>CAWCXD010000020.1:0-247593 GCA_963799475.1 uncultured Alphaproteobacteria bacterium | reverse complement strand
CTGGGTTCTTGAGGATTCACAAGAGCATTACGTAAAGGCTCACTTGTTATTCTAATCAGCAAGATGATCGAAGCTCAGGGTCTCACTCAGGGGCAGGCCGCAGCAAAAATTGGGCATCGCCAGCCTGATGTCTCAAAGCTCCTCCGGGGAAACTTTGACGGATTTTCCCGTGAGAGACTTCTGTACTTTGTGCGCGTTCTTGGGTCCGATATTGAAATCAAAATAAGACCAAGCAAGCCAAAACAAGAGAGGCGCCTTCTTGTAACGGTCTACCAAAAGCCCGGTCACCTGCCGGTTTTTTTCTTTGCTGCGGCTCCCCCTTCGAGAGATAACGAAGTACGGCAAATACGGGCCGACATCATGAAGCACCGGCGCGTCAAGCGCTAGGCGGCTGCGTCGGTGAAACGACAACGGCGCGGACCTCTGGGCTCCGCGCCTTCGTCGGTGCCGCTTCGATAGATTTCGCCTTGAGCGATCGCCGCGTCATCGTCGCGGTTTGGATCTTTTTTGGTTTCAAATGTTTCCGTCGCGCAAGCACGCAGGCGCTCAGGCAGCTAACGCTTTAGGGGTCGGCATTAACGGCAACACCGCCGCCTCGATTGCCATGACGGCTTCGCGCTTCCCTTCGGATATGTGCCAGCGGTTATCCTACCATCGGCTGGTATGAGGACGCGCCCAAATACTCGAACGGTTCGGATCAATCTCCGCCGGGGCGCCAAGGCCTACTGGCAGCCTTTCAGACCGCCCGGCGTTCCGGCGAGATATCGTGCGAATAGTGAGAACACTCCACGACGGCCAAGAGCGCAGCCACTCTGAGCGTTACCCGGTCTCGCTCGCCTTTCGCGGCACATGCAAGAATGCGCGAAGCGATCTCAGCTTTCATCGTCGACGTCCGTTTCGCTTCGGGAAGCATCGCCGTGGCATCGTCAAGGACTGCCTTCATCAATTTGATTAGCTCGGGCTGAAAAACTCCTGCTGCTGTCGCGTTCATGGTTGCCTCCTGTCTGAGGGACATGACATTCTAGGTCCGTGTTTTTTAAGAGAGCGATGTCCAAATCACGCTCTCTGCGGCGTCGATTTGCGGTGGCTTTAGCTCACTCCCGCAGCATCCCAGTGCTTTGGATTTCAACGGATCAACGTTCACCTGCACTTGGTCGACATGACCGCACCGCGAGTGCAGCGCGCGTCCAATGCTCAAGCGCGGGCTTTGGCGATCCGCTGGATTTCCATGCGCGATTGGCAGACCGAGCAGCGGCCGGGTGGTTTGGCGCGGTGGTAGGTAGATTTTTAAATCTCGGGCATGGCGCACCCCCTACTAAGAACAGGCGGGAGCGCAACACTCTCAGTCACCGATAAAAGCCGAGGGTCCGGGCGGCGATCTCGACACGCTGCGCTTTGTGGGGAAGGCCCGCAAGTTAATTCGGGCCGGATGATCAATCCTGCTGGTGTCGGGGCCTGTTTCTAGTCTCGGCCACCATGCATATGTCGAACCTATGGGGCCGCGAGGCCGTTCCGGGCATCTAATCCTAGTGGTCTTACCCGCTGCCGCAAAGGGCCGCTGTGAACCGTCCACCCATGAGCACGACGCAAGAGCGAAATCGGATAGAATTCGCGAAGCAGGGCGCTGCGGTCGGTGGATCAAAGCCCCGCCGGCTCGTTTTTCGTTGAAGATGGCCGTTAGGCGGCCCGCGCATGAGGATGAAAATGAAACAGGCCGCCAACTGAGGGCGGCCTCCTCGAAACGGCCTGAAATTATAATCACCACCAATGGCGATGATGCCGCCAGCCATAGTGGTGACCGCGGCCTCGGCCCCAACCGTAATGATGGCCGCGACCGCCGTGATGGCCCCACCCATGACCACCGCCGTGACCGTAGCCGCCCCTGACTTGGATAACAGCTCCATCGGAGCTGCCGAGAACATCTGGTGTTGCTGCGGGCATTGCGGACGCGGTTCCTCCTGCAGCAAGGCTACCGAGTGCAGCAAGTCCAACAAGTGCAAATTTGAGTTTCATGGGTTTCTTCCTGTGGCATCATGGAACGTCACACAGTAAAAAGCTGAATGTGAATAGGAGATGAGCAGGAGGCGCCTACCGTTTGGGTGCATCCGGACGAGGCGAGCTTAAGGCTTTTTCTTTTTTGGGGGCCGCCATGGAACGAACTCAACCGGGGACCCGTTTGGCTTCTGTCACGTAAAAGGGGGAGGGAAGCAATGGTTCGGAAAGCCAATCTCACTCCGGTCGACAAGTATTAGTCGGATCGCCGGGAAGCCGAGAGGCTCAACCTTGGGAAGCATGTCCGATTGGAAGCAGGTTTGATCGAACCGGTGAGCGCCATCCAGCCGGCGCCCACCGTTGAGCATCAATACCGGGAAGGCCCATCGTTCTGGCAGGCGATCAAGACGAGGTTTAAGTAAACTCGTCCGGACGATGAGAGGTGAGGGCGCAAGCACAGATTAGGTAAAGGCGATAGCTAGCAAGCCCGAGCAAAGCAGCACAAAGCTGGCAGCGGTTACTGCGAGGAACCCAATCGGTTCACCATCTCCCGGCGCCGTCCCTCTACTTGTCGAACCACACCGCCGCCACCACGGCTGCGCCAATATCGATAGCTTTCCCTCGAGTAGGGCCGCTCTTTCCCGAGCGGCAGCAATCTCAACGCTGGCCTTCAGCAGTTCCGACAAAAGTTTACTGGTACGCTCGTATTCTTTTTCAAAGTCCGCTCGATGCCCAGCCGCGACGACGTCCATCTCAACTAACGGCCTGCAACGCCTCAATCCTCTGGTTTAGGGTGGTGACCGCCTGGTGACCGGCCTGTTTTTGCGGCGCGCGAGACACCGGGGAGTGGCTGATCTCTGCAAAATCGACTTGTACTAGTGTTTTGCCATCGTTGGATCGGGAACGGGGCAATCGCTGCCTTTTCACAAGGGCACGCGCTGCATTCCGCGGAGATTTTGAGCCTTTCGCCTAATTCCGCGTAGGTCAGCATCTCAACTGGCATGATGGTCACTCCTGGTCACCAGGTGGTCACCCCCGGCAACAACGATAGCCATCTGGAGTTAACGGCTGGTTTACCACGAGTAGCTTTGCCGGATCAGAGCCCGCTCGCAGGTTGAAAGGGGACTAGCTAGGTCGGACGAAAGGGAAGGTGCTGGGAGGCCGCCAATGGTAGCGTCTCTCAAATGGTACGATGCGAACGCCACCGATAACCCTCTTGTTGGATCGCGGAACAAATTGATCTCGAGCAATGCTAACCTAGTTGGATCAGCACGCCGACGAGGATCAGAAAAATGGCCCTCCTAAAACGCGAATTATACCGTCAGGTGAAAGGCCCTGATGTCACTCACGCGGATCGATGCACACTCGTTTTCGATACCGACGCAAAAAATCTATTCGTCGAGCGCGAAGTGGTGCATTTAGACGTGAGCGTTAACGGCACGATGGAGACCCAAACCGTCACCATGGATATTGCGGATTACCTCAAGCAAGGCGGCCAAACTGCTGGGCACCGCGAGCTATGGCGGTTGCTAAGGACGCTTTTCAAAGAGACCGGCGATACCGATGAGCTGATCGACTAGCCCTCAACGTTTCGCCTTCCGTTTGGGCACTTTCAGCAACATTCGTTTGGCCTTTAACTCCGCACGCTTTTTGAGTTCGGCCTTGATTTTTTCGATCAGGGTCATTGCTGATGGGGTCTGAATTTTGAGGGTGGAGTTCACGCGGAGCGCCCTCCCAAAAACTACGCTCTGTAGGCTAGTCCAATTCCGGAAGAGAGCAATCTAAAAAAGCGCTGCTTGGCCCGCTTGGGGATGACTTCCGGTCAGGGTCGTCGCCTCAGGAAACTCCAAAGGGCCGGGATACCAACGACCTCTACGGAAGCTCTGCTGGATCGAATGCTGAATAGCATCGACGCGCTCTGCGCCGAGCGTGACCGGCTGAAAAAGGACCAGCCGGGTCCTGCCAAAGGGAAGGTGCTGGGAGGCCGCCAATGGTAGCGTCTCTCAAATGGCACGATGCGAACGCAGTCCCCGGCATCGGAACCACAATAATTCGTGCGATTGAGGCGATCTCGACACCAGAACGCCCAGGAAACCAAGGCTCATCCGAGAAATATCCCACAGTTAAGTTTATCAGAAGTTTCATATCTTTGACGCCACAACTTCGACTTGATCGATTGGCAATCGATGTTCAAAATATGAAAGCATACGATCGACGCAGGAGGTTTCCTCTATGAGTGCTTTGGCTCTCAACGTCGGCTTGCTTTTACTTGCCCTAACAACGGCTGCCTATGGCGCGAGCCAAACAACTCAAGTCGGTGGCTCGGGGGGCGGGCCCTTTAGGATCTTGTGTGCCCCAAATCATGTCGTGATCGGATTCCGTATGAGAACGGGCAGTGCGCTCGAACTCGATTGAACCGGCTTGCAAAAAACTCAGGGCAGACGGTACGACACTGATGCCAGTCAACAATCCAGGCGCAACCGGCGGCAACGGTGGACGCTATAACCAAGTGTACTGTATTGGCGCCAATACCTTCGTTGCGCGTTTGAACGTCTTCGTCGACCGTTTCGAGATCGTCAATCACATTGAAATTCAATGTCGTACATTGGCGAGCAGTGCGCCATTCAGCACTTGGTTCCGGCCGCAAGAAGGCACTGGTGGGCAAGCCTCGCGCAGTTTCACTGTCGAATGCCAAACTGGCCACATACCCAACGGAATCCTTGGCAGGAGTGGCGCGCTTATCGACCGGCTTGGCCTGCTCTGCAACGCCTCGAGTTCTGATCGCTCCGCGATCACTTGAGAGTATCCGTAGGTATTGGCCCCGTTGACCTCACCATCTGGCCGCCGCCGCGACACGACCTCAGCCCCCGCGGCCCGACGTAGGGCACCTCCTATCCGCAGCGCCTCGGCATTGGTGGGGAGAGAATCAGGAGCGCTCATCGCCAGCGATTGGATCACATCTGCAAGCCGCGCTTGTCCTTCTATCGCATCGCCTTCTAGGCCCCCGCGGCATTCTCAATCCGCCATTCGCAAAGAGTATGAAGAGGAGACCGCTGAGAATTTGCAGAAGCAGTTTTCACGGCAGCTGTAGCTTGCGCCTGGAGGCCCCCCGGGGGGGCCGCCTTGTTGGTGCGCCGCGCCGTGCGAGCCCGAAAGACAGTCTTGACTCAACTCGACGGGTCGAGGGCGGCGATCCCGTACCAGTTTTGTACCAGAAACGTACCAAAAACCCCGGCACAGAATGAGAACAGACGGGAGCGTTTTCGTTGAAAACGCAGCAGAATTCGCTGTTTGCGCTAACGAGCGGTTAGAGGTTCGCGAAAACCCCAACCATCGGCAGCCGGACGACCCGGGAGCCTTATGAAAAATATCCACTCCACCGCGCGAACGGTGGAGTGGGTGACTGTCGTGTTATCGAATGACGTAAGGCAAGAGCCCGAGGAAACGCGAGCGCTTGATGGCGCGCGCGAGTTCACGCTGCTTCTTGGCGGAGACGGCAGTGATACGGCTCGGCACAATCTTGCCGCGCTCGGATACGTAACGCATCAGCAGCTTGGAATCCTTGTAGTCGATCTTCGGCGCATTCGGGCCCGTGAACGGGCAGGTCTTGCGGCGGCGGAAAAACGGACGGCGTGCACCAGCTTCAGCCATGATTCTTACTCCTCAACCGCTGCTTCGGCATCTTCACGGGGACGGCGCGGGCCACGGTCGCCGCGGTAGCCGCCACCTTCGCGATCGCCGCGGAAGCCGCCTTCGCGGTCGCCACGGAAGCCGCCGCCACGGTCGTCGCGATCACGATCGCGATCGGCCTTGCGCATCATCGCCGAGGGACCTTCCTCGAGCTCATCGACTCGCACGCTGAGATAACGAATCACGTCTTCGTTGATCCGCTCCTGCCGCTCGATCTCGGCGATCGCCGCCGACGGTGCATCGATGTTTAGCAGCACGAAATGGGCCTTGCGATTCTTGTCCATCCGGTAGGTGAGGGAGCGCACGCCCCAGTTTTCCATCTTCGCGACCTTGCCGCCGAACTGCTCGACGATCCCGGTCATCTGGGTGGTCAACTCTTCGACCTGCTGGGTGCTCGCATCCTGACGCGCGAGAAAAACATGCTCATAAAGAGGCATGGGTGTCCTTTCCTGTGTTGGCGCGGGTCCCAGCGGCAAGCCCTTCGAACCCTTCGGAAAGGACTCGATATGCTCAGAAGGCGGAAGCACGGGACGACGGACCGACTGGCCCTGCCACATCAACATCGCCGAAACGGTGAAATTGCTGAGACCGTCCGTTCAGCTCCCGGCCGGGATCCACGGATGGCGCGGTTTATACGGATTTTCCGTATATTGGCAAGAGAAACTGGCCGAATTGGCGCGGCGCCGCTACCGTTCGGGAACCGGCGGCGGCTTGACATAACCGGCTGCCGCAGTGTCTTTCGGCCCGACTTTAAAGATTTCGCGACATTCAGGGGCATTCATGACGGCAGCATTCACTTTTCCAGGGCAGGGGTCCCAAACCGTCGGGATGGGGAAAGCGCTGGCGGAGGCCTTTCCGGTCGCCCGTGCGGTATTCGACGAAGTGGATGCGGCGCTCGGCCAAAAATTGACCGGGATCATCTGGGACGGCCCGGCGGAGACGCTCCAGCTCACCGAAAACGCCCAGCCGGCGCTGATGGCAGTCTCGCTCGCGACCCTGCGCGTGCTTGAAGAGGAGGCCGGTTTCTCCGTAGGGCGGGACGCCGCCTTTGTCGCTGGACATTCGCTTGGCGAATATTCGGCGCTGGCCGCCGCCGGCAGCTTCACCATTCAAGACACCGCGCGACTGTTGCGCACCAGGGGGCTCGCCATGCAGAGGGCCGTGCCGGTGGGCGTGGGCGCGATGGCCGCGCTGCTCGGTCTTGATTACGAGGCCGCGGTGGCGGTAGCGGATGAGGCAGCACAAGGACAGGTCTGTCAGGCCGCCAACGACAATGGCGGCGGCCAGGTCGTGGTGTCCGGCGACAAGGCAGCGGTCGATCGCGCGCTCGAAATCGCCAAGGCTAAAGGCGCCAAGCGCGCCATGCTGCTGCCGGTGTCGGCGCCGTTTCATTGCCGGCTGATGCAGCCTGCCGCCGATGCGATGGCCGAAGCGCTGGCGGGTGTCACCATCAAGCCCCCGGTTTCGCCGCTGGTTTCGAACGTGCTGGCCGCGCCGATCAGCGATCCGGACGAGATTCGCCGCCGCCTGGTCGAGCAGGTTACGGGGACCGTGCGCTGGCGCGAGTTGGTGGCCTACATGGCGAGCCGGGGCACCAGGCAGTTTTATGAGATCGGCGCCGGCAAGGTGCTGAGTGGATTGGTCAAGCGAATCGCCGAAGGTGCGGCTGGCATTTCAGTCGGCGGTCCGGCCGATATTGCTGCCGCAAAGGCCGCGCATGCGGTCGCGCATTCGGCCTAGGCGATCATAAGGAGATTGAGGAATGTTTGATCTGACTGGCAGGACGGCGCTTATCACCGGCGCGACCGGGGGCATCGGCAATGCGATCGCGCAAGCGCTGCATGCCCAGGGTGCGACGGTGGCCATATCCGGCACCCGGCGCGAGGTGCTGGACACGCTCGCCGGCAAGCTCGGCGAGAGGGTTCATGTGCTGCCCTGCAATCTGTCCGACACCGCCGAGGTCGAGGCGCTGGTGCCGTCGGCCGAAAAGGCCATGGGACAGGTCGATATTCTGGTCGCCAATGCCGGAATCACCCGCGACAATCTGTTCGTACAGTTGCGCGACGAGGACTGGGACGAGGTCATCAGGGTCAATTTGACAGCGACCTTTCGCCTCGCCCGGGCCGCGACCAAACTGATGATGCGCAAGCGCTTCGGCCGCATCATTGCGATTACTTCGATCGTCGGTGTCACCGGCAATCCTGGCCAGGGCAATTACACGGCGTCGAAGGCCGGATTGATCGGCATGATCAAGACGCTGGGCGCGGAATACGCCAAGCGCAACATCACCGCGAACTGCATTGCACCGGGCTTCATCGCGACGCCGATGACCGACGCGCTTAACGCCAAGCAACACGAAAGCATTCTTGCGAAAGTTCCTGCTGCCCGGCTGGGGACGCCGGAGGATATCGCCGCAGCGGCAGTGTATCTCAGCTCGAACGAAGCGGCGTATGTCACCGGGCAGACGATTCACGTCAACGGCGGGATGGCCATGATTTGAGCCGGCAGACGGCCGGCACACCCTTGGAAAAGGCTGTTTCCAAAGGCCGATGCAGGCTTGTAGTCAAGGCTGGGGAAGTATGATAACCGAACCACTAACGGATGGGCAAAGAAGGCCATTGCAGGATTTTGAAACCCTGTATATTGGCGGTGCTTCGCCTGCGGTCGTGCGCCGGGCCCTTTTCGGCCACGACGAGGCCAGATCAAGATGATGCGCGACTACGAATAAACTTAATATCACGGTGGCTCGTATCATCTTGGGGACGGGTCCAATGGAACAAGCACGAGGTTGAACGATGAGCGAGATTGGCGAGCGGGTTAAGAAGATCGTGGTCGAACACCTCGGTGTCGAACCTGAAAAAGTGGTCGACAATGCGAGCTTCATTGATGACCTCGGCGCCGACAGTCTCGATACCGTCGAGCTGGTGATGGCGTTTGAAGAAGAATTCGGTTGCGAAATTCCCGACGACGCGGCGGAGACGATTTTGACCGTCGGCGACGCCACGAAATTCCTCGAAAAGAACGCGAAGAGCTGACGCCCCCAGTGGATGCTGACGAAGCCGGACGGGCCGCGGTCGTGCGGTCCACCGGCTTCTTGTTGTGGGCAGCCAATCCGGGGATGGAGTGATGGATATGCGGCGGGTTGTCGTCACGGGCCTCGGCATGGTGTCGCCCCTCGGCTGCGGCATCGAACCGACCTGGAAACGCATCCTCAACAGTGAGAGCGGCGCCAGAATAATCGAGACATTCGACGTCTCGGATCTGACCAGCAAAATCGCCTGCGTGATTCCTCGCGGCGATGGGATCAACGGCACGTTCAATCCCGACCAGTGGATGGAGCCGAAGGACCAGCGCAAGGTCGATGATTTCATCGTCTTTGCGATGTGCGCGGCACGCCAGGCGCTTGATGATGCTAATTGGCATCCTGCCACCGAAGAGGATCGCTGTGCCACCGGGACCATGATCGGCTCCGGGATCGGCGGTCTCTCCGGTATCGCCGATACGGCGCTGCTGCTTGCCGAGCGCGGACCGCGCAAGGTGTCACCGTTTTTCATTCCCGGTCGCCTGATCAACCTTGCTTCCGGCTATGTGTCGATCGAGCACGGCCTCAAGGGTCCCAATCATGCGGTGGTCACTGCCTGTTCGACCGGCGCGCATGCGATCGGCGATGCCAGCCGGTTGATCGCGCTTGGCGATGCCGATGTCATGGTGGCGGGTGGAACTGAATCTCCGATTTGCCGGCTGGCGATGGCCGGATTCTGCGCGTCCCGCGCGTTGTCGACCGGCTTCAACGATACGCCGGAAAAAGCATCGCGTCCCTACGATCGGGATCGCGACGGCTTCGTGATGGGAGAGGGCGCCGGGGTCGTTGTGCTCGAGGAATATGAGCACGCAAAACGGCGCGGCGCGAAAATCTATGCCGAGGTGATCGGCTACGGCATGTCCGGCGACGCTTACCATATCACCTCGCCGACGCCTGACGGCGACGGCGCATTCCGCAGCATGAGCGCCGCCATGAAACGGGCTGGGATCGCCGCTTCGGATATCGACTACATCAATGCGCACGGGACCTCGACGCAAGTCGGCGACGAGATCGAGCTCGGCGCGGTGGAGCGGCTGCTCGGCAACGCCGCGTCCAAGGTATCGATGTCGTCGACCAAATCGTCGACCGGACATTTGCTGGGGGCCGCGGGAGCGATCGAGGCGATTTTCAGCATCCTGGCGATTCGCGACAACATCGCTCCGCCGACCATCAATCTCGACAATCCGTCGATGGAAACGGCGATTGATCTGGTGCCGCGAACGGCGCGCAAACGTGAAATCAATATTGTATTGTCGAATTCGTTCGGTTTCGGAGGCACTAACGCATCCGTTATCCTGCAGCGCGTAGTCAGCTGACGCGTCATATCGAGATTGAGTCCACCGTTTCGCCGCATTCGGTGATGAATCGTAGCATTGGGCGTGAACGACCGGCCGCTGCGGAAGCTCGCGGGGCCACGATTGAACCGACAGGATTCAGGTTGCATCGATGAGTGAGAGGCCGCCCATTTCACCCCGGAGTCCGCGCGCCGCGCTGGAGCCCGAGCAGGTGCCGCCGCCGCCCAAGCGGTCGGATCGCGCGCGCAATCCGTTCGTCGTGGTCGGCAACGCCATCATCACCATCGTGCTGATCCTGATGATCGGCACCGGCCTTGGATATTACTACGGCAGGCAGAAGCTCGAGGCTCCCGGCCCGCTGCAGGAAGACAAAGTCGTCAACATTCCGCCGCGCGCGGGAATGACCGACATTGCCGATGTGCTGCAGAGGGAAGGCGTGATTGATAACAATCGCTGGGCCTTCATCGGCAGCGTGTTTGCCCTGAAGGCGCGGTCCGAGCTCAAGCCGGGTGAATATCTGTTCCAGAAGAACGCCAGCCTGCGCGACGTCATCGGCACCATGGTCGACGGCAAGGTGGTGCAGCACGCCGTTACCATTCCGGAGGGGCTGACCTCCGAGCAGATCGTGGCTCGCTTGACCGACAACGATATCTTCGCCGGTACAGTTCGTGAAATCCCGCGTGAAGGTACGTTGCTGCCGGAAACCTACAAATTTCCGCGCGGCACGACGCGCGAGCAGGCGATCGCGCGCATGCAACAGGCGCAGAAGCGTGTCGTCACGGAAGTCTGGGAACACCGCAATCCGGACGTTCCGGTCAAGACGCCGGAGCAGTTGGTGACGCTGGCCTCGATCGTCGAAAAGGAAACCGGCAGGGCCGACGAACGCAGCCGTGTCGCGGCGGTGTTCGTCAACCGGCTGCGGCAGAAGATCAAGCTGCAATCCGATCCGACCATCATCTACGGGTTGGTCGGCGGCAAGGGAACGCTGGGCCGGCCGATCAAGCGCAGCGAGATTCAGCAGCCGTCACCGTACAATACCTATGTGGTCGACGGCCTTCCGCCCGGACCGATCGCCAATCCCGGACGCGCCTCGCTGGAAGCCGCCGCCAATCCGGCTCGGACCCGCGACTTGTTCTTCGTCGCGGACGGCACCGGCGGTCACACCTTTACCGAAACCTACGACCAGCATCAGAAGAACGTCGCGAAATTGCGCGCGATGGAAAAGCAGATTCAGAACGACACTGTAGAGCCGGCCGACGATCCTCCGCCCGCACCGACAGCGGCGCCCGCCGAGGCCGCTCCTGCCGCGACCGCGCCGGCAAAACCGGCCGCGCCGAAAAGGCCCGCGCGCCGCCAGGGCGCGGCGCAATCGACGACAGCGCCTCCGGTGGTCCAGCAATAGCTGCCGCCGGCGGCGAAGCTGAACCGAATTCCACTTTGCGCAAAAACGTTTTATGGTCGCGCCATCAGCCGCGCGAATCTCACGTCCGCATCATCAAGGGAACTTAACACGATGGCGCTTTCGAGCATGACAGGTTTTGCCCGAAGCCACGGTGGCAGCGGACCGTACGCGTTCGAGTGGGAATTGAAGTCAGTCAACGCCAAGGGCTTCGACCTGCGCATGCGGCTGCCGCCCGGATGGGACGAACTCGAAGCGGTCGCCAAGAAGCGTGCCGGCGAACTGCTGTCGCGCGGCACGGTGTATGCCAATCTGAACGTCAAGCGCGCCAATGCCGTCTCGACCGTCCGCATCAATGAAGAGGTGCTGACGTCGATCGTACGGGTTGCGGGCGAACTCGCCGCCAAGATCGACGCGGTAGCTCCGAGCATTGATGGGCTGTTGGGAATCAAGGGCGTCATCGAGATCGTCGAACCGGAGAGCAGCGAGGCGGAAGATCAGGCGGCGAAGGCTGCCGCGATTGCGGCATTCGAACAGGCGCTGGTCGAACTCGTGGCGATGCGCCAACGCGAAGGCGTTTCGCTCGGAAAAATCCTCTCGCAGCGCATGGATGAGGTCGAACGGCTGGCGAAAAAGGCCGAGGCCGCGCCGGGCCGCAAGCCCGATGCGATCAGGGCGCGGCTGGCCGAGCAGATCGCGGCGCTGTTGGAAACATCGGATCGCTTTGATCCCGACCGGCTCAGTCAGGAAGCGCTTCTGATCGCAGCAAAAGCCGACATCCGCGAAGAACTTGATCGCATCGCCTCGCACATCTCGCAGGCCCGCGAGATGATCGGCAAGGGCGGTCCGGTTGGACGGCGGCTAGATTTCTTGGCGCAGGAATTCAACCGCGAGGTCAACACCTGCTGCTCCAAATCCAATGACCTCGAGTTGACCAACACCGGCCTCGAGATGAAGAACGTGGTCGAGCAATTCCGCGAACAGGTTCAGAACCTGGAGTGAACCATGACCGCTGGCGGCCACGGCCCGGACGGAGTTGAGCGGCGCGGCCTGATGTTCGTGCTGTCGTCGCCGTCAGGCGCAGGCAAAACCACACTGTCGCGGCTGCTATTGAAGCGCATGCCGAATATGCAGATGTCTGTTTCTGTAACGACACGACAGAAGCGGTCAGGTGAGCAAGAGGGCCGAGACTATCGGTTCATCGATGAGGCGCAGTTCGAAGCCATGGTAGGTAACGGCGAGCTGCTCGAATGGGCGACAGTCTTCGACAACCGTTACGGTACGCCGCGCGCGCCGGTCTATGCCGCCCTTTCGGCGGGAAAGGACGTGCTGTTCGACATCGACTGGCAGGGCACGCAGCAGTTGCGCGAGCGCGCAAGAGAAGATGTTGTCAGTGTTTTTCTCCTGCCCCCCTCGATTGAAGCACTAGAAACCCGTCTTCACAGCCGCGCACAGGATTCAGACGAAGTAATTCGCGGTCGGATGAGTCGCGCTGGTGACGAAATGAGCCACTGGCCCGAGTACGATTACGTAATAGTCAACAGCGACTTAGACGAGGCGTATCGAAAAATTGAAATGATATTGCAAGTCGAACGGCTACGACGCGAACGACAAACGTGGCTATCGGGATTCGTTCGGGAATTGCAGCGACAGCTGGAGAAATAGCGGCTGCTCTTCAGGACTGCGCGCTTCGTGCCAGCCGCGCCAGCATTTCCGCGATGTTGTCATCGGAATCGCTGACCGCGCGGGGAGCACTGGCAAAGCGGGGAATATTCGCTGGCCGCGGCGCGTTCGCTGGGCGGAGCGCACCCGCAGCGCGGGGAGCACTGACAGTGCGCGGAGCACCAGCCGCGCGCAACTCGCCAGGATATCGTGGGGCGAGCTCCATCTCGACCGGCTGTTGGAAAATCGGTCGCGATTGGTGGTCGGCACGCACAGCGTCCCACATTGCGGACCGATCATCGTCGGTCTCTTGGTTGTCGCGCCGCCATCGGCCACCGAAGCGGACGATTGCGCTGCCGGCGAGGCCTGCGAGCGCGAGCGCAACGGCAATCACGATCAACAGTGTCTGGATCGAGCCCGATTCTTTGGTCGACGCGGCATCCGCGACGGCCAGAGGGGTGGTAGCCGCCGGAGTGGCGGCGACCGGAGCGGCGGCAACCGGGGTGGTAGGTGGCGGTGCCGCTGATTGTGTTTGGGCGTCGGCTGCCGAATTGTCCGTCGCAGGTTCTGCGGCGTCTGGTTCATTCGCGGCCAATTGATCGGGCCAGCGCGCGGCGATCGGCGATTGCTGCGCATCCGGATTTCCGCCGTTCGCACCCGCGCCGTTGTCGATGCTCGGCGTGTTGGCCGGTGTGGCTAAAGACGCCTGACCCGCGGCGTTCGCCTCTTGCGCGCCGCGGGCTTGACGTGCGTTTAGTTCGGCGCGCGCATTGACCACGGTGCCTGGCATCGCCGCGTCTGCCTTCGGCGAAGCTGGAGCTGCGGACGGTGCCGCTTTCGCCGGCGCGATCGATGCTGCGTTGGCTGGCGCGGCCTGGTTCGCAGGCGCGGCTTGGCTCGCTGGGGCGGCTTGATTCGCTGGCGCGGCTTGGGCGCGCGCATCGCGCTGTGGTCCAAGGTACCAGCAATGGCGTTTGGTGCCGCGTTCGATGCGGTAGTACCAGTGACTTCCGGAGGGCGCCTGACCCTTGGGGCCGGCGAGACATTCGTCGGCCGCCGGCGTCGGCGCGGGCGCCGGCGTTTGGCCGTGCGATACGCCCGTCAGCGCCGCACCGGCGAGATAACCCGCAACGATGGTCGACAGGAATTTCGCGGTTCGGTTTGGCATGTCCCTGCTCCGGCGATGATACAAACGCTTCGCTAGCCAAATGTCCGAAAAAACTTGGGTCGCATTGCGCCGCAATTCCGGAGAGCGTGCGGCTTAATTCGGGCTGGCCGCCGCAGCCCCGAATGCGGCGGAACTTTGAAGCCGGGAACCCCTCCTGGGTAAAGCGGGTGGCCGTGCCGTTACTGGCTCGCGAGCACGTCGCCGAACAGCACGTAGCGTTCACCATCGAAACGCACCAGCCGCATCTGCTTGATCGGGCGGTGGTCCGCTGGACTGGTCTGGAGGCGGATTCCCGGCAGCAGCAGCGGCAGAGCGAGATCGAGGTGAGAGGCCTGCTTCATGATATTCTCACGCGTCAGGTCGTCGCCGCACTGCTTGAGGATCTGCACCACCGCGAAGCCGATATTATAGCCGTAGGGGCCGTAGTAGTCGCTCTTGTCGACGCGTGGATTGTATCTGTCCATCCATGCGTTCCACGCCTGCATGGTCGGATCGTTCTTCCATTGCGGGTCGGCCGGATCTTTTTGATAGGCCGCGGAGATAACCCCCTTGGCGGCTTCAAACCCCGCCGGCTTGATCGCGCCCGCGATCGAGGAGCCGATGCTGACCACGAATTCCTGCGGATGCCAGTCGATGTCATAAGCCTTGCGAATGGCTTGCGCGGCGTATTTCGGGACCGAGGCAATCAGGAGCACGTCGGCGCCGGATGCCTTGAGCGTCACCACCTGGGAATCGACCGTCGGGTCGCTGGTGTTGTAGGTCTGCGACGACACGATCATGGTGGAGGCCTTGTCGCCGAGGCCGCGCCTGAAGCCGAGCAGATAATCGCGGCCGAGATCATCGTTCTGCGACAGGATGCCGATCTTGGCGTCGGGTTTTGCCGAGAGAATATATTTGGCGTAGATTTCGCCTTCCGACGCGTAGTGCGGTGTCCAGCTCATCGTCCACGGATAATGCTCGGGGTCGTTGAACACCGTCGCGCCGGTGCCGATGAAAAGATGCGGCACCTTTTTCTGATTGATGTATTTGACCACCGACATGTTGGTGGCGGTGCCGACCGGGTTTACCAGAAACAGCACTTCCTCGCTCTCGATCAGCCGCCGGACCTGCTCGACGGTTTTGGGCGGGCTGTAGGCGTCGTCGAGGCTGATGAAACTGATCTTGCGGCCGTTCACGCCGCCCTGTTCGTTGATCATCGCGAAATAGGCGGTCGCCGAGACTGCGCCGGCCGAATAGGCCGAGGCCGGGCCGCTATACGGCGTGGTGGTTCCGATTTTGATTTCGGTGTCGGTGACGCCCGGGCCGTAACGCTTCTGCGCCGGCGCCGGCGTCGACATCAAGACCAGCGCGATCGCCGCCACGGCGCCCAGTGTCGAATGAATTCTGGAGGCCATCGAGAGTCTCCTTATTCAAAGGGCGATCGACGAAATGCTCCGCTCTAGAGCCTTTTCCGTTCCGATGGAATTGGAACGGGGCTCTAGATTCTTGGTTTGACGCGTTTTCTTTACGCGAACCGGTATCCACTTCGCTGGAAAACGCTCTAGTTTTTCAGAACGATACGTCCAACGACTTGGCCGGCCCGCAACGCCTCGATCCATTTCTGGACATCGCCCATCGGCTCTTCTCTCATCGGCGTCGGCTTGATCTTCCCGGCGCGCGCCAGCGCCATCAATTCTTTGGCTTCGGCCAGCGTACCGGTCATGAAGCCCTCGACGGTCATGCGCTTGTAGACCCATTGCACCATCGGCAGGCTGAAATTGCCGCCCATCAGCCCGGAGACCACGATCTTGCCGCCGCGCGCCAGCGCGGATACCGCGAAGCCCATCGATTTTTCGTTGCCGGCGAAATCGACGATCCCGTCGAAGCCACCGTCGTTCTCCTTGATGATGCGCTTGACCACATCCGGCTCGGAGGGATCGTAGGCGACCGCGGCGCCGTTGTTCAGCGCCGCCTCGCGCGCCGCCGGGCTCAAATCTGCGACGGAGACTTTCTGCTTGAACATCGCCTGCGCGAAGGAAAGTCCCATCATGCCGACGCCGCCAAGGCCGATCAGCAGGAGATTACGTTGTCGCGGCCGGTCGACCAGCCGCTTCAGGGCGCCATAGGCGGTCATGCCGGAGCACATCAGGGTCGCTGCCTGATTGACCGGCAGTGGGTCGTAATCCAGCAGGTATTTCGCATCCGGCACCAGCACATGGCTGGCGAAGCCACCATCGATGGAGACGCCCAGAAAGCGCTGCTTGGCGCAAATGTTCTCATCGCCATTGGCGCACTCGCGGCACTGGCCGCAACCGATCCAGGGAAATACCGCCTTCCTGGTGCCGATCAGCTCCTTCGCGACGTCGGGACCGACTTCCTCGACGGTCCCGGCGATCTCGTGCCCGAGCGTGAACGGCAACACCATGCCGCGCGTCGTATCGAGCCTTTTGCCGCCGCCGATATCGGCATAGCCATCCTGGATGTGCAGATCGGAATGGCACAGCCCGCAACGCTCGATGCGAACGAGGACTTCCTTGCCTTGCGGCTTGGGTGTTTCAACGATCGTCTCGCACAGCGGTGCATCGAACTTGACGAGCGATTGGCGACGCATCATCCCCATGGAATCTTCTCCTTACGCGATGTCGTTTTTTTCGTTGCGTATAATGGTCAATTCACGGGCCATGGCAACAAAGCCGCTGATCGGAATGGTTTCGGCCCGCCGCGTCAGGTCGATATGCGCGGCCGCCCCGAGTCTGACAGGGTCGACCGGCAATGATTTGAGGCTTTGCCGCAGCATCTTGCGCCGCTGGCCGAACGCCGCCGCTGCGACCATCTCCAGCGCCTTGCGATCGCACGGCTCCGGCGCGCCGCGGGGAATCAGCCGCACCACCGATGAGGTGACCTTGGGCTGCGGCACGAAGGCCGCGGGAGATATGTCGAACAGGATCTTGGTCTCGGCGCGCCAGTTCGCCAGCACGGCTAGCCGTCCATAGGCTTCGCCGTTTTCCTGCGCCACGATGCGCTCGGCCACCTCGCGCTGAAACATCAGCACCATCACGTCGAACCAGGGCGGCCACGGGTCGACCGACAGCCAGTCGATCAGAAGCGCGGTGGCGATGTTGTAGGGCAGGTTGGCGACGATTTTGGCCTTGTTGCCGCCGAGCAGCGGCCGCGGATCGAACCGCTGCGCATCGGCGCACACGATCTCCAGGCGCCCGGGATAGTGCCTGGCGATCTGTTCAAGCGGCCCGAGCGCGCGTTCGTCGCGCTCCACCGCAATGACACGCCGCGCGCCCAGCGCCAGCAGCGCCCGCGTCAATCCGCCGGGACCCGGACCGATCTCGATGACAGTTGCGTCCTCGAGTGGGCCTGCGGCGCGGGCGATCCGAGCCGTGAGGTTGAGATCCAGCAGGAAATTCTGCCCGAGCGATTTGCGCGCCGACAGGGCATGCTGGCGGATGACCTCGCGCAGCGGCGGAAGGTCATCGATCGCGCTCATGCCGACTCTGTCGACGCCATACGGGCGGCAAGCCGCAAGGCCGCGATCAGGCTCGACGGATTGGCGCGTCCGGTTCCGGCGATGTCGAATGCCGTGCCGTGGTCCGGCGAGGTCCGAACGAAAGGCAATCCCAGCGTGACGTTGACGGCGTCGTCGAACGCCAGCGTTTTGATCGGGATCAGCGCCTGATCGTGGTACATGCAGATCGCGCAGTCATAGGTCTTGCGCGCGGCCTCGTGAAACATGGTGTCGGCCGGCAACGGGCCTCTGATCTCGATGCCCTCCGCGCGCAGAATGTCGACGGCAGGACCGACGATCCGCTGTTCCTCGGTGCCGAGCGAGCCGTCTTCCCCGGCATGCGGGTTGAGGCCGGACAGCGCCAGGCGCGGCCTGGCAAGCCCAAAGCGCGTCTTCAAGGCCGCCGCCACGATGCGGACCGTTGCCACGATCAGTTCGCCCGATAGCTGCGCGATCGCATCGCGCAGCGGAAGATGGATGGTGACCGGCACGACGGCGAGGGCAGGCGACCACAACATCATCACCGGCTGCGGTGTACGACCGCCAGCTGAAGCAAGTTCGGCCAGGAATTCGGTATGACCGGGATGGCGAAAGCCAGCGCGGTAGAGCACGCTCTTGGCAATCGGATTGGTGACGACCGCGCCGGCGCGGCCTGCGCTGACGTCGTCGACCGCCTGCCGGATCGAAGCAATGGCCGCATCCGCGCTGTTATTGTCGGGCTGCCCGGGCCGTGCGGTGGCCGCAGAGCCGGTCGCCACGATGGGCAACGCGTCGGCGAACGCAGCCAAGGCATCGCCGGCTGGGACTTCGGCGAACCTGACATCCAGCCCCAGGGTTTTCGCTCGGTCGCGGAGCAAATCGCAATCGCCGACCAAGTAGAATGGCGGCAGCGCCAAGTCATTCCGCCGCAACCACGCCTTCAGGGTGATGTCGGGGCCGATGCCCGCAGGCTCACCTAACGTCAGCGCGAGAGGTTTTGCCATTTATCAACGATATTCGATCATCGCGGCTTTGCGGATCCGCTGCAGGTAGGCTTTCGACTGAGCCTCGAATTTCTGGGCGAACATCCTGTCGCGGATTTCTCTTTTCTTCGGGGTGTCGACCGTGGTCGGCTTGCGGCCGCACAACGCGACCATCTCCACGCCCTGTTTCGTCACCTCGGGTGCGGTCAAATGACCGATCGGGGTCTTGTCGAGCCCTTCACGGATCGGAGCCGGTATGTCGGCCGAGGTTTTGGTCACGATGTCGCGGATCGCGGCGTTGGGCATCGACTTGAAGAACGAGTTAGCCTCCTCGCAGGTCTGCAGCCGGTTGCGCAACGCCTCGGCCTCCTTGACCCTTGCCTCGACAACGGTCGGCGGCGATCCCCGCGGGACGATCAAGACAATCGGCTGCATCTGATATTCGAAGCTTTCCAGCTTGTCGCTCCCATCATCGCCCTGGGCCCGCGCGGCCGCGGCGACTTCTTTCTCGCCGACCTGCAGGCTTTCCTTGTAACGACCGCGGACCAGGCTGGTCCAAACCATCTCCGCCTTGATGCGCTCCTTGAGTGTTTCCGGGCGGATACCCTGGCTCTCGAGCGACTTGGCGAGCTGGTCGGGCGTGATGTGCATCCGCGCACTCATCTGGGCGAACGAGGCATCGACGTCGGCAGAGGTCGGGTCGACGCTGAACTGCTTGGCTTCCTTGATTTTCACCTTTTGATCGATCAGTTCGTCGATCACTTCCTGCCGGCTCGGCGCTTTGTGGGTCGACAGGGAGTCCAGCTTGGTGCGCTGCTCGATATCGTAATTGGTGATCGGTTCGCCGTTGACCATAACGACCACCGTTTGCGCGTATGAAGGCGTCCCGCAAGCCAGCAGGGTGAGCAGGGCCACGGCGCAAGCCGGGACGAAAAGCGGAATCCGCTGGAACAATGTGGTCGTCATGGTCACCGTCGCTATGTCAACCGAGTCGAATGGGGGCGGGACTGGCCGGCGATTGTTTCCGCCGGTCGTCTGCCGCCGCCGGCCCTATTGGATCTGCCCGCCGCCCGAAGTCGTGGAGGACTGGGCAAGCGTCCGCAAGCCGATCTGCAGCATGAACGCGTGGCTGAGCACCGGCGGCAAAGTACCCGCCGAATAGGAATAAGAGGTGACGTAGTTCGCTGCGAGCACGAAGCAGTCGTCCACATAGCCCGCGCCGATGACATATTGGTTGATCTGGTTGGCGACGAGATCCCATCGTGCCGCACCGCTCACCACCCAGTTGTTGGCCACCTTGACCGAGCCGGTGCCGAGAATGCCTTCGCGGCGGGTCAGGTATCCGATCTCCGGCTGCGGGGCGTAGTCGCCGTACAACAGGCTGACCGACCAGCGATCGAAATTGGCGCGGCCTTCGGCCTCGAAGCGCTCGACGCTGCCGGTGGCCTCGTCAAATCGTCCGCGCGTGCTGAAGGTGTAGGTCCGGTTCGGCGAATAGGCGAGGCTGGCGACATAGTCCGAGACCGGCTTGTCGAGACCGGAGTCGATCGCAGTATTGTTCGCGTCGGCGACGGCGAAGGAATTCAGGCCGAACAACTGATAGGATTGCCCGAACACCGCCGTGACCGAGCCGCCGCGGTCGAATTGGGTGGTTGCCTGCACGCCGGCATTGGCGCGGCCGCCACCCTCGACGCGATCATAGCCCGAGAATTTGTCGACGCTGAACAGGTTCGAGGTGTCAAACACCATGCTCTGCGCGTCTTCGTTGGGAAGCTTGCCGGCATAGGATTCGTTGGGACGAACGATGACCTGCGCAATCGGTTCGATCGTCGTGGTTCCCCACGGCTGGACGTTGATGAAGGGGTAGCGGTATTCGAAGCCGACCGTCGGCATCACCCGCAGCGCCTGGGTCTCGCCGGTCGGCAGGAAGTTCGAAACGCCGGGCTGGTTCGAAATCGAGGAGTTGATCGCGTCGGCGCGCAGGCTTGCAAACGGCGTCCAGATCTCACCCGCCGAGTCGGTGAACGAACGGCGCCAATCGACTTCGCCGGTGGCGCGCGTATAGGTGCCGGGCATGCCCCGAAGCAGGCAGTTTGCCCGGTTGATGTTGGCGGCGTTGATGGCGGTGTCGGCGGTGTTCTGCACGCAGGTGCCGTTGGCCAGCGCGGCGGCGTTGACCGGATCGAAGGCCGCGGTTTCACGCGTCAGGCTGGTGAAGTTGGTCTTGTAGCTGAGCTCGCCACCCAGCACTTGGTGATTGATCACGTTGGAGTAGTCGATCACCGGCGCGACCACCGGCACCTGATTCTGGAAGCCCGAGAAGCTCAGATAGTAGATCGCGCGCGCGTCGAAGTAGCTGCGGTTGCCGACGCCGGTCAGGTAAAGCTGCGAGATCGCTTCGGTCGGCAGGGTCAGGAACGAGCCGAGCGGATCCCGGTATTGGGCGAGCCGGTAGTCCGACATGAAGTAGTAGTCGGACAGCAGGACGCCGTCCCAGCCCCAGACCCACTTGTCGTTGAGCGCGAACTGGCCCTTGGTTTCGACGCCGCCACGGAATTGGCGATCGCCCGGCGCACCAGCAAACGCGCCCGGATCGAGCTGGTCGATGCCATAAGCGCGTACCTGATACGATCCGTTGTTAAAGCGCTGGCGGAATTCGGCCTGCGCCAACACGCCCTGTCGGCTGGTGAAGCGCGGATTGAAGGTCGCGTCGTAGTCGGGCGCGATCGCCCAGTAGAACGGAACTTCGACGCCATATCCGTAGGCCGTATAGCTGCTGGGGGACGGCATCAGGAAGCCGGTCTTGCGCTTGACGGTGGGGTCGGGCGTCGAGAAGTACGGCATATAGGCCATCGGAACGCCGTAGAATTCCAACTGCGCGTTCTCGAAATAGAGCATCTTGTCGCTCTGATCGTGAATGATGCGCGCGCCCTTGACCTGCCACAGCGGCGGCCTCTTCGGATCGTCCTTACAGGGTGCGCAGGCGGTATAGACGCCATTCTCGAACACCGTGTAATTGCCGCTGGAGCGGTCGGCGCGGGTCGCCGCCATACGGGTCTGGTCGGCGGTATCGACCCGCAGCGAATTGACGAAGCCGTCTCGGTAGTCGTCGCTCAGATCCATGATGTTGGCGTAGGTGATCTTGCCGTCCGCATCGGTCATGCGGATGTTGCCCTCGGCATGCAGCCGCTTGGTCTTCTGGTCGTAGATGACCTTGTCGGCCTCGACGCTGGTGCCGTTGTAGAACATCTGCACGTTGCCGACCGCCGACACCCGCGAGTTGTTGTAGTCGTAATCCACCTCGGTCGCCTGGACGAGCATCTGCCCGTCGCTGGGCGGTCGCGGCTGTTTCGGCCGAACCGGGATCGGATTGTAGGTGAAGCTTTGCGCCGAGGCGGGCGCGGGCAGGGCAACGCCCAGCGCGCCGGCAACCATCAACCCGGCGGCGAGCGCGAGGACGGTCCGGCTGACGGCCAAGCCGCTGCGATGGCGGCGCACGGGGGTGCGCCACCTGAACACAAGCGACCTTATCTGGCGGGCGGCGACACCGGCCACTACCCGTCCTCCTGGTACAACAAGGCCAAAAAGCCGGTGAGGCCGCCCACGCAAACGGGCAACCACGCCGCAGCGATCGGATGCATCAACTCAGCCTTGCTCAAATCCTCAGTTACTTTCGACAGCACGTAGAGCAGAAAGCCTGCGCCCACGCCACTCAAAACCATCTTTTGCACGCCGCCGAAGCGGAAGAACCGCAAGCTCACCGACGCCGCCAGCATCACCATTGCAGCCAACAAAAATGGCTGTGCGATGAGCTTGTGATACTGCAAACGATACCCGGCAGTCGCGAAACCGGAGCTTTCAGAAGACCGGATATAGGCCGGGAGTTGCCAAAAAGACACAGTTTCGGGTGTGGAAAAGCTGTTGCGAACCTGGGCCGGCGTCAGGTTGGTCGGCAGCACAAAAGTGTCCTGTTCGACGGGTGGGGCGTCGAGGGAGTAACGCCGTACCGATTTGAACAGCCAATGCCCGGTTTCAAGGGTCGCCTCGCGCGCCTCGATTCGCTCCCTGAACCGGTTGTGGGTGTCGAACGTGAACACCGTGAGGCCGGTCAGCCGCACGCCCTGCTGCTCGCTGCGGACCGCGTTGATGATGGCCTGACCATCTTCATTGACCTGATTGATCCAGAATCCCGAAGCCTCCTGGATGCCGCCGCCCGGGGCGGAGCCAAACAATTGAGCCTCCATCCGCTTGGAGATCTCGCTCAAATTGGCGGACATCGGATTGTAGGCTGTGGTCGCCAGAATCCCGAGCACGATCGCGCTGGCGAGCGCCGGCGCGATGAACTGCCACGCCGAAACTCCGGCGGCGCGTGCCACCACCAATTCCAGCCGTCGTGACAGCGCGAGGTAGCACGTCATGCCGCCGATCAGGATGCAGAACGGCATCATCTTTTCGAGCAATTGCGGCACCCGGAACAGCGAGGTCTCCGCGACCGCGATGGCGGATACCGACACCAGTCCGGAGGTCTTCCGGACCATTTCGATGTAATCGACCAGCACCAGCAGCACGAAGATGCTGAGGAACACCCCGAGCGCCGACATCACGAAGCGGCCGGCAAAATAGCGTCCGAGCGTGTTGGTGATCATGCTCATGCGGCTACCGGTCGCCGGAATAGCCGGGCCAGGCGCGCATTCGATTTCGCGATGGCTTCCAATAGGGCTGGCGGCGGCTCGATCACGACGCCGCGGATGATGATCCAGATGCTGCCGCCGATGGCCGCCACCAGCATCAGATATTGGACGAGCGGGGCGAACGACGATTTCACCGCCATGACGGAGCAGGCAAATCCGGCCATTCGCAACCCGAACACGGCCAGGATGGAACCGGTGATCGAAAAATTGCGGCTCTGGCGCGTGGTCCGCGGGCTGCCGAGGAAGGCGAAGGTAAGTGCTGCAAAAGCAAAGGGATAGATCGGCGACATGAAGCGATCATGCAACTCGGCACGAAACTGTCCGGGCAACTGCTTGTACATCGGATCATCGGCTGGCGGGTCCAGCAATTCCCAGAGGTAGCGCTCGCGAATGCCGAGCGCGACAGCGGTGCCCTGATTCGAGAATTTCGACATGTCGAAAGCGTAGCGGCCGAATGCCACCAGCGCTGGGTCGCGCTTGCCGATTTCGAATCGCTCGAGATTGCCATCCTCGAGAACCAGGAACGAGCCGCTTTCGTTTTTCAGCACCGAACCATGGTCGGCGACAATGCTGACGCGTTCCTTGGGATCGCGGCGGTCGTCGACAAAGACGCCGGCAAGCAGTCCGCCCGGCTGCCGCTCCCTGATACGGATGGTCAGGTTCTGGTCTAGCTGCGCGAATCGCCCGGGCTGCAGGATGTTGGTCAGAACGTCGGCGGTGATGTCGGCGTCCCACTGCTTGATTCGGCGCAGGCCGTCAGGGGCCAGATAGACCGTAATAAAGGCCACCATGATCGCCACCACGGCGGTGGCATAGATGAACGGGCGGAGGAGCCTGAACGGGGACATGCCGGCCGCGTTCATCACGATGATCTCGGAATCGGTGGCGAGCTTGTTGAGGGTGTGCGAGATCGCGATCATCAGCGCGATCGGCGCAATCACATTCACCAATGAAGGAATCACGAGGCTGGTGATACCGAGAAACGTCAGAATGGTTTGACCTTGGCTGGTCATCAGGTCGATGCCGCGCAACGCCTGCGTAATCCAGATCACGCCCGTCAGGCTGACCAGAACTAGCGCAAACGACGCAAGCGTCGTGCGGAAGATATACCTGTCGATCGACCCCATCGTTACCGCACGATTCCCGCCTTAACGAACTGGAACGCAGCCCGCGACCGACCCTGAAGTCAGGGTCCCCTTCGGTCGGGCCGCCATCCGTCCAGTCGCCCCTCTTTACTCAGTAGCATCCCTTTGATCCTTCGACAAAATGGCTGGGCCATGGCACCTTTTTATTAAGGTTAACCATTCGTTCCCTGTGGCCGCCTGGCCACGGCGGTGCTTGGCAGCATGGCGGCTGACAGCCATAGTGCGCCTGAGCGTGCTCTTGACGGATGTGCAGGGCAGCCGAACACACATCGGTCGAAGTTCCGACCCGGTTACAGCCCTGAATTTTGGAGGTTTTGCCCATGCCCGACGCCGTCAAGGTCGGCTTTGTTCCGTTTTCCGCCGCCCCGCGCAGCATTCTGGTGGTTTTCTGCGACGACGCGTTGAAATTCGGCGACGCGGCGCGCAAGGCGCTGGGCGCGGCGGTGGATCTCGTATCGCGGGCCGCCACGACCAACCGCTTCAAGGGCAAGAGCATGGCCACGCTCGACATTCTGGCGCCCCAGGACCTCAAGGCCTTGCGCCTGATCGTGGTTGGCGTCGGCAAGCTGTCGGCGATCAAGGACGACGATTTCATCAAGCTCGGCGGAGTGGTTGCCGGCAAGCTCGGCGCCGGCAGCGATGCCGTGACGATCGTGGCGGATTTGCCCGATGATGCCATGACTCCAGAACGGGCGGCCGCGGTCGCTTCCGGGGTGCGGCTGCGCGCCTACAAGTTCGATCGCTACAAGACCAAGAAGAAGGATGGCGAAGAGGGCGCACTGCGCGCCGAGGTCTCGGTTGCCGTCGACGACGTCGCCGCCGCGCGCAAGGCCTTCACGCCCGATTCCCACGTGGTCGATGGCGTGATCCTTGCCCGCGAACTCGTCAATGAGCCGCCGAACGTCCTGTTTCCGGTGGAGTTCGCCCGTCGCGCCGGCCAGTTGCGCAAGCTCGGCGTCGATGTCGAGGTGCTCGACGTCAAGGCGATGACCAAACTGGGAATGGGCGCGCTGCTCGGTGTCGCCCAAGGCTCCACGCAGCCCGGCCGCACCGTGATCATGCGCTGGAACGGCGGCAAGCGCGGCGACCGGCCGGTGGCGTTTGTCGGCAAGGGCGTCTGCTTCGACACCGGCGGCATATCGATCAAATCCGCCGGCGGCATGGAAGACATGAAGGGCGACATGGGCGGGGCCGCCTGCGTGGTCGGATTGATGCATGCCCTTGCCGCGCGCAAAGCCAAGGTCAATGTGGTCGGCGCCATCGGCCTCGTCGAGAACATGCCTGACGGCAATGCCCAGCGCCCCGGCGACATCGTCACCTCGATGTCCGGCCAGACCATCGAAATCATCAATACCGACGCCGAAGGCCGGCTGGTGCTGGCCGATGTGCTTTGGCACGTGGCGAAGAAATTCAAGCCGAAATTCATGGTCGATCTCGCCACCCTGACCGGTGCGATCATGGTGGCGCTCGGCACCGAATATGCCGGCATGTTCTCCAACAATGATGAATTGGCGGAACGGCTAACCAAGGCCGGATTGGAAACGGGAGAGCGGGTGTGGCGCATGCCGCTCGGCCCGGAATACGACAAGCAGATCGATTCGCAGTTCGCCGACATGAAGAACACCGGCGGCAGCCGCCATGGCGGTTCGATCACCGCTGCGCAATTCCTGCAGCGCTTTGTCGACAATACGCCATGGGCGCATCTCGATATCGCGGGTACGGCGATGGGGGCGCCCAAAACCGAAATCAATCATAGTTGGGGTTCGGGCTACGGCGTTCGCCTGCTCGAGCGGCTGGTCGCAGAGCATTACGAAACCAGGCGATGACGGAAGTTCTGTTCTACCACCTGCAGGACATGACGCTTGAGGCCGTGTTGCCGCCGCTGCTCGAGAAGTCGCTTGAGCGCGGCTGGCGCGTGGTCGTGCAGTCGGCATCGGAGGAGCGCGCAGAAGCGCTCGACGCCCATCTGTGGACCTATCGCGACGATTCGTTTTTGCCGCACGCCACTTGGCGTGCCGGCGATGCGGCAGATCAACCGATCGTGCTGATGGCGGAGGAGGGCAATCCGAATCGGGCCAATGTCAGGTTTCTGGTCGACAGCGCTCCGCTACCCCCGGATTTGAATGCCTATGAGCGGCTGGTGCTGGTTTTCAACGGCAATGATGACGATGCGCTGGCCGCGGCGCGCACCGCCTGGTCCGACTGCAAGGCGCGGGGCTTCGAGGTTACCTATTGGCAGGCCGACGAGCGGGGCCGGTGGCAGCGGCGGCAATAGCGATTCATCGCTGTTAATGATAATCGTCGGTTTCGGCCGGGCGGTTATCCCCAGCCACGGTCGTGCCGCAAAGTGATGGTGGGACAGCAGATTACGGTCGGACAGGAATCTAATTGATAGTGCGAGACAGGAATTCTTCTCGAAAGCGCCTGCTGGCGCTGCTGGTGTTGGGCCCCGTGCTGGCGGGCTGCGCCGGCGCGTCCGATATGTTCTCGTCCGACCTTCTCTCGAAGGACGCGCAATGGTTTTCGCGTTCCGGCCGGTTGTTCATCAGCAATGTTTCGATCGAAACGCCGCCCCTGACACCGAACAAGCCGATTACCGCTCAGGATCTGGTCAGCGCCGACGGGCTGTGCCCGGGGATGGCTCCCCCTGCCGGGTCGGCGGAAGCCAGTGCCCTGACCAACGGCGCGGCCGGTGCACCGCCACAGCCCTCCACGACCGGCACGGTGGCGCTGGGTCATACCGAATGCGATGTGGTCCGTGGCATCGGCGCCCCCGGCAGCGTCAATCTCTCGAACAATGGGCGGGGCGATCGGGTCGCAGCGGTCACCTACACCCAGGGGCAGCGCGCCGGGATCTACACGTTTACCGCGGGCCGCCTGACGTCGATCGAGCGCCTGCCTGAATCGGAGCAGCCCAAGGCTGTGGCCAAACCCAAGGCGAAAAAGAAGCCGGCGGCGACGTGATGGTTTGGTCGCGGCGAGCGCGATGAATGTCAGATCGCCTCAACCCGCCTCGTCATACCGCGTACTTGCCGTCAGCCATGCTTCCTCGGCGCGCTGCAGGGCGCTCTCAGCGCCGGCCCGCGCCTTGGTGAGCTGAGCCGCCTGCTTCGGATCGCGCTTGAACAGATCCGGCAACGCCAGCGCGGTATCGATCTTGGCGATGATACCGTTGATACGGGCAATCTCGGTTTCGGCGTCCGAAATCTGTTGCTTCAGCGGAACGCGCTTTTCCGCTTTGTTGCGCGCGGGCTTGTCGCGGTCGTTGGCGGCGCGGTCGCGAGAACTCGTGCGCATGCCACGCGCCGACAACACCATGCGCCGGTAGTCGTCGAGGTCGCCGTCATAGGCGGTAACGGCATGGTCGGCGACGACCCACAATTGATCGGCACAGGCCTCGATCAGATAGCGATCATGCGAAACCATAATGACCGCGCCGGGAAACTCATTGATCGCCTCGGCAAGCGCTGCGCGGCTGTCGATGTCCAGATGGTTGGTCGGCTCGTCGAGAATGATCATGTTGGGAGCAAAAAAGGTCGCAAGCCCGAGCAAAAGCCGGGCCTTTTCGCCGCCTGACAAGCTTTTGACGATCGTGTCGCCGGCCTTGCCGGAGAAGCCGATCGCGCCGGTTCGCGCGCGCACCTTGCTTTCGGGCGCGTCGGGCATCAGCCTGCGCATATGGTCGTAGGCCGAGCCTTCGAGATCGAGCTCGTCGACCTGATGCTGCGCGAAGTAGCCGATCGACAGCTTGTCGGCGCGGGTGACGCGGCCGGCGAACGGCGGCAGCTTGTTGGCAAGCAGCTTGACGAGCGTCGACTTGCCGTTGCCGTTGGAGCCGAGCAGGGCGATGCGGTCATCGGTGTCGATGCGCAGGGTGACACGATTGAGCACCGGCTTTTTCGGATCATAGCCGACCGAGACGTCATCGACGGCGATAATCGGCGGCGACAGCGTCTTCTCCGGAGTCGGAAACGAGATTTCGCGCACGTCCTGCGTCACCAGTGCGGTAACGGGCTTCATCCGCTCCAGCATCTTGACGCGGGATTGGGCCTGACGGGCTTTCGTAGCCTTCGCCTTGAAGCGATCGACAAAGTCTTGCAGACGCTTGCGCTCGTCGGCCTGTCGCTTGGCGTGCCTGGCATCGAGCATTTCGCGCGTTGCCCGCTGTTCCTCGAACGACGAGTAGGTTCCCTTGTAGAGCGTTAGCTTGCCGCGATCGAGGTGCAGGATCTGATCGACCGAGGTGTCGAGCAGGTCGCGGTCATGGCTGATGACGATCACGGTGCGCGGATAATTCGCCAGATGGTCTTCCAGCCAGAGCGTGCCTTCGAGGTCGAGATAGTTGGTCGGCTCGTCGAGCAGCAGGAGGTCAGGGGCCGAAAACAACGTCGCGGCGAGCGCGACGCGCATCCGCCAGCCGCCCGAAAATTCCGAGCAGGATCGCGCCTGGTCGGCGGCGGAAAATCCGAGGCCGCTGAGGATCGCGGCGGCCCGGGCGGGTGCGGAATGGGCGTCGATATCGACCAGCCGGGTCTGGATGTCGGCGATCCGGACCGGATCGTGCGCGGTTTCGGCTTCACGCAGCAACGCCGCGCGTTCAAGGTCGGCTTTCAGGACGACCGTGATCAGGCTTTCCGGACCGTCGGGCGCTTCCTGCGCCAGGCTGCCGATGCGCCATCGCGGCGGCATCGAAATGGTCCCGGTCTCGGTCGGCAACTCGCCGCGAATCGCGTGAAACAGGGTCGATTTGCCGACGCCATTGCGGCCGACGAAGCCTACCCGCGCACCGGGTACGATCTGAATGGAGCTTTGATCGATGAGAAGTCGCCCGGCAATCCGGACCGATATGTCGGTGATTGAAAGCATGCGGCGTTGTCACCGGAGCCGTCGGTAAACGCAACCCCCCGTCTGGTGACGAGCTATCACATGCAGCTAGCCGAGGGCGTGGTTCCCGCGATCGCGCTTGTGCAATTCAGCGATCAGCCGCTCGAGCTGGGGCGAGGGGTGCGGAGCTTCGGAGTTAAGGCTCTGTCGCAGCCGCTCGCCGATAGCGTCGCAAATCGACCGGCTGGTGGCCCGGTCGATCATTTCGCCGGCATCGGTGTTTCGGCTCTTCATTGTCGGTTCCGCTCGGTTTCGCTTCAAATCACGCGGGATCAAGTCGGCGGGAGCTGAAATGTTTCGCATCATGGACCGGTTACGCGTATTTTTAGTAAATACCCTATTAAGTCGCGGAACCGGTGCCGGGCCCAAATGAAAAAGCCCCGGCCAGGCGGCCGAGGCTTTTCCAAGGTCGATTTCGTTAACTCAGTAGCAGCGATTGATCAGGCGCCAGCGGGGTCCCCACGGGGTGCCGACAAGGCTACGCACGTAACAGCCGTCGTAGCCATAATTATAGCCATAGCCATTATAACCATAGCCGTAGAAGCCTCGGCCGCCGACGAAGAAGCGATGGCCCCCGAAATGGCCGCCATGCCCGCCGCCGTGGAATCCACCACCATGGAATCCACCACCATGTCCGCCACCGTGTCCTCCGAAGGCCGAGGCGGTGGTCGGCGCCAGCGCGGCCACGCCGAGCGAAGCCGCGGCAAATGCAACGAGTGAGAGTTTGCGTAGCATGGTGATCTCCTCAAGTTCGGCGCGCTTGGCGCCATCGTAAAGTGGTCGCCGATACCTCCTGGATCGCAGGCGTTCGGACCATCTCAACCTAGGCCTGGGAAAATGAACCGCGCCGGGACGGCTGTTTCAGAATAGGTTCATCTTGGTGAAATGGTCGTAATCGACAACCGAGCGCCGGATTGGCCGGTTGGGGCCGATCTGCGGCATTTCGCCGGATCGCTTGCCGTTCCGCAACGGCGCCGATATAAGCCCGGCAACTCCCACCAGCCGTTTTCAAGGACGAAATCATGGCGATTGAACGCACCTTCTCGATCATCAAGCCGGACGCGACCGAGCGTAATCTCACGGGCGCGATCAACGCGCTGATCGAGAAGGCCGGCCTTCGTATTGTGGCTCAGAAACGTATCCGCATGACCCGCGCGCAAGCCGAGACCTTCTACGCCGTTCACAAGGCGCGTCCGTTCTTCGGCGAACTGGTGGACTTCATGATCTCTGCGCCGGTCGTTGTTCAGGTGCTTGAGGGCGAGAACGCCGTGCTCCTGCATCGCGATGTCATGGGCGCGACCGATCCCTCCAAGGCGGCCGACGGTACCATCCGCAAGCTGCACGCAAAGTCGATCGGAGAAAATTCGGTGCATGGTTCTGACGCCGCCGAAACGGCTGCGATCGAAATCGCGCAATTCTTCTCGGGCAACGAAATCGTTGGCTAATTGCTGCGCGTAGCGGCAAGTAAGGGCCGCTGAGGCGGCCGCGAGGCCGAAAGGACGTGCTGTGAACTGGCTGTGGCAGATCTTTGATCCGGCGAACATCGGAGCGTTCGTCACCCAGTTTCACAGCGAGATGACACAACCGGCCTTCTGGGTCGCGGTCGCCAAGATCATCTGGATCAACGTGCTGTTGTCGGGAGACAACGCGCTGGTGATTGCGCTCGCGTGTCGTGGGCTGGATCCGCGCCGGCGACTCTGGGGGATGATCTTCGGCGCCGGCGCAGCCGTCATTCTGCGCGTCATCTTCACCGGCATTGTCGCAACGTTGATGGAGTTGCCGTACCTCAAGCTGGTCGGCGGATTGGCGCTGGTGGTGATCGCAGCAAAACTGCTGGTGCCCGAGAAAGAAGACGAAGACGACGTTCAGGCGGCATCGCATCTGTGGGCGGCAATCCAGATCGTCGTGGTCGCCGACATCGTCATGAGCCTCGACAATGTGATCGCGGTTGCGGCGGCGGCCAATGGCAGCGTACCGCTGCTGGTTTTCGGTCTCGCTATCAGTATCCCGTTCATCGTTGCGGGCGCAGCGCTGATCATGGCGTTGCTCGACCGTCTGCCGATCCTGGTATGGGCCGGTGCAGTGTTATTGGGTTGGATCGCCGGCGACGTCATCGCAACCGATCCGGCCATTCATCCGAAGCTTGGTGCATTATTCGCGGGCCCGCTCGGCGCCAAGATTGACATGCTGTTGACGTCGCTCGGCGTCGACCAGCATATCGGAGTCGATGGCGAGATCTTCTGTGCCGTGCTGGGCGCGATCGTCGTGGTGATCGTGGGATGGATTTGGCGACGACGCAGGCTTCGTCAAATCGAACGTCCGGCATAGCCAGCCGCGGGGCAGGCGGCTTAACCCGTCGAGCGGCCCGGAGGCAAAGCCTTACGGCCGGCAAAGTCGCGTTCGAGATCGAGATGCTTCGCCCGCCACTGCCGCGCGCTATTGATTTTTCTGCCAGGTTGCATTCCGGAACCCAAAATGACGGCGATAATCTTTGGTCTAAGCCGTCGAAATTTAGATACAACCGCAAGCGTGTATTAATATTTTTGACGATTCATGATTGCGTCGCGAGGATAACCGCGAAGGTTGATATTTCGCCAAAAGGAAGTTGTATGAGTGCGCTTTATGCAATGAAATACACCGGCTCCACCGGGATGGGTAATGGTTGCCTGTACATCGGCGATGGCAAGATCACCGGAATGGATTTCAACGGCGGCCGCTACTACGGCAACTACATTGAGCAAGATGACCAAATCCAGGCAAACGTTAAGCTGAAGATGGCGTTCGATGGCCTGCTTGTCACCGGCCAGCGCGCGCCGAAGGGCACGGAATTGGCGCTCGCCGTGACCTGGCCCAAGGATTTTGCCAATGGCGCGCCGCTACCGATCCAGGTTGGCGGGGGCAGGGTGAAGGTCGTTTTCGAGAAAATCGGCGAGGTGTGATGTCGAGCGCGCGGCCAGAGGCGCGCTTTCGCCAGCCCTTTTTGCCTCGACCGGCGGCTTAACGCCTGACGATCGACCCGGTGCGGCTCAGCAGCCGCGCCAACTGTTTGAAGCGGCCGCCGACGCGATCTGCGACGAGGTCGACCAGCTTGTGTTCGAACACCAGCATCAGTTTACGCCCCGTGCTGCGGAAGTGCGTCGCCGGCAATACGCCCGGCTGTGCCGCCGACACCAGATGGGCGACGCGAAATGCCGCGCCGAGCATGCGCGCCCGCTCGACCATGGCCGGCGGCAGCATGTCGCGAATAGAAGTCGGCGGTTCGTGTTCTTCGCTCAAGCCGGCGTAGCGGTAGAATACCGAGAGTGCGACGAATGCGCGGCCTTGATGGCTGATCGAGCCAAAATTTCCGTTGGTGATGAGATGGAGCGTCTGCTCGCCGCGGTAGTCGGGGTGGACTCGCCATCCGATGTCCGAGAGCAGGCAGGCGGCGTGGCGCAGGCGGCGATCGTCGTCGGTTTCCCGCAGCTTCACCACACGGACCAGCCGATCGGTCCATTCGATCAGTTCCTGGGCATGGCGCGCGGACCGCGACAACCGCTCGTTCATGTTTTGCGCGGCGCAGATCAATCCGTCCTTGGCGCGCTCCTGCTGCGGCAGCATTTCGTAAAGCAGGCCTTCGCGAACCCCGAAGGTCGAAAACACGATGGTCTTGGGCTTGGCGACGCGGATGATGTATTCGAGCACGAGCGCCGCGTAGGTCAGCAATGGCCGCCGCGCATCGGCGACGGCTTCGATGTTGGCGAGCATGTCCGTCGCGGCCAGGCGGCGTAGCCGCCGCACGAAATCGAGCGCCTCCGTCGCGGGTATCGAGTAGCCGTGCATCACCCGCAGCGGATAACCGCTCTGGAGGATGTGGATGCGCGCCAGCGAGCGCCAGGTTCCCCCGACCGCGTAGAATGTGCGGCCGCGGCCGGCGGTCAGATGGGCGACCCCGGCAAGGTCGGTTCTCACCATACGCTCGGCGCGCTTCAGCGACTTATGCGAGGCATCCTGCAGTGCCAGGCTTCCGAGCGGCAGCGTTACGCCGCTGTGAACGCGGTTGCCGCGAACGTCGATCAGCTCCAGCGAGCCGCCGCCGAGATCGCCGACGATTCCGTCCGGCTTGTGGATGCCGGAAACGACGCCAAGCGCCGACAGTTTGGCCTCGCGGGGTCCCGACAGGATTTCGATCGGGACGTCGCAGATGCGCTCTGCCTTGGCGATGAAGTCAGGGCCGTTAGTGGCATCGCGGCATGCGGCAGTGGCGATCGCATGCACCTCGCCGACCTTCATTACCCGGCACAACGCGTGAAAACGCCGCAATGCCGTCAAGGCCTTGGCGACGGCATCCGGCGCCATCAGGCCGGTGGTTTGAACTTCGCGCCCGAGCCCGCAAAGGGTCTTCTCGTTGAAGATGGAAACCAGGCTTCGCGTCTTAGATTCATAGACGACGAGACGAACCGAATTCGAACCGATGTCGATGACCGCGACGCTGGATGCGCGTTTGCGCGGTCGCTTCACCGGGGAGACTCCCTACGAAGGTTGTTGACGCTCGGAGCGGCGCGTGAGCCGACGCGGTGAGGATTCCTTAAGCGACTTTCCACGGCCTGACAGACTCGGATTAGTCATGAAGTAATCGTGCAAATTGAAGGGCTCCTCGCCCTTCGCGGCCTTCATACGCGTTGACGACCCGTCCGGCAATAACTGCCAGCTTTGCTCGGTATCCTTGAGGTTCGCAACCATGATCTGTTCGAGAACCTGCTGATGCACCGTAGGATTTTGCAACGGGCAGAGCACCTCGACGCGCCGGTCGAGGTTGCGCGGCATCATGTCGGCAGAGGAGATATACACAGCCGCTTTGGCGCCGGGCAGGCCCTGTCCCATCCCGAAGCAGTAGATTCGGCCGTGTTCAAGGAACCGGCCGATGATCGATTTGACGCGGATGTTCTCCGACAGGCCGGGGATGCCGGGCCGCAGGCAGCAGATGCCGCGTACCACGAGCTCGATCGAGACGCCGGCCTGCGATGCCTGATACAGCGCGTCGATGATATCGGGATCGACCAGCGAGTTCATCTTCATCCAGATCGCCGCGGGCTTGCCGTGACGGGCGAAGTTGATCTCGCCGTGGATGTGTTCGAGCATGCGCTTGCGTAGCGTCAGCGGCGACACCGCCATCTTCTCGATGTCGCTCGGTTCTGCGTAGCCGGTGATGTAGTTGAACACCCGCGCCGCATCGCGCCCGATGATCGGGTCCGAGGTGAAGTAGGATAGGTCGGTATAGATCCGCGCGGTCACCGGATGATAGTTTCCGGTGCCGGTGTGGACATAGGTGGTCAGGCTGCCGCCCTCCCGGCGCACGATCAGCGACAGCTTGGCGTGAGTTTTTAGCTCGATGAATCCGTACACGACCTGCACGCCGGCGCGCTCCAGATCGCGCGCCCAGCGGATGTTGGCTTCCTCATCGAACCGCGCCTTCAGTTCGATCAGCGCGGTCACGGATTTTCCGGCTTCCGCGGCTTCCGCAAGCGCCCGCACGATCGGTGAATTGTTCGAGGTGCGATAGAGCGTCTGTTTGATGGCGACGACGTCGGGATCGCGCGTCGCCTGCTGCAGGAACTGCACGACGACATCGAACAACTCGTAGGGATGATGGACGATCAGGTCCTTCTGCCGGATCGCGGCGAAGATGTCGCCGCCATGGTCGCGGACACGCTCGGGATGGCGCGGGACATAGGGCACGAATTCGAGATCGGGGCGGTCCAGCCTGGTCAGTTGCGACAGCTCGTTCATCGCCAGCACGCCGTTGACGAGCAGTACCTCGTCGTCGGTGGTGGCCAGCGCGTGCTGCACGAAGGCGCGCAGTTCTTCCGGCATCTCTGCCTCGATTTCGAGCCGGATCACCGATCCGCGCCGCCGCCGCTTCAGCGCGGTTTCGAACAGGCGCACCAGGTCCTCGGCTTCTTCCTCGATTTCGAGTTCGGAGTCGCGGATGATGCGGAACGCGCCCTGGCCCTTGACGGTATAGCCGGGGAAAAGCCGGCCGATGAACAAGCCGGTGGCCTGCTCCAGCGTGATCACGCGCACCGCGCCATCCTTGCCGGCGGGAAGGCGGATGAAGCGGTCGATCTTGCCAGGCATGCGAATCAGCGCGTCCATCGGCTTGCCGTCGGAAATCCGGGTCAGATGCAACGCGACGGTAAAGCCCAGGCTCGGGATGAACGGGAAGGGATGCGCTGGGTCGATCGCAAGCGGGGTCAGCAGAGGGAAAATGTTGTGGAGAAAGCGATCCTCAATCCAAGCTCGCTCGGCCTTGGTGACGTCGCGGCCATCGACCAGGACGATACCTACGCCCACGAGGATCTCGCGCAACTCGCGCCAGATGGTCTGCTGGTCGGAGGCCAGTTTCGAGACCGTCTCATTGATCAAGACAAGTTGTTCCGCGGGCGTCAGCCCGTCCGGACTGCGCTCGGCAATGCCTTCGCGCACCTGGGCCTTGATACCGGCGACCCGGACCATAAAAAATTCATCGAGGTTGTTGGCCGAAATCGACAGGAACCGGACCCGTTCCAGCGCGGGATGGCCCGGATTGACCGACTCCTCGAGTACCCGGCGGTTGAAATGCAGCCAGGAGAGCTCGCGGTTGATGAAGCGCTCGGGGCTGTCGGCCATCGACGGAGCAGCGCCAATCGCCTGTTCTTTTTCTTTAATAACAATGGCTTGTTCGGATTCCATCAGAATTCAATCCATCTCAAAGAAGAGCGTCGCGGGGCCCGGGAAAATGCATACCGAGCATGTGTTACCGCAGTGACGTGTCAATGACATTGATGTTCGCGCAGCCGCCGCCGTCAAGGCGCCGGACGGAGCGCCCGGATCAAGGATTGCGGAGCAATTCGGACGCCAGCGCCCGGGTCACCGGCCGGCCCAGCCGCAGCGCCTCGGTGTCCAGAAGCTCCACCGCCTGACGCGCGGCGGCGAAAGACCGCTCGATTCGCGTCGCGATAAAGCTCACCACGGCTTCGTCCACGGAGAGTTGGCGGTCGGCGCAAAACTTCACGATCAGGGCGCGGAAAAGTTGATCGTCGGGCGGCAACAGCGACACCGTCGGGACGGCGCGGAGCCGCGAGCGCAGATCGCGCAGCTCGACCGACAGCGCCGACGGCATGACGCGCGCGGTGATCAGAACGAATGCCTCGTCCTCCCGCGCCAGGTTGAGCAGGTGGAACAGGGCGCGCTCGTCGAATTCGGCCGGCTTCAGGTCCTCGACCACCACCGCGCCGGTCGCCAACGCGCCCGGCACCGCCGCTGCGGTCAGCGCCTGCGCGCTGGTGGCGCGGGCGCCGGCTTCCTCGGCCCAGATGGCCGCGAGATGGCTCTTGCCGGAGCCCTCGGGACCGACCAGCAGCATCACGCGGTTCGGCCAGTCAGGCCAGCTGTCGACCAGCGCGAGCCCGGCAGAGTTGGCCGGCCCCTCGAGAAAATTGTCACGGCTCAGGCTTTCTGCGTGCGGCAACGCGAACGCAAGCTGACGAGGTTGAACGCGGCCTGCCACGCACTTACTCCATACCGAAAACGACCGGCGCCGCTGGTTAAAGGCTTATTTCGCCTCGATCGTGCTCATGTGCCGCGCCCACTCCACGAGATAGAAGGACACCGAAAGCAATGTAAAGACCGTTACAAAGCCCATCAGAATCAGATCGTACGGCGTTGCGTTGAAACCGAAGCCGACCGACCCGAGCACCAGCGCGGCAAATGCTACCTGCGCCACCGTGTTGAGCTTCGACACCATCAACGGCTTCATCGGAATCGGCTTGCCGAACAACCATGACACAATCACGGCGCCGACGATCATGATGTCACGCGAGACCACCAGGATGACGATCCAGCGTGGCACCGCGCCCCAAATTCCAAGCGCCACATAGATCGAGACCAGCAGCGCCTTGTCGGCCAGAGGATCGAGCAGGGCGCCCAATTCGCTGGCCATATTGAATCGCTTGGCGAGAAAGCCGTCGACCGCGTCGCTGACGCCGGCGACGACGAAAATCGTAAAGGCAATTTCCATCTGGTTCGACGCTATCGCCCAGACGATGAACGGCACCAGCAGGATGCGGCCCAACGTTATGATGTTTGGAATGCTCAAGAGGCGTTTCCCGGCTGATGCGGCGGATTTGAGAATCGCAACGGCGCGCGCCGCCGCTGGCCGTTGCGATTTTCAAATCCCGACGCCGCACTAACTCTTATATTTTGCCAATATCCTTTTGGGTCTAACATTTGCGAAATAACCAGCCTCACATGAGAAGATTAGGCCCGTGACGGGGCCACTGGTTTCGCGAACGAACCGGCCCTTTGCGGGGCACGCCGGCTCCAGTCTATATAGTAGGAGGGCAGGCCGCTTGCGAGCCATTGCAAGCCGTCGGAATCCGACGTAACCAGCCGCCATCATCAGGAATCAGGCATGATCGACCGTAAAAAAGGCCTCACATACGCGGATTCGGGCGTTGATATCGACGCGGGCGATCACGTGGTCGATCTGATCAAGCCGATGGTCCGCGCCACTGCCCGACCTGGAGCCGACGCTGAAATCGGCGGATTCGGGGGGCTGTTCGATCTCAAGGCGGCCGGCTTCCAGGACCCGATTCTGGTCGCGGCCACTGACGGCGTCGGTACCAAGCTCAAGATCGCGATCGACACCGGCCTGCATAGCGGCATCGGGATCGATCTGGTGGCGATGTCGGTCAACGATCTCGTCGTGCAGGGCGCGGAGCCGCTGTTCTTTCTGGATTATTTCGCCTGCGGCAAGCTCGATCCGGAGGCCACGGCCGCCATCGTCGCGGGCGTCGCGGAGGGGTGCCGCGAGTCCGGCTGCGCGCTGATCGGCGGCGAAACCGCTGAAATGCCGGGTCTATACAAGGTTGGCGATTACGACCTCGCGGGGTTCGGTGTCGGCGCGGTCGAACGGGGAGCGGTGTTGCCGCGGCCCGACATCGTGGCCGGCGACGCGGTGGTCGGTCTTGCCTCTTCGGGCGTTCACTCCAACGGGTTTTCCTTGGTCCGCCGGATCGTCGAGCTGTCCGGCCTCAGCTTGGAGGCGCCGGCGCCGTTTTCGCCGGTCATGACGCTCGGTGCCGCGCTGCTGACGCCGACGCGGCTCTATGTCAAATCGTGCCTGCGCGCGATCCGGGAGACCGGCGCGATCAAGGGTCTGGCGCATATCACCGGCGGCGGCTTCACCGATAACATTCCGCGCGTGCTGCCCAACCATCTCGGCGTCGGCATCGACCTGGCGCGCGTGCCGGTGCTGCCGGTGTTCAAATGGCTGGCGGAGCAGGGGGGGATTGCCGAACTCGAACTGCTGCGCACCTTCAACTGCGGCATCGGCATGGTTGCCATCGTGCGAGCGGACGCCGTTGATCAGGTGATGGACGCGTTCACCGCCGCCGGTGAGACCGTTGCCCTGCTCGGCGAAGTGATCGAGACCAAGGGCGACCATCGCGTGGTCTATAACGGCCATCTCGATCTGGTGCCATGACCGCGATGAAGCGCCGGGTCGCCATTTTGATTTCCGGGCGTGGATCGAACATGGCGGCGCTGATCGAGGCCGCCAAGGCCGCGGATTTCCCCGCGGAGATCGTTGCTGTGATTTCCAACCGGGCGGACGCCGGCGGCCTTGCGACGGCGAGCGCCAATGGCGTTCCGACAGCCACGATCGAAAGCAAGCGCTTCGGCGCGGATCGCGCGGCGTTCGAGGCGGCGCTGCAGGCTGTGCTCGACCAGCACAAGGTCGAGCTGATCTGCCTTGGCGGCTTCATGCGGCTGCTGACCGCCGAATTCGTCCAGCGCTGGTACGGCCGGATGCTCAATATCCACCCGTCGCTGTTACCATCGTTTCCCGGCCTTGAGCCTCAGGCCCAGGCGCTGCGGGCGGGCGTCAAGATTTCCGGCGCCACCGTCCATTTCGTGACGCCGGAGACCGATGCCGGACCAATCGTGGCGCAGGGCGCGGTAACGGTTCGCGACGACGATACGCCGGGCACGCTGGCGGCGCGGATTCTCACCGTCGAGCACCGCATCTATCCCGACGCGCTCAGGCTGTTGGCGGAAGGCCGTATCCGGCTGGAAGGTGATGTCTGCAAAACGACCGGCCGCGCCGCGCGCGACGAGGTCCTGGTTTCGCCCGCGCCGAGTTAAGGCTTATCGCCTCAAAATAATCCCCCGGCAGGAGCCGGGGGGCACATCAAGATCGCCAGCCGAATCGCATGATCGTCAGCTTGATCGTGACGCAGTTTGGGCTTGATCGGCTTCAGATTACTCTTCCGCCGATCTCGTCTTACGAGACCTTGAGGTTTTCCGCCGAGCTTTTGCCGCGATTTTCCACGAGGTCGTATTCAACCACCTGATTTTCATTGAGGGTGCTGAGTCCGGCACGCTCGACGGCGGAGATGTGGACGAATACGTCCTTCTCGCCAACCATCGGCTTGATGAACCCATAACCCTTGGTGGGGTTGAACCACTTGACGGTGCCTTTCTGCATCGCCTGTCTCCTGGTCTAGATATAAAAAAGACGCGGCCACGCTTTTTTGCGTGCCACGCCACAAGCGGGCTTCTCGATGTCGGCTGAATTTCTTAGTCGCGAAACGCACAGTCGAACGGCCTGAATCCGATTGTACTGATATTGCAACACGAATTTTGCGCGTTAGCAAGCTTCTGATGCGGCTTGGGAAATCCCCGCGGTGGTAGGGATTTCCGATGCTACCTGTGGCAGCGGGACAACAATGGTCAGCAATCGGCCTGCGGCCGAGCCCGTGACCGATTGACGCTTCCCGCGAACTGTCGGCAAATCGTGCGCGGCCGGCGCGCGTCGGTATTTTTCGCCGAGCTGCTTTTTTGCGGGACTGCGATTGATGCGCGGCTCATCCAAGCCTTTTCCGACACAAAGATCAGGAAGACGTTGGCGAACGGGCAAGCCAGGAATCGCAGACGCGGCCGCGGTCAATCGAATTGCGCTGGTGGCGAGCGTGATCGCCTTAGCGATCGCAAGCGCGATGCTGCCGAGCGTCGCCCGGGCCCAGGTGGTGGGTGTGCCACCGCTGCCACCACCACCACCGCCGGCAGCACCGCCGCCTGTCGTCGTTGTGGTGCCGCCCGTTGTCGTGGCGGCCGTGCCGACGCCTTCATCATCGTCGGCAAATTCCAATATCTCGGTCGGCGCGACGGTCGTAAATCTCGGCAGCAACTTCCTGGAGCGGCTCGGCGATCAGGCCAGCCACGGGTTCGGCCGGGCGCTGCGCAACAACCCGAATGGCGGCGGCGCCTCGGACACGACGGACCCGCTGCGTTTGCGCACCTGGGGTGAGCTTTATGGAATCTCGGCCAGCACCGCCGCGCAGGGCGATTTCGTCGGCGACCGTCGTCAGACTTATGGCGGCGTTGCGGGACTGGGGGCGAGCCTCGCGCCCGGTGTCAATGTCGGCCTTTCGCTCGACCAAAGCCGCACCGCGATCGACGTGCCGCTCGCGTTGCAATCGGCCACGCTCGACCTCACCCAGGTCGGCTTCAACGCTTCGGTGGACAAGGGGCCGTGGACCTGGGCGATGGCGCTCGTGCACGGCTTCGGCAAGATCGACGCCAACCGCGACACCGGGCTCGGCATCGCCGTCGCCGGCTACAACGCCCAGATCGACGGCGCGCTGACCGAGCTCAGCTACTACTGGAGCCTGGACCAGAGTCGCATCGTGCCGAAAGCCGCGGTCGAATATGTGCGCGCCACGACCGGCGCGTATCGCGAAGTCGGGGGCCTCGATCCGGTGACGGTGGGCGATGCGACCGTGGAGCGTTCGCGGATCCTGCTGGGCGCCGAGATCGGGCGCTACTGGATCCTTGATCAAAAGATCCTGGACCTGTCCGCCTACGGCAAATTCGTCGACAATTTCTCGCAGAATTTCGGCTCGGTCGTTGTCAGCCTTGGCCCCCAAAGCATCACGGTCCAGGGCATCGCCGAAAGCCAGTACGGCGCCGATGCCGGCGCAGCCGCGTCGCTGAACCTGACCAATCAGCTCCGCGTCTACGCCAATTATGACGGCAAGTTCCGCGCCGCGTACCAGTCACACCAGGGCACCCTTGGGGTGGAGTTCAAGTGGTGAGGGCGGGGTTAGGCGCGTGAACCGTTCCGAACAAACCGAAGCTGCGTTGTTTCGTCAGAACGGTTTGGCGGCGACATAACCCTGCAGTCCGTAGCTTTCCCGTGGTGCGGCCATCAACGCTACAAGGTCATTTGGATGAATGAATTCATCCCTGAAGCAGGGATAGGTCTTGGGATCGAATATCTTCTTCAGCCAATCGATGACGATCTTGTGCCGGTCTGAGTTTCGAAACTCCTTGTGATAGGTAAGCCAGAGATCGGCGTGATGATGAACACCCAGGTCGACGGCAACCAGATCGGCCCCCAACGCCACCGATGATGTCGGTAGAAAGCCCATTCCTGCTCCGCGTTCGACCGCATACAGAACGCCTATGCTGGAGTTTGTCTTTATTCCGACAATGCCTTCCAGCGACTTCAATCCCAAAACCCTTGCATAGGCGGAATCGTCGACCTGCGGCGCATGTTGCAAAATGAGCCTGTGGCTTCTGATTTCCGGAAGGGACGGAACGCCATAAAGTTTTCGGTATGCGTCCGAAACAAAGGCATAGATGTGGAGGCGGCCGAGCTTCGCGACAATCAGATCGGGGTTAGTGGGGCGCTCAAGCTGGATGGCGATGTCGGCTTCGAGCCTGGCGACATCGGCCTGTTCCATCGCGCATCGAAGGTCGACCGTGATCTTGCGATAGGTTTTCTGAAAGTCGATCAACCTCGGAAGAATCCAGAAATTACCCGGCCCCTCGGTCACGGCGACGCGCACCGTGCCGGCGGCGTCGCTCGACGATTGCGCCGCTCGACGAAATACGTTGAAGGCGTAACGCTCCATTTCCATCACGTCGCCGATCATCGCCGCGCCTTCATCGCTCAACGTTAATCCGCTTTGATCGCGCAGGAACAACTTGCAGCCGAGACGCTCTTCAAGGCGATCAATCCTGCGCATGAGGGTCGTGCTGGTGAGACCCAGCGCTTCAGCCGCGTTTCGGAAGCTTTTGTATCTCGCGCAGACGAGGAAAGACTTCAGCTCGTCCCAGGACGCGTCCAGACCGTCATCGGTCCGGTGCTGCGTCACCGCACCACCCCGCTGCAATAGTTGCTGCATACCCTAATTCCCCGCCCGGTATGGTGCCAGCCCAGACGCAGGAAACGATAGATGCGCAATCAGGTAATGGAAAGAGCCACTTTCGCCGTAAGGCATGATTTCGACGCGCTCCCTGGCAGCACTGAAATCGCCGTGCGGCCCGCGGTAAATTCCGAGCTTCCAGTCCTCGCAGATATGGCCAACCGATTGGTTCCGGGGGTTCAGATCACGGAAGCTGATCTTGAGAGGTACTTCGCATTCGATCCCGACAGCATTCTTACGTTTGGCCGTGGTGCGAAGCTGCTCGGCGCGGTGGCGTTTCTCTATCTTAACCGCCGAGGGCGCAATGCTCTTATCCATGATGAAATCAAGCTGACGCAGCCCGGGTTTGATCTGCTCGCTGATCGCTCCGACGCAGTATCTGCCATTTACGTCTGGGCGATCGCAGGTCACGGCAGAGCGATGGCAGGACTAGGCAACGTATCGAGGTATCTTTCCAAGCCTCGGTTCGCTCCCGCGGATCTCTATGCTCAGCCATCGACTACGGCAGGTCGGAATTTGCTGGCCGCAATAGGCTTTCAGCAGACGCCAAGTTTCCAAGCCGATCTGTGGTGCTACGAGCGGCCATGGAATCGTATCTCGGAAAAGATACCGGCATCGACAATCTCGCAGGGGAGTTTCGCAGATGCACGGCACTAGACCTCCATTTTCCGGAAAACCTCAATCGCGTCTGATTTCAGTCCGCATCGCGCGCGACCCGAACGATCTGATGCTGGTCACCGCCATTCGTTCCGCTGTGTACCTCGCCGAGCAGGATTGCCCGATCGAAGAGGAGTTTGACGGCAACGATCTGGTCGCGGCGCACTTCCTCGGCTTTGTCGGGACCGAGCCCGCGGGCTGTCTTCGGGTACGCTTTTTTGGCGAATTCGCCAAGGTCGAACGGCTCGCAGTCCGTCATCAGTTCCGGCGCTCGCGGCTGTCGTTCAAGCTGGTGCAGGCCAGCGTGGATTATGTCAGGCGCAAGGGGTTCAAGAAAATCTACGGACAGGCGCAGGACCGCTTGGTGGATTTCTGGGCGCATTTCGGCGCGAAGCCTCTCGGGCACAACCGCAAGATCAGCTTTTCCGATTTCTCCTACACCGAGATGGTGCTCGACATCGAGCCTGGTGCCGACGCGATCACGCTTGATAGCGACCCCTATGTGATCATCCGGCCGGAGGGCGATTGGGACCGGCCCGGCGTCCTCGACCTTTCATCGGGTCGCGCGGCGACCTCGCCGCTGCGCACGATGACTTCCGGTGCCCCATGACCTCGATCCAGAGAATGCCGACTTCCATGCGTGACGATCCGTCCATCCTCGTCTGTGCCGACCTTCAGACCGAATATCTCACCGAAGGTCGCAACCATGTCATCGCGGACGCCGAGGCGATCTTGTCGCGCTGTCACGAATTGATGACGCTTTGGCGCAGCAATCTCTGGCCGGTAATGCATCTGAAGCGGATCGCCCAGGCCGCGTGGTTCAATCCAGCCTCGAGCCTGACGAACTGGATCGCGGAGATGAAACCGAAGCCCGGGGAGCTGGCGTTCGAGCATCCGCTGCCGTCAGCCTACAGTTCGACGCGGTTCGCCGAGTACATGTCGAACATGAAAAACATCCGCTGCGTCTTGCTGGGTTTTTCACTCGACGAGACGGTTCTGTCGACCGTCATCGATGGATTTCACCGCAGCCACCGCTATCAGGTCGTCAGCGATGCCGTAGCCTGCCGGCGTCCGGGCGTCGGCGACGCGGCTTCATACAAGTTGGCGGTGGTCAGGGTGATCGGCAACTACGCTGGCGTGCAGTCAAGCGCCGAGGTGATCGGGGCAAGCGGTAAGATCGCAGTATGATTTAACCGCAGACATTATTGCCTTGAGCTACCTATTGTCTTGCAGGCCCTTTGGCCTATTCGGACCGGCGTGCGCCGATCGGACATTTGTTTTTCATCAATGAGAGCCGTGATGCTTCGACGACGGTCAGCCAAGCCTGATCCGATGATTTCAGCTGAACTCATTGTATCGCTGGAGCGACCAAGGTCGTCGGGGTTCACGGCAGACATTTCAAGCGAGCAGAGATGTGACCCGCGAAGATGATCTGAACGAGCTGGCGACACTGTTGTCGACAGCACTTGCGAAGGCCCGTCGGCTCGAGCTGCCGACCAGCGCGTATATTCTGTCGATGGCGCTGCTGGAAGTATCGGAGGCATTGAAGCTGGCCACCGGCGACGAGCAAGACGACGTCACAGGATAGCGTTGGGGCCGAGACCTCGCGGAAGCGACATCAGTTTCGGTCGACCCGGATCACCCGGCCGCGTTCGATCGCCAGCGCCAGCTGGCCGCGCTTCAGCGCCAGGGCGGCTTCGCCGAACAGCTCGCGGCGCCAGCCATGCAGCGCGCCGACGTCGGCGTTGTCATCGGCCGCGATCTGCTCCAGGTCGTCCACGGTCGCGATGACCTTGCTGGCGACGGCATGGCGCTCCGACGTCATCCGCAACAGGACCTTCAAAAGCTCGACGGTCGCCGCACCGTTGGAATTGGCGCGCGGCTTTTCGATTTTGGGCAAGCTGGCCGGATCGCGCGCGAGGCCACGCTGCACAGCCGCCACGATATCGGCGCCCCATTTCGATCGGTCGAGGCCCTTCGGCAGCGAACGCAGGTTTGCCAGCCGCTCGACGGAGGTTGGCGCATGGGTGGCGATGTCGCCGACCGCGTCGTCCTTGAGCACGCGGCTGCGAGGAACGTCACGGCTTTGCGCTTCCTGTTCGCGCCAGGCCGCGACCTCCATCAGCACCGCCAGCTCTTTCGGCTTGCGCACCCGTGTCTTCAGCCGCTCCCACGCGCGTTCGGGATGGAAGTCGTAGGTCCGCGGCGAGGTCAGAACCTCCATTTCCTCGCTCACCCAGTCGCTGCGGCCGCGCTTTTTAAGGTCGGCGTCGAGGGCGGCGAACACGTCGCGCAAATGGGTGACGTCGGAGATGGCGTAATGCATCTGCTCCTCGGTCAGCGGCCGGCGAGACCAATCCGTGAAACGGTGGGTCTTGTCGGGCCGATGGCCGGTGATCCGCTCGACCAACTGGTCGTAGGCGATGGAGTCGCCGTAGCCAAGCACCATGGCTGCGACCTGAGTGTCGAAGATCGGGTGCGGGACGATCCCGGCCCGGTGCCAGACGATTTCAATATCCTGGCGGGCGGCGTGGAACACCTTCAGCACATTCTCGTCGGACATCAGATCGAAGAACGGCTGGAGGTCGATGTCCTTGGCCAGGGTGTCGATCACCACGGCTTCGTCGGCGCTTGCCATCTGCACCACGCAGAGCAGCGGGTAATAGGTAGTCTCCCGCAAGAACTCCGTATCGACGGTGATGACCCGGTGTTTGGCGAGGCGGCCGCAGACGGCGGCGAGTTCAGAAGTGGTCGTAATCAGATCCATGAACGGTCCATAACGCTTCTAGGACCGCGTTCTGCCGAAAGCGCTGATATGTCAAGGGTCTTGAGGCGAATTCGAGGCTTGCATTTGCGTCCGGCCGCGATTTCTCGCCGAACGCGGCGGCGAATGCGGCGATTAGCGGCCTAAATTCGGCCAAAATTGGCCAACGCCAACAGCTCAGACGGGAACTAACGCTTTAGTAGTGCTACGTGCCGGGGCGGCAGCCGCAGCAATGGATTGCAGAGGATGACTCCACAAAGGGCCGGCATTGCCAGCCCGATGAACTCAAAACGCCGACGCGTTTGTGGCAGGCGAGGATCGTGAGTTGGGTGTCCAGCCCTGATTCGCAAAATTTTCCGCTTCGCAATGACGGTTCGGGATGGACCGCGCCTTTGCCGCATACTCGGACGACCGCGCCAAGCCGTTTTCTCTACGTTCCGCAGAACGTCTGCAGCACACGTTGATGGGGTTGCGGCGGCTCGGCATATGCGGCGAAATCAGGCTGGTCCTCATAGGGCTTCGACAACACCGTCAGCAGTTCCTCGAACGGCGCAAAATCATCGCCAGCGACCGCGGCGGCGATGACCGCTTCGATCCGGTGATTGCGCGGAATGAAGGCCGGGTTGACCGCCCGCATCGCGGTCCGCCTGACCGCTGCCGTCTGCGGCTCATCGCCGATCCGTTGCCGCCAGCGCGCCGCCCAGTCGTCATAGGCGGCGGCGTCCGCGAACAATGGCCGGACCTGCTGGTCGCCTTCCGGCGCCAGCGCGGCTTCGCTCAGGCGCCGGAAAGTCAGGGTGAAGTCGGCCTGGTTCTTCGCCATCGTGTCGAGCAGGTCCTGCACCAGCGCCTCATCGCCGTCCCGTTCGGTGAACAGGCCGATCTTCTTCCGCAGACCGGATTGATAGGCCGCGGTGAATTTCTCCGGAAACTCGCCGAGCAACGTCTGCGCCTCGGCGATCGCGGTTTCCTGGTCCTGCGAAAACAGAGGCAGCAGGCATTCCGCCAGCCGCGTCAGATTCCACAGCGCGATCCGCGGTTGGTTGGCGTAGGCGTAGCGGCCTTGCTCGTCGATCGAGCTGAACACCGCCGCAGGGTCGTACTGGTCCATGAAGGCGCAAGGGCCGTAGTCGATGGTCTCACCCGATATCGAGGTGTTGTCGGTGTTCATGACGCCGTGGATGAAGCCGACCAAAAGCCAGCGGGCGATCAGTTCGGCCTGGCGCGCGATCACGCCCACCAGCAAGGCGTGATAGGGCCGGTCAGCATTTGCCGTTTCCGGGTAGTGCCGGCTGATGACGTGATCGGCCAGCTGCCGCACGCCGTCGGTATCGCCGCGGGCCGCGAAATACTGGAACGTTCCGACCCGGATGTGGCTCGCCGCGACCCTGGTGAGAACGGCGCCCGGCAGCGGCGTCTCGCGCATCACGCTTTCGCCGGTCACGACCGCGGCCAGGGAGCGGGTGGTGGGAATGCCCAGCGCAGCCATCGCCTCGCTGACGATGTATTCGCGCAGCACTGGGCCCAGCGCCGCGCGGCCATCGCCGCGGCGGGAAAACGGCGTCGGGCCGGAGCCCTTGAGCTGAATGTCACGACGGACCCCGTCGGCGTCGATCACCTCGCCGAGCAGGATGGCGCGGCCGTCGCCGAGTTGCGGCACGAAATGACCGAACTGGTGGCCCGCATAGGCCATCGCGATCGGATCCGCACCATCGGGCAGGCGCTTGCCGGCGAGGATTTCGGCGCCCTCGGGACTGTCGAGCCGGTCCGGATCGAGCCCGAGATGGATCGCCAACGACCGGTTCAACTTGATCAGCCGGGGCGAAACCACCGGCGTCGGTGCGACCCGGGCAAAAAAATTGGCCGGCAGCGCCGCATAGGTGTTTTGAAAGGGGAAATGAACCGTCATGGATCACAAGATAAGCATGCCCGGGAATTAGACAATCGACTTGCCGGGGCGATGGCGATCAGCCGTGGTTTGGTGTCGCTTGCCGGGCGCGCTACGCGCCCTCGTAAGACCAAGATCGGGCCTGCATTCGGTTGCCGCGCCGGTTCGCCTCGGGTAAACCCTGACGCTTCGCGGGGCAGGCCCAAGGCCGCTCCGGTCCTCCGATTTGTATTCAGGATATCCATGCATCGTTACCGGTCCCACACCTGCGGCGCCCTCCGCGAGAGCGACATCGACCAGACCGCGCGCCTGTCCGGCTGGTGCCATCGCATCCGCGATCATGGCGGCGTGCTGTTCATCGATCTGCGCGACCATTACGGCCTGACGCAATGCGTCGTCGATCCGGATTCGCCGGCGTTCAAGGATGCCGAAAAGCTGCGCTCGGAGTGGGTGGTGCGGGTGGACGGCAAGGTGCGCCGGCGCCCGGCCGGAACCGATAATTCGGAATTGCCGACCGGCGCGGTCGAATTGTATGTCAACGAAATCGAGGTGCTGGGACCTGCGGGCGACCTGCCGCTGCCGGTGTTCGGCGACCAGGAATACCCAGAAGACATAAGGCTCAAGTACCGCTTCCTCGACCTTCGTCGCGAGAAGCTGCACCAGAACATCATGACCCGCGGCGCGATCGTCGATTCCATGCGCAAGCGGATGAAGGATCAGGGCTTTTTCGAATTCCAGACGCCGATCCTGACGGCCTCGTCGCCGGAGGGCGCGCGCGACTTCCTGGTGCCGTCACGGATTCATCCGGGCAAGTTCTACGCGCTGCCGCAGGCACCGCAGCAGTACAAGCAGCTGCTGATGATGTCCGGCTTCGATCGTTATTTCCAGATCGCGCCGTGTTTCCGCGACGAGGACCCGCGCGCCGATCGCTTGCCCGGCGAGTTCTACCAGCTCGACGTCGAGATGAGCTTTGTCACGCAGGAAGACGTGTTCGCGGCGATGGAACCCGTGATCACGGGCGTGTTCGAAGATTTCGCCAAGGGCAAGCCGGTCACCAAGGGCTGGCCCCGAATCCCGTTCGCAGAGGCCTTGCGCAAATACGGCAGCGACAAGCCCGATTTGCGTAACCCGATCGTGATGCAGGACGTCTCCGAGCAGTTCCGCGGCTCCGGTTTCAAGGTGTTCGCGCGGATGCTGGAAGACCCGAAGAACCAGGTGTGGGCGATCCCGGGCGCCGGCGGCGGCTCACGCGCATTCTGCGACCGGATGAACTCGTGGGCGCAGGGCGAAGGCCAGCCGGGGCTCGGCTACATCATGTGGCGCGAGGGCGGCGAGGGGGCAGGACCCCTGGCCAACAACATCGGCCCCGAGCGCACGGCCGCGATCCGGAGTCAGCTCGGCCTGAAGGATGGCGACGCCGCCTTCTTCGTCGCCGGCGATCCCGACAAGTTCTGGAAATTTGCCGGCCTCGCGCGCACCAAGCTCGGCGAAGAGTTGAACCTGATCGACAAGGAGCGGTTCGAACTCGCCTGGATCGTCGACTTTCCGATGTACGAATACAATGAGGACGACAAGAAGGTCGACTTCTCGCACAACCCGTTTTCGATGCCGCAGGGCGGCCTCGATGCGCTCAACGGCCAGGATCCGCTGACCATCAAGGCCTTCCAGTACGATATCGCCTGCAATGGTTTTGAGATCGCGTCCGGCGGTATCCGCAATCACCGTCCCGAAGCGATGGTGAAGGCGTTCGAGATCGCCGGCTATGGCGAGAAGGATGTGGTCGAGCGCTTCGGCGGCATGTACCGGGCCTTCCAGTACGGCGCCCCGCCGCATGGCGGCATGGCGGCGGGCGTCGATCGCATCGTCATGCTCCTGTGCGGCACCACGAACCTGCGCGAAATCTCGCTGTTTCCGATGAACCAACAGGCAGTTGACCTGCTGATGGGCGCACCTTCAGAGGTCGCGCTGAAGCAGCTTCGCGAGCTTCACATCCGCCTCAATCTGCCGAACAAGTAGCTCACAGCCCCGTTGAAGCCTCGATCTTAAATTGTGCCAGCGCGCTAAACGGGTCAGTCCGCAAAAGCTGCATGAGTTGCAGCGCTGGCACTTTGCCGAGCGGCGTAAGCTTGATTGTCAGCGTTTGCCCCGGGATCTCGACAAACCGGGCCAGCGCCTCAACGGCCAGCGCGGCATCGGGATTGGCCGCCGCGGCCTTTTCGCCGCTGGCTCTGAAGCCGTCGGAAATAGCGCTCCGCGCGGCCTCACGACTGACATTCTGCGATTGAGCATATTGCTCCACCGCCAGATCGATGCCGCCGGTATCGTGCAACGTGAGTTCGAGCGTTCCAGCTTCGAGTTGCGCCGCTGCTGCCATTGCCTGGGCAGGGTTGGTCGAGAACACCGCCTCGGGCACGTTTGTAAGCGAAACCCGCGCCGATGCTTTCAGGAAGCCGCCGATTTCCAGTGCCACGGGCTCCAGCGCGAATGTAGCGGAGGTTTTTGTCCAGCCCGCGCCGAGATCGAGATCAATCGCCGCTCTGTCCCAGCCGGCGGCGAAAAGCATTTTCTGTCGGGGGTCAGTAGCGTCAAGAGGGCTGGACATCTTCACGGTCAGATGCGCCGTGCTCGGTATTGGCCCAACAAAATGTCCCCAGTTCAGGCTGATGGTGTCGCCGTTGAAGGACTTGCCCGTGTTTTTGTAGGGCGCGACCAGACCGTTTATTTCGACTCCCTCGATCAGCGGCAACAGCCCGAGCGCCTGGTCGAGCGAAGGCTTCTGCCCACCGAACTGCGCCGATATGCGCATGAGACCGGAAATATCGAGAGACTTCAGCGCGAAGCGTCCGAGCCTGATGGGTCCCTTCGGGGCACGGGCATCCAGGCCCTCGATCGCAAGTTCGCCGAATTTGCCGTTTTCGAGGTTCATCCTTATCGCCGCGAGCTTGCCCGAGCCTTGCGGCGTATCCATCGAGATGCCACGGATTTCAGCGTTTCCAATGCGAATGCCCGCGTAGATCGACGCCACGTTCGCCATCATCTCGCGCGCCTGCGACGGAGACAGGATGGCAGCTTCTCCAGACGATTGGATGATCGACATCAGCGTCGCGAGCTGCAGCTTCGACGGCCGCACGCCGACATTGTCGACCGTGATGCCATCGATGCGCATATGCGGGCCCTGATCGACGTTGACCGTATAGGGGCCGGCGGTCATCTGCCGGTAGACCCGGTAGTAGCGGTCGTCGTTTGCCTTCGCCGAATCGAGTATCGTGGCAGCTGCCGTCGCATCGAAATCGTAGACGGCCAGATTTTCCAATTCGCCGGTGAGCTTCTGGCCCTTGCCCGGCCGTTGCAAACCGGCCGGCTGCATATTGGCGGTAACGGCAACGCGATCGCCCGTCATGCTGGCGATCCTGCCGTCCCTGATGCCCTGCAGCGCAAAGTTGGAATAGATATAGCCTGCCGAAATTGCCGCGCCCCCGTCGATCGTCACGGCCAGGCTCGGCGCCGTAACGGACGAGACGGCGATCCCTGCGAATTGCTTGATGGCGAGGCGATAAATGTCGATTGCCGACGCCCCCGGCGCCAGCATGGACGACAGGCTCACGGGACCGGAATAATCCTTCACCGCGACGTGAGGCAGCTTGTAGGTCGTGCGGAAGACTGCCGGAGCGGCCAAGCTGGCGTCGATGTCAATATCGGTGGCCTCGATGGTATCGGCCGTGAAGCGCGTCGTGTCCGGCTGGCGGACACCCGCCGCCTTCAGGCTGCCGATCTTGATGCTGATCGGCGCCTGGGACGCGGTTTCAGCGGCGATATCGGCGATCTCAAGCGTGCCACTCCGCAGGTCGAACGAGATCTTGCCATGGCTCGCTTTGCCGCCGACCGCGCGGATTTGTTCGAACGCGGCATCGATCTCACCGGCAACCCGATGCTGGGTGTAAAACTGAAAGCCGAAAAAGCCACCCACCGCGACGACCATTGCGACTATCAAACCCATCAGGATCTTCTTCATTTGGTAAGCTCCAGTTGCAGCGGCGGTCGGTCTTTCGGTTGCGAAGACGGGCAGGGATGACGTGTGGTAGTAGTATTTGTGATTCCGATAAAGCGTTGTTGATAAGGCTTTGTTGACGGAAGCGCAGTGGGATGTTGCATCCAGGCGGTTGCGCGTGCTTCACATCCGCCTCAATCTGCTGGGAAACCGACCGCTTTTTGAAGCGCCCACAAGACATTACGGGTCGGAAACGCTGGAGTAGATATGTCGTCTTATTCGGAAGATCTGCATTCCGCGGCGCTCGCGTATCACCGCCTGCCGCGGCCGGGTAAACTTGAGATTCAGGCTATCAAGCCGCTCGCCAACCAGCGCGACCTCGCGCTGGCCTATTCGCCGGGCGTTGCCGCCGCCTGCACCGAGATTGCCAACAACCCGGCGCAAGCCGCATCGCTGACCATCCGCTCCAATCTCGTGGCGGTGGTCTCCAACGGCACCGCGGTGCTCGGCCTCGGCAATATCGGTCCGCTGGCATCGAAGCCGGTGATGGAAGGCAAAGCGGTCCTGTTCAAGAAATTCGCCGGGATCGACGTCTTCGACATCGAGATTGCCGCCGACACCATCGAACGCGTGGTCGAGACCGTGGCGGCGCTGGAGCCGACCTTCGGCGGCATCAATCTCGAGGACATCAAGGGGCCGGAGTGTTTCGAGATCGAAGCGCAGCTCAAGGCGCGGATGAAGATCCCGGTATTCCACGACGACCAGCACGGCACCGCCATCATCGTCGGCGCCGCCATCACCAATGCGCTGCTGCTCAACGGCAAGAAGCTCGCCGACGTCAAGATCGTGACGTCAGGCGCGGGCGCCGCAGCGATCGCCTGCCTCAATCTTCTGGTGTCGATAGGCGCGCAGCGCAAGAACATCTGGGTCTGCGATATCGACGGCGTCGTGCACGAAGGCCGCAACACGCTGATGGACCCCTGGAAGGCGGTCTATGCGCAGAAGACCGACAAGCGCGTGCTGGGCGAGGTGATCGGCGGCGCAGACATCTTCCTCGGCCTGTCGGCGCCGAACGTGCTGACGGGCGACATGGTCAAGCAGATGGCGGACAAGCCGCTGGTGATGGCGCTCGCCAACCCGACGCCCGAAATCATGCCGGACGAGGCCCGTAAAGCGCGGCCTGACGCAATGATCTGCACCGGGCGCTCGGACTTTCCCAACCAGGTCAACAACGTCCTGTGCTTCCCGTTCATCTTCCGCGGTGCGCTCGATGTCGGCGCTACCGCGATCAACGAGGACATGAAGCACGCCGCGGTCGAGGCGCTGGCCCAGCTGGCGCGCGATCCGCCGTCGGACGCGGTTGCGCCGGGCTTCGATAGCGGTGAAGCGCAGGGCTTCGGCCCCGGGTCGCTGATTCCAAGCCCGTTCGATCCGCGGCTGATCTTGCGCGTCGCGCCGGCGGTCGCCAAGGCAGCGATGGCATCGGGCGTCGCATCGCGTCCGATCGCCAATTTCGACGACTATGCCGCGCAGCTCGAGCGTTTCGCGTTCCGCTCCGGCCTGGTCATGAAGCCGATGTTCGCCAAGGCGAAGACCCAGCCGGTCCGCGTGATCTATGCCGAGGGCGAGGACGAGCGCGTGCTGCATGCGACACAAGTCGTGCTTGCAGAGAAGCTGGCGCGCCCGATCCTGGTCGGGCGCCCCTCCGTGGTCGAAGCGCGGATCAAGCGATATGGCCTTGCCATCAAGGCCGGGCAGGATTTCGACCTCGTCAATCCCGAGGACGATCCGCGGTATCGCTCCTACGTTCAATCCTATATCGACGTCGCCGGCCGGCGCGGCGTCACGCCGGATGCCGCGCGTACGGTGGTGCGCACCAACGCCACCGTGATCGCCGCACTGGCTGTGATCCGCGGCGAAGCGGATGCCATGATCTGCGGCGTCGAGGGCCGCTACATGAGCCATCTGCGTCATGTGCGCGAGATCATCGGCTTTATGCCCGGCGTAAGCGACTTCGCCGCGCTGGCGTTGATGATCACGAGCAAGGGCGCTTACTTCCTTGCCGATACCCAGGTGCGGCCGAACCCGAGCGCGGAAGAGCTTGCGGAGATGGCCGCGCTGGCGGCGATTCACGTCCAGCGCTTCAATATCAAGCCGAAGATCGCTTTCGTGTCACACTCCGACTTCGGCAGTTATGATACGGAGTCGTCCCGGAAGATGCGCCGCGCCACCGCGCTTTTGAAAGAGAACCATCCGGAGATCGAGGCGGACGGCGAGATGCAAGGCGATACCGCACTCTCGGAGGCGGCGCGGGCGCTGGTCCTGCCGCATTCGAAGCTGGAAGGCGTCGCCAACATCCTGATCATGCCGAACCTCGACACCGCCAATGTCGCCTATCAGATGATCAAGTCGCTGGCCAATGCGCTCCCGGTCGGTCCGATCCTGATCGGACCGGCACGTCCGGCGCATATTCTGACGCCGTCGGTCACTGCGCGCGGCGTTCTCAACATGACGGCGGTTGCGGCGGTCGAAGCCCAGGAGCGCGCCGGGCGCCAGCAACCCAGCCTGTTCGGCTAGAGCATGATTCGGAAAAGCGGAGGGCCGATTTTCCGATGAGATCATGCGACGAAACGATTTCGGGAGCGGCGACCGATGGCGCCGCTCCATCTGATGGTTTGAAAAGCTGAAACGGAGCGCCCATACTTATGCCGCTCTAGAGCGCGACTTATGATTCGAAGCACCCAGCGAGGCCGATCATGCCAGCGTTCGTTACTTTCGGGAGAGTTCTGTTCGCCGTTCTGTTTCTTTACTCCGGCGCAACAAAACTGTTCGGCCTCGCGGCCACCGCGGATTTCATCGCCGCCAAGGTCACCATTCCGGCGCTGTTTCTTCCCTATACGAGCCAGCTTGAAACCATGACGGGGATGCCGACACCGCAAATGCTCGCGATCGCCGTCGGCGCCTTCGAGATCATCAGCGGGTTGATGATCGCGCTCAATTTCGGGGCGCGTTTCTTTGCCATCCTCCTGATTATCTTTGTCGCAACGACAACGTTCTATTTCCACGATTTCTGGAATCAGTCGCCGCCGGAGAATGCCAGGACGCTGGTGGATGCGCTGAAGAACCTGTCGATCATCGGCGCGCTGTTCATCATTGCCGGCTATGGCCGGGCGTCGCGCGCCGCCAGCGCTGCCTATGAGAGCAACTAACGCGCCGATGCCGCACGCCGCCAGGGCGTGACACGGACCTCATTGGCGGCATCGAGGATTTGGGCCGTGCCCGCGCGCAGGCCATGGGCGGCCAGAACCTGTTGCGGCGTTTGCGCGGGTACGCCGGGCAGGCACGGTTGACCCCCGGGTATCCGCACCTGCCGCGCTTCGGAGAGCCAGAAGGTGTCGTAGCGATCCAGGAACATGCCGAACACGCCCGGTCCGCCGATGATCGCAACAGTGCCGCGTCCGATGCCCGCGGCTTCGCACGCCGCCTCGAACGAGGCTCCCGCAGGATTCCACAGCGTCGCCTTGGGATTGGATGGATCGGGCGCTATCGCCTCGATCGTCCGGGTCAGCACGATCCGCCGTCGCTGCGGCGAATTGGGCTGGTCCTCGAACGAGTGGCGGCCGTGGACGATGAGGTCGGCGTGGTCGAGGCCGCTGTTGAAGAACCGCTGGTCGGCGTCGAACTTCAGTTCGGCCGGCATCACGTGATCGGCGTTGGCCAGCATGCCGTCGGCCGATACGATCACATAGGCTTCGATGAGCAGCGCGGGCATCGGCATTATGGTGCGCGGCGCGCGCCTATTCTGAAATCGTCTGCACGACGCTGGAAACCGGGCGGGCGCTGACCGTCGGCAGTTTGGCGTCTTTCAGAAGTTCTTCGTCGTATTTCGGCAGGGTTTGCACGGGTGCCTTCGGAATCATCTTGACGACCTTATAGCCGCCGGCCTTCAACTTGCGTAGCAGGTCGGGCAGGGCTTCCGCGGTATGCTTGTGGAAGTCGTGCATCAGGATGATGCCCTTGCCGAGCTTGTCGAGCTTCTTCATCGTGACGTCGATCACCTGCTGAGGGTTACGCGCCTTGAAATCGAAGGAGTCGAGGTCGCAGGAGAACATCGCGATGTTGCGGGTGCCGAGGTAGGTTATCATTTCGGGCGGGTGCTGCAGCGCGGGGAAGCGGAAGAACGGCGCGGGCGACACGCCGCCCAGTGCCCACTTCACGGCGCTGAAGCCCTTTTCGATCTCTTCCTTGCGTTGATCTTCGGTGAGCTTCTTGTTGGTCAGCGTGGCGTGCGACCACGTGTGTGAACCGATGGTGTGGCCGGCGGCGTATACCTGCTTGAGGATTTCCGGGTAATAGGTTGCGTGCTTGCCGATCGAGAAGAAGATGCCGGTCGTGCATTCGTTCGCCAACGCCTTCAGCACCGCCGGTGTATTGACCAGCCATGGGCCGTCGTCGAAGGTCAGCACCACTTCGTGGTCGCGCAGGAAATCGAGCTGCTTGAAATGCTCGAAGCCGAACCCAGGTCCGCCGGTGGTGTCGATCTCAACGACGCGGGCGATGCCTAGCGCATCGGGATTGGCGCAGGGCACTTTGGGTTTTGCCGGCGCCGCTGCCGGAGCCGCTGCTTGAGGAGCCGCCTGCGGGGCTGCTTTGGGGGCTGGGGTCTGCGACCAGGCGGCCCCCGACACCCACAGCGAAACCGCGCTTGCAAAGATCAAGCCTGCCGCAATACGCATCTGAGTTCCCCTTAGTCGAATCGGTCGTAGCTTTTTGCCTTCGCCCGAGCCATTCCACCCCCGCGCATACTAACCTAATTAGGCCTGCGTCGCCACGGAAACGAGTTTCATCCACCGAAGCTTATTTCGACGCCTGGCGGTCAGGACGAAACCAACGCCCGCGCAATTACAGTTCTGACCCGGGTGTCAGATGGTTCGACCGCGCTTGGGAATACTTCGGCGATGTTGCCGTCGTGGCCGATCAGGTATTTGTGGAAGTTCCAGCTCGGAATGTCCTTCGGTCGCACGTCGGCCGCCCACTTGTAAAACGGATGCGCGTTTGGACCTTTGACAACAGCTTTTGCGGTGATTGGAAAGGTAACGCCATATTGGTGGTGCGCTGTCTCCGCGATCTCGGTCGCGCCGCCAGGCTCCTGGCCGCCGAAATCGTTGGAGGGGACACCGATAATCATCAAGCCGCGGGGGTGAAACTGCGTCCATAGCTCCTGCAATCCGGCATATTGCGGGGTGAAACCACACAAAGACGCCGTGTTGACGACCATCAGCGGGCGGCCGGCGTAATCGGCCAGCCGAATGTCGCCGCCTGCCAGCGCGGGAAACGAAAAAGCATAGGCGGTGATTCGGCTCATGGCGGCCTGTGCATGAACCATGCGCGGCGAGATCGAGCCTGCGATCCCGTCAGCACTCCCGTTAGAATCACCCTGCGGTCGATCATCGCTCTCTCAGTCAGCCATGCATCCCCGGCAACCAAGTTAGCCGGATTTGTCGCAATCAACTAGCGCAGCGAAAGGATGAAGTCGGTTCCTTCGCCGGTTTCGCCGGCGGCGATACCTTGATCGGAAACGATGATCGAACCGCCGGTCGACAGGGCATCCGTAATGCGCGCCATCGCGTCCGCAGGGATAGTGATTCGGTCCAGGGCCTCCGCCGGGCTGTTAGGCTCGGGCATCGACCTTATCTCAACTGCGCCCGCCATTTTTCGCCGCTGCGACACGCGCATGTCATTCTCGCCACGCCCGGCGCTGCGGGTCGACGGAAGCGAAACCACCGACCAACGCAGAAGGTTGGCGTCGGTCTTGTTCGCTTCTGCCGTGAATATGTGGGTTCCCAAAGGCTGGTCGCTTGGCGCTATGGTGATCGGCACGTTGAACAGCGGTGCGAAATTCTGCCGTACATAGAGCTTGGCGTCTTTGCGGCTGATGAACACCGAAATCGGACCAGCGTGCTTGGACGCGACCGGCAGTGCCGGGTCGGCTTTGGCTGCGGCCGCCTTCTCGGCATCGGAACCGCGGACTTGATCCTTGCTCATATCCGAAACGGCGCTAGGCGCACCGGTCGTCACCTTGACGTTTTGGCCGGCCGCTTCGTCCGGCTTGACCGCGGTTGCGCTCGACGCTGCCGGGGTAACGGCCTCCGCCTTTGCTGGCGCTTTCCCTCCGTCAATCGCTGGGATCGCGGCATCGTCCTTCACGGCATTCGCTGACGGCTGGGGATCAACAGCCACAGCGGACTTTATCTCAGAAGCGGCCTGTGCCGGATTGGTTACCGCCGGTTGGTCGACGGACTCGGCGCTTGTCGGGATATCGCCAAGCGAGGCGCTGTCCGCAACTTGCTTGGCCGACGGCGCGAGGTCCGACGATGGCGCGGCATCGGACATCGTTACCGCTCCTTGCGCGGCCGGCACTGCGCCGGCGTCGGCAGTATGTGTCTGTTCGCTCAACGGGGTGGGCGCGGGCGTGCCGTCCATAACAGTCTGCAAGCGGTCGGCGCGGCCGACGCTCGATTGCAGTTCAACGCTAGCCGAGGTCACGGCGGCGCCTGCAATGCTCGCATTGGCGGCTTTGTCGTCCTTGGAGGAAAGCGCGGCATCTGGCTGGTCAGAGGTAGCCGGCGGCGGCGCGATCTTTTGTGTGACCAGCAGCGGGTGGACAAAACTGGCAGGCGTGATCTCGCCAGGGGTGATCACGACACGCGCGCCCATCCGGGTCCAACCGTACATCTTCACGGCGAAAGCCATCGGCATGCGGATACAGCCGTGCGAAGCCGGATAACCCGGCAGCACCCCGGCATGCATCGCGACGCCGGACCAGGTAATCCGTTCCATGTACGGCATCGGCGCACCGCTATAAATGTTGGAGCGGTGGTACTTCTGCTTTTGAATGATGCTGAATACGCCCATCGGCGTGGAATGGCCGGGCATGCCGGTCGAGACCGGCGTTTCGGCGAACAAGCCGTTGGCGTCGTAGATCTTGAGGTTTTGCTTGTTGATCGAGATTGCGATGATGAGCGGCGCCTGCGGTTTGACCGCATCCTTGATGGGCGCTTGGATCTTCTTCGCCGGTTGACGGCGTACGCGATGGGCGCGTTGCGGCATCGTCGGTGCCGGCAGCGCATAGCCGGAATCGTAGTCCGACCAAAAGACCGCTGCGTCCGCCGGCGGCGCGGTGACGGCCAATGTCCCGGCCGCGGTCAAGGCTGCGATGCCAAACGAAGCAGCCATTGAAAATGGACGTCGAATCGACGGCGCCATCCGTCCCGTGGCGACAAACCTTCGATGTCCGCTCGCGCGTGCCATTTGCTTGAATCCCAATTTTCAGTCGTCGATAGTTAGTGTTGCAGAGGAGCTACGCGTTCATCAGCTTCGAGTTTCGCTATTAACGGTTTTCGACATAAGCGTATCAAAAAAGCCTCATAATCGGTTAAACGGCGCGGCAACGCCCATTTCCCAGTTCTCAAATTGCCTCGATTTGGACGCAAGCCGCCATGACGGAGACCACCATGACATCGGGAATGTTTAGGCAGCATGTGGCGAGGGGAAGGCGCTGGACCTGTGTGGCGTTCGCATTGGCCCTGTGGCCCTGTTCGGCCGCGCTTGCTGCCGACGAGCCGGACCTGATCTTTCGGCGCTCGACCGTTTTTAAATGGCTCAGCCCGAACGATAAGCTTGCGACCTATGGCGTTGACGACCCTGAGGTCGACGGCGTGGCCTGCCATTTCACGGTCCCCGAGAAGGGCGGATTCACGGGCTGGATAGGGCTTGCCGAGGAGGTTTCGGACATTTCGCTGGCGTGCCGGCAGATCGGTCCGATCCACTTCAAGGATAAGATGGAGCAGGGTGGGGACATGTTTCGGCAGCGCCGCTCGCTCTTCTTCAAGAAAATGCAAATCGTGCGCGGCTGCGACGCCAAGCGGAACGTGTTGGTTTACATGGTTTATTCGGACAAACTGATTGAGGGATCGCCGAAAAACTCGACCTCGTCGGTGCCGATCATGCCTTGGGGGGCCAGCGCCGCAATCGAGAAGTGCGCCGACTTCATTCAGTGATCGCGTGCTGATGGAACCCACGATGCCGGGCAGGCTTCAACTGAGCAGTTAGATTATGCCAGTCGGCCATCTGGTTGATTGGGCGTGACTTTGAGAATGAGCGCGCGAAGGGAAACTGGTTGCCGCTCTTTCGCTTGATGCCTTGCTAACCTCGCTCTACCGCTTTACCGGGGTCGTCCGCAGCGCAGATGCGGGCCGCCGTCCGACCTCGCGGCACCCCACCAACCGCACGAGCTTTTGCGGGGCCGACTGGTCACTGCGGCCGATATCGCCGCGCTGCTCTGCCATTGCTCCGCTTCCCGGAAGGTGTTCGGCGGGCGGTGGAACCTGTGGACCGATGCGCCCGTCGGGTAAGACCTTGTTTCCAAACCAACGCCCGGCTCTCGGCCGGCCAGCCTTGCGGGTCGGGGTCTTTGTGCCAACGTCGATGTTGCCATTGCCCACGACGGCTCCTCCTCCATTGAAGGTACTCAAAAACGCGCAACCGCCGAGAAAGGTTGCAATGCCGTCGATGTGTCGGCCAAGCCGTTCGTTCGGTTCATCATTTTTGTCGGCCGATCACGCGGTTCCTGCGACAAAAGGCTAAATAGTTGCGCTCGGGTCGGACCAACGCGTCCCGAGGGGCTTGGTGTCCCCAGGACGGCATGGCTCCAGCATCTTTGAATCTCGAGAAAGGCTCAGTCGTGAAACTCGGCCATTGAATGACTGGGGTGGCCCGATGGCCGATGAGGAAGTCGAGATTTCGAGTTTCTGTTGAATTTTGCCCGCGATTGTTTCGTCGGTCCTTGGTGATGAAACCATTCTCCTGAGATCTGAAACCAATCTTCGCTTGGGCGCAGACCTCCGGAAACCGTGGCTGACTATCACTCTACCACAACGACGGCGGGTATCGCCGGCGGCCAACACCGGAGACTGTCAAATGCCGGCCCTGAGCGCTATTCTTGCCTTTGTCTTCCTTCTGGCGTCTCCCTCGATGGCAGATATCTCCAACACCCGCCTGCCGGGTGTAGGCACCTTTGCCTACACCCGATCGCCAATTGCCACTCCAGCTCCGCAGGTGACCGTTGTTGCTTTCCGCTAAGTCGCATGGCGACCGGACAATGCCAGGGGCCGGCCGAGTCATCCCGCTGTTTCGTCTCGGCGCGGCCGCGGCGATCGCATTCACTGCGCTGGCCAGTTCAGGGCACGCCCAAACCCGCGCGCCGATGAAGCTCTCCGATCCGCGCGATGAGTTCGTGCGGCTTTGCGCGCCTCATATGCTGGGACGTTGGTCCCATCCCGAATCCGTTTGCGGCTGTCTCCACGATTATGCGGCTGCCGCCGTTGAAGACCGTGACCTTCGTGCGGCGCTGTTGCGCGGCATCAGCGAGACCGGCGTGCCGAACATCGAGGTCGACTGGGTGCCGCCAGCCAAACGTTCCGAGATCGGCCCGACATTCACGAAAATCGCCAAGCCGACCTTGCAGTGCATGTTCGAACCGGCGAAGTAGGCCGCTTTCCATTCCTGATGGACGAGCCTTTGCGGTTGCTGACTGACTGCGGCTACGATCTGCAGCCCGGGCAAATTGGTCTTATTTGGTTTTAGGGCCCAATCGCGGGACGCATTTTCGCACCCCGACAACACCCGTTGCCATCATCTTGGCACCAGAGACTTCCTTGATTTGGCCGGCGGGACAGGTTCCGTCGTCGACGTGGACGCGCTGACCCAGCCGCAGACTGCCGATGTCCTGCTCTCGCGACACCTGTTGTTGCGCTGAGACGACAGGCGTCGAAACCATTGCGATACCGCCTGCAAGCGCGATGCAGCCAAGCTTGATACGGGAAATCGTCACCGTCGACGGACCATTCTGTTTTACTTGTTCTGTATCTTCAATCCGTCCGGACCGACATTGATCTGCACGCCTTCCGGCTGCTTCTTGGTTTGATAGAGGTTGTAGCCGAGCATGCCAACGGCGACGATCAAGGCGCCGATGATGAGGAACAGAATATTGCGGTTGCCGGGCATGTGCGTCTCCGCCGATCGCGCGAACAGCCAGTGTATCGGCGCGGCGACGATTCTCAAAGCGATCTAAAATTCTGCAAAGCGCCGTAAACTGTGATTTCATCACGGCCGCGCGATCACGCGAGGCCGTTGATGACAGGAAAAACGACGCAATGAATGCCACCGATACCAGACAAAAAATTCTCGATGCAGTCGATGCCGGTTTCGACGCGCAACTGGCGACGACGAAGGACCTTGTCGCAATTCCCTCGACCCGCGGTGCGGAAGGGCCGTGCCAGGACATGATCGGCGATCTCTTGCGCCAGCGTGGCTACGAGGTCGACGACTGGCACATCAACCTCGACGATCTCAGGGAACTGCGCGGTTTCGGCCCGATCGAGCATGATTTCTCGAAAGCGCGCACCGTGGTTGGGACCTACCGGCCTTCGACCACCGCCGGAAAATCGCTGATCCTGCAGGGGCACTGCGACGTGGTTCCGGCCGGGCCGCTCGATATGTGGGAGACCCCGCCATTTTCGCCGGTGGTGAAGGACGGGCGGATGTACGGCCGCGGCGCCTGCGACATGAAGTCTGGCACCATCGGCGCGCTCTACGCGCTCGACGCGATCAAGGCCGCCGGCCTCAAGCCGACGGCGCGGATTCATTTTCAGTCCGTGATCGAGGAGGAGAGCACCGGCGTCGGAGCACTTTCCACCTTGCAGCGCGGCTACCGCGCTGACGCGTGTTTCATCCCCGAGCCGACCTCGGGCACGATGGTACGCTCGCAGGTCGGCGTGATCTGGTTTCGCCTGAAGGTGCGCGGCTTTCCCGTGCACGTGTTCGAGGCCGGCGCCGGCTCCAACGCCATCACGGCGGCCTACCATCTGATCCAGTCGCTGGAAAAGCTCGAATCCGACTGGAACGAGCGCGCGAAAAGCGATCCCCATTTCAAAGCGGTGACGCACCCGATCAACTTCAATCCCGGCATCATCAAGGGTGGCGACTGGGCCTCCAGCGTACCGGCCTGGTGCGATGTCGATTGCCGGATCGCAATCTTGCCGGGCTGGTCGGTCGCCGACTGCCAGGCCGAAATTCTCGCCTGCGTCGCGGGTGCCGCGCGGGACCATCGTTTTCTCTCCAACAATCCGCCGAGCGTCGAATGGTCGGGATTCCTGTCGGAAGGCTATGAACTGAAGGATTCCGCAGCGCCGGAAGCCGCGTTCGGGAAGGCCTACGATGCGGTCTATGGTGGTGTGGTGGCCGACCGCGCTTTCACCGCGCTCACCGATACAAGGTTCTACGGACTCAACTACAACATCCCCAGCCTGTGCTTCGGCGCCAGCGGCGCGGCGATGCACGGCTTCAACGAATATGTCGATCTCGACTCGTTGCGAAAATCGACCAAGGCCACCGCGTTGTTCATCGCGGAATGGTGCGGGGTCGAGCAGATATGAGACCTTATGGTCAGCAGCACATTTGCACTGTACGACGCGCTTATTGAATCAACTCATGGAAGTCCTCATCCTTGAGGTTAGGATGAGGACTTCTCAGTCCCCGGCCACCGCGCGGCGACGATGGCGTCCAGTCCATCGGTCAGCGCCGCGGGGCCTGGCTGCAGGATCAGCGGCGACTTGATCTCGACCAGGCGGTCGTTACGGACGGCAGGGATCTCGTTCCAGCCAGGCCGTTCCCTGATCTTGTCCAGAACGACTTTCTTGCCGCACCACGATGCCAGGACCACGTCCGGCGCTGCCGCTCGCACGACGTTGGGCGAAATGATCCGGTCTTTCGCCGCCTGCCGATGTCGCAGGTCCGGCAGGATATCTTCGCCGCCGGCGATCTCAATCAATTCGGAGACCCAGCCGATGCCGCTGATCAGGGGATCGTCCCATTCCTCGAAATAGACTTTTGGCTTTGGCGAGGGTCGGGCGGTCGACGCCATGCTGGAAAGCCGCTTTTCATAGCCGGCCGCGAGTTCGTCGGCCCGGTCTGCCGCGCCGACCAGTGCGCCGAGCGTACGGATCATCGCCAGAATGCCCGCGACGTCGCGTTGGTTGAAGGCATGGATGGCGACGCCGGCACGGATCAGTGCCGCCGAGATGTCCGCCTGCAGGTCGGAGAAGGCGAGGACCAGGTCCGGTTCGAGGGCCAGTATTTTTGGAATGTCCGCCGAGATGAAGGCCGACACCCGCGGCTTTTCGCGCCTGACCTGCGGCGGCCGCACCGCATAGCCGGAAACCCCGACGATGCGATCCTGTTCGCCGAGCAGATACAGCGTCTCCACGGTCTCCTCGGTGAGACAGACGATGCGGCGGGGAGGGAATTGGCGCATGATTGCCTTTACCACAAACGTCATTGCCAAGTTTGACCCGGCGATCCATCAATTTAAAACCGCTTCGATCCAAATCGGGGATACTCGGGTCACCCCGAATACGCCGCCGCAACAGACAGGGAGGACTATCGCGCATGACGCCGCTCGAGAAAATCCAGTCGATGAAAATGCCATTCGCCGAGTTGAAGGGCGTGACTTTCGTCGAGGCCGAAAAGGATCGCGTGGTGGCACGAATGTTGGTCCGGCCCGACCTCTGCACCCTTAATCACACCATCCACGGTGGAGCGGTGATGGGATTTGCGGATTCGGTCGGCGCGGCGGCGACGGTGATCAACTTGCCTGAAGACGCCAAGGGTACGACGACGATCGAGAGCAAGACCAACTTCATCGGCGGTGCGAAGGAGGGCGCGACTATTGTGGCGATCGCGACCCCGGTGCATCGGGGACGGCGCACCCAGGTTTGGCAGACGCGGCTCGAGACCGAGGACGGAAAGCTCGTCGCGGTGGTGATGCAAACGCAGATGGTGCTCTGAGAGTGCGGGTGCGCGTTGATCGACATGGTTAATGGCCGTTGGAAGATTTCAGCGCCGGCCTTGAATTTCATACCGCAGTGCACAATATCTATGATCTAGGGATTCGACGCCTCCTCAAGGGCTTTCTGAGAGGAGCTTAGGATATGCGTGACGAAAGCACTGCCAGTTCGATGGGTGCCCGCGGCAGCGTTCGGACGTTGCGCCGGCAGGAACTAACTCTACTGTGCGATCATCTGTTGCGGCTCGATCGGACCAGCCGTCGCGATCGCTTCCATGGCTTCATGGATGACAGCTTCATCGAGCGTTACGCGGAAAAATCCGCTGACGATGGCACGGTCATCATCGCCTATATCGAGGACGGCGTGGTGCGTGGGGCCGCGGAGTTGCACCCGCCCGAGCAGTCCCCGGATGCGCGGCCCGAAATCGCATTCAGCGTCGAAACATCGTTACGACGGCGCGGCATCGGCAGCATTCTGTTTCAGAAATTAATCGCGGAAGCGCGGGCGAAAGGGTATCGCAGCCTGCGGATCACCACCGGCACGCGGAACGATGCGATGCGTGCCCTGGCACGGAAGTTCGGCGCTAATCTGACGTTTCGCCACGGCGAATCCACCGGGTGTATCGACCTGACCGAAAAAGATCAGACCGATCTTGTAACGCCCGAGATCACAACCATGATCAACGCCACGCACGCGATCGCAAATTTCAATCGCGCCTACTGGCGGATATTGTTGCAATTGTATGGATGGGGCCGGGCGGCGTGACCCAAGGAATCCGTTTGCCGTCCGCTGACTTCAGATAATTGGCCAGACCGAATAGAAGATCAGGTGCCGGTGCGCTTGTCGTTGCCGAATTTCCTGATCACCCGACGTTCGACTACGATCGAGCGCTGTGCGCCGGGCTCGCCCGCGATCACACGCGTCGTCGAACGTGCGTTAGCGCGTGCGGCTTTCTTGACTTCGGGCAATACGGTTTCGATCGGCATCCCCATCAGGGCCGCGGCAATCTCGGCCTGCGCTTCGGGATCATCGGTGATGCCGACCGCCGCGAAGATGGCTTCATCCAGCGTCGGGGGATCACGCCGGACGCGCCGTGTACCGTACTTCGTATTCCAGTCTTCGCTCATCAGGGCCTCACATGTGATCCGCCAACTCGTAGGAGGCTGAATGTTGCATTGCAATATAAAACTCGTGTGGCAACAGGGGCCTTTGCTTCACAATTTCTCGAGCCCGCAATTTTTCTCAAAACAAATCGCATCGCAGAACTCAAGCATCGCCTGCCGTGGCAACGAATTACTTCACGCGAAGCGGGTATCGCCAAATCGATCGCGCCGTGAGCAGACTACGGCTCGATGAACCGCAGCCGGTTCTAGCACTCGAAATAAGCAACTCGGCTTCTTTAGCGAGCGATGAAAGTGCTCAAGACTCCTTTTTTTGACCTCGTGACGCTGCGGGTCAGACGATCATCCTGCCTTCCCGTCGTTTCGTCGTTGTCATCGGTTCAGGAACTGGGTCGGCCCGCGCCGGCAAAATCCACGGGCTGCTGCGGCCAGCGCTTTAGCGCGGCATGTCCAGCGTCGGTCAGGACATAAACGCCGCGCTCGGCCCGGTCGAACCAGCCGTACACATTGTGCAGCAGGATCTTCGGAGCATCGGGAATGTCGGGCCGCAGGTCGCGCACGCGCCGCGGCCCCTGCGACAGCGCCGACGCGCAGGCCAGCGCCTGCTGGCGATAGGCCGTCATGATCGGCGCGCGCGTGCTTCCGCCGAGCACGGGATCGCCCTTGCGTCGCTGATGCTCAGCAACCAGGCGCGAACGTTTTTTTGGATCGCGGCGCGGGCTTGTCGCCGGTTTGACGATCACCTCGACGTCGCCGGTGTTGGTGACCGCAAGCATGCCGAAGCCGAGCCGGCGGCAAAGGTTGCGATAGCGCGCATCGCTCTCGCGGCCTTTGCCGCGGGCGGAAAGCTTGGCGGCAATCCAAACCTCGTCGCAGGCCCCGGCGCGATCGACGGCCTGCAGGATCAGTTCAAGGTTGAAGGACTGTTTTAGTTCGCCGATCACTACAATCGGCGGATCGCCGGCGGAGAGCGCGACAAGGTCGCAGCCGCCGACCTCACCCTTGACTGTGAAGCCGAGGCTTTCGAGGAAGCGTTTGACGGGCAGGTAAAGCGCGGTTTCCAAAGCAAGCTCCCGGGCCGCTGCGGCAACTCAGCACCGTCAGTTTAACCCGAATTGCCGTATCGATTTGGCCAAACGGCAACGCAGTGGTGCTGATCTCTCCCGGCAACTGCGTGCCGTGTCGAAGAAGTGCCTGCGCCTAAGGCGCTACACCCGTCCGGCAACCGGCAGCAACGCGCCGGTAACGCCGCTGGCGGCGTCACTCGCCAGAAACAGGATCACGTCGGCAAGCTCAGTCGGAGTGACCCATTTGGCGAAATCTGCTTTCGGCATGCTGGCGCGGTTGGCCGGCGTGTCGATGGTCGAAGGCAAGACCGCGTTGACCGTGATTTTGCCTTTCCATTCGGCGGCGAGCGCCTCGGTGAGACGATGCACGCCCGCCTTGGAGGCAGCGTAGGGGCCCATGCCAGCGCCGGCCTGCAATGCCCCCATCGCGCCGATATTGACGATCCGCCCTGCGCCGGAAGCGGCCAGATGCGGGATGGCCGCTTGCGACGCATTGAGCGCGGTCAGCACATTGAGCGTGTACATCCGCTGCCAGGTCTTCGGATCGCCTTCGGCAACCGCCTCGAATGCGAAGCCGCCGGCGATGTTGATCAACGCATCGAGCCTGCCGAACTGCGCTACCGCCGCCTCTATTGCCTTCCGGGTTTGCGCCGCGTCGGAGAGATCGACGCCACCCAGTTCGATCCGGTTCGGCGTGGCCGCGATTTGCGACGGTGCGTGGTCAATGCCGGCGACACGCGCGCCCCGGGCAAGCGCCACCTCCGCGACCACCTTGCCGAGTGCGCCCAGCGCTCCGGTCACGACAACGACTCTTCCGTTCATGATGTGGCTCCGGGCTAAGGGCGAGGACGATTCACTGTAGCGCCAAGCGAAAATCGTTTGCAATGATGTGAAATCCCGCGCCCTAAATGCGACCTCACAATAAGATTGCGCGGCATGGGAATCCCGAGGATTTGCGGATCTCCGGCGCTACCGCCGAGCGTTCCGAATCACGATCTCGTCAGTTTCGTGTAGTCCGCACTGATGCGAGCGGAATCGCTAAAATTTGCAAAGCTTTTGTAACCGGATCGCAGAACGCGCCGGCTAATCGTGTCGCCGTCAAATTCAACGGGCAGGGGTGCATCATGATGAGAAGTCTGGCTGATCACGGTTTGCCACTGGTTCAGCTCAAGGAGCAACGGCGCGATCTGGTCGTCGCGTTGCAAAATCGCAAAGGGCCGGTCAACGACCGGGAGCTGATGCAGATCGCCGCGATTCAACAGGCAATCTCCGCGTTCGAGGATGTGATCGCCGATCTCGATGCCGAACTGGAAGCCGCGGCGTAAGAGCCGCGCCTGAACCAGAACGTCGGCAGGCTAGTCAGGATTGCAGATAGCGCTTCCCGTACAGTGAATGACGAGCAGTGCGCGATCCTCGAGCAGGTGGGCGAACAGCGCGCGGAAGCGCGGCGTGTTGTGACGCACCTAGTTGCGATAGGAAGCTAACCTCCAGGCCGACGACAGCGGCGTGCCGGCACCACGGCTTGCGCGCCGATTAAAAAGGGCCGAAACGCTGTTGGTTTCGACCCTCTTAACATCATTGATTTGTCCCGAACGCGCGCCGGTGCGCCGCGGGTGGGCTCGCCATGAACCTCAGCGATCACGCAGCGACTCCTGGATTGCCGCTTCGTGATACCAACAGTCCCCGCAGGCGACTTCGCTGACGCGCGTGGAGTTGATATCAGCGGCGGCTCTGGTCTCGTCGAGGCGGCGTGGGCCGAAGGCCGCGCGGCCTCCGGCCGGAAATTGGTAGATTTTTGCAGACCCGTGATTAGGGCTGGTGTTCATCATTATCCTCCTTGGGCGTTTATTGGTCTCATGCTGCGCCCGACTCATTCTCGGCGGGTTACCAAAATCGATATTGTCGGTGCACGACGTCCGCGCAACATGATCAAAACCAAATCACTCGGTGCATGATTTGTGGGCATTTTCGTTTTTGCCTCCGGCGCAGCAATCGGCGTGTGACCAATGCGTGAGCCGTTGCCAAGGTTGCGGCCAAGCGTGATTTTTCGGGTGAAAATTGCGTGCGAATGGCGCGGTTTTAGTCGAAGCCGCGGGCGAGCTGCGGATTGCAGTAAAATCAGCCAGTTCCAGGCTCGGCGAGGGGCGGTAGAATCTCGCTGCGGGCGGCACGCCGCGCCCCTTTGCCGCACCCAGGAATTTTGCGTTGGAAGAGAGCCTCGATCCCTTCGGCGCGAGGGACCAATTGCTGCGACGCACAACTGGCATACTAAATGCTTGGATGAAGGTGGCCGCAGGTGGCCGGGTAGGTGGCTACTAGCTTCGGTTCCCGCCTTTAGCATTATCAACTCAAGAGAGAGCTCAATGACTAAATACAAGCTCGAGTATATATGGCTCGACGGGTACACGCCGGTACCTAATTTGCGCGGCAAAACACAGATCAAGGAATTCAATTCATTTCCGACGCTGGAGCAGCTTCCGCTGTGGGGTTTCGACGGAAGCTCGACCATGCAGGCCGAAGGCCATAGTTCCGACTGCGTACTGAAGCCGGTCGCGGTTTATCCGGATGGCGCGCGCACCAACGGCGCGCTGGTGATGTGCGAAGTGATGATGCCCGACGGCAAGACGCCGCACGTCTCCAACAAGCGCGCGACCATTCTCGACGATGAAGGCGCTTGGTTCGGGTTTGAGCAGGAATATTTCTTCTACAAGGACGGTCGTCCGCTCGGCTTCCCCTCGAGCGGCTATCCCGCGCCGCAGGGTCCGTACTACACCGGCGTCGGCTACAAGAACGTCGGCGACGTTGCCCGCAAGATCGTGGAAGAGCATCTCGATCTCTGCCTCACTGCCGGCATCAACCATGAAGGCATCAACGCCGAAGTCGCGAAAGGCCAGTGGGAATTCCAGATTTTCGGCAAGGGCTCGAAGCGCGCCGCCGATGAAATGTGGATGGCCCGCTATCTCATGCTGCGGCTGACCGAGAAGTACGGCATCGATATCGAATTCCACTGCAAGCCGCTCGGCGATACCGACTGGAACGGCTCGGGAATGCACGCCAACTTCTCGACCAAGTACATGCGTGAAGTCGGCGGCAAGGAATATTTCGAGAAGCTGATGGAGGCCTTCAAGGCCAACCGTGCTGACCACATCGCGGTTTACGGTCCGGACAACCACATGCGCCTGACCGGCAAGCACGAGACCGCCTCGATCGACACCTTCAGCTACGGCATTGCCGACCGCGGTGCATCGATCCGCGTGCCGCACAGCTTCGTCAACAACGCATACAAGGGCTATCTGGAAGATCGCCGCCCGAATTCGCAAGGCGACCCCTACCAGATCGCTTCGCAGATTCTGAAGACGATCGCTTCGGTTGCAGCCGGCGCCAAGGTGGCGGCCGCCTAAGCGATCACAACCGATACGGCCTGGGCCTTGAGGGTCCAGGTCGTAGCTCCCGCCTTTGAAGCGGTACGTGTCTCCTCCCGGTGACTTCTTGACCAGCCTGAGCTCCGCTTCGGCTGGTCTTTTTTTGCCACAGCGGGTCGCCACGACATCCGATTCAAGCCGTTGCTGCGATAGGCGAGGCGGCCAAGGTGCGCTATTGGAAGCGGCCGCGCCGGCGGGTAAGCACGACCGCGATGCGGCTGAGGGAAAAAGGTTGCCGATGGAAAATGTTGTTCGCCTGCTCTCGACGCTCGCCCTGAAGGGCGCGGTCCGCGATTTGGCCGGCCGCTTTGAAGCCGAAACGCAAACGCGGATCGATGCCGATTTCGCCCCGACGCTCGGTCTGCTGGATCGGCTGCGCGCAGGCGAGGGCGCCGATGTCGTCATTCTGACCAAGGAAGCGCTGGACGATCTCGCGGCCAAGGGCACCGTGGTGGCATCAAGCTGCGCCGATCTGGCGCGTTCCTTCGTCGGCCTCGCGGTCAAGACCGGCGCCAGCCATCCCGACATCGCCACCGAGGCCGCGCTGCGCGCAACGCTGCTCGGCGCACGCTCGGTGGCATATTCACGCATCGGCGCCAGCGGTATTCTCTTTGCGCAATTGATCGAGCGCATGGGGATTGCGCCCGAGATCAATGCCCGTGCCGTCATCATTCCCGCCGGCTTCACCGCGGAACGGCTCGTTACCGGCGAAGCCGACATCGCCGTGCAGCAGCTCAGCGAGTTGAAGCAGGTTGCTGGCGTCGAGGTGATCGGAGCCATTCCGCGGCATCTGCAAATCCCTGCCGTGTTTTCCGCCGGGCGGCTGGCGGCGTCAACGCGCGCGGAGCGATCCGACGCCTTGTTGAAATACCTCGCTTCACCTGATGTCGCGCCGGTGCTGCGCGAATCCGGGCTGGAGCCTTGAAACCGCCGGAAGTTCGAAGCTAACCTCTCTTCAACATGTGTCCCCAGATGAAACGACCCCGCGTGTTTTCGCCTGCTGCAATCGACCGCATCGCGATCGCACTGATCGCAATGGCGGCGGCCGTGTCGCTGGCCGAGTCATCTGCGGTCCGCGCGCAATCGGCCGATCTCGTGCTGTGCGACCGGCTGGCAGCCGATCCGGCCGATCCGGACCGGCCCGCCGACGTCAAGGGCGTTCCGGATGTGGCGCCGGCCGACATCGCGACCGCGATCAAATATTGCAAGGTCGCCGCCAATTCGTCGCGACGCGCGCAGTATGAGCTTGGCCGCGCCTACGCCGCCAACAAGCAACTGGCGGAAGCGATGGCCGCGTGGCGCAAGGCCGCCGACAAGGGCTCGACCTCTGCCATGGTCGAACTCGGGGTGCTCTACGGAACCGGCGCAGGTGTGGCCAAGGATGAGGCCCAGGCGCGCAAGCTGTTCGAGCGCGCGGCACAGGCCGGCAACCCGCGCGGCGTCACCAACCTCGCCGCGTTGTCGGGCAGCAGCGGTGCGCCCTCGGATCCCGCGCGCGCGCGGGAAATGCTGGCAAAGGCGGCCGAGACCAATCCTGAAGCGCAGTACCAGCTCGGGCTGATGTTGGCCGATGGTACCGGCGGCGCCAAGGATGAGAGCGGGGCGCGGAGCCTGTTCGAAAAAGCGGCGGCGCAAAATCACGCCGGCGCATTGGAACGGATGGGCGCGTTCACCGAGGAGGGGCGTGGCGGCGCGAAGGATTCCACCGCCGCCAAGGGCTATTACGAGCGTGCTGCTGCGCTGGGCGACGAAGACGCCAAAAAGGCGTTGAAGCGGATGGAGTGTCCCTACGCGATCAAGGACAAGCGCGGGAATTTTGTAACCAACCTTTGTTTCTAGTGCTGCGGGCCTGATCGGGCGCCGCCACAGCCGGGCCATCCGGTACACTCGGCCATAACGCAGTGGTCGCTCGCGGAACAAGAAAGTGGTGACGGCTGTTGTCCCGACGGGTTCGTTTCGGGAGGCCATCCCATGATCCGAAAACTGCAATCCGGCGAATACCGGCTCTATTCCCGCAAGGTCAATCCGAAAACCGGCAAGCGCCGCAACCTCGGCACCTTCAAGTCGCGTGCGGCCGCCGAAAAGCACGAGCGCGACGTGCAGTATTTCAAACGGCATTAGCGGCCGTGAAAGCCGCGCCGTCGAAGGCCATCCTTCGATCGGCGGCGTCTGAGACGGGGTAGCGGTTGGCATTGGGCGCATTGTGAGGTCGGCTAGCGGTTTTTCGGGCTTCCGTGGCGGCGCCACATGGCCTAGAGACCATCGCAACCAACCCCCTCCCGCGTCAGGCCTCCGCCCTCCATGATCCGTCTCGACAACGTCAGCAAGCAACTCGGCCACCAGATCCTCTTCATTGAAGCCTCCGCAGCGCTCCAGAAAGGCGAGAAGGTCGGCCTGGTCGGCCCGAACGGCGCGGGCAAGAGCACGCTGTTCCGGCTGATCTCTGGCCAGGAAGTGCCCGACGAGGGCCAGGTGGCGGTCGATCGTGGCGTCAGTATCGGTTATTTCAGTCAGGACGTCGGCGAGATGTCGGGCCGCAGCGCGGTGTCCGAGGTGATGGACGGCGCCGGCCCGGTCAGCGTCGTCGCGAGCGAATTGAAGGAGCTCGAGGCCGCGATGGCCGATCCGGCCCGGGCCGACGACATGGATGACATCATCTCGCGTTACGGCGAGGTGCAGGGCCGCTTTGAGGAACTCGACGGCTATGCCCTCGACGGCCGGGCGCGCGAGGCGCTGTCGGGCCTCGGCTTCAGCCAGGACATGATGGATGGCGATGTCGGCGCGCTGTCGGGCGGCTGGAAGATGCGGGTGGCGCTGGCGCGGATTCTTCTGATGCGCCCCGATGTGATGCTGCTGGACGAGCCGAGCAACCATCTCGATCTCGAAAGCCTGATCTGGTTGGAGCAATTCCTGAAGGACTACGACGGCGCGCTGCTGATGACCTCGCACGATCGCGAGTTCATGAATCGCATCGTCAACAAGATCGTGGAGATCGACGGCGGCACGCTGACGACCTATTCCGGCAATTACGAGTTCTACGAGACGCAGCGTGCACTGAGCGAAAAACACCAGCAAGCCCAGTTCGAGCGCCAGCAGGCGATGCTTGCCAAGGAGATCAAGTTCATCGAGCGCTTCAAGGCGCGGGCCTCGCACGCGGCCCAGGTGCAGAGCCGGGTCAAGAAGCTCGAGAAGATCGAGCGTGTCGAGCCGCCGAAGCGCCGCCAGACCGTGGCGTTCGAGTTCATGCCGGCGCCGCGTTCGGGCGAGGACGTGGTCAGCCTGAAGGACGTGCACAAAGGCTATGGCAAGCGAACCATCTATCAGGGCCTGAACTTCCAGGTCCGTCGCCGCGAGCGCTGGTGCGTGATGGGCGTCAACGGCGCCGGCAAGTCGACGCTGTTGAAGCTGGTGGCGGGCTCGACCGAGCCGGACGACGGCACGGTGGCGCTCGGCGGCAGCGTCAAGATGGGCTACTTTGCGCAGCACGCGATGGACCTGCTCGACGGCGAACGCACCGTATTCCAGTCGCTGGAGGACGCGTTTCCGCAGGCAGGCCAAGGCTCGCTGCGCGCGCTGGCCGGCTGCTTCGGCTTTTCCGGCGACGACGTCGAGAAGCGCTGCCGGGTGTTGTCGGGCGGCGAGAAGGCCCGGCTGGTGATGGCGAAGATGCTGTTCGACCCGCCGAACTTCCTGGTGCTCGACGAGCCCACCAACCACTTGGACATCGCGACCAAGCAAATGCTGATCGCGGCGCTGTCGGAGTACGAGGGCACCATGCTGTTCGTCTCGCATGACCGCCACTTCCTGGCCGCGCTGTCCAACCGGCTGCTCGAACTGACGCCCGAGGGCATCCATCAATATGGCGGCGGCTACACCGAATACGTCGCGCGCACCGGGCAAGAGGCGCCGGGTCTGCGGAGCTAAGCGAAACCGGCTGCTTGCGACGAGCACGCGCTTCGCTATGCGGAGGCAATCGGAGGGCTGGCTTCCGTCAGCGGGAATGGCACACCGGGACGATAGAGCATGACGGGGCGGATTTCATAGATCGCCGTCGGGTTGACCTCTCGCAAATCGCGCGCCGCAGCGATGGCGGCGTTACGATCGGCGCAGTCGATGACATAAAAGCCCAGCAACTGTTCCTTGGATTCGGCAAAGGGGCCGTCGGTCACCACCCCTGCGCCGCGACCGCGCAAGACCCCGGCTTCCCTCGTTGCCCCCAGCCGTGCCGCCGGACCGAGGCGGCCTTCCCGCTGCAGCCGGTCATGCACCTTGTTGAGCTCGCGCATGAGGGCAGCGTCCTCTTCTAATGTCCACGATGCGACGTGTTCTTCGGCGTGATAGGCCAGAATGGCGTAGAGCATAGGCTTGCCTCTTTGCTGTTGATCTGACGGATAACCACCCTAGGACGTCCGAACAGGCTTGATTCCGACACTCTATTTTTTGCCTAATTCAGCTCTCAAGCAGCAAAGAAGATATGGCTCAGCGATCTCGCGGCGCAATTCGCCCGAGTTGATGTCTGACGTTGTCCCTCGAAAGGAGAGGGCGCAGGCGACCCTCGAGAGAGGGCGCAGGAAACGCCGGGTGCGCGGTGCACCCGCAGTCCGTGTGCAAAAGGTAGTGTGCACACGGGGTAGTCACCACAGGTTCACCGGACACCCGGCATTTCCTGCGCAATGGCTTTACGGCTTATAACGTGCTCTCCCTGGTGACCGGGCTTTCTTGCCACCATCATCCCTGAGAAGCTTGCTTCTCAAGGACTTGAACGCCAGCGTCGGGGCGTCAGGACCACACGGCTTTGCCGTACGCCGCAGTGCCGCTCGTCCGCACGTCATTGACGTGCGCCGACGCTGCCGCGTCCATCGCATCCCGTACCCAACGTCCGTGACGATCGCGATACGCCCCTCTTGCGGGAACGGGACGGCGCCGAATAGGCCGGTGATTTGGGTCAAAAGAGAAGCAGAATATTTTTTAGAACAAGGATGGACAGGCAAATCGCTGATTTGCCCGTCGTCGGCTAAATCAGCGATCTCTTGATCAACTTGCTTTGCTGAGAGTCGTCTCGTTAGTCGCTTCGACATGGATATGGAGCACTTCCCGTCTGCGCCGATTAACGGACATTCTTAGCGTCGATCGATACGCGGACAGCCTTTCCTCAGCATCTCGGCGCTGGTTGTCGGCCTGTTCGTGATGCCGCGGCTGATCGCGGCCGCGACCGTTCCTCCGTACATCCATCTGCGTTGATCGGCAGTACACGGCACCGCCAACTTCTTCGTCGCTCAGAGTCCGCGGGCCTGATTGTGGACGAAGCACTGAGCAATGCACGTGAGTTCATCGGCCAGTGTCGCCAAAATCTGTGGTACCGTGCCCCTCTCTGCGTAGCTGGCGACGTTCATGAGAGCGAAGCTCGCTCCGTTTCGTCGCTCGTTGGCGGGAAGGGCCTTGATTGCCAAATCGAAAGCGTCGATCAGCTGGGCCAGGGCCGCCAAGTTCGCATTCGGCCGGAACGCATCGCCGATCCGGATGAGAAGTGTGGCGTAGCCCCGGTAGAACTCGCTCGGGCAGTTGGGATCGTACCGCTGTGCCCACGTCGACGGGTCGGCGGCCCCTTGGCTGGCGAGGTGCGACAGGGTGCCGTCGTCCAACCACGCGTCCATTATGCCTGCGCGCATTAGTTCAGTCCTCCGTCATCGGCCCCGGTGCCCCGTGCTGAGGTCGTGCGAGCGTGACGCCCGCGCGAAACGGCTTCGTGGTGTGGTCGTCGTAGTAGTGACCGCAATCCTCACAACGGTTCCCCCGGCCCCGGAACGCCGGGCAGGAACAGAGGCGGCACTGCCCGAGCCCGCACCAGACGGGCCGCTGCTGGGTCTGACCGGGACGAGCGACGAGTTGCATAGTACGAAGCCCCCTTACTTGGCCTTCGTTTCAACGCTGCTCAGGAGAACGGTTGCTTGCATCTGTTGCAAAGATGGTCGCCGGGTGCCCTCGAACTGAGCCAATCCTGTCGCAGCGTCCATGGTACATCTTCCCATTCGGCGACCACTGCAGCCATCACACAAGTTTAATCTACAAGATCCAGGACCTTCTGCTTGTGAACCGCATCACAGTGCAATACGAAGCTTTCGGTACCGCGGAGTCCGCTAAGGGTCAGCGGTACGCGCCATTCTATGTCTGCTTCAACGACGCCCAGAGCGGACGTTTGCGGCTCCATCGGCCGGTTCGGCTTAGTGCCCAAAATCAGACATAGCCTTGCTTATTCGATCACCTCGTCGGTGCGGGCGCCGAGAGTCGCAGGGCGACGTCTTTCGACTCCTAGGGTGACCTTCGCATAGACCAGAGAATAGCGTTCGTGAGGATTCGCTGGTAGCGGGCGTCCTGCCAGACTGACGCTTCGTGGCCAAGAGCCGTATAGAATACCCGCCCCTGGCCGTAAAATCGGGTCCAAGCGAGCGGCCAACCATAGAATTGTTGATGCACGCCGGTCTTGTTAAGGTCCACCGAGCTTTGGTCGAGGCGCAGGAGCACGTGTGATCCGCGATAGTCGAAGTCGCTAATCTGGTAGATTTCGTCCTCGATTTGCAACGAACTCCCGAGAAACGTCACCAGAGGATCGTCAGGATCAACTACCTCGATAGTCACGGCCTGATGCCAAGGATGACCATTAAAGTAGCCGCCCACCAGATCAAGATAGTCCGGCCAAGTGTAGAATGTGTCGGTGGCCGAATGAACACCGAGGAACCCGCCGCCCGAGCGCACAAAGTTGAGAAGAGCTGTCTTTTGGACGCCGCTCATCGGAAGTTCTCCGGTGGTGTAGAACATCACCCCGGCATAGCGCTTGAGGTTTTCGGTCGTAAATTCAGACGTGTCTTCCGTTGCAGTAACCTCAAATACGCCGGCATTCCTTCCAAGCTGGGTCAGGATTGCCTTAGAAAGCGGTATAACGTCATGCCGGTAGCCGGCCGAGTAGGTGAAGTAGAGGATGCGCGCTAGCGGGCGCTCTGCACGCGCGCCGCGCGGTCGGATCGCTGCCGCGCTGCCGAGAAGCGCGATGAACTCGCGTCGCTTCATGTCCGACCCCAAGTCCAGGAAACGGCATCTTAACAGTTTACGGCAGTACTGTGTTAGGGGCGGAAATCCGCATCGAGACCTTGGCCGTTGAACGCGGCCAATGTCTCAGATGGGTCAAAATGCGAAATACTCAGAAAGAGCAAATAATTTCCGCTTCGTCCCTGTGAACAGACATTAGCAAGCACGAACGGCGTGTTGGAAAAGCGCGAGCAGCGACCTCACTGTACCCGTATTACTGCAGGGAGTCGGTTCGAGCAGTCTAGGATCGGGGTTGCGCCCCGTACAGCTGGCTAGCCGGCACTGGCAAACAGGGATGTGGCGCCCTGATCTTCGCATTCACGCGCGCATTGGAATATTTTTCGCAGCAGGGCTCGACAGCCAAATCACTGATGTGCCCGTGCGAGTGTGACCGGTTCACTGCCTCTGGCTACACCTGTAACGCGGACGCGTCCTTGCAGGCCGCTCAGTTGCGAGCGAAGCTGCTGGAACAAGCGCACACACATGATGCTGTTCTGCAATGCTTACGCCAAGGTATGTACGATCACCGGGCCGGCCACCGCTGTGGCCTGTCCAACGAGCAGGGGCGCAAGGTTTTGCTCGATCCAGGCAATGGCACGCCTGTTTGCTTCCTCTGCTCCCGCGTGATTGTTGAAGACGCTGATCGCCGTCACGGTGTCGTCGGGTGCATAGACCACATAGTAGGCGATGAAGCCTTCGACATCGCTGATGATCGGGATGGCACCCTCCTTGATCCGACGAGTCAATTCTTCGGCCATGCCACTCTTTGCCCTGGCCTGACGGATGGCGGCATACATGAGGTCCTCCTTCCGGCTACCAAATCGAGCGCTGCGTTTGCGCTCCGCCCAATCTTACGCCACGCCTCGCAACGACACCATCGGACTTCTCACGCTCGGGTCTCGGTCTGTCGCGCGCGCGACCCCGGAAAAATCAACTGCCCGTCAGCGCCTTGGAGCCGCTCTCGTACAGGCCATCGATTACCTTTTTAGCTTCGGCTTCCGGTGCCCCGGCGGAATCATACGTGCCCATCCATTTCAGTGCCGAACCGTTCCCGTCCGGGACCACGCTGAGGGTCGAGTGATAATTGGTCACCGGCAGCGGGCTCGACAGGATTTTGTATCCATAAGTGCGATTGGCGTTGTCCCATTTCTCCAACGCCTCGACCATCGTGCCCCCGCCTTTCAAGGAAAGCGTACGCTGCTTGCCGTCCGCACTGAGACTGCATTTCTCGACCGCCGGATGCCATGACCCGATCCCGCAGAAGTCGCCGACCTTTTGCCAGAGCGCTTCCGGCGACATCGACGATGGTGTGATCAGGGTGGAATCCACCGCGAGAGCGGAACCGGTCGAGACGATGATGGCTGTGATCGCGGCCAGAGGCAGCGTGAAACGCATAGTGTTTCCTTCCTGTGCTGATCGTCAGGATCAGTATAGCCAATTCGGGGTGGGCTTACACCGGGCGTGAAGATGGCATCGCGGTAACAAACGCCGCAGGGCGTTGAATGGTGGGCTTGGAAATGATGAAGAACGTCTAAAATGTCCGTGATCGCAGGCGAGGCGATCGCGCGCATGCGGTACGAATCCGTTGTACAGGCGCGCTCCGCAGTTGTGGGCACGTGATGCGGCTCAACCCGTTGCGCCGGGCTCAGTGGGAGCTCGGCCAAACACGATTTTATCAAGTACGGAATATGGACTTTCCAACGGCCGATCGATCCCTATATCAATCGGATGCTGAAGTATGGCCAATTCTGCCCCGTCGCAAAAACCGCCGAGATCTTTGCCGACCGGTGGTCGCCGCTGATCATTCGCGAACTGTGTTCCGGCGCAAAGACGTTTGGCGCGTTCTTGAATGGGCTGCCGCAGATTTCGCGCACCATGCTGGTGCAGCGTCTGCGGGAGTTGGCGCATGCCGGCGTGGTGGAAATCGAAGACAAGGCAACGGGCCGCGGCCACCTTTACAGGCTGACACCGGCAGGCGAGGAGTTCCGCCCGATCATACAGCTGATGGGCGAGTGGGGTTACAAATGGGGGCAGGGATTGGTTGGTCCCGACGATCTCGATTCAAAATTGCTGCTCTCGGGACTGAGCCGGCAAATCGATCAGGCGGATTTGCCGCCGAACGACCTTGTGGTGCGGTTCGATTTCAGGGGCATCCCGAAGGGCAATCGCAGCCCGCGTCATTGGTGGCTGCTGGTTCGGTCGGAAGACCTGGAGGTCTGCCTCAAACATCCCGGACGCGAGGCTGATGTGGTGATCGATGCGGATCTCGGCGCCTTTACGAGAGTCTGGCTGGGCTATGTCGATCTCAAAGCAATGATGGATGGCGGTCATATTTCGATGCACGGTGCACATCAGGCGATCGCACAGGTGCGGCGTATGCTGAAGCTGTCCGACGTTCCTCAATTCAGATACCGTGCGACTTCAGACGCGAAATTGAAGGCGAAGGCCGCCTGACGGATATCGAGAGCATTAGTTCGAACTTGGGCCATCCGGTTAAGTCGCATTAACGTCCCGGCACCGGGAGCGGAGGACGTCGCGAAGATCGGGACGCTGAGAGCGGCGACCGCTCGTTCGCGGAGGCGCCGAGGGCGAGCATGCTGCGTCGCAGGCTCTTTGCCGGCATAGGCGCAGATGCTACTTGCGTACCCCAATCTCCGCCGTCCGTGTTTCCGTGCCGGCTTTATAGCCGCGCGAACTTCAGCCGCAATGTCATCCAAGTTTTTGATTATATCGGGTCATCAGGTCCGTCGGCTGATTCGGCGGATGATCGCGATTCGCGGGGGTATCGCCATGGCATTTTTCAAGCGCGAGCTCAGTCCGGTTGAGCGCTTCGAAACTGCGCTCCGGGACAAACGGGCGGCGCGGCAAAAACTGGCCGACCGGCTTGAGCTTGCCGAATGCCTGCTTGGAGAAAAACGCGCCGCAGCGGAACGGCTGGCGGTGGCTGGCGCTGCCAATAACTTGCTCGATCGAGCCGATGCCGACATGCGTGTGGTCGAGGACCGCGTCAAGCCGCTGCGCGCCGCGCTGGCCGAGCTCGACGAACAGATCGTCTCGACCGAACGCGCCTTGGCCGACGTCAAGGCGCAGCGCGACCGCGATACGGCGGCTGACGCGATTGAAGCGATGGCAGCGGCTATTGAGCGAGCCGCGCCGAGGTTTGATGCCGGCGCCGCCGCGCTGGTCGATGCCGTCACGAAGGGTGCGGCTTCGATCCCGGAGGCGACCGCGTTTTCTTCCAATGTCGAGGCGATGCGCCGCGAAGTTCTCTCGGCGGCCGACTTGGTTTGCTGGGAACTGCGATCCGCCGCGGTGCGCACCCGCGCCGGCAACGCCAATGCGGCTTCTGACCCGCTATCCGAGGCGGAGCCGTCGCCGGGCTCGGATGTCGAGCGGCAATTGATCTATACCCTCAATCCGCTGCTGTGGCGGGAGGCCGGCGAGGTGCGAAGGGTGCCGGCGTTCGCGCTGGTGTCATTGCCAAAGCCGCTCCTGCCGGTGGCGCTGCGGCACCAGCACGTGGACCATCTGAATGCGCGGCGCGTGCAGACGCTGATGCACGTTCATGGCAATGGCCGGTCCTATAGCGAACCCGATCCGGAGGATCCGCGGCTCGTCGATCTCGACGTGCTGGCCGCCGAAGGGGACTCCAGCGCTAAAGCCGATGTCGCGTAAGCCCGGTTGACCACCAAGGCCCATTAGGCAATCTCTGTGATTGTCCGCGCCATACCGCGCGCGGGTTTTTCAGCCATCGGAGACCGACATGGGCCTGCTGAACGATCCGTTTGATTCCGCGCGCGAGGCCGCGCTGGTGACGGGCGCGGGCAACGGCATCGGCCGCGCGATCGCACAAGCCTTGATCGGCGAGGGCGTGCGAACCGTGTTCGCCGACATCAACCGGGATAGGGTCGAGGCGGCGGTGGCAGCCTCGCCGCGGCCGGAGCTGGCGGTGCCCTGGGTCGGCGATCTCGCATCGCGTGACGCCTGCGATGCGTTGCTGGCCGACGCGCGGGCTGCTGTGGGGCAGGTAACCCATTTCGTGCACAGCGCGTCGCCGCCGCGGCGCGAAGCCGATCACCTGTTTGGCGTCGGCGAGGAGACCTGGCGACAGATGCACGCGGTCAATCTCGACGCCGGCTTTCACCTGGCCCGCGAGCTCGCCCGTCCGCTGATCGCAAGCCGCGTCGCCGGCTCGTTCCTGTTCCTGACCTCACTGCATGCGGGGACGCCGCGCAACCTGCCGCATTACGCCACCGCGAAAGCGGCGCTCGGCATGCTGGTCAAGGAGCTCGCCAAGACGCTGGGCCGCTACGGCATCCGCGTTAACGCGCTGGTGCCTGGCGCCATCGCGGCGGGCGGCTTCGTTGCCGATCCCGCGCTTGCGAAACATATTCCGCTCGGACGCCTCGGGCGCAGCGAAGACCTCGCGCCGATGGCGCTTGCGGTGCTGTCGAACCGGATTTCGGCCTACGTCACCGGCGCAGCCATCGTGGTCGACGGCGGCCTCTCACTGATGAACTGGTTCGAGCCGCCGGCGCTGGGAGAGCCTTGACGGGAGGCGGGGACGGGCGCAGAGCCCCGATACGCATTGCATATCGTGGATGCCGCTTCGCGCAGGCCCAAAAACGATAGTCTCTGCGGTTAGTCCCGTGCCGACATTGTCAGAGGTTTGGATTCTCTGATGTGCATTTGCACATCAGAGAAATGACGCGAAGCAAGTTGCCCTACCGCACGGGCAACGGCGGTCGCACCACGGCCTCGCCGTCCGGCTGAACCGTCGCTTGCGGTGGTGGCGGGGGCGGCGGCAATGGATACGGCGCCGCCGTTGGCGGCGGCGGTGGGGAAACCATCGCCGCTGGTGTGGGCGACGGCGGGAAGGTCGATCTCGGCTTGCGCGGCGGTGCCGCCGCCGCCGGCCGCGGCGGAAGCGGTGCTACCCGTGCGCGCTCAACGGCCCTGACTTCAGCGGCCTTGACTTCAGCGGCCCTGGCTTCCGCAGCTCTTGCTTCCGACGCCTTGGCAAAGTCGCGGGACATTTGCTGGGCCATTTGTTCCTGGCCGGCCTTAAGCTGCGCGATGCTGGCTTTGAGCTGTTCGATCTGTTGCCCCATGCTGGCGAGGTCGCGCGTCATCGACTGCAACTGCGCTGAGTCCGGCGGGGCGGTGGTCGCAGCGGCGGGCGCCGGCGGTGCCGCTGCCGCGGGTGCTTGCGTTGGCGCCGACAATGGCGTGGCCGCTGGCGCTTGGGTTGCCGCGGCGGCTTGTGTTGGTGCAGGCGCCGGCGTTGGGGCCGGTGATTGCGGAGCGGTTTGCACGGCAGCGGCAGCCATAGCCGGTTGCGCGGCGAGGGGAGGCTTCTGCGCCGGCGGTGACGAAGAGACGGCGAATGGCGGCGTCCAACCCGCGATCATCTGCTTGGCCGTATCGCCGTAGTGTTGCCACGCGGCGGCAGCGATCGCGGCGCACATGGCGAACAGGCTCAGGATAGCGCGGCCCACCCATCGCTCCGTCGATGTCCGGTCGCCGCGGGCCAGGACATCGTCGACCGAAGCCGCGTGGAACGCTGTATCGGCCGGGGGCTCCGGCGTGACGACAACGTCGGGCGTGACGACCACTTCGGGTGCGGTGGGAGTCTGCGGAGCCGAAGCTTGGCCGGTGGTGTCGGGCGCCAGCGTGGCAGACGCGTGTTCCGGGCGTGCGGCGAGTACGACGCCGGGCGCGATCTCAAAGACATCGTGCGGCTCGGCTTTTTCAGGTGTCAGCGTGGATTGCATGGGCGCTCCTGGTCTGTCCCAATGTCACCCGCAGCGGGCGGCCGGCGGATTCACACACCCTCAGCGAGGCTCTACCCCCGCTCCACACGCCAGTCAGGTTTGACCAAAGCAAGGCGATGAGGTGGAGAGGTTGGGGCCGTGTCGGGCACCGCACACAGGAACTGGGCGATCGGCAGGGGCAGAGTCGGCAGGAGGCAGAAAAGAAGCGCGGCGCTCTTCGCTCTGCAGATTAGTTATCGGTGCTGGGCAGCCGTCTGGCTGCCGGCTACATGATTCTCTGCTCGATCGGCAACGCTACCGGGAATCGCCTCGACTGTCGTTTATGCACCCGCGGGCTGGACGGGGGTGTGTGCGCTCGGCGCTGCCATCAGTGCTTCGGCCCTGGTGTTCTGGGTTCTCACTCGCGATGCGGCGGGGGACTGAGCCAGGGCACCGTCCACGATGATGTCGTGGTATCAAGCTTCACTCAGCGCGACTTCTTGATTGTATTTCGTATCGGCGTCGTAAACTCTGATCTGTAGCATGGGAAAACGACGCTTCAGCTCTCTCGCGCCTTTTTCGGCGCCTTCTTTGGTCTTGAACTCGCTTTTAACGTGGCCGTCCACAATCAAGGCGTAGCCACTGGTGGGCAATCCGGGAGATACTCGCTGCATGGGATGTTGTTCTTACTTTTGGCGCGAACGATGTCCGCTGCCAGCGTTGATACAGGGGTATTCAAGTTTGAGATGAGTCGATCATCCGGATCAAGCAGAGAGTTTGTGGATTGCTCCTGCAAGAACACCGCTTCAGGGAGCTGCAATGGCCGAGACGGCATTGTCGCGCGATCTGGAAGCTGTCATATCGTGCCTTCGAGGTGCAATCAGCCTACCCGGGGTGGAACCCCGACGTCGCGCCGCCCCGTTTTGGCCTTCCTTTGACGCGGGCTATCGCGCCAGACTGCAGTCGTAGCCGGATTCCTCATTATAGTGACCATGCCGTAACAGACAGCCGTCAGGTTTCTTCCATGAAGCTCGTGGGAGATTCCTATGTTGAGAAGGTATTCGTCTGGCTCGCCCGCCAGAACCGACACCCTGCACCGCGCGTCGCTCAATGAACGTGATCTCGCGGCCTTGCTCAGCGAAAGCGGAGTTATATACGAAAACATCTCGCTGATCATACGGCGTGACTTTGGTCGATCTCAAGTTACGCCCGACTGTGCCAACGGCGAGGAAGGCAAGGCGCCCGACCACGCTGCCTGGTCGGCGGTTCTCACGTTCCTGCTGGAGGGCTTTGCGTTGTACGGCGCATCCGTGCATCCGGCGGCTGCGTGCATCATCGAGGGTGTTCCGGTTCAGGAGAAAACCACCTCGACACATCGCCTTTCGTGGGCCGAGCGGGCTGAACCAGTTTCTCTGGTTTCACCCTCGGTAATTCCCGGGCTGATGGCGAATGAACTCGATCACGACAGCCATCTGCCGACCGAGCATGCTGCAATCCATGAACACGACTGCGTTGCTGTCGAAAACACCGATCGGTCTGGTCCGTGGCACGCGGTGATCTCGACTTTGAGGTCCGTTGCAGATCGCTGGACGCACTGGCGTCGGGAGCGGGAGATCGAAAAGACAGTGGCTTGCTTGACGGAACTCGATGACCGTACGTTGTGGGATATCGGTATTCCAGACCGATCTTTGATCGAGCACGCTGCCAGATGGGATCGACATCTTTGGATCTAGCGCTGTTCGAAACCGAAGCCGGCTCAATGTAGCGAACAACCTTAGCTACGTGACGCAGTCGTTCGCGCTGGCACAATCGAGACCTATCAGTCGGAGCGGCGTCAGATATCAATCCGCCGATGGGCGCCAGGAAGACCTCGCATCCGATCTCGTTGTTTAGCGTCCTCCAGAATCCCGCTGTCGACGGGCTCGTTCAGCTGAGCTGTCCCAAATGGCCGCCGGATCTGAACCGTCGCGCCCACCAGAGTGATGCGGAACTAGGCACCTGCACTGCGAGCGGGCTTCTTCAGCGCCTCCGTCTCGCTAGGTTAGGAGCAGTTCGCAGGATGGGGCCGACCCTTGCGAAAATGCACTTGTGGAGTATCGCGGAAAATTGCGATGACTTTCAAACACAATCGGCTGAAAGGCTCGTTTGGAGAGATCGTCGTATCGACGGCTCTCCAGAATCGTGGAAGGATTTTCGTATGAAAGTAATCAGACTTATTGGCCTGACATTGGGCGCGTCGTTCATGCTGTCGTCGGCTGCGCTAGCGCAGGACCTCACGGTGGCGCTCGCCGCGTCGATGACCGGTAGCGAAGCCGCCACCGGTCTTCAGTTCCGGAATGGCGCGGAAATGGCGGTGGCCGATCTCAACGCCGCCGGCGGCGTGCTCAACAGGAAGCTGGCGCTGGAAATCGACGACGACGCCTGCGACCCCAAGCAGGCGCGCTCGGTAGCTGAAAAGATCGCCGCTTCGGGTATTCCATTTGTCGCCGGTCATTTCTGCTCATCGTCGTCGATTCCGGCGTCGGAGGCCTATGCCGACGGCAACGTGCTGGAGATTTCCCCGGGTTCGACCAATCCGCTGTTCACTGAGCGCAAGCTGTGGAATGTGCTGCGGGTCTGCGGCCGCGACGATCAGCAGGGCGGCGTCGCCGCCGCCTATATTGCCAAGCATTTCGCCGGCAAGAACGTCGCAATTCTCAACGACAAGACCACCTACGGGAAGGGCCTTGCCGACGAAACCAAGAAGGCGCTCAACAAGGCCGGCTTCACCGAGAAGATGTTCGAATCCTACAACAAGGGCGACAAGGATTTTAACTCGATCGTGTCGCGCATGAAGCGCGAGAACATCGATTTGGTCTTTGTCGGCGGCTATCAGCAGGAGGCGGGGCTGATCCTGCGCCAGATGCGCGATCAAGGGCTCAAGACCGTGCTGATGGCAGGCGACGCCCTGAACGACAAGGAATTTCCATCGATCACCGGTCCGGCTGCGGAAGGCACGCTGTTCACCTTCGGCCCGGACCCGCGTAACCGGCCGACCGCCAAGGCGATCGTCGAGAAATTCAAGGCCAAGAACATCGATCCCGAAGGCTATACGCTCTACACCTACGCCGCGTTCCAGGTGTGGTCGCAGGCCGTAAAGAAAGTCGGCTCGACTGATCCGAGGAAGGTGATCGACACCATCAAGGCAGGCGAATGGGACACCGTGCTCGGCAAGATGGCGTTTGATGCAAAGGGCGACATCAAGGGCGACGGCTACGTCGTCTACAAATACGACGCCAACGGCGGTTACGCGCAGCTTGACGCGAACGCGATGTGAGGAGAGGTAACCTCTCGAGATTTCAACGCTCCGGCCTGCCGGAGCGTTGCTTTCCCAAAACGATGTTGGTTGCGCGCAGCAAGAACCGATTCAGTTTTTCGATGCACCACTGACTGCGCTAATGACCCGGTCAGGCTAGGTCAGAGATCCTAAATCTGCTCTCGGCGTTGCCGGTTAATCCTATGGCTCGCATGCGGCTGTCAGTTGCTGCTCGATCACATCGAGGACGGATGGGATCGGATCATAGCTCACATGCAACAAATTGAGCGACCCGTTGACGGTTATTGCCGAGATCAAACGCTCGCCTTCATAACCAAGAAGGAGCGCCGGTCCCCACATTGCCGACAAGGTGAGTTGACCGAACCGGGGCCCGATCGGAGGCGCCCCCAGATTGTTGACGCTGATCTTTTCTCCTCCATGCTCGGCCATGAAGGCCAATGTCTCGGACAGGCTCGGATGTTTGGACATGAATCGCTCCGTCCGCACGAAGGATCGCGACAATTCACTCAGCGTCTTGGCCGGAATAAGGTCGCGCTTAACACGACGAGCGGTTTGCCAAAAGCTGGTTGGCTCAAGATGAGGCTCCATCGAAAGTGTTGCACCGCCGGCCAATGGCGCAACATCCTCGCCTGCGCCGAGCAGCGCCCTCATGTCGCTCGGCGAAACCACAGTGATCGGCGCTTGTCTCAGTTTGTCGGAAAGCTGGCGGGCGGCTGTAACTACGGCGGTCACGAGCGCGCCGTGAACGGTTGTCCCTTCGGCTCTGCATCGACGTAAGAGAGCATCTGTCAGCATCGGCGTCAGCGTCCGCCGGGCGATACGCGGCATCTCGCCGGCAAAGCTTCGATATATATCGGGCTGTTTAGAACCGGGGCGAGTCGCTGGGGCGACCTCCTCAGCGGGGTCGACTATCGAGCCGTGGAACAGCTGGCGGGTTAGCGATGGTATTGGCGGCAGCGGTTCGATGGATTGCCCCGAGAGCACCAGGAGAACATCGCGTATGGCGAAAACGATCGACTTGGCGTCCGCGATGGAATGGTGCATTGCGAGGATTAGGGTCGACAGTTCCGGCTGATGGATCAACGCGGCTCGCGAGAGCGGGGCGTGAGCAAGGTCTAAGCGGGTCGTCAGTTCCTTTGCCAGCTCAGGCTCCCAGGCCGTCGGGTCGCCCTCCACAACGCGCATCGGAATCGGCGCGTCGGGCGTGTGGTGAAGCCAGAGATCACCATCCTCATGTTTCCTGATCTGTCCGGAGAGGTTGGGATGGCGCCGCTGAACTTCGTTGAGCGCCATGCGCCACGCTTCTGCGGTCGTTGGTCCCGCCACTTGAGCCACAAGCGCGACATGGACCGGATGGTGCTGGTCGACGAGCCACCAGAATGCCTGGTCGGAGCCAAGAGGGCGGGGCTTGATGATGTTATTCATGAAAGCACTCGCTTTAAGACTGCATGATGGCGCGGTGCCGGGTGTGACGGATCGCCATCCAGAAAGAAATTCCCGCCACGGCGGAGCAGAACGCCATCACCTCGCTCATCGAGAGGGTCGTGTGGCCATCGAACAGGACCGTTGCAAGCCCGCCGGAGACCGAGCCCGACATCATCACAAGGCAGTTGCTCGTGGCACTGACCGTCCCGGACATTTGCGGCAACTGTTGCATCGCGCCTTGCGCCAGGCCGGGCGCCGTGAGCCCTCCACTGAACGTGGCGATGGCAAACAGCGCTATCGTGAGGGGGACCGGCACCCAACCCGTCAATGTCATGGCCAGAAGGGTGAGCGAAACGGATATCACGGCGGCAAGACCAATCGGCACGACGTAGAGCGAGGATACCCCGCGAGCGCTCAGCCGGCTGTCAACGAAGGCGCCAGCGACGCTTGCGAGCGCAGTGAGGCCAAAGATGGTTCCGTACCGATTTGGGCTCATGCCGACGATCTGGGTGAAGAACAGGGACGAACCGGTCGCATAGGCAGCGAAGACGCCAAACGAGGCCGCGCTCGCAAAGAGGTATGCGCGAGCAACCGGATGAGACAGCACGCATCGGTAAGCCTTGAAGATAGCTGAAAGGCTCAGGCGCTCCGTCGACTTGCTGCGCGGGCGGTTTTCCAGACCGGTCCATGTGCCGATCAAGAGGAGGATGCCAAGCGCCGCGAGCACGGCGTAGATGAGGCGCCAGCTTCCGAGGTTGAGCAGGGCGGCGCCAGCACTGGGAGCGGCAATTGGCGAAACATATATCGCGATGATGATGTAAGAGAGCTTTTGGCGGACGATGCTTTCATCGAAGGAGTCGCGTGCGATGACGATGGCGAGGGTCATGGCTGCCGCGCCGATGCCCTGAATGATGCGAAACGCCAGCAATGCCGGCAGAGACGGTGCGAGGACGCAGCCGAGTCCGGCTATGACGAAGATGACGCAGCCGAATGTCACTATCAGCTTACGGCCGTATTGATCGGAAACAGGCCCATAGACGAGGGGCGCAATTCCAAAGCTGATCATGAAGCTGCTGATGGTCAGGCCCGCGTCGTGAGGCGGCACCCCGAGGGAACGGGCGGTATTCGCAAGCGCCGGCAATGCCATGTCGACCGCGAAACCGGGCAGCGCAGCCATCAAGCCGAGAAGGAGTATGAAGGCAACACCGCCGGTGGATTTTGGCAAGATTAGTCTCTTGATGGAAGGCGTAACGCTTGTGCAATTCACGCCAGGGGACTTTGGGGCGGCCATCGTCTAGACCTGACAGCACAAAACGGCTAATCAATTTCAGCTCCATGATATTTCGTTACATCGGCAACACTCGCGTGACCGCAGCGTGTTACGTCGGTAGCGCTTTTTCCGGCTTTCGTAATAGGCCCGCAATGCGGAGCGGCTCTCATAGGGCCGCGAGGATGAATCGTACGTTGCCGATCAGAGGCAGGGTACGTTTCATCGTCGCGTCGACCAGCTCAGCAGAGGCCTCATGAAAGCACTTCTCGTTTCGACATCAGCGATGGGTCATCTCAATCCGTTGCTGGGTATCGGTCGGATACTGATATCCGAGGGCCACGAAGTCATGGGCCTCACGTCTAATTATTTGCGAGGGCGTGTTGAAGATATCGGCGCGAAGTTTCGTGGCTTCTCGCCCGCGGCGGATTTCGATCCGCGAAATCCCGGAGAAAGGATGGCGGAGATTACGGCCGCTGCTCCCGGTCCGGAAATGCTGCGTCTCATCCTGGAACGTGCTTTCGGCGGCTATATGCTGCCGCAGTATGAGAGCATCAAAGACACGATGCGGGAATTTCCGGCGGATATTATCATCGGCGATCATCTGATGCTGGGCGTCCTGCCCATGCTGCTCGGTCCCCGATCGCAAAGGCCACCCATTGCGTTGCTGGGAACGACCTATCTTATCGCGCGTCGCGATGATGGGGCGCCGAACGACGCTGGCGTTCCGCTCGCGCGCAGCGAAGAGCAGCGCAAGGAGGCTGTCGCGCGTCATCAGGAATACGAGAAGCTCGTCTTTAGGCCGGTCGGCGACCATTTGAATCGTATCCTGGCTGAAATCGGCACTCGGCCGTTGCAGATGAACCTGTATGAAGCGATGGTCACGCTGCCGGATGCATATTTGCAACTATCGGTACCGCGCTTTGAGTTGCCGCGGCGGGAGCTGGCGCGGTCCGTCCACTTTGTCGGTCCACTGCCGATTACGCCCAATCAAGCTCCAATTCCTGACTGGAAGGGGGATTTGGATGGATCCCGGAAAGTCGTGCTGGTGACGCAAGGGACCTTGACCAATGATGACTTCAGCCAGCTGGTGATTCCGACGTTGGAAGCGTTGGAGAACGAGCCTGATGTCCTCGTGCTCGTCACCACCGGCGGCAAACCGGTCGAAACCATTGGCCGTCCGCTGCCCAAAAATGCGCGAGTCGCGCAGTACTTGCCGTTCGAGTGGGCATTGTCGAAAATTGACGCGTTCGTCACGAATGGCGGCTACGGCAGTGTCAACCAAGCCTTGAGTTTTGGCGTCCCAATCGTGACCGCTGGGACGTTAGCCGACCGGGGCGACGTCGGCGTGCGGGTGGCTTGGTCCGGTGTTGGTGTCAACCTGGCGACCAATGCGCCGACCGCAGATGCGTTACGGCCGGCCATACGCGCGGTGCTGGATGATCCGAAGTATCGCGCAAACGCGGCATTGTTTGCCGAACAGGCACGCAGCATCGACACCCGATCAGAGGTTCTCCGGATACTGCAGCAGATGCGCGGTAAGGCAGGTGGTGAGAGAGAAGCGCGGCGCCAGAACGCTTGATCGGCTGCCGAGCGCTCATTGCGTCAGCAGGTGCCGGCAGGTTTCGACAAAGACCTGCGCGCCTGCGACGATGTCGGCATCGCCGGTATTTTCACTCCAGTGATGACTGATGCCGCCGATTGAGGGGACGAACAGCATGCCCGCAGGCATGATTGTGGCAAGAATCTGGGCGTCATGGCCGGCGCCGCTCGGCATGTGAACAGATTTGCCGCCGGCAAGGGTGACGCTGGCGGCTTCGATCGCACGCTGAAATGTCGCATCCATCATGGCGGGGGCGCCGGTGCGAAGACGCTCCAGCTTGACGCTGCAGCGGCCTTGCGCGGTCACCTCGGCAGCCATGCTCTGCAGCGAATCCTCCAGGCGGGCGACGACGGCTGGATCATCGTCGCGAATCTGGAACAACATCTCGGCGCCGCCGGGGATAATGCTCGGCGCACCGGGATCGAGCGTAATGCGGCCCGTGGTCCATACGGTGCGTGATCCACACAGCGTGGGGAAACGATCGTCGATCTCAACGCAAAAACGGGCCAGCGCCACGCCGGCATCCTTGCGAGCGCCCATGCGGGTCGTCCCGGCGTGATTTTGTTCGCCGGTAAAGCTGATCCGGTATTGCCAGATCCCGACGATGGAGGTGACGACGCCGATGGTGAGACCGCTGCTTTCGAGCGTCTCGCCTTGCTCGATATGCGCCTCCAGATATCCGATATGCCGCCCGCGCTCGGCCGTCATGCGCGGCCGGCCCGCAAGACCCGCATCGCGCAGGGCGTCGCGCATGGGCCTGCCGCCGGTGCGGTCGCGTGCGGCATCGATCTCCGCTTCGGTTACGGCGCCAACATAGGATCTGCTGCCGAGGAAATGGCCGAAATGTCCTTCCTCGTCGCACCATGCGGCGACTTCGACGGCACCGTTCACGCTTGGATCGGAATTGATCACGCGGGCGGCTTCGAGGGCGTAGACTACGCCAAGCGGTCCATCGAGCCAGCCGGCAAAATTCTGACTTTCGAGGTGCGACCCAGCCAGCAGCTTGGATCCGGATTTCGTGGTGGTGCCGAGCACGTTGCCGATGCCGTCGATGGTAGCCGTGAGTCCGGCTTCAGGAAGTTGCCCGGCAAGCCACTCCAGCGAGTGCAGGTGCGGCTCGGAAAAAGTCGGCTTGTGCACGCCGGTCTTGTAGGCGCCGATGCGGCGCAGCGCAGTGAGATCCGCCAGGACCCGAGCACCATCGACACGTGACTTGCTGTCAGGCATCAACGGTATCCTCCGCGCGATGCCGGCCAGACGTGACCGAGGCGCTGTTGTCGTCCGTGGCGGGCAGGGTGGCCCGTCCGCTCGATCTCGTCGACCGGCCGCGCGGTGGCGACAACCCGCGCGCGCTTTTCATTGAATCCGAAGTCCATGCATTCATCTCCCGCCGTTCGTAACGCCGAAGACCTGCGAGGTGTGCGACCGACTCTCCCGCCCGGCGATAAAACCGGATTACTGGCCTATCGGCAACCTCGCTCTGGTTTCGCGACGCTGTTGCCTGGCCGCTGAGGCCGGATCCGGCGAATGGTGATAAATGTCAGTGAGGGGATCACTATTACAAACTGTCTGCTTCCTTTCGCGCCGAAACCCCGCTTGGCGCGATTATGTGCGCCTGCCGCTCGTCGGTTCGTTTCAGCGAACGCATGCCGTGTACGAGAGCGTCTACGCGGTCAGCCGGATATTCCTACCGGCATCACGCTACCCACGATATCCGCGTGGTATCGACGCGACGGATGCCGGCGTGCCCCTGAATCGTCGGAGCTTGATCCAACTGTAGTTGTGGGATGCGGGCCGCCAATGCTGCCAGGCTCTCCTCGAGTTCGGCACGTGCCAGCGCTTCGCCGAGGCAGCGATGGGCGCCGGCACCAAAGGCTGGGAGCAGGCGCGGTTGACCGGTTCGATGAATGTTAAACGCGTCGGGACGTTCATAGGCCTCCTCGTCGCGCGCGGCCGACATGGTAGACATTACGACTAGTTGCCGAGCCGGAAGAACAGCGCCGCCGAGCTCAATGTCTTCGGTCGTAACCCGGACGAACGATGCCACGCTCGGCTCCAAGCGCAGTGCTTCCGCGACCGCGCCCGGTATCAGCGAAGGGGCGCGACACACCGCGTCCCATTGTTCCCTGTGCTGGAGCAGAAGCGCCACCTGCATGACGATAGCGACGCGCGTGGTGTCAGTACCGCCGACGATCAACTGAACGATCTGCATTACGATTTCGAGTGGTGACAACTCTCCGGCTGCTTCCGCTTTGGCCAGGAAATCCGAGAGGAAATCGTCGCGAGGGGCGCGACGCCTGTCATCGAGCGCTGTTTCTACATAGTCCCGCAGCTGTCGGGCCGCCGACTGTGACCGGGGAATTTCATCTGGCCTTACGCTGTGGCTGACGAACCGCGTCATTTCATAGACGAGCTCTGTAAACGACCGAATGTCGGCTCGCGGCAGGCCGAGCAGATCGCCAATGACACGAGCCGGAAGTGGGGAGGCAAACCGCCCGACAAATTCGACCCGTCCACCTTAGGAAACCCCTTACTTCAGCTCTATCAGGTTACACCGCGATTTCAGGAGTACCGCAACAAGTTTCAGCTGTAAGCGAGCGACGGCATTCTGGTCAGATCCGACTTATTCGCGTCATTGAAACCCATACCAAGGTACAGGCCGAAGCATCACCATGCAGAGCTTGAAAATGTGTATCATCAAATTCATGGCTGCATTGTAGCTTGTGTTGCTGTCCCAGCATCGGTCACCGCTAGCCCGTAGCTTGGAGCGGCGATGGGCGGATGTTTGCCGCGCGGGTGAGTTCAAGGAAGATCGACGCGGTCCACTAACCTCATGTCCGTCAAGTCCCGCCGAATAGACGAGTGACGAAAACATGCGTTGGGATAGGTTTGCGCTCATCTGCACGAGTTTAACGGACGTGCAGGGAACGACACTAATTGTCCGGCCCTACTGCCCAATGACGGCTGTGCCATGGGTAGTTCCTTCGATTGTCAGAATAGTGCGGACGAGCGGTGCAATCAGCCGGGCACCGGAAGTAAAACGCGGGTAGGAACGGTGAAACTCTTAACACGTCTCTTTGTGCTGGTGGCAGTGGCGCTGCTGCCGGCGATTGCGATCCAGGCGTATAATGAGTTGGATCTGCGACGTGCACGGCAGATTGAGGTGCAAAACCAGGCGCTCAGCCTGGCGAAGCTCGCGGCGGCTGGACAACAGCAGATAGTTCAGGGCATTCGTCAGGTCCTGATCGCGTTGTCGGAGCTTCCGGCGATCAAGGCGAAGGATCGCCAAGCATGCAACGCGTATCTGGCTGCGATGAAGCCGCGATTTCCTGCGTTCATTATGTTTCTCGCCGCGGACTTGAACGGCGATGTCTTTTGCGACACTACCAATGACCACAAACCAATCAATGTGGCATCGCGGGCATACTTCACCGAAGCTCTAACGGAGGGTGCGTTCACGGTCGGAGAGTTTTCGATAAGCCTCGCAATTGACTGGAAAACCATTGCGTTTGCGATGCCGTTTCACGGCGACGATGGTCGTATACGCGGCCTCATCATTGCGCCTCTCAACCTGGATTGGCTTGCCGACCACCTCGCTCAGAAGGGCGCCCCGGCGGGATCGGCGATCGCCATCACGGATCGCAACGGCACCTATCTTGCTCGCTACCCCTATAACGACAGGTTCGTCGGCACCAGGATGCCCGGCGAGAAGTACCTGCATGTGGATGAGCGGGGTGCCGTCGATATCCTCGACGTCGACGGCAACGAGCGGGTGGAAGGTTACTCGGCGCTGGGGCCAGAATCAGGAGGGCTGATCGTCAGTTTCGGTCTCGACAAAGCGCAGGCCTTTGCCGCGATCCAGAAGCGCACGCGGCGCGACGTCCTCCTGATCGCTCTGAGCACAGCACTGGTCTTGCTACTGACTGCGCTGGGGGCCAGGCGCTTCATCGATCGGCCGCTGGGCCAGTTGGTCGCGGCTGCGAACCAATGGCGGTTAGGCGAGTATTCGCGGCGGGTCGAGATGCGGGACGGATCCGAAATCTCGCGCGTGGCCAGCGCGTTTAACAGCATGGCCGATGCCCTGGAGCGGCGCGAGTGCGAACTGTCGGTGGCGAAGGAGAGAGCCGAGGAAACGGCGGCGCGGATCACCATGATTTTTGAAAGCACGAGCGACGGTGTGATGATCATCGACCGCGACTGGCGCATCAGCTATCTCAACGGGCCGGCTCTGGCGCAGATCGCCGAAGGGCGCGACCTCACCGGCGTCGAATTGTCGGAGACGTTTCCAAATGAGACTTGCGCTGATGTCATTGACCAGTTCCGCAAGGTGGTCTCAGACCAAAAGCCGGCGTCGTTCGAGACCTCTTGCGCCCGCGAAGGCGTCTGGTATGCGGTCAATGTGTTCCCCTCCAGCCAGGGCATCGCAGTGTTCTTCCGCGACATCACCGAACACAAGCAGGCACTCGAAGCACGTCGCTTGACCGAGGAACAGCTTCACCAGAGCCAGAAGATGGAATCGGTAGGCCAGCTCACGGGTGGCGTCGCCCACGACTTCAACAACCTTCTCACGGTGGTCTCGGGCAATCTCGAACTGATCGAGGACGCCGCCGACAACGGCAGGGTCCGGCAATACGCCGCCGCGGCGCGGCGCGCCACCGATCGCGGTGCCAAGTTGATCGGGCAGCTACTGGCGTTCTCGCGGCGCCAGAAATTAAACCCGAAGCTGGTCAACGCCAACCAGTTGATCGTCGAATTCCGGGGGTTGATCGGCCAGGCGGTCGGCAGCGGATGCGAGGTGCGGCTGCGGACCGATGACGGCTTGTGGCCGTGCCAGGTCGATCCCGGCTTGCTCGAGACCGCTCTGCTCAACCTCGCCCTGAACGCGCGCGACGCCATGCCCGACGGCGGCGTGCTCGAAATCGAGACCCACAACGTCGTGTTCGACAACGAAGCCGCTGACCATCCAGCCGGGTCATATGTCCGGCTATCCGTCAAGGATACCGGATCCGGCATGGTGCCCGAAGTGCGCTGCCGGGTGTTCGAGCCCTTCTTCAGCACGAAGGAGATCGGCAAGGGCACCGGCCTCGGCCTCAGCATGGTCTACGGCTTCGTCCGCCAGTCTGGCGGTCATGTCACTATCGACAGCACGATCGGCGTTGGCACCACGGTGGCGCTGTATCTGCCAAAGGCCACGCAAAAGCCAAGCGGCGAGGTGACCGCCGGTAACGCCTCTCCGGCCTTTGGCGGATCCGATGGCGGATCCGAGCGCATTCTCGTCGTCGACGACAATGAGGATCTTCTTGAAGTTACCGCGGGGATGCTGACGACGTTAGGCTATCGGGTCGCTTCTGCCAGCAATGGCGCGAAGGCGATCGAGATGTTCCAAAGCGGCGCAGAATTTGAACTGCTGTTCAGCGATATCGTGATGCCAAACGGCATCAGCGGCGTCGAGTTGGCGCGCGAAGCCAAGCGGCGCAACAAGGACATCAAGGTGCTGCTCACCTCGGGATACGCGAGAGGTATCCTGGAGCAGCATTGCGCGGAGGGCGAGTTCCCGATCATCGACAAGCCCTTCCGCCTGCCGGACCTGGCGCGCCGTCTGCGTTCGATCCTCCATGACCCGCAGAATTGATCAACGCTCTACGCAGCTGAACCAGGGCGCTGCATAGTGGTTTCGGCATTCGAGGTTAAGCGAGTTGCGGCCGGAATGCGACCTCCCGTGAACTCTGCAACGATATCGCAGTCATCCCGAAATCGAGGTGTAACCCGAGAGCCTGAAAGTACGGGGTTAGTCGAGTTGGAGACACCCCATGGCAGAAATTATCGTTGCAAACGAGCCGGCGGCGGCTCCCGCAGCCGTTGAGGACCTCCCGGTTCTCAGAATTGCAGACCTCGATGCGGATCCTCACGGCATGTTCCGCAAGTACCGTGCCGCCTATCCGTTCGTCAGACACGAAGCGGGTGGGTACATCGTGCTCCGCCATGCCGACGTCGAGCGGGTTGGCAGTGACCCGCGCGCTGCAGCATCGGGAACGGCCTTCCCGGAACTGCATGGTGTCACAGAAGGTGCGCTGTTTGTTTTTTTCGATCAGGGAATGCTCACCGCGAACGGTGCCGTTCACCGTCGCCGGCGCTCGCCGTTCTCCAGAAGCTTCGCGGCCCGAACGATAGCCGATCTGCGGCCGCAGATACGGCGGGCTTCCGAGGAGCTGATCGACAGTTGGTACAGTGAGGGGCAGGTCGAATTTGTCGAACGGTTTGCCTCTCCACTTCCGGCCCGTGTCATTGGCGATCTGCTCGGCCTGCCGCGAGCCGACATTCCATCCTTTACAGAGCTCGTCTACGAAGTGACCCGATTCCTGAGTTACAGCGTATCGCCCGATCAAATTCCGAAATCGGAAGCTGCGGGCCGGCAGTTGTGTGAGTACGTGGAAAAAACACTCGATGACAGACGCCGCAGCCCACGCGCCGATTTCCTGTCGGATTTCCTGGCGAAGGCCGAAGCAGCCGGAGAGCTGTCACCCCTCGAAATGATGATCCAAATCGTCCAGCTGATCGTCGGCGGCAGCGACACGACCCGTGTCGCTATCGTCGCGCAGGTGGCGCTTCTGCTCCAGCACCGGGAGCAATGGGACGCGGTGTGTCGCGATCCCGCACTTATTCCGGGCGCGGTTGCAGAGGCGGTGCGTTTCGAGCCGAGCGGGGCATCGTTTGCCAGGGTTACGATGGAAGACATCGAGCTTGGTGGCGCCATTCTTCCCGCCGGGCAGCTGGTTATATGTTCAACCATGTCAGGCGCGCGCGATGAAGGCGTCTATAAGCATCCCGACGCGTTTGACATTCGTCGGACCGATCAATCGCGGCTGCACCCCGCGTTTGGTGCCGGCGTTCATCGTTGCATCGGCGAGGCGCTGGCACGTGCCGAACTCGAGGAGAGCCTGGCGGCATTAGCGGCGCGCATCCCGCAGCTCCAGTTGGATCAAGCTCCGACAATCGAGGGGCACACCGGCGTCCGCCGCGTCGACGCCATGCGGATCTCCTGGCAGCCGTGAACTCGCTCCGGGAGTTGCCTACCGTGGCGGCTTCGCGTCCCGCCGCGGTCAGCAACGGCGTCAGTCGCGGCTTCTCCGGCCGACGAATTTGAAAGATCCAGGATGCATCCTTCGCTGCATGCAAAGATCCAGCCCGACAAGATCGCCTACCAGATGGCGGGGAGCGGCGAGGCGATCACCTATGGGCAGCTCGAGGAGCGCTCCAACCGCGGCGCGCATCTGTTCCGCTCGCTAGGGCTCAAAGCCGGCGATCATATCGCGTTGCTGGTGGAAAACCGGCTGGCGTTCATGGAAATATGCTGGGCGGCGCAACGCAGCGGCCTCTACTTCACCGCGATCAGCCTTTACCTGACCCCGGAAGAAATCGCCTACATTGTCAATGATTGCGGCGCGCGCGTCGTCATCACCTCGGAGAGATGCGCGGAGGTCGTGGAAGGCCTGCTCAGCAACGCACTCGATGCGCCGATCTTCTACATGATCGACGGGAGGCGGCCAGGATTTGGCGATTGGAACAGGGCGCTTGCGGCCCAGCCGGTCACGCCGATCGCAGATCAGATTGCGGGCCACGACATGCTGTATTCGTCCGGTACCACCGGGCGACCGAAGGGTGTCAAAAGGTCATTTCCAACCGATCCCATCGATCTGCCAAATCCGGTTGTTGAGCGGTTCGCAGCATTGTTCGGCATGGTGGCCGAGAGCTGTTACCTCTCACCCGCGCCCATGTATCATGCGGCTCCGTTGCGCTTTGCCCTTGCAATGGCACGGATCGGCGGCACCACCATCATCATGGAATCCTTCGATGCCGAGCGATTCCTGCAGGCGATCGAACGCTACAACGCCACCCACCTGCAGGCGGTGCCGACCATGTTCGTGCGCCTGCTCAAGCTGCCCGATGAAGTACGCCTGCGCTATGACGTGTCGTCGTTGAAGGCCGCGATCCATGGTGCCGCACCCTGTCCGGTCGAGGTCAAAGAACAGATGATAGGCTGGTGGGGGCCGGTTCTCATCGAATATTACGCCGGCACCGAGGGCAACGGCCTCGTGGTGTGCAACTGTCGGCAATGGCTCGAACACCGCGGCACGGTAGGTCGGGCGACAGCCGGAGAGCTCAAAATCCTTGACGACCACGACATCGAATTGCCGACCGGACAGATCGGGACCGTCTACTTCGCTGGTGGCGGCGCGTTTTCCTACCACAATGATCCCGAGAAAACGCGGAGCGCACACAGCGGCCAAGGCTGGTCGACGCTCGGCGATATCGGTTACCTCGACGCCGACGGCTACCTGTATCTGACCGACCGCAAATCCCACATGATCATCTCCGGCGGCGTCAATATTTATCCGCGTGAGACCGAGGATGTGCTCATTACCCATCCGGCGGTTCTCGATGTTGCTGTATTCGGCGTACCGAACGAGGAAATGGGCGAAGAGGTCAAGGCGGTCGTGCAACTGCACGATCAGACCCGCGCTGGCAAGGACCTCGAGGCCGACCTGATCCAATTCTGCCGCAAGCATCTGTCGCCGATCAAATGCCCAAAGAGCATCGACTTCGAGGCCGAACTGCCGCGCACGCCGACCGGAAAGCTGTTGAAGCGGCATTTGCGTGACCGCTATTGGCCGCAGAAGGCAGTTACTGCGAATTGATACCCGCTCGTCCAGACGAGGGAGAAACCACCCGATGCCTCCGAACGGCGACCATATTGCGACAATCAATGGTGTGGAACTGTCTTACACGGTCGCCGGAACCGGGCCGCTTCTCGTCGTCACGTCACCGGGTTGGGGAATCGGAGCAAGCTATCTGAAGCAGGGCCTCGCGCCCTTGCTGGAAAGCTTCAAGATTATCTTCGTCACCGCGCGAGGCAGCGGACGGTCGACCCGGCCGGCGGACGTGTCGCAGATGGGTAGTGCCGATATGGCCGATGATATCGAACATCTCAGGCGGTATCTCGGATTGCCGACGATTGACTTGTTCGGGCATTCGAATGGCGGTGCAATAGCGATCTCCTACGCAGAGCGACATGGGACACATCTACGCAAGCTGGTCCTGACATCGAGCCAGCTTCTTGGGTTCGATGTCGATAAAATGATCCAGAGCGTTCTTGCTGCCGCAGCGACCGACCCACGCTATGGGGACGCCGTGCCGTATGTCGCACAACCGATTCCGGACGACGATGCCGGATTTCGCCAGCACTTCATCAAGCGGCTGCCGCTCTATCTCCATGATCCGCAGGCCCATGCGGCGACTTTCATCCGCCACATGGGGGAGACGTTCTCGGCGTGGCCATTTCGTGTGCAGGCGGCGGTTGATCAGCTGCCGGCGGCCGAGCAGGTAACCAGGCTCGGCGCGATCCGCGCCGAAACGCTCATTCTCGTCGGAAGGCATTGCTGGATTTGTCCGGTTGCCGTCTCCGAGCATCTGCACGCCGGGATCAGCGGATCCAGGCTCGTTGTGTTTGAACGCACCGGCCACTTTCCTTGGATCGAAGAGCCTGAAGAGTTTTTCGCTGAGATCACGAAATTCCTCGGCAACGGATAAACCGAATTGGGCCGATCGACAGTACCAAAGGAGTGATTCAATATCGCTGGCGTGGATCGTGCTTGAATGTACGACCAAATAGGGTCGAAAAAAGCGATGTAAACCGATTTGCGCGATCGTTCGGTGCCGTTGTTGCTACGGTCCTGTTCAGAAGCCGGGTCGGTCCTTGCTATCTGTCAGCCGCAATTTGCTGGATTTCACGAAAACGTTTGCTCCGTGATGTAACCAAACCAGTGTAGCCCACGAAAACAATCAGGCTCGATATTTCGGGTAACCGGACGGACAACGCTCAACCGAAAAGCGGGCCGAGAGAAATTGCGCGGGACGCGCCCACCGCTGCGCTAAGCTGCGGACACGGCCGACCGAATTGCTGGCTCAAGTTTTCGAAAGAACACGGATGTCAATCAGCCCGAGTGAAAAAGCGATCAGTTCGGGCCCCGCGGTCACGGACAAGTCGCGCGCTCAGTCATCAACGCGCCCCATGACCGGGAGCGAATATATCGAGAGCCTCCGTGACGGTCGGGAGGTGATCCTCTACGGCGATCGCGTCAAAGACGTGACTACGCATCCGGCCTTTCGTAACTCGGTACGAATGACGGCCCGGTTGTATGACGCGCTTCACGATGAAAAATCCAAGGGGTTGTTGTGCAGCCCGACCGATACTGGCAGCGGCGGCTATACGATGCGTTACTTCCGCTGCGCGAGTTCATCGAAGGATCTCGTCGCCGACCGCGATGCAATAGCGGCGTGGGCACGGCTAACGTACGGATGGATGGGACGCAGCCCGGACTTCAAGGCGGCGTTCCTGGGAACGCTCGGTGCGAACGCCGAGTTTTACGCTCCCTTTCAAGAGAATGCGCGACGCTGGTATCGCGAGTCCCAGGAGAAGGTCCTGTATTGGAGTCATGCCATCGTCAATCCACCCGTCGACCGCAACCGATCGCCGGAGGAGGTCGCCGATGTGTTCGTGCATGTCGAGGAGGAAAGGGACAACGGCCTGATCCTCAGTGGCGCGAAGGTTGTCGCGACGGGCTCGCCAACGGCAAATATGATCTTCGTCGCGAACGGTGGCGGCATGGCGGTGAAGGAGAAGAAATTCGCGCTCATCTGCGCGATTTCCATGGATACTCCAGGAGTAACGTTGTTGTGCCGGCCGTCATATTCGATGATGGCTGCCGTCATGGGTAGTCCATTCGATTACCCACTCTCCAGCCGACTCGACGAAAATGACACGATTTTCATTCTCGATCGGGTTCTCGTCCCGTGGGAGAATGTGTTCGTCTATGGGGATGTCGACAAATCCAACGGCTTCTTCCCGCGATCAGGTTTTCTGCCGCGCGCCATGCTTCACGGTTGCACGCGACTTTCGGTCAAGCTCGACTTCCTTGCCGGCTTGCTGCTCAAGGCCGTCGATATAACAGGTTCGAAGGAGTTTCGCGGCGTTCAAACCCGGTTGGGAGAAGTGCTTGCTTGGCGGAACATGATGTGGGCGCTTACAGATTCGATGGTTCACAATCCGGATCCGTGGGTCCCGGGGGCCGTGCTGCCCAATGCCAGTGCAGGGTTAGCTTACCGGTGGTTCAGCACTGTGGGATACCCCCGGGTCAAGGAGATCATAGAGCAGGATCTCGGCAGCGCGCTGATCTACCTGAACTCCCATGCGATTGACTTCAAGGATCCGAAAATTCGTTCTTACCTCGACAAATACGTCCGGGGTTCAAATGGCTATGACGCGGTCAACCGGGTCAAAGTAATGAAACTGCTTTGGGATGCCATAGGCTCTGAGTTTGGCAGTCGTCATGAACTCTACGAGCGCAACTATTCGGGAAACCATGAACTAATTCGTACGCAAATACTCGAGTATCAAGAAGGCAGGGGACTAACCGAGTCGTACCGGAAACTTGCCGATCAATGCCTTGCTGAGTACGACCTTGAAGGTTGGACCGTTCCTGATCTTGTCAATTCGGACGACGTCAACGTCATCGGCGGGATGGACGGTTAGAATCGAGGAATGGAACGATCTCGCTTTCGCGCAAATCGTCGATATGAAAGCCGGAAAACCAAGTGAGACGGCGCGGCTCAGCGCCGAACTCCGTGCAGCACATCAGATCATGGAAGATGGAGCCATCGTCGCAGACCCGCTCGCACTGCGAATTCTTGGCGCCGATGCCGAGACCATCATTGGCATTGCCAAATCCGATCCGTCTGCAGAGAGGCAAGAGTTGCCGTTACGCCGCGCCTATGCCACGGGCCAGAGCAGAGAAATTTGTATCGTGTGGGGTCGCGTGCGGAATTCTTGGCAACAGATGTCCGCGCCGTCGTCGGGCGTCGCCGTCTACAGATCATTGGGCAGCGTGACGAATACCAATACACCAATGATGGTCATGTAGATTCGAAACGCCGCCTCCTGGCCGTTCCATTCTTTCGACTGCCACATCGCGAACCACTCTCCGCCAACGACCATGAAGCCGAAGAACCAGATCAGGAAACCCAGCGCACCGCCGATATAGACAAACCGCTTGCTCCGCTGAAAGCGGCTTGCATCGCCTCGGAGGTTATAGGCCATTTCCACTGTACCCGCCGCGAAGGCAAAGCCGGTTAGGACTTGGCCCACGATGATGGTGCAGTAGGCGAGGTGCCAGAGGACAGGTGTCGTGACAGCGCGATATTTCAACGTACTGTCCGGGAAGATGCTGTCCATGCTGAGGACGTGCCGGACGAACTCGAAGTTGGAGCCATAGTCGGTCACATTGCCGTACGCCACCAGGAGGACGAAGGCGGCCAACGAAGCCACCATCACGATCTTCGCCAGGCGGGCCTGCATCACGCTATCACCTTCAGTGCACTCTTAGAGCCCATCAACGTTATACAGGAGGCGCGAATCAACTGGCGTTCCGAACCATCATGAGCGAAGCCGGATCTGCGCAGAGTACGATCAAGCGTCGAACGACCAACTTTGCCAAATCAATTGTCGGGCACCTTGCTCGCGCGCGCAAAACGCCAATGAGCGATGCTACTTTGCACGGCTAGATTCGATATCCGACTGCCGCCAATCGGTTCTCCATGGGATCCGATCGGCTCGACTACCGCGAGGGATTGCCGGCGCTTGTGATGGCCTGCCATTGTGAGGGCGGCACGGAGGGTGTCATCACCTCGCTGCGAGCGGCGCTTCCCGGCGTCGAAATGCTTATTCAAGATTTCGTGGGAAGGCTGCCAAGGTGGCCGTCAGAACGCGCTGCGCGGCGGCCCTGACGTGCAAGGAGGTGGACATACGTTACGGAGTGCGCTGGCCCAACAAGCGTTCTCCCATGATAGCCAGCATTTTCGTGAGAATTTCCCATCAATCTTTTATGATCAAGGCCGACGCATTTAGAAGACAATGTCTGCTCGCGCGGAATCCTCTTTGGGCTATGAACCGCCAAACAACTCATCGCCGTCCCAGTACGACGATGCAGATCGTCACTGATAAGTGGCGCTGCGTCATTTATCGCCGGTGAGAGCGAAGTTCAGCAAGGCGACCGGAGGATTACGATTCAGGGATCACGCGGGAAGGTTTGGTCGGGACGATTTGGTCGGGTGTCCGTCGGTGAGGGGACGCTGCAACGCGCGGCTCCGTTGACCGATTGAATGCCCAACGCGTGGATCGCAATCGAATAGCCAATCGACCGATAATGCCCTTGCAATTCCGTCGTGCCGTCGAGGGTATGGAGATATGGAGCGCAGTCAGTGAAGGCTATTCGTTCGTAATCAGCAATGAGAGCCCCACCGGGCCAGGCTTTCGCGGGCGCGGCGGTTATCTGGCGTCATGGCGTCCGAGTTATGAAGGCCGTGGCGCGGTCAGGATCATCGGCTCGCCCTTTAAAACATTCGACGAGGCCGAAGCCGCCTGCGACGCGATGCTGAAACACCTGACGAGCGACTAGCGCGTTTTCCAGCGAAGTGGATACCGGTTCGCGTAAAGAAAACGCGTCAAACCAAGAATCTAGAGCCCCGTTCCGATTCCATCGGAACGGAAAAGGCTCTAGGGCTGCGAGGGGCATTGACGACCTGCTTTGGAAGAATAACCGATGGTTCATCGGCAGCCTTCGCTACCCGCACAGATCGATCGATCAATCAATCAGGTGCCGCACCTGACCGCTGCCCTCCGATGGGATTACGGCTGACCAGAACCGCCGGCGGAGCCGTATACTTGTCCCGTGGCAAAGCTCGCATCGGCGGCCGCAAGCTGGACATAGATAGAGGCGAGTTCCGCCGGCTGACCGGGGCGGCCGAGGGGAGTCTGGCTTCCAAACTTCTCGAGCTTCTCCATCGTGGCACCGCCTGAGACCTGAAGTGGTGTCCAGATCGGTCCGGGCGCCACGCCATTGACGCGAATGCCAATGGGTCCGAGCTGCTTCGCCAGCGACTTCACGTAGTTCATCGTGGCCGCCTTGGTCTGCGCATAATCATATAATTCGGGCGTTGGGTCATAGGCCTGCTCGGATGTCGTGCCGATAATGGCCGAGCCCGGCTTCAAGTGGGGAAGCGCCGCTTTGATGATCCAGAACGGTGCATAGATGTTGGTTTTCATGGTGGCGTCGAAGTCGTCGGTGCTAATGTCAAGGATCGAGGCGTGTTGCTGCTGACGACCTGCATTGTCGACGACGATGTCCAATCCGCCCAATCCCTCGACGGCTTCCTCCACCAAGCGCCTGCAGAAAGCTTCATCGCGAAGATCGCCCGGAATAGCCAGGCCCTTGCGGCCCTCTGCCTTGATCAGTGCGATGACCTCTTGCGCGTCCGGTTCTTCGGTTGGGAAGTAGTTGATAGCAACATCGGCGCCCTCGCGGGCGTAAGCGATTGCGGCTGCCCGGCCCATGCCGGAATCGCCGCCAGTGATCAGCGCCTTCCGGCCGGCAAGGCGCCCGGAGCCGCGGTAGGTTTTCTCGCCATGATCGGGGCGCGGATCCATCTTGCTGGCAAGACCGGGCCAAGGCTGCGACTGCCTTTTGTACGGCGGCGTTGGATATTTGGTGGTGGGATCTTCAAGTCCTTCCGTTGCCATGATTTTACTTCCGTTCGACGACGATGCGGGAGTAGCCGACGCGACAAAGCCAGCGCCGACCCCGCCGATTATGGTTCGACGGGTCATTGATTGCTCTGATGTATTGGTCATAAGACGTCTCTTGAGGTTGCCGCGACCAACGGAGTTTCGGATCGTTGGTTCCTCCTTAGTTATCGCGGGCTTTGTTCGGATCGGTCTCCGCAGGCGTATTCCCGCGAAGTCTGCTGCACCGAACACATTTCGCTAAACACGTTGTTATCGCGCGGGCGGAACGGTCTGCTCGCCAGCGTCGTTGACGTCAGCCAGACGATTGGAATCGAGCGCGGAGTTCCATCAGGATTTGCTCCGGCCGCGCCGCCAGCGGCTTTGTGTCGTGAAAGGGTGAGGCTTCGATGGGAGACTTTCTTAAACGTCCTCAATCCCGCAACGCAAAGCTTCGGGAATTGCTTAGAAACAAACCATTGATCGTGCCGGGAGCTCACGACGGCTTATCGGCGCGCCTGGTTGAGCAGGCCGGCTTCGATGCGGTTTACATGGGTGGCTACGCCACGACCGGAGCATTGCTTGGCAGGCCGGACATGTCGCTGCTGACAGGGACCGAGATGATTGAAAATGCAAGGCGGATGGCACAGGCTGTCAGCATTCCCATGATCGCCGATGCCGACACGGGCTATGGCAACGCCATCAACGTGATCCGTACCGTGCATGACTACGAGCAAACCGGCGTTTCAGGAATTCATCTCGAAGACCAAACTGCGCCGAAGCGTTGCGGCCACATGGCAGGTAAGAACGTGATCACGGCAGGTGAGATGGTGGGCAAGGTAAAGGCTGCCGTTGCGGCGAGATCGGACCCGGATTTTGTTATCATTGCCCGCACCGATGCCCTAGCGATTCATGGAATTGATGACGCGGTCGAGCGGGGACGCCGTTATGTCGACGCCGGGGCGGATGTGATCTGGGTCGAGGCCCCAACCACGGAGGCTCAAATCGAGAAGATCGCCAAAGAACTTTCCGGAATCACTCTGCTGTTGAATTGGCTCGAGCATGGCGAGACGCCTAACATCTCGCTCGACAGGATCAAGCAGTATGGCTTTAGCATTGTGATCTATCCCGTCGGGTCCGTATTCATCGTGCTGTCAGCCTTGCGAGAACATTATGCGAGTGTGCGCAAGGCGGGCACGCCCATCGAAAGGCTTTCGCGACTGCCGGCGTTCGATGACTTCACTGCGGCGGTCGGAAAACCGGAAATCGACAGATTGGCGGAGGAGTTTGCACGTTCAGAGGCAACCGAACCCTAAATCATCGAAGTCGGATAAGGAATTTACCACTCTCGAGTTCGACCGATAAACTCTTCGCTGTCGGAGTGCATGCAGACAGCGCGCGGGCGCGAAGATTGTTGCCTATCTGATTCCAAGGCAGCGAAGCGACGAGATCTGCTGCCCACCTCTCAGCCGAACGTTTCGGCGAAAGATTGTACGCGTTCACAGCAAAATTGCTGCTGTACTCCGCAAGAACCTTCTATCGTTTGTTTTGCCAGCCGCCCAAATTGGCGGAGAGTTGGATATCTCCTTTCAGCGGGACACGAGTCCAGCAACGGGGTCGGTACACGTTTCCGTTATCATTATCGTATCGCTGGCGGCGCGGGCTTGCTGCCCACATCCCGTGGCAGCAAGCTCTACAAGCGTTCGCGCCGGCGATGATCGAGTCGACAAGTCGTTGAAGGAAACGGCAAGGGAACAGAAGGCACTAGTATGAAACAAAAGCTCGTCCTTTGCGCAGCCGCGATATTGTCCTGCGCAATCGCAGCGGCGTCGTGGGCTGATGGCGCCAAAACGACTGAAACCGCATCCCCAATCTACGGCGTCACGATCCCCGACGGCTATCGCCAATGGGAGTTAATTGCCCCGGCGCTTGAGGCGGCCCCGTTGAACGAGCTTCGCGCCGTTGTGGGAAATAAGACCGCGGTCGAGGCGTACGGGAAGGGCTCTCTGCCTTTCCCGGACGGCACGATCCTGGTCAAGTTGGCCTGGAAGCAAATGCAATCCCCAGAATTTGAAACCGCCACAATTCCCGGTAGTGCCACGACCGTTCAGGTCATGGTGAAGGATTCCAAGCGATATGCCGCCACAGGTGGGTGGGGATTTGGACGCTTCATAAACGGTAAGCCGGTAGATGAAGCGCAACATCAGACGTGCTTCGCCTGCCATGAGGCGCGTGTGAAGAATTGAGATTACGTGTTTACGGCATTCGCACCCTAAATGTAGAGTGGAGAGTGGCGCTCGTCCTTTGCAAGAGGGCTGGGCTCGCATTCGTGGGTGAACTGCGAGTGTAGGTCAACGCTGGTTGTGGAATCGCATTTCTCATGGCGATTGCCTTTGCAGGGTTTTCGTCCGCGCCAACTCGGCCGTGTAATCCTGAGCATACTAAGCTTCGCGTGACGGCGACAATCCGTCGCTGATCGGTAGCACTGCGGCTGTGGTTCGCCGAGCGTTCAGTGTCAGGCAAGCCCTTCATCGGCGAGCGCCTTGGCGACCGAAGGCATCGCCTTCATCTGCGCGAGATAGTCAGTGAGCCGCTCCGGCACTTCGATCTTGTTGTTGGCCGCCCACATCAGCATCACGACGAGATATGGATCCGCGATCGTCATTCGATCACCCACCAGGAAATTCCTCTCGCCAAGCTGCTCGGCGAGTGTGGCGAAATGCTTGACCAGCAACTTTCGTGCCTTGTCCCTCTCGGCCTGGGTCGAGTCCTTGTGAAAATACGGCCTGAAGTTGGTGTGGAATTCCGTGGTCATGAAGGAGGCGGCTTCAAGCACGCGCCAACGGCCGAGACCATCCTCAGGGAGCAGCGCGCCTGCCTGGTGAGCGATATAGACCAGGATGGCGAGGTTTTCGGTCAGGACGCTGCCGTCGTCGAGTTCCAGCGCCGGCAAGTAGCCCTTTGGGTTGATCGTCATGAAGTCGCGCCCATCCTCGGTCCGCTTGCCCCGATCGACTCTTACGAGCTTGTATGGAAGCCGCGCTTCGATCAGCGCGATGTGGTCAGCCAGGCTGCAGCCGCCCGGAGCGTAATAGAGGATCATGTGACTCTCCGTACTGTCGGTCGATGGGAAGTCGGAATGTTGACCGGAACGAAATAGGTGAGATGACCAGCAACCCAATCGTCATCCGGTGGTCTCAAGCGGAAGTGATGGGGAATTGGTACTTTCGTAGCGCGGATGAGCACAGCGATATCCGGGGCCGGAGTTGTCCCGGATTGTTGCGGAGTGTCATCGGGCGACCCGTTGGCCTGTCCGGACTACTCCGAGCTAATTGTTGTTACCATCGGCCGCGAGGCGCAGGAAGTGCTGCGTCATCGCGTTGACCTTGGAGATATAGGCCGCAACGAGGTGATCGCCGCACCGCTCGCCCGCCATCATCTGAAAGTGACGGCGTGCGTAGGCGGTGGCGGGACCCGCGCCGCAAAGATGGATAAAGGCAGCCAGATTCTGCTTCTGCTGCGGGGTTGCCTTCGGGGCGCCCGCGAGGCTGAGAACCGCCGCCACATGGCGGTCCAGATACACGGATGCCAGTTCGATGGCATGGCTCGGGAACGTGCGGATATGGAGGTTGGTGAATCCGCAGCCGGTATCGGTGACCGCGTTGTCGCGGATACAGAACCGCGCGGCCTCGGCGTACGCCGGATCGGTTGTCTGGTAGAGGCCGACGGCACTGGAGGCGGGCTGGTAAAGCGCGAAAGGATTCAGGCTCAATCGCCAGCGCCAGTAGGTGCGCGCGACCGGATTACCTGAACTCTCGATCTGCGCCAGTGCGGCCAGCAATTCGGGCGTAATCGCGCTGGTGGAGTAGGCGCGGAATAGCGGCCCGTATTGCCGCCACGTCTCGGCCGGCTCCTTGTCGAGCTTGTGGCCGACAAAGAAGAACAACTCGGTCGGCTTGTGGACCACGTGATAAACAAGGTTCGTCAGCGCGAGGACCGCAAGCAGGATCGCGACGACGCCTGCGACCAGAGCCGCCCGCGGCGCTCGCGCGAGCGTCCCTCCCGCCCACCGTACACCCCGCCGCCAGCGGCGAAGGCGAGGGAGGAGGCTCTGGGTTTTTCCTGACATGCGTCTTCTTGACATGCGTCTTGTGAGAGTACGTAGGGTACAATAACCTGTTAGGCCAATGAACTCGGCGGCGGATTACGCTGCGCTAATCGGCCCCATGCTTGCCATTTATAGGCCAGCCAAAGAAACGCCGGATCAGTCTTACTGCAACAAAGTTATCGAGAGGTGGAATATCTGAAAGCACGGACGAGTCTTTTTTAGAAGGAAACGAGGTACCTCACACGGCTCCGGCAGCCTTGATTCAAGAGCCGCTATTTCCCGCTTGGTCTGACCTCACCCGGGGCGACGCCGGAGACGGTCCATGAGGATAGGGAGCTTGAACATGAATAGAATGATCGTCTTTTTGTCGGCGGCTTCCATCCTGCTCGTATCACCCGGTGCCAATGCCGAAGCCGTTTTTGTTGCGAAAGTGCGTAGCGTTCCGACTACGCCTAACGGTGCTGCCATTATGAATTTTCGCCACAACGACAATACCAGCCGCGCGTGGGTTTCGGTATCGCTTTGCGGCAGGCTTATCCCTGGCCATCCGGAAAGCTCCGATTGCCGAGCGTACAACCAATACGACTTCCGCGTTCCAGGCCTCACCTACGATAGGTCTTCAGGCGCGATTCGCCTTGGCTCACGCGTTTGCGCATGGGTCGAGCCCGGGCTTCTGCGTCCGGTCGATCGGGAAACTGGCCGGTGCCAACTCAGCATCCATACGGTTCGTCAAGACGATGACGACGGATTTCGAGGAGGTTGGCGCTGGATGGACGTGATCAATATCCAACTAAGATGATCACACGGTTTCAACCGTGTTGGGATGTCGGGCGCTGTCATTAGGGGCGGCCTTCGAACCTTCGATTGCAATGCATTGTGCGCTCGACCATGAAGCGCGTAGGGCGGATTAGCCGAAGGCGTAATCCGCCGCCTTGGCGATCCAAGATCGATAGCAACTCGGATCGAGTAGATTAGGAAGCGATTGGCTCGGCCGACACCGAAGGGAAAATACTCGCTCGCACCGCATGTCAGAGCGAGGCCTGTCCGTATGTTCTCCGGCGCCTTTAATCGATCTCGCTGATTGGCTCAACAAGTCATCCTGTTGCCGGTCCTGATAGACGCGGTACGTCTGTCGATCTGGTCGTTGTCGGTGATACGGGCGCCGTAATCTGTCGCGCAAAACGTGCATAAGTTCCACTTCTCCTGCGCGGGTGTGGTGCCAAAGAGCCGCTGTCTGCGCTGGCATCGAAAATATTTCACGCTGAAATATTCGCGCTTTTCCCAGTATTCGCTGACGCTTGCATACCGCCGCATCCTAAGAAATCGCCTTCGTGACTTCGCAAACGAGTTGTCCGAACCTCGATCAGCGATTCAATCGCGATGTGTTTGCGCGTCATTGCACGCTGCAGTGGAACAACGCGTCTGACGTTGCTTGAAATCAATCTGACACACCCCCGTCATTGACGTTCCCTATCTGTCTGCCCCGCACGACTCAAAAATAGTTTTGAGAGGCACAAGGAAATAAAATGAGAAATCTATCGCTGCGCAGCATTCTTCTATCTACGGCTGCACTAATCGCTCTCACAGCCTCCGCCATATCGACCGCTTCGATGGCCGGTGAAAATGCTGCCTCCGGGAAGTCTTCGGGGGTCAATCCGAACACGCTGCAGACGAAATATCCGATCAAGCACCTCGTGGTGGTGTTCAACGAGAACATCTCGTTCGATCATTATTTCGGCACCTACCCGAATGCGCTGAATCCGGAAGGCGAGCCCGTTTTCGAGCCCGCCAAGAACACGCAGCGGGACATCAACAATCTTCTGTCGAACCCGTCGCTGCTCGACAACAACCCGAACCTGAATACGGCCAATGGCACGGGCGCTAGCAATCCGTTCCGTCTTGACCGTACGCAGGCGGATACGGCTGACCAGGGCCATGGCTACACTGCCGAACAGAAGGCCTATGACGGCGGCAAGAATGACCTCTTTCCGTTGAACACCGGCAAGGGCAGCAACGGCGGAGCCGGCGCATTCGGCACCAAGGGCCAGGTGATGGGCTATTTCGACGGCAACACGGTCACCGCTTTCTGGAACTACGCTCAGAACTACGCGATGAGCGACAACGCCTGGGGTGACCAATACGGCCCGTCGACGCCGGGCGCGGTCAACATGTTCGCCGGCCAGACCAATGGCTTTGTGCAAACAGTAGGCAGTGGATCTTTGCAAGCTGACGGTGCGGGCGGCTTCACGTTGACCGGCGATATCGATCCCTCCGGTGACCCGTGCTCGAGCACGACCAGCCAGGCCATGTCGAATGCCAAGAACATCGGCGACCTGCTGAACGCCGACAATGTTCCGTGGGGCAATTTCTACGGTGGTTTCAATCTGCAAGCCATCAATGCCAACGGCAGCACCGGCTGCAAGCGCTCCACCATTAGCCAGGTCACCGGCGGCGCTCAGACCGACTATGTGCCGCATCACATCTGGTCCCAGTACTTCAAGTCGACGGCCAATCCGACCCACGCCCGCCCGACCTCGACCAAGGCGATCGGCTTCACCACGGTTCCGGGCACCAAGAAGATTGATCCGGCCAACCATAACTACGATCTGCAAGACTTCTTCACTGCGGTTGGGTCTGGCAATTACCCGGCGGTCTCCCTCATCAAGATGCCCTCGGTCAACGACGGTCACCCTGGCAACTCCAATCCGATCGATGAGCAGATCGGGCTGGTTAACCTGGTGAACTTCCTGCAGCAGCAGCCCGATTGGGACAGCACCGCTGTGGTCATCGCCTATGACGACTTGGATGGCTGGGCCGACCACGCGTTCGCGAAGACGACGTCTCCGTCGTTCTCGTCGGCTGACGCCTTGAACGGTCAGGGTCTCTGCGGCCCGGTTGGTGCGACTGAACCGACCGGCATCAATGGCTTGCCCGTCGCTGGTCGCTGCGGCCCGGGTACGCGCCAGCCGTTCGTGGTGATTTCGCCCTATGCGAAGAAGAACTACGTCAGCCACGTGCTGATCACGCAGGCCTCGATCCCGCAATTCATCGAGGACAACTGGCTGAACGGTGAGCGTCTCGGCGGTGGCTCCTTCGATGCGACTGCCGGATCGATGGTGGACATGTTCAACTTCAACAAGAAGAACGGCATCACGCTCATCCTCGATCCGAACTCCGGCACCGTGGATACGAAAGACAAAGACAAGAACAAGAACAATAAGAGCTGAGCCACAGTCTTATGTTCAATCGCACGATCGTGTGGTTGATCGGCGCCGGCCTCATGGCCGGCGCCGTGTTCGCTGCCGAACCGAAAGGTTTGCCGGGCGAAAACCCACACCCAATCCATCTCATTCGTCCTCCCGTCCAGCCGCTCTCCGCCATGGCGAAGCTTGGCCGCGAGCTGTTTTTCGACACGAGCCTGTCGTCGTCGGGCAAGATCGCTTGCGCGTCGTGTCACAGTCCGGAGCATGCCTATGGTCCGCCGAATGACGCGCCGGTGATGCTCGGCGGCCCGGACCTTACGGTGCAGGGCGCACGCGCCGTTCCGTCGCTGACCTATCTGGAGCGGCAACCCGAATTCAGTATTGGCCCCGACGATCCTACAAACGAGAACCCGAACATCGCGCAGCAAGCCGAGATCGGCAAAACGGCGGTGCGCGTGCAGAAGATCGCAACGCAGACGGCGCAAAGCGCAAATATCGTTCCGCAGGGCGGTATGTTCTGGGACGGCCGCGCTGACACCCTTCAGATCCAGGCGAGAGGTCCTCTGCTTGATCCGCGCGAGATGGACGGCGGAAGCATGGAAGTGATCGCTGAGAAGCTTCGTAAAGCGCCCTATGCCGAGAGGTTTGCGGGATTGTTCGGCCAAAGCATCTTACGAGACTCGAGACTGCTGGCCTCCGAGGCGTTATTCGCCATCGGGCGCTATCAGATCGAGGACCCGAGCTTCCATCCCTACACCAGCAAGTATGACTACTGGCTGGAGGGCAGGGCCCGCCTGAGCGAGGCCGAGCTGCGCGGACTTCGCCTGTTCAACGATCCGGAAAAGGCCAACTGCGCCGGCTGCCATACTGCGGAGCCTTCTCGGGAGGGCTACCCGCCGCAATTTTCCGACCTTCAGTACGAAGCGCTGGGCGTGCCGCGCAATGTGGCGCTCACTGACACCAAGGACCCCAATTATTTCGATCTCGGGGTTTGCGGACCCATCCGCAAGGACATCGCCGAACAGACGCAATTCTGCGGCATGTTCAAAACGCCGACCTTGCGCAACACCGCGCTGCGCCATGCGTTCTTCCACAATGGCGCGTTCCAGACGTTGCAGCAGGTGATGGATTTCTACAATTTCCGCGATACCAATCCGGAGAAAGTCTATCCGCTCAGTGCCGACGGAAAGGCCGAGAAGTACAACGACATCCCGGCGCAATATCACGCCAATGTCGATGTCGCCGATCCGCCCTTCAACCGCCATCCCGGCGAAACGCCGGCCATGACGGCCCAGGACGAAGCCGACATCATCGCCTTTCTGCAAACCCTGAACGATGGATATAAGCCGAAGCAGTGAGGAGAGTGGACGGCCAGTCGGTCGAAGCCCGGTAGGGCAAAAGCGATTGGCCACCAGTCGGATTTGTGTGGATAGTTTGTATTCGGGGAGCGAGAGACGTCGAAAAATGGAGCCCCGCCAGCTTGGGCGGGGTTTTCGTTTCTTTAATTGAGAGCCAAAAGCTCGGTAGGACGGGTTGGGCCCTTTGCGAAACCCATCACCTCAGGAACGGCGATTGATGGATATCGCGGAGTTTATCATCGGACCGGCCGAAGGCCGGACCCGTTGTCTCCACCCATCCTACGCGGCTAGCTCAGCGAAGCAGTTGGTGTCCACTTTTCGCTACCTGCGAACGGGAGGATTAGTGTTGTTCCAGGTGGGCACGGCGTTTGTCACGCCTACCGAAGGCCAATTATACGATCCCACCGACGGAGCCGTGACGGTTCCAACGGTAGCTCCGGATGTCCCATAACTTCCAGACCGTGTTGTCGGCACTCCTGACATCCCCTGACTATCGGATTGCATCGTCGAGATGTAGTGCCTGATGTGTTTGTACTTCTTTCCTTGCGCCGCAAAGGGCGCGCCCGCCAACCCCACCGCCACGAGCGTGGCAATCGCCAGTCTGGTCGTCATCATGATTGGTCCTCTCTCATTGTAGATAGGGGACGACGTCCTCTTTCATTGTAGATACGGTACGACCCGCGATCCGCACGCCTCAACATTCTAAAATCTTGTTGAGTGTGTGTGATCACGTTTTTATGGAACGGGGGGCCGCGTATGACGTTAGGCCGTGATCCCGACACTCTCAGACGCAAAGGCCGTGGCGGGGCGCCCGGATGCGCTAGGGGTTCAGCGGAATACGCCCGGGGCCGACCGTTGGGCGTTCGAATCGGCAACGCGCGTTAAGGTAACGGGCGAGAGCGCCTCGGGCGCCGGTCATTTGCGGAAGCATCTTGTCAGACGGCATGATCTCGGTTTGCGACGTCGGCGTTGCAAACATGAACGGGTGCGTTGGGCTCCAAGAGCCGTCAGCGTTGGCAAAGAAACTGCTGCAATTCGGTTCAGCCAGAGCCGGTGAGGCGACGCCCGCGGCAATCAATGCAATAGTGACACTCAGTAATTTCCTCATCGCTTCTCAATTCTCCGGTCAGTTGTTCGGCAAATCTCTTTTAGGTTGGGCAAAGTGATCGACATCAACCTAAGATGATAGCACGGTTTCAACCGTGTAAGGATGTCGGGAGCGGGTATTGGGTGCCTGCCGATCCTTTGAGCGCAATGCATTGTGCGCTCGACCATGAGGCGCGTAGGGCGGATTGGCCGAAGGCGTAATCCGCCGCCTTGGCGGCAGCCCCTCAATATTGAGGGCGGAGCGTGCTCAGATAGTCCGACAGCGTGGTGGGATCGCCGAACGTGCTCTGTCGCAACGGCTGGTTGCTCAACAGCACACCGGCCTGGGTTTTGTAATCAGGAGCCGGGGCGTCCGTCGGCTTTAGCGGCTGGTTGATAAATTTGAGGTACCTGTCATAGGCTTGTTGGGTGCCGACGAAGATGCAGACGCAATGCTGCGGTTCGGCATAAAGGTAGCGCGCGGCTTCGCCAGCCCCGTTTACCACGAAGCGGTGTGCCGGGAGCGCGCGCAGCGCCTTTTTCCCGGCCGGGTCGTTGGCGACCTGGACATGAAAGCCGGCGGACGTCAGATAAAAACTGTTCTTTTCCAGGGACGGCTGGCTTGGCGTCTCGGCAGCGGCCACGCCAAGGGAGCAAAGCGACAGCACGGCGGCTGGCAACAGGCGCAAGGCCCTGAGGCCGTGGACCCGAAAGGGATGCTGGTGGCTCGCTGCGATTGGCGCGAAGATCGATGCTGGCATTGCAACAGTTCCGTACGTTGACCCTACCTGCCTCTGTAATCCGTACAATGCCGCGAGCCGTGTGCCAAGATTGTGTTGATGTACCGGAAGCGTATTTGGATCGGTTTCGCGATCAACAATCCAAGTGCGTAGGGCGGATTAGCCGAAGGCGTAATCCGCCGGCATCGGCGTAGGTGGCATCGGTCATCTGGTAGAGCCCGGTAGCCCGGTAGGATGGGTTGAGCTCTTGCGAAACCCATCACCTGAGGAAAAAAAGCGATCGATGGGTATCTGGCCACTTTGCTCCCAACGCGTCATTCCAAGCGATCAACCGGCGCATCTCGGTTGATGAGTTCGGCTCGGCGCAGTTCAGCCCAAAAATCCGCAGGCACGACCTCCTTCAGCGCAGCGCTGTCCTCGGCGATACGGCCCGGGCGGCTGGCGCCCGGGATCACTGCTGCGACCGCGGGATGGGCCAGCGAGAATTGCAGGCCCGCTGCCTTCATGCTGATGCCGTAACGATCTGCGATCGCTTTGATTTTCGCGACCTTGTCCAAGATCGCCGGTGATGCGGGCGCATATTCGAAATTCGGCCCACCAACAAGCGCGCCGGAGCTGTAGGGCCCACCCACCACGATCCCGAGACCGCGCTCCGCGACCTGCGGCATCACACGCTGGAGCGCGCGGTCATGGTCGAGCAGCGTGTAGCGTCCCGCGAGCAGGAAGCCGTCGGGCCGAGGTCCCTCGAGCGCCAGCAGCAGCTCGATCGGTTCGACGCGGTTGACGCCCAAACCCCAAGCTTTGATCACGCCCTCGTCGCGCAGGCGATCGAGCGCCTTGAACGCGCCTTTGCGCGCGCTCTCGAAGACGCCGAGCCATTCGTCGCCGTAGAAATCCTGCGCCACGTCGTGGACCCACGCGATTTCGATACGGTCGGTCTTGAGGCGCTTTAAGCTGTCCTCGATCGAGCGCAGCGTCGCGCCCTCCGAATAATCGTTCACGATCCTGTTGGGGCGGCCATGTCTGAACACGTCGCCCTTTTCGCCCAGGTCGCGGGCGCTGACGTCCTCGACCTCATCGAGGATGATGCGACCGACCTTGGTGCTGATAACATATTCACCGCGCGGTCGCGCCGCGAGCGCCTCGCCCATTCGAATCTCGGCAAGGCCCGCGCCGTAGAAGGGCGCATTGTCATAATAGCGGATGCCGTCGTTCCAGGCGGCGTCGACAGTCGCGAGCGCTTCGTTTTCCGGAATGTCGCGGAACATATTGCCGAGCGGCGCGGCGCCGAAGCCAAGCTTGCTCGGGAGGATAGCCTTGAGTGTCATGATTTGGCTCCTTTCGTTAAGCGACTGCAGCGGTATCGAACGCTAGCAAGGGTCGATCGGCGAGGCCGTTGAACTTGAGGTGATAGTTCTGGAATATTGCGGCGCGGGGGAGGCGTTGGTAGCCCGGTAGGATGGGTTGAGCTCTCGCGAAACCCATTACCCCGGTGAATAGCGATTGATGGGTATCGCGGAGTTTATCATCGGGCCGGCCGTAGGCCGGACCCGTTGGCTCCACTCACCCTACGCGCTGCTCATCGCCAAAGCATCGAGGTCAACACAAGAGATTCAGGCCAGCGTCGGCTCATCGCCTTTTTCGCCGGCCTTCTGCCAAGCGATTTTGGCGCGGACATAGGCTTTCAGCCTATCCAGATCGGCCGACTTTTTTTCCAACCGGGCGAGTTGATCCTTCATGAGTTCGACACGCTTCTTGAGCGGCAGGCCGCCTTTGCGCCGCGACTCTCGCAAATCGGCTATTTCGCGAAGGGAGAGCCCGAGCGCTTGGCCCACCCGGATAATATCGGCGGATCGCACGTCCTCGTCGGTAAACGCCTGATAGGGATGGCGGCCACCCTTCTGTGTCGCGCCTGGCTGCAACAGCCCCATCCGAACGTAAAAACGGACTGTTTCTCGCGCTAATCCAGTCCGCCGGGCAAATTCAGAGATCAGCATGATTGACCATTGACTGCGTAGTGCACTCCACACTTATAGCTTGAGCCGTGTTTTCCGACAACGGAGCGCGGTATGACGAATTTGAATATTTTGAGCGAATTTCGCATTGGCGGCACACTGCCGGTACGGCGCTTTGGCTTCGGTGCGATGAGGCTCACCGGACCGGGCGTTTGGGGGCCGCCGGCCGACCTTGCCGCGGCCCAGGGCTTGCTCAGGCGCGTGGTCGATCTCGGCATCGACTTCATCGACACCGCGGACGTGTATGGTCCAGGCGACAATGAGAGGCTGATACGGGATACGCTGGCGCCTTATCCGGATCGTGCTGTCATCGCGACAAAAGGTGGAATGGTCCGCAGCGGACCTGCGACGCCTCAGAATTCCGGCATGGGCATCGACAACAGCGAGCGCCACCTGCGTCAGGCAGTTGAAGGAAGCCTTCGTGATCTCGGGCTGGAATGCATCGATCTTTACCAACTGCACCGGGCCGATCCAGCTATTCCCATCGAGGAGACGATGGGCGTGCTGACGCGCTTTCGGGAAGAAGGGAAAATCCGCTACATCGGCCTGTCCGAGGTGGGTGTCGACCAGATCGAGCGCGCCCGCTCGGTGACCGCGATCGCGACCGTACAAAATCTCTACAATCTGGCACAACGCAAGCATGACGATGTCGTCGACTATTGCGGTCGCCATGGGATCGGATTCATCCCGTTCTATCCGCTCAAGATCGGCGATCTGGCGGACGCAGAGGTGGTGAAATCGCTGGCGTTGCGCGAGGAGACAACACCGGCGCTGATTGGGCTTGCGTGGCTATTTCAGCGCTCACCGGTGATCATCCCAATTCCCGGCACCTCTTCGTTACATCATCTCGAAGAGAACCTCGGCGCCTGCCGCATCAAGCTATCACCGCGCGATGTGGAGGCTTTGGACAGCCTTTCCCTGCCTGTCGCAACACCCCCAAGCTTTAAATGGCAACAGCCGTCGATGTCGGCACGCTTAGCCCGGTAGGATGGGTTGAGCTCTAGCGAAACCCATCACTCGAGGAATAGTGATTGATGGGTATCGCGGAGTTTATCATCGGGCCGGCCGAAGGCCGGACCCGTTGGCTCCACCCATTCTACGCGCTCCGCGCAACGGAGGCATCCTCGCAACATGGCGAACATGGGTGCCTCCGGCGTAGTGCGTTATTGTCAGCCAACACTCAGATGCTGATCTTCAGCGACCCTGAGAGTCCGCCGTTTCGGGCATTGTAGCTGCCTTGACGGCGCGGAAGAACGATCCATAACCGTTGACAGCAGCATAGAGATTGAGCCGACCCCAACCATCCCAGGTGTTACCGTCGAGCAGGGCGTAACCAGACGGTAGCGCGGTGTCCCGCAGAATCTGGGTGCGTTGCTCATCTGTGAGATAGGGGAATCGGGTCAGCAGCAGAACCTGCGCCTGCACCGGCACGTCCTCGGGCAGTTCTCGCCGGGCGGCGAGGGTGAGGCCGTAAGTCATGCGATAGGTGTAACCTTTGGGGTCATCGGGATTGAGGTTGTAGTCGTAGGCGTTGTCTTCCTGGCCATTGTTACGCTGACCGTTGCCGTTGTGGTTGCCGTTGTCGTGGTTGTCGTTGTCGTTGTGGTTGTCGTCGCCGTCGTGGCTCCGTTTGAGGCAGGCTTCCACGCTGCCGGCGCGACAGGACTGCGCCAGGTATTTCTGAGTCTGCGTGTAAGCTTGGTAGACCGCGTAAGCGGTCGTGTTGGCGGGATTGGTCCAATCCAGCCGCTTGCCGTTCGCATCGTAGAGCGCATTGTAGATGTTGGTTGCGGTGATCGCGGTCGCTTGGATGCGGCCGCCGATTACGGCGAGTGGCGAATGCATGCCGGCGAGAATACGGTTGTTGCCGAGGTCGGCGGCTCGCGCCAATAAGCCCTTATATTGCTGGGGCACAAGGAAGGCGAGACCGAGAGCCTGATTGTAGCCAAGGTTGGTGGCGCCGCTGACGTAGGATGCGTCCGAGTAAGGGTTGGTAGCGTCCGCGATCTGCCAGAGCAGTGTCGGAACGTTCACCTCGGCCGTGAGCCGCCAGGGACGGGGCGACGTGCCGATGCCCGGGACGTAGTCGCCGGCATTGAAGATGATGGGCGTGAGATGGCCGTGCGCGTCATAGGATCCGATATTGGGGACCGAGACCGGACTGCGCGCAGTGAAACCCGCTACCCAGTTGGCGGTAGTTCCATACGCGGCCGGAACGGCGAAGGAGTTGTAGTAGGAGGGAACGACAAAGTGCGCGGTGTCAGCGGTCGTGAGACCGGTCTTGTTGGCCACGGCGTCGTAGTTGCCGTAACGCGGATCCAACGGGCTAATCTCACCGCCATGGATAGTGGCTGGATTAGTCACGGGGAGGGTCGAGCCCATGTAGCGATCGAACGTCCGCTTCGGCGGTTCGGTCGAGGAGTTGTTGCGGATGGTGTTGTTCAGGAAGTTCGCCGCGCTCGCCAGCGGAGTTGGGGAGCCGTTGCCAAAGGTCGCGAATCCGATGCTCGCGTTGGTCAGCAAGTTGATGTTCGCCTCATAGTCTTGCAACCTCGTGATCAGGTACGACGTTGGTGTCAGAACTCGCTGGGGCGGTAGCCGTCGTGGATGATCCGATACCCGTCATGAAGTACGACGTCAGCGGGCCAAGACCGTTGAGGACGCTGTAGGGCTGCGCCGTGCGATCATCATGAATGGCGGCCAGGGTCTGAGCAGGCGTACGCTGTTTTGTCATCTGGATGACAATGCGGATGTCCTGCTCCATGACGCCGACGTGATTTCTCAGTTGCGGATCGGAAAGCATGAGATGAGTATAGGAATCCAACGCGTTGACGATGGTGGATCCGACCGTAGGAGTGGTGCTGTTGGTGAAATTGACCGGCGGCTCAGCCGGAATGACTCCGGCTTGCGCGGCGAACGGCGCGAGAACAGCGCCGAGGGCTGCATATTTCCATAACTTCAAAGCTACCACATGTGACATTTCACAACGCCCCTGATTTACGACGATTGAATCAACCCAGCGCACCGCTTGGGTATCCCCACAGAACAAGCCATTCGTCCAAGACTGACTTGGCTCTCTCCAAATCAAATGGCGGAAGGTGTTCCGGAGACTGGCAAGAGCACTCGCTGATGCGTGTGACGCGGTGGTGACTAGTTTTAGGAATTGCTGTTACGGCCGTAACCTGGGCAACGCTGCCACGCTGCCAACGCGTCCAACTAGAGTCGATTGGATCTTCATTGGATCATTGCGCCCGGGTTCACTTCACCTCGCCCAGCTTGCGGGGAGCGATCGGAATTAAAGCCGACGGGTTGCGCGAACGAGCGGCCGATACCGGGCGACCGGGTGACGTCCATTTCGGCTCGGGGCCATCCGCGAACACGAGTCAGACGACTCCGATGAATGCGATGGCATCGTAAATGCAAAAGAATCTCCGTACAGCGGGGAAGGGTGCCGCAAGGGGACATTGGAACCGTGGTGTGGCCGGATGGTTCTCTTCGATGGGCGTCTCACCATGAGTGCCGGATCGCCGTTAATCACCTTTCGGCTTGGCGCGTTCGGTTAACAAATTGGTCATATCTTCGCGGGCATTTTCGCGTTTCCATTGACTAGCGAGGCACCATGTCTGACGTCACCATTCCCGGCGGAAAAATTCGCGCGTTCGTCGAGCGGATTGAAAATCTAGACACCGAAATGCTCGAGTTGAGCGAGCAAAAGAAAGAAGTGTTTGCGGAGGCCAAAGGCGAAGGGTTCGACGTCAAGATCCTGAAAGAGATCGTCAAGCTCCGAAAGCAGGATCAGGAAGAGCGCGACGAACGCGAGAGCATGCTCGATCTCTACATGCGGGCCATGGAGCAGGCCGGACCGGAGAAGGTCGCCAAGGCCGCGTGATGAAATAGCGTCGTAGGGATGGGTTGAGGTCTTGCGAGACCCATCACCCCGGGGAATAGCGATTGATGGGTATCGCTTCGCTCCACCCATCCTACGAACTGGGATTTAAGGGCCCTGGCTTCGACTTCGATGCCAAGGGATGGCAGGCGATTGTCGCGGCCATTGCCGTCGTTATCCGGCCGTTACGATCTCTTGCTTGGTTCGCTTCATTAGCCGCACGGCGTCGTTGGCGGCTACTTTGTCTATGATCGCGCGCACGAGTTCGTCGAGCCGTCCACCTTCGGAATAGTCGGCGGGGGCAATGAAATCGGCACGTTTGTCCTTGATCAATTTCTCTGCGCGCGCCTTCTTATTCCCACTTGCTGGTTGATAAACAGCTATGGAATGACCGCCTTGATCTCTTACGAGACGCATGCACGGAATGTCGGTGTCACCGTCGCCAATGAAGACCATGTTGCTAAATGGAACGGGCCGGTCTTCATGCGGCACAAAGTCGTTGATGAGGCCGTGTTCGTGTACGCTCAGTGCCCCCTTGTTGATACGAAAAAGGTACTGAGTTTTGGTCGTATAGTTTATGGCAAGTGCGGGCCATTTGGCCGCGCCGTTTGCATCGTATGCAAAGGATGACGCGAACACTTTGGTGAACTTCTTGCCGATTCTTGTCGCTTCGATCATCTCCTTAATGCCAGAAGAGATGACAAAGTGTTCGAGCCTTACGTGGCGTTTCTTAGCGTGGGCATTAAGGCGGTCAAACCACTCGGTGACACCTCGAAAGAGCGCTACTGTCTTTCCATGCTCAGCAAAGTCGCGTTTGCGTACAGGGACATCGGCTGCTGCCGCGCGCTCCAGCATGAAAGTCATGTAGGAAAGCACCTCGTCTGCTTCATGTCTTTCTGCACGCGCTTTGTTCTTTTGCCAAAAATCCTGCTTCTTCATACCGATGGCCGGGATGAAGCTATTCTCCTGTATGTTGCCGGATGCAAGCGTGCCATCGAAGTCGTATGCGATGGCCATAGGAATAAGCTTCTTAGCCATTTCTTATTGTCCCTGAATGCGCGCTACGGGCTCCCAGCCTGTCGTTGCGATGTCCCGTTTTGATGCTTCGCAAGAAAAAATGGGCGACGTTGCGTCGCCCATTTTTGGAGAATGTTACACATGCGCGATAGCGTCGTTAGCCGAGATTCTCACGAACACCCCGTCGTACTGCCGCACGTGTCGCACTTCATGCACGTGCCGTTGCGCACGAGAGTAAAATTGCCGCACTCCGAGCACATCTCGCCTTCGTAGCCCTTGGCTTTCGCTTCGGCGCGGCGTTCGGCCTTGGTCGGGGCAACCTGGGCGGCGGCGCCGGCTTTGCTCCATTGCAGCGCTTCGAGCTTTTCGGTCGGCGAGAGGTCGTGCTGGGCTTCCTGCTTCAGCGCGACCGCGCCTTCGACAGTGTCGCTGTTGCGGGCGGCGGCGGAGTGGGCGGCCATCGTGGTGACGTTGCTCGTGGCGCGGGCCTCGGTCGAGGGGTCGCTACTGCCGCGCATCACCACCAAATTGTCGGTGCGCGAGCGGGTGAGGCCCTTCGACAGGTACTTGTTGGAGGGCGCCTCCGGCGACTTGCCTTCGCCGACACCCTTGCCCATTGCGTCGAAATTGGACTCGCTGGGATCGACATGGGCGAGGTCGAAGCGCGACATGTAGCTGACCGCGAGTTCGCGGAACACATAGTCGAGGATCGAGGTCGCATATTTGATGGAGTCGTTGCCCTGCACGGGACCTGCGGGCTCGAAGCGGGTGAAGGTGAAGGCGTCGACATATTCTTCCAGCGGCACGCCGTATTGCAGGCCGAGCGACACCGCGATCGCGAAGTTGTTGATGAAGGAGCGCAGCGCCGCGCCTTCCTTGTGCATGTCGATGAAGATCTCGCCGAGCCGGCCGTCGTCATATTCGCCGGTGCGCAGGTAGACCTTATGCCCGCCGACCACGGCCTTCTGGGTGTAGCCCTTGCGGCGATCCGGCATCCTTTCGCGCTCGCGCATCACCACGATGCGCTCGACCAGCTTCTCGACGATCTTTTCCGCGACCTGCGTGGTGCGTGCCGCCATCGGCTTCTCGTAGAGCGCCTCAACCGCATCCTCCTCGTCGTCCTCCTCGCTGATGAGTTGCGAGTTGAGCGGCTGCGACAGTTTGGAGCCGTCGCGGTAGAGCGCGTTGGCCTTCAGCGCGAGTTTCCAGGACAGCAGGTAGGCCGACTTGCAGTCCTCGACGGTCGCATCGTTCGGCATATTGATGGTCTTGCTGATCGCACCCGAGATGAACGGCTGCGACGCCGCCATCATGCGGATGTGGCTTTCCACCGAAAGGTAGCGCTTGCCGATCTTGCCGCAGGGGTTGGCGCAGTCGAACACGCTGTAGTGCTCGGCCTTCAGATGCGGCGCGCCTTCCACCGTCATCGCGCCGCAGATGTGGACGTTGGCAGCCTCGATCTCGCGCTTGGTGAAGCCGACCGCCGAGAGCAGGTCGAAATTCGGCGCCGCAATGGCTTCCGAGCCGATGCCGAGGGTGTCGCGAATGAAATCCTCGCCGAAGGTCCACTTGTTGAACGCGAACTTGATGTCGAACGCGGTCGGCAGCGCCTTTTCGGCCTTGGCAATGGCCTCGTCGGTGAAGCCTTTGGCTTTCAGCGTGGAGACGTTGATGCCGGGCGCGTTGGAGAGCGAGCCGTGGCCGACGGCGTAGGCCTCGATCTCCGCGATGTCGCTTTCGCGATAGCCGAGCGCGCGCAGCGCCTCAGGAACGGCGCGGTTGATGATCTTCCAGTAGCCGCCGCCGGCGAGCTTCTTGAATTTCACCAGCGCGAAATCAGGCTCGATGCCGGTGGTGTCGCAATCCATCACCAGGCCGATGGTGCCGGTCGGCGCCACCACCGTGGTCTGCGCGTTGCGGTAGCCATTGAGTTCGCCAAGCTCGAGCGCCTTGTCCCATGCCGCCTTGGCATGCGCGACGATGTTGGCCTGCGGGATGCTGGCATGATCGAGCGGCACCGGATTGACGGCGAGCGTCTCGTAGCCGCGGCTTTCGCCATGCGCGGCGCGGCGGTGGTTGCGGATCACCCGCAGCATGTGCGCGGCGTTCTTCTTGTAGCCGGGGAAGGGGCCCAGCTCCTTGGCCATCTCGGCCGAGGTAGCGTAGCTGGTGCCGGTCATGATCGCGGACAACGCGCCGCACAGCGCGCGGCCTTCCTTCGAGTCATAGGACAGGCCCATGGTCATCAGCAGCCCGCCGATGTTCGCAAAGCCGAGGCCGAGGGTGCGGAATTCGTACGACAGCTCCGCGATCGCCTTCGAGGGGAACTGCGCCATCATCACCGAGATTTCGAGCACCACGGTCCAGAGACGGCAGAGGTGCTCGTAAGCCTCGACGTCGAACAGCTTGGTCGTGGTGTTGTAGAAGGTGATCAGGTTGGCGGAGGCCAGGTTGCAGGCGGTGTCGTCCAGGAACATGTATTCCGAGCACGGATTGGAGGCGCGGATGTCGCCGGAGGCCTTGCAGGTGTGCCAGTCGTTCATGGTGGTGTTGAAGTGCAGGCCGGGATCGGCCGACGCCCAGGCGGCGTGACCGATTTTCTCCCAGAGGTCGCGCGCCTTCAGGGTCTTCGTCACCTTCTTGTTGGTGCGGCCGATCAGATTCCAGTCGCCGTCGGTTTCCACGGCGCGCAGGAAATCGTCCTTCAGCGACACCGAATTGTTGGAGTTCTGGCCGGAGACCGTGAGGTAGGCCTCCGAATCCCAGTCGGTGTCATAGATCGGGAAGTCGATGTCCTTGTAGCCCTGGCGCGCGAACTGGATCACGCGCTTGATCATGCCGTCGGCCACCATGGCGCGGCGCGCCAGCTTGATCTCGCGGCGCAGCGCCGGGTTCTTCTCGGGGTCGAAGCAGTCGTCGCCCGAGCCTTCGCAGTTGACGCAGGCTTTCAGCACGGCCTTGAGATGCCGCTGGTTCAGCTTGGAGCCGGTCACGAGGGCTGCGACCTTCTGCTCCTCCTTCACCTTCCAGTCGATATAGGTCTCGATGTCGGGGTGATCGGCGTCGACCACGACCATCTTGGCGGCGCGGCGGGTGGTACCGCCGGACTTGATCGCGCCGGCGGCGCGGTCGCCGATCTTGAGGAAGCTCATCAGGCCGGAGGAGCGGCCGCCGCCGGAGAGCTTTTCGCCTTCGCCGCGCAGACGCGAGAAGTTGGAGCCGGTGCCGGAGCCGTATTTGAACAGCCGGGCCTCGCGCACCCACAGGTCCATGATGCCGCCCTCGTTGACGAGGTCGTCATTGACGCCCTGGATGAAGCAGGCGTGCGGCTGCGGATGCTCGTAGGAGGACTTTGATTTGGTCAGCTTGCCCGTGAACGGGTCGACATAATAGTGGCCCTGGCCCGGACCATCGACGCCGTAGGCCCAGTGCAGGCCGGTGTTGAACCATTGCGGCGAATTCGGCGCCACCATCTGCTTGGCCAGCATGTAGCGCAGCTCGTCATAGAAGGCGCGGGCGTCTTCCTCGGAGGAGAAGTAGCTGCCCTTCCAGCCCCAATAGGTCCAGCAGCCGGCGAGGCGGTCGAACACCTGCTTGGCGGAGAGCTCGCTGACAAAACGCTCGTTCTCGGGCAGCGCGGCGAGCGCCTCGGTGTCCGGCACCGACCGCCACAGCCACGAGGGCACGGTCTCTTCCTCGACCTTCTTCAGCCGGGCAGCGACGCCCGCTTTCCGGAAATACTTCTGCGCCAGCACGTCGGAGGCGACCTGCGACCAGAATTCCGGCACCTCGACGTTTTCGAGGCGGAAAACCACCGAGCCGTCGGGGTTGCGGATCTCCGATGTCGTCAATCTGAAATCAATCCCGGCGTATGGTGACTGACCGTCAGTGGTGTTGCGCCGCTCGATTCGCATGGTCGTGCCCCGTCTTTCTGATCGGCCCGCTGCCCCGCGGCGCCGTAGGTTCTTTTATTGAGCGAACCCCTTGCCACGGTGCGTCCCGTGATCCCGGCATTCGCGGCTCAACCGGTAGACCCGGCCTGTTTCTCTTCGCGCCCGACCGACGTTACCTCGGTCCTGCCGCGGCACGACACCGGCTTTGACTGCCGGCCCGCACTTTCAACGCCCCAACGCTTCGTTTGGACCATTTTCGGTCCGTTTTGACGCCCGTAAAGCCTGCAGAACGGGGACATGGAACCCCGTCACTCCGTGCCGTCACCGGCAGCCGAAATGCTCATTCTGAAACCCTGTCAGGGAGCGTCCGGCGGGACTGAAAACCACCCGGCACCGAACGATCCAAAACTAGGCCGACTCCGTCGGGCACGTCAAGGATTAGTGCGAGTTTCTGAATCAAATACTAAATATGGTGGAAAAGGAAGAAAAACAGGGGACCAGCCCGCGCTCGTTTGTCACCCAAGTATCGGTGAGTCCTCAGGGTTTCCCAAGCAGAAAAAATTGTCGCCTCGCTGTGAATTCAACCTTCATCCCGCTGTTCACAGGGCGACTATTTATTGTCGGCCGGGGGCTTGCCTGGGGAAGACTCACGTAAGCCCACGGGGGGCCGCTCTGGCATGCGCCTTCGCCGATGGCCTCTGGCGCCGATAACCGGCATGTTGGAACCGAATCGACCCGCCGCTCAACCCCAGCCATGACAGTCTCAACCCATACCGGGGCAAAAGCACGCATTGCCCCCGCGGGCCTGTTGTTCCTCGCGATCACCTCGATCGGCTGGGGCTTCAACTGGCCCGTCACCAAATACCTGCTCGGCGAATTGCCGCCTTTGACCTTGCGCGGTGTCACCGGCGTGATCGGCGCGTTGCTTTTGGCGTTGCTCGCGATGGCGCGCGGCCAGAGCCTGAAGGTCGCGCCCGCGCTGTGGCCGCGGCTGATGCTGGCGGCTCTTCTCAACGTCACGGGCTGGATGGTGCTAATGGGCCTGGCGCTGCTCTGGTTACCCGCCAGCGAAGCCGCGCTGATCGCCTACACCATGCCGGTCTGGGCGGCGATGCTGGCGTGGCCGGTGCTCGGCGAGCGGCCGACCCTGATTCGCACCGTTGCATTGGTGATGGCGTTCGCGGGACTGGCCGCGATCATGGGCGGCAACGGCATTACGGCCAGCGCGGCGAAATTGCCGGGCATATTGATGGCGCTCGGCGGGGCGATGGGTTTTGCGCTGGGCACAGTGCTGGCCAAGAGATTCCCGCTGCAGCTACCGCCGATCCCGACGGCCGCCTGGCAGATCGGGCTCGGCTGTTTTCCGATCGCGGTGGTGGGGCTCCTGATCGAGGCCACGCATCTGGACAAGGTGACACAGCTCGGCTGGCTTTTGCTGTTCTATTCGACGGTGGTGCAGTTCTGCATCGCCTATGTCGCCTGGTTCGCCGCGCTGGCACGGCTCAAGGCTTCGGTGGCGGCGATCGGCACCATGGCGGTGCCGGTGATCGGCGTGGTGGCATCGGCGCTGGCGCTGCACGAGCCGCTCGGCCCCGGCCAGATTGCCGCGCTCGTCTTCACGCTGGCGGGGGTCGCGCTGGCCGCGCGATCGTGAGCCCGGCTCGTCTACCTCGTCTCACCGCGCAGCGCGCGGCGCACCATCAGGTCGAGCTGGGATTTGCGATAGGGCTTGGCGAGCAGCAGCACGCCCTCGTCGAGCCGGCCGTGGTGCACGATCGCATTGTCGGTGTAGCCGGAGGTGTAGAGCACCTTCAGCCCCGGCCGCCGCTTCGCGATCGCCTCGGCGAGTTGGCGCCCGGTCATGCCGCCCGGCATGATGACGTCGGTAAAGAGCAGATCGAACGCTTCGCCGTTCTCGACGTGCTGAAGCGCCGCCGGACTGTCGGCGGCGGCGATGGTCTTGTAGCCAAGGCTACGCAGTTGCGTGATCACGAAATTCCGCACCAGTGCATCGTCCTCGACCACCAGGATCGCCTCGTGACCCCCGGATACCGGCACGCCGGCGGGCAGCGCCTCGACGCGCCCGCGGGCCGGCGGCAGATAGAGCCTGATCGTGGTGCCATGGCCTTGCTCGCTATAGATCTTGATGTGCCCGCCCGATTGCTTGACGAACCCGTACACCATGCTCAAGCCGAGCCCTGAGCCTTTGCCGACATCCTTGGTGGTGAAGAACGGCTCGAACGCCTTGTCGCGGACTTCGGCCGGCATGCCGGTGCCGGTGTCGCTGACGGCGAGCATCACATAGGGGCCTGGCTGGACGTCGGCATTGGCCTCGGCGTAGGCGTCGTCGAGCACTACGTTGCGTGTCTCCAGCAACAGCTTGCCGCCCTTCGGCATGGCGTCGCGGGCGTTGATCGCCATGTTGAGTATGGAATTGGCGAGCTGCGACGGATCGATATGCGACGTCGTCGCTTCAGGATACAGATGGGTCTCGATCTCGATCTGCTCGCCGAGCGTCGGACGAAGCAGTTTTGCGATATCGAGAACGGCGCCGTTGATGTCGACGTTGCGCGGCTGCAGCGCCTGTCGGCGGGCAAAGGCGAGCAGATGCTTGATCAACTCGGCGCAGCGTTCGGCGGCATCGTCGATCAGGGTCGCCACGTTCAGCAGATCCGGGCGGTCGGCAAGGCCGGCCACCAGCGTTTCGGTGGTGCCGGTGATGACCGTGAGCATGTTGTTGAAGTCATGCGCCACGCCGCCGGTGAGCTTTCCGATGGCATCCAGCTTCTGGGCCTGCTGCAGCTTGTGCTCGGTTTCGCGAGCCGCTGTGATGTCGTGATAGACCAGCGCGGCGCCGCTGATGGCGCCGGACGCGTCCCGCAGCGTACGGCCGCTGATCACGAGATGCAGCGGATTGCCGCCGTCGACCGGGTTGAAGATGATCTCCTTGCCGTCGACTTGTTCGCCGCGCAGCGCGCGCGCGGCCGGCATTTCGTCCGCCGCCAATGGCGTCGTCCCGTCGGCATGATGAGCGATGCTATTCTTCCGGAGATCAAGGATCGTCATGCCCGCACGGTAGCCGAGCATCTCGGCGGCCGCCGCATTCGACAGCACCACGGCTCCCGCGGTGTCGATGACCAGCACGGCCTCGGCCATGCTGTTGAAGGTGCTCTGCAGCACGGAAGCCGAACGGCGAAGCTCTTCGTGCGCGGCCAGCAGATGCTCGGTGCGTTCGGCGACAGCCGCCTCCAGCGTTTCGTTTTCGGCCTTCGAGGCGTTGAGCGACGTTTCAAGCTTTTGGTTGGATCGCCGCGCGTCCCGCATCAGGATGAAGGCGAGCATCAGGATCAACACGACGCCGGCGAGATCGATCGCGAGCAAGACGATCCGCGATCGCTGCGAATCCGCCGTCCGGATAGCGAGCAACTTTTGCTCCTCCGCGGTGAGCTTGTCGAAGTTGACGCTGATCGCTGCCATCGCGGTGCGGCCTTCGGCCCTGGCCGTCGCCGCGGCGATCCCTGCGGTATCGCCAGCCGCCCGAAGCCGGATCAGTTCGCTGCTGACGGCGAGTCGGCGGGCGATGAGGGGACGACTGCTTTCGAGCAGCTGCGTCTGGATCGGGTTGTCCTTGGTTTGCTCGATCAGGTCGGCGAGCGCGGGCGCGATTTGCTCGCTGGAATCCTGGAACTCCTTGACGAAAGTCGGATCATCGGTGAGCAGAAAGCCGCGCCCGGCGCTCTCGGCGCGCCGCATCAGCAATCGGATGTCGGAAAATTTCTGCAGCACGGCGAGCGTATGATCGACCCAGGCGGCGTCCAATCGCGACTTGACGTCGAGGCCGATCGAGGCGGCGCTGATGATCAGCAGTATGGCGAGGCCCGTTCCGAGGACGACACGGCGCGACGCCATCGGTGCGAATTCCTCAGTTGGAGGGGCAGGCGACAGCAAACGGTTGTTCCAGACATTCATTGACGGTCGCGGGGAGCCTGTTTGGCGTGAGCGGCCTGCGTAGGCAGGCCGTGACGCCGAGTTTAAGGGGCAGTGGCGGGAAGTCAGGTGAGGGAGGATCGACACCCGCAAAGGCATCGCCGCACACGCCGGCGCGTGGGATCGCGGGCGCGCGCTTCGGGAAGGTGCTGTTCCGCTCGCCAATATCCGTGATACCGCCGCCAGCGACGGTTACCCCGAACCCCCGCCGCTCATGACAGGCTTCAATGGTCTTGCAGACCATTGAATTTTCATCGACCACGAGGACACGCGGCACCTGAGAGCGTCCCACAAGCAAGAGATCATAAATTGTAACGCAACAGAATCACACCCTTTAATCATTAGGGCTGAAATGCGCCGACACGTCTGCACCGTAGAATGCATAGCTGGCGAGCGAGTATCTCAAAGTTGAAATTGTTGGGTCTGCCGGTGCACGCCTGCCGACGTAGCCTGCGCCGATCGTGCCGCGCGCATGCCACGGGCTGACGCAGTCACCAAATGAAAAGGACGGCGCAAGGAATGCGCCGTCCCTAAAACGTCAGACGTCAGCCGTGGTTACGGGCAGGAATGCCGAACGCCGTCGTAGCCCAGATACGTTCCCGATTGCGGATCGTAGGACTTGTAGGTCTGCATGCAGTAGGCGACGTCGTCGTCGCCGCCCGGGCCCGGCGCAACTGCGACCGCGCCGTCATCATAACCCTCGTCGTAATAGCCCGGCGCATAGTATCCGGTGCCGCCGTAATAACCGCCCTGTGACGCGAGCGCGCCGCCGATCACGGCCCCTGCAACCAAACCGGGAACGAAGGCGCCGCCGCCGCGATGATAGCCGCCGCCGTGGTATCCGCCGCCGCTGAACCGCGGGCCCCCGCCATGGAAGTGTCCGCCGCCCGCACGCACACCACCACCACCGCCAAAGTGGCCGCCGCCGGGGCGGGCGCCGCCGCCATGCGAATTGTGTTGCTGCGCGAAGCTCGCGGTGGGCGCCACCATAGGCACAACCAGCGCCATGACCGCAGCGGTAGTTAGAATTCTCAAATTGATCATCATGAGCTCCATTCCCGGGACCCGTGCCAACCCGTTCAACGGGGCGACGTTCCCGAGCCGCACACCTTTGTGCTTGGGAGCCAGACTGTCAGGCGGGAACTGTACCCGGCGTGAATGGATTGCGTCGATTCCGCGACAGCGGGCGTCGATGGCGCGTTCCGCCGGGCCGCGCCGGTCTGGCCGGCCTGGCTGGACATTTCGGCGTGCCGGTGGCATCAGAACCGCAAGCATACCTCGAACGGCCGAGCTCCGATGAAACAGTTTCTGCTCAAGATGTTCACATGGTGGAATGGCCAGACCTTCGGCACCCAATTGTGGACCTGGCGGTTCGGCGAATTGGTGGGCACGGACGAGCAGGGCAACCGCTATTTCCGCACCAAGGGCCGCAAGATCGATCCGACGCTCGGCTTCGAACGGCGCTGGGTGGTGTATAACGGCTATGCCGAAGCATCGCGGGTGCCGCCGTCGTGGCATGGCTGGCTGCACCACACCGTCGATGTCGCGCCGACCGAAGAGACCTACACGGCGCGGGAATGGCAAAAGCCGCATGTCCCGAACATGACGGGGACGCCGGCTGCCTACCGGCCGCCCGGTTCGACGCTGGCGAGCGGCCACCGCCCCAAGGCCACTGGCGACTATCAGCCGTGGACGCCGGGCAGCTAGGCTTCGGCTAAATCAGCGGGTCTTGAACGAGCGGGTCTCGAGCTAAAGCGTTTTCAAGCGAAGTGGATACCGGTTCGCGTAAAGAAAACGCGTCAAATCAAGAATTTAGAGCTCCGTTCCGATTCCATCGGAACGGAAAAAGCTCTAGCGCGTGGGATACGACGGTAGCAGTGGGCACGCCTCGATATCCAGGCCGTCCGCTCCCGGAATGATCGCACAGGATCGCGAAACATCGATCTGCCAACCGTATTGGTCGAGCAGGTCTTGCCGCGGTGTCCTATCGCGCAGGTGCAGCGTCCACACTCCGCCTGATGGCGGTCTGGCGAGATCGGCGCGGATGCGGCCGTCCAACGCTTCCCCTTGGGCAATCGGCATCACGATGTCGGCGAGTTGGTAAGCCCGCGATCCGGCCCCCAGCAGAGGTACGATGTATCCGAGCGGCTTCTCGATCACGAGGTAGCTCGCGGCCTGGGCAAGCTGGCTGGGAAGCTCGGGTTGATATGGATCCGACCACGGACGGCGCAACCAGTCAGACGGCTGCGACCACACCGCGATGGCCATAGCGAGGCCGACGGTCGCGAGATTTACCCACGGATGGACGCGCGCCGCCGGGCCCGAACAGAAAGGCTCACGTCGCAGGGCGTTCGACAAACGCAGAAATAGCAGGACGATGAGCGGCGCGCAAAGCAGCTCAAGAGCCAACGCGTAGCGATGAATGGAAAACGCCATAAGCCACACGACATAGGCGGCCAGGAAAAACAGCATGAACTGTTTATCACGCCGGGTATACATCCGTAGCCGGCACAACAAAGCGACCCCAGCACTTGCGGCAAGCAGCACGAATGCGATCGCGAACCGCGGATCTCGAAAAGCCAATTCAGACGATCGATGATCGCCGACCGCCCAGTAAAATGGATAGGCAAACGCTTCCAACAAACTGTGCGGCATAAAGCGAATGTCGGCGATCGACTGAAACGCGGCTTCCGGAGATCGGAAGATCTCGTTGTAAAATGGAAAGACCGGGTTGCCGAACTCCGCCCACAACCTCCACGCCCAGGCACCACCGGTGCCGAGTGCGCCAACAGCACCGCCGAGCGCGAAACAGCAAAGCGCCATCATCGGCCGCGTCGCATACAAAAGAGATACGGCTGCGCCGATGAAGAAAACCATGTTGGTCAGCTTCAATCCGGCCGCCGCGCCGATCAGCATTCCGGCAATGACGTAGCGCGCACGATGCTGTCCACCCGCGGATAAAACCAGGCCGACGCCGGCGATGACGGGCAGGGCGGTGAGGATATCGGCAAAGCTGGTTCCAACCTCGGACAGCGTCATCGGACCAAACGCAGCGACCACCGTCGCTGCGGCGAGTGCCCATGCATTAGCTGCCGCGCCCAAAACAACGCGCGAGAACCAATAGATCAGCGCCAGATTGAGCCCGTGAAGCGCACCAAGCAGCATCCCCCAAAACGGCGCGCTAACGTAGTGACGCAGAAGATATGCGGGAAGATAAGGCAAAGGATTCAGGAAGGTCTGAAAGCCGCCGGGCGCGACATCCGCATCGAACCGTCCATTGATCAATGCGAAGGCGCCGTACTCATGATAGTTTCGCCAATCCCAGTTGATGTCCTCGCCGGCAAACCAGCTGTACGCAGCACCCGCCAACAGCGATCCCAAGACGACAACCGATATTTCCAATTTTTTGCGCACAATCATCGATCAGGCGATTCCCGAGTAGTCGTCTTGATGCGCTGATGGAAAAATCCGACCGTTGAGCGGGTAGGTTCCTGCTCCGGTTGATGTTAGATAGAATCTTTACGGTTGCCGACGCCGACCCTATCGAGGGCTAGGTTTAAAAAAAGTTTCTGAATCTACGTAGGTTGTGGATTTTGGTTCGCTCGCGCGATGAAAATAGCCGTACAAGGCGGCGATCTTGCAAAACGCGCAGCCGGCGCTGCGAATGAAAAAGCCGTATGCGACGGCGGATATCGGCGACGCGTTCGATGAAGCCAGCCGAATTGGATTTCAAACGAGTCACCACCTGGATTTCCCGAATACCCGGCCTGTGAACAACGGGAACAGCGGGGACATCCGCCACGGCGTGCTTGCCGTCTGTCCGTAATCGCGGCTCAATAGGGTCATCTTACGGAGATGGGAAACCATCGCGTCGGTTCGGGTTACAGCTCGCGACTGCCCCGATTTGCAGCGGCTACCGAGTAGGACGCGGCCGGGAGATAGGCCCCCGGTGCAGCGGTTCCGAAATCGCCCGTTGATGTGTAGCTGCCGTAAGAAAGGAAAGGCCGCCTGGGAAACCAGGCGGCCTTTTTCTTTGAATGGACCTTGAAACCCTTGGCGTCACGCCAGCCGCGCGGCGGCGCGATGCACAGCCTCGCTGCGCCGTGGCTGCGTGGCTGCTATTCGCTGTCTCGACTGCGCCAGAACTTCCGGCGGCGCGACGTCGGGTGTGCCGGCGTTGAACGGCGGTGCCGGATCATATTCGAGCCCAAGCTGGATCGCCTCCGCGGTCCGCCGATCCACCAGCATCGACACCAGCGTCAAGGCAAAATCGATTCCCGCGGTGACGCCGCCGCCGGTGACTCGGTTGCGGTCGGTGCAGACGCGGGTCTTGACGGGCGTTGCGCCGAAGGCCTCCAGAAATTCCATCGCCGACCAGTGGGTCGTGGCCCGATAGCCCCGCAGCAGACCGGCGGCGCCAAGCACCAGCGATCCCGTACAGACCGAAGTGATGTATTTCGCATCCTTCGCCTGCGCGCGCAGGAAGTCGAGCATGTCGGCGTCGTTCACCATGTCGTTGATGCCGGCGCCGCCGGGAACGCAGATCACGTCGAGCTGTGGGCAGTCGGCAAAAGTGGAAGTCGGTGTGAGCGTCAGCACGGAGTCGCTCGGTACCGGCTCGATCCGTTTCCAGATCAGATGCACCTTCGCACCGGGCACGTTGGAAAATACCTGTAGTGGCCCGGTCAGATCGAGCTGGGTTACTTTGGGAAAGATCACAAGACCAATTTGCAGGGAGGCGGGCATCTGGAGAGCTCCGAGGTTTCGCTTGACCGCGCCAATCTGCCATGGTGGTGTTTAGGCCGAAATGGCTTATTTCCCTCGTTTTAAGACATTGCCATTCAAGCCATAGCGGCGAGGTCCGTACGATGATCGGCATCCTCATATTTCCCGACTTCCAGGTGCTGGACGCGGCCGGTCCGATTTCGGTGTTCGAGATCGCCGCTCGGTACGGCGGCTCGGATCGTGCGATCAAGGTGCTGGCGGTGACGCCGGGCCCGGTGCGCAGTTCCTCGGGTGTCGAATGGCTGGCGCGTGGCCTCCGGCCCTATGCGGCGATCAGCACGCTGATCGTGGCCGGCGGCGAGGGGGTGCGGACGGCCGCGACCTGCGGCAGGACGCTCGCCTTCGTGCGCACGATCGCCAAGCGTGGCGCCCGCGTCGCCAGCGTCTGCTCGGGCGCCTACATCCTCGCCGAGGCCGGCCTGCTCGACGGCCGCCGTGCCACGACGCATTGGCAGCGCACCCGGCATTTCCTCAGCGCCTATCCCAGGGTGAAGCTCGAATCCGACCGGATCTTCGTCCGTGACGGCAATATCTGGAGTTCGGCCGGCATCAGCGCCGGCATCGACCTGGCGCTGGCGATGGTGGCGGACGAGCTCGGCGAGGAGGTCGCGCAGAAAACCGCTCGCCAGCTCGTGCTCTATCATCGCCGCAGCGGCGGCCAGTCGCAATTCTCATCGCTCTTGGAATTGAAGGCGCCCGCCGGCCGCTTCGGGCCGCTGCTGAGCTGGGCGCGCGAGCATCTCGATGCACCGCTGACGGTCGAAGCGCTGGCCGAGCGGGCCGGGATGAGCACCCGACATTTCGCCCGCGCATTCATCGCCGAGACCGGCGTCACGCCGTCAAAGGCGGTGGAGCGTCTGCGCATCGAGGTAGCGCGGCAGCGGGTGCAATCGACCAGCGAGGCGATCGAGCGCGTGGCTGAAACCACCGGTTTTCGCGATCCGGAACGGATGCGCCGCGCCTTTATCCGCGCCTTCGGTCAGCCACCGCAATCGCTGCGGCGCGCGGCGCGGGCGTCCTAACGCTCGTCTGCGTGCAATAGCCCGAGCTTGTGTGCCAGCCATCGCGTGGTCGGTGCCTGAATCAGGATCGTCATCAGGACGGCGATAAAGGTGACGGAGGCGATCATCGGTGCGCCTGGTGCCTTCATTCCCGACAACAGGCCCGCCAGTGCGGCCGGAATGACGCCGGTCTCGCGCGTCCAGCACATGAACAGCATCTCGCGGAAGCTCCAGCGGGCGCGGCGATCGGGCAACGCGCACAGGAACACCGTCGCCGGGCGCGCCACCAGCATCAGCGCCGCGACCACGGCGACGCCGCCGAGCCAATATTGGCCGATCGAGGCAAAATCGACCTGCGCGCCGAGCAGGATGAAAATAAACAGCCGCAGGATGAAGGCCGTGGTGAAGACATAGTCGTCGAGCTTTTGCGCTTCGCCGGCCACCATCTTGAAGCCGAACGAATCCTTGTTGCCGAGGACGATCCCGAACACGAACACCGCCATGAAGCCGCTGGCGTGCAGACCGTCGGCAGCGAAATAGGCGCCGATCACTACGACCAGCGTGACGACGGGCGCATATTCGGCCAGGAAAGCCCATTTCTGGTGAGCGATCAGCAGCGCGGCGAGATAGCCAAGCGCAATCCCGGCCACGATGCCGATGACCGATTGCCTGAAAAGATCGAAGATCGATTGCGCCAGTGAGAATTCGCCGCTGCCGGTCGCCGCCGCCAGCACGGCAAAAGTGACGATCGCCGCCATGGCGTCGTTGAACGCTGACTCGCTCATCACGGTTTGCGCCACCCGGTCGCGAATCCGGACCTGTCGGAAAATCGGCACCAGCGTCGCCGGATCGGTCGACGCCAGCGTTGCGCCGAGTAGCAGCGCGACGATCAGGGGCGCGCCGAGGAAAGCATGAGCTGCCATTGCGGTGATACCGGCGGTGATCAGCACCCCCAGAGTCGCGATCACGACGATCGTGATCCAGACCTGCTTGAGGACGTTGAAGCGCAGCGAAGCGCCGCCGTCGAACAGAATGTAGCTCGCGCCGAACAGCAGGATGATCTGGTTCAGCGCCGAGTCTGCCTTGATGTCGATCAGTCCCAGTGTGTGCGGACCGAGCGCGATCCCGACCACCAGAAACAGCGCGACATCCGGAATCCTGATTTTTTGAGCCAGCAGGCCGGTGAGGGTGCCGATGGCGAGAATGAGACCGCATGACAGCAGCGTATGCTTCGCGATCTCGATGGCAGCTGACGTTCCCAATTCGTGGCCCAAAAGTTAGTGCGTGCGCGATGGCGGCAAATCGTTCTCAGATGGAATCGACGCTGCCCGACGCGCCGCGAAATGGCAAGCGAGCGCAGCCTGGACGAGCCAACGGGTCGCCCGAACGCCCGATGACAGGCTCGCTTGGCAGGCCACCTGAAACGCACAAGGCCACCAACTGAACGTGGGGTTAGTCGCCGTCTTGTGCTTTTTGCCGGTATTTCTCGATGTCCTCCGGCTCTTCGTCATCGATCTTGGCCAGGCCGGTATGAGCGCCTTCCAGGGCACGCAACAGGTCATCCAGCTTGGCATGTATCGCCTGCGTATCACGGTGCTCGGATCGCTGGATGACGAGCGTCATGAGCCAAGTCGCCAAGGTTGCGACGGCATGCCAGTCGAATGTCTTGGGCTCGAACACGAGCCAAAGGGCGGCATAAATCAGTACGATCAGAAATGCAGTCGGACTGGCGATCAGTACGCCGAAGCGCGTCAGCAAGGATGCAATGGGGCGTTCCGCCATCCGCCAATCCTGAGCGAAAATCCAAAAATAGATGGCGAGTAGAACGCAAAGCCGGGAAGGCCGCCACTCCAAAAGGGTGGTGAAGATCGTATCCTACCGCGGCAAGACGTCCGGCAGCCGACGTAAAGGGGGCCTCGGACACACTCGCCCGGCACTTTGCCCTGTGCCCAAGGACCCGGAAAACGATGAGGGGGGCACACACGAAGAGCGGCCGCCTGTGTTGCCACAAGCGGCCTAAGTCTAAGGATGAGCCCAAAGAAGGGCAGCGATAGCGGGCAGGGTTGGGCGGCGCTACCGCATGCCCAGCTAAGACGATGGCGGTCGGCGGCTCAACTGGACGTAGGTCATCGCCGGTCATCCAAACGGTTTACGGAACGATACCAAGGTCTATGTGGTCCATGTCTCCGACGCACACCCCACATCACGGCGTCGATAACATCGCCTTCAAGTCGAGCGAAGCGGTCGGAAGTATGTGAGTTCGTTCATAACTACTTGCGCTCTTCCGGCACAGAATGGGGTTGCGGAGGGAACAAGCCATGACCCCACAGCCCGCGAAGCGCATACCCCGGTGGCTCACGATCGACCTGCTGGTGATCGTCGTGTCGTTAGCGATTATCGGCATCTTCATGGCGATCGATTGAGCCGCTCAATCAGTGCTGCAGCCAGTTATGCGTCGGTCGGTCGCCGCCGCGTGCGGACGATGGCCTTTGCAGCGGTCACGCTGCCGATGGGGCGGTACTTGGTTCAGCGGAAATACGAAGCCCATCCAAGCGATCAAAGAGAAAGCGCATATTCGTGTGAGACAGAAGAAGCTAGCGTGACAACCTAAAGTCGTGCTATCACGCTGTCGGTTTAGCGGGGGAAGGTAGCAATGCAAATTGTCATCGAGCCGACTGAGCAACAGCTTAAAACTATCGTCGCCCCTTATCTCACAAAGGCTCCACAGGGCGGCCTTGGCATCGTCATAGGATATGCTGGCCCCGGCTTCAGCAGCATCTACTCCAGCGGGAACCTGCTCAATCAGGCGCAGCAACCGTTGGCACTCACCAATGATACGCCGTTCGAACTGGCGTCGGTCTCCAAGACGTTCACGGCGACGCTCTACTCGCTGCTGATCCCCAATGCGCAGCAGCAGAGCCCGACGCTTGGCGATTTTCCGCTGAACATCGGCGCCCAATTTCAAACCATCCCCATCGAGACATTGGTGAATTACACCTCCGGCCTGCCCGCCGACAATGACACGGTGACAGATTTGCCACCCCTCCTTCCTGCGCCTTATTCGTCCGCCGGCATGCTCGGCTTTCTCAATCTTCCCAACAAGATTGCCCTCGCGCAGAGCGGTACTGTTTATGCCTATTCCAATCTCGGCTTTGCCATCGCGGCATCCGTGTTGCCGTTTCTCTACGACGACGCAACGCAGTCCTACGAGGCGCTCATACAGAACCAAATTTGGCAGCAACTCGGCTTTTCAGGCAACACCGCATTCTTCACGAATGTCCGGCTCGACCAGCTTCCCCTTGGCTACGACTACGACGGTACAACCTGGACGCCGGTGGCTCCAGGCAACAAGGCGTTTCCAGCTTATCACGGCGCCGGCGGCGTGGTCTCCACTCCGAACGACATGATGAAATGGTTGCAGTTCAATATGGGCATACAGCAAAATGCTGTGCTGTCGCCTTTGCTGGCCGTGCTGCAGAATCCATCGACAAACGTGATGAATGGTGCCACCGGCATCGGGCTCGGCTGGTTCATGAAAGGGCAGGTCAGCACAAACTCGCCCTATCCCGCCATATTCAAGGATGGCGGTCTCAACGGAGTTTCGACCTACATCGCCTTCCTGCCCGGTCCTCAAGAGCCACTGGTAATGCCATCGCCGGCCGGCGTCTTCGTGCTGTCGAATTCAAGTGGGCTTTACAATTCCCTTGGCACTGAGATGACCCAAGCCGTAGCCTATAGCGTCTTGAATATTATGCAGGGCTATTCGCCGTTACCTTCCTGAGGTGGCGCGATGGCTGAGCTCGAGGTGGGATTCGGATACGGGTCGCACGTCACCGGGTACGCAGCTGCGTTCGTCCGGACAAACAAACGCTTCGCCCCGGCTAAAGCATGATCCGGAAAAGTGGACACCGGTTTTCCCTCGCGACAAACGCGAAGCGTTTGCGCGGAGATCATGCCCAAATAATAAAGATAGAGCGGAATGGAATTCGAAGAAAAGCCATCCCGCTCTATCGCGTCAGCTCATTGCCTTCAACCAGAGGCCGATGTCGGCGGCGGCGAGGTTGGCCTGCTGCAGCAACTTGCCCATGGTGAAGAAGCCGTGGAATTGGCCCGGGAAAGTGCGATGGGTCACGGGCACGCCGGCTTCTTTAAGTCGCCTCGCATATTCGTCGCCTTCATCGCGTAGCGGATCAGCGCCCGCGGTTAGCACATAGGCGGGCGGCAGGCCCGCCATTGTCCTGACGCGGGCCGGCGAGGCGCGCCAGTCGTCGATATCGGCGGAGCCATTGAGGTAGTGATCGCGAAACCACCGGATCACGGAGTGCGTCAGCAGGATGCTGGTTTCGGGCTCGCGATGCGAGGGATGCGTCATCGTAAAGTCAGTGGCCGGGTAGATCAGCACCTGACCCGCAATTGCAGGGCCATTGCCGTCGCGCGCGGCAATCGCGACCACTGCGGCAAGATTGCCGCCGGCACTGTCGCCACCGACCGTCAGCTGAGCCGCGTCGATGCCGAGCTTCTTGGCATTGGCGGCGATCCACTTGGTCGCCGCGATGGCGTCATCGACGGCGGCGGGAAATTTATGCTCGGGCGCCAGACGATAGTCGACGGCGATCACGATCAACTGGCCTTCATCGGCGAGCTTGCGGCACACCACGTCGTGAGAATCGAGATTACCGATCACCCAGCCGCCGCCGTGAAAGAACACCAGGCATGGCGCCAGTCCATCGGCCTGCCGTAGCTTCAGCGGCGTATAGACGCGCGCCGGGATCGAGCCGGTGGGCGAGGGGATCGCGAGCGGCTGCACCGATCTCAGTTCGGGCGGTTCGGGATTGGTGACGAGGCGAGCTTTTAGATAGAGCTCGCGTGCCTCCACTGGCGTCCCCGATTCATAGGGTGGCCGGCCGGCCTCCTGAAAAGCCTTGAAGACCGCGGCGGCATCGGGATCGAGAGTCACGGGCATGATGAAAGCAGACCTCTGCTGTGCTGATCGGGAGGCGGTTATGTGAAAGATGCGCGAGGGGTGCCGGCGAGGCTGCGGTTGACGGCTTCGACTCGTAGGCGGGGATTGCGGTCAATCGCGGCCTTGCGGGCCAGTCGCACTCCATCGGGCATGCCTGCGTTTCCCCTCGGCTCGTCCGTTGTCCCGGATTTTCATGGTCCGCGCGGGGGCCGCGCCGACGTTGATGCCCCAACTATTTCATTTTTGGAATGGGATGACCAGTGCGGAGGATGTTGAGCGTTCATGAGCCGGCTGATCCCGACAGTTCTTGCTTCTGTCGTCAGCGCCGCGTGCCACGCCACCGGTGCGCCCCAGTCGTGACCGGCAATGACAGCGGTCTCGACACCGAGCGCATCGAGCAGTCCCACCATGTCGCCGACCAGGTGCAGCAGCGTGTACTGGTCGATGGCCTCTGGACGATCGGTCTGCCCGTATCCACGCATGTCAGGGGCGACAGCGCGGAAGCCGGTCTGCGCTAGCGCCGACAGCTGATGGCGCCACGAGTGCCAGGATTCGGGAAAGCCGTGACACGACAGAACGAGCGGTCCGTCGCCTTGTTCTGCAAAGTGCATGCGGATGCCGTTAGTCTCTACGTGGCGATGCTTGATCATCGTAACTCCTGTTTCTGCCCGCTACGCGTCGACAATGTCGGCGTGGATGCGGCGCACGAGCTTTGGGGCGATCGGAACTTGCGGGGAGTGCAGTGGATGGCGCGCGAATGGGTCAACGTGCGCTCTCAGTCCCTGCAAGAACAACGATGGTGCATTCATCGCCAACTCTCGGCCGACAAGGTCGTCGGTCGATAGGATTCCGCTTCCGTCACAAGAAATTTGCGGGACTAACCAAAGCGGTTACGATTGTAGTTAGCCATCGGGCAAATCGTTGCGGAAAGATGTGGCCGGAAGGACAGCCGGGATGGCGGGTCGAGGGCGTCGATTGGTCCATTGGCCGATGCGTCCGCCGGTCAGGTGGCGGGCGGGTCAGGGGTAGCGGGATAATTTGTCGCGTGATACGCACTGGCCGCAACAACATTGCCCGCGCGGCCCGCGAAACCGTATTAGATACGACAGAAACCCCTGCAAAAAGTCTTGGATAGAATGAGGACAGGCGGCGTCGGATGCATTGTAATTGCAGCAGAATTTGTTTCCGACGTAAACCCGCCGTATTCGACGTGTTAACCGGTTGCCCTGTGGGGCGCTCATAAGTTGTAGAATGGCGTCAGCCCGATTCGTCCCTTAAAGCCGCACGAGATGCTTCGAACCATTGCTCTGACTGGCTTTGCGGCCTTGGTCGCCGCTACTTCGATGACGCTCGCGCCACCGGCGCAGGCGCAAATCGGCAATATTTTTTCCGATCCCGCGCCGCGTCCGCCGGGCAGCATTCCCCGCGGTGGTCAGCCCGCGCCCGACGAAGAAGAGGACGTGCCGGAACTGCCACAGGGCAGGCTGCTGCCGACTCCCAATCGGCTGCCGCCCGGGCAGGCCGTTCCTCCGCCGGGGGCGGTCCAGTCGCAGCCATTGGCGCCGCCGCCGGGCACGCCAGCTGTTCCGCAGAATGCACCATCGGGCGTTGCGGTCGCGCCGCCGCAGCCCGGCCAGGGTGTTGCCGTCGCGCCGCCCGGTCCCAATCCGCTGCCGGGATTGCCGCCGGGGCAGCGCCAGCCCAAGGGCGTACCGCAGTCGCCGCCGACGCTTCAGCCCGGCGACGAGGTCGTCGCCGAGCCGCCGGCGCAGAAGATCGTCAACAAGAAGGCGAGCTTTTCCGGCCTCGACAAGATCACCGGCCGCATCATCAACTTCGACGAGGATATCGGCGAAACCGTGCAATTCGGCGCGCTGCGGGTGAAGACCGATGCCTGCTACACGCGTCCGGCTACCGAAGCCGCCAACACCGACGCGTTCGTCGAGGTCGACGAGATCACGCTGCAGGGCGAGGTGAAGCGGATCTTCTCGGGCTGGATGTTCGCCGCCAGCCCCGGCCTGCATGGTGTCGAGCACCCGATCTACGATATCTGGCTGACCGACTGCAAAGGTCCCGCCACCACCATCGTCAGCGCCCAGCCGGTTGATGCGGCGAAACCGCCGCCGCCGCCGCCCGCCCAGAAGCGCGCGGCGCCGAGGCAGGCGCAGCGTCCGCCGCCGCCGCCGCCACAGAGCCAGCAGCAGCCTTCGCCGCAACCACCGCCGCAATCCGGCGGCCTGTTCGGAATTTTCAGGCAGTAAGCTAGCGCTCTGAGTTAGTCCGGTTGTCCTGGAGTAGTTCAGAGTTAGTAGCGGCTCGGACTAGCTTCGATCCGTTGGTGTAGTTGCGCTGGGGGTGGCGCTTATCGGTCGAATACTTATCGGTCGAATACTTGGCCTCCACAATCTCTTCCATCTCATCAACAAGACGCTCCGCTTTGATGTCGCGGGAGATGGCTTCTCCCAGCCGGCGCGCGGCAACGGTAAATTGCGGTTCAGTGATGAGACGGCTCAGCGCCGCAGCAATTTCCGTCTCGGAGGCATCCGGCGGCAAGGTCAATCCGGCGCCGTGGGCTCTCACCCGCGAGGCAATGTCGTACTGATCACGTCCCATCGGCATGACCAGGAGCGGCAGGCCATGCCACAACGCACGGCTGACCGTGCCGTGGCCGCCGTGAGTAACGACCAAAGACACGTCTTGCATGACTGCATCATGCGGCGCGCTGGGCAACAGCGTGACGTTATTCGGTGCTTGCAGCCTCACGCCCTCCAAGGCCGGCCCGACCGTCGCGACCCCGAGCATCCCGGCTGCAGATACCGCGTTTACGACGCGTTGGAGCGCATCAGCCTGATTTTGATTGGTGGTGCTGAAAGATACCAATGCGCGTGCGCGCTCCGAGCCCTGGGGCCAAGGGGCTGTCCATGGTTGCGACCAGTCGGAGGTGTCCAGCAATGGTCCGATGTAGCGCACATTTGCGGGGAGATCGTCTGAGGGAAAATCGAATGCGGGGCTCATCGCCATGAGAAACCGTGCAGTGCGATCGAACAGGTCCAGCACGTGGTCCACAGGGCCGAGACCTTGCGTTGCGCGAGCCTCATTGAGCATCGGCAACCACTCATTCATCGCAGCAGTGAACCGGTCGTTGGCAGCATCGATTTGCGCACGCGTTCGCGTCGCCGGCAAAGCGCTGTGCAACGGCGGCACGCCTGGCAGCGGCCGCAAGCTGATCGTGGGCGAGAGAAATGCACAAGGTATGCCCGCGGCTTCCGCGGCCAACGCGCAACCGAACAGGCCGGTATCGGTAAGCAGCGCGTCGGTCGGTGCCTTACCGATTTCGTCCCGCGTGTCGGCCGCGCGAGCGGCGGCCGGGCCGAATAGAAGCTGGTCGTAAGCGTTCCGCAGGGAATCGCCGTCTTGCGCAATGGGAGAAAAACTCGGCGTTCTCCGCCAGGTAGCGAAGCCGAATCCGGCCGCTTCCACCGCGGCGCGCGCGTCCGCACGCGCAATGAAACGAGCATTGTGGCCCCGGCCCCGCAACTGTTGCGCAGCAGTCAGCGCCGGGCCGAGATGGCCTGGTCCACCCCAGGCGGCGATCAGGAAGCTATAGGGCATAAGCGCGATCTCCTTGGCGTCTAGCTAGAGAGCATCATCGCGGCGCTGCACTTGTATGCTCGTTCCAAGCATACAGGCGCGCGCCTATGTCACGCGCAGATGTCAACGAGCCAAGAATGAGTTACGGTTGTGATATTCCGCGCAGCATTGGAACAATGGGATAGAGCGTTTTCCAGCGAAGTGGATACCGGTTCGCGTAAAGAAAACGCGTCAAACCAAGAACCTAGAGCCCCGTTCCGATTCCATCGGAACGGAAAAGGCTCTTAGAAGCCGCTGTGGCGACCCCGTCCGATTTTCGTTTCGGGAAATGCGGCGCTAGCCGCGTTGCGTGATGATCCGGAGCGCCTGCGCACCGCTGAGCGGACGATCGACCGGCAGCTTTGAGAAATCGGCGTCGCCGGCGATTGCCTTGTCGAGCAGCGCACGGTAGCGGCGCCGTGGAACTTCCACTGCACCGAAGCTGCGCAAGTGTTCCGTGACGTATTGGGTGTCGAGCAGCGTGAAACCGCCGGCGATCAGTCGAGCCACCAGATGCACCAGCGCCACCTTTGAGGCGTCGCGGGTGCGGTGAAACATACTTTCGCCGAAGAAGGCGCGGCCGAGGTTGACCCCATATAATCCGCCGACCAGTTCGCCATTCTGCCAAACCTCGACGCTGTGGCTGTGCCCAAGTTGGTGCAGCCCGACATAGAGCTCGCGGATGCGCCGGTTGATCCAGGTATCGTCACGCCCAGGCTGGGGCGCGGCGCAGCCGGCAATCACGGCCTTGAAGGCAGTATCGACGGTGACGGTAAAGGCGTCGGCGCGCACCGTGCGCGCAAGCCGCGACGAGATGTGGAAGCCATCGAGCGGAATCACGCCGCGCATTTCCGGCTCTACCCAGAACAGGCTGGGGTCGTCAGCGCTTTCGGCCATCGGAAAGATGCCGCAGGCATAGGCGCGCAGCAGCACTTCGGGCGTGATCTCGGAAGAGGCGGACTCGCGCGACGTCATACTTGGCAGGATAGCAGGATGAAGGCAGGTGGGCGATGGGCACGCGTCCTTCGGCCGCGCACTCCAGCGATGGCTTAGGTTTTAGCTGGCAGCTGCCTGCGCGGGTTTTGCCGCGGGCGTATCGACGCGGCGGAACCGCAACATGATCCGGGTGCCGGCATGCGTGGGATCGCGCTCTACAGTTGCGTCAAGCTTGGTCGCCATCGCCGAGACGATCCGCTGGCCCATGCCGGTGGAGCGGGGGTCCGCCTTGACGTTGAGGCCGACACCGTCGTCGGCGATCGACAACACCAGATCGTCGCCCTGGGCCTCGAGGTTGACATGAATTGGACCGGCGCCGTCGGGGTAGGCGTATTTGACTGCGTTCATGACGAGCTCATTGACGATGATGCCGATCGCCACCGCGCGGTCCGGATCGATCTCGACTGGCATGGCCTTCAATGTCAGCCGCGACATCCGGTTGCCTTCGGCGGAGCGCCGGAGGTCTTCGAGCAAGGCGTCCAGATATTGGTTCAGCAGCACGCTTTTCAGGTCCTGCGAGGTGTAGAGGCGACGGTGCACCTGGGCCACCGCGGCGACGCGGCCCATCGCATTGGTCAGCGCGGCCTTGACATCCTCCTGTGCACTTGAGCTCGCCTGCAGATGCAGCAGCGAGGCAATGATCTGCAGACTGTTGCCGACACGATGATTGACTTCGCGCAGCAGCACTTCGCGCTCGGCGGCGAGCGCCGCGTAGCGGTCGCGCGAGGCGTGGACTTCGGCCTCGGCATCGTCGCGGGCCTTCTGAATCTGGGCCTGACGCAACGCGCCGCTGACCGCGACCTGAAGCAACGGGATGAAATCGCCCTGAAGGTCCTTCACAAGATAATCGGCGGCGCCGGCTTTCAGGGCGGTGACGGCGATGCTGGAATCCTGCGATGCCGTGACGAACACCACCGGCGGCGCATTCGGAATCGCCAAGATCCGCTCCAGCGTCTCAAGGCCGTCGAGCCCGGGCATATACTGATCCAGCGCGACGACGTCGATGCCGCCTTGCTGTAGTCGCTCGAGCCCCTCTTCACCGCCCGCTGCATGGACGACGCGAAGGCCGAGCCGGGTCAGGCCGCGATCGACCAACCGTGCGAGCGCTTCGTCGTCGTCGATATAGAGCAGCGTGGGTGGCACCGTAGTCATGTGGTTTGCGGGACCTGGATGACGGAGAAGAACAGGCCAAGCTGACGAATGGCGTTGGCGAAGTTTTCGTAATTTACCGGCTTGGTAATATAGACGTTGCAGCCGAGTTCATAGCATCGCTTGATCTCATGGGAGTCGTCGGTTGTCGTGAGCACGACGACCGGGGCGCATTTCAGATATTTGTTTTCCTTCACCCGCCGCAGGATGTCGATGCCGGTCATGTCGGGCAGGTTGAGGTCGAGCAGGATCAGCAACGCGTTGCCTTTGTTATCGATGCCGGTCCCGTCGCTGCCGAATAAATACTGCACCGCAGCGGTGCCATTGGTGAACGGCAGGATCTCATTGTTGACGCCGGAGCGGCGGATATTGCGCTCGATCAGCCGGGCGTGTCCCTCGTCGTCCTCGATCATGATGATGGTAACTGGCTTGCTCATGTTTCTCGGTTCCGGTTATTGGCCGCCCAGGCGAGGGGCAGCGTTATGGTGAATGTGCTGCCCGTGTCGAGTTCCGACGAGACCGACATGGTTCCACCCAACCGCCGGACCAAGGCCCTGACATGGGCGAGCCCAATTCCTTGTCCCGGCTTGTCTTGTTTACCGGCGCGACGAAAAAGGTCAAAAATTCGCTGGTGGTCCTTTGGATCGATACCACGACCATTGTCGGTAATTTCGAAAATCGCAAAGCCCAGCTTGGTACGGCCCCTGAGACGGATATCGCCGGGGACACCCGTCTTGAGGTATTTGAGTGCGTTATCGATCAGGTTGGAGAATATCTGTTCCATTGCGAGCCGGTCGCTGACGATGTCCGGCAGCGGCTCGATGCGGATCTGCGCATCGGCCTCTGCAGCCTGATGCGCAACCGTCGCGACGATGCCCTCGATCAGTTCGCGGGTGTCGATTTTCACCGGTTGGAATTCGCGCCGTCCCTCGCGGGTCAAATTAAGGATGGCCGTTATTAGGCGGTCCATCTTGGCGATCGACGACTTGATGAAACCGAGCGCCTCGGTGAAATCCTGCGAGAGCTGCTTGTCCTCGCCCTCGAGGACCGGTTCGATGTCGCCGGCATCGGTCGCTGCCGGCGCAGCCGCCATCTTCTCGCGGCCAAGCGTCGCGATCCGTCGGAAGATATCGCCGCGCAATTCCTCAAGCTCGCTGGTGAATCCCATGATGTTCACCAGCGGAGAGCGCAGATCATGGCTGACGATATAGGCGAAGCGCTGAATCTCGTCGTTGGCTTCACGCAGATCGGCGGTGCGCTCGTCGACCGTGGATTCCAGGTTGAGGTTGTTGTCGCGCAATTGGGCTTCGGCGTTGTCGCGGGCGCGCGACGAGCGCCGCACCAGGAAGATCGAAATGCCGGCCAGTGCAATCACGAGGCCCGAACCGGCGATGGTGACGGCCGAGGCCCATTGCTGGGTGCGATCGGCGATTTGCGTGCGCAACGCAAACAGACGGTCCTCTTCCCTCCGCATCGCCCCGGCGAGGTCCTCAATGCGGCGGACGGCATCTTCGGCGCCAGACTGATGCAATATCTCGATGCCGCCGGGGATGTCGTGCCGATCCGCAAGTTCGATCGTCTTGGCAAATTCAGCGATCCGGGTTTCGACCGCGGACCGCAATTCCTTGACGCTTTCGACCTGGGCTGGATTGTCAGGGGTTAGGCTGATGAGCTTGTTGAGGTCGGGAAGAATGCCGACCGATGCAGACCTGTATTGCTCAAGAAATTCGGGCTGAGAAGTAACGAGATAGCTCCGGGCAGCGCTTTCGGCGCGGCGGATCCGAAGCAACAATGCGTTGATCTGGTTTTCCACCTCGATGGTGTGAACCACCCAGGCATTGTCCTTGCGAGACTGATTGACCAGGAAGACCGACGTTGTGCTGATCGCGACAAGGACGAAAAATCCCGCTGAAAGCAGCAGGATTTGAACAATCGAGCGCCGCCGCGTGGCATCGAGGGTAATCAGTCTGTCCTTCAGCGAAATAAGCGATCCCCCGCGGGATGGTTCCGGCAGTCCGAAAACTCCCATCTGGGCTAATGGTTCCCGACCCGATGGCGTTTTTGCGGCAAGCGCTAAGGAAAGTGCAGGCTTGGTCGGTTAGTTGACCGCTTTGCCGGCCAGGTACTGCTCAAGCCAATGGATGTGGTAGTCGCCATCGATGATGGCGGGCTCGCGGACCAACGCCCGAAACAGCGGCAGGGTGGTCTCGATACCGTCCACCACCATCTCGTCCAGCGCCCGGCGCAGCCGCATCAGGCATTCCGCGCGGGTCTTGCCGTGTACGATCAGCTTGCCGACCAGGGAATCGTAATAGGGCGGGATCACGTAACCCTGATAGACCGCGGAGTCGATCCGCACGCCGAGCCCTCCCGGCGGGTGATACTGGGAAATCCTTCCCGGGGAAGGACGAAAGGTCTGCGGGTTTTCCGCGTTGACGCGGCACTCGATGGCGTGACCGATGATGGCGATCTCATCCTGGGTCGCCGGGAGTTCGCCGCCGGCGGCGATACGGATCTGCTCCAGCACGAGATCGATGTCGGTGATCATCTCGGTAACGGGATGCTCGACCTGGATGCGGGTATTCATTTCGATGAAATAGAAGTCGCCGTCCTCGAATAGAAATTCGATGGTGCCGACGCCGAGATATTTCATGTCCTGCATCGCCTTGGCGCAGGTCGCGCCGATCTTGGCGCGCGCCGCCGCGGTCAGGACCGGCGAGGGGCCTTCTTCCCAGACCTTCTGGTGGCGTCGCTGCAGCGAGCAATCGCGCTCGCCGAGATGGATCGCGCCGCCGCGGCCGTCGCCGAGCACCTGGATTTCGATATGGCGCGGCTTCTGCAGGTATTTCTCGAGGTAGACCGAGGCGTCGCCGAACGCCGATTTGGCTTCGTTGGCGGCAGTGGACAGCGCCAGCGACAGATCGTCGGCGGTCTGGGCGACCTTCATGCCGCGTCCGCCGCCGCCCGAAGCCGCCTTCACCAGCACCGGAAAACCGATCGCCTTTGCGATCGCCGCAGCGTCATCGTCGGGGCCGACAGCCCCGTCGGAGCCGGGCACTACCGGAATGCCGAGCCGCTTCGCGGTTTTCTTGGCCTCGATCTTGTCGCCCATCAGGCGGATGTGTTCGGCCTTGGGGCCGATGAAATGCAGGTTATGTTCGGCCAGGATCTCGGCGAAGCGGGCGTTTTCCGACAGGAAGCCGTAGCCGGGATGCACCGCGTCAGCACCGGTGATCTCGCAGGCGGCGAGCAGCGCGGGGATGTTGAGATAGCTGTCTTTTGACGGCGGCGGTCCGATGCAGACGCTTTCGTCGGCGAGACGAACATGCATGGCGTCGGCATCGGCGGTCGAATGCACGGCGACGGTGGCGATGCCGAGTTCCTTGCACGCGCGCAGAACGCGCAATGCTATTTCACCGCGATTGGCTATGAGGATCTTGTCAAACATCGTGACCTTAAAGGGCGAATAGCGAATAGGGAGTGGCGAATGGAAGGAATTTATTCGCCATTAGCTACTCGCCATTCGCCTCTCATTCGATAATCACCAGCGGCTCACCGAATTCGACCGGCTGGCCGTCTTCGATCAGAATTTGCTTCACGGTGCCGGCGCGCGTCGATGGGATCTGGTTCATCGTCTTCATCGCTTCGATGATCAGCAGGGTCTGTCCGACCGATACCTTGCTGCCGACTTCAATGAACGGCCTGGCGCCGGGCTCTGAGGCCCAATAGGCAGTGCCGACCATGGGCGAGGGCACGACGCCCGGGTGCTTGGCGACATCCACCACGGGCGCCGGGGCGGCAGCGGCAGGCACGGCGGCGCCGAACTGAACATTTGCCGGCAGCGACGCCGCGATGCTGATGTTGCGCGCAACCCGCACCCGCAGGCCGGCGCGCTCGATCTCGATCTCGGTGAGGCTGGTTTCGTCAAGCAGCAGCGCAAGCTCGCGGATAAGCGCGCTATCATCGGTTTTGGATTTTGCGGCTGATGTGTCGTCAGGCTGGCGCGCCATGATCTCGATCCGTAACTCTCTGGGTGGGGATGGCGTCAGCCTTTTGCCTTGACGCCGATCCTGGCGGCAAGGCCATTGATCGCAAGCCGGTAGCCGTCGATGCCAAAGCCCGAAAGCGTGGCAAAAGCGGCCTTGGCGGTGAAGGAATGGTGGCGGAAACTCTCGCGCGCGTGGACGTTGCTGATGTGCACCTCGACGGTCGGGATTTTCACGGCCACCAAGGCGTCGTGCAGCGCGATCGAAGTGTGCGAGTAGCCGCCGGCATTGATGATGATCCCGGCCGCCCTCTTGGCGTGAGCCTCGTGAATGAAGTCGATCAGTTCGCCTTCGTGATTGGATTGCCGGCAATCGGCCGTGAGGCCGAACTGAGCCGCGGTTTCCGCGCATAGCTTCTCGACGTCGGCAAGCGTCGCGCTCCCATAGGTCTCCGGTTCGCGGATTCCCAATAGATTGAGGTTCGGGCCGTTGAGGACGAAAATCGTTCCGGTAGGTGCGTTGGCCATCCAAATCCCGGCTGTGGCGGTAGGTCGCGCGGTTATAGGTAACAACCGGTCGAAGGGGAAGTCTTTGGGGCGGACGCTCTACCGTCCAAATGCCTCACGCAGTTCGTAAAGAGCCGCATGGAAGCCGTAGAAAACACTTATTAACCAATGTGAAAAGATTATGAAAGAGGTGGGGGCGGGCCTTGTTGCCCGTCCCCAACCTAACGGGGCCTTAGGCGTCCATCACGGCCACGATCTCGAAGGTGCCGGGGTCGATCACGACGATTTGGTCGCCGACCAGGATGAAGTTATAGCCGCGCCATCCGGGGTAGATGGTGACGACTTCCGCCGGAAGCGGATGGAACGAGACGTCACGCGGGACACGCGTGCCGACCGAAATCGAGAAGTTGACGTTGGTCACGGGACGAACATTCTGCCCCTTGATCACGGTGGTGATCTTGGTGCGCTGTTCGCCCGAAAGCTTGGCGCCGGCGCCCGCCTGACCGACAGTTTGCGACTTGCTGTCTGCGGCGCCCTTGGAGTCCGCGTTCATTTTGCCGTCGCGGTCTTGTCGGCCCTCGGCCTTCATGTCCTTTCCGCCCTTGGTGCTGTCGGTTTCCGAGGTCGCGCCCTTGGACTTCTGGCCTTGCATGTTGTCATCGGCCCGCTGGTTCCTACCGGCCGGCGACTTGTCATCCGACTGGGTGGATTTCATGCCGGGGTCAGCGGCATCGCGATTTATTTGGCCCGCAGAGCCGCCGCGATCGGACGGAGGCGCGCCGTGCTGCATGGTCGAGCCGGCCGAAGGCGCTTCGCGGCTCATGCCCGTGCCCTGTCCAGTGCCTTGCGCGCTGGCAAAACCGGTTCCCGCCATCAGCGCGGCGGCGGCGACGGTGATCTTAAAGCGATTAATCATCGAACCTCTCCTCACCTGTGTATTGCCCGCGCCGACAACGGCAGGCGAAGTGCGATGTTCCTCGATATTGCGGGTTCCTGAAGATTAGTTGGATTGGGATTTGGTTGGATGAATGCGCGATGAATAGGAAACTCACCCGAAGGCCCGTCCGAACTCCATTGAGTTGAGATCAGTTGGCCGCAGTGTCACCGAAATTGAGGCCGCTCTAAAGTGCTTCTGGATCTCGAGATAGGTCGGGCTGAACTTCGGCGTCCATTGGTTCGGTTAGCGCGATCTCGGAACAAAAAAATCCGGCTGCGAGGCAGCCGGATTTTCACCTGTCGAATGAATTTGGGTTGGGGGCGGCCGATTGGCCTCAGCACGTCGCCTTGCCGCAGCGGGCGAGGTCGATCTTCTCCTTGAGACCGTCGCGGCCGATCGCGCCGATCACGACCTGCTTGCCGATCACGTAGCTCGGCGTGCCGTTCATGCCCATGGCTTCGGCGAGCTTGAAGTTTTCCTCGATCGTGGCTTTTGCTTCCGGGCTCGCCATATCCTTTTCGATCCTGGCGACGTCGAGACCGGCATCCTTGGCCGCTGCCAGCGCATGGGCCTTGTCCGCCGGGCCACGGCCACCGAGCAGCCTCTGGTGGAAATCGAGATACTTCTTGCCGCTGGGATCTTGCATGCGCACGGCGACCGCGACCTGCGCGGCCTCGACCGAGCCCGGGCTCAATACCGGGAATTCCTTCAGCACCACTTTCAGCTTCGGGTCGCTTTTCATCAGGTCGAGCATGTCGGCCATGGCCCGCTTGCAGTAGCCGCAATTGTAATCGAAGAACTCGACAAAGGTGACGTCGCCGTCCTTGTTGCCCAGCACCACGCCACGCGGCGAATTGAAAATCGTATTGGCGTTTTGGGCAACGTTCGCTTCGTGCTTCTTGGCTTCGTCGGCAGCCTGGCGCTTGGTCAATTCCGCCATGGCCTCTTCCAGCACCTCAGGATGCGTCACTAGATAGTTCTTGACGATCACCTCGATATCGCCGCGCTGGGCGTCGGAGAAACTTTGCGCCGATGCGACCGGCGGGGTGGCGCAGAGCGCGAGCGCGAACAGGGCAGGCGCGAGCAAACGGAATGGAGGCATTGGTGAATCCTTTTGGCGGAAGCCGGTTGTCGAATACCCTTATAGCCTATGTGCGGTGATTTTAATTGCCCTTTTGGCCGGGACCCGGCCTGGCCGTGACGATATCGTCGGCCTTGACCCATCCGGGGGTGCCAACGGCAAAACGAGTCTTGGCGCGCGAGGCGAGATCGCGCGCGGTCTTGTTGTCGCCGCGGAGGTAGGCGGCCTGCGCCGAGGCGAGGTCTGCCTCCGCGTAATTTCCCTTTCGGCCGTAGGCCATTGCAAGCTGCATGTAACCCAGCGGCGCCTCGGTTTCCCGGCTCACCGCCGCCCGTAGAATTGAAATCGCTTCGTCAGTGTAGGCTTTATTGTCGGACCCCACGAGGGCTTGCCCAAGTAACATCTCGATGAGGGGAGCATTATTCGAGAGCTGCATCGCGCGGCGCAACGGCGCAATCGCCTCGGTGGGTTTGCCGCCTTCGAGCAGCGCCTGGCCGCGCAGCTCGAAGAAATAGGGATTGTTGGGCTCGACCTGAATCAGCCCGTCAATTTGGGCCAGCGCGTTGCGCAAATCGCCGTGGCGATAGGTCGCGATCGCATGGGCATAGCGGGCGGGCAGGCTGTTGTCCGACAACGGATAGCGCCGATAGACGGTGTCCTGACGCTCCATGAAGGCCGATATCTTGGCGCGCACCATATCGTGCCGCATCTGCAGCGACGTATCGTCCTTCTTTTCCCAATAAGGACTGGTGCGCGCGATATCCTCGAGTGCGGCGACGCGCTCGACCGGCATCGGGTGCGATTGGATATACGGGTCGGAATTGTGCGCGGCGAACAGGCTTTCATTGGTGAACCGCCTGAAGGTCTCATACATGCCCTTCGCGGACTGGTTGGTGGCGGTCAGAAACTTCACCCCGGCGCGATCGGCGTTCTCTTCCTGCTGGCGTTGATAGGAGAGCAGCGAGCGACGGATCAATTCCTGCGGCGCCGACACCACCGCGGCGCCGGCATTGGCGAGGCCGCCATTGCTGTTGCCGCTCATCGAGCCCGCGGCCATTGCGCCGGCGCCGAGCAGCATGGCGATGATCATCTGGGTCTGGGCGTGCGCAATCTGCTCGCGCATCTTGGCAAGATGGCCGCCGGCCAAATGGCCGGTTTCATGCGCCAGCACGCCGATCAGCTGGTTCGGCGTTTCGGACTGCATAATGGCGCCGTAGTTCACGAAAATGCGCCGGCCGTCAGCAACGAAGGCGTTGAAAACGCTGTCGTTGATGATGACGGCCTGGATATTCTGCTTTTCCAGGCCCGCGGCGCGCAGGATCGGCCGGGTATAATCGCGCAGCAGTTGCTCCGCCTCGGTATCGCGGATCACCGGCGGGCCCTTCGCCTGCTGCGCATGTGCGGACATCGGGGTGAGGGCGAGCGCGACGGCGGTGGCCAGCGCGGTCAGTTTCGGCAAATGTTTGCCAGTTGCCATGCGCAGCATCATCGAGCGATCTTTAACCGTTGGCGGGAGACCAGATACGATATAAGCCCTAACAATCCGTGGAATGCGGCTAGTCTGGGGCACCGGAGCCCTATCGGGAACCCAAATTCGCAGCGCCGGGTGAGATAGCAGAATTCGATGCATGATGCGACCGTGAGAGACCCTGCCAGGCACCTGCTGACGGCTTCCGGGCGAAGCGATGTTCCGCCGTTCATCGTGATGGATGTGATGGCGGCCGCGGCCCGCATCGAAGCCTCCGGCGGCCACGTCATCCACATGGAAGTGGGACAACCGGCCGCGCCGGCGCCGAAAACCGCATTATCGGCCGCCCACGCCGCGATCGACGGCGGCCGTATCGACTACACCTCTGCGCTGGGTATTCCCTCGCTGCGCGAGCGGATCGCCAGGCATTACCGCGAGACCTACGGTTGTGCCGTGGACGCCGACCGGATCGTGGTCACCACCGGCTCGTCAGGCGGCTTCATTCTGGCGTTTCTCGCTTTGTTCGAGCCGGGCGACCGCGTCGCGGTGACGGTGCCCGGTTATCCGCCGTATCGACATATCCTCAGCGCGCTGGGTTGCGAGCCGGTGTTGATCGAGACCTCGAGCGAAACCCGCCATGCGCTGACCGGCGAGGCCTTGCTCGCGGCGCATCGGCAGAAGCCGCTGAAGGGCGTGCTGATCGGAAGCCCGGCCAATCCTACCGGCACGATGATGTCCCGCGAGGCCCTGACCAGCCTGATGCTCGCGGCGGAGAGCGCCGGCATCCGGTTTATTTCAGACGAAATATATCATGGTCTCGACTACGCGTTTCCGGCGGTGACGGCGGCCGAACTTTCGCCGGACGCGCTCGTCATCAATTCGTTCTCGAAATACTTCTGCATGACCGGCTGGCGCGTCGGCTGGATGGTGGTGCCGCAACCGCTGGTGCGGCCGATCGAACGGCTGCAGCAGAACTTCGCCATCTCGGTACCGACGATCTCGCAGATTGCCGCTGAGGCTGCGTTCGAAGGCCGGCAGGAGATGGAAGGGGTCAAGCGCGGCTATCAGGAGAACCGTGGCATCCTGATCGCAGGCTTGCCGCAGGCGGGCCTGACAAAATTCCTGCCCGCCGACGGTGCGTTTTATCTCTATGCCGACGTTTCGGATTTCACCTCCGATAGTCTGGTGTTCGCCAAGCAGATGCTGGAACAGGCGCATGTCGCGGCAACTCCCGGCATCGACTTCGATCCGGTGCATGGCCGTTCTTTTATCCGGCTTTCCTATGCGCGATCGGCCGAGGAAATGCATGAGGCGGTTGCGCGTATCGCGCGATGGCTTAGGTAGCGCTAGCTGCCGCGGTTCCGCTCGCATCGGATTCCATCACGAACAGCTTACGTAGCATTGACTCCGCTGCCGTAATTGACTTTGGGTCTCCGCCACGAGGCGGTTGTCGACGCTTGCGCAGACAGTTCCGCAATATTCCCCAGCAGGAGAGTGAAACGTTATGTCGGCAGTGACCGCAACCGTTGCGCCCGCGCACCCGGACAAGGCCTGGTACAAGGTGCTCTACATCCAGGTATTGATCGCCATTGTGCTCGGTGCCGTCGTCGGCTGGCTGTGGCCCCATGTTGCGACCAATGACTGGATCAAGGCGCTTGGCGACGGCTTCATCAAGCTGATCAGGATGGTGATCGCGCCGATCATCTTCTGTACGGTGGTGTCGGGCATTGCACATATCCAGGACGCCCGGAAAGTGGGCCGCGTCGGCGTCAAGGCGCTGGTCTACTTCGAGATTGTTTCGTCGTTCGCGCTGATCATCGGGCTGGTGATGGGCAATCTGGTCCCGGTCGGTCACGGACTGGCGGCACGGCCCGACGCTGCGGCAGTCGCAACCTTCGTCAAACAGGCGGAATCGCAAAAGTCGGTCGATTTCGTTCTCAACATCATTCCGGACAGCGTGGTCGGCGCGTTCGCGCGTGGCGACATCCTTCAGGTGCTGCTGTTCGCCATCCTGTTCGGCTTCGCGCTGATGGCGCTCGGTGAACGCGGCCACCGGCTGCGCGACATCATCGACGAGACGTCGCATGCGGTATTTGGCGTGATCGCCATCGTCATGAAGGCCGCGCCGTTCGGCGCCTTCGGCGCGATGGCCTATACCGTCGGAAAGTTCGGTCCGGCGGCGCTAGGCAACCTGTTCGGGCTGATCGTGCTGTTCTACGCGACCGCGGCGTTGTTCGTGTTCGTCGTGCTCGGCCTGATCGCGCGCATGGTCGGCTTCAGCATTTTCAAGTTCATCGCCTATATCAAGGACGAGTTGCTGATCGTGCTCGGCACCAGCTCCTCCGAAAGCGCGCTGCCGCAGCTGATGGAGAAGCTTGAGCGGCTCGGCTGCTCGAAATCGGTGGTCGGTCTGGTGGTGCCCACCGGGTATTCATTCAACCTGGACGGAACCAACATCTATATGACGCTGGCCACGCTGTTCATCGCGCAGGCCCTCGGAATAGACCTGACGTTCACGCAGCAGCTCACCATCCTGGCCGTGGCGATGTTGACCTCGAAGGGCGCCAGCGGCGTCACCGGCGCAGGGTTTATCACGCTGGCGGCAACGCTCACCGTGGTCAATCCGGCCCTGGTACCAGGCATGGCGATCGTGTTTTCGGTAGACAAGTTCATGAGTGAAGTCCGGGCGATCACCAACATCACCGGCAACGGCGTCGCATCGGTGTTCGTGTCGTGGTGGGAAGGGGAGCTCGATCACAAGCGGCTGCACGCCAATCTCAACCAGACCATCGATCCCTCGGACGTCAAAACCGCCGTCAGGACGGGCTAAACGTCCGACCTGTTCGGCCGAAAGAATTTCGGGGCTTCGCATCCCAAACGGACAGACAGAAAAACCGCCCGGTGTTAGCCGGGCGGTTTTTTATTGAAAGCTTACGTCTTGCGGCTTATTCGCCGCCGCCGAAGCGCCGCGACCACCAGCCTGCCTTGCGCGGCGGCGGGGCGGTCTCGGTGGTGGCTTCGGGCGCAGCTTGCGCCGGAGCAGGGGGCGCTTCCACCGGCTCAGGCTGGCTTTGCTCGGTTGAGGTCGTGGCCGCGACCGGCTGAGCCTCGACCAGGAAGCTCACCTTTTCACGCACGGTCGATCGTCGCCGCGCGGTCTTCTCGGACTCCGGGGCAGTCTCTTCCGCCGCGACGGCAGGAACTGGCTCTTGCGGGGTGTCGATATGCGGCTGCTCGGCCGGCGGTGCGATGGATTCGGGCTGAACCATCGGCAACGACGATTCCAACGGCACGGACGACTCCAATGACACAGACGGCTCCGGAGGAACGCCGTCAAAATCGGCGACAGCGTTGACCACTTCCGAATCCGGCGTAGGTCCGAGCTCGTCGGCAATAGATCCGGCCAGACCTTCTTCCTGTCCGCCACGCCGGCGCCGTCCACCGCGACGTCCGCGGCGGCGTGGCCGCCGCTCGCCGCCTGCGGCCTGGTCGGCGGGGGACTGTTCTTCTGATTCGTCCTCGTCGGACTCACGGTCATCGGTCGACTGGCCGACAACCGCATCCGCCGCGATCGGCGCCGGGTCTTGATCGTCGCGCGCGAAGCCGCCTTCGCGCGGTTCGCCGGAGCGGCCGCGCCGCCGCCGTCGCCGCTTGCGCTTTTGGCCTTCCGCATCGGAGGCGCCATTGCCGGCTTCGCTCGCCGGCTGGTCGTCGCTCACCCCTTCGCTCTCGTCGGTTTCAACCTCGGACTCGGCCTCGATGTCGAAAGCCTCGTCGTCGTCGAAGGGTTCCTCGATCGGCGGCGGCGAGGCCGCGGCCTGGGCCGCCAGCAGCGCCTTGGCGGCTTCCAGCGTATGCACCTGTTCGCCGCGATCGATGATGAACGCCTGCGGACCGCTGACGGTCGGGTCAGCGATGATGGACAGCGTAACCTTGAAGCTGTTTTCGAGATCGCGCAGATGACCGCGCTTGTGATTGAGGACGTAAAGCGCAACGTCGGTTCGCGTCCGCACCACGAGATTGTGCGTCGCGCCCTTCATCAATATTTCCTCGAGGCCGCGCAGCAGCTGCAACGCCACCGACGACACCGAACGAACATGGCCGCTGCCGCCGCATGTCGGGCAGGGCTCCGTCGAGCTCTCCAGCACGCTGGCACGAATACGCTGGCGCGACATTTCGAGCAGGCCGAAATGCGAGATGCGCCCGACCTGAATCCGCGCGCGGTCCTGTCGCAGGCAATCGCTGAGTTTGCGCTCGACCGAACGGTTGTTGCGCTTCTCGTCCATGTCGATGAAGTCGATCACGATCAGGCCGGCAAGGTCGCGCAACCGCAGCTGCCTGGCGACTTCTTCGGCAGCCTCCATGTTGGTCTTGAGCGCGGTATCCTCGATATGATGTTCGCGGGTTGAGCGGCCGGAGTTGACGTCGATCGAAACCAGGGCCTCGGTCTGATTGATGACGATGTAGCCGCCGGATCGCAGTTGAACTGTCGGCGAGAACATGGCGTCGAGCTGACTCTCGACCCCCATCCGCGAAAACAGCGGCTGGCCGTCACGGTATTGCCGGACCGCGCGCACATTCGACGGCATCAACATTTTCATGAAATCGCGGGCTTCGTGATAGCCGGCTTCGCCGGCCACCTGGATTTCGTCGATTTCCTTGTTGTAGAGGTCGCGCAGCGAACGCTTGATCAGCGAGCCTTCCTCGTAGACGAGGGTCGGCGCCTGCGAATTCAAGGTCATGTCGCGCACGGTTTCCCACATGCGGATCAGGTACTCGAAGTCACGCTTGATCTCGGGCTTGGTGCGCGATGCGCCTGCGGTGCGCAGGATGATGCCCATGCCCTCGGGCACGTCGAGATCCTGAACCACTTCCTTCAGCCGGGAACGGTCCTGCGCCGAGGTGATCTTGCGGCTGATGCCGCCGCCTCGCGCGGTGTTGGGCATCAGTACGGCATAGCGGCCGGCCAGCGAGAGGTAGGTCGTGAGCGCGGCGCCCTTGTTGCCGCGTTCTTCCTTGACGACCTGCACCAGCATCACCTGGCGGCGCTTGATGACTTCCTGGATCTTGTACTGGCGGCGCGGGCGGAAGGCGCGCTCCGGCACCTCCTCCATGACGTCGTCGCCGCCGACGGATTCGACCACCTCTTCCTCGGCGTCGTCGCCATCGTCTTCATCGTCATGTTCATCGCCGTGCCGTGCGGCCGGCTGTTCGGCGAGCTCGGAGTGCGGTGCGTCGTCGGCGTGGACGACGTTTTCGTCCACGTGTTCCGGCTGCAAATGGCCTTCGTGCGCATGTTCCTGATACGGAAGCTCTTCATGGACTTCTGCGCTGTGGACTTCGCCGACCGGGCTTGGCGCCGCTTCGGCCGTTTCAGGCTGGAACGGTTCGGCCCGCGCCGTCTCGCTGCCGTGCGCATGGCCGTGATCGTCATGCGAGCCATGATCGTCATGGGCATGGTCGTCATCATGGGCATGTTCGTGGTCATGCGCGTGCCCGCCATCATGGCCTTCATGGTCATGCTGGCTCAGGTCGGCATGAGGCTGTTCATCGCCGTAGACATGGGGCTGTTCGTCGCCATGGGCGTGAGCATGTCCGTCGTCGCGATGTTCATGCTCGCCATGCTCATGATCATGATCATGATGCTCATGATGTCCGTGGTCATGCTGATCATGGTCTTCAGGGCGATATTCGTGCGGCTGATCCAGCTGGGATGGATCCGGACCGTTTCCTTCAACCACGGCGCTTTGGACGCGCTCGCCATGGCCGCGGCGGCGCGAATTGCGGTGGCGCGGGCGGCGGCGGTTGGAGCGATTCTCGGTTTCTTCCTCGGCCTCGCGATGGGCGCGCTCATCGGCCTCGATCAGCGCCTGACGATCAGCGACCGGAATTTGATAATAGTCCGGATGGATTTCGCTGAAGGCCAGGAAGCCGTGGCGGTTGCCGCCGTATTCGATGAAGGCCGCCTGCAGCGACGGCTCTACGCGCGTTACTTTGGCGAGATAGATGTTTCCGCGCAGTTGCTTGCGTTGGGCGGTCTCGAAATCAAACTCTTCGACGCGATTGCCGCGGACCACGACGACCCGGGTCTCTTCCGGGTGGGTAGCATCGATCAACATTTTGTTGGGCATTTTGGAACTCTTGGCGGCGGCGGGCGCGTATGGCGGTGCGCGCGTGTCGCGCGGCCGGGTGACGCGACGGTCCACCTGATTCGGGGGTGAGGGGAAGGCCAAAACGCAACCCGGGGCGCCTCGCCGAACACGATCCTTGCGGAGCAAAACGACGCGCAGAGCTTTCGCTCCGCATCGGCGCGATTCTTCCGTGGATTATGGTCGGCAACACAGTCTGGCGCATCAAGCGTCGGCCCGTCTGAACACGTTGGCGGCAAAAAGCGCCGCCTTATCTGTCGCTGACGACCCGGCGCGGCGCCAAAGCGCTCGCCGGCCATCGCATATCGGTGCCTTGCGGCCCGGTAATCGGTTATGCCGTGTCTAGAAGCCGTCCCTGGAACAAGATGGTAACCTGGGACCGGCACCGCTCGGGCTTGACCGCCACTCCATGTCAGCCGCGCGCTGCACTGGCTGGGGAGAGATCGGAAAGACGCTGGAATCCCCGAAGATCGAAGGTTCCGGCGCTGCACCGGGAGGCTGAACGCGACACAACCGGGAGTATTAGCCGTCAGCCCTCCGTACATACGTCGATTGGCTGCGGGGCGCAAGGGAAGCGTCGCATCACTGCAACACTTCTCGTTATTCAGAGTTATTCGCCGGAAGTTCCTTAAGGCACGATTAACCCTGCAGTTCTATTGCGGTAAGAGGGCTGCGCTGGGAGGCACCGAATCTTGAGGAGCCGCGCAAATCATCTTGTCTGGCTGGGGGGCACGTTGTTGTGCGTCGCAGCAATCTCATGTTCCGATCGTACCCCTGCCAGGGCGACGGAAGTGCCGCCGCCGAGCCCGATCGTAGCAGCGGATTTTCCGGCGGCGACCGACGCCCGGCTTGCAGGGGACAGCAAGCAAACCCGTTTCGTCCTCGACCTCGACAAGGCGATTCAGTTTCGCGCCTTTGCGCTGGCGGACCCCTATCGGGTGGTCGTCGATATCCCGCAGGTCAACTTCCAGCTTGCTGCCGGAACCGGCACCACGGGACGGGGGCTGGTCAAGGCGTTCCGCTACGGCTTGGTGATGCCCGGTGGTTCGCGAATCGTGTTCGATCTGACCGGCCCGGCCCGAATCACCAATTCCTATGTGCTCGATGCTGCCAACGGGCAGCCGCCGCGGCTTGTGATCGAGTTCGAAGAGGTCGATCGGGCCGCCTTCCTTCAGTCGCTTGCTGCAAACTCGCCCGAATCGAAGACAGACAGTGCCGATGTCACCGCTTCAACACCGGCCGAAACTCCCGCCCAGCCGAAGCCGGCGACCGTGCCGGCTGCAACGGATTTTCGTCCCCTGATCGTGATTGATCCGGGCCATGGCGGCATCGACAACGGCACGCAGGCCAGCGGCGAAAGCGAAAAGAGCATCGTGCTGGCCTTCGGTCTGGCGCTACGCGATCGTATCGAGAAGGCCGGCAAATACCGCGTCGTCATGACTCGCACCGACGACACGTTCATCCCGCTGGCCGACCGGGTCAAAGTTGCACGCAATCAGTCGGCGGCGCTGTTCGTATCGATCCACGCCGATGCGCTGCCGCGTCGCGAGGGCGACGCGCAGGGCGCGACGATCTACACGCTGTCGGATCGCGCCTCCGACGCCGAGGCCGAAAAGCTGGCCGAGATGGAAAACAAAGCCGACGCGATCGGCGGGGTCAACCTGACGCAGGAGCCGGCTGAGGTCGCCGACATCCTGATCGACCTCGCGCAACGCGAAACCCGTACCTTTTCCAATCGGTTTGCGCGCCTGTTGGCCGGCGAGATGAAGAATTCCGCGCGGATGTACAAGCACCCGCTGAAATCGGCCGGTTTCAGGGTGCTGAAGGCGCCCGATGTGCCCTCAGTGCTGGTCGAACTTGGCTATGTCTCAAACAAGAGCGACCTCGAACATCTGGTATCTGATAGCTGGCGCGCCCGAACTGTGGGATCCATGGTGCAGGCCATCGACGCTTTTTTTGCAAAACGCATGGCGACAGCCGGGCCGGCGAATTGAAGGGGACCATCGGATGGTGGAAGCCCTAGTTTGGCCACAGCGGCGGCTCTATAAAAAACCGCTGCCAGGGCCATGGAATCGATTGAGATTCCCGATTTGGCGATGTGATGTGGCGACGTATGTATTGTGAGCCGGCACGGGAGGGCAAATCGTCCACCGCGGTCGTCGTACCAAGAAACGCCGGCTGCTGCGGCGCAAGGTTTGAAACGGACAATTCATAATGCGCTTGCTGGTGCAATTCCTGGGTTTCCTGTTCGCCGCCGGAACGGTTTTGTTCCTGGTAGGCGTCGCCGCCGTAGCAGGGCTGATCTGGCATTTTTCCAAGGATTTACCGGATTATTCTCAGCTGCAGGATTATGAGCCGCCGGTGATGACCCGGGTGCATGCCTCGGACGGCTCGCTGTTGGCCGAATACTCCAAAGAGCGCCGATTGTACCTGCCGATCCAGGCGGTTCCGAAACTCGTTATCAACGCGTTCCTCGCCGCCGAGGACAAGAATTTCTATGAGCACGGCGGTATCGACTTTTCGGGCATGGCCCGCGCGGCCGCGCTCTATGCGCAGAATTACGGCTCCAACCGCCGTCCGCAGGGTGCATCCACGATCACCCAGCAGGTCGCGAAGAACTTTCTGCTGACCAACGAAGTATCGTTCACCCGCAAGATCAAGGAAGCGCTGCTCGCGATGCGAATCGAGCGCACCTATTCAAAGGACAAGATTCTCGAACTCTATCTCAACGAGATTTACCTCGGCCTCGGCGCCTACGGCATCGCCGCTGCATCGCTGGTCTACTTTGATAAATCGGTCAACGAACTCACCGTCGCGGAAGCCTCCTACCTCGCTGCGCTTCCGAAGGCGCCCGCGGCGCTGCACCCCGTGCGCAACCACGACCGGGCCGTCGAGCGACGCAACTACGTGATCGACCGCCTGCTGGAAAACGGCTGGATCAAGCAGGCCGACGCCGACAAGGCGCGCAAGGATCCGTTGATCGTCACCAACCGGGCAAACGCCGCGCACATTTTTGCCGGCGAATATTTCGCCGAGGAAGTCCGCCGTGACATCTTCGAGCGCTACGGCGAGAAGAAGCTGTACGAGGGCGGCCTGTCGGTCCGGACCACACTCGATCCGAAGATTCAGGTGATGGCGCGCAAGACCATGGCAGCGGGCATCGTCAACTATGACGAGGCGCAGGGCTGGCGCGGCCCGCTCAACAAGATCGACGTGTCAGGCGACTGGGGCGTCAAGCTCGCCGACATTAAGTCATTGTCGGACGTCTCGCCGTGGCGGTTGGCCGTGGTGTTGGAAACCAGCGATCAGTCGGCGCGGATCGGCTTCCAGCCGGGCCGCGAACTTGGCGGCGCGGTTTCGAAGGATAGGCAAATCGGCAACATCACGCTGGATGGTGTAAAATGGGCAAGGCCTACCGCGGGACCCACGAAGGGCAGGACGCCGACGGCAGTCTCCCAGATATTGCAGCCGGGCGATGTGATCTACGCCGACCCGTTGATCAAGGAAGGCAATGTGGTCGATGGCCAATTCCGGCTGCGGCAATTGCCTGAGGTCTCCGGCGCCATGGTAGCGATGGATCCGCACACCGGGCGTGTGCTGGCGATGGTCGGCGGCTTCTCGTTCGACCAGAGTCAGTTCAATCGCGCGACGCAGGCCTATCGGCAGCCGGGTTCATCCTTCAAGCCGATCGTATACTCTTCCGCGCTCGACAACGGATACACACCCTCGACAGTCGTGGTCGATGCGCCGATCGAAATTGACCAGGGGCAGGGTGCCGGCGTGTGGCGCCCGGAGAACTATTCAGCCGGCAAATATCACGGCCCGACGACGCTGCGGAATGCGCTGCGATGGTCGCTCAACACCGTGACGGTGCGGCTGGCACAGGACATCGGCATGCCCTTGATCGGCGAATACGCCAAACGCTTCGGCGTCTACGACGAATTGCCGAATTATCTGTCGTATGCGTTGGGCGCCGGCGAGACCACGGTGATGCGGATGGTCACGGCGTATTCGATGATCGACAATGGCGGCAGGCGGGTGAAGCCGACCCTGATCGATCGCATCCAGGATCGTTACGGCCATACCATCTTCAAGCATGATGCCCGCGAATGCCGCGGCTGCGACGCCCCGGAAGGGTGGAAGAATCAGCCCGAGCCGCAGCTCGTCGATCACCGGGAACAGGTATTGGATCCGATGACGGCCTATCAGATCACGTCGATGATGGAAGGCGTGGTTCAGCGCGGCACTGCGATTGCGGTCAAGGAAGTCGGCAAGCCGATCGCCGGCAAGACCGGCACCACCAACGACGAAAAAGACGCCTGGTTCGTCGGCTTTTCGCCTGACGTCGTCGTCGGCATCTATATGGGCTACGACAAGCCGCGCAATCTCGGCCGGCGTGCGACGGGTGGCTCGTTGGCGGCGCCGATTGCCCGGGATTTCCTCAAGCTGGCGCTCGCGGACAAGCCCGCCATTCCGTTCAAGGTGCCGGCTGGAATCAAGCTGATCCGGGTGGATCAGATGAGCGGAATGCGCGCCGGTCCCGGCGACGGTGGCAACACCATCCTCGAGGCGTTCAAGCCGGGCACTGCGCCGCCGGACAATTACTCGGCCATCGGCGTCGCCGACGCGGACGGCCGCACGCTGCAGCCTGCGCCGGATGCCGATCGCAGTCTGTTCCGTCCCGGCACCGGCGGACTGTACTAGCTCGTTCGAAGACTCACGGACGGCGTGAAGCGGATTGCGCTTTGCGCCTCCCGCCGTTACATCCCATTCAACATTGTCGGCGGCGCAAGCCGCCGGGCCAGTCATGGCGGCATCAGCCGCGGATCAGAGAACCATGCGCGCCGAAGTTGAACGTTTAGTTGAAGAGATCAAGCAGTCAGTCGGGCTGCTGAGGAGGCATCTTTGACGTCGATGCATCCACGGCGCGGCTTGCCGAGCTGAACAAGCTCGCAGAGGACCCCAACCTCTGGAACGATCCCCAGAAGGCACAGAAGCTGATGCAGGAGCGGACCTCGCTGGAGGATGCGCTGAGCGGTATCGGCAAGGTCGAGCGCGAGCTCGAGGACAATATCGGGATGATCGAACTCGGCGAAGCCGAGAACGATGAGGGCGTGGTGGCCGAAGCCGAGACCGCCCTTAAATCGCTCAAGAAGGAAGTCGCGCGGCGCGAGCTCGAGGCATTGCTCGGCGGTGAAGCTGACCGCTTCGATTCCTACCTCGAGGTTCATGCCGGCGCCGGCGGCACCGAGAGCCAGGACTGGGCCTCGATGTTGCTGCGCATGTACACCCGCTGGGCCGAGAAGCACGGTTTCAAGATCGAGTATCTGGAAGAGACGCAGGGCGAAGAGGCCGGCATCAAATCCGCCACCATCCAGATCAGCGGCCACAACGCCTATGGCTGGTTGAAGACCGAGGCGGGTGTGCATCGGCTGGTGCGGATTTCGCCGTTCGATTCCAACGCGCGCCGGCACACCTCGTTCTCGAGCGTCGCGATCTTTCCGGTGGTCGACGACAGCATCAAGATCGATATCAAGGAATCCGACGTGCGCACCGACACCATGCGTTCGGGCGGCGCCGGCGGCCAGCACGTCAACAAGACCGAATCCGCGGTGCGGCTGACGCATATTCCGACCGGCGTTGCGGTGGTCTGTCAGGCCGGCCGCTCCCAGCACAAGAACCGGGCGCAGGCCTGGGACATGTTGCGGGCGCGGCTTTACGAGATCGAATTGAAGAAACGCGAAGAGCAGGCCGCCGCCGATCAGGCCGCGAAGACCGAAATCGGCTGGGGCCACCAGATCCGCTCCTATGTGTTGCAGCCGTACCAGATGGTGAAGGACCTTCGGACCGGCGTGCAGACATCGGACACCGCGGGCGTGCTCGACGGCGACCTCGATGAATTCATGGCGGCGACATTGGCGCAGCGCGCATTTGGCACCGTGCCCGGCGCAGTCGAGGATGTGGACTAGCGGATGGCAAGAGTTGCGTTCATCGGCCTGGGACGCATGGGGCATGGCATGGCCGGCCGTTATATCGATGCCGGCTTCACGGTCTCGGTCTGGAATCGCAGCAAGGCAAAGGCCGAAGACCTGATCGCGCGCGGCGCGCGGTGGGCGACCTCACCAGAGGACGCGGCCATCGACGCTGACGCAGTGGTGACCATGGTCGCCGACGACGAGGCCTCGCGCGCGGTGTGGCTCACCAAGGATGGCGCGGCGGCCACGATGAAAGCCGGCACGCTGGCGATCGAATGCTCCACGGTCTCCCACAGTCACGCGCTCGATCTGGCGCGCGAACTGCAAGGGCGTGGGCTGATCTATATCGACAGTCCCGTCACCGGCTTGCCAGATGCTGCGGCAAGCGGAAAATTGACGCTGTTGGTCGGTGCCGATCCTGCGGACCTTGAGAAGGCGCAACCCTATCTGACCCCGCTCGCTGCCACGATCCGACATTTCGGCCCGGTTGGCAGCGGCACGATTTACAAACTGATCAACAACCTGATGGGCGCGATTCAGATCGCCGGCCTCGCCGAGGGACTTGCGATCGCCGAGCAGGCCGGCCTCGATATGAAGCTGGTGCTGGAGGCCGTCGAGACCGGCGTCGCCGCCAGCCCGCAGGTGATCCGGCATTCGAAGCGCATGGCCGCGCGCAATTTCTCTGGCGCGACATTCACGGCGGCGCTCCGGCACAAGGACGCGGCCTATGCCGTCGCGTTGGCCGAAAGCCTCTTGTCCGACACGCCGCTGATGAGCCGCGCCGCCGTCGAGAGCTATGCGCGCGCGAAAGCCCACGCGCCCGACGACGACGAAGGAAAAATGATCGAGATCGTGTCGCGCGGCAAAGGCGCCACGACGTAGTCGTTCGGCCTTCTTCTCAACCTCGCATGACGAACACCGATTGGTGAACCAGCCGCTGGCGATGGCCACCTATGCCGTTTCGTCCTGCGCCCGCGCTTGCGCACCCGCACCTCGCTTGCGACACTTCAATAAAACAATACGCGCGCGGGAGAGAATGATGACGATTAATCCGAGGAGCCACATCGCTGTGGCGGCGCTTGCTACAGCAGTCGCGATGGCCGCGACCGCCGCTCACGCGCAAAAGAAATATGATCCGGGCGCGAGCGATACTGAGATCAAGATCGGTAATATCATGCCCTATAGCGGTCCCGCATCGTCGTATGGCGTGATCGGCAAGGCAGAAGCCGCCTACTTCAACAAGATCAACGCCGAAGGCGGTATCAACGGCCGCAAGATCACCTTCATCTCCTATGACGACGCCTACAGCCCGCCGAAAGCGATCGAGCAGGCGCGCAAGCTCGTGGAAAGCGATGAGGTCCTGCTGATCTTCCAGCCGCTCGGCACGCCGTCAAATGCGGCGATCGAGAAATACATGAACATCAAGAAGGTGCCGCAACTCTTTGTGGCGTCCGGCGGTACCAAGTTCGGCGATCCCAAACACTTCCCCTGGACCATGGGCTGGCAGCCCAACTACCAGAGCGAGGGGCGTATTTATGCGAAATACATTCTGGATCACTATCCCAACAGCAAGATCGCTGTGTTCTGGCAGAACGACGACGCCGGCAAGGATCAATTCAAGGGGCTCAAAGACGGTCTCGGCGATAAGGCCAACCTGATCGTCGCCGACAAGTCCTATGAGGTGAGTGATCCGAGCATCGATTCCCAGATCGTCGCGTTGCACGATTCCGGAGCCGACACGTTTTTTTCCTGGGCGGCGCCGAAGGGCTCCGCGCAAGCGATCCGCAAGGTCGGTGAACTCGGCTGGAAGCCGAGGTTCTTTCTTGCCAACACCGCGACATCGGTGGCTGGCGTGTTGAAACCGGCGGGTCTCGATTACGCCAAGGATATCATCTCGACGGCCTATTTGAAGGATCCGACCGATCCGGCCTGGAAGGACGATCCCGGCACCAAGGCATGGCTCGCGTTCATGGACAAATATTATCCGGACGGCGACAAGACCAACGTCAACAACGTCTCCGGCTACGTGCTGGCGCAGAACATGGTGCAGGTGCTGAAGCAGTGCGGCGACGACCTGACGCGCGCAAATGTGATGCGGCAGGCGGCCAACCTGAAGGATTTTTCGACCGACATGATGCTGCCGGGTATCAAGGCCAACACGTCGCCGGACGACTTCTTTCCGATCGAGCAGATGCAGTTGATGAAGTTTGACGGCGAGGCGTGGCGGCTGATCGGCGACGTCATCACCGGCGAAGTCGGTCACCAATAGGCATGGCGTCAGCCGGCGCTGAGCCGCACGCCGGCGCGCAGGAATTTCTGAGGGTCGACCGCTTCGCCATCGATCCGGGTTTCGTAGTGCAGATGCGGGCCGGTCGATCGGCCGGTCGAGCCGACGGCGCCGATCACCTGGCCGATCTTGATGGACTCGCCGACCTTGACGCCGATCTCCGACAAGTGGCCGTAGCGGGTCGATAGGCCATTGCCGTGATCAATTTCCACCATGCGGCCATAGCCGCCGGCCCATCCTGCCGACGCCACCTTGCCGTTCGCGGTGGCGCGTACGGGATCGCCGGTCGAGGCGCGGAAGTCGAGGCCGGTATGCATCGCCGGGCGGCCGAGAAACGGATCGTTGCGAACCCCGAACGAGGAAGTGAATTCGACTTCGCCGATGACCGGCTTGCGGTACGGTACCTGCGTAAGAACCCGGTTGAGACGGTCGACTTGGGCGCGGGTAATGTTGATCCGGTAGAGCTGGCGCTCGAACGGGCCGGCGTCGGCCGGCAACTTCACCGGTACGAAGGGACCGCCCATGGCTACCCGAGGTGTTGCAGCCTCCAGCTGCGCTGTGTTGAGGCCGAGATCGGAAAATACGCCGCGCATCCGGCGCATCCGTGATTCCATGCCGTCCTGGACCGAGTTGAGCGCCGCCAACTGGCGGGCCTCAACTTGGTCCAGCGAGGTATGGAGACGGGCGAGAACGCTGTCGATACCTCCCGCTTTGGCAAACTGGGTGGATGGCGGGGCAACCGTGGTCGGCACGCGCGACTCAAGCCGCGCCTCGCGATCCGGGGGCGCCACAAAGATGACGGTGTCGCTGATCGGCGAGGGCTTCGGTATTGACGGGACGGGCACATCAGGCGCCGCACCGCCACGCGATGACGGCCGGATTGATCCTGTGATTTGCACGTCCGGGATCGCGCCGAGCGCGGTGGCGCGCGACTCCAGCGTCGTCTCGCGGCGCATGATCTGCTCGAGCTTCTTGTCGAACTGTTCCTGGTCGAGCAATTGACGGCTGGTGGTGCGATCGACCTTGGCGCGCAGTTCCGCGATGCGATCCTCGTAGGCGTACTGCATTTCTGCCTGCCGGGCGATCAGCCGGGTGAGCACGTCGTCGCGGAAGGCGAAATAAGTCGCGGTTGCGGCCGACCACATGCCGAGCACCGTCACCGTGCCGATCACGATCCAGAACACCACCGGTCCAAACCGGACCTGCTTGCCGGCATGGACAAGGGTGTAGCCGTTCTTGCCGCGATGAGCCGGCGCCGGCCCATGGCTCGCCACCGGGCGGCGGGCAGGCGTCCGGCTATGCTCATGTGAATGGTGGTGGGAATACTCGGATTGAGGGCCGGTACGGTACGACATCTACACTCCCGCGCCGGTCGGAGATGAGGTCCGTACGGCTCAATTGGCGAGAGCGATTTGACCTTCGCATGGTTAATTTTCCGGAAACGGGATGCCGCGGAATCGGCGGGATCAGGCGGTACGGACCGCCGCCAATACCTCGTCGGCATGGCCGTCGACCTTCACATTGCGCCAAATCCGCATGATCCGGCCGTCCGCCCCGATCAGAACCGTGGTGCGAGATATGCCCAGGAAGGTCCTGCCATACATGGATTTTTCGCCCCAGACTCCATATGCCTCAAGCATTCCATGCGCTTCATCTGAAACAAGAGGTACGGTCAGTTGGTGCTTGTCACGAAAGGACTCCTGGGCCTTCAAGGGGTCAGCCGAAACACCGAGGACCACGGTCTGGCTCTCGGCAAACGCACCGGCCAAGCGCGTGAAGTCGATGGCTTCCTTGGTGCAGCCGGGGGTGGCTGCGCGCGGATAGAAAAATAAGAGGAGCTTTCGGCCGGCGAAATCGTCCAACGAGACTGTTTCGCCGCCATCCCGGGGCAAACGGAACGCGGGCGCTTTCGCTCCCTCTGCCAGCACGCCAGGGCTGCCGATCGCGTCCGTCTTTTCCGGCAAAGGTTTCTTTTCCGGCAACGGTTCCGGCGCCGCCGGCTTTGCCGTCTTCGGTTTGGGAACGGCGGCCGGCGCGGCAGCGGCCTTCCGGGGCGGCTTTAACGGTTTCGACGCCAACTGATGCGATGCTTTCGCGGTGGCGGTGCTTGATCGCTTGCTCACGGTTCGAGCCGGCTTTTTCGCGATCGTCGGGCGTTTTTTGGCGGCCGACGTTTTCTTCGCTACCGCGGCTGCCGGTTTGCTGGTGGAAACCTTGGGGGATTTCTTTTGCGTTTTCTTGGACATACGCCTTCCTTTCGTCGCTTTCGGCAGCTCAATCATTAGGCTATTGCAGGCGGTGTCCTAGCAAGCTCGAATCGAGTAGGCCGCTGGGCAAATCTGATGGCCTCGGGGTAAGGTTACAAGGAATTCGACGCACCACCCGTCCGCTCGTTGAGTGCACTCCATGGGCAGGATCACGGGAAACGGTCACAATCGAGGATGGGCAGCGATGCCGACAGAGGACCACCCGTTAGATATCGACGGCGGCGGCACTGGCGGCGATCATTCTTAGAATCAGCGCCGGCACCGAAAGGCCATGGCAAGGAACACGTCGCCCCAAGGGTCTAGTCCACGTGCCGACTTCCAGCGCCTGCCGTTGGAGAATGACGGCGGCTGGGAGCAAGACGAGGCGGCATGCCACCGTGCGCGCCGATTGTTGGCGCGGTCGCACTCAGGATACCATCGGTTCGGCGATCGGCTGGGAGCATTTGGCCGCTGGCTCGTGGGCGAACGCTGGGTGAAGCGCCTCGCCCTCCTGGTCGCGGTTTTCGCGGTGATCTTTGGCAGCTGCTTCGGTGCGCTGTGGTGGCGGCTCGGCGCAGGTCCGATCAACCTCGATATGGCTACGCCATGGTTGGCCGCCGCGATCGAGGACAACATCGGTCACGACAATACCGTCGAGGTCGGCGGCACGCAGATCGAGCGTGCCGGCCGAATTCGTATTGCGGTTCGGATCCGCGACATCATTGTCAGGGATCGCGACCATGCCGTCGTGGCGAGCGCGCCGAAGGCCGAGGTAAAACTATCGGGCACCGCGCTGCTGATGGGGCGCCTTCGTGCCGAAAGCCTCAACCTCGTGGACGCGACGCTGGCGGTGCGCATCACGCCCGATGGTTATGTCACGGTGTCGACCGGCGACAACGTCCGCCCGCTCGCGACCGGCGTGACGTCGAAACGCCAGCTCGGCTCCGCGCCGCCATCGCCGGGCCAGCCTCCGGCTCAGCTGCCGCCGGCTGCGGCTCCGCCGCCGGCACCGGCCGTTCAACCTGGCACGACCGCAACGGGGCCCGATAGCCGCAATGCGCCGAGCGGATTGCTTGCCGGCCTCGATTGGCTGGACAGCCTAAGCCTGACCGGGCTTGACGGACAAAACCTCAACGAAATCGGCTTGAAGAACGGAAACCTGATCGTTGACGATCAGCAGCGCGGCAACAAGTGGAATTTCGAAAACATCACGCTCAGCCTGCGTCGGCCAAGCGGCGGCGGGGTGGCGCTCAGTGTCGGTGAAGAGGGCAGCCATGCCTGGTCGCTACGGGTGTCGGTCGGCGCAGCTTCCAATGGCGTGCGATCAGTCGACATTCGCGCCGACAAGGTCTCAACCACGAACATCCTGCTGGCGCTGCGGCTCAAGGACCTGACCTACAGCGCCGATCTGTTGCTCAGCGGCGAATTGAGGGGCGAACTCGGCCGTGAAGGCCTGCCGACTTATTTCCGCGGCAAGCTCAGGACCGGTGCGGGCCATATCATCGACGGCGATACGCCTGATTATCCAATGGAGATCGACTCCGCGGAGATGGACGTCGAATGGGATTCCAGCCGGCGCGTGCTGGTCGCGCCATTCAAGATCATCTCGGGTCCAAATCGGATCACGCTGCTGGCCCATATCGAGCCGCCCAATGACGACGTTACCGATTGGCGGGTAGGCTTCAGCGGCGGCACCATCCTGCTTGCGGGAACCGACGGCGACCAGCCGCTGATCTTTAACCGCATCGCGATCGCGCTTCGTTTCGATACCGAAAAGCGCCGCGTGCTGCTGACCCAGGCCGACATCAGTAACGGCGAAATCGGTGTCGCCGGCACCGGCAGCGTCGATTATTCGGGAGAGCCGCGCCTGACGCTCGGCTTCGCGGGAACGCCGATGTCGGCATCGGCGCTTAAGCGACTGTGGCCGATCGTCATCGTTCCCGAGGTTCGCGAGTGGGTGGTCGATCGGGTCGAGCGCGGATCGCTTCAGCGCATCGAAATCGGCGTCAACTCGCCGGTTCACAATTTGTCGCGGCGAGGACCACCGATCCCGGATGACGGCCTTTCCGTCAACATCGTTGCGAGCGGCGTCACCTTGCGGCCGGTGGATGATTTGCCGCTGGTGCGCGATGCGGACTTGAAAGCGCATGTCACCGGCCGCACGGCGACTGTGACCATCGGGCAGGCGGCCGTGGATACGGCCGCCGGCCGCAAGCTCAACATCTCCGACTTTGTATTTGAGGTGCCGGACATGGCGCCCAAGCCGTCTCCGGCCCGGGTCAAGTTCCGGATCGATGGCCCGGTGCCGGCAGCGGCAGAGCTTCTCGCCTTGGATCGCCTCAGCGAATTCTCGGGCACGTTGATCGATCCCAACTCGAGCAAGGGATCGGTTTCCGCGCTGGTCACACTTGGCCTGCCGATCAAGCGTGAAATCACCAAGGCCGACACCACCTATGCCATCACGGCGGATCTCAGCCAATTCGCCGCCGACAAACTGGTGATGAGCCAAAAGCTGGAAGCGAACGCCCTGAAGGTGATGGCCAACAATCAGGGCTACCAGGTCAAGGGCGACGTCAAGATCAACGGGCAGGCGGCCTCGCTGGATTATCGCAAGCCGAGCGAGGGCGATGCCGATATCAAGCTGCAGGCCACGCTCGATGATGCAAGCCGCGCGCGGTTCGGATTCGATCTCGGTCCCGCGGTGAGCGGCGCCATTCCGATCAAGCTCAGTGGAAAGATCGGCAGCGACAGCCGTCTCGGCATCGATGCCGATCTCACCGCGTTGAAGCTCGACAACGTCCTTCCCGGATGGGTGAAATTGCCGGGCAGGTCCGCCCGTGCTGTCTTCAACGTGGTGCAGAAGCCGCAATCGACCCGGCTCGAAGACATCGTCATCGATGGCGGCGGCGTATCGATCAAGGGATCGCTCGAGGTCGATCAGAACGGCGACCTGATGAGCGCGAGCTTCCCGACCTACTCTCCGTCGGAAGGCGACAAGGCGTCGCTGAAAGCCGACCGTGGCCCCGATGGTGTCCTCAAGGTGGTGATGCGCGGCGATGTATTCGACGGCCGGGGCTTCCTCAAGTCGGCCATCTCGGGCAAGGAGGCCGATGCCAAGAGCAAGACCAAGGGTATTGATTTCGATGTCGACCTGAAGCTTGGCGCGGTTGCCGGCTTCGACGGCGAGGCGTTGCGCAGCGCCGACGTCAAATTATCGCGGCGCAACGGAACGGTGAAAAGCTTTACGCTCAGCGGCAAACTCGGTCGCGATACGCCCCTGACGGGAGACATGCGCGGCCGTGCGCAGGGACGCGAGGTGGTCTATCTTGAGACCAATGACGCGGGTGCTTTTTTCCGTTTCACCGATACCTATTCGAAGATGGTCGGCGGCCAGATGGCGCTGGCGATGGATCCACCGACGGCCGATCCCAGGCCGAACGAGGGCCTGCTCAATGTGCGGGATTTCCTGGTCAAGGGTGAGGGCTCGCTCGACCGGGTGGCCGCAAACGGCGCGAACGGGATCCAGAACGGCGTCAACTTCTCACGGATGCGCGCCGAATTTACCCGGCAGAACGGGCAACTCACGATCCGCGAAGGCGTGGTGAAGGGCCCGCTGATCGGAGCGACCATTGAAGGCAGCATCGACTATCCCGGCAATCAGGTGCGCATGAGCGGCACCTTCGTTCCGATGTACGGGCTCAATAATATGGTCAGCCAAATTCCCATTGTCGGCCTGTTTCTGGGCGGCGGCAGCAATGAGGGCCTGATCGGCGTAACTTATGAAGTGGTCGGCACCCCAGGCCAGCCGGTGCTTCGGGTCAATCCGATTTCGGCGATGGCGCCGGGCGTGCTCCGGAAGATCTTCGAGTTCAACACCGGCAAGCAAAATAATCCGGTCGAATTCCCGACGCCGAACCATTGAGCCGGCGAACGGCGCCGCTGCAGAGGCCTACCGACCGCGCTGGCCATCGATCGCCACGGCACTGTGAACTTTTGCGCCGCGCCAGCATTCAGCGCCGCAGCGCTGGCACGACCAGGAACGGAATCATTCCCAGGAGCACGCTGACCAGCGCAAACGCGATCAGCGGGTTGTAGCTGTGAGTCCAGTCGTGGATCAGGCCGCCGCCCCAGGAGCCGAACGCCGATCCGAGGCCGCTGCCGATCGTGATCGTGCCGTAGATGGTGCCGAGCCGCTCGCCGCGGAAGATCTTCATGGCGGTGGCCGCAAGCAGCGGGCCGCGTGAGCCGATCATGCTGCCGAAGCAGATGACAAAGCCCGTCAGCATCCAGATGTTCGGGTACCATTGCAGCAGCCAGAGCAGCAGGATTCCGACGATCGAGATCGCGTAGCTGACCAGCACGCATGGCCTGCGGCCGATGATGCCGTCGAGCCAGCTGACACCGAGCATGCCGAACAGCAGCACCACGCCGCTGAAGCCCCAGGCGGTCGCGGCCTGCAGCGGCGGAAATCCGGCGTCGATCAGATAGGCCACGACCTGCGGCGAGATCGCATACATCCCGATGGCGGTGAAGAAGAAGGTCGAAAACAGCGCCCAGAACGCGTGATGCCGCGTCGCGCTGAGCAAGGTCCAGCCTTCATCGAGGATATCGGCGGCGGTGTCCTTGACGAGATGCGGCGACCCCGTGGAAAACAGCCGCCACGGCAGCAACATCAGCGGCACCAGCAAGACCAGCGCCGCGATGCCGAAAGTCTGGTAGGCGCCGCGCCAGCCCAGGTGATCGATCAGGATCTGCGACGCCGGCAGCAGGACCAGCACGCCGGCGCCGGTCGCGGAATACACCACGGCCATCGCGGTCGGCAGTTTCGGGCCGAACCAGCGGCCGAGCAGGATCGAATTCGGGACGTTGCCGATGAAGGCGATGCCGATCCCGACGCAGAGGCCAAGGGTGAGCTGGAATTGCCAAAGCTGATTTGCATTCGCGGCGATCAGGAACGCGCCGCCGAGTAGCAACAAGCCGAGCGCGTAGACCGCGCGCGGCCCTGAGCGGTCAAACAGCCGGCCGATCAGGGGCGATGCCAATCCGCCGGCCAGCGCGGCCAGCGAATAGACCGAGACCACCTCCGCGCGATCCCAGCCGAAGCTCTCCGAGATCGGCTTTAGAAAAACCGTGAAGCTTTCGCCAAGGCCGCGGCCGATCACCGACAGCGCGAAACAGAGCGCGAGCACGTTGAGTGCGACGCGCGTCGATTTCTGCGACGTCATCGCGGCGGTTTCAGCGGCTGGTTCGCTCGCGGTCTTCTGATCCATGCCTCCAAGGAGCGCGTTTCCGCGGCAAGGAGCAGGGGTCTTGGGCGAATACGCCTATGCAGGCTTGAGCAGGACGTGTCGCTTCTTGCCAAGCGAGAGCTTGATTACGCCTTCCGCTGTGAGGTCGGCGGGCGTTAGGATTAGTTTCTCGTCGCTGACGGCGGCATCATTGACGCGCAGGCCGCCGCCTTTGATCTGGCGCCGCGCCTCGCCATTCGATGCGACCAGGCCGGCCCGAACGAACAGCGCCAGCACACCCAAACCGCCTTCGAACTCGGCGCGGGGAATCTCCACCGAGGGCAGGTTTTCGGCGATGGCGCCTTCCTCGAAGGTTTTGCGCGCGGTTTCCGCTGCATCGCGCGCGGCATCGGCCCCATGCAGCAGCGTGGTCGCGGCATCGGCGAGGGCCTTTTTGGCGTCGTTGATCTCGGCGCCTTGCAAGGCGGCGAGCCGTTCGATCTCGTCGAGCGGCAGCGTCGTGAACAATTTCAGGAAGCGCGCCACGTCGGCGTCGTCGGTGTTGCGCCAGAACTGCCAGTATTCATACGGGCTCTTCATATCGGCGTTGAGCCAAACGGCGCCGCTCGCCGTCTTGCCCATCTTCGCGCCCGATGCCGTCGTGATCAGCGGCGTCGTCAAAGCGTGCAACTGCGGCGTGCCCATGCGGCGGCCGAGATCGATGCCGTTGACGATGTTACCCCACTGGTCGGAGCCGCCCATCTGCAGGCGGCAATCGTAGCGCTTGTTGAGCACGGCGTAATCGTAGGCCTGCAGGATCATGTAGTTGAATTCGATGAAGCTCATTTCCTGGTCGCGCTCGAGCCGCAGCTTGACCGAGTCCATCGCCAGCATGCGGTTGACCGAGAAATGCCGGCCGATATCGCGCAGCATCTCGATCCAGTTGAGCTTGGTCAGCCACTCGGCATTGTCAGGCATCACAGCGTCGCTCGGGCCTTCGCCGAACTTCAGGAAGCGCGAGAACACCTGCCTGATGCCGTTTTTGTTGTGCTCGATGTCCTCGATCGACAGAATCTTGCGGGTCTCGTCCTTGCCGGAGGGGTCGCCGACGCGGGTGGTGCCGCCGCCCATCAGGGCAATCGGCTTGTTACCGGTCTGCTGCAGCCAGTACAGGCACATGATCTGCACCATGGAGCCGACATGGAGCGACGGCGCGGTGCAGTCGAAGCCGATATAGGCGACCAGCTCGCCTTTCGCCGCCAGCGCATCCAGCGAGTTCGGGATCGGAAATCTGATGGATAAAGCCGCGGCTTTGCAGCACATTCAGAAAATCAGATTTAAATGCCGTCATGTGTGGGTGACTTTGATCATTCTTATTTCACATTATTTGAAGGGATTTGCGGAACCATAGCAGAAAGGCTGCCGCCGCCCGGGTTGCTGTGGCATTATAAGATGTGCCTGATTGACACAAGCTGGGCGTCAAACAGGACGTCGCAAGGGGCGCTTCGACGATGATGATGACGACAATCGGTCTGATGAGCGGCACCTCGCTCGACGGGGTCGATGTCGCATTGATCGAAACCGACGGCAAACGGGTAAAGTCGTTCGGTCCCTCCGGGTACCGGCCCTACACCGATCGGGAGCGCGGGCTGCTGCGCCAGGCCCTCACCGAGGCGGTCAGCCTGCCGCAGCGCGACGCGCGGCCCGGTATCCTGCGCGAAGCTGAGCGCGCCGTCACCATCGCCCATGCCGAGGCCGTGGCGACCTTTACCGCGCAGAACCGCATTGCCTGTGAGGACATCGATATCGTCGGCTTTCATGGCCAGACCGTGCTGCACCGACCCGAGCGACAATTGACGGTGCAGATCGGCGATGCCAGCGCGCTGGCCAAGGCCATCCACATTCCGGTGATGTACGATTTTCGTGCCGCCGACGTCGCCGCCGGCGGCCAGGGAGCACCGTTTGTTCCGGTTTATCATCGCGCGCTCGCCCAATTGTTGGAGCGGGAGGGGCCGATCGTCGTGGTTAATATCGGCGGCGTCTCCAACATCACCTACATCGACGGCATGGATACTCTGATCGCCTGCGACACCGGTCCCGGCAACGCGCTGCTCGATGACTTCATGTATCACGTCACGCGCCAGCAGTTCGATTGCGAAGGCCGGATGGCAGCGCAGGGCGTGGCTGACGAGGCCTGGATCGGCCAGGCATTGCAGCATCCGTTCTTTGCGTTGCCGCCGCCCAAATCGCTCGACCGCAACGATTTCGCCTCGCTGACGCTACGCGAGATGCAGCCCGCCGATGGCGCGGCAACCCTGACCGCTTTCACGGCCGCGGCGATCGCGCGGATCGTGCCACTGCTGCCGAAAGTGCCGAAGAGCTGGATCATTGCCGGCGGTGGCGCCCGCAACCTCACCATGATGAGGAATCTGCGCGAGCGGCTCGCGCCGGCAGCGGTCGAGGCTGCCGACGGGCTGGGTTGGTCGGCAGATGCGATCGAGGCCCAAGCCTTTGGCTTCCTCGCTGCGCGCGGCATGAAAGGCCTGCCGCTCAGCTATCCCGCGACGACCGGTGTTCCGATCCCGATGACCGGCGGCCTGATCGCGAGACCCTGATCGCGCACGGTGGCGCGAATCGAGTCAGCGGACGTTGGCGAGCCGCATGTCGAGATAGCCGGTCACCGTTTCCATCAGCGGCTGCAATTTGCCGTCGAAGAAATGGTTGGCGCCTGGGATGATCTGCTGATCGATCACGATGCCCTTTTGCGTCTTGAGCTTCTCGACCAGGGTGTTGACGTCCTTGGGCGGCACCACCGCATCCTTCTCGCCATGCACAATCAGGCCCGACGACGGGCAGGGCGCCAGGAACGAGAAGTCGTAGAGATTGGCCGGCGGCGCGATCGAGATGAAGCCTTCGACCTCGGGGCGGCGCATCAACAGCTGCATGCCGATCCAGGCGCCGAACGAAAAGCCTGCAACCCAGCAGGCGCGCGCCTCGGGGTTGATGGTCTGCGCCCAGTCAAGCGCGGAAGCTGCGTCCGACAGTTCGCCGGTGCCGTGATCGAACGATCCCTGGCTGCGACCGACGCCGCGGAAGTTGAACCGCAGCACCGAGAACCCGCGATGCACGAACGCGTAGTAGCACTGGTAGACGATCTGATGATTCATCGTGCCGTGAAACTGCGGATGCGGATGCAGCACCATCGCGATCGGCGCGTTCTTCTGCTTGGCCGGATGGTAACGACCTTCGAGGCGGCCTGCGGGGCCGGTGAAAATGACTTCAGGCATTAGTGATCCTTGGCAATCAACCGGCTTTACGCGGGCTCCATCTGGGAGTCAGACGCGCCACGCAGAGAAGGGTGATCAGGCGCCGTTTGGCGATGCTCGAACGGCGCACGGTGAACTGGAGGCCGCGTTCTAGCATGATGCCAGGGGCAAAAAGCAAGCTTCTTGAACATCCGGCAGTGCATTCAACGCGTTAGCAATGTACTAGCGGGCCGCTGGTCGGCTATTTGCACGGACGGGCGCGATCGCCAATTGTCCCGAAGCCTGCATCCCGGCCGCGACCTTAAGGTGCAGCGTGATAAGGTAATATGATACTAGATGTTTAACCGTGTCTATCTCGACTGGAATGCGACAACGCCGCTTCGACCCGAAGCCAAGGCAGCGATGGCGGCCGCGTGGGATCTCAGCGGCAACCCTTCCTCGGTCCACGCCGAGGGCCGCCAGGCACGAAAATTGGTGGAGGCGGCGCGGGAGGTGATCGCAGGTGCGGTCGGCGCGCTGCTGCGCAACGTGGTCTTCACGTCGGGCGGCACTGAAGCCAATGCGTTGGCGCTGACGCCCGGTCTCCGGCGCGGCGGAGGTGCAGTCGAGCGGTTGCTGGTCTCGGCCATCGAGCATGCCTCGGTGCTGTCGGGCGGTCTGTTTCCGTCCGAGGCGATCGAGCGTGTCGGCGTGACGCGGCAGGGCGTGCTCGATCTGGACCAGCTGCGGATGGCGCTCGAGGGGCGGCCGCCGGCATTGGTGTCGATAATGCTCGCCAACAACGAGACCGGCGCGGTGCAGCCGGTCGCGGAAGCTGCGGCGCTTGTCCATGCCGCCGGAGGCCTGCTGCACGTCGATGCAATCCAGGCTTTCGGGAAAATACCCTTCGATATCAATGCGATGAATGCCGATCTTGTAACGCTTTCCGCGCACAAAGTTGGCGGCCCCAAGGGCGTGGGTGCGGTCGTTCTGGCCGAAGGCTTGATGGGGTTTGAACCGCTGCTGCGCGGTGGCGGCCAGGAACTGGGGCGCCGGGCGGGGACGGAGAATGTCGCGGGGATCGCAGGCTTCGGCGCCGCGGTCGAGGCTGCGATGACTGCCTTGCCTGAAGACACTAGCCGTATCAGAGACTTGCGGAACCGTCTTGAGGACGGCTTGCGGCAGACCCCCGAACTCATCGTGTTCTCGGCCGGCGTTCAGCGGTTGCCCAATACCACGCTGTTTACGGTTCCTGGGCTCAAGGCCGAGACCGCGGTGATCGGATTCGATCTGGCCGGTGTCGCGGTATCTTCAGGCTCCGCATGTTCGTCTGGAAAGGTCCAACCGTCCCATGTATTGGAAGCCATGGGATTCGATGCCGGGATCGCTCAAGGGGCGGTCCGGCTCAGTCTGGGCTGGTCAACGTCTGGCGCAGAGGTTGATTGCTGCCTGGAGGCTTGGCGAAAGCTCTCGGGCAACCTACTTAAAGCGTAGCGACGAAACACGGCTTGAACGATTCTAAGCAGGTGATTTCATCGTAGAAACATCGTAGTAATCTTGCGGACTTGATCCACCGCGGTCCTTGAAACCGCGAGCGGAGGACGGAATGGCGGCTGTACAAGAGACGGTCGATCGCGTCAGGCGAATCGACGTCGACCAGTATCGGTATGGATTTGAGACGCTGATTGAGTTCCGACAAGGCTCCCAAGGGGCTGTCGGAAGACACCGTCCGATTTATTTCCGCAAAGAAAAACGAGCCGGCGTGGATGCTGGAGTGGCGGTTGGAAGCCTATCGCCGCTGGCTGACCATGACCGAGCCGCAATGGGCCCGGGTCCACTATCCCAAGATCGACTATCAGGACCTCTATTACTACTCGGCCCCGAAAAAGAAGGAACTGGCCTCGCTGGACGAGGTCGATCCGGAGATTCTCAAGACCTACGAGAAGCTCGGCATTCCCCTGCGCGAAGTCGAGATGCTCGAAGGCGTGGTTCGTCCTGAGGGCGAACGCAAGATCGCGGTCGATGCCGTGTTCGATTCGGTTTCGGTCGCGACCACCTTCCAGAAGGAACTCAAGCAGGCCGGCGTGATCTTCATGCCGATCTCGGAGGCGATCCGCGAGCATCCCGATCTGGTGAAGAAGTATCTCGGCACGGTGGTGCCGACGTCGGACAACTTCTTCGCGACGCTGAACTCGGCGGTATTCTCCGACGGGTCGTTCGTCTACGTGCCGCCGGGCGTCCGCTGCCCGATGGAACTGTCGACCTATTTCCGCATCAACGAGCGCAACACCGGGCAGTTCGAACGTACCCTGATCATCGCCGACAAGGGTTCCTATGTCAGCTACCTCGAAGGCTGCACCGCGCCGCAGCGCGATGAGAACCAGTTGCACGCCGCCGTGGTCGAACTGGTGACGCTGGACGACGCCGAGATCAAGTATTCGACGGTGCAAAATTGGTACCCCGGCAATTCCGAGGGCAAGGGCGGCATTTACAACTTCGTCACCAAGCGTGGCGATTGCCGCGGCAACAATTCCAAGATTTCCTGGACCCAGGTCGAGACCGGGTCGGCGATCACCTGGAAATATCCGAGCTGCATCCTGCGCGGCGATAATTCGCGCGGCGAGTTCTATTCGATCGCGATCTCGAACGGCCACCAGCAGGTCGATTCCGGCACCAAGATGATCCATCTCGGCAAGAACACCACCAGCCGGATCATTTCCAAGGGCATCGCTGCCGGTGTGTCGCAGAACACCTATCGCGGCCTGGTCACCGCCCATCGCAAGGCGACCGGTGCGCGCAACTTCACCGCCTGTGACTCGCTGCTGATCGGCGACAAGTGCGGCGCGCATACCGTGCCCTATGTCGAAGCGAAGAATTCCTCCGCGCTGTTCGAACACGAGGCGACCACGTCGAAGATTTCTGAGGACGTGCTGTTTTATTGCGTCCAGCGCGGACTGTCGCAGGAGGAGGCCGTCGGTCTCGTGGTCAACGGTTTCGTGAAAGACGTGCTGCAGCAACTGCCGATGGAATTTGCGGTAGAGGCGCAGAAGCTGATCTCGATCTCGCTTGAGGGCAGCGTCGGGTAGCTGTGAGTCTCATCCTGAGGAGGCCGGCAAAGCGGCCGTCTCGAAGGATGGAAGTTTGGAAGATTGTTGGCTTCGTCCTTCGAGACGCGCCTCCGGCGCTCCTCGGGACGAGGAATAGATGGAACAGACTGATGCCATTACTCGAAGTCAAAAACCTGCAGGTCCGTGTCGAGGAGCGTGAAATTCTCCACGGGCTTTCGCTGACCGTGAACCAGGGCGAAGTCCATGCGATCATGGGGCCGAACGGCTCCGGCAAATCGACGCTTTCCCACGTCATAGCGGGCAAGCCGGGCTACGAGGTCACGGGCGGCGAGATCCTGTTCAAGGGCGAAGACCTCCTGGAAATGTCGCCTGACGAGCGTTCGGCCAAGGGCGTGTTCCTCGCGTTCCAGTATCCGGTCGAAATTCCCGGCGTCGCCACGATGACGTTCCTGCGCACGGCGCTGAACGCCCAGCGCAAGGCGCGCGGCGAGAGCGAATTCTCCACGCCGGATTTCCTCAAGAAAGTGCGCGAAGTCGCCGCCCGCCTGAGCATTCCGCAGGACATGCTTCGCCGAGGCGTCAATGTCGGATTCTCCGGGGGCGAGAAGAAGCGCAACGAGATTCTGCAGATGGCGCTGTTCGAGCCGAGCCTGTGCATCCTCGACGAGATGGATTCCGGCCTCGACATCGATGCGTTGCGGGTAGCCGCCGACGGCGTCAACGCGCTGCGTTCGCCTGATCGGGCCATGGTGGTGATCACACACTATCAGCGCCTGTTGAACTACATCGTGCCTGACTTCGTGCATGTCATGTCCAAAGGGCGCGTGGTGAAGAGCGGCGGCAAGGAACTGGCGCTGGAGCTCGAGGCTTCCGGCTACGCACAGTTCGAAGACGCGGCCTGACGCATAAACGGATTGATGATGAACGTTGTATTGGCAAAGACCGAGACCGGACGTGCGGTGAGCGATGTGTTCACTGTCGCGCGGGATCGGCTGCCCGGCGTGGGCAAGGTCGCCGACATCAGGCATCAGGCGTTCAAGGCCTATGAGCGCGCGGGCTTGCCGCATCGGCGGATCGAGGACTGGAAATACACGGACCTGCGCGCTTTGATGCGCGAGGTGCTGCCACTGGCGGCGGTGCCGGATGCGGCGGTGCTTAAGCGCGCCGCGACCGCGCTCAGGCAGTATGCGATCGAGGGCGTGCGCCGGCTGGTGCTGGTGGACGGCGTGTTCGCGCCTGACCTGTCCGATACGAACAATCTGGAAGACGGACTTTCGATCCGCACGCTGCGCGAGGTGTTGGAAGCCGGCGATACAGCTCTGCAGGCGCAGTTGCTGACGCCGGATAATTCCGATGCGATGATCGCCCTGAACCGCGCGATGATGACTGATGGCCTCGTGATCACGGTTGCCGATGGCGCCGCGCTCGCGACCCCCTTGCACATCGTTCATGTCGCCAGCGCCGCGCAGCCGGCGGCAATGTTTACGCGCTCGCTGCTGAAGGTCGGCAGCAACGCCGGCGTGACCCTGGTGGAAAGCTATATCGCCGCGGATGGCACGAAATCGTATCAGGTCCACGACGCGCTGGTGCTTGCGATCGGCGACGGTTCGCGGCTCGACCATGTCCGCCTTGTCGAGGACGGCCGCGAGGCCTTTAATATTTCCTCCTCCGTCGTGACGCTGGGCGCCCACGCGCATTTCAACACCTTCGCGATGACCAGCGGTGCGCATGTCAGCCGTTATCAGGCCGTGATCGCCTGCGCGGGCGAGGGCTCCCGGGTCGAGACCAACGGCGTCAACCTGCTCAACGGCCGCCAGCACGCCGACACCACGTTGTTCCTGGACCACGCGGTGCCGAACTGCGCCAGCCGCGAAATCTTTCGTGCTGTAGTCGATGACCGCGGACATTCGGTGTTTCAGGGCCGCATCATCGTTCAGCCCAAGGCGCAAAAGACCGACGCCAAGATGATGACGCGGGCGCTGCTGCTGTCCGACGAAGCCGAGGCCGACAACAAGCCGGAGCTCGAGATTTTTGCCGACGACGTTACCTGCGGTCATGGTGCGACCACCGGTGCGCTGGATGAGAGCCTGCTGTTCTACCTGCGGGCGCGCGGTTTGTCCGAAAAGGAAGCCCAGGCGCTTCTGATCCAGGCCTTTGTCGGCGAGGCGATTGAGCAGATTGCCAGCGACGATTTGCGTGAACTTGCGATCTCGGCGGCCCAGCGCTGGCTGGCGGCGCGCGGATAGTTTTGAACCTCATCACGGGGAGGTCGCGTGGCGGCCGACCCGGCCGAGGATAAAGTGAAGGTAGCTAATGGCCCATCCCGCGGTCCTGAACGGTTCTTACGATGTGGCGCGGGTGCGGGAGGATTTTCCGGCGCTGTCGCTCAAGATCTACGGCAAGCCGCTGGTCTATCTCGACAACGCCGCCTCGGCGCAGAAGCCCAATGCGGTGCTTGACCGCATGACCGAGGCTTACAAAAGCGAATACGCCAACGTTCATCGCGGGCTGCATTACCTCGCCAACGCGGCGACGGAGGCCTATGAGGGCGGCCGGGCCAAGGTTGCGCAGTTCCTCAATGCGGGGCGCACCGAAGAAATCATTTTCACCCGCAACGCCACCGAAGCGATCAATCTGGTGGCGTCGTCCTGGGGCGAGCCGAATATCGGCGAGGGCGACGAGATCGTGCTCTCGATCATGGAGCATCACTCCAACATCGTGCCCTGGCATTTTCTCAGGGAGCGCCACGGCGCCGTCATCAAATGGGCGCCGGTCGATGACGAGGGCAACTTCCTGATCGACGAGTTCGAAAAGCTGCTGACGCCGCGCACCAAGCTGGTGGCGATCACGCAGATGTCGAATGCGCTCGGCACCGTCGTCCCGGTCAAGGACGTGGTGAAGATCGCCCATGCCCGCGGCATCCCGGTGCTGGTCGACGGCAGTCAGGCGGCCGTTCATCTGACGATCGATGTCCGCGACATCGATTGCGACTTCTATGTCTTCACCGGGCACAAATTATACGGCCCGACCGGCATCGGCGTGCTCTATGCCAAATACGCGCACCTGGAGGCGATGCGGCCTTACAACGGCGGCGGCGAGATGATCCGCGAGGTCGCGCGCGACTGGGTGACGTATGGCGATCCGCCACACAAGTTCGAGGCCGGTACGCCCGCAATCGTCGAAGCGATCGGGCTTGGCGCCGCCATCGATTACGTCAATTCGATCGGCAAGGAGCGGATCGCCGCGCATGAGCACGAATTGCTGACCTATGCCCAGGAGCGGCTGCGCGAAATCAACTCGCTGCGGCTAATTGGCACCGCCCGTGGCAAGGGGCCGGTGATATCGTTCGAGATGAAGGGCGCGCATCCCCACGATGTCGCAACCGTGATCGACCGCCAGGGGATCGCGGTGCGCGCCGGCACCCATTGCGTGATGCCGCTTTTAGAGCGGTTCAACGTTACAGCAACCTGTCGTGCCTCATTCGGGATGTATAATACGCGCGAAGAGGTCGACCATTTGGCGCAGGCGCTCATCAAGGCACGGGATTTGTTTTCATGACTGACACCGCTCAAGTCGAAGCTGGGAAAGTCGAAACTGGTGAAGTGAAAACCGGCGACGTCAAAACCAGCAATATGGAAACCCAATCGGCGTTGCCGCCGGAGGAGACCGAACGGCTCGGCGGCGAAATCGTTGCCGCGTTGAAGACGGTGTTCGACCCGGAAATTCCGGCCGATATCTACGAGCTCGGCCTGATCTACAAGGTCGACATCAAGGATGACCGCGCGGTGGAAGTCGTCATGACGCTGACGACGCCCAATTGCCCCGCGGCCGGCGAGTTGCCGCAGATGGTGGAGAACGCGGTCGCCAGCGTTCCCGGTGTCGGCGTGGTCAGCGTCAACCTGGTATGGGATCCGGCATGGTCGCCGGACCGGATGAGCGACGAGGCGCGCCTTGTCCTCAATATGTGGTGACGTGTGAGAGCGTCTCACGGTTCACAGGAAATTAGCCGGCATTGATTTGTCGTTGGGATGGACCACATGACTGACATGGCACCCACTTCACCCACACCCGCTTCCAAGCCGAAGCCGCGCCCGCGTCCACAGGTCATGCGCTTGACCGAGGCTGCGGCGCAGCGGATCACGGAACTGACCAAGCGGGCCGATTCCGAGATCGTGGGCCTGCGGGTCGGGATCAAGAACGGCGGCTGCGCCGGCCAGTCCTACACGGTCGAATATGCGCACGAAGTTCGCCCGACCGACGAGGTCGTCGAGGACAGGGGCGTGAAGATCCTGGTCGATCCCAAGGCGGTGCTGTTCTTGCTGGGCACCGAGATGGACTACAAGGCCGACAAGATGCAGGCGCAGTTCATCTTCAACAATCCCAACCAGGTCAGCGCCTGCGGCTGCGGCGAGTCGGTGCAACTGACGCCCGCCAAGATCGACAGCTAAGCTCCCGGTTTTCACGGCCGATGTAGATCGACCGCGGGACGCGGGCGCTCTTGCGCGCCGTCTTCAAGGGCGTCCACAATGCATCTGTCATTCCCTGAGGTTCGCGCCTCGCGGCAGAGCAGGTTGCCCACCATGGATCGCGATTTCCTCAACGACCTGTTTGCCGATTTCGGGCCGGTGACGATCCGCCCGATGTTTTCGGGATTCGGCATTTCCGTCGACGGCACCAACTTCGCGCTCGCGTTGCGCGCCGGCCTCTATTTTCGCGCCGACGACCAGACCATTCCGCAATTCGAGGCGGAAGGTTCAAGGCCGTTTCAATATCAAACCAGGGCCAAGATCGTCACAGTCGGCTCCTATTGGCAGTTGCCGGCGCGGCTGTTCGACGATTCCGAGGCACTGGCTGCATGGGCGAAAGCAGCACTGGCGGCAGCGCAACGCGCGGCGTTGCGCAAGCGTGCGAAGGCTCGTAAGGCGGCAAAGAAAATTACCACCCGAAAGAAAAAGCTGCCGAAGCGAACGAAAACCTCACCCTGAGGAGCGCGCTTTGCGCGCGTCTCGAAGGGTGAGCTGATCGAGCGTGCAGCTCATGGTTCGAGACGCGCAAGATGCGCTCCTCACCATGAGGACGGTTGCGTTTCGTGGAATTGAGGCTTACGCCACCTGGCTGCGCGACTCCGCGACATATTCCGGATCGACCTCGCAGATGACGCGGTTGCGGCCGTTGCGTTTGGCGGCGTAGAGGCAGGCATCGGCGCGCTCGATCAGGGAGTCGGTGTCGTCGCCGGGCCTGAGGATCGAGACGCCGACCGAGATCGTGACGCGGCCGAGAATTTCTCCGGTCGATTTCTTCTTGAGCTCTTTCGACATCACGGCGCGGCGGATGTGATCGGCAACCGTCAGCGCCTGGCGGAGCGCGGTGTTCGGCAGCACGACCGCGAATTCCTCGCCGCCGTAGCGCGCGGTGATGTCCTGGCCCTTGATATTCTGTTTGAGCGACATGCCGACCAGGCGCAGCACCTGGTCGCCGGTCAGGTGGCCGTAGGAATCGTTGAACGATTTGAAGTGGTCGATGTCGAACATCAGCAGCGAAAGCGGCTCACCGCCGGCAAGTGCGTTCTTGACAGCGCTGTCGATCGAGCGGTCGAAATATTTGCGGTTGCCGAGCCCGGTGAGGGGGTCGGTCAGGCTCTCGGCCCGGATCGCCTCAAGGTTCTGCTGCAGGTTGCTGATTTCGGTTTTGGACAGCGCCAGCCGGTCTTCCAGCGCCTTGTTGGTGTCGCGCATTTCGCGTGTCGACTTCGCGAGAGACTCGACGATCACCTTGACCTGGTCGCGGCTGTTGGCGGTCGAAAGTTTGTCGGCCGCACCGGACAGGCTATTGTCGTAGCTCGCCGACATTCCCCGCGCTTCGCTGATGAGGGTCATGACGTCGTCGATTTCGCCGATCAGGCGGGCGCCGACCTTGTCGATGCGGTCACTGGTTTTGATCTGCGAAAGATACGTGTCGTAAATCTGCTCGAGGTCGGCCTCGGTCAGCTTGCCGTTATGCGCCAGGGTCTCGTTGATGATCTTGTTGAGAGGAGGATTGTATCCGGTGGCGTAGACGTACCAGATTTCGTAGTTGCGGGGGATCGCGGTCTGCCGAAGCGACTTGATCTGGCCAAGCGAAACTTCCGCGAAGGCCATAGTGCGTTCGTGTTCGTCGAGCACTTTCGTGTCCCCAAAATAGCGGGCATCCTGCCCGTCCGTCTGAAATGCAATATCTGAAATATTGCGTCACGCTAACGAACGAGAGTGAACGCCCGGTAAACGGGTTCCGCCGAACGCTACCCGCTCAGACGCGGGCGCGAATGGGCCGCAACAGAAACGCCGGAAGATGCGAGTGATCGGCCGGTTCCGTGTCGCGCGGAACCGAAGACGGCTCGGCGCGGCCGATCGAAGGCACGCGCGAGGGGGGAGGATTACCTGCCGGCGCGAACGCCGCGACCGGGGCCTGCGGGCTGGAACCTCGGCCGTTGCCATTGCTGCGGCGTGGTTCGCGTTCGCGGCGTGGCTTGCGGCTTCCGCGCGAACCTTCGCGGGTGCGCTGTTCGCGCGGCTGTTCGGCGTCGCCATTAGACGCCTCGGCTGGAACGTCCTGCGATGGCTCCTCGGCAGCGCCGCCCTCGGCGCGCGGGACGGTTTGTCCGGTTAGTTTTTCGATCGCGACCATCGATTTTTGATCGAGCGGTGTGACGATCGAGATTGCCGTACCGGCGCGGCCGGCGCGGCCGGTGCGACCGATGCGGTGAACATAGTCGTCGGCGTGATGCGGAACATCGAAATTGAAGACGTGGCTCACCGCGGGAATGTCGAGGCCACGGGCGGCCACATCGGAGGCGACCAGCAACGGAATTTCACCCTTGCGAAATTGATCGAGCGCGGCGGTGCGGGCCGACTGATCCATATCGCCGTGCAACGCGCCGACGCTGAAGCCGTGCTTCTGTAGCGACTTGTGCAACAGCGCCACTTCACGTTTGCGGTTGCAGAAGATGATGGCGTTCTGGAGGTCCTTGGCGTCGCGCAGCAGTCGGCGCAGCGTCTCACGTTTCACATGCGGCTCGCGGCCGACCGCGACCTGGAACTGGGACACGCCGACGGCAGTGGTGGCGGGCCTGGAGACTTCGACTTTTACAGGATTGTGCAGGAAGGTTTCGGTAATGCGGCGAATTTCGGAAGGCATGGTCGCCGTGAAGAACAGTGTCTGCCGGGTAAAGGGGATCATCTTGCAGATGCGCTCGATGTCCGGAATGAAGCCCATGTCCAGCATGCGGTCCGCTTCATCGATCACCAGCAGTTCGACGCCGGTGAGGAGGAGGCCGCCGCGCTCGGTGTGGTCGAGCAGCCGTCCGGGCGTTGCGATCAGCACGTCGACGCCGCGGGTCAACTTGGTGTCCTGGTCGCCGAACGAGACGCCACCGATCAGCAGCGCGACATTGAGTTTCTGGCCGGCGCCGTATTTGTCGAAGTTCTCCTTCACCTGGGCCGCAAGCTCGCGGGTCGGCTCGAGGATGAGGGTGCGGGGCATTCGGGCCCGGGCGCGGCCCTTTTCCAGCATGGTGAGCATCGGAAGGACGAAGGCCGCGGTCTTGCCGGTGCCGGTCTGGGCGATGCCGAGGACGTCCCGGCGGGCCAGAACATGGGGAATCGCCTGTTCCTGAATGGGGGTAGGGTTGGTGTAACCGGTGGCCGCGACGGCGGCGAGCACCTTATCGGACAAGCCGAGATTGGAAAAAGACATTGAGCCTCTGGCAGATACCGCCGCTTGGAATCTCAGAAAAAGCTGTCGCGCTCAACCCCGGAACGGCACGCAAAATTGCACGGGATTTTGGATACGCAGACAGGCGGCTTATCAGAGCATCGCGTTTCGATACTGGGCCGCGTCGCTCCGAAACATAAAGACGAATTGGCCAAAGTCAATGGAGAAGGCGTGGAAAGCACTGATAAAGCTTAATATTTTTGACATAAAAGGCGGCGTTCCGAATTTGCTTAGGCGTCGCCGAGGCATCGCTCCGCGATATGATGGTCTGACTTTCGCTGGTGCAGACGGGCAACTTGATGAGGAATTGGTTCCTCGATACGCTTCCCCAGCTAACGCCCAAGAGAGCGCTAAAGAGAGCGCCCGATCTGCCGCCTGAAATTAGATCGGGACAGGCTAAATTGTCTTATCGAGACTGCAGCGTGTCGGAGATCGTTTTCGCTATTGAGCGGCTTCCTCCAACGAGAGCCAGATCATGGACAAGGGCACACCGGGAGAGCGACGGCCTTCGCGCACGATAACAACCCGTTGCTGCATTGTCGGCGGCGGCCCGGCCGGCATGATGCTGGGCTATCTGCTCGGCCGAGCTGGCGTCGAAACGGTGGTGCTGGAAAAGCACGCCGACTTCTTCCGGGATTTCCGCGGCGACACCGTGCATCCCTCGACGCTGCAGGTCATGGACGAGCTGGGCCTGATCGACGGCTTCCTGAAGCTCCCGCATCAGCAACTGCAGAAGATGCAGGGGAAATTCGGCGACGCCTCGATCCGTATCGCCGACTTAAGCCGGCTCAAGGTCAAATATCCCTTCATCGCGTTCATGCCGCAGTGGGATTTTCTCGATTTCCTGCGCGCGAACGGTAAGCGATTTCCGTCGCTGAAGGTCATGATGAATACGGATGCAACCGATCTGATCTGGTCGGGCGATACGGTCGTCGGCGTGACGGCCGATACGCCGGAAGGGCCGGTCGAAATCCGTGCCGACCTGACGATCGGATGCGATGGCCGCCACTCGACCGTGCGGCAGTGCGCCAGACTAGAGGTCGAACAGATCGGCGCGCCGATGGATGTGCTGTGGTTTCGCGTCAGCCGCCATCCCGACGAGAGCGAAAACGTGTTTGCGCGGCTGTTGCCCGGCCAGATGATGGTCACGCTCGACCGCGGCGACTACTGGCAGTGCGCCTATGTGATCGCCAAGGGGCAATACGACGCGGTGAAAGCGCGGGGGCTGGACGCGTTTCGCGCCGCGGTGACCGGCATGGCGCCGATCCTCAAGTCCGGGATCTCCGACGTGAAGAGTTGGGACGACGTCAAGCTGCTGACGGTGGCGATCAACCGCCTGAAGCGCTGGACGCGTCCGGGCCTGCTGTGCATCGGCGATGCCGCGCATGCGATGTCGCCGGTGGGCGGCGTGGGCGTCAACCTGGCGGTGCAGGACGCGGTCGCGACCGCGAACCTGCTGGCCGCTAAACTAATCAGCGGCACGCCGTCCGAACACGAACTGGATGCCGTGCGGCGGCGTCGTGAGTTTCCGGTGCGGATGACGCAGGCCATGCAGGTCGTCATCCAGAACAAGCTGATCAGCGTCGCGCTCAAGCCGGGGGATCGCCCGTTCAGGCCGCCGCTGTTCGCGCGCGTGATCAACGCCGTGCCGTGGCTGCAGGGCATTACCGCGCGCTTCCTCGCGGTTGGCGTTCGCCCGGAGCACGTGACCTCGCCAGCGGCTGTGTCAGCCTCACGCGAGACGAAGCCTACGCCATGATCGAGTAGCCGCCGTCGACGGGAATCGCGGTCCCCGTGACAAAGTCCGACGCGGGCGAGCTAAGAAACACGGCAATGCCGGCGAAGTCGGCGATGGCGCCCCACCGCGCCGCCGGCGTGCGCGCCAGCACCTTGTCGTGCAGGCCGTCGATCTCCTGACGCGCGCGCTGGGTCAGATCGGTATCGATCCAGCCCGGCAGCACCGCGTTGGCCTGGATATTGTCGGCGGCCCAGGCGCAGGCGCAGGAGCGGGTGAACTGCACGATGCCGCCCTTGCTGGCGGCGTAGGCCGGCGCGAAGCTGGCGCCGAAGATCGACATCATCGAGCCGATGTTGATGATCTTGCCGCCGCCGCCGGCCTTCATGGCCGGATAGACCGCCTGCGAGCACAGGAAGGCGCTGGTCAGATTGGTATGGAGGACACGATTCCATTCCTCGATATCGAGCGCATGCGCGGGCTTGCGAATGTTGATGCCGGCATTGTTGACGAGAATGTCGATGCGGCCGAGATCTCGCTCGACGCGGTCGACCATGGCTGCAACCGCGGCCTTGTCGGTGACGTCGGCGATCACTGAGATCGCTTTCACGCCGCGCTGCCGCAACTCAGCGACGGCGTCATTCGACTTCGCCTCATTGCGCGCGACGACCGCAACCGCTGCGCCCGCGTCGGCAAGCCCGCGCGCCATGCCGAGGCCGATGCCGCCATTGCCGCCGGTGACGATCGCCACCTTGCCACTGAGATCGAACAGTCCCTGGTTCATGCTTTTTATCCTTGTTGAGGGGCGATCTGGGTCGGGTTGGATTGGTTAGCGCTTGCTTTGCCAGATCAGGATCAGGCCGAACGCCGCTAGCGCGGCGCCGTAGCCGGCCCATTGGATCTGGCTGATCATGAAGCTCGACTGCGGCCAGGCGATCACGCCGGTGCCCTGACCGATCCACAGCAGGCCAGCCGCGAGCGCAACAAATCCTGCGATCAGAAGCAGTTTGCGCATGGCGTCCTCGCTCGCTGTTAGTGTGCGCGGACCGTCGCGCAGCGATCACCAGACTGAGGCTTCGGCGCCAATAGGGCAAGGGCAGGAATAATGATGGCGCCCCGCGCGCGGGCGCTATTGACCAGATACAAAAAAGCCCCGGACGATGCCGGGGCTTTTTATTCGTTACAGCGATATCAGATCAGTAGTTGCGGCCGATCGGGCCACCCCAGTTAAAGCGGTAGACCAGCGAGCTGCTGATGGTCTGCACGAACGGCTTGAAGTTGATATCAAGCCCAACGGGCAAATTCGTACCATCTTCGCGCACGCTAATGTTCTTGTTGTCGAAATAGGCTGCGCGATATTCGGTCTTCATGAACCAGCCGGGAGCCGTGATTCCGAAGATGTCCAGGTTATTTTCAACGCCGCCACCGACGAACCAACCCTGCGTATTAAAGCTGTTGGTGTGAGCACCACTCGGCAAACCGGTGTCAGCTGCGAGCAAGGTGGAGCCGGACCATTCGGAGCCGGTGTAACCGGCGTTGACATAGGACAGTACGTTTGGCGCGACGAGATAGCCGACGCGGCCGCCCACGGCCCACGTGTCTCTCACCTTCATGTCGCCAATAGCTGCGCCAAATACGTCGATGTTACCCTTGATGCTGCCAAACTGGCCGTCACCGAAAATACCGCCTACCCATCGGCTGCTGAACTGCCAGTCGTACCCGGCGCCAACCGTTCCAAACCAGCCGTCACCCCCGTGCCGGTTATTGACGCAGCTGATGCAATTGCCGGTTGCAGCATCGGAGACGCCCGAGTTCGCGTCCCAGAGGCCACCGCCGCCGCCGCCGAAAATATAGAAACCGGTCCAGTTCCAGGTCGGGGCGACAACCTCCGGAACCTTGGTGTAGGTACGAGCCGGAAGGTCAGCCGCAAAGGCCGATCCGGTAAATGCCGCAACCGCGGCCAGAGCCAGCGCCAATCTCTTCATTTCAAAGCCCCTCAGAAGTTAAGCGCCCGGATGCGACCGCTTGTTGTAGTGGTGCCGACGCACCGAATCTCGAAAACCGTAGCTCCGTTTATAGACGGTTCCGCTCAGAATGCTGTTGCGTACCGATCACACCCACCGGAAAACGAAGCGCCCGGCTCCGGCCGGAGCGCGAGGATATTTCCGTAAGATACTGAAATACATGGAGAAATATTTTAATAATATACCTATCGGAATAATTTATACGTCCAATAAGTCATCGCCGGCGAATTCCGCCTTATCGGAGATGAACGCGAAACGCGCCTCCGCCTTGGTTCCCATCAAGCGCTCAACCGAATCGGCGGTTCCATCGCGGTCATCCGCCAGGAGCACGACGCGCAGCATGGTGCGCTTGGCAGGGTCCATGGTGGTTTCCTTCAACTGCGCCGGCATCATCTCACCGAGCCCTTTGAAGCGCCCGATCTCGACCTTGGCATTGGCGTTGAATTCGCTCTTCAGCAGTGCGTCTCTGTGGGCTTCGTCGCGGGCGTAGACCGTTTTGCTGCCATGGGTGAGGCGGTAAAGCGGCGGCACCGCAAGGTAAAGATGGCCCTCGTCGATCAGCCGCGGCGTCTGCCGGTAGAAGAATGTGATCAGCAGCGAGGCGATATGGGCGCCGTCGACGTCGGCGTCGGTCATGATGATGATGCGCGAATAGCGCAAATCTTCTTCGCGGTAATGCGAGCCGATGCCGCAGCCGATCGCCTGCATGAGATCGGCAAGCTGGGCGTTGGCGGTGAGCTTGTCCTTGGTCGCAGAGGCGACGTTGAGGATCTTGCCGCGCAAGGGCAGGATCGCCTGCGTCTTGCGGTCGCGCGCCTGCTTGGCGCTGCCGCCTGCGCTGTCGCCCTCGACAATGAACAGTTCGGAGCCTTCGGCGGCGGTGTTGGTGCAGTCGGCGAGCTTGCCCGGCAAGCGCAACTTCTTCACCGCGGTCTTGCGCGAGACTTCCTTCTCGGCGCGGCGGCGCAGCCGCTCGTCGGCGCGCTCGATGACGAAATCGAGCAGCTTGCTGGCCTGCAGCGGATTACCCGACAGCCAATGGTCGAACGGATCCTTGACCGACTGCTCGACGATGCGCTGGGCTTCGGCGGTGGCGAGGCGATCCTTGGTCTGGCCCTGGAATTCCGGCTCGCGCACAAACACCGAGAGCATGACGGCCGCGCCGACCATGACGTCTTCCGACGTGATGGAGGCGGCGCGCTTGCCCTGGCCGACGCGCTCGGCGTGATCTTTCAAGCCGCGCAGCAACGCGCTGCGCATGCCCGATTCATGGGTGCCGCCGTCCGGCGTCGGCACGGTGTTGCAATAGGATGAGAGAAAGCCGTCGGCGTCGGCGGTCCACGCCACCGCCCATTCGCAGGCACCGTGCGCGCCGTTGCGGCCCGACTTGCCGGAGAAGATATCCGGATGCACCAGGGTATCGGCATGCACCGCGGCGGCGAGATAGTCCTTCAGACCTCCCGCGAAGTGAAAGGTATCCTCGGCGGGCACGTCGTCGATGCCCTTGAGGAGTTCTGGGGCGCAACGCCAGCGGATTTCGACGCCGCCGAACAGGTACGCCTTGGAACGGGCCATCTTGAACAGCCGCTGTGGCTTGAAAACGGCCTTGGCGCCGAAAATCTCGGTGTCGGGCTTGAAGCGGATTTTGGTGCCGCGACGGTTGCTGACCTTGCCGAGATCCTCGAGCTTGCCCTTGGGGTGGCCGCGCTCGAATGCAAGCCGGTAGAGTTTCTGGCTGCGGGCGACCTCGACCTCGAGCCGGGACGACAGCGCGTTCACCACGGACACGCCGACGCCGTGCAGGCCGCCGGAGGTCTCATACACCTTCGAATCGAATTTGCCGCCGGAATGCAGCGTGCACATGATGACTTCAAGCGCGGATTTTTTCGGGAATTTCGGGTGAGCGTCGACCGGGATCCCACGGCCGTTGTCGGTGACGGTCAGAAAGCCGTCGGCGCCCAATTCGACCTCGATGAAGGTCGCGTGGCCCGCCAACGCTTCATCCATGGAGTTGTCGATCACCTCGGCGAACAAATGATGCAGCGCCTTTTCGTCGGTGCCGCCAATGTACATGCCGGGGCGCCGGCGCACCGGCTCGAGGCCTTCGAGCACCTCGATATCGGCGGCGGTGTAGCCGTCTTCGGCGCTGCCCGAGCGGGGTGCGGCCTTCGGGGAGGTCCGGCTTTTCGATTCCGTGGCTGCGAACAGGTCGTTCGGCGTCTTCGTTTTAGCGGCGGATTTCAGTGACTTGGCCATATGTTTTCATGTGTTGCGGACGCACTTGGCGCGCGAATCAATTTTCCTGACTATGCCATGGTTGGGCTTAAAAAGTGGCAGAGGCGGATTGGGCGGGAACCCGCCGTCTGCGCCTTGTGACTTGAAGTCCTGGAACGCGCTGGCGTACCAGTTCCGTAGGCATCGGGCCCGCAACAGGGTTCCGGGGGCCGGGAGAGCGATCGTAATGGAAGCTTATGTGCACGCCCTGACCGACTTCGTCCGTGACAATTCGATCTGGGCCAGTCCGATCGTCCTGGTGCTGGCGTTCGGCGAATCGCTTGCCTTCATCTCGCTGTTGGTCCCGGCCTGGGGCGCCTTGATTGCAATCGGTGCGCTGATCGGCGCGAGCGGCATCAGCTTCTGGCCGGTCTGGATCGCCGGCGCGGTCGGGGCCGCGCTCGGCGACTGGGTCTCGTACTGGTTCGGCTTCAAATACAAGGAGCAGGTCGCGCAGATCTGGCCGCTGTCGCGCTACCCGGAAATCCTGCCGCGCGGCGAGGACTTTGTAAAAAAATGGGGCGTGCCAAGTATTTTCATCGGCCGCTTTTTTGGTCCGCTGCGCGCTTCGGTGCCGCTTGCGGCCGGAATATTCGAGATGCCGTACTGGCAATTTCAGATCGCCAATTTTGTGTCGGCACTGATCTGGTCTGCGGCGTTGCTGTTGTTCGGCGACGTCATTGCGCAGATTACCGGATGGCTGTGGCGCGCGGCCTGACGCCGGGCCGGAATAAGGCCCACGGGCAGGGGTTGATTCCCACGCGACAATCGCGAGCGGGCTGGTTGCATCGACGCGGTCGCGCGATCGATCAAACGCTGGTATAGCGGCTGCCATAAAAACAGAGGAAACGGACGATGGCCGAAACTTTGTCTCGTCACCGTCTTAATGGGGGAGGACATCAGATGGAGCTAACACGACGTCACGCATTGGTTGCAGGTGCCGGGATAGCCGCCGCGCCGCTGTTGCCGGCCGTTTCCGCCAATGCCACTGCACCGATCGCCGACAAGCAGGCACCGAGTTTCTATCGCTACAAGGTTGGCGACATCCAGGTCACCGTGGTGTCCGATGGCAAGAACGTCTTCAAGCTCGAGGATTCTTTTATCACCAACGCGAAAAAGGAAGAGGTGAACGCCACGCTCGAGAAGGCGTTTTTGCCGCCTGACATGTTCACTATCTACTTTGCGCCACTGGTGCTCAACACCGGCGGCAAGCTGGTGGTGGTCGACACCGGCAACGGCGCGCTGGCGCGGGCCAATAGCAAGGGCGCGAACGGGCTGTTCGCCGAAAACGTGGTCGCTGCGGGCTTCGACCCGAAAGCGGTTGACATGGTGGTGATTTCGCACTTCCACACCGATCACGTGAACGGATTGCTGACGGCAGACGGCACGCCGGCGTTTCCGAATGCCGAAGTGCTGGTGCCGGCGACCGAATGGAAATTCTGGATGGACGACGGCGAGATGAGCCGTGCGTCGGCGGGCCGGATGCAGGGACTGTTCAAGAACAACCGCAACATCTTTGAGACTGGCCTGAAGAAGAAGGTCACGCCCTATGAATGGGGCAAGGAAGTTGCGCCGGGACTGCTTGCGGTTGAGAGCATCGGTCATACGCCGGGGCACACCTCCTACGTGCTGTCGTCCGGTTCGGGGAAAGTGTTCATCCAGTCGGATGTGACCAACAATCCGAATCCGTTCGCGACTAATCCGGGTTGGCATGGATTCTTTGATCAAGACGCCGCCGTCGCGGAAAAGACCCGGCGCCGGATCTACGACATGGTGGCGGTCGAGAAACTGCAGCTGCAGGGTTTCCACCATCCGTTCCCGGGGTTGGGGCATGTCGAAAAGGACGGCAACGGCTATCGGGTGATCCCCGCACCGTGGAATCCGACGATCTGAACACGATCTGAAGTTGATGTCTTGACGCCGAGGGGGCGCGGCCTTATAGCCGCGCCCATGATCAACGCTGCGACCATCTTCATTGTTCGCCGCCGCCGTACCTCTGCGGTACGGGCGGACATCTGCGTTTAAGATATCAGCCTCTGCCGCCGGATCGGTCCGCGGCATTTCCTTTAAAATCACGCGGTACGATCGGGCGGCTCCTACGCCAAGCAGGAGTTTGAGATGTACACGCCTCCGATGTTCAAACCCGATCGCGCCGCCGGCCTTGCCTTTGCCGAGGCGCGCGGATTTGGCACGGTCTGCGCATGGGACGGCGCCAAGCCGATCGCATCGCCGCTGCCGTTTTACCTCGACTATGCCGATGACGGTACGCCGTGCGTGGCATTTCACGTCGCGCGCGGCAATCCGCTGATCGGGCTGGCGGACGGCCGCGCGTCCTGGCTGCTGGCCGTCAATGGTGCGGATACCTATGTATCGCCCGACTGGTACGTCTCGCCGGATCAGGTGCCGACCTGGCTTTATCAAGCCGTGCATCTCACGGGCACGGTGCGAAAACTCTCCGACGAGGAGCTTAGCGTGCAACTCGACACGCTCAGTGCCAAGTTCGAGGGTTGGCTCGCGCCGAAACCGGCCTGGACGTCGTCGAAGATGACCGCGGCGCGTCTGGGCGCGATGAAAAAAGCCATCGTCGGTCTCGTGATGAACGTTGAGGAAGTCGAAGCCAGCTTCAAGCTGAACCAGCACAAGTCGGAAGCGGACTATGTTGCGATTGCATCGGCGCTGATGCAGCGGCCTGATGAAGCTGCACAAGCGATCGGCAAACAGATGATCGCGCTGCGGCCGCAGTTGGACTACAAGTTACCAGAGCCTGTCAGCGTAGCCGTGGATTGAAGGAACGTGCCATGACCCTCTCCGATACCAAGCGGCCACAAGGCCAAGTCCCGATCCGCGGCGCCTCCGCAACGCCTGCCGTGTTCGTCGACGGCGCGGCAGGAACGACCGGTCTCGGCATTCGCGAGCGCCTTGACCGGCAGAACGACGTCACGGTGCGAAGCATCGCCGAGGACAAGCGCAAGGACGCGGGGGCAAAGCGCGCGCTGATGGAGGAGGTGGATCTCGTCATCCTCTGCCTGCCGGATGATGCCGCGAAGGAGACCGTTGCGCTGATCGACAGCATGGGAGCTGCGGCTCCCAAGGTGCTGGACGCATCGACGGCTTTTCGCGTCGCGAGCGACTGGACCTATGGCTTTCCGGAATTGGCGCCGGACCAGGCGGACAAGATACGGGCGGCGCGCAAGGTCTCAAACCCGGGCTGCTATCCGACCGGTGCGGTGGCGCTGCTGCGGCCGCTGGTCGATGCCCGTCTTGTGCCGGCGGACTATCCCGTCACCATCAATGCAGTGAGCGGCTATTCCGGCGGCGGCAAGTCGATGATCGCAGCTTTTGAGGATGGCACCGCGCCGGCCTTCGAACTCTACGGGCTCGGCTTCGAGCACAAGCACTTGCCGGAGACGCAACTTTACGCCGGTCTGACGCGGCGGCCGATTTTCGTTCCGTCGGTCGGCAACTACCGCCAGGGCATGCTGGTATCGGTGCCGCTGCACCTCGATACGCTTCCGGGCGAGCCAGGTGCGGCCGAACTCCATGCCGCGCTGGCCAAGCGCTACGCGGGAAGCGCCTATGTTTCGGTGATGCCGCTCGACAACCCCGCGGCAAAGGGCGGACGGATCGAGCCGGAGGCGCTCAACGAGACCAACAAGCTCGAGCTTTACGTGTTCGCGAGCGAGAAGCACCGCCAGGCGGTCCTGGTCGCGCGCCTCGACAATCTCGGCAAGGGCGCATCAGGCGCGGCGGTGCAGAACATGCGGCTGATGCTGGGTCTTGCCGACGCGTAACCCTCGACGTCGCACGGATTCTATTTCCGCTGTAGCCCGGATGAGCGAAGCGATATCCGGGAGTTGCCGGGCGGTCCCGCGTGTCACGGAGCCTGTCACAGGTCGCGCACTCACGGCGACCCGCTGGCCCATGTGGGCTACGAGCCCTCCGATGTTTCGAACGCGCTCAGACGATCCCGAAGATCGCCAGCGCCAGCACGGCCTGCGCCAGGAAGCCAACCGTGAAGGCCAACGTGCGGAATACCGGAATGCCCAGCGTGTAGACGATCAGGTGGGCGACACGGGCCCAGAAGTACACCGCGCAGGCGAGCACCGTCCATTTGGTGGAGTAATCGATCGCGTTGAGGATCAGCACCAGCGGCGCGAAGATGACGAGATTCTCCACCGCGTTATCGTGGGCGAACATCAGGCGATTGGCCCATTCCGCATGCGGCTTGTCGCCGCGCGAGGGATTGGCCATGGCGCCGCCAAGACCGCGCACCTGACAGCGATTGAGTATGTAGGGCACCCACAGCAGGCCGGTCAGGATAACCGTCAGCGTCAGCCAGAACAGTTCGCGCGTCATAGGCGTTCCCCCTGAGTTTAATCCCGATCCCGCCCCCGGCGGGACCGCCCCGTTGTAATCAAACCCTTATCCTAGATCGTGATCCGATTAAATGTAATCGGATCACGATCTGATCTCTTTGTTTGAGCATGATCTCCGCGCAAACGCTTCGCGTTTGTCGCGAGGGAAAACCGGTTCCCACTTTTCCGGATCGTGCTCCCACGCTACGCGCGAACCCGCACATAGCTTCCGGGCGCGTCTTCGATCGGCGGCAACGCGTCGCTGCCGACGGCGCGGGCGGGCACTTCCTCGGCATCGATGCTCGCGAGCCACTCGCGCCAGTCGGGCCACCACGATCCCTTATGCTCCTGCGCCCCCTTGATCCAATCCGCGAGCGTGACGTCCTTGATGTTGTCGTTGGTCCAGAACTGGTACTTGGCCGCGGCCGGCGGATTGACCACGCCGGCGATGTGCCCCGAGCCGGACAGCACGTATTTCACCGGACCGCCGAAGAATTGCGAGCCGTAAAGCACCGACTCCGCGGGCGCGATATGGTCCTCGCGGGTCGCCAGATTGTAGACCGGCACCTTCACGTTCGACAGGTCGAGCTGCGTATTGTCCAGCACCATGCTGCCGGAGGACAACCGGTTTTCCAGGTAACAGTTGCGCAGGTAATAGGAGTGGTTCGCCGCCGGCATCCGCGTCGCGTCCGAATTCCAGTGCAGGAGATCGAATGCCGAGGGCGGTTGTCCCTTCAGGTAATTGCTGACGACATAGGACCAGATCAGGTCGTTCGAACGCAGCATGTTGAAGGCCATTGCCATCTTGCCGCCCTCGAGGATGCCGGAGGCCTGCATGTCGCGTTCCAGCGCCGAAATCTGGCCTTCATCGACGAACACCAGGAGGTCGCCGGCCTGGCTGAAATCGACCTGCGCTGCCAGGAACGTTGCCGAGGTCACCCGCTGGCGACGGTTTTCCGCAAGCCAGGCCAGCGTCGAAGCGAGCAGGGTCCCGCCGACGCAGTAGCCCATGGTGTGGACCTTCAACTCGCCGGTCGCCTTCTCGATCACGTCCATCGCCGCCAGCGGCCCTTCCTTCATGTAGTCGTCGAAGGTCTTGGTCCCCAGCCGCTTGTCCGGGTTGACCCAGGAGATCACGAACACGGTGATGCCCTGATCGACGCACCATTTGATGAAGGATTTTTCCGGCTTGAGATCGAGGATGTAGAATTTGTTGATCCAGGGCGGCACGATCAGAAGCGGCGTGCGCAGCACGGTTTCCGTTGACGGCGTGTACTGGATCAACTGCATCAGGTCGTTTTGAAAGATCACCTTGCCGGGCGTCGTCGCCATGTTGACGCCGACGACCAGATTGGCGGGATCGGACTGACGGATGCGCAGCGTGCCGTGGCCGGCCTCGATGTCCTCCGCAAGCATCTTCATGCCGCGAACGAGGTTGTCGCCGCTGGATGCCAGCGTCTCGCGCAGGACCTCCGGATTGGTGAGTACGAAATTCGACGGCGCCAGGGCATTGGTGATCTGCTGGACGTAGAACTCGGCCTTCTTGCGGGTGTGGGAATCGATGCCTTCGGCGTCGCGCACCAGGTCCTGCGCCCACTGCGTCGTCAGCAGATAGAGCTGCACCAGGAAATCGAAAAACTGATTCGACTTCCACTCGGGGTCTTTGAACCGCTTGTCGCGCGGCGAGGGCTCGATGATCGGCTGTGCCTGTTCGCCCGACAGGCGGCGCATCGATGAGCCCCACAGATCGAGATAGGCCTTGCCCATCTTCATCTGCAGCTCCGTCGCCCGGGTCTTGTCCGACAACCAGTATTCCGCCACAGTGGTAAAAGTCTTGATTACCTCGCTGAGCTCGTTCGGCGGCCGATCTTTGGGCTCGCCATTCTCGCGCGGCTTGAGATAGGCCGCCAACGCCTGGCCGCTGCTCTCCAAGGCCCGGGCGAGGTTCATCGCAAAGGCTTCTGGATCGAATTTTTTGCTGGATTGGGTGTCAGTCGTGACATCGTTCATGACAGCAACACTATAGCTTCGTGTGGGTTTCGTCACCGCGATCGAGCGACGAAGGCGGGTTGCAGTTAACCGCGGCAACTAGACGTATTGCACTGCGACAAAGTAACTTGTTTCTGTCATATTGAGGCCTCACCGATTCCGTCTATTGCTCAGGCTTTAGTCGTTTCCAGCGACAGTAGTTTTAAGCGACATACGAATTGTTGAAGAATAAGCGCCAGATGGCTGCAAAGTTCAGGTTAAGGCGGGGACTACGGGGACGCATGTCAGTGGATCGAACGAAAAGGGCGCTGGTTTTGGGCGCGCTGTTGGCGTCGGCATTGGCGCTCGGCGGCTGCGCAATGTCGCTGGCTGATCTGCCGTTGATCGGCACGCCGGCCGATGCACCGGCCGCCCCGAAGCAGGCCGGCAGCTACCTACCGGTTGAAGACCTGCCGCCCGGGCGTAACGAAGCGGTGATCGCGCCGGACCAGCAGGCCAAGATCAGGGCCGAGCTGCTTGCCGCGCGGGAGCGGCAGGCCTCTACCACCGGCACGACCGGGACCGTCGCGAAGGATCCGGCGGCGAAGTGACCGGACAGCACACTGGTGCCGTCCGGCTTCCGTGGTAAAAGAACCTAATTCAACCGCAAATCAGGGCGAAGGCGTCGATTTTGCGCCCGAATTCGCGCTACATCTTTGATTGAGCGTGAGTTCGAAACGGAACCGAATTCCGTTTTGTGCGAAGTTGGCACTGATTCTACCCTTATTGGTTGTCGGAGCCTGGACCCATGGAAGAATTCTACCGTATCCGCCGTTTGCCGCCTTACGTGTTCGAGCAGGTCAACCGGGCCAAGGCGGCCGCGCGGAATGCGGGCGCCGACATCATCGATCTCGGCATGGGCAATCCGGACATGCCGACGCCGCCCCATGTCATCGAAAAGCTGAAGGAAACGCTGGGCAAGCCGCGGACCGACCGTTATTCCGCCTCGCGCGGCATCACCGGCCTGCGCAAAGCGCAAGCGGCGTACTACGCCCGGCGTTTCGGCGTGAAACTCAACCCCGAAACCCAGATCGTGGCGACGCTCGGCTCGAAAGAGGGCTTTGCCAACGTGGCGCAGGCCATCACGGCGCCGGGTGACGTGGTGCTGTGCCCCAATCCCAGCTATCCGATTCATGCCTTCGGATTCCTGATGGCCGGCGGCGTGATCCGCTCGGTGCCGTCGGAGCCGACGCCGCAATTTTTCGAGGCCGTCGAGCGCGCGATCGTTCATTCGATTCCGAAGCCGCTCGCGCTCGTCGTCTGCTATCCTTCCAATCCCACCGCCTACGTCGCGAGCCTTGATTTCTACCGGGATCTCGTCGCCTTCGCCAAGAAGCACGAGATCTTCATCCTGTCCGATCTGGCCTATGCGGAAGTCTATTTCGACGACAACAATCCGCCGCCTTCGGTGTTGCAGGTTCCCGGCGCGATCGACGTGACCGTGGAGTTCACCTCGATGTCCAAGACGTTCTCGATGGCGGGCTGGCGTATGGGATTTGCGGTCGGCAACGAGCGGATCATCGCGGCGCTGGCGCGGGTCAAATCCTATCTCGACTACGGCGCGTTCACGCCGATCCAGGTTGCCGCGACCGCGGCGCTGAACGGCCCGGACGAGTGCATTCGCGAGATGCGCGACACCTACCGCAAGCGCCGGGACGCGCTGGTGGAGTCATTCGGCCGCGCCGGCTGGGAGATTCCGCCGCCGAGCGCCTCGATGTTCGCCTGGGCGCCGCTGCCCGATGCATTTCGGGATGTCGGCAGCATGCAATTCGCGACCCTGATGGTGGAGAAATCCGGCGTCGTGGTTTCGCCGGGCGTGGCGTTCGGCGAGCATGGCGAGGGCTACGTTCGCATTGCCATGGTAGAGAACGAGCAACGTATCCGGCAGGCCGCGCGCGGCGTGCGCCGCTTCCTTGAAAGCGGGATCGAAACGTTGCACAACGTGGTTCCTCTCGCCAATCGGCGGTAATTCTTCCGGCAGGTTTATTTCGTCATGGTCGCACCCCTCAGAGTGGGCATTGCGGGGCTCGGCACCGTTGGCGCCGAAGTCGTCCGCCTCATCGAGCAGCAGAGCCAGGCTTTGCAGACGCGCAGCGGACGCGGCGTTCGCGTGGTCGCGGTGACCGCCCGTTCCAAGGCGAAGAAGCGCAAGATCGATCTGCGTGGCATCACCTGGGCCAAAACGGCGCTCGATCTCGCCAATGATCCCGACATCGACTGCCTGGTTGAACTGATGGGCGGAGCCGGCGACCCCGCGCTGTCCGCCATCGAGGCGGCGCTGAAATCCGGCAAGTCGGTGGTGACGGCCAACAAGGCGTTGATCGCCAAGCATGGCTTGCAGCTGGCGACGGCGGCCGAGAAGCACGGCGGCGCGCTGAATTTCGAGGCGGCGGTCGGTGCCGCCATCCCCGTCATCAAGACCCTGCGCGAGGGCCTGGCCGGAACCGAGATCAACCGCGTCTATGGCATCCTCAACGGCACCTGCAACTACATCCTGACCCGGATGGAAGAGGAGGAATTATCCTTCGCCGAGTGCCTCAAGGATGCGCAACGCCTGGGTTACGCCGAGGCCAACCCGTCGTTTGACGTCGACGGCCATGACACCGCGCAGAAGCTGGCGATCCTGGCCAGCCTGGCGTTCGGCACCAAGGTCGCGCAGAACGCCGTCTATGTGGAGGGAATTTCCTCGATCACGCCGGAAGACCTGCAAGCGGCGGAAGAACTCGGCTATCGCGTCAAGCTGCTCGGGGTCGCGGTGCGAACCGCAAAGGGCATCGAGCAGCGCGTGCATCCGACCATGGTGCCGAAATCGTCCTCGATCGCACAGGTGATGGGGGTCACCAATGCCGTGACCATTGACGGCGAGGGTATTCCCCCGATCACGCTGGTCGGGCCGGGCGCCGGCGGCGCCGCCACGGCATCGGCTGTGGTCGCCGACATCGCCGATGTCGCGCGCGGCATTCGCGCCACGCCGTTTGGGCGGCCGGTGGCGCGGTTGCGCACCACCAGCAAGGCGCCGATGGAGCGTCACGAAGGGGGCTATTATATCCGCCTGATGGCGCGCGATATCCCGGGCACCGCGGCGGCAATCGCAACCCGGCTCGCGGAACAGAATATTTCGATCGAATTTATCGTCCAACGCCATCCGGATGGCGTTGACGTCGCGGTCGCAAAGGGAAAAGCTGCGCCGGTGCCGGTCATCCTGATCACCTATGCGACCACCGAGGATGCCGTCTATCGCGCGCTCCAGGCGGTGCAGCGCGACAAAGTGATCAGCGGGCGGCCACAGGTGATACGGATCGAAAAAAACTAAAGAGTATGGTCGGTTTTGGTTAAGGAGTTCGCGGCTTTTTTGTTGGGGTCCCGTCGGAAGAACTTACGAACCACCACACAAGAATCATAATTTGCTGGTGTCTCGCCTCGGGTTCGAAGTTCGCCAGACGGAATCCCGCGATGGAGAGTGAATTCGGACTTGGAATTTCAGCGTGATCCGGCCGGAACACGCATTGAAGCTGATCCGTGCAGGCCGAGAGATCTGCGGTTACGTTGAAGGAGTACGCTAATGTCGACCCATATTTCGGTTCCGCCGCAGCTCATGCTTGAGCGCATCCTGACGCTGGAGATCGTGCGAGTGACAGAACGCGCGGCAGTGTCGGCGGCGCGCCTGCGCGGCCATGGCAACGAGAAAGCCGCCGACCAGGCGGCGGTGGACGCGATGCGGCGCGAGCTCAACAAGTTGCCGATCGAAGGCACCGTGGTGATCGGCGAGGGCGAGCGCGACGAGGCGCCGATGCTGTTCATCGGCGAGAAGGTCGGCGTCAACGTCGGCCCGAAAGTCGATATCGCGGTCGATCCGCTCGAAGGCACCACCTTGTGCGCCAAGAACATGCCGGGCTCGATTGCGACCATGGCGATGGCCGATGGCGGCACGCTGCTCCATGCGCCCGACGTTTACATGCAGAAGCTTGCGGTGGGTCCCGGCTACGCCAAGGGCGTGGTCGAGCTCGATGCTTCGCCCGCCGACAACGTCCGGCGGCTGGCCAAGGCCAAGGGTGTCGACCCTTCGGCGATCACGGTGCTGGTGCTCGATCGTCCGCGCCATGCCGACATCATTTCGGGCGTGCGCAGCACCGGCGCAGCCGTGCGTCTCATCACCGATGGTGACGTGGCCGGCGTGATCCACTGCGCCGATCCGGAGAATACCGGCGTCGACATGTATCTCGGCACCGGTGGCGCGCCGGAAGGCGTGCTCGCGGCGGTGGCGCTGCGCTGCATCGGTGGCCAGATGCAATGCCGGCTGATCCTGGATACCGAGGAGAAGCGGGAGCGTGCCAGCAAGATGGGCGTGAACGATCCGCGCATGATCTACGGCATCGAGGACATGGCGAAGGGCGATTGCCTGTTCGCGGCAACCGGCGTCACCACCGGCTCGCTGCTCTCGGGCGTCAAATTCCGCAAGGACGTCATCGAGACCGAGACCGTGGTGATGCGCTCGGTCACCGGCACCGTGCGCTACATCAAGGGCGAACACCGCCAGCTCGAGAAATTCCACCTCGATTGAGGGCGACGGCGCGATGGCTGGCAAGGTGGTGATCCGGCCGGTCGGCGCTGACGAACGCGCGGCATGGGAGCCGTTGTGGAACGGCTACCTGGCCTTCTACAAGGCATCGCTGGCGCCAGGCGCCAGCGATGTGGCCTGGCAGCGGTTTCACGATCCCGACGAGCCGATGTTCCTGCTCGGCGCCTATGTCGACGGCAAATTGACCGGCATCGTCCAGTATCTGTTTCATCGCTCGAGCTGGACGCCGGGCAATTACTGCTATCTGCAGGATCTCTTTGTCAGCGAAGACGCGCGCGGCCTCGGCGTGGGGCGCGCGCTGATCGAGGCCGTATACGAGAAGGCCAAAGCGGCCGGCGCCAGCCGGGTGCATTGGCTGACCCAAACCACCAACGCGCAGGCGCGCATTCTCTACGACCAGGTCGCCGAGAATTCCGGTTTCATGCAGTACAGGAAGATTTTCTAGCTCGTCGTTCCGGGGCGCGAAGCGAACTACGATGTGCAATTGCACATCGCAGAACCTCACGCTGACCATCTCTGGATTCCGGGTTCGATGCGGAGCCTGTCATCGGGCCGCGCTTTGCGCGGACCCGGTGGCATCGCCCCGGAATGACGGAAAGCAAAACGAAGAACAACAAAAAAGGGAGTGAACATGTCTGATGTTTCGGCGGTAAAGGCACTGGTGTTCGACGTCTTCGGCACCATCGTCGACTGGCGCACCAGCCTGATTACGGATTTCACCAAATGGGGCGAGACCCGAGGCATCAAGGCCGACTGGACGGCGCTGGTCGATGGCTGGCGCGCGGTCTATGCCGCGTCGATGGACGTGGTGCGCAAGAACCCGCAGAATGGTTACGTGATCCTGGACAAGCTGCACCGGCAATCGCTGGAAAAGCTGGTCGCGCAGTTGTCGATCACCGGCCTGACCGACGCCGATCTGCATCACCTCACCATGGGCTGGCACAGGCTTCACGCATGGCCGGACAGCGTCGCCGCCCTGACGCGGCTGAAGAAGAAATTCATCATCAGCCCGCTCTCGAACGGCAACGTCGCGCTGTTGACCAACATGGCGAAATTCGCCGGTCTGCCGTGGGATCTCGTGATGTCCGCGGAATTGTTCGAGCATTACAAGCCCGATCCGGAAGTCTATCTCGGCGCGGCGCGGCTGTTGTGCCTGAAGCCGGAGGAAGTGATGATGTGCGCCGCGCACAATCACGATTTGAAGGCGGCGCAGAAGCTCGGCCTGAAGACCGCCTTCGTCGCGCGCCCGACCGAATACGGTCCGCTGCAGAAATATGATTTCGAGGCGAAGGGCGATTGGGACGTCATCGGCAAGGATTTTGGCGAAGTCGCGGACCGGCTGGGCTGCTAGAGGTGATTGAGCCGGTTCCTACCTCTCCCCGTCGGGAGAGGTCGATTTGCCTCGGCGATGCCAACGGGTCGCGCGAAGCGCGCCCGATGACAGGCTCCGCATCGTCCGGCGCAAATCGGGCGGGGGGCGCTGCTCAAGCGATCAATACCTGATCGTGGTCGTCACTCCGAACACCGCGGCGTCGCCGATCCGCGCGACGCCGGTCGGATCGTTCGGGTTCGGTATGCCGCCGGACGGACGAAACACGTACTGGAAATAGGGCGCTATCAGCAGGCCGGGCCTGATGTGGGCCTCGTAGATGAACTCCAGCACTTTTTCGCTGCTCCGCACCGAGCTGGCCACGCCGGTGAAAACCCTGACGTCGCGATCCAGGTCCTGGTCCGCGCCGGAAATATGCATATACGAAATCGCGACGCCCATCCGATCGATGGGTCGGCCGGGAATGAGACCGACGACTCCAATTCCGCCGTCGAGGTAGAGGTCGATCAGGTTTCGATCCGGCGGGCTATAGGCAATGCGGCCGAACGCCGTCACGCCCGGCAATGAATTCGAGACGCCTTTTTCGGTCACCGAGGCCGGCCGGAACAGCGTCTGCTCGATGGTCGCGAATACTCCGAAATCGCCGTTGAGTTTGGCCGGCAGTCCGGTCCCGTTGGGATCGGCGATCGATAGGCCCTGCGCCGTGAAGCGTTGATCGTCGAATTCTCCGAAATGATACCAGCCGCCGGGCGTGAAATTGCCGGCGAGGGGACGTCCGCCGAAGCTGACATCGTAATCCCAGCGGATCTGCCCGATCACCCATGGCGCGTCGCTGACGCGAAACGCCAGGCCGTGATTGTCGAGCAGCTGCGGGTCGTCGTCTCCGTCCGCCGATGCGCTGCCGTTGAACACCGCGCCGAAGGCCGTCACCTGCTCGGAGAGCGCGGCCTTGACGCGAATACCCAGCGCCGCGATCGGCGGCGCCGCGCCGCCGGCCGGCAGGTTGCTGCCGTTAACCGCCGGCCAGCCGAATGTCCCGTTAATGAAGAGGTCGTCGGTCTGGCTATCGAAGAATTCGACGTCGGCGGCCTGCTGGCCGATCCGGATATTGAGCGCGTTGTTGTAGAAGCTTTGTTCGAAGTAGGCGTTGTAGAGACGCGAGTCGGCCAGCGCCTCGCTTTCGCTGAGCGTCGCGAGATTATGGACGTAGGTGCGGCTTAGGCCGCTGCCGTAGATCTGAAACGTATCGGCGAAGAATTTGCCGCCGGTCCAGCCGATCAGTTTCTCGAGGTCGGCATCGACGGACAAATTGAAGCGTCCCAGATGGGTCAGGCCTTGCCCGGTACCGCCGGATATATTGCCGAGATTGTCGTCGATATAAATGGCGCCGAAGTTCAGGCCTTTCGCCGCGAGGCCGTCATGCCATTGATTGAACCACTGCGGAGCAATCCATCCAGCCGCGCTTTCGTCCTTGGCGCCGGCGTGGGCCGCGGTGGTGGCACCTGCGAGAAAGACCGCCACGGCGAATAATCTACGCAACAGCAACATTCGCCGAGGTCTCGTCCGATTCTGCCGCGACGAAGCTCAGGCTATTTGACGATGCCGATGCGCTTCATGATCAGGTAGGCCGCGAACGAAGACAGGAGCATCAGGAGCGACGCCCACAGGAAGGCGGTGTCGAGCTCCGTGAACGGCAGGCCCTTGGTGTTCATGCCGAAGATGCCTGTGATCAGCGTCGGCGGCAGCAGCACCGCCGTCAGAACCGAAAGCACGCGAATGTTGTCGTTGGCTTGCTCTTCGATCTTCAGGTGAAGCTCTTCCTGCAGCAAGCGGCTGCGCTCGCGCATCTCCACGATGGTGTGGTCGAGACCATCGAGCCGCTGGGCGAGTCTGGCGGCCTGTAGCCGCAGCGCGGGCTTGATATCTGCGAGGTTCTTTTGCTCAAGCCGGTGAAACACCACGCGCAGGCCGGATAGCTGGCGGTGCAGGCGGACGCAGGTCCGCCGCACCCGGCCGAGCGTCTGCCGGAGATCGGCGACGCCTTCACCGAGCACTTGCTCTTCGATCTCGTCGAGTGACTGGGCGATGCGGTCGGACACCCGGTCCATTTCATCCGCGACTTTTTCAACAATGGTCTCAAGCAAGGCCGCGGGACTTTCAATGCGTCGTCCGCTCTCCAGCGCCAGCCTGGTGGCATTGGCCGCGCAAAGTGCGTGATGCCGTCCGCTGACAAGAACGCGCTCGGTCGTGGCAAAGCGGAGATGGCCGGTTTCGTCGGTGGCCTCAGTGACGTCGCGCATCAGGTCGGACAAGACGCCGTAGACGCAATCATCGGCGGTATGGAGCTGTTGGAAGTTGTCCTTCGACAGCAGGAGTTCCCGCGCCTGGGCAGGGAGATGAAGCTCGGTGGAGGCCAGCCAGTGCCGCGCCTGGGCGTCCACCAGATTAAAGTGCAGCCACAGCAATCCGTCGTGACTAAACGTAGTGGGCTCGCCGACCGGTAACGCTTCGGGCGAGCCGTCGGGATGGATACGAAACGCCCAGACCAGCCCGGGGATCGGCGTAGACAGCCGCAACGGGTTCGCCGCATCAGCAGCAAGCGAACGGGCGACGGCCCCGTCAGCGTTCACGGGACACCGCTTGCATCGGCCAGGTCCTTGAAATCACCGGGTACATCACAAAAAAGAGCGTTTAGTAAAAAGAGATGGCGTCAGAAAATTCCCCAGCAAAGCCAATAACGTCCTAGAATGACGTTAAGATGAAGCAGGGGATCGGACTTTCTCCACCGGAGCGCTAGCCATCCTAATTTCTGGAATTCCTCAGCGTTTCAACAGACGCGTCCCCCAGGTTTTGGTCGGGCCAGCCGCGACCGACCGTCTTTTGCTTTTCAATCGCCATAATTTTAGCCGCTTGACTACAATGGCAATCATTTGCTGACCGACTGAAACAGTTCTGTAATCGCTTGGTAGCAAAAGGCCCGTAATACGGCGCCAGTTCAATGACTGCCGCTCTATTGGTGCCTTGATGTGCCAAGCGCAAACGTACGGCGGCAGTCGACCACCAACAAGGCTTCAGCGATGTCAGCGCCTAGTCCAAGGACGCCGTATTCGAACGTAAGCTTTAGTTGCCGAGGCTCCTGACGTCTTTGGCTGAATGCTATCAGTGTGCCCGATATGGCTCACCCGACGCCACTCGTCGTCGACCCGCCATCCCTTGGCGTGGACATGAGCCAGCCTGTCTTCACGGCCATGGGTGCTATCTCCGCGCCGGCTCTCCGCGACGAACTGGTCAGTCAAGCCTCGGAGCACCGCCGCTTGGCGTCATTTCCGATTGCAGTTCGGAGAATGCCTTAAACAGTGGCGCGTGTCGGTGGACTGGCACGATCGGTCTCGTGCGGCTGATCGTGAGTGGGAAATGCTGGAAATGAGTAGCCTCTTATCACGCTTATTCGTGCTAGTGGCTGCGGCCATGCTGCCGGCAATCGCGATACAGACGTACAACGAAATCGACCTGCGTCGCACGCGCGAAGTGGAAGTGCAGGACGAAGCACTCGGCCTCGCCAAGCTCGCCGCAGCCGAGCAGCAGCAGATCGTCCAGGGAGTTCGTCAGGCCTTGATTGCGCTCTCGGAGCTTCCGGCGATAAAGGCGAAGGACGTCCAGGGATGCAACGCTTACCTTTCCAGGATCAAGCAACGATACCCCGAGTTCATCGTCTTTATCGTGTACGACATGAATGCCAGCTCTTTCTGCGACTCGGCCGGAGAGCATCTGTCATTTACCGCCACCGGACGGGCCTACTTTGCCAGCGCGGTGAAAACCGGCAAATTCACAGTTGGAGAGTTCGCCATCGGCCGAGGGACAGGTCTCAAGATCCTTCAGTTTGCGCTGCCATTCTATGACGACGAGCACCGCATGGGCGGCGTCGTTATCGCGTCTCTCAGCCTCGATTGGCTCGCTGACAACATTGCGAAAAAGGGCGTTCCGGCGGGAGCCGCGCTCGCCATCACGGACCGCGACGGCATCTGTCTCGCCCGCTATCCTGACAATGCCCTGTTCGTCGGCAAAAAGCTGCCTGCGGGCAAAGATCCGACGCTCGCCAACGGCACTGTAGCGGACATGGTCAACATTGACGGCGTGCAAAGAATTGTCGGCTTCGCCTCTGTGGGACAAGATCTTCTTGTCAGCTTCGGCCTTGGCAAGGCGGAGACTTTCACCAAGATCGAACATCGCACTCAGCGCGATGTGTTGTTCATTGTTATGGGCGCCCTGATTATTCTGATCATGACGGCATGGGGCGCTCAACGGTTCATCCAGCGTCCGTTTGCGCAACTGGTCGACGCTGCGAACCGATGGCGCGTCGGCGATTTCGGCCAGCGTGTGGACATCCCGGGCAACTCGGAAATCGCAAGGGTCGCCAGCGCATTCAATGCCATGGCCGATGCACTCAAGCACCGTGAGCACGAATTGTCCGAAGCCAGGGAGCAGTTCCATCAGAGCCAGAAGATGGAGAGCGTCGGCCAGCTCACCGGTGGCGTCGCGCACGATTTCAACAACCTGCTCACGGTGGTCTCCGCGAACCTCGAACTGATCGAGGCTGGCGACGATATCGGCAAAGCCCGGCACTTCGCCGCGGCTGCACGGCGTGCTGTCGATCGGGGGGCAAAACTGACGGCGCAGCTTCTCGCCTTCTCGCGACGGCAGGTGTTGAATCCAAAACCGGTCGACGCAAACGAGCTTGTTTCCGAGTTCCAGGGAATCATCCGCAAAGCCGTTGGGGAATCGTGTCGGGTCAAGGTGTGGACTCGTGAGGGGTTGTGGCTGTGCCATGTCGACCCGGCGCGCCTGGAGACCGCTCTCCTCAATCTGGCCCTCAACGCGCGCGACGCCATGCCCAACGGCGGCGTGCTCGACATCGAGATGAGGAATATCGTGGTGACCGAAGGGGCCGTGCCGGGGTGCTTGCCCGGATCGTACGTCAAGCTGTCCGTTAGAGACATCGGTTTTGGAATGTCTCCCGAGGTGCGGGACCGGGTGTTCGAGCCGTTCTTCACAACGAAGGAGGTTGGCAAAGGTACCGGGCTCGGCCTTAGCATGGTCTACGGCTTCGTTCGTCAGTCCGGGGGGCACATTGCTATTGAAAGCGCGTTGGGAAAGGGGACCACTGTCACTCTTTACTTGCCCAGAGCTGCGCAAAAGCCTGACGTCGAAATGGAAGACGTCCAATCCCAGGGGTTTCCGGCCGGCTCGGAGCGAATCCTGGTTGTCGAGGATAACGACGATCTTCTGGACCTCACGTCGGCAATGCTGACCAAGTCGGGCTACCAGGTTCGTTGCGCTCGCAACGGCACAGAAGCCCTTCGCATTCTCCGGAGCGAGGAATTTGATGTCGTGTTAAGTGACATCGTGATGCCAAACGGCGTCAACGGCATAGAGGTAGCTCGGGAAGCGAGGCGATTGAACAAGCGTATCAAGATCCTGCTTGCCTCGGGCTACGCGGGAGACATGCTAGAACGACATCAGGTGGTGGAGGAATTTCCGATTATCGACAAACCATTCCGCATGTCGGATTTGGCGGCGCGCTTGCGGTCAATCCTGCACGAAGGTTGAGATGATTTCCTGCCGTTGCTTTCCTGCCGCGCATGGCGCCATTAACGACGTTTACCGTGATGCCGGTGAATCTAACGTGCGCGGGCTCTGTGATGGCGCAACTCGGCAGCAACGCCATCGAGCAATGCGAGCTTCTCCTTCATCCGTTTGGAGTGATGGTAGTTCTTGCCGCTGACGCCCGGCACGATCTGCTCCTGCTTCTTGCTTGCGGTATGATCGAGGCATTTGGCGATCCACGCATCGTCAAAGCCTGGATCGCCGGCCAAGGTCGCCGCCGTTCGGCGCAGATCGTGCGGCGTGAACGGCCTGAGGTGAGCAACGCGCAGATTCGCTGGCCTCGAAAGCACCATGGCGCTTTTCGGATCTACGTCGCGTCAGCTAAAGCGAGATTAGCCGCTGGAAATTGTCCGCAGCATATCCACAGCTTATCCCCAGGACCAGATTCCGGAATGCGCGAGTGTCGACAAAGGCTTGCTGCGCAGCAATCCACAGTCAGAGTTGCGATGATATCGGTCTGTTCTTGGAAACGGTCGGTAGTGCTCAGCGCGTAGCAACCATTAAAGGGCGAGGATGATCGTCCGAACTGATGTAGGGTGACACCGGGCTCGCAGCCGTCAAGGATGGCCTGGCCACTGCGGAGAACGGGGCAACAAAGACCCGACGCCCATCCTTGACGGCCGCTGCGCGCGATGTCGTCAGGAGCGGCAGGTCGGGACGGAGAAACCTCGCTTTGGGTCGAACAAAGAAACGAGTGGGCTATTCGGTTATTGAAACAATTCTCTCTGGCGGACGGTCCTGCCACGGCGTAGCTCGGGCGACGATCGTGTTGGCGAAGACAAGCAGCTTCCGGGCGCAGGCCACGAGCGCGCGCTTATGGCCTTTTCCGGCCGCGATGAGGCGCTGGTAAAGCGAGATGAGTTGCCTGTTCCAGCGGAATGATGCCGCCAGCGCAGCGGTGTACAAAGCGCGACGCAGCCTTTGACGTCCGCCCTCGATGTGTCGGGTGCCGGCCTGCTCGCCACTGTCATCGTCATAAGGTGCAAGCCCTGCGAGCGCGGCAGCTTGCTCCCGGGTAATCTGGCCGATCTCGGGCATGCGCACCAGGATGGCGACCGCAGTCGGCAATCCAAGGCCGTCGATGCTGTTTATCAGATCGAGCCTCTTGGCAAGATCGGGATGCTTGCGGATCGACGCGATCAGAGCCTTGAGTTCGACCTTCTCTCGGTTCTCGAGGCGGGCAATATCCTGCTTCCAAAACTCCTTGATCCGCGCATTGCGGCAGCTCTCGATCCGGTTCTTGAGGCGTGCAACATCCTCACCGATCTGATCGATCATGGTCAGTTGCTCGGCAAACGGCAGCAGACGGACATCAGGTGCGGCATGGATCTTCCGCACAGCCGCGGTGCAGGCTGCGATGAGAGCGGCATCAATCTTGTCGTTCTTGGCGCGTTGCGAGTGGAATTTGGCATAAGCCCGAACCCGGGCCGGCTGGAACACCACGACCACGAACCGCTTGCGCCGCAGTTCGGCGACGACCGGCTGTTCGTATCCGCCACTCGCTTCGATTCCGACGCGTTTGACCCGATGCCGCCGCAGCCATGCCAGCAACATCGCGTGGCCATCCGATATGTTCGCCACCTGTAACTGCCCGCGGCAGCCCTCAAGCGCCGCATCGAGCTTCCGTTTGCCGGTATCGATCCCGGCACAGATCATGTTATGCTTGGTCATCTTCGTCGATCCCTCCCTTGTGAATGCGAACCTTAAGTTCGTTCAACCATTCGGGTCCCGATGAAGTACCGACCGCGATCTTGCTACGACATCGAGCCCCTCAGGCTTCGATGGGTTACGATCCGATCGATCGGCAGCTCAGCCCGGGCGGCCACCCGGGCTGAGCCGTTCCTCACAGAACGACACCAGTATAAGGGATCGCGCTAATACAAGGATGGGTTGAGCCCTTCGCGAAACCCATCGCTTCGGCTGCAACCGATGGGCATCGCTTCGCTCCACCCATCCTACGCGTCAACGGGATTTGTTACGACAGTTCAAAGCTGATTTGCCCCGTCCAGCCTGCGCTCGAAAAACAATCTGCTTCGCAACAAACCCAAATCAGCACTACAAACCGCGCCGTCTCATTCCGCACGAGGGGCGTTGGCCATCGTCACGAACGTTGGGATGGGATGCGGTGGACGCAGCGGCATCGGGCGCGCAAAGGCGCGGGCAGGGCGGGTCGTAAGACCTGTGAGTCCGAAAGCGGCGTGCAGACGAACGATGCTGAAACCGCCTTCGTTAAAGCTTCGACGGGCGGGTACCAAGCCTGTCGAAAGCTTTGGCGCAGGCGGCTGCGTACGGCAAAGCCGTGTGGTTCTGGCGCCCGTTGCTGGCGTCAAGCCGGCGGAGGCGAGTCGGCCCAACCGGGTTCGGCAACACCCTAATCCGTTGGCGACGGTGACAAGACGAATTCGTCGCCGGGAAGAGCGCGGAATAAGCCGTAAAACCATTGCGTGCGGGAATGCCGGGTGTACCGGCGCGACCGTGGTGACTACCGTGTGCTTACTGCCTTTTGCACACGGGCCGCGGGTGCTACGGGCACCCGGCATTCCCCGCGCCCTCCCTTGAGGGTCGCGCCGCGCCCTCTCTTGAGGGGCGCGCCCACGCCCTCCAACGGGCGGAACATTTGCAACGACTCGGGCGCATCGTGCCGCGAGATCGCGAAGGTGTATCCAGGTGTATGGGGCCGGCGTCCGAACGTACTCCTCCCGCATCCCGGGCGGCAGCGTCGCCAAAATACGGCCGCCATGCGGGGATGACGGGTATAAGTCCTGCCAAATGCACACGAATCATTGAACCGGTACCCATCCGGCCTATCTGCTGCAGGCATCATGACGCTTTCCGCCTCCGCCTTACCCGTTGAAGCGCCGCCGGCCTTTCTCGGCGTTATCAGCTCCGCCACGGGAAAGCTGTGGCGCGACCGGCTCGATCCACGCGGCGCCGCGCGGGCGCTGGCGATCACGCAACGCTATCAGTTGCCCGAAATGCTGGCGCGGGTGCTGGCGGGACGCGATGTCGAGCTTGATGCGGTGGAGGATTTTCTCGACCCGACCATCCGCAAGCTGATGCCTGATCCCCACACCGTGACGCAGATGGAGGCCGCGGCCAAGCGCATCGCGGATGCGGCGGTGGCGCGCGAGAAGGTCGCGATCTTCGGCGACTACGACGTCGACGGCGCGACGTCGGCGGCGCTGTTGACCTGGCACCTGCGGCATTGCGGGCTCGACCCGCTGATCCATATTCCGGACCGGATTTTTGAGGGCTATGGCCCCAACAGCGAGGCGATACGCGCGCTCGCGGGCAAGGGCGCGACGCTGCTGGTGACGGTGGATTGCGGGACCACGAGCCTCGAGCCGCTGGCCGAGGCACGGCGCCTCGGCATGTCGGTGGTGGTGATCGATCATCACCAGTCCGGCGATGAATTGCCCGAGGTCGACGCGCTGGTGAATCCGAACCGGCCCGACGATCTCTCGGGTCTTGGCCATCTCGCAGCCGTAGGCCTGGTGCTGATCACGCTGGTCGCAGTCAACCGCGAGCTGCGCAACCGCGGTTTCTGGACCCGCGAAATGCCGGAGCCGGATTTGCTCGGCATGCTGCATCACGTGGCGCTTGGCACCGTCGCCGATGTCGCGCCGCTGATCGGACTCAACAGGGCCTTCGTTGCCAAGGGCCTGATCGCGATGCGCCGCCGCGATCATGTCGGTCATACCGCGCTGATGGATGTCTCGCGGCTGAGCGGCCCGCCGGAGGCCTGGCATCTCGGCTTCATGCTGGGGCCGCGCATCAATGCCGGCGGCCGGATCGGGCGAGCCGATCTCGGCGTGCGGCTATTGTTGGAAGGGGACGTTTCCGAAGCCGCGCGGATCGCGGCCGAGCTGGATCGCCTGAACACCGAGCGCCGCGTGATCGAGCAGATGGCGGAGGCGCAGGCGGAAGCCGAGGCGCTCGCGTCGCTCGGACTTGAAGACAAGGGCGCGGTGATCGTGACGGCGTCGGAAGGCTGGCATCCCGGCGTGGTCGGCCTGGTTGCCTCGCGGCTGAAGGAAAAATTCTCGCGCCCCGCCTTTGCGATCGCACTGGAGCCGGGCGGCATCGGCACGGGCTCGGGCCGCTCGATCTCCGGCGTCGATCTAGGCAAAGCCGTACGGCAGGCGGTGAAGGAGCGCCTGCTGATGAAAGGCGGCGGTCATGCGATGGCCGCCGGGGTGACGCTGCGCAAAGAACGGCTGGCGGAATTTCGCGCCTTCATGGAGGACGCACTGGCGCAGGACGTCGCCAACTCGCGGCACGAAAACGAGCTCTTCATCGACGGCGCGGTCAGCGCGCGCGGGGTGACGCCTGAACTGGTCGCGACGCTTAATCGGGCGGGCCCGTTCGGCAGCGGCAACCCCGAGCCGGTCATCGCGCTGCCGTCGCATCAATTGGTGTATGCCGACGAAGTGGGGCAGGCGCATCTGCGGCTGCGGTTCAAATCCGGCGACGGCGCGATTGTGAACGGCATCGCGTTTCGCTCGGTCGGCCAGAAGCTCGGCCATGCGCTGACCGAGCATCGCGGACAACCCGTGCATGTGGCAGGATCGCTTGCGGTCGACCGCTGGCAGGGAGCCGAGCGCGTGCAGTTGCGGGTGATCGATATCGCGGTGCCTGATCCGGGACCGACTCTCATCAGGTAGGCCGAATACAACTCTAGATTTGAGCATGATCTTTTCGGAAAACCGGTGTCCACTTTTCCGGATCATGCTCCAATAACAACAAAAAGGAGAAGACATGACTGGGCAGGTTCAAGGAAAAGTCGCGCTGGTGACGGGCGGCGCCTCCGGTATCGGTGCGGCGGTGGCCGAGTTGCTGGCGCGCGAAGGGGCATCGGTCGCGGTGACCGATATCGACGAGCTTAGGGGTTCCGAGCAGGTCGCCGGCATCAAGAAGGCCGGTCATCAGGCGATTTTCCTGCAGCAGGACGTCACCAGCGAGGCGCGCTGGGTTGAAGTCGTGGCGGAGGTCTTGAAGCGCTATGGCCGGCTCGATGTGCTGGTGGCGAATGCCGGCATCGCCATCGGGGTGCCGTCGATCACCGAGATGACGCTGGAGGACTGGCGAAGGCAGACCGGCATCAACCTCGATGGCGTATTCCTCTCGGTGAAACATTGCCTGCCGGCGATGCGAAAGACCGGTATGCAAAACAACAGCAGTGGCTCCATCATCATGATGTCGTCGCTCGCAGGCCTGCGCGGCGCAGCGGGTCTTGCAGGCTACTGCGCGACCAAGGGCGGCGTCCGGCTATTCGCCAAGGCGGTCGCGATGGAGTGCGCATCGGCAGGCGACGGCATCCGGGTCAACTCGGTGCATCCCGGCATTATCGACACGCCGATCTGGGGCAAGATTCCTACGGAAGCGACCGGGAGCAAAACCAACGCGCCGATCGATCCCGAGGAGCGCGCCAAATTCGCCACACCGCTGGCGCGCGGGCGAGGCCGCCGAAATTGCCAGTGGCGTGTTGTACCTGGCCTCCGATGCATCGCGCTACGTCACCGGCACCGAACTCGTGATCGACGGCGGCATGCACGCCGGCAACGTCGCGCGCAGGGGGTGAAGGGTTTTTCAAGATATGGATTTGCAACACCCTTCGTCATTCCGGGGCGCGCGAAGCGCGAACTCTGATGCGCAATTGCGCATCAGAGAATCCATACGCCCTGTCGTGGTTATAGATTCCGGCCTGCGCCAAGAGACGCATCTCCGATGTGCAATTGCACATCGGAGAATGACGAAAGTGATTGCATGTCGATTGCGAGCGCTAAGATCCCTGCCGCAGCCGCGCCAGCACCTTCAGCCCGCCATAGCCGTCGGCGGGCTGCAGTCCCATTTTGCTTTGATAGTCCTTGACCGCAGCCATCGTGTCGTTGCCGACGCGGCCGTCGGTGCCGCCGGTGTCGAAGCCGGCCTTGGTCAGCCGGGTCTGCATTTCCTGCACCTCGGCCAGCGTCAGCGCCCGTTCCGAGCCGGGGAAGGGCTGGATGAAGGGCGGGCCGCCGAGCACGCGGTCGCCGAGATGACAGATCGCGAGTGCGTAATTCATCGACGGGTTGTAGCTGCGCACCGCGTAGAAATTCGGCCCCAGCAGGAATGCCGGGCCGCCTTGCACCGGCACCCACATTTGCGCACTGGCATTCGGCTGCGGGAACGGCTGGCCGTCGGCGCGCGCGATGCCGGCGCTCGACCACGCCGCGTAGCTCCGGCTTCCACCCGAGGAAGCCCCCGGTGCTCGCACCTCATAGCCCCAATGTTCGCCGCGGTGGTACTTGCCGCGGTTGAGCAGGAAACGAGCGCTGGAGCCGAGCGCATCGTCGGGCTTGCCGAACGGAGACACCCGGCCGTCGCCGTCGTAATCCATCCCGACATTGAGCCAGACTTCCGGCATCCATTGCGTATGCCCCATCGCACCGGCCCACGATCCCCGCATCTCCTCGGGCGTGCTCCAGCCGCGATCGACGACTTTCAGGGCGTTGATGAGCTCGGCTTCCCAATAGGCGCGGCGGCGCGGCTCATTCCACGCCAGCGCGGCAAGCGCCGGGAATACCGGCCGCATATGGTTCTGCTGCACCAGCGGATCGCCATAGGCGGACTCGACGCCCCACAGCGCCAGCAGAGTGCCGCGCTCGACGCCGAAATCGCGTTCGATCCGCGCGAACAACGCCTCGTTTTTGCGCAAGGCTTCCTTGCCGTGGATGATGCGCCAGTCCGAGACGCGGCGATTGATGTATTGCCAGATCTGCTCGTTGAATTCCGGTTGGTGCCGGATCTCCTTGAACACGGTCATGTCCGGCTCGAGGCGGCCCATCACGCGGGTGAACGTCGCCTGCGAAATGCCCTTGGCGAGCGCGCGGGCGCGAAAGCCGTCGCGCCACTGATCGAAGCCCGGAGGCGTCGCGGCGAACGCGGCGGCGGGACAGGCGAGCAGAACGCCCGCAGCGATACCGGACCGCAGCAGAGTGCGTCGCGTGGGCCTTTCCAGGGAATCAGCCGGTTTCATCTGACCAGTTTAGCCATGTCAGACGGCGAGGGGTTGGCAAAATTACGCCCGCGGGAACTAGAGCGTTTTCCAGCGAAGTGGATACCGGTTCGCGTAAAGAAAACGCGTCAAACCAGAAAATCTAGAGCCCCGTTCCAATTCCATCGGAACGGAAAAGGCTCTAGCCATCGAAGCGCGCGCGGAATTTTCCGAGAAGGAATTGACCTATCTCAGTTTAGCGGTCGCGGCGATCAATGTCTGGAACAGTTTGGCGTCGCCTATCGCTGGACGCCCGCGCGGCAAAAAGAACATGCAGCGGCCTCATGAGGCGCACCTGCCCAGTGCCGAACACCGGAATCGGGCTCAGCCCGATGCCGGTGAAGATTTGCAACGTCACTGCAAAGCGTCGAACTTGGAGGGCGGTACGACGTCTGGGTCCTTAACACCCACCAAGCATGCCAGATGGTGCTTAGTCCTTGGCGCGCTCGACATACGAGCCGTCCTCGGTCATCACCACGATGCGGGTGCCGGTGCCGACATGAGGAGGCACCGCCGTGCGCACGCCGTTGGACAGAATGGCGGGCTTGTAGGACGACGACGCGGTCTGGCCCTTGGTGACGGGCTCGGTTTCGACGACTTCGAGCGTCGCCCGTTGCGGCATCTGGATCGCGACTGGAACCATTTCGTGGAGCGAGAGCTTCACGGTCATGTTTTCCTGCAGGTAGGCCGCAGCGTTACCGATGATATCCTTTGTCACCTGGATCTGGTCGTAGTTCTCGGTGTTCATGAAGTGAAAACCATCGGCGTCTTCGTACAGGTAATTGAAGTTGTGGTCTTCGATGGTCGCCTTTTCCACCGCGTCCGTGGTTTTGTAGCGCTCGGAAATCTTCACCCCGTCGCTGATTCGGCGCATTTCGATCTGACTGACCGGAGTTCCCTTGCCGGGATGGATGTTCTCGGCGGTCAGAACCACATAAAGCTTGCCATCTTGCTCGATGACGTTGCCCTTGCGAATAGAACTAGCGATGACTTTCAAAGTTGTTTTTCCTGATATTCTGGCCCGGGACCGATCGGAACATGGACGTCCCGGGGCCGGCGAAGCGGTTTCGGGCCGCAACATACTGATTTTACCGTTTTATGCCAGTGTTTCACGGGTACACTGATGGCCGAAAACCATTCGCTTTCGCCATGGTGGTCAGCCGCCCGGCATGCCGATGTCAGACCGTTCCTGATGGCGCGGAACGCGATCACCCGGGCGATCCGAGCTTGGTTCGACGCACAGGGGTTTGTCGAGGTCGAAACCGGCATTTTGCAGGTTTCCCCGGGCAATGAAACCCATCTGCACGCGCCCCGCACCGAACTCGTGGCTGCGAATGGCGCCCGGTCGGCGCGGTATTTGCGAACATCGCCGGAATTTGCCGCCAAGAAATTGCTGGCCGCCGGCGAGGCCCAGATATTCGAACTTGCGCGGGTGTTCCGCGACCGGGAACGCGGCGATTTGCACCTGCCCGAATTCACCATGCTGGAGTGGTATCGTGCCGAGGCGGGTTATGATGCGGTCATGGCGGACTGCGTCTCGATAATCGCCCAAGCCGCAGCAGCAACCGGCATCGGCCGCTTTTCATTCCGGGGCAAAATTGCCGATCCCTTAGCCGAGCCGGAACGGTTGACCGTGGCGGCGGCGTTCGAGCGCTTTGCCGGCATCGATCTTTTGGCAACGGTCGCGGGAGGCGAGGGCAATCGGACGGTGCTGGCGGCCGCGGCTGCGAAGCTCGTGCGGATCACCGACGATGACACATGGTCGGATATCTTCAGCAAGGTGTTGGTCGAATACGTCGAACCGAGATTGGGGCAGGGACGTTTGACCGTCCTGTTCGAATACCCCGTGCCCGAGGCAGCGCTGGCGCGCCCCAAAACGGCCGACCCGCGCGTCGCCGAACGTTTCGAGGTTTATGCCTGCGGCGTCGAACTCGCCAACGGGTTCGGCGAATTGACCGACGCTGCCGAGCAGCGCCGCCGCTTTACGTCAGCCATGGATGAAAAGCAGCGCCGCTATGGTGAGCGCTATCCGCTGGATGAGGATTTTCTCAATGCAGTCGCGGCGATGCCGGAAGCAAGCGGCGTTGCGCTGGGCTTCGACCGCCTGGTGATGCTGGCCGGCGGCGCGTCGAGGATCGATCAGGTGGTGTGGACGCCGCCGGCGGGGGATATATGAGCAAGATGCGCCTCAGGCCCGCCTCGACGCTGCGTGATGCAGCCGAGTTGATAGCGCACGGCCTTGCGCCCGCAGATGACCTTGCCGATCTGGAAAATGTCGCGGCGCGCTACGCGGTAGCCGTGACTCCGGATATGGCTGCGTTGATCGACCCCTCCGATCCTGCCGATCCCATTGCGCGACAGTTTATTCCGAGCGTTGAGGAATTGGTGACGCAGCCCGGCGAGAATGCCGACCCGATCGGCGATCACAGCCATTCGCCGATCGCCGGCATCGTGCATCGCTACCCCGATCGGGTGCTGTTCAAGTTGGTTCACGTCTGCGCGGTGTATTGCCGTTTTTGCTTCCGCCGCGAAATGGTCGGGCCGGGGAAGGCGACCGCGCTGCCGCACACCGCCTACCGCGGCGCACTGGACTATATCCGCGCGCATCCGGAAGTGTGGGAGGTGATCCTGACCGGCGGCGATCCCCTGATGCTGTCACCGCGACGGCTCGCCGAGGTCATGGCGGATCTGGCCGATATCGATCACGTCAAGATCATCCGCATTCATACCCGTGTACCCGTTGCAGATCCCGCGCGCGTCAATGGCGATATGGTTGCCGCATTGAAGGTGGCGAAGGCAACGACTTGGGTTGCATTGCATGCCAATCATGCGCGGGAACTAACCGACAAAGCCCGCGCCGCCTGCGCCGGCCTGATCGACGCCGGTATTCCGATGGTGAGCCAATCCGTGCTGCTGCGCGGCGTCAATGACAACGCCGCGGCGCTGGAGGCGCTGATGCGCGCGTTCGTTGAATGCCGGATCAAGCCTTATTATCTGCACCATGGCGATCTCGCGCCAGGCACCGCGCACCTGCGCACCACGCTGGCACATGGCCAGGAACTGATGCGTGCACTCCGCGGGCGGGTCTCCGGGCTGTGCCAACCGGAGTATGTGCTCGATATTCCCGGCGGTCACGGCAAGGCGCCGGTCGGCCCGAATTATCTGTCGTCGGTAAATCCTTCTGCGGAGCCAGATTCTTTTCCTGAACGAGGTGAACCCGGTCCGGAATCGCGCTATCGTATCGTCGATTATTGTGGTGACGTTCATCTCTATCCTCCGAAGTCGTGATCGACCTCGAGGAGACAACGGAAGCGGGGCGTTTCTCTGTGAGTGGAGAATTCAGATGCGAAGCTTGATCATAACGGCGGTGTTGCTGATGTTCGGCTCTGCCGCGATAGCGCAGACCGCAGGCACGAAATCCTCGACAACGTCCCCGGGTTTGACCAAATCCGGTACTATTCCCGAAGCTCCGATTGGCCATCGCCAACCGCGCCCTGATCAGTTGCCTTCGGAGAAGAATCTGAGCGATCCGAATAATCCGGTCAATCGCGAGGACGCGGCGCTTGATCGCAAGATCAAGAGCATCTGCCGCGGCTGCTAATCCTTTGCGTGGGCGGCTAACGCCACGCCGATCAGCGTGGCGCCGCCGAACAGAAGGTTGATGCCGACCAGCAGGCCGATCGCCCAGGTCGCTGATCCCGGCAACCCTGCGATGACGATGGCGGCAATCAGGATATCCATCAGTCCCGCCACCAGCATCCACGACCAGCGTGCCGACAATTCACGGCGATGCTCGAGCGCGTACATGATGGTGGCGACGCCTTCGGCGAGGAAATAGGCGCCGACCACGATGGTGAGGGTGAGGGTACCCTGCACCGGCCGCGCCAGCAGAATAATGCCGGCGCCAATGGCCAGCACCGCCGATATCAGCGACCACCAGAAGCCCGGCATTTGCCGGGCCCAGAATGTCAGCGCCAAACCGGCGATGCCGCTGATCAGAAACATCCAGCCCAGGAAGATGGTGACGGCGAGGCTGGCAAGCGGCGGCACGATCATCGCAGCCAATCCGAGAACAACGAGCAGAATGCCTTCGAACAAAAAGGCCTTCCAGTGTTCGCGAACTGCTGCGCTCATCCTGGATTGCAGATTGGCGATGTCTTGGGGAAGCGTCATTGAGTTCTCCCGGCACAGCAACACGGTCTGGAACGATAGCGTGCATCAACGCCGCGGATCTGCAAATTCGTTCGCGACGCCGGTAGAGCGACGGCCGACCTAGTCTAGCCCTGACCGGGCGCCGATGAAAAGCCCTGTGACGTCCCGCGCAGGCGGTTGCGGCCGAGAATATAGATCGCCGTTGTTACCACCAGGAGCGCGATGCCAATGGTGATCGACACCAACCCGATCGGGATCAGCACCAGCGAGGTGTTGCGTTCGGGATTGACCAGCCAGTGGTGGACTGACGTCAACACAAAGGTCAGCCCGATGAATCCCGCGCCGCCCCCCAGCACCAGCAGCGCCCACATGCGCCGTAGCTGCGACAAGCGTTCGCGCGCGATCTCGGTACGCGGCGCGTGATGGCGACCGACGCGACGCACCAGCCGTACCGCGAATGCGATCGAGCTGAACCCGATCAACACGCTGGCCGATCCCAGAATCAAGCGGGTGTTCGGGGCGAGATCCGGGTTTTGCTGCAGCGTCAGCAGCGGAAAATCGAACGCTGCATGCAGCCCCACCGGTGCAATCAGTACCAGCAGCCAGCTCGAGATCCGAGCCCAGTCACGGTGGTGCCGGTGCGCGCCGAGCGCGGTGCCGGAGCGCGCGATCGCCAGATAGGCGCCGGCGATGACGCCGAGCGCGCCGTGGAACGGCACGGTCAGCACGCTGCGCAACGCGGCCAGCGCGCGCCAGATCTCGGCATGCTGCACCAGATAGGCGAGGTTTTCATAGGCCGCAAAGCCGAGCCCTGCGGCTGCGCCATAAACGACGGTGTCCATCGGGTCGGCGAATGGCTTCCGGCGGGCGGTAACCAAGACAATGACGAGGATTTTGACAGCCTCCTCCGGCGCGGCGACCCCAAAAATCGAATGCACGACCTGGGCAACCCAGGGGTTGTCGGGCGCAGCGAGGATTCGGGTGAAGGGCGCGCGAGCCACGCCCAGCAGTGAAATACTGGCGGCGCCGAGCAGAAACGCCGTCCAGACCTTGGCCGCCGGCTCCGGGCGCTCACCGGCGGCGATGACGAGCCACAAAATCAGTAGCGCCGGCGCGATGGCGGCGGTGCCGATTGCAGTAGGAAGGGATGCGAGCAGGTTCATCAGGCCGACAGATGTGGCACTTCTACGAATTATGTTCGATTCGACGCCGCGTTCACTTTGCGCTTTTGCGGCTCAGCACCCGCGGCAAATACCTTTTATCCGCTGGTCCATCAGCGCGTCCTCCGCGCTGATCGGGTCTGTGTATTTTTCGCTTTCGACAGCTGAAGCGGGCGCCGCGCGCGTTACTGGTCTCGCGGTAGCAGAAGCGGCTGCCGGTGCCTTCGCCCGGTCGTAGCAAACCAGTCTGGCCGCGGGATCCGATATCGATTTGCATGCCGGGGTTTGAGCCATGGCCGTTTGGCATAGCGCGCAAGCGGCGACGAGTGCGGAACGAAGTCTCATTTCAATCCTTATTTGCGACGGGAACTCGGCTGCAACCGCCAAACGTGTCGCTATTATTCAATCCAATCAAAGCGTTTGTCAGATTTTCTCAAGAAAAATGCACGCAATCGGGCGCGATGTCCATGAGTATGCATGCAATTTTCATGTCTCGCGCATGTCAGGCGGCGGCCGGGGGATGGCGGCATGGTGGATTTGGGGTCGACAGGCTAGGGGACATATCCGGTGGCTTTATTCAGCGGAGTAGAAACGCACACGAGATCTGTGCTCAAGGCCGTCAGTTGGCGGACCTTGGGAACGTTGGACACGTTTGCAATTAGCCTGATCATGACCGGCAGGGTCGCAATTGCCGGGTCGATCGCTGGCCTCGAAGTCATTACCAAAATCGTTTGGTACTACCTCCACGAACGTCTTTGGGCGGCGATAGCCTGGGGCCGGCGGGCATCATAATCTGCCCGCTGCGGAATCGTCGCGGGAGGGCATAGCGCAACGCTGGCACGGCGAAAATCGATACGGCGAGAAAACGTCGCGTTAACGTTTCATTAGCCGGTAAGGCGCGCCGGATCAATGACAACCAAAAGCACGATGTTGCAAAAGCACCCCGTTTGCCGCGGCTTCGCGGTGCCGTGGCAGAAAAGCTGCAGGAGCCACACGAAATTTTCCACGCCACAATCGCGCCGTATGAAAATCCAAATTGCAAACCAAGACTGTGTCACTTCGACGCAAGACAGGGGGACACTGGATGCGCCGCGACGACCAGCCGATAAAAAACGATACAACAACAACTGGTTACACATTCCATTTTCAGATTTGCAACCGCGGCGGCAGGAAGGCTTGCAGTGTCAAAGTGCAGGCACCCAATATCCACGATGCGACGGCGTTTTTCCGACAGAATTGGCCAACCATCGAATCGATGGCGCGCGATGGCCTCGCGAATGCCTCACCCGACAGCAGCGGGATACAACTCGTAATGCCTTGATGCCGCGGCGCGGGAATGCCCGTGACACGCGCTAACGCGGCCCATTGAAGGCGCCGAGGGCACGAACTTGGTACCCGATCGAACGCGCGTGCCCATGCCGCGTTTTGTTTTCACGGCATGACGATACCAAAGTTCGATGTCGCGGCGACAGCCGTCGACCGTTAAAGCGGTCACATTCACATGCCGTTGCGAACCCGAGTGTGGCCCTCACACCTCTGGACGATTCCGGTCGCCGACGCAGTTGAACAGCGCTCAGTGCCCTTTGCCGCTGATCAAGCGCCGGCTTTTCGGCCGTCCATTCAGTTTCATTCACGCGCTCGTACGACCCGGAATTACAGCCGTAATCGAATGTTGCCGTTCTGAAGCCGGACCGTAGTCGATATCTCCCAGACTTCTGACGATCCTATCAACCGGCTGGATGAATTCGGACATGTGCCCGGGTGCTTCAGCCATCAGAGCGATATGTCCACATGAAGATTCTGGTAGCTTCGACACCCGCGACAGGCCATCTCAATCCGCTGCTTGCGATCAGCCATCTGTTGATGGCCGACGGCCACGAGATTGCATTCATGTCGGGAAGCGCTTTGCGCGACCGCATCGAAGGCATCGGCGCAAAGTTCCACGCTCTCCCCGCCGGCGCGGATTTCGATGGTCGCGATTTCGACACGGTGGCCCCCGAACTGAAAACCATGGCGCCTGGTCTCGAATGGCTGCGGGTCGCCATGCAGCGTATCTTCGTCGATCCAATCCCGGCGCAACACCAAGGTCTGCAACAGGTTCTGAAGAAATTTCCAGCCGACGTCATCGTTGGCGATGACATGTTTTTTGGCGTGTTGCCCATGCTGCTCGGGTCGTACCCGACACGGCCGGCTGTCGTGATGTGCGGCACGTCGGTTCTGCACTGTCAGCGTGAGGACGGTGCGCCGGAATTCATCGGTTTACCGCCTGCCACCTCGCAGGCGGAACGCGACCAGTATGCGGCGATCAATCGGGAGCATCACAAGGTAGTTCAACAACCGGTAAGCGATCATTTGAATCGCATATTGGAAAATATGGGAATCGGGCCGTTATCAATGACCCTTTTCGAATCCACCGTTCGTCTTGCCGACACTTACCTGCAACTGACGGTTCCGAGCTTCGAGTTTCCGCGCGACATGCCGCGGTCCGTGCATTTCGTCGGCACGCCCCCGATCATCCCGAAGCAGGTGAAGCTGCCCTCATGGGCCCGCGAACTCGACGGCTCGCGCAAAGTCGTCCTCGTCACCCAGGGAACGTTGGCCAATCACAATTTCGGCTTGTTGGTCGCTCCGACACTGCAAGCCTTGGCCGACGAGCCGGATATCCTCGTTGTCGCGACCGCCGGCGGGCGCCCGATCGAGGCCATTCCCGGTCCCATTCCGGGCAACGCCCGCTTGGCCGAGTATCTGCCGTTTGAATGGTTGCTGCCGAAGGTCGACGTGCTCGTCACCAATGGCGGTTATGGCAGTGTGAATCAGGCCATGAGCTTCGGTATTCCGCTGGTCACGGCCGGACTCACGGAAGACAAGGCCGATGTCAACGCGCGTGTTGCATGGTCCGGTGTCGGAATTGATCTCGCGACCAATGAGCCGACGGTCCCGGCGCTGCGCAGCGCCGTACGAACTGTGCTCGACACACCGGCTTATCGCTCCCGGGCGTCGCTTATGGCGGCCGAGTTCGAGGCGATAGGCACGCGATCGGAAATCGTCCGGCTCGTCAGCAGCGCACGTCCTCTGGTGCGCCGCGCCGAGCGCGTTCGCCTCTCCGCGGCTGAATAGCCAGACCACATTTCCGCGGTGTCGATGGGCCCGCGGTTGATAACCCGAAACCGGGCGACAAAGGGCCCGGTTGGTGGCTGGGGTGTTGTGCCCCTGCTTGATGCGTCCTGCATGTATGGGCTTGATCGATGACAGGCATGTCTTCCGCCACCACATCTCCCGTCGCAGCGCCTGATCTGCCGATGCTCATTGGCAATGAACTTGAAGCCGATCCTCACGCTGTGTTTCGTGCTTACCGTGCCACGCATTCGTTGGTTAAACACGAGAACGGTACCTATTTCGTGCTTCGGCTCGCCGATGTCGATCGACTCAGCCGGGATCCTCGCTGTCGGGCAACGGAGACCGCCGCTCCAGAGATGCGGGGCGTCCGCACTGGCGCGCTGTTCGATTGGTTTAAGTACGGCATGATCACCGCGAATGACGACGTTCATCGTCGGCGCCGTTCGCCATTTTCCAGGGCATTCGCAGCCCGTGCTATTTCAAAATTGCGGCCAGTCGTCCGCCGCGCTGCGGAGGAATTGGTCCATAGTTGGTCAGCTGATGGGCGGACAGACCTCGTTGAGCAGTTCGCAGCGAAGCTGCCGGCTCAAGTCCTTAGCGATCTCTTGGGCCTGCCGAGCGTGGATATTCCGTTGTTCACCAGGCTGGTCTACCAGGTGACGCGCTTTTTCAGCATGAGCGTGATGCCCCACGAGATTCCAGACATCGAGGCGGCGGCCCGCGATCTCAAGGACTATGTCGAAAACCTTCTGGAACGCCGGCGCCGTGCGCCACTCGGCGACTTTCTCTCAAAGTTTCTGACCGCTGCCGGCGACGCGGGCGAACTCTCGCCCATCGAGATGGTTTATCAGATCGTTCAGCTGATCATTGCTGGTACCGACACCACCCGCGTCTCCATGACGATGCAGATAGCCCTGCTGCTACAACATCCTGAGCAATGGGCCGCAGTCTGCAATGACCCCGGCTTAATCCCTGCCGCGGTCGTTGAAGCGCTTCGATGTGAGCCCAGTCAGGCCTCGTTCGCGCGTGTAACGTCTGAAGCCATCGAGTTCGACGATACGATGATCCCAGCGGGCGCGTTCATCACGTTGTCAACGATGTCGGCCATGCGCGACGAGCGAGCCTATGATCGGCCCGACATTTTCGATATCCGCCGTACAGACCAACCGCGTCTGCATCCAATATTCGGTAGTGGGCGGCATCGTTGCATCGGCGAAGCCTTGGCTCGGGTCGAGCTCGAGGAGGGCCTTGCGGTCCTGACGCAAAGGCTTCCGAAGCTTCGGCTGGAGAGGGCCCCCAAGATCAAAGGCGCGTCCAGCGTGCGCCGCGTCGACGCCATGGTGGCGTCGTGGCCGGTGTGAGGGGGCGTTCAGACCTTGATACCAAACGGCCCACCGAACGCGGCATCTCATTCGACAGGTCAACGCGCGATCGCGCCGGCGCGGACGTCACGATCATCACGGTGTCGGCAGAGTGTCGGCCGTCGCCAGATTGCGCGTCGCTTAGCCGGCGCGGTCCGAGTGACCGGCATTCGTCTCATATCGGAACGCTTATTGCTGAAGCCGAGATCGTTTGCTCTCACTTCAAAGAATGCAATGCTGATCTCAGAAAAGCGACGATCTGACTCGAAGTGTAGCCAGTAGCGGCTGCTGCAGCAGCGGCATTGTCTCGCATATTCAATAGTCAGCAGCTTGCCGCCGACCTCTTCGAGGTTGCTCCCGAATGCGACGGCTTGCTTCCCGCATTATGCAATTGCGTCGTATTCGAACTGAGAGTATGGATTCGAAATACAATAACGGCGGAATGCCGACGATAGGGCAGGGAGTGCGACGTTGGGCAAACGGGTCGCGAGCGACTCCAGTTTGACTCGGAACTGGGTCAGGCAGGCCGTGCTGCCAATGGCTCCTCCACATGTCGTCAGCGCTGTTTTCTCACTCATCGTTTTTGCGGCGGGACACTGTATCGGTCCGGCATTTACTGCGGAAGGTCTTCCGCTTCGCATCTCACAAGCGCGGCTTCCCGCCGTCGAGCAGGTCGGCGGGGACGTCCCGCTCCTGATGGCAATCACCAACGACGGTGCTGAAGCTGACGCTCTGTTGCGGGTCAATTGTCTTTTCGCGAATTTCGCCGAGAAGCACACCGTCGACCGTGGCGAGGGATCCCCAGCCATGCGCGCCATCAAATCTATTCCCATACCAGCCAACCAGACTACCGAACTGAAAGCTGACGGCTATCACGTCATGCTGCTGCAAACGCGGCAGCAGCTTGTCGCGGGCGAAGCTCTTCATTGCTCCGTCGCTTTTCAGAAGGCCGGTCTCCTAGAAACGGAGGTGCAAGTCCGCCACTCACCCTATTTACGACATTGACCAACAAGGCTTCTCGTCAAGCGATATGCGCTTGAAACTTAACATGAAGACGCCAACAGGAGGTTACGGTCCATGACATGCCACCGAACGATACATCGGCGGGCCAGTTTGCTCGCAGCCGCGATTGCTCTCACGGGCTTCGCAGGCGTGGTGCCGGCACAGGCGGCCGATGAAGTGACCCAGGAGCGGTTGCTTAACGCAGACAAGGAGCCAGGCAATTGGCTTCTTCATCACAAGGATTACTCGGCGCAGCGGTTTTCCAGCCTTCACGAGATTAATCGCGACACGGTGAAGAACCTCAAAGTTGCGTGGACGATGCATCTGGGTGGCGTCGAGGGTGGCGGCATTTGGACTCACGGCGGACTTGAGGGTACGCCCATCGTCGAAAACGGCTTCATGTATGTGACTGATGGCTGGGGCTCGGTCTACAAGATCGACGCGCACGGCGGCAAAGGCACGCTGCTGTGGAAGATGGATCCGAAAACGGATCACGATTGGGCCGGCGCAGTCGCGTGCTGTGGTGTCGATAATCGCGGTGTCGCACTGTGGGGTGATCTCGTGATCTCGCACACACTCGATGGTCGGTTGATTGCCACAAAGAAGGAGACCGGTCAGGTCGCGTGGCAGCGACAGGTGGCCAACCCGGACAAGGGAGAAGTCATTACCGGCGCGCCGCTGATCGTAAAGGATTTGGCAATCACCGGTGTTGCCGGTGCAGAATACGGTATCCGCGGCTGGATCGCGGCTACCGACCTAAAGACTGAGAAAGAAGTCTGGCGGACCTTCACGATACCCGGCAAGGACGAGCCGGGTCACGAAACTTGGAAGGATGACAGGAACGCATCCGCAAGCGGTGGCGGTTCAACCTGGGTGACCGGCAGCTACGATCCGGCGACGAACACGCTCGTCTGGGGTGTCGGCAATCCAGGGCCGGATTGGGACAATGCTTATCGCCCGGGTGACAATCTCTATACCGACAGCTCGCTCGCGTTGGATGCCGATACGGGCAAGATCAAATGGCACTATCAGCATACGCCGAACGATCCTTACGATTACGACAGCGTTGCTGAGAACGTCCTGGTCGACGTTCCGGGCAAGAACGGACCGCAAAAGCTGGCGCTCGAAGCGGATCGTAACGGCTTCGCCTACGCGATCGACCGTACCAACGGGAAGTTCGTTTGGGGCCTGCCGTTCGTGAAGAAAGTCACGTGGACCAAGGGAATTGATCCGGAATCCGGCAGGCCAATAGAATACGATGCGAAGAAGTCGGTGCAGGAATATGCTGTAACGCCGAACCGGAACGACAAGACCACGGACATTTGCCCGGGCAATATGGGTGGCAAAAACTGGCCGCCTACAGCTTACAATCCGGATCTCAAGCTTTGGTATATTCCGGTCATTGAAAGCTGCAATCGCATCACGATTGAAGCGATGGCGCCGGATAAATTGAAGCCACGCGACTTTTTCACCGGAGGCGGGCCGAGCCAGCCGTTCAAGATCACTGGCAGTGTTACGGCCATCGATGTGACGACGGGAAAGATTGCCGGCAAAGCCGAACTACCGTTCCCCAATCTCGGTGGGATGCTCGCTACGCCCGACTTGGTCTTCTCGGGCCAGCCTTCCGGCGAAGTGATGGCGCTCGATGCCAAGTCATTGCAGAAGCTGTGGGAGTTCAACACCGGTGGTGGTGTCAACGCGCCTCCCATGACCTTCTCGATCGACGGCAAGCAATACGTCGCAATCCTCGTCGGACTGGGCGGTGCCTGGGATAAGTGGTTCATCGATGCAACGCCTGAGCTGAAAAGAATGCAGCCCGGCTCGATGCTCTACGTGTTCTCGCTCTAAAGCAAACCTCTGGAAGGGCCCGGTGGCGTGACCGGGTCCTTTCCGTGCTTCAGGCAAACCGCCCAATGAAAATTCGTGAAGTAATTTCGATTGCGACCGCCATCGTGGTGGGCGCCATGGTGACGATGGTCGCGATGGCGGACTCGGCATTTGGTCAATCGGCGAATGCGCCGGATCGAACTGATGCCGGCAAACATGTATTCCAGCGCGCGAATTGCATGGGCTGCCACAAATGGCATGGAAATGGCGGCGGGGGATATGGCGGCGACGCGCTTTCGCTTCGGAAAACAGAGCTGACGCGCGAGCAGATCATTGAAACCGTCAGTTGCGGGCGTCCCGGTACTGGCATGCCGTTTTTTGTCCGCGGCGCCTATGACGAGACAAAATGCTTCGACATGACGCGCAAGGACGCCGGAGACCAGATGCCGCCGGAGGCAAATGTGTTCTTGCGGTCATCGGAAATCGAGGCAGTTGCGGATTATGTCATTGCCCACATCAAGGGTAAGGGCGAACCCGACTATACGGAATGCGCAGACTTCTTCGCCAACGGCTCGCGGGTTTGCAATGTCTACAAAGAGAGCGCGCAGCCGGCGGCGGCGGCGGCTCCGCAGACTGAAAAGGTGAACTGATGAATGACCGCCCATCGATGCTCAGGAGATTCGTCGCGGTAGGGTTTCTGTTCTTGCTGACGGTTGGGGCATCTCCGCTTTCCGCTGCAGAGGGCAGTGAGCCCGTTGATTTGCGCGATATCCGTGTCGGAATGATCCTTAAGGATCTGCCCGACGCGGGTTACGTGAATTTCTCTTGTGCAGCTGAGCCAGCGCAAAAACTGTCGGGCTGGGAAAGCTGGAAGCAATGTCCCGCAAGCGCCGACGGCACGCATGCGATCCGATTTGACTATGATGTCGCGACCAGCCGGGAAGGAACGATCGTCGCCGGTCATCCAGCCATTCTGACGCTGTTGATTGATGATCACGCGTCTGTCGCAGGATTGCAGATCGACACCGATCCGAAAGCCCGTCTTTATATCCGCAAAAAGGCATTTTTGCTCGGAATGCAGGCTCGGTCTCGCTACGGATCGGATGGATGGGCCTGTACTCAGGCTCAACCGAAAGCTCAAGAAGAGCCGCTTGGCGGTGTCTACGTCAACGAGCGCTGTGCAAAGGCCGTGACCGGTCGCTCAGTCGTGATTGAACGACGACTATTTCGTCGTCCTGATCAGGACATGAAAACATTCGTCGATGAGACGAAGATCACTATCCTGCGGGTCAAGAGCTAGCAGGTGGTTGAAGAAGTTGTGCGAGGCGCACGGCCAGCGCGCGCCGTCCAACAGACGGACGCTCCGGCACCATGCGCTCTTCGCCGGCCAATGCGGAACGGTACCGCTCATAGCGAGCGGCGCATTTTTCATATCGGTTGCCGCAGATTTTATGTCTGAACCCGGTCGGGTGCAGAAGAGCGCGCTCGTCGATTGCCGACGCGCTGGATCATGGGAAATGCCCCATCGCGTCAAAGTGACTTGATCGCCCATTTCGATCCAAATCAGGACACATTAGCCGCGTCATAGATTGAGTTGGTCCCGCAAATACTCGAGAATACGATGTCGAATCTTCAAACACCGGCGACATTGGCCGATGTCGTGCGCGCCCAGGCGGATATCCGCAAGAATGCGATCGCGTTCGAATTCGAACGCCGCAAAACCAGTTTCGTCGCGGTCGATATCAACTCCAACCGCGTTGCCAACGGCCTGATGGCGCTTGGTATCAAGCCAAACGATCGCGTCGCCTATCTCGGCAAGAACAGCGATACCTTTTTTGAAGTGTGGTTTGGTGCGATCAAGGCGAACGCGGTGCTGGTGCCGATCAACTGGCGTCTGGCGGCGGCCGAAATTGCGTTCATCGCCGACGACTGCAAGGCTACGGTCCTGTTCGTCGGGCCCGAATTTGTCGAACTTGGGCGCGGAATCAAATCTGGACTGCGGAGTGTACGTACGTTCATTACGCTTGCAGGAGGCGCTCCGGAATGGACGGATTTTGCGGCCTGGCGTGATCAGCAGAGCAGCGATGATCCGAAACTGCCACCATCAGAACAGGACGTCGCAATCCAACTCTATACTTCCGGTACCACCGGCCGGCCGAAAGGTGCGAAGCTCTCGCACGCTAACTTTGTCTCGAATTTCGCTTCATGGCGAGGAACCTCTCAGGCGACCGAGCGGCGATGGAATGTTGTGACCAGCGATGACGTCTTTCTGTTGCCGTTGCCGTTGTTTCACATTGCCGGAATTAGCCTGGGCATGCTGAATTTCTACCATGGCGGCGAAATCATCATCACCCGCGAGTTCAACGCCGACAAGATTCTTGACATACTGGAAACATCCCGCGTCACCAGAGTGTTCCTGGTGCCCGCCGCAATGCAGATGATGGTTCGGCTGCCCCGTGCGCGAGAAATGAAATTCGCCAGCCTCCGCTACATGTTCTATGGCGCGTCGCCGATTCCGGCGGCGCTGTTGAAAGAATGCATCGCGGTGTTCAATTGCAGCTTCGTTCAGGTTTTCGGTATGACCGAAACGACGGGCGTCGTCACGGCTCTTCCGCCGGAGGATCATGTCGAGGATCTCGATCGCATGCGCTCCGCGGGAAGACCGTTGCCCGGTATCGAACTCGCCATTCTCGATGCCGCTGGCAAACAATTGCCTCCCGGAGAAGTCGGTGAGATCGTAGCGCGCTCAGGTTCAAACATGGTCGGGTATTGGAATTCGCCGGAGGCCACCGCCCAAACCATCGATGCCGATAACTGGCTGCATACCGGCGACGCCGGGTACTTGGACTTGGACGGCTATCTCTATGTTCACGACCGGATCAAGAACATGATCATCTCCGGCGGCGAGAACATCTATCCGGCCGAAATCGAGAACGCGATCTGCGATCACCCAGATGTCGTCGAGGCGGCCGTAATCGGCGTACCTGACGAAACTTGGGGTGAAGCGGTCAAAGCGATTGTGGTGATGAAGCCGGGCAAAACCGCCGAAGCGGCCGACATCATCCGTTTTGCACGCGAGCGCATTGCAAGTTTCAAGACGCCAAAATCGATCGACTTCATCGAGGCACTGCCGCGCAACGCGTCGGGAAAAATCCTGCACCGCGATCTCCGCGAACGCTACTGGTCGGGCAGGGATCGGCAAGTGAACTAAGGATGACGTCCGAGTTGTCACTTTAATTCTGCCAAACAGAGCTATGCTAGCTCATCCGGTCGGCATCCTTGAAAGATACCGGCTGCCTGGAGCCTGAAAATCGGCCAAGCCCCTGGAACCGTCGAGCACCAGGCAATGATCCTTCACGACCGGGTGCGATCGACGGTAGGATCGCGCCCGTCGTGCGATCTCGTCCGGTTGCCGATGTCGCCCACCAATTAGTCGCTGGAATGTTGCTTTTCCGAGGCTGCACTTGGCGTGCACCCAAATCGACGGCGAAAGAGTTGGGAAAAATGGGCGTAATCGCGGTACCCGCAGGCATGGGCAATCTCGGTAAGGGGCTGGCCCGATTTGGTCAGTTGTCGGCGGCGCAGAAGACGTGCGGCGTGATCAAAGCGAAGCGACTGAATGAACTCGCTGCAGGTTGTTCCGCGCGCGGTGAAAAGCTTCTGGAGATAACGCACCGAAATTCCGGCTTCGTTGGCCACATCGCGAAGAGTGATTTCTGAATCGGAAAAGCGGCTTCTGACGATGTTGCAGACGCGCGTGAACAGCTTGTCAGTATAAGAGGAGTTGGATGGTACATCGGACACGGCGAATAGGGCGCCGAGGAGATCGCAGATCGCGAGCTGCATGTGAGGCTCCGCCGCCGCGAATGAAGTATCGACTTCGCTAAGGGCGTTGTACACTAGGCGGAAAAGGAGGCGATTTGCGGGTGTTGCACCGTTCCAGCAAGTGCCGCCGCGCAACGTCGATTAGACCAGTTAGCGCTGGCAGAACAAGGGCGAAAACCCCATCTCATTCGTCATCCTGTCCTACCGCTCGCCGTCTTGGCGAAGCTCGGCCGCGAGCTGTTTTTTGACGCGAACCTGTCATCGCCGGGCAATATCGCTAGCGCGTCGTGTCACAGTCCCGGAGCCTATGGTTCGTCGAATGAGGTGCACGTGATGCTCGGCGGAGCACGTGCATGCGAGAGATATAGCTGAGAATATTCCCCGAGCGAGCTAATTTTTATGCGCGCCTCCTCAAAAGGTGGCCGCGGTCCCGGTCAGTATTCGCCGGGACTGGATAGAATTGGCAAAACGATTTCCGAAGATGCCATCGGGGCGTTTCGCCAGCAGCTGGGCGAGGTATCGAAGTTATCTCGCAATCGCACGCTGTACTTATAATTCAATCTACCAAGAATGTAATTATATGATTCACTAAACTTTAGGATGCGGGAACCTATTGTGCGGCGGTTAGACATATACCACGCACAAGGAGTTTCAATTGAAGAGTATTTTTGAAAACTTTCTTGCCGACGAATCCGGTGCGACTGCCATTGAATACGGGCTAATTGCAGCCGGAATTGCGCTGGCGATCATTACCGCAGTCAATGGCCTCGGCACCAACCTGAGCGGTGTGTTCGGGCGAGTTAAGGACGCGCTTGCTGCTCCGGCGACTTGATCGCTGACGCAGCAGGAAGACCATAAAACTCCCTTTCTCAGAGGGATCGCTCAGCAACTCCATCCAGTACACCCTTCGAGCGCCCGACCAAGGAGACTTGGTGGGGCATTTTCAATGCCGGCCACGCTGCTAATCGACGCGCTCGACCGCGCATCGAAACCGGCGCGAGTGTGTGGGAAATCAACTGCGCTTCCGTTCGTATGCTGGCTCGGATCACAGCCCGGATAGAATCCGCAGATCCATTCCCATTGATCGACATCGAACGGCACGCCGGCGAGTAGCGATCGTTACCGACGTGAACGTCACCGTAGAAAACGTGCCAGCAGTCGGTGCGCTCGGGGTACTGGCGGCGGGTAAGTTCTGGCATGCCAAGAGCTGAATCGTTGAGACCTTCGTGAAACCTAACGAGAACAGGTCGTGTCCCACCCTCGAGGCCGGTGGGACAATTCTGCCAAAAACCATAACAATATCAAAAGGAATTTTGAGCATTGGCGCTCCCTAGCGGAATCGAACCGCTCTCTCCACCGTGAAAGGGTGGCGTCCTAACCGATAGACGAAGGGAGCGAAACCGTGAGGCCTTGCTGCGACCGATCCGATCGTGGCACTGCCGTTCCGCTATCACAGCAATTATTCCGGCAGATCAAGGCTTTGGCGTAAGCGATGGCGGCCGCGCCGCGCCCGGACCTCGACTAGGTCAGAACGGCGACGGGCGAACGTATAGTGGCGTTTGGGCGGTCGGGCAAGTCGCTCAAAACCAGTTTCGACAGCCAATTCAGCCGCTGTCGCAAGCCGCCAAATTTCGGGTTTTCCGGCGGCTCGCAACGGTTTTTAAAGCCTGTTGCGGCAAGAATGCGATTTCAGGAGCGACCCGGATGGCCGGTGCAACCAAGAAGCGAGAGGCGCGCAAATCGCTGCGTCAGTCCGGTTGGATCACGCTTGACGGCGGATTCGCGGCTCGTCCGTGCGTGGTGCAGGATATCTCGAGCGCGGGCGCCAAGATCACGGTTGACGATCCCAGCGCATTATCCGGCCGGTTGCGGTTGGCATTCGCGCGCGATGCCCGAACGGGGCGGAACTGCGAAATAGTCTGGCGACAGGGCAAGTCGCTCGGCGTCAAATTCGTCAGGTAGCAAAACGCGCGGCCGCGGGATAAAAGACGCGATGCGAACGATCCTTCTCGCCATCATTGTTGTGATGCTGTCGGCGCCAGTCAAGGCGGCGGAGCCGTCCGGCCGTCAAAAGCCCGGCCCAACCGTCAGCTCAGGCAAGCTGCTGCCGATGAAGGGCGGGCGCGCCGGCAACGCTTGCGCCGAGTATGGTCCGGGCTTTGCGAAGGTCGACGGTACCGACACCTGCGTGAAAATAGGCGGCACGGTCAGCTTCGGCGCGGGCGGCAACGTCGGCTCGCGCTGAGCGGCAAGGGAGCTATTCCATTGCGACCCGAGATCATCGTTCCCGTCGTGATGGGATGCGCCATGCTCTGGTGGGTCAGCCGGGGCATGAGCTGGACCACGCGATTGTCGGTAACCGTTGTGACGCTCGCCGTAATCATCGGCGTTTTGCTGTTTGAGCGCTTGGATTTTTGATCGAGCGTTCGACGTCGCCTTGCGTTACGACATCGGCGGCGCGATGAATTCTGCAAATCCTGGACGGCTCGAGAATTGCCCGAACCAGCGCGCCAGATGCGGCAGCTCCGGTTTAGTGACGCCTTCGACCCCAAGCCAGCGCCGCGCGTAGGCACCGAGCGCGATATCGGCCAACGTGAAATCGTCGCCCTCGATGAAGCGCCGCGTCGCCAGCCTGGCATCGATGATCCGCCACACGACAGCTTCGGCGTCGACATCCCTCTGGATCGCGACCATGTCCCGCTGCTCCACCGGCGTTCGCACCAGGGCCCAGAACACCGGACGATCGACCGGCTGCACGGTCGAAAGCGTCCAGTCCAGCCACCGGTCGACGCCGGCGCGCAGTTTCGGCGCTCGCGGATAGAGCGTTGATCCCGGGCGGTAGGCGCAGGCGAGATATCGCATGATCGAATTGGATTCCCAGAGCACGAAATCTCCGTCGATCAGCGTAGGCACGCGCCCGTTAGGGTTCATCGCGAGGTAGTCGGCTTCGCGGTTGCGTCCAAACGCCATGCCGGCATCGATGCGCTGGTATGCGAGATCCAGCTCTCGCAGGCACCACAATACTTTCTGAACGTTGACCGAGTTGGCCCGGCCCCAAATCGTGATGTTTCCCTGCTGGTCCGCCACGCGCTTTCTCTCCCTATGATCCGCTTCGCGGGTCATAGCGGAATATCACCGGAAAAGCCTGCGCGGCATACGCGATTTCGATGACAGTCCTCAAAAAAATCAGGCTCCGCTAACTTCGACGGAGCCTGACATACGCAAGTTGCGATCATCGTGATCGGTCAGCGGCCCAAGAACAGCCATAACAGGATGATCACCGGTATCGGCACGCCAAGAAGCCAGAGCAGAATTCCTTTTCCCATGTTCGCCTCCACGAGTTTTTCAACATGAATTGCTCAACTGGGAGGAGAACGCGCGAGGAATGGCAGAGTTCCGATGCGCGGCGCTGATTAGGTTTACCAATGGCCGGTGTTAGGCATCGAACTCCAGGGCTCGGCTGCCGGCTTGGCATCGCCCTTCTGTAGCAGCTCAATCGAATGCAGATCCGGCGAGCGGACGAATGCCATCTGGCCGTCGCGCGGCGGACGATTGATGGTGATGCCCAGTTTCATCAGGCGATCGCAAGTCGCATAGATATCGTCCACCTCGTAGGCCAGGTGACCGAAATAGCGATCCTCGCCGTATTTCTCCTCGTCCCAATTGTAGGTCAGCTCGACCAGCGGTGCGCCGCGTCCCTTCGACTGTTTCAGCAAGTCTTCGTCTTCCGGGGCGCACAAAAACACCAGCGTGAATTTCGCCTTGTCGTTGTCGATGCGCCTGACCTCCTTCAGCCCAAGAGCATCCTGGTAGAATTTCAGCGCGGTATCGAGATTGCGGACGCGTAGCATGGTGTGGAGATAACGCATCTTTCTTGCTCCCTTGAACAGTCGCAGGGTTGGTTTCGCTTGTCGGCCGGATACGTAGCAGCAAACTGCGGCGAGGGGCAGGGGTCTGCACCGTTTCTGCGCCGCGCGATGCGCTGACGCCTTCCGCGTGCTCCGACTGCTTTTCCCACCAACCGGAATGCGGCTGCATGTCAGAACAAATTTGCGAGTTCGATTGGCGCCGCAAGTGCGAGGGTCCGGCGATGGGCCAAAACTACATTGACCGCGGACCAACATTCTCGGCGGGTAGCTTTTAGCTCAACCCAAACGCAACAGCGTCCTCTGGCGGAGTATGTTCGCCAGAGGACGCTGCGCCTATGCTGGGCCCTGAAATTCCCCCAGCCCCGATTATGTTTGCAGGCTCTGAAAAAGGTTCAATGGACGAGGGACGTCGCTTATCATCGCCATCTATCGTCCAACAACGGCACAACGGGGCGGGTGCTGATCGTTCAGCGGGAACTTATGCCCCCTCGTTGTCAGTGTGGCTGTTGGGTCCTCGGCCAAGAACGCCATAGTTGCTGGACTTGTTGCCATCCGCGGCTACCCCGGCCGATGCCAAGCCCAACTTCAAAAGCTCTCGGACCGCCGCAGCCCGCGTCGGCATCCGGTGGGTGAAACGGAAGTTGTCGATCACCTCCAACTCCGCGGGTGAAAGCATGATTTGCAGCCGTTCCTCGCGCATCCCGTTCATTGAGAACCCCGTTGCTCAAAATGAGTAATTACCTAACTCTGAGCAATCGCCTCAAGTTCCCAACAACCCGTAAAAACCGTCAAATTAGTAAAATAGTGTAGTAAAATCAATAGTTTAATGTTGTGACTTCATCTGCGAGGGGTAGTCTGTGGCCAAAGGAGAGCGGTCATATGAACAAGGACATCAAGCTGCCGAAGATCCCGAAGGATACGAAGCCTCCCAAGCGATCCAGCCAGGACAGTGTGAGGGAGAACGCGGATAAGTGGGCCCTGAGCACTGGCCTTCAGCCACCGAAGTAGGTGCGGGCGGAAGGGCAGAGGCTGACTGATGACAACCGCTGCTCCTCTTTTTCCTCAGTTTCACACTAGCGAAAGGGCGTAAGCGCCTCGTCGTTGTCCGAATAGCAATTAGACAGGGTGAAAGCGAGCAACGCCGCCCAGGCGCAATATTGCCTAGCGGCGTTGCCGCGTAACTGGAAATCGCAATCCTCCAGCCAACGTGTGTGCATCCAGCCTGCCAAAGGTTCAACGGGCGCTGCCATCGATATTGCGGTAATCGGCGCTAACTCGTGCAGACAAGGTTCCCTGCAACCATTAAAAAAGGTTTCGGTGTTATCTCGCAGGTTACAGGAACGAGGGAGGCGTGCATGAGAAGGGCTCTGGCGATCCTTGCGACAGTCGCCGCCGTTGGTGCAACGATGGTGACCGCGCCGGCTGAGGCGCGCGGCCGTTTTAAACACGGGCTTTTTGCGATGGCAGCAGGCAACGTCGGGGCTCGCGCATGGGGCGCTTACGGTCCATATTATGGTTCTAGTCCCAGCTACGGTTACTACTACCCTCCGCTCTATTACGGTCCCGTTTATGCCTATGTCGGCAGTCCGTATTATCGCCAACACACTTGGCAGGGTAATTGGGGTTACTGGTGAAACGAAAAGCCCGGCGCTTCAGCCCCGGGCTTTTTCGTGGATCGCGATAATGAAGGCGGGACGACGGATGCGCGCATGCGCGAGGGCTAAAGCGCCTTGTCGCCAGATCCGTTCTTGGCGTTTTCCAGCGTCGTGACGAAATACGTCTCGCGCTCGCGCTCGAATTTTTCCTGGGTGGCTTTGAAGTTGGCCACGCGCGCCGCGATTTCTTCGCGCTCGCGGCTGAGACGGTCCGATTGTTGGGTCATATCCATCCTGATTGAGTCGTTCAGCTGCATTGGGACCCGCAATTGGGGCGTGAATTGGGAAGCTTCGGTGCGATGATTGTGATCGCGTCGGCGCGCGCGAGCTTCGCGGTGGAAAAGGCCGGCACCGTGCTTGTGACGTTCGCGGCTTCCCGCTAGCCAGAACAAAACGGGAGAGCTGCATGGCCAAGATCGATCTGGATTCGCTGAGCATCGAGGAACTCGCAAGCTTGCGCGACCAAGCGTCCGACAAGCTCGCGGAAAAGGTTGCGGCCCGGCAGGCCGAACTCGAAGCCGAGCTGGAAAACTTGTCGCAATACGGCAAGCCGGCGCGAAAATCCCAGACGTCCGCTCCCGTCGCCAAGGCCAAGAAGAGCGATGAGAAAAAGACCGACGCGCCGAAGGATTCTGTCGCGGAGGCCGCGTGACGGTGGTGAGCGCTACGTCGCAGTCCGCCCGGCCCGTGGTATAGTTCGCGCGGCTAACCGCCGGATAACAAGCCGTGATCGCATCGGATCTCCGCAGCGCCGTGGAACAACTCGGCGATATGATCGCCGAGGCCGCGAGCATCGTTCCCTTCACCGGGGCCGGCATCTCGACGGAATCCGGTATTCCCGATTTCCGTTCGCCAGGCGGGTTGTGGACCCGCAACCGACCCATTCCGTTCGATGAGTTTGTCGCCAGCCCGGATGCGAGGGATGAGGCTTGGCGGCGTCGGTTCGCGATGGAGCCGACATTTGCGGCGGCGCGGCCCGGACGTGGTCATCGCGCCCTCGCCGCGCTCTACACGGCGGGCAAGATCCCGGCGATCGTTACCCAGAATATCGACAATTTGCATCAGATGTCAGGCTTCGCGGCAGATCATGTGGTGGAACTGCACGGCAACACCACCTATGCCCGCTGCATCGGTTGCGGACAGGCTTACGACCTGCCGTGGGTCAGGCAACACTTCGATACATCGGGTTCAGCGCCCGACTGCTTGGAGTGCGATGAGCCAATCAAGACCGCCACCATCTCCTTTGGTCAGGCGATGCCGGAGGACGCAATGCGCCGCGCCACCGAATTGGCGCAAGATTGTGATCTGTTCCTCGCGATCGGATCGTCACTGGTGGTCTGGCCCGCCGCCGGCTTTCCGCTGATGGCCAAAAACAGCGGTGCCAAACTGGTTATCATCAACAACGAGCCCACGGAGCAGGATGACATCGCCGATCTCGTCATCCGCCACGATATCGGGGAGACGCTTGGACCGTTCGTCGGCAACTGATGTTCGGTTGATTCGCGGCTACGCAAGGTTGTTTATAGCTCCCGGTGCATTCGTTTTTTAGCTATGCGCGGCAGGCGGGAGTGTTATCTTTTGATTCGAGAGATTCGCGTGGCGGCATCCTGAATTGTCAGGAGTGGGGCGCGAGTACAGGTGCCGTCACGATCAATGACGGGCCGGTTATGATGTGTGGGGTCCGGGGTCATGGGGTCGGACGGATTTGAGTCTAAGAAGCTGGGAGGATCGTCGCTGGGCGCGGCAGGACCGAACAGGCTTGGACACAACAGACTTGGTTCTGACAGACTCGGTTCTGACAGGTTTGGTTTGGACCGGATTGGTTCGGACCGACCGGGTTCAGATCGATTTGGGCCGAGCGAGCTTTCAGGTGGACTAGGTCCAGACCCGGCGATCGACGCGCTTTCGGGTCTCGGCGATAGTGCCGCCAACCTCGTCGAGATCAGCGGCGTCATCAAATGGTTCGATGCGTCGAAGGGATACGGCTTCATCATCCCCGACAATGGCTGGCCCGATGTGCTTCTGCACGTCACCGTGCTCCGTCGCGACGGCTATCAAACGGCGTATGAGGGCGCGCGACTGGTCTGCGAGTGCGTGCAGCGCGCGAAGGGCTATCAGGCGTTCCGGATCCTTTCGATGGACGAGTCGACGGCGATCCATCCCGCGCAGATGCTGCCGCCGCGCACGCATGTGAGCGTCACGCCGACCAGCGGGCTCGAGCGGGCGCAGGTCAAATGGTTCAATCGCCTTCGCGGATTTGGCTTCCTGACCTGCGGAGAGGGCACGCCGGATATCTTCGTGCACATGGAAACTTTGCGCCGGTTTGGGATGACCGAACTTCGGCCCGGCCAGTATGTGCTGGTACGGTTCGGGCCCGGCTCCAAGGGGATGATGGCGGCTGAAATTCAGCCGGAGACCGGTTCCCCAGGCCTGTCGTCGCATTAACCGGGCCTGCCTGTGCGTCGCGTTGCCGGAAGCTAGGTTTCCGGGAACGCCGCCTGATTGGGCTAGCATCCGCTCGGAATAGCATTTTCCTGAAATCGTGGGTCGACACGCGCCAAAATGATCTCGCGGCGGTGTCGCTCGTCTGGTATTTGCCATGATCGCCCGGCTAGGGTTCCGCCGGGCGAAGTCCTCCGTTTGGGTAAGTGTTGTTCATGAACGTTAATCAAGGTGTCGTTCGGCATCGTGTCCGGGCGTGGCTCTGGGTTCTAGCGGCCGCCTTCGCACTGTGCACATTCACCGGCCGCGACGCGCCGGCGGCGACCATTCAGCCGCTCGAGATCGTCACCAAAACCGGCGTGCACGTGTTCTCGGTCGAAATGGCGACGACCGAAGAGGAAAAGACCACCGGCCTGATGTACCGTAAGGAATTGGCGGACGGGAAGGGGATGCTGTTCGACTTCTCGCCGGAGCAGGAGGTGTCGATGTGGATGAAGAACACCTACATCTCGCTCGACATGATTTTCATCCGGGCTGACGGCCGGATCCTCCGTATCGCTGAAAATACCGAGCCAATGTCGACCAAAATCATTCCCTCAAGGGGTCTGGCGAAAGGCGTGCTCGAGGTAGCCGCCGGGACCGCGCAAAAATACGGAATTGCGCCGGGCGATCGCGTTGGGCACCCGCTCTTCAACAGCCGTTGATCGGGCGGCGCCCGGCGCCTTGCTGGTCCCGGCATAAGCGTGTATCGACATGGTTTCCCAGCTAATCGGGGTATAGCGCAGCCTGGTAGCGCGGCAGTTTTGGGTACTGCAGGTCGTTGGTTCGAATCCAGCTGCCCCGAC
>CAWCXD010000019.1:0-333657 GCA_963799475.1 uncultured Alphaproteobacteria bacterium | reverse complement strand
GGAATGCTGGTTGAAGGTCAATGGCGCGACGCCTGGTTTGAAACGAAGTCGACCGGCGGCCGCTTCGTGCGCAAGGATGTCTCGTTCCGCAACTGGATCACGCGCGACGGCAGCGCGGGGCCGAGCGGCGACGGCGGCTTTGCGGCCGAACCCGGCCGCTATCACCTCTATGTCAGCCTCGCCTGCCCCTGGGCCCATCGCACGCTGATCATGCGGGCGCTGAAAGGCCTTGAAGGCATGATCCCGGTGTCGGTGGTGCACTGGCTGATGCTGGACCACGGCTGGTCCTTTGCCGATGGTCCCGGAATGATTCCGGACACCGTCAACCACGCCGCGTTCATGTATCAGATCTACACCGCCGCCGATCCGCGCTACTCCGGCCGCGCCACCGTGCCGGTGCTGTGGGACAAGCGCCGGCAGACCATCGTCAACAACGAATCCTCCGAGATCATCCGGATGCTGAATTCGGCGTTCGATGAGATCGGCGCACAGCCCGGCGACTATTATCCGCGCGCGCTCCGCGACGAGATCGACCCGGTCAACGCCCGCATCTACGACACGCTCAACAACGGCGTCTACAAATCGGGCTTCGCCACGAGCCAGGCCGCCTACCAGGAAGCGGTCGGCCCGCTGTTCGAGACGCTGGACTGGCTCGAGCAACGTCTCGCCGGCCGGCGCTTTCTGTTCGGCGATGGCCTGACGGAAGCCGATATCCGGCTGTTCACCACGCTGATCCGCTTCGACGCGGTGTATGTCGGGCACTTCAAGTGCAACATCCGCCGGCTGGCCGATTATCCGAACCTGTCAGCCTATGCGCGCGACATCTACCAGTGGCCCGGTGTCGCCGGGACGGTGAATTTCGAACACATCAAGCGGCACTATTACGAAAGCCACCGCTCGATCAATCCCGCCGGCATCGTTCCGGTCGGGCCCGCGCTGGATTTCACTTCGCCGCACGGCCGCGAACGGCTCGCGGCCGCGCCGCTTGATCGCCTGGCGAGGTAGGGCTGTTGTATGTAGCCAGCATGAGCGAAGCGACATGCGGGATCGCCTTTCCCGGATGTCGCTGCGCTCATCCGGGCTACACGACTAGCGCGCGTTCGCAGACACCCGTAGGGTGGGCAAAGCGAAGCGTGCCCACCATTATTACATCTGCGATCCAAGTCGGTGGGCACGGCGCAAACGCGCCTTTGCCCACCCTACAATTTGGAGAGCAGGGACTGCCAGCCGACCAAAAGATATGTGCATGCCCTAGTGCGGACGCAGGGACGACGTGTTGAGAGATTACACAATCTCATCATGCTTTAGACCGGCAGCCCGTTCTGCTTTGCCAATTCCTTCAGCGACACCTGCGGGCGGGCGCCGATGTGCTGGATCACCTCGGCCGCGGCCAGCGCGCCGAGCCGACCGGCGTTCTCGAAGCCGGCACCACGCACCAGGCCGAACAGGAAGCCGGCGGCGAACAGGTCGCCGGCGCCTGTGGTGTCGACCATCCTCGCGATCGGATGGGCCGGCACGGATGTGACGCCGTCCTTCGAGGCCACCACGCAGCCCTTCTCGCTGCGGGTGACGATGCCGAGCTTGGCATCCGCGCGCAACTGCTTCAGCGCGGCGTCGAAATCCGCGGTCTGGTATAGCGACAGCAGTTCGAACTCGTTGGCGAAGACGAGATCGACGGTGCGTTTCCGCATCAGGTCGAGAAACTCGTCGCGGTAGCGACCGACACAGAACGCATCCGACAGCGTCAGCGCCACCTGGCGGCCGGCGCCGTGCGCGATGTTCGCGGCCTTGACGAAGGCTTCCTTGGCGCTCTGCGGATCCCAGAGATAGCCTTCGAGATAGACGATCGCGGCGGCCGCGATCTGCGCCTCATTGATGTCGGCGGGCGCGAGATCCTGCGCGGCGCCGAGATAGGTGTTCATGGTGCGCTCGCCATCCGGCGTCACTAGGATGTAGGAGCAGCCGGTGGCGGGTCCATCAGAGGCCGCCTTGGTCTCGAAGGCGACGCCGGCGGCGCGGATGTCGTGGCTGTAGAGGCCGCCGATCTGGTCGTCCTTGACCTTGCCGATAAAGGCGGTGCGGGCACCGAAGCTGGCGAGACCGACGATGGTGTTGGCGCCCGAGCCGCCGCTCATCTCGGTGGCCGGGCCCATGTCGTTGTAGATCGCGGCGGCGCGGGCCTCGTCGATCAGCGCCATGCCGCCCTTGCTCATGCCGTGGCGGACGAGAAAGCCGTCATCGGTTTGCACCAGAACGTCGAAAAGCGCATTGCCGATTCCGAGAACGTCATATTTCGCTGAAGTCATTCACCGAGTCCTGTTGCAAAGTCCTGTTGCGGATTTGCGATTGAGGCGGGAATCCCGAATTCAAGTGAGGGATCTAATAGGGTGCGACAGCCGTCGCGATTGGCCGGTTGCCGGTGGCAGTTACCGGTGCGGGAGTTTCCTGCACCGGATGCCGCCAATTCGCAACAGGAACTTGAAATCGCGCCGCGGCGCGCGCTTCATATTTTCGCTAGTATCGCATCAGTGCTGGGGCCCGCGCGCGGCGCTGCTATAAAGATTCCATGATCCGATCCTTTCTCACGGTATCGACGGGAACGCTGGCCTCGCGGCTGCTGGGATTTATCCGCGACGCCATGATCGCGGCGCTGCTCGGCGCGGGCCCGGTGGCGGATGCCTTTTTAGTGGCGTTCCAACTGGTCAATGTCGTCAGGCGGCTGTTGAGCGAAGGCGCGCTGAACGCGGCGCTGGTGCCGGCCTGGCTGCGCGTGCGCGACGCAGAAGGACGGAGCGCGGCGGCGGCGTTCGCGGGCCGCGTGCTCGGCACCGTCAGCGCGGCGCTGGTCGTGGCGGCGGCGTTGATCGGCCTATTGATGCCGCTGGTGATCAAGGCGCTGGCGCCCGGTTTTGCCGGACACGAGACGTTACAATTCGCCGTCGACAACGCCCGCCTGATGCTGCCCTATCTCGCCTTTGCCGGGCCGGTCACGGTGATGATGGCGCTGTTGAACGCGCAAGGCCGCTTCGCGCTCACGGCATTCTCGCCGCTGTTGTTCAACATCGCTTTGATCGGCGTCATGATCGCGCTGCTTGTCACGCGAGAGAGTGGCACCGCGGCCGCGCAGGTGATCGCGGCCACCGTCGGCGTCGCCGGCTTGCTGCAATTGCTGATCCTGGTGCTGCGCCGGGGCAATAGCTCGGGCAATCGCACCGCGACCCCGCTCCGCGTCGCGTTCGACGGCGAGATGCGCGGGTTTTTGCGCAAGGCCGTGCCGGGCATGATCGCCAGCGCCGGGCCGCAGCTCCTGATCGTCAGCGGCGCGATCGTCGCCTCGGCGGCGCCGGCCGCGGTGTCATGGCTCTATTTCGCCAATCGGCTGATCGAACTGCCGCTCGGCATTGTCGGCGTCGCGATGGGCACCGTGCTGGTGCCGGAGCTGACGCGCGCGCTGCGCGGCGAGGATCGCAAAGCGATGATGCACGCGCAGTCGCGCGGCCTCGAGCTTGCGGTCGGACTGGCGCTGCCGGCAACGCTGGGATTGGTCGCGCTGAGCACGCCGATCGTGCAGATGCTGTTCGAGCACGGCCTGTTCACCGCGGCCGATACCGAAGGCACCGCGCGGGCGCTGATGTGGCTGGCGCTCGGCCTGCCCGCCCATGTGCTGGTCAAGGCGCTGTCGCCGGCGTTCTTTTCGCGCGGCGACACCGCGACGCCGCTATGGGCGACGGTGGCGGGAATCGCTGTCGCGATCGCCGCAGCTTTGGTGTTCAGCCGATGGTTCGGCGCCGACGGCGTCGCCGCCGCCATCGCGCTCGGCGCCTGGGTCACCGCGCTGTCGCTGATCGGGCGGGGTGCTGCGACCTTCGGTTTCGCCATCGATGCCGATGCGCGCCGGCGGCTGCCGCGGATCGCAGCCGCCGCACTCGCAATGGGCGGGCTGTTGTGGCTGGCGGCCCGCATTGCGCCGAGCCTGACCGCGAACGGCCACGGCCTGGCGCAGGCGGCGATCTTGCTGACGTTGATTGTGGCGGGCATCACGGTCTACGTGCTGCTGCTCGGCCTGTCGGGCGCGGCCCGCTGGGACGAGGCGGTCGCCGCGATCCGGCGCCCCTCCGCCCGCGACTTGCGCGACTGACGCCCACATGCCAATGGACGGCGCGGGGCGCCTGTTGCCAATGGACGGCGCGGCGCCTGCTGCCAATTGACGGCGGACAGTTGACGGGCGTGGCCCATCGGCGGCGCAAAACGGGGTGATCAGGACATAGCATGGCGATGGTTGAACGGGTTTTTTCAGGCGTCCAGCCGACGGGCAATCTGCATCTCGGCAATTATCTCGGCGCGATCGTCAACTTCGTGAAGCTGCAGCAGACGCACAACTGCCTGTATTGCGTGGTCGACCTGCACGCCATCACGCAGCCGACCGCGGTCTGGGGCGGCCCGGCCGAACTCGCCCGCAACACCCGCGAAGTGACCGCGGCCTTCATCGCCAGCGGCATCGACCCGAAGAAACATATCGTCTTCAACCAGAGCCAGGTGTCCGGACACGCTGAGCTGGCGTGGATCTTCAATTGCATCGCGCGGATCGGCTGGCTCAACCGCATGACGCAGTTCAAGGAGAAGGCCGGCAAGGACCGCGAGAACGCTTCCGTCGGCCTCTACGACTATCCGGTGCTGATGGCCGCCGACATCCTGCTGTACCGCGCCACCCATGTGCCGGTCGGCGAGGACCAGAAGCAGCATCTCGAGCTGTCGCGCGACATCGCGCAAAAATTCAACAATGATTTCGTCGATTCGATCCGCAGCCGCGGCTTCGGCAACGGCTTGTTTTTCCCGCAACCGGAGCCGCTGATCACGGGGCCGGCGACCCGGGTGATGTCGCTGCGCGACGGCACCAAGAAAATGTCGAAGTCCGATTCATCGGACAATTCGCGCATCAACCTCACCGACGACGCCGACACCATCGCGCAGAAGATCCGCAAGGCGAAGACCGACCCGGAGCCGCTGCCGTCGGAAGAAAAGGGTCTCGAGACCCGTCCCGAAGCCGACAATCTGGTCGGGATCTATGCCGCGCTGGCCGGCCGGAGCAAGGCCGACGTGCTCGGCGAATTCGGCGGCGGGCAGTTCTCCAACTTCAAGAATGCGCTGGTCGAACTCTGCGTGGCCAAGCTGTCGCCGATCGCATCCGAAATGAAGCGGCTGATGGCCGACCCCGGCCATGTCGATTCGATCCTGATCGACGGCGCCGACCGGGCCGGCGCGATCGCGGCCGAGACCATGCAGGCGACGAGGGACATCGTCGGTTTCATCCGCAAGCCCTGACGTCGGCGTTCCAACAATAATCGAGGAAAGCACGGCGGCGCCGACACCGCCGCTTGTCGGGTACGGCTTTGCCGTGGCAGCATGTGCTGGTTTGGCACAGCCCGGGACCTGGCATGACCGCGCAGCGACGAAGCTACGAGACGGGCCATAGCCCCAAATGCCTCGTCATCGTTGACGACACCGCGGAAGAGGACCGCGCGGTCTATTATGCCAGCCGCTGGGCGATGCGGGTCAGCGGCGGCGTAGTAATGCTGCGCATCATCGAGATCGAGGAACAGAACCAGCAATGGCTCGGGGTCGTCGAGATCATGCGCGCCGAGGCGCTGGAGGATGCCGACGCCGCGCTCGACCGTGCCTCCGGCCGCGCCAACGGCATCGCCGGGATCACGCCGGAGCGGGTGATCCGCGAGGGCGACCCGACCGAACAAATCCTCGATGTCATCGACAAGGACGTCGATATCGCCCAGCTGGTGCTGGCGGCCAATGCCGGTCCCGAGGGTCCAGGCCCGATCATCAGCATGATTGCGAGTGTGGCCGGCTCGTTCCCGATTCCCGTCACCATCGTGCCCGGCGACCTTAGCGACCAAGAGATCGACGCGTTGTCGTGAAGGGGTGCGGGAACAGGCCTAATTAACGGATATTGCAGCCATTTGCAGCCCTGCCAGCCTTGATCGTGCTTTTGCCGTCGCCATCTGCTAGGGGGAAGCACGCGCCGGCCTTGAACCGGCGACGCCGGAGAAAACAGATGTTTATTCAGACCGAAGCCACGCCTAATCCCGCCACCCTTAAATTCATTCCCGGCCGCACCGTGCTCGACAGCGGCACCATGGAATTCGTCGATCGCGAGGCCGCCATGCGCTCGCCGCTCGCGGAGCGGCTGTTCGGGGTGCCCGGGGTCACCAGCGTGTTTTACGGCGCCGACTTCGTCACCGTGACCAAGGACGACAGCGACTGGCAGCACCTCAAGCCCGCGATTCTCGGCGCCATCATGGAGCACTACATGTCCGGTGCGCCGTTGCTGGCCGACGGCAGCGCGGCCACCGACCAGGCGACCGACGAGCAAAGCGAGTTCTTCGACGAGACCGATGCCGAGACGGTCGAGATCATCAAGGATCTGATCGAGACCCGGGTGCGGCCGGCGGTCGCCAATGATGGCGGCGACATCACCTTCCGCGGTTTCAAGGACGGCATCGTCTATCTCAACATGAAGGGCTCCTGCGCGGGCTGCCCGTCGTCCACCGCGACGCTGCAGCATGGTATCCAGAATCTGCTGAAGCACTTCGTGCCCGACGTGGTCGAAGTCCGGCCGATGTGAATGTAGAGGAGCGAATAGTGATTAGCGAATGGCGAGTAGTAGCTAGCGGCCCCCCATTCGCTATTCGCCATTCGCTATTCGCCGCCCTCCGATGCTGATCCTCGCCATCGATACCGCGCTGGACGCCTGCGCCGCCGCGGTGCTCGACACCCGCGCCGGCGTGCCGATCGCGCAGGAATCGCAGGCGATGAAGCGCGGTCATGCCGAAGCGCTGATGCCGCTGATCGCGCGCGTCATGAGGGAGGCCGGCATCGCCTTCGCTGCCCTCGACCGCATCGCCGTGACCACCGGTCCCGGCAGTTTCACCGGCTTGCGGGTCGGACTATCCGCCGCACGCGGCATCGCGCTCGCCGCCGGCAAACCGATTGTCGGGCTGACGACGCTGACGGCCTATGCCGCGCCGATCGTCAGCACCAACAGCGAAGCGCCCGTCATCGCGGCGATCGATGCGCGGCATGACCATGTCTACCTTCAGGTGGTCCGCGGCGATGGCGGCCCCTTGATCGCGCCGCGCCTCGCTCCGATCGAGGAGGCGCTCGGCGCAGCGCGGTTTGGCGCGCCGCATCTGGTCGGCAACGCCGCCGGACTGCTCGCCGACCGCTGGCCGGCGGATGCGCCTCCGCCGTTCCAGATCGACCCCCAGCCCGCGCCGGACATTGCCTGGGTGGCCTGGCTGGGCGCCGCGGTCAGCCCCGGAAACGCGCCAGCGCGGCCCTATTATCTGCGCGCCCCCGACGCGAAACCGGCTCGGGATCTGCGGCCGAAAGCCGCGCAGCTGTCCGAGTTGTGATGGCTTGGCTCGCCGAATGGTGGCACGGCGGGCCCAACGCGGTCGAACCCGCGACCCTGCGCGACGCGCGGATGCTGGCAGAGCTTCATGCCGAATTGTTTCACCGCGGATGGGGTGAAGGCGAGTTCGAGAACATGTTGACCGAGCGCAACACGCTGATCCACCGGCTACGGGCCGGGACCAGGATTATCGGCTTCGCGGTGTCGCGGATGGCGGCGGACGAAGCCGAAATCCTTTCGATCGCGGTGGCGGCGAGCCATCGCGGCCGCGGCCTGTCCCGCGATCTGTTGCTGACCCATCTTGGGTATCTCGCGGGCCATGGCGTGCGCACCGTCTTTCTTGAGGTCGAGGAAAATAATCAACCGGCGCGGCGGCTGTATGAACGGGCGGGATTTGGCGTCGTCGGCCGCCGCGAACGCTATTATCGGCAGCCCGGCGGGGAACAATTGGACGCCCTGTTGATGCGCCGCGACTTGTCGTAGCGTTGGCAGGGTGGCAGAACAGTCCAAGCGCGACCAGCGAGAGCGGCCCACCGGTTTCGACGGTCGCGCGCTAACCACAGCAAGGCGCATGATGTTTTTGCCGGGCCGCATCCATTTCGGCGGATCATGCGTTGCTCCAGGGCGAAGACCATGACCGCACTGAAACCCACTTCCGCGCCCAACGGCACCACCATCGAAACGCGCTGTGCCGCGACCGGCATGCGCATGACCGAGCAGCGCCGGGTCATCGCCCGCGTGCTGGCGGATGCCGTGGATCATCCCGACGTCGAAGAATTATATCACCGCTGCGTCGCCGTGGACGACAAGATTTCGATTTCGACGGTCTATCGCACCGTCAAGCTGTTCGAGGATGCCGGCATCATCGAGCGGCACGATTTCCGCGAGGGCCGCGCCCGCTATGAGCAGATGCGCGACAGCCACCACGACCATCTGATCAACCTGCGCGACGGCAAGGTGATCGAATTTACCTCCGAAGAGATCGAGAAGCTGCAGGCTGAAATCGCCCGCAAGCTGGGCTACAAGCTGGTCGATCACCGGCTCGAACTGTATTGCGTGCCGCTCGATGACGACAAGACTGAGCCCCAATCCTGAAATCTGGCATTTCGATCGCAGTGAATACCGGTTCGCCTAGCAACCACGCGGACGCAGATTGCGCGGAGCTCGCTGCGCAGCAAAAGCGTCAGACCGAAAACCGCAATTTCGATCTCGTCATCTTTGATTGCGACGGCGTGCTGGTGGACAGCGAAGTCATTTCCTGCCGCGCGCATGCGGAGGTGTTGAGCCGCCACGGCTATCCGATCACCGCCGAACAGGTCTTTCCACGTTTCCTCGGCCGATCGACGCGCCAGGCGAACCTCGAAGTCGAGGCCGAACTCGGCCACAGCCTGCCCGACGACTTCCATGTGCAATTGCAGGACACCTTGTTCCGGTGGTTTGAAGCCGACCTCGCGGCAGTGCCTTATATCGAGGAGGCGCTTGACCTGATCGCGCAGCCGGTCTGCGTGGCTTCGAGCGGCTCGCCGCAGCGTATGCGCGTCAGCCTCGGCCGCACCGGGCTTTACGATCGCCTCGCACCGCATATTTTCTCGGCTTCACAGGTCGCCCGCGGCAAGCCTGCACCGGACCTGTTTCTGTTTGCCGCAGCCCAGATGAAGACGCCGCCCCGGCGATGCCTCGTGATCGAGGACAGCCTTGCCGGCATTGCCGGCGCGGTCGCCGCCGGGATGACCGTGCTCGGCTTTCACGGCGGCAGCCACTGCCGGCCCGGCTATGCCGAGACCCTGCGGGCCGCCGGCGCCCACATGACATTTGACGACATGCGGCAGCTGCCCGCCCTGATTACCGCCGAAGCGGTCCCCGGTTAGAGCATAATCCGGACCCGCAGGACCGCGTTGGTGCAAAGTGGACGCCGGTTTTCCCTCGCGACAAACGCGAAGCGTTTGCGCGGAGATCATGCTCAAATAATAATAAGATAAAGCGCATGGCGATTTGAAGAAAAGCGATCCCGCTCTGCCCAAACGAGCCATATCGCGATTGCGAAACATAGCAATCTGACGTAGAGGTTCCACGCTCTCTCACAACCGTATTTTCCGGGTTCTCAATACTGTGGGCCATGTGAGTTATGTGGGGTGCGGGCGTGCCGTTGATGAATTCAAACCCATACCCTTGGGGTAAGTGTATGCCGGCGCCTCGGTCCGAGCGCGAGGGATGAGCGAGGCGGCGTCGCGTGGCTGAACACCCATCCATCGCCCGGCCTGAATTGTCGGCATCCTTGGCCGGCAGCCGGGAAAGCACGATCCTCACGACCGATATTGTGGGCAGCACCGCCCTGCTCCGTCGCTATCCCAACGAGATGCTGGGCGCCATGGATCTGCACGACCGGATCCTCCATGGCGCTATTCGCCGTCGTTCCGGCTCTCCGTTCAAGGACACCGGGGATGGTGTTTTGGCGATCTTCGAGCGGCCGCTCGACGCGGTACTGGCGGCGATCGAGGCGCAACGCGAGATGCTTGGCGCCAGTTGGGGTGCCACCGGACGACTCCAGATCCGCTTCGGCATTCACACCGGCCTGTCGCGGGCGCGCGGCAGCGATTTCTTCGGCCTTACCGTTCCCACCGCCACACGGCTGCAGAGCGCCGCCAGCGCCGACCAGATTCTGCTGTCGGGCGTCACGGCGGAGCGGCTGGCGATCGAGCCGATACCGTTTGACCTGTCCGACCTCGGCGAACACCACTTCAAGGGCATCGAACCGATCCGCGTCTATCAGGTTTGCGCCTCGGACCTGCCCAGCGCCTTCCCGCCGATCAGCGGCAAGCGCGAAAGCGCGAGCGGCAACCTGCCCGCAAATCTGAGCTCGTTCGTCGGCCGCGAGCGAGAGCTGAACGATCTCGTTCAAATGACCCACGAGTCGCGGTTGCTGACGCTGACCGGCCATGGCGGGATCGGTAAGACCCGGCTCGCCATCGAGTTCGCGCGCTCGGTGGAATCCTCTTTTCCCGACGGCGCATGGTTTGTTGACCTGTCGGCACTGGAGCGGGACAGCGATGTCTGGCCCGCGATCGCGGAGGCGCTGTTAATTTCACCACTTCCCGGCGTGGAGTGGCGCGTACGGGTGATCGAGCGTCTGCAACATGTCCGGGCGATCCTGGTGATGGACAATTGCGAGCACGTGCTCGACCCGATCGCCGACGCCGTCACGGAATTGGGTTCGGCCTGCGGCTCGCTGTTGCTGGTCAACACCAGTCGGCGCACGCTGGGAGTGGAAGGCGAGGCGGTCTATCAGGTCTCCTCGCTGGATTCGGGCGCGCAGGACGACCCCAGGCAGTCCGCAGCCGTTCGCCTGTTCGTGGAACGGGGCCGCCTGGCCGATCGGCGATTCCAACCGTCGCCCACCGACCTGGCGCGCATTCAAAGCATTTGCGCCAATCTCGAATACATTCCCCTCGCCATCGAGATCGCAGCCGGTCATCTGCGAAGGTTCAGCCTGGAGAGCATCCAGGACGGAACGACCAATCCGCTCGATCTCCACGCGCGGAGCTTTCGTCGCCGGGCCGGCCGCCAGCAGACGCTCCGGCAGACCCTCGAATGGTCGTACAGCCTGCTCGATCCGAACAGCCGGGAGATTCTGCAGCGGTTGTCGGTATTCTCCGGGCCCTTCCGCGAAGAACAGGCGCTGGCCGTCTGCGCGATCGACATGCCCGACGAATCCGATGTGCTCAGCGGGATCGATGAATTGGTGGAATCCTCGCTGCTGGCGCGAGACACCGGCAGCCATCAGCTGAGGATGCTGCAAACCGTTCAGGCCTTCGGGCGGGAACGGCTCGACGAGGCCGGTTTGCTGCAGACGATCGAAACCCAGCACGGCAAGGTTTACGCGGCGCGATGCCGGGAGCTCGGCCAACAGATGTCGAGCGTCAAGGAAGCCAAGGCCGCCAACGCGATCTACGATGAGCTGTCCAACCTCCGCACCGCCTTCGAACGGGCCGTGACGCGCGATCTGAATCTCGCGGCGGATCTCGCCGCGCCCCTGTTCCTCTTCAACTACTCGCATCGAGGCGCGGAAACCGCCAATTGGTACGAGCGGATCATGGCGAGACCCGGCGCCGATCAGCTTGAACAGGCGCCTATCCTGCTGGCCGGAGCCGCCGGCCGCGCCTTCCATGACGAGGGCGATCAGAAAAAGGCCCGCGCTTTCATTGAACGGGGCTTCCAGGCCGAAGCCGATGGGTTGCGATCCAGCCAAGGCTGGCTCTCCGGCGTGGTCGGCCAGATGGCTCGCTGGGCGGGAGATGCGGCGGGATCGTTCGACTATCACCTCGTGGCGATCGAACAGGCGCGACGCGCCGGCAACCGGCCCTGCGAGATCATGTCGCTATGTCTTGCGGCGGTCGTCAAGGCGCGAACCGGAGACCTGGATGGCGCGCGAGAGCTTGTGAACGAAGCCAGCCAGATCGGCCAGACGTCGATGCAGCCCACCTTGATGGGCTATATTCACTATGCCCGTGGCAGCCTCGAAAGCTACAAGGACCCCAACAAGGCGATGGACGAGTACCAGACCTCGATGGAATGGGCGAACCTGGCGGGCAATCACCTGGGAGCGCAGCGGGTGAAACACCTGATCGCCGACCTGCAGGCGGCGGAGGCCATACCCGCCGAAGCGCTGGCTATTCAGGTGCGCTCGCTGATCGACCTGCCGAACCACGGCGCGACCTTCTACACCTGGCTGATCATCCGGTCCCTGCTCGCGCCGCTCGCCGAACTCGGAGAGAATGAACACCTCGCGGTGCTGGCCGGCGCGCTCAAGGCGTCGCCGCTGAAACTCGACAGAGCGTCCAGAAATGTCGTCAATGGTGCGCGCGAGCGACTGGGTGAGCGCGCGTTTGAATTGGCGATGGCACGTGGATCTCAGTTTGATTTGATGGAAACCCGGACGTACATTATCGACGTCTGGAACGGAATGGGACGTCAGTCGAGCGAAGCCGTTTCCAGCACGGGGCTTCTGGGGAAAACCATCAATTTTAAGTAGCAATACATAGATATAGTCCGTCCACAATTTGGGGCAGGGGCATGGACGATTCATCCGTAGCAAAGCGGCTTGTCGAAGCCGTCATTTCCGATTTTCCGGATCACAAGCAAGGGACGAGGCCGGTCCATACCATCGGCATCGGCGTGGACGGCTATTTCGTGGCCTCCGACATAGCCCGCAGCTTTTGCATCGCCGAGCACTTCCAGGGACAGCGCGTGCCCGCATCGGTGCGATTCTCCAACGGATCAGGAAGTCCCGTCCAGCATGACGGATGGAACGACGTCCGTGGCATGGCGACGCGATTCCATTTGCGGAATGACGCCGCGACCGACCTGATCGCGATGACGCTCGGTGAGTTCTTCTCGCGCACGGTCGATGATTTTCTTGCGTTCACCACGGCTGCGCGGCAGACGCCCGTCAAGAAGGAATCGCCGTGGCGTAAGTTTCTCGACATGCTGCAGCTCAAGCAGCCTCTTCGCGACCCCTATCCGGGGCAAACCGCCAGCGGCGATGCGGGAACGCTGGATTATGCCAACCGGCACCGGTTCGCTCAGCTCGCTGTATTCCAGGCCGGAACGATCGGCGCCCCGGTGAGCTATGTTCGCGCCACCTACCACGCCGTGCACACTTTCGTGGTGATTGCGCCCGACGGGGTTCGCCGCAGCGTTCGTTTCTCCTGGCAACCGGTCGCCGGCGTGCTCAACACCGATCCCGCCCTGCCGCCGGTCGACAGGTATCTGCACCAGGAGCTTGAAGAGCGCCTGCGAGAATGGCCGGCCGAATTCATGCTCAACATGACCATCGGCGAGGACGGCGACGCGCTCGACGATCCCACCCAGCCCTGGCCTGCCAAACGCGTGCGGGTGGTGATGGGCACCCTGACGCTCACCAATGTCGCGGCGGACCAGACCATCGCCGCCGAACGCATCAGCTTCAATCCGTGCCGGCTGCTGCCCGGCATCGAAGCCTCCGGCGATCCGATCCTCCACGCCCGCCGCGACGCCTATGAATTCTCGCGCGAATTACGCGGCGGCACGTCATGCCCCTTCAACCGGAGTTGAACTGATGCCAGGTGACGGCGCTTGGTTGGATCGATTTGTGGATGGGCTGCCCGACACGGCGCTGTTCCAGTTCGTGGCGAAGTGGATTGTCGTGCCCTATTGGGCGTGGCGCACGCCGGTCAAGCCGCAGCCGGGCGGACCGCCGTTTTCGATTCAGCCCGGCGACAATCTGCAGCGCATGATGAATTTGGTCATGCCGTTGAAGGACAAGTCGCCGGTCGGACGCGCCAAGGCAGCGCTCGCGATCGCGCAAAACAAGGATGAGATCTACGCCGGGCTGGACAATGTCGGCACGGTGCATTTCGCGCGCTTCGTGATCGTCGACGACAATATCTGCATGTTCTCGGTCTATGACGGAGACTTCACCAACTACATCCGTGATTTCATCGCCACCATCGGCAGCGTGTTTGACGCCGTGGTGGGACTTGTCGAAGGAGGCGAAACTGTGATTCCTTCCGAACGAAACGTCGAGAAGTTCATCGACTGGGTGCATGCGCATGACATGTACCAGGTGCCGGACCTCGCCACCGGCATATTGCGAGACCAGGAAGCCGTCAACGGCGATACCGCCGCCTCCGGCCATGATGACCTGCGCCAACTTCCGCGGGACCTGATCCTGCAACTGCGCGTCAATCCGAACGTCTCGCTCGGCAGCGGTTACCGCGCCTATCCCGGCTATTCGGCGGCGCAGGTCCGCCGGCAGTTTGGAATCGGCTGGTGAGCGCCGCCTTCAACGGCGCCGATGTCCAGGGCAACATCGTGCGTGGCTACCGCAAGCCCCGCGTCCGATACCTCATGCTGGAGGTCACCGACCGCATCGCCGCGCGCCGCTGGCTCGCCGACAGCATTTCGGGCGGCGACCATGTTCCGCAGATCACGCCGGAGACGACGTGGACGACCAAGCCAGACACCTGCTTCAATATCGGCCTGACCTACGAAGGGCTGCGCGCGCTGGGCACGCCGGCCGCGTCGCTCGAGACGTTCCCGACCGAATTCATCGACGGCATGACCAGCCGGGCGCTGAAACTCGGCGACGCCGGGCCGAGCGCCCCCGAAACCTGGCCGGCGCCATTCGATGACCCGAAGCGGCTTCACCTCGTCGCGACGATCTATGCCGACGAAATCGCCCAGTTGGACCGCGTGCAACAGCAGGCCGTCACCGGCGCATCCGGCCTGAAACTGCTCGGCGTGCGCGACGGCTGGAATTTCCACGGCGACTACGTCCACTTCGGCTATCGCGACAACATCTCGCAACCGCGCTTCGCGGAGGTTCACGACCCCGGCGACTACGATGATCAGCCGATGGCGCCGCTCGGCACCGTGCTGCTGGGCTATCCGACCAATTTCGAAGAGGTGCTGTGGCGGGTGCCGCAACCCGATCCGCTCGGGCTCAATGGCAGCTTCAATGCGTTTCGGGTGCTGGCCCAGGACGTGGTCGGCTTCGAGGCGTATCTCGATGAGGCTGCGACGGATTTGCTTGGGCATCCCAAAATCGATGAGTTGCTGCCTGTCGGCGCCGTGGCGTCGATCGGCGCCGGACTGTCGCGCCACGCGGCCTTGCGCGAGGTCGTCGCGGCCAATTTGTGCGGCCGCTGGCGCAACGGCGTGCCGCTGGCGCTTTCGCCCGATACTCCCAATCCGACGCCGCCGGTAAGCATGACCGATTTCGACTATGACAGCGCCTCCCGCTGTCCCTATGGCGCCCATATCCGGCGCAGCAACCCACGCGGCGGGCAAATCGTGCAACGGGTGGCGAACCACAGCCGGCGGCTGATCCGGCGCGGCATGCCGTACGGACCGCCCTATATTCATGATCCGGCGAAAACCGACGGGAAGTCCGGCGGGGAAGAAGAACGCGGCCTGCTCGGCAACTTCATCGGCGCCAATCTCGGCGCCCAGTTCGAGGCCATGTCGTGCGACTGGCTGAACCTCGGCCTGCAGGATCCGCGGATCACCGGATCCAACGATCCGGTGGTGGGCGCCAACGATCCCGGGACCAGTTGGTTCGACGTGCCGCTAAAGTCAGGCGCAACGGTCCGGCTGCGCGGTCTGCCGCGTTTCGTCCAGACCCGGGGCGGCGCCTATACGTTCCTGCCGAGCATCTCGGCGATCCGATATCTGGGCGCGCTGGCCGGCTGACAGCGCGTCCAGAGCGGGACGGCCCATCCCGCTCTGATATTATTATTTGAGCATGATCTCTTCGGAAAAACCGGCGTCCACTTTGCGCTAACGCGGCCCTGCGGGTCCGGATCATGCTCGAGGCCCAACGCCGTGCAGCCGGACTCAGTAAACCAGTCCGGTGCCGGGCGGCTTTTCGAGCGCGGCCGAAAGCGACCGGTACTCGTCGCAGTCGGTGCCGCAAATCGCAGCGATCCGGCTCAGATGGTATTGGGCCTGATCGCGATTGCCCTGTTCGAGCTGCCACAGCCCGTAATACTGCCAAGTCAGCACATGGTTCGGGTCGGCTTTCAGCGCGCGCTCATACCAGACTTGCGAGAGCCTGTAGTCGCCGAGCTTGCGATAGGAATAACCGATCAGGTTGGCGACGTTCGGGTGATCGTCGTGGCCAAGCGCCTTCAGCTGGTCGATGGCGGCGGCATAATCGTTGCGGTCGTAGATCGTCTCGTAAGCCGCGCGGTAGCCTTGACCAAATGCCGGGTCGACAATGCCGGACTGCTTGCCGGTTTTCTTCGCCTTCTGGGTGGCCTTCGTGCCGGACCGCTTCGGGTAGGCCGAGGCAGGCGGGGGAGCCCCCGCAGACGGGTTCATCGCGTCGTTCGCGCCGCCACCGCCGCCACCCCCTCCAGCCGCAAGGGCCGGGGTGAGCGAGGGTGCGGTACTCAGCATCACCAAAAGCGGCGCCGTCAGTAGTGGCGCCAACGTCCGAAGCTTGATCGCACGTTTGATCATTCGAGCCTCCTGCGTCGGTAAGCGGATTCCCCTCAGGCTACTCCTGTTAACTCCGTTTGGCGCGAAACATTCCCTCTAATTGCGCCTAAACACCTCTCCAGCCCGCCTTCTCGAGGCCATGGCGTGCCGGAGTACCGCAGGACGACGATTTTCAAGCTAGCCTGCTGGATTTCCAGCACTTTGGCCTATAATTGACCCCTGCGCCGTATTGGCGCCACGTCCGCCCAGCATTCAGGTTCCATGAAGCCGCCGCGCAAGCTGCACATCAAGTCATACGGCTGTCAGATGAACGTCTACGATGCGCAACGCATGGTAGACACATTGGCGCCAGAGGGGTTTGTCGAGACCGCAAGCGTTGACGACGCGGACCTGGTCATCCTCAACACGTGCCACATCCGCGAAAAGGCCTCCGAGAAGGTCTATTCGGAGCTGGGGCGGCTGCGCGTCATCAAGGACGAGGCGGCGCGCAACGGGCGCGAGGTCAGCATCGCAGTAGCCGGCTGCGTCGCGCAGGCCGAGGGCGAGGAGATCATCCGCCGCGCGCCGGCGGTCGATGTGGTGGTGGGGCCGCAAAGCTATCATCATCTGCCGCAACTGCTGGTGCAGGCAAAGCGTCACGGCCGGGCGCTGGAAACCGAATTCCCGGTCGAAGACAAGTTCGGATTGCTGGCGCCGCCGAAGCCCGAGGCGATCCGCGCGCGCGGCATCTCATCGTTCGTGACGGTGCAGGAAGGCTGCGACAAATTCTGCACGTTCTGTGTGGTGCCCTATACGCGCGGCGCCGAGGTGTCGCGGCCGGTCGCAAAGATCCTCGACGACGTCCGCCGGCTGACCGACAACGGCGTCCGCGAAATCACCCTGATCGGCCAGAACGTCAACGCCTATCACGGCGAAGGTCCGGACGGACGGATCTGGTCGCTGGGCGCGCTGTTGCGCCGGCTCGCCGAGCTTCCCGGCGTGGCGCGGCTGCGCTACTCGACCAGCCACCCCCGCGATGTCGACCAGACGCTGATCGACGCCCATCGCGACCTGCCGGCGCTGATGCCGTTCGTGCACCTTCCCGTGCAGTCCGGCTCCGACCGCATTCTCGCGGCGATGAACCGCAAACATACCGCCAAGGATTACCGCCGCGTCATCGACCGGTTTCGTGCTGCGCGGCAAGATATTGCTTTCTCATCAGATTTCATCGTGGGCTTCCCGAACGAGACCGAGGAAGATTTTGCCGCGACCCTCGCTCTGGTCACACAAATCGGGTACGCTGCCGCCTATTCGTTCAAGTATTCGCCGCGGCCGGGCACGCCGGCGGCGGACATGCAGGAGACGGTGTCAGCGGCTGAGATGGACGAGCGATTGGTGCGACTTCAGGAGTTGATCGACAGCCAGCAATTGGCCTTCAATCAGGCGGCGATTGGCCGCACGGTCGATGTGCTGTTCGAACGAGCCGCCCGCAATCCCGGCCAGATCGTCGGCCGCACCGCCTATTTGCAGCCGGCCCATGTGATGGCCTCGCCCGACCTCATCGGGCAGGTGTTGCCGGTGACGATCGATAGCCTCGAGCGCTACAGCCTGCTCGGCAGGCTGGCGGCTTCGGCCCAGGCGTCGCCGGCGCAGCCTGCATTTTCCAACGCAACCCATTCTTCGACCGCCCATTCTTTTTCATTGAATACGGGAGCCTGAACCCTTGCCAAAAAGTGCATCGGATTCGCCTTTACTCGCTCCCAGCCGCAAACTTGACCGCGACATGCCCAATCCGCCCGAAACCCAGGTCGTCATCGACTTCGACGACAATCGGGGCGCATCGGCACTGGTCGGCCCCTACGGACAGAACCTGGCGCTGATCGAGCGCCGGCTCGGCGTCGTGGTCGATTCGCGCGGCAACCACATCACCATCGCCGGATCGCGCGACGGCTGCGACGCCGCGCGGCGCGTTCTGGAAACGCTCTACGCGCAGGCGACCCAGGGCCACGACCTGGCGCAGGGCGACGTTGAAGGCGCGATCCGCGCCGTGATCGCGCAGGGCTCGCTGTTCGAATTTGACGCCAAATCCGCCAAGCCGTCGTTCGAGGCCATCAATTTGCGCAAGCGCCCGGTGCGGGCGCGAACCGCTGCGCAGGACGGCTATATCCGTGCGCTCAAGCGCCATGAGATGGTGTTCGGCATCGGGCCCGCCGGTACCGGCAAGACTTGGCTTGCGGTGGCCCACGCCGCGCAACTGTTCGAGCGCAAGGAAGTCGACCGCATCATCCTGTCGCGGCCGGCGGTGGAGGCCGGCGAGCGGCTGGGCTTCCTGCCCGGCGATTTGCGCGAGAAAGTCGATCCCTACCTGCGGCCGATCTATGATGCGTTGTACGACCTGATGGATTCGCGGGTGGTCGAGCGCGCACTCCAGACCGGCGAAATCGAGATCGCGCCTTTGGCCTTCATGCGCGGCCGCACCCTGACCAACGCCGTCATCATCCTCGACGAGGCGCAAAACACCACCTCGATGCAGATGAAGATGTTCCTGACCCGGCTGGGTGAAAACAGCCGCATGATTATCACCGGCGATCCCAGCCAGGTCGATCTGCCGAACGGCCAGACCTCCGGCCTCGCCGAAGCCGCCAGACTGCTCGACGGCGTCGAAGGCATCGCCCAGGTCAAGTTCACCGCCGAGGATGTGATCCGCCACGAATTGGTGGCGCGAATAGTCGCCGCTTATGAAGGATTGTCGCAGCGGCCGGCAATCGGCAGGCCCTGATGGCAAAATCTTCCGCCGCGCGCGCTGGGAGCGATTTCCCATCGCAACAGAAATTCTAGACCGATGACCGCCATTACTGCTCCCGTCACCGAGGTCCTTGTCGTCGCCGAGTGCTGGCAGACGGAACCCGGTGCCGAAGCCGCCATCCATCGCGCCATCGAAGCCGCGGCCGCGTTTGTCGACACCGGTCCTGGCGATGCCGAACTCGCGGTCATGCTGACCGACGATGCCGGCATTCGCACCCTCAACAGCAACTGGCGCGGCATCGACAAGCCGACCAACGTGCTGTCGTTTCCGGCGCAGCAGCCGACCGGCGCGGGCGGACCGGACGATGCGCCGCGCATGCTCGGCGACATCGCGATCGCCTATCAGACGACGCGCCGGGAAGCCGACGACGAGCAGACGCCGTTCGATCATCATCTGAGTCATTTGGCGGTGCACGGCTTTCTGCATTTGATCGGCTACGACCACGAAAATGACGACGACGCCGAGACCATGGAGGGCCTCGAGACCGAGATCCTCGCGCATCTCGGCATTCCCGATCCCTACGCCGACCGGGAGCGGATGGACTGAGATGGCGGATTCCGAACCGACCCACGATAATCCGCGCAACACGCGCAACCTGCCGGCGGTGGTGCATGAGGGCGACGTCCTGCGTCCCGCCGCCGACAGCTGGCTGCTCCGCGCCATCCGCACGCTGTTCGGCTGGAAGCCGGGATCGGTGCGCGACGATCTGCAAGTCGTGCTCGATGCCAGCACGCCTGACGAAGTGGGTTTTTCGGCGATCGAGCGCACCATGCTGCGCAATATCCTCGGCCTGCATGAACGCCGCATCGCCGACGTGATGATCCATCGTGCCGATATCGTCGCGGTCAAGCGCGATATCCCGCTCGGCGAATTGATGAGCCTGTTCGAGAGCGCGGCGCATTCGCGCCTGGTGGTTTACAACGAAACCCTCGACGATCCCGAAGGCATCGTTCACATCCGCGACGTCCTGGCCTTCATGACCGTGCGCGCCCGGGTGACCGATACCGGCAAGGCCCGGCGCAAGAAACCTTTTCCGGCCGGCCTCGATTTGCGCACGGTCGACCTCGCGATGCCGCTCGCGGACGCCAACATCATCCGCAAGCTCTTGTTCGTGCCGCCGTCGATGCGGGCGATCGACCTCCTGGTGCAGATGCAGGCCTCGCGCATCCATCTGGCGCTGGTGGTGGACGAATATGGCGGCACCGACGGCCTGGTGTCGATCGAGGATATCGTCGAGCAGATCGTCGGTGAGATCGACGACGAGCACGATAGCGACGATCCGCCGGCGATCGTGCGGCAGGTGGACAACTCCTTCGTTGCCGATGCGCGTGCCAGTCTCGACGACGTCCGCTCCGTGATCGGCGAGGATTTCGTCACCGGTGAGGCCGGTGAGGAAGTCGAGACGCTGGGCGGCTATCTCGTGACCCATGTCGGACGGCTGCCGGTGCGCGGCGAAGTCATTTCCGGGCCCGGCAATTTTGAAATCGAAGTGCTCGATGCCGATCCTCGCCGCGTCAAGCGGCTGCGCATCGGCATCCGCAAGGAACGCCCCCCGGCGCGCACGCAGCGCGAGACCCGGCGCCGTGAAAATGCGCCGGAGGCCGGCGCCGTCCAGACCAACGACAATACCAATCCGCCGCCCGCCGACGGAGCCGGCACCCCGTGACATCCGCCGGCAAATTTCGGATGGCAGGCCTTGCGATCATCCTGGCCTGGGGGTGGAAGCGCGCCGCCATCGCACTGATTGCGGGCGCGCTGTCGGCGCTGGCAATGGCGCCGTTCAACGCGTGGCCGGTGCTGTTCCTGACCTTTCCGGTCGTGGTCTGGCTGATCGACGGCGCCGGAGCCGGCCGCTGGCGCGGTGTGCCGGCGGCGGCGATGGCCGGCTGGTGGTTCGGCCTCGGCTATTTCGTGGTGGGACTGTACTGGCTCGGCTACGCCTTCCTGGTCGACGCATCGACCTTCGCGTGGCTGATGCCTTTCGCAGTATTAGGCCTGCCGGCCTTTCTCGCGCTGTATTCCGCCCTTGGCTTCGCCCTCGCACGTCTGATCTGGACCAGGGACGCTTCACGCCTGCTCGCGCTCGCGGCAGCGCTGACAATCAGCGAATGGCTGCGCGGGCATACGCTGAGCGGCTTTCCCTGGAACGCGTTCGGCTACGCGCTGACCGAGCCGCTGGCGCTGGCGCAGACGGGATCGCTGATCGGCCTGTGGGGCCTGACTTTCCTGAGCGTCGCGATCTTCGCCAGCCCGGCCGTGCTGATCGACGGAACCTCGCGCGGACGACGGCCGTGGATCGCACCGGTATTGGCGCTGGCGTTGCTCGTGGCCATGGCCATCTTCGGCGGCGTGCGCTTGATGCACCAGCCGACCACGATGGTCGCCAACGTCAAGCTGCGGATCATGCAGCCCAACCTGCAACAGGACGTCAAATTCAACTACGCCGCCAAGGCGGCGGTGATGCAGAAGTACCTGACGCTCTCCGATCGCGCGACGGGCCCGCAATCCACCGGCGTGCGCGACGCCAGTATTTTGATCTGGCCGGAATCCGCGTTTCCGTTTTTCCTGACGCGCGAAGCCGACGCGATGGCGCAGATCGCCGATCTGCTACCCAGAGGCACCGTACTGATCACCGGCGCGGTGCGCGCACCCGATCTGCCACCCGGCATCAAGATCACCCGCGCCTACAACTCGATCTACGTGATCGATCACGATGGCAGCGTGTTGTCGGTCTACGACAAGCTGCACCTTGTGCCGTTCGGCGAGTATCTGCCGTTCCAGGACTGGATGGAGAAACTGGGCTTCGAGCAGCTGACCAAAGTTCGGGGTGGCTTCATTCCCGGCACGATCCGCCGCACCATGGACATACCGAACGCTCCCCGCGCCCTCCCCTTGATCTGTTACGAAGCGATCTTCCCCGGGGACGCGGCCCCGCGCGGCGATCGCCCGGGATGGATCGTCAACCTGACCAATGACGGCTGGTTTGGGATTTCGACCGGCCCCTACCAGCATTTGCAGCAGGTGCGGCTGCGCGCCATCGAGGAGGGGCTGCCGGTGGTGCGTGCGGCCAATACCGGCATTTCGGCCGTGATCGATCCGCTGGGACGGGTCGTTGCGCGGCTCGGCCTCGGCCTCGAGGGCGTGCTCGACGCCGGCTTGCCGGCGGCGATTCCGCCAACCGTGTACGCCCGGCTCGGCGATCTTCCCGCCGCCATTCTGGTCGCGGTTGCCCTGGCGCTCGCAGTCCGGCGGCGGAGCGCCGCAAAGCGCTCTTGCTGATACGGGTTCACGTTTGGTTTTAGATGTCGGCAAAAACGCCGGCAGGAGCCCCGCTGCCCGTTGACAGGCCGGGCATCATTCGCATTCTGGCCATAGTAGTGGAGAATAAATTCAGTTAATTGATTTAAAATGCCTGCTTTCTCTTACCCTTCCCGCAGAAATTGACGGTGTTTGCTCCCCAAGATCTGCGCCGCGTTCGTCTGCCCGATACCCCCGTGTGACCAAGGAGTGTTTGGATGTCGACCAAAGCGCCCAACCCTGTTGACAGATATGTCGGCAGTCGCGTGCGCATGCGCCGTATCATGCTGGGCATGAGTCAGGAAAAGCTCGGCGAGGCGTTGGGTCTGACCTTCCAGCAGATTCAGAAATACGAGAAGGGCACCAACCGGGTCGGCGCCAGCCGGATTCAGCAGATCTCCGAAATACTTCAGATCCCGGTCTCGTTCTTGTTCGAGGGCGGTCCGAGCGGCATCACACGCCCCGATAATTTCGGCGAGGAAGTATCGCCGGCTTACATCTCCGATTTCCTGGCGACCACCGAGGGCCTGGCCCTGACCCGCGCCTTCACCCGCATCGGTGACGCCAAGCTTCGGCGCAGCATCGTCGACATGGTCGAGCAGATCGCCGCCCGCGAAGGCCCCGACCGGCGCTGATCCAGCCCCGCCGTCCGCGCGTCACGAGAGTCCGGACCCGGACTCTCCTCGACATGCGATTGCAATTGCCGATGCCGCTTGCTCTATGCCCGGATCTTTGCAGCCCGGAAATGACATCGGGTGTTTTTCGATGTAGGCAACGACATGGACACGGCCGCCTCATCCAATCCCGTCGACTTCGAAACCATCCTCACCGGCAATAGCCGGGCGCGGCTCTCGCACCGGCTGTACCAGACGCTGCGATGAGCCGGGATTCCAGAGATCACGATGCATCGTCCGATGCCGTGCGCACGCACGGATCGTTTTTCGGCCGTCGCAAGGGTCATAAGCTTCGCCTCCATCAGGCCGATCTGATCGAAGGGCTGTTGCCGCGGCTTTCGCTGGATATCACCGGCGCAAGCCCGCCCGATCTGAGGGATCACTTCGACCGGCCGGTCGATGGCGTCAGGCTCGAGATCGGCTTCGGCGGCGGCGAACATTTGATCGCGGAAGCCCTGGCCTTTCCGGCGACCGGGTTCATCGGCTGCGAGCCCTATGTCAACGGCATGGCGAAAATCCTGACGCAGATCGAGGCCCACAACATCGGCAATATCCGGCTGTTCGCCGGCGACGCCGCCGAGTTGCTGGCATGGGCGCCGGCGGGGGCGCTGATGCGGATCGATCTGATCCACCCCGATCCGTGGCCGAAGCGGCGGCACTGGAAGCGGCGTTTCGTGCAGGACGAAACCATCGCCGCCATGGCCCGCACGCTCCAACCGCTTGGTGAATTCCGCTTTGTCAGCGATATCGCGGACTACTGCGCGTGGACCCTGGTCCACCTTGCGCGCTCGCGCGATTTCGTCTGGACCGCGGGGCGTGTGTCCGACTGGCGCCAGCCATGGCCCGGTTACACCATGACGCGGTATGGCCGTAAAGCCGAGCGCGAAGGCCGCGAGGCGGCCTATTTGCAGTTCCGAAAAGTCAGCTAGCAGCAAAAGCCTCAAGAGGCGTTTCCGGCCGAATGACACGCCCGACTGTCCCCCGGGGCTTGCCACTCGAGCGCTGACTAATGCAAAATCATGCGCGCTAAATATCCTATTGAAATAAAATAATTTTCTTGATCTAGCGGAAAAACTCCTCGCCTCCGGCCACGTTCGTTGAAGGAGAGGATAAGGTGGCAACGCCTGCGTCGGGCGTGCGCCGATAAACCTCATCGAGCAAATTGGTGAAACGGTATCTTGTTGATCTAGGCTAGGTTCGGTCCGGAAGCTTCCCCCAGAGTGCACCGAGGCTCGCGCTGGCCTGATGCTGAAGCGGAGTTCGATGGTCGGCTAAACTCCGGAGCAGGACATGAGCTACAAAACCGTGATGGTGAGCTTGGCGCTTGATCGGGCGAACGACGCTTGCCTGGCCGTGACCGGGGATATCGCGCAGCGCTTCGACGCTCGGGTCGTCGGAATTGCGGCGTCGGACCTCCGGGCGCCCTTGTATTTTGCTGAAGGCCAGTACGCCGAAAAAATTCTAGCGCAGGAAGAACAAACGGTCCGCAAGCGGTTGTCGGAACTCGAATCGGAATTTCGCGGCGCGATCGAGCCGCGCGCGAAGTCGGTCGAATGGCGCTCTGCTGTTACCTTGTCGTCGACCTATGTCGCGCAGCAAGCCCGCGCCGCCGATCTTCTCGTGGTCGGGGCGCGCTCTGAGGCCATCATCGATCCCTGCATGGCGGCTGATCCGCACGATCTCCTGATGCAGGCGGGCCGACCGCTCGTCATCGTGCCGCCAGCGGTCACATGGCTGGATCTGCGGAGCGTGCTGGTGGCGTGGAAGGATGTGAGGGAAACGCGCAGGTCCGTCCTCGACGCGCTGCCGATCCTTTCCGCTGCCAAGGAGGTTACGATTGCGGAAATTCCCGAAGACGGCATCGATCGCAGCCACGCGCTGGCGCATGTCGAGGACGTGGCGGGCTGGCTGTCCGGCCACGGGGTCATGGCAACCGCGGTAGTTCCGGAAGCGAGAACCGACATTATCGGTCAACTCGATGACATAGCCGGGAACGTTGGTGCCGGCATCGTCATTGCCGGCGCATATGGCCATTCGCGCTTGCGCGAATGGGTAATGGGCGGCGTCACGCGACACCTCGCCGCCGAGTCGTCCCGGTGTTCCTTCCTGTCGCGCTGAAGGAATTGCATGAAAAGGAGCTGCTATGCAGGCCATGGTGCTGGCTGCGCCCGGCGCGGCGCTTCAGTTGCAAGAGCGGCCGGATCCGACACCCGGCCCCGGCGATGTGCGAATCAAGATCAGCGCCTGCGGCGTCTGCCGGACCGATCTACATGTGGTCGATGGAGAACTGCTGCGCATCGGCTATCCGATCATTCCCGGTCATGAAGTGGTGGGCCGTGTCGACGCGCTTGGTGCCGGCGTCACCGCACTCACGATCGATGAACGCGTCGGCGTTCCCTGGCTCGGCTACACCTGCGGCGAATGCCGCTATTGCAAAAGTCATCAGGAGAACCTTTGCGACCGCCCGCTGTTCACGGGCTATACGCGCGATGGCGGCTTTGCCACGCACCTTGTCGCTGACGCCCGCTATTGCTTTCCGCTCGGCGACGCCGCGGATGACGTCGCGACCGCCCCGCTGCTCTGCGCCGGGCTGATCGGCTGGCGCTCGCTGGTGATGGCCGGTGAGTGCAGGCATCTCGGCATCTACGGTTTCGGCGCCGCCGGGCATATCGTCGCCCAGGTGGCGCGCTGGCAGGGCTGCTCGGTGTATGCGTTCACGCGTGAAGGCGATGTCGAAGCGCAGCGCCTGGCAAAGTCGCTGGGCGTCGATTGGGCGGGTGGATCGGAAGCGCGGCCGCCGCATGCGCTGGACGCGGCGATCATCTATGCCCCGGTCGGGGCGCTGGTGCCCCTGGCGCTGCGCGCGGTGCGCAAGGGCGGCCGTGTGGTCTGCGCCGGGATTTATATGTCGGATATCCCTTCATTCCCGTACGCCATCCTCTGGGAAGAACGGCAGCTTCTTTCCGTGGCCAACCTTACCCGCAGCGACGGCATCGAGTTCTTCAAGATCGTCGCCAAAGCGGGTATCAAGACGCATACGACGGCCTACCCGCTGCAGGAGGCGAACGAAGTTTTGTCGATGTTGCGCTCGGGGCAGATCACGGGCGCCGCGGTGCTGCGGCCATGACGTCGCTCGCAAAGACCAATTCTCAGGGCGAGGTTTTCGAGTTTCTCAGCAGGGGAGGCGACAAGCGGATCGACACTCATGCCTCTGTGGTGTTCCTCGCAAGGGATCGCGTGCTCAAGGTCAAACGCGCGGTGCGCCTGCCCTTCCTCGATTTTTCGACACTGGAGAAGCGAAGGAGCGCCTGCGAGGAAGAGCTGAAGGTTAACAGAGACAATGCCCCCGAGCTGTACCGGCGGGTTGTTCCGATTACGCGCGGTGGCAACGGCGGGCTTGAAATCGGCGGCACCGGCACGCCGATCGAATGGGCGGTCGAAATGGCGCGGTTCGACGAGGAGCAGACCCTCGATCGTGTCGCCGCAAGGAAGGCCATCGAACCGGAGCTTGCGGCGTCGCTTGCGGATGCGATCCTCCGGTCGCACGACAAGGCGCCGCGCGCTGACGACGAAAGCTGGCTCGCCTCCATCGCGCCGATCATCGACCGCAACACGGCCAAATTCCGCTCGGTGCGCGGGCTTGATGCCGCCGCCATCGATCATCTCGCTGCGGCCAGCCACGACCGTTTGGCGACGCGGCGAATCTTGCTCGAAAAGCGCGCCCGGCAAGGTTTTGTCCGCCGCTGCCATGGCGACCTTCATCTCGCCAATGTCGCGCTGGTCCGCGGCCAGCCGCTGCTGTTTGACGCCATCGAATTCGATCCCGTCATCGCGACGACGGATATTCTCTACGATCTGGCGTTCCCGCTGATGGATCTCATTTACTTCAACCATGCGGTCGCAGCAAACACGCTGTTCAACCGCTACCTTGCAGACGGGTCGGCCGAGAATCTCGAAGGCCTCAGCGTCCTGCCCCTGTTCCTGTCGATCCGGGCGGCGATTCGGGCGCACGTGCTGTTCACCAGAAGCGAGCAGGCCACGGACGGTGCGGCAGTGTGGCGGGAAGCGAAACGCTATTTTGATCTGGCGGCACGCCTGATCACGCCGAAGCCGCCGGTTCTGGTCGCGATCGGCGGCTTGTCTGGAACGGGGAAGTCGGTGCTGGCGCGCTACCTAGGCGGCCTGATCGAGCCGCCGCCTGGCGCCGTCATTGTCCGCTCCGACGTCGTTCGCAAGCGCCTGTTCGAGGTTGGCGAAACCACGACGTTGCCGCGGGAGGCGTACCAAGCCGATACGTCGGCGCGCGTCTACGAGGCGTTGAACGACACCGGGCGGCGCCTGATCGCGCAGGGCCTCTCGGTTATCATCGATGCTTCCTTTATGGATGCAGCGCAGCGCACCGCGCTGCTTCGTCTGGCGCGCGAACAGAACACGCGCTTTGTCGGTTTTTTCCTGACCGCGGACCTCAAGACCCGGCTCGCACGGATCGAACGCCGCCAAAACGATGCGTCGGATGCCACGCGGGGGGTGGCGTTGCAGCAGGAGGCGATGGCCATCGGTGCGATGGATTGGCACATGGTCGATGCTTCAGGGACGCCCAACGAGACCTTGCGGCGGAGCCGCGCCCTGCTTTGAGACGGACTTATGCTGGTCTGCCTCGATCGTGTTTGATATGGTGGCCGCGCATCCACTGACTATTGATCCCACGGCGCGGCGAGCATCCGGAATCGGGCGCCTTCGCCAGGTGTGGGAGAGCAACGATGTTCGGGAGTATTCTGGTTCATATTCCGACGGAACGCCCGGCCCGACCGGTGATCGATGTCGCGATCTCGCTGACCACCGCGCGCCGTACCCATCTCGACGCGATCGCAATCGGCTACGAGACTATGAGCTCGGCCGGTTTGGTGGTCGAAGCTGGCGCCAACGTTGCCGCCATCATGGAAATCGAACGCGAGCGCGCTCAGGAACGGGCCGAAGCTGCAATCTCGGTGTTTGGGGCCGAGGCCAAGCTCGCCAAGATCGCCTATGGCACCAAGGCGCTTGCGGCGACTCCCGTCGACGCTGAGCGGACCATCGGCGAGCTGGCGCGGCTCTACGACCTCACGGTCGTGCTCCAGCCAGAGCCTTCGAACGCCAGCTATGACAACCTCATTCCGCAGGCGGTACTTTTCGCGGCGGGAGGACCGGTGCTGGTGGTTCCCTACATCCACAAAGGTCCATTGAAGGCTCGCCATGTCGGGATCGCCTGGGACGGAAGCCGATTGGCTGCGCGTGCGTTGCGTGACGGGATGCCGTTCTTGACAGTCGCCGAGGCGGTTACGGTGATTACCGCGAACGAAAATCGGTGGAACGCCGGAAAGGCATCCGCCGATCAAATCGTCGGTCACCTCGTCCGGCGCGGAATCAAGGCAAACTTGGAACGGCTGACAGCTGATAGGGGCAACGTCCACGGCATCATTCTTTCACTCGCCGCCGACTCCGGCATCGACCTTATGGTAATGGGCGGCTATGGCCATTCCCGCCTGCAGGAGCGCATACTTGGAGGTGTTACGCGCGGCATGTTCAATTCCATGACCATCCCAACGCTGATGTCGCACTGATGTGCCCAGCGGTCATGGCGTGCCGCTCCAGGCTATTCTCGCTTTTCATCCAGAAAGAAAAAGTCGCATAGCGTTCCACGCCATTGCCTGGATCGCAAATCTTCCGGCATGAAGCCAGCTGGCCGGCCTTCAATGCGAAAACAGGATCGGCAGCGGCGGCTTTGATAGCAGGCTCCTGGTTGCGCCGCCGAGGATAAATTCGCGCCATCGCGACTGCCCATAGGCGCCCATGACAAGGACGTCGACTCGATGCGAGACTGTGTAAGCTTCGAGAACCTCGCCGATCCGCCTGCCCTTCGCGTCGACCTTGTCGAGCACCACGTCAATGCCGTGACGCGCCAGGTTCTTTGCCAACTCCTCGGCGGAATGTTTGGTATCAAGCTTTTTCTCATTGTTGACGGTGACGATACGAACTTTCTTCGCTCTTTCGAGCAGGGGAAGCGCATCAGATACTGCGCGAGCGGCCGCGCGGCCGAAATCCCAGGCGACGGCAACGGTTCCGAGTTGAAACGGACGCGAGCGAGGCTCCTCCGACAGAATCAGCGTTGGCCGGCCCGATCCGAATATCACCGCTTCCGCATACCACCGGTCGTGGCCTTCGGGCACCGGCACGATCGTGAGATCGCGAAGCCGTGCATATTCGACCAGCAGGTCCGGCACGGCGAAGGTCGGGCATTTTTCGCGAATGGCTTCGTGCAGAATGCCGGCTTTGTCCGCAGCCGCGTTAAAAGCGGCCAGCAAGTCCGTGGTGTTCTTGCGGCTCTTTTCAGCTTCGCCCGCGATGAGGCCGGGGATATTGGCTATAGAACCTGAAAGGAAGTGTCCGGGCACCTCGACATGCACCTCGCAGGCAACGGCCGCCAGGTGAGCGTCAAACGCGGCCGCGATTGCGACAGCCTCCTCGACCACCGAGGCCGGCGATGGGTCAGGATAACTCGTCAGTGTCAACAGTATATCCTTGAACACCATGGGTTCTCCCTTTCGCGGTGCAATCTAGTTGCTCGGCGAACGGCAAAACGGCCGCCGCTATTCAAGCGTCTTCAGGTACGACAGGAGATCGTGGATATGGTCGGGATCGAGTTGGAATTGCGGCATCGTCGGATGTCCCGTGGAGATGCCTTCGGCTAGTGCCTCGGCCAGCCTCTCGATCGGATAGCGAAGATGCAGCGTGCGGAACGGCGGCGCTATCTTGAGCGGACTTGGAGACACCCGGTCGATGGAATGACAGTGCGCGCAATTGTTGAGCACGAAAGTCTTGCCGCGCTGTTCGGCGGGCGAGGCGGCAAAAGCCCTGCGTGGCCATGATCAGCGTGAGCGCCAATGCCGTCGTAATTCGTCCGAGCATTGCAGTTTCACTCCAATGCACGCGGGTTTCTGGCATAATGAAACCCTGACTGTAGTTCGGATTTGATCTGATCAACCGGTCGGGCCGTCAAACGCGTCGAATGTTGATGTCGTTATGGTACCCTATCAGGCGATCTTTTCATAACCGTCCCGCAGCCATCGGTTCTGGAATCTTGATGCGTATTAGGTCAAGCGTGGTCAAGGCCCACGGAATGGAATTGGCCACCACGACGAGCCGGCGATGGCAAGGCGGCGCGGATCAAGGACGGCGACATGTAGCTGCAAAAAAGTCGATAGTGAGGTCGTCATGTTGGCAACCGAAATCATGCGAAGTGGTTTCGCAACCGTCAAACCAACCACGTCGGTGCTCGATGCCGTGCGTCTCTTGCTGGAAACCAGTCAGCGTGGGCTGCCCGTGATCGACGATAGTGGCGCCTTGGTCGGGATGGTCTCTGAGGGCGACTTTCTTCATCGTCCGGAATTGGGGATCAGTTGTCCTGAGGGGTTCTGGTTCGAATGGTTGCTCGGAAGGGAAGAAGGCCAGGTTGTTCGCGACAGAATGCACGCCTTGCGGATCGATGCGGTGATGACCCGGAATCCCATATGTGTGTATGAAAGCGCCACAGTCGATGACGTCGTCGCCAAACTGGATGCTCACCAGATCGCTCAGGTGCTAATGGTTCGCGCGGGTAAAGTGGTCGGGATAGTCGGTCGAACACAATTGCTCGCGGCTCTAGAACGGGCCTTAAGTCAGGAAAATGAGTAACATCTATAGAGCTCATCATTTCCGGGGCGCGCGCGGGCGCAAGACGCTCAGGCCGATTGACGCGTCTGCCAAAAACTGACGACGCGCTCCGCGGTCGAAGGCATCAGGCGCGTGAAATTCACCCTCGCGGTCTCGATGTCCATTGGCGACGGCACCCGGTTTGGCCCCAGCCGAAGCAGGATCAGAGCGCGCACGGTGGCCCATTCGAGGCCGATGGTCTTGCCGACGATCAGGATCGGATCGTGGCGATCGCCTGAAAACAGGCGGTCGAGCGTCGCGATCTTTACCGCCGACATCGCCGACAGCGCGGCAACGGACTCCTCGTATTGGTAGCTCTTGGCAAAACCAAGCAACGCGGTCTCGTTCAAATCGCCGGCATTGTGCAGCGCCAGGATCGTGCGCTGCGCCGGCGCGAAGTCACGGCGACTCTCGACCGGCTCGGGGGCGCCGGACATTTCGCTCATCGCGTCCCTGATTGCGGCTTGTCTGCCGGGCTTGACCACTTCGAGCAAACGGCGGCGGACGATGTCGATCGACCCCGCCAGCAGATCCTTCAATTGCGACGCCGAGAGATCGTCGCGCTGGCCGACGGCGAGGGTCAGAACCCCGTCATGGCCGGCGCGCTTGATCAACGCCGAATATCCGGCTTGCGAAAACAGCGCACCGGGATTGCCGGCCGCGCGCCGGACCACATCGCGGTCGCCGCGGCGCACGATGACGTCGGTGAGTTCGCTCGACAACGTTGAACGCTCGGACAGCGCCAGCAGGTGCGCCTGGCCCTGCGCGCGCGCGATCTCGATCAACGCCCTTTCCTCGATCACGGGCGATCGGCGCAGCAACGGCCCTGCAATCGCGATCTCGTCCTCACGCGCAAGCAGGCCGACCAGCGCCCGCGGCGCGTTGGCGAGGAAGGACAGCCGCCCGGCCAGATCGGCGCGCGCGGCGGGTTCCGCATGGGGGACGAGATCGACCAGGACGCTGTCGAACAGATCGATGTGATCGGAGCGAAAATTCGCGGCGCCGACCAGGAAAAGCTCGGCGACGCGCCGGGCCGCCTCGGACCGCCGTTTGGGATCGCCATGTCGAACGATCTCATCGAGCTCGGGGATCAGCGACGCTGCAACTGTCATGGAACACACTCGAACCGCCCGCTGCTGTTTTCCGAAGTTTCTCGCGCGAGCCTGCGGCAACGGAGGCCAGGAGCTTCAACCGGGCGCTGGCGGGGGAATTTTCCGGGAATTTAGGGTCGCTTCATGAAGGAAGGGTTAGAAAAAGTGGACGCCGGTTTTCCCTCCCGACAAACCCGAAGCGTTTGCGCGGAGATCACGCTCAAATAATGGGATAGAGGGGGATGGCTTTTCGAAGAAAAGCGATCCCGCTCGAGGTTCACCATCGGCGAAAAAGGCCGTAAAATCGCCCGTCCAGAGTTCGCGGGCCTTGCCGGATAGCGCCAAAACCGCTATATCACCGGCAACTTATGGTTCTCATACGATCGCGTATTGAGAGTGGGCCCCCCGGGACCCGCTCTTTTTTATTACCCAAACGCACCCGACATAGGTAACTGCCGGACGCGACTGGGTAGCCTGACCGGACGCATTCGAGGTGCAGCCGCAACCGAACGTACACTTAACAGCTCAAGTTAGACCCGATTTGACCCTGGACATGACCGACCCAACGACTGGTTCCATGGACCCCGACCTGCTTGCCGAGCCGCGCCTTGTTGTCGAGCCGGGTGCGGCGGCGCGGGTCTCGGCGGTGGCCGGCCCGGTGTTGCAGGGCATGGGTTACCGGCTGGTGCGGATCAAGATTTCAGGCGAGGCCGGCTGCACGGTGCAGATCATGGCGGAACGGCCCGACGGATCGATGCAGATCGAAGATTGCGAAGCGGTCTCGAAGGCGCTGTCGCCGGTGCTCGATATCGCCGATCCGATCGACCGGGCCTACCGGCTGGAGATTTCTTCCCCCGGGATCGATCGGCCGCTGGTGCGCCGTTCGGATTTCGAGCGCTATGCCGGGCATCTCGTCAAGGTCGAGATGGCGGTCGCACATCAGGGCCGCAAACGGTTCCGCGGCTCGCTACAAGGCGTCGAAGGCGGCGCTGTGCGGATACGCCGCGATGACATCCGCGCAGGCGAAGATGCCGATGTCATGCTGACCATGGAAGATATCGCCGACGCACGGCTGGTTCTGACCGACGAGTTGATCGCGGAATCGATGCGGCGCGGCAAGGCCGCGGAACGCGAGTTGCGCCAGAGTCTCGGGCTCGAGCCGCCGCCGCCCCCGCATGCAAAGAAAAGCGACCCGGCGAAAAGCAACAAACCGAAGCCGAAATTGAAGCCTAAGAGCGGCGACGAGCGCGCGCCGAAGAAACTGCCTAACAACACCAAGGAACATCGTCTCGCCGCAGAACGACTGCGGAGGGGCGAAATCGATCCCACCGAAGGAGACTGAGCCATGGCAGCTGTCAGCGCCAACAAACTTGAACTGCTGCAGATCGCGGACGCAGTCGCCCGCGAGAAATCGATCGACCGCTCGATCGTGATCGCCGCGATGGAAGATGCCATCGCCAAGGCGGCACGGGCCCGCTACGGCAGCGAGACCGACGTTCATGCCGAGATCGACGCCAAGAAGGGCGAATTGCGGCTGTCGCGCCATATGCTGGTGGTCGATCAAGTCGAGAATTCATCGAACCAGATCTCGCTGGTGGACGCGCAGCGCGCCAATCCGGGCGCCCAGGTCGGCGACACCATCGCCGACACCCTGCCGCCGCTCGAATATGGCCGGATCGCTGCGCAATCGGCCAAGCAGGTCATCGTGCAAAAGGTGCGCGAGGCCGAGCGCGACCGTCAGTATCAGGAATTCAAGGACCGCATCGGCGACATCGTCAACGGCATCGTGAAGCGCGTCGAATACGGCAGCGTGATCGTCGATCTGGGTCGCGGCGAAGCCATCGTGCGTCGGGACGAGATGCTGCCGCGCGAGGTGTTCCGTAACGGCGACCGCGTCCGCGCCTATATTTTCGACGTCCGGCGCGAAACCCGCGGACCGCAGATTTTCCTGTCCCGCACCCATCCGCAATTCATGGCGAAATTGTTCGCGCAGGAGGTGCCGGAAATCTATGACGGCATCGTCGAGATCAAGGCGGTGGCCCGCGATCCGGGCTCACGCGCAAAGATCGGTGTGATTTCGCGGGATTCGTCGGTCGACCCGGTCGGCGCCTGCGTCGGCATGCGCGGTTCGCGCGTGCAGGCCGTGGTCAACGAACTGCAGGGCGAAAAGATCGATATCATCCCGTGGTCGCCCGACATCGCGACCTTCGTCGTCAACGCGCTGGCGCCCGCCGAAGTCGCCAAGGTGGTGATCGACGAGGACCGCGAGCGGATCGAAGTCGTGGTCCCCGACACCAACAACCAGTTGTCGCTGGCGATCGGCCGGCGCGGTCAGAACGTGCGGCTTGCCTCGCAGCTGACCGGGTGGGACATCGACATCCTCACCGAGCAGGAAGAGTCGGAGCGGCGTCAGGCCGATTTCGAAAACTCCACGCGGGTGTTCATGGAATCGCTGAACGTCGACGAAGTGGTCGGCCAATTGCTGGCGTCGGAAGGCTTCACCTCGGTGGAAGAACTTGCGCTGGTTGACGTCAAGGAACTGGCCGGCATCGAAGGTTTCGACGAGGAGACCGCGACCGAACTTCAAAGCCGTGCCCGTGAATACCTGGAACAACTCGAAACCGAGCTTGAAAACAAACGTAAGGAACTTGGCGTGGATGATGCTTTGAAGACGGTGCCCGGCGTAACCTCCAAGATGCTGGTCAAATTCGGCGAGAACGATATCAAGACCGTCGAAGATCTGGCGGGTTGCGCGACCGACGACCTGGTCGGCTGGACCGAGCGCAAGGAAGGCAGTGAGCCGACCAAGCACCCTGGCATTCTCGACGCCAACGAAATCTCGCGCGACGACGCGGAGGCCATGATCATGCAGGCGCGCGTGATCGCCGGCTGGATCTCCCAAGACGATCTGGCCAAGAAGGCCGAGGCGGCTGAGGCGACTGAAGAACAGCCGGTGTAAAGGCCGTGCTGAGCAAGACGAAACCCCGGTTCTGCGCCCAGACCACGCGCAGATGAAAAGGCAGATGTCATACGCATGCTTGCTTTCGCCGACCCCGATCTCGACAACGGACCGCGGACCGACAGGTCCGCGACGGTGCGGATGTGTGCGGTCACGCGGCAGGTACGGCCGATTGACGAACTGATCCGGTTTGTCGTCTCGCCCCAGGGTGAGGTGGTGCCGGACTTAAAGCGCAAGCTGCCAGGGCGGGGCCTTTGGGTCTCGGCCTCGCGTCACGCGGTTGCGGAAGCCGTCCGCCGTAACCATTTTAATAAAGGTTTCAAGCGCGACCTCCGCGTCTCGCCGGCATTGGCGACCGACACCGAAGCCTTGCTGGTCCGCAGCGTGGTCGAGGCTCTCGCCATGGCCGCCAAGGCAGGCCAGGTTGTATCCGGCTTCGGCAAGGTCGAAGACGCATTGGAACCGCGGCAGGCACGCGGCGCGCTTCACGCCCTGATTCACGCCTCCGACGGCGCGGCTGACGGAATCCGCAAGCTGGACGCTCAATTGGACGCCCTTGTCAGGCAAAATGCCGGGAATGGCGCGGAAACGCGCGACTTTCCGGTCATCACCGCGCTGACTTCGGAACAATTGGATTTGGCACTTGGCCGGTCAAATGTGATACATGCTGCGCTGCTCGCGGGCCCGGCGAGCAAAACGTTCCTGTCGCGCAGCCAGATCCTGGTCCGATACCGGATGGCGGATGACGACAAGACAGCCGACCATGCGGCCAGGAATTCGCCGATACAGACCGTGCGGACACGCACGACGCAAAAAGATTAGGACTGCTGAATGGTTGATACCAAAACGCCTGGCGACAAGACACTGAGTGTTCCGACCAAGACCTTGACGCTCAAGCCGCGCGTCGAGACGGGCACCGTGCGCCAGAGCTTCAGCCATGGCCGCACCAAACAGGTCGTGGTCGAGAAGCGCGGGAAGCGCCGCGTCGGCGGCGAAGGACCCGGGTCGGATGCTGCCCCTCACACGCCGGAACCGGTCGTCGCGAAGCCCGCGCCAGCGCCCGCGAAGCCACCGCTCGCCCGTCCCACGCCGCCGGTTCAGCCGCGCACCAATTCAGGAGTGGTGCTGCGCACGCTGACCGAGGACGAGCGTTCGGCGCGCGCCAGCGCCCTCGCCGACGCCCGGCTGCGCGATTTGGAAGAGCGCCGGCTGGCGGAAGAGGAAGCCAAGCGCCGCAGCAGCAAGGAAGGTATCGAACAGGCCGAACGCGAGGCCGCCGAAGCCCGCCGCAAGGCTGAGGAGGAGCGCCACCGGCAGGAAGAGGAAGCCAAGCGCAAGGCTGAACTCGAAGCCAAGAAACGCTTCGGCGAGACCGAGGCCCGCACCGCCAAGACCACCACCAGCACCACCGCCACTCCGGCGGCGGCGGCAGCCCGTCCCGCGACGCCGCCCGCGCGCGCCCCAGGCGTCGCCGCCGACGCCAGCGACGAGGATGAAGCTCCGCGCCAAATCCGTCGCGGTCCCGGCGGCGCAGCCCGTCCGGTGGCAGCCCCCAAGACAACCGCAAAGCCCGCCCCGCAAAAGCAGCGCGGCCGCCTGACCCTGGTCACGGCGCTCAACGCCGACGACGTACGCGAGCGTTCGATCGCGTCGTTCCGCCGCCGCACCCAGCGCCTGAAGGGACATTCGTCAAACGAACCGAAGGAAAAGCTCACGCGCGAAGTGGTGATCCCGGAAGCCATCAACATCCAGGAACTCGCCAACCGCATGTCCGAGCGTGCGGTCGACGTCATCCGGCTGCTGATGAAGCAGGGCGCGATGCACAAGATCACCGACGTGATCGATGCCGACACCGCGCAACTGATCGCCGAGGAACTCGGCCACACCGTCAAGCGCGTGGCCGCCTCCGACGTCGAGGAAGGCCTGTTCGACGTCGTCGACGATTCCACCGATACCGAGCCGCGATCGCCGGTGGTGACCGTGATGGGCCACGTCGACCACGGCAAGACCTCGCTGCTCGACGCGCTTCGTCACGCCAATGTGGTGTCCGGCGAAGCCGGCGGCATCACCCAGCATATTGGCGCCTATCAGGTGACATCGCCGGAAAGCGGCAAGAAGATCACCTTCATCGATACGCCCGGCCACGCCGCATTCACCGCGATGCGCGCCCGCGGCGCCAAGGTGACCGACATCGTGGTGCTGGTGGTTGCGGCGGACGACGGCGTGATGCCGCAGACCGTCGAGGCGATCAATCACGCCAAGGCGGCCAAGGTTCCGATGATCGTGGCGATCAACAAGATCGACAAGACTGACGCCAAGCCGGAACGCGTGCGCACCGAACTGTTGCAGCATGAAGTTCAGGTCGAATCGCTCGGCGGCGAAGTCGTCGACGTCGAAGTCTCCGCCAAGAACAAGACCAATCTCGACCGGCTGCTCGAAATGATCGCGCTGCAGGCCGAACTGCTCGATCTCAAGACCAACGCGGAACGTCCCGCCGAAGGTACGGTGATCGAAGCCAAGCTCGATCGCGGCCGCGGCCCGGTCGCAACCGTGCTGGTGCAGCGCGGAACGCTGCGGGTCGGAGACATCGTGGTGGCCGGCGCCGAGATGGGCCGGGTCCGCGCGCTGATTTCGGACCAGGGCGAAACCCTTGATGAAGCCGGACCGTCTGTGCCGGTCGAAGTGCTCGGCTTCAACGGACCGCCGGAAGCCGGCGATCGTCTGGCTGTGGTCGAGAACGAAGCCCGCGCCCGCCAGGTCACGAGCTATCGCGCCCACCAGAAGCGCGAAAACGCCGCCGCCAGCATTTCCGGCATGCGCGGCTCGCTCGAACAGATGATGTCGCAGCTCAAGACCTCGGGCCGCAAGGAATTCCCGCTGATCGTCAAGGCCGACGTGCAGGGTTCGCTGGAAGCCATTCTCGGCTCGCTGGAAAAGCTCGGCACCGACGAAGTCGCGGCCCGCATCCTGCATGCCGGTGTCGGCGGCATCTCGGAATCCGACGTGACGCTGGCCGAAGGCTTCAACGCGGCCATTCTCGGCTTCAGCGTTCGCGCCAACAAGGAAGCCGCCGCGGCCGCCAAGCGCAACGGCATCGAGATCCGTTATTACAACATCATCTACGATCTCGTGGACGACATCAAAACCGCGATGTCCGGCCTGCTGGCGCCGACCTTGCGCGAGACGATGCTCGGCAATGCCCTGATCCTGGAAGTGTTCAACATCTCCAAGGTCGGCAAGGTTGCCGGTTGCCGCGTCACCGACGGCACCGTGGAACGCGGCGCCAATGTCCGACTGATCCGCGACAACGTCGTGGTGCACGAAGGCAAGTTGTCGACGCTCAAGCGCTTCAAGGACGAAGTAAAGGAAGTGGCCTCCGGCCAGGAATGCGGCATGGCGTTCGAGAATTACGGCGACATGCGTGCCGGCGACGTCATCGAGTGTTATCGCGTCGAGACGATCCAGCGCAGCCTGTAAGTTCGAGCCTTATAGCTTCGCAGGACGGCAATAATAGTTGTCGTCATGCCCGGGCAGAAGCGCGAAGCCCGTCTTCGCGCTGGATGTCCCGGGCATTCACGACTTGAAAACGCATCAGCTCGAAAAACGTGGGTGGCCGGAACATCCGGCCATGACGAGTTTGTTTTCGAAGGACGCCAATGCCCCATCACAACAGAAAGAACTCCGCCACCGGCGGCTCGCAGCGCCAGTTGCGCGTCGGCGAAACCGTGCGCCACGCGGTCGCGGATATTCTCGCGCAGGGCAACGTGCATGACCCCGATCTCGAGGGCCATATCGTCACCGTCCCCGAAGTGCGGATGTCGCCGGATCTGAAGCTGGCGACCGTCTATGTGATGCCGCTTGGCGGACGCGACACTGAGCTCGTGATCGCGGCGCTCGAGCGCAACAAGAAGTTCTTGCGCGGCGAAGTCGCGCGGCGCGTTAACCTAAAATTTGCGCCTGATATTCGCTTTCGAGCCGATGAGCGATTCGATGAAGCGGAACGGATAGAGAAATTACTGCGAACACCTGCGGTGCAAAAAGACCTCGCACCCGATTCGGACGAAAGCTGATGATCGTGACCACCGCAAACGAAATGATCGAGTCGCCAATCGGCGATTCGGCGGGCGTTGAAAAAAATATTTCTTCGCAGCCGACTCACGCTGGCGATCGACCGCGCGCCGGCAAGCAGCCGCGCCAGAACAACCAGCCGCGGCGCGACAGGCGCGACGTCCATGGCTGGGTCGTGCTCGACAAGCCGATCGGCATGACGTCGACCCAGGCCGTTGCGGTGGTGAAGCGGTTGTTTCAGGCCAAGCGTGCCGGCCATGCCGGGACGCTCGATCCGCTCGCCTCGGGCGGGCTGCCGATCGCGATGGGCGAGGCCACCAAGACCGTTCCGTTCGTGATGGACGGCCGCAAGCGCTACCGCTTCACGGTATGCTGGGGCGAAGAGCGCGATACCGACGATACCGAGGGCCGCATCGTCAAGACCAGCGAGCTCCGGCCGTCCCGCGAGGCCATTTTGGAGCTGTTGCCGCGCTTTACCGGCATGATCGAGCAGACCCCGCCGCAATATTCGGCGATCAAGGTCCAAGGCGAGCGCGCCTACGATCTGGCGCGCGACGGCGAAATCGTGGAACTGAAGCCGCGACCGGTCGAGATTCACCATTTAGCCCTTGTAGAACAACCAGATAGCAGCCATTCGGTGTTCGAGGCCGAGTGCGGCAAGGGAACCTATGTCCGGGCCTTGGCCCGCGATATCGGCCGAATCCTCGGCTGTTACGGGCATATCTGCGCGCTGCGGCGGACCCTGGTCGGCCCGTTCGGCGAGGCGGACATGATTCCGCTGGAACAGTTGGAGGCTTTATGCGATAGAGCCGCGTCTGGCGAGGGCAGCCTCGCCGACGCGCTTTTGCCCGTTGAGACCGCGCTGGACGACATCCCGGCACTGGCCGTCACACGGGCTGATGCGGCAAGGCTCCATCGGGGCCAAGCCGTTTTGTTGCGCGGACGGGATGCGCCCAATAGTAGCGGCACAGTCTATGTCACGGTGGCAGGCCGGCTTTTGGCCCTCGCCGAAATTGGCAATGGCGAACTCATCCCCAAGCGCGTGTTCAACCTGACCGGACTGACTGCCAGTCCGGCTCGCAACAATGAAAGTGTTTGACGATGTCGATTACCGCCGAACGCAAAGCGGAAGTCATCAAGACGAATGCCAACAAAGCCGGCGACACCGGCTCGCCCGAGGTTCAGGTCGCGATCCTGTCGGAACGCATCAATAACCTCACCGGGCATTTCAAGACCCACGTAAAGGACAACCATTCACGTCGTGGCCTCTTGAAGCTCGTGTCGACGCGTCGTTCCCTTCTCGATTACATCAAGAAGAAGGACGAGGCGCGTTACAAGGCACTGCTCGAAAAGCACAACATTCGTCGTTAAGTTTATAGTTTACGGCGCGCGCGCAATTTGCGCGCGTTTTCGTATGACGCCCGAAAGCCGGGGTTTACGGTTTTCACCGGCGCTCATGCGCACTAGGGCATGATCCGGAAAAGTGGATACCGGTTTTCCGAAAAGATCATGCTCAAATAACAGGATGGAGCGAGATGACGATTCGAAGAAAGTCATCGCGCTCTAGCGTCCAGCAGCAATCCGGCCGCTGGGCGTAACGGGCAAGATGCCCGTACCATCGGAAGGATGGGCGCCATTCGAGACCCAAAAACCATGGCAGGATCGCCGGACCCTGAAACTGCGGCAAGGCCGCAATCAGCGTCTCGCAATCTTGCGCATGGTTTTTGCGTTTCAGGGCGGCGTTCGTGCTTTCGCGAACCCATGAAAGAAGATCGCAATGTTCAATATTCATTCCGTCGAAATCGATTGGGGTGGCCGTCCGCTCAAGCTTGAAACCGGCAAGATTGCCCGTCAGGCCGACGGTGCCGTTCTCGCCACCTATGGCGAGACGGTCGTTCTCGCCACCGTGGTCGCCGCGAAGACGGCCCGCGAAGGCGTAGATTTCCTGCCGCTGACCGTCGATTACATCGAAAAGGCCTACGCCGCGGGCCGCATTCCCGGCGGCTACTTCAAGCGCGAAGGCCGGCCGACGGAAAAGGAAACGCTGGTTTCCCGTCTGATCGACCGCCCGATCCGTCCGCTGTTCGTCGACGGCTGGCGCAACGAGACCCAGGTCATCGTCACCGTGCTGTCGCACGACATGGAGAATGATCCCGACGTTCTGGCGATGGTCGCCGCCTCCGCGGCGTTGACGCTGTCCGGCGCTCCGTTCAAGGGGCCGATCGGCGCCGCCCGCGTCGGCTTCGTCAACGACGAATATGTGCTCAACCCGACGCTGGATGAAATGGCCGAAACCCAGCTCGAACTCGTTGTCGCCGGCACCGCCGACGCCGTGCTGATGGTCGAATCGGAAGCCAAGGAGCTGAACGAAGAGATCATGCTGGGCGCCGTGATGTTCGGACACCGGCATTTCCAGCCGGTGGTCAACGCCATCATCGCGCTGGCCGAGAAGGCCGCGAAGGAGCCGCGCGATGTCAAGATCGTCGACGAAAGCGCGCTGGAAAAGGAAATGCTCGGGCTGATCGAAGCCGATCTGCGCGCAGCCTACGCCATCCCGGTCAAGCAGGAGCGCTACAACGCGGTCGGCGTGGCCAAGGACAAGGTCATGGCGCACTACTTCCCGGAAGGGCAGGAGCCGCAATACGACAAGCTGCGCATCGCCGCCGTATTCAAGGAATTGGAAGCCAAGATCGTTCGCTGGAACATCCTCGACACCGGCAAGCGCATCGACGGCCGCGATTCCAAGACCGTGCGCAACATCATCGCCGAGGTCGGCGTGCTGCCGCGCGCCCACGGTTCGGCGCTCTTCACCCGCGGTGAAACCCAGGCGATGGTGGTGACCACGCTCGGGACCGGCGAGGACGAGCAGTACATCGACTCGCTGTCGGGGACCTACAAAGAGCAGTTCCTGCTGCACTATAATTTCCCGCCCTTCTCGGTCGGGGAAACCGGACGCCTCGGCGGCACCAAGCGGCGCGAGATCGGCCACGGCAAGCTGGCCTGGCGCGCGATCCACCCGGTGCTGCCGCCGCATCACGAATTCCCCTACACGGTGCGGGTGGTGTCGGAGATCACCGAGTTCGAACGGTTCATCCTCGATGGCTTCGGTCTGCGGCGCTTCGCTGTCGCTGATGGATGCCGGCGTTCCCCTGAAGCGGCCGACGGCGGGCATCGCCATGGGCCTCATTCTGGAAGGATCGCGCTTTGCCGTGCTGTCCGACATCCTCGGCGACGAGGATCATCTCGGCGACATGGACTTCAAGGTGGCCGGTACCGACCAGGGCATCACCTCGCTGCAGATGGACATCAAGATCGCCGGGATCACCGAAGAGATCATGAAGGTCGCCCTCAGCCAGGCCAAGGAGGGACGAATCCACATCCTCGGCGAAATGTCGAAGGCCTTGAACGCTGCGCGCGCCGAGCTCGGCGAATACGCGCCGCGCATCGAGACCTTCAAGATCGCGACCGACAAGATCCGTGAAGTGATCGGCACCGGCGGCAAGGTGATCCGCGAGATCGTCGAGAAGACCGGCGCCAAGGTCAACATCGAGGACGACGGCACGGTGAAGGTTGCGTCCGCCGATGGCGAATTGATCAAGGCCGCGATCAAGTGGATCAAGTCGATCGCGTCCGATCCGGAACTCAACCAGATCTATGACGGCACCGTCGTCAAGGTGATGGAATTCGGCGCGTTCGTGAACTTCTTCGGCGCCAAGGACGGTCTCGTCCATATCAGCCAGCTCGCGGCCAACCGCGTGCAGAAGACCTCCGACGTCGTCAAGGAAGGCGACAAGGTCAAGGTCAAGCTGCTCGGCTTCGACGATCGCGGCAAGACGCGGCTGTCGATGAAGGCGGTCGACCAGGTGACCGGCGAAGACCTCGAAGCCAAGCAGAAGGCCGAAGCGCCGCGCGAAGCCGCCGGCGAGTAAGTCGGCATCCAAGAACAACGAATTGAAAAGGGCGGCCTCCCAGCCGCCCTTTTTGTTTGCGCCAGACCGCCAAATCACTTTCCGATGACGAATCTGCGCGATTCTGCCGCAGGATCGTGACATGATAATCGAAACGGTCTTACGGCCTCGCACGTAGTTGTATTTTACTGGGTGTTCGCCGCGCTGCAGAGCGCCTCGCTCGGTCCATTAAACGGAGAACTACGATGCCATTCATGTCTAGGCGCCAACTCATGATCGCAGCTACCGGTATCGCTGCGGTTGCAACCTCACCGCACATCAGCTTTGCGCAAACCGCGGCTACTGCTCCCACCGGTCCCTTCAAGCTCGATCCGCTGACATATCCAACCAACGCCTTCGAGCCGAATATCGACGCCAAAACCATGGAAATCCATCACGACCGGCATCACCAAGCGTACGTCACCAACCTCAACAATTTCGCCAAGGACCATCCGCAGATCGCCGAGAAGCCGATCGAGGTCGTGCTCGCAGATCTCGCCGCGGTGCCGGAGGCGATCCGCACCGGCGTCCGCAACAACATGGGCGGTCACGCCAACCACACCATGTTCTGGCAGATCATGGGACCGAACGGGGGCAAGCCGGACGGCGAGGTGCTGGCGGCAATCGATCGCGATCTCGGCGGGATGGAAAAATTCCAGACCGATTTCAACGCCGCCGGCGGGCGCGTGTTCGGTTCGGGCTGGGTGTTCGTGACTGTGACCAAAGACGGCAAGCTCGCGATCGAGACCCGTCCGAACCAGGACAATCCCATCATGGACGGCAAGCGCGCGCTGCTCGGCAACGACGTGTGGGAGCACGCTTACTATCTGACCTACCAGAACCGCCGCCCCGATTATCTCAAGGCGTGGTGGAACACCGTGAACTGGAAGGCCATCGGCGAACGCTATGCCGCAGCAAAGGCCGGCACCCTCGGGGTCTGACCCGCGCCGGTTTTCGATGGCAGAGGTGGTCCGTTAGAGCGGGATAGTGAAATCGCCATCCCGCTCTCTGTTGTTATCCGCGCATGATTTCCGCGCCGACGCTTCGCCTGGGGAAATGGGCTCGCCTCTCCGGATCATGCTGCAGTGGTCAACTTCGTTTCTTGCTCGCTGTCGGTGCCGGCGAAACGTGGAGGCTCTCCTTCACGACCTCGCCGAGCGCCGCGAAATCCGCCTTGCGGGGCGAGGTGTGGCGGAACACCAGGCCGATGGAGCGGCCGGGCTCGGGATTTTGCAGGCGCAGGAATTTCACCCGCTCGTCGCGCCGCTCGACGTCGGCGGCAATCTGCGGGATCAGCGTGACGCCGTAGCCGTTGGCAACCATTTGCATGACGGTGGTGAGGCTGGAAGCGCCGAACGCCATGCCGCCGGTGCCGGCGGCGCGACCTCGCGGGGCGGTCGCGCAGAACGCCAACGCCTGGTCGCGCAGACAATGGCCGTCTTCGAGCAGGATCAGCCGGCTTTGATCGATATCCGCGGCGGCGACCCGCGCCGTCACCGGACGCGGATCGCCCGAGGGGACCGCGAGCAGAAACAGGTCGTCAAACAGGGCGATGGTGTCGATGTCGGGTTCGCGGACCGGGAGCGCGAGCATCGCAGCATCGAGCGCGCCGCTTTTGATGTCTTCGACCAACTGGCTGGTCTGGGTCTCGCGCAATTCCAACCGAAGCTCGGGAAACTTGGTTTGCAGCAGCGGAAGAATCCGCGGCAGCAGATAAGGGGCAAGCGACGGGATCACCCCGAGCATCAGCCGTCCAGTCAGCAGACCGCTGCGATGACGGGCGAAATCGACCAGATCGCGCGAGGCCGCCAGCACTTCGTCGCCGCGCCGCGAGATTTCGCGGCCGATATCGGTCAGCATCACGTCGCCTGGGCGCCGCTCGACCAGGGCGACGCCAAGGGTCCGTTCGAGATCGCGGATTTGCATCGAGAGGGCGGGTTGGGTGACCGCACAGGCTTCGGCCGCCCGGCCGAAATGGCCGTGCTTGGCGAGCGCGGAAAGGTAACGAAGCTGCCGCAGCGTGATCATATCGATCAGATAAACTGATCGAGACCTCAAGACAATTCGACTGGACCTGATGTTAGATATCTTCCAAAGTGAGGTTGTGGCGAATTTGGCGAGAGGGACCCACAGGCCGATCGTACCGACGTGGTTGTTTCCAGGTCGACGTGTCTTCGGTCTTCACCCTTGTCAAATGCACGCCCTGCCCCACCTAGCGGAAGAAGCAACAGCCATGGCTGACCGCCCTCAATTGACGACCGGCGCCGGCAACCGGAATGCCGACCATCAAAACCTCGGTGCACACGATGCAGACCGGGTTTGGCTCAAAATTCTGCGCTGAAGGCAACCGGCATCTCGTCGGCAACAGCAGAAGTCATATTCGTTCGATATCGAACGATTCGAAGAAACTACAGACCACGATCGGAGAAGAAACATGGACGCAAAGACCGACGAAAACGCGGGCAAATGCCCGGTCATCCATTCAGCTGGCAGGACCAACCGCGACTGGTGGCCGAAGCAGCTGAACCTCGACATTCTCCACCAGAACTCCAGCCTGTCCGACCCGATGGGCGAAGGCTTTGATTACGCCAAGGAATTCAAGAGCCTCGATCTGAATGCCGTGATCAAGGATCTTCACGCCGTGATGACGGACTCGCAGGCGTGGTGGCCGGCCGACTTCGGCCATTATGGTCCGCTGTTCATCCGTATGGCTTGGCACAGCGCCGGCACATACCGCATTGGCGATGGCCGCGGCGGCGCCGGTGCCGGTCAGCAGCGCTTCGCGCCGCTCAACAGCTGGCCCGACAATGCGAACCTCGACAAGGCCCGCCGGCTGCTGTGGCCGGTCAAGCAGAAATACGGCCGTAAAATCTCATGGGCCGACCTCATGATCCTCGCGGGCAACGTTGCGCTCGAATCGATGGGCTTCAAGACGTTCGGTTTCGCCGGCGGCCGTGCCGACGTTTGGGAACCCGAGCATGACGTCAATTGGGGTCACGAAAGCACCTGGCTCGGAGACGAGCGCTATACGGGCGACCGCGAACTTCATGGTCATCTCGGCGCGGTGCAGATGGGCCTGATCTACGTGAATCCGGAAGGGCCGAACGGCAAGCCGGATCCGCTCGCCGCGGCCAGGGATATCCGCGAGACCTTCGCGCGCATGGCGATGAACGACGAGGAAACCGTCGCGCTGATTGCCGGTGGCCACACCTTTGGCAAAACCCACGGCGCCGGCGATGCATCGCTGGTCGGCCCCGAACCGGAAGGCGGCGAGATCGAGCAGCAGGGTCTCGGATGGTCGAGCAAATATGCGACGGGCATTGCGGGTGACGCGATCACCAGCGGCCTCGAGGTCACCTGGACCACGACGCCGACCAAGTGGAGCAACAACTTCTTCTGGAACCTGTTCGGCTACGAATGGGAACTGACCAAGAGCCCGGCCGGTGCCCATCAATGGACGCCGAAGCATGGCGCAGGCGGCAATACCGTGCCCGATGCTCACGACCCGTCGAAGCGTCACACGCCGGCCATGCTGACCACGGACATCGCCCTGCGCGCCGACCCGGCCTACGAGAAGATCTCAAGGCGCTTCTACGAAAATCCGGATCAGTTCGCCGATGCCTTTGCCCGGGCCTGGTACAAGCTCACGCACCGCGACATGGGTCCGCTCGCGCGCTACCTCGGCCCGCTCGTTCCCAAGGAGCAGCTGCCGTGGCAGGACGTGATTCCCGCCGTCAACCATGAAGTGGTCGGCGAGCAGGACATTGCGGCGCTGAAGGCGAAGATCCTGACATCCGGCCTGTCCGTCTCAGAACTGGTCGGAACGGCCTGGGCCTCGGCGTCGACGTTCCGCGGCTCCGACAAGCGCGGCGGCGCTAACGGCGCGCGCATTCGCCTCGCGCCACAAAAGGACTGGGACGTCAACCAGCCGGCTCAGTTAGCCAAGGTCCTTCAGAAGCTCGAAGCGATCCAGAAGGAGTTCAACGCATCGCAATCCGGCGGCAAGAAGGTTTCGCTTGCCGACCTGATCGTTCTCGCCGGCAGCGCGGGTGTCGAAAAGGCAGCGAAGGACGCCGGTCATGATGTGAAGGTGCCGTTCACACCGGGCCGCATGGACGCGTCGCAGGAACAAACCGACGTTGCCTCCTTCGCTCCCCTCGAGCCGACGGCCGACGGTTTCCGCAACTATGTTCGTGGCAAGCAGAACATGTCGGTTGAGGAGTCATTGGTGGATCGGGCGCAATTGCTGACCCTTACCGGGCCCGAGATGACGGTTCTCGTCGGTGGCCTGCGCGTGCTCGGCGCGAATGCCGGGAAATCCACGCACGGCGCCTTCACCACGCGGCCCGAGACGCTGACGAACGACTTCTTCGTCAACCTGCTCGACATGGGCGTGCAATGGCATCCGGTTGCGGGTTCTGAAAACGCGTATGAAGGGCGTGACCGGAAGACCAACAAGACCAAGTGGACCGGCACCCGTGCCGATCTGATCTTCGGTTCGCATTCGCAGCTGCGTGCGCTTGCTGAAGTCTACGGGTCTGCCGATGCGAAGGAGAAGTTTGTGAAAGACTTCGTGGCGGCGTGGACCAAGGTGATGAACCTGGACCGCTTCGACATCGTGAAAAAGGTGGCATAACTTCGCCACGCCGGATCAAGGCTGGAGAGGTCCCCGCGAGCAATCGCGGGGGCTTTTTCTTTGCTCGTGGTTTTGCAACATTGCTCGGGCGGCCCGACGGCTTCCCCGGGAGTCCTTCCATGCGACCGACCATCCGCCCTGCCCGCGGCGTGCCGCACCGATAGGAATTTCGCTTGCGGGCAATTTTGGCAACCTCTAATTTCGATTCACGCGCTACGCAGCCGTGTATCGTAGGGGGGACCGTTCGGATGATAAAACTCTACTGGGCACCGCGTTCACGTGCGTTCTCCGCGCTCTGGCTGATGGAAGAAACCGGACAGCCTTACGAGCGGGTGCTGGTCGACATCACCGCCGACGCGCAGCGGGCGCCTGAATATCTCGCGATCAATCCGATGGGCAAGGTGCCCGCCCTGAGCGATGGCGATGCGACGCTGGCGGAAGCCGCGGCGATCTGCGCCTATGTCGCCGAACGCTACCCCGAGGCGAAACTCGCGCCCGCATTGGGCGATCCTTTGCGCACCAAGTATCTTTATTGGCTGTTCTTCTCGCCCGGCTGTATCGAGCCGGCGATGGTGCAGATCGCGACCAAGATCGAGATGAATTCGGTGGCAGCCGGCTGGGGCGACGCGCAACGCGTATTCGACGTACTCGACGCCGCGCTGACGGAAGGTCCGTGGATTCTCGGCGCGAATTTCTCCGCCGCGGATGTCGCGGTTGGATCGGCGCTGAATTTCGCGGTCCGGCTGTTCAAGATGGTACCGTCGCGGCCGTCGTTCGACGCCTATATCGCGCGTTGCGTAGCGCGCCCAGCGTTCCAGCGCGCTGAACAGCTCACGTCGGGCTGAACTTTCTTTTCAGAAGTATAGAGGAAATGGATAAGCTGCCGCGTACGGATAGCTGCGCGGGCCATAATGAGACGCGCGCCGTTACTTCTATTCTTCCTTCAACTCTTCCGGCCTCGGCATCGAGATGATGTTGTAGCCGGAGTTGACGAAGTGAATCTCGCCGGTGACGCCGGTCGACAGGTCGGACAATAAATACAGCGCCGCACCGCCGAGCTCGTCGAGCGAGACGCCGCGCCCGAGCGGCGAATGCTTTTGCTGAAACGCGAACATCGCGCGGGAATCGCCGATCACGGCGCCCGCCAACGTACGGACCGGTCCCGCCGAAATCGAATTGACCCGGATCTTCTTTCTTCCGAAATCATGCGCCAGATAGCGCACCGAGGCTTCGAGCGCCGCCTTCACCACGCCCATCACATTGTAATTGGGCATCACCCGGGTCGAGCCGCCGAATGTCAGCGTGATGATCGAACCGCCGGTCTCCGGCATCATGGCGGCGGCACGTTTGGCGGTCTCGGTGAAAGAAAAGCAGGAGATCACCATTGAGCGCGAAAAGTTCTCGCGCGTGGTGTCGGCATAGCGGCCACGAAGCTCGTTCTTGTCGGTAAAGCCGATGGCGTGAACCAGGAAGTCCAGCTGCCCCCAAGTCGTGCGCAGCGTCTCGAACACGGTATCGACGCTTGCAATGTCCTCGACATCGCACGGCAGAACCATGGGAACGCCGAGCTGTTCGGCAAGCGGCCTGACGCGCTTGCCGAGCGCCTCGCCTTGATAGGTGAAGGCCAGCTCGGCACCTTGGGCCGCAAGCGTCTTGGCAATGCCCCAGGCGATCGAATGATCATTGGCGATGCCCATGATCAGCCCGCGTTTGCCTTTCATCAGGTCTTGCATCGGCTTGCGCCCCACTCATCTCTCTAACGTCATCACCCGCGAACGCGGGTTATCCAGTAATACAAGCGTTGCGATGACCCACAAGATTCGCGGAATACTGGATGCCCCACTTTCGCGGGGCATGACGGGAACAAAATCTCACGCATCCAGGCGCTTGAACACCAGCGTGGCGTTGGTTCCGCCAAATCCGAACGAGTTCGACAGCACCGTGCCGAGCTTGGCGTTGTCGATGCGCTTGCGCACGATCGGCATGTCGGCGAAAATCGGATCGAGTTCGGTGATATGCGCGCTTTCGCAGACGAAACCGTTGTTCATCATCAGCAGCGAATAGATTGCCTCCTGCACGCCGGTCGCGCCGAGCGAATGTCCGGTGAGCGCCTTGGTCGCGGAAATCGGGGGGCACTTCTCGCCGGTGCCGAACACCTTGCGGATCGCCTCGATTTCCGGCGGATCGCCCGCCGGCGTCGAGGTGGCGTGCGGATTGATGTAATCGATTTTGGTATTGACGGTTTCCATCGCCATCCGCATGCAGCGCTCGGCGCCCTCGCCTGACGGCGCGACCATGTCGTAGCCGTCCGAGGTGGCGCCGTAACCGACGATTTCGCCGTAGATGCGCGCGCCGCGCGCCTTGGCATGTTCGAGTTCCTCGAGCACCACCACGCCGGCGCCGCCGGCAATGACGAAACCGTCGCGGCTGATATCGTAGGGGCGGGACGCGGTTGCCGGCGTATCGTTAAATTTCGACGACATCGCGCCCATCGCGTCGAACAGAACCGACAGCGACCAATCGAGCTCTTCGCAGCCTCCGGCGAAGATGATGTCCTGCTTGCCGATCTGGATCGTCTCGTAGGCGTTGCCGATGCAATGATTCGATGTCGCGCAGGCCGACGAGATCGAATAGTTCACGCCCTTGATCTTGAACCAGGTCGCAAGCGTAGCGGACGCCGTCGATGACATCGCTTTCGGCACGGCGAACGGCCCGACTCGCTTCGGGCCCTTGGTGCGGGCGATATCGGCGGCCTCGACTATGGTGCGGGCCGACGGGCCGCCTGAACCCATGATGATGCCGGTGCGAAAATTGGAAACGTCCGTGGGCTCAAGGCCCGCGTCCTGGATCGCCTGCTCCATGGCGACATGATTCCACGCAGCGCCTTCTCCGAGGAAGCGCATCGCACGGCGGTCGATGACCTCGGCCGCATTCAGGGTCGGTGCGCCCTGCACCTGGGAACGGAAACCCATCTCGACATGCTTTTCCGCGCGCGTGATTCCGGATTTCGCGCCGTGAAGGCTCGCCAGCACTTCCTGGGTATTGTTTCCGATTGGGGAGACGATGCCCATCCCCGTGATGACAACCCGTCTCATGATCGCCTCGCCCTGTCGTTGCGTTTCTGTGTGATGGCCGTTTTCATAGCGGAAACCGCGCGGTCAGGCCGAACCCGTATTTTACGTTCCCGGCCGCAATGCGGCATTTTACTTGAACAGCCCGACCCTCAAATCCTTCGCGCGATAGATAATCTCGTCATCAGCCGAAAGCCAGCCGTCGGCGATGCCCAGCACCAGCTTTAGACGCATCACGCGCTTGATATCGACATTGTACACAATCTTGCGCACGTTCGGCATCACCTGACCCGCGAGCTTCAATTCGCCGAGGCCCAGCGCCCGGCCGCGCCCTTCGCCGCCGCTCCAGCCCAAAAAGAAACCGACCATCTGCCAGAGCGCATCGAGACCAAGGCATCCCGGCATGACCGGATCACCCTTGAAGTGGCACCCGAAGAACCAAAGATCCGATTTTACGTCGAGCTCGGCGCGAACCACACCCCTGCCATACTCACCGCCGGTTTCCGAGATTTCGCTGATACGGTCGAACATCAGCATCGGCGGCAGCGGCAATTGGGCGTTGCCGGGGCCGAACATTTCGCCCCGGCCGCATGCCAGCAAATCCTCATATTCGTAACCGCCGCGCCGATCCAGCATCGTGCCTCGCCTCATTTAAAATCCCGATGGAGCGCCTTCGGACCCGTTTCGCCAGGGTATCGTGCCAATATTGCAGGCGCGAACGACCGCGGGTCGAGATGACTTTGCGCAACTGACGCTCGCCTATGCACAATTCGCATAGGCAGGTCTGGGCGCTCTCTATCATAGGCCCGACAGGGGTCAAAGCAGGATGAGCGGTGAAATCGCCGAATCCTGCCACCGATTCGCCTTAACCTTTGGCCTGTTCTAGTTGCGAAAAACTTGCATCTGACACATATAGTCCGTATATTTTGCTGGAGTAATATCAAGATAACGAGCGTGGTGCCTGACGTGGAAATGAGTGACGACGCCTCGACGTTGAATGATGACGCGGTCATTCCGGCAATCCACGGAATGGCGCACCAGCCGGCCCTGACCGGCTGTCCGTGGCATGACGTCAACGAAATGCTGCAGGCCGCAGGCCTCCGCCCGACCCGCCAGAGGATGGCGCTCGGCTGGCTGCTGTTCGGCAAGGGTGCACGTCACCTCACCGCGGAAATGCTGTACGAGGAAGCCACCCTCGCCAAGGTTCCGGTGTCGTTGGCGACCGTTTACAACACGCTCAACCAGCTGACGGATGCGGGTCTGCTTCGTCAGGTCAGCGTCGACGGCACCAAGACCTATTTCGATACCAACGTATCGGCCCATCATCATTTCTATCTCGAAAACAATCACGAGCTGGTCGACATTCCGGACCCGCATTTGATGCTGCAGAAGATGCCTGAAATCCCTGAGGGCTATGAGATTGCCCGGGTCGATATGGTCGTCCGGCTGCGCAAGAAGCGCTGAAACACAAGGCCGCAGCTGTCATACGCGGGCTTGACCCGCGTATCCATCGATCTTCATAAACCGATCGTCATAAAGCGTTTCCAAGCTGGATGGATTGCCGGGTCGAGCCCGGCAATGACGAGCAGCGCAGCTTCTTAATCGACCTTCTCATCGGCATAGACGCCCCACAGCCGCTGCTGCTGGATCCAGCCATCGAAGCCGTTGCCGCTGACGTGACACCAGCCGGACCCGCATCGCTTGACCTGGGCCACGACTCCGGCCTGCAGGCGGGCGGCGACCGCGCTGGTCTCGTCGGCGCGATCAAAGATCGGCGCCAGATCGTTTTTGCTCTTCATGGTGACGACGGCGGTTCGCCGGCCGGACAGCAAGGAGTGGTAAACCCAGCCTTCGGCACCCTCGGAATCGCGTACCCGGCGCCAATTCTCGAATTCGGCAGTGATTTCCACCGGCAGCCCCGAACGGGTGTAGACCCAGGCGACGTCGTTGTCCTTGGTCGGACCGGCCCTGACATTCACATGATCGGATTTGAGGCTGACATAGCGCGGCACCGGCAACCCGCTGGTGGTAACCGCTGCATCCTTTGCCGAGAAACCTGAGCTGACCGAGGCGCCCAGCAGACCACCTGCGAGCATCACCACCGAACAAAAACGTCCCAACACCATCAACTCGTCTCCTGGCGAAAATCCCTGGCGTTGAACCATTTTGGAATGCCGCCCCTGAACCTATGCGCGCCTCGCCTCGGCATCTCATTTTCGGGGTTCTTGTCTTGGCCCGGTCTTCTGCTAGAGAGAACGGAACGCCAAGAACACAAGCCGAACCCGAATTTCCGTCAGGAATTCAGCGGAATATCGGGGAGCCCCACGGAAACGCCGGGACCGCGCTGCACTCGCAGTGTCGAACAACCGGGTTAATGAGGTCTGAATAAAACGTCGCAAGAGCAGGACATGTCGGTCAAGAAAAAGCCTCTCGTTGTTGTCACGCGCAAGCTTCCGGACTCCACCGAGATCCGCATGCGCGAGCTGTTCGACGCCCGGCTCAATCTCGACGATGTCCCGATGACGCCGGAACAGATCGCCGAGGCGGTCCGCACGGCGGATATACTGGTGCCCACCGTCACCGACGCCATCACCGAGGAAATTCTCAAGCAGCCGGACTGCAAGGTGCGGCTGATCGCCCATTTCGGCAACGGCGTCGACAATATCGATGTGGCTGCGGCGCATGCGCGCGGCATCACGGTGACCAACACGCCGAAGGTTTTGACCGAAGATACCGCCGACATGACCATGGCGCTGATCCTTTCGGTGCCACGCCGGCTGATCGAAGGCGCCTCCATCCTCACCGAGGGCAAGAATTGGCCGGGCTGGTCACCGACCTGGATGCTCGGCCATCGCATCGGCGGCAAGCGGCTCGGCATCATCGGCATGGGACGGATCGGCCAGGCGGTGGCGCGACGCGCGCATGCCTTCGGCCTGCAGATCCACTACCATAACCGCCGTCCCGTTGCGCCGCGCATCGCCGACGAACTGGGCGCGACCTATTGGGAAAGCCTCGACCAGATGCTGGCGCGGATGGACATCATCTCGGTGAATTGTCCGCACACGCCGGCCACCTTCCATCTGCTGTCGGCGCGGCGGCTGAAGCTGATCCGCAAGGAGGCCTATATCGTCAACACCGCGCGCGGCGAGGTGATCGACGAGGAGACCCTGATCAAGCTGATCGAAGCCGGCGATATCGGCGGCGCCGGTCTTGACGTGTTCGAGCACGAACCCGCGGTCAATCCGAAATTGGTGCGGCTGGCGCGCGCCGGCAAGGTCACGCTGCTGCCGCATATGGGTTCGGCCACGATCGAGGGCCGCGTCGAAATGGGCGAGAAGGTGATCATCAACATCAGGACCTTCCTCGACAATCACAAGCCACCGGACCGCGTGCTGCCGAGCATGTTGTGAACGTCGCGTTGCCCCTGTCGGGACGGAACCGTACTGACGTCTAGAGCCCCGTTCCGATGGAATCGGAACGGGGCTCTAGATTCTTGGTTTGACGCGTTTTCTTTACGCGAACCGGTATCCACTTCGCTGGAAAACGCTCTAGCGATGTCCACTCAAATCCACGATCGTCGGCGCATCACCATTGAGCGGGTTGGCCGGATCGCGCTGGTAGCGCAGGGTCTCGAACCGCATCGCGCGCGCGTCGATCATCAGCAATCGCCCGACCAGCCCCTCACCGAAGCCGACGATTTCGCGGATCGCTTCCAGCGCCATCATCGATCCCAGCACACCGGCCAGCGCACCCATCACGCCGGCCTCGGCACAGGCGGGCACCGTGCCCGGCGGCGGCGGTTCCGGAAACAGGCATCGGTAGGTCGGGTTGAATTGACCGTGCGTATTTTTCTCATGCGCGCGGATGGTGGTCAGCGATCCGTCGAACATGCCGAGCGCCGCCGTGATCAACGGTTTTCCGACAAGGAAACAGGCGTCGGAAACCAGATAGCGGGTTTCGAAATTGTCGGATCCGTCGAGCACGAGATCGTAGCCCCCGATCAGCGTCATTGCATTGCCCGCATCGAGTTCGAACGGCGTGGGCCGCGAACCTGACATGGGGATTGAGGGCGTGGATCTGCACCGCCGCGCTGTCGACCTTGCGCCGGCCGATGTCGGGGGTGGTGTGAATGATCTGACGCTGAAGATTGGACAGCGACACGATGTCGTCATCGACCACTCCAATCATGCCGATGCCGGCCGCAGCGAGATACATCAGCGCCGGGGCGCCGAGACCGCCCGCGCCGATCACCAAAACGGAAGCGTCCTTCAGCACGAGCTGTCCCGGGCCGCCGACCTCGCGCAGCACAATATGGCGGGCGTAGCGTTCGAGTTCGTCGGCACTTAGCATCGTTGATCTGTTTCCTAAAAAGCGCACCGTGACCGCCCCACCTTCATGGTGGGCTGCACCGTTGCGAATTACGAACCACGGGAGTTCATACTCAACCTTCACGTCGCAGCCAAATGGCCGCCGCTCAGGATGACGCCCCGGGTCCTTGAACCTTCCCGCAACTATGGCCTACCAAGCAAATGTGCTTAATTGCGCGCGCGTCAATGGCCCCGGGTGTCTCATGAGATCGATGCTGACCGCAACATCGACGTTGATGGCCACGCTATTTGTGATCTTGGGAGCATCCGTTCCGGAAGGCGCCCAAGCGCAGACGGGAACACCGTCCACGGCAGGCACCAAGCCCGTAGCCACTACCTCGACCAAGCCCGCATTGCAAACGCCGGCCGAAACCGCCAACGCGATGGCGGTGGGAGAACGTCAGGCGCTGCAGTCCGATCTCGTCTGGGCTGGCCGATATAACGGCACGATCACGGGCGAAGTCAGCGAGCGCATGATCGCCGCGATCAAGGAATTTCAGAAGGAGCGCGGTGGCAAGCCGACCGGCGTGCTTAGTCCGCAGGAGCGGAGTGTGCTTGCCGAGACCGCGAAACGGCGGCGGGACAGTGTCGGCTGGAAAATCCTCACCGACGCCGGCACTGGGGCGCGGGTAGGCATCCCGGCCAAGCTGGTGCCGCAAGAAAGCAGCGACACCGACGGCACCCGATGGAGTTCGCCGGCCGGAACGATCCAAATTGTACTGACGCGACGCAAGGAGGCCGGGCCCACCACCGCAAAACTCGCTGAGCAGGAGAAGAACGCCGGGCGCACGATCAACTACACCGCGGTCAAACCGGATTTCTTCGTGCTGTCGGGTCTGCAGGGTCCGAAGAAATTTTACCTGCGCGGCACGTTCCGGGGCGATGAGGTGCGCATCCTCACCATCCTGTACGACCAGGCCACCGAAAATACGGTCGAACCGGCCGTGATCGCGATGTCGAGCGCGTTCGATCCATTCCCGACCGGCATCCAGAGCGCAAGTCCGCCGCCGCGCAAGACCGTCGAATACGGCACAGGGATCGTCGTCAACTACGACGGCACGATCGTCGCCGATCGTCAGGTCACCGACGGCTGCCTGACGATCGCAATCGCCGGCTTCGGCAATGCCGACCGGCTCGCCGAGGACAAGGACCACGATCTGGTTTTGCTGCGGATCTATGGCGCCCGCGGGCTGACGCCGCTGAATATTACGACTGTCACGCCGAAACCCGTTGTCGAGTTGACAGGCATCGCCGACCCGCAAAGTCAGGGCGGCGGCGGTTTAGCGAGCAGCGTCAATGCAACGGTCACGCCGATCGGGAACGGTGGCGATCTCGCATTGTCGCCGGCGCCGGGACTCGGTTTTTCCGGCGCTGCGGCGCGCGATATTGAGGGCAAATTCGCCGGCATCGCGCTGTTGAGGCCGTTGGTGGTGGCAGGACCGCCGACGGCGGCGCCGGCCGCGCTGATACCTGCCGATATTGTACAGGAATTTCTTAGGGTCAACGGCGTGACCGCAACCGGCGAGCCGAAGGAGGCCAAGGCCGACGCCAAGAGCAACGTCAACGCATCGGTCGTGCGCGTCATCTGCGTGAGGAAGTAAGCGGGCTCATCGAGGCAAAGCCGACGCTAAGTTAACCGTGCTCAGCCTAATCCAACCCCGCGCCGCGAAGCCCCTCCAGGTAATGGTCGCAATCGGCGCTGTACCGCCACGGCATCTGGTTGGCGATCCAGGCGAGCGAGACGTTCGGCTGCGCGCGGCGGAGTTCCTGCAATGCGCGCGTCGCAACCTCGGCCTCTCCCGCCATTCCCGCCGCCGCCGTCAGCACCCGCAGCGCCCCGACAAAATCGCCACGCTGCCGAATCGCCTCACGCGACAGCCGCATCGCCTCCTCGTAGTTGCAGCTACCGAACCGGGCATAGGCGGCAACGCCGTAATAAATCGCTGTAAGAGGATCACGCGGACTGAGCCGCAGCGCCCGGCGCGCGGCCGCATGGGCTTCTTCCCAGCGCCCGCAATAGGCCAGCGCCAGGCCGTGATAACCCTGCGCCAGCGAGAAGTTCGGATTGAGCCGCAGCGCCAGTTCATACTCGGACAACGAATTGTCGAAGCGCCGCCGCGCCAGATGAACACCGGCCATCGCGTGGTGTGCCCATGGATCCTCGCTGTCGGCTCCGATCGCCGCCATCGCCGCACGCTCGGCGATCGGCAAGGTGGTCGCCATCTCCTCCCATCCCATATGGGCGCAGAACGAATGGCTGGTGGCAAGAACGCCGAACGCCTGGCCGTAATTGGGATCGATCGCGATGGCTTTTTCCAGCAATGCCTGCGCGGTGACGTTATCCTGGCGCGTCACCCGCCAGTAATGCGACAGCGCCCGCATCACCAGACCCCAGGCGTCGAGACTGTTCGGCGGTTTGCGCATCGCACGGAAGTTTTCCGCGGCATAGATCTGCGGCTCGATCGCAGCGACGATGGCCTCCGTGATCTCGTCCTGAACCGCGAACACATCGGCAAGGTTGCGGTCGTAGCGCTCCGCCCAAATGTGGCTGCCGGTGACGACGTCGTTGAGCTGCACCGTAATGCGCACGCGGTCGCCGCCCTTGCGCACGCTGCCTTCGACCACATAGCCGACGCCGAGTTCATCGGCGATCTGCTTCATATGGACGGCCTTGCCCTTGTAGGTAAAGGACGAGTTGCGCGCGACCACGAAGAACCAGCGCAACTTTGACAGCGCGGTAATGAGGTCCTCGCTGATGCCGTCGGAAAAATACTCCTGCTCGGGATCGTCGCTCATGTTGGTGAAGGGAAGCACCGCGATGGCGGGCCGGTCGGGCAACGGCAAAGCCGCGCGCGGCGGCGCGTGAATTCTTTCCTGCACCGGAACCGCGGCCGGCGCAGAACGACGATCCTCGGGTTGCGCGAGCACGGCGCCAACGAAGCGGAGGCCGCGGCGCGGAATGGTCCGGATCATCTGCTGATTTTTGCCGCTGTCGCCGACCGCCTTTCGCACCGCGTTGACACGGCTGGTCAGCGTCGATTCCGACACGATGCGTCCGCCCCAGACCGAGGCGATGATATCGTCCTTGCTGACAACCCTTTCGCGATTCCGCACCAGGTAAACTAAGAGGTCGAAGACCTGCGGCTCGACGGCAATCGGCTCGACGCCACGACGCAACTCCCGCCGATCCGTATCAAGTGTATGGTTGTCAAAAATAAATTGCACGTTGCGCCTCGCGCCGCGTCCCTCTCAAGAGAAAATCATGCCCGCCTCATGGATAAATCAAGCGCCGGGCAAAGCCTTGCGCTCGTGTTCCGGCATAGTGAACATATTGAGCAGGTCATTTTTACGACCCCGCTATTGCGCCGGGAAACAGTCATGACCCAGACCCAAGCCGTCAGCCCAGACGTGCCGGCAAACCGGATCGTGAAGCTTCTTGCCTTTTTGTATGGGCTCGGAGCCTATTTCACATTTTTTGGTACCATCCTTTATGCCATCGGGTTCGTCTCGGGCCTGTGGGTTCCGAAAGCCATCGACACCGGTGCAGGCTCGTCGATAATGCAGGCGATGGTCGTAAACCTCCTGCTGATGTCGCTATTTGCCGTGCAGCACAGCGTGATGGCCCGCAAGCAATTCAAACAATGGTGGACGCAATACGTGCCGAGATCGGTCGAGCGCAGCACCTATGTGCTGTTCTCCAGCCTGGCGCTCATTCTACTGTTTTGGCAGTGGCGACCAATACCGACCGTAGTGTGGCAAATTGACCATCCGCAAATCGCCATGACAGTGACCGGTGTTTCGCTGGTAGGATGGTTGATCGTATTTACCAGCACGTTTCTGATCAACCATCTTGAGTTGTTCGGCGTGCAACAGGTTGCCAACAATCTCACCGGACGCGAGATGCCGACGCCGCACTTCCGGACGCCGCTGTTTTACAAATTCGTGCGGCACCCGATTTATCTTGGCTTCATCATCGCGTTCTGGGCGGCGCCGACAATGTCGGTCGGCCACCTGCTGTTCGCGGCGGTGACCACCGCCTATATTTTTGTCGGCATCCTGCTCGAGGAACGCGATCTGGTCGATCTCTTCGGCGACAACTATCGCCGCTACAAAACACAGGTGTCGATGATGTTGCCCTGGCGCAAATTCTAGCTAGCTTGTTCTAACTGGAATGCAGGAAACGCGAGGGATTTGCCGTGAATTATTCTGGAAGCTGTTTTTGCGGAGCGGTCGAGCTGGAAGTTACGGGAGCGCCGGAGGGCATGGGATACTGCCACTGCCGTTCCTGCCGTTCATGGTCCGGCGGGCCTGTGAATGCCTTTACGCTGTGGAAACCGGGCGCGGTGCGGATCAAATCGGGCGAGAAATACCTTGCCAACTTTCGGAAGACCGAAGTGAGCGACCGCCAGTATTGCACGAAATGCGGCGGCCATCTGATGACCAATCATCCGACGCTCGGCCTTGTGGACGTGTTCGCTGCAACGATCCCGACCTTTCCCTTCGTTGCCGGGGTGCACGTCAACTACGCCGAGACGGTGCTGCCGATGCGGGACGGGTTGCCGAAGCTTAGGGATTTTCCGGCCGAGTTCGGCGGTTCCGGCGAGATGATCGCCGAGTAACGGACGATTGGCGATCAGCGCTCGGGCGGCGGCACGGCGAAAGCGAGCGCCGTGTCGTTGACCAGGAACTTTTTTGATTTTTTGCCGGGAGAAGCCGAGCGGTAGCGATTCAAAGGCACGTTTACTCACGTTTAGCCAGACCGGAGGGGGCACCGGCATAACCTGAGATTTAGCGATGACCCTTTCTGACCCCGAGTGTTTCAAGGTTGCCGAGCGCCTGGAACGGCGGCTCACGGCGATACTGATAGCTGACGCCGTCGGCTTTTCACGCCTCATGCACCATAACGAAGAGGCGACGCTCGGCTATTTGACCACGCTGCTGACCGACAGCATCGTACCGGCGGTAACTGGGCACGGCGGCCGCATCGTAAAGACCATCGGTGATGGCTTCCTGGCCGAATTTCCGAGCGCGGTGGATGCGGTACGGGCGGCGCTACAGTTCCAGCGCCGCATTCACCAGAGTGCGAACGGCGACGCCGAGGACAGGCGCCTGCTGTTCCGCGTGGGCATCAATATCGGCGACGTCATCGTCGCATCGCATGATCTGTTCGGCGACGGCGTGAACATCGCGGCCCGGCTCGAGAGCATCGCCGAACCCGGCGGCATCTGCATCTCGTCTTCTGCGTTCGAGCAGGTCCGCGGCAAGGTCGCGGCCGAGTTCATCGATCTCGGCGAGCAGAACCTCAAGAACATCTCGCGTCCGGTACGCGCTTATACCGTGGCGCCGAACGAAACTGGCCTGGTAGTGCCAACCAGCGTGCCGGCCGCACGGCCGTTTTCGGTGCCCCATCTGTCGATCGTGGTTTTGCCGTTCGTGAATATCGGCGGCGACCCGCAACAGGATTATTTTGTCGATGGCGTCACCGAGAGCCTGATCACGGACCTGTCACGCATCCAGGGCTCATTCGTCATCGCCCGCAACACCGCGTTCTCCTATCATGGCAGATCACCGGACGTGCGGCGGATCGGTCGTGAATTGAAAGTCCGCTACGTGCTCGAAGGTTCGGTGCAGCGTAGCGGCAACCGGTTCCGCGTGAACGTGCAGCTGCTCGATGCCGAAACCGGCAATCACCTATGGGCGGAGCGCTTCGACAAGCCGGTTGCCGATATCTTCGACATGCAGGACGAGATCGTCTCGCGGCTTGCCAACACGCTGGATAGCCAGCTCGTCGAGGCGGAGGCGCAGCGCGCCTCCTACCTGCCCTACCGCGATTCCATGGACCTGTATTTCCAGGGCAAGGCGTGCTGGAATAAAGGACTGGCGCCGGATTACATGGCGCAGGCCAAGGATTTTTTCGAACGCGCCCTCGCGCTCGATCCCCGGAATATCGACGCCGAGGTCGCGCTCGCGATTGTCCTCGCCACCTATGCCGGATCGTTTGTGACGGACGATCGGATGGCACACCTTGCGGCTGCCGAAGCCGCTGTGACCCATGCACTGTCGAGGGAGCCCCGGCACGCCATGGCACATCTGGCCCTGGGTGTGGTCTACATGTTCACCAACCGCGCGTCCCAGGGCATTCAGGAGTGCCAGCAAGCCTTAGCGCTCGATCGTAATCTGGCCGACGCGCATGGTTGTATCGGGATGGCCAAATATTTTGTCGGCCGCCCGGAGGAGACCGAGGCCCATATCGACGCCGCGCTGCGTCTGTCGCCGCGCGATGTCTACGCCTATCGGTGGCTGTTGTTTGTCGGGATCGCCAAGCTGCAGCTCGGCGCGGACGCCGAAGCCGCGGTCTGGCTGCGGCGGAGCATCGAGGCCAACCGCAATTTCCCGCTGGCGCATTTCCATCTTGCTGAAGCGCTGGCGCTGCTTGACCAACTCGCCGCAGCACAGGCCGCCGCGCGCGCGGGATTAGCGCTCGACCCGGGCTTTAATCTCCGCCGCTACCGCGTCAACGCCTTGAGCGATAATCCCTCCTACCTCGCCGGACGCGAGCGCAGTTACGAGGGCATGCGGCTCGCCGGGGTACCCGAAGCCTAGAACGGGATAGCTTTGCTTCGAAGCGCCATCCCGCTCCATCTTATAACTTGAGCATGATCTCCGCGGCTCGTGTCACTCGAGCCCGAAGCGAACGCCGGCTCGCGCCAGTCCACCGGCGAGACCGACCGGCGTGCCGTCGGCACGCCAGCACGCCGCACCGGTCATTGTGCCGTCCTCGCTGAACTGGATCGCATTCATGCCGCCGGCAACCGTCGGCACCGGCGCAACCTTGTGACCCCATGAGGTGAGCGCGGCGCGGACAGCTTCCGGGACCGCGAATTCGACTTCGAGCGCGTTGCCTTCGGTCCAGACCCGCGGCGCCTCCATCGCCTCCTGCAAACTCATGCCGTGATCGATCAGGTTGACCAGCGCCTGTAACGCGCTTGGGAAAATCCGCTTTCCCCCGGGCAGGCCGAGCCCATAGACGAGCTTGCCATCGCGTAGCGCCATCATCGGCGACATCGAGGTGGTGACCCGCTTGCCCGGCGCGAGCGACAGCGCGTGGCCCGGCCGGGGATCGTACAGGTTCATGTAGTTGTTCGGCACGGCGCCGAGGCCGGGGATCAGGAATTTGGCGCCGAACAGATTGTTGATGGTCTGCGTGGTCGCGACCACGTTCCCCATCGCGTCCGCGGCCGTCATATGCGTGGTGTGGACGCTTTCGAGCTGCGCCACGCCCGCGCCCCATGTCTGGGCGCGCCGCGGATCAATCGCCTCGCGGCGCTCGCGCGCATATTCCTTCGAGATCAGCCGTGTCACCGGCACCCCGACGAAATCAGGATCGCCGCTCGCGGCTGCGCGATCGGCAAAGGCGATCTTCAGCACTTCGGCGAGTAGATGGATGGTCTCGGCGGTACCGAAACCCTTTGCCGCGATGTCATAGCCTTCGAGGATGTTCAGCATCTGCGCGATGTGGACGCCAGAGGCCGCGGGCGGCGGCGGACCCAGGATCTCCCAGCCACGATAGCTCGCTCGGATCGGCGCCCGCTCGACGGTCTTGTAGGAAGTGAGGTCATCGCGCGTGATGAAGCCGCCATGCGCCTTCATGTAATCGACGAGGATGTCGCCGAGCGGACCGCCATAGAGCGCCGCCTCGCCGTGCTGAGAGATGTAGGTGAGCGTCTCCGCATATTCCGACTGCAGAACGCGCTCACCGGCGTTGAGCGGCTTTCCATCCGGCAGGTAGATCGCCGAGATCGGCTTGTCCTTGAGCATCGCTTCCGCGCTGTCGGAGATGCATTCGTGCAGATAGGGCGTTGCCGCATAGCCGCGCGAAGCATGCCTGATCGCAGGCTGCATCACGTCGGCGAGACTCATGGTGCCGAACCTGCGCTGCGTCTCGCACCACGCTTTCAGCGAACCCGGGGTCGCAACCGCCTTCGGGCCATTGAGGTTCTCATCGTCGACGGTGTCGAACACGTCATGGGCCGAGCCTGGCTTGGATCGATAGGTATCGGGCCGGACCGCGCGCGGCACTGCGCTTTGGCCGTCGATGAAACGGTGAGTGCCATCGGCCAGCCGGATATGCGCCATGCCGCCGCCGATGATGCCGACCATCATCGGCTCGACCACGGTCAGCGTGAACAGGGTCGCGATCGCCGCATCGATGGCGTTGCCACCGGCCGCGAGCATCTCGGCACCCGCCGCCGACGCCAACGGATGATTGCTGACCACCATGCCGCGACTGCCCGCCGCCGGCCGCTTCTGACACTTAAACGTCGTGCCGGCGCGATCCCGCCAATTCCCGTTCATGATCTTGCTGCTCCCCGGTTATTATTTTTGACATTTCGGGCACCAGAAGGTCGAGCGCCCGTTTTGGGTAAAGCGCCGGACGATGCCGCTGCAGCCGGCGGTGTGGCATTTCTCGCCTTCGCGGTCGTAGACCTGAAACGAATGCTGGAAGTAGCCAAGTTCGCCGGAGGTCTGGCGATGGTCGCGCAGCGACGACCCGCCGGCCTTGATGGCCTGATTCAAAACCGCGTGGATCGCCGTGACCAGGCGTTTGGCATGATCGGTCGGCTCGGCCCCGGCAACGCCCTTGCGTTGTCCGGCTTTGGTGGCCAGCGTCGCCGCCAGCCGGCGCGGCGACAGCTGCGACCGAAACAGCGCCTCGCAGACATAGATGTTGCCGAGGCCTGCGACCACGCGCTGATCAAGCAAGGCCGCCTTGAGGCTGGTCTTCTTGTTGGCGCAGGAACGCGCCAGCATCGCCGCGTCGAATTCATTGCCGAGTGGTTCGGGACCGAGCCCGCTCAGCAGCGGCTCATCTTCAATTTCGTTGCGGGCGATGATCTTCATGTAGCCGAACCGGCGCGGATCGTTGAAAACCACGGCCGCGCCTGACGACATGTGGAGCACCACATGATCATGGGCGCGATCCTCGCTGCGCGGGTGATGGAATTTACCGGGCGCAGTCTCGTCGCGCTCGTCGATGACGCGGAAAGAGCCCGACATGCCCAGATGCATCAACAGCACGTCGCCCGAGCCAAGATCGGCCAGCAGGTATTTGGCCCGACGCCCGAGGCCGGTCACGGTCTGACCTTCCAGCCTCGCGATGAAGTCCTTCTGGAACGGGAACCGGAGGTCTTTGCGCCGGGCCTCCGCGCGGACGATCTTCGATCCTTCCATGGCCGGCTGCAGGCCGCGGCGGACGGTCTCAACTTCGGGCAATTCCGGCATGGAGGTCATTCACCTTCTGGACGTGACGTGATAGCGCCATTGCGGCGGGCGCGCTATGGTCCGCTCGGTGCCCCCTTTTCCGAAGTTCGTAATCCCGCGCGGTATCACGAACTTCGGAAAGTCGGGGGCATTAGCGAACCTATGCCTGGTGTCGCTGATCGATTTTGAAGTCCCTGATCGAAGCTGCAGCAAATTCTGCAAGGATTTCAAATCGGCGGGCGCCAGTGGAGATAACTTGATGGATCGGCCCGACCAAACCACGCATTTCGGCTTTAGGGATGTCCCCCTGGGCGACAAGCAGACGCTGGTGAACGGTGTGTTTCACAGCGTGGCGCAGCGCTACGACCTGATGAACGATCTGATGTCGGGGGGACTGCATCGCGTCTGGAAGGACGTGATGATCAACACGCTCAATCCGCCGCGCGGCGATACGCCATTTGCCCTGCTCGACGTCGCCGGCGGCACCGGCGATATCGCCTTCCGCGCCGCCAAGGCGGCGGGCGCGGGCTTTCGTGCCACCGTCTGCGACATCAATTCCGAGATGCTCTCGGTCGGCCGGGCGCGCGCCGCGGCGCGCGGGCTCGACGATCACGTGGCGTTCGTCGAGGGCAATGCCGAGGCGCTGGCGTTTCCCAATGGTGCCTTCGACGCCTACACCATCGCTTTCGGCATCCGCAACGTGCCGCGGATCGATCTTGCGCTTGGCGAGGCTTTCCGGGTGCTGCGGCCCGGCAGCCGGTTTTTGTGCCTGGAATTTTCCACCGTCGATGTGCCCGGCCTCGATCGGATTTACGACCTGTTTTCGTTCAAGGTGATTCCCCCGCTCGGCCGCGCCGTGACCGGCGACGCCGAATCCTACCGCTACCTGGTGGAATTGATTCGCAAATTTCCCAGGCCGAATGCGTTTGCCGAGATGATCCGCGGAGCCGGTTTTTCGCGGGTGTCCTGGCAATGCCTCTCCGGCGGCATCGTGGCGCTGCATTCAGGCTGGCGCCTGTGATTTCTGCAATGACGCACATCGCGCGGCTCGCCCGCGCCGGTCTCGTGTTCGCGCGCGAAGGCGTGTTCGGCGTGGTCGATCCGAGCCTGGTGCCCGCACCGGGGCAGCTTGCGCTTCGCCTTGCCCGGCTGATCGAGCGCCCCGGCGCCAAATCCGGCCCGCGGCTGTCGCGCGCGCTGACGCGGCTTGGACCCGCCTATCTCAAGCTCGGGCAGTTTCTTGCCACCCGCCCGGACGTGGTCGGCGTGATGATGGCGCGCGATCTGGAAAGCCTGCAGGACCGGCTGCCGCCGTTTTCGCAAGCAGAGGCCGAGGCCGTGATCACCGCGTCGCTGGAGCGCCCGGTGGCGCAGGCATTCGTGCACCTTGGTCCCGCGGTCGCCGCCGCCTCGATCGCGCAGGTGCATCGCGGCGAAATCGAACGGAACGGCGTGCGCACACCGGTTGCGGTGAAGGTGCTGCGGCCCAACGTGGCCGCGCGTTTCCGCCGCGACCTCGGCGATTTCTTCTTTGTCGCGCACAACGCCGAGACCCATTCGGCCGAGGCGCGCCGGCTGCGGCTGATCGAAGTCATCAATACGATGTCGCGCTCGGTGGCGATGGAGATGGACCTGCGGCTGGAGGCCGCCGCGCTGTCCGAAATGGCCGAAAACACCCGGGACGATCCGGATTTTCGCGTCCCCAAGGTGGATTGGGACCGCACCACGCATAACGTGCTCACGATGGAGTGGATCGACGGCATCGCGCTGAGCGACCATGCGCGGCTGAAACAGTCGCAGGTCGACCTGCCCGACCTCGGGCGTAAGGTGATCCAGAGTTTCCTGCGCCATGCGCTGCGCGACGGCTTCTTTCATGCCGACATGCACCCCGGCAATCTGTTCCTCGACGACGCCGGCCGGCTGGTCGCGGTGGACTTCGGCATCATGGGCCGGCTCGGCATGAAGGAGCGGCGCTTCCTGGCCGAAATACTTTTGGGATTCATCACGCGCGATTATCGCCGCGTCGCCGAGGTGCATTTCGAAGCGGGCTATGTGCCGGGCCACCATTCGGTGGAGAATTTCGCGCAGGCCATCCGCGCGATCGGCGAGCCGATCCACAATCGCACCGCCGAAGAAATTTCGATGGCGAAGCTCTTGACGCTCCTGCTCGAGGTCACCGGCCTGTTCGATATGCGGACCCGGCCCGAGTTGATCCTGCTGCAAAAGACCATGGTGGTGGTCGAAGGCGTCGCGCGCAGCTTCGATCCGAAGCTCGATATCTGGAAAGTCGCCGACCCCGTGGTGCGCGAATGGATCGAGCGCAATCTCGGACCGATCGGGCGCATCCAGGGCGCGGTGGCCGGCGCCGGCGAGGTCGGCCGGGTGCTGACGGGACTGCCGGCGATCGCCGCACGGTCGGTGGCCGTACTCGAGCAATTGGAAACCATGACCCGGGAGGGGCTGGCGCTGTCGCCGGCGACGATCGCCGCGATGAGCCGGGCCGAGGGCCGCAGAAGCCGCTGGCGCACCGTGGCGCTGTGGGTCATCGCGCTGACCTTTATCGCGATTCTGTTCGCCGTCCGGCAAATATGATTGCAATGCAAGCAAAAAGTGCTATCTTTGCTAGCATTCTCATCGGAAATCGCCTGTGGCCAGCCTGACCATCCGAAAGCTCGACGACGCGGTCCGCGACGAGCTGCGGCTCCGCGCTGCCCGTAATGGCCGCTCGGTCGAAGACGAGGTGCGGGTGATCCTGCGCGAGGCGTCGCGACACCATCCTGACGCCGCGGTTCGAGATTCGGCCCCGGCGGAGCTTCGCACCGCACGCAGCGCCGCCACCGGGCTTCCGCGCGTTACCCTGATTATCGGCGGCGGCATCGCTGCCTACAAGGCGCTCGACCTGATCCGGCGGCTCAAAGAGCGCCGCATTCACGTCCGCTGCGTATTGACCAAGGCGGCGCAGCAATTCGTCACGCCGCTCGCGGCCGGCGCGCTGTCCAGCGAACGCGCCTATACCGACCTGTTCGATCCCGGGAGCGAATTCGACGCCGGCCACATCCGCCTCGCGCGCGACTGCGACCTGATCGTGGTGGCGCCGGCGACCGCCGATCTGATGGCGAAAATGGCGCAGGGACACGCCGACGATCTCGCCACCGCGATCCTGCTGGCGAGCAACCGGCCGATCCTGCTGGCGCCGGCGATGAACCCGCTGATGTGGAACAACGCCGCCACCCGCCGCAACGTCGCCCAGCTCGAACGCGACGGCGTCGTCACCATCGGACCCAACGCCGGGGAAATGGCCGAGGCCGGCGAGGCCGGTGTTGGCCGAATGGCGGAGCCCCTGGAAATCGCTTCCGCCGCCGAACGCTTGCTGCGTCCGCCGCAGCCGCAGCCACTCGCGGGCCGGCGTGTCCTGATTACCGCAGGCCCGACCCACGAGCCGATCGACCCGGTGCGCTACATCGCCAACCGCTCCTCCGGCAAGCAGGGCTATGCCATCGCCGCTGCGGCGCAGGCGGCCGGCGCCGAGGTCGCCTTGATCTCCGGCCCGGTCGAACTCGACGACCCCGTCGGCGTGACGGTGATCCGCGTGGAATCCGCACGCGAGATGCTGGATCGGGTGGAGGCGGCGCTGCCGGTGGATGTCGCGATTTTCGCCGCCGCGGTCGCCGACTGGCGGGTCGCGCAGGAAGGTGGGCAGAAACTGAAGAAAACCGCAGCCGGCCTGCCGCCGCTGCAGCTGGTGGAGAATCCCGATATCCTGGCAACGATCTCGAAATCAAGCGAACGGCGGCCGAAACTGGTGATCGGCTTTGCCGCCGAGACCGAACATCTGATCGACAACGCCAAAGCAAAATTCGCGCGCAAAGGCTGTGACTGGATCGTTGCCAACGACGTCTCGCCGGCGTCGGGCGTCATGGGCGGGGACCGCAACGCAGTTCACCTGCTCAGGCGCGACGGGGCGGCCGGCGGCGTCAGCGTCGAATCCTGGCCGGTCATGACCAAAGCGCAGGTCGCGACCGAACTGGTGGCGCAGATTGCGAAAACCTTCACTTAAAGCGGGGTGGCTCGCCACCCCGCTTTATCTCAGTATTTGAGCATGATCTCCGCGCAAACGATTCGCGTTTGTCGCGAGGGAAAACCGGTGTCCACTTTTCCGGATCATGCCCTAAACAACCGCGGAGCAGCCATCGTGAACGCCCCTATTCAGGTCGAGATTCGGCAATTGCCGCACGGCGAAGGCCTGGCGCTGCCGGCCTATCAGACCGCGCACGCCGCGGGACTCGATTTGCTGGCTGCCGTGCCGGAGGCGGCGCCGATGACGCTCGCCCCCGGCAAGCACGGGCTCGTCCCCACCGCCCTGACGATCGCGCTGCCGCCGGGCTATGAAGCGCAGGTCCGTCCGCGCTCCGGCCTCGCGGCCAAGCACGGGGTCACAGTGTTGAATGCCCCGGGCACGGTGGACGCAGACTATCGCGGCGAGATCGGCGTGCTCCTGATCAACCACGGCGACGTGCCGTTCCAGATCCGGCGCGGCGAGCGCATCGCGCAGATGGTGATTGCCCCCGTGACGCGCGCGGAACTGGTTCCCGCCACATCGCTTTCCACCACCGATCGCGGCAGCGGCGGCTTCGGTTCGACCGGGCGTTGAAGCACGATTGAAAATATCAGCCTTGAATAATCAAGGCTGACGAAGGGCGATCCGAAGCTCTCTCCGCGGAAAAAAGTACGATCGATTTTCATAAAAGTCCCCGCTTTTTTCCGGAGCGGTTTTGCGTTCACGGTCTGGACTCTTACTCCCTGACTCCCGATGGGGTTATTGTCATTCGATTCGCGAACGGCGGGTTCGGGCCGGGCGCAAAGTCGTGCGATTTTGGGGCAAACATGTCAGGCGTGATCGAGTTGATACGTCGGACGCTGCTGTCGTGCACATCACTGGCGCGCAACGGCCTGATCGGCCTTGGCGCTACCCTAGTCTCGGCGACGCCAGGCCATGCCGGCGATCTGCCGCTCCTGGACGGAATTTCGAGTTTGTTTGATCTGAACCATCAGGAATTTGCAGTACTAACGACGGCGCTGGCGCTACTCGGCTTTACGGTAGTGGCGGCAATCCTGTTGATGCACACGCGGGTGCGCGCGGCCAAGAATGAGGCGCGGCTGCGCGCCGATATTCGGGGCCTGCAAATCGAAGCCGACCGGTTCCGCGCGCTTTTGTTTGCCGAACCGCAGATCCTGATCTCGTGGGCGGCCGGCGACAATCGTCCGCAGATCAGCGGCGACGTCTCGCTGCTGATGCCGCAGCATTCACAGGCGCATCCCCCGCAACGCATCCTGGCCTTCGGAACCTGGTTGCCGCCGGAACCGGCGTTGCGGATGGACCATGCGGTCGATGCGCTGCTCGAGGCCGGCGAAGGTTTCCTGCTCAATCTCACCAGTTCGAACGGCCACGCCTTCGAGGCCATGGGCCGCGCCATCGGCGGCCAGGCCATTATCCGGATCCGCGAACTCGGCGGCTTGCGCCGCGAACTCGCCGAAACCAACCTCCGGCACAAAGCGTTGCTCGAAGAAACCGAAATGTTGCGCGGATTTGCCGCCGCCGTGCCGTGGCCGATCTGGACCAAGCGGGCCAATGGAGGTCTCAACTACGTCAACGCCGCCTATGCACAGGCAACGGAAGCCCTCGGCGTCGCCGATGCGATTGATCGCAACCTTGGCTTGCTCGACAGCGCCGACCGCAGCGACATGGAACGCACCTTGAACGGCGCGGCGGCGTTTACTGCGCGGCTGCCGATTGTGATCGGCGGCGAGCGGCGCATGTATGATGTCCACGCGCTGAACCTCGAGGGCGGCAGCGCTGGCATCGCGATCGACGCCAGCGAACCGGCCGCGCTACGCGCCGCGCTGGTGCGGATGGCGGAAGCGCATCGCCGCACCCTCGACCAATTGTCGTCCGGCGTCGCCGTATTCGATGGCCAGCGGCGGCTGGCCTTCTATAACGACTCCTATCGCCGCCTGTGGGATCTCGACCGCGTATTCCTTGACAACTCCCCCGACGATTCGAGCGTACTCGACCGGCTGCGCGCGGCGCGCAAGGTACCGGAGCAGCCGGATTTCCGGGCCTGGAAGGCCAAGCTGCACGAGGCCTACCGCGCCGTGGAGCCCGCAAAGGACACCTGGTATCTGCCCGACGGCCGCGCCGTCAGCGTCGTCACCACCCCCAATCCGGAAGGCGGCGTCACCTACCTGTTCGACGATGTCACCGAAAGCCTCGATCTGGCGCGACGCTTCGACGGCCTGATCCGCGTGCAGCGCGAAACCCTCGACAATCTCACCGAGGCGGTCGCGGTGTTTGGCAGCAATGGCCGCGCGCAACTGTTCAATCCGGTGTTTGCGACGATGTGGAAGCTGTCGCCCGAAGCACTGCAGCAGCAGCCGCATATCGAGACCGTGGAAGCCTGGTGCCGGCCGCTGTTCGACGATGTCGATACCTGGCGCAGGCTTCGGGAGGCCATTACCGCGATCGAAAACCGCGGCGAGGTGCTGCTGAAGCTGGAGCGGCGGGATGGCAGCGTGCTGGACTGCATGACCACGCCGCTGCCTGACGGCGCCACCATGCTGACGTTCCAGGACATCACCGACACAGAAAATGTCGAGCGCGCGCTACGCGAGCGCAACGAGGCGCTGGAAGCCGCCGACCAGATGAAGGTCGACTTCGTCCACCACGTGTCCTACGAATTGCGTTCGCCGCTGACCACCATCATCGGCTTCGCGCATCTGTTGACCGATCCCACCACCGGCCCGCTGATGCCGAAGCAGGCCGAGTATCTCAACTACATCACCGCCTCGACCAGCGCGCTGCTCGCCCTGATCAGCAACATCCTCGATCTCGCCACCATCGACGCCGGCGCCATGACGCTCGAGCTTGGTCCCGTCGACGTCCGCAAGACCATTGACGCGGCCGCCGAGGGTATTCAGGATCGGCTCGCCACCGACCGCATTGAACTCAAGGTCGACGCCGATCCCGGCATCGGCGAATTCACCGGCGACGGCAATCGCGTCAAGCAGGTATTGTATAATCTCCTGGCCAATGCCGTTGGGTTCTCACCGCAGGATACCGCCATTACCATCAGCGCCCGCCGTACCGAGCATAGCGTCGTCTTCCGCGTGACCGATTCCGGCCCGGGGATTTCGCCCGACCTCAAGGACAAGGTGTTCGACTGGTTCGAGAGCCATTCCAACGGCTCGCGGCATCGGGGCGCCGGCCTTGGGCTGTCGCTGGTGCGTTCCTTTGTCGAACTCCACGGCGGCAAGGTGCGCGTCGATTCGATCGTCGGCAGAGGCACGACTGTGACGTGCGACTTCCCGATCGATCAGGCCGCGCACCGCAACGCCGCGGAATGATGGAACCCGTCACATTCTCGCTGGCGCTGGCGAACGAGATAGCGACCGCCGATCTGATGGCCGACCTGGCGCTGCTGATCGGCCCCGGCGATGTCATCACGCTTTCGGGTGACCTCGGCGCCGGGAAAACCGCCGCCGCCCGGGCCATGATCCGCTATCTCGCCGGCGACGAAACGACCGAGGTTCCGAGCCCCACCTTCACGCTGGCGCAGACCTACGACCTGCCGTCCTATCCGTTGGTGCATGCAGACCTTTACCGCGTCAACGACCCCATTGAACTCGAAGAGATCGGCTTGTCGCCGTTGCCCGAGGCTACGGTGGCGTTGATCGAATGGCCGGAGCGCGCCCCCGACGCGCTTCCTGCCGACCGCATCGATATCGCGCTGAGCCATCGTCCGGCGCTGGGATCGGCCGCCCGCGCTGCCGAGATCACCGGTCACGGCAAAGCCGCTGCGCAGGTCATCCGGCTGCAGGCGCTGCGCCATTTCCTCGCCGAGGCCGGCTATGCCGACGCCAGACGTCAACGCATGCCCGGCGACGCGTCGACGCGCAGCTACGCCCGGCTGGTCCGCGACGACGGCGTCGTCATTTTGATGAACGCGCCACGCCGCCCTGATGGACCGGCGGTCTATGACGGCCAATCGTACAGTGGAGCTGTGCATCTGGCCGAAGACGTCAAGCCGTTCGTCGCCTTCGCCAACGGCTTGCGCGAACGCGGCTTCTCCTCGCCGGCGATCCATCACGCCGACCTCGACGCGGGATTCCTCATCACCGAGGATTTCGGCAGCGAAGGCTTCATCGAGGGCGCCCCGCCGCAGCCGATGCAGGATCGATATCAAGCCGCGACCGACATGCTGGCGGCGCTGCATCGCGCGCCGCTGCCCGAAACGCTGCCGCTGACGGCGGCGCAAGCAAGCTACGTCATCCCCTCCTTCGACACCGATGCATTGCTGGTCGAGGTCGGCCTGATGCTCGAATGGTACCTGCCGGACCGCGGCGCGGCGCCGAGCGCGCGCGCGCGGGCCGAATTCGTCGCTATGTGGCGCGAACTGCTGGCCACGCCCGCAGCCGCGCGCAAGACCTGGGTGCTGCGCGACTTTCATTCGCCCAACCTGATCTGGCTCGATGATCGGTCCGGGATTGCGCGGGTGGGCATCATCGACTTCCAGGATGCCGTACTGGGACCCGCCGCCTACGATATGGTGTCGCTGTTGCAGGATGCGCGGATCGATGTGCCCGAGCAGCTCGAACTGGCACTGCTGACGCGCTACATCAAGGCGCGGCGCGCCGATGATGCGGCGTTCGATCCGGCGCGGTTCGCCGAACTCTACGCCATCATGTCGGCGCAGCGTAATACCCGGCTGCTCGGCACCTTTGCGCGGCTCAACCGGCGCGACGGCAAGCCACAATATCTGCGTCATCAGCCCCGCATCTGGACTTATCTCACCCGCTCGCTGGCCCATCCGGCGCTGGCGCGGTTTCGGGAGTGGTACGCAGCCAATGTCCCGCCGCCGGCCGTGTAGAGCGTTTTCAAGCGAAGTGGGCACCGGTTCGCGTCAAGAAAACGCGTCAAATCAGGAATCTAGAGCATGATCCGGAAAAGTGGAAACCGGTTTTCCGAAAAGATCATGCTCAAACAAAGAAATGAGATCATGATCCGATTCCGTCTAATCGGATCATGATCTAGAACCCTGTTACGATTTAATCGGAACAGGCTCTGATTTACCACCCGTTAGTCTAAGCCACCCTAGGCTGCCGCGGACCCTGGCTCGCGAAGCGCGAGCGGCTGCTTGAGGAGGGATCATGGCGATGGTGTCGGAACGGCGCAAGGGTGAGCGCGTCACGTTCGAACGCGGAATCCCGGCGCACATGATGGGCATCGACGGGACCTGGCGGCGCGATTGCAGGATGGAGGACGTGTCAGAAACCGGCGCCAAGCTCACCGTGGAAGGCTCCGTCGAGGGGCTGCACCTGAAGGAATTCTTCCTGCTGCTGTCGTCCACCGGGCTAGCCTACCGCCGCTGCGAATTGTCCTGGGTCAACGGCGATCAAATCGGCGTCACGTTCATCAAACCGGGGGACAAAAAGAAAAAAGCCCTCAAACGCGGGGCAGCCCAGGACGCAGACGGCTAAATCGCCGGCAGGCCGGTCGCACAACCGTCACGTCGTCCCGCTATGGCGATCTACCATCGCTGCGGCATTTGAATCGCCGTGATATGATTGCCCTATTTTCAACGGCTTGCGCGTGTCCTGACTGAACCCCGGAATCCGCTTTTGCGGCTGACACCCTGGAAGAACGGAAGAACTCCGATATGTCCGCCAATCCCACCAAAGCCATGGTCCTCGCCGCCGGCCTTGGCTTGCGCATGCGCCCGCTGACCGACCACATGCCGAAGCCGCTGGTGAGTGTGGCGGGCCGGACGCTGCTTGATCATGTGCTCGATAAGCTCGGCGAAGCCGGCGTCAGCGAGGCCATCGTCAACGTGCACTATCTGCCGGACCAGATCATCGACCACGTCGCTGGACGCACCAAGCCACGCGTGATCATTTCCGACGAGCGCAACGTCGTGCTCGGCACCGGCGGCGGTGTGGTCAAGGCACTGCCGTTGCTCGGCGCAGCGCCGTTTTTCCACGTCAACGCCGACACCTTGTGGATCGACGGCGTGCGGACCAATCTGGCGCGGCTGGCGGAAGCCTTCGACCCCGATCGCATGGATATCCTGCTTCTGATGGCGCCGACGACCAGCAGCATCGGCTATGGCGGCCGCGGCGACTACGCCATGCTGCCCGATGGCGCGCTACGCAAGCGCAAGGAGCATCAGGTGGTTCCGTTCGTCTATGCCGGCGCCGCGATCATGTCGCCGTCACTGTTCGTCGACGCCCCTGGCGGCGAGTTTTCGCTGACCAAGATGTTCGACCGCGCCAACGAGCAGGAGCGGCTGTTCGGGCTGCGACTGGACGGCGTCTGGATGCATGTCGGAACGCCCGACGCCGTACAAGCGGCAGAAGAGGCCTTCCTCGAAAGCGTCGCCTGAGTACGATGGCTCTCGATTTTCAAGGCCTGAATACTGTACGCGGAGCAGTCCCGCGCCCGGCGAATTAGAAATCGCACCCCAAATTTGCCCATGCCATGATGGATCCTGACCCGCGAATCAGGAAGCCCATGCGCGTTTTCAGCGTCCCCGTCTCCGTGCCGTTCTTGCGTACCGTCATTGCCGCACTGGTTGATGGCAGGCTGGTCGGCGGCTTCGAGGCCCGGACCAACCCGGAGCGGCTTGCGCAGGCCACGCTCTATCTGCCGACGCGCCGCGCCGGCCGGATGGCGCGGGAAATCTTTCTCGATGAATTGAAGACGGATGCCGCGGTTTTGCCGCGCATTGTCGCGCTGGGCGAGATCGACGAGGACGAACTGGCCTTCGCGCAGGCTGCCTCGCCGGCATTGACCGCGCTGGAAGCCCCGCCGGCGATGGCGGGCCTGCAGCGCCGGTTGCTGCTGGCGCAATTGATCGCCGCCTGGGCCAAACAAATCCGGCCGGAAGATCCCCTCCAGGCGCCGCTGGTGACCGCCGGTCCGGAATCGACGCTGGCACTGGCCGACGACCTGGCGCGGCTGATGGACGACATGGTCACGCGCAAGGTCGAGTGGCGCGCGCTCGACGGGCTGGTGCCGGACGCGCTCGACCAATACTGGCAACTGACGCTGCAATTCCTCAAGATTGCCCGCGAGACTTGGCCGGCGATCATCCGTGAGCGCGGCAGAATCGAGCCGGCGGCGCGGCGTGACCTGCTGATCGACGCGGAAGCGGCACGGCTGACCGCGCATCACGACGGTCCGGTGATCGCGGCGGGCTCGACCGGTTCGATGCCGGTGACGGCAAAGTTCCTCCATGCCGTCGCCGCCTTGCCGCAGGGCGCGGTGGTGCTGCCGGGCCTCGACACCGATCTCGACGACGCCGCGTGGCAGTTGATCGGAGGCGTCCGTGACGCAACAGGTCAATCCACCACGTCGCCTGCCTCAAACCATCCGCAGTTTGCCATGCACGCGTTGCTGCAGCGATTCGGGATCGGGCGCGGCGATGTCGAAATTCTGGGCGAACCGACAGCGCACGGCCGCGAGGTTCTGGCCTCCGAGGCGATGCGCCCCTCGAATGCTTCAGCGCAGTGGCACCAACGGCTGGCGCAGCCCGACATCGTCGCCGGGATCGCGGGCGGGATGCGCGACCTTGCGGTGATCGAGGCGGCCAATCCCGAAATGGAAGCCTTGGCGATCGCGGTCGCGATGCGCGAGGCGCGGCATCTCGGCAAGTCGGCGGCGCTGGTGACGCCGGATCGCGCGCTGGCCCGACGGGTCATGGCCGCGCTCGGCCGCTGGAATCTTGTTTTCGACGATTCCGGCGGCGACGCGCTGATGGACGTCTCGGCCGGAATTTTCGCACGGCTCGCTGCCGAAGCCGTGGCGAAGGCGTTGGAGCCAGCGACGCTGCTGGCGCTGTTGAAGCATCCGCTGTGCCGGCTGGGCGGCGTGCCCGGCGCGTTCACCGTCGCCGTTGAGACGCTGGAATTGGCGCTGCTGCGCGGCACTCGACCGCAGCCTGGAAGCGGCGGGCTGGCGCGGGATTTTGCCCGCTTCCGCGAGGAACTCGCCAAGCTGAGGCGCGGCGAGACTTCTTCGCTGCACCTCTCGGAACCCCGGGCGAAGATTCGGGATGGCGGACTTGAGCAAGCGCAATCGCTGATCACAGCATTGCAGACCGCGTTCGCAACGCTCGAGCGCCTCGCACGCTCGCACCCGCATGACTTTGCCGATCTCGCCGCGGGCCATCGCGATCTTTTGACAGCGCTGTCGCGCGACCAGCATGGCGTCGCGCTGGCGTTCGAAGGCCATCAGGGATTGGCGCTCGCCGCCGCCTTCGACGACTTGCTCAACGCGGAGGCGCCGAGCGGTCTGATGGTCGAACTCGGTGATTATCCGCAGGTGTTTCAGACCGCCTTCGGCGACCGCGTGGTGCGGCGGCCGGAGGTGGCGAACGCGAACTTGCGAATCTACGGCCCGCTGGAAGCGCGGCTGACCCAGTCCGACCGCGTCATCCTCGGCGGCCTGGTCGAAGGGGTGTGGCCGCCGGCGCCGCGGGTCGATCCGTGGCTGAGCCGCCCGATGCGGCATGCGCTCGGCCTCGATTTGCCGGAGCGGCGCATCGGCCTGTCGGCGCACGACTTCGCGCAGTTGCTCGGCAACGACGAGGTCATCCTTAGCCACGCCGCGAAAGTCGGCGGCGCGCCCGCCGTGGCGTCGCGTTTCCTGCACCGGATGGAAGCGGTCGCGGGCGATGAACGCTGGAAGGCCGCGATTGCGGCAGGCGAACGCTATGTTCGCTTCGCGGGCGAACTGGACCGGCCGGACAAGATCGAACCGATTGTGCAGCCCGAACCCAGACCGCCACGTGCCGCGCGGCCGCTGAAGTTGTCGGTCACCGCGATCGAGGACTGGTTGCGCGACCCCTATACGATTTACGCGAAATACATCCTGCGGCTCGTGCCACTCGATCCCGTCGACATGCCGCTGTCGGCGGCCGACCGCGGCTCGGCGATCCACGACGCACTCGGCGAATTCACGCAGACCTTCGCAACCGCGCTTCCTGACAATCCCGCGCAGGCGTTGCGCCGCATCGGCCAAACATATTTCGCGCCGCTGATGGAGCGCCCTGAAGCCCGCGCGCTGTGGTGGCCGCGGTTTCAGCGCATCGCGGCGTGGTTTGCCGATTGGGAAATCACCCGGCGCCGCGACATCAGCGCGATCTCCGCCGAGATCAAGGGCGACATATCGATCCCACTGGATAACGACCGCACGTTCACGCTGTCGGCACGCGCCGACCGCATCGAACGCCGCCGTGACGGCAGCTATGCGATCCTCGATTACAAGACGGGGCAACCGCCGACCGGCAAGCAGGTACGGATGGGGCTGTCGCCGCAGCTCACGCTGGAAGCGGCGATCCTGCGCGAAGGCGGCTTCGCAAACATTCCGGCGGATAGCTCCGTCAGCGAGATCGGCTACGTCCGCCTCAGCGGCAACAACCCGCCTGGCGAACAAAGACCGCTGGAACTCAAGATCAGGCCTGGCGACGAGCCGCAATCTCCCGACGCCGCGGCCGACTATGCGCGGCAACAGCTCGAAGTCCTGATCCGTCGTTTCGAGAGCGAGACCGAGCCCTATACATCGCTCAATCTGTCAATGTGGTCGAACCGCTACGGCAGTTACGACGACCTCGCCCGCATCAAGGAATGGTCCGCCGCCGGCGGGTTGGGAATCGAAGAATGGTAAAGGCCCCACGATCGATTCCCGACGCCGTCCGCGCCACGCAAGCGCGGGCGTCGGATCCTGCGTCTTCCGCGTTCGTCTCCGCCAATGCCGGCTCGGGCAAGACCCATGTGCTGGTGCAGCGGGTGATCCGGTTGTTGCTGAGCGGCGTGCCGCCGGAGAAGATCCTATGCATCACCTTCACCAAGGCCGCCGCGGCCAATATGGCGGAGCGGGTGTTCTCCACGCTCGGCCACTGGATCACGCTCGACGACGATGCGCTGGATGCGGCGATCCGCGCGGCGGGGCTCACGCGCCCCGATGCGCGGTTGAGAATGCGCGCCCGCGAACTGTTCGCCTGTGCGCTGGAAACGCCGGGCGGGCTGAAGGTGCAGACCATCCACGCGCTCTGCACCCGGCTGCTGCAGCAATTTCCGTTCGAGGCCAACGTGCCCGCGCGTTTCCAGGTGCTCGATGATCGCGACCAGAACGAGATGATGGAGCGCGCCAATCTCGCGGTGCTGCTCGAGGCCGCCCGCGACCCCGAAAGCTCGGCCGGGCGGGCGCTCAACATCGCGATGGCAAGTGCAGCCGACGTTACCTTCAAGGATGTGGTGCGCGAGGCGTGCCTCAGCCGCGATCACTTCATGGCCTGGACCGACGCGGCTGGCCACGCCGATGCCGCCGCCGCGCAGATGTCGGCAGCGCTTGGGGTCAACGCCGGCGACCGTATCGACGACGTCGAACGCTTGATCGTCGATGGACCCAATCTGCCGCAAGCGCGATGGGAGGCGATCGCCACCGTGCTCGACACCGGCGCCAAGTCCGATCAAGGCCAGGCGGCCCGGCTGCGCGAGGCGTTGCTATTCAATGGCGCCACCCAAGTGGATGAGTATCTCGGCGTGTTCCTCACCGACGAGCGGACGCCGCGCAAATCGGTATTGACCAAGAAATTTTACGACAACAACCCGGCGATCGCCGGATTATTCGACGCCGAGATCCTCCGCATCGGGCCGCTGATCGAAAAGCGACGGGCGATCATCACCCGTGACCGCAGCCAGGCACTGCTCTACATCGCGACCGCGGCGGCAGCGAACTATCGTCGCGAGAAGCAGGCGCGCGGCCTGCTCGACTTCGACGACCTGATCGACAAGACGCTGGTGATGCTGGATCGGGTCACTTCCGGTTGGGTGCATTACAAGCTCGACCGCGGCGTCGACCACGTGCTGATCGACGAGGCGCAGGACACCAGCCCCCGGCAGTGGGACATCGTCGCGCATATCATTTCCGAATTCACCTCGGGTGAAGGCGCGCGCGACGGCGTGACCCGCACCGTGTTCGCGGTCGGCGACGAGAAGCAGTCGATCTTTTCGTTCCAGGGCGCCGCACCGCGCGAGTTCGACACCCGCCGCCGGGGACTGCAAAAGAAGTTCATCAATGCCGGGCTGAAATTCGATCCGATCTCGTTCACCTATTCGTTCCGATCGGGACCTGCGATCCTGCAATCGGTCGATCACGTGTTTCGCGACGAGGCGATCTACCGCAGCATCCATTCCGCCGAGACCGGCTATCCCCTGCACAACGCACTGGCCGACGCGGGCCCAAGCCTGATCGATCTCTGGGAGCTGCAGCAGCCGGACAAGAAGGACGACATCGAGGGCTGGCGCGCGCCGTTCGACGGCGTGACCGCGACCAGCCCGGAAGTGAAGCTCGCCAAGCGCATCCAGGCCGAGATCAAGTCGCTGGTCGAGGGCGGCACCATGACCGGCAGCATCAGTGACCGCCGCCGGCTTCGCTACGGCGACGTGCTGGTGCTGGTGCGGCGGCGCGGCAACGCTTTCGACGCGGTGATCCAGGCGCTCAAGCACGCCAATATTCCGGTCGCGGGCGCCGACCGGCTCAAGCTGACCGAGCATATCGCGATCATCGACCTGATGAACCTCGCTGACGCGCTGCTCCTGCCGCAGGACGATTTGGCGCTCGCGGTGGCGCTGAAGAGCCCGCTGTTCGGCCTTGGCGATGAGGACCTGTTCACCCTGGCCTGGCAGCGCAAGGGATCGCTGCGGCAGGCTCTGCGCGATCACGCCGCGACTTCGGAGCGATTCAAGGAAGCGCTCGCGCGTCTCGAGGCCTGCGAGCGCCGTTTTGCAACCGAGACCCCGTTCGCGTTCTATGCCTGGCTGCTCGGCGGCGACGGCGGCCGGCAGCGAATCCTGCGGCGACTCGGCCACGAGGCCACCGACGCGCTCGATGAGTTTCTCGAACTGGCGCTGGGCTATGAGCGCAAGGCGCCGGCCTCGCTGCAGGGCTTCATGGCGTGGCTGCGCGCGGCCGACACCGAAGTGAAGCGCGACATGGAAATCACCCGCGACGAAGTCCGGGTCATGACGGTGCACGGCGCCAAGGGCCTGGAGGCTCCCGTGGTATTTCTGGTCGACACCACGACATCGCCTTCCGATACCCAGCGCCTGCGGTTGATCCACCTTCCGCAGGGCGCCGCTGCGCCCCATGCGCCTGACGTCGTGATCTGGGCCGGCCGAAAGGCCGACGATCCGCAGGGCGTTGCGGCGGCCCGCGCCGCGATGATCGGTGAGACCGAGGATGAGTATCGCCGGCTGCTGTACGTGGCGATGACGCGCGCAGCGGACCGCCTGATCGTCGGCGGCTGCATCCCGGGCAACATGAATTCGGTGCGCAAGCTCTCCTGGTACGACCTGATCGTCAAAGGCCTCGGCAATTCCGGATTGCAGCTGCAGGAGATCGAGACCGCCGGCGGTACCGTGAAGCGCTATTCGCGGCTGGAGGATATCGCAAGCCCCGTGACGCCGGCGGTGGTCCCAACGTTCAGCGCACCGGTCGCGCTGCCCGCGTGGTTGCGTACCCCGGCTTCGCCGGAAGCTCCCGCCGAGTATGTGCTGCGTCCCTCCGACCCGGCCGAGCAGGAAGGCCATCGGGTCCGAACCGGCGAGTCCATTCGGGAGCGCGCCCGCGCCTTGCAGCGCGGCACCCTGGTGCACCGGCTGCTGCAATCCCTCCCCGACCTCGCCCAGGAGCGCCGCCGCGACGCGGCGCGGCGCTACCTCGATCGCAACGCCGGCGATTGGACCGAGGCCGAGCGCACCGCGCTCGCGGACGGGGTGCTGGGCCTGATCGACGACCCGCGCTTTGCATCGGTGTTTGCGCCCGGTAGCCGCGCCGAGGTCTCGATCGTCGGCCGGCTGACGCGGCCAAGACGGCCACCGGCGCTGGTCTCGGGGCAGATCGATCGGCTGGTGGTGACACCGGGCGAGGTCCTGATCGTCGATTTCAAGACCAACCACGCCCCGCCGAGCAAGGCGGCCGAGGCCCCTTCGGCCTATGTCCGCCAGCTCGCGCTGTACCGCGCGGTGCTGAGCAAGCTTTACCCCGGCCGGGCCATCCGCGCCGCGCTGTTATGGACCGAAACGCCTGAATTGATGGAGATTTCCGCCCCCGCGCTGGACACTGAGCTGGCATCCTATCATGCCGGCATGACCGAGCTTGACCCGGCAAGACCGCATTCATAGGTTTGTCGTTAAGATCCCGGGCGCGATTCTCAGCCGCGCCCTTTTTTCAAACCAAACGAGGTAGGTTCCATGTCCGTTGGCAAGGTTTCTGACGCCGATTTCGAAGCCGAAGTGCTCAAGGCGACTGGCCCGGTAGTGGTCGATTTCTGGGCCGAATGGTGCGGCCCCTGCCGCATGATCGCGCCCGCACTCGACGAGATTTCCGGCGCGATGGGCGACAAGGTCAAGATCGTGAAGCTGAACGTCGACGAGAGCCCGAAGACGGCCTCGAAGTACGGCGTGATGTCGATCCCGACGCTGATGATCTTCAAGGGCGGCGAGATGGCGTCGCGCCAGGTCGGCGCTGCGCCGAAGCAGAAGCTGCAGCAGTGGATCACGGCTGCGGTCTGATCTGCTTCAAGCCTAGGTATTTCGAAGGCGGCCGGCGAACAGCCGGCCGTTTTTTGTGGTGTTGCCAAATCCGGCCGATTGCCAACCTAAAAAGCGTTTTCCAGCGAAGTGGATACCGGTTCGCGTAAAGAAAACGCGTCAAACCAAGAATCTAGAGCCCCGTTCCGATTCCATCGGAACGGAAAAGGCTCTAGAAGCCAATTCAGGCTGGCCATTCTTGTTGGGCAGGGCCGCGATCCCGAGTGATCATGTGGCACATACCGGAAGGCCATGCGGCCTCCCGGCAGGATAAAGCAGGCCGGTGATCAGGCTGCGCGGATGCGGCTCAGGAAATTGTCCACTTGTCCGCGCATCTCTTCGGCCCGCCGCGCCAGTTCACCCGAAGCCGAGCGGACGTCGCTCGCCGCCGCGCCTGTCCGCTCTGCTCCTTCCCGAACGCCCGTCGCGTGCCGCGCGGCATCCTGTGTGCCGACCGCAGCCTCGGCCGCGGCCCGTCCAATCTCCCGCGTCGCCGCCGCCTGCTGCTCGGCGGCCGCCGCCAGCTCCGAGGTGTTGGCGTCCAACTGCCCAATCGTGTGCGTGATCGTCGCGATCGCCTGCACCGTCCGCTCGGTCTCACCCTGCATGGCCGCGATCTGGGCACCGATCTGCTCGGTCGCCTTGGCCGTCTGCGCTGCCAAAGTTTTCACCTCCGACGCCACCACCGCAAAGCCCTTGCCCGCCTCGCCGGCCCGCGCCGCTTCGATGGTCGCGTTCAGCGCAAGCAGGTTGGTCTGCCCGGCGATGTCGCTGATCAACTTCAGTACCTCTCCGATCTGGCTCGCCACGCCGGCCAGGCTTTGCACCGTGCGGTCAGTCTGCCGCGCGCTGTCGGCGGCGTGCCGCGCCGTGGTTGCTCCTTCCGACACCTTGCGTGCGACTTCTGCTATGGACGCCGCAAGCTCCTCGGTAGAGGCGGCCACCGTCTGCACATTCGCACTTGCCTGTTCGGAGGCCGCAGCCACCGAGCTCGCCTGCTGCGTGCCGGTCTGGGCGGTCGAGGTAAGCTCGACCGCCGTGGCGTCCAGTTCGGTTGCCGCTGCCGCTACTGCTCGCAGAACGTCTGCCGCTTCGGCCTCGAATTCACGCACCATCCCGCTCAGCCGTTCCGCCTGGGCGGCTTTGACCTGTTGTTCGCGAGCCTGCATCGCTGCCATTTTCCGGCGCTCCACGGATCCCGCGCGCAAGGTCTCCACCGCCTGAGCCATTTCACCCAGTTCGTCGTTCCGTTCGCGACCGGGGACTTCGATCTCAAGCTCTCCGCCGGCGATCTGGGTCACCGTGGAGGTCATCACCCGCAGCGGCTGCAACACCCGTCGCAGCAATAGCCATATCGAGCCTACCGCAACGCCGCACACCAGCAGCGCCAGCACTAGCGCGGTGAAGAAGGTGCGCTTGCCCGAATTCGAGGCCGCCTCCGTTCGCGTCAGCGCCTCATCCAACGCCGCGTCACGCAGCGCCAATATCTCCGCCTGCGATTTCAACGACCATGGCCTGAATTGCGGGCCCGTAGTGCCCCAGTCCACCTTGCCGCCGCCGACACCACCGCGCGCCCGCGCTAGCATTTCCAGCCAACGCGGCTCGGACTGGGCCTGGATCGCCTGCTGCTCTCGCAGCGCACGCTGCAGGTGTGCATTATCCGGCATGTCGGCAATCAGGCGCTGCGCCGTCGCCCATGCCTGATCCATTCGGCCGGTGAAACGAAACATGTCTTCATAGACCTGCGGCTCGATTGCGAGGCCGCCGACCCAATCGGCGACGGGCACGCTGCGACGGCCGACGAAGTCGCGGAAATCCATGGCGGCCAGCGCAATTTCCACAAATAATGCCGCGTCGGGCGAGGTGGCAGCCACACGCTGGCTCGCCGTCATCGCCAGGCCACGCAATGCCTCTACCAACTCATTGCGCAGGGCGCGCATGGTGTTGGGCCAGGCGGGATCGCGTTCCGCGAGCGGCTTGGCGAATTCTCTCATGGTCCGGGCACGGCCAGTTTGAACCCGCGCCAGGGTATCCTTCGGCACCGTCGCGTCGAAGCCACCTTGTGCGGCGCTGAGTTCTGCCGCCTGCAACGTGAGGTCGGTCTGCGGCGCCGACCGGCGCGCAGCATCGACTTCAGGCGTTGCCAGACGTAGCTGCCCTGCAAAGGGGCCGACTTCTTCCGCGATCGCGGTCTGCGCCCGTTGCGCGTCGCTCACGACACGCGTGGCAATGGTCGCCACCTGCTGTCGCTGCCAGTCATTCCAGGCGTCGATGGAAAGCCAGAGTGATACGGCCGCGCCGGGTAACGCCACCGAACAAAAGCACCCAAGGAAGAAAGTACGGATCCGCATCTTGATTTGCACTCCATCGAAATCGCCCATCGTTCTGCCACAGGTTGTGTTTCCTAGCCCTTAATGGGCGTTCCGGAGACACCTGCCGTTCAGAACGAGGTCCCGTCGCCGGACGATGGATCACATTCAGCCGTTGCAAACTCAGCAGTCAGGGATCAAACCCTCAGCCCGGTGGTGTGCCGTTGACGGCGAGCACGTGGCCGGCGAGATACAATGAGCCGGTGATGAGGATGCGCGGGGGCACCTCATAGGCGAGCCGCGTCAGCGATTGCAATGCCGCTTCGATAGCCGGCGACACTTCCACGCGCATGCCGTGCGCACGGGCGGCATCGGCGAGTTCGATCCGGCGGCATCGCATGGTCGCGATCCGGTATCGGCACCGCAATGATGTGGCGCGTCAGGCCGGCGAAATTGGCGAGGAATGCTGCGGCATCCTTATTGGCCATCATGCCGGCGATGACCACGAGGGGGCGCGATACCCGTTCCTCGAGATCGCCCAGGGCCGCGGCGGCGACGCGGCCGCCCTCGGCATTGTGGCCGCCGTCGAGCCATAGCTCGCTGCCCGGCGGCACCCGATCCACCAAAGCGCCCGAGGCCAGGCGCTGCATCCGCGCCGGCCATTCGGCATTGACGATCCCGGCCTCAAAGGCCGCGCCATCGATCTTGAAGGCGTCGAACGCACGCAGCGTCGCGATCGCGAGCCCGGCATTGTCGAATTGATGCCGTCCGAACAGCCGTGGCGCCGCCAGATCCATCAGGCCGCGATCGTCCTGGTAGACCAGCCGACCGCGTTCGACATTGACGTGCCACGCCTGCCCTGCCGCGTGCACCGGCGCATGCAGTCGCCGCGCCTGCGCCTCGATCACGGCCATCGCCTCGGGCGTCTGCTCGGCGACAATCGCCGGCACGTTGCGTTTGAGGATGCCGGCTTTCTCGCCGGCGATCTTGGCCAGGGTGTCGCCGAGAAACTCGTTATGATCCATGCTGACCGGGGTAATCACGCTGGCTAGCGGCGCGTCGATCACGTTGGTCGCATCGAGCCGGCCGCCGAGACCGACCTCCAGCAACAGCACATCCGCCTCATGCTGCGCGAATAGCCAGAAAGCCACCGCAGTTTCGGCTTCGAAAATGGTGATCGGCGCGCCCGCATTGACCCGCTCGCAATGCTCGAATGCGGCCCGCAATTCCTCGTCGCTGACAAGCACGCCGCCGCCTCGGCGGCCGAGACGAAAACATTCATTGCTACGCACGAGACAAGGCGAGGTGTAGACGTGGACGCGCAGCTTCGCCGCTTCCAGAATCGCGCGCAGATAGGCGATCGTCGAACCCTTGCCATTGGTGCCCGCAACATGGATTACCGGCGGCAGCTTGCGTTCGGGATGGTCAAGCCGCGCCAGCAGCTGATGCACCCGTTCCAGGCCGAGATCGATACGTTGCGGATGCAATGCCGACAGCCGCGCGATCAATTCACGCAGCGATGGCGACGGTGGGCTGGCAGGCGCGTTCACGCCTGCGGCGCAGCCGGCGGGAGGTCGACGGCCGGCACGATCTGCGTCGGATCGACGACCGGTGCCGGTTTCGACGCCGCTTCCACCGCCGGTGATTTCGTCAACAACCGGCAGAGCCGTGCCAGCGTCGGCCGCAGATCGTGGCGATGCACCACCATGTCGATCATGCCGTGGTCTTTAAGGTATTCCGCGCGTTGAAACCCTTCCGGCAGCTTTTCGCGGATGGTTTGCTCGATCACGCGGGCGCCGGCAAACCCAATCAGCGCGCCGGGCTCGGCAATCTGCACGTCGCCGAGCATGGCATAAGAAGCGGTGACGCCGCCGGTGGTCGGGTTCGTCAGCACCACGATATAGGGTTGTTTCGCCTCACGCAGCATCTGGACCGCGACCGTAGTGCGCGGCAACTGCATCAGCGACAGGATGCCTTCCTGCATGCGTGCACCGCCGGAGGCGGCGAACACGATGAAAGGAGATTTCTTCTCCACCGCAAGTTCTAGCCCGCGCACGATTGCCTCGCCGGCAGCCATGCCGAGCGAGCCGCCCATAAAGTCGAAGTCCTGCACCGCGATCACGACGCCGGCGCCTTCGAGCTTGCCGTAACCGACCTTGACGGCGTCGTTCAGTCCGGTCTTGGTGCGGGCGTCCTTGATGCGGTCGGCATATTTTCGCTCGTCGCGAAACTTGAGAGGATCGGCGGTCACCTCTGGCAGCGCGACGTCGAACCAGGTTTCATTGTCGAAGATCGATTTCAGCCGCGCCACCGCGCCGATGCGCATGTGATAGTTCGAGCCGGGAATCACGAACTGGTTGGCCTCGACGTCCTTGTAGAATACGAGCTGCCCCGAATCCGGGCATTTGATCCACAAATTCTCCGGCGTATCGCGGCGCAGGATGCTGCGAATTTTCGGCCGGACGACGTTGGTGAGCCAATTCATGGTTCGCTCCGATAGCGATCAAACGCGCCGATCGCCTCAAATATATGGCGGCCCGGGCTGGGCCCGGCAAGCAGCCTCTGTGACCCGCAATTGCGGTTTATTCCGCAGCCTGTTTGGCGCCCCGTACCCCCTGGGCCAGCGACGCTGTCAGATCAACCACCGCTCCGACCGTTTTCGCCGTCGCGCGGCCCTCGGCATCGAGGCTGGCGCGCAAGGCGTCGACCAGCGCCGATCCTACCACCGCGCCGTCGGCATGTCCGGCGATGCCGCGGGCGGCTTCCGGCGTGCGAATGCCGAAGCCGACGCAGACCGGCAATTTGGTATGGCGCTTGATACGGGAAACGGCCTCGCCCACCACGGCGGCATCGGCGCCGGCGGCGCCGGTGATGCCGGTGATGGAGACGTAATAGACGAAGCCCGAGGTATTCGCGAGCACCGCCGGCAGGCGCTTGTCGTCGGTGGTCGGCGTCGCCAACCGGATGAAGTTGAGCCCGGCTTTCATCGCCGGCAGGCACAGCTCGGTGTCCTCCTCCGGCGGCAGGTCGACGATGATCAGGCCGTCGACGCCTGCGGACTTCGCGTCGGCCAGAAACCGATCGACCCCGTAGATGTAGATCGGGTTGTAGTAGCCCATCAGCACCAGCGGAGTGGCGTCGTCATCCTTGCGAAACGCCCGGACCAATTCGAGCGTCTTCTTCAAGGTCATGCCGGCCTTGAGCGCGCGCAGCCCCGCCGCCTGGATCGCCGGACCATCCGCCATCGGATCGGTAAAGGGCATGCCGATCTCGATGACATCGGCACCGGCCTGCGGCAACGCCTTGATGATCGCGAGCGACGTCGCCGGATCGGGATCGCCGGCCATCAGGAAGGTGACGAAGGCCGAGCGGCCTTGCTTGTTTAGTTCGGCGAAACGAGCGTCGATACGGGTGGTCACTTCTTCTGCCCTCGAAGGATATCGCCGACCTGCGGCACGTCTTTGTCGCCGCGACCGGAGAGATTGACCACCATCAGATGATCCCTCGGCCGCTTTGGCGCGAGATCCATCACCTTGGCGATGGCGTGCGCGGGCTCCAATGCCGGAATGATGCCTTCCAGCCGCGACAACAGTTGAAACGCCGCCAGCGCCTCATCATCGGTTGCGGACAGATAAGTCACCCGTCCGGTTTCGTGCAGCCAGGAATGCTCCGGCCCGATGCCGGGATAATCCAGCCCCGCCGAAATCGAATGTGCGTCCTGGATCTGGCCGTCATCGTCCATCAACAGGTACGTGCGATTGCCATGCAGCACGCCCGGGCGGCCTCCGGCGATGGAGGCCGCATGCAATTGCGTGAGCCCATGGCCCGCGGCTTCGACGCCGAAAATCTCGACGCCGGCATCGTCGAGGAACGGGTGAAACAGCCCCATCGCGTTGGAGCCGCCGCCGATGCAGGCGATCAACGAATCCGGCAGCCGCCCTTCGGCCTCCTGCATCTGCGCCCGGGTTTCGTTGCCGATGACCGACTGGAAGTCGCGCACCATCGCCGGATAAGGATGCGGACCGGCTACGGTGCCGATGCAGTAGAACGTGTTGTGCACGTTGGTCACCCAGTCGCGCAGCGCCTCGTTCATCGCATCCTTCAGCGTGCGCGAACCCGACTGCACCGGGATTACCTTGGCGCCCAGCATTTCCATCCGGATCACATTGGGCTGCTGCCGCGCGACATCGACCGCGCCCATATACACCACACAGTCGAGCCCGAACCGCGCGCACAGGGTCGCGGTGGCGACGCCATGCTGACCGGCGCCGGTCTCGGCGATGATGCGCTTCTTGCCCATGCGCCTTGCCACCATGACCTGGCCGAGCACATTGTTGACCTTGTGCGAGCCGGTGTGGTTCAGCTCCTCGCGCTTGAAATAAATCTTCGCGCCACCGAGATGCTCGGTCAGGCGCTCGGCGAAATACAGCGGCGACGGCCGGCCGACGTAGTTCTTGAGGTAGCCGTTCATTTCTGCCTGGAACGCCGGATCGGCCTTGGCTTCCGTGTAGGCCTTTTCCAGGTCGAGGATCAGCGGCATCAGCGTTTCCGCGACGTAACGACCGCCGAAAATGCCGAAGTGCCCGCGTTCGTCGGGTCCGCTGCGGAAAGAGTTGGGCAGGTTTGAATTCATCGACTCATAAACTCTTCTTGTCGCATCGTGCGGAAGATTTCTGCCCCCTTAAACGGGGGGCGGCGAAATTAGTTCGATTGCGCGCGCCGCGCGGATGAAAGCGCGGATCATCTCGGGGTCCTTGATGCCGGGCGCGCGCTCGACGCCCGAGGAGACATCCACGCCGCCGGCGCGGGTGACGCGAATGGCTTCGGCGACATTGGCCGCATTGAGGCCGCCCGCGACCATGAAGGGCAGCGTCAGCGCGAGCCGTTCGAGTACGTGCCAGTCGAAGGAAGCACCCAGGCCGCCGGGCCGCGTCGCGCCTTTCGGCGCCCGCGTGTCGAATAGAATACGATCGGCAACCGCGGCATAGCCCGGCAGTGGCGCCAGATCGGCCGCGGTCTCGACTGCGATGGCTTTCATCACGGGCAGATCAAATCTCTGTTTGACGTCCCGCAGCCGCGCCACCGATTCGCGGCCGTGGAGCTGCAAAATATCCGGCTGCAGCGTCTCGATGATATTGGCGAGCGTCGCGTCGTCGGGATCGACCGTGAGCGCGACCTTTGCGGCGCGACCCCGAACTTGCCGGCCGAGCTCGCGCGCGGCGTCCAGTCCGACATGACGCGGCGATGCCGGAAAGAACACGAATCCCACCATGTCCGCGCCACCTTGCAGCGCGGCGTCCAGCGTCTCCGGTGTGGAAAGGCCACAAATTTTAACGATCAGGGACATGGTTCGGCACGAGTTAAAGGGCGATCGGCAGCCCACACGATCCGGGCCGCTTGGGTCTGCGTTCTACAATGTCGCGCCCTGCTTGTCTCGCCCGACGGCCCCGTATTCGCGGCCCGGCAGCAGCGCCGGGAACGGCTGGGGATTGCCTCTTGAAGCGTTGTTAGCCGCGCGCAGATCGGCCAGCTGCGCCAGCGCCTGGCGCGCCTCGGCTTCGTACTGGCGCGCCGCGCGCCGCCAGCGGTGCTGCCGGAACCAGGTCGCGGAACTGCCCGCCACCACGCCGATCATCGCCATTGCGATGATGACGACAAATAGCGGCAGCCGGACCGCGATCGACGGATCGCCGGAATTGAACGGATCAAACGACACCGTCACCAGATGACGATTGGCGACCGCGAACACGACGAAAATTACGCCTAGTGGAATGAGCAACAGTGCCGTGAAAAATTTTCGCATGGCCATCTCTCGCATCGATGGTGATCCACGGGCAGGTATCCTGCCACGTGGCAGCCGTTACAACCGAAAAATGTGTGATCCAGAACGCTTACGCGCCGGCCTCAGATGCGCCGGCATCACGGTTCAGCCGCTCGCGCATTTCCTTGCCTGTCTTGAAAAACGGAACGCTCTTCTGATCAACCGGCACGTGCGCGCCGGTGCGCGGGTTGCGGCCGGCGCGGGCAGGGCGATGCTTCACCGAAAACGCGCCGAAACCACGCAGCTCAACCCGGTCGCCGCGCGCCAAAGCGGCGACGATTTCGTCGAGGATCGCGTTTACAATATTCTCCACATCCCGCTGATAGAGGTGCGGGTTGTGCTCGGCGATACGCTGAACGAGTTCGGATTTGATCATCGAGCCTAGGGTCCGGGGACGTGCGGTTGTCCATTTCCGTGAAAATGACTTGAACTGTCAAGACGCTAAATCAATTTAGGGCGGCGTGAAAAAGCGTGACAAATGCGCCGATCGGGGATTTTGACGATACCCGCAATGCGGGAGGAGGCGGCGGCGACCGGACATAGGCCGCTCAATTCGACCCGCCGGGCTGCCACAACGCCAGCATACCACTTAGCCCGAGCGCCTGCAGGCTGCCTGCCTGCTCGACCTGCCGCGCAATCGAACTAAACCCGAGCGCGTCGAGGGTAATAGAAGCAGCGGTGCGCAGGAAAGTCAGGTCGCCGAAGCGTGGGGAGAGCTTATAATCGCGGACCGGCAGATCACGCTTCACACCTTTTTGCGCGACCAGCCACTCAACCGCGGTCTTCTCGTCGCCGAGTTGATCGACCAGCTTGAGATCGACCGCCTGATGGCCGGTGAAGACCCGTCCGTCCGCGACCTTATCGAGCAGCGCCTCGTCCATGCCACGGCGCTGTTTCACGAGACCGCGAAACCACGCGTAGGAATCCTTTACCAGCGAATCCAGTGCCGCGCGGGCTTCCGGGCTGGTCGGCTCAAATCCGTTGGGCGCCGCTTTCAAGGGCGAAGATTTCACTTCCTCGACCTGGACCCCGACGGTCTTCAGCAAGTCGGTAAAATTCGGAAACTGAAACAGCACGCCGATCGAGCCGACCAGCGAGGTTTGCTGAGCGACGATGTGATCGGCGGCGATGGCCGTGATGTAGCCGCCGGATGCGGCCAGTCCGTCGACCACCACCACCAGCGGCTTTTTCGCCTTCAGCCGGGTCAGCGAGTTGTACAATTGCTCGGAACCGGCGGTGGTGCCGCCCGGTGAATTGATATGCACAATAACGGCGGCGGCGTTCGAATCCGCCAACCGCTCCAGCGCCTGGACGCGATCTTGGTCGCTGCGAATGAGGCCTTCGAAGTTAACCCGGGCAATCGAGCCTGATGATATCAGGGTGCCGCGCCCGCCGGGCGTTGCGAGAACGCCGAGCGCGGCGATTGCCGCGATCGCCACGGCGACGGCGGTCACCCGCCAGAATGTCAGCTTGCGGCGTATCCTGCGGCGATCGACGATCACATCGGAATCAAGCGACATTGAACTCTCCTGGAGCAATCAGCGCGTTGTGCATCCGCAGCATGACCATCGGGTTATTCGATTATATCAATTGCGGTGCAATATGAAGAAAACAAGGCCCTGTTACCCGCCCTCCTGACTTGGAGAGGGCGAAACAAAAAGGCCCCGGTCGAAACCGGGGCCCTGATGATACATGAAGTCCGAATGACAAATTTACTTGTCGGTCCGGTTCTTCAGCGCAGTGCCGAGAATATCGCCCAGCGTCGCGCCCGAATCCGAGGAGCCGTACTGTGCAATGGCTTCCTTCTCTTCAGCGACTTCGAGCGCCTTGATCGAGACCTGCACCTTGCGTGCTTTCTTGTCGAACTGGATCACCCGCGCATCGACCTTCTCGCCCACGGCGAACCGCTCGGCGCGCTGATCGGAGCGCTCGCGCGCCAATTCGGACCGCTTGATGAAGGTGTTGAAGTCGGTACCGACGATCTTAACCTCGATGCCGCTTTCCTTCACTTCGAGCACTTCGCAGGTCACGACCGCGCCCTTCTTGACGTCGCCCGGCTCGGCGAACGGATCGCCCTCGAGCTGCTTGACGCCGAGCGAGATGCGCTCCTTTTCGACATCGACATCGAGCACCACGGCCTTGACCACGTCGCCCTTCTTGAAGTTGTCGATGACCTGCTCGCCCGGAAGCTTCCAGTCGAGATCGGACAGATGGACCATGCCGTCGACGTCGCCCTCGAGCCCGAGGAACAGACCGAACTCGGTCTTGTTCTTGACCTCGCCTTCGACCGTCGATCCGACCGGGAACTTCTCGATGAACACTTCCCAGGGATTGCGCATGGTCTGCTTGAGGCCGAGCGAAATCCGGCGCTTGACGGAATCGACTTCGAGCACCTGCACCTCGACTTCCTGCGACGTCGAAACGATCTTGCCGGGGTGCATGTTCTTCTTGGTCCACGACATCTCGGAGACGTGGATCAGGCCTTCGATGCCCGGCTCCAGTTCGACGAATGCGCCGTAGTCGGTGATGTTGGTGACGCGGCCGGTGAAGCGCGCATTGAGCGGATACTTCGCCTCGATGCCCTGCCACGGATCGTCCAGCAATTGCTTCATGCCGAGCGAGATGCGGTGGGTCTCGTGGTTGATCTTGATGATCTTGACCTTCACGGTCTGGCCGATGGTGAGCACCTCGGTCGGGTGATTGACCCGGCGCCAGGCGATATCGGTGACATGGAGCAGGCCGTCGATGCCGCCGAGGTCGACGAACGCACCGTAATCGGTGATGTTCTTGACGACGCCGTCGATCACCTGACCCTCTTCGAGGTTCTGCACCAGTTCCTGGCGCTGCTCGGCGCGGGTCTCTTCCAGCACGGTACGGCGCGACACCACGATGTTGCCGCGGCGGCGATCCATCTTGAGGATCTGGAACGGCTGTGAGTTGTTCATCAGCGGCGCGACGTCACGGATCGGTCGGATGTCGACCTGGGAGCGCGGCAGGAAGGCCACCGCACCGTCGAGATCGACCGTGAAGCCACCCTTGACCTGGTTGAAGATGACGCCGTGCACCTTCTCGTTGTTGTTGAAGGCCTTCTCGAGCTTGCCCCAGCTTTCCTCGCGGCGCGCCTTGTCGCGCGACAGCACGGCTTCACCCAGCGCGTTCTCGATGCGGTCGAGAAACACCTCGACCTCGTCGCCGACCTTGAGTTCGTTTTCGCGGCCAGGGCCGGCGAATTCACGCAACGCCACGCGGCCTTCGGTCTTCAGGCCGACGTCGATGACGGCCATGTCCTTTTCGATCGCAACTACTTTGCCCTTGATAACAGAGCTTTCCTGAAGGTTGCCGCCGGCGAAGGACTCGTCGAGCATGGCGGCGAAATCGTCGCGGGAAGGATTATATGAAGCAGCAGTCGAAGCCATTTGTTCTCCAGATACGGGTGTCGCCGGCCATTCGGGTTAAGGGCGCATCGCGCGTGAAGTGTCAGGGGTCCGCAATTCCTAACGACCGCTCGCCGCGAGAAAAAATCGCGAAAGCGGGCCGGCAGCTGCCTGCACGTTCGATACGTTGATTTATCCGGAGCCTGAAACGAGCGGATCGACTTCAAGAGCCTGGAGCGGGCTTTCCTCCAATGACGGCATCGGTTTAGTTTGAAAAGTGTTCAAACCCGATGGCGGCCCGCTCGGACGGCCTCGATAATATCGATGGCGGCCCGGACACCGCCTTCTATATCCAAACACGAGTTATCGAGCAAGTGAGCATCCGCCGCTGCCTTCAGGGGGGCAGTGGCGCGATTCTGATCACGCTCGTCGCGTTTGAGGATGTCCGCCAGCACCAGGGCCTCGTCGGCGTCCTCGCCGCGGGCTTTCGCTTCCAGGGTGCGGCGGCGGGCGCGGACCCGGGGATCGGCGACCACGAAGATCTTCACATCGGCGTCCGGGCAGATCACGGTTCCGATGTCGCGGCCGTCAAGCACCGCGCCGGGCGGCCCCGCCGCGAATTGGCGCTGGAAATTGACCAGCGCTTCCCGCACCCGGGGGATCGCCGAGACCACGGACGCCGCCTCGCCCACCCTTTGGGTCTTGAGGACCGGATCGCCGAATTTTTCCGGGTCGAGTTCCATCGCGGCGGCAACCGCAACTGCCTCGTCGGTGAGGTCGGCGCCGGCATCCAACAGCGCCTTGGCGACCGCGCGGTAGATCACGCCGGTATCGAGGTGGCGATAGCCGTAATGGTGCGCGAGGCGCTTGCCCAGCGTGCCCTTGCCGGACGCCGCCGGTCCGTCGATTGCAATAATCATGAAAACTCGGCCCCTAATGCGCGCATCATCGGAATGAAATCGGGAAAGCTGGTGGCGATGAAGGCGGTGTCGTCGACCCTCACCGGTTTGTCGGAGGCCAACCCCATGACCAGCGCCGACATCGCGATCCGGTGATCCATATGGGTGGCAACAAGGCCACCGCCCGCGACATAGCCCTTGCCCTCAACGATCATGTCATCGCCTGAGATCTCGACCTGGACGCCATTGACCCGCAGCATCGCCGCGGTGGCCTCCAGCCGGTCGGATTCCTTGACGCGCAACTCCTGCAGGCCGCGCATGATGGTGGTGCCTTCGGCGAAGCCGGCTGCGACCGCCAGCACCAGATACTCGTCGATCATCGAGGGCGCACGTTCCGGCGGCACCTCGACGCCACGTAATTTCGAGGCCCGCACCCGCAACTGCGCCATCGGCTCGCCGGCATCACCGCGAATCTGGCTTTCCTCGATCGAGGCGCCCATCTCGCGAAGCGTCGTGAACAACCCGGTACGTAGCGGATTGGTCATGACGTCCGGCAGGACGACGTCGGAGCCTTCGACGATCAAGGCCGCAACGACGGGGAACGCCGCCGACGACGGATCGGCCGGCACCACGACCTCGGCGCCTTGCAGTTCGGGCTGGCCGGTAAGCGCGATTTTGCGGCCGTGGCGGCCTTCCGGCGACGAGATAATCTCGGCGCCGAAATGCTTCAGCATCAATTCAGTATGATCGCGGCTGGCTTCGTTCTCGATCACGGTGGTAACCCCCGGCGCTGCCAGCCCTGCCAGCAGCACCGCGGATTTGATCTGCGCCGACGCCACCGGCGTGCGGTAAAGGATCGGCAGCGGGTCGCGCGCGCCGATCAACGTCAGCGGCAGACGGCCGCCGTCCCCGCCGGCGCCCACCCGGGCGCCCATCAATTCTAGGGGATCGAGTACCCGCCGCATCGGCCGGCTGCGCAGCGAGGCGTCGCCGTCAAAGATCGCTGTAATGGGGCAACCGGCGACTGCGCCCATCACCAGCCGGCAACCGGTTCCGGAGTTGCCGAAATCAAGGGGGGCCTCGGGCTGCGCGAAGCCGGTTACGCCGACGCCGCGCACCGTCCAGGCGAATTCGCCGATTCGCTCCACTTTGGCACCCAGCGCCCGCATGGCTTTGGCCGTGTTGAGCACATCCTCGCCTTCGAGCAGGCCTGAAATCCTGGTTTCGCCGACTGAGAGCGCCCCCAAAATCAAGGCGCGGTGCGAAATCGACTTATCACCAGGCACCCGGGCCTTGCCGGTCAAGGCGCCGCTCGAACGTGCCTCCAGCGGCGTGGGGTGGTTTGCGGGCTGATCTGAATGGGTCAAGATTGTGTCCTCTTACGCCGGGGGCAGGTATCACATGGCCCGCGCGGCGTCACGCCGCTGTCGGTGTCCTGCAAAGCGCTATTGACAGCGGCGCGGCAACTAGCCAAGTGAAGCACCGTTTTTCAGAAATTCCCAGGATTCGAACACGTGGCCAAATCCGATCTCGGAACCAAGCGCATTTGCCCGACCACGGGTAAGAAATTCTATGACCTCAACAAGAATCCGGTGATTTCTCCCTATACGGGCGAGATCGTGCCGATTGCGCCGGTGCCACCGCCGCGGACCCGCGCCGATGCTGCTGCGCGTGCTGCTGCAGCTTCTGCCGCCGCCGCCGAGGCAATGCCGGAGCCCGCCGAGGCCGAAGAGTTGGTGCCGCTCGAGGAAGCCGACGCCGAGGAGAATTCCGGCAAGGTCAAGGCCGTCGTTCCCGAATCGGAAGACGACATCGAAATCGACGAAACCATCGAAGACGATGATGATGACGATTCGACCTTCATCGCCGACGAGGAAGAAGGCGACGAGGACGTCACCGACATCATCGGCGACGTCGGCGGTGACGAGGAGACTTGAGATCAGCCCTGAATTGTGTTCAGGGTTCTGTAACGCGCGTCGCCTAGGACACGCGGAGAGCTGACCGGTAAACGCGGAGACTCGTTTCCCAACCGGTTCAGCTCAGACGACAAGCTTCGGGGCCATAGCTCAGCTGGGAGAGCGCTTGCATGGCATGCAAGAGGTCGGCGGTTCGATCCCGCCTGGCTCCACCACGCTTCGCCTTCGGCTACGCGTGGCGCAGCCACGTTGTGGCCGAAGGCGAAGCGTGCCCGGCATAGCCCGAAGGGCGACGACGGGCTAAAGTGCATGCGGAGCGGCCGTGTGGTACGTCTACATCATCCGCAGCATCAATTTTCCCGAACAGGAATACATCGGCGCAACTGCGGATTTGAAGCGGCGGTTACCGGAACATAATGCCGGCAAGTCCGCCCACACGGCTAAATTTAAGCCATGGGAATTGGTCTGGTACTGTGCTTTCCGAGACAAGTACAAAGCCCTCGAATTCGAGAGATATCTCAAATCCCATTCCGGTCGCGCATTTGCGAACAAGCGTTTGTGATGCTTAATGGCGTCGCACCACTCCTGATAAACTTCACAAGAAACGCCCCATGACCACTGAAAATGCTGCCGGCGCGATGACGGGATTGCGCGTGATCGACCTCACGCGCGTGCTCGGCGGACCCTACTGCACGCAAATTCTCGCCGATCACGGCGCCGACGTGATCAAGGTCGAGCCGCCCGCCGGCGACGAGGTGCGCGACTGGGGCCCGCCGTTCCACGGTGAGGACGCGGCCTATTTCGTCGGCATCAACCGCAACAAGCGCTCGATCGGCCTCGACCTCGCCTCGGAGGGCGGCCGGGCCGTGCTGATGAAGATGCTGGAGAGCGCGGACGTCGTGATCGAGAACTTCAAGCCGGGCACGCTCGACAAATGGGGCATCGGCAACGATGTGCTGCGCGCCAAGTTTCCGAAACTGGTGCACTGCCGGATCTCCGGCTTCGGCGCCGACGGGCCGCGCGGCGGCAACCCCGGCTATGACGCCATCATCCAGGCCATGACCGGGATGATCAAGGCAACCGGTTCGCCGCAAAGCGGACCGATGCGGATCGGCGTTCCCGTGGTGGATATCACGACCGGGCTTTACGCCGCGATCGGCATCCTGATGGCGCTGTCGGAGCGGCAGCGCTCCGGCCTTGGACAGTTTCTCGAGACCACGCTGTACGAAACCGGCCTGGCGGTGATGCATCCCCATGCCGCGAATTATTTCATGCACGGCAAGCCGCCGCAGCTCACCGGCAACGAACACCCGAACCTCGTGCCCTACGCGATCTTCCCAACCCGCACCGACGATATCTTCATCGGCGTGGGCAATGACGGCACCTTCCGCAAACTGGCCAAGGAGATCGGCAAGCCCGAGCTCGGCAGCGACCCGCGCTTTGCCCGCAACAAAGACCGCGTCGCCAACCGTGAGGCGTTGCGTGCCGAGCTTGCCGCGGTGTTCGCCGAACACGACGCCGCGCCGCTATGCGATCGCCTGCTTGCCGCCGGCCTGCCCGCCGGACCGGTGCAGTCGATCGACCAGGCGCTGACCAACGCCCACACGCTCCATCGCGGCGATGTCATCGAAAAGGACTGGTACAAAGGCGTCGCTTCCCCGATCCGCCTTGCCCGCAGCAAACCCAGCCTGCGCCGCACGCCGCCGAAATTCAGCGAGCACACTACGGAAGTGCTGTCGGAATTCGGTTATTCCAAAAGCGAGATCGACGCGTTGGTAACGGAGGGCGTGGTCTGCGGCACCGAGCGGAAGCGCTAAGCTTCACCATCCGCCGCCCCTACGAAGATCACGGACGGCGGATGACCTTAGCGATCGACCATCCGATGCGCGGGCGGCGATATCCGGATCACGCTCAAGCAGCCTTGACCCATCCATTTTAGCGCTTTCGTGGGCCGCGCTTCCCCCGTACCATTCTCCCGCGATACGATCATTCGAACGTCCATCCGGCGGCGGCCGCGCGAGACGATATCGATGGTTCAATGGGAGGAATTTGATGAAGCTTCGACAGTTCGGCGCGGCCTTGGCCGGCGCCGTCGCGCTTGCACTCGCGGCCGCCACGCCTGCCTATGCTGTGATCGAAATCCAGTGGTGGCACGCCATGACCGGCGGCAACAACGACATCGTCAACAAGCTCGCCGAAGATTTCAACGCCAGCCAGTCCGACTATAAGGTCGTCCCGACCTACAAAGGCAGCTATCCCGACACCATGAACGCCGGCATCGCCGCGTTCCGAGCCGGCAACGCGCCGCACATCATTCAGGTGTTCGAAGTCGGCACGGCGACCATGATGAGCGCCACCGGCGCCATCAAGCCGGTCTATCAGCTGATGAAGGAGGCGGGCGAGCCGTTTGACCCCAAGGCCTATCTGCCCGCGATTACCGGTTACTATTCGACCGCCAAAGGCGACATGCTGTCGTTCCCATTCAACTCATCCTCGATGGTGATGTGGATCAACAAGGACGAGTTGAAGAAAGCCGGCGTCGCCGCGATCCCGAAGACATGGCCGGAAGTGTTCGATGCCGCCAAGAAACTGAAGGCGGCCGGTCACACCACCTGCGGCTTCTCCAATGCCTGGGCGACGTGGGCGCATATCGAGCAGTTTTCCGCCTGGCACAACGTGCCGATCGGCACCAGGGCAAACGGACTCGACGGTTTCGATACCGTGCTGACGTTCAACTCGCCGCTGCACGTCAAGCACTTGCAGAACCTGATCGATCTGCAGAAGGACAAGACCTACGATTATTCCGGTCGCGCCAACGCCAGCGAAGGCCGCTTCGGCTCCGGCGAATGCGCTATTTTCCTGACCTCGTCGGGCTACTACGCCACCGCCAAGAGCACCGCCAAGTTCGACTTCACCTCGGCGCCGATGCCCTATTATCCCGATGTTGAGGGCGCGCCACAGAATTCGATCATCGGCGGCGCTTCGCTGTGGGTGATGGGCGGCAAGAAGCCGGAGGAATACAAGGGTATCGCGAAGTTCTTCACGTTCCTGTCGGACACCAACCGCCAGGCCAAGCTGCACCAGGAATCCGGCTATCTGCCGATCACCAAGGCAGCCTACGAAAAGACCAAGGCGGACGGCTTCTACGAGAAAAATCCGGTATTGGAGACGCCCTTGAAGGAGCTCACCAACAAGGAGCCAACCGAAAATTCGCGCGGGCTGCGCTTCGGCAACATGGTGCAGATGCGGGACGTTTGGGCCGAGGAGATGGAAGCCGCGCTCGCTGGGCAGAAAACCGCCAAGCAGGCGCTCGATACGGCCGTCGCCCGTGGCAACGCCATGATGCGAACGTTTGAGAAAACCGCGAAGTAAGCCACCCTCTTAAAACTCCCGCTCCGGGCAGCGCGGGAGTTTCTTTAATCCCGAACGGAACGCCACGACGCCTTGAGATGGAAAAGTCCGCCTTTTTCAACGGCAAGCTCCTTCCGTATCTGCTGCTGGTGCCGCAGCTCGTCATCACATTCGTGTTCTTCTACTGGCCGGCGAGCCAGGCGGTCTGGCAATCCTTCCTGCGCGAGGACGCATTCGGGCTGACTTCCGAATTCGTCGGTATGGAGAACTATCAGGCGCTGTTTGCCCAGCCCGAATATTACAAGGCGATGCTGACGACCCTGGTGTTCTCCTCGCTGGTTGCAACGCTATCGCTGGCCATCGCGCTGTTATTCGCAACCCAGGCTGACAAAAACCTGAAGGCCGCCGCGTCCTACAAGACCTTCATGATCTGGCCCTACGCGGTGGCGCCCGCGGTTGCCGGTGTGTTGTGGTTTTTTATGTTCCACCCGACGCTCGGCACGTTGGCGCGACCGCTGCGCGTGCTGGGCCTTGACTGGAATCCGCTGCTCAATGGCGCCCATGCCATGGCGCTGGTGGTGATGGCCGCGGTATGGAAGCAGATCGCCTATAATTTCCTGTTCTTCCTGGCCGGGCTGCAGTCGATTCCCAAGAGCGTCATCGAAGCCGGCGCGATCGACGGCGCGGGCCCGATGCGGCGCTTCTGGACCATCATTTTCCCGCTGCTGTCGCCGACCACCTTCTTCCTGCTGGTCGTCAACGTGGTCTACGTGTTCTTCGATACGTTCGGCATCATCGATGCCGTAACCGGCGGTGGTCCCGCCGGCGCGACCACGACGCTGGTCTACAAGGTCTATGCGGACGGACGGCTTGGCGGCGATCTCGGCGGCTCGGCGGCGCAATCGGTGGTGCTGATGATCATCGTGATCGTCCTGACTGCCGTCCAGTTCCGCTACGTCGAGCGCAAGGTGCAATACTGATGGTCGAGCACCGCCCGTGGAGCGACATCATTGCCTACGCCATTCTCACGCTCGGTGTATTGCTGGTCGCCTTTCCGGTCTATGTCGCACTGATCGCATCGACTTATGACGCCGCCACGGTGGTTGGCGGCAACATGCCGCTGCTTCCGGGCGGCCATATGCTCGACAACTATTACCGCGCGATATTTATCGGAGCGTCGCGCAACAGCCGCGAGCCGGTCGGCCATTTGCTGTTCAACTCGTTGGTGTCGGCGACCGGGATCGCGGTCGGCAAGATCTTCATCTCGATCCTGTCAGCCTATGCGGTGGTGTATTTCCGCTTTCCGTTCCGGAAGACAGCGTTCTGGATCATCTTCATCACGCTGATGCTGCCGGTCGAGGTACGAATTTATCCGACCTACAAGGTGGTGTCTGACCTGCACATGCTCGACACCTATGCCGGACTGATCCTGCCGCTGATCGCGTCCGCGACCGGCACGCTGCTGTTCCGGCAATTCTTCATGACGGTGCCGGACGAACTGCTGGAAGCCTCGCGAATCGACGGCGCCGGACCGTTCCGGTTCTTCTGGGATACGCTGCTGCCGCTATCGATCACCACGATCGCGGCTTTGTTCGTGATCCAGTTCATCTATGGCTGGAATCAATATTTGTGGCCGCTCTTGATCACCACGAAGGATTCCATGCAGACGATCGTGATCGGGATCAAGAAGATGTTGACGACGACCGACGAACTCGCGGAATGGCAGCTCGCGATGGCAACGGCCGTTCTCGCGATGCTGCCGCCGGTCGCGGTGGTGGTGTTGATGCAGCGGCTGTTCGTGCGCGGACTGGTCGAGACCGAGAAGTGAGAATGAAGATGCGAATAGCGAATGGCTAGCGTTACCTTCCGCGGCGTCCGCAAAACCTATCCCGGCGGCTTCGAAGCCATCAAGGGTATCGACTTCGAAGTCGGAGACGGCCAGTTTTGCGTCCTCGTCGGGCCTTCCGGCTGCGGCAAGTCTACGCTGCTGCGGATGGTGGCCGGCCTCGAGACCATCACCAGCGGCGAGATCGATATCGGCGGACGCATCGTCAACCAGATCGAGCCGGCCAAGCGCGACATCGCCATGGTGTTCCAGAATTACGCGCTCTATCCGCATATGAGCGTCTACAACAACATGGCCTATGGCCTGCGCAATCGCGGCACCCCCAAGCCGGAGATCGATGCCCGCGTCCAGGAGGCCGCCCGTATTCTCGAACTTAGCGCCATGCTCGAACGCAAGCCGCGGCAATTGTCGGGCGGCCAGCGCCAGCGCGTCGCGATGGGCCGGGCCATCGTTCGGCAGCCGAAAGCGTTCCTGTTCGACGAACCCTTGTCCAATCTCGACGCCAAGCTGCGGATCGCGATGCGGGTTGAAATTCGCAAATTGCAGCGCCGCTTGAAAACCACCGCGATCTACGTCACCCACGACCAGCTCGAGGCGATGACGCTGGCCGATATTCTCGTCGTCATGAATGGCGGCCAGGTGGAGCAGATCGGCAACCCGCTCGATATCTATCAAAAGCCGTCAACGACCTTCGTCGCTTCCTTCATCGGCGCGCCGCCGATGAATCTGCTGGCGCTGTCGTCGGACGAACTCAAATCTCAGTTGGTGGGCAACAGCGCCGCCGCCGAGGCCGGCATTTTGGGGATTCGTCCCGAGGATTTTGTGGTCTCTAATGACGCGGTCGCGGGGATCGCCCTCGATCTCACCGTGGAGGCGGTAGAACGCGTCGGTGCCGAAACCTTCCTCTACGGCACCCGGCAACGCGAGGCGCAAAGCGTTGCTGCCAATCCCGGCGAGTTACCTCCGGGCGAACTGATCGTACGAATACCCGGCACGGTTGCGCCGGCTATCGGCGAGCGAATCCGCGCCGTGGCGCCGCGCCAAAAGCTGCACCTGTTCAGTGCCGACGGTCGCCGAAGGATCGACCTCTAAGCCCGCCGTTACAGGTCGGGAAACAAGCGCGGAATGGCGCGGTAACCAGTCCGCGTCGCCCGGGGACGACATCAAATTGGGGGGTCCAGCTGCCGATTTACGCAGCATCCACAGGCGCTTGAACAACTGACAAATCATGCCCATATTGCCCTGTGACCGGACGGCAAGTCCGCCGGAGGGCCAAAAATGGGGCGCCGCAAGGGCCCCTCAAAGTCGCTTCGAGAGGGCTTTGGAATGTCTCGTGTTCCTTCGTTATCTAGTCCGTTCCTGCTGGGATTCGACGAAATCGAGCGTGCGCTCGATCGCGTCGTCAAAGGCGCCGACGGCTATCCTCCTTACAACATCGAGCGCTGCGACCGCGCCAACGGCCAGCCGGAACGGCTGCGCATCACGCTGGCGGTGGCGGGATTTACCCGTGAACAACTCGATGTGACCACTGAGGAAAACCAGTTGGTGATCCGCGGCCGTCAGCAGGACGACAAGGCCCGGCAATACATCCATCGCGGCATCGCCGCGCGCCACTTCCAGCGCACTTTCGTGCTGGCGGAGGGGATGCTGGTGCTGGGTGCGGACCTGAAAAACGGGCTGTTGTCGATCGATCTCGCCAGGCCTGAGCCTGAACGGGTCGTTAAGACAATCGCTATCAATGAACACGAATAATGGAACGAGTAGCGGACTCGACCGCTTAAATTGACACAGGAGTCGAGACCATGACTGAAGGTAATGTTGCGTTCGAACCTGCTGCTGTCTCTACCGAGGCGCTGGCAACCTTGGGCGAGGGCCATATCGCCTATGTGAAGCAGATCCGCTCGGAGGACGTGCCGGGGCTGTTTCCGCAGGCACCGAAGATCGCGCCGGGGCTAAAGCTTTTTGCGCTTCATGCCGCCGACGGCACGCCGATCATGCTGACCGACAGCCGCGAAGCGGCCGTTGCCAACGCCTGGAGCAACGAACTGCAGGCCGTTAGCGTTCACTGACTCAGCTCTTGCTGATGTCACTGACCTAGCTTGCTGGCGTTACTGACGCCGCATTAGCCGGAGTCACTGCGCGGCAGTGTCGCCTTAGCAAATGCAATCACGGACAGCAGCTCGCGCTGCTGTCTTCGACGTGATCAATTTCCGGCATTAACATTAACGTACGATCGTCGCCGATCTCGGCAGTTCCTGGTGTGTCGACGCCGCGTCTGTCGGTGCCCTCTACGGGAACCGGCACGCGCTCGTGCTCGACCGCCCGGCGCGCGCTAGTGTTGCGCATAGCCCAGCAGCGCAAGGCAGGCCGATAGCGAGACGACCGATGCCATTGTGGTGAAAAGAATCGTTCCCGATGTCACGACGGCTTCGCGCTTGTAGAACTCGGCGATCATGAAAGGGCCGGTACCCGTCGGCAGCGCCGAGAGCAACACCACGATCGCGGCCGGCACCGGCTGCAGCTTGAAGATTCCATAGGCGCAGACGGCCACAATTGCTGGCTGGATCACCAGCTTCAAGGCCGTGAGCGTGATCGCCACCGGCCGGCTGGATCGGGCGCCACGATGCTCGGCGGCGAGGAATAAACCGAGCGACACCAGGGCGCAGGGGCTCGCGGCGCTACCCACCATGTGGAGCACGGTTTTGGCCGCGTCAGGCACCGGCGTATGGAACGTGGACCATACGAGTCCCAGCAGCGGTGCCATCAGCAGCGGATTGCGAATCAGTGCCTTGGAGATTTTTGCCAACAGGTGATGCGCGCGGCGTTCGGTTTGTAGGCCGATTTCCACGAAGATGATGGCGACCGCGAACAGCACGCTGACCGTCATGATGGTTGCGATCGTCACCAGCGCCAGGCTTTGGCGACCAAAGATCAGTTCGCAGAGCGGAAACCCGATGTAACCGACATTGGCGTAGCCGGCGTTCAGGCCGTCGATCGATGCATCCGTCAGGTGATGGCCGCGCGCAACCCGGTAGACCAGCGTGCCGCCGAAGATCACGAATACGCCGATTGCAAACGAGGCGATGAATCCGGGCTGCCACAACGCCGTCCAGTTCGCCTCGGCCATGACCTGAAACAACAACGCCGGCAAGCCCAAATACACGACGAAGCGGTTCAACTCCGAACTCGCGGTGGGACCGAGCAATCCGAGGCGGCCGCAGGCAAAACCCGCGACGATCACGGCGAACACGGGACAGACGACGGACAGCGACGTTAGCATGGTGAGTTGGGATCCCCAGAATTGAGCAATAGCCGATTGACTAGCGGGCTTGGCTATTCCATTCCAATTCTGTTTTGGCCTAGCTTGATACCTTTGAGGTATGGCGCGCGATGGCGGTCTCGCTCAATCAGCTGCGGTATTTTTGCGAACTGGCGCGCATCGGCCATTTCGGCCGCGCGGCCGCGGCCCTGCACATCTCCCAGCCGCCGCTGAGCCGCCAGATCGCGGCGCTGGAACAGGACCTCGGCACCCCGTTATTTATTCGTTCGCCGAAAGGCGTCGCCCTGACCACGGCCGGCCGTCAGTTTCTTGCGGACGCGACCGAAATTCTTCGAACTCATGGCGCAGGCGGAGCGCAATGCCACCGCCACGGGCCGCGGCGAGGCCGGGCGGCTCACCATGGGCTTTACGATGTGTGCCGCCTACAGCGTCGTGCCCGACCTCACCCGTCGCTATAAGCGGGCCTTTCCGAAGGTCGACCTGCGGGTGCGTGAACTGATGCCGAATGCGCTGGAAAGCGATTTAAGGGATGGCGTGATCGATATTGCGATCAGTTTCCCTGCCGGCGAGGGTTCGCCCTTCGAGGCCCGGCCACTGTTTCGGGAGCCGCTCAGCCTCGTCTTGCCAGAAACTCACCCGTTGGCGAAATCGAACAAGATCCGGGTCGAGGACCTCGCGCAAGAGCGGTTTCTGATCGTTCCGCGCGACCAGGTGCCGTCGCTTCACGACAGCATCGTCCAGCGTTGCCGTGCGGCCGGCTTCGATCCCATCATCGGGCTTGAGGTCTACCTTCAGCAGACCATCGTCAACTTTGTCGCGGAAGGGCTTGGAATCGCCTTCGTGCCGGCATCCATGCAACGTTCGCAGATCAAGGGCGCGGTATTCAAGAAGGTGGCAGGCCCGCCGATGATCGATCAGCTGCTCTATTGGTCACCGCTCAACAAGAATCCGTGCCTCGCCGGATTCCTCGCGCTTTCCGAAACGTGAATGAGCGTGATCGGCTACGCTGCGCTCGCCGGCGGCAGCGCCAGCACCGAATAGATCGCCTGCGCATCGCGCGAGGCGCGCAGCTTCTTGGCGACGTCCTGGTCGCGCAACAGCCGTGCAATTCGCGCCAGCGCCTTGAGATGGTCGGCGCCCGCGCCTTCCGGCGCCAGCAGCAGGAACACCAGATCGACCGGCTGGCCGTCCATCGCTTCGAAGTCGATCGGGCGCTCTAGGCGGGCGAACAGGCCGAACAGCTTTTCCAGCTTGGGCAGCTTGCCGTGCGGGATGGCAACGCCGTAACCCACGGCAGTGGTCCCCAGCTTCTCCCGCTGCAGCAAAACCTCGAAGATGGTGCGTTCGTTTTGCCCGGTCAGGGTGGCAGCCCGTGCCGCCAACTCCTGTAGCGCCTGCTTCTTGCTGTTGACCTTCAATGCCGGGAGAATCGCCTCGGGTGCGACCAGATCGGTAATCGTCATGGGGCGTTCCGAGGTGAATTAAACCGAGGGTTCAAAATAGGTTTGAGACGGTAGCATCAACTAGATGTGACAGGAGGCAGGTTCATACCCGGGTCCGATTGTGGGGCTTCTACTCCAACGCATGACCGGTGCCAACTGCCGCGAAGCAGTTCCCCGCCCTATCCTTAAGCGGCGGTCGTCGGTAAAGAGGTATTAGGTACGCGCGCATAACGGTATTTAGCTACCCCCAGAATTGACCGAGGGCGGATCGATCCAGCCAACATTACCGTCAGCGCGCCGGTAAATGATATTCACCCGGCCGCTGCCGCCATGCTGGAACACCATGCAAGGGGCGCCGGTCAGGTCCAATTCCAGTACCGCTTCGCTGACCGAAAGCCGCTTCAGCGAGGTTGTCGCTTCGGCAATGATCACCGCGTTGTAGCCGTCCATTTCATCTTCGCCGTCCGAGGACGGTGCCTCGATAATATAACTCGGCGCATCGAGCGTCGGCGCAGCGATCTCTGCCAATGCCGCGGAAGCCACATAGGCCTTGCGCGCGGAACGATCCTTCAAGCGGTTCTTGTAGCGGCGCAGGCGTTTTTCAATCATCAGCAGCGCCTGATCGGCACTGGCATAGGCATCGACCGCATTGCAATCGGCCTCAAGCGTGATTCCGGAATCCAGATGCAGTGCACAATCGGTGCGGAAGCCGAAGCCGTCCTTGCTCAGCGTGATGTGGCCGGAATAATTGCCGTCGAAATACTTGCGCAGGACTTCTTCGGTGCGCTCGCTGACGCGTCCGCGCAGCGCCTCGCCGATGCTGATGCTTTTTCCCGAGATCCGAAGGGTCATGGTGATGGCCTCGATTGGTCCTGGAATTGAACCCCCGACACTATCCCGATTCCGCCGGCAGGCAATCAAGCCGGTGCGGTGTCGCGGGACCGGTCGGAAGATGCAGCGGGTGCGGAAAGCGCATTGCCAAGCATGCTCTGTTTATCGCGGCGGCGTTGCACCGAGGACGGTATCCGCATCGCCTCGCGGTATTTCGCGACGGTGCGGCGGGCGATATCAATGCCCGATCCGCGCAATCGTTCCACGATGGTGTCGTCGGACAGGATCGCGGCGGCATCCTCGGCATCGATCAGCTGCTTGATGTGGTGACGGACGGCCTCCGCCGAGTGGGCTTCGCCGCCGTGCGCGGACGCAATCGAAGCCGTAAAAAAATATTTCAATTCAAAACTGCCGCGATTGGTCGCCATGTATTTGTTGGCGGTCACCCGTGACACAGTCAATTCGTGCATCTGGATGGCGTCGGCCACGGCCTTGAGATTGAGCGGCCGCAGATGCGCCACGCCATGGGTGAAGAAGCCATCCTGCTGGCGCACGATCTCGGTCGCAACCTTCAGGATGGTACGGGCGCGCTGATCGAGCGCGCGGACCAGCCAAGTGGCGTTCTGCAGGCAATCGGTGAAATAGGATTTGTCGCCGTCCTTGCGGATCGTCTTCGACAGTTCGGTATAATAGACCTGATTGACCAGCACCCGCGGCAGCGTGTCGCTGTTGAGCTCAACCAGCCAGCCACCGTCGGGGCCCGGCCGTACATACACATCCGGCACCACGGTCTGAATCCGCGATGGGCCAAACTTCAACCCCGGCTTCGGATCGAGGCGGCGAATTTCGCCGATCATTTCGGTGATGTCGTCGTCGTCGACGCCGCACAGCTTGCGCAACGCGCCGATGTCGCGCTTGGCCAGGAGATCGAGATGCTCGACCAGCGCCTGCATCGCGGGGTCATAGCGATTGAGTTCGCGCAACTGGATCGCAAGGCACTCGCTCAAGCTCCGCGCGCAGACGCCGGGCGGGTCGAATTTCTGCAGCACCGCCAGAACCGTCTCGACATCGTTCGACGAAGCGCCGAGCCGCTCGGCGGCCTGCCCAAGATCCGGCGGCAGGTAACCCGCCTCGTCCACCAGATCGATCAGGTATTGTCCAATCATGCGCTGCACCGGCGCCGTCAAAGCCACCGCCATCTGCTCGGCGAGATGATTGCCAAGCGTGACCTCGGCGGGGACAAAAGCCTCAAGATTGTAGCTGTCGTCGTTCGAGGCACCACCGCCCCATTCGGTATAGGCAGTCGGCGCGGCATCCTGCGCGGTCCGCGCCGCTGCCTCGGCCGGCTCTTCGGGAAAGACGTTGTCGAGGCCGGTGTCGAGGGTCTGCTCGATCTCTGTACGGCTGCCGAGATCGCGGCTTAGCCATTCTTCCTGGCCCGGCTCGAAGCCGTCACCGGCCGACCCGTGGCCGCTCTCACCGTGTTCGCCGGCGGCATCGCCGTAACCCTGGTCGTCGGAGCCAGAAAAATCGGCCCGCTCTGGTACCGGTTCACCCGCGATCGGCGGTTCGGTGCCGTCGCTGGCGCGTTCGAGCAGCGGATTTCGTTCCAACTCCTCCTCCACGAAGACCGAGAGGTCGAGGTTCGATAGCTGCAGCAGCTTGATGGCTTGCATCAGCTGCGGCGTCATCACCAGCGACTGAGACTGGCGGAACTCTAATCGCTGCGTCAGTGCCATGAAGGCAAAAACCGTTCCTAAAGTTGGTCCGATTTTTGCTTAAACTAGTCCTGGGCCGATGTACACGGCTTGACCCATGGGAAAAATGGACTAGGGGCACAAGCGGTAAATATGGAACCCGGCCTGACGCCCGGCTAGGCCAACCCAAGCCGCTTGGGGTTTGCCAGATTATTAAAGCCGAAACTCCTCGCCGAGGTAAAGGCGTCGGACATCCGGATCGTTGACGATCTCCTCCGGGCTGCCCTCGGTCAGAATCTCGCCGGCATAGACAATGTAGGCGCGATCGGTCAGGCCCAGCGTTTCCCGCACATTGTGGTCGGTAATCAAGACGCCGATGCCGCGGTTGGTGAGGTGACGGACTAGGTCCTGAATGTCGCCCACCGCGATCGGATCAATGCCGGCAAACGGTTCGTCGAGCAGCATGTAGTTGGGGCGCGTTGCCAGCGCGCGCGCGATCTCAACGCGGCGGCGCTCGCCGCCGGACAGCGCGATCGAGGGCGTTTTGCGCAGCCGCGTGATGTTGAATTCGTCGAGCAGCGAATTGAGTTCAGCCTCGCGCTTCTTCCGGGACGGCTCGACGACCTCCAGCACCGCCCGGATGTTCTGCTCTACCGTGAGACCGCGAAAAATCGAGGCTTCCTGCGGCAGATAACCGATCCCGAGCCGGGCGCGCTGATACATCGGCAGCTTGGTGACGTCGTGGCCGTCGAGTTCGATGGCGCCGCGGTCGGCCGGGATCAAACCGGTGATCATGTAGAAGACCGTGGTCTTGCCGGCGCCGTTCGGCCCCAGCAGGCCCACGGCCTCGCCGCGGCGAACGTAGATGCTGACGCCGCGCACCACCTGGCGGGAGCCGAAACTCTTTTCCACGCTATGCACAGCCAGATAGCCCGCCCGCGGCGCCGACTGCGGCGCGGCCGCGCCATTGGTCCTGCGAGGGCGCGGCCTTTCCGCCGGCGCTGACCTTTCTGCCCGTGGCGGATCGATCCGGGTCGCCGGTGCTTCACGCGCGATCACCGGCGCGTCGCGCACGGGGCTCGCCAGCATGTCGCCGAAGGAATCGCCGAGCATCGTGATGTCGTCACGCGAGCGTGCAAATCCTGCCCCACCGCGTTTCGCCGGGCGTCGACGGAACATACCGAAAAAATCCACCATCGCCGCTCTGTTCAGCCTTTCACGGTGATCCCGCGACGGCCCGCGGCGATTCACTTCGCGCACGAACCATGAATGAATGGATGTCCCTTGCCCAGCGAAACACCCCGATTTCGAGGCCCTCCCGCACGCCGGCTGGCCGCTAGATACAGGCTCGCACGCCCCGCTTCAACCGTCACGCCCTCGCATTTCGGACAAGCGGCTGACGTTATTTGGGTTTACCCGATCCGGACCCTGTCGCCGGCGCCGGCGACGTACCGGGCGCGCCGGGGCCGCCTTGGCCGGACGATTGGAACAGGCCCTGCACACGTCCGCTGTCGGATTCCACCCGTGACACCCCGGTCGTCATATCCACCATCAGCCGGTCGCCGCGCAGCACGTTCTTGCCCTGGGTCAAAATGACGCCGCCGAGCATGGTGACGAGGTTGGTCTTGGTGTCGAAGACGGCGGTCTCGCCGGTCACCACCTGATCTTTCTGGGTGACGACGACATTGCCTCGCGCTTCCAGCCGCTTGATCGACGACGCGCCGCCGGGACCGGGAGCTGCGGCCGGGATTGCGGCCGGCGCCGCTTTTGCCGGGGCAGCCTTTGCCGTGCCGGACGTTGTGCCCGTGGTGGGCGTCCCCGACCCCGCAGCCGCGCCGCCGGACTCGTAGAACACGACCAGCGTCTTGGACGTCATCGTGGTGTCGCCCTGCACCACCTTCACATTGCCGGAAAATGTCGCTTCCTTTTTCTTGTCGCGCATCTCGAGCGTGGCAGCTTCGATCTGGATGGGCTGGTCGCGGTTTTGAGAAAAACCCTGCATCGCGTTCGGCACGCCCTGCACCGCGCTTTGCGCGCTGGCTTCGCCGGCGGCGAGCAGTGCGAGCACGAAAGCCGAGGTCAGAGCGCACCGTGCGATTCCCGTGATCCTGGTACCGTGCGGTGGAAGCATCATGATGTCTGTCATTTCGAGTTGACGCTCTTGCTGGACGATGCCCGCGGCTTGCCGGGACGTGCCGGCGAAGGCTCGGGCGTTTCTGGGGCTGCGGATGCGGTGGCCGACTGATCCGGCGTGCCGGTGGCAGTGTTCAGATTGTCCAAGTGCATCACGACGTTGCCTTCAAAGATGATGACTTCGCCGCCGCCGGTTATCCTGAGCCGGTCGGAAGTAAGCGTGCCGTTGGTCAATTTAACGTCGACATGGTCGTCCGATGACACCGTCCCCTTGCCCATGTCGACAAAAGCCGAATCAAGCCGCGCTTCATAGCCCGTCGTGGTTTGCAAAAATATGTCATGATGCAGGTCGAGCAGCTGCTCCTTGGTGTTCATCGACCCCTCTCTGGCAACCAGCGTGAGTGTCGACTGGTCCGCCATCAAGACCTTGGCGCGTATCGTCTTGAGGTCGAGGTGGTCGGGGGCGGTCACATCCTGGGTCGCGGTTTTCGCCCAGACCTCGTAGGGCCGCCGATCGGGCGTATAGCCCGACAGATGCGGCGCTTCCATCGTGACCTTGGTGCCGGAGACGACCAGGTTATCCATGTCGACGGGCAACTTCGGCAGCAGCATCCGGAACGGATTGAAGATCGAAAAACCGACGATCGTCGCCAACGCCAGCAACACCACCACCGGCACGGCGATGCGCAGTATACGCACTATTCGGCTGTGGCGCGTTGCAATCGCAAAACGCGCCTCCATTCCGCTCTGATAGGTCGGGCTATGAACCGAATTCACCGCTGCTCCGAGGCACTGGTGCCGCCGGCGCATGATCCACCGAGGCACAAGCGGGTTGGCGAAAAGATCATGCGCTCCTTAGCAAGCCTTGCGGCGCGATCTCGGCGTCCGCCTTCCAAATCGCGTCTGCCCCACTCTACCCGGGATCGGCGACTGGTGCAGCCTGGACCTCGGGCTATGAGTATGGCCGCAACGGGGCGACAACCCGCACGCGCCGGTTCCGGCGCTTACGAATGCGCGAAAATGTCCTCCGTATCCCAGCCTTCCAGATCGAGGCGTGCCCGCGTCGGCAGGAATTCGAAACAGGCTTGGGCAAGCTCCGTACGGCCCTCACGCGCCAGCATCGCATCCAGCCGCTCGCGCAAGCCATGCAAATGCAGCACGTCGGAAGCCGCATAGGCCAGTTGCGCTTCGCTCAGCGCCTCTGCGCCCCAATCGCTCGACTGCTGCTGCTTCGACAGGTCGATGTTGAGGACCTCGCGCACCAGATCCTTCAGGCCATGGCGATCGGTATAGGTGCGGCATAGTCGCGAGGCGATCTTGGTGCAATAGACCGGCTGCGGCATCACGCCCAGGGCGTTGTAAAGCGCAGCCAGGTCGAACCGGGCGAAGTGAAAGATTTTGGTAATCTTCGGATTGACCAGCAACGCCTTCAGATTCGGCGCGTCAACGGTCCCTTTCGGGATTTGCACGACATCGGCGGTGCCGTCACCGCTGGACAATTGGACCACGCAGAGCCGGTCGCGGTGCGGGTGCAACCCCATGGTCTCGGTGTCGATCGCCACGGAATCGGTATAGCGGGACAGATCGGGCAGATCGCCGTGGTGCAGGCGGATGGTCATGGTTTCGGTGAACCTCGTCGAATCGGTGCAATCCAAGCTAACGCCCCAATCACGAAGAGGCGAGCGGCGGGCAGGCGGCTTACAACCCTAAATAATGCCGAAAGCGTGATTTTGCAGCTGGATAATGGGGCTGCGTCCGGGTTGGCGCGGAACGTCGAAGTCACTCATTGGCGGTTACGCCGCCACGGTTATCGCCAGCGATCGTCGCGGCCAAGCCGATCCAGCGCTTTCGGGTTTCTGCGCTATCACGGGCTTGGGCAAAGTGGTGCCCAGGAAAGGACTCGAACCTTCACGGCCGTGAAGCCACTGGCACCTGAAGCCAGCGCGTCTACCAATTCCGCCACCTGGGCCCGGGCCGTTTAGTATTGATCGGTCGCGCGCTTGTCAAATTGGCCGTGCCGCAAGCCAAAAATGCTGGCGTATAGGCATGACGGCGCCGCGCGAAAGCGCTAAATAGCCCCGAGAATCCCTTGCGTCGGCTGGCAGGAACATCCATGGCATCGAATCTGAATACGCTGGTCACCGTCTTCGGCGGATCGGGCTTTCTGGGGCGAAGCGTAGTTCGGGCGTTGGCCAAGCGCGATTACCGCATCCGGGTCGCGGTACGGCGGCCGGAATTGGCCGGCTTTCTGCAGCCGCTCGGCAAGGTCGGCCAGGTCCACACCGTCCAGGCCAATCTGCGCCATCCTCGATCGGTCGAGGCCGCGATGCGTGATTCGCACATCGCCATCAACCTGGTGGGCATCCTCGCCGAGAGCGGCGCGCAGACCTTCGACGCGGTGCAGGGCGAAGGCGCCGGCACGGTAGCCAAGGCCGCCGCCGCGGTCGGCGCTCGCATGGTGCATGTGTCGGCGATCGGCGCCGACGAGAACTCACCGTCGCGGTACGCCCGCGCCAAGGCCGCCGGCGAAAAGGCGGTGCGCGCGGCCATTCCGGCCGCCACGATCCTGCGACCTTCGGTCGTGTTCGGTCCCGAGGATGAGTTCACCAACCGCTTCGCGGCGCTGGCAAGGATATCGCCGGTGCTGCCGCTGATCGGGGGTGGCGTGACCAGAATGCAGCCGGTTTATGTCGGCGATGTCGCGACCGCGGTGGCCGACGCCGTCGACGGCACGGCCAAGGCCGGCGCAACCTACGAACTCGGCGGCCCGGAAGTGCTGACGCTGCGCGAGATCATCGAGATCATTCTCGCAACCGTCGAGCGCCACCGCACGCTGATTTCGCTGCCGTTCGGGTTGGCAAACCTCCAGGCCAGCTTGCTGCAGTTTGCGCCCGGCGCACTAAAACTGACGCCGGATCAGGTGGCACTGCTGCGCTCGGACAATGTGGTGTCGGATGCCGCAAAAGCCGACGGATTGACGCTGGAAGGCCTTGGGATCGCCCCCGATTCGCTGGAAGCCGTGGCGCCGCAGTATCTCTGGCGTTTCCGCGCCGCCGGGCAATTCCAGAAGAGCGCTTAGAGCTCACGCCGTCCTGACGGGGGTGTCCGCGTGCGGGACGACGCGGACTTAGATCATATCAATTACCGTCCCATCGCCAGCGCGATCAGGCCGAGCGTGCCGACGATGACGCGCCACCACGCGAATAGTCCGAAGCCGTTGCGGGTGACATAGCTCAGAAACGTTTTCACGACGATGATCGCGGTGACAAACGAGACCACGAATCCGATCGCGACGATGCCGATGTGATCGGCGTTCATGTCAGCGCGATTCTTGTAAAAATCGTAAGCGAACGCGCCGATCATGGTGGGTATCGCCAGAAAAAACGAAAACTCCGCCGCCGCGCGCTTGTCCGCCCCCAACAGCATCGCCGCCACGATGCTCGCGCCGGAGCGCGACACGCCGGGTATCATCGCAAGGCACTGCGCGAACCCGATGCTCAGATACATCGGCAGCGAAAATTTGGTGGCGTCGTGTTCATGCGGTTTGTGATCGAGCTGATCGACCCACAGCAGGACTGCACCACCGACGATCAGCGAGAAACATATCACCCAGGGGTTGAACAAGAATTCCTTGATGTATTTCCCCGCCACCAGACCGACGGCCACCGCGGGCAAAAACGCCACCAACACACCGAGGACAAATCGCCGGTCATCGGAATTGGTGAACATGCCAGTCGCGACGTTCCACAATTTGCCAAAATAGATCGCGAGGATGGCAAGAATCGCGCCGAGCTGAATCAGCACGGTGAAGCTATCCCAGAAGCTGCCCTCGCCAAGACCGAAGAAGCGTTCTGCCAACAGCAGATGCCCCGTCGAAGACACCGGCAGGAATTCTGTGACGCCCTCGATAATGCCGAGAATCACCGCTCTCAACGCATCAGACATGATGACCTCGTCCGTTATGATTGAAACCAGCCCCAGCGCCGCGTTCTTCTCGCTTATTCGTCCAACCGCCGCAATCGCAAAAAACGCGAGCACAGGGTTGCCTCGCCCCGCCGCTTAGGTAGTTTGACGGCGTTGCTGCTGCGTACGCGTATCTCAGTTGGTGATCCTTTCTTAATCACCATAAAATTACCAAGGACCTCATGTTCACGCTGTTCCACCATCCGTTCTGTCCGCATTCGCGCTTTATTCGCCTCGCGCTCGGCGAATACGGCCTCGATCTGCGGCTGGTGGAGGAGCGTCCCTGGGAGCGGCGCGAAGCGTTCCTGACGATCAATCCCGCGGGCACGACACCGGTGCTAATATCGGAAGGCGCGCCCGCTGTTCCCGGCGCAGCCGTCATCGCCGAATACCTCGATGAAACCCACGGCGCCGGAATGAAGGGTCGGCTGATGCCGACAACGACGACGGAGCGTATCGAAGTGCGCCGGCTGATGGCGTGGTTCAACGAGAAATTTTTCGAGGAGGCTTCCAACCCGCTGGTCACGGAGCGCATCTACAAGCGCTTCATGAGCGAGGAGAATGGCGGCGGGGCGCCGGCGGCGGACGTGATCCGCGCCGCCAAGGCAAATGTGCGCTATCATCTGGCCTATATCGGCTGGCTGGCGCAAACGCGAAATTATCTCGCCGGCGACCAGCTTACCTATGCGGACCTCGCCGCCGCGGCGCATCTTTCGGCGATCGATTATCTGGGCGACGTGCCATGGATCGAGGACGACGCAGCAAAGGCGTGGTACGCGCGGGTGAAATCCCGCCCGTCGTTCCGTCCGCTGCTGAGCGAATGGCTGGCAGGAGTGCCGGCGTCGCGAACCTATGTGGATCTCGACTTCTGAACGCGACCGTCGCGCTCTCTCCCGCTGACCTCAAGACCAACCTCACGGGCGAGGCCCGGGCGCTCGGCTTCGATTGTGTCGGCGTGACCGCTCCGGATGCGATCGCGGAAGCGGCCCGGCATTTCCATGCCTTCCTTGACGATGGCGCGCATGGCGACATGGACTGGCTTGCCGCGCACCCCGCGCGCCGCACGGATCCGCGCGTGCTGTGGCCCGGCGTGCGTTCGGTGATCCTGCTCGGCGTCAACTATGGGCCCGACCAGGACCCGCTCGAGATCCTGCAGCAGCGCAGCCGCGGCGCGATCTCGGTCTATGCACAGGGCGACGATTATCACGACGTCATCAAGAAGCGGCTCAAGGCGCTGGCGCGCTGGCTGGTGGCCGTCACGGGTGCCGAGGTCAAGGTATTCGTCGACACCGCGGCGGTGATGGAAAAGCCGTTGGCGCAGGCGGCAGGACTGGGCTGGCAGGGCAAGCACACCAACCTGGTGTCGCGCGAATTCGGCTCATGGCTGTTTCTCGGCGCGATCTTCACTGCCGCCGATTTGCCGCGCGACGATGCCGAGATCGATCACTGCGGCTCGTGTCGGGCCTGTCTCGATATCTGCCCGACCGCGGCCTTTCCCGCGCCCTACAGGCTCGATGCGCGGCGCTGCATTTCCTATCTGACGATCGAGAACAAGGGGCCCGTACCGCACGAATTCCGCAAGGCCATCGGCAACCGCATCTATGGCTGCGACGATTGCCTCGCAGTCTGCCCGTGGAACAAGTTCGCCCAACAGGGCCGCGAAGCCAAGCTTGCGGCGCGCGAAGAGTTGCGCGCACCGGCGCTTGCCGAACTGGCCCGGCTCGACGATGCAGCCTTTCGCGCGCTGTTCGCCAAATCGCCAGTCAAGCGCATCGGCCGCAACCGGTTTATCCGTAACGTGCTGATTGCCATCGGCAACGCCAATGACCGCGCGTTGGCGCCTGAAGCCAGTCGCCTGCTCGACGACGAAAGCCCGCTGGTTCGCGGCGCCGCGGTTTGGGCGCTCTCGCAGTTGATAACGCGGGAAGCATTTGAGGCGCTGGCATCGGACCAGATGGATGCGGAACCGGACGACACCGTGCGCGCGGAATGGTGTCGCGCTAGAGCATGATCCGGAAAAGTGGAAACCGGTTTTCCCTCGCGACAAACGCGAAGCGTTTGCGCGGAGATCATGCTTAAACAAAGAGATGAGATCATGATCCGATTCCGTCCAATCGGATCATGATCTAACTGTCGTTCGACATGCCGCGCCGGGTTGTGGCGTCATTCCGCCAGATGCCGCTTCATCTCGGGCCGCGCCTTCAATGCATCGGCTTGCTTGGCGGCGATTTTGGCGATGCGTTCGGCCGCGAAATTCATGTCGGCGAAGGCAGTCGCCGTATTGGCGACCTCGTGATAGCTGGCAATCCTGCCGTCGCGGAGCGTCATGATTGCGACCCCCTCGAACATGGCACGCGTGCCCTTGGCCTCCGGCAGCGTCGAGCGATAGCTGAACGCATAGCGCGCATAAAGCGTCGCACCGTCGCTGACCGGCGCATGCATGTCCCAGCGAAAATCGGTTGCCGTGCGATAGAACCAGTCGTCGATCATCGCCGCGATCTTCTCCCGGCCCGCGAAAGCGCCGTAGAAAACATCGTGATAGACGCCGTCCTCCGTGAACAGTTCCGCAAACGCCTTGCCGTTACGTTGTTCGACCGCATCGCAGAAGACGCGGAGCATGGTGGAAGTGTTCATGGCGTTGCCTCCCCCGAAGTCGTCATGCCCCGCGAAGGCGGGGCATCCCGTATTCCAGCGCGCGTGAGATAAATCATAGGCCGCAGCGTACTGGATCATCCGCTGGATCCTGTTATCGGGCTCGCCGGAGGCGAGACCCGGTGACGGATGATGACATCGTACTTGCCGTCAGAACTTACCCCATCTCCGCCACGGCGGCGATGATCCGCGCGATGTCCTGCGGCCGCGAGAGGCGGTGATCGCCGTCCTGGATCATGGTCAGCACGACGTCATCGATCGGCAAGCGTTGGGTCAATGCGAAAGCATGCTGCCACGGCACATCCGGATCCTGCGCGCCCTGCAGGATGTGCACCGGACATCCAACCTCGATGGCGCCGCCGAGCAATAGATGGCGGCGACCGTCTTCGATCAGCGCGCGCGTGATCGGATAGGGTTCGCCATAGGCCGACGGCCGCAGCCACATCCCCTTGGTCTCGATTTCCCGACGAATCTCCGGCGAGAAATTCTTCCACATCAGCGCTTCGGTGAAGTCGGGCGCCGGCGCGATCAGCACCAGGCCAGCGAGCGAGGCGCGTTTGCCGGTCTGCCGTGCAATAGCGCGCGCCAGCAACAGCGCGATCCAGCCGCCCATCGAGGAACCGATCACGACCTGCGGGCCCTCGCAGAACTGGCTGAACACCGCGACGCTGTCCTCGAGCCAGCGCCCGATGGTGCCGTCGACGAATGCGCCGCCGAACTCGCCATGGCCGGAATAATCGAAGCGAACGCACGCCCGACCCCGCTCGGCGGCCCATGCGTCCACCGCCAGCGCCTTGATGCCCCGCATGTCCGAATTAAAGCCGCCCAGCCAGAACAGTCCCGGGCGGCCACCAGCGCGGGCGCGAACCGCAATGCGGCGCTGTGTCTCATTCTGGCCGACCTCAATGAAGGCCGGTTCCGGATCGGATGGGTGCGCCACTGACAGTGTCATGAATCCTTCGCTTCGCGCGTCTTTCCGCCGCTGTTTGATCGAGCCGACGCCATCCGTCAACGGACGTGGATACCGGCCGACGACGGCAGCAACGCTTGCAGAGCGAACCCATGCTGTCTATGTGGGCGGTCTGAACGTTTTGAACTGACAGGCGTTGTCGGCCGTGACCAAAATGTCTCGTATTTGATGCTTTTTGGGCGCGAAAGTGCAAGTTTGCTTGCCCGCTGAGCCTTATTCCTTCAAACTGCGGCCTTCATTCACAACCTTGGAGAGTTACCCATTCGCCGTCCCAATAGAGCCCCGCCCGCCGCCGCCAAAGACGGGCCGCGCACCAATGATGAAATCCGCAATGCACAGATTCAGCTGATCGATCAGAACGGCACGAACCACGGCACCGTCGAAACAGTGGTCGCCGTCAAGATGGCGCTCGAAGCCGGCATGGATCTTGTGGAGATTTCGCCGAATACCAATCCTCCCGTTTGCAAGATTATGGATTACGGGAAGTTCAAATATTCAGCGCAGAAGAAAGCCGCGGAAGCTCGCAAGAAGCAGAAGATCGTCGAGATCAAGGAGATCAAGCTGCGGCCGATGATCGACGATCACGACTACGACGTGAAGATGCGCGCCATGCAGCGCTTTTTCGAGGAAGGCGACAAGGTCAAGATCACCTTGCGATACCGCGGCCGCGAAATGGCCCACCAGGAAATCGGCACCAAGCTGCTCGACAAGGTCAAGGCGGACGTGGCCGAGTTTGCCAAGGTCGAACAGGACGCCCGTTTCGAGGGACGTCAGGTCGTGATGGTTCTGGCCCCACGCTGACGCTCCGCGGCATTTTCACCGTTGGGGTTGTTCGGCTGACATCCAGTCGTCCCGGCCTCCGCCGGGACCTGTCCGGCATATATTACCGTTTAGGTTCCGACTGTTCGGCGTTGGACCGCCGGGCTTCGGCCCCCTCCATGTGGGTCCTGCGCGGGGTACCGAGCTGGCGCCTACCGCCCGCAATCGCGGTGGTTCGGCGTTGCCAACCGGACCTGGCTCTGCCATAAGCGCAGGCCTCATCGCCCGGCTGATCAAGGGCTGCCGTGTCGATGTCCATGCAGATTGTTTCGTTTCGGAAATAATCAAGCATTTTCAACGCTCTAACGAGCATTTTAGCCGACCGGACGCCTTCACGGGCGTTTTCGTGTTGCGGCAACAGGAGAGCCAAATGCCCAAGCTGAAGACCAAGTCAGGCGCTAAAAAGCGCTTCAAGGTGACTGCCACCGGCAAAGTGATGCACGCCCAGCGCGGCAAGCGCCACGGCATGATCAAGCGGACGAAGAAGCAGATTCGTCAGCTCCGCGGTACCCGCGTGCTGTTCAAGACCGACGGCGACAACGTCAAGCAATACTTTTTGCCGAACGCCTGATCGCTCGCGCGATCCTTTGCTTTGCCACGGCCGCGTCCGCGCGGCGATCCGTCACCCATTTTCAGATAAAGGAGATCCGTCATGTCTCGCGTTAAACGCGGTGTGACCTCTCACGCCAAGCACAAGAAAGTCTACAAGGCCGCCAAAGGTTTCTGGGGCCGCCGCAAGAACACCATCCGCGCCGCCAAAAACGCGGTCGAACGGGCCGGGCAATTTGCGTTCCGCGATCGCAAGCGCAAGAAGCGCACCTTCCGCGCCCTGTGGATCCAGCGCCTCAATGCCGCGGTTCGTCCGTTCGGTATGACCTACAGCGTTTTCATCAACGGTCTGACCAAGTCAGGCATCACGGTGGACCGCAAGGTGCTGTCGGATCTCGCCATCAACGAGCCGGCGGCGTTTCAGGCGATCGCCGAAAAGGCCAAGGCCGCGCTGGCGGCGTAAGCCGCTGCTGCCTGGTTTTTTTGAAGTCGACTTGGCCGGGCGAAAGCGCGAGCGCCTCTCCGCTCGATGTCCGGCCATCAACGTCTTCGTTCTCGCCCCCGCTGTAAGACGTGGATGCCCGGGGCAAGCCCGGGCACGACGGACTAGGAGCATCGGTTCAGCGTCCTGGTCAAAAGGATTGCCATGACCGATCTCGCTCAACTCGAATCCGAAATCCTCAGCCAGATCGCCGCCGCCGGCGACGAGGCGGCGCTCGAAGCGGTGCGCGTCGCGTCGCTCGGCAAGAAGGGGGCGATCTCTGCGCTGCTCTCAACGCTCGGCAAGATGTCGCCGGATGAGCGCAAGACGCAAGGCGCGGCGATCAATCTCGCCAAGGACCGGGTCACGCAGGCGCTGAGCGCGCGCCGTGACATCTTGAAATCCGCCGCGCTCGACGCCCGGCTGGCGTCGGAAACCATCGACGTCACGCTTCCGTTGCGAGAAAATCCGGCCGAGCAGGGCCGCATCCATCCGCTCAGCCAGGTGATGGACGAGCTCACGGCGATTTTCGCCGACATGGGATTCGCGATTGCCGAAGGACCGGATATCGAGACCGACGACTACAATTTTACAAAACTGAATTTTCCCGAAGGCCATCCGGCGCGGGAAATGCACGACACGTTCTTCTTCAACCCGAAAGAAGACGGCTCGCGCATGCTGTTGCGCACGCACACCTCGCCGGTGCAGGTGCGCACCATGCTGACCCAGAAGCCGCCGATCCGCGTTATCTGCCCGGGCCGCACCTATCGCATCGACTCCGACGCCACTCACACGCCGCAATTCCACCAGGTCGAAGGCCTCGTCATCGACAAGGGATCGCATCTCGGCCACCTCAAATGGATCCTGCACGAATTCTGCAAGGCGTTCTTCGAGGTCGATAACATCAACATGCGGTTCCGGCCGTCATTCTTCCCCTTCACCGAGCCCTCGCTCGAGGTCGACATTCAGTGCCGGCGCGGCAAGGGCGAAATCCGGTTCGGCGAGGGCGAGGACTGGTTGGAAATCCTCGGCTGCGGCATGGTTCATCCCAACGTGCTGCGCGCCTGCGGCATCGATCCCGATGTGTACCAAGGCTTCGCCTGGGGCATGGGCATCGATCGCATTGCGATGTTGAAATACGGCATGTCGGACCTGCGGCAACTGTTCGAGGGCGACGTGCGCTGGCTCAGCCATTACGGCTTCAAGCCGCTCGATGTTCCGACCCTGGCGGGAGGTTTGAGTTCGTGAACGATCTTCTTCCGGGCTCTCGACAGGCTCTTTCTGTTCCCCTCCCCCCTTGTGGGGGAGGGGCAGGGAGGGGGGTAGCCGCAGATGCCGCACGCAGCCGTCGGCGAACGACAGCGCAACAGGGCGAAGCAGCTTCGCCAGACAATGACGCGTGCCGAAACATTGCTGTGGCGCTACCTGAAAGGCAGCAGGATCGACGGTCTCGGCTTCCGCCGGCAAACTCCGATCCGGCATTACATTGTCGACTTCGTCTGCATGTCCAAGAAACTCGTCGTGGAGCTCGACGGCGAATCGCACGATTTCGAGGATCGGCAGACGTGCGGATCAGAATCGTGATGCCTTCTTCGTCTCGGAAGGTTTTCAGGTTCTTCGCTTCACCAACGAACAGGTCATGTCAAATCTCGAAGGCGTTGTCGAAATGATCCGGCAGACGGCTGCTTCTTGCGCAAGCGGCTCACCCCCCTCCCTGACCCTCCCCCACAAGGGGGGAGGGAACAGTGACGGCGCGCAAAATATCACAGACAACACCGATCTTATTCGAGGCTCGCAGCCATGAAATTCACTCTCTCCTGGCTGAAGGAACATCTCGACACCGACGAGCCGCTTGAAAAGCTCACCGACAAGCTCACCATGATCGGCCTTGAAGTCGAGCATATCGAGGACAAGGCCAAGGCGCTGTCGGCTTTCACCATCGCAAGGGTGATTTCGGCCGAGCAGCATCCCAATGCGGACCGGTTGCGGGTGTGCATGGTCGATACCGGCAACGGCGCCGCGCCGGTGCAGGTCGTTTGCGGCGCGCCGAATGCGCGCGCGGGCCTCGTCAGCGTGTTCTCGCCGCCCGGCACCTTCATTCCCGGCAAGAACATCACCCTCGGTGTCGGCACTATCCGCGGCGTCGAGAGCCGCGGCATGCTGTGCTCGGCGGCCGAGTTGCAGCTCTCGGAAGAGCATGACGGCATCATGGAGCTGCCGACCGACGCGCCGGTCGGTGCGGCTTATGCCCAATGGGCCGGGCTTGGGGATCCCCTGATCGAAATCAACCTGACGCCGAACCGGCAGGATTGCACCGGCGTGCACGGCATTGCGCGCGACCTTTCCGCCGCCGACATGGGCAAGTTCAAAGACCCTGCGATCAAGCCGATCAAGGGCGAATTCCCCTGCCCGGTGCAGGTGACCGTCGAGGACGCCACGCTGTGTCCGGGCTTTGCGCTGCGGCTGGTGCGTGGCGTCAAGAACGGCCCGTCGCCGGAATGGCTGCAGCAGCGCCTGACCTCGATCGGTCTGCGCCCCATCAATGCGCTGGTCGATATCACCAACTTCATGACCTTCGACCGGGCACGGCCGCTGCATGTGTTCGACGCGTCCAAAGTAAAGGGCAATCTCAGGGTGCGCCGGGCGCGCGACGGCGAGACGCTGTTGGCGCTCGACGGCCGCACCTATACGCTCGATTCCAACGTCTGCGTGATCGCCGACGATCACGGCGTCGAATCGCTCGCCGGCATCATGGGTGGCGAGGCCTCGGGCTGTGACGAGAACACCACCGACGTGCTGATCGAATCGGCGCTGTGGAACGAGATCAACATCGCCCAGAGCGGCCGCAAGCTCGGCATCAATTCCGATGCGCGCTATCGCTTCGAGCGCGGCGTCGATCCGGCCTTCATGGTGCCGGGGCTCGATATGGCCACCCGGCTGGTGATGGAGCTGTGCGGCGGCACTCCGTCGGAGAACATTGTCGTCGGCAACGCTTTCGGCGCCGATCGGGTGATCGATTTTCCGTTGACCGAGGTCAAGCGGCTGGCCGGGATCGAGGTGCCGTTCCCGGAAGTGAAGCGAATCCTCGGTCATCTCGGCTTCATGCTGGCCGGCAATGGCCCGGTGGTGAAGATCGCGGTGCCTTCCTGGCGCAGCGATGTGCATGGCAAGGCCGATATCGTCGAGGAGATCGTGCGCATCGTCGGCGTCGACAAGGTGCCGATGACGCCGTTCGAGCGCGGCGACGCGCCGCGCAAGCCGATCCTGACCGCGATCCAGTTGCGTACCCGCCGCGCCAAGCGTGCGCTCGCCACGCGCGGCCTGGTCGAGGCCGTGACGTGGTCGTTCATAGCAAAGCCGGCCGCAGAACTATTCGGCGGCGGGCAGGCCGAACTCGCGCTCGCCAATCCGATCGCGTCCGACCTATCGGACATGCGACCGAGCCTGCTGCCGGGCCTGGTTGCCGCCGCGCAAGCCAACAGTGACCGCGGCTTCCCCGACCTGGCGCTGTGCGAGGTCGGACAGATCTTCAAGGGAGACAAGCCGCAGGATCAGCTGACTGCGGCCGCCGGCATCCGCCACGGGTTTGCCTCGTCGAAGGGCATGGGGCGGCACTGGTCGGGCTCGGCCACAGCAGATGCGATTGACGGTAAAGCTGACGCCTTCGCGGTACTGGCAGCCGCCGGAGCGCCAATGCAGGCGCTGCAGATCGTGCCCGGCGGTCCCAACTGGCTGCACCCAGGACGCTCCGGTACCATCCAGATCGGCCCGCAGAATATCCTGGGATACTTCGGCGAGTTGCACCCGCGCGCGCTGGAGGCACTCGGCGCTGATGGACCGTTGATCGCGTTCGAGGTGATCCTCGATCGCATCCCCGATGCCAAGCAGAAGCCGACCCGTGCCAAGCCGGTGCTGGAGCTATCGGCGTTCCAGCCGGTGTCGCGCGATTTTGCGTTTATGGTCGATCGCGGCGTCAGAACCGGCGACATCGTGCGGGCGGCGCAGGGCGTCGACAAGAAGCTGATCACGGATGTCACCGTGTTCGACGTCTACGAGGGCAAAGGCATCGACGACGGCAAGAAGTCGATTGCTATCGCGGTGACGATCCAGCCGCGCGAAAAGACCCTGACCGATCAGGAGATCGACGCGGTCGCAGCCAAGATCGTCGCCGAGGTCAACAAGAAGACCGGCGGCAGCTTGCGGGCATGACGCCGCAACGCACGAAGCGGTCTTTGGCTAACACCGTTCTCCCAATAGTATGCGAATGAGCCTCTCCGGCCTGATCCCGGCCGGCGTCAGCATCGACGCGGCGATCGCGATTTGCGCGATCGCATTTGTGGCGGGGACGGCGCGCGGATTTTCCGGATTCGGCTCGGCGCTGATTTTCATGCCGCTGGCGAGCAGCGTGGCAGCGCCACGCCTGGTCGCCACCCTCCTGCTCATCATCGATTTCGTCGCGGCAGCACCGTTACTTCCGAATGCGTGGCGCCATGCCGACCGCCAGGCCACCGCGGTGATGGTGCTCGGCGCGCTGGTTGGCGTGCCCCTGGGAACATACTTCCTGATCCGGCTCGATCCAGTGACCGCGCGCTGGATCATCTCTGGCTTCGTGTTCGTCCTGCTGATCCTGCTGGTCTCGGGCTGGCGCTATCGAGGGCCAGATCACCCGGCGATTTCCGCCGGCGTCGGCGCACTATCCGGCTTTGGCAGCGGACTGGCACAAACCGGAGGGCCGCCTATTGTCGGCTACTGGCTCGGCCGGCCGATCTCTTCGATCATTTCGCGCGCCAACATCGTGCTGTTTTTCGGCGCTTCTGATTGCTTCTCGCTCGTGAGCTACGCCTTCACCGGCCTGATCACGCTGGATGCGATCTGGTTTTCGGCTTTAGTTGGTCCAGTCTATGCCATCGGCGTCTGGTGCGGCGCCGGTTTGTTTGGCCGCGCCAGCGAAGGGCTGTTCCGTGCGATCTGCTATATGCTGATCGCGGCGGCGGTGATCATCGGCTTGCCTGCGCTCGACGGCGTGCTGCGCTGATCGGACGCCATACCTGTCGCCGTAACTAAAGTCCGGCGTTTGCTTCGTTTGCAAATGCCATTAGGTTCCCGCCGGCACATAAGAACAAAGCTAACGGGAGAAACCCCATGATCGATCGCCGCGATGCGCTGAAACTCGCGCTGGGCAGCGCCGCCGCGCTCGCCGCGCCCACGGCGTTCGCGCAGGCGACCAAGCCGCGTACGCGCATCGTGTTTCTCGGCACCAATGGTGGACCGCGGATCGGGCTCAACGCCGCCAACCCCGCCACTCTCGTCGTCGTTGGCGACACGCCGTTCGTGATCGACTGCGGCGCGGGCGTCAGCCGTCAACTAGTCGCCGCCGGCGTCCCGATCCCGTCGGTGAAGTATATCTTCATCAGCCATCACCATTCCGATCATAATCTCGAATACGGCAACCTGTTTTACAACGCTTGGGTCGCAGGGCTTTCGACGCCGGTCCATTCGTTCGGTCCCAAGGGCCTCAAGGCCATGACCCGGGCCTATTGGGAATTGAACAAGTTCGACGTCGAGACCCGGATCGGCGACGAAGGTCGCCCCGATCCGCGCCCGCTACTGATCGCCAAGGACATTGCCGACGATGGCGTCGTGCTGCAGACCGCGGACGTGAGGGTGACAGCGTTCCGCACGCCGCATCCGCCCATTACAGATAATTTCGCCTACAAGTTCGAGACGCCGGACGGCATCATCGTGTTTTCCAGCGACACCGCCTACAACCCGAAGCTCGCGGAATTTGCTGAGGGTGCCGACGTGCTGGTGCATGAAGCGCTTTACCTGCCCGCGGTCGATCGTCTCGTGGTCAAGACCAGGAACGGCGCGACGCTGAAGAAGCATCTGCTCGACAGCCACACAACTACCGAAGACGTCGGCCGCATCGCCGCCGCTGCCGGGATCAAAGTGCTGGTCCTCAGCCATTTCGTACCGGGTGACGATCCCGAAGTCACCGACGACGACTGGACCCGCGATGTGAAGAAAAACTTCTCCGGCCGGATCATCGTCGCCAAGGACCTGATGCAACTGCCCCTGCCGCTGTGACCAAAGCCATCGCGTTGCGCCCGTTCGCGGGATGCTCTGCCGCATCTAGGCAGTCATTCCGGGGCGCGTCGAAGACGCGAACTACGATGTGCGCTTGCACATCGGAGAATCTCGAGATTCCGGGTCTGGTCCGGAGCTTGTCATCGGGCGGCGCATAGCGCCGACCCGGTGGGACCATCCCGGAATGACGTTGCTATGGATAAGTAAAGTCGGAATCACTCTGCTTGCCCACGGCGCCGGCGCTTGGCTGCCGGCTGCGGTGGCGGCGTGGTATCCTTGATGGCACCGATTTTTCTCAATGCCGCGTCGGCCGCGCGCTCGCCGCTTTCCCACGCCCCGTCGACCGTCCCCCACAATGTTTCATGGGTCGCCTCGCCGGCAAGGAACATGCAGCCGATCGGCTCCGTCAAAATCCTTCGCGACGGCTGCCCGCCTGGCGCTGCCGACGACATCGCGCCCAGCGCGAACGGCGCGGCATTCCAGCGCGTCGCGCTGGTCTTCTTGACCGCCGCCGCGATGTCGCTGCCGAACAGTTTGACCAGCCATTCGACTGCGAACGCGACCATGGCCCGTTCGCCCTGCGCCGAAAGATCGCGGCCGAACGAGCCGGCGACATCGATCACGCACAGCGACGACGACGCGATATTGGCGAACAAGAGCGCGGTCCGCGTCGAATTGCTCTGCTCGATCACGAGATCATCGTGCGAAAGCCGGAGCGGGTTACCCGGCAATTGCAGCGCGATACGGTCGTAGCTGCCGAGACTGAGCTTGGCCGCTGCATCGAGGTGGCGCTTGGGAAGTTCGGGCGTGAACTTGATGTTCCCCGCTGCCAATACATTGCTCGACACGGTGACGATAGCGGCGCGCGCGGCGATCTTGCCTGCCGGCGTCTCCACGGTGACGTCGCGTCCGCTCCATGCGATGCGGTTGGCAGGCGTCGACAGCGCCAGCGGAACTTCCGCACCCAGCTTCGTAATCAAGGTGCCCAGCCCCTGGCGGCAGGCGATCGCCGCGTTGCGGTCCTGTCCACGGGCTTTGTCGATTACGGAAACATCTTTCAAATCCTTGCCCGTGGCGTTGGCGCCGAGCACAAATTCGGCCGTCCCGGCCCAGTCGCCGAGGTCCTTCGGCAGCACGGCGGCGCAGGCCAGATCAGCCCTGCCACGCGAAGCGTCGTCGATGGCGCGGTTGGCCCGCACTAAGGCGGCAAGAAAATCCTCGGTTTCACCGGCCCGCGCATTGCGCCGGCCGATGCGAATCTTCTGGCCAAGCGGGGCCGGATAGATGTCGAGCCCCGCATCGCGTCCGAGCCTGATCACCGGGTTGGTGTCGGGATTGTGCAGCCAACGGGCGCCGCGATCGAACGGCACCTCGAACGTGGCGGTGTCGGTGAGGCAGCGGCCACCGATCGCGCCCGATGCCTCCACCACGATCACCTTTCGGTTTGCCGCCTGAATCCGCCGCGCCGCGGCGATACCCGCCGCGCCAGCGCCGATCACGACAATGTCGGCCTCGCGGGACAACGGCGCCGCACCCGCGCGAGCCCCGAACGTCGGCGACACCGCAAGCGCGGCGGACGCTGACAGGAAATCGCGACGCGTCATTGTCATGTCATGGTTTCCAAAATTTTGAGCAAGGCGAGAACTCTGCGCGTGGCGGCTCAACCATCAGATTTAATCGCGCGACAATTAGATCGCGGGTGGGTTTGCAGCAAAACCACCCTGAAATCATGGGTTTCCGGCATCCTCTGGAATCCGAGGTCGCGGCGAATTCCGAATTCCCGATGAGGTCAACTTGCCGCATCCGGACGGGCGCAGCAACCGTCATGGTGAATCAATCATGACCGATTCGGCGAAGGCATGAACCAAATTGCAACGGCTTTCGACCATTCTAAGTACGGGAAAAAAGCGGCCGCAAAGGCCCTCGGGGGGAAATTGTCATGGGCGTCGTGCTCGATACAGTCGGCAAGGTGATTGCGGGCTACCTGCAAAAGGAAGTGCCGGGCTATGAGCCGTTCACGCCAAGCGATCCGGAACATTTGCGGGGCGTCATCGAGCAGGGCGACGTGCTGCTGGTTGAAGGCAACAACCGGGTTTCCGGCATCATCAAATACCTGACTCAATCCACCTGGTCGCATGCCGCGCTTTTTGTCGGCCCGATCGACGGCGCGACCGAGCCCGACGGCGAGCCGCATGTGCTGATCGAGGCCAATATCGGCGAAGGCGTGACTTCGGCGCCGCTGTCGAAATATTTTCCCTACCACACCCGGCTCTGCCGCCCGGTCGGCCTGTCGTTCGAGGACCGCAACACGGTGTGCCGCTACGCGATCAACCGGATCGGCCTAGGCTACGACACCAAGAACATCGTCGATCTGATGCGCTATCTGATTCCGTTGCCGGTGCCGCAACGCTGGCGGCGGCGCATGATTGCGTTCGGCTCCGGTGATCCGACCAAGATCATCTGCTCTGCGCTGATCGCGCAGGCGTTCGATGCCGTGCGTTATCCGATCCTGCCCAAGATCACCCGCGCCGCCAGCAGAAAGGCGCGCCGTGAAATTCTGCACATTCGCGATTCATCGCTGTACATGCCACGCGATTTCGACATCTCACCCTACTTCGAAGTCGTCAAACCCACCATCGTGCACGGCTTTGACTACACGGCCTTGCACTGGGCCGATAAGCAGAAGCCGCTCCGGGAGGTAGCGGGCGAATTCGGCGTGTTTCCAGAAGCGGTCCTTTTACCGCCCCTCGTTCCTGAGGCGATTGACCAGGAAACGTCGCTTCCGGCTGCGGAAGTAGCAAGGATGGCGGGCGCGACGACGGCCGATCCCACGCCTCCGAAAGATCAAGCGTCATCGAGCGCGCAGGCGCTCGAACCTGCGGCCTAAAGCATGATCCGAACCCGCAGGGCGCGTTAGCGCAAAGTGGGCACCGGTTATCCGTCGGGACAAACGCGAAGCGTTGCGCGGAGATCATGATTAAATAAAAAGATAGAGCGGGATGGCGATTCGAAGAGAGCCATCGCGCGCTAGAAACCGCCGTCAGGCCGCCACCGCCGATTTTCGGTCAGGCAGGCCGGCTCGGGCCATGCCGCCATAGAGTTGCTCGTTCGGCATTTCGGAACGCAAGATCGAGCGCACCGCGACCAGCTTGTCGATGTCGATGCCGGTGGCAAATCCCTTGCTCTCGCACAGAAACACCAGATCCTCGAACACGACGTTGCCGGTGGCGCCGGGCGCAAACGGGCAACCGCCGAGGCCACCGAGCGAGCCGTCGAGGACACGGGCGCCGGAATCGAGCGCCGCCGACGCGTTGGCGATTCCCATGCCCCTGGTATCGTGGAGATGGACAAAAATCGCCTTGGACCCGGCAATCTTGACCGCGTCTCTGGTTAGATCGCCGACCTGCTTCGGACCCGCATAGCCGACGGTGTCGGCGATGCCCACCATATCCACGCCCGCCTCGAAGCACTTCTCAACCAGCCGAAGCACCTCTTTCGGATCGACAGGCCCGGCAATCGAACAGCCGAGCGCCATGGATATCGCCGCGTTCACCAGCGGCTTGTGCGCGCTTGCGTCGCGCAACTCGCAAAGCCGCTTGATATTGGCGATGGCCTGATCGCGCGAGCGGTTGGCATTGGCCTGACTGTGTTCTTCCGTCGCCGAGAGCACCGAGGCAACTTCAGCGACGCCGGACGCCAGCGCTTCGTTGGCGCCGCGTTCGTTGAGCGTCAGCGCGATGCCGTGCGCGCCCGGCAGAGATGCGACCGTCCCGTCGACATCGCGCACATCGGCGAACTGCGGAAAGGTTTTCGGAGGCAGGAATGAGCCGACCTCGAAATGCCGTACGCCGGCGCCATGCTCCTCACGGACCCAGCGTTGCTTCGCAGCGGTCGAGGGAAATTTCTTCACGAGTTGCAGGCCGTCACGCAGGCCTACCTCGCGCAAGGTCACGCGGTCGCTCGGGTAGATATCTTGAATCCGGGTCATGCGCGCCTCGCTGCGGGTTTGTCGGCGGGAGAAAACGTCTGGCTTGCGAGCTCGGCGCGAACCGCGTCGGTGTCGGCGCCGAGCACCGGTACTTTAAGGCCTTCGCCAAGATTGCTGCCGTTCCACTCCACCGGCAGTGCGGGAACGCGAAACGCCTTGCCGTTCGCATTGGTGTTGTTGACGAGTCCACCCGGGCGCAGCACGTGGGGATCGTGCAGCAGATCTTCGGGACGGTTGATCGGCGAGAAGCAGATGTTCAGCTTATCGAGTTTTGCGGAAAGCTCCTGAACGTCCCAGCGTTTGATTTCCTCGGTGACGCGCGGAATGATCCGGGCCCGCGCCATAATCCGGTCGGTCGTGCTGCGCAGCGTCGGATCGTCGGCAAATTCCTGCAGGCCGAATTCCCGACAGAAGCTCTGCCAGTGACCTTCGGTCACCACGCCGATGAAGATACGTTCGCCGCCCGCGGTTTCGAAAATGTCGTAGATCGGCCACGCATGTTCGCGTTCCGGCATCGAGCGCGGCTTGTTGCCGGTCATCTCGTACTCGACCATGTGCTGCGCGACCAGGAACAGACAGTTCTCAAACAGCCCGATACGAATATCCGTGCCCCCACCGGCAGCCGCCGCGCCGCTGCGTCTCTGATAGAGCGCGGCCAGGATGCCGATCACACCGAACATGCCACCCATGATGTCGTTCGCCGACGAGCCGACGCGCTGCGGCTTGTCCCGGGTTCCGGTCATGGCGGCAAGGCCCGACATCATCTGCACCACCTCGTCGAGCGCCGGGCGATGATCATAGGGACCGGACAGAAAGCCTTTGTGCCCGGCAACGATCAGCTGCGGATACTTTCGACGCAACTCGTCGGGACCGAGTCCCTGCTTGTCCAACTGCCCATCACGAAAATTTTCTAGAAAAACGTCGGCGCTGGCGAGCAGCCGATGCATCGTCTCGCGATCTTCCGCTTTCGCGAAATCGAGGACGACGCTGCGCTTGCCGCGGTTGAACAGCGGAAAGAACGAGGTTCCCATGCCGCCGAGGCTACGCGTTTTGTCACCGGCGGGCGGCTCGACCTTGATGACCTCGGCGCCGAGTTGCGCCAGAATCATGCCGCAGGTCGGACCCATCACCATGTGGGTCATTTCCACGACCCTCACGCCCGCCAGGGGCAGTTCCTGTTCAGTCATGTCGTCTCCCATTGCCAACCGCATTTTATCGTAGCGCGCCGCGCGGTCTGAAAAATATAAAAGAAAATTTAATCCGCGATCACGCTATTCCCGTATTTTAAAACGTAGATTTGATAAGCGCAGCTCTTCCCCTGATGCCGGATCGCTGCTCCTTTACGCCCGGCCCGCGAGCCTCGCTGTCGATCCCACGCGAGACTCGTCCGTGTCGAATGCTATCGTCGATAGCTTCCACATTCGGCTCACGAATACCAACCATCGGCCACCAAGATGGTCGAAGCAAGAGACCATTCCCGCAGGATGCATGTCCTGCAGGCTTTCCGAGGGAGGAAATGAGATGAGCGTCGTCGACGTCAATACCGGATTTGATCTCGCGGCCTCGCGGGGCGGCGGCGCAGACGAGATATCTCATCGACTCGAGAGCCTGCCCGCGTCGTCGTATGTCTGGCGCCTTGTCATCCTGCTGTCGCTTGGCGGCTTCTTTGAAATCTACGATCTGTTCTTCACGGGCTATATCGCGCCGGGCCTCACCCGGAGCGGGCTGCTGACCACCACGACGCAGGCCTTTTTCGGATTTTCGGGGATCGGCGCGTTTGTAGCGGCAACGTTTGCCGGATTGTTCGTCGGTACTTTCTTTCTGGGCTTTCTGGCCGACCGGTTCGGGCGCCGGGCGGTCTTCACCTACGCGCTGATCACCTACTCCGCGGCATCGATGATCATGGCCTGCCAGACCACCGCCCACGGACTGCTGGTGTGGCGGTTCCTCGCCGGCATCGGTGTCGGCGTCGAGATCATCACCATCGACACGTATATAACCGAGATGGTCCCGAGCTGGATGCGGGGCCGCGCCTTTGCCGTCAATCAGGCGGTGATGTTCGTCGCCGTTCCTGTGGTGGCCGCGCTCTCGTGGTGGCTGGTGCCGCTGACGCCGCACGGAATCGACGGATGGCGCTGGGTGGTGTTCGCGGGCTCTGCCGGCAGTGTCGTGGTCTGGCTGGTGCGGCGGCTGTCGCTGCCGGAAAGCCCGCTCTGGCTTGCGCGCCAGGGTCGGGTCGAGGAGGCCCGCAAGATCCTGAGTAGGCTTGAGGGCTCCGCCCGCGCAACCGCACCGCGTCCGAAGATGACGGCGGCAGTACCGCCAACGAAACCGATCGCCAAAGTTGGCTTTGTCGATCTGTTCAAGCGTCCATACGTTTCGCTGGTCATGGTCTTCATGATCTTCAATTTCTGCCAGGCGTTCGGCTTCTATGGTTTTTCGAACTGGGTGCCCGCGTTGCTGGTCGAAAAGGGCATTACGATTACCAAGAGCCTGCAATACTCGGTCATTGTCGCCCTTGCCTACCCGATTGCGCCGTTACTGGCCGTGAGCTTTGCCGATCGTATCGAGCGCAAATGGATCATCTGCGGCGCGTCGGTGGCGATCTGCGTATTCGGGATCGCGTTTTCGCAACTCTCCGAGCCGGTGCCGCTGATCGTGTGCGGCGTGCTGGTCACGGCGGCGAACATGACGCTGTCATACGCCTATCACGCGTATCAGACCGAGGTGTTCCCAACCGCGATCCGGGCGCGCGCGTGCGGCTTTGTCTATTCAATGAGCCGGGTCAGCGCGATGTTCTCGGGCTTCATCATCGCCTACATGCTGCGCCAGGGCGGCGTCTCCGGCGTGTTCAGCCTGATCACGTCAGCGATGATCGTCGTGATCATCGTGATCGGAGCCTTCGGCCCTAATGTGCTCGGCCAAGCGCTCGATTCGGAATAGGGTTGGCGGCAAGGCTCGGCCTAAAAAGCTCGGCGTGAGAGGGGTGCCGATCGTCAGGCACGTCTGCACCCTTGCCGAATTCGGCTGATGCCTTTACCTCTGGTCAGGCTATTCCGGAGGACATGGCCGCCATGCTCGACGCCGCCGTCAAGGCGCTATCGCAGATCCTGTCGCCGCCGATGCGCTCGATCCTGTGGCGATCGATCGGGCTCGCACTGGTGCTGATCGTGGTGCTGGCGGTCGGCTTGCAGCGGCTGTTGAGCTGGCTTGCGACCTACGGCGAGGGCTGGGCCGAAGCAATGCTGGGTCCGAGCTTCCATATGCCGATCAATATCCTGGCCTGGATCATTTCGATCGCCGCCAGTTTCGGCGTCGTGCTTGGCGCGGTGTTCCTGATGCCCGCGATCACCTCGCTGGTGGCGAGCGTGTTCGTCGACGACGTCGCCGACCATGTCGAGCGCGAACATTACCCGGCAGAGCGGCCCGGAATGGCGCTGCCGCTCGGCCTCGCCATGACCGAAGGCATCAAGACGGCGTTGCTCACGATCGTGGTCTATCTGATCGCGCTGCCGTTCGTATTCTTCGCCGGCGTGGGGTTCATTGCCTTTTTCATTGCGACCGCATGGCTGCTTGGCCGGGAATATTTCGAACTCGCTGCGATGCGATTTCGTCCACCGGCTGAAGCCAAGGCGATGCGTCGGCAAAATGCTGCGATCATATTCGTCGGGGGGCTGGTGATCGCGGCCTTCGTGTCGATTCCGATCGTCAACCTGGCGACGCCGCTGTTCGGCATGGCGTTCATGGTCCATATGCACAAGCGGCTTTCCGGCCCACGACCGGAGTTGATCGAACCGGACCGGGAGCCAAGCCTGCCGGCGGCATAGAATTCAATTCGAATTTTACGATCGCGATAATCCAAACCATCGCGGCAAACGCCATGTGGCAACCGGCACTGGCGTCAGAGGCCCTTTGGGCGCTCGCGTCATCGGAATCACGAGGACAAGTCCAAGAATTGCAAACCAGAATGTCAGCCAGAAGCCGTCGATATAGGCGAGCACGTTTGCCTCGCGCTGCACGATCGACGCCAGCGATGCCAACGCACGCGCCGGCGCGGTCGCTTCGCCGTGGCCGACGAAGTTTCCAGAGAGGCGCTTGAGCGCGAGAACCACATCGGCGCTGCCGCTGGCAACATGCTGACCGATGAAATTCGAATGGATCTGTTCGCGGACACGAAGCCATGTGCCCATCAGTGAGATGCCGATTTCGGCGCCACCAAGCCGCATGATCTGGATATAGGCCGCGAACGCGGTGGCGCGGGAAGGATCGGAGTTGCTGACTGCAATGATGATGATGGGCAGAAGCGTAAAGGCCTGGCCGACCGACTGCAGGATAACCGTCGGGATAAAATCATCCAGCGCCCACTCATGCGTCAGTTGCGTTCCAAGCAGGCTTGCGGTCGCGAAGGTCGACAGGCCAACGATCAGCACCCAGCGAGGATCGATATGTCGAAGCAGCAGGATCGAAATGGGCACCGTCACCAGCATGGGCAGTGCGCCATAGGTCAAAAGCAGCACGCCGGTTTGTTCAGGTCGTAGCGCGGCGACGGTGCTGAGAAAATTCGGAACCAGCGTCGAATTGGACAGGCTGGTGAGCGTGTAGAGAAGAATGGTCACCAGCGCGAGCCCGATATTGCGCGAAAACAGCACGTTGATATTCGCCCATGGCTCACGAACGAGGGTTTCGTTGATGAGGAAACCGACGCACAACAGAGCACCGCACAACAACATCGCGACAACCGTGCCGGATTGCAGCCAATCGAGACGGTTTCCCTGATCGAGGCCGGCGTAAACAAGCGAAATGCCCGTGCCGAGCAGCAACATGCCGCCCCAGTCGGCGTTCTTCAGCAGGTTATGATTGACGTCTTCGTGCGGCGTTCCGAGATAGACCATCAAGCCCATTAGCGGTGCGATGATGGCGCCCTGCCAGTACAGCCACTGCCATCCCATATGCTCAACGTAGAAGCCGACCGCCGATGAACTGGTATCGAAGGCGAATCCCACCCGAATTGAATAGATCGCGATCGCCGGCAACCACCATTTGATCGGCAGGTTGCGGAAGACGATCATCAGGGTCGCAGGCACAAACGTGCCCAGCAACAAGCCGTGTGCGATGCTGAGCGCGATCAGCGCGGTATAATTTTGCACGAATGGGATCACGACCGAAACCACCGCATAGATGAGGCTCGGAATGCCCAATACGCGGCGAAGGCCAAACACGGTTGCAAGCCACGCGACCGCGGGCGCGATGAAAATCTGCGAGCCGATGCTCGCGGTGCTGAACCAGGCGCCTTCGTCGAAGGTCAGCGAAAAGCCGCCGCGCAGGTCCGGCAATCCAGTCGACGTCAGCCGGGTGTCGAAGTTCGCAAGAAAGGCGCCGAGTAGCACCGCGCCGACCGCGAACAGCGGCCGCGCACCAACGCCGCCGCGCGAAACCGGTCCGTGGCCGGCGATTTCATTCTCCGCCATCCGCGCCTGCTTCACTGGTATGAATCCGAGTGACGACCGACATGCCCGGGAGCAGGCGCTCCAGCAACGGCTGGCCCTTGTCCAATTGAATTCGGACCGGGATGCGTTGAACCACCTTGGTGAAATTGCCAGTCGCATTGTCGGGTGGCAGCAGCGCAAATTGCGAGCCGCTGGCAGGCGCAATCCGTTCAACGCGGCCGTGCAATGGTTCTCTCGAGAAAGTGTCGACGGTCATGGTGACGGGTTGGCCCGGTTTGACCCGGGTTAGTTGAGTTTCCTTGTAGTTGGCGATGACATAGACGTTCGGCAGCGGCACCACGTCGATAAGGTTGCTTCCGATATTGACGTAGTCGTTCGGCTGGACCTGCCGCTGGCCCACGACGCCGTCGAAGGGCGCCACGATCTTGGTATAGCCAAGCTTGAGCCGGGCCATGGCCAGCAGGGCCTTGGCGCCTTCGAGATCCGCCATCCGCTGCTTCTTGGTACCAGCCAGCACATCGAGCTGGTGGCGCCCCTCGGCGACAACAGCCTGCGTTGCGCGAACGTCCGCCTGCGCGCGTGCGAGTTCGGCGACGGCCTGCTCGAGGTGCTGCCGCGTGCCCGCCTGTGTTTGCGTCAACGTCTGCTGCCGTGCCTGTTCCTGCGCGGCTTCGACCTGCTGCGCGAGCGCTGCAGTATGCTGCGCCTCCCCCTGTGCGATCGTGGCGTATTGAAGCTCGACCTGGCCGGCGAGCGTGTCGATCGCAGCCTGGGCAGCGGCGACGCCAGCTTCCGCCTGCGCCACCTGGGCCTGGTAGTCGGCGGGATCAATTTGAACCAGGAGCTGGCCGGCCTTGACGTGCTGGAAATCGGTTACTGCAACGGCGAGAACTTCGCCGGAGACCCGGCTGCTGAGCGTGGTGACATCGGCTCGAACATAGGCGTCATTCGTCGTCTGGATCGCGGCGGCACCGACCCAGGCGTCCCAGCGAACGGTCGCCAGCGCGACGAAACCGAAGGCAGCCAGCACGGCAAATATCGGAAGCGCGAGGCGGCCCCAAGCGCTTGGCGGGCCCGGCTCGGGCTGCGCTATGGGCGCCACCGCAATCGGCGCAGCCGCGGCAGATCCTGTCGATCCCGACTGACCCGAAGCAGACGCCGGTCTAATCTGCTCTTGCTGGCTCAAGTCGTCCTCCACGCGAAGTCTGACCTTCGCGCCACCGGACCGGACACGCCGGAGCCGGTAGCCCGCATATCAGATATAACCGAAAAATGAGCTCCTAGATGGTCTTTTCCGGCCAGCGGCAGAGATCGTTGATCAGGCATACCTCGCAGCGTGGTGCGCGCGCGAGGCAAGTATAGCGGCCGTGCAGGATCAGCCAGTGATGGGCGTGCAGCATGAATTCGCCCGGGATCACGCGCTCGAGGCCAAGTTCGACTTCAAGCGGCGTGTTACCTGGCGCAAGTCCCGTGCGGTTGCCGACGCGGAACACGTGGGTGTCGACCGCCATGGTGTGTTCGCCGAAGGCCATGTTGAGCACGACATTTGCCGTCTTGCGGCCGGCACCGGGCAGCGATTCAAGCTCCGCACGGGTGCGCGGCACCTCGCCGCCGAATTCGGCGATCAGCTTTTCTGACAACCCGATGACGTTTTTGGCCTTGTTGCGGTAGAGCCCAATGGTCTTGATGTAATCGCGCAGTTTTTCCTCACCGAGCGCGAGCATCTTTTGCGGGGTGTCCGCGACCGCAAACAACGCGCGCGTGGCGCGGTTGACGCCGGCGTCGGTCGCCTGCGCCGACAACACCACGGCGACGAGCAGCGTAAAGGGATTGAGATGCTCCAGCTCTCCCTTCGGCTCGGGATTGGCTTTGCGAAATCGGCTGAACGCCTCATAGACCTCGGCGGCGGACCAAGCTCTGATCTTGGATTTGGTGTTGGTGTTGGTCTTCGACTTGGGCTTGACCTTGCTCTTGGCCGAAGCCTTGGCCTTGTTCGGCGCGGTCTTGCTCGAAGCAGTTTTGAGCGTTTTTTTCGCCGTCGACGGCTCTGCTTTGTTTAGGGAACGCTTTTCCAAGACAACCTTTGGAGATTTTCCGGTGCGCTCCGCGTGCGCGGGTTCCGACCGTGGCCGAGCTTTGCCGGTGATTTTCGCCATGATCGGGATATACTGATACGCCATGACCGCAGGCAACGATTTTGATCCGGCCGCCTCGCCGCCGGAAATATTTTCGGCGCTACTGACGCCGCATCGTTCGCTGAACCGCACCGGGTTCCTGGTGCTGATGGCGTTTTTCGGCGCGATCAGTTTTGCCGCCGGTATCGCGTTTCTGCTGATGGGGGCCTGGCCGGTATTCGGCTTTTTCGGCCTCGACATCTTGCTGATCTATTGGGCGTTCCGGATCAATTTCCGACACGCCAAGGCCAGGGAGGAGATCTCGGTGAGCCCCTTCGAGCTGCGGGTGCGGCGGATCAGCCACCGCGGCCATGTCGCCGAGTGGGTGCTCAATCCGCTGTGGGTGCAGCTCGATCAGGAGGTCCACGAGGAATTCGGCATTGAGCGGCTTTATCTGGTCTCGCGCGGCCGTCGCATCTCCATCGCAAGCTTCCTCGGGCCCGAAGAAAAGGCGAGTTTTGCCAAAGCCTTGCTGGCCGCGCTGCAGGCCGCCAAGCGGGGGCCGACCTATAATCCGGTGACCTGAGGGCTGTCTGGAATCGGGTGGTTCTGCGGTGGCGCAGGGCCTACATCAGGAACCATGATGAACCTCGCCCTCGACGACCATCGTCTCACCAAACCCGGCCCCCAGGACGCGGCGCTGCGCGACTACGACTCGGTTCGGCGCGCGATCGCCTTCATCTCGGAGCATTGGCGCAACCAGCCGACCATTGAAGCGATGGCCGATGCCGCAAGCGTCACGCCCGATGAATTGCACCATCTGTTTCGCCGCTGGGCCGGGTTGACCCCGAAGGCCTTCATGCAGGCGCTGACGCTTGATCACGCCAAGGGCCTGCTGCGCGATTCCGCCAGCGTGCTCGACGCTGCCCTCGATTCCGGGCTTTCGGGTCCAGGGCGGCTGCACGACCTGTTCGTTACCCATGAGGCGATGTCGCCGGGTGAATGGAAAAACGGCGGCGCCGGCATGACGCTGCGTTATGGATTTCATCCCTCCCCGTTCGGTACCGCGATCGTGATTGCGAGCGAGCGCGGGCTGGCCGGCCTTGCCTTCGCCGACCCCGGCGGCGAGCAGGCCTCCTTCGCCGACATGCGGCGGCGCTGGCCGAACGCCGCCTATGTCGAAGACCACGACGGCACGGCGGCATTGGCGCAGCGTATCTTCGACCCGCGGCTGTGGCGTGCGGAGCAGCCGTTGCGCGTGGTCCTGATCGGCACCGATTTCGAGGTGCGGGTATGGGAGACGCTGCTGAAAATCCCGATGGGCTGCGCGGTTGCCTATTCCGATATCGCGACCAAGATCAGCAAGCCCAAGGCGTCACGCGCCGTCGGTGCCGCGGTCGGTCGCAACCCGGTGTCGTTCGTGGTTCCCTGCCATCGCGCGCTCGGCAAAGGTGGCGCATTGACCGGCTATCACTGGGGCATCACCCGCAAACAGGCGATGCTTGGCTGGGAAGCGGGGCAAGTGGGAATACAGTAGCTGGAGCGTTTTCCAGCGAAGTGGATACCGGTTCGCGTAAAGAAAACGCGTCAAACCAAGAATCTAGAGCCCCGTTCCGATTCCATCGGAACGGAAAAGGCTCTAGAGCGTGGCCCTCGAGCAGGGTGGGCTCAGCAGGGCCGCACTCACGTCGCCAGATCGAGCTTCGAGGCGACGGTGGCGTCGGCGTTGAGCCGGTAGATGATCGGCACTCCGGTGGCCAGTTCGCGCTTCAGAATGCCCTCCGGCGTAAGCTTCTCCAGCACCATGATCAGCGCGCGTAGCGAGTTGCCGTGTGCCGCGACCAGCGTGCGCTCGCCGCGCAATACGCCGGGCAAGATCTCCTGAACGTAGTATGGCAGCGTGCGCGCCAGCGTGTCCTTCAGGCTTTCCCCGCCGGGCGGCGGCACATCATAGGAGCGCCGCCAGATCAGCACCTGCTCTTCGCCCCATTTCTTGCGGGCTTCGTCCTTGTTCAGGCCGGAGAGATCGCCGTAGTCGCGCTCATTGAGAGCCAGGTTCCGTTTGACGGGAAGACCGCTCTGGCCAACCTCCGCCAGCGCAAGATCGAGCGTGTGCTGCGCGCGCAAAAGCTCCGAGGTAAAGGCGATATCGAACGACAGCCCCTGCGCCTTCAGCTTGCGGCCGGCTTCCTTGGCTTCCGTGACGCCCTTCTCGGTGAGATCGGGATTCTTCCAGCCGGTGAAGAGGTTCTTCAGATTCCATTCACTCTCGCCGTGGCGCACGAGCACAAGAAGACGATCGGTCATTACTTTTGATTTCCGTTCCGGTTTCGAAAGGTCGCTCGAGCGGGAAGATTTTTGTTGGGACCGTCAGCCCGCTCCATCTTGTTATTCGCGCACGATCTTGTCGGAAAACCGGCGCTCCTTTGCGCTAACGCGGCCCCGCGGGTCCGGATCATGCTGCAGATCATGTGTCGCCGAGGCCCAGCACGTCGGCCATCGAGTAAAGGCCGGGTTTCTTGCCATGCGCCCACAATGCCGCCTTCAGCGCGCCATGCGCGAACAGGCTGCGATCCTCTGCATGATGCGCAAGCGTGATGCGCTCGTAGGGGCCGGAAAAGATCACACTGTGATCGCCGACCACGGTGCCGCCGCGCAGCGAGGCAAAGCCGATATCGCCTGATATCCGCGCGCCGGTGATACCATCGCGGCCCCGCGCCGAATGTTCGTCGAGCGCGATCTTGCGGCCCGCTGCGGCGGCCTCGCCGAGCATCAACGCCGTGCCCGACGGCGCGTCGATCTTGGATTTGTGATGCATTTCCAGGATTTCGATGTCGAAGCCCTCATCCAGCGACTGCGCCACGCGCTTCACCAGCGCCGCCAGCAGATTGACGCCGAGGCTCATATTGCCTGACTTGACGACAATAGCACGCGAGGTGACGCTCCTGATCACGGCATCATCCGATGCCGACAGGCCGGTGGTGCCGATAACATGAACCAGGCCGCGCTCGGCAGCGATAGCCACGTTGGCGATCGTCGCACCGGGTACGGTGAAGTCCAGAATCCCGTCCGCGTTGGCCGACAGCGACCACAGATCGGCGGAAAGCTGAACCCCGTTTGCGGGCAGGCCTGCCAGCACCCCGGCGTCCTTGCCCAGCAGTTCTGAACCGGGAGCTTCCAGTGCACCTGTGAGGACGGCGCCCGGCGTTTCCGCAATAACGCGCGTCAGGGTGCGGCCCATCCGGCCGCCGGCCCCTGCAACAATTAAGCGCATGTCGGACATATATCGAACCTCCCATTGCCTATAGCCGGGCCGGGATGTTCCGGCAACCAATCGGCCCGAAAATCAGGGCTGCGGGCCGTCATAGCCTTCAATGACGATGAGATCGGCGATCGAATGCGGCTGCCGCCGCTTGATGTTTTCCTGATATTCCGGCGAGCGATAGCAGGCCAGCGCCGTATCGTAATCGGGAAACTCGATCACGACGTTACGCGACCGGCTCTGGCCTTCCACACCCGTGAACTTGCCGCCGCGAACAACGTAGCGCCCACCGAATTTCTTGAAAATCGCCAGGTTGGCCGCGGCGTAGGGCTTGTAGCCTTCCTCGTTGTGAACATCGACCCGACCGATCCAATATCCTTTTGCCATCTCATTCTCCCGCTTCAGCTTTAAGCACTTGCCTGCGCAATCTCCGCCACGATAGCGTCTGCGGCTGTCTTGGGGTCGGCGGCTTCCATCACCGGCCTGCCGACCACGAGATAGTCCGCGCCGGCGGCGATGGCGCGGGCCGGCGTCATGATGCGCTTCTGGTCGCCGACCGATGCGCCTGCGGGCCGAATACCCGGTGTCACCAGGCTCATCTGATCGCCGACAATCTTGTGCAGGGCAGCCGCTTCTTCCGCCGAGCACACAAGGCCATCGAGGCCGATCGCCTGCGCCTGCCGGGCGCGGCTTTCAACCAGATCGGATACGCCGAGGCGATAGCCCGCGTCGCGAAGGTCGCCGTCGTCGTAGGACGTCAATACGGTGACGGCGAGGATCTTCAAACCTGATCCCGCGCGCGCCTCGACCGCAGCCTTCATGGTCTGGGGATAGGCATGCACCGTCAGGAACGTGGCACCGAGCGTCGCGATGCTCTCGACACCGCGCGCCACGGTGTTGCCGATGTCATGCAGCTTGAGATCGACGAAGACCTTTTTGCCCGCGCTCGCGAGCTCGCGCGCCATGGACAGACCACCGGCATAGGCGAGCTGATAGCCGATCTTGTAGAATGTCACGCTGTCGCCAAGACTTGCAATCATCGCTTCCGCAGCGGCCACGCTGGGCACGTCAAGCGCTACAATCAACCGGTCGCGGGGAAGGATCTTTGCGGGCTGCATCTCACCTCACATCATGCGCTGGGAAAATTCGATCAGTTGCCGCGTCATCGCCTTGAGCGCGTCGCTATCGGCCGGATGTTTCAATCGATCCAAATCGTCATAGGCCTCGCTGGCGAAGGAGAGCGCGAGCTGGTTCGGGATAACGGTCGCCTGGCAGGCGGACAAGATCAGCCGCAGCGCCGCCAGCGCGCGGCTGCCGCCGAAGCGGTTTTCCGAGGCCGCGGCGATCGCGAATGCGCGCTCGCGAAACACCTGGCCGCGGGCTTCATTGATATCCTGGACGCGCGTCACCCAGTCGATGGTATTCTTCACCAGCGACGGCACCGACGAATTATATTCCGGCGTCACGATCAGGACGCCATGGTGCGCCGCCATCATTCGCTTGAGATTGACCGCATTCTTCGGCACGCCCGATTTGGCCTGCAGATCGCCGTCATAGATCGGCAGCGGAAAATCATCGAGCGAAATGCGGGTGACCTCGGCGCCGGCCTGCGCGAGTTCAAGCGCCGCCGTCGCCGCCAGCCTCGCATTGAGCGAGCCGGTTCGGAGCGAGCCGGGGATCACGAGGATTTTCAGCGCGGACATGATCTAAATCGCTCAGGAGCGCCCTGCGGCACGACTGCCAAGTTGCCCGTATCGATTCGCAAAACCAGTCCCCAGTTTTACGAAATGCGCCTTGCTATCGGCCCTTGCGATACACCCAGACGCGGGCCGGCGGAAGATTCATCCAGATACGCTCGGAGGCTTCGGTGGTGACGCCCGGCAGCGATTTCGGAATTGGCGGCACGACCGAATAGGTGAACTGCACGAATGGCGCGCCCGGTGAAAGCGCGGCAAAAGCATCGCGGATAAGCTTCAGGCGCGTGAGCATCGGTTTTGTCACCAGCGGCAGTCCGGAAACCACGGCCGATGCGGGGTCCTTGAGGACATCCCAGAGCGAGTCCCGCAGCGCGTAGGCATCGCCCTGCACGACTTTGGCCTGGGGATAGCGATCACGCAGGAGCGCGCAGAAGCCCGGATTATATTCGACCAGCACAAGACGCTTCTGATCGACACCGTGCTCGATCAGCGCGTTGGTAATTGCGCCGGTCCCGGGTCCAAGTTCGACCACTGGCCCGGATGAATTGATGTCGACATATTGCGCCATGGTGCGCGCCAAGAGGCGCCCCGAGGGCATTACCGCGCCCATGTGCAGCGGCTTCTCGATCCATGAACGAAGAAACCGCACCTCGTCATCAAGACGTAGGGGCTTTTTCAGCACGCGCACGGACGATTGCAGAGGCATAGTCGCTACCAGGCGGGACCGCGATTGGGCGGTAGTGTCAGAATATAGTCACAAAGAGGTATAGGTCGCGGTCGAAACGGTCAAGCATGCACCGCCAAGTGCGCAGTCCGTCAAAGCGCGTACAGTTGGGCGGCAAAAAGCATGCGCCAATTTGCTTTTAGCGCTTGCCGCAAAACCGGACCCGCTTTTGCCGGCTGCGCTAGGTATTGGCGCGATTGCCGAAGAAGTCCTTGACCTTGGTGAAGAAACCCGCAGCCTCGGGTTGGGTTGCGCCGGACGACAATTTTTCGAACTCAGCGAGCAATTCCTGCTGCCTCTTGGTCAAATTCTGGGGAGTTTCGACCATCACCTGGACATACATGTCACCGGTCTGCCGCGAGCGCAGCACCGGCATGCCCTTTGATGCAATGCGAAAACGCCGTCCAGACTGGGTCCCGGAAGGGATTTTGACCTTGGTCTTGCCCTTGTCGATGGTTGGCACCTCGAACTCGCCGCCGAGCGACGCCGTCACCATCGAGACCGGGACACGGCAGTGCAGATCGGCGCCATCGCGCTGAAAGAACTGATGCGTTGCCAACGACAGGAAAATGTAGAGGTCGCCCGGCGGTCCGCCGCGAACGCCGGCCTCGCCTTCACCAGCCAGCCGAATGCGGGTGCCATCTTCCACGCCTTGCGGAATGTTGACCGACAGGGTCCGCTCGCGCGTTACCCGTCCCGAGCCAGAGCATGACGGGCACGGGTCCTCGATCATCTGGCCACGGCCCTGGCAGCCCGGACAGGTGCGCTCCAGCGTAAAAAATCCCTGCGCCTGCCGGACCCGGCCTGCGCCGCCGCACATCGAGCAGGTCTTCGGCTTGGTGCCGGCCTTCGCGCCGGTGCCCGAGCAGGATTCGCAGGTGACGGAGACCGGAATCTCGATCTGTGCGGTCTTGCCCTGGAAGGCCTCTTCCAGTGTGATTTCCATGTTGTAGCGCAGATCGGCGCCGCGCTCGCGTCCGCCGCCCCGCCCGCGCTGGCCGGCCATGCCGAACAGGTCCTCGAAGATATCCGAGAACGACGAGGCGAAGCCGGCGCCGAAGCCAGGGCCGCCACCCTGCTCGAACGCCGCATGACCGAACCGATCATAGGCGGCGCGCTTGTCGCCGTCCTTCAAGACCTCATAGGCCTCATTGATTTCCTTGAAGCGGATTTCGCTGGTGGCATCGCCCGGATTCTTGTCCGGGTGCCATTTCATCGCAAGCTTGCGGAATGCCGCCTTGAGCTTGGAGTCATCCGCGGTCCGCTCAACTTCAAGAGTTTCGTAGTAGCAGCGCTTGGTGGACATTCGTCAAATCCGCCCGAATTTCATCGTCACTCCGAAGGAATGCCTTATGAAAGATGCAACCTCCGGCTTAACGAAAAATGACCCCCATCCCTCGAGGCGCGCTGCGCGCTCTTTGGAATGAGGGCCATGGTCGTCGCCGTTTAAGCAGACTTCTTGTTGTTCTTGTCGTCGTCGACTTCGGTGAACTCCGCGTCGACCACGTCGTCCTTTGCAGCATCCTTGGCCGCATCGCTCTCGGCCTGCTGCTTGTACATGGCCTCGCCAAGCTTCATCGAGGTCTGAGCAACCGTATTGGTCTTGGCCTTGATAGCCTCGGCGTCGTTGCCCTTCAGTGCTTCCTTCAGATCGCTGACCGCATCCTCAATGGCGCGGCGCTCCGACTCCTCGATCTTCGAGCCATGCTCGGCCAGTGCCTTCTCGGTGGAATGCACCAGCGCGTCGGCGTGGTTCTTGGCATCGACCGCGTCGCGGCGCTTCTTGTCCTCCGCCGCATTGGCTTCGGCGTCCTTGACCATCTTCTGGATGTCGGCTTCGGACAGGCCGCCGGATGCCTGAATCCGGATCTGCTGTTCCTTGCCGGTCGCCTTGTCCTTGGCCGAGACGTTGACGATGCCGTTGGCGTCGATGTCGAAAGTCACCTCGATCTGCGGCATGCCGCGCGGCGACGGCGGAATGCCCATCAGATCGAACTGGCCGAGAACCTTGTTGTCGGCCGCCATTTCGCGCTCGCCCTGGAAGACGCGGATGGTGACGGCATTCTGGTTGTCCTCGGCAGTCGAGAACACCTGGCTCTTCTTGGTCGGGATCGTGGTGTTGCGGTCGATGATGCGGGTGAACACGCCACCCAGCGTCTCGATGCCGAGCGACAGCGGCGTCACGTCGAGTAGCAGCACGTCCTTGACGTCGCCCTGCAACACGCCGGCCTGGATCGCTGCACCGATGGCGACGACTTCATCCGGGTTGACGCCCTTGTGCGGCTCCTTGCCGAACAACTGCTTCACGACTTCCTGAACCTTCGGCATGCGGGTCATGCCGCCGACGAGCACCACTTCGCCGATTTCGGCGGCGGTGAGGCCCGCGTCCTTGAGCGCCTTGCGGCACGGCTCGATGGTCTTCTGAACGAGATCGTCGACCAGCGCCTCGAACTTGGCGCGCGTCAGCTTCATCGTCAGATGCTTCGGCCCGGTCTGATCGGCCGTGATGAACGGCAGATTGATTTCGGTTTGCGTGGTCGAAGACAATTCGATCTTGGCCTTTTCGGCGGCCTCTTTCAGGCGCTGCAAGGCAAGCTTGTCGTTGCGCAGGTTGATGCCCTGCTCCTTCTGGAACTCATCGGCCAGATAGCTGACGAGCCGCATGTCGAAGTCTTCACCGCCGAGGAAAGTATCGCCGTTGGTGGACTTCACCTCGAACACGCCATCGCCGATCTCGAGCACCGAGACGTCGAACGTGCCGCCGCCGAGGTCGTACACGGCGATGGTGCCGGTCTTCGACTTGTCGAGACCGTAGGCCAGCGCCGCCGCGGTCGGCTCGTTGATAATGCGCAGCACTTCAAGGCCGGCAATCTTGCCGGCGTCCTTGGTTGCCTGACGTTGCGCGTCGTTGAAATAAGCGGGAACGGTAATGACGGCCTGGTCGACCTTCTGGCCGAGATGGGCCTCGGCGGTCTCCTTCATCTTCTGCAGGATGAAGGCGGAAACCTGTGAGGGTGAGTAAGTCTTGCCGTCAGCCTCAACCCAGGCGTCGCCGTTGGATGCCTTGACGATCTTGTAAGGGACAAGCTTCTTGTCCTTCTCGACCATCGGGTCGTCATAGCGACGGCCGATCAGCCGCTTGACCGCAAAGAAAGTCCGCTCGGGGTTGGTCACCGCCTGACGCTTGGCAGGCTGGCCAACAAGGCGCTCGCCATCATCGCTGAAAGCCACGATCGACGGAGTCGTACGCATGCCCTCGGCGTTTTCGATGACTTTCGCTGTTTTGCCATCCATTACGGCAACGCACGAATTCGTGGTGCCGAGATCGATCCCAATGACCTTTCCCATGGTCCTCACCCTTCTTTTTACGGCAGGTTGGCTGGGCCCTGGCGGCGCACCAATCCAACCCCCCAAACGATCAAATACTCGCGATATTGCGAAGATCAGCCTCATATAGGAGGGGGGGGCAGGCCTGCAAGGACTGGACGCAACCTTGAGTCACGAAAACCCGTACCCGTGAAAGATCGTGTCCTCTCAGATTACCCCGCCGGGACGAAACGCCGTCGGAGTCCGCCGCCAGGACCACCGCGGGTGGTTGAAAAGGGCAGCGGTAAACGGAACGTAATTGTGCCGCGGCCTGTTACTGAAGCGGCAAAACAGTTAAATGAAGGCGTGGCCGCCAGACGCGGCACCCCGGCGCCGGTAGCGGCCCGCGGACCATTGAGCGGCCTCAATCCAACCCAGTAGATTTTCATGCAGCCCATTCGACTATTGTCCGCCGTCGCCCTGCTGATTGCCACCCTGTCTCCCGCCTTTGCAGCGGATACGATCTTCCCGCCGGGCGCCCGGGTCGGCATGGCGCCGCTGGTCGGCCTGGTCCCCGCCAAGAGCTTCCTGGGATTTGAAACCGACGACCGCGGCGTCAAGGTGTTGGTGGCCGAACTCCCGACCGGGGCCTATGCTGAGGTCATGAATGCCTTTAAGGCCAACCCGGCGAGCGTCCCCGGCATAAGGCCCGAAAGCATCGAGACCGCCGCCGGCACCGCCTACTATACCGCGGAGAACGCCAGGGACGGCGACACCAATGTGCGGCGCTATTCGATGATCCTGCCCGGCCCGACATTCTCCGGCTATGTCGCCATGCAGGTTCCCGAGAACGCGAGCAAGATCTACACCGATGACGCAGTGCGGCAGATGTTTGCGACCGCAGCTATCCGCAAGGAAGTCCCGCTCGCCGAGCAGCTTGCCCAGCTGCCGTTCAAGGTCACCGAGCTCAGCAACTTCAAGAATGTCCGAGCTTTGGGCGCCGGGGCTGCCGTCATCCTCGCCGACGGCGACGAAACGACCGGGTTCGAGCCAGCGCCCTACATGGTGATCGGCCTCCTTGCCAGCGCGCCGAACCAACCGGCCGACCGCGACCGTTTCGCGCAGGAAACCGCAAGGTCGATCCCCGGGGTCCGCGATGCGCGGCTCACCATGTCCGAGCCGATCCGAATCGAAGGCACGCCGGGCTATGAAACCCGGATCGATGCCACCAGCGGCAAGGACAATACCCCGGTCACCGTGGTGCAATGGCTGCGGTTCAACGGCCCGACCGTCATGCGCATTGTCGGCAGCGCCCCGCGCGACCAATGGGCGACGGCGTTCCCGCGCTTCCGGGCTGTGCGTGACGGAATTAAGTCACGCTGACCGCCGGCTTGGATGTCCGCGCCTAGGCGGCGCGAACCTGCTTCTCGCATTTCAGGGAACTCGGCGGCTCAGGCTGAGCCGTTCTGCTCATTGCCGCCGGCTGGCGCGCTGGCCTTCGCGCCACCCTTGGACACCCCGACCAGGGCCGGCCGCAGCACGCGCTCGCCGATCATGTAGCCGGCCTGCACAACCTGGACCACGGTGCCCGCGGGGACGGACGGGTCCGGGACCTCGTACATCGCCTGCTGGAAGTTCGGATCGAACTTCTCGCCCGACGGATCGAATTTCTTGACCCCGTTCTTTTCCAGCGCGTTGAGAAGCGACCGCTCGGTCAACTCGACGCCTTCGATCAGCGCTTTCAGGCCGGGATCGGCGGACGCCTTGGTGTCCGCCGGAACCGCATCGAGCGCCCGCTGCAGATTGTCCGCGATATCGAGAACGTCGCGCGCAAACCCTGAAATGCTATAAGTCCGCGCATCGGCAACTTCCCGAGCCGTGCGCTTACGCAGGTTTTCCATCTCCGCCAGCGTGCGCAGCATCTTGTCGCGCGATTCTGCGGCTTCCTTTGCCATCGCCTCGACTGACCCCTGCTCGGGTTCGTCGGGCATGATGTAAGGCTTGGAAACCATGGGCTCGGGGGGTTGGGCCGGGTTCACCGGATCATCCTTTGGCCGGCTCGGATCGGTCATAGACTGCCTTCTTGAAATCGCTTGGGATTAAGGGAGGATTGCCAGGCCCGGATATCGGGCTTTAGCAGGCGAAAATCAAGCGCAACCGGGGACCCTGGCGCCGGCGGATCACCCGCCCAGCATCCGGCTGACAATGCGCGCGGCATAATCCACCGTCGGAATCACCCGGGCATAGTTGAGCCGGGTCGGCCCGATCACGCCGAGAACGCCGACGATATGGCCCGCGGCATCGCTGTAGGGCGCGATGATCGTGGAAGAACCCGACAGCGAAAACAGCTTGTTTTCGGATCCAATGAAGATTCGCACACCTTCGGCGCTTTCCGCACGGCCCAGCAGATCGATCACTCCGCGTTTGGTCTCGAGATCGTCGAACAGCAGCCGGACACGCTCCAGGTCTTCCAGTGCGTGCAGATCTTCCAACAGGTTGGCATGACCGCGCACGATCAGCTGGCGGTCATCGTTCTCGCCGCCGGACCAGTTGGCCAGCCCCGCGGCGATTACCTTTTGCGTCAGCTGATCGAGTTCGGCGCGGTCTTGCGCCAATGCGGTTTCCAGTTCGAGGCGCGCTTCAGCCAGCGTGCGTCCCCTGATCCGTGCATTGAGAAAATTGGTGGCTTCCGTCAGCGCAGACGAAGGAACGCCTGAAGGCAGCGTCAGCACGCGGTTTTCGACCTGGCCATCGTCACCGACCAGCACCACCAGCGCCTTCTCCGGTTCCAATCGCACGAACTCGATATGCTTCAGCCGCGAATTGGATTTGGCGGTCAGGACCACGGCCGCGGCGCGGGTCAGGCCGGACAGCCGCGTCAGCGCCTCGCCGAGCGCTGCCTCGACCGACTGCGCCTTGCCGACCGAGGCAAGCTGGCTCTGGATCGACTGCCGCTCCGGTTCGGTGAGATCGCCGACCTGCATCAGGGCATCGACGAAAAACCGCAGGCCCAATTCGGTGGGCAACCGGCCGGCCGAGGTATGCGGGGCGTAGACGAGGCCCAACTGCTCCAGATCCGACATCACGTTGCGCACGGAGGCCGGCGACAGCGGCACCGCGATCAGGCGCGAGATGTTACGCGATCCGACGGGTTCGCCGGTCGCCAGATAACTCTCCACAATTTGACGAAAAATGTCCCGCGAGCGCTCGTTGAGCTGGGCGAGGCCGGCATTGGGCGCAATCAGGCCGATCGGATCGTGGTGGGCCACAGTCTACTCCCTCGACAGACCTTAATCTGTCCATCTCGGCGACTGCTTACAAGCGTGCATTGCGACCGATGGGGCCGCCAAAGCTCTTGCCGCTGCCGCCGCCCCCTCCTACAAGCACCGCGAACGTATCGTTTTTGCTCAACTGTTGGAACTCCCGGAGAATCCCCATGCGGCCAAGCCGACGTGCGCCGGATGAACTGCGCGCCGTGTCGCTCGAACGCGGGGTGGTCAAATACGCCGAAGGCTCCTGCATGGTCAAATTCGGCGATACCCACGTGCTGGTAACGGCGACTCTGGAAGAGCGGCTACCGCCCTGGCTCAAGGGCCAGGGCCGGGGCTGGGTCACCGCCGAATACGGCATGTTGCCCCGGGCGACCCTGGAGCGAACCCGCCGCGAGGCTTCTGCCGGCAAGCAGAACGGTCGGACCGTGGAAATACAGCGTCTGATCGGCCGCTCGCTGCGCGCCACGGTCGACCTCGAGGCGCTTGGCGAACGCCAGATCACCGTTGACTGCGATGTGCTGCAGGCCGATGGCGGCACGCGCACGGCGTCGATCACCGGCGCCTGGGTAGCGCTTGCCGACTGCATCGGCTGGATGAAGACCCGCAACATGATCAAAGGCAACGTGCTGCGCGACAACGTCGCGGCGATTTCCTGCGGCATCTATAACGGCACGCCGGTGCTCGACCTCGATTACGCCGAGGATTCCGAAGCCGATACCGACGCCAATTTCGTCATGACCGGTGACGGCCGCATTATCGAGGTGCAAGGCACCGCGGAAAAAACACCGTTTTCGCAGGACGAATTCCTGGCGCTGATGGCGCTGGCGCGCAAGGGTGTGGCACGGCTGGTAGATTTGCAGAAAATGGCCGTCGCGTGAGTCGAAATCACCCGCGCCCAGGCGCAGACTAGAAAAGCACATGCATCGTCGAATCACCGGCAAGCTCGTGATCGCGACCCACAATCCCGGCAAGCTCGCCGAGATGCGTGAACTGCTGGCCCCCTACGGCATCGAGGCGATCTCGGCCGGCGAACTTGGCCTCGGCGAACCGGACGAAACCGGCGACACATTCGGCGCCAATGCCCGCATCAAGGCCATTGCCGCGGCACAGGCCGCACGACTTCCGGCATTCGCCGATGATTCCGGGCTGGTGGTCGATGCGCTGGATGGTGCGCCCGGAATCTACTCCGCGCGCTGGGCCGGCCCATCGAAAGATTTCACCGCGGCGATGACACGGATCGAACGCCTGCTGCTGGAGCGCGGCGCCACGAAGCCGGAACAGCGGAAGGCGCATTTCGTTTCCGCGTTATGCGTTGCCTGGCCCGACGATCATCTCGAGGAAGTCGAGGCCCGCGCCGACGGCACGCTGGTGTGGCCACCGCGCGGCAGTGCCGGATTCGGTTACGACCCGGCGTTCATGCCCGATGGCCATACCCGCACCTTCGGCGAAATGACCAGCATCGAGAAGCATGGCCTGCCACCTCTCGGGCTCGGGCTGTCGCATCGTGCCCGCGCCTTCGTCAAGCTGGCGGAGATTTGCCTTGAGCCGCGCTGACAAAACGGCCTTCGGCGTTTACCTGCACTGGCCGTTTTGCCTGTCGAAATGCCCCTATTGCGATTTCAACAGCCATGTCCGGCATGCCCCGATCGACGAAGCGAGATTTGCCGCCGCATTCGCCCGCGAAATCGAGACCACGGCGGCACGCATACCGGACCGCGAAGTATCGTCGATTTTTCTGGGTGGCGGTACGCCATCGCTGATGGCGCCGCAAACCGTCGGCGCCATTCTGGACGCGATCGGCAAGCACTGGCGCATTGCGCCGGGCGCCGAAGTCACACTCGAGGCCAATCCCACCAGCGTCGAGGCGACGCGGTTTCGCGGCTACCGCGCGGCCGGTGTCAACCGGGTTTCGCTCGGCGTGCAGGCGCTCGACGATGCCTCGCTGAAAGCGTTGGGACGGCTGCATACCGCGCGCGAGGCGCTGGACGCCGTCAAGATCGCGCGCACCGCCTTCGATCGTTATTCGTTCGACCTGATCTACGCCCGCCCCGATCAGACCCCGCAAATGTGGGCCGACGAATTGAAGCTCGCGATTTCGGAAGCGGCCGAGCATCTTTCGCTCTATCAGCTGACGATCGAGGAAGGCACGCCGTTCTTCGGGCTGCATGCCGCCGGCAAACTGAAGACGCCCGATGAGGCGACGGCACGGACGCTGTACGACGTCACACAAGATGTCTGCGCGCAGCACGGACTGCCGGCCTATGAGATTTCCAATCACGCGCGGCCCGGCGCGGAGTGCCAACACAATCTGGTCTACTGGCGTGGCCAAGAATATGCCGGCATCGGCCCCGGTGCGCATGGCCGTCTCGATCTCGATGGCGTGAGGCACGCGGTCGCAACTGAAAAGCGGCCTGAGGCCTGGCTGATGCGCGTCGAATCCACCGGCGACGGCGTCGTTACCGACGACCTGCTAAACAGCGAAGAACGCGCCGATGAATTCCTGCTGATGGGCCTGCGGTTAGCGGAGGGCATCGATCCCAAACGCTACGCCGCGTTGTCAGGCCGCGCGCTCGATCCGCATCGCATCGCGATATTGCGCGACGAGGGCGCCATCGTTGTCGACGCCGACGGCCGCTTGCGGGTGACGCCGCTCGGATTTCCCGTGCTTGACGCTGTTGTCGCCGATTTGGCGGCATAATCTCGCGCACACGTCGCGCTTACGAAAGCAGCGACGACGACAAGCTATGCGTTAAAACTCTTCGGTGATCCCGCGACCGGCACGCCGCCGCCCGATCCGACGCGCATGACCGCAAGGCCACGCTCGTTGGTGCCGTCGGCGCGAAATCGAAACAGCCCATCGATGCCTGCGAAACCGGATGGATTGGTCAGCACCTCGGAGGAAAACCGTTGCGGCCCTTGCGTCCGCGCCAGCGCAGCGACCAGCGCCACCGCATCATAGGCCAAGGTCGCGGTCCGGACCGGATCCGAGCCATATTTGGCGCGGTAGCGGCTAGAGAAGCTTCGGAAGCCGGAAGGATCCGGCGCGGCATAAAGGCCGCCCTGCAGTGCCGGGCTCGCGAACACACGCGGATTGTCCCACAGCCCGGTGCCGAGAAGCTGGATATTCTTCAGATTGGCGCCCGCGGCTGTCAAAGCGTCGGCGACCGCCACGACCGAATCGCCGTCATCGGCGATGAAGAGCGCGTCCGCCGAACCTAGTGCCTGCGCCACAGTCCGCGCAGGACCTGCGCGATCGGCACCGTATTTTTCGAACGCCGCGACGCGCCCCGCCTTACGGCCAACGGCCTGCTTGAAAGCCGCCTCCACCACATTGCCATAGGCGTTGTCGGGCAGCAGCGCGGCAAATGATCGTTTCCCGATGCTGGCTGAATATTCGACGATCCGGTTGACATCGGACTCCGGCAGGAAGCTCAGCAGATAGACGCCGCGGCCGGCGACGCTGGAATCGGTCGAGAACGCAATCACCGGCACGCCCTTGCCGCGCGCCAGTTGGGCCGTCGCCGGCACCGAGAGCGCGAACAGCGGGCCCAGAATAATCTCCGAACCCTCGTCGAGCGCCTGCTGGGTCCCCTGCTGCGCGCCTTGCGGGCTGCCGGCATCGTCCTTGATCAGAAGCTGGATGTTCGGATTCTGAAACTCCGCCAGCGCCATCTCGGCGGCATTCTTCATCGACTGCGCGGCAACGCCGGCATTCCCGGAGGCCGACAGCGGCAGGAGCAGCCCAACCTTGACCTGACCGCTGCCGACCGTCAGCGGCTGCTGCGCCGGTCCCGCGGGGGCCGGCGCCGGACCAGGCTGCGACGAACTGAATGGACTGGAGAACTGGCTAAGGCTCTGCTGCACGCCGGCGCACGCGCCAAGTAGCGGCGCGCCCAAAATCAATCCGACCGCGGCTCGCCGGGTCGCCCCCGCAGGCTGGGGCCCCGAAGGCGTGATCACCTCATTCTGAGGTTTGGGATTAAGCAGGCCGCCCACCATCACATCTCTATCTCTTGACCGACCGAACTCGGCCCGGACCCCACCTTCGCAATGATCAGGAAGGTGAATTCAGGCATATTGTCGGCGAATAGTTAACCAAAACAAAAGGTTTATAGTCTCGCGACGCCGCGCGGGTTGCAGAACCGGCTTGCTCACCTTGGGGCGCGCGGCGTCGAGATTGCTTACGAACCATGCACGAGGTGGCGCAAGCGGTGCGCCCTCTCTAGATTGAGTATTATGCGCTTAAAAGCTGCCGATACACACACAATTGAAGGTCCGGCGGGGCCCTCCGCCCGCACATTCGTGGTCGGTGGCCACATTCTGACCGCGCCGAAGGCTGCCCCCGGGCTTCATCTGGTGGCAACCCCGATCGGCAATCTCGGCGACATCACCCTGCGCGCCCTGGAAACCCTGGCCGGCGTCGACATCATTGCCTGCGAAGATACCCGCATCACCCGCCGGCTAACCGAACGCTATGCGATCTCGGCCCAGCTCAAACCCTATCACGAACATAACGCCGCGCTGGCGCGGCCGAAAATCCTCGAACGACTGGCGCAAGGCGCCGCCATCGCCCTAGTCTCGGACGCCGGCACCCCGCTGATCTCCGATCCCGGCTTCAAGCTGGTGCGCGAGGTTTGCGCCGCGGGCCATGCCGTGATCGCCCTGCCGGGGCCTTCCTCGGTGCTGGCGGCACTGTCGGTAGCGGCCCTGCCGACCGACCGGTTTTTCTTCGAAGGGTTTCTGCCGCCCAAGGAGACCGCGCGCCGGGCGCGGCTGGCCGAACTTGCGCGGATCGACACCACGCTGGTGATGTTCGAATCCGGAAACCGCATCCAGGATACGCTTGCCGATCTCGCGCAGCTGATGGGCGGCCGCGACGCTGCGATCTGCCGCGAAATGACGAAGCTGCATGAAGATATCCGGCGGGCGCCCATCGCTGAGCTGGCGCTGTCTGCCGACACGCTGGAGACGCGCGGCGAATTCGTGCTGGTGATCGGGCCGCCGGCCGGCACGACCGTCATGGCCGGGGACGAACTGGACGATCTGTTGCGAAATCGACTCAAGCACGACAGCGTCAAGGATGCCGTGGCGCACGCGGTCGAACTGTCCGGCCGGCCGCGCCGCGAGATCTATGCCCGGGCACTGGAACTCGCCAAGGAGGCGAAAGACGGAGATGGCGAAGGCTGACGACGCCGGGACCCCGGACGGAGCGACGCTGGCGAAAGCCGCGGCGCCTGAACGCGTCGCCGCGTTTCAAACCGGCGTCTCCGCGGAGGCCCGGGCCGCCGCTTTTCTGATGGCCAAGGGCTACCGCATTCTCGCCAAGCGGTTTCGAACGCCTTATGGCGAGATCGATCTGGTGGCGCGCCGCCGCAACCTGCTGGTCTTCGTCGAGGTCAAGGCCCGCGCCACGCTTGACGACGCCGCCTATGCCGTGACCCCGCGCCAGCAGCGACGGATCATCGATGCAGCGCAGGCCTGGCTGATGGCGCATCCCGAACATGCCGAATTTGACCTGCGTTTCGACGCCATGCTGATTGCGCCGCGACGTCTGCCGCGCCATCTGTTGGCGGCGTTCGACGCCAGCCCCTAGGTCCCGACCTCGTCATGACCAGATTTCCAGTTTTCCGGATCATGGCCTAGAAAGCTAATCCAACACGATCAACCTGCGGGCCGTCTCATGACACTGAATGTCGCCGTCCAAATGGACCCCATCGCGCGCATCAACATCGGCGGCGACTCAACGTTTGCGCTGCTGCTGGAGGCGCAAAAGCGCGGCCACGGGCTGTCGTATTACACGCCCGACAAACTCTCGCTGCGCGGCGAGGAATTGGTTGCTCCGGTCCAGCTGCTGACCGTACGCGACGAACCTGGCAATCATTTCACGCTGGGTGAGCCGCGGCGCGAGCCGCTGGCGGCATTCGACGTCATTTTGCTGCGGCAGGACCCGCCATTCGACCTCGCCTACATCACCTCGACCCATCTTCTCGAACGTCTTCACCCCAAGACGCTGGTGGTGAACGATCCCGCCAGCGTACGCAACGCGCCGGAAAAGATGTTCGTGATGGATTTTCCGCAGCTGATGCCGCCAACACTGATCTCGCGCGATCTCGACGAGATCAACGCGTTCCGCGACGAGCACGGCGCGGTGGTGATGAAGCCGCTGCACGGCCACGGTGGCGCCGCGGTGTTTCGCGTGATGCCCCAGGACATGAACTTCGGCTCGCTGTTCGACATGTTCTCGGTGACATTCCGCGAGCCCTGGGTGATCCAGCGCTTTCTTCCCGAGGTCAAACACGGCGACAAGCGCATCATCCTGGTCGACGGCGAGTTCGCCGGCGCGGTCAATCGGGTACCGGCGACCGACGACCTGCGCTCCAACATGGTCCGCGGCGGCGCCGCGAAGGCGACCGAACTCTCACCGCGCGAGCGCGAGATTTGCGCGACGCTGGGCCCGGCGCTACGTGCCCGCGGGCTTTTGTTTGTCGGCATCGACGTCATCGACGGCAACCTGACCGAAATCAACGTGACCTCGCCGACCGGCATTCGCGCCATCGCCCGACTCGGCGGGCCTGACGTTGCCGCGAAAATCTGGGACGTGATCGAAGCCAAGCGGGCAAAAGCAAAATCCTGATTCAAATCTCGTCGCCGAGCGCCGGTGTCAAAGACATCGACGCCGTGACATTCGCGGGAGACCTGCGCCGGGCCCGTCAGCGAACGCCACCGATGCCACAGCGGAGGCACCGCGGGCTTATTGTCGAACGTTAACGGTCTATTCACCATGACGAAAAGCCTCCGGACCGCTTTTCGCTAACGCTTCCTCCCTCAAGGTTACTTACACTTTTACCACGTAGTCAGGCGCAGGCTGAGGCTGTCACGGCCATTTGGCTCAAGCGATCCCGGCGTGAGAGTAAGCGTATGAATGCCGCACGTGTTGTCGTCCTGACCATCGCTCTCGGCGCCGGCGTCGCTGCCGCATATCTGGCAAGCGGTCTTGAAGCTGAAAACAATCCTCCCCCGCCCGTCGCGCAATTGCAAACCATCGACGTTCTGGTTGCGAAGGCAGACATCGGTCTCGGTCAATCGGTCAAGCCCGAGGACATGCAGTGGCAAGCATGGCCGGCCTCAGCGGCAGGCAACACGTTCATACGCCGCAACGAACGACCCGACGCAACGACGCAGATCGCCGGTTCGATCGCGCGCGCGCCGTTTATCGCGGGCGAGCCGATTCGCGAGCAGAAGCTGGTCAAAGGCAAGGATACGAGCTTCATGGCGGCGATCCTGCCCAGCGGCATGCGTGCCGTATCGACTGAAATCTCGCCGGAGACCGCAGCCGGGGGATTTATTCTGCCCAATGACCGGGTCGACGTCATCCTTTCGAAACGCGAGAACAATCCGGACCACGCCGCTTCCGGCGAAATCGCACAATCGGAAATCATCCTGCGCAGCATTCGCGTGCTCGCGATCGACCAGGCGCCGAAGGAAAAAGACGGCCAGAACGCCGTTGTCGGCAAGACCGTCACGCTCGAGCTAAAACCCGAACAAGCCGAGACGCTCGCCCGCGCGCGCCAAAGCGGGACCTTGTCGCTGGCGTTGCGCAGCATCGCCGATGCCGACATCGTCGCCAGCAACGACGTGGATCAAGCTCCGCAGCGCAGCAACAGCATCAACGTGATTCGTTACGGCGTCTCGACCTTGACGACGATGCAGAAGTGACCAAGCCACAAAAGTAAGATCGAGCGCCAAAGCGCTTGCCAGCTTTTGAAAGCGGGCGCAGCATATTGCTGCCCGGTTCGGATCGAGCGGACCGGTTTGTCCGGGTGGCAACACGCCCAATTTTACAAAAATGGTGGAGGAAGACGCATGACATCCCTTGTTTCGCGACGATCCCTGCTTGCTCTCGGCGCCGGTCTTGGCGCAACTACGATGCTCGGCGGCAACGCGCTGGCGCGTGCCCCCAAACTCGGCACCCAGTCACCCTACTTCCACCGCTTCATTCTCGGCGGCGCTGAAGTCACCGTGGTTTCCGACGGTCCGCTGCCGCTCGGCGACCCCTCCGGCACGTTTATCGGCGTGCCGAAGGAGGAGGTGAAGAAGATGCTGTCGGACAACTTCCTGTCGCCTGACAATGTGGTGCTCGAACAGAACTCGCCGATCGTGAACACGGGTGACAGGCTCGTGCTGTTCGATACCGGCATGGGCACATCGAAAGCATTCGGGCCGACCACCGGGCGCCAGCAGAAGAGCATGGCGGAAGCCGGCATCAAGCCGGAAGATATCGACGCGGTGGTGTTGTCGCATGCCCATATCGACCACATCGGCGGCATCGTTGGAGCGGACGACAAGCCGCTGTTTCCCAACGCGCAATTCTATATCGCCCAGAGCGATTTCGACTTCTGGACCGATGAAGGCAAGATGGGCACCCCGCTGAAGGATTTCGTGGTTCACGCCCGCAAGAACCTGATGCCGGTGCGCGACCGGTTAGTGTTTTTCAAGGACGGTCAGGAGTTCCTGCCGGGCATTCAGGCCATGGCGGCGCCTGGCCATACCGTGGGCCATCACATGTTCATGGTGACATCAGACGGCAAATCCTTCGCCTTCCTTGGCGACCTCACCCATCACCAGATCCTGCTGCTCGAAAGGCCGCTGATGGAATTTTCCTACGACACCGATCCGAAGCAGGCGGCACAGTCGCGCGTGAAAATGCTGACCATGCTCGCGGCCAACAAGATCGCCGTCATGTCCTATCACTTCCCCTGGCCGGGCTACGGCCATGTCGTCAAGAACGGCGACGGCTTCCATTACATCGCCGAGCCGATGGTGATGACGCTCTGAGTGCGAGTCTGGGGGCCGGCCGCCTGGGCCGGCCCCCATCCCGTTTACTTGGGGGTGAAGGCCCTTCGATTGCTCAGCCCAAGCGACGGTCGACCCGTCGCTACGGGACCTTCCGTCCCGCCATGTGACGAAGATAGCTTTCCACTGCAGCCAAATCCTGATCGCTCAATTCGGTACGATCGAAGGGCGGCATGCGCGCTTGCGGCCAATGTCGCAGCGCCTGCGGATTGCGAACCAATCGTCGCAGCATTCCCGGCTGCAGGTATTCAGTTGGATTGAAGGGTACGTTCAAATCCGGCCCGAGCGCCGAACGGCCCTGCTTGTTCAGCGTGTGACAGGCGAAACACGTGCGCTGAAAGACCTCAAAGCCGGTGCGTATCGGGCTGTCTGGCGGGACGGATGCATCGGGCAGAATGGCTGGATACAGTTCCGATATCGGGGCGCGCTGAACAATCTTGGCAATCTGGAACGGCCAGTCTTCGTTGGCGGGACGTTCGCCGGGAGAGTATTGCCAGACCAGGTAAAACGGACCCGCGGTCTTCCCCTCCCCCGCTCGAAGGGGAGGCCAGGCCCCCGGTGTCGATTCGATTGCCAGATACGCAACCGCGGCGCGGCCGAACAGCCGCTTCTTGTCGAAACCGGCTGTGAAGCCATCAAGCGCCTCGATCTCGATAAGTCCGTCCGGATTCACTTCATTCAGGTCGAGCAGATGATCCAGACGTATCGCCCGAACTTTTGCCAGTCTGCCGCGGTATTCGGGGTCGTTAGGCACCGGCAGTAACACGACGTCGTCGCGGCCGAGCAGAGCCGACTGGGTATACGTTCGGGTGTCGGCGCCAAGTTGGACCGTCAAGGTGGCGTCGGCTGCATAGCTGGCGCAATTCACACCCAGGACTGCGACGGCGACCAAAAGTTTTGAAAAATTGTTCACCCGTCGATGAACGAGAGGCCCCAAGCGGCCCGAGAAAAGTTGGAGAAGTATTCTAGCCACTGCCGTTGGTCCGCAATCTTTGGACCTGAGGTAATTCACCCCAACTACCGCCGTGTTACGGATCTGAAGAACGTTACTACCACGGTCATTATTTCTGCGAACGGATTGAAGCGGCCTTCGCGGATAGGAGGCGACGGCCATTGTTCCCGTAATGTTCTTGCATCTCGCCGCGGGCTCCGCTACCTTGGATTGTGGCAGAGGGCAGCATGGTTCAACGCGTTTCCACCGTAGCCTTTGAGGGGATCGAGGCCCGTGCGGTCGACGTGCAGGTGCAGGTCGCGCCTGGATTGCCGGCGTTTGCCATCGTCGGCCTGCCCGACAAAGCGGTGTCCGAGGCCCGCGAGCGGGTGCGTTCGGCGCTGATCGCCTCGGGGCTGGCGCTGCCGGCGCGGCGAATCACGGTGAACCTCGCACCCGCCGATCTGCCCAAGGAAGGCAGCCATTACGATCTGCCGATCGCGCTCGGGCTGATGGCGGCGATCGGCGCCATTCCGGCGGATGCGCTCAACGGCTTCACAGTGCTCGGCGAACTCGGCCTCGACGGGTCGATCGCGCCGGTGGCCGGCGCATTGCCGGCCGCGATCGGCGCCAACTCGCGCGACGAAGGCCTGATCTGCCCCGCGGCCTGCGGCGCGGAGGCGGCCTGGGCGAGCCCGGATATCCAGATCGTCGCCGCCAATTCGTTGATCCAGATCGCCAACCATTTCAAAGGCACGCAGGTGCTGTCGCGCCCGCAGCCGAAGGTCCATGCGCGCGAGGCGGACCTGCTCGATTTGCGCGACATCAAGGGCCAGGAAAGCGCCAAGCGCGCGCTCGAGATCGCCGCGGCCGGCGGCCATCACCTGCTGATGATCGGCTCGCCGGGCGCCGGCAAGTCGATGCTGGCGGCCCGGCTGCCCTCGATCCTGCCGCCGCTGTCGCCATCCGAATTGCTGGAAGTGTCGATGATCGCTTCCGTCGCCGGCGCAATCCAGGGCGGCGCGCTCACCGCCCGGCGGCCATTCCGCGCGCCCCATCATTCCGCCAGCATGGCGGCGCTGACCGGCGGCGGCATGCGCGCCAAACCCGGCGAGATCTCGCTGGCGCATCAGGGGGTGCTGTTTCTCGACGAATTGCCGGAATTCGATCCGCGCGTGCTGGATTCGCTGCGCCAACCGCTGGAGAACGGCGAGGTCGCGGTGTCGCGCGCCAACCACCGCGTCACCTATCCGGCGCGCTTCATGCTGGTGGCGGCGATGAATCCATGCCGCTGCGGCCATGCCTTCGAGCCCGGCTATTCCTGCAAGCGCGGCCGGATCGAACGCTGCACCGGCGATTATCAGGCCCGCATCTCCGGCCCGCTGATGGATCGCATCGATTTGCGCATCGAGGTGCCGGCAGTCACCGCGACCGACCTGATCCTGCCGCCGCCTGCGGAGGGCTCCGCCGAAGTTGCCGCGCGCGTCGCTGCTGCACGCGACATCCAATTGGCGCGCTATGCCGCGGCCGGGCTTGCGCACATCCGCACCAATGCGGAGGCGCCGGCGTCGCTGCTCGAACAGATCGCGCAGCCGGATGCGCAGGGGACAAAACTGCTGCGCGACGCCGCCGAGACCATGCGGCTGTCGGCGCGCGGCTATCACCGCGTGTTGCGCGTCGCGCGGACGCTGGCAGACCTCGACGGCGCCGACAAGATCGGCCGGCTGCATCTGGCGGAGGCCTTGTCCTATCGGGCGCTCGCCGACGACGTTCGGCGCGCCGCCTGATACCACCCATGATTTTGTGCAGCAAAACTGCACATCAACTCGATAGTAACGAGTTTTATTTACGCTTCGCCAACCATAAGCCTGCGCTTATCGCGGGCACCGGCCGAGCGAGTTGCGTAAATGTTGCGTTTTAAAGTTTTGGTTTCGGTTATTCCGCTGATGTTCGCCGCGTTCCTGGCGCGCGTTGATTTCGTGTCGAGCCCAGGTCCTTGCATCGCAATCGGCGACGAATCGGTCGAGCTCGCATCCGTCCCCTGGCATGCCGACCTTCACGTCAGTTTCACCAACGATCCCGCCGCGGCAAATGTACGGGTCCAGATTTCGGATAGCGCCGAGGCGGCCGATTTCGCCGTCGTCGATGACGACGACAGCACGGAGGCCGATGCCTGCCGGGTCACGGCGGCGACCCGGCTCGTGGCGGTCTCCGCCAGCCGCTCAAGCTCCACACCCGTGATCTATCTGACGCATGATGGTCCGGCAGACTACCGCATCTTCGTCAGGTCGAAGACGGTCACGGCCCGCGACGCCGCCGCGCTCATCGTCGGCGCCCACGGCGCACAGCCGCGCCTGGCGGCGGCATCGCTTTAGAGAGCGTGCCCTCCCGGCACACGTGCCGAGGAAGTACCGGCATCCACTTTCGGGACCTGCTCTGGACTGGCGCTTAACGCTTTATCAACCCTGTTCTCATCGCGCCGCAGGAGGCGCACCGTCCTCAAGCACTTCGCAAGGTCGTCACCGCATCGTCGTCGCCGCTAGATGCGCGGAGGGCGTCTCGAACGCCGCCCGCGCCGGGCAATGGTGAATGCAAAAGGCAGAACTCAAGGCAAACAGCAATGGGGCGGAGTTTCCGGATCAAGATGCGCATTCGGCGTTTCACGCGACGCCATCAGCGGCTGATGTTCGTGATCCGCTCGTTCATGATCTTCTCTGCCGCCTTTGGTGGCGCATACGGCTTCATCGCGGGAAGCCGCGCCGAACATTCCGGTTATGATCCCCATGCCTTCGCGATCGGCGCCAGCCTGCTGTTCGCGATCGCGTGCGTCGCGCTTGCCAGCTTGAGCATGCGGTTACGCTGGATGCGCCGCAGGCTCCGCAAGATCGCCATGCACAACGAAGCGCTGGCCGACCGCAATTGGGAATTGCAGGAGGCCGAGGAGCGGGCCCGCAGCATGTTTGAATCGCAAGGCGATCTGATCGTCCTGCGCGACGCGGACGGCTGCGTCACCTTCGTCAACGATGCCTATTGCGAACTGGCCGCGCAGCCGCGCGCTGCGCTGATCGGCAGCCGCTTCGCGCTCACCGTGCAGGAGCAAGGCGAAACCGCGATCGAGAGCAACGGCACGCGGATTCACGACCAGAAGGTTGCAACCCCGTTGGGCCCTCGCTGGATCGCCTGGCGCGAAGGGTTGGTCCGATCGGACGCGGGCCGCCCGGCCGAGATGCAATGCGTCGGCCGCGACGTCACCGACCGCACCGAGACCGAACGTGCGCTGGGCGAAGCCCGCGACTACGCCGACGCCGCCAACCGGGCCAAGTCGCGGTTTCTGGCGATGGCCAGCCACGAAATCCGCACCCCGCTCAACGGCATCATCGGCATGAGCGGATTGCTGCTGGATACGTCGCTGACCCCGGAGCAAATGACCTATGCCAAAGCAGTGAAAACCTCCGGCGACGCGCTGCTCGCGCTGATCGAGGAACTGCTCGATTATTCCAAGATCGAAGCCGGCAAGATCGATATCGAGCAGCGCCCCTTCGCGCTCGCCGGCTTGATCGAGGATATCACCGAACTGCTGGCGCCACGGGCGCAGGCGCGGCAGCTCGAGATCGCAGCCTATGTCGATGAGCGGCTGCCGACCGAAGTGATCGGCGATGCGGCGCGCTTGCGGCAGGTCCTGCTCAACCTCGCCGGCAACGCGATCAAATTCACCTCGACGGGTGGCGTGGCGCTGATGGTCGAGCCGGGAATCCGGCCCGGTGAAATCAGCTTCCTGGTGCGCGACAGCGGCATCGGCATCGCACCCGAGGCCTGCGAGCGAATCTTCCGCGACTTCGAACAGGCCGACGAAGGGATCGCCAGGAACTATGGCGGCACCGGGCTGGGGCTGAGCATCAGCGAACGTATCGTCAAGCGGATGGGCGGCCGCATTACTCTGGAGAGCCAGCCCGGCTTCGGCTCGACCTTCGAGGTGTCGGTACCGCTGGTTGCGGCCAATGGCATGGACAGCGGACAAAAACCGTTCGTAGCGCCGGACCTGACCGGCCAATCGATCATGCTGGTGGCGCCGCCAACCATCGAAACCTCGCTGGTGGCGCGCCGGCTGCAGCGCTGGGGCGGCCAGACCTGCATGGTGTCGGATATCGCGGTCGCGCAGGCCTTGCTGCCGGAGCGGTCATGGCACGCGCTCCTGCTCGATCGTGCAATGGGCGGGGCCGACGTCGAAGCACTGGCCGAGGCGGCGCGCGTTCATGCGACGCAGAGAATCGTGATGTTCACGCCTGCCGCGCGCCATGAACTCGCGCTTTCATCGGCATTCACCGGTTTTTTGGTCAAACCGTTGCGCGCCGCCTCGCTTGCGGCCCGGTTGACGACGGTGTCGGAAATCACCGCGCCGAACCTGGCCGGCGACACGCCGGTCGAATTGACCGAACATGCCGCGGCACCGGCCGTCGCACCGGCGCGAGGCCTTTCCGTCCTGGTGGCGGAAGACAACGAGATCAACGCGCTCCTGATTCGGTCACTGTTGACGCGGCTCGGCCACCACGCCGTCATCACCACCAATGGTGAGGCGGCGCTGGAATCCTGGCTGGCGGCGAAATCCGCCAGCGCGCCTTACGATCTGGTGCTGATGGATATCCAGATGCCGCAGCTGGACGGCATCGAAACCACCAAGCGCATCCGCGAACGCGAGGCCGGTCAGCCGGGACGGCCGACGCCGATTCTCGCGCTCACCGCAAACGCACTGGTCGAGGATCGTTACGCCTGTTTCGAAGCCGGAATGGACGGCTTCCTGATCAAACCGCTGGACCGCGACAAGCTTGTCGACGCGCTGGCGAGCCTGGCCGCCGCGCGATACCTCGCCGCCTGAGGCGGCGCATGGTTTGCTGATCGCGAGTTAGTCGCAGCATCGTCGCGGCAAAGCGGAGACAGCGTTGAACTCGAGCCTTTTCCGTTCCGATGGAATCGGAACGGGGCTCTAGATTCTTGGTTTGACGCGTTTTCTTTACGCGAACCGGTATCCACTTCGCTGGAAAACGCTCTAAAGCCGGCGCAGCGCCACCGTTTCAACCACGTGATCGGCGCCCTTTTTCATGATCAGCGTCGCACGCGGGCGCGTTGGCAGGATGTTGTCCTCGAGATTGGCGAGGTTGGTTCGCTCCCAGATCGCGATCGCGGTCGCCGTTGCTTCCTCGTCCGACAACAGCGCATAGCGGTGGAAGTAGGACCGGGGATCGGTGAACGCGGTATCGCGCAAGGCCAGGAAGCGCCGCACATACCATTGGCGCAGCACCGGCTCGTCGGCATCGATATAGACCGAGAAATCGAAGAAGTCGGAAACCACGGGGACCGCCTTGCCGTCATGCGGCAACCGGCCAGTCTGCAGCACGTTGACGCCTTCCACGATCAGGATGTCGGGGCGATCGATCTCGATCCATTCATTCGGGACGATGTTGTAGGTCAGATGCGAATAGACCGGCGCGCGCACCTGGACCCGCCCGGCCTTGATGTCACTCAGGAATGATAGCAGCACCGGCAGATCGTAGCTTTCGGGAAAGCCCTTCTTCTGCATCAGACCTTGCCGCTCGAGCACGGCATTGGGAAACAGGAAACCGTCCGTCGTCACCAGGTCGACCTTCGGCCGCGGCGACCAGCGGCCCAGCAGCGCCTGAATCACGCGCGCGGTGGTCGACTTGCCCACCGCTACGGAGCCCGCCACGCCGATGATGTAGGGCACCTTGCGGTCCCGAATGCCGAGAAACTGGCGCTGTGACTGGTAGAGCCGGTGCGTGGCATCGACGTAGATCGACAACAGCCGCGACAGCGGCAGATAGATGTCCTCGACCTCTTTCAGATCGAGGCGGTCATGCAACGAACGCAGCCGCTCGAACTCGCCCGGCTCCAGCGTCATCGGCGTGTCGTCGCGCAGTCGCGCCCACTGCTCGCGCGTGAAAACCCGGTAGGGGTTGTACTGCTGGTCCGCCGCCCGAATATCCATGACGTGCCTTTAGCTACCGGGGCCAAGCCCGTTTTGTTCGCGCGGGATTTCCGAACAAACCCTTCGCATTGGTGCCGGTTGAACCCGGTCTTTGCTTGTCCGGATCAGCTTATATTTAAGCATGATCTTTTCGGAAAACCGGAGTCCACTTTTCCGGATCATGCTCTAGTCGCGCTTGCGCGCGGCCTTCTCTTCCAGTCCCGACATCGCGGTGCGCTGTGCCAGCGCGGCCTCGACATCCTCAAGCTTCACGCCGCGCGACTTCAGAAGCACCAGCAGGTGAAACAGCAGGTCGGCGCTTTCGCCGATCAGATGGTCACGATTGTCCTCGATCGCGGCGATGACGGTTTCCACCGCCTCCTCGCCTAATTTCTTGGCGCAATGTTCCGAACCCCTGTCCAGCAGCTTGCGGGTATAGGACGCCTCGCCTCCCGACGCCGCGCGGGCATCGATGATAGTTGCAAGGTCATGGATCGTAAAACGCGACATTTACCAACTCACGCCCGCGTCGCCCGCGATCTCAGGGCGACCTTCATGTGCAGGGATTTAGCACTTCTGTCACAAAGAGTTGTCAGGGATCGAGCCGCATCGGCAGCCCGGCGCGCTCCATGTGTTCCTTGGCTTGGCGTATGGTAAATTCCCCGAAGTGGAAAATCGACGCCGCCAGCACCGCGGTCGCATGCCCATGGCGGATGCCGTCCACCAGGTGGTCGAGATTACCCACCCCGCCGGATGCGATCACCGGGACCGGGACGCTGTCGGCGACCGCGTGGGTGAGCGGAAGATCAAACCCCTGCCGGGTCCCGTCCCGGTCCATCGATGTCAGCAGGATTTCACCGGCGCCGAGTGAAACTACCTCCTGGGCGTATTCGATGGCGTCGATACCGGTGCTGTTGCGGCCGCCATGGGTAAAGATCTCCCACCGCTCCGATCCGCCGCCGCGCTTGACGCGCTTGGCGTCGATCGCCACCACGATGCACTGATCGCCGAATTTCTCGGAAGCTTCCTTGACGAATTCGCGGCGGCTGACCGCGGCGCTGTTGATCGACACCTTGTCGGCGCCAGACCGCAGCAAGGTGCGGATATCGTCGACGGTGCGGACGCCGCCGCCGACCGTCAGCGGCATGAAGCAGGCCTCCGCCGTACGCTTGACGACGTCGAGCATGATGCCGCGATTTTCATGCGTGGCCGTGATGTCAAGAAAGCACAACTCATCGGCGCCGGCGGCGTCATAGGCGATGGCCGCTTCCACGGGATCGCCGGCATCGCGGAGGTCGACGAAGTTCACTCCTTTGACCACCCTTCCGTCCTTGACGTCGAGGCAGGGAATCACGCGCACCTTGAACATCGAAAATCTCCTAGGCCGCGGCCCGCGCGTTGCGGATCAGCGCCAGCGCCGCCGCAGGATCGAGTTGGCCGTCATAGAGCGCGCGACCCGCGATCGCGCCGGCGAGCTTGCGTGCGCGCGGCGCCAACATCGCCTTGACGTCGTCGATCGAGGCGAATCCGCCCGATGCGATCACCGGGATCGAGATACGCTCCGCCAGCGCGATCGTCGCATCCAGGTTGAGGCCTTTCAGCAGGCCGTCGCGGGCAATGTCGGTGAAGATGATCGCGGCCACGCCGGCATCCTCGAAGCGTTGGGCGATTTCGAGCGCGGTCACCTCCGAGGTCTCGGCCCAGCCTTCGACCGCGACCTTGCCGTCGCGCGCGTCAAGGCCAACCGCGACGCGACCCGGGAAGGCTTTTGCCGCGCTTTTCACCAGCTCGGGATCGCGGACCGCCGCGGTACCGATGATGACGCGCGCAATGCCCTTGTCGAGCCAGGCTTCGACGGTGCCGAGGTCGCGAATGCCGCCGCCAAGCTGCACCGGCATGGTGACCGCCTTGAGCATGGCCTCGACCGCATGCGCGTTCATCGGTTTTCCGGCAAAGGCGCCGTCGAGGTCGACCACATGCAGATACTCGAACCCCTGCGTGGCGAAGGCGCGTGCCTGCGCCGCCGGATCGAGGTTAAACACGGTGGCGCGCGCCATGTCGCCCTGTTCGAGGCGCACGCACTGGCCGTTTTTCAGGTCGATGGCGGGAAAGAGAATCACGGCTTCCACTTCAGAAAATTCGAGATCAGCGCCAGCCCGAACCGCTGGCTCTTCTCGGGGTGAAACTGGGTGCCGATGGCGGTGTCCTTGCCGACGATCGCCGTCACCGGGCCGCCGTAATCCGCGCGCGCCAGCACGTCCGCTTCATTGGCGGCGTTGAGATGATAGGAGTGTACGAAATAAGCGTGGCGGCCCTTGGGCCCGAGCGGCAAGCGCTCCAACACCGGATGTTCGCGGAGCACATCGAGCGTATTCCAGCCCATATGGGGAATCTTCAACCCCTCCTGGCGCGGTGAGATCTTTTCGACGTCGCCGGCGATCCAGTTGAAGCCGTCGGTAGTGACATGCTCCTTGCCGCGGGTCGCCATCAGCTGCATGCCGACGCAGATGCCCATAAATGGCCGCGCCTTCTGTCGCACGGCTTCCGTCATCGCCTCGACCATACCGTCGAGCTCATCGAGACCCTTGCGGCAATCGGCGAACGCCCCAACGCCAGGCAATACGATGCGATCGGCGCGATACACCACCTCGGGATCGCGGGTGACAACGATCCTGTCGGGCCTCTCGGTGCCGCGCGCCGCGCGCTCGAACGCCTTGGCGGCGGAGTGCAGATTGCCCGAGCCGTAATCGATAATGGCAACGCTCAACGCGATGCTCCCGGTTGCGGAAATAAGCCGATGATCTCGTTTGAGGGACGCGAAAAGGCTTGGCCCGGAACATCCCGCGATGCCGGTGGCCCGCTACGATCGACCGCCGATTGATCAAAGCTCGGCCCGCGTTGCCCGGCGGTCCAGCGATCGAAGAACCGCCGCTCGGCGGCTTCTTCATCGTCCGCCACCACGATGTCGAGCTGGCGCCAGTTGCGCCGCGACAGCGTCCAGCGCTGCAAGCTGGCCGCTTCAAATCCCATCAGCAACGCGAGCAGGATGTCGACGACGAGGATCGCGCCAGTTCCGGCGCCGAGCCGCAGCATCCCGACCTCGAGCACCGCTGCGACGACGATCCAGCCGATCAGCGCCAGCCACAACCGGTGCCAGGCGAGCCACACCGGGCTCAGAATTGCGGCCCAAACGTGAAAACCGTCGCGAACGAAGGCGAACCTGTCGGTCGCACTGGCGCTCGCATCGGAGTTCACGGGGGCATGAACTGTGTAGACCGGCATCGTTACGCTCCGCCGCGAACAAGCAATCAGCCGCCGAGCTGACCCTTGGTGGATGGCACCTCGCCCGCGGCGCGCGCGTCGATCGCGACCGCGGCGCGCAGCGCTCTCGCCAGACCCTTGAAGCAGGATTCGGCGATATGATGGCTGTTCTCGCCATATAAGGTCTCGACGTGCAAAGTCACCCCGGCATTCATTGTGAACGCGTTGAACCATTCGCGAACGAGTTCGGTGTCGAAGTTGCCGACCTTGTCACGCGGAAACTCCACCTTGAAGACCAGCACCGGCCGCCCGGAAATGTCGATGACGACGCGCGACAGGGTCTCGTCCATCGGCATATGGACGGAGGCGTAGCGGGTGATGCCGGCCATGCTGCCGAGCGCCTGCTTCACGGCCTGTCCGAGCGCGATCCCGACATCCTCCGTGGTGTGATGGTGGTCGATGTGCAGGTCGCCCACCGCCTTCACGGTGACGTCAATGCGCGAATGGCGGGCCAAGAGATCGAGCATATGGTCGAAAAAGCCGATTCCGGTCGCGACGTTGGACACGCCTGATCCGTCGAGGTTCACCGTGACCTCGATATCGGTTTCTTTGGTCTTGCGCTTGACGGTCGCGGTGCGCATGAAAAGGGCTTTCTCCGTGCTGAAAACGCGCCCTTTTAACAGGCCGATCCCGCCTTCGCCACTGCGGTATCGGCCCTTGGGAGCCCAACTTGAGCCAATCTTGTCCTAATCTTGGGCCCATGGTGACTGGATTCCGGCGCTGAAGCGGTTACCAAGGCTTCGGTCTTCTGGGTTTGATGCGGTTTCATCATGCCAAGGGGGGCGCCTGCGATGTATCGATCCGCGGCGGCCTCTTCGCGCCAATTGTAACCGGACGGGCCAATCCTTAAATTCGGGGAAATGCGAGGTATTCCATGCAGGCATCACAGACGGAATCGCCGGTCTGGCACGGCACAACCATTTTGACGGTTCGCAAGGGCGGCAAGGTGGTAATCGGCGGCGATGGGCAGGTGTCGATCGGCCAAACCGTCATCAAATCCAACGCCAAAAAGGTCCGAAAGCTTGGCAAAGGCGACGTCATCGGCGGTTTTGCCGGGGCGACCGCCGATGCCTTTACGCTGTTTGAGCGCCTGGAAAGCAAACTTGAGCAATATCCGGGGCAACTGACCCGCGCGGCGGTCGAGCTCGCCAAGGATTGGCGAACCGACCGCTATCTGCGCCGGCTGGAGGCGATGATGATTGTCGCCGACAAGGATGTCTCGCTGGTCCTGACCGGCACCGGCGACGTGCTGGAGCCGGAGGCCGGCGTGATGGCGATCGGGTCCGGCGGCAATTACGCGCTGGCCGCGGCCCGCGCGCTGGTCGATTCGGACAAGGATGCCGAGACCATCGTGCGCCGGGCGCTCGATATCGCCGCCGATATTTGCGTCTACACCAATCGCAACCTGACCATCGAGACCTTGCAGGCCGGCTGACCGATGGCGCCGAATAATGTCTTCCATCCGATGATGTCAGACCATCTGCTGATCTGCCGGATGGCCCGGCGCTGCTGATGATGGTGCGACACCCGTGACGCCTCGATCCAGCTTGTCCTTGCATCGATTTAAACCTAGCTAGAGCCTATGACTGACTTTTCCCCCCGTGAAATCGTCTCCGAACTTGATCGCTTCATCGTCGGCCAGACCGACGCCAAGCGCGCGGTATCGATCGCGCTGCGCAACCGCTGGCGGCGGCTGCAACTTACCGGCAACCTCCGCGAAGAGGTGCTGCCGAAAAACATCCTGATGATCGGGCCAACCGGTGTCGGCAAGACCGAGATCGCGCGGCGGCTGGCGAAGCTGGCGGGCGCGCCGTTCATCAAGGTCGAAGCCACCAAGTTCACCGAGGTCGGCTATGTCGGCCGCGACGTCGAACAGATCATCCGCGACCTCGTCGAAGTCGCGATCACGCAGACCCGGGAGCGCAAGCGCAAGGACGTCCAGGCCCGCGCGCAGCTTGCCGCCGAAGACCGGGTGCTGGACGCTTTGGTCGGCGCCAATTCAAGCGCGGCGACGCGGGATTCATTTCGCAAAAAATTGCGCGCCGGCGAACTCAACGACAAGGAAATCGAGATCGAGACGCAATCCTCGGGCGGGATGCCGATGTTCGAGATTCCGGGCATGCCGGGAGCGCAGATGGGCGCGATCTCGATCGGCGATATCTTCGGCAAGATGGGCGGGCGGTCCAAGACCCGGCGCCTGACGGTCGAGGGCTCGCACGAGATTCTCGTCAACGAGGAATCCGACAAGCTATTGGATAGCGACCAATTGGTGCAGGAAGCGATCAACGCGGTCGAGAACAACGGCATCGTTTTCCTCGACGAGATCGACAAGATTTGCGTCCGCGACGGCCGCACCGGCGGCGATGTTTCCCGCGAAGGCGTCCAGCGCGATCTGCTGCCGCTGATCGAGGGCACCACGGTGTCGACCAAGCACGGCACCGTCAAAACCGACCATATCCTGTTCATCGCCTCCGGCGCGTTTCATATTGCCAAGCCGTCGGACCTGCTGCCGGAATTGCAGGGCCGGCTGCCGATCCGGGTCGAGCTGGAAGCGCTCACGCGCGACGACATGCGCCGCATCCTGACCGAACCGGAAGCCTCGCTGATCAAGCAATATGTCGCGTTGATGCAGACCGAAGGCGTGACGCTCGATATCACCGATAGCGCCATCGACGCGCTCGCCGACGTGGCGGTGGCGGTCAACTCCACCGTGGAGAATATCGGTGCGCGGCGGCTGCAGACTGTGATGGAGCGCGTGCTCGACGAGATTTCCTTTGCCGCCCCGGACCGCAATGGCGACGTCATCCAGATCGATGCCGACTACGTCCAGAAGCACGTCGGTGACCTCGCCAAGAACGCGGATCTGAGCCGGTTCATCTTGTAGCGAACAGCGCCGCTTGTCGTCCTCGCGCGGCTGATAGTTGTATATTGCACTGACCACAACCAACGTGTGATAGTCCCGACCATATTTTATTGGTTTCGGGTGACGAATGTATTTGCGCGGACGGGAGAATCCGTGGCGCTGGATGCTCGCGGTCAATGCCGCCGTCCTGATCGGGGTGTTTCTCTACAAGATCACCTTGCCGCCCTACGTTCCCTATATCCACCTTCTGGTTGATTACCATTTCGGCTTTGCCAAGCGCGCGCTGATCGGCGCGCTTGTTTCGTTGCTTACTTACAAGGTGCCGATCTGGCTGGTTTTCGCGCTCGGCGGCACAGCCTGGCTGATCACGTTCGGCCTGTTCATTCAGCTATTTCGGCGAACCTTCGGTTTCGATGACAAGCACATGCCACTGTTTGTGTTCATGGCCGGATCGCCTTTCTTTCTGAAAAATTTCATGTTCACGCTGGGGCACTTCGACATCTATGGTTGCGCGTTCGCGATCGGCCTGCTGCTGATTCCGGCGCGCTCGATTGTGATGTGCGCCGCGGCGGCGTCAATGATCCTCATCCTGATCCATCACGTTCATTTCCTGATGTATGTGCCGACCATCGGGACGATCGTGGTGCTGCGCTATTACCTGGTGCAGGGCGTGACCCTGCAGAACCTGCTGGTTGGCCTGGCTGCGACGATCTGCGTCATCACATTGTTCTTAGCCGCGCAATTCTACGGGGTGATGCGAATACCGGAGGCCGACTTCGTCGGCTATCTGCAGGGCAGCCCGTCCCGAACCGATCTCCTGACTTTCAGTTACATCTGGTACCAGCCACTTTCTAAGGAGCTTCACGACACCTGGCGGCGGATGCCCTCGAACCTGCTGGGTGTGCCGGTGTTTGCCTTGCTGATCTGGTTGCATGCGCCGCTGTGGAAATATTTTGGCGACCTGATCCGGTCGCTGTCGGATCAGCTGCACCGCCGTGTCGTGATGACCGCGATCGCTCTGGTCAGCGCGGGCTATCTGGCGATGTTCGCGATCGTATTCGACTATTCGCGATGGATTTCCAACTGGGCGGTCTGCATGTTTCTGATCCTGCACGCCGTAAAGGCCGTGCAGCCCGCTTCGCGCGCGGTACCACTGCTCACAACGAGTGCGATCGCCGATCGCAAGACCACACTGCTCGGCGGAATCGTGACGGTGATCCCGCGGGTGGGAATCGTACGGCCGTTCTGAGGCCCCCTGGGGTCGGATGCTCTAAAGCCTCACTCGCCTGATGCGAACATAAAGTGCGCCCTCGCCGCCATGGCCGATATGCGCCTCCTCGAAGCCCACCACCATGGAGCGGAATTCCGGCAGGTTGAGCCATTGCGGCACCTGGCGCCGTAGCACGCCACGCTCGGATTCGCCTCCCGTCATCCGGCCCTTGCCGGTGATAACCAGCACGAATGACAGGCCGTCAGCGTGGGCACGTTGCAAAAAGCCTGACAGCGCGCGGTGGGCGCGGGTCTGCGTCATGCCGTGCAGGTCGAGCCGGGCGTCGATTTCCTTGCGGCCGCGGGCCAGTTGCGAACGCTCGCGACGCCCGAGCGGTGCCAGCGGCGGCGCCGCCGGCGGCAGCTGCGGCTTTGGCCCGCGGGCTGTTTTGGCGGGCCCAGACGGCGGCGCCGAGGGCCGTTCGGCAGCCGGCGGCGCACCCTGCGGGGTGACGCCGATCGCCGGCTTTGCCGCCTTTGCGGAATGAGACTTCTTCCGCAGCGGTTTGGTCTGCTTCGCCACGCTTTCCCACAGCGCGCGCTCCTCTTCGCTCAGCGCACGCTTGCGCCGTGGCGATTCGAGCAATTCGGGAATAGGCCGCGGACGTTTCATCGCTCGCCGCGATAGTGCCGGGCGCGGCGGTGATGACGCCGCTCGCGCGTTGGTTCGAGGGCCGGCCGGGCTTCCGGCAACGGGACAACCTTGGCTCCGCCACCCCCGGCATTGGGCGCTTGCGCGACGACGGGCGGCGGTGCTGCGCTCTTTGGATCCTTCGGCTGGTTCTTCAGCGGATCGGACTGCGGAAACAGTTTGGCGATCTTTTCCGACGGCCTCGGTTCCGGCAACGGCATTTCGCGGCCGCGCGCCACCGGATTGAGGCTCTTCGGCACCAGCATCACAAACCGCATCGGGTGTCGGAGCCGCCCGGACACCTTGGCGGCATCCGGCCCGGCGCCGAAATAAAGGTCGGCCCGCGCGGGCCCCGTGATCGCCGAGCCGGTGTCCTGGGCGATCATCAACCGGTGAAACGGGGTCTTTGATCGTTCCAACTCGATCGGAAGTTCGCCCTCGATGAAGAACGGCGTCCCATAGACGTGCAGCGATTTATCGACGGCGATCGATCGACCCGGCGTCAGCGGCACGCCCTGCGCCCCCACCGCCTCGTCCTTATCGGAGAGCTGCACCTCGCGAAAGAACACGTAGGACCGGTTCTGTCGGCGCAATTCGTTGGCCCCGTCCGGATTTTGATCCATCCATTCCCTGATCCGCTGCATCGACATCTGGTCTTTCGGGATGATGCCGCGATCGATCAGGATGCGGCCGACCGGCGTATAGGGGTAGCCGTTATGGGCGTCATAATTGATTCGGATGGTCGAACCATCCTCAAGACGAACCCGCGCCGAGCCTTGGATCTGGGTGAAGAGCAGGTCGGTCTGGTCCTTGAGCCAGCATATTTCGAGGCCGCGGCCGGCTATGGCGCCGTCTTCAATCGCGGCGCGATCGTAATAGGGCACGAGCTTGCGACGGCCGATCTTGCGAAACACCTCGCCCTTGTTGGGCAATCCGGTCGCGTCCTGCTTGAAGCCGCGCACGAACAAGTTGGAAGGCCGGCGATAGACCGGCACCGTGTAGACATCGGTCCGGGTCCGCGCCCCCTCGACCACCGGCTCGTAATAGCCGGTGACGAAGCCCGCATCCTCACCGAGTCGGGAGATCTGCAACGGCAGGAAATGTTCTTCAAAAAAGTGCCGCGCCGCGGCGCCGTCGGTGATATCGGCGGCTCGGGCCGCGCGGCAGGGCTCACGTAACGAGATGCCCAATGCCTTGGGGTCGGAGGGCGGGGCTTTTTGCTGGGATATCGCCTTGCAGCTGGCGCGAAACGTCTTGTACGCCGCCAGTTGGTCGTCCTCGTTCCAGCCGGTGACATCGGCCCACGCGATCGGGGCGTACTGGCTGCCACTGATCATGAGTGGCCAAACGAGTTGACGAGGGGGATGGTGGTGCGGTCGCGCGACCGCAGCGGCGACCGAAATCAATGACAATGCCGCGGCGATCGCACCTGCCGCGGCGCCATATCGAGTTCTATTGACCGCTGCCCGTACCAACCAGCTTCCAGTTCGGATCGCGTGAGGTGACGTCACGGGCGAATGTCCAAACATCGGTAATGTCGGTGACCTTGTCCGGATTGCCGTCGACGATCGTGCCGGCCTTGTCGCGGGTAACGGATACCATCTGCGACACGAAGCGGACGGTCAGCTGCGCCGACCGATCCCGTGCTTCGGCACCGATCAGTTCGGCCTTGTCGATCGAAACGAACCGGGTTTCGGTCTTCCGCTCAAGCTTCTCGCGCTCCTTGATCGCGCTATCGAAGCTCTCGAAGACTTCTGCCGACAGCAGATCCTTCAGCGCCCGGCGATCGCCATTGGCAAATGCCAGCACGATCATCTCATAGGCACCGCGCGCGCCGCTGATAAAATGCCGCGGGTCGAACGACAAATCTTGCGCCGCGATGGCGTCAAGTCCCTGTGCAAGCGGCGTGCCCGGCTCGGCCAGGCCTTTCCAGCGATCGGTCGGCGGGACGACGTCCGCCGCCGGCGCCAGCGGTGCCTGGTCGATGACCGTACCGGGCATCGGGACCACGTTGTTGTCCTGAGCTCCCTGCACCACATTGCGCGCCGCGCGATCATACGGCGGCCGCTCATTTCCGGTGCGCTGACCGAGGACATTACGTAGGCGCAGGAAGATGAAAACCGCCAGCGCCAAGAAGATGATGGTATAAATATCCACGTCGCATTCGCTTTCTGGTCTACGCCGACAATAGCTCTGGCGGTACAGCGTTCCCCTTGAAGGGGACGGCAGAGATTACCTCATGGATAAGTCCGCAGCATGTAGGCACGAAACTATGCCCAGCCAATGGCGCGCTTTGGCATGAAAAGCCATGCCGGAGGAAATAGGCCAAGCCAATCTGCTCTCGCCCTTTTGCCACCACTCAATAGTAGCCTGTTTTTGCCGCAAGGGGAAACCCCGATGATGTCCGGAAATCGCGCATATTCAACAATTTAGAGTGTATGCTCACCGGCCTGCCCAGCTAGAATTTTAAGCATTGGCCGCCGCCATCCGGCTTTGCCGCCTTGCACCTCCGACGTTTCGGCCGCAATCCCCGGCCCCGTCGGCATCTCTAAAGGAAATTGTCGTCCTTGTGGAATGAGGCGAGGCTATGATAGCCACTCGCCGGACAGAGGCCTTTTCGCCCTTTGAGCGAATTCAAACGCAACCGGTCCCTGCTCGCTTGAAAACGCTCCAGGAGATACTTCGATGACGAACGGCAACGGCACGCCCCCCGAGGCATCCCCTCCCCCCCAGTTGAACGTGCTGGCACAATATACCAAGGACCTGTCGTTCGAAAATCCGAACGCCCCGGCCTCGCTGGCACCGCAGTCGCAGCAGCCGTCAATCAACATCCAGATCAACGTCAACGCCAACAATGTCGCTGAAAGCGAATATGAAGTGGCGCTCCTGATCGAAGGCAAAGCCGAGAACGCCGGAAAAGTCCTGTTCAGCTTCGATCTGACCTATGCCGGCGTCTTCCGCATCGTCAACGTCCCGAATGAAAACCTGCACCCGCTGGTCATGATCGAATGTCCGCGGCTGCTGTTTCCGTTCGCTCGCGAGATTATCGCGACCGCGGTCCGCGACGGTGGTTTCCCGCCGCTGATGCTCGACCCCGTGGATTTTGTCGGTCTGTATCGGCAAAACATGGAACGGCAGGCCGCCACGGCGCAGACCGCGCAGGTCAAGCCAAGCTAAGCGAGATCGGCTTTCTACACGTTTTCCGGTGCGGCCAGTGCCGCGCCCAGGAAATCGCTCCAGATCGGCTTGTCGCCCAAGGTGGCGACAAAGGCCCGGTGCTCGGCGCGATCGGCCTCTGTGACACGCGGCGCGAGCGGTTCAGACCGTTGCCGCCGCGGCGTTTCGCCATATCCACTAACGCGGGTGTCGCGGACTTCCGACGCCAGGATCAGTTGCGACTGCCGCGCCCCGATCAGGTCGATGTACACCTCAGCCAGCAGTTCGGCGTCGAGCAACGCGCCGTGCTTGGTGCGGCGGGAATTGTCGATCGCGTAACGCGAACAGAGATCATCGAGACGATTCGAAACACCCGGATGCTTGCGCCGCGCCAGCAGCAGGGTGTCGACCAGCCGCTCACGCACGATCACCGGCCGCTTGATGCGCTCGAGTTCGGCGTTGATGAAACTGATATCGAACGAGGCGTTGTGAATCACCAATGGCGCGTCGGCGATGAACTCCAGAAACTCCTCGACCACGTGGGCAAAAAGCGGCTTGTCGGCCAGAAACTCGCTGGAAAGACCGTGCACGGCGAAGGCTTCGGCCGGCATGTCGCGTTCCGGATTGATATGCCGGTGAAACACCTGTCCGGTCGGCATCCGGTTGAAGATCTCGACACAGCCGATCTCAACCAGCCGGTCGCCCCGCAATGGATCGAGGCCGGTGGTCTCGGTATCGAGAACTATCTCGCGCATCTGGTAAAACCTGGAGAAGCCAAAGGCGTGACGAATCAGGGCCGCCGCCGCGGCATTTTACCAGCCTCGGCCAGGATGTCCCGGATTCGGGCGCGCACCGGATCGAGCCCGTGCGAGGTATCCACGATAAAATCCGCACGCTTGCGCTTTTCGGCGTCAGGCAGTTGCCGCGACAGGATAGCGTCGAGTTTTTCGTCACTCATGTTGTCGCGCGCAAGGATCCGTTGGCGTTGAATTTCCGGCGACGTCGTGACCACCACTACGGCGTCGACCCGCTTCTCTCCGCCGGTCTCAAACAATAACGGCACGTCGACGACGGCGACGGGTGCACCGGCTCGCTCGGCCTCGCTGAGAAATTTTTGGTGGTACGCACGCAGCATCGGATGAACGATCTGCTCCAGCCGCTTGATCGCGGCGGGATCGTGCACCACTTGCGCCGAAAGCCGATTGCGGTCGACCTTGCCGTCAACGGTCGTACCCGGAAAAGCCGCCTCGATCGCGGGCGCCGCCTCGCCTTCGTAAACCAGGTGAACAGTGGCGTCGGCATCGTAAACCGGAACGCCGGCTTCGGCGAACAGCTTGGCGGTGGTTGATTTCCCCATCCCGATCGAGCCGGTCAGGCCAAGGACTATCATGTGCGTGCTCTCCGGCTCACACCGCGAGCAATCGCTCGCTGCGCAGGAACGCCAGCAACGGCAGCAGCGGCAGCCCAAGAATCGTGAAATGATCGCCGGCAATCCGCTCGAACAAATGGATGCCCAGACCTTCGAGCTGGTAAGCGCCGACGCTGGTCACGACGGCCTTTCCCGCTTGATCCAGATAGGCATCGATTTCAGCCTCGCTTAGCGGTCGCATGGTCATGCGCGCGATACTCACAGCTTCGAACAATATCGCGTCATCTCGCGCGACGGCAATGGCGGCGTGCAGTTCATGGGTGCCGCCGGCCAAGGCACGCAACTGCTCTGCGGCCTGGGCGCGATCGGCGGGCTTGCTGAACAGCCGTGTACCGAGTGCCAAGGTCTGATCGGCGCCGACCACGGTTCTGCCTTGCTGGCTAGACGATACCGAAAGCGCCTTTCGTCGCGCCAGCAGTGAAGCAATGTCGCCCGGCGCTGACAGACCTGACGCGCGTTGAACCTCGCGCTCATCGATATCGGCCGGAATGGCCTCGAAGATAATGCCGGCATTGGCCAGTAGTGCCTGCCGCGCGCGGCTTTGCGAGGCCAGGATCAACGGATGTTGTCCGCGCCAAACCGTCATTCTGAAAGCCGATGCCGATGCCGGTCGGCGATCAGTTTCAAGATCGCGGCCGCGGTCTCTTCGATCGACCGCCGCGTGACGTCGAGCAGCGCCCAGTTGAACCTGGCGCTCAACCGCCGCGCAAACGCGACCTCATCGGCGACGGCCTGGCGGTCGATATAGTCGTCATTGCCGGTCCCGGCGCCGATGCTCAACAGCCGGTTCTGCCGTACCTGGATCAAGCGCTCCGGGGTCGCATGCAAGCTGACCACGAGTGGTTTTTTCAGCGTTTCCAGTTGATGCGGGATCGCGATGCCCGGCACCAGCGGCACGTTCGCGGTGCGGATGCCGCGGTTGGCGAGATAGATCGAGGTCGGCGTCTTCGAGGTGCGGGACACGCCGACCAGAACGACGTCAGCATCTTCCAGTCCTTCGACATGCTGGCCGTCATCGTGAATCATGGTGTAGTTCAGCGCATCGATTCGCTTGAAATATTCCGCATTCAGGGTGTGCTGGGCGCCGATGCGCCCGGTGGTGGCCGCACCGAGATAGGCCTGAAACAGCTGCATCACCGGCCCGATGATCGAAAGGCTCGGGATATTGATTTCCTTGCACTTCGCTTCCAGCCGCGCGACCAGATCTTTTTCCAGCAAGGTAAACAGCACAATGCCCGGCGCCTCCTCGATCTCATCGAGCACGCGGTCGAGCTGCTTCTGGCTGCGCACCAGCGGATAGACGTGTTCGACCGGCGTCACATTGGCATATTGGGCTGCGACCGCGCGCGCCACCGTAATCAGCGTCTCGCCGGTCGAATCGGAAACCAGGTGAAGGTGAAAATAATTGCCGATCGTAGGCACCGTGACCCCTGTGTAACCTGTGAATCGCTGTGGAGTTAACCTGACAGAAACGGTCGCCGGGCGATGGTTCGGGGATAACCCGGTTTTTTCTTCACAGGCCTCCCCGAACGAACAAGTCCGATCGTCCGTCGGAATGATAGTGGGGTTATGTGGACTTGTCTCTTCATAACCTGACCACAGACCAGCACAAGAGCTTGAGGCGTGTAGTGTTATTTCGATAACCCAACCTGTCGGGGGAACTGTTGACGGTTGTGAACAAGCCTTGAGAATTTTGGGACAGCGTTGGGTGCGCCAAATTCACCGCTACTTAGACTCAAACCTAAGATTCTAAAATTATTGTTTTAGATTAAGAGTCACTTGCGGATATGCCTCCGTTTGGGGCAAGTCAGATCGGCAGGAAGGCCCGATAGGCAACGCTGATGTTGGCCGGAACGGCCTAGCATTGCGGGCGACATCGGTTCTGCGAATGAGTGGGGCATCGACAGTGTACGAATGGATCAAGGCGCTGCACGTCATCGCCGTCATTTCATGGATGGCTGGCATGCTCTACCTGCCGCGGTTGTTCGTGTACCACTGCCACGCCGAGATTGGATCGAAGCAGTCTGAGACCTTCAAGCTGATGGAGCGCCGCCTGCTCAAAGCCATCATCAACCCCGCAATGGTGGTGACTTGGCTGGCTGGACTTTATCTTGCCTTTGCCGGGCACTGGTTTGCCGCGGGATGGTTGCACGGCAAGCTGCTGCTGGTGGTGCTGTTGTCGGGTGTCCATGGTTTTTTTGCCCGCTGCGTGAAGGATTTCGCGGCCGACCGCAACGTGCGAAGTCAAAAATTCTATCGTTATATCAACGAGCTACCGACCCTATTGATGATTGGGATTGTCATTTTGGTGGTCGTGAAGCCGTTTTGACGCAAGGCGCCGTCAACACAGATTTCCTACACCGCCTTGCGAAGCACCGGCCGATTTTCTATATTATTCTAATCCCACCCCACGCAGGCGGATGTGGTTGTGCTTCGGCTTCCTCGTTGAACCGGCCGCCACATCAGGTTTGAAGCCTCACCGGCCCTTTCCTCGCTCAGTCCTGCGGACTTTCCTGAACTTGCGTCCGCATTTCTTTTCAACGCCGCCTCGCAACCCCTCCACGTTTTTTCCACAGGACCATCCCAATGCGGGAAATGAAACTTCAAGACCTCAAGGCTCAAACGCCGGCCGAACTCGTCTCGTTCGCCGAAGAAAAAGGGGTCGAAAACGCCAGCACGATGCGCAAGCAAGAGCTGATGTTCGCCATTCTCAAGCAACTTGCGATCCAGGAGACCGACATTATCGGGGAGGGCGTCGTCGAGGTTCTCTCCGACGGCTTCGGGTTTTTGCGTTCGCCGGACGCCAATTACCTGCCAGGACCGGATGATATTTACGTCTCGCCCTCGCAGATTCGCCGAATTCGGCCTTCGCACCGGCGATACCATCGAAGGTCATATTCGCAGCCCCAAGGAAGGCGAACGCTACTTCGCGCTGCTCAAGGTCAACACGCTGAATTTCGAGGACCCGGAGAAGTCCAAGCACAAGGTCAATTTCGACAATCTGACGCCGCTGTTTCCGGACCAGCGGTTTCGGCTCGAGCTCGAAGACCCGACCCGAAAAGACCTTTCGGCACGGGTGATCGACATCGTGGCCCCGATCGGCAAGGGCCAGCGCGCCTTGATCGTGGCGCCGCCGCGGACCGGTAAAACCGTGTTGATGCAGAACATCGCGCACTCGATCACGGCGAATCACCCGGAATGCTATCTGATCGTGCTGTTGATCGACGAGCGTCCGGAAGAAGTCACGGACATGCAGCGGTCGGTAAAGGGCGAGGTGGTCTCGTCCACCTTCGACGAACCGGCGGTGCGTCACGTGCAGGTCGCCGAAATGGTGATCGAGAAAGCCAAGCGGCTGGTCGAGCACGGCCGCGACGTCGTGATCCTGCTGGATTCGATCACGCGGTTGGGTCGGGCCTATAACACCGTGGTGCCGTCATCGGGCAAGGTGCTGACCGGCGGTGTCGACGCCAACGCGTTGCAGCGGCCGAAGCGTTTCTTCGGTGCCGCGCGCAACATCGAGGAGGGCGGTTCACTCACCATCATCGCGACGGCGCTGGTCGACACCGGCAGCCGAATGGACGAAGTGATCTTCGAAGAATTCAAGGGCACCGGTAACTCGGAACTGATCCTCGATCGCAAGGTCTCGGACAAGCGCACCTTCCCGGCGATCGACATCTCGCGCTCCGGTACCCGCAAGGAAGAGCTGATTACCGATCCGCAGCTCCTGAAGAAAATGTACGTGCTGCGCCGGATCCTCAATCCGATGGGCACCATGGATGCGATCGACTTCCTGCTCGACAAGCTGCGCAACACCAAGAACAACTCGGAATTCTTCGATTCGATGAATACCTGAACTGCATGGACAGATTTGGAGGGCGCCCGGCTAAAACCGGGCGCTTTTTCATGGCAGCTTGCAATCTCATGTTGCAGTCTTGTGCAGCATAAAGGCGGCATGGATAGAAGACCGGCTTCTGAAAATTCAGATAAGTTATTGATATTGCTGATATTATAAAATCAACTCCATGTTGTTGGCTGGTTTCAGCTTCGCGCAGCAAAAATGCTGCGGTATTTGTGCACTGGCGTGTCACTTAGGCGCTCACGCATCGGGGTGGGGCGATGGGGCGTACGCGCGATCAGGAATTGTTTTGCCTGTGGCATAACCCCGGGGCAAATAGGCGATGCACCCACGGGACCAGACCATTTTTGCGTTGTCGTCAGGCCGGCCGCCGAGCGCGATCGCGGTTGTGCGGGTGTCGGGGTCGCAAGCCGCTGCAGCGCTGACGTCGCTCACGGGAAAAGTTCCGGCGCCGCGGCGGGCGACGCGGGCGCTGCTGCGCGATTTCCAGGGGCAGCCGATCGACGATGCGGTGGTGCTTTGGTTTCCCGGGCCGGCAAGTGCGACGGGCGAGGACGTCGCGGAATTCCACGTTCATGGCGGGCGGGCGGTGTTGGCGGCATTGTTCGCCGGGCTGTCGCGCTTCGAGGATATGCGCGCGGCGGAGCCGGGCGAGTTTACCCGGCGCGGCTTTGAGAACGGCAAAATCGATCTGACCGAGGCCGAAGGGCTCGACGATCTGATCCATGCGGACACCGATCGGCAGCGTCGCCAGGCGCTGCGGCAACTGAAAGGGATGCTCGGCGACAAGGCCCGCGACTGGCGCGAGCGAATCATCGAAGCCTCGGCGCTGATTGAGGCGGGGATTGATTTCTCCGACGAGGGCGACGTTTCCGCCGAGTTGCTTGGGCCGGCGCGCGCCAGGATTGTCGCGCTCGCGAGCGAAATCGAAGAAGTGCTAGCGGCACAGGCAAAAGGTGAACGCCTGCGCGATGGCCTGGTGGTCGCGATCACCGGCCCGCCGAACGTCGGCAAGTCGACGCTGATGAATCAATTGGCGCGGCGGGAGGTGGCGATCGTCTCGCCCTATGCTGGGACCACGCGGGACGTGATCGAGGTTCAACTCGATCTCGACGGCTATCCGGTAACGATGATCGATACCGCTGGCATTCGGGAAACCGACGATCCGGTGGAGCAGGAGGGCGTTCGTCGCGCGCGGGCAAAGGCGGCCGAAGCAGACCTGGTGCTTTGGCTGGCCGATGCGCCGGACAACGGACCGCAGCATGACGCCGCAACACCGGTATGGGCGGTGCGCAACAAGATCGATCTTGACGCGGATCGTCGCGATGGCGGTGGTCCAGCCCAGGGTGAGGCGGGGTACCGCCGGGCCGATTTTGCGATATCGGCGCGCGAGGGGGAGGGCATCGCCGAGCTAATTTCGGCCTTGGTATTGTTTGCTGAAAGCTACTTCGGGGGCCAGGAGGGCGGTCTGATCACCCGCGAACGGCAGCGAAAATTGCTGCAGCAGACCTCGCAATCGCTGCAGCGCAGCATAGCCGTGATCGGGCAGGGAGACGAGTTAGCCGCGGAGGATTTGCGGTCCGCAGCCTATACGCTCGGGCGCCTTCTTGGCCGGGTCGATGTGGAAGATATTTTGGATGTGATCTTCCGCGAATTTTGTATAGGTAAGTAATATTTCTTTGTTCATTTCTTGGTGTGTCTGTTTCACGTGAAACAACTTGCTTCGGCGCATGGCCGTTGACGGCTGTTTCACGTGAAACGGCCGAAAATTCTGCACCGCCCGCTTCCGGTTGAGACCGTCTCAAGATACAAGTCCGCCATGAATTCTTCGCCCTCATCGTTCGACGTGATCGTCATCGGAGGCGGCCACGCCGGATCCGAAGCAGCGGCGGCCGCGGCGCGCATGGGCGCCCGCACCGCGCTGGTAACACACCGCTTTGCCACTATCGGGGCGATGTCCTGTAACCCGGCGATCGGCGGACTCGGCAAGGGCCATTTGGTCCGCGAAGTCGACGCCTTCGATGGATTGATGGGCCGGGTCGCAGACGCCGGCGGTATTCAGTTTCGTATGCTGAACCGCCGCAAGGGTCCGGCGGTCCGAGGGCCGCGAGCTCAGGCGGATCGCAAGCTCTATGCTGCTGCCATGCAGGCGGCCATCGAGGCCACCGCCAATCTCTCTGTGATCGAGGGCGAGGCTGATGAGCTCACGATCTCGAACGATAGGGTCACCGGCGTTCGCCTGGCCGATGGCCGCGAGCTGGCGGTAGGCGCGATCGTCATCACGACCGGGACGTTTCTGCGCGGGCTGATCCATCTCGGCGAGCGGAATTGGCCGGCCGGGCGGGTAGGCGAGGCGCCAGCCATGGGGCTTTCGCGATCGTTCGAGCGCGCCGGCTTCACGCTCGGCCGCCTGAAGACAGGCACTCCGCCGCGTCTTGACGGCAGTACGATCGATTGGGCCGGGGTGGAGATGCAGCCCGGCGACGATCCGCCCGAGCCTTTTTCGGTGATGACCGATGCGATCACCACTCCGCAGATCCAGTGCGGCATCACCCGTACGACGCCGGCCACCCATGAGGTGATCCGCGCCAATGTGCATCGCTCGCCGATGTATTCCGGGCAGATCAAGAGCAGTGGGCCGCGCTATTGCCCGTCGATCGAGGATAAGATCGTTCGCTTCGGCGACCGTGACGGGCATCAGATCTTCCTGGAGCCGGAAGGGCTCGACGACAGCACGGTCTATCCCAACGGCATCTCCACCTCGCTTCCGGAGGAGGTGCAGTTAGCAATCCTGGCGACGATCCCCGGCCTGGAGCGGGTCCGCATGATCCGGCCGGGATACGCCATCGAATATGATCATGTTGATCCGCGCGAACTCGATCCGACGCTGCAGGCCAAGCGTTTGCGCGGGCTTTTCCTGGCCGGCCAGATCAACGGCACGACGGGCTATGAGGAGGCCGCGGCACAGGGACTTGTGGCTGGGTTGAATGCTGCATTGTCCGCGAGCGGCGGCGCGGCGATCGTGTTTGACCGCGCCGACGGCTATCTCGGGGTGATGATCGACGACCTCGTTACCCGCGGGATCACCGAGCCGTATCGGATGTTCACGTCGCGCGCCGAATATCGCCTTACCCTGCGCGCCGATAATGCCGATCAGCGCTTGACGGACAAGGGTATCGCGCTGGGGTGCGTAGGGAGCGCCCGCGCGCAGCGCCATGCCGCCAAGATGACCGCGCTCGAAGCGGCGAAATCGTTGTCAAAGACGCTCACGCTGACGCCGAATGAGGCCGCCAAGTATGGGCTGGCCCTCAACCGCGACGGCCATCGCCGCTCCGCTTTTGAACTGTTGGCCTATCCAGAGATCACTTGGTCCGGGCTCTGTGGGATCTGGTCAGAACTGTCGGCCATTGACCCAGCGATCGCGGTCCACCTGGAGATCGACGCCAAATACGATGTCTATCTCAAGCGCCAGACCGCCGATGTCGAAGCCTTCCGCCGCGACGAGAGCCTGATCCTTGGAGACATCGATTACGCGGACGTGCCTGGTCTTTCCAACGAGGCCCGCTCAAAGCTCGAAGCTGCGCGACCACGAACCGTAGGGCAGGCGGGTCGGCTCGACGGCATGACTCCGGCGGCGCTGGGAATTCTGGCGGCCTATCTGCGCCGGCAGTCCCGACGAAGGCCATTGGTCGCGTCGGCTTAGCGCTGTTTCACGTGAAACAGCGGTGGCAGTGGTTCGTGCCACCCGCCGCTACCGAGCGGCGCAGTCCGGGCCTTCCTTGGGAGCCGAAGAACGCAGGTGGAGCTCGATGGGGGCCGAAACCGCCTAGCGGGCTTACCGTGGCGAAGGCCAAGGACGTCATCCCATCCGATTGCGTACCGGCCTCTGCTTTCCGATTAGCGGAGAGCAGTCGAAACCAATGCTCTCGGGCGAACTCGTTGGCGCCGTTGTCGGCTCTCGACCCCGCCTGGTCCATTGGACTAGGCCGTTTTTGGCGAGCGCGCTACCCAAGGTCAGATAGTCCTCCTAACCAGGTTGCTGGCGGCCTCACTGGAACGCACCAACACCTTCTACGTCACGGCCGGGCTTCGTTCCGGCTCTCCACGTCTATCTTGCTTCACTCGGCCGGGTCTCCGGGATCGCGTGGCGTGGGCGCTGGTTCGATCCGCAGCGCCCGCGACAAGGCGAACTGCATCAGAAAGCTTGGTTCGAGAGGACGCTTTTCCAGTCAGACACTAGAGCCTTCTCCGTTCCGATGGAATCGGAACGGGGCTCTAGATTCTTGGTTTGACGCGTTTTCTTTACGCGAACCGGTATCCACTTCGCTGGAAAACGCTCTAGCCCCGCACTCCGAATCAATGGATATCTAGCCGGACGAGCCCAACACAGCGCGCTCTCACTTTCGGTCACCCCGGTCATGGTCCAAAGCTCGCACAAGGCATCGCCGAATCCGGTCCTCGCCGCCGACAAGGCCGCGGCATTGGCGCTGACGCCTGTTTCACGTGAAACAGCGGATCGCCTCGATCGCTATGTTGCGCTGCTGCTGGAGTGGCAGGCCAAGACCAATCTCGTCGCGCCATCGACGCTATCGCATCTGTGGACCCGGCATGTTTCGGATTCACTGCAGCTCCTCGCGCTCGTCCCCGCGGCAAAAGTCTGGGCCGATCTCGGTAGCGGCGGCGGGTTTCCCGGCGTGGTGCTGGCCTGTGCGTTAGCTGAAATTCCCGGCGCCATGATCCATCTGGTCGAACGCAATGCCAAGAAGGGCGCGTTCCTGCGTGAGGCCTTGCGGATCACCAGCGCTCCCGGCACGATTCATCTGGCGGATATCGGGGATAATGTGGATAGCGTCGTCGGCAAGGTCGATTGCGTCACCGCACGGGCATTGGCTCCGCTACACCAGCTCATCGGCTTCGCAGAACCGCTGGTTCGGCACGGCGCAAAGGCGCTGTTTCTGAAGGGCCAAGATGTAGATGCTGAATTGACTGATGCTACTAAATATTGGAACATCACGCCAAAACTCCATTCCAGTCGCACCGGCGGACACGGCTGGATCGTCGAGCTCGATCACATCGAGCGTCGCGCTCCGTCCGCCCCAACCCATGGCGCCCGCGCATGACCGTAATTGATGAACTTTATCAAGAGGATAAGTCTCAAAATCCGCCGGGCCATCCCCGTATCCTGGCGCTTGCCAATCAGAAGGGTGGGGTCGGAAAGACAACCACCGCGATCAACCTTGGTACCGCACTCGCGGCGATAGGCGAGCGCGTGCTGGTGGTCGATCTCGATCCGCAGGGCAACGCCTCCACCGGCCTCGGCATCGATCGTCGCAACCGCAGCGTCTCCACCTATGACGTGTTGATCGGTGAAGCGCCGCTGCGCGATGCGGTGGTCGCGACCGCGGTGCCGCGGCTGCATATCGCGGCTTCGACGATGGACCTGTCCGGTCTCGAACTGGAATTGGGCTCGACACGCGACCGTGCGTTTCGGCTGCGCGATGCGATCGCCGCGCTCAATACCAACGTGTCGCCGGATTCCGACTACACCTATGTGCTGATCGATTGCCCACCCTCGCTCAATCTTCTCACCGTCAACGCGATGGCAGCGTCCGATGCCATCCTGGTGCCGTTGCAGTGTGAGTTCTTCGCGCTCGAGGGATTGTCGCAACTGCTGCAGACGGTGGAGCAGGTGCGCTCCACGCTCAATCCCAATCTGTCGATCCACGGCATCGTGCTGACCATGTTCGACTCGCGCAACAATTTGTCGAACCAGGTTGTCGCCGACGTCCGGCAGTTCATGGGCAGCAAGGTCTACAACACCATGATTCCGCGCAACGTGCGCATCTCCGAGGCGCCGTCCTACGGCAAGCCGGTGCTGGTGTACGACCTCAAATGCGTCGGCAGCGATGCTTATCTCAAGCTTGCGACGGAAGTGATTCAGCGCGAGCGCGAGTTGCGCACGTATTGATTCCGCCAACCTTTGCAGGATGGGTTGAGTGAATACCCATCGCGGCGCGCGATGAAGAGGATGGGTTAGCTATGCGCAACCCATCCCACCAAATTACGGAAACCGGACGTCTAATTGCGGAGTGCTGCAGGTGAATCCAAGGGAGCTGGCGATGGCCGACGAAGCGCGTTCGCGATTGGGCCGCGGTCTTGCAAGTCTGATCGGAGATGTCGGCGGCGAGGCCGCGCATGTCGAGCGGCCGCGCGCGCAGCGCAAGGTGCCGATCGAATTCATCAAGCCTAACCCGCGCAATCCACGCCGCGAATTTGCCGATGTCGAACTCCGCGAACTCGCCGATTCGATTCGGCAGCACGGCGTGATTCAGCCGATCGTGGTGCGGGCGGTCAAAGGCGCGCAGGATCGTTATGAGATCATCGCCGGCGAACGTCGCTGGCGCGCGTCGCAGATCGCCGGCCTGCACGATGTGCCGATTGTACCCGTCGATGTCAGCGACAGCGATGCGCTCGAGATCGCGATCATCGAAAACGTTCAGCGCGAAAATCTCAACGCGATGGAAGAGGCGCAGGGCTATCACGCGCTGGCCGATGAATTCAAACGCAGCCAGGACGAGATTGCCAAGATCGTCGGCAAGAGCCGCAGCCACGTCGCCAATATGATGCGGCTGACGAAGTTGCCCGCCGAAGTGCAGGCCTATATCGCAGCGGGGCAGCTATCGGCCGGCCACGCGCGCGCGTTGATCGGCGTGCCCGATCCGGCCGCCGCGGCCAAACGCATTGTCGAGGAAGGCCTCAATGTGCGTCAGGCCGAGGCGCTCGCGCATGTCGAAGGCGTTCCGGTACGCAAGCCGCAGAAGCCGCGCGGCGGCAAGGTGAAAGACCCCGACACCGTCGCGTTGGAAAAACGCGTCAGCGATGCGCTCGGACTTAAGGTCAATGTCGATCACCGCGATCCCGGCGGTTCGGTGGTGATCCGCTATCGCGATCTCGATCAACTCGACGAAGTGATCCAGCGGCTGGAATCGAAGAGCTGATCTAACTCTTCGCACACGAGCGCGGACGAGGGCGAAGAACTACCCGCGCCGCTTGGCATTCGCCGCAATCGACAGCAGCGCGCGCTGTGCGATCGCCGCCGCCAGCGGTGCCTGTTTGCGCATTTCAAAAGCCGCGGTCGCGAGCTGGTCGATGATCGATACCAGCCGCGCCGCATTGAAATGCCGGAGCGCGATCTCGACGTTTGCCTTCCGCGAAAAATGCAAGCGCGGAAATCCGCCCTCGAGCACAGTCGTGACCGGCGTACCCTCAGCCACCGCAAGCGCCGATTTGTGCAGCCAGGCGGCCTGGCGCTGCGCCGCAGAAACAATCATTCCGGGATAGGTGCCGGCGACCATGGCCTTGGCGAATTCGGTTTCGACCAGGTCCGGCCTGCCGGCAAAGGCGCCGTCCACGATCGGGTCGATCTTCAGCTCGGATGCGTCGGCGACGACGGCCATCACATCCTCGAGTGTGACTTCGCCTTTGCCATGGGCATAGAGCGCGAGCTTGCGCAATTCGTTGCGCGAGGCCTGGCGGTCACCACCGAGCAACGCCGTCAGGGTTGCGCGGGCGTCCGGCGCGATGCGCAGGTTTGACGGCCGCAGTTCATCGTCGATCAGTTTGGCGAGGTCGCGCTCGCCGTCGGGATAGCAGGCGATCGCGACCGCGGTTTTGGCGCGCTCGCAGGCCTTGCGCAGCGGCGATTCCGGCCGCAGGTCGCCGGCCTCGATGACGATGCGGCAATCCTTCACGGCCGAATCGGCCAGCGCGTCGACACCAGCGGCGAAGCTGCGCGAGCCGGCGCGGACCCGAATCGCGCGGCGGCCGCCAAACAGCGGCACCGTCATGGCCTCATCGACCAGCCGCGATGGTTCGGCGGCGAGTTCGTCGCCGTCCAGCCTCACCAGCGAAAACGGATCATTGGGGTCATCGACCGCCGAGGCCATTAGCGCGTCGGCGCGTTCGCGCACGAGGCCGGCGTCCGGGCCATAAAGCAGGATGATGGGGCGGCCGGCATCTGGCCGGGCCAGAAAGGCGTCGATGTCCCTTCCCTTCAGCGCGACCAAATCAGGTGCCGCTGAAGAAGTACGACGCCAACCGGGTTTGGATACGTTCGGCGATTTCCTGGGCGGCGCGATCCTCGGCATCGCGGATGGCGCGCGAGCGAGCGAAGCGCTGATAGCTGCCCGGAATGTCGTAAGACAGGCGCGAGAACGTGGTGCCTGTCATCACCGATTTGTCGGTGGCAATCTCGACCAGATTGTATTGCGCATCGATGCCGTAGTTCTCGGTGCTGGGCAGTCCCGTGTTGGGATCGACGATCAACGAAGAACGGCTGCTGGAGAACCTAAGCACCAGCCGATACAGCGGCGGCGCGCCGGTGGCGGTGCCGTAGAGCTTGAACGCCAGCGCATTGCGAATGGCTACGCCGACCCGCGCTTCCCGCGACGCGTTGGGCTTGTCCACGGGCGGAACTTCCACCGTCGCCAATTTGTCGCGCAGAGCGGGCGTACCGTCGGCGTGTTCAGCATACATCGGCTGGAAGCAGCCGGCCGTTAGCGCCGCGAGTGCTGCGACCGCGAGCAGCCGAACGACGACGCCGGTTCTAGCCAACGACATTCACGATCCTCATGGGTACGATGATCACCTTGCGGACAGGCTTGCCGCCCAAGGCCTGTTTTACCGCATCGAGTGCCAAAACGGCAGCCTCAATTTCCGGGTTCTGCGCATGGCTGGCCACTGTGACCTCACCCCGCTTCTTGCCATTGACCTGAACCACCAGCGTCACCGTGGCTTCAACCAGCAAATCGCGTTCGATTTGGGGCCAATTGGCCTCCGAAACCAGGCCCGGCTGTTCCAGGACCCGCCAGCACTCCTCGGCCAGATGCGGCATCATCGGCGCGAACAGTTGCACCAGCATGACCGCGGCCTCGCGAACGGCCCACACCATATCGGACGTCAGATCCGGCGACGGCTTGCCGTCCCGTCCCAGCGCTTCGGCGAGCGCGTTGGCGAACTCCCGGATATGGGCCAGGCATACGTTGAAATGCAGTTTTTCGATGCCGGTGGAGACCTTGTCCAGCGCGCCATGCGCGGCCTTGCGGAGGGCGAGCGCCTCTGTCCCGAACGCCGCCGGTCGCGCTGCCGGGGCGGCCTTGGTGGCAGCGGCCGATTCATTGGCCAGCCGCCACAGCCGTTGCACGAATTGCGCGGCCCCCTGCACCCGCTCGTCGCTCCAGATCACGTCGCGGTCGGGCGGTGAGTCCGACAGCATGAACCAGCGCGCGACGTCGGCGCCATAGGTGGCGATGATATCGTCGGGATCGACCGTGTTGCGCTTCGACTTCGACATCTTCTCGATCGCGCCGATCGAGACTTCCTCGCCGGTTTCGATCAGGGTGGCGCGGCGGCCGCTGTCGCCGGTCTCGATCCTGACTTCGGACGGCATGACATAGCCGCCATCGACCTTTTGATAAGTCTCGTGCACCACCATGCCTTGCGTGAACATGCCGGCAAACGGCTCGGTCAGATCGATGTGGCCGGTCGTCTTCATGGCACGCATGAAGAAGCGGCTGTACAGCAGGTGCAAGATCGCGTGCTCGACACCGCCGATATATTGATCGACCGGCATCAACCGGTTCGTCACGTCAGGCGTGGTCGGCGCGTTTTCATTCCAGGGATCAGTGAAACGCGCGAAGTACCACGACGAATCCACGAAGGTGTCCATGGTGTCGGTTTCACGCGTGGCATTGGCGCCGCATTGCGGACAGCGGACGTGCTTCCAGGTCGGATGGTGGTCGAGCGCATTACCCGGTTTGTCGAACGTGACATCGTCGGGCAGCACGACCGGCAAATCCTTGTCGGGGACCGGCACGACGTCGCAGGTGGGGCAATGGATCACCGGGATCGGGCAACCCCAATAGCGCTGCCGCGAGATGCCCCAATCGCGCAGGCGGAAGTTCACCTGCCGCACGCCCACCGGCATGTTGCCGCGGATTTCGTCTTCCAGCCGCCTTGCCACTTCCTGCTTGGCCTGCGCGATCGTCATGCCGTCGAGGAAACGAGAATTGATCATGCGGCCGTCGCCGTCATAGGCGGTATCCGTGATGACGAAGGTCTTGGGATCCTGGCCCTCCGGGCACACCACCGGGGTGTTGCCGAGGCCGTATTTGTTGACGAAATCGAGGTCGCGTTGGTCGTGCGCGGGACAGCCGAAGATGGCACCGGTGCCGTATTCCATCAGCACGAAGTTCGCGACATAGACCGGCAGCTTCCAGTCCGGATCAAACGGATGGATCGCCTTGATGCCGGTGTCGAAGCCGAGCTTCTCGGCGGTATCGATGATTTCCTGCGCCGTGCCGTGACGCTTGGCCTCCGCGATGAACGCCGCAAGTTGCGGATTCTTCGCAGCCGCGGCCTGCGCCAGCGGATGATCCGGGGCGATCGCCATGAACTTGGCGCCGAACAGCGTGTCGTGCCGCGTCGTGAAGACCTTCAGCTCGCTCTCGCCGGCGGGCGAGGTTGAGGAATCGAGCGCGAAGCGGACCAGCATGCCCTCAGAGCGCCCGATCCAGTTGCGTTGCATCAGCCGCACCTTCTCGGGCCAGCGGTCGAGCGTATCGAGCGCGTCCAGCAGTTCCTGCGAGAATTTGGTGATCTTGAACACCCACTGATTCATGTCGCGCTGTTCGACCACGGCGCCGGAGCGCCAGCCGCGGCCTTCGATCACCTGCTCGTTCGCCAGCACGGTCATGTCGACCGGGTCCCAGTTGACCTTGCGCTTTTCGCGCTCGGCGAGACCTGCCCGCAGAAAATCCAAAAACATCTTCTGCTGATGCTTGTAATAAGAGGGGTTGCAGGTGGCGAATTCGCGCGACCAGTCGAGCGACAACCCGATCGACTGCAACTGCTTCTTCATCGCGGCGATGTTGGCGTAGGTCCACGCCTTGGGGGCGACCTTGCGCTCGATCGCGGCGTTTTCGGCCGGCAGCCCGAACGCATCCCAGCCCATCGGGTGCAGCACGTTAAAGCCCTTGGCGCGCATGAAGCGGGCCAGCACGTCACCCAGCGTATAGTTCCGGACGTGTCCGATATGAATCCGGCCGGAAGGATAGGGGAACATCTCCAGCACGTAATATTTCGGCCGCGGATCGTCGTTTTTGGAGGTGAAGATCGCCTGCTGGTCCCACTGGCGTTGCCAGCGGGGTTCGGATTCACGTGCGTTGTAGCGTTCGGAGGTCATGAAATTACGGGCTTTTCGTGGAGTAGGGGCCGGTCAACAAAGACGGCGGACTAGGCCACAAAAGCGGCTGCGCGGTCAACGGGTTGGGCCAGCTGCGGAGCCGGCCGGCCCGATCACTTTCCGCCGCCACGGGGGGCGGCGCGAATCAGCTAGCTCGCCATTGCCATGGTGCCGTCGCCGGTTGCCCGGACAAAACCGTGTTCGACCACGGCGTTGCGGCCCCGATGTTTGGCGGCATAAAGCGCAGCGTCAGCGGCCTCGATCAGGTCGAGCGGCCGCTGCAGGGCGTTGGGCTTGGTGCTGGACACCCCGATGCTGACGGTGACATTCCGATGGACGCTGGTGGCGTGCGGCATCGCCTGGTCCCACACCGCCTGACGTACCATTTCGCCGATCTGCAGGGCCCGCGCCGCATCTGTGTTGGGCAGCAGCAGGCAGAACTCCTCGCCGCCATAGCGGCCGGCAAAGCTCATGGTATCGGCGGCTATGCCGGCTAAGGTTTCGCCGAGCTTGCCGAGGCAGACGTCGCCTTCGGGATGGCCATAGGTATCGTTGAACAGTTTGAAGTGGTCGACGTCGATCATCAGCAGCGACAGCTCGGCGTCGCATTGCTGGGCCTTCATCCATTCGAAGTCGAGCCGGCTTTGGAATCCGCGCCGGTTGGCGAGCCCGGACAGCATGTCGATCGATGCCATCACCGTCAGCCGGTCGTTGCTCGCGAGCAATTCACGCTCGCGCTCGGTGAGCTGTGCCGCCATCGCATTGAACGCGCGCGCCAGCGGAACAAATTCCGCCGGCAAACGGCTGCCCGCTACGCGAGCCGACCAGTCGCCCTGGCCGAAGCGCCTTGCCATCGCCACCATCAACTCGATCGGATTGATGATGAGCTTCTCCGCGGCAACCAACGCGCCAAGCAGCACAAACAGGCAGACGAAACAGAGCTGCAAATAGGCGGTACGAATGTCGCGGTTGATCGCCGCCGAAACCTTGCTCTCGTCGATGCTGACGATCAGGCGTGATTGCGTGCCCGGAATGCGCGCAAAATTCACGACGCGTTCGGAGCCATCGGCCGCGACGAACGACAGCGAGCCCTCCGCCTGTGTGGAGCCGATCGCCTTATCGGCGATGGCTGACAACAGCGGCACCGTATCCAGCGGGCGGCCAACCATGCTGGCCTGGTCCGCCGGCGCTGCCAGCACAACGCCGGCGCTATCGATCAGGACCGCCGAAATCCCGGGACGGCCGCTGAGATTGCCCATGATCTTCGACATCCAGCTGAGGCTGACGCCGGCGACGATGACCGCGTCGGAGTCATCCTTGATGGCGGATACCGGATAGGCCGCTGCAACGATCGGTTTCTCTGAGGCGAGGCCGAACAGAAAGTCGCTGAAGACGACGTCGCGGGATTGCCGCGCCTGCTTGAGGTAGGCGCGTCCGCTCAGATCGAGACCGACCAGCGTGTTGCTCGTCCCGCATTGAACATGTCCATCCTGGCCGACGATCATCAGGCTGCTGATCCACGGCAGATTGACCGGCAAGCTTGCGCGCAGGATGTCACAGCTGCGGCCGACGCCGCCTGCCGATGCGCGGATATAGGCCGCCGACTTCAGCATGGTCTCAACCGACGAGATGACTTCCCGCTGGGTGTCGGCGCTGTGCTGGGCGAGTTCGGAGAATTCCTTGGAGGCCAGCACGATCTGCCTGGCACGAGCGTCCTCAAGCGAGCGGGCGCGCTCCAGCATCAGCGGCGCCACCAGAATCAGTGCCAGCAATGCGAGCCGCGCCCGGATTCCGAGCAGCTTTTTGAGCTTCGCTCTTTTGCGGTTGAAAGTGAAACGTGACATCATTGTCCCCGGCCCCACACGGGAACATAGAGGTAAGGGTTCAAAAAGCCTTTCCCTCATTGGGTAAAATTCGAACTACTCGATAAATTTGCAATCGACAGAAGTCATGACGCCTGAAAATCCTTCGTCGATAACCCGGTCGCTACCAAGCGCGCTCGCCTCGGTGGAAAACGAAATCCTGCGCGCCTGCAATGAAGCGCGTCGGGATCGCGCATCGGTCACGCTGATCGCCGTGTCCAAGACTTTCGATGCCGAGGCGATCGTGCCCGTTATCCAGGTCGGGCAGCGCGTCTTCGGCGAAAACCGCGTGCAGGAAGCGAAAGCAAAGTGGCCAGGGTTAATATCGGCGTATCCTGACGTGAACTTGCATCTGATCGGGCCACTACAATCCAACAAGGCGAAGGAAGCCGTCGCTCTGTTCGACGCCATCCATTCGGTCGACCGTCCGAGTATTTGCGAAGCGTTAGCCAAGGAAATCGTTTCTCAAAAGCGACGGCCCGAATTGTTCGTTCAGCTCAACACTGGTGAGGAGCCGCAGAAGGCGGGCGTCGCACCGGCCGAAGCGGATGCCTTCATCGTCAGCTGTCGTGAAAAATACGGGCTGCAGATTTCCGGTCTGATGTGCATTCCGCCGGTCGACCAGGCGCCAGCGCCGCATTTCGCGCTGACCGCGAAGATCGCTGCGCGCAACGGGCTAACGAAATTGTCGATGGGCATGAGTGCCGATTTCGCGATCGCGATCCAGTTCGGCGCCACCCACGTTCGCGTCGGCACGGCGATTTTTGGAACGCGGTGAGCAAGGCTGCCTGAGTAAGGCTGCGTGAGAAGGGCTACTTGGGCGCTCGCCCGGGCGGCGTCAGCCGATCACGATTCGGGTTTGCGGGCCGATCCGCTCCAACAACCGCAGCATGGCCGATCGGGTCATCGACACGCATCCGGCGGTCGGTGAAAAATCCTGTCGCGCCAAATGCAGGAACACGGCGCTGCCGCGGCCGGCGACGCGCGGCGAGCGGTTGTGGTCTATCTCAATGATGAAATCGTAGAGGCGATCGTCGCGCGTAAGCCGGTCCCCCTCACGGCCGCGATCCAGCCGCAGGGGCTGGTTGTAGTGGCGGCTTGAGGGGTCTTCGCACCACGCGTCTTCGGGCCGGATGGCGCGAACCGGCAACAAGGTCGGCGGCCGTGGATAGCGGTCGGCGCGCCACCACAGCTGGCGCGGCCGGAAGATGCCCCTTGGCGTACCGCCATCCCCCTCGCGTTTGTTGGCCTTGATCCCGCCACGGCCCAGCGCGACTGGAATTGTCTGTCCGTTGGCTGTCAACCAGCCGCGGCGTGGGTTGCCGGCGGCGGCACGGATTAGAATGGTTCCAAGTCGGCCACCACCGAAAGTTCCATCACAAGCCATTGAAAAAAATTGTCTTTCTGTTCACACCACAATCATTCATGGGTGTGATGCAATCGCCCACGGATGTATTGCATGAGTCCGATCGTCCGGATTTTGTGGCATTACAGGACATTCACCTAAATGCACGCAAGTTCTGAAGTAGAATACGGTTGCGGCTTGAGAATCCGTAACAGTTTCCTACCTCCTAACGAAATAACAAGACTGCTGAATTCAGACTTTGACCAACCAGACTGGCTGAAGGCGCTTTTGCTTAGATCAGCCCAGAGGATTTGTACGCCATGGCCAATGCCCGCAAGATCCTGATCGTGGATGATGATACTGATCTGCGCGACACCTTGGTCGAGCAGCTGTCGCTGCACGAAGAATTCGAGGCTTCCGCCGTCGACACCGGCGCAAAGGGAGCCAATGCCGCCAAGGCGAACGCGCCCGATCTCGTGCTGATGGATGTCGGGCTGCCGGACACCGATGGCCGCGAAGTTGTGCGCAGCCTGCGCAAGGGTGGCTTCAAGGCACCGATCATCATGCTCACCGGGCACGACACCGATTCAGATACCATTCTCGGGCTCGAATCCGGCGCCAACGACTATGTCGCCAAGCCGTTTCGGTTTGCCGTGTTGTTGGCCCGGATCCGGGCGCAACTGCGCCAGCACGAAGCAAGCGAAGACGCGGTGTTTTCGGTTGGTCCCTATAGTTTCCGGCCCGGCTCCAAGATGTTGACCGGCGCCAACGCCCGGAAAGTGCGGCTGACCGAGAAGGAAACGGCGATCCTGCGCTTTCTCTACCGGGCCGGCCAATTGCCGGTGTCGCGCGAGACGCTGCTGCAGGAAGTGTGGGGCTACAATTCGGGCGTGACCACGCACACCCTGGAAACCCACATCTACCGGCTGCGGCAGAAGATCGAGAAAGACGCCGCTAACCCAGAGATTCTGGTGACGGAAGCCGGTGGCTACAAGCTGGTGCCGTGATACGATTCGGGCAGCGATTCGCCATTTGCGCGTCCTGATCACCGGTCCTAGATGTCGATCGAAGATGATGTTGCCTTATTTGAGCGCGTTCTGACACTGCGCCTGCTAGGGACCGCGGCTCTGCGGATGCTCGCGATCGGTTCCGAGCAGCGCAACGTTGCGCGCGGCGATAAGCTCTTCACGGCAGGCGACGATGCTGACTCCGGATTTATCGTTCAACGCGGGGCGTTCCGGATTGCGGACGAACATGGAGCCGAAGTGGTCGCCGGACCGGGCGACCTGATCGGCGAGCTTGCGCTGCTGGTCACGATGGCGCGGCCATCTACGGCGACCGCGCTGGAGCATTCCTCGGTGATTCGTCTCGCCCGCAGCCTGTTTCAGCGCGTGCTCGAAAGCGATCCGGTGGCGGCGCGGCGGCTGCGCGACGAATTCGCCAACCGCACCAGCCAGATTGCCAGCGATATCCTGATGGCGGGCGCAAAGCTCGGCAGTTAGGTTGGTCGCGAGTTTGCGCAGTCCGTAAGCGTTGCCGGCAACTATAATTCCAGCGTCACCGTTACCGGTACATGGTCGGAAGGCCGCTCCCAGCCCCGCGCGTCGCGGGTGATGCGGAAATCGCAGACCGCGTCTTTGAGCGCACGCGATACCCAGATGTGGTCGAGCCGGCGACCACGATCGGCCAGCGTCCAGTCCGCGGCGCGGTAGCTCCACCACGTATAGACTTTCTCCGACAACGGAATGCGGTCGCGCGCAACGTCGATCCATTCGCCGTGCGCTTGCGCCGCCAGCAGCTTCTCGGTTTCGATCGGGGTGTGCGATACCACCTTCAGCAATTGCTTGTGCGACCACACGTCGTTTTCGTGCGGCGCCACGTTGAGGTCGCCGACTAGGATATGCCGGTCGTCGCCGCGCGGATGCAGCGGCTCGCAGGTTTTCATCTCGTCGAGAAATCGGAGCTTGTGCTCGAATTTGGGATTGAGCGCGGGGTCCGGAATATCGCCGCCGGCCGGAACGTAGAAATTGTGCAGCACCAGCGGCTTTGACAGCTGCGCCGTGGCGCCGAACGACACCGAGATGTGGCGTGAATCGAGCTTGTCGCAGAAGGTTCGGATGTCGGTGTTCTCGAACGGCAGCTTCGAGATCACCGCGACGCCGTGATAGCCCTTCTGGCCATTCAGCGCGATATGCTCATAGCCGAGACGCTTGAAACGCTTGGTCGGAAAGGCGTCGTCGATGCATTTGGTTTCCTGCAGGCACAGCACATCCGGTCGCACCGCTTTGAGGAATTTGGCGACGAGATCGATGCGCAGCCGCACCGAATTGATATTCCACGTCGTGAGGGAGAAGCGCATCAGAGCGAGGTATCGGTGCAAGAGAAAGACTATGCCCTATCGGCACGGCCGGCTGACCGCGTCGCAAAGGATGGGTTGACGATATGGCGACCCTTCGAGCCGCGCAGGGAAGCGCGCGCCCAGGGATTGGGGTTTGGGAATTAGCCCGGCGGGGTCGAATAATTGGTGAAGTCGATCTTGAACATGTTGGGATCGACTTTCTTGGAGGTGTCCAGATTGTAGACCGCAACCGTAGTGTCATAGCCCTGTGGATCGGTCACCGTCCACTGCTTAAGCTGTCCATCCTTGGCCCCGATCATCAGCATCAGGCGGCTAGTGCCGACCAGCGCCTGATGCTCCTCAATGGTGAGGCTGATGAACATGTCATCCGAGGTCACGCTGACGACGTTGGTGTCCTTCATGAGATCGATACGATCCGACAGCAGATAGCGCAGCGGCGTCTGCGACAGCGGATAAATGTCCTGGGTCGCCAGCTTGCGGTCGCGAACCGCCACCGAAGATCCGTCGGCGACAATCGCGATCGGACTCGGCGCGTCATATTCGAACCGAACCTTGCCGGGCTTTTGGATATAGAAATCGCCCTTGGTCCGGCTGCCGTCGGGCCCGACCTGGATGAAATTTCCGACCAGCGTCTGCAGCGATGACAAATAGGCGCTCACCTTGGCAGCCTGCGCCTTCTGAGTGGCGTCGAAAGTATTAAAAATACTGACCGGCACATTCCGGCGCGGGTCGGGAATGATCGGCTCCGGCGGCTGCGCCCGGGTCGCGCCGGTCGTCATTGGGCCTCGCGGCGTCTCCGATGCGCTCAGCAGGATGTTGCGGCCTTTCGGCGCAGGTTTGGGAATCGGAACGTCCTGCGCGGAAGACGGCCCAACAGCGCCCAGCATGAATGCCGCGATCAGCATCGCCACGCGGGTGGGAATGCCGCCGATCGCAAGTTGCTCTGTCATTCGATATCTCGAATCCCTATTCAACGCGTCGTCCCGCTGGCGCTTGGTCATTTTATCGTGCTTCGGTCTAGGCAGATATCGTTTTTCCGTGAGAATATTGTTTCAATTCCGGCGATCCTTTGGGCCCGGCAAGGCAGTTTCAAAAACCGCCTTCTTCCGCTTCCACCAAAATCTCGCGTTTGCCGGCGTGGTTAGCTTGGCCGACGATGCCTTCGAGTTCCATCCGCTCCATCAGCGATGCGGCACGGTTGTATCCGATTTGCAGCCGGCGCTGAATGTAGCTGGTGGAGGCCTTGCGGTCGCGCTTGACGATCGCGACCGCTTGCGAGAACAGGTCGCCGCCGCCATCGCCACCCATGCCGGTGGCGTCGAACACCGCGCCATCTTCCTCGGTCGGCTCTTCGGCGGTGACGGCTTCGAGGTATTCCGGCTGGCCTTGGGTCTTGAGGTGGCGCACCACCTTCTCGACCTCTTCGTCCGACACAAAGGGACCGTGGACGCGGCTGATGCGTCCGCCGCCGGCCATGTAAAGCATGTCGCCCTGACCGAGCAGCTGCTCAGCGCCCATTTCGCCGAGAATGGTGCGGCTGTCGATTTTCGAGGTGACCTGGAAGGAGATACGGGTCGGGAAGTTTGCCTTGATCGTGCCGGTGATGACGTCGACCGAAGGCCGCTGCGTGGCAAGTATGACGTGCAGTCCGGCGGCGCGCGCCATCTGCGCCAGGCGCTGCACCGCGCCTTCGATGTCCTTGCCTGCGACCATCATCAGGTCGGCCATTTCGTCGACGATGATGACGATGAAGGGCAGGGGATCGAGATCGAGCTTCTCTTCCTCGTAGATCGCCTTGCCGGTTTCCTTGTCGAAACCGGTATGAACCGTGCGAGTCAGTTCCTCGCCTTTGGACTTCGCCTCGCCCAGGCGCGCATTGTAGCCGTCGATGTTGCGCACGCCGAGCTTGGCCATCCGCTTGTAGCGCTCTTCCATCTCGCGCACCGCCCACTTCAGCGCGACCACGGCTTTCTTCGGATCGGTCACGACCGGCGTCAGCAAATGCGGAATACCATCATAGACCGAGAGTTCGAGCATCTTGGGATCGACCATGATCAGGCGACACTGATCCGGGCGCAGCCGGTAAACGAGGCTCAGGATCATGGTGTTGATGGCGACCGATTTACCGGAACCGGTGGTGCCGGCGATCAGAAGATGCGGCATGCGCGCGAGATCGACGATGATGGATTCGCCGCCGATGTTCTTGCCGAGGCAAAGCGGCAGCTTCGCGATCGATTCGTTGCCGTCCTTTACCGAAAGCAGTTCCCGCAGATAGACCTTTTCGCGATGCGCGTTCGGCAGTTCGATGCCGATGGCGTTACGGCCGGGCACCACGGCGACGCGCGCCGAAAGCGCGCTCATCGAGCGTGCAATGTCGTCGGCCAGCCCGATGACGCGGGAGGATTTGATGCCGGGCGCGGGCTCCAGTTCGTACAGCGTCACCACCGGACCGGGGTTTGCCTTGACGATTTCGCCGCGCACGCCGAAGTCCTGGAGCACGCCTTCCAGCGCACGCGAATTGTTGTCCAATTCGGACTTGCTGAGCGGCTGGCGGTCGGAAGCTTTGGGCGCGGTCAGCACCGATACCGAGGGCAGATCGAATTTGCCTGAGGATTTGCGCGCAGGGCTCCGCGGTGCGGCCTTCTTGCGGGGCGTGCGGGCGGCGGGCGCCTCTTCTTCTTCGTCGCCCTCCTCCTCGGGCTCGTTTTCCTCGGGCTCGAGGTCTTCTTCGGCTTGCGGCGCCAGCGATGGCGCGACCCGGGCGCCACCCAGAACTCGGTTCCTGACGTTCGAATGCGGCAGCGCGGGTTGCCGGGGCGCTTGCGACCAACGAGCGGTAAGCCGTGGTCAATAGCCAGCCCAGCCGCGCCTTTGCGCTCATCGCGGCATGAAATGCCCATCCCAGCGAAACCGAGCCGCCGTCCTCTTCCTCCATGAACGGCGTGTCGTCGTCCTCGATCGCAGCCGATTCGTCATCCTGCGGACGCGACCCGAGGCCGCAGGCGATCAGGAATGTCGCGATCACCGCAACGCCGAGCACGGTCCCGAGCACGAGGCGGTAGACCACCCCGGGCGGTCCGAACACCACCGCCGGCGCGCGCACCAGCGCGTCACCGACGACGCCGCCGAGCCCGGTCGGCAGCGGCCATGCGCCACCATGCGGCAGGCAGCTGACAAAACCCGCAGCGATCACCGTGCACAGGATCCAGCAGGCAATCCGCAGCGCTTCGCGGTCGAAGGTACGGTGGGTCAGCATGCGCCAGCCCCACACCGCAACCGGCAGGATCAGCATGATCGCGCCGAGGCCGAGAATCTGCATCAAGAGGTCGGCGCCGATGGCACCGGGATAGCCGATAACGTTGCGGATGGCGCGCGAAGTTGCGTGGCTGAGGCTTGGATCCTGCACCGACCACGTCATCAGCGCCGCGGTTGCCACGCCGGCCAGTCCGATCAGGCCAAGTCCGGCGAATTCACGCAACCGCCGCGCCAGCGCCTCGCGCATCGAAGCCGGCAAGTGGCTGACGATGGGAAGGACACGTTCGATCGCTGGCATGCTCATGGGGACCTGCGATTAATCGAGAGTTTCGACCAGCCGGTGCAATGCCTCGGCTGTTGTTTCGGCATCGGCGACCAGCGCCAGGCGGATATAGCCGGCGCCGGGATTGCTGCCGTCCGGCTGCTGCCGCGCCAGATAACTTCCGGGCACCACGCGCACCCCGGCTTCCTTATAAAGCTTCACCGTCGCCGCCTCGTCGCCGCCGCGCGCCGACACGTCGAGCCAGACGCAGAAACCGCCCGCCGGACGGAAATAACCGTAGCGATTGCCCAGGATCTGGTCGGCGAGGTCGAATTTGATGCCGTAGAGCCGGCGGTTCTCTTCGACATGGGCCTCGTCGCCATAGGCCGCGACCGCGACATGCTGCAGCGGCACCGGCACCTGGGGGGCAGCGACGTTGCGCAATTCGTGAAACTGGCTGAGAAATTTACGGTCGCCCGCGGCGAAACCGACCCGCATGCCCGGCAGGTTCGATCGCTTCGAGAGCGATTGGAACGCGACGACGTTGGTGAAGTCGGGCCCGGCGCATTCCAACGCGCTGCCGGGCGCTTCCCTGGTGTAGATTTCCGAGTAGCACTCGTCGCTCAGGATCATGAAGCCGAACCGATCGGCCAGGGCTTTCAGCCGGCCGAAATAGGCACGCGATGCCACCGCACCTTGCGGGTTTGCCGGCGAGGCAATGAAGATCGCAACCGTGCGCGCAAGCGTGGCCTCGTCGAGCGCATCGAGGTCCGGAAGAAATCCGTTGCCGGGGGTGGTCGGCAGATAGATCGTCTCGCAATTGGCCGCGCGCGCGCCGGCGCCGTAGGCAGGATAAAACGGATTGGGCACCAGGATCGCGGGCCGGCCTTGGCGCTCGCCGACATAGCGCGCCGCGGTGATCGCCGCGAAGAACAGTCCTTCGCGGCTGCCGTTCAGCACCAGGAGTTCGCTTTCCGGATCGATCGGCCGCGGCAGGTCGAATCGGGATGACAGCCAGTTCGCCGCCGCCCGTCGAAACGGCTCGATGCCCTTGGCGATCGGATAGCGGCCAAAATCCGCAATGTGCTTGGCCAGCACGGGTGCGACGAAGCCCGGTACGGGATGCTGCGGCTCCCCCAACGACAGCGTAATCAAAGGCTTGGCCGGCTGATACGGGGCCAGCAATTCGGTCAGCCGCGCGAAGGGCGAGCGTTCGCTGTCCTGGCTGCCGACGCCTTGCGGCGTGCGGGATGAAGCGGTCATTGCCATGGTCGAGATGTCAGCACTCCTGGAGCGGCCGATCGCAGGTCGAGCCGGCCGGAAAAGGATCAAACCACCATAGATACGGCGAGGTTAAGACGCGATTAACCATCGGCGGCTGGGGTCTATCCAGCCCGGTTCCTGCCAAAAGAAAGGGCCCCAGCTTGCGCTGGAGCCCTTAACGGTCCGGACATTGCCGGGTATATGCCCGAACCGTAGTTCTGGGCGCGACCTTGTGCGATCGCGCCCCGGGAGAACTTACATGTTGTAAGCGCGCTCGCCGTGGTCGCTGATGTCGAGACCCTCGCGCTCCTCCTCGACGGTCGGACGCAGGCCGACGATGACGTCGACCAGCTTGTAGATGATCGCCGAGCCGATACCCGACCAGAGCAACGTCGCTACGACGGCCTTGCCCTGCGCGATCATCTGGGTGACGAGGTCATAGGTTCCGGCGTTGTTGCCGGCGATGTTGGTGTAGTCGGTGATGCCGACGCCACCGAGGGCGGGGTTGACCAGAATGCCGGTGCCGAGCGCACCGACGATGCCGCCGATGCAGTGGACGCCGAACACGTCGAGCGCGTCGTCATAGCCAAGCGCGTTCTTCACCGTGCTGACGAAGAACAGGCAGATCGGCGAGACGATCAAGCCGAGCACCAGTGAGCCGATCGGGCCGGCGAAGCCCGAAGCCGGTGTCACCGCGACCAGACCCGCCACCGCACCGGTGCAGATGCCCAGCAAGGAGGGCTTGCCCTTGACGATCCATTCGGTGAGCAGCCAGGACAGCGACGCGGCCGCGGTCGCGACCATCGTATTGACGAAGGCCAGCGCCGTGGTGCCGTTGGCTTCCAGGTTCGATCCGGCGTTGAAGCCGAACCAGCCGACCCACAGCAGTGAGGCGCCGATCATCGTCATCGTGAGCGAATGCGGGGCCATCAGGTCCTTGCCGTAGCCGATACGCTTGCCGATGACGAGCGCGCCCACCAGGCCGGCGATGCCGGCATTGATGTGCACGACCGTTCCACCGGCGAAGTCGAGGGCACCGGCGCCGGCGAGCCAGCCAACCGAACCCGTGACCTCGTCGAGCTTGGCCTGCGCCGCGGCCTTGGCCGCGCCGTCCGTTGCGGCGGCGAGCGCCTTGGCAGCCGCTGCGACATCATCGGGAGCCGCCACGTACCAAACCCAATGCGCGATCGGGAAATAGATGAAGGTGAGCCACAACAGGATGAACAGCATCACGGCGGAGAACTTGATGCGTTCGGCAAAGGCGCCGACGATCAGAGCCGGGGTGATCATCGCGAACGTCATCTGGAATACGAAGTAGGCGAATTCCGGAATGACGACGCCGTTGGAGAAGGTTGCCGCCGTTGAGCTCGCATCGATTCCGTGCATGAAGGCCTTGCCGAAGCCGCCGACAAAGGCCGTCATGCTGCCGCCGTCGCTAAAGGCCAGCGAGTAGCCGTAAAGCGTCCAGATCACGCCGGCCAGGGCGACGATCGCGAACACCTGGGTCAGGATCGAGGCCATGTTCTTGGTGCGGACGAGGCCGCCATAAAACAACGCAAGGCCGGGGATCGACATCATCAGAACCAGGGCGCTGGAGACCAGCATCCAGGCGGTATCACCCTTGTTGGGGACGGGCGCGGCGGCGGCCGGAGCAGCGGCCGCCGCATCAGCGGCTGCGGGCGCAGCAGTCTGGGCGAGCGCGGTGTCGATGAAGCCGACGGCGCAGAGCGCTCCTATTCCGAGAACTGCCCATCCCGCTGGGGTGGGACGTTTGAACGTCATCTGATTAACTCCTGATTAATAAAGTTTGTTGAGCGCGAAATCAAAGTGCCGCGGCATCGGCCTCGCCGGTGCGGATGCGAACCGCATGGTCGAGGTTGATGACGAAGATCTTGCCGTCGCCGATTTGGCCGGTTTTGGCCGCAGACGTGATGGCATCGATGGTTTTGTCGACCTGGTCCGAGGCGACAGCGACCTCGATCTTGATCTTTGGCAGGAAGCTCACGGCGTATTCGGCGCCGCGGTAAATTTCCGTATGGCCTTTTTGCCGGCCATATCCCTTGACTTCCGTCACCGTGAGACCGTGAACGCCAATGGCGGTCAGTGCATCGCGGACTTCTTCGAGCTTGAATGGCTTAATGATCGCCATAACAATTTTCATGGGTCCTATCCCCCGCTTGGGCCCGGCCCAGAAACAACCGGGCGTTCTCGACTGAGGTTCACCACGCGGAGTTCACTACGCGGGCACAGCCGAGCCCATTAGAATCAAATGCCGTGCCAGATCAGACGAGTTCCGTAACGGGTTATGAACGCGGGTGTTTTCGGGCTTTGCCGAATTAAGGTTCAAATGCGCTATTCGGTCGCGCTCAAAGCATAATCAGGTCTGCCCAAAACGTAGGCGAAACAGACTCCCGACATAGTCGTGCCCACAAGGAGAGCAATAGCGGTAGGTGCGTCGGTGGCTTACTGCAAAGCCTCGCCGTGCTGCGAAATATCGAGGCCTTCCAGTTCCTGTTCGCGGGACACCCGCAACGGCACCCATGTGCTGACGAGCTTGAGCAGCACCAAGGTCATGCCGCCGGACCACAGCAGCGTGACCGCGACGCCGTAGAATTGGATCAGCAATTGATGCGGATTGCCTCACATGGGGAATGTGTGTGTCAAGGATAAGCTGTCAGCGATTTGCTTTTGGCGGTTCTGTCAGGGCATCTGCGCTCCTCGCATTTGCGATCCCAGGTTCGAGCCGGTTTGGCAATCTGGTTTGCTTGCCAGATCAAACTCACATCCGGTCGTCGCGCGAGGCGACTGCACCACAATTCCGCTTGCGGCGGGCAGGCTCGAGAGGACGAGGCCATTCTTCGTTGCGGCGTTTGAAGCCATGCAATCCGTCGGTTCGTCCACCCGGATCGGCCGAGGCTGATCGGGCCTCGGCGGATTGGTTTTCCTTGAGAAGAAGCCTGATGTTATGCGGCGCTCTTCATCACCGCCCCCTCGATGATGACGCCGCTGGTCACATACTTCCACAACGCCACGAGCAGCTTGCGCGCCAGCGCCACGATCGCGCTCTTGCGGCCGCGCTGGCTGTGCGCCTTGAACCAGCGCGCCAGCTCCGATTGCGGCTGGTGCCGCAGCCACAGCCAGGCGAGCTGGATCATCATGGTTCGCAGCCGCGGATTACCGGCTTTGGACACGCCTTGCTCGCGCTCGATGCTGCCGCTGCGCCAGGGCGTCGGCGCCAGGCCGGCATAAGCGGCAAGCTGGCGGCGGTTGGCGAAGTGGCGGTAAAAAGCCTCCGACCAGAGCACCGCCGCAAAGTTGGCACCCATGGCCTTCAGGCCCAGCAGCAGCGTCACCGGATCCGGTGCGGCCGTCTCGGTTGCAGGCTTTCTGGCCGCCGCCAACAACGCCTCCTGCTCGGCCTCCACCGCCTTGATATGGTCGAGCAAAAGTTCGAGCCGATCCAGCTCACGGCCGATCTGGACTTTCAAATGCAACGGCAGTTCGCGTCCGTCGCCGGTGCGCAAGGCCTCAAGCCGCACTCGCCGGTCGCGCCGCAATGGCGCATAGTCGGATACGCCCTGGGCGAACAGAAGGCCCTTGATCCGGTTCACATGCGTGATCCGCTCGGCGATCAACGTCTGACGTTCGCGACAGACTCTCCGCCGGTCCTCCTCTTCGGGCGAGGGCGCAACCACCATCGCGCAGACCCGTGGCTCGCCGCGCTTGTAGGCGAGAAGTGCCCGCAACAACGTCTCGCCATCGAGCTTGTCCGTCTTGGCCCGCCGTCGCCGTCGCGGCGTCGCAATCGAGGCAGGATCGACCACATGGCTCTCGATGCCTTCCTGCTGCAGGACGCGATGCAGCCAGAACCCGTCCAGCCCCGCCTCCTGGATCGTGATGACCGGACAGCTCTGGCCGATCTGGACCGCCGCCTTGCGCTTGCGTTCCGCAAACAGCTTCATCAGCTCAGCGGTATCGCCGGCCGGGACGCTGTGCCTGGACATCTTCTCGCCCTTGCCGGGCGACAGCGACGTCACCAGCCACGTCGATCGGCTCAGTTCCAGCGACACAAAAATTGCGCCAATATGGGTGCGGATAGCGGCCGGTCCGTCGCAAAGATGATCCAACAACATTGTCGTCTCCAGGTTGAGTGGTTTTGCAACCTCAGTCTGGCTTCAGACTTGGTCGCTATCCACCCCCCATGGAATCTTCGGCCAGGCCGGAAGTGCCGCCGATGGCGGCGGTAGCGAATACCCCCGTCAGCAACGCGCCGGTCAGCCCGCCGACGCCGTGGACGCCGAACACATCGAGCGAATCGTCATACTTGAAGCGGTGCTTCAGCCAGGTGCAGGCCCAGAAGCACACGATACCGGCGATCACCCCAACGACGATGCCATGCCCCGGCGCCACAAATCCGGATGCCGGTGTTATCGTTCCGAGGCCGGCGACGGCGCCGGAAATCATGCCAAGCACCGAAGGCTTGCGCCGAGCCCACCATTCGATGGCGCCCCAGGTCAGCGCGCCGGCGCAGGCGGCAAGATGGGTCGCGATGATCGCCATCACCGCCCGCGAATTTGCCCCCAGCGCCGATCCACCGTTGAAGCCGAACCAGCCGACCCACAGCAAGCCGGTACCGACCACGGCGAGCGACAGATCGAACGGCGACAGGTTCTCGACGCCGTAGCCGTGGCGCCGGCCCAGCACTTTGGCCGCCACCAGGCCGCCGATCCCGGCGCTGAGATGCACCACCAGGCCGCCGGCAAAATCGAGAACGCCGGCCGCGCCGAGGAAGCCGCCGCCCCAAATCCAGTGCGCCAGCGGCACATAGACCAGCATGAACCAGCCGATCGAAAACAGCAGATAGGCTGAGAATCGCATCCGGTCGGCGACGGAGCCCGCCACCAGCGCCACGGTGATGATCGCGAACGTCATCTGGTAGAGCACGAACAGGGCTTCCGGAATGGTCTTCGCGGCGGGATTGACGCTGTCCATGGTCATGCCCGAGAGGAACCAGCGGTTAAGCGTTCCGAGCCATGGACCGTCGCCGACGAAGACCAGCGAATAGCCGAACGCCACCCAGAGGATCGAAATCAGGGCGACTGCGGCAAGGCTCTGCGCCATCGTCGCCAGCACGTTCTTTTTGCGCACCATGCCGGACTAGAACAGCGCCAGGCCGGGGATCGTCATCATCAGCACCAGCGCCGTCGCAACGATCATCCACGCGGTGTCGGCGCCGTTGACCGTCTCTGCTTGGGCAAGCGCCGGTGTCGCTACGATCGTCGCAAGACCTGTCAGCGCAGCCCACAATGCTGCACGAGACGCGCACACCCCCATGGTATTTCCCCAGCCGGTTATGATTTTTACCGATCGCATCCCAGGCGCCGTTGCCGGATGCGAGCGAAGTGTGGTCGGAAGTCGGAACGGGATCCGGAAAAGCGGATACCGGTTTTCTCCGGGACAAGCGCGAAACGCCCGCCCGCAAATCATGCGTTATAACAAGCTTTAGAGCGACTGATGCATCGTACCGGACCAGGCGTTAGAGCGCGTCGCTGTCGGTTTCCCCGGTGCGAATCCGCAATGCATGGTCGATCGGCGTCACGAATATCTTGCCGTCGCCGATCTGGCCGGTCCGGGCGTTCTTGGTGATGACTTCGACCGCTTTATCGGCAATGTTCGAGGCGACAGCGATTTCGATGCGCAACTTCGGCAGAAAATTCACCACATATTCGGCGCCGCGATAAACTTCGGTGTGGCCCTTCTGTCGGCCGTAACCCTTGACCTCGGTCACGGTCATACCGGTTACGCCGATCGCGGTAAGCGCCTCGCGCACCTCGTCGAGCTTGAAAGGTTTGATAATCGCGACAACGAGCTTCATGGCTCACACTCCAAAAGACCGCCCATCGGCGTGTGCCAGCACAGGCTTAGCGTATTTGCCATCATTTTCAGCAAAGGGCAAAAATTTCAAGATCGGACGGGAGGATGCCCGCCACCCGCGCCGTTTCGCTCACCTGCGCTCGCGTATCGAGCCTTCCTGCGCGACGGAGGCCACCAGGGTGCCGTCCTGCTTGAAGATCATGCCGCGGGTGAGACCGCGCCCGCCGCGCGCGCTTGGCGAGTCCTGCGAATATAAGAGCCATTCGTCGGCGCGAAACGGCCTGTGAAACCACATCGCGTGATCGAGGCTCGCCGGCATCATGCGCTTGTCGAACAAGGTGCGGCCGTAGCGCGCCATTGCCGCATCGAGCAGCGAGAAGTCCGACGCATAGGCCAGCGCGCACATATGCAGCGCCGGATCGTCAGATAATTTCGCGGCGGTGCGGATCCAAACATGGATGCGGCCGTCGTCGATCTTTTGGCCGAAATAGCGGCCGAGTTCGACCGGACGCAGCTCGATCGGGCGATCGGATTCGTAGTAGCGACGGATGAAGTCGGGCATCTCGCGGAACATCGGCTGCTTCGCCACCTCTTCGGCGGTGAGCTTCTCCGGCGGCGGCACGTCCGGCATCTGGTCCTGGTGGTCGAACGCGCCCTGTTCCTCGACGTGAAACGACACCATGATCGAGAAGATGGCATTGCCGTGCTGGATTGCGGTGACCCGGCGGGTCGAATAGCTCTTGCCGTCGCGTAGCCGTTCGACCTCGTAGACGATCGGGATCTGGGGATCGCCAGGCAGGATGAAATAGCAATGCAGCGAATGCGGCAGCCGGCCCTCGACGGTACGGCACGCCGCCACCATCGCCTGTCCAATCACCTGCCCGCCGAATACCCGCTGCCAGCTGGTTTTCGGGCTGTTGCCGCGAAACAAATTCACCTCGAGCGGCTCGAGGTCGAGGATCGAAATCAGGTCAATCAGGCCTTTGGACATGAAAGTACCTCTGGTTTGGATCTCTTGGTCATTCCGGGGGCGGCAGCAGAGCGAAATCCCGCACCAACGATCTCCGGATTCCAGGTTCGAAATTCACCTTGATCCCAGAATGGCGCGGTTTGGTGAACCTGTTTCGCCCAGCTATACTCCAGTAGCAAGGGTGTGAGTGGGGTAAGGTTTGGCATGGCGGCGCAGCGAAGCATTGTGATCGGCGGTGGCGCGTTTGCCGGACTGGCGCTGGCGCTGGCGCTCCGCCAGGGGCTTGGTGCCGGTATTCCTGTGATCGTGGCCGATCCGGCACTTGCCATGCGGCCGAGCCGCGATCCCCGGGCCACCGCCATCGTAGCGGCGTGCCGCCGGCTATTCGAGGCCATCGGGGTATGGGATCAGGTCGCGGGCGAGGCGCAGCCGATCCTCGACATGGTGGTCACCGACTCCAAATTGGAAGACGCCACCCGTCCGGTGTTCCTGACCTTCAGGGGGCAGGTCGAGCCGGGCGAGCCGTTCGCGCATATGATCGAGAATCGCCATCTGATCGATGTGCTGGCGCAGCGCGCCGAAGCCGAAGGTGTCGAACTCTCGACCGATGCCGTGACGGATTTCAAGGCGCGTCCCGACGGCGTCGACGTGACGCTTTCCGATGGCCGGGTTGTCGAGGCGAGCTTGCTGGTCGCGGCCGACGGCGCGCGCTCGAAGCTGCGCGAGCGGGCCGGCATCGTCACCCATGGCTGGGATTACGATCAATCGGGCATCGTGGTGTCGGTCGGCCACCAGCGCGATCATCACGGCCGCGCCGAGGAGCATTTCCTTCCCGCCGGGCCGTTCGCGATCCTGCCGCTGACCGGAAAGCGCTCGTCGCTGGTGTGGACCGAAAAGCGCGCCGAGGCGGCGCGCATCGTAGCGCTCGCCGAAGATGAATTTCACAGCGAACTCGAGCAGCGTTTCGGTCTGCATCTCGGCGAGATCAAGGCGCTGGACAAGCCGCGCGCGTTCCCGCTCGGCTATTTCGTGGCGCGCTCGTTCATCGGCGAACGGCTGGCGCTGGTCGGCGACGCCGCGCATGTGATTCACCCGATCGCGGGGCAGGGGCTCAACATGGGCCTCAAGGACGTCGCCGCGCTGGCCGAGGTGATCGTCGATGCGGCGCGGCTCGGCATCGACCTCGGCCAGGCCGACGTGCTCGATCGCTACCAGCGCTGGCGGCGGTTCGATACCATGGCGATGGGGCTCGCCACCAATTCGCTGAACCTGTTGTTCTCGAACGAATCGACGCTACTGCGCGCGGTCCGCGATATCGGGCTCGGGTTGGTCGATCGGGCGCCGCCGCTCAAGAGCCTGTTCATCCGCCAGGCGGCGGGGCTTGCCGGCGAGGTGCCGCGGCTGCTCAAGGGCGAGGCGCTGTAGACCACACCGTCACGCCGTTCCTGCGTGCGTCGGCGCGACGGCAAAGCGTCATTGCGCCGCTTCGCCAGCCAGGATGAAGGCAGCCACCGTATCGATCATCGTTGGATCCAGCGGCCGATCAGAGTCACCGTAGGCCTTGATGTCGTCGGCCTCATCGGCGACGTCGACCAGAACGTGATTCATGTCGGGCAGCCACAGCGCTTTCGCAACGGGAGATGCGGCGGAAAGCGCGGCGTAATCCACCCGCGCGACCTGCCGGTCGCGGCCACCGTTGATGATCAGTGTCGGCTGCATGATCGATTTCAACGGCTCGATCGGATCTTCAGTAAAGGCCGAGGCCATGCCGGGCTGCATTGACGGCGCGATCTCGAGTCCGCGAGGCGGCGGGTCGACGATACGCCCGGCCATGATGGCGTCGATGGCCGCGGCGATCGGCGCGGACACCTCGGGGGCCAGGGACTTTTCAAGCTGGACCTTGACCAGATCGCCCTGTCGCCGCGCGGCGGTCGCGAGCAGAACCAGGCGATCGATCGGGAGCCGCCGCGCGGTCAGGATCGCGACCAGGCCGCCCTCGCTATGGCCGACCAAAATGACCTGCGAGAATTTTCCGCTGCTGCGGAGATGGTTCACCAAGGCCGCCGCATCGTCGACGTAGTCCTTGAAGCGAAAATCCTCGGGACGGCCGAATTCCGGTCGCCATCCGCCGGCGCCGCGCTTGTCATAGCGCAGCGTCGCTATTTTGCGCGCGACCAGTTGCCCCGAAAGCTTTTTCAGGGTCGCCGGTTTGAACTGCGGCCCGTTGCCGTCGTGATCGGTCGACCCGGAGCCGGCGATCAAGAGTGCGACCGGCGGCCGTTCGGCACCCGGCGGCAGGGTCAGCACCGCATCGATGGCGCCGACGCGGATTTTGGTTTCGATCCCCGGTTCCTGGGCGGCGGCGCCGGCAGCCATCAGCACGAGGCCGATCACCGCGAGCGTGCGAACGATGGTCCGGATCGCCATGACTAATCAATCTTCCGCTAGTCGATCTTCCGCGCCTCCTCGGGCAGCATGATCGGGATGCCGTCGCGGATCGGATAAGCGAGCTTGGCCGAGCGTGAGATCAGTTCCTGCCGCGTGGCGTCGAATTCCAGCGGGCCCTTGGTCATCGGGCAGACAAGGATTTCCAGGAGCTTGGGATCGACGGTGCCTTCGAGGCGCTCGGGCGGGGATGTCATGCGTTGGTCTCCGGCTTGGTCTCAATCGATCGTTAGCATATTCGATTCGGACGTGTCGCTGCGCCGATATCATTCGCGGAACTGTTCGGCACGATCCGTCAGGCACGCCACCTGCCGGCCGCCGCGATGGCTCGTCCGCAACGAAAAGGCGCGGCGTCGCGGGCGCGGTGTTAAGTCCAGTATGGATCTAATTTCTCGAATGCGGAAAAGGAATGCTCTGCTGCGGCAAGGACCGGTTTGAACCGCGTCTCCTGGAGCCCTGTCAGCAAGCCGGCGGCGAACACGCGCCGGGCCGGTTCGGCCGTGCGGGCAGCCGACGCTTTACCGATCCCGCTCATGAGCTTCTCATGCACAAAAATGTCGTTCAGCTCGCCCAAACAATCCTGCATATCCTTCAAGGTCGACAAAAAGGCGGCGTGACGTTTTTCCTTCTTCCTTCCGGGAAATAACGTTTCAAAAAACTCCGTGGCGTAACGGAGTTTTTTGACCTGGATGCGAAGCTTGTGCCGGGCGTGCGGATTAAGTTTCGCGAGCGCGCGACCGCGCTTTCGAGCCTTCTTCCAGCGCCGTTTGAGTTGCTCACAGGCCACCGCCTCGATGGGCACCTGGGCGTGCTCGCTTGTGTGCCTGCTTCGCGGCTTGCGCCCGGCGTCGACTTCGACCCACGCGGCGACACTCAGTGTCAACTCACGGAACCGCTTCGACGACACCGCGGTCAGGGCGCGCTTGATGGCGGCTTCACGCCGGTCGGTCAGCTCGCGGGATATGCTTCGCATCCCGGTCAGCCGCGGGCGTTGTTTTCCGAGCGGAGTCACGACCTTGGTCAGGAACACCTCGAGTTCGCGCGCGGGACCAAGTTCGTTGGTGAGCCACTTCAGCTCCGCCTTGATACCGCTTGTTTTCGAGTCCGCGACAATATCCGAGAATAACGATATCGCCGCGCGCAGGCGACGCAGGCCAATGCGCATTTGATGGACGCCTTCGGGATCGCGGGCAAGGACCGCAGGCTTGTTGGCGACGATCAGCTTCAGGCAATCGGATGCAATCAATTGGAACGCGGCGTTGGCCGGCATGCCTGGCGCAATCTCAACTCCTTCGCCTCGCATGACCGCGACGGCGTCTCCGGCGAGGATCTCGTAGCCCCGCTGAGATTTGCTTTTGACGGCAAGTTCCGCGGAGGTCGCGCGGGCAAATGTTCGCGCCAGCTGGAACAGACGTGCCTTATTGCCACGCTTCAGCTCGAGTTCCGCCTCGTACAGCGGCAGCCTGCTCTCGCCGGCTTCGATTTCGCCGCGATCGATCGTCAGCGCGACGTCGCAATCCTTGCGCGTGAGCGGGTAGGTCGTCCGCTGAACGCGAGTTTCGAACACCGGACGCAACTGCTTGCGCAGCTTCTTGATTCCCAGGGAGCGGAGCGCCGACGTGTCCGCCTGCTTCAGGTCCGGCCGGTTGTTTTGAACCTCCGTTTCCCATTCCCCGCGTTCGAACAAGCTTCCATTATCGGATTTGATGGTTTGGATATATCGACCGTCAACCTGCCGAACGCGCAGTGTGAGGCCGCGGCGCTTGAGTTTCAAACGTTCGGTGTCGAAATAGACCGAAACCTGATCTTCTCGCTTCGAACTGTTGACGCGCCGCAGCAAGGGCACGCGGCCAAGCCGCGCGACGCCCGCGGATGGCAACTGCAGCTTGACCTCGATTTCCTTCGGGGATGACACGGGCTTGCACCGACCGTCAGCGCTGAGTTCAACAACGATCCAATCAGGTATTTATTGCAGCGGCGGATCGCCGCTGGTTCGCTTCTTGGCCAGATCCATTTCAGTAACCGCGATCAGTATCTCGGCGCGGGTTTTCAGATCGGGCGCCTCCAGCATGGCCTGCTTTTCCGGCGGCCCGTAGGGCGACATCATGGCCAGCGCGTTGACCAGCGCCTCGTTTGGCGCGCTCTCGACGCCTTCCCAGTCGACCTTGAGGTTGTTGACCCGCAGGAAATCCGTCAGCACCTCGAGCAGGGCCTCGCGATCGACCGCCTCTTCGCCCTTGCGCGCCGTGAAGTCATCGATGAAGGGGAAATAATCTACCTTGCACTGCCGGTACGCGGTTAGCACCGTGGCCTCCTCGACCACCTTGAAGCGCGCGATGCCGGTAAGTTCGAGGATATAGCGGCCGTCGCCGGCCTCGGCGAGCTGGGTGATACGGCCGACGCAGCCGACCCGAAACAGCGCCGGCTTGGCTTCATCCTGCGAATGTGACGCATCCGGCTGGATCATCCCGATCAGCCGGTGGCCGTCGCGCAGCGCGTCGTCGACCATCGCGAGATAGCGCGGCTCGAAGATATTGAGCGGCATCTGGCCGCGCGGCAGCAGCAGCGCACCGGGCAGCGGAAACACCGGAATCACCTCGGGAAGGTCGCCGGGCCCGCGATAATCGGCATTGATCGGCATGTTGCGTCCCCACGCCAGTGCCTGAACGAAGTAGAGCCTATGTGGGCATTCTACCGCAGAGAAGTCTACCAGTCTGCGTCAACTCAATTGAAAAGCAGTGCGCCTCCCGCTTTACGGAATGCGCACTACGCGAATTAAGAAAACAGAATGGTCGAAAGCCGCTTCCGGCCCTCAACGGTGGCCTCGTCGGTCGGACCCCACGCTTCGAAAAATTGCACCAGCTGCTTGCGCGCGCCGTCTTCGTTCCATTTGCGGTCGCGCTTGACGATTTCCAACAGCTGCTGGGTCGCATCGCCGCGCTTGCCCGCGGCGTTGAGTGCGGTCGCGAGATCGAATCGGGCCTGGTGGTCGAGCGGGTTGGCGGCGACCTTCTGTTCCAATTCGGCCACGGGACCGACCGCCTGAGCCTGCTCGGCGAGGTCGAGCGCCGCTTGAACGGCCTTGACCGCCGCATCGTTGCGCTTCGACTCCGGCACCATGGCGAGCGTTTGCTTGGCCTGTTCGATTGCGCCGGTCGCCACATAGCACTTGGCAAGCCCCGCGAGCGCCCCGATGTTGGTTGGATCGGCCGCCAGCACTTCCGCATAGATTTGCGCGGCGGTTGCGGGATCACCCTCCGCCAGGACGGCTTCCGCTTCCTGCAGGATCTCGGCGATATTGGGCTGCCCGGCGTTTGGCATGCCGGCGGTCAGCTTGTTGATGAAAGCGGTGACCTGGCTTTCCGGGACCGCGCCCATGAAGCCGTCGGCGGGTTTGCCGTCGACGAACGCAATCACGGCTGGAATCGACTGGATTCCCATCTGGCCCGGAATCGCCGGATGTTCGTCGATATTCATCTTGACCAGCTTGACCTTGCCGTTGGCAGCCCGGACCGCCTTCTCGATGATCGGGGTCAACTGACGGCAGGGCCCGCACCACGGCGCCCAGAAGTCGATCAGCACCGGCTGGCGCTTCGATTCCTCGATGACGTCCTTCACGAAGGTCTGGGTGGTCGTTTCCTTGATCAGATCGGGCGCCGCCGGTGGCGTCGGCCCGTTACCCTGCTCGATTATTGTCACGGAATCCTCGTCTGCTGTCCTGATGGCGCCGGTTCTAGCACGGCGCCACGGCGGTTCAGAAGCTCCCTCCCTAAGTGGCGGGTTGTCGCGAAATTTCAATCGGCCGGGCCCGCTTCGCGGCCGCTCTCGCCGGAGTTCGGGGGATTTGATGGCAACGGCATCCGGGTAAGCGCAATGCATGATGACGGCCCGCCCGGCCGTGTGGAAAATCATTTGCGATTTCAACGACTACCCGGTTTGAATCAGCGGCGCCGGCAACGGCGGAGCCGAGGACGGCCATCCGGCGACACTGTCGGGGCTGTCACAAGCGTGCTCTTACAGGGTCGACGGTTTGGTCGCGGCGGCGAGTGCGGCGTCGAGCGCTGCCGGCATCGTTATGCGTGGCGTTCAAGGAACTGTCGCCCCGAATCACAAAAAACCTCGACCGCCACCCGAAGTGCGTAGCTATTTGTAGCATTTCGGGTCAATTCCGGCGGTTTGCCGTCGATATCGGGGTCATCGGCCTGATTTGACCCCCGCCATCGGCTGTTGCATTCGCTGACGGCATTTGGCATAGGTCTGCCCGTTGCTGGCGCGCAATCGCCGCCAGTCGCTCGGATGCGGGTGTAGCTCAGTGGTAGAGCACGACCTTGCCAAGGTCGGGGTCGAGGGTTCGAATCCCTTCGCCCGCTCCAAATTCTTTGATCAGGAATTTGACGAAGGCCCGCTCTCACGGCGGGCTTTTCGTTTTTGGAGTGCAGGCAGGGTGAGGGACCGGGCTTAGTGTTCGGGCCGGGCTTCGATCTGCACGGTGGCCGTCATACCGGCCGCCAGGCGCACGCCATCAGGGACCTGATCGATGTGGATGCGAACGGGAACGCGTTGCGCCAGGCGTACCCAGGTGAAGATCGGATTCACGGAGGCGAGCCCTGACGAGTCCGGCTGCGCATTCGCGACATTGATGCCACGGGCGATACTGTCGACATGGCCACGGACGACTTGATTGTATCCGATCAATTTGATGATAGCCGGGTCGCCCTCGCGGATCGTGCCGAGATTGGTCTCTTCGAAGTAACCGTCGACCCAGAAGGAGTCCGCCTTCACCACGGAGATGCTTCTGTCGCCAACATTGACGTAGTTGCCTAGTTGCGTCAGCAAGTTGGTTATGTAGCCGTCGACCGGTGACATGATGCGCGTACGCGCGAGGTTGGCCCGTGCCTGGTCGAGATTGGCCAGCGCCAGCTGATAGGCGGCGTTGGCGCTCTGGGCACCCGTTGCGAAGGTCTGCTGCTCCTCCGCCGATATCGACAGCTCGGTTTGCCTCTGTCGGCGATCCGATTGTAGTTGTGCATTCTTCGCAACCGCGCTCGCCTGATCGAGAGCGGCCTCGGCTTGCCGAACGGCGATCGCATAGTTCGTGGGATCAACGACCATCAAGAGGTCGCCTTTGCGGACAAACTGGTTGTCCTTGACCGGCAATTCCACGATCCGTCCGGCTACCTCTGGCGCCATTGTCACGACATAAGCGCGCACCGTGCCGTCGCGTGTCCAAGGAGCGGCCATGTAAGCCTGCCACATCAGGTAGCTGAGCAGAACGGCTATCGACGCAGCGCCAAGCGTGACGAGAATCGGAATGATCCGGGTGCGCGAAGCACCGCTTTCGCGGGCGCCAAGCGGAAGCACACCGACATCACTGTGTTGTGGACCAACCTGCTCGGACTTGAGTTTGACATCAGACATGGGCGACCTCAGCGAGCGATGATGAGGACGATGGTAGAGAGCGTGATCATGTAGATCGCGAACCAGAACAGGGCCGGGTGCCAGACCCGCCGCAGCGGGGCGAAGCGGTCGGCCGCCCGTCGGAGTGGTATCAAGATCAGCCACGCAGCGACCATCATCAACGACATCGGGGCGACATACACGCCGAGCAGATCGATTTCGGTGAACTTCATCGAAGCGCCCCCGAATCGAAATACGAGGCGTGCTGGGCGAGTGCCTCCTGGATCACGCGGATGCTGCCGCGTGCCCGAAGTCTCCTCGACGCCCTCGGCCTTGCGCCATCCGGCAGCGCGGCGAGTCTCTGATCGAGCTGAGACAGACGCTCGTTTGCGGTCATGCTGTCACCTTGTGACACCGCGGCAAGCGCCGCGTCGGTGTCGGCGCCCAGGCCCGACCGCCATGCAACATGGCGCAGGCGGATAATTTCGGTGCCGACTGAAACCGCGGCGATCAGCCGCGCAAGCTGCAATCCTTCAACGTGCTCCGGCAACGTGGCCAAACGGTGATATAATCGACCTTCCCAGTCCTCGATCGTCCACTCGGTTCGATCTGCCGCCAGGCGGCGCAGGTCGCGCAGCGTCTGGGCCAGCAGACGCCGCGCCCGCACTGCCGGCGATAATGGCGGCAGCAGGACCAGGGCCAGCATGACGGCGCCCAAGCCCAATAGCAGCGCAAGCGTGTTGTTGTAGAATTGCTGAGTATCGTAAGTCATCAGGTTGGTTGGCGCGAGGAGAGTAATGAAGAATACGTTGGCGGCGCTTGCGAACACCGGTCTTTGCCACGACTGGTTGGCCAGTGCGCCCAACGGCACCAGAACGAGGCCGATGGCGAAACAAAAGCCGGCGAAGTTTTGCATGGCCGGCAGCACCGCGAATTCAATCGCGCCGGCCAATATGGTCGCCAGGAAGCTGCCGAGCATGAACGATTGGGCGCTGGCGTAGGCTTGATGCTCGCGCGGTGAATACAAGATGATTCCGATCGCAGCGAAGACGAGGGCTAGGGCGCCACTCGGCCACGCGGTCACGATCCAGAAGAGCTCAACGGCAGCCAGCGTGACGAACACTCGCGCTGCACTGATGCTGGCGGGCAGCGGATCAGGCATGCGAAAGCGAGAAACGCGTCGAGGGCGCACGTCTTGAGCTGGATCGGCTAACAGCGATATTCCATCCAACGCTCGGGAGATGCCGAGTAGCGCTTCCGCCGTCGCATCGGCCATGAGCCGCAGTGATGGCGTGGCTGTTGGAAGTGCCACCAGCGCTCGCACGGCCTTGCGGCAGGTAAGACGCAGGCTGGACGGATCGGCCGCCCAAATGGCCACGTTCCCCAGGGTCGGCTCCGAACGAAAATCCTGCGGCAGCGTTTGCAGGACGATGCTCGCCTCATGGCGGCCTTGCTCGTCCGGCATCCGCTCGAGATTAGTGGCGACCGTGCGCCAACCTGAGATTGCTGCAAACAGGCCATCGACGGCTGCTTGCAACCCGCGCCAGCGATAGCGCAGGCCTGCGGTCTCGCCGATTGCCTCATCGATGGTCGGCCCGAGTGCGATGACGCCGGCGATGAGCCCGCGCCGAACCGGCCGAATTGCCGATAGTTCCGGTCCCGCTAACGCGAACGTGCCGACAAATCGCTGAGTGATCTCTGCCGCGGTGGCGGCGAGTTGTGCAGCCAGCCGATGCCGCGCGCCGCCGAAATCGGTCCCGGCGAGAACGATTCCTGCGCACACGATGCCAATGCAAATCTCGCTCGCGCGGTCGATCGCAAGGATCAGCACGGAGCCGTTGGCACCTCCGGTCGGGCCGAGCAAGCCGGCGGCAATGATCGCCGCCGTGTAGCCAGCCAATGCGGCCGCATACGAGGCATTATTGCGCAAGATCGTGGCGACGAAACCGCAGACGGCGCCCCACAGCGCCAGGCTGACGAGGAAGCCGAAGCGGCTCTGCGGAAACAGCGCGGTGATGATCACGATCGCGACGGCTCCGATGATCGTGCCGACCATGCGCGATGAGCCCTTTCGCAGTGAGGCGCCAAGGCTCGGCTGACAGACGATCGCTGCAGAAGCCCCGGCCCATTGCGCCTCGTCGAGCTGGAGCCAGAACGCCACATAGAGCGCGAGGCACACCGCGGCCCAGAGACGTAGGCCGAAGATAAAAGCAGGGATTGCGGGCCGTATGACACCTGCCAGCTGCGCAACATCCGGCCAGCCGGTTCGGTCCTGCCTAATAATTTCGAGCCGGCGAGGGGCCACTTGCTGGTGTCTCGGACACAATGCGCGATATCCCAGGCGGCGGAATTCAAGATTGACGAACTTCGTAATGACGAAACGCCACTGTCGACGGTTACCCGTTAATCCCCGGCGTTTTTAGTTCGTCGCACCACCTGTCAGCTAGTTAAGGATTTGACCTTATCACATTCCAATCACAATGATCCGCGCCGCCGGAAATTCGATTAAATAGAGATTTAGGTTCAACGCGGACGCGACCCGACAGGGCGTCCGATTCGTCGGGTGTCTATGCCGGTGGAGATCCAGAGTTCGTTCTCTATTGGCCACCATCGCGTTCCCGGATTCGCCAATGATGCCGTGATGCAATGCATACAAAATCATCTCGCATGAAATCGGATTCAAGCAATTTCTTCTCAAATTGCGTTCACGTTGGCGTTGTCGTGCCCTGCGCACTTCTCACGCTCCACAGATGTGATAGCATTTTGGGTGTCTACCCCACCTCACTGCAAACCACACAAGGTTTGCTTCTCGAAAACGTCCAATCAATAAATCTGCGCGGCCGATAAGGCTGCTTAGGGAGTGACGCGATGAAATCGGCTTTCAATCGATCTGTTCTTGCGCTCGCAGCCATCGCCATGGTCGCGGGGGCCAGCCAGGTCAACGCCCAGCAAAAGGAACTCAAGAGCTATCAGTCCGGCAACAAGGAATTCTGGACCCACCCGCCGGACGACTGGTTCCTCGGCGACGAAACCGAAGCGCAGAAGGGTCTGGCGCCGCCGTCGGGTCCGCCGACCGGTGCATCAGAGGCCGAACTGGCGGAGCTGATGAAGAAGATCAAGCTAGCGCCGGGCTTCAAGATCGAGGTTTACGCACCGGGCGTGCTGGCGGCACGGCAGATGGCATGGGGCGACAAGGGCACGCTGTTTGTCGGCTCGTTCGGTCTCGGCAACGTCTACGCCATCACCGAGAAGGACGGCAAGAAAGAGGTCAAGACCATCCTCAAGGGGCTGAATATGCCGACCGGCCTCGCGTTCAGGGACGGCGCGCTCTACGTCATCGCCGTCGACAAGCTGATCCGATACGACAACGCGGAAGCCAACCTCGACAAGCTCGGCGACGGCAAGGTGGTCTATGACGACATGCCCTCTTATGCCGCCCATGGCTGGAAATATCTGGCGGCCGACAAGGACGGCTGGTTTTACGTTCCGTTCGGACCTCCCTTCAACATCGGGATTCCGCCGACCAGCGTCTCGCAGATTCGTCGCGTCGACCCCAAGACCGGCAATGCGGAAATCGTCGCACTCGGCGTCCGCAACAGCGTCGGCGGCGATGTCGATCCGCGCAGCGGCAGATACTGGTTCACCGAAAACGCGCGCGACTGGATGAGCGACGATATCCCGAGCGACAAGCTCAACATGGTGTCGAGACTCGGCGAGCATTTCGGCTACCCGCATTGCCATCAGGGCGACATGCCGGATCCGAAGTTCGCGATGGGTCACAAATGTTCGGAGTTCACCCCGCCCGTGCTCAATCTCGGTGCGCATGTGGCGCCGCTCGGCATGAAGTTCTACACCGGCGATCAGTTTCCCGCCGATTACAAGAACAGCATCCTGATCGCCGAGCACGGTTCGTGGAACCGGCATAAATATCAGGGCGGCCGCATCGTGCGCGTCACCGTCGGGCCGGATGGCAAGAATCCCAAGCAGGACGTGCTCGCATCCGGCTGGATCGAGGGCGACCAGGGTTATCTCGGCCGGCCCGCCGACATCATTCTGGCGAAGGATGGCTCGATCCTCGTGGCCGACGACTGGGCCGGCGCGATCTATCGCATCAGCTACAGCAAGAAGTAACACTGAACATGCGGGGCTGCGGCTGTCTTAACCGGCAGCCGCAGTTTGCGTTTTGCGTTGGGGTGGCTTCGTTCGTGCCCGGGCATGACGAGCTGAAAGTGGAATCTAGATCATGCGTTGTTGCTTTCGCGTTCTTGCCTTGCTTCCAGTCCTGTGGTTATCGGCGGCGCGTGTGGCGCCGGCCTATGCGGTTGACGCTGCAGCCGCCGGCAAGGAAAAGGCCGAGCTGTGTGCCGGATGTCATGGCGAGAACGGCGTCTCGCAAACCGAGAACATTCCCTCGCTGGCGGGGCAGCCGGATCAGTTCATTCAATGGCAGTTGGTTTTCTTCCGCGGCGGCGCGCGCAAGAACGAGCAGATGCAGCCGATCGCCGAACAGATCGACAATAGCGATATTCGCAATCTCGGCGCCTATTATGCCGCCCTCACACCGCCCAAGGATTCAAAACCCGACGACAATCCCGACCTGTCCAGGAAGGGAGCGGAAGCCGCGGCAGGCCGGCGCTGCGCCTCCTGCCATACCGATTCGTATGCAGGAACGAAAGCCGTTGCCCGCCTCGCCGGTCAGCGCGAGGAGTATTTGGTCAAGGCGTTGCACGACTACAAGTCGGGCGCGCGAACCGGCGGCGCCGGGGCGGCGATGACCGATGTCGCCTATCCCTTGAGCGATGAGGAAATCACCGCGCTTGCGCACTATCTCGCGCATTTGTGAAGCGTTCAGGATGAGGTGCGGTTCACACCAAACCGAATCCTGAGGCGCCGCGCAAAGCGCAGCGTCTCGAAGGATGATTTCGAGGCACATGGTTCGAGACGGCGCTAACGCGCCTCCTCACCATGAGGTGTGTTTGCGGCACGGCTCCATTGTCGGCACCTTCGGGCTGGCGCATGGACGTCTCGGGCAACGCGCCGTCGAACCGCAGGATTATATGGCGAGGTCAACGAAAAGACCTCATCCTGAGGAACGCGCCTTGGCGCGCGTCTCGAAGGATGGCAACGCAGAGACGCCCGAAATCACCCGCGCTGCTTTTCATAGGCTTTGAGGTGCGTATAGGCGATGCGCAGCTTCGGTACCGGCACCTTCGCCGCATCGCCGCGCGCGATCAGGTCGCCGATCACATGGTCCGCTTCGACCTGTCCGCCGGCCTTGATGTCGCGGAACATCGACGCCGTCAGCTGCGATCCCTCGGCGGTCAGCATGCCGCGGCTGCGCTCCAGAAATGGTGCGCGCGGCGCGTGGCCCTCGGCGGTCGCGATGGCGCTGCATTCATCAAGTATGCCGAGGATGAAATCCTTGCCGCCGGGCGCAGCCAGGATGTTGCCGATCGACGTACGCATCAGGCTGGTCGAGGCCGCCGCGGACGCGAGGAATACCCACTTCTCCCACATATCCTTAATAATGGTGTCGCTGGCGACCGAGCCAAAATTGCCGCTCGCGAAAACGTCGGCGATGGCGCGAACCCGGTCCGACATCTTGCCGTCGCGCTCACCAAAGGTGAACGACTGCATCGGCTGGAGCTGGACCACCTCGCGCTTGTCATTGAGCGTCACCGCGATCGCACAGAGGCCGCCGAGCACCCGCTCGCGGCCGAACTTGGCATCGAGCACGTCGAGATGCCGCATGCCGTTGAGCAGCGGGATGATGGCGGTCTGCGGCCCCACCGCCGGCGCGACCGACTTGATCGCATCCTCGAGATCGAACGCCTTGCAGCTCAACAGCACGACGTCGAATTTTTCGGCGAGCCGATCGGCCTGCACGGTCGGCGGATTTTTCAGCGTCACGTCGCCATGCGGACTCTTGATCACCAGGCCGGCATCCGCCAGTTCCGCGGCGCGCCGCGGCCGCACCAGGAAGGTCACGTCGCGGCCGGCCTGAAGCAGCCTGCCGCCGAAATATCCACCGATCGCGCCGGCGCCGACCACGAGAATCCGCATCGTTCAAATCCTTATTGTTGTTTGTTCTAAGGGGCGAATAGCGAATAGTGAGTAGCGAATAGGAAAAAGGGACCAATCTTCCTCCGCCACTCGCTATTCGCTACTCACCATTCGCCTTCTACCATTTTTCCCCGAACGGACGAATCTCGAGCTCGAAGGTCCAGGCGCTGCGCGGCTGCTGATAAAGTTGCCAGTAGGAGGCCGCGACCGAGGCCGGCGGCATCAGCAGATCCGGATTATTGAGCGCCTCCTTGCCCCAGAGTTGCTCGCGGCGCTCGCGCACCCACGCGGTATCGACGCCGGAATCAATGATGAGATGCGCGACGTGGATGTTTTTCGGCCCCAATTCGCGCGCCATCGATTGCGCGACCGCGCGCAGGCCGAACTTGGCGCTGGCGAAGGCGGCAAAGCCGCTGCCGCCGCGCAAGGACGCGGTGGCGCCGGTGAAGAAGATGTTGCCCTTGCCGCGCGGCAGCATCAGCCGGGCCAATTCGCGGCCGGCGAGGAACCCGGCCCAGCACGCCATCTCCCAGACCTTGCGGAACACGCGGTCGGTGGTTTCCAGAATCGGAAAGTTGACGTTGGCGCCGACGTTGAAGATCGTCACCTCCAGCGGGGCGTGCTTGTCGGCCTCATTGAGAAATGCCGCGACCTCGTCTTCCTTGCGCGCATCGAGCGTGCGCGCGACGATCGATCCGCCGGATGCCTCGATCTCCTTGACCAGTGGCTCGAGCTTGGCGCCGTCGCGCCGCCCCGCGAACACGGTAAAGCCCTCGGCGGCAAACTTCTTGGCGATCTCGCCGCCGATGTAATCGCCGGCGCCGATCACCGCGACCGTGGCATTGCGCTGTTGCATGTGACGCTCTCCACTGAACGGGCCTATTAGCGCCGTCATTCCGGGAGGTCCGAAGCACCAGACCCGGAATCTCGAGGTTCTCCGATGTGCAAGTTGCATATCGTAGTTCGATGCGGAGCCTGTCATCGGGCCGCGCTTCGCGCGGACCCGGTGGCATCGCCCCGGAATGACGGCTATGACTGGCGATGTTATCTCCCTGCGAGCAACTCCTCGACCTCGCGCAGTTGCTCCTTGCCGAAAAACATCTCGTTGCCGACGAAGAAGGTCGGCGAACCAAACGCGCCGCGTTCGACCGCGGCCTGGGTGTTCTCGATCAGCGTGGCCTTGACCTCAGGATCTTGCGCGCGGGCGAACAGTTTGGCGGCATCGAGCCCGGACTCAGCGAGCGCCTTGGCCGCGACTTCGGGGTCGTCCATTTTCTTCGGTTCGACCCACATGTGATGAAACGCGGCATCAACATATTTCTCGAACATGCCCTCGAACTGCGCCGCAACCGCCCCGCGCATCAGATTGAGCGTGTTGACCGGAAAGAATGGGTTCGAGATGTAAGGCCTGACGGCAAAACGCTTTACGAAGCGTTCGGTCTCCAGCGCGTGAAACTCGCGCTTGTTCTTGATGCCGGCCAGCGTTTCGGCGGGTGACTTGTTGTTGGTGGCCTTGAAGATGCCGCCGAGCAGGATCGGCACATATTCGAATTTTGCGCCGGTGCGTTGCTCGATCGCCGGGATCGCTTCATGGCTGAGGAAAGCGTTGGGACTGCCGAAATCGAACATGAATTGCGGGGCGGTGGCGCTCACGGCAGTCAGTCTCCCTGGTGGATGACGGTTCTTATATGATCGCTATCATTCCAACCACCGTAGCGGTTCGCCACGGCGGGATCAACCGGGGGAGGCGCGCACGTCGTCGTGAAACACGCGGTCGGCAAGCCGGGCGGCATGGTCTCGCACATCCGCGGGCCAGCCGGCGATCAACGCGGTGAATCTGGCCGGATCCGGTGCGAACAGCGCGCGAACGGCGTCTTCGAAATGCGGCCGGTTGCCGGCCATCGCCGACATGAAACGGTAGGCCGCTTCCTGCGCCGCACGGATGCAGTCCTTGCGGTCGCCGTTGCGCCGCGCTTCCTCGACCAGCTTGCGGATCGCAACCGACGCGCCGCCGGGCTGCTGCGCCAGCCATTCCCAGTGCCGCGGCAGCAGCGTGATCTCGCGCGCGACCACGCCCAGTTTGGGGCGGCCGGGGCCGCGATTCGAAGCCTGCTCCGGCTCGACATCGCGCGCGGCAGGCGCAACATCGTCGGCCGCCGGCAGTCTCGCCAGCACCTCATCGACCGTGCCGCGAAAATCCAGATCGACCGGATGGCTGCTGCGGCAATCGAAAATCTGCACCGAGGCATCGGAGCGTCGTTCAAGCGTCGCCTTTGCCAGGCGGGCAATCTCGCGGAGTTCGCCGGCGGCGATACGGTGGTCGCCGTCGAAGGCGATATAGGCGGCGTCGGACGGCGAATTCATCGACAAACTCCTCATCTTGGCAATGAGGCTATATTACCCGGGTAAATCAAACTGTCAATAACACCCGGGTAATATCTTGAATTCGAATGTCTCGACTTTCCGGCCTCGGGCTGGCACCACCGAAGCGGAACGAGATACGTGCTGTGCCGGGGGGAACTGCCATGCTGACCGTCCATCATCTGAATAATTCCCGCTCGCAGCGTGTGTTGTGGCTGCTGGAAGAATTGGGCGTGCCCTATGAGATCGTCCGCTATCAGCGCCAGCCTGACATGCGCGCGCCGGCGGAATTGCGCGCGATCCATCCGCTGGGCAAATCGCCCGTCGTCACCGACACCGGCCACACCCTCGCGGAGTCGGGCGCGATCATTGAGTATCTGGTCGACACTTATGGCGACGGCCACCTGATCCCGCCGCCGCGCTCGCCGGAACGGCTGCGCTACACCTATTGGCTGCATTATGCCGAGGGCTCCGCCATGCAGCCCCTATTCTTGAAACTGCTGTTCACGCTGATGCCGAAACGCACCCCGGCGCTGCTGCGCCCGCTGGTGCGCAAGGTCTGCAATCAGGCGCTGACCGCGCTGGTCAATCCACAACTCAAGCAGCACATGGCGTTCTGGGAAGCGGAACTCAACAAGAGCGAATGGTTCGCCGGCAATGAATTCAGCGCCGCCGACATTCAGATGAGTTTTCCGCTGGAAGCGGCCGCAGCGCGCGCCGGGCTTGAGCAGGGATACCCCAAAGCGATGGCGTTCCTCGACCGCATTCACGCCCGTCCGGCCTACCGCCGCGCTTTGGAAAAGGGCGGACCGTACTCGGTCGGACGCTGAAGCGCTCGCTTCAAGCGTTTTACGCGCCGTCATTCCGGGATGGCGCGTTAGCGCCAGACCCGGAATCTCGAGATTCTCCGATGTGCAATTGCACATCGTAGTTCGATGCTTCGCATCGCCCCGGAATGACGAACTGGCTTAAGTTGCCAACTCTCCTAGCCCGACTTCTGCACCCCGCTCACCGACGGCAGCGGCCGAACCGTGACGCCCGGCGGCGGCACGTCGTCCTCGGGCACGAAGAAGTCCGCCATCAACGGCACTGACGGATCGACGCGATAGGGCTCGAAGTCGCGCACGCCACTGGCGTACAACACCTTGTCGTCGATGCAGAACTGCCCGGTGAACTCGCGCGCCACCCGCGTGAAGATCGCATGGGCCGCGTCGCCCATGATCTCCGGTTTGCGGCTCGCACGCATCATGGCGTCGCCGCCCAGGAGATTGCCCACTGCGGCGGTAGCGATGGTGGTGCGTGGCCACAGCGCGTTGACCGCGACGCCTGCGGCCTTCAGTTCGCCGGACAGGCCGAGCACGCACATGCTCATGCCGAACTTCGCCATCGTGTAGGCGGTCGAGTGCTCGAACCATTTCGTTTTCATGTCGAGCGGCGGCGATAGCATCAGGATATGCGGATTGGCGGCCTTCTTCAGGTGCGGAATGCAGTATTTCGACACCATGAAGGTGCCGCGGGTGTTGATGCCCATCATCAGGTCGAACCGCTTCATGTCGGTGGCCTGCGAATTGGTGAGGCTGATGGCGCTGGCGTTGTTGACGCAGATGTCGATGCCGCCGAACTCGGCCACGGTCTGGTCGACCGCAGCGATCACCTGCGCTTCCTCGCGGATGTCGCAGAGGATCGGCAGTGCCTTGCCGCCGGCCGCACGGATCTCGTCGGCCGCCGTGTAGATCGTGCCCTTGAGTTTCGGGTGCGCCTCGGCGGTTTTCGCTGCGATCGCGACATTGGCGCCGTCACGCGCGGCGCGCAGCGCGATCGCAAGCCCGATGCCGCGGCTGCCGCCCGATACGAACAACGTCTTGCCTTTCAGCGAAGTCATCAGACGCACTCCGATCTATTTTCGCGCCATCAAGGAGAGAGCGGGAAGACTTTACTTCGAATCGTCATCCCGCTCTATCCTACTCTCCGTATCGTGCACTAAGCATCGGCGTGCAGCACTTTGCCGCGCGTCTCCGGCAGCGCGAATGCCGCAATGAAGAACAGCCCGTAGGCTGCGACCGCAAAGATCGCGATGGCGTCGGCAAGCGAGGTCGTCGTCGAGAGGGCGCCGACCAGGAACGGGAACAGCGCACCGATGCCACGGCCGAAATTATAGCAGAAGCCCTGGCCCGATCCACGCAGGCGCGTCGGGTAAAGCTCGGTCAGGAACGCGCCGACCCCGGAGAAATAGGCCGAGGCGAAGAAGCCGAGCGGGAAGCCCAGCACCCACAGGATCTCGTTGTTCAGCGGCAACTGCGTGTAGGCGATGACGATGGCCATGGCGCCCAGCGAAGTATACAGGAACAGCTTGCGCCGGCCGATCTTGTCGGAGAGCCAGGCGCCGACCAGGTAGCCTGCGAACGATCCGATAATCAGCGCGGCGAGGTAACCGGTCGAGCTGACGATCGAGAGCTTGCGCTCGGTGGTAAGAAAGCGCGGCACCCAGAAGGTGATGGCATAATAGCCGCCCTGGCACCCGGTCGCCGCAAGCGACGCCAGGATCGTGGTCTTGAGAATCGGCCCCGAGAAAATCTCGCCAAGTCGCGGCCGGTCGCCGCTCGCGGCCTGCCTGGCCTGGGTCGCCGCGGCGATCTCCGGCTCCTGCACATAGCGGCGCAGGAAGAACACCAGGATTGCCGGCAGCGCGCCGATCGCGAACATCCAGCGCCACGCGATGTCCGGCGGCAGCCAGGAGAACAGGATCGCCTGCGACAGCACCGCCAGGCCCCAGCCGATCGCCCAGCCGGATTGCACCGAGCCGACCGCGCGACCGCGATACTGCGGGCGGATCGCCTCGCCCATCAGCACGGCGCCGGCCGCCCATTCGCCGCCGAAGCCGATGCCGAGCAGCGCACGGGCGATCAGCAGTTGATCGAAATTCTGCACAAAGGCGCAGATCAGCGAGAATACCGAGAACCAGAGGATGGTGAACTGCAGGGTTTTGACGCGGCCGATCCGGTCGGCCAGGAAGCCGCCGAGCCAGCCGCCGATCGCGGAGGATAGCAAGGTCACGGTTCCGGCGAGGCCGGCGGTGCCCGGATCGACCTTCCACATCGCGATGATGGTGCCGATCACCAGCGGATAGATCATGAAATCCATGCCGTCGAGCGCCCAGCCGGCTGCGCAGGCCCAGAACGTCCGCCGCTCCGGCAGGTTCATGTCGCGGTAGAATGCCAGCAAGCTGGAATCCTCGATGTCGGCGGTTTTCATCGCGCCGGATCGCTCGACGGTGCTACTCATAGTGACGTTCCCTGATTATTTGGCCGGATTTCATTGGTTGCCGCGCGACCGGCTTGCGCGGTGGGCCGCCGGATCTGCGCTGATCGGCGACGCTATCGTCAGGCCTGTCCGCAACTTTGCGGATCGTCGGCCGGACTAGTGCCCGACCGCGGCGGCGCCACGGGTACGCGGATCGGGGGCGCCGAGCAACCCCTTGCCCGTTACCGCAATTGAGTTCGCCGAGGTCTGGCCGAGCGGTTCGACCACGGTGTGACCCTTCGCCCTCAATGCGGCGATGGTCTCTGCGGGGAAGCCGCGCTCGATCCGGACTTCATCGGGCAGCCATTGATGGTGCAGCCGGGGTGCCGCGACCGCAGCTGCGACGTCCATGTGATAATCCAGCACATTGACGATCACCTGCAGCACCGCCGAGATAATCCGACTGCCGCCGGGCGAGCCCGTCACCAGCACCGGCTTGCCGTCCTTGAGCACGATGGTTGGCGCCATCGACGACAATGGCCGCTTGCCGGGAGCCGGCAGGTTGGCCTCAAACCCCACCAGCCCAAAGGCATTGGAGGCTCCGGGCGCGGCGGTGAAATCGTCAAGCTCGTTGTTGAGCAGCACACCGGTGCCTTCGGCAACCAAACCGACGCCATAACTGAAATTCAGCGTGTAGGTGTTGCTGACGGCGTTGCCGGCGCCATCGACCACCGAAAAATGCGTGGTGTTGCTGCCTTCGCGCGGCGGCGTCGCCGGCAGCGCATCTGTCCACGGTGTTGCGCGACCAGGATCGATACCGGCTCGCTGCTTGGCCGCGTAATCCTTTGCGATCAGGATCGCGACCGGCGCGTTGACGAAGGCAGGATCGCCGAGATAGCGGGCGCGATCGGCATAGCCGCGCTTCATCGCTTCGATCAAAACATGCAGCGAGGGGGCGGAACCCCGCGGCATGTCGGAGATCGGAAATCCTTCGAGGATGTTCAACATCTCCAACAGCACGACGCCGCCGGATGACGACTCCGGCATCGAGACGATGTCGTATCCGCGATAGGTGCCGCGCACCGGCGCGCGGATCACCGGCCGGTACGATGCGAGATCGTCCGATGTCATGATGCCGCCGGCATCACGAACCCCCTTCGCCAGTCTTTGCGCGATCGCGCCCTCGTAAAACCCGCGCGGGCCTTGCTCGGCGATCGCCGTCAACGTCGCCGCAAGATCGGCCTGCACCAGCGTGTCACCCTCGCGCAGCGAAGTGCCGTCGGCGCGGGAGAAGATCTTCGCCGCTGCAGGCCAGCGCGCCAGCCGGCGGTGCCAGCCCGGCAAGGTGTCGGCGCTGTCATCGGCAATGACGATGCCGTCGCGCGCGAGCGCGATCGCCGGCTGCAGCAGTTCCGCCAGCGTGAATTTTCCCGAACCGTATTTTTCCAGCGCCAGCGCCAGCCCCGCCGGCGTGCCGGGGACGCCGATGCCGAGCGCGGAGTCGCGCGACTTCGCCGGATCGGGCTTGCCGTCTTCGCCGAGAAAAATCCCCTTCGTGGTCGCGGCCGGCGCAGTCTCGCGATAGTCAATGGCGATATCTTCGTGATGCTCGGCCGAATGGATCAGCATGAAGCCGCCGCCGCCGATATTGCCCGCGCGCGGATAGGTTACGGCCATTGCAAAGCCGGTCGCGACCGCGGCATCGACGGCATTGCCGCCCCGCTTCAGCACGTCGGTGCCGACCTGCGCGGCGATTTTTTCTTGCGCAACCACCATGCCGTGCTCGGCGAGGACGCCGTGCACCGTCTCCGCGGCCGGAGGCGTGTAAAAGCCGCGGCGCTGCTCCTGCGCAGTGGCAAATCCGCCTGTGGCGACCACCAGCATGATGCCCGCGATGAGCAGCCATCGCCTTGAGGGAGGAGCCGTCATCGTCAGCATTTCGCCTCGTGTTCGAGTTGTGAAATACGCCAGCAGCCGTTGCCGCCATCGATGCTATATGAGCCTGCCCCGGGCAGGCAAACGGCTCTCGCGACCAGGCAGGACATCCAGAATATGACGATCACCCTTCCAAAGGTCCGCCGCGCGGGTTTACAGCCGGATTATCCGCCGCGCGCCGCAGTTATCAGCTGGATTTTCTTCGATTGGGCGGCGCAGCCTTATTTCACGCTGATCACCACTTTCGTGTTCGCGCCCTATTTCGCGACCCATATGGCTGCCGATCCCGCCAGCGGCCAATCGCTGTGGGGTTTTGCCACCGCGGCGGCGGGCCTGGTAATCGCGTTGCTGTCACCGGTATTGGGCGCCATCGCCGATGCGAGCGGCCGCCGCAAGCCGTGGATCGCGGCGTTCGGCGCGCTGCTGGTGATCGGCTCCTCCCTGATGTGGTTCGGCAAGCCCGGCAATGTCAGCGTCATTCCGCTCGTGCTGCTGGCCTATGGGATTGCGACCATCGGGGTCGAATTCGCCACCGTCTTCAACAATGCGATGATGCCGACGCTGGTGCCGCCGGACCGGATCGGACGACTATCCGGCACCGGCTGGGCAACTGGCTATGTCGGCGGCATCCTGAGCCTGATCCTGGTGCTCGGTTTTCTCGCCGCCAATCCCGACAGCGGGCGCACGCTGTTCGGGCTGAGCCCGCTGTTCGGCCTTGATCCCGTCACGCATCAAGGCGACCGCATCACCGGTCCGCTCACTGGCATCTGGTTCGTTATTTTTGTGCTGCCGATGTTCCTGTTCACGCCCGATTACCCCGCCAAGCAGAGCCTGCGCGAGGCGCTGCGCACGGGATTGACGGATCTGCGGCAAAACCTGCGCGAATTGCCGAAGCGCAAATCGCTGGCGGCGTTTCTGCTCGCCAACATGATTTACACCGACGGCCTGGTGTCGCTGTTCGCGTTCGGCGGCATCTACGCCGCCGGCACTTTCGGCTGGAACACGATCCAGATCGGCAGCTTCGGCATCATCCTGGCGATCGCCGGCACTTTCGGCGCGTGGCTCGGCGGCAAGCTCGACGATTGGCTCGGCCCGAAGCGCGTCATCGCCGGCAGCATGGGGATCCTGCTGTTCGCGATCGTCGCGATTCTGCTCGTGAGCAAGGACACCGTTTTCTTCATCACGGTGACACCGCCGGCGCCGGATGGGGCGTTGTTCGCATCCGCTGCCGAGCGCGCTTATCTCGTGCTCGGCTGCCTGATCGGCGCGGCGGGAGGCCCGTTGCAGGCGGCGTCGCGTACGCTCTTGATCCGGATCGCGCCGGCAGACCGCATCGCGCAATTTTTCGGCCTGTTCGCGCTGACCGGCAAGGTCACCTCGTTCATGGGACCGTTGTTGATCGGCGTCGTCACGGCAGTGACCGCGAGCCAGAAGGCCGGCATGGCGGTGCTGGTGTTGTTCTTCGTCGCGGGGCTGGCGCTGCTGTCGCGGGTGAGGGAGTAGATCCGAAAACTGCGGCCGTCATTCCGGGATGCGCCTCTTGGCGCAGGCCCGGAATCCATACTGCCTGTCGTGGTTATGGATTCTCTGATGCGCAATTGCGCATCAAAGCTCGCGCGGAGCCTGTCATCGGGCCGCGCTTTGCGCGGACCCGTTGGCGCGCCCCGGAATGACGAAAGAGGTAATGATCTAGCTTGGGCTTTAATGCCTGAAATGCCGGATGCCGGTGAGCACCATGGCGATGCCGTGGTCATCGGCGGCCTTGATGACTTCGTCATCGCGAACCGAACCGCCGGGCTGGATCACGGCGGTGGCGCCGGCCTCGATGCATGCCAGCATGCCGTCGGCGAACGGAAAGAACGCGTCGGAGGCGACCACCGAGCCTTTGGTCAGGGGCTCGGCAAGTTTCAACTCGCGCGCGGCGTCCTGGGCCTTGCGCGCGGCGATGCGCGCTGAATCCACCCGGCTCATCTGTCCGGCGCCGATCCCGACGGTGGCGAGATCCTTGGCGTAGATGATGGTGTTGGATTTGACGTGCTTGGCGACGCGGAAGGCGAATTTCAGGTCGCGCAGCTCAGTCTCGGTGGGCGCGCGCTTGGTCACGACCTTCAGCGTCATATCGTCAACCACGGCGTTGTCGCGGCTCTGCACCAGCAGGCCTCCGGCCACGGTTTTCGCGGTCAGGCCGGCCGCGCGGGGATCGGGCAGGCTGCCCGCGAGCAACAGCCGCAGGTTCTTTTTCGCCGCCACGATGGCGATCGCTTCCTGCGTCGCGTCGGGTGCGATGATCACTTCGGTGAAGATCTCGGTGATGGCGCGCGCGGCGTCCGCATCGAGTGTGCGGTTGACGGCGACGATGCCGCCAAAGGCCGAGGTCGAATCGCAGGCCAGCGCCTTGCGGTAAGCGGTAACGAGGTCGGCGCCCTCGGCGACGCCGCAGGGGTTGGCGTGCTTGACGATGACACAGGCCGGGGTGCGCGCGGGATCGAATTCGGCGATGCATTCATAGGCCGCATCGGTGTCGTTGATGTTGTTGTAGGATAGCTCCTTGCCCTGTAGCTGCCGCGCGGTGGCAACTCCCGGCCGCCGGTCGGGCGTGCGATAGAAGGCGGCGGTCTGGTGCGGGTTCTCGCCGTAGCGCAACGACTGGATCAGCCGGCCGCCGAAGGCGCGAAAATCCGGCGCCTCGGTCTTGAGCTGGCTGGCAAACCAGTTCGAGATCGCGGCGTCATAGGCGGCGGTGCGTGCATAGGCCTTCGCCGCGAGGCGGCGGCGCAACGTCAAGGTCGTGGCGCCTTGGTTGGTGGCAAGCTCGTCGAGCACCGCCTGATAATCCTGCGCTTCTACCACGACGGCGACGTCGTCATGGTTCTTAGCCGCAGCGCGGATCATCGCGGGGCCACCGATGTCGATATTCTCGATGCACTCCTCGAAGCCGGCGCCCTTATCGACGGTCGCTTCGAACGGATACAGGTTGACCACCAGAAGATCGATCGGCGCGATGCCGTGATCCCTCATCGATTGCGCATGCTCGGCATTGTCCCGGATCGCGAGCAGCCCGCCATGCACCTTCGGGTGCAGGGTCTTGACCCTGCCGTCCATCATCTCCGGAAAGCCCGTGAGTTCCGACACATCCCGGACCTTGAGGCCCGCGGTGGCAATCGCCTTGGCGGTGCCGCCGGTGGAGACGAGATCGATGCCGTGCGCCGAAAGCGCGCGGGCGAATTCGATCAGTCCGGATTTGTCGGAAACGGAAAGCAAGGCGCGGGTGACGCGGCGGGGATGGTCGGTCATGGGCAAGATCCTCTGTTTAAGGGGGTGCCCAGGCGCGCGGCAGCTAGTTCCGCGCTTCCCGATGGTGCTCCATCCAAAGTCGCCAGTCGCGCGGCGACCGCTGGTTAGCAGCTTTCCGCGACGTTCACAACGGCGAGATCAAGCAGACCGCTACGCGTCGCGCGACACGTTTTTTTTACAAGGGCAATTCGGGTTCGCGGCGGGCGTTGCGCCGGGCCGTCGTTGCCGAGGGCGATGTCGTGGAGCGGACGAAACTCCAGCGCACGCTGGCAGCGCTCTGCGAGTCCTGCCGGATCACGATCTGGACAGCGCGGCGCGGGCCGTCGTTTCCTGCCAGGAACACGCTGTCTTCCAGTTCGACCTTGTCGTCGAGCGCCTCGAAGGTCCAGACATCACGGTTCGGCAGCACCAGCATGACGCCGCGCGCGTCGCTGAGCCGGCTCGCCTTCACGGCCGGGTGCAAATGAAACCGTATCGCATAATCGGTGCCCTGACCTTTGACGCGCCCCCCCGGGGGCGGCGACAGGGAGTCCTCGCCGTCGAGCCGGGAGCCGTCGCGCGCCGCCACCAGCACGCGGCGATGCAACAGACCAAAGCGCGAGAGATAGCCGTCATGCGACGTGGTCAGCATTTCGCCATCGTCGACCGCCTCACGATAGCTTTCGACCTGACGCGGGCCGCTCGTCACCGGTGCGCCCTGTAGCAGCCGCTTCATCGCCGAGAGCTCGACGAACTGGCACGACGAGGTGTCGTGCGAGGTCAGCGTCGAATGCGCGGGCGTGCTGCGCACGAAGGCGCGCCAATTGTCACGGCCGGTGGTCGGCGTGCCGCAGTTGATCACGATCCGGCTCGGCCCGGACGACAATTCGAACGACAGGCAGCCGGCATGGGCCTCGTGGCTGACGTTCGCCGGCGGCGGTGGACCGGTGTCGACGATGACCGTCATCGCGCCGGCATCGAGCCGCTGATAGCCGGAATGCGGCATGCTCGCCATCGGCACGCCGTGGGTGTCGTCATAGGCGAGCAGCGTTGCCAGCAGATCGGACGGTGCGCTGCTCATGCCGTTGAACAGCGCGAAACTGCCGTCGCCATGACGGAAGAAGCGCAGCATCGGCATCATGCGGTCGATAGCGTTCAGCAATGCGGGCGGCGGCGCGATATTGCGGGCGGCGAAGGTCTGTCGCAGCGGCAACAGGTCGATCAACAGCTCGATCAGCGCCCCGGGATTGCGCGAGATATGGCCGCCGTCGGGAAGAACCTGCCGCTGCAACTCGTCGGAGAGTTTGCGCGTGGCGCCGCGAACGTAGCTCGCCTGGTTGGCGAGGCAGAGCGAGGCGTAGCACAGCGCGATCGTCACCTGCAGCCGCGGGACGCCGTCGGGCACATCGGCCATCGCGTAACGCAAATAGCGGATATCGCGCGTCAACCCGCGCAAATAGCGCCGGTAGAACTTGCCGTCGGAGTCGCCGAGCACCAATGGCGCCTGCGACAACAGCGAGATCACACGGCGCGCCATGACATCGGCGCGGCGGCCGACCGGGCGCCGGTTCGCCGGATTGGAAATCCAGTCGTCGATCAGGGCGCGGGCGTTGGCGCGGGTCAGCGCGGTGTCGGCCGCACGCAAATGCCGCAACCATCCGAATCCGAGCAGCGCCACGTCCCAATCCTCGGAAGGCGGTTCGAGTTCGAAGATCGAGCGCCCGTGACAGGTGACGATCTTGCCGGCGAATACGAAGCGGCCGGCATAGATTTCGGCGGCGCGGGTGGCGTCGGCGGTGCGCAGATCGTGCGGGGCGATGATGAGGCGGTCGGTGCGGCCCGGCCACAGCCGCGCCAGCATCACCGAGCCGCCGCTCGCGCGCGCCATCACGTTCCGCGCGAAGCGGTTCATGATCAGCGTCGAAATGCGTCTGCGTTGTGCGACCGACACGCCTTGCCCAGTGTCCCGAATCAGAAAGTTCGCTCGAGATTGCCTTACCCCCTCAGCGAACTTTGGGTTCGAGGGGAAAATGGAGCGGAATGGCTTTTCTGCGAATCGCCATTCCGTTCTATCTTATTGTTTAAGCATGGTCTCCGCGCAAACGCTTCGCGTTTGTCGGGCGGGAAAACCGGCGTCCACTTTGCGCTAACGCGGCCCTTTGGGTCCGGACCATGCGCGAGGAATCAAAATTCGAATGCGGTTCCGGCGCGAAGGTTCTCGCTGGGCGCGCGCACGGCGAAAGCGACGAGAACTTCTGACCCTGCATCCGGAAGGAACCTCACGAATCCTTTTGCTCCGGAAACGCGGCCAAACCACCGCCGCAACGGCGCGAATCAGCGGCGGATCCTCAAATCCGGTGCAAAATCAGGATTTAACCAGCCGCGCGGCGTAAAAGCCATCGAGGCCCCCCAGCCGCGGTTCCTCCCGGGGGAGATGACTGGGCAGGGTTCGCAAGTCGCCATCGGCGGTCAAAATCTCGGTGAGGCCCGCGACCTCCGCGGCTTCGATCGGCGCGCGGCGCACCGAAGATTCGGCTGATAGCAAGGCCGTCACCGCCTGTTCGCCCTCTTCCGGCTCCAGCGAGCAGGTGCAATAGACCAGCGTCCCGCCCGGCTTCAGCAGCGCAACCGCCCTTTGCAACAATCGCTTCTGCAGCACCGTCAGCGCGGCGATATCGGCTTCCTGCCGCAGCCAGCCGACATCGGGATGGCGCCTGATCGTGCCGGTCGAGGTGCAGGGCGCATCGACCAGGATGCCATCAAAGCCGGCGCTGTTGCTTCCGCCCGACCACTCCGCGGCATCGGCCACCACGGTTTCCGCCTGCAGGCCGAGTCGGGTGAGATTGTCGCGCAGGCGTGCCATGCGATTCGAGGAACGGTCGACCGCGGTGACATGCGCACCGGCGTGAGCGAGCTGAGCGGTCTTGCCGCCCGGCGCGGCGCAGAGGTCGGCGATCTTTTTGCCGGCGACGTCGCCGAGCAGCCGCACCGGCAAAGCGGCGGCGGCGTCCTGAACCCACCATTGGCCCTCGGTGAAGCCCGGCAGCATCGTCACCGAGCCCTGCAACAGCGTGCGCACCGAGCCCGTCGGCAGGATCTCGCCATGCAGCCGGGCGGCCCATTGCGCCGCATCGGACTTCACGGTGATGTCGAGTGAAGGCTCATGGCTGATGGCGATCGCAATGTCGCGCGCGGTGGCCTCGCCGTAATGAGCGATCCAGCGCGCCAAGAGCCACGGCGCCACATCAAGCGTTTGCGACTTGACCTCGTCGATCAGCGGCTGTCCCTCGCGGGCGCAGCGGCGCAACACCGCGTTGACGAGGCCGGCATATTTCGCCGCCCGCCGGTCCGACTGCACCAGCCGCACCGACAGATCCACCGCGGCATGATCGGGTACATCCATCCAGAGTATCTGCGCGGCGCCGATCAAGAGCGCGCTCTGCGCGCGTGGCGCGTCGGTCGGAATGCCGCGATCGAGCAAACGCGACAACACATGGCCCAACGTGCCGAGCCGCCGCAGGATCGTCGCCACCAGGCGCCGCATCAGCGCGCGGTCGCGATCGGCCAGCGTCTTCAGCCCAGGATGGGCGCTGGCGCCGTCGAGTTGATCGTCGAGTGTGCGGTGCTTGTGCAGGACACCGTCAAGGATGTCTGCTGCGATCCGCCGCGCCGCAAGCCCGGGCACTTCGGATGGCAGTGCGAAACGTTGAGAAGGCATTGGTACGGGAACAATCTCGGGAAAAAGCGATGGCCATTGCGCGGATTCGCGGGGCCATCGGAAGGCAAGCATCTCTGGCACGCGAATATGCCAAATGTAAGAATCGCCCTTGTGATTTTACAGTTCAGGTATGATCTGAAAATCGACGATGTTAGATAACGCCGGAAGATTTCTGTGCGCGGATGTGAGAGATCAACCAAGAGATGACGGACAATCCTTCACCTGACGTCGTGGACGCATCCGCTGCAGAACGCAAGCCATTATCGCCGGCTGCCAAGCGCGCACTTGCGGAGGCGGAAGCGCGGCGACGCGCGGCCGAGGCCAATGCGCGTCCCGCGCGCAAGGAACTGCAGGGGCCGAAGGGCCCGGAACCCACCCGCTACGGCGATTGGGAAAACAAAGGCATCGCCTCGGATTTTTGACGACGAGGCTTTTCTGATTGCAGCGTTTCGCTCTGCTTGAATGTCGTCCGCAAAGCCGCGCCGCGGCGCGGCTTTGCAAATTGATTTCCCGATATTGCTGGTTCAGCGCGCCACTACCACCTCGGTACCGACCGTGACCCGCTGATAGAGGTCAGTGATGTCCTCGTTCAGCATCCGGATGCAGCCATAGGATACGAAGCCGCCGACCGAACCCGGCACGTTGGTGCCGTGGATCGCGTATTCGCCGCCCGCCAGCGTCATCGCCGCAACGCCCATCGGATTGCGCGGCGAGCCGCCGGGAATCATGTACGGCATCGACGGCTTGTCGCGCCGGATCTCGGCCGGCGGTGACCAGGCCGGGTAACGGAATTTGCCGTCGATCCGTGTGACCCCGGCCCATTGCTTGCCCGACCGGCCGACGCCGACGGGATAACGCATGGCGGAGTCCGGACCGACGACCAGATAGAGGTGCCGTTCATTGGTCCGCACCACGATGGTTCCCGGCGCGTACTCGCCGCGGAATCCGACGAGGTTCGGCCGCGCGTCCGCCGCGGTCGACATCAACAGGCCTGCTCCGATGGTGGCTGCCAGCGCCACCGCAATCCTCAGTGACATCATTCTCTCCACTTCGCTTCCCCGTCACGGCATCCTTAGCCGAGAGCCATAACCAACCGGTTTCCGCGCGAGGGCTGCAGAACCCTTTTGGCGGCAGGGAGGAGGGAAATGATGGAACAAAGTAAACGGCTTGAAAATGCGACGCCTGCAGCCGGGCTTGCGGCCGGGCGACGCAGTGCGGCCACCTAAGTGCGGCTACTTGGCTGACGATTTGGCTGGCTTTCCGCCTTTCTTCTTTGCCGCAGGCGCGGCGGCCGGGGCGGCGTCGGTCGCCGGCGGCTTCTTGCAACGGCCGCTGTAGTCGACCGCAACCTTGGCGTGCCGGGCCTCGCATTCGTTGAGGTAGGTCTTGCCGTTGCAGCCGCATACCGGCCGGGAAACCCGCATGCAGAAGCCGGGCGCCCTTTCGCAGGTCCCGGCGGCGTCTGGGGCGGTGCATTGGCCTTGGGGGAGGCGGCAAAACAACGCCGAATTGCAGGTTATTTTTCCGGCGCCGCCGCAGGCCTCGTCGAGATTGGCCGCCATGGCGCCGGTTGATCCCAACGCCACGCCGGACACGACAAATGCAGCCGCGATAAGTGCAGCCGCGATCAGGCGACCTGCGCGCAATCCGATAAGCCCCCGCATAGACCCCTCCTGCGGCGAGCCCTAGGCTCCCCCGCCCTTCTTGTTTTGGCGACGCGCCACCAGGTCGTCGACGACGGCGGGATCCGCCAGCGTCGAGGTATCGCCGAGACTGCCCGGCTCGTCCTCGGCGATCTTGCGCAGGATGCGGCGCATGATCTTGCCGGAGCGCGTCTTCGGCAGGCCCGGCGCAAACTGAATGAGATCGGGCGAGGCGATCGGACCGATGTCCTTGCGCACCCACGCCACCAGTTCCTTGCGCAGCGCCTCGCTCGGCTCCCGGCCGGTCATCAGCGTCACGTAGGCGTAGATGCCCTGGCCCTTGATGTCGTGCGGATAGCCGACCACGGCGGCTTCCGACACTGCCTCATGCGCCACCAGCGAACTCTCGACCTCGGCGGTGCCCATGCGGTGGCCAGAGACGTTGATCACGTCATCGACGCGGCCGGTGATCCAGTAATAACCGTCGGCGTCGCGGCGGCAGCCGTCGCCGGTGAAGTATTTGCCTTTGTAGGTCGAGAAGTAGGTCTGCTCGAAGCGGGCGTGGTCGCCATAGACTGTGCGCATCTGCCCCGGCCAGGACCGCGCGATGCAGAGGTTGCCCGCGGTCTCGCCTTCCAGCACCTTGCCGTCGGCGTCGACGATCTCCGGCACCACGCCGAAGAACGGCCGCGTCGCCGAGCCCGGCTTCAGCGCGGTCGCGCCCGGCAGCGGCGTGATCATGATGCCGCCGGTTTCGGTCTGCCACCAGGTGTCGACGATCGGGCAGCGCTCGTCGCCGACGACGCGATGATACCACTCCCACGCTTCCGGATTGATCGGCTCGCCGACGCTGCCGAGCAGCCGCAGGCTCTTGCGCGAGGTCTTTTTCACCGGCGCATCGCCGCCCTGCATCAGCGCCCGGATCGCGGTCGGCGCGGTGTAGAAGATGTTGACCTTGTGCTTGTCGATCACATTCCAGAATCGCGATTGATCGGGATAGTTCGGTACGCCCTCGAACATCAGCGTGGTGGCGCCGTTCGCCAGCGGCCCATACAGAATGTAGCTGTGGCCGGTGACCCAGCCGACGTCGGCGGTGCACCAGTAGATATCGCCCTCGTGATAGTCGAACACGTATTGGTGCGTCATCGACGCGAATACGAGATAGCCGCCCGAGGTGTGCAGCACGCCCTTGGGCTGGCCGGTCGAGCCCGAAGTGTAGAGGATGAACAGCGGATCTTCCGCGTGCATGTGCTCGACCGGGCACTCCGTCGTCACCATCTCGGCGGCTTGGTGGTGCCAGAAGTCGCGCGCCGGATCCATGTTGACCGGCGTGCCGGTGTGCTTGACCACGACCACCCAGTCGACGCCGCCGCTCTTTTCGATCGCGGCATCGACATTGGCTTTCAGCGGCACCTTCTTGCCGCCGCGCAGGCCTTCATCGGCGGTGATGACGACCTTGGACTGGCAGTCTCTGATGCGCTGGGCGAGGCTGTCGGGCGAGAAGCCGGCGAACACCACCGAGTGGATGGCGCCGATCCGCGCACAGGCCAGCATCGCGTAGGCGGCTTCCGGGATCATCGGCAGATAGATCGTGACGCGGTCGCCCTTGCCGACGTTGCGGGTGCGCAGGATGTTGGCCATCTTGCAGACTTCGTCGTGCAACTGGCGGTAGGTGATGTGCTTGGACTGAGAGGGGTCGTCACCCTCCCAGATGATGGCGGTTTGGTCGCCGCGCTTGGCGAGATGCCGGTCGATGCAGTTCCAGGCGACATTGAGGACGCCGTCCTCGAACCATTTGATGGAGATCTTGCCGGGGGCGAACGAGGTGTTCTCGACCTTGTGGAACGGCTTGATCCAGTCGATGCGTTTGGCCTGTTCGGCCCAGAACCCGTTGGGATCGCTGACGGAACGGGCGTACATCTCGAGGTACTTGGCCTGGTCGATGAAGGCGCGCTTCTTCCACTCCGCCGACACGTCGTAAATCTTTTCGGACATCTTTCAACCCTCCCCTTAACCGTGGAATGCGGCGACCAGCAGCCGGGTTCCCTGGCGAAATTATTATGCGTCGCCAGGCCGGTCGGCGACAAGCTCCATCCCGCGTTCAGCGGCGCCCCGGACACTGGCCGGGCGCTGCCGATCTGATCACGATCGCGTTTGACCCAACCCAAAATCAACGTTATTGCCCCAATACAACCGATTCGCGGTATCCAGAAACCGCCCTGCGGCATCTTGGGACTCGCAACGGGATAGCCAAGCCCCTAAATGGCCTTTCCGGGCCGGAGCGACCCTCCGGAACAAACCAACAATAACCGGCATTAGCAGCGGACAGGCGGAACAAGGCGTCTCAAAGTCATGACGGATCAGCTGAATCTCGAGGCTACGCGGCCCGTTTCCGCCAATCCGGAAGTTGCCCTGGCCAAAGCACTGGGCCAATGGCCGAAACCGCCCGCCAAGAGCCCCGCATTAAAGGCCCGCACCGCCGTTATAACCAGTGTCGAGGAACTGGCCAGCGAACTTGGCCTCAAGCTCGGCGATCAGAACGAGCTGACCATCCGCCGCATCAAGCGCGGCAAGAATTATTCCTTCGTGCGCGCCAACGGCACCCGGATCCGCCACCTCGGCACCATCAAGCGGCTGAATTCGATGGCGGTGCCGCCGGCCTATGCGCAGGTCCGCTACTCGCCGGATCCCACCTCGCATTTGCAGGCCGTCGGCCGCGATGCCGCGGGTCGGCTGCAGTACCGCTATCACGCCGACTGGGAAAAGGTCCGCGAGCAGCGCAAGGCGCACCGGCTGGCGAAACTGGTGGCGGCGCTGCCGAAGATCCGCCGCAACGTCTCGATGCACCTTTCCGGCGAGTTGCCGACTCGGGAGTTCGCGCTGTCGGCGGTGATCGAACTGATTGCGCGTACCGCGATCCGGCCCGGCAACGAATCCTACGCCCGCCTCAACGGCACCCGCGGCGCCACCACGCTGTTGAAGTCCAACGTGGTGCTGGAAGATGATGCGCTGGTACTGACCTTCAAGGCCAAGGGCGGCAAGGCCGTGCGCAAGGAATGCGACGCCGCCAAGCTGGTGCGCGCGATCGGCATTCTGCGCGAGGTGCCGGGCAAGCGCATGTTCCAGTACCGCGACAGTGCCGGCAATGTGCGCGGCGTTTCCACCACCTCGGTCAACGCGTTCCTGCGCGAGATCGCCGGCATCAAGATTTCGCTGAAAGACTTCCGCACCCTGATGGCCTCCGCGGTGGTGCTGGAATCGCTGTCGCGGATTTCGCCGGCGGCCAGCGCGCGCGGCCGCCGCAAGCAGGTGCTGGAAGCCGTCCGCGCCGCCGCCGACGAATTGTCCAACACGCCGGCGATCTGCCGCAAGAGCTATGTCCACGACACCATCGTCACCGCGTTCGAAGACGGCATCCTCGAGCGCTTCGCCGCGACGATGAAGGGCTACCGCTCGCAATCGAAACGCGAGCAGTTGCTGGCCCAGGTGGTCGCGACCGCCGCGGGGTGAGCGAGGGACGTAAGATCCCCCGTTCGCGATTTCCGATTTGATTGTCAAAGAGCCTGATAGCATCCGGCCTCATGGTTCGAGACGCGCGGCGATGCCGCGCTCCTCACCATGAGGGACTGACGCCGTGCCGCGTGTGACGACCTCATCCTGAGGAGCGACGTCTTCGTCGCGTCTCGAAGGATGGGCCGCAACAGGATCGTCGGCACACTTTCACCTTCTCGCAGCATGAATTGCCCGAGTTCTGCCTCAATGCTGTCCCTCATCATTGAGAGGGCGCAGGGAATGCCGGGTGCCCGTCGCACCCGCGGCCCGTGTGCAAAAGGTAGAAAGCACACGGTAGTCACCACAGGTACGCCGGAAGCGACCCGGCATTCCCTGCACAATGGTTTACGGCTTACTCCGAGCTCTCCCTGGTGACCGGGCTTTCTTGCCACCATCGCCGGCGTGATGCGCAGGCATCATCACCAACTTGACGCCAGCGTCGGGGCGTCAGGACCACACGGCTTCGCCGTCCGCAACAGGCGCCGTTCGTCCGCGTGCGCCATTGCGTCCATCGCATCCCGCAACCCAACGTCCGTGACGATCGCGAAACGCCCCTCCAGTGGGACGGGATGGCGGGAGATAAGCCGGTGATTTGGGTGGAATGGAAAGCGGAATGTTTTTGCAGGCGAGGACTGGACGAGCCAAATCAGCTTGAATTTCCTAAGAAAATTTTCGTTTGGAAAACAGTCCAGTCGGGCGCGGGATGACGCGCGCGAATCAATCTCTCATCTTCTCCCGCAGGCGCAGGCGGGAGAGGGCGCGCGTAACAGTTACAGCCCACCCATCTTGCAGACCATCTTCCACTCTTCCGCCGTCACCGGCTGCACCGACAGCCGCGAATATTTCACCAGCGCCATGTCAACGAGTTGCTTGTCGGCCTTGATCGCGGCCATCGTCACCGGCGTCTTCAGCGGCTTGTCGGCCTTGATGTCGACGCAGACGAACTTGCCGGTCTTGTCGGTCGGATCGGGATAGGCTTCCTTGATGACTTCGGCGATCCCGACGATCTCCTTGCCCTCGTTGGAATGATAGTAGAAGGCGAGATCGCCCTTCTTCATCTTCACGAGATTCTGCCGCGCGGTGAAATTGCGCACGCCGGTCCAGGCCTCACCCTTGGCGCCTTTTGCGACCTGCTGGTCCCACGACCACACTGAGGGCTCCGATTTCACCAGCCAATAGTTCATGGCACCTACCTATCCGCCGTCATGGCCGCACTTGTTCCGGCCATCGACGTCTTTCTGACCCTAGAGTATCTCAAGTATCAAGACGTGGATGCCCGCGACAAGCCGAAGACGCGCGCCGCGCTTTTGCGCAGGCATGACGGAGCGAGGTCATCCCTCTGCCTTGAACGGCCGCGTCAGCAGGCCTTCGATCGCCGCCTCGATGGTGATCGTGCCGCGCAGGATTGCCGCGACCGCCGAGGATACCGGCATGTCGACCTGTTTCGAAGCCGCCAGTTCGATCAGTACCGGCGCGGTGAATTCACCCTCGGCGAGTTTTCCCGGCGGCGGCGCTTCGCCGCGCCCGAGCGCGATGCCGAGCGCGAAGTTGCGCGATTGCAGACTGGCGCAGGTCAGGATCAGGTCGCCCAGGCCTGACAGTCCCACCAGGGTTTCGCCGCGCGCGCCGCAGGCCTGTCCGAGCCGCACCAACTCGCTGAAGCCGCGCGTGGTCAGCGCCGCCTGCGCCGATGCACCGAGTTTGCGGCCGACGGCGATCCCGGCGGCGATCGCGAGCACGTTCTTCGCCGCGCCGCCGATCTCGACGCCGCGGATATCGGTGGTGTGATAGGGCCGGAAGGTCGCAGACCCCAACGCCTGCACCAGCGCGCGCGCCAATTGCTCATCGCGCGCCGCCAGCGTCACCGCGGTGGGAAGGCCGCGCGCGACGTCGTCGGCGAAGCTCGGGCCCGACAGCATCGCCGGCGTGGCCTGCGGCGCGGCCTCCGCGATCACCTCGGTCATGAACTTGTGGGTGCCGCGCTCGATGCCTTTGGCGCAGGCGATGACCGGCGTGTCCTTGACGAGATGCGGCGCCAACGCCGTGACGGCCTCGCGTAAATGCTGCGCCGGCGTCGCGATCAGGATGATGTCGGCGCGCGCGGCGTGCGCAAGATCGTCGGTCACCTCGAGCCGCGGGTCGAGCGGCAGTCCCGGCAATCGCGGATTTTCGCGCGAAGCCTTCATCTGCGCGGCGGCGGCTTTGTCGCGCGCATAGAGCGTCACTTCGCGTCCGGCCCGCGCGGCGACACCGGCCAGCGCCGTTCCCCAGGCGCCGGCGCCGATCACTGTGACTGAGTTGAAAGACGGCATCGCTAGGCCTCGTCCGTGTGAGCGGAGCCAGGTTCGCTCCGAGAGCGCCCTAGTGATGGCCAAGAACGTTCCTTTCCCCTCCCCTTGAGGGGGAGGGCTATCGCAGATGAGGGACGGCCTTCTTTCACCCTCCCCTTGAGGGGGAGGGTCGCTCGCGTAGCGAGCGGGGTGGGGTGATTGTTCATCCGCAGCCTGTCCACCCGCTTTTCGCGCCGTGCACCCCACCCCGTCTCGTATCGTGCTTTGCACGATTCGAGCCGACCCTCCCCCTCAAGGGGAGTGTAAGCAAGAGCTACGGCGGCGGCTGGGTTCATATGCGATAGCCGCACGCGGGGAGAAGTGAGAACAAGCCCATGTCTTGCTTGTTCGCCCATATCAAAACCCCGCGCGGGTCTTGGCGAATCCCGCGGGCGCGGTCGCGTTCTCATCGAGCCGCCAGCGTGCGCGGGGCGGCGCCTCCATGCTGTCGATCATGCCGAGCGCCAGCCGTTCGGCGCCGGCCCAGGCGATCATCGCGCCGTTATCGGTGCACAGCGCGGGCGGCGGAATGATCAGCGTGGTCTGCGCTTTCGCCGCGACATCCTGCAGCGCGCCGCGGATCGCCTGGTTGGCGGCGACGCCACCGGCGGCCACCAGCGCCCGCGGCGGGCCGAACTGCTCGTGGAACAACCGCAATCCGACGCTGAGCCGGTCGGCGGTGGATTCCAGCACCGCTGCCTGGAAACTTGCACTGAGGTCGCTGATATCCTGCGGCTGCAATTCGCCGAGCCGGCTGGCCTCGTTGCGCACCGCGGTCTTCAATCCCGACAGCGAGAAATTGGCATCGGCGCGGCCGAGCATCGGGCGCGGAAAGGCAAAGCGCTTGGCGTCGCCGTCGCGCGCCGCGCGCTCGACCTCCGGGCCGCCCGGATAGGGCAGCCCGAGCATCTTCGCCACCTTGTCGAAGGCTTCGCCCATGGCGTCATCGACCGTGGTGCCGAGACGGACATATTTTCCGACCCCGACCACCGCGACGATCTGGGTGTGGCCGCCGGAGGCGAGGAACAGGCAATACGGAAAGGCCAGCGCACAGGTCAGCCGCGGCGTCAGCGCATGGGCCTCGAGATGATTCACTGCGATCAGCGGCGTGTCGTGCACCATCGCGATCGCCTTGGCCGTGGTCAGGCCGACGATCACGCCGCCGATCAGGCCGGGACCGGCGGCGGCAGCGACCGCGGAGAGGTCGGCAAATCCGACATCGGCCTGCTTCATCGCGCTCTCGACGATGCCGTCGAGCAGGTCGACATGGGCGCGCGCCGCGATCTCCGGCACCACGCCGCCGAACAGGATATGCTCCTCGGTCTGTGAGCGCACGACATTGGACAGGATTCGCCCCGACCCGTCAGCCTGGCGTTCGACCACGGCGGCGGCGGTTTCATCGCAGGTCGTCTCGATGCCGAGAACGAGATTTTGCACGAGCATGCGCGTGTCGTTAGCCAATGTGAGCCCTTGCGCGACTGCCGAAAGCGGCGTTTGCCTATCCACCTCTAGAGCATGATCCGGAAAAGTGGACATCGGTTTTCCGAAAAGATCATGCTCAATCAATAACCTGGAGTGGGATGACGATTCGAAGAAAAGTCATCCCACTCCAGCGTTGCAGAACGGATCAGGCTCTAGCACCCTGGGGTCTCGAAGTGCAATCTTCCGCGGTTCCAAAACCTTGGTGTTCGGGAAAATTTGGCGTTCGGGAAATTGAAGTGAATTCGGCCTAGTGCTGAAAGGCTTGAATTCGGCAAAGTCTTGGCTTCAGGAAGGTCGGCTTCAGCAAGGTCGGCTTCAGCAAGGTCTTGGCTTCAAAAGACTTGGCTCTTGTCGGGTCAGGAATTTGGGACTTGAGAGTTTAGTGCATGGCCGTTCTCGTCACCCGACCGCATCCGGACAATGAAACCACGGCTGCGACCCTGCGCGAGCGGGGCTTTAAGGTTCTGCTGGCGCCGATGCTGCGGTTCGAATCGCTGGCGTTCCCGGACGATCTGGACGCCGGCTATGGTGCAGTCATCGTCACCAGCGCCAACGCGCTGCGCGGCTTCGAATCACATCCGGAAGCGCGCCGCTTGCTCACATTGCCGCTGTTCGCGGTCGGGGAACATACCGCCGCCGCCGCCCGCCGCGCCGGCTTCAATGCCATCATCGCCTCAAAGGATGGCGTCAACGGCCTGCGTGACGATGTGGTCGCCCGCACCAAGGCGGGGAAACTCGATTCCGCTTTTCCCCTGCTTTACCTGGCGGGGGCCGATCTGGCGCGCGATCTCGCCGGTGACCTTGGCGGGCGTGGGTTCAACGTGGTCACGCACACGACGTATCGGATGAACCCGGTATCCGAACTGCCGGCCGAGGCCTGCGCCGCCTTCGCGGCCAACCAGGTCGACGCCGTGCTGCATTATTCGGCGCGCAGCGCCCGCGCCTTCGTGGCTGCGTCGCGGGCCGGCGGCGTCGAGATCTCGGCGCTCGCGATTCCGCAATGCTGCATCTCGGATGCGGTCGCCGCGACCGTCCGCGACGCCGGCGCCACCCGGGTCCTGACCGCCCGGTCCCCCGATGAGATCGCCTTATTCGAGGCACTCGAACGTGCTTTGCACCCCTGATCGCGCTATCAGGGTCTCAAATCTGGTAATGTCCGATCCCCGCAACTGAGGAATGCTCCCGATGGCCGATCACAGGCCCGAAGATGGGCTCCAAGAAAAGCTTGAAGAAAGGCTTCACGACAAGCCTGACGATGCCGTGCCGCCGGAGTCCGGCCGCGCCCGGCGTGCGCCGCCCACCATCGACCTCGAAGCCAGCGAAGTGTCCGGCGAAACCCGCAGCTCCGGCGCCAGCGTGCCGCCTGTGAGCCCGCCACGGGAACCGGAGTCACCCGAATCTGCCGACTCTGCGCACGAATCAGAGGCGGCGAAACCTGCCGCACCGGTCGCGCGCCCGATCTCCCCTTGGGTGATTGCGCCGCTTTCCGGCGCGGTCGCCGCGGCGCTGGTGATCGGCGTCGGCTGGATGCTGGGCTGGCCCGAGGTGCAGCCGGCAGCTCCCGCGGCGCCGCAGGTCAGCGCCACGGCCGTCGATGACCTCACCGCGCGGGTCGCCGGCCTTTCCTCCCGGGTCGACTCTGTCGCCAGCCGGCCGGTCGTGCCGGCGTCCGATCCCGCTGCCGCCGCGCGTCTCGCCGCGTTAGAAAGTTCGCTGGCTGCGTTGCGCGACGAAATCGCCGCGGTGCGGACGCAATCGGATAACCTTGCAGACAAACTCGCCACCGATGCCGACGGCAAGTCCGCGCCGGTCGAGGCGGCGCCGCCGGTCGACCTGTCCGGAATCACCGGACGCCTCGACCAGGTCGAGCGCGCGAGCCGCGCGCAAAGTAGTGCGATCGCGCAGCAAAGCGCGAAATCGGCCGACGACGTGCCGCTGCGCCGGGTGGTGGTGGCGTCCTTGCTCGATATCGCGGTTCGGCAGGGCGAGCCCTATGCGGCGAGCCTGGCCACCGCGAAAGCGCTGGCCACCGATCCGGATGCCTTGAAGCCGCTCGAAGGTTTTGCGGCAACCGGCGTGCCGACATCAGCGACATTGAGTCGCGAGCTGCTGACGCTGGTCCCGAAGCTGTCGCCGCCGGCGGTACAGCCGGCCGATAGCGCGAGCGCGGACCTGGTCGATCGCCTCAAGATCGGCGCATCGCGGCTGGTGCGCATCGAGCGCACCGACGCTGTCGGCAATGATCGCGGCGCGGTGGTCGCGCGGGTGACCGCGGCGGCGCTGCGCAACGATTCCAACGAAGCCCGGCGCGAGTTGAAGATGCTGTCGCCCGACGATCGGGCCGCGGCGCAAGCATGGATCGACAAGACCGAGGCGCGCGACGCGGCGTTGGCCGCCTCGCGCCAGTTTGCGGCGGACGCCATGACGGCGCTCGCCAACCCCGCGCAATAGGCTGTCGATGATCCGGATCATTCTGTTCCTGCTGTTGATTGCGCTCGCGGCGACGGGCGCGGCGTGGGTCGCCGATCAGGGCGGCGAGGTCGTGCTGTCATGGGCCGGCTGGCGGGTCGAGACCACGCTGCCGGTGTTGGCGCTCGCGGTCGGCATCATCGTCGTGGTGGCGATGATGGCATGGAGCGTGCTGCGCGCGCTCTGGCGCACGCCGGATCATATCAAGCGCCGCCGCCGCGAACGGCGGCACGCCCGGGGCCGGCAGGCGATCACGCAAGGCCTGCTCGCGATCGGCCACGGCGATGCCGCCGCGGCGCGTGCCCATGCCGAAGTGGCGCGTCGTCATGCCGCGCAGGATCCGCTGGCGCTGCTGCTGCATGCCCAATCGGCGCAGCTCGACGGCGACCGCGACGGGGCGCAGCGCGCCTTCCGCGCCATGGCCGAGCGCGCGGATACAAGGCTATTGGGCTTGCGCGGCCTGTTCGTCGAAGCCCAGCGCGCCGACGATCCGGTCGCCGCCGTCGTGATCGCGGAAGAGGCGTTGAAGCTCGCGCCGTCGTCGACCTGGGCCTCGCATGCGGTGCTCGGCTATCGTTGCGCCAAGGGCGATTGGGACGGCGCGCTGTCGATCCTCGACACCAACCTGTCGGCCGGACTGATCGACAAGCCGACCTATCGGCGGCAGCGCGGCGTGCTGTTGACGGCGCGCGCGCTCGAACTGGAAACCGTCGATCGCGACAAGTCGCGCGACACCGTGATGGAAGCGGTCAAGCTGGCGCCGACGTTGGTGCCGGCAGCCGTGCTGGCGAGCAAGTTCGACAGCGAGGCGCATCAGGTGCGGCGCTCGATGCGGGTGATCGAGGCGGCGTGGCTGGCGCAGCCGCATCCCGATCTCGCCGATGCCTATGCGCATGTGAAACTCGGCGATTCCGCGCGGCAGCGGCTGGTGCGGATCGAGACGCTCGCCGCCAAGGCGCCGGGCCATATCGAAGGCGCGCTGGCGATCGCGCGGGCCGCGATCGATGCCACCGAATTTGCCCGCGCGCGCGAGGCGCTGGCGCCGTTCATCGCGGCGCCGACCCAGCGGGTGGCGATGCTGATGGCGGAGATCGAGCGCACCGAGCACGGCGACAGCGGACGGGCGCGGGCCTGGACCTTGCGCGCGGTGCGCGCGCTGCACGACCCGGTCTGGACCGCCGACGGCTATGTATCGGCGTCGTGGCGCCCGGTATCGCCGGTCACCGGCCGGCTCGATGCGTTTCAATGGCAGACGCCGCTTGCGGCACTGCCCTCCGACAAGGCGGGCACGATCGAACCCTCGCCGTTCGAGGAAGCGATGCTGGCGGCAAAACCGGCCGCGCCGCGCGAGCCGGCCGCGCTGACAAGCGAACCGACCGCGGCGTCGGCGGCAGAGACGATCGAACCCGCGCCGTCAGCCGCGCAGGACAATGCACCGCTGGCCCCCATCGCGACTGAGCCGCCGCCGGCGGTTTCGTCCGCGCCGCCACCGCCGACCGAATCGCCTGTTGTTGCATCGGCGCCGCTGTTCCGCGCGCGCCAGGATCTTCCCCGAAATGATCTTCCCCGCCATGATCTGCCACGCACCGAGCAGTCCAAGGATGCGTCCAAGGCCGCCGCCGCGGGCATTCCCGCGGTGATTCCGATTTTGCGGGCGCCCGACGATCCCGGCATCGACGAGGAGGGCAACCGCGATGAATTCGCGGAACAAATCGGGACGGCAAACGCCCAAGCCGGCGGCTGGCGCGGGTTTTTGTCGCGCTGGGGCGGCTAAAGCGGGATGGCTTTTCTTCGAATCGCCATCCCGCTCTAACCTACTATTTGAGCATGATCTTTCAGGAAAACCGGCGTCCACTTTGCGCTAACGCGGCCCTACGGGTCCGGATCATGCTTTAGGTCAGTTGGTGTAGGCGCCGTTTTTCTTGCCAAAAGCCGGCGCGACCGATATCAGGTGCGGGCGTTTTCGGGCGCTTTTCCGGATGCGTCGCGTGGTTCGCCGCAATAGCTCAGTTGGTAGAGCACGTCATTCGTAATGACGGGGTCACAGGTTCGAGTCCTGTTTGCGGCACCATCGTGCTTGCAGTTGGATTCTTGCAGTCGGGATCCGGACCTTGCCGGAGCGCCACACCGACTGTAACTGGGAGACGCTAACGGTTGGCTCGCTGCGTCGGGCGCGCAAGTGCCACTCGCAAAAAGTCCATATGATTCAAGCCTGCCCGTTCGGAACCTGCATCCTGCAAGCTTTGACTTTGGCCCGAACAGCCGTTTTACTGACGTAACCTTGGTCGGCACACGAAGATGACGCGAAGTTTCGTGCCGCATGACTATCTCCCACAGGACGTCCCGAGCCACGGGGGCGAAAAGGACGAGGAATGACCACGTATTTCAAGCGTCAGTTGGCGGATTACGTGGAATACCACCGTGATCCCATGAACTGTGCGATGCATGTACTGGGTATCATCGTGCTGTTCCTGGGATCGCTGCTTCCGCTCACCGGCTGGTCCATCTCCGTGTTCGGCGTGCAGACCAGTCTGGCGACAATTCTGGTGCTGCCGGTCCTGGTGTACTGGCTCATGCTCGACCTGCCGATCGGATTGGCGATCGTCGGCGTGGCCGCGGTGGTGCTGACGGTCGCGGCGATCATAGTCGACCATGCCAGCGTCGCCGGCATGTGGACCTTGACCGCCGTTCTGATCGTGATTGGCGTGGCTTCGCAAATCATCGGGCATCGGGTGTTCGAACAGCGACAGCCGGCGTTGGTCGACAATCCATCGCATCTGTTGCTCGGACCGATGTTTGTGATGGCCAAACTGTTCATCGCGCTCGGATTTAGGCAGGACCTCGCTGCGATCATCGGCCCCGCCGGGCAGCATCCGCCGATCAACGCTTCGCTCTATACGGCCGACCGTCGAAGCGAGCCCCACGCACATTCATGACGCGTATACTCGTTACCGGCGGCAACGGCTTTATCGGACAGCATCTGGTATCCGAACTGGTGGCTCGGAACCGGCAGGTGCGTGTGCTCGATGTCCGTGGCCCACACAGCGCTTTGTCTGGTGTCGACTATGTCGAGGGTTCGGTGCTCGACCAGAAGCTCTTGTACGCCGCGATGGCCGGCGTTGAGGAAGTCTACCATCTGGCGGGCCTGCCGGGCATGTGGAGACGGGACAGGACGGATTTCCACGCCGTCAATTGTACCGGGACCGAAAACGTCCTGGCCGCCGCGCGCCAAGCGGGCGTGGCCAAGGTGATGCACTGCTCGACCGAGTTCATCCTGTTCGGCGTGCCCCGCCCGAACGGCATGGCCGACGAGGACGTTGCGCTGACGGTCGAGCAAATGCCGGGGCCGTACACGCGCTCGAAGATGCTGGCGGATAGTTTGGCGCTGCGGGCCGCCGCTACGGGCTTTCCTGTGATCGTCGCCTGTCCCACGATGCCGATCGGTCCGCAGGACCATAATTCGACGCCGCCGACCGCGATGCTGCGACACTTTCTCGCCAACCGGCGGTTTCAGATGTATCTCGATTTCATCCTGAACCTCGTTGACGTCCGGGACGTTGCAGTCGGCTTCATTCTGGCGATGGAAAAGGGCCGCGTCGGTCACCGCTACCTGCTTGGCGGCGATGACGTGTCGCTGAAGCAGGTCCTTGCCCTGATGGCGGCAACCGCCGGCCGTCGCCGGCTGGTGATTCCGGTTCCCGGCAGACTCGCGGAACTGGCGGCATGGGTGATAGAGTTCAAGGCTGACTACGTGACGGGACGTGAACCCTCGGCGACCCTCGAGGGCGTTCGGATTGCGCGTCGGGCAACGCCACTTTCCATCGAGAAGGCCCGGCGTGAACTCGGATACGCGCCACGCCGCATCCAGCCGGTTTTACAGGAGACTATTTCGCACATGATCGGCACACCGGTTAACACGATTTTAAAGCATGCTTAGTCACGGAAATATCTATGACCTGGTCGCGAGCGGCTGGATCGTCACCTGGCCGACCAAATTGCTCGCGTTGATCTGGCTGGCATGGGTCGTCTCTTGGGTCGTCGCCTCGTTCTGGTCGGGGCGAACCAAGACGCACGTTCACACGCTGGATTCGTGGGTGTATCGGCTGCCCATTCTGCTGGGTGCGATCCTGCTGTCGCCGTGGACCGCGGCCGCGCTCGGCGAGGGACAGCTCTACGATCTTGGCAACGCCGGCACCTATGTGCTGGCCGTCGTGGTGTTGATCGGCGTCTCATTCACCTGGTGGGCGCGGATTCATCTAGGACGGTTCTGGTCGAACGCCATCACGCACAAAGAGGGACACCGTGTCGTCGACACCGGCCCCTACGGCTTGGTGCGCCATCCGATCTATACCGGGTTGATCCTCGCCATCCTGGCGACCGGCATTGCGGTCGCGACCTGGACCTCGCTGCTGGGCGCGCTGCTGATCTCATTCGGCGAATGGCGCAAGGCGCGGATGGAAGAGAAGTTCCTTTATGCCGAGCTGGGCGCGGACGCCTACGGACCGTATTGCCACCGCGTGCCGATGATCGTGCCCTTTACCCGCTTCTAGGGGCGGGGGTACGGCCTGTCGCTAAAGAGGGGCCCCTTCACCCGATTTGCACCGGACGATGCGGAGCCTGTCATCGGGCGCGCTTCGCGCGACCCGTTGGCATCGCCGAGGCAAATCGACCTCTCCCCGGCGGGGAGAGGTGGGGTCGAAAGCTCTGCGCGCCCCGACTCAATCAACAGCCATCTCGTTCTGGGGCGGCGATTCGAAACGAAGCGGAAGCGCCAGCATCCCTAACGGCGCGAAGCGTCTGCGCGGGGATCGCCTTCAGCTCACAGACAAAAGAAAAGCGGGATGGCGTTTTGGAGAACAGCCAGCCCGCCTCAGATCAGTGCTCTCGGTGCGAACGCTTCCGCGTTCATCCCGGGCTACAGTTCGATCTATCGGTCACTCCGCAACGGCGGCGCGCTTGGCGGCGGGCTCGGGCGGGGTGGTTTCACGGGCCACCGGCGGGCGGGGCTTGGCTTGCTTGGCCTGGACCGGCGTGCGGACCGGACCGCTGCGCACCGCTGCGTCGATCTCTGCGATCACCTTGCGCTGCATTGCTTCGTTCTTGTCGATCGTCAGGTGCGAGACGCCAGGCACCGTTTCGACATCGACATTCTCAAGCTTTCCCTGGAAGCCCTTGGTCTGCCCGACGCGCGTGCCGTAGCCATTGGCAACGTAGAAATTGATATAGCGTTCGACGCGGCCCACGACGGCCGTTTGGAACACCGAGTCGAGACCGATCGCCAGTTTGACGGGGACGCCCTGTTGACTTAGCCGGGCTACGACAGCCGGCAGGCAGGTGGCCCCCGAGGAGTGCCCAACCAGAATAATGGTCTTGACCCGCCCGCTCTTGTATTCGGCGGCGGCGTCATCGGCGATGGATGCCCACATCATGTGGTTGTGAACGGTGGCGTTGATGCCCTGCGCCTGCAAGGTGGCCGCCATTTGGTCCATGCCGAGCGAGAAAATATTGAGCACGCCGCGGATCAGGTAAACGTGGGCAGGCGCCGGCTCGGCCGGGGCCGCCTGCGCCGGCTTCACCGGGGCGGCGAAGCCGGCCAGCAACAACAAGATCGTCGCAACGCTCAGTGAGATTGACCTACGCGGGAACTGAAATGAGAGCGTGCTGAAAAAGCTGAGGCTAGCGCGGGTCGACTTCATGGGTTTCTCGCAGAGGGCACCAAAAATACCCTGCCAGATTCAGGCCTCGCCGATAAATATGCAACAGGCGAAGCCCCGGCCGGCCTATTTTCCCGGCCTCCGCGACTCTATTGCAACACGCCGAACCGGGTACCGCTTCATGGGGGAATATGCCCCCTAAGCCCCACGATAATCGTCGCTTTTATGGGCTCGAGGCGAGGCAATGCAGGACACATCACGTCACCTCGCAACTGCAATAACGCAGGAGTGAATTCGATCGGTAACGCTATGCTGCAGCCCACAGGGCGCAGCGGATACCGATCTCGCAGCCGCTACTGTGAAATCGTCTGCACCACGTTACCGACCGGGCGCGCGGTTGAGGCCGGCAGCGCGGCGCCCTTGAGCAGACCTTCGTCATATTCGGCCAGCGTCTGCACCGGCGCCTTGGCTTTCATCTGCACCACCTTGTAGCCGCCGGCCTTGAGGCGCCGCAGCAGTTCGGGCAGCGCGTCGGCGGTGTGCTTCTGGAAGTCGTGCATCAGGATGACGCCCTTGCCGAGCTTGTCGAGCTTGCTCATCACAGTCTGCACCACCTTGTCCGGCGTGCTGGTCTTGCGGAAGTCAAAGGAATCGAGATCGCAGGAGAAGATCGCGATGTTGCGGGTGCCGAGATAGGCCACTGAGGCCGGACCATGCTGCAGCTCCGGGAAACGGAAGAACGGCGACGGCGCGGTGCCGAGCGCAAGCTTGACGGCGCTGAAACCCTTTTCGATTTCGTCCTTGGCCTGCTGATCGGTGATCTTCTTGCTGTTGAGGTTGGCGTGCGACCAGGTGTGGGCGCCGATGGTGTGGCCGGCCGCGGCTACCTGCTTGAGAATTTCCGGATGATAGGTGGCGTGCTTGCCGATCGGGAAGAACACCGCCTTGGTGCACTGATCCGCCAGCGCCTTGAGCACTGCAGGGGTATTGACCGGCCACGGGCCGTCGTCGAAGGTCAGCACCACCTCCTTGTCGGCGAGGAAATCGAGCTGCTTGAAGTGCTCGAAACCGAAGCCGGGGCCGCCGGTGGTGTCGACTTCCACCACGCGGCTGACGCCGAGCGCGTCGGGATTGGCGCAGGGCGTGGCGGGCTGCACGGCAAGCGCCGCCGTCGTTGCCGCGGGCAGGGGGCTTGCGGGTTTGCCGGCGATCGCGGCGGTCACGTCGACCGAATCGTCTGATTTGGCGGAGGCGGGCAGCCGCTCGGCCTGCGCGGCCTTCACGGTGGCGGGAGCGGAGGCGAGTTCAACGCGCGGCGACGATGTCCAGAACCATATCGCGGCGATCAGCGCCGCCGAAACAACACTCGCCACCATCAGGCCAACCGCGTTACGCATGTACTCGTCCTCACCACACAGGGTTACTGTCGGAACCGGTAGCGCGACAATTCGTTCTGGAATTAGGGGTCGGTCAGTGAACGACCCCCGGTGTTCGCCGCCGCGCCCGCCTATCGCGTCGGTGTCATTAATGAGAAATAGACGTTAACGCCGTCCAAACGCGGCGTTGTTCGACCGAACTATTTCCAGCGCCGAGCGCGACCGAAAGGCGCAGGGCGCGCATTGACACGCGTGGCGCAGCGGAATCTGATCGCGCCATTGACGCGTACGAGGACATATTGCGATGGCCAAATTTCTTTTGATTGTTCCGTTTGTTTTGATGGCTTCGTCAGCCTCGGCCCAGCGGTTGGGACAGGATGCCTGCGCGCGCGACGTCAGCCGTCATTGCCGCGCGGTGATGAATAACGGCGACCAGGTGGTGCTGGCCTGCCTCAAGCAGAACCGCGCCCGGATCAGCAGGGCCTGCCAGAAAGTTCTGACCGATCACGGGCAGTAACTTCTTTTGTCATTCCAAGGCGCGTTGAAGACGCGAACTCCAACGTGCTCTTGCAGATCGGCGGGTCTCGAGATTCCGCTGGTCCTTTGGGCCATCCCGGAATGACGGCTCAACTAGGGCGTGGACTGATTAGCGCGTAGCCAAATGCGGATTGATGCGATCTTGATGAATGCCAAATAGTTGGCCGCGCGTTTGTCGTATCGGGTCGCGACACGCGATATTGCTTGATCTTGTTGAAGAACCGTTCGATCAAGTTGCGCGCGCGATACAGATACGGGCTGAAGCAGCGGCGCGATCAACCCGCAATGGGCCATCGCTGCGTCGCTAATGCCCTGAATTTACTTCCGCTGGAGGCACACGCTTTTCAATACGCCCGCGCTCTGGATAACTCGACCGCGGCGTTCGTTTCGCTTTGCCACTCCACGAGCCATTCAGGGATCCGCGCCGCCGCTCGGGTCGCAGTTTCCCTGGTCCAGGCCGCGATAACCTGCCCTTCCTCCGAGAACATGAATACACCGTCCATGCCCTTCGCGCGGCGCAGCGTATCAAGCGCCTGGATGGGGGTTTGCGCGATAGGTCCCCCGACGTTGAAGGATGTGTTCACTGCAACCTCGACGCCGATTCGCCTGCCGAGCGCCTTCAAATAGGCGTGCGTGACGGCATCGGTATGCTCGCGCGCGATCTGCAGCCGCGCGGTTCCGTCGACGTGAATGACGGCGGGAATTTGGGCGCGCGCTTGAGGCTTGGCTCTCGCGGTCAGGACCATGTAGTTATAGGCATTGTAGTCATCGTCCGAGGCGCCCTCGGACAAGTCGAACAAAGCCTTTGCCGCCGAAAGCGTCGCGATCGGCGCGAGCGGCCGGATCGCTTCGCGATATTTGACGCGCTCATTAAGAAGTTCGCGCGTGCGCGGGTTGCAAGGGTTGGCCAAGATCGATCGGTGACCCAGCGCCCGCGGTCCTGTCTCTGCCGGTCCCCGGAAGATCGCAATAATCCCGTCTCTCGCGGTGATGAACGCCATAAGGTCGGCGATGGCCTCTATCCCGGATCTGTGCGACGCATCGCCGACGCCAATCCAGGCCACATCGGCGGCACCGTCCAGAGCGACGAGGATATCGGACATGCGGGGCGCACGACCGCAATAGAAAGCGTGCTGGAGCGACGGCCCAAGACCCACCCCGGCGGCGGCGGCGAATGCGTAAGCCGCTCCTACCGTTACCCCGGCGTCGTTCGGCACAGGCGGCGTCCACAAATGAAGCCGCGTCGATTGCTTGAGGACACGGCCATAGTAGCCGGCGTCGAAATGCTCCAGCACGCGCATGTTCGCAGTTGCGTTGAGCGCCGCGCCTCCGGTCAGCACCAGCCGGTCGCTGCCGGTCATGCGGATCAGACCATCAATGATGTGGAGGAGACCATCCTCGAAAACCATCTGGGTGGCCGCTGCCTTGTCGAGCCTTTCCTGCGTATTCGGCCGGTGATGGATGTCTTCGACACGCAGGACGGCATCGGGGTTCCACATCTCCTCAGGCGCGATGGGCGGGCCCAGGATCCGGGAGAGATCCTCGGTATAGGGCTGACCAAGCATGCGCCGGGGCCAATTCGCAAGCGACCGGTTGAGATACACGTCGCCGTCCGCCCGAAGATCAAAGATGTTTTGCAGCTGCCGATAGAAAGTGTTGGTCGAACGATCCATGTCGCCATAGGCCGCGGCGCCCATGTATCGGCCTTCGCTGCTGAGCGCTGTCCAGCCGCCCTGCGTTGAACTGATGATGGCGTAAAAGATTCCGAGCGAGTCGAATATGCTGGCGTTGCTCCGGATTTGCCGAACGAGGCCGTTCTCGCCGAGATAGAGCGTAGTCGAGGCGAAGTCGCCCGAACCATCGACAACTACGATCATCGTCTTTTGCCGCTCTCTGGCGAAAGGCGAGGCCAAGTATGAGAACCATGCGTGATTGTCGTGGTGCGGCATGCCAATGATTGGCACGCCGCAATTGAGGCCGAAAAGCTGACCCAATCGGGCTGGGGCTTTGAATCCCTCCTTCAATTGGTCACCGTCGAAGGCCGCAGCATTACCCTCGAACGCCAGGTGCAGGCTTGCGGGAAATTCCTCCAGAACGGACCGAAGCCCCGCGGCCATAAGCAGAGAGTAATCGTAGGTCGCGAGACAAGCGACGATCCGCTCGGGGCCAATGCCCAAACCCTTCATCATTTCAGTCAGCACTTCGAGCGATGCGCGAGGATAGGCCTTGGTATGCTTTCGGCCCGAGAAGCGCTCTTCCTCATTGTTGCAGATGATCCGGGGACCGCCAGCAGGCGTCACCTCGACGAGCGCAACTCCAGTGTTGTGGAATCCGCCGATACTTATGCCAACGAGATAGGCCGTTTCGCCGCGCGCCAGTCTTGCGACCAAATCCCGCGCCCGCTCGGCAGCGAATTGGCTGTTCGGACGATGAATGCCTTTATGACGGAAGAACCGCTCTGCAAGCGGTAGGGCGGCCCTGAACCCCGCTGCCGCAAGCCGCGGATGGAGTGGCGTGAAGCGCCCGGCTCGACTTGCATTTCGCACGACAAACTCCTGGGCAAACGCGAAGCGGGCCTCAGGTGCCACTCATGACCCGCTATCATATTTGGAAAATCAGCATCTTGCACTCCTCGAAAGGATCAACCCGTGCGACTGAAAGCAGAGATGTACCTCTGTGAACGTCTGTTCATGCCCATCGCGTCGTTTCGCCGCGCTGCTGAATTTGGTCGCTATCGGAGCATGGCGGACTCCAGCATGCCGACTCCCCGGCGGGTTTAGGGGTTTACCTCCTAATCACGTGCTGCTGCCCGCCGCTGATGTCGACACCGGCAGCACCTCGTTGGCGGCGCGGTCGGGGGTATCTTCCTTCCAGCGCACCGATCCGAATGGGCGTTCCAGCATGCGGCGGACCCGCACCGGATCGGGGCCGAGATGAAAATCCATCGCGCGCCGATGCAGCGCGCGCTCGGATTGCGTCGAGCGATTACGCTGGCGCAAATAATCCAGCCAGGTCGGGCAATGATAGCGCTCGGTCCACAGTTCGGGATCGGCGATGTCGCGCGCGATCGACCAGCCATAGGCGCCGTTGCGCTGGCGGCTGAGTTGCACCTCCTGCATCACGCCATGGAAGGCGCGGGCGTTGTCCTGGTCGACGCGATATTCGATCTCGACCACCAACGGTCCACTGCGTCCGGTCAGTGACAATCGCACTTCAGGATCGGCCAACACTTCGGCGTCCTCGCTGCGGGCGCCGACCGGCGGCATCTGCAGCCACAGCCCGAGCAACGGCGACAGAAACATCAGGCCGCCGGAAACCAATAGCGCGGTTTCCACGCCGGCGGCGTCGGTCAGCCGACCCCAGCCCCAGCTGCCCAGCGCAATGCCGCCGGAGATCGAGGCCTGGAACGCCGCCAGCGAGCGGCCGGCCACCCAGCGCGGCGCCGAGAGCTGGACGCCGATATTGAACAGCGCGACCGCCAGCATCCATACCGCGCCGGCAATGACCAGCGCGGCCGCGGTCAAAACCGGCTCGCGGCTCAGTCCGATCGCCGCAATCGCGCCGCCCAGGCACAGCGTGCAGGCGCGCACCGCAGCCTCACCGGTGAGCCGCTTGCGTACCTCGGTGATCGTGAGCGCCCCGATCACCGCGCCGACGCCGAAAGCGCCGAGCATGATGCCGTAGGTCTGCGCGCCGCCATGCAGGAGGTCGCGCGCGACCAGCGGCATCAGCGCCGATATCGAACCGCCGATCAGGCCGGTCACCAGCGTTCGCGCCAACACGATGCGGATCGAGGGCGAGTTGGCGATATAGCGCACCCCCGACACCATGGCGCGGTTGAGACGCTCGCGGGGAAGCCGTGACGGCTCGATGGTCCGGCGCCACAGAAACAGCGCCGCGAACAGCGGCAGATAAAGCACCGCGTTGGCGGCAAAGGCGGCGACCGCACCGGCGCTGGCGACGATGATGCCGCCGATGGCGGGTCCGAAACTGCGGGCGATATTGTAGCTGATGCCGTTCAGCGCCACCGCCGAGGGCAGCGTTTCCGCCGGCACCTGCTCGCTGACAGACGATTGCCAGGCCGGTCCGAACAGCGCCATGCCGCTGCCGACCACAAAACACAGCGCCAGCAGAATCTCCGGCGTGACCATGCCCAACCAGAACAGCACCGACAGCGCGGTTGCGCCGGACAGCGCGATCGATAACGAGATCAGCGCAACCACGCGCCGGTCATACATGTCGGCAATCGCCCCGGCGGGCATCGAGATCAGCATCACCGGCAGCATCAGCGCGGTCTGCACCAGCGCCACCTTGTCGGCGGACGACGTCATCTGGGTCATGGCCCAGGCCGCGCCGACGCCCTGGATCAACAGGCCGAGATTCGAAAGCAGGCTCGCCAGCCAAATGCGCCGGAATACCGTGTGCCGCAGCGGCGCGGCCAAACCGTCGGCGGAAAACTTTGAAGGATCCGGCTTGTCGCTCATCATCCGTTCCAATGGTGCCGGCTCGGGGCCGGTCTTTGATTCCCTTTATTCCTTGGGCAGTTGAATTGACGGTTAAGTCACTGAAAAAGCAACAGCCAGGCGGCCCATCGCCTGTCGCGGCGGACCACCGGAAGCGCGCCGATATGTCGCCTTCACCCGTCCGCCTCGGAAAGCCGGATTGCGGTCACCGCGCCGGCCGACTAGCTGTATCAAGCATGGTGTCACGAGGCCGCCGATGAGCATAGCCCAAGCCCACGATGTGTCGCTGTCGCGCGTGCCGCTGGTGCCGCCTGCGCCGCCACGCGCGCCGGAGACCATGACCGCCTTCGGGCGAATGGCGGCGATGCGCAAGAGTATGATCGGAACCTGGGGGCAGCGCGCTTACGAGGAGGACGTGATCCAGGGCCGCTTCTTCGGACACGGCAGCTTCATCCTCAATACGCCGGATGCGATCCGGCATGTGCTGGTCGACAATTACGAGAACTACACCCGGACGCCGGCGGGCCTCCGGGTGTTGCGCCCGATGCTCGGCGAAGGCCTGCTGATCGCCGAAGGGCGCGCATGGAAGCATCAGCGGCGGACGCTGGCGCCGGCCTTCACGCCGCGCGCGGTCGCGACGTTGGTGCCGCACATGATCGCGGCCACCGATGACGTCATTGCCAAGCTGAATGAGCGCTGCGGCGAACCGGCCGACCTGCGCGAGGCGATGCAGCGGATGACACTCGAGATCGCCGGACGCACGATGTTTTCGTTCGGCATGGACCGTCACGGCGCGGCGTTGCGCGACTTCGTGATGGAATACGGCGCGCGGCTGGCGCGCCCGCATTTTCTCGATCTGCTGCTGCCGCTGAATTGGCCGAGCCCACAGGATTTCTCCCGCGCCCGCTTTCGTCGGCGATGGACGCGGTTCGTGGCGATGCTGATGGCGGAACGCCGCGCCGCCGGCAAGCGCGCGAACGCGCCGCGGTCTGACCTGTTCGATTTGATGGATGCCGCGCGCGATCCCGAGACCGGCCAATCCTTCACCGATGCGCAGCTCGGCGATCAAGTGGCGACGATGATTCTTGCCGGTCACGAGACCACCGCGACCGCGCTTTTCTGGTCGCTGTATCTGCTCGCACTCGACCCCGCCACGCAGGATGAAGTGGCTGAGGAGGTTCGCGGTGCGAGCATTGACGGTACGCTCGAGCTCGACCGGCTGAAATTTACCCGCGCTGTGATCGATGAGACGCTGCGACTCTATCCGCCGGCCTTTTTGATCGCGCGCGCGGCCGCCGCAGCGGACGAGGTCGCCGGCATCCCGGTCAGGTCGAAGGACCTGATCATGATCGCACCTTGGCTGTTGCATCGGCATGAGAGGCTGTGGGCCGAGCCGAACGCATTCATGCCCCAGCGCTTCATGGCGCCGTCGCCGCCGCCGGATCGGTTTGCCTATTTGCCGTTTGGCGTTGGCCCGCGGGTCTGCATCGGTGCACATTTTGCGCTGGTCGAGGCGACGCTGGCGCTGGCCAAATTGGTAAGCGCGTTCCGCATCACACTTCTCGACCGGGAACCGGTGATGCCGATCGGCGTGGTGACGACGCAGCCCGATCGCTCACCGATGTTTCAGCTCGCACGCCGCGGATAAAGCATCGTTCGAGCACCGTTCGCAGAAACCCTCGCCTGCAAAACAGTCACTTGGACCTAGTCCCGATCTGCTTTAAACTTGTGACCATGAACGATCCTCGAGGCCAATTTTCGGTGTTGAATCAGACGGCCGATCCCGCGGTTGCCGCTGCGATCCGCCGCCTGATCGAAACCGGCGAAGATCACGAACTCAACCGGATCAACGCGCTGGATTTTTCGGCGCGGACCGGGCTCGACGAAGAGCGCGTGATCTCCGGACTGCTGCATGCCTCGCGGCTCGGGATGTTCGACCTCACCTGGAATGTGCTGTGTCCCGGCTGCGGCGGCGTGCTCGATGCCCACAGCACGCTGAAGTCGCTGCGGAGCGATGACTATCATTGCGGGCTCTGCGCCTGCGGCTACGAAGCGTCGGTCGACGAACAGGTCGAGGTTGCCTTCACCGTCAGTCCGCAGGTGCGGCGGATCGCGGCGCACGATCCGCATTCGCTGCCGCTCTGGGAATATTTCAAGCAGGTTTTCTGGAGCTCCGGCGTCGACCTCAACAAAGAAAACTTTGTTTCGCTGACCAATGAGGTGACGCTCGATGCGCTGGAGCTGCCGCCGCACGAGAAGGCGGTGCTCTCGCTGCAATTGCCGAGCGAGTTCGTCATCGTGTTCGAGCCGGTGACGCATTCTGCGCAGTTCATCGATGTTCAGGGCGAGCCGACCACGGAGCGACAGCAATTGTCGCTGATCTACAACAAGGTGCAGGCGCCGGTCGGCACCATGACCCTGCGCCCCGGACCGCTGCGGCTGTCACTCGACAATCAAACCGACCTGCGGGTGCTGCCGACGGTGTTCATCGCCGCCGACGCGCTGCATCGTCTGATCGGCAAGCGCAAGCCGTTCCTTACCGCCAAGCGGATGCTGACCAATCAAACCTTCCGCGACCTTTACAAGGCCGACAATCTCAATATCGACCAGCGCCTCAAGATCACGTCGCTGACGTTCCTGTTCACCGACCTCAAGGGCTCGACTGCGCTGTACGAGCGGGTCGGTGACCTCACCGCCTTCGACCTGGTGCGCGCGCATTTCCATGCGCTGCTCGACATCATCAATTCTGAAAAGGGCGCGGTCGTGAAGACGATCGGCGATGCCGTGATGGCGACCTTCGGCCGGCCGGAACAGGCGCTGGCCGCCGGCCTGCGAATCCGTACCGCGATGGAATTGCTCAACGACCAGCGCGGGACCAAGGACCTCGTGGTCAAGATCGGCATTCACGAAGGGTCGTGCCTCGCCGTGATGCTCAATGAGCGGCAGGATTATTTCGGCCAGACCGTCAACATCGCCGCCCGGGTGCAGGGGCTGGCGAACTCGCAGGCAATCCACATCACCGGTCCGGTGATCGATGCGCCGGCGGTCGCCGCTATCCTGGACCGGGAATCGATTACGCCGATTCAAAAGCAGGCAGCGTTGCGTGGCATTGCCGACAAGATCGTCGTCTACGAAATACCCTGACGCATGAAGCGATTAAGCGGCGGGCCATCGCTTCGCGTTTCCGCCGAGCTAAATACTAAATAGGTGTCTGCTTGGTGTCCGTGCGTGAGCGGTTTTGCAGACATTCTATCTTAGGTAAGCTACCGCCATCGCGTTGACTCGATCGTCAGCGGAACAAATTTCACTTTGGCGCCAAATGGGTCTCTCGAGCGGGATGGCTTTCTTCGAAGCGCCATCCCGCGCTAACTTATTATTTAAGCATGCTCTTTTCGGAAAACCGGTGTCCACGTTGCGCTGACGCGGCCCTGCAGGTGCGGATCGTGGATTGCCGAATGGTAATATGGGGTGCGGCGCGGGCGTGGATTGCGGGTTGATTTTCGCGCCCATATATTCTGTGTCATGACATTCGCGCCTGACCCTGCCTGCACTTTGGCCGCTGCCGCGGCGAAGAACAGGGCTCACCCCAAGATCGGTAGAGATTGATGCTCGACGGATTACGCCAGTTCATCGCCGATGTCGTTTCGCCCGCGCACGGCACTCGCGTGTTTGATGATACCGGATATCGTTTGGCAGCGACGGCGCTTCTGATTCATGTCATCGCGATCGATGGTGAGCCGTCGCAAGCCGAAAAGCGCAAGCTTCATAGCCTGCTCGAAGCCCACTTCGGGCTCGATCGCGGCGCGGCGGATCAACTGATCGCGTCCGCTACGCTGGTCGAGGGCGAGGCCGTCGATCTCTACCATTTCACCAGCGTGATCATGCGTTCGGTGAACGAGGAGGGCCGGCTTCGTATCGTCGAAATGATGTGGGAGCTGGTCTATGCCGACGGCCACATCAGCGAGTTCGAGGATAACGTGATATGGCGCGCAGCGGATCTTTTGGGCGTGTCGTCGCGCGATCGGATCGATCTCAAGCACCGCGTTGCCGCCCGGTTGCCTGCATCGGCCAACCGCGGTTCGGATGTCGCTGATATCGCGACATGACCGATTTTTAATATGCCCAGCTGTTGTCGGTCGCTATAAGCCTAGGAATGCTGCGATTGATGCCGCATGCGTGCGGTCGAACTGCTTCGGCGTGTCTGTTGCTTGTGGGTCACTTGCGGGGGACGCCCAGCCCGCCTAAAGCGGTGTGCTCCTTCGGGAACTAACCGCATCTTGCCAACGAACTAAGAGCATTGATTTTGACCGAGCGTGTGACGCTGATTACCGGAGCCTCAGCGGGGATAGGTGCTGAGCTGGCGCGTGTTTTCGCGTCAAACGGACATCGCGTCGCCCTGGTTGCGCGGCGCGGGGATCGGCTGGCACAGCTGGCTTGCGAAATCGCGGCCGCGGGCGGCGCGCCGCCGATCGCGATCCCGTGCGATCTCGAACAGCACAATGTCGGCGAACAGATCGAGGCCGCGTTGGCGGCCGAGCGCGTTGAGGTGGAGTTCGTCGTCAACAATGCGGGTTTCGGCATGTTCGGCAACGCGGTTGACATCGATCGCGCCGCCCAGCTCAACATGATCGCGGTCAACATCCGCGCCTTGACAGACCTATCGTTGCGGTTTTCCGACAGCCTGATCCGGCATCGTGGCGGCATCCTCAATGTCAGTTCGATCGCGGGCTTTCTGCCGGGGCCGGGGATGGCGGTCTATTATGCCTCCAAGGCCTATGTGCTGTCGTTCACGGAAGCCTTACGCCGCGAGCTTGCGCCCCGCGGCGTGCGCGTGTCGGTGATTTGCCCCGGTTCGGTGCCCTCGGAATTCCAGGTCCGTGCGGGGTTCAAGCTCGGATTCGATTCGGCGCTGCTCAAGGCCTCCGCGTCCCGCGTCGCGCGGTTAGGCTATCGCGGCCTGATGTCCAACAAGCGGGTGGTGATGCCCGGCTTCAGCATCAAGGCCGTGCCGGTCCTGCTGCGGCTGTTTCCGCGCGGATTTATCCTGGCGGCGGTCGGCCGGGTCCAGTTGCGCAAGCGCCGATAATCGCACCGGCGATTCCTGAACAATTCTTGGGCAATTCCTGGCCCGGGTCGCTGCCCGCGTTTTGCTTTCAAGCTCACATGAGGCACACGCGAAATTAACGGTCGTTAAGTATGATTCCGGCCGCGTCGCTGCCAAAAAGGAAAAGCTGAAGAGAATCAAGTGCACCATGTCGTTCCTGCCGAACGAAACTGACACCGAGACCGTGCTGCGTTTCCCTGGCATATCCGGCGCGGCGCGGGCGACGGATGCCGCCGGGAAGCGGCCGGTCCTGATCGTTCTGCACCAGGAAACTTCGACGCCGGGCCGTGTCGGCAACGCCTTGCGGGCACTTGGGCGCAGCCTGGATATTCGGCGTCCGCGGTTTGGCGACCCGCTGCCTGAAACGCTGGACGGTCACGCCGGCGCGGTCATTTTCGGCGGTCCGATGAGCGCGAACGATCCGGATGATTTCGTTCGCCGTGAAATCGACTGGATCGCGGTGCCGTTGCGCGAGCAGCGGCCGTTTCTGGGAATCTGCCTGGGCGCCCAGATGCTGGCCAAGCAGCTCGGCGCCAAAGTGGCGCCGCATCCGCAGGGCCGCGCGCAAATCGGATACTATCCGATCCGGCCGACGGCGTTAGGCCACGCCGCCTGTCCCGGCTGGCCGGACCATGTCTATCACTGGCATTGCGAGGGATTTGAGCTGCCGCGCGGCACGGAATTGCTCGCGGAAGGCAGCGACTTCCCGGTGGACGCCTTCCAGGTGGGCAACGCGTTCGGTTTACAGTTTCACCCCGACGTCACCTACGCGATGATGCATCGCTGGACCACGAACGGCCACGAGCGGTTCGCATTGCCGGGCGCGCGGGCGCGGCATCATCACTTTGCCGACCGCGCCGTGCATGACGTGATTGAACGTGCATGGCTGACGCAATTCCTCGACAGCTGGCTCGCGCGAATGCCGCTGCCCGTGATGTCGGAAGCCGCGGAATAGGTGACGCGGGAAATGTCGGTTGCGATTTGCGCAACGGGACATGCGGCTAGGCGATAGACGAGAAATGATTTTGGAAACTCTCGCCCGTCGTCGCCCTGCGGGCTATGCCGGGCACGCTTCGCTTTCGACTACTATGTGACTGCGCCACGCGTAGCCGAAGGCGAAGCGTGGTGGAGCCAGGCGGGATCGAACCGCCGACCTCGTCATTGCGAACGACGCGCTCTCCCAGCTGAGCTATGGCCCCTTCGTGGCCGCCTCGATATCGTCGAGGGCGTCCAGCAGTCAAGGTCATTTACAATCCACGTCAAGGCCAAGTCAAGAACGCCGACAAATCGCTGTTTTCCGCGCTGTTGGCCCGGAAGTTCCCTTGTTTGGCCGGGGGCGACCCGATATTTAGCGGGAGGTCGAATCCGCGACCAAACCCGCGAGTAAGCCCTCCCATGCGTGCCGTCCTCGATATCGTCCTTATCGTTCTCGATCTTTACGTCTGGTTGTTGATCGCTTCGGCCATTCTGTCCTGGCTGATCGCCTTCAACGTCGTCAACACGCGCAACCAGTTCGTGGCGGCAGTGGCGGAGTTCCTGTACCGGATCACCGAGCCGTTGCTGGCGCCGATCCGGTCGTTCCTGCCCAACCTCGGCGGCCTCGACATCTCGCCGATCATCCTGATCCTGATCATCATGTTCCTTCAGAAGGTGATCGCCTATTACATCTATCCCAGCGTCTTCTGACCGGCACTTGAGCATGATCTCCGCGCAAACGCTTCGCGTTTGTCGCGAGGGAAAACCGGTACCCACTTTTCCGGATCATGCTCTGACCGAACGCAGGGATTTCAGATGGATGCCCGATAATCCCTGGCGCTATTCCACCCAAGGCATCAGCGTGGCGCTGCGCGTGACGCCACGCGGCGGCCGTGACGACATCGACGGAATCGAGACGCTCGCCAACGGACGCCATGTGGTCAAGGTGCGGGTTCGCGCCGTCGCCGAGGGCGGCGAGGCCAATCGCGCAGTCATCGCGGTGCTGGCAAAAGCGCTTGGCGTGCCCAGGGCCAGCATGCGCATCCTGTCCGGCGTGACCTCGCGCCTCAAGCAGGTCGCGGTCGATGGCGATCCCGAGCGGCTCGGCGAAGCGTTGCGAAAGGCGACCGCCGTGCCATCCAGCTTTAAATGACAGATAAAGGATTGAGATGACGGCCCGCATCATCGATGGAAAAGTCATTGCCGCAGAACTGCGGACGCGCGTTGCCGATGAAGTCGCCCGCGTGCGGCGCGAGCATCAGCTTATCCCCGGGCTTGCGGTCGTGCTGGTCGGCAACGATCCCGCCAGCGAGGTGTATGTCCGCAGCAAGCACAAGCAGACCCAGGCCGCCGGCATGGCGTCGTTTGAGCATGTGCTCCCCGCCGATGTCGCACAGGGCGATTTGTTGGCCTTGATCGCGCGGCTCAACCGCGATCCTGCCGTGCATGGCATTCTGGTGCAGCTGCCGCTGCCGAAATCGCTCGACACCGAGGCTGTTATCAACGCCATCGATCCGGCCAAGGATGTCGACGGGCTGCATCCGAGCAATGCCGGACGTCTCGCCGGCGGTCTGGCGGCACTGTCGCCCTGCACACCGCTCGGCTGCATCATCCTCACCAAGAGCGTGCATGCCTCGCTCGAGGGCATGAACGCCATCGTCATCGGCCGCTCCAACCTGGTCGGGCGCCCGCTGGTGCAATTGCTGCTGAATGAAAACGCCACGGTGACGATTGCGCATTCGCGCTCGCGCGATCTCGCGCGGCTGTGCGCGCAGGCCGACCTGGTTTACGCCGCGGTCGGCAGGCCCGAAATGGTGCGCGGCGACTGGATCAAGCCGGGCGCGACCGTGATCGATGTCGGCATCAATCGGTTGCCCGGTGCCGAGGGCAAGACCCGCCTGGTCGGCGACGTCGCCTTCGACGAGGCCGCGCGCGTCGCCGGCGCGATCACGCCGGTGCCCGGCGGGGTCGGCCAGATGACGGTCGCCTGCCTGTTGGTCAACACGCTACGCGCGGCCTGCGCAATCGCCGGATTGCCCAAGCCTGCGGTGTAGGCACCGTCATTCCGGGGCACGCAAAGCGTGAACTCCGATGTGCGCTTGCACATCGGAGAATCCAGAGATTCCGGGTCTGGTCCGGAGCCTGTCATCGGGCGGCGTGGAGCGCCGACCCAGTGGGACCATCCCGGAATGACGACAGCTAAGTTTCGGCGATATGCGCTAAGCTTTGGCCTTGGCGCGCTCGATGGCTTCGTTGATCAACTGATAGGCGTCGTCAGGACCGCCCCAGCGCAGCACCTTCACCCATTTGCCGCGTTCGAGATCCTTGTAGTGCTCGAAGAAGTGCTCGATCTGCTGCAGCGTGATGTCGGGCAGGTCGCTGTAGGTCTTTATCTTGTCGTAGCGCTGGGTCAGCTTTGACGCTGGCACCGCGATGATTTTCTCGTCGCCGCCGGCCTCGTCTTCCATCATCAGCACACCGACCGGCCGCACCCGCATCACCGCGCCCGGCACGATCGCGCGGGTGTTGGCCACCAGCACGTCACAGGGGTCGCCGTCGCCCGACAGCGTGTGCGGAATGAAGCCGTAATTCCCGGGATAGCGCATCGCGGTATAGAGGAACCGGTCGACCACCAGCGTGCCGGCCTCCTTGTCCATCTCGTACTTGATCGGCTCGCCGCCGACCGGGACTTCAATGATGACGTTGATCTCACGCGGCGGATCGATCCCGATCGAGATAGCGTCAATGCGCATAACTAGCTCCGTTGTTACTCTTGCCGTTGCGGCAGTCAGTACACGATCGCCAGGCGCGGGCAAACCACACGAGGCGTCGCGCGCCGGGTCGCTCGCCGTCGACTCCAAAGGACTTTAGGAAAGGACGGATTGCCCCGAGCACGCAACCGTGGTCATGACGACCGCGATCAAACCTTGATGATTAAAGTCAGGCTTTAATTAGTCCAGGCGAACGCGACCTTGTCGAGCGACTTCGGCCCGAACTTCTCCGACGACCGCGCCACCATGCGGCCGCCCAGCGCGCGGTAGAATTCCGTCGCCGGATCGTTATCGGAGAGCGCCCAAATCACCATGCTTTTGAGGCCGCTCTGCGCCAGGTCGCGCCGGGCTGCGGTGAAGAGCCGGCGGCCGAAGCCGAGACCCTGAAATTCGGGACGCAGATAAAGCTCGTAGATCTCGCCTTCGAAATGCAGGCTGCGGGCGCGGTTGCGGCCGTAATTGGCGTAGCCCGCCACCTTGTCGCCGAACACCAGCACGCTGACGCGGCTGCCTTTGCGGATCGCGCTGTCCCACCACTGCGGACCGCGGCGGTTGATCAGCTTCTCCAGCTCGGCGCCGGGAATGATGCCCTGATAGGCGGAACGCCACGCCTCGTCATGGGTGGACGCCACCGCGGCCGCATCCGCAGCCTTTGCCGGTCGAACCTCGATCAGGGTTGTGCTCATGACCCCAATCAAAGCAACTCAGCGCGCCGTCTTCAAGGTCCATCGTTAATTATCGGTTAATTTGTGGATTTCCTGCATCAGTCCGGTCGCCGGGCTGTCCCGAAAAAGGACAGTCCGGCGCCCGAAGCTGCCGCCGTGGGGCAGCTGCCGGACCGACGGCATCCGAAACGAGACTTTCGGCGCGGAGTCGTTCACGAAAAAATGCGCCAGATTCGATTCGCCGCGGCTAGTGTGCGCGCCGATCCTATTCTTGCTCCCGGCCCCGTCAGGTAAATTGATGAAGTTCTTCAAGGCTCTTTTGGTTTTGGTCGTGCTGGGTACGACCTGCACGCAAAGCGCGAATGCGCAGAGCGGATTCGGCGCGCAAGGCGCGGAAGGCCAGCCTAACCGGCGGCAGCAATGGCTGGTGCCGTCGCCCGATCCCGATCTCGCGGCCCATGCGCTGCTGTTTCGCCCCGCCGGGGAGGGGCCGTTTCCGCTGGCGCTGATCGCCCATGCCACGACGCAAAACGCCCTGCGTCGTGCGCAAATGCCGCAGCCGGAATACCGGGCGCTGGCGGCATGGCTGGTGGCGCGGGGCTATGCCGTGCTGGTGCCGGAACGGCCCGGCCATGGCTTAACCGGCGGGAAATATCTCGAGGACCAGGGCGGCTGCGACGACGCCAATTATTCCCGCGCGGGCTACGCGACCGCGGACTCGATCAAGGCGGCGCTGAGCTATCTGAGCGTTCAACCTTTCATCCGGCCGGGCGGCGCCATCATCGTCGGGCATTCGGCCGGCGCCTGGGGCGCGCTGGCGCTCGCCAGCGAAGACCCGAAGGCCGTGGCCGCCATCGTCGCGTTCGCGCCGGGTCGCGGCGGCCATGCCAACGACCAGCCCAACCAGGTCTGCGCGCCGCGCACGCTGATGTCGTCGGCGGCCGAATTCGGCGAGGACGCGCGGGTGCCGGTGACCTGGCTGGTGGCCGGCAATGACAGCTACTTCACGCCCGATCTGTCGCGCCAGTTGGCGGATGCGTTCCGTGCCGGCGGCGACAAGGTCGACTTTCGCGTGCTGGCGGCGTTCGGCAGCGAAGGCCACGGACTGGCCGAGAATGACGGCGGCGAACAGATCTTCGGCCCGGCGCTGGAAGCGGTGATCAAGCCGGTGGTCGCAGCGAAGCCCGCCAGGAAAAAATGACCGCGCTGGTCAAGACCGGACCCGCGATCGTACGGATGCTGGTGGCGCTGCTGACGCTGGATAACCGATAGTGCATGAGCACCATGGCCGATGGCCGGACGATGATCTGATTCTGTACGACGGCGTGTGCGTGTTCTGCTCGCGCTGGATCCGCTTCGTTGCCGCGCGTGACCTTGATCGCCGCTTTCGCTTCACCGCGATTCAATCCGGCTATGGCACGCGGCTCGCCCAGGCTTTCGGCATTGATCCCAATGATCCCGACACCAACGCCGTCATTCACGGCGGCGTCGTCTATTTCAAATCCGATGCTGCGCTGACGGTACTTTCCAGCCTGCCGGGATGGAGATGGACGCGCGCGCTGCGCGCTGTGCCGAAACTGTTGCGCGACGCGGTCTATAACCTTGTCGCGCACAATCGCTATCGGATCTTCGGGAAGTATGAGGCGTGCTTTGTGCCGGATGCGGAGATGCGGGCGAGGGTGCTGGAATAGTCGCTCTACTTCGTACTCAGCAGAATCTCTTCCGCCGCCCTCTGTCCGCTCTCCAGCGCCCCGTGCGCGGTGGAGAAGAAGTTCGGCGAGGTGGCTTCGCCGGCAAAGAACAGGCGGTTATCGACCGGTGCCGCGAGGATCGCGCGGTCGCCGGCGTGGCCGGGCAAAGCGTGCGAATAGGAGCCGCGCGCGAACGGGTCATGGGCCCAGCGCGATTCGGCGAGCGGCTTCAGCTTGCGGCGGTAGTCATTGCCGAGCAGCGCCACGATCTCGTCAATGCTTTGCGCGGCGAGTGCGCCAGGGCCGGCGTTCTCCAGCGCCCGGGCAAAACTGCCGCCGAAATAGCCCTCGATGCTGGCGCGTCCGAACGGCCGCAGGTGATAGGCGCCCATCGCCGTGCGCATGGTGGCGCCGCGCAGACTGCCGTCCTTGGGCAATGCGCTTTCAACGCCCGGCGGCTCGTCCAGCGCCAGCATCACCTTGTCGGCGACGCCAAGCGGCAGGCCGCGCGCGGCATCCACCTTTGACGGCAGCGCGGGGCGAAACCTGATCGCCTCGTCGGCGAGCAGGTTGGTCGGCACGGTGACGATCGCCTTATTGGCCGTCAGCGCACCTTGCGAAGTCTCGATCCGCAGGCGCGCGCCGAAATGGTCGATCGTGGTCACCGCGCAATTGAGCACCAGCGGCAAGTCCGCGCCATAGGCCGCGATCAGCGTGCCGTAGCCGTCGCGCAGCCGCCAATTGATCTCGCTGTCCTCGTAAGCCTCCATGTCGAGCAGCGACTCGACGTCAAGCTCGCAGCCGTTGACGTAGCTCGAGATCGCATCGATCATCGGATTCCAGCGATTGTAGGGCTCGAGCAGCGTGCTCGCCGCGACGTCGCGGCCGGTCGCGGCGGCCTGCTTGGCGGCGGCCTCGGTGCGGTCGTAGAAGGCATCCATCGCCTCGATGAAGTCCAGGCGCTCGGCAAATGGAAATCCGGGATGGAAACTCTGCTCGCGCCACGGCGGCCGGGTCTTGTCGATCTCGAAGTTCAGCTGCTCGGCGATTTTGACGAAGCGGTTCTTGTTGGCCGAATGCAGCCAGCCGCAGCCGAGGTCGAAGGCGATGCCGGGGGCCGCCATGATGGTGTGGCCGCGCCCGCCGACGCGGTCGCGCGCTTCCAGCACGATCATTGAGAGGCCGGAAGTTTTCAGCGCATTCGCAGCGCCGAGGCCGGCGGCACCGGCCCCGATAATCGCGACATCGACTTCAGAAGGGAGCGACATGATGTTGTCTATCTTGTCGTCATGCCCGACCTTGCGTCGGGCGTGGATGGCCGGGACAAGCCCGGCCATATTTCTTTCAACGGCGACGGTAGATTTACGCCACCGCTTCCTTGGACTTTTCAGCGCGCTTGCGTTCGGTGGCGTCCAGGAACTTCTTGCGCAGCCGGATCGACTTCGGGGTCACTTCGACCAATTCGTCGTCCTCGATATAGGCCAGCGCCTTTTCCAGCGTCATCCGGATCGGCGGTGTCAGCCGCACCGCTTCGTCCTTGGCCGTGGTGCGGATGTTGGTGAGCTGCTTGCCCTTGAGCAGGTTGATCTCGAGGTCGTTCTCGCGGGTGTGCTCGCCGACGATCATGCCCTTGTAGATCTTCCAGCCCGGCTCGATCATCATCGGGCCGCGGTCTTCCAACTTGAACATCGCATAAGCGACGGCCTCGCCCTGGTCGTTGGAGATCAGCACGCCGTTGCGGCGGCCCTGGATATCGCCCTTGTAGGGGCCATAGCTATGGAACAGCCGGTTCATGATCGCGGTGCCGCGGGTATCGGTCAGCAATTCGCTCTGGTAACCGATCAGGCCGCGGGTCGGCGCGTAGAACACCAGCCGCAGCCGGTTGCCGCCGGACGGGCGCATCTCGATCATCTCGGCCTTGCGCTCGCTCATTTTCTGCACGACGACGCCGGAATGCTCTTCGTCGACGTCGATCACGACCTCTTCGATAGGCTCCTGCCACGCACCGGTGGCCGGGTCCTTTTTGAGCACGACGCGCGGCCGCGACACGCTGAGCTCGAAGCCTTCGCGGCGCATGGTCTCGATCAGGATCGCGAGCTGCAATTCGCCGCGGCCGGAGACCTCCATGGAATCCTTGTCGTCCGACTCGACCACGCGCAGCGCCACGTTGCCTTCGGCCTCGCGCAGCAGGCGGTCGCGGATCATGCGGCTCGTGACCTTGTCGCCCTCGGTGCCGGCGAGCGGGGAATTGTTGACGATGAACGACATCGACACTGTCGGCGGATCAATCGGCTGCGCCGGCAGCGGCGTATCGACGGAAGGATCGCAGAAGGTGTCGGCAACCGTGCCCTTGGTCAGGCCGGCAATCGCGACGATGTCGCCGGCGCCGGCTTCGTCAAGCGGCGTGCGCTCGATGCCGCGGAAGGCGAGAATCTTGGTGATGCGCCCCTGCTCGATCAGCGAGCCGTCGGCATCCAGCACCTTCACCGCCTGGTTCGGTTTGACCGAGCCAGCGGTTATGCGGCCGGTGATGATGCGGCCGAGATAGGGATTGGCCTCGATGATGGTGCCGATCATGCGGAACGGCCCCTCTTCGACGGTGGGCGGCGCGACGTGGCGCAGGATCAAATCGAACAGCGGCTGCATGCCGGCTTCCTGCGAGCCGTCCGGGCGATCCGCCATCCAGCCTTGCCTGGCCGAGCCGTACAGGATCGGGAAGTCGAGCTGCTCCTCGCTGGCGTCGAGCGCGGCGAACAGGTCGAACACTTCGTTGATCACTTCGGTGGGCCGCGCGTCGGGACGGTCGACCTTGTTGATGACGACGATCGGCTTCAGCCCGACTTTGAGCGCCTTCGACACCACGAATTTGGTTTGCGGCAGCGGGCCTTCGGCGGCGTCCACCAGCACCAGCGCGCCGTCCACCATGTTGAGAATGCGCTCGACCTCGCCGCCGAAATCGGCGTGGCCGGGCGTGTCGACGATGTTGATGCGGGTATCCTTCCACTGCACCGACGCCGCCTTGGCCAGGATCGTGATGCCGCGCTCGCGCTCCAGGTCGTTGGAGTCCATCGCGCGCTCGACGACGCGCTGATTGTCCCGGTAAGTGCCGGATTGCTGCAGCAGGCGGTCGACCAGCGTTGTCTTGCCGTGGTCGACGTGGGCGATGATGGCGACGTTGCGAAGGTTCATGGCTATTCTTCTGGCTCGGACCATGGCTGGAGCGCGATCTCGCCGGAAAACCGGGACCGACTTTTCCGGATCACACTCAAAAACCTGGAATTCGACAGGGCGTCTCAGCCCAAAAAGGAAGCCCGGCCAAAAGGACCGGGCACACCTTGCTCGTTGCGGCGCAATATAGTCAGAAATCGCCGGAAAACAATGCGTTGTTTGTGATTTGGTTAGCTGAATTTCGCCGCAAAGTCGGCGGCCGTCAGGCGCTGGAAGTGTCGTCGGTGGGGTAGACTCCGCGAAGCACCTCCTCGAAGTGGTTTTTGACGGATTCATTGCAAAGACAGGCCCTTAGCCGCAGCGCGTCGGGGTTGCGCACCACGATCGAGCCGCGGCGGGTCTCCAGTACCCCCTCGGCCTTGAACACCTGAATGACGCGGCTGGTATAACTGCGGCCGACGCCCAGCAGCGTTGCAAGCTGTTCATGCGTTAGGGGGACGGTGGTGTCGCCATCGGCGCGTTCCATGGCCGATATGATCCATTTGGCGGTGCGCTGCTCGATCGAATGGATCGCATTGCAGGCCGTCGACTGGAAGATTTGCGCCAGCATGCAGTCGGCATAGCGCGCGAAAACGTTGCGAAGCGTCGCCGATTTGGCTTTTGCCGCTTCCAGCTTTCCAATCGGCAGGCGCATGAACGGGCCGCCGAACTTGACCACGATGCGGGTATAGGCCGGCAGATAGCCTTCGCTGACAATGCCGCCGACGGCGCCTTCGCGGCCGACCAGGATGGTTTCGACGTCGCGGCCATCCTCATTGGCGACCATGTAGGTCGCAAGGCTCGGTCCGCAGGGGAAGTGAACGACGTCAACGGCGTCGCCGGGATTGTAGAGCAACTCGCCGGCCCTGGCCTCCTCAGGCGCGAGATGCGGCGCGATCGAAGCAAAGTCGCTGGCGTTCAGCCGCCGCAACAGGTTGTTGAACGGCCGTTCGCTGCTGACAGCGGTTTGCAGGTTCGGCGCGGGCATTCCAGGGCTCCCGGGTTGCGGCCGGCACGATAGCCCATCTTATTTGGTTTCTGTGTGCACAAGTGCACAGACATGGCGGCCGGGGTGTGGTGCTTTCAAGCCGGGAACCGGCTGCGGCACAATCAAGGTCTCGGCAACGGCGGCCCACTCATTCGTACAAATTGCAACTCTGACCTGGCGCGATCATGGAACCCGCCTCTCCCGGCATGCCTGCCTTTCCCACCGACGTGCTGGTGGTTGAGGACGACCCCCTCATCGCCCTCGACTTCGAGGACACAATTCTAGGCTTGGGGGTGAAGAGCGTGCGGATTGCAGCCAGCGTGGCTGCAGCGCTGGCGATGATCACTGATCGCGTCCCGGAATTTGCGCTGCTCGATGTCGGCCTGGTCCGCGAAACAAGTTTTGCAATTGCCGAGCGGCTCGAAGCGTTGAAGGTCCCCTTCGCCTTCGTAACCGGTTACGCCGCGGACGCCGGGCTGCCCGACATTTTTTCGCACCGCCCGAGGCTGCCAAAGCCGTTTTCAATCGAGGCGCTGGGAGCTGTGCTGAAGCAGCACAGCGGCGGTGTTGCCGAGCCCTGACCGGCGTTTTTGCCTTCGCATTACATTTGGTGCGGCATGCGCGCCATCCGCAGCAGCGGCCGCCGGCGCTGGTGCATCGGCGGGTCGAGAACGGCGACGGGGATCGGTTCGCCCCGCTTCTTGATCAGGAAGTTCTGCATCATGCCGGTGTCTTCATGCGGCAGGATGTGGCAGTGGAACACCGATTTGCCGAGGAATTCCTTGAAGCGCATGCGGATCACGACGGTGGACTCCGGGGGAATCCAGACCGTGTCCTTGATGGTGCCGGGCTCCAGCATCTTGCCGTTGACGGAAATAACCTCGAACGAATTGACGTGAATGTGGAACGGGTGGCCTTCGGTGCCGCCGTGCTGACTGTCACCGACGACCAGATGCCATTCCTCTACTCCTCCGTCATCCACGACGTAGTTGATCTGGGTGACGTCGTATTGCTGGCCATTGAGCATGAAATCGATGCCGACGTAAGGATTTTGCGTGCCCGGAAACTGGTCGGCGAAATAGATGACCTGCAGCCGCTGAATCTCGCGTGGCTTGATCAGCGGATATTCGCGGGTTGGAATCGGCAGATCGACCGGTAGCGCCATGTCGACCGGCGTACCCGTGATTTCGATCTCGGCGATGGTTTTCTGCGCGCTGAACAGGAATTGCTGGTTCTGTGGGAGCTGCACGATCCTGTAAATGCCCGGCCTGGCCGATCCCTTGATCAAGAACTCGGCGCGGTTGGCAGGAGCAAGTTGGATCTGGCCTTCATTGGTCGGCTCGGCCGCATCGGTCGGTCCGGTCGTAAACTGCGGCGCCGGGATCGTGCGCACTTTCGGGAAGTTGACGCCGTCGAGCGCCAGCAAATGCATGGCGTGACCTTCGACGGCAATCGGCATGTAATTGTCCGAGCAGCCATTGAGCATGCGAAACCGCACCACTTCGCCCGGCGCCAGCGTAAAGCGGTGCGGCGTGAGCTGCTTCCCGATCGGATCGGTAGCCTTGTTGATATCCGGATTGTGCTCTTCCCTGAAGAACGGATGCCCATTCAAGAGGTAGTAGCGCCGCTGGTAGTCGCCGGTGGTGAAGCCTCCCTTGAGATCGGTCGGATCGTTTGTTTTGGTGGCCGGATTGTAGATGGTTACATTGCCGCCGAAGGTCTGCCAGATGGCGTTCTGCTTCGGCAGATAGGTCCAGACATCAGGCTCGTCCTCGCTCGGGAACAGCCCGATGTCCTGCATCACAAGCGGGTATTCCTTTGCCGCCTTGATCTCAGGCACCTCATCGATTGCACCCATGACAATGATGCCGCCGGCCATGCCGCTTGCCGCCTGCACCGCCGTCGATCCGTGATGATGCGGGTGATACCAGTTCAGCCCGCACGGATGATCGGGCGGGATGTCGAAGACGTATTCCTTGCTCTCGCCCGGTGCGATCTCGATCATCGGTGCCTTAGGGTCCGAGGTGCCGATCGGCTCGAACAGATGCGGGATGACATCGAGGCCGTGCACATGCAGGTTGGTCGAGCCGAGATGGTGCGGCACGTTGTGTTCGCCGTCCCAGGCGGTCGAATCATACGGCGGCAATGAATTCTTCAAGGTGACGTACAGTTTCTGTCCGGGATAGATCACCATGGGCGGCCCCGGTATTTTGTCGTTATAGGCGCGCAGCCGCATCTTGGTGTTGTCGTGCACCACGTCCTTGAACTTGCACTCCAGCGTAATGCGATTTTCCTTTGGATGCGGCGGCACGGCCGCGAGGCTGAGGGTCGGGCCGGCAGCCGCGCCGACGGCGGCTGCCGCGGAGCCGGCCACTACTTCGCGGCGGGTGAATTTTTTCATGGTGGTCCTCGATTGTGATGGTTTAGCTGAATCTTTCGCCGGGCCTGGAGCGGGATGACTTTGTTCGAATCATCATCCCGCGGATCTTTTCCCGGATCATGCTTCCGGTGTGCCCGGCCTACTTGCCGAGCGTGCAGGCGGCGGGCGCCTTGAAGGTGTTGAACTGCCCGTATTGCTGGAACGCGACTTCGAGCTGCAGCGAGGTGTCGAGCGGCATCGCGTCGGGGAAATTTCCACCGGAGTATTTTTGCGGCGCGATGATGTTGTTGAAGTAGTCGGCGTTGGCTGCGGAGTATTGCGTGCACATGCCGTCGAAGCCGAACGAAGGCGGCACGTTAACTCCCATGTTGGAGACCGCGCCGTTCGGGGCCGCGAAGGCGCTGCCGTGGCAGGACATGCAGGATGATTGCGAGTTGTCGACCGGCCCGGCCAGCCGCTGGTTGCAGCCGAAATGCTGATAGATGTTCACGCCCGGATTGAGCACGCTTTGCTGCGCGGGAACGTCTGCGGCTTTCGGCACCGCCGGGAACGTCCAGGGGTCGGAGCCATATTGGATGCCGAGCGGCAGCAGGTGATCCCAGAACGTGCTGCCGGGCTGATCGGCGCTATAAGCATAAGTGCCGTAGACCCAGCCGGTCGGCGATCTCGCATCGGTGACCGCGACGTCGACCTGCACGATGCGCGAGATCTGCACCTGGCGTTCGCAGGTGTAGCTCTGGGTCTGATTATTCAGCACGTGCCGGTCGATCTGCCATTCCGGCGAGCCCTTGAGATACGGCACGCAGTCCGGCGGCGCGTTGGTGGTGAGGAATTTGACGACGACAGTGCCTTCGGGGAACGGCAGCCCGGCCGGCATTTGCGTGCCCATGTAATTTGCGGTCTGCGGCTGGCCGGTCTTGGGGATGGCCTTGCCGAGCGCGGCGCCGCCCCAGTCATTGTAGTAGCCCACCGCCCAGGTCTCGAAGCCGGCCGGGTACTGGTCCTTGCAGGCCTGCGTCATGCCGGCGAGGAAATTCACCGCATGCGGGCTTTGGGCCCGGAGCAACCGCTTGTGCTGCGGATTGATCAGGTCCGGAAGATGCGCGGTGCGCTCGTTGGTCGTGCCGTGCACGAATTCGCGGCCCGCGGTCGGATCGTAGGCCATCCACGGGACGTTGAACCAGCGGGTCTTGCCGTTGACCGCGATCTGGAAGCCGGGCGTGTTGCCGAGTTGCGGATCCTGGCCCTGTTTCACATAGGCGAGAACGCGCTTGAGATATTCTTCCCACTTGCCGGAGGTCCATTGGTTGCCGGCAGGCGGCGGGAATTTGGGACTGAAATCGACGTCGACCTTGAGCCACGTGCATTCGGCGCAGTTGCCCGACATCGTTGCCGGATAGTCGCGGCTAAGTTTGAACACCGGCCCGGTCCAGCCCGGCGGCGGCGGCTTCACCGTATTCTGAAAGGCGGGTCCGCTCGCGGATTGTGCCATCGCCTGCGTGCCAAACAGCGCGCAAACGCCAATGATGGCGATCAGCCCACGCGAAATGCGTTGCATCTGCTTCATGGTGGTCCCCCTTGATGCGGCTCGGCGCATCGCGCGCCGGCCGGCTTTTGTCGTTTGTGCCAAGCGTTATTCCGCCAAGCGTCGTTATGCCGATCGCGCAAGCTGCGACGCGACGTAGTCGTAGAAGCCGTTGAGATTGCTGAAGCTGAGATAGACGTTCTGCGTGTGCGGAGCGCCGTTCGCCTGGCGCAGCCAGCCCTGCTCAAATCCCCACTGCACGACTTCGAGCGGCATCTTCTGCGGCGCAGCGTAAACATCGGGCCGCGCCAGGAATACCGTCGTGCAGACATTCCACATGTCATAGAACGGCTCCTGGGATACCAGGCCGTAAGCGTCGTAAGCGAGCTGGGAGAAGCTGTATTTCTCTCCCTGCGCCTTCAGCCGCGCCATCAATTCCGTGGAGATCGGCACGGTTTTGGTGATGTCGAGCGGAAAGTCGTGAATTCCATCGAACATGTTGAGCCCGTCTTGCGCCGCGAACGGATCCCAGAACACGTTCCACTCGGCATGCTTGTTGGCGACGACGGGACTGATGGTCTTCGAATCGAGATTGCCGATCACGTTGATGGCGCCGCCCATCCACAACACCCGGTCGATGCCGGCGCGCAGTTCGGGCCGCGCGCGAAGAACGTCGGTGAGCGGGGTGAACCCGGTGGTCAGCAAGATCGTAAGCTTGTCGCCACTGGTGACAGCGTGCGCGAGCAGCTTGGTTATCAACTGATTGCCCGATGGCGGCGGCGTCGGCACCGTGGAGCGATAGGGACCGAGGATCGGCAGCTCGCCAAAGCTGACGCAATCGCCGCGGTATGGCCAGGGAAACGGATTCCAGCCGCGCGCTTCCGACAGCGCCAGCGGAATGTCGGGGCGACCGATGAATTGCTGGAGCCGATTGGCGGCGTCGATGCCGGGCTGCGGAATACAGTCGGCGCCCGTGATGATGATGCCCTTGAGATCGACATTCGGCATCGACACCAGCAGCATGGTGGCGATGAAATCATCGATCGCCGCGTCGTGGATGAAAAGGACCGGCTGTTTTACACTTCGGCCGGTCGCTGCAGTTGGCGCTGATGCATCAGTCACAGGAGTCTCCTAATTGCTAATTGCGCTAGACAACCAAAGATAACTCATAATGTAGAAACAACCTTTGGGTGAATCAATCGGTTTGTGCATCACAAATCGGATGGTTCGATTGCAACGCCGCTTGGTCGTCTCGCAGCGACAGGGCAGTCGTTATCGATCGGCGCGCAGAAGCGCCGGGCCAGCCATATGACAATGGCTCCCAGTGGCGACGTTCTGCAGCGCGGTGCGTGGAATCGACGACCTGTTTGTCACCAGGCAGGCGTGAAGTGCTTGCCCGGTGCTGCTGGTCGGATAATGCGGCCCGATGCGTTACGGCCGGCTTGCATCAGCATCTATGAGTTGATGCAGTCTTTACACAAACTTCTTTAGACAGTTTTGGGATCCAGGGTCGTCGACCACAGCGCCACGTCGGCGCGATCCCGCAGCGTCACCGTCATCCGGCCGGTCGCACCTTCGATCTGCACATGGCCGAAGAACTGCATGCCATCCGACGGCGGCAGGTTTTGCTTGTCGGCGCCCGGCGCCTTCACGAACTTCACTTCGGGGCCAAAGGTGTTGTCGAGTTCGCTCGGCCCGAAGGTGCCGGCGTGGAACGGTCCGGCGACGAACTCCCAGAACGGCTCGAATTCCTGGAATTGCGCCTTGTCGGGATTGTAGTAATGCGCCGCGGCGTAATGCACGTCCGCCGTCAGCCACACCGTGTTGGCGATCCCTGCCGTCTTGATGAAGCGCAGCACGTCGGCAATCTCGAACTCGCGGCCGCGCGGCGGGCCGTCGCCCTGCGCAATCGCTTCCGAGCCTTTTTTGTTGGTCGCGTCATCATAGACGATCAGGCTCAGCGGCATGTCGGAGGCGATCACCTTCCAGGTAGCGCGCGAGTTCAGCAGCGCGCGCTTCAACCAGGCCAGTTGATCGGGTCCGATGAAGTACGCGTCGGGGCCGTAGCTGGTCTGCAGATTGGGCCCGTTGCCGCCCCGATAGCTGCGCTCGTCCAGCATGAACACATCGAGATGCGGACCGTAATTGAGCGTGCGGTAGACCCGGCCCGGCTCGACGATGCTTTCCCGCATCGGGTACATCTCGTGGAACGCGCGCGCCGCGCGCGCGGCGAGCAGGGTGATGTCCCGCTCCTTGTAGGCGGCGGGAAGCTGTTTCGAGATCGACCAGTTGTTGGTCACCTCGTGGTCGTCCCACTGCACGAAGATCGGCACTTCGGCATTGAAGGTGCGGACATTGTCGTCGAGGAAATTATACTTGTGCGCGGCGCGGTACTCGTCGAGCGTTTCGGCCACCTTGGCCTTTTCCGGAATGGTGACGTTCTTCCAGATCTTGCCGTCCGCCAGTTTCACCTCGGCGGGGATCACGCCGTCGGCATAGATGGTATCGCCGGAATGCAGCAGGAAATCCGGACGGTGCTTGCGCATGGCCGCGAAGGTGACCATGCCGCCGTCATCGCGATTGATGCCCCAGCCTTGCCCGGCGACGTCGCCGCCCCAGACGAAGCTGACGTCGCGCCGATCGGCCGGCGCGGTGCGGAAGCGGCCGACCACCGGTTCGCCGACAATGTCGGGATGCGCGAGGTCGCGGAATTGCACGCGATAAAAAATATCCTGCCCCGCAGGCAGGTTTTCCAGCAGCATCTTGGCGGTGAAGTCGCTCTCCGGCAGCGCCGCGATCGGCGGCAGCGCCCGGGCATTGGCGAAGGATTCGGTGGTGGCGACTTCGACCATCATTTGCGAGGGCCGGTCGGCGCGCGACCACACCACGCCGCCATCGGTGCCGACGTCGCCGGATTGCACGCCATGGCTGATCTGCGGCCGGTCGGCGGCGCGGCTGAGATAGGGCATTGCGAGCGTGCTGACGCCGGTCGCCGCGGCGGTGGAAAGAAAACGTCGCCGCGAAAGTCCGCGCGACATGAAGCGAGAAATCTTGATCGTCATGCAAATCTCCCAAATCGACCGACAGGATGCGCTGAGGGCCTGACAGACCTAGGAAGATTATGTGACGGAGCGATTACAGGACCGCCCTCTACAAGGTTCCGGCCGCGCGGAACTGGGCGCCCGCCCGTTGCAGACTTTGCGGCATGCTGATCAGCATCGTCCGGCGGTCGGCGACGGCGCTGTGGAACTGCTGTAGCGCGATGTTAAACGCGGTCAGCCCGCTTTCTTCGATAATACCGTGCTCGAAACAGCGCAGCGTGTCGCGCAGCATGTCGTCCGCCTCGGCTTGCATTCGTTCGAGTTCTTCGACCGAGTCGCTGCGCCGCGCCGCCGCCAGCATCTCCAGCAGCCGTTCGCGTGTGGAAGCGTTGCTGTTGCGCTCGTCCTTCTTCAAATAGCCCGCAAACCACGCCCCGGCCGAGCCCATCGCCGACAGGCCCATCAAGCCCCACCAGATAAAATCGCTGTAGCGATCGAGGAAGGTTTTTTCTTCGCCATCGACAAAGGCCGCAGCGCCCGGATGCACAGGGATCGCGGCATCCTTGTCGGTATCGGGGGTTTCGATCTTCGCCGCCAGCGGGAATTCATTCATCACCGATTGCCGGATTGCAAACAGCTGCCGGGTAAAGGCGGCGATGGTCGATTCCGGCAGATCCTTACGGGCGACGATGTGGTGGGAGAAGCTGATCGTCTTCACCTCTTCGTCCGGCCGGTCGGGCGAACCGCCGAAGGTGCCGGCGGGGATCTCGGCCGCTTCGTAGGTCGGATGGTTCTGCGCGATCGCCTCGGCCGAATCGATCGCCAGGAAGGTCGGGGCGCCGCCGTCGCGTGTCGATGCGGCGATCGCATCCGCAGTGATCTTGCTGTTGACCGGCCCGGCCGCGAGATAGGCATCCGCCTTCTGGCCGCGGATCGCCTCGGCGACTTCGTTGACCGGGAACTGCACGATATCGACCTTGGCCGGATCGATGCCGTATTGCTGCAGGATCACCTTGAGCAGAGCCACATTGGCCTGGGTGCGGCCGATGACGCCGATGCGGCGGCCGGCGAGTTGCGTAATCTTGGTGATGGTCGGCGCGGCTTTTTTGCCCTTGCCCTTTGCGGCCGCCGGCACCCACAGCACCGCGACGTTCTTGCGCAGCGTCGCCACGGCCTGGGCGTTCTTCGGCACGTCGAGGTCGCCGCGGATGATGGCGAGGTCGACCTTGCCGTCGGCGAGGGCCTGCGCGCTGGCGGTGGCGCCGTCGGTCTGCACCGGGCGCAAACGGATGTAATTATGGGTCTGGCTGAAAGCCTGCGTCAGCGCCTGAACCACCCTGACGTCGTCGCTATTGGCGGGGCCGACCGCTACTCGCAACGTCACCGGCCGCATCGAGAAGTAATAGGCGCCTGCCAGCGTGCCGACGACGGCAAGGATCCCCGCCAGCACGACAAACATCACCCGCCGCTTTGCCGGGTGCGGCAACGGCGGCTTCGGCGGCTCGGCTGGTTCGCGGCTCAAGGTCATTGATCCTGCAATCGCTCAAGGGTCAATTACATGCAGCCAAGGAAAGTAGGCTAACATTGTAACAACATTCCGGCCAGCACGGGGGCGTTCCAGTGGCATGGTTACCGACCCGAATCAGGGGACCCCGCGCTAACGTCCGGCGTTAGCTAAACGTTGGTCTGAAACAGGAGCATATTATGGCGGAGCGGCTATCAGTGGAGGCACGAAAAGGGGCCCTCAAGGGGTTGCCGGGGTGGGCGGATGCGCCAGGCCGCGAGGCGATCGCCCGCACCTTCACCTTCAAGGATTTCAACGAGGCTTTCGGGTTCATGGCGCGCGCGGCGCTGGTGGCGGAAAAAACCGACCATCACCCCGAATGGCGCAATGTCTACAAGACGGTCGAGGTGGTCCTGACCACCCACGACGCCGGCGGGGTCACGGAGCGCGACATCGCGCTGGCCAAGGCGATGAACGCAATCGCAGCGCAGTTCGGGGTGGCCTGAGCCGTCGCCGCGATCTTGTATCTGTGGGGTCCATCCCCAGTTCTAGTGGAGTTGATGGCAGCGCGATACCGCAGCCTTGAGGAGGGAGCCCGGGCAATGGGAGCCGAACATACCATGGGTTTTGGGCCGGCCGAAAAGCTGGCCAAAGACCACCAGCGTGTGCGCAGGCAGTTCTGGATCAAGCTGAAGCGGGTGGTGGCACACCTGCCGTTCGCCGAGGATTTGGTCGCGGCGTTTTATTGCGCGTTCGACAAACAGACACCACGCCATGTGCAGGCGACGCTGCTCGGCGCCATCGCCTACTTCATTCTGCCGTTCGACTTCGTCCCGGACGTGCTGCCGCTATTGGGTTTCACCGATGACGCCGCGATGCTGGCCACCGCGATCAGGCTGGTTGCCGCTCACATCAAGCCCGAACACCGCGAAGCCGCGCGCGCCGCGCTGAAGCGAGGCACCGACACCGCCGATACGACGAACTAAGTTTCGGCGGGTGTCGGAGCGCACGCTTGAGAAGCGTTGGCGCAGCGTCAAGCTCGGTGCGATACTCGGGTCGAGCCGCGATAGCGCGCCATCTATCGCGGCGGCGTTGGTTTCGCCTGGGCCTTGGCGTTTTGCGAGGCCTCCCACGCCTGGAATTGCTTGAACAAAGCTTCCTTGTCATCGACCGTGTCGAGCTTTGCCGCGGTCGGATTCTGTTTCAGGAACGTCTCGAACCTTTCGCGCGTCACCGGCGCAACGCCGTTCTTGTCGAGCCAGTCCTGGGCCGCGCGAAAACGAGTCCAGCCCGAGAGTGGCGCGGAAAGCGAAACCTCTTTCCATTTCGGATGGAACGGCGGCTTCTGGAACTGAGGGAATTTGGTGAAAAAGGCATCCACGAACAGCGAAAGCTTCCGATAGCGTTCAGTCTTGGGCGCCCAGTTATAGGCGGCAAGCACGGCGGGCACCGCGATCGTGTCGACCGGCGGCTCATCTTTCCCGATCAGGTTCGGGTAGTCGGCCGAGGTGAGCGTGGCCGGCAGATAGTCGCCCTGCAGCGGCTTGGCATAGTCCACCGCCACCAAATGAAACCGGCCGTCATTGTTGAATGCACTGACGGATTTGTACGGCTTGCCGCCGACGACAACCACGGCATCGATGCCGCGGCCGGCCTGCATGCGGTCCATCGCGATCCGCTGCTCGACATAGACGACGTTCGCCTTGATCCCGAGCCGCTCGAACACCGTCAGCGCGGTCACGAAGGTGCTGCCATTGGGAAGGTCGACGCTGACAGTCTTGCCCTCGAGGTCTTTCAAATTGTGAATCGATTTCGGCGCGATGATCTGCATCTCTTCGTTATAGAGTTTGGTGATGTAGGTGAACTGCCGCTTGATATCCTTGGCAAAGCTCTTTCGTTCCAGATAGTCGAGCGTGTCGACGCGGACGATGCCGAGGTCGACGCCTTGCAGGAACAGAATGTCGGCCACGCTTTGCACCGATCCGCGGCCGACGATCGGAAGCACGCGCAGCTTGTTGCCGTCGTCAAGCACGGAGGCTAGGTCCGCACCGAATTGAACATAGGTGCCGCCGATCGTGCCGGACATCAGCGTCACGGTGTTTTCGTTCAGGGACCGCTTGGTCGCGGCTGAACCGAACTGGAAAATTGCCTTCAGGCTGTCGCTGACCTTGGCCGGGTCATAATCGCCCTCCTCGGCGCGCGCCACCGGGCCGCAAGTCATTGTGATGGCGAACATGGCCACGGCTACTAAACGACGCATTTTTTCCCTCTAAGGTGTGAAATCAATTTTGCATCTGGGCGAGGCGCTGTTGCGCTTCGACCGATCCAAGCTCAGCCGCCTTCTGGTACCAACTGCGCGCCATGACCGGATCAGGGGTGATGCTGCGCATGTCTGGGGTTCCCAGCACCGCAGGGTCATAGGTCTGCGCGAGCAGGAGCGCGGCTTTCGGCTCGTTTGCACTGGCGGCGCGTTCGAGCAGCAGCCGCGCGGCTGCGATGTCACCCACGTCGATCATGCCCTTGGCCCTCTTCAGCAACGCCGCGAGTTCGTCGGAGTCGATGCGCCGCGGCGGCGGGGGCGGTGTCGAAGCCGCCTGCGGTTGCACGGCATCTTGCGGAGGCTGGCTCTGAAGCGCGGTTTGAAAGGCGCTGGCAATGGCCTCGCGCGTTGGCCCGACAGTCGTCACGGATGCTGGTGTCGCAGCGGGTGCTTCATCCACGGTCGGCGCCCAATCGGTCGCCACGGTTTGAGCGGCCGGCGTCGAGCGGCCGAACGCGCTGGAAAACGCCGGCAGCATTGCCGCGATCGAAGTACTGGCCTTGGCGATAAGGCCGCTGCGGTCTTCCAGAGAGAGAAATGCGAAAGCGGCCGCAATCGCCGCCGCGGCCAAAATCCCGGTTCTTACGAGTCCTCGCGAGAAGATTGACTTGCCGTCGCTGTAGTCGCTTTCCCAGACTTCTTCTCGTTCCCAGGCTTCGTCTCGGCGGTCCGTTTTCCAGGCTTCTTCGAGCGCTCGTTGCCTGGCCTGGTCCGCGAGCGTCGAGAGAAACAACGGCACAGTCTCATCTGGATGCGCGTCGGTTCTCGCCGGGCTCGATCGCGCGTAACGATAGGGCGCAAATCGGGGATCGTTGATGTCCTGATCCGGGTAGTATCCGTCGGCTCTCGGTTCTTCCGGGTAGCCGCGCTTCCCTGTCTCCATCGAAGTCTCCTCGCAAAAACGCCGCGATCGGACATCCCCTGGGTTTAAATTCTTATTATTTTTTAACCAGGGGCGCCCGTTATCGGCCTATAATTTTCTGGCTATAATTCGCATGGCGAATCAGCCCAAAAAACGACGGTCACCGGCGCGATCTGGGAGATATTTTGGTTTAATTGCGGCAAGTACCGGGCGATTTTTCTGATCTTTGGCGATCACGCCCGATACTGGAAGCAGGTTCCTTGATGGTTCCTCGATGTCATCCCATCAGGGATGCAGGATCACCTTGCCCATCGCCTTGCGTTCCGCGAGGATTTTCAGAGCGTTGGCGGTTTGTGACAGCGGGAACGTGCGGTCGACGTGGGACGATATCTTGCCTTCCGCGGTCCAGTTCACAAGCTTTTGCAGGTTGGCGCGATTCTTGTCCGGATTAAGTCGGGCCCACGCCCCCCAGAATACCCCCCGGATATCGCATCCCTTTAACAGCGCCAGGTTGAGCGGCATCTTCGGAATATCGCCGGCGGCAAAGCCAATCACGAGAAAACGGCCTTCCCATGCGATCGAGCGCAGCGCGGCCTCGGCGTAAGCGCCGCCGACCGGATCGAAAATAATATCGGCTCCCTTGCCGCCGGTGAGCCGCCGCAAGCCTTCTTTCAAATCTTCCTTTGCGTAATTGAGACCGAGCTCGGCGCCGTGCGCTTTCGCGAATTCAAGCTTCTCCTCGGATGACGCGCAGGCGATCACCTTCAGGCCCATCAGCTTGCCGAGCTCGCACGCGGCGAGACCGGTGCCTCCGGCCGCTCCCAGCACCGCCAGCGTTTCGCCCGGTTTGAGGCTGGCGCGGTCTTCCAGCGCATGCAGCGCGGTGCCGTAGATGATGATGATGCCGGCGGCGCGATCGAAATCCAGGTTGTCGGGAATTTTCACGATCGAATTGGCCGGCAGCGCGATCTTTTCGCGCGCACCGTTGTGACCGCACGACGCCACGACGCGATCGCCGACCTTGAGGTCGGTAACGCCGTCGCCGACGCTTTCAATCACGCCTGCGACCTCCGCCGCCGGAGAAAACGGAAACGGCGGCTTGATCTGGTACTTGCCCTGGATCATCAGGAGGTCGAAGAAATTCAGCGCCGCCGACTTGATGGCGATCACGGCCTGGCCCGGCTCAGCGACCGGATCGGGGATGTCGGCGAGGACCAGATCGTCGGGACCGCAATATTGCGAGCACAGAATGGCTTTCATGGAGGCACCTGCTTTTATCGAAAGCTTATTATTGGAGCACAACGGACGCAGCCTGCTTCATGCCGGATTTGACGCCGCGCTACAATCTGATTCGAACATCGTCTCCATGCGGCGGAGGCAAGTCTGCGGAGGCAAGTCCTGAATGGCAAGTCTTGAATGGCAAGTCTTGCGTCATTCCGGGAGCGCATCGCGCGCTGGTGCGGAATGACGCTGAGTGGACGAGAATTAGAAGGATCAAAAACGATGTTTGCAAAAAGCCTGCTGGCGGGAAAGCGCATTTTGATCACGGGCGGGGGATCCGGGCTCGGCGCGGCGATGGGACATCGTTTCGTCGAGCTTGGCGCCGAACTGATCATATGCGGCCGCCGGCTTGAATTGCTGGAGGCGACCGCGGGGCAACTGCGCCACGAATTCGGCGCCAAGGTTGCCGCGGTCAAATGCGATATCCGGGACGGCGCGCAGGTCGAGGCCATGATGGATTCGATCTGGCGCGAGGCGCCGATTGACGTGCTGATCAACAATGCCGCGGCGACCTTCATCGCGCAGACCGAGCATCTGTCGTTTCGCGCCGCCGATGCGATTCTCGCTCCGACCCTGCACGGCACGATGTACTGCACGCTCGCCGCCGGCCGGCGCTGGATCGAAGCCAGGCACAAAGCCGTCGTGCTGAGCATTCTGTCGACATCAACCATTACCGGGCGCGCTTTCACAGTGCCCTCGGCAATGGCGAAGTCGGCTATCCTGGCGATGACCAAAAGCCTTGCGGTCGAGTGGGGTCCAAAGGGCATTCGCACGGTGGCGATCGCGCCCGGCGCGTTTCCGACCGCGGGCGCATCGGGCCAGCTTCGGCCCGAGGGGCGCGACCAGGATTGGGCCTCCCGCAATCCGCTCGGCCGCCCCGGTGAACACCGCGAACTCGCCGATCTCGCGAGCTTTTTGATCTCGGATGCCGCCGGCTACATCAATGGCGAGATGGTGGTGCAGGACGGCGGCGCGCATTTGCGCAGTTCCGGCGCCGAGGACCTGTTGCAATGGACCGACGCGCAATGGGAAAGCCGGCGCGCAGGCCGCGCGAAAAGCTGAAGCCGGGCCACACCGCTAATAGCAGATATATGTGCCGGTAATTCGCGACGTTCCGGTGCTCAACGCGTAAGTGCCTTTCCAAAAACAGATTTCCCGGCTATCCATCCACCGCATGACACCGGCATGTCGGGCCATCTTCAGGTCACAATGATGAGGGAACGAGATTTGGTCATGTCCGCGCGGCGAATTCCTGCAATCCTGATTGCGAGTATGCTGATGTGCGGGGTCGCGATCCCCGCACGGGCACAGAACGCTGCGCCGAAAGGCCCGGCCAAGCCGGCGGCGGCCAAACCGGAAGCCAAGCCGGAACCGAAGCCTGCCGTCGCGGGGGGCGCAGAGCCGACCTTGATCGGCCAGTTCGGCACCTGGGGGGCCTACACCGCAACCCCGAACGGCAAAAAGGTATGTTTCGCGCTCGCCAAGCCCGCGTCGTCGAAAACCAACCCGCCGAATCGCCCGCGCGACCCGGCCTATGCTTTCGTCTCGACGCGCCCGGCGGAAAAGGTCACCAACGAGGTCTCCGTCATGATCGGCTATGCGCTGAAGCCGGGCTCGGAATCGACGCTCGAGGTCGGCGGCGCCAGCTATGCGATGTACACCCAGGGCGACGGGCTGTGGATCAAGAACGCCGCCGAGGAAGAGCGGATGGTCGAAGCCATGCGCAAGGCCGCCGATGTGGTGGTCAAGGCGGTGTCGGCGAAGGGCACCGAGACCACCGATACGTTCTCGACCAAGGGCCTTTCCCAGGCGCTCGACAAGCTGGCGCAGGATTGCCGGCGCTGACGCAGTCGCATTTATCATCCCGGGTGTTATATAGGCGGTGCGCAAGCAGGCCTCGTAGCCGGTAAACACCAGTCCTGCGCGACAGCAACTTATGGTCATGTGATGCAGACGATCGTCGAAACGCCCGACGCAACAGCACCTTTGGAAAAGATTGCGCTCGAGACCTACCAGCCGCCGGCAAAGCCGTCGCTGATCGGACTGTCGCGTGCGGAAATCGCGGAGCAGCTCGGCGCGATCGGCGTGGCGCCGGCGCAGCACAAGATGCGGGTGCAGCAGCTGTGGCACTGGATGTATGTCCGCGGCGTCAAGACGTTCGACGACATGACCAGCATCTCGCGCGACATGCGCGCGCAGCTTGCCCAGCATTTCACTGTCGAGCGACCCGAGGTGGTCGCCGAGCAGATTTCCAACGATGGCACCCGCAAATGGCTGTTGCGTTTGCCGAGCGGCGATGCGGTGGAGAAAGCGCACGAAGTCGAGTGCGTCTATATCCCGGAAACCGATCGCGGCACGTTGTGCGTCTCCTCGCAGGTCGGCTGCACGCTGAATTGCTCGTTCTGTCACACCGGGACGCAGCGGCTGGTGCGCAACCTCACCGCCGGCGAAATCGTCGGCCAAATCATGGTGGCGCGCGATCGCCTCAACGACTGGGCCGACCGCGAGACCCCGACCGGCAGCCGCCTCGTCACCAATGTGGTGATGATGGGGATGGGCGAGCCGCTGTATAATTTCGATGCGGTGCGCGATGCGCTGCTGATCGTCGGCGACAATGAAGGCATCGGCATTTCCCGCCGCCGCATCACGCTGTCGACCTCGGGCGTGGTGCCGAACATCGTCCGCACCGGCGACGAGATCGGCGTCATGCTCGCGATCTCGCTGCATGCGGTGCGCGATGAGTTGCGCAACGAGCTGGTGCCGCTGAACCGGAAATATCCGATCGCCGAATTGCTGCAGGCCTGCCGCGACTATCCGGGATCGTCGAATGCGCGGCGCATCACCTTCGAATATGTGATGCTCAAGGGTGTCAACGATTCGCTGGACGATGCTAAACTGCTGGTGAAGCTGTTGAAGGGGATTCCGGCCAAGATCAACCTGATCCCGTTCAACCCGTGGCCCGGCACGCGTTACGAATGCTCGGACTGGGAGCAGATCGAGAAATTCTCGGAATATATCTTCAATGCCGGCTATTCCTCGCCGGTGCGTACGCCGCGCGGCCGCGACATTCTCGCCGCCTGCGGCCAGCTAAAATCCGAAACCGAGAAATTGTCGGCGCGCGAGCGCCAGGCGCTGCGCGCGATGGCGATGACGGATTGAGATGATGCAGTGTGCGGCCCTCATGGTGAGGAGGCGCCCTTGCGCCGTCTCGAACCATGAGTTGTTATTTCGTCATCCTTCGAGACGCGGTCGAGCGGCCGCTCCTCAGGATGAGGGAGTCGAATGCCGGGTCCGGGGTGGATTTGATTTATGGCGCTGATCGGCCGGCTGTTTGTCATCCTGTTCGGATTTCTCGCCGCCTGCCTGGTGGCAGGCATGATCGTGGTCGGTGCGGTGCTGTTTCCGGAATTCAGCGATCTCGGCGCCGGACCGGTCGATTCCGGCGCGCTGGACATCGTGATCGGGTTCGGCTTCATCTTCGTCAGCGGCTTTGCGCTGTTGCCGGCGATGATCGTGGTGCTGATCACCGAAGCCTTTTATGTACGGGGCGCACTGACCTATGCGGTCGGCGGCGGCCTGGTCGGTCTCGCCTGCTATCTCGGTCTGGTCCCGTTCGATCCGGCGACGCTCCATTTCGAGGGCATCGTCCGCCGTCATCTGGAAATCATGACCGGGGCCGGGATCGTTGCGGGCGTGGTGTACTGGATGATCGCGGGCCGCAACGCCGGCGCATGGCGGCAGCCGCCGCGCCGACCCGTGCCCCCGCCGCCGCTGCCCTCGCATTCCCGCCCGCCGGCGTGATGTGCAGGGGTCTCTCGTACTTCCTCCCGCACAAGCGGGGAGGGAGCGAGCTCAAGCCTTTTCATCCCAAACCTCGTCGGCTAAACCCCGCGCTATGAACCGGACCGGACTTTTCATCGCGCTGGCGCTCACGATTGTGATCGGGCTGCTGTTTGGGATTTACCCCGAACTCGATCTGAAACTTGCCGCGCTGTTTTACGATCCGGCGACGCGATCGTTTCCATTGAAGCTCGATGAGGTCGCCGCGTTCGCGCGCGATGCTGCGATGTGGATCGCCTGGGGCCTCGCACTGCCCGCGATTGTCGCCTTCGTGGTCAAGCTGGTGCGGCCGGACCGGCCGCTGCTGATGTCGGGGCGCGCGGTCGTGTTCCTGCTGGTGACGATGCTGCTTGCGGCGGGCGTTCTCACCAATCTCGGCTTCAAGAGCCACTGGGGTCGCCCGCGTCCTGCTGCGGTAACCGAATTTAGCGGGCCACAGGAATTTGTTCCGTGGTGGGATCCGCGCGGCAGCTGCACCCGAAACTGCTCGTTCTTCTCCGGTGAAGGCGCCACCGCGTTCTGGACCTATGCGCCCGCGGCGCTGACGCCGCCGGCGTGGCGGCCGCTGGCTTACGCCGCCGCCACCCTGTTCGGCGTGATCACCAGCGTGCTCCGGATGGCTTTCGGTGGTCATTTCTTTACCGATGTCGCCACCGCCGCGCTGGTGACATTTCTGGTGATCTGGCTCGCCCACGGCTACATTTATCGCTGGCCGCGCACCCGCCTCACCGACGAGGGCGTCGACGCCGCGTTGACGCGATTTGCATGGCCCGGGTATCGCTGGCGGCAGCGCTGGCGCGGGCGCGAGGTGGGTCCGGCGCCGTCGGCGTGAGCGACTTCATGGCGTCAGCCGTGAGAGCCTTTTTCGTTCCGATTGAATCGGAACGGGCTGTCGATTTCTAAATTTGACGCGTTTTCTTCACGCGAACCGGTTTCCACTTCGCTTGAAAACGCTCTAATAAACACGTGCCGATCGGCGCGAAATTTGATATTCGCCCACTCAAGCCACGAGCGGCATTAGAGATTTTGACCGATTGGAAGTTTGATGAGCACGATCTTGAAGAGCCTGCCCAAAGGGGAAAAAGTCGGCATCGCCTTCTCCGGCGGCCTCGACACCAGCGCGGCGCTGCTGTGGATGAAGCAAAAGGGCGCGCGCGTCTTTGGCTATACCGCCAACCTCGGCCAGCCTGACGAGACCGACTACGACGAGATTCCGCGCAAGGCCCTGGAATACGGCGCTGAGAAAGCCCGGCTGGTCGATTGTCGCACCCAATTGGTGCACGAAGGGATTGCCGCGATCCAATCCGGCGCCTTCCACATCTCTACCGGCGGCATCACTTACTTCAACACCACACCCCTCGGCCGCGCCGTGACCGGCACGATGCTGGTCGCCGCGATGAAAGAGGACGGCGTCAACGTCTGGGGCGACGGCTCCACGTTCAAGGGTAACGATATCGAGCGCTTCTATCGTTACGGCCTGCTGACCAACCCGAACCTCAAAATCTACAAGCCCTGGCTCGACCAGCAGTTCATCGACGAGCTGGGCGGCCGTGCGGAAATGTCGGCGTTTCTGACGGCTCATGGCTTCGGCTACAAGATGAGCGCGGAAAAGGCTTATTCGACCGACAGCAACCTCCTCGGCGCCACCCACGAGGCCAAGGATCTTGAGCACCTCAACAGCGGCATCAAGATCGTCAATCCCATCATGGGCGTGCCGTTTTGGCGCGACGACTGCAACATCAAGGCTGAGAAGGTCGCGGTGCGATTTGCCGAAGGCCAGCCGGTCGCGCTGAACGGCCAAGCCTTCACCGATCCGGTCGCGCTGTTCCTCGAGGCCAACGTCATCGGCGGCCGGCATGGCCTCGGCATGAGCGACCAGATCGAGAACCGGATCATCGAGGCCAAGAGCCGCGGCATTTACGAAGCGCCCGGCATGGCGCTGCTCCACATTGCCTACGAACGTCTGCTCACCGGCATCCACAACGAAGACACCATCGAGCAATACCGGATCAGCGGCATGCGCCTTGGCCGATTGCTCTACCAGGGACGGTGGTTCGATTCACAGGCGCTGATGCTGCGCGAAACCGCCCAGCGTTGGGTGGCCCGTGCGATCACCGGCGAGGTGACGCTCGAGCTGCGCCGCGGCAACGACTACTCGATCCTGAACACCGAGAGCCCCAACCTGACCTATCAGCCGGAGCGGCTGAGCATGGAGAAGGTGGGCGATGCCGCGTTCACGCCCGCTGACCGCATCGGGCAACTGACCATGCGCAACCTCGATATCGCCGATAGCCGCGCCAAACTGAATGTCTACACAGACGCCGGCTTGCTCTCGATCGGAGAAGGTTCGCAGATCTTCAAGCTCGACAGCGACAAGAGCTGAAACGGCTCTGCGAGGACAGTTATCTCGCGCCGTCTTGATTCGACCTGCACGCCTGAGCGGCTAGGCTTCTCTGGGCCGCTTGTCTGGCTGGAGCGTGCTCGAATTGCAGGTTTGACCGCGACATTATGAGCCACTGTTCCTGCCGGAACGGCGCGCACCTTGTGGAGTCACAAGGAGTGCACCCAACGGAGATGTCGAAATGGCTACATACCGGCATGACCTGCCGCAGCGTCGTGGCGGAATTTTCCTCACCGACGGCGGCTTGGAAACGACGCTGATCTTTCATGAAGGTATCGACCTGCCTCACTTCGCGGCCTTTGTGCTGCTCGACACGCCTCAAGGCCGGCAACAACTAAAGAAGTATTACGAGAGCTATCTCACGATCGCGCGCGATCGTGGCACCGGCTTTGTCCTCGACAGTCCGACCTGGCGCGCCAGTTTGGATTGGGGCGAGAAGCTCGGTTATGACGCGGCCGCGCTCAGAGCAGTCAATGTCGGCAGCGTCGCGTTCCTGGAAGACCTGCGCAAGCAGTGGGAAAAGCCCGACGTGCCTTGCGTCATCAGCGGGGCCATCGGTCCGCGCGGCGATGGCTACAAGGCGGGCAACATGGATGCCGGTGAGGCCGAAGCCTATCACCAGGCGCAGATTGCCGCGTTTGTCGATGGCGGTGCCGACATGGTGACGGCCTACACGTTGAACAGCGTCAGCGAGGCGGTCGGCATTGCCCGTGGCGTCAAGGCGCACAAGATTCCCGTCGTGATTTCCTTCACCGTCGAAACCAATGGCCGCCTGGTCAAAGGCGAGACGCTGCGCGACGCGATCGAGACCGTGGACCGCGAGACGCAAGCGGCGCCCGAATATTTCATGATCAACTGTGCGCATCCGACGCATTTCGATGACGCTCTCAAGGCTGGCGAAGGCTGGACCGACCGCATCCTCGGTGTGAGAGCCAACGCATCGGCCAAGAGCCATGCGGAGCTGGATGAGTCCGAAACGCTTGATGCTGGCGATCCCCGCGATCTCGGTCAACGCTACCGCGCTCTCAGGCAGGCGTTCCCGGCGATGCGGGTGCTGGGCGGCTGCTGCGGCACCGATCATCGGCATGTCGCGGCGATCTGTGAGGCGTGCCTGCCTTGACGTATGCACGGCGCGCGATCACCACAACAAAATGGCCGGGATTGCTCCCGGCCATTTGCATTCAGACCGCGTTGCTTAGCGCGGCGGGGCGGCGCCGGGCGGCGGGGGCGGCAGCGAAGCCGTTCCGCCGTTGAGCAGCGGCGTGATGCGGCGGACGGTGACGCGCCGGTTGATGCGGCTCGGCCCATCGGTCTGCTCTTTCGGATATTGCGAGCCGTATCCCTGCGACGTCAGGTTTTCCGCGGGCACCCCGAATTGCTGCGTCAGCAGTTCGGCGGCGGATTCGGCGCGCCGGTCCGACAGCGACAGGTTGTCGACATCGTTGCCGACGGCGTCGGTATGTCCCTCGATCAGGAACACCTCACGCGGATTGCGCTGGATCGCCCGGTTGAGTCCGTCTGCGATCGACTGTAGCCGCGCCGCCTGGTCCGGCGGAATCTCCCACGATCCGGTCTCGAAGTTGATGGTGTTGAGATCGATGCTCGGCATCAATTGCCGTACCGAGGGGCTGTAGCGGATTTCATCGAGCGAATAGCGCCGCTCGATCTGGTCCACAGGCGGCGCCTCCATGGTGTCGTAAATCAGATCCGGCGCCGCGGTGTCGGCATCGACGATGTAGCGATCTTGGGGAATCCGGACCACCGGCGGCGGCAGGTCGACATAGAAGCCGCCGACGGCGCGCGGATCGCGATAGCTGTTGTCGATGATCACGACCTCGTGGCCCTCCCGATCCCGGCGAATCCGGCGCAGCAACTGGCCGTCGGCGCCGACCGCGGTAACGATCGCGCTCCCGTCGGGACGAACCACCACGGTGCGGGTTTCGCCGCCGACCCGTTCCGTCCGGATGTCGCGGGCCCCGTAGCGGAAGCGATCGGCTTCGTTGTGACGAATAAACGATTGACCGCTGGGATCACGGATGATGATCCGGCCCGGTTCGGTAACGACGGTGCGGCCGCCTTCCTGGGTCTCGCGCCGCTGGTTGCGGAAGTCGTCCAGGCGGCGCGGTCCCTGCGCCGCAGCGCCCGGGGCGATTGGGGTCAGGGTCTGGGCCGCCTGCGGTACCGCCGGCAATGGCGCACTGACGCTGGGTGGCGCGTGGCGCGCGAACGGCGCGCCACCGCCGGGCGCGCCTGGCGGCCGGCCGGCCTGTCCGCCGGGGCCGCCTGCGTGGCCGCCGTTCGGCTGCGCGGCGGGCGCCGCATTCGGCGTATTCGGTGCGGGAGCATTCGGCGCCGCCGGCGCCCTGACCGCATTGGGTGCCGCGGGGGCGGCTTGCGGTGCTGCCGGAGCGGCCTGAGGCGCGGCAGGCGCAGTGGTTTGAGGTGCCGCCGGCGCGGCCTGTGTTGGCGGTGCGGCCGGTGTAGCGGCGGGTGGCGTCGCCGCCGGGGGTGTTGCCGGCGTGCTGGCACCGCTCGGTGCCGCGGATGGGGACGCCGGCGGCGTTCTGGCGCCGCGCGGGGTCACCGAACCCGGCGCTGGCCGCTCACGTCCTGGCGCGACCCTCTCACGGGACGGCTGTGCAGCGGGTGCAGTGTTTGGCGCGACCGGGGGCTTGGGCGCGGGCGCGGCAGCCGGTGGCGCCGGACGCGACGGTGCTGCGGCAGGGGGCGCAGCATGCGGCGTAGGTGCTGCCGGGGCTGCCGGACGTTGGGTCGGAGCGGCGGCAGGAGGCGCTGCGGGGCGCGGCGGCGGAGCGCTCGGCCGGGCCGGCGGGGTGGCGGCGGGTGGCGCGGGATGCGGCGTGGCCGCCGGTGGAGCAGCATGCGGCGCGGGTGGGGCCCCCTTCGGCGCGGCTGCGGGTGGTGCGGCCTTCGGCGGCGCGCCTTTTGGGGGCGCCTTCGGTTTTCCATCGGGACCGGTTTCGCCTTGCGCCTGCGCGACAACGAGCGGCACGGTTTGCGCGTGCGACGGCGCGCCAACAAACTGCATCGCCGTCAGAGTTGTCGTGGCGAGCAGCATCAGACGAAGTTTTATCATGTCGATTGGGGTCCCCGGGAACATCAACGAAAAAGTCGCGCGATCAACAAATAAGCGTTAGGCCGCATTGTGGCAGCCGACACCGGCAGCGTTGCTTTTATTTGCAAGCAACAGTGCCGCAACGCATTGCTGTTCACGGCTTATTCATGACGTACCCGGACGCTCGCGAGCCTTCGCTATGGTCGCTGCGCCGGCAGCTCGTCCGGAGTTTTGCCCGGCAACTCCTCGGGGCGTGGCGACTCACCGGGTTCGCGCACCGGCGGTGGCACCTCGGGTCGCGGGCTGCCCGGCGGATCTTCCTGTGGCGGCTCGGTCGGATTGCCCGGTGTCGGCGGCGGAATTTCAGGAGGCTCGATCGGCATTGGCATCTACAGCCCGACCTTGCGGTTATCGCCGAGATCGGGCCGCGTGCCGGTGAGCGCGGCCGCCGCCATTTTTACGTAGCTGATCGCAGAACCCGGCGAATCCCAGAATTCGGCCTCGTCGGGAGTGATCTTCAATACGCGGATATTGGGATCGTCGGCGCTGTCCCACCACGCTTTTGCGGGCGTCGAAAACAATTGCTTGATCTTGGCGCGATCGTTGGAGACGACGGCGGTGCCGATGACCGAAACATATTTCTGATCACCGGCGTCGGCGAATGACAGATTGACGCCGGGGTTGCGTGCGATTTCTTCATCCTTGTGGCGCCGCGCGTCGGCCAGGAAATAGATCGCATTGTTCTCGCGCTCGAGACAGGCGTGCATCGGCCGCGCACGAAGCTTGTCACCATCATGGGTGACCAGCATCGCAAAGCCGATCTTCTTCATCAGTTCCCAGGTTCGGTCGATATCGGTGCGATTTGTCTCGCTGCGGTCGGCTTCGCGCGCATTGTCCTTGGCCATGCTTCGCTCCATCGGAGAATCCGGATCAGGCTCCTGGAGCGATAACGATGGAGCGGTGTCGATGTTCCTCGCTAAGGGCGCGCGGAACCCGTCATTCCGGCGCGTGACATACGGCCTCGACATTGTGCCCGTCGGGATCGAGCACGAAGGCACCATAATAATTAGGATGGTAGTGCGCGCGGATCCCCGGCGCGCCGTTATCGCGTCCGCCTGCTGCGATCGCCGCTTTGTAAAAGGCATCGACGGTGGCGCGGTCCTTGGCGAGGATTGCGACATGCAGCGGCTTGTTCAATCCGCCTTCGCCGCCGATCCAGAAATCGGGCTTGCCGTTAGCGCCGAAACCTGCGGCGGGATCACCGCCGTTTTGCTCTTGCGCGACCTCCATGATGAGACGGTAGTCCAGCGGCAGCAGCGCCTTCGTGTAGAAAGCCTTGGCGCGGGCGAAGTCGGAAACGGGGAAGCCTACGTGGTCGATCATCGGCGTCTCCATGGGCTGTCTAAATGGGGTTGGCCAACAAGCCCATAGGCAAGATCATCCCTGGGGCTTCACCAACAGTGTATTGCTGCGGGTTGTCCCGGTCTCGGCATAGCCGCGGGCACGCATGTCGGCAATGCAGTCCTCCAGCCATTCGTTCCGCGACAGGTGTTCGATGACGACCGCTCGTGGCCACAGCGATGGCGGTGCTTCCCGGAAGAAGCCGGTCAGGACGCGGTCCTCATAGCCCTCGACGTCGATCTTCAGGGCATCGACGTGATCGACGCCGGCATCGCAGAGAATGCGCTGCAGGCGCAGCGACGGCACCTTGATCGCGCTGCCGGAGTGCTCATCCGTCGCGATGTGGCTGGCGCCGAGATTGTCGCCGTCGGTCTCGATCATCAGCTCACCATCGGATGGACCGGCCGCGGCGGCGACCAGGATGACTTGCGCGAAGTTCGATGCGGCGCGGTTGAACGCCAGCCGCGCATGGGTGACGGGATGCGGCTCGATCGCGATCACTTTGCCGTTGGCGCCGGCGTGACGCGCCAGCGGCATGGCGTAGGTGCCGACATTGGCGCCGACATCGACAAAAACACCGCCGGCCGGCGTGTACATTCGCAGGAAATCCAGCTCCTCGATGTTGTAATCCGGATTGAAAAGGGCGCCGCGCTCGGTGGCGCTGGCCTGGTGATAGAAGCGGAACGACGCGCCCTGGTATTGGACATCGACCGGGCCGGCGCGCAGCAAATTGACCAGCCGCGACAGCATCGGCCGGAACGCGCCGCGCTTCAGCCGCGAGCGCCGCGCCAGCGCGATAATGGCCTGCTGCGCGGCGTTGGGGGCGAATGCCCCGAACGGCGGCGCGGCCAGATCGTTGGCCGGTGCGGCGTTGCCGGCTGGGTGGGGTGAAGTCTTCAAGAAAGTCCTCGCGCGAAGCTGAAACGGCGCATGCATAGCCGGTTTTACCCGCGACTCCAACGCTGCACCCGGATGACTTTTCTTCGAATCGTCATCCGGCTCGAATTATTCGTAGAAGATGACCCTTCCGAAAACGGCTCTCCACGCTGCGGCTGTTCCGCGCCATACATGGCCCGAGCGCGAGCGATCAAACGCTTTCGTGAATTATGAACGGGTTCACAGTCGTACAGCGCCATCAGAGTTACTCCCATTCTCCGGTTCGACTAACGGAGGCGGAGATCTTGTACGAGCAAACGAGCGACCCAGGCTACATCCTGATCGTCAACAACGACCCGACGATGCAGCAAATCGTGAGCGGCTACTTTTCCGACCACAATGTTCCAACCAGCTCAGCGTCTACCTGGAGCGGCTTGAAATCCACCGACATGCCGCCCAGCCTGATCATCATGGATCAGATGCTGGGCCTGATTGACGGATTGGATCAGTTGCGATCAATTCGATCGACAACAGATATTCCTGTCATCATGACCGGCTACCGCTCCGATGAAAGCGAGAGCATCATTTGCCTCGAACTCGGCGCGGATGATTACGTCACCAAGCCATGTGGTCCCGCCGAATTGCTCGCGCGCGCCCGCGCCATTTTACGGCGGCGGGAGATGACGCGCGCCACGCCGACCCGGTCTCCGGAACGCGGCGGCTTCAGGTTCAACGGCTGGCGGCTCGAGCGTCGCGCCCGACGGCTGCTGGACCCCAGCGAGACAAAAGTCCGTCTGAGTAAAGGTGAGTATGCCCTGTTGCTGGCGTTTCTGGAGGCGCCTGAGCGGCCTCTGACGCGGGAGCACTTGCTCCATGCGATACGGATCCACGAAGATATCAACGATCGGAGCATCGATGTTCAGGTCCTGAGGCTGCGGCGCAAATTGGAGATTGGTCTGAATGCCACACGCATCATCCGGACCGAGCGCGGCGTCGGCTATACCTTCGCAGTGCCGGTGGAGCGGTTCTGAAGGATTGCGTCTTGCGCGTCCTACCGTCGCTACCTGTGCAGAATGATCGAATGCGTGAGCGACCAACGATTGGCCTGACCCGCGTTAACGATGTTGCCAAACTTCGTCCGCGGGTCCGGAAGCGGGCCGCTAGGCTGCCTTATTGAATCCCGAGATTCTCCGGATGCGAGAATGCGCGCTTGGGTCCGGGGAGCCATCATGGTGAGAACGATGTTGGTCGCCTTCGCCGGTCTGGTCGGCGTCGGAACGATGGTCGCCATGGAGGCCAGAACGCCGCCGCGCCCGGTCATGCCTGCCAGCGAGACGCTTGCGCCAGCAACGATCGGCTTTGACGGTTCGCACGACACCTTGACCAAGGCGGACCGGCTCGACGTCAGCTACCTGCGAACTGATGTCCCCCTTCAGCCGATCCTGCCGGCTCAGTTTGTATCGCCGGTGGAGTCGACGCCGGTCGGCTCGCAGCCGGCTCCGCAGGCGACCAATCGGCATTGGCGCGATGCCCACAGCAGGAAGCTCGCGGTGCTGCTTCCGAAGTCGCGGCCCAGGGATGTGTCTCAGAACTTGGCTAAGCATGTGACGAAGAATGAAACGAAGCATACGGCTCAGAATAGAGCGATGAGCATAGCCAAGACGGCAACGAACAGCCCCCCGGCCAACAACTCGGCTAACGCCAGCAAGAAAGTTGCAAATACCGACCGCTCAAAGCTCGTGGCGGAGCCTTGCAAGCCTAATCCGTTCGGCAGCCTCTTGAAGGCGCTGAATCTTTCATCCGGTTGCCAGACTTAACTTCGTGCCGCGCCTATCCGCTTCTGCGGCGCCGCTTCCGTCCGGTGATCATCCCCAGCGGCAGATTCTCCCGCTGCAGGACACTCATCACGATCGTGCCGATGACGTGCACTACCACGAGGACGATGACAGCGTCGGAAGAATAAGTGTGGGTGTCCTCGACCCACCATACCCCGAAAAAGGTCACCGTCACGTGCATGACGCCGGTCACGGACGAGACGGTCAGCATCCCCAGCAACGCAACGAGCATCGCGGTGCCCGCGGGATTCAGGCCGAGGTATCTTCCGGTTTTGCCATGACGTAAGCTCCAAAGATAGGTTGGGGCGGCGCGCAGCCTCGGAAGCAGCCTTCGAAAGCGCGAGTACCGCGTTCCGACAAATCCCCACACCAATCGAAACACCAGAAGTCCGATCACGACGTAGCCTGCGAATCGATGCAGGGCGTCGTGCGTGTTCGGCGTAATCCAGGCAACCACGACAAAGATGGCCAGCGCCCAGTGCCATAGTCGGAGAGGCCAATCCCAGACCGGTATCGGCGCTGACGTGTGCAGACGGTCGAGCTCTGCCGAAGCCGTGCAAGGCGTTTTGATCCGTTCGAGCACGCCGGTCGCGGCTATTTTGCGATTGTGTGCTTCAGGCTTAAATCTTCGGGACTGTAAAACAGTTCGAAGAGCTTGCCTTCCTTGACGCCGTAGACTTCGTAGCACGAGCCCTCCACCTTGGAGCGACGAACTTCATAGCCGGCGGCTTTCGCCTTGGCTTCGGCGTCGCTCGCCGGCTTCCATGACGCCTTGTCGATTTTGGTGCAGTCCTTGAAACCGTCTGCGGACGCGGCGGATGCGCCGAACGCCGCGATTGATAGGACGAGCAGCGACTTTACGAGCCCTTTCATGAGGTTTTCCTTTCGATCACACCGCGTGAATTGCGGCCTGCGAAAGGAGACGACGGGGATGAAGGATGTCAACGAACCTTCGAAAAGCGAACGTCTTAGAAGGTTTCTAACGAAGCGAAATCGTGAGGACCCATCCGCAGATAGTGCGATTTGAACGGCTTGTGCGGCCTTACGTCTCAGCACCGCAGCGACAAGCGAATTGGGCAGCTTCGTCCGCCAATCACGCCTTTGCCGCGAGGCTAGAGCCTTTTCCGTTCCGATGGAATTGGAACGGGGCTCTAGATTCTTGGTTTGACGCGTTTTCTTTACGCGAACCGGTATCCACTTCGCTGGAAAACGCTCCAGAGAGCGTGTTTCGCTTCGTGTGGAGAACGCCTAATCGCTGCTGCAAATCGCAGGACTCGACCGGTCGGAGTTCATTCCGGGACGATTTGATGCTGAACAGGAAGCTTGTGTGCGAGCTGTGCTGTCCGTTTTATCGTTGCAGCGCTGCAACCGTAGTACAATTTGGCGCTCCTGTAATCACTCTGTAATGCGCGCGCAGGACACCTTCTGACTGTGCCGAGCGTCCATCGGCGTTTCCAAGGACAATGCATGCGCGCGTTCTTTCTTCCTCATCAGCCACCCCAATCGTTGCGCCATATCATTCTTGCCGGGTTAGGCGGACTGCTCGCGATCGGTATCATCGGTGCATTGTCCGCCTACGCCGGAACGCCGCTGCTGATGGCGCCGTTCGGGGCGAGCTGCGTCCTTCTGTTTTCGGTGCACGCGAGCCCGCTGTCGCAGCCCCTGAATGTTGTTGCAGGTCATTTCGTCTCGACCGCAATCGGCTTGGCACTTCGGCAAGTGCTGCCAAACGAATGGTGGGCGGTTGCGCTCGCCGTGGGTCTCGCGATTGCAATGATGTCCGCGCTGCGGATCACCCATCCGCCCGCGGGAGCCGATCCATTGGTCGTTTTCGCTGCCAACCCGGGTTGGCACTATCTGTTTTTCCCGGTGCTGTCGGGCGCGGTAGCCCTCGTGCTGATCGCCAGCCTGTACCATCGTGCGAGCGGTCTGGCGTATCCAATGGCAAAAAAATAGAGGTCCGGATCGCCGCGGAACGTGTGAAATAGTATCCTGAACCGTACGGGCGATTTTGCGAGTCTCGACCAGATCCGAATTTCGCACCTGCGATCGGGCGCCCCAAGGTCTAGCTTTTGACAGGCCCGCCGCGGCGGATCGTAATCGCAGTTGAGACCACCGTTGATGACCCTGATGAGGGCGGCCTCAGTCAGAGCACATCGTTCAACTCGTCTCTTATGAAGATGGCCTTTATCTAGGGGGCGTTACCTGCATCTGGATCAAGCATGGCCACGCTGCCATCGCGGCGCGGGCGAACGCTTCGAGTTGTGTGCGATTCGCGCCGTTACGAGCCTGCACCGCCATCCCCTGCTGTACGCCGCGATAGAATCGCGCAATTGTTTTGACGTCGATCGTCGCTGGGACATCACCTTCCGTTACGGCTCGCGCCAGTCGCGCCTCGACTAGTACCGCTCCACAGAGATTATGACGGGTTGTTTTAGCGCAGAATCGGAAGCGCTTCCGGAGGAATTAGAAGTTGGATGCTTCGGGCGGCTCCGGGCGTCCGGGAGATGAGGCCGGCTTTTTCCAAGGACATCACCATCTGGTGGACGGACGGAGCGGTGACGTCGAAATGGCGACGCATGTCGGCTTCGGCCGGGGGCCGTTTGAATATCCGGCTATAGGCGTAGATGAAGGCCAGGTACTGGCCTTGGGTCTGCGTAAAGCGGGGTCCCGCCGCCGCTGTGCTTTCGTCAAGTGATTGATTCATTTTCGATTCATCTGCGCCTCGACGCTAAAGGAGGTGCAGTTGAATATAAAGTTTTGTGTGGACCTTAGCCAATCGGAACGGGATCAACTTGATGCGCTGTTGAGTGGCGGGCGCCACGCGACGCGCAAAATAAAGCGCGCGCAGATCCTATTGGCTGCGAACGACGGCGTAAGCGACGAGGTGATTGCCGCAACCTTGAAGGTCTCAGGATCGACGATTTATCGGACCCGGCGCCGCTTTGTGGAAGCCAACCTGGAGGGAGCGCTCACCGAGGAGCCGCGCCCCGGCGTTGAGCGCAAACTATCGAGCAAGGAGGAGGCGCTTTTGGTGGCGACCGCCTGCTCAAAGCCGCCACCGGGACGGGCCCGCTGGACCCTCGAACTCCTGGCCGATGAGATGGTCCGGCTCACCGACCATGAAGAGCTATCTTCTGAGACCGTCCGTCGACGGCTGGCGGAGAACCATCTGAAGCCCTGGCGCAAAGACATGTGGTGCATCCCCAAGGTCGACGGGGAATACGTCGCCCGCATGGAGGATGTGCTCGACCTCTATGCCGAGGCGCCCGATCCCCAACGACCCGTGGTCTGCTTCGACGAAAGCCCGACCCAACTCATCGGCGAGGTGCGTGAGCCCATTCCCGCCAAGCCGGGCCAACTTGAGCGCTACGACTGCGAATATCGCGAGCGTGTTGGCATTCATCTCGGCAACGATGGCGCCGAGGCGAGCCTCGCCCTCTTCGCCGACCGTCGACAACGTTGCCATACAGCCAGCTGGCCTTTCACTGGCTGGGAACGCTGCGGCCGAGCTCATCAGCAGCCCCTCTATCGCTTCGCGCGCCTGCGGTGCCTCGTCCATGATGGCCCAGAGAGGCGGCCCGGTCGTTACCGCGAAGTGCCGGAGCGCCTCTTCGTAGAGTTGTTCCTTGCTGCCGAAGGCGGCGTACAGGCTAGGCGAGCTAATCCCCATGGCTCCGCAGAGATCGGCCATCGAGGCGGCCGTAAATCCCTTCTGCCAGAAGATTTTCATCGCCGCGTGAAGCGCGGCGTCACGATCAAATTTTCGGGGGCGGCCTCGAGCAGTGTTCATGACTATTTCTGTGTCGATCGTTACATAAGTCGTTGACTTCGCGCCCTGAATTCTTTCTCTCTCCAGTGACACGCAGGTAGCGATTGCTCCGTCGGAGCTGGTAACCTGCTCGATTTCGACCGGAGATATATTCGATCCTGCGCGGACAATTAAATCTTTAACACGCGCGACATACCAGAACTTCCCGTGCTCGTCCTGCCGAATTATGTGCCCGATCGATACCAGCCATCGATAAACGGGTCCCACTCGCCTTCCCCGATCCAGTAGCCCAAGGCGATGTTTGAGCCACGCAATAGCAGCTCCCCAAGCTCACCGGCTGAGACAGTAACATTTTGGGTGTCTACCAATTTGACCTCCAGCCCAGTGACTGGCCGGCCCGATGCTGCATAACGACGCGGAAGATCTCTGGGCAAACAAATCGTAGCGCGCGCTGTAGAGCGAGGGGCCGCTGCGCGCGGTGGGCGTGCCGAGGATCGGCTGCTTGCGGCGGATGACGCCCGCTACCGTCGCGCCAAAGGACAAGGCGTCGATGCGGAATGCCACCTTCCGAACATTCGAGTGCAGTGCGGAGCACTGCTGCGCCCGAACGCGGCCCTATGGCCTAGACGGCCTCAACGCCGTTGCTGGCCAAGTGGCCTTTCATATTCACTCCTGGATCGTGCGATGAGATCGATGGCGATGATATTCTGCAAAGAGCAATTACGCGTCTCGTCGGGAGGGGCACGCTCAGGATAATTACGGGATCGGGCGCTTGCCTCGAGGCGGGCGATAGCGGTGATCCGCACGTCAGCATTCGCCTGATCGGCAGGATTGCATCGCGGCTAATTCAGCCGACGTTAACGAGGTACAGCGCTCGATTGCGACCACGGTAGCGAGGCTGGGCGGCCTGGATATCCTGGTCAACAATGCCGGAATTGGACATGTGGGCTCGCTTGAAACGGTCAGCCTCGCGGAAATGCAGCGCGTTCTCGACGTGAACCTTCGGTCTGTGTTGGTGGCAAGTCGGGCCGCCATCACCCACCTCTCCGCTGGAGGAAGGATCATCAATATCGGCAGCAATCTCGCCGATCGCGTACCCTTCGCCGGTGTTACACTCTATGCCATGACGAAGTCGGCTCTGACAGGCTTCACGAAAGGGCTGGCGCGTGATCTCGGCCCACGCGATATCACGGTCAATCTCGTCCACCCCGGTCCAACCGACACCGATATGAACCCGGCGGCCGGGCCGAATGGCGATTTCCTGCGCGCCGCCATACCACTCGGCCGCTTCGGCTCACCCCATGACGTCGCTGCGATGGTGGCGTTCCTGGTCAGCCCCGAAGCGGGACAGGTCACGGGCGCCTGCTTTGCCGTCGATGGCGGCATCAACGCCTAACGCACGACCGAACGAGTCACGGGACAGCACGTTCGCTGCCGGCGCGCTATATCGATGCTTCTGCCTTGGCGGGGTTGTCGTGTTCGGCGGGCTTCATCTCGGAATGCAAAAAGGGTGACACCCCGAAGAGCGTCACCCTAATTTTGGCCAAGCGGCTGTCAATGAACAATTATATCCTGGCAAACAGCTTGAAAAAAGCGTCTACTATCAACACCCGTCTCCGCGCTTGAAAAATAAAGTACTCCCGAGCGGATTGCCTGGAACTTGGACCAGCGCCGCTTCTAGATGAGTATGCGCGCTCGGAGTGTCACCCTGCAGATGGCGCGAGATGCCCAAGGCTGCATGGGATTCCGCAATCCCCACCGGATCGCCGATTGAGGCCGCCACGACCACGCTACGTTCTGCAAACTTGAGTGCGCTCCGGAAATCGCCAATCCTCTCGTGGAAAATATGGAGCCTGCCCAGCAGCCGCAGCTGATTGTGCGGATCGCTCAGTTGCTCGGCCAGTTCGAATGCCCTGAGAAGCGAACTTTGAACCGCATCACTATTGCCCATCGTGAACATCATGGACAACCCGAGGGCTGCCCTCAGTTCGAGTTCGATACGACTTCCATGGTTGGCAGTGTCGAGCGTCGCGATTGCCTGTTCGGTCCAGCGCTGACACTCGGTCAGCAACGACATCTCGAGCAAAAGGGACGCGGAAGCTGCCGCCAATAGAACGCCTAGAGAAATGTCACCTCGCTCAGAAAGGCTCCATTCCAGCGCATCGCGCACATTGCTGAGATGTTCGCCATCTGCAGCATACGCCCCGATGCCAGGGCCTTTCGGAGGTCCGGCGTTGGTTCGCTCCAGCAGTTCCAAGTAATAGGCGGCATGCCTGCGCCTAATCGCGTGTGATTCTCCAGCCGCGAGAAGCTTTCCTAACGCATAGGCCCGCGTGGTATCGAGCAAGCGAAAGCGCGTAATGTCGTCAAGATCTGCCGCGACGAGAGATTTCGCGACAAGACTTCCAAGCGTGCTGGCGGTCCCGATCTCGTCCTCAGTGTCAGTCGCGACCGCGCGGGCCGCTTCAAGTGTGAACATTCCTGCAAATACCGAGAGCCTGCGCAGGACCTCGCGCTCATGCGTCGACAAGAGATCATAGCTCCATTCGATCGTTGCATGCATAGTTTGGTGTCGCGGCAAGGCGGTACGCCGTCCCAGTGTGCTTCTCATACTAGGGCGCGCGCTGACCAGCGGCCAATGAGCCCGTGCGCTGTGCTTATACCAAGGTGTTAGACGATCATACGCACGCACGATTGGTTTCGCAAGCGACGACGATCATGCTCGGCACTAAGATGAAGCAGCGTCATCGCGTCAAACGTCTCGCTGCCAGACAGGATCGAAAACCGATCGAGGGACGATCATCATCTTCAGGGCGGTGCATGAACAGGCGAACGACCCAAGCGTTTCAGCGATGTGCGACCGAGCTGCGATCCGATCCGCCGGCCCTTGGTCTTCTCTCCTTGGACGTAGCGGCGCCAGAAGGTCCCCAAGGTGCGGTGCTCGATTCTTCATCGCCGACCGACCTACAGCAGTTCGTTCGTATGGCGAACAGCCTGATCGAGCTTGTTGAGATGGCAAAGCGTGAGCTCGAGGGCAATCACAAGACGGCGAAAGCATCGCTGGCCAAAGCGTCGATCATTTTGCAATCGGAGACCGCGCGTCGTTCAGGCGCTGATGGGTCGAAAACACCCGGATTGGTGCGCTGGCAGATAGCGCGGGTGACAGCTTTCATCGATGAGAAAATCTTCAACGCACCATCCACACCAAGGACCTCAGCGCGGTAGCCCGTCGAAGCCCTGCGCATTTCTCTCGAAAATTCAAACTGGCTGTTGGCGAGTTGCCCCATGTTTATGTGATGAGAAGGCGTCTGGAGAAGGCGTGCCACTTGATGATGACCAGTGCGGCGTCGCTGAGTGACATAGCATCGAGCGTAGGCCTTTCAGATCAAGCGCACCTATGCAGGACTTTCAGACGTGCCTTTGGTCAAAGCCCGGCCAACTGGCGACGGGACTTTGAGAACGGCCGAGCTGAAGACCATCCCAAAATGGGCGGTCATACCAGAAAAGTCATTGGAAGAAATTGGTCTGCTGTAGGTAATTCGCTGTTCTGACGACGCAGCGATAGCTTACGGTCTTACCCAATTATGCAAGATTTGCAGGGTGTCGGCATGTTTCAAAAGTGCCAACAAAGCCACATCGATCACGGAAGGCAGTTCAGTCAGCGGGGATTGTAAACTGAAAGAGAGCCCCCCGCGGTTCGCACGGGATCGCCCACAGCCGCCCACCATGGGCTTCGATGATCGAGCGGCAGATCGAGAGGCCCATGCCCATGCCGTCAGGCTTCGTCGTGTAGAAGGGCTCAAAGAGACGCGGCAGACTCTCCGGACGCAGCCCGTGGCCGGTATCCCGCACCGCAACGCATACGCCCTCCGGCCCGATACTCGCGGTGCTGATGTGTAATTCGCGGTTGCCGTCCGCTACGCCACTCATCGACTGGATGGCATTGACGATCAAGTTCAACATCACTTGTTGCAGTTGTACCCGATCACATTGGATGCGTGGCAACTCGTCCGCCAGTTGCGTTCCCACCGTGACGTGGGTCTTGATCGCTTCGCTGTGGCTTAGCGCGGTCACCTCCAGGACCGCCGCATTGAGATCGACGACCTCCTTCTGGGGTGGCGCTTTTTTGATGAGAGCCCCGAATTCGGTCGACGATGCCGCTAACTCGACCGTTTTCGTTCATAATGCAGGCGAGCGTCTCCCTCACCTCTGCCACATCGGGTGGGTTTTTGTCTAAAAACCGCAGTGCAGCAGCGACATATGTGCGTCCCGCCGTAATGGGCTGCTTGATTTCATGCACAATCGAGGCGGTGAGCTGGCCCATGGTAGCGACGCGGTTGGCATGCGCCAGCGCCATTTGGGCCTCGCGATATTGCCGCTCGCGACGGGTGCTCTCCAAGGCAATGGTGGCTTGCGCAGCGAAGTCCGCGAATAAGCAAATCTGCTTGTCGGTGAACGGCTGTACCCGTGTGCGGCCCAGACTAATTACCCCGACTATCTCATTGTCTTTGAGCAACGGTAGAAACAGGGCCGTTCGGTAACGAGCCGTTGCCGCCGTGACCCAAGGATCATCCCGATGGTCGCCTTCAAGTGCGGTCAAGTCTGGAATATGGGCGGGTAACCTGCTTGTGGCTAATCGACCCAGAAAACTCTCCTTGTCGAGCACTGGAAATGATGACCACACCTGATTAACCAAAAAGGGGTCCCCCCGCACCCCCACGAGACGAAGGCCGCTTTCCTCCAAGAGACGCAAGCTGCCCATGTCTGCTCGACAGAGACGTTTGGCGCTATCGAGGATGGCGTCGAAGATGGGCTGCAAATCGTGTGGCGAGTACGCAATGGCGCGCAGCACCTCCGAGATGGCCGTCTGTTGCTCGATGAGTTCGGTCACCCAATCTTGCAGCTCAGAAGCGGTTCTTTCTCCGTCGATACTCTCGTTCATGGGAGAAGTTCCTCGGCTTAGAGGTGAGGCAACATAACAGCTCCAGCCGCAGTTCGCGATAGCTCTCGTGGCGGTCCAAACCGAAGATGCGGCCAAACACCGACCGTCCGCGGTGGGTCATTCACGACCGAGCCGAGCCAGCGGCAATCTTAATTACGTCCGCTATGCTACCGAAACCGGAAGTAGAATTCAGAGCGCCGTCTTAGTCCACTCGCGCGGGAAGCGTGCTTCTCACCGTTCGCCCGGCCACCACGGGGTCACTCGCTGATATCTTCCAGTGCCTAAGAGCAACCAAGTGGCTCCTCTTGAACGCATAGCCCCGCACCTGCGAGCAATCCTTGCAACGCACGTAGCGCTCAAGCTCATGGATCGTTGTCGCCTTCGACCTCCGAACCACGTCGAGCGCAACGGTCTGGTTCGTGTCGCAACCGAGGTATCGCACTTCGAGATACAGGTAACCAGCGTTCAGTGCGTCACCCAGTGTAGGCGAGGGTTGCGCGGGTCCACGGAACCCGAGCATGCGTTTGTTCCATGCGCCCTAATCTCCACGCGGACCCGTCAGGCGCTCGCCGCCGCGAAGTCCCGAGGCGTCACGCTCGGCAGCCCAAAGCTCCACGAGGCCCGCAAGAGTGCTGTGGTTGCTATTCAGGCCGAAGCTGTGAATAAGCTTCCAAGAGTGACCCCTCCGCCGCTCGAGATATCAATAGCTTAGCTCGCCGATCGGCGTCCGGACCCCACGCCAATTAACATCCCGAGCCTCGCACGTCTCGTGCAGGAGGGTTTGAAGCGAGATCCGCATATTGGTGATCTCTACGTTTTTAGAGGCCGCCGCGGCGACCTGATCAAGATCATTTGGCATGACGGCCAGGGCGCGTGTCTGTTCACGAAGCGGTTGGAGCGCGGCCGCTTTCTGTGGCCATCGCTGACAGACGGCGTTGTCACGATCAGCGTTGCGCAATTGTCTTACCTTCTGTCCGGAATCGATTGGCGCATGCCGCAGGCAACCTGGCGTCCACAGGCTTCCGGATGAGCTGATATTTGTTGCCGATGATGAAGATCTCGCGGGATTTTTGGCGACGAATATGATTGATTCGTCGATGTGACGAACTCCACCGATCCGCTTCCTGCCGACCTTGCCGCCGCGCATGCGATGATCCTTGCGCAGCGCGAATTGCTGACGCTGGCGACCAGCGAAGTGACGGTCAGTCGTTTGGAAATCGAGCGGCTGAAGCTGATGCTGGCCAAGGCGCGGCGAGAGCAGTACGGGCAATCCTCTGAACGCGGCAGGCTGCTGGTCGAGCAGCTTGAACTCGCCATCGAGGACCTTGAAGAGGCCCAGGCCGAGCAGGAAACGAAGGCCGAGATCGCGGCACCGGCAGCTGCTCAGGAAAAGCGCGCCAACAATCCCCGGCCGGCCCGCCGGCCGTTGCCAGACCATCTGCCGGTGGAGCGCATAGTCGAGCCGCCGCCGTGTGCCTGCGGCAAATGCGGCAGCCAGCGGCTGCACAAGCTTGGCGAGGTGGTATCGAAGACCCTTGAATGCGAGCCGCGGCGCTGGAAGATCATCGAGCACGTCCGTGAGAAGTTCTCCTGCCGGGACTGTGAGGCCATCACGGAAGCGCCGGCGCCCTCCCATCCGATCCCGCGTGGCTTCGCCGGGCCGAGCCTGCTGGCGATGGTGCTGGTCAACAAGTTCCTGCTGCATCAGCCACTGAACCGGCAAAGCAAGACTTTTGCCCGCGAGGGGATCGAGATCGATGTCTCGACGCTGGCGGATCGGGTCGGGGCCTGCGCGGTAGCGCTCGATCCGCTGGTGCAGGCGATCCGGGCGCATGTGCTGAGCGCCGAGCGCATCCACGCCGACGACACGACGGTGCCTGTGCTGGCGAAGCTAAAGACCGTCCTCGGCCGGATCTGGACCTATGTCCGCGACGACCGGCCGTTCGGCGGCAAAGACCCGCCGGCGGCGGCGTTCCATTACTCGCGCAGTCGTGCCGGGGAGCATCCGCAAGGCCATCTTGCCGGCTATGTGGGTCTGATGCAGGCCGATGCCTTTGATGGATACAACCAGCTCTACAAGGCTCAAAGGAAGCCGGCTCCGATCCTTGAAGCGGCCTGCTGGAGCCACGGCCGGAGGAAGTTTGTCGACCTGGTGAAACAGGGAGAGGCGCCGATCGCCAGCGAGGCTGTGCGTCGTATCGATATGCTGTTCGAGATCGAGCGCAGCATTAACGGCAAAACGCCCGAACAGCGGCTTGCCGTGCGCCGTGAACGATCGCGGCCGCTCATTGCCGAGCTTGAAATCTGGATGCGCCAGCAGCGAGCGCTGCTCTCCACCAAGAACGATACCGCCAAGGCGATCAACTACAGCCTCAACCGCTGGGCAGCGTTCACCCGCTTCCTCGACGACGGCCGCGTTTGCTTGTCAAACAACACAGCCGAACGCGCCTTGCGCGGTATCGCGATTGGAAGAAAGAACTGGACCTTCGCCGGCTCGGACGCGGGTGGCGATCGCGCAGCCGCCATCTATACCTTGATCGAGACCTGCAAAATGAATGATGTCGACCCGCAAGCGTGGCTGGCCGACGTGCTGGCGCGGCTTCCTGATCATCCCGCCAGCCAAGTCGCCGAGCTGCTTCCGTGGACCTGGAAAGCCGCTCAACAACCCACGACCGCCGCCGCAGCGTAAAACGTGCTCATGCGGTTAGCGCTACAGCCGGGGTCTTGGTCGGATGCGTACTTTGATCCCAGGAATGTCGGCGCTGTTCTGTGCCGAGATGGTCGGACTTGGGCACGCGCGCTTTCGTCAGTACCGCGCCCCACAGGAATAAAGGCAATATATTACCGCTTACGAGGCCGCGAGAAGGCTTCCTTAACGCGCGCCATCGCCGGGTGTTTCCGGGTTCTTGATCTTCAGCCAGTTGTCTGACGGCCCGGCCCGGTAGGCGCGCTCCCGGTGCTTTGACACCAACCCTTCAAGCCCGCACTCGCAGGGCGTCATTGGGTGAAGGTGTTCGCTACCCGCCGGGATTTCTTAATGTACGGAATCCAAATAACTGCGGTGATCAAGACGGCACTCCACTCGCCGGCATCTTTGGGATCAAAGCTCAGGAAGTCGACGAATGACCTACCCGTGGCGAGCGCAATCGTAAGTGCAACCCACAGCAAACCGACAATCGGCTGACAAATCGCCGCTACCAACTGAACAATAAAGAATCGCGGAAAATTACGGGAGCGTCGAAAAAAAAGCACGGCTGTGTACACAGCGAGAGCAAATAGCGCCCCGTTCATCACGGCTTCGCCCCACATCGTGGTCGGGAATTTCGCGAAAAGCTGTCCATCCATTTTGCGGTAGTACTCGCCCATGGAGACCAGAAAGCGCAGGATTTCGGTAACTTGCCCGAACCCGACAAGCACCAGCCAACCACCGAGCCCCGCAAGCTCCGGCTTTACATCTTTGAAATGGGCGGCCTCCTCAGCGTTGACCACCGGCTGGCGCACTCGCGGAGCCGACGCGGGGGGTATCGGAGGCGGCCCAGGCTTCAGGGGCGGTGGCCGGAATATCTGCTGTGCAACCTCGTGGACTTCTTCAACCGGCTTCCAATCATCGAAGCCATGACGCCATATCATAATGCGTCGAGGATCGGAAATTCGCGCGAGTAGCGGGAGTAGCTCGTTGATCGATAGTGGACCCTGGGTCGTCTCGCCTTCGGCATAGTACCATAGGTCTGTCATTGAAGCCGCCCCTACGCCGCTATTGGGCGTGCCCTTTTGTTGCGGGGCATGAGCCGGTTAGTATCACCGCTGGTAGCCCCGCTCCATTGATACTGTTTGATCACCGCCAGCCGATGCCGACGCACTCCGTCAGTTTAGTTAATGCTGACGCCGTTTTCGTTTTATCATGCGAGCCGCTTGACGTTCGTCAGTTGCCCAAGCCATTGCTTTGCGGCCGTATCTGTTTCCAATCGATCCAAAGAAAACTAGTGCGACGGGATACCACCACCATCTAACCCGCCAACTGGGCATAGGCGACGCCAAATGCGTTTTCGGCACTGGCGGAGGCGTCGCCATTCGCATTCTTATTTCAGAAATGTCTCCCGCTTTTTCCCAGTCCGGGACGCCCGCGCGCCATACAAGTGTGTCGGTCCAATCGGGCCGCATTTGAAGCGTCCCCATCAACTCTAGTAGAGTGAGCGGGCCGACAGTCCTTTCCAAATCAACGTAGTACCAGACCTCAGACATAGAGCCCCCAAGAGTCAAACATCACTGCCTATTCGTCGGCCACCTTGTACCATTCTCCCTTGGAATCCTTCATATCGCGATGTGTAGTCCCGTCATCCCAATCGTAACAAGTTCGTATATCGAGGGAATCATTAAACGTGCAGATTTCCCGCCTGAGAATCTTGTCGTTCATATCCTTCGTCACCTTCACCAAACTTAGCTTGCCCTCATTGGTGACGACCGTAATCGCGTCGTAGCATGTCTTGAATTCTGGCTGGCAGCCGCGCGTGTGATTCGGTTTGCCATTGTTTTGCGCAGCAGATCGTTTGATGACCTTATCCAGGAACTCATTCCATGACGGCGGCGCTGCACTTTTGGTTTGCGGCTGCAACGGCGTTGGGTCTCCCGGTTGCGTCTGCTTCGGTACAATCGAGGGATCGGCTGTAGCCGTGGCTGTTGGCGAAATAGGCGTCTGAGATGGTTTCCCGATCATTGTCGTTCCCATCGACTGCAAATCCTGAGGGGTAAGCCAGACCATCTCATTCGGCGGCGTTACGACCATCCGACCAATAATCGCCGCTGGTACGCCCAAGTCTTTCGCAGCCCGGGCCATCGACACGGTAGCAGCACTTGACACCACCGTTTCTTCGCCTTGCTTGTCGGAGGCGCCATGTACGCCAACTTGAGCGGTGTAGTTCGCGAATTTCGTAGCGCCGGCTGCGTAAACAAGGAAACATGCCGACGCACAAATTGCATTACCAGCAACGTTAGTAGCAACTTTTGCAAATCGCACTGCGTCCGCGAGTTTAAGGCCTTCGAGAAGATTTCCGCCCGGAGAATTCAACCGAACTCCAGACACGAGCTTTCCAGCATCGTTTGCGGCTTTGATCGCAGCCTTAAGTGTGTCGGCATCACCTTCGATGATTTCGCCGGTCAAGAGAATTATTGTCTTGCCATCCTTCGTCGCGACGCTCTTGAAGGTCGCTGCCAAAACGGCCGATGGCATCGTGCAAGACATGACGCAAGACACGACCATAGCGGAAGCAATTCCGCCAATGCTCAGAATTCCAGTTTTCATTCCCAAGCCCCCACGGGCGGGAACTTATTGCTGTGGCCAGATTGTGTCCATCCCGCCCCGCAACACGGTTAGTTCAACGTGGGGGGCCGGATTGGGGACCGGGCGTCGACTTGAATAGTTTTTATGTCGAAATATCAGAGTGTTATTCATCGTGCATGGCGGAGAGAGTGTCCGCCGAGTTGATGTCCAGCATGAACTCATAAAATCCAAGATAACCCCTGTTTACAGGCACTTCTTCACATCTCTTCGTCCAGCACCGTCTTGCCAAATCCGGCGACATCCCACATAAAATGTGGGATGAAATGTGGGGTGCGAAATGGGCGGAGCGACAGGGATTCGAACACGCAAGAAGCATCCCGACAAGGCGCTGAGTGTGCTTGGCATCAGGGCGATCGAGAAGCCCGGCCGCTACGCCGACGGCAACGGTCTCTACCTCAAGGTCGATGCATCCGGCGCGAAGCGCTGGGAGCTCCGTACCGTCGTACGGGGCAAGCGGTGTGATATCGGTCTCGGCGGTCTCAAGGCGGTGACGCTGGCGGAAGCCCGCGAGGAAGCCCGGAAATACCGCGCCATCGCCCGCGACGACGGCGACCCGCTTGCCGAGAAACGCCGCGCCCGGAAGGTGGTGCCGACGTTTCGACAGGCTGCGGAGACCGTGCACAAGAGCCATGCCAAGGCCTGGAAGAACGCCAAGCACGGCGACCAGTGGATCAATACTCTCAAGGCTTACGCCTATCCGGCCTTCGGCGACCGCCGGGTCGATCAGATCGACACGCCGGAAATCATCAAAGCGCTGTCGCCGATCTGGCTGACCAAGCAGGAAACGGCGCGGCGGGTGCGGCAGCGCATCGGCACCGTCTTGGATTGGGCCAAGGCGGCCGGATTCCGCGCCGGCAACAATCCCGTCGAGGAGATCAGCAAGGCACTGCCGCGCCAGTCCGAGCGCAAAGGGCATCACGCGGCGTTGCCGTATATTGAGGTGCCGGCCTTCGTTCAGAAGTTTTACGACGATGGCGCCGCTACCATCGCCAATATCGCCTTCGAGTTCCTCATCCTGACCGCGGCGCGGACCGGTGAGGTGCTCGAGGCCAAAATGGGATGAGATCGATCTCGAGCAGGCGGCATGGACGATCCCAGCCGGCCGGATGAAGGCGGGCAGGGAGCACCGCGTCCCGCTGGCGCCGCGCTGCGTCGAACTTCTAAGCCAAGCCAAACTGCTCGCGGCCGGCAGCGATTTTGTCTTCCCCGGTCGGTCGAACGACAAACCGATGTCCAATATGGTGCTGTTGATGACCATGCGCCGGACGAAATCGGCCTATACGGTGCACGGTTTCCGGTCGGCGTTCCGGGACTGGGCGTCGGAGCGCACCAATTTTGCCCGCGAAATCTGCGAGGCGGCGCTCGCGCACATCGTCAAGGACAAAACTGAAGCCGCTTACCGCCGAGGTGATTTGTTTGAAAAGCGGCGCGAGCTGATGACGAGCTGGGCGGCGTTCGTGGCGGCGCGCGGTGCTGAAGTAATTACTTTCCGGCGGCCCGGTTAACCGCAAAATCGTTGTGGCCGGCCCATCGATTAGCGTCGTCCAAATACGGCTACTGCAGATTTATGTGGACGGCCTCGTCAATCCGACTTTTGGCAATGGTGCAACGACGTTGGCCGGTGCTAGACGAAAACGTTGTACGGACCGATTGGTCCCGTTCTTTGTTTCTGAGCGAAACAAGGAAGTGCTCTGAGGGGGCGTGCGCCCCGCCGAAATTCAAAAATCGCGAACAATTTTGGAAAACCTCAACAGCAGGGCGCACAGTCATGTCCAAAAACCAAAACCATGCTCCTTGGCCGCACGACGGGTTTGTTCGGCTGAGTTCAATCCTGGCTCCGGGAGGCCCGCTGCCGATTTCGCGCTCATCATGGTGGGCCGGCGTCGCTTCGGGACGCTATCCGAAGCCGGTGAAACTTGGTCCGCGCATCACAGCATGGCGCGTGCGCGATCTGGTCCAGTTGATGGACGAAGCGTCATGACAATTCAGCAAACAACGAGAGAAGAAGTCAGAACGATAGAAAAGCTGACGGCGCCGCTTCCTAGCGAAGGGGCGCAACCCAGCCTTTTCAATGCTTTGTGTCGTAGTTTGGGAAAGCATGCGCTCATTGAATTTCAATGGCTTTTAAAACAGCCCCCCAAACTTTCGGGGGTGGCCAATGCACTTGCCACCTGATCCACAAAAGCGAAGGGCCGCCCTGGCAGGCAGCCCCATATCGCTAACGCATTCTCACACCGAAGATTTTAGTTTAGCGGCCACCGATTTTCAACCCCGGAAATTGGGCCGGCTGTTTTTCCTTTGCCGCGAGACTGCGTTCACGATAGCGACGCTGCCCTACTGGGTGGCGCGATGAACGCACACACGAAGATGCCGTCGCCACTGGCGGTTAGCGACCCGAAAATCCGCAAGATGCTCCAATTGGCGGGCTTGCGCTTTATGTGTGCCCGCGCTCGCTGGCTAGAGAGCGAGGCAATCAAGCTGGGTACCGCATTGAAGTCGGGCGCGATGACTTCGGATCAGATGGACGCCAAACTAGAGGAAATGGGCGCGCTCGATCTCGTGTACCCGGAATTGATGGGTGCTGAATGATTGAACCTGAATTTCCCGAGGACCGTTTGGCCTACGATAGCGCCGGTAGCTGTCTTGGTGCGATCGATCAGGCTTGGTGCGCCACAACCGTGGTTGATATTGCAAGTCGGAAGGCTGAGAACGCGGCCTTGGATATCAAGGCTCTCCAGAAAGACCGCGCGGCGACCTCCAGCGGCTATCCCTTCGTCACGTTCGATGAAATGGACGTGGAGCCGCCGGCAAAGCGATGGTTGATTAAGGGGATCCTGGCTCGCGGTGAAACGTCGGCATGGATTGCACCGCCCGGAGCCATGAAGTCGGCACTGCTGGCAGAGGCCGCAGTCAGTGTCGGCGCCGGTCTCCCCTGGCACGGCCACCGCAACAAGGGCTCCGCCGGCGTTGTCTACTTCGCGATCGAACGGGCCGATCTGGTTAAGCGGCGGCTGCGAGCTCACAAACAGGTGCTTGGTTTGAAGAGCACACCCATCTGTGTGTCTAGCGCGACAATCGACCTCACGCACCCCGACGCATTCAAGAAGGTCATCGACACGATCCGGGCCGCCAAAACGGTCCTGCAGACGGACATTGGCTTGGTCATACTCGACACCTTCGCAAAGCTGATTGCGGCTGCCGGCGGGGATGAGAACTCCGCTAAGGACCAGGGCGCGATCTTCGGGAACATCCAGCGCGTAAAGGACGCAACCGGAGTCCACGTCGCCCTGATCGGTCACACCGGAAAGGATAAGAGCAGGGGCGCCAGAGGTTCCAATGCACTGTTGGGCGATGTTGACCTCATGGTGGAGCTGTCGGGCGAGGAGATCAAAACCGCGACCGTCACGAAAGCCAATGACGCGCCGGAAGGCGTTCTGTTTTCCTTCAAGTCGGAGGTGCATGAGTTCGGCACCGATGAGGACGGCGACCCGATCACGGTCAACATTGTCAGCGCCGAACAGTTGGTGCGCGAATCACCCGGCCCACGGGAGCCGAGGCTAAAGCCGAACCAACAAACGGTCTTTGCAATCTTGCACGCCGCTGGCTCGGCGGGGTTGACGTTGGAAGATTGGAATACCCAAGCCAAAGACGTCGGCATCGGTACCAAACGGAAGGCAGACCTCACTGACATTCGGAACGCGCTGCTCTCAAAGGGCCTGGTTCGATCCTACGGCGAAGTCTGGCACGTGGTTCATGAGTGAGTTCAGGGGTTCGGGGTTGCGGCCCCTATAGGGGGGCCGAACCGAACCGAACTACGAACCCTAAACACCGAACCCGAACCGAACCGAACCGAACTATCCGAACCCATCGAAAGATAACGTGTGTCAGACAGACGAAGGCAAATGAAGTGATGAAACAAGACGAACAGTCCGAGAGGCACCTGTGGAAGCCAGGGCAGTAGGAAACCCGGCCGGTACGCCCATAGGGGCCCGCGCAGCAATCTCTGAAACGCTGCTGGCTGATTGGCGAAAGTCTGGGAAGAGCATGGCAAGACCGTTCTGACCAAGCTGTCTGATCCCGGCAAGCTGACTCAGATCGCATACGCCTATCCTCAAGATCGCCAAGACGCTCGGTGTCGGCACCAGCGTTGTCCAAAGGGTCGTCTTGGAGACCGCCTGACTTTGTGGAGAACGGTGGCAGTTCGACTGCCGGTGCGTCGGCGCGCCATCCAAAAGAACTCCAAAACATTCAGAAATTGACGGTTTTGGCCGTTCGGTTTCTCTCAGCCTCAAATCTGGTGCGTCATGACTCACTGCGTCAATTAATTTTGGCGCAGTTGACGCATCTGTCCAGGCGAGGGGCGGGCTGACGACTGGACCAGAATAAGCGGTTTGGCATCCCACTGCGTCAAAATATCTGCGTCATGACTCACTGCGTCAATTTATATGACGCGCTTGACGCATCCAAAGGGCTGGGGTCGTGGTCGGATACACGAAGCTACACCGACGACCCGGTCGTCTTGATCGCCGCGGCGCTTGGCTACTCTCCTGGCCTGCCTTCGCGACCGCATTCAGTAACTGACCGGCGAAACCCGAGCGATTGGTGGAGGCCCATGCGTTAGCAGCAATCGCTCTATAGCGACGGCAACCGCTCTGGGGCAGTCGCAAGTCAACTTCGATAGTCCTCGCGGTGAGCGTGTCAGCGATCGCTGAACACCTCACCAGCATTGACCGCGCTTCCTAGTCGGAGGCGCGGCCCGCCCCGGATGGAGCGCCAAGATCGAACGCAGGAGTTTTCAATGATGAATCAGATGATCCCCAACACTGAGCAGGAGACAAACATGAGCCTGGACAACACCTCACACCCCGGCAGACGAGGGCCCGAAGAATTGGTTCCGTCACGCTACGCGGTGCGGGTCGGCGACATTGACGTGCTGGTGGTCAGCGATGGCGTGCTGCCGCTCCCAACCGCAATGTTGGGACACAACGCCGACCCGGCCGTCCGGGCGGCCTGGCTGAACGACATGTTCCTGCCATCGGACGCTTTCGATTGGGCGCTGAACGTGGTCGTGGTGCGTAGCGGCGGTCAGACCATCCTCATCGACGCTGGGCTAGGGTTCGACCCGGACTTGCACTTGCCGCGGGCCGGGCAGTTGATCAAGCGACTGGAGGCCGCTGGCATCGATCTGGCGTCCGTGACCGACGTGGTGCTTACCCACATGCACATGGACCACGTTGGCGGGCTGCTCGTCGACGGGGTCAAGGACCGGCTGCGTCCTGACCTGCGGATCCACGTGGCGGCCGCCGAGGTCCAGTTCTGGGAGGCGCCTGATTTCTCTCACGTCTCCATGCCGCCGGGGTTCCCGGACGCGCTTCGGTCGGCCGCCAAGCGGTTCATGAAAGAGTACCGCAGCCATCTGCGGCCGTTCGACGAGGAGTACGAGGTGGCGCCGGGGGTGATCGTCCATCGCACCGGCGGCCACACCCCCGGGCACAGCGTGGTCCGCCTGGCGTCCGGCGGCGACGCGCTGACGTTCGCCGGCGACGCCGTGTTCGCGGTCGGGTTCGAACACCCCGACTGGTACAACGGTTTCGAACATGACCCTGAGGAGGCGGCGCGCGTTCGGGTCCGTCTTTTGCGGGAGCTGGCTGAGACCGGTGAGATGCTAGTGGCCACTCACCTGCCTTTCCCGTCCGTCGGCCGGGTCGCGGTTGACGGTGATGTGTTCCGTTGGGTACCGGTCTTCTGGGATTACTGAATTGCCACTATTCTGCTCGGACATACCAAGATCGAAACCACGGTCAGGTACCTTGGCGTCGAGGTCGACGATGTCCTGGCAATCGCGGAAGAGGTTGATGTCTGATGGGCAGAACGGACACGCTCTGCCCAACTTCCAACCGCCGGCTTGTGCCAGAAAGTTCTCCGCCCAAACTTAACATAAAGCGCACTTTCTCAAGTCTGAGTATCGACCTGATTTGCGCGGTTGGATGACGATGCTTGACCAGCGGCATAAGCGGCTGCCGCAGTCGAAGCCGGCGAATATTTTTCAAAGACTTCGGCCAGTTCTCCCGCTGTATCTGTGAGTTCCTTCATGATGGCCAGGCTATCCGATGGCTGACCTCCAGAGGAGTGACGGGCCTCGAACGAGATCCCGTTTGGAAGATCCACGTGGATCTTATCTACGCCCGGTGCCGCGTCGTTTCCGTCGTGAGAAATCGCACTCGCGCCTTCCGCACCTGCCTGATGCTCGGTAGTGTCTTTGCTCGCGAGCCTCTCCACGAAGTCCTCGATGGTCTTCAGCGTAGCGCTATCAAGACCTGCATTGCCGAAGCTGACGACTCCGATCGACATGCCGTTTGGCAGATTGACTTCGATCGAGTTGTAAGGCGCATCGGCGTTCATGCTGACGGCCAGCCCTGAACCATCGGCTTGTGCACTGACTGCCAAAGCAGATTTCGTCAGACGGGCGGGAGAAGGCCAGCTCACTGCGTTTGCTATACTGCTGATGCTCATGCACGTACTCCACTGGCCAATTGCACACGCTCTCTCGCCAGCAATAGACATGCCAGTTCAGATGATTTTGCTATCAAAGGCTTACTAAGAACTCCGAGCGGGCACGCGCGTCACATCGGCAAATGTGCCTCGGCAAAAGCTACCACTGTGCAGAAGTGCGTTTACAGGCGTCTTGCACGACCTGGAGCAGGATCGGACAAAGCGCGCTCGTTTTAGGAGAGACACCGAACGTTTGTCGTGCTTAGAACGCAAACTAACTTAGCCCGCGAACTAAACGTCGAACCCAGGGCCTCGCCATGTCCCAGTTCCCCACCGACGCCGCCATGCCCGCGTCCATCGTCGACGCGCTGAAAGCAGTAGCTGGTGATTTGCCAAAAGTGTGCGGGAGCTTCACCAAGGGTCGATGTGTTCGCGGCACCTATGTCCCATCAGATCGGGCCGAAGAACTTACGAAGTCCCGGAGCTTCACAAAACCATCGCGCGTGCTGGCACGCTTCTCGGTGGGCGGTGGCAATCCCGCAGTGGCGGATACTAACAGCCTCGTACCGCGCGGCTTCAGCTTCAGGCTCGGCGACGATGACCATCGCTCCGACATTCTCGCGCAGAGCGCTCCGATCTACTTTGCAAGAACGCTCGACCAGATGCTGGCCTTCCTAAAGGCGCGCATTCCGGGTCCGGACGGCAAACCAGATATGGAGAAAGTCAGGGCATTCTGCGCCGCCAATCCCGAAACACTGCATCAGGCGAGCTACCTCGCCGCCCACCCGCTGCCGGGAAGTTTCGCCGCCACGACCTATTGGGGCGTGCACGCCTTTCCCGCAACCAATTCGAAAGGCGAGACGCGATTCATCAAGTTCAAGCTCGTGCCGGTCGGCGGGGACATCCCGTTGACGGAAAACCAGGCTAAAGCGAAGTCGGCCAACGTCCTGCAGGACGACCTCGAAACCCGGATCGCTGCGGGCGATGCCCGGTTTAACGTGATGGCAATACTCGACCGTCCCGGCGACCCCACCATGGACGTGACCATCCGATGGCCGGATGAAAACGTTCGTGAAGGGATGCGGCTGGGAACGATCGTTATCACCGGCCTTGAACCGGACGATGCGTGCGATGCATTTATCTTCAATCCGGCAAATCTCGCCGAAGGCATCGGTCATCCACCGGACGAGATTTTTGCAGCGCGCCGCAAGGCCTACACGATCTCACTGGCGAAGCGTCGCTGATTGGGCGAACTTCCGGCATTTTTCTTGATTATGTTTCGCTGCCCGGGGCGCCCTGCGTTTCGCGGCGCCACACGCCTGGGCTGACGCCGACCACGGCCGAAAACACCCTTGTAAAGTGGCTTTGATTGGCAAACCCGGCCGAGATCGCAATCTCGGACAACGTCAGGTCGCGGACGCTCATCAACTGCTTGGCCGCCTTCACGCGCTGGCGAAGAAGCCACTGGTGTGGCGGCAGGCCCGTGGAGATTCGAAATGCGCGTGAGAAATGACTGACCGAGAGGTCAAACTCAGCCGCAATCTGTTGCAATGAATATTTTCCGCCGAGGTCGGATTTCGAGCCTTTCGCAGGCCCGCTTCGACTGCCAAGGGGTAAGACCGCCGCGGGACAATTCGGCGATGCGTCGTGGTCCGCCATAGGTCTGGGCGACGTGTGCGGTGAGCGCAAGCAGCATGTGATCGATGAAAAGCTGGTTGGTTTCGGAAGGCCGACGCAACCCTTCTAGGAGGGACGCGCCGATATGACGGATGATCTCGTCGTCATGGCCGATCCCGGGTTCGTAGGCGAGTTCGCCAATGCGTGGTGCGCCAGCCTGCCTGGCGATGTCATCGAGCGCCGAGCGCGGTAGATAGAAAAACAGCGAATGGAACGGCTTGTCAATCACGTAGCGCGGATCGCGCTTCAAATCATATAGATAGGTTGCGCCGCCGCGGACGTCAGATTTGATGAGGAATTGGCCGTCCTCCCAGCACTCGCAGCCCGGGTAATCGCGAAATTTGAGGCTGACGAGATAGGCATCCTCGGCGGGCAGCGAACCGGAAAGACCCGGCACGGGGTTATCATTCCGGGTTTCGGTAACCGCGAGTGCGGCACTGCGTAGTGTTCGCGTGATCAGCGAGGGCGCATCCTTCAGCTGCAGGCGTCGCGCGAGCCGCTGTCCGTAGACGCCTGCCTGTGTCATTTGGGGTCAGCCTCATCAGTGGAATTAGACCAAGCGAGTCACTGGTGCTCGCGAGATCACCATTCATTATCGGAGGCGGCACGGGACCGTCTAGGTTTACTGTGGGAATACGTGGCCGCTTAACAGCATATCGGATCGATTGTGACAAGATAATTACCGAGCAAGAGCCCCGGAGCGACGTTTGGTTTTCGCGGACTCGCGTTCGCTCAAATTCTTGTCGATATGTCACCAATGTGCGCGAGATTGTCTGTCCCGGCATGAGCGCGTTTGCAGGCGTCGACGCCGGGGTCGGATAAGCGGAGCGCTCGTCGCGTCTGACTACGACTTTGGTTGTACGATACATAGGCAGCTCGCTTTAGGCGATTTGAGAGCAGAATCGGACAACAAATGACGGCTTTAGGAAAGACCGCGGATTTATATACCGCCTAGAACGCCCACGAAGGTCCCGGGGGCGGCCGAGTCCAGTTCCAGACCGGGACCATCACGCCCCAGAGCGGTCTGAAGGAGGGCACACATGGTCGGGACAACCGCACGCGCCGGCTTATTCGCCCTATCCCACTTACTCACCTTTCCTGTGCGTCTTACTGACGACAATAGAGCCCGCCCGTTTGCTTTGATCGCAGACGATGATGAGGGAATCAGGTCCGCGCCTACAGATCTTCTGTTGTCCGTGGGAAGCGGCTCGAGTTGCTTCGATTCTACGCAAGAACGGTTGAATGCCGATCTTCCGGAGCGGCCGAATGGTCTGATCCTCGACGTTCGCGTGGCCGGACCTAGTACGAGTCCAAGTCGATGAATAAGCCTATCCTGCGCGATCCTTCACGGGAGGAGGATCCGTCAGCCGCGTCCGAAGCGCGTCAGGACCACCCATCGACCCCCGACCGGCGCCCTGCTAATGTGGAAATGGCACGCGTGCTGAAGACCGCGCCACTTCGCATGGCCTCGGACACTTCCAGTGGCGTGATCACCCACTGGCAACATGAACCATTGCATGACGTCGTCGAGCCCATGGCTGACCACGTCGTCATGACTTTCCCCACCGGGCTAACGCGGTTCGAGCGGCGCACCGGGAAATCAGTTGTGACTGGAGCGGTGCGTCCCGGGCTTGTGACGGTCATTCCGGCCGGTTCAAGCTCCCGATGGGACATTTACCAGCCTTTGAATGTCATTCAGTTCTATCTTCCGCACATAACGCTCGAGCGCATCGCCGGTGAAGCCAACATGGCCGCTCCGGGCGAACTTCTGGAGCGAACGGCGCATCCCGATCCCATCACATCCCGATTGCTGATGAGTGCAGCAGATGTCCTGGAGGGCAGCGCGGCATTGGATGCATTGTTCAGGCAGCAACTGACGGATCTTCTCGCCACGCGCCTGTTGGCCGCGCACGCCGGCTCGCCAATCACCCTGCAGCCCGTGATTGGCGGGCTGTCGCCGAGGACGTTGCGACGCGCCATCGAACGCTTGCGCTCGGACAGCGATACGGATGTCTCCCTCGCGGCGCTCGCTTCGGATGCCGGCCTGTCGCGCTTCCACTTCTGCCGCGCCTTCAAGGAAAGCACCGGGCTTTCTCCCCATGCCTGGCTGCGCCAATACCGGCTCGAGCATGCCATGAATATGCTCCGCGACACGGAGGCATCGGTTGTGTCGGTTGCGGCAGCCCTTGGCTATGGCTCTCAGACCGCCTTCGCCGCGGCGTTCAGGAAGCTGACCGGCGAAACCCCGAGCGATTGGCGACGGCGCGCGCGATAGCAGCAATCGCTCTTCAAGCAGGTCAATCGCTCTGGGGCAGTTGATGGCCCGGTTCGCTAGATCATCGCGGTGCAACCCTAGAACGTAGATTTATTCTGAGCCGTGGGGCATTAGCATGACCGAGTTGAGAAAACTTGCGGTGATACTCGCGGCAGATGTCGTCGGGTTCAGTCGATTGGCTGGAGCGGACGAGGACCGCACGCTGGCAAGACTGCGCGCGCTTCGGAGCGACCTGATTGATCCGACGATCGCCGTCCACAAGGGACGCGTCGTGAAGTGGACCGGCGACGGCGCCATCGTGGAATTTCGGAGTGTCGTCGAAGCTGTTCGTTGCGGCATCGAGATTCAGGACTGCAATGATTGAGCGCAACACCGGCCTGCCGCCGGAGCGGCGCATTGAATTTCGCATCGGCATTCATCTCGGTGATGTTGTCGAGGAAAGCGATGGCGACCTGATGGGTGACGGCGTCAATATCGCGGCGCGCTTGGAAGGCGTCGCCCAACCTGGAGCGATATGTCTTTCGGAGGATGCTTACCGGCAGGTGAAGTCGCGGCTCGATCTTGCAATCAACGATCTTGGTGAAACCAAACTCAAGAACATCGCTGAGCCGATGCGTATTTATTCGCTTCAGTTTGGAGGTACGGTCGCGGCAAAGGCGACTACGTTAAAAGGAACTGCAACTGCCGCGCCCGGATTGTCATTGCCCGACAAGCCATCAATTGCGGTCCTGCCGTTTCAGAATATGAGTGGTGATCCTGAACAGGAGTACTTTGCCGATGGGATTGTCGAAGACATCATCACGGCGTTGTCCCGATTTCGGCAGCTTTTCGTCATCGCTCGCAATTCATCGTTCGTCTACAAAGGCCAGGCTGTCGATGTGAAGCAAGTAAGCCGTGACTTGGGCGTGCGCTATGTTCTCGAAGGGAGTGTGCGCAAGGCGGCGAATTGGATTCGCATAACAGCGCAGCTCATCGATGCCTCAACGGGGATGCATCTCTGGGCAGAGCGTTTTGATGGCGGACTGGAGGACATCTTCGATCTGCAGGACCGGGTCACGGCACGCGTCGTGGGCGAAATCGCACCGAAGCTAGAGCAAGCCGAGATCGAGCGCGCTAAGCGCAAGCCGACTGACAGCCTCGACGCCTACGACTACTATCTGCGTGGACGGGCGAACTGAATTTGGGGAACCAGGGATGCGACCGACGAGGCGCTGAGCCAATTCTATCAGGCGCTACAGATCGATCCGGATTTCGCGTCGGCCCACGCGATGGCGGCGTGGTGCCATTTCTGGCGCAAGGTCAACGGTTGGATGACCGATCGATTGCAGGAAATCGCTGAGGGCACCCGATTGGCCCGTCGGGCCGTCGAACTCGGTGAAGACGATGCCGTCGCGCTTACGCGAAGCGGCCATGCGCTCGGCCACCTCGCCGGCGACCTCGACGGCTCCATCGCCTTGACCGACAAGGCGCTCGTGCTCAATCCAAATCTCGCGTCTGCCTGGTTTCTCGGTGGATTCCTGAGGGTTTGGAACGGCGACCCCGAAGGCGCCACAGAGTACTTCGAGCGCGCGATGCGTTTGGAGATTCCGCTCGACCCCGAGATGTATCGAATGCAGGCTGGAATGGCGATGGCGCATCTGTTCGCAGGACGTTTTGATACTGCGTCTTCATTGGCGGAGAAGTCATTCAGGCGTTTGCCTAGCTTCCTGATGGTCGTTGGCATCGTCGCGGCGAGCCATGCGCTTGCAGGCCGTCAGGACGAGGCGCTGCGAGCGCTGAAACATTTGCGCCAGCTCGATCCCACGCTGCGCCTCTGCAATCTTGCGGATTGGCTCCCGATCCGCCGACCGAAGGATCTCGCAACGTTCGCCGATGGCCTGCAAAAGGCTGGGCTCCCCGACTGAGCGGGCAAAGTCTGCACCTGGAAATGCTGCGCGACACTGACGCATCGGTCGCAGCGGCGCTTGACATCGCTCTCGGGCCGCCTTCGCTGCGGCGTTCAGGCGGTTGACCGGCTACCCCCGAGTTGTGGGCGCCGACGCGTGCGTTAACAGTGCGCCGCGCCATCGAACGCTTCGCTCGAATAGCGATGCGGACATCTTCTCTTTCCACTTTGGCTTCGGATTCCGGCCTGTCGCGCTTCCACTTCTGCCGCACGTTCAAGGAAACACCGGGCTTTCACCTCGTGCCAGCACTGCTCCAGCGGCGCCATGAACATGCTTCTTCGTCTCGATCGCAGCGGCGATTGGCTACGCATCTCGGACAGTCATCGCTGCGGTGCTCATGCGGTTGACCGGCGAGGCCCCAAATATTTGGCGACGACGCGCGCGTTAACAGCAATCTCTCTTCAAGCAGGTCAATCCCTCTGGGGCAGTTGAAGGCCCGGTTCGCTAAATCAACGCTGTGCCCACAACAACAACAACAACAATAACCGACGGAGGACAAACGATGGTCTGGAAGAACTTTGCCAGCGAGCTTGCAATTGTATCACGACGAAAAGCTCTCGCTGCCGCAATCGTGTACGCGATTTCAGTGCTCGTTCACTTCACTTCACCAGTAGGCGACGGGACGGGAATTCCAAGGCATTCCGTTCACAGGACCGAATTCCTCGAACTTCGCAACAACGTTGTTCACGTCGGCCTTTCCACGCGCGACCGCTAACGCGCTTACGTCTGAGAAAAATCAAACCATAGGAGTGAATCAGATGCGACTCTGTCATCATAGGCGCCGGCTTCGCCGGCATGTACGCTGCACTTTCCTCTGCCCGCCTGCGCGACATCCAGGGCATTGCGCCCGAGGAACTTGAGATCGCGCTCGTTGCTCCGGAGCCGACGCTGTTGATTTGCCCACGACTTTATGAGCCGAAGCCTGAGACCCTGACGGCACCGCTCCAGGAGGTCCTTAGGGCTATCGATGTCGTCTATGTGCAAGGCAGCGCCGAAACGATCGACGCCACAGCTCGCACCGTGGAAGTCGTCGCTGCCAAGGGTGCGCGGAAAACGCTCTCCTATGACCGTTTGGTCGTGGCCACCGGCAGCCGGCTGTTTCGTCCGAATATTCCCGGCCTTGCCGAGCACGGCTTCAGCGTCGACGGGCTCGACGACGCGATCGCCCTCGACCGGCACCTGCACAGCCTGGCCGATCGGCCGGCATCGACGGCAAGCGACACGGTGGTCGTCGCCGGCGGCGGTTTCACCGGCATCGAGTTGGCGACGGAGATGCCCGCGCGGCTTCGTGCGATCCTTGGCGAGGATGCCAAGCCACGCGTCATCATCGTCGATCGCAACAACGCGATCGCTCCCGATATGGGCGCAGATGCTCGCCCCGTCATAGAGGAGGCACTGCGCAAGCTCGGTGTGGAAACCCGGCTCGGCGCCGGCGTCGCTGCGGTCGACAAATGCGGCGTCACGCTTGCCGACGGCGAACGGATCGAAAGCAAGACCGTCATCTGGGCGGCCGGCATGCGCGCCGCCCCGTTGACCACGCAGATCCCCGCCGAGCGCGACAATTTCGGCCGGCTGCTCGTCGACCGGGATCTGCGCGTGCCGTCGGTGGCTGGCGTCTTTGCCACCGGCGATGCCGCGAGAGCTGCATGCGACGATCTCGGCAACTACGCGCTGATGTCGTGCCAGCACGCGACACGGATGGGCGCCTTTGCCGGCAACAATGCCGCCGCCGAACTGCTGGGAGTTGCGACCAAGCCTTATCACCAGAAGGCCTACGTCACCTGCCTCGACCTGGGAGAAGCCGGCGCGCTCTTCACGCGAGGCTGGGACCGCAAGGTCGAGATGGTCGGCGACGTGGCAAAAAAGACCAAGCACGAGATCAACACCGTTTGGATCTACCCGCCACCGGCCAAACGTGCCGCTGCGCTGGCGTCGGCCGATCCGGAACGTGTCACTGACGTTTAGGCGCCTCACGCGATACGGGCCGCTCTCCGCGGAGGGGCGTGGCTCCCCTCACCATCGACCAATCTGGAGTTCACCACGATGAAACAAGAAACCGTGCGCGCCGCAGCGTTCGCCATGCCGCTGACCAACCCGGCTTTTCCTGCCGGCCCCTACCGCTTCATCAATCGCGAATACTTCATCATCCAGTACCGGACGGATCCCGAGGCGCTGCGCCGGCTGGTACCGGAACCGCTCGCACTCGCCGAGCCGGTGGTGAATTACGAGTTCATCCGCATGCCGGATTCAACCGGCTTCGGCGACTACACCGAAAGCGGTCAGGTCATTCCGGTGTCCTACCAAGGCCAGACCGGCAGCTTCGTCCACCAGATGTTTCTCAATGACCATCCGCCCATTGCGGGCGGGCGCGTGAGCTGTGGGGCTTTCCCAAGAAGCTGGCGCAACCGAAGCTGGCCGTCGAAACCGACACGCTGGTCGGCACCTTGAACTATGGCTCGGTCCGCATCGCGACCGGCACCATGGGCTACAAGCATCGCGCTCTCGACACTGATGTCGAAGCCCGCAAGCTCGCCGCGCCCAATTTCCTGATCAAGATCATCCCGCACGTCGACGGCACGACGCGTATCTGCGAGCTGGTGCGCTTCCACCTCGAAGACATCGTCGTGAAGGGCGCATGGACCGGG
>CAWCXD010000018.1:0-289246 GCA_963799475.1 uncultured Alphaproteobacteria bacterium | reverse complement strand
CTGTGCATCGGTCGGCGCGAGGTCAGCGTCCCACCAGACACGGCACTTTCAAATACCCGCGAAACCGCACCCGGCCGCCGCGCACCGGCGGCGCGCTTAGCGCATATCCGGGAAATCGCGCCAGAAACCGCGAGATCGCGATCGCGCCTTCCAGCCGCGCCAGCGCCATGCCGGCGCATTGGTGCGCGCCGGTGCCGAACCCCAGGTGCCGGTTCGGCGTGCGGCCGATATCGAGGTTTTCCGGATAGGCGAAGTGCGCGGGGTCGCGGTTGGCGGCGCCGATGCACAATGTCACCGGCGTACCGGCCGGCAACGCGACGCCGCTGAGCTCGACGGGTTCGGTCGTCATGCGGTTGCCGAACTGGTTCGAGCTTTCAAACCTCAGGATTTCCTCGATCGCGGGTTTGATCAAATCGGGCTGTTCGATCAGCCGTTGTTTCTGTGCCGGATGATCCGCTAGCGCCACCAGTCCATTGCCGATCAGGTTGGTGGTGGTCTCGTGGCCGGCGTTGAGCAGGAAGATGCAGTTGTGCAGCAACTCCGCGTGCAGCAGCCGTTCGCCATTGTCCTCACCCTGAATCAAGCGCGTCAGTACGTCGCGCTCGTGATTGCCCGGTTTGGCGCGCCGCCGCGCGACCAGGATTTCGAGATAGGCCAGAAAATCCTCGACCGCTTTGTTGCCGCGCGCGAATACCTCGGGGCTGATCACGGGCTCCAGCGCGCCCAAGATCGCCAGCGACCAGTCGCGCAGCGGCTCACGCTCCTCCATGGGAACGTCGAGCAGGCTGCCGATCACCTGAACCGGAATCGCGGCGGCAAAATCGGCGATCAGTTCGACCTCGCCTTTGCTGGCGAGCGCATCGAGCAACCGATCGACCATGGCGATCAGACCGGGCTCCATCTCGGCGATGGCGCGCGGCGACAACGCGCCCATGATCAGCCGCCGCACTCTGGTATGCGCAGGCGGGTCGTTGAAGACCAGGCTGGTGGTGTGGTGCTGGTAGAGCAGAGAATCGCCGTATTTCGGCGCGAACTCCTTTTTCTTGTCGGAAGAGAAAAGCTTGGTGCTCTTGTAGGCGCTGACTAGGTCGTCATAGCGCGTCAGGAAGTAAGAGCCGTTGGGCATTCGCTTGACCGGTTCGTGCTCCCGCAGTGCACGATAGGTCGGGTAGGGGTTGGCGTAGAATTCCGGCGTCAGTTTCTCGATATCGAAATGGGCCGCCAGCTCTCGCGTATCCGCATTCATGCTGCCATACTCTTTGGGGAAGACCGATATGCCGTTTCCGCTCTTTTCGAAATCCTAGCGACGTCTACAGTCCCGCACCGAAATACAGTCTCGTCAACCGGCTGGAAAAGAAAATGCACGCCCGCGCCGATACGGCCTCCGAAACCCTGCCGACCTGGCCGGAGGATATTTTTGCGATCCTGCAGCGCTTCGACGTTCGTCAGGTACCGTATGTGCCGGATGCCGGACACTCGCAACTGATCAACCGCGTGCTCGAATCGCCGTCGATGCGCGCGGTGCCGCTGACAACGGAAGAGGAAGGCGTGGCGCTGCTGGCCGGCGCCTGGGCGGGCGGCCAGCGCGGCGTGCTGCTGATGCAGTCGAGCGGCGTCGGCAATTGCATCAACATGCTGTCGCTGACCCAGGTGCTGCGGCTGCCGTTTTTGACTCTGGTGACGATGCGCGGCGAATGGGGCGAGTTCAATCCCTGGCAGGTGCCGATGGGGTCGAGCACGCAGGCGGTATTGGAATTATCCGGCATCAAGGTGTTGCGCGCCACCCGTCCCGACGAGGTTCGAGATGTCGTCGAGGCCGCGGCGAGCCAGGCCTACAATGCCTGCACGCCGACCGCCGTATTGCTGTCACAGCGCCTGATCGGCGCAAAGGTTTTCGTGAAATGAGCAAAGCCAACCTTCTCGAGCGGCGTGGCGTCGTTTCCGCCCTGCTGGCCCAGCGCAAGGACGCCATCGTGGTCGGCGGATTGGGCGCATCGACCTACGATATCGCTGCCGCCGGCGACCACGATCGCAATTTCTATTTGTGGGGCGCGATGGGCGGCGCTGTGATGATCGGGCTCGGGATTGCCCTGGCGCAGCCGAAGCTGCCGGTGCTCGTGATCACCGGCGACGGCGAGATGCTGATGGGGATGGGCAGCCTCGCGACGGTCGGCCTGCAAAAGCCCGGTAATCTCACCATCGTTGTGCTCGACAATGAACGCTACGGCGAAACCGGCGGACAGACCAGCCACACCGCCGCGGCGGCCGACCTCGTCGGCGTCGCCCATGCTTGCGGAATTGGCGACGTCCGCGCGATCACGACGATGGCTGAGGTCGAAGCCTTCGCGTCCTCATTGCAGGACGTCGCGGCTGGGCCGCGCTTTGTCAGCGTCAAAATCGACGGCGCAAACCTGCAGCGCGCGCTGTCCAACCGCGACGGCACCTTCATCGTGAATCGCATCCGCGGCGCGCTGGGCTTCAGCCCGATCTAAGTGCCGGCTCGGTTTTATCCCGTACCGGCCTCGGAGGCTGACCTAAAGCGCCCCATTTGAGTGCGGTTGCATGCGATTCGTTTTTCGCGTCATGCCCGCGGGCTAGACACCACCGTTCAAGCCCTTTCGCGCTGAAATTAAGATAAGTCAGACGCCAACGTAGCGTGGCCGAAAGCCACGTAGGTTCAGTGCCTTACCTGCTCAAATCGGTTCAGTTGGAACCACAACAACTTATTTAGTTAGTTGACTTTCACATGGTGAGTGATTACTCACACCCTTTATGTCAACCCTGCGCATGACTAGCGACTTGCGGCGGCAATTGATCCTGGGTGCAGCCAGGCGGTGTTTTGCGCGTAACGGCTTTGCAGGGACCACAACCAAGAGTGTCGCCGCGGCGGCTGCGATTTCGGAGGGGCTGCTGTTCAAGCATTTCCCGTCGAAGGCCGCGCTTTATGCCGAAATCCTCGCCGAGGAATGCGAGGCTGATCCGGTTCTGGTGTACCTGCTCGGGCAGGAACCGTCGACCCGAACGTTGGTCGAACTGATCCAGGGCATGGTCCGGCATTTCATGCAGATCGCCGGCGCCGCCGACGACGAGGAAGCGCAGCGCATCAGGCTCATGACCACGAAGTTCATCTCGAGGACGGTGAATTTGCCAGGCTGCTCTATGGCAAAGTCGCCGATCTGATCGGGCCGGTCTTTCTCGCTTCGCTCGAACGCGCCGCGGCGGCCGGCGATGCGTCGCGGATCGGCGGCGAGCCCCTCAATCTGTTCTGGTTTGCGCATCATACCGTGTTGATGGCGGCTCTGGTGAGACTTCCGGCGGTGCCCTGTCTGTCGTATGGCGACACGCCCGATCTTGAACGTCAGCTTTGCGAGTTTCTTCTCCGTGGCATAGGGCTCAATGAAGCCGCCATTAATTTCCACCTGGTCCGCGGCGTGTTGCCGGATACGGCGCGACCGGTCACTGCAGAAAGTGCATGACATGAATATTGCGACCGAAGCCAATATCTCTGGCAAGCCGATTGTCGAGAAGCCGCGCGTGCGTCCGGTCCGGATGGTGCGCTGGTTCATCATTGTTGGGCTGTCGCTGGCGCTGCTGGTGGGCGCGCTAGTCGGCTTCAACGCCTTCCGCAGTCACATGATCGCGGAGTTCTTCGCCCACAACAAGCCGCCGCCGACGCCGGTTGCGGTGGCGGTGGCGAAATCCGAAGTCATTCCGAACCTATTGACGGCGGTCGGTGATCTCGCCGCCGTGCATCAGGTCAATGTCACCTCTGATGTCGGCGGCCGCATCACCGACATCATGTTCACCGCCGGTGCGACCGTGAAAGCCGGCAGCCCGCTGGTGCAATTGTTCGACGGCCCCGAACAGGGCGATTTGGCGAACTTCAAGGCGCAGTCCGTCGTGGCGCAATTGCAGCTGGATCGCGCCAAGCAGTTGGCGGCACGCCAGTTCGGACCGCAGGCGACGGCTGACCAGGCGCAGGCGGCGTTCGATCAGGCCAACGCCGGCATTGCCAAGACCGAAGCCATCATTTCGCAGAAGCTGGTGCGGGCCCCATTCGACGGCGTCCTCGGCGTTCGTCATGTCGAGGTCGGCCAATTCCTCACCCCGGGCAGCATGATCGTGACGTTGACGGATCTGTCGATGATCTATGCCAACTTCACGACTACCGAGAAAGCCAGTGCGATGCTCAAGGACGGGCAGACCGTCCGTGTCGTGGTCGACGCCTATCCCGGCAGGGTATTCGAAGGCAAGATCACCACCATCGAGCCGCAGATCAACACCGACACCCGCAACATCCGCGTTCAGGCCACGATCGACAATCCCGATCACATCCTGAAGCCCGGCATGTTCACGACGACGACGGTGGTGCTGCCGGATAAGCCCGCAGTCATCACCGTTCCGGAAACAGCCGTCGACTACACGCTGTACGGAGATTCGATCTACCTTCTCACCGAGAAGAAAGAGGACGACGGCAAGACCAGCCTGACCGCCGTTCGCACCTTCGTGCGAACCGGCAACCGGGTCGGCGGAAGGGTCGAAATCCTCAGCGGCGTGAAGGCCGGCGATCGCGTGGTCGCGGTCGGCCAACTCAAGCTGCAGTCGGGCGCGGCGGTGTCGATCTCTGACGACGGGGCTCCGCCGATTCCGGCCAATCCGCCGCGTTACTAGCAGCATGACCCGGAAGAACCGGAAACGGTTTTCCGGCAACATCATGCTCAATCAACGAGATGCGACCGCGAGCCGAGTCAATCGGATCGATTTTTGAGCTTCGGAGCCTATTGAGATGGTCTGGACCGACATTTTCATCAAGCGGCCGGTGTTATCGGTGGTCGTGAGCCTGCTGATCCTGCTGATCGGCTTCAAGGCCGCGACCAGCCTGCCGATCCGGCAGTATCCGAAGCTGTCCAATACGGTCGTCAACGTCACCACCGTTTATCCCGGCGCGTCGGCCGACCTGATCCAGGGCTTCATCACCACGCCGATCGAGCAGGCCGTCGCCTCCGCCGAAGGCGTCGACTATATGACCTCGTCTTCGGTGCTGGGCACCAGCACCATCCAAGTCTACATCAAGCTGAACTTCGATCCGAACCAGGCGCTGACCGAAGTCCTCGCCAAGGTCAATTCGGTCCGATACCTGATCCCGAAGGAATTGAACGATCCGATCGTCACCAAGACCACCGGCCAGACCACGGCGGTGATGTATCTCGGCTTCTCCAGCGAAAGCCTGTCGGGATCGGCGATCTCGGACTACCTGACGCGCGTGGTGCAACCGGTGCTATCGACGGTCGACGGCGTGGCGTCCGCCGACATTCTCGGCGGCCAGACCTTCGCGATGCGTTTGTGGCTTGATCCAGTGCGCATGGCGGGCCGCGGTGTCTCGCCCAACGAGGTTTCCGCTGCGATTGCCGCCAACAATTTCCAGGCCGCGGCGGGCCAGTCCAAGGGCTTTTTCATCGTCTCCAACGTCTCGACCAATACCGACCTGCAGAATATCGATCAGTTCAAGCGCATGATCGTCAAATCCAAGGACGGCGGTTTCGTGCGGATGGAGGATGTCGCTACAGTCGAACTCGCGGCGCAAAGTACCGACGCCAGCGTCGCCTTCAACGGCGAGCATGCGATCTTCATCGGCGTTCAGGCGACGCCGCAGGGCAACCCGCTGACGATCGTGAAGGGCGTCCGCGCGCTGTTCCCGGAACTGGAGCGCAACCTGCCGCCGTCGATGAAAATGAAGGTGGCCTACGACTCGACCAAGTTCATTCAATCGTCGATCGACGAGGTGGAGAAGACGCTAGGCGAGGCGATCATCATCGTGGTCGTGGTCATCTTCCTGTTCCTCGCCTCGTTCCGCTCGGTGATCATCCCCGTCGTCACCATTCCGCTGTCGCTGGTCGGCGTCTGCAGCCTGATGCTGATGATGGGCTTCAGCATCAATTTGTTGACGCTGCTCGCGATGGTGCTGGCAATTGGGCTGGTGGTCGACGATGCCATCGTGGTGGTGGAGAACATCCACCGGCATCTGGAGGAGGGCAAGCCGCCGGTGCAGGCGTCCATTCAGGGCGCGCGCGAGATCGTCGGTCCCGTCATCTCGATGACCATCACGCTGGCGGCGGTGTATGCGCCGATCGGCTTCCTCGGCGGTCTCACCGGCGCGCTGTTCCGCGAATTCGCGTTTACGCTGGCCGGTTCGGTGATCGTCTCCGGCGTCATCGCGCTGACGCTGTCGCCGATGATGTGCTCGGTGTTCCTCAAGAGCGCCGAGGAGGGGCGATTTGCGAAGATCGTCAACCGGGTGTTCGGCTCGGTCACACATCGCTATGGCCGGTTGCTCGATCGCTCGCTCGACTATCGCCCGATCACAGGCCTGTTCGCCCTGACCATCCTCGGGCTGGTCGGCTTCCTGTACATGCATACGTCAAAGGAACTGGCGCCCGAGGAAGACCAAGGCATCGTGTTCGCCGTAACCAAGGCGCCGAAATACGCCAATATCGATTACTCGGATTATTATGGCGAGAAGCTCGACAAGGCGTTTGCCAAATTCCCGGAGACGGATCTGCGCTTCGTCCTGAACGGCATCAACGGTCCGCAAAACGGCATCGCCGGGATGCTGCTCAAGCCTTGGGACGAGCGCAAGCGCTCCTCGATCGCACTCAAGCCTCTGGTCCAGGGCGAACTCAGCAAGATCGAGGGCGTCAACGCATTCGCGTTCAACCTGCCGCCGTTGCCCGGCGGTCCCGGCGGATTGCCGATACAGATGGTGATCAACTCGACCAACGCCTTCCAGACGGTCTATGAGCAGATGCAGAAACTGAAGGACGCCGCGCGCAAGAGCGGCCTGTTCATCGTCTCGGACAGCGACCTCGACTTCAACCAACCGGTGGTGCGGATCAAGATCGACCGCTCGAAGGCCAGCGATCTCGGCATCACCATGGCGAGCATCGGCAACACGCTCGCGACGCTGCTCGGCGGCAACTACGTGAATCGATTTAACCTCGAGGGTCGATCCTACCAGGTGATCCCGCAGGTGCCGCGCGACAAGCGGTTGTCGCCGGAGTCGCTCGGCGAATATTATGTCGCGTCGGCGACCGGGCAGCAGGTGCCGTTGTCGACACTGGTATCGATCGAAACCGCGACCGACCCCAACTCCCTGACACATTACAACCAGCTGAACTCCGCCACCTTCCAGGCCGTGCCGATGCCGGGGGTGACTGTCGGCCAAGCGGTGGACTTCCTCGAGGGTGAGGCCAAGAAGCTCCCGGCCGGTTTCAGCCACGATTATCTGGCGGACTCGCGTCAATACGTGCAGGAAGGCAACCAGCTCGCGGTCACCTTCGGCTTTGCGCTGATCATCATCTTCCTGGTGCTGGCCGCGCAATTCGAGAGCCTGCGCGATCCGCTGGTGATCATGATCAGCGTTCCCATGGCGATCGTCGGTGCGTTGCTGCCATTGTTCTTCGGCGTAGCCACCATGAACATCTATACTCAGGTGGGACTGCTGACGCTGGTCGGCCTGATCAGCAAGCACGGCATCCTGATGGTCGAGTTCGCCAACGAGCTGCAGCGCAATGAGGGGCTGGATCGGCGCTCGGCAATCGAGATGGCGGCGCGGGTCCGGCTTCGCCCGATCCTGATGACGACCGCGGCGATGGTCACCGGATTGATTCCGCTGTTGACCGCGACCGGCGCCGGCGCGGCGAGCCGGTTCTCGATCGGTCTGGTGGTCGTCGCCGGCATGTCGATCGGGACTTTGTTCACGCTGTTCGTGCTGCCCGCGGTCTATGTGGCGATCGCCACCGATCACCGGGCCGGGGCGACATCGCAGCGGGCCAAGGAGATCGCGGACTTTGATCTCGGCTCGAAGGCGCTCAAGCCGACCTAGCGTTGGCCGGCCGCGGCTTACGCCGTAGCCGGGCCGTCTTTGGTTCACGCGCGTGCCGTCGTGGTGGGTGCCCCTGCATGGCATCCGATGGTGTCGGGATCACCGGCATGCCATTGTGATGAGATAAATCGGGGGGACGCGGGACATGACGACGCAGGATTTTCCGGCCGGCAATTACCGGTTCATTCCAGCCGTGTTTCAATATTCAAGCGGTGCAGCGGCCGATCCCGGCTTTGAGATCGAGCGCGTGCGCTTTGACCGGTTGTTGCCGCTGGCCGAGGGGTTTGCGCAGGCCGCGAAATATATCGAGGCGGTCGGGCGGCCGTTGACGTCGTTCTGCGCCTGCGAGTTGCGCTCGCCCGCGGCGTTCACCGAGGACGGATTTCGCGCGTTCAACCAGCATTACGTCAAGACACTGGCGCAGTGGGGTCTGTTCGATGGGTCAATCAATCCGGTGGCGCGCAGCAACATCTGCCCGGAGATCGACCCGCCGGCCGAACCGTCGTTCTATGCGTTCTCCTTTACGCGGCCGAGCCAGAATACGACGCCGACATTCGTGATCGCCGGCGGCGCCGAAACGCGCGGCGGCAGTGGCAGCTATCCCGAGCGCATCGTGCGATACCGCGATGTCAGCCCCGAGGGACTGAAGGAGAAGGTGCAGCGCACCGTCAACGAAATGGAAAGCCGAACTCGAAACGTTCGGGTTCGGCTGGAAGGATACCACGGCCACGCAGGCCTATTCGATCCGCGACTTTCATCCGGTTGTCGCCGATGAACTGGTACACCACGGTGCAATGCGCTCGGGCCTGACCTGGCATTTTGCCCGCCCGCCGGTGGTCGACCTTGAATACGAGATGGATTGCCGAAGGGTGATGCGCGAGACGGTGATCTAAGACGACTTATGACGTGACCTCATCCCGAGGATCGGCGTCTTCGCCGCGTCTCGAGGGATCGACGCTGATCACTTTCCCAGTGGTGCGAAGCATGGTTCGAGACGGCGCTGAAGAAGCGCCTCCTCACCATGAGGAAGACAATTACCGTTCTTCCCTCGGATCGAGCGCGTCGCGCAGGCCGTCGCCGACCAGGTTGAAGGACAGCACCACCAGGAAAATACCGAGCCCCGGCCACAGCGCCATCCACGGCGCGTTGGTCAGGAACCGCTGCGCGGCATTGAGCATGCTACCCCAGGACGGCCCCGGCGGCTGTTGGCCGAGCCCGAGGAACGACAGCGCGGCCTCGGCGATGATGGCGGCGGCGATCGACAGGGTCGCCTGCACCAACAGCGCCGGCATGATGTTCGGCACGATGTGCACCAGCGCGATCCGCCAGGGCGGATTGCCCACGGCGCGCGCGGCCTCGACATAGTCCTCGACCTTGACGTTCATCGTCTGCCCGCGGGTCAGCCTGACGAAGATCGGCGTTGTCGAAATGCCGATGGCGATCATGGCATTGCCGAGGCTCGGACCCAGGAACGCCGCCAATGCGATCGCGAGGATCAGGAACGGGCAGGCCAGCATGGCGTCGGTGATGCGGCTGATCAGTGCGTCGAGGAAACCGCCGCGGTAGCCGGACAACAGCCCAAGCGGTACGCCAACGCTGAAGGCGATCCCGACCGAGATCGCGCCTGCCGTCAACGAGGCGCGCGTTCCGTAGATCACGCGGCTGAGCACGTCGCGGCCCAGATCGTCGGTGCCGAACCAGTGCAGCGTCGAGGGCGGCTTGCGGACCAGCGTCCAACTGGTGGCGATCGGGTCATAGGGTGCGATAAAGGGCGCAAACAGCGCGAGCACGATAAACGTCGCTATCACGATCAGCCCCACGACCGCGCCCTTACGCTGGAACAGCCGGCGCAATGTGCGCAGGGCCGGACGTTCCCAGTCCGTCGCAACTGCAGTCGGTGCGACGCCAAGCACAGCTTCGGTCATGGATTGTCTCTCAGCCGCGGATTGACCAGGATGTAGGCGAGGTCGGCGAGCAGGTTCAGCGAGATGTAGATCGTGGCGGTGACCAGCACGACACCTTGCACGACCAAATAGTCGCGATTGAAAACCGCATCGACGATCAGCTTGCCGAACCCCGGGATCGAAAAGATCTGCTCGGTAAGCACCGCGCCTGACAACAGCGTGCCGAGCTCGAGCGCGCCGAGCGTAATCACCGGTGTCAGCGCGTTCCGCAGCGCGTGCTTGAGGATGACCGCAGGCTCCGAGATGCCTTTTGCGCGGGCGGTACGGATGAAATCGCTGTCGAGCACCTGCAGCATGGCAGCGCGGGTATGCCGCATCAGCACCGCGGCGATGGCATTGCCGAGCACGAAGGCCGGCATGATGGTGGAAGCGAGGCTGGCGCGCCAGTTCTCGGAAAGCGGCACGTAGCCCGAGGCAGGCAGCCAGCCGAGTTTGATCGAGAACAAGAAGATCAACATGATGCCGAGCCAGAAGTTAGGCGTCGAGATACCCCAGAGCGCAAACAGGTTTGCGCCGTAATCCCACGCTGTGCCTTTCTTCACGGCGGAGACGATCCCGGCTGGAATCCCGATCAAGAGGGCGATCACGAGCGCCATCGACCCCAATTGCAGCGTGACCGGCAATTTCTGTTTGATCAGCTCGAGGACCGGCACCTTGATGCGGAGCGACTTGCCGAAATCGCCGGCCAATACACCTTTGACCCAATAAAAATATTGCACCGGGATCGGACGATCGAGCCGGTATTGCTGGCGGATTTGCTCGATCACAGCGGGGTCGCGTTCTTCACCGGCCATGACCAGCGCGGGATCGCCCGGCAGCAGATGCTGCAGCGAAAAGATCATGATCGACACGAAGAACAGCGTCGGGATCAGCTGGGCGAGGCGCTTGGTGAGGAAACTCAGCATGGGTTTGCCCCGCGCGCAATTGCTCTCATTTCAGCTTCAACCCGACCACGCGCACCAGCCCGTCCGGCATCTGCTTGTAGCCTTCGAGCTTGGTCGTGTGTGCGATCAGGAGCGTGCGATGATAGAGATAGATGATAGGCTCGTCGTTGAGCAGGATTTTGGTCAGCTTCTCGTAGATCGCCTTTCGCTCCGCCGGATCGGAGACCAGGCGCGCGTCTTCCATCAATTTGTCGGCTTCCGGATTGGAATAACCGCCATCGTTCTGCGGCGCATTGGAGTGCATGAAGACATAGGAGTTTCCGTCCGGATCGATCCGGCCGCTCCAGTTGATCTGGAAGGCCTGGAATTCACCGGCCTGGGCCTGCTTGAAAGAGGTTGCAAATTCGATCAGGCGGATCTTGAGATCGAAGCCCGCTTCCGCGGCCATTGATTGCAGGACCTGCGCCACCGCTTCGTTCTCTGCGCCCTTGGGAACCATCAGGTCGACTGAGACGGGCAGTGCGACGCCAGCCTCTTTCAATAGCGCTTTGGCTTTTTCAACATTGCGCGGCTGAATCGGAAACGACTTTTGATAATAGGGATGCTTGGGGCTGACCCATTGGTTGCCGGGCGTGAACTCGCCGTTGAAGACGACCTGGTTGATCGCCTCGCGGTCGATCGATAAATCCAGTGCCTGCCGCACCTTCACCGACTGGCTCAGCGCGCCCTTGTTTTTGTCGTTGGCGATGTTGAGGGTGAGGCCGAGATAGCCGAGTTCAGGCGCGGTCGACAACACGAGCTTGGGATCGGCGCGGACGTCCTTGATATCGGTCGCCAGCACGCGCTCGATCAGGTCGAGCCCGCCCGATTTCAGATTGGCGAGCCGCACCGTGGCATCGACGATGGGGTAGAACACCACGCGGTCGATGAAGATGTTATCCTTGTTCCAGTAGTCGGCAAACTTCTCGAATACGATGCGGTCTTGCGGCACGCGTTCGACGAATTTGTAGGGACCGGCGCAAACCGGATGCAGCCCGAATTTGTCGCCGTCTGCCTTAGCCGCTTTCGGCGATACCATCATGCCTGCGCGGTCGGTAAGCTGCGCGATCAGCGGCGAGTACGGTGTCTTCAGAATCAGCTTGATGGTCAGGGGATCGACAACCTCGACGTGATCGACGCTCGCCAGTTCTGATTTGCGAAACGACGTCGGCAGCGTCATATGACGCTCGATGGAGAATTTCGCGGCCTCGGCGTCGAGCGGTTCGCCGTCGTGAAATTTGACCCCCGGCCGCAACTTGATCGTCATCGCCTTGCCGTCGGCGGATGTCTCGTGGGACAGCGCCAGTTGCGGCACGATGTTGAGCTTTTCGTCGAGGTCGAAGAGCTTGTCGCAGAATGCCGAGAAGACAATGCGGCCGACATAGGTACGCGCGATCGACGGATCGAGAATATCCGGGTCCTCCGCGAGACCAATGCGCAAAGTGGACTGGGCTTGAGCGCTCGCTCCAAGCGACAGGAAAAGGACTGCGATAGCCACTGCCCAACGGTAAAGCTTCATCGTCTTGGCCCCTATATTTGCAATTTGCGCCGCCAGCGGCGTTATCCGACTACTGGAACCCCGGAAAAGCCGGCTCCTTCCACCCGTTCGTGGTATGCATCTTCGGTGCCAATCCCCGGTTCCGCGGCGTCATTTCCGGTTCGCCATCGCGGCTTCGATACTCGCTTCTATCCCAGCGTCGATAGTCGCACGATCGGTAATACCGGCCGGATTTTTGCGTGTGGGCAGGAACTGCCGGAAATGCACCCAGCGCTCGCGGCTCACCTGTTCGAGCCGCGCCAATTCGGCCAGTGGATCGACGTGGTCGTCGACGCGCAGGTCGAGATCAGACCATTCATTGTCGCCATGAATCAGGAGCGCTGCCGATTGCCTGCCGCGCTTGTCGCCGCCGGCTGCCTCGCCGGCGTGCATCGCTGCGATCAGACGTTGAGCAAATGGCAGCGCTTTATTTCCAGTGTAGACGCGCGCGGTTTCGTCCAGCACCCGCGCGCCCGTCAGCATGTTGCCGGCGATCGAGAAGCCGTTGCCCTCGACGTGTCCGCACCAATCGACGCATTCGCCGCCGGTATGGGAGGCGATGCGGCCGTTCGCGTCCATCACGTGCAATTGCCGGCTGGCGCGACCACTGTCGGCGGCGATCAATGTTTCGACGATCGCGCGCGGGCTGCGGCCCTCGCGCAGCAACCTCAATCCGTCGATGCCGTAATAGGGATTTATCAGCGCTTGCGTCGCGATCGCGCCCATGCCCGCCGCGATATAGGGCACGCGCGCGCCCACCGCGAAGAACCTGGTTGCGACCGCGATGCCGAATTGGCCGGTCAACTCGTCGCGCGCGATGATCGACCAGGTCATATCGATTACCGTCCGGCTGCGTAGCCCTGCATGCCGCGCGGGTTGGCCGCGGCGCGGCGGCGACGGCCGACCTTCGAGGCTGCGGTCAGGCGGCCTTCAGACCAGTCGGGACCGACCTCGACGATATGGCCAAGGCCTTTCAGCGCGTCGACCGTGGCTTTCGGAACGCGGTTTTCGACCACCAGCACGCCGGGTCGCGCGGTGCGCGGCCAGAACGAGATCGGGAAATGCTCCGAATGCCACGCCGGCGCGTCGATCGCTTCCTGCAGGTTCAGGTTGGCGTGAACGTGTCGCAAGAAGAACTGCGTGGTCCATTGATCCTGCTGGTCGCCGCCGGGCGAACCCCACGCCAGATAGGGTTCGCCGTCGCGCAGCGCCATGGTCGGGCTTAGCGTGGTACGCGGCCGCTTGCCGGGCGCGAGCGCGGCCGGGTGGTTTTCCTCCAGCCAGAACATCTGTGCGCGGCTGCCGAGGCAGAAGCCGAGTTCCGGAATCACCGGCGAAGACTGCAGCCAGCCGCCGGACGGCGTCGCCGAGATCATGTTGCCGGCCTGATCGATGATGTCGAAATGGACGGTGTCGCCGCGCACCTCGCCGAAACGGCCGACGGTGGGTTCGCCGGCGCCCATGGCGCCGACCGCTTCGCGATGGCCTTCCTGGCGGCGCAGTTTCACCACCGAGCCGAAGCCTTCGACCGAGCCGGGAATGAAATCGAGCGACGCCCGGTCCGAGATCAATTTGCGGCGCTCATCATTGTAGGCATCGGACAACAGCGTCTCGATCGGGATCTCGGTGAATTTCGGATCGCCGTAGAACTTCTCGCGGTCGGCAAAGGCAAGCTTGGCGCATTCAATCTGCAGGTGGATGAATTCCGGCCCAGTGGGATCAAGCCCGTCCATCGGGAACCCCTTCAGCAGTGCGAGTTGCTGCAGCATCACCGGGCCCTGGCTCCAGACGCCCGCCTTGCAGACGGTGTAGCGCCCGTAGTCATAGGTGAGCGGCGCCTCGATGGTGGGCTGCCAGCGTGCCATGTCGTCGCCACGCAGGACGCCGCGATGCGGCGAGCCGCTGACATCCATGACATCCTGCGTCCGGCAGAACTTGTCGATCGCCTCGGCGACAAAGCCGTGCGACCATGCTTTCCTGGCCCGCTCGATCTGCGCGACGCGGTCGGCACCAGCGCTTTCGGCCTCCTGTAGGATGCGGGCATAGGTCTCGGACAGCGTCTTGTTGGTGAAGAGGGTGCCGGGCTTCGGTACTTCGTTATTCGGCAGATAGACGGCAGCCGAGGTCGGCCAGTAATTCCGGAACAATTGCTCGACGGTTTGTATCGTCGCCGAGGCGCGCTCGACCAGCGGGTAGCCGTCGCGGGCGTAGGCGATGGCGGGTTCGAGCACATCCCGTAGCCGCAGCGTGCCGTAATCGCGCAGCAGCAGCATCCAGGATTCGAACGTGCCGGGGACGCATGCGGCAAGCAGCCCGGTGCCGGGCACCATTTCGAGGCCTTCGCTGCGGTAATGTGCGATGGTTGCGCCGGCTGGCGCGGGGCCCTGGCCGCAAATCACCTCGGTGCGGCCGCGCTTGGTGTCGTGCACGATGATCGGCACGTCGCCGCCCGGGCCGTTCAGATGCGGCTCGACCACCTGCAGCGTGAACGCGGTGGCGACGCCGGCATCGAATGCGTTGCCGCCCTTTTCCAGAATCCCCATCCCGACCGCGGTGGCGATCCAGTGCGTCGAGGTGACGACCCCGAACGTGCCTTCGATTTCCGGCCTCGTGGTGAAGGGGTCAGGATTAATCTTGCTCATAGGGATCCATATTGTTCGTTGGCGCCACTTCGCTGGTGGCTTTCGGCCGCCGCACTTGACCACAGCCAAGGCGGGCTGCCAACGGGGCCGTTTCCTCCTCGCATCAGCGAAATCACGCAGGCACGCCTGCGGCGACTGGACTATTGACGGCGTGGCAGGCCACGCCGTCGATCAACGCCGGCGTCTCGCGGCGGCAGCGCTCGAACGCTAGCGGACAGCGTGGATTGAAGGCGCAGCCGGGCGGCGGATTGATCGGATTGGGGACCTCGCCAGTGACGGGAATCCGCTGGCGGCCGGACATCGCGAGGTCAGGCACCGCGCCCAGCAGCATTTTAGTGTAGGGCATGCGCGGGTGATCGAACAGTTCGCGCGCTTTCGCGATCTCGACGATACGGCCGAGATACATCACGCCGATGCGGCTCGCCATGTGTCGGACCACGGCGAGGTTGTGGCTGATGAAGAGGTAGGTGAGGCCGAACTTGTCCTGCAGGTCGCGCATCAGGTTCAGGATTTGCGCCTGCACCGAGACGTCAAGCGCCGAGGTCGGCTCGTCGCAAACGATGAACTCGGCCTCGGAGGCCAGTGCGCGAGCGATCGCGATCCGCTGCCGCTGCCCGCCGGAAAATTCATGCGGATATTTCAGGCCGTCGTCGGCATGCAGTCCGACCAGGTTCAACAACTCGCCGACCCGCGCTGCGATGTTGCGTTCGCCCTGGATCAGATCAAAGGCGCGGATCGGCTCGGCGACGATGGCATCGACCCGGAAGCGCGGGTTGAGGCTCGCATAGGGATCCTGGAAGATCATCTGGATGCGGCGGCGCAGGTGCCGGCGCGCTGTCGCCTGCCGCGGGTCGCTCATCGAGACCCCGTCGATCAGCACGTCGCCTGACGTCGGCGGCAACAGCCCAACCACCATTCGCGCTACGGTGGTTTTTCCCGAACCGGACTCGCCGACCAGCGCGAAGGTCTCGCCCCTGGCGATATCGAAGGTCACGCCGTCGACCGCCCTGAGGAATTCGAGCTGGCCGCCTTCCAGTAGCCGGTTGAGCCAGGGCTTGGACACGTCGAACACACGATGCAAATCTGTGGCGGCGACGAAAGGTGCTGACGTCATGCCGCGGTTTCCTTTGCCGCCGTGTCATAGAGATGGCAGGCCACGGCCTGCGCGCCACGCCGGAGCGGCTCGGGCCGTTCGACCCGGCAACGATCGAACGCAAACGCGCAGCGCGGATTGAACGAGCAGCCGGGTGGAATTGCCGAAAGCCGCGGCATCGAGCCCGGGATCTGGACCAGGCGCGCGGCATCGCCCGCGAGTGTCGGGATCGCGCCCATCAGACCCTTGGCATAGGGATGCAGCGGGTTCCGCACGACGTCCTGCACCGGGCCGATTTCGGCGATGCGGCCGGCATACATCACCGCGACGCGGTCCGAGGTCTCGGCGATGACGCCCATGTCGTGGGTTACCAGCATGACCGCGGTGCCGTGATCGCGCCCGAGCCGCTTGATCAGCGCGATGATCTGCGCCTGCACCGAGACGTCGAGCGCGGTGGTCGGCTCGTCAGCGATGATCAGTTCCGGCTCGGCGCAAATCGCAAGCGCAATGACGACGCGTTGGCGCATGCCGCCGGAGAATTCGTGCGGATAGGCATCGATGCGTTTGTCCGGCGCGGGAATGCCGACTTCGGCCAGCAGGTCGATCGCGCGCTTGCGCGCGGCGGTTTCCGACAGATTGAGATGGGTGCGGATGGTCTCGACCAATTGATCGCCGATCCGATACAGCGGATTGAGGCTGGTGAGCGGATCCTGGAAAATCATCCCGATCCGCTTTCCCCGGACCTTGCGCATTTGCTCGGGCGGAAAGTTGTCGACGCGCAGGCCGGACAGATGGATCTCGCCGCCGGCGATGCGGCCGGGCGGATCGATCAGGCCGATCACCGCAAGCCCGGTGACGGATTTTCCGGCGCCGGATTTGCCGACCACGCCCAGGACCTCACCGCGTGCGATATCGAAGGAGATGCCGTCGATCGCACGCAGCGCGCTGCGACGGGTGACGAACTCCACCTGAAGATTGCGCACGGAGAGAACGGGTTCGGTCACGTGTCTCATCGGAGTTTGGGATTGAGGGCGTCGCGCAGCCAGTCGCCGAGCAGGTTAATGGAGAGGATCAGCGCTGCAAGCGCGATACCCGGGAAGGCGACAATCCACCACTCACCGGCAAACAGATAATTGTTGCCGATCCGAATCAGGGTGCCGAGCGAGGGCATGGTGTCGGGCATGCCGGCGCCCAGAAACGACAAGGTCGCCTCGGTGATGATGGCGAGCGCAAGGTTGATGGTGGCGATCACCAGAATGGGTCCCATCGTGTTCGGCAGCACGTGCCGCAGCATGATCACGGGCGCCGGGAGGCCGATCAATTGCGCCGCCGCCACGTAATCGCGATTTTTCTCCACCATCACCGAGCCGCGCACGGTGCGCGCATATTGCACCCAGAAACTCAATCCGATCGCGAACACCAGCACCGCCAGCGTCGCCATGGCGTCGAGGCGGTTGCCGAACACCGACTTGACGACGCCGTTGACCAGCAGCGCGATCAGGATCGCGGGAAAGGTAAGCTGCACATCGGCGATCCGCATGATCAGGCTATCGACCGCACCGCCGACATAGCCGGCGATCAGACCGAGCGCGATGCCAAGTGTTCCCGCAAATACGACGCCGAGAAGGCCTACGACCAGCGAAATGCGCAGGCCGTAGAGAATGGCGGAAAACACGTCGCGGCCTTGCTCGTCGGTGCCGAGCAGGAAAGGGCTTTGGCCGTCCGCGGTCCAGAGCGGCGAGATCCGGGAATTCATCAGTTGCAGTTGCGCCGGATCGAACGGGTTCTGTACGGCAAGCATCGGCGCCAGGATCGCGATCAGAAAAAACAGCGCGGTCACGGCGGCTGCGATCATGGTGAGGCGGGAACGCCTGAACGAGTAAAACACGTCGCTCTCGATCGCGCGCCGCAGCCACGTCGCCCGCGCGCGGGGCGGAATTGAACTCGATGCTGTGCGGGGCGACAGTTTCGGACATGCGTTATCTGGTCCTCACGCCGGACGGCTGACAGTTGCGCGCAGGCGCGGATCGACCACGGTGTAGAGAATATCGACCACGAAATTGATGATGACGAAGATCAGCGACACCATCAGCAGATAGGCCGCCATGATCGGGATATCGACGTTCTGCACCGCTTGCAGGAAAAGCAGTCCCATGCCCGGCCACTGGAATACGGTTTCGGTGATGATTGCAAATGCAATAACCGAGCCAAACTGTAGACCGGCAACGGTGATGACGGGAACCAGGGTGTTCTTCAGTGCGTGGCCGAAATGGATCGCCCGCGTCGTCAATCCACGCGCCCGCGCAAAGCGGATGTAGTCGGTGCGCAAAACCTCGAGCATCTCCGCCCGCACCAGCCGCATGATCAAAGTCATCTGGAACAGCCCGAGCGTGATCGACGGCATGATCAGCGCCTTGAGGCCGGAGACCGTCAATAGGCCCGTGGTCCACCAGCCGATCCGCACCACATCGCCACGCCCGAACGACGGCAACCAGCCCAGCGTCACCGAAAACAGATAGATCAGCAGGATGCCGATCAGGAAGGTCGGCAGTGAGATTCCGATCAGCGATACCGCCTGGAATATCTTTGCCAGGAAACTGTCGCGCTTCAGCGCCGAATAGACCCCCATCAGGATGCCGAATACCAGCGAGAAGACCGTGGCGCAGGCGGCGAGTTCTAGCGTCGCCGGGGCGCGCTCCATCAGGAGGTTGGCGACCGGCTGCCGGAACTGGTACGACACCCCGAACTTGAACTGGATCGCATTGCCGAAGTAGCGCGCAAACTGCACAAGCACGGGATCGTCAAGCCCGAGCGATTGACGGACCGCAGCGCGCTCGGCGGGCGGCGTGTCCAGCGAGACGATCTGGTTGACCGGGTCGCCAGCGAAGCGGAACATCGAAAATGCGATGATACCGACTGCGATCATGACGCCGATCGCCTGAATCGCGCGGCGAAGAGTGAAAGCGAGCATAGGTTCCTTTCACTGCGACATTCCGGGTTCACGCCTTCGGCGTGCCCCGGAATGACTAAATGGACCGGTGGTCATTCCGGGATGGCCCGAAGGGCCCGACCCGGAATCTCGACTCGATCAACGCTTCGAACCTACCGCAACCACCTTGTCCTATTCCTGCTTGTTCATCCAATAGGGCAGGACCTGATTGTCAGGACGCTGCACCACGTTGAGCTTTTTCAAAACGCCCCACGCCAACGCCTGCTGGTGCAGCGGAATATAAGCGTAGTCCTTTGCGGCGATCTCGAACGCCTGCTTGATCAACAGGTTGCGCTTGGTTGTGTCGGTCTCCTGCAGCACCTTGTCGGTCAGGGCGTCGAATTCCTTGTTGCAGTAACCGCCGAGATTGGTCTCGCCGCGCGGCGATTTCGGATCGTCGCGGCAGCCCATCAAGTCGTACATCACATTGTGCGAGTTGAGCGTGGCGGGAGTCCAGCCGAGCATATAGAACGAGGTCTGATAGCCGGCGGGTTTGAGAATCTTGGCGAAATATTGCGCCTTGGGTTGCGCCAACAGGTCGATCTTGACGCCGATGCGGGCGAGCATGCCGACCACCGCCTGGCAGATCGCGGCATCGTTGACATAGCGATCGTTCGGGCAATCCATCGTGACTTCGAAGCCGTCGGGATAGCCGGCTTCGGTCAGCAGTTTTTTTGCTTCGACGGGGTCGAATTTCGGGCGCGTGAAGTCCTTCGACAGCGCGAACAGTTGCGGGGCGATCATCAGCGCCGACGGCGTCGAAAGCCCGCGCATCACGCGGTTCTTGATCAACTCGATATCGATCGCCTTGAAGAAAGCTTCGCGGACGCGAACGTCCTTGAAGGGATTCTTGCCCTTGACGTTGGAGTACAGCAACTCGTCGCGGCTCTGGTCAAAGCCGAGGAAGATGGTGCGCAGCTCGGGGCCCTTCAGCACTTGCGCATTGGAGCTCGCATCGACGCGCGCAATGTCCTGGATTGGAACCGGCTCGACGATATCGACTTCGCCCGACAATAGCGCCGCGACCCGCGTCGCTTCCGAGGCGATCGGCGTGAAAACGATTTCCTTGAGATTAGTTTCCGGCTTGCGCCAATAGTTCGGATTGGCCTTGAAGACCGTCTTCACGCCGGGCTGATGGCTTTCGATCATGAACGGACCGGTGCCGTTGGCATGAAGCGAAGCGAAGCTCGGCGAAGTGGCGGAAGCTGGCGTCGGCGCCACCGCGTTGTTCTCTTCGCTCCACTTCTTGTCCATGATGTACCAAGTATCCCACTGCGAATCGAGGATGGGATTGGGCTTGGTCAGAACGAAATCGACGGTGTACTCATCGACCTTGACGACCTTCGTGTCGGAGTCGATGCGGGTTTGCAGATTAGAACCCTTGGCGCGGACGCGGTCGGCTGAGAACACGACGTCGTCGGCGGTGAAGGGATCGCCGTTCTGGAATTTGACGTTCTTGCGCAGGTGGAATCGCCAGCGCGTGGGCTCCGGCGTTTCCCAACTTTCCGCCAGCGCCGGGATGATCTTGAGATCCTTGCCGCGCGCGATCAGACCTTCATAGACCTGTCCGAGATGGGCGTGGGTGGTGGTTTCGTTGAGTGTATAAGGGTCGAGCGATTTGAGGTCGCCCTGGTTGGCATAGCGCAGGGTCTGGGCCGATGCCGGCGCGATCGCAAAGGCGATGACAGACACGATATTCGCCGCAAGCAAGATCCCACGTAACCGCATTGTCCCCGTTCCCCGTAACAGCTATCACCACGATGTCGCGTAAATGCCGATCCATGTTGCCAGAGTTTGGCCGTCGCGCAAGCGTGATTCCACAACGCAGCCCGGTTTGCGCGACGATGGAGGCATAACTAGCTTCAGCATAAGCAACGGCGCCGAGAGCGTTGCAATCAACTTCGGAGTGATGAATGGCGGAATTGAAGGCCGATGTTATTGTGCTCGGCGCGGGTATGGTCGGCGTCGGCGCGGCCTTGCACTTGCAGAAGCGGGGGCGGGAAGTAATCCTGGTCGATCGGCATGGGCGCGCCGGCGAAGAGACCAGTTTTGGAAACGCCGGTTTGATCGAGAGCGCTTCGGTCTTTCCGCTGATGTTTCCGCGAGATTTCGGACAGATCCTCTACTATGCGATGAATCGTTCGCCGCAAGTACGTTATGTCGTTTCCGACTTGCCGGATTTTCTGCCATGGCTGCTGCGTTACTATCTGGCGTCATCACCGGAGCGGGCGTTGCGCAGCGCGAAGGCAGAATTGCCGCTAATTAGGCGCAGTCTGCTCGAACATGAGGCGCTGATCGCTGAGGCCGGAGTGCCGGAGCTGCTGCGGCGGACCGGTTGGATCAAGCTGTTCCGTACTGACGCGACGCTGGCGGGCGGGGTCAGCGATCTCGATCGAGCGAAGCAATACGGCGTCGAGGGAGAGGTTCTCGATGGCAAGGCGATTGCAGCGCGCGAGCCCAACCTCAGCGGCGATTTCGCCGGCGCGGTATATTATCCCGCGCCCGGTTTCATTCCCGATCCCGGGGCGCTGGCCAAGGCCTATGCGGCGCTTTTCGAACGCAAGGGTGGACGCTTTGTGGTCGCAGACGCGCGAACGCTCGAGCCGTGCAGTGGCGGATGGCGCGTCAGCGGGCCGCAGAGCGCGGTGGTGGCGCGCGAGGTGGTGGTCGCACTGGGGCCCTGGTCGGACCTGGTGTTTCGGCCGCTCGGATATTCGATCCCGCTCGGCTTCAAGCGCGGCTATCACCTGCATCTGGCGCCAGGCGGCAACGCGGTGCTGCACCACCCCGTTCTTGATTCGGATCTCGGTTATCTGCTGGCGCCGATGAACCGGGGTATCCGCCTGACCACCGGCGTCGAATTTGCCCGGCGCGATGCGCCGCCCCGTCCGGTCCAGATCGAGCAGGCATTGCCGCGCGCCCGCGCCCTGTTTCCGCTCGGCGACGCCGTCGATGCGAAGCCTTGGATGGGGGCCCGGCCGTGTCTGCCAGATATGGTTCCGGTCATCGGCAAGGCGCCTCGCCATCCCGGTCTCTGGTTCGATTTCGGGCATCAGCACCACGGCCTGACCCTCGGCCCCGCCACGGGCCGGCTATTGGCGGAGATGATGACCGGCGAAGCGCCATTTGCCGATCCCAAGCCTTATTCTGTGGAGCGTTTCGGTTGACCATCTTTACCAATTGAGGGCGGAAGGCGCGGCTTTCCCGCGCGACGTCGCTTGCGTCGTGGCACCTGTCGCTGCGATACTGCGACAATAAAACGTTACCCGGGGGACTGAACATGAAGGTGAACGTCGAGATCGATTGCACGCCGCTGGAAGCGCGGGAGTTTTTCGGGCTTCCGAACGTGCAGCCGATGCAGACTGCGGTGATGGAAAAACTGCAGCAGCAGATGTTGAGCAACATCGAGAAGGTATCTCCGGAAGCCCTGATGCAGAGCTGGTTCACGTTCGATCCGAAGCTGGCCGAGCGGTTTCAGGACATGTTCGTGACGATGGCCGGTCTCGGTGGCGTGCGAACCGGCGACAAGAAAAAATGACGCCGCGCGACGGAGGCCAACCGCCGCCGCCGCCGCGCGAACTGCGTGCGCCCGGTCTTGGCCTCCTGCTGGCCGAGGTGCGGGGGTTATTCGAGTTCAACGCCAGCCTGATGCTTTCGCCGGTGCTGTTGCGGGCCCCGAGAGGCGACGGTCATCCGGTGCTGGCATTGCCGGGATTCCTCGCCAGCGACCTGTCGATGGCGCCGATGCGGCGATATCTGAGGGAGCTTGGCTACGAGACCCATGCGTGGCGGATGGGCCGTAATCTCGGCGGTGTTTCACGCCTCCGGGACGCGCTGCGCGACCGGCTGGCGGCGATCCACGCCGACGCCGGCCGCAAGGTCAGCATCGTCGGATGGAGCCTTGGCGGTGTCTATGCGCGCGATCTCGCCCTGCAGGCGCCGGAGATGGTGCGATCCGTCATAACGCTGGGAAGCCCGTTCACGGGCGACGTACGGGCGACCAATGCTACCAGGCTCTACGAGGCGATGTCGGGCGAACCGGTCGCGGAGAATTCCGAGCTTCGAACGGCGATATCCGGCGACTTGCCGGTGCCGGCTACTTCGATCTACTCGCGCACCGACGGCATCGTGAACTGGCGGACCTGCCTTGTTCGTCCCTCCGAGACCGCCGAGAACATCGAGGTTTACCTCGCCAGCCATGCCGGGCTCGGGGTCAATGCCGCCGCCTTGTGGGCGATTGCGGATCGCCTGGCCCAGCCCGAGGGTCAATTCAGGCAATTTGACCGATCGGGGCCGTTTGCCATTGCATATGCGCCCCCGGAAAATGCACAATCCGCCTGACGACCAGAAGCGCCACTAAGGCGCCGCGTCGGTCCACGTGCGGGAGGGAAACATGGGTGACGCCAAGAAGCTGTCCTCAATGGACGCGTCGTTTCTGTATCTGGAAACACCGGAAATGCCGATGCATGTGGGCAGCATGGCGATCTTCCGTCTGCCCCAAGGCTACCAGGGCGACTTTTTCGAAGACTTCAAGGCCATGATCGCCTCGCGGCTGCATGTGGCGCCGATCCTGAAAGCGCGCCTGGAAAAGGCGCCGCTCGACATCGATCACCCGTCCTGGGTCGAGGACGACCAGTTCGATATCGACCGCCATATCTTCCGCGCCAGCCTTCCCGCGCCGCGTGACCGCGCGACGCTCGAGCGCATCGTCGGCTGGATGCATGCCAAGCTTCTCAATCGCGCCCGCCCGCTGTGGGAATTCTATGTCTTCGAAGGCATGAAGGATAACGAGATCGGGCTTTATTCGAAGATGCATCACGCCTGCATCGACGGTGGCGCGGGTGCTGCGCTCACCAACATGATCTACGACGTGACGCCGATTCCGAGGAAAATCGAGAAGCCGGCGGCGCGAAAGGTCGAGCAGGAGCCGCGCGATATCGCCGCCAATTTCATCGATTCGTATCAGCAGCTTTGGCGCCAGCCGTTCGACGCTTCGGCGGCGGCGAAGAGCATCGATCTGCCGCGCTCGGGCAAGAGCGATCTCGGCTCGATCCTGTTCGACAACGCCATGTACCAGATCGAAGCCGCGGTCAGGTTTGCCGGCAACATGCCTACGATGCTCAAAAGCGTCTCCGAAGTGGTCGGGAAAATTACCGATCCGAAATCGCGCGACAGCCTCAGCGGCATGATGTCGCCGCCGACGATCCTGAATAAATCTATTTCGTCGGAGCGCAGCTTCGCGGGCACCTCGGTTTCGCTGTCGCAGGCCAAGGCGCTGGCGAAACAGGCCGGCGGCAAGCTCAACGACGTGGTGCTGGCGATATCGAGCGGCGTGGTCCGGCGATATCTGCTGGAGCACGGCGCGTTGCCTGCCAAATCGATGACTGCGGCGGTGCCGATCTCGTTGCGCGAAGAGGGTAACACCGACGCCAATAATCAGGTGTTCGGCATGATCTGCTCGATCGCCACCAACATCGAGGATCCGAAGGCGCGGCTGGAAGCCATCATCGCGCAGTCCACCAAATCCAAGGAGATGTCGCATCCGCTGCGGGCGCTGATGCCGCAGGTGCAGAACATCTCGATGCTGGGCACGCCGATCCTGGTGCAGATCCTGGCGCTTCTGTACAGCCGCTCGAACCTGTCCGATGTGCTGCCTCCTGCGGCCAACATCACGGTCTCCAACGTGCCCGGACCGCGCCAGACATTGTATGCGGCGGGCGCCGAGCTATTGCACATCTTTCCGGTGTCGATCTCGACCCATGGCCTGGCGCTGAACATCACCGTGCAGAGCTATCGCGATCAACTGGATTTCGGTTTCATCGCCGGCGCGAACATCATTCCGCACGTGCAGGTGCTCTGTGACATGCTGCCGGGGGAGTTCGCCGCGCTGCAAGCTGCCTTTATTCCGCCGACCGATCTCAAGAGCGCGGCAAGCTGAACAGCGAGCCGCATCCGCGTTGGTGAAAGCGCAAAAAGTCGTCATCGCGACAAGTGCGGGGTGTCGGCTGGGAACCACCGTCCAGAGTGAAGAAAGAAGCTCACGATGATCGAGATGCCTCCACTGCAGTTCGCCCAGACCAACGGCATTCGCATGGGCTATTACGAAGCGGGCCCGAAAACCGACGCGCCGCCGCTCATCCTCTGCCATGGCTGGCCCGAGCTGGCGTTTTCGTGGCGCCATCAGATCAAGGCGCTCAGTGAAGCCGGCATCCGGGTGATTGCGCCGGATCAGCGCGGTTATGGTGCGACCGACCGGCCTGAGGCCGTCGAGTCCTATGATATCGAGCATCTGACCGGAGATCTCGTCGGGCTGATGGATCACCTGAAAATCGACAAGGCGATTTTCGTCGGTCACGATTGGGGCGGCTTTATCGTCTGGCAAATGCCGCTGCGGCACCTCGACCGCGTCGCGGGCGTCGTTGGCGTCAACACGCCGCACACCAATCGGGCATGGGCCGATCCGATCGAACTGCTGCGCGCCCGGTTCGGCGAGCACATGTATATCGTGCAGTTTCAGGACCCCGCCCGCGGTCCCGACAAGATCTTCCACGGCCGGGTCGAGCAGACTTTTGATGCCTTCATGCGCAAGCCGGTGCCGCGCCCCGATGGCACGCCGGCGGAAGAGGTGGTTGCCGGTGTCGGCGCCTCGCCGCGGCTCAATCTGGCATTCCCGCAGATGATCGCGGCCTACGACGCCAAGCACGACCCGCGGACGCCGATCCTGTCGCCGGAGGAAAGGAAGGTTTTCGTCGATACCTTCACCAGAACCGGCTTCACCGGCGGCATCAACTGGTACCGCAACATGTCGCGTAACTGGCAGCGTTCGGCCGACATCGATCATACGGTCAAGGTGCCGTCGCTGATGATCATGGCCGAAAACGACCAGGTGCTGCCGCCGTCCTCGGCCGACGGCATGGAAAAGATCATTCCCGATCTCGAGAAATACCTGGTCAAGGGCAGCGGCCATTGGACGCAGCAGGAAAAGCCGGAAGAAGTCAGCGCCAAGCTGATCGAGTGGCGTAGAAAGCGGTTTGGATAGGAAAGCCCCGTCATTGCGAGCGAAGCAAATCCGAACACAGTCGTTCCGGGATGGTCCGAAGGACCAGACCTGGAATCGCGAGATTCTCCGATGTGCAAGTGCACATCGGAGTTCGATGCGGAGCCTGCCATCGGGCTGCGCTTCGCGCAGACCCGGTGGGATCGCCCTGGAATGACAGTACGGGGGTTGCTCGCAACGGCGGTTGAGGCAGGGCAGGAGATACTTAGGCAATGGCGTCCACGAACCGACTGAGTCCGATTCCGCATCCGCCGACCAAACCGGTAATCGGCAACATGCTGTCATTGGACTCGACTGCGCCGGTGCAGAACCTGGCGCGGCTGGCCAAGGAATTGGGGCCGATCTTCTGGCTCGACATGATGGGCGCGCCGCTCGTCATCGTCTCCGGCCACGATCTGGTCGAAGAACTCAGCGACGAGAAGCGTTTCGACAAGGCGGTGCGCGGACCGTTGCGCCGCGTCCGTGCCGTCGGCGGCGACGGGCTGTTCACCGCGGACACCTCTGAACCGAACTGGAGCAAGGCGCACAACATCCTGCTGCAGCCGTTCGGCAATCGCGCCATGCAGTCCTATCACCCGAGCATGGTCGATATCGCCGATCAGTTGGTAAAGAAATGGGAGCGGTTGAACGGCGACGAGGAAATCGACGTCGTCCACGACATGACCGCGCTGACGCTGGACACGATCGGGCTATGCGGGTTCGACTACCGGTTCAATTCATTCTATCGGCGCGACTATCATCCGTTCGTCGCATCGCTGGTGCGCTCGCTCGAAACTATCATGATGATCCGTGGTCTCCCGATGGAGAATCTGTGGATGCAGAAGCGCCGGCGCGATCTCGCGGCCGACGTCGCCTTCATGAACAAAATGGTCGACGAGATCGTCGCCGAACGGCGCAAGAGCACGGAGGGCACCGAGGACAAAAAGGACATGCTCGGCGCCATGATGACCGGCGTCGACCGCGTCAGCGGCGAGCAGCTCGACGACGTCAACATCCGCTACCAGATCAATACATTCCTGATTGCGGGCCATGAGACCACCAGCGGCCTGTTGTCCTGCGCGATCTACGCGCTGTTGAAACACCCCGAGGTGCTCAAGAAGGCCTATGAGGAGGTCGACCGGGTGCTGGGGCCTGACATCAACGCCAAGCCGACCTATCAGCAGGTCACCCAACTCACCTACATCACCCAGATACTCAAGGAGGCGCTGCGGCTGTGGCCGCCGGCGCCGGCCTACGGCATTTCGCCGCTGAACGACGAGACCATCGGCGGCAAATACAAATTGAAGAAAAACACCTTCATCACGGTGCTGGTGCTGGCGCTGCACCGGGATCCCAGCGTGTGGGGTCCCAATCCCGATGCGTTCGACCCGGAGAATTTCAGCCGCGAGGCGGAAGCCGCGCGTCCGCTCAATGCCTGGAAGCCGTTCGGCAACGGCCAGCGCGCCTGCATCGGCCGCGGCTTTGCCATGCACGAGGCCGCGCTCGCGCTCGGCATGATCCTGCAGCGTTTCAAGCTGATCGACGTCAATCGCTACCAGATGGTGCTGAAGGAGACGCTGACGATCAAGCCCGACGGGTTCAAGATCAAGGTGCGTCCGCGCACCGACCGGGATCGGGGCGCTTATGCCGGTCGAACCGCATCCCCGCCGACGACAGCGGCGGCAGCCGCGCCGCGCGCCCGGGCGCGCCCGGGGCACAATACGCCGCTATTGGTGCTGTACGGATCAAACCTAGGTTCCGCCGAGGAGTTGGCGACCCGTGTCGCCGATCTCGCCGAGGTGAACGGCTTTGCCACCAAGCTTGCGCCGCTCGACGAATGCGTCGGCAAACTACCGGAGCAGGGTGGCGTGCTGATTTTCTGCGCGTCCTATAATGGCGCGCCGCCCGACAATGCCACGCAATTTGTCAAATGGCTCGGCGGCGGTCTGCCGAAGGACGCTTTTGCCAAGCTGCGCTACGCGGTGTTTGGCTGCGGCAACAGCGATTGGGCTGCGACCTATCAGTCGGTGCCGCGCATGATCGACGAGCAACTGGCGGCGCATGGCGCGCGCAGCGTCTATGCGCGCGGCGAGGGCGATGCCCGCAGCGATCTCGATGGCCAGTTCGAGAGCTGGTTCGCCGCCGCCGCGCCGGCGGCGATGAAGGAATTCGGCATCGATTCCGGCTTCAGCCGCAGCGCCGACGACGAGCCGCTCTACAGCATCGAGCCGGTGGCGCCGTCGGCGGTCAACGCCATCGTCGCGCAGGGCGGCGTCGCGGCCATGAAGGTGCTGGCCAATGCCGAGCTGCAGAACAAGTTCGGCCCCGATGCCTCCGATCGATCGACCCGGCATATCGAGGTACAACTGCCGCCGAACATGACCTACCGCGTCGGCGACCATCTCAGCGTCGTTCCGCGCAATGACCCGGTGCTGGTGGATTCCGTCGCGCGCCGCTTTGGCTTTCTGCCGGCCGACCAGATCCGGTTGCAAGTTGCCGAGGGCCGTCGCGCCCAACTGCCGGTCGGCGATGCCGTCTCGGTCGGGCGGCTGTTGACCGAATTCGTCGAACTGCAGCAGGTCGCCACCCGCAAGCAGATCCAGATCATGTCCGAGCATACGCGCTGTCCGATGACCAAGCCGAAGCTGCTGGCCCTGATCGGCGATGATGCCGCCGCCACCGAGCGCTATCGCACCGACGTTCTCGGCAAGCGCAAGTCGGTGTTCGACCTGCTCGAGGAACATCCGGCCTGCGAGCTGCCGTTCCATGCATATCTTGAAATGCTGTCGCTGTTGGCGCCGCGCTATTATTCGATCTCGTCGTCGCCATCGGGCGATCCGAAGCGTTGCAGCGTCACGGCCGCCGTGGTCGAAGCCCCCGCAAGTTCAGGGCGTGGCATCTACCGGGGGGTCTGTTCGAATTATCTCGCCGGCCGCCGCGCGGGCGACACCATCCACGCCACTATTCGTGAGACCAAGGCCGGCTTCCGGCTGCCGGATGACAACTCCGTGCCGATCATCATGATCGGCCCCGGCACGGGGCTGGCGCCGTTCCGCGGATTCCTGCAGGAACGCGCTGCGCGCAAGGCGAAGGGCGCGAGCCTCGGTCCGGCGATGCTGTTCTTCGGCTGCCGTCATCCCGGCCAGGATTATCTCTATGCCGACGAGTTGAAGACGTTCGCCGCCGACGGCATCACCGAGTTGTACACCGCATTTTCGCGCGGCGAGGGACCCAAGACCTATGTGCAGCATCTCGTTACAGCGCAGAAAGACCGCGTCTGGAGCCTGATTGAAAAGGGCGCGATCATTTACGTCTGCGGCGACGGCGGCAAGATGGAGCCGGACGTGAAAGCCGCACTGGTTGCGATCTACCGCGAGCGCTCAGGCGCCGATGCCAACGCCGGTCTGCGCTGGATCGAAGATCTCGGTACAAAAAATCGCTACGTGCTCGATGTCTGGGCCGGCGGGTAATACGAACTTAGTTGTCGTCCCCGCGAATGCGAGGACCCATAACCCCTGGCGTTTCTGGTTACGTGCCGATTACCAACGGTGTCCTTAAAACGAAACGACACGGCGTATGGGTCCCTGCGTTCGCGTTCGCAGGGACGACGCAAGTTTGTTTTCTTTGGGTCTACCTCGGCGGCAATCGCTCGAAGGCCGGCATGCCGTCGGGGATGTGGTGATAGGTTTGTTTATCGACGGTGTAGATCGCGATTTTCGGGTTACCGAACAGGGTGGGATCGTCGAACGTGCCGACCTTCAGCACCACGCCGGGAGCGGTGGGTGGCAGCGTCGCGATATGCGTGCCGCATTCGGCACAGAATTCCCGCGTTACCGCGTTCTCGAGATCGCTGCGAATGAACTTCTTCGGCGCGCCCTTGGTGTAACTGAAGCCCTTGTGGGGCATCAGCACGAACATGTTGGGCAAGCCGCCGCTGAAATATTGGCATTCGCGGCAATGGCATTGCGCCTTCAGCATAGGGTCGCCTTCGGCCTTGAAGCGCAGCTGGCCGCAATAGCACCCACCTTCCAGTTTCATCTCTCTCTCCCTTGGTTGTTGTCGTTGTTGTTCTGTTCGCGCTAATGCGGCGCCTTGGCATCCGCCGCATGGGCGTGCTTGTCGATTGCATCTATGATCTGCGGCCACATCGGAATCGGCAGCGCGTGGCCCATGCCTTCGATCATCACTAGCTTGGCGCCGGGGATCGAGGCTGCGGTATCCTTGCCCCCTTCGGGGCGCACCAGCGGATCGATGGTACCGTGGATCACCAGCGTCGGTACCTTGAGCGATCGCAAGCGTTCCTTGCGGCTGCCGGAAGCCAGGACCGCGCGAAGTTGACGCCCGACACCGGTCGGATTCAAGCCGCGCGCATAGGTGCGCTCGGCGCGCGCCCGATCGAGCGCTTCGTCTTCCGGAAAGCTACCGGCGCGCAGCACCTTCCAGGTTTGGGCGAAGCGCTCAAAATATTCTTCCTTGCTGGCCGGCGGCGGCGCCATCAGCACCGCGGTGGCCTCCCGGGTCGGAGGCGGCACTTTGGGGTTGCCGGTCGTCGACATGATCGAGGTCAGCGAGCGCACCCGTTGTGGAAACGAGAGCGCGGTTTCCTGGGCGATCATGCCGCCCATCGAGGCGCCCACGAGATGCGCCGATTGGATGCCGAGCGTGTCCATCAGCCCGATTGTGTCTTTGGCCATGTCAGATAGCCGATAGGGCGCCGCGACCGGGATCTTGAGGAAGCGCAGCTTGAAAAGTTCAACGGCAGTCAGGCGCTTGCCGCCGGTGAACTTGCTGGACTTGCCAATGTCGCGGTTGTCGAAACGGATCACGCGAAACCCGCGCCCGGCAAGCTGCCGGCAGAAATCATCGTCCCAATGAATCATCTGGGCGCCGAGCCCCATGATCAGCAACATCGGCGGGGCGTCCGGATCGCCGAAGATCTCGTAACAAAGCTCGATGCCGTTGGCGCGGGCAATTTGCGGCGGCTGATGGGCGAGTGGCTTCACGGCGGCTATCCCTCGGTGAAAGGCAAAGGAAAATATGGCACGGTTTCCCGCACCGCAGAAGGCTTTCCGGGCGATGCCGGCCGGGACACTGTTGACCCGCTCGCCGCAACGGTGTCGTATGAATGAAAACGGTAGAAGCAAAAGCCTTATACAAAAGCGTTGCACACGTGAGCATTGGACACATGGCGGGAGGGCGCCGATGGCGGACAAGAGCAACGACCCGGTCGCGATCTGGCAGACCATGGTCGGCGAGATGGAGAAGGGCTTCAACGCCTTCGCCAACCAGGCGATGGCTTCACCTGAGTTCAGCAAGGCCGTCAACCGGGTCGGCGGTGTTACCGCGGGCGCGCAGAAGCAGCTCAGCGATCTCATGGAAAAATACCTCGCCACTATGAACCTGCCGAGCCGGGCGCAGATGGTCGGCATGGCCGAACGGCTGCAATCGATCGAAAGCCAGTTGCACGAGATCAAGGCGATGCTGCACCAGATGCAGATCAGCTCCGGTGCGCCGCAGGGGGAGGCGTCCGCCGCCGTGGCCAAGCCGCCACGCACCAAAAAACCGCCGTCAGCGGGCGGAGAGCGTAAATGAACGTCGCCGCGGGGCTCGATCTGGCGTCGATCCCGGACCGGATCCAGGCCGAGGTCCAGCGCGCGATCCAACGCAGCATCAAGGGTGTCGAATATTTCTCCTCGTCCGGTCCATCGCTGGGCTCGACGCCGAAGGACATCCTTCACGTCCGCGGCACCATGAATCTCTATCACTACCGGCCGATCGCTGACGAACTCTACCGGGTGCCGATTCTAATCGTGATGGCGACGACCAATCGCGGCTATATCCTCGACATGGTGCCGGGCCAGAGCTTCATCGAGTTTCTGTTGAAGCGCGGCTATGACGTCTACATGCTGGACTGGACGGCGCCGAAGCCGGAAGAGAAGTCGCTGCGGATGGAGGATTACGTCCTCGACTTCATTCCGGATTGTGTTCGCCGCGTGCAAAGTGACAGCGGCGAGACCGACGTCACCGTGATCGGATACTGCTTCGGCGGCGTATTGTCGCTGCTCTACGGCTCGATCTTCAGCGACGGGCCGATGAAGAACCTGATCTGCTTTACGACGCCAATCGATTTCCGCGAGATGAAGCTGTTCCAGAATTTCGCGGACCGGCGCTATTTCGACGTCGACCAGCTGGTCGATAGCGTCGGCAACGTACCGCCGGAAATGATCCTGTCCTCGTTCGAGATGCTGCGGCCGGCATCGCGCGCTGCGAGCCAGGTGCAATTGTGGGAGAACATCTGGAACGACGAATACGTCAAGTCGTACCGGATGTTCGACCGCTGGGCGACCGACACGCTGCCGCTGGCCGGCGAGTATTTCCGCACCATCACCAAGGACCTGATGTGGGACAACAAGCTGTTCAACGACACCATGTCGGTCGGCGGCCGCGCGGCGGATCTGTCCGGGATCAAGGTGCCTTTCCTGCATGCGGTGGCCGAACACGACCACATCGTTCCCTATGATGCAGCCAAGCCGCTGATCGCGAAGATCGGCTCGACCGACAAGGAGGAAGTGATGCTGAAAGGGGGCCACGTCAGCCTCGTAGCCGGCGCCAATGCGATCAAGCGGCTGTGGCCGAAACTGGACTCCTGGTTAGGTGGAAGGTCGATATGAGCGAAACCCGTTCCTACCCGCGGCACGTCAAGACCGATGCCGGCGAGATCGAATTCCGCCTGATGTCGAGGGCGGACGAAGTCGCGGTGCTCAGCTTCGCGCAACAACTCCCCACCCATGATCTGCTGTTCCTGCCGCGCAACATCAGCCAGCCCAAGGTGTTGTCGGCATGGATCACCGAGATCGAGCGCGGCGCGATCGTCAGCCTGCTCGCGGTTAAGAACGGCAAAGTGGTCGGCTGCGGCACCGTGGTGCGCGATCCGCATTCGTGGTCGCCGCATGTCGGCGAGATCCGGATGGTGGTGTCGCAGGACGTCCGCGGCCAGGGGGTAGGGCGGGCGCTGTCACAGGAGACCTTCGCGCTAGCGCTGGGCGCGGACCTTGAAAAGCTGTCCGTGCAGATGACGGTCGACCAGCAGAGCGGGATTGCGCTGTTCGAGAGCCTCGGCTTCAAGGCCGAGGCGCTGCTGCGCGACCACGTCCGCGACGTCGATGGCCGGAAGCACGATATCGTCGTGCTCGGACATAACGTGGCGCAGGTCCGGGCCCAAATGGAAGCCTACGGGTTGCCGGGCGCGGTCCAGTAGCGCTGCCGAATTTGGAGGCGATTTCTGCCCGATTTCGCGCCCAACCAAGATCAAAATACCGTCAATCACGTGTTTGTGATATCGCAATGCAACATTTGTGTTGCGATGCACCATTAACTATGGCACAACGACCTCGCCCCGGGCCAGTCCGGACGGGGTGAGCCCATAGCTCAAACCTTGAGGATGGAGAGACGCTTATGACCACCGAGACCAATTCCGTGCTGAATAGCGTCAAGGACGCTTTCGCGCCCGTTACCGACGCGTTCAAGAACCTTGAGGTTCCTGAAGCGGCACGTGATTTCGTTAAGAAGACTGCTAACACCGCTAAGGAGCGCGCGGCCGACCTTCATGCCGGTTCGGAGAAGGTGACCGACGTGATCGAATCCACCGTTGCTGGTTCGGTCAGCGAAGCCGCCAAGATCAGCCGTACGATCCAGCAGGCGATCTACCAGGATGCCGAAGCGTTCTTCGCTGGCATCGACAAGCTGGCGTCTGCGAAGTCGCTCAACGAAGCGGTTCAGATCCAGTCCGATATGGTACGTGCACGCGGCGAAGTGTTCATGTCGCGCGCCAAGTCCACCACCGAATATTTCGGCAAGCTCGTCGCCGACGGTGCCAAGACCGCCCAGAACAACTTCTCGAAGGTCTACGCTACCAAGACCGCCTGAGCGCCATACCAGGACAAACTGTAATTCGAAGGCTCGCTTAGGCGGGCCTTTTTCTTGTCACGCGACAGACCGTCACTCCGGACGCCGTGCTTGTCCCCTCATGGTGATAAGGCGCTCTTGCGCCGTCTCGTACCATGAGGCCTCATCCTTCGAGACGCGGCGAACACGACGCTTGTCAGGATGTGGATAGTCCCCGGAGAGATTCCATGACGGCCACCGGCACATTTTCGTTCGATGCTCCCGGCGACGCGGCGCGCGCGGCCGAGTTGCGGCGCGTCAAGGCTCTGGCGACGCTGGTGCTGGCGGCTACATTCGTGTTGTTCATTGCGGCAAAGGCATTGCTGCCGCTGCATCCGCTGTTCGGGTTCGTTGCGGCCTTCGCTGAAGCCGCCACCATCGGCGGCCTCGCTGATTGGTACGCCGTGGTGGCGCTGTTTCGAAGGCCTCTGGGACTGCCGATCCCGCATACCGCGATCATCCAGAGCAATCAGCATCGCATCGCCGACAAGCTCGGCGAATTCATCGAGGTGCATTTTCTCGAAGCCGCGCCGGTCGAAGCCAAGCTGCGCCAGATCGACTTCGGCTCTTTCATTGCCGATTGGTTGCGCGACCGCAAACGCAGCGCCGATCTCGCCCGCTTCATGCTTCGGCTATTGCCAGAGGCCGTCGCGGCAACGGAAACCTCGGGGTTGATGAAATACATCACCCGTCGCATCACCGCGCAATTGCAGTCGGTTGATCTTGCGCCGCTCGCCGCCGGCACGCTGCGCGCCTTCGTGGCCGAGGGCCGGCATAAGGGATTGCTCGACGACTTCTTGCGCGCGGTGCATCAAGCGCTCACCCAGCCGGAAACCATGGCGATGATCCGCGAAAAAATTCGCGCTGAATTGCCGACGCTGCTCAAGCTCTATCGCACCGACAAGTTCCTGGTGAACAAGATCGTCGCCTCCGCGACGTCGTTCTTCGAGGAAGTCAGCGCCGACCCGAAGCATCCGTTCCGCGGCGAGTTCGACCGCATGGTGCTGTCGTTCGTGGACCGGCTCGGCACCGATCGCAGCTATGCCGATCGCATCGATGGATTGAAGCGTGATCTGTTGGCGCGTCCGGAGCTTGGCGATCTCGCGCGGAATATCTGGGCGAACGCCCGCGCCTTCATCGAGCGCAGCGCTGCCGGCGAGAGCCAGGTTCTGCAACAACACTTGGCGCGAATGTTCGAGGAAGCCGGTGAGGCGCTGGCCGGGGATTCCGAATTGCGGACTGAGATCAACCAGGGCTTCGTCGCCGTGCTCAAGAGTCTCATCGCCGACCAGAAGAGCGGCGTCTCGAGCTTCATCTCCGATCAGGTCAAGGCCTGGGACATGGGGCAACTGATCTCGCTGATCGAGATCAACATCGGCAAGGACCTGCAATACATCCGCTTCAACGGTTCGCTGATCGGCGGGCTGGCCGGCCTGGCGCTTTACAGCATCGAACTTCTGCTGCGGCTGCTGTGACTAATTAATCACGGCAAGGCAGTTAATTCCGGCGCTCCCCACCGCATCAAGGCGGCCGGCTTGAAACGCCGAAAACTGTTCCTTAGCTTTCTATAACGGGTTGTTGCATTGCGGAACGATTTGACCAGGTCAGCGTCTTTCCATTGATCGATTGGCGGGCTGCCGAAACGTCAGGGGCCAGGCCGGAACAGGAGCCAGGATGTCCGTCACTGCGCAGCTTCGCCCGCCGTCGAAAACCCTGATGTTTCTGGAGGGGCGAGCCATTCATGAACTTGGCGCCTTTCTCGGTGCGCTGCCGCTGCTCAGTCTCGCCCCAAAGGGCGATGGTCATCCGGTGCTGGTGCTGCCGGGGCTGGTGGCATCGGATGTCTCGACACGCCCGCTGCGTTCGTTTCTCAGGAGCCGCGGCTATGCGGTCAGCGGCTGGCGCCAGGGCCGCAATCTGGGCCTGCGCGTAGGCGTGCAGGATGGGATGGTCGATCTGGTGCAGGAACTCAGCGACACCCATGGCCGCAAGGTCAGCCTGGTCGGCTGGAGCCTGGGCGGGCTCTACGCCCGCCAATTGGCGAAGATGATGCCGGATCGCGTCCGCTCGGTGATCACGCTCGGCAGCCCGTTCGCGGGCAGCCCGAAGGCTACCAATGCCTGGCGGGTCTATGAGATGGCCAGCGGCCGCCGCGCCGACGAAGAGGACCGGCGTTTCGGCGGACCGCTGTCGGAAACCCCGCCGGTCCCGACCACTGCGATCTTCAGCCGCACCGACGGTATCTGCGCCTGGCAGGGCTGTATGGAAACGCCGTCCAGCCGCTCGGAGAATATCGAGGTCGAAAGCAGCCATTGCGGCATGGGCCACCATCCCGCCGTGGTCTATGCGGTGGCCGATCGGCTGGCGCAGCCGGAAGGCCAGTGGGTGCCGTTCGATCGCAGCGGCTGGCGCAGCCTCGTCTATCCGGATCCCGAGCGGTAAAACGTTCCGCTTCAAACCATGATCCTGCGTTTTGCGGATCATGGTTCGAGACGCGCGGCGTTGCCGCGCTCCTCACCATGAGGACCTCATCCTGAGGAGCGGCTACGCTGCCTGCGTAAACAGCGGGCCGCGTGTCGAGAGATGAAGTTAAGTATACGCCGGTTGATGCAACCCGTTGTCGTGAATCGCTAAAACACGCTATGCGTTGCGGATGGTGCATCCGCTTGCCCGCATTGTCGACCAGCTCAAGCGCGAACCCTCGCGCACCGGTTCGATCGTCATCACGGTGTTCGGCGACGCGATCGTCCCGCGCGGCGGCTCGGTCTGGCTTGGCACGCTGCTTCAGTTTTTTGAGACGATCGATATCGACAACGGCGTGGTGCGCACCGCGATGTCGCGGCTCGCGACCGATGGCTGGCTCGAACGCAGCAAGGTCGGCCGCAACAGTTACTACCGGCTGGTCAGGAAGGGACGGCAGACCTTCGATGCCGCAACCCGGCATATCTACGATCCGCCGCCCTCCGACTGGACCGGACGGTTCGAACTGCTGCTGATCGAAAACGCCGAAGATCGCGACGCCAGCCGGGAAGCCCTGCGGAACGCCGGCTTCGGCAGTCCGCTGCCGGGCGTATGGGTCGCACCGTCGGGCGTTCCGGTCCCGGAGGAAGCCGCGGCCGCGATCCGTCTCGAGGTATCGGCCGAAGACGACAGCGGCCGACGGTTGCTGCGCCAAAGCTGGCCGCTCGATCGCACGGCGGACGCCTATCTGAAGTTCATGAAAACCTTTGAACCGTTGCGCGGCTGGATTGGGCGTCGCGAAACCCTGGCCGATGCCGACGCCTTCACGGCGCGGATTCTCCTAATTCACCACTATCGGAGGGTGGTGCTGCGCGACCCGCTGCTGCCAGTGGCGCTGCTGCCGTCAGATTGGCCGGGCCGGGCGGCCCGCGCGCTCTGCGGCGAGATTTATCGCGCCCTGCTGCCGGCGTCCGAACAATGGCTTGACTGCCACGCAACCAATGAAAACGGGCCGCTGCCTGCGGCCGGAGTGGAACTCGCACACCGGTTCGACGGGGCCTAAATACGTTACAAAATTAACTTGTATTTCAAAATTTGTGTTATATGTTCGGGCCAACAAGTCTAGGGAGGACGGCCCCGTGTACACCCAGGCGCTCAACACGCTTGACGCCGAGGACCGCAGCATCGAGGACGCCGGCCGCGCCGCCGCGTTTCAGGCCCGCATCGATGGCGACGATCGCATCGAGCCGAACGACTGGATGCCGGCAGCCTACCGCAAGACGCTGACCCGGCAGATTTCCCAGCACGCGCATTCCGAAATCGTCGGCATGCTGCCCGAGGGCAACTGGATTACGCGGGCACCGTCGCTGCGCCGCAAGGCCGCATTGCTCGCCAAGGTGCAGGACGAGTGCGGCCATGGGCTTTATTTGTACGCCGCGGCCGAGACGCTCGGCACCTCGCGCGAGGAATTGGTCGACCTGATGCTGGCCGGGAAGGCCAAGTATTCCTCGATCTTCAACTATCCGACGCTGACCTGGGCCGACATCGGCGCGATCGGCTGGCTGGTCGATGGCGCCGCGATCATGAACCAGATTCCGCTCTGCCGTTGTTCGTACGGTCCCTATGCGCGCGCGATGATCCGCGTCTGCAAGGAAGAATCCTTCCACCAGCGCCAGGGTTTTGAGATCATGCTGACGCTGTCGCGCGGCTCCGATGAACAGAAGGCGATGGCGCAAAGCGCGCTCGATCGGTGGTGGTGGCCGGTGCTGATGATGTTCGGGCCGCCCGACAAAGCGAGCCAGCACAGCGACACCTCGACCAAATGGAAGATCAAGCGCTTCTCGAACGACGAGCTGCGGCAGAAATTCGTCGACGCCACCGTGCCGCAGGCGCAATTCCTCGGCCTGACTGTTCCAGATCCCGGCATGACGCAGAACGCGGCCGGCCACTGGCAATACAGCGCGATCGACTGGGACGAGTTCAACCAGGTGCTCGCCGGCAACGGCCCCTGCAACCGCGAGCGGCTGGCGGCGCGGCGCAAGGCGCATGACGAGGGCGCGTGGGTGCGCGAGGCTGCCGCAGCCTATGCCGAGAAGCGCCGGCAACGGTCAAGCTTGCAGGCTGCCGAGTAGGGAGGTCGAAATGGCCACACCGAACACGCCGCTATGGGAAGTCTTCATTCGCAGCCGCAACGGCCTCGCCCACAAGCATGTCGGTTCGCTGCACGCCACCGACGCGACACTGGCGCTGCAGGCCGCGCGCGACGTCTACACCCGCCGCGGCGAGGGGCTGTCGATCTGGGTGGTGCCGTCCAACGCGATCACCGCCTCCGACCCGACCGAGAAGGGCATGATGTTCGAGCCGGCGGAATCCAAGATCTACCGCCATCCGACTTTTTACGATGTGCCGGACGAAGTCGGGCATATGTGAAGGGTGCACCGCCCTCATCCTGAGGAGCTTGCGAAGCAAGCGTCTCGAAGGATGGAAGCTGGGAATGGACTCGCGGCCATCCTTCGAGACGCGGCGAAGGCGCCGCTCCTCAGGATGAGGTCGGAGCAAGCTGTGAGTGACTGACATGGCCGTCGCCTCGATCCAAGTCTCCGAAACTCCGCTGGTGCTGTACGCGCTGCGCCGTGCCGACGACGCGCTGATCCTCGGCCATCGGCTGTCGGAATGGTGCGGCCATGCGCCCATGCTGGAAGAGGACATGGCCCTGGCGAATATGGGCCTCGATCTGCTCGGGCAGGCCCGTGCGCTTTATGGCTATACTGCCGAGGTTGAGGGCAGGGGCAATGACGAAGACAAATTCGCCTATCTGCGCGACGTCAGGCAGTACCGTAACCTGTTGCTGGTGGAGCAGCCGAACGGCGATTTCGCTCGCACCATGGTGCGGCAATTCCTCTACGCAACGTTCGCCGATCTCTACTGGCGCGCCATGATGAAATCGACGGATGTCATGCTTGCGGCGATCGCGGCCAGATCCGAAAAGGAAAGTGCCTATCATGTCAGGCACTTGTCGGAATGGATCGTCCGGCTGGGGGACGGCACCGGCGAAAGCCATCGCCGCGCGCAAACGGCGATCGATGATCTCTGGGCCTATACCGGCGAGATGTTTGCGGTTGATGACAGCGAGCGCGGCCTGATCGATCGCCGCATCGCCATCGATCCCGCGACCTTGCATCCGCACTGGCTCACGACAATCTCCGCCGTGGTGAGCGAGGCGACGCTGGCGCTGCCCAAATCCGACTGGATGCAGCAAGGTGGCCGCGATGGCCGGCACAGCGAGCATCTCGGGCACCTGCTCAGCGAGCTGCAATACATGCAGCGCAGTTTTCCGGGGGCGACATGGTGACCGCGGTGCTCAACGAGGCCGAGCTGCGGAAGCGCGCCTGGGAGGCGGCGGCACAGGTGGTCGACCCCGAGATCCCCGTGCTGACGATTGCCGATCTCGGCGTGCTGCGCGACGTCGCGGTAATCGATGGCCGCGTCGAGGTCGCAATCACGCCGACCTATTCCGGCTGCCCGGCGATGAATATGATTGCACTCGAAATCGAGCTTGCGCTGGCGCGTGAAGGCATACGCGCATCGAAGATCCGCACCGTGCTGTCGCCGGCCTGGACCACCGATTGGATGAGCGAGGAGGGCCGCCGCAAGTTGCGCGAATACGGCATCGCGCCGCCACAGGCGGCAAGCGCTCGCCGCGCCCTGTTCGGCGAGCAGCAGGTGGCGTGTCCGCAATGCGGCTCAGAAGATACCGAGGTGTTGTCCGAATTCGGCTCGACCTCCTGCAAAGCGCTCTGGCGCTGCAAGACGTGCCGTGAGCCGTTCGACTATTTCAAGTGTCATTGAGTATGCCCGCATCAACGCCTCGCTTCCATCGCCTGACCGTCAACGATCTGCGCCGTGAGTTGCCTGACGCGGTGTCGCTGACGTTTGCGGTTCCGAAAGAACTCGCGGAGGACTACCGCTTTGCGCCCGGGCAGTACCTGACCTTGCGCGCGACCATGGATGGCGAGGAAGTGCGCCGCTCCTATTCGATCTGCTCCGGCCCGGATGACGGCGAGCTGCGTATCGCGGTGAAGAAAGTCGATGGCGGCGCGTTCTCGAGCTGGGCCGCCGACGAGTTGAGGGTGGGTGACGAACTCGACGTGATGACGCCGACCGGGCGCTTCGGTATCGCGCATGCGCCCGATCAGGCGCGGGTCCATGTCGGCTTTGCCGCGGGTTCCGGCATCACGCCGATCCTGTCGATCGCGAGAGGCGTGCTGGCGCGGGAGGCCGACAGCCGGTTTTTCCTGTTTTATGGCAATCGCTCGACCGGCGGCATGCTGTTTCGCGAGGCGCTGGAAGAGCTGAAGGACCGCTTTATGCAGCGGCTCTCGATCTTCCACGTCATCTCCGGCGAGGAGCAGGACATCCCGATCCTGCATGGAAGGCTCGATGGCGAGAAGGTGAGGGTGCTGCTGCGCTCGCTGGTGCCGGCCTCGAGCGTTGATCATGTCTTCATCTGCGGCCCGATCGGCATGAGCGAGGACATCGAAGCGACCTGCCGGGAGATCGGCATTGCCGCCGACCGCATTCATGTCGAGCGCTTCGTGTCCGAATTCGGCGGCAAGCCACGCCCGAAAGCCCCGGTCGCGGCGACCGCGCCGCCAAAGGCGTTTGCCTCGCTGATCATCGACGGCAAACGCCGCGAGGTGCCGGTCGCGGAAGATGAATCCATTCTCGATGCGGCATTACGCGCCGGCATGGATCTGCCGTTCGCGTGCAAAGGCGGCATGTGCTCGACCTGCCGCGCCAAGCTCGTCGAGGGCGAGGCGCGGATGGAGCTGAATTACTCGTTGGAGCCGTGGGAGCTGAAGGCCGGGTTCATCCTGACCTGCCAGGCGCGGCCTCAGTCGGATCGGGTCGTGGTGGATTACGATCACGTGTAGAGACGTCGCTAGATTATCGTCATTCCGGGATGCGCCTTTGGCGCAGACCCGGAATCCAGAGATTTTGGCGAGATTCTCCGATGTGCAATTGCACATCGGAGTTCGCGCTTTGCGCGCCCCCGGAATGACGGCGATAAATCTACCCCTTCGGCCGCTTGTCGAACACGCGTTTTGCTTTTCCGAGCGAGCGCTCTAGCGTATCGGGCGCGACGGCCTTGACGCGGGCGGTAATACCGATGGTGTTCTTGATGAAGGTTGAAACCTTCTCGGCGCGATCGACAAGCCCGCTGCCGTCCCAGCTCTCGGGCCGCGCTTCCGCCAGCACCGTCATCGCGTCCAGCCGCCCTTCGCGGGTTAGTTCGATGATGAAATGGCCACCGCACCAGTCGGTGGCGAGCAACACCTCCTCGATCTGGGTCGGGAATACGTTGACGCCGCGCAGGATCATCATGTCGTCGGAACGCCCGGTGACCTTCTCCATGCGCCGCATGCCCGGCCGCGCGGTGCCCGGCAGCAGTCGCGTCAGGTCGCGGGTGCGATAGCGGACGATCGGAAAGGCTTCCTTGGTCAAGGAAGTGAAGACCAACTCGCCTTTCTCACCCTCCGGCAACGCCGTGCCGCTGTCGGGATCGATCACCTCGGGATAGAAATGGTCTTCCCAGATGTGCAGGCCGTCCTTGCTCTCCACACATTCCTGCGCGACGCCGGGGCCGATCACTTCGGACAGGCCGTAGATATCGGTGGCGTCCATATCAAAGGCTGCTTCGATCTCGGCTCGCATCGCATTGGTCCAGGGTTCGGCACCGAAGATGCCGAACCTCAGCGATGATCGGCGCGGGTCGAGGCCTCGCTTCCTGAACTCGTCGAGAATCGCCAGCATGTAGCTTGGGGTCACCGTGATGATGTCAGGCTTGAAGTCGTTGATCAGTTGCACCTGCCGTTCGGTCATGCCGCCGGACACCGGCACCACCGTGCAGCCCAGCCGCTCCGCGCCGTAATGCGCCCCGAGCCCGCCGGTGAACAGGCCGTAGCCATAGGCGTTGTGCATGATCATGCCGCTGCGGCCGCCGGCGGCGCGGATCGAACGCGCCATCACCTCCGACCACATTTCTATATCGGATGTTGTATAGCCGGCCACGATCGGCTTGCCTGTCGTGCCTGATGAGGCATGGACGCGGACGAGTTTGTCGCGCGGCACCGCGAACATGCCGAACGGGTAGTTGTTGCGCAGGTCGGTTTTGGCCGTGAATGGAAATTTCGCGAGATCGGCAAGCTCTTTGAAGTCGGAAGGGTGCACGCCGACGCTGTCGAAGGCTTTTTTGTAATGCGCGACGTGATCATAGGCGTGCGCCAATGACCACGAGAGGCGTTTGGTTTGCAGCGCCATGATCGCGTCGCGCGAGGCGCGTTCGGCGTCGTCCAATTCGGGGCGGTAGCTGCTTCCCCCCGATTTAAGGTTCGTCAAAGCCATCGCGCGTTTCCCTATGGTAATATTTCTATTTGGTGTCGCTTGCTACCGGCACCCATGTGCCGCCGACGCTGCGGGAATGGCCGCGAAACTCGGCAATCACCACGTTATCGACGGTAACCTGTACGTCGTAAATTCCGGAACGGCCGTTGCGCGAAATTTCCCGCGCGGTCGCGACCAGCCGGTCGCCGAGCTTGCCCGGCCGGATGAAGCTGATGTTGCCCTGCGCCGCCACCACGCGCTCGTTATGAGTGTTGCAGGCAAAGGCGAAGGCGGAGTCCGCCAGGGTGAAGATGAAACCGCCATGGGCGATACGCTGGCCGTTCACCATGGACGGCTTGACCGTCATCGTCAGCGTCGCCTGGCCCGGCCCGATCGCCGCTATCTCCATGCCGAGGCCCTTGCTGGCGTCGTCTTCCTTCCACATCGCCTCGGCGCAGGCGCGGGCGAGATCGTCCGGCGACAGCGTAGCCTTGACGGTCACAGCGGTCTCCCCGCGTGTCGAGATCTGTTCAAGGCGTTCTCCCAAGTCGTCTGCTTTTAAGCGGCTATCTGATTTTAAGCTGCGGGCTTGTTGGAGCAAGCCTCTTGAATTGAGCCATCAGTCGGTTAGTCATGAGACCAAGCGGCCATGGTGTCAACGATCCCAGCGGGCGTCAAATCGCATCACTAAAGTTCTGGAGCGCCCATGGCCTCGATCCCCAAAACCTTAGACAGTGCGGCCGCAACCGTCGAGGCGCGTTGCGTGCGTCTTAAGGCGAAGGCGGATGATCCGGCCTCGCTCGCACCTGTCATCGAGCGGCGGGCGTTGTCGCGGGCCGCGGGCGAGGTGCTGATCGAGGTCAAGGCGGCGGCGGTGAATCCGTCCGATGTGAAGGCGGCGACCGGCCTGATGCCTTACGCGGTGTTTCCGCGGACCTCCGGTCGTGACTACGCCGGCGTCGTGATCGATGGCCCAGCCGGCTGGATCGGGCGCGAGGTGTTCGGGTCGTCGGGCGATCTCGGCATTCGGCGCGACGGTACCCACGCCACGCATCTTGCCGTCGAGGCCGATGCGGTGGTGGAAAAGCCCAGCAATCTGTCATGGGAGGAGGCCGCCGGCATCGGCGTTCCCTTTGTCACCGCGATGGAAGGGCTGCGCCGTGCCGGCATGCCCAGGAGCAACGAAACCGTGCTGGTGATGGGCGTCAACGGCAAGGTCGGCCAGGCCGCGGTGCAGATCGCGACCTGGCAGGGTGCGCGGGTGATCGGGGTGGTACGAAAGCAAGAACCCTATGAAGGGCACGCCAGCGCGGAAGTCGAGGTGATCGACGCGTCCGCCACCGACGTTGCCCAACGCGTTCGCGAGCTGACGGATGGCCGCGGCGCCGACATCGTTTTCAACACCGTCGGCGATCCTTATTTCCAGGCGGCGCATAAATCACTGGCGCTGCGGGGACGCCAGATTCTGATCGCAACGATCGAGCGGGTGGTACCCTTCAATATCCTGGAGTTCTATCGCGGCCAGCATAGTTACGTCGGCATCGATACACTGGGGCTGTCGTCGGTGGCGACCGGCGCGGTGCTCCGGGAACTCGGTGCCGGCTTTGCTGGTGGACAGCTCAAGCCGTTTCCAATCAAGGCCGCCGCCATTCATCCGCTGCAAGATGCCAAGGCGGCCTTGCTTGCGGTCGCGGGTTCGTCGCGGGATCGTGTGATCCTGCGACCGGCGCCGTAATCACACATGCGCGGGGTGGTTTGCGGGTCAGGTTTTGCTGCCCTATCTAGGAACGGTTATCGATCCATGAAGCGCAGGGGATAGAGCCAGTGCCTTCCGGTGCCAATATCGTTGTTCTCGGCGGCCTGGTGATCGGGCTAATCTATGGTGCCGTCGGGTTGCTCAGCGAGTTTTGCCTGGTGAGCGGCTTGCGCGGGTGGTGGGCGCAGGGCGACGGCCGATTGATCCGCACCTTTGCACTGGCGCTCGGCGTAGCGATCGTCGCGACGCAATTGCTTGCCGGTGCCGGCGTGGTCGATCTCGGCAAATCGATTTATCTGCAGCCGACATTTTCGGCGCCCTTGATGTTTTTTGGTGGGGTGCTGTTCGGCTACGGCATGGTGCTGTCGAACGGTTGTGGTGCCCGGGCGCTGGTGCTGCTCGGCCGCGGCAATCTGCGCTCGCTGGTCGTGGTGATCGTGCTCGGCATTGTCGCGGAGATGACGTTGAAGGGCTTGATCGCGCCGGGACGTATCGCGGTGCTGCAGTCGTCGCAAATCACGGCGAGCGTGACATCGCTGCCGGCGCTGCTGTCCCGGTTCGGCATTAGTGAGGTCCTCGGAAGAACGCTGGCGGCGCCGATCGTCGGCGCGGCTTTGATCATTTTCGCCTTTGCCCACGCGCCGTTTCAGCGCGCCTGGGGCCAGATCGCGGCGGGCGTCATCATCGGCCTGCTGATCGCCGCGGGTTGGTATGTCACCGGTTATCTCGGCGCCGACGACTTCAATCCGGTACCGGTCACCTCGCTGACTTTCGTCGCGCCGATCGCCGATACCCTGCAATACATGATGCTGTCGACCGGGCTGACATTGAATTTCGGCGTCGCGACGGTTGCCGGCGTGTTCGCCGGAAGCCTGGTGACGGCGTTGGCGACGCAGCGTTTCCACTGGGACGGCTTTACCTCGCCGCGTCACATGCTGCGCTCGATCAGCGGCGCGGCGCTGATGGGCGCGGGCGGCGCGATGGCGTTGGGCTGCTCGATCGGGCAGGGCCTGACCGGGCTGTCGACACTGGCGCTGTCGTCGTTCGTTGCCGCCGCCGGAATCCTTCTGGGCGGGGCCGCCGGCCTGCGCGGCGCGCTTCGCGTTCAGCCGCTGGCTTCGGCCTAGGGTCCGATAAACTCGGTCTAGCGCGCGATTTCGAGAAGCATCTTCGCAGCGCTCGATGCTCCGTCAATCCGCCGGCCGCGTCACGATGTGAATCTCCGAGGTCAGGGTGCGGTGCACCGGACACTTGTCGGCGATTTCCATCAGTTTCCGGCGCTGTTCGGCGTCAAGCGCGCCCTCCATGCTGATGACCCGCTCGATCTTATCGAGCATCCCGGTCTTGGTTTCGCACTCGGCGCAATCTTCCGCGTAGATCTTGCGGTGGTTTAGCATCACCGTCACACGTTCCAGCGGCAGCGATTTGCGCTCGGCATAAAGCCGCATCGTCATCGACGTGCAGGCGCCGAGGCCGGCGAGCACAAAATCATAAGGTCCGGGCCCGGTGTCCTCGCCGCCGGCCGCGACCGGCTCGTCGGCCAGCATGCGATGCGGCCCGACCGAGATCACCTGCTGGAATTTGCTGTTGCGGGTTTCGCGAACCACGACTGTCCGCGGCCCTTCGCCGGAATCGGCAGCCTGTTCCGGTGCAACAGGATCGAGGTAGCGCATGACCCAGGCCGCGATGACATCGGCGACATAGGTAGCATCGGCTTTGCGGGTCAAGAGATGATCGGCATCCGCCAACGAAACGTAGCTCTTGGGATGTTTGGCGGCGACGAATATCTGGGTCGCATTGTCGACACCGACCGTGTCGTCGCCCGGCGCGTGCATGATCAGCAGCGCCTTGTGCAGGTCTTTGACCTTCAGCATCAGATTGTGCTCGGCGACGTCGTCGAGGAATTCGCGCTTGATGCGGAACGGACGGCCCGCGAGCGAGACCTCCACCTCGCCGTGGTTGCGGATGTCAGCGACACGATCGGCAAACAGGCCGGTGACATGCGCGGGATCGGACGGCGCGGCGATGGTGACGACCGCCTTGGGTTCGGGAATCTGCCCCGCGGCGGCCAGGATTGCGGCGCCGCCGAGGCTGTGCCCGATCAGGATCGCCGGCGCCTTGCGGGTCTTGCGCAGATGGCCGGCGGCGAGAACCAGATCGGCGACGTTCGAGGAGAAGGTGGAGTTGGCGAAATCACCTTCGCTGGAGCCGAGCCCGGTAAAGTCGAAGCGCAGCACGGCGATCCCCTTGGCCGCCAGCGCGGTCGCGATGCGCTTCGCCGCCAGCACGTCCTTACCGCAGGTGAAGCAGTGGGCGAACAGCGCATAGGCCACCGGTTCCTGCTCGGGCAGGTCCAGCGTGGCCGCGAGGTGCTGGCCTTCCGACCCCGTGAATTGGAAACGTTCGATCGGCACGTGTGGCCTCCCTGGTAATGCTTTGTGTTGCGCTTGAAGCAGGGAAGCGGCCGGTCAGTCAATCGTCCGAATAGCGCTGTTCCTGCCACGGGTCGGCGCGATTATGGTAGCCGCGGACCTCCCAGTAACCCGGCGCATCCTGATTGAGGAATTCGATACGCTGCAGCCACTTGGCACTTTTCCAGAAATAGAGATGCGGCACCACCAGCCGCACTGGGCCGCCATGCTCCTGCGTCAGCGGCGCGCCCGACCAGCTATGCGCCAGCAGCGCGTCGTCGGCGGTGAAGTCTTCCAGCGTCAAGTTGGTGGTGTAGCCGTCGTAGGAATGCAGCACCACGAAGTGTGCGTCGTCGCGCGGCCGGCAGGCCTGCAGGAGATCGTGGGTCGATAGTCCCTCCCAGGCGTTGTCGTAGCGCGACCAGGTGGTCACGCAATGGATGTCGGACGTAAACCGCGTCTGCGGCTGCGAGTTGAACTGCGCCCAGTCCCAGAAGATCGGGTTCTCGACCGCGCCGTGGACGTCGAGACGCCAACGCTCGCGTGAAATCGACGGCGTCACGCCGAGGTCGAGGGTGGGCCAGTCCCGCGTCAAGTGTTGTCCCGGCGGCAGCCGCTCCTCTTCCGGGCGGGCTGTCTTTCCGGTGAGAAAGCGGCCCTCACGCGCCCAGCGCTGCTTGCTGCGTGTCAGCTTGCTGATCGGAGGCTGGTCGTTCTCGTCGGTCATGACCTGGCTCGGCTTAACTGTTTACGACAATGCGCTGTCGTCACCGCATCAGCTAAAGGATCTACGCCGCCTTTCCAAGCAACATTGGTAGTTGCCGTGGACCGCGCACGGTGCCTTCGGACCACGTCACCCGGCCGGTCGGGTCCATGCGGAATTCGGGAATCCGTTTCAGCCATTCCTCGATCGCGACCGTCATCTCCATGCGGGCGAGGTTGGAGCCGACGCAGCGGTGAATCCCGAGCCCGAATGCGGCGTGGCGATTTTCCTTGCGGTCGATCACGACTTTATCGGCATCGGGGAACATGGCGGGGTCGCGATTGGCGGCGGGGAACGACAGCAGCACCATGTTGCCGGACTTGATCGGGCAGCCGCTGACCACGGTTTCCTTCACCACCTCGCGGGCCATCGTCACCGGTGAGTAGGCACGCAAAAATTCCTCGATCGCGGTTGGCATCAGTTCCGGCTCGGCGATCAAGCGCGCGCGATCGGCGGGCGTATTCGACAGATGCCACAGCGCAGATCCGATTGCGCTCCAGGTGGTGTCAATGCCGGCGATCAGCAACAGCCGCAACATACCCAGTACCTGCATGTCGGGCAGCGGCTGGCCGTCCTTGTCCCTGGCGTTCATCAGCGCCGAGATCAGATCGTCGGTCGGATGTGCCTTGCGATGCTCGACATGGCCGGCGAAATAATCGGTCATCTCATGGATTGCCCGCAACAAGGTGTCATTGTCCTTGATGCCGAGTTCAAGAATTTCGTGGATCCATTTGATAAAGAGATCGCCGTCCTTCTCGGGGATGCCGAGCATGTGGGCGATCGCGCGAACCGGGACGTGCCGGGTGTAGCGCGCCGCGGCGTCGACTTTGGTGTCTGTGACGAATTCGTCGATCAGTTCGTTGCAGATCGCGCGTACCCGCGGCTCCAGCTTTTTCATCGCGTCAGGCGTGAACGGCGGCAGCAGCACCTGCTTCGCGGGCTTGTGGTCCGGTGGGTCCGAGGTGATCGGCGGCGCCGCTCCAGGTGTCTCCGGACGGACGTCGCGCACCATGACGCGGCGCGAGGAAAAATGCTCAGTGTCGTAGGCGATTTCCTTGACCGCCTCGTAAGTGGTGGGCAGGTAGCAGCCGAGGAAACGCTTGGTGTGAACGATCGGATTCTTGGCCCGCAACTCCGCCCAGATCGGGAACGGGTTCTCGGTCCAGCGCGGGTCGGTATGATCGAAATCATGAACCCAATCGGTGACGGGGGCGTGATTGCTCATCAAAAACCCTTCGGTCGTTCCATTTTTAAGATCAGCGGTTTGACCGGTCGGATTTGCCCGACGGCGTAAGCGCTAATCCTCTGTCACGTCGATCGCGATCTCCGGACAATTGGCCTGGGCCAGCCACGCTTTGTCTTCGAGCCCGTTCGGCACGGTGCCGTCGCCGATCTCGTGCGCATTGCCGTATTCATCGAGATCGAACAGTTCGGGCGCCAGTGATTTGCAGCGGGCGTGACCCTGACACTTGTCCTGATCGACGTGGACCTTCAGCATTCCCGGCATTCCAACACTCCCTGTCGCGCTTCGCCCGCGCGCGCCAATGTTTTGCGGCGTCAATTATAGCGGCGTGCGGGTCAATCGCCAGCGATCAAATCGTCACGTTTCGCGCGCGATAATCTTATTCTTGCCGTTATGGCTGCGTCATAGCGGCGAATCCTGACGATCCGCCGCCGGCAACGCTGCAACATGAGTCGCGTGCTATCTGGCGGGCTTCGGGTCGATCGGCGTGGTGCCGCGCAGGCCCAGAATATCCTCAAGCACCTTGGCGCCGGCAAGGAGTTGCGCCTCGCCGCGCGGGGGGCCTACGATCTGGAGTCCGACCGGCAGGCTTGAGGCGGTGAATCCGCATGGCAATGACATCGCCGGGCAGCACGCCAGCGTAATCGCGTAGACGATGCCAAGCCATTCGACATAGTTGTCGAATTTCTTGCCGTCGCATTCGGCGACATAGCGGTTCTCGATCGGGAACGGCGCGACGATGGTCGTGGGTGTCAGCAGCAGATCATAGGTCTTGAAAAAGTCGAGGGTGCGCGCCGCTATCGTGACGCGCTGCGCCTCGGCGCGCTCGAGCTGTTCGACCGTAAGCTTGAGGCCTTCCTCGATGTTCCAGATCACTTCGGGCTTGAGCAGGTCCCGCTTGGTGCGCAGCAGCGCCGCCTTGCTGATCGCGAAATCATAGGCACGCAACACGTGGAAGCATTCATGCGCCTCGCGCAGGTCAGGATGCGCCTCCTCGACGATGGCGCCAGCCTCGGCGAAACGTTCCGCCGCCTTCCGGGTGATGGCGGCGACCTCGGGGTCGACCGGCGTGATGCCGAGGTCGGATGAATAGGCGATGCGCTTCGGCTTGCTGCCGGATCGCGCCGCCGAGAGGAAGGACTTGGGCAGCAGGGGCAGCGATAGCGGATCGGCCGGATGCTCGCCGCTCATGGCATCGAGCAGCAGCGCCAGGTCTTCGACATTGCGCGCCATCGGACCATGCACACCCAGATTGCGGTCGAGCTTGGCGGCCGGCGTATGCGCGACGCGGCCGAAGCTGGGACGCATACCAACGATGCCGCAGAAACTGGCGGGATTGCGCAGCGAGCCGCCCATGTCGGTGCCGTGCGCGAGCCAGGCCATACCGGTCGCGAGTGCGACCGCGGCGCCGCCGGAGGAACCGGAGGCCGATCGCGACGGATTCCAGGGGTTGCGGGTGGCGCCGAAAACTTCATTAAAAGTATGGGCGCCGGCGCCGAATTCCGGCGTGTTCGATTTGGCGTAGATCACACCGCCGTTGTCTTCGAGACGCTCCACGGCAATGTCGGAGCGCGCCGGAATCGTATCCTTGAAGATCGGTGAGCCCTGCGTGGTGAGCACGCCTTCGACGTTGACCAGGTCCTTGATCGGTATCGGCAGGCCGGCGAGCAGGCCGCGCTGGCCGATCGGTTTTTTCATCAGCGTGCTGGCACGGGCGCGGGCGCGATCGAAGGCCAACGTCGGCAATGCGTTGACCTTGCCGTCGACTTCGGCAATCCGTCGCTCCAGCACGTCGAGCAGGTCAAGCGGCGTGACCTCGCCGGAATTCAACTTCTCGACGACGGTGCAGGCGGTTTCCCGAACCAGCCCTTGATGATCAGTCACGCGTGTTTCTCCTGTTCGTCCGGCCTATGATAGTGGATGGTGCTGTAGAACATTTTGCCGCAAAGTGGAAACGTTGGCCACCTCTGGAGATCCAAGCATGACGACACCGTTCGATGCGCCCGACTGGCGCAAGATGAGCCAGGAGGAGCGCGACTCCGGCCTCAACAACAGCCTTGCGGTGTCTGGAAGCGCGGACATCACTGCCGGCTGGGAGCAGCGCTCGGCCGCGATGCGTAAGCAGCATTCCAGCCATCTCGATCTCCGATACGGCCCACGCGAACGCAACCGGATCGATTTTCTCAAGGCCGCCGACAAGGCGCCGACGCTGTTGTTCATCCATGGCGGCTACTGGCAAACTCGCGCCAAGGAAGTCTTCACGGTCTTCGCCGAAGGCCCGATGGCGCACGGCATCAACGTCGCGCTGATCGGCTATACGCTGGCGCCGGATGCGACGCTCGACCAGATCGTGGCCGAGATCCATCAGGGGATCGATTTTCTTGCCGGGCAATTGCCGGCGCTTGGTGCCGATTCCCGCGGCATCGTGGTTTCCGGCTGGTCGGCGGGCGGGCACCTGACCTCGATGGCGCTGTCGCATCCGAAGGTGAGCGCGGGCATGGCAATCTCAGGCATTTACGACCTCGAGCCGATCCGCCACAGCTACCTCAACGTCAAGCTACAATTGGACGAGGCGATGTCGCGCCGCAACTCGCCGATGGCGCAGGCGGATGGCGCGACGAAACCGCTGTCGCTGGTTGTCGGCGGCGCGGAATTGCCGCTGTTGCGCAAGCAGACCGCCGACTTCGCCGGTCATCGCGCCCGATATGGTCTGCCCGTGACCTATGAGGAAATTCCCGGCGCCAACCACTTCACCGTCATGAACGAAATGCGCTCGCCGAAGGGGCGTATTACGACCTTGGTCCGAGAGCTGTTGGAGCGGACGGCGGGGTAGAATGTCTCCGTCATTCCGGGATGGTCCGCAGGACCAGACCCGGAATCTCGAGATTCCGGGTTCGATGCTTTGCATCGCCCCGGAATGACTGAGTAAGATGCTTCGCTCCTCGCAATGACGACATGGCGCCCACGCCTATACTTTTATCCCCATCCCGCGCTGATCCCGCCGTCGACGGTGTAGATCACCCCTGACGTATAGCCGGCGCGGTCGGAGGCGAGGAACGCCATCAGGTCGCCGATCTCGCGCGGGTGTGCGGGGCGGCTGAGCGGCAGGCCTTCCTGGAATTCTTTGTAGCGGCTTTCATCGCCGAACTGGTTTTTGGCGCGGGTTTTCAGTAGCGTGACGTGGCGATCGGTGCCGACCGGTCCGGGGTTGATACCGACCACGCGGATATTGTCGGCGAGGCTCTTGCCGCCGAGCGCCCGGGTGAACGCCATCAGCGCAGCGTTGCCGGCGCTGCCGCAGATATAGTTGGCGTCAAACTTTTCGCCGGCGGCGCCGATATCATTGACGATGACGCCGTGTCCGCGCGATTTCATCTGCGCGTAGACCATGCGGGTGAGGTTGATATAGCCGAACACCTTTAGCTCCCAGGCGTGACGCCAGGTCGGCTCGTCGATCTTGTCGATCGAGCCGCCGGGAATGTCGCCGGCATTGTTGACGAGGATGTCGATGTCGGCGGCGTCCTTGGCGAGCCGTGCGATGTCTTCGGGCTTGCGCAGATCGACGATATGCGCGGAGGCGTCGATCTGGTGCGCTGAGCGCAGCCGTTCGGTCAGGGCCTTGAGTTGCTCGCCGTTGCGGGCGGCCAGCATCACATGAGCGCCTTCTTCGGCAAAGGCTTCAGCCGCCGCGGCCCCGATGCCCTTTGAAGCGCCAGTGATCAGGACGCGCTTGCCGCGCAGATGAAGATCCATGGAATTGCTCTCCGGGTTAAAAGGTGGGGTGCCGTCGAATGGGTTTTCAACTGTTAGGCTGCCGTCCGTGGACCGGTCAACATTGCACTGCACCGTTGCACCTTGGCGGAGTTTGGTCCATTGCAATCCGGTCAAACAACCTAGGCCGCCGGTACGGCTAAAAGGATCTTTCGATGAGCAAAAAAGAATATCGGATCGCGGTCATTCCCGGCGACGGGATCGGGAAGGAAGTGGCGCCGGAAGGATTGCGGGTGCTGGAAGCGGCGGCAAAAAAGCACGGCGTTGCCGTGAAATTCGACCATTTCGATTTCGCCTCCTGGGACTATTACGAAAAGCACGGCCAGATGATGCCGGACGACTGGAAGGAAAAGATCGGCAAGCACGATGCGATCTATTTCGGCGCGGTTGGCTGGCCTGCGAAAATTCCCGATCACATTTCGTTGTGGGGCTCGCTGATCAAGTTCCGCCGTGAGTTCGACCAGTACGTCAACCTGCGCCCGGTGCGGCTGATGCCGGGCGTGCCGTCGCCGCTGGCCAATCGCAAGCCCGGCGACATCGATTTCTGGGTGGTGCGCGAGAACACCGAAGGCGAATATTCGTCGGTCGGCGGGCGCATGTTCCCGGATACCGATCGTGAATTCGTCACCCAGCAGACCGTGATGACCCGCATCGGCGTCGATCGCATCCTGAAGTTTGCGTTCGATCTGGCGCAGTCGCGGCCGAAGAAGCACCTGACGTCGGCGACCAAGTCCAACGGCATCTCCATCACCATGCCGTATTGGGACGAGCGCGTGGAGGCGATGGCCAAGAGCTATCCTAAGGTGAAGTGGGACAAGTACCACATCGATATCCTGACCGCGAATTTCGTGCTGCATCCGGACTGGTTCGACGTCGTCGTCGGCTCGAACCTGTTTGGGGACATCCTGTCCGATCTGGGTCCGGCCTGCACCGGCACGATCGGCATCGCGCCGTCGGGCAACATCAATCCGGAAGGCAATTTCCCGTCGGTGTTCGAACCGGTGCACGGCTCGGCGCCGGATATCGCCGGGCAGGGTATCGCCAACCCGATCGGCATGATCTGGTCCGGCGCGATGATGCTCGATCATCTCGGCGAAAAGGAAGCGGGCGCCGCGATCGTCCAGGCGATCGAGCGCACGCTGGCCGAACGCACGCTGCGCACCCGTGATCTCGGCGGCAACGCCGATACCGTGGCGTGCGGCAAGGCCGTCGCCGAGATGGTGGATTGATAGCAGCCTATATGTTCGTCATTCCGGGATGGTCCGAAAGGACCAGACCTCAGATGCGCAATTGCGCATCGGGGAATCTCGAGATTCCGGATCGCCGCTTCGCGTCGTCCGGAATGACGACGCGCTTACTGTGAGAACGCTTGCTCACCCCTTCGCGATCCTGCGGCAATGCTCCCACGCCGCGCGGATCAGATTTTCATTCGCCTCGGGTGTGCGGAAGGCGGAATGCGCCGACAGCGTCACGTTCGGCAATTTCGTCAGCGGGTGGTCCGCCGGCAACGGCTCGGTGTTGAAGACATCGAGCCCGGCATGACGGATATGGCCTGACTTCAGAGCATCGATCATCGCGGCCTCATCGACCAGCGCGCCGCGCGCGGTGTTGATAAAGAGCACGCCGGGCTTAATCTTCTCGATATGAGCGCGGGTGAGGAAGCCGCGGGTGTCGTCGTTGAGCAGAAGGTGCAGCGAGACCACGTCGCTTTGCGCCAGCAGCGTGTCCAGCGACACGAATTCGACGCCGGCAGCGCTCTTCGGCGTCCGGTTCCACGCGATCACTTTCATGCCGCTGCCGCCGGCGATGCGCGCGGTCTCTGCGGCAATGCCGCCGAAACCGACCAGGCCCAGCGTCTTGCCGGTGAGCTGCATGCCGTCCTCGCGCAGCCAATTGCCGGCGCGCATCTCGCGGTCCATCGCCGCGAGCCCGCGCGCTGCCGCCCACATCAGCGCGATGGCGCATTCGGCCACCGCGGTGTCGCCGTAGCCCTTGATCAGGTGAACGCTGATGCCGAGTTCGGCGAGCTCTTCCGGATTCATGTAGCTTCGCGCGCCGGTGCCGAGAAACACCACGTGCTTCAGACCGGTGCAGCGCCGCGCGACCTCGGTCGGCAATGGCGTATGGTCGATGATCACGATCTCGGCGCCGTCGAGTAGCGCCGGCATCTGCTCTGCCGTGATGTCGGCATTGCGATTGACGTGAACCGGCGGATCGCCCGCGACGTTTTGACGCTCGAAGATGTCGGCGAGCGATCCGTTGGCATCGACAAAGACTCCGCGCACCGACATCTCCATTTGTTTTGAAAAGAAACCGAAACAATGCCTCGCTAGGACGCGACGCCGGCGAGCGCCAGCACCGTATGCATCAACACGTTGGCGCCCGCGGTGCAATCGGCCTGGCTGGCGTCCTCAAGCTCGTTATGGCTGATGCCGTCCTTGCAGGGCACGAACACCATCGCCGCGGGCATGGCGGTGTTGAGGTTGCAGGCGTCGTGACCGGCGCCGGAGGTGATGCGCCGGTGCGAGTAGCCCAGCGCCTTCGCGGCATTCTCCACGGCGTCGACCAGCCTGGGATCGAAATGGGTCGGCGCCTTGCGCCAGACCAGGTCGAGCGCGACGTCCACCTTGCGGCGGGCCGCGATCTCAGCGATCGCGGCGCGCAGATCCTTGTCGAGCGCGTCCATGATCGCGGCGTCGGCGCTGCGGCAATCGACGGTAAAGGCGACCTCGCCGGGAATGACGTTGCGCGAGGGGCTGGCGATCGCGGCCTCGCCGATGGTGCCGACCGCCTTGGGGCCGTGCTTGCTTGCGATTTTTTCCATCGCCAGCACGATCTCTGACAGGGTCGCCAGCGCGTCACGGCGCAGCGGCATCGGGGTTGTGCCGGCATGGCTCTCGAAACCGGTGATCTTGCCGTCGTACCACAATACGCCCTGGCCGGAATCGACCACGCCGATGGTCTTGCTCTCCGCTTCGAGGATCGGCCCCTGTTCGATGTGCAGTTCGACGAAGCCGCTGAATTTCTGCGTGCCCACCGTGCTTGCGCCGCGATAGCCGATGTCATCAAGCGCTTGCGCCACCGTGACACCCGCAGCATCCTTGCGCGACAGGATATCGTCGGTGGTGAAATCGCCGACGTAGGCGGCCGATGCCATCATTGCCGGCGCGAAGCGCGAGCCTTCTTCGTTGGTCCAGTTGACGATGCAGATCGGCATTTCGGTCTCGATCCCCGCGTCGTTGAGGGTGCGGACAACCTCGAGTGCCGCCAGCGTGCCGAGCACGCCGTCGAACTTGCCGCCGGTCGGCTGGGTATCGAGATGCGAGCCAAGCCCCACCGGCGGTTTCGACATGTCGCGGCCCTTGCGAAGCGCAAACATCGAGCCGAGCGCATCGACATGCACCTCGAGGCCCGCGGCCTCGCAGGCGCTGCGGAACCAGTCGCGCGCCTGCTTGTCTTCAGGCCCAAGCGTCAACCGCCGCACGCCTCCTTTCGGTGTCGCGCCGAATTTCGCGGTCTCGTGAATCGTATCCCAAAGACGGGCGGAATCGATTTGCAGGTTCGATGCAACTGTTGTCATGGAGCCATTCCAGAAATCGGGCGACAAGCGCGGATGGTGATTTTCCCAGCGTTCATTTCAATGCCGCGCCGCTCGCGGCGCGTCAACAATGAGGCTGCCCTGCGCAAGCGAGGCGGCAAGCTCGGCGACGCGCTCGATCGCGACGGTATCCGGGGAGGCCAGCCAACTCGCCGAAAACGTCAGCGGCGGTATTGAAAGGTCAGTCGTCAGCAACTGCAGCCGGGCGTCGGCCAGTTCGTTTTCGACGATCGCAGTCGGAATCACGGCGATGCCGAGGCCTTCGATCGCCATGTGAATGACGGTGGCGAGCGAGGCGCTGGCGTGCAGGCGCATCGGCGGCAAGTCCGGGCGGTTAAACAGCGCACTCACGATTTCATAAGGCTGGGTCTTGCGCGGAAAGGTGATGATGGGAAATTTCGCCAGATCATGCACGTTTAGCTTGCGCTGGCCGAGTCCGAGCGAGGGGCTGGCGAGGAAATTCACCGGATAGTCGCATAGCACCCGGTTGCTGACCGCCGGCACCGTTAGCGGCCCGAGCAGGAAGGCCAGTTCGATTTCCTGTGCCATGAGCCGCGACTGCAAATTCGAGGTGATGTCGACCTCGATTTCGAGCGAGAGGTTGGGGTAGGCGTGATTGACGCGCTTGATCAGTTGCGACAGCCAGGTGTGGACGATGGTTTCGGCCACGCCGAGCCGCAGCACCCCGCGCATCGCCGAGCGGTCGCCGATCACGGCCAGCATTTCCGACCGGAGCTTGATCAGCTTTTCGGCATACACCATCATCTGGCGACCGCTCGGAGTCGGCAGCACCATGCGGCGGTCACGCTGCAAAAGCCGGACCCCGACCTCGCGTTCGAGCTGTGCGATCCGCTGCGAGATCGCGGGCTGGGTGGTGTTGAGTTTCTGCGCCGCACCACGGAAGCTGCCCAGCGTCACGACCCACATGAAAGTCTCCAGTGCCTTGAAATCAGTCATGCTTCGAAGGCCTGCAGGTCGATAAGTCAGGATTATCCAACTTGATTAGAAACAACGATTAGACATTATGATAGCCGTATGCGTCATTTGCTGTCGAGCCAAATGGAGCGGGATCAACGATGACCAGCCCTGCGAGAATGGAACGGGCCGCTGACGCCGAACCGTTGCCGAGCGTCGCCGCCCGTCACGCCTGCCGCACTGGTATGGCGAGCACCACCGCCGGCGTTGCCAATGGTTTCGTCCAGGGCAACCTCGCGATCCTGCCCGAGAAGCTTGCGGCGTCGTTTCACCGGTTCTGCCAGCTCAATCCGAAACCGTGCCCGGTGATCGGCATGTCCGACGTCGGCGACCCCCGTATTCCCTCGCTTGGCATCGACCTCGATATCCGCACCGACGTGCCGCGCTATCGCGTCTGGCGCGACGGCGAGTTGGTGGAGGAGCCGACCGACATCATGGCGCACTGGCGCGACGATCTGGTCGCGTTCGTGATCGGATGTTCGTTCTCGTTTGAGGAAGCGCTGTTGGCGGAGGACCTGCCGATCCGACACATCGAGCGCAAGGTGCGGGTGCCGATGTACCGCACCAATATCGCTTGCGCATCGTCGGGGCCGTTCGCCGGTCCGATGGTGGTCTCGATGCGGCCGTTCAAGCCGGCGGATGCGATCCGCGCGGTGCAAATCACCTCGCGGTTTCCCTCGGTGCACGGCGCGCCGGTGCATCTCGGCCATCCGCACTCGATCGGGATCGCCGACCTCGCCAAACCCGACTACGGCGATCCGGTGCCGGTGGCCGCGGACGAAATTCCGGTGTTCTGGGCCTGCGGGGTGACACCGCAAGCCGTGATCGCGGCAGCGAAGCTGCCGTTTGCGATCACGCACGCGCCCGGATTGATGCTGGTAACCGATCTCAAGAACAAGCAACTGGCTGTGCTTTAATGGGCAGCGCGTGCTGCTCTTTGAGGCTTTACGGCAAGCTTCAATCGCTTCATCGATAATTGCTGATAACAGGGGGTAACGCATGACAATCACTCGTCGAAATGTGCTGCTTGGGGCCACCGCCACCGCGGCGCTGGCGCCGATCGCGGCCCGCGCGCAAACTTCCGAGGTGGCAATCGGCGTGATCTATCCGCTGTCCGGCGCCAGCGCGCAGATCGGCGTCGACGCCCAGAAGGCGTTCGAGACCGCAGCCGACATCATCAACAAGAACTACGATTTCGATCTGCCGCTGGCCCGCGGCGAGGGCTTGCCCGGACTCGGCGGCGCCAAGGTGAGGCTGGTGTTTGCCGATCATCAGGCCGATCCGCAGAAGGGCCGCGCCGAGGCCGAACGCCTCATCACCCAGGAAAAAGTCTGCGCCATCGTCGGCACCTACCAGAGTGCGGTCGCCGTCACCGTCAGCCAGATTTGCGAGCGCTACCAGGTCCCGTTCATTTCGGCGGACAATTCCTCGCCCAGCCTGCATCGCCGCGGCCTCAAATTCTATTTCCGCGCCGCACCGCATGACGAGATGTTCTCAGGTGCCATGTTCGACTTCTTCGATGCGATGAAGAAGAAGGGCACCAAGATCGACACGCTGTCGCTGTTCCACGAAGACACCATCTTCGGCACCGATTCCGGCAACGCCCAGCTCAAACTCGCCAAGGAGCGCGGCTATAAGATAGCCGCCGATATCAAGTACCGCGCCAATTCTCCGTCGCTTTCGGCCGAAGTGCAGCAGCTCAAGGCCGCCAATGCCGACGTGCTGATGCCGTCGAGCTATACCACTGACGGCATCCTGCTGGTGAAGACCATGGCCGAACTCGGCTACAAACCGCCAGCCATCGTCGCCCAGGACGCGGGCTTCTCGGAGCAAGCCTTGTATGATGCGGTCGGCGACAAGCTCGAAGGCGTGATCTCGCGCGGCAGCTTCTCGCTCGATCTCTCCGAGAAGCGGCCGATGGTCGGCAAGATCAACGCCATGTTCAAGGAGAGGTCGGGCAAGGATTTCAACGACTACTCGTCACGGCAGTTCATGGGCCTGGTGGTGATGGCGGATGCGATCAACCGCGCAAAATCCACCGACGGCGACAAGATCCGCGAAGCGCTGGTTGCGACCGACATGCCGGGCGAGGCGACCATCATGCCGTGGAAGCGCGTCAAATTCGACGAGATGGGCCAGAACAACGATGCCGATCCGGTCTTGCTGCAATATGTCGGCAAGAAGTTCGTCACGATCTTCCCGCGGCAGGCCGCGATCGCCGAAGCGATCTGGCCGATGAAGTAAAATGCGGCGCTCTCGTCGTCCCTCAGCACCGGTCTTCATCCTGAGGAGCGCGCCCTTGCGCGCGTCTCGAAGGATGGCGACGGGTGCATTTTCGCTGCCATCCTTCGAGACGCTTGCTTCGCAAGCTCCTCAGGATGAGGACCTTCAGTTGGAGCGACATCCGTGACAGCCGAGACCATCATCCAAAGTCTCGCCAGCGGCCTGTTGATGGGGCTGCTCTACGGCCTGATCGCCGTCGGGCTCGCGCTGATCTTCGGGCTGATGGACGTGGTGAACTTCGCCCATGGCGAATTCCTCATGATCGCGATGTATGCGACGTTCTTCCTGTTCGCGTTCTTCGCGATCGATCCGCTGCTGGCGGCACCACTGGTCGCGGCGGCGCTGTTTGTGTTCGGCGCGGTGGTCTACCTCCTGATCGTGCGCTTCGCGGTCCGCGCCAAGGCCAATGCCGGCATGGTGCAGATCTTCTCGACGTTCGGGCTCGCCATCGTCATGCGCGGCCTGGCGCAGTTTTTCTTCACGCCGGACTATCGCAGCGTCACCCATTCATGGCTCGGCGGTAAAACCATCTCGGTCGCCGGCATCTTCCTGCCGGTGCCGCAACTGGCCGGCGCGCTGGTGTCGATCGCGGCCTTCACCGCACTGTACTTCTTTATCAACCGCACCGATTTCGGCCGCGCCTTGGAAGCCACCCGCGAGGACGCCGGCGCAGTGGCGCTGGTCGGCATCGACAAGAACCGGGTGTTCGCGCTGGGCTGGGGCCTTGGGGCTGCGCTGGTCGGGCTCGCCGGCGCGGTGATGGCGATGTTCTTCTATATCTATCCTGATGTCGGCGCGTCGTTTGCGCTGATCGCCTATGTCACGGTGGCGCTGGGCGGCTTCGGCAGCGTGTTCGGCGCCTTTGCCGGTGGCATCATCGTCGGCCTGGTCGAAGCCACCACGGCCCTGATCCTGCCGCCGTCGCTGAAGTCGGTCGGCATCTACGCCGTCTATTTGCTCGTGGTCTTTATCCGGCCGCGCGGCCTGTTCGGATCGTTGTGATGGATACCACCTTTGCCCAGCGCCGACGTCGCGATTTGATCGTAGCCGCCTGCTTTGCCGCGATTGCCGCGCTGGTGCCGCTGTTCGTCAAAGACGTCTACGTCCAAAACATCATGGTGCTGACGCTGATGTATGCGGCGTTGTCGCAGAGCTGGAACATTCTGAGCGGCTATTGCGGGCAGATCTCGCTCGGCCATGCGCTGTATTTCGGGCTCGGCGCCTACACCACTGCGCTGCTGTTCACGAAATTCGGCGTGCTGCCGTGGTTCGGCATGCTCGGGGGCGGGCTGATATCCGCTGTGATCGCGATGGCGCTGGGCTATCCCTGTTTCCGTCTGCGCGGGCACTATTTCGTCATCGCCACCATCGTCATCGCCGAGATCGCGCTGCTCCTGTTCCAGAACTGGGATTGGGCGGGCGCGGCGCTCGGCATCGACATTCCAGTGCGCCGGGACAGCTGGCTGTATTTCCAGTTCACGCGCAGCAAACTGCCTTATTTCTACTTCGCGCTGGCGCTGGCCTGCATCGCCTGGCTGGTGACCTGGTGGCTCGAGGATTCCAAATGGGGCTATTGGTGGCGCGCGGTGAAGGACAATCCCGACGCCGCTGAGAGCCTCGGGGTGGTGGTGTTCAATTCCAAGATGGGCGCGGCCGCGGTCTCGGCGTTCCTCACCGCGATCGGCGGCGGCTTCTACGCGCAGTTCGTGTCCTACATCGATCCCGAGAGCGTCATGGGCTTCCAGTTCTCGCTGTTGATGGCGCTGCCGGCGGTGCTAGGCGGCATCGGCACGTTGTGGGGGCCGGTGCTCGGCGCGGTGATCCTGATTCCGCTCACCGAACTGACGCGCTCGTTCATCGGCGGCTCCGGCCGCGGCGTCGACCTGATCGTCTACGGCACGCTGATCGTGCTGATCTCGCTGGCGCGGCCGGAAGGCTTGATCGGCCTATTCTCGCGCCGGAAAAAGGAGCCGGCCCGATGACGGCATTGCTCGAAACCCGCGGCGTCTGGCAGCGTTTCGGCGGCCTGATCGCCAACAGCGATGTCTCGATCTCGGTCGAACGCGGCGAGATCGTCGGCCTGATCGGCCCGAACGGCGCCGGCAAATCGACGCTGTTCAACCTGATCGCGGGCGTGCTGCCGCCGACCCAGGGCTCGATCCTGTTCGACGGCGAAGACGTCACCGCGCTGCGGGCGGCGGAGCGCTGCCAGCGCGGCATCGGGCGCACCTTCCAGGTCGTGAAAAGCTTCGAGACCATGACCGTGATCGACAACGTCATCGTCGGTGCGCTGATCCGCACCACCGTGATGCGCGAGGCGCGCCGCAAGGCCTATGAGGTGCTGGAATTCGCCGGGCTCGCCGCCCGCGCCAATGTGCTCGCGAGCGATCTGGTGCCGTCGGAGAAACGAAGGCTCGAGGTCGCACGCGCGCTTGCGACCGAGCCTAAACTGCTGCTGCTCGATGAAGTCCTCACCGGCCTGACGCCGGTGGAGGCGCAGACCGGCGTCGAACTGGTGCGCCGTGCCCGCGCCACCGGCGTCACGGTGCTGATGGTCGAGCACGTCATGGAGATTGTGATGCCGCTGGTCGATCGCGCCATCGTGCTCGACCTGGGTAAGGTGCTGGTTGAGGGCAAGCCGGCCGACATCGTCCGCAATCCGAAAGTCATCAGCGCCTACCTTGGGGATCGCCATGCTGTCGGTGCATGAAGTCACCACCGCCTATCAGGGGCTGGTGGCGATCTCGGCGGTCTCGATCGAGGTCGCCAAGGGCGAGATCGTCTGCGTCGCCGGTGCCAACGGCGCCGGCAAGTCGACGCTCTTGAAATCCATTGCCGGCGCCGAGCGTCCGCGTTCCGGCACCGTCACCTTCGATGGCGTCCGGCTCGACGGCCTGGCGCAGCACGTCATAACCGCGCGCGGCATCGCCTATGTGCCGGAGAACCGGCGGCTGTTTCCGCGGCTCTCGGTGCACGACAATCTGCGGCTCGGCAGCTACATGTATCGCGGCGAGGCCAATCGCGACGCGCCGCTGGAACTGGTGTTCAAGCTGTTTCCGCGGCTGTCGGAACGGCTCGAGCAGCGCGCCGAGACGCTGTCGGGCGGCGAGCAGCAGATGCTGGCGATCGGGCGCGCGCTGATGACGCGGCCGCGGCTTCTGATGCTCGATGAGCCGTCGCAGGGTATCATGCCGAAACTGGTCGACGAGATTTTTGCGGCGGTGAAGCGCATCCGCGACGCCGGCATGACCGTGCTGATCGTCGAGCAGCGCATGGCCGAGTGCCTCGATATCGCCGATCGCGCCTATATCCTGCAGACCGGCCGCGTGCTGATGCAGGGCTCAGCGGCCGATATCAAGGGCAATCCCGACGTGCGCAGGGCGTATTTGGGGCTGTAATTTTTCGACCGTCATTCCGGGGCGATGCGAAGCATCGAACTACGATGTGCAATTGCACATCGGAGAATCTCGAGATTCCGGGTCTGGTGCTGACGCACCATCCCGGAATGACGAAGTCTAGACATGTCGATGGGCGCCGTCCTCATCCTCAGGATGAGGACGGTGTATGAGGTGAGTGTTCCGGCAACACCAACCCGAACGTCTTCGACAAATCCGCCACCTGCTCCGGCGACAGATAGCGTGGGTTGAGCCCGCGCAGCAGCAGATAGAGTTTGGCGGTCTCTTCCAGTTCCTCGATCGCGATCACTGCCGCTTCCAGCGTGTCGCCGGACACCACCGGGCCGTGATTGGCGAGCAGCACGGATGAATATTTGCCGGCCAGCCCCTTGATCGCGTCGGCGACCGCGGGATCGCCGGGGCGATAATAGGGCACCAGCGCGGTGAGACCGCATTTCATCAAATAGTAGGGGGTCATCGGCGGCAGTGCCGCGCGCGGGTCGATTTCCGGCAGCATCGATAGCGCCACCGAATGCGTCGAATGCAGGTGCACCACCGCGCGCGCGGCGCCACGCGTCTGATAGAGCGCGGTGTGCAGCGGCACTTCCTTGGTTGGGGCGTCGCCGGAGACCAGCCGGCCGTCGGCCCCGAGCCGCGACAGTCGGGCCGGGTCGAGGAAGCCGAGCGAGGCATTGGTCGGCGTCACCAGCCAGCCGCCGTCATCGAGTTTCACACTGATGTTACCCGACGAACCCGGCGTCAGCCCGCGCTCGAATAACGAGTGGCCGAGGCGGCAGATTTCCTCGCGGACCTTCGTTTCGGTCATGGCAGCATCCTCATTTTCTCCGTTGTCCCATGCTTTGGCAGCGCGGCCAAGCCGTGATACGCAAGAGCAAAGCTGCGACGCCTGAGATCGCGGCACGAGTTAATGTGTGAGGGACCGCGCATGCCTGAATTCACATCCACCAAACCGCGTATTGCCGTGATCGGCCTGGGCTCGATGGGCTTTGGCATGGCGACCTCGCTGCGGCGCGTGGGCTTTGACGTAACCGGTTGCGATGTCTCGATTGAAGCGGTCAAGCGCTTCGTCGGCGATGGCGGCAAGGGTGCGCGGACACCGTCGGAGGCCGCTTCGTTGGCGGACATCGTGATCAGCGTCGTCGTCAACGCCGCCCAGACCGAGACCATCCTGTTCGGCAAGGACGGCGTGGCCGACACCCTGGCCAAGGGTGCCGTGTTCATTTCTTCCGCTACCATGGACCCCGACGTCGCCCGGCGGCTGGCGAAGCAGCTCGAAGGCACCGGCCGGCACTATCTCGACGCGCCGATCTCCGGCGGGGCGCAGCGCGCCGCGCAGGGCGAACTCACCATCCTGGCATCGGGCAGCGCCGCGGCGTTTGCGAAGGCGAGGCCGGCGCTGGATGCGATGGCGGCCAAGCTCTACGAGCTCGGCGATGCCGCCGGGCAGGGCGCTGCCTTCAAGATGATCAACCAGTTGTTGGCGGGCGTGCATATCGCAGCCGCGTCGGAAGCGATCGCCTTCGCCGCCAAGCAGGGGCTCGATATCCGCAAGGTCTATGAGGTGATCACGGCGTCGGCCGGCAATTCCTGGATGTTCGAGAATCGCGTGCCGCATGTGCTCGACGGCGATTACGCGCCGCGCAGTGCGGTGGAGATTTTCGTGAAAGACCTCGGCATCATCCAGGACATGGCGCGCACGGCGAAATTCCCGGTGCCGGTCGCGGCGGCCGCGCTGCAGATGTTCCTGATGACCGCGGCCGCCGGCATGGGCCGCGACGACGATGCCTCGGTCGCACGGATGTATGCCCGCGTCACCGGCACGTCGTTGCCGGGCGAGCCGAAATAACTGTGTCAGCCAGAGGACCGTCGATGCCCCGTTTCGCTGCCAATCTCTCCATGATGTTCAACGAAGTCCCGTTCCTCGACCGCTTCGATGCGGCGGCGAAAGCGGGCTTCACATCGGTTGAATTCCTGTTTCCGTATGACCATCCGGCCGAGGAGGTCGGCGAGCGGCTGCGCCGCAACGGCCTGACCCAGGCGCTGTTCAACCTGCCGCCTGGCAATTGGGCGGCCGGCGAAAAGGGCTTTGCGGCATTGCCAGATCGCTTCGAGGATTTGAAGCAGAGCCTGCACACGGCGCTGCCCTATGCCAAGGCGACCGGCGTCAAGCGTTTGCACTTGATGGCGGGTATCGCCGAGCGCAGCGATCGGCGGGCGGTGGAGGCGTTCTACAAGTCGGTGGCGTGGACGGCCGAATTTTTTGCACCCCATGGCCTCGACGTCGTGATCGAGCCGATCAATTCGCGCAACGTGCCGGGCTACTTCCTCAACGATTTTGCCTTTGCGCGCGACCTGATCCAGGAACTGAAGATCCCGAACCTGAAGCTGCAGTTCGATATCTATCACTGCCAGATCATCCATGGCGACGTCACCATGCGACTGCGCGAGATGATGCCGATAACGGGCCATATCCAGATCGCCAGCATTCCCTCGCGCAACGAGCCCGACGGCGAGGAGTTGAACTACCCGTTCCTGTTCGCCGAGCTCGACCGGCTCGGTTATGGCGGCTTTGTCGGCTGCGAGTACAACCCGCGCGGCAAGACCACCGACGGCCTCGGCTGGTTCAAGCCCTATGCCGGAGTGAAGCCGTGACCTCGTCCGCCAAATTGTCTTTGGGCTGCATCGCCGACGACTACACCGGCGCCTCCGACCTCGCCAACACGCTGACCCGCGCCGGCCTGCGCACCGTGCAGACCATCGGCGTGCCGGCGGACGACCTGCCGCTGCCCGAGGTCGATGCGGTGGTGGTGTCGCTCAAGAGCCGGTCGATCGAGGCGGGCCTTGCGGTCAGCCGCTCGCGCGCCGCGGAAAAATGGCTGCGCGGGCGAGGGGCCGCGCATGTGCTGTTCAAGGTCTGCTCGACCTTCGATTCCACCGACTACGGCAATATCGGCCCGGTCATGGATGCGCTGCGCAGCGACTCCGGCGATGCCATTGTGCTGGTGACCCCGGCATTTCCCGAGACCGGCCGCACCGTCTATCAGGGCAATCTGTTCGTGGGCTCGGTGCCGTTGAACGAGAGTTCGCTCAAGGATCACCCGCTCAACCCGATGCACGATTCCAATCTGGTACGGGTGCTGGCGCGGCAGGCGCGGACCAAAACCGGCCTGGTCGATCTCGCCGTAGTGGCGCAGGGCCCCGGCGCGGTCCGTGCGCGGCTCGCCGATCTCGCGGGGCAGGGCATTGGCGCCGCCATCATCGATGCGGTGTTCGGATCAGATCTGGAGACCATCGGCACCGTGGCGCTGGATCACCGGCTTTCGGTCGGCGCATCCGGCATCGGGCTGGGGCTTGCCCGGGCGCTGGTGGCGTCGAAACGCGCCAATTCAAGCGCGTCGACGGCGATTGCCGACCAACCGGTCGGCGGCCCCGCGGCCTGCCTGGCCGGGAGCTGTTCGCAGGCGACGCTGCAGCAGATCGCCAATGCCGAACAAGTGATGCCGGTACTTCATCTCGATCCCGAGCAGATCGTCTCCGGCAAGGGTGAAGCCCGCCGCGCCTTGGCCTGGGCTGCCGACCGGCTCAAGGAGGGGCCGATTCTGATTGCCAGCAGTTCGACCCCGGATCAGGTCGCAGCCCTGCAGTCCCGCCACGGCCGCGACGCGGCCGGGCATGCGATCGAGCAGGCGATGGCCGATATCGCCGAAGGACTGGTGCGCTCGGGCGTCCGGCGGCTGGTGGTCGCGGGCGGCGAAACCTCGGGCGCGGTGGTGGATCGTCTGGGGATTCCGGGTTTCCTGGTGGGCGCGGAAATCGCGCCCGGAGTGCCGGTGCTGCGGGCGGTCGGCGCCAAGGACGGCGACATGCTGCTGGCGCTGAAATCGGGCAATTTCGGCGGCCCGGCGTTTTTCTCCGACGCCCTTGGCTTGATGCGCTGAGCTCTCTGGCGGCGGCCGGCGATCGATCGGCCGCCGCCGTCCCGTAATTTTACGGGCGCGTGGTTAACGCAAATGCAGGAACCAGCGGTTTTAATGCCGTAAGGATTTTACCGTTCCGCCGCGTATTGCTCCGCCACGTCAGGCGCGCCCCAGCGCCCAAAGCAGAGATTGCATCAATGTTCGCCAAGTTCTCGATTCGCGCCAAGATCACGGCCGTCGTGGCCTTCCTGTTGCTGGCGCTGGCCGGTCAGGGGTTGTTCGCCATCATGAAGATGGGCGCGATTAACGCCAATACGGTCGAGATATCGACGACCTGGCTGCCAAGTGTCCGCGCGCTAAGCGAACTGCGCGCCGGCGCCATCACCTATCGCAACGTGATGCGCGAACACCTGCTTGCCCAGACGGCAGAGGAAAAGCAGGCGGTCGAGAAAAGGCTGGCCGACGTTGTCGGGAACAACAATGAAATCCGCCGGCGCTACGAGCCGTTGATCACGTCTCCGCAGGAGCGCGCGCTTTACGATCAATGGGTGGAGTCCTGGGAACGTTACAAAAAGGGTACCGAGGAGGTCATGGCGCTCTCCCGCAAGGCGGTCGGCCAGATCCCTCGTGAAGCGCACGAGTTGAATACGAATACGGTGAACAAGATTTCGCTCGCCGCGGATGACATTCTCAAGAAGGACATCGACCTCAATAATTCCGCTGCGGATGCGGTGGCCAAGGATGCGGCCGACACCTATGCCTCGGCCTTCGTGATGCTCACGGTCATCCTCGGCGTTGCCCTGATCGTTGGGGTCGGGATCGGATTCTATCTGATCCGCGACGTCTCGCACGGCATCGCCTCGATCGTGAAGCCGATGCAGGCATTGGGCCGGGGTGACCTGACCGTGCAGGTGCCGCACCAGGGCGAGAACACCGAGATCGGCGTCATGGCGAACGCCTTGCAGGTGTTCAAGGAGGCGCTGATCGCCAAGAAGGTCGCCGACGACGCCGCCGCGGTTGACGCGGAAGCCAAGATCGAGCGTGGACGCCGGGTCGATGCTATCACCCGCGACTTCGAATCGCTGATTGGCGAGATCGTCGAGACCGTATCGGCGGCTTCGACGCAACTGGAGGCCTCGGCCGGCACGCTGTCGGCAACGGCTTCACGTTCGCAGACCCTGACGACGGCGGTCGCGGCGGCCTCGGAAGAAGCATCCACTAACGTGCAGTCGGTGGCCTCTGCAACCGAAGAGATGGCCTCGTCCGTCAACGAGATCAGCCGTCAGGTGCAGGAATTGGCGCGGATGGCCGGTGAGGCCGTCGACCAGGCCCACCGGACCAACGACCGCGTCAGCGAGCTGTCGAAGGCGGCGGCGCGTATCGGCGACGTGGTCGAGCTGATCAACACCATCGCTGGGCAGACCAACCTGCTGGCCCTCAACGCCACCATCGAGGCGGCGCGGGCGGGCGAAGCCGGCCGTGGCTTCGCCGTGGTGGCGTCCGAGGTCAAGGCGCTGGCGGAACAGACCGCGAAGGCCACCGGCGAGATCGGCCAACAGATCACCGGCATCCAGGCGGCAACGCAGGAATCGGTTGGCGCGATCAAGGAGATCAGCGGCACGATCGAGAAACTTTCGGAAATATCCTCGACTATCGCCGCCGCGGTGGAGGAGCAAGGCGCCGCGACGCAGGAGATCTCGCGCAACGTGCAGCAGGCGGCCCAGGGGACCCAGCAGGTCTCGACCAACATTACCGACGTGCAGCGCGGCGCCAGCGAGACCGGGTCGGCCTCCTCGCAGGTCCTCTCGGCGGCCCAGTCGCTGTCGCGCGGCAGCAGCCGTCTCAAGCTCGAGGTCGGCAGGTTCCTGAGTTCGGTCCGGGCTGCCTGACCGGACGCCTCCGCTTCCGGACCGGCTTGCTGCCGCGGGACCGGGATACCGCGGAAGTGAAGGTCAGTCATGTTTCCAGACGTTGGCTTTTCCGCGGCAGTTCGGGTAAATCAGCGCGACCCAATTGGCCCGCCCGTTTTCCGCGGCCTTCCGGAACGCCTGTTTTATGATTGCACTGGTCCGTATTGCGCTGAGCCGGCCGTACACTTTCGTCGTGCTGGCGCTATTGTTATTGATTATCGGGCCGCTCGCCGCGCTGCGGACGCCGACCGACATTTTTCCCGACATTCGCATCCCCGTGATCGGGGTGGTCTGGCAATATACCGGGCTGCCGCCGGATCAGATGGCCGGCCGTATCACTTCGCCGTTCCAGCGCTCGCTGACGACGACGGTCAATGATATCGAGCACATCGTCGCCAATTCCTATAACGGCGTCGGCATCATCAAGATCTTCTTCCAGCCGAACGTCGATATCCGCACCGCCAACGCCCAGGTCACTGCGATCTCGCAAACGCTGCTCAAGCAGATGCCGCCGGGCGCGACGCCGCCGCTGATCCTCAACTACAGCGCGTCCACCGTTCCGATCATCCAGGTTGCGCTGTCCGGCGAAGGGCTCACCGAGCAAAATCTCGCCGATATCGGCATCAACCAGTTGCGCACCCCGCTGGTCACGGTGCCGGGCGCCGCGATTCCCTATCCGTTCGGCGGCAAGCAGCGCCAGGTACAGATCGACCTCAATCTGCCGGCGTTGCAGGCCCGTGGGCTCTCGGGCCAGGACGTATCCAACACGCTCGCCGCGCAAAATCTGATCACGCCGGTCGGCACCCAGAAGATCGGCGGCTTCGAGTACAACATCCAGCTCAACAATTCGCCGCTGAAGATGGAAGACCTCGGCAACCTGCCGATCAAGGTGGTGAACGGCGCCATGGTCTACATCCGCGACGTCGCCAGCGTGCGCGACGGCAACCCGCCGCAGACCAATATCGTTCATGTCGACGGCAACCGTTCGGTTCTGATGATGGTCCTGAAGGCGGGATCGGTCTCGACGCTCGACATCATTGCCGGCATCAAGCGCAAGGTCATCGAGGTCAAGGACTCGCTTCCTGATGCGCTCAAGATCGGCTTCATCGGGGACCAGTCGCTGTTCGTCCGCGGCGCCATCACCGGCGTTGCCTTTGAGGGCGTCATCGCGGCGTTGCTGACCAGCGTGATGATCCTGCTGTTCCTCGGCAGCTGGCGCTCGACCATCATCATCGCCACCTCGATTCCGCTCGCCGTGCTCGGCGCCATCATCATGCTGTCGGCGATCGGCGAAACCCTCAATATCATGACGCTCGGCGGCCTCGCGCTCGCCGTCGGCATCCTGGTCGACGACGCAACGGTCACGATCGAGAATATCAACTACCATCTGGAGCAGGGCAAAGGGGTCGAGCAATCGATCATGGACGGCGCCAACCAGATCGTGACCCCGGCCTTCGTCTCGCTGCTCTGCATCTGCATCGTGTTCGTGCCGATGTTCTTCCTGCAAGGCGTCGCACGGTTCTTGTTCGTGCCGATGGCCGAAGCGGTGATGTTCGCGATGATCTGGTCGTTCATCCTGTCGCGTACGCTGGTGCCGACGATGGCGAAGTACCTGCTGCAGCCGCATACGCATCATGGCGAGGGCGGGTTGCCGCCGACACGCAATCCGCTGGTCTGGTTCCAACGCGGCTTCGAGGCGCGCTTCGAGCGCGTCCGCGGCGGTTACCGCGATTTGTTGACCTTGGCGATGCAACGGCGGCCGGTTTTCGTCCTCGGCTTCCTCGGCTTTGTCGGTGTTTCATTCCTGCTGGTGCCGTTTCTTGGCCGCAACTTCTTTCCGTCAGTCGACGCCGGCTCGATCCTGATGCATGTGCGCAGTCAGGTAGGTACCCGCGTCGAGGAAACCGCCAACCAGTTCGCCGACGTGCAGAAGGCGATTCGCAAGATCATCCCGCCGGCGGAAATCGAAACCCTGGCCGACAACATCGGCATGCCGATCAGCGGCATCAACATGACCTACAACAATACCGGCGTGATCGGGTCGCAGGATGGCGACATCCAGATCAAGCTGAAAGAGGGGCACCGGCCGACAGAGGAATACGTTCAGGCGCTGCGCGAGCAGTTGCCGCGCGTGTTTCCGGGCATGACCTTCGCGTTCCTGCCGGCCGACATCGTCAGCCAGATTCTCAACTTCGGCGCGCCGGCGCCGATCGACCTTCAGATCCGCGGCGCCGACCTGGCCGCAAATTTCGTGTACGCCAATAACCTGCTCAGCCGGGTTCGCCGGATACCCGGCGTTGCCGACGCGCGCATCCAGCAGTCGCCCAACAACCCGAGCTTCAATATCGATGTCGACCGGACCCGGGCGCAGTATGTCGGTTTGACCGAGCGTGACGTGACCAACAGCCTGGTGGTCAATCTTGCCGGCAGTGCGCAGGTGTCGCCGACCTACTACCTCAATCCGGACAACGGCGTGTCGTATTCGATCGTTATGCAGACGCCGCAATACCAGATCGACTCGATGAGCGCGCTCCAAACCTTGCCGATTACCTCCGCCGCCAGCGGCGCGCCGATCCTTGGCGGCATCGCCAACATTACCCGATCGACATCGAATGCGGTGGTCTCGCAATACGACATCCAGTCGCTGGTGCAGATCTATGCGACGCCGCAGGGGCGCGATCTCGGCGCGGTGGCTGCGGACATCAAGACGGTGATGGCGGATACCGCGAAGGACGTGCCGAAAGGCAGTTCGGTGGTCTTGCTCGGCCAGGTGCAGACCATGAACAGCGCTTTTTCCGGGCTGCTGTTCGGGTTGTTGGCCGCGGTCGTCCTGATCTACTTCTTGATCGTGGTGAATTTCCAGTCATGGTCTGACCCGTTCGTGATCATTACGGCGCTGCCGGCTGCGCTCGCCGGGATCGTCTGGATGCTGTTCACGACCCAGACCACGCTGTCGGTTCCGGCCCTGACCGGCGCCATCATGTGCATGGGCGTTGCCACCGCCAACAGCGTGCTGGTGATCAGCTTCGCCCGCGAGCGCTATGAGGAACTCGGCGACCCCATCGCGGCTGCGATCGAGGCCGGATTCGTGCGTTTCCGCCCGGTTCTGATGACCGCGCTGGCGATGATCATCGGCATGGCGCCGATGGCGCTTGGCCTCGGCGAGGGCGGCGAGCAGAATGCCCCGCTCGGGCGGGCCGTGATCGGCGGCCTGATCTTCGCTACCATCGCTACGCTGATGTTTGTTCCCGTGGTATTTAGTATGGTACATAAAATGCAAGGTGCCAAAGCCGCCACCCCATCGGAGAAGTCGCATGCCCACTGAATCCCGCTCGCCGGTCTCCCGCCGGAAGTTGAGCATCATTGGGCTGGTAGCCGGCGTCGGGGCGGTGCTGGTCGTCATCACCGGTATTCGGGCGCGCGAGGACTCGGACGCGAAACTGCGTGAATGGACCGACACCCAGGCCATTCCCACCGTGGCGGTGGTGCTGCCCGACGCCAAGGTGCTCAACGCCACCCTCGACCTGCCGGGCCGGCTCGAAGCCTATTACCGCGCCCCGATCTTCGCCCGCGTCAGCGGCTACCTGAAGAGCTGGAATGTCGATATGGGCGCACGGGTCAAGGCCGGCCAGGTGATCGCCGAGATCGAGGCGCCGGATCTCGACCAGCAATTGCTGCAGGCGCGCGCCGACCTGGCCAGCCAACAGGCCAGCGCGAAGCTGTCCGAAGCTACCTTGAACCGCCGCAAAACGCTGATCGCCTCGAATTTCGTCTCGATGCAGGAAATCGACGAGCGTACCGCCGACCTCTCCAACAAGAATGCCGCGGTCAATGCCGGTCAGGCCAATGTGGAGCGGCTCGAGGCGCTGGCCGGCTACAAGAAGATCACCGTGCCGTTCGATGGTATCGTCACCGCCCGCGACACCGACGTCGGTGCGCTGATCAACGCCGGCGGCACAACCGGCCCCGCGATGTTCGTGATCTCCGACATCAAGACACTGCGTGTTTACGTCAACGTTCCCCAGAACTATGTGCCCGCGATCAAGCTCGGCGCCAAGGCCCTGATCTCGATGCCGGAATATCCAAACCGAACGTTCCCGGCGACGGTCGAAGCCTCTTCGCAAGCGGTCGAGGTGAACTCCGGCACGACGCGGATGCAGCTTAAGCTCGACAACTCCAAGGGCGAATTGATGCCGGGCGGTTACGCCAACGTACGCATGAGCTTGGCGACCGACGCCGTGCCGCTTCACATTCCCGCTAGCGCGCTGATCTTCAACCAGAGCGGCCTGCGGGTCGCGACCGTCGGTTCGGACGACAAGGTGCTGTTCAAGACCGTCACCATCGCCCGTGACCTCGGCCGCGATATTGAACTGGCATCCGGTGTCTCGCCGGAGGATCGCATCATCGTCGCCCCCCCGGACGGCATCGCCGACGGCGACCAGGTCCGTGTCGCCGGCCCCAAGGGCAAACCCGCCACGGTTTCCGAAAAGCAGGACGTGAAGGGGTAGGCGACTAGATTTTCCCACGCTTCCCCTCTCCCCTTGTGGGAGAGGGTGGCTCGCATCGTGAGATGCGAGACGGGTGAGGGGTGGCGGCCTCTCAACCCCTCATCCGCCTTCGCTGTCGCGAAGGCACCTTCTCCCGCAAGGGGAGAAGGAAATAAGGCGGTGCCCCGCCAACAGTGCTACCCCAGCCGCCATTCCAGCACGCCGTCGGCGGCCATGACGATGCCGCCGCGCGAGCCGACCGGCGTGCGATCCAAATCCAGAAGATGCGCCAGCGTCGCGCGGTCATCGGCGGGAACGCGGGCCAGCGCGCGCGCCTGCTCTGCCGTTCGCAGCATCACGACTCCATGCTCGACCTCGCCGCCGCGGCGGTAGATCACGGTGAAGCTTTCAACGGTGCCGTCGCCGTTCGCCTCGGTGACGAACTCAGGCACCGCGCCGCGGGTGCGGTCGGCCTCGGCCTGGACGCTGGTGTCCTGCGCGAGCGCGGCGGTCGGAGCCTGGCGCGACAGTGCCAGCGCGTGATGCTTGGTGACGAAGCCGCCCTGGCCGTAGAGCAGGCCGAGCTTGGCGTCGCCGCGCAGCTTGCGCACCATCGCGCAGGCGGCGTGGGTCATGTAGGTGTTGAGCGGCGCCCCGAAGAAGGTCAGCCCGCCATTCACGGTCGGCTGCACATCGGCGCCAAGTCCCAGCGTTCGCCGCGCCATTTTCGGTACGCAGGGAAAGCAACTGTAGAGCTCGATCGCATCAAAGGCCCGGCCGTCGCCGCCGGCAAGATCCATCACCGATTTCAGCACGGCATTTTGCGCGTGGCTCTCGAAGAACTGGTCGCGGGCAAGATAATCGCGCGGCTCTTCCGCCGAGGCGCCGCCCCAGACGTGAATGAGCCGATCCTCGGGGATACCGGCCGAACGCGCCTTGGCGAGGCTGGTCATCAGGATCGCCGCGCCCATATTGACGGTCGGATTGGCCACCATCAGCTTGGTGTAGGGCCACGCAATCAGCCTGTTGTCGGCAGTCGGTGTCGTGATCTCCTCCGGCGTGAAACGCCGCTTCAGCCAGGCATGGGGATTTTGCGCGGCGACGTCGGAATAGGCCGCCCACAGATTGCCGGACTCGGTCATTGCCGCGCGCGGGGTCTGGCCCCAATGCGCAGCGGACGCGGCCTCGTAGAACGGATACACCGTGACCGGCTTGAACACGCCAAGCTTCACCGCCATCGGCTTCTGGAACGCCGCGCCGCGTTTCGGCTCCTCGACGTCATGCGCGAACGGCGTCCATGGCAGCGTGACGCCGAGGCGCTCGGCCTTGGTCGCGCTTGACTGCGCTTCGGCGCCGCAGACCGCCGCGACGCTGCATTCGCCGCGCGCGATGCGCTGCGCCGCCTCATGCAGATAGCGGATCGGGCTTTCGCCACCGACCGGGCCGTAATAGGCGTGCTTCGGTGCGATGCCGAGACGCGCGGAGAGCTGCTCTGCCGGGTCGCGGTAGCGCCAGCTCAGGAAATTGACGATGTCGAGCGAGCCGATCTCGCCGATCAGGCTGGTGCCGCTGTCCTCCTCGGCGCGCTTGAGCGCGTGTTCGAGCAAGGCGAGGGGCTCCAGCCCCGAGGTCAGCTCGGCCGGGCGATCGGTGATTTCGCCGATGCCGACGATGACGGGAATGCGGTCTTCGGGAGCGGGGGAAGTTGTCATTTTTTCGGGTTCGCTCTTGCTCATTCGTATCGGTTGTCATTCCGGGGCGATGCAAAGCATCGAACCCGGAATCTCGAGATTCCGGGTCTGGTGCTAACGCACCATCCCGGAATGACAGTGAATCACTCCGCCACCAGCGCGTTCATGTGTTCGATCGCTTCGACAAAGTCTTCCTTGAACTCCTGCACCACGGCGCCTGCGGATTTCACGCTGTCGACGAGGCCGACGCCCTGGCCGACGAAATAGCTGACGAGATCGCGCGCCTGCGCATTGCCGGCCGCCGCGGCGCGATCGATGCTGTGGAACGCGTCGCGGCTGATGATCGACTGCAGCGGCATCGGCAGCGCGCCGGGACTGTCGGGCGCGCGATCCCAGGCGTCGGTCCAGACCGAGCGCAACTGCCGTGCCGGCTTGCCGGTGCGGCCCCTCGAGCGGATGGCGTCGCGCGAGGAGGCCGCGATCATCTTCTCGCGGCAGATTTCGGTGGTCTCGGACTCGACGGTGGCGAGCCACACCGAGCCGGTCCAGGCGCCGGCGGCGCCCATTGCCATGCAGGCCGCCATCTGACGCCCGGTCATGATGCCGCCGGCCGCCAGCACCGGCACGTCGCGGATCGGCTTGATCGCCTTGATCACCTCCGGCACCAGCACCAGGGTGGAGACCTCGCCGCAATGCCCGCCGGCTTCGGTGCCCTGCACCACCAGGATATCGACGCCGGCTGCAACCTGGCGCAGCGCGTGCTCCTTGGCGCCGACCAGGGCTGCGACCGGCACGCCGTGCTTCTTGCCCATCTCGATCATCGCCTTCGGCGGCACGCCGAGCGCATTGGCGATCAAGCGGATCGGGTGCCGGAACGAGACCTCGAGAACCTCCAGCGCGCGTTGCGCGTCGAACGGCTGCGGCTGATTGTCGGCGACTTCCGTGATCGTCAGCTCGACGCCGTATTTCTTCAGCAGCCGGCGCGTGAAGTCGCGGTGTTCGGGCGTGATGCGCGCTTCCAGGCTTTTCCAGGTAACGTCCTTTTCACCCGCCGTGGAAATGTTCTCGGGGATCAGCACGTCGAGGCCGTAGGGCTTGCCGTCGACATGATCGTCGATCCATTTCAGCTCCTGCTCGACCGTTTCAGGGGAGTGCGTGGTGGCCCCCAGCACCCCGAAGCCGCCGGCGCGGCTGACCGCTGCCACCACGTCGCGGCAATGGCTGAAGGCGAGTAGTGGAAATTCGATGCCCAGCATCTCGCAGACCGGCGATTTCATGGCGGCGTCCACTCCCGGCGGCAGCATTTTGATGCTGCTCTTTCACTTTGAGATATCGAAGCGCAACTTGACGCTAGCGCATTCGGGGCGCCGAGGACAACTGAGTATTGGAAAACGCCTCATCCTGAGGAGGCGGGTTAGCTCCGTCTCGAAGGATGGCTGTTCGGGACTCGTGGCGCATGGTTCGAGACGGCGCAAGTGCGCCTCCTCACCATGAGGGCTGCGTGCGCTCCGCGCTGCAGAATTTGCAGTTGGGCGCGGCGGTTTTGTCTCTTGCGCTTTTGTTTGGTCGGGGGAATGCTGTCGGCAACAAAATAGAAAAGTTAAGGGGAGCGAATGATGTCCGCCTTGCAACCCACGTCCGGCAACAATCAGAACGCAGGCAGAAAGGCCTATGATGCGGTTGTGGTCGGCGCGGGCTTTGCCGGCATGTACATGCTGCACCGGCTGCGCGGGATTGGATTGTCGGTCCGGGTCTATGAGCAAGGCGACGGCGTCGGCGGCACCTGGTACTGGAATCGCTATCCGGGCGCGCGCTGCGACGTCGAGAGCATGCAGTACTCGTATTCGTTTTCGGATGAGCTGCAGCAGGAGTGGGATTGGAGCGAGCGCTATGCGCCGCAGCCTGAGATCCTGAGATACGCCAACCACGTTGCCGATCGCTTCAATCTGCGCGGCGATATCCAGTTCAGTACCCGCGTCGATCGCGCCGCCTTCGACGAGGCCGCCAATCTCTGGTCGGTGACCACGTCCGACGGCAAAACCGTGACCGCGACCTACGTGATCCTCGCCACCGGCTGTCTCTCCAACGCGCGGATGCCCGACATCAAGGGGCTTTCGGGTTTCCAGGGCGAGGTGTATCACACCGGCCACTGGCCGCACGAACCGGCGGACTTCACCGGCCGGCGCGTCGGCGTGATCGGCACCGGATCGTCGGCGATCCAGTCGGTGCCGGTGATTGCCGCGCAGGCGAGCCACCTCACGGTGTTCCAGCGCACCGCCAATTTCAGCATCCCCGCCCACAACGCGCCGCTGACGGCGCAGGAGCGCGACGCCTTCCGCGCCAACTATCCCGAAATCCGCCGCATGGCGCGCGAAGAGATACGCAACGGCATCTATCAGGAGGAGCTCCCGGATCGCGGCGCGCTCGACGACGGCGACAACGCACGCCGGGCCAAATATGAATCGCGCTGGGCAGAGGGCGGGCTCACCTTCCTGGGCGCCTACAACAATCTTTTGCTCGACCAGGCGGCCAACGACACCGCCGCCGCCTTCGTGCGCGCCAAGATCGCCGAGATCGTCAGGGATCCGCAAACCGCCAGGCTGCTGCAGCCGGATAACCATCCGATCGGCTCGAAGCGCATCTGCGTCGATACCCATTATTACGCGACGTTCAATCGTCCGAACGTGTCGCTGGTCGATATCAGAGACGGCGGAATCGAGGAGATCCTGCCCAATGCGGTGCGGGCAGGGGGCAAGGACTACGAGATCGATGCGCTGGTGCTGGCGACCGGCTTCGACGCCATGACCGGCTCGGTGGCCAAGATCGACATCATCGGCCGCAACGGACAGACGCTGAACCGAAAATGGGCGGAGGGGCCGCGCACCTATCTCGGCCTGATGAGCGAAGGCTTCCCCAATCTGTTCATCATCACCGGGCCCGGCAGCCCGTCGGTGCTGTCAAACATGTTCGTGTCGATCGAGCAGCACGTCGACTGGATCACCGACTGTGTCGCGCATCTGCATGACCGCGCCATTGATACCATGGAAGCGACCAAGGAGGCCGAGGACAAGTGGGTCGCGCATGTCAATGAAGTCGCCTATACCACGGTCTATCCGCAGGCCAATTCCTGGTACATGGGTGCGAATATTCCGGGCAAGCCGCGCATCTTCATGCCCTATATCGGCGGCGTCGGCTTCTACCGCAAAATCTGCAATGACGTCGCAGCGAAGGGCTATAAGGGCTTTGCGATGACTGCGGCGGAGCGGCCGCCACGAGCAGCGGCATCCTGACCGACGCCATCGCGAACGCAAGCGGAGCAATCCCGAAATGGCAGCGTTGCAATCGCCGCCATTGTAGTAATAGCTGTCATGCAAGAGCGATGACAGGCTCCGCATTGAACTGTGATGTGCAGCGGCACATCGGAATCTACGTTCCGGGTCTGGTGCTCGTGCGCCAGTCAGAATGACAGAATTTAATTTGGAGTTAAACACGTGACCAACTCTTCCGCCTATACGCCGCCCAAAGTCTGGACCTGGGACAAGGAGAACGGCGGCAAGTTTGCCAACATCAACCGCCCCATCGCCGGCCCCACGCATGACAAGGAGCTGCCGGTCGGTCGCCATCCGATGCAGCTTTATTCGCAGGGGACGCCGAACGGTGTGAAGGTGACGATCATGTTGGAAGAGCTGCTGGCGCTCGGCCATAGCGGCGCGGAGTACGATGCCTGGCTGATCCGGATCGGCGACGGCGACCAGTTCGGCAGCGGCTTCGTGGCGGTCAATCCGAATTCCAAGATACCGGCGCTGATGGACCGCAGCGGACCGACGCCGATCCGTGTGTTCGAATCCGGTTCGATCCTGATGCATCTTGCTGAGAAGTTCGGGGCATTCCTGCCGAGCGGCGGCCCGGCGCGGGCCGAATGCCTGTCGTGGCTGTTCTGGCAAATGGGCAGCGCGCCGTATCTTGGCGGCGGCCTGGGCCACTTCTACGCCTACGCGCCGACCAAGATCGAATACGCCATCGATCGGTTCGCCATGGAAGTGAAACGGCAGCTCGACGTGCTCGACCGCCGTCTCGCCGACAATGAATATCTCGCCGGCAACGATTATACGATTGCCGACATCGCGGTCTGGCCCTGGTATGGCGCGCTGGCGAAGGGCCTGTTGTACGGCGTCGGCGAATTCCTGAGCGTGGATGAGTACAAGAACGTGCAGCGCTGGACCGACATCATCGCCAAACGTCCGGCGGTTCGGCGCGGGCGCATGGTCAACCGCGTCGCGGGTGATCCGGCCAGCCAGTTGCATGAGCGCCATGACGCCGGTGATTTCGCGACCAAGACCCAAGATAAAATTGGCAAGATTGGCGAGGCGGCCAAGACGTGACGCGGGCGTCCCAGCGCGGCGGATAACCTTTAGCGCGGCAACAATCCGCGCTACAAGGTGTTCGCGCCAAGGTTGCAATACGAGAACCGTTTGGCGTTTAAGAGCCGTACCTACCGGCCATGACGTTGATCGAGGAAACCGCCGATGATGGATTCGGTCAGACGCTCCATACTGGCGACGGGTGCAGCCGTGACCGCGATGGCTGCAGCGCCGCGCGTGTTGGCGCAGGAGCAGGGGCAGGGAGGATCCGCCATGGCGTTTTACGAAAAGGGCGCCGTTCGCATCCACTTTGAGGAGATCGGTTCCGGCTTCCCGCTGCTGCTGATCGCCGGTGGGGGATTGAATTCGACGATATCGGGCTTCACCAGCAGCAGTTCGCCGTTTAACCCGATCGAGGAGTTCAAGGGCGAGTATCGCTGCATCGCCTCAGATTTGCGTAACGCCAATGCCGGTCAGTCCAGCGGTCCGCTCGAAATCGAGCGGCCGTGGGACGCCTACACCGATGACCATCTCGGCCTGATGGATCATCTCGGCATCGACAAGTTCATGGTGCTGGGCTTCTGCATCGGCGGCCCGTTCATCTGGAATTTGCTTCGGCGTGCGCCGGATCGGGTCGTTGCCGCCGTGCTGGCGCAGCCGAGCGGTTCGCGTCCGGAAGCGCGGGACCTCTTTTATGAAGGCAACATCAAAGGATGGGGTCCGGAGTTGGTCGCGCGCCGGCCCGACATCACGATGGAGCAGGTCGATAAATTCCTGACCCGGATGTACCGCACCGACCCCGACTTCGTCTTTACCGTGACGCGCGACTTCGTGCGCCAATGCCAGACGCCGGTTCTGATCTTGCCGGACGATATTCCGGCGCATCCTTATGCGGTCGCGATGGAAGCGGCGATGCTGGCGCCGAAGGCCGAAGTGAGCATGTTTCCATGGAAGCAGCCCAAGGAGCGAATTCCGCTGGCGATCCGCCAGATCCACTCCTTCCTCCGCGCACATCGGCCGACTTCCGCCTAGAGCCTTTTCCGTTCCGATGGAATCGGAACGGGGCTCTAGATTCTTGGTTTGACGCGTTTTCTTTACGCGAACCGGTATCCACTTCGCTGGAAAACGCGCTAGCGCGGGTTTCCGAGCAGATTTCAGTCGCGCAATCTTTGTTAATTACGCCGCCAATGCAGGCTGATGTCAGGACACTGCGCGGCGTTGGATCGCCGAATGGATCGAAAAAAAGGTATGTCGGTGGCTCCGGTGCAGTTAATTCTGTGGCCGATCGGAAACACTTGGCGCCAAAGTTGTTGGTTCCGTCGATGTGCCTCAGTCTGGCCACGATATCAAAACGAAATCTAATTCCTTATTGCAGTTCGTGGAGCGTGCCGATGGTTGAGCGCCTTTTGACCGAATTGTCCGATAAGCGATACGAGACATGGCTGGCCATCTGCGGCGTATCCTGCGTCGTGTCGTTACTGCTGGCAGGGACGTTCTGATTTAGCGTTTACGCTTTTTCGTCCAGCGCTTCGATAGCGCACAAATTTCCCATCTCAACAGTAAAAGTCGGCCTGCGACGGTCGGCTTGCGCGGCCGAAACCGGCCATCGCACCGCGATATTCGCGCGAACTGCCCGCAAACTAAGTTGCAGGCGCGCCTTGCGCCGGTGGGAACACCATCCGGTCGTCGGTCCGGCAGTAGCGATCGGCGAACATCCGGCCGACCGGATGATAGCGGTCCATGTGCACGCGCATCGAGTTACGATCCCACAGGTCGTCGCGAATATAGAAATTGATGCCTTCGCCCATGATCAGCAGCCGGTCGCCGTTCACGTCGATCGTCTTCCAGGTCTTGCACTCCATCGCCCATGGCGCGTCGGCAAGGCGCGGCACCGCGATCTTGGATGAGGGAGCCAATTTCAGCCCGAGCAGATCGGGCTCGCTGATGTCGGGCGGGAAGTCGCCGCTGGTCTCGTGCATCGCCTGCGCCAGCGGCTCGTCCGTCAGGTTGACCACGAATTCGCCGGTGCGCTGGATGTTGACTGTCGTGTCCTTGATGCGGCCGTCGGGGCGGTGGTTGGCGGCAAACATGCAGAGCGGCGGATCCTCGCAGAACACGTTGAAGAAGCTGAACGGCGCGGCATTGACCACGCCGGTCGGACCGAGCGTCGTCACCCAGGCAATCGGTCGCGGCAGCACGAATCCCGCCAGCACCTTGTAGCGTTCGCGTGGTGCGAGATCGTGAGGGGCGTATTCCATGATGTATTTCCCGTTAGCCGGAATTTCGCGCGGACGTTGTGTCCCCGGGCTAATCTAGACGGCAGTGCGCGATGCACACAAGCGGGCGCGATGCTTAAACGTGGGCGACGCAGGAATGATTAGTGCAGCCCACGTGAGAGCCAACGGGCCGCGCGATTGTGCGCCCGATGATGGGCTCGGCCGCGTGCTGCGATGGCCATATTTGCCAAGAGAAAGTCACCTCTGTGGCAAACTTCCGACATACGATAACGACGAAATTGGGTGATTCGACATGACGCAGGCGCCAGCGCAAATACCGGTTCCGGTTTGCAGTTGTGCGCATAATTCAAAGAGGGGCCTTCGTGTCGCACAAGCTTTTCCCGTCGATCCTGCTCGCCTGCGCCTTATTTGCCCTTCCTGCTTCTGCCCAGACCGGGACCGCGTCCAAGCCCGCCGCTTCAGTCGCCACCACCAGCGATGTGCTGACGCCTGATCAGGCGAAGCGGGCGCTTGAAACGCTGCAGGACGACAAGAAGCGCGCGCAGATGATCGATACGCTGCGCGCCATCGCCCATGCCTCGCCGCAAGCGGTCCCAGCAGTTCCAACCACCCCAGCCGCAGCCTTAGTCGCGCCGGCCGCAGCCTCAGCGCCAGCCGCAGCCGCGCCAACCGCAGCGGCCCCAGCCGCAGTACCCGCGCCACCTGCACCCGGACTACAATCGGCGATTCCACTCACGGCGAACAGCTTGGGAGCGCAGCTCCTGCTGACCATATCCGAGCAGGTCCGCGAGAGCTCGCGCGAGATCGCCGATGTGGCTCGCTCGCTGACGCACTTTCCGGCGTTCTACTACTGGATCGTACGAACCGCCAACGACCCCGGGTCTTATGACCGCTTGCTCGATATCGCGTGGAAACTGGCGCTGGTGTTTGGCTGCGCCTTCGCCGCCGAATGGCTGGTCTTCCGGCTGATCAAGCGACCGGTGGCGTTGCTGGAGGCGCGCTTCGTGCAAACGGCGCTGGCCCCGGTGCCGGCGATGGCCGATCCGGCGTCGGTCGAGGCGGACCTTGGTGCCGAGCCTGAACAGCGTCAGCGGCGTCTCGGCCTGGCGCGGGCCTGGCAATCGTTGATCAGGCTGCCCTTGGTGATCGGACGTCTTCTGCTTGAACTGCTCCCGGTGCTGGTCTTCATCGGGGTCGCCACCATGTTGCTGGGCACCGAGATCGGCGAACTCGCCACTACGCGGCTGGTGATCCTCGCGGTAGTCAATGCCTATGCGCTGTCGCGTGGACTGATCTGTATCGCGCGGGCGTCAGCGGGGCCGTTCGGCCTGTTTCGGGTTCGTGCCGAGACCGCCGCCTATATCGAAATCTGGGCGCGGCGCATGGTTATGGTCGGTGTGACCGGCATCGCGTTTGCGAACGTCGCGCTATTGCTGGGCTTGCATCGCGGCGGCTACGAGGCGGTGCTGCGGCTGGTGGTGCTGATCCTGCATCTCTTTGTCGTCATCATCATCCTGCAGTGCCGCCGCCAGATTTCCGATCTCATTCGTGCACCGGCCGGCCGCGAGGGCGCCGCCGCTATGCTGCGCAATCGGTTCGCTGCCGTGTGGCACTATCTGGCGATCGCGTTGGACCTCGCGCTGTGGGCGGTGTGGGCGCTGAATATCCGTGACGGCTACACGCTGCTGTTGCAGTATTTCGTCGGCACCATGGCGGTCGTCCTGGTTGCGCGCCTTGCCACCATGCTGGTGCTGAGCCTGATCGATCGCGGTTTCAGCATCAGCCCGGAAATCCTGCAGCGCTTCCCCGGCCTGGAAACCCGCGCCAACCGCTATCTGCCGCTGCTGCGCCGGATCGTCTCGTCGGTCATCGCCTTCATCGCCTTTGTTGCGCTGCTTGAAGTCTGGGGTGTCGATGCCATCGTCTGGTTCTATGGCGGTCAGATCGGCAGCCGGTTGTTGTCGGCGGTCGTGACGATCGGTATCGCCGCGCTGGCGGCGGCGGCGATCTGGGAGGCCAGCAACGCGCTGATGGATCGCCAGCTCAATGCGCTGTCGCGCGACGGTCACTACGCGCGCGCGGCGCGGCTGCGTACCTTCCAGCCGATGCTGCGCACCGCGCTTTTGTGCCTGATCGTCACGGTGGTCGGCTTGACGGCGCTGAGCGAGATTGGCGTCAATGTCGCGCCATTGCTGGCCGGTGCCGGTATCGTCGGCATCGCGATCGGCTTCGGTTCGCAGAAGCTGGTGCAGGACCTCATCACCGGACTGTTTCTGCTGTTGGAAAATACCGTCCAGGTCGGTGACTTCGTCACGGTGTCTGGGCTGTCGGGGACGGTCGAGAATGTTTCGATCCGCACCATTCGTTTGCGGGCCGGCGACGGCTCGGTGCACATCGTGCCCTTCAGCGCGGTGACGACGCTGACCAATTCAAGCCGCGGTGCCGGCAATGCCGCCGTCAGCGTCAACGTGTCCTACAAGGAGGACACCGATCGCGCCAGCCAGGTGCTCAAGGATATCGTCGCCGAGATGCGCCGCGAGCCCGAATTCCGGCATGCGATCCGTGGCGATCTCGAATTGTGGGGCGTCGACAAGGTGGATGGTACGATGGCCTCGATCGTCGGCCAGATCCGCTGCACCGACAGCGGCCGCTGGCCGGTGCAGCGCGAATTCAACCGCCGCTTGAAGCGGCGATTCCAGGAATGCGGGATCGATATCGTGCCGTCCAATCAGACCATTCTGATGCAGATTCCGGCACCCGCCGGAGTTGCGCCAGCCGACGTCGCGCCAAATGCACTGCCGCGCCGCGCGGCCGGCTAGCCCGGTTCAGCTCAAGCGTAGGTGATCAGACCAGCAAAACCCTCATCCATGTGATCCTGGTGGTGGCAGTGGAATAGGGTGTTGCCGGGATCGTCGGCGGTGAAGTCGACCTCCGCGGTCGTGTAGCGGGGCAGGCTGATGGTATCCTTCATGACGCCCGAAGTGGTCTTGTCTCCAACCTTGGTGATTTCGAAACTGTGCCGATGGAGATGCACCGGATGCTCGTCGCCGCTGTGGTTGTCGAGGACCAGCCGATAGCGCTTGCCCTGCTGCACGGTAAACAGCGGGTTGGTATCGGGCCATGACTTGCCGTTGATGACCCAACGGTTATAGCCGCCGCGGCCGCCCGGAATTTTCTCGAACTTCAGGTTGATCGTCTCGTCGGGCGATGCGGTGGCGGCGCCTCGACCGAAGCTGGTGTAGTCCCAGGCAGCGTTTGCCGGAGCCAGCCAGCGGGGATCACCGCGCTGACCGGCGTATTCGACAACGACACCCATGCCCATGTTGCGGTCGTGATCGTCGGTGGATCCGAAAACCCAGACGCCCGGGTTGTTCATCTCGACGATCACGTCGGCGCGCTCGGCCACGTCCAGCTTCACGGCGTCCACGGTGGTCGGCGCGGGCACCGGGTTGCCGTCCAGCGCGATGACGGTGCAGCGATGTCCCGACAGCGCCAATGAAATGCCCATGCTGCCGCTGGCGTTCAGCAGACGGAACAGCACCCGCTCGCCCTGACGGACGCGGATCGGATCGCCGTGGCCGAGCATGCGCTCGCCCAGCGTCGCCGACTTGTACATCGCTTCCAACCCGTTGTCGGGTGGCGGTCCTTTCTTGATGTCCTGCATGCTGACCCAGGTGCCCTCCCAATGATGAGCGGCCAGCATGACCTCGCGGTCGTACCGGCCGGGATCGCCGGCGGCGGGGTCTACGATGAGGAAACCGAATTCACCCGAATAGGTGCTGCGGCTGAGGTCGGTCATCGCCATCGCATGGCTGTGGTACCAGCGCGTGCCTGCAGGTCTTGGCGTAAAGGCGTAGCGCAGCGAACCGCCGGGCGGGATGATCGGAGAGCCTTCCTCGGTCGCGCCGTCCTGCGCGGATGGAATGAACAGGCCATGCCAGTGGATCAGATTGGGATAACCGGAGTCGTTGACGACATCGATCGCAACCGGCTTGCCCTCTGGAAGCCGCAGCGCCGGTCCCGGCACCGAGCCGTTATAGCCCGTGGTCCGGACCACCTTGCCCGGCGCGATCTCGAGCGCGAGCGGCGCGATCCGGATGACGTGATCGGCCGGCGGCAGGGACGCGGTAGGCGCCTGTTTTTGGGTCTGCGCGCGTCCCGACCCCACTCCGACGGCAGCGACACCGGCGGCGCCGAGTAGCAATCCACGTCTACTGAATCGTGCCTCGGATTGGTATCGGTTTGCTCGGTTAGTGGATGATGCCATCAGCTCTCTCCTTTGATAGGATCGAACGAAACGAAACACTTGGCAGCATTATCGGTTCCCGATATCGGTGATCGATAATGGAGTCAAAGCACATGACGTTGAGCCATGAAGTTCCACGATCTGCTGAGCGGATTCATCCGTCTCCATGTCCTCCACCACGCGGCGGAGCAGGAGATCTACGGCCAGTGGATGATCGACGAGCTTGGTCGACATGGCTATCAGCTCAGCCCGGGGACTCTGTATCCGATGCTGCACGCCATGGAACGCAAGGGCTATCTGGTGTCGCGGGTGCTCCGCGAGGGCAGCGTCTCCAGGAAGCTCTATCGCGCCACGGCGATGGGCAAAAAAGGGCTTGCACTTGCGAAGCTCCGGGTGCGCGAGTTCACCGGGGAGGCCATCAAGCCCTGACGCATGCCGGCACTGGCCGCGCGTGGTGACGGACCGAAACTCCCCGGGCAGCGTGGCGGAGGTCTTCGTCGCATTCCTCAAGCTCGGTCTTACGTCGTTCGGCGGGCCGGTCGCGCATCTCGGCTATTTCAGGACGGAGTTCGTCGAGCGCCGAAAATGGCTTGGCGAGAGCAACTACGCGGATCTGGTCGCGCTCTGCCAGTTCCTGCCTGGACCTGCTTCGAGCCAGGTCGGCATCGCCATCGGTCTGTCTCGTGCGGGCTATCTTGGTGCATTGGCCGCTTGGATCGCATTCACCTTGCCTTCCGCGGTCTTGCTCGTTGCCTTTGCTTACGGTCTGTCCGTCGCCGGTCACGACTACGGTGGGGGCTGGCTTCATGGTTTGAAAGTCGCGGCGGTCGCTGTCGTCGCCGTGGCCATTCTGGGGATGGCACGGACGCTGGCTCCGGATCGCGAACGGGCCGCGTTGGCAGTGGCTGCGATGATCGTGGCTTTCGTCGTGCCGTCGGCGTGGGGCCAGATCGGGGCCATTGTGCTTGGCGGCATCATCGGGATGCTATTTCTGCGCGGTTCGCTCTCCACCGACCAAACCGTGCTGCCGTTGTCGGTCAGCCGAACCACGGGCGCCGTCGCGCTCGCGGTTTTTGCCGTTCTGCTCGTCACTCTGCCGCTGCTTGCTTCGAGCACCGGCAATGCGAGTCTCCAGCTTCTCGACACGTTCTATCGGGTGGGCTCGCTGGTGTTCGGCGGCGGGCACGTCGTGCTTCCGCTCTTGAAGGCGGAGGTGGTGCCGCAGTGGGTGAGCAGCGATGCTTTCCTAGCCGGCTATGGCGCCGCGCAGGCCGTGCCCGGGCCGTTGTTCACGTTCGCCGCCTACCTTGGAGCGGTGATCGGCGGTTGGAAGATTGCCCTGCTGTGTTTGGTCGGAATATTCCTGCCGTCTTTCCTGCTGGTCGTGGGCGTGCTGCCGTTTTGGGACGCGCTACGGAAAAAGCGCGCAGCGCAGGCGGCGCTCACCGGCGTGAACGCTGCAGTCGTGGGGCTGCTGCTCGCTGCTTTCTACGACCCGGTCTGGACCGCTGGAATTTTGACGCGGGCCGACTATGCGCTGGCCGCTGCCGCGTTCCTGATGCTGTTCATGTGGAAGACTCCGCCGTGGCTGGTGGTCGTCATTTGCGCTGTGGTGGGACAGGGATTGACGCTCGTGCCCGGTTGATAGGTGTCGGTGCCACGGCCTCGACAAGCGATTTGCCTGTTCAGCCCTGTTCGCCAAAATTTTCCGCTTCCCTTTTGACCCAAACCACCGGCCTATTCCGCGCCGTCCCGTTCCCACGAGAGGGGCGTATCGCGATCGTCACGAACGTTGGGTAGGGGATGCGGTGGACGTGGCAGCGTCGTCGCGCGCCAATGGCGTGCGGACGAGCGAGGTTGCCGCGGACGGCGAAGTCGTGTGGTCCTGGCGTCCAGTCCTATTTCTGGGGCCCACGAAAATGCACAAAAGCCTCATGGCTCAAGGACTTCTTTGATTTTCCCGCGACAACGCAAAGTCCGGCATTTTTGGCCGGGCTCTTTTTTGTCTCTTGACCACGGTTTTCCCGGTTTTCAGGCGGCGGGTACGCCGTTTACGGTGCTGCCCGTATTTGACCTCAAGTGTCCCAGTTGATGGCGAACCGTCCGGCCTACCCAAAATGCTCGATCAGCAATTCGGTCAGAACCCGAACCTTACGCGCCGGATGCGCGCCCGGCGGACGCACAACGAAGATCCCCGCCTCGGGAACCGGGAACCGCGTCATCATAGGGACGAGTGCGCCGGAGGCGACGTAATGATCGGTAAGGAAATCCGGCAGGTATGCGACGCCCAGACCGGCGACAGCAGCCGCAGCAAGCGCTGTGCCGTTGTCGGCTTTGAAGCGGCCACGTGGATTGACGCCGATTGCCTTGTCGCCGTCGACGAAGCGCCAGGTCTCGGTCCCCTGCATAAGGGCTTCGTGAGTGAGGAGTTCGTCAGGGGTTTCGGGCGCGCCGTTTGCCCTAATGTAGTCCGGGCTGGCGACGAGCTTGCCGAAGATGGGTCCCACGCGGCGGGCGATCAAATTTGAATCGGCGAGATATCCAACGCGCACGGCAGCGTCGAAGCCTTCGCCGACGATGTCGACGAAACGATCGCTGTAGGGTGTGTGGACCTGAAGGAGCGGGTGCCTCTTGGCGAGTTCCGCGAGGACTGGGGCGAGGTGTGTGGGGCCGAATGAGAGCGGGGCTGCAATACGCAAGCGTCCCCGTAGGTCACCCGCCGGCAGGATGGTTTCGCGGGCGATATCCAGTTCTGCGCAGACCCTGGCGGCATGTTCGCGGAAGGTGACACCCGCTTCCGTCAGCGCGGCGCCCCGAGTGGTGCGCGCAAGGAGTTGAATACCTAGTTCGCTCTCGAGGCGGAACAGTCTGCGGCTCACGATCGACTTTGACACGCCGAGCCGGCGGGCTGCCGGGGATACGCCTCCGGCGTCGGCGACCTCGACAAAGGTCTGAAGATCCTCAAGGTCTAGCATCGCGTTCCACTTCCTGCGACAGTGATGTCCGGCCGAGAGGCTACCTTAATCACTTGGGGAACGCCAAGGTCGGAGCGTCAGGATGCCAAAGGGTGGCGCCCGCCAAATGATAGAGACCGCAGTGTCTGAAGGGAGTCTGGACCGCCGAGTACGTGGCCCTCTTCCTGATCGACACCAGAAGGAAATGTTCGAGAACGTGAAATCGGAGACGAAGCCCGACGAAATCGAGCTCAACGTCCGGTTCCTGATCCGGGCAGCCAAGGCCTTCAATATCCCCGTTATTCTCAGTACGGTCGGCGTTCAGATGGATGTCAACGGCCCGACGCGTCCCGCGATCCAGAATGAGGTGCTGGGCATCGAGGTGATCGATCGTCGCTCGATGGATGCCTGGGAGGACAACGCATTTCGTGCCGCCGTCAAGGCCGGAGGCGCAGAAGCTGCTGGCGGCCGATAGGCGAAGTGTCGGGCGGTTTGCCGGAGCGTTCATCCGCCACCGCCGAATGTCGGTGGCGGATGAACGCCACATCAGGCGGCGTGTTCGGGCGACGGCCGCGGAGCCAGCCGCTGCGCTATCGGCGGGCAACGATCCAGCCATGTGCGAGCATGCTTTCCATCGAGGCCTGGATGATCCCGTCGAAATTCCGAATGAAGGCGCTTACCGCGAACACCTCAGGCGCGAATTGTCTGATTTGAACGAGGGGACCGCCTGACTTGGCGTTCCGAAATTGGCGACACAGCAATCCAGACGCTGAGGCTACCGTCTCGCATTTCGGAACGGCACGTTGGCATCAGACGTCAGCCAAGGAGCAAGCCATGTCAAACATCCTCGTTCTCAATAGCAGCGTGTTGGGCCACGCGTCCGTCTCGCGCGTCCTGGTCGAAGAGGCGGTCGCGCGCCTCACCGACATCGATCCAGGTGCATCGATTGTTCATCGCGATCTCGGCGCCGCACCGATCCCGCATTTGACCACCGCCAACGTGGCGGGCGTCAAGGGCAACCCCATGACGGAGGCCGATCTAACTGCTCGCACGCTTTCGAACGAACTGATCGCGGAATTGCGCAACGCGGACACGATCGTGATCGGCGCACCCATGTACAACTTCAGCATCTCAACGGGCCTGCGCGCCTGGTTCGACTATGTGCTGCGCGTTGGCGAGACGTTCAGCTATTCCGATGCCGGGCCGCAGGGTTTGCTAACGGGCAAGCGGGTCATCGTCATCGAATCCCGCGGCGGCCTCTACAGCGAAGGCCCCGCCAAGGCTTTCGATTTCCAAGAGCCGCATCTGAGCCATTTGCTCGGCTTCATGGGACTCACCGATGTCACCTTCATACGCGCCGAGAAGATCGGATTCGGGCCGGACGCGCGCGGAGCCGCGCTGAGCGGTGCGAAGCAAAAGATCAGCACGGCCGTCGCCCAAGCTGTGGCGACAGCCGCCTGAGATCACTTCGGTCCGATGTTTTTTCGTGCTGGCGCGGGGCCGAACATCCGTCCTCACCCCCATATCGGGCTCTCGACGCTCACGTATCTGCTCGAGGGGGGAATGGTCCACCGCGACAGCGTCGGCAACGTGGAGATGATCCGCGCCGGCGATGTCAACTGGATGACCGCCGGCCGCGGCATTGTTCACTCAGAACGCACCCCCACGCGTGTCCTGGAACGCGCGTTGCGCGACTACCAAGCCGGCCGCATGGGCACGTTACAGCGTTCGCGAGCCGCCTAACGGAATTCCATCGGAACACCGCAACCGCCTCCGGTCAGCCAAGTCGCTGGAATTGGCTGAGCTCGTAACAAGAAGAAAACACCCTAAGAACCCTAACGCAGCATTTCGGTGCTTTTGGTCCCACAGCAAAAACAGGAAGATAAGCGAGATGAATCTGAAAAAATCGTCCAAAGAACTTTCGAGCGGTCATCAGCGTGAGGACGGGTGGTCGGAGGTCACGCGCGGAGAACGCTATATCATCCGCACAACTTCAGAAGAAGCAAACGGTGCCTATTCGGTGCTGGAGGTTGTCGCGGATCCTCGCAACGGTGTGCCCATGCACGTTCACGATAATGAGGAGGAGCACTTCATTATTCTGGAGGGTAAAGCGCTCATCGCGAATGGAGACAGTCGAGCGGAGGTCGGTGCCGGTGCGTCCGTCACCATCGGCAGAGGCGTACCTCATGCCTGGTGCAATCCTTCCGAAGACACCCCCCTTCGTATGCTGGTGCTCTTCACCCCCGGAGGACTCGAAGAACTATTCCGAAGAAATGCTGGGACTGAACCCGCCGAGATGATGGCCCTGGCCGATAAACTCGGCACTCGGATCACGGGCCCTGCGCTGCTCGACAACCTTTACACGATATCGTCGCCCCGCCCCTGAGGGCAGTACGGAAATTCCGGTAGCGGGTACTCGACGTTTCCCAACCCGACGTCGCGGGCGTACTCATGCACATCCGCTGCCGGCCGCTTCGAACCACGGATTCCCGCGAGATCGCGGGCGTACCTGATCAACATGGGCATAGGAGTGCCCGAACGAGGCTACGTGACAAACGTATTCGGCCGTCGTCAGTCTGGTGCCTGCACTTGCTGTCATTTGTCGTGCCGCGGCTTCATCGGTGGCGGCGCCGCACTCGGCTTGGCTACTGCCTTGTTCGCGAAGTCGTCAGCAGCGGCACCGACCGCGACGCTGATCGACACCCATCACCACTTCTTTCCACCGACCTACCGGAAGGCGTGGCTCGAATGGGAAGAGGCACGCAAAGTTCCGCACTTTCCCTCTCAGGTTGCCTGGTCCAAAAGCAAGGCGATTGAAGAGATGGACGAGGCGGGCATCCGAACCGCGGTGTTGTCGATCGCATCGACCCCTGGGGTCTGGTTCGATCTCGATGCCGAGGGGGCCAGCCAAATGGCCCGTGATTGCAATGACTATGCCGCGCTGGCGCGCTGACCGGCAGCGGCACTGGTGGAAGGCTAAACAACCGAAGGCAGGGCAGTGATGGCGGATCGCAGCCGCCGCCTAGCGGCGCTGCAACGAGGCTAAAACAATCGAGATCAGAACCATGGCGAGGGCAATCACCATCCAGTTTTGGAAGGTCAAACCCCAAAGCGTGAAGTGTTTTACGAGCCAATTTCCCATGCGAAAACCCCGAAGAGGTAAACGCTACGAAACTTGGCACAATTGGATTGGATCGGCCTGCGTCGGTTTGTTTGTTTATGCGGTAACTCCAAGCATGCCGGGTAATCTCGTGCATGCGTATTATTGCTGATCGCGTCGCACCCCGGCTCATTCAAAGGACCCGGAAAGCGATGGGGTGCACACGAAAAGAAAGGCCGCCTGCGTTGCCACAAGCGGCCCAAGTCTAAGGCGGCGATAGCGGAGCACGGGGGGTCGCTACCGCACACCCCCTAGCTAAGAGGATCGAGATCAGCCGCTCAATCGAACGTAAGAGGCATGGAACTATACGAAGGTCTATGTCCCCGATACCTCGACGGAGACGCCGCGCACGACGGCGTCGCGCGCGCACCAGCGCGTTGATGGCGGCCTTGGTCGCGGCGTAATGTTCGTTGCGCGCGGCGCCGAACAGCGAGGCGAGGCGCGAGGTTGCGATCAGGCGGCCGAACGGATCGCCGGCTTCGGCGCGTTCGGTCATGTGGCGCGCCGCCGCCTGAAAGGCATGAAATACGCCGTCGAGATTGGTGGCGAACATGCTGCGCCATTGTTCTTCGGTGCGGCCGATGAAGGCCTGCCGTCCGCCGCCGCCGATGCCGCCGGTGATGACGGCAACGCGGCCGGTGAGGTCGAAGATGTTCATGGCGCGTTTCCATTGGTTGCGGCGCGCGTTGATCGCACGTCCGGGAAGCGGAGATGTTCCGCCCCGACCATGGACAAGGCCGCCCGGAAAATCAAATATGGTCTCAAGATTCAAATCAGATGCGTCGCACTATCGCAGACGCGGACCATACAGGTGAGGAAACCATGCAGTTCAAGCACGTGACGCTGGCGTTCGACGGCGCGGTCGCCGTTCTCACGCTCGACCATCCCGAGGTGATGAACGCGGTATCGATCGACATGCTCGGCGGCCTCGCCGAGGCGCTCGATGCAATCGACGACCGGCGGGCGGAAGTGCGTTGCCTTGTATTGACCGGCACCGGGCGCGCGTTCTGCACCGGCGCCAACCTGCAGGGCCGCAACAACCAGAAGCCGGGCCGCAGCAATGCGGGCGCGGCGCTGGAGACCGCGTTTCATCCGTTCCTGCGCCGGCTGCGCAACCTGCATTGCCCGATCGTGGCGGCCGTCAACGGCCCTGCTGCCGGCGCCGGAATGAGTTTCGCGCTGATGGGCGACATGATCCTGTGCGCGCGCTCGTCTTATTTCCTGCAGGCGTTCCGCCGCATCGGACTGGTGCCGGACTGCGGATCGACCTGGCTGCTGCCGCGGCTGATCGGCAAAGCGCGTTCGATCGAACTATCGCTGTTGGGCGAAAAACTGCCGGCGGAGAAGGCGCTCGAATGGGGGCTGGTCAACCGGGTCCATGACGACGCCGTGCTGATGCAGGAGGCCATGAAGCTCGCGCATGAGCTTGCGAATGGACCGACGGCAGCGCTGTCGCTGATCCGCAAACTCTATTGGGACAGCCCGGACAATTCATTCGAGGACCAGCTCAACCTCGAATTCGAGTCGCAGCGCGTCGCGGGCGCGACCGAGGACTTCAAGGAAGGTGTCACCGCGTTCCTCGAAAAGCGTCCGGCGGCATTCAAGGGAAAATAATGGAAGCGGAGTTCGGCCGTTGCGTCGCGTCATGGTGTCCGGGCGCGACCGGCGTAACCAACGCAGTCAGGCTGTCCGGCGGCGCCAGCCAGGAAACCTGGTCATTCGATGTGGTCCATCCCAAAGGCACCATCGGCGCGATCCTGCGCCGCTCGCCGCAGGGCTACGGGGCTGCACCAAACCGGGCGGCAGGGGTGGGGGCCGAAGCCGCGCTGATGCAGCGCGCGTTTGATGCCGGCGTTCCGTCACCCCAGGTGCTGCACGTGCTGCGGCCCGAGGACGGGCTCGGCACCGGCTTCATCATGCATCGGATCGAGGGCGAGACCATTCCGCGCAAGATCTTGCGTGACGCGCAATTCGCGGCCGCGCGCCCGAAACTCGCGCGCCAGCTCGGCCATGTTCTCGCCCGCATCCACGGTCTGCCGCTGGCGCAATTGCCTGAGCTTCGCCGCATGACGGCCGGCAAGGAGATTGACGATCTCGAACGGGAATACCGCTGTTACGATTGGCCGCGCCCGGTATTCGAGCTGGCGTTGCGCTGGCTGCGCGAACGCGATCCCGGTCCCTCCCAGGATGTGACGCTGGTGCATGGCGATTTCCGCCATGGCAATTTCATCATCGGCCCCGAGGGCGTGCGCGCGGTGCTCGACTGGGAGCTCGCGCATCTCGGCGACCCCATGGAGGACCTCGGATGGATCTGCGTCAATTCGTGGCGGTTCGGCGAGATCGATCAACCCGTCGGCGGCTTCGGCTCGCGTGAGGAATTGTTCGCCGGCTATGTGGCGACAGGCCGCGATGTTGATCCCGCGCGGGTGACGTTTTGGGAAGTCATGGGCACGCTGCGCTGGGGCGTGATGTGCTGCGGCATGATGCAGCGCTTCCGCACCGGTCCCGACCATTCGATGGAGCGCGCCATGATCGGCCGCCGCGCTTCCGAGACCGAAATCGACCTGTTGCGGCTATTGGCGCCGCGAGGCGGGGCGTGATCCCGAATTCGGATTCCGGATCAGATCACGCGCAAAAGAGAGAGACCGACATGCAGGACGAGCCGACACCCACCGAGCTGATAAAAGCGGTCGCGGATTTCCTTCGCCATGAGATCACGCCAGCGATCAGCGGCCACAACGCGTTCAAGCTCCGCGTTGCGGTCAATGCGCTCGATCTGGTCACGCGGCAATTGGCGCTAGAGCAAGGCAGCGATGCCGCGGAGGGGGCGCGGCTGACGCAGCTGCTGGGCCTGCAGGGTTCGCTCGGCGAACTCAACCGCGCATTGGCCGACCGCATCGCAAAAGGCGAGCTCGACCTGCAAACGCCTGGCGTGGCCGAGCATCTCTGGCGAACCACGATGGATAAGCTCGCGGTCGATCAGCCGAATTATGCGGCGTATCGCAGGGAGCTGGAGAGGAAAAGTGAGTAAAGAGGACCAATTGAAATTTGTCATTCCGGGGCTTCGCGAAGCGAAGAACTACGATGTGCAATTGCACATCGGAGAATCTCGAGATTCCCCGATGCGCAATTGCGCATCTGAGGTCTGCGCCTTCGGCGCATCCCGGAATGACGTTCGTGATAAGCCTACTTCCCCTGCCATTTCGGCGCGCGCTTTTCCGCAAACGCCTTCGGACCCTCGATGTAATCCTGCGACGCCGCCATCGCTTTTACGGCCGGGTAGTCGCGCTGCTCGGCCATCGCCTGCTCCAGCGAGACCTCAAGGCCTTTCTGGATCGCCTGCTTGGAGGCGCGGATCGACATCGGGCTGTTCTTGGCGATGGTCTCGGCCCAGCGCATCGCCGTTTCCATCAGCTGGTTGAGGGGAACGACCTCATTGACGAAACCGAGCTCGAGGCCTTCCTTGGCCGAAACGTGCCGCGCGGTCAGGATCATGCCCATGGCGCGCTTGAGCCCGATCTGCCGCGGCAGCCGCTGCAGGCCGCCAGCCAGCGCGGCGAGGCCGACGCGAGGCTCGGGCAGTGCGAAGGTCGCGTTCTCGGAAGCGATGATGAGGTCGCAGGCAAGCGCAACCTCAAAGCCGCCGCCCATCGCGACGCCGTTGACGGCGGCGATGATCGGCTTGTCGCAATCGAACCGCGTGGTCAGCCCGGCAAAGCCGCCCTTGTCCCAGCCGCGCTTGCCGCCGGCCGCCTGCCACTTCAGATCATTGCCGGCGCAGAATGCCTTGTCGCCGGCGCCGGTGACGATCGCGACCCATTGCTCGGGATCGGCGCAGAAATCGTCGAACACCTTGTTGAGCTCGAAATGCGCATCGATATGCAGCGCGTTGTACACTTCCGGACGCGACAGCGTCACGATCGTGATCGGCCCGTTGCGGGTGACCTTGGAAAACTTCAAGTCCATGTTTGCTCCCGTCGTTTTTCTGCGGTGAGGAATTTCGTTCCGATACTAGCGCGCGCCCACCATCGGATGCCATCCAATTACGCAAGCAAGCCGCGCGCCTCAAGCCATATTCGGCTGCTTGACTTGACGCGTGCCTGTTCCCCTAATCGTGCTGCGCTGGGCTTGCGCCAACGACAAAAAGAAAAAAGCTTGGGAGGATCATCTTGGATTTTGCTTTACCAGCGGACCTTGTCGCCTATCTCGATGAACTCGATCGCTTCATCGCGCGCGAGATCAAGCCGCTGGAAGCGGTCGACGACAACATCCGCTTCTTCGACCATCGCCGCGAATGGGCGCGGACCGATTTCGACCATGGCGGGTTGCCGCGGCCGGAGTGGGAAGCGCTGTTGCGCAAGGCCAAGGATCTGGCCGATGCCGCCGGGCATCTGCGTTTCGCCATTCCGAAACGCTACGGCGGCAAGGACGGCTCCAACCTCTGGATGGCCGTGATCCGCGAGCATTTTGCGGCCAAGGGATTGGGGCTGCACAATGACCTGCAGAACGAGCATTCGATCGTCGGCAATCTTCCGCTGGTCACCATGCTCGATCGCTACGGCCGCGACGATCAGAAGGCGATGATCGAGGGATCGATCACCGGAAAGTACCGCATCACCTTCGGCCTCACCGAGCCCGAGCACGGTTCGGATGCGACCCACATGGAGACCCGCGCGGTGCAGGCGACCCGCGACGGCGTCCCCGGCTGGGTCATCAACGGCGAGAAGATGTGGACCACCGGCATGCACGTCGCCAGCCATTGCGCGCTGTTCGCCCGCACTTCCGGCAATGACGGCGATGCGCGCGGCATCACCTGCTTCCTGGTGCCGGCGAAGAGTGAAGGCGTGAAGGTCGAGGAATATATGTGGACCTTCAACATGCCGACCGATCACCCGCGGGTCAGTTTCACCGAAGTATTTGTGCCCGAGGATGCGCTGTTCGGCGAGATCGGACGCGGCCTGTCGCTGGTGCAATGTTTCGTGCATGAGAACCGGATCCGGCAGGCGGCAAGCTCACTCGGCGCGGCGGTGTATTGCATCAACGAGAGCGTGACCTATGCGCGCGAGCGCAAGCCGTTCGGCAAGGCACTGGCCGAGAACCAGGCGATCCAGTGGCCGCTGGTCGAATTGGCGACGCAGGCCGAGATGCTGCGGCTGTTGATCCGCAAGACCGCGTGGGAGATGGACCAACTCACCCAGGCGCAAGTCGAGCACACGCTCTCCGACAAGGTCTCGATGTGTAATTTCTGGGCCAACCGGCTCTGTTGTGAAGCCGCCGACCGCGCCATGCAAGTGCATGGCGGCATGGGCTACTCGCGGCACAAGCCGTTCGAGCACATCTACCGCCATCACCGCCGCTACCGCATCACCGAAGGCAGCGAGGAAATCCAGAAGCGCAAGGTCGCCGGATTCCTGTTCGGCTACATGGGTGCAGGGAAGCGTTGAGGGATTGTTGGCCAACTGCGCTTGCTCCGCTCCCGTCGTCCCCGCGAACGCGGGGACCCATACGCCGTGTCGTCGCTGTTCCGGGGAGCACTAGTTGCCTTGTTGAACTGCAGTGCCGTAGTCATAAGCGCCAGTTATGGGTCCCCGCGTTCGCGGGGACGACCACCCTTGTGCTATCGCGCATCACCCTCTCGCCGCGCGGTCCTTTTCGTTCTGCGCCTTGATCAACTCGCGGGCCTCGGTCCAGTCGGCGTCGGACCAGTCGCGCAGTTGATAGAAATTGCCGCCCATTGCCAGCGCCTGGCCGCCGTCCATCGCGATGGTCTCGCCGTTGATCCAGTCGCATCCGCCCGAGATCAGGAACACCGCAAGGTTCTGCAGCTCTTCCATTTTGCCGACGCGGCCCATCGGGTTCATCGCCTTGGTGCGCGCGCCGGCCTCGTCGCCGGGCTTGATGCGCTTGCTCATGCCTTCGGTCGGAATTTCGCCGGGCGCGATGGTATTAAGCCGGATGCCGTAGCGGCCCCATTCCGTCGCCAGCGACATCGTCATCGCGTGAATGGCGGATTTGCTCATCGCCGACGGCACCACATAGGGCGAGCCGTTGCGGACCCATGTCACCGTGATCGACACCACATTGCCGCGCTGTTTTGCGGCGATCCAGCGCCGTCCCACCGCATGCGTGACGTAGAAGGTGCCATGCATCACGATGTTGGCGACGGCGTCGAAACCGCGCGGGCTCAGGTCTTCGGTACGCGAAATGAAATTGCCGGCGGCATTGTTGATGAGATCGGTCAGCGGACCCTGGGTGAAGATCGCCTCGATCATTTCGTCGACGGCGAGCGGATTGCGGATATCGACGCCGTGGCTGGTGACGCGGCCGCCGTGCAGGTCCATCAGTTCGGTCGCGGTTTCGTCGCAGACCGCTTTGCGCCGGCCGCAGATATGTACCTCGGCCCCGAGCTGAAGGAAGCGTGCGGCCATCGATTTGCCGAGGCCGGTGCCGCCACCGGTAACGAGAATGCGCCGCCCGGCGAGAAGCTGATCATTAAACATCATTTCCACCCAAATATGATTGTTTGCTAATTGGTTGATTGACTAAATCGGTACCACTTCATTCTGTAAAGCAGCAAGTCTGTAACGCGGCGAGAAAGAATAACAGCGGAGGAGAATGCGCATGGAAGAACGCATTTCGATATCCATCTCGGACGGTATCGCCGACGTCCGCCTGGTGCGAGCGGACAAAATGAACGCGCTCGATGCCGCGATGTTCGAGGCGCTGGTTGCCGCAACGGCACGCCTGGCGCAGGAAAAAGGCGTGCGAGCGGTAGTATTGTCCGGCGAGGGCCGCGCATTTTGCGCCGGCCTCGACATGGGCCGCTTCGCCGCGATGAACGATAATGGTGGTAGCGGGATAGCGGGTGGCGAAAAGCGCGACCTGACGACGCGCACGCATGGGCTCGCCAATTTTCCACAGCAGGCGGTGTGGGGTTGGCGACAGCTGCCGGTGCCGGTGATCGCCGCGGTCCACGGCGTGGCGTTCGGCGGTGGCTTCCAGCTCGCGCTCGGCGCCGACATGCGCTTCCTCGCGCCCGACGCGCGGATGTCGATCATGGAGATCAAATGGGGACTGGTACCGGATATGGCGGGGACGCCGATCCTGGCAAGCCTCGTGCGCGACGATATCCTGCGCGAGCTGACCTATACGGGACGGATTTTCTCGGCGCAGGAAGCCCTACGGCCTGGCGACGCGGATCTGCGACGACCCGCGCGCCGCGGCCCTTGCGGTCGCGCGCGAGATCGCCGGCAAAAGCCCCGAAGCGATCCGCGCCGCCAAGCGGTTGCTCAATAATTTGTCGGTCGATCCCGGCCCGGCGCTATCAGCCGAATCCGTCGAGCAGATGAAGTTGATGGGCAGCGCCAATCAGCTCGAAGCGGTGCGCGCCAATATCGACAAGCGCGCGCCGCGGTTTACGGACGTGTGAGTCAATGTGGAAACCCTCATCCTGATGAGGAGCGGCCGCTTGGCCGCGTCTCGAAGGATGATGCCATTCAGCCCTCCTGGTTCGAGACGCGGAAGACGCGCTCCTCACCACGAGGGATTCTTAATCCGCCCCTCAGGATGAGGCCCCATTATTGGCACACCGCCTTCATCTTGATCTTGCGCCAGGGCATAAAAGTTGCAGACTCGAGGGATTGCCGGGCCAATGCCGGAGCAAAGCCATGTCGTCCCAGATCAAGCCGTCCGACGCGCGCCCGAACCGCGGCGACGATATCGCGGCGCTGGAGGAGGACGCGCGGCTGCGGGAGGATATCCGGCTGCTCGGACGCATCCTCGGCGATACCGTGCGGGACCAGGAAGGCGCCGATGTGTTCGACCTGGTCGAGCGGATCCGGCAGACCTCGATCCGGTTTCATCGGGACAACGACCGGCCGGCGCGGCGCGAGCTCGAAATCATCCTCGATAGCATGTCGATCAGCGAGACCGTGCGCATCGTGCGCGCCTTCAGTTATTTTTCGCACCTTGCCAACATCGCGGAGGATCAGAACAACATCCGCCAGATGCGGGCGCGCAGCACCAGTGGCGACTCGTCGTGCCCGGGAACGCTGGCGTTCGCACTGTCGCGGGCCCATGCCGCCGGATTCAGCGATACCGATCTGTTGCGTTTTTTCGCAAGCGCGCTGGTCGGGCCGATCCTGACCGCGCATCCCACCGAAGTGCGCCGCAAGAGCACCATCGACCGCGAGATGGAAATCGCGGCGCTGTTGTCCCGCCGCGAGCGCGTTCAATATACGCCGGAAGAGATCGAGGCGAACGACGAGCAGTTGCGCCGCGAGGTGCTGACGCTGTGGCAGACCAACCTGCTGCGCCGGACCAAGCTGACCGTGCTCGACGAGGTCGCCAACGGCCTGTCGTTCTACGACTATACGTTCCTCCATGAGGTGCCGCGGCTGCATAACGCGCTGGAAGACCGCTTGAACGCCGGCGGCGCGAATGCGGGCGGCGAACTGGCATCGTTCCTGCGGATGGGAAGCTGGATCGGCGGCGACCGCGACGGCAACCCGTTTGTGACGGCCGATGTGATGCGCGGCACCTTGAAACTGCAGTCGAGCCGCGTGCTGCGGTTCTATCTGGAGGAATTGCACGTACTCGGCTCCGAGCTGTCGCTGGCTGCGCATCTCGCCGACGCCTCGGACGATTTGCGCGCGCTCGCCAGGCGTTCGCCCGACACCTCGCCGCATCGCAGCGGCGAGCCTTATCGTTTGGCGGTCTCCGGCATTTATGCACGGCTTGCGGCGACCGCGGCGCGGCTCGACGTCGAAACCACGAGGCCGCCGGTCGGCGAAGCCGCGCCTTATGCCAGCGTCAGCGAGTTCAAGGCCGATCTCGATATTCTCGACCGCTCGCTGATCGCGAACAATTCGCGGGTGATCGCGCGCGGCCGGCTGCGGAAATTGCGCCGCGCGGTGGATTGCTTCGGCTTCCACCTAGCCGGCCTCGACATGCGGCAGAACTCGGCGGTGCACGAACGCACCATGGCGGAGTTGCTGGATGCGACGCAGCCTGGCACATCCTATCTGGCCTTGAACGAAGACGCGCGGATCGCGCGGCTGGCCGGCGAGCTGCGCAACCCGCGGCCACTGACATCGAGATTCGTAAAGTACAGCGCAGAGACGTTGGATGAACTCGCGGTGTTCCGCGAGGCCGCGCAGGCGCATGCGCGGTTCGGCGCCGATGTGATCCCCCAATGCATCATTTCCATGAGCGAGGGCGTCTCTGACCTCCTGGAGGTCGCGCTGCTGCTCAAGGAAGTCGGTCTGATCGACCCTGCTGGCCGCAGCGCCATCAACATCGTGCCGCTGTTTGAAACGATCGAGGATTTGCAGGCCTGCGCCGGCATCATGGACCGGCTGCTGTCGTTGCCCGAGTATCGCCGCCTGGTGGACAGCCGCGGCGCGGTGCAGGAGGTGATGCTCGGCTATTCCGACAGCAACAAGGACGGCGGCTTCGTCACCTCGGGCTGGGAGCTCTATAAGGCCGAGATAGGACTGGTTGGCGTGTTCGAGCGTCACGGCGTGCGCTTGCGCCTGTTTCATGGCCGCGGCGGTTCGGTCGGCCGCGGCGGCGGGCCGAGCTACGACGCTATCATCGCCCAACCGGGCGGCGCGGTGAACGGGCAGATCCGGATTACCGAGCAGGGCGAGATCATCTTCAGCAAATATTCCAACCCCGAAGTCGGCCGCAACAATCTGGAAATACTGGCGGCCGCGACGCTTGAGGCAAGCCTGCTGCAGCCGCGGCAAAGCGCGCCGCGCGGCGAATATCTGGAGGCCATGGAGCAATTGTCGGCGCTCGCCTTCAAGGCCTATCGCGGGCTGGTCTACGAGACCGAGGGTTTTGTCGACTATTTCTGGGAGTCGACCGTCATCGCCGAAATCTCGACGCTCAATATCGGTAGCCGGCCGGCCGCACGGAAGAAGACTCGCGCCATCGAGGACCTCCGCGCCATACCCTGGGTGTTCAGCTGGGCGCAATGCCGGTTGATGCTGCCGGGCTGGTACGGTTTTGGCAGCGCGGTGGAGAGCTGGATCGCCGAGCATCCCGACAAGGGCATGCCCTTCCTCAAGGAGCTTTACCGCGAATGGCCGTTTTTCCGCACGCTGCTGTCGAACATGGACATGGTGCTGGCGAAGAGTTCGATCGCGATCGCGTCGCGCTATGCCGAACTGGTGGCCGATGCGAGCCTGCGCGAAAACATCTTCGGGCGCATCCGCCGCGAATGGCACACTTCGATCGAGACGCTGCTGGTCATCATGGACCAGGATCATTTGTTGCAAAGCAACCCGCTGCTGGAACGCTCGATCCGAAACCGCTTTCCCTATCTCGACCCGCTCAACCATGTGCAGGTGGAGTTGCTGAAAGAGCATCGCGCGCAGAATCCCGACGAGCAGGTGCTGCGCGGCATTCAGCTTACCATCAACGGCATATCGGCGGGGTTGCGGAATAGCGGGTAGCTGTCATTCCGGGGCGCGCGTTAGCGCGAACTCCGATGTGCAGTTGCACATCGGAGAATCTCGAGATTCCGGGTCCACGCGAAGACGCGTGTCCCGGAATGACGACGATGGTAACGCCTCAGCAGTTGTGCGCGCCCTGGGTCTCGACATAGACCGCATACAGCGACTGGCTGGCGGTCATGAACAGGCGGTTTCGCTTCTTGCCGCCGAAGCAGAGGTTGGCGCAGGTCTCGGGCAGGCGGATCTGGCCGATGCGGGCCCCGTCCGGCGCGAAGATCTGCACGCCGTCATAGCCGTCGCCGACCCAGCCCGCGCCGACCCAGATGTTGCCGTCGACGTCGACCCGCATGCCGTCGGGGAATCCCGATTTGCCGTCGAGCGTCATGTCGATCAGGGTGCGCGGGTTGGAAAGCTTGTCGCCGTTGAGATCGTATTGCCAGACGATGTTCTTGGCTTTCGGGTAGTGCGTGATGCCGGTATCGCAGACATAGACCTTCTTGTAGTCGTGGCTGAAGGCGATGCCGTTCGGTTTGAACGGTTCATCGGCCACTTTGGTGACCTGGCCGGTCTGGGCATCGAGCCGGTAGATCGCCTCCTTTTGGTAGGGCTGCAGTGAGCCGGTGTTGGCTTTCTGGCCTTCGTAGATGCTGACCGCACCGTAGCCGGGATCGGTGAACCAGATCGATCGGTCATTGGGGTGAACCACGACATCGTTCGGGCCGTTGAGTTGCTTGCCGTTGGCTTGTTCGGCGAGCACCGTCAGCGCGCCGTTATGTTCGTATCGTACCAGCCGCGTCCGCTCGCACGAGAGTTGCCGCCCTTCGAAATCGAAGGTGTTGCCGTTGGATTCGTTGGACGGCTTGTGAAACTGCTCCGAGATGTGGCCGTCATCATCGAGGTAACGAAGCTGGCGGTTGCTCGGAATGTCGCTCCACACGAGATACTGGCCCTGGGTGTTCCAGGCCGGGCCTTCGGCCCACAGGCATCCCGTATAAAGGCGCTTGATCGAAGTGTTGCCGACCTTGGCCTTGAACCGCTTGTCGTCGATTACGACGATATCGGGGTCGGGATAGCGCTGTGGCTCGGCGCCGGGGCCGTAATCGCGGGCCAGTGCGTCGGTCGCGACCATGGTAGTGGCCGCGAGCGTCGCCGCATGACGCAACAGGCTGCGGCGATCGATCCCGCCCGATCCGGCTTCGGTCTCGGGGGTGGCCAACTTCGATAGACTTGTCATGATTTCCTCTCGTATTTTCTTATTGGGAAGGAAACCGTGACCTGACACTTTGGCGTAAAGCGGGCGAAATTGAACAACCGGAGATTTAGTCGACAACCTCATCCTGAGGAGGCGCGTCAACGCCGTCTCGAAGGATGCTTGCAGTCTCATGGTTCGAGACGCGCGAAGACGCGCTCCTCACCATGAGGACTACGGTATTTGACCGCTAGATCGCGTCCCAGTTGAAGATGTCCGCCGATCGATCGAGCTTGTAGAACGACGATTTCAGCGCGGGCATGCCGTGCTCGGCGATGGTTTGCGGCGTCCAGCCTTCGCTGCGATGGATCGAACGCAGCGGACGCGACTGTCCCATCAGGAAGATCTCGTTCATGCGCACGGCAAAGATTTGCCCGGTGACGTCCTTGGCGGCGTCGCTGAGCAGGAACGCGCACAATGGCGCGATCTTCTCCGGGCCCATCTGCTGGATCTTGGCCACGCGGGCCTTCTCCGCCTCGGTTTCGGTCGGGATGGTACCGATCAGCCGGCTCCAGGCAAACGGCGAGACGCAGTTGGAGCGGACGTGGAAGCGTTCCATATCGAGCGCGATCGATTTTGACAGGCCGACGATGCCGAGCTTGGCGGCGGCATAATTGGCCTGGCCGAAATTGCCGACCAGGCCCGAGGTCGAGGTGAAGTGCACGAACGCGCCGCTTCCCTGCTCGCGGAACAGCCGGGCGGCGGCATGCGAGACGTAGAACGAGCCCATCAGGTGAACCTTGATGACGGACTCGAAGGCGTCGATGCTCATGCGGTGGAAGATCGCATCGCGCAGGATGCCGGCATTGTTGACGACGCCGTCGAGCCTGCCGAAACTGTCGACCGCCATCTTGACGATTTTGCTGGCGGGGATCGCCTCGGCGACAGTCTCGAAATTCGCCACGGCCGTGCCACCGCGCTTCTTGATTTCCTCGACGACTTCCTCCGCGGGCGCCGCGCTCGTTCCCGAACCGTCGGCGGCGACGCCGGGGTCGTTGACCACGACCTTGGCGCCCTCGGCCGCACAGAGCAGCGCGATCTCCCGGCCAATGCCGCGCCCGGCGCCGGTAACGACGATGGATTTGCCTTCGAGGGATTTTGCCATGGAAAAATTCTCCCGTTATTGTTCGTCATTCCGGGGCGGAGCGAAGCGACGAACTCCGATGTGCAATTGCACATCGGAGAATCTCGAGATTCCGGGTCTGGTCCTTACGGACCATCCCGGAATGACGAAAATAGTTACCGTTCATTCGTAAAAATAATCGTCCCCGACGCGGCGAACATGCCGCCGACGCCGTGGCAGACCGAGATCTTGGCGCCCGGCACCTGCGCCGGTGCGATGCCGCGCATCTGGCGCACGCTTTCCTGAAGCGCGTACATGCCGTACATGCCCGAATGCATGTAGCTGAGGCCGCCGCCGTTGGTGTTGATCGGCAGCTTGCCGCCGGGCCTTGTATTGCCGTCGGCGATGAACTTGCCGGTCTCTTCATGCGGCATGAAGCCGAGATCGCCGAGGCCGTAGAGCGGCAGGTGCGCAAACGCATCGTAGATCATCAGATGATCGACGTCGTTGTGCGTGATGCCGGCCTCCCGGAACGCCAGCGGGCCGGCGACCTTGAAGGCGCGCGAACTGTCGAAATTCTGCATCTGGCTGACCATCGGCGTCTCCACGCTCTCGCCGGTACCGAGGATGTACACCGGTTTGTTCGGGAAATCCTTGGCGCGGTCGGCCGAAGTCAGGATCAGCGCGCCGCCGCCGTCGGTGACGAGGCAGCATTGCAGGATACGGAACGGGTAGGCGATCATCCGCGAGTTCAGCACGTCCTCGACCGTGATCGGCGCTTTCATGGTGGCGCGCGGATTCTTTGCTGCCCATTCGCGTTGCACCACCGACACCATCGCAATCTGCTCGTGGGTGATGCCGTGGGTCTTCATGTAGCGCAGCACCGGAATCGGAAACATGCTGGCCGGCGTCGAGACGCCATAGGGCAGTTCGAACTGTCCGTTCAGGCTGTCGGGGCCGATCATGCGCGGCGTGCGGCCGATATTCGATTTGCCGCTTTCGGCATGGGTGATCAGGACGGTCTTGCACAGCCCGGCCTCGATCGCCGCGGCGGCATGGCGGACGTGCAGCATGAACGAACAGCCGCCGACGGAGGTGCCGTCCACCCAGGTCGGCGTGATGCCGAGATAATGCGCGATCTGCTGCGGAGTCTCGACCGCGGTCGCGAAGCCGTCGATGTCGGACAGTTTCAAGCCGGCATCGGCGATGGCATTGAGCGCTGCATCCGCATGCAACTGGATCTGCGACATGTTCGGAATGACACCGAGTTCGGTGGTTTCGGCGGCGCCGACAACGGCGACTTGATTCCTGCGCATGATGCTTAACCCTTTGCCGGCCGGAACAAGGGGAGGGTGATCTTGTCGTCGAGCTTTTCGAAAGCGACTTCCAGCTTCATGTCGAGTTCGAGTGCCTCCGGCGTCTGCGGACAATCGACGATGTTGCTCATCATGCGCGGACCTTCATCCAGTTCAACGACCGCGATGGCATAAGGCGGCGTGAATCCCGGCACCGGGCGATGATGAATGATGTAGCTGTAAAGCTTGCCTTTGCCGCTCGCCTTGAACACGCTGACTTTGCGTGACGCGCAGGATGGGCAGAACGGGCGCGGCGGGAAATACACATTGGCGCATGCATCGCAGCGCTGCAGGCGAAGCTCGCCCGCTTGCGTGCCATCCCAAAAATGCTGGGTTTCAGGCGTCGGTTTCGGACGCGCGCGCGTTGGCTCCGCCATGATCGTCGATTCCTCCCTGCGGCGGTTTTTTGCCTTCCGCCGGTTCCGATCTTGATGCGACATTGGACCGTCCGGCGTCAACGGTCCAGCTTGCGCCTTGCATGCCGCATATTCCGACCCACGCACAATGGATTAGTCGGGGGCGCTTGTATCCCTCCAACCGCCGGGAGTATGGTCCGCGCGAAACAGAACTAGGAGGAATTTATGTTCAAGGTGAAGGGCGCGGTATTGGCTGCGGGTCTGATGCTGGCCACGCAGGCAATGGCTGCTGATGCGCCGGCTGAAATCAAGATCGGCACGCTTTACGCGTCATCCGGGCGCTACGCGTCGATTTCGATGCCGGTTTACAGCGCGCTCAAGCTCTGGGCCGACCTGAAAAACACCGAGGGCGGTGTTTACGTGAAGGCGTTCGACAAGAAAATTCCCGTCAAGCTTGTAGCCTATGACGATCAGAGCAACACCGCGACCGCCTCGACTCTTTATAATCAGCTCGTCACGCAGGATAAGGTCGACATGCTGGTGGCGGACTCAGGTTCGGTACTGACCGCGCCGGCAGTCACGATCGCGCGAGACCACAAGATGTTCCTGTACGACCAGACGGGAACCGGTGCCAGCTTCTTTTCCAAGGACAATCCCTACATCGCGCTGATGGCGGATCCGGTCTCGACGGTCTGGCCGAAGCCGGTCGCCGACTTCATTTCGCATGATGGTCCGGGTCTCGGGATCAAGAAAGTCGCGCTTCTTTATTCGACCAACGAATTTACGGGTACCCAGGCCAACGCCTTCCGCAAATTCGTCAAGGATTCCGGCGCGCCGATCGAGATCGTCTACGATCAGGGAATTCCGACCGAAACCACCAACTACACGGTCATCATCAACAACATCAACAACAAGGAACCGGACGCAGTGATTCATTTCGGCTACGCGCCGAACGACATTGCCTTCCTGCGCAACGTCGCCGATGTCGGCGTGAAGTTTAAGATGCTGTTCTGCATCTATGCCGGCCTCGAGACCGAATTGCTCGAGAAGAATGTCGGCGACAAGGGTCTCGAACACGTCTTCACCTACGTGCCGCCGTCGGAGTTGGAATATCCGGTGAACTTCGGCATGCCGATCAAGGAATATAAGGCCGCCTGGGACAAGAAATATCCGGACGGCAAGATCGAGTTCGGCTTCAATGCGGTGGCCGGCTATACGACCGGACTTGTCATCGAGAAGACGCTTTCGGTCGCTAATAGCCTGGATCAGCTTGAACTGCGCCGGGCGACCTTCAGCCTGTCGGGAGAACTCAAGACGCTCGACGGCACCTTCGCGCTCGATGAGATCGGCGGTCAGGTCGGCGAGTTGACGCCGCTCGGGCAGCTCGAACTCAACGACCAAGGTCATCTCAAATTCATCTCGCTGTACCCGCACGAAACCGCGACCGGCAAACCGGTTTATCCGCGTCCATGACACAGTTGCGGATTGAATACCGGACGGTAAAGCGTTTTCCAGCGAAGTGGGTACCGGTTCGCGTGAAGAAAACGCGTCAAACCAAGAATCCAGAGCCCCGTTCCGATTCCATCGGAACGGAAGAGGCTCTTGAGGCGATGCGCTAATGCTTACTTATGCGCTCGTCGCCGGCGTCCTGTTCGGGCTGTATTTCAGCCTGGTCGGAATCGGCCTCAACCTCGTGTTCGGCGTCATGCGGATCGTCAATCTTGCGCATGGCGACATCCTGATGCTTGGCGCATTCATCGCGATCGGCGTCGTGACGCTGGCGGGCATCGATCCGCTGTTCGCGGTGCCGCTGGCGTTCGTGGTGTTCGTGCTGGTCGGCCTGTTGCTCTATTGGGTGTTGGTGCCGCGGCTTCAGGGTTCGGTTAACCCCGAAATGCTGTCGATCATCCTGTTCTTCGGCTTGTCCCAGGTGATCGAGGCCATCACCACCATTTTCGCCGGCACCAGCGAACATTCGATCCAGAGCCGGCTGCTCGGTACCGTGTTCTCGACCATCAAGGTCAAACTGTTCGGCGGTCAGCCGGGTGCGAGCGGACCGGTGCATATCCTGGGCCAGGGATTTCCCGCGCCGTGGGTGATCGCGGCCGCCACCAGCCTGGTCGCGATCGCATTCGTCTATGTCTATCTGTACCGCACCCGCTTGGGCACCCTGACCCGGGCGGTGATGTCGCGGCGCGAAGAAGCGCTCGCGACGGGCATCGATGTCGACCGCGTCTGCGCAGCCGCCTTCGGAATCGGGCTCGGACTGGCGGCGGTGGCCGGCGTGTTCGCGCCCTTCATGTTCGGATCGGTGACGCCGGCGTTCGGCGCCGATGCCACCGTCACATCATTCGCTATCGTGGTGCTGGGGTCGCTCGGCAATCCCTTAGGCACCGCGCTCGGCGGCGTGGTTTATGGTGTCTGCTATATGCTGGTACAGACTTATCTCAGCTCATGGGCCGACCTTCTGCCCTATGTGCTCCTGATCTTCATCCTGCTCTTGCGTCCAAGCGGTCTGTTGGGAAGGCAGGTGCGCGTTGCCTAGCGCCCTCAAACACACGCTGTTCATTGTCGCGCCCCTGATCATCGTTCTCGCGATACTGCCGGGCGTGTACCAGAACCACTTGCTGCTGTTCAATTTCGCGATCTTCCTGGTGCTCGCCCAGGGCGTGAACATCATCTACGGGTTCACCGGCTATCTGCCGTTCGGCTATGTCGGCTTCTTCGGCGCCGGTGCTTATGGTTTTGCGATCATGGTGATGCACTACCAGACGCCGGCGGTGCTCGCGGTACTCGTGGCGGGAATCGTGGGCGTTGCGCTCGGGCTGTTGTTGACGCCGCTGCTGCGGCTGTCCGGGGCCTATTTCGCTATTGCCAACCTTGCGGCATCGCTCGCGGTGCTGCATCTCATCGCCAATCCCGCGCTCGAGGACATCACGCGCGGGCCGTACGGCGTCTCGCTCAGCGGCACGTTCAACCCGACGCTCGCCTATAACGCGGCGCTGGTGGTGCTGGCGCTGACGCTCTGCGGGGTCGTGTTCCTGAAGAACTCGCGCTTCGGGCTTGCCTTGCAGGCGGTGCGTGAAGACGCGGTCAGCGCCTCGATGGCCGGTGTCAATGTGGTGTCGATGCGCGTGATCGCGTGGCTGGCGTCGGCGCTGGTCGCCGGTCTCGCCGGCGGCATCTATGCCTGGTATGTTTCGGTGTTCTATCCCGATAACGTATTCAGCGGCGATTTCAGCATCTTCGCCATCGTGTTCGCGCTGTTCGGCGGCGTCGCTACGATCTCCGGTCCGATCGTCGGCGTCGTCATCCTGTACGGCATCTACAACCTGATCGGATTCACCACCCCGCAATATTTCCAGCTGATCTACGGACTGTTGATCATGGGGTTGGTGCTGTTTCTCCCCGCGGGTCTGGTCTCGCTCGCAACGCGCAGGGGATGGCATGTCCCCTGACAGCAAGCCCATTCTCAACGTTTCCAAGGTCGTCAAGCGTTTCGGCGGTTTTCATGCGCTCGACGGACTGAGCTTCCATGTCGCGTCCGGCGAAATTCTCGGGCTGGTCGGACCGAATGGTTCCGGCAAGACCACGGCGATCAACGTGATCTCCGGCCTCTACGCGCCGGACGGCGGACAGGTGGTGCTGGACGGCGCCTCGATCGGCGGGATGGCGTCGCACAAGCTCGTCCATCGCGGCGTCAACCGTACCTTCCAGGTACCCAAGCCGTTCATGTCGCTGACCGTGCGTCAGAACATCGAGGTCGCGCTGGCCTATGGCCGTGCATCGGTGGCGCCACCTGCGATGGCCGGACTGCTCGACGAATACCGGCTGGCCGATGTCGCCGACCGGCCGGCCTCCGAACTGAACAATGTCCAGCAGAAGATGCTCGACCTTGTCCGGGCGTTGGCCACGCGGCCGCGGCTATTGCTGCTCGACGAACTCGCCGCCGGATGCAATCCGTCGGAGCTCGACTGGATCGCCGAACGCATCAAGGCGCTGGCGAAGGGCGGAATGGCGATCATCGTCGTCGAACATCTGATGGGCTTCATTGAACACATTACCGATCGCGTCATCGTCATGAATGCCGGCAAGGAGATCTTCGAGGGCAAGCTCGCGGTCGCCGTCCAGGTGCCGCAGGTCATCGAGGTGTTTCTGGGAGGCGAGCATGCCGCCTGACGTGCACACCCCGCTGATGACGGCCACCGGCATCGACGCCGGCTATGGCACGATGCAGGTGCTTTGGGGCGTCGATCTCGACGTCCGCGCCGGCGAGACCGTGCTGCTGCTCGGCGCCAACGGCGCCGGCAAGACCACTTTCCTGAAATCGCTGGTCGGCCTGATCGACGCCCGTAGCGGCAACATCAAGCTTGGCGGCGCCGACGTGACGCGGATGCGCTCCAGCGACCGGATGCGGCTCGGCATGACCTACATGTCGGAACTCGCGGTGTTTCCCGACCTGTCGATCGAGGAAAACATCCAGGTCGGTGCCCAGGCGCTCGGCCATGCCGATCCCGGCGCCCGCGTCGAGGAGATGTATGGCGTGTTTCCGGTGCTGCGCGAGAAACGCCGCGCCCCGGCGTCGAGCCTGTCCGGCGGCCAGCGCAAGATGTTGGGCATCGCCAAGGCGCTCGCGGCTGAGCCGAAGCTTCTGGTGATGGACGAGCCTTCGGCCGGGCTGTCGCCATTGTTCGTCAAGGAAGTCATCCGTATTCTCGGCGATCTGCGTGGACGCGGGCTTGCGCTTTTGATCGCGGAGCAGAACATTGGCTTCCTTGAGGTGGCGACGCGGGTGTTCGTGCTGGAAGGCGGGCGAATCCGTTTTTCCGGTACGGTTGCGGAAATGACCGATAACGAGGCGTTGCGGCGGGCTTATTTCGGGCTGAAGTGATGCGAACGATCAGGATTGGATCTGGCGCCGGCTATTCGGGCGATCGCATCGAGCCCGCGGTCGAACTCGCCGAAAAGGGCGAGATCCAATACCTGGTGTTCGAATGCCTCGGCGAGCGCACCGTGGCGCTGGCGCAGCAGGCGCGGATGAAAAACCCCGACACCGGCTACGATCCGCTGCTCGAAGCGCGGATGCGCGCGGTGCTGCCGATCTGCGCCGCCAAAGGCATCAAGATCGTCACCAATATGGGGGCGGCCCATCCCGAGGCCGCGGCGCGCAAGACCGCCGAGATTGCCAAGTCGCTCGGGCTTGTCTCACTCAAGGTCGCAGCCGTGATCGGCGATGACGTGCTGGAGGCCTGCAAGGACGGCGATCTTCCCATCATGGAATTCGACGGTACCGTCAAGCAGCTCGGCAACCGGCTGTTGTCGGCCAATGCCTATCTCGGCGCCGAGCCGATCGCGGAGGCGCTCAGCGGCGGCGCCGATATCGTCCTCACCGGGCGCGCCTCCGATCCCGCGCTGTTTTTGGCGCCGATGATCCATGCGTTCGGTTGGGCGATGGACGACTGGAATCTGCTGGGGCAGGGCACTGTCGCCGGGCATTTGCTGGAATGCGCCGGGCAGATCACCGGCGGTTATTTTGCCGATCCCGGCTACAAGGATGTCGCGGGTCTGGCGCGGCTCGGCTTTCCGATCGGCGAGGTCGGCGAAGACGGCGCACTCGTCATCACCAAGGTCGCAGGCTCAGGCGGCGCGGTGACCGCGCAGACCTGCAAGGAGCAGTTACTCTACGAGGTGCACGATCCCCGGCAGTACATCCAGCCCGACGTGGTGGCGGATTTCTCGCAGGTGCAGGTCGAGGAGATCGCGCCCGATCGGGTCCGCGTCAGCGGCGGGCGTGGCAACCCGCGAACCGACACGCTGAAGATTTCGGTCGGCTATGTCGACAGCTATATCGGCGAGGGCCAGATTTCCTATGCCGGTCCCGGCGCACTGGCGCGCGGCAGGCTGGCGCTCGAGATCGTTCGCGAACGGCTCAAGCTCACCGGCGTTGCCGCCAGCGAATGGCGGTTCGACCTGATCGGCGTCGACGCGCTGCATGGGCCGCAGGTCTCAGTGCTGGCGAACGAACCCTATGAGGTGCGCGTTCGCGTTACCGGGCGCACCGAAAACCTGGCCGAAGCCGTGCGGATCGGCAACGAGGTCGAAACGCTCTACACCAACGGCCCGGCGGCCGGCGGCGGCGCGTTCAAGTCGGCCCGCGACGTGGTCGCGGTGGCGTCGGTGTTGCTGCCGCGAGAGCTGGCCAAACCGCAGGTCCGTTTTGTGGGGACGTGAACCATGAAGTTGCGCGAGATCGCCCATTCCCGCACCGGTGACAAGGGCAACACCTCCAATATCTCCGTCATCGCCTATGACGCCAAGCATTACCCGTTGCTGCTCGAACAGGTCACCAGCGCGCGGGTGAAGGCGCATTTTGCCGGCGTCGTCGCGGGCGACGTCGTCCGCTATGAATTGCCCAATATCGCGGCACTTAATTTCGTGATGCGCGATACGCTTGGCGGTGGCGTGACGCGGTCGCTCGCGCTCGATGCGCATGGCAAATCGCTCAGTTCCGCGCTGCTCGATCTCGACATCGTGCCCGCTTCGGGCGACAAGTAACGCCTGATCGCGTTTCGCGGGAAGCGGCGCGCGGGAAGAAAGCGTCAAACCAACCACGAGACGGGAAGCCATGCCGAACACGCCGACCCTTGCCACCCTGGCCGATGATCTCGAGAACGGACGCACCACGGCCCGCAAGCTGGTTGAAGCGTGCATCGCCAAAATTGCCGATGCCTCGGGCGAGGGGCAACGCACCTTCATTCATGTCGACCGGGAAGCGGCGATCGAGGCGGCGGACGCGATGGACCGTCTGCGCAAGGCCAATGCGGCGCCGTCGCGCTTTGCCGGCATTCCGGTTTCGATCAAGGACCTGTTCGACATCAAGGGGCAGGTGACCCGCGCCGGCTCGCGGGCGCTGGAAGATTCCGCGCCGGCGGAAGCCGACGCGCCGGTGGTGGCGCGGTTGCGCCGCGCCGGTTTCGTGGTGATCGGCCGCACCAACATGACCGAATTCGCCTATTCCGGCATCGGCATCAATCCGCATTACGGCACGCCCAAGGGCGCCTGGCAGCGCAGCGTCGGCCATGTGCCCGGCGGATCGTCGTCGGGCGCGGCGGTGTCGGTGGTCGATGGCATGGCGCACGGCGCGCTCGGCACTGACACCGGCGGCTCCTGCCGGATTCCGGCCGCGTTCAACGGCATCGTCGGTTACAAGCCGACGCAGCGGCGCGTGCCGCTCGACGGCGGCGTGCCGCTGTCGTCGACGCTCGACAGTTTTGGGCCGCTGGCGCACACGGTGTCGTGCTGCGCCGTGCTCGACGCGGTATTGGCCGACGAGCCGATCACCCCGCTGCAGCCGCGCCCGATCAAGGGGATGCGGCTCGCGGTGCCGACCACGGTGGTGCTCGACGAGCTCGATGATGCGGTGGCGCGGACCTTCGAGCGCGCACTGGAAACGCTGTCGCGCCAGGGCGCGCAGATCGAGCGGATCGCGGTGCCGGAATTCCACGATGTCGCGGCGATGAACGCCAAGGGCGGTTTCTCGGCGGCGGAAAGCTATGCCTGGCATCGCTTTCTGCTCACCAGCAAGGGCGATGTCTATGATCCTCGCGTCGCCAGCCGAATCTTGCGCGGCGAAAGCCTGAGTGCGGCGGATTATATTGATCTGCTGGGAGCCCGCCGGTCGCTGATTGCGCACAGCACGACGCGGCTTGCGCCTTATGACGCGCTGATCCTGCCCACCACCGCCAACACGCCGCCCCGCATTGCTGATCTGGCCGACGACAAGGCCTTCACCCGCGCCAACCTTTTGGCCTTGCGCAATTGCACGCTGATCAACATGATCGACGGCTGCGCGATTTCGCTGCCGGCGCATCGCGAAGGCGAGGTGCCGGTCGGGCTGATGCTGGCGGCGTCCGGCGGATCGGATCGCCGCATCCTTGAACTTGCGGCAGCAATGGAGCCTGTCATCCGTGTTTGACCTTGCATTCACCATCGACGCCCAGGACACCACCACACCGCTGACCTTGCCGATCGAGCAGGCCGTGATCGCCGGCTGGACCGGACGCGATCCGGTGGCGCGCGACAAGCACATCGCCGAGCTCGAGGCGATCGGCATTGCGCGGCCGGCCTCGACGCCGATCTATTACCGGGTCGCGGCGTGCCGGTTGAACACCGCCGATCGCATCGAAGTCTGCGGCTCCGATTCCAGCGGCGAGGTCGAATTCGTGCTGATCGGCTGGCAGGGCCGTATCTTTGTCGGTCTCGGCTCCGATCACACCGACCGCAAAGTGGAAAGCTACAGCGTCACTGTTTCGAAGCAGATGTGCGACAAACCGATCGCGCCGGTGCTGTGGGAGCTCGAAGAGGTCGAGGCTCACTGGGACCGGATGATCCTGCGCTCGTTCGCCTGGATCAAGGGCGAGCGCGTGCTGTACCAGGAGGGCACGCTCGACGCGATGCTCCCGGTCAAGGAGCTGATCGAGGGCGGCTTCGGCAAAGCGGGCCTGCCCGACGGCTGCGCCATGTTCGGCGGCACCTTCGCCGCCAAGGGCGGCATCCGCCCGGCCAGCCGGTTCGAGTACGAACTCGAGGACCCCGTGCTGAAGCGGACCATCCGCCACGCCTATGACGTGGTCGAGTTGCCGGTGCGGGGTTAAGGATTCGCCGCCGCTATGGTGGCGTCCAAAATCTTTGTCGTCCCGGCGAACGCCGGGACCCATACGGCGCGGACTAGCGTGTTGTGATTGCGGTAGAGGCGTTCTGCGACAACTGAAGCCAGGGGGTATGGGTCCCGGCGTTCGCCGGGACGACGGCGTGTAGGTTGTTCCGTCACGGTCTTTCCTGAAACCGGGTGGCGGCGGACCTCCTAGTCTGCAAGGCTTCGGCCATGAAAACAAACTTTAGCAATGCTATTCAACCCGCATCTAACTCCAACATCGCCTCCCGCATCGAGGCGATCGACTGGACGCAGGCGATCGCCGACCTCGATGCGCAGGGCTGCGCCGTCCTCAAGAACCTGCTGTCGTCGGAAGAGTGCGACGCGATTGCATCGCTCTATCCGGACGACACGCATTTTCGCAGCCGCATCGTGATGGGAAGCCACGGGTTCGGCCGCGGTGAGTACAAATATTTTTCCTATCCGTTGCCTTCGTTGATCGAAGCCCTGCGGCCGGTGCTGTACGCCAAGCTGTGCGGGCTCGCCAATCGCTGGAACGAGGCCATGGGGATCGAGATCCGTTATCCCGAGGCGCACGGCGCTTTCCTGAAGCGCTGCCACGATGCCGGGCAGGTGCGGCCGACGCCGCTGCTGCTGCAGTACGGTGCCGGCGATTACAACTGCCTGCATCAGGATCTCTACGGCGAACACGTGTTTCCGCTTCAGGTCGCGATCTTGCTGTCGGAGCCCGGCCGCGATTTCACCGGCGGCGAGTTTGTGCTGACCGAGCAGCGGCCGCGGATGCAGTCGCGGCCCGAAGTGGTGCCGCTCGGCCAGGGCGACGCCGTCGCCTTTGCCGTACATCACCGGCCGGTGCAGGGGACGCGCGGGGTTTATCGCGTTAACCTGCGCCATGGCGTCAGCCGGATCAGGTCCGGCCATCGCCATACCCTTGGCGTGATCTTTCATGATGCGAAGTGAGTGCGAGCCAGTTGATGGCGGATTTGTTCGACAGCGTTCCGGACATGCGGCCCTCGCGCGAAGCAATCGCGGAAGGCGCCGTTCTCCTGCGCGGATTTGCCATGCCGGGCGAGGGCGACCTGATCGCGGCATTACGCACGGTCGTTGAGGCGGCGCCGTTCCGTCACATGTCGACGCCGGGCGGCCATCAGATGTCGGTGGCGATGACCAATTGCGGCAGCGTCGGCTGGGTCACCGATCGCAGCGGCTATCGCTACGACGGCATCGATCCGCAATCCGGAAAGCCTTGGCCGGCCATGCCGCCGGCGTTTCGCAGCCTGGCTGCGCATGCCGCGGCGGAAGCGGGCTTTGCGGGATTTGCACCGGAAGCGTGCCTGGTCAACCGTTACGCGCCGGGGGCAAAGATGTCGCTGCATCAGGACAAGGACGAGCGCAATTTTGACGCACCGATCGTGTCGGTATCGCTGGGCCTGCCCGCGATATTCCTGTTCGGCGGATTGAAACGCAACGACAAGACGCAGCGCTATCGGCTGGAGCATGGCGACATCGTCGTATGGGGAGGACCGGCGCGGCTCGCATTTCACGGCGTCGCGCCGCTTGCGGACGGCGAGCACGCGGTCATGGGCCGGCAGCGCATCAATCTCACCTTTCGTAGGGCGTGCTAAATCAGAATCAGGTCGCAGCCCGGCGGAGGTCTGTGGTGATAGCAGCTACTGGGACGCTGACTCGTTATAGATCTCATTCAGTATCGTTACGACGGTAACGATATTCGATCCATCAATCTCACGTTTCGCGGAGCGCGCTGAACCCGATCTAAATTGCCGCATTTAGATCGCGGTGTTGCGCGATTGCCTGTCATCAAGAGCGATTCGGATACGCGTGGGGCTTGGGGGCAAGTAAGCACCATGGAATATTCAACTGACGTCAGCACGACGAGCGCCAAGCACACAGGCCTATATCTGGCCATCCTGCAGTTGGTATTTACGCTCGGCTGGACGATCTACCTGATCTATCTGCCGGAGCTCGCCGCCGAAGTCGGCATCGCGCCAACGGTTGCAATGCTGATCCTGCTGCTGGATCAGGCGATCTTCGCGGTGAGCGACACCGCAGTGGGAATAGCCGCCGACAAAATCGGCCCTGTTGTCGGGCGGCTCGGTCTTTTCGTTGGCGTGTTGACCGCGCTTTCGTGCGCCGCCTTTGTCGTGTTGCCGTTCGTCGCCGGCACCGGCCCGGGTGCACAGGTCTGGTTCATCGTGTGCATTGTCGTCTGGACCGCAACCTCGTCGGCATTGCGTGCGCCGCCGCTGACTTTGTTCAAACACCGCCCGCGACCGTCGATTCCATGGCTGGCGACGCTCGCGATGGTTGGCTATGGCCTCGCGGGCGCGGTGTCACCTTATCTCGGCGCGACGCTCAGCGGCTATGACGCACGGCTTCCCTTCGTGATTTCAAGCGCGGTGCTGCTGATCATTACGCTGGCATTGTCCCCGATCGAACGGGGACTCGCGCGGAAAATTCCGGCGCATGAAGCACCGCGCGAAACTGCAAAGCCGCTTGGCAGGGAGTCGATCATCTTCGTTGCATCGATGGTGCTTTTGGCGCTGGGTTCTCAACTGCATCTAAGCATCAACAGCGCGCCGTTGTTTTCGCAATTCGTGAAGCCCGGCGATCTCGAGTGGTGGGTGTCGGTGTTCTGGATCGGTTTCAATCTCGCGATGTTTCCGGCCAGCATCGTCGTCGGGCGCCGTGGCGGGTTGATCGTGATGGGTATCGCGGGCCTGTTGGGAGCGGCGGTCCTGCTCGTTGCCCAGTACGCCGGCAACCTCAACACGCTGGTCGCAGCACAGTTCTTCGTAGGCGCGGCCTGGGGCTGCATGATGATGAGCGCGATCTCGGCGGCGCTGGAAATCGGGCATGGCGGGGCGGAAGGCAAGGTGCTGGGTCTGATGTTTTCCACGGTGGCGGTTGCGACGTTTGCGCGTATAGCGGTCGTAGTCGCAGGTCTGCCGAAACTTCCTGAATATGCGGCGCTGCTGTCCTGGGCCCCCGTGGCATGCTGGTTGGTTGCCGGCGCCGGCCTGTCGGTGCTGGCCGTGCGTCGGTTACAGCAAGGCCTATCGAAAGTGCCTAAGGTTGATTTTGCCGTTCCGGGACGCGAGTGAAATGAGCGATCCCGGATCATGGGGATTGCGGCTTCGCCGGATGGATGAATTTCCAGGGACTGGTTTCGGAGTCGCTCGGCACCTCGATCGCGATCAGGGTGGGGCCGCCATGCGCCAAGGCCTGCTCCAGTGCCGGACGGAAATGATCCGGCGATGACACGCGCCATGCCTTGACGCCGAAGGATTCCGCGAGCCTGACGAAGTCGGGATTGACGAGGTCGGACGCCACCACGCGACCGTCGAAGTGCTCGCGCTGGTCGCGCCGCACATTGCCGTAGGCGTTGTTGTTGAACACCAGCGTCACCACGCCGATGTTGAATTGGACGGCGGTGGCCAGTTCCTGCACGCCGAACATGAAGCCGCCGTCGCCGGTGATCGCCACCACTAACCGATCCGGATTTGCCACCTTGGCGCCGAGCGCGGTGGGAAAGCCCGAGCCGAGCGTGCCCTGATACCCCGACGTGATGAAGGTGCGCGGCTCGTAGATCGGGAAGCCGTACCAGGAGGTGAAGCCGACCTGCGACATCTCATCGGTCACGATCGCATTGGGTGGCAGCACCTCGCGCAGAACATTCAGGTAGGCCATTTGCGGCTGGATGCTCTGGATGTCCTGCAACGCCGCCGCCGATGCCTCGCGGATCGCCGCGCGCCGGCCGCTGGTTTTGGCGTAGCCGTGCCGTCGCACCGCGGCCAGCAATTCGCGGGTGCCGGCCTGGGCGTCCGCGACCACCGGCGCATCCACGGCTAACCGGGGCATTTCCGCAGGGTCGATATCGATGCGAACGGATTTCACGCCATCGGGTCGGAACGGCCAGCGGAACGTGGTCGGTAATTCCATGCGGGTGCCGATGCCGATCATGAGATCGGTGTGGGGCCAAAGCCTGTAGGCCGCGGCCATCGTCAGCCCCAGTTCATGGGCGTTGCTGACGATGCCGCGCCCGCTGCGGAATGCCACCACCGGCGCGTCGATCAATTCCGCTAGCTCGAGGATTTCATCGCGCGCATCGATGGCGCCGCTGCCGACGAAGATCATCGGCGTCTTGCTGCCTGCAACCAGCGCGGCGGCGGCCTTGATGCGGTCGGGGTCGGGCTGCGGCGACGGAAAGAGGGCGAACGGGTGGGAGGGGCCGACTTGCGCGCGCTGCGTGAATACGTCCCACGGCATTTCCAGCGCGACCGGGCCGCGGCGTCCCGACAGCATCTCCTGGAATGCGCGCGAGACCAGCGTCGGCGCTGCATCGGGATATCCGATCCGGTCGGCCCATTTGACGAAGGTCCGCAGTGTCGCGAGTTGGTCCGGCATCTCATGCAGATGGCCGCGGCCCTTGCCGATGAAAGCGGTCGGGACCTGTCCGGTCAGGCACAGCACCGGCTCGTTCGAGCCGTAGGCCGTCAGCAGCGCCGCGCCGACATTGAGCACGCCCGGGCCCGGCACTACGCTGAACACGCCGGGCCGGCCGCTCGATCGCGCGTAGCCATAGGCCATGTAGCCGCAGGCCTGTTCATGGCGTGCGCCGATGACCCTGAGTTGGGCCTGATGAAAGGCGTCGAACAGCCCATAGACCTGCGCGCCGGGCAGGCCGAACACAGTGTCGACGCCATGGGCGACAAGACCGTTGACGATGGCTTCGCCGCCGGATGTTGTAGTCATTCGCGATATCCGATCATTCACTGGATTGATGATATTTCGTCGATCGCCCCGTTGCTGAGCTTACCGATGTTCTCGGCCTCGAACCGTATCGAAAGCCGGATATCTGATATTTGCGGTTCATTGCGCTAACCGGGGGTCATGCCTGCTGCCTTGATGACGGCAATGGCCTCGGGCGTGGTCAGGAAATTGATGAACGTCTTGGCGGCCTCAGCTTCCTTGCTGTCTGCGGCCACGGCAGCCGTGAAGACCAGTTCCTGCTGCAATTCGGCGGGAAACGAGCCGGCGAGTTCGACGCCGGGCCCGGTCAGCACGTTGACGAGAAACACCCCCAGTTCGGCCTCGCCGCTGGCGACGGCCGGGGCGATCTGCGCCGGCATCTGCTGCGGTTTTGTCTTCGCCTTCATCGCCTCGTTGATGCCGAGACGTTCGAACACCTTGGAGACATAGCCGCCGGCTGCGCTCGAGGGTACGAAGCTGATGGATTGCGCGTCGAGCAAGGTTTTCTTCAGCGCTTCCGGCGTGCTGACGTCAGGCTTGGCCGCGCCGGAGCGCACGATGATGCCGTAGCCGACCCTCGCGATATCGATGGTCGGTCCTGGCGCAAAACGTTCTCGCGCGGCCTCATCCTTGAAAACGTCGACCGGCACCACCGCCAGGTCGAACGGCGCGCCCGATGTCGCCTGCTTGATCAGGTTGGGCGTGGAGTCAAAGTGAATGACGAGCTTGTTACCGGTGGTGCGTTCGAATTGCGCGGCGAGCTGGTTGAGCGGACCGGTCATGGAGCCGCCCGCGATGACCTTGAGCTCGGCGGCATAGGCGCCGGCCATGGGCGACATCGCCAACACTAGGCCAAGGATCGAGAGAGCGGCGAGAGGAGAGGTCATCGGGATTCCGATCTATTGGGTGAACGGTGAGTGCCTGGGGTGATGATATCAATCCGCGATGGTGACGTCGGCGACGAACAAGGGCTCGCGGACCGCCTGGCCCGCAAACGGCGATCCCTGCTCGAACCAGGAGCGCGGCGCGGGCGCGCCCCACAGTGTTTGCCGTCGCGGGTCCTTCAGCGACCAGCGCAGCGGTTCATGGTCGTGATCGCCGGTGAAATAATCGCTGGTGTAGAGCTCAAGGCGATGGCCGTCGGGATCGCGCACATACAAAAAGAACGCGTTTGAAATCCCATGCCGGCCGGGCCCGCGCTCGATATTGTCGAGATAGCCGCTTGAGGCCATCATGTCGCATAGATGCAGGATGTTCATCGCGCTCGGAACCCAATAGGCGAAATGGTGCAGGCGAGGGCCCTTGCCGTTGGTGATGGCGAGATCATGGACGTTGCCCTTGCGCTGCATCCACGCCGCCGCGATGCGGCCGTTCGGTCCATCCTCCTCGCCATATTCGGTCAGGCGGAATCCGAGCCGGGCATAAAAGTCGACCGTGTCCTGCACTTCGGCCGCGAACACGTTGAAATGGTCCAGCCGCTGCGGGTGGCAGCCCTTGTAAAGGTCGTAGCGGCGCAGCAGATGCGGACGCTTGTCCATCGACGCGTAGAGCTCGACCTTAAAACCGAAGGGATCGGTGAATTGCAGCGTGCGGCCCTGGAACGGCAGCTCGGCGAAGGCGTGCGATACGCCATTTTCGGAAAAGAACGCTGCGGCCTTGTCGAGATCGCCATCATTGCCGACCTTGAATCCGATGCGGTTGCAGGCCGCGGCTTCCGCCTTGCGCAGCACCACCGAGTGATGCTGATGCTCCTCGCTGCCGCGCAGGTAAACTGCGGTGTCGTCGGCGTCTTCAACATGCAGTCCCACAGTGTTTTCATAAAATGCGCGGCTGGCACCGAGGTTGGTCACGTCGAGCACGACATGGCTGCATCGGATGATGTTGAATGGCGGATCGAAGATATGCTGCGGCACGGGCATAAACGTTTCCTGGTCTCTGATCTACGTGTCCTCATGGTGAGGGGGCGCGTTAGCGCCGTCTCGCACCATGATGTCGTTGCGGCCATCCTTCGAGACGCGGGCAACAGCCCGCTCATCAGGACGAGGTCGCCCCAGCCTCGACCTTCAGCGCTTCGTGGATATTATTGCGCTTCCAGCTCATCTCTTTGTCGTTGATCTGGATATCGAACGACAACGCGAAGGGGGTGGCGGCAAAGACCGGATCGAGAAAACGGGAGAGCGCCTTGAAGACCTGTTCGCCGGCGTTCTTGCGCGTCGCGAGATCGCGGCCTTCGCCAAGCCGCAGCAGCATGGCGAGAAAGCCGTGTGACGGGTTGCCGTCGGCGATCGCGTAGTGGTCGCAGCGGATCGCGCGGACCCGGATGCCGCCGATCGGAAAGATCCCGGTGTCGACCGCAGCCTTGCGAACGACTTCGACGATCTTGCCGATGTCGACGCGCGCATCGAGGTTGGCCGAGTATTCAAGCGTGAAATGCGGCACGGCGCATCACTCCCAGGGAATATTCACGTACCGTCTTCGAGCGGTATTAGCCCCGATCATTGTCGCGCCCATGGACGCACCGCAGGTGGGTGGCGAAATATCACCCGTCGTTACGGCGCCCGCAAGCGTGCCGAATTGCAAGTTGGAAAGCATCCGGTCGAAGATGGGTCGGCGCGACAAAAAAAGGCCGAACTCGGCGTGCGGGAGTAGCCGCGACGCAGCATCGGTACGCGAAAAGGGCGCCGTCTTGGGCGGTGCATAATGTTTGAGCATCGAAAGTATTAGTCCAAGAGGACTAGCGCGCCGGAATAGGTGCGCCGCACCGTGATGCTTGCCTTCACCGTTCGGAGAAATCACCGCATTATCAATTTACTCCGGGCCAAAGAGTCCGTAGAAGCGCATTCGCTTTCGCGTCCGTCGCGGACCGCAAAAATCAGGAAGGGCCGGCAACCAAGTCCGGCTCCAGGGAGGAATGATGAAGCTCACGAGACGTGATTTCACCACCGGATTAGCGGTTGGTATTACCGCACCTTACATCCTCGGCAGCGCACGCGCGCAGGGCGCGACCGTCAAGATCGGCATGTGCGCGCCGGTGACAGGGCCGGCCGCCGAATCCGGCGGATATGCGGTAAAGGGCGCCAAGCTCGCGCTGGAGGCCGTCAACAAGGCCGGCGGCGTTCTCGGCAAGCCGCTCGAATTGATCGTCGAGGACGATCAGACCACCAATCCCGGCATCGTGCTGGCGTTCTCCAAATTGGCTGCGCAGCCCGATATCGTCGGTTTCCTCGGTTCGATCCGCTCGACGCAGGTGCATGCGATGGCGCCGGATGCGCTCAAGCTCGGCAAGCCGGTGATGATCGGCGGCACCGATCCGAACCTCACCCATATGGGCAATCAGTGGCTGTTCCGCTGCCGTCCTAACGACAGCTATTCCGGCCGCGTGATCGCCGAGTTCGGCTTCAATACGCTCGGCAAGAAGAAGTGGGCCGTGCTGCACTCGACCGACGCGTTCGGGACCGCGGGCGGCAAGGCCTTGACGGAAGCGCTGACGAAACTCGGCTCTGCGCCGGTGCTCGATCAGGGCTATGCGAACCAAAGCCAGGATTTCACCCCCGTCGTGCTGGCGATCAAGCAGTCCGGCGCCGACATTCTCGGTTCCTACTTCACCTTCGAAAACGATCTCGGCATCTTCGGCCGCCAGTTGCGCCAGCTCGGCGTCAACATTCCCTGGGTCGGCTCGCCGTCGATCACCAACATCACCGCGCTCAAGCTCGCCGGACCGGCGCTCTACGGCACCTACGGCGTCGCCGACTATGCGGAAGATTCCAGCGAAGGTTCGAAGGCGTTCGGCAAGATCTACCGCGACGCCGTCAAGGTCGCGCCGGACAACCAGAGCTCCTGGCCGTTCGATGCGGTCAATGTGCTGGCGGCGGCGATCAACAAGGCCGGTTCAACCGAGCCTGTGAAGGTTCGCGAGGCGATCCTGGCGACCAAGAAGTTCCCGGGTGCCGAGGGCGAATATAACTTCGACCAGAACGGCGACGGGCTGCACGGCTACAACGTCGTGAAGAACGACAAGGGCACTATCGTCTTCGACAAGCATATCGAGTTCAACGACTGATATCGCTGCCGGCCTCCTCGATCGCGGGGAGGCCGGCATCGTCTGCCTCCCGACTTGAATCCCCCCGCAGTTCCTCTCACCGAACGCATCTCATGGACCTCGTACTACAGCTGTTGTTCACCGGTATCGGGATCGGCGCCGTCTACGCGCTGGTCGCGCTCGGCTTCGTGCTGATCTTCCGCGCCACCAACGTGGTGAATTTCGCGCAAGGCGAATTCTCGATGGTGGCGGCCTACCTGATGGTGGTGTTCGCCGTCGATCTGGGATGGCCATACTGGCTGTCGTTCCTGCTGGCGCTCGGCGGGATGGCACTGCTCGGCGTAATCTTCAATCTCGGCGTTTATTATCCGCTGCGTCACCGCAGCTTCCTGCCGGTGATCATCGCCACCATCGGTGCGTCGATCTTGATGGCTAACTCCGTGCTCGCGATCTACGGCCCGCAGCCGCAGGTGTTGCCGGGATGGTTCGAGACGCCGGGCATCCAGCTCGGGCCGGTCTATCTCGACAGCCAGTATCTCCTGATCATCGTCGTGACCATCGCGCTGGTGATCTTCAATTACTGGTTCTTCGAACGCACGATGCTCGGCAAGAAGCTGCAGGCAACCTCGCAGGACAAGGAGATGGCCTCGCTGCTCGGCATCTCCGTGTCCGCGATGATCATGATCACCTTCATCTATTCGGCGGTGCTCGGCGGCCTCGCCGGCATCCTGGTGGCGCCGGTGCTGTTCGTCTCGATCCAGATGGGCTCGACGATTGCACTGAAGGCGTTTGCCGCGACCATCATCGGCGGTTTCGGCGACGTTGCCGGCGCGATCATCGGCGGGCTCGCACTCGGCGTGATCGAGACCTTCGGCGCGGCCTACATCTCGGTACCCTACAAGGACGGCTTCGCCTTCCTGGTGCTGGTGCTGTTCCTGATCTTCCGGCCGCAAGGTATCTTCGGCGAACGCGTCGCGGAGAAAGCATGAGCGCGCCCAGCGACAACATGTCGATCTCGACACCCATCGCGCCGACCAGACCGGCGCTGCTGCGGCATTTGCCGTATTTCGTCGGCGCCGCGATTTTGGTCGTGCTGGCCGCCTCGATGCAGTTCGACGGCTACGTCCACAACATCCTGCTGCAGGCGACGACGTTTGCGATCGCGGTGTTCGGGCTCTCGATCGTGCTCGGCCTCTGCGGCCAGATCAACCTGGCGCAGGCGGCATTCTTTGGTTTCGGCGCCTACGCCGTCGGCATCGGAACGACCGACCTGCATCTGAGCTACTGGGTCTGCCTGGCGGGCGGCTGCGTGATCGCGCTCGGCGCCGGCGCGTTCCTCGGCATGTCGACGCTGCGGCTCGGTGGCCACTACCTCGCGATGGTGACGATCTCGTTCCAGCAGATCGTCACGCTGGTCATGATCAACGACATTGCGCTGACCCACGGCCCGGACGGCGTCTCCAACATCGGCCGCCCCGCGCTGTTTCAGACCTCGCATAGTTATCTGGCCTTCTGCGTCGCGATGCTGGCGATCGTCGGCTATCTCGTGTGGCACCTGCCGGATACAAGGCTCGGGCGGGCCATGCGGGCGGTGCGCGACAACGAACTCGCGGCCGGCGTCAACGGCATCGACGTGTTTCGCACCAAGGTCTATGCGTTCGCGCTGTGCGCGGCGCTCGGCGGACTGGCGGGCGGGCTGTTTGCCGGCGGCTTTGCCTATGTCAGCCCGGATCAGTTTTCGTTCTCGGAATCGATCGTGTTCCTGACGATGTCGCTGCTCGGTGGCGTGGCTTCGCCGATCGGCTCGGCGATCGGCACCGGGCTGTTGATCCTGATTCCGGAATGGCTGCGGTTCCTTAAAAGCATTCCCGGGCTTTATCTCGCGATCTACGGCCTGTTCGTGATCCTGATCATCCGCTACATGCCCGACGGCATCTGGGGCTTTGTCAGCACCGGCTTCGATCGGCTGCGCGCCCAAACCAAGGCACCGCTGGCGACCGCACCGTTGCAGCTGAAGCCGGCGACGGTCGGCGGCGACATCGTGCTTGAGGTCACCGGGCTCTCGAAACATTTCGGCGGCCTGAAGGCGGTCGATGGCGTCGACATCGCAGTCAGGCGCGGCGGGGTGCATGCGCTAATCGGGCCGAACGGCTCCGGCAAGACCACGACGCTGAACGTGCTCTCCGGTCTCTACAAGGCGACCTCGGGCCGGATCGTGCTCGATGGCACCGACATCACCAACATGCCGCCGCATCTGCGCACGGCGGCGGGGCTCGGACGGACGTTCCAGAACATTCGCCTGTTCCGATCGATGACGGCGCTGGAGAACGTCGAGATCGGGGCCGAGCGACCCGGCAATACAATGATCCGCAAGGGCGGCGATCACGCGCTCACCGAGCGGGCGATGGAGGCGCTGACCTTCGTAGGCCTCGGCGGCCGCGCCAACGAACTGATCTCGAGCTTCTCCTATGGCCACCAGCGCCTGATCGAGATCGCCCGCGCGCTCGCGGCCAACCCGACCTTGCTGTTGCTCGACGAGCCGGCCGCCGGCCTCAACTCGACCGAGAAGCTCGAATTGCATGAACTGCTCAAGCGCATCGCGGCGCAGGGGCTGACCATCCTGATTATCGATCACGACATGACGCTGGTCAGTGAAGCGGCCCAGCACATCACTGTGCTTAATTTCGGTCGCCGCATCGCGGACGGCGAATCCATGGCGGTGCTGCGTCATCCCGATGTCGTCTCCGCTTATCTCGGAGCCGAATAATGCCGTTGCTCGAAATCCGCGATCTGATTGTCCGCTACGGCGAAATCGAGGCCCTGCGCGGTGTGTCGCTCACCGTCGATCCGGGGCAGGTGGTCACGCTGCTCGGCGCCAATGGGGCCGGCAAGTCCACGACGCTGCGCGCCATCTCGGGCCTGACCAAGCCCACGGCGGGCGACATCCTGTTCGATGGCAAGTCGATTGCGGGGCTCGGGCCGGAAGCGATCGTGCGGCTTGGCATTTCCCACGTGCCGGAAGGACGGCGGATTTTCCCCGGCCTTACGGTGAAGGAAAACATCATGCTCGGCGCGTCGAACCGGCGCGTGGCCGGCGCCGAATTGTCGCGCGAGGCTGACGCGATGTTCGACCTGTTTCCGGACATCCGCAAATTCTCCGGCGCGCTCGGCTGGACCCTGTCCGGCGGGCAATTGCAGATGGTTGCGGTGGCGCGCGGGCTGATGGCAAAGCCGCGGCTGCTGCTGCTCGATGAACCTTCGCTCGGCCTTGCGCCGGTCATTGTGCAGGCCGTGTTCAAGATCATCTCCGAGATCAGGCGCAACACCACGGTCTTGCTGGTCGAGCAGAACGCGCGCATGGGACTTTCGGTCGCCGATCACGGTTACGTCCTGGAAACCGGGCGCATCGTGCTCGGCGGCAAGCCCGCCGAATTGTGGGGCAACGAAGCCATCGCCGCCGCCTATCTCGGCGGTCACGCCAAAGTACACGCATAAAAACAAAAACAGCGAGCTACCCATCCATGGTTACTATCCAGCTTCCGAACCTCATCGATTTCGTTGGCGACGTGTTCTCCCATGCGGACTCTTCAACAGAAGAGGCGCGGCGGATCGCGACCTATCTGACAACCGCGAACCTCACCGGCCATGACAGCCATGGCGTGATCCGGGTGCCGGTCTATATCCGCTGGAAGAAGATGGGCTCGGTGGTTCCGAACCAGTCCGCCGAGATCGTCGTCGACACGCCGTCGCTGGCGGTGGTCGACGGCAAGTTCGGCTATGGTCAGACCGTGGCGCCGCAGGCGGTCAAGATCGGCATCGAAAAATGCAAGGCATCGGGCCTGGCCGCGGTCGCGCTGCGCAATGCCGGCCATATCGGCCGCGTCGGCGACTGGGCTGAAATGGCCGCCGCCGAAGGCCTGGTTTCGGTGCATTTCGTCAACGCGGCCGGTTCGGTGCTGGTCGCGCCCTATGGCGGCGTCGAGCGGCGGCTTTCCACCGCACCCTATTGCGTCGGCATTCCACGCCTGGGCGAGCGACCGATCGTGCTGGATTTCGCCACCTCGATCGTGGCCGAAGGCAAGGTGCTGGTGGCGAGCCGCGGCGGCAAGAAACTGCCGAAGGGCGCGCTGATCGATCTCGACGGCGCCTTGAGCGAAGATCCGACGGTGCTGTATGGCCCGTTTCAGGCCGATGGCCCGCGCGATCACAGCCAGGGCAAGGGCGCGATCCGCGCGTTCGGCGAACACAAAGGCTCGGGGCTGGCGCTGATCTGCGAATTGCTCGGCGGCGCACTGACCGGCACCGGTGCCACCGGGCCGAACCGGCGTTTCGCCAACGGCATGTTCGCGATCTATATCGATCCCAAAGTGGTCGATCCCGACAACTTCTTCGATGGCGAGATCGCGCGCTACGTCAAATACTTCAAGGACACCAAACCGGCGGCCGGCGTCGATTCCGTGCTGATCCCGGGCGATCCGGAGGCTGCCATGCGCGCCGAGCGCACCAAGAATGGCGTGCCCTTGCCTGACGACACCTGGGCGGCGATAGTCGCCACCGCGCGCGAGGTCGGCGTCAGCGAAGGCAGCATCCAGCGGGCGACAGCCTAATTCGATCGTCGTTGCGAACCACCGGGTCCGACCTCTGGTCGGCCCGATGACAGGCTCCGTGGAGCAATCCAGAGCTGCAAAATACAGGCTTTCTCGCGTCGTCGCGACGCTTTACCCATGATGGCAAGAACAACAGGGAAGGAACAGATAGTGGCTAACAACGTCAAGAAAGTATGGGCCTCCGGCAAGGCCGTGGTGAACGCCTGGCTGGCGATCCCGTCCGGATTTTCCGCCGAGGTGATCGCGCAGTGCGGCTTCGACAGCGTCACCGTCGACATGCAGCACGGCGTGCAGGATTACCAGTCGATGGTGCAATGCTTTCAGGCGATGCACGCCCATCCAGTGACGCCGATGGTCCGCGTGCCCTGGAACGAGCCCGGCATCATCGGCAAGGTGCTGGATGGCGGCGCTTATGGCGTGATCTGCCCGATGATCAACACTAAGCAGGAAGCGGAAAACCTGGTCCAGTACTCCAAATATCCGCCGCGCGGCACCCGTTCGAACGGCCCGATCCGTTCCGGCATGTATGGCTCGGCCGGCACCTATCAGCAGACCGCCAACGATGAGATCGTGCTGCTGCCGATGATGGAGACCAAGACGGCGATCGAAAACATGGAGTCGATCCTCGACGTCGAAGGCATCAACGGCGTCTATATCGGTCCGTCCGACCTCGGCTTCTCCTATGGGCTGGTGCCGAAGCTCGATCGCGACGAGCCGGAAATCCTCAAGATCTATGAGAAGATCGTCAAGGAATGCGGCAAGCGTAACCTGTATCCCGGCATCCACTGCTCGGGCGCCGAGGGCGCGGTACGCGCGATTAACATGGGCTTCAAGCTTGTGACGTTGTCGAACGAAAGCGGCCTGATGGCGACCTATGCCAAGATGCAGATCGCGCAGACCCGCAAGGAATCCGGCGGCAAGGCGTAAGCAGCGAATGCGATCCAATGCCCTCATGCTGAGGAGGCCTGAAGGGCCGTCTCGAAGCATGGGGGCATTGCTGTATTTGCGGCCATCCTTCGAGACGCAGGCTTAGCCTGCTCCTCAGGATGAGGTACGATCTGTCGAAGCCTGAACAAAATTAAGGAACTCCGTCATGACCCCAGCACCCGTCATTCGCCTGCATCCCGATGATGGCGTGCTGATCGCGCGCTCGAGCCTGCCGGCCGGCATGGTGGTGGCGGACGGCGTGACAACGGTCGAACGGATTCCCGCCGGCCACAAGGTGGCGATCAGGCCGATCGCGGTTGGCGAGCCGATCCGCCGCTACGGCCAGATCATCGGCTTTGCGACCACGCCGATTTCGCCGGGCCAGCACGTCCACACGCAAAATTGCGGCATGGGCGATTTCGCCAAGGATTATGCGTTCGGCGTCGACGTGAAGCCTGTGCCGAACTTCGATCTGCCGGCGACCTTCGACGGCATCCGCCGCTCCGATGGCCGGGTCGCGACCCGCAACTACATCGGCATCCTCACATCGGTGAATTGCAGCGCGCATGTTGCCGGCATGGTCGCCGATGTCTTCAAGAAGAACCCATTCACCGGCGACAATCCGCTGGCCGATTTCCCCAACGTCGATGGCGTGGTGGCGCTGACCCACAAGACCGGCTGCGGCATGACCCAGGACGAGCCGCTGGCGCTGCTCCGGCGCACCCTTGGCGGCTACGCGCGGCACGTCAATTTTTCCGCGGTCGTGGTGCTCGGCCTCGGCTGCGAGGTCAACCAGATCGGCGGGCTGATGCAGGAGCAGAAGCTGGCCGGCCGGCTGCGCGCAATGGACATCCAGGAAGTCGGCGGCACCCGCAAGACGGTGGAGGCGGGCGTCGCCTTTGTCCGCGAAGCGCTCACCGATGCCAACAAGGTCAAGCGCGAGCCTGTGCCGGCCAGCGAATTGACGGTCGCGTTGCAATGCGGCGGCTCCGACGGCTACTCCGGCGTCTCGGCCAATCCGGCGCTGGGCGCGGCGAGCGATCTCTTGGTGCGGCATGGCGGCACCGTGATCCTGTCGGAAACCCCGGAGACCTATGGCGCCGAGCATCTGTTGACGCGCCGTGCGGTCAGCCGCGAGGTCGGCGAGAAACTGGTGGCGCTGATGCGCTGGTGGGAAGAATACACCGCGCGCGAAGGCGCCGAGATGAACGCCAACCCCAGCCCCGGCAACAAGGCCGGCGGCCTCACCACGATTCTGGAAAAATCGCTCGGCGCGATGGCGAAGGCCGGCAGCACCAATCTGGTCGACGTCCTGAACTACGCCGAGCCCGTCACCAAGAAGGGTTTTGTGTTCATGGACACGCCCGGCTACGACCCGGTCGCAGCGACCGGGCAGGTCGCCGGCGGCGCCAACCTGGTCTGCTTCACCACCGGCCGTGGCAGCGTGTTCGGCTGCAAGCCCGCACCGTCGATCAAGCTTGCGACCAACTCGCCGATGTACAAGCGCATGGAAGACGACATGGACGTCAACTGCGGCACCATCCTCGACGGCGAGGAAACCGTGCAGCAATGCGGCCAGCGCATCTTCGACCTCATGCTCAAGACCGCCTCGGGTCAGCCGACCAAGAGCGAAAGCTTCGACTTCGGCGGCGCCGAGTTTGCGCCGTGGGTGCTTGGCGCGACGATGTAGGGCGCGCAAGGTTGTTAACTTCCGTTATGGCCGGGCATAGCCGTCCGCAGGGCGGCGTCGCTTCCGCTCGCCTATGTCCCGGCCATCCACGTCTTACTTCAGGGCGGAAGGAAAGACGTGGATGCCCGGCTTCGCGAAAACCATCGGTCCCCGCTCTATTCGAGTCGCCGCGATATAGGCTAAGGCTGTGCACACGTCGGCGACACGGTGCGCCGTCGCTGCCGTCTTGCATCAAAATCTGCTGTCTATCCGAGAGCCGACCTGAGAGCTTGACGACGCGCCGAGTCCAACTGTGCCTGTAGACACAGGAGCCTGCCGTATTGGAAGCGGCGCGCGGACGATGAAGAAGTGTGTGCGACCATGAGAGCGATTTGGACTAGCAACGCCAGCCACACCACGATCGGAAGTGCCACGACCACCGCCCCCGGCGAGTGCGGCAGAGTCGCAAGCGAGGGTCGCAATGATCAGGAACGCAATTTTCTGAAATCTCATGGCGAAGGTCTCCTGCTTTCGACCTCAATGCCCCGCCGCAGCTATTAACCTAGGGGCGGTGGGAGCGTCGAAAAAGTAGAGACCAAATAATTTTCGAGCGCAGCGGCACTTCCGCTAGAGCGTTTTCCAGCGAAGTGGATACCGGTTCGCGTAAAGAAAACGCGTCAAACCAAGAATCTAGAGCCCCGTTCCGATTCCATCGGAACGGAAAAGGCTCTAGTGTGAATTTAGTCCCAATAAACCCTAAATCGCGTACGAGACCAGCAAGTGCCGCGCGCATTGCGGAGTGATCACCGCGCTAGTTGCCGAGCTTGATGCCGGCATCCTTGATCACCTTCGCCCACTCCGGCGTTTCTTTCTTGATGATCGCGGCAAACTCGGCCGGCGTGTTGCCGATCGGCTCGAGGCCAAGTTCGTCGAACCTCTTGCGCACCACCGGCAGCGCCAGGGCCTTGACGGTTTCATCGTGCAATTTATCCAGGACATCCTTCGGCGTCCCGATCGGCGCGAGCAAGCCGAACCAGGGCACGGCCTCGAAGCCGGGGAAGCCGGATTCCGCCATTGTCGGCAGGTCGGGCGCGAGCGCCGAGCGCTTGGCCGAGGTGATGGCCAGCGCGCGCAATTTTCCTTCTCGCGCGAGCGGCAACACGTTCACGATATTGGCGAACGACATGGTGACTCGATTGGCGAGCAAGTCCGGCATGAACGACGTGGTGCCGCGATAGGGCACCGCTGCAATATCGACATGCGCCATGTATTTGAACAATTCGGCGGCCAGATGCTGCGATGTGCCCACGCCGGCATGGCCATAGGAAAGCTTGCCGGGCTCAGCCTTCGCGAGCGCCACGAGCTCCGCCACGGTTTTGACCGGGACCGCAGGCGGCACGGCGAGCACGTTCGCCGCGATGAATACCTGCGAGATCGGTGCAAAGTCCTTGATCGGATCGAATGGCAGCGTCTCATACAGGCTAGGATTGATGACGAGCGACGGGTTGCCGCCCATCAGTAACGTGTAGCCATCTGCGGTCGCCTTGGCGACGCGATCGGTGGCGATGTTGCTGCCGGCGCCGGGCATATTCTCGACGACGAACGGCGCGCCCCAGACTTCCGCAAAACGGTCGGCAAGAATGCGCGCTGCAAGGTCGGGAGCGGTGCCGGGTGTGAAGCCGACCAGGATTTTCACCGGCCGGTTCGGATAACTGGACTGCGCCGATGCCGTCGGCACCGCGAGCAGCACAAGCAGGGCAACGATCAGGTTCGCAGCGAATTTCATCGTTCCCTCTCTCGTCCCGTACGCCGGTTTGCCCGGTCTTTGCCGTCGGACTTGAAGCAAGTGTGGCACCGGCGAACAGCGCCTGCAAGGCGCCCCGCTCGCGAGGTTGGTTGAGCCCTTCGCGATATTCGTCGCTATCATGGATGAAAATTGATAGGTGTCGCCTCGCTCCACCCATCCTATGCACTAGCGTAGCCAGATGCGGATAACTGCCGCTTCCGAGGTTACCTGATAACCCGGACGTGACGGCGAGATGTCAAAACCGGCGCGAATGATCCAGCTCGGACATAGAACACAATCTTACGTTCTTGCCGAAAACGCATAGCTGCTGCTGGTTTGACTCAGTCGCGATCGCCCCCAGCGCAGGGACAACAATCCACGGGACGATGGCGGTCCAACACCACCACCTCACAGCGTCATCAATTACTTGAGGCAATTGAATGCGTCGGGCATTTCCAACTGAGTATGGCCCAGGAGTTACCGCCATGAAAATCACAGCCTCAAACGCTTCGCTCTAGCGTGACCGTCGCGGTTCATGATAACTTAATTGTATGAGGGGGAGCGCGAGAGCCATCGGCAAGGGCGCGCACCGTCACTCGTCGAACTTACGCGCGGCCCTCGGACACTATCATTGAGGGAGACGCAGCAATGGCCATTGATTTCAGGCTGACGAAAGAACAGCAGGAGCTGCGGGATGCAGCTCGTGACTTCGCGCAGAACGTGCTCGCTCCGCTCGTTCCCGATGCAGATGCCGCGCGCGACCCGCATGAGGCCTTCGCCAAGACCAAACCGGCTTACATCGAGTCTTACAAGCGTGGGTTCGCCATGGGGTTCCTTCCCAAGGAGTACGGTGGTGGCAGCGTCAGTAACCTCGACCTCCAGTTGGTCGCCGAGGAGATCTGCGCCGTCGACCCGGGTTTCGCGACGACGCTCCTGGTCAATGGCTTGGGCCTTATGAACGTCGCTTGGTTCGGAACCGATGCCGAAAAGGAGAAATGGCTTCGGCCGGCCTGCACAGATGCGAAGGGAGAATATCTTGCTGGCTGGGTGGTGAGCGAGGCGGGGGGCCGTCCCGGCGGCACCGCAAATTTCGATGCACCGCAGCCGTCGCCCGTAGGCATCGGCCTTACCGCCGAACTGGTGAACGGCGAGTACGTGCTGAATGGACGCAAGTACTGGCCTTGCAATGCCGGCGGGTGGGACAAACAGGGCGCCGACGTCAACGTATGCATTGTCAGGACGGACCAGACGAAGGGCGGCAAGGAGGGTCTGAGTGCAATGATGGTGCCGAGAGGCGTGCCGGGCTTCCGCGTCGAGAAGGTCATCGACACGATGGGCCATCGCCTCTGTCAGAACAATTCGCTTGTGTTCGACAACGTGCGCGTTCCCGAAGAGAACATTATTTCCGGCACGAAAGGCAACGGCGACCTGGTCATCAGCAAGGCCTTCACATGGTCGGGCCCGGTCGCGGCGATCGCCGCAGTCGGTGTCGCCAGGGCCGCCTACGAATATACCCTCGAATGGGCCAAGGGGCACACGGCGGGCGGCGCTCGGCCGATCATGCAGCATCAGCATGTGGGCTATCTGCTGTCGGATGTGGCCATGAAGATCGAGGCTGCGCGCTATCTCTCCTGGAAATCGGCCCAGTACCTCGATCTCTATGACAGCGAGGGCCATGTCCCAGGTGCCTGGTCGAAGATTTTCGGCGGAGAGACCTGTGTCGAGGTCGTATACACCTGCATGCGCATCATGGGCGTCAACAGCTATGACAGGAGCCATCCGCTTGAGAAATACATGCGTGAGGCCCTGTGCTTCCCGATCTACGACGCCGGCAACATCGGCATGCAGCGCCGTAAGATTCATGGCGTGATGGCGCACGATTCATTCGACCCGCGCGCGTTCCTCGACAACAAGGCGATGGTGTTCTCGAAGGATATGGAAGGATTGGACACGTCCCCGAACCTAGTCGAAACGGGGAAGCCTCCGGAGCCGCACAAAGTGGCGGCCTAATACGGAGTCTGGAGCAGGCAGACGATTAGCGGGTCGCGCGAAGGCAACTCGTAGCAACCATTAAAGGGCGAGGATGATCGTCCGAACTGATGTAGGGTGACACCGGGCTCGCAGCCGTCAAGGATGGCCTGGCCACTGCGGAGAACGGGGCAACAAAGACCCGACGCCCATCCTTGACGGCCGCTGCGCGCGATGTCGTCAGGAGCGGCAGGTCGGGACGGAGAAACCTCGCTTTGGGTCGAACAAAGAAACGAGTGGGCTATTCGGTTATTGAAACAATTCTCTCTGGCGGACGGTCCTGCCACGGCGTAGCTCGGGCGACGATCGTGTTGGCGAAGACAAGCAGCTTCCGGGCGCAGGCCACGAGCGCGCGCTTATGGCCTTTTCCGGCCGCGATGAGGCGCTGGTAAAGCGAGATGAGTTGCCTGTTCCAGCGGAATGATGCCGCCAGCGCAGCGGTGTACAAAGCGCGACGCAGCCTTTGACGTCCGCCCTCGATGTGTCGGGTGCCGGCCTGCTCGCCACTGTCATCGTCATAAGGTGCAAGCCCTGCGAGCGCGGCAGCTTGCTCCCGGGTAATCTGGCCGATCTCGGGCATGCGCACCAGGATGGCGACCGCAGTCGGCAATCCAAGGCCGTCGATGCTGTTTATCAGATCGAGCCTCTTGGCAAGATCGGGATGCTTGCGGATCGACGCGATCAGAGCCTTGAGTTCGACCTTCTCTCGGTTCTCGAGGCGGGCAATATCCTGCTTCCAAAACTCCTTGATCCGCGCATTGCGGCAGCTCTCGATCCGGTTCTTGAGGCGTGCAACATCCTCACCGATCTGATCGATCATGGTCAGTTGCTCGGCAAACGGCAGCAGACGGACATCAGGTGCGGCATGGATCTTCCGCACAGCCGCGGTGCAGGCTGCGATGAGAGCGGCATCAATCTTGTCGTTCTTGGCGCGTTGCGAGTGGAATTTGGCATAAGCCCGAACCCGGGCCGGCTGGAACACCACGACCACGAACCGCTTGCGCCGCAGTTCGGCGACGACCGGCTGTTCGTATCCGCCACTCGCTTCGATTCCGACGCGTTTGACCCGATGCCGCCGCAGCCATGCCAGCAACATCGCGTGGCCATCCGATATGTTCGCCACCTGTAACTGCCCGCGGCAGCCCTCAAGCGCCGCATCGAGCTTCCGTTTGCCGGTATCGATCCCGGCACAGATCATGTTATGCTTGGTCATCTTCGTCGATCCCTCCCTTGTGAATGCGAACCTTAAGTTCGTTCAACCATTCGGGTCCCGATGAAGTACCGACCGCGATCTTGCTACGACATCGAGCCCCTCAGGCTTCGATGGGTTACGATCCGATCGATCGGCAGCTCAGCCCGGGCGGCCACCCGGGCTGAGCCGTTCCTCACAGAACGACACCAGTATAAGGGATCGCGCTAATACAAGGATGGGTTGAGTCCTTCGCGAAACCCATCACCTTCACGCATTTTTAGTTGATGGGTATTGCGGAGTTTATTATCGGGCCGGCCAGAGGCCGGACCCGTTGGCTCCCCTCATCCTACCGCAAGATTGCTAATTTCCGTCATGGCCGGGCATAGCCGTCCGAAGGACGGCGTCGCTTCCGCTCGCCTATGTCCCGGCCATCCACGTCTTACTTCCAAGACGGCAGGAAAGACGTGGATGCTCGGCACAAGGCCGGGCATAACGAATCAAGTTTGACCTTCACGCTGTCATTCCGGGGCGATGCCATCGGGCCGCGCTTCGCGCAGACCCGGTGGGACCATCCCGGAATGACGGCGCTCGCATCGAAAAATGCAAAGCCGATGCTTCGGTGACGGATTGAAAATTTCGATAAGGTGTGAGACCTAAATTTCTTAAACAAGTTCAATCTGATTTGGGTCGTCCAGGCTTATTAGAAAAAATATTCCTGTTCTCTGCGGACCCAAATCACCTGCATATGCACTCCGTCTCGTCCCACAGGAGGGGCGTATCGCGATCGTCACGGACGCGGGATGAGATGCGGTGGACGCGGCAGCGTCAGGCGTGCGACGGGATCGCAGGGCGGATTGCTCTCCGTGAGCGATCTCCGGCACGCAAGACGACGGCGCTAACGCGTACGGCAAAACCGTGTGGTCCTGGCACCCGTTGCTGGTGCTAAGTCGGCGGAGGTGTTGCGAGCCCAACCGGGCCTCGCAAAACTGCCAATTCGCCGATGACGGTGGCAAGACGAATTCGTCGCCGAGGAGAGCGCGGCATAAGCCGTAAAACCATTGCGTGCGGGAATGCCGGGCGATTCCGGTGAACTCGCTGTGAATACTCGTGTGCATCTACCACTACCATGCGCACACGAGGCTGCGGGTGCACTGAGCACCCGGCATTCCCCGCGCCCTCTCTTGAGGGTCGCGCCGCGCCCTTCTTAGGGTCGCCCGCGCCCTCTCTTGGGCGAACGTTCTCGGCATCACTCGGGCGCATCGCGCCGCGGGAGCGGAAGGCATGTTTCCAGCAGCTCAACCTCGGGAGCGTCGTCCCGGCCTGGCGCGCAATTGCGCGTGAGGCGCCGGGACCCATACGCCGAGGAATCTCATTTTCGTTCCGTGGTAACTGCCTTCTGTCACCACAAGCGCCAGGGAGTATGGGTCCCGGCGTTCGCCGGGACGACGAGAGCGCTATCCGACCAAGCAACAGTGCGCGCTGTTAGTGCTTGCTCGCGCCACAAATCCAGTGCTTAAGAAAAGCCTCTGCAATCCTCCGTCCCTGTCAATCTTGATCCCGCTGCATCAACTCAGACATCACCGATATCACCGTCCGGTCGATTGCGGCCCGCAAACCGTTCGGCTGCCGACGGAATGAGTGAAGACCGCCGGTCATCGCAGCATGACGTCATCATCCTCGGGGCGGGAGCCGCGGGCCTGATGTGCGCTGGCATTGCCGGCAGTCGCGGGCGCTCGGTGCTGCTGCTCGAGCAGGCCAGCCAGCCCGGCGAGAAGATCCGGATTTCCGGCGGCGGGCGTTGCAATTTCACCAATCTGCACGCGGGCCCGGCGAATTTCCTGTCCGACAATCCGCATTTTTGCCGTTCGGCGCTGGGGAGCTATACGCAGCGCGACTTCATCGCGCTGGTCGAGGCGTACGGCATCGCCTATCACGAGAAGACGCGGGGGCAATTGTTCTGCGACGGCTCCGCGCAGCAGATCATCGACATGCTGCTGGCGGAGTGCCGCAAGGCTCGCGCGCAATTGCGGCTGGGCGTCCGCATCTCCGCAGTTTCGCGCGGTGAAAGCGGCTTTGTCGTCGTCACCGATCAGGGCGAATTCCGCGCGACGTCGCTGGTGATCGCAACTGGCGGTCCGTCGATTCCGAAAATGGGATCGAGCGGATTCGGATACAGGATTGCCGAGCAATTCGGCCTAAAGATGGTGCCGCCGCGGCCGGCGCTGGTGCCCCTGACGTTCGATCCGGCATTGCTCGCGCGGTTCAAGGATCTGTCGGGGGTTTCGGTCGAGGCCGTCGTGGGCTACGGCAAGACGCGTTTCGACGAGGCGTTGCTGTTCACCCACCGCGGCTTGAGCGGGCCGGCGATCCTGCAGATATCGTCGTATTGGCGCGAGGGCAGCGACATCATCGTCGACATGGCGCCGGAGATCGACGTCCTGGCCGGACTCAAGCGATGGCGCACTGATCATCCCCGGCAGGAGATGGCGACCGCTTTGGCCGACTTCCTGCCGAAGCGGCTGGCACGCACCGTCGCCGAAACCGTTAGCGGCCCGGAGCGCATCGCCGACTTTTCGGACAAGCTGCTTACCAACGTCGCGGCGGCGGTGAAGCAGTGGCGGGTGCGGCCGAACGGAAGCGAAGGCTATCGCACCGCGGAGGTGACGTTGGGCGGGGTCGATACCTCAGGGCTTTCCTCGAAGACGTTCGAGTCAAGGTCGGTGCCCGGGCTTTATTTCGTCGGCGAAGTCGTCGACGTCACCGGCCATCTTGGCGGCTTCAATTTTCAATGGGCGTGGTCGTCGGGTTATGCAGCCGGCCGTCACGTCTAACGCTTGCTGATGCGGTCCGTTCAGCCGCCGGCAGAGCGGGGCCGCGGGCCAGAGGAGGGGGCCGCGCAGTGCAATCTCTCTCCATAAAAACTTGGCGGCAAAACCTTGTCGGGATGATAGGTCTTGCAACGGCCATCGCGCATCGGCGCGCCGGTGGCCCGGAGCCGCCATGGTCTATCGCCACACCATCGATGCCACGAGCTACGTATTCAACGATCTGCGCGATCTCCTCGCCAAAGCCACGCCGCCACGCTCCGGCGACCGGCTGGCCGGGATCGCCGCCGACAGCGCCCAGCAAATGGTCGCGGCGCGGATGGCGCTGGCCGATGTGCCCCTGAAAACCTTTCTGAACCAAACCGTGATTGCCTATGAGGACGATGAAGTCACGCGCCTGATTGTCGATACGCATGATACTTCTGCTTTTGCCGCGATCTCGTCGCTGACGGTCGGCGGATTCCGTGACTGGCTGTTGTCCGACGCCGCCACAGGCGAAGCGCTTCAGGCCTTGGCGCGCGGCATCACGCCGGAAATGGCAGCCGCGGTTTCCAAGCTGATGCGTAACCAGGACCTGATCCTGGTCGCGAAAAAATGTCAGGTGACCACGGCCTTTCGCAATACCATCGGGCTGCGCGGGCGGATGAGCGTGCGGCTGCAGCCCAACCATCCCCTGGACGATGCCCGCGGCGTCGCCGCCTCGATCCTCGACGGCATCCTGTTGGGATCGGGTGATGCCTGCATCGGCATCAATCCGGCCAGCGACGATCCGGCGGTGATCGGCAGGCTGGTGAGCCTCGTCGACGACGTCATCGCGCGGCTGCAGATTCCGACGCAGAGCTGCGTGCTGGCCCATGTCACGACCACGCTTGGATTGATCGAGCAGGGCCTGCCGGTCGACCTGGTGTTTCAGTCGATCGCGGGAACGCAGGCGGCCAACCGGAGCTTTGGCATCGACCTCGCGCTGCTGGGACAGGCGCGGCAGGCGGGATTGTCGCTGCGGCGCGGCAGCGTCGGCAATAACGTGATGTATTTCGAGACCGGGCAGGGCTCCGCGCTGTCGGCCAACGGCCATCACGGTGTCGACCAGCAAACGCTGGAAGCGCGCGCCTACGCTGTTGCCCGCGCCTTCGATCCGCTGCTGGTCAACAGCGTGGTCGGCTTCATCGGCCCCGAATATCTCTATGACGGCAAGGAAATCATCCGGGCAGGGCTGGAGGACCATTTCTGCGGCAAGCTGCTCGGACTGCCGCTCGGCGTCGACATCTGTTACACGAACCATGCCGAAGCCGACCAGGACGACATGGACAACCTGCTGACGCTGCTCGCCGCCGCCGGTGTGACGTTCATCATGGGGGTACCCGGTGCGGATGACGTCATGCTGAATTATCAGTCGACGTCCTTCCACGACGCACTCTATATCCGCGATCTCTTTGGGCTGAAGCGGGCGCCCGAATTCGACGATTGGCTGTTTCGCGCCGGACTTGCCGATGCTAACCATCGTTTGGCTGGCCACACGGGCTTGTTACCCGATTTCGCTTCACGGTTTATCGCCTGAAGGCCATGTGCCCGATTCGATATGTTACAGACCGCGTTCGAGCCCTTCTGGGTTGGCATGCCCGCCACAATGTTGAAGAATTTGTAGCCCAACTATGAACGTGCTCAATTGTTGGGCTACTACAGGATTGTAGTTGCAGGGGAAGCCTGATGCGAGCTGAAGGCATGGAGAACGTGAGGCGCATTTTGTGCGTCTTTCCGCGCTATACGTCCTCTTTCGGCACATTCGAATACGCCTATCCCCTGACCGCCGGGGTCCAGGCGTTTATGCCGCCGCAGGGGCTTCTGGTGATCGCGGCCTATTTGCCCGAGCACTGGCCGGTACGCTTTATCGACGAGAACATCCGCCCCGCCAGCAAGGAAGACTTTGAATGGGCGGAAGCGGTGCTGGTCAGCGGGATGCACATCCAGCGCCAGCAGATGAACGATATCTGCCGGCGCGCCCACGCCTTCAATCTGGCGGTGGCGATCGGGGGGCCCTCGGTCAGCACCTGTCCGGATTACTATCCCTCATTCGACTATCTCCATATCGGCGAATTGGGCGACGCGACCAATGAACTAATCGCGCGATTGTCACGCGATCCGTCCCGTCCTGAGCAGCAGGTGGTGCTGACGACGGTCAATCGCGTCGAGATGACCAGCTTTCCGATTCCGGCCTATGAACTCGCCGACATCAAGCATTACTTCCTGGGCAGCATCCAATATTCGAGCGGCTGCCCCTATCAGTGCGAATTCTGCGATATCCCCGGCCTCTACGGCCGCAATCCGCGGCTGAAGAGCCCGCAGCAGATCACCGCGGAGCTCGATAAGCTGCTGGAATGCGGCATCATGGGTTCGGTGTATTTTGTCGACGACAATTTCATCGGCAACCGCAAGGCCGCGCTTGAGCTGATGCCGCACCTGATCGAGTGGCAGAAGAAGACCGGCTATGTGATCCGCTTTTCCTGCGAGGCGACGCTGAACATCGCCAAGCGTCCCGAGATTTTGGCGGGAATGCGCGAGGCTTATTTCTCGACCATCTTCTGCGGCATCGAGACCCCGGACCCGGTGGCGTTGAAGGCGATGCACAAGGATCACAACATGATGGTTCCCATCATGGAGGCGATCCAGACGCTGAACAATTACGGCATGGAGGTCGTGTCCGGCATCATTCTCGGCCTTGACACCGACAAGCCCGACACCGGCCAGCATCTGCTTGAATTCATCGAAGCGTCACAAATCCCGTTGTTGACCATCAACTTGCTGCAGGCGTTGCCGAAGACGCCGCTGTGGGACCGCCTGAAGCGCGAGAACCGGCTGATCGAGGACGAGACGCGCGATTCCAACGTTGATTTCCGCTTGCCGTATGAGGACGTCGTACGGACTTGGCGCGCCTGCATGGGCAGCGCCTATCAGCCCGACAAGGTGCTGGATCGTTTCGAGTATCAGATCCGCGAAACTTATCCGCGCCGGCTGCAGCCGCCGCCGTCGCCGCAGCGGGCGTCGTGGAAGAACATCAAGCTCGGCCTGACCATGCTTCGCAACATCTTCTGGAAGGTCGGCATCCTCGGCGATTACAAGCGCCAATTCTGGAAATTCGCGCTCAGGCGCCTGGCCCGCGGCGAGATCGAATATCTCATCAGTTCGGTCCTGGTCGCGCACCACCTGATCATGTTCGCGCGCGATGCCTCGGGCGGCCACACCAACGCGTCCTACTATTCGCTGAAGCTGCAGGAAGCCTCCGTTCCAGCCGAGTAGCCAAACGAGATGGCGACGATACCGGTCCCGCCGGGAAGAACGCTGCGCGATTTGCGCCGCCTCACGCCTGCGCGCGTCGGGCTTGGGCGCGCCGGCGCCAGTATGCCGACCGACGCGCTGCTTGAATTCACCCTCGACCACGCGCGCGCGCGTGACGCCGTTCACGCCGGCTTCGACGTGTCCGCTTTGGTGCAGGGTCTTGGCCATCTCGGGCTTGAGACGTTTGAAGTCCGCAGCCGCGTTCGCGACCGCAAGGATTACCTCAGACGTCCCGATCTCGGGCGCATGCTCGACGAGGCTTCGCAGAATCTGCTGGCGCGCCGCGAGGGCGGCCCGTGCCGGCTTGCGATCGTGGTCGGCGATGGTCTGTCGCCATCGGCGGTCAACCACCACGCGATCGAACTGGTGCGGACCCTGCAGCCGCAATTGGCATCGGGCGGAATTGAGATCGGCTGCGCCGTGGTCGCCTCGGGCGCGCGGGTCGCGTTGGGCGATGCGATCGGCGCCGCGCTCGGCGCTCGCATGGTTGTGATGCTGATCGGCGAGCGGCCGGGCCTTTCGACCCCCGACAGCCTGGGCGCCTATCTGACGTTTGGGCCCCGGATCGGTCTCAGCGACGCCGACCGCAACTGCGTCTCCAACATCCACGGTTCCGGACTGGATTACGACGAGGCCGCCTCCCGGATCGCGTGGCTGGCACGCGAAGGGCTCGCGCGTGGTGTGACCGGCGTCATGTTGAAAGATGGCAGCAGCGACCACATCTCCGCACAGGTCGCTGTTGCAGGGGCGGGCCGGCATGACGAATCGAACATTTGAAGCCAATATCCTCCCGATACCGTTTTTGTGTTCCCGGGCGCGCTTGCGAGGCGCCGTGCAGACCTGCTAAAGCTCCCCGCGGCAGATTTCCGTATGTTTTCAAGGGCTAGCGCCGATCAGAAGCGCCTTTTTTGAGCCTGCTTCGCGCCCTGGAACTTAAGCTAGACAAGTTGATCTGATGTGAGAATTGGACAAAGGCATGCTCGAAAAGAACAGCGACAGTGAGGTTCACGTCGAGAAGATCGAGCAGGGGCCGACGGCCAGCATCGCCTTCGGACTGGAGCGAATCGGGCTCATCGCAGTTCGGGCGCCGATCCTGTCCTGCATCGTTCTGCTGGCGCTGATTGTCGGCGCGATCTTCGGCATCCAGCGCATCAAGATCGACGATTCGCTGAGCCAGCTGTTCCGCTCCAATTCCAAGGACTATCAGCAGTACGAGGCGGAGACCAAGCGCTTCCCGGCGACCGAATTCGACGTGCTGGTCGTCGTCGAAGGCAAGACGCTGCTTAGGCGGGATAACCTCGAAAAGCTGCGCGATCTGGTCACCGATCTGCAGCTCGTCGACGGCACGCGCGGCCTGATTTCGCTGTTCTCGGCGCGGCAGGCGCCGGCGCCGGGCAAGCTGCCCGCCGCGCTGTTTCCAAAAGAACTGCCGGAAGGCGCCGACTACGACAAGTTCATCGAGACCGTCAAATCCAACGAGATCATTCGCGGCAAGCTGTTGTCTGAGGACGGCACGCTGGCGCTGATCGTGCTGTCGCTCGAACCCGAGGTGGTCGCCAGCAACAAGCTCAGCAAGACCGTCGGCGATATCAGAAAGCTGATGGCCGAGGATCTCAAGGACAGTGGGCTCAACGCCGAACTCTCCGGCGTTCCCGTCATGCAGCTCGAGATCCGCAACGCAGTCGAGCGCGACGGGCTGACCTATAACATCCTGGGCATTCTGGCCGGCTGCATCATCGCGATCATCTTCTTCCGCAAGATATCGTTCATGATCTGCGCCGCGTTCCCGCCGATGATCGCGATCCTGCTCGCGCTCGGCGGCCTCGGCTGGGCCAATTTCAATCTCAATATGTTCCTGAACGTGATGACGCCGTTGATCATGGTGATCAGCTTCTCGGACTCGATGCAGCTGACCTTCGCGGCGCGCGACCGGCTGATCGCCGGGCAGGACAAGTTCACCGCCTTCACCAACGCCGTGCGCGTGGTCGGGCCGGCCTGCGTGCTCACCCACGCCACCGCCGGCATATCCTTTATCGCCTTGCAGTTCTCGGACTCCGACTTGATCCGCAAATTCGGCGAGGCGGGACTTGCCGCCACCATCATCGCGCTCCTCGCGGTGCTCTCGCTGGTACCGGTGTTCGGGGTGCTGCTGGTGCGCAACGAAAAGATTTTCGCGGTCAAGTTCAAGAGCGCCGATGGCGGCGTCCAGGCGTTGCGCAATTTTTGCTACTGGATCGCGGTGCGCATGGTCAGCCGTCCTGGCCTGTTCAGCCTGATCGCGCTACTTGTCGTGGGCGGCCTTGCGGTGATCTATGCCAATCTCGAGCCACGCTACCGGCTTGCGGACCAGGTGCCGGACAAGCAGCAGGCGGTGGCGGCGAGCGGACGGCTCGACGCCAAGCTGACCGGCGCCAATCCGATCGACGTCTTGATCGAATTCCCCAAGGGTGCCTCGCTGTATGCGCCGGAGACCCTGCAGACGATCGCGGATGTTCACGCCACCGTCGAGACGCAGGCTGGGGTCGGCAATGTCTGGTCGCTGGAAACGTTGCGCCGCTGGCTGGCCGAAAAGGCCGGCAGCGACGACGTCGCCACCCTGAAGGAATATGTCAGCCTGATTCCGGAGCATCTGGTGCGCCGCTTCATTTCGGCCGAGCAGGATGCTGTCGTGGTTTCGGGACGGGTGCCGGATCTCGATTCGAGCCAGATACTGCCGGTGGTCGAGAAACTGGATAGCGCGCTGAACGCCGTCCGCGCTAAGCATCCGGGTTATGAGATCGCCGTGACCGGCCTTTCCGCCATCGCCGCGCGCAACAGCGCCAGCATGATCGAAAAGCTCAATCACGGGCTAACGATCGAGTTCGCGCTGGTCGCGATCTTCATCGGGCTCGCATTCCGCTCAGTGGTCGTGATGTTCTCGTGCATCCTGCCGGGTATATTCCCGGTGGTGTTGTCGGGCACGGTGCTGTGGTTGCTCGGTGAGGGACTGCAGTTCGCGAGCGTTGTCGCACTCACGGTGTCGTTCGGCTTGGGACTGAGCGCCACGATCCACTTCCTGAACAGGCTGCGGCTCGAGAGCCAGCCGGGCGTCAGTCCGGAACTGGCGGTCGAACGCGCGACCGTGCTGGTCGGCCCGGCGCTGATCCTGACCACGGTGGTGCTGGCCTGTGGTCTGGTGGTGACGGTGTTTTCTGATCTGCCGTCGCTGCGATTGTTCGGCTGGCTCAGCGCGTTCGCGATGATCGCGGCCCTGGTCGCGGACCTCTTCATCCTGCGGCCGACCGCGATGTTCCTGATCAACCTGTCGGACCGGATCCGCGGCACCGGTCGCCACGCGAAACCGGCTGAGTAGTCCTCAGCGCTCATGAAAAGAGGCTGATCCAGCCTTGCTGAAATCAGCCTCGTCGTCAATCTGGAATTATCTTGTCGGGCCTAACTCTTCACCATGGTGATGTTGACGCCCCTGATCTCGCCCTTGGAGCTGATCTCAACGGTCTGCTTGGTGCCGTTGATGCGCAGTGTCAGGTTGGCGGCAAATCCCGAAGCCTCGACGAACACATCGATCTGGCCGCCGCCCGCCGTGCCCTGCAGATTGCCGAAAATATTCCGGCTTGTCTCGCTCCAGTTGCCCGAAATCCGGTCGCCCTGGCTGGTGACGTCGCTGCTCAGATTGAATTTGTAGCTGTCACTGGCGCAATGAAGGTTTTGCTTCAGGCCGAGGCCGGAGCCGTTGACCTTGTAGTCAGCCTTGCAGCGGATGCGCTCGGTGGTTCCGTCGGAAAGCGCGACGGTGCCGTTGCCGGACCATGCGCCGTCAAAACCGGCAAACGGGCCCGACTGCGCCTGGCTCGCCGACATCGACAACAACAATGCGGCGCCGGCGGCCGCAGCCTTGATCGCCTGTCCGGACAGGTCGGAAATAAACAATTTCATGTCGGATTTTCCCCGTTCAGATCGCCGTTCTCTCGCGGAAAATAGGCCTCGCCGCGCCGAAGGGTTAGTGTCGCCGCTGTATGTTAGGTTCAAATGACAAAACGTTCGCACAGCCAGGCTGCCTGGCGGAAGATGGCTGCAAGATACCATACCGCATGCGGTTGACCGGTATTTCTCGTTCAGCAGAACCGGGAAAAGTCCGGATAACTTGGGCGCTGGTGTTGTGAAGCAAAGTCTGGGGAAAAGTCGGTGAATAATAGCTCTTTGATATCAAATAATTGTAGTTGAGTCAGGCGCCCGGGGCCGCTATTGGGGATCAGGTCGCCGCCAATTTGGCCGCATTTACCCGCGCTTGGTCACAGGATGTTTGTTCCGTTCAGCCTCGTGCTATCCGGGATGAAGATTCCCTGTGATCAGAATGAAGGAACACGATGTATAAGTTTTTTCTCGCACTTTCCCTGGTGTCGGTATCTTTATCCACCGGAGCGCTTGCCCAGCAGCGCAGCGGCACTGCCGAAGAGCAGGCAGCTTGTTCGCGCGACGTTCAGCGCCACTGCCGCAAGGTGATCGATCAGGGCGATTTCACCATCCTGGCCTGCCTTAAGGACAATCGTCCGAAATTGACCAAGGCGTGCGATCAGGTCCTGAGAAATCACGGCCAGTAGGCCTTCTACAACGGGTCATAGGACTTGCTGGCCCGTTGCTGGCTTCACGTCGGACGCGATCTGGATTTGCGAGCAATCGCAGATAGCATTGGTTTTGGCGATATATTCCCCTATATGGGGTTCGCGAGCCGTCCGCATACGCGGATGACCGGCCAGCGCAAATTCACCCCGACGAATGTAACCTGTTTTTGATGACTACCGCGAGCGAACTGCGATCCGGCAAGACCCACCGCGACGAGAATTTTCCCGTCGCGTCGTGGATCATTCACCCGCGCCACCGGGCGCTGATCCTCGCATTCTACAACTTCGTCAGAACGGCCGACGACATTGCCGATCATGCAACGCTAGGCGCCGATGACAAGCTCGCGTATCTCGATCTACTGGCGGCCGAGTTGCAGGGGCAGGGCGACAGCCAGCCGGAAGCCGTCAACCTCCGGCGCGCCTTGGCGCAGCGTTCGATGCCGCCACAGCACGCCCTCGATGTCCTGATCGCGTTCCGGATGGACGTCACCAAGCTTCGTTACGAGAATTGGGACGAGGTCATTCATTACTGTCGCTATTCGGCAATGCCGGTCGGACGATTTGTGCTCGATGTGCACGGCGAGAGCAAATCGACCTGGGCGGCTTCCGACGCGCTGTGCGCCGGCCTTCAGATCAACAATCACCTGCAGGACTGCGGCAAGGACTACCGAGATCTCAACCGCGTCTATATTCCGCGCGACGCGCTGGAAGCCGTCGGCGCGTCGGTCGAGGCCCTCGGGCAAGCACAAGCGTCGGCTTCGCTGCTGCGGTGCCTGCAATCGCTCGCCGTGCGGAACGAGGCTTTGCTCCATGAGGGCCGATCGCTGAGCGGCGAAGTGAGGGATTTCCGCCTTGGGCTTGAGATATCGGTGATCCAGGGCTTTGCCGATCGCATCGTTCGCCTTCTGAAAGCGCGCGATCCGCTGAGCCAGACCGTCCATTTGGGGCCGGTCGGAATGCTCGCTCATACCGTCGGCGCCATCGCCGGCGAGACGGCACGGCGCGCGGCGGGACGGCGTCCTTTGTCGAATCCGGCGGCCGGCGCATGACCCTCGATACGACGACGGTGGCCAACCCGAATTACGGGACGACGGCGTCCGGCAGCTCGTTTTATGCCGCGATGCGGATCTTGCCGCGCGAACAGCGCGAGGCGATGTTTCAGATCTACAGCTTTTGCCGGCAGGTCGACGATATCGCTGATTCCGACGGGCCGCGGCCGGAGCGACTGGCCGCGATCCAGCAATGGCGCGACGATATCGACGCGCTGTATCAGGGGCATCCGCCGCAGCGCTTGCGGGACTATGTCACCTCGCTTAACCGCTTCGGTCTCAAGCGCGAAGATTTCCTGGCCATCATCGATGGCATGGAGATGGATATTCCGCAGGATATCCGCGCGCCGGATCTGGCAACGCTCGACTTGTATTGCGATCGCGTAGCGAGCGCGGTCGGTCGGCTGTCGGTGCGAGTGTTCGGCATGGCTGAAAACGACGGCATCCTGCTGGCGCATCATCTGGGCCGCGCGCTGCAATTGACCAATATCCTGCGTGATATCGACGAAGATGCCGGCATCGGCCGGCTCTATCTGCCGCGCGAAGGCCTGCTGCATGCCGGCATCACTTCGAGCGAACCGCTCAAGGTCACCGCCGATCCGGCGCTGCCGAAGGTCTGCGCGCCGCTGGTCGCGCGGGCCCGCGATCATTTCGAGAAGGCTGACGAAATCATGAAGCGCAATCCGCGGCGCTTAGTGCGCGCGCCCAGGATTATGTCGAAATATTATCGGGCGATCCTCGATCTTCTGGTCGAACGAGGGTTCGCACTGCCGCGCCCGGCCGTACGCGTCAACAAGATGGCCCGTCTGGCCATTATCCTTCGCTACGCATTCATCTGATGCCCAAAAACGCTCACATCATCGGCGCCGGAATTTCAGGCCTGTCGGCCGCCGTTCGGCTGGCCAACGCCGGCTACAAACTGCACGTCCACGAGGCCACGCAACAGACTGGCGGACGGTGCCGGTCATATTTCGATGCGGCCACCAACCTGACCATCGACAACGGCAATCATCTGCTGCTTTCGGGCAATCGCCATGCGATCGCCTACGCCAGATCGATCGGCACCGAGGCGGGGCTGGTCGGTCCGGCACGCGCGCAATTTCCATTCGTTGATCTGGCTACGGGTCGGCGCTGGCAACTCGACCTTGGAGACGGCCGGTTGCCATTGTGGGTGCTCGATGCCGCGCGCCGCGTGCCCGACACAGGTCTGCTTGATTATCTGGCACTGTCGCCGTTGGTGTGGGCCGCCAAGAGCAAGCGCGTCGGCGATACCATCCCGTGCAAAGGAACGCTCTACGATAGGCTCGTGCAGCCGCTGCTGCTGGCGGCGCTCAATGTCGATCCGCCCGAAGGATCGGCCGGCCTTGCCGGTGCAATTGTGCGTGAAACGCTGCTGGCGGGAGGGGCCGCGTGCCGGCCGCTGATCGCACGCGAGGGTCTCAGCGCGGTGCTGGTTGAACCCGCAATCCGGTTGCTGCAGGGGAAGGGCGCCAGCCTTCAGCTGGGGCACGAGCTGCGCGCATTCGGGACGACCGGGGGCAGGGTCGATCAATTGAAGTTCGGCGACGACGCGGTGGCCCTCGCGGCAGACGACGTCGTAGTCATGGCGGTTCCGCCGCGCTCCGCGGCGGCGCTGCTGCCGGGGCTGAAAACACCGTCCAAGTTCCGTGCGATTGTGAACGCGCATTTTCGCTTCGATCCGCCAAAGGATATGCCGCCGATTCTGGGCGTGATAAGCGGATTGGTGGAATGGCTCTTTGCGTTCCCGCAGCGGCTGTCGGTCACGATCAGCAATGGCGACCGGCTGGTGGATAAGCCGCGCGAAGAGCTCGCTCAGGCGATCTGGCGGGACATTTGCAAAGCTACCGGCATTCAGGCCGAGCTGCCGCCCTGGCAGATCGTGCGTGAGCGCCGTGCGACGTTTGAGGCCACGCCGGAGCAGAACGCGCTGCGGCCGGGGGCGGTTACCGAGTGGAAAAACCTGTTTCTCGCCGGCGATTGGACTGATACGGGGTTGCCGGCAACCATTGAGGGATCGGTACGGTCGGGCGACCGTGCGGCCGATCTCGTCCTCGCCATGCGGCAAGCCTGATCGAGAGGCGGTCATCGGTTTCCGATGAAACCGGGCAGGGACAATGACGGAGATGTCGAGCGAGATGGAGTCCGGCAATAGCACCGTGGGCATCGGAACCGATGCCGCTTTGGAAGCGAGCATCGCGTCGGCGACACGTGCGCTGCTCGACTTCCGCAAACCGGATGGACACTGGGTTTTCGAGCTGGAAGCCGATTGCACCATTCCGGCGGAATACGTGCTGCTGCGCCATTACCTGGCCGAGCCGGTCGACGCCGCGCTGGAAGCCAAGATTGCAAATTATCTGCGCCGGGTTCAGGGCGCACATGGCGGCTGGCCGCTGGTTCATGACGGCGCCTTCGACATGAGTGCCAGCGTGAAGGCTTATTTTGCGCTCAAGATGATCGGCAACTCCCCGGATGCGCCGCACATGGTACGGGCCCGCGAGGCGATCCGCTCGCGCGGCGGCGGCATCCACAGCAACGTTTTTACCCGCTTCCTGCTCTCGATGTTCGAGGTGACGACCTGGAAGAGTGTGCCGGTGTTGCCGGTCGAGATCATGCTGTTACCGCTGTGGTTTCCATTTCACCTCGCCAAGATCTCGTACTGGGCGCGGACCACGATGGTGCCGCTGCTGGTGTTGGCGGCGCTGAAGCCGCGCGCCAAAAATCCCCGCGGCGTCCGGATCGACGAGCTGTTCCTGCAGGATCCGCGTTCGATCGGCATGACGGCGAAGGCGCCGCATCAAAGCTGGGGCTGGTTTCTGCTGTTCCGCGGGCTGGACGTGATCCTGCGGGCGGTCGAGCCGCTGTTTCCCAAGAAGCTGCGCGCCCGGGCGATCGACCGCGCGGTCGCGTTCGTCGAGGAGCGGCTGAACGGCGAAGACGGATTAGGCGCGATCTTCCCGCCGATGGCCAACGCCGTGATGATGTATGAGGCGCTCGGCATGCCGGCGGATTATCCGCCGCGCGCGGTCACGCGAAGGGGGCTCGACCTGCTCCTGGTGATCGATGAGCAGGAAGCCTACTGCCAGCCTTGCGTGTCGCCGGTGTGGGATACCTCGTTGACTTGTCACGCGATGACCGAGGCCGGTGGCGCGGAGGCGTTGCCTGCCGCGAAGCGGGGGCTTGACTGGCTGTTGCCGAAGCAGGAGCTGAACGTCCGCGGCGACTGGGCGGTGAAGCGTCCGCAGGTTCGTCCCGGCGGCTGGGCGTTCCAGTACAACAATGCCTATTATCCCGACGTCGACGACACTGCCGTTGTGGTCATGGCGATGGACCGTGCGCGGCGCGCCTCGCAAAGTGGGGAATATGATGCGGCGATCGCCCGCGCCCGCGAGTGGATCCTGGGCATGCAGAGCGGCGATGGCGGCTGGGGCGCCTTCGACGCCGACAATCTGGAATATTATCTCAATAACATCCCCTTCTCCGACCACGGCGCGCTGCTCGATCCACCGACCGAGGACGTCACCGCGCGCTGTCTCTCGATGCTAGCGCAACTCGGCGACACCGTTGAAAGCAGCAAGGCGGTCGCGGATGGCGTCGCCTATCTGCGCCGGACCCAGCACCCGGAGGGATCGTGGTTCGGCCGTTGGGGCATGAACTACATTTACGGAACCTGGTCGGTCTTGTGCGCGCTCAACGTCGCCGGTGTCGACCATCAGGACCCCACCATGCGCAAGGCGGTGGCCTGGCTTCTGTCGGTGCAGAATCCGGACGGCGGCTGGGGCGAAGATGCCACCAGCTACCGACTCGATTACAAGGGATTGGAACCCGCGCCGACCACGGCCTCGCAAACGGCATGGGCTTTGCTTGCCTTGATGGCGGCGGGTGAGGTCGCTCATCCGGCCGTGGCGCGCGGGGTGGAGTACCTAAAAAGCACACAAGCCGAAAAAGGATTGTGGGACGAGCCGCGATACACGGCAACAGGCTTCCCGCGGGTATTTTATCTGCGGTATCATGGTTACTCGAAATTCTTTCCGCTCTGGGCGCTAGCGCGGTATCGAAATTTGAAGAGCACCAACAGCAGGGTGGTAGTAGGGGTCGGGATGTGACTTTGGGGGTGGGGGACGAGATTTCCGCGGGGAATGCAATTGACCCGCGGCCGGTGTTAATTGTGACAGGCCTGGTGCAGGAGGCGCGCATTGCGGCGGGTCCTGGCATGACCGTGGTCTGCAGCAGTAGCGATCCGCAGCAGTTGCGGTCCCTGCTGACGGTGTTCGACCCTTCGACCATCAGGGGCGTTATCAGCTTCGGCGTCGCGGGCGGGTTGGATCCCGCATTGAGGTCGGGCGACGTTGTGGTCGCGACCGAAGTCATGGACGGCGACACCCGCTGGCTGGCTGATCTGGCGCTGAACGAAGAGATGATCGCCAATGTCGCGCTGGGCCGCCGCCGCGTGGTCCGTGGCGGTCTCGCGGGCGTGGAGCAGGTCATTGCGGCCACCGCGGCCAAGGCCGCGCTGTGGCTGAAGACGGGAGCCGCCGCGGTCGATATGGAGAGCCATATCGCAGCAGCCTACGCCGCCGACGCGGGCCTTCCTTTCGCCGCCCTGCGCGTCATCAGCGATCCCGCCAGCCGGGCGCTGCCAGCATTGGCGATGGCCGCGATCAAGCCCAACGGCGACGTCGATCTGCGCAAGGTCCTGCGCTGGGTCGCCCGCAACCCGCTATCACTGCATGCGCTGGTATCGACGGGCATCGACTTCAATCGCGCGCTGCGCAGCTTGCGCGGCTGCCGAGACTTCATGCTGGGCGATGGTCTCATCACCGAGCAGTTCACGGAAGCTGCGGCATAAGCTGAAAGCGCAGCTTGGCGTGAGCTAAAGGCATCGGGGCGCCGCCGGCAACGAGGGGCGCCTTCGGATGTCCACAAACGGACGCATCGACAAACGGACCTATCGGCAAACGAAAACGGGGCGCGATTCGCATCGCGCCCCGTTTTCGTTTTGATCCGTTGCCGAATTAAGCGGCAGTCGATGCCTTTCGCTGCGCCTTCAATTCTGCCGCGGCGGCCTCGTCGCGGCGGATTTCCGACAGCCGCTTCTGCACTTCCGACGAGAAGATGTACTGCGCCGGCCGCTGATTCTCGAGATTGATCTCGGGCGCCATCGGTCCGCTGGTCCGCACGCCGCGCAGCGCCACCCACATCGCCTTCAACGGATTGGTCAGCGCGGCGTTGGCTGCTGTCGGTTCGTAACCGCAATGCGCCATGCAGTCGGCGCACTTCTCGTACTTGCCGGTGCCGTAGGTCTCCCACTCCGTGGTTTCCATCAGCTCCTTGAAGGTCTTGGTATAGCCTTCGCCGAGCAAGTAGCAGGGCTTCTGCCAGCCGAAAATGTTGCGCGCGGGCATGCCCCAGGGGGTGCATTCGTAGTCCTGATTGCCGGCCAGGAAATCCAGGAACAGCCCGGAATGCATGAAGTTCCACTTCTTGCCCTTGCCGAGCGCAAACACGTCGCGGAACAGCTTCTTGGTCTTGGTCCGGTTGAGGAAGTGCTCCTGATCGGGCGCGCGCTCATAGGCGTAGCCCGGCGACATCGAAACACCGACCCCAAGCTCGGTGGTGAAATCGAGGAACTTGGCGATTTCCTCCGCGGGGTGCCCGTCGAATATCGTGGCGTTGACGTTGACGGTGAAGCCCCGCGCCTTGGCGGCCTTGATCGCCGAGACCGCGCGATCAAACACGCCTTTCTGCGAAACCGCCTTGTCGTGGTGGTCCTTCAACCCGTCGAGGTGCACCGAGAAAAACAGGTAAGGCGACGGCTCGAACAGGTCGAGCTTCTTTTCCAGGAGCAGCGCATTGGTGCACAGCGACACGAATTTCTTGCGCGCCACCAGGCCGCGCACGATCTCGCCGATTTCCTTGTGGATCAGCGGCTCGCCGCCGGGAATCGCCACCATCGGCGCACCGCACTCGTCGGCGGCATCCCAGCATTCCTGCGCCGACATGCGGCGATTGAGGATCGCGTCGGGATAGTCGATCTTGCCGCAACCAACGCATGCGAGGTTGCAGCGAAATAGCGGCTCGAGCATCAGCACCAGCGGGTAGCGTTTTCGGCCCAGCAGCTTCTGCTTCATCAGGTAGCCGCCGATACGCATTTCCTTGAAGAACGGTATTGCCATTACGAGTTTCTTTCTGGACCTTAGTGGAGAGGTGGATCAGCCAGCATAGAAGTAGATCAGCTCGCCGTCAGTTCAGCCGGAAGCCTAAATTCAATGTTCTCTTCCCGGCCCGGGAGCACCGACACCGCGACTGGTCCGATACGTCTCAAAGCCTCGATCACGTCGTCAACAAGGACCTCCGGAGCCGAGGCACCGGCGGTAATGCCGACAGCCTTTGCATCCTTCAGCCACTCCGGGTTCAACTCGCTGCCGTCCGCAATGAGATAGCTCGCAACACCTACCTCGGTGCCGATTTCGCGGAGCCGGTTCGAGTTGGAGCTGTTGGTGGCGCCCACCACCAGAATAACGTCCACGAGCTTGCTGAGGTCCCTTACCGCAGATTGCCGGTTCTGTGTCGCATAGCAGATATCCCGGATATCCGGGCCTTGAATATCTGTAAATCGTTGTTGAAGGGCGAGAATGATGTCCTTGGTGTCGTCCACACTCAGCGTCGTCTGGGTGATGTAGGCGACCGGCGTGTCCACGGGCAGCGTCAAAGCCGCCACGTCGTCGACGTTCTGGACCAAAAGGACGGGTCCGGGCACCTGGCCCATGGTCCCCTCGACTTCGGGATGGCCGGCATGGCCGATCAGGATCAGCGCCCGGCCCTTGGACATGTAGCGCTTGCCCTGATTGTGGACCTTGGTGACCAAGGGGCAGGTCGCGTTGAGGACCGGCAGCCCGCGAACCGCGGCTTCCTCTTCCACGCTCCGCGCGACCCCGTGGGCGCTGAAAACGGTGACGGCGCGGGGCGGCACTTCGGATAAATCCTCGACAAAAATGGCGCCCTTGTTCTTCAGGCTTTCGACCACGTATTTGTTGTGGACGATCTCGTGGCGCACGTAGACCGGCGGCCCATATTTTTCGAGCGCGCGCTCGACGATCTCGATCGCGCGGACGACACCTGCACAAAAACCGCGGGGCTGCGCAAGAAACACTTCCATGGGACGTTGGTTACGCAAGTTGCACCCCGTTCATTCTATCTCTCCTTGCGGTTCCGACACTCTAAAAATCTGCACCACGACTCGGTTTCACATTTCACCCGACCCTTAAGCGCATGGCAACGCAAGGCTTTGTGTCAAAAAATAATCGGCTAGGAAAGGCGGATCCCGAAAAGGATCAACCATGGTTGACGCTGGCTGGTAATATAATACTTAATATTACCTCGCCGAGGCGGGAAAAGCACCCCTCACTTGTTCGTCACTTTGCGACGGGTCGATCCGGATTATACCCGAACTCGGAGGCGAGTTGGGCACGATTTAGGCAAGTTTTGCGCTATCTGTTGAAGCCCCAAAGAAAAAACGTCCAAAACAGCATTAGATCGGCTGCTGGAACTCCGCTAGACAGCGGACACTTCCGGCGAGGTCTTACATTTAGAAAGAAAAGATGTGCTGACAAGTATTGTCGTATCGATCGTTAAGGCTTGCACGCGATTTGCCACTCTCACTGTTGCCGTCGCGCTTATCCTGTCGATCGCGTCGGGGTTCTACATCGCCCGGAATTTCTCGATCAATACCGACATCAACACACTGATCTCGCCAAAGCTGGATTGGCGGCAGCGCGATAATCAATTCGAGAAGGCGTTCGATCGCGACAATACCATCCTGGCGGTGGTGGATGCGCCGACGCCGGAACTGACTACCGCCGCGGCCGACGCGCTGACGCAGAAACTGACAGGCGACACCGAGAATTTCTCTTCGGTCCAGCCGCTCGGTTCCGGCGAGTTCTTTGAGAAGAACGGGCTATTGTTCCTGCCCGAGGCGCAGGTCCGCGAGCTGACCGGCCAGTTTGCGTCCGCCGCGCCGTTGATCGAGATCATGGCCGGCGATCCGACGCTGCGTGGAATGACCGGCGCGCTGGAGACCGGACTTGCCGGCGTCAAGCGTGGTCAGATCAAGCTGGATAGCACGGCGCGGCCGTTCTCGCAGATCGCAACGACGATCGAGAATGTGCTGAGAACCGGCACCGGGACATTTTCCTGGCGCGAGCTCGTCAGCGACAAGCCCCTGACCGATGCCGATCGCCGAGCCTTCATCGAGTTCAAGCCGATCCTCGACTTCAATCAGCTTGAGCCCGGCAAGGATGCGACCGATGCGATCCGGCAGGCTGCAAAAGATCTCGATCTACCGGGCAAATATGGCGCGCGCGTCCGGCTGACCGGGCCGGTTCCGATCGCCAACGAGGAATTCGCCACCGTTCAGGACGGCGCGGTCGCCAACAGCATCGGCACCGTGCTGGTCGTGCTGGTGATTCTCTGGATGGCGCTGCATTCGTCGAAGATCATCTTCGCGGTGTTCATCAATCTGACCATCGGCCTTGCGATCACCACCGCCGTGGGGTTGATCATGGTGGGTTCGCTGAACCTGCTCTCGGTCGCATTTGCGGTGCTGTTCGTAGGCCTGGGGGTGGATTTCGGCATCCAGTTCAGCGTCCGCTACCGTTCGGAGCGCTTCAAGAGCGATAACCTGCAGGTCGCGCTGGAAAAGGCCGCCGAATATGTCGCGGTCCCGCTGTCGCTTGCGGCGATGGCCACGGCGGCGGGTTTCCTGTCGTTCCTGCCGACCGATTACAAGGGTGTCTCAGAACTCGGCGAGATCGCCGGCGTCGGCATGCTGGTGGCCTTTCTGTCGAGCATCACCGTGCTGCCGGCGATGTTGAGCCTGCTCAACCCGCCCGGTGAAAAGGAGGCGGTCGGCTATGCGTTCCTCGCGCCCGTCGATCACTTCCTCGAAAAGCATCGCGTGGCCATTATCGTCGGTACCCTGTTGGTCGCGACGGCCGGGCTGCCGTTGCTCTATTTCCTGAGGTTCGACTTCAACCCGATCAACCTGCGCAGCCCCAAGGTCGAATTGATCGCGACCTTCCTCGATCTGAGGAATGATCCCAATACCGGCGCGAACGCGATCAATGTGATGGCGAATTCGGAAGAGGAGGCCAGGAAAATCCATGCCCGGCTGGAAAAGTTGCCTGAAGTGCTGCGCGTCATGTCGCTGGACAGCTTTGTGCCCGATGACCAGCCGGCCAAGTTGAAGCTGATCGCCGAAGGCGCCAAGATTCTAAATCCCGCGCTCAACCCGGAGTCGATCGATGCCCCGCCGACCGATGCGGAGAATGTCGAGGCTTTGAAGCAAACGGCGGAGAGCCTGCGCAAGACCGCCGGCGACCTCAAGGGGCCCGGCGCCGCGGCGTCGCGGCGTCTGGCCGACGACCTGTCTAAGCTCGCCGAGTCGGACCAGGCCACGCGCGACAAGGTGCAGGCGATCTTCGTGGTGCCGCTGAAGATGGTGCTCAATCAGCTCAAGAACGCGCTGCAGGCGCAGCCGATTACCCTGAAGACGCTGCCCGCCGAGCTCGTGCGTTCGTGGAAAGCCAAGGACGGCCTGCAACGCGTCGAGGCGCTGCCGCGCGGCGATCCCAACGACAACGCGACGCTGCGCAAATTCGCGGACGCCGTACTGAAATCCGAGCCGAATGCGATCGGCGGGCCGGTGTCGATTCTCAAATCCGGCGAAACCGTGGTCAGGGCCTTCATCCATGCCGGTCTCTGGGCCCTGATCGTGATCAGTCTGCTGCTCTGGCTGACGTTGCGGCGGATCACGGACGTGCTGCTGACGCTTGTCCCGCTGCTGGTGGCGGGTGCCGTGACGCTGGAGATCTGCGTCCTGATCGGGATGCCGCTCAACTTCGCCAACATCGTCGCGCTACCGCTGCTGCTGGGCGTCGGCGTCGCATTCAAGATTTATTATGTGACGGCGTGGCGCGCGGGCAGGACCAATCTGCTGCAGTCGAGCCTGACGCGCGCAATATTCTTCAGTGCCATGACGACCGCCACGGCGTTCGGCAGCCTGTGGCTATCCAGTCATCCCGGCACGGCAAGCATGGGAAAGTTGCTGGCGCTCTCGCTCGTCACCACGCTCGCCGCCGTGTTGCTGTTCCAGCCCGCGTTAATGGGCAAACCGCGCGATGTCAGGGATTAGGCAGATATCGCCGATCGGGTCAGAGGAGGGCGCGCCTGCCGGCGCGGTGGTCGCGAGCTTTTGACCTGACGTCGTCTTGGTCGCCCCGCTGACGGACCCCGTGGTCTTTGCCGTGGCGGCCTTAGGCTGCGCCGTCGTAGCCGGCTTCGGCCCAGTTTTCGCCATGCTGTTGGTGGGGCTCGATGGGATCGGGCTCGCGACGCGAGTCCAGGTTTCGCCACCGCAGAGGAAACCCAGCACGCAGCCCCGAATCTCGAGCTGGTCGGACCCGATCGGCTTGATCGAGGAGCTGTAGGTCTTGCCGTCCTTGGCGTTGTAGACTTGGCCATCCCACTGATCGACGCCCGGCTTCTTCTTCATGTCGATCAGGATCGGCATCCCCAACGTCAGCCTGCTCTGTTTTGCGACATCGGGATTGTTCTTATCGAGGCCGCCTGGGATCTTCTCCCACTCGACCACGCCCCACATACTGCCGTTGCATTCGGCGACGCGAATGTCGGCGACGCCGTCGGCCACGCGCCAGTCACCGGTTGGATCGGCTGCTAAGGCAGGTCCTAGCGCTGTTCCCAAAAATACTGCTGAATATGTTACGATGCGCGTGACATTCCGAGGGCAGTGCAACATGGTTTAAACCTATGCTCGGGTGGATGATCAAATCGTGGGCTAAACGCCACATTGATTGGTCACATTGAGTGTTTTCAGTTGACGAAATGGCCATCAACCGAAGTATGTAGCTGATGCTATATCCGAATCTAGACGTTTCCGAGATGTTTATGGACCGCCAGTCGCAGCGCAGTTCCATGCATACTCGCTACCTGAACGAACAGCTCGTCCGGGTCCTGAAGACAATCGGCTACGATGTCGGTTTCCAGAAGGGCCAAGGCCAGTACCTTTTCGATCGTGATGGTGCCCGCTACCTCGATCTACTCAGCGGTTTTGGCGTTTTTGCGGTTGGCCGGAACCATCCGGTCCTGCGCCAGGCTTTGAAGAGCGTTCTGGACAGCGACCTGCCTAACCTCGTCCAACTCGACGTTTCCACGCTGGCGGGCGTGCTGGCCGAGCGGCTGCTGAAATATGTTCCCTACCTGGACAAGGTATTCTTTTCCAATTCCGGGACAGAATGTGTCGAAGCTGCGATCAAATTTGCGCGCGCCGCCACCGACCGGCCGGGCATCGTTTACTGCGCTCATGCCTACCACGGACTGACTTACGGTGCGCTTTCACTGACTGACGATTCCAATTTCCGCGGCGGCTTCGAGCCGCTGCTGCCGGGATGCACCTCGATCCCTTTTAACGATCTCATAGCACTGGAGCAGGCGCTCTCGTCGCGCCAAGTGGCCGCTTTTATCGTCGAGCCGATCCAGGGCAAGGGCGTCAACATGCCCACCGACGAGTTCCTGCCGGGCGCCGCCGCGCTCTGCAAGAAATACGGCACCTTGTTTATCGCCGACGAGATACAGACCGGCGTCGGCCGGACCGGCCGGTTTCTGGCGGTTGAGCACTGGAATGTCGAGCCCGACATGGTGCTGCTCGCCAAGGCACTGTCGGGCGGACACGTTCCGATCGGCGCGTTGCTGACCCGCAAGTGGATATTCGAAAAGATCTTCAACCGGATGGACCGAGCGGTCGTGCATGGCTCGACGTTTGCGAAGAACGATCTGGCGATGGCGGCGGGGATCGCGACGCTTGAAGTGGTCGAGGCCGAAAAGCTCGTCGAGGCCGCCGCTAAACGCGGCGCCGAGATCAGGCTGGCGCTGACCCGGATGGTGCCGGGCTATGAGCTCCTCAAGGAAGTCCGCGGCAAGGGATTGATGATCGGCGTCGAGTTCGGGCCGCCGAAATCGTTGCGGCTGAAGGCGTCGTGGAATGTGCTGGAAAGCGCCAGCAAGGGCCTGTTCTGCCAACTCATCACGGTGCCGCTGTTCAAGGAGCACAAGATCCTGACCCAGGTCGCGGGTCATGGCAGCCACACCATCAAGCTGTTGCCGTCGCTGACCATCACCGAAGAAGATTGCGGCTGGATCGAGAAGGCGTTCGACGACGTGATCGCCTCCAGCCACAAGGTCCCCGGCGCGATCTGGTCGCTCGGCAAGACTTCTGGTCGACAACGCCGTTCGCAAATCGGCGTAGGCCAATCGGTGTGCCAGAACCCGCCTCACTTTGTGAGGCGCTGCTCTCTGACGGGCAGCCGTGCGATCCAATGAGACCTCATGGAGATGGAGTTGCGAAGGCGCACGCAGAGTTGTTCTGCGTGAGGACCTGGTCAGCCGCGCGCTGAACAGTCTGCCTTTCTCAGTCGTTCTCACATCCGTTCACGGGGGTTCACGATAGCCGCACCCATAAACTTGCCGCTTCGACGTAGCGCTGCGGTAACGTGAGTGGGCTACGAGCTAACCCGTAGAAATCAACGATCGCCGTATCGTCGTGAGCCCGAGCAGATGATGGCGTCCCCTCTATCGATACGACTTTCGCAATGCGGCGATGGCTTTGTAGGTCAACCGCCGGCGGCGACACAGGACCTCCGCTCAGTTGACCGCGCCTCCCACGTGATATCGGCTTGAGGCGAGGCATTGTCGTCGGTCGAGGCCTGACGATGCGCGGTGTCGAAGGGGGCGCAGCGCGCAGGATTGTTCATCCTTCACCTGATCGACGGCTTCCGCCGTGGTCAACGCGCTCCTGACTAGTTTCGCACTCGATGAGCTCAATCGCGCGATCGACGAGCTGGCAGCCCGCGCGGTCGTCAAACCTGTTCGGTTAATGAGCTAGCCAGCGACACAACCTTGGAGAACCGTGATGCAGGATTCCGGCATCGACGACGCGATCGCCAACCACAAGACGTATGGCAACCTTGAGCGGCAGCACGATCTGTTTTCAACGCTGCGCCGCGAAGATCCGGTGCATTGGACCGAGCCGGATGGGTACCGGCCGTTCTGGACGGTTTCGAAGCATAAGGACGTTATGGAGGTCGAGAAACAGAACGACAAATTTATCAACGCTCCGCGAACCAAGTTGCTCTCGATCGAATTCGAATCGAGGGTGCGGGAAGCGATGGGTGGGCGCCCGATGTTGATCCGTGCCATCAACGCAATGGATAATCCCGACCATGCCAAGTATAAGAAGCTCACCCACGCATGGTTTCAGCCCAAGCAGATACGCCTGCTTGAAGACCGCATCGTCGGGCTTGCCCGCGAGAGTGTCGACCGTATGCTCGGGCATGGCGGCACGTGCGACTTCTACAATGATGTCGTGGTCAGCTTTCCTCTGAAGGTTATCATGCTCATCCTCGGCATGCCGGACGAGCACGGCGAGCGGCTTCACCACCTTACGCGGGCCTATTTCGGAGGCGGCGACGCGGAAATGCACGGCGGCACCGATCTGGTGGATGCGACCGTGGCTTACATGGACTTCTTTCGCGGCGTTGTGCGGAAGCGCCGCAGCCATCCCACCGATGACGTCGCGACGCTGATTGCGACGGCCGAGGTCGACGGAACATTGATCGGTGAGTTCGAGGCCTCGTCTTATTTTGTTGCGCTGGCGAGCGCGGGTCACGACACCACCAGTGCAACGCTGGCGGGGGGCTTGCTGGCCTTGCTTCAAAACCCGGATGAAATGCGCAAGCTAAGGGCGAACCCGGACGTGATTCCCGCGGCCGTCGACGAAATGGTGCGCTGGGTGTCGCCGGTCAAGCATTTCTTCAGGACGGCGACCGAGGCCTACACGCTGCGCGGCAAGTCGATCCGTCCCGGCGATCATCTCCTGATGGCGTATCCATCGGCGAACCGGGACGAGGATGCATTTGAGCGGCCGTTTGCCTTCATTGCCGATCGGAATCCAAATCGTCATCTCGGCTTCGGCTTCGGCATCCACGCCTGCATCGGAATGCATCTCGCCAAGGTCGAGATGGTGACATTCTTTCGCGAACTTCTAAAACGGCTCGACCAAATCGCGCTTGCCGGCGAACCCGCCTGGATCGAGACCTCCTTTGTGGGAGGCTTGAAGCGATTGCCGATCAGTTTCAAGGCGTCCGAGGCGGCAGCCGCTTGAGCGCGGCAGCCTGCGTCCACTCTTCCCGAGCAATGTTACTATCCCACTGAATTGCCCCGCAGCGCGGCCTCGAACTTCTCGCCGAATTCGGCAAGTTCATCGGCCGCGATGTCGCTGACCGCCCAGAAGTTCATGCCTTGCTCGCTCCAGCGCCTGACGTTGAAGCCCTGCATGGCCTCGGTTTTTGCCGCGCGCCGTTCTGTGTTGCCGGTTTGGGCAACGAACAGGTTGATGATGTGCTGGCGCCGGCGATACACCACCGCGCCAATGGCCCGGGCATCGACATAATCGAGCCGACCGCCGACCAGCGTAAAACCCTTTGCGGTGAGGTCGATCACCGGTGGCGAAACGTCGAGCTTGCCGTTGAACCACGGCTTCACCGTGTGCTGGTCGGTGGAAATCACGTCGGTGAGATGCCCCGCCTGTAACGAACGCAGATGCGCAGAGACCACTTCCGATACAATGCGCTGCTCGTCGTCTTTGCGCAGCACGATGGCGACGAGGCCGGTCGCAGCCAGCGCCGACACCGCCGATCCCATCGCAAAACCGCGCAGCACCGAACGCCGGTTCGGCGTCACCCGCGTTGGGGCTTGCGGCAGCGACGCCTCGATGCGCCGGCGCAGCGCGGCCGGCGCCGCATATTGCAGGCCGGCGCCCGCGATGGCCTTGCTCATCTCGCGATAGGCGGCAAGCTCGGCAGCGCAACGCGAGCAACCTGCGATATGCGCTTCGACGTCACGTGTGTGCCCGGCGTCGAGCTCGCCGTCGATCAGCGCGTTAAGTAGAATGTCGGCCTCGTCGCAGGTCATGTCGGTGGCTCCTCTTCCGCCGTCCATGCCGAGCGCAGCATGGCGCGGGCCCGCGCGAGGCGGGACATCACGGTGCCGACCGGCGCGTCGACGATGTCGGCGATCTCGCGATACGACAGGTTGTGCAGTTCGCGCAGCACGAAGGTCTCGCGGAACGGTTCGGCGAGTGCTGCGACCAGCCGCCGGATTACCGACGCGTCGCGCTGGCGCAGCATCTGCGTCTCCGGCGTTTCCGGCGCGTCCTGCCACAGCGGTGTTTGCGCCGCGTCGTCCGGCATGTCGTCGATGCCGCCGGTCGGCGACCCCTTCCGCCGGTCAAATTCGGCGCGACAGACGTTGCGCAGGATTGCCAGCAGCCAGGGCTTCATCGCCGGACCGCGATAGCTGTCGAAATGTTTCAGCGCGCGCAGGTAGCATTCCTGCACGGCGTCCTCGGCGTCATTGGCGTCGCGCAGCAAATAGCGCGCAAGCGTATAGGCGTCGTCGAGATAGGGCAGCGCGGCGTCGCGAAAGCGCCGCGCCTTCTCGAAATCGTCCCCCGACGTGTTGACCGCCATCGCCGTTTGCCCGGCTTTCGGTGAAACTGCAGGTACCCGGCCGGCTTCGATCCACCGGCCGGGCATTGTCGTGATGCCCTGATTTCGATCGCTATTCAACCTTGATCGTCCCGGTCATGTGCGGGTGCAGCGAGCAAAAGTACTTATATTCGCCGGCCGTCGTGAACGTGAAAGAGTAATTGTCGTCGGTATCCAGCGTCTTCGATCTGAACTTGCCGGCGGAGACCACGACATGTGGAATGTCGTCATGGTTGCTCCAGGTGACGGTGGTGCCGGCCTTCACTGTGAGCTCGGCCGGTGCGAAAGTGAAATTGTCGATCATCACCTTGGTTTCCTCGGCATGCGCCGCGGCCGGGTGCCAGGACAGTACGGCGGTGACGACGAGGCGAATGCCGAGGTTGCGGAACGTTACGGAAATCATTTGCAGATATCCTTCAGCCTTGCAGCGGGGTGTCGATGATCGCGAGGCGCTGATCGCCTTGCTTGAAGTTGATGCTGGCGACACCGAGCATGCTGCGCAGCTTGTCGTCGGCGACCTTCATCGGTCCGGGCGAGGGGGCTGCGCCGGGCGCCGGCTGCGGGAAGGCGGTCGAACGCGCGGTGTGGAAGGTGACGTTGCCTTCGACCTTCTGCATCACCTGGTGGATATGGCCGTTGAGCACCGTCACCGAGCCGAAGCCCTTGAGGTAGTCCAGCACGCGCGCGCCGTCTTCGGTGCCCCAGCCCCATTCCGGATACACCGTCCATAGCGGGATGTGGGCGAACACCACGACCGGCGTCGATTTCGAGCGGCCCCTGAGATCCATCTCCAGCCACTCGAGCTGCTCGTTGCCGAGATTGCCGAGACCGCCGGCCTTGAGGTTGACGACGTTGACGAGGCCGATGAAGTGCACGCCGTTGGCGTCGAACGAATACCAACCTGCGCCCTTAGTGCCGCGCCCATAACGATCGCGATAGAACTTCACTTCTTCGTCGAGGAAGTCATGCTCGCCCGGCACGTAATGCACGTCGAGCTTGGCCTGCGAGATGATGCGCTCGGCGTCGTCAAATTCGGACGCCTTCGACAGGTGGCTGATATCGCCGGTGTGGATCATGAAGGACGGCTTGACCGGCATCGCCTTGATCCTGCCGATCGCCTCTTCAAGCGTGCCGAGTGCATTCGGGTTGGCCGGCTTATCGAAGCCGACATGGCTGTCGCTGATCTGGAGAAACGTCATGCCGGCCGGCTCGGCCGCCAGCGCGGAGCCGACTAGCCCCAGCGAACGCGGCACGCCGCCCGAAACCGTCCAGAGCACGCCGGTACCCGCCCAGGTCATGCATTCCAGCACCCGGCGGCGGCTGAGGTCCCGGCTTTCATCATTATGGTCGTGTTTGAACGTGATCATCGCCAGTCTCCATGGACCCTTGATTGGGTTCCACGGACGTGATCGGGCGAGGGGCGGGTTTATTCCCGGATTTCAGCGATCGGAGAATTCAGGGGATGACGATTTCGTGAGCCGTCGATCCCGCTACTGCGCCCAAGGCGCGTATTTTCACCGCGCGTCCTCGAGGATCATTGCGGCGCCCTTTTCGGCGATCATCGCGGTCGGGGTGTTGGTATTGCCCGAGGTGATCGTCGGCATCACCGAGGCGTCGACGACGCGCAGGCCCGCGAGCCCGTGAAAGCGCAGCCGTTCGTCGACGACGGCCAAGGGATCATTGGCCGTTCCCATCTTGGCGGTGCCGACCGGATGAAAGATTGTGGTGCCGATATCGCCGGCAGCTTTGGCCAGCGAGGCGTCGTCATCGCCGACCGACGGACCCGGCAAGAACTCCGCCGGGCGATAGGGCGCGAGCGCAGGCTGTTTCATCAGCCGTCGCGTGGTGCGGATCGCGTCGGCTGCGACTTCGCGGTCTTCGTCGGTCGACAGATAATTCGGCGCGATCGACGGCGCCTGGTCCGCCTGCGCGGAGAGAATCCGCACGGTGCCGCGCGAGGTCGGCTGCAGGTTGCAGGCGCTCACCGTGATGGCGGGAAACCGGTGCAAGGGATCGCCGAACTTATCGAGCGACAGCGGCTGCACGTGGAACTGGATGTTGGCGCGCTCGCGGCGCGGGTCCGATCGCGTGAAGATGCCGAGTTGCGATGGCGCCATGGTCAGCGGGCCGCGGCGCCGCAGCGCATAGTCGAGGCCCATCAGGCCGCGCCGGAATAACGAGTAATACGTTTCGTTCAGCGTCCTGATGCCTTCGACCTTGTAGATCGCGCGCTGCTGCAGATGATCCTGCAAATTACGACCGACGCCTTGTCGGTCAAGCACGGGTTCGATCCCGAGCGGCGCCAGCCAGTTCGCGGGGCCGATGCCGGAGCGGTGCAGTATCTGCGTCGATCCGATCGAGCCGGCGCACAGGATCACTTCGCCCTTGGCGCGCGCTTCGACGACCTCGCCGCCTTGCATGAAACGCACGCCGACGGCACGGCCGTTCTCGACAATCAGCCGATCGACCAGCACGTTCTTTTCCAGCTGCAGGTTGGCGCGTCCCAACACCGGCTTCAGGAAGCCGCGCGCCGAGGACCAGCGCCGTCCGCGCTTCTGGTTGACATGGAAATAGCCGACGCCCTCATTATCGCCGGTATTGAAGTCCGGGGTTCTCTGGATCCCCATTTCTTCGGCGGCGGCGCTGACCGCGTCCAGAATGGCCCAGGACAGCCGCGGCGCCTCGATCCGCCAGCCGCCGCCGGCGCCATGATGTTCGCTCTCGCCGAGGAAATGATCCTCCAGCCGCCGGAACGCCGGCAGCACATCGTCATAACCCCAGCCGGCGAGGCCGAGTTGGCGCCAGTGGTCGTAGTCGGCGGCCTGTCCGCGCATCGAGATCATCGCGTTGATCGCGGAGGAGCCGCCGATCACCTTGCCGCGTGGATAGGCGAGCGCGCGGCCGTTGAGGCCGGGCTCCGGTTCGGTCTTAAACATCCAGTCCGAGCGCGGATTGCCGATGGCGAAGAGATAGCCGACCGGGATGTGGAACCAGATCCAGTTGTCATTGCCGCCGGCCTCCAGTAGCAGGACGCGGTTGGCAGGCACGGCCGAGAGCCGGTTGGCGACGATACAGCCGGCCGTGCCGGCACCGACGACGATGTAGTCGAAATCACCTTCCAGCTTTTTTGTCATTTTTTATTTCCGCCCGGTCCGAAGCATCCTTGATGCCCGGCTTTATCCAGCTTTATCCCGGGCATCCAAGTCTTTCCTTTGAAGCCATACAAGCCAGACGTGGAAGGCCGGGACAAGCCCGGCCATGACGACTTCCATGACCGCTGGGGCTGCTCGAACCGCGCGGTGGCGGTATTGGGCCGGCGGCTATGGCATGCTAAACAGAATGGTCACATTTGGTCTTCACCGAGAGTTTCCATGCCCATCATCAATCGTGTCGCCGATCTGCAACCGGATATTCAGGCTTGGCGTCGGGATATCCATCAACATCCCGAGCTGCTGTACGACGTCCATCGCACTGCAGCATTCGTAGCGGATCGGCTGCGCGAGTTCGGCTGCGACGACGTCGTCACCGGGCTTGGCCGCACCGGCGTGGTCGGCGTCATCAAGGGAAGCAAGCCGGCGACAAAGGGCGACATCAAGGTGATCGGCCTTCGCGCCGACATGGATGCGCTGCCGATCGACGAAGCGACCGATCTCGAATATGCCTCCAAGACGCCGGGCAAGATGCACGCCTGCGGCCATGACGGGCATACCGCGATGCTGCTCGGCGCGGCGCGCTATTTGGCCGAGACCCGCAATTTCGCCGGTGACGCCATCGTGATCTTCCAGCCCGCGGAAGAGGGCGGTGCCGGCGCGGATGCGATGATCAAGGACGGCTTGATGGAACGCTTCGGCATCGAGCAGGTCTACGGCATGCATAATGGTCCGGGACTTCCGGTCGGCTCCTTTGCGATCCGAACCGGTCCGATCATGGCGGCAACCGACGACATCGATATCCGGATCGAGGGGCTCGGCGGCCATGCCGCGCGCCCGCATCTTTGCATCGATACCGTTCTGGCCGGCGCGCAACTGATCACGGCGCTGCAGTCCATCGTGTCGCGCAGCGTCGATCCGCTGGAGTTGGCCGTGATTTCGATGTGCGAATTTCACGCCGGCAATGCGCGCAACGTCATTCCTCAAACCGCCGAACTCAAGGGCACCGTGCGTACGCTGAAGCCGAAGGTGCGCGACCTGATCGAAAAGCGGGTACGTGAGGTCGTCGCCGGCGTAGCCCAGACGACCGGCACGAAAATCGATCTGCAGTACAGACGCAAATACCCGGTTACGGTCAACCACGCGCCGCAGACCGATGTTGCGACAAAGATCGCCAAGCAAATCGCCGGCGACGGCAATGTTCACGAAATGCCGCCGATGATGGGAGCGGAGGACTTCGCCTATATGCTGGAAGCCCGTCCCGGGGCGTTCATCTTCTGCGGCAACGGCGATAGCGCCGGGCTGCATCACCCCGCCTATAATTTCAACGACGACGCGATCGTCTATGGGACGTCGTATTGGGTCAAGCTGGTCGAGAACACGCTGGCGGCGTGAGGCCGATCATCAGGGATTGCGGACAGCAGATAAGGAAAGGCCCGCGCTGACAGCGCGGGCCTTTTTGTTGGTGTGTCTGCGCGGGCGGTCTGCCTGAGTTAAAACAGCTTGAAGAAGATGAGATACAAGCAGCCCGAAAGGGCCATCGCGGCCGGCAAGGTCAGCACCCAGGCCATCGCGATATTGCGGATCGTCGACCATTGCAGCCCCGAGCCGTTCGCCGCCATCGTACCGGCGATGCCGGACGACAGCACGTGGGTGGTCGAGACCGGCATGCCGAAGCCGTCGGCGGCGGCAATGGTGGCCGCGGCGGTGATTTCGGCACAGGCGCCCTGGGCGTAGGTCAGGTGGGTCTTGCCGATTTTCTCGCCGACCGTGACGACGATGCGTTTCCAGCCGATCATGGTGCCGAGGCCGAGCGCGATGGCGACGGCGATCTTCACCCAGGTCGGGATGAACTTGGTCGCGCTGTCCAGCGAGGCCTTGTAGTTGTTGAGGGTCGAAACGTCAGTCGCGCTGAGTTCGGCTTCCTTGTCTTTCATCAGGAAGCGGAGGGCTTCGGAAGCGAGGTACATGTCGTTGCGGGTGTTCCCGACCAGGTCAGCGGGTACCTTCGCCAGCGACCCGTATTGCGCGACCTGTTGGCCGATGTCTCGCACGAGAACCGCCAGCGACGGGAAGGTCCCCTCGTTGATTTGTCGTGCCGCGACGAAATTGGTGACAGCCGGGCGGGGATCGCCGATGACGTTGTAGCCGGCGGCCTTGCCGTCGATCACCTTGCTCGCTGCGATCGAGTTCGCAGTGAACGCCGCGATTTGGCTATCGGGCATGGAGCGGTTGAGCGCGTAGGCCGTCGGCACCGTACCGATCAGGATCAGCATGATCAGGCCCATGCCCTTCTGGCCGTCGTTCGATCCGTGGAAGAAGCTGACCAGCGTGCAGGTCAGGATCAGGATACTGCGGATCCACAACGGGGGCGGCTGGTCGCCCTTGGGTTCGCCGAACAATGCCGGCGTCGCGCGCACCAGCGCCGTCTTGAGGATGAAGAGCAGGATCGCCGCCAGCGCGAAGCCGAACAGCGGCGACAGCAGCAGCGCCTTGCCGATGCCGGCCGCCTGCGACCAGTCCACGCCGGAGGTTCCGTCGCGGCCGCGCAGCAGCGCGTTGGTGATGCCGACGCCCATGATCGAACCGATCAGGGTGTGCGAGCTCGAGGCCGGCAAGCCGAAATACCAGGTGCCGACGTTCCAGATGATGGCCGCGATCAACAACGCAAACACCATGGCGAAACCGGCGCTGCTGCCGACCTGCAGGATCAATTCGACTGGGAGCAGCGACACGATGCCGAAGGCGACCGCGCCCGACGAAAGCAAAACGCCAACCAGGTTGAACATGCCCGACCACACCACGGCAAAGTTGGCAGGCATCGAGCGGGTGTAGATCACGGTGGCGACCGCGTTGGCGGTGTCATGAAAGCCGTTGACGAATTCGAAGCCGAGCGCGATCAAAAGCGCGACGAACAGCAGGATGTAAGGCAGGAACGACGTCACCCGCGTGCCGGTCGCATCGACGTCTGAATAGACGCTGTAGGCAACGAACAGCAGTGCCGCGGCGATCACTCCTAAATAGATGATGCCCTGCAGCGGATTGATGCCGCTATCGAGGTTAGGGCCTTTATGGGCGGCAGGCTCGATCGAGCCGGGTAGTGCAAAGTCGCTCATGATTAAATTTCTCCAATATCAGACGGCGCGGACTTTGCGCGATGCACATGACATGGGCGTGAAAATGCCCGCGAAAGTCCTGTGTTCTTGATCGGATCGGACCGGGGCGCGCCTCGTCGCGCCCGGTTGCTAAAAAATCGCGCAGGCGGCTTTCCTTTTGATTTAGCTGGAACATTGCTTGTGGGGTGACGTTGGGACGACAGGAAGGTCCGGTATTCAGCCAGGCCCCACAGGGAGCGTGCCATGACTGCGAAAGACAAAGACCTCAACGACCTCTTCCTCGACACCCTGAAAGACATCTACTTCGCCGAAAAGCAGATTTTGAAGGCCCTGCCGAAGATGGCGAAGGCCGCCAGTTCCGACAAACTCCGGGCCGCTTTTGAGAAGCATCATGGCGAGACCGAAGGCCAGGTTGAACGCCTCGAGAAGATATTCGAGCTGATCGACAAGCCGGCCCGCGCCAAGACCTGCGACGCGATCCAGGGCATCCTCGATGAGGGCAAGGAGATCATGGACGAATACAAGGGCTGCGAGGCGCTGGATGCCGGCATGCTGGCGGCGGCTCAGGCCGTCGAACATTACGAGATCTCCCGCTACGGCACGCTGAAGCAGTGGGCACAGCAGCTCGGCATGAAGGATGTGGTCCGCCTGCTGGACGAGACCCTCCAGGAAGAGAAGAAGACCGACCAGAGCCTGACCGTGCTGGCCGAAGCTTCGGTCAACCTCGCCGCGGCGGCTTAAGCGGAGCCTGTTCGCCGGCGGCGAAATTGTCGCCGGCGTCCCGCTGCCGCATCTGCCGGTGCTTCTGAGAACTTGATCGAAGAAAATGCCTTCACGCTTTCAGAGACCATTCTAATTAGTTGAGTATCATTCGTTTTCTGTCTTGATCTGGCTTCGGACATCCGCGTCTTTCTGTTGAGATGTAAGATAAGATGTGGATTCCCGGCATGCAGCTGCATGCCTCGGTCTTGCAGGATTTCACGCCGCATGCCTGGCTTTAAGAAGCTTGGCGGCGATCGTAAGGTCATCGACGAAGCGGGCATATTCCCGCGCCTTGGCGTCTTCATCGGGCAACCGCAGCAGATAGGACGGATGCACGGTCACCAGCGCCTGGATGCCGTGTTCCAGTTCGATCAGGCGCCCGCGGCTCTTGTTGATCGGGGTGATCTTGCCAAACACGCTTTGCGCCGCGGTGGCGCCCATAGCTACCACCAGCGCGGGCCTGATCGTCGCCAGCTCGCGCTCATACCATTGCCGGCATGCCCGGATTTCCGGCGTATTCGGTTTCTGGTGCAGGCGGATTTTGCCGCGTGGCACGAATTTGAAATGCTTCACGGCATTGGTGACGTAAACCTTGCTGCGGTCGACGCCGGCTTCCTCCAGCGCGCGGTCGAGCATTTGCCCGGCCGGCCCCACAAACGGCTTGCCGGCAAGGTCTTCCTTGTCGCCCGGCTGCTCGCCGACCAGCATGATCGGCGCCTGTGACGGGCCTTCGCCGAACACGGTCTGGGTCGCATCCTTCCAGAGCGGGCAGGCCCGGCAATCGGCCGCCAGCTCGCGCAGGGTTTCGATGTCGCTTGCTTCGACCGCGGTTTCCATATCGGTGGCCAATGCGTGACGGCGGCTGTTCATCGGGGGCTCCGGCCGTTTCTGGGCTTTATGCGGTTCGGTCGCGGGGTTGGCGATCATCGCGCCCGCGGCGCGCTCGGCGCCGGCGATCAAGGGTTTAATGAGCGAGGCTTCGGGTAAGTTCCGCCAGTATTTCTTCGGCATCTCGGCTTGCATCGCCTTCACCTTCAGCCGGGCCGGATTGAAGATGCTGGCGTAGTAGCGCCGCCAGGTCTCCTCCAGCCGGTCTTCGCTGGGTGCCTCGGCCTTGCTGACGCCGGGCGTGATCGAGATGGCGTGGCCGTCCCAATGCGCGCAGACGTCGGGCGTCAGGATCGACCAGGGCATGTCGGCGAAACGGCGGGCAAAGAAGGGCGCTGCCGCTTCGACGATGTGGTGCTCGGGTTCGAACCAGGCCACGAAATGCGATGTCGCCTCGCGCCCGACCTCGCGGAAGCGGACAAAGGCGTGCATCTTGTGCTCGTCGCGATGCACCGCTCGGACCATCGCCGAAACCTGCGCGACATCGAGCAGGTGGTGATGGCCGAGCAGGCGCCATAGCAGGCGATACAGGATCGCGAAGCGCTCGGTGTTGCGATGCAAGATGGCCGACTGTGCCAGCTCGACGAATTTGGCCGGGACGTTGAAGGTGCCTTTGATCGTGCTCTGGTCAGTAGCTTCGTCAGTGGCTTGATCAGGGCCCCGGGGCTGTTCAGTCGGCAGCGGTTCGGCTATCGGTTCGAACAGGTCCGGTTCGCTGCCTCGCACCATCCAGGTCACGCCGGATGGGCTCACTTGGTTCAATGCGAGTTCACGCGCCGCTTTACGCCAGCCTTCGAAATCAGTTTCGCTGTCGAGGGTTATGCACTTCATTAGAAGCTAAATCCGAGCTGCTTCATTTTCGGTTTGAATCGCTCCGCCAGCCGCGTTTCGTCCAGCAGATGCGGCGACGGCCGGTGATCGCTGAGCACGATGAACGGCAGCGCCTTGCTGACGGGGACGTGCAACCGGGCCAGATCGGCAACGCGAATGGAAGTCAGGCGGCGCGTCGCGATGATGCGATCGACCGCCTTGGTGCCGAAGCCGGGCACGCGCAACAGATCCTCGCGGCGGGCACGGCCGACGTCGAGCGGAAAGCGGTCGCGGTGCCGCAGCGCCCATGCGAGCTTCGGATCGATGTCAAGCGACAGCATGTCTTCCGCCCGGTCGACGATCTCGCCGGCATCGAAACCGTAAAACCGCATCAGCCAGTCCGCCTGGTAAAGCCGGTGCTCGCGCACCAAAGGCGGCGCGCGCAGCGGCAGCGAACGGCTGGCGTCGGGGATCGGGCTGAACGCCGAATAATAAACGCGCTTGAGTTTGTAGGCGCCATAGAGATTGGCGCTGGTGGTAAGTATGGTCCGGTCGCTGGCCGAATCCGCGCCGACGATCATCTGTGTGCTCTGACCGGCCGGGGCGAAGCGCGGCGCGGTGTTGCCTTTCGGCGTCGCCTTGCGGCCCTCCTGCGCTTCATCGAGCTTGAGCCGCAGCCGGCCCATGGTGCGGCGGATCGCGCGCACGTCTTTTTCCGGCGCCAGTCTGGAAAGGCTCGCTTCCTCCGGCACTTCGATATTGATGCTGAGCCGATCGGCATATTTGCCGGCCTCGGTAATCAGCGCATCGTCGGCTTCCGGAATGGTCTTGAGGTGGATGTAGCCGCGGAAGTGATGCGTCTCGCGCAATGTCCGCGCCACGCTGACGACCTGTTCCATGGTGTAGTCGGCGCTGCGGATGATGCCGGAGGACAGGAAAAGCCCCTCGATGTAATTGCGGCGATAAAAGTCGAGCGTCAGCTTCACCACCTCGTCGACCGTGAAGCGGGCCCGCGGCACGTTGCTGGAAGTGCGATTGACGCAATAAAGGCAGTCGTAGTTGCAGGCGTTGGTCAGAAGTACTTTCAGCAGCGAGATGCAGCGTCCGTCCGGCGCGTAGGAATGACAGATGCCCATGCCGGGCGTGGTCGAGCCCATGCCCTTGCCGTCGCGGGAGTTCTCGCTTTTCGGTGCCGCTGGAAGCGCAGGAGGCATCATATTTGGCGGCATCCGCCAGGATCTCCAGCTTGCGCTGTATGTCCATGCCTTGAATCCCTTTGATTCTACTAATGAAACGCCTGAGACGCCAATTCCATTGACTCCGCGGGCGCTATTAGCTTTATATAGAACATATCATGAACAATCGAGCCCGTCGATGGTTCTCCTAAGAACCGGGACGGCTCAATTTCCGAGGGAGCGGCGCATGAGCACCGCACGCATCAGCACGCTTGCGACGTTGCGCGGCAGCATCGAGCGCCTCGAGGCGTCGGGCGATGCCTATGCGCCGGACAGGGTGGCGCTCGGCCATGCGGATGTGGACGCGACGCTGCAGGGTGGCCTCGCCAAGGGCGCGATGCATGAGGTGTTCGCGGAAGGGAGGCAGAGCGGTGCCGCCACCGGCTTCATCGCGGGGTTCGCGGCACGGCTGACGGCGCGGCGCCCTTTGGTGTGGGTGCGGCAGGATTTCACCGAAATTGAATCCGGGGCGCTGTCGATGAGCGGGTTCTCCGAACTCGGCCTCGATCCGCGGAGGCTGGTGACCGTGCGCGCCGCCGGCATCGACGACGCGTTGCGGACCGCCGCCGACGCGCTCGGCTGCGATGCGGTGGGCGCCGTGGTGCTGGAGGTCTGGGGGGAGGCGCGTCAGCTCGATCTCGTCGCCAGCCGCAAGCTGACGCTGGCGGCCCAGGCTTCCGGCGTTACCGGGCTCGTGCTGCGGGTCGCGGCAGAGCCGCAGCCCTCCACCGCGGAAACCCGCTGGATCGTGCGCGCGGCGCATTCGCCACCCGCTGCGCATTTAGGGCCCGCGGCAGCTTGGAGCGCGTGGGGCGCGCCGGTGTTCGACGCCGCGCTTGTCCGCAATCGTCATGGCCCGGTCGGGCGGTGGATCATGGAATGGAAATGTGATGAGTGCCTTTTCAGCGAATCGGCGACGTATCCTCAGCCTGTGGCTGCCGCGCCTGCCCATCGATCGCATCAAGCGGCAGCTTTCATGGGAGATGGTTTTCAGTACAACGAACGTCGTGCCGGGTGAAACCAACAACACGGGCCGTCGGCTCTCTCCCCCCTTGTGGGGGAGAGGTGCCAGCGTTTGTGGCTCACCCCCCTCCCTAGCCCTCCCCCACAAGGGGGGAGGGAACCAGGCCAAGTCTGGCTTTGATCCTAACGATGCCCCCAGCATCGTCGTCGCCAAGCTAAACAATGCGCTGCAGATTGCCGCGCTGGATGATGCTGCCGCTCGGTTCGGCCTCGAGGTCGGGTTGCCGCTGGCCAATGCGCGCGCGATCTGTCCGCATTTGCGGGTGTTCGATGCCGATGACGCCGCCGACGCCAAAACGCTGAACGACATCGCCGATTGGTGCGACCGCTTCACGCCGCTGGTGGCGCTCGATCCCCCGCATGGGCTGTTTCTGGACATCACCGGCTGCGCCCATCTGTTCGGCGGTGAGGCGGCGTTGATGCGCCTGTTATGCGAAGTGCTGACCGTGCAGGGCTTTGCCGTCAGCGCCGCCATCGCCGGCACGTCGGTGTGCGCCCGAACGCTGCGAAATCATGCGCATGGCCGCATCGTCCATGAAGGCGGGGAAACCGATGCGGTCGCCCCTCTGCCGGTGTTCGCGCTCGGCGCCGAGGAGGCCATCACGCGCGGGCTCCGCCGCGCCGGCCTTAAGACCATCGGCGATGTCGCCGCGCGCGCCCGTTCCGAAATCACCGCGCGCTTCGGCGCGGGTTTCACCACCCTGCTGGAACAGGCGTTGGGGCAGGGCGATGCGCCGATCAGCCCGCGAAAGCCGCTGCCGGATTACATCGTGGAGAAACGCTTCGCCGAACCGGTGGCGACCGAGGCGGTGATCTCGGCGACCTTGTCCGGACTGGCCGGGATGCTGGTCGCGGCGATGGACAAGCAGGGCAAGGGCGCGCGGCGGCTGGAAGCGAGTTTCTTCCGCACCGACGGCGCCGTGCGCGCGATTGCGGTGGATACCGGACGTCCCGTGACCAAAAGCGAGATCATCGACCGGCTGTTTCGCGAACGGCTCGAGGCTTTGAACGACCCGCTCGATCCCGGTTTCGGATTCGATCTTATTCGCCTGTCCGCGAACCGCACCGAAATCGTGGTGCAGCAGCAGCGCGATCTCGACGCCCATGTCCACGACAATGACGCGTTGGCGGCGTTGATCGACCGCATCGCCGCCCGCATCGGCGGCCGGCGCGTGGTCGTGCACCTGCCGCAGGACACCCATATTCCCGAGCGCGCGGTGATGGTGGCGCCGGCGCAGCATCATCTTGGCGCGGCGATGCAGGCGGCCTGGCCGGCGCGCGTCGAAAGCGAACCGCCGCTGCGGCCGTTGCGGCTGTTCGAAAAGCCGGAGCCCATCCACGTGCCGTTTGCAACGGTGCCGGATGGACCGCCGCACCACTTCACCTGGCGGCGCGCCACCCACGCGGTGGTGCGGGTCGAGGGTCCTGAACGCATCGCGATGGAATGGTGGAAGCAGGACGGCTTGACGCGGGATTATTTCCGCGTCGAGGACGCAGCCGGGTTGCGCTTCTGGATCTATCGCGACGGGCTCTATAGCGGCGAGCTCGCCGACGAGGAGGGCAAGTCAGTGGCGGCCAACTGGTTCGTGCATGGACTGTTCGCATGAACAGCCAGCGCGTTGAGTCTGTGCCTGACTATGCCGAGATCGGCATCACGACCAATTTCTCGTTCCTGCGCGGTGGATCGGACCCGCGCGCCTATGTGCATCAGGCGAGCAGGCTACGGATTCCTGCCATCGGCATCGCCGACCACAACACGTTGGCCGGCGTGGTGCGGGCCTACAAGGAACTCGAGCATCCAGAGGTATCGCACGCGCCCAAACTCCTGATCGGCTCGCGCCTCGTCTTCATCGACGGCACGCCGGATATCCTGGTCTATCCGCGCGACCGGCCATCCTATGGCCGGCTGTGCCAGTTGCTGACCCGCGGCAAGCGCGGCGATGGCACCGAAAGGGTCGAGAAGGGCGACTGCCATTTAAAGCTTGATGATCTCCTGGAATTTTCTGAAGGCCAGCTTCTGGTGCTGACGCTGCCGCATCGTTTCGACGCGGCGCGCGCCTTGAAAATTCTGGATCGGCTGCGGGAGAGCCGCGCCGATGGCGTGTGGCTGGCGGCGAGCCTGTTGTACCGCGGTGACGACCGGCGCCGTTTGCTGCGGCTGCATCATCTCGCGCTGGCGGCCCATGTGCCGCTACTCGCTACCAATGAGGTGCTGTATCATCACCCCGCGCGCCGTCCGCTGCAGGATGTGCTGACTTGCATTCGCGAGAAGACCACCATCGAGGCGATCGGCAGGCGGCTTGAGGCCAATGCGGAACGTCACCTCAAGCCTGCGGCCGAAATGGCGCGGCTGTTTCGCGACCTGCCGGAGGCGATCGCGGAGACCATGCGGTTTGCCGGCCGCATCCATTTTTCGCTCGATCAGCTTAAATACCAATATCCCGACGAGCCGGTGCCGCCGGGCAAGACCGCGCAGCAGCATCTGGAAGACCTGACATCGGAGGGCGTAAAGAAATATTTCCCTGAAGGTGCTGATGACACGCTCCGCGCGACCTTGAAAAAAGAACTCGATCTGATCGCCGAGTTGAAATACGCGCATTATTTTCTCACCGTCCACGACATCGTCCATTACGCGCGCAGTCAGAATATCCTCTGCCAGGGCCGGGGATCGGCGGCGAATTCGGCCGTCTGTTTTGTGCTCGGCATTACCTCGGTCGATCCGACCAAGGTCGATCTCCTGTTCGAGCGTTTCATCTCCAAGGAGCGGCTGGAGCCGCCTGACATCGACGTCGATTTCGAACATTCGCGGCGCGAGGAGGTGATGCAATATGTCTATCGGCGCTATGGCCGCCACCGCGCCGCAATCATCGCCACCGTGATTCACTATCGGCCGCGCAGCGCGATCCGTGACGTCGGCAAGGCGCTGGGCTTGACGGAGGACGTGACGGCGGCCTTGGCCGATACCGTCTGGGGAAGTTGGGGCAAGGGCCTCAACGACATGCAGGTGAAGCAGGCGGGGCTCGATCCCAAGAACTCGATGATCGAGCTCGCGGTGGAGCTCGCAACCGAGTTGATCGAATTCCCGCGGCATCTGTCCCAGCATGTCGGCGGTTATGTGCTGACCCAGGACCGGCTCGATACCTATGTGCCGATCGGCAATGCCGCGATGGACGACCGCACTTTCATCGAATGGGACAAGGACGACGTCGACGCGCTGAGCATGATGAAGGTCGACGTGCTGGCGCTGGGGATGCTGACCTGCATCCGCAAATGTTTTGATCTAATCGAAGATCACAAGGGCAAGCGCTATGAGCTGGCCGATATCAAGTCAGAGGATGACGACGAAGTTTATCAGATGCTGCAGAGAGGCGAATCCCTCGGCGTATTCCAGGTCGAGAGCCGGGCGCAGATGAACATGCTGCCGCGCTTGAAGCCGCGGACCTTCTACGATCTCGTCATCGAAGTCGCGATCGTGCGACCCGGCCCGATCCAGGGCGACATGGTGCATCCCTATCTCAAGCGCCGCAAAATGCGGCCCGAGGACATCGAATATCCCTATCCGAAGGGCGGCAACAAGGACGAGTTGCGCAAGGTGCTGCACAAGACCCTTGGCGTGCCGCTGTTCCAGGAACAGGCGATGCGGATCGCGATCGAGGCTGCGGAATTCACCTCGGAGGAAGCCAACGGATTGCGCCGCGCGATGGCGACGTTCCGAAATGTCGGCACCATCGGCAAGTTCGAAGACAAGCTGATCGGCAACATGACCCGGCGCGGCTATGATCCGGAATTCGCCAAGAACTGTTTTGAGCAGATCAAGGGTTTTGGCTCTTACGGTTTTCCGGAAAGCCATGCCGCAAGCTTCGCGCAGCTCGTCTACGTCTCCTCATGGCTCAAATATTGGCATCCCGACGTGTTTTGCTGCGGGCTGTTGAATTCGCAGCCGATGGGCTTTTACGCCCCGGCGCAAATCGTCGGCGATGCCCGCAACAATCATGTCGAGGTGCGCCAGATCGATGTGTCCTACAGCTTCGCGCAGAACACGCTGGAAGAGAAATGCGGAAAGTATCATGCCGTGCGGCTCGGCTTTCGCCAGATCGACGGATTCAGGTGGGTGGATCCGGACGAGGAGGGGTTGAAGAAAAGTTTGCGGCTTGAATCGCAACGGTCGTCATTCCGGGGTGATGCCTTCACACCGTCATTCCGGGGCGTCGCGTTAGCGACGAACTCCGATGTGCAATTGCACATCGGAGAATCTCGAGATTCTCAGATGTGCAATCGCACATCGGAGTTCGCCCTCCGTGCGCCCCGGAATGACGGCGATGCGGGTGTAGACGACTGGGCCGAACGCATCGTCGCCGCGCGGGCGCGCCGCCCGTTCACCTCGCTGGAGGATTTTGCCCGCGAGACAGGCTTGCCGAAGCGTGCGCTGATTCAGCTCGCGGATGCCGATGCGTTTCGCTCCATCGGGCTCGATCGCCGCGCCGCGTTGTGGGCGGTGCGGCGTTTGCCCGACGCCGTGCCGCTACCGCTGTTCGAAATCGCGGCGGCGCGCGAGCAGCCGGATGAGGGCGCGGCGCCGCTGCCGGTGATGCCGTTGCCGGAGCAGGTGGTCGCCGATTACCAGACCATCCGGCTGTCGCTGAAAGGGCATCCGATGCAGTTCCTGCGGCCGATGTTTGCCGGGGAGGGGGTCGTCGCCTGCAAGGACGTCTGTCACGACAACGACCGGCGCCGGGTGCGTTGCGCCGGCGTGGTGCTGGTGCGGCAGCGTCCCGGCAGCGCCAAGGGCGTCGTCTTCATGACGCTGGAGGACGAAACCGGCATCGCCAACATCGTGGTGTGGCCGAAGGTGATGGAGCTTTATCGCAAGGAGGTGATGGGCGCGCGGCTCATTCTGGTCGAGGGTTACATCCAGAGCAGCCCGGAACAGGTGACGCATCTGGTCGCGCAGCGAATGGTCGACCGCTCGCATGATCTGGTCGGCCTGGCCAATGATGCATTGAGCCGGAAACCCGTCGTGCCGAAAGGTCCGATGCCGATCGAACCGCTCAATGATGATCGGCGAGCACACCTCAATAACCCTGCGCAGAAAATCCGACATCCACGCGACGTGCGCATCCTGCCGCCCTCGCGGGATTTCCATTGAGCCCCTCAATCTATCCGTGAACGTGGCGATAGGCGGGGCGCGTCTTTACCACCTCGCGCACGCCGCGGTGGATTAACGCTGAACCCAGCTTGAATCCGTTTGCCGCTCGCTTGCGGTTGCACCGTGCTAGTCTTGACCGTGACGAAATCACGAAGACAAGGGAGCGCGATATGCGACGGCGTAAATTGGCCCGAAGTGCTCAAGCGTTCAGTTTTGTCGCCGCTATGACGCTCGCGCTTGGCACTCAGCTTCCCGTTGCGGCTTTCGCCCAGGAGCGGACCGATCCGGTCACGGGCTTTGCGCGGGCGCCGGTGCATATCGCCGCCTGGCCTGGCGGTAAAAAGGTCGCGGTCAGTTTTGCGCTATTCGTCGAGGAGTTCGGCTTCGGCCAGGGCCCGGTGTTCCGCCCGGATCTGGCGACCCGCAATCCCGATCTCGTCAACGAGGCTTTTCGTCAATATGCCATCGACTGGGGCATTGCGCGTGTCGGCCGGCTGTTCAGGGAATTGGATGTCCCGCTGAGCACGGTCTTGAACGCCGAATTTCTTGGCACGCATGCCTCGGTGTGGAAGGAGTTTCGCGCCGTGCAGCCAAATTCCCCGATCATCGCCCACGGCATCAACAACACCAGCCACATGCTGCCGCTTGGGCGCGGGATCGCCGAACAGAAGGCCTACATTCGCCGGACGATAGACCTGATCGACGGTGCCACCGGCGTCAAGCCAACCGGCTGGTCGTCGCCGAGCGTTTATTCCAACGGCGACACGATGCAGGCGATGGCCGCCGAAGGCATCACCTACAATCTCGACCAGATGGATTCCGATATCGTCTCGCGTCTTAAGACGCCGGATGGGTCTCTGACGTTACTGCCCTATCCCGTCGTCACGGTGGACATGGGCCAATATCTCGCGCGAACAAAGACGCCCGCCGAGCTCGAAACGCTTTGGTTGGACTACGTCTCGGAGTTGGCCCGCGAGGCCCGCGCCAACCCGGCGAGGGAGGCAACCACGGTGGTGATCGGCATCCATCCGTTTGTCGTTGGCACGCCGGACGGCGCGGCCGTCTTGCGGCGGGTTCTGCTGCGCCTCAAGGCTGACGACGCGGTCTGGCTGACCGACACCGATGCCATCATGAAGGCGATCGGTCCCTGATCAAGCGTGTTGACCGCTCGATTTGAAGCTCGGCGATTAAGCTCTTGATGGCGTGTACCGGGATGTCGAGTTGGCGTCCCAGGCGCCCCAGCTCACTCTCGCAAGGCTTTGAATGTCGGTTGTCAGCGGTCGCTTTGTCCGCCGCTCATGCGCGGCGATGCAGCGCTCCAACTCCGCAATCTTTCGCTTGAGTTCGGCAATGGTGCGTTGTTGAGCCTGGCCCGCCGGCCCGATGATTTCGCCTGACCTGAACCGGTCGATTTCCAAAGCCTTCAAGGCTTCACGGTGCTTTTTGCACTGAGCCCGGTGCCAAGCGATGTTGCTATTGCTGTCAGCGATCATGTTGCAACCATCCTAGTTACAATTGGCAAGAGACAAGGCGCGATGCAACTTTGCACGGGTCTCGCCGATCGAAAGGCGGCTGCAAAAATTGCGTCTGCGGGGAGCGGCTTCGTCTCAATTCGTTCGTAGAGGATCGACCGGTTTGGTTAACCAATGATTAACGGGCATCTGTTGCCTCCGATCGTTGCAAGCCTTGCGGCCCAATAGCCGGCGGCAGCAGTTACATCTGCGGACCTGACAGGTGCATTTCACGTTCGGCCCGGAAAACATTGCTGTAGACGTTGGCGATCCATTGGCGCCCGCTCGACGTCACGTTGAGGTAGCGTATTGCCGTCTGGATTTGCGAGGCGACGTTGTTCCAGTAAAACTGCGGGTACTTGTAGACCACGTCTGCCGGCGTCTCGTAGCCGAGCGATTTGTTCAGGCCGATCTCCTCGAATTCGTAGAACAGTGCATTGGCCTTCTTGAGATAGTTGGGGTCGCCGAGCTGGCCGATGAGGTCGGCCGCGCGCAGCAACATGCCTTCCTCTTCGACCAGATTGTCGTTCGAGGATGCCGTATAGGGAAAGCGGGTGTATTCGATCGCCCGCGCGATCCGGTCGGCGTCGACTTCCGCGGTGCCGGCGAGGCGCTCGAAGACGAACAGCTTCGAGCGGTCCACGTGGTAGGGCGCGAGCGCGGCATCGGACGACCCTCGCGGCAGACGAATCGTACGGCCGCTGAGATCGGCGACATAGCATTCGTGGTCATCGCCTTGCACGATTCCGCGGACATATCCGATGTCATGAGTGAGGCACGCCAGGATGAAATTCGCATAGTCGACGGGAGTCGTAGGCCGCAGCATCGCACGTCCCATCAGGATGTCGTGCCCCGCAAGCGTAACGAGCATCGAGTGCTCGATGTTGTGATACAGCGCGTCGCTGTTACCGATGCACTCCAGTGTCACCCTGGCTGCGAACGGAAGCACTTCGGCCAGGCCGGCATGTGAAGAGCCAAAACGACTTTTAGTTTCGGAAGTCAGGAACTCACCCAGGGCATGCGCGACCAGTTCTGGAATTGTGATCATCTGAGCACCCGTTTCGGTGTGCGCTGTGGTCGGAAAACTCCTTTGTCGACACCGCAAGGTACCACATCGCTCCCGCCGGCGGTGGGTGAATGTCGTCGCATGGCGCGACATGGACAGGCCCGGCGGGTCGGTGACGTATGCTCCCGAGCGGGGCGTGCCCATAAAGTTAGGCCGGTCTCCAAATGCGGAAATGATCCTAAGATTTACGCGACATGCTGGTCAGCAGGCGTCAACGTCTGCTTGCAGAGCAAGACATTATTAGGATGCGCGAACTAAATTTTGGACTGTCAGCAAGCGATCCTGCCTGCTACAAGCTCATCCGATGTTTCCGAAGGCTCTGCAAAGTTCCATTGCGCCATCGTTTTGCTTTCTAATGTTGCTGAAACGTGACAGCGGTGAATTGCCGTTGTGCTAGCCTCCCGCCAGCCATAACCGGACGGATCATGTGATCTGATGGTTCGTGCCGGCGGGTTCGCGGGGGATCTCGGAATGAACCAGCCCTTTCGGCCGCTCAACTGCTTCTTTGCCCTGGCCATCTTCGCCGGGCTTTCGAGCGATGCGCTTGCGCTCTCCCGTCACAAAGAAACTCATCATGCGAAGAAAGCGGATGCGAGCGCGCGTACGCGGCATCCGCACAAGAGCGCGGCTCGAAAGGATAAGCGGCACGATGTCGCGGGCGCGCGAACTAAGTCGGCACCCTCGAGCGATGGATCCCCTCAGCAGGCGACAGCTGTTCCGCTCACGGGCGACCTTGCCGCGGTAAGGCAGGCGATCGATCTCGCCCGCAAAGGCAAGACCGGCGAAGCCACGACCATCGCAAGCTCGATCGGGGATCCGGCGGCCCGGAAGCTCGTCGAATGGTTCATCCTGCGCCATCCAGAAGCCAATGCGAATTTCAGCCGGTATGCGGCGTTCATCGCCGATAACCCGACATGGCCGGGCATGGGCTCGATGCGCCGCCGCGCGGAAGGGCATTTGTGGTACGAGAAGAGCGCCGCCGCGACGGTTCACGGCTTCACCGGCGATCGCCCCGCGAGTGCCAAGGGCCGCTTCGCGCTGGCGCGGGTGCTGCTCGCCGAAGGTGACCGCGATGGCGCCGCAGGCCTGATTCGCGAGGCCTGGCGGTCGGAGGAATTGTCGGATCGCTCCGAAGCCGAGGCGCTCGATAGTTTCCGCGACCTTCTTAGCCGCGAAGACCATCGGGCCCGCATGGATCGACGGATCGGCGCCAAGGATTTTTCCGGCGCCATGCGCGCCGCGCGCCGCCTTGGCGACGACGATGTTTCGATCGTGAAGGCCTGCATCGCAGTCAATGGCAATGAGACCAAGGCGCTCGGTCTGCTCGACGGTGTCGCAACCGAATCCCGCAAGGACCTCGGCTACGTGCTATGCCGTATCAAGTGGATGATGCGGCACGATCGATTTGAGGACGCAACCCGCCTGATGCTGGCGGCCTCGCCGGCGACCATGGCGTTTCAGGACACCGATGAATGGTGGCGCCAGCGGCGCGTGCTCGCCCGCAAGCTGCTTGACCTCGGCAAATTCGCGGACGCGTATCAGGTGGTGCACGAGGCCGCGCCGCCGGCCAGTGAAAATTACCGCGCGGAATCGCACTTCCTGCCCGGCTGGATCGCGTTGCGCTACCTCAACGATCCCGCGACGGCGCGGGCGCATTTCGACCATGTCGACGACGGAGCGGTCAATCCGATCGTATTGGCGCGGGCAAATTACTGGCGCGGCCGCGCCGCCGAAGCCGCAGGCAACAAGGAAGAGACGCGAGCGTTCTACGAGGCGGCTGCCCGCCACAGCACCGCCTATTACGGGCAGCTGGCACGCGCCAAGCTTGGCATTGACGGAGTTGAGCTGCGAACGCCGCCGCAAGCCGACCCGGCCGATGCGCTTGCGCTTTCGGACGAGCGCGTCCGCGCCGCGGACATGCTCTATGCACTCGGCGAGCGCGATTTGGTCCTGAGTTTCGTGGCTGATCTCGCCGAGCAAAGCGCAGACGTCGCGGCGCTGGTCGCGCTTGGCGAGTTGACCAGCCGCCGGAACGATGCGCGCGCCATGCTGCAGATCGGCAAGGCCGCGCTCGGCCGTGGATTGGCGCTCGACCTTTATGCCTTCCCGACGATCGGAATCCCGAACCACAGCCCGGTCGGTCCGCCGATCGAGCGTGGCATGATCTATTCGGTTGCCCGCACCGAAAGCGCCTTCGACCAGCGCGACAAGTCGCCGGCCAACGCGGTCGGCCTGATGCAGGTTACCCCGGAAGCCGGGCGCGATACCGCGAAGCGATTCGGCGTGACCTATGACTGGGCCCGGATGGTGTCTGATCCCGTCTACAACACGCAGATGGGCGCGGCTGAACTCAGCGCGCTGTTAAAGGAGTATAACGGCTCCCACATCATGACCTTCGCCGGCTACAATGCCGGGCGCGGCCGCGTTCAGGACTGGGTGAAGCGGTATGGCGATCCGCGCGACCCCAACGTGGATCCGATCGATTGGGTCGAGCGCATCCCGTTTGCCGAGACGCGCAACTATGTCCAGCGCGTGATGGAGAATGTGCGGGTCTATCGTGTTCGCTTCGAGGCGACCGCACCTGTCATCGCAGAGGCCGATCGGCCTTCGACGGCGCACGAGGCCAACTCGGCAGCGCTTGCTCCGGTGCAAACCCCGGCTGCCGAGTGACGAGGCTCGCTCAGTCCATTCACGCGCCGGTGACGCGCCAGATCACGTCGCCGACATCGTCCGCCACCAGTAGCGATCCGTCGGGACCGAGCGTGACGCCGACCGGTCGTCCATAGGACTCCCGTTCGTCCGGCGCGAGAAAGCCCGACAGGATATCCCGCGCTGGTCCGTCCGGGCGTCCGTTGGCAAACGGTACGAACACCACCTTGTAGCCGCTCAGCGTGCTGCGATTCCAGGAACCGTGCTGGCCGATCGCCATGCCCTCCGGAAAACCCGGCAGCGTGCCGGCCGGCAGCCAGCATAGACCCAGCGACGCGGTGTGCCCGCCGAGCGCATAATCCGGCGTGATCGCCTTGGCGACCAAGGCCGGATCCTGCGGCACGCGATCGTCGACCGTCTTGCCCCAGTAGCAATAAGGCCAGCCGTAGAAACCGCCGTCCTGCACCGAGGTCAGATAATCCGGAGGCGTCTCATCGCCGAGGCCGTCGCGCTCGTTGACCACGGTCCAGAGTGCGCCGGTCTGCGGCTCCCACGCCAGGCCCACGGGGTTGCGCAGGCCGGCAGCGAAGATGCGGCTCAAGCCGCTAGCCAGATCGAGTTCATAGACCGCTGCCCGGCCTTCCTCGACCGCCATGCCGCTCTCGGCGATATTGCTGAGTGAGCCGACCCCGACATAAAGCTTCTTGCCATCGGCGCTCGGCAGCAGGCTGCGCGTCCAATGCCCGCTTGGCTTGAAGGTGACGAGTTTCTTCCCGGGCGCGCTGATGCGGTCCGCGCCCGCCACATAGGGGAAAGCCACCACGCCATCGGTGTTGCCGACATAGAAGGTGTCGCCCAGCAGCGCCATGCCGAACGGCTGGTTCAACCCGTCCATGAAAACCTTGCGCGTTTCGGCGATGCCGTCGCCGTCGCTGTCGCGCAACAAGGTGATGCGGTTCGCGCTCTCGCCCAGCGCGCGGGCCCGTCGCATCGTGGCCTGCATCGCGTAACTGAACACGCTCCTGGCCGGTCCGGCGACCTGGTTCGCCTCGGCAATCAGCACGTCGCCGTTGGGCAGCACGTTGATCCAGCGCGGATGCCTCAGGCCGGTCGCGAACGCATTGACCTTGAGGCCCGGCGCCGCCACCGGCTTCTGCCCTTCGGCCCAGCCTCGGGCAGAGGGCATCTTGAGCGTGGGGATGGTGCCTTGCGGCTTCGCCACCGGGACCACCGGCGTGCTGCCCCATGCAGGCGCATGCGCCGCGCCCTGCAGCCGGCGCCACCGCAGCGCGATACCGCCGAGCAGCGCCACGAACTGCGCAAAGACACCGGACAAGCTCATGAAATTCCCCCCTGTTGATCGCGCCGCACACTATCCGACCCACGGGAGCGTTGAAACCTTCGCGTTGACACCGCATGGTTGACGCGCGCGGCAAGCATGCGGAGCAACGCCGCTCTTGGGATATGCCGGAGTGCTGAAGTTGCGGATGAGCGAACCATGAGCCCGAAGGCAATAGCCGTCTCAGGGCAATCGCAAAGCCGGAGATTATTTCTCATGACCGCCATTCGCAGCACAAAACACCGGTGCGGCCTGATGGGGCTTCGTGCGACACTCTCGATCACCGCGATATTACTTGCAGCCGGGTTGGCCTGTAGCACCGCGACGGCGGCAGAAGACCTCTATCGCGCACAGACCGTGGTGACGGGCCAGGGAGAGGCCAATCGCATGATCGGCTTTGGGTCATGCTTGGAAGACGTCTTGATCAAAGTATCAGGCGCGGAGAAGCTCGCGGGTGATGCGCGGTTGGCGGCGTACAAAGCCAAGGCGAAGGATTTTGTCACAGCCTTCGATTATCGCGACCAGTTTTCCGGCAAGCCCAAACGCGACGAGCAGGGCACCCGCGACCGGCCATTCGATCTGATCGTCGACTTCAACAAGGAGAAAATCAACGGCGTACTCAAGGGGCTTGGCTTGAGGGCGTGGCTTTCACGTCGTCCGGTGCTTGCCGTCTTTGTCGAAATGGAACAAGGCGAGCGGAAATTCATCGTCACGTCGGATGGAGCGCAATCCGATCTGCAACGCGACGCGCTGCTCGCGGCGGCTGCCAGGCGCGGGATGAACATTGTGCTGCCGACGGCGGCGGCATTGGCGAAGGCGAACATCAACGGTGTGGAGCTGAGCAAGGTTCCTGTCTCGACGCTGGCCTCGCTCGCGGCCGGGCAAGGCGGGGAAGTTGCCTTGGTCGGGCACCTCGTCTGGAATGATCAGGAGCTTGCATGGGCCACGCAATGGCAGATCGATCGACCCGACCGGCCGCACCGCTGGCGGCTTCGCAGCGTCACGTTCGATGAAGCCTTCCGGCGCGGCATCGGCGGCGCTGCACAGGTGCTGTCTGGCAACGGCGAAGCGGACAGTCGGGAATGACGAGGGCGCGGCGCGACTTGGATTTCGACCGCGGCGACTACCGTGTGCTAACTGCCGTTTGCACGAGGGTTGCGCGCGTCTCGGCTTCTCCACGTCATTGCGAGGAGCACTTGCGACGAAGATTCCATGGGGGTGGATAGCGACCAAGTCTGAAGCCAGACTGAGGTTGCAAAACCACTCAACCTGGAGACGACAATGTTGTTGGATCATCTTTGCGACGGACCGGCCGCTATCCGCACCCATATTGGCGCAATTTTTGTGTCGCTGGAACTGAGCCGATCGACGTGGCTGGTGACGTCGCTGTCGCCCGGCAAGGGCGAGAAGATGTCCAGGCACAGCGTCCCGGCCGGCGATACCGCTGAGCTGATGAAGCTGTTTGCGGAACGCAAGCGCAAGGCGGCGGTCCAGATCGGCCAGAGCTGTCCGGTCATCACGATCCAGGAGGCGGGGCTGGACGGGTTCTGGCTGCATCGCGTCCTGCAGCAGGAAGGCATCGAGAGCCATGTGGTCGATCCTGCCTCGATTGCGACGCCGCGACGGCGACGGCGGGCCAAGACGGACAAGCTCGATGGCGAGACGTTGTTGCGGGCACTTCTCGCCTACAAGCGCGGCGAGCCACGGGTCTGCGCGATGGTGGTTGCGCCCTCGCCCGAAGAGGAGGACCGGCGGAGAGTTTGTCGCGAACGTCAGACGTTGATCGCCGAGCGGATCACGCATGTGAACCGGATCAAGGGCCTTCTGTTCGCCCAGGGCGTATCCGACTATGCGCCATTGCGGCGCGACCGGCGAGTGCGGCTTGAGGCCTTGCGCACCGGCGACGGACGCGAACTGCCGTTGCATTTGAAAGTCCAGATCGGCCGTGAGCTGGATCGGCTCGAACTTTTGCTCGACCATATCAAGGCGGTGGAGGCCGAGCAGGAGGCGTTGTTGGCGGCGGCCAGAAAGCCTGCAACCGAGACGGCCGCACCGGATCCGGTGACGCTGCTGCTGGGCCTGAAGGCCATGGGTGCCAACTTTGCGGCGGTGCTCTGGTCGGAGGCTTTTTACCGCCACTTCGCCAACCGCCGCCAGCTTGCCGCTTATGCCGGCCTTGCGCCGACGCCCTGGCGCAGCGGCAGCATCGAGCGCGAGCAAGGCGTGTCCAAAGCCGGTAATCCGCGGCTGCGAACCATGATGATCCAGCTCGCCTGGCTGTGGCTGCGGCACCAGCCGCAATCGGAGCTGGCGCGCTGGTTCAAGGCGCACAGCCAGCGCGGCCGCAAGAGCGCGATCGTGGCGCTGGCGCGCAAGCTGCTCGTGGCGTTGTGGAAGTATGTGACCAGCGGCGTCATCATCGAGGGGGCCGTGATGAAGAGCGCCGCATAACATCAGGCTTCTTCTCAAGGAAAACCAATCCGCCGAGGCCCGATCAGCCTCGGCCGATCCGGGTGGACGAACCGATGGATTGCATGGCTTCAAACGCCGCAACGAAGAATGGCCCCGTCCTCTCGAGCCTGCCCGCCGCAAGCGGAATTGTGGTGCAGTCGCCTCGCGCGACGACCGGATGTGAGTTTGATCTGGCAAGCAAACCAGATTGCCAAACCGGCTCGAACCTGGGATCGCAAATACGAGGAGCGCAGATGTCCTGACAGAACCGCCAAAAGCAGGAGCGTAACAGCTTATCCTTGACACACACATTCCCCATGTGAGCAATCCAGTCCTTGCTTGCGGCCCTGGATTGCGTCGCTTGCGTTCGCAATGACGGTTTCAACATCCGTCGTCTGAGCCAAACCCAACCCACCGTCTTTCCTGGCATCCGAGCGACAGGTTGGCTCATTCACTATTCCGGCGCCGCGCCGATCGGCGGACCGCCGGGTGGGCGATGCAGGAAGGTGATCGTCGCAAAGGCGCCGAGCCAGGAGCCGACCGCCGCGAAGGCGACATAGACCCAGTTTTCCGTGTAGCTGATCACGGCGTAGGAGGAGAGCAGGTACCATATGCTGCTCCAGGTTGCCGCGGGCACCCGCCTGCGCGTGACGACGGCCGAGGTGAACATGACGTAGACCGCGTCGGTTGCGGCCGTCGCGAGCAGGACGGCCCCGGCGGTCAGCGGATCGATGGCAGCCATTGCAACTCCTTCCATGCTAGGGCAGAGCGTTGGAGGTTAGCGCATGATCCCGAAAAGCGCGTACCGTTTTCGTTCGGGACAAGCGCAAAGCGCTTGGAATTCGTATCCGAGAGAAGGGTGAGGATCGTGCAAAGCCCCAGGGATATTCTAGCCGATATCTGGACTGCCGCGGGCGGCGATCCTGCCGCGCTCGAAGACGTCACGCTGAGCGGGGACGAGCCGCAACTGCCCTCGTCGTTTCGCGTCGGTGCCGCCGCACAGGCCGGCGTCGCCGCAGCCGGCCTCGCCGCCGCGCAGATCTGGAAACTGCGCAGCGGACAATCGCAACATGTCGCGGTCGACATGACCCACGCTTTGGTCGAATGCCGCAGCGAACGTTACCTGCGCGTCGACGGCAAGCCGCCGGGACCGAGCTGGGACGCCATCGCCGGCATCTACAAGACCCGCGACCGGCGCTTCGTGCGACTGCACACCAATTTCCGACATCACCGCGATGCGGTCTGCCGGGTTCTCAATTGCAAGCCGGAGCGCGACGAGGTTCAGGCCGCGCTGATGCAATGGGACGCCGAAGCGTTCGAGACCGCAGCCTACGCCGCCGGCGGCGTCGTCGCGATGATGCGCTCTCATGCCGAATGGTCCGATCTGCCGCACGCCAAGGCGCTCGCCGAATTGCCGCTGTTCTCGATCGAGCGGATTGGGGACGCCGCGCCACGGCCCTGGCCAGCCGGTGATCGTCCGCTTGCAGGGATACGCGTGCTGGATCTGTCGCGGGTAATCGCCGGTCCCGTCGCCGGCCGCACACTGGCTGCACACGGCGCCGATGTTCTCCTGGTCTCCGGTCCCGACCTGCCGGCGATCCCCTGGCTTTCGATCGACACTGGCCGCGGCAAGCTCACCACGTTTGTTGAGCTGAGAAGCGAGCAAGGACGAAGCGTGTTGCGCGGCCTGTTGGCGCAAGCTGATGTTTTTTCGCAAGGGTATCGTCCGCGCGCACTGGCAACACTCGGTTTCTCGGCCGAAGATGCCGCGCGGATCAGCCCCGGCATCGTCTATGTTTCGCTGTCGGCCTATGGCCACTCCGGGCCTTGGGCGGAGCGTCGGGGGTTCAACTCGCTGGTGCAGACCGCGACCGGTTTCAACCATGCCGAAGGACAGGCCGCCGGCATCGACGGGCCGAAGGAGCTGCCGGCCCAGATCCTCGATCATGTCTCGGGCTATCTGATGGCGTTCGGCGCCATGATGGCGCGGGCGCACCAGTCGCGCGAAGGCGGCAGCTGGCACGTTCGCGTGTCACTGGCGCAGACCGGGCGATGGTTGTGGAATCTAGGTCGCGCAGCCGAAGGTTTCATCGCTGAAGATTTCAAGGCCGATACGGTGCAGCGCTTTATCGAGGAAATGCCTTCCGGCTTCGGTCCGCTGCACGCCGTCAGCCATTCCGCGGTGCTGTCGAAAACACCCGCCGTCTGGAGCCGTCCGGCGATGCCGCTCGGCAGCCATTTGCCGCAGTGGCCGGCGCGGCCTTGAAATCGGCCGCGAAGCCTTTCAAAATTTTAACATTAACCGCTAGGGCAATTGGCATTTTTAGTTTGTTTGAACCCGCAAATGGGGACTATTAGCTTACCGATAAGGCTGCCGACTCCGCGTTCATAACCGATATGATCGGATTTTATGTCGTCAAAATTTGTTGAACAGTTGCAGATGCTTAGTGGAAAACGTCTGGCCGTTGGCGCGGCACTGCTGGCGCTTGGCGGCGGCGCCGTGTTCGGATTTACGCACCGCGGCGGCGCCCAGCCGAAGAATTCCGAGCTATCGAGCCAATCCCGCAAGGGATTGCTGCGCTATACGCCGACGCCGGCCGAATGGGCCAGCCTGACCATCGAGCCGGTGACCGCGCGGGACTTCCGCTCCGAACACGTCACCGAAGGCAAGGTTGCGATCGATGAGGATCGGTCGACGCCGGTGTTTTCGCCCTATGCGGGCCGCGTCAACAAGCTGATGGCGCGCCCGGGCGATCACGTCGTGCAGGGACAGCCGCTATTCGTGATCGAGGCCGCCGATACCGTGCAGGCACAGAACGATTTCATCGCCGCGATGACCGGCCTCAACAAGGCCAAATCGGCGCTCGATCTCGCCCAGTTGCAGTATGCCCGCGCCAAGGATCTGTTCGAAGGCAAGGCGGTGCCGCTGAAGGACTATCAGCAGTCGCAGGCAACCCTGGTCCAGGCGCAAAACGACCTGCGCTCGTCGCAAACGGCGCTGGAGGCCGCGCGCAACAGGTTGCGGATTCTCGGTCTGACCGACGAGGCGATATCGACCTTCCAGGAAAAGGGCCGCATCGATCCGAACACCACGATCTATTCGCCGATCGCGGGCACGGTGGTGGCGCGAAAGGTCGGCCCCGGACAATATGTCAATGCCGGCGCCAGCGACCCAGTTTTTGTGATCGGCGATCTCTCCACGGTTTGGCTGACCGCTTTCGTGCGCGAGACCGATGCGGCCACAGTGTCGGTAGGGCAGGACATCGCTTTCAACGTGCTGGCGCTGCCGGGCCGTTCGCTCTCGGCCCGCATCGATTATGTTTCCGCGGCCATCGACCCCGCCACCCGCCGGCTGCTGGTCCGCGCCACCATCGACAACAAGGACGGACTCTTGAAGCCGGAGATGTTCGCCAATGTCACGATCTACTCGGCAGGTGATCATCCGGCCGTCGGCGTGCCGAGGCAGGCGCTGATCTACGAGGGCGATCAGGTCCATGTCTGGGTTGCGCATCAGGACAAGTCGATCGAACTTCGCCAGATCAAGGCCGGCCTCACCAACGGCGATCTCGTGGAAGTCGATGGCAATTTAAGACCCGGCGAGCGCATCGTGACAAAGGGCAGCCTGTTCATCGACCGCGCCGCATCCGGCAGCTAGGTCCGTGACTAGGACACTGTCTTCATTCGTGCCACGCCATCTGGGAAAGTTCTGAACGTGACGCGAATTTCGGTTTCGGACGCCTATTCCTTCCCCAGCCCATCGAAAGCGCCGAACTGAATGGATCGTCTTGTCGCCATTGCAGTCAGCCGCCGCTATTTGATGGTCGGCCTGTTCGCCGTCGTGATCATCGGCGGCCTGATCGCCTTCAAGCAGCTCAACATCGAAGCCTATCCCGACCCGACGCCGCCGATGGTCGACATCGTGACGCAAAGTCCGGGATTGTCGGCGGAAGAGATCGAACGCTACATCACCATCCCGATCGAGACCCAGGTCGCGGGCCTTAAGAATCTGGGCACCATCCGCACCATCTCGTTGTACGGACTGTCCGACGTCAAACTGCAGTTCTCGTTCGATTACACCTATGACGAAGCGCTGCAGCAGGTGCTGAACCGGTTGTCGCAGCTCTCGCCGTTGCCGGGCAACGCGCAGCCCGGGATTTCGCCGCTCAGCCCGATCGGTGAAATCTTCCGCTATCGCCTGGTCGGGCCGCCGAACTACAGCGTGCTCGACCTGAAAACGCTGCAAGACTGGGTGCTGCAGCGCCGCTTCCGTTCGGTGCCTGGCGTGATCGACGTCACCGGCTGGGGCGGCAAGACCAAGACCTACGAACTGCAGGTCGACTTCAACAAGCTGATCGCCAACGGCCTGACGCTGCCGCAACTGCTGCAGGCGGTCAGCAATTCGAACATCAATGTCGGCGGCAATACCGTCAACATCGGAACCCAATCTGCCGTCGTGCGCGGCGTCGGCCTGATCCGTTCGATCGACGATCTCGCTAACACCATGGTATCGCAAAGTGGCGGCAATCCGGTTCTGGTCAAGGACATCGCTACCGTTACCGTGGGCGAGAAGCCGCGGCTCGGCATCGCCGGCCTCGATGGCGACGACGACATTGTGGAAGGCATCGTGCTGATGCGCCGCGGCGAGCAGAGCTCGCCGACGATCCGGCGCGTCGAGGAGCTGGTCGCGTCGATCAATAATTCCAGCATCCTTCCGCCGGGCGTGCGGATCGAGCGGATCTACGACCGCAAGGACCTGATCGACACCACCACCGCGACCGTGCTGCACAACATGGTGGTCGGCATTCTCTTGATCGTGCTGCTGCAGTGGCTATTCCTCGGCAATCTGCGTAGCGCCCTGATCGTCGGCGCCACGATCCCGTTCGCGCTGTTCTTTGCCGTCATCATCCTGGTGCTGCGCGGCGAATCCGCCAACCTGCTGTCAGTCGGCGCGATCGACTTCGGCCTGATCGTGGACGCTACCGTGATCATGGTAGAAGCGATCTTCCGCCGGTTGACCCAAACCATCGCGCTTTCGGAGTCCGAACAGAGCCATATTTCGACCGACACCACGATGGACATGAAAAGCCATGCCATCCTGTCGGCCGCGGCCGACGTGTCGCGGTCGATCTTTTTCGCCGCCGCCATCATCATCGCGGCGTTCCTGCCGCTGTTCACGCTGAGCGGCGTCGAGGGCAATATCTTCGGGCCGATGGCGCGGACCTATGCCTATGCGCTGGCGGGCGGCCTGCTGGCGACGTTCACGATCACCCCGGCGCTGAGCGCGATCGTCCTGCCGTCGCACGTCCATGAGGCCGAGACCTGGATCATGGGTATGCTGCATCGGCTCTATATGCCGGTGCTGAACTGGGCCGTCGGCAACCGCCGGCTGGTGATGGGGGCTGCAATCGGCCTCGTCGTCATGACTGTTGTCGGCGGGCGGCTGCTGGGGCTCGAATTCCTGCCCAAGCTCGAGGAGGGCAATCTGTGGATCCGCGCCACCTTGCCGCCGACCATCTCGCTCGAGGCCGGCAACGCCTATGTCAACGAGATGCGCAGGCTGATCCGCGATCGCCCCGAGGTTGAGTCGGTAGTGTCGCAACAGGGCCGTCCCGATGACGGCACCGACGCTGCCGGTCTGTTCAATGCCGAGTTCTTCGCGCCGCTCAAGCCGGTCAGCGCGTGGCCCGGCACCCATGACAAGGAAGTGCTCACCGCTGAGTTGCTGGCGCAATTGCAGGAGAAGTTTCCCGGCGTCGAATTCAACTTCTCGCAATATCTGCAGGACAACGTGTCCGAGGCCGTGTCCGGCGTGAAGGGTGAAAATTCGATCAAGCTGTACGGCAACGATCTGCAGGCGCTCACCGAGACCGCCAACAAGATCAAGTCGGTGCTCTCCACGGTGCAGGGCGTCACCGATCTCGCGGTGTTCACCTCGCTCGGCCAGCCCACCATCCGCATCGATATCGACCGCGCCAAGGCCGCCCGTTACGGGCTGTCGCCGGGCGACATCAATGCCACCATCAAGGTGGCAATCGGCGGCGACTCCGCCGGTGACCTCTATGAACCCAGCAGCGACCGGCATTTTCCGATCATCGTCCGGCTCGCCCCGGAATATCGCAAGAGCGCCGAGGCGATCCAGAATTTGCGGATCGGCGCGGCCGGCCCGAACGGCAGCATCACCCAGGTGCCGTTGAGCGAGATCGCCTCGATCCAGCTGGTGTCAGGAGCGGCCTACATCTATCGCGAGCAGCAGGAGCGTTATTTGCCGATCAAGTTCTCGGTGCGCGAACGCGACCTCGGCAGCGCGATCCGGGAAGCGCAGCAGAAGGTCGAAGAGCAGGTCAAGCTGCCGCCGGGATCGCGGCTGGAATGGGTCGGCGAATTCGGCAACCTGCAGGACGCGATCCGCCGGCTGTCGATCGTGGTGCCGATCAGCCTGGCGCTGATCGCGGTGCTGCTGTGGTTCAATTTCGGCTCGATGACCGACACGCTGCTGGCCATGAGCGTGATCCCGATGGCGATCTTCGGCGGCGTGCTCGGGTTGCTGATAACAGGCATTCCCTTCAGCGTTTCGGCCGCGATCGGCTTTATCGCGCTGTTCGGCATCGCGGTGATGGACGGCATCATCATCCTGTCGCAGTACAATCAACTGATCGACGAAGGTTTCGACCGCATCAGCGCGGTCATCCGCACCGGCGAGCTGCAGCTTCGACCGGTGCTGATGACCTGCGTGGTCGCCGGCGTCGGGCTGTTGCCGGCGGCGCTGTCGGGCGGCATCGGCTCGCAGGTGCAGAAGCCGCTCGCGGTGGTCGTGGTGACCGGCATGATGCTGGCGCCGCTGGTGATCCTGGTGACGCTGCCGGTGCTGATCTCGCTGTTCTCGCGGCGGGAAAGGTAGCGGCTCGAATTGGGGGCGGGGCCCATGATACGAAGGCCTCGACGGCAAAGGGAGACTAAGGGTGACTCGGAAAGATACTGACGTCGAAATGTTTGTGGCTCACTGGAAGCAGCGGGCAGCCACCCGTGGACAGGTGACGATCCCGGAACAACGCGCGTCATTTGATACTGAAATGGGCGCGATCCCGCTGGCAGCGGGATGCACGGCCGAAGCGATCGACCTGTCCGGCGTTCCCGGCGAAAAAATCACGCACGCCAATGCGGCCGCGGGAAAGCTGCTGCTCTATCTGCATGGTGGCGGCCATGTGTTCGGGAGCCTCAAGAGCCATCGTCATCTGGTATCGCGGTTCGCCGTCGCGGCCGGCGTCACGGCGTTTCATCTCGACTATCGCCTGGCGCCGGAGCACCCGTATCCCGCGGCGCTGGAAGATGCGCTGAAGGCTTACAAGCAGATTCTGGCCGCCGGCATCTCACCGCAAGATATCGTGGTCGGCGGCGAGTCCGCCGGAGGTAATCTCGCGACGGCGTTGTTGTTAAAAGTGCGTGAAGAGGAGCTGCCGCAGCCGGCCGGTCTCTATTTGCTAAGCCCGTGGCTCGATATGACAACCACGGCCGAGTCCTATCAAAAGGTTGGCGCGCGCGATCCGATCATCACGCGCGAGGGCATCGATATGGTCGCAGCCGCCTATCTCGGTGGCCAACCCGACAATCCCTTGACCTCTCCGGTGCGCGCAGACCCGACGGGTCTGCCGCCCATGCTTATTCAAGTCGGTAGTGACGAAGTGCTGCTGTCGGATTCGCTCACCTTCGCCAATCATGCCGCGCTGGTCGGGGTTGAGGTGAAGCTCCATGTTTGGGCGGAGATGCCGCACGCATGGCCGCTGTTTCACGTGCTCATTCGTGCAGGTCTTGCCGCCATCGACGAAGCCGGCCAGTGGATGCGACAGCGGCTCAACTTGGGGCTTCGCGCCGTCGTATGAGCCGCTGGATTTCCTGGCACGCCAGATCGTATGGCCAAGATCAGAATCCGTAGAGCTGCGCTGGATTGTCGACCAGGATCTTCTTGCGGATCCCGGCGTCCGGCGCCCATACCGTCAGTTGATTGAAGAGCCGGCCGTCGTCGATCTGGAACAGCGGCGTCAGGTCGGTCGGCTTGTTGCCGGGCGGGGTGGTTGAATTCGGATGCGGCCAGTCGGTGCCCCAGATGATCCGGTCGGCATTGGCCGCGATCAACGCCTGGGCGAACGGGACCACGTCGGCATAGTCAGGCGCAAGCTTCGACGCCCGATAGGCGCCGGAGATTTTGACATAGGCCTTGCCGGAGCGCACCAATTCCAGCAGTTCCGCAAAGCCCGGCTGCGTCAGGCCGAGCTCGCTTTGGGCGCCGCCGAAATGATCGAACACGATCGGCACCGGCGAAGTGGCAACCAGGTCCTTGATCGCGGGGATCACCGGCATGTTCGTGAACATCTGGACGTGCCAGTTGCGGCCCTTGACGCGGTCGACCGCGGTCTGGAGGCGCTGGCGACCGGCATTGGGATCGTTGACACCTGATGTCGCGAGATTGACGCGGATGCCGCGGAAGCCGGCGGCGTTCATCGCGTCGAGATCGCTTTCCGGCGTCTTGTCGTCGATCACGGCGACGCCGCGCGCGGTCGCGCCACGCGCCTTGATGCCGAACAGCGTGGCGGAATTGTCGGTGCCATAGACGCTCGGCGTGACGATGACCACGCGCTCGATCTGCAGCGCCTTGTGCAGCGCCGACATTTCCTCGGGCGAAGCGGGTTCCGGCGTATAGACGCGACCGGCGAAGAACGGGAATTTCTCCGGGTCGCCATGAATATGGGTGTGGCAGTCGGTAGCGCCGGCAGGGACGTCGAAATTCACCGGTGTTGACGGCTGCGCCGCCGTCGCGAAGGCATTGCGGTTCGGCACGGTTACTCCGGCCGCGAGCGAGGCAAGCAGAAGATGGCGTCGGTTCAACATCTCTTCACTCCCTGGTTTTCTATCGTTGTTATCGCAGTCTAAACGTCGGCTCCTTGAGTTGTCGTATTCGTCAATCGCATCACTGCCCTGACGGCGTGCGGGTGCGCAGTCCTTCCCAGGCGTCGCGCACCTGATGATAATGCGTCTGCGGCAGATAGTCCGGCGTGTTGAGCGCAAGCGTCTTGACGTCGAGATGGCCGATCGCGCTCAGCAGCGTGTAGGATGCGATCACGCGATCGCGCTGCGCACCGATCAACCGCGCCTTCGCTGAAATCAGGTCGGCCTGGGAATTCAACACATCAACCGTGGTGCGCTGGCCGCCTTGGGCTTCCTTCTGCACGCCCTGCAGCGCCACCGTCGCGGCGCGCACTTCGGATTCCGATGCGGTTACCGCGACCTTGGCGCCCTCATTGGCAACCCATGCCCCGACGGCGGCGGTGCGGGCCTGGTTGCGAATCTGATCGAGCACCTGCCGGCTTTGCGCGGTCAGTTCCTTGGCCTGTCTCGTCTGCGATGCTGCGGTACCGCCGTCATAGATCGGCGCGTTGATCTGGCCGAGCACCGAGGCCTGATCCGTCCTGAAGGTGCTGAGTGTGGGATCGGAATCCACGCTGCGGCTGGCGTTTCCCTGCAAGGTCACGGTGGGCATCAGGCTGCTCTCGGCAACGTGGATGCTGGTGGAGGCGACATCGACGTCGAAGCCCGCGGCGAGCACCGCCGGATTGTCCTTGAAGGCGAGGGCGGTCGCATCATCGCGGCTGCGCGGCAGATACCGGTCTACGGGCTCGGCCACTTTCAACACGCCGGGCTGGCTGCCGATGACCTGGGCATAGGTCGCCTGACTGACGGCGAGGTTGGTTTCCGCTGCGTTGAGATCGGCAAGTCCGCGGCTCAGGCGCGCCTCCGCCTGCGCGGTGTCGGTCGGCGTCACGTCGCCGGCGTTCAGACGCCGCTGCGTGATCCCGAGGGTCTCACGCAGGAATGCGACGTTGGAGCGCTGCGCTTCAACCAGCGACTGATTGGCGAGTACGTTGCTGTAGGCGGTGGCGGCGTCGAGCAGCACGCCCTGGCCGACATTGCGCAGCGCTTCGCGGCCGGATTGCACCTGCAGTTCCGCCACCCGCACGCTGTTGGCGGTCTTGAAGCCGTTGAACAGCGTCTGCGTCACAGTCACGCCGATGGTCCACGGTTTCAGCGTGGCGGATTGGATGGTGTTGCCGGGCAAAAGGTCGCGCACTGCCTGAAGTCCGGCACCGAGGTTGGCGACAATCTGCGGCCGGTAGCCGGCCAGCGCCTGCGGCACGTTCTCGTCGGTGGCGCGCTGCCGCGCCCGTTCGGCATTGAGCAGCGGGTTGGTCTGATAGGCTTTGACCAAAGCCTCAGGGAGGCTTTCGGCGCAGGCTGCGGTGGCCGCAAAACCAAGACAGGCCACAATGCCAAGGCAAATGCCCGATCGAAGCATGCGCCCTCGTGCGAGGCCAACCTTAGCGGCACACCCAACCATGTGATCCCGTAACCAACACCGGCCGTCTGCCCCCGCCGACGCCTTCGCCACGTTTACTGTTTAGAGGGCGTGGCCGCCACACGCAAACCGCCGGGCGCGTAAACCACATGAATTCGGTGCCGCGCTGTTGCCGGTTCGTCACAGACGTATCGGTTGCAAAATGGGTTACAACCCTTGGAAGCTGCGTCCGATTCCAGGCGCTGGCTTCAAACCGCGCCCGGGCTGGAACCTGATGCTGAAACTGTTCTCCGACCCCGCTGCGATCGCGGACGATATCATCCGCGATGTCGGGCGCGATCTGGTGGTCGGGTTGCCGCTTGGGCTTGGCAAGGCCAACCACATCGTGAATGCGCTTTACGCGCGCGCGGCCGCCGATCGCAGCATCAACCTGACCTTGTTTTCTGCGCTCACGCTGGAAAAACCGAAGCCTTCGAACCTGCTTGAGCAGCGTTTCATTACGCCGGTGATCGACCGCCTGTTCGGCGGCTATCCTGATCTCGCTTATGCCGATGCGCTGCACGCAGGCGCGCTGCCGCCCAACGTCAAGGTCATCGAGTTCTTCTTCCTGGCGGGAAAATGGCTGCGCGTGCCCTTTGCCCAGCAACATTACATTTCGGCAAATTATACTCATGCCTCATCCTATCTCTTGGCGCGCGGGCTCAATGTCGTCACCCAGTTGGTGGCCAAGCGTGTGGTCGATGGCGTCGCCCGCTACAGCCTGAGCTGCAACACCGACACCACGCTGGATATTCTACGCGCCCGTGCCGAAGGCCGCGCGGCGTTCAAGCTGGTCGGTCAGGTCAATTCGGAGCTGCCGTTCATGCCGGGCGCGGGCGATCTGCCGGCCAGTGAATTCAGCGCGATGCTCGAGGGCCCCGCCACCGAGTTTCCGTTGTTCGCGCCGCCGGCCGAGCCGATCACCGATACCAAATACGCCATCGGTCTGCACACTGCGGGCCTGGTGCGCGACGGCGGCACGCTGCAGATCGGCATCGGGCAGGTTGGCGATGCGCTGGCGCAGGGGCTGATCATCCGCCATCGCGACAATGCGCAATTCCAGACGATCCTGAAGCGGCTTGCCGCCGCGCCCGCGGAAGAATTGCCGACGCTGCAGACCGGGAGATTTGAAAAGGGGCTCTATGGCGTCAGCGAAATGCTGATCGAGGCGTTTCTCCGCCTGATCGATGCCGGCATTCTCAAGCGCGAGGTCGAGGGGGTCGTGCTGCACGGAGCGTTCTTTCTCGGACCGAAATCCTTTTATCGTGCGCTGCGCGAGATGACACCGAGCCAAGTCGCGCGGATCCAGATGATGCCGGTATCGTTCACCAACGAGCTTTATGGCGAGGAGGACGCCAAGCGCCGCGCCCGGCTCGACGCCCGCTTCGTCAATAATGCGATGATGGCCACCTTGATGGGGGCGGTGATTTCCGATGGCCTTGAGGACGGGCAGGTCGTCAGCGGCGTCGGCGGCCAGTATAACTTCGTGGCGCAGGCGTTCGCGCTGCAAGGCGCGCGCTCGATTCTAACGGTGGAAGCGACCCGGCAGGCGGGTGCGAAAACCCAATCGAACATCCGCTGGCGCTATGGCCATCAAACCATTCCGCGGCATCTGCGCGATATCATCGTCACCGAATACGGCGTCGCCGATCTCAGGGGAAAATCCGACGCCGAGGTGATCGCTGCGATGCTGCAGGTGACAGACTCGCGCTTTCAAGGCGAACTGATGCGGCAGGCAAAGGATGCCGGCAAGTTGCCGAAAGGCTTTGAAATTCCGGCCGGTAATCGGAACAATCATCCCGAACGGATCGCAGTCGCGCTGCAGCCCGCGCGGGAAGCCGGACTGCTGCCGTCGTTTCCGTTCGGCAGCGACTTCACCGATGTAGAACAGCGGCTGATTCCGGCGCTGCAATTGCTTCAGAACGCCCAGCGTACGCCGCAACGGCTGGCCGGATTGCTTTGGCAGGGCTTTGTCGGTTCGCCGGATGCTTCAGATCTCGAATGCCTGGCAAGGCTTGGACTCGGCAAGCCCGCGACGTGGCGCGAGCGCGCCTATCGCGCGCTGGTCAGCGCGGCGCTGGCGAGGAGCAGGGCGGGATAATTGCAGCGTCTCGGAAAACCGTTGCGTCGTCCCTGCGAACGCATGCGTTCGCAGGGACGACGCGAATTTGTGTTAAACGATGCGCACAAAAACTCGTTGCCTCTATCGGTTCTTATTGACCGGTTTGCGCTTCTCGATAAACGCCGCCATGCCTTCGGCGCGGTCTTCCAGTGCGAAGGTGGCATGAAACAGGTCGCGTTCGACTTCCAGCCCTTCCGAGAGCGGCGTTTCGAATGCGCGGTTGATGGCGCTTTTTGCCATCGCTGCTGCGGGATGCGACATTGCGGCAATCTTTTCCGCCGCCGCCAGCACCTCGTCCATCAGTCTGTCCGCGGGCACGACGCGGCTGACCAGTCCTGATCGTTCCGCCTCGGCGGCATCCATCATGCGTCCGGTCAGGCACAGGTCCATCGCCTTGGACTTTCCGATCGCGCGCGTCAGCCGCTGGGTTCCGCCGATGCCGGGAATGGTGCCGAGCGTGATTTCGGGCTGGCCGAACTTCGCCGTATCGGCGGCGATGATGATGTCGCACATCATCGCCAGTTCGCAGCCGCCGCCGAGTGCGTAGCCGCTGACGGCGGCGATGGTCGGCTTGCGGCAGTTGGCAACGCGGTTGCCGCCGATCTCGGTGAAATCACTGGAGAACATGTCGATAAAGGTTTTCGGCTGCATCTCCTTGATATCCGCACCCGCGGCGAACGCCTTCTCGCCGCCGGTCAACACGATGCAGCCGATTTTCTCGTCCGCCTCGAGGTCGTCGATCGCGGCAGCGATTTCCCTGAAGACACCGAACGACAATGCGTTGAGCATTTTCGGACGGTTGAGCGTGACAATGCCGACCGCGCCTTTGCTTTCCACGATGATGTGTTCGAATGTGCCCATGGTTCATCCCGCCTGATTTTACGGGCAATGTGCCCGCTGGCGGGATTGGCATCAAGTGGCGCTATGCCACGTCCAGGATTTTACCGGGCCGGATGGCTCGGGTGCCCAGTCGGCCGGACCAAGCGTGTCATGCGATGAACATCCGCACGGCAGAGGCCATGGTCAGCACGACGCCAAAGCCGATGAAGATTTTCCCGATCAGTGAGGTGCGGTCCCAGGTGGTGTTTCCGTTTCCGGTGGCCATCAGCGGGCTGCTCGCCGCCATGACAGGCGCGTTGGCTGAGACAGGCACGTTGGCGGAAGCCAATGCCAGCGGCGCCGCGGGCGGGGTTTCCTGCAGTGCCCGATCGACATCGTTGAGTTGATCGGCTGAAACGATCGGCACGTCGGCCGCTGGCGAGGTCTCAGTCGCAGCCTGCACGATGCTGTTGGCGCGTTCCGACATGGCGCGGGCATTCTTGCCGGCGAGCGTGTCGGCGACGGGGAACTGCGCATTGGCGTTGGCGACCGATGGCGGAATGGCGGAGGAGCGGGGCACGGACGACACGCTGTTGTCGGCAGAGGCCTCTTTTTTGTTGTCAGAAGATTTCTGCGTGACATCGCCGGACTTGGGATGCGCTGGTTTTTTTGCGTGATGCGCACTTTGTTTGGTGTATTTGCTGAGCGCGATCGGTGCCGCGGGTGCGCTCGCCGGCGTTGCCGCATCGTCGCTGCCCGCCACAGCCTGCGACGACCCCGCGAAATAGAGGCCGCAAATCCACAGTCCTGCTGCGAGTAGTAGCGCCGAGCGCCCGCTGGCTTTGGTGATCATTCTGAATCTCCCCATCTGCCCGCCCCCGGGAAGCAAAAGAGACTCCCCGGCATGTCCGCATCGGGGCAAAAAAAGGGAATCTTCGGGCCAGTCCGGCGAAAACGGGGCAACGGGTCCGGCTTGGATCGGCGGCGGGTCTACTGCGCGCAGAGCGGTTGCCGGTGTGAGCCGGGCCGATCGATGTTATGAGCTTGTCCGCGAGCCTTGGTTTGTGAATTTTTGGTCGCAAGGCTTTGGGTTGCCGAATCCCTTGTGCCGCGTTCCAGTGCGCGGGGGTCCTGAGCTTCCATGGCCATCGATCACGGTTATGTGATCGCTAGCTACGGAAGTAACAAATTGATGGATTGAGCGAATTGCTGTGTAGGAGCGCACGTGCGCGAACGTGAGGACGAATGGACCGGCCTGATGCGGGCGGCCATTTCAGGCGACAATGCGGCGTATCACCGTCTGCTCAAGGCGGTAACGCCGGTATTGAGAGCTGCGGCACGTCGCGGTCTGGCGCGGGCGGGGCAACCGGTCGACCAATCTGAGGATATCGTGCAGGAGATTTTGCTGGCGGTGCATCTGAAGCGGCATACCTGGGACGCCGATGCGCCGTTCGCGCCATGGTTGTTTGCCATCGCGCGCAACAAACTGATCGATGCGCTGCGCCGCCGTGGCCGGCGGATTTTCGTCAATATCGACGATTTCGCCGAAACCATCCCAAGCGAGGCGCCCGCGGAGACCGCTTCGGCCGGCGAGGTCGCAACGCTGCTCAAGGCTCTGCCGGAACGACAGCGCGATGTGTTGCAGTCGATTTCGGTCGAGGGCACGTCGATCAAGGACACAGCGACGAAATTTTCGATGAGCGAGGGTGCGGTGCGGGTGGCGCTGCATCGTGGACTTGCCAGCCTGACTGCCAGATTGCGGGGACAATGATGATGGAAACCGATCAACTCATCCGAACGCTCGCTGCCGATAACGCCTATCGTGCGCGCCCGGTCGGGGTCGTGCTCGCGCTGGCGTTGCTTGCCGCGGCGCCGATTTCGGCCGCAATGTTCTTTGCGATATTGGGAGTGCGTCCGGACGTTATGACCGCGATGCATAATCCATTTTTTGATCTGAAATTCGTGGTGACGCTGACTTTGGCGTTCACGGCGATCGTGGTCAGCCTGCATCTGACGCGGCCTGAGGCGTCGCTTCGCGGCTGGATGTGGCTGTTGCTGATTCCCGCAAGCCTGCTCGTTGCGGGCATCGGAGGCGAGATGATGCTGCCGCAACGCCTGCCGATGATGACGCGATTGATTGGGCATAATTCCAGAGTCTGTATGACCGCTATTCCGCTGATGTCGATGCCGTTGCTGGCGGGAGCGCTGGTCGGCCTGCAGCATGGGGCTCCGTCGCGGCCCGCCGTCGCGGGCGCGATCGCCGGGCTGTTGTCGGCAGGACTGGCCGCAACGCTTTACGCATCACACTGCGCCGATGACTCGCCGCTGTTCGTCGCAACCTGGTACACCATCGCTGCCGCGCTGGTCGCGGCGATCGGCGCGTTGGCGGGATCGAGGGTGCTCAGGCTTTAGCGAAGTGGATACCGGTTCGCGCAAAGAAACCGCGTCAAACCAAGAATCTAGAGCCCCGTTCCGATTCCATCGGAACGGAAGAGGCTCTAGTCGCGGTGGCCACGCCCGTCCCGGCGCTTCCTCATGCCGCAGACGACGATGACGTCTGCTGCATACGGTGAAAACGCAGCACCTGCTGCGCCGTCGATGGCCGAAGCCGCTCGTAGGTGGCTTTGCAAGCTGCGAGATCGGTCGGATGTCCGCCCGACAGGTCGTCGCGCATATTGATGATCGCCCTGACGGCCGACCACGACATCCCCGAGACCTTGGCCAGGATCATCACGCCCTCGGCGCGGGTTTCCACCATCATGTTTTCCGCGACCGACAGCGGAACGTTGGCGAGTGCGGCGATCGCGGCGTTGGCTTCATCGAATTTGCCGGCTTCGGCAAATGCCTCGACCTGATGTTCGTCGAGCCGACCGTCGTCGTAGAGGGATTTAACGAGCGCATGGGCAATGGCGGTTTCCGGGGTGATGGCCGCCGTCGCCGAGCGGGCGCGTCGTGTGGCTTCGTGCACCGCGGTCGGTATGTCGCGCGCCCGCTGCGGGTTGGCGGCCTCAAGCCGCGCCCGCACCGTCGCCGACGCCTTCGCGAGCAGCTTAAGGTAGAGATGTCGCGGCATGTTGGGACGCAGGCCGATACAGGTGGCGAGGTCTTCGTCGCCCTGGGCGCGACTGATCAACCGGGTAAAGCCGCGTTCGGAAAATTCGGCGCCGGGATTGTTGACGGCGCTTTGCACCACCTCGTCGTCGCCGCGCTGCACCAACACGTCGGTTACCGCGTTGCTCAGCACCCGTCGGGCTGAAATGGCCATCAAATGGGCCTGGCTCTTGGTCCGCGCGGTCTCGATCAACGCGGCATCGTCGAGTCGCTCCGACAAAGACAACACGGGCGCTGCGATTTCGATGAGATCGTCGAATGCCAGCGCGCGAATGGTCTGTGGCGGCGCGGTGTCGATGGGGGCGAGCCGATTGGCGAGCAGCGCCTTGGCTGATGTCTCGATGTGATGCATCAGGCATTGGAAGACGTCGTCGAACAGTTCAATCTGCTCGCTCGAATAATCCACCGCGCCGTTGACAAAGAGGTCGGTCACCCGGCGCAGGGTTTCGACCCGACGCGCGACGGTTCCGTGCGCAAGTGTCGTCTGCAATTCGTCGAGCAGACCTTCGGAACTGTGCGCGGGCTTTGAACTCATGACTTCTATCCTGGAGCATTTAGACATGCGGGCCGGTGGCGGCTTCTCCGTCACCGGATTGAATTGATTGAATCAGGCACTGGCGATGAGGTTGCGTCCCCGGGCCTTGGCCTCGTAAAGCGCGCCATCGGCGCGTGCGAGAAATGTATCCTCCGTTTCACCCGGCCTGAGCGTGGTGACACCGGCGGAAATCGTCACCCGCATGCCGGGTGAGAACGCGCTCCAGTCGAGATCGGCGATGATTTCGCGCAACCGTTCGAGGATTTGCGCGGCGCCGTCGGTGGACGTGTCGGGAAGTACCAGCAGGAATTCCTCGCCGCCGTAACGCCCGAACCGATCGAATTCGCGGATGTTGGCGAACATGGTGATGGCGAACGTCCTGAGCACTTCGTCGCCGATGGGATGGCCGAAGGCGTCGTTGATGCGCTTGAACCAGTCGAGATCGATCAGCGCGATCGAGCAGGGCGCCCCGTTGCGGCGAGCGCGGGCAACCTCTTCACCCAGCATCCGCATGATGCAGCGGCGGTTGTACGCGCCCGTCAGTTCGTCGAGTTCGGCCAGCTCCTCGATGCGCCGATAGGCTTCCTTGAGCTTGAGTCCGCTCTGGTAAAGTGACTGACGCATCGAGTTCGAGAACATCCCGAGAAACATGCAGCGTCCGATGGCCAGGATGAACACTGCCATGGTCGCGAAGCGCTCCAGACCGGTGCCATGCGGCATCGAGATCGGCTTGTCGGTCAACAGGAACAACCCGGCGAGGCCGAGCGCCATGGCGGTCCAGACCAGCGCCGTCTGTCGCGGCGTCGAACGCAGCGAGGCGAAGTTGAAGACGACGAACAGCGAGCACAGGAATACGACGCCGGCTTGCGGCGCGATGTAGGTGAAGGCGAGCAGGATCGTCATCGCGACGATGGCCTGCGGGGTCACGAAATAATGATCCTTGAAGCGCTCGGTGATACCCGCCTCCGACAGCACGATATTGCCGGCGACGGTGAAAAGACCGCATGCGGCGAAGGCGGGCGCGATCGTCACCGGGATCGTTCCGGCGTGGCTGAAGATCAGCAGCACGAAGGCGTCCATCACGTAGCTGACGCCGACCATTCCCTGGATTTGCCGGCGTTGCTTCGCCCGGCGCAAAAGCACCTTTGCCGACGGTCTGGGGCTCGCGCCTTCGAGTTCAGCCGCAATTGGATTGTGGAACGCGGACGCAGCGGTGCCCATGGCTTTACCGTCGGGTGGTACCTGAATCCACAAAATCTAACGGGGAAAGCCTTTAGGTTTGGTATCTTTCGGTGCCGAATTTCGAACGGCAAGGTGTGCAGTTACCCTTGTTTTATAGTGCAAATGATGACGCGATTGGGTGGCGCGACCGATTGAATACGACTTAGGGTTGGCCGAAGATGGCTGGATCGTGGGCATGGCTGATCGCGGAATGATTCAGACTGGAAAGTATTTCCGTATGATGATACCGGGTTTGTGGCTTTGAACCTTTGGTTGCATTTTTTTGTTCTTCTGTGCGGTGGATCACAAGTGAAGTGCCGCTGATGCGATAATTTTGAGAATCTTGCCTTTTTGATCGAACCACCCGGCAACCCACTCCGACCAACCTTGCGAGACGGCCATTGAGTGCGACACAGGCGGCTTCGGATGACGTCCTGCTCGCTCGGATCGCTCAAGGCGACCGGCTTGCCATGCAGGTGCTGTATGGGAGGCACCATGTAAGGGTGTTCCGCTTTGGAATTAGACTCGTGCGGGACCAACAGGTTGCGGAAGATCTCATCAGCGAGGTCTTTCTCGATGTGTGGCGCCAGGCGGGCAAATTCGAAGGCCGATCCGCCGTTTCCACCTGGCTGTTGGCGATTACGCGATTCAAGGCGCTTTCTGTGCTGCGCCGCAGAAAAGACGCCGAATTGGACGATGAGGCGGCCAACGCGATCGAGGATACGTCCGACGATCCCGAAGTGGCGGCGCAGAAGAAGGATACCAGTCAAGCGTTGCGCAAGTGCATGAGCGCACTTTCGCCAGAACACCGGGAAATCGTGGATCTCGTCTATTACCACGAGAAGTCCGTGGAAGAGGTGGCCGAAATCGTCGGCATACCGGAGAACACCGTGAAGACGCGCCTGTTTTATGCACGCAAGAAGTTGGCCGAACTGCTCAAGGCAGCCGGCATAGAGCGAGGCTGGCCGTGATGGCGATGACCAAAATGCAGGAGCAGGAACCCGGTGAAATTGAAATGCTGCTGCCGTGGTATGCCGCCGGCACGCTGAACGCCCGCGATACCCGGCTCGTCGATGAAGCGCTCGCCCGCGACCCGGAATTGGCCAAGCAATACGCCGTAATCCGCCAGGAATACGCCGAGACCATCGATCTCAATGAAAACCTCGGGGCGCCGTCGGCGCGCGCGATGCAGAAGCTGTTCGCGGCCATCGACAACGAACCGGTGCGCAAGCCCTCGGCGGCGCGCAACCTCTCCGCACGGATATCGGGGTTTTTCGCCGGACTTTCGCCGCGCACCCTGGCGTGGTCGGCAAGTCTCGGCGCGCTGGCGCTCGTATTGCAGGCCGGCGTCATCGGTGCGGTGCTGCTGAAAAAACAGTCTGCGTCGTTCGAGACGGCGTCACTCAGTTTGAACGAGCCCGTCACCCGCACATTGGGCCAGGAGGCGCCGCCGCGCGCGCTGGTGCGGTTTGCGCCGGAAGCCCGCGTTGCCGACATCACGGCGCTGCTCGACAGCTATCAGGCCGCCATCGTCGACACCCGCGGCGGCATGTTCCGGCTGCAATTCGGCAACAAGGCGATGTCGAAGGACGAAGTCGCCGAACTGATGCGCAAGCTTCAAGGTGAAAAGATTATCAGCCTGGCGGTAGCGACGCCGTAAGCCGCTGCCGCATTTCGTCGATAGCGCACAAGCCCGAGGTCTCATGGTCGATGATGGTCCCGGTTGGCGGATGAAAGCGCTGCATGCGAGGCTGGCCCTGGCCGTGGCGGCATTCGCGTTCGGCGCTATTGGCGGCTCGACGGTTCATGCGGCAAGCGTCCTGCGTACGCCGAACCTCAACGTTGCGCCGCGCACTCCCAACATTAGTCCGAGCGTTCCCAGTATCAGCCCGAGCGTTCGCAGCATCAGTCCGACGGTGATGCCCCGGATCGATCCGAACATCGCGGGCAGGGCGGCCGCGAGAATCGGCGGATCGTCGTCCAGCCTAAGGACCCGTCCCGCCTGCGGCGCAGTCTATCGCAACAGCGACGGCGGATGCTCGGCCGGGCCGGTCGCTTCGGCCAATGGCGGCCGCACCAAGGCTCCGTCAGGCAAAGGCAAAAGCAAAGCCGATGGCCCACGCCGCATGGTTTCAAAAGCGGCGACGCCCAGCACCCGCACCATCGCCAACGAGATCGTAGCCGAGATCGACGGCACGCTATCGGACGCGCAGGCCGATGGGTTGGCGCGGCGGCACCGGTTCAGGCGGCTGCAATCGCAGAATTTCCCCTTGATCGGCAGCACCATCGGTCTGTTCCGCATCACCGATCGCCGTTCGGTGGAGACCGCGAGCCGTCAACTTGCCGCCGAGGCCGGCGTGCGCGCGGTGCAGCCAAATTTCCGTTACGTGCTGCAGGATCAGGCTGCGGTGAAGACCGAAGGCGATCCGGCGCAATATGCGCTGGCGAAGCTTCGTTTGCCCGAGGCGCATACGCTGGCCCACGGCGCCAACGTCACGCTTGCCGTGATCGATTCCGGAATCGACGTCAAACATCCGGAGCTTGCGGGCGCGATTGCCGCCTCATTCGACGCGCTCGGCAGCAAGGAAGGTCCGCATGTTCACGGCACCGGGATCGCAGGCGCGATCGTATCGCACGCGCGCCTGATGGGGAGTGCGCCTGCGGCGCAAATACTGGCGATCCGCGCGTTCGGCGCGGCGGCGAACGGCGCGGAGAGCACGTCGTTCGTCATCCTCAAGAGCCTTGATTACGCGGTTGGGCACGGCGCGCAAATCATCAATATGAGTTTTGCCGGTCCGAAGGATGCGTTGATCGAGCGCGCCATCGCTGCTGTCGCCGCAAAGGGCATCGTGATGGTGGCTGCGGCCGGTAATGCCGGTCCGAAATCCGCGCCGCTTTATCCGGCCGCTAATCCCGATGTGATCGCGGTCAGCGCCACCGATGCGCAGGACAAGCTGTTCTCGGCGTCGAACCGCGGCGGCTATGTCGCCATCGTCGCCCCGGGCGTCGATATCTTTGTGCCGGCGCCTGACCAGAAATATCAGATGACGTCGGGCACCTCGTTGTCCGCCGCCTATGTCAGCGGTCTCGCCGCCCTGGTGCTGGAGCGCAATCCTGCGCTGAGGCCCGACGCCGTGCGGACGATCCTGATGAATACCGCCCGCGACCTCGGCGCGCCGGGTCGCGATGATTTGTTCGGCGCAGGCGAAGCCGACGCCTATGCGGCGGCTTCAGCCGCCGCCGCGAGTTCCACGCCGCCGACGGCGGCGGCTGCGGATACGCCCGTCGCCGAAAAAGCCGTGAATTCACAACAGGTTCCCGACGTGGTTCAGGTCCCGCCGGCGGGGGCGCTCAACACGCCCGAAGCCGCGCTGGCGGCGGACAAGTCGCCCACGGGGCCTTGATCGGCCTCCCTAAGGCACCCCGCCAAAAAGTCAAAAAAAGTCGCCGGACCGTTGAACGTCCCGCCCCCTTCCACGACCTAATAATAGTGGGAGCGGCGGTAATCCCTCCCCACGAGGCTATATCCGGCGCGAGCGCCCATCCACCCTAGCGCCCATATGGCTTGACCCGTCCGGTTGTCCCCCCGGACGGGTCTTTCGTTTCTGCCATCTGGATCGGTCGCTCATCGGTCGCCTGTTTCAGGCGATCGCTCATGCGTCTGTCTTGATCATCCCCGCAGATCAATCATGCAGCCGTGATGGCTTGACGATGAATCCGCGAGACAGCCTCACCTTTGCAGGCGTTCGTTGATGTGTCCTGTCGCGGCGATGTCGCGTACTGGACAATGCAAAAGTTTTCCACAGAATATGCCCGTCACGTCCACTTGATTCGTCGCGTTGCGTCTGCGTCTGTCTTCCTCCTCTCGGGCTTGTTCATGGCACAACGATTAGACGTGGCGTATCAGCGCGAGCTTCTCGCGCGCTGGTGCAATCTTGCTGAGCAGCGACTGCAACATCTTACCGAACTGTTCGAAACCGGCCGATGGAGCCGCTATCACAGCGAGCAGGCATTCCTGGAGAACATCCTGGAGGCCAGGTCCGCAGTCGAAGTCTGGCGCAGTCTGTCGATGCCCGAGACCTCGGGCGACAACGAGGTTGTCCGCGGCAATTGGGCCGCCGCTGCGCCCAGCCAGCCTGCAGTCGCTGCCTCGCCGGCTCATGCTTCCGTGACACCGCCGCGCGGCGGTGCGCAGCGCGATCCGGTCCAACCGGCCGCATCTCTGCCGCTGCCGTTTTCGTCCGCACCGCGGCTATCGCGGCTTCCGGTCGCGCCAGCTGTTCGGATCGTTGCAAGCAACGCAACTCCCGTGCCCGTGACCGAAGCGCCGGCCGTCAAGCGAAACCCGCTCCCTGATCCGGATGACGCGCAGCTCGACATCGCCGCGATGCAGAGACGCTACCCGCTACTGCGCAACGCGATGTAGCGCGCGATCGAGCAGAAAACGTCATTTTCGCGTGACGGCTTCGCCGCTGTCGTAATCTACCCTCGCAGCGCGTTGGTCCCGATCACGACCTGCGCAAAATGTTGCGCGCCGGCGGCGGTCAGATCGGCGGTGACCGGACTCGCGTGATCGAGCCCGACCACGGCGCCGCGCGGCGTCTCCGCAATCAGGTTGGCGTCGATCAGCACGGTGCCCGCGCCCGGCGCCACCGATACGCCGACGCCGACCAGGGCGTTGCGGATCACATTGCCGGATATCACGACGTCGCGCAGGTATTTGCCCCAGCCGGCCATGATGCCGAATGCCGGCGCGTTCTCGATCACATTGCCGGTGACCGCGGCATCGGCCTCGACATAGATGCCGACGCCGGCGTCGTCGTCCGGCGCGGTGCCGATTGGCCGCTTCGGCACGAGGTTGCGGATGATGTTGCCCTGCACGACGGCGATGCGCCCGCCCTCGTTGAAGTTGCAGACGGACACACCGAATGCCGCGCCGTCCACGGTGTTGTTGGCGATCACCGCGCCCTCGAACGAGAACTCGGAATACAGCGCCACCTCGCGGACGTCGCTGACGCTGTTGCCGGTGATCTGGATGTTGGAGGCCGAGTTGCCGCGCACCGCGGAGTAATCGCAGTTGCGGATGCGGTTGCCGCGCACGATGACGTTGCCGGCGCGAAACGCGTTGATGGCGTTGCCGTATTGCCCGGAGCCGCCGGGGCCAGCCTTGATGTCCTCGATGCGGTTGTCGGCGACCAGCGTGCCGTCGTCGCCGATGGCGGTACGCAGGATCTCGATCCCATTGTCGTTGGTGCCCTGGATGGTGTTGCGCGACACCGATAGGCCCAGCGCATCGAACGATACGACGGCGGTGCCGGCCGCCTTGGTGATGATGTTGCCGCTGACGTCGCCCGAAACCTGCTCGAACCAGATGCCGTTGCCGCCGCTGCCCGTAATCTCGCAATCGAGGATACGGATATCGCGCCCGCCGAGGCAATGGATCAGCCCGCGCCGTGGCGGCAATGCAATCCCGCTGCCGTCGAGGGTGAGGTTGGCGATGCCGACGCCGCCGGCGCCTTCGCCCTGAAACATCGAGGCGCCGCCGCTGAAAACAAGTTGGCTGGCGCCGCGCACGCCCACCAGTTGCGTGCCGTTTTGCAAACGCAGCATGCCGGTGCGATAGACGCCCGGCGGCAGCGCCAGCGGCACCTGCGCCCGCGCGGCTTCGTCGATCGCGCGCTGCAGAGCCCGTGTCTGGTCGTCAGGGCTGTCAGGCCGGACGCCATATTGCGTGGCGTCACGTCCGAGCGCTGAGGTCAGCGGCGCTGCGCGCGCGGCGTCCGGCGCCATCGCAAGCGCGCCGGCAACGCCGGTCACGGATGCTCCGATCATATGGCGGCGATTGAGGTCCATGATCGCGTCTTCCCCTCGAGCATGATCCGATTAGGTGGAATCGGATCATGCTCTCTTCTCTTTGTTTGAGCATAATCTTTTCGGAAAACCGGTTTCCACTTTTCCGGATCATGCTCCAGGGCTGCGCGAGGCGTGCCCGTTATCCCTGACCTAACGCAAAAAGGCTGCCAGATAGGGTGAAGGCGAGGGCAAGCCGGGGCGATTGTTGGGGGTAGGGTTAAATTTTTACCCGTCCCGGCGCGCGGTATCGGCAGAAAATCACGCAATCGCTCGCAGGGCCATTCGCGTCTGTTTCACCATCTCCAGCAGCATGGCTTCGCCGGCGTCGACCAGTTCCTCGAGCGTGATGCGCCCCGTGCTGTTTGGCTGCGCGGCGCCGTCGCGGGCGAGCAACGGGACATGAATGAACGCGGCCAAATGGGGCCCGCCGTCGCGGCACGTCGCCTCGATCGCGCGCCAGCTCAGGTAATTGCAGAGATAGCTGCCGGCATCGCGCGAAGTCCGCGCATCGATGCCGGTACCGAGCGCTGCGCGAAGCATTTTGTCGGTGTGCGGACCGAAATACAGCGCGTCGGCGTTGGCGGCGATCGATCCCTTGCGAACCCGCGTATGGTCGGCATCGGGCCACAGCGTGGTGACGGCGTTGCGAGCTCGCGTCTCGATCCGCAGATACGGCGTGCGTGCGGCGAGGCCGAACATCAGCAGCGCCTGCGGCCGCACTTCCCGGAGCAACTCGGGCAGTTGCCGGTCGACCGCGCTATACGTTACGGGAAAGATGTGGCCCGACAAAGCGACATCGGCCAAAGCGGGCCGGCGCAACCGCGTCAGCCGCGCCACCAGCGGCTGCGTCGGGTTATAGGGCGCACCGGGGAACGGCTCAAAACCGGTGACGAGGATGCGGAGTTTATCGGTCAAACTACCCTTTCAAAGTAGGAGACCTCATCCTGAGGAGGCGCTTCTTCAGCGCCGTCTCGAAGGATGAGATGCCCCGCATTGACTCATGGTTCGAGACGCGCGCAAGTGCCCGCTCCTCACCATGAGGCATCACCTCAGCATCTCCGCGATCTGCTCCGCCGCCAGCGCCGGCGTGATGCGGCCATCGGCAACTTCTGTCTCGGTCTTTTTCACCTTGGCACGGATCGCCGGATCGGCGCGCAGCCGCGCCATCAGCCGCTGCTCCAGCATCGCCCACATCCATTTCACCTGCTGCTGCCGCCGTCGCGCGGCGAAATCGCCCGAGGCGTTCATTGCGGTGCGATGATCGAGAATCTTCTGCCAGAGCTCGCCGACGCCGGTGCCGGTCAGCGCCGAATAGGTCACGACCGGCGGGTGCCAGTGCTCCGACCGGGGCGTGAGGATATGCAGCGCGCCGCGATACTCGGCGGCGGCGAGATTGGCGCGTTTGATGTTGTCGCCGTCCGCCTTGTTGATCGCGATCATGTCGGCGAGTTCGACCAGGCCTTTCTTGATGCCCTGCAGCTCGTCGCCGGCGCCCGGCAGCATCAACGCCAGGAAGAAATCCGTCATGTCGCAGACCGCGGTCTCCGATTGCCCGATGCCGACGGTCTCGACCAGCACCACATCGAAGCCTGCGGCTTCGCACAGCAGCATGGCCTCGCGGGTTTTGGCTGCGACGCCGCCGAGCGTGCCTGACGCCGGCGAGGGCCGGATATAGGCGGCGTCAGAGGCGGAGAGGCGGGCCATCCGGGTCTTGTCGCCAAGGATCGAGCCGCCGGTACGGGCCGAGGAGGGGTCTACCGCCAGCACCGCAACCTTGTGGCCGCGCTCGATCAGGAACATTCCAAGCCCGTCGATGGTGGTGGATTTCCCCACGCCGGGCGAGCCGGTGATGCCGACCCTGATCGCCTTGCCGGTATCAGGCAATAGCGCCTGCACCAGCTCGCGCGCAGCGGCCTGATGATCTGCGCGCCGGCTTTCGATCAACGTGATCGCGCGCGCCAGCGCCGCACGGCTGCCCGCGCGGAGATCTTTTGTGAGCTTACCGATGTCGAGTTTAGTTGGACCGGTCATTGCTGACCGTCGTCTGGGGCGCCAAGCGTGAGATTAACCAGCAAGGTCGCGAGGCGGGTTCGATGCGTTCCGGTCATAAGCGATAATCATGATAAGGGCTGGAGTCTTCGTTCATCATTTGCCGCGCGCTCTCGTTCGACGACAATGGCCTCCAGAATGTCTCGCAGCCGGTCATCAACGGTCGGCGGCACTCAGAACACCTCGATCAAATCGTCGGCGATCCGCTCGACTATGCGCGGCTTCAGCATGTCTCGCATTGAAATCCGGGTGGGGATTTCTGCCGCGTCCTCGATCAGATGCAGAACCTCGAAAAAGTCGAAAGCCGGCGTCTCTCCGCGTGACGTGGTATCGACGAGGACATCGAGGTCACTGTCAGGCCGCGCGTCACCGCGCGCGCGCGACCCGAAAAGGGCCAGCCGCGTGACGCCGTGCGCCTTTATCGCGGGCTCGATTTCGCGCAGCCTCGTGATGATCGTGTCCAGGGTAACGTCAACAACGTCGGTCATGACCTAAGCTAGCACAATCCCGTAAAATGCGCAGCTACTCTGCCGCCTCGCTATGCCCCAACCTTGCATTGAGCTTGTGGATCAACTCTTCGGCAGCGTCGGATATCACCGTGCCCGGCGGGTAAATTGCCTCGGCGCCGGCCTTGTAGAGCGCATCGTAATCCTGCGGCGGCACCACGCCGCCGATGATGATCATGATGTCCTCGCGGCCCTGCTTCTTCAGCGCGGCTTTCACTTCCGGCACCGCGGTCAGATGCGCCGCCGCCAGCGACGACAGCCCGAGAATATGCACGTCGTTCTCGACTGCCTGGCGCGCGGCTTCATCCGCGGTCGCAAACAACGGTCCGATGTCGACGTCGAAACCGACGTCGGCAAAGGCGGACGCAATCACCTTTTGGCCGCGGTCGTGGCCGTCCTGGCCGATCTTAGCGACGAGGATGCGGGGCCGGCGGCCTTCGGCTTCCTCGAACGCGTCGATCAGCGCCTGCACCTTTTCGACCCGGTTCGACATGGTGGATGCCTCCCGCTTGTAGACGCCGGTGATGGATCTGATTTCGGCGCGGTGGCGGCCGAACACCTTTTCCATCGCATCGGAGATTTCGCCGACAGTGGCCTTGCCGCGCGCGGCGTCGATCGCCAGTGCCAACAGGTTGCCGTTGCCTTCGCCGGCGCTACGGGTGAGCGCCGCCAGGGCCTCATCGACGTCCTTCTGGTTGCGCTCGGATCGCAGCCGCGACAGCTTGTCGATCTGCAGCCGCCGCACGGTGGAGTTCTCCACCTTGAGCACGTCGATCGCCGCTTCGTCGACCGGCTTGTATTTATTGACACCGATCACCGCCTGCTTACCGGCGTCGATCCTGGCCTGGGTCTTGGCGGATGCTTCTTCGATCCGCAGCTTCGGTACGCCGGCCTCGATCGCCTTGGCCATGCCGCCGAGCGCCTCAACCTCCTGGATGTGACCCCAGGCCTTGGCGGCGAGGTCGCGGGTCAGGCGCTCGACATAATACGAGCCGCCCCAGGGGTCGATGATGCGGTTGGTGCCGCTTTCCTGCTGCAGGAACAGTTGGGTGTTGCGGGCAATGCGCGCCGAGAAATCGGTCGGCAGCGCCAGCGCCTCGTCGAGTGCGTTGGTATGCAGCGATTGGGTATGACCCTGGGTCGCCGCCATCGCCTCGATGGTGGTGCGCATCACGTTGTTGTAGACGTCCTGCGCAGTCAGCGACCAGCCCGAGGTCTGGCAGTGCGTGCGCAGGCTCAGCGAGCGCGGATCCTTCGGGTTGAATGGCTTCAACAGCTTGGCCCAAAGCAGCCGCGCCGCACGCATCTTGGCGACTTCCATGAAGAAGTTCATGCCGATCGCCCAGAAGAACGACAGCCGCGGCGCGAAACGGTCGACGTCGAGGCCGGCGGCAAGTCCCGCGCGCAGATATTCGACGCCGTCGGCCAGCGTATAGGCGAGTTCCAGGTCCTGCGTCGCGCCGGCTTCCTGCATGTGATAGCCGGAGATCGAAATGGAATTGTACTTCGGCATCTTCTGCGAGGTGTACGCAAAGATGTCGGAGATGATCCGCATCGAGGGCGCCGGAGGATAGATGTAGGTGTTGCGCACCATGAACTCTTTCAGAATGTCATTCTGAATGGTGCCTGAGAGTTTTTCCGGCGGCACGCCCTGTTCCTCGGCGGCCGCGACGAATAGCGCCAGGATCGGCAGCACCGCGCCATTCATGGTCATCGACACGCTCATCTGGTCGAGCGGAATGCCGGCGAACAGCGTGCGCATGTCGTAGATCGAGTTCGATCGCGACGCCGGCCATGCCGACGTCACCGGATACCCGCGGATGATCGGAATCATAGCCGCGGTGGGTGGCGAGATCGAACGCGACCGATAGCCCTTTTTGTCCGGCGGCGAGATTGCGCCGGTAGAACGCGTTGGAATCTTCCGCCGTGGAGAAGCCGGCATATTGCCTGATCGTCCAAGGCTGGTTGACATACATCGTGGGGTAGGGGCCGCGCAGGTAGGGCGCGATGCCGGGCCAGGTCTCGAGGAAATCGATCCCGTCGAGATCGCCTTCGTTGTAGGCGGGCTTTACCGGTATGCCCTCGGGCGTGAGCCAGGGTTCGGCGTTTCCGGCCGGCGCGGCGGTAGCGACCGGCTCGAAGGCGACCTCGGTGAAATCAGGAATTCTGCTCACGGCCGGCTTTCCTTTAACTTGACAATGCGTGCCTCGCAGTGGGCGAGGCGCTGATGAGCTTCACGCTCCCCGATCGGCGCGCCTCTTGGAGCTGCGACAGGACTCCCGAAAAGCGCAAGGATGTCACTCACGAACAAAGTTGTACCGAACACCGTTATCCTCTGCGCCAAAATGCACGCCATTAGTGGCAACCCAACTACCAAGCCTACTGCTAAGGAGACCGAAAGCTGCCCTGCAAGGACTCCTGCCACCATCGAAACTCCGATGCCGCAAATGATTACAATTGCGAGCGCGACGAACCACTGAGGTGCCCGAAATCCACGCCTTGTTCGATGAAGCTGGCTGTTGTGATAGTCGATCATCGACAGCAATCGATCGCGCTCGATTTCGAGTTGAGCAAGTTCGTTCTGACCGGCCATGTCCATACGCATAAGGTCTGCACCGATCGACTATACTACCTCAATCAGGGTCCGGATGGTTCGAGCCGTATTGCAGCGCTGTGCCGGCCCGAATGCGATTTTAGCAAAGTTCGGTATGCGGCTCATTTCGTGGCTTCCTCAAACTGCCGATTCCGTTCAATCAGCCTTTGCAGATTCTTCTTGTAGACGGGGTCGCCGCACCGGTTCCTCCAACCGTATGCGTCGTCTTGTTGCGGAGATGCGTTATCCCGCTGATAGGCGTGCATGAATCCATGCCACAATCCCTCGGCAGATGAGAACACAAGCGCTTCGAACAGAGCCCGTAACATGGATCAATCCTAGCACGGTTAGTGGTCGCGGTAAGCCGCCGAGCGTCACCTCAATCATGGTCCGGATGCTGATGGCTGACGATGCTGCCCAGCTTGTCCGGGCCGTAATTCTGCAGCGTGGTCTGGCTCGGCAGATTGGCGATCGAAACCACCCAGCCCAGCCGGGATTCGGTTCCGAATTGCCTCGTCGGCACCATCTGGTCGGGACGGTCGAACGCGCCGGTCATGATCTCGATCTTGGGACCGTCGATGCGGTGAAAGCTGAGTGGAGTGCCGCAGGCGGCGCAGAAATCGCGTTCGGCGATTGATGAAGAGCGGAACGTCGACGGTGTCCCGCGAGTCCAGGTGAAATCAGCGCATTCGATCTCGGCGAAAGAGGCAAACGGCGCGCCGGCGGCTTTCTGGCACATCCGGCAATGGCAGATGCTGATTTTTGACGGGGCCGCCGACAGCGCAAAGCGGACGGCGCCGCATTGGCAGCCGCCGGTCAGAACAGGTTGGGTCGCCGATGTCATGTTCACTCCATCCGCTGCCAGGCTTCCTGAAGCATCGCCAGCGCGTCGCCGCCGGCGAAGACGAAATCGCTGACGCCGGCGGCGCGCAGCGGGGCTTCCTGTTCGCCTGGCCGGCCTGCCAAATAGATATGCTTCGCGCCTGCGTCTTGAAGGGCTTTCGCGGCACCAGCCGCCTGATCGGCATAGACCTTGTCGGACGAGCATAGACAGGCGAGCCGCGCCCCGGAAGCCTGGAAGGCGGCGACGAGGGCTTTCACCTCTCCCGTAGGCAGAGGTCGCGCCTGCGCCGAAGGCGCCGGAGCGGGTGAGGGGTTACGGTCTGATGTAAGAACCCCCTCACCCGACACCTTGGGTGTCGACCTCTCCCCGGAGGGGAGAGGTGAAGAAGGAGACGCTTCGGGTAAAAAATCGACCGCCTCGATGCCGCCGGTCTCGAACAGGCTCCTGGCAAAGGTCGCGCGCGCGGTGAAGTCGGCTGCCGTGCCGAGGTTGGCGAGAAAAACCTTCGGCCGCGCGCCGTGGGATTTGAGAACATCATCCGAGCGGTCGCGCAGGCGTTCGAACGGTTCCGCTAGCCGCATCGGCGGCAACGCATCGAATTTGAATCGAGCCTCGCCATAGGGCGCGAGCGTGAGCGGTGTCGCATTCAGCACCGCGACGGCGCCCTCGTGCAGGTTCGGGAATTCGCTGGCGCCGGTCAGCACCGCCTTACGCCTGGCGATATCGGACTCGCGCGCCGCCCGCGTCGCCGCGATCTTGCGCTGGATCAGGTTCTGCTCGAGCGAAGCAAAGACGCCGCCGGCTTGCTCGATCTCCTGAAACAACGACCACGCACTTTCGCAAAGCTGCCGCGTCAGGGTTTCGATGCCGCCGGAACCGGCCGCCGGGTCCGACACCTTTGCGAGATTGGACTCCTCCAGCAGCACCAGCTGGGTATTGCGTGCCACGCGCCGCGCGAACGGATCGGGCAATCCGAGCGTCAACGTGTGCGGCAATACGGTGATGGCGTTGGCCCCGCCAAGAGCCGCCGAAAACGTCGCCATCGTTGCGCGCAGCATGTTCACGTAAGGATCGCGCTGGGTCAGCATCCGCCATGCGGTATCGGCGGCGATGAAGAGCGGTTTCGGTGCCAGCCCGCAGGCCTGTTCGACGCGCGCCCACAACAGCCGCAGCGCACGGAATTTCGACATGGTCAGGAACTGGTCGGCGTCGGCGGCAAGCCGCGCATAGATCATGCCCTGCGCGTCGTCGAGCGCGATCCCGCCACCTTCCAGCGCGCGCAGATAGGCGACGCCGGTCGCGAGCACATACGCCAGTTCCTGCGCTTCCGAGCCCCCGGCGTCATGAATCACCCGCCCGTCGGCCGCCGCGAAGGGACCGCTGAAGCCAATTGCTGTGAGGCCGTTGATCGCACCGATGACCGCGGGCGCGATCTCGGCCCAGGCATAGGGGCTAAATCCCCAGACCGCGCAGGCGCCGATTGGATCGAGGCCGAAGCGAATATTGCATGCCCCGGGGGCAATGGCTTTGCGCTTGACATATTCGGCGAGGTGAATCGCCGCCATGCGGGACTGCGGGCCGATGTCGAGTTCGATTGCAATTCCGGCATCGATGAAAACGCCGTCAAGCGCCCGGTCGACCGCTTCGGCGGTCGGTGGCAGTCCATAGCCATGGGCTCCATTGGCACCGGCGAATGTCAGCGCAAGTCCGGTGGCGCCGTTCTCGAGGTCATGCAGCGCCTGCGCATTGGCCTGCGCAGGATCGGGATGGTCGATCCGCTGCATGACCTGCCAGGGCGCGGCTGCCACGCGACCGGCGACCGCGGCCGCGCCGGTCGCACGCCGATAGATCGGTTCGATCGGCAATCCGTCGGAGGTCTTGCCGACCAGCTTGTCGAACGGCGCACCCTTGAGCACGCCATCGACCAGCCTGCGCCAGTCGTCGTAGCCCGCCGGCGCGAAATCCGCGGCCAGCCGCAAATCGTCATTCAGAGAACTCATTCGGCGGACCGCTCCCTCCGGTCATTCTTCCATTGGTGGAAATTGCCATGCGCCGGCTGCCAAGCCAAACGCTTGTTTGCGGTCCGGTCAGTTCAGGTCCGGCAACCGTTCAATACCCTCGGTCGATAGCTGCGTCAGCGCCGCCTTGACGCTGCGGCCGGCGATCAGCCGCTCGGGCGCGATTTCCACCAGCGGCACCAGCACGAAGGCCCGTTCGAACAGCCGGGGATGCGGCAGCGTCAGTTCGGGCTTGTCGAGCGTAACGTCGTCATAGGCGATCAGGTCGAGGTCGAGCGTACGCGGGCCCCAGCGCCTTTCATTGGCGCGGTCGCGGCCGAACTTTTTCTCGATTTTGTGCAGCGTGAACATCAGCGCATGAGGATCGAGGCTGGTATCGATTTCGATACACGCATTGATGAAACGGGCCTGTTGCTCGTCTCCCCAGGGCGGCGTGGCGTAATCCGACGACCTCGCCGTCAGTGCCGCCTGCGCCATGCCGCAGATATTGGCGATTGCTTTTTGAAACGTCGCCCGGACGTCGCCGACATTGCCGCCGAGTGCGATCAGGGCGTCAGCCATTATCAACCATGGTCGGGCGGTTGACGCGTGCGCGTCAGTACCACCCCGACATCGTCGAAAATCGCCGCAATCGGGGCGTGGGGCTTGTGAACCGTCACCTTGACAGCACTGATGCGCGCAAACGCGGCGAGGATCGCGTCGGCGACGGCGCCGGCCGCGCGTTCCAGCAGTTTATAATTGACGTCCTTGAACGCGGCCGTCGCGGTTGCGACCACGTTGGAATAGGACACGGTATCGGCGAGCCGATCGGTGCGCGAGGATTCCGACAGGTCCGCGGAGAGTTCGAGATCGATCACGAAGCGCTGCCCGACTTCGGTCTCGTGATCCATGACGCCGTGGCGGGCATGGATCACGATGCCGGTGATGAAGATCGTATCGGTCATTGTTTGTCCCCGATCGCCGCCGCGACGCGCAACGCCTGCACCGTTTCTGCCACGTCATGGGTCCGGATGATCCGCGCGCCGCCGTTCGCTGCCACCAGATGCGCGGCGATCGAGCCGCCAAGCCGCTGCTGCGGTTCTGAAGGAGTGATTGTGCTGATGAAGCGCTTACGCGAGGCGCCGACCAGCAGCGGCAGCCCGAACGAGCGCAACTCGCTCAACCGGGCCAGCGCCGTCATGCTCTGCTCGGGGGTCTTGCCGAAGCCGATGCCGGGATCGAGCACGATGGCCTCCCGTAAAATCCCGGCCTTCGACGCGATATCGAGCGATCGCGCAAAGAAGTCGGCGATATCCTTCATGATGTCGATGTCGGCATCGACCTCGTCGCGGTTGTGCATGATGACGACGGGCGCGCCGCGCTTGGCCAGCAGCCCCGCCATGGCCGGATCGCGCTGCAGGCCCCAGACGTCGTTGGCGATCATGGCGCCAGCATCCAGCGCCCAGCCGACCACAACCGACTTCATGCTGTCGATCGACACCGGAGTTCCGAGCGCAACGACTTCGGCGAAGACCGGCCGCAGGCGTTCCAGTTCTTCGTCGGCCGAGACCGCCTGCGCGCCGTAGGGCCGGGTGGATTCCGCCCCGATGTCGATGATATCAGCCCCTTCGGCGATCATCCGCCGGGCCTGCGCCAGCGCGCGATCCGGCGCGTTGAACCGCCCGCCATCGGAAAACGAATCCGGCGTTATGTTCAGCACCCCCATCACGGCGGGATACGGCCGGGACAACAGCGTAGGCAGTGCCGGACGATCTGCCGGGGTGGCCGGGGAGGGTCTGGACGCGGTCGCGATCATGCGGTCGCTTTGCGCGGTCCGTGCATGGGAGTCAAGATGCGGAGCGGCAGTAATCCTGTCGGTCTAGTCGCATCCAGCGGCCGGACACAGGCGATCTCGGATGAGAGGTAATCTTATCCAACCCACTGGATTTCTAGTATGTAATCTTGGGTTGTAGCTTGCGCGCTTGCGCGATCAGTTGCTCGACCGACTTTTCGGAAGGCAGAATCCGCACGAGCTTGCGCTTGGTATTCACCTCTTTCATGTTCTGCGCCAGGCGCGCCGGATTGCGCAGCGCCAACTCGCGAACCGTGGTGACGCCGGCTGCACGCACCAGCCCGACCTTTGCCTTGCCCATGCCGGGAATCCGCATGTAGTCGGCGACATTCGCCCATTCGAGCAGTTGCTGCTCGCTGACACCGGTCTTCGCTGCGAGCGCCTTGCGTCCCTTGACGGTGCGCGCAGCCTCAAGCAGCCCGTCGGTCGTGCGAATGCCCAGTGCCTTGAGTTTTGATGCCGTGAAGGGGGTCAAGCCGTCAATGTTGGAAATAGGATATGTCATGATACTCGATATGAAAAAAGGTGCTTTAGTCAAACCGGCTAAGGCCAGGTGTTCCCGCAATGATTTCGCCCATCTTATCCGCTCCAATTCTGTCGCGGCCGAACCTGAAAAGTTCACGCGCGATATTCTGAATCTCATCCATTCCGAGGCCGAGCCCCATCAGCCTGCTGCCGAGCGCCATCAGGCCGCCACCCATTAAGCTGCTGAGACCGCTGTTCTTGCCGGAGGCCGATATCGCCGCTTCCGCACCTGGAATCGCGTCAATCAAGGCCTCGACAGTGTCGGCAGGACCTTCCTTGCGGAGGAAACTCAGAATGATGCCGATGGTTTTTTCAGCCACAGCAGCATCGATGCCGGCTTTCAGCGCCAGCTGTCCTGCCAATTCGTTCATAGTGCCCCGTCCTCACCCGGTTGCTCGCCGGATCCTTACTTGTGAATTTTATCTTGATCTTCCGCAGCACGAATTACAAGCGATCACACCAACTGCGGATGGGATTCGGCTTCGATCGCGCCGCGACTGTTGCAGCAATGCAAGAGCTGCAGGAAACTTGAAGTCAAATTGTCGCGGCTTGACGCTCGTTGCAACCCTTGTCGGTGATAGCACACGGTCGATTGATCGTACGTTACCTCGCGTTCCCTGCGTTCCGACCCCGCGAAAGGTCCGTTGACCAGTTTCATTCCAGTTGCAACATGCGGTATGATCGGGGCGCTGGCCGACCGAAAACCTCGGTGCGCGCAAAGAGGCGATGCAATGGCGACGTCGGACAACATGGCCGATACGAATGAGAAGATCTTCATCGGCAAGGGCGAGCAGCCGGCGTGGCTGACGCTTGCGCTCGGGAATCGCCACGGTCTTGTTACCGGCGCAACCGGCACCGGCAAGACGGTGTCGCTGCAGGTCATGGCGGAGGGCTTCGCGCGCGCCGGTGTTCCGGTTTTCGCAGCAGATATCAAGGGCGATCTCTCCGGGATTGCGGAGATAGGCGAGGCCAAGGATTTTATCGTCAAGCGCGCCCGCGACATGGGCCTCACCTTCCAGCCCGACCAGTTCTCGACCGTGTTCTGGGACGTGTTCGGCGAGCAGGGCCATCCGGTCCGGGCGACGGTGACGGAAATGGGGCCGTTGCTGCTGTCGCGGATGCTCGATCTGAACGACGTGCAGGAAGGCGTTTTGAACGTCGCCTTCCGCGTAGCCGACGACAACGGTCTTCCGCTGCTTGATATGAAAGACCTTCGTGCGCTGCTCGACGCGATCGTCCCGGACTCCGGAAAAAAGGCGGCGGACGAGGACGACGACACGCCGGCCGCGCTCCGCAAGGCCGCACTGGCCCCGCTCCGGGAGGCGGCGCAAGGCTTCGGCAATGTCACCAAGGCGACCGTCGGAACCATCCAGCGTCAGCTTCTGGTGTTGGAAAATCAGGGTGGTACGAAGTTCTTCGGCGAGCCGGCCTTGTCGCTGAAGGATTTCATGCGCACCGACCGCGATGGCCGCGGCATGGTCAACATCCTGGTCGCGGACAAGCTGATGCAGAGCCCGCGGCTCTACGCGACGTTCCTGTTGTGGATGCTGTCCGAGTTGTTCGAAGAACTGCCGGAGATCGGCGATCCGCCGAAGCCCAAGCTCGTGTTCTTCTTCGATGAGGCGCACCTTTTGTTCAACGATGCGCCGAAGGCGCTGATGGACAAGATCGAGCAGGTGGTGCGGCTGATCCGCTCCAAGGGCGTCGGGGTTTATTTCGTGACGCAGAACCCGATCGACGTGCCGGACAGGGTGCTCGGCCAGTTGGGTAACCGCGTGCAGCATGCGCTGCGGGCCTTCACGCCGCGCGACCAGAAGGCCGTGGCGGCAGCGGCGCAAACCTTCCGGCCCAACCCCAAGCTCGATACGGCGAAAGTCATCATGGAGCTGGGCAAGGGCGAGGCGCTGGTGTCGTTCCTGGAAGGCAACGGCACGCCGGCGATGGTCGAGCGGGTGATGATCCGGCCGCCCTCGGCGCGGATCGGGCCGATCACGCCGGCAGAGCGCAAGGCGATCATGGACAGCAGTCCGGTGAAGGGCAAATACGACACCGCCGTCGATTCCGAATCCGCATATGAGATGTTACAGAAGCGCGTGGCCGGAACCGCGGCGACCGCCGATGCGCCAGAAGGCGGCGGCATCCTCGGGCAGATCGGCGAGATCGTCGGCACGATTTTCGGCACCAACGTTTCGCGCGGCCGCCGGATGTCGACCGGACAGGTCATCGCGCGCAGCGTCACACGCTCGGTCACCAACAAGGTGGTCGGCGGGGTTGTTGCCGATCTCGGCAAATCGGTGGGCGGTTCGATCGGCGGCTCGGTCGGGCGCGCGCTGGTGCGCGGCGCGCTCGGCGGGCTGTTGCGACGCTAGCGCCTTCGCCGCCTGACCGCCTTATGTTGTTCCTCTGACTTCCGGAAGTGAGCGTGTGCTGAGATATCCGTCGTTGCGAGCGCCGCTCGATATTCTTTTCATTGTCTGCTGTATCGTGTTGACCGCCGACGTTCTCGGTCCGGAGATCTGGGGCCACGGCAAGACCAAGGACTATCCGCTCTGGTTCTGGGCCGGCCAGCAGGTGCTGCAGGGCAACAACCTCTATCCCAGCGACCCCAACACCTATTTCGGCTTCATCTATCCGCCGCTGCCGGCCGTGCTGCTCGCAATACCCAGCTATTTCGGCAAGATCCCGCTCTATATCATCCTGTCACTTTTGAACGCCGCCGCATGGTGGCTGACGGCGCAGTTTTCCAATGCGATGACCGGCTCGGGGCGGACGCCCGGTCCGTGGCTCTATGCGCTGCCGGGCTTCCTCACGGTAACCTTTGTCTTCGACATGTTCGATCTCGGGCAGCCCAACCTGGTCCTGCTGGCGATGATGCTGTTCGGGTTCTGGCTGCTGCAGCATGAACGGCCGTGGATGGCGGGCGGCATGTTTGCACTGGCGACGGCGATCAAGGTTTTCCCGCTGGCGGTGTTTCCCTATCTGCTTTGGCGGCGGCATTGGGCTGCGGCCATCAGCATGGTCGTGCTGACCGGGATTTTCCTGTTCGTCGTTCCGGCGCCGGTGCGCGGCTTCCAGCACAACGTCGACGAGCTGAAGACCTGGTACCAGGGAATGGTCGGGTCCAGTTCGGCCAAGGGGTTCGGCCAGCGCGACGAGCAGAACTGGTCCTGGGTCAATCAGTCCATCATTGCGGTGACGCACCGGCTGACGCGCCCGGTCAACTATAACCAGGATGATCCGACCCGGCCGGCGCGGTACATGAATGTGCTCGACCTCGATTTCAAGACCGCGAACTGGATCGTCATCGCGATCTCGCTGCTGATCGGGCTCGGCTATGTCGCGGTGATGCCGCCCCGGGCGCGGCGCACCGCACGCTCGGATGCCGAGGAGATCGGGATCCTGTTCTGCCTGATGACGGTGGCCTCGCCGCTGTCCCGGCAGTACTATTTCATGTGGCTGTTCTTCCCGCTCACCGTCCTGATCCACCGCGCAACTTACGATCCGCGTGCCGCGGTGCGGAAGGGGACCTGGGTGGTGCTCGCCGCGGCCGGGTTGTTGATGGTCCTGTCGCTGCCGATTTTCCCGAACGATCTGCAGGCGTTCGGGAACAATCTTGCGGCAGCGGCCGTGATCGCTGCGGGCTTGGTCTGGCATATCCTGAATCCGCCTGCAGATGATCGTGCCGGCGCCTTGTCTCCGGCATCGCGCGAGTTACAAACTGAGATCGAGTTACAAACTAAGATGAAGCGTAACCCCGCCTAGCCAAGGGAAGAGCGAAAAGGGAAATCGAACATGTCCAGCACCGCGCAATTGCAACCGGTCCTCGATCGCATTGATGCCGATTTCGACAACAGCCTGGAGCGGCTGTTCGCACTGCTGCGGATCAAGTCGATCTCGGCCGATCCGGCCTTTGCCGGCGACTGCAAGGCGGCGGCCGAGCATCTGGCGCGGGATATCGCGACGCTTGGTTTTTCGACCGAGGTCCGGCCGACCGCCGGTCACCCCGCGGTGGTTGGCAAGGCCAATGGCGGCGGCAGCAAGGATTCCGCGCGGCCGCATGTGCTGTTCTACGGCCACTACGATGTGCAGCCGGTCGATCCGCTCAATCTTTGGCACCGTCCGCCCTTCGAGCCTGTCGTCACCGACCATGCCGACGGACGCAAGATCATCGTCGCGCGTGGCGCCGAAGACGACAAGGGCCAGCTGATGACCTTCGTCGAGGCCTGCCGGGCCTGGAAGGCAGTCTCCGGCTCGCTGCCGGTCGACATTACCATCGTGATCGAGGGCGAAGAGGAGGTCGGTTCGAAAAACTTCGTCCCGTTCCTCGAGAAGAACAAGGAAGAGTTCAAGGCGGACTTCGCGCTGGTGTGCGACACCGGCATGTGGGACCCCAACACGCCCGCGATCACCACCGCGCTGCGTGGTCTTGTGTATGAAGAGGTGCGGATCAAGGCCGCCAACCGCGATCTGCATTCCGGTATCTTCGGCGGCGGCGCGCAAAATCCGATCCGGGTGCTGACCCGCATCCTCGGCGGCCTGTTCGACGACAACGGCCGCATCACCATCCCGGGCTTCTACGACGGCGTGAAGGATTTGCCGGCCGACATCCTGGCGCAGTGGTCGAAGCTCAATTTGACTGCGGACAGTTTCCTCAAGCCGATCGGCCTGTCGGAGCCTGCCGGCGAGAAGGACCGTCTGCTGATCGAGCAGATCTCCTCGCGTCCGACCTGCGACGTCAACGGCATCATCGGCGGCTACACCGGCGAGGGCTCGAAAACCGTGATCCCGGCGGAGGCCTCCGCCAAGGTCTCGTTCCGCCTGGTCGAGGGACAGGACCCCCTCAAGATCCGCAAGGCGTTCCGCGACTACGTCAGCGCGCGCTTGCCGAAAGACTGCCGCGCCGAGTTTGGCGACCATTCCAGCGCGCCGGCGATCGCGCTCGACTGGAACATGAAGCCGCTCGCCGCCGCGCGGCGCGCACTGACCGAGGAGTGGGGCAAGGAGGCGCTGCTGATCGGCTCGGGAGCCTCGATCCCCATCGTCGCCGATTTCAAACGCACGCTTGGTCTCGACACCGTGCTGGTCGGCTTCGGGCTTGAGGACGACAACATCCATTCACCGAATGAGAAGTACGACCTCAAGAGTTTTCATAAGGGCATTCGTTCGTGGGCGCGCATCCTCGCGGCGCTGGCGGAGATGCCGAAGGCGTAAGGCAGTTATCTGTGGATGGACTGCGGCTTCGTGTGGCGCGTTCTCTGATCCGATCAGAGGCGTCGCCGCGCTCTATCTGTGGCTTTCGCGCCGTTGATCGTCGCTGCAAGAAGCCGAACAGGAATTGATGATGGCCCATTCCGCATCTGTTCTGTCGCCGTCGCAGGTGGCTGCCGAATGACCAAGATGACCCGTAATTCACTCGGCCGGATCTGGCGCTGGCCGCTGATCCTGGCGGGCCTTATTATTTTTGGCCTCCTGTCAGCGCTGATCGGTCAAGGTGGTGCCTGGTGGGCGGTGTCGTGGGCGGCATTGGCTGCGCCGCTGGTGTTGCTTGCGGCCCATACTGTCCGCAGCATGATTTCCTGATCCCCATCGCGAAGCCGAAGACCGGGGGATGATTTCATCCTCTAACGCGAGCTTTTGCTGGCGGCGAGTTTGCCGCAGCGCCTCGATGCGAAGCGGACAGGCCCCGTCGAAAATAACCAGCGGCCCACGTTGAGGTGAGGCAGGTCTAAGCAAAAAACGGGTGCGGCGCGTCGCCCGTGCCTTTTGCCTTCATGACTGCGACGCACTGATCGATCTCTTGATCGGTCATGTTAAGTCCGAATTCGCCGCGCAGCACGTCGTTGAATTCGCTCTCGGTCGTGAGCCAGCGCTTCTCCGCGTGTCCTTCGGCGTCGCGGACAGTGACTCGCGCATTGTACATGGTGATCCGGGTCCTGTTCGGTCCCGGCTTCGCCACGATGATGTTGGCCTGGTACGGCGTATCCGGATGAGTTGCGGTATACCAGTTGGTGATCTCGTATTCGGCGTCGTAACGCGGGTGGGGAATCACCCGGTAAATGTGCTGCCAGCCTTGCTTGAACCGTGCCTGCAGCGTCAGCTCGCCGCCGACATCGATAAAGCGCATGACCTCATGCGGCGTCTCTTGTTCGATCTGCGGCGCAAGCTGGAGCGCGCGGGTTGGCGCGAGATTGCCGAAGCCGACATCTGCAAGGTATATCCCTTCCGGCAACTCCACTTTCAACAGCATATGAATCGCCGGGCGAGGGGCGTCGATCGCCAGCCCACGTACCACACGTCCTTGCAGGCTTGTGATGCGGTAGCCGAGCGAGCGAAGCCCGGCTCGGAACAGCATGTTCTGTTCAAAGCAGTAGCCGCCGCGCCTGCTGGTAATCATCTTGTGCTGAAGCGTTGGCACGTCGAGCCGGGGTGGACGCCCGAGCATGATATCCAGCGTTTCGTAGGCGATCGAATGCGAGTGGGCGAAGATAAGACCATCCAAGGTCTCAAGCGTCGGGGTGACGGACCCGGAATAGCCGATCCGCGTAAGCCAGGCGTTCTGATCGAACTTCGCGTCGGACATTTCGCCGTCTCGCCGTTCGCGCCAGGAGAGGGTTCGGCCTCTCCTGCGCGATCATTTGGCCGTCGCGCGGCACGGCCGCCTTCCTGCAAAGCGAACACCATTCGGTGCAGCACAGTAGCGGTTTATAAGAATACGGTCCTCGCTCATGGGGTGATTGCGTCATTTCGACGCCGTGCATCCATTGCATTGCCTGGAAGCCACGCGGATTGCATCGAAGCGTCCTGCCAATGGGATTATGCGAACACGGCCCCGAGATTCCGCCGCTCTCGTAGTTTGAAACATATGCGAAGAAATGATATTCATTATCGATATAATTGCGGTTGCTCGAAGATTTACTCAAGTATCGATTCAGTTGGTGAAGTGTTTTCCTGATTAGGATGTTCTTTGATTGTATTTGGGATGAGCGATGGAACTTGATCCAAAAAAGCTGCCTCCGTTCGGCCATACCGACGATTGGCTGAAAATTATCCGAGAGTTCTTGAACGCGCTGGCCTTGCGAAAAAAGGCCCAATACAACCGCCGTGTTTCCGTGGGCGACCTCCTGACCGAGCGGAGCGACAACGCCGCAATGTACGGGTTCGGGGAGGGGACGACGATGTACGACAACGTCCTCGTACTCGGTGACGTGAAAGTGGGCCGCAACACCTGGATCGGACCGGGATGCATTCTGGATGGGTCCGGGGGCGGTTTGGAGATCGGAGATTGGTGCTCGATTTCTGCGGGCGTTCAAATCTACACTCACCACACCATCAATCGCTCGATTACACTAGGCGTCGCGCCGGTCGATTATGCGCCGACGAAAATCGGCCACGGCGTCTATATCGGGCCTAACACCATTCTCGAGATGGGGCTCACCATCGGCGATAAGGTCGTGATCGGCGCAAACTCGTTTGTCAATCGCGACATCCCAGCGGGTGCGAAGGCCTTCGGCAATCCTGCCCAAATACGGTGATGCCGGAAGCTGCGCCGATGTAATCGGCTCGGCCGGGCGACCGCTGTACTCGATTTATCCGCCAACGCTGAAAGTGATTTGCCCTCGCGAGAGTCCGTGTCCAGCCTTCTTCGCAAAAATGTTTTGCTTCCTTTTTGACCCAAATCACCGGCCTATTTCGCGCCGTCCCGTTCCCGCAAGAGGGGCGTATCGCGATCGTCACGGACGTGGGGTACGGGATGCGATGGACGCGGCGGCATCAGCGCACGCTTTAGCGTGCGGACGAATGGTGTTGCTGCGTACGGCAAAGCCGTGTGGTCCTGACGCCCCGACGCTGGCGTTCAAGTCCTTTAGAAGCAAGCTTCTCAGGGGCGATGGTGGCAAGAAAGCCCGGTCACCAGGGAGCACGTTATAAGCCGTCAACCCATTGCGCAGGAAATGCCGGGTGTTCCGGTGGACCTGTGGCGACTACCCCGTGTGCACACTACCTTTTGCACACGGACTGCGGGTGCACCGCGCACCCGGCGTTTCCTGCGCCCTTTCTTAAGGGGCGCCTGCGCCCTCTCAGTTTTATGGGCGGATGTTTTTTACAAAGCTCGGGCGCATCGTGTCGCGAGAATGCGGTGTTATGTCTGGCGCAGTTGTGCGCGTGGCACATCCTTCGAGACGCGGCCTCACGGCCGCTCCTCAGGATGAGGCTTCTAAACGGGGCTCAGACTGCTTCGCGGAACAGACCTCATGGTGAGGAGCGCGGCAACGCCGCCCGTCTCGAACCATGGCCACGCGCACGGGGTTAGCAAGATAGTAGGAATGCGGTTGTGGCCTGTTGCCAAGGCGCGCTGCCATATGAGCCGAACGCGCCACACGCTCACCCGTCAGACCGGTCAAATAAAAACGCCGCCCGGGATTGGACGGCGTTTGGATTCGAAGTGCAGAGGGTGTCATCGGCTACACTACACCCGGACTACCAAAATTTCAATTCTTGTAGCTGGGATCGAGGCGATCAAGCTTGCGCAGCAGCGCTGGCCAGACCAGCGTGGTCGAGCGCCGTTCCTGCCGCTCCGGATTGGAGAGCAGGGCGGTGTTCTTGTCGACGACGGCCGGATCGACCGGATAAGCGACAGGCCCCAGCATGCGGGTGCGCACCTGCATGGTGCAGGCGCGTTCCAGGTGGAACATGCGCTCGAAGGCGGAGGCGACCGAGCGGCCCACCGTCAGCGTGCCGTGATTGCGCAACAGCATGTGGTTCTTGGTGCCGAGGTCTTTTTGCAGCCGCGGCCGCTCGTCGTGATCGAGCGCGATGCCTTCGTAGTCATGATAGGCAAGATCGTAGGTGACCAGCTGGGCGGTCTGGTTCATCGGCAGCAGGCCTTCGGCGCTGCTCGCCACCGCGGTGCCGTCGGGCGTATGCAGATGCAGCACGCAGCCGGCGTCTTCGCGCACCTCGTGGATGGCCGAATGGATGGTGAAGCCGGCCGGGTTGATGCTGTACTGGCTCTCGGTGAGTTGGTTGCCGTCGAGGTCGACCTTCACCAGGCTCGATGCGGTGATCTCGTCGAACATCAGGCCGTAGGGATTGATCAGGAAATGATGGTCCGGTCCCGGCACGCGCGCGGAAATGTGGGTGTCGACCAGGTCGTCCCAGCCGTAATGCGCGATAAGGCGATAGCAGGCGGCGAGGTTGACGCGCTGGCTCCATTCTTCCGGAGTCATATCTTGCGTTTCCGAGGGCGCTTCCTTGAGGCGTGCTTCAGCCGGCGACATGATCAGGGTTTCCCTAGCAGGTTGTTGGTTTTCGTTTTCAACCTAGTCCGGTCGCACGCCCGCAGCAAGTCTGCCGCGTTGCGCAGCGGTGCTGCGGTTCTGCTGTCGAAGCGGAGGTTTTCCGGCTCAAGGCGCCGGAATGGCCAGCAGGCTGGAGATGCTACGGCCGCGAATGTCGTAGACCCGCGCAAACACCACATCGTCGCGCTTGATCTCCAGCATCACCGGCGCGGTCAGGCCTTTGCAGTAGAATTCGTTAAGCGTCATCGCGAAGTCGGCGGCGTGGCTGTCCCAGCCGATCGTGAAGTCGGGACCGAGCGCGACCTGGGCCGGACGCTGCGGTCCGCATACCGCCACCTTCCACTTACGTCCATGAGGCGGAACTTCCTGGCGCTCCACCAGCTCTTCGCGCAAGGCGTCGGATGCCTGTTTCAGCGCGAGGCCCCAGTAATCCAGCATGAAATGATCGTCGGCGCCGCGCACCGTGCCGGCGATATGGTTGAAGTGGGTGTACTGGTAGGGGTGCAGCCGGATCATTTCGCTGAGCGGCAGCAGCAGTCCGAAGGTGAAAATGGCAACCGCCGCGGGCTGCCAATGGCGGCGGTTTTCCTTCAGCCAGTTCATGCCCCATGCGAACGCGACCCCGGCAAGCACCGTCATCGGAGGGATCACGAAGATGAAGTGGCGAATGCCGTTGTAAAGCGCCGGGCGCTTCACGATCGCGATCAGCAGTGGCAGCGTTGCTGCCGCCGTCAGCATCAGCAGTATGGTTTTGCGGCGGGCCGGCACATCACTCCGCGACAGCGAGGCGAAGGTGCCGACGCCGCCGGCAATGAACAGCGCGAGCAGGACTTCGGGAAGTTGCAGCGCGAACAGGGTCGGCAGGTACGACCATGGCATGTCGGGCACGGACACCAGCGCGCCGTCGAACATTTCCTTCCACGGCTTCTCGAAGAAGTAGGAGAAGTAGGTCAGGGCCCGGAACGGATTGCCGACTTCGATCACCGACCACGGCCAGATCAGCCCCATAATGAGGTAGCCGAACGCAAGACTGGGGAGCAGCACGTAGACGACATGCGCAAAACGTCTCGCGGCTTCTCGAATGTCGTGCGTGTGGACCTCTTCAAGGAACAGCGGCACGAAACCGATGATGGCATAGACCAGCGCCAGTCCGCCCAAAACGCGCGAGCCGAGCGACAGCCCCGCGCCAAGCCCGACGATCAGGATGGTGCGTGGCGAGGGGGCCGGGTATTCCTCGGCGAGCCGGACCAGCCCCAGCATCAGGATGATCATCGCAACGGCGAAGGGTGCATCCTTCGGATTCATGAACATGTGCCCGTAATAGGTCGGACACAGTGCCAGCAGCAGCAACGCTGCAAGCCCGGCAACAGGGCCGCCGACGCGACGGGCAAGCCGCCAGGTCACCGCCAGGCCGATCAGGCCGACGACAGCGCCGAGCAGGCGGCGGGTCTCGAACAGTTCGAGCGGGATGACCTTGTGCAGCAGCGCTGCGGCCATATCGAAGCCGCCGCCATACATGTAGAGATTGGCAAACGACAGCGCGCCGGTGTCCTTGAAACCGGAACCGTACATGCGCAGCAACAGGTCGGCATATTCGGCGTGGGTGTAGTCGTCCCATCCAAGCCCATAGTCGCGAAAAGTGAGGCTCGCGATCAGGCCGATGGCCGCCAGCGCAACGAGCGCGAGATCGTCACAAGTTCGTTCCACCGAGCGCCGGGTGGGCGTATCGATAGTCGACGTCGTGATGGCTGACATGGCTATTGGATACCCGGCGATCCCTAATGGCCCAGCTTTGGCGCTTTTGGGCCTCGTTCCCCGGCTTCCATATAGCGCAGTTCCATTACCGCGTAATTGACAAATGTGGCGTAATTGGCCTGGTGCAGCGCAGCAATCGAAAGGGTTAAATCGGTATCGCGAGCTGTGCTAAACCAACGTCACGTTCCGAATCGTGCGATCAGTCGGCAAGTCCCTTTTCGCGAAGGAACTTCCGCTGCAATTGCCGGTTTGGCGGCGCTCAATATGACGGTATTGTGTTTTCGACGGCTGCGCGCTTTGCGGGCGTAGCAGGGGTGTTTTTGGATGGTAGTAGCGTTGTTGATCGCCGGAATCGGGTTCGTTCTTGCGGGCCTGCTGGGGATCGTTGCCGGAATTCCGGTCAAGGAGTTCAGTTTCGGCAATACGCTGATATTGGCCGGGGCGGTTACGGCCTGCACCGGCATGATCATGCTTGGCCTGTGGACGGTCGTCCGGGAACTGAGGGCCATCGCCCTGCGGTTCGGCGCGGGCGAGGCATTGACGCTCGAGCACGGTTTGCCGGGTCCGGACGCAAGCTTCGCACCGCAAGATCCGGAAAATCAGGCTTTCCCGTTCCGTCGCGATCCGCCACGCGCGGCGGGTCCCGCCGAGGCCGAATCGGCGACACTGCCTCCGTGGCACGAGGAGACCGCGACGCGCGACCGCGGGCGCAATGATCCGCCGGAAGCGCCGGCGGATCCCGCGGCCAAGCCGCGGCGCAATTTGCTGTTTTCATCGACCTTGCGGAAGGACCGCGAACTGCGGGTGACCGATCCCTCGCAGGCCGATCCGCGTTCGGCGCCGGGTGTCACTTCGCCATCCGCCAAATCAAGCGAGTCGCCCGGGGCGTTCGAAGATGCCTGGCCGCAGCCGGAGCGCGGCAGAGCCGATGCACCGTTGCCGCGGCGGAGCGGCCGCGCGCCATCGACTTTCAGCGAGCCGAATACCGGCGCCACCGGATCGGGGCGTTCGACGCCGGCGGCGCGAAACGAAGACCAGTCCGCAGTGAGCGTTCTCAAATCCGGCGTCGTCGATGGCATGGCCTATACGTTGTATGCCGACGGCTCGATCGAAGCCCAACTGCCGGAAGGTTTGATGCGGTTCGCATCGATCGACGAATTACGCACGCATCTCGACCAGCGCTCGTAAGCCAGGGAATTACTTCCGGCCGTAGCTGCCTTGAAAATAAAACATTGTTGTTCTTGTCAGTTCGGCAGCAATTCGCCCATATTCCACAAGTAGTCGACGATTCCGCCAGCGTATTGGCGTTGTGGAATACTGTTCGGCCGCAGGGTTTCCCGCATGCGCAAGATCGTCGAAAGGTTCAGGCCATGACCGACGCCGCCGGCAAAAGTTTCATCGACCTGACCGCGAATATCGTTTCCGCCTATCTCAGCAATAATCCGACGCCGGCCGCCGAAATCCCGGCCTTGATCAGCCAGATTCACGCGGCGTTGCAGCGGGTGTCGACGGGCCGGGTCGAAGCGCCGGCGGAACCGGCCAAGCCGGCGGTCTCCGTTAAGAAGTCGATGACCCCCGATTACCTGGTCTGTCTCGAGGACGGCAAACGGTTCAAATCGCTGAAGCGCCATCTGCGCACGCAGTACAACATGACGCCGGAGCAATACCGGGACAAATGGAGTCTGCCGGCCGACTATCCGATGGTCGCGCCGAACTACGCGGTAGCGCGTTCGCAACTCGCCAAGAAAATGGGACTGGGCCAGCAGCGGCGGCGACGCAAATAGCCGGCTGTTTCAGGTGGCGGTTGCGAGCGCCTCGCGCGCGTCGGTGCGGATCCGCTCGACCATGGCGCGCAGGCCGTTGGAGCGCTGCGGCGTCAGATGCTCGCGAAAGCCGAATTCGTTGAACAGCGCGATAGCATCGGTCGCCAGAATCTGTTGCGGGGTATGGCCTGAAAATAGCGTCAGCAGGATCGCGATCAGCCCCCGCACGATGTGCGCGTCACTGTCGCCGAGGTAATTCAGCATCGGCTCACCGGCCTCGTTGCGGTCGACCCGCTTCGAAAGCCAGACTTGACTGGCGCAGCCCTGTACCTTGTTGGCCTGGGAATGCTCGTCCTCGGGCATCGGATCGAGGGTGCGGCCGAGCTCGATGACGTACCGATAGCGGTCATCCCAGTCGTCCAGCAGCGCAAAATTATCCCTGATTTCGTTGATCGTCATCGCGTCCCGCGCTCAATCCCCAAGCCCCGTACCTATCAAACCCTATATAGGGCGTTTTCAGCCGAAGTGGAGCCCGATTCGCACCATCAAACAGCAGGTCGCGCGGCCATGCTGGTCGGGTCGGCGCGTCGTCGACCGGGGGATCTCTCGATGAGGGTCCTGGGGCGAAGCCGTTCGGCGGTTACGGGGCGGGCGGCAGCTGCCACACGGCGGTAAGATCGTCCGGCGTCAATGTGTCGCGTGGTGCCGCCTCGGCCAGCGAGGGGGCTGGCTTGTCGTCGCCGCCGATTGAGCCGGTGCGATCGGGCGCGCGCTTGTCAGGGATGCTGCGGTCGGGTGCGGGCTTGTCAGTGATGATCTGGTACAACTTGCGGGCGCCGTCCTGGGCGCGTTGTCCGATCACGGTCGCGGCCTGGCCGCCGACTTCGCATGCCGCCGGCTGGCGCTTGCAGAACTGCCCCATGTCCGACACCGCCGCGGTGGCAGCCGATACCGCCTCGGATGCGCCGATCTGCGGCAGCTTGTCCGATTCAGGCGTCTTGTCTCGCGGCAGCAGCACGAGCACCAGCCCGAGCCAGAATGCCATACGGAGCAGAAACAACATCTCGCGACCCCGGCGGTCTTTTTTGATGCACTTGATCGCGCGCATCGATTGCTGACTAACAGCCGTCAATAAATCGCAAGTGTTTGCATTGAACTTAATTCGCCGGAAATTCGCAATAAATTCCGCAGATTTGATTCGGTGTAAATTTTCGATTGACGCCAGCGTTCGCCATCCAATCGGCGTCCACCTTTTCGAAACCATATGCCTGCCGTGCTGGAAACCCGGCATTCACCATTCGGATCGAATGAGCGGGCCTGCGGTCTCCGAAAACCTCGCGGAGACACGTCTTTGGCGGCCGGCGGCAGCGCTTTAGCGTTCGCTTAATGTCGCTCTGACACGGTGGCGCAACCATAAAGGGGGCGTGGCGGCGCGTCACTTTGACGGACAAGCCGAAGCGCGAGGACCGTGAGCATTTTGAATATCATCCACGATTGTCTCGATGCGCTGCTGCACCCCTCGGCGCGCTCCGACGTGCTGACGCGGGCGCGGCATCGTGCGTTCATCGCGCCGCGGCTGCTCGGAAGCCTGGTGGCATTCGCTGCATTCCCGATTTATTTGGCGATGCGCGGCGCGCCCACCGCGCTCGAGGTCGCCGGATTTTCATGGCTGATCGCGCCGATCCTGCTGTCGTGGTTCCTGTCGCGCACGGGCCGTTACGAGGGCGCCTATGTGCTGTCGTCGCTGGCGCTGGCGGCGCTTGTCATGACCGTTGCGATCAGCACCGGCGGCATCGAATCCTTTGCCGCGATTTGGCTGGTGCTGGTTCCGCTTGAGGCCGCGCTGTCGGCATCGCGCCGCGTCGTCACCTTCGCATCCGCGCTGGCGCTTTCATGCGCCGGCCTGTTGATCGCTCTCGGATACTTCGACCTGTTACCGGTGCCGCAGTCGAGCGCCGCCTTGCGCGACATCTGCATGGCATTCGGGGTTGCGTCGGCGACGCTTTATGCCAGCGGGCTTGCCTTCGGCGCGGAGTCGTTGGCACGCACCAGCGTATCGCTGCTGTATGTCGAAGAAGATCGATATCGGCTGCTGGCGCGAAACATGAGCGACGTGATTTCGCGCCATCGCCGCAACGGCGCGGTGCAATTCATTTCGCCCGCGGCAGAGACGATGCTGGGTACGCCGGTGGCGCGGCTGCTGGGCCACGGTCTGTTCGATCGAGTACACGTGGCCGATCGGCCGGCCTATCTCACCGCGCTTTCGGACGCCGCGCGCGGTGGTGAGGAGCGCAGCGTCGAATTCCGTCTCCGGCGGGATGCGGCGCGCGGCGGCGAGCGGGGACAAGTTAATCAAGGCGCCGACTTCATTTGGGTCGAGATGCGCTGCCGGCCGCTCGGGCAAGGTTTGGAAGCCGCGGCTTCACCTGAAGCCGAGGTCGTGGCCGTGATGCGGGACGTCACCGACCGGAAGATCCAGGAGCAGGCGCTTGAGCAGGCACGGGCTGCCGCCGAGCAGGCCGATGTGTCCAAGAGTTCGTTTTCTCGCCACCATGAGCCACGAACTTCGTACGCCGCTCAATGCCATCATCGGCTTCTCCGAAATGATCGTACAGGAAGACGCGTTGATGCTGGACGCGGCGCGGCGCAAGGAATATGCCCAACTGATCAATGATTCGGGTCAGCATTTGCTCTCGGTGGTCAACGGCATCCTCGATATGTCCAAGATGGAATCCGGGAGTTTCGAGATTTCGCCAGAGCCGTTCGCGCCGCGAACGGCTCTGCTTAATTGCTGCAATCTGCTGGCGCTGAAGGCGCGGGAAAACGGCATCGATCTCGTGACCCGCGCGCCGGACGATCTGCCGGTCATGACCGGCGATCCACGCGCGTTCAAACAGATCATCCTGAACCTCGTGTCCAACGCCATCAAATTCACCGAGGGCGGCGGCACCGTGACGGTATCCGCCGCTGTCGAAGGATCGCGGTTGATGCTTCGCGTCAGCGATACCGGGGTCGGCATCGCCGCCGACGATCTCAACCGGATCGGTAATCCTTTCTTCCAGGCCGGCAAGACCTATCAGCGGCGTCACGAAGGCACCGGTCTTGGACTATCAATCGTGAAAAGCCTGGTCGGGCTGCATAGCGGCGAAATGACCGTGCAGAGCAGGGTTGACGAGGGAACCACCGTAACTGTGGCACTCCCGCTGACATTTACGCCTCTTGCGGAGCAACCGACCAATATCGCAACGCTCACGCCGGCGCTGCGGTCCGGACCACCCGATCAAGCCTTTCAGGTGAAGAAACGTGCCTAGACGACAAGCTGATGATGACGACATGCCGCGCCGCCGCCGTCGCGGTGCGGCCGCCATAGAGGTCGACCCGGAGCCGGCCGAGCGCGGCTTCGTGATGCGCCTGTTGCTCCGCAGTCCGAAAGACGTGGTGGCGGGCGCGCTCGCCTTTGCCGCTGTCGGCGCTATCGTCACCAATGCGCTGTTCCTGCAGGCAGGACCGCATCCGTCGCCGATGTTCGGCTCTGTGGTGACGATGCCGGCGATAGCGTCCCCTGTCAGCCCATTGCCGCGCCCGCGTCCGGTGGAAGCCATTACGCGGTCCGAGGTGTCTCCGCCGGAAACGAGGCCTGCCGAGCCACGAGCGGTCGAATCCAGAGCGGCTGCCGAGCCCAAAGCATCCGAAGTGAAGGCTTCAGACCCGAAGGTGGCCGATCCGCTGACCAATCTGGTCAAAGCGACCAGTGCAGCGCCCACGACGACTTCCACGGTGTTGCGGCCGCCTGCCTCGATCCCGGTTTCCCACAGCGACAGCGGCCTCAGCCCGGGCGGCTCCCGCCGGATAGCGGCGGTGCAGCGTGCGCTTACGGAATATGGCTATGGCCAGTTGAAGCCGACCGGCACCATCGGTGCCGATACCCAGGCTGCCATTCAGAAGTTCGAGCGCGATCGCAAGGTCCCGGTGACGGGACAGGTGACCGACCGGCTGGTGCGTGAACTTTCCACGATGATCGGTCATTCCGTCGAATAGAGCGCGAAAGTCTGACCGCGGGCTGCAAATCGCACCGAAACATCACGACAGTTTGACCGCCGAAGCGCGGTACGAACGCTGCCTGCTACCCGCATGGCGGGTAGAATCCGCACACTACGCCTCATTTCCGTAGTTTTCCGGGTGCTTGGATTCAGCGGCATTTTTACCCACCCACGCCATATCGAGTTACCACTATAATGGAACGATTGTGCAATTGCCTGTTTAATACTCAATCGCTGCACACGTTGCGCATTGCGTCGTCGAGTCTACGGAGTGTCCAATCGCATATGTGCTGATGCTGATTCGTGACACGGGTGCGGGCAGTCTTCCCGGCAACCAGAAGAGCTTGCGGCGCGTGCGGCGGTTCAGCGAACCATGTGGAGAGAGGGATCATGTACAACGATTCTCTGTTCAATGCTTTCGCCCGGTCGTTTGAGGCACGTATCGAAACCGACATGTCGATGGGCGAGTATCTGGAATCGTGTCGAGGCGATCCGATGCGATATGCTAATGCGGCCGAGCGCTTGCTTGCAGCGATCGGCGACCCTCAGATGATCGACACGGCCAAGGACCCACGCCTTGGCCGCATTTTTTTGAACAGGACGTTGCGCGTTTATCCGGCCTTTGCGGGCTTCCACGGAATGGAAGAAACCATCGAGCGCATCGTTGGCTTTTTCCGACACGCGGCGCAAGGACTGGAGGAGCGCAAGCAGGTTCTCTATCTGCTGGGGCCGGTGGGCGGCGGCAAATCATCTCTGGCCGAGCGGCTCAAATCGTTGATGGAGATCAACCCGATCTATGTGCTGAAAGCCGGCGATGAACTGAGCCCTGTATTCGAAAGTCCGCTCAGCCTGTTCGATCCGGAAACGCTGGGGCCGATCATTGAAGAGAAGTACGGCATACCGCGCCGCCGTCTCAACGGGTTGATGAGTCCATGGTGCTACAAGCGGCTCGAGGCTTTCGGTGGCGACATCTCGCGCTTCCGGGTCGCGAAGATCCAGCCCTCGCGGTTGCGGCAAATCGCGATCGCGAAAACCGAGCCTGGCGACGAGAACAATCAAGACATCTCTTCACTGGTCGGCAAGGTCGACATTCGTAAGTTGGAGACCTTCGCGCAGAACGATCCCGACGCCTATAGCTATTCCGGCGGTCTCAATCGCGCCAACCAGGGCATCCTCGAATTCGTCGAGATGTTCAAGGCGCCGATCAAGATGTTGCACCCGCTGCTGACGGCAACCCAGGAAAGCAACTACATCGGTACCGAGAATATCGGTGCGATCCCCTTTACTGGGATCATTCTCGCGCACTCCAACGAATCCGAGTGGCAGAGCTTCAAGGCCAACAAGAACAACGAAGCCTTCATCGATCGCATCTGCGTCATCAAGGTGCCTTACTGCCTGCGCGTTACCGAAGAGCAGAAGATCTACGAGAAACTGATCCAGGGATCCGAGCTCGCGGCGGCGCCTTGTGCGCCGGCAACCCTGGAGACGCTGGCGCGTTTTTCGGTGATGTCACGGCTGCGCAAGCATGAGAATTCGACGGTGTTCGCGAAAATGCGGGTTTATGACGGCGAGAGCCTGAAGGAATCCGACCCGAAGGCCCGCAGCGTCCAGGAATACAAGGATGCCGCCGGCGTCGATGAAGGCATGGACGGCGCCTCGACCCGCTTTGCGTTCAAGGTTCTGGCCGCGACCTTCAATCATGACACCTCCGAGATTGGTGCGGACGCGGTCCATCTGATGTACGCGCTCGAGCAGGCGATCCGTCGTGAGCAGCTGCCCGAGGAAGTCGAGAAGCGCTATCTTGAATTCATCAAGGCTGATCTCGTCCCGCGCTATGCGGAGTTCATCGGCCACGAGATCCAGAAGGCCTACCTCGAATCCTATTCGGATTACGGTCAAAACCTGTTCGATCGCTATGTGGATTACGCTGACGCCTGGATCGAGGACCAGGATTTCAAGGATCCCGACACCGGGCAGTTGCTCGATCGCGAACTGCTCAATCAGGAACTGACCAAGATCGAGAAACCCGCGGGCATTGCCAATCCCAAGGACTTCCGTAACGAGGTTGTCAAGTTCTCATTAAGGTCGCGGGCGCAGCATAGCGGCAAGAATCCGTCCTGGACCAGCTACGAGAAGATTCGCGAAGTCATCGAGAAGCGGATATTCTCGCAGGTGGAGGATCTCCTGCCGGTGATTTCCTTTGGCTCAAAGAAGGATGGCGAAACCGAAAAGAAGCACGGCGAGTTTGTCGAACGCATGGTCGAGCGTGGCTATACCGAGCGTCAGGTTCGCCGGTTGGTCGAATGGTACATGAGGGTGAAGCAGGCCGGTTGAGGCCAACGCAAGGACTGCCATGCACATCGTTGATCGGCGTCTCAATCCGGGTAGTAAGAGTCTTGAGAACCGCCAGCGTTTTTTGCGCCGTGCCAAGGCGCTGGTTCGAGGCGCCGTCAAGAAATCCTCGCGGGATCGCGACATCAAAGACATCCTGGAGGGCGGCGAGGTCAGCGTCCCGCTCGATGGTATGGACGAGCCGCGCTTTCGCCGCGAGGGAGGCACCCGCGACATGGTGCTTCCCGGTAACAAGAAATTCGTCGAAGGCGACATGTTGCCGCGTTCCGGCGAAGGCCAGGGAAAGCCGTCCGAGCCGGGAGAGGGCGACAGCGAGGACGCGTTTCGGTTTGTTCTAAGCCGCGATGAATTCGTCGACATGTTCCTCGACGATCTCGAACTGCCGGATCTGGCCAAGCGAAAGCTTGCAGAAGCGGAAAGCGAGGGAATCCACCGCGCGGGCTACACGACCTCGGGCTCGCCCGCCAACATTTCGGTGAGCCGCACGATGCGTGTGGCGATGACGCGGCAGGTGGCATTGCGGCGGCCGCGGGCGGAGGCGATCGCCGAGCTTGAGGCCCAGATCGCCGATTGCGACGAGGCACGGCGCATCGAGTTACTGGCCGAGATTGATGCGCTGAAGGCGAAAGTTCGCCGCATTCCCTTCGTCGATCCGATCGATATCCGCTACCGGCGTTTTGAGACCTTGCCGAAACCGATCGCACAGGCCGTCATGTTTTGCCTGATGGACGTGTCGGGCTCGATGACCGAGCATATGAAGGATCTGGCCAAACGCTTCTATATGCTGCTCTACGTGTTCTTGAAGCGTCGCTATCGCCACGTCGAGATCGTCTTCATCCGTCATACCGACCGTGCCGAAGAGGTCGACGAAGAGACTTTCTTCCACGATCCGGCATCGGGTGGGACATTGGTATCCAGCGCGCTGCAGGCGATGCACGATATCGTCAGGTCGCGCTTTCGTCCGGCGGACTGGAACATCTACGCGGCCCAGGCCTCGGACGGCGACAATTCGGCTGCTGACAGCGAGGTTACGAGCCGGCTGCTGACCGAGAACATACTGCCGGTCAGCCAGTTCTTCGCTTATCTCGAGGTCCGCGAGGCCGGCAGCAGTGCGTTCGAACTGTCCGACTCATCACTATGGTCGCTTTACCAGCGGCTGCGTGCCGACGGTGTACCGCTGTCGATGCGCAGGGTCAGCGAACGCAGCGAAATCTTTCCGGTATTTCACGATCTGTTTCATCGCCGTGGGAAACAGGAGAAGACCGCACCATGACTGCGATATCCGAGCGCCTGTTCGAAGGAGCGGACTGGGATTTTCCGACCTTGCAGCGGATCCACGATGCATGTGAGCGGATCGCGCAATCCGAACTCGGCCTCGATGTGTACCCCAATCAGATCGAGGTCATCACCGCGGAGCAGATGCTGGACGCGTATTCCTCGGTCGGCATGCCGCTGTTCTACAAGCATTGGTCGTTCGGCAAGCATTTCGCACATCAGGAGGCGTCGTACCGCAAGGGGTTCATGGGTCTCGCCTATGAGATCGTGATCAACAGCTCGCCGTGCATTTCCTACCTGATGGAGGAAAATACCGCGACCATGCAGACGCTGGTGATCGCCCACGCGGCGTTCGGCCACAACCATTTCTTCAAGAACAATTATCTCTTCAGGCAGTGGACCGACGCCGACGGCATTCTGGACTATCTCGACTTTGCCAAGGGGTATGTGGCGCAGTGCGAAGAGCGGCACGGCCGGTTGGCGGTGGAACAGACCCTCGATGCCGCGCACGCTTTGATGTCGCACGGCATCGATCGCTATCCCGGCAAGAAAAAGCTGGATCTGCGTACCGAGGAAAAGCGCGCCGGCGAGCGCCGCGCGCATCAGGAGAGCGCCTTCAACGACCTGTGGCGGACCGTACCGGCCGGCCCGGTCAAGAGCGATGCATTGCTGAACACCGAACGGCGCCGCAAATTGCTCGGGCTGCCGCAGGAAAATCTCCTGTACTTCCTCGAAAAGACCGCGCCGCGCCTGCAGCCCTGGCAACGCGAATTGCTGCGGATCGTGCGGCACATCGCGCAGTATTTCTATCCGCAGAACCAGACCAAGGTCATGAACGAAGGCACGGCGACCTACGTGCATTACCGCATCATGACCCGCTTGCACGAGCTGGGCCGGATTTCCGATGGCAATTTCCTCGAATTCCTGCAGTCGCACACCAATGTCGTGTTTCAGCCTGATTTCGACGATCGGCGCTTCTCGGGCTTCAATCCCTATGCGCTCGGATTTGCGGTGATGCAGGACATCGAACGCATCGTCGCCAATCCGGAGCCCGAGGATCGCGAGTGGTTTCCTGATATCGCCGGCACCGGCGACGTGATGGGGGTGCTGCGTCACGTCTGGGCCAACTACCGCGACGAAAGCTTCATCGGCCAATTCCTCAGCCCGCGCTTGATGCGGCACATGCGTATGTTCCACCTGCACGATGACCCCGCGGAGAGCGCCGGCGTCAGGGTCGACGCCATCCATGACGAGCGCGGCTACCGTCGGGTACGGCGCGAGTTGGCGCGGCAGCACGACGTCGGCTTCATCGATCCCAATATCGAGGTCGTCGATGTCGATCTGGCCGGCGACCGCCGCCTGATGTTGCGCCACGCCGTGGTGAAGGGCGCCCGGCTGAACGAGACCGACGCAAAACGCGTGCTCCAGCATCTCGCCGATCTCTGGAGCTATGACGTGTCGCTCGTCGAAGTCGATGCGACGGACAGCACGCTGAAGGAATATATCGTGAGCCCTCGTACGCTCGCCGCGGTGGCCTGAACCAGGCCACCGAATTCAAATATCTGCACTCACTCATTCCGCGCTGGCGTCGACTTTGGCGCTGGCCTATCGTCCGCCGCATGCGATTAAAGTCCAGTATATGGGTGGCTGCATATCTGCGCCGCTGCCAGACCGAAGGAATCTTCGGCGCCGTGCGTCGTCGCGGTGCCGAGGAGGCCGGTGCCGTATTCGTCAAGGTTGGGTTGCTCGACGGCAATGCCGTGCTGTATGCCCCCGCGCCTCAGACTGTCTATGATGAGAGCCGTCCGGCCGAGCGCATCTTTATCGCGACGTCGCCGCAGCCTTTGCCCGAACCTTCAATCGAGGAACGGCTGGCCAAGGAAATCCGCTTCGATCCCGACGCATGGATCGTCGAGACCGAGGACCGGGCAGGGCGGCACTTTCTCGAGCTCGCGCGAGCCTGACAAGTTGAGCGCTAGAGCATGATTCGGAAAAGTGGAAACTGGTTTTCTGAAAAAATCATGCTCAAACAAAGAGATTAGATCATGATCCGATTCCATCTAATCGGGATCATGATCTGACGCGCGTAGCCCTAACGTCCGGTGATTTTCCGACCGTTGAGCGGAACGATCTCGGCGCCCGGGGCTTCCGCCGCCGGACGGCTTGGGGCCGGCGCTGCGCGGATCCGATGGCGTTCGTCGTCATATAGGGAAGGCCGGTACTTGGCGCGGGTCACCGCCAGGGTCGAGCCGCGCCACGCGGCCAGCATGATCAGCGCGGATCGTTCGCTCAACCGGTCGTACAACCGCGACAGCCGATAAACATCGTGGACCGACGATCCGAGGTCGGGATTGAGAAACAAGAGGACGCGCTGAAAAACGGCGCTCGGCATGTCCAGCGCGCGCGCCGCGCAAGCCAACGGCTCGCCACCGGGATCGTTGACCACCTGGGCTGCCACCCGCGTCGGCAGTATCAGGGCGTCGCCAAGCTCCAGCGTGAAGTTTTCGAGATCGGCGGCGAACGCCGCCATTTCCAGGGTCTCGACGGCGCGTTGCGCGCGCGCGGCGGGAATTCGCGCCGACGCCCGCAGCGGGGTCTCCGGCAGGTTGTGCAGCATCAACGCGCGCTCGCTGGCGCCGGCGCCGAAAAACATGTCGCTGATCTCGGCGGCATCCTTTGGCTGCATCGACAAACTCGATGCCATCCGCTTCTGCGCTTCGCTCGGTGGCTTTACCGTCGCCGCCGGCTGTTGGGTCGGAATTCCGGCGGCGACAGGCATCTGCACATTGGGGACGGCGGGTTTCAATCCGAGTCTTCTCGATATTTCGATCGGCGTAGCCGGATAGATCGCAAGCCGCGCCCGGACGGCGGCGCGCGTTGCATCGTCAACCTGATCAATCAGTCGCGAGGTCAGCTCGACAAACTGTCTCGCCTCCTCGTCGGTATGCGCGCGGGCCTGGACATAGAGGTCGGTCAGCACCCGCAACAGGGTAGGGCGGATATCGACGCCTTCCCGGCGGGAAAGCGTCATCAATCCGTCGAAACCCGGAAACATTGGAGGTGCGGTCATGTGTGGCTTACGCGACTGAGTAATAATCGCATCAATTTATGCCGGTTGTTTTAAAGGCTTCTTAAGGAAAACAATCCGTGAAGAGTCACGCACGTTTTCGCGGGCGATCTGCGTGCTCAACGGATCGCGATTCCCAGCGCACCGTCAATTCCGGGTGCAGATTAAGATGCTGTTAACCACGTCCTGTTCTTAATGATGGCCTGTCGCCGTCAATCAAGCCGGCACGGCGACCACAGAGAGCTCGAGAATGGCCACCATCATTGAATTTCCGGCGGATGCGGCTTCGCGGCGTTCGGACTCAACCATGGATGGCGCGCGCGACACCGTGGGCACCATCTTGATCCTTCCCGTCGTCCGTATCGAACGCGAAGCCGATGCGAAGCGCGGCGGCACCGGGCCGGAAGAGGGAACGGCGCCTCGCCGCCGGCGTCGCCGTCGCTGACGTCAGGACCTTTCGATATGACGAGCACGCGTTTTCCGATCCGCAGACGGCGAGTTCGGGTCGCACCATCGGCGCTGATCCTGCTCGGCCTCGCGCTCGCAGGCTGTAGCGGCGGCGATCTGGGCCGCACCCGCCAAGATTTTCTCAACGACGACATGCACAGCTGGGTCGGCCGCGAGGCGACCGGCAGTATCGGCCTGCGCCCGTCGCAATTCCAGCTTACCGATTACGAACGACAGCTCCGCGATCTCGCTTACCCTCTGATCGAGCCGCCGCACTCGCGGCCGGCCTGGAAGAGCGTGTTCGGCGATTACAAGCCGCTGCCCTCGCCGTGGCGGCAGGCGGTCGTATTCGATCGCACAGCCTACGGACGGCTGTTGATCGACGAGCCACACCGCTCGCATTCTTCGCGCTATGCGCAACTGATCGACGATGTGCGCGACGACATCACCCGGTTCGAGCCGTTCTTCGCCTCCGCCATCCGCGTGCTCGATCTCGACAGGAAGCGTAACGCCAGTCTCGCGCATGTTTCGGAATTGTCGCCGCGTGAACGCGCGGACGCTGTCGCCCGCATGGAAGAGAACAGCCTGATCGTGCGCTGGGTGCAGCAATGCCTGGAGCAGCGGATCTCGTCCTACCGCTGGGCGCTGGAGCGGTTGGTGATCCAGGCGCCGGACAACCAGGCGGCCGACGCCGATCGATTGATCGGCGAACTCGCGGCACAAACCGCCAATCCGCCGGTTGTGACGCGGCCCGCCGTCGGCGCCGTCGTGAGCGTGCGCGGCTAGAGCCTTTTCCGTTCCGATGGAATCGGAACGGGGCTCTAGATTCTTCGTTTGACGCGTTTTCTTTACGCGAACCGGTATCCACTTCGCTGGAAAACGCTCTATCGCTTGGTGCGCGGTGGGTCGGCCTGCTTGGCCACCTGCGGCTCGGTCTGCACCTTGCAAGTGGAGGCGGCAAGCGCAGCCCGCGCCTGCGGCATTAGGCCCGGCTCCGCCGCCAGCGCCTTCAACACGATCAATCCGGTTGCGGATGGAGAATCGATGATCAGCCGGTCGGCCGCCGTCACGTCCTCGTCCTCCGGCAGGTCGGCATGCTGGGCCTCGGTCATGAGATTAAGTTCGATCACCTTGCGTCCGGCCGACCGGTCATTGATCGCGTAGTAGGCGACGTCGCTGCGGGTATAGAACGACACCGAGGTATAGGACTGACTGACGGGGACCGCGAGCTTGATCGGGCCGCCTGACAGGTCATAGCGGCAGACTGCGGTGGCGAATGCCGGATCCATGAACGGCATCAGCGTGTTGCCGGGGTCGGCGGGCGGCAGCGCGGTCACGGTGTTGAGTTGGGTGATCGGCGTCAGTCGTGAATAGGCATCCTGGCTTGCGATCCGCGGCAATGCCAGGACGCTGACGAGATGCACGACGCCGCCCAGCAGCACGCCTGCAACAATCGTGAACAGCACGCGGATCACGGGCACCCCACCGTCGCAATCGAGGGCATCGGTGCGTCGCGCGGCGTTCGTGTCGCCACGCCCACCGGCGTATCATACAGCCGCAACATCAGCGCATAACGCTCGATCCCGCCGGTCGGAAGCCAATTTCCCGCCCGCGACCGCGAGGCTATCCGAACCTCGAACGTGCCGTCCGCGCCACGAATGACCTCCTCGCTGGTGAAGCCGTAACGTTGCAACGAATTCGCAACCAAGTGGCCCTTGGTGTCGTACAGCGTCAGGCTCCAGAACCGCGCGGCGGGTGTTATGCCGCTGACGACCACGTCGCAACGGCCATCCAGCGGTCGCTTGCGGTCGTCCCTGGTGGCCAAGAAAGCGACGCCGTCGCCTTGGCCGATCGGCAAGTCGCCGTTGCGGGCGATCGAGGCGCGCGAATACGGATCGACATCGGCGGTGCCGGTCTTGGGACGGGCGGTCCAGGCGCCGATCTGCAGCGTGCCGAAATTGGTCCCGCGTGTCGCCGTGATCCAGGTCGCGCCGAGGCCTACGACGGTCGCGATGATCAGCGCCAACAGGGTGATGAATATCAGCCGCACGGTCAGTTCTTGCGGGCGGCTGGGGTGTCCAGATCGCCGGGCGCCGCCGCCGCCAGGTTTTCCGGGAAGGCGAGGGAGCTGGACGATACCGGCTTGGCGGGTTTCGTCGGCGCGCCGCTATCCGCGCTCTTGGCCGCGGCGTCGAGCATTTTCTCTACCTGTACCAGAATGTCAGCGCCGCGTTTGGTCAGCACCGGCGGTGGTCCGGGCTTGATCTCCAGAACCTTCGGCGCCGCCTCATTGGCCGCGACTGTGGCCGCAGCCGCAGGCTTCGGCAGCTTCTCGCCCATTCCCACGCCCGGCAATTCCTTGACCTCGATGCCCTGATGCGCCGCGACCATGATGTCATGCCATGTCTGCGCCGGCAGAGCGCCGCCGGTCATCCGGTTGGTCGGCGAATAATCGTCATTGCCGTACCAGACCGCGCAGGTGAAGTTGCCGGTATATCCAACGAACCAGGCGTCGCGATAGGCATTGGTGGTGCCGGTTTTGCCGGCGGTCGGAATGCCGTCCAGCGCTGCGCGCCGCGCCGTGCCTTCGCTGACCACGTGGCTCATCATGCCCGCCATGTCGGCGGCCACTGAAGCCGGAATCGCCTGCCTCGGCTTCGGGCCGTCGCGGTCGTAGCGCCAGACCAGATCGCCGGCGCCGGTACGAACTTCCAGCACCGAGTGCGGCGTGACTGCTCTGCCCCGGTTGGGGAAGGTCGCATAGGCCACGGCATGCTCGATTACCGTAACTTCGTCGGCGCCGATCGGCAGTGACGGTGTGTCCGGCAGCGGCGCCGTGATGCCGAAGCGGCGCGCCACCTCGACGATCTTGGCACGGCCGGCTTTCGGTCCGCCCTTGCCGCCGAGTGCGATCGACAGCTTCACCGGCACGACGTTGATCGAGTGGGTGATCGCCTGCGTCAGCGTCACGTCGCCCGAATAGGAGTGGCCGTAGTTCTGCGGACACCAGTTGCCGATGCAGACCGGGCCATCCCGCACGATCGATTTTGGCGTGAAGCCGTTCAACAGCGCGGTGGTGTAGACGTATGGCTTGAAAGACGAGCCGGGCTGGCGATAGGCGTCGGTTGCGCGGTTGAATTGGCTGGCGCCATAGTCGCGGCCGCCGACCATGGCGCGGATGCCGCCGTCGAGATCGGCGACCACGGTCGCGGCCTGGGTCGCGTGATAGTCGCGCCCGAACTGACGCAGCTGGTTTTCGATGGCGTCCTCGGCGGCGTGCTGCACGTTCATGTCGATCGCGGTGCGAACCACGAAGACGCGCTCGGTATAGGATTTCGGGAAGGTGTCGACCAGCTTGCGCATCTCATCGAAGGCATAGTCGAGATAATAGTTCGGCGAATTCTCGTCGCGGCGATCGACCGCGGTGGCGGGATTGCGCCGCGCGCCGAACACCTGGCCCTCGGTCATGAAGCCGGCATCGACCAGGTTGTCCAGCACCACGTTGGCGCGGGCGCGGGCGGCCGGCAAGTTGATGTGCGGCGCGTATTTGGTCGGCGCCTTGAACAGGCCCGCCAGCATCGCGGCTTCCGCCAGATTGACGTCGCGCGCCGACTTGTTGAAGTAGAAATGCGCGGCGCCGTCGACGCCGAAGGTGCCGCCGCCCATATAGGCGCGGTCGAGATAGAGCTTCAGGATTTCGTTCTTGGTGAGCCGCGTCTCCAGCCAGATCGCGAGGAACGCCTCGTTGACCTTGCGTTCGATGGTGCGCTCGTTGCTCAGGAACAGGTTCTTGGCGAGCTGCTGGGTGATCGAGGAGCCGCCCTGTCGCACGCCACCGGCCTGGGCGTTGGTGACGAGCGCGCGCGCGGTGCCCGCGATGTCGATGCCGAAATGATCGTAGAAGCGGCGGTCTTCGGTCGCCAGCGTCGCCTTGATCAGGTTGTCCGGAAAATCCTCAAGTGGAATGGAGTCGTTGTGCTTGATGCCGCGGCTGCCGATCGGATTGCCGTAACGATCGAGAAACGTCACCGCCAGATCGGATTTTTTTAGCCAGTCCTCGTCGGCGGTTTCGCGGAACGCCGGCACCGCCAGCGCCAGCATCAGGATCAGGCCGGCGAGCCCGAAGGTTGCGGCCTCGGATAACGGTTCGATGATGACCCAGCGCTTCCATCGGCCGACATAAAAGCGGTCCATGAACGTCGAATAGCGCTCATAGAGCTCGCGTGCGCCTTTACCCGATGAGAACAGAGTTGAGTCGATGCGCGCGTCCAGATCCAGCAGGAAGTGCCGGATTTTCGTGATCCACTCCGTTGGTACGATTTTGCGCACGCGTGCCCGTTTTTTCGAAGTTCGTGATACCCTTCAGCGCCCTTTGTACGAGCTTCGGAAAACAAAGGGCACTAGTAAACCCAAGATTCTAGAGCCGTTCTTCGATTTTGAAGGTCCTGACATAGACCGCCGCGGCTGGCCCAGGAACTCTAAATCGGCGGCACTATGGCCCTCGGTTAGTCCACGAAAGCGCTCGAATACCCGGCAGGGTATCATCGAACGTTCTGCGAGAACGTTACGGCAAACCCAAGGCGTGTTGGCGCCGCAGGGAGACTCGGTAGTTTTGTAGCCGAGCGGGCGCTATAAACCAACGGTGCTGCTGGGATATTGATTGACAGGGCTAACGTTCCCTCCGGCCTTGATGGGCCTGGTGAGGCCAATTGCCCGGCTCCCGCCGCAACCTCTAGGAGGGTGTGAACTCCATTGCCCGGAACCGTTGGACACGCATGACCGCAGCTTCAAAGTCGCCCTCAGGACAAGAGGGATTTTTCTGGAAAATCAAGACGTTGGAAGAGATGTCTAACGCCGAGTGGGAAAGCCTGTGCGACGGCTGCGCGCGCTGCTGCCTGGAGAAATTGGAAGACGAGGATACGGGCAAGATCTATTTCACCCACGTCTCCTGCAAGCTGCTGGATGCGGGGCTGTGCGCCTGCAAGGACTATAAGAATCGGTCCGAGCAGGTGCCGGACTGCGTGAGGCTGACGCCGGAAAACGTCCGCACCCTGAACTGGCTGCCGCCGAGTTGTGGCTACAAGCTCGTGGCCGAGGGGCGCGATCTCTTTTGGTGGCACCCGCTGGTCTCGGGCGATCCCAATACCGTACATGAGGCCGGCGTCTCCGTGCGCGGCCGCGTCCAGGGCACCGAAGACGAGATCGCGGACGCCGATCTCGAGGATCATATCGTGCAATGGCCGGCCCTGTTGCCGAGGCGGGCACGGCTCAAAAAGCGGCCAAAAGCCTGAAAAAACGCACCCAATGATCACGTGATGGCAACGGTCTCCGGGCGGGGACCACCCATGCGTGGAACCCGCTGCCGCGGAACGGTTTTGCCGCCTAGATAGGGGCTGAGAGAAAGATTCCCTCGCGCTTCGGCGCGACGCAGCAAATCATACGCCCCCATGAACAAGTTCGAACGGCAGGACCGGTCGGCCCGCCACTCCACATTGCCCGATGCCGTCGCCCACGACCTGTCGCAAATGCCGACCGAGGTGATCGAGTTCAGCGACGCGCCGCCGGCGCGGGCCCCGCTGACGCAGAGGGAAGTCCGCACCATCCTGATGAGCCTGATGCTGACGATGTTCCTGGCCGCGCTGGACCAGACCATCGTCGCAACCGCCTTGCCGACCATCGGCCGGCAATTCCAGGACGTCACCAACCTATCATGGGTGATAACGGCGTACCTGCTGGCATCGACCGCGGTAGCGCCGGTGTTCGGCACGCTGAGCGATATCTACGGCCGCCGCGCCATGATCATCACCGCCCTTGGCCTGTTCATCACGGGCTCCGTGCTGTGCGCGGTAGCGCCGAACATGACGGTATTGATCGTGGCGCGCGGGCTGCAGGGCCTTGGCGGCGGCGGCATCATGCCGATCGTGCAGACCGTGATTTCCGATGTCGTGACCCCGCGCGAGCGCGGCCAGTATCAGGCCTATTTTAGCGGAGTATGGATGGCCGCCGGAATCGGCGGGCCGGTGCTTGGCGGCTTCTTCGCCGAACACCTGCACTGGTCGATGATCTTCTGGATCAACGTGCCGCTGGGGCTGGCATCGCTGGGATTGCTGCTGCCGAAGATGGCCAAGATTCCGGTATTTCACCGGAAACGCAAAGTCGATTGGCTCGGCGGCGTGCTGCTGATGGCCTCCGCCGTCGTGATCATGCTGGTGCTGACCTGGGGCGGTAATCGCTATCCCTGGCTGTCGCCGACGATCGTGGCGATGGTGGGGGCATCGGTCGCGCTGGCATTCTCGTTCGTGTGGCATGCCGGAAATGCCGACGAGCCTTTCCTGCCTCTGTCGCTGATGCGCGGAACAGTGGCGCCGTATTCCATGGCAGCCGGCGGCTGCGCATTTGGCGCCATGCTGGGGCTGACCGTGCACCTGCCGCTATATTACGAGGTGGTCTATCATCTCAGCGCCAGCGAGGCTGGCCTTGCGCTGATTCCGCTCGCCGCCGTGTCGACCGGCGGCGCTGCGATCGCCGGCCAGACCATGGCGCGCGCCAAGCGATACAAGCTGGTGGCGATCATCGGGACATCCTGCGCGGCTTTAATCGGACTGGCGCTGGCGCTCACCACGCTGCCGCTGTGGGCCATGTTAGTGCTGCTATCCCTGTTTGCGCTTGGCTTGGGTACCGTGTTTCCGGTCAGCGTGGTCGCGCTGCAGAATTCGGTGGCACGCTCGCAGGTCGGCACGGTGACCGGTGCGATGAATTTCTTCCGCGCGCTGATGGCCTCGTTCATGGTGGCGGCGTTCAGCGCGATCCTGCTGATGGCGCTGGGCGCCGACGTCCCGCTCGGCGATCAGCATCACGGGCCGGTCAATTCGATCGCCTCCGCCGATATGATCATGGCCTTCCACTATGTGTTCGGCGCGGCCGCCGCGCTGCTCGCCTGCTCGTCGCTGTTCATGATCCTGATGGAAGAACGGCCGCTGGCCGGCCCGGCCAAGCCGCCGGTGGCAATGACGGAGTAGGATCGCCGGCGCCGGTTTCGCGCGTCCGCAAGCCTCGATCTGAGGCCGGCCCCGGCGGGCACTGGTCCCGCCGAGGCATCCGGTTGCGCTCAGGTCCCCGGTCTTGAGACCTCGGTTTCCTTGGAGGTGATGAACTCCAGCAGGACGGGGATGCCTTGTTCGGTCTTCGCAATGCCGCGCCGAATAGCCGGAATGATGTCTTCGGGTTTTGTCACCCGCTCGCCATAACCGCCGAAGGCGCGCGCCATCGCGGCGTAATCGCCGGAAATGTCGGTCGATCGGTATTTCTCGGTCGACACCGGCATCACCTTGAGTTCGATCGCCATGCTGAAATTGTTCAGGAGGATCGACATGATCGGAATGCGCTCGCGCACCGCGGTTTCAAAATCCATTCCCGTGAAACCGATGGCGGCGTCGCCCCATACGTTGATGCAGAGCTTGTCGGGCTTTGCCAGTTTGGCGCCCATCGCAAGGCCGAGACCATAACCGAGTTGGGTGGTCTTGCCCCAGCCGAGATAGGAGAGGGGTTCGACCGCCTTCCAGAACGGCGAGAGCTGATCGCGCGGGCTGCCGGCATCGTGGGTGATAATAGTGTTCCTGACGTCAACCGTGTGCTGCAGCTCCCAGAGCACGCGGTAGGGATTGAGCGGCGCGTCATTGTGGGTGAGCTTCGGCATCCATTTCGCCAACCACTCCTTGTGTGACGCGGCGATTTCGGCGGCCACCGCGCTGGCATCGCGGTCGGTCGTGACGCTCTTGCCGATTTCCTCGAGCAGCGCGTCGAGCACCAGCCCGGCATCGCCGACGAGGCCGATCCTGGCTTCGACATCCTTGTTGAGATGCGCGGGGTCGAGCGTCGAATGGATGATGGTCTTGCCCTTCGGCATCGCGATGCCGAAATTCGTTTCGGTGAATGAGCAGCCGATGCCGAAAATCACGTCGGCTTCGCCAAGGAATTTCGGTACCGCGCGCGGCACCGCGAGGCCACCTGAGCCGAGAGACAACGGGTGGGTTTCCGGAAATGACGACTTGCCGCCGAGGCTCGTGGTAACGGGAATGGCGAGCCGTTCGGCCAGCCGCCTCAACTGAGGCCACGCTTTTGCATAATGAACGCCCTGGCCGGCATAAATCACCGGCCGCTTGGCGTTGATCAACAGCGCGGCTGCTTCGCGTACATGCACAGGGTCGGCGCCGTAGCGGGTGCGCAACACCGGTGTATAATTCAGCGGCTCCGGCACTTCCTCGTTCCACATGTCGGAGGGGATCTCCACGATCACCGGGCCGCCGCGACCGTTTTTCAGCTTGGTGAAGGCGCGGCGGAAGATGTTGGTGACCTCGCTGGCGAGGTTGATCGGCTCCGACGACTTCGCAAAGGCCTTCATCGCCTGGCTGGAATTGAAGTTCGGTTCGACGTTGGCGATCCGACGCGGGTAGCCCATCGGCAGCACCAGCACTGGCACGGATTCGCCGTAGCACTGCGCCACGCCGCCCATGGCGTTTTCCGCGCCGGGCCCGTGCTGCATGCAGAACGCTCCGATGCTGCGCCCGGAGGTAACCCGGGAGATCGCGTCCGCCATGTGGACGCCGATGCGCTCCTGCCGCACCATCACCGGGCGGATATCGGTGGCGGCCGCGTGTTCAATCAAGTGGTTGACGGGGTAACCGCAGAGGATATCGATACCCTCGCGCTTCATGATTTCTGCAATGGCAGCGCCGAGCTTCATACCGATTTCTCCCCTTTGACTGGCCGATGTAAGGCTCGACCTATGCCCGCAGTTGGAACAGGAATTCGCTGATCGGTAAAGCGGGCGGGCAGCACCTCCGGGAAGCTCTGCTATCTAGTTTTGCATCTCGACAGGCTAAACCTTCCGCGCGACGGGAATTCCGTTAGGACGGTAATGTCCGTGCCGAGAGTTACTACCGATGTAGGGGCAAAACGATGCTGGCCTTAACCGCACGCTCAGCGCGTTCGTCAAGGGACGGGCAACCATTCCGCGCTAGATTTCATCAACCGATCGGCTCCGGAGAATGCCATTTTGCGCCGACAGGGAGCTTTACATGCGTCCGTTGTTTTCTGAATTTATTTCCGATCAATGCGGTGCCACTGCGATCGAATATTGCCTGATCGCCTGCGGCATCGCGCTTGCTATCATCACCACCGTTCAGGGCATCGGCCCACAGCTCAGCACCAAATTCACTTCGATCAACACTTCGCTGAAGTGAAGGTGCGGCCGCGCGAAGCGGACATCGTCATGGCCCTTTGGCTTTGCCGTCGCCGTTCAATGCGCGCAACACCGCGATCCGCGCAAACATCAACCAGCCGCCGCCTTCCTCGGCCGCGTTGATCAGGTTCTCGACGGCGATTTGCCAGCGTTCCTGCTGTTGGGTGTCGCCGGGTAGTTTCATGATGTAGTCGGCGGCGTGCTGCAGTGTCGCGAGCTTACGCCCGCCGTGCAGCGCGATCGGCTCATCGAACGGCGTCGACCACGGCATCGCGGCGCCCCGACCTGATCACGTCTTGCCGCGGGGGCTGCGGCACTAACTGGCCCGCTTCGATCGGGCGGGCGCTCGGGCTGGCTTGTCGGCTTTCCGCTGCGCCTGCACTTTCGGCTCCTCCTTGGCGCGCTTGCCGCTGATGGGCAACAGCATCTCGCGCTGGCCCTCGACGCGCTTGCGCGGTTTCTTGCCCTTGGCCTTGGCCGCTGGCGCCGATTGCCTCTCACTGTCGAGGCTGCGCTTGAGCGCGTCCATCAGGTTGATGACGTTACCGCTGGATTTCGGCGCGGCTTTCGCCGTCGGCAGGCCGTTGCGCTTTTGATTGATGAGATCGATCAGCGCCGACTCGTAGCGATCTTCAAATCTGTCGGGCTCGAACGATCCGGATTTCTTCTCAACGATGTGCTTGGCCAGATCCAGCATGTCCTTGGTGACTTTCACGTCCTGGATATCGTCGAAATATTCTTTTTCGCTGCGCACTTCGTATGGATAACGCAGCAAGGTGCCCATCAAGCCCTTATCGAGCGGCTCCAGCGCAATGATGTGCTCGCGGTTGGTCAGCACCACGCGGCCGATCGCGACCTTGTTCATGCCGCGGATAGTTTCACGGATGACGGCGAAGGCGTCATGGCCAACCTTGCCGTCGGGCACGAGATAATAGGGGCGGATCAGATAGCGGTTGTCGATGTCGGATTTGGGCACGAACTCGTCGATCTCGATGGTACGGGTCGATTCCAGCGCGATGTCGTCGAGTTCGTCCTTGGACACCTCGATGTAGGTATCGGTGTCGACCTTGTACCCCTTCATGATGTCGTCGGCGGCAACTTCCTCGCCGGTGTCCGCATCGACCTTGGCATATTTGATGCGGTGGCCGGTCTTGCGGTTGATCTGGTTGAAGCTGACTTTCTCGGTATCGGACGTCGCCGGATAGAGGGCAACGGGACAGGTCACGAGCGAAAGGCGCAGAAAGCCTTTCCAGTTGGCGCGGGGGGCCATGGGATCCTCCGAAAACGCAACAGTCGACCTGCGACGATACCACTGGGGAACCCGGAAACAAGCTTAGGCGGCCGGGAATCTCCTGATGGCGTTAACCGTTGCCCAGCCTCGAGGGCGCGGTTTTGGGGGCGCGGCGGGGTATCCCAGGGGCTGACATTGCGGGCCGGATGCCCGGAACATCGCCCGGGATCATCCGTTGCTTTCATACCTTTCGCCGGAAGGCAGTCACCCCCAGCGGAATCGAGGGCACCATGGTAACGCGACAAGACCAGAAGATCATCGAAACTCCGACCGAAGCCCGTCAGGCCGAACCGGGACCTTCGGTGCTTGCTCTGCTCTCGGCCTCGACGGGGCTCGCCATCCTGATCCTCGGCGTGATCTGGTTTGCGTTCTTCCGCACCTGAGCAGTTTGGCGGCGCCAATGTGAGAGAGGCGACGTTCGCTTACAGCTAGAGGTCGCAGGGTTTGCCGGCACCGAAGCGGCCAGATTTCAATTCCGGCTTAAAGTCGCCGTCCCCGCCGAACCGGTGGCGAATAGCGAACCGGCGGGCGACGGTGCGGCTAATATATTGGGGCTTTCGATTCGTCGTGTTAGGCAGTTGGGCCGCGCTGGAACATTAGGTTCCTCGGCGCGACTGGCATGGACGCGTTTTGGCGTGGCCGAGAATCGGTGACGCGGGTGGCCCTCGTATGAGTAGTGAAGAAAAAGTAACATTGCGGTGTGTGCTTTGTTCATTGCCCATTCACGCCGATAAGCCTCATCTTAATCGCAGATTTCGTGCCTCTCACTTTCGGAGACCAGCGTGCGCCTGCTTGTTGTTGAAGACGATCCCGATCTCAACCGCCAGCTCACCACGGCGTTGACCGACGCCGGGTACGTTGTCGATCGCGCCTTCGACGGCGAGGAGGGGCACTTTCTTGGCGACAGTGAACCTTATGACGCCGTCGTGCTGGATATCGGCCTTCCTAAGATGGACGGCATTTCGGTACTGGAAGCCTGGCGCCGTAACGGCCGAGCGATGCCGGTTTTGATCCTCACCGCCCGCGATCGCTGGAGTGACAAGGTGCAGGGCTTCGACGCCGGCGCGGACGATTATGTCGCCAAGCCCTTCCACCTTGAGGAAATCCTGGCCCGGATGCGCGCACTGCTGCGCCGCTCCGCCGGCCATGCCCAGTCCGAACTCACCTGCGGTCCGGTTTCGCTGGATACCCGCACCGGCCGGGTCAGCGTGGCGGGCAACCCGATCAAGATGACCTCGCACGAGTACCGGCTGCTGGCCTATCTCATGCACCATACCGGGCGCGTGGTCTCGCGCACCGAACTGGTCGAACATCTCTACGATCAGGACTTCGACCGCGACTCCAACACCATCGAAGTTTTTGTCGGCCGCATCCGCAAGAAGCTCGACGTTGATATCATCCAGACGGTGCGGGGCCTTGGTTATCTGCTGACGCCGCCGTCGCCAAATGCGTGACAACGAAGCGCTTGATAACCAGGCGCGTGATCGCGGGCGGCGTGATATCCACTATTGATCGGGGACCGGACTTGTCCTTTTGTGCGGGCATGATCCAGTCCGGAAAACAGCCCCCTTCCGTCGGATACCCGATTGCGAGCAGGCTTTCCGGGGGGAAGTTCTGATGCGCGGCAGCTCGCTCGCGACAAGATTGTTCCTGTCGGCGACCGCGTGGGTGGTCGTGATCCTGGTCATTACCGGCATCATCCTGTCGTCGGTGTATCGCGACGCCACCGAGCGTGCCTTCGACCGACGCCTCAACCTCTATCTCCGCACTCTGATTGCGGAAGTCGCGACGCCGGATGAGCCGCCCGACCACCAGTTCCAGTCGCTGGGCGAGCCGCTGTTCGAACTGCCGCTGTCCGGCTGGTATTGGCAGATCACCCGGACCGATACCGAAAAGGCGGAGACCCGCGCCTCGCGGTCGCTGTGGGACAAGAAACTGCCCAAGCTCGACGAGCGCGGCGCCGATCTGACCGCTGCCGGCGTTCGTCTGGGCTATGTCGACGGTCCGGAGGGGCAGAGCCTGCGCATGGTCGAACGGCCGGTCGATCTCGGCGCCGACGGCAAGTATCTCGTCAGCGTGGCCGGCGATGCCAGCGAAATTTTCGACGAGACGCGCAGTTTCGATTACTACCTTGGCGGCACCTTCGGCGCCCTGACGGTCGTGCTGCTGCTGACCACGGTGTTCCAGGTCCGCTTCGGCCTTGCGCCGCTGAAGCGCATCTCGGATTCGATCGCCGATATCCGCTCCGGCCGCGCCGAACGGTTGGAGGGTGAATTTCCGGTCGAAATCGCGCCGCTGGCACGCGAGACCAACGCGCTGATCGATGCCAACAGGGAAATCGTCGAGCGCGCGCGCACCCATGTCGGCAATCTCGCTCATGCCATCAAGACGCCGCTGTCGGTCATCGTCAACGAAGCGACGGCCCGTGTCGCCGACCCGTTCGCGACCAAAGTCCTGGAGCAGACCGGCGTGATGCGCGATCAAGTGGCGCACCATCTGGAACGCGCGCGCATCGCGGCCCGTCTTACCATTGTCGGCACTGTCACCGAAGTCGCGCCCACGATCGAGGCGCTGCGGCGGACCATGGAGAAAATCCATCGCGATCGCAGCATCGTCATCGACGTCAAGGCCGACGCGCAGGCCAAGTTTCGCGGCGAGCGGCAGGATCTCGAGGAGATGGCCGGCAACCTCGTCGATAATGCCTGCAAATGGGCGACCTCGCGCGTTTTCATCGAGGTGCGGGTGGAGCGCGCGGTTGCGCCCGGCGCCGCTCCGATCCTGCGGATGACGGTCGATGACGACGGACGCGGACTTTCGGCGGCCGAGCGCGCGCAGGTTTCGCGCCGCGGTCAGCGGCTGGATGAGTCCAAGCCCGGCTCCGGCCTCGGCCTTTCGATCGTCGTCGACCTCGCGGCGCTGTACGGCGGCAGCCTTGCGCTCGGCAACGCGCCGATAGGTGGACTGCGAGCCGAGTTGGTGCTTCCGGGCGTGTGACGCGCAGCGTTGCGCCCACCCATGCGGCACGGAAACCCTGCGTTCCGCCCCGCGTTCCTAAACGACTTCTTAACGTCGCCCCCGTTATGGTGACTCGGGCGCGTTTGCCGTCCGCGCAACACAGACATGCATTCGGGCATGAACCAGACATCCAACGAACGGCTCAGGGATTATCTCGCGACGCTCCCACCACAGTCGCAGGCACTGCTGATGCGGGAGTTCGAGCGCGCGATCGAGCGCGGCGAAGATGCCGCAGTAGCTACCTTCGTGCTCGGAGAGTTGCGCAAGATCGTGCGTGGAACGGACGACGAGACGCGACCGCGCACGGATGATCCGGCGCGGCTGTTGTTCCGCCCGCTGGAGCCGTTTCTCGTCGAAGGCAATTTTCCGCGACGGCCGGGTCAGATCCGGCGCGCCTCGTTGCCGGCGGTGTGGCAATGGCTGTCGCGCGACGGCGCGCCCGAGCAGGTGCGCGGGTTCGAAACGGCGCTGGTGGGTGCGCGTGAAGCTGCATCATCGTCCTCACTCGAAGCGGCGGTACGAATCATCCAGCGTGCCGCAGCGGATGCGATCGGCGAACTCGCCGCGTCGGGTATCGGCGGTGACCGGCGCGCGCTGGCCCGGATCGGTCCGCCCGACGTGATCGAGGATCTGCTCTCGATCGGCGTGCTTCTGCACGCCCGCGAGGCCCTCGACACGCTCAATGGACGGTTGCCGGCCCACTTCAGGCTGTTCGCGGAATTGCAGATCACGTCGACGATCGCATCGCTGAACGTCCCCCCGTTGCAGACGCCGCAGCTATTGCCGTTCGCGCTAACGCTGGTGATGCAGCGGCTGGCGGCGCCGTGGCAGATCATCCGCCTTGCGGTCAAGATCGCTGCGTCCGACGATGAAATCCGCGTTGCGGCGACGCCTTACGGCGTGGCCGTTACCATCGCTCTGCACGACCTGTCCTATCTCACGGCGGTGTTGCGGACGGATATCAGGCGCGGCCATTTCGACAACGTGGCCGACCATCTCAAGGCGCTGCATGACGGCGTGCGCGGCCTGCGGACCGAACTTGATCTGCGCAACGATTCCTCGTGGGGCAAGCAGCTCACGTCGATCCGGGCGGAAATTTCCAACGCGCTGCAATCGGAAATCGACAGCGTGCCCGGTCGCGTCCGGCGCATTCTGCGTCAGCGCGCCGACAAGGACATCTCCCTCGGTTCCAAGATCGACGCCAGTGAGGTCGATGAAACCGCCGCGCTGATCGATTTCGTTGCGGTGTGCCGCACTTATGCCAGCGAACTCGCCATCAATGAAGTCACGCTGCGGACTTACTCCGACCTGCAGCAATATGTTGAGCAGTCCACTGAAGCGCTGGTGCAGTCGCTGCGCAGCGGCGATATCAAGACGCGCGGCTATCGGCAGATGCAGGTTCAGGCTGCCATCCGATTCTGCGAAGTTCTGTTCGGCCATGACTATGCATCGTTGATGGGACGGGCGGCCGAGAATGCGGTGACCGGCGAACGCAAGTCGTCACGCGCCGGATAAATAGATAGTATAAATCTCATAGTACTATTTCTGGTTGACCAGCCCGAACGGGAAACGTACCTTTTTCGGTATGAACTCGACCATCAATTTCGTTGAACTTGAGAACCGCGTGATCTCGGCGACCTACCGGAACCTGATGCTGCGTGCGAAGGTGGTGCTGGTCGACAAGGCCAGCGGAGAGCCGCTTTCCGAGCCCGTGACCACGATCGCGTCGCCGGTCCCGAACGGATGGTTGAGGATCAGGTTGCCGGACTCCATCAAGGCGGGCGCTTATTACCTGAAAGCGCTGAACGGGCATGGCGAGCCCGCGGCCCAAAGCGGCGAATTTTACGTGAGCTAGCGCGTTGTATCCTCCAGGTTTCGCCGCGCGTCTGTAACGGCAAATTGACCGATACAATTGCCGATTGCCCGGCTTGCCGGCCGTGGTGTAAAGCGGCGCATCGGTGCTTGCTGGCGCCGTTCCATCGGAACCTGCTTGATGACGCTGTGGTTTGTGTTCGCGCTGATGACGGCTGCGGCGATTTTCGCCGTACTGTGGCCGTTGGGCCAGGGCAGGCGGGTGCAAAGCGATGCCAGCGAGGCGACCGTCTACAAGGATCAGCTTGCCGAAATCGAGCGCGATGCCGCTGCGGGGCTGATCGGCTCTCCCGAAGCCGAGGCCGCGCGCGTCGAAATCGGTCGTCGGCTGTTGGCTGCGGCGGACCACCAGCGGGCGTCGCCCACCGCATCGAATATCGGGTTACGGCGTTCCGCGGCGCTGATTGCGCTGGTCGGACTGCCGATCCTGTCGGTGGCGCTTTACCTGCCGCTTGGCTCACCGGGGCTTTCCGATTTTCCGCTGGCCGAGCGGATGCGCGCACCGGCCGCCACCCAGCCCCTCGATAATCTGGTCGCGCAGGTCGAAGCCCATCTGGAGAAAAATCCGACCGACGGCCGTGGCTGGAACGTGCTGGCGCCGGTGCTGACGCGACTCGGCCGCTACGACGACGCGGTGCGGGCCTATCACAATTCGATCACCTATAATGGTGACAGTGCCGAGCGTCGGGCAGATCTCGGCGAGGCGCTCACCGGCGCCGCCGGGGGCGTCGTCACGGCCGATGCCAAGGCCGAGTTCGAACGCGCCGTCGCGATGAAGACAGACGAGGTGAAGGCACATTACTTCCTCGGCCTTGCGGCTGAGCAGGATGGCCGCCGCGACCAAGCCGCCTCGATCTGGCGCGCACTGCTCGCCCAGGCCCCGCAGGATGCGCCGTGGCGTCCGCTGGTTCAGGCCGCATTGGTCCGGGTTGGCGCTCCCTCGGCTCCGGCGCTGCCGGATGGTGCCGTGGCCGCGGCCAATGAAATGAACGAGGCCGATCGCGGCGCGATGATTCACAGCATGGTGGAACGTCTCGCCAGCCGCTTGAAGCAAAATGGCGACGACGTCGAGGGGTGGTTGCGGCTGGTTCGGGCCTATATGGTGATGGGCGATCGCGACAAGGCGAAGAGCGCGGTGCTGGATGCACGTCAGGCCGTTGCCGGCGATGCGGAGCACCTCCGGCAATTGAACGAGGGCCTTAAAAATCTCGGGCTCGACGGATAGGCATGATGTCGAACAGGATGAAGGTTTCGGGCGGCGTCATGGACAAGGCCGGAGAACGGGCATGACGCGCAAGCAGCGGCGGTTGACGATGATCGGCGGTTCGCTCGCGGTGCTCGCGGTTGCCGCGGCGCTGGTGCTGAACGCATTGCGGGATTCGATCGTGTTCTTCTCGACCCCGACGATGGTGGCGGAAAAGCATGTTCCGCCGGGGCGGCGCTTCCGACTCGGCGGGTTGGTGGAGCAGGGGTCCGTAGTGCGCGGCCAAAACCTTGTCGTCACCTTCAAGGTCGGGGACGGCGGTGCCACATTGCCGGTTTCCTACAAGGGAATTCTGCCTGATCTGTTTGGCGAAGGGCAGGGCGTGGTCGCCGAAGGCGCACTCGATTCGTCCGGCGTCTTCAAGGCCGACACCGTGCTCGCCAAGCACGACGAAAAATACATGCCGAAGGAAGTCGCGGACGCGCTGAAAAAGCAGGGGCTTTGGAAAGAAGACCGCGGCAGCATGAAGCCGGAGGCTGCCAACAGCACAGAGGCGTCGCGTGCGGCGCAGGCGGATCAAGGCGCGCCGCGTGCGGCAGAAGGGGTGTCGCAGTGATCGCGGAAGCCGGACACTACGCCCTGGTGCTGGCGCTGGCGCTGGCGCTGATCCAGTCCACGGTTCCGATCCTCGGTGCGCGCTGGCGCGATCCCGCGCTGATGAATGTCGCGCGCTCGACGGCGCTGGCGCAACTCGTGTTCGTCGCGGGCTCGTTCGCGGCGCTGGTCACGCTGCACGTCACCTCCGATTTTTCGGTCGTCAACGTGTTCGAGAATTCGCATTCGCTGAAGCCGTTGATCTACAAGATCACCGGCGTTTGGGGCAATCATGAAGGCTCGATGCTGTTGTGGGTCTCGATCCTGGCCTTGTTCGGCGGCCTGGTCGCGGCGTTCGGCAATAACCTGCCGCTGTCGCTGCGCGCCCATGTGCTGGCGGTGCAGGCCTGGATCGCCAGCGCGTTCTATTTGTTCATCCTGATCACATCGAACCCGTTTTTGCGCATCGCCAATCCGCCGCTCGAGGGCCGCGACCTCAATCCGGTGCTGCAGGATATCGGCCTCGCCGTGCATCCGCCGATGCTCTATCTCGGCTATGTCGGCTTCTCGATCTCGTTTTCGTTCGCGGTCGCGGCCCTGCTCGAGGGCCGGATCGACGCGGCATGGGCGCGTTGGGTGCGGCCCTGGACGCTGCTGGCGTGGATATTCCTCACGCTCGGCATCGCGATGGGCTCGTACTGGGCCTATTACGAGCTCGGTTGGGGCGGCTGGTGGTTCTGGGACCCGGTCGAGAACGCCTCGCTGATGCCATGGCTTGCGGGAACCGCGCTGTTGCACTCGGCCGCCGTGATGGAGAAGCGCAACGCGCTGAAGGTCTGGACCATCCTGCTTTCGATCCTGACCTTCTCGCTGTCGCTGCTCGGCACCTTCCTGGTGCGCTCGGGCGTGCTGACGTCGGTGCATGCATTCGCGACCGACCCGACGCGCGGCGTGTTCATCCTGTTGATCCTCGGCATTTTCATCGGCGGCAGCCTGACGCTCTACGCGTGGCGCGCCTCGGCACTGAAGCAGGGCGGGCTGTTCGCACCGATCTCGCGCGAGGGCGCGCTGGTGCTCAACAACCTGTTCCTCACCACCGCATGCGCCACCGTGTTCATTGGAACGCTGTATCCGCTGGCGCTGGAAGTCGTGACCGGAGACAAGATCTCGGTCGGCGCACCGTTTTTCAACCTGACCTTCGCGCCGCTGTTCGTGCCGCTGATGATCGCGGTGCCGTTCGGGCCGTTGTTGGCGTGGAAGCGCGGCGATCTGCTCGGTGCCGCCCAGCGGCTGGTCGCCGCCGGGGTTGCCGCGCTGATCGCGGTTGCGGTGCTGTGGGCGTGGACCCGGGGCGGCAGCGCCTTGGCGCCGCTGGCGATTGGGCTGGCGGTATTTGTCATCGCGGGAGCGTTGAGCGACCTCGTCGAGCGCACGGCTCTGTTCCGTGTTCCCTTAGCAATCGCGGCGCGGCGTGCGGCGGGGTTGCCGCGGTCGAACTGGGGCACGATGTTCGCGCACGCCGGTGTCGGCATCGCCCTGATAGGTATCGTCTGCGAAACCACCTGGAACAGTGAATATATCGGGTCGATGAAACCGGACGACGTCGCGCATGTCGCCGGCTACGCGTTGAAACTCGATGGCGTGACGCAGCGGCAGGGGCCGAATTACCGCGAAATGCTGGCGCAGTTCGACGTCAGCCTCGACGGCAAGCCGTTGCGCAAGATGACGCCGTCGAAACGAAGTTTCACCACGCGCGGGTCGACCACCACTGAAGCCGCATTACTTACCCGCGGCGTGAGCCAGCTCTATATCTCGCTTGGCGAATCCTCGGCCAAAGGCACGATCGACGTGCGCATCTACCATAAGCCGATGGTGCTGTTGATCTGGTTCGGCCCGGTGCTGATGGCGTTCGGCGGTATCCTGTCGCTGTCGGACCGCAGGTTGCGGGTCGGCGCGCCAAAACCCGCCCGGGCGCCGCGCGCGCTGCAGCCGGCGGAATAAGTCATCCTCATCCTCGAGAGGCCGCGGTCCGGCATCTCGAGGACGGGCGCATGTTTTGACATCCTTCGAGCGCATCCTCGATGCTCGTCGGGATGAGGGAGTTCAAGTGCGGAAGCTGTTCGCGATATTGATCGTCACGTTGCTCGCGGGTTTGACCGCCACCAGCGCTTACGCCGTGCAACCCGACGAGATCATGTCGGATCCCGCCAAGGAATTGCGGGCGCGGAATTTGTCGCGCGAACTGCGCTGCATGGTGTGCCAGAACCAGTCGATCGATGATTCAGAGGCGCCGCTGGCGCGCGACTTGCGGTTGCTGGTGCGCGAGCGGATTGCAGCCGGCGACAGCGATACGCAGGTGCTGGATTTTCTGGTGGCGCGTTACGGCGAGTTCGTGCTGCTGAAACCCAGGCTCGAGCCTCACACATTGTTGTTGTGGCTGTTACCGCCGCTGGCGTTGGCTGGAGGCGGGCTGGCGTTGTGGACCCATAGCCGGCGGCGCGCCCGATCCGCGGCGGCGAGTGACGGTTCCGCGGTCAGCTTGACGGCGGAGGAGGAAGCGCGGCTGGCACGGCTGATGGCGGACGCGCCATCGCCGGACAAGCCGGCTTAGCGCAGCAAAAAATCCGTTTTCGCACTGCGATCGCTCATTTCGTCTGTGGCAAGCCAGGCCTGCTCCGGCGGCAAGTCATGTTTGCCTGCGATAAACTGCCGCATAGATTTCGAGATTTATTACAAAAGTTTAACGCCGCCGCCAGCGCAGTGTAAGGCGGCAGTCCCCATCTTCAGCTTTGCAAGGTGCCCGCGGCCCGCACCATTGATTCAGTTTCTGGAGACTAGCCATAATGACCGACCGTTCTCACGATCTCTCATCGCCTCCGTCTTATCAGTCGCGCCGCTCGCTGTTCTCTGCGCGCAAGTTCGCCTTGATGGCCTCCGTCGTCGCTGGCCTCGGCGTTGCCGTCTATGGCTTCGGCCCCTCGCATGGTCCCATCGATATGTTCAGCAGCCCTGCCCAGGCGCAGGTCAACAACGAGGTGCGCAAGGTCGCACAGCCGATCGGTTTTGCTGACATCGTCGAGCAGGTGAAACCGTCGGTGATTTCGGTCAAGGTCAACATCAACGAAAAGGTCTCCTCCAAGGACGATAACAACGACGACTCGCCGTTCCAGCCGGGCTCGCCGATGGAGCGTTTCTTCCGCCGCTTCGGCGGACCTGACGGCTTGCCGCCGGGCTTGCGCGGTATGCCGCGCGGCGGACGCGGCGCGGTCACCGGCCAGGGCTCGGGCTTCTTTATTTCCGCCGACGGTTTTGCCGTCACCAACAATCACGTGGTCGATGGCGCCGATAAAGTCGAAGTGACGACCGATGACGGCAAGACCTTCAAGGCCAAGGTGATCGGAACCGATGCCCGCACCGATCTCGCGCTGATCAAGGTCGAGGGCGGCAGCAGCTTCCCGTTTGCCAAGCTTTCCGAGAGCAAGCCCCGGATCGGGGATTGGGTGCTCGCGGTCGGCAATCCCTTCGGCCTCGGCGGCACGGTGACGGCCGGCATCGTTTCGGCCAGCGGCCGCGACATCGGTAATGGCCCGTATGACGATTTCATCCAGATCGACGCGCCCGTGAACAAGGGCAATTCCGGCGGTCCCGCTTTCAACACCGAAGGCGAGGTGATGGGCGTCAACACCGCGATCTATTCGCCGTCGGGCGGCAGCGTAGGTATCGCGTTCTCGATTCCGGCATCGACCGTGAAGACCGTGATCGCGCAGCTCAAGGACAAGGGTTCGGTCAGCCGCGGCTGGATCGGGGTGCAGATTCAGCCGGTCACGCCTGATATCGCCGACAGCCTCGGCCTCAAGAAGGCCGAAGGCGCTTTGGTCGCTGAACCTCAGGCCAGCGGCCCTGCCGCCAAGGCCGGCATTGAATCCGGCGACGTGATTACCGCGGTGAATGGCGAGACGGTCAAGGATGCCCGTGAACTCGCCCGCACGATCGGCGGTCTGTCGCCCGGCAATTCGGTGAAACTCGACGTCTTGCACAAGGGTCAGAACAAGGTCGTCAACCTGACCCTCGGGCAGCTGCCGAATTCGATCGAAGCCAAGGCGGACAACGACAACGACGGCAAGGGCAGCTCAAGCCGTGGCACCGACGTGCCGAAGCTCGGTCTGACGGTTGCGCCCGCCAACAGCGTTGCCGGTGCCGGCAAGGATGGTGTTGTGGTCACCGAGGTCGACCCGAAGAGCGCGGCAGCCGAGCGCGGCTTCAAGGAAGGCGACGTCATTCTCGAAGTCGCGGGAAAGACCGTCGCCACCGCCGGTGAGGTGCGCGAAGCGATCAATGCCGCCCGCGCCGACAACAAGAATAGCGTTCTGATGCGCGTCAAGAGCGGTGGGTCGGCGCGGTTCGTCGCGCTGCCGCTGGCAAAGGGCTGACGCTTCAGAACGTTTGACGAGATGGAGGGTGTCGCCGGCATTAGTCGCCCCCGCCGACGGCTCTTTCCGGGGAGCGGGCCAAAAGCCCGCTCCCTTCCAGGCTCCTTCCGGTGGAATACGCCCCCCTCCGTCGGAAGGTAAAAGGGCGGTGAGGTCCCCCCAGCTTCACCGCCCGCTTTTTCACTGATGCATGATCCGGAAGTGGAGACCGGTTTTCCAATGAGATCATGCTCAAACAAGAGGTTAGAGGTGTCGGGTCGCCTTGCATGATGATCCCGACCACGCCATGGTGACAGAAGGCTGGCCCACTTGACCGCAACCGATCCCCAAATGCGCCTCTTGATCATAGAAGACGACCGCGAGTCCGCCGACTACCTCGTGAAGGCGTTTCGCGAAGTCGGCTACGTCGCCGACCTCGCCAGCGACGGCGAGGAGGGGTTGGCGCTGGCCGACAGCGGCGACTACGACGTGCTCGTGATCGACCGGATGCTGCCGAAGCGCGATGGCCTGTCGCTGATCGGCAATCTGCGCGACAAAGGTAACCGCACCCCGGCGCTGATCCTTTCGGCGCTCGGCCAGGTCGACGACCGCATCAAAGGCCTGCGCGCCGGCGGCGACGATTACCTGCCGAAGCCTTATTCATTCGCCGAGCTGCTCGCGCGGGTCGAAGTGCTGTCGCGGCGCCATGGCGGTCCGGCCGAGGAGACCACCTACCGCGTCGGCGATCTCGAACTCGATCGTCTTTCGCACCGGGTGGCGCGCGGCAAGGACGAGCTGACGCTGCAACCGCGCGAATTCCGACTGCTGGAATATTTGATGAAGCACGCCGGGCAGGTAGTGACGCGAACCATGTTGCTGGAGAACGTCTGGGACTACCATTTCGACCCCCAGACCAACGTCATCGACGTCCATATCTCGCGGCTGCGCTCCAAGATCGACAAGGGTTTCGAGCGGCCCTTGCTGCATACGATCCGCGGAGCGGGGTACATGATTAGAGATGGGATTAGATAGCTTTAGAGACGGTATTGGACTGCTAAGGTGATCTCCGAAGGGACATTTTTCAGATGTAGTGGATTCCCCGTTGGACCTCGTAGAATTAAGGCGGAAAATTGAACTCGAAATCGAGGAATACGTCTATGAGGTGCCAGAAGGATCGTATGGGAACCCTTGGCCTCGAGACAAAGTAGAGCGGCAACTTCGCGCTTTCAGGAACGCGCTTGTGGATCCTTATTGGGTCGACGTCGTAGACGATGACAAAAAGCGAAAGCCTTGTGTTGCGGTCGCGGATGACAGGGAGAGCTATTTGCTCGTTTTCGAACCTGAAGCGCAGAAATTTATGCTCGTCATGCTCAGCGGTAGCGATCTGGTAAGTTTTGGCGTCGATGGAGATGCAGTCGGCTGCTTTTTAGCGCGATAGGCGAGAGATGATCTGTGACGGCCTTCGGTAAACTCGTCCGCACCACGGCGTTCCGGCTGACGCTGGTCTACCTGTTTCTCTTTGCCCTTTTTGCCGCCTCGCTGCTCGGCTATTTCGCCTGGAACACGCGCCGGCTGATCACCGAGCAGATTACCAGCACGGTGAATGCCGAAACCGGCGAGATCAGCGACATCTATGCCCGCCGCGGGCTGCGCGGCCTGGTTTTCACCATCGAGAACCGGGCACTGCGCCCCGGCGCCAACCTCTACCTCGTGACCACGCCGAACGGGCAGGCCGTCGCCGGTAATGTCGGCTCGCTGGCGCCGGGCGTAATGGCCTCGTCCGGCTGGTCGGAGACCGCCTATCGCCGGCTCGACGAGCAGGACTCCGCCGATCATCGCGCGCTGGTGTACGTCACCGAATTGACCAGCGGCTTCCGGCTGTTGATCGGCCGCGATCTCGATGAGCGCCGGCGGTTGTTCGGTATCGTCGCCAAAGCGGCGCAGTGGTCGGTCTTGATTGTCGTGGTGCTCGGACTTGGCGGCGGCATCTTTGTGGCGCGGCGCGTGTTGCGGCGTATCGATGCCATGACCGGCACGACACAGCGCATCATGGCGGGCGATCTGAGTGGACGGCTGCCGGTCGGGCGCAGCGGCGACGAACTCGATCGCCTGGCGGAAAACCTCAACGCGATGCTGGAGCGGATTGAGGCCTTGATGATCGGCCTCAAGGAAGTATCCGACAATATCGCCCACGACCTGAAGACGCCGCTGACGCGGCTGCGCAACCGCGCCGAAGACGCGCTGGCCAAATCCAGCAATGAGACCGAATACCGCACGGCGCTGGAACGGACGATCGATGAATCCGATGGATTGATCAGGACCTTCAACGCGCTGCTGATGATCGCGCGTGCCGAATCCGGGCAGGCGCGTGACAATATGGACAACTTCGACGCTGCCGACGTCGCCAATGGCATTCAAGAGCTTTACGAGCCGCTGGCGGAGGAAGACGGCATGACCTTGCGGGTCAGGACGACATTCGCACCGTTGCACGGTAACCGCGAACTGATCAGTCAGGCGCTGGCGAACCTGGTGGAAAATGCGATCAAATACGGCAAGCCGGTGCCGGCTGCGCAGCCGCTGGGCGCGGCCGCTACCCCCGATCGCGGGGAGATCTTGATCGAAGCCCTGCGTGACGGCGATCAGGTGCTGCTCAGCGTCACCGATCACGGCCCCGGCATTCCGGAAGCTGATCGCGGGCATGCGGTGGAACGCTTTGTGCGGCTTGAGGCGAGCCGCACCCAGCCGGGTTCCGGCCTCGGTCTCAGCCTGGCGTCGGCGGTGGCGACGCTGCACGGCGGAGACCTCCGGCTTGGCGACGCACATCCCGGGTTGCGCGCCACGCTGGCGATCCCCTCGCGGGCCCGCGCCAGCGACAGGCTTGCGGCTCCAACGCCGGATGTGCCACAAAAGCTGGCATGACATCATCCGCGAAGGGCGACGCGGACCAGCACGGTTTGGCCGCGCGGTTCGTAGACGGACCGTATCTGTCGGCCCCTCTCGAAGCCGAACAACATCTCGCAAGGTGGCTTGCCGATCTTGAACCGGAGCAGGCGGCTGCGATTCGGGACGTTATGGCGCAATACCCGCGCGCCAACAGCATTCTTCTCGGCATTGCGGCCTATTCGCCCTATCTGTTCGACTTGATCCGAGCTGACGCAGCGCGGCTGATCCGGCTGCTCGAATGCGACCCGGAACCGCATCTGGCGCAATTGATCGACAATACCTGCCGCGTCGTCATGGCCGCCGCCAGCGAAGCCGATGTGATGCAATTGCTTCGCCGCATGAAGGCGGAAGCGGCGCTGCTGATCGCGCTGTGCGACATCGGCGGTGTCTGGCCGGTCATGCGGGTGACGGCGGCGTTGACCGACCTCGCGGTTAGCGCGGTGCAATCGGCGTTGCGCTATCTGTTGCGCGAGGCAAGCGCGCGCGCGAAACTGTCACCGCCCAGCCACGATCGTCCCGAGGAGGGGAGCGGCCTGATCGTGCTCGCGATGGGTAAGATGGGCGCAGGCGAGCTGAACTACTCGAGCGACATCGACCTGATCGTGTTTTTCGATTCCAGGGTATCGACGCTGGCGCCCGATATCGAACCGCAGCCGTTCTTCGTGCGCATCACGCAAGGCTTGGCGCGCCTGTTGCAACAGCGCACCGGCGATGGATACGTGTTCCGCGTCGATCTGCGGCTGCGGCCGGATCCCGCCTCGACGCAGGTCGCCATTTCGACTGAGGCGGCGATGCATTATTACGAGCGGGAAGGCCGGACCTGGGAACGCGCCGCCATGATCAAGGCACGGCCGTGCGCGGGAGACGCCAAGGCCGGCGAGGCGATGGTTGCGGAAATCGCGCCGTTCGTCTGGCGCAAGCATCTGGATTTCGCGGCGCTCGCCGACGTGCACGACATGAAACGGCAGATGCAGACCTATCGCGGCCAAAGCGAGATCGCCGTCGAGGGTCATAACGTCAAGATCGGCCGCGGCGGCATTCGTGAAATCGAGTTTTTCGCGCAGACTCAGCAGTTGATCGCCGGCGGCCGACACCCGGAATTGCGGGTACGGCAGACCCTGGAAGCACTCGATATGCTGGCCTCGAACAATTGGATCACCTTCGAGGCGCGCGACGAAATGGCGGCGGCCTATCTGTTCCTGCGGCGGGTCGAACACCGGCTGCAGATGATGGCCGACGAGCAGACCCATGCGCTGCCCGACACGGCGGAAGCGGTGGAACGCTTTGCCGGTTTTCTCGGCTACGACAGCCGCGCTGCGTTTGCCAAGGATCTGCTTGGCCACCTGCATGTCGTGCAGGGACATTACGGCAAGCTGTTTGAAGGCGATCCAACCGGCACTGCGAAACTGCCGCAGGTCGATTACGGTGCAGGTCCCGACGAGCCGCGCCTGCTCGAACATCTGGCCTCGCTCGGCTTCCGAAAGCCGGTCGCGGCAGCAAAGACCGTGCAGCAATGGATCGTCGGCGACTATCGCGTGTTTCGGATCGAGTCGACGCGAAGCGCGTTTATCGAGTTCATTCCGAGGCTGATCGCGGGCCTTGCCAACGCCGAAGAGCCTGACGACGCCGTCGCCGCCTTTGATCGGTTCCTCGCGGCGTTGCAGCGCGGCGGGCGGCTGATTCCGCTGCTCAGTCAAAACCGCGATCTGGTTGCCCTGGTGGCGTTGATTCTCGGCGCCGCGCCGCGGCTCGGCGAAATGCTGGCGCGGCAGCCGCAGCTGATGGATGGGCTGATCGATCCGCGCTTCTTCGGCGCGATGCCCGACCGCCGCGAACTATCCTTGCGCCTTGCCGCGACGCTGAGCGACGCCGCTTCCTATGAGGAGTTTCTGGATCGGTTGCGCCAGTTCGGCCAGGAAAGCCTGTTCCTGATCGGGACGCGGATCCTGTCCGGCACGGTATCCGCTTCGCAGGCCGGTCTCGCTTTCGCGGACGTCGCCGAAGGCATCGTTCATACCGTGCATGGGTTGGTAACCGAGCGGTTCGCGGCGCAGCACGGCCGCATCAAGCGGCAGGAGACTGCGATCCTGGCGATGGGCAGGCTCGGCAGCCGCGAAATGACCGCCTCGTCCGATCTCGATCTGATCCTGCTTTATGATTTCGATCATGACGATCCGGACTCCGATGGCGCGCGGTCGCTGCATGGCGCGCACTATTTCGCCCGTTTCACCCAGCGGCTGATCAGCGCGTTCACGACCCGGACGAATTACGGCGTGCTTTACGATGTCGACATGCGGCTGCGTCCCTCGGGCCGGGCTGGGCCGGTCGCCTCGCGCATCGACTCGTTTGCTCAATACCAGGACCTGGAGGCCTGGACCTGGGAGCACATGGCGCTGACCCGCGCCCGGGTGATCTCGGCATCGCCGGATTTCCGCATCGAGATCGAACGGATCATTCGCGAAGTGCTGACCCGGCGGCGCGATACTTCGGCGGTCGCCGCCGATGTGGCGGATATGCGCCGGGCCGTGGCGCTGGAGAAGGGCGAGGACGACGTCTGGGATCTGAAATATGCCGCCGGCGGTCTCGTGGATATCGACTTCATCGCGCAATACCTCCAGCTTGTTCACGCCGCCGAGAAGCCGGACATTCTCGACGTCAGCACCGCGCAGGTGCTCGACAACGCCGCGCGGCTCGGCGTGTTGCCGCCGGCTTCAACGGAAATTCTGCGCGCCGCGAACCGGCTCTATCACGATCTGACGCAGATCGTGCGGCTTTGCGTGGTCGGCAAGTTCAATCCGGAAACGGCCGGAGACGATCTTTTGCGCGTCATGGCGCGTGCTGCCGACGCCCCGGACTTCTCGTCGCTGGAGGCGCAGGTGCGCGAGACCCAGATCGAGGTTCGCCGGATATTTTCGGCCTTGATCGGCCCCGGAAGCGGCTAGCTAGTTTTTTCAGCACCTCGATTCCGCTTTACAATGAGAGCTATCGGTTGCTGACGGACTAGGCTTCAAGCCGCCGCCGACAGCTTCGCCTTGGCCTTGCGCGCGTCGCACGGCAGCGACACGCAGACGACGGTGCCGGTGCCGAGCCGCGAGCGCAGCCGCATCGACCCGCCATGCAGATTGGTCAGCGACTTGGCGATGGCAAGGCCAAGGCCCGAGCCGTGATAGCTCTTGGTGAGCTGGCTCTCGACCTGCTCGAACGGCCGGCCCAGCCGCTGCAGCGATTGCGGCGCGATGCCGATGCCGGTGTCGGCGATCATCAGGTGAATTCTGTCCTGGCAGACCCGGCTGCGGACCGTGACCTTGCCGCCGTCGGGCGTGAATTTGACCGCATTCGACAGAAGGTTGACGATGATCTGCTTGATCGCGCGGCGATCGGCCACCACCGGAATGCTGCCTTCGATCTCGGCATCGAGCGTCAGGTTCTTGTCGTCGGCGCGGCCGGATACCACGCGCATCGATTCCGCCAGCGTCGTCGACAGGTCGAGCGATTCCATGTCGAGCTTCATGCGGCCGGCTTCGATCTTCGACATATCGAGGATGTCGTTGATGACTTCGAGCAGATAGTGACCGCTGGTCAGGATGTCGTGGCAATATTCCTGATATTTCTCCGAGCCGAGCGTGCCGAACATGCCGCTGCCCATGATCTCGGAAAAGCCGATGATGGCGTTGAGCGGGGTGCGCAGCTCGTGGCTCATATTGGCCAGGAATTTCGATTTCGCCTGGTTGGCTTCCTCGGCGCGGTTCTTTTCCTCGGAATATTTTTCCGCGAGGTCGGCGAGTTCGAGCGCCTGATGTTCGAGCGCGGTCTGCGAGCGCTTCAGATCGATCACCGAGGCGCGCAGGCGAAGATCGTTGTCGACCAGCTTCTGCTCGTGCTCCTTGATGCGGGTGATGTCGGTGCCGACCGAGACGTAGCCGCCGTCCTTGGTGCGCCGCTCGCTGATATGCAGCCAGCTGCCGTCCTCGATCTGCGCCTCGAAGGTGCGCGCGCCCGGCGCCTGGGCAAAGGCTTCGTGCAGCCGGGTGCGAACCTCCGGCATGCTGCCGACCTCGATCACGGTTTCATAGGAGGTGCCCGGCGCCACCGCCGAATCCGGCAGCTTGTGCAGGCGCTGGAAGTGCGAGTTGCAGAGCACCAGGCGATCCTCCGCATCCCACAGCACGAAGGCCTCCGGAATGGTCTCGATCGCATCGCGCAGCCGCAGGTCGGCCTCGACGGTCTTCTCGGCGAGGCTCTTCTGCTCGGTGATATCGACGGCGATGCCGATCAGGTGCAGGCCGCCATCGCCGGCGCCCTGGCTGAGTTCGCAGCGGACGCGCAGCCAGATCCAGTGGCCGTTGGTGTGCTGCATCCGGAAGCTCTGGTCGATATGGTTGATCTTGGAGGCAATCAGCTGGTTGGCGATCTCGAACAGATCGATGTCGTCGGATTTCACCAGTGCGTTGACCTCGCCGAAGGTCAGGAGGTCGCTGCGGCTGTCGAGCCCGAGCATGGTGAACATCGAATGCGACCAGAAGATCCGGCCGCGCGACAGGTCCCAGTCCCACAATCCGCAGCGGCCGCGATTGAGCGCGGTGTCGATGCGGCCGCGCACGGCGTCGTTGATGAGGTCGCCTTCGCGGGCGCGGGTCGATTGCCAGTGGAAGGCGAAGCCTAGGATCAGCACCACGAATCCGGTGGTGGCGGACAGCGTCACCGACAGCGCGGCATCGGAGCCCCACAACGGCTCGGCATTTTCCTGGATCACGACGACCTGGCCGGGCAGCGACTTGATCGCGCGCTGAATCGCCAGCGCACCATTGCCGCTGGGCAATGCGATGTCAGTCGCTGGGCGGCCGGGTCCGGCCAGCGGCATCGCGGCACTGACGACCTCGAGAATGCCGGCGGCGTCGCCGATGGCGTCGCTGATCGGCAGGCGGGCGAGAATGCGCTGGTCGGCGCCGGTGACGATGACGTGGCGGCCGCTGGCAACGGCCCAGTTCGGCACCAGGCCGGGCAACAGCAACTGCAGCCGGTCGAACGATCCGTTGCGATCCTGCCGCAGGCCGGCGATGCGGTCGATCCGCTCGGCGAGAAGATCCGCCAGCGCGGCGAGGTCGCGCTTCATCGCGCTGCGCTTCTGACGGTTCTGATCGATCACCTGAACGAAGGCGCCGAGGCAGATCGTGATCAGGAAAGCGATGATGAGAATCGGCACGGCGCGGCGCAACGCGGGCTCCGCGGTCAGACGCCTATGGTACGCCGGTTTCGCGATCGATTGCGCCAATCCCTTGATCGAATCGGATTGGACGCACGCGCTCGCCGCGTGTGCGCGCGCCATGCCGTTTAACCCCCAAAGAAGAACTGTTTGAACGCCTCTCGGAAGAACCCCACACCCTTCCGAATCATAAGCGATTTGAATCCACTTTTGCCGGGCTGTCGAGAGTCAACAAATCCTTAACGGAAATAAATCTTGTTCAACAGGAATCCGACACCGCCGATCGCGCGCCAAGAGGCTGTGAAGCGACTGTGAAGTGAGTCCGAAACAGGAACGTAGCGCTGCGTGGGTTCATCTCGCTCACGTCGTCTCACGCATTCGGCGGCTCGGCGTGACTGATGACGCGCTTCACGGTCGGGAAGGCGCGGCGCAACGCGCGCTCGATCGCGTCGACATTCTCGTGAACCTTGATCACGCTCATCGACGGCGCGGCGTGGCAATGGAAGTTGACGATCTCGCCGGCGTCGGTGTCGCGCACCCGCACATTGTGGATGTCATGGATGGCGCCGTCGGTGATGGCGGGGTCCGCGGCAAAGCGCGTCAGCGCGCCCGTGATGGCCTCGACGCGCGCGGGCGCGGCATCGGTGCCGTGCGGCAATTCCGGCTCCAGCGGCTCGATATGGGTGTCGACCTCGACATCCGCGCCGAACTGGTCCTGGATGTTGCGTTCGAGCTCATGGGCGATGTCGTGCGCTGCGGTCAGCGCCATCTCACCGTCGACCTCGAGGTCGATGCTGACGGTGAGTTTGCCGCCGAGGTCGTGCACGGTGACGTGGTGGATGGCGAGGCCTGAATTGCGCGCGATCACCATGATGCGTTCGCGCACGCTTTCATTGTCGCGCGCCACCGGCACCGCGGTGAAGGTGAGGTCGGCATCGCCGAGCGCGGCGGTGACCGCGTCCTGCGCCTGTCGCTTGATCGCGTCGACGCGGTCGATCGGGTAGGTGCGCGGCACCTTGACGGTGGCGTCGATGAAATGGGTGGGGCCGACCATGCGCACGCGCAGCCGCTCGACCCCGAGGATGCCGGGCACCGCGCTGATCGCATCGCTCGCCTTTTCGGGCACGCCGTCGGGCGCGCGGTCGAGCAGGGTCTCCACGGTGGAGCGGGTCAGCCGTAGCCCCAGCACCGCGATCACCACCGCGACGCCGATCGCGGCGGCGGCGTCGCCCCAGGCGTAACCGAACGCGGACAGCGCCAGCCCGATGATGACGGCGACCGAGCCCAGCACATCAGACGCAAAATGCAGCGCATCGGCGGCCAGCGCCTGGCTCTTGGTGGCGCGCGCGGTGCGGTGCAGGGCGCGGGCGCGCCAGAAATTGACGCCGATATCGGCGAGCAGCACGATGAACGGGATCGCCGAGAGCGTCGGCGGCGGCGTGCCGTCGCGCAGGCGCACCCAGGAGGCGACCAGGATGCCGCCGGCCAGCACGTAAAGCATCGCGACCACGCCCAGCGCGGAGAGGCTTTCGAATTTGCCGTGGCCGTAATTGTGGTCCTTGTCCGCCGGGCGGTCGGACACCCGCACCACCATCCAGGTGATGACGGTCGCGACCAGATCGACCAGGCTGTGCAGCGCCTCGGACACCAGCGCGAGACTGCCGATGGCAATCCCGACGACGAATTTGGCCGCAGCCATGCCGCCGCTGGCCAGAATCGAAATCGCCGCGACGCGGGATTTTGCAGTGTGATCGGCATGGGTCATGGGCGCAGGTTTAACAGTCCATCATGCAACATCAAGCGCGGATCCCATGCGCAATCGCCACTCGTTTGCAGAAGCAGGTTGATGCGAATTGTTCCGATTTGAGTTTGCAATTTGCCAAAGTTGTTGTGTCGTCCCGGCCTTGCGCCGGGACCCATACCCCCTGGCGCTGCTTGGAAGAGAAGGCATCTGCTTCATTGCCCAAACGAGAAGACACGGCGTATGGGTCCCGGCTCGCGCTTCGCTTGGCCGGGACGACGGGGTTGGGTTGTGAGATCGTCATTCCGGGGCGCGCGAAGCGCGAACCGGGAATCCAGAGATGATCAGCTCGAGATTCCGGGTCCACGCAAAGATGCGTGTCTACGATGTGCCCTTGCACATCGGAGAATGACGACGTTGTGTTGATACGTCGAGGCATGCCTTCGCGATCTCACCGCGCATTGCGCCCGAGTGTGCAAATCATCCGCCCATCAAAGGTAGAGGGCGCGGGGAATGCCGGGTGCCCGTGGCACCCGCGGCCCGTGTGCAGAAGGTAGTAAGCACACGGTAGTCACCACAGGTACCCCGGAAACACCCGGCATTCCCTGCGCAGTAGTTTTAACGGCTTATACCGCGCTCTCCCGGGCGACGAATTCGTCTTGCCACCCTCGCCGGCGGATTAAAGGTGCTGCGAGAACCCGGTTGGGCTCGCACCACCTCCGCCGGCTTGACACCAGCAACGGGTGCCAGGACCACACGGCTTTGCCGTACGCGACCCGCTTTTCGCCAAGCGGCCTTCAGCGGCATGTGCACGTCCGCTGAGGCGTAAGCGAAGGCGGAAAGCAGCGCCGTTCGTCTGCGCGCCGGGGAGACGCTCACGGGCATTCCCTCAATGGAAAGCCCGCCCTGCGATCCCTCATGCGCCCGACGCTGCCGCGTCCACCGCATCCCATCCCAACGTTCGTGACGATGGCCAACGCCCCTCTTATCGGGACGGGACGGCGAGGGATGTAGGGGTGATTTGGGCTTTGGGGGAAGCGCAATGTTTTTGCGGGGAGGGGTGGACGGGGCAAATCAGTTTGAATCGCTTCAACAAATTGGGCAGTTTGGGCGGTTCGCGCTTACGGGCTCGGCGGGGACGCGCGCCCGAGCTACCAGATATCCAGCAATTGGTCCCACTGCTGGTCGGCGTTATATCGATCTGCATCCTCTTGATCGTCGATGGGTCCCCACGCTCTGAAAAATTCATCGACAAGCCCATCTGTGGCTAAAGCCACGAGAGGAGCTGGACCTTTGTACTTCCGCACAAAGTATCCAACGCGGCTGTAGTCCTCATCGTCAATGAGCGTTTCAGTCTTCATGTCGTACTGCATCGTGTGCCACATGTCGTCCAGCTCAAGTAATTCGAACAACTTCTCCGGATTGTGCTTCTTCACCTGGCTTTCCAGACAGGCAAGATTGATCTGCGCCAGTTCTGTGAACAGCCTTGCAATCCCGGTCGCTTCGCCAACGGACACGAGGCTGTCGCCGAATATCGCAAGTCCAGACGCGGGAAACCTGTATGAGAACAGGTCACGCTGTTCCTTCGCCGCCCGAAGCTTAGGCTTGAGGGTTTCCCCGTGACGCTGACCTAACCGTTTCAGCTTGTCTGAAGTCACGTTTAGTATGTTGTTGTGCGTCATTTCAATTGTTCTCTCTCCACGCCAATCAAGGCATGGGAGCGTAAGCAGGAATGAACGGCAACAGTTCAAGATTGTGTAGTAGCCGAGGTATGGCAGGGTCACCTGAAGATTCCGGCTCTCGGCATATTCTGCGGAATTGGCTAGCACGGTGGCCCCTAAGACAAACTTCAGTGCTAGATAGCCGCGGATGAACCATTCAGTGTTCCGGTCATCATCAAAGCCGCGCGCGATTGGATTAAAGAGGTCGCGCGTGCGCTGGATGTACCCTGCGATCTCATCATCAGAGCAACGATGCGGTAGCTCCCGGTAATTGTAAGCCAAGTCGGATCCAGTCAGCGAAGTGATGGCTTCAGAATCCACGATTCCCCCTTTCCAAACTGTCAAACTTGTCTAGAGCTGCTCGCAGCTGGCACTGCCGGAAAGAAGCCCGCGCGACCTTCTTCAGGATTTCCAGAAAACTTCTGAGCGTAAGGCATCAATCGCACGTCGTCGGGAGGGTCCGTATTCTCAATGATGATCACCTGCTGATCATCGGAGATGTGTTTGAGGTAATCGTAGAAGCGAATCTTTAGATCAGTATGCCGCAAATCGTCGTCAGCCCCATCCGGCTCCTTATACGAGAGAAGCGGGGAGTCCAGCAATGCAAAGCCTGGATGTGGTGTGTCTTGCTCTTTGCAATACTGAAGCAACCCAATGGTGAACGCCGACTGAGTAATCGCCCTCAACCCCTTGCCGAAAGAGGTCCTGTTCTTGCCATTGATGACCAAGTCACGTGCCTTCTGATCAAAAAACACTCGTTCTGCGTTTGGGAAATGCCACTGCTGCAGAATTTGCTGAACCACTGTAGAGAACTTATCGAGGCTCCACGGAGGCAAATCGGCATCTGGATTATTTCCACCGGCTTCTTTTGCCTCCTCCAGCTCCAACGCCGCTCTACGGTCCTCCAGATCTTTCACGGTTTGATAAAGTCCAAGAGCCTCTCGAACCTCGGCTCGTTTGTCAGCCAATTCGGCATAGCTGGTTCGCGTGGCCTTAAGATTAGGCGCCAATTCAGACTTTATTCTCGTGGTCACCTCGAAAACGTCGAGTTCAAGCGCAGGGAGGCGCCGCTCAAGGCTTCGTGATTCTGCAGAAAGCTGACGAATTGTCTTAGATAGATCGTCCTGTAGGCTAGCAATCTTTGAAAGTTCAGCCTCAGCTGCCCTAATCACTTGCTCAGTATTGCCTTCGCATTCGACGGTGCGGTGCTGACGGTCTGGCTCCGCACCGCAAAGAGGGCAAACACCGTCCGAGAGAGATGAGAACAATGTGCCAGCCTCCTTTATGCCTTTAAGCCGCTCAACGTCAGACTCGTAGTGTTGCCCAAGCAGCTTAAAACGCTCGAGCAAAACGTGGACCTCCGCAAGACGTTCGTTCGCTTCCTCCAACTTACGACGAGCGTCCCTGCGCTTGCTGGAGGCGTCTCGAAATTCCGATTCTCGAATGGCCAATTGCTGAGCCCGGCTGCGCATGCTGTCATCGAGCCGCAGCTCCTGCTCTTCCAGTTGCTTCGGTGGGCCTGAAAGTTGCCTGATTCTGACTTGGTTCTCCGAGATCAGTTGGCCGAGCAACTCTATTTGACCTGCTCTTGAATGCTCCTGTGGCGAACTCCGAGCAGCAACGAGTGAGGAATTGTCTACTCCCGTCAGAAGCAGCTTAAAAGTTGCCGTATTCGGTGTGTCTGCCACTAGGTTTCCGTCAGACAGAGGCGAGCGTTTTTGAATGATCTCCTCTTCGTCGACAATCGCAAGCCGGGCGAGATTTCTGAAACTGAGGCTGTTCGTCTCGTTCAGCTTGTTGCGCCGAATTCGCTTATCGACCAGTCCGATCTTTTTCAGGAGAGAGCGGGACAAGTTGTCATCCCTGCGTTCATCGTGCTGCTCTCGCAGCTCGCTTCCGTTTTCTGGTAGCTCGGATTCATGAAGGCCCTCGAACAACAGGAAGCCTCCACCTGCTGTGCTCCGACGGAGAGTGAATGACTCACCCGTGGTCAGCCGCATTCCAAGGAGGACGCGGTCGTAGCCTTCGCGTTCAGGGAAGTCGCGCAACGGTCCCTTTCCGCCCAGCATAAAATCGATGGAATCAAGGATAAATGACTTCCCGGTGTCGGATGCACCGTAGAGGACATTAAAACCGGCTTCAAAACGCACCGTTGCCGGCGCCCGTTTAGGGCCTAGGAAACTAAGGTGGCGGATTTGGAGGCGAGCAAAGTCACTCATGGAGCGGCCATGCCTCGCTCAAATTCTTGGAACTCGATCATCCAGTCTTCAAAATATCTTCGAATAGTCGCGTTGAACGCAGCGTCCGAAAAGCCACTGAAATGCTCAATGAGCCATTCGGCTCTATCTTTGACCTTTAAAAGGTATGGCGATCGCAGGGCATCGAGAAAAGCAGCCGCATTCTCTCCGGCCACGTAAAGCAGACCAGTTTCTTGGGGCTCTTGCTCGACGAGATCTCGTGACATCATGAGAACTAACCCCTGATACACTATACGTCGTCTCACCTCGGCATCCGGCGAGCGCAAGGGAGTCGGTGGGTGGAGGCTCTCGGGCCCTTCGAGGTCTCTGGTTCTGACCAGAAGATAGTCCAGCGCTGTCAGGCGTTGCAGGTCGAACGCCCTTGGATATGCGGCTCCCAGAAGTGCCACGGCCCGTATGCCGGCCTCCAGTGGGCCGTTAAAGGTGATCAGACGCCGATCTACCGTGTCCATTTCAGCCTGTCATCGTTGACGAGTTGATGGCAAATGCCCCTTCGGTCTTGCGTTTGCGCAATAGGTGCAATGGGGTTTGCCACGATCGTCATGTCTTGCGCCGCCTTCGTGACGGCCACGACGCGCTTATATCCGTCTGGATATTCCTCGTCGTGAGTGTCGATCACTCCCTCGTAGATTTCGTGCTGGAGCCGCTCAAATGTGCCGGGCTCGACTTTGTCGCGAACGAAGACTCTAAGCGCTTCAGCCTGGTAAAACGCCTCGCGTTGCCGCGAGAAGTGCTCTCTGAGAGACGCTGACCTGCCCCTGCAAATTTCCTCCACGCGGAGTTAGAGTCCGGCCTTCTCAAGGACGGACAGATGAAGCGAACGAGATTTACGGAAGAGCAGATTATAGGCGTGCTGCGAGAGCACGAGGCGGGTGCGAAGACGGCGGATCTCGCCCGCAAGCATGGCGTCTCGGAAGCGACGCTTTACAACTGGAAGGCCAAATACGGCGGCATGGATGTCCCGGAGGCCAAGCGTCTGAAGCAGCTTGAGGAGGAGAACGCCAAGTTAAAGAAGCTTTTGGCGGAGCAGATGCTGGATGCGGCCGCACTTCGCGAGCTTCTGGCAAAAAAATGGTAGGGCCCGCCGCCAAGCGCGAAGGTGTCGCGCATCTGCAGGCCGTACTGGGCCTCTCAGAACGGCGGGCCTGCTCAATCGTCAACGCCGATCGCAAGATGATCCGTTACCGGTCATGCCGGCCGCCGGATACGGATCTGCGCGAGCATCTGCGTGAACTCGCCAATGAACGGAAACGCTTCGGCTACCGCCGGCTGTTCGTCCTGCTGCGGCAGGAAGGCGAACCATCGGGTGTCAACCGCATCTATCGGCTCTATCGAGAGGAAGGTCTCACCGTGCGCAAGCGGCGGGCCCGACGTCGCGCCGTGGGAGCCCGGGCGCCGATCCTCGTCGAGGCCAAGCCAAATGCCCGCTGGTCGCTCGATTTTGTGCACGACCAGTTCGCCTGCGGCCGCCGGTTCCGCATCCTGAACATCGTCGATGACGTGACCCGGGAATGTCTGGCGGCGATCCCCGACACGTCGATCTCGGGACGGCGGGTGGCGCGCGAGCTGACGGCGTTGATCGACCAGCGCGGCAAACCCGGGATGATCGTCTCCGACAACGGCACCGAATTCACGTCGAACGCCATGCTCGCCTGGGCGCAGGAGAACCGCATTACCTGGCACTTCATCGCGCCGGGCAAACCCATGCAGAACGGCTTCTGTGAGAGCTTCAATGGTCGGATGCGGGACGAGCTTCTCAATGAGAGCCTGTTCTTCGGCCTCGATCATGCCAGGACAAAGATTGCGGACTGGGCCGACGATTACAACGAACAGCGTCCACATTCGGCGCTGGGCTATCTCACCCCGGCGGCTTATGCCGCTAACCTCACCGCAACGTGCGATCGGCTGCGCAACCCGGACCAGCTCCGCCGATCGCACGTTGCTCTACCCGCGCCTCACGGCGTAAAACCCGCCGAGACTCTAATCGCCGCTGGATGAAAGTTCAGGGGCAGGTCAACGCCTTCCCCAGATCTGTGGTCGAAGATATGGGCCTCTGCAAATGGTCTGAATAGGCAAGATAGAGCTGCTCGACATATTTGGTTTCAACGGGGTCGATAGCGGTCGGGGGGTGCGGTCCCACTGGTCGGGCCGGAAAGCCGCCACCAAATCGCGCTAGGTGATACGGTGAATTCTTGTGCTCGTCGATCAAGGCAAGCGGTTGCTTCCCCTTAAAAATACGAAAGTCGAACGCGTTAACGTACGTAAGGAGTGTCCCTTCCAGAGGTATCTCCCGGGTGGTCGTAATTTCTGTTCGGCAATGTTTGTCCCAATTGCTTATTAGTTCTTGCTTGAGCTTGGCGACGTTCTGCAGAAGGTTGTTCAGCTTCGTTCCAATTCCGCAGGGAGCTATGAACGTGTAGCTTCGCGGCGCCTTGTATTCTCCGCTGAACGAGAACCAAAGCACCTTCCCCAACTCGACGTAAATATCAGACGGTCGCAACGGGTCACTGTAATGCTTGCACTGATAGGCATCCCAAATACCGGTAAAGTCCTCTTCAGGATCAAACACGGCAATGTCGATGCCCCTATCGCCGGCGCCGGAAAATCTGACGACATTTTTGCCTTCGAAAAAATAGTGAGCCCACTCGTTTGTGAAACTCTCCCAGTCCTCTGGCGAGTAAAGCCGTATGCGCGCGATTGGTGGAATAGGCGGTCCACTCGCGATCTGGTGGGCAGCAGCAATCGTGTGTGAAGCCGGTAGGACGATAGGCCAATAGCCATGCATATGACGTTACCGTCGCCCGCGAACGTTATTGGACGTAGTCGGGCGATAGATTGCCGAAACACACCGTTGCACGGTTGTATTGCCCCCGGCTACAAGGAATAGTATGGCGTAGCCTCACAGAACCACGCAATGCTAATCGACTTCGTCTGTTTTATTTTGCTGTATCAATGGCTTACATAACATCGGACAGCGTGCGCTTAGATGCCCACGACACGGTAGGCTCTAAGCCGATTCGGCTACTTCTGGTCGTATAGCGTAGACGGGTGAATGAAGCGATACCCATCAATTGAATCGCGCGACGCTGATAGCTTTCGCAAAGCGCTCAACCCATCCGCCGTGCTACAGCAGATACCCCCCGAGACGCGTGGCCTCGTCAATCAGCATTTCGACCGCTTCGTCCGTGAGCAGTTAGAGCGGTGCAGAACCGCCATGACGAGCGAGAGGCCAGCGCGCCAGCTCACCCCCGGCGTTTGACCCCAGCTGGGTGCGGAGGCGGTTGGCGTCGCGGGCTGCGAGCGCCATTGAGATCAGCGAGGCGCCGCCGAACACCATGTCGATGCCGACCGGAAGCCCGATCGACCACAGCGCCGAGCCGGGGAGGCCGGCGATGGTGAGGCCGGCGAGGATCAGGTCGACCACGCCCGAGCCCGGCAGCCAGCCCCGTCGGGCCGACAGATCGCGGCGCTGCGCCAGCGCGTCCATGATCGTGAAAATGCCCTCGGCGAGGAAATAAGCGCCGACGATGAGGTTGGACGGCGGCTATGGCGCAGGCCGAGGTTATGATAAAAGCGATTGGAGACCCCGTTGGTGGTTGCGCTGCAACTGGAGTGACGGAAGATGGGTCTGCCGGTCGCCGATTTTATCGCAAGGGAAGCGCGGTTCGGTGCGCAGAACTACGAGCCGATGGGCGTCGTTCTGTCGCGCGGCGAAGGCGTCTTTGTGTGGGACACGCAGGGCAACCGCTACCTCGATTGCCTGTCCGCCTATTCGGCGGTCAATCAGGGCCACTGCCATCCCCGGATTTTCGCCGCCATGATCGAGCAGGCGGCCAGGCTGACGCTGACCTCCCGCGCCTTCCACAACGACCAACTGGCTCCCTTCTACGAGCAGATTGCCGAGTTGACCGGCTCCCACAAGGTGCTGCCCATGAACAGCGGTGCCGAGGCCGTCGAGAGCGCCATCAAGTCCGTGCGCAAATGGGGCTACGAGGTGAAAGGCGTGCCGGATGGACAAGCCGAGATCATCGTCTGCGCCGACAACTTCCACGGCCGCACGCTCGGTATCGTCGGCTTCAGCACCGACGCGGCATCGCGCGAGCATTTCGGCCCGTTCGCGCCGGGCTTCAGGATCATTCCGTTCGGCGACGCCGAGGCGCTGGAGCAGGCGATCACGCCGGACACCGTCGCGTTCCTGGTCGAGCCGATCCAGGGGGAGGCGGGCGTCATCATCCCGCCATCCGGTTATTTCCCCCGGGTCCGTGAACTCTGTACCGCGCACGATGTGATGTTGATCCTCGACGAGATTCAGACCGGGCTCGGCCGGACCGGCAAATTGCTCGCCGAGCAACACGACGGCATCGAGGCGGACGTGACGCTGCTCGGCAAAGCGCTGTCCGGCGGCTTCTACCCGGTATCGGCGGTGCTTTCGAATAATGCGGTGCTGGGCACACTGAAACCCGGCCAGCATGGCTCGACCTTTGGCGGCAACCCGCTCGCCTGTGCGGTGGCGCGGACAGCCTTGCGCGTGCTGGTCGAGGAAGGGATGATCGAGAACGCCGCCGTCCAGGGCGCGCGCTTCCTCGACGGCTTAAGAAGCATCCGCGCCAATACGATCCGCGAGGTGCGGGGACGCGGGCTGATGCTGGCGGTCGAGCTTCACCCGGAAGCCGGCCAAGCCCGTCGTTACTGTGAGGCGCTGCAGGCAAGAGGTATCCTTGCCAAGGATACACACGGACACACCATCCGTATTGCGCCGCCGCTTGTGATCACCGGTGATCAGGTCGACTGGGCGCTGGATGGTATTGCTGCCACGCTGGGGCGGGATTTATCGTGAGGCGATGCTAATCGTAGGATGGGTTGAGCTTGCGAAACCCATCGGCGGCACGCACAGCAGTGATGGGTTTCGCAAAGCGCTCAACCCATCCTACGCGCTATCGAATGGCGGTAAGCCTTCTCCAGGGGATGGCATCGACTGCCGCCCGTCACGGTCATATCAGATATTGAACAAAATGAATGGAGCTAGATGCCATGCGCAGAATTATCCTGGCGATTGCCCTCGCTGTCTCGTCGATGGCGCCAGCATTCGCCCAGAAAGCGGAAATCGAGGCGGCAAACGCAAAATGGACGGAGTTCTTCACCAAGGGGGATTTCGCCGGCGTTGCCTCGCTCTATGTCAATGACGCAACCGCGTTCCCGCCCGGCGCCCCGATGGTGAAGGGGAATACGGCGATCGGCGCCATGTGGAAAGCCATGGCGGAAAAAGTAAGCGATCCGAAGTTCACGACCCTGGACGTCAAGCCGCTCGGTGCCTCCGCGGCGCGGGAGATCGGGACCTTCAGCCTGAAAACCAAGGGCGCGGCGCCGCAGGAAGTGACAGGGAAGTACGTCGTCGTGTGGGAAAAGGTGGGTAGCGACTGGAAGCTCGCGGACGATATCTGGAACGACGGGAAATAGCCCGTAGGATGGGTTGAGCGCTTCGCGAAACCCATCGGCAGCACGGACAGCAAGCTCGTAGGATGGGTGGAGCGAAGCGATACCCATCAATCGCGGATGACGACACTGATGGGTTTCGCAAAGGGCTCAACCCATCCTACACGCTATTACGTCGCGCCCGGCGTTTGGCCCCAGCCGCAATGGGTGCGGAGGCGGTCGGCGTCGCGGGCCGCGAGCGCCATTGAGATCAGCGAGGCGCCGCCGAACACCATGTCGATGCCGACCAGCAGCCCGATCGCCCAGACCGCCGAGCCGGGGAGCCCGGCGATGATGAGGCCCGCGAGGATCAGGTCGACCACGCCGGAGCCCAGCAGCCAGCCCCATCGCTGCGACAAATCGCGGCGATGCGCCAGCGCGTACATGATGGTGAAAATGCCCTCGACGAGGAAATAAGCGCCGACGATGAGGGTGAGCGTCAGCGTGCCCTGCACCGGCCGTACCAGTAGCGCAAGGCCGGCGCCGAGCGCCAGCACGGCCGACAGCAACGACCACCAGAAGCCCGGCAAATGCCGCTCCCAGAACGTCATCGCCAGCCCGAACGCGCCGCTGACCACAAACAGCCAGCCGAGGAAAATGGTGATGGCCAGGCTCGCGAACGCAGGGACGATGATGGCGGCCAGTCCCAGCACCACGAACAGGATGCCCTCGATGAGAACGGCCTTCCAGTGCCGCTGAATGGCCACCCTTATCCTGTCCCGAAGGCCGGCAATATCCTGAGAGGTCATGTTCGAGCCCTCCAGCTAAGGTTGCGGAGGGTACATCAATGGGATGAGTGCGGCAATCGGGGTGGGGGTGGTAAGAGCGCGCGTCATGCCGGGCGGCGATGTGCCGGGCAATAAAAAGCTAAGTTCGTCATTCCGGGGCGCGCTCTTGCGCGAGCTACGATGTGCAATCGCACATCGTAGCTCATCGCTGCGCGATGCCCCGGAATGACGAACTTAAATGTTTCGTTGCGCGCTGCCCTCTCGTCATGCCTGGCCTTGTGCCGGGCATCCACGTCTTTACGGCTTGGCAGCAAGAGAAGACGTGGATGGC
>CAWCXD010000017.1:0-9135 GCA_963799475.1 uncultured Alphaproteobacteria bacterium | reverse complement strand
TCATGAGCAAGCATCACATCCGCCACGTGCCGGTGATCGACAATTACAGCCTGATCGGCGTCGTCAGCATTCGCGACATCACAACTGCTTTCGACGACGAAGCAACGCCCTTGAAGCTGGCCGCCTCGGCCTGACATTCGCAAGCAAACCTCAGCGCATCAGCGCCGGCCGAGCCGCGCTGCGTTGGCGCTGAATCATCAACCACCGTGCGTTGCGAAAGATCCCATGAAAATCTGTATCTACGGCGCCGGCGCGATCGGCGGCTATCTCGGTGTGCAGTTCGCGCGCGCTGGCGTTGACGTCAGCCTGGTGGCGCGCGGCGCGCATCTCGCCGCGATGCGCGCCAACGGGCTCAAGCTCCTGATCGGCGACGAAGAGCGCGTGGTGCATCCGCGCTGCACCGATGATCCGTCCGAGCTCGGGCCGCAGGACTTCGTCATCATCTGCCTGAAGGCGCATTCGATCACCGGCGTGCTCCAACAGATGCAGCCGCTGCTTGGACCGCATACGCGCGTCGTCACCGCCGTGAACGGCATCCCCTATTGGTACTTCTACAAGCATGGCGGCGCCCTTGAGGGCTCGATGCTGGAGAGTATCGACCCCGGAGGACGGCAATGGCGCGAACTGACGCCGCAGCGCGCGATCGGCTGCATCGTCTATCCTGCCACCGAGATCGAGGCGCCCGGCGTGATCCGTCACGTCTATGGCGACCGTTTTCCGATCGGCGAACCCTCCGGCGAGATCACCGAGGACGTGCAGCGGCTCTCCGAAGTCTTTACCAGGGCCGGCATGCAGGCGCCGGTGCTCGATCGCATCCGCGACGAGATCTGGCTCAAGCTGTGGGGCAATGTCTGCCTCAACCCGATCAGCGCGCTGACCCATGCCACGCTCGACGTGATCTGCTCCGATCCCTCCACCCGCGCACTCTCGAAGGCGATCATGCTGGAGGCGCAGACGATCGCCGAAAGCTTCGGCGTCAAATTCCGCGTCGATGTCGAACGCCGCATCGAGGGCGCGCGCAAGGTCGGCGCGCACAAGACCTCAATGCTGCAGGATCTCGAGCGCAGCCGGCCGATGGAAATCGATCCGCTGGTGACTGTGGTTCAGGAAATGGGCCGGCTGACCAGGATACCGACGCCTTCGCTGGACGCGGTGCTGGCGCTGGTTGCCCAGCGTGCGAAAATCGCCAGGCTCTACGACGGCACGGTGTTTCCGGCGGAAGCCGCGGCGGTTGCGTGATGACGTCATCAGGCGCGACCAACTGGATACGTTTCCTTCATCGGGGTGTAACCGGCTTCGGCGTACTCACGTCGTCCGGCATTGCCGTGCATGACGGCGAGATGTTCGGTGCGGCGAAGCCGACGGGAAAGGTGCTGGGGCTTGGCGATGTCGAAGTGCTGGCGCCGACCGAGCCGAGCAAGATCGTCGCGCTCTGGAACAATTTTCACGCGCTCGCCGCCAAGCTGCAGCAGCCCGAGCCGGCGGAGCCGCTGTATCTCCTGAAAGCCACCACCAGTGTCGCCGCGCCGGGCGCCGTGATCGAACGTCCCGCCGCCTACGACGGCAAGACCACCTATGAAGGCGAGCTCGGCATCGTCATCGGCAAGACCTGCAGCAACGTTTCCGCTGAAGACGCCGACGACTTCATCTTCGGCTACACCTGCGTCAACGACGTCACCGCCAATGATATTCTCAACCGCGACGCGACCTTCGCCCAATGGGCCCGCGCCAAGGGCTTTGACGGATATGGGCCGTTCGGCCCCGTCATCACCTCAGGCATCGATCCGGCAAGCCTGGTGGTGCGCACCATCCTCAACGGTGCGGAACGTCAGAACTATCCTATTGCCGACATGATCTTCAGCGCGCAGCAGCTCGTCAGCAAGATCTCGCATGACATGACGCTCCTGCCCGGCGATCTGATCGCCTGCGGAACATCGGTCGGTGTCGGCGTCATGAAGGAACCGGTCAACACGGTGACGGTTGCGATCGACGGCATCGGCGAACTCACCAACGAGTTCCGGCAGTAAGCGGCGTTACCTGAAACCTGTGGCGTGACCCCATCAATTCGGACTGGTCGGCCGATGTCTGCTTTGGCGCATTACGAACTCAAGTCGGACACCGCTCCACTTCCGAAAAGCGCCATGAGCCGCCGTTGTCGGCAAACGGATGCACGCGCGCGCGGTCTTTAAGCGACAACCGGATCAGCCGCAATTCCAGACTGGCCCAATCGGCGTCCGCGTCCAGCAGGGGCCGAAGCTGCCGCCATTGTAGCGACCGCCGTAAAAGCCAGGCCGGCCGAAATAGTGCCAGTCGCCATCGTACCCGTAATAACTTGGGACTGGATCGATATACCAAGGGCGCCGGTTGTGGCGCGCCATGCGCGAAACCGAAGCTCTCTGGGCGTAAGCTGGAAGGGTGTTATTCGGGGGCTGTTGATAGCCCGGCAGGAAGCCGTAGCCGTGCCAGCGTGGCGCCGGCCGTTTTTGAGCCGCCGCGGCGGGCGCGACGACCGGCAGCAGCGATAAAACGATAGCAATCGACAGAAACGCGAGGCGCGACATGAGCACACCATAGACGGCCGGCTGTTGGGAGGCGATTCAAATCTGAGTGCACCGTCCAGCGCAACTACTTCCGGTTTCGGTTGCGAACGACCGCTTTGCGCCCAGAAGCGGCCCTTCGATCGGCTCTACCGAATCCAAGGGGACCGACAAGCGGTCGAACGTTCATGGACAAATGGCGCGGGCTTTTCCCGTCGAAATCTTGACCACCGGATTTCCAAATCGCCAAGACCCGTATTGAGCAATGAGAGTTCGCCGACGCCGAACGGAAAGCCGATAGTTATTGCCCGTGGCTGACCAACACGTGGCGGCACGCGGCAGAGAGCTTTGGACGATTTTCCTTGAGGCAAGCCAGAATGGTAAAATCGCCCTGATCCATCAGCTTGCGGCAGAAACGCTGCACGTCGGGTGCGCAAGCCTTCTCTTCCTGGTCTGTGCCGCTATGCGCAAGGGCGCCGGTCGAAACCGGGATGGACAGCAAGATGAGCGCCATCAAAAGTTTGTGCATTGTGTTCCCTCCTTCAGACCTTAGACACTCCGTCGACCGCGGCGCGGAAACGCAGTTCATTCCATCACCATCGCATGGTCGTTTTCGCCAGAGGTTGGGGCGCTCCGCAGCAGCAGGACGAGGGGAATGGCCGCGAGCGAAAGGATCATCATCAACTTGAAATCGTCGATGTAGCTGATGATTGAAGCCTGCGTTTGTATGACCTGATCGAGCGCTGCGCGTCCGCTTGCGGTCCAGGGACTGAGGGCGTGCCGCACGATGCTGTTGTCAAATGCGTGATTGAATGCCGTGACATGGCTGGCGATGGTGGCGTGATTGACCTGATTGTTTCTTGTCAGCAGATAGGAGACGACCGATATTCCCACGCTTGAGCCGACGTTTCGCGAAAGGTTGTAGAGACCGGTACCGTCGGCGCGCTGCTCGGATGGGAGCGTGGCGAACGTAACCGTCGTTAGCGGGACGAACAGGAATCCAAGTCCTGCTCCCTGGATGAATCCGGTGACTGCGATCGTCCACTGCGAGACGTTCGGATTCCATCCGGTCATGTCGTACATGGCCCAGGCGGTCAGCAGCAGCCCGGTCATGAGCAGCAGCCTGGTATCGATCCGTCCGATCAGGCGGCCAACTAGGAACATGCAAGCCATCGTGCCCAGGCCGCGCGGGCCCATGACGATCCCAGCGGTCACCACCGGATAACCCATCAGCGTCTGCAAATAGGGTGTCAACAACGCCAGGGACGCCAGATAGGTAATTCCGACGATGAAGATGAACAGCACCCCGACCGAGAAATTTCGATCGAGAAACAGTCGGGGATCTACAAAGGAATTTTTCGCCGTAAAGGTGTGGACGAGAAAGATGTAAAGTGCTGACGCGCAGACGACCGCCTCGATCAGAATTTCGAAGGAAGAGAACCAGTCGAGTTGCGCACCCCGGTCCAGAAACACCTGCATGGCGGCAATGGCGATGCTCAGGCTGCCAAATCCGAGCCAGTCAAGCTTCGCTGCCGTGCTGGTCTTCGTCTCCCTCAGAAAGAACGATATGCCGGCGAATGCGAGCACTCCCAAGGGCACGTTGATATAGAATACCCATCGCCAGCTGTAGTGGTCGGTCAGCCAGCCGCCGATCACCGGCCCCAGCACTGGCCCCACCATCACCGATACCCCGAATACGGCCATGGCAGAACCGCGTTCCTCCACTGTATAGATGTCGAGCAGAACAGACTGGCCAAGCGGAACCAGTGCTGCGCCGAAGAATCCTTGCAGCAATCGGAAAGCCACGATCTGAACCAGCGATTGCGCAATGCCGCACAGCACGGATGCAAACACGAAGCCGACGACGGCCGCCATCAGCACGCGCTTGCGACCAAATCTGTTTGCAAGAAACCCCGATGGCGGGGTCATGATGGCCGCGGCCACGATATAGGACGTCAGCACCCAGTTGATCTGATCGGCGCTCGCCGACACGCTGCCCTGCATATAAGGCAGCGCGACGTTGGCGATCGTCGTATCCAGCGCCTGCATGATGACGGCGAGGATGACACACAGCGTAACCGCGGGTCGGTTGATCGGCTGCGCATTTGCAGCGGTATCAGCCATGTTCAGCTCCCCGATCCAAAGAGACCGGTTATGAAACTGGGAAATCCGCGAGCATGTCCGGTGTCGACGTTCACCTCCACGCTCATGCCGACGCGCAGCGGTGGCTTGCCGGGTGCATTGGTGACGCTGACACGCATCGGTATCCGCTGCACGACCTTGACCCAGTTGCCGCTGGTATTTTCGGCGGGCAGCAACGAAAAGCTCGACGCCGATGCTGGGCTGATGCTGTCGACGGTGCCGGTCCATTGCTGGTCCGGATAGCTGTCGACCTCGACCAACGCCTTCTGCCCAGGCTTGACGTAGGTCAGTTCGGTTTCCTTCGGGCTGGCCTGAACCCAGACGCGATCGGCCGAGACAATGTTGAACGCGGTCGCAGCGGCGGCAAGGTATTGGCCGGGCTGTAACGATGGCACGTTGGTCACAATGCCCGCAAAAGGCGCGCGGACCACCGTGTGCGCAAGCTGGCGCGCCGCTTCGTCTCGCGCGGCTACCGCATCCTTGTATTTGGGATGGCTTTCGATGGGCGCATCGGGGTCGCCATTCAGGTTGGCGGCGATGCCGGTCAGCTGTTGTTGCAGCGAGGCGAGCTTTTGCTGCGACCCTTGCAGGGTGTTGCGAGCGGCATCGAAGGTGGCCTTTGGAGTAAAGTTGTTAGCGAGCAATTGCTCCTGGCGCTTGAAGTTGACCATGTTGAAGTCGACATCTTTCTGTGCCTGTTCGACCTGGGCCTGCATGTTGCGGTAGCTGGCCTGCAACGCAACGAGATCGTTTCGCGTATTTCCGATCTGAGCCTCGGCGCGATCCAGCGCCAGTTGAAACTGCAAAGGGTCCAGCTTGAACAGCATGTCGCCCTTGGCGACCTTTTGATTATCGTGAACCAGGACTTGCGTGACGATGCCGGCGACGTCGGTCGACAACCCGACCATGTCGGCCTGGACATACGCATTATCCGTCGACATCACGGCGCCGCCAGTCACATAGAAGTAGCCGCCCACGACAAGTGCCACCGGGAGCAGCGCAAACATCAACGGGCGCCGCATTGATTTCTTGGGCGCCGGGGCGTTCGCCGCGACCTGGCGGCCGTGCGGTTCTCCGGGCGGCAAGGCTTCGGGCTTGCGATCTTCCGGGCGCGGCATCTCCGCTTCCGCCGTGCCAGGCCGTCCGTTTGCAATCAACGGACTGCGGTCGAGCCGATGAACATTCGCCTCGACGGCGCGCGCGTTTGCATCCCCGGAGTTGGCGGGATTGATCCCTTTCGGATTAGCCATGGTTCGCTCTCTCTTGTCCCGCAACTGGCGAATTGCATGCGTCCGTCAGATTTGCTTTCAGTGTCTGCAGTGTCTTCAACAAGCGCTCGGTGTCGGCTTCCGGAACTTCGGCCAGCGCTTCCCCGCGAGTGACCTCGCCGAGCCTGCGTAGCTGCGACAGTTTTGGACGAGCGGTGGACGTCAGGTGAAGGAGCCAGACCCGCCGGTCGGATGGATCCGGAAGCCGCTCGATCAAACCCCGCATCTGAAGCTTGTCGATGATGCGGCCAAGCGTGATCGGCTCGATTTCCAACAGGTCAGCCAAGCCGCTTTGGTTGATGCCCTCGTTGTTCGCCAGATAGGCCAGCACCTGCCATTGCGACCGCGTCAGGCCGGACTCTCGCGCGTTCTGCTCAAAGCGTCTCCGCAGCAATCGCGCGACCTCGTGCAGCAGAAATCCAAGTGTAGGCGCGTTCGATTCCACGGCGGTTCCATTCGTAAGCTTGCTTATGATAAGCTTGATATCGTATCTTTCCAGCGCTGCAAGCTCCTCATCACGCATTTGGGAAGTCTGAAATTTGCGGAGCGGGATGATCTGGTTTCAGCGATGCTTAGAATGCTGACGAATGCTGCAAATGAAAATGCTGTATTTATTGCATTCGGTATTGAGAAGGATTCAGCAATGGATCGCGGCAACCTGGCCGATCTGACAGCGTTCGTCGCTGTTGCCGATCGCCTAAGCTTTCGAGCCGCGGCGTCGCAGCTCGGAGTTACACCATCGGCGCTCAGCCATTCGATGCGGCAGCTGGAGGAGCGCCTCGGAGTGCGCTTGCTGAATCGCACGACGCGCAATGTATCCGTGACCGACGCCGGCTTGCGGCTGCTCAAGCAACTGCGGCCGGCGATCGATCAGATCGCCGGTGCGCTCGAGGAATTGAACGAGACGCGGCGGCGGCCGATGGGGCGGCTGCGGATCTATGCGCTGCCCCTGGCGGCGGCGGCCGTCATCGCACCGATCTGGGAACGCTTCCTGTCGACGTACCCGGAAGTCCATCTGGAGCTCGCGGTGGGCGAGGCGCCGGTCGACCTCGTGGCGAAGGGGTTCGACGCCGGGATTGCGCCGCGCGAGCGGACGCCGGCCGATATGATTGCCGTTCGGGTGATGGGGCCGATGAAGGTGGCGGTCGTTGGCGCGCCGACTTACTTTGCGCGGCGGCGGCCGCCGCGCGCGCCCGACGATCTCGCCCAGCACAGCTGCATTCAATTTCGCACGGTGGGTGACGGCGCCGTTTTTGTATGGCCGTTCGAGCGCGATCGCCAGTCGCGCCGGGTTTCGGTAGACGGGCGAGTGATGGTCAACGACGCCGACCTCGCAGTTCGCGCGGCGGTTGACGGGCTGGGCATCGCATACACCATCGAGGCTCTCGCCGAGCCGTTCCTGCGCTCGGGGCAGCTGGTCCGGGTGCTGGAGGACTGGTCGCCGACCTTTGAAGGATTGTTCCTGTATTATCCCGGGCACCGCCAGGTTCCAGCCACGCTACGCGCTCTCAGCGACATGATCCGTACGGCCGGCTCGAAGCCAGGCAAGAGCTTGCTCAAGAATCCATTTACGAAGTTCTGAGCGCTTCGAGAGCGTAGAAAGTTCGGCCCGGTACACTGTTACAGCGTTGTGAATGCCCGCAACTCCTCGCGCGCGACTTCGCTGAAGCCCTTGAGCAGATCGATTCCAGATCCGCTCTGCACCAATTCATGCAATTCGCCAATCGTCTTGCCCGGTGCGAAATAGGTGTCGATGGTTGCCCGCATGATCTTCTCGGCGCACGCGACGGTTTGCGGCGGGGACTGGACCCGCATCCTGCTGGGCAACGAGTTCCTGAACGTTTGGCTCGTTGCTCACAATGGCTTCACCGTATGCCTTCGATGCCGCGGCAATGAATTCCTTACAGAGGTCGTCGCGCCGCGCCATTTCCCGGGCGAGCTGACTTTCTCTCGCCTGGGAACGTTGGCTTGGCCAGGTCGCGACGCCCGAGGTCAGACCGCCGACAACCGATCCGGCAAGCGCCGATAGGGTCGAGAGGTATGCGATATCCATATAGCCCTCAATCCCTACCGGTGAGTCGGCCATAGGAAGCATCGACCATGCCTTCGCTATTCACGGCCGTCATTGGCGAGATCGAAGGTGGAGACAACTATCCTCCGCTGTTGGTGAGAGCCGCCGAGGGGGTGCTCGGCGGCTCTCGCGCATCGACGACCGATCGGCGGCTCGATCGCCGGCGCTGGCTGTGAGGGGTTGAAATGCGCGTCAGCCGCACATTCCCCGGCATCTGGAACGAATGTTTGAAGGGCTTCCAGCCCTGCCACCAGTTGATCGCGATGACAGCTAGAAGCAGCGCAAGGCATAAGCTCATTTGGTGTTCTCCTCGGCTTCATCGGCTTGACGCTCCGACCTGGGCCCAGAGTTATGCCAGCGGGTTCAAACAACAATCAGGTGTCTGTTTCATGCTCTGCTGAGCGGAATTCAGGAATGGATGATTGAGATCGGGTGGACGCTGCGGTGAGGAGGATTGGTGCAAGCTCCAGCAGCGGAGCGGCCTTAGGACAATCATCCCCCGCTTGAACTTACTTTTGCGCGAAATTGATCGTCGAAACCGGCCGGCTCCCGGGATGGCCCTCATGGAATTCGCAGGCCGTGGTCCTCGTCGAGCGAGACGGTTTCCACCGTCCCCGCTGAGGATCGCGGCCTTGCCGACAAGTTCGGCCTCGGCTCGTTTTTGGCGAATGGCCGCTTTGCGCGAGAAGCGGTCGTCGCCGCGAAGTTAGCCTTTGACCGTGTACGCGAATTCAACACATGATTGCCGACTTAACGGGAGGAACCGTCCATGCCCAATTGCATCGTTGTCGTTCAGTTCGATTTGCCAAAGCGCTCCGAGGAGCTGGCGGTGAAAGGAGCCACTTCGACCGCGCCGACCTATCGCGGCCTCGCCAAGGGAGGACTGATCCGAAAGGACTACCTGAATGGTGAAAATGGCACCGGCGGCGTTTATCTCTGGGACAGCCGTGAATCGGCGGAGGCATGGTTTACAGAAGAGCGTGTGGCGGAATTGAGCAAGCGCTTTGGAGTCCGGCCTCGCCTCACCTGGTACGACACATACGTGACCGTCGACAATTTGAAGGACGAGACCCGCGTCAACGGCAAGGCGATCGAGGCCGTGGCCTGACCAACCTGA
>CAWCXD010000016.1:0-190977 GCA_963799475.1 uncultured Alphaproteobacteria bacterium | reverse complement strand
CCGCCTTGAGAAAGGCGGCATCTGCCGGATTGGCGCTCGGATTGCCTGCGCGATGACCCCACACGCTCGGGACCGGCCGCAGGGTCCCGGTTGCAAGATGGGGAAGCTCGGCCGCATTATCCGCAACGCGGAAATAGAGATCCGTCTCGCTCGGCATCAGGAGCATTTGCGCCTTTATGGACCGGAGCGCTTGCGTGAGATCTCCGTTGTAAAGAGTGTTACCGCTGATATCGCCGTGAAACCAAGCGATCGCCTGCGCATAGAGGTTCGCCGCGCGGCATTGCGAAAACCGCTCGGCCCAATTGGTGCGGACGAAGGTTTCGAGATCTGGCGCGCCGAGCGCGGTTTTGTAGAGGCCGGCACGGTAGAAATCCTGGCTCAAACCCCAGCCGGCATAAATATGGCCAAAGGCCTTGAGCGCCAGCATCGGCTCGCTCGAAAAGCGGCCATTGCCGGTATGCTCGGGCGCGGCTTCGAGCGTGCGCAGCAGGCCGGACAGAAAAACCTTGTTGTGATCGGCCGTGCGGGCGCTGCCGCAGACGACGAAGGCGCGTTCGACCATTTCGGGGTAGAGCGCTGCCCAATGATAGGCCTGCATGCCGCCCATCGAAAATCCATAGACGGCGGCGAGTTTGTCCACGCCGTACATTTCGGTGACGAGACGGTGTTGCGCCCGCACATTGTCGGCGACGGTGACAAGCGCGGGATAATCCGGCGTCTCCGCCGCGCCGGACGATTCCCCGTTGGAGAACATGCCCACGGCGATGATGCACCAGCGCGTGGGATCGAGAATGCCCTCCGGCCCGATCAGCCAGGACATATCCGAAAGACGCGCGGAATAGCTGCTGGGGTAAAGAATAAGATTGTCGCGCCTGTCGTTGAGCGTGCCAAAGCGCTGCCAGGCGAGCCGGGCCTCGCGGATCACGCCGCCTTTTTCCACGGCAAAATCGCCGAGTGCAAAGGTGCCCGTCTCATTCTCCCAGTTCATCACTCTTCTCCCGAATATCCGTCTCCATCTTCTCGGCGGCTTGCGCCTCGAAAGCAACAGCAACACGCAGAAGGTCGAGGTCCGATCCGCGAGCGCCGATGATCGAAAGCCCCACCGGCGCGTCACCGACGGTCGCGCCCGGGAGATTGACCTGCGGTACGCCGGTGAGGCCGCCATGGCTGGTCAGGCAGCCGATGCGTTCCCGCAAGGGGTCCAATTGGTGAAGCGGAAGACCTTTTTGGGGCGCCGGAAACGGCGTCGTCGGCAGGCAGAGGATCGTGCCGGGCGGCAGCAGCATGCGAATTCGAGCGCGCGCTTCCATCCGCATCAGGCTCGCGGCGTTGCGCTCCGCATCGGTCATCATCGAGCTTTGTAACAAGCCGCGCGCCACGCTGAAGGCGAGACGCGGATTATGGCCGTCAAGCCAGGGCTGGAACGTGCGCCAAGCCTCGCTGCCTTGCAAAACGCGTTGCGTGCGCTGCCAGGTCGAAAGGCCTTGTGGCGCCAACGTCACATCGCGCCGTTGGCCAATCAGCGCCGCGAGACGGTCTACGATCGAGGCGAGCGCCTGCTGCACATTTTGATCCGCGAAACCGAAGGCATCTTCGGCCACCAACAGCATCGTGGGCAGCGTGGTGGGCATGGCGCTTCCGAACAAAACCTCGCCGATACGCGCGAACGTCGCGGCATCGCGCGCGAACCAGCCGCAGGTGTCACTGCCTGGCGCCTGCACGGTAATGCCGCTGAAATCGATCCGCCCGTGCGTCGGCCGGATGCCGTAAAGGCCGCAAAAGCTCGACGGCACACGGACCGAACCGCCCGTATCGGTGCCCAGCGCGAAATCGCACGCCTTGGCGGCTACGGCCGAAGCCGATCCGCTCGACGAGCCGCCAGGCACGCAACCGGGCGCCGCCGGGTTCAACGGCGTGCCGTCATGCGCGTTCTCGCCGAGAATGCCGAGCGAGACTTCGTCGGTGACCGTCTTGCCCGCGACCGAGGCGCCGGCGTTGAGCAGGGTTTGCACAACCCATGCGTGACGGGACGGCGTCGGAGCGAAGCGCGGCCAATCAGGATTGCCGCCGCCGGTCGGCACGCCGGCGACATCGATCAGATCCTTGACCGCGAAACTGAGACCGGCGAGCGGCCCCGCCGCCGCACCCGGCACCTGTGCGCGCGGGCCGCATACAAATGCTTCGGTCAACGTCATGACGCTTTCCGGTCTTGCCAAGTGCCTCCAGGCACGGCGGCGAACAAGGCCTTGGTATAGGAATGCTGCGGATTGAAAAATATTTCGGCGGTTGGCGCCACTTCGACCACCTCGCCTTGTTTCATCACGGCGATGCGGTCGCAGACGTGCAGCGCGACGCGCAAATCATGCGTCACGAAGAGCATGCTGAGGTGCAGCCGCGCCTTAATATCTGCGAGAAGAGCCAGCACCTGCGCTTGCACCGACACATCGAGCGCGGAGACCGGCTCGTCCGCTACGAGCACTTCCGGATGCAGCGCGAGCGCGCGCGCAATGCCGATCCGCTGGCGCTGGCCACCGCTGAACTCGTGCGGAAAACGCCGCGCGGCGGAAGGGTCCAGCCCAACGAGGCCGAGCAGCGCCTGCGCTTCTTCGCGGGCTTTGGCGGGCGGGGTGCCGTGGATGATCGGGCCTTCCGCAATAATGTCGATGATGCGTTGCCGCGGATCAAGCGAAGCGTAGGGATCCTGAAACACCATTTGCACGCGCTTGCGGACCGGGCGGAGCTGGCGGCGCGAGAGCTGCGAGATATCTGCGCCGCCAAGCAGAATTTCGCCGCTGTCAATCGGCATGAGCCGCGTGATGGCGCGCGCCAACGTGCTCTTGCCTGAGCCGCTTTCCCCGACGAGGCCGAGCGTCTCGCCGCGACGCAGCTCCATCGTCACGCCGGCCAGGGCACGCGTGACCCGCCCGCCGAACAGGCCTCGCGCGCCATAGGTCTTGGCGACATCGCGCGCCTCGACGATGAACGGTTGCGTATTCGCCGACCGTGCCGCCGGCGGCACGAGCTTTGGCACCGCGGCGATCAAGGCCTTGGTATAGGGGTGGACCGGCGCGCCAAGCACGGCGGCCGCCGTACCGCGTTCGACCAGAGTGCCACGCTGCAGCACCGCGACCTCATCGGCAATATCGGCGACGACGCCGAAATCATGCGTGATGAAAAGGACGGATGTGCCGTGCTCGCGTTGCAGCTCGCGGATCAGATAGAGGATTTGCGCCTGGGTCGTGACGTCGAGTGCCGTCGTCGGCTCGTCGGCGATCAACACGCGCGGATTGAGCAGCAAGGCCATCGCGATCATCGCGCGCTGGCGCTGACCGCCGCTCAATTGGTGGGGAAACGAACGGATGATGCGGCCGGGTTCCGGCAAATGAACGCAGTCGATCAATTCGAGCACGCGGGCCCGCCGCGCGGCTTTCCCGAGCGCCGTATGGATGCGCAGAACTTCTTCGAGTTGGCGGCCGATCGTGTGCAGCGGGTTCAGCGCCGTCATCGGCTCCTGGAAGATCATGCCGATTTTTGCGCCACGAATGGCGCGCATCTCGTCTTGCGGCGCGACGGCAAGATCTTGGCCTCCGAACAAGATGCGCCCGCTCCCGACGCGCACATGTGGGCGGGGCAGCAGGCCAAGGATCGAACGCGCGACGAGCGATTTGCCCGATCCGCTCTCGCCGATCAGGCATGTCACTTTGCCGGCGCGCAACACCAGATCGACATCGCTCACCGCATTGGCCCGGTCGGCGCCGGGCGGCAAAGCGATCGTGAGCTTTTCAAGTTCGAGAACGGTCTCGCTCATCGCTCGCGCAGCCTTGGATTGAGGGCTTCGTTGAGGCCGTCGCCAATGAGATTGATGCCGAGCACCGTGAGCAAGATCGCAATGCCGGGAAAAGTGCAGATCCACCAGGCGGAGCGGAGGACCGCGCGTCCCGCACTGATGATCAGCCCCCAGCTCATGACATTGGGGTCGCCGAGGCCTAGAAACGCGAGTCCGGCTTCGAGCAGAATCGCGGTGCCGATCAGCAACGAACCGACCGCGATGACGGAGGAGGCGCAGTTCGGCAGCATATGTCCGAAGATGATGCGCGCATCGCTTGCGCCGAGGCTGGCGCAGGCTTGCACGAATTCGCGGCCGCCGAGCGAGACGAATTCCCCGCGCACGAGCCGCGCGATGCTTGGCCAGGACACGGCGGCGATCGCGATGATCTCGCTGCTGACCGAGGGTGAGAGAATAGCGACGATCAACAGAGCGAAAATGAAGGCCGGGATGGTTTGGAAGAATTCCGTTATACGCATCAGCACGATCTCAGTCATGCCGCGATAATAGCCGGCCGCCCCCCCGACCACCGCGCCAAAGACAATTGCGGCGAGCGTCGCACCGACGCCGATGACGAGCGAGGTACGCGCGCCGTAAGCGATTTCCGCTGCGACGTCGCGGCCGAGCGTATCGGTGCCGAGCAGAAAGCGGCCGCCCGGCGGCTGCAAGGCGGGTCCAGCGAGCTTGAATGGATCATCCGGGTAGATGACCGGCGTGAGCACGACGAGCAGGAAAAGGCACAGCAGCACGGCCGCGCCGAATAGAGCCATCCGGTTGCGCGCGAACCGAGCGAAGCCCGCGCCCATGTCAAATCTCCATGCGCGGGTCGAGCATGAAGCAGATCACGTCGACGGCGAGGTTGATGATCACGACCAGACAGGCCGAGATGAAGAAGATTGCGAGAAGCAGGTTAAGGTCGCGCGATTGCAGCGCGTTGAAGGCAAGCGTGCCGATGCCTGGCCAGCCGAACACGGTTTCCACGACGATGGAGCCGCCGATCAGATTGCCGGCCTGAACGCCGGCAAGCGTCACGACCGGCAACAGCGCATTGCGCAGAACATGACCTGTCATGATGCGGCGCTCGGTCTGGCCCTTGGCGCGCGCCGTCGTGACATAATCCATGCCGGTTTGGTCTAAAATGGACGCTCGGGTAAGGCGCGCATAGAGCGCGAGGTAAAACAGCGCGAGCGAAAGGGCGGGCATCACGAGATGACGACCGATATCCCAAACCTCGGCCCACCCTTCGTGACCGGCGCCGACCGTATCGAACCCGCTTGTCGGCAGCCAGCCGAGGCCGATCGAAAAGATCACGATCATCATGAGCCCAAGCCAGAATCCGGGCGTTGCATAGGCGACGAGGCTGATCAGCGAAATGATGCCGTCGCGCCAGGAATTACGCCCTGTCGCGGCAACGAGACCGAGGATGATTCCGACCGCCAAGGCAGTTCCGAAAGCCGTCAACATGAGGAGGCTCGTCGGCCCGAGCCGTTCGAAAATCAGGCTGCTGACATCGGCATCGTTGCGGTAGGAATAGCCGAGATTGAAATGCGCCATGTTCGAGACATAAGTCAGGAACTGCATGCCGAGCGATTGGTCGAGACCGAATTTATGGCGCAGCTCGTCCATATATTCGGGCGTCGCCGCGCCGCTCTCCCCGGCTAGCACGGAGGCCGCGTCGCCTGGCGCGAGATGGATCAACAGGAAGTTAAGCACAACGATCCCGAAGATCACCGGCAACGCGGTGAAGAGTCGGTATCCAATATAGCGAGCGAATCGCACGGCTTACGTTTCCAGCCAAGCCCGTTCGAAGGCTTGCTGTGTGCCGAGCGGTCCGGTTGTGTGATCGTGAAGCTTTCGATTGAAAACCGAGACGTATTGCACGTCAATTAGCCAGACGAGCGGGCAATCCTCGGCAAGGATTTGCTGCGCCTTTTTGTAAAGCGCAGCGCGCTTGCCGTGGTCGAGTTCGCGCATGGCCTCGTTGAGAATATTGTCGAATTCCGGATTGGCATAAAAGCTGTTGTTGACGAAGGTTACGCCTTTGCGGATCTGCGACGACAGATATTGCTTGTTCAGGCCGTAGACCGGATCGACGCCCTGGCTCAGGAAGGGCTCATTAATATCGTAATCGTAATTGGTATAGACGCGCCGCAACCAGGTGGCGGTGTCTTCCGAGCGTAATGTCAGATCGATTCCGACGACCGCCAGCGCCTGTTTCAAATATTCGGCTTGGCGCAGCCATTGCTCGCCGAATGAATTGACCTCGAGATGAATGCCGAAGCGCATGCCATTCGGACCGCGCGGCAGGCCCGCGCCGTCGAGCAGCTTGTTGGCGATCTCGAGACGATCGGGCACGTCGTAATTGCGCACATCATCCGTATAGAACCCAACGGTCTTGAAGAGCCTACTGAGCGGGCCTGTCGCCGGCTGGCCGTAGCCATACATGACGTCTCGCAGGATCACCTTGCGATCGATCGCGTAAGCGATGGCTTGGCGTACTTCTTTCTTGTCCAGCGGCGGATGTTTGGCATTGAGTTCGAGCACGCTCAAGGCGGGCGTCATCTCATAGCCTTTCATCGTGGTATCGAGGATCGGGTTGGTCTTCATCCGTGCGAGATCGGCGTAGTTGACGGCGCTATATGCGGCGAAATGCGCCTCGCCGGTCTCGAGCGCGGCAGAGCGCGTCGCGGCATCGGGAATGAAGCGCGCGATGATATGATCGAGATAAGGTAGCCCCGGCTTCCAATATTTGTCGTTGCGGTCGAGCCGCACGAACTGTCCGCGATCCCATTGCCCGAATTTGAACGGCCCCGTGCCGATGGGCTTGTTGGCCGTCGGATTTTGCAGGACCGGCGTTCCCTCGAAAACCGATTTGCACATGATCGGCAGATCTCGCCCTGCAAGTGCCTTCATGAGATAGGGCGCAGGATTGGCGAGACGCAGAATCGCCGTCGTGGCGTCCGGCGTGTCGACGCCTGTCAATTCGGCGAGCAGGAGCGGCGCGAAGGGGTGATATTTCTTCAATATCTCCATGAAGGAGAATTGAACGTCGGCGCTGGTGAAAGGCTTGCCGTTGTGAAAGACAACGCCTTCGCGCAACTTGAAGGTAATGGACTTGCCGTCAGGCGCGATCTCCCAAGAGGTCGCGAGACTGGGTTGAGGATTCTGATCCCAGTCGTAGGTCACAAGACCTTCGTAAATCTGTGTAGCGATGGGCGGGATATTGCCGGCGGTCACGGCATAATGGGCAAGCGTCGAGGGCTCGGGTTGCACGATCATGACCATCGTGCCGCCCCGCACCGGCTCCTCGGCCTTGGCGGAACCGTATGAGAAGAAGGTGCCGGACGATGCGGCCAACCCAAGGGGCAAAGCCAGAGCGGTACGGCGTGAGATTTTATTCATAGGCGGACCGTCAGCCAAAATGCGGGCTCCTCAATGGTGCCCGATATGAAGCAATTGGCGTGCCACCTTTGCCCGCTGCGACGACCGAGTGCGGAAATAGTCCCTCGCGGCGGCGAGGGAGATTGCATGATTTTAGACGCCGATAGCGGCGTATCTGCCGGCCGCCGATCTAGTCACTTGAAGTACAACGACGATGGTTGGTTACCGACCTCTCGACATGCATGTCGGTGGCAACTTGAGTGCATCGCGCATTTGCGAGCAGCTCGGTGAGGCCCGGTGGCGATGTCGCCAGCGCGCGGTGCTGTTACGTTGTCAGCGCTCCGAACGACGCGACCATGATTTGGAGAGCTGATCGATGCCGAACTTGTCGGCCAACCAATCGATCATCAGCTCCTGACCTAGCGTTGGATTGTCGTGCTGACAATGTTCCGCACCGGTCGTACCTGCCTCAACCAGAATGAAAGTGACATCGGCGACGGCCTCGCGACTCCATCAACACTGGTGCCACCGTTCGGCTGAATCGCATCCACCGCCTTCGACCACGAACAAATGGGTCGGCCCGTGTTGCATCGGTGTTGCATGGAGCAGACGGCGCAGTGCGTAACCCCTTGTAATTGCACGAAGCCAGCGGAGCATACGGAATCCGTGGTGCAACGCGAATTTTCGGCTACGAACAAGCTGAGGACGGACAAGAAGTTGTTGAACTTGTTGCGCAAAGCGCAATGCGCGCGTTGGCGATCCCGGGAAGACTCGAACTTCCGACCTACGGTTTAGGAAACCGTCGCTCTATCCGGCTGAGCTACGGGACCGAAGAACCCGCGGTAGGCGCAGGCGCTTGAAAACGTCCATAGCAGAGACCCCGGCCGATCTCCAGCCTTCTCGAGCGTCCTCGATGGCCCCTCAACAGACCGAACGCTTGGTCTTTCCCGCGATTTATATGCTGTTGCACACAGGCTAGCGCCGCGCGCCTCGCGAGTGGAGGCCGCAGCCGGACGCGCCTCCTCCGTGTGGCCGGTCCCCACGCGCAGCACGCGAATTGTTGGGCCCCCACGACCTCCCGTGCGTTGCCGCAACCCCCTCGTTTCACGTATCGGAACTGTTACAAAGCGAAGAAAACGCTCGCATCACGAGTAGGAAAAAGTCCCACTTCCGAGGTGACAAATCAGCCGAGAATGACGACAATCCGCAAAAATCATCTTTCACAAAATTGTCTTGGGAATTTCGTCTGTGATCGCAGCGCGCTCATTCACCCTGCTGTTTGCCGCGGCTAGTGCCGGCGCCCTGCTGCAGCCCTCGGCTGTGGCAGCGCAGTGGTGGTCGCGCGCGCCGGCCGATTTTGAGGAATGTGCCGACGCCGCGGAGAAACTGGCGGCCAAGGAGGCGAAGGCGGCCCTTGCCAGCTGCAATGCGAAATTCGCCGGCCGCCGCAAACCCGTCGGCGGCTACACCTATTTCGATTTCATGCAGAACCGCAGTTTCGATATCGCCGGGCCGAACCCAACCCCCGACGAACAGAAGCAAATCGACCAGCAATACACCGCCTATCTCGACGCCCAGCGGCGCAGCCGTATCGCCGAGGCGAACGCGTCGAAGCAGCAGCAGCAACAACTACAGGAAGCGGAGCAACAGCCGTTGCAGCCGGCCACCTTCAAACGCGAGACCGCGCGGGTGCCGCTGCCGGCGCATGCGCCCAACAAGCAACGCGCCGCAACGGCCGAATTGAGGGCGCGGGGCAAGACTGCCCAGTGCGCGCCGCATTCGTTCTCCTGCGAATGGCCGAAGCTTTCCGAAAGCCTCAACGAGTTGAAGAAGCTGTTCGGCGCCTCCCAGGGTCAAGACGCGGCGCCGCGGGACAAGGACCGGCGCGCGGATGGCAAGTAGCGCCAGCGCGTGGCGGTTGTTGCCCTCCACGTAAGCGCACGCCAGCAATTAATTTGATATGCGATGACGTCTCGCCGGCGGACCGGCCCGGATCAGCGCGTGTCGTGGGCCGGCTTGCGATGGCGCCGGACTGCCGGCTTCGGCGCGGGCCTGATCGGTTGATAAATCGGCGGCGCAGCGCGCTGCTCCTGCAACCGCGCATCATATCCCGGCGATGGCGTGACGGTCGGCGGCGCGGCGCTGGCCGGCATCCCCAACGCGCCGGCGCCAAGCGCCGACAGGAGCGCAAGCGCAAACCATCGTTTGATTCCACTCATGCAGCTCACCTTTCAGGCGCCGGACGCGACGGAATTGCGTTGGCTCGATCAGATTTATCAGTGAAACTTATTAGTGATGTCAGCCATTGCAAGGCAGCGCTGCCTTGGCAGCTCACGGCCGGATCTGTTCCGGCGTCAACGCGGGCAAGTCCGGGCCTTCGGCCTCGGCGCGTTTGATCAGCGCAACGATGCGGCGCGACAGCGGCACCGGCAGCCGGTGCCGGTCGGCGATTTCAACGATGACGCCCTGCAGATAGTCGATTTCGGTGCGGCGGCCGCGCTGCAGGTCCTCCGCCATCGACAAGCGCGCCGCGGGATCGATCTTCATGGTGCGCCCAAGCAGTACCTCGAAGGGCGCATCAGGCAACCGCAGCAAGAACGGCGCCCAGCCCGCCGGGATCGGCGTCGATGAAACTGGCCTGATGCCGTCCGCGCGCATCGCTGCCAGCCCTTCCGCCATCTGATCCGCCAGCAGCGTGCGCCATGCGCGCTGCGCCAACTGCCGGCGCAGCGGCAGGCCGGAGAGCGCATTGAGCGCATTGTTGAGGTTGAGCAGCAGCTTGCCCCACTGCACGCCGGCGATGTCGGCGGTCGCGCGCATTTTCAAACCCGGCACCGTCAACTGGCCGGCTGTGCCGAAGGCGTCTCGCTCAATCATGATGTCGCCGGAGGTGGCGCGATGATATCGCGCCTCAGTCGGCGCAATCACATTGAACGGGACCATCGCAGCCAGCACGCGTCGGCGCGGCAATTGCGCGCGCAGCACGGCGGAGTTGCCGACGCCGTTCTGCAGGCTGACGATGACGGCCTCCGGCGCGGCGTGTCGGGCAATAATTTCGGCGATCGCGGCCGTATCGGTGCTTTTGACCGTCACCAGCACCACGCCGACATCACCGAGGATTGCGGGGTCGTCCGATAGCGTCAGTTGGCTGGGCGATATCCGCCGATCAAGGCCCTCAAAACTGCTCAGGTGCAGCCCGTTACCTTCGATTTCCCGGATCACGCGCGGCCGCGCCAGCAGCGCGACCCGCCGGCCGGTCGCCGCATACATGCCGCCGACGAAGCAGCCGATGCTGCCGGCGCCGGCCACTCCGATCGGTCCATCAGCGATCATTCCGCGGCGTCCATTGAGGGCGTCGGATGTAATGATCGGATTTAATTAGCAGACTTTCGCCGCCGGTGGCGGTTTAAGCACCGGCGCACCTGACAGGTTGCGGCGGCCTGCGCCTTGTAACCGTCATGGGGCGCCGGTATGTTTTGGCAACGGGGCTGACAACAGTAGGAGAGGACCATGGGTTTACTCGACGTACTGAACGGCATGCAGAACGGCCCGCGCGGCCCGAGCGAACCAAGCGCCGAAAGCCAAAGCAGCGGCGGCATGTCCCCGATCACGATGGCGATCCTGGCCCTGCTGGCCTACAAGGCCGTGAAGCATCTCGGCGGCAGCCAGCCGGGCGCGTCCCCCGCCTCCGTACCGCCCTCCGGCGGCACCACCAATGCCAGCTTGCCAGGTAGCGGTGACGCGACGGGCGGTGGTGGCATGGGTACGCTTGGCGGACTGCTGACGGGCGGATTGGGCGGGCTGCTCGCCGGCGGCGCCGCGGGAAGCGTGCTCAGCGGCGGGCTCGGCGACCTGCTCAAGCAACTGCAGCAGAACGGTCAAGGCGACGCCGCCGATTCATGGGTGAGCCCCGGCCCGAACAAGCAGATTGCGCCGCGCGATCTCGCCAGCGCGCTCGGCGCCGACCAGATCAACAGCCTAATGTCGCAAAGCGGGCTGTCGCGCGACGAACTGCTTTCAGGGCTGAGCCGGCACCTGCCCGACGTGGTCAACCATTTGACGCCGGACGGACGGCTGCCGACCGAAAGCGAATTATCGCGCCGGATCTGATTCCGGCGGCGGCGTTTCTAGACTTTGCTTACTCCGGAAAGGACGATCGTCATGAGCGGCATTCTCTGGGTCATCATTGTCGGCTTCGTTGCGGGAATTATTGCCCGGCTGCTTTCACCAGGACCGAATAAGCCCAGCGGCTTCATCCTCACCACCGTGCTCGGCATCGCCGGCGCGTTCCTGGCAACCTTCATCGGCCAGGCGATCGGCCATTACGGTCCGAACCAGGGCGCCGGCTTCATCACCGCGACGATCGGCGCCCTGATCGTCCTGTTCATCTGGAACAGGCTGGTGGCGAGCCGGGTGATCAGCGATCCGGGCGCGAAATAGAATCGGAAATCGTCATGGCCGGGCTTGTCCCGGCCATCCACGTCTTTTCTTGCCGCAACACCGTTAAGACGTGGATACCCGGGAGCGCAGACAAGTTTACGTAGTGTGCGCAAAGCAGACTACTATGCCCGGGCATGACGCGGAGAGAATGATCTGCTCCCGAACACCCTCACGTAATCAGATGCGCGCCGGCATCCATGCGGACCACTTCGCCGGTCATGTTGCTCGATTGCGGCGTGGCGAGGAAGCACACCAGGCCGGCGACATCTTCTGCGGTCGAGGCGCGCTTGAGCGGCACTTTCGCGACCACGGAATCGCGTACCTTGGCGGCGCCTTCGACGCCGCGGCCCTTGGTGAACCAGGGCGTATCGATGTAGCCGGGGCAAACCGTGTTGACCCGGATCAGGGGCGCCAGCGCCCGCGCCAGCGAATAGGTGATGGTGTTCAGCGCGCCCTTGCTCGCCGCATAGGCGATCGAGGAGCCGATGCCGCTGATCCCCGCGACCGACGACACATTGACGACGGCAGAAGCGCGCTCCGAAGCCTTGGCGCCGGCTTCCAGCAGCGACCGCGCCGCCCGGACCATCTGAAACGGGCCGATGGTGTTGACGCCGAACAGCCGCTGGAAATCTTCCGCCGACAACCCGTCGAGGTTTTCGTGCGCCATATGCTTGGTGGTGCCGGCGTTGTTGATCAGTGCATCGAGGCGTCCCCAGGGCGCAGCCGCGGCGACGATCTTCTTGCAATCCTCATCGCGCGACACGTCACCCTGCACGACGGCGATTTCGGCGCCGGCCGCGCGGCAGAGGTCGGCGGTCTGTTCGGCTTCCTTCTGGCTGGAGGAATAATTGATCACAATGCGTGCGCCGCGCTTGGCCAGAATGGTTGCCGTCGCCGCCCCGAGGCCCGACGCAGAACCCGTCACAATCGCGCACAAACCATCGCCAGAACCGTCCTTGGACATCCGCATTTCCTCTTTTGTTGATTTTGAGCGGCCCGCTCGCATGCGGGGCGCGGTCTACCATATCGTGACGGTGATTGCCCGCAAATCGTCGAAGTTCGTTGCGCGGAATTAATCCAGTCGCGACCAACACTTATGCCGGCCCCGCAGGCTGCCCTGCGGAGAGCGGCGCTTGTCATGCGGGTGGCTTTTCCTCATCATGCGGCGCAAGAAACGGTCGACCGGCGATGCTTGGCAAAAACGCTTGGCATAACTGCCGGACCGGCGCTGTACGCATTGAACACGAGGAACGCTGTGGCGGAGAGTGAGAATGTTGTCGCCGAGACCGCGGAACGGATATTTTCCGATCTCGCCGACGCCCAAACCATCAACCACGACAAGCAGGGCAGTTGGAAAGCGCCGCTTTGGCAGGCACTGACCGAAGCCGGATTGCCGCTGTCATGGGTTCCGGAGGATTGCGGCGGCGCGGGCGCCAGCATGGCCGAAGGATTCAGCGTATTAAGCGCGGCCGGGCGTTTCGCGATTGCGGTCCCGCTCGCCGAGACGATGCTGGCGGGATGGCTGCTGGCGCAGGCCAAGATAACCTCGCCCGAAGGCGCGATGACGGTGGCGCCCGCCGCGCCGAAGGACCGCATCACCCTCAACGCCGACGGCACCTTGTCCGGCCGCGCGCGCGGCGTCCCCTTTGCCAAGGCCGCCCAACACATCGCGGTGCTGGCCAACGGCGCAAGCGGGCTTTCGATCGCGCTGGTCAAGGCGAGCGACTGCCGGGTCGAGGCCGGGCTCAGTCTCGGCGGCGACAACAGCGATACCGTGACGTTCGACAAGGTTCATCCAGTGCTGATCAAACCGGCGCCGAAGGCTTTCGATCTCAACGCGCTGCTGCTGATGGGCGGCGTGGTGCGCAGCCTGCAGATCGCCGGCAGCCTGGAATCGATGCTCGACATCAGCGTGCGATATTCCAACGAGCGCGTCGCGTTCGAGAAGAAGATCTCGAAGTTCCAGGCGGTGCAGCACAATCTCGCGCGCCTGGCCGGCGAGTCGGCGGCAGCGCTGGCGGCGGCGACCTCCGCGGCCGACGCGCTCGCCAACGCGACCGGCTTCGACGACGAGATGTTCCTGGAGGCCGCATCAGCCAAGATCCGCTGCGCGGAGGCCGCCGAAAAAGGCGGTGCGATTGCGCATCAGGTTCACGGCGCGATCGGCTTCACCAGCGAACACATCCTGCACCGCTATTCCTTGCGGGCACTGGGCTGGCGTGACGACTTCGGCTCCGAAAGCTATTGGGCGGTCGAGCTCGGCAAGCTGGTTGCCGCGCGCGGCGCCGACGAGCTCTGGCCGCTGGTGGCCTCGCGCTAGAGGATGCGAATGCACAAACCTCGGCGCCAAAGTTCATCCACCTCTCCCATGGGGAGAGGTCGGATCGCCGTTGCGATCCAGGTGAGGGGATACGGCTTATCGAGAGCGGTTGCCGCGGCCCACCCTCCCCTTGAGGGGGTCCGAGACGAGCGAAGCTCGCTCGTAGGTCGCTCGCGGAGCGAGCGGGGTGGGGTGATTGTTCATCCGCAGCCTATCCACTCGTCTTTCGCGCCGCGCACCCCACCCCGTCTCGTATCGTGCTTCGCACGATCCGAGCCGACCCTCCCCCTCAAGGGGAGGGTAAGCCAGAGCCACGGCTCACTTTTCAAAGCGGCACTGTCCGCGTCTTACCTGAGATAAAGCAATGACCGCTGCCCTTCGCTTCGATCCGATCCGCCTGCCGCCCGAATGCGAGCGTTTGCGCAAGGAAGTGCGCGCTTTCCTCGCCGAGGAGATCGCCGCCGGCACCTTCGATCCGCACAAGCCCAACCGCGAGGACACCGACGCGCCGGAATTTTCCCGCCGGGTCGGCGCACGGGGCTGGCTCGGCATGACCTGGCCGAAGAAATATGGCGGCCACGAGCGCAGCTTTCTCGAGCGCTATGTGGTGACGGAAGAGATGCGCGTTGCCAACGCGCCGACGCGGCGCTTCTTCGTCGCCGACCGGCAAAGCGGCCCGGTGCTTTTGAAATATGCGCCGGAGCGCATCAAGATGGACATCCTGCCGCGGATCTGCCGCGGCGAGGTGTGTTTCGCGATCGGCATGAGCGAACCCAATTCCGGCTCGGATCTGTTCGCGGCCAAGACCAAGGCGACCAAGACCGACGGCGGCTGGCTCATCAACGGCACCAAGATATGGACCTCGTCGGCGCACATCGCCGACTACATGATCGCGATCTTCCGCACCTCGCCTTCGACCAAGGAGAATCGCCGCCACGGCCTGACCCAGTTCCTCGTCGACATGAAGACCCCGGGCATCAAGGTCAACCCGATCGGCCAGATCACCGGGCAATCCGAATTCAACGAAGTCGTGTTCACCGACGCCTTCATGCCGGACGATCACGTGCTCGGCGAAATCGACGGCGCCTGGAAGCAGGCGACCAGCGAGCTTGCCTATGAGCGCTCGGGACCGGAGCGCTTCCTGGAAACCTATTACGTGCTGACCGAACTGGTGCGCGCGGTTGGAAAGAACCCGGATACCCGCAGCGCCGAAGGCATCGGCCGGCTGGTGGCGCAGCTTCATACCATGCGGCGAATGTCGGTATCGGTCGCAGGCATGTTGCAGGCCGGCAAGGAGCCGGTGGTGGAAGCCTCGATCGTCAAGGACATCGGCACGGTCTGGGAGCAGCAATTGCCACATCGCGTGCGCGACCTCGCCGCCTTCGTCGACGCCGACGCCAGCAATCACGAGACGCTGGAAGACCAGCTGTCGTTCGCGATCAAGACCGCACCCAAGCTCACCATTCAAGGCGGCACCACCGAAGTGCTGCGCGGCATCATCGCGCGCGGACTTGGTCTGCGCTAAGGCGCGAGCAAGTTTGAAACGATGCGTCGCGCGCTCTCACCTCTCCCATCGGGAGAGGTCGGATCGCGAAGCGATCCGGGTGAGGGGTTAAAGCCCATCGATAGGCCGTAACCCCTCACCCCAACCCTCTCCCATCGAAGTCGGATCTATCCGACTTCGACAATATGAAATGCCCAACTCGGGTAGACCCGAGTTGGATGGGAGAGGGAGCGCGTTCTCACCGTCGCGAATGCTTCAATAAATACATAAACAGCTACTGGAGATCACATCATGACCCAATACACAGACATCGGCGTCGAGAAGCACGGACATGTCGGCCTGATCGAAATCCGGCGGCCGCCGCTGAACTTCTTCGATATCTCGCTGATCAACCAGATCGCCGATGCACTGGAGGAGTTCGATCGCGATATCGAAATCCGCAGCTCCGTTCTCGCCGCCCAGGGCAAGGCGTTCTGCGCCGGCGCCAATTTCAACGATCCGGCCCGGCAGGAGCAGGAGGCGCGGATCGCCAGGGGCGACCCCGCCGACAGCCTCGGCCGCATCGACAACCTCTACCTTCATGCCGTGCGGATCTTCCGCAACAAAAAGCCGATCGTCGCCGCCGTGCATGGCGCCGCCATTGGCGGCGGGTTGGGACTGGCGGTATCGGCCGACTTCCGCGTCACCTGCCCCGAGGCGCGCTTCTCCGCGAACTTCACCAAGCTCGGTTTCCATCCCGGCTTCGGGCTCACCGCGACGCTTCCCGAGCTGGTCGGCCAGAACAATGCGGAATTGATCTTCTACACCAGCCGCCGCGTCACCGGCGAAGAAGCCTATCGGATGGGGCTCGCCAATGAATGCGTGCCGCAGGATCAGGTCCGCGCCGCCGCCATGAAGCTCGCTGGCGAAATCGCCGAATGCTCGCCGCTCGGCCTGCTCTCCACCCGCGCCACCATGCGCGCCGGCCTCGCCGACCGCGTGCTGGCCGCAACCAACCACGAGCTCGCCGAGCAGACGCGGCTGCGCGCCACCGAGGACTTCAAGGAAGGCGTCAAGGCCACCGCGGAGCGCCGCATCGCCAACTTCAAGGGGCGATGAATTTTCTTGTCTTGTCGCGCGCTGGCCCCGCGTCAGCGTCGCGCCAAGCGAGGCCACAGAGCGGTGCATCACCGCCGTGGCCGTGGATAGGTCCGGGAGCCGCGTATTAATCTCCGCTCGTCAGGTATTTCAACATGGTATTGCAGCCGTCCTCGGCCTCGGCGAAGGTTTTGAACGGCGAGCCGGCGATCCTGATCGCGCCCCGGCTCTGGTAAAGCGGACGCCATGACGCCACAAAGCCGGCACTTCCGTGAAAGCCGGGCCCGGTGGGATTTTCGAAGCTGATCACGAACGAATAGCCGTCGCTACTAGCGCTCCATATTTCCATGCCCTCGACGGCCCGATGGAATTGCAGGGACATTGCTACTCACTTCCCCGTGGTTGCCAAGCTCCGCTGGCGCCAGCCTGCGACATTCCGCAGCGATCCACCACCCTTGGGTGGACACCCGGCACGGTGAGCGGCGGGAAAGGCCTGCACTGCTGTTGTATTTGCGCGCACTTTGCCGCGATGACGTGATCGCGTAGCGCCGGCTACGCCGCATACAATTCGATCGGCGCATCGAACCCCTTCAACCGGTATGGCCTGGCGCGGCTGTCCATCAAGTCCGTTTGCGCGCGCTCATAGACCGCCTGGGTCACGAGAATCTGGCCGGGCTCTGCGACCGATTGGGCGCGGGACGCGGTGTTGACGACAGTGCCGATTGCGGTCACGTCGCGATGCGAGCGGCCGAACTCGCCGAAGCTCAGTTCGCCGGAGTGGATGCCGATGCCGATCCCGAGTTCGCCGGCGTTAAGACCGTGTGTCTCGCCGAGGCTCTCGCGCCGAACGGACCAGCTACGCTGGATCTCGCGCGCCGCAAGCAAGGCGCGTTTGACATGATCATCGCGTGTCATGGGAAAATTGAACACGGCCATGACCGCGTCGCCGATGGTCTTGTTGAGCAGCCCGTCCTGTTCCCAGATGGCGCTCGCGCTGTCATCGTAGAACGCGTCGAGCAGTCCCGAAACCGCATCGGCAGATTGTGATTGGGAAAGGCTGGTGTAGCCTCTCAGGTCGGCAAACATGACGGTCGCGTCGATGGTGATCTTGCGGGCGCGCATCACCTTCGTGAACATCAGTTCGCAGATCGTGCAGGTGTTGGGATTCATCCGGCTGGGGCGGATGCCAAACGCGCGGAATGGCACTGACAACACGCCATGAAGCGGCACCGGCAGACGCATGTGCTCCCAACATCCTTTGCAGATTCGCGATTGCTGCAGAGCCATGCGACGCCATCCTTGAACGTCACCACGGGATACCACCTGGCCGACCCTACAATCGGGCCTATGCGCGAGCAAGGCGTTCAAGAAAGGCATTAATGCCGCAGGCGGCGCGTCCTACTCAATGTCCGCTACGCCCCGATTGCAAACCAAATTCCAAGCGCGGCAAAAGGGCGCGATTCGATCCTCACCTTAAATAAGCCTTGGCGGCTGCTTGAAAGCCAATACGCTGCATGCTGGCAACGACGCCCGACGCACGCATCAGTCGCAACAATTGGCGGAGGGCGCGCGACGCAGGACCGGGTGCCGCGGCTACCAGCTTTGCGGACAACAGTGCTCGCGCGAAATCAGTCGAGAGGCTGCGCAATGACCGATCTCTCCTTGAAGGCCGCCACACCTGTACCGTCTGCCAATGGCGCCGAGCCGAGCCTGAACCGGGTCATGGGCCCATGGCTTCTCCTGCTGTTCATCGTCGGCGACATTCTCGGCACCGGCATCTATGCGCTCACCGGCCAGGTGGCCAACCACGTGGGCGGCGTCGTGTGGCTGCCGTTCCTTGTCGCCTTCGTCGTGGCGTTGATCACTGCGCTGAGCTATCTCGAACTCGTCACCAAGTATCCGAAGGCCGCAGGCGCCGCGCTCTACACCCACAAGGCGTTCGGTATCCATTTTTTCACATTCATCGTTGCGTTTGCGGTGATGTGCTCGGGGATTACCTCGGCTTCCACGGCCTCGCGAGCTTTCTCTGCAAACATGTCGAGCGCGTTTGGCCTGGGCTTGTCGGGGTTCGGCATCACCATGACGGGTCTCGCCTTCATGGCGATTGTCGCTGCGGTCAACTTCCGCGGCGTCGGCGAAAGCGTGAAAGCGAACGTTGTTCTGACATGCGTCGAACTAACCGGCCTTCTGATCATCATCATCATCGGCCTGTGGGCGATCGCCCTGGGCCAGGGTGACGTCTCGCGTGTCATGCAGTTCAAGGTCAGCGATGCCGGTCTGATCTGGCCGGTGATCGCGGCGACCACGCTCGCCTTCTTCGCCATGGTCGGCTTCGAAGATTCCGTCAACATGGCCGAAGAATGCAAGGAGCCGATACGGGATTTTCCAAAAGTGCTGCTCGCGGGCCTGTTCATCACCGGCGCAATCTACGTGCTGGTCTCGATCTCGGCGATTACGCTGGTGTCGCCGGCACAGCTCGGCGAAGGCGAGACGCCGCTGTTGAAGGTGGTGCAGGCCGGCGCGCCGAACTTTCCGCTCTGGATATTCGGCTTCATCACCATGTTTGCGGTCGCCAACTCCGCACTGATCAACATGCTGATGGCGAGCCGGCTCGTCTACGGCATGAGCCGCGAGCATGTGCTGCCGACGTTGCTTGGCAAGGTGCATGCGAGCCGGCGTACGCCCTATATCGCGATCGGCTTCACCACGCTGCTGGCGTTCGCGCTGATCACCTTCGTCGGCGAAGTGCCGGCGCTCGGCGGAACGACCGCGCTGCTGCTGCTCTGCGTGTTCACGGTGGTCAATGTCGTGGTGTTGGTGCTGCGCAAGGATAGCGTCGCGCACGGCCATTTTCGCACGCCGACGATCCTGCCGGTGCTGGGAGCAATCTTCTGCGCATTCCTGGCCGGGCCATGGACTGGAAGGGCGATGATTCAGTACCACGTCGCGGGCATCTTGATCGCCGTCGGTGTCGTGCTCTGGGTGATCACGATGCTGGTCAACCGCGCCCAGGGCGTCAGACCCAGTGAGCCGGACATGGAGACGATTGGCGGCCAGGGACCGGTGAATTAGCTGACGCTTCGGCAGCTCGACACGCGCTATGAGGCCGGCGCGGATCGGTGCTATCTTTCTACATTGTTGCGGGGAGGCTACTTATGGCATCCATCACCCGTCGCTTGTTCCTGTCGCTGGCGGCTGTCCTTGCTCCGGGCGCTGCAATCGCCCATCACGGCTGGGGCGGATACGACACCTCCAAGTCGTTCACCCTCACCGGCAAGATCCTGAAATCGACCTACGAGAATCCGCATTGCGAGATCGAGATGGAGGTCGACGGCAAGCACTGGCGCTTCGTCCTGGCGCCGCCTTCGCGCATGGAGCGGCGCGGCATCACGCCGGATCTCATCGCGGCTGGCAAGACCTGCACCGTGTTCGGCTATCCCCATCTCAGCAATTCGGACGAGGCGCGGATCGAATACATTATTCTCGACGGCAAGCGCATCGAATTGCGGTAGCCCGGAGTGGAACATCAGCCGGCAGCACCGATCTTTCTGGCCTTGCAGGAAAGTGCGCTGGGTCATGCGATGCGCAGCTCACCTGTGCTTTATCCCGCGGTCGAGATACTGCACATCATCGGTTTCGTTGTGCTGGTGGGATCGATCCTGGCGCTCGATATGAGGTTGCTCGGATTGGGGCGTGCGATACCGATCCAGCCAATGGCGCAATTGCTGCTGCCTTTGTCGCGGTTTGGTTTTCTGCTCGCGATCAGCATGGGATTTCTGTTGTTCAGCGCCGATGCAGCGCATGTCGTGCGCAATCCGGCATTCCAGACCAAGCTGCTGCTGGTCGCGGCGGCGCTGGTCAACATCGTGATTGCGCATGCGGGCCCGTGGCGGCGTGTTGCCCTCTGGGGCGCCGAAGCGCCTGACGGCGCCAAGGTCACCGCGCTCGTGTCGCTTTCGCTATGGCTCAGCGCCATCTGCGCCGGACGCCTGATCGCGTATTTTTGACGCCGCAGCCGCCGGAATTACACCAGTGGTCGCGTCGATTCTTCACTACCGTTATTAGATCGTATCGCCCGCCATAATTCCCCCGCCAGGACAGCAACGGCGGCAGGTCCGCATCGGCGCTCAAATGGTTTCAAATTTTCGTCGCCTTAAGTTTAATCTTTCAGAGATGTGGCAACATCTTCCCACAGCGCTGCCGCCCCTCGTGACCTCTTAAGATTATCCATTAAACGCCATTTGAGTTGCGCGTGATCGAGCTTGGTTCAACACTCTCTCCCGGCAGACGAGAGAGCGACGATGAACATCATCCAGCTTTATTCCGACGCAGCTTCCGTATCCCCGCCGCAGTTCGCTCGGGGCTGAACATGACTGAACACAAACTTCTTCCATCTGTCCGGAACCGCGCAGGTGTGTCGATGATACGATTTGTGAGTTACGCAATTGCGGGCGCGCTGTTCCTCTATCTCGTCGCAGCGGCGGCGCTCTATCTGTTCCAGCAATATCTTTTCATCTCGAACAGCAAGGTCACCAGCACGCCCGCGCAAGCCGGCCTGCCCGAGGGCGTGGTGCAGCGGTTCAAGACCACCGACAACATCGCGCTGACCGCCTGGCTGGTTCGCGGCGACAGCAAGTTTCTGGCAATCTATTTCCACGGCAATGGCGCCTCGCTGCCGGGTCGAACCGAACGCATCAGAGAGTTGAGCCGCCTGGGGTTGTCGGTGCTGGCCGTCGAGTACCGCGGATTCGGCGCAACTGCAGGGCAACCCGGCGAGCAGGGCTTTAGTCGTGACGCCGATGCAGCTTACGCCTACGCGCGCAGCCTCGGCTTCAACTCCGACACGATCATCCTCTATGGCGAAAGTCTCGGGACGGGTGTTGCAACGGCATTGGCTGCAAGGAGCCCGGTCGCAGGCGTTATTCTCGATGCGCCGTTTTCGTCAGCGGTCGACGTCGCGGCCGACCGCTACTGGACGTTTCCAGTGCGCCTGATGATGCGGGATCAATTCCGATCCGATCTCGTGATCGGCAAACTCGCGATGCCGATCCTGATCCTGCACGGTGAGGATGACGAGGTCGTACCGATCAAATATGGCCGGCGACTGAGCGCGCTCGGCGGCAAGAATGTTACGTTCGTGCCGATCGAGCAAGCAGGCCATGTCGTGCTCGACGAAGAAGAAGCCCAGCATCAGGTCAAGCGTTGGCTATTGGGGATTTCGGGTTGGCGATCCGCTCGCGATAAGGCGGCGCTGAAACCTGTTCCGGCCAAGTGAGTATTATTAGTCTTTCGGAACTCGCGCCGAGGTATGACGGACCGCCTGTGCGTTGCCCGTTACCTCAGCAAGCGATGCACTCGGGTTCGATCGGCGCCGCCGCGTTTTTATGATCCCGCTACGACTTTGCGCCCCATAAAAAACATAACGGCGCGACGAAACGCTTTCTCAACGATCATGCGTAAGCTTCAGATGACCCGAACGGAGTGGCCGCGAACGAACCATGACGCGCGTGACTGGAGCGTCACGAGCGAATGCCTCGTGCATGAACGTTCCGAGCCGGAGCCAGCAGGCCGTTCTTGCTACGAATTGGACCAGACCTGAAATGAAAAGAACACTCGTCAAACGGAAGACGCGCCGGCGGCGCAGTCATACGGCGTGGATCACATTGCAGGACGGCTTGACGCGCGTGGAATGCCGCGTCGTCGACGTGTCCGAAGGCGGCGCGCAGATCACCTGCAACAAGGCTGACGAACTGCCCGATCGTTTTGTGCTGGCCTATGCCTTGACCGCCTCAAAGCGCAGCACTTGCGAAGTCGTCTGGCGACGAGGACGGACATTTGGAATCAAATATATCGATGGGCCGGCTTGCTCACGCGACGGGTCGGAATCGGACGCCGCCTAGATCGAATCCGTCACCTGATACCCTCAAGCCCCTCGCCTCGGCCGCATCGCGCACTTTTGCCGGATCCGACACACGGAACGTCAACCCGCTCATCAAATCGCCGGCGCCTTTCGCGAACCGCAACGTACAATTGGGAAGCACCAATTCGGCCGAGCCGCTTCCACCGCTGCTTACGGTGACGCCGAGGATTCGACCCCAATGTGCGGCAAGGATCTCCGGCTCCGGACTTTCGATCTCCACCTCGATCAGCGCCTGCGTGACGTCTTGGCGGATGGATTTCTGCCAGTCCGGTCCCGCCGGCGGATAGGGCCCCAACATATCGTCGCCGCCGTCGGTGTGATTGAATTCGATGAAGGCGGCGCGGCAGTCGCGCGGGTGCAGTTGCACGCCGTGATAGGGCGGATGATCGATCACGTTGGCGGTGCGCACGCCGATATTGTTGGCGTTCGCGCCGCGCGCGTCGGGATCGTCACAGCAGAAGATCGCCATGTAGCCGCCGCGGCCGCCGGTCTTCTCGATGAAGCGTCCCGCCGCGGTGCCCGACTGGAACGGCGTCACCACTTCGAGCAGGATGGTGTCGACCGGCAGCAGCGCGTTCTCCAGGCCGTATTTGGCAACGTTGCCGTCGCGATAGCAGACGTTGAGACCCATGATCGCGGCGATGTCGGCGATCACGGGCTCTAGCTGCGGCGCGACCAGACAGATTTGCCGCAGCCGTAGATAGGCCATCTCAATACCTCCCGGCCACCTCAATGACCCCGGTGATTTTCAATGCCCCTGAAACACCGGCTTGCGCTTTTCGACGAACGCCTTGGCGGCTTCCTTGTGGTCGGCGGTCTCACCGGCGCGCGAGTGATGGATCGCCTCGGCGTCGAAGCAGGCTTCCAGCGACAAATGCTCGGCGTTGTTGATGTTGCGCTTGATATAGCCGAGCGTCACCGACGGCCCCTGCGCCAGCGACATCGCCAGTTCGTGCGCCGCGGCCTCGACTTCGGCATCGGGCACGACGCGCGTCACCATGCCGAGCGCGAATGCTTCCTGCGCGGTCAGCACCGGCGAAGTCAGGTAAAGCTCGCGCGCCTTGGCGCTGCCGAGCAGATGAGTCAGGAAATAGGTGCCGCCGTAATCACCTGACAACCCGACCTTGGCAAACGCGGTGGTGATCTTGGCGGAAGCGCCGGCGACGCGCAGATCACAGGCCAGCGCGATCGAAAGCCCGGCGCCCGCGGCCGCGCCGTCGATCTGCGCCACCACCGGCTTCGGCATCTGGTGGAGAATCCGGGAGACTTCCATGCCGCGCCGCAGGTTGGCCATCTTGGCCTCGAACGGCAGCGGCGCGCGGCCCGCCGCCATCGACTTCACATCGCCGCCGACGCAGAACGTGCCCCCCGCGCCCTTGAGCAGCACGGCGCGAACCTCGTGATCCTCGGTGGCGCGCCGCGCCGCCTCGACCAGCCCCAGCGTCATCTCCGGATTGAGCGCGTTGCGGCGATCCGGACGGTTCATGGTGATGGTAAGCAGCCCCTGATCGAGGTTCTGGAGGACCATTTCGTTGCTCATGAGTTTTCGCCTTTGTTGTTATTGGTTGGGGCACCGTCATTCCGGGATGGTGCGTAAGCACCAGACCCGGAATCTCGAGATTCTCCGATGTGCAGTTGCACATCGTAGTTCACGTCTTCGACGCGCCCCGGAATGACTTCGTGACTGCCTCACGAAGTCACTTCTTCACCAGCGGGCAGCGCGACAGTTCGATCGATTGAAACGCCTCGTTGCCGGGGACCGTCGCCACGAGCTTGTAGTCGTCCCAGCGGCCCTTGGATTCCGACGGCTTCTTGACCTCGAACAGATACATGTCGTGCACCATCCGGCCGTCCTCGCGAATCCTGCCGTTCTTGGCGAACATGTCGTTGATCGGTGTCGCCTTCATGATCTGCATGACCGCGGCCGGATCGGTGGTGCCGGCGGCCTTCACCGCCTGGAGATAATGCAGGATCGATGAGTAGACGCCGGCCTGCGCCGAGGTCGGCACCCGCTTGGTTCGTTCCATGAAGCGCTTGGAGAAGGCGCGGGTGTCGTCGTTGAGGTCCCAATAGAAGGCCTCGGCGAGCAGCAGGCCTTGCGCGGTCTCAAGGCCGACGCCGTCGATATCGGTCACAAAAGCCAGCAACGGCGACACCTTCTGGCCGCCTTTCGTGATACCGAATTCAGCCGCCTGCTTGATGGCGTTGATGGTATCACCACCGGCATTGGCAAGACCGATCACCTTAGCCTTCGAGGCCTGCGCCTGCAGCAGATAGGACGAGAAATCCGAAGTGTTGAGCGGATGCCGGACGCTCCCCACAACCTTGCCGCCGGACTTCACCACCACATTGGTGGTGTCTTTTTCCAGGTCCTGCCCGAACGCATAATCGGCGGTCAGGAAGAACCAGCTATCCAGCCCGCTCTTCACCGTCGCAAGACCGGTCACGTTGGCCTGCGCGAAGGTATCGAACACGTAATGCACGGTATAAGGACCGCAGGCTTCATTGCTGAGGCGGATCGATCCCGGGCCCGAGAACATGATGATCTTGTTGCGGGCTTTCGCGATCTCGCCGGCCGCGAGCGCAGTCGCGGACGCCGCGACGTCGAAGATCATCTCGACGCCCTGATTGTCCAACATGTCGCGGGCGATGTTGGCGGCCAAGTCGGCCTTGTTGAGATGATCTCCGACGACGATCTCGACTTTGCGACCGAGCACCTCTTCGCCGAAATCCTCGACCGCCATCTTCGCCGCGGTCTCGCTGCCGGGGCCGGTGATGTCGGCGTAAAGCCCCGACATATCGAGGATGCCGCCGAGTTTGAGCGGAGGCTTGCTCTGCGCCATCGCCGAGCCGGCAGCCAGCAGTACGGCGAGAGCGCCGAAAAGTATCCGTGTCATGGCAGCCTCCCTGTGAACGGTCCGCCTGGCGCGGCCTCAAATTCAGTTGCGTTAATCATGCCGCAAGCGATGCATAGCGGCAAGGCACGGCAAAGGAGCAGAATTTTTCCGCTAAGCGGAATGCATGCTCTGTGCAAACATGGCGCGATGCGTTCATCACCAATATCGATCGAGCTTGATCTCCTCCGCTACGCAACCATCGCGCTTTGCTGTGTTCTACTTGCAAATGTTCTACTTGCGGCCGCAGCCGGTCCCGCGAACGCCGCGGGATGCGCGCTGGCACCGCAGGGCGAAGGCCGCGTCGTTGAAGTCATCGATGCACGCACGTTTCGCCTGCAGGACGGCCGCGATATCCGCCTGGCCGGCATCGAGCCGGTCACCTCCGGTGACACCAAGGCGAGCCCCGCCGCGGCGCTGTCGGCGATCATTGCCGGACGCGAGGTTACGCTGCGCGGCGAAGACGACACCCCCGATCGTTACGGCCGCCAGCCCGCTTTGGTGTTTCTCGCGACCTCCGACACGCCGGTGCAGAGCCTGCTGCTGGCGCAGGGCGATGCACTGGTCGCCGCCACCTTGACCGATCGCGACTGTGCCTCGGTTCTCAGTCATGCCGAAGCAGAGGCGCGGCAGACCAAGCGCGGTATCTGGGCCGATCCCGCGGCCATAAAAAACTCGGAAAGTCCGGGCGATATTTTGGCCGGGATTGGGCGATTCACCGTAGTCGAAGGCAAAATTTTGTCAGTTCGGCAGGCCGGGGCAACGACCTACCTCAATTTTGGACGGAACTGGACACGGGACTTTGCTGTGACTATCCCAAGGCGCACAATACCGGCGTTCGAAGCCGCCGGAATTGTGCTTAAATCTCTTCAAAATCGACGGGTTCGAGTCCGCGGCTGGATCGAAGCCCGCGGGGGCCCGCGAATTGAGGCGCTGCGGGTGGGACAGATAGAGTTGCTGGGCGAGAATTAGCTTGCCGCAAAATCGAGTGACAACGGTGTCAGAGCGTGTGCGACGGCGCGAAACCGGCATGACCCGCCGCCTGTGGGCTGCGCCCATTTGGCTGTGCGGGTCGCTTGCGCTGGTCGGCTGCGGCGAGTTCGGCAAGCTCCAGACCGCCACCCCGACGCCCAGCCCGGCCATCCCCGCCGTCAAGCCGGTGCGCACGATCGCGCAAACGCCTGCGGCCGAGCGCGAGCATGAGCGGATTCTGTCGTCCTACGGCGGGGCCTATGACGATCCGCAGTTGGAGGCGCTGATCACCAAGACCGTCGATCGGCTGGTTGCAGCCTCCGATCGCCCGGATCAGGCCTACAAGGTGACGATTCTCAATTCCGGCGCGGTGAATGCGTTTGCGCTGCCGACCGGCCAGCTTTATGTGACCCGCGGCCTGATCGCACTGGCCTGCGATACGTCGGAACTTTCCTCGGTGCTGTCGCACGAGATGGCCCATGTCGTCGCCAAGCACGCCTCGATCCGCGAGGATCAGGCCCGCCAGGCCGCCATCGTCACCCGTGTCGTCACTGACATGAGCAGCGACCCCGACCTCACGGCGCTGGCGCTCGCCAAGACCAAGCTGACAATGGCGAGCTTCTCGCGGCAGCAGGAGTTCGAGGCCGACAACATCGGCGTCGGCATCTCGGCCCGCGCGCATTTCGATCCCTATGGCGCCGCGCGTTTTCTGACCTCCATGGAGCGCAACGCTGAACTGAAAGCGGGAAAGAGCTCGGTCGATCCGCGCGCGCAGGACTTCCTGTCGTCGCATCCGGCGACGCCGGAGCGTGTGCAAGGCGCGCAAGCCAGCGCGCGGCAATACGCGTCCCCCGAGAATGGCGAGCGCGACCGCGAGACTTATCTCGCGGCGATTGACAACATCGTCTATGGCGAGGATCCGAGCGAAGGGTTTGTGCGCGGCCATCGCTTCCTGCATCCCAAGCTCGGCTTCACCTTCACCGCGCCCGACACCTTCACGCTGGACAATACCGCGCAGGCCGTGATCGGCGTACGCGAAGGCGGCGCCCAGGCCATGCGCTTCGACGTGGTGCGGGTGCCGGCCGAACAATCGCTCGCCGACTATCTGGCGTCCGGCTGGATGGAAAATGTCGACAAGGCCTCGGCCGAGGATCTGACGATCAACGGCTTCCCGGCGGCCTCCGCGACCGCCCGCGGCGACCAATGGAATTTTAAGGTCTATGCACTGCGGTTCGGCAGCGACGTCTACCGCTTCATCTTCGCTGCCCGGCAGAAGACCACCGAGAGCGAACGCAACGCCCGCGAAACCGTGAGCTCGTTCCGCCGGCTGACGCTGGAGGAAATCCAGGCCGCCCGCCCGCTGCGTATCAAGATCATCACCGCGCAGCCCGGCGATACCGTGGAATCGTTGTCGCACCGCATGGCCGGCGTCGACCACCCGATCGAACGCTTCCGCGTCCTCAACGGCCTCGACGCCCGCGCCCAGGTCAAGGTGCGCGATCGCGTCAAGATCGTGGTGGATTGAGGTTAGCAGGCGCCGCTACCTGGGCAACTTCCATCATGGCGGAACGAGCGCGCTCACCGCATGTGGCGCCGGTCTGATTTTTGTGAGGTCGTCATTGCTGGGCAAAGCAGTCTGCCTTGCGCAGACTGCGTAAACTTGTCTGCGACCCCGGCAATCCATCCTTCTTCAGAATTTTTTTGAAGATGGATACGCGGGTCAAGCCCGCGTATGACGGCTGTATCCGGACTTATGACGTTTGCGTTCCGAGGTAGCGCTCCGTGTGACGGTGTCACCACCATCTCGTCGTCCCAGCGAACGCAATGCGTTCGCTGGGACGACGAATTCATGGGCCGCATGGAATCACGCGACCAACAAAAAGCCCGGCTTGCGACCGGGCTTTTGCTTCTCTCAATCCTACTAAGTCTGCTTACGCAGCTTCATCCTCAACGGCGGTGTCGTCGCCATCGCCCTCGCCGTCCGCATCGGCCTCGCCGTCGACTTCCGCTCCGGCTTCCGCCTTGGCGCCGCGGCGCGGGCTCTTGGCGAGCTGGCCTTCGATTTCCTTGACCGCTTCGGTTTCCGTCACATGCTGCACCACCGCGATCTCGCGCGACAGCCGGTCGAGCGCCGCTTCATAGAGCTGACGTTCGCTGTAGGACTGCTCGGGCTGCGACTCCGAACGATAGAGATCACGCACCACCTCGGCGATCGCGACGATGTCGCCGGAATTGATCTTAGCTTCGTATTCCTGCGCGCGGCGCGACCACATCGTGCGCTTGACGCGGGCGCGGCCCTTGAGGGTTTCCAGCGCACGCTTGACCAGCGCCGGCTCCGACAGCTTGCGCATGCCGACATTGGCGACCTTGGCGGTCGGCACCCGCAGCGTCATCTTGTCTTTCATGAAATTGATCACGAACAGCTCGAGCTTGGCGCCGGCGATCTCCTGCTCCTCGATGGCGAGGATCTGGCCAACGCCATGCGCGGGATAGACCACGAATTCGTTGGTCTTGAAGCCCTGGCGCTGGGTCAGCACCTTCTTCGGCTCGTCGGCGCGCGGCGCCGCCGTCGGCTTGCTGGCAACAATCGGCTTGGTGGCGACCGGCTTGGCTACGGTCTTCGGCGCAGGCTTGGCCGCAACCTTCGGAGCAGTGGCCTTCGAACCAGTCGCTTTCGCAGCAGTTTTTGCAGTCTTGTTGGGCATTGCGCTTCTTTTATTTTTCGAGGATTTTGCAGCCGCGGCCTTGGTGGCGGTTCGAGTTTCCCTCACGGAAGCTCGAGCGCGGCTCTTGGTTGCACTGCGACCAGCCGCAGCGGCTTTTTTGGAACCCTTGGAAACACTCTTTTTACGCGTTTTCTGTGACACAGCCTGCGCGCGGAACTGCCACGCCCCTGTTCGAAGTTTTCACGGGAACCGCTGACGCCAAAGGTACGCATGGCTGGGTTCGGCTTGCAATGCGCCCAATATAGCACATTTTCCGCGAAAATCAATGATTTAGGGCCCAAACGCAGCTTTCACGGGAACTTTCGACCCGATCAACCGGCGTTAGGGTTAAGCCTCCAGGCGGTGCAACCCTGACAGGCCGCACCGGTCACTCCTGCTATGTAGTTTTAGTCTCCCGTCCCCGGCGCCGGAGAAAAATATTTCTCGAACTTGCCTTCCATCCCTTCGAAATCTTTCGCGTCCGCCGGAGCGTCCTTCTTCTGGGTGATGTTGGGCCAGCTCTTGGCGTATTCGGTATTCACCTCCAGCCATTTCTCCAGACCCGGTTCGGTGTCCGGCTTGATGGCGTCGGCGGGACATTCGGGCTCGCAGACGCCGCAGTCGATGCATTCGTCCGGATGAATGACCAGCATGTTGTCACCCTCGTAGAAGCAGTCCACCGGGCAGACTTCAACGCAATCGGTATATTTACATTTAATGCAGGCTTCAGTGACGACGTAAGTCATCCAAGGCTCCGGAACGAGTTAATTTTTCAGCGGTTGGCGTAGCGCAGGAAGTCCGCAGCCGCAAGTGAAGCAAAGCGGTCCTCAAACGGGTTTTCCGGCAGAGCTTCCTGCTGCCGGGACGCGCTTTCACGCAGATAATTATTCCTCGCCATCCTGCAATTGCGGGCTCCGTCGATCTGGATCCTCCAAATCCTCATAGAGAAGGCCCGCCGCGGCTGCATCGCCGCGCCGCTCGGCAAAGCCGATCACTTTCAGGATACGCACGGTGCGGTCGAGCCCGACCGTCACCACGTCGCCGAACTTGACGCCATGTCCCGGCGAGCGTTCGCGCGCGCCGTTGATGCGGACGTGACCGCCTTCGACCAGCGCGGCCGCGCTGGTGCGGGCCTTCACCACCCGCGCATGCCACAACCATTTATCGAGACGCTGGCGCTCCAAACCACACCGCTTCGAACCAAGCGTTTTCGGGCGATGCCCAGCGAACGCAATCCGAGGATCGAGATCGGCTCGCAGGGCGAAAACGCGTCAGAAACGCAGACTACTCCTTGCGGCCGCCGGCCAACTGCTCCTTGAGCGCGGCCAGTTTGGCGAATGGCGAATTCGGATCGATCGGACGATCGCGCTCGCGCGGGCTCGCGGAAGTGGCGTATTGCCGGTGCGACGGCCCGCTGTCGCGCTTGTCGCGGCCGCCCTTGTCGCGTCCGCCGAAGTCGCGACCGCCCTTGTCGCGCGATTTATCGCGGCCACCGCCGAATTTATCCGGACGGCCGCCGCCCTTCTCGCGATCATTGTCGCGGCCCTGTTCACGGTTTTTGCCCTGGAAGCGCTCGCGCGGCGGACGCCCCTTGTCTTGAGGTTGTTCCTGGCGCGCTTCATGTCCCGGCGCGGCCTCGGCGCTGACCGGTGTCGCCGCAGCGTCGGCGGGCACGCCCTCGCGGGGCTTGACGCGGAAATCGCTGTGGCGCCGTCGCCGATGCGGCGGGCGCTTGTCGCCCTCGCCGGCCTCGCCGCCGGCGGCGGCCGCTGCCGTGTCCTGCTGGCCCTGATGACGATGACGGTTGCGATCATGCCGCGGCCGGCGATCTTCGGAACGGCCGCCGGGGCGCCAGACTTCGACCAGTTCCGGCGCAGCAGCCGCAGCGGCTGCATCGGGCGTGGCCGTTGCGGTTTCAGCCGCACCGGCATTTGCGGTCGCTGAGTTGGTCGATTCAGTTGCGTCAACGCTGGCCGCTTGCTGCGGCGTATCAATCGCGTCTGCTTCGCTCGGCGCGACAGACGGCGACGGGGATTCGACCGAGCCTGCGTCGGCAGGCGCCGCTTCGGCCTCGACCGGCTTGGCTTCTAGCGTTTCGCTTTCCACCGTCTCCGCTTCGGCCGCAACCGGCGCTTCGATCTCGGGCGACGGCACGAAGGCGACGTCGGGCAGCATCGCGGCCGACGGGGTTGCGATCGGCTCAACGGCCGGCGGCGCTTCAGCGGTAATTTCGGCGACTTCGACGGCCGCTTCGGCCGCGGCCGGCTCGGACGCCACAGCTTCCGGCGCAGTCGCGTCGGGCGGTGGCGCGTCTGCAACCACCGCTTCTGCACAAGCCGTTTCAACAGATGTCGTTTCGACAGACGTCGTTTCAACAGCAGCTGCTTCGTCGGCAGCCGGCTCGCTCGGCGTGGCTTCCGCCGATGCTGTGTCAGTAGGCGTTGCCTCCACCGGCGCGGCTTCGACCGCGGGCGGCTTCGGCGGCAAGGGCGGGCGGCGCTCCATGCGATAGCCGAGCGCGCGCAGGATCGAGGCGAAGTCTTCGCCGGCCGAGCCCGCCAGCGAGGTCATCGCCTGCGTCACGACAAAGCCGCGGCCGTCGAACGCACCGGCGGGCTTTTCGCCGGGCGAGCTCTCACGCCACGCCAAGGCGGGGCGAATGAGATCGGCGAGCCGCTCCAGGATATCGACGCGCACCGCGCGCTCGCCGCATTGCCGATAGCCCAGCACGCGATAGGCGTCGCGCGGCAACGCCTTGTCGACCGGGAACGAGGTGCGGCCGCTGCCGGCGAGATGCTGCGCATTCGACAGCACCGACAGATCGACATTGTCCTGCTTCTGCGCCCACAACAGCGACGCCAGCGCGCGCGCCGCCGGCTTCAACAGCGGCGGGATGTAGATGTGATAGGCGCCGAACCTCACGCCGTATTTGCGCAACGAGGCGCGCGACGGCTGATCGAGATCCTTCATCTCGGCGGAAATCTTCGAGCGCTCGAGGACGCCAAGCGCCTCGACCAGTTGGAACGCGATACCGCGGCCGATGCCGGTGACGTCCTCGGCCTTGCCGAGGTCGAACAGCGGCCCGAGCAGTTTTTCGATATGGGTCTTGAGCCACAGCTCGAGCCGCGTCTGCACCGCTTCGCGCGGCGCGCCGCTCAGGCGGTCGTCGGAGATGACGCGGATGCGCGGATGCAGCGCATCGTCGGCCGCAACCAGCTTCGCCACCGCATCGCCGGTCCAGCGGATGGTGCCGTCGGAGGCCAGCACGAACTGATCGTCGGGCGCCGCCGCCAATTTCTCGGCGCGGGCGTCGATCTCGCCGGCCAGCGCTTTTTGCGCCGTCGCCTGCAATGCTTTCGCGTCGGATCCGGCTTCCGCAGCATCAGGCGCAAAGGTGAACCCGTCGAGCCGGCCGATCACATGGCCTTCTACGATCACTTCACCGGTCTTGCCGATTTCGGTATTCAAAACTGTGTTCTCCCGCAGGCGGCGCATCAATACACTGGTACGACGGTCAACGAAACGCTCCGTTAGCCGTTCATGCAGCGCATCGGACAATTTATTTTCAAGTTCGCGCGTAATCCCCTGCCAATGCTCGGGATCGGCCAGCCAATCCGGGCGGTTGGCGACGAATGTCCAGGTCCGGATCTGCGCGATCCGGCCCGATAACGTGTCGATATCGCCGTCGACACGGTCGGCCTGATCGACCTGTGCGGCGAACCAGGCATCGGGAATGCGGCCCTTTTGCATCAAAAACCCGAACAATGTCGTCACCAGTTCGGCATGGGCGGCCGGCGCGAGCTTGCGATAGTCCGGAATTTGGCAGGCGTCCCACAGCCGCTCCACCGCGGCCGCGCCATGCGCCATGTCGCGCACCTCGGCGTCGCGCGCGGCGTGGTCGAGCACGCGCATATCCTCGGCGATCGGGGCGCGGGTCAGCGTTTCGTGCGACGGCGTCAGCGCCAATGACACCTGCAACGCGCCGAGCGAGGAGAAATCCAGCCTGGAATTGCGCCATTGCAAAACCTTCACACTCTCGAAGGTGTGATTCTGCAGCGCGTTGACCAGTTCGGGCTCGAACGGCGCGCAGCGCCCGGTGGTTCCAAAGGTGCCGTCGCGGGTGGCGCGGCCGGCGCGGCCGGCGATCTGCGCGAATTCGGACGGGTTGAGGCGGCGGAATTGATAGCCGTCATATTTGCGGTCCGACGCAAACGCGACGTGATCGACATCGAGGTTGAGCCCCATGCCGACCGCATCGGTTGCGACCAAATAATCGACGTCGCCGTTCTGGAACATCGCGACCTGCGCATTTCTTGTGCGCGGCGACAGCGAGCCCAGCACCACGGCGGCGCCGCCGTGCTGGCGCTTGACCAGTTCGGCGATCGCGTAGACTTCATCGGCGGAGAACGCCACGATCGCGGTGCGCCGCGGCTGCCGCGTGATCTTGCGGTCGCCGGCGAATTCAAGCTGCGACAGCCGCGGCCGGGTCACGATCGAGGCGCCCGGCAACAGCCGCTCGATGATCGGGCGCATGGTGGCGGCGCCTAACAGCAGCGTCTCGTCGCGGCCGCGGCGGTTCAGGATGCGGTCGGTGAAGACGTGCCCGCGCTCGAGATCGGCGGCGATCTGGATCTCGTCGACCGCGAGGAACGAGACGTCGAGATCGCGCGGCATCGCCTCCACGGTCGAGACCCAGAACCGCGCCTTCGGCGGTTTGATTTTTTCTTCGCCGGTGATCAGCGCCACCGAATCGGGCCCCGCGCGATCGGCGATCTTGTTGTAGACCTCGCGCGCCAGAAGCCGCAGCGGCAGCCCGATCAATCCCGACGAGTGCGCCAGCATGCGCTCGATCGCGAGATGGGTCTTGCCGGTGTTGGTGGGCCCGAGCACGGCGGTGACGCCGGCGCCGGGGGCCCGTTCATTGAGGAACATGGGCGAAGTTGACGAAAAGGCCATGAGATCAGGGAATTTCTGCGCCGCTGGCGTTAGGAACGTGTTTCACAATGCGACGCGTCAGGGGTCGCGGTTAATCTCTGGAACGAGTTCGGAACGAATCGCGCCCGAATCGCTGACTCCGCGCCACTCCTGAAACGTTCACCGCAACATCTCGCATGGACACTCCGGTTCAACACTAGATCAAGTTTAAAGCACGCAAACAAGCGACGGTTTCCTGACGAAATTCCTAAGGACGCCACGACGACGGAGTCGAATCAGAACGGGGAGAGAGTCAAGCGATGAGTTATCCCAGCGGTCGCGAGTTGCATGAACTTTGAACCTTGCATCGCCTGCTTCTTCTCCCTCCCCCCTTGGGGGGAGGGTTGGGGTGGGGGGTAGCCACAAGCTCGGTGCTCGGAGACCCCCACCCCCGACCCCTCCCCGCAAGGGGGAGGGGAGAAGAAAAGGCGCCCGTGAATTACTGAACTGCTCAATCACTGATCACGTGAACCACTGCCCCTCGCGTCTCGCTCACTGCGTCTTGGCGACACGCGGCGGCGTGGCTGTTGTGATGAACTGGGTGGCTTCGAGCATCGCGGTGCCGAGCGGGGTCGGCACCACCATCCGGTACGGCACCAGGATGCGGGTGCCGGCGAGCGGGGCGAAGGCGACTTCCATGTTGCGCTGGGCGGCAAGGTATTTGATCACCGGGCGGTCGGGGATATAGCCCGAGACCGGCGCGAAATAGATCGCGCAGACCACGACCGGGCCCTGATAGCCCTTCTCGGCCTTGACGCTTTCCATCCGCTTGAAGTCGAGCTTGAGATCGTAGCGCATGCGGCCGTCGAAGATCGGCGCGCCGGTGCGGCAGGCATCCGGCGTCAGCAGCTCGCCGGTGCCCGCAACGTGCAGCAGCGCGCCGGTCATCGGATCATAGGCGCCGCGGCGCTGTGCATCGCTGACCGGCAGCCGTCCGGGATCGACCGGCGGCACCGGATCGATCGAGAATTCCTTGACGGTGCCGTTGGCCAGAACCATGCGGATGGTTTCGGATTTCTTCTGCGTCGTCATGGTGGCGAGATAACTGGTGCCCACCAGCGCGCCATTGACGACGCGGCCCTGCGAAGCGCTGGTGCCGGTGCCGCCGGCAAACGCTTTCAGCAGCCCCGCGGTGCCACCGGTGGCGGCGGCAGCAAAACCGTCGTCGGTGATTTCGATGGTCCAGGCGCCCTTGCCGACGGGAATGCCGGCGAGCGTCGCCTCATAGCGCGCATCGAGCCTGCCCTGCGCGGCAGCCGGCAACTGCGGAAGGAGAAGCGCGAGCGCGAAGGCCATAAGGCCGCCCAACGCCCGAAACGGAAAACGGGCCGGCCGGAACGGCATCGTGCAAGGCGTGGTCACTGCAAGGTCCTGCGATACGCGCGATCGATGGTTCATCTATGCTAGTTCATCCGGCGGACAATGCGTATTCCGCAAATGCATGCCTCACGGCCATATCCGAGGCTCGCCTGATTACAAAGGCTCGCCTGATTACGAGCGACTCGCCTGATTACAAACATCTGGCCCGGTTACGAATATAAAGAATAAGCGTCAATTGAACGGGCGCGCCTCCTAAGGACATATCCTCGCCAAACCGGCGGATAGCCCCGCGCGCGGGTTTGGTTTCGGCGGCGAATACGCCGTTTATATGATGGACTTGCAATGGCTACGGCCCGGAAACGGCTTCGTGACAAAAGCGGCCCAAGGTCATTCCGGGGCGCCCGAAGGGCGAACTACGATGTGCAATTGCACATTCGGAGAATCTAGAGATTAAGGATCGAAGAATTCGCGACAAAACCACATCAACAAAGCGTAAAACGCCCCCAAAAACGCCGGGAACCGCGACAGAAGCGCAGTTTTCGTGGCTCTCGCGCACGCAAAACCTTGACGCCTCGCGCCGTGGCCCCTATAGGTCCGCGGTTCCCTGGATGGACGTGTTGTTTGGACCCTTAAGCTTTCGCCCGCGATGGACGAAAAGCCCGGGATGCAAGAGGATTTTCGCAGATGTCGCGGCGTTGTGAACTGACGGCCAAAGGGGTCCAGGTGGGCCACCGGGTGAGCCACTCGAATATCAAGACCAAGCGCCGGTTCCTGCCGAACCTGTGCAACGTCACCTTCATCTCCGACGTGCTCGGCCGCAATGTGCGCCTGCGCGTCTCGACCAACGCGATCAAGAGCGTCGACCACAATGGCGGCCTCGATGCGTTCCTGATCAAGGCCCGCCCCGACGTGCTGTCGCCCCGCGCCCTCGACCTGAAGCGCGCGATCGAAAAGAAGAAGGCGGCTGCGGCGCCGGTGGCGCAGGCGAGCTGAGTTTTCGTCGACCCAATTTCGAGATTTGAGAGTTTGAAGCGGCCGGATCGGATGATCCGGCCGTTTTCGTTTAGCCTATCGAAAAAGCTAAGCCTTTCGTCGATCAGCATCCGTCAGCGGCTTCCAGACCGCCAATGATCCCAGGTCGGCTTTACAAGCATATCCAGAAGCTTCACCTTAGCGTGTTAGCTTTATGGATTTCAACCTATGCCCTCACTTACTCCCAACATCGAAAATAGAGTTCGCAAGCTGCCAAAACCGTACGAATCAGGCCACTCAAAAATCAATATCAGGGCTCCATCGAAGTTATCCAATGGCAAGACCTTATAAATGAGGCTTGGCAGCGCAACACGGCCATGATTCATGCCGCCGGCCTGAACCGATCGCGGTCAACCAAATTTCCCATGGAGACAAGTGCTGTCGCCGAAACAACCTCACGGGATGAGCTTGAATCAGCTGACAATGAAATCAACTAAACGAGCGCCGTGAAGTAAGGACAAAGATGGACCCCACCCTGAAGAAAATCCCCGACAGGATCCTGACCTTGGCGCGCGGCGCTCTATCGCAAGCAAACACGCACGCAGTGTTTTCCGATCCGGGAAATGAACATTGGGATTTTATTTCTGTAACGAACACAGCTCATGCGGGCGAGCTTTTTCTCAAGGCTATCATTGCTCGGGAGCATCCACTTCTCATATTCAGGGACATATTTAATCTCGATGACAATCGATCTGACTCACACGAACTAGAGAATCTCATAAAGAGAGGCAAAACGCACGACTTTGAAAAACTTCCGCAAGTTTTGTGGGCGGCCACGGGGCAACGAATTCCTAATCCTGACTGCTTCGAGCGACTAAGACGAGCACGGAATTCCATCCAACACTTTTGTGCCCCCGAAGACGAGGACTTCCGTGATCTATCGCTGGAGTTTATCTATACAATTATTGATCCTCTCATTTTCGAACACTTTGGACTTTTCGCAATCGACTATCATGAGGATCATAGCGCGGGTTATGACTACGTGGTCAAATCGTTGCTACGCCGCCAGCTCAGGTTTTCTATTCCGAAAGATTTTATGCTGACCGAAATCTATCTGAGCAACGAAATCGAAAACGCTGAAGAAGACTATCGTGCTTGGATAGCCGACGAATTGCATCGCATCGGGCGTTCAGAACTGCTGCGCGCGCGACCGCGCACAGTCTAACACTCTGAGGCATAGGGAATTCGGGTAAGCGGTACGGGCAATTCAGGAGTGCGTGCGTCCAGTACGCCCCGTTGACCACATCTGTTCAATTCCCTGAGTTGCCCTGTCCAGCCCCCTCCTAAAAATATTCTGCTTCACGTTTTCCCAAATCGCTGGCTCCTTCCGCTCTGTCCCCAGGGCGATAATGGATCGGGCTCCCCAAGATCGAGGCACGATGTGACCGCCATCACCCTCGATCCGCAGGCGGTGCCGGCCCTATCCTCCGGGTAATTGCGGATGTGCCACACCGGAAACTTGTGATCGATTGACTTAAAGCACGCCGCCTACCAAGGGCACCGACGGAGGTTCTTGCGATGACATCCGACGCGGGAGTTTCGCCAGACTCGGTTCAATCGGTACGGAAGGACTTGAGCCGCGGGACATTTCCCGCCGGAGCCACGATCTTTGCCGAAGGTGACACTGGGACGGTCGCTTATGTGCTTTTGCGCGGCAATGTCACTGTTGTCATCGGTCTTGGGACCACCCATCAACGCACTGTTACGGAGGTGAAGCCAGGAGAGATGTTCGGGGTGCACGCCGTGATGGCCGATGCCCAGCGCACGGCTTCCGCCGTCACCCCTGACGGCTGCGAGGTGCTTGCGGTGAGCGAAGCGAAGCTCCGGCAGAAACTCGACGAGGCCGATCCGTTTCTCCGCTATTGGGTCGAGTATCTGTCGAAACGCGTTGTCGACCTCTCCACGCCGTAGCGACGCAAATGCCCGGCTCCCGGCCCCGCAGCTCCCGCCTCACTTTGTTCGTCACGGTGCTATCCCTGTTTCTGGCGGTGGCGTTGCTGGTCGCGACCGCCGTCACGGTCACCAATTATATCGAGACTCAAAAGACGGCTGAGAAAGTCGCGGACGACACATTCCGCCAAACGATCACCCGGATCAACGAACAACGCCTCGCGTTCTTCTCGCCGGCTTTTTTGCTGACCACGTTCCTCCGCAATGCGCCTTCATTACAGACAGAAGATGGGTCGAAGGATGCCGTCAGGCAATTGATTGTGGCGAGCCTGAGCGCGAGCCCGCAGATCTCGGCGGCCTATGCCGGCTACGCGAACGGCAATTTCTTTCACGTCCTTTCGATAACCGACTCTGAGAAGGCGGTCGTCGAACAACTCGGCGGACCTCCTCTCACGCGATTTGCGGTCCAGGAGATCAAAACCGCCAACGGCGCCCGGGTGCAGACCTGGACGTTTCTCGACAATGAGGGCCGTCAGATCGGAGCCTTGAGCCAACCGTCTCCGGCCTATGATCCGCGTGACCGCGGCTGGTATCGCGACGCGATGGAAAATCCCAAGACCATCGTCCGGACCCTGCCCTATCCCTTCTCGGCGACAGCGCAGGTCGGGATGACGCTGGCGCAAGCCCTCGAGCACGGCGGCGTTGTCGGGGTCGACATCACGCTCGACCGCCTGATGATGTATATCCGCTCGATCAGACCGAATGACGCGCATCGCTTTGTGGCTTTCGATGACAAGAACCGCCTGCTGGCGCACTTCGAGCCCGCAAGGATGTTCAAACGCACGGAGTCCAGTGAAACGGGCTCCGGTGACAGCCAAACAACCGAACTCGCCACAACAGCGGACCTCGGGGATCCCGTGGTTCAAAAGGCTTACCAATTGTTCGCGCGCGGCGGGCCCTATCGCCTGGCGACGCTGGATATCGACGGCACCGACTATCTCGCCACCGTGGACCGCCAGGTCGGCAGGGATGGCGGCGCTTTCTTTCAGCTCTACGCGGCGCCGCTTTCCGACTTCCAGGGCACGCTGGCCGGCGCCGCGGGGCGGAGCCTCCCCGTCGCACTGCTCGTCTTTCTCTTGACGCTGCCGGCGATCGTCTATCTCGCGCGATCGATTTCGAAGCCGCTCATCAGGCTGTCGAGGGAGGCCGACCTGATCCGATCGTTTAAGCTCGACGATCCGATCAAGATGCGCTCCGGCGTGCGTGAAGTCAGCACGCTGATCCGATCGATGTCCGGCATGAAGAATACCATCCGGGAGGTATCCAAATTCGTACCGAAGGCCCTCGTTCAGGACATCCTCGAAAACGAGACCCAGGTTGTGGTGGGCGGCGAGACCCGCCGCATCAGTGTCTTGTTCACCGACGTCAAGGATTTCACGCCGATCGCCGAGGGCCTGTCGCCGGACGTCCTGATGGCGAACATGTCGGAATATTTCGAAGAGCTCGCTTCGCTGATCATCAGGGCAAATGGAACGGTCGATAAATTCATCGGCGATGCCATCTTCGCCTTCTGGAATGCGCCATTGGAGGTCAAGCGTCACGAACATGCCGCCTGCCTCAGCGCGCTTGAATGCCGCGCCGCGTCCCGGCGCCTGAACGCCCGGTGGATCGACAAGGGGCTGCCGCCATGGCACACCCGGTTCGGCGTTCACGTCGGCGAAGCCGTGTTGGGCAATGTCGGATCATCCGATCGCATCGACTACACGGCCATCGGCGACAACGTGAACATCGCCGCCCGCCTCGAAGGGCTGAACAAATATTACGGCAGCAGCATCCTCGTCAGTGGACAGATCGCGGCGGTGTGTTCGGATGAGTTTCTGTTCCGCCATGTCGACCGAAGCCAGCCGAAAGGCGTCGGCCGCCCGCTCGATATCTTTGAACTGCTCGGCACGCTGAACGGCCCGGAAGAATTCCGGATTACGCCTGATATGGCCAAGCTCGTGCAGGACTGGGATCATGTCTATGAGGTCTACGCCGGTCGCGACTGGCTGCGCGCGCTCGACACGCTGGAGGCGTTCGCCGATCAATATCCTGACGACGTGCTGGCCGGCATTTATCTCGACCGTGTCGTCGGATTCATGCTGGAGCCGCCGTCGGAGGACTGGGACGGCATCATCCACTTCAGCAAGAAGTAGCGCGCCTCATGCGCGTGAACTTCTCGGGTGATTTGCCCCTGTCCAGCCCTCGCCTAAAAAACATTCCACTTCACCTTTGACCCAAATCACCGGCTTATTCCGCGCTGTCCCGGCCCGAGAGAGGGGCGTATCGCGATCGTCACGGACGTTGGGCATGCGGTGGACGCGGCTAGCGTCGTCGCGCGCGGCGAATGCAGGGCGGGCTTTCGATTGAGCGAATGCCCGTGAGCGTTTCCCCGGCGCGTGGACGAGCGGCGCTAACGCGTACGGCAAAGCCGTGTGGTCCTGGCGCCCGTTGCTGGCGTCAAGCCGGCGGAGGTGTACGAGCCCAACCGGGCCTCGCTGCACCTTAATCCGCCGGCGATGGTGACAAGACGAATTCGTCGCCAGGGAGAGCGCGGTATAAGCCGTTCAAACCATCGCGCAGGAAACGCCGGGTGTTTTCGGTGAACCTGTGGTGACTACCATGCGCTACCTACACTTTGCGCATGGGCTGCGGGTGCACCGTGCACCCGGCGTTTCCTGCGCCCTCTGATTTTGATGGGCGGATGTTGATGCAGAACTCGGGCGCATGGTGTCGCGGGAATGCGGAGTCACACTCTGTCGTCATCGCAAGCTTGCTACGAAACAATCCAGTCTTTGCCTGTTTCCCTGCTCGCAACGACGGTAGCAAACACACCGTTTCTTACCCTCCCCTGGAGGGGGAGGGTAGATAAACGGGTTGTTTGAAATTCGAATCGCGTCAATCATCTCCGTCGTCCCGGCCAAGCGAAGCGCGAGCCGGGACCCATACGCCGTGTGTTCTCGGCTCTAGCCGTGGAGCAGATGCCTTGCCTACTAAGCAGCGCCAGGGGTTATGGGTCCCGGCGCAAGGCCGGGACGACAGAACATTTTGGCAATCCAGTTCTTGTTGGCTGAATTGCTTCGCTGGCGTTCGCCCCCTACGCCGCCTGCACCAGCGCCGCGTCAAGGTGCTTCAAACGCGGCATCACTTCCTGCTTCAGCAGCGTCAGCGAATGGCGCCAGGCTTCGGGCTTGTGCCTATAATCGAAGCCGAACACCAACAGCGTGCCGAAGCCGCCGACGTCGCGCCAGATGGTCTCGATCTTTTCGGCAACCGTTGCAGGCGAGCCGACCACCCAGTTGTGGCGCGCGCAGTAATCCACCGTGACGTCGCTGTCGGGGACTTCAGGGGCGTGCTTGAGATAGTCCTTGAAGCCGAAATGACCGAGCAGCGGCAGGAAATATTCGCCCATCATGCGGCCCATCATGTCGCCGGAGGAAAGCCTCCACGCCTCCTCGTCGGTGTCGGCGACGAACACCTCGCGCACCAGCCGCCAGTCCTGCCGGCTCGGCGTGCGCCCGGTCTTGGCGGCGCCGGCCATCACCGAATCCCAATGGCTCGAGACATAGGCCGGGTTGAGGTTGAGGCTCATCGGAATGAAGCCGCGCTCACCCGCCAGCTTGAGCGTGTCGGAATTCTTGCTCAGCCCCGCAACGCCGATCGGCGGATGCGGCAACTGCAACGGCTTGATGTGGGGCTTGAGGAAATCGAACATGGTGTCCGGCTTGTTCACGGTCCAGAACTTGCCGGTGTGGGTCCAAGGCGCCTCCTCGGTCCACATCTTCAGGATGATCTCCAGCGCCTCGCGGGTCATGTCGCGGTTCTGGCCGGACAGGCCGTCGACGTTGAACATCGCCCAGTCGCTCGGCAGGCCCGAGGCCGCGACGCCGAAATTGAGCCGGCCGCCGGAGAGATGATCGAGCATCGCGACGCGGTTGGCGAGTTCGGCGGGATGGTGATAGGGCAAAAGGAAGCCGCCGGGGCCGATGCGGATGTTTTTGGTCTGCATCAAGGCCTGCGCCACCAGCAGATCGGGCGAGGGATGCGGCTCCCACGGCGCGGTGTGATGCTCGCCGATCCAGCATTCCTGGTAGCCGAGCTCATCGAGCCAGCGCAGCACCTGCAGGTCCCAGTCGTGCCCCTCTTTCAAGCCGCATTCCGGCGGATGCGAGGGCATCGTGAAGTATCCGATCTCCATGGGCTTCCTCTCCTTGTTGTTCAGTTTCCTCAAGGCACGTCTTCGCGCGCCTGTGAGGAGCCTAACATGAGGAAAGCGTGGGAGTGGTGGGGAAATGTGGTCGCAGGTTGCATGGTTCGAGCCGCGCGGCGTTGCGACAGCGAAGAGCCCTCACCGGCTCGCCACGTTGCGTATCAAAACCCGTCATGCCCGGGCTTGTCCCGGGCATCCACGTCTTATCGGCATTCACGCAAGAAAGACATGGATGGCCGGGTCAAGCCCGGCCATGACGAAATTACAACCGCCTCATCGGCGGCGTCTCGAAGGATGAACCGCCTACCGCGCCCCGAACGTGGTCTTGCCGAACAGCTCTTTCTGGGTCGAGGGCTGCGAGCGCCAGTATTGCGGCGGGGCGTCGACGTGGCCGCCGAGTTCAGCGGCGGCGTGCCAGGCCCAGCGCGGGTCGTAGAGGATGCCGCGCGCCAGCGCCACCATGTCGGCCTTGCCCGACGACACGATCTCCTCGGCCTGCTTGGCTTCGGTGATCAGGCCGACCGCCATGGTGGTGACGCCGGTGGCGTCCTTGACGGCTTTGGCGAACGGCACCTGATAGCCGGGCGCGAGCGGGATCTTCTGCAGCGGCGAAACGCCGCCGGAGGAGACGTCGATCCAGTCGATGCCGCGCTTCTTCAGCTCCTTGGCGAACTCGATGGTCTGCGGCAGATCCCACCCGCCCTCGACCCAATCGGTCGCCGACACCCGGAGGCCCACCGGCTTGCGCTCCGGAAACGCCGCGCGCACCGCCTCGAACACTTCGAGCGGATAGCGCATGCGGTTCTGCAACGAGCCGCCATACTGGTCGGTGCGCTGGTTGGCGATCGGCGACAGGAATTGATGCAACAGATAACCGTGCGCGCAGTGCACTTCGATGGCGTCGATGCCGAGCCGGTCGGCGCGCTTGGTGGTGTCGACAAAGGCGTCGCGAATCCGCTTAAGCCCGGCGGCGTCGAGCGCGAGCGGCGGCAGCTCGCCCTCCTTGTGCGGCAGCGCCGACGGCGCCACTGTCTGCCAGCCGCCCTTGTCGAGCGGGACCTGCTGGCCGCCATCCCACGGCTTGTGGCTCGATCCCTTGCGGCCGGCATGCGCGACCTGCATCGCCACCGCGGCCTTGGAATGCTTGCGCACCGAAGCGAGGATCGGCTTCAGCGCCGCTTCGGTGGCGTCGTCCCACAGGCCGAGGCAGCCCGGCGTGATGCGGCCGATCGCCTCGACATGGGTGGCCTCGAGGCAGAACATCGCCGCGCCCGACAGCGCCAGCGAGTTGATATGGGTGAAGTGCCAGTCCTGCGCGACGCCGTTTTCGGCCGAGTACTGGCACATCGGCGCCACCATGATGCGGTTGGGAAGCGCCAGGCCGCGCAACTGGATCGGGGAAAACAACGTGCTCATGGAGGGAAAAATCCTGATGGGTGGATGGAGGGAGCTTTGGCCCTATGTAAGCATGTTCCGGTGGCGTTCACCCCGGCTTTGGCGCGGGACAACGCGCCTGCGCCTGCGCCGGGATCATGCCTAAACAAAAGGCTCATCGACAGGTCGGAACCGGCCGAAGCCGGATCGAATTTTGGTGAGGCGATCAATCGCGGGTTATTGCGTAATCTCCGCGCAAACGCTTCGCGTTTGTCGCGCGGCATACCGACGCCTGCGCTATTGCGTAATCCCGGCGGTCTTGATCAGCGCGAGGTTCGCTGCGGTCTCGTGCTTGACCAGGTCGTCGATTTCCGACGGCGCCATCGCCACGGTCTCGACGCCGAGCTGTTTCAGGCTCGCCTGCATCGCGGGATCGGCCAGCACCTTGACGCCGGCGGCGTGAAACTTCGCGATCACCGCGCGCGGGGTCTTGGCCGGCATGAACACGCCGAACCAGATCGCGCTGTCGGCGTCCTTGAGGCCGGCCTCATCGGGCGTCGGCACGTCGGGCAGATCGGCGACGCGCTTCGGCGTCGACACCACGAGCGCGTGGACCTGGCCGGCGCGAATCAGCGGCAGCGCGGTCGCGAGCGGGCAGAAATAGAAATCGACCCGTCCGGCGATGACGTCGGCGATCACCTCGGCGCCGCCGCGATAGGGCACGTGGGTGGCCTGGATGCCGGCGGCGAGGCGGAATTTCTCGGCCGAAATATGCACCGCGCTACCGATGCCGACCGAGCCGAACGAAATCGAGCCGGGCTTGTTCTTGGCGTCGGCGATGAACTCCTGCACGGTCTTCCACGGCCGCGACACCGGCACGATCATCACATTGGCGCTGGAGCCGATCATCAGTGCGCCGGCGAGATCGCGGGTGGCGTCGAAGCTCAGGTCGGGAAAGATCGCCGGCGCAATCGACAGCGCCGAGGAATGGGCGAGGATGCTGTAGCCGTCGGGCTCGGCGCGGGCGATCAGCCCGGTGCCCAGCGTGCCGCCGGCGCCGGGGCGGTTTTCGACCACGATCGACTGGCCGAGTTCCGCCGCCAGCCGGTCGAACACCACGCGCGGCACCACGTCGGTGGCGCTGCCGGCGCCGAACGGAATCGTCGCCTTGATCAGCCGCGTCGGCCAAGTTTCGGCGTGCGCGACGGCAAACGCCAACACGCTGCCGAGCACACACGTGAATTTGAAGAGCTTGGAACCGAAGGAATTGTGCATTGATACTCCTGAGAACCCCAGATTTGCTGTCGCCGCGCTGTCGCCGGAACGTTGCAAGAAACGTTCCGCGCGGTCGTCCGGGCGAAAGCCTCAACCGTTAGTGCGCCGGGTCTCACGGCCGCGTGCAAACGTCAAGGGAGGTGGGGACAATCGGTGGGCGGCGCGGTCAGCCGAGTTGCAGTCGGCGGCGGAGAAGGGACGAGCTAATCCGCCAGCGTGAACTGCAGCAACAGCGTGCGTTCGATCATCGAGAAATTGTCGTCGGAGATCAACGTCAGCACGGTCTCGCCCTCCGGCGTGACGTGGGCGTCGATGCCTTCCATGTTGTCGATCTCGTCGCCGAGATCGGCCTCGAAGATCGCGGGCCCGTCGACCACGGCGCCCGGCGCCAACGTTGTGAGCGGGATGCTGCGGATCCGGATGCCGACGCCTTCGAACAGCGAAAATTTCCGCTCCAGCACCAGGAGTTCGCCCGAAGCCAGCAGCGTCGCGTCGCTGATGTCGAATTTGTCGGTGCGGCGAACGCTGAATTGTCCGGGCGAGGGGCCGCCGACCAGAAACGCGATCAGGTTGCCGTCGGCATCAAGGCCGCGTTCGGAGAACGCGATCAGCGTGCCCGCAAGCGGCCGGCCCTTGGGCACCATCACCAGCGCCTCCAGCCCCTTGTTGTACGGCAGTTTCTTGACCGCCGGCGGCATTGGCACGACCTCGCCGCGCGCACGGGTGAAACCCTTGCTGAAGTCGAACCGAAGCACCTGGTTGACGCGCTCGAGTCCGATATAAACAAGGGAGCCGTCGAGCGCGATCGAACTCGGAGTCGAACCAGCCGCGGGTGGTGATCGGCTTGCCGTCGGGGCCCAGCATCGGTGCGGCCTCGACATCAGCGAGCCCGGTCATCACGCTGCCCTGATAGACGATTTGGCCGGTGAACCAGCTGCCTTTGTCACTAAAGGATATGAAGCGCTCGCCCTTGCTGTCGAGCCGGATACCCGACAGCCCGCCGAAACCGCGGAAGCTGGAGGTCAGGGCCAGCCCGCTGCGGAATTGCAGCGCGCCGAACCGGACCCGCTGACGATCGCGGGTATCGAATGTCGGGATCGGCCGGGCGTTGACCTCGATCGAGTATGGGGTGGTGACGGAACGTTCATCCGGGGCCACCGGCCGCGGTGGCGGCTGTGTCGCAAGCTGCGCCCGCGCCAGCGACGGCATCGCCGCGAGCGACCATCCCGCCGCCGCTGAACTCAGGATGCGGCGGCGGGTGAAAAGACGCGTGGGGATATCGGCCATTTAGATGGAGATACTACACCGATCGGGCATCAGCGGAAGCGCGCTCCCTCTTTCGCTAATGTAGCCGGCGCCGCGGGCCCGGTGAAACCGGTGCGACCCCATGGGTTTCGCTGAACAGTTCGGCCAGCTTTTCGGTGATGGCGCCGCCAAGCTCTTCGGCGTCGACGATGGTGACCGCGCGGCGATAGTAGCGCGTCACATCATGGCCGATGCCGATCGCGATCAATTCGACCGGCGAGCGGGTTTCGATTTCCTCGATGATGTGGCGCAGATGACGCTCCAGGTAATTACCGGGATTGACCGACAGCGTGGAGTCGTCGACCGGTGCGCCGTCGGAGATCATCATCAGGATCTTGCGCTGCTCGGGGCGGCCGAGCAGCCGCTTGTGGGCCCAGTCCAGCGCCTCGCCGTCGATGTTTTCCTTGAGCAGGCCCTCGCGCATCATCAGTCCGAGATTCTTGCGCGCCCGCCGCCACGGCGCGTCGGCGGATTTGTAGATGATGTGCCGGAGATCGTTGAGACGTCCGGGATTGGCCGGCTTGCCGGCGGCGAGCCACGCTTCGCGCGACTGGCCGCCTTTCCAGGCCCGGGTGGTGAAGCCGAGAATCTCGACCTTGACGCCGCAGCGCTCCAGCGTCCGCGCCAGGATATCGGCGCAGGTCGCCGCGACCGTAATGGGCCGGCCACGCATCGAGCCGGAATTGTCCAATAGCAGCGTCACCACGGTATCGCGGAACGTGGCTTCCTTCTCATTCATGAACGACAGCGGATGATAGGGATCGGTGACCACCCGTGACAGCCGCGCCGGATCGAGCATGCCTTCCTCGAGGTCGAACTCCCAGGCCCGGTTCTGCTGTGCCATCAGGCGGCGCTGCAGCCGGTTGGCCAGCCGAGCAACGATGCCCTGCAAATGCGCGAGCTGCTTGTCGAGATAGCTGCGCAGCCGCTCCAGCTCGTCATGGTCGCAGAGGTCTTCAGCCGCGATCACCTCGTCGAATTTCGGCGCAAAGGCGTGATATTCCGGACCGCGCGGCTCATTGATGCCACGCGAATTCGGCCGCGTCGCCTCACCCGGGGTCTCGTCGTCGCCGAGTTCGCCGTCGTCAAAGGTATCGCTGGTCGAAGCCTGCGCGCTTTCCATCGCGCTTTCCGACATTTCGTCGGTCGTCGCCTGTGCCTGGTCGGCGCTCATTTCCTGCGCCGCGTCGCTGTCGGGCGAGCCCTCGGCACCGCTCTGGTCATTCTCGCCGTCGCGGCTTTCGTCCTGGTTCTCGTCGTCGTCGGCCTCGGCGTTGCGATCGTCGCCGAGTTCTAACGCCGACAACAGGTCATGCACGACGTCGCCGAATTTCGCCTGGTCTTCGGTGACGCGGCTCAATTGATCGAGCCGGGTGCCGATCTTGTCCTCCAGGATCGGGCGCCAGAGATCGACCATCTTGCGTGCCGCCGCGGGCGGCGCCAGCCCAGTCAGCCGCTCGCGCACCAGCATCGCCAACGCGTCCGACAGCGGCGCGTCGGCCCGGTCGGTGATCTCATCGAACTTGCCGCGGTGGAAATGATCGTCGAGCATCGCGGTGAGGTTTTTCGCAACGCCGGCCATCCGCCGCGAGCCGATCGCCTCGACGCGTGCCTGCTCCACCGCCTCGAACACGCCGCGGGCTTGCGGATTTCCCGGCATCAGCTTGCGATGCACTTTCGGATCGTGACAGGCAAGCTTGAGCGCGATCGAATCGGCGTGGCCGCGCACGATGGCGGCGTCGCGCTTGGTCATCTTGCGCGCCGGCTCCGGCAGCCGCGCCTTGCCCGGCGCCAAGCCAGGCCGCTCGGCGGCAAACGTTACTTCGAGCTCGGGCGCCTTGGCGATCGCGCGCAGGCAGGAGGTCACTGCACGCTTGAACGGCTCGGTCGGCGCTTCCTTCGATCCGGTGCGGAATTTGGTGTTGGACGTTGTCATTGTAACCTCACCGCCGTCGTCCCCGCGAACGCGGGGGACCCATAACCACTGGCGGTCGTTGTTTCCGGCAGGCTTTGGCTCCGTCGCTTGATCAAGAATCCTCGCCGTATGGGTCCCCGCGTTCGCGGGGACGACGAAGCTTTAGTTACTCAGCTCAGCGCCACGTTCACCGAAGATTCTGCGAGTTCGACGTTGAAGCACCGCTGATAGAACTCCGCGACCAGCGGCCGCTCCAGTTCGTCGCATTTGTTGAGGAAGGTCACGCGGAACGCAAAGCCGATATCGCCGAAGATATCGGCGTTCTCGGCCCAGGTGATCACCGTACGCGGGCTCATCACCGTGGACAGGTCGCCGTTGGCGAAGGCGTTACGGGTGAGATCGGCGAGCCGCACCATTTTGTTGACGATGTCGCGGCCTTCCTGGCTCCGGTAGTGGCGCGCCTTGGCGAGCACGATCTCGACTTCCTCGTCATGGGCAAGATAGTTCAGCGTGGTGACGATCGACCAGCGGTCCATCTGGCCCTGATTGATCTGCTGGGTGCCGTGATAGAGACCGGAGGTATCGCCGAGGCCGACGGTGTTGGCGGTCGAGAACAGCCGGAACGCCGGATGCGGCTTGATCACCTTGTTCTGATCGAGCAGCGTCAGCCGGCCGGAGACTTCCAGCACGCGCTGGATCACGAACATCACGTCGGGACGGCCGGCGTCATATTCGTCGAACACCAGCGCGATATTATGCTGTAGTGCCCAAGGCAGGATGCCGTCGCGGAATTCAGTGACCTGCTTGCCATCGCGCACGACGATGGAATCCTTGCCGACCAGGTCGATACGGCTGATATGGCTGTCGAGGTTGACGCGCACGCACGGCCAGTTCAACCGCGCCGCGACCTGCTCGATGTGGGTTGATTTGCCGGTGCCGTGATAGCCGGTGACCATGACGCGGCGGTTTTTGGAGAAACCGGCCAGGATCGCCAATGTGGTGGCGCGATCGAAACGGTAATCCGAGTCGACTTCCGGAACGTGGGGGTCGACTTCCGAATAGGCGGGCACCTCAAGATCGCTATCGATACCGAAGACCTGCCGGACGGAGACCTTCATGTCGGGCAAACCGGTGGGCTCTTGCACTTTGGTCGTGGCGGCGGTCGTCATCAATCCTCCGGGGTCTCGGGCGCTCCCGAAACCATATTTGCGGGGTGGCTGCGGATGGGTGCGTCTGGAACCTAGCAGAGAGCAACGGATCGCAGAAGCCCGCGGCCCAATCAAAGTTCCATTGTTATATCATCAAGATAGGGGTTGATGCCGGTTTTTGGAAGGCTGCCCTGCGAATCACGCCGTGCTTTTTGCCGGATCAATTCCAAAGACCCCGATCAAGTGGGATTTGATGGCACTTTCGGTAACTGACGAGGTTTGTGTTAGGCCTGAAACGGACCACGGCCGCGCCATCCAGCCCTCCTCCAGCACGGGATTTTTGTGACTTCATTCATCGATTCACTGGTTGCTTTCGTCTCGGCCAATGCGTGGCTCGGTTATCTCACGCTATTCCTCGCCGCGTTGCTCGAAGCCATTCCGATCGTCGGCTCGGTGATTCCGGGCTCCACCATCATCCTGGCGCTCAGCGCACTGATACCCAGCGGCGAATTGCGGTTTGAGTGGGTGCTCGCCGCGGCGGTCACGGGCGCGGCCCTCGGTGACGGAGCTTCGTTCTGGATTGGACATCGCAGCCAACGCGAAATCCTCTCGACCTGGCCGATGGCGAGTTATCCCGGGGTGGTCGCGCAGAGCGAGGCGTTCTTTCATCGCTGGGGCGCGCTGGCGGTGTTCTTCGCGCGTTTCGTGCCGCCGATTCGCGCGCTCGTCCCGATCACCGCCGGCGCGCTGGGCATGCCGCCGCTGCGCTTTTTCGCCGTCAATATTCCCGCGATCCTGCTGTGGTCGCTGGAGCACGTGCTGCCGGGTATCCTGGCGGTGTCGCTGTTTGACCGATTTGGCGGCATCGCCGGCCTCGGCGGGGCCGCCAAACATTACTGGATGGCACTGGTGATCGGGGGTGCGTTGATCGTCGCGCTGGCGGTCTGGATCTTCCGCCGCGCAAATGGCGGCGGAATAATCGAGCCGGCCCGCAAGCGCGGCTGACGGGAAGGCCGATAAAGTCGCGAGCGGAGCGGCATTCACGTCTTAGCTGAGTTCAAGCGGAAAAACGTGACGGCCGGGACATCGGCGAGCGAAAGCGACGCCGTCCTTCGGACGGCTATGCCCGGCCATGACAAAAAACAAATGATAGTTAGAGGCGCGCGAAGTTACGCGCCACGCACCACCGTCTTGAGATAATTATACGCCTTGATGATTTCGATCAGGCGATCCTCGGTGGAACGATCGCCGCCATTGGCGTCGGGGTGATGCTGCTTTACGAGCGCCTTGTACTTCGACTTGACGTCTTCGAGCGTCGCATCAGGACCGAGCCCCATCACCTGCAGCGCCTTGCGTTCGGCGTTAAAGACTTTTCGCGTCTCGGCCTTGGCCTCGGCGCCTGCGCCCGGACCCGGCCGCCAGCGGCCGCGTCCGTTGAGCTCGCTGAACATGCTGAAGGGATCGGCCGCCCCTTCCAGATCGGCTTCGGCGCCGCCCTTGCCCTTCTTGGAGCTCGTGTTGGCGCCCATCTTCCAAGTCGGGCGGTGTCCGGTCAGCGCATCCTTCTGGTAGCGCGCGACCGCATCGGCATTCATGCCCTGGAAGAAATTGTAGGACTGATTGTATTCGCGGACGTGGTTCAGACAGAAGTGCCAATATTCCTTGTCGTTGGCACGGCCCTTGGGTGCACGATGCGGTCCCCTGTTCTTGCAGTCGGGCCATTCGCACATGACCGCTTCTTCGCGCGCCTGCGCCTGCTGCTTCGCGCTCAGCTTATTCGGCTTGATGCGGATAGAGTCGAAGAATTTTGATGAATCGATCGGCATAGCTGACTATGACAACGCAATGCGAAAGGCTTCAAGTCTTGACATTGCGAATACCTCACTCCTGATGACGCACCATTGACGAATTACGGTCTCGGACGTATTGCCCCGGTCATGGGTATCGATCAACCGGTCAAACAGACTATCACAAACAAGTTGCGTGAAGCTTTCGCACCGGAAAGCCTCGACGTCGTCGACGAGTTCACATTTGCATGAAGGCCACGCCGGCCATCGGCCGGGCGGCGAGACGCATTTCAGGATTTATATTGTGTCGGGCGCGTTCGAAGGGAAGAGCCGGATCGAACGCCACCGCATGATTAATGCCACGCTGGCCGCGGAACTCGCAGGCTCCGTGCACGCGCTGGCGATCAAGGCGCAGGCGCCGGGGGAAGCCTAACCAAGGCAACCGCCCTCCCCGGCAGCGGCATCGTCCAGTGCCGGCGCGAAAATCGCGTGCGGCGCGGCACTCCTCTCCTCGACCGACCTAGAGCCTTTTTCGTTCCGATGGAATCGGAACGGGGCTCTAGATTCTTGGTTTGACGCGTTTTCTTTACGCGAACCGGTATCCACTTCGCTGGAAAACGCTCTAGCCGATCAGGCCGCGACCACAGCCATCACCTTGCGAACGGCCGGGCGTTCCAACATCCGGCGACGATGCTCCATCACCCGCGGATAACGGGACAGATCAAGTCCGTCGCCTTCCAGCCATCCCGACAGCGTGAACAGATAGGGATCGGCGACCGTAAAGCTTGCTCCCACCGCCCACGGTCCGTGCAATCCTTTCTCGATCAGATCGAAACAGGACCCGACGCTTTCCGGAACCTTGCGCTTCATCTCGGCGATCGCGGCGGGGTCATCGGCCCATCTTGTGCCGCGTCCCTTGTGGGCATGCGCGACGTGAACCGTGGAGCACAGATAGCTGTTAAAGGCCTGCATCTGCGCAAAGGCGAAGGGGTCGTCGAGCGGTGCGAGATTGGCCTTTGGATAGCTCTGCGCGATGAACGCCAGGATTGCAGGATTCTCGGTCAACACGCCCCGCGGGGTGATCATCGCCGGCACCCGGCCCTTGGGATTGATCGCGAGATATTCCGGACTTTGCTGCTGCGTATCGGCCAAACTGATCCGCTCGACCGAATAATCCGCTCCGGCTTCCTCCAGCGAGATGTGCGAAGCCAGCGAGCAACTGCCCGGACTGTAATACAGCTTGATCATGAGACGGGTTCATCCATTTGTCGTTGTTTCGATAGCGGCAGCGACGACGATATCCAGTTCAAAACGCCGTACCCGCCCGTTTCGGTTTCAGCTCGTCGAGCTCGGTGTCGCGTGGCACCGCGACGATACGCAGCGCGGTGATGCGGTTGCGCTCGCGACGCAGAACCCGAAAGCGAAAACCGTGGAAGGTGAAGCTCTGACCGCGTTCCGGTATCGAACGGGCTTCGTGGATGACGAGGCCGGCCACGGTGGTCGCCTCCTCGTCCGGCAGGTGCCAGTCCATCGCGCGGTTGAGGTCGCGGATCGGAACCGAACCGTCCACCATCACCGAGCCGTCGGGCTGGGCCCGAACGCCCGCCACTACGACATCGTGCTCGTCGGCGATGTCGCCGACGATTTCTTCCAGAATGTCCTCCAGCGTCACCATGCCCTCGACCTCGCCGTACTCGTCGACGACGAGCGCGAAGTGGGTCTTGCGGCGGCGGAACGCCTTGAGCTGCTCGGACACCGAGCGCATCTCCGGCACAAACCACGGCGGCAGCGCGATGGTCGAGACGTCGATCCTGGCGGTATCGCCGTCGGCCGCACGGATCGCCCGCAGCAGATCCTTGGCGTGCAGCACGCCGATGATATTTTCCGGCTTCTCCCGCCATAGCGGGATCCGGGTGTATTCGGTCGCCAGCACCTCGCGCACGAGCTCTTCAGGCGGCAGGTCGGCATTGATCATCACCATCTCGGTGCGGTGAACCATCACGTCGGAGACCTGGAGTTCGCGCAGATCAAGCAGCCCGCCCAGCATGTCGCGATCATGCTTTTCGACCTTGCCCTCATGGTGCAGCAGATCGACCGCACCGCGTAGCCGCTCGGTCGGCGACAGGATCGGCTGATTGGCGCCGATCTTGATGCCGAGCGCCCTCATCAGCACGCGCACGATCGCCTCGATCACGGTGAGCAGCGGTCCCAGCAGGAACACCATCAACATCATCGGCCGCGCGACCAAGAGCGACACCCGGTCCGGCGCGTTGATGGCGATGGTCTTCGGCAGCACCTCGGCGAAGATCACGACCATCACCGTCATCACGCCGGTGGCGTAGAGCACGCCGACATCGCCGAACCACGCCGTCAGGATACCGGTAGCCAGTGCCGAGGCGCCGATATTGGCGATGTTGTTGCCGAGCAGCAGCGCGCCGATCATCCGCTCGCGCATCGCAAACAGGCTGGAAACCACCCCGGCATCGCGATTGCCCTGCTTCGACAGCCGCAACATGCTGGCGCGCGACGCGCCGGTCAGCGCGGTCTCGCTCGCGGAAAAGAACGCCGAGATCAGGAGACAGGCAATGACGATCGAAAATGTAAACCAGTGCATGGGATGACGATCATTTCATTGTCGGGCGAAGCGCTCGGAAAATCGCTCTCCCGGCTGTTGCAGATCATACGCCGCTTCTGCTCGCCAGTTTACGTGCCAGAAAATCGCGAACCAGCGCCGGTTCGACGTCGGGCGCAATGACGGCGCGCCCGATCGCCTCGAGCAGGATAAAAGTGAGCCGCCCGCGCTTGACCTTCTTGTCCTGCGCCATCAGCGCCATCAGCGCGTCGGCGTCCGCCAGGCCTTCCTGGGCAAATCCGGCAATATCCTGCAAATGGGTCGGCAGGCCAACCCTGGCAAGGTGATGTCGGATGCGGGCCGCATCGGCCTCAGAGATCATGCCGAGTTGCGCGGAAAACTCCGCCGCCAGCACCATGCCGACGGCAACCCCTTCGCCGTGAAACAGCCGGTCGGAAAACCCGGTCGCGGCCTCCAGCGCGTGGCCGAACGTATGGCCGAGATTGAGCAGCGCACGTTCGCCGGTCTCGCGCTCGTCGCGCGCCACGATCGCGGCCTTGGCGCGGCAAGACGTCGCGATCGCATGCTCGCGCGCCGCCCCGCCGGTGAAAATGTCCGCGTGATTGGCTTCGAGCCAGGTGAAAAACGCTTGATCGCCGAGCACGCCGTATTTGGCGACTTCGGCGTAACCGGCGCGGAACTGGCGCGACGACAGGGTATCGAGCACCGCAGTATCCGCGACCACCAGAATCGGCTGGTGGAACGCGCCGAGCAGATTTTTGCCGCGCGGCGAATTGATCCCGGTCTTGCCGCCGACCGAGGAGTCGACCTGGGCCAGCAGCGAGGTTGGCACCTGCACGAAATCGACGCCGCGGCGCAGGATGGCGGCCGCGAAGCCGGCGAGATCGCCGACCACGCCGCCGCCGAGCGCGATCACCAGATCATTGCGCTCGATCTTGGCGGCGATCAGCGCCTCGCTGACCTGTTCGAGCCCGGCATAGCTCTTGGAGCCCTCGCCTTCCTCGACAATGATCCGCGACGTCGCGATACCGGCTGCGGCGAGCGAGGCTTCGGTCGGCTCGAGCCAGTACTTTGCCACCGTGCGATCGGTGACGATCGCGGTGCGCGCGCCGGGCCGCAGCGCGGCAATGCGGGCGCCCAGCGCTGGCAGTTCGTCGCGACCGATCACGATGTCGTAGCCGCGCGCGCCGAGCGCAACGCCGACCGTGGTCGCGGCGGAATGTTTCAGCGGTGCGGTCATCATGAGGCGTCCAATTGGTCCGATGTCGTTGCGCCAGCGCGGTCGCCGCATAGCCTGCCATGCAGGGCGTCAAGGCACTCGTCGACGATTTTTTCGTGGGGCACGTCGCGCGACCAGATCGTGATGTCGGCATGCTGGTAGACCGGCTCGCGCTCCCCGATCAGGCGCTCGACGGTCGCGGCGGGGTCCGCGGTCTGCAGCAGCGGGCGATCGGCGCGGCGCTTGACCCGGCGCATAATGACCTCCGCATCCGCCTTCAGCCAGATCGAAACCGCCTTGTCGCGAATGCGGTTGCGGGTCTCTTCGCGCATGAACGCGCCGCCGCCGGTGGCAAGCACGCAAGGGCCGCCGTCGAGCAACCGCGCGATCACCCGTGCCTCGCCGTCCCTGAAATACGGCTCGCCGTGCGCGGCGAAAATCTCCGGGATGGTCATGCCGGCATGCGCCAGCTCGATTTCACCGTCCGCGTCCAGAAACGGCAGCCGCAGCCGCGCCCCCAGCCGCCGCCCGATGGTGGATTTGCCCGCCCCCATCATGCCCACCAGCACGACCGACCGTGTTCCCAGCGCCGCCGTGATCTCGGTCGTGATCGCGGTCTCCTGGGGCGTACTGACGGGTGCCGGTGAGGCTGTCTCGGGCATCAAAAAACTCTGTTGCCGCCAATCGCGGCGTTCCACCCACCTATACTACCCCCGTTGATACCGTTGCCAGAGTCTTGCAACGGCGGGGGGAACATGTTGGTAGTCGGGGGCCAGTCTATCCCGATGATTCAATGGTTAATCCGCTTCCTGAGGCGCGCGCATGCCCAGCCTGTTCCGGTTCCTGACGGTCCTCGCGATCATCGCCGGGATCGTCTACGGGATCATTTTCGCGCTGGCGAACTTCGTTAACCCGAAGCCGCGGGAAATCACCGTCACCATCCCGCAGGACAGGTTCCTCAAGAAATAGGCGCTAGAATCTGATTCGCGGATGCGCGCGGCCCGATTTCCCTGCTTTAGGGGACGGAAAGCGCCTCCGCTTGCGGAGGCGTCGACAATCCCATGCATTCCCGAACCTCAGACCACCGGCTGATCAACCTGTTCATCGACATGCTCGCGGCCGAACAGGGGGCCGGCGCCAACACAATCGATGCCTACCGTCGCGACCTCACCGATTTTTCCGAATTTCTGGGCCATAGCGGTCAGGATTTTACGGGCGCTGAGACCCAGGCCCTGCGGGATTATCTAGCCGATCTCGATGCCCGTGGCTTCAAGTCGTCCAGCGTGGCCCGCCGGCTCTCGGCGATGCGGCACCTGTTTCGTTTCCTGCTCACCGAACGGATCCGGAGCGATGATCCGGCCGCGGTGCTGTCGGGTCCGAAACGCGGCCGCGGCCTGCCCAAGGTGCTGTCGATCGCTGACGTCGATCGGCTGCTGAGCCACGCCAAAACGCTTGCCGGCGCGACGGACGCGTCGGCGCCGCAACGGCTTCGCGCGCTGCGGCTGTATTGCCTGCTCGAAGTGCTCTACGCCACCGGGCTTCGGGTATCCGAACTGGTGGCGTTGCCGCGCTCGGCGGCGCGCCGCGATACGCGCATGATCGTGGTGCGCGGCAAGGGCAACAAGGAGCGACTGGTGCCGCTGAACGAGGCGTCGCGCCAGGCGATGGCCGATTACCTCGCGGCAAGCGAGGCGCCCAAGCCGGCGGCCAGGAAAAACGCACCGGTCTCGAAATGGCTGTTTCCCTCGTTCGGCGAGAGCGGGCACCTGACCCGGCAGCATTTCGCGCGCGACCTGAAAGAGCTGGCAGCCGCCGCCGGCCTGGCGCCGCGGCTGGTCAGCCCTCACGTGCTGCGCCATGCCTTCGCGAGCCACCTGCTGCATAACGGGGCGGATTTGCGCATCGTGCAGACCTTGCTTGGCCACTCCGATATCTCTACCACCCAGATCTACACCCATGTGGTCGAGGAGCGCCTCAAAAGCCTGGTGCGCGACCTGCATCCGCTGGCGGAGAAGTAACCCCGCGGGCGGACGCCTTGACTTCGACGCCTTCTACCCTGAAAGGATCATTTCCCGCCCGCGATCCTCGTTCGCGTAGCTCTCCCCAAACGGGTCCTGATCGGCGTCGGAATTCGCGCTACAAACTTGAAGATGCTGGCTTTCTTCACGCAACCGAAATCCGCTTCGCCTGCCAACATGCTCATCCCTATACTGAATTGATGCCGGATCCCATGCGCAGTTACCTCGATTTCGAAAAGCCCGTCGCCGAACTCGATGCCAAGGTCGACGAATTGCGTGCGCTGGCCGCGACCGGTAGCGACATCGGCGACGAGATTGCGCGCATCGAGAGCAACGCCGCGCAGGCGCTGAACGATCTCTACGCCAACCTGACGCCGTGGCAGAAAACGCTGGTCGCGCGCCACCCGCAGCGACCGCATCTGACCGATTTTATCGACGCGCTGATCACCGAATTCACACCGCTCGCCGGCGACCGCAAATTCGGCGAGGACGAGGCGCTGGTGGGCGGCTTCGGCCGCTTCCATGGCGAGAGCATCTGTGTGATCGGTCAGGAAAAGGGCGCCAGCACCGAATCCCGCATCAAGCATAATTTCGGCATGGCGCGTCCCGAAGGCTACCGCAAAGCGGTCCGCCTGATGGAGATGGCCGATCGTTTCGGCATCCCCGTACTGTCGATCGTTGACTCCGCCGGTGCCTATCCCGGCATCGGCGCCGAGGAACGCGGTCAGGCCGAGGCGATCGCCCGCTCGATCGACGCCTGCCTGTCGCTCGGCGTGCCCAATGTCGCGATCGTGACCGGTGAGGGCATGTCGGGCGGCGCCATCGCCATCACCACGGCCAACCGCGTGCTGATGTTCGAGCACGCCATTTACAGTGTGATCTCGCCGGAGGCGGCATCCTCGATCCTGTGGCGCGACGGCACCAAGGCCCAGGAAGCGGCGAACAGCATGAAGATCACGGCGCAGGACATGCTGCGCTTCGGTGTGATCGACTCCATCCTGAAGGAGCCGGTGGGCGGCGCTCATCGCGATCCCAACAGTATGATCGCGGCCACGGGTGATGCCATCGCTCAGGCCTTGAACGATCTGCGCAATCTCTCCCCCGAGATGGTCCGCCAGCAACGGCGCCGAAAATTCCTCGAGATCGGCCGCAAGCTGGGGTGAAGGGCGCCGCGGCCGCATTCCGGCCGCTTTTGGATCCGGCTGCCTTCGCGCCCCTGGGCCCTTCCGTCGGGTTGGCCCTATTTAGGCCCCGAGCCTGGTATTTAACCTCTGTTGACTATGCCTGAGGCGGACCCCATCGCGATGCCTGGATCGGCTTGCGAGCCGGGGGGCCGAAGGATACTATTTTAGTCAATGGCTTCAGGGCGCGGACGCCATAATCGGGGTGTGGACTTGCCTGCCAAGCGCGAGAATTTGGGGTGGAGCTTCCATTGATTGATCGCTCGCTGGTTCGCGCGCTCATCGCGTCGGCTGCGCTTGCGGCCGGGGCGTTGCTGGCCGGCTGCAACAGCGACCAAATCTCGCTCGCCAATAACGCCAAGGCCAACCGGCCGGTCTCGCCGAAACTCGTCGCCGCGATGGGCCAGAAGGACATGGACCTGCAGTCCCCGATCCTGATCCGCCTGTTCAAGCAGGAGGCCGAGCTTGAGGTCTGGAAGCAGGATCGTGCCGGGCGGTTCGCACTTCTGAAGACCTATCCGATTTGCCGCTGGTCAGGAGACCTCGGGCCCAAGGTCCGCGAGGGCGACCGCCAGGCGCCGGAAGGCTTCTATTCCATCTCGCCGGCGCAGATGAACCCGCAATCGGCCTATTACCTTTCGTTCAACACCGGCTATCCCAATGCCTTTGACAAGGCGTTGGGCCGTACCGGTTCGGAACTGATGGTGCACGGCGATTGCTCCTCGCGCGGCTGCTACGCCATGACCGACGAGCAGATCGCGGAAATCTATGCGCTGGGGCGCGAATCCTTCTTCGGCGGCCAGCGCGCCTTCCAGTTCCAAGCCTATCCATTCCGGATGACGGCCGTGAACATGGCCAAGCACCGCAACAACCCGAACATGCCGTTCTGGCGCATGATCAAGGAAGGCAACGATCATTTCGAGGTGACGAAGCACGAGCCGACGGTCGATTTCTGCGAAAGGAAATACGTCTTCGACGCCACGAGGGCGCCGAACGCGGTGCGCGATCCGGTATTCGATGCCTCGGCGAAATGCCCGGCCTATGTGGTCCCGTCAGAAATCGCCGACGCCGTGCGCCAAAAAGAGCAGGCCGACGATGCCGAGGTGGCGAAGCTCGTCGCCAAGGGAACGCCGGTCGCTCGGATGAACACCGGCATTGATGGTGGGATGAACAAAATCTTCGCCGCGGCGCTGCCCAATGGCGATACCGGATTGTCCGAGGGCGGCCAGAGCGTTTCGCTGGTGCGTGAGCGCTTGCCCGGGACGATTCCGATCGACCACGTCAACCCGCCGCGTCCGCCGAACCTGTCGGAGCCGGAAACGCCGGCAGTCTCTGTTGCCGCGACGACCCCGGCAGCGACGGCAACAAAGGTCGCATCGGCGACCGGGAATGAACAATCCGACGGCTTCTTCAGCAAACTTGCCCGTAAGGTCGGCCTCAGCAATGCCGCGGCCGAAACGACGGCCACCGCCACGCCGTCGCCTGCCGCTCCGGCCAAGCCGAAGATGATTGAAGCCAAGCGCGGCGCGCCTGCGCACCCCGAGGCAAAGAGGCCGGAGACACATCAAGCCACTGCCCGGCCACCCCTGAAGCCGTCAGTGACGGATGCTCCGGCCGCCGCAACCGCACCGGCCACGCAAGGTCCGGTCGTCGCCGGCGCCCATCCGGCCAGCTCGTTCGACAGCCGCTTCTCGGCCGCCCAGTAAAGCGGATTCGTCAAAGCGGTTTCGTCCTCCGCATTCCAATAGCCAGCCGTCATGCCCGCGGAAGCGGGCATTCCGCGTCATGATTCATGATGTGGTGAGCGCAACCGGAGCGACGCCGAAGTCAGCGTGGCGTCGCGCGCGGCTTGGAGCATGATCCGGAAAAGCGGACGCCGGTTTTCCCTCGCGACAAACGCAAAGCGTTTGCGCGGAGATCATGCTCGACCAATAATTTAGAGCGGGATGGCGATTCGAAGAATAGCCATCACACGCTAGGCATAGCGGCCGTGGCAGTGCTTGTACTTCTTGCCGGAGCCGCAGGGACAATCCTCGTTGCGGCCGACCTTGCCCCAGCTCGCCGGATTCTTGGGATCGCGGTCGGCGGCAGCCTGGGGCACCAGCGAAGCGCCGGCGAATGCCATTTCGTCTTCGCCGGTATTGGGATCGAACTTGTGCGCTTCCATCTGCGGCAATACCGGCTGCTGCTCTTCCGGCGGCACGATTTCGACCCGCATCAGCTGCGCCGTGACGGCCTCGCGCAAATGCGCGATCATCGCCTCGAACAGGCTGAAGGCCTCCGATTTATATTCCTGCAGCGGATCGCGCTGGCCGTAGCCGCGCAAGCCGATCACCTGACGCAGATGATCGAGCATGATCAGATGCTCGCGCCAGAGATGATCCAGCGTCTGCAGCAGGATGGTCTTCTCGACGTAACGCATCACGTCGGGACCCCACTGTCCCACCTTGGCCGCCATGTGCTCGTCGACGCGCTGTTCGATGCGTGAGAGCAACTCCTCGTCGGCGATGCCCTCTTCCTTGGCCCATTCATCGACCGGCAGATCGATGTCGAGCACGCGCTTCAACTCTTCCCTCAGGCCAGCCACGTCCCACTGCTCGGCATAAGCGTGTTCGGGCACATGCTTGGTGACGACATCCTCGACGAAGGCGCGGCGCATGTCGGTAACCGTCTCGGCAACGCTGTCGTCCTTCATCAGGTCGACACGCTGGTCGAAGATCACCTTGCGCTGGTCGTTCTGGACGTTGTCGAACTTCAGAAGATTCTTGCGGATGTCGAAGTTGCGGGCCTCGACCTTCTGCTGCGCCTTCTCCAGCGCCTTGTTGATCCAGGGATGGATGATCGCCTCGCCGTCTTTCAGGCCGAGCCGCGTCAGCATGCTGTCGAGTTCGGTCGGATCCGAAGATCCGCATCAGATCGTCTTCCAGCGACAGGAAGAACTTCGAGCGTCCGGGGTCGCCCTGGCGGCCAGATCGGCCGCGCAACTGATTGTCGATGCGCCGCGATTCATGGCGCTCGGAGCCTATGATGTACAGCCCGCCCGGCCGGGTCGCGGTCTTCGCCGGCTTCGACCCCTTGGCTGGCTCGATCTCGACGACGTCTTCTGCCTTCAGCACGATGTCGCGGAAGCGCTCGACGTCGGCCTTGATCTGCTCGATCTTCTTGGCCTTCTCGGCCTCATCGGTGATCCCGGCGGTCTCGTGCAGGATCCGCATTTCGAGCGAGCCGCCGAGCTTGATGTCGGTGCCGCGGCCAGCCATGTTGGTCGCGATCGTAATCGCGCCGGGAACGCCGGCCTCGGCGACGATATAGGCTTCCTGTTCATGGAAGCGCGCGTTCAAGACCGCGAACAGCTTCGCCGGCTTGCCGGCGCGGGCCGCAGCGTAGAGCTTTTCCATCGCATTTGGATTGCCGAAGTCGATCTGCTTGTAGCCGTGCTTTTTCAAATATTCGGCCAGCACTTCCGACTTTTCGATCGAGGCGGTGCCGACCAGCACCGGCTGCAGCCGGGCATTGGCGCGTTCCACTTCGGCCAGGATCGCGGCGTATTTCTCGTTCTGGGTGCGATAGACCTCGTCGTCCTCGTCAAGCCGCGCGACCTGTACGTTGGTCGGGATTTCCACGACTTCGAGCTTGTAGATGTCGAACAGTTCGTCGGCTTCGGTCAGCGCCGTACCGGTCATGCCGGACAGCTTGTCGTACATCCGGAAATAGTTCTGGAAGGTGATCGAGGCCAGCGTCTGGTTTTCCGGCTGGACCTGGACGTGCTCCTTGGCTTCCAGCGCCTGGTGCAGGCCTTCGGAATAGCGCCGTCCCGGCATCATGCGGCCGGTAAACTCGTCGATGATGATGACCTCGTCATCGCGGACGATGTAGTCCTTGTCGCGCGTGAACAACGAATGCGCGCGCAGCGCCTGATTGATGTGGTGAACCACCGAGACGTTCTCGACGTCGTAAAGCGATTCACCCTTGAGCTGGTCGGCGTCACGCAGCAGCGTCTCGATCTTCTCCATCCCGGCTTCGCTCAACGTCACCGTGCGCTGCTTCTCGTCGACCTCGTAATCGGTCTTGTCGAGTTTGGGAAAAAAGGTGTCGATGGTGTTGTAGAATTCCGAACGGTCGTCGAGCGGGCCGGAGATAATCAGCGGCGTGCGCGCCTCGTCGATCAGGATCGAGTTGACTTCGTCGACGATGGCGTAGGAGTGGCCGCGCTGGACCATGTCCTCCAGCCGATACTTCATGTTGTCGCGCAGATAGTCGAAGCCGTATTCGTTGTTGGTGCCGTAGGTGATGTCGCAGGCGTAGGCCGTCTTGCGCTCGGCGTCATCGAGCCCGTGAACGATGACCCCGGTGGTTAGGCCGAGGAAACCGTAAATCTGTCCCATCCAGCCGGAGTCGCGCCGGGCGAGGTAGTCGTTGACGGTGACGACGTGGACGCCCTTGCCGGCCAGCGCGTTGAGATAGACCGCAAGCGTCGCGACCAGGGTCTTGCCTTCGCCGGTTTTCATCTCGGCAATGTCGCCTTCGTGCAGCACCATGCCGCCGATCAGCTGAACGTCGAAATGCCGCTGGCCTAGCGTGCGCTTGGCGGCTTCGCGCACCGTGGCGAACGCCGGGATCAGAATATCGTCCAGCGTCTTGCCGCCGGCGAGCTGTTGCTTGAACTCGTCGGTCCGCGCTTTCAACGCTTCGTCCGACAGCGCCGCGATCTCGGGCTCAAGCGCGTTAATGGCATCGACCCGGGATTGATATCCCCTGACCCGCCGGTCGTTGGGGGAGCCGAAAAGCTTGCGGGCGAGCGCGCCGATCATACCAAATTCCTGTCTTTGCGGTTCGGCGTTGCAGCCATGACGTGGTCCACCAGGTCGTCTTTCAACTCACCGTAACGCATCGCTGATAAGGCCCCGATCCGGGAGCATCCGCCAAATGAATGGGAATTCAGCAATCCATGGGTTCAACAGCCAAAAACGCAGCCAAATTACGCGCCCGCGCCATTGACCCGGTTTCGCAGAGATATGGCTGGGTCCGGGCCTTGTCAACGGCGGTTGCGGCGGCTGATTCGGCGCCGCCGCAGGCGCGTCGCAGGAAATTTCTAACCACGAAGCCGTCACAGGAACATCGCTTTTTGCCGGTAGTTCTACCGCTTTCGCGGCGCGTTGGACGGCGCCGCAACGAACCGCAAGCTTGCGGAGATGGGGGCGCTTACCTGTCAAGGATTTCATGCTTTTGACAGACTTTTCGCGTTGCCAACTTAACCCGATTGGGCGAGTGTCCCGCCGCCCTAAACAGCCCCATAAGGATTTTCCATGACCACCTTGTTACCGGAATCGAAAACCGGCCCGCGCTTTGGCCTCGCCTCCGCCGCCGTGGCGGGCTGTCTTGCGATGGTTCTGTTGGCGGGCTCCCCGGTGCGCGCCGAAGATGCGAATCCGGTGCTCGCCAAGGTGAACGGCGCCGAGATCCGCCAAAGCGACATGGCGCTGGCCGAGGAAGAGCTAGGGCCGAGCCTTGAGAAGATGGATCCTGCGACCAGGAAGGAAAACCTGCTGGCCTTCCTGATCGACATGAAGATCGTCGCCAAGGCCGCCGAAGACAAGAAGATCGAAAATAACGACGATTTCAAAAAGCGGCTCGCGTTTGCGCGCAACCGCCTTTTGATGGACAACCTGCTGGCATCGGAAGGCAAAGCCGCCCTGACCGAAGAGGCCATGAAGAAGGTCTATGACGACGCCGCCAAGCAGATCACCAGTGAGCAGGAAGTTCACGCCCGGCATATCCTGGTAGAGACCGAGGACGAGGCCAAGGCGATCAAGGCAGAGCTGGACAAGGGCGCCGATTTCGCCGAACTCGCCAAAAAGAAGTCCAAGGACCCGGGCGCCTCCGATGGTGGCGATCTCGGCTTCTTCACCAAGGACCAGATGGTGCCGGAATTCTCCACCGTGGCGTTTGCGCTGGAGCCCGGCAAGATTTCCGATCCCGTGAAGTCGCAGTTCGGCTGGCACATCATCAAGGTTGAGGAAAAGCGCAACCGCAAGGCTCCCGACTTCGACCAGGTCAAGAGCCAGATCGAGGCCTATGTGACCCGCAAGGCCCAGGCGGACTATGTGACGAAGCTGCGCGAAACCGCCCAGGTCGAGCGGCTCGACCAGGCCGCGGCGAAGCCCGATGCCAAGCCGGACGCCGCCAAGCCTGAGGCTGCGAAGCCCGAGGCTGCGAAGGATTCAAAGATGGCGCCGTCGAAGAAGTAAATCGACTTCGCCATTAGAGTTCAGTATTGAGACGTCGTGCCCGGCCTAAAACGCGAAGCGTGTCTTCGCGTTAGATGTGCCGGGCATCCACGTCTCAAGACCCTCGTTCAGAGGCGCTGAAGACATGGATGGCCGGGTTAGCTCGGCCATGACGATTTCGTTGGCTCCACGTTTTCGGATATGCCTCATGCCCTCCGCTGTCTCCCCGCTCGCCCCGACCCACGTTCCCGATATGCCCGTCATCGCCGGCGTGAAGCTGGCGACGGCGGCGGCCGGAATTCGTTACAAAAACCGCACCGACGTGCTGCTCGCCGTGATGGATCCGGGCACCACGGTCGCCGGCGTCTTCACCAAATCGAAATGCCCCTCGGCCCCAGTGGATTGGTGCCGCGCCAAACTTTCCGGCGGCGGATCTGCCAAAAAGGGGTCAGCCCGCGCGCTGGTGGTGAATTCCGGCAACGCCAATGCCTTTACCGGCAAGACCGGACGCCAGGCGACAACGCTGACCGCTGCGATCGCGGCCAAGGCCGTTGGCTGCACCGCCAATGAGGTGTTTCTCGCCTCCACCGGCGTGATCGGCGAGCCGCTCGACGCCACCAAATTCGACGGCGTGCTCAGCACCCTGGCTGAAAACGCCGAGGGCGGGGAATGGATGGGCGCCGCCAAGGCGATCATGACCACCGACACCTTTCCCAAGGTCGCCACCGCGACCGTCAAGCTCGGCAAGGCGAAGGTGACCATCAACGGCATGGCGAAGGGCTCCGGCATGATCGCGCCCGACATGGCGACCATGCTGGCCTTCGTGTTCACCGATGCGCCGATCGCGGCGGGCGCCTTGCAGTCGCTTTTGAAGAGCGGTGTCGGCGACACGTTCAACGCGGTCACCGTCGACGGCGATACCTCGACGTCGGATACGCTGCTGGCCTTTGCCACCGGCGCCGCGGCGGCCCATGGCGCGCCGAAAATCAGCCGTGCCAGCGACCCGCGCCTGAAGGGGTTCGCCAAGGCCTTCCGCGCCGTGCTCGCCGACCTCGCCGAGCAGGTCGCCCGCGACGGCGAAGGGGCGCGCAAGCTGGTCGAAGTCATCATCGAAGGCGCTACATCTAGCACGTCGGCGCGCAAGATCGCGATGTCGGTGGCGAATTCGCCGCTGGTGAAGACCGCGATCGCCGGCGAGGATGCCAATTGGGGCCGCGTGGTGATGGCGGTCGGCAAGGCCGGCGAACCCGCCGACCGCGACAAGCTCGCGATCTCGTTCAACGGCATCCGCGTCGCCAGCCGCGGCGCACGCGATCCGTCCTACGACGAGACGGAGGTCTCAAACGCGATGAAGAGCCCGACCATCCAGATCAAGGTCGCAATGGGCTTGGGCAAAGGCCGCGATCGCGTGCTGACCTGCGACCTCACCAAGGAATATGTCGCGATCAACGGCGACTACCGGTCGTGAGCCCGCGCGGATCGCACAACGATCCGCGACTGTTCATGGTCGGAAACGACGTAGGAAGCCGTCTGATGGTTAATGAGACCTTTCCGAAGGGTTCGTGGAGCCACCGCGTGTCGCATGGCTGAGATCAAACTTACACTCGTCGTCGCCTGCGCGCTGGTGGATACCGATAAGCGCGTGCTGATCGCCCAGCGCCCGGAGGGGAAGGCGATGGCGGGGCTGTGGGAATTTCCCGGCGGCAAGATCGAAGCCGGCGAGCGGCCGGAGCAGACGCTGATCCGCGAACTGCAGGAGGAGATCGGTATCACCGTCAGCGAGTCCTGCCTCGCGCCGCTCACCTTCGCCAGCCACGCCTATGACAATTTCCATCTCTTGATGCCGCTCTACATCTGCCGGCGCTGGAACGGCAATGTGGTCGCGCGCGAAGGCCAGACGCTGGCCTGGGTCCGCGCCAACAAGCTGCGCGACTACCCGATGCCGCCGGCGGACATTCCGCTGATCCCGCATCTGATCGATCTTTTGATGTAAGCTTAAGTCTCGTTAGATAGAGATGGCTCAACATTTTCGGTCGTCATGCGCGGGCTTGACCCGTGCATCCATCAATCTTCAAAAGGATACTTGCGAAGCCGATGGATTACCGGGTCAAGCCCGGTAATGACGGGTTGGGTCTACTTGACCTCAGCTGAACTCACTTGGGCCCAAGCTTTTTCACCGCCGCCTCCAGGCTCGCCTTCGCCGATCCCGGCCGCAGCGGCTGTTGCTGGCTCTCATGCGGCGCCCAGCCCGATAGCCAGATCACATCATAGGTGGCGCGGATGCGGCCGTCGGGATCGGCGAACCGTTCGGCGTAAAGCTGCGCCATCCGCAACAGCGTGGCGCGGCGGGTCGGCGTCCGCCGCCGCTCGTTCAAAATATTGGTCGCGCCCATCCGCCGCAGGTCAGCCATCAGCGCGAACGCACTGTCATATCGCACCACGACGTGGTCGAGATCGGTGACCGGCAGCGCGAAGCCCGCGCGCTGCAGCAGACTACCCGCATCGCGCAGATCGACAAACGGCGCGACACGTGGCGAAACGCCGCCCTCGCACTCGGCCTCCGCCGCCGCAAAGGATTGCCGCAGCTCGGTCAAGGTGTCGCCGCCGATCATCGCCGCCAGCAGCAATCCGTCGGGTTTCAGCGCGCGGCGAATCTGCGCCAGCACGCCCGGCAGATCATTCACGAACTGGAAGGCCAGCCCGGAGACGACGAGATCGAGCGAGGCCGGCCGCAGCGGGAGAATCTCATGCGCCGAGCCGTCAAGGCTGATATGGGCAACGGTTTTGAAGCGATCGCGCAAGGGCGGCCGGAGCAGTGCCCCGGGCGTCCAGATATCGGCGACATCAGAAAAGCTTCGCGTCACCGCCTGCAGCCGCTCTTCGATATCTTCCGCGACGCGGTCGAGCAGGAATTCGGCCGGTCCCAGCATTTGCGCGCGGCGCTGTCGCGCTTGCAGCAAGGCACGGTCGAACAAATCGGGCGCAGCGGTATTTTCGCGGCTATCGGCCATGCCGGGTTGGTACGCCGATCAACCCGCCTCTGGCAATCCGCTTCGAAACCTCAAACGTAGCCACGCGGCCTTGCCGCTTGAGCACGGTGCAAGCCGCCGCTAACCTTCATGGCATGGACGCCGAGACTTCCCCGCCACGTTCTATCGCCGGCCATTGGCGCGGCGCGCTTCGGCTGGCGCACGGTGCGTGGTCGCACGCAGCCCGGCTCGCCCTCGACATTGCGCTGCCGACGCTGTGCGTAGCGTGCCGCGAACCGGTCGATGGTGAGGGCGTCTGCGCGCAATGCTGGGCGAAGCTTTCGTTCATCGCGCCGCCTTATTGCCCCCGGCTCGGCATCCCCTTTGTCTACGATCCCGGGCCTGAATTGTTGTCGATGGAAGCCATCGCCAATCCGCCGGCCTATCAGCGCGCCCGCGCCGCGGTGCGATATGACGATGTTGCGCGCACGCTGGTGCATGCACTGAAATACCAGGACCGCACCGATCTCGCGCCCGCCATGGGCCGCTGGATGGCGCGCGCCGGCCGCGAATTGCTTGGCGAGGCGGACGCGCTGGTTCCGGTCCCGCTGCATTGGCGCCGCGGCTGGAGCCGGCGCTACAACCAGTCCGGCGCGCTGGCGCGTGTCATCGAGCGGCAGACCGGCGTCAGACTGGTATCGGAAGCGCTTCGCCGCGTCCGGCCGACCGCGCAGCAGATCGGCCTCTCCCGATCGCAGCGCGCCAGCAATGTCCAGGGCGCGTTCAAGGTCGCAGCCGACCGCCAGGCCGATATCGCAGGGCGGCGCCTGATCCTGGTTGACGACGTCCTGACCTCGGGCGCGACCGTCGATGCCTGCGCCCGGGCGCTATTGCGTGCCAAGGCCGCGTCGGTCGACGTGCTGGTATTCGCCCGGGTTGTGGACACCCATAAGGCTCCCATATAATTCAAGTACTTCCAACGCGAGCATGCCATGACCGCTGCGATCGAAATCTATACCCGGCCGGGCTGCGGCTATTGCACCGCAGCCAAGTCGCTGTTGACGCGCAAAAACGCCGCGTTCACGGAATTCAACGTCGCCACCGATCCCAAGCTGCGCCAGGAGATGTGGGACCGCGCCGGCGCCGGTTCGACCTTCCCGCAGATCTTCATCGACAAGACGCTTGTCGGCGGCTGTGATGAGCTCTACGCGCTCGACCGCGCGGGCAAGCTCGACGGCTTGCTCGCAGGCGAAAAGGCTAGCTCATGAGCTCCGATCTTACCTTCACCGCGGCCATGGTGCAGATGCGCACCGGGTTGCTGCCGGAGCCGAACCTGGAACAGGGCATCGGGCTGATCCGCGAAGCTGCCGCGCAAGGCGCCGATTACGTGCTCACCCCCGAGGTGAGCAACATGATGCAGGTAAATCGCACGGCGCTGTTTGAGCATTTCGCCTCCGAAGAGGACGACCTTTCGCTCAAGGCCTATCGTGCGCTCGCGGCCGAACTGAAAATCCATCTGCACATCGGTTCGCTGGCGCTGCGCGCCTCGCCTGAGCGCGCCGTCAACCGTTCGTTCCTGATCGGTCCCAACGGCAGCGTGATCGCGAGCTACGACAAGATTCACATGTTCGACATCGATCTGGGTGGCGGCGAGAGCTACCACGAGTCCGCCAACTACCAGCCGGGCGAGACCGCCGTGCTGGCGGACCTGCCGTGGGGACGTATCGGCCTGACGATCTGTTACGACGTGCGATTTCCGGCGCTGTATCGCGCGCTGGCGGAAAGCGGCGCGGCGTTCCTCACCGTTCCTTCCGCGTTCACCAGGAAAACCGGCGAGGCGCATTGGCATACCCTGCTGCGCGCCCGCGCCATCGAAAATGGATGCTTCGTATTCGCCGCCGCGCAGGCCGGCCTGCATGAGAACAAGCGCGAGACCTATGGTCACTCGCTGATCGTCGACCCCTGGGGCACGGTGATTGCCGAAGGCGGCGTCGAACCCGGGGTTTTCCTGGCGAAAATCGATCCGGCCAAGGTTGAGGCCGCACGCAAGTCGGTGCCGTCGTTGCAGCATGGCCGGCGCTTCACCGTGGCCGATCCGAAGGCGGGTCCCGAACACCTGCACCTGGTGCGGGGTTCGGCATGATTTATTATAATCTGCGCTGCGCGCGCGGCCACACATTCGAAAGCTGGTTCCAGAGTTCTTCGGCGTATGAGTTGCAGGAGAAGCGCAAGCTCGTGAACTGTCCGGTGTGCGGCTCGGCGAAGGTAGAGCGCGCCATCATGGCCCCCCAGATCGTCAGCAAGAAGGGGCGCGACACCACGAATCCTGCGCCCGCAACTGCGCCGGCCGCTACCCCGGATGTCGCCGCGCCCGCCTCGACCCCGCTATTGATGGCGCAGGAGCGCGAGTTGCGCGCCAAGCTCAGGGAATTGCGCGATCACATCGTGAAGAATGCCGACAATGTCGGCGAGCGCTTCCCCACCGAAGCCCGCAAAATGCATTATGGCGATATCGAACACCGGCCGATTTATGGCGAAGCCTCGCCCGATGAGGCGCGCGCGCTGATCGACGAGGGCGTCGAGGTCTCGCCGCTCCCGGTGCTGCCGGACGACCGCAACTGACTACACCGCCACCAACAGCCCGACGCCGACCACGATCAGGGCAATGCCGGAAAGTTCGCGCAGCGAGAACGGTTGCTTGAACGAATAATAAGCGACGCCTTGCGCGAACAATACCTCGACCAGCGCCAGCGTGCGAACATTGGCGGCGGCGGTCAGCGCAAACGCCAGAAACCAGAACTGCGAGGCGAACGCCCCCATGAAGCCGGCAAACAGCGACGGCTTCCACATTCCAAGGATTTTGCTGAGCACCTCGGGCGCGCGGACCAGCAAATAGATCGTCAGCACCAGGGTCTGCACGAACAGCCCGAACACTAGCGTATAGGACGCCGCCGTCACGAACGACACGCCGGGGACGGTGATGATGGCACCGCGAAAGCCGATCGCCGACAGCGCGAACGCCGCGGCCGCGACCAGCCCGATGATCGTCGGCTTCAGTTCGGCAAAACTCCGCTCGGAATTGGGCCGCAGTGCAGTGATGACGACGCCAATGGTCGCAATCAGGATCGCAACCACCTTGAGCACCGTGAGGTGATCGCCGAGAAAGACAAAGCCGAAGATCGCGGTCTGGATTGCCTCGGTCTTCAGATACGCCGTCGTCACCACGAAGGAGCGGTCGTTCATCGCGACCAGCATCAGCCCGGTGGCGATAATCTGGCTGAGCGCGCCGAGCATCAGCCACGGCCAAAACGCCGCTGTCGGCCACGGTACCGCGTCGCCGGTTGCGACGATCACCACCGCAAAGAAAATCAGCGAGAACGGAAAGCCGAACAGGAAGCGGATATTGGTCGCGCCCCAGGTGCCGAGCGGACCGGTCAGGCTCCGTTGCATCGCGTTGCGCGCGACCTGGCCGAGCGCGGCGGTGATCGTAAAGGGAATCCAGAGCGTGGCGATGCTGATCATGGGTGAGAATTCGGCGGCGTGAGAATTCAGCCACCGTGCCGGGCGTGCGCTGTCCGGTCAACCGGAACGGGATCATGACAGGCTTGCGCCAAGTCTAAAATCACGTTGTCCCGGTGAACGCGGAGGAAAATATCGAGCCGTGCCGGTTGTCAAACCGCCTCTTCCGCGATCACCATGTAGTTTACGTCCATATCGGACGACAGGCTCCAGCGGTCGGCGAACGGGCTGTAGACGACGCCACTCTGTTCGGTGATGGCAAGCTTGTTGTTCTGCAGATGATGCGCGAGTTCGTCCGGCGTGACGAATTTATCCCATTGATGGGTGCCGCGCGGCAACCAGCGCAACACATATTCCGCGCCGACGATGGCGAGCGCAAAGCTCTTCCAGTTGCGATTGAGCGTGGAGACCACCATCATTCCGCCGGGCTTGAGCATCGTCGCGCAGCGGTTGAGGAACATCCCGACATCGGCGACGTGCTCGACCACCTCCATCGCCAGCACGATGTCGAAGCGTTCGCGCGTGTCCATCTGCTCGACCGTGGTGCAGCGGTAGTCAATCGAGAGGTGGCCCTTGTCGGCGTGCAATTTGGCCGCCGCGATGTTGCTGGCGGACGGATCAATCCCGATCACCTGCGCCCCGAGCCGGGTGAACGGCTCGCACAATAGCCCGGCGCCGCAGCCGATATCGAGGATGCGCAGGCCGGAAAGACAGCTCAGGCTCTTGACGTTACGCTCGAACTTTCGGCAGGCGGCGTCGCGGATATAGCTCAACCGCAGCGGATTGATCTTGTGCAGCGGCGCCATCTTGCCGTTCGGATTCCACCATTCGTCCGACAGCTTGGAGAACTTCGCGACTTCGGCGGGATCGACGGTGGTGCCGGTTGCGCCCGAAAGATTAGCAGGAGAGTTTGGTTGCATGGCCATGGATGAGCGCGCCGCTCCCTATCGCGCGGTGATGTGGTTACGGAATTCGAGCGGCGAAGCAATAGTCTCGATCGTCTTGGCGCCTTCACCAACGCCCCGCACCATTACGTCGCCATAATTTAAGATGCGACCGAGAATATTCTGGTTGACGTCCACGCTTTCGACCTTGTCGAGGCTCATTTCAAATGTCTTGCGCTTGATGAAGCCGGTCTTGTGGACAACGCGCAGGTTGGTCACGTCGGTCTCGGTGGTCCAGCGATGGAACCAGGCGGTCATCATCTTGTATAGCGCGGCAACGGCCGAGATCGCCGCCAGCGACCAACAGATCAGCCGCGGCGTGTCGGTGGCGACCATGTACGACAGAACGAGGAACACGGCCGCCAGAACCCAGGCCGCAATCGCCGGCAGGTAGAAAATCCAGTGGGCGTTGGTCGAATACAGCACCTTCTCACCAGGTTGCAGGATATCGTCGATATAACGCCCCATTCCGTCCGCCTCAATCCCGCCAGCCTCAATCCGGTGCCGCGCCCGCGGACCGGCGGGCGTTCCCCGGAAAACCGGCGCCCGGTTGCTTGCCCCCAACCGCGCCGCTATGTATACGCGCCTTTTGGCCGGCGCGCTCGGTTTCCGTGCGCGTCATACCCATTACCTTCTTAGGGAATGCACCAGCCATCATGGGTCGTCTCGTTATGAAGTTCGGCGGCACGTCCGTCGCCAATCTCGACCGCATTCGCAACGTCGCGCGGCACGTGAAGCGCGAGGTCGATGCCGGTCACGACGTCGCCGTGGTGGTGTCGGCGATGTCCGGCAAAACCAATGAACTGGTGGAATGGTGCCGCGACGCCTCGCCGATGCATGACGCGCGCGAATACGACGCCGTGGTCGCCTCCGGCGAGCAGGTCACCGCCGGCTTGTTGGCGATCGCACTGCAGACGATCGGAATTCAGGCGCGTTCCTGGCAGGGCTGGCAGATACCGATCAAGACCAGCGACGCCCACGCCTCGGCCCGCATTCTGGAGATCGACGGCGCCGAACTGCTGCACCGTTTCAAGGACCGCAAGGAAGTCGCGGTCATTGCCGGCTTCCAGGGCATCAATCCGCAAACCGGACGAATCACCACGCTCGGGCGCGGCGGCTCCGATACCTCGGCCGTGGCCGTCGCGGCCGCGCTGCGTGCCGACCGCTGTGATATCTATACCGACGTCGACGGCGTTTATACCACCGACCCGCGCGTGGTTCCGAAGGCGCGCCGGCTCGACCGAATCGCGTTCGAAGACATGCTGGAACTAGCGTCGCAGGGCGCCAAGGTGCTGCAGGTCCGCTCGGTGGAACTGGGCATGGTGCAGAACATGCCGATTTTTGTCCGTTCCAGCTTCGACAAGCCCGAAGATATCGACCCGCACGGCACCCCGCCGGGCACGCTGATCTGCAGCGAGGAGGAAATCATGGAAAATCACGTCGTCACCGGCATCGCCTTCTCCAAGGATGAAGCCCAGATTTCCGTACGCCAGATCGAGGACAAGCCGGGGATCGCCGCCTCGATCTTCGGGCCGCTCGCGGACGCCAACATCAATGTCGACATGATCGTGCAGAATGTCTCCGAGGATGGCGCCATCACCGACCTCACCTTCACGGTCCCGGCGTTGGACTACAATCGCGCCCGCGATACCATCACCGCGGCCAAAGCCACGATCGGCTATGCGCGCCTCGACAGCGCCACCGACGTGGCGAAGGTCTCGGTCATCGGCAGCGGCATGCGCAGCCACGCCGGCGTCGCCGCCAAGGCCTTTGCGGCGCTGGCCGCGCGCAATATCAACATCCGCGCTATTACCACCTCCGAAATCAAGTTTTCGGTACTGATCGACGCCGCCTATACCGAACTCGCGGTGCGCACGCTGCACACGCTGTATGGGCTCGACCAGGGATAGGGGCACAAGGCTCGCCGGTAACGGATCCCTTGGGTGGAAGGCAGACGATCCCTGTGGCATGCATGAACCCGTGCCGTGCCATCGAAGTCCGGAAGTATCTTCCGTTAGCAACCGCAGCATTGTGCCGATCGCGATGCCACAGGAGTGGCAGGCGTTTTGCTTGGCAAAACAAGCCCCAATTCGCTATACGGCCTGAAGGGCAGGCCCCCGCGAACTGCGACACGGTTTCGGTTCTCCGATTGAGCCGGTTTCGCGGCTTGCGAGGGCGCCGAACGAATAAAAATGTCGTTTTACTTAAGCTTAACGCCAGCACCCGGCTAACCGGCGGGCTGGCACCGCGGAGGAGATTTTAGCACATGCGGAGCGCGTCGGGAGGCCCCCGCGTCTTGCTGAGACGGCTCCGCGAAACCATGGCGGAACAGGTCTCGGCCCAGGAACGGCTGGACAAGATTGTGGTGCTGATCGCAGCCAATATGGTGGCCGAGGTCTGCTCGACCTATGTGCTGCGCGTCGATAACACGCTGGAGCTCTACGCCACCGAAGGTCTCAACCGCGACGCGGTGCACCGCACCGTCCTGAGCGCGCATGAGGGCCTCGTCGGCCTGGTGGCGAGCGAGGCCAATCCGCTCAATCTCAGCGACGCCCAAGGCCACCCGGCGTTCTCGTTCCGCCCCGAGACCGGCGAAGAAATCTACCACTCGTTCCTCGGCGTCCCGATTCTGCGCGCCGGCAATACGCTCGGCGTGCTGGTGGTGCAGAACCGTGCCAAGCGCACCTATGTCGAGGAAGAGGTCGAGGCGTTACAGACCACCGCGATGGTGCTGGCGGAGATGATCGCCTCGGGCGAACTGGCGGCGCTGGCGCAGCCCGGCGCCGAGCCCGCCGCGCGGCATTCACTGCACAAAACCGGGGCAGTGCTGTCCGACGGTATTGCGCTTGGCCATGTAGTGCTGCATGAGCCGCGCGTCGTCATCACCAATTACATTGCCGAGGACCTGCCGAAGGAGGTCAAGCGGCTCGACGCGGCGTTGGCCAAGCTGCGAGCCGACCTCGACCGCATGCTGGAACGCGGCGACGTCGCCGATGGCGGCGAACACCGCGATGTGCTGGAAGCCTACCGCATGTTCGCCAACGATCACGGTTGGTCGCACAAGCTGCACGAGGCGGTCGCCACCGGCCTGACCGCGGAGGCCGCGGTCGAACGCGTGCAATCCGACACCAGGGCGCGCATGCTTCGCTCCACCGACCCCTATCTGCGCGACCGCCTGCATGACCTCGAGGACCTTGGCCATCGCCTGATGCGACAATTGGTGGGGCAGGACCACGCGCCCTCGCGCGAGCTCTTGCCCGACAACGCCATCCTGATCGCACGCGCAATGGGGCCCGCGGCCTTGCTCGACTACGATCGCAATCGGCTGCGCGGGCTGGTACTGGAGGAAGGCACCGCCAATTCCCACGTCGCGATCGTGGCGCGCGCGCTCGGCATTCCCGCGGTCGGCGAAGTGCCGAACGCGCCCGGCATCGCCGATCCAGGCGACGCGATCATCGTCGACGGCACCTCGGGCTCGATCTATGTGCGTCCGTCCGCAGAGATCGAATCGGCCTATGCGGAGCGGGTACGGTTTCGCGCCCGGCGACAGGCGCAATATTCGGCGCTGCGCGACAAGCCCTCGATCACCAAAGACGGTCAGCCGGTCGAATTGATGATCAATGCCGGCCTGACGATCGACCTCCCGCATATCGACGACACCGGCAGCGCCGGCATCGGCCTGTTCCGCACCGAGCTGCAGTTCATGGTCGGGCAAAGCCTGCCGCGCACCAGCGACCAGCTCGCGCTGTACCGCGCGGTGCTGGATGCCGCCGGCCCCAAGCCCGTGACCTTCCGGACTCTCGACATCGGTGGTGACAAGGCGCTCCCTTATATGGATGCCGTGATCGAGGAAAACCCGGCGCTCGGCTGGCGCGCGATCCGGCTCGGCCTCGACCGGCCCGGCCTGCTGCGCGGCCAGATCCGCGCATTGCTGCGCGCCGGCGGCGGCCGTTCGCTGCGCATCATGTTTCCGATGATCTCCGAGGTCGCCGAATTCGATCTCGCCAAGGGGATCGTCGAGCGTGAACTGACCTATCTGCGCCAGCATGGCCACGCCTTGCCGGAGCGCGTCGACGTCGGCACCATGGTGGAAGTGCCGGCGCTGCTCTATCAGCTCGACGAACTCCTCCAGAAGGTCGACTTCGTCTCGGTAGGATCCAACGACCTGTTCCAGTTCCTGTATGCGGTCGATCGCGGCAACGCCAAGGTTTCCGAACGGTTCGACACTATGTCGGCTCCGATTCTGCGGGCGCTGCGCGACATCGTGCGCAAGGCCAGAGCCGCCAAGAAGTCGGCCTCGCTGTGCGGCGAGATGGCGTCGAAGCCGATCGGCGCGCTGGCGCTGATCGCACTAGGCTATCGTTCGCTGTCGCTGTCGGCCACCGGGCACGGCCCGGTGAAATCCTTGATCCTCGACCTCGACGCCAGGAAGGCCGAAGCGATGATGATGCCGCTGCTCGATGCGCCGGCCGGCAGCGTATCGATCCGCGAGAAACTGATCGAATTCGCCGAGGCCGAGGGGCTCTCGTTGTAGCGGCACACCTTGCCGCTATTTCGCCCCTGTTCTGCAATTCGAGACCAAACCATGTCGATGCTTCCGGAAGCCAAGCTTGATGTTCTACTGGCGCACCACGCCTCGCTCGAGGCGGAGTTGATGGGCCAGCTGAGCTCGGAGAATTACGTGCGGATCACCCGTGAGCTCGCCGAGCTCAATCCGCTGATCGACGCCGTGAAGGCCTATCGCGCCGCCAATGCCGAAATGGCGGGGATCGATGCGCTGATCGCCGATCCCGCGACTGAGCCCGAAATGCGCAGCATGGCGGAAGCCGAGCGGGAGACGCTCGCGGCGCGCAGCCTCGAACTGGCGCAGGAGATCCGCGTCGCTCTGCTGCCGAAGGACGCGATGGATGACCGCAACGTGATGCTGGAAATCCGCGCCGGCACCGGCGGCGACGAGGCCTCCTTGTTCGCGGGCGATTTGTTCCGGATGTATGAGCGCTTCGCCGGCCTGCAGGGCTGGAAGGTCGAGGTGATCTCCGCCAGCGAAGGCACGATGGGCGGATACAAGGAAATCATCGCCGAGGTGCGTGGCCGCGGCGCGTTCGCCAAGCTGAAATTCGAATCCGGCGCACACCGCGTGCAGCGCGTGCCCGACACCGAAACCCAGGGCCGCGTTCACACCTCGGCGGCGACGGTTGCCGTATTGCCTGAGGTCGAAGACGTCGATGTCGATATCAAGAGCGACGACCTGCGGATCGAGACCATGCGCGCCCAGGGCGCCGGCGGCCAGCACGTCAACAAGACCGAATCGGCGATCCGGATTACACACATCCCGACCGGTATCGTTGTCATGATGCAGGACAGCCGCTCGCAGCACAAGAACCGCGCCTCGGCGATGAACATCCTGCGCTCGCGCATCTATGACGCCGAACGCCGGCGCATCGATGCGGCGCGCTCGGCCGAGCGGCGCGAGAAAGTCGGCTCCGGCGATCGCTCCGAGCGCATCCGCACCTATAACTTCCCACAAGGGCGCGTCACCGATCATCGCATCAACCTGACGCTCTACAAGCTTCCGCAGGTGATCGCAGGCGAAGCGCTGGGCGAATTGATCGATGCGTTGACAACGGAGCATCAGGCCGCCCAACTCGCCGCGCAGGGTGCCGCCGCCTAGCTGGCGGATGCGACAATCTTGCCGTCGTCCCTGCGAATGCAAGGACCCATACTCCCTGCCGTTGCTGTTGAGCACTGGCGCTAGCAAGAGAGACCGTTGAAGCGTTTCCTCACAACGAAAGGCCACTGGTTATGGGTCCCTGCATTCGCAGGGACGAGGTTGAAATTGTCGCGGCGCCTTGCCGGCAATGGGAATGCGAGGTGAAAAGTCCTTTGGCCGGACTGACGGTGGAAGCCGCGCGCCGCAAGCTGTCGGCGGACTTCAGATCCAATGCCATCGATTCGGCCGAACTCGACGCGCGGATGCTGGTCGGCCATCTACTCGGTCTCGATTTGACCGGCATGATCGCAGCGGCGGCGCGCCCGATCAGCGAAGACGAGGCCGCGCAACTCGAAGCGATGGCGCGGCGCCGGCTGGCAGGCGAGCCGATCGCACGCATTGTCGGCCGCAAGGAATTCTGGGGGCTGCCGCTGCAGCTTTCCGCCGCGACGTTGGTACCAAGACCCGACACCGAAACCGTGGTCGAACTGGCGCTCGCCATGCGGCGCGTCGCGCCTCGGTTGAATCGGCGGATACGCATCGCCGACATCGGCACCGGCTCCGGCGCAATTCTGTTGGCGCTATTGTCAGAATTACCTGAGGCCGACGGGATCGGCACCGATATCAGTGCGGCCGCATTGTTGACGGCGCGCCGCAATGCCGCCGATCTCCGACTTGGCGATCGCGCCGCCTTCGTCGCGTGTGACTATGCGACGGCGCTGTCGGGGGCGTTCGACCTGATCGTGTCGAATCCTCCTTATATTCGTTCGGAAGATATTGCAGGTCTCGCATCGGAGGTTCGCGATCACGATCCGCTTCGCGCGCTGGACGGCGGCAGCGACGGCCTCGACGCCTATCGCACGCTGATTCCGCAAGCGGCCCGTCTGCTGGCGCCGGGCGGCGCGCTGGTCCTGGAAGTGGGTCACGATCAAAGCGGCGAGGTCGAGTCCTTGATGGCGGCGGCAGGGTTAACCCGGGCGGGGCCGCCGAGGGCCGACCTGGCCGGCATCCGGCGGGCGGTCGGGGTCCTCAAATTGCCCACATAAAGCCCGAATGGAAGGCAAAAAAACCACTTGGAATATCCTGCGGGAGCGACTACCTTCCTTCTACAACATCGGTCCAGGGTGCTGGCCCCGTGGCTGCTACGGGTGGAGGCCAGCTTTCTCAGAGCGAGAGCCCGTCCCGAGTGAAAGGTTCCAAAAACGCAGGTCAAATTGAGCGCGATAGCTTTGGATAGCTGCGCCGCCATTGACCGCAAAGCGAACGAAAGCCTGATATTGCGCCTAAAAACTCACGCAACAAACCTGTGCTTGCTTTGGCAGGCTGAATGAATTGGCGCAGCCGGTGGCGTGCACTGGATTGCTGGGGAAGGCGTCTTTGTTAACCGCGACGTATGGCGAGATTGGTGTGAAACCAAACTGCGTGGCGGTGGCGCGCGTGCTGCGCACCGCATCGGGCGAAGCGATCACGATACCGACAATTCATGGCGTTTAACGTCAAGGCTGGTAATTTCAGGGCGGCAATAAAGGCAAGACATGAGAAACGGTCAGAACAACAAGCGTATGCGTAACCGGAATAACAATAATAACAACAATAATAATAACCGGCGCGGCCAGAATCCGATGACGCGGGTGTTCGAATCCAACGGGCCCGATATCAAGATCCGAGGCACCGCATCCCACGTCGCTGAAAAATATGTGCAACTGGCGCGAGACGCTCGCTCCTCCGGCGATCCGGTCGCATCCGAGAACTACTATCAGCACGCCGAGCATTACTTCCGCCTCATCGCCGCGGCCCAGGAACAATTTCGTCAGAACCAGCCGCAACCGCGCGCCGAGACTGAAATAGCCTCGGAGGATGGTGACGACGAAAGCGAGAATTTTTCCAATTTCGGTCAGGAGCCCGGTTTCGTTCCGGCGCAGCCGCAGCCGTTCGCGCCGCGCGACAACCATCAGCGCGAGAACCAGCCCTTCCCGCCGCGCGACCGCGACCAGCATCAGCCCCGCGAGCACAACCACAATCGCGACCATCGTCAGCAGCCGCAGTTTCAGCCTCAGCAGCCGCAGCCGCAGCCGCAGCCGCAGCCGACGATACCGGACAATGTCGGCGTCGATCGCCTGCCGTCGTTCATCACCGGGCCGCAGCCGCAGATCAACGGCGGCAGTGGCAACGGCGGATCCGGCAGCTTCGAGGGCAATGGCGGTGAACGCTTTCCGCCGCGTCGCCGCCGCCGACCGCACAATCCGCGACCGGAAAGCGCGGCTGCCGCACCGGCAACGCCGGGTGACGATTTCAATCCGGGCAATGAGTGAGTTGTCAGAGCGTGATGACTTTTTTCATCCCGCTCTGAGTTTTCAGGCTTTATCGCTGCATTGATGACGGCACCAATACCGGCCGCCGCAGCGCCGGGATGAGCCGGGTGCGTTCGCGGTGCGCCGGGATCGCGCGGTAGACCTGCTTGGTCGCCTCCACGATATGTACGCCGGCGAACGGCAGCGACAGCGCCGCGCCGGCGCGTTCCCACGCCATCGCAGAACGCAGGAACCAGCCGCCCGCGACCGGCGGCACGAACAGCGCCTCGCCCCACGCCGTCGGCGTGAACCAGGCCTGCCGCAACAATTGCGTGATCTGCGAGCGCGAATACGGCCGGCCGTGACCGAACGGCGTGTTGTCGGTGCGCGTCCATACGCCGCGCCGGTTCGGAATCACGGCGACCATCCGGCCGGACGGCGCCAGCACCCGCCACACCTCACGCAGCAAGCCCTCGGGATCGTCGGACATCTCCAGCGCGTGAACCAGCAGGATGCGGTCGACCGCGGCGTCCGGCAGCGGCAGCGAAAATTCGTCGACCAAGGTTGCCAGCGTCGGCCGTTCGCTCGGCCATTTCAGTACGCCCTGCGCCGCCGGCATGAACGCGATGCAACGCTCGCTGTCTTCACGAAAGAGCCCGAGATAGGGCGTGGGGTAGCCGAGGCCGAGCACCCGCTGGCCTTGCGCGCTCGGCCATCGCTCGCGAATGCCGCGGTTGATCAGCCGCCGCGCTACGATACCAAGGCGCTGCGAGTAAAAGTCGCGGAGATCGATCACGTCGATGGTCATGAATTCTAATCTAACACGGCGTTCGGCGCTTCGGCGCTTCGATTGTCGCCTTGCGGAATTGGCGTTAACGCCATAATTCCGGACTATATGTGGCTAGCGCCGCAGCCGGACGATGGAGATATCATGGCCGCCGAAATTCGCCTCTTCCCCTGCCTCACCGACAATTTCGGTTACCTGATCCACGACCCCACCACCAAGGCGACCGCCTCCATCGACGCCCCGGAAGCCGCCCCGGTCATCGCCGCGCTGGAGCGCGAAGGCTGGACGTTGACCGACATCCTGATCACCCATCATCACGGCGATCACGTCGGCGGCGTCGCGGAGCTGAAGCAGAAATACCGCTGCCGCGTCGTCGCGCCCCATGACAAGACCACCAAGATCGACCATGTCGACCTCCGTGCCGCGCAAGGCGACGTCGTGAAGGTTGGCAGCCTGTTGGCGCGCGTGCTGGAAACGCCGGGACACACGCTCGACCACGTCAGCTATGTCTTCGATAACGAGAAGGCGCTGTTCGCCGCCGACACGCTGTTCTCGGTCGGCTGCGGACGGGTGTTCGAAGGCACCTATCCGATGATGTGGGATTCGCTGTTGAAATTGCGCGTGCTGCCCGACGACTTCAAACTTTACTGCGGCCATGAATACACCGCCGGCAACATCAAGTTTGCGCTGACGGTCGAGCCGGACAATGCAGACCTCAAGGCACGTGCCGAGGAAGTGACTCGGCTGCGCGCCGCCAACCGGCCGACCATTCCGGTGACGCTCGGCAATGAAAAGAAAACCAACGTATTCCTGCGTGCCGACGAGCCCGCAGTCGCCGCCAGCCTGCGGATGAAGGGCGCGGATGCGGCCCAGATCTTCGGCGAATTGCGCGAACGCAAAAACAAATCCTGACGGCGGATAAGATTCCGCGTTAGAGAGCATGATCCCCGCGCAAAGGCTTCGCTAGAGCGTTTTCCAGCGAAGTGGATACCGGTTCGCGTAAAGAAACGCGTCAAACCAAGAATCTAGAGCCCCGTTCCGATTCCATCGGAACGGAAAGGCTCTAGCGCCGCCAGATCATGTCCCGGGCCGCGATCAAGCCGCCGCCGGCGATCAGCAGCGCGGCTATGGCGATGCCGGCACTTGGTTGGGCAAAGCCCGCCAGAATCAGAAACCCGGTCGAGAGCAGCGGCGTCGCGTAGGACGCCGCCCCGAGCACGCGGATATCGCCACGCTTCATGCCGATATCCCAGGCATAGAACGCCGCTCCGACCGGGCCGACGCCGAGCGCCAGCACTGCCAGCCATTGCGCCAACGTCTCCGGCCAGACCGTTGTCTCCACGATTCCGTGCACCGCTGCCGCAAGCAACGCGGTCACGAGACAGAAGCCCGCTACCGCGTCGGTCGGCACCGATTTGAGCCGGCGCGACATCACCGAATAGGCTGCCCACACGAAGGCGGCGACAAAGGCCGCGATCAATCCCGGCACTTGGCCGGGCGCGAAGCCATGGCCGCGGTTGCCCGCAAATAACAGCCCGGTACCGGCCAGCCCGAGCAGCGCCCCGACCACATGGTGCGGCGCCAGCCGTTCGCCCGGCAGCAGCGCCGAAAACAGCACGATCAACAGCGGCCAGAGGTAATTCAGCAGCCCCGCCTCAGCCGGCGGCGCAAAGCGCAGCGCCAGGAAATACAACGCGTGGTATCCGAACAGCCCGCCGACGCCGACGATCCAAGCCAATGGCGGCTGGCGTAACGCGCCGATCGCTTGGGGTCGCCCGACCCAGGTCAGAAACCCCACCAGCGCGCCAATCGCGAACGTCATGGCCGCGAGCTGAAATGCCGGAATTTTCCCGCTGGCCACCGTCAGCACCGCCAGCAGTGACCACATCAGGATCGCGGTCAATCCGATCAGCGTGGCGGTGCGGGCCGTCATCGATCCTGTCTATCCCCCGCCGCGCAATGGCACGTCAGAATCTATTCCGGGTCACGCGAAGACGCGTGTCCCGGAATGAAGCGTCAAATTACTATGTTTGATACTGCCCGCCATTGACGGTCAGCGTCGATCCCGTGATGAAGCCGGCGTCATCCGCCGCCAGGAAAACCACCGCGCGCGCGATCTCTTCCGGCTCACCTAGGCGGCTGACCGGAATCTGGGGAATGATACTCTTGTCCAGGACATCCTTCGGTACCGCCTGGACCATCTCAGTGTTGATGTAGCCCGGACAGATCGCGTTCACGGTGATGCCGATCTTGGCATTCTCCAGGGCGAGCGCCTTGGTGAAGCCGATGTCGCCGGCCTTGGCCGCCGAATAATTGACCTGGCCGAACTGGCCTTTCTGACCGTTGATCGACGAGATGTTGATGACGCGCCCGAATTTCCGGGAACGCATGCCCTCGATCACCTGGCGGGTCATGTTGAACAGCGAACCGAGATTGGTGTTGATGACGGCATTCCACTGATCGGCCGTCATCTTGTGAAAGGCGGTATCCTTGGTGATGCCGGCGTTGTTAACGAGGACGTCAACCGGACCGAGTTCGGCTTCGACTTTTTTGACGCCTGCGGCACAAGCGTCGAAGGAGCCCACGTCCCATTTGTAGATGGGAATGCCGGTCTCGGCCTTGAACTTTTCCGCCGCCGCATCATTGCCGGCATAGCTTGCCGCAACCTTATAGCCGGCGGCCGTCAGTGCCTTGCTGATCGCCGCGCCGATGCCCCGCGTCCCACCCGTTACCAATGCAACACGTGCCATGTCGAATCCTCCCTCCATAGTCTTTTTATAGACCAAATTTATTTAGCTGCTTCACACGTCTTCGAGATGAAAATGCCCGGCGCGAGACCGGGCACTTCGTTATTTTTTATCAGCGTGAGCCGAAGTTAACAGGTGATCTTTTCATCAGTTAACTCACTCCGCTGCCTCTTATTCAATCGCGCGCAATGCACATCGCGATGCCCATGCCGCCGCCGATGCACAGGGTGGCAAGGCCCTTTTTCGCGTCGCGCTTCTGCATTTCATGCAGCAGCGTCACCAGCACGCGGGCGCCGGAAGCGCCGACCGGGTGGCCGATCGCAATCGCGCCGCCGTTGACGTTAACCTTGCCGGTGTCCCAGCCGAGGTCCTTGTTGACGGCGCAAGCTTGCGCGGCAAAGGCCTCATTGGCCTCGATCAGATCGAGATCGCCGATATTCCAGCCGGCTTTTTTCAGCGCCGCGCGCGAGGCCGGGATCGGTCCGGTGCCCATGATCTTGGGATCGACGCCGGCCTGGCCCCAGGACACGATGCGGCCGAGCACCTTGCGACCCTCCTTGGCCGCCTGCTTGGCGGTCATCAGCACCACGGCGGCCGCGCCGTCATTGATGCCGGAAGCGCTGCCTGCGGTCACGGTGCCGTCCTTCTCGAACGCCGGCTTGAGCTTGGCCATCGCATCGAGCGTCGCGCCGTGGCGCGGATATTCGTCCTCGCTGACGACGATATCGCCCTTGCGGGACTTGATGGTCACCGGGACGATCTCGTCCTTGAACTTGCCGGCCTTCTGGGCCGCCTCCGCCTTGTTCTGCGAGTGCACGGCGAACTCGTCCTGCTGTGAACGCGTGATCTGGTATTGCCGGGCGACGTTCTCGGCGGTGTTACCCATGTGGTAGCCGTTGAAGGCGTCCCACAAGCCGTCCTTGATCATGGTGTCGACGAGCTCGAGCCCGCCCATCTTGACACCGCCGCGCAGATACTGCGCGTGCGGGGCCATGCTCATGGATTCCTGGCCGCCGGCGACGACGATTTCGGAGTCGCCGTTGAGCAGCGCCTGGTAGCCGAGCGCCACCGTGCGCAGGCCGGAGCCGCAGAGCTGATTGACGCCCCAGGCCGGGCTTTCCACCGGAATGCCGGCGGCGATCGAGGCCTGACGGGCGGGGTTCTGGCCCTGCGCCGCCGTCAGAATCTGACCCATGATGACTTCCGACACCCGCGCCGGCTCGATACCGGCCCGCTCGAGGGCGGCCTTGATGGCGACGGCGCCGAGATCGTGGGCCGGCATGGTCGCGAAAGCACCGTTGAAACTGCCGACCGGGGTGCGGGCGGCGCTGACGATGACGACATCGTCGGACATGGACATCTCCTGGGCTTGAGAAATGGGATGGCAGGCGGCCGGATGGCGCACCCTGTCTCTCCCGCCCATCCTGTTAACCCAACCTTGAAGTGTCAATCGGTCAGGAGTTGGAAACTGCAAAGCGGCTACCGTCTTATGCCTTGGGATTAACCGTGTGTTGCATAAAACGGTAGCCGAACCCCATTGAAAATGCTTACTTTGCTGCGTTGCGTTGCCCATCTTCCCGTCGGCGATGCCGTCGGGTTCCCGTCCTCGGTGTGCATGTGTGAGCCAATGGCGAAATCAGACCAACCTACCACGATCAAGAAGTATGCGAACCGGCGGCTCTATAATACCGGTACGAGCACTTACGTAACGCTCGAGGATCTCGCGGCGATGGTGAAGGACGGCGAGGACTTCCTCGTCTATGACGCCAAGACCGGCGACGATATCACGCGCTCGGTGCTGGCGCAGATCATCTTCGAACAGGAAAACAAAGCCGGCCAGAACTTGCTGCCGACCACTTTCCTGCGCCAGCTGATTCGCTTCTACGGCGACAGCATGCAGATGGTGGTGCCGAAATATCTCGAACAATCCATCGACACACTGACGCGCGAGCAGGAAAAATTCCGCAAGCAGCTGACCACCACGTTCAGCGGCACGCCGTTCGCGCCGCTGGAAGAGCACGTCCGCCGCAACATGGAATTGTTTCAGCAGACCTTCTCGATGTTCAAGCCGTTCGTGCCGCCGCGCGCGGGCAATTCAGTTACGCCCGAGCCGGAAAAAGCGCCGGAGCCGGTCGTCGAAAACGGCAACATCGACGACCTTCGCCGTCAGATGAAGGACATGCAGGATCGTCTCGACCGGATGTCGAAAGAGACGAAGAGCGAATGAAGTCCGGCCTGTTCATCTGACACGAGCGCGCCTCGTCGTCTTCGCGATATCGGCTTTGATCTTTGTCGTCCCGCGCGCGCGGGGATGCCGCGCGCCGTCTAGAGCCTTTTCCGTTCCGATGGAATCGGAACGGGGCTCTAGATTCTTGGTTTGACGCGTTTTCTTTACGCGAACCGGTATCCACTTCGCTGGAAAACGCTCTAGCTGCGCTGAAAATCTATCAACTCACCGCCGGCAAGCCCGTCTCGACCGATATATCCCAAGGGCGCTTCGATGATGCGAGCCCGATCAACTGGCCCTGGATATAGTCGCAGCCCCAATCGCTCAGCATCGCCGCCGATTCATCGTCCTGAACCCATTCGGCGACCGTCTTGATCTCCAGCCGGCGCGCCAGATCGATCAGCGTCTGCACAAAGGCGCGATCGTCGGCCGAGCGGGCGATGTTCTGCACAAAGGCGCCGTCGATCTTGACGATGTCGACACCGAGCTTGCGCAGATTCCGGAACGAGGTGTAGCCGGCGCCGAAATCGTCGATCGCAATCCGGCTGCCGTAGTTTTTCAGCCGGGTGACGAAACCGCGGAGATCCTCGATATCCTGGATCGCGACGGTCTCGGTGATTTCGACGATCAGCCGCTCGCCGACGCCGGGATGCGCGAGCATCAGCGATTCGATCGAGGCCCACCAATCCGGATCCATGGTGGTGTCGGGCGAGATGTTGAGGCTGAGCTGCACGGCCGGCGACGCCGCCAGTTCGGCCACCACGAGTTCGAGCACGCGATGATCCACCAGCCGGATCAGGCCGAGCCGCTCGGCGACCGGAACGACGTCGGGCGCCAGCAGGACCTGCCCGTTATCCCGCTCCATGCGAACCAGGCACTCATAGAATGCGGCTTGGCGCGAGCGCGCCTGTACCACCGGCTCGAACGCCATCACGATGCGCTGTTCGTTGAGCGCGGTGACGATCTCGTCGGTGACGCGGATGTTGACGCGACGCTGGGCGTCGCGCTCGACGTTCGGCCGCCACAGCGAAAACGATCCGGCGCGGCGCCGCTTCGCCAGGTCGAGGGTTTCCTGGGCGCGGTTGACCGCCTCCTCGGCATTGCGCGCATAGCGCGGCACGCTGACCGCGCCGATCGAAACGGTGACGGAGACCGGACCGGACTTGGTCGGCACCACCTCGTCACGAACGGCGGCCAAAAACCGTTCGGCGGCGACGCTCATGTCGTCGACAGTGCAGTTCTTCAGGACCAGTCCGAACTTGTTGCCGGAAAAGCGGCCCAGCACGTCGCCGGCGCGCAGCCGGGCGCGAATCCGCGCCGCCACGATCGAGATCACCGCATCGGCCACATCGAAGCCAAAGGCGTCGTTGATCCGCGCCAGATGATCGATGCCGACCAGCATGAAGGCGCAGGACGAGCGGAAGCGCGTCACCTCCTCGATGGCCTCGGCCAGCGACGCGATCAGATAGGTGCGGTTGAGTTCGCCGGTCAGCGGATCGTGCCGCGACAGCTTCAGGAGCTGCTCATCGCGGGCGTGGCGTTCGTTGTTGAGGCGAACAATGCCTTGTACGCGCGTCGGCTTGCCGTGAGCATCGGCGAACCACGTACCGGTTTCCTCGATCCAGATCACGGGGGCGGAGGTGCTCGCCCGCACGCCATATTCGATTCGGTACGGTGCGCCGTCACCGCTGTGGGCGAGCGGCGAAGGGCTGAGCGCGTCGATCCGGATCGAGCGCACCGGCTCGATCAGCTGGGAAAACGCCGTGCCGCTGGCCCGCGCCTCCGTCGGGATGTCGGGGAAAACCGAGGCCGCATGATCGCTCCAGACCATCGCGTCGGTTACGATGTCCCAAACGAATGCAGTCTGGCCGAGCATTGCGAGAATGGTGGAAGCTTGCGGAGGGGCCAGTGTCACAATCGCCTCGCTTCGGCACACCGCCGAGAGTGATTCCCGGCCGCTGAATAAGGCCTATATGACCGGCAACCCATAAATAATCCGGAAACCATCGCAAACAGTATCAGGGAACGAAAATCGCGGCTCCGGCATAGCCCTTGCGACAATAGGACTCGGGCCGGCTGAACGTCCCGAAGTGAGACAGATCAGTCGAGATCGGATTTTCAATGCCAAAGCAGGACCCGGCGCAACAGACAGACGCCCAACCCGCCTCCGTGGCACTGGTGCCGGTGGTTGAGACGGCACACTGGTCAGCGCCGAGCCATCAGCCGGTGCCGCCCAACGCCATTTTCGTCACGCACCTGATCGCGACCAAGGAACAGGCGCTGCAAACCCGCAGCCTGCGCCGGGCGACGGCGGGCGACGCCGATAGCGCCTACAAGGCAAACCAGCACCGGATGGAGAGCGCCGGCATTCGAGCCCGCCAAACCGTCTGACGCCAAGTTTGGTTAAAGAAGTTTGGTTAATCAGAACCGGGCGTTCGCTTTGTGCACGGGCCTTCGCACCAGTCGGCATTCGCTGCGGATGAGGACGGCCTGACAAGCCCCTTAAGTCAGACCCGCGGCGTGGCCGGCGGCGGCTCATGGACCGATTGAAGCCCAGGTGACGGCACTTCCGGCGATGCGGCGGCTGCCGCCAGGCCCGGTTCAGGGCGATCCAGCAGCACGGATTCGGCGACGGACGCGGCGGCGGGGGCCGACGGCGCCGCTACGGGCGGTGGCACGGGTTTGGGCTCGAATTGCGTTTCAGCCACCGGCGTTTCAGTTTTGCGAGCGCTTTTCCGGGAGACCGCAGCCGCCGGCGCGACCGCCGCGCCGCGCCGCCTCCGCAGCGCGACGCCCGACAGGAAGTCCACCAGCGCGAGCAGCGTCAGCAGGAAATAGGTCGAGTTGCCGAACCGCGGCCACAACAGAAATTCGGCGGCCGCACAGCCGAACACGATCAGCGATAACAGGTGATCGGTGAGGTATTTCGCGCCGGGGCGGGCGCCTTTAATGACCTCGAACAGCAGCATCAGGATGCCAAGCGCCAGCAGGATATCGCTCAGCGTCAGCGGCCACTCGGCCCCGGACATCAAGGTCAGCTTCGCCACCGGATCGACGAAGGATACGCCGGGCATCAAGAAGACGATGATGTTGTAGATCGCGACCGGAATCAGAAGCAGCGGAAAACCGACCATCATCGAGAGGCCTTCTTTCGGGCGGGAGAATTGGGGTGTTCTCCGGCGAATCCTGGCTTAGCTGGAATAAACCCAAAAATTCGTCGCGGAAACCGTCTTAACCCACTCGTTGGCCGAATTCAGGCACGCGCCATCGATCGCTTCGCGCAGCGCTCAGCGTGCCATGCCGCCGACCTGGACCCGCAATGCACGGGCCCGGTCATGCTGCTCTTAGATCAGGCTTCTTTCTTGACCTTCAGGATCTGCCGGCCCTTGTACATGCCGGTTTTCAAATCGAGGTGATGCGGACGGCGCAATTCGCCGGAGTCCTTGTCCTCGACATAGGTCGGCCTCGTCAGGGCATCGGCCGAACGGCGCATGCCACGCCGCGATGGCGATGTTTTTCTCTTGGGAACGGCCATTTCGGTGTCCTCTAGGGGGTGTTGTTCGGGGGCATCGTCCGCAACCGGACAGCCCAACGCTTCCGGCGTGGGCTGAAATGCCGACAAGGCCGCGCTTATAGAGGATGCAATCGCGCAAGGCTAGAGCCTTTTCCGTTCCGATTGCATCGGAACGGGGCTCTAGATCCTTGATTTGACGCGTTTTCTTTATGCGAACCGGTATCCACTTCGCTTGAAAACGCTCTTAGCTGTTGTCTGCCCCCAATGGTCCAAAATCGGCTCAAAATGCGCGATTTTAGCGCCAGCACCGCTGCAATTCCGTCGCCTGCGCCCGCGCCATGTAGGTCCCGGCCAGCCGGCGCACGCCGGGGCCTGGGTTACGGGCGCTGCGCTTGACCGGGTTGGGTAAGATCGCCGCCAGCAAGGCCGCCTCGCGCGGCGACAGGCTCGAAGCCGGACGTCCGAACGCGTAGGCGGCACCGGCTTCGGCCCCGAACTGCCCGGACGGCCCGAGTTCGGCGATGTTGAGGTAGATTTCCAGGATCCGCTGCTTCGGCAGCACCCAATCGACCCATAGCGCCAGCGGCAACTCCAATCCCTTGCGGATGATGCTGCGGCCCGGCCACAGAAACAGGTTTTTCGCCACTTGCTGGGTGATGGTCGAACCGCCGCGGGCCACCTCGCCGTCCTCCGCGTCGTCGATCACGTTGCGCAGCGCGTCCCAGTCGATGCCGTGATGGCTGCAGAATTTCGCGTCCTCCGATGCCACCACCGAGCGCGGCAGCGACGGCGAAATCGCGCTGAAAGCTACCCATTGCCGGGACACCGGCGCCCCGGTCAGCCAGCGCCAGGCCATCAGCGTCGAAACCGGATGGCCGGTGCGATACAGCGGTGCCAGCAGATAGGGCAGCAACAGGACCGCCAGCAGGATCAGCAATAAATTTCGGGCAATGCGCAAATCCGGCATTTCTGGTTCAGCACGGTTCCCCATGGGCCGGGCCGGAGTGAAATCTCCGTGAGAATTCCCGGTTTTTCCAGCGCTTTTAAGGCGCTGCGAGCCTAGAGCCCGGTTCAATCGGGCAAAATCAGGCTCTCGCACTGGAATTGACGAAGCCGGTGCCATAACCGATTGTCCGGCCAAATCGATCTGGAGCTGTTTTTGATGACGACCGGCACTGCACTAATGGACTTTTCGAAGCGATTGGACCGGACCGCGGAGGACACCGAAGCCCTGCTCGCACGGCTTTTGTCGGACGCGGTTTTGCCCGACGAGATTGGCCGCCCAAAGCGGCTGATCGAGGCGATGCGCTATTCGTCCCTCGCCGGGGGTAAGCGGCTGCGGCCGTTCCTGGTGGTCGAGAGTTCCGCCGTATTCGGGGTGCCGCGCGAGGCCGCGCTGTTGGCCGGCGCCGCGCTCGAATGCATTCACTGCTATTCGCTGATCCATGACGATCTGCCGGCGATGGACAACAGCGACCTGCGCCGCGGCCGGCCGACGCTGCACAAGAAGACCGATGATGCCACCGCGATTCTCGCAGGCGACGGGCTGCTGACGCTGGCGTTCGACATCATCACCCGCGACGAAATTCACAGGGATGCCAATGTGCGCCTGTTGCTGACCCGTGCGCTGGCGCGCGCAGCGGGCATCGGCGGCATGGTTGGCGGCCAGATCCTCGACCTCGCCGGCGAGGGACGGTTCGGCGACCGCGAGCCGGTCGACGTGGCGCGCCTGCAGCAAATGAAGACCGGTGCGCTGCTGCGCTTCGGCTGCATCGCCGGCGCGATCCTCGGGCAAGCTTCTCCCACGGAGTATCAGGCGCTCGAGAACTACGGCCGCGCGCTGGGCGAAGCCTTCCAGATCGCCGACGATCTGCTCGACGTTGAAGGCGACGCCGCGGCGCTGGGCAAGCAGACCGGCCAGGACGCCGCGCTGGGCAAGACCACCTTCGTCACCCAGCTCGGGATCGACGGCGCCAAGCAACGCGTGCGCGACCTCTTGGCGCGCGCCGACACCGCGCTCTCGATCTTCGGCGCCAAGGGCGAGGTGCTGCGCGCCACCGCGCGATTCGTCGCCGACCGTAAGAACTGAAGACGCCGATGGCGGGCAAGGAAGCCGAAGATCCCGTTCTGCTTCGCTTCCAGAAGATGGCCAGGCCGGTTCGCCTGCTCTACGGCCGGCCGCGCACCTTCTTCGCGGTCGCGATGGGAATCGCGGCCTTCTTGCTGCTCCCTGCCTCGCTGCGGCTGGTCACGCGCCTGCTGATCGGCTGGGATGTCTGCATCGCGCTATATCTGCTGCTTGTCTACACGATGGTGGTACGCGGCGGATTTGCGCATGTCCGCCGCAACGCGATACTGCAGGACGACGGCCGGTTTCTGATCCTGCTGGTGACCGCGCTCGGCGCCTTCGCCAGCATCGCCGCGATCGTGTCCGAACTCGGCACATCGCACCATACCATGGGAGCGTTGGCGCTCGCGACCGGGACCATCGCGCTGTCCTGGGCGACCGTTCACACCACCTTTGCATTGCATTACGCACACGAATTCTATCGCGGCGCCGAGCCCGGGGGACTGCAGTTTCCCAGCGGCAACCGGCAGGAAAAGCCGGACTATTGGGATTTCGTGTACTTCTCGTTCGTGATCGGCATGACCGCTCAGGTATCGGACGTCGGCATCACCGACAAGATCATCCGCCGCACCGCGACCGTGCACGGCATCATCTCGTTTGTTTACAACACGGCGCTGGTCGCCCTGATGGTCAACATCGCCGCGAGTGTGATTTGAGGGTGCTTCGACTCTGCCAAAGCCACAGCGCTGCCTCAGACTTGGATTTGCACATCTGGAGACGACGATCAGCTGCAAATCTAAACATTGACGCGGTCGTTCGATATTCGAGGTGACAGCTGCGCGCACGTTCCGCGATCGCAACATAATCGACCACCGCGATGCCGGCATCGCAGGTGCGGTCGGCAAAGTCGCGCGGCGCACGGCGGGTCTCGACGGCAGGAAGATCATGCCGTGAATCGACGACATCGAAGTCGGCATCCTTGAGCGTTGCCGCAATCATCGCGCTGTCATTGGCGGGATTGATGAAACCGGACTGCCATGAATCCCACCCGGCTTGGCGAGCCAGGCTCGGATCGAGCGGTCGCATCTTTGTCATTAGTCTGCCGGAACTAATTTCGGTTCGCACTTTGCCAATCGCGTTTTTTGTGGCCAAGATCGAAGCGCACCCAGCGACGCAGCTCAGGAGAACAGAGCATGACTTACGACCGGTCCACTGTCGAAGCCGTGGTTAAACAGTATTTTGATGGCCTGTATGAGGGCGATGCCGACAAGCTCGGCGCGGTCTTCCACCCCTCGGCCGACCTGCGCTGGGTGGACAAGGGCGAATTGCAGGTCCTTACCGTGCCCGACTGGCTGGATCGCGTGCGCAAGCGGCCCTCCGCCAAGGCCGAGGGCAAGCCGCGCGAGGATTTCATCGTGACCATCGACCGCTCCGATGAATCCACCGCGTTCGTCAAGGTGCGCTGCCAATTGCCGCCGCGCTACTTCACCGACTACCTGGTGGCGATGAAACTCAGCGACGGCTGGCGGATCGTTTCCAAGTCCTACCGCTTCGATTTACGCGCGTAAGCGCCGGACCAGCGGGATATCCAGGCCGTGGAAGCCACCTTCCAGATCTTCCTGATTTTGCTCGCGGCGCTGGCCGGCACCGCGCTGCTGGCCCGGCGAATCGATGTCGCACCCGCCATCCTATTATTGCTGGCCGGCATCGGTCTCGCCTTCGTGCCTGGAATGCCGTCGCTGGAATTGCCGCCGGAGCTAGTGCTGCTGGTGGTCCTGCCGCCGCTGATCTATTCCGCCAGTGTGGCCATGAGCTGGCGCGAATTCAGATTCAATTTGCGCCCCATCATCCTGCTGTCGGTCGGCTGCGTGATTTTCACGGCCTGCATGGTCGCCGCCGCGACCCACTACCTGATCGGGCTGCCGTGGGCCATCGGCTTCCTGCTCGGCGCCATCGTGGCGCCGCCGGACGTGGTCGCACCGCTGGCCATTGCCCGTAAACTCGGCCTGCCGCGGCGGATCCTCGTTGTCCTCGAGGGCGAAGGCTTGGCCAACGACGCCACCGCGCTGATCCTTTATCGCTTCACGGTGGTGGCGATTTCGACCGGCCTATTTTCATTGCCGAAAGCGGGCGCCACCTTCTTCGCCATCGTCATCGGCGAGGTGCTGTTCGGTGCCGCCGTCGGCTGGCTCAGCCTGCGAGCCCGCCACCATGCCCGCGATCCGCAGATCGAGATCACGCTGTCGCTGATTACGCCCTACGTTGCCTATTGGCTGCCCGAGCATTTCGGCGGCTCCGGCGTGATAGCGACCGTCGCTTGCGGTCTCTATATGAGCTGGAACGGGCCGCTGTGGATTTCCTCCGCGACGCGTCTGCAGGGCATCTTCTTCTGGGACTTGGTGATCTATCTGATCGAAGGGCTGCTGTTCCTGCTGACCGGGTTTCAGATGCGCCTGTTGTACGAAAAATCGAAAGCGTTTCCACTCGGGGACATCCTGTCCGCGACCGCGCTGGTCGCCGTGATTATCATCGTCGCACGTTTCGCCTGGGTCTTTCCCGCGACCTATTTGCCGCGGATGTTGAACAGACGGCTGCGCGAGCGCGATCCGTATCCGTCATGGCAAGCGACGTTCGTCATTGCCTTCACTGGCGTGCGAGGCGCGGTGTCGCTGGCGGCGGCGCTGGCGTTGCCCTTCGCGTTGCCCGACGGCAACGCATTTCCGTTCCGCGACCTGATTCTGTTCGCTTCCTTCGGCGTCATCTTCATCACGCTGGTCGGACTGGGCCTCGGCCTGCCACTGGTGGTTCGCTGGCTCGGCATCGCCCAGGCTGGGCGTGACGAACATGTGGCGGAGCTTCAGGCGGAGATCGCAGCGCGGCGAGAGGCGCTCGGAGCAGCACTCGCGGCGCTCGACACCATCACCGACGACCGCGAACTGTCCGACGAGGTGGTCAAGCTCTTGCGCGCACGCCATGAGATCCGACTCAACCAACTGCCAGAACTCGCTAAATCCCGAAGTAGACGATGTCTCAGCGGCGGGAATCGGCCTGACGCGGGAATTGATCGCGACAGAACGGAAATTCATCCACTTGCTGCTGCGCGACGGCAAGATCACCGACGAGACCCGACGCCACATCGAACGCGATCTCGACCTCGAGGAAGCCAGCCTCGCCAACCGTGAATTCCGCAAGATACCGCTGTGAGATGAGGGTCATGCCCTCGGGGGGCGTGTCCTACTCCGCCGCCGCTTGACCTGGCCGGCCGACATAGCCGGCCTCATCCCCGAAGCGCTCCACCATGACCGCGGCCAAATCCTTGGCCTTGCCGGTCACGCAGGCGCCGGCACGCACCGCGTAGCGCTCCTGGTGCGCGAGATGCGTGGGCGCCTCGCCCCGTTGCAAGGCGCGCGCGCATCCCATCACCAGCTTGCGAAAATGCATGATGCCGAGATCGGTGGGGCCGAGATGCTCGCGGGTGCGGTCCGCGATCGGCCCCTGGCTGTCCTGTACCGCCGCATCCTGTTCCGACACGCCCTTGATCCCGGTGTAGCTTTTGGTCTTCTGCAGCTTGCGGTCGATCAGATAATCGTTCGACTTGTTGCGCAGCGGCACATAATTGTCGTCGACTTCTGCGATCACGCCATTGCCGCGATCGTAGTTGTCGCGCTCGGCCTGCGTCAGCGGACGCTCGGGATTCCAGGCATAGGTGTAGATCCAGCAATTGGTGTCGGTCACCGGGACAAAGCTCTGGCCGAAAATATTCTCGCCCGGCATCGCACTCGGCGCGTAGGTGTGCACCGGCATCAGGAACTGCGCGATACGCCAGTAGATGTTGTCGCCGCCAGTGAGCCTGCCGCCCGCGATCGTCAGCCCGGCATCGTGCGGATTGATCTTGATGACGGGGCGCGGGTCCTCGGCGATCCAGCGCATATGATCGACGTTCATGCGCGCAATCGGATTGACGAAATGCTTCTTGATATCGAGGATTTCGTCCTCCTCCTTCTCGAAGCTCAGATGCGCGAAGGTGAAATGCGCGGTATCGATCGAGCCTTCCAGCGCCTGCACCCAGTTGCAGTCCTGCCATTTCTTCGAGACGTAGCGGTGCGAGGCCGGCAGCAGCGCCATCTCCAGTGCCGGCAGTTCGGGGACCAAGTCCGCAGGTCCCATATAGGCCCAGATCATGTCGCCCCATTCGCGCACCGGATAGGACTTGATGCGGATCAGGTCCTTGGCGTTGAGATCGGGATACGACGTCGGCATGTCGACGCAGCGGCCGTCGGTATCGAACTTCCAGCCGTGATAGACGCAGCGAATGCCGCATTCCTCGTTGCGGCCGAGCCAGAGATTGGCGCCGCGGTGCGGGCAATGTTGGTCGATCACACCGACCACGCCGCGGAAGTCGCGGAAGGCCAGCAATTCCTCGCCCATCACCACGATCTTCTTCGGCGGACCGTCGGCTTCCGGCAATTCCTCGGACAACAGCACCGGCAACCAGAAGCGGCGCAACAATTCGCCCATCCCCGTCCCGGCACCGCTTTCGGTCAGGAATTGATTGTCCTCGCCGCGGAGCATCGGCGTCCTCCGATTTTATTTTGCTTTTCGGCAAGCTTGGCGCAGCCGAAGACATCCGTCAACGCGTGTTCGGCGCGCACGACCGGGTTGTGAGAAATCTGGCAGATGCTAGTGTTCGGTCAAAACAAACACCATCCAGGGAGGCAAGATTGAAGAATAACTTGGTTTCTCGCCGCACCGTTCTCGCCGGCACTGCCGCAGCCGGCTTAATCGGCCTCAAGGGCTCGCGCGCCTACGCGGCCGAGCCGCAATGGAAAAAATACGCCGGCACGACGCTAGAAGCCAACCTCATCAAGGGCCCACGCGGCGAACTGCTGCAGAAATACGCTTCCGAATTCACCGACCTCACCGGCATCAAGGTCGAATCGGAAATCATCCCCGAACAGCAGCAGCGGCAGAAGGCGGTCATCGAACTCACCTCGGGCAAGCCGAGCTTCGACGTCGTTCACGTCAGTTATCATGTGCAGAAGCGGCAATTCGACAAGGCCGGCTGGCTCGCCGACCTGACCGGCTTCATGAACGATCCCACCATGACCACTCCCGATCTGACGGTGAGCGATTTTTCCGCCGGCGGCTTGAAATTCGCCCAGAATGACAAGGGCGAGATGCATTCGTTGCCCTGGTCGGTCGACTACTTCATCCTGTACTGGAACAAGGAGCTGTTCGCGAAGAAGGGCGTCGACCTGCCCAAGACCTTCGACGAGATGGTTGTCGCCGCCGAAAAACTCAACGACCCCGCCAACGGCGTCTACGGTTTCACCGGCCGCGGCCTGCGCAACGCCAACATGGCGCTGTGGACCAATTTCTTCCTCAACTATGGCGGCGAGTTTCTCGACGAGAAGGGCAACATCCTGACCGACGGCCCCGAGGCGATCGAGGCCACTAAGATGTATCAGCGCCTGATGAAGTCGGCGCCGCCGGGTGTCGCCGGCTTCAACTGGATGGAATCGATGGCCTCGCTGACGCAGGGCCGCGCCGCGATGTGGATCGACGCCGATGGCTGGGCGCCACCGATCGAGGATCCCAACGCCTCGCGCGTGGTCGGCAAGATCGGCTACGCGGTGGTGCCGGCCGGACCGAAGGGACAATATTCGTCCACCTATGGCGACGGCATCGGCATCGCGCAAGCGAGCACCAAGAAGGAAGCCGCCTATCTCTATTGCCAATGGGCGGTGTCGAAGACCATGGGCGCGCGGCTGTTGCAAAGCGGCGGCGGCGTGCCATTCCGCAACTCGATCCTTAACGACGAGGCCGTGCGCAAGGGCGTGAAGACCCAGGAGTGGCTGGATTCGGTGGTTGCCTCGGCCAAAATCAGCAAGCTCGGGCTGCCCGTGATCGTTCCGGTCGCGGAATTCCGCGACATCGTCGGCGCCGCGCTCACCGCGACGCTGTCGGGGGCCGATCCGGCGACCGAGCTGAAGAAGGCCAACGATCAATTCCGGCCGATTCTGGAGCGCAGTGAGAAACCGTGAGCGAAGCAACTGCGACAGCACAGGTCTCCACCCGATCAGATTCGGCTCGGTCGGATTCGACCAGTTCGGATATCGCCGCGCACGAGCTGCGCGGATGGGAGCCGCCGTCCTATTGGCCGTTCATCGCGCCGGCACTCGTCGTCGTGCTCGGCGTCATCATCTTCCCATGGGCGTACACGATCTGGATGAGCCTGCACGAATGGAAGGTCGGCTCGGCGCCGACCTTCGTCGGTCTCGCCAATTACATCCGGCTGCCGAGCGATGCCCGTTTCGTCGAATCGATCGGGCACACGCTGCTCTATACCGCGCTGTCGGTGGTGCTGCCGCTGATGCTCGGCACGTTCGCGGCCGTGGTGTTTCACGCCAAATTTCCGATGCGCGGCCTGCTGCGCGGGCTCTTCATCCTGCCGATGATGGCGACCCCGGTCGCCATCGCGCTGGTGTGGACGATGATGTTTCACCCGCAATTGGGCATCCTCAATTATCTGCTGTCGCTGGTCGGGCTGCCACCGCAGCTCTGGGTGTTTCATCCGGCGACCGTGATCCCCTCGCTGGTGCTGGTCGAGACCTGGCAATGGACACCGCTGGTGATGCTGATCGTGCTGGGCGGGCTCGCCGCGATTCCGACCGAACCCTATGAGAGCGCGCAGATCGACGGCGCCACCCGCTGGCAGACCTTCCGCTACATCTCGCTGCCGCTGATCATGCCGTTCCTGTTCATCGCGGGCATGATCCGCATGATCGACGCGGTCAAAAGCTTCGACATCATCTTCGCGATCACGCAAGGAGGACCCGGCACAGCCTCGGAGACAATCAACCTCTACCTCTACAGTGTCGCCTTCGTTTATTACGACGTCGGCTACGCCTCGGCGATCGTCGTGGTGTTCTTCGCCCTGATCGTCGCGCTGGCAGGCGCCCTGTTGCGGCTGCGCCAGACCACGCACTGGAACGACGCCGGAGGCAGCGCATGAGCCCGCTGCGACGATGGCTCGGTCAGGCGGGTCTCGCCTTTGCGGTGCTGGTGATCGTATCGCCGGCGGTGCTGTTCTTCCTCTGGATGTTGTCGCTGTCGGTCAAGTTCGAGGTCGATAACGCGTCGTATCCGCCGGTCTTCATCCCCGAGCATTTCAACTGGGGCAACTACGCCACGGTGCTGGCCTCCAACCGGTTCTCGACCTATTTCATGAACAGCCTGATCGTCACCGGCGCCGCGACCGCTTTCGCGCTATTGGTCGGCGTGCCCGCAGGCTACGGCCTCGCCCGCATGCAGGCGCACAAATCCGCGATCGTGATCCTGATCGCGCGCATCACCCCCGGCCTGTCCTACCTCATCCCGCTGTTTCTCCTGTTCCAATGGCTCGGCCTGCTCGGCACGCTGTGGCCACAGATCATCATCCACCTCGTGGTCACCGTGCCGATCGTGATCTGGATCATGATCGGCTATTTCGAGACCACGCCGATGGAGCTCGAGGAATCCGCGCTGATCGACGGCGCCAGCCGCTGGCAGATCTTCCGTCACGTCGCGCTGCCGATCGCGCGGCCGGGCATTGCGGTCGCCTTCATCCTCGCGGTGATCTTCTCCTGGAACAATTTCGTCTTCGGCATCGTGCTGGCCGGGCGCGAGACGCGCACGCTGCCGGTCGCGGTGTACAACATGATCTCATTCGACCAGCTAAGCTGGGGTCCGCTCGCCGCCGCGGCGCTGATCGTCACGCTGCCGGTGCTGCTGCTGACATTCTTCGCCCAGCGCCAGATCGTGGCCGGCCTCACCGCCGGCGCGGTCAAGGGCGGCTGAACCGCGCGCTCACACCGGCCGTTCGCCCTTCACCGTGACGCGGGTGCCGGCGCGGGTGTGCGGCCAGTAATCCCACATCGCGCGGTGCTGAGCGCAGCGATTGTCCCAGAACGCGATCGCGTTCTCGGTCCAGCGGAAGCGGCACTGGAACAGCGGATTCTCGGCATGCTGGTACAGATAGGTCAGCATCGCGTCGCTCTCGTCGCGGGGGATGCCGATGATGTGGCGGGTGAAGCCGCGGTTGACGTAGAGCGCCTTCCTGCCGGTCACCGGATGGGTGCGCACCACCGGATGCTCGGCGCTCGGATAGCTCGGGCGGTCGGCGACGCCATAGTTTGCATAAAGCCCGCGATAGGTCGATTCGCCGTCATGCAGCGCGGTGAGCCCGTCGAGATAGACCTTCATGCGATCCGACAAGGCGTCATACGCCGCATACATATTGGCGAACAGCGTATCGCCGCCGCGCGGCGGGCATTGCCGGATATAGAGGATCGAGCCCATCGGCGGCTCGAGGTCGCAGGACACGTCGGTGTGCCAGCCCTCGCCGTTGGCGCGCGGCGAATCCTTGTCGGCATAGATCTTCATCAGCGCCGGATCGTCGCCCTCATGCGGGGCGGCAGGATGGATGTGCAGCTCGCCGAACTTGCGGCCAAAGGCGAGATGCTGCGCCGGCGTGATGTGCTGGTCGCGGAAGAAGATCACGAGGTTTTCGGCAAGCGCGCGATGGATCTCGTCCATCTGGCGGTTGGAGCGCGCATCCTCCGACACCAACCTGCCGATATCGACGCCGGAAATCTCGGCGCCGATGATCGGGGTGAGCTTTTCGACGGCGATGGTCTCGTAGGGCTCGGCCTCGTCCACGACGTGCCGGTAGCGCGGTCCCTGCTTGCCAGACAGCGAACTCATGCACGTCCCCCCACCCGTTGAAACACGATCCTCTTTGTCCGGGATCGTGTCTTTAGCTACTCCGCCGCCGTCACCGTCGCAGCAGCCGGTTTCTTGGCGCCGGCGCCATAGCGCTGATCGATGTAGTCGATCACCAGCGCCTTGAAGTCGGCGGCAATGGTCGGGCCGCGAAGGGTACGGAATTTCTGGCCGTCGACGAACACCGGCGCGGCCGGGGTTTCGCCAGTGCCGGGCAGCGAGATGCCGATATTGGCATGCTTGGATTCGCCGGGACCGTTGACGATGCAGCCCATCACCGCGACGTTGAGCTCCTCGACGCCGGGATATTGCGTCTTCCACGTCGGCATTTCATCGCGGATGAAATCCTGGATCGACCGCGCCAGTTCCTGGAACGTGGTCGAGGTGGTGCGGCCGCAGCCGGGGCAGGCCGCGACCAGCGGAACGAAGGTGCGGAAACCCATGGTCTGCAGCAATTCTTGCGCGACCTGAACTTCCAGCGTGCGATCGCCGCCGGGCTCCGGCGTCAGCGAAATCCGGATGGTGTCGCCGATGCCGTCCTGCAGCAGAATGCCGAGCGCCGCCGACGAGGCAACGATGCCCTTCGATCCCATGCCGGCCTCGGTCAGGCCGAGGTGGATAGCGTAATCCGACCGCGACGCCAGCGTCTGGTAGACCGCGATCAGGTCCTGCACGGCGGAAACCTTGGCCGACAGGATCATCTTGTTCTTGGGCATGCCGAGTTCTTGCGCCCGCGCGGCCGAGAGCAGCGCCGACTGCACCATCGCTTCGCGGGTCACCGCGCGTGCGTCGCGCGGGTTCGGCGAGGCGGTGTTCTCGTCCATCAGCTTGGTCAGCAGTTCCTGGTCCAGCGAGCCCCAATTGGCGCCGATGCGGACCGGCTTGTCGTTCTTGTTGGCGATCTCGATGATGTCGGCGAACTGGGTGTCGCGCTTGTTCTTGAAGCCGACATTGCCGGGATTGATCCGGTATTTGTCCAGCGCCTCGGCGCAGGCCGGATAATCGGCCAGCAGCTTGTGGCCGATATAGTGGAAATCGCCGATCAGCGGCGTGGTGATCCCGCGCTTGCGCAAGCCATCGCGGATGTGCGGCACCGCGGCGGCGGCCTCGTCGCGATCGACCGTGATCCGCACCATTTCGGACCCGGCGCGCGCGAGCGCTGCGACCTGGGCGATGGTGCCCTCAATATCGGCGGTGTCGGTGTTGGTCATCGACTGCACGACAATCGGGGCGCCGCCGCCGACGGCGACATTGCCGACCATGACCTGGGTGGTTTGATGCCGGGCCTTGGGGCCGGCGACGTCGTCTTGGGGCGGTGTAACGGGCTTGTTCATGGCGTCTCAAATATCAGGTTTTGGTGACATTCACCAAGGTTGGTAACATTCACCAAGGGAAGAGCGGAAGCCGCGCGCTTTGAAGGGATCGAAAGTTTTTCTCTTTTCTTTCAATATCTTAACTTGGCCACCGCAGCCGGAAGCAAGGCCAAAGGCCTGGCAATCTCTGACCGCTATATTGGACAGGAATCGCTGGATTGAAAGGGCAAGTCCGGGATCTGGCGCTGGCTTTTCGTCAGGGGTGTCGCATCCTAGCATTAACTGAGTAAAGGAAGGACTCGGCATGTCAGGCCAAAACGACCTCATCACATCGGCGGAACTGGCTGATATCATCGACCGGCCCGACCTCAGGCTGTTCGATTGCACGACCTATCTCGAACCCGCCCCGGAAGACAGCGGCCAGCCCTATCTGGCCGTGCCCGGGCGCCATATCTTTGAAGCCGGGCATATTCCGGGGGCGGATTTCCTCGATCTGCAGGGCGAGTTCTCCGATTCCACCATCGAGCTTCGCTTCATGATGCCGGCCGTGGCGCAGCTCGAGGCGGCCTTCGGTGCTCATGGCATCTCCGCCGATAGCCGCGTGGTGCTGTACAGCATCGGCACCCCGATGTGGGCGACCCGCTTCTGGTGGATGCTGAAATCGCTCGGCTTCGACAACGCCGCGGTGCTCGACGGCGGGCTCGACACCTGGCAAGCCGAGGGCCGCACGATCGAAGCTGGCCCGGCCAGGGGCTACAAACCGGCAACCTTCACGGCCAGGCCGAGAAGCGGATACTTCGTCGGCAAGCACGACGTCCTCGCCGCAACCGCCGAGCGCAACACCATCGTGGTCAACGCGCTTGGCCCGCAATTCCACCGAGGCCTCGAGCCCAGCCGCTACGGCCGGCCGGGACGCGTGCCCGGCAGTTGCAACGTGTCGGCGGCAACCTTGCTTGATCCCCAGACCAAGGCCTTCATCCCGCTCGCCGACGCCGAGGCGAAGTTCGCCGCGCAGGGCTTCCGCAAAGACAAGCGCGTGGTCGCCTATTGCGGCGGCGGCATCTCCGCCACCATCGATCTGTTCCTGCTGCATCGGCTCGGCTACCACAACCTCACGCTCTACGACGGTTCGATGGGCGAGTGGGCCAAGGACACCTCGCTGCCGATCGAGACGGATTAGAGTGACGCGGGCGTTTTTGATCGCAATGACGTTAAGAAGTGCGAACGCTCAATCTCAGTCCGTCATTCCGGGGCGCGCGTTAAGCGCGAACCCGGAATCTCGCGCTGAACATCTCTGGATTCCGGGTTCGATGCTTCGCATCGCCCCGGAATGACGAGAGAGCGTGTCTCCGCATTCTCGCGACACGATGCGCCCGAGCTTTGCAACAACATCCGCCCATCAAAGCAAGAGGGCGCAGCGCGACCCTCAAGAGAGGGCGCAGGAAACGCCGGGTGCGCGGTGCACCCATGGCCCGTGTGCAAAGAGTAGTGTGCACACGGTAGTCACCACAGGATCACCGAAAACATCCGGCGTTTCCTGCGCGATGGTTTTAACGGCTTATGCCGCGCTCTCCTTGGTGACGAATTCGTCTTGCCACCATCATCGGCGAATTAGCGGTGTTGCAAGAACCCGGTTGGGCTCGCAACACCTCCGCCGATTTAGCACCAGCAACGGGTGCCAGGACCACACGGTTTTGCCGTCCGCAGCGACCTCGACCAATCCTCAGGCCGGCCATGTGCTGCCGACCGCATTTCAGCCAAGGCGTTGAAGCGCCGTTCGTCCCGCGCCGGTCAATCACTCACAGGCATTCGCTCAATCGAAAACCTGCCCTGCAATCCCCGCGCGCGACGACGCTGCCGCGTCCACCGCATCCCATCCCAACGTTCGTGACGATGGCCAACGCCCTCTTTCGGAACGGGACGACGAGCATTAAGCCGGTGATTTGGGTCAGACGTGAAGCGGAATATTTTTTCAAGCGGGGGCTGGACCGGGCAAATCGCCTTGAAGCTATTGCAGAAAATCGCTGATGCCCTCACCCCCTTTACGGCGGCTCGATGGGAAGAGCAGGCCGGCATCGGTTGCGACCGATGTCGGCTAAATGCCGGAGCAGAAGATCGCAGCCCTCACGTCGCCACTATGATTGAGCTCAGCGGCACATCCAGCAAATAGACAAACCCGGAGGGATCGTAAGTGAGTTGCACCTGGCCATTCAATTGTTGACCAAGCGACTCCATCATGCGGGTACCGAAGCTGCGCCGCGTCGGACGCTGCACCGAGGGCCCGCCTCTTTCGGTCCAGGTCAGGCGCAGCCGCTGTTTCTCCTTGTCGATCGTCCAGGCGACCTCGACGCAGCCGGCAGCGGTCGAGAGCGCGCCGAATTTGGTGGTGTTGGTGCATAGCTCGTTGAGCGTCATCGCAAGCGCAATGACGGCGCCGGATGTAATTCTGATATCCGGCCCGTTGAAATGAAATCGCCTGGCCCCCCTGGTGTCATAAGGCTCTGTCGCGCCGCTGAGGGTGTGGGTGAGACTGGCATTGGACCAGCTGACCTGCATCAACAGATCGTGGGCGCGTCCTAGCGCGACCAGACGCCCCTCCATGGCCTGCTGTCCATGTTCGATGCTGGTCGCAGCCCGGAAACTTTGCGAAGCAATAGCGCTTACCGTGGCGAGCGTATTCTTCACGCGATGATGCAGTTCGCCAAGGATGAGTTTTTGCAACTTGTCGGCGGCCTCGCGTTCCTTGGCGTCGATGCCGGCTTGCTCGAGCAGTAATTTGGCGTCGATGCCGGCTTGTTCCAGCAAGACGCGGAGGCCTTCGTTCTCTGCCGACAATACGGCCTCATGGGCCGAGCGTGACAAAGGATTAATTGACGCGCCCGGTTGAGCGAAAGGGAAATGGGGAAGGATTTCCAACGCACCTTCCCCGACCATCGCTTGCAATTCATTAATCATTTGCCCGACGCTCAACGGTTTGCCGAAGAAGCGGCTGTCGGCCGGCCTTTCCGCGTCGGCTGGTTTCATCTGGCCGGAAACAAGGATGATCTTGATAGCCGGCCAACGGTCATGCACCGCGTGAGCCAGCTTCAGACCATCCATGCTGCCCGGCATCTGAATGTCGGTGAACAGCAGATCGATGTCCGAGCGGGACTCCAGGATGGCGATCGCCTCGTCGGCGTTCACGGCTTCAACGGAAGTGAACCCGGCATCCTCCACAATATCGACGGCGCGCATTCGCAGCACCATTTCGTCCTCTACGACAAGAACCTTGGGAACCCCGGTTGATCCTGTTGGGACTGGCACCTTTAGCTCCTTCTCGGCATCGTCGATAAACGGCGTGTTTATTCTGAACCGGGTGCAGATAGCGTCACCTATCCATCGCCGCGATCAAGGAGGCGATCTCGATCGTCGCGAAATTGCAAAAGGTGTCCGAGACCGCATAAGGAAAAATGATCTTGTCCCGATGGCGCATCGCGCCGCAGGTATAGACGACGTTCGGGACATATCCTTCTCGGTCGGAAGGATCCGGACGCAGTAGCGGCTCACGAAGACGGGCGAGCACCTTCGAGGGATCCTTTTTGTCGAGCAACGCTGCCCCGATCGAATATTTTCGCACCGGGCCCACGCCGTGCGTCAGCAGCAGCCATCCTTCGTCGAGTTCGATCGGCGATCCGCAATTGCCGATCTGCACGAATTCCCAGGGATATCGGGGCTTCAGGATCGGCTGGCCGCCATCCCACGTGTAGAGATCGTCGGAATAGATCAAATAGAGGTTTTCGTTGTCCTGGCGCGCGATCATCGCATATTTGCCGTCGATTTTTTTGGGGAATAACGCCATGCCCTTGTTGTGCGCGGCACTGCCCTTCAGGGTCGAGAGCCGGAACGATACAAAATCGGAAGTCTCGATCAGTTCTGATCGGATGGCCCGTCCGCTATAGGCGGTGTAGGTCGCGTAGTAGACCTTCTGCTCAGCGCCGCTGAATTGCACAAAGCGGGCGTCCTCGATTCCGTTCGACTGCGCTTCGGTGACCGGAAAGATCACTCGCTCGCTGATATCTTCTCCGGCCGTGAAGCTGACGTCGATAGCGTTGCCACCTGTGCCCGATGTCAGCCCGACAATATCGGGGCTGGATGCAAGACGCGCCGTCGGGTCGACGCTGACGGTGCCGTCTGCGGCAATAAGCCCGGATCGAAATGTCAGGGATGACACGTGGCCTTCGCCGACGGCGCGAAGACTCAGGATGAAGCGGAGACTGCCTTCAGCAATTCCGGACTGATCGGGATGCACGACGATACTCGGATTGAATAATGCCGATGCCTCGAACGAATATTCGTTGAGAAAATAGGCGCCCACGAGCTGGCGCTGGACCTGCGTGAACGCCGCATGGTCGGCCAGCGCAGCTTCCATTTCGGCGGCGCGTGCCTCGAAGGTCTGCAGCAGGTTGCGGTGACGGCCGAGGAAATTCTCCAGAACGTCGGCCAATTGACGGGCTGCCGCATCGGGGTCGAGCGCGAGAACCCGTTCGACGATATGGTTGGCACGGGTCTTATCGGTCGGATTGAGATCACGCGGCTCCGTCGCCGGCTTGAACGGCCGAACGATCACGCGCGTCGGATCAGGTCGCAAATGCAGCGCCTGGCGATTCAGGAAAGGAAATTGCAGCAAGGCGGCCTCTGACAGGTTGAAGGAAGGAATAGTTGTCGACGCCGTCAAGCGACCAGCGGAGCAGGTTTGGCGCGGCTTTCGCTCAGGCGGGCAATCTGTCGAATCTCGGAAAGGCCGAGAAGGTACGACACCACGGATTCTCCCCCCCGGTTTTCGTTGGGACGGTCGGGGTGCAGGCCATCCCGGCAGCTTCCCGTTTCCAGATCGACCAAGGAGACCGACAGGTCATTACTGCCAAGAAACCACGCGAATACCTGGGCGGCTTCGGCTTTCCACTCGACATCATGGTCGGCGCGCCACGCGGCGAGGCAGGCCGCAATGGTAGCCGCGGCCTCCAGCGGCTGCTGGTCAAACGCCTGTGGCGCGCGGCGCCTATCGCCAAATCCCGCCGTGCCAACCGGTCGGAATTGGCCCTTAGCCGACGTTTGCCGGCTCACGAGCCAGCGCAGCGACTTCAGACCGGTCTCGACATAGCCTGATGTATGGGTGGCGATGCCGGTCAAGATCAACGCTTGTGACAATCGGGCGTTGTCGTAGGCGAGCCCGTCCTCGAACCAAAGCCAGTCGTCGGTTGCAACAGCATCAAAAATCGAGATCAGTCGATCGGCAAGCAGAGCACGGAGGCTGGTCGCGCGGCCGTCATCCGGGACGGCCTTGCAATAAGCATCAAGCCCGAGCAGGACAAAGGCCCATGCACGGGGCGAGCGAAAGCCTTCCACCGTCGACATCGCTTCAGAAAACAGCGATGCGGCCCATGATCGTCGGGACAGATTGGCGTCGGTGAGCGCGCAAACACCCAAGGCCCAGAGCGTTCGTCCGTGGCTGTCCTCCGACCCCTTGTCCTCCAGCCAGCAACGATTGAAGCCCATGAAATTACGAAACCGTTTCGTATCGGGATTCCAGGCGTGCTGGACAAAGGCGGCAAACCGCGCCGTCAGGACTTCCGGCAGTCGTTGTTCGCCCGGGTCGTTGAGGGCGCAGGCTACGAGCAACGCGCGGGCGTTGTCGTCGACGCAATAGCCGTGAGCGCGGTCCGGTACGCCATGAACGGCGTGCTGAAACAGTCCGGTGTCGTCGCACATCGACAGGAAATAATCGAGCTGCATTTCCGGCGGAGCGCGGCTGTCGCGCAGCAGCGTGCTGGTATCCGAGCGCGCGATCGTCTTGAGCCGGTGCCTGCGGCCGGCATTTTCAAATACCGACATATAGCGTTCGGCGGTCCGTTCCCATGTCATGGAGCGGCTGCTCGAATAGGCGCGCTTGCGCATTGCCTGCCGAAGCACGTCGTTGGTGAGGAGCTTTGCGATTTCGACGCCGATCGCGGCCGCGTCTCCGAAGGGGACCAGAATGCCGCGGCCGTCGGCGAGCAGCTCGCGCGCATGCCAATACGGGGTGGACACGACCGCTTTTCCAAGCCCGAAACTATAGGCGAGCGTGCCCGATGTCATCTGGGCTTCATTCAGATACGGCGTCACGTAGACGTCGGACATCGAGATGAAATCGAGCAGTGTCTTCTGATCGACAAATTGATCCAGAAACACCACGTGATCCTCGACGCCGGCCTCGCGCGCATGCGCCATCAGGCTTTCACGATAGGCTTCGCCCTGATCGCGCACGAGGTTGGGATGGGTCGCACCGAGAACGACGTAAACGGCGTCGGGGCGGGTTTTCAAAATCGAAGGCATGGCGTCGATCATGACTTCGATCCCCTTGTTCGGCGACAGCAGGCCGAAGGTCAGGATCACGGACTTGTTGCTGAAGCCGAGCCTGGCTTTGGCCGCGTCAGGCTCGACGAATGCAAATTCCGGGATGCCGTGCGGGATGATTTCGATCTTTTCGTCGGGGACCTGATAGACCGAGCGCAATAACTCCCGACCTTTTTCGGCCATCACCACGACCTTGGATGATGCCTCGACAATTCGTGCGATGACATCGCGCTGGGTTTTCGTGGGTTCGGACAGAACCGTATGTAGCGTGGTCACGATCGGTATGGTCAGGCGCGACAGCAGGGTCATGATCTGACCTCCCGCTTCGCCACCGAAAATGCCGAATTCATGCTGCAGGGAAACGGCCTCAAACCCGCCGCTGTTCAGGTATTCGGCCGCACGCACATAATCGCCCGGCCGATCATCGTTGATCTCCAGGCCGACTGTAGGCGGATAATCGTAGTATTGGCCGTGATCGGTCATCGCAACGATGAACGTTTCCAGATCTCCTCGCGAGGCCGCCACGGCGGACTGCAAATCGGTGGTAAAGGTCGCGATGCCACAGCGGCGGGGAAGCGAGTTCCCGATGAACGCGATACGATTTACGACTGCCACGTTGGTGTCCCCGGTTGTTTGAGCAGGCCATGCTCGACGGAAGTCGGTACGAGCGGAGCGCACGAAGAAGCAAGTCGGACACGGCTGGCTCCGGCAACGCTGCGCTCTCTCATCGCATCGAGGTTTAAGTTCGGGCCGGGATAGGCCAGTAACGCTTTCAACCCATCCGCACCGACCTCGATTTCGGCATGGTCCGCTTCCAGGAACAACGCGTCCCCTAGCGACAGCGTCGACGAGCCGACTTTGGCGTGACCTTCGATAGCCAGAATCCAGGTTTCTTTTGGTGCGTCGAGCATCCAAGCCGAGCCCGGAGCAAGGTCAATGTGCTCCAGAGCAAAGTGAGGATTGACGGTGAGGGCCATTCGCGCGTCGCTCAAGCGTTCGGGAGGCGATTGTCCTTCGCGAGGCCCGGGCGTCGCCACGGCAACGGCGTTTTCGATGTGCAGCTCCCGTTGCCGTCCATAGTCAAACAGCCGGAACGTGGCGTCACTGTGCTGCTGGATTTCGGCGAGAACGATGCCGGCGCCGATCGCATGAATGGTTCCGCCAGGAATGAAAACAACGTCGCCTTTATAAACCGGGCGCCAATGCACGATGTTGGCGATCGAGCCCTCCGTGATGGCAGTTCGCAACTCGGTGGCGGAACGCGGATAATTCAGCCCCACGGCGACCTGGGCGCCGGGAGCGGCAGAGAGGATGTACCATGCTTCGGTCTTGCCGTTAGCAAGTCCTATCGACCGCGCAAACGCATCATCCGGATGAACTTGAATCGATAGCGGCTCGGTTGTGAAGAGCAGTTTGAGCAATAGCGCCGCCTTCGGCGCGGCGAGGCCTGGGCGCTCAAACCACAATTCCCCGATCGGGCCGTCGCTGGTCGACGCCAGGCTCCATGGTCGCAGATCGATGCTGCCCCAAGGCTTCGGCTTGGCTCGCACGATGGCATGTTCGATGGTCACGGCGGCCTCCCAGCTCTGGCGCTACCGACTGAAACGGGAGGAGACTGGCTGGTGCCGCCTCGCGAGTGCGTAAGGTGCAACTAGTCCTTGGTTGCCCGTGACGGACGGGGACCGGTCCAAGCGGGGAGCGCATCCCATTCGGCCCATCGCATGCGGCGTTCTTCGTTTCCGACTTTGACAAAAACAAATGGAGCGTCATCCTGCCCCGTCTTTGAACCGGCGAATGTGGCGGGAAGTCCGTTCGCGTTCCTGATGGTTGCTGTATTTGCCATGCCGTCTCCTGTCCCCATGTGCGCAGATTTCGCTGCCGCGGGTCGATTAAAGATGGATTACCATTGAAGGACGACCGCGGAAGCGATCAGCAGGCCAAAGAAGACCGGCAGCAACACGGGTGGCACCAGCCACTCACGAAAATCGAATTTTGGGATATCGGGCATCGGACCGCCTGGTTGGTTGAGGCGGGAGCGCAACGCTCTCAGTCACCGATAACAGCCCGGGGCAGGCGGTGATACCCATCATGTGGGAACTCCGTCGCGGATAGCGAGGCCGGAACCCCCGGGAAGTTAGATTTATTTGCTGTATCTTTAAGCTGGCATCTCTCTATGGTCATAGCTCTGACATCCGAATGGCGTGGAACATTTGCTTAACCTCCACCCCTGGCGAGATGAGCCCTTAAGGAAACAGTTTAGGCTGTCGGAAGTAGCATGGTTTCAACGGATCGTTTTCGGCAAGAGATTCGATCCCGGTTCAAATTGGCGAGCGCGCAAGGCCGGCAGGACCTGATCGTCGAGTGTGGAGAGCTCTACCGATCACTCAGCAAGCTTCCCGTTTTCGATCCATGGATGATCTTCTGCTGCAACGCGATGCGCGCCGAAATGGCAACGACGGATCGTTTGATTTTCGATGACAGCAACGCAAGCCTGCTAACAATCCGCTACGCATTGCCACGACAGCAAGGACCGCCGTCAAAATCAGATTAAGCCCGGTTGGGAGCAACTCGATGCATGTGCGCGCCGAACGCAACAATAGGCAACGCCGAGTTGATGAGGCAGGGCTGGCGCTGAGGATATCCGATCAACTCAGCCGACGGTTCAGATGACCAGTTTGTCGCTGCTGCTGGTCCAGAACGGGCTGCTCGATCTTCCGGTGATACTCATCGAGCCCCATCGCAATCGGGGTGGGGCCTGGCGCATCAAGTTCAGCTATAACGCGGACGAGTCACTCTCGATGAGTGCCGCTCAAGCTGCGTCATTGGCAACTGATCTTCACCAAATAGGCGAAGACCAATTGGCTGGTGAGATCGATGACGCGATCACAATTGCGGAGCGTTACAGCTTGATGTGAACTCGTCCGTCCGTGGGATTTTTGCTTACGCCATCGGCCATCAGCATCCGGTGGCGAGATGCTGCCGCCTGGTCTCACCTTCAAGTGCGGTTACTCCTCCGTAGGCAGTCTTGATTGATAGGCCAGGTTAACGTCTTGATGCATCGCTGTCGCGGAATTCCCCAGCTTGTCGATTGCCATCTGGATCCTGGCGCGAAGTTCGTCGCGAGAATGCCTGAGCGTCTGAAGTGTTGCAGTTTGCTCGACGACCGCGACTAACCGCAATCGCGCTTTTTCGAGCCTGCTCTCCAACTCTTCACGGATGCTATGTTGAACCATTACGTACCTCCGCTTTTATAAAGTGGAGAGCGGCCAAAGGTTCGATCTCCCTGGCGACAGATCAACGAGTCACAAATCTTGAACCCCATGTCCGGGACCCGACGTCTGATCGGCGTTGACTTCGACGGCTGACGGTATTTAAATATTAAACAATTAATTGATTTAATTACGAACGCTGACGCTTCATTCCACCGCGAAGTGATGGATTTGTTTTCATTCATCTCGCTTAGGGAGCGCTGAAATGTCAACTGCAGCGCAAGACCGATCAGCACATGAGCCCGCGGCAAACGACCGGCGCAGATCCTGGCAGCTTGCGGAAAATTTGCCCTCGTGACGCCGCCGGCCGTGACGATGCTGTTATCATCATCGCTCACTTCCACAGCCATTGCTGAATCAAACGGGGGTGGGAGCAACGGCAGCAATGGCAAGCATAGGAACAACGGCAAAGGAAATGGCTGGGACAGAAGCCCAAACGGCAAGCCAGATCGTGATCGTTAACTAGCACCGGAACGTTGTGACCCGTGCGACGTTCCCTAGCGTGCTTCCAGCGTTTAGCTGGAGCACACGGTGCCGACGGCCTCAGCACGTCCAGCGCTGGGGCCGTTGTATTTTCGCTAGGGCAACCGATCGATCATCGGCACTTCCCTCGGCGCTTTAAAAAAACGTCCCCGGAGCTTGAGGCGTCGGTTCGCTCGGGATCGGAACTGCAGCGATCGCATGAAGTTACCTTGAACAAAAGACAGATCTGAAATTGCGAAACACCTATACCTTGTGAGCGCAAGGACGGGCGGCGGCCATGCCAACGGGCGCGCATTGCAACCATTGCGACGCAGATCAAGCGGTAATCCCCCTGCCGGATTATGAAAAGGATCGCGTCATCTATTCGTGTGTCTACTGCGGATGGTGGGGTTTGAATCCTCTCCGGATGGAATTTCCGCCGACCGACGAAGTCGCGAAGGCGCGCCGTGACGTGATGAATGCAAAGAGGAAGAGGCGGCGCTGATGGCGCAGCACCGATCTATCCGGCTCCATCGATGAATTCTGTCCCGTTTATGACGGTTCGATAAGCGAGCGCGCCGAACATCCGTCGCTTATCCGTCCCCCCTCCAGAACCCGTAGTCGTAAAACTGCCGGCGCGGTAACACGCTGGCTGCGAGCATCCGGTCGACCGTTATGATATCGCTGGATGTGAGCAGACCGCCCGACCTCCCGGCAGCACCTTGCGGAATCCTATCTTGAACCTGATCGACGAAGACGACCCGACCGACGAGATTTCCCGGATCGAAGCGCAACTGGAAGAGCTTGCCGAGGTCGCGGAGCGATGCCGGAAATTCATTCTGGCCTCGAAGGCGGCGATCGTCGGCGGCGCCGCCGTGCTGCTCCTGATGATGCTCGGCCTGTTCGGCTCCAATCAGGTTGCCGCCATCGGATCGATTGCCGCCATGCTGGGTGGCATCGTGTCGCTTGGATCGAACGTCAGCACGTTGCGGCAGACGCTGGCCACGATCGACGCCGCCGAGGCGCGCCGTTCGGATCTGATCGACGCCATCGGCCCGCGTGTGGTTGATGACGTGCCTATGAAGCTGACGTGACAGCTTGCGCGCGGGCTTTGGATATCCATCCGACGACAGGCCGCTTTGACGCCATCATGCGATGCCGTCCGCCGACGGAGAAAAAGGCATCACCCGTGGATGATGCCTTGCGCTTGACCGGGACTTACACCCCTGTCTGCGTGATGAACTTGGTATTGAAGTAGGCTTCGAGCCCCTCGGAGCCGCCTTCCGATCCGTAGCCGGAATCCTTTACGCCGCCGAACGGCGTCTCGGTCAGCGCCAGTGCGAAACTGTTGATCGACATCATACCCGCTTCCACCGCTGCGCCGATCGCGGTCGCCGTCTTGGCGGATTTGGTGAAGGCGTAGGATGCAAGACCAAACGGCAGGCGATTGGCCTCTTCCGCGGCGTCGCCAAATTTCGAGAACGGCGAGATCAGCGCCAGGGGCCCGAACGGTTCATCGTTCATCGCGCGCGCCGATTTCGGCACGTCGGTGACGACGGTAGGCTCGAAGAAGTAACCCTTGTTGCCGATCCGGTTGCCGCCGGCCGCCACCTTCGCGCCCTTGCCGACGGCGTCCTGGAGCATGGTTTCAATCGCGGTGACGCGACGGTCGTTGGCGAGTGCGCCCATCTTCGAATCCGCGTCAAGGCCGTTACCGACCGTGATCGACTTGGCACCGTCCACGAATTGCTTGACGAACTTGTCATAGACACCTTCCTGCACCAGGAAGCGCGTGGGGGCGATGCAAACCTGGCCGGCGTTGCGGTATTTCGCGCCAACCATGATCTTGGCCGCCGATTCAATGTCGGCATCGTCGAACACGATGACCGGCGCATGGCCGCCGAGCTCCATCGTCACGCGCTTCATGTGCTGGCCCGCCATGGCCGCGAGGTCCTTGCCGACCTTGGTCGAGCCGGTGAAGGAGATTTTGCGGATGGTCGGGTGCGGGATCAGATATTCCGAGATTTCGGCCGGCACGCCATAGACCAGGTTGATCACGCCGGCCGGCACGCCGGCATCGACAAACGCCCTGACCAATTCCGCGGGCGAGGCCGGCGTTTCTTCCGGCGCCTTGACGATGATCGAGCAGCCCGAAGCAAGCGCAGCGGCCATCTTCTTCACCACCTGGTTGACCGGGAAATTCCAGGGTGTGAAGGCGGCAACCGGCCCGACCGGCTCTTTGAACGCCATCTGGTAGACGCCGGGCAGCCGTGCCGGGATCATGCGGCCGTAGGCCCGGCGCCCTTCCTCGGCGAACCAGTCGATGATGTCGGCGGCCACCATCGTCTCGAGCTTGGCTTCGGCCAGGATCTTGCCCTGCTCCATGGTCATGATGGTCGCGATTTTGTCGGCGCGCTCGCGCATCAGATCGGCGGCCTTGCGCATCACCTTGGAGCGGTCGAAGGCCGAGACCGCGCGCCAGGCCTTGAAGCCTTTTTCCGCAGCCGCCAGCGCTTCGTCGAGGTCGGCCTTCCCGGCGTGTGCGACCGTGCCGACCATCTCTTCGGTTGCCGGATTGAGCACAGGGATGGTCTTTCCGGAGGCGGCCGGGCGCCATTTTCCGTCAATCAACAACAATACGTTCGGGTAGTTCATTTTTGTTCTCTCCGATCTGAAGGCTTCCTCCGCCGCGCGGACAACAGCATGTTCGGCCGCGCCCTTTCAAGGGGCAGGCGAGAGCAGCAGCGGTCGACGGTGCCGGCTATGGGCCGACGCGCATCAACCGTCTGGCCAAGGTCATTGTCCTGCGCTTCCGCCCGGAGCTTTCCACGCTTTTCATGTTCGACAACATGGCTGCGGTCAGGACCATGCAAAAATGCGCCTCGTTGCGCATCATCACGTCGCGGATTGCGGCGGCGCGCTCCCGCGAGATCTCGATCGTCGGACGGACACCACTGAGCACGCCTTGTTACAGGCAAGCACTTTGCCGCGTCGCTTTACCAGGCTCGCCATTGCGCACCGCGTCCCGTTCGCGCTTGACGAACCCATATCCCGTCGGTTATACGTCAACCCATAGCCAACGGGTTATGTATTTCAATGCCTCACACCCACGATGTGCTGTTCAAAACGCTCGCCGATCCGACCCGGCGCGCGATCTTCGAGCGGCTGTGCCGCGAAGGCGAGCAGACCGTCGGGGCGCTGACGGCGCAGGCCGGGATTTCGCAGCCGGCCGTCTCGAAGCATCTTGGCGTGCTGAAGCAGGCCGGGCTGGTGCGCGATCGCCATGAAGGCCGCCAGACGCATTACAGCGCGCAGCTCAAGGCCCTGGCCCCGCTGACTGACTGGACCAGCGAGATGACCGGCTTCTGGCAAAGCCGGTTCGATCACCTCGAAGATCTACTCAAAAGGATGGACCAATGAGCACTGTCGAAACCGAAACGCTCTCCGTCGTTGTCGAACGGGATATCGCTTTTCCGCCGGAGAAGATCTGGCGCGCGCTGACCCAGCCGCACCTGATCGAGGAGTGGCTGATGAAGAGCGATTTCGCGCCCGCCGTCGGCCACCGATTCAATTTTCGCGCCGACTGGGGCGCTGTCGACTGCAAGGTCGTGTCGATCGAGACGAATAAAATGCTGTCCTATACGTGGGACGCGATGGGCCTTGCGAGTGTCGTCACCTGGACTCTCACGCCCACCGATACAGGCACCCATCTGCGCATGGAGCAATCGGGCTTCCGGGCGGATCAGCAGCAGGCCTATCAGGGCGCCCAATACGGGTGGCCGCGGTTCTTTGCAAAGCTGGAGCAGGTCTTGGCGGGGATCAATTGACGCCGGCCGCTGACCGATCCGCTACGGCGCAATTTATCAGGGAGGCTCGAGTGAATCTGAACAGATGGATTCGGCAGCTCCACCGCTGGCTGTCGATTGCCTTTACGGTAACGGTCATCGCCAATTTCGTCGCGCGGGGATGGGGGGAGCCTCCGCTTTGGGTGGTCTACTCGCCGCTGATCCCGCTCTTCCTGCTCTTGTTCAGCGGTCTCACCATGTTTGTGCTGCCCTATGCGGACAAGCGACGCGACGGGCGACCCGCGAGCGCCAAGGGTTGAACACGACAAGCGAGGGCGAGTCCCGACCTATCCAGCTTGCTCGCAAGAAAAGCCGCCCAAGGGCGGCTTTTTCAATTCCAACCGATAAAGCTTCAGGGAGGCGCTGCCGGCATTGCCTACCGGATCAAGCCCTCAGACGCGCGTTGCGGGCTTGAGCAGATCGGACAGGCCGACCCGGTGCAGCATTTCGGCGCGCAGGCGGTCGAGCACGGTGAAGCCGACATCGGCGCCATCCTGGGTCGGATCGTAGTGGACGCGGAACGGACGCTTGCCGAACGGCGTGTTAACGATATCGACGATGGCGTCAGCGACGCCGGCGACGTCGGCATCTTCAGGCACGATGGCGGCGAACGCCTTCTGCACCTGTTCGGCAAAACCCTTGTAGGGACCGGCTTCGTATTCCGCGAGGCGGGCCTCGTCGGCAGGCCGGCCCGAATGCGCGAAATGATTGGTGCCCTTGGTGAAGGCGCCCGGCACAACGATCGAGGTTTCGATGCCCCAGCGCGCCAATTCACGGGCGTATTGAACGGCGAGCGCATCCATCGCGGCTTTGGCGGCGAAATACGGCGAGAGGTAGGGCGGCGTGCCGCCGGCCGAGCTGCTGCTCGACACCCATAGCAGCAGGCCCTGTTTCTGCTTGCGCATGTGCGGCAGCGCTGCGCGGTTGACGCGCTGGGTGCCGAGCACGTTCACGTCGTACTGCTGGGCGAACTGCTCGGGCGTGAAGGCCTCCGCCGGGCCGAACATCATATGCCCGGCGTTGTGGACGAGAACGTCGATGCGGCCGCTTGCGGCGATGATCTTCTCGACGGCGGCATTCGCCGACGGCTCCGACTGCACGTCGAGTTCGACGGGGCGCAGGTCGACGCCACCGCGTTTGGAGAGTTCGGCCATCTCGGCCGCATTCTTGGCGTTACGGCCCGCGACGTCGCGCATGGAGGCGTAGACGGTGTGTCCTGCCTTGGCGAGCGCCTCGGCAGTCAGGCGACCGAAGCCGCTGGAAGCCCCGGTGACCAGGATGACCGCCTTCGATGCGGCGGTTGCGGAGGCGGCTTTGGTGGAAACGTTAGCGTTGGACATGGTCCGATTCCTTTGAATGTCGCCCGCACCCAGGCGGGCGACGCGATGAGAAGATGCGTGCGATGAAGCGATCAGATGATTCCGCCATTGGCGCGCAGCACCTGGCCGTTGATCCAGCCGCCGTCGGGTCCGGCGAGGAACGCGACGGTGTTGGCGACGTCCTCCGGCTGACCGAGCCGCTCCAGCGGCGCGAGCTTGGTCAGATGATCGATCACCTGCTGCGGCTTGCCGTCGAGGAAGAGCTTGGTCGCGGTCGGTCCCGGCGCCACGGCATTGACCGTGATGTTGCGGCCGCGCAGTTCCTTCGACAGCACGTGGGTCAGCGCCTCGACGCCGGCCTTGGTCGCGGCATAGACGCCGTAGGTCGGGAACAGCATGGCGGCCTGGCTCGACGACAAATTGATGATGCGTCCGCCCGAGCGCAGCCGCTTGGCCGCTTCACGCATCGTGTTGAAGCTGCCCTTCAGGTTGATCGCGACATGGCTGTCGAACAGCTTGTCGTCGGTCTCGACGACGGTAGTCGGATGCATGATACCGGCATTGTTCACCAGCACGTCGACGCCGCCGAAGGCCGTCTCCGCCGCGTCGAACATGCGGACGACCGCGGCCGGGTCGCTGACGTCAGCCTGTACCGTGGTGGCCCGGCCGCCGGCTTTTTCGATCTTGCTGGCGAGCGCCTCCGCCTCGGCGGTGCTGCCGGCATAGTTGATGATGACGGTAAAACCATCGGCGGCGAGCCGCTCGGCAATCGCAGCGCCGATGCCGCGGGATGCGCCGGTGACCAGGGCGACTTTGTTGGTGGTGGCGTTCATTTTGAGCTCCTTCATTTGCAAAAGCCCGGTGCCGAGCTGATGGTTGAAGTGATACCGGATCGACGACCCAAGATAATGATGCTATAAATCGCCACACTGTTCGTTATTTTAGAATAATAGGAAGCTTATGGACCGGCTGGAGGCGATGCGGCTGTTCACCCGGGTGGTGGACCGGCGCAGCTTTACCCAAGCGGCGCACGACCTGGATGTTCCGCGGTCGACGGTGACCCAGGTGATCCAACAGATTGAAAAACGCCTCGGCGTGCGGCTGCTCCAGCGCACGACGCGCACCGTGATGCCGACCCTGGACGGCGAGGCGTATTATCGGCGTTGTCTCGCCATCCTCGACGACATTGAGGATGCCGAAGGCGCATTCAGCGGCGCCGTGCCGAAAGGGACGCTTCGGGTCGAGGTGCAGGGGACGATCGCGCGGCACTTCCTGATGCCCGGCCTGCCCGAATTCTTGGCGAAATATCCCGACATCCAGATCGCCATGAGCGAAAGCGACCGCTGGGTGGACGTGGTGCGCGAAGGCGTCGATTGCGTGCTCCGTTATGGCGCGTTGCGCGACAGCGATCTTGTGGCCCGCGTCGTCACCACGCTCGAGCACATCACCTGTGCCGCGCCGGCCTATCTCGAACGCCATGGCTGTCCGCAGACACCGGACGATCTTGCGAACCATCGCGCGGTCGGGTTGCGATCGCTGTCGACGGGTGCGCTCGCGCCGTTCGAGTTCGTCCACGACCAAGGCGTCACGCGCATCGACGTGCCGTCGCGATTCTCGGTGACCGGCACCGAGAGCTATCTCGACGGCGTGCGGCGCGGCCTTGGGCTGGCGCAAATGCCGCTGTTTCACGTGCAGCGCGATCTCGCCGAAGGCCACCTTCAGCGCATCCTGCCGGACCATCCGGTACCGAACGTGCCGGTCTCGGTGCTCTATCCGCGCAACCGCCAGCTCTCGCCGCGCGTGCGGGTGTTCATCGACTGGGTCGTGCAACGGTTTTCGGCTGCGGACAGAACGGAAAGCTGGTGAAGGCCTGCGCCGCCGATCATTCGATGGGCTGACCGAAGCTCAGGAGATAGCCGTTCGGGTCCTTGACCGCGAACTCTGTCAGTCCATACGGCATCTGTTCGGGCCCCCATTCGGCCGTGCACTTGCCGCGGATGCTGTTCCACAGCTCAAAGACATCGTCGACGAAGATGTACTGCGTCGCGGTTGCGTGCGCGGGACCCAAATGGGCGTTGCGCATGAACATGATGGCAATCTCATCCCGCTCCAGCCGGCACCATTCATCGCCCTCAGCGGAGACGCAGCGGAAACCGAGCACCTCTTCGTACCATTTCCGCGTCTGCGCCATGTCATCGGTCTGGAGCATCGGAACCAACGCCGTCATTCGCATGCCGCTCTCCATTTTGCCGCTCGCTATTTTTCCGCTCGCCATTTTGCACGAACCGGACCGGCATGGGCTACACCAGCCGTCACAACGGCCAAGCTACTTAAGAGGCCTACGGCCTATTGCCGTTTGCGTCTCGTTCAATAAGCTGGTCGCCTTCTGATTATTGACGACCGCAACGGCACCCGCATTCGAGGCTTAAGATCCCATGACGCCATCGGAACGCATTGAACGGATGATCGCGGCACTCGGGGATTGGCGCGGCGAAACCTTCGCCGACGTCCGCAACAGCATCCTCGAAGCGGACCCCGAAATTACAGAAGAATGGAAGTATATGGGAAGCCCGGTGTGGTATCGCGACGGAATGATCGCGGTCGCCAACGCCCACAAGGGCAAGGTGAAGCTGACCTTTGCCTACGGGGCGAAGTTCGCCGATCCCGACAAGCTGTTCAACGCGGGCCTCGAAGGCAACGAAAGACGTGCGATCGATTATCTCGAAGGCGACAAGGTCAATGCGCGGGCGCTTGAAGAATCTCGTCCGCGCCGCCATCGCGTACAACCAGAGCAAATCGAAAAGAAGGCGCCTGTGAAGAAGAAGGCGGCTAGCGCCACGAAAGCAAAAGCACAAAAAGTAAAACGGCGTGAAGCCCGCTTCGGATAACGCAGTCCCTTTGCCTGGATGTCAAACGGCGTCGGCTGCCGATGGCGCCGGTGACCTTCACGACACCCATGGCCGGTGAACTCATGCAGGCACGCATTCGACCGGCGCGCTACCGTCTCGCACGGTCTAAAGCCCAGACCGCTTCCGCTGAATGAATTTCCCCGCCGGCGGAAGACCGGCGGGGAAGAACGTTGACTTGCCTCATTGCAGGAGCAGGCCACCGATGAGTGGCCCGCTCCTGCCATTCTGATGAGGCGATGGCAATCAAGCCATCGCCTCAAAGGCTACGAAGCCGTCGTCCGCTTTTCTCTATGAGCGAGGTGAAAGTCGCTGGCATGGAGCGCGGCTTCATGCACGCCGGCGAACTCAATCGGTGTCGCCATTGCCGAGATTGAGTACCGCACCGGCAGCGGTGTCGGTGATATGGGCGAACACATCGAAGTTCGTGCCGAACTTCGTAGAGGTCTGACGCTATCGATCCCTGACTGGAAATCGGTGATCACGTCGTGGCCGGCACCATCCCCGCGGAGAAGTATAAAGATGTCGTTCCCAGCGCCACCAGTCAGCGCATCACTGCCCGCGCCGCCGGTCAAACGATCATCGCCGTCGCCGCCCAGCAGATGATCGTTACCGGCCTGACCGAACAACGATGTCGTTGCCCACGCCACCGTCAAGGGTGTCGGTGCCGTCGCCACCCTCCAAATGGTCGTTACCGGCGTCGCCGAACAGCTGGTCATTGCCGTCAAGCTATGGTGGAAGTCGCCACCACCAAAAGAGTATCATCACCATCTCCGCCGTGGAGAATGTCGCTGCCGTCTCTGACCTTGCAACGTGTCGTTGCCGGCATCGCCGAATAGGACGATCATTACCGGTACCGCCGAACAGCATGTCGGTTCCATCGTTGCCCGCCAACGTGTCGTTACCGGCATCGCCGGACAACTGGTCATTGCCACACCAAAGAGCGTGTCGTTGCCGTCGCCGCCGGAGATCTGGTCGTCGCCGGTTTCGCCGTTGATCTGTCGTTGCCAGCATCGCCAAACAGTACATCGTTATCGCCTGCGACGGAAGCCCCACCGATACCACCAAAGATGTTGTCGTCACCGGTGCCGCCATGAATGTTGTCGGCGCCCGTGTCGCCGATCAGCAGATCATTGCCGTCGCCGCCGTCAAGCGTGTCGTTGCCATCGCCGCCTTCCAACCGATCGATGCCGTTGCCACCCAGCAGATGATCATTGCCGGCCTCGCCGAACAGCAAGTCATTGCCGTCGCCACCGTCAAGCGCGTCGATTCCATCGTTGCCGTGCAATAAGTCGTTACCGGCATCTCCGGATAGCCGGTCATCGCCAACGCCACCAAAGATCGTATCGTTGTCGTCGCCGCCGGAGATCTGGTCGTTGCCGGCTTCGCCGTTGATCATGTCGTTGCCAGCATCGCCAAAGAGGACATCGTTATCGCCTGCGACGGACGCTCCAGCAATGCCACCAAAGATGTTGTCGTCGCCGGTGCCGCCATGAATGTTGTCGGCGCCTGCGTCACCGATCAGCAGATCATTGCCGTCGCCGCCGTCAAGCGTGTCGCTGCCATCGCCGCCCTGCAGCTGATCGATGCCGTTACCACCCAGCAGATGATCGTTGCCGGCTTGACCGAACAGCGTGTCGGCGCCGTCACCGCCGTCCAGCATATCGGTGCCGTCGCCGCCCTGCAGCTGGTCGTTACCGGCTTCGCCGAACAACTGGTCATTGCCGTCGACCGTGCTAGGTGCGCCGGAAATGCCATCGCCAACCAGAAGATCATCACCGTCCCCGCCGTGAAGGATGTCGCTGCCATCTTGTCCTACCAATCTGGTCGTTACCGGCACCGCCGGACAACTGGTCAGCGCCGTCAGCAGTGCTCACAGCGGCACCGCCTAAGATAATGTCGCTACCGTCTCCGCCGTCAACTATGTCGCTGCCAGCGCCGCCCTCCAAATGGTCGTTTCCGGCATTGCCGAGCAGGTGGTCGTTTCCGCCGAGACCGAGAAATGGTGTCGGCGCCCGTCGTTCCCGTTCAACAGGTCCGCCCCGTTAGTGCCTTGCAGAACAGCATTGATGTCAAACGCCTGTTCCAAGCCGTGCGTATGTAGAGTGTGCATGGTCGTCCTTACTTTGTTTCAACACAGTTGAACTTTGTTTCAACACATTGAAACATTGCAGCACCGCGCTACGAGATAATGTCACCGTGTTACGGTCGTCGCGGCGAGTAATCTTTTCGCTACGGCCGTAGCCAATCATTTGGCCACCAGAAATCAGCGCGTGACATTAGCTTCGGCTGAGGAGCGTCGGGATTTGCCGCTCGGATGGCCGGCCCTCGCTCGCATGAAGGCGCCGCCTGCCGAGCCGCGCCCGTGCGGCGACGGCCGTTAAGCCATCGCCGCAGAAGGCTACGAAGCCGTCGTCCGCTTTTCGCTATGCTGCGAAGAGGTGAAAGTCGCTGGCATGGAGCGCGGCTTCATGCACGCCGGCGAACTCAATCGTGTCGCCGTTGCCGAGATTGAGCACCGCGCCGGCAGCGGTGTCGGTGAGATGGGCAACGCACATTGAAGTTCGTGCCGAATCCGGAGAGGTCGACGCTATCGAGCCCCGAGTGGAAATCGGTGATCACGTCGTGGCCAGCGCCATCCGCCGCCGAGAATATGAAGACGTCGTTCCCAGTTCCTCCGGTCAGCACATCGCTGCCCGCGCCGCCGGTGAGTTGATCATTGCCGTCGCCGCCCAGCAACTTGTCATTACCGGCCTGGCCGAACAAGAGGTCGTTGCCCACGCCACCGTCAAGGGTGTCGGTGCCGTCGCCGCCCTGCAACTGGTCGTTCCCGGCTTCGCCGAACAGCTGGTCATTGCCATCAGCTACGGCCTCATCCTCAGCACCGAACAGAAGATCATCACCATCACCGCCGTGGAGAATGTCGCTGCCGTCGCCCCCCTCCAAGTCATCGTTACCAGCATCGCCAAACAACTGGTCATTGCCGGCGTCGCCGAGTAACTCGTCGGCTCCATTGCCGCCGTGGAGGGTGTCGTTGCTGCCGCTATTCGCGGTGAGGTCACCGAACAGCCTATCGTCGCCATCTCCGCCGTCAAGCATGTCGGACAGGTTGCCTCCATCCAATTCGTCGTTACCGGCCTCGCCGAACAGCTGATCATTGCCGTCGGCTACTGCGTTATCGCTAGCACCCTGCAGATGGTCGTCGCCGTCACCGCCGTGGAGAATGTCGCTGCCGTCGCCGCCCCGCAACTTGTCGTTACCGGCATCGCCGAAGAGCTGATCATTGCCGCCGTCGCCGAATAACTTGTCGGCTCCATTGCCGCCGTGGAGGGTGTCGTTGCTGCCGCTATTCGGGGTGAGGTCACCGAGCAGCGTGTCATCGCCATCACCGCCGTCAAGCATGTCGGACAGGTTGCCGCCATCCAATTGGTCGTTGCCGGCCTCGCCGAACAGTTGGTTGATCCCGTCCGCTGTCGTGGGCCCATCGCCAGCGAGTGCAGCGCCAACGAGCAGATCGTCACCGTCTCCGCCGTGAAGAACGTCGGCACCATTGCCGCCGACCAGCAGGTCACCGCCGGCATCGCCGGACAGCTGGTCGTTGCCGTCACCGCCCCGGAGCGTGTCGTTGCCGGCGCCCCCAAAGATTTTGTCGTTGCCGGCGTCGCCATTCAGCACGTCGCTATCCTGGCCGACGACGGGCGCTCCATTGATGCCGCCATAGATGATGTCGTCACCGTTGCCGCCGGAGATGGTATCGTTGCCGTCGCCGCCGGACAGTTGATCATTGCCGTCTTCGCCGAAGATCTGGTCGTTACCAGCCTCGCCGAAGATCTGGTCGGCGCCGGCGCCGCCCCAGATCTGATCCTGACCTGCGCCGCCCCAGGCATGGTCGTCGCCATTCTCGCCAAACAGTTTGTCGTCGCCGTCTTCACCGAACAAGTTGTCGTTGCCGTCGCTCGCGATCAGCGAGTCGTTGCCGCCCTTACCGATCAGGGAATCGTCCCCCGCCGTTCCCACCAGCGTATCCGGGCCGTCTGTGCCCACCCGGGTGACACCGACAACGAATGCATCGAATGCCTGGGCTTCGTCTTGTGTATGGATCGTGTGCATAATCTTAGCTGTCCTTGCTGGTTTTCAACACTTCACTGTGTTTCAACACAACCGAGACTTGCAGGACTGCGCTACGGTATGATTTCACCGCGTTGCGGCTGTCGCGGTACAATAGTATTTTCGCTACGGCCGTAGCCAGTTTCTCGGCCACCAGAAATCGGCGCGTGGCGTTAGCTTCCGTTGAGGAGCGCCGAGACCTGCCGCTCGGATAGCCGGCCCTTGCTCGCGCCGGCGGGGAAGAACGTTGAGTTGCCTCGTGGCAGGAGCGGGCCACTGATGCGTGGCCCGCGCCTGCCAGTCTGATGAAGCGATGGCAATCAAGCCATCGCCCCAAAGGCTACCAAGCCGTCGTCCGCTTCTCTTTATGAGAGGTGAAAGTCGCTGGCATGGAGCGCCGCTTCATGCACGCCGGCGAACTCAACAGTGTCGCCATTGCCGAGATTAAGTACCGCACCGGCAGCGGTGTCGGTGATATGGGCGAAGACATCGAAGTTCGTGCCGAACTTGTCGAGTCTAACGCTATCGATCCCTGACTGGAAATCGGTGATCACGTCGTGGCCAGCGCCCTCCCCTAGGAAGAAGTCAAAAAGATCGGACCCGGCTCCGCCAGTGAGCACATCGCTACCCTGATCGCCCTCAAACGCATCGTCGCCGTCGCCGCCCAGCAAATGATCGTTGCCGGCACCGCCGATCAGGATGTCGTTGCCCACGCCGCCGTCAAGGGTGTCGGTGCCGCCGCCGCCCTGCAGCTGATCGTTACCGGCTTCGCCGAACAGCTGGTCATTGCCGTCAACCACACCGTCATCACCGAACAGTTGATCATCGCCATCACCGCCGTGAAGGATGTCGCTGCCGTCGCCGCCGATCAACTGGTCATTGCCGGCATCGCCCGACAACTGATCATTGCCGGTTTCGCCGAACAAAAGGTCGTTGCCGTCTCCGCCGTGGAGGACGTCCAGGCCGTCGCCGCCGTGCAACGAGTCGTTACCCCCATCGCCGAACAGCTGATCATTGCCGTCAGCTACGGGGTTATTGCCAGAACCGAACAGAAGATCGTCGCCGTCACCGCCATGGAGGATGTCGCTGCCGTCGTTGCCCGCCAACGTGTCGTTACCGGCATCGCCGGACAGCTGATCATTGCCGGTACCGCCGAACATCAGGTCGTCGCCGTCGCCACCCGACATCTGGTCATTGCCGGCCTCGCCATTGAGCGTATCATTGCCGCCATCGCCGAAGAGGACGTCGTTATCGCCTGCGACGGACGCTCCATCAATGCCACCAAAGATGTTGTCATTGCCGTCGCCACCGTGAACAGTGTCGTTGCCTTCCCCGCCGATCAACTGGTCAGCGAGGTTGCCGCCCTGCAACGTGTCGTTACCCGCTTCGCCGAACAGTTGGTTGGCCCCGTCCGCTGTCGTAGGCCCATCGCCAGCCGGTGCACCGCCAAAGAGCAAGTCGTCACCGTCTCCGCCGTGAAGAACGTCGGCGCCATTACCGCCGATCACCAGGTCATTGCCGGCATCGCCGGACAACTGATCATTGCCATTATCGCCCCTGAGCGTGTCGCTGCCGGTGCCGCCGGAGATGGTATCGTTGCCGTCACCACCGGACAGTTGGTCATTGCCGTCTTCGCCGAAGAGCTGGTCGTTGCCGGCCTCGCCGAAGATCTGATCGTTGCCGGCGCCACCCCAGATCTGGTCGTTGCCGGCGCCGCCCCAGGCATGGTCGTCGCCGTTCTCGCCAAACAGCTTGTCGTCGCCGTCTTCTCCGAACAGCTGGTCGTTGCCATCGCTCGCGATCAGCGAGTCGTTGCCGCCTTTACCGATCAGGGAGTCGTCCCCCGCAGTTCCCACCAGCGTATCCGGGCCGTCTGTGCCCACCAGAGTAACACCGACGCTGAATGCGTGGATTTCGTCTTGGGTATGGATCATGTTCATGATTTTAGTCGTCCTTGACTGTGTTTACACACTCACTGTGTTTCAACATGTTGAAATATTGCGGCGCCGCGCTACGGTATGATGTCACCGTGTTACTGCCGTCGTGATGGATCGTGTTTGCGCTACGGCCGTAGCCAATTACTTGGTCACCAGAAATCAGCGCGTGACATCAGCTTCCGCTGAGAAGAGTCGGGACCGGCCGCCGCGAAGGCCAGCGCTCGCTGGTCTGAAAGTGGTGCGGCGACGGCAGTTAAGCCATCGCCGCAAAGCTACGAAGCCGTCGTCCGCTTTTCTCTATGATGCGAAGAGGTGAAAGTCGCTGGCATGGAGCGCAGCTTCATGCACGCTGGCGAACTCGCCAGTCTCGCCGTTGTCGAAAGCACCGCACCCGCATCCGTGTCGGTGATATGGGCGAACACATCGAAGGTCTTGCCGACTCCGAAGAGGTCGACGTGATCGAGCCCCGACTGGAAATCGGAGATCACGTCGTGGCCAGCCTCCCCCGCGAGGAACTGGAAGACGTCGTTCCCAGCTCCAGCGGCCAGCATATCGCTGCCTGCGCCTCCATTGAGGGTGTCGATGCCATCACCGCCCCGGCTGCAAGCAACAGGTTGCCAAAGCATAAGCGCCGCCCGAAACGGGCAGCGCTATTCAGTTGGTCCTGGCACTTGGAAAGTTGGCATTCAGCCCTAGCGCACCGCTACTTCGCCGCTGCGGGAAATACCGGCAGTTTCTCGATGTCGCGCGCGTCGTGCTGGATGATGACGGTCGCCTTCAGGTTCGCTGCGATCTTCTTGATGCGCTCGATCGAAGCCACGGTCTGGGCGCGGTCGTAGTTGAACGCGGGCACGCCGTCCGAATCGTAGTTCTCGCGGAAGTGGACCGCATCGCCGGTCAGGATCACCGGCCCCATCTGCGGCAGCTTGACGAGCAGGCTGGAATGGCCGGCGGTGTGACCCGGCGTGCGCAGCATGATCACCGAGCCATCGCCGAACACATCCTTGTCGAGCGCGACCGGCTCCACCTTGCTCTCGCCTTTGATCCAGCTCTCGAACGGCTTGTAGTTTGCGCCTTCGGGCGGCTTGGGGCTGGAGATGGCGTCCCATTCCTTGGCGCCGATCAGCAGCGTCGCCTTTGGAAACGAGGCAATCTGGCCGGTGTGATCGGCGTGATAGTGGCTGATGCCGACATATTTGATCTGGTCGGGCTTGAGCTCGAGCTTGGCGAGCTGATCGACCAGGCTGACCTTCGGCGCGACATTGGGCGCGGTCATAGCATGGCCGGTGTCCCACAGCATGTAATCGTCGCCATGCTTGATAAGATAGCAACTGAAGACGAACTGAACCTTCAGATCGCCATAAGCATAAGTATCCGAGAAGCGCTCATTGACGGCGGTCGGCGCCTGAGGCGTGCCGCAGTCGCTGAAGCGGGCCAGCGACACATCCGCCGCGTGCGCCGAGGTCGCAAGACCGGCAAACAGGCCGGCACCGGCGGCGAGTATCATCAGTAATCGATTCATTATTTCTTCCCTTGCATGGCGTGTTAAAGCGCAACCCTTTTGCCCGGTGCGGCGTTCGCAGCCTGCGACGCCGCAAGCCAGGATAGATCGCACGCGGAAGATACACAGATTTGAAAGACGGCGGAATGTCAGCCCAGCGTCCCAGCGGTCAGGCCTAACCGGCGACCAACTTCACCGTCTTCGCTGCGCCGGTCCCGCCGGATTCCGCGCTCGCCTCGGCTTGAGCCGAATGGTAGCCTGAGGGACTGGAAGCTGCTGGCGAAGTTGGACGGCGGGTTCGCGCGCTGCTCCGACACTTACGCACGGTTCGGCAGCTTTGCGCTTTGGCCTGCAGCCTTGGAAAGATTTGATGGACCGCAATTCGGCGCTTGTTTTGATCCTGCTGCTCGGCGGTTTGCTTACACCGGCGAGCACATACGCGCAGCTGACGCCGCCGGCGGGATCGGCAGGCGCGGGCAATGCGCCGATCAGCGGCGTGCCGTTCGGGCCCGCCAACCCCCGGGCGCTCAGCGACCCCAGCGGCATCGGCAACGCGGCGCGGATGCCGCCGCTCGGTACAAACACGCCGCCACCGCCGGTGAACTACGGACCGATCGTTTCATCGCCGTCGCGCGTGATCACGCCGCCCTATGCGGGCGCCTCACAGCGCATCTTCATCCCGGATCAGCGCCGCAAAAAAAGGCCGCCGGTCCGCCGGCGCGGCCGGCCCCAGGCCAGAACCTATACGGGGATTTGTACCGGCTGTTAGAACATCCCGCAAAAAAGCGTACGCCGGTTCTGCGATGAAGCGGCTACGGCTTTCCGGCATTGCCCGTCGGCTCGACAATCTGCTGATCGACGACGCTCAGGCGGCCGGGCAGCGTTCCCAAGCGCAGCAGCATCGCGATGGTATTGGCTTCGGTGAGATTGAAGTTGCCCGATATCTGCCCCGAGCCACCCCGGATCGGCTCCTGGATAACTGACACCGACAGCACGCGATCGTCGAGAACGATGGCGAAGGGCCGGCCCACATTGCCCTCGGTAATGTGGGCGAAGCGCCGTGTGCCGTGTGCGTTGAACCGGAAATACGCGATCGGCTGGTTGCCCGCGGCGCCGAACGTGGGCGAAGCGTCGATGATGTCGTCGCCTTCGACGGCGATGTCTTTCTGGACCAGATAGGGCGCCCTGGTCTTGTAATCGTAAAGGACTTCGGAAGCCGGAGGCGGGGCGCCTTGCAGGGCCTGCTCGGCGCTCATCGACACATCGACCAGACGGAAAGCGAGGTGCGCTTTCTTGCTGAACATCGCGGCCACACGTTCGGGATCCCTGACACCCGGCAGCACGACGCGAATGCGGTCGGCCCCGTCGGGCGCCAGAACGGGCTGCGCGATGCCACTGTTGCGCAGGCGCTGGTCGATCATCTCCGTGGACTGCTTGACCAGTTGGCGCCGGCGCTCGGCGAAGGCCTGCTCCGTCGGCGTGAGCCGGATCAACCCATCCGCGCCGTCGGCGGCATCGACCGTCGGCGGGCGCGGCGCTTCTCCTGATGGCGCAAGCTTGCCCAACAGCCGCTGCCGGTTCTGGGTGTCCGCAATCCGCACGTCGACGCTACCCTGATGCATTGCCAGATCGGCAAAAGGAATGCGGCCTTCCCGCAATATCCGCACCACGTCATCGCGCAGACCGGTCAGCATCTCTTCACGCAAGGCATCGGCGTCGACCTTGAACACGATGCGAGAGCCGCCTTGCTGCGCGAGAGCCTTTTCGGCATCGGCCACGATCGCCGCTTGATACTTGTCGATCTCCTTCGCGTCGTCAGACGTGCGAGGCGCCGACATCGCCGACCATGCGGCGGAAGCGAACATGAAAGCGACGACAAGCCCCGTCATCTTGGCCCGCTGGTTCATGGTCATTTCATCCTTGTCTCGGCGGCGCGGTTCTTCGACAAACCGATGGCGGTCACGATACTTTTCGCGCAGCCGTTTCAGCCCGCGACAGGATCAACAATTCCAAATATCTCCTGGCGCGGCCGTCCCTTGGTCTTGCGAGCGCGCGCCGAGGTTCATGCCGCTGCGCTTGGGGGCTGGCTTCGTGGCAGAGAACAGACACGCCGCACTCTTTCATCAACTTCCGATGATGACCTAAGCGGACGACGGAGCTGATCAACGCCCGATTGCTGTAGCGGCCATTTGTCACGCTCGATACGGTTTGAGGCTGCTGTATTCTCAAGCATGCGAAAGGCCCGCTTTGGCGGGCTCATCTTCGTTTTGTGGAGGCAAATCAGAGCGCGTGCCCGAGTTGGCGGCGGGGCCTTCATGCGGCTCAACCGAATTCGGAAACTCGCGCCAGCCTTTGATGCGGACAGGCAATCGCATCGTCGCCACGTTCCGCGAACTCGTCGGGCAACCTCGTGCCCGAACCTGCGAGGGGTCAGATAACGGGCTGACGTGGAGGCAATTGTGCGTGCGACGTGTGAGCAGGCCAATGAGTTGAACGTGGTCTGTCTTTTCTCTGCTCTTGGCTTGGTACTTTCAGCGGCCGTTATATCCATGTTGCCGGCGGACGCCATGAGTTTGGCGACTGCGCACCTGCACTTGGGCATGACGTCTGAACATTGACGGAGGACGTCCGATGAAAAACGGGAGTCGGTACGCGATAACGCTTGCCGCGGCAGTACTGTCTGTGGCCGGCCTATCGGCAGCGCAAGCTGCCTGGGAGCCGACCCGGCCGGTGGAGATCATCGTACCGGCAGGCACTGGCGGCGGTGCCGACCAGATGGCGCGGGTCATTCAGGGCATCGTCACCAAACACAATCTGATGAAGCAGTCGATGGTGGTGATCAACAAGCCCGGCGGGGCCGGCGGTGAAGGCTTTCTCGACGTCAAGGGTTCGCGCGGCAATCCACACAAGCTCATCATCACGCTTTCGAATCTTTTCACCACGCCGCTGGCCACCGGCATTCCGTTCAACTGGAAGGACCTGACCCCGGTCGCCATGATGGCGCTCGACGAGTTCATTCTGTGGGTGCATGCCGACACCCCCTTCAAGAGCGCGCAGGAATACATCGCCGCCGTGAAAGCGGCACCACCTGGCCAGTTCAGGATGGGCGGCACCGGCTCCAAGCAGGAGGACCAGATCATCACCGTCGCGATCGAAAAGGTGACGGGTACCAAGTTCACCTACATCCCATATAAAGGCGGCGGCGAAGTTGCCGTGCAGCTCGTCGGCAAGCACGTCGATTCCACCGTCAACAACCCGATCGAGGCGATGGCGCAGTGGAGAGCCGGCTCGGTGCGGCCGCTGTGCGTGTTCGACAACAAGACGATTCCTTACCCCGACAAGATTGCCGACAAGGCCTGGGCCGACGTCCCGACCTGCAAGTCAGCGGGGCTCGATGTCGAATATCTGATGCTGCGAGGCATCTTCATGGCGCCGGGCGTCACCGAAGAGCAGGTCGCTTATTATGTCGACCTGTTGAAAAAGGTTCGGGAAACGCCTGAATGGACCAACCTGATGAAGGACGGCGCGTTCAACCAAAGCGTTATGACCGGCGCTGAATACGCCAAATGGGTCGGGAGCGAAGAGGAGCGTCACCGCGCGCTGATGAAAGAAGCTGCCTTCCTCGCAACGACCCAATAATAATGGCCCGTGAAAATTCAACAAGCGATGGCGCACAGGCCCGTGGTCCGGGCCAGCGGGCGGTCGAAATCGCCGTCGCTGTGTTGGCGGCATTGTTCGGCGTGATCGTCGTGATCGGCGCCCTTCGGGTCGGCGTCGGTTGGGGGGCGGAGGGTCCGCGCGCGGGATTCTTTCCTTTCTACATCGGACTCTTGATCATCGCCTCAAGCGCGGTAAATCTTCTGCAGACCCGGTCGACGGATTCCCGGCAGCGTTTTGCCGAATGGAGCCAATTGCGTCAGGTGCTGCGCGTCCTCATCCCGACTGCAATCTATGTCGTGGCGATCCCCTATCTCGGCATGTACCTCGCCTCGGCGATCTTGATCGCCGTGTTCATGTCGTGGCTGGGAAAATATCGCTGGCCGTTGACGGCCGCGGTTTCGATCGGTGTGCCGATCGCAATCTATCTGATGTTCGAGAAGTTTTTTCTGGTGCCTCTGCCGAAGGGACCGTTGGAAGAGCTTTTGTATTTGTGACGACGGAATTCAGCAATGGAAGAAATTTCCAATCTGTTTCAGGGCTTCGCCGTCGTCCTTCAGCCGTACAACCTGCTGATCATCCTGCTCGGCATCGTGCTTGGCGTCATGATCGGGGTGCTGCCGGGCCTTGGCGGCGCCAACGGCGTGGCGATCCTTCTGCCGCTGACCTTCAGCATGTCGCCGACCTCGGCGATTATCATGCTGTCATGCATCTACTGGGGGGCCTTGTTCGGCGGCGCCATCACCTCAGTCCTGTTTAACATCCCGGGTGAGCCCTGGTCGGTTGCCACCACCTTCGACGGCCATCCGATGGCGCAGCAGGGACGGGCCGGCGAGGCGCTCACCGCTGCCTTTACCTCGTCCTTCGTCGGCGCGCTGTTCGCCGTCATCGTCATCACCTTGGTGGCGCCGCTGGTGGCGCTGTTCGCGCTTCAATTTGGCCCGCCGGAGAAATTCGCGGTCTTCTTTCTGGCCTTCTGCAGCTTCATCGGCATGGGCAAGGAGCCGGCGTTCAAGACCGTCGCATCGATGATGATCGGCTTTGCGCTTGCGGCGGTCGGGCTCGACAGCGTCACCGGCCAGTTGAGGCTGACCTTCGGGTTTACGGAATTGCTCAACGGCTTCGATTTCCTGATCGCCGTGATCGGCTTGTTCGGAATCGGCGAAATCCTGCTCACCATGGAAGAAGGCTTGCGGTTCAAGGGCGGCGCCCCCGGCATCAATCCCAAGGTGGTGCTGCAGACCTGGAAGGAACTGCCGCGCTATTGGGTCACATCGCTGCGGTCCTGTCTGATCGGCTGCTGGATGGGGATCTCGCCGGCGGGCGCGACGCCGGCTTCGTTCATGAGCTACGGAATTGCCAAGCGCTCGTCGCGGCGCGGCGATAATTTCGGCAACGGCGAGATCGAGGGCGTGATTGCGCCCGAGACGGCGGCGCATGCAGCCGGCACCGCGGCATTGCTTCCGATGCTCTCGCTCGGCGTGCCCGGCTCTCCCACCGCCGCGGTGCTGCTCGGCGGCTTGTTGATCTGGGGCCTGCAGCCGGGCCCGCTGCTGTTCATCGAACAGAAAGAATTTGTCTGGGGCCTGATCGCCAGCATGTATCTCGGCAACTTCGTTGGACTTATAGTGGTGCTGACCTGTGTGCCGCTGTTTGCCGCGATCCTGCGGATTCCTTTCAGCATCATCGCGCCGGTCATCCTGGTGTTGTGCGCGATCGGCGCTTTCAGCGTCCACAACTCCACCTTCGACGTCATCATGATGCTGGTGTTCGGCGTCGTCGGTTACCTGATGAAAAAGTGCAATTATCCGTTGGCGCCGATGGTGCTGGCGATCGTGCTGGGAGACCGGGCCGAAGAGGCGTTTCGCCAGTCGCTGCTGGGTTCGCAAGGCAGCCTCGCCATCTTCTGGTCGAATGGGCTGGTCGGCAGCATCATGGCGCTGGGACTGATCGCGCTGTTCTGGCCCCTGATCAATGAGGGCTGGACGCGCCTGCGCGGGCGCTCCCCGCAGCGGGTGCTGTGAAGTGGCGCCTGAGGACCGCACTCGGGCCCTCGGTGGCAGGAGTGCCTGGCTTCTTGCATCACCCGCAGAACGGCTTTGGAAGCGGTATCGCGACGGTGATATACTGAGATATGGCAGATGGTCAGGTCGTGCTGGTGACAACTGAACCAATAGGGGGCGGTGCGCGCGTCCGCTCGGTCTATTTCGTGGCCGAACCGGATCCGGAGGCGGCCAAAGCAATTATCGGTGCAATGATGGCTCCGAATGAGAGCGTCGAAGCGTGGGGCCCGCTTCCAGAGGCAGCAGTCAATGCCCTCGGATTGAAACGTGGCGACTTCACGCACGGCTGACCGGTATCGAATGAAATTCCGAGCCGTGGCTGTGTCCACCCGAAAATGCCGAGACATCGAGGAGGACTCAGGGATGGCGACCTACAGCATAGGTGATCTCGGCCGTCGGGAAATCTTGAGAATGTCCGCGATACTCGGCGTCACGAGCATCGTGTCGACCAAATTCGCGTTTGCTCAAGCGGCCCTGCGGCGCACGCCTGGCCAAATGCTCGGTCCGTTTTATCCAGTGAAACCATTTAGTCAGAACGCCGATCTAACGAAAGTGCCCGGTCGAGCCGGCCGCGCTGAGGGTCAAATCCTGAACGTCATGGGACGCGTGCTCAATTTGAAGGGCGAGCCGGTTAGCCACTCCAAGATCGAGGTTTGGCAGGCCAATGCTCGTGGGCGTTACACCCATCCGAACGATACGAATCCCGTGCCGCTCGACCCGAATTTTGAAGGAGCGGCCGTTCTGACCACGGACTCGGAAGGTCGATACAGGTTCAAGACCATAAAACCGGCCGCGTATCCCGTCAGTCCCAATGCAATCCGGCCAGCGCACATTCACGTCGAGGTTTATGGCAGGCACGATAGACTGGTGACCCAGATGTACTTTGAAGGCGACCCTCACAACAAATCGGATCGCTTGCTGCAAAGTTCGGGACGGCCGGAACTGCTCATCACAAAGCTATTGCCGCCGCCGCCAGAGTTCGAACCGGATTCGAAATTAGTGGTATTCGACATCGTGCTGTCTGCGGGCTGATTGGCTCCGCATAGCGCAAGTGCTGCGGCGATGCACCGACTTCCGGTTATGGGCCCCTAAGCGGACACGGCCCTTCTTCGGCGCCTCATCCTTTCGGCAACCTGTTAAGTCAACATCTCTGACTTATGGTTCGCCAGTCGCCGATGATGTAGTCTGACTGCTGATGATGCACGCAACATTGCGACGCGCAGCTTCAGTCACATGCTCACGCCGCGCATCGCGATTGGCGTTTCTTGCTGCAGGCAGCTTGGCGCGAACCGGCCAGAACAATTGCCGCTAATGGCGACCGCTTTGGTCGCGTTCTCCATTCCGATGATAGCGCAGACTGCGGTTCGGGTGATGCCCGATCCGTCAAATGAATAGTCCAGCCTTTTCGAAAGGCGTTTTCGCACCAGGGAGGATGTCATGAGGAGTTCTCAGAAAACAGCGAGCGCAGCCCTTGTCCTGTGCATGGTGTTCTTATCGTTTGGCTCCAGCGCGTTGGCCGAGCCGAACGCGGAGGTAGCGACGGCGACCTCGGCATGGGGGAAGGCGATTGGCGAAGGCGATCCTGACAAGGTGTTACAGCTCTATTCGGATGACGGCGTGCTCTGGGGCACGCTGTCGCCCACCGTGCGTTCCGACCGCGCGGCGCTACGGGACTATTTCGTGACCGCCTTCAAGGTCCTGCCCGGCCTCAAGGTCGCCTACGGCGATCAGCTGGTCCGCGTGTACGGCAATACGGCGGTCAATACCGGCTACTACACGTTCTCCTATGTCAAGGATGGCGAAACCAAGAACCTGCCGGCACGCTACAGCTTCACCTACGTCAAGAACGGCGACCGTTGGCTGATCGTCGACCACCACTCCTCGGCCATGCCATCAGCCCCGAAATAGCCCACAAGGCTGGCCGGCCCGCGAGCGATGGATTCTGATTGCGGTTGATGCATGCAACATTGTGGCGCGCAGCCGGGGCGTCGTTTTCACACGCGTTACGATGCGAAGACTGAAGCGGCAATCTAACGTCAGCCGATCTTTTCTGTGCTGAGAGCGGACAGCCGCCGCCGGCGAACCACCGCCCGCATGCCCCGTAAATGGTGCGGCGCTAACCCTCACGCGGAAATCGGTGCAGAAGGGGTAAAATCTCCCAGGGCACATCCGAGGAGCAACAACATGACCCCACATATCCTCGAAGAACATTCCACTAGGTTGATCGACTGGAGTCGCTTCGCGATCATGGGCAACACGATGCCGCCCCGAGATCCTGATGAGGACGACGAGGACGAGGAGGAAGACGACGAAGAAGGAGACAGCGCCGACGAACCGCCGGTCGTGCGCGAGCCGGACGAAGACTGAGCAGCATGCATTTGGGATTAGCATGACCTGAGCTTCGGAGAGTGTGATCCGCAGCGGACGTGCGGCGCGCGACCACATCCGGGGGTTCCAAGGTCCCTTCGAAATCCCGAGAGCACCGGCCAGACGTCGAATGGACGGCGGTTCTGAGCAACCTCTCGGCGGCATTGGTGCAGGAGGCGAGCATGACCCTGATATGGCTTGGTGTGCTCCTTGTTTTCGGCGGCGTGCTCCAGATGGCGTTTCAGCCAATCTGGCGCAGCCGATTAAGCGGTACAAAGTGGCTTCGCTCCCGGCGTGACACGCTGGAACCTGAAAGACCCGGCAGCGGTTTCGGCATCAAATCTAATTGGCCTGGACTTGTGCTGGTCGCGCTTGGCGGCGCTTTCTTGTTGGCCGGAACGGCCAACTGAGTTCAAACGAAGGGCGTTAACGCTCTCAGGCGTTGCGCGCTATTAGCCGGTCTTCGGTGCTTGAGCCGCGTCTCTCGCGCCGACGAGGTGATCGAATGAAGCGCAGTTCCCTGCGATGCATAAGTTCGGAAGTGGCACTTTTCGGAGTTCGCGCGCGGACCCAATGATTGACGCACGCAACGTTGCGGCGCGCGGCTTAGCTCGTTTCACACCGCATCGCGATTTAGGGTGCTTGCTGCATACAGCTTGGAGGAACCGGCAAGAAAATAGCTGATATCTATTCCGGTAGTGGCGCCAAAAAAGGGTGATGCCCGATCCATCCTATGGAAGGGTGTTCCAATTTTTCCGAAGAGCGTTCCCTGCCAGGAGGATGTCATGCGGTCTTTGCCAGAACTAGCGAGCTCAGCCCTTGCCCTGTGCATGGTGTTGTTGCCGTTTGGCTCCAGTGCGCAGGTCGAGCCGAAAGCGGAGGTGGCGGCGGCGACCCTGGCATGGGGGCAGGCTATCGGCGAAGGCGATCCCGACAAGATGTTGCCGTTCTATTCGGAGGACGCCGTGCTCTGGGGCACGATGTCGCCGACCGTGCGCGCCGACTGTGCGGCGCTACGAGATTATTTCGTGACCGCCTTCACGGTTCTGCCCGGCGTCAAGGTCGCATTTGGCGATCAGTTGGTCCGCGTGCACGGGAACACGGCAATCAACACCGGCTACTACACGTTTTCCTATGTCAAAGATGGCGAGACCAAGCGCATACCCGCGCGCTACAGCTTCACCTATATCAAGAACGGTGAGCGTTGGCTGATCGTCGACCACCATTCCTCTGCCATGCCCTCACCCTCGAATTAGGTCACCAGGCAGAAGATTACATTTCGGCCGAGCTACCAGTTGAAGCGAGCGATCCGGATTTGAAGATACCTATCGAAATTTCGTCCTATCGCACGTCAGAGCGATGCGACCGAATCGGTATGGGTTGCCTTTGGACGGACATGAGGTTTCTCAACTGTAGAAACGGCGCGTAAATTGACGGATAGCGCCGACAAGAAGCCTCGATCGAGCGGCTAGATCTTTTCTAAAACGTGCGCACTTTGCGTTTGATCGTGCAGTCGCCCTACTCTTTCTGCTACGCTTTTATTTATTGTTGCGATTACTTTTGATGTCGTTGTGTGGCGAAAAGTCGCATTCGTAAGCGCGGTGTCAAATCTGCGCTGGATGGTACGGCGGAGGTTATTCTCGATGTGCCATTCCGGCCTGACGTAATGGCCGTCATAGCTTTTAAAAACAGTTGCCGAACGCCTCGCCCGAGGTGTGGAGCGAACAATGCAGTGGGAGGTTATTTAAGGCACCCGTTAGATGCGATCGGACATGTCAGTATCGTCGGAAGTGGGTCACAAGCAACGCCATCAGCAAAATCAAAACCAACACAGGGGTATTTGCCATGAGCGACGCGCCGAAAATGTCTTTCCGTTATCGTCTTGAAAAAGAAAAGCCTCGGCTCGGACCGGGTGGGATAACGCGCGGCGCGTCTGTGCACGAATTTCCTGCCAGCCAGGGAATAGCTGGCGTGTCCATGCGCCTGGAAGCCGGTAGCATGCGGGAGATGCACTGGCACGCAAACGCCGCCGAGTGGGGTTATGTCGTTGCCGGAAACTGCCGAACCACAATTTTGCATCCGGAAGGATCTGGGATGCCAACACGTTGCGAGACGGACACGTTTGGTCCAGGCGATGTCTGGTATTTCCCACGTGGATGGGGGCACTCAATTCAGGGCATTGGGCCGGGGGAATGCCACTTCATTCTCATTTTCGACAACGGCGACTTTTCTGAGGACCACACGTTCAGCGTCACGGACTGGATTTCACGAACGCCTGCATCGGTCGTTTCGCAAAGTTTGGGTTGGAGCGAAGCCGACGTGGCGAAGTTGCCGAAGGGTGAAGTTTACTTCGCCAAGGGGCCGATCCCTGACGATGGTTCATACATCAGTTCGGAGCGCCCTGATCCGGAATTGACTTCGACCCATCGTTATCCGTTGGGGGCTCAGCAGCCGCGACGCGTACCCGGCGGAGGCACACAGAAGACGGTTACGATGAACGAGTTTCCGATCTCAAAATCGATGGCGGGCTCGGTTCTTGAAATTGAACCGGGCGCAATGCGGGAACTGCACTGGCATCCCCAGGCTGACGAGTGGCAATATTATCTCGAAGGCACGGCAGAGATGGGCGTATTCCTCGCTGAAGGTAACGTCGTGATCGAGCAATTCGAGGCCGGTGACGCCGGTTACGCTCCCATGGGGGCCGGTCATTATATCAAGAACACCGGCAAAGGTGTTCTGCGCATATTGATCGGTTTCAACCACGGCATTTATCAATCAAACGACCTGTCTGCATGGTTCGCTACCAACCCGGTTGATGTTTTAGCCACTAATTTCGGTGTGCCGACTGAGCTCGCTGGTAAATTCCCGCATGAAAAGCATTTCTTTGTGCCAGCCAAGAAGTGAAAAGCGCGGCGGCTGCTTGCAAATCGGAGGCGGCCGCGCCCGGCGACTTTGGGAGCAGCGCTCATTGATCGGTCGATAAGTACACAGCCTGGGCAGAGACGCTGCCTTACATTTCGTTCACGCCGGAACGTTCGGATCGGGCACCAGCTTCGGGTCCGGCTTGTTGACGAAATAAAGCCCCGCGACCACGAACAGCGCCGCCGCGCCGAAGGCCATCGTCAGGGTGTCATGCATGATGACGTAGCCCGCCGCGACCCCGAACAGCGGCGTGATGAAGGTGAAAGCCGACAATTTGCTGGCGGAATAGGTCTTCACCAACGCAAACCACAGCACGAAGGTGAGCCCCACCACCCAGACCGCCTGATAGGCCAACAGCGAGATCGAAAGCGACCCCGGCGGATGCGTGATGGTCTCGTCCGACAACCAGGCGGCAAAGCCCAGTATCGGAATCGACAGCGCCACCTGATAACCGAGCGCCTTTTCCGGCGCCGCATTGCGCAGCGCCGTGCCCTTGGCGACCAGCGTGGTCGCGGCCCACAGCGCCCCGCCACCGACGACCATGAGATCGCCGAGCAGGACGCTCGTATCGACATCCGGCTGGGGCACGCCGATCGCGAGCGCGACCCCGGCAAAACTCAGGGCGAGTCCGCCCCATTGCAGCGCGGACAGCCGCTCGCCCAGAAACTGGTAGGAGCCGAGCGCCACGAAGAACGGGGCAGTATAGAGAAACACCACCGCGCGCGACGCCGAAGTCAGCAGCAGCCCGCGAAAGATCAGCACGAATTCGACGCCGAACAACAGGCCCGCGAACAGCCCGGGGCCAAGGGTGCCGTCGCGCCTGAAGAATTTGACGCCGCGCAGCCAGCCGATGCCGAGGATCACCGGCAGCGCGCCGGCAGAGCGGATCATCGCCTGCAGCATCGGCGGAATGTCGGGCAATACCAGTTTCACCGCGATCTGGTTGAAGCCCCAGCTCAGGCACAACATCAGCATCAGCGCGACGGCGCCCGCGCTGAGCGGACGCCCGACTGACAGAACCGATTGATTTGACGGCATTGATCCTCGTGACCGGCTTGTCGCCGGGTTGTTGTTATCCGCCAGGCGTGGCAGTTGATGTTTGGCAGTTACATTTGGCAGTGCGCGCAGATTCCGGTGATCTCGACCACGGATAGTTTCGGCGTAAAGCCGGTCGCGCGCGCCGCGGCATTGAGGCTTTGCGCCACGGGAGACGCCGGAATCTCGCCGACCGAGCCGCAATGCTCGCAGATCAGGAACGCGACCATGGCCGCGGCATCGTGGTCGTGGGCGCAGGCGAGATAGGCGTTGCGGCTCTCGATGCGATGGACAAGGCCGTTATCCATCAGGAAATCGAGCGCGCGATACACCGTAATCGGGGCCGGCCGCGGCATCGATTTGGCGAGCTCGTCGATCACTTCATAGGCGCCGAGCGGCCGGTGGCTGGACAACAGCGCCTGCAGGACCTGGCGCCGGATCGGCGTGAATTTCTGCGCCCTCTTCTCGCAAACCCGCTCCGCATGCCGCATCGCATCCGCGGCGCAGCGGTCGTGATCGTGGCCCGGAGCCGGAAAGGTCGGTTTGGTGGCGGTCATCGCACCCAGATGTAGCATTTCGGCCGACTAATCCCAAACCCCCGCCGGCCCTTTTCGTCAAACTTTCCGGACCGAGCCATGTGGTTTCGTCGGGTCAGCCCTCCATTCTGCCGCCTTAATTCATAAGCAAGCTTATTATATCGAATGCTTACGGAGATAAGAGCAATGGCCCGCGGGTCCGTGGATATGAACTTCCTTTTCACCTTCGGCGAGGTGCATCGGCTGATGCGGGTGTACGCCGACAAACAGGCGGCGCGCTACGGTATCACCCGCGCGCAATGGGCGGTGCTCGCCAAGGTGGAGCGGGCCGAGGGCCTGAAACAGTCGGAACTGGCGGAACAGATGGAAATGCAGCCTATCACGCTGACGCGGCTGATCGACAAGCTCTGCGACAACGACTGGATCGAACGCCGCGGCGACGAGACCGACCGCCGGGTCAACCGGCTCTATCTGCGCAAGGCCGCGCGTCCGCTGCTGACCAAACTGGGCGGGCTGCGCTCCGAACTGACGGCGACGGCGCTGGAGGGCATCAACCCGTCGGACGCGCATCGCCTGCTCGCCCAACTCGAATCCATCAAGGAAAACGTGCGCCACGCGATTCAGAATCCGGCCGGCGAACCTGCAAAGAAGGAGCAGCGCTATGGCTGACCCCGTCCTCAGACTCGCGCCCGAACAGAAGAAAAATGCAGCCGCGCCGGACAAGACCGCGGCGTCGCCGCACCGGTTGAGAGCCGCGATGCGGCGTCATCGTCGCGTGCTGCTGCTCGTGGTGTTGCCGCTGGCGACCGTGATCGCCGGATTCGCCTTCTATCTCAACGGCGGCCGCTATGTGACAACCGACGACGCCTATGTCGGTGCCCAGAAGGTGCTGATCACGCCCGACATCTCCGGCAAGATCGACAAAGTCGTGGTCAAGGAAGGCCAGCACGTCAACCAGGGCGACGTGCTGTTCGAGATCGACCCGGTGCCGTACCGCCTCGCAGAATTGCAGGCCAAGGCCACGCTGGAACAGGCCCGCACCACCTACAACAACCTGGTCTCCAACCTCAATATCTACGGCCAGATGGGCGACCTGATGCAGCAGAGCGTCGAGCTGAAGCAGCGCGACGTCGAGCGCAAGACTACGCTGGCGAAGAGCAATTTCGGCTCGCAGCTCGACCTCGACAACGCCTCGAACGCCACTGTCACCGCGAAGGCCGAGGCTGCCTTCGTCCAGCAGCAGGTTGCCAGCGCCCGAAACCAGTTGCTCGGCGATCCCGATTTGCCGCTCGAGCAATTTCCTCCCTATTTCCAGGCCAAGGCCGCCCTCGCCCAGGCCGAGCGCAACCTCGACCATACCGTGATGCGTGCGCCGATGGCGGGCATCGCGACGCAGGTGGATCAGATCCAGCTTGGTCGCTTCGTGGCCGCCGGCATGCCGATGTTCAGCGTCATCGACACCTCGAAGCCCTGGGTCGACGCCAATCTGAAGGAATCGGACTTCACCTATATCGCCGTCGGACAGCAGGTCGACGTCGAGGTCGACGCCTTCCCCAATCACGCCTTCAAGGGCACGATCGGCTCGCTGAGCCCGGGCACCGGCGCGCAGTTCGCGATCCTGCCGCCGCAGAACGCCACCGGCAACTTCGTCAAGGTGGTGCAGCGCGTGCCGGTGCGGATCTATTTCGACAGCCACGACAAATACGTCGAGAAGCTGAAAGCCGGCATGAGCGCCTATACCACCATCGACACCGGCCATCGCCGTTCGCTCGCCGCGCTGCTCGGCCTGTCGACCGCGGCGGCCGGCCAGGACTAGACGCATGAACGCGTCGGCTGCTTCCAGTGCCGTTCCCGGCCTGCGCCGGAACATGGTGACGATCTGCGCGATGACCGCGACCATCATGCAGGCGCTGGACACCACCATCGCCAACGTCGCGCTGCCCTATATGCAGGGCAGCCTTGGGGCCTCGCAAGACCAGATCAACTGGGTGCTGACCTCCTATATCGTCGCCGCCGCGATCATGACCGCCCCGGTCGGATGGATCGCCAACCGCTTCGGGCGCAAGCGCATCTTCGTGATCTGTTCGGCCGGCTTCACGATCGCATCGGTGATGTGCGGGGTGGCGCAGGATATCAACCAGATGGTGCTGTTCCGCCTGCTGCAAGGCGTGTTCGGTGCGGCGCTGGTGCCGCTGTCACAGGCGGTGATGCTGGATTCCTACGCGCTGCACGAGCGCGCCAAGGCGATGTCGATCTGGGGCATGGGCGTGATGATGGGGCCGATCATGGGGCCATCGCTCGGCGCCTGGCTGACCGAGACCTATTCCTGGCACTGGGTGTTCTTCGTCAACATCCCGTTCGGTATCGTGACCGTGCTCGGGCTTTTGGCCTTCATGGACGAGACCAGGATGGACACCGAATTGCGGTTCGATTGGTTCGGCTTCCTGGCGCTGGCGATCGGTATCGGCTCGATGCAACTGGCGCTGGATCGCGGCGAACAGCTCGGCTGGCTGGAATCCAACGAAATCATCGTCGAGAGCATCGTCGCGATCATCGGCTTCTATTATTTCTTCGCGCATTCATTCACCACCGCCAAACCGTTCATCCAATTTGCGATCTTCAAGGACCGCAATTTCGTCGGCGGCTGCGTCTTCATGACCATCATGGGGCTGGTGCTGTATTCGACGATGGCGCTTTCCTCGCCGTATCTGCAGAACGTGATCGGCTATCCGATCCTGACCGCCGGCCTGCTGCTGGCGGCCCGCGGCGTCGGAACGTTCGTGGCGATGATGCTGGTCGGGCGCGTCATGAGATATATCGAAGCGCGAACCCTGATCATGGCTGGGATGTCGCTGATGTCGCTGTCGCTGTTCTTCATGACCGGATGGACCGACCAGACCAATGTGCCCACCATCATCGTCGTCAGCATCGCGCAGGGTTTCGGTCTCGGGCTGGTATTCGTGCCGCTCAGCACCGTGGCGTTCCTGACGCTGCCCAATCATCTGCGCACCGATGGTACCTCGATGCTGACCCTGATGCGCAATGTCGCGAGTTCGATCGGCATTTCCATCGTCATCGCGCAACTGACCGAAGGCGGTCGTCGGATCTATGCCATCCTGTCCGAGCACATCAACCCGTTCAACAGCGCGCTACAAATGCCGGATGTCCACCGCATGATCGACCTGAATTCCAACGGCGGCCGTGCGCTGGCGGATGCGCTGGTCGGCATCCAAGCGCAGATCATCGCGTTCGGGCTGGATTATCAGATGGTGATGATCATCACGCTCTGCGCGATTCCGCTGGCGCTCATGATCGGCTCGACCAAGGCCGCCCTGCGCGCCCAGTCGGCGCCGGCCGAGCACGCCGTCATCGATTAGGGTTTGGATCGTTCGCTGCTGGATGAGGAGTTACGGCCTTCGTTAGGCCGCCCCTCACCCATTTGCTCCGCAAATCGACCTCTCCCCAGCGGGGAGAGGTGGGTTGAAACAACTGTGCGGACCGACTCAATCAAAAGCCATCCCACTCTAGCTCAGGCTCCGTCCCTGGAGTTCAGCGATGAACTGATACGACTGATCGAACGGAGGGCTGGCGATCTCTGCGCCGGACAGCACGCCCTTCAACAGCTCCGATACGGCGCCAAGCGCCGCGAAATCCACGGCCTCGATCACCAAGAGCTGGCTGTAGATCTCCTCCTTGCTGGTTCGGATTTTCTTTTCTTCGGTTTGAATGCTGGTTGCAGCAGTGTCGACTTCGAACAGGCGAACCGCGAGCACACGATCCATTTCGTTGATTTGCTTGAAGAGATTGCTCCGAACCGTTTTGTCACCGAGAAGCGGGTGAGGCTCTGAAAACCGCAGCGCCTTCACGGCGCCGCCGCCGCAAATCCCGCTCGATTGCACCACGCGGCCGGCCCCTCGCACAAAGTTCTTGAGCTTCGGCATGATCGCTTGCGACTTCGGCGTCGGGTTGTTGAGCCTCGCCACATAGGCCGCGCTCGCCAACACCTCCGGCGCCTCCGTCTCATAGATGATGAAGAACTGATAGCCGGGACTGAGTTCGCGCCTGAAGACGCGGGCCGAGATGAATCCGGGGATTCCAACGCGCTCCGGAAAATGCTCCTTGAGCAGCCAATCGTGATAAAATTCAAAGTCGACCGGCGCGACATCGCTCCAGATCGCCATAAATCCCCGACCGCTGTTCCACATCGTTTGCCCCCCGTTCGGCTTGCGCGGCGGTCCCGACCGCTCGTGGTGTCAGATTAGGCTGACCAAAGCCGAACCGGCGAGAACCGCGCCAGTTTCCCGCAGGCCGCACAACGTCACGGTCAATAGTATATGATAAAACCAAAAGTATCGGTTGATTTTGAAATCGTCCAGTGTTCTAACGCTCGCAAGATCTGACAAGAAGATCACGGGGAGGCTTGAAATGGCGGGGACGGTGCTGGTCCTGAACGGACCCAATCTCAATCTGTTGGGCGTCCGGGAGCCCGAGATCTACGGCAAGGAAACGCTGGCCGACATCAAGCAGCGCTGCGTCGTACGTGCGAAGAGCCACGGCCTCGAGGTCGATTTCCGCCAGTCCAATTCCGAAGCCACGCTGATCGACTGGCTGCACGAAGCCCGCCACACCATGGCGGGCGTCGTCATCAACCCCGCGGGCCTCTCGTTCCACTCGATCGCGCTGCTCGATGCGTTAAAGATGTTCGACGGACCGAAGGTCGAAGTCCACATCACCAACATCCACAAGCGCGAGCCGATGTACCAGAAATCGCTGATGTCCCATGGCGTGACCGGCGTGATCGCCGGCCTCGGCGGCCACGGCTACGCGCTGGCGATCGACGCCATCGCGGCCCTCGCCGCGCGCTGAACCGGCTTGTTGCGGCGAGGCTTAGCCGAGCCGGGCGACGAACAACGACACGTAAAAATTTCGGGGAGGACAAGATGCCGATCAACCGACGACAGTTGGGCACGGCCGCGATCGGCGGCCTGCTCGCCACACGAACCGCCCCGCTCTTGGCCCAGGGCGCCAAAGTCAGCCTGAAGGTTGGCGGCCAGTTTCAGGCCAGCCATCCGGCCTCGATGGCGATGGAAGAGGCCTGCGCGGAAATCCGCCAGCAGTCGGGCGGCCGGATCGACATCCAGTTTTTCCCGAATGCGCAGCTTGGCTCGGATGCGGCGATGCTGACGCAGGTCCGCTCCGGCGTGCTGGACATGATGACCGCTTCCGGCATTTCGATGCAGGTGGTGGCACCCGTCGCCGGAATCAGCGGCATGGCGTTCGCGTTTGCAGATTACGATCACGTCTGGCAGGCGATGGACGGCGAGCTGGGCGCGACCATTCGCGAGGGCCTCGACAAGGCCGGCCTCTACGCCTACCCGAAAATCCTCGACAGCGGCTACCGCAACGTCACCACCAGCATCCGCCCGGTCAATGCGGTCGATGATTTCAAGGGTCTCAAGATGCGGGTCCCGCCGAGCCCGGTCTGGGTGTCGCTGTTCACCGCGCTCGGCTCGTCGCCGACCTCCATCACCATCAACGAATTGTATTCGGCGCTGCAAACCAAGATCGTCGATGGCCAGGAGAATCCGCTCACGGTGATCGAGGCCGGGAAATACTACGAGGTGCAGAAATATTGCTCGGTCACCGAGCACATGTGGGACGGGCTGTGGATCATCGCCAACGGCAAGCGCATCAAGGCGCTGGCGCCGCAAGACCAGGCGATGATCACCCAGGCGTTCGAGACCTCGACGCTGAAGCAGCGGGCGGAAACCGCGCGCCTCAACATCGAACTGGAGGCGACGCTGAAGGGCAAGGGGCTGGAATTCAATCATCCCGACAAGAGGCTGTTCCGCGAGGCGCTCTCCAAGGCCGGCTTCTATGCGGAATGGAAGGCTAAATACGGTGCGGAGGCCTGGAAAACGCTGGAAAAATATTCCGGGCCGCTGTCCTGATCCGCAACGCCTCGCGGTTTCTCGGGAGCGATGAGATGAAGATCGAACCAGCGGGAGCCTACCCCTCGCTTTTTGCAAAGCGAGGATGGACGGCCCGGCTGGACCAAGCTTTGGGAACGCTGGTCGAGATACCCACCGCCGCGCTCGTTCTGCTTGAAATTCTCGTCCTGCTCGGTGGCGTGATCTCGCGCTACGCCTTCCATCATCCGATCATCTGGTCGGATGAGTTGGCCTCGACGCTGTTTCTCTGGCTCGCGATGCTGGGGGCGGTCGTCGCGCTTCGCCGCGCCGAGCATATGCGAATGACGGCGTTCGTCGGCATGCTGTCACCGCCCCTGCGCGCACTGCTTGACGTCGTGGCGATCGTGGCGGCGCTGACCTTCCTGTTGCTGATCATCGGATCCGCTTACGATTTCGCGGTCGACGAAATCCCGGTGACGACGCCCGCGATGGAAATCTCCAGCGCCTGGCGCGCCACCGCGCTGCCGGTCGGATTTGCCCTGATGATCGCGATCGCGCTGTTGCGGCTGGTCGGAGTCGGCAACTGGCGCCACGTCGCCGCCGCCTGTGCGGCCAGCGCGGCCATCGTCGGCGGACTCATGCTGTTGCAGCCGGCGTTCGAAAATCTCGGCAACCTCAATTTGCTGATCTTCTTTGTCGGGCTCGTCGCCTGCCTGGTTTTCGCGGGCGTGCCGATTGCCTTTGCGTTCGGGCTGGCCACCTTCGGCTACCAGGCGCTGACGACGGCGACACCGATCGTCGTCGTGGTCGGCCGCATCGAAGAAGGCATGTCGCATCTCATCCTGCTTTCGGTGCCGCTGTTTGTCTTCCTGGGTCTGCTGATCGAAATGACCGGCATGGCGCGGGCGATGGTCCATTTCCTCGCCAGCCTCTTGGCGCCGGTGCGCGGCGGCCTGTCCTATGTGCTGATCGCCGCGATGTATCTGGTTTCCGGCATTTCCGGATCGAAGGCGGCTGACATGGCGGCGATCGCGCCGGCGCTGTTTCCGGAGATGAAGGCGCGCGGCTCCGAGCCGGGTGAACTGGTGGCGCTGCTGGCCGCGACGGGAGCCCAGACCGAAACCATTCCGCCGAGCCTGGTGCTCATCACCGTCGGCTCGGTCACGGGGGTATCGATCGCCGCGCTGTTTACCGGGGGCCTGCTGCCCGGCGTGGCGGTCGGCGCGATCCTGTGCCTGGTGGTGTGGTGGCGCAATCGCGGCGATGACCTGTCGCAGGTGAAGCGCGCCAGCGTGCGGGAAATCGGCCGGGCCTTGCTGGTCGCGCTGCCCGCCATCGCCTTGCCGTTCGTGATCCGCGCCGCCGTGATCGAGGGCGTCGCCACGGCGACCGAGGTTTCGACCATCGGCATCGCCTACTCGGCCTTGGCCGGGCTGATCATCTATCGCAAGTTCGACTGGCAGCGGATCTACCCGATGCTGGTCGAGACCGCGGCGTTATCCGGAAGCATCCTGCTGATCATCGGAGCGGCGACCAGCATGGCCTGGTCGCTGACGCAGTCCGGATTTTCAAGGGACCTCGCCAGTGCCATGACCGGCTTGCCCGGGGGTATTCCGACGTTCCTGCTGGTCTCGATGGCCGCCTTCATCGTTCTCGGCAGCGTGCTGGAAGGAATTCCGGCCATTGTGCTGTTCGGACCGCTGCTGTTTCCGATCGCCAAACAGGTCGGCGTGCACGAGGTGCACTATGCGATGGTGATCATTCTGGCGATGGGCGTCGGCCTGTTCGCGCCCCCGTTCGGCGTCGGTTATTACGCCGCCTGCGCCATCAGCCGCGTGCATCCCGACGCAGGCCTCAAACCCATCGTCGGCTACATGATCGCGCTCGTGGTCGGCCTGCTCTTGGTCGCGTTCGTTCCCTGGATCTCGATTGGTTTCCTGCGCTAGCGGGCCTCCTCAAGAACGGCAAAGTCTTCGTGATGTCTGATGAGCTCACATCGATGCCCGCCGAAGCGGTCGATCTGCTGGTGATTGGCGCCGGGGCCGCGGGAATGACCGCAGCGCTGGTGGGCGCGATCGAGGGGCTGCGCACCGTGCTGTGTGAAAAGACTGCAATGGTTGGCGGCACCACGTCGACATCGGCCGGCACGGTCTGGATCCCCGGCAGCCGTCAAAGCGCCCGGGCCGGCATCCCGGACTCTCTCGAGGAGGCGAGGACCTATCTGAACGCTGTCGTGGGACCGTCAGGTGACAACGAAAGCCGCGCCGCCTTCCTGAACAGCGGTCCAGCCGTGCTCGATTATCTCGAAGCCCACACCGACGTGCACTTCATCCCGGCCGCGGCCCATCCGGATTATCAGGATCGTCCGGGTGCGGCCTTCGGCGGCCGGGCGCTCGGCGCGGCGCCGTTCGACGGCCGCAGGCTGGGCGCGGATTTTGCCCGGGTTCGGCCGCCGCGGCCGGAATTCCTCGTGCTCGGTGGCATGATGGTCGGCAAGGCCGACATCCCGTCGCTGCTGGCGCCATTCGGGTCGCTCAAAGCGCTGAGGCACGCGACCGGGTTGATTGGACGTCAGGCGATGGACCGTTTGCGCTACCGGCGCGGTACCCGCCTGATCATGGGCAATGCCCTGGTGGCACGCCTGCTCCATAGCCTGCGCGCCCGCGCCGTGCCGATCCTGTTCGAAACCCGGTTGGACGAACTCATGCTCGAGGACGGCCGTGTCACCGGCGCGATCCTGACGGGCGCGCACGGCCGACGCGCGGTTCGCGCCCGCAAGGGCGTGGTGATCGCGACCGGCGGCATCGCCTGGAACAGTGAGCTGCGGACCAGACTTTTGCCGGAAGAGGCGCAGCGTTTCAGCCTGGCGCCGCAAAGCAACACCGGCGACGGCATCGCGGCTGCGCTCGAGGCCGGCGCCGGCCTTGACGACGATCTGCAGAGCCCGGCGCTGTGGATGCCAAGCTCGGTCATGCCGCGGCCCGACGGAACCGCTTCGGTATACCCGCATATCATGCTGGATCGCGCCAAACCGGGGCTGATCGCGGTCAATCGCGCCGGCCTCCGCTTCGTGAACGAAGCCGATTCCTACCACGACTTCGTCGTCGCCATGCTGCGCGGCGATCGGCATGGGCCAGCCGTTCCGGCGCATCTGATTTGCGATGCCGCGTTTATCCGCGATTACGGCATCGGCCTGATCCACCCCCGCACCCGCGATCTCGCGCCGTTCCTGAAGGCCGGCTACCTCAAGCAGGGCGGCACCGTCGCGGCGCTGGCGCGGGAAATCGGGGTCGATGCCGAGCGCCTGGAGCAAACCATCGCGCGCCATAACGGCTTTGCCGCCGCGGGAACCGACAAGGAATTCGGCCGCGGGTCGAGCCCCCTCAACCGCTTCAACGGCGACCCCGACAATGCGCCGAACCCCTGTTTGCGCCGCATCGGACCCGGCCCTTATTTCGCAGTCGCGGTCTGGCCCGCCGACCTTGCCGGCAGCGCCGGCTTGCCGATCGACCAGGACGCCTGCGTGCTCGACACCAACGCGCGGCCCATCGACGGCCTCTATGCGGCCGGCGCCGACGCCGCGTCGATCTTCCGGGGAACGTATCCCGGGCCGGGCACCGTGATCGGTCCCGCGATCGTGTTCGGCTGGCGTGCCGCCATGCACGCCGCCGGGGCGCCGGGACCGCGAGCGACGCCATGAAAAACCGCGGCATCGGATCGCGCGTTGAAGCCCGACGGCGAGCGTGCGATTATGGCCCTAGCAGTATCGGGAGACTGTCCTTGCTCATCAGCACGCCATCGACTGAGACGGTCGGAGAGACGGCGTACCGCCGCATCCGGGCCGACATCATTTTTGGCGTCCTGCTTCCCGGCCAGAGACTCAAGCTGGAAAAAATCAGCGAGAGCTACGGCACCAGCATCAGCACGCTTCGCGAATTACTGAACCGGATGTCGTCCGAAGGCCTCATCGTCGCCGAAGGGCAGCGCGGATTCGAGGTTGCGCCGGTTTCCGCCGATGAGTTCAGGCAAGTGGCCGCGCTGCGGCTGTTGCTCGAAAATCATGCCATCGCGCAATCTTTCGCCGCGGGCGATCTCGATTGGGAAGGCCGCGTGGTCTCGGCCCACCACAAGCTCGCCGTCATCGAGCGGCGCATGCTGGCGGGCAGCAGCCCGGATCAGGAACTCTGGAAGCGATGCGATTGGGAGTTTCACCACGCGTTGATTTCGGCTTGCGGTTCCGACGTGCTGCTGGATGTGCATGCGTCGATCTATGACCGCTACCTCCGCTACCAGATGATTGCAGTGGTATTCCGCGGAGAGATCGCGGCGCGCGAACACCAAGGGTTGCTGGAATGCGCGTTGGCGCGCGATTCCAAACGCGCACAGGACATCATGGTGTCCCATATCGAGGGATGCGTCGAGCATGCGCTGAGAGAAGACGCCGCGGGTATCTTCAGCAAGCCGTCGCGGGAACAGTCGTTGGTCCGCTCGCTAAAGGTGGTCGCGCCGGAAATTTCGGCGCAGCCGCCACGGAAACATCGAGCCAAACCTGACCGCGAGACCAGCAAGACCTGAACGAGACTGCGCCTCGCAACAAGCGCAGCCCCGGCGAGTTGCCTGGCCTCTCGTTAAGCGCCCCTCACCCGATTTGCTGCACAAACCCACCTCTCCCCGGCGGGGAGAGGTGGGTTGAAAGCAATAAATCCGCGTATGAAGGGTCATCCGGCGACGCCGGTAATCAGCCCGCCACGGAGCGCGTGTACTGACGCCGACCAGCATCCTCGGTCGACTGACGAACGGTTCGGACCAGAACTGACCTCAGCGACGTCAGGTTTGAGGAAACGCCCGAGATTGCCTGACGTACTTCCGCAGCCTGCTCGTTGACGGAGTTGGCGTCGCGGCTCACATTGGCAATCTTGGAAGAAACTTCTTTGGCCGCTGACGCTGAATCGGCAACCGAGCGCGCTATCTCGCGTGTTGCGGCATCCTGCCGCTCCATGGCGCCGGCGACCGAGGTTGCAACGCCGTCGATTTCGACAATATGGCCTCCCATATCCTCGACCGCGTCGACCGCCGCCTGGGTCGAACTCTGAATCTCCGATATCAAATGCGATATCTCATCCGTCGATTTAGCCGTTAGATTTGACAGCGATTTGACCTCGGCGGCGACGACAGCAAATCCTCGGCCCGCTTCACCCGCTCGTGCCGCCTCAATGGTGGCATTCAGTGCAAGCAGGTTGGTCTGCCCGGCGATACCGCCGATGAGATCGCTGACTTCGGCGATTTTCTTGACCGCGCTCGACAGGGCCTGAATGGTGGACTTTGCCTCTTCGCGCCCCGCCACCGCTGACTTCGTCACCGTGCTCGTGCGGGCAAGCTGACCGGCGATTTCCCGAATGGAGGCGGTCAATTGTCCCGCCGCCACGGATACCGTTTCAGCGTTTGCGAGCGCCTGCTGGGACGCCGCCGCGACAGCCTGCAACTCCTGCGACAAGGCAAGCGCGATATCGGACAGGCTCGAGGCCGCCTTTTCGACGCCTAGCGTCGCTCTCGCCGCGGTGTCGACCGACGTTTCTGTTTCGCGCTCGACGACATCAGCCATGCTGAGAAGGGCCTCTTCCTGTGCCCGGGCCGCATCTTCCTCGGCTCGAACCTGTTCGTCGCGCAGACGGGCGTTCTCGATCGCGGCTTCCTTAAAGACAATCAGGGCATTCGCCATCGAACCAACTTCGTCACGACGATCGGCGAAGGGAATCTCCGCGTCGAGTTGCCCGGCTGCGAGCTGCTGCATTGCAGCCGTCATCCGGACGATCGGGCTGACAACGCCCAACGCCACACCAAGCAATCCGGCAACGATAAAGGCAAGGACCGCGGCCGAAACCCCCCAGAGGATATAGGAAATCGACGTGTCGCGCTGCGAGGCCAACTTCTCGATTTCAGCATTTTGCTTGTTCGCCCTGTCGACAATCCGGTCGATGATCGCGCGATGGGCGAGATAGACATTCGTTATTTTTGCGTAAATCGGCTCGGCTGCGACCAGATCCTTGCTTCTCAATGCTGGCAATAATTGATCGGCGACGAGTTTCCAGAACTTCTGGACCTCGGCGTCGAAGTCCGAGACGAGCGCTGCCTTGAGACCAGGCGCAAGGTCGGAAGCGCTCCAGAACGCCTTGCGATCTTCATAGTCCTTGCGAAGCTGAACCAGGCGCTCGTCATGGGTGGCGAACTGGTCCGGCTCGCGCATCGCGAGTGTAGCTTCGAGATAGGCTTCCAGCACATAGGCCGGCGGCGGCAGGATATCGGCCACCAGGTCATTGCCCAGCTTGATTTCCGAATAGAGCGGCCCGCCTACCTTGAGTTCACGCAGGGCATATAGGCCGGTGAAGACGACCGCACTGAAGCCGAGCACAAGAACAAGACCAAAAACAATGATTGCAGAAGAAAGGGAAAGGCGCAGTTTCATGGACAGTCCACTTCAACCGGTACAATGACTTCCGATCTAGGACACCATGAGTAAACGGCAGATTGATTCGGGCGGCCAAAAATAAATTTACTCTACCGAGAGTTGCCTCGGAAAGCCGCTGGCAGGCGAAATGCACAATCCCAATTTCCGTCGGGATCGGCTGTGTCCGGGGAGCTGCAACGGCCGACGGACTTGACCCGTCATTGATCCACTCAACCCGACTCGCGTGGGCTCCAACGTTCCGTAAGCCGGTCTAGCTCGGCTCTCACACGTCGAAGAACACCGTCTCGTTGTCACCCTGCAGGCGGATGTCGAAACGATAGACCGCGTTGCCATTGCCCGGGTCGCGCGCCGCGATCAGGGTTGCGCGGCGATCGGCCGGTACCAGCGCCAGCACCGGGTCGGCAGCGTTCGCGGCCTCGCCGTCGAAGTAAATCCGCGTATAGAGATGCAGCAACACGCCACGTGCGAAGATCGCCAGCACAAGATGCGGCGCCTGTGGCTTGCCGTCGGGATCGGGCACCGTACCGGGCTTGATGGTCTCGAAACGATAATCGCCGTTCGCATCGGTGCCGCAGCGGCCGAAGCCCTTGAAGGAGGAATTGGGCTGCGCGCGCTTGTCCTGCGGGTCCGAAAACCGCCCCTGCGCGTCGGCCTGCCAGATCTCCAGCATGCAATCCCGCACCGGCTGGCCGTCACCGTCAAATACCCGGCCCGCGACGCAAATGCGCTCGCCCGAGGTATCCGGCGTGACGAGGTTGTTGGTGAAGGCGTCGTTCCAGGCGTATTGCCCGTTCGGCGTCAGGCCATACTTGAAGTACGGGCCGACGGTCTGCGATGGGGTCAAGCCTTTTTGCACTTACTTGGTCTCCATCGGCGTGGCGTTACGCCCGCGCAGCACAATGTTGAAACGGTAGCACAGCGCCCAGTTGGGCTGGGTGTTCTCCAGATCGAAGGCCGAAACCATCCGCATCCGCGCTTTCTCGTCCGGTACCGAATTAAAGATCGGATCGAACTCGAACAAGGGATCGCCGGGGAAGTACATCTGCGTCACCAGCCGCGAGACGAAGGAATGGCCGAACACCGAGAAGTGGATATGGGCCGGCCGCCACGCATTGTGATGATTGCCCCAGGGATAGGCGCCGGGCTTGACGGTGATGAATTTGTAATAGCCGTCGGCATCGGATTGCGCGCGGCCCGCGCCGGTGAAGTTGGGATCGAGCGGCGCCGGATGCTGGTCGACGACGTGGACATAGCGACCGCAGGCATTGGCCTGCCACAACTCGACCAGCGTGTTCGGCACGCCGCGGCCATCCTCATCCAGCACATGGCCATGGACGATGATGCGCTCGCCGAGCGGCTCGCCGGCGTGCTGCGTGGTGAGATCGTGGTCGTTCTCGCGCACCGTCTCGTGGCCGTACACCGGGCCGGTCAATTCCGACAGCGTATGGCGCATCGGGATCAGCGGCTTTTGCGGCGAGCGCTTCAGCGTGCTGCGGTACGCCGGCGACAACCGCGGCGAATGCGCGGTGAGGCTTGCGAGGGGATAGGAAAGGGTCATCTGAGCTCCTGCTATCGAAGGGCCTCATGGTGAGGAGGCGCTTCTTCAGCGCCGTCTCGAACCATGAAGAGATCGTGTCTCATCCTTCGAGACGCGGCCAAGCGGCCGCTCCTCAGGATGAAGGCCAACTCTAATTCACCTTCTCGATCGCCATCGCGACGCCCTGGCCGACGCCGACGCACATGGTGGCGAGCGCGCGCTTGCCGCCGCGCTTCTCCATGCCGTGCACCGCCGTCATCGCCAGCCGGGCGCCGCTCATGCCGAGCGGATGGCCGAGCGCAATGGCGCCGCCGTGCGGATTGACGAAATCGGCATCCTCCGGCACGCCGAGCTGGCGCAGCACGGCGATGCCCTGTGAAGCAAAGGCTTCATTGAGTTCGATCAGATCGAAATCGCTGATCTTCAATCCAAGCTTCTCCATCAGCTTGCGGGTCGCCGGCACCGGACCGATGCCCATGATGCGCGGCGGCACCGCCGCCGAAGCGAGGCCGAGGATGCGCGCCCGCGGCGTCAGCCCGTGCTTCTTCACTGCGGCTTCGGACGCGAGGATCATGGCGGCGGCGCCATCATTGACGCCGGACGCATTGCCGGCGGTCACGGTGCCGGGGTTGCGCACGATCGGCTTCAGCTTGGCGAGCCCCTCGAGCGTGGTTTCGGGACGCGGATGCTCGTCCTTGTCGACGGTAACAGGGCCGGCCTTGCCGCCGGGTACCGAAATCGGGGTGATCTCCTCGGCGAAATAGCCCGACGCGATGGCCTTGCCCGCGCGCTGCTGCGAGCGGATCGCGAACGCATCCTGATCGGCGCGCGACACCTGGAATTCCTCGGCGACGTTCTCACCGGTCTCGGGCATCGCATCGACGCCATATTGCGCCTTCATCAACGGATTGATGAAGCGCCAGCCAATGGTGGTGTCGAAGATATCGGCCGAGCGCGAGAACGCTTCCGGCGCCTTGCCCATCACGAACGGCGCCCGCGTCATCGATTCGACGCCGCCGGCGATGGCGAAATCGATCTCGCCGGCGCGGATCGCACGACCGGCAGCGCCGACCGCATCAAGCCCGGAGGCGCAGAGGCGATTCAGCGTCTGGCCGGGAACCGAGTCCGGCATGCCGGCCAACAACAGCGCCATCCGCGCCACGTTGCGGTTGTCCTCGCCGGCCTGGTTGGCACAGCCAAAATAGACCTCGTCGACCTGTGACCAATCGAGGTTGGGATGCCGGGCCATCAGCGCCTTGATTGGGGCGGCGCCCAGATCGTCGGCACGCACCTTGGCCAGCGACCCGCCGAAGCGGCCGATCGGGGTCCTTACGGCGTCACAAACGAACACATCACGCATCGAAACTCTCCCTATATGCCGCATTTCATTGGCCGAACGGCTCGAATTGATGGCGAGTTTTAGGAGCGGGTTGGCGGCAGGTCAATTGATCCGCGGCCATCAGCATCGCGTTCACGCGAGGGCGGTCATGTCCGCAAAGCTGAGGTGATCGGGAACGAGACGCCGGGAGGGTGGAAAACCCGGATAGATACGGCAAACCGATAGGATCGGGCCGTGGAATTCTGTATTTTGCGCGTCCCATGACGATCCAGCAATCCCTTCCCGCGCCATCAGACCCTGCCGCCAATACTAGCGACAAGGCTAATGAGAAGCCGAACGACACGGCGACTGACAAGACGGCGACCGACAAGGCCACCGAGGTGGCGGCGCGCGTCACGCCGATGATGGAACAATATCTCGAGATCAAGGCCGCCAATCCCGGGCTCTTGTTGTTCTACCGGATGGGCGATTTCTACGAACTGTTCTTCGAGGATGCCGAAATCGCCTCGAAAACGCTCGGCATCGTGCTGACCAAGCGCGGCAAGCATCAGGGGCTCGATATCCCGATGTGCGGCGTGCCGGTGGAGCGCTCCGAGGACTATCTGCACCGCCTGATTTCGGCCGGCCATCGCGTCGCGGTGTGCGAGCAGACCGAAGACCCGGCCGCCGCCCGCGCCCGCGGCAACAAGAGCGTGGTGCGGCGGGACGTGGTGCGGCTGGTCACCCCGGGCACACTCACCGAAGACACCCTGCTCGATGCCAAGGCCAATAATTATCTGCTGGCGATCGCGCGCGCCCGCGGCTCGAGCGGCGGCGACCGCATCGGTCTCGCCTGGATCGACATTTCCACGTCCGAGTTCATCGTCACGGAATGCGCGACCGGCGAACTGGCGGCGACGCTGGCGCGCATCAACCCCAACGAGGTCATCGTCACCGACGCGCTTTATGGCGACGCCGAGCTCGGCGCGCTGCTGCGCGAATTGCCGGCGGTGACGCCGCTGACGCGAGACTTCTTCGACAGCGCCACGGCGGAACGGCGGCTGTGTGATTATTTTGCGGTCGCCACCATGGATGGCCTGAGTGCGATGTCGCGGTTGGAGGCCACGGCCGCTGCTGCCGCCGTCACCTATATCGAGCGCACGCAGGTCGGAAAGCGCCCGCCGCTGTCGCCGCCGGCGCGCGAGGCCGCCGGCACCACCATGGCGATCGATCCCGCCACCCGCGCCAATCTCGAATTGACGCGCACGCTCGGCGGTGAGCGGCGCGGATCGCTGCTGGATGCAATCGACGGCACCCTGACGTCAGCGGGATCGCGGCTGCTCGCGCAACGGCTCGCCGCGCCGCTGACCGAGCCCGCCGTGATCGCGCGGCGGCTCGATGCCGTCAGCACCTTCGTCAATGACACCGCCGTGCGCGACGATATCCGTCAGGTGCTGCGCGCGGCGCCGGACATGTCGCGCGCGCTGGCCCGGCTGTCGGTCGGCCGCGGTGGCCCGCGCGATCTGGCGGGTCTGCGCGACGGAATCCTCGCCGCCGACCAGGCGCTGGCGCAACTCGCCCGGCTGCCGTCGCCGCCTGCGGAAATCGCCGCCATCGCCGAGGCGCTGCGCCGTCCCTCGCGCGAACTGGCGCGCGAATTCGAACGCGCGCTGGCCGAGCAGTTGCCGCTGATCAAGCGCGACGGCGGTTTCGTCCGCGAAGGCTATGAAAGCGCGCTCGACGAGACCCGCAATTTGCGCGACGCCTCGCGCCTGGTGGTGGCCGCGATGCAGGCCCGCTACGCCGAAGACACCGGCATCAAGGGCCTCAAGATCCGACACAACAATGTGCTCGGTTATTTCGTCGAGGTGACGGCGCAGCATGGCGACAAGCTGATGAGCGCGCCGCTGAACGCGACCTTCATCCATCGCCAGACGCTGGCCGGCCAGGTCCGCTTCACGACCTCGGAACTGGGCGAGATCGAAGCCCGGATCGCCAATGCCGGCGACCGCGCGCTGGGGCTGGAGCTTGAGATCTTCGAGCGGCTGAGCGCGATGGTCACCGCCGCAAGCGAAGACCTGCGCGCCGCCGCGCATGGCTTTGCGCTGCTCGACGTCGCGACCGCGCTGGCGAAACTCGCGGTCGACGACAATTATGTGCGGCCGGAGGTCGACGGCTCGCTCGGATTTGCGATCGAAGGCGGACGGCATCCCGTGGTAGAACAGGCGCTGAAGCGCGACGGCCAGCCGTTCATCGCCAACGCCTGCGACCTCTCGCCGGGGCCGGTACAGAAGTCAGGCCAGGTCTGGCTGATCACCGGCCCGAACATGGCGGGCAAATCGACCTTCCTGCGTCAGAACGCGCTGATCGCGCTGCTGGCGCAGATCGGCAGTTTCGTGCCGGCGACGCGCGCCCGCATCGGCATCGTCGATCGGCTGTTCTCGCGCGTCGGCGCCGCCGACGATCTCGCCCGCGGCCGCTCCACCTTTATGGTGGAGATGGTGGAGACCGCCGTCATCCTCAACCAGGCCAGCGAACGCTCGCTGGTGATCCTCGACGAGATCGGCCGCGGCACCGCGACCTTCGACGGCCTGTCGATCGCCTGGGCCGCAATTGAGCATCTGCATGAAGCGAACCGCTGCCGGGCGCTGTTCGCAACCCATTATCATGAGCTGACCGCGCTCTCCGCCAAACTGCCGCGGCTGTTCAACGCCACGGTGCGCGTCAAGGAGTGGCAGGGCGAGGTGGTGTTCCTGCACGAAGTGCTGCCGGGCTCGGCCGACCGCTCCTACGGCATTCAGGTAGCAAAGCTCGCAGGTCTTCCCGCGCCGGTGATCGCGCGCGCCAAATCGGTGTTGGCAAAACTGGAAGCACAAGATCGCGGCCAGACCGCCCGCGCGCTGGCCGACGATCTGCCGCTGTTCGCGGTGCCGTCGCGCGCGGCGGCCGAGGTGGCACCGCCGAGCGAAGCCGAGCAACTGGTGGAAGCCGTGCGGGCGCTGCACCCCGACGAGATGTCGCCGCGCGATGCGCTGGAAGCGCTGTACGCGTTGCAGGCGAAGTTGCCGAAAAGATAACCGTCATTCCGGGATGGTCCGAAGGACCAGACCCGGAATCTCGAGATTCTCCGATGTGCAATTGCACATCGTAGTTCGATGCTGCGCATCGCCCCGGAATGACGGCTATGTCTTTACCGCACCAGCTTCCGCCGCCCGTTCCACCACAGCGTCAGATTCCAGCTCACGCAAACCATCAGTGCCAGGCTCAGCGCCATCACCGAGCCGAACCGCGGCGCGGCGACGTGCAGCACCGCAATCGCAACGCCAAACCCGAGCAGGCCCCAGCCGGCATTGGCGATCACGGCCGCGGTCGCTGGTCCGCCGATGCGCGGATGCAGGATCAGCATCATGCTGGTGAACACGACCGGAAACAGCGCGATGGTGCCGCTGACTTTGGGGCCGACCCAGCCCGACAGCGTGACCACCGTCCCCACCAGGGTCGCAACCAGCAACGCGCGCAACGGGATGTCGTACCAGCGGCGCGTGATCAACGGCATCTTGACGTGACGGAAGCGCGCCATTGCCGGAATGCAAATGCCGAAGGTGACGATATTGGCGAGCAGCCCAGTGGCAAGCGACCACTCAATCCTGCGCGACAGGAAAGCCAACGCAATCCAGACGACGGCGCCGGCGAACCAGCTGATCAGCGCGCTATGACGCTGCGCCAGCACCACATAGATCAGGCCAAGCACGATGGTGGCGGCGTTGATCGGCAGGCTCGCCAGCGCGCCCTCGGCGATGAAGGCCGCGTCGTGATCGAGCGCGAGAAACACGTAAGACGGTCCCGCCGAAATCGGCAAGGTCGCGACCAGCGCGCCGATCACCGGCCCCGACCGCTCCGTGATGATCGACGCCGACACCACGAACGCCGCCGTAATCGCCATGCGCAGCGCGAGCGTCAGGATAAAGGTGAGGTCGGGGGACATGGTAGCTCGAACAGACTCTAATCTCCCTCCCCCCTTGCGGGGGAGGGTCGGGGTGGGGGGTGAGCCACAAGCTCAGTGCTTGGAGACCCCCACCCCCGCCCTCGAGAGCGAGCTTCGCTCGCCTCGGACCCCGCAAGGGGGAGGGGAGCTACATCCATTCACACCCGCTGCATCGACACCGAGACCTTGGGGCCGTTCTTGATGGTCTGGTAGACCACGCAATAGCGCTCGGTGAGTTTGAGCAAGAGATCGAGCTTGTCCTGCGGCGCGTCGGTAGCGACGTCGAAACGCAGCCGGATTTCCGCAAAGCCGACCGGGGCCTCCTTGTCGACGCCGAGCGTGCCGCGAAAATCGAGATCGCCTTCGGCCACGACATGGCCGGCTTTCAGCGGCACCTCGATCGCGGTCGCGACCGATTTCAGCGTCACCCCGGCGCAGGCGACCAGCGCTTCCAGCAGCATGTCGCCGGAGCACAGTTCAAGCCCGGAGCCTCCGGTGGCCGGATGCAGGCCTGCGACCGCCAAAGCGCGGCCGGTCTCGACCTTGCAGGCGATGCCTTCGCTGTCGATCGAGCCCTTGGCTTTCAGCGTGATCATCGCAGACTTGGGATCGGTCTTGTAGCGATCCTTGATCGGGGCCTGGGTGGCGCGGAGTTCGGCGGCGTCCATTTTCTTTCTCCCGGAGTGGTGCGTGATCGGATGTAAGGCGTCAGAGCGCCGCTGTCACCACCACAGCGCCTCGCCGGCGGTCGATTTCGCCTCGATGTCGGGCACGCTGCGGTCGAGCGAGCGATCGAGCGCGGTCAGCACCCGGCGCTTGAAGTTGTCGAACAACGGCGACTGGCGGTCGCGCGGCCGCGCCAGATTGACCTCGATCTCCTCGAACAGGCGGCCCGGCCGCGGCCGCATCACGAAGACACGGTCGGCCAGCGCCACGGCTTCATCGACGTCATGGGTGACCAGCACCAGGGTCGGCCGGGTATCCGCCCACAGGTCCAACAGATGATCCTGCAGGTCGCGCCGGGTGAACGCATCGAGCGCGGAGAACGGCTCATCGAGCAGCAGCACTTCCGGCTGCGGCACCAGCGCGCGTGCGATCGCGACGCGCTGCGCCTGGCCGCCGGACAGTTCACGCGGCCAGGCATCGGCCTTGTCGGCGAGGCCAACCCGCGCCAGCGCGCGCGCGACCCGCTCGCGGCGAACGTCGGAAGGCAAGTCCGACAGGCCGAACCCGATATTGTCGGCGACGCTGAGCCAGGGCAACAGCCGCGGCTCCTGGAAGATAATGCCGATCTTGGCGTGCGGCGCTGATATCGCATCGCCGTCGAGCATCACCGTGCCCGAGGTGGCGCGGTCGAGGCCGGCGATGGCGCGCAGCAGCGTCGACTTTCCGCAGCCGGAACCGCCGATGATGGCGACGATCTCGCCGAGTCTAATCTCGGCCGAAAAACGCGCCAGTGCGTTGACGCCGTTGGGATAGGTTTTACTGAGGCGATCCAGAACGAGCATCAATTGGCTCCGCCGTGGCGGCCGAACGCGTCCTGCCAGCGCAACAGCGGCGCAAAGGTGATTTCAATCAGCCAGTCGCCGGCCTTGCCAAGGATCGCGAAAATCACGATCGCCGCCAGGATCTGCGCGGGCTTGCCGAGTTGCTGGCCGTCGATCACGAGATAGCCGAGCCCTTCGGACGCGCCCATGAACTCGGCGGCGATCACAAACATCCAGCCGAGTCCAAGCCCCACCCGAAGTGCTACGACATAGGCCGGCAATACCGCGGGCAGCAGGATGCGGCGGATCATCGCCGGCCCGCTGAGGCGGAAGGTGCGCCCGACTTCGACGATCTTGCGATCGACCGCCATGATCGCACCCATCACGCCGAGATAGACCGGGAAAAATACCCCGACCGCGATCAGCGCGATTTTCGAGGTCTCGAAGATGCCGAGCCACAGGATGAACAGCGGCACCCAGGCGATCGAGGGTATCGCGCGCAGCGCCTGCACGGTCGGATCGAGCAGCCGGCGCGCCAGTCCCCAATAGCCGGCGACCGCGCCGAGCAGCGTCCCGGCCACCACGCCAAAGCCAAAGCCCACGAACACCCGCGTCAGCGTCGCCGTGATGTGGGGGATGAGTTCGCCGCTGCGCGCCAGATCGACAAGGGTGGCGAATATCTTGGTCGGCGGCGGCACCAGACGCCCATTGGATAGCCCGGACCACACCACCAGTTCCCAGGCCAGCGCCACGCCGACCGGCAGCAACAGCCCAAGCGCCGGCCGCACCCAGCGCCGCAGGCGGCTTGCAGGCGCCGGCGTCGCGGCCGGATCGGCCTGTTCAGGTACGGATAATTCGACGGTCATGGCCATAGCGCAAGCGCTTATCTTTAGAGGATTGCAACGTCAGCCTTGGAAGGACGGGCTTTACAAGGATTGCCCCTAATTGGGTGAGCCGCTTTTTCTTCCCCTCTCCCCTTGTGGGAGAGGGTGCCGAAGCGAAGCGCAGGCGGGTGAGGGGTAGTGTACGTGGAAACCCCTCATCCGGCACGGACTGTGTCCGTGCCACCTTCTCCCACAAGGGGAGAAGGGAAGAAAGCGTCTCTCAATTCGTCGGCAGCGGGACCTGATCGTCGATCAGCCCGTCAAGCGCGGCTTTGACGTCGACCTTGGCGTCGATCACGCCAGCCTGCTGCAGCGCCAGGCCTGCCGCCAGGATGGATTCGCGCTGCGGCGCGCCGATGCGGTTATGAGTGAGCTCGGTGCGCTCCTTGAGCTGCTTGTCGACCACGCTGTCGGGCAATTTGGTCACGGCGATGAAGGTCTGCTTCAGCTCGCCGTAATTCGCCAGCGAATATTTGCGCGCTTCCTCATAGGTAGCGAGCACGCGACGAACCACGTCGGGATGATCCTTCAGGAACGCCTCGCGCACATTGAGGATGCCCCAGGTATTGGCCGCGGAATCCCGGAAGAACAGCTTGGCGCCATCCTCGATTTCGGCCTGCGCCATCATCGGGTCGAGCCCCGCCCACGCATCGACATCGCCGCGGATCAGCGCGGTCTTACCGTCGGCGTGCTGCAGCAGCACCGGCGCGATGTCCTTTTCGCTCAGGCCCGCGCCGAGCAGCGCCCGCACCAGGAAGATGTGCGGATCGGTGCCGCGGGTCACCGCGACGCGCTTGCCCTTGAGGTCGGCGACGGTGGCGATCTTGGAATCCTTGGTGGTAACCAGCGCCGTCCATTCCGGGCGCGAGAACACATAGACCGACTTGATCGGATTGCCGTTGATCCGGGCGACCAGCGCCGCGGAGCCCGCGGTCGACCCGAAATCGATCGAGCCGGCGTTGAGGAATTCCAGCGCCTTGTTGGAACCGGCCGACTGCACCCAGACAATGCTGATGCCGTCCTTGGCGAATTCCTTCTCCAGCAGGCCCTTCTGCTTGAGAATCATCGACACCGGATTGTAGCTCGCCCAGTCGATGCGAATTTCCTTGAGCGCGTCGGCGGCGGAAGCGCCGCCGGGCACCAGCGTCCAAACAGCGATAAGCGCCGCCAAAGCGCGCCGTGAAATCCTTGGCATCACCAGCCCTCCTTGATTTTTAAAAAACAATTTTTATTTCAATGAGTTATAGAAGAACGTCAACGAGAAAATAACTGCGCCTGAGGCGCTGTAACGAGAACGGCATTGCCCGAAAGCCGGGCAACGCAGCATGGAGCTGCTGTTCGGCCACAATGTCCCGTGACAGCATCGGCGGCGTCGGTTATCGGGATAGTTCATGGACAGCGTTGTGACCGGGGCCCGCCCGGAAGCGGATGAACGTTTCGATACCGCGCGGATTTCCGCCGCGGTCGATGCGCTCGCCGAAAAACATGCCGGCCGCGAGGACGTTTTTCGCGCCGCGCTGGCGCAGTTGCTGAAGGCCGAGCTGACCGCGGCGCGGGCCATCGCGCAAGCCATCCTGCTGAAGGATCGTCACGGCCGGCGCTGCGCCGAGCGGCTATGCTTCGTCCAGGACGAGATCATCCGCATCCTGTTCACCGCAGCGACCCACCATCTCTATCGCTCGCCGATCCCCTCCGGCGCCGAGCGCATGGCGGTGGTCGCCACCGGCGGCTACGGACGCGGGCTGATGGCGCCGGAATCCGATATCGATCTGTTGTTTATCCTGCCCTACAAGCAGACCGCCTGGGGCGAGCAGGTCGCAGAAGCCATTCTCTATTGCCTGTGGGACATGGGGCTGAAGGTCGGCCACGCCACCCGCTCGGTCGACGAATCGATCCGGCAGGCGCGGGGCGACATGACGATCCGCACCGCGATACTCGAAACCCGGTTTCTGACCGGCGACAAGCCCCTCTATGACGAACTGGTCGAGCGCTTCGACAAGGAGGTGGTGCAGGGTACCGCAGCCGAGTTCGTCACCGCCAAGCTCGCCGAGCGCGAGGAGCGCCATCGCCGCGCCGGACAATCGCGCTATCTGGTCGAGCCCAACGTCAAGGACGGCAAGGGCGGATTACGCGACCTGCACACGCTGTTCTGGATCGCGAAATATGTCTACCGCGTGCGCGAGACCGATGAGCTGCTCGAGCGCGGCGTGTTCGATGCCCAGGAGTATCGCATCTTCCGGCGCTGTTCGGATTTCCTGTGGTCGGTACGCTGCAACATCCACTTCTTCTCGGGCCGAGCCGAAGAGCGGCTGTCGTTCGATCTGCAGCGCGAAATCGCGATCCGGCTCGGCTACACCTCGCATCCGGGGATGCAGGACGTCGAACGCTTCATGAAGCACTACTTCCTGATGGCCAAGGATGTCGGCGATCTCACCGCGATCCTGTGCGCCAAGCTGGAGGACCAGCAGGCCAAGCCGGCGCCGGTGCTGAGCCGCATGATGGCGCGGCTGCGGCCGAGCGTGAAGGCGCGGCGGGTGCCCGACAGCGACGATTTCATCGTCGACAACAACCGCATCAACCTCGCCGCGCCCGACGTCTTCAAGCAGGATCCCGTCAACCTGATCCGGATCTTCCGCCTCGCGCAGAAGAACAATCTCGCGTTCCACCCGGACGCGATGCGCACCGTGACCCGGTCGCTGAAGCTCATCAACGCCCCGCTGCGCGAGAATCCGGAAGCCAACCGGCTGTTCATGGAGATCCTGACCTCGAACGATGCCGAAATCGTGCTGCGGCGCATGAACGAGACCGGCGTACTCGGTCAGTTCATCCGCGCCTTCGGCAAGATCGTGTCGATGATGCAGTTCAACATGTACCATCACTACACGGTGGACGAGCACCTGATCCGCTGCGTCGGCTACCTGCAGGAGATCGAGCGCGGCGGCAACGACGAGTTCGTCGTCGCCAGCGACCTGATGCGCAAGATCCGTCCCGAACACCGCGCGGTCATCTACATCACCACGCTGCTGCATGACATCGCCAAGGGCCGGCCGGAGGATCACTCGATCGCGGGCGCCAAAGTGGCGCGCCGGCTATGTCCGCGGCTCGGCTTCAATGCCGCCGATACCGAGTTGATCGCCTGGTTGATCGAAGAGCACCTGACGATGTCGACGGTGGCGCAATCGCGCGACCTCTCGGACCGCAAGACGATCGAGAATTTTGCTGCGGTCGTGCAATCGGTCGAGCAGATGAAGCTGCTGACGATCCTGACCACCGCCGATATCCGGGGCGTCGGCCCCGGCGTCTGGAACGGCTGGAAGGCGCAGCTTCTGCGCACGCTGTATTACGAGACCGAGCCGGTGCTGACCGGCGGCTTCTCCGAGGTCAACCGCGCGCAGCGCATCACCATGGCGCAATCGGAGTTTCGCGCCGCGTTCACCGAATGGCCCGAGCAGGAGCTCAATTCCTATATCTCGCGGCACTATCCGGCGTACTGGCTCAAGGTCGAACTGGCGCGCAAGATCCGCCACGCCCGTTTCATCAAGGCCAACGAAAACGCCGGGCACAAGCTCGCCATCAATGTCGGCTTCGACGAGGCCCGCGGTGTCACCGAACTGACCATCCTGGCAATCGACCATCCCTGGCTGTTGTCGATCATCGCCGGCGCCTGCGCCTCGGCGGGCGCCAACATCGTCGACGCGCAGATCTACACCACCACCGACGGCCGCGCGCTCGACACCATCGCGATCTCCCGCGAGTACGACCGCGACGAGGACGAGGGACGGCGCGCGACGCGGATCGGCGAAATGATCGAGCAAGTGCTGGAAGGCCGGTTGCGCCTGCCCGAGGCGGTGGCGCGCCGCGCCTCCGGGCGCGGCAAGGTGCGGCCGTTCGTGGTCGAGCCGGAAGTGATCATCAACAACCAGTGGTCGGACCGCTACACGGTGATCGAGGTGTCCGGCCTCGACCGGCCCGGCCTCTTGTATCAACTCACCACCGCGATCTCGAAGCTGAACCTCAATATCGCCTCCGCCCATGTCGCCACGTTCGGCGAGCGCGCCCGCGACGTGTTCTATGTCACCGACCTGCTCGGCGCGCAGATCAATGCGCCGACGCGGCAGGCCGCGATCAAGAGCGCGCTGATCCACCTCTTGGTCAATGACGAGGCGGCGGCAAAACCGGCGGCGTGAACGGCTGCGGTTGGCTCTGCGAGCCCGGCGAGGTCCTGCTCGACGAAATCCACAGCTGCTATCGGACAGCGCAACCAGCGCGTGCTAGGGTGACCCGGCAAAGTCTTGTCGGGTTCGGGGGAACGCAGCATGATTTGGATCGCGAACTTGCTCGTGGCGCTGGTCGCCGCGCTGCATCTTTATTTTCTGGTGCTGGAGATGTTTCTCTGGACCAAGCCGCTCGGCCTCAAGACCTTTCGCAACACCCCGGAGAAGGCAAGCGAGTCCGCGGTGCTGGCCGCCAATCAGGGCCTCTATAACGGCTTCCTCGCCGCCGGGCTGATCTGGGGACTGGTTCACACCAGTCCGGCTTTCGCATTCCAGATCAAGGCGTTCTTCCTGCTCTGCGTGATCGTGGCCGGGATTTTCGGCGCCGCGACCGTCAGCCGCAGGATCCTGTTCGTGCAGGCGGCACCCGCCGCAATCGCGCTGGTGCTGCTGTTGCTGGCCTGAGGCCGCAACCGGTCGGGGCCGGCCTCGCCTTGCAATGCCCCACCCGTTCCTCCACAATCTTGCCAACGATGGCACCCGGCCGGAAATCGAAAGATTTCCACCGGAGCAAGACCGTCGACGCAATCACACACATGAGGAAACAGCGACATGAGGAATGGGATTTTCCATCTGCTGACCAGCGCGGCGGTTGCGCTCGCGCTGTCGGCCACTTCAGCCTACGCACAAAAGAAATACGACAGCGGCGCGAGCGACACCGAGATCAAGATCGGCCAGACCGTGCCGTTCAGCGGGCCGGCGTCCGCCTACGCGACCATCGGCAAGGCCCAGGCGGCCTACATCAAAATGGTCAATGACCAGGGCGGCGTGAACGGCCGCAAGATCAATTTAATTCAGTATGACGATGCTTACAGCCCGCCCAAGGCGGTCGAGCAGATCCGAAAATTGGTCGAGAGCGACGAAGTGCTGCTCACCTTCCAGATCATCGGCACGCCCTCCAACGCCGCGGTCCAGAAGTATCTCAATGCGAAAAAGGTGCCGCAACTCTTCGCCGCCACCGGTGCGTCCAAATTCACCGATCCGAAGAACTTCCCCTGGACGCTGGGATTCAACCCGAACTACTTCGTCGAGGGCCGGATCTACGGCCAGTACATCCTCAAGAACTATCCGAACGCCAAGGTCGGCGTGCTCTATCAGAACGACGATCTCGGCAAGGACTATCTGAATGGCCTCAAGGCCGGCCTTGGCGACAAGGCCGCGAAGATGGTGGTGGCCGAGGCTTCCTATGAGGTTGCCGATCCGACCGTCGACTCGCAGATCCTCAAATTGAAGGACGCGGGCGTTGACCTGCTGTTCAGTGCGTCGACGCCGAAGCAGGCCGCGCAAGCCATCAAGAAGAACGCCGAACTCGGCTGGCAGCCAGTCCACATCGTCGACATCAACGCCACCTCGGTCGGCGCGGTGATGAAGCCGGCGGGACTGGAAGCGTCCAAGGGGGTGATCAGCGTCAACTATGGCAAGGATCCGCTCGATCCGACCTGGAAGGACGACGCCGGCATGAAGAAGTATTTGGACTTCATGGCGAAGTACTATCCCGACGGCGATAAGGATTCGATTTTCAATACCTATGGCTACAGCACGACCCAGCTGCTGGTTCACGTCCTCAAGCAGTGCGGCGACGACCTGACCCGCGAGAACGTCCTGAAACAGGCCACCAACCTGAAGAACGTGCAGCTTGACCTGGCGCTGCCTGGAATCCTCGGCAACACCACGCCGAATGATTACCGGGTCAACAAGCAGCTCCAGATGATGAAGTTCAACGGCGAGCGCTGGGAACTGTTTGGCCCGATCATCGAGGACACCGGCGCGGCGGGTTGAGTTAGTTTCTTCATTCCTGAGAGCCTGGCTCAAAACGCGATCAATAAAAATCGGGCCTCGACCTCCCGCTTCGTCATGCCCGGCCTTGTGCCGGGCATCCACGTCTTGGAGACTCGCAGCAAGAAAAGACGTGGATGGCCGGGACATAGGCGAGCGGCAGCGACGCCGTTCTTCGAACGGCTATGCCCGGCCACGACGAGCGAAAGGCCCATTCCCTTCTTATCGATCGTTTTTGAGTCAGCTTCTGAGACGCCCGCGCCGCAGGTGAGCGTCTCGAAGAACGCGACAGGCGTGGCCATCATGATTCGAAACGCCGCGCGAGATGCGCGGCTCCTCATCATGAAACGCTCTGCCGCTGCGCGGTAACGTTAAGCCCATCTAAACGCCATTTTTGTCAGCCACTTGGCGGCGCTTCGCGGGATCACGATTAACCATCGTTTAACACGGCTTTAAACCCGTCCCGCTAGTCTGCCGTGGGTTACGGCGTGGGCGTTGGTGCATGGCGTGGGGACGAAAAAAAAGCGGTGGACGCAAGGAGCCGCAATTCGGGCTCGCCGCGGCGCTTTCCGAATTGCGCCTCAATCCCGCCGACCGGATCCCGAACGGCGACAGCAAGCCGAAGAAATCACCCGCCAAACGCAAGGCCGATGACGGCGACGACGAGCCGCCCACCGAGCGCAAGCCGCGCCCAAGCCGCAGCGGCGCCGCGCGGCGGTCGAAATCTCGCGCCGGTTCCATCCTGTATCGACTGGTCTATTGGGGCGCCGTGCTCGGGCTGTGGGCCGCGATCGCCGTAGTCGGCGTATTGGTCTGGGTCGGCGCGCATCTGCCGCCGATCCAGTCGTTGGAAATTCCGAAGCGGCCGCCGACGATCCAGATCACCGGCCTTGGCGGCAGCGTGCTGGCGACGCGCGGCGAAATGGCGGGCGCCAATGTCGCGCTGAAAGATCTTCCGCCTTATCTGCCCAAGGCGTTCATCGCGATCGAGGACCGGCGGTTCTATTCGCATTACGGCGTCGACCCGCTCGGCATTTTGCGCGCGGCGGTCACCAACATCATGCATCACGGCGTTTCGCAGGGCGGCTCGACGCTGACCCAGCAGCTCGCGAAGAACCTGTTCCTGACGCAGGAACGCACCTTCCAGCGCAAGCTGCAGGAAGTCGAGCTCGCGCTCTGGCTGGAGCGCAAGCATTCCAAGGCCGAGATTCTCGAACTCTATCTCAACCGGGTTTATTTCGGCTCCGGCGCCTATGGCGTCGAAGCGGCGGCGCAACGCTATTTCGGCAAGTCCGCAAAGAACGTCACGCTGGCCGAGGCAGCGATGCTCGCGGGTCTGGTCAAATCGCCGTCGCGGCTGGCGCCGAACCGCAATCCCGAAGGCGCCGAAAAGCGCGCCCAGCTCGTGCTCGCCGCGATGGCCGACGCCAAGTTCATCACCGAAGCGCAAGCGCAGGCCTCGATCGGCCATCCCTCCTACAACGTGAAACCGGCCGGTGCCGGCACCGTCAATTATGTCGCGGACTGGATCGGCGAAGTGCTCGACGATCTCGTCGGCCAGATTGATCAGAACATCGTGGTCGAAACCTCGATCGACCCCAGACTGCAGAGCATCGCCGAGGCCGCCGTGATCGACGAACTCGCGGCCAAGAGCGTGAAGTTCAATGTCAGCCAGGGCGCGCTGGTGGCGATGACCCCCGATGGCGCGGTGCGCGCCATGGTCGGCGGCCGCAATTACAGCGACAGCCAGTATAATCGCGCGGTGACCGCCAAACGGCAGCCGGGCTCGGCGTTCAAGCCGTTCGTCTATCTGACCGCGATCGAAGCCGGTCTGACGCCGGACACGATCCGGCCGGACGCGCCGGTGAACATCAAGGGCTGGAAGCCCGAGAACTTCGAACATGAATATCTTGGCGCGGTGACGCTGACGCAGGCGCTGGCAATGTCGCTCAACACCGTTGCGGTACGGCTCGGCCTGGAAGTCGGCCCCAAGAACGTGGTGCGCACCGCGCACCGGCTCGGCATTTCATCGAAACTCGATGCCAACGCCTCAATCGCGCTCGGCACGTCGGAAGTCTCGCTCACCGAGCTGGTCGGCGCCTATGTACCCTTTGCCAATGGCGGCATCGGCGTCAGCCCGCATGTCGTGCTCAAGATCCGCACCACCGAAGGCAAGGTGCTGTACGCCCGATCGCCCGATCAGCTCGGCCAGGTGATCGAGCCCCGCAATGTCGGGATGATGAACACCATGATGCAGGAGACCTTGCTCAGCGGCACCGCGCGCAAAGCGGAACTGCCGGGCTGGATGGCCGCCGGCAAGACCGGCACCAGCCAGGATTTCCGCGACGCCTGGTTCATCGGCTACACCGCCAACCTCGTCACCGGCGTCTGGCTCGGCAATGACGATAACTCGCCGACCCGCAAGGCCACCGGCGGCGGCTTGCCGGTCGAGGTCTGGACCCGCTTCATGCGCGCGGCCCATCAGGGCGTCCCGGTCGCCGCCCTGCCCTATTCGCAGGTGCCGGGCCCGTTCTCGAATGTTGCACAGGCCGGGGCCCAGGTCAGTGCGCCCTCACCCGCACCATCGGCTGCGCCGGCATCGCTGGCGCCATTCCCGGGAACGGCGCCAAACCGGCCGCCGCCGCCGCGCGGCTCCGTGCGCCCGGAAGCGGATGCGGGATTAGACGGCTGGCTGATCCAACGGCTGTTCGGACGGTAAATGGCCGGCGTTGCGTCGGTATCACATCCGCCCATCATTGCTGACGGTCATCGCCCGCCACCGGGTCTCGCCATCGGCGAGCCCGATGACAGGCTCCGGCGGGCGACCCAGTATTGCAGAGCGCTCATATTTTATTGGAAAGGCCGAACATACTGGATACCCCGCCTACGCGGGGTATGACGACGGTTGGTACTTCCCTTAATCCTGAATGCCGTAGCGATGCAGGTCGTTGCCGTGGGTATCGAGCCAACGCTTGGCGCGTTCGACGTCATCGCACACCTTGTCAACCACCCGCCAGAATCGCGGCGAGTGATTCATCTCGACCAGATGCGCCACTTCATGGGCGGCGAGGTAATCCAGCACGTGAGTCGGCGCGAGGATCAGCCGCCACGAGAACGACAGCGAACCCGCCGAGGTGCATGAACCCCAGCGGCTCGATTGATCGCGGATCGAGAGCCGCTTCACCCGCACGCCCAGCGCCTGAGCATAGGTTTGGACCGCTTCCTGCAAATCGTTGCGGGCTTCGCGCTTCAGATAATCATGCACCCGCCGCTCGACGTGTTCGGGGTCGCCTGCCACACAGAGAATCCGCTCGCCGCTATCGCGCGTTTCCGGCCACACCGTGCCGCGCACACCGGCGCGATGCACGATCCGGTGGGCGACGCCGCGGATCGGCACCACAGTGCCCGAAAGAAACGGCGCCGCCTTCGGCAATCGGCCAAGACGTGCCGCGATCCAGCCGCCGTGACGCTGCGCGAAGTCCTTCGCCTCGGCGATGGTGCCGCGCGGCGGCATGGTCAGGATCGCTTCGCGATCACTCGGATGAATCCGCAGCGTGTAACGGCGCGCGCGCCGGTGTCTGCGTAGTCGGATGGCGTAGATTTGGGAGCCGTGTTTGACGAGAAGAGTCGAAGGTTCGGCGGGCCGCCGATAGAGGAGGGCGCGAGTGGCCATGTCTGCAAGTCCGGGGATTAGAATTTCTCCCGGATTCTGCCACATCCGCCGCCAGCGAAATCGTTCGGCGCAAAAACAAATCATTTGCCCAATATACAGGGGCTGACCGGCGACGCTGCCTCTACATGATGGGGATGGAACAAAAATTTTGAACTAAAAAGACGGTTCCGTCGCCCTACTGAATCAGGAATCTAAATTCATTCGTTGCGGAACCGCTAAATGTGTAATTTCCTCGTGTAATTCAGACAGTTACTTGGGTGGCCGAATCAGCGCGACACCATTCGAAATGCGGCGTTCACGAAGGAACACGCACGAATAACTCATTTCATTCGGCCGCTCTGGCCATTGAGGACTTTCCATTAGCCGCAGACGTCATGAAATCGTTGATGCGCGGCACGATTTCCGATTTGAAACGCGAACCGTTGAAGACTCCGTAGTGTCCAACGCCCTTTTGCACGTAATGCACCCGGCGATGATCGGGAATTCCGGTGCACAGTTCGTGCGTCGCTTCGGTTTGTCCGAGTCCGGAGATATCATCGTTCTCGCCTTCCACCGTCATCAGCGCCACGCGCGTGATCTTCGACGGATCGACCGGCTTGCCGCGATGGGTCATCTCACCTTTCGGCAGCGCATGCTTGATGAAAACCAGATCGACGGTCTGTAGGTAATACTCTGCCGTGAGATCCATCACCGCGAGATATTCGTCATAGAAGTCGCGATGCTTGTCGACGAGATCGCCGTCGCCCTTCACCAGATTCTTGAACAGGTTCTTGTGCGCGTCCATGTGGCGATCAAGGTTCATGCTGATGAAGCCGTTGAGCTGCAGGAAGCCCGGATAGACGTCGCGCATCACGCCGGGATGCGGAAACGGCACCTTGGAGATCACATGGCGGCGGAACCAATCGATGCCGCGCTCGGCGGCGAGGTTGTTGACCGCGGTCGGGTTGCGCCGCGTATCGATCGGGCCGCCCATCAGCGTCATCGAGACCGGAACATAGGGATCCTGATCGGCTTCCATGATCGAAACCGCCGCCACCACCGGCACCGACGGTTGGCACACCGCGATCACGTGCATGTTGCCGCCCAGCGCATGCAGCATCTCGATGAGATAATCGACATAGTCTTCGAGATCGAAGCGGCCCTCGCTCAGCGGCACCATCCGCGCGTCGGACCAGTCGGTGATGTAGACCTCATGGCTCGGCAGGAAGGCCTCGACCGTACCGCGCAACAGCGTCGCGTAATGGCCCGACATCGGCGCCACGATCAGCACGCGCGGCTGCGGGCTGCGCAACGGCCGCGTCAGTTTGCGATCGAAATACAACAGGCGGCAAAACGGCTTTTCCCACACCACGCGGATATCGATCGGGGTGCGGACGCCGTTGACCTCGGTATCGTTGATGCCCCACTCGGGCTTGCCGTAGCGGCGGGTGGTGCGCTCGAACACCTCGCAGCCGGCGGCGACCGATTTGCCGAACTCGGTATGCGACAGCGGATTGAGCGGATTCTGGAACAGGATCTTGGTGGCATCGGTCACCGCGCGCGCCGGATTGAGCGACGCGTGGGCCATCTCGTACATCCAATAGATCGGCGTCGTAAGCGCCGGGCTGCCTTCGGCTACCAGCGGCGGTGCTCCGCCAAACTCACCAATCGCCATCTAGTCAAATCCCTTTTGCATCGCAGCATTGTGCCGAATGCGTAATAATGCGTCAATGCACAGATCAGTATATATGCGGCCGACGGCGCCAAAGTCCCACAAATTCACGGGATAAGTGGAGCGGGACGGCCTTTCTTCAAAACGCCATCCCGCCTTATCCTACTATTTGAGCATAATCTCCGCGCAAACGCTTTGCGTTTGTCGCGAGGGAAAACCGGTGTCCCCTTTGCGCTAACGCGGCCCTGCGGGTCCGGATCATGCTCTATTCGCCGCTCTGGATCAGCGAACCGTGCCGGCGCGCGCTGCGCAGAAGCGCCAAAAATATCGCAAACGACGCCATGAACAGCACGACGTTGATGGCCAGCGCCCATGCCATCAGGTCGGCCCGGAACACGTGGTCGATCAAAAGCGCGCGCATACCCTCGAACACATAGGTCGGCGGCAGCGCCCAGGCGACGTATTGCAGCCAGTTCGGCAGCACCGAGACCGGGTAATAGATGCAGGCCAGCGGCATGATGCCGAACATCAGCGTCCAGACGATGCTCTCTGCGCCGAGCCCGTTGCGCAGCACCAGGCCCGAGACGAAAATCCCGAGCGACCAGCTGGTGAAGATCAGATTGCAGAAGAAGGCGATCAGCGGCAGCCCAATGCTGTAGAAATTGAAGTCGAAGAAAAACAGCGCCAGCAGCGTCATCGGAATCACGCCGATCGCCAGCCGGATCAGGCTCATGATCATGAGCGAGATCAGGAATTCGATCGGCTTGAGCGGGCTCATCATCAGGTTGCCGAGGTTGCGCGCCCACATCTCCTCAAGAAAGGAGATCGAAAAGCCGAGCTGGCCGCGGAACAGAATGTCCCACAGGATCACGGCGCCGAGCAGCGAGCCGCCGGCCTGGGCGAAAAATCCCGATGTTTGCGCGATGTAGACCTGCAGAAATCCCCAGGTGATGATCTGCAGCGCCGGCCAATAGATCAGCTCCAGCAGCCGCGGCCATGACGACATCAGGAGATACCAATAGCGCAGCACCATCGCGCCGATGCGGTGCGGCGCGATGCCGCGGTGGGCAGTGAGCCCGCTCATGGCGCAATCCCCTTCGCGCGGCCGCGGGCGACGTCGAGAAACACCTCCTCAAGCGTGGTCCGATTGTAGCGGGTCATGATCTTGTCCGGGCTGTCGTCGTCCTCGATGCGGCCGCGTTTCATGATGATGACGCGGTCGCATAACCGCTCCACCTCCAGCATATTGTGCGACGCCAGCAGGATCGTCGCGCCTCTCGCCTTGCGATAGGTCTCAAGGTGCCGCCGGATCCAATCGGCGGTGTCGGGATCAAGCGAGGCGGTCGGCTCGTCGAGCAGTAGCAGTTCGGGCCGGTTGATCAGTGCTTTCGCCAGCGCCACGCGCGTCTTCTGCCCAGCGGAGATTTTGCCGTTGGCGCGGTCGAGGAAGTCGCCGAGATCGAGATCGGCCGCAAGCTCGGCGATGCGCTCGCGCAAGTTCGGCACGGCATAGAGGCGGCCAAAGATGGTCAGATTCTGCCGCACCGTGAGCCGCATCGGCATATCGACATAGGGACTTTCGAAATTCATCCGGCCCAGCACCTCGGCGCTTTGGTCGGGGATCGAGCAGCCCAGCACCTGGATACGCCCGGAGGTCGGCAGCACCAGCCCCATGATCATGGCAATGGTGGTGGTTTTCCCGGCACCGTTGCCGCCGAGCAGCCCGGTGATGCTGCCCCGCGCGATGCGGAACGAGACGTCATCGACCGCGCGAGTCGTCTTATAGACCTTGACGAGGCGGCCGACCTCGATCGCGGCGGATCGTTCCGGATTGGCCGCGGGCAACCCGGAGACAGATGGGTCATTGCGCATCATAACGAACCGTTCATTGGGCCATCGCTGCCGCCAGCGCAAGACTTGAGAGCAACCCTCGCGCCGCGGTCAACCCTGTGGGCATCCGGGCCAGGCCGGTTTGTGGTCGAGGCGCGGCGCGGCTAAGCTCACGACATGACCGACGTTGCTGCCTCCGATTTTCGTCATCCGCGACGTTATGTCCATCTGGATACGATCCTGCGGCTGCGCTGGCTCGCGGTGCTCGGCCAGCTCGCGGCGATTTTCGTCGTGGCACAGGGGCTCGAGTTCGACGTCGCGGTTCTGCCCTGCCTTGCCATCATCGGCCTGTCCGCTCTGCTCACCCTTGTCCTGCAGATGAGCTTCAATCCGATGCAGCGGTTGGAGCCGGCTTATGCGGCGGCACTGCTGGCGTTGAACATCATCGAGCTCGCGGGCCTTCTGTTTTTCACCGGCGGGCTGGAGAATCCGTTTTCGTTTCTGTTTCTCGCTCCCGTTCTGATTTCGGCGACAGCGCTACCGATCCGGCTCACGATCGCGCTCGGCATGCTCGCGATCGTCTGCGCCTCGCTGCTGGTGTTCATCCATCTCCCGCTGCCGTGGGACGCCGACGATCCGCTGGTGCTGCCGGCGATCTATCTGTTCGGGGTCTGGCTCTCGATCGTGGTCGCGATCGGCGTCACCAGCCTTTACGGGTTCCAGGTAGCCGAGGGTGCCCGCCAGCTCTCCGATGCGCTGGCTGCCACCGAACTGGTGCTCGAGCGCGAGCAGCATCTCACCCAACTCGACGGCCTCGCCGCCGCCGCCGCCCACGAACTGGGAACCCCGCTCTCGACTATCTTCCTGATTTCGCGCGAACTTGAGCAGACGCTGCCGGACAAAAGCCCGTTGGCCGACGACATCAGGACGTTGCGCGAACAGGCGCAGCGCTGCCGGGATATTTTGGCCAAGATCACGCAACTATCGGCATCCGGCGCGCCGTTCGATCGCATGCCGCTGTCGACGCTGATCGAGGAAGCCGTTGCGCCGCATCGCGGTTTCGACGTGGCGATCAAGGTAAGGATCGCGGTCGCCCTCACGCACGAGCCGGTCGGCACGCGTAATCCGGCGATCCTCTATGGCGTCGGCAACATTCTGGAAAACGCCGTCGATTTCGCTCGCGGCGTGGTCGAGGTCAATGCGAGCTGGAATAACGAAACGGTCGAGCTCATCATTTCCGACGATGGGCCCGGGATCGCACCCGACGTGCTGAAACGCATCGGCGAGCCCTATCTGTCGCGGCGGCGCAGCGCCGATGAAGCCCAGCGAGAGCGAAGCGGCCTCGGCCTTGGCGTCTTTATCGCCCGCACGCTGCTCGAGCGCACCGGCGCCAAAGTGTCCTTCACCAACCGGGTGTTTCCGGATCATGGCGCTGTGGTCCAGATGATCTGGCCGCGCAGCCGCTTCGAGGCCGGCGAAATTTCGGCCGAACCGGTGCCTTAGATTACCACCCGACCCACTGAGACAGGACCGGATCGGACCTTATTAGACCTTATTCGGCCTTGGCATCGCCGATTGCCACGCCCTATGATGAGATGTTCGACATGAGGATGACAAACCGTGACCGGCATCGCCGAACTGAATGATTACACCGACCGCTCACTCCTGATCGTGGAGGACGACAAGCCGTTTCTGGAGCGGCTGTCGCGTGCCATGGAAACCCGCGGCTTCACCGTCACATCCTGCGACAGTGTGTCCGACGGTCTCACGCAAATCGGCCGGTCCGCGCCCGCCTTCGCTGTGGTGGATTTGCGGCTTGGCGACGGCAACGGCCTCGACGTGGTGTCGGCGCTGAAGCGCAAGCGGCCCGACGCTCGCGCGATCGTCTTGACCGGGTACGGCAACATCGCCACCGCCGTCACCGCGGTGAAGATGGGCGCGGTGGATTATCTCTCCAAGCCTGCCGACGCCGACGACGTCGTCGCGGCGCTGCTGGCGAGCGGCACCGAAAAATCCGAGCTGCCGCACAATCCGATGTCCGCCGATCGCGTGCGCTGGGAACACATCCAGCGCATCTACGAGATGTGCAACCGCAACGTCTCCGAAACCGCGCGGAGGCTCAACATGCATCGCCGCACCTTGCAGCGCATCCTCGCCAAGCGGGCGCCGCGCTGAACTAATTACTCCTCATGCTGAGGAAGCGCCAACGGGTCCGCGCAAAGCGCGGCCCGATGATAAACTCCGCGCTGTCTCGAACCATGAGACGTGAGACCGAAGGCTGCCATCCTTCGAGACGACCGCTTCGCGGTCTCCTCAGGATGAGGACATCCCTGGAGCGGGCTTCAAAACAAGCAGAAACAAGTACGACCTCATGGTGAGGAGCGCGTCTTCGCGCGTCTCGAACCATGGCGCCGCAGGAGACCAAAATTTCACACCTTCTCAGGATGAGGTTTGAACTCTAAAACTCGCCGTGGCCCTGCGGATCGATCAACCGATTGATCCGTTGCGCCGCCGCCATGGCGAATCGCACCATCATCAGTTTGCGGGTCGGAGCCGGCAGCCGATGCTCCGGCGCCTCGCAATGCATGTGGGCGCCATAGGCATCGGCGACGATCAGGCCGGTCTGCGCGGGGAAAATCTCGCAGGGCAGATCCTGCGTGAACGCAAAGAACAGCCGGTCGCAATGCGCGCGATAGTCCTGCCATTTCTGGTCGGCGCGCAAATCCTCGACCGACGATTTGATCTCGACGATCCAGATCTCGCCGCGCTCGTTCAATGCGACCAGATCGGCGCGCCGTCCCGATGGCAGCGGCAATTCGCTGATGCAGGAAAATCCGAGGGAGCGTAATAGCCGCGCGGTGCCGCGCGCGATCGCCAGCGCCGTCTCCGACTGACGGCCGTCCGGCGGCGGCACGAGATTGATCTGGCGGGCCTGCAATTCCATCGCCGCAAGCATAAAGCCCGATCGGCGCCGTGAAAACCGCTTTCGGCTTGCCGGCTACGGGTCGCGCCGGATGCCGATGATGACACCTTCATCGCCGCGCAGATTGAGACTGTCCTCGATTGCCTCGCCGCGACGATCCACCTGCGTCGAGAGCAGGATCTCACCGGTGATGCCGACCGGCTCCGACGCGATCGAGACCGGTTCCGCGCCAAGATTGAGCGCGATCACAACGGCATTGTCCCGGCTCTGCCGCCGGTACAGCAGGAGGTCGCCTTGCGCCGCGATCGGCGCGTAATCACCCGATATCAGTGCCGGCGTCTCTCTCCTGAGCCGGATCAGCGCCTTGTAGAGGCTGAGGATCGATTGTGCGTCGGCATCGAGATTGACCACATTCTCGTGGGCAAAATCGTTCGCCAGCGGCAGCCACGGCGTCGATGCCGAGAAACCCGCATTGGCGGTCGCATCCCATTGCATCGGCGTCCGGCAGCCGTCACGGCCGATACCAATGCCCGGAACGTTCTTCTCAAAGGGATCGCGCACCTGATCGGGCGCCATTGCGACCTGGGACATGCCGATCTCGTCGCCATAGTAGAGCGTCGGCGTTCCGCGCAGCGTCAACAGCAACATCGCGGCGACACGCGCCTGCGCGGGCCCGATGCGGCCCGCCACCCGCGGACGGTCGTGATTGCCCAACCCCCAATTCGGCCACGCGCCGGGCGGCAGCGCGCCTTCGTAGTCGGCGATGAGGTTTTCGATCGAGCGCGCGCTCCATAGCGTCGATATCAGCGCAAAGTTGAACGGCATCTGCGCGCCCTTGAGGTCATTGCCGTAATAGGCGATCAGGCGCTCGATCGGCAGATAGACCTCTCCGATCAGCACGCGCGCGTCGAACTCCTCCGTGACGCGGCGCATTTCCGCGACCACGTCGTGAACCTCCGGTTGATCGGTGGAGTAGCGCGCCAGTACCTTTTCATGCGGCGGCCGGCCCTCGCGATAATAGGGATTGGGTGGATTGTCGCGAAATTCCGCGTCCTTGATCAGGTGCCAGACCACGTCGACGCGGAAGCCGTCGACCCCGCGGCCAAGCCAGAAGCGCATGACGTCGTAGATCGCCGCACGCACTTCCGCCTTGCGCCAGTTCAGGTCCGGCTGCTGGGCAAGGAACGCGTGATGGTAATACTGACCTGTCGCCGGATCCAACGTCCAGGCGCTGCCGCCGAATTCCGATAGCCAATTGTTCGGCGGTCCGCCATCCGGGCCGGGGTCGCGCCAGATGTACCAGTCGCGCTTCGGATTATCGCGCGCGCTTCGGCTTTCGATGAACCAGGGGTGCTGCTCGGAGGTATGGTTCGGGACAAGATCGAGGATGATCCTCAGACCGCCCGCATGCGCTGCACTCACCAGCGTGTCGAAATCCTCCAGCGTGCCGAACAACGGGTCGACGCCGGTGTAATCGGTGATGTCGTAGCCGAAATCAACCATCGGGGATGGAAAGATCGACGACAGCCAGATCGCGTCGACGCCAAGCCCTCGCAGATAGGGCAGCCGGGTGATGATTCCGGCGATGTCTCCGGCACCGTCTGCATTGGTGTCCTGAAACGAGCGTGGATAAATCTGATAAAAAATGCCGCTTTGCCACCAGGGGTCGCTGCTCTGATCCATCTCGCAATCATTCTTTGAAAGCCGCGCAACAGTGCGCCAGAACGGCATACCGGCTTCGATTGAACGGCGGGAAGATGACGGCGAAACGGCAGAGTTGCGGATTTTTCACCTTATTTTTGCTTGGCGAGACGCCAAAAATCGGCAATGTGCAACGATGGCAAATGAATCGCAGACCAAGCCGAAAGCCGGGGCGCTCATTATTCCGGTGACGCTGTTCGAGCAGAATTGCACGCTGATATGGTGCGACGTCACCAAGAAGGCTGCGGTGATCGATCCCGGCGGCGACGTCCCCAAGATTCAGGCTGCAATCAAGCAGTCCGAAGTCAACGTCGAAAAGATCTGGCTGACCCACGGCCACATCGATCACGTCGGCGGCGCGGCTGAATTGCGCGACGCGCTGAAGGTGCCGATCGAAGGCCCGCATATCGAGGACAAATTCCTGCTCGACAATGTGGTGTCGAGCGGCGCGCGCTTCGGCATGAGCGGCGTCCGCGATTTCGCGCCCGACCGCTGGCTCAGCGAAGGCGAAACGGTCTCGATCGGCGAATTAACTTTCGACATCCTGCATTGCCCGGGCCACTCGCCCGGCAGCGTGGTGTTCTTCCACGAGGAAATGCGCTTTGCGCATGTCGGTGACGTCTTGTTCAACGGCTCGGTCGGACGAACCGATCTCCCCGGGGGCGATCATGCCACCCTGATCAAGTCCATCACCGATAAGCTGCTGCCGCTCGGTGACGATGTCAGTTTCATCTGCGGCCATGGGTCGGGCTCCAGCATCGGCCAGGAGCGCCTGACCAACCCGTTCCTGACGGGCGCGATGTAATTAAAAAACTTGGCGGGCGATGCCGTGGAAAATCCGGACCGCAACAATGATCGCCCTCGAGTGTATCCGCGCAGCCTGGTTGCAGACGGCACCTTGAACCCCGAGCGGCATCGCAAATCCGAACGCGACCGCAACCCGGCTGATGACGATAACAACGAGCCAGGCGAACGGCGCGCGCTCTCCAAGCATATCCTGCCGAGTTCAGGCACCATGATCGGCGTCTGTGCGACGCTGATCGGTCTGGTCAAGCTGGCGGAAGCGCATATCGGTCCAAGCCGGGTCGACGAATACGCCGCGCTTGCATCGCTATTGTTCCTCGCCAGCGCGATCGCATCCTATATTTCGATCCGCCATCCCGATCGTGCACGCCTCAGCGAGCGCAGCGAAGCCATCGCCGACCAGTGCTTTCTGGCGGGCCTGATCGGCATTGCGATCATCACGCTGTTTTTTGCTTACGAAGTGATTTGAGCGGGACCGCCCGGCGGCCGTTATTTCATCAGGCCGGCGGCCGTCAACGCGCGGGTAATGACATCACTCACATCGATGGTCCGGCTCCGCGACGCATCGCGCCTTGCAGTTTCCTTCGGCCGTCGCGCCTTTGTGGCGTCCGATGTCGGTCCGGATACAGGCGAAGCCATCGGAATCAATCTGGCACTGGGAGATTCCGCTGCAGCGGCCTTGGATGCATGCACCCGCTCGGTCAGGCCGAAGAATTGCGCGATGTGATACGAGGATGAGATTCCCGCCTCGATCATGAACGCGCCTGCCGCACCATATCGCTCGTCGTTGTCGGCCACACCGAGCGGGGTACCGTGGGCCATATTGGTGATGGTGTAGGATTCGATGATGGTTTCGCCGTCCTTGTCCCACCAGACCTGGCGGGGATGGCCGTCGACGCTGCCCTCCGACATCGGCGCCTGCGGCAGATGATGCACGTCGAGCCATTGCTTGAGGATTTCATCGGCGTTCGCGGGGTTGACCGTGCGATCGGCGCTGCCGTGCCACACCGATACTTTCGGCCAGGGGCCTTTGTGCTTCGACGCGTTGCGCACCAGGTCGCCCAACGCGTCTGCCGGACGCGACGGCGACTGAAACATGCCGCTCAACGCTTGCCGTACATTGGTGGCAACGCCGAACGGCAGCCCCGCAATGACCGCGCCGCCCGCGAACACGTCGGGGTAGGTTGCAAGCATCACCGACGTCATCGCGCCGCCGGCGGAAAGCCCGGTGACGAAGATGCGACGTTTGTCGATGCCGTGATCGCTGACCATTCGCGCGACCATTTGCCGGATCGAGCACGCTTCGCCGCGATCACGCGTGGTGTCTTCCGGATTGAACCAGTTGAAGCATCCGTGCGCGTTATTCACCCGCTGCTGCTCCGGCATCAGCAACGCGAAGCCATATTGTTTAGCGAGCGTGGACCAGCCGGCACCCAAATCGTAACCGGCGGCGGTCTGGCTGCATCCGTGCAGCACCACGACCAGCGCAGGCCCATGGTCGGCTCCGCGTGGAAGGCTATCGGGAATGAAGGAGAACATCCGGAGGTCGCCCGGATTGCTGCCAAAGTCGGTGACCTCCCCGAGCGGGCTGTGCTCGTGTCCAGCCCCACGCCTCGCGCAAAGTCTCCCGGGCTGTTGATTCCGGGCAGCTTGGGCAGACGTCGAAAAAACTCGATATTCTTGACGAGGGACACCGGCAACTCCTAAGCGTGAGACGTATAAGAGAGTCGTATAAGTCGATCGAAAACAGATAGTTGCTGCACTGCAAAATAATAAGGATGTGCACTGTCAGTTTCACGACAAGTTGTGCCGACAAGCCAATTTGGCTGAGATTTAAGCGGCGGGGCGTCGTATCCGCGTCAGAAATGGGGCGCAGGCACTAATCCACCGCATAAACCAGGCAATCGGCCCGTTTCGCCGCCTTTGATTGCGACAATTGCCGCTGCCGGCCGTCGCCATAAACCAAAAATGATCCGACCAACTGCTGCGGCGGCGTGCGTGAACGCATGCGCGCCGGCGCGCGACCGAGCACCGTGCCCGTTGCGCAAAGGACTTTTCATGACATCCAGGCTGAAACTGCTCGCCGCACTGGCTGTGGCAGCGTTGGTAATTTCTTTCGTCGGCAAAGCATCGGCCAGAACCAAATCGATCAAGCCCAAGCCCGCAGGCCTGACCGCGCAGCAACCGCTCCACCTCCCCGACAGATCATCCCGGAGAAAGCTGTGCAGCCGTTGACGCCGGAGATCGAGCAATCGCTGAAGCCGAAGGACAGCTTCAAGCAGTGCGACCGACCCAACGGTCGGGCGCCCGCAACGACCTGCCGGTCGGTGCGCCCAGGAGCTTTCGTGTCGTCAGGACGCTGGCCATCGCGCCATGAGGCTGACAGGCGGGCGATTGCAATTCGATCGTCTCGACAGAACGTGAGCAGGATGCCGGTGCGTCCGCCACAGAAGCACCGCGATCCGCGCCCTACTCTCGCAAGCTACGCGATCGTTAGCCACGCGTTGTTGGATTCACGTCATCGAGGCTTCCGGCCTTGCGAAAACCAATCCCCTCAACAGCCGCGTTCAACGCCATCGCCACTTCCGCCACAGGTAAACCGGGCAGGAGAATTCCGGGCTGCGGGATGCGGCCGACGGGCATAGCGCGTCAGCGGATTTCCACGATTGCCTTCGTGATTGCCTTGGGCTGTCCCATTCCCTAGTTTGGACCCGCAAGAACAACAAAGCCCGGAGAGAAACCCATGGCGCGCCTCAAATTTGGAGCCTTCCTCGCCCCGCATCATCCGATCGGCGAGCACCCGATGCTGCAATTCCGCAGGGATCTCGATCTGGTCGAGCAGCTCGATGCGCTTGGCTACGACGAGTTCTGGTGTGGCGAGCATCACTCCAGCGGCTGGGAAATGATCGCCTCGCCAGAAATGTTCCTCGCCGCCGCGGGCGAGCGCACCAAACGCATCAAGCTCGGCACCGGCGTGATCTCGCTGCCCTATCATCATCCTTTCAACGTCGCCCAGCGCATGGTGCAGCTCGACCACATGACCGGCGGCCGCGCCATCTTCGGCTCCGGCCCCGGCGCGCTGGCCTCCGACGCGCATACCCTCGGCATCGATCCGATGACGCAGCGCGACCGGCAGGATGAGGCGATCGCGATCATTCGCCGGCTGTTCAAGGGCGAGCGCGTCACCGCCAAGAGCGACTGGTTCACCATGAACGACGCCGCGCTGCAGCTGCTGCCGTTGCAGGAAGAGATGCCGTTCGTGGTGGCGTCGCAGATCTCGCCGTCGGGCATGACGCTGGCCGGCAAATACGGCATCGGCATCATCTCGCTCGGCTCGATGTCGACGCAGGGCCTGATGGCGCTGCCGACGCAATGGGGCTTTGCCGAGGATGCCGCCAAGAAGCACGGCACCACGGTCAGCCGCTCCGACTGGCGCGTATTGTTGAGCTGGCACATCGCTGAGAGCCGCGAGCAGGCGCGGCGCGAGGCCGGCGCCGGGCTGATGCGATGGCACAACGAATATAATGTCGGCACCTTGCAGCGGCCGGGATTGCAGCCGTTCAGCTCGCCCGAGGACGCCGTGGAAAAAACCGCGGGCGGCGAAAATGCCGCCTCCACCATCGGCACCCCCGACGATCTCGTCAAAACCATCAAGAGCCTGATCAACGTGTCAGGTGGCGTCGGCACCATCGTCGGCTTCGTGCATGACTGGGCCAATCCGGAGCATACCCGTCGCAGCTGGGACATGGTGGCGCGTTACGTGGTGCCGGAAATCAACGGCTATATCGACGGGCTGCGCAAATCCCGCCAATTCCTGGTCGAGAACCGCGCGGTGTTCGAGCGGGCCGGGCAAGCCGTGATGGCCAAGATCATGGAAAACGACAAGGCCGCCGCGGCGCTTCCGCTCACCGGCCCCGGACGCATCGCGATCCCGGCCGTCAACGCGCCGGACCTGCAAAAGGAAGCGGCGAAACTGAAGGCGTGAGCCTGAAACGATGCGGCGCGTTCTTAAACGCGCCGCATCAAGCCGGAGCAATTGCCATGTCGCTGCAAGCCGTGGCTTAACCCGCGATGGACCTCCAGCCGCCAAAGCGCCATTTGCTCGCGCACATCCCCGGCGACGAGGGCTGGCCGGTTGTCGGCCGGACGCTGGCGATCCTGGCCGACCCCAAAGGCGAAGTCGAGCAAATGGCCGCCAAATACGGGCTCGTCTATCGCAGCCGCGTGCTCGGCGAGACCAGCATCAGCGTGCTCGGGCCCGAGGCCAACGAATTCGCGCTGTTCGATCAGAGCAAGCTGTTTTCCTCGACCTTAGGGTGGGAACGGATCCTGGGCCGGCTGTTTCCGCGCGGCTTGATGCTGCTTGATTTCGACGAACATCGCCTGCACCGCCGCGCGCTGTCGGTCGCTTTCAAATCCGGCCCGATGAAATCTCACCTTGCGGCGCTCGATGCCGGTATCGCGGCGCGGGTTGCGCAGTGGAAGGCACGGCCCGGGCCCGTGCGGTTTTATCCCGCCATGAAGCAGCTCACGCTCGATCTCGCCGCGAATTCCTTTCTCGGCGCCGGCATCGGCCCCGAGGTCGATGAGATCACCCGCGCCTTTGTCGATATGGTCGCGGCAGCGGTCAGCCCGATCCGGCAACCCTGGCCCGGCACCCAGATGGCGCGCGGCGTCAAGGGACGGGCACGCATCGTCGCCTATTTCTCCGAGCAGATACCGATCCGCCGCGCCAAGGACGGCGAGGATATTTTCTCACAGCTGTGCCGGGCGACGCATGACGACGGCGCGCTGCTGTCCACGCAAGATATCGTCGACCACATGAGTTTTCTGATGATGGCCGCGCACGACACGCTCACATCGTCGCTGACGTCGTTCGTGGCCGCGCTCGCGGCCAACCCGCAATGGCAACAAAGGCTGCGCGATGAGGTGACCGCGCTGGGCGTCGCCGCCGGCGAGCCGACGACATTCGATAACCTCGCAGCCATGCCGTTATCCGAGATGGCGTTCAAGGAGGCGATGCGGATGAAGCCGCCGGTGCCTTCGATTCCACGGCGCGCCACGCGCGATTTCAGCTTCAACGGCTATGCCATGCCGGCTGGCACCCTGATCGCGGTCAACCCGCTGTTCACCCACCACATGCCGGAGATCTGGCCGGATCCCGAACGCTTCGATCCGATGCGCTTTACCGACGAGGCGCAGCGCGCCCGCCACCGCTTCGCCTTTGTGCCGTTCGGTGGCGGCGCGCATATGTGCCTCGGGCTGCATTTCGCCTATATGCAGGCGAAATGCTTCGCGCGGCATTTCCTGCAAAATCTCAGCGTCGCGCCGGCGCCCGGCGCCGCGCCGGACTGGCAGATGTGGCCGATTCCGAAACCGCGGGATGGCCTGCGCGTGACGCTGTCGCCGATCTGAAATGCTTGCCGGTCCGGTGCGGCGCTGCAAACATGCAGGCCTGTTCCGACTGATTATCCGGCGCCCTGATCGAATGCCTTGCGCAACGCGACATAGCCCTGTTGCTGCGCGGTCCAGTTGCGGCCACCGGTGATGGCGCCGTCGACCACCAGATCATGCCCGTTGATGAAACTCAACTCGTCGCTGGCGAGAAACACCGCAGCATGCGCGATGTCGTCGGGCAGCCCGGCGCGCGGAATCGGCTGCGCGGTCTTGTAGACCTCGCGCATCACATCGGGGGTCTTTTCCGCCGCCTCGACCGACAGGCCGAGCGCCTTGCCGAAGATGCCGGTAGCGATCGCGCCCGGCGAAATCGAGTTGACGCGAATGCCGGATTCACCGAGCTCCATCGCCACGCATTTGCTGAGATGGATGACGGCGGCCTTGGCCGCGCCATAGACGAGTGACGACGAAAAGCCGGCGAGCCTTCCGGCAATGCTGCCGTTGTTGATAATGCTGCCGGAGCCCTGCCGGCGCATGTGGGGCGCGGCATGCTTCATGCCGAGCATGACGCTGCGCACCAACGTCGCCATCGCTGCGTCGAAACGTTCGACCTCAAGCCCTTCGATGCCGCCGGTCTGGGCCGGACCGCCGGCATTGTTGAACAGGCAATCGATGCGGCCGAACGTTTCGACCGCCTGATTGATGAGCGCCTGCATTTGCGCCTCATCCGTTACGTCGGTCTGGCGAAAAACGCAGGCAGCGCCGAGCTTTTTCGCCAACGCCTCGCCTTCCGGCGCGCGGCGCCCGGCAACCACAATTTTCGCGCCTTCGGCAACGAAGATCTCAGCGGTCCGCAGTCCGATCCCGCTCGTCGCACCGGTGATCACCGCAATCTTGCCGTCAAGCCGTCCCATGTCGTCCTCCCTTTCTTCTGGCGATGTGACGCCATGTATCTTCAGTCCGCCGGAACAATGCAAGCAAGGCTTTGTTGCGTTGCATATGATCATTCGGCCTTGGACCGGGCAATTTCCTCTATAATCGGCCTTATTTTGGATTCGCTGATCGGGCTCAACTGACGCATGGTGAGATTAATCGACGAATTTCGACGCGGCTGGCAGGGAATTTCTCAACCCTCACCGCTTTTCAGCACCGGCTTTGCCGCCTGCTGCATCGCATTGTCGACCGTGGTCCGATACTTTCTCTCCATGATCCGGCCGGATGTATTCTTCACCCCGTATTTTCCGGCGGTCTTGTTCGCCACCGCGTTCGGCGGCGCACGGGTCGGCACCGCGACCGCCCTTGCCGGCGGCGCGCTCGGCGTGGCGCTCAACTTCGGCGATGCGCCCGTTGATCTGGGAAGACTGGCGCTTTTGACGATGTTTCTGGTGGTATGCGGCTTCACGATCTGGGGCATCGAGCACTATCGGTCGGTGGCAGCGAAGCAGCGCGATATCGCCAAGCGGCTGATCCAGGAGGAGGAATACCGCAAGCTGGTGGTCGACGAATTGCAGCACCGTCTGAAAAACAAACTGTCGACGATGCACGCCGTGCTTCATCAGGTGCTGCACGATCAGCCCAAGATCTGGGCGAGCATCGATGGGCGGATACGGGCGCTTTCAGCCACGGACGATCTGATCGCAAAGGTCGACGGCAGCGGCTGCGACATCAAGGATCTGTTGATCTCCGAACTCGGGCCTTATGGCCATGTGCGATTTACGCTGAACGGCGACCCGCTTTATCTGCCCGCCAAGCTTGCTGTGAGCCTTGCACTGATATTCCACGAACTCGCAACCAATGCCGGCAAGTACGGTGCGTTCTCCTCCGCGCGCGGGCTATTGCAGGTGTCGTGGTCGGTGTCGGATGATCGTCTCACCGTCACATGGGATGAGACCGAGGGTCCTCCGGTCGGACCGGTCGGAGAAGCCGGATTTGGCACCAAGTTGCTGACCTCGGCGCTTAAGCCGTTCGACGGCAAGACCGAGATCGTTTTCCTCAAAACCGGAATTCACTGCACGATGCAGTGCCGGATTCCGAGAAGTTGAGTCGGCAGCGCGCATCGCAGCGGCCTACCACTTTATGCAGCGGCGTTGAGACTCTGTTAATGACAACCCGCCGCGCACCGATCGAAATCGATTGCAACCTGTCGTGTCATCGCGTTTCTCATTGCTACTTAACCAAAACTACAAGAGAGTTTGGCACGCTCGGCGATTATGCAAAGCCGCCACAAACTCGATCTGCAGATTGCCGACATGGAAGACGCGCAGGATTTCGCGATCGATGACGAGTTGAGCGTCCTGAGGGATGTGGTCAGGCTGCTTCCGAGCAGCGTCACCGTTCAGGACGAGCAAGGGCGTTTCCTGTTGGTGAACGACGCCGCCGCAACCCAGCTCGGAATTGCGGCGACATCGCCGTCGCAATCGCAATCGCAACAGTCTGTCCAGCGTCGCGAAACCGGCAGCGAATTGCTGCGCGCGGGCCGCGCGGTGGTCGCGGAAGAATGCGTGATCCACGGACAAATCAAGCAGATCTTTCTCACGGCACATCGGCCGGTGCGCATCGCGGGCCGCAACCTGCTGCTGTCGAGCTCCGCCGACATCAGTGAGCAAAAGGCGGTCCAAGACCAGCTGTTCCGTTCCGCCTATTATGATGAATTGACCGGCCTGCCGATGCGGCGCGTGATCGAGCACCGCGCCAACGCCCTGCTGAGGCGCTCAGAGCCGTCCGCCAGGTTCGCGCTCGCCTTTCTCGACATCGACAACTTCAAGCACATCAACGACTATTACGGCCACGCCGCCGGTGACGCGCTGCTGATCGAGGTCGCAAAGCGGCTCGGGCTCGACCTGCGCGATTCCGACATGCTGGCGCGGATCAGCGGCGACGAATTCCTGCTGCTGCTCGACCCGATCCAGAGCGAGCAGGAGGTGACGGAATACATCCAATTCACGCTACAGCGGCTCAAGGCGCCATTCTTCATCGATGGATCGGAAATCTTCGCCTCGACCTCGATCGGCGTCAGCCTTTATCCCGAGCACGGCCGCAACTACGAAGAATTGCGCCAGAACGCCGACATCGCGATGTATCGCGTCAAGAGCGACGGCAAGGGCGCCGCGGCGTTCTTCGATGCCGGCATGGAGCGCGAAGCGCTGGCCCGAATGAAGATCGAGCAGGCGCTGCGGCTTGCCATCCTGGAAAAACGCTTTTGTTGCGCCTTCCAGGCCAAGGTCGATATCCGGACCCAGGCGATCAAGGGCATCGAGGCGCTGGTCCGGTTGCGCGACGACGAGGGGGTGATTCAGGCCCCCGGCACCTTCATCAATCTCGCCGTCGAACTCGGACTGATCGATGAGTTGACGCATCTGGTGCTGGCTGAGATCGTGCGATCGATCGACCTGATCAACGAGACCTTCGGCCACGACGCCAGCATCAGCATGAATGTCGCGGCGAAGCAGGCCGGCAATTTGGAATTCATGCGCTCGTTTGCCGACGCGATCGAGGCAACAGGGTATCCCGAGCGCTTCATGATCGAGGTGACGGAAGACGCGTTCGTGGCGAAGAGCCATTTCCAGTCCGAAATCCTGCCGCTGTTCCGCAAACTCGGGGTCGGAATCTCGATCGACGATTTCGGGATCGGCTATTCGTCGCTATCGGCGCTGGCCGACATCACCGCCGACGAAATCAAGATCGATCGTTCCTTCATCACCGACATTCATAAACGCCCGCGCAGCCAGGGCATCCTGCGGGCGGTCGAATCGCTGAGCGACGCGCTCGGTATGACGGTGATTGCCGAAGGTATCGAAACCTTCGAGGAGCTCGCCTATCTGCAGGCCGCCACCCGGATCCGCTACGCGCAGGGCTATTATTTTGCCCGGCCGATATTCCTCGAAGAACTCAAGCCGGTGGCGCGGATTCTCAGCGAGTCGCGCGTCGCTTCGACCAGCCGGCCACCGCCGGAAACCCGCCCGACCTGTTCGCGCGGCGAGCGTTACCGCCGCTAGAGCCGTATTGGGATTTGTGAGGAGGTCGGCCTCATGGTGAGGAGCGGCGTTTTCGCCGCGTCTCGAACCATGCGAACGCTGCCCATCCTTCGAGACGCGCGCGATGCGCGCTCCTCCGGATGAGGCAACATGTATGGAGATGACGGCACGCGGACGGGTGCCGTTTCAAACACCCGCCGAAATCCTGCACGAGCCGATTTTTCTAGCCCGGGGCGCATCTGAGATCATTTCGACAATACGGGCAGCGGCGGCACGCTGTCGTTCGGTGCGCTTGCCTGCATGGTGATCAGCGTCATCGAGACCAGATCGTAGTAGCCGATGATGCCGATGATATCCATGACGCCGCGCTCGCCGAACTTGTCGACGGCGGCCTTGTAGACTGGGTCAGTGACCTTTTTCTCGCGATAGAGTGCGGTGACAAGATCATACAGCGCGGCCTCGTCCTCCCTCATATTCTCCGGACGCCGGCCGGCTGAGACGTCGCCCAGGATCTTCGCATCGAGCCCGGCCTTGAGCGCCAGCGGATAATGCGCGAACCATTCATATTGCGCGGTCCACTGCCGGGCGGTGAGCAGGATCGCGAATTCGCTCAAGCGGGGCGGCAGCGAGGTGTTCCAGCGCAGATAATCCGACAGCGCCGACAGCCGCGGCGCCAGTTCGGGGTTGCGGATATAGGCGCGGTAGGGCGGACCGCCGAACTTGGCGTTGCGCGGCGGTGCCGCGATCATGTCGGCCCATGTCTTCTGCGCCGGCGACAGCTCATCGGCTTTCAGCGGCGCGAAACGGCTGATGTCCTCGGCATGGCTTGCGGTCGCCGTCGCAATCAGCGCCGCCATGGAGATAGCGGCCAGCAGTGTTTTCATGGTTCACTCCCTGATATCGCGGACTTGCGCCGCGTTGGCCTTTCCCGGCCGAGCGCCGGATACGGCTTGGCTCAAGACTAGCTGCGCTGCGGATCGGTTCAAGGGCGCGCCTCCCGCGAACGCGCCGCCATGGCCCTCGCCTGCCCCCTTTACTATCGCCCGCGCCCGCGAAGGCTTATAAGGGTAGGAGGAATTGTCCGGCGCGACTGCGCAGTAAATATCGGGGCTATCGCATGCCTGCCGTCTCGATCTTGCTGAACATCCTTTGGATTGTCTTTGGCGGGCTATGGATGGCCGTCGGCTGGCTGGTCGCGGCCGTGATCATGGCGATCACGATCATCGGCATCCCCTGGGCGCGCGCCGCCTTCAACATCGCCGCCTATACTCTGCTGCCGTTCGGCCAAAAGGCCGTGCGCCGCGACAGCCTGACCGGTGAGCCCGATATCGGCACCGGGCCGCTCGGCCTGATCGGCAACCTGATCTGGCTGGTGCTGGCGGGCTGGTGGCTGGCGCTCGGGCACCTCATCACCGCGGTCGGGCTCGCCGTGACCATCATCGGCATCCCCTTCGCGTGGGCCCATCTGAAACTCGCCGGAATCGCGCTGTGGCCGATCGGCAAGGTGATCGTTCCGGCCTGAGCGCCCCTCACGATCCGGTGCGGCATGCTTTTCCGGCCCGACCCTGGCTGACGGGCCGTTGCCGAGGCCCGGGCAATCGGCTAAACGATCTCCAACGCACCCGTAGCTCAGCTGGATAGAGCGTTGCCCTCCGAAGGCAAAGGTCACACGTTCGAATCGTGTCGGGT
>CAWCXD010000015.1:0-254165 GCA_963799475.1 uncultured Alphaproteobacteria bacterium | reverse complement strand
CGGCATCGGCTTGAAGCGATCGCGATCTCCTCGCCGCCTTCGCCGGTGTTGGACTTGCCGCCGATCCGGTTCATCGCGATCGCCAGCGTGGTATGGGCCTCGCGCGAGATCGAACCGAACGACATCGCGCCGGTGGCGAAGCGTTTGACGATGTCCTTGGCCGGCTCGACCTGGTCGAGCGGCACCGGCCTGCGCTTCTCGTCCTCGGCGGTCTTGATCCGGAACAGGCCGCGCAGGGTCAACAGCCGCTCGGACTGCTCGTTGAGGATCTTCGCGAACGCCTTGTAGCGCTCCAGCGAATTGCCGCGCACGGCATGCTGCAGCGTCGAGACCGATTCGGCGGTCCAGGCGTGATCCTCGCCGCGGGTGCGGTAGGCGTATTCGCCGCCGACATCGAGCGCGGTCTTGTACATCAGCGCATCGCCGAACGCGTCGGTGTGGCGGCGCGCGGTTTCCTCGGCGATTTCGGCCAGGCCGACGCCTTCGACGCGGGTATGGGTGCCGACGAAATACTTCGAGACGAAATCCGCCTTCAGCCCGACGGCGTCGAAAATCTGCGCGCCGCAATAGGACTGATAGGTCGAGATGCCCATCTTCGACATCACCTTCAACAGGCCCTTGCCGATCGACTTGATGTAGCGCTTGACGATCTCGTAGTCGTCGAGCGTCGCCGGGCAGCCGGTCCTTCATCGCGATGATGGTCTCGAACGCGAGATAGGGATTGATCGCCTCGGCGCCGTAGCCGGCGAGGCAGGCGAAGTGATGCACCTCGCGCGGCTCGCCGGATTCGACCACGAGGCCGACCGAGGTGCGCAGCCCGATGCGGATCAGATGATGATGCACGGCGGCGCAGGCGAGCAGCGAGGGGATCGGAATCCGGTCCGAGCCCGCCATGCGGTCGGACAGGATGATGATGTTGACGCCCTCGCGCACGGCGGCTTCGCGCGCGCGCGCAGAATTCGTCGAGCACCTGCTCGAGCCCGGCCGCGCCGAAGCCGGCATGGAAGGTGGTGTCGAGCGTGCGCGACTTGAAATGGGTGTCGGCGATCTCCGAGATCGAGCGGATCTTTTCCAGATCCGCGTCGGTCAGGATCGGCTGGCGCACTTCGAGGCGCTTGGTGCCGGCCATGCCCTGCAGATCGAACAGGTTCGGCCGCGGCCCGATGATCGAGACCAGGCTCATGACCAGTTCTTCGCGGATCGGATCGATCGGCGGATTGGTGACCTGCGCGAAGTTCTGCTTGAAGTAGGTGAACAGCTGCTTCGGCTTGTCCGACAGCGCCGAGATCGGCGTGTCGTTGCCCATCGAGCCGTTGGCTTCTTCGCCGGTCGACGCCATCGGCGTCATCAGGATGGTGATCGTCTTCCTGGGTGTAGCCGAACGCCTGCTGCCGATCGAGCAGCGGCAGGTTCGAGCGCATGCCCTTGGTCGGGCGCGTCCGGCAATTCCTCCAGCACGATCTGGGTGCGGTCGAGCCACTCGCGATAGGGATGGCTCCTCGCCAGCGACGCCTTGATCTCGTCGTCGGGAATGAGGCGGCCCTGTTCGAGGTCGACCAGCAGCATCTTGCCGGGCTGCAGCCGCCACTTGGTGACGATCTGTTCCTCGGGAATCTTCAGCACGCCCATTTCGGACGCCATCACGATGCGGTCGTCGCGGGTGACGAGATAGCGCGCCGGGCGCAAGCCGTTGCGGTCGAGCGTGGCGCCGATCTGGCGGCCGTCGGTGAAGGCGATCGCGGCGGGGCCGTCCCACGGCTCCATCAGCGCGGCGTGATACTCGTAGAACGAGCGGCGCTCCTCATCCATCAGCGGATTGCCGGCCCAGGCTTCCGGAATCATCATCATCACGGCGTGCGGCAGCGAGTAGCCGCCCTGCACCAGGAATTCGAGCCCGTTGTCGAAGCAGGCGGTGTCGGACTGGCCTTCGTAGGAGATCGGCCACAGACGGCTGATGTCCTTGCCGTACAGCTCCGAATGCACCGAGGCCTGCCGCGCCGCCATCCAGTTGACGTTGCCGCGCAGCGTGTTGATCTCGCCGTTGTGCGCGATCATCCGGTAGGGATGCGCCAGCGACCAGGTCGGGAAGGTGTTGGTCGAAAAACGCTGATGCACCAGCGCCAGCGCGCTCTCGAAATCCGGCTTCATGCAGATCGGGATAATAGTTGCCGAGCTGGTCGGCGAGGAACATGCCCTTGTAGACGACGGTGCGGCACGACATCGACACCGGATAATAGCCGGCGAGGCCGCGGTCGCGGCGCTGATAGATCGCCTGCGAAATCGACTTGCGCAGGATGTAGAGCCGGCGCTCGAACTCGTCCTCGGTCTTGATGCCGCCGCCGCGGCCGATGAACACCTGCATGTGGAGGGCTCGGTCGGCTTCACGGTTTCGCCGAGCGATGGAATTGTCGGTCGGCACCTCGCGCCAGCCGAGCAGCGTCAGGCCTTCCTCCTTGATCTGGTCGGCGATGATGCTCTTGATGACTTTGCGCCACGCCGTATCCCTCGGCATGAACAGCGCGCCGACCGCGTATTCGCCGGGCTGCGGCAGCGTGAAGCCGAGCTCGCTGGCCTTGCGCGCGAAGAACGCGTGCGGAATCTGCACCAGGATGCCGGCGCCGTCGCCGGCGCGCGGATCGGCGCCGACCGCGCCGCGATGCTCGAGATTGCAGAGAATGCTGATCGCGTCGGAGACGATCTGATGCGACTTCTTGCCCTTGATGTTGGCGATGAAGCCGACGCCGCAGGAATCCTTCTCCAGCGAGGGATCGTAAAGACCCTCGGCCGGCGGACGCCAGCTGAATCTCGCGCTGCAGGCTCTTGCGCAGTCGATGATTGCAGCATCGGCCGGTTTCGAAGCCGCGGCCGCCGACAGCGCATCCGTCACGATGTTTTCGCGCTCGAACTCCGACCCGCTCATCTCAGTCCTCTCAATCCGGCAAGGGCCTCACAGGAACTCACCGTCGTCGTCGGCGCACCTTGGGCGTTTGCGGCACCCACCGGGCCACCGCTCGTCCTCCGCGAGCCGCAATTTCAGAATTCAGGCCTCGGCGTTCAACGTCCCCGACGAACGGCCTTGCCTGCCACTTTCTGGTGCCTTGCTGGAGCCTTGCACCCGACTTTCGTTGCAATCCCTGTGCCGGGTTTGCCACCGAAAATTGAGACAGTGATGCTGTCCTAACCCTGACCATTGCCAAATTTTTTTCTATCATACAAGCGCGTGAAAGTCCCCGGCCGCATGGCGCCTCTGTCTCCGGTCGTGAATGGGCTCGCCGATCATCGGCGGGCAGCGCCGGTCCCGCCGCCCCGGATTTGGGGCAAACGCGCCGCGATCCGGCCCAAGCTCCGCCGAATTCGGCCGCGAGGTTGCCGCCGGGACAAGAGAGCGAAAACGCTCTGGCGTGGGGCATGACAGGAGCGACTGGCGATGAAGCGGTTCCAGCGGATGGGTCGTGCTGGCGGGGCTGCTTGGCACGGCCGCGGCGGCGGATGCGCAGATGCTGGCGCCATATCGATCGGACGATCGCTCTTACACGACCGTCTCGGACTTCGGCGATCCCGTATGCGGCGATGCCGCCGGAAGCCCCCGGGGCCGCGCTACGGGCCGATCCTGCTGTCGCCGCCGGAGGTCTACACGATCGTCCGCGAGAGCGGGTTTTTGCCGCTCGGAATTCCGCGGCAGCGCGGCTTCGTCTACACGATTTCGGTGATCGATCGCGGCGGCGACGACGGCCGGCTGGTGATCGATGCCCGCACCGGCCGGATCATCCGCTTCATGCCGGCCGTACCGGATGGGCGACAATTTCAATGACGATGTGACGGTCACCTATGGTCCGGCCGGGCCGCTGCCGCCGGTCAGCGCTCTCAGGGGTCCGCCGCGGCCGCCGGCGTCGGTCCCGCGCGTCGCGAGCCGGACGCCCTCGGTGCCGGTGCCGAAGCCGTCGCCGCTCGCCGCCGGCGAGCCGAACCGCTGGCCGCCAAGCCCGTCGGCGGCACAGTCCGGCCGCGCAGCAATCCGCCGCCGCGGCAGTGCCGGCGAAACCGGCCGATGCGCAAACCGCCGGCCAGGCCGCAGCGCCCCGGTCTGAGGCCAAGCCCGCCGCGCCGCAGATCGCGCCGACGCAGGAGATGCCGCAGGTGCAGGGGCTGGAGTAAGGAACTGAGACTCTATCGACCGTCATTCCGGGGCGCGCGAAGCGCGAACCCGGAATCTCGCGAATTCCGGGCTCTGGTCCTGCGGACCATCCCGGAATGACAGGGACGACACCAACAAAAACGCCCCGGTTTCCGGGGCGTTTTCGCTTCAGCGAATATCTGCTGAAATCAGCCGCGCTTACGCGGCGACTTTCGCGGCCGAGCCGTCGACCACCTGCGGAGCCTGGCTGCCGGTCGCGATCGGAATGCTGCGGGGCTTCTTGGCCTCGGGAATCTCGCGCACGAGATCGACGTGGAGCAGGCCGTTCTCAAGCGAAGCGTTCTTCACCTGCACGAAATCGGCGAGCTGGAACACGCGCTCGAAGGCGCGCGCGGCGATGCCGCGATAGAGCACCTCGGACTGGTCCTGGCCGTTTTCATTGGCGGTTTTCTCGCCCTTGATCGTCAGCGTGTTTTCCTTCGCGACGATCGAAAGCTCGCCTCGGCGAGAAGCCGGAGACCGCGACGCTGATGCGGTAAGCGTTCTCGCCGGTGCGTTCGATGTTGTAGGGCGGATAGCCGGGCGCTGCCGTCGGAGGCGGCCTGGTCGAGCAGCGAGAAGAACCGGTCGAAGCCGATGGTCGAACGATAAAACGGGGTGAGATCGAAAGTACGCATAGGGTAGTCCTCCATTGAGCGACTGTTGTTGACCCGCCCGCCATCGGGCCGGGCTTTCGTCGTGTGCAGCCTGATCCGTCCGAAACACTGGAGCGGCCTGCACGAAGGTGATATGGGAGGGCGTCTTGCCGTTCAAGAGGGGCAACGAAGCCTCTTTTCGAGCTCCACGCCTCGATTTTCAGCGCCTTTCTCCTATCCGGTCCGCCATGACGCTGGTCTCCATTCCCGCCAATCCGGTTCCCGAAGACGTCGTCACCGGCACCATCAAGACGCCGGACGGCGCCGAATTGCGCTTCGCGCGCTGGGCGCCGCCGGCCAACCGCAAGGGCACGGTCTGCGTCTTTCAGCGGCCGCGGCGAGTTCATCGAAAAATATTTCGAGACGGTGCGCGACCTGCGCGAGCGCGGTTTTGCGGTGGCGATGATCGACTGGCGCGGGCAGGGCCATTCGTCGCGGCGCCTGCGCGATCCGCGCAAGGGCTATGTGCGCGATTTCTCCGACTACGAGATCGACGTCGAAACCTTCGTGCAGCAGGTGGTGATGCCGGATTGCCCGCCGCCGTTCTTCGCGCTTGCGCATTCGATGGGCGGCGCGGTGATGCTGCGCGTCGCCCATGCCGGCAAGCGCTGGTTCGACCGCATCGTGCTGTCGGCGCCGATGATCGATCTGCCCGGCCAGCGCACCTCGTTTCCGGCGCGCGCGCTGCTGCGCGTGCTGCGGCTCGCCGGCCAGGGCGGCCGCTACGTTCCCGGCGGCAGCGGCGAACTGGTCGGCATCGGTCCGTTCGTCAGCAATCCCGTCACCAGCGATCCGGTGCGCTATGCGCGCAACGCGGCGATCCTCGAGGAAGACCCGACGCTCGGCATCGCCGTCGCCGACGGTGGCCTGGGCCGATACCGCATTCCGCGCGATGCGCGGCTTTCGCGCCGCCGGACTATCCCTCGCAAATCCGCCAGCCGATCCTGATGCTGGCCGCCAGCAACGACACCATCGTCTCGACCGCGGCGATCGAGGAGTTCGCCTATCATCTGCGCGCCGGCTCGCACCTCGTCATCGCCGGCGCCAAGCACGAAATCCTGCAGGAGCAGGACCGCTACCGCGCGCAGTTCTGGGCGGCGTTCGACGCGTTCGTGCCGGGCACGCCGCTGTTCAAGTGAGCAGAGCGTGTGCTCCATCCCTCCCGCGCGAGAGGGTAAGCAGGGTTCGCGATTCATGCGAGCGCCCCCTGCTCTCGCTACAGCGTCTTCAAATACTCGATCAGATCGTACCGCTCCTCCTCCGTCAGCATCCGGCCGATGACGCCCGGCTTGCCCGGCCCGGCGTCCCTCGAGCGAATGGCCGAGCACGCTGTTGCCGTGGATCGGCTTGCCGTCGTCGTCGGTGGTCGAGAACAGGCTTTCGCCCGTGTTGCAGGATGGCTTCTCGCCGGCGTCGACGCGATAGCCGACCTGCTCGCGGATCGAAGTCGCGGGCGCCGATGCAGAATTTTGTCGGGCGCTCGGCCGCGGGCTTGAGCATCCAGTACAGCGAGGGCACCGAACCGTTGTGCAGATAGGGCGCGGTGGCCCAGACGCCGTTCAGCGGGCGCGCGCGATAATGCGGCTCCGACACCGGATTGGGACAGTTCTTGCGCGGGCCCCACAGCGCCTTGCGATCCGTCCTGCGAAAGCTTGCGATCCTCCATCCATTTCGTGCTGACACGGTCCACCACCATCATCAGCGCGACCGAGAACGGCATTTCCGTCGAGGAGATAGTCCGGCAGATTGGCACATGGCCCGTGCGTGCCGAGGTCGCGTCGCGGGCTGCAGGTCGAGGAAGCCGGGCACGTAGATCTTGCGCGACGTGAGAACGTTGGCCTGCGCGGGATCGGTGCCCATGCCGGCGACGCCCTTCTGCACCGGCTTCAGCACCGGATCTCGCCGTCGGCTTCTCCCAGCGATCCGAGGACCAGAAGACCTTGTCCGGGAATTGCTTGTCGAACTCCGTGTCGTTGACCGGTCCGAGATGGCACTCGGCGCAGATCTCGGCGTAAAGCGCGCGGCCTTTGGCGACGCGCTCCGGATTGATCTTCCATGCCGGATCGTCGGCGAAGATCTGCGACGGCCATTTCGGCGACGTCAGTCCGCCGAATGCCTTTGGCGTTCGGCTGGAACGGATCGGGACCGCGCAGCATCGTCTTCGATGCGAACGAGATTCTCGACGGCGACGGACGAGCGGAACAGCGCCTCCGGCGGATGGTCGGGCGACATGTTGACCAGGGCGGAGACCCCGAGCGCCTCTCCGGCGTTGCGGATCAGCGGCTGCTCGATCGAGCCGTCATATTGCGCCCACAGCAACCACGGCACGGTCCAGATCGGCGGGAAACTGACCGGCGCATCGTTGGCGTGCAGGTTCTTTTCATATCCGGAGAGGCCGCCCGTCGCCAGATCGGTGTAGAAAACCTGGTTGCCGATCCGGTTGAGCGCGTCGAGCCGCCCAAATCCTTCCTCGGTATCCTTCTGGCTCTTGGCCTTGAGCGTCGCCTGCATGATCGTCGACCTGGTCGCGCAGGAAGTCGCCGACCGTCCGCCAGCTCCTGCTCGAGCTTGTCGCGGTCCGCCTTGCTGGCGTCGGGACCGAGCACGCGCGTCGCGAAGCGGTCGAAGCGGCCCGACACCTTCAATGTGTAGACAATGGACAGGCCGGTCGCGCGCTTCGAGCTGTCGCAGCTCCAGCATGCCCGGGCCGCCGTCGAAGCGCACGCTGGTGCCCTTGTAAGTGATGTGTCCGGTGTGACAGGCCGCGCAGGTCAGCCCGATCTTGTCGGATTCGGGCTGGCCGGTGCCGGGATTCGTGGCGCCGGTCAGCCGCGCGAAACCGACCGGCAGGCCGTCGAAATTCTCGACCGGCGTCGGCTGCAAGCCTGCCGACGGACGCCGGCGCCGGCTCGGCGGCGCCGGGCGAGGCCGAATAGCCAAAGCGACGCAGGCTCGCTTCGTCCACGCGAATGGATTTCGGACTTGGAAGGAAACCGAACCGTTCGAGATAGGCGCTGTCGCGCAAGCATGCCGGGGCGGGTGAACAAATGAATGCCCGGCTGTTCCAGCGCGACAAACCAGGCGTAGGGCACCGGAAAGGTCGCGGTGCCCTGGCTTGCATGATGGAACCAGTGCCGGTCCTCGGTCGACCAGTTCTGGTCGAGCCAATGTGCGGCTTTGGTCGGAGCGCGCGCCGGCAAGGTCGGCGGCAGCAATTGCGCCAGAAGCGACGGCGCGACCTTCCCGACCTGGTCGGGGAATTCGGCGATCGCCACAATCGCCGCGCCGAGCAATGCGAGCATCACGATCGCGGCCTTCGCCGAGCTTGCGCAAGCGACCGCCGTCGGCGCGGATGATCCGGCATGCAACATCAGGCGCCCGGCGATCCGGTCGGGCAGCCGCCGTTCGACGAACAGCGTCCTGACCTCGGCCACGCTGAGATAGCGTTCCTCGCCCTCACCCTTGCCCATGATGTTCAGCAAGACCGGCCATTCGCCGTTCATCAACTTCCGGTCGATCCGGCGTCTGGCGCCCTTGGCGCGTTCGAAATTCGCGTCCATGTAGGCCGTGATCTCCGCGTGCCGTCAGTCCGCGCTCGGATCCGCCGGCCGGGTTCGGCCGGTCCTTGCCGAACTCGGCGAGACGCGCCAGTTCCGCCTCGTTCACCTGGGCGGTCGCGTCGAGGATGCGCGAACCGCTGCCATGCTTGTCCAACGGACCGTCGCGCAGCGCGTCGAGCTCGCGCTCCGGACCACCAGTTGCGCAACAGGCGCAACGGACTGAGGCCGTTGGCGACCAGGGCGACCAGATAGGTCTTCAGGCCGACCAGTTTTGCCTTCAGCCCCTTTTCGCCGCTCGCGGCCTCGATCGTTTTGGAAAGCTTGGAAAGCGGCACGACGTGGCCATCGACGAAACCGGCCGCAACGAGCGCGCGCAAAAACGGGCACGGATTGTTGGCCGAAACGGTGGTTGCCGGGGCAGGCGCGTCGCTTGAAACCGTACCAACGCTGTCTTGCATCGACAAAATCCTCAAAAGCACCGAATGATGAAACGTTAGATCGCCTCGGTCATCGGGAAATCAAGCGTCTTTGAAAAGCAGGTCCGCCAGCGGCGTGCTACTTCCGGATGCGCAGGAGTTTTGGCAGAATTCGAATCCGAGTCAACCGAAGGCTGCGGATCCGGCGGCTCCTGCGCAGTCTTTGGTTAAAGCCGGCGGGTCGGCGCGCGCGAGTTCCGGCGTCAGGAATCCGCCTTAAGACCTGCGGCGGACGCGGCGAGCGCCGCCTTGTTCCACGGCACGCCGGCTTTCAGAAGTCCGTCGCGATAGTGGGCGATGTCGGCCGGAACTTTCCAGCGGAAATTCCTCAGATGGCGTTCAACGGTCAGACCCGGAAAGCTGGCTTGCAGAACTTCGGCTGCCTTTGCGGCTTCCTCGCTTCGTCCCAGTTGCGCGAGCGCCGCGGCCCGCACGCCGAGCGCCTGAAGATGATTGGGATTTACATACAGGGCTTCACGCGACCAGGACAGCGAAGCATCATACTGTCCCAGCAGGTAATGACTGAATGCGTTCATGACCGCCCATTGATACCGCGGGTCGCTGTTGCCGCGCTGCGCGGCCTCTGAAAACAGTTCGATCGCCTGCCGATGCTCGCCGATAACGAGGTGACATATCCCGAGAACGCCGCGGGCGCCCATGTCGTACGGGTTGAGTTCGATCGCCTTTCTTGCGGCGTCAAGCGCAGCCTCGTGATTGCCCTCCATCGCATGGATGTAGGCAAGAATCGAAAATGCGAATGACGAACGGGGATCGAGCCGGACGCTGTTTTCGGCGAGACTCAGCGCCTCGCTCCACAATTCGCTGGTGCTCCTGATCCAGCCGAACTGCACCCCCTGCAGCAGAATCGTGGCGAGATAGGCGCGCGCAATCGACAGCGCCGGATCGAGCGCGATCGCCTCCCGGAACAAGCCGATCGAGGCTTCGATAGTCCATTTTCGTCGGCTTGTAATAGTGAGAAAGCCCCCTCAAGAACCGGTCCCACGCGGTCAGATCGGTCGACGAGGTCCGGGCCGGGGCGGAAGCTTCCGCACGATAGATTTCCGGCGCCATCGCCGCGGACAGATTGGTGGTGATTTCATCCTGCACCGCGAACAGATCGCCGATGTCCCGGTCATATCGGCCGGTCCACAATTGCTCGCCGTTCTCCGGAGCGATCAGTTCGGCGGTCACGCGAATCTTGCTTCCGGCGCGCCGCACCGAGCCCTGGATCAGATACGTCGCGTCGATCTCCCTCGCGATCAGGCGCGTGCTCAGGTTCTTGCCCTTGAACGCGAACGTCGAATTTCTGCTCAGGACCCGATAAAACGATTGCAGCGAAAGCGCGTGGATCAGGTCTTCGGTCAGTCCGTCGGAAAAATATTCGTCGGCGCTGTCGCTGAGATTGGCGAACGGAAGCACGCCCACGATCGCGGTTCGATATTGAGCCGCCAGGCTCGACGTGTCCCTGGGCTCGCCGGATGTCGGACCCGCCCGGCTTCCAGGTCCAGACATTTATCGGCTCGGCGATGTTCTTGAAGCGGTGACTGCCGGCATCGACAAAGGGAGTGCTGAGGTGCTTGCTGGCCTCCCTGTGGGCCTTTGCCGAAGCCGCCACGCCGCCGGGGGCGGCAATCGTTTCAAGGCGGACGGCGATGTTCACGTCGTCCCCGAACAATTCGTCTTCGTCGGCCATCACATCGCCCATGTGAACGCCGAGACGGAATTGCATGACCCGGTCCGCGGGGATTTGGTCGTTCCGTTCCGCCATCAGCGTCTGGGTCGCGATCGCGGATTCCATGGCGCCGACGACGCTGGGGAATTCCAGCAGGAAACCGTCGCCGGTGTTCTTCACCAGCCGGCCGCCGTGATTGAGAATGACCGGGTATATCGCGCTTCGATGGGCCTTGAACGTGGCGTGCGTGCCTGCCTCGTCGACGCCCATCATTCGCGAATAACCGGCGACGTCAGCGCAGACTATGGCAGCTAGGCGTCTCTCCATCTCCGCTCCTGAATTGGCAGATACCACGGTACGTGGTCGGCTGGCCGAATCCAATGGTGGTTCTAAACACCCTGTTCCCTGTCGGAAACCAGATCCGGGCATACTGGTAATGCAATCTGCTTAAATTGACACGGGTTGGATGCGGCCGATGGTCTCGATCGAAATTATCAGGCGTCTGTGACAGTGCGCCGGTCACCTCGGACTTACTGGCCCCAGCGGCGGCATCCTGCAGGGGCAGGACCGCTCGCGTGCAATTCAGGGCGGTGTTTAATGCGTTGGTGCCGCAGGCCGCCGTGGTTTAAGTAAGGTCGGGACATCGGAACGCTTCGCTGCGATCAATCCTGGAACACCATGCTCGGCATTCACGACTTCTGGCTCTTCATCATTTCCGGCTGGCTGCTCATCGTCACGCCGGGGCCCGACACGGCCTATATCGTCGGCCGCAGCGCCCAGTTGGGATGGCGCGGCGGGATGACCGCGGCGCTCGGCATCAGCACCGGCTGCCTGGTCCACGTGTTCGGTGCGGCGATCGGGCTGTCGGCGCTGCTGGCGGCGTCATCGGCCGCTTTCACCGTTGTGAAATGGGTCGGCGCGGCCTATCTCTGCTTCATCGGCGTCAAGAATGCTGCTGTCGCGGCCGGATGCGCCGGCGCGCGAGGTGGCGGCCGGGAACGGCGTGATTTCGCCGCGCGAAATTTCCCTGAGCCAGGTATTCTGGCAGGGCGCGCTGACCAACGTGCTCAATCCGAAGGTGGCGCTGTTCTTTCTGGCCTTTTTGCCGCAATTCGTGGCGGCGGATTCGCCGCACAAGCCGCTGGCCTTTGGCCTGCTCGGCCTGATCTTCATCTTCAACGGCACGCTGTGGTGCCTCGCCGTGGCGGCGTTCGCGGCGCGCGCCGCGCGTCGCGTCCGGCAATCCGGCCGGATCTTGCTGTGGATCAACCGCGCGCTGGGCGGGCTGTTCGTCTATCTCGGCGTCCGCGTGGCGATGCTTCAGGCGCGGTGAATATTGTACAGCGCGCTTACCGCCAGATAGAGCCCGAGCAAGATCATCGCCCGCAGGAACCAGCGGCGGAAGACTTCCGGCTGCATCCGCGTGCGCACCGCCTGGCCGATGAACATGCCGGCAAACGCGCAGACCATCGCCACCGCGCCCGGCAGCGCGGTCGCCGCGGTCAACAGTCCCGCGCTGGTGAGATTGAAGGCCAGCGCCACCGTCGCGACCGTGAAGAACACGCCGAGCGCCTGCACCAGTTCGTCCTTCTCCATGCCGATCGCCTGCATGAACGGCATCGAGGGGATGACCTGCACGCCGGTCGCGGCCGAGACCACGCCGGTCATCAGGCCGACGATGCCGCCGATCCACTTCTCGTCCCTGCGCGCGACCTTGAAGCGAGAATTTGCTCAAGCCCACGATCGCGTAGATCACCAGCAGCACGCCGAGGACGACGGTGCCGTAGGCGCGCATAGGGGCCGGTCAACATTCCGGCGTTGAGCCAGATGCCGACACCGTGCCCACCATCAGCGGCCACAGCCGCCGGATGATGTCGCGCAGATAGGGGCCGACAAAGGTCTGCCAGATGTTGGTGACGATCGCGGGCACGATCACGATGGCGAGCGCGTGCGCCGGCGGCATCGTCACCGCGAGCAGGCCCATCGACACCGTCGGCAGGCCGAGCCCGATCACGCCCTTGATGAAACCGGCGAGCAGGAACGCGGCGGCGATGAGAAGCAGCAGAGGATCGAACATCCGGGGCACATTGACCGATTGCCGCGACCGGCACAATGTGGAGGTTACGGAGTTAGCCTTCGGCTATGACGAAGGCAGGGAGCCTACTCGCATGGCCATGCGTTTCGATCTGGTCGACCTCCAGCTGTTCATCGCGGTCGCCGACGCGCGCAGCATCACCGCGCGGCGCGGTCCGCGCCCATCTCGCGCTGGCTTCCGCGAGCGCGCGGATCAAGGGCCTGGAGGCCGCGCTTGGCGCGGCGCTGTTGAAGCGCGGCCGCCGCGGCGTCGAATTGACCGCGGCCGGCGAAAGCCTGCTCGATCATGCCCGCATCATCATCCACAATGTCGAGGCGATGCGCGGCGATCTCGCAGCCTACGCCAGCGGCATGCGCGCCAGCGTGCTGCTGCTCGCCAACACCTCGGGATTGTCGGAACATCTGCCGAAGGCGCTGGCGGCCTTCCTGCGCGAACATCGCGACGTCAATGTCGATGTCGAGGAGCGCGAAAGCGCCGACATCGCGGCGGCGATCGCGAACGGCGCCGCCGACCTCGGTTTTGCCGCCGAGCATGCCCTGCCCGACAATATCGAGCGGTTCCTGTTCAGCGAGGACCGGCTGGTGCTGGTGGCGCCGCGGCGCGGCGAATTCGCCGGCCGGCGTCAGCTCGATTTCCAGGAGGTGACCGGGCATGATTTCGTCGGGCTGACCAGCTTCGACCGCGCTTCAGGTCCATATTGCAAGGCACGCCGCACGGCTCGGCGCGCGCCTGAGGTTCCGGGCGCGGTTGCGGGATTTCGACGCGATCTGCCAGATGGTGGCGGCGGATGTCGGCATTGCCGTGGTGCCGGAAGCCGCGGCGAGGCGTTGCGCGAAAACCTGCCGATCTCAATCGTCAGAATCCGCGACGGCTGGGCCAACCGCAAGCTGACGATCTGCGCCCGCAGCTTCAAGTCGCTGCCGCGTCCGGCGAAGCTGCTGGTGGAGTATTTGCGGGAAGCGGCGGAGTAGGGGGAGGGGTGATGCGCACCCATAGTGGCGAACCTGGCAACAGTCACCGCTTCTTGCGCCAGATATCCAGCAGTGCGTCGACCTTCGTTCGCAGCGGCAATCGTTCATTGGTCAGCGCATCGAGGAAACCCGCAATGCGTTGCGACTTCGCCAGCGTATAGAGCGTGAGCGCTGCGAAAGCGGCCGCCGTTACGGCAACGTAAACGCCTTCGCCGCGAGATGATGATCGGTTGCGGCGATCAGGCTGCTCATGCCGAGGAAGCCCGTCGTGGTGGTGCCGATCAGGCCGATCATGGTCACGACGGTGAGCCTGAGGAAGATGTTCGACTGGCGACGCAGCAGATCGCTGTCGAGATAGGCGCCCATATCCTTCAGCTCTTCCCGGATCTCGACGTACAGGCGATCGGTGCCGAGGTGTTTGACCAGGGCATGGAACACCTCGCGCGTCTGCACGTGCTCCGATACATCGTGAAACCAGTAGCGGTGGGTGAAGCGAAGGAATATTTCAAGCAGGCTCCTGATCTCGGCGCGGAATCGTCGCACGGTTTCCTGCTGCTCGATGTTGAGGCGCGTCACAGCCTGCACCAGGCGGTCGGACATCATCAGCAACGCCGCCTTGTGCATGTGAGCGATCAGCGCCAGCAGAAAGAACTGATGACGGAACTGGCCAAGAACGCCGCGCTCCGCATCCGGTGAATACGGGCCTCGCGGCGTCGCCGACGATGAGGAACGCGTGATCGCAACACATCACGCGTGTGTTCAGCCCGCCGTCGGATTGCGTCTCGTCATAGTACCTGTCGTAGCAATGGTTTTCCTCGAAGCTCGCCAGATATTTCTCGGAGTAGGGCAGCGCATGCCGGTCGCCGGGCGCGGTCGCGTAGGCAAGCCGGGCAAAGTCTGCCCGCGTCAGCTGCTCCGGATGTTCGACGGCGAGATAAGCCATCAACGGCATGCGATAATATTCGAGGTGGCGGAACCGCAGCGCTCCCGCCTGATCGGAGTGATGGGCCGCCATCGGGTTGAGCAGATATTGCCAGTGCGCGGCGAGCGGCGGCGCCCGCTCGCGACACACCGACGCCAGATACTGCTTTCTGTCCTCGTAGTCCGACACCGCGAGCACGCGCCCGTCTGCCGCCAGCCATTCCACCTTGCGGGGGCAGTTGATGCCATCTCCCTCTGCGGTCCAGCCCGCAGGATAGGCGCGGCCGAACCGATGCAGGGAGTCCTGCACCACGTCGAGCGGCAGGTCGGAGCCGGACACTTCGACGGCGAGAATGACAAGGTCGACGTCATAGAAAAAATAGAGATCGACATGCCGGACATCGAAGACGACAGGTGCGTCCCGTCCGGGGAAGAGGATCCGCGCCGTTGCCACGTCGGTCCGGCGATAGACCTTTATCGGGGATTCGCCGTAGGCGGCCATCGAGCGGCGTTTGGCGCCTTCGCCGTAGAGCAGACGCTGCACATAGGGCAGGAATGTCACGAACTCGCGATAATGCCGTTCCTGGAAGGCGTCGGGATCGGCGCAGAATTCATCATCCACTTCCTTCCAGACCCCGCCGGCATCCTTCTCGAGGAGCTCCCAGTGATGATGGATCTGCGAACCTTCCTTCAGCGGCAGCAGTTGAAGCGGCCAGAGCAGGATCTGGTGGAACGTGCGCACCAACGGCGTGGATTCGGGCGTGGATTCGATCGGGTCCGACGCCGGGCGCGCTTTGGAGTTCAGCCCGCCGATCGTTTGCGACACCATGGCATGTCCTCGACATTCGGTTGGGAGGCCAGAATGCTGAACCATACCGCAAAAGCACCGGCATTGTCCGCGCGTTGCTGTCGCACGCTGCAAGCGGACGACGCCAAATTCCGCATTGCAGCGGGAATGACCTGATGGCCAATAGACGACTTTCTCAAAAGGAGTAGGCTGGCGAGCGTCTCATGCCTTTTCAGGAGGTCAACCATGACACGGCAGCTTTTCGTCGCGATCACCCTCATAGGCACCGGAATGCTCCTCAATACACAGGCAGAAGCAGTGTCACCTTTTCGGTGCGAGGACCGGGCCGCAAATTGCGTTGGCAGATGTGCCAACCCCACTGGCGGGGGCGGTGACTGGCGAGGGCATCAGAACAAATGCATGCGCTATTGCGACCAGCAGGTGAGCAGGTGTCTGATCCGCGCGCAATGACTGCGTCGCTGTCACAGCGCATCACAGAACGATGCTGCGAGAGTGACGACGGCCCGGTAGTTCCTTGCGGTTTTCTCGAAGCGTGTTGCGACCCGTCGGAACTGCTTGAGCTTGCTGAAGCAGCATTCGACGAGGTGGCGCTGGGCGTAGAGGTGCTTGTCGAGCGGATGTTTTTGCGCGCGTGACGGGTTGTTTGGGATGACGGCGAGCGCCCCCTTGTCGGCGATGGCCTGGCGGAAGTGATCGGCGTCGTAGGCGGTGTCGGCCATGACGACCTTGGCGGGCAAGCCGTCGATCAAGGTGCGGCCTGCGGTGCATCGCCCTTCTGACCTGCGGTGAGGGTGAACCGCACCGGACAGCCCAAGCCGCGAACAGCCATGTGGATCTTGGTGCTCAGGCCACCGCGCGAGCGGCCGATCGCCTGATCTTCAGACCCCCTTTTTTCGCCCCGGCCGCGTGCTGATGCGCCCGGACGATGGTGGAATCGACGATCAGATATTCGAAGTCCGGATCATCGGACATCGCTTCGAAGATCCGCCACCATACACCCTTGATGCTCCATCGACTGAAGCGCCTGAACACGCTGTTCCAATCCCCAAACGCCTCCGGAAGATCGCGCCAGGGCGACCCCGTGCGCACGATCCACAGCACCCCTTCCACGAACATCCGGTTGTCGCGTCCCGTCGAGCCCTTCTGGTCGGGCCGACCTATGATCAGCGGCGCCAGCCGCTCCCACGCCGCGTCGCTCAAAACCAAACGGTCCTTCACACCCAAGACTGCCTCCCAAAAAGCAGCCTTGAATCTGATTTGCGCCTAAAAGGGAATCCTTAGAGTCCACACCACCTGCGCCCGGTGTTGGCGGAGGCGTCAGGAGGATTTCGTCGCGGCGTGATTTTTCTGCCTCCCGCGCAGAAGCGAGAGTGGCCGCAAGGCGTGAGCACAGCGCCGTTCTTGAAGAGGATACTATTGGCGAGAATTACTTCGCCGTCTCGAGGCCCGCGTCCTTGATCACCTTCGACCACTTCTTGATTTCAGCGTCGATGAAGCCGCGGAAATGCTCCGGGCGTGTCGCCGGCCACCGTGAGGCCCTGATCGGCGAGTTTTGCCTTGACGCTCGGCGTCGGCCATCGCCTCGTTGGCGATGCGGTTCAGCTCGGTGATGATCTTCTCCGGCGTGCCTCCCGGCGCGATCATGCCGTACCAGTTTTCGATCAACAGATCGGGCATGCCGACTTCCGCCGTCGTCGGCACGTCGGGCGCGGTCGGCGCGCGCGTGGGCGAGCCCAGCGCAATCGGCTTCAGGGAGCCGGCCTTGATATGCGGCAGGATCACCGGCAGGTCGAGGAACGTCATCTGCACCTGCTGGCCGAGCAGGTCGTTGATGGCGGGCGCCGCGCCGCGATAGGGCACATGCACGATGTCGAGTTTTGCGGTCAGCTTGAACAATTCGCCGGCCAGATGCGGCAGGCCGCCGACGCCGGCGGAGGCAAAATTGAGCTTGCCGGGCTGCGCCTTGGCGAGCGCGATCAGCTCGGCCATGTTGTTGGCGGGAACGTTGCTGGCCACGACCAGCATTTCCGGCACCGTCACGACAAGCGTGACCGGTGCGAGGTCCTTCCGCACGTCGTAGGGAACTCTTTCCAGCGACGGGTTGATGACGAGCGAACTCGCGCTGGTGATGCCGATGGTGTAGCCGTCGGGCGCGGCTTTCGCGACCGCGTCGGTGCCCAGCACCCCGGCCTGTCCGCTGCGATTTTCGATCACGATCGGCTGCTTGGCCAGTTCCGACATGCGCTGGCCGACCACGCGGGCGATGATGTCGTTCGGTCCGCCGGGCGGGAACGGCACGATCAGCTTGATCGGCTTGGTCGGAAAATCCTGCGCCGTGCCCGCGGCCGGCAATAGCAGCAGCGACAATCCGGCCGCCAGCGCGCCCCAAATCCTCATGCAAGCCTCCCTGCGCAGATGTCTGAAGCGTCTGTCGCATTGCGGCTTATAGCAGATTTTTTGTTCCGGCGGGTTACGTCATCGCATCGGTCAAGGCAGCAGTTCGTCGGTGGCCGCGAGGCGGACGGGTTTTGGGAAATGAGATTGCACCAGACCCAATGATGATGCCGCATGACGCTGACCGCATCGAGGTGGGGGCGGTCGCTCAAGGTATGGGCATCGGTCACCACGACGACGTTGTGCTGGTTCGAGACGGCGGATCGGACGGTGGCATCGACGCACAGATCGGTGGCCCAGCCGGTCACCAGCACGCGGTCCGGCGCGATCCTGCCGAGGCGGGCCTGCAGCTCGGCGCCGGCGAAGGGATCGTTCATGCTCTTCTGAACGACGACATCGGCGGGATCCCTGATGAGTTCGGGAAGCAGCGCCCAGCCCGGCGATTGCGGTTCGAAATCGTCGCCGGTGTCGCCGCAGTGCTGAATGAAGATGACCATGCCGGACTGCGCGCGCACGCTGGCGGCGAGCCGGTTGATGCGGTCGATGACCCCTGGCAGATCGTGCTTGGGGTCGCCGCTCCGCAGCCCGACCTGCATGTCCACGATCAGCAATGCGTCCATGCGGTGCCTTCCTGGCATGGAACCGTTTCCCCGGACAAACGCCGAACCGGTTTGCCCGAAGATCGTCTTTAACAAGAATGCGCTAGCTGTTGAGTAGTTTCATCGCCGCTTCATGCACGCGGGCGTCGCCGGCGGCGATGATGCGGCCGCCGCTTTGGGCGGGCTTGCCGTCCCAGGTGGTGACGATGCCGCCGGCGCCGGTGATGATCGGGATCAGGGCTGCGATGTCATAGGGTTTCAGCTCGGTCTCGACCACGAGGTCGAGATGACCGGCCGCCAGCATGCAGTAGGAATAGCAATCGCCGCCATAGCGCGTCAGCTTCACCGCCTCTTCGACCCGGCCGAAGGCGGCGCGGTCGGCGGCGTTCATCAACAGCGGGCTCGTGGTGTAGGAGGTCGCGTCCTTCAGCGAGGCGCAGCGCCGCACCGACAGCTTCCGTTCGCCGGAGGGGCCGGAATAATGCGCCGAGCCGCTGTCGCCGGAAAAACGCTCGCCGATATAGGGCTGGTGCATCATCCCGAACACCGGCGTGCCCCGGTGCATCAGCGCGATCAGCGTGCCCCAGATCGGAAAGCCCGCGATGAAGGATTTGGTGCCGTCGATCGGATCGAGCACCCAGACATATTCGGCGTCCTCGCGCTCGCTGCCGAATTCCTCGCCGACGATGCCGTGCTGGGGAAAGTTGCCCTTGATCAGCCGGCGCATGACAGCCTCGGCGGCGCGGTCGGCCTCGGTGACGGGATCGAAATCCTTGGCGCTCTTGTTGTCGATCGAAAGCGAGGTGCGGAAGAACGGCAGGATGGTTTCGCCGGAGGCGGTTGCAAGGCGGCCGATAAAGGCTGTGAAATCGATGACCGTCACGGCAGTTCCTTGAAAGGGCGGAGGGGTGTTGAAGCGTTCGCGTTCTTGCCTAGCTCAATCCTGCGATGGGCGCACGATTAACGGAGTGTTATTCCCATCTCATCCGACTCAGGCGCCGCTTTGCGGCTTTCGAATTGGCTTCGTTTAGGCATGCATTTTTGGTGACACGGCTATTCACGAAGTCGAGATTTGTGAATTGTGGCCGCTCCGTAACACCGGGTTCCCACGGATTCTTCTCCGTAAGATATTGAATTTACAAACGAAAAATAGAATTTAACTGACCTGTTGCATAACGGCCAGCCTCGCCGGGATTGCGCTGGGAAAGTTTCGAAAGCACTTGCGTTTTGTGCAGCGCGGTCGCATATTGTTGCGGTGCGGTAGGGCCTCGCCCTATCGCTGCCCTCCTTGGGCGTTTCCTCCCTAGACTTGGGCCGCTTGTTCATTCAAGCGGCCCTTTTTTCTTTTGGGCTGTCTTCGTCATTCCGGGGCGCGCGAAGCGCGAGCCCGGAATCTCAATTGCGGCAGTCGTGCGAATTTCGGATTCCGGGCTCGCGCTTCAGATGCGCGCCCCGGAATGACGGGAATGCGGTGCGAGCTCTACTCCGCCGCGGCCTGGAACGGGCCGAGATCGCCGAGCGGCACGGTGGCCAGCGCGTCGGCCAGCGCGGTGAAATCGGCCGCCACCTGCGCAAAGCGCGGTGAGCGCTCGCGGCGGCGTTCGTCCATGTAGATCGCGCGGTTGAGTTCGAGCTGCACGGTGTGCAATCCGCTCGCCGGGTTGCCGTAATGCTCGGTGATGAAGCCGCCGGCATAGGGCTTGTTGCGGCCGATCGAATAGCCGAGCCCGCTCATGACCTCCTCGACGACGTCGGGCAGCAGCGCGGCGCAGCTGGTGCCGTAGCGGTCGCCGATCACGATGTCGGGCCGCCGCGGCTCGTCGCGCGACACGCCGATCGACGGCATCGAGTGGCAATCCACCAGGATCACGGTGCCGAACGCCTGATGCGCCTTGTTGATCAGCCGCCGCAGCGCGCGGTGGTAGGGCTTGTAGAGCGCCTCGATCCGCCCCAGCGCGTCGTCGACATTGAGCCGCTCGCGGTAAATCTCCTGCCCGTCGCCGACCACGCGCGGGATGGTGCCGAGACCGCCGGCGACCCGCATCGAGCGGGTATTGGCAAAGCTCGGCAGCCGGCCGGTGAACATGCGCGGATCGAGCTCATAGGGCTCGCGGTTCACGTCGACATAGGAGCGGGGGAAGTTGACCCGCACGGTCGGAAAGCCGCGATCGCTCAAATCGGCGATCAATTCGTCCATGAACGAATCCTCGGAGCGGCGCAGCGCTGCCAGATCGATCCGGGACGCGTTGAGGAATTCCAGCGGATAGACCGAGCCGGAATGCGGGGAATTGAAGATGATCGGCGCCCGCCAGCTGGCCGGCTCCACGATCTCGAACGGAGGCGACAGTTCGCCATCAAACTGGGTCATCGTCGGGCGCCGTCCCTTGGATCCGTGCTTCCCAAGCAGTCAATCGTTGGCAGTCGATAGAGCAACCGATTCTGCCGGAAAACCAGAGATTTTATGAGAACGCATTGTCGGTAATCACAATCATTCTGCCAAGCGAAAAAGCAGTGAAAAAAGCCGCAATGGTGCTGGAACACATCTCAAATGCGGAAAACGCCTGCCTTGATTGATCTGTGGCGCGTTCCGGTACAGAAATAGCGCCGCTCTCCGTGACCTGCACACTGCTGCCTTTCACCCGATCTTTACCGTCTGTCGGGCTTAGTGTGCGGACTGTACCCTCCAAGCCGGATTCGACGACAGACCGCCATGCACAAAATCCTCCTCGCCGAAGACGACAACGACATGCGCCGCTTCCTGGTCAAGGCGCTGGAAAACGCCGGATTTCAGGTCTCGCCCCATGACAACGGCCTGTCGGCCTATCAGCGGCTGCGCGAGGAGCCGTTCGAGATGCTGCTGACCGATATCGTGATGCCCGAAATGGACGGCATCGAGCTGGCGCGCCGCGCCTCGGAACTCGACCCCGACATCAAGATCATGTTCATCACCGGCTTTGCCGCCGTTGCCCTGAATTCCGATTCGGAAGCCCCGAAAAACGCCAAGGTGCTGTCCAAACCGGTCCATCTTCGCGAATTGGTCAGCGAAGTGAACAAGATGCTGGCGGCCTGATTCGGCGCCATTCAGAGCGTTTTCGAGCGAAGTGGGTACCGGTTCGCGTGAAGAAAACGCGTCAAAACAAGAAATTCTTAGCTCGAAACACTCCGGAAATTACCCGAAGCGTCCTTGCGGGGGCGCTTTGGAGCCGATATACGGACCGCACCCAATACGATCAAAGCTGGAGCGGGATGGTCATCCCATTCTAGGGCGCGTAGCTCAGCGGGAGAGCACTACCTTGACATGGTAGGGGTCACAGGTTCGATCCCTGTCGCGCCCACCATCTTTTTCAAAGGCTTAGGCGCAGTGCGCCTGGCCGGCGAAGAGATGATTTCCACAAAATTTCCACGACGGCCGTCCGGCTCGCAGGTCACCCGGCTCCCGGTGCCCGATGCCACCGGCTTCGCCTCGGGCAACGTCGGGCTCGATGATGATGCCGAAGCGCAGCCCTGCTTCCCCCACGTTACACCGAAGGTAACGCCGGTCAGAGCGTGCACGTTACCGAGCGCCACTGCTCCAATCATCTTGCCCGCATGCATCATTCGCGCGCTCACCAGCAACCTGACAGCCTGGCAAACAAGGTAGTTCGCGCCCCGGCCCATTGCAAGCCCAATGCTAGGGGATAAAGTGTCGGCGCCGACTCGCGAGATCCCCAATGCCCGCTGCACCGAAAATTCCCGACTGGTTCGGTTATATTCGCCCGCACATCCGTCCCTACGATGCGCTTGGTCGCGGCGAACGGCGCGACTACATCGCCAAACTTTCGAAAGCGACCAAGCTCAGCGACAATAGCTTGCGCCGGATGATCTTCGCGGCCCAGTTCCTTGAGAAAGAGGGGGTCGAGGAACTGCCTCCAGGCGGCAAGTTGCTGGTCGGTGCGGTCGAGCGTATCGCACGCATCGCCGCGCGCGAACCGGAGAAGCGCCAGCAGCTCCTGGCGGACGCCATTGCCGGCAAGATCACAATCCAGCAGCTCAAGGATCAACTCAAGAAAAGCGACAGAGTGGCCAAACGTGCGCGCAAGGGGCGCGATGACTTTCCGCTGGTCGAACGAGCAAAGGCGGCACTCGCCTCGCAAGGGATCGCAGACGTCAAAAATATGAAGGACGTGGATATCCTGCACACCGAACATGCGGAACATTTCAACAGGGGCACTAGGCCTTCGCATGCCCTTATTCTTACCCAAGGACGACGCGCTGTCCTTCTGGACGGCACGTCTTTTGCGGGCACGATCGGTTCCTTCATGCGACAACGCCAGGAGTTCTTTCAGAACCTCCTTATGGCGCCAAGCCTCTACGACTTTGTCGTCGTTTATGCTCCCTTCTGGTACTCGGAGGCCGCCTTGCTTATCAGCATCATGCCCGCTGACGTCCGCTCTCGTGTCATCCTTATGGAGAACGAAACCCTCCCAGAGAAGATGCAACGGCTACGTGAGGCCGCGTCGCAGACGAGGCCTGCGTCCGGTGCCGGGGCTAAGCCACACAGCGACGATTAGGGACGAGATCTAACCGGTGTTGCCGCCGCTAGACAGAATCTCCGACCCCGGCGCTCAACTATCGGCAAGTTGAAGTCGCTGGCGGGTAGGCTAAAGGGGTCTTATTGCCCCTATCATTGGGCTTGACATTCCAGCCTTATCCCCTATCATTGGGCAACGGTGATGTTTAGCTCGACCCGACGGCGATCTCGAAAGGATTCATGCCGCGATGACCGAAATGTTGACGCGTGCGGATATTCGGAAGCTCTTGGGAAGCTTCAGCGTGGCGATTAAGCGCGATCAGCGTCTCGTCGACGCGCTGCCCGCAAAAGCTTTCCACCCTCAGTATAATGATAAGATGTGGCGTGACTGGCGTGCCGGTCATGTCAGCTACATCGAGCATTTGCTGTCGTCCGTGAATTCGATTCCCTCCGCAATGATGATCGAGTTGACCAAGGTCGCCACTACGTTCGATCCGAAGGTCGTTGAAAATGTGGTGCTCGAAAGCTTCGCTGAGGTCGTCGGCGGTCACTGTGACGGGGGTAATGCAGCGAGCTTCTTCGGGTTGGTGGCCAGGGAAGTGCGGCGGCGCAACTCAGGCCGCCGACGTTTGGCGAACGCTAGGGGAGCGATGGCGAAATGGCTGGCGGTCGACGACCCGCTCCTCATCGCCAAGGACCCGGAGTGTCAGTATCGCATCGCCGCGCTCCGGTGATCGCGCGTTTGGTTGAACTGATAAGCTTTTCACTGAAAGCTTTCAGTTCTGAGACTGGATAGATTTTGAGTAATTGCTTAACAGTTTGTAGGTCCCTCCGCAGATAGGCACTAGCGTTTGACCTGGGTGGCGCGTCTCCGTAGAGGGAAACTAACTCGTTATTCCTCTTTGGGCGCCTCGGTCCCGTGCCGAATGACAGAAGCCAAAAACAAACAATACTCAGTCAGCCTAATGCGCGAAATCGGATTCGCTAGGATTTGCTGAAGCGCTTCGGGAAACGTATCGGCGCTCGAGCACCAGACGTGAAGAAGCTCGAAGTATCCGAGGTATGCTGCTGGCGTATTGTGACGACCGTTTAGGAATCCAAAAAGTCTGGCAATGCGAGAGTTCCAGATCGGGAAGAGATCGGGCCGCACGAAGTGAAGCAGCTTACTGGTGCCGACCACGGAATTGTTTAGCGCCTGCAGCGCCTGTCCGTCGTTGTTAGTCGCCTCGTATCTGACGGCGTCGATGGCGTCTGCCAAAGGTAGCGGCTTGATTTCGCAGAATGAAGTTCGACAGGACATCAAGCTTGTCAAACTTCTTGAGGATGGTGGGCATCCAGCCGTAAACGGCGTAGCTAGCTGCTAGGAGTTCGTAAGGATTTTCTTTTCGACGTAACCTTTATGGATTCTGGCGTTCGTGTGAATGATGCGACGCCCTCGCGTGCGCAGGATTCTGCTTGGGCGATGGTCAGCAGTTTTCCGCGTGGCTCGGACGTGAACGAGCGAACTTTCCTAGCTGCAACATCAAAGCTTGCCGCGTGGAGTCGTGAACAGAAATGCCGATTTTACACGCGGAACCGTGACGCCACGGGGCAGACAAACAAGGATCGCTATAAGTACCTCCAGCGGCAAGTTGAACAGAATTTTTATCCATTTTACGTTAGTTCAGGTGCGGACCCGAAGGGGGCGCCTAAGTCATCAGCTCCGACAAATCCTGCGCCAACAGAATTGCGAGTTCGAACCAGAGTCATCCCAGTCTGAGAGCAATCCGCTATTCAACATCTTTCGCTGACATCAACGACGCTTGTCGAAATGGGCGGCACCTACAATGAGGCGCTCGCAAGCAGATCGGGGGAATCGTCAGCGATATGTGAATCGGGCTGGGTCGGCGGTACGGACAGCAACTGGCAAAATGCCCAGGTACAGAGTTCGTTCCTGCTCACGAGGAAGCCGGGTGTGTTCCATCTCATACTATATCAAGGCGGCGCTGGATGAAGCTTCCTCACGCTCCTGAAATGTCACGCATTGGGCGGGCCAGCAGCGGCCCACTTCTTCCATAACACCTATTTAGGAGGGGCCCGACCGATCGCTGACCAAACCGCATACGGTGGTATGCCCTTTGGTCATGGAGCGCGTGATTGCATACCTGAGGGTTTCTACGCAACGTCAGCAGCGCTCTGGCCTAGGTCTTGAAGCCCAGCGGACCACCATTGAGCGCTTTGCCGCCAGCGAATCCCTCACAATCGCAGCCGAGTACATCGAAGCCGAAACCGGGAAAGGAGCGGACGCCCTGGACAGGCGCCCGCAGCTGGCCGCAGCACTGGCCGCAGCAAAGGCTGCGAAGTGCAGCGTAGTTGTTGCCAAGCTCGATCGGCTTTCGCGCGACGTGGCCTTTGTGGCCGGCCTGATGGCCCAGCGGGTGCCATTCATCGTGGCCGAGCTAGGCCGAGATGCCGATCCCTTCATGCTGCATCTTTACGCGGCCCTGGCTGAGAAGGAACGGCGCATGATCTCCGAGCGGACAAAGGCTGCCCTGGCGGCGAAGAAGGCGGCGGGAGCGACCTTGGGCAATCCGCACAATTTGGCTCTGGCAGGCAATCTCGGCCGAGCGGCCCTGATCGAAGGCGCGGATCGGTTTGTCGAGAGCTTAGTGCCTGTCGTCCAGGCCGTACGGTCTGAAGGGGCCACGACTCTGCGAGCAATGGCGCAAGCGTTAAACAGGCGAGGGTTCAAATCCCCACGCGGCGGCACATGGCATCCATCGTCGGTCGCCAATCTCTTGTCCCGCTCTGAGAGCTTTTTATAGGCGGGAAATTCGATCCCCCGGCTCGTTCAGCCATCTGAGTTTTTCAGGTCACTCTCTTTGAGCAAAGGCGACGCCGGCAGCCGGATTCAGACGGCGGTCGCGCTTAATCACAAATCTCCAAATCCGCCCGTGTCTCAAATCGTACTGACGATTGCGAATGAATGCTGAAGGACTCGGTATCGTTCGATGAACTATTTCATCGTCACCGATTGGGTATTCAATTCAGCAATCTCTTTCGAATACTTCCGGAACATGGCGATCCGCTTGCTTGTAAGTTCTTCAATGACCTTGAGAAACTCAACGGGCGACCTGATCGTCGCAAACCTCTGGGCGGTTTCAAAAGCAAATTGCATGTTGGCTTGCGCTATCTCCAGCAGCTTCACTTGATAAGCCCGCACGTTTGCCGTGGCGGAAGAAAAATCGAACCCACTCTTTGAATCATTATCCTCGATCGTCTGTTTGAAGTCATCTTGTGCGGCTATCGCCGGATTCTCAACAGGAGAAGACTCTTGTGGCGAGTCATTAAAGCGCTCCGGGGGCGATTCACTCGAGCCCTCCGTAACCGAGCTCAGACTGCGGTTTTTCGGGCTTCTAATAATAGCCTGCTTCGCCCGTTGGGCGTTCGCTGCTATTTTCGGTCTGCGGATGTGCTTTGAGGCGGGTGCCGACTTATGTTTACTCATCTGATACTCCAGGGATTTGGGCGATCACAACTCATTCTGCAGAGACAACATACCGTGCTGTCTAGCGTTCCAAACCCAAGTCACGGGTTTCACGTGAATGCCCGGTCGCCAAGATTGATTTCATCGCATTCAGGCCAACCTCCAGCGCTGGCCGCTGCGAAGGCCGCGAGAAGTTGCCCCGATGTTCCAAACGAAATTCCAGCCGAACCAAAGGGTTTGGATCACTCAGTGCGGCTTCGCGACGGAGCCTTTGTGGCCGGCCGCCGTTCATCGTTGCCGAGCTTGGTCGGGATGCCGATCCGTTCATGCTCCACCTATTTGCGGCATTGGCGAGAAGGAGCGGCGCCTGATATCCGAGCGGACGAGGGCTGCTTTGGCGGCAAAGAAGGCTTCGGGTGCAATTCTCGGGAACCGGCCGAAGCGGGGCTGTCAGGCAGGGCCAGCAGCGATTGAGTGCGCAGAAGCGTTCGCCGAGCAATTGACCCCCATCATTCCACCCGCGGTATCTCGTCGCCGGCCGCCAACTTCAGCAGCTTTTGATCCTCGTCTTCCGTCCACAGCTTCCTCAGATTACGCACCGTCTTGATCCGACAATTACCGAAAAACGGCCCCAGCCAAGCGGGGCGACTGGGGCCGATAGTTGCGTGTCTGATGTCACTCAAGACACACGAGCCAACGGCAGCCATTGCCACTTGTTCCCGAAACTTCCCGTCCCTCTTCATCGGCGGTTTGTGCCGTTCACGGTGCATTGGCCAGTTTTGGTTTGACGAGCGGCCTATTTTGACCCAGTGCCAGTTGAGGGTGTTGGCCTGTTCGGTCCCTAGTGGCCTAGTTTGAATGTGGCCTCTTTTGCTTCGATCAACTTTTCGGGTGGCCAATATTGACCACTATATCGACCACCAGCATGCCAGACTCCTTTTACCACCTCACCGCCGTTGGCTTTTGTAAGCAGCTCGATACCGTGGTGAGCCCGAAGTCCAAGCTCACCAAGCAGGTGAAGAAGCCGCGTGCTACCTGGGTGGACCCGGTGTTTATGGCGGATATTGAGTACCGGGACATCACCTCAGAAGGTTTACTCCGGCAAAGCTCGTTCAAAGGACTGCGCAAAAAGGAACGATAAGCCTTGGGCCGTGTTTCTGCTTTATGACCGAACCACTTCCAGTTCTTATCGAAAACTCGCTTCAAATCGCCTGGGATTACCTGGACGGTATTGGCGAGCTTGCTGACCAACAGCAGACCGCCGAGTTCCTTCTCAGGAATATTCAATCTCAAGTACTTAAAGGCGAGAGCCGGACACTCATGCTCTCGAACCGCGCGATCGAAAGCTTCCGTCACCGCCAAAATCTGCCCAGCTCGCGTCGTGTGGCTAGCATGGAATATGTCTACAAAGACAAGCAGCCGTCCACTAAGGAAGAGCGTGTGGCGAAGAAGGAAAAAGCGCGCTGGGATGCGGAGCAGAACCTCACTGCGCGCAAGAAGGTGGATGACGCCTTCCGGTCAAACTTTGAGCGATTGAAGGCCGAGCGTCTCGCGCGGGAAAACAAACGATAGTATGGCGGCCTTAACCTCCAAGGAGGTCGTCATGTGGGCGCGCGGAATGCCTGCGATTTTCGGAGCAGGGGCCGCGCGCTTCTTAAGGGGAGTAAATGTCAGAGCCCCGTAACGAAGAAATCTTAAACCCAGCCCATCAATTAGGCGGTCAAGCAGTCGGCCTTCGGCAAGGTGCCTGCACCTGACGCTAGGCGGCTGCAATAAAGAGCGAGGCCGCCTCAGTCGGCGGCCTTGTATCAGTGGAGGCCTCTGCGAGCAATGGCGGAAGAAGCGTTAAACAGGCGAGGGTTCAAATCCCCACGCGGCGGCACCTGGCATCCATCGTCGGTCGCCAATCTCTTGTCCCGCTCTGAGACCCTTTTTTATAGGCGGGAAATTCGATCCCCCCGGCTCGTTCAGCCATCTGAGTTTTTCAGGTCACTCTCTTTGAGCAAAGGCGACACCGGCAGCCGGATTCAGACGGCGGTCGCGCTTAACTAGCAGGCGCGGCATCGTTCCGACCTCGGTCCTTCTGCCCTTGTTGGCCGGGCTACTCATCCTGTCGGCCTACAAGGTGTGGACGCACGAATGACGGGCAATCCGGGGAACCTTCAGTGCCCCCCACACACCTTGGTATGCCCCGAAGCTACCTACGTGCAATTGAGCCGCTGATCGCGATCATCTTAGATAGGGTATGCGGTAGCGACCCCCGTCCCTCAGACGCGCTATCGCTGCCCTCCTTGGGCGTTTCCTCCCTAGACTTGGGCCGCTTGTCCCCCCGGCAGGCGGCCCTTCCTTTTGTGCGTGCCGTCACGTCCGCAGCAATTCCGCGCCCAGGCCGGAGCATCCGCTCTTGGCGCAGGCTCCGCTCGTTTGGTAGCCGGCCGCTGGCCTATTTCTTCCAGAACATCTGATTGCGGACGGCCACTCTTGGCGCAAGCGGACCACACTCAAACGGCGACGTCAGGTCGTGTGTAGCGGTCCCGCAATTCGTGCGCTAAGGGCGGCAGACAAAGATGGCGCAAGTGGCCGAAGCGAGGGACGGGAAGTAAGGCCGCCTCAGTTGGCGATTACTGCGCGCATTGTCCAGCTTCGACATTGATGTTTGGGGGTATGACGCGAAGCCGCAGAGCTTCATCCAATTGCGGCTTTTGAGATTGAGGAGGAACGTCTCGGCCGCGCCCTCCCATCAAGAAGGCGTAGCTCAAGTCGTCACGCTCTCACAGCGGTTGATGGTTTTCGTGGACCTCGAAGTTGACTTTGACCGGGTTCATTTACGGCGTACGGAAATCTCGACGCCTTGGATTTAAATAGGTCCGCCGTCCAGCACGGCGCGACGTGTCTCAAGCCTCGTGTCCCGTTTGTATACCTCGCAACCCGGCTCTTATATTCTAATTCGTGCCGCAGGGCATCGGTACGCTGACGCCCGTCTTGACGCAATTCATTGCAACGTAGGTATGGAAATGCTTGACGTTCACGTTTTCGAGAAACAGGCGGCGGCTCAGGCTTTCATATTCTTCCATCGTTGAAACCGTTAGGACGTCAAGGTTCTCTTCGAGCAGCTCAAGCTGCGCGGCTTCATCGAAAGTGCGAAGCCTAGGAGATCGCCCCACTGCCGAAGGCCACTTTTGGATCAACTCAAGGCCGAAGCTATGAAACGTGCCGGCCCACATCTCGATAGCAGCAGCAGGAATTCATCGTTGAAATGCAAATCGCGCATCTCCTCCGCTGCCTTGTTCGAAAACGTCAACGCGAGAATGGAAGCAGGGCCTGTGCTCCGAAGGAGATGCTCATTGTTTGCACCCAACAGCGGAATGAGATGGTTACTGCGCTCAAAGAGCCATTCGGTAAGCATGGTCCACGCCGACACATCGGCGAGCCCAGGCCAATTCGTTACCGAGCTGAGAAAGGCCCGCTCGACCTTGCGTGGAAAGGGATGGAATGGCGGAGATATTCGCGAGGGCGTCGATAATGCGAGACCGGTTTTGCACCGCCCAACCAATAACGGCCAGGACATCTGCGCGCGTTGCGCCGTAATCGCTCAACGTGCCGACCCGCATCAATCCAAGGCCGCCGTACTCGGCGTCAATGGAAAGCAGGGACAGAAGTGTACTGATTTCTTCGCGCTCGAACAAATCGCCGAGATACACCAGCGGCACGCCGAGCTTTTCGAGAATTGTAGTGATCCGCGCAAGCGTAAGATGAGCCCGCGCGAGGATCGCTTGATCGCTATAGGCAACGCCCTGATGGCGAAGCAGTTCGATATGATCGCGTAAAGCCTCGGCTTCCGCAGCCACGTCGGGCGCGACAGTCAGCGTTACGGTCGAGGATGCGATCAACACCAGCACCTGCGCAACATTGCGCTAACGCAGTGCCAGAATTGGCCTTCCTATGGCAGTTGAAGGCCGGGGCTCAAGCCGATAGCCTCGCGGGCGTCGGCCGGGCTGCTGGCGGATTAGGCCAGACCTCCGCACCGTGCAGTCAAGGTCAGAGTTTTGCTCCCAGATCGCTATAGGCAACGCCCTGATGGCGAAGCAGTTCGATATGGTCGCGTAAAAGCCTCGGCTTCCGCAGCCACGTCGGGCGCGACAGATAAGCGTTACGGTCGAGGATGCGATCAACACCAGCACCTGCGCAACATTGCGCTAACGCAATGCCAGAATTGGCCTTCCTATGGCAGTTGAAGGCCGGGGCTCAAGCCAATAGCCTCAGGGCGTCGGCCGGGCTGCTGGCGGATTAGGCCAGACCTCCGCACCGTGCAGTCAAGGTCAGAGTTTTGCTCCAGTGCATGACTCCGGAAGTGCATTATGTGAACCGCGGCTATCATTCGTCAGACGCGCTCCGGATACTATTGCCGTCCACCAGTTCTTCTCTGGCCGCAAGTCTCAGCATGGCATCGAAGACGTTGTCCGAATGACGTGCAAGCATCAACAGATGGTCGCCTCGCGGGCCTGATTGTGAGTTGAGCCAATTGCCAACCGTTCGCTGCCTAGCTCCGGCCCAACGTCGAATTTTCCTGTTGGCGTTGGATTCCCGCCCGGTCGCGCCGGCGATCAGTTCACGATCCAGCACGGGCCGTCCTGTCGGCAATGTTCGCGGCGAATGATATCTGGGCTGCGGGCGAAGCCGAGCGGCTGACGCGGCTGGGTGATGAGTACTCGTCATTGGCGGCCTCGATATCCCCCTTGAGGCCGCCTGAAGTCCTTGAGTAGGGGGCGGCACAGGATTATCACTGCTGCCCCGAAGTCAGCCAAGCGGGCGTTGCCGATCAGTAGGTCGACGGATCCGGCAAATCCGTTGGCTTCTCGAAGGCCCGCTTCATCGCCGGGCTCATCGGGATGTCCAGATTGACGCCCTTCGGCGGGATCGGCTGGGTGAACCATTTGTCGTAGAGCGCCGCAAGCTCGGGACTCTGATAGAGGCTTGCGGTCGCGGCATCGGCAATAGCCTTGAACGCCGTATCATCCTTACGCAGCATGATTCCATATGGTTCAGGCTTGGAGAACGCGTCCTCCGAGATCACGTAAGCCTTGGGATCCTTCGCGTTGGCAATCAGGCCCGCGAGCACGATATCGTCCTGGACAAAGGCCACTGCCCTGCCGGTCTCGACCATAAGGAACGCTTCGGCTTGATCCTGAGCCGGGATGATCGTCATCCCCAAATTCAATCTGCTATTGAATTCGAGCGCCTGCTTGATGTTGGTCGAGCCGGCCGGAGAGACGATCGTCTTGCCCTTGAGGTCGCTGATCGAGCCGATCTTCAATTCGACCTTCGAGACGAAACGGCTCGCCGTCAGAAAATGCGTATTGGTGTACCAGACCTGCTGTTGCCGCTCGGCGTTGTTGGTGGTGTTGCCGCATTCGAGGTCGATCGTGCCGTTGGCCAATAGCGGAATGCGCGTCGGAGCCGTCACCAGCTGATACCGCACTTCGAGTTTGTCCAGCTTCAATTCGCGTTTCACCGCGTCGACGATCTTGGCGCAGATGTCGATGGCGAAGCCGACCGGCTGCCGCTTGTCGTCGAGGTAGGAGAACGGCACCGACGCCTCGCGGTGCCCGATGGTGATATATCCGAGTTCCTTCACCTTCGCGAGCGTGCCTGTGAGTTCGTCCGCTATCGCGGTTGCGTGGCCTGAAAGAAGCGTTGCCAGCGTCAGCGCCACGAATAGGTCTTTCCGCACGGGGATTCTCCGTCGTCAATTGCTGTTCACGGCAATGCTTCGCGATATTGGATAATTTATCAAGTCGTCGAATGGAAGATCGGCGACGTGATCGAATGGGTGCGTTGAAGCCGGCTCCTGGCATTTTCGGACATGCCGGTGGGCGCTCGGCATGTCTGTTTATGGGGGGAAGACCGGAAGTGAGCGGCTTTGGATCAAAACGACGCGATTGACCCGAAGCGGACCTCGGCTACTGGGCTGCATGTTCATTTCGGAAACGTCGGGCACCGTGTCGGCGACTTCTGCTCGCATAACATGGGCCTCGACGACGCTGGAGCGTCAAGCCTGCTCTCGCCCATCGTGGCGGTGTTGTTCCTGGCAGGACGCGGTGGGCGCGGCTTCTTTTGCTACCGTTTTATTGGCTGACCGTTTTTTTAATCAGAGCCGCAGGAACGGCGGTCGTGGATTTCATCTCCGGACGCAACATGCTTGGCCTGCCCGTGAGCACTGCCGTCACGAGAGCTCTCTTCATTGCCCTCCTGGTCATCTGGAGGGGGCAGTGAGGATCAGAGAAGGAGATCGCCATCGCTTCCTGATGAGGTCCGCCTTGCGCCATAGCGCGCCACGCGGCCGTGGGGCCGCGCATGGCGCTGTACCGCGCGGTCGAGTCACGACCTGTGATGGCGGCGGCCATGATGACGCGGGAATGCGGCGGGCGCAAAATCATATAAGTCGTCTCGGTCGCCGCAGTAAGTGATGCCGCCGCCGGCTGACGCACACGCGCCCTTCAACGCGGGCCAGTCGGGAGACAACCTTGCCGCGGGAGTAGGAGCCCCTCCATTCAGAACGTCCAGATTGGGATAAATGGCTGCGAACGCGCCCGGCTCCGATATGGCGGCTCTTATGGTCCCGTTCGGATTGAAGTCGTTCCGCGGATTATATCCGGAATCCTACAGATTTTGATATACAGGGGAGTGGTCTTGCGCGAATGCCGGCGTCGCTGCAGTCGCGGACGGCGGCACAGGCCGCTGCAAGAGCTTTGAATGAAATCATTTTCGTTTCTCCAGGTCTGGATCGATTGTAGACCCGCGTGGGACGAGACGAATTGATCACGCTTCGTGAGGCGAGCGTGCTGTCTAGACTGCGAGCTATCTGCTTGCAGCATCCGATGCGGATACCTGGTCCTCTATGTAGGGAGACCGCACGCCCGTCCCATTAAATTCCGCTTCAACAAATCAACTTTGAAACGCGCGTTACAGAGTCTCCTGTTGGCACTTTTCGGACCTGACAGGCCGGACTGACGATGTCCGTTCTTGAAGGCAAAGCCGACTTCCCGGTTGCGCGTCTGGACTTCTCGTTTGACCCAAAGCGGACATTTATTTGGATCAAGCTGCGTCTAAAAAAGGCTTAGGCGGTCTGGTTTGCATAGTCAGACGCGCCGTTTTTGTTATGCTAAGGTTGTGGGTAGTGTGTTCGCGCCGCTCGGTTGCAATGAAAGGATACAAAAATGATTACGAAACGTGATCTTCTTCGTTCCGTCGCATTCGCAGCAATCACCGCCACAGCGGCGAAGTCCGTTCCGGTGATAGCGCAGACGGCCGCCGACCGCCCAGGCTTTTTCAAGGCAAAAGACATCGCCGAAGCAGGATACGTCTTCGGCCTGCCAATCGTGATGAATTACGGCGTCATGTACGAGTACGCCGTTGACCGAAACTCAGGGCAGTTCAAAGCTCCGTTTAACCAAATCAAAAATGAACCCAACGTATTTACCTGCAAAAACTCAGCCATCGTAACTCCGAACAGTGACACACCCTATTCATTCGTGTGGATGGACCTGAGAGCAGAACCAGTGGTGCTTTCCGTTCCCGCAGTGGACCCAAAACGCTATTATTCGGTCATACTCTGCGACGGGAACACTTACAACTATGGTTACATCGGTACTCGTGCCACGGGAAGCGAGGCAGGCGAGTACATGGTTGTCGGGCCGAAATGGCAGGGTGCAACCCCGCCGGGCATCAAAAAGGTGTTCCGGTCGACCACTGACTTCTCGGTGGCGGGTTATCGCACCCAGCTTTTCAGCGCCAACGACATCGACAATGTCAAGAAGGTCCAAGATGGCTACAAGGTGCAGATGCTCTCCGCGTATCTGAAGCAGCAGCCGGCGCCGCCAGCCCCGGCCATAGACTTTCCGAAAATCGACAAGGAACTCGTGAAGAAGAACTTCTTCGATTATCTCGACTTCGCGCTGCAGTTCTCGCCTCCGCAAGAGAACGAGAAGGAGATACGTACCCAGCTTGCACGCATTGGCATCGGACCGGGCAAGACCCTCAGCTTCACGGAACTCTCGGCAGAGGACAAGCTAGAAATCGGCTTGGGCATGAAGGAAGGTAATCGAAAGGTTGAAGAAGCCGTTGCCAACCTCGGGGCGTCGATTAATGGTTGGCGGGTCGCTTCAGTACCGGGTGACAACCCGCACTACAACGGCGACTGGTCGAAGCGCGCTGTAGCCGCGCAAGCAGGCATATACGGCAACGATGCTGTGGAGGCGATGTATCCACTCACGCGACCGATGCCGAAGGGCAGTCACTCGACGGCAGCAAACATAATTACACGCTAACCTTTCTGAAAGATCAGCAGCCGCCGGTCAATTCTTTCTGGTCGCTGACGATGTATGACGGAAAGACGCAGTTGCTTATCGAAAATCCAATCAATCGCTATTTGATTAATTCGCCGATGATCCCGGCGATAAAGACGGATGCAACAGTACGCTGACGCTGTACATCCAGAACAAATCACCGGGTGCAGACAAGGAGGCCAACTGGCTGCCTGCTCCAAATGGACCGATCTATCTTGTGATGCGCCTCTACTGGCCGAAGACGACACCACCTTCAATCCTGCCAGCGGGCGAAGGGACTTGGAAGCCGCCCGGTATAAAGCGGGTCTCATAGACACCCACTGACGTCACCAACGACCTCGTCTCCGATGTTGCGGGGGCAATGTCTTTTATTGGCACGTTTGAGACATGCCCGCCGGCGCTGAAAAGGTCCATCTATTGGCGAAGACCGCAAGTCACCGTTGTCAGTCAGAACGATGCGAAAATGACCGCTGCGAAAGTCGCCCTTGAAATGCGGCGATGTGCGGTGTGTGGCTCTCAGGTGCGCTTGCCGTCCGAGAGCTGGAGGTACGCCGGCGTGAACTCCGCCACGTGCGCAAGTTCCATGCGCCGGAACAGCGTCACGAGGTCGCCCGCCCATTCGATCAGGCCGCCACGCCGAAGCTCCTGTGCGGTGCGGTTGAGGTGCACGGACGAAAGGCCGCAAGCATCCGCCCGAATCTGCTGAGTGAACAAGGCTACCAAAAGGCTTACTACCAGCTGCGCGTGCTGCTAACTCGAAATGGGTAGTTTCCTCAACGAACCCGAATTGCGATTATGCAGGGCAATTGCGGTGGCCGCCAAGGACGGAGCAATCGCAAATGTCTATTCAATTCTGTCAATGTCCTCAGTTGCTACCGTTCTCATGGCTGGCAATGTCCAGGCCAGAGCATTCCTGCGGAAGGCCCCGTCTCCGCTATATTCACCGCCACGCATTCTAGCCCCCAAGCCGATGTCGATCGGCATCGGCAGAGAGTTTGCCCTCGTGAACCAAGTACGCGCCATCTCTTCGTCCGTCAGCGGACTGCGGTGATCAATCGATCCGAGCGCATCTTGCCAATTCTTGCGTTGTCGCGCCGGTCGGAACAAGGGTCTATCAACCGCTCGGTAAACGAGAAACAGCGATCTTTGATCCTTGATCAAAAGGTCATGGTGGACGATCCATCTGCCTAGTCCAGGCGCCGACGATGTCCGACGGGGCGTCAAAGCGACGCGATTGTCCGGACATCCCCGGCTCTCGCGATCGACCTAGTGTTACGGCTACGCGCAGCCGCGCGCGTCTCACTGCTCCGGCTTGTATCCATCGTTCAGCGTTTCCAGAGAGGCGATGATGTCGGCTTCGTGCGGCGCCGTCATGGCCGGCGTTTCGCCGCGATGGCGGTTGGAGGGCGGATCGGCGACATTGGCGTGATATTGCGCCGGGATGTCGTTATACTTCTGTAGCTTCCCGTCGGCCCCGAGCGGATAGACTTTCTGCGGATTGGTGTCGCGGAAATTGTAGAAATCCATCACCTGCTGCAACGGCTGGAATGCACCATTGTGGAAGAACGCGTGGCGCATCGCGGTGTTGCGCAAGGTCAGCTCTTGAACATGCCGCAGAATTGGGTCTGCTCGGCGATGTCCTTGCGAATGGGTCCACGATTTATGAGAACGCGCCTAAGCAGACGTGTTGCCTCCCCTGCAACTGCAACAATGCGACCTCCCGCGCCAGATATCCTCAACAGGCGCGGTCGCGCGGGCCCCGCGCTTTCGCTCTCCACAGGCCCCTGCGACCGATTGCGGGAGACCAAGCGGAAGTGCCACGGTGGCTGCTGATGTAGCGCGCTGTAATAGCAATCGATGCGTTCGCCTGGCGCGCCCGCCAACGAGACTTGCGCCTCGATGTCCGCAAGTCTCGTTGCGCGCCGGGTCGCCGCGTCATTTGACTGGGAGCAGAAGCGCGACAGTAATTCGAAGTTGGGAGGGCAATCCCACGGCCCGCATCCAGACGTCGCGCGCTCTAGCCCTTCTCCCTAGCTCCCAACCTTGATCGTTCGAAATCGGCCACTTGCCGACATGGCCTCGGATAGAAGTTCATCAAGCCAGAGAGCATGTGGAGCCATTCTTTGCTTATGACGCTAACTACCTGATCGACAACAAGGCCGGGATCATCATCGATGCCGTGGGCACTCGGGCGAACCGAGCCGTGGAGATTGCCGTCACCCAGACCATGGTTGACCGCGTTGAGCGTCGCTTCGATCTTCGGCCCCGAAGGCTCGCGGGCGACACCGGCTTATGGCGCAGTCAGGCTGCTCAAATGGCTAATAGATCGCAATATCACGCCGCACGTACCGGTGTGGGACAAGTCGGCCCGCCCCGATGGCACCTTCAGCCGTGCCGACTTCGTCTTCGATCAGGAGCGCAACATCTATATTTGCCCTGGTGGCTCGGAGCTGACCAGCACAGGCAATATCGATCAAGGTCACATCGTTTACCACAGGGCCAGCAAGAGTGACTGCTCGCGCTGCTCATTGAAGCCGAAGTGCACGACGGCGATAGCGCGCAAACTCACCCGTGACCTCAACGAAGATGTGCGGGATCGTGTCCGTGCGTTGGCCAATACGGAAGCCTTCCAGCAGTCGCGTCGCGAGCGCAAGACGGTCGAGATGCGATTTGCTCACATGAAACGGATTTCAGACTCGACCGGCTTCGGTTGCGAGGCCTGAGTGGCGTTAGAGACGAAGTATTGCTTACTGCAACCGCGCAGGACCTGAGACGGCTCGCCAAACTTCTCTACCGTGCCCGGCCGCCTCTGGCGGCGACCTGCCCAGCGTAGACGCCCAAACTGGAAACCGACGTCGAAACAAGGGAGAACTCAAACAAGGGACCTGGTTAAAACTCACAACTAAGCTTCGCAATCGGACGCGAACGACTTTTGCAACACTATCAGGGGGCGAAGCGAATGATATTTGCTCGTGCTGAGTATTTCGCATTTTGATCCGAATCGGACGTTCGCGAATGACCGCAATTGACTCACTGGGTTCTCCGATCGAGGGATGCGGCGCGCCAATTTGGTTTATGTCCCTTGCGCTTGCCGCCGATATCACGAACCTCCTCGAAAGGAGAAAGCCTAAGTCTCACTAGGAAGCTACTTTTGCGGCGCAGTAAACTGGAGGTCTCGGCGGCACCGGAGGCCATGGGCTATTGTCATTGCGCTTCTTGTCGTTCGTGGTCCGGCGGCTCGTAAACGCCTTCAGCTCTGGAAGCCGGAAGCGGTGCGGACCACATCGGGAGCCGAGCATGCCGCGACATTTCAGAAGACCGAACTCAGCCAGCGTCAGTATTGCGCGACATGCGGCGGGCACCTGATGACCAATCATCCGCCCTTCGGAATAGTCGATGTTTTCGCTGCGACACTCCTGACGTTGAAATGCCCGGCCATAGGAGTAACGTCATACATCATTGTGTGGAAGTAGGAGGAAGTCATGCACCCCTCGGCCACCGAAACCTTCATCGGCAACATGCGCGGTCCGATCATCAGGCCAATGGATGCCGACTATGACGCAGTGCGAAGCCTCTACAACGGGATGATCGACAAAAGTCCCGAGATGATTGCGCGTTGCACCGACGTCGCCGACGTTGTCACTGCGGTCAATTTTGCAAGGGAGAGCGATCTCCGAGTTGCCATTCGCGGAGGCGGGCACAACGGGCCCGGCCTTGGTAGCGTCGACGACGGGCTGATGATCGACATGTCGATGATGAAAGGCGTGCACGTCGATCCCGCCGCCTGCACCGTTCGCGTCGGCCCCGGCTGCACACAGGGCGACGTCGACCACGCCACGCATGTCTACGGGCTCGCCGTGCCCGCCGGCATCGTGTCCACGACGGGTATCGCCGGCCTCACGCTTGGCGGCGGCACCGGATACCTCACCCGCAAGTATGGCCTCACCGCCGACAATCTGCTCGAGGCGGATGTCGTGCTTGCCGACGGTCGCATTGTCACCGCTAACAAGTCGGAGAACGCTGACCTCTACTGGGGCCTGCGCGGTGGCGGCGGCAATTTCGGTATCGTGACAAGCTTCCTCTTCCAGGCTCATCCGGTCAAGATCGTCTATGCCGGTCCAGTCTTCTGGGATATCGAAAATGCCCGGACGGTCATGCGGAAATACAGGGATTTCCTGCCGGACGCTCCGGAGGAACTCGGCGCTTTTGTCGGCTTGAAGACTGTTCCACCGATGGACCCGTTCCCTGCGGAGCATCAGGGCAAGCGCGCCTGCGCCATCATCGCCTGCTACAACGGTCCGACCGAAGATGGCCAGGCGGTCATGGCCAAGTTGCTCGATGAGCTGCCCCCGCCGCTCTTCAACTGGATGGGTGAAATGCCCTATCCGGCCCTGCAGTCCATGTTCGATCCGTTCTTCCCAAAGGGGTTGCAATGGTACTGGCGCGGCGATTTCGTGAAAGAGCTGACCGACGAAGCGATTGACACTCATATCGCGCAGGCTCGGAATGCACCGAGCGCGCTGTCGCTCATGCATCTTTATCCGATCGACGGGGCAGTCCGTCGCGTCGGAAAGAGCGACACCGCCTGGAACACGCGCGACGCGACTTGGTCGATGGTTATCGCCGGCATAGACCCCAATCCGCAAAAGGCGGGCGAGATCACTCGCTGGACCAAGGGATACTGGGAGGCCGTGCATCCTTACTCGGCCGACGGCGGCTATGTGAACTTCATGATGGACGATGGGGACGACAGTAGGCTCAAGGCCACCTATGGCGACAACTATGATCGCCTTGTCGCATTGAAAGGCAAATACGACCCGACGAACTTCTTCCGCGTCAACCAGAACATCAGGCCGCAACACTGATAAACGATCACGCCGCTTGGCGGCTCAAGCGTGCCCAAGGGTTTCTTGGAGCGTTCTTTCGTTTCATGTAAGGAACCGAAGAGTTGGATGTGCCTGGATCAGAGCGCCGGCTCGCCGCGGTCCTCGCCGCCGACATGGTCGGCTACAGTCGGCTGATGGAGGTCGACGAGACGGGGACGCTCGCGCGTCTCAAGACCCATCGGATCGAGCTCATCGATCCGGCCATCGCGAAGAACCGTGGCCGCATCATCAAGACCATTGGCGACGGCATGCTGGTCGAATTCCACAGCGTCGCCGACGCTGTGCTGTGCGCTGCCGAAATACAGCGCCGGATGGCACGACGCAACGCTGACGTCTCGCCAGCGCGGTGGATGCAGTTTCGCATCGGCATCAATCTGGGCGACGTGATCGTTGAGGAAAACGACATCTTTGGCGACGGCGTCAATGTCGCGGCGCGTCTGGAAATGCTTGCCGAGCCGGGCGGCATCTGTGTCTCGGGCGCCGTACGCGATCAAGTAGGCCAGCGACTAGAGGACATCGAATTCGAGGATCTCGGCGACCAGAGCGTCAAGAACATCGCCCGTCCGATCCGAGTGTTTCGGGTCCGGCTTGAGCACGACCCAAACACCGCGCCAGAGGACCCGAAGGATGCTGCTGTGGCGACAGGTGTCTCCAAGAAGCCGTCCATCGCCGTGCTGCCGCTGGTTAACTTGAGCGGCGATCCGGAGCAGGAATTCTTCGCGGACGGCCTCACCGAGGACATCATTACGGAGTTGTCGCGCTTTCACGAGTTGCTTGTGATCTCGCGCAACTCGACCTTCGTGTACAAGGGCAAGGCTGTGAAGGTGCAGGAGGTCGCGCGCGAATTCGGCGTCGATTACCTCCTCGAGGGTAGCGTGCGAAAGGCGGGTGATCGCATCCGCGTCACCGTGCAGCTGATCGACGCCGAAACCGACCGGCACATTTGGGCCGAACGCTACGACCGCAAGCTTGAAGATATCTTCGCCATCCAGGACGAGATGACCCGTGCGATCGTCGCGACGCTGCCTAGCCGAGTCGAGGCCGCCAGGCACGACCGCGCGAAACGCAAGCCGACCGATAGCATGGCGGCTTATGAGTGCGTGCTGGCCGCCAAGGTGCTGCACCACCGCTCGACGCGGGAAGACAACGCCGAAGCGCAGCGCCTGCTCAACCGCGCCCTCGCGCTCGACCCGAACTATGCTCATGCTCACGCTTGGAAGGCATGCGTACTGGGCCAGACGTGGGTCTATGATTGGTGCGCCGATCGCGAGGCCACCTTCCAGCAGGTGGCCGCGGAACTGGAGATCACGCTGGCGCTCGATGACAATGACAGCGACGTACACCGGATTCTCGCCGCGCTGAACCTGAACCGCGACGATCATGATAAGGCCGCATATCATCAGGAACGGGCACTTGCGCTCAACCCCAACTACGACTTGGTTGTGGTGCAGCAGGGCGAGCTTCTGACGTGGCTGGGACGGCCGGAGGAGGGCATCGACTGGATCAAGAAGGCTATGCGCCTCAACCCCTACCACCCGGAGCGTTTCTGGAGCCATCTCGGACGCGCCTGCTATTGCGCCGAGAAATACGCCGAAGCTGTCGAGGCCTTCTCCCGGATCACACAGCCTGACTACACGCATCACGCCTTCCTCGCGGCCACGTTCGCGCAAATGGGCAACGCGGTCGCGGCTGCCGCGCACGCGGCAGAGGTCCTCAAGCGTGAGCCGAAATTTTCGGTGGCGCTCTACCTCGCGACCCAGCACTACAAGCAGGTCATCGACCGCCAGCGCCATGAGGCTGGCCTCCTCAAAGCAGGCCTGCCGGTTTGAGCGACGAAGTTCCCGTGCCAGCAGTCACGAGCGTTTATGCCCCGACTTCTCGTCGGAATTGATCGCAGTTGATGAAGTGCGAGCGGTTTTCACCGACCCGCCGCGGTCTTTCCGCCGGCGATGAACAGCCCCTCTCCGGTGTTGAGCGTTTTGGCCTCGCCATCGAGCGCATCTGGTAGAGGATGCCGTTGGCCGCCGAGAGGCTGCTCCTCGTCCGGCTGAAGGGTGATGCTCACCGCTTTAAAATGGAGCGGCACGTCCGTGACGGTCGGCAATTTGGTTGCAGCGACCAGTGTTCGTGTGATTGCGAGTGGAGCGGGCGTGGTCTGTGCGGTTCCGGAAGCGGGAAGCGCCATCGCGCCGAGCAACAGTAGTCCGGTTGTCCTGGACTGCATGATTGCCTCCCAGGTCAGCGGATCGAATACGCTCTGCCAGCGCCTCTTGGAATGGCAGGCCGCTTCGCTGCTATTGGACGGAAAGCGGGACCAAAGGCCGAGCGAAACTGAGTTCGTGGCCATCGGGGTCAACTAGGTGGAAGAAGCGCTCACCCCATTCGGCATCGTGGGGCACGGTAGTTGGCTGGTATCCCGCTGCAAGTGCACGGTCGTAAAGTGCGTCAACATCGGCAACGTGGAAGATTACCCGCCCCCACCAGGACCAGCGACGCTCGGCCGGCTGGGCGATGAGGTTGAGATAGCTCGTCCCTGCTCGAAAGCTGGTGAATGCCGAATCTTCGTCGCCATGCAGAACCTCAAACCCCAGCGCGCGGTAGAATTGGACAGCTTGTCCCATTTCATGGGTGCCCAGTGTGACAGCGCTGATCCCCTCGATCATGGACAGAACTCTCCTGTTCATTTCCCGCGCCGTTGGCAAAAACCCCCAACCGGCGGGGGACGCTCACCGCGTCGGGCGGAGCTTCCGGCCTCGCAATTTCCGCGAGGTGCTTATCTTGCTTCCAAATATCTGCGAATTAACTCGCGTTAGACATCCCTCAGGCCCATACCCAGACGATCACCGCACCGCCTCCTAGGCATCACCAGTTACAGAGAGTGTCGCGCTCCCGCCTGTTCGAGGGAAGCATCATCTCAACGCCTGTCGTCCGTCATTCCATTCGCTGCAATTGAGCGCCCGGCCTGTCCGAGGTGCAAGGCCCAGATGATGCTCGTTAGCATCGAGCCAGCACGCGCCCCGGGGCGTCGACCTGCATTCGTTTGAATGCGCTGTCTGCAATCAGGCACTTACGACCTTTGCCGCGCTTGAAGACCCCATGAAGTCCAAGGGCCTCGGACGCTGGCTTCAAGGCGATTTGCACCCACCGAAGTAAGGCCCGCCGGCGTGAACCGGCGGGTCGGGCGACGCCCTCGTTGTCAGAGCTCCTCGGTTTCGGCCCCGGCTGGCCGCGGTAGGCGTGTCGGAGCTACAGCGCTTGAGGGAGACCGTGCGCGCTAAAATGCGCGCGAGCCGCCGGGCTTCCCCGGCGGCCCAAGCGTTGCGTAGCGATGTGGTGCGACGCGCAGCGTCGCGTGGCGGAACGTTGCGATGCGCCGAGGCGCGTCGCGTTGCCTACCGTGATGTCGATAAGTCCTACGCGTCTCACCGACGGACCCAACATGGTGCAGTCGCGAGGCGACTTCAAGACAGCGCTGCTGCCATAAAACGTGCGCCGACTCGCCGGAACGAACCACCGAATGCTCGGTTGTCCTATGTTCCCGAGCAGAGGGAGACGTGATGACAAACAGAGTGATCCCAACAAGTATGGTCAGCAGAATCGACAGGGCGATTAGTCCGCTAAGTCCGGCCAGAATCCGAATCAGGCGCCTGGCCAACAGGCGCAAAGTCCAGACCAGGGCGGCCAGCAGAGCGTCGGCCAACAAAGAGATGCGCAACGCTAATGGAAACGAGCTGTTCGCTTCGACGAGCAGTGTTGTTTAGCAGAGCTCTTCCGGCTCGCAATCCGCCGTCTTCTCATGCGAAACACCTGATCGCAACCGCTTTGCGCCATTTGAAAATGTACGCCGCCGTCACGCGCCGGATCTCTAGGGCGTCCGAGCGGCAGTTTAGGTAGCTTGGCCTCAGGGATTGGCCGGGTCGGGCGACCAATCCGGTCTCCTGACTGAAAAATGTTCCGGCGCGCTGAGGAGATGGCTACGAAAGTGGCCGAATACAAGGCAAGATGAGGGGCTTTTGACCTGACGACGCCGGTCCCGCGAGAAAGCGATAGCTAACCGGGCGTCGGTGTAGAGTTGTTTGCGAAAGACAGTCGGACATGACGATGCGCTCGCGGCGGGAAACCATCACCTTCAAACACCCTTTCCGGATCAAGGGCATCGATCGCCTGCTGCCTGCGGGCACCTACGAGGTCATCACAGATGAGGAGATGATCGAAGGATTATCATTCGCCGTGTTCCGCCGTGTTGCCACCATGATCATGATTCCGGCGGCAGCGCCGCGCAGTTCAACCATGGAGATGGTTTCGATCAGTTCGATCGATCTGTCCGACGCGCAGCGCATCGATGCGAGTTCATCTCATGAATGATAATCCCGTCGATCTCGACATGCATCGCGGCATGGCGGCGAAAGGCGACCGACATCCGCCTCGTGCTCGCCGACGTCGAGGCCAACGCCAAACTGTTGCGCGACCGCCAGGGCGTTGTCGAAATCCAGCTCCTTGCCGTGCCGGCCACCTCGTGGCCCGAGGCGGTGGCAAAGGCGCGCTATGTCTTGAATCTGTACGCGGCGGAACTCGCCCCCGCCGATACGCATCACCGCGATCTGGTTACCGCAGTACTCGCTGACTTTACTCGGCTCTCCGGTGAAGACTGAACGACACTGCGGTCTGTCTTCAAAGCTGAAAGCCCCGCCTCGTTCGAGCAGTCTCGAACACCAACCGAAAGCATTCCATGCAAAATCTTTCGCCGCGTCTACGCCTTGGCGTGCCAAGTTCAGCGGAACCTTCGTCTCGGGCCCGCATGATTCCGAAGCCGATTCCTTCGCAAGATTGCTGAGATCAATCCTGATCGTCGCGACCGGCAAGTTTGCGATAGGTGGTGAGGTCATCGAGCGCGGGCATCTCGCCACGTCGCAGACCTGAGCCTACGGTTGATGCAAGAGGAAGCGAAGTGCCAAGACCAGCGTAAAGGTAACGGTCGCCGAAAGCCTTCTTCAATGCTGCGAACGTCGGCTCGCCTGTGCAGTGGCCCGGCGCAACGTTTTCGACCTTGAACTTGTCTTTGAGCGAAGACACTACTCTTGTGATCACATCGTCGGATGCGGCGACAAGATGAAAGCCGCCTGCGATCAAGTGAATCTTAGGGTTGATGGCCGTCGCAGCCTCGACGATCCTTTCGATCCCCGGATGTGAGCAGCCAACGATGAGCACCACTCCGTCCGGAGTGTTCACCGCGAGTGACAGCTCCTTGAGCTCCCTTGTACCGGGAGCGTCGGAAACCAGCGCGATCAGTGAAATGCCGGGCGAAATTTCGGTCGTCTGATCAATCAGCTCGAAGTGAGCAGTTCCCCATGCGGCACCGAACTTCATGATCTCCGGAGGCGTCCCTCCATAATAGCGCATCTCTGGCGGCAGTGACTTGTCTTTTCGATAGAAGCTCGATGGTAGTGAAGATCCGAAAATGCCAAATGCCTCTTTGGGAGCGTAAATCTTAACCGTCGGATTGACGCTTAAGACATAGCCTAGGCCCGCCATGTGATCAGAATGCCTATGCGAGAGAACAACAAAGTCTAGCTTCGTGAGGTCGACGCCTTTTACCTTCACGTTGGCCGCGAAGATATCGGCGTTATCGCCGGTATCGAACAGAATGCGCTTTCCGGCAACTTCGACGAGGGCAGAGAAGCCCCAATCCTTTGTCATCGCCGGATCAGTGCCAAATGCATCGTAGAGGATCGTGATTTGCCCTTCGGACTCGGCCGCAGCAGTCACAGCCGGGGCTGCCATTGAGACGAAGCTCGACAAACTTGCTGCAATAATCATCGTGGACATGACGTTCATGGAGATTCCTCCCTGTTCAAATGTTGCCACCTGAAAACTGCTTGTCGCTCGACCTATCACCGCCCTTCGCTGCCATTGCAGCAGCAGGTCTGCTCGCGATCTTGCGACAATCCGTCGGGCGAACAGTTGCGCCCTGCGTCGTCGAGATGGACGCGTAGCTAATGCGGAAGCCCCGGCAGCGATGCCGGGCCTTTCGCTTTCATTTAAGCGCTGAACGGTTGGACTTAGAAATCCATACCACCCATGCCGCCCATGCCGCCGCCTTGGGGCATGCCGCCGCCGCCGGCGTTCTTCTTCGGCACTTCGGCCACCATGGCTTCGGTGGTGATCAGCAGCGCCGCGACCGAGGCCGCGTTCTGGATCGCAACACGAACCACCTTGGTCGGGTCGATGATGCCCTTCGAGATCAGGTTCACGTATTCGCCGGTCTGCGAGTTGAAGCCGTAGGAGTACTGATCCTTCTCCAGGATCTTGCCGACGATGACGGAACCGTCTTCGCCCGCGTTGATCGCGATCTGGCGGGCCGGATAGGACAGCGCTTTGCGCACGATCTCGACGCCGGTCTTCTGGTCATCGTTTTTGGTGCGAAGCCCCTTGAGGTGCTGGGAGGCACGCAACAGGGCGACGCCGCCGCCCGGAACGATGCCTTCCTCAACCGCCGCACGGGTCGCATGCATCGCGTCATCAACGCGATCCTTGCGCTCCTTCACCTCGACCTCGGTCGCGCCGCCGACGCGGATCACCGCGACGCCGCCGGCGAGCTTGGCCAGACGCTCCTGCAGCTTCTCACGGTCGTAGTCCGAGGTGGTTTCCTCGATCTGCGCCTTGATCTGCTGAACGCGTGCCTCGATGTCGGCCTTCTTGCCGGCGCCGCTGACGATGGTGGTGTTCTCCTTGTCGATCATCACCTTCTTGGCGCGGCCGAGCATGGCAAGCGTGACATTCTCCATCTTGATGCCGAGATCTTCCGAGATCGCCTGACCACCGGTTAGAACGGCGATATCTTGCAGCATCGCCTTGCGGCGATCGCCGAAGCCCGGAGCCTTGACGGCTGCGACCTTCAGTCCACCGCGCAGCCGGTTCACGACCAGCGTGGCCAAAGCCTCGCCTTCGACGTCTTCCGCGATAATCACAAGCGGCTTGCCGCTCTGCACCACTGCTTCCAGCAAGGGAAGCAATTCGTTCAACTGAGACAGCTTCTTTTCGTTGATAAGGACGTAGGCATCGTCCATCTCAACGCGCATCTTGTCGGCGTTGGTGACGAAGTAGGGCGAGATGTAACCGCGGTCGAACTGCATGCCTTCGACGACTTCGAGTTCGGTCTCGAGCGACTTGGCTTCCTCAACCGTGATGACGCCCTCGTTGCCGACCTTCTTCATGGCGTCGGCCAGGAACTTGCCAATTTCCACGTCGCCATTGGAGGAAATGGTACCGACCTGGGCGATTTCCTCGTTCGAGGTGACCTTCTTGGAGTTCTTGACGAGGTCGGCGACGACGGCTTCCACCGCCAGATCGATCCCGCGCTTGAGATCCATCGGGTTCATGCCGGCGGCAACCGACTTGGCGCCTTCACGGACGATCGCCGCGGCCAGCACGGTCGCGGTGGTGGTGCCGTCGCCGGCCGCGTCGGCCGCCTTGGAGGCGACTTCGCGCACCATCTGGGCGCCCATGTTCTCGAACTTGTCATCAAGCTCGATTTCCTTGGCGACGGTGACGCCGTCCTTGGTGATGCGGGGGGCGCCGAACGACTTGTCGAGCACGACGTTGCGGCCCTTGGGGCCGAGCGTCACCTTGACGGCGTTGTTGAGGATATCGACGCCGCGCAGCATCCGGTCGCGGGCATCGACGCCGAATTTAACTTCCTTGGCTGACATAACGATCTCCGTATTCTCAGATCCCAAAGGCCGCGCGACCGGGCGGATTCCTGAGGGATGAGATTTGGATTGCAGGCCTCTTCCTTCGAGACGCCGGCTGCGCCGGCTCCTCAGGACAAGGCAACGGGCTAAAGCGCTTAAGCGGCCTTCTTCTTGGCGGCGGGGGCGTCGGTGAGAACGCCCATGATGTCGCTCTCTTGCATGATCAGCAGTTCCTGGCCATCGAGCTTGACCTCGGTGCCCGACCATTTGCCGAACAAAACGCGGTCGCCGACCCTGAGGTCGATCGGGATCAGCTTGCCGGCTTCGTCACGGCCGCCCGGACCGACAGCGGTGATTTCGCCCTGCGAGGGCTTTTCCTTGGCACTGTCCGGAATGATGATGCCGCCAGCGGTTTTGTCTTCGGCGTCGATGCGCTTGACCACGACGCGGTCGTGGAGCGGGCGGAATTTCATGCGATCCTCCTTGCTTTTGTGATTATTTCTGGATTGGCAGTCGCCATGAGCGAGTGCTAGCCGCTTCTCACATAAGCTTGCGACACTGAGGCGCAAGGGCTTCGGCCCACGATGTTTGCGAGAGTTTCTTGAGGTGGGGCGATTGAGAGCAGGTGAAGCAACCTGCTGCTAGCCTATTGATTGCTACGACTTATTGAACGTTTTCGTTTTTGACGCGTGAAATCAAACGTTGCATTTTCGGGTCGGCTGGAGGTTAGCATGGTCGAGAAAGGTGCGGGTTCCAAGGATTTTTGGAAGCAAATCTTCGGCTACCGGGCTGACAGCAGCGGATATCGGACAGGTGCGTCAACTGCACCAAAATTAATTGACGCAGTGAGTCATGACGCAGCAGTTTTGAAGCAGAAAGAAGCACATGATGCCAAAAGCTTCACATTTTGAATGTTTTGGGAGTTCTTTCAGGATATCCAAGTGGTGCTTCGTCGTGGCAGCCGCGCCACCGACAAATCTGACGCAATGATTCATTGACAGGATTTGGGTGGCGCGCCGACGCACTGCAAGTCGAACGCCGCCGTCCTCCAACAGTCAGGCGGTCTCCAAGACGACCCTTTAGACAACGCTGGTGCCGATCGATCTTGAGGATGCCGTCACCTTTGGCCCGCAGTTCTCTTATCGTCGCCTCAACAGACGGCTTGCCCCTTCGCCGGCCGAGCTTCGTGCCGTTTTGACGTGCCCGCGCCCGCCCGGCGTTGACGCGTTCCCGAATTATGCCGCGTTCAAACTCCGCAAACACGCCTAGCATCTGAAACATGGCCTTACCCGCGGTGGTCGAGGTATCGAGCCCCTGTTGATGCAGAAAAAGATCAACGCCTTCTCTTGCAAACCTTGCAAGATCCCAAGCAGATCGGTCAGCGATCGGCCTAACCGGTCTACCGACCAGGCCGCCACCATGTCGAACCTCTTTGCGTTAACCGCTCTCATCATTGAATCGAGTCCAGGTCGTTTGTCCCTGCCCTTGGCTCCGGAAATGCCGGCGTCCTCGTATACGGACAACGTCCCAGCCGAATCTTTCCGCCACCGCCTCCAATTCTCGGCGCTGATTGTCGGTGTCCTGCTTAGCGGTACTGACTCTGAGATAAATGGCGACGCGTTTCATCGGAGTGCTCTCCCTACCCGGCGCCTTTATCCAGGAGTTGAAACGCCAACAAAACCGCGTGCGCATACCGTCCCAGGATCGATGGGTTTTCGGTATAGCCGCGGGACCTCGTCAAATTGGCGAATAGACGGGCGCCTGGCTTACGCCGTTACGAGAAATCGTGTCTCAACGTGACTCCGAACCGGTCCAGCGCCCAGTCAACTTGGTCGCTGGTGATTACAAGTGGCGGGGCGATGCGGATAACCCGAGAAATCGGCGGCCACGAAGACATCCGGGACTTCTATCGTCTCTTCATGGTCCCGGGGATGGCACACTGCAGTGGCGACCCGGCGCGAATGCATTTGGTCAATCGGTCAACGGGCCGAACCCCTCCGATGCCGCTGACGATATCCTCACGGCCCTCGATCAATGGGTCGAAAACCAGCATGCGCCTGATAGCATCGTCGCCACGAAATACGTGAATGACGATCCGACGCAGGGCATCGCGTTCCAGCGATCGCTTTGTCCGTTCCGCAATTTGCGAAAGGGACTGGCAGCACGACTAGCGCCGCGAGCTTAGCGTGCGTGAAATCAGATCATGACGATCACGATAAGGAAGCAAGCAATCGCTGAGCTTGGGGATCGGCCGGCGGGTGGCCCCCCGCGGCCGGTCGGCTTCATGCGTGTTTTGAAGTCGCGCTGATGTGCTTTTGCTCCGCTAAGGCGGCGGGCAGAAAGGCCGGATGTTTCAGATTCTTGACCTTGATCCAGTTCGGCGATGTGCCGGGCCGGTAGGCTCGCTCGCGATGCTTTGAAACAAGCCCCTCAAGCCCGAACTCGCACGCCTTGCGGAATAGGTCTGGGCCGATCTCGCCCTGCTCAAACGGGGCGGTAAAGATGCCATCGGGCCGTCGCGGCCAGCAGCCGGGGACAGGTTCGCCTTCCGCATGCTCAGCGGCAGCTTGCGGATGTCCTCGCCGTCGCTCACCAGCATATCGAAGGCGTAGAACTGCACCTCGTCATCGTGCTGGCGGGAATGCAACCCGCCGAAGTCGGACGCACCATCCACGCCAAGCAGCACGGCCTCGCCGTCGACCACGAACGAACTCGATTTATTGTGGAGCGCGGCCTCGGTGATGAGCGGCAAACGCCCGCTCCAGTCGTGGCCGTTGCGGCTGAGTAGCAACGCCGGCGATGATTGCCTTAGGCAGCGCCGCCAATGCGTTTTGAGTTGCGCCGGCCGTTAGCCACTGGACCGAAGCAAAAATGGATCCACGGACTCAGCTAACCGCGTCGCCAATTGGGCGGCGGCAGGCGTGGACTGCTTTTCGGGTGGCAGCGATCCGACAGAATGGATCGCCAGTCCAGTACCCGCGGCAAAGGCAACTATCGCAATTGCAGTAAGATATTTGATCTTCATGGCGATGGTTCCTCCATCGGTCCCATAGAATAACCGGACACTCTTTGAATTGGTTCCAGGGCCGGACAAAAGCTTCCGACCTAGGAACCCGATATCGGCAAGTTCCCCAATGCGTCGGCTCGGCGTTCCATTGTTTTCCCTTCTGTCCGAACGGCGTCACGATCAGAAGTCAGGAACGAAAAGCTCCGGTCAAGACTTAGAAACACGAGACCGTCGCTCGCCGTTAACTTCACGGCGCATGTCGCGGATAGCCAAAGGTCCTTACTGCGGGGCCCGCTGTTCTCAAAAACAAGCGCTCGCGCAGATAGCCAAAAGCGGCGGTCTCCGATTCCATTCACAATTGCCAGCGGTGCTCGCAGGCAGGAGAGCTGGGAGCGGTGGGCGCCAATGCTGGCGGTTTTTTACCCGAACGAGGCCTCTTATGCGCAACCGCATTGACATAGATCCCAAGTACGGCCAAGCAATCGTGCAAGAGATTGGAGAAAGACTGCGCGCGTTCCTGAAAGAAGAGCCAGAACTACCGGGGAGCCTTAGAGCGCAAATCGACCGGCTCCGTGAATTGGAAGAACAGTCGCCATCAATCATTCCCAGTGCTGGGCGCTGGGACAAACTCCACCGATGAGCCGCTTTGGACGGCTCGGCCAAACATGGACGCGCAATGCCATCGGTGAAGCGCCGTGCGTCAAAAATTTTGTATGAGTGGGGTGCGGTACAATCCGAATTGATCGGCAAAACCGTCGTGCTGACTGACGGGAAGGCAGGCACGGTCGAGAACGTTTGGCTGGATGAATTGCACGGGCTTCGGATTTCCATCGAAGGTCATGATGGAAGATGGCCGGTCTCAATCATCAAGTTTGCGGAGCCCTAGACCTCGCATCAGCGCGTTGCCCAGATCGCGCTCCTTTCAAAATATTCTAATCAAAATGAAAATCCCGACCTCGGACAGGAAACCAGCGGTCATGGATCGCGACCGTAAGGAACACGTCGCTCGCCGAGAGAGGACTTCATGAATGCCTCGCATCTTGCGAAGCCCCAGGTGTAAATCATTCAAGCTGGAAAATGTTTCGGTTCCGAACGCAGACGGCGCAAGACCCGAGCGGCGCCGGCATCCGAGGCGGCCTAAAGGCGAAGGCCGCTCAGGGTCAATCGCTGTGCGGGATGGTTCTCGCACACCCGGCCGGTGTCCTCGCACGCCCGTCCCACCGGCTCGACACTGGGCATGAGAGCCGGGTGGGGTGCGCCGGCACAGGGCTGAAGCCGCACTCAGCGCCATGGCGATGAACGTCGCGAAGCCGCTAGGCTTGCGTCGGCGTAGCTGGAGAGGCGCAATCGCGAGGCTACACCACCTCGCGATTTAACCGCACCGGCGTGGCTACGGCGCAGCGGCGCGGGCCATCCCGTGCCCACTTCGACGGACAAGCCGCACGCGTTCAGTTCTGCCGCGCCGCTCGCAACGATACCGGCTGTATCGCCGGCACAAGGTCGGGGTATTGAAGTGGCGTACACTTCGTTGTCCGGTGAGACGCGAATGCTCGAAGCAAACAGTCAAGCGACACCCACCGCAGCCAGTCATTTGATGGCAGACCACGATAGAGATCAGAAGTGCCGAAGCGCCAAGTCGGCAATGCATTCTGTAACTTTGCCAGCATTACTGTGTTGGCATCCTTCCCGAATTCGGTTGATTACGATCGCGAGGAAAATAACCGCGAATACCGCGATGCCGATCGCCCTCATGCGCGCCTCCCTCCCAAGATACGCCGCCGACGCCTCAAGCCTAGCGAGGCCCAAGGCGCGAAGGCGCTATCGGTCGCCTGTCCGCGTCGTGGTGAAAAAGTGGGGCACCCCCTACTTCTTCACGTCGTGAAGTCGCCGAGCGAGTTGGCGGTGCGCGCGGTCGTGGTCGTCGTCGTGATGGCGCTGCCCGACGCTGACGTGTCGCGTCGTGGTGACGGTGATTGCGGTGACGGGGTGCGAGCCGTTGCCGTGCTGGCTCCGGGTTCGATGCGTGCCGTGCCGCCCATCTCATGTCGGGACGACAAAAAGCCGTCACCGGGACGAAGCGGTGACGGCTTCTTCACGCCACGTACACAACGGGACCGATAGTGTTCGGAGCTGGTTAACGATCCGTTTAACGACACCGGGCATTTCGCCGCAGTGATCGACGGGCGGTATCCGTCGTCGTGATCCCGTCGCTGTTGTCGTCGTCGGTCGTGGACGTGATGCGGGACGGCTGGCGATGTGACGCGGTGGCGCTGGCGTGTCGCGGGGCGGTATCAGAAAATAAAACTGGACGTGGTCCGCGCCGTGATGCTGGCGCGACCGGCATTAGCGGTGCGCCCGGAATATTTTGAGCAGCGGAGGTTCAAGGCGATCCCATGCCGCTGCGGTGCCGACGAACACGGTTGCAATTACGAGCGCCAACGCCGTGCTGCGCGCGCCGCGTCTGCGAAGGTAGACGACCCATGCCACCGCTAACAACGCTGCGCTGAGGACCAGGATCGCGGTTCGGTAGTCGGCAAGCACTTCGAGAACCGAGAACAACCCGGCACCAGCACCGATCCCGCCGAGTGTCAAAGGCAATACACAACAGGACGCCGCGAAAACCGCGCCCGCTCCCGTGAAGATGCTGGCAGCGGCGAGGATGCCAGATAGAGGACGTTTTGTGGTCTGTTCCATGGCGTTAGTTGTACCGAAAGGCATCATAACAGGCCATTCACGTGCGCGCCAGCAACCCCAAAATTAGGGACACTGTGAGGGCAGCCACCGCCGGTCTCCTTTTGATGTCCACCACGGGGCGAAATTCCGGGGTGAACGTTGGCGGGGACCGTCGAAGGGATGACGGTCCCTCCGCACTCGGTCGTCAGGGTCCTTCTGAGGGTGCGACTTTGTGCGGGGAACCGTGGACCGCACCTGTTGAGGATATCCGATGCGAGAAAATCCCCGGTTGCAGTTACAGGGGGAAGCGGTGCGTCGCGGCGAAATGACGCGACGTGTCAGAAAGAGATTTCGGGCGGGGATGGAACGAAAAAGCGCATGACGAATTGAGGGCGCGTTTACGTTCGCGTGACGACCCTGTTGGACCTGCCCGAGTGCCCAAACTTAGCAGGTTCGCGGCAGCGTCGGGGTTCCGATGGGGTCGCTTACCTATCGCTCTACCTCGTCACTCTACCTCGACAAATAAACGCAAAAGCCCTTCGCGTGCACCAAAAGCGCTGACGACATTCTTGCCATCGGGCGCTTCAGGCGGACAACCGCGGTCCAAAATGCCGCGACGGGCTACTGGCCCAGGAAACTAAGGAGGACATCATGTCCACTGTATTCCGCGTGATGCTCGAAGGCTCCCAGGAAGTACAAAACCCCCCAGTCAACACGACCGCAAGCGGCGCCGGTACTGTCGTCTTCGACAGCGAGGCGGTAGCCGCGAGCTACTCGTTCGACATCAAGGGCGTCGATTTCGGCCCGGTTACGGGTGGCCCACCTCAGACGCCGAACGATCCCGGCGACGATGTTACCCGCACGCATTTTCACACTGCGGTTGCGGGCGTAAACGGACCCATTGTCTTCGGGCAGATCGACACCGTGGATCCGGCTTTTGTGCAAGACAACGACGACCTTGCTATTGTGCTTAATGCGGATGGCTCCTGGTCGGAAAGCGGCGTCTGGGAAACAACGGACCCGCCCAACCCGATGGGCGTTACAATCACCGACTTCGCCGACGATCTCGGTTCAGCCACCGTCGGAATGGCCGTACCGCTCTACTTCAATGTCCATACGAGCGAATTTGGCGCGGGCGAAATCCGGGGTCAGCTGGTCGCCATCGCCGACGACATCGACAATGTCGTGACAGGCACCACAGGGAACGATGTGCTTTCCGGGCTGGGCGGCAATGACGCCATCCTGGGCTTGGCGGGGGATGACATTCTCGACGGCCGCAACGGCAACGACGTGCTCGACGGCGGCGGCGGCAATGACACGCTGACGGGCGGCAAAGGCAACGACAGGCTCGAAGGCAGCTCCGGCAATGATGTTGCCAATGGCGGCAACGGCAACGACATCATAAATGGCGGCGACGGCAACGACGTCCTGTCCGGTGGGCGGGGGAATGACAACATCAACACCGGCCAAGGCGATGATGTGGTACTCGGCGGACAAGGTAACGACCAGATCGGCGGGATGGCTGGCAGGGACGTTGTAATGGCCGGTGCGGGCGACGACATCATAGCATGGAACGACCCAACCGGCGATGTCGTGTTCGGTGATGGCGGTAATGACACCATTCTGGGCGGTAACGTCGCGGCTGACGAGATCCACGGCGGTGCCGGAGATGACCTCATCCGGGCGTTCGCGACATCCCCCGAGGCCGCCACGGCAAGTGACAGACTATTCGGCGACGCGGGCGACGATACCGTTATCGGCGGGAACGCGGCGGACACGATCGAAGGCGGACGCGGTAACGACTTCCTGACCGGCAACGATGGCGCCGACGTCTTCGTCTTCCGCGACAACATAACCGGCGACGACATCAGCACCGACTTTGATCCATCCGAGGACGTTGTCCAGCTGGTCGGCTTCGATGCGAGTTTCGACCCATTGGCAGAGCTGAGCGCGACAGCGCGTGGCGCTGAGCTGGATCTGGGTCAGGGCGACAGCGTGCTGTTCCTAGGCCGCACCGTGGCCGAATTCAGCGCCAACGATTTTCAGATGGTCTGAACCATCCGCCTCTCGCACGGAAAGGCGTCTGGACTGCCGCTGGAGAACCCCCGGGAGGGCCCGGGGGCCTCACTGTGGGCGCGAGGGCGCTTTCCCTGCACGCAATCGTCGAACAACAATGCGGCCATTGACAGCATCGGCGCGGCGATAGAGATCGCCTTCACGCTGACGCTGCAATCGGAGTATCCTACCGCGACGCAACAGTGAGCGCCACACGATGGCTGAGACCGCTACCATTGATCGCCCGTCCGTCGCCAAGCCTGTCTCTCGACCGCGATCCAGAAAGCCCGCGACTCTCAGCGCGTCCGCACTGGCGCGTCACCCCGATTGCAGCCGGACCTACATCGGCAAGCTCGAAGCCGAAGGCGTAATCCAGCGGCAAGGTGACGGCTTCCCGCTCGCCCAGAGCCGCGTTGCTTACCTGCGATACTAGCGCCGCGAGCATCGGCTATCACCAGCTTGCCTGTCCATCATAGCCGGGCGGATTTGCTTGCCATTTCTGTTCCCCACGCGATATTCTGACGGATCGGCTGGGGGGCCTTGGAATGTTCGATGTGTATCTGAACACTAAGCGTGATCTGTTGGTTGTGCGCAATGGTTTGCCAATTCCTCTTCCTGACGCGTCAGGCAGATGGCGTAAGAAGAAAAAAGTAGCGAGCGTCAGCGAGGACATTAAGCTCGCCGTTCAGAGGCAGGGCTACTACATGCGAAAGCTAACGGACTTTAAGAAGCGTTAGTCCGCGAAGCGCATGTGCAACCTCTACAGCATCACGACGAACCAAGCGGCCATCGCTGCGCTGTTCCGCGTCGCCAACCGCTATGTCGGCAATCTCGCGCCGATGCCGGGCGTGTTCCCGGATTATCCGGTATCCATGATCCGCAATGCCGCCGAAGGCCGCGACTTGACCATGATGCGGTGGGGCATGCCACCGCCGCCGAAGTCGCCTTGGCCGCCGGTCACAAATATCCGGGACCACGACTTCACCGCACTGGCGGGTCTGGCTCAAGCCGGAGAACCGGTGCTTGGGGTGGCCATGGCCTCAGAATAAGGATCAGCGTCCCCGCCCGAGCCGATATCGAGCGGTCGAGCGTTCCCCCACGTCGGGACAGAACCTGATTGATCAGCGGAGGCGCTTCGGCAGTGTCGGGAGTTTAGCAGGGTCGTATTTTGGTATCGGCTCGTTCGCCTTTGGCGCAGGCGGCTGTTGTTCACTGAGAATGAGCGTTCCCTCAAGGAGCACTCCCGGCATCTGCTCTGCCGTCCCTACATAACTAGCTATCGTGCCGACAAACGTTCCCTCAAGCCGAAGCGTAAGGTCATCGGCCCCGAAGACCGTTGCATGTCCTTCGGTGTGCCTCTCGAGCGATACGATGGCGGTGAACCGATCTCCGTCGACTTCGCAGGAACCGCTATAGGTCATGATGTTGTCGCGACCCCAGATTTTCCCGTCTGCGACATGGGCAATGCCGGTGCCCTGGCCCAGCGGGGTCTTGAACCACGCCGCATAAGTGCCGTCCTTGCGCATGGAGGAACCCTCTCCCTCGGTGTTCATGAGAGCCAGATGATCTGGCATCATTGGCGCTAAGACTTCATTAATCCTGGCGTCCGTGCGAACCGCGATGCAGGGTGAAAGCGTTTACCAGCACGCCGGAAACTTTAGGGTTTTTATTATCCAGTCCGTCATCGGACACTGGCAACGTGGTCGAGGGGAGCGGTGCGCTGGCGAGGCGGTGCGCGATGTGGACCACGGGAACGTGGGACGCCCTGACCTTTATCGGACTGGTCGCCATGATGGTCGCGGTGCCGATGCTGCTGCTGCTCGCGTGATCCGGTGATCCGGCGCCACATCGACGCGGTGGTGATGCAGATCAGTCGCGAGATCAGCGAGGCGCGCAGCAAGATCGCCCACGAACGTGGCAAGCCGCCGCTCGATGAGCAGAGGTGAAAGCCTGCTCTTCATCGCGTGGTCACCGCCAAGGGTATCTATGCCGCTTCAAGATTTTTCGAGTGCGCCAGGCGGCCATTGATCATACGTCTTACGGCCATCCCAAAGAATAACAACATTAGTTGACGAAGCAGAGATAACCTCACCAAATCTCGCCTCCCAATTAACATGTCTATCATTGCGCTTTCTCGGCATAGCCACGCCGCGCATTACTGTCCTCGCCATCAGGTCAGTTAGCTTTACACGATCCCCACGCGCAAATTTTCTAACCATCCCGCCTCCAAATTCATTTCGAAAATTCCTTCCGGTCCGACCTGAACAAGAAGCGGATTTCCGTCTGGTACAGTGAACGATCCCGCCTCCGGCAACGCGCAGAAGCAGATTAGAAAATCTATCGCGGGCGTTCCGCTGTTTTACGCCAGATCACGCCCCCAAAAGGGCCGCCTGTGTTGCCACAAGCGGCCCCGGAGGTGCCCAAGGTGGGCAGCGATAGCGGAGCGGGGTTGGAGGTCGCTACCGCAAACCCAGCTAAGACCATCGCGATCAGCGGCTCAACTGGACGTAGGTTATCGTCGGGCATCCAAAGGATACAAGGAACAATACGAAGGTCTATGTGTCCGATACACGCCTCGCATCACGGCGCCTTCAAGTCGGAGCGATGCGGTCTGAAAGCATCAGAGGGCCGATGTGGCGCATGTCGAACGCTCAAGCGCTGATCTTCGTCGCGGCGGTCGTCGTCATGGTCTCGCTGCTGGTGCTGCAGGCGCGTTGACGCACAGCGGCGTTGGTGAAAGGGCCGCTGCTTCATTTCCTCGTGCCGCGCGCACGCTAAACCCGTGATTAAACCAACGGATAGTCCGAGCCTACGTCAGTCGAGCCACTTCATACCCTTGTACAATGGCGTCAACCAAGTGCTCGGTGCTACCGATGAGATCGACGGACCGCAATGCAACGGAACCGGGCCCGCGAGCCTGGCAGTTGCGAGGCAAGACCGGCGGCGTAACGCCCGCCTGGCCTTCTCTTGATCGAGCGAAGCGTCGCCGCTCCAGAAGAGTGTCCGCCGCCACGGTTGGCTGCAGGAGTACGCCATGGATCAGGTCGCCGATCTCCTCCGGCGGGTTTGCCAAAGGAGCAAGCCCGCGTCCCATACTCAGGTTGCGTCTATGGCCGAAAACCGTGATCGATCGAGTATGGCCGATTTTGTCCGCATCCTGCAGTCCTACGATCACTCGGCAGGGCCAAGGGGTGAGCCATCCAGTTCGTTGAGCATGTGACGGGCGACGGACCGACCGTGTTCGAGCACGTCTGCCGCATGGGACTGGAGGGCGTCGTCTCGAAGCGCATGGATGCGCCGTACCGCAGCGGCCCGTCGAAGACGTGCTCAAGACGAAGAACCCAGACAGCGCGGCGGTGCGCCGGGAGAGCGAGGAGAACCGGCGTTAACCGGCGATGCGGTCATCGAGGCGTTTGGCAATGCCATGTTCGCAGATGAAGGCGTACCAAAAATCGCGCGCCGCTTCGAACACTTGTTCGGCGGGCGTTTTCTTGCCGTCGTCTACAAAGTAGATCACCCAGCCGCCTTCGTGCGCAACAACGACCTGAACCGTGGGATCGGGTTTGTTGTCAGCGCGCCAGTGCTTTGAGGCGGTGGCGGTGTATCGGCAAAGGTACAACGCGCGACATTGTGTTTTGGCGTGATCCTGCAGCCCGGGAAGCGTCTTAAACCCCAGTTTTTCACGCTGCTCCGAGGTTAGATCATTGAACACCCAGTCGCAGAGATGCCACGCGTCACCGACGCGTTGAACGCGGCGTCGGTCAACTGATGGACGAGGTTCAAGAGGGCTTCACCGTCAAGGTCTTCGTCGTTACCGGCGACCTCGCGATATCGATCAATTTTTCCCGGTCAAGCTTTTCCACCAAGTCCCGGCAGCTTTCGTAGGCAAACGTCTGGTCGCGGCTGGCTAGGGCCATGTTATTGTCTCTGTCGTCGAAGGCTGATGAGGCTTTAGCCATCGTAGATCACGGAGACAATGCATAGCCGACTAGCAGGCCGCACGCAGCGCTGCGCACACCTTTGTCCACGGATGTTTTGATTAGAGCATCTTACCTCCGGTGCCGCACCCTCAGTCAGATCGATCGGCGCGTCGCCGAGTACGGGCAAATTCACCACGATGTTGAATTTGGCGGCGACACCCTGTAACGGCATCTAACGCGCCGCCTAACGGATTGCGGCAACCGTCGGCACCACTTCGCAACCTGCCATCGGGCATTGCCCGGCGAAAAGTCGCGGCTCACATCGTCGCGGATTACGAGATGCCGCCATGACGGGCGCGGGCCGACATCAGCATAGAAACTGGCAAACGATCGCCAGCGCTCGCAGACCGGGCCGCGCGATCGGAACGCAGCAAATGCTGGCGGGCACTGCCCGCGCCGGGCATGGGGTTCTATTGCCTGTCACCACCGACATCGTTCGGCGTCCGCGCCGAAACGAGGCGGCCTATTCGAAGGTCACGCCGATCCGGAATTCTTTACGCCAAACGACACGGCAAGGCAGATGCAATCCATCGCCCGGCACAACTAATGTGAACTTTGCAGGGATACCCATTTTGCTGGGCACCTCAAGCGCGGCTCCGGTAGTCGATAGGTCACGGACCGTACAATCAATAGCGGCGCCGCCCCACTCAATCTTTGCGGCTTTCAAGACGCGGTAGCGAGGTGCGATCCGAGTTTCGACCATTCAAACAAGATATGCCGAATTCCTAAGTAATCCATGAAGCCTTACTACTGGCCGAATTTGTCCACGGGCGGTCGGCTCCGGGTCCGGGACGAATTAGGTCGCCACTAATGCCGGGTGTGCCCTTGGAATGGTCGCGTGCGCTTCGCAGTCTCGAGCGCTACCGAGCTAGAACGGCCTCAGACGCCCCCGAGCTGGGCCGTTTCTTTTGGAAGGTAAAGAACCCAATGCGAGAGGCCGCCAACCGCGGCGCATTCTCGATGCCTTCGATTAAAGATTAACATTAAACTACGGGCTAAGTTGCATTGTCCCGAGCCGCCTGATTTAACGAAATCACCTTAAATGACGCATGTCGCTCAAGACATGGAGAAAAGTTGACCCGTCTCGCAGGGGGAAATTTTGTTATGGTATTTTTGCAGCGGCGCTTGGCCGCCATCACCATTATTTCGACTGAACTTGCGACCCAATACGACGCACTGACCCGGTTGCGGGCGCGCGTCAAACGCGCCGAGGCGGCCCAGTCCGCACGGCGGCGGCGGCGGAAACGACCGCGCGGCTTTGGGCGCCCTTGGCGCGCCGTTCGCGTGCGGCATGATCCTACGACGAGGTTTTGATAGAGGTGGGCGCGAGGCGGGATCACTGAGAACCATCCACGCCCCGTGCTGCCGAAGAGTTGCAGGCAGCAGTCCCGGCTCGCACGATCTGGTTCACCGCCTTGCCCCGGCATGATGATGTCGAAGGCATGCCCGGCGCTGGTGCCCGATCTATTGGCGTGCGGCTGGTCGACCAGCCGCACGTCAAACAACGCTTAGGCCTTACAGGGGCCGCTGTAATGGGGTGGCTGGCATCCAAGGCGGCCATCATCGCCGGTACGTCGGCAACCCGCACCGATGCCGGGCGTGTTGCCGGATTATCCGGCTCCGGTGGTGCGCAACGTCTAAACTGGCCGCGAGTTGAGCATGATGCGGTGCGGCATGGCGCCGCCACCGAAGTCGCCGTGGCCGCCGGTCATTTGCGATGGACCTGCCCGAAGGTGTGTCGGCGCTGCCCGGCGCGGTGCGCCCATGGCCTTATCAGCGCGAGACTGCGAACACGATCAGCGACCACCCGCGATTGAGCGGGTGACACTGGCGATCCTGGCCGCCGATCTGGTTGAGTTAGGAAACTGCCGCGTTCCGGGTTATCAGTCTCAATCTTTATCTTTCTTATGGTTATGGCCCCAGTCGCTGTTTCCCGGGCCCGAGCCTGAAGAATGCTTGCCACCAGAAGCCATGACGGCAGTGGACGTCAAGGATGTGGACAACAGCGCCGTCATCACAGGCGGTGTAATAACTGCGAATTTTCCGCAGGAGGCTAGGAACTTCCGCCGGTCAGCAGCGGCAGCCAGCTCGGCGTTATTCTCTGGATTGGACATGGGGACTTTCCTTTGGTTTGACAGCTAGACCGACAAACGTCCTCATCCACGTAATAAGACTAAACCTAAATTAAATGAGCGGCAAATATCATTTACATTTAATTTCGATCTAATTGGAGATTTAATCGTGTTCGCGAGCGCATAAGTTCCCCGCCCCCTCGCTGCGCGGCAAGGAGACCCATCATCGACCATCTGCTCGGCGCACCGCGATCCCGCCGTCGCGATAGGACGGGCGGCGCACTTGCGCGAGCGAGGCGTGCCGCCCTGACGCGCCGATCGAGCAGGATGTTCTCGACGGCGCGGTTCGAACGAAGACGGGCGAGCGCTCTCCACAGCACCCGCCCGGACGGGCAGAGGACGTGGCGCGGATGTCCTGTGCCCTGCGCGTCGCCCCGCGTACTCCCGTCGCAAGCGGCGCGGTTCGTGATAGTGGTGCGCGGGAACGACTGCTCGAACCATTCCCGCGCCGTGCATGCCGGACTGGCAGGCGACCCTCCCGGCGCACGATCTGGTTCATCACCGCCCGCCGATGATGTTGAACGCATGCGTCGGCGACGTTCCCTGTCGGTTGACCGCCGGAGCCGACACGAGCCTGCATCCCAAGATCGCGAGCGGCGCTGTCGCATCGATGCTCAGCCGCCTTCTGCCTGTGCCGTCCAGACCAACGCCGCTTCGTCGCGCTCGACAGCCAGCAGGTCTTGCTGCACCTCGCTCTCGCGCTTCTCGCGTTCGGTGTGGCTCAAGCTGGCAGCATCATCGGCTTCGGCGTCGATCTCGGCATTGAGCTTCGCGATCAGCGCATGCCCGTGACAAGCCCAGCGGCAAGTCAAGCACGGGAGGCGCTTGATCGCTACAATCAAGCAGTGGAACGATTGAAGTCCGGAGATTGGAAGGGCTTCGGCTTTACTCTGAATGGCGTGCCAGTTTCCAAGAAAATCTGGTTCTTACGGGCTAACCGCCGCAACGCAGCCTTCCTCATTATGGGTTTTGGTGTCCACTGCCGCGAAAGTGGGACACTATGCTTGATGGCGCCCCGACATTGCGCTTCAGATGACGTCCCATATCGCTTGCCGTGAGCGTGCCCTCTCAGCCCTTCACCAAATCCCCGAGCAAATTCGCCGCCACGGTCAGCTTGGCGAGCGTCAGGCCACTGCTGGCGATCTCCTCGACCGAACGGCGGATGCGCGTAGCTTTAGGGTAGGCCGCGAGCCAGTTCTCGGCGGCCTGCTGGCCGGACTGGCCCGTTGCAAGCATATCGGCGACCAGCCTTCTTTCTGCGGCTGCGATCTGATCAACGGCGCGGTCGATGGCGAGCCGGTCGAAAAGATCGTTCGCCGGCACGCCGCGTGCGGCGGCAATGATGCGGTCGAGATGGAAATTGGCCTCGGCGGCGAAGAAGGTCGCGGCCGTATCGCCGATGGAGCGGTTGGTGCTCTCTGCGACCATCACGATATCGGGTGCGGCGACCAAGGCGTCGAGATCGGCAAGTTCACCGGCAAGTTCCGCCGGCACGCCGCCATCAGTCAGGTCTTGCCGGCGCTTGCTGCGCCCGGCCTGGATGTCCTGCGGCAGGCTATGGTCGAGCCCGGTGGAGATCTCGCGGATGCAAGGACCGAAGCGCGAGATCACGGCTTCCAGACCGGCGCTGAAATCGACATTGCGCACATACCAGACCACGCGGGAATGCAGCAGCTCCTGAACCGCGGCGTAGAGCCCGAGTTGCACTTGACCGTCAATCTTGTTGTCGAGCGCATCAATCGCGTCGTTCAGCCGATTGAGACCGTAGGATTCATCCACCACCACGAAGGCCATGGCGATGGTGGGCACGTCAGCATCGGTCTCGTCGATCAGGCGGACCACGCAAGCTGGGCCGCCGCGATTGATCACGGCATTGGCGAGATTGGTCGAAATGATCTCCCGCCGCAGCCGATGGAATTCCACCGAATCGGGGTATTTGTCCTGAAACCCGCGTGGGAAGTATTGCGACAACTGGCGAGTGAGATAGAGATCGTCGGGCACGTCGCTGGCGAGCAAATCATTGTAGAGTGTCAGCTTGGCGTAAGCGAGCAGCACGGCAAGTTCCGGTCGCGTAAAGGGCTGACCGCGCCGGGTGCGCTCGGTGATCGCAACTTCATCCGGCAGGAACTCCACGGCGCGGTCAAGAAGGCCGCGCTGCTCCAGGGATTGCATCAGGCGGGCGAGGAAGCCGTTCTCGGCCACGCCCTTGCGTTCGGCCAGCGAAAGCGCCAGCGTTTGCAGATAATTGTTGCGTACCACCAGCGTGCCGACCTCGTCAGTCATCGCGGCAAGCAGGCTGTTGCGGTCGTTCTGGCTGAGGCGTCCATCGCGTTCGGGGCGCGCCAGCGCGATCTTGAGATTGACCTCGACGTCGGAGGTGTTGACCCCGGCCGAATTGTCGATGGCGTCGGTGTTGAGCATGATGCCTTTCTGCGCCGCTTCGATGCGGCCGCGCTGGGTCAGGCCGAGATTGGCGCCTTCCCCGATCACCCGGGCGCGGATATCAGCGCCCGTGACACGGATCGGATCATTGGCGCGATCGCCGACCTGATCGTCGCTTTCCCCCGACGCGCGGATATAGGTGCCGATGCCGCCAAACCAGAGGAGGTCGACGCGTGCCTTCAGGATCGCCGCGATCACCTCGAAGGGCGTGGCTTGCGGCTTATCGAGATCGAGCAAGCCCCGCACTTCCGGCGCGAGCGGAATTGCCTTGAGCGAACGCGGGAACACGCCGCCGCCTTGCGAGATCAGCGACTTGTCATAATCCTGCCAGGTCGACCGCGGCAGGTTGAACATGCGCAGGCGCTCGGCATGGCTGATGGTCGGATCGGGCGAGGGATCGATGAAGATGTCGCGGTGATCGAAAGCCGCGACGAGCCTGGTCGCCGGCGAGAGCAGCATGCCATTGCCGAAGACGTCGCCGGACATGTCGCCCACACCCGCAGCGGTGAAGGGCACAGTTTGGATATCGGTGCCGAGTTCAAGGAAATGGCGCTTGACCGCTTCCCACGCGCCGCGCGCGGTGATGCCCATCTTCTTGTGGTCATAGCCCTGGCTGCCGCCGGAGGCGAAGGCATCGCCAAGCCAATGGCCCTTCTCGGCCGAGATGGCGTTGGCGATGTCGGAAAAGGCGGCGGTGCCCTTGTCAGCGGCGACGACGAGATAGGGGTCATCGCCATCGTGCCGCACGGTACTGTCGGGCGGTACGATCGTATCGCCATCGAGATTATCGGTAAGTTCGAGCAGCGAGCGAATGAAGATGCGATAGGTTTCGGTGCCTTCCGCCATCCAGGCATCGCGATTGGAGGGCGGCGGCAGGCGTTTGGGTACGAAGCCGCCTTTGGCGCCGACCGGCACGATGACGGCGTTCTTGACCTGCTGTGCCTTGACCAGGCCGAGGATCTCGGTCCGGAAATCCTGCGGCCGGTCGGACCAGCGCAGGCCGCCGCGCGCTACCTTGCCGAAGCGCAGATGAATGCCTTCGACACGCGGTGAATAGACGAAAATCTCGTAAAGCGGCCGCGGTGCCGGCAGGTCGTCGATCTTGCGCGCTTCGAATTTGAAGGAGATCACCGGGCGCGGATGCCCGTCCTCGCCGACCTGCCACAGATTGGTGCGGACGGCTGCCTGCACCAGATTGGTGAAACGGCGCAGGATTCGGTCTTCGTCGAGTGAGGAGACGGAGTTAAGCTGCTCCTCAATCTCCGCAAGGAGGGTCGCCTCGCGAGCCGAGCGTTCGGCGTCGGTGGCGACGAGGTGCGGATCGAAGCGGGCTCGGAACAGAGCAGCAATGCTCGCGGTGATCTCGGTGTTATTGCGCAAAGTCTCCCACATATAGTCCTGGCTGAACGGCGCGCGGATCTGGCGCAGATAGCGGGAGAAGGCCCGGATAGTCGAGATTTCGCGCCAGTCCAGACTGGTGCCCAGGATGAGCGCGTTATAGCCGTCCGATTCCGCGTGATCGCCTCCTACCGCCATCATCGAGGCTTCCAGGCGATGCTTGAACTCCACGCTCATCACGACCGGCTTTCCGTCATTGGTCTCGATCGTCATGTCGTGCAGCCATACCGGCGCGGGCGACGGCGTGGCATTGGGCTGGATCTGATAGGTGCGTTCATTGACCACACGAAGGCCGTGATTTTCGATCACGGGCACCCGGTAGGACAGCGACAAGGGAGCACCATGCGAGAAGACCTTGAGGCCAAAGCGCGTTGCATCGCGCTCGCCCTCGATGGGCTGGACCGAAATCGCCACGGGACTAGCCGGCGTCAGAATTTCGATCGTGGTGATGTCGGCAATCGCCTGTGAGGCGCCGTAAACCTCGGTATAGCCGCCGGTGAAGGCCCGAGCATAACGGTTGGCGAGCATGCGGGCCCGCACGCCGTCGGTTGAGGTGGCGAGCGCCGCTCTCAGCTTGTCACCCCAGGTCGCGGCGATTGCGCTGATCTCGACTTCCAGCACGGCGCGATCGATGACGGGCGTTTCGCCTTCAAAGCGCGCGATGATGTAGTGGACGCGGGCAAGCGGCCCTTCCGGGAAGGAAGCGTAAGAGGCTGCCGGCGTGCCCTTGTAAACCTTGGCCAGGAACGCGGCGACGCGCGTGCGCACATCGGTGTCGTACTTTTCGCGCGGAATGAAGACAATGATTGAGACGAAGCGCTCGAACTTGTCCGCCCGTGCCAGCGCCCGCACGCGGGGACGCTCATAGAGCAACAGGATCTCCATAACGAAATTGTATAGCGTCTCGGCATCGACTTGGAACAGTTCATCGCGCGGATATTCTTCGAGGATATGCAGGATGGCCTTGCCCGAATGGCTGTCCGGGTCGAAGCCGGCGCGCTGGAGCACCTGAGCCACCTTGTGGCGGACATAGGGAATCCGCCGCGCCGAGCGAGTATAGGCGCCCGAGGTGAACAAACCGACGAGGCGCAACTCGCCATCGAGCCGCCCGTCGGGCGTATAGAGCTTGATGCCGACGTAATCCATACGGATGCGGCGATGAACGCGACTGTCCACATTGGCCTTGACCACCATGAGGGCGGTCGGCTCCCGCATGAATTCGCGGATTTCCGACGTCATCACCACCATTTCAGTGCCGCTGCGCAGGACTTTCACATCGGGATCGCGCAGGATGCCGAGGCCTTCGCCCGTGCTGATGTCGTCCGACGAATTGGTGTCGGGCGAGAAGCGATATTCGCGCACGCCCAGGAAGGTGAAATTGTCAGCGCACAGCCATTGCAGGAACTGGCTGGCTTCGGCGATCTCGTCGATCGGCAGTGGTGGCGGATTGGAGTCGAAGGTTTTGATTGCCTGCTCGACCCGGGCGCGCATGGCTCGCCAGTCGGTAACGCAGGCGCGCACGTCGTGGAGCGTCTTGGCAAGGCCCTCGAGCAGCTTCTGGCGGTTGGCATCTTCGTCAAGACGAGCGATGTGTAAATGGATCAGGCTTTCGCGCTCGTCTCTTGCCTCCTCTGGCAGCGCCTCGCCGTAGAAACGCAGCAGCTTGCCGTGCCGATCGCGCTCCACAGCGATGATCGGGTGGGCGACCAGCGTAACTTCGATACCCTGCTCGGCGAGTTCTGCCATGATTGAATCGAACAGGAAGGGCATGTTTTCGTTGAGAACTTCGAGAACGGAAATCTCACGCCCGTCTGGCATTATCGGATTGGTCACGCGGATATCGGCACCGCCCGCCGTGCGTTGCTGCACATGTTCCCAGGCCTGTTCCGCCAGAAAGGCCAAAGAAGTGGCATCGTAGTTGGAGATGTCCTCGATATTGGTGTGGTCGAACAGAAGCTCGGCAAAGGGCCGAGGCGCCTTGCCCGGTTGCATGCTTCTTGTTGCCTCGCGGATCAGGGTTGCTCGGGCCTTGTCGTCACGCCACGCCATAACGTCCTCCGTTTGCCGCGTCGTTTTGGCCGCAGATGCTATTGTCTGCCTGATTTGGGGGCAACGCTCGGAGCGCCACTGCCCCAAACGAGACCGATGGCGCGCGAAAACCCTCAGTGTCAGAGCGTCCGTGTTTCTTGATGACAACGTCATCCCATTCCAGGAATAGACCTCCATTGAGAGGCTGCAACTATTCTCGTCGCATTGGCAGGACAGCACCGGAAAATCGGTGAATCCGCGTCATCTGGGGTTCGCATCGACGCAAACCACCCCGGCGCCGCAGCTTTTTGCGCTGCGCGATTGTCGCACGATAAAGGTGTCGTACGGCCTGGTCTCAAGGTCTGACCTAGCGGCTATCGCGAGAGGAGCGCCGGCCTTGTCTCAGTGATGGGCCGAAACGCTCTTGACGCACGCGGACAGCAAATCACCGGACGCAGAATGGCTGACGTCACCCAGACTGATGATGCCGACCATCCGCTTGCTCTTGTTCATCACCGGCAGCCTGCGGAGCTTCAGCTTCTCCATGTGATGCACCGCCTTTGCGAGGTCATCGTCCTCCCGGCAACAATGGATGCCTTCCGTCATCACGTCGCGAGCCATCGCGCGGCCAGCATCGAAGTCGTTGCTCGCAAGCCCTTTGCAAACGATGTCGCGGTCGGTCACCATCCCGATCAGTCGGTCGTCCTCCCCAATTGGAATGCAGCCGATGTCATGCTCCCGCATCAATTTCGCGAGTTCGGTGACAGGGGTGTTGGGGCTGACCCAGTCGACACCCTTATGCATCATGTCTTTGACTTTCATGGCGGACCTCCGTTTCTGGAGTTTCAAGTGCACTTGATGCAATGCAGCACAGCCCCCGTTTTTCTTAACTATACAACCGATCGGGTGCGAGGTAGCAGAAGAAACGCATCATTTCTGCGGGATCGGACCAGACAAACGCCGCCGCTGTTGCTGCCGCCCTCTTGAACAACGGCGACTTCGTAGCCGGGCTTTCCCGCCCAACATCGACGGCTATAGACCGCGCGTGTTCGACGCGAAGCATGCCTGCAGCTGCAATCGGGACCACCCGCCGCTTCCACAGGCCGGTACACGTATCGAGTTCGACAGGAACCACTGGCGGCATTAGTCCAAGCTAGTGCACCGCGGTTTGGGTCATTTGCGTTTTCTCAGACGCCAGAGCGAGTAAATCGCCATAGGTAAAACGATCAGGACCATGACGGTCAAAGCGACGGTCTTTGCCATCCCGCAACATGCAATGCGGAAAATTAACATTCCAGCCCGTTCGGCTGCTAATCAAACTGACCGGCACCCATTGCTTTATGCATGGACACCGGCGATCAGCGCGGTGCCGTGCCGGGTTTTTTCATTGCGCGGTCGCCACTCTCAAAACTAAGCTAGTCTGCTGCCGCTCCATTCAAGCGCTACAATCCCCGATTGTCACCACCGTTGATTCGCCCTGACCGTCTTTCCGGGTAATCTCGCAGCGCAGGGACTGCCGAACTCGCGAGCGGTGGCGTCGAGACAACGTCATAGTACGCACCATTTTCCATACAAATTTGCGTTTGATTCGGAGATCCATCTTCATCGCCTCTCAAAGACTGGTGTTTCAAAATGCGATCCGCCGCGTGAGGGGGATGTATGGTCTACAATACGTTTGGATGGGATACGGTTTACGTCATTGACGTGAACCTCGTGAACGCGGCTTTGCGAAGCGAAAAACTTCCAGCGCTCAAATACGACTCCGATGGCACCGAGATGACGGGGACTATGGGGTCCACGCAGATCGTCTCCGGCGGGAGCGGTAAGCTGCTGCGCATGTCGTTTCAGATCACGAAAGGTTCTCTCGCTTCCAAAGCTGTCGGCAACGCTTCCCTTGACGGGGTGGCACTCATTGCCGATCTGGAACTGACCCTGTTGCCGAGCCGGGTGCCGACGTCGCAAAATCTGGTGCCGGATATTAGGAGCGTCAGCCCGCAGACGAGCGATCTGCGGCCATTGCGTTTCAGGCATGACCGGCGAGCAACTCAGCGCTGGTGGACAAGACCGATGCCGAGCGCATGCGCCTTTGAGAGCCCGTTCTTCCGGCTACCGTTTGTCGGCAGGCCGAATCATGCTGCCTTCAATCTTCACCATAGAAATCGGTGACACGGCGACGCTAGTGTTCGAGGCACAGAACCATCGCGAGGCGAGCTATGCCACGAGCAATGGCTGAACGGCGACCTGACAGAGGCTAAGTCAGATGGTGGGAAGGCCAAGCTGCGAGCGCGGATGGCAGTGGTCGACGAAATCGCTCTGTTTGCTGAGGCCAACACTAACGGTGGGCCGTCTGACGGGCCGATGCTGGTCTACCTTGTCGAACTGGACGGCGAAGCCACTGATAACGGGTCTGTCGATCCGGGCGAATTTCCGCGGTGCGAACCTGATTTGCGTAGTCCATTGGCGGCGGAATGCCGAGCTGGCTAAAGCGCCGATTCAAGACGAGCTTGGCGGTGAAGGATACGCTCGTTTTGCCTACGAGCGCTGTGCCGTCTACCTCCGCATCTTGGTCAGAATAGACACCAGTGAACCCACACGTCACTTCACGGCCGCCGAAAAGAGGGTTTAAGACCAATCGCCTCCGCGTGTTGTCGCGTCGTCAGTTCGCCGCGCCATTTGCCGCTTCTGAACGTATATGACCCGGTGTAGTAAAAATGTGTGTCGCCTCCCATGATCGTTCCGTCAAGGAGCACCAGTACGCCCGTAGCGTGCCCGCGACCGCCGTGGATCATCTGAATACGGATCGAGTAAGCCCGTTCTTGACCTCTGACATATGGACCCCCGTTAGCGCCGCAACTTTCCTGGCGGTTGGGATGGTACGCCCCGAGAATTCGGCGCAGAAAGGACATGCTCGTTTTTGCTTTCCGTTTAGAACACCACGAACATGGACTGCCGGCCGAGGCCGCCATCGAGACATTGACCGAATGGTTGGAGGGGGTTGGGCCGATCCACCCTAGCCCGGAGTCGCGAACCGGACTTAGCGTGGGACTACCTGACGGGCGTGAGACAGAGACTTGCTACGTAAACGGTGCCAACCAATAAGGCGCTGCCCAGGACGATGTCCAGCATCGCCGTAATGACAGCCTCCCGAGTGATTGGCTTGCGAACCATGCGCGCCGTTTCCGATGGTGTTACGCGCATTTTGACACCGTTTCACCGAGTTCGGGGAAATTTAGACCTGCTCCGTTGTTGCTAAAAATCATCAGAAAGATGCCGTGCCGCGTGGTGGAGACGATCATGGTCAAGGCAGGAGCGAGCTATCAACCCGAATTAATCGAACTGATGAAAACCGCACTCGATGAGGCAGCAAGTAGCCTGTGGCCCAGCAAACTTCTACCATGAAAGTAACACTCGCATCGCGCATCCTCTCAGCCGCGGCGCGAGGGGTCGCGACCTGATACAGTTGAGAATAGCCGCGCTGATGGAAATCGAGGAAGTCAAAGACCAAGATAACATCAACTGATGCTATGCGCAGTTGCAACGCCTGAGGCAGCAGATCGAGGAAGCGGAGGCGGCCATAGCGAAGACAGGGCCTTAAAAACGCGTTGCCGGCCTTGTCTGGTTCATGGTGCGCCCTTTGGCTAGGATTGCGGCTGGGTCTGCGAGTACGATCCCGATACGCCACGGAGCGGCGAGCACGCCTTTAGCTGCGGCGGCGCCGGGATGCCCTGGTCGTATCTGGCCAGCTGGTCGCGAATGCTCAGATTCGGCCGTCGATCTTGTACACGCCGATATTTCTGGCTATATATCTGGATATACGCTTGGAGGTCAGAGTGGGAAGTTCACAGAAGCGCGCCATCCAGAATTACCGATCCCGACTCGGCAAGCGTGGTTTGGCGCGCTTTGAAGTGCTCGGTCGGGATGCCGACCGCGATCTTATACGGTCCCTCGCCAAACGCCTTACGGAGGATACGCCCGAGGCATCTGAGCTTCGTGCCGCCGTGAGCAAGTCGATCGCTGGCGATGCACCCAAGTCAGGCGGGATTCTTGCCGCGTTGCGTCGTTCGCCACTCGTAGGCGCCGATCTCGATCTTTCGCGGCCTCGTGAAAAGGGGCGAAAGGTTGACCTGTGACGCGCTATCTTCTCGACACCAATATCATCAGCAACGTCGTCAAACTGCGGCCGTCAGAATCTCTCCTGTCATGGATGTCGATGCAGCGCGATGAGGATTTGTTCATCGCTTCGTTAACCGTTGGAGAAATCCGACGGGGGATTTTGGAGAAGCCGCGCGGCAAGAAGCGTGACGCACTTGACATGTGGTTCTTTGGGCCTGACGGACCTCAGGCGCTCTTTGCGGGTCGTATCCTGGCCTTGGACGACAAGGCGGGATTGATCTGGGCGCGCCTGATGGCCGAAGGCAAAACGGCCGGCAAGCCGCGAAGCGCACTCGATATGATCATCGCCGCGGTCGCCAGCGCGAACGAATGTGTGGTGGTGACTGACAACGAAAAGGACTTCGCCGGATTACAAGTGCTCAATCCAATACGCCGAGCGGTCTGACGCAAAAGCTGCGTTGTTTTGACAGTCGGCCGTTCACTTACGGTCTACCCCGATGACCGGACATCTTCACGGAAAAACCCGCGTTCTGAAGAAAACCGAAGCCCGAATTCGATGCTCGTTCCAAAACCGCTCGGTTCGCGGTGACCAACACCGTCATTGAGGGCGGCCACGTACTTCCTGAAACCGAGGAATTGATGAATGAGTGGGCACGCGGGGAGATCGACGACGACGAATTGATCGAGCAAGGTCTGAAAAGGTTCGGCCTTGGTGCTTGATCCATACCTGCTTCCGAACGGGACCCTTCGAAACAAACTCGACACCGACGATCCTTCGGAGCTTCTGATCGCTCAGAAAAGCGCTGAATTTCCTAAAGAGCTCGAATTCGGTCCCGTGGAATGATCTCGACGTTGCCACAACGACCGAGGCTTACGCCGGTGTGCTCGTCGGTATCGCTGACAACGATTACATGATGCGCGTATCTGGGAGTCCAGCGCAGACCGCGAGATGCCCGACGAGCGGTCTGATTTCGTTCCCGCAGCCGGGCTCTGACGAAGGCCCGGTAACGGACCCCATTCGTTGCTCCGTGCATCCCGGCAGTATAGCGTACCAGAAATTCTCGGGATGATGTCTATGGAAGCCGCCTCTCAACCGAAACTCACGGTCGACGAATTCTTCGACGCCATTTCAGGCGCCGATAAGCGTTATGAGCTCATCAATGGCGTCGCCTATGCTATGGCTGGCGCCAAAGAAGGTCATAACGTCATCTGCAGCAACGTTTTGGTCGCCATCGCCCCGGCCGGAAAGAAAAGCGGTGGCCGCACGACATCCAGCGATACTGCCGTCCAAAGCGGCCCGGATACGGTTCGATACCCGGATGTCGTCGTGGACTGCGGGCCGCCCGACCCCTCGGCTAAGACGGCATCCAGGCCAACGGTCATCGTGGAAGTCACGTCGCCCGGTACTTCGTTCGTCGATTACGGCGATAAATTGCGGGAGTATCAGAGGCTGCAATCCGTCGACACGGTGATGCAGATCGAAACGGAATTCGTTCTCGTCAAGGTTCACAGGCGGCAATCCGACGGAACCTGGACCGACGAAACTATCGAAGATTTCGGGGTCGATCCCGTCCATAGGCGCTTCGATCACGCTGGATGATGTGTACGATACCCTCGATCTGCGGCCCAGACCTCGTCTTGTGGTGGTCACGAACGACCACATCGTTCCAGCCTGTAGGGGGCCCGAAAGCTCGCCGGCGACCCGGGACCCTGCATTCGGTCCGGTCGCTGGCGGTCGAGACCGGCCTGCATCCCAAGCGTCTGCGGAAGCTCCTGCGGGCCGCTCGTCTTTCCTGCAGTGTGAGCGCGTCTGCAGGAGCCATTCAAAACTGAAGCCCTGATCGACCGCAATGGATGGCAATTTAGCCAATCTGCATCCTTGAGGAGAGCAGAGAGTGACGCGGACGCTTTCGGGCATTGCACAGCGTCCAATGCGAACGCGCGATCGCGGCACTCCCACCGAGGTTGGCGGTGAAACCGCCGGCCCGCCACGCCGGCGTTAGTCCTGAGCCCTGGGGACGAGGTAGCGCTTTAGCTGATCGCTTGGCGCGCGCGATCGCGGACCGCCGGCCCGAAACTGCTGAGGACGTTGGCGCTTACATTCCACAGCTTGTTTGCGCCGCTGACCACGGTAATCAGCTTTTGGATCGGCTGTCTCTCGATGTCGGCCGGTGGCCGCGAGATGAATAGATTGGCGTGGTAGAAGCCATCGGTTTCGCGGCCGTAGGAATCGAGGCCACGCGCTTCCACCGCCCGGATGGTCGCTTCCATTTCTTCGGGATCGGCAAAGCGGCGCTGCACGAATGTGGCACCTTCGTAGACCTCGGTCACGATGCCCCGGTCGGCCAGCGTGGCGGCGATCTCGTCATAGGGAAACATGCGCAGCACGAACGACGCGACCCACGGCGCGCGGCGGCCGCGCACCACTTTGGCCAAGCGTTGAAACGTCTTGTTGGTGACGTAGCCGACGCAGCCGGTCGAGACGATGATGTCAACGCCGGAAAGCAGCTCGGCTTCTTCAGGCGTCGGGTCGCGGTTTTCCAGATCGATGGCGAGCCCACCATCGAGAATGCCGCAGCCTGCGGCGTAGCGGATTGCATTCTCGGAAATGTCGAGGCCGATGACGCGGACGTCCCGGGTTTTGGGCCAGGCCCGATAGTAGGCGCGGTCGAGCTCAAGCATGTCCACGCTGGTGAGCGATTGCAGGGCCGGCTCGATGTAGCGCTGCCGGAGCGGCTCGTAGCCGAGACCGTATTTCATGAGCGCCCCGTTGATGGCGTAGGAGCACCCGAGGTCAAGCACTGTGACCGGCCCGTCTTGCAGTTTCTGGCGGGCGCGGATCAATTGGCGGAAGACAGGCTGAGCAAGATGCGGAATAATATAGTCCAGTTGTCCTAAGTATTTGAAATATTCTCTTGGATCGTTTGATGTATACAGATTGGAAAAATCTGTTTTCGTCTCGTTTAACTCAGAGAAGCTGATCGGCTTATTCATAGAAATAGTTTTCCTTCGCGTAGTGCTGACACCCCTTGATGCAAATTTGTGGCTGTTAAGGACACCCAACTCAAAGTGGCCGTTGCCGCAATTCGCCAAGACTTGCCACCCTGTGCGCCTGCACATCGTCCTTTTCGAGGCTTGCTCAGCGTTCACTCGCGTTCCGGCCTGCACACTCGCGCTGTCACCAAATCGTGACACTAACCGAAGGCTTGCCGACATAGCGACTCGGAATGGCGCGATTATCGGGGCGCCGCCCTATTGGCGAGCATTCATGTCGTCTGAACAATTGACCGGACGTCCTCCTGCTCGGATGCACACCCGGTATAGCCACGGCTCGACATAGCTTCCTGCCCACATCCCGCGCCCTGCGTGCTCGGCTTCACGCTGCGCATTGTCGTATTTTCCTTTTGAATATTGCGGCCAGTCCAAGGCGAGCCCACTCCGCACCAGCCAATCCCCGAGGTCCTCGGTGCCGACCGAGCATGTCGCGACCGTGCGGCCATAGCGATCCAGCGATATCGGCAGGCAACTGACCGCTCGTTTTGCGATGAACGCATCCAGATCGTTCGCCGCCCGCGCACCGCATCGGTACTGCTGGCTATCCGCGTCACGGCAAAGCTGCGTGCTCTCCGGCGCATCGATCCCCCAGAGCCGGATACGGGTGCCGTGAATTTCCAGCGTGTCGCCGTCAACGATACTGGGCCGCCCTGTCATATCGTCAGTCAGTGCCGCCCCATGCGAAAGCAGAATTATCAGCCCAGCGACTATCCAACGAGCCATCATGGTTTGTAGCTACCCTTGCGCCATTGCGCCCAGTTCTTGCCTTTGCCTTTTTCGGATGGATGCATTCGTTCACCGCCAAACTCACTCATGAACAGGTCGGCATCGGCCTGCTTGCCAAACCGAAACACCTGATACCACTCCTTTTGCCACACGACGGAGTGACCAAACCGCGAGAGCGAGAGACGGTGCGCGCGGCAAAACGCTTGCTGGATCTCATAGTTTGCGCCGGTGCATTTCTCCTCAATGAGCGCGACCCAATATGGGAAGCTGCCCTCGTCCGCGCGCTCCATGCGCGTCTGTCGGTGCGCCATCAAGTCTCGACCTCAGGGGTTGACTCGAAAAGAACAAAATAGGAACATTCATTGGCGTTGGTCAATCCCATAGGGGGGGAGCCCGGGGGTGCCGAGGAGCTTGAGGCCGCCGTCGATCAGACGACGCGGCGACGACGCGCGAGATGCAGTTCGGACGCCCCGTTAGGAGCGGGATATGAGTGAAGTGACGTATTACGTTGCCCTACCCTTCATCGCTGCCGATGACGGCATCGCGGCCGGCGAACCGACCGAGTGCTTCAATCCGAACGCGGCCGTGATGCGGGCCGAGGCGTTATTCCGGAAGCAAGGTCATGTTGGTGCCGTCGCCTTCAGCCGCACGGGCGATCCTGCCACGGGCGATTTCAGCGACGCCAGGGTGATCCGGAAATTCGGCGACGTGCCGGATGATCTGAGCACATTGTGAGACCGACAAGCCACCAGTCTTGCGGTCATCAGTCCTCGGCAGCGAGCGGCTAACGGGGTAGCTTCTTGATGCAAACGGGATCGCCCTTTGCTTGCATCGTGCAATCCCAGTCGGGTCCAAAGCCTGCATTAGGATTTAGCCGTGGGACAACAGGGTAATAGATCACAGTCGCAGCAAAAATGCCGAGGATGAACGCAACGAGCAGGAGCGTCTTCACGTTCTCCGCAAGATCGGGGCTCCACCGGAACCAATTCATTTTCCGATTATGCCACGCGACGGGAACAGCGATAAGGACTGCTTATGAAATTCGCCGCTGACAGACCCTATGCCAATCCGGAAGTAGCAGCCCGCAAGCTGGTCGAGATCGCGAATTCAGTTGAAGCCGTGCAGGACGGCCGGATCTTCATCGAACTAATCAATTGGCCATTTCTGCATGAACTGAAGGGCACACCAGCCGAATATGGCGCCGGCCTTGCGCTGGCCATCGAGCGCGGTTGGCTCAAAATGCACGAATCCGGCACCTACGTGAAGTTCACCCAAGCAGGCGCGGAGCTATTTGCCTGATGAAATGCGCCCTCTGCGAGGACACCGGCTGGGTATGCGAGAACCATCCCGACACGCCGTGGAGTGGCGAGCACGCCTGTAGCGACGACGATCTCCAAGGTTCCGAGCGGCACGCGCTGGCTGCACGAAATCAAGTTCGACGGTTATTGTCGCGCACTTTGGAGACGACGCCCTCCAGGCCGATACCGCAGGCGTGTTTGAGCATCGCCGCGCCGTCGATCTCGAAACTTTCGCTGAACTGGATGGCGGTGTTGGCGATCAGCTTTTCAGGTTCGCCTTGCGCTCGGTCAGCGGCAGATTCCGTAGGTCGTAGCCGTCGAGATAGAGCAGGTCGAACGCGACCATCACGATCTTGGTGGACCGACCTTTTAATTCATTTTGCAGAACCGAAAAGTCGGTCGTGCCGTCGGCTGCGGGTGCGACCACCTCGCCATCGATGATCGCGGACCCGGCGTTGATATGCCAGGCGTCGTCGGCGATCTTCCTGAACCGCTTGGTCCAATCGTTACCGCGCCGGGTGAATACCGTGACTGCCGCGTTTTGGATGTGGACCTGCACACGTGCCCTGCTCTAAGTGCAATCCGAGCGATGCCGACCACCCGCCCCGGCCGCCGACCGGAATGCGGATTGAGGTCGATAAAGACGGGTGGCGTCATTGAGGGCCACTGGCGTCAGCGCCGATCTCTGATTTGGCTGGACGTGTCGAAACGCCGACTGGTAGCCTGAAGGAGAGAAAACCAAGCCGAACGATTGACCAATGAAAGACCTCCGAGCCACGCTGGAAAGGATACTTACGGAAGCCGAGGATTGCGAACTCATCGGCAAGCTGGCAACGGACGCGCAGAAGCGCGCACTCTTTGAAAAGATGGCCGTCGGCCTGCGCATTATGGCGAAGGACATCGAAGCTATGATCGCCGCCCGTACATCGACAGACAGCAAAACGGCCCCAGAGCACGGGGAGCACTGAGGCCGTCTTGGTTTATGCTGAGAGGGGTCAGCACCAGAACCGAACCCACCCATCGATTTATCGTTCCACCGTGTGGATATTTGCCGCAAGGAACGGCCAGCGCCTTAACGTGCCAACCACCGCTCGACGCGCTTCCGGCTCGAACCGACCTTCTTCACCGCTTTCTTCACTGAGGCGCTCGATCGGCCGGTCTTTTTAGCCGCGTACCGGACTTCGTAATCCTGCCCGCCAGCAACGCGAGCTCGATCCTGCTTACGCCCTAACGCCGTCTTTTTCTTCGCCTTCTTTGCCATCTCGCTCTCCTTCGTTCCGGAAGCAACGCGAAATGTAGATGCCGTGTTCCGCCACCCGGAACGAATCCGCCGAAAAGCGCTTGAGTCGCAATTATATTGCGTTGTTAGTGTTGGAGTATTGCGTATGCCCAGAACAGGCTGGACACCGTCCTTCATCCCGAAACGCACCGACCAGACTGTATACCTTGTGGTGGACGACTTCGGTCGCAACGGTCGGGTTTACCGGGAGACTGATATCGACACCGCCGATTTAGAAACCCTGATCGCTGATCTGCTGGACGGCCAGTACAACAACCCGATCAGGGTCGTCAGTTTTAACACCGCCGAGAAATGGTCGCAGGATGTATCGGTGGACGTGGCGCACGAATTACGCCATCGTTGCGATCTCCAAATGCGCGACATCCCATTTTCCCTGCAAGATTTTGTCGATCAATATGAAGGTCGATATCACGATGTGCAGCTACCGTTGCCGATGCGGCTGGCCTGACCTATGGCTGCCACAAGTCGGGTATCAAGGCCAAATACCCCGGTTTCATTGAACCCGCGCTGGCAGCCGTTATCCCGCCGGTCGCAGCAACGATTGGGTCAAGAAAACCTGTGCCCAAAGGGAGACATTGAACATTGCCGGCTTCGCCCTCGATGGCAGCAAATGGGACGGGCTGTATCTCGGCCGACGCAAGGGCGACGAACTAATCTACGCCGGTAAAGTCGATCATGGTTTCGATGAGGACAGTGCCAACGAGTTGCAGGCGCGCCTCAAGCCGCTGATCAGGAAAACCCAGCCCTACAGCAAACGCATCGCCCATCGCGGTATCTGGGTTGAGCCCCAGTTGCTGGCCGAGATCGAGTACCGAGCGAAGTCCGCCGAGGGCAACGTGCGCCATCCGTTCTTTAAGGGCGTGCGGGAGGACCTGTAAGGAGCATGTCGGCTCTGAGTCTCGCTTTACCTGCCAACCAAACTCGCTGGAGGCCCCCGCCAATTTTGTGAGAACCTAGGCTCCCCCGGCTTCTTGTCGTTTTGCCGGGCCTACCAGCCCATCAGCGCGTTATTTCGATCTGAGCCTCGTCCTGAAAGCCTCCGATCTCGGCCAAGGCGCTGGAGAGCCTGCCAGAGAACTCCCTCGTTCACACCTGGTGAAAAACTGATTTTGACACATGGGCGTCACACGACCCGTGGTGAATGGAGCTGCGACGTATTCATTTTTGAGAAATGCGCGGGGCTTATAGCGCGCGCGGACTGGGAGGAGCCTGTGTACGGCAAGGTGAAAGATTGGAATTGGGCGGCATTCGGCATTCTGACAACTGCTATAACCGTAATGATTATTTCTTCTTCCGGACCGCTCGTCGCGCAAAATTCGATGGAAAAACAGGCTCAGTGCGAGCTCTCGTCAATTCGCAACACGAGGTCTTCCTTCGCCATCCAGAACATTCGCTCTGCGTGCAACTGGCTTGCGATCTACGGTGACTCGTTGTTGAACGCGGGGAACAAGGGTTATTACCTTTGCCTCGTGCGGGAGCTGTCGGGCGTCCAAGCCAGTCAAGCTGCCGCGGCAATTATCTCGGCCTGTCGCCGATCCAATCCGCTTTGGTAGGTTACGCGTTGGCGGAAGATTGAGAATATTTGGAAGCGCGCCAAGTAGGCTCAGCGCTAGGTGGATTGCATGTCCGCTATGGTCCAATCGCGTCGGTTTAACCTTGCGCCGCTAACTTCCGGTCAACCCCGGTGAAGTGACATCATCAGACCGGTCCAGTTGGTTCGGTTCGTGCCACCATGCCACATCTGTGGCTCATCCTCACGAAGCGAGCCAATGTCCCTTGTGAATATCGAACTTCACCGCGCCATCGTCACGCATCTTCAATAGGAGCGATTGGCAGTCGTCCTGGTGCTTTATGTTCACGCGCTTCATGATTTCGAAAACCTTCAAAGGCTTTTCGCGAAGGGCAATTAGAATTTTTTCTCGATCAGTCATTGGAGTTCCTCGCGCTTGCATCGGCGACGGTACGCTTTGTGCGGATCGTCGGCAACGGGTGCGTTCGCTTGAGGTCCGTTCGGGGCCAAAACACGAAATACTCACCAAGAAGCGCGGTAGGGACGGTCATTGCTGACCGCCCCCCGCCCAAATCCGTGCAGGCGGAATTCCCGCACACGGCTCCTACCTTGGGTGCATGACGGCGAAACGCTTGTCAGGATACGGGTGAAGGATACGTGGTTGGGGGAGCCAGTGGGCGGCTAATCCGTGCATTCGCTGCCACGAAAAGCGGTCCTTCTGGCTGCGCCGCCGCAGCGTACGCAACCAGATGCGCTTCACATGATAGTAGAATGCTCCCAGTGCAGAGCCGTTGGTCGGCACCGCATGATAGGCGAAGAAGCCTCTGACCACCTGCTTGAGCCAGGCCCCTTGCTCGGGGATGGGCTCATGCATGCGCCGTCGCAGTTCCTCCTTGATCCTCCTGAGCGTTGCCCGCATGCGATCGCGCCGCGTTGTTCTTTTGACCGGCACGTCGAACGATGCGCGCAGGTGTCAGTTCGTCGAAACGACTGTATGATGCAACGAGATGCCGCATCTGCGATGCGCTCGCTAATGTTCCGAGCGGAAATCCCTCATCAGCTCCGTAAGCAGCCGCATCAGGGCCAGCGTTCGATAGGACTGGTACGGTAACGGAGCGCTTAGCTGCCTCTTGCGCCTTTGTTGCGCTAAACGCTGCGAACATGACAATCGCGGCGATCATAGATAACCGCACTACTGCGCTGTTCATCGCCGCCCTCCGAGTGTTGATCGATCAAGGAGGATGCATTAGCGCGGGTTTTCTATCAAGGGAGCACGACTTCCGAAATGGGTCAATCGCGTCGGTTTAACCTTGCGCCGTCCACTTCCGATCGACCCCCGACTTTCGGACGTGCCGCGCGCCGAACCAGTGACGCAATGTGCCCCACATCCAAACTCTGGAGCGTCAACAGAGGGGATGTTACCAGCATAACGCGCGTCTTCCCGCTAACGAAATTATGTCGTAGCGCGCGCCAATACACACGCACAGGGCGTGCCGTGACCAAGGCCAGCGGGGTTAGCGATCGCCGGGCAACCATATGGGATGATCTTCTCCTGAATCACCGGCAGGCATCGCACCATCGGCTAGCAGCAAAAACTGAAAGACGGCTCCCTCGGGTTTGTTCGGGGCAGCCCACAACCGGCCATTATGGGCCTCAATGATCGAACGGCAGATCGCTAGTCCCATCCCCATGCCGCCCGATTTTGTCGTGAACAGTGGATTGAATATTCGCTCGATATCTTGCGAGCCGATTCCTGTTCCGGTGTCCGTCACCGATACGATTACGCTGCGGCCGTCGTGGACCTCGGACCTCACGCACAGGACCCGCGCCCCATCCTTGGCCGCCATCGAATCGATGGCGTTCGTGATCAAGTTCAGAAGTACTTGCTGCAGCTGGAGTCGATCTCCTCTTACCTGCGGCAGCTGTTCATTCGGATCGGCTTGGACCAGTATCCGATGCCTCTGCAGATTGCCGCGCGTCAAGGCGATGGCTTCGCCGATGAGGTCGTTGATGTCGAGCGAAGTTCTGTTCCGGGCGTCCTTCTTGAAGATCGCCTGAATGCTTCCGATCACCGTTCCCGCGCGATGGCCATCAGCGACGATCTGCTTGAATGCTGCCTTCGCTTCATCGAGATCGGGCATTGAGCGATTAAGCCAAATCAAGCCCGCATCGGCGTTCGTTATCATCGCGGACAAAGGCTGCTTGATTTCGTGAGCAATCGCGGCCGCTACTGCGTCCCCGGTCAACAGCCGCGCCTCGCGCTCGCGACGTTGCGCCCAGACTGCGCGGAGCAGCCGCGAATAAAGCGTCGTTATCTCGTATAGCAAGACAAACAGGACAAGACTGCCGGACAGAACCCCAAAGATCCGGCCGGTATACCAGCCAACGCTGAAACGGGCCGGATTGGGGAACGAAATCAAACATATCTCTATCGCATATGCGCACATCACCACCATCAGCCACAGATCGAGCACCGAACGTCGCCTCGTCCAGAGCACAATGATCCCAAGGACGCTCAACAGCGCCGTGCATGCGCCGATATAGGGCCAGAGAGCCGAAAGATGGACCGGATCGAGCATTATGCGGGGCAATAGTTCATCCCCCGTGGTGACAAGAAGAGCCGCTGCACACACGATGCCCACGGTCACAGCAACACTCGAAAGGATGGCCACATGCACGGGGCCCTGCCACAACCCCTTGGTTGGATCGGCATCCTTCAGCAGGGCATAGGCGATTACAAAGGCAGGGAAACCGGCATGCCACAGGATGTAGAGCCACACCGTGCTCTGGAGCCCAGCGCCAAGGAGGCCACTTGGCGTGAACACGCCCGGAAAGGTTAGCATCCAGGGGATTAACATAAGCGCTGTGAAGAGATATCCGCTCGAGATCGCGAGGAGTGCACGCGAACGCAGGATAGAGAACTGCGCGTATAGCAAGACCGCAGTAATGGAATCGATCACAAGCATTGCAATGGCATAAGCCGGGACGAAGGCATCGATCCGCGCAAGTTGAACGGTCGCGAGGGGCCCTGCCGTGATGATAAATGCGACAACCAAAACCAGCACGATGCCAAGCGCGAGCCGCTTTTGCGCCAGACTCGGCGACAGATTCGAGAGGATAAAGTGCTGTTCCTCTGGGGCGGCGACCGTGTTCACCATCGGAGCAACTCCTCGCAGCGGCTGGAGCGCGCGGCACGAAGCTCATACGGCTTCGCCACTCTCGTAACATGCTGCCTGACTTAGTTCTGTCCATTGGGACGACAAGCAAGGAAGCGTCGCGTCCTCTGAAAAGGCTGAGTGGCAAGGTTTCCGGCTGCGGCGGATGTGATCGCGCTAGTGAACCGACCTCAGAACGCTTTTTCGCGCCATCGTTCCGGCTCTCCCCGGTCCGATTGGACGCCCTGCGCGCCCTCAGTGTATCTCGGTTAGGCGCAGAGATCGATGTCCGCCTGGGGTCAGAATCCGAAATTCCAGGTATACGAGCCCATGTCTGCTTTTGCCCCAACCGCGCGGGCCCCTATCGTTGTTGGCTCGGACCGTGATGCGCGCGATGGTTGGCGATGGAGCTAGCGCAAGCAACGTGGTCGAGGTGATGCGCGACGGCTGGCGGGGACCGTCAAAGGATGGCGACCATCCGCGAGATGGTCATCAGGGTCCTTCCGAGAGCGTGAGTTAATGCCGACGGCGACCTTTGATATTTGCCAGCACGCATTCCGGACTTTATTTAATGCGAGTTGGTACACAATGGCGATGCACGCGCCGGCACTTTGCTCTGTGTCCCAAAGGGTTTGGGGGTGCACACAAAAAGAAAGGCCGCCTGCATTGCCACAAGCGGCCCAAGTCTAAGGGAGGAATGCCCAAGCGAGGGCAGCGATAGCGGAGCGGGGTTGGGGATCGCTACCGCGTGCCCTAGCTAAGACGATCGCGATCAGCGGCTCAATTGAACGTAGGTAATCGTCGAGCATCCGAAGGGGTCACGGAACTATACGAAGGTTTATGTCTCCGATACCTCGACGGAGACGCCGGACATCACGGCGTTGATAAAATCGCGTTCAAACCGGGGCGATGCGGCCCCGAAAGCATCAGAGGGAGCGATGTGGCGCATGTCGAACGTCCAGGCGCTGATCTTCGTCGCGGTGGTCACCGTCATGGTCGCAGTGCTGGTGCTGCTGGCGCGCTGATCTTCTGCGTCGGGCCGGTCGCCGCAGCCGTCGTCGCTCGCCGCCGATGCCCAATCAATCCCCAAAGTATTGTGAACTCGGTCATAAGCACTTGCGCTCTTCCGACACAGAGTATGGGTAGCGGAGGGACAAGCGATGACCTAACAACCCGCGAAGCGCATACCCCAGTGGCTCGCGATCGACCTGCTGGTGATCATCGTGTCGCTATCGATTATCGGCATCTTTATGGCCATCGATTAAGCCGCCCAATCAGTGCTGCCGCTTGCTGGCTTGCCCCTGTGCCTGTTCGGTCGACGCCGCGCACGGGCGATGACCTCCGGCGCGACAGGCTGGCGATGGCCGCACGATCCGCAGCGCAGCGGCTTGGCCGCGAGGTTCGGCGGCGGTGGCGGTCACGGTGCCGGTGGCCGTGGAGAGGAGCGGGTTTACGGCAACTCCGGTTGCCTCGCGCGCCGAAGCGCCGAGTCGGCAATGCATTCTGTCACTTTGCCAGCATTACTGTGTTGGCATTCTTCCCGAATTCGTTTGATCTGGCTGTGGTCGCGGCGCAGATCGAAGGCCGCGTAGACAATCGCGAGGAAAAAAGCCGCGAATACCGCGATGCCGATCGCCCTCATGCGCGCCTCCCGCCCAAGCTACGCCGCCCTCAAGCCTAGCGAAGCCCAGGCGCGCGCGATAGAGGCAAACGCAAGCCCGCCGTGATGGTTATTTTGTGCGGCGACGCGGCAAGTTGGACTTCTGCTAGTTCGGACCGATGGCAATCCAGATGTGGTTCACAGTCATGAAGGCGCAGAAGGCAACCAATGCGGCTATCAGGCGTCGGATGGTCTGGTCGGTCAAGACATACCCCTCGGCTGTCCCCTCGGGTGAACGACGACAGGGCGCGCTTATCTTGGAAACGTCAACTTGACCCCACTACCGGGTGTGTAGGCTTGGTCGGATCAAGCAGGTTGATGAGATATTGCATCGCGCACGCCCAGCTCACGCACCGCCGCTCCGTTCGCGTGCCGCGTGGGCTGACTAAACTCGGACCGTCTCCAACAACGTGCTCTTCTTTTCTGCGGCGTCATACACTTTTATTTGGAGCATTGGAAATTCCGTTTTGAGATCGTGTGCGCGCTTCAGAGCCGCTTGAAGCGTTGGAAATACCATCTTCATCCGGCCGTCTACTTCCAAGCCAAACCCTTCGGTCAAGATGAGATCAGCGCGAGTGGTGTTTCGGGGTTGGGCCTCCGCAGGTGTTAGAGGTTTTTTCATAATCCCTCCTTGGAGCGTCGCTGCAGTCAGCAACTCGCCCCCATTTGCCTTTCATACTCGGTCATCGCGGATCTTCGAGCGGTGGCTTCAATTCGCCTTCAATCCAGCCCAGCCCATCGGTTTGCAACGGGTCAGTGCTCACCTGCACTTGGTCGATGCGACCGCAGCTTGTGCAGCGGAGTGTCCAGTGCTCAAAGCCCGCGCGTGCCGCAGCAATACGCTGGACCTCCATTGGAGCTTGGCAGACGCCGCATCGGCGCTTCGTTAGTATGGTTTTTGGGTCAGACATCATGCACCCCCTTGCAGGCCGGGAGCGCAACACTCTCAGTCACCGAAAGCAGCCAAGGGGTCGGCGCGGTGATCCTGAAACATTGCGCTTTGAGGGCGGCCCCGCAAGTTAATTCCGGTCAATGCGGCGCAGACGATGGCATGAGCAACCTCCATTCGATCACCACCAACCAAGCCGCTATCATCAACTTGTTTCGGGTGATCAACCGCCATGTCGGCAACCTGCCGCCGATGCCGGGCTAAAAAGCGAGCCCCGACCCATCCGCCGCGAGTTTCACCAGGCCCAAAGCGAACTCGTTGGCAAAGCGGTCGTGCTGACTGACGGCAAGGCCGGGACAGTGGACGCTCTCTGGCTTGATGAACTACATGGTTTGCGGATCTCTATCCGTGGTCATGTCGGCAAGTGGACGGTCTCAACGATCAAACTGGCGCAGGAAACTAGAGGGAAAGACTAGAGAGCACGCGACGTTTGGATTCGGGCTGTGGGAATTACCCCCAACTCGACATGAGTAGCAGCTCGGGGTGGGCCGTAATGAGCATCGACCAATTCTCGTCAGGGAATGTCGCTCTGTGAGCTAGGCCCGATGCTATGTGGCTTATTCAGGAAGAATTCACGATTGCCGAGTGCCGCTTCGGCATATTGGTCGATAGCGACAATGATCGCCTGGACGTGATGGTAGCGCCAGCCTTCACGCGGAGCCAAGCGCCGGACTTCGGCGAGGGCTTTTATCCAAGGCGGGTTGTCGGCGTTGTCGTCGTACCATGTCGGCCCTTCCCTCATGTTCACCAGCTCCGCCCGCCTAAGACTTTCCCCTTGATCGGGCCCGGTTGCGATTTCTTGGGGCGGTCGCGCTTGGCGCAGAGCCGGTCGATGGTATCGAGCATTCGATCTAGCAGAGCTTCGGCAGAGGTCGTAGGTATCCCGGCCCTTTGGAGTTGCCTGATCTCTCCGCGCTGGCGGTGGACCTGCGTGCGCATACGTTCGATTTCCGCTCGAAGATGTTCGATGTCCGGCATGGCCCCAACCCGTGTAAAAACAAGGAATGAATAAGAGAACGAAATGAGAACAAAATTCAAGCCGCTAGGTTTAGCGGCTGGGGATGGCCGAACCCCGAATAGCGGTGGTCGGGCCCGTAAATGGGGTTGGATAGTCGCTATAGCCCTGCTGGTTGCCGCTGGCGACTCGGCTCGGTCAGACAGCTTCACGGGTCAGGCCAGCGTCATCGACGGTGATACGCTGGAAATCCATGGCACCCGCATCCGGCTTTGGGGCATCGACGCGCCGGAGAGCAGCCAGCTTTGCCGGGACAACGACAGCCTGCCTTACCGCTGCGGGGCACGGGCGGCAAACGATCTCGCCGCCTTCATGGCCCGGAGGCCGGTAAACTGCATCCCGATCAGCCTAGACCGATACGGGCGAACGGTGGCGACCTGTTCGGTCGACGGTGACGATCTTGGGGAATGGTTGGTTCGGAACGGTCTCGCGCTGGACTGGCCGCAGTATTCCAAGGGCAAGTACGGCGCGGATCAGCGAGCCGCCGAGCAAGCCGGGAGTGGGATATGGAAAGGCAGTTACGTCGCGCCGTGGCTCTATCGGGTCTGCATCCGAGCGAGCGGGACGGCGGCCCGTTGTTCGGATGACGCGACCCCGCATCCAAACGAACAGCATGTTGGAAAGCAGGACAGGTGAGTGCTATCCTCTTTCCTCCCCTGTGTTGATCGGGGCACCTGAAGCCCGCGTCCATCTCACGGGAAGCCCGATGAGCAACTAAATTGGCAACAGGGGATTGATGGTCGCGAACGCGCACGGGGGGTGCCATGCACCTTCATACATATCGGGACGAAAACCATTCCAGACACTTCGACTTAATCAGTGAAGGCCAGCGCCCAAGATCAATTGATCTGGTCGTGGCGATAATTTCGGGCATGTTGGTGGTGGGTTTTGCCTGTGCCCTCGTGGTCTCCTTGGAGTCGAAGGTGCCTAGTTTGAGCGCTTGGGTACGCCGCTAAGACTGCGGCCTTGCCGCCGCCAGAACACCGGGCAGCACGACGAACAGAGATCGCTTCGCGGCGTTCGGACCAGACCATGTCCCGAGCAAGCAGAACAGCTATTGAGCTAGAGCAAATGATCGTCGCGCAGGTTCGCGCCAATAAGGCTTGCCGTAGCGATTTCACGGTCAAGGTGGTCGGGATCAATGGACGTTGGGATGCATTTCCCGGTCCCATCGACAAGGAGACCTACCCCGACTGTTTGTCCGTCTTCACCAGGATCGCATCGGAGCTTCGTGCCGAATACGATCTCACCGAATAGGACTAGTACCTTGGCACAGTGATTATGACTGGTTGATTTTGAGCCAATTTAGGATGGGCAGGTCTTCAGGAGCAACGAGGATTTGGATGCTTCGTCTAGTTTTCACGAAAGAAAGCCCGTGATCGGCCGCTCGTGGGCCGGCAAAACGCAATATTTTACGCCATTCAAGTTCGTGATTTTTACGGAAGAGTGCCCGTGATGATAAACTCGCTTTGTCGCTGCGAATTGGTCGTAGTCGGATCGATTTCGTGATCTTGCACGCATTCCATTTTTGCTCGCGGAAAGGCGCTGATCGCGAATTGGCGACTGCTCTTTGAACCGCATCGCTCACGCGAGTTTCGCTCATCGCGGCACGCGAACGATTTCTCGTTTGGAAATTGAGAGGACGGGGTCGATTTGCCCGGGTCGTGTCACCGGTTGGAGATCCGCTGGACGACTACTAACTAGCGGATATTGTTATATAAATTGCATGTTTGACTTTAGCATAATCTGAATTATGCTATTCTAGGTTATACTAAATTCATGAATTGAGGCAGTGATGGTTGGTTTTATCGGCCGCGAACAGGATTTAAGCGTCCTCGCGCGGGAATTTGGGGAACGGCGGGCGTCGCTTGTCATCCTTTACGGCCGTCGTCGCATCGGCAAGTCCGCCCTTATCCGACAGTCATCGTTGCATCGGTCGGCGATTTATTTCCAAGCCACGCTGGTGGATGACGCCCTCAATCTCGCGGCATTCAAGATCGAGATTTCGCGAGTCCTGGGGGACGATCCGGTCCTCGACAGCATATCGGACTGGCTGGGCGTCTTGCACTACGTCGCCAAACAGGCCGAACACAACCGTGGCCTTATCGTTGCTCTCGACGAATTTCCCTATCTCGTTGGAGGCAACCCCGGACTGCCGTCGATCATGCAGAAGTTCTGGGATTCCCGGGTCGCCGAACCCGGCGCGCTGAAGATCGTTCTCTGCGGATCGCTGATCGCGCAGATGGAAGACCTTCTTGCCGAACGAAATCCGCTCTATGGACGAAAAACCCTCGCTCGCGAAATTCTTCCCATGTCTCTCAGGGAGGCTGCCGAGTTCGTGCCGCAATGGGAACCTGCCGATGCGATTTCGCTCTTCTCCGTTCTCGGGGGCGTTCCATACTACTTGGAGATGTGTGACCAATCGTTGACGCTGCCAGAGAACATCAAGCGTTTGTTTCTCGCGCCCTCCGCCTCGTTGCAGGAAGAGCCGGAATTCCTGCTGCGGTCGGAATTGAACGAGCCGCGCCGCTATGCGAGCATCGCGGCCGCGATCGCGGACGGCGCCACCAAGCCCTCGGAGATCGTCTCCAGAGTCCACGGGCTGACCGGGGCATCCGAAGTCTCGACGTACATCAATCGCCTCCAACAGATGCGCATCGTTGCTCGCGAACGTTCCCTCGACGCCGACGAACGCTCACGCAACACCAGATACTCGCTTCAAGATCCGCTTTTCAGATTTTGGTACCGGTTCGTGCGCCCCAACCTCGGCACTCTCGGCCGCGGCTTCGGAGACGAGGTCTGGACCCGGAATATCCAGCCTTACTTCAACGAATATATGGGCCCGGCTTTCGAGGTCGTCGCGCGTGAGCATCTCCGCGACCATGCGCAAGAACGTTTCGCCGTGCCGGCGGGCGACATCGGTCGCATCTGGGGTGGAGATTTCGAGATCGACATTGCCGGTCGGTTGCTCGACGGATCAGCCGTCTTCGGCGAGTGCAAGTGGGAAAACGCGTTGATAGGCGAGTCCATCCGCAAACGCCTGGAAGAATACGTTGCGAAGACCAGGTACGCGGAGGACGCGCGATCAAGGCATTTCGTGTTCTTCGCGCGCAAAGGTTTCACGGAAGAGTTGCGTAAGACCGCCGAAATCGACGGTGGCGTCCAATTGTTCGACCTGGAGGAGTTGGTGCGCTCGCCGGACCCGCATCCTGCGCCTCCGCCGCCTTAAGTTTTCCGAGATCCGCGGAGCTTGAGATATATGCGAGATTTTGCTGCGGCTGACGGCAAGCCTGCTCCGGGAGGCGATGCCGGCGGGGCAGACCTGTGAGATCAGGCCGCCTCTCGAGCCAGCATCGATGAAAGCTATGATTGATCTCTTTCAAACGGAGACCCCGCCGTGGCCGGCGGGGTCTCGATCAAGGAAGAGAATTCAACTACCCTAGAGAGCAGAATTGAATAAGCGCGCCTAAGAATGTGAAATGTTCCTGTTTTTGGTATTCACGGGCTTTCTATCGTGAAAACCAAACTTCGGGCGACGCCGGGTTGACGCCGAATGAGGCCGTTTCGTTCGAGCGTCACGATCATCTGGTGGACCGAGGGCGGGCTGACTTGAAGGTAGCGCTGCATATCGGCTTCGGCGGGCGGGCGTCGGAACATGTGCGAGTAGGTGTAGATGAAAGCCCGGTAGTGGCCTTGCTTTTCGGTGAAGCCTTGAGCGCTGAGGCTGCGAGCGGCGCCTGATTTTCGATTCATTTGTCGATTCGTCCGGTCCTCCAACAAGGAGGTCGGGATGAATGTACGTTATCGGGTCGAATTGAGCCAAGCCGAACGCGGTGAACTCACCGCGATATTGAGCAAGGGCAAACGAGCCGCCCGCAAACTCAAGCGCGCCCAGATATTGCTGGCGACTGATGCCGGCCGCAGCGATGAAGAGATTGCGCGCACGGTGGCGGTGGGCGGTTCCACCGTGTACCGGACCAAGCGGCGCTTTGTGGAAGGCAATCTGGAACGGGCACTGAGCGAGGATCCGCGTCCTGGAGCGGAGCGCAAGCTCACCGGCAAGCAAGAAGCCTTGCTGGTGGCAACGGCTTGCGCAAACCCTCCCAAGGGTCGCGCCCGCTGGACGCTGGAACCTGCTGGCCGACGCCATGGTCAAGCTCACTGGGCACGACAGCCTGTCGGGTGAGACGGTGCGCCGGCGGTTAGCCGAAAACGGTCTCAAGCCCTGGCGCAAGGATATGTAAGGATATGTGGTGCATTCCCCGGGTTGACGGCGAATACGTCGCCCGCATGGAAGACGTGCTCGACCTCTATGCCGAAGCGCCCGATCCCAGGCGGCCGGTGGTCTGCTTCGACGAAAGCCCGGTCCAGCTCATCGGCGAGGTGCGCCAGCCGATCCCGGCCGAGCCGGGTCAACTCGAACGTTACGACTACGAGTACCGCCGCAACGGCACCGTCAATCTCTTCGTCTGCATCGACGTGCATCGGCCTTGGCGCAAGGTCCAGGTCACCGAGCGGCGGGCGGCAGAAGACTACGCCCAATGCATGCGCGAGCTTGCCGATGTCCATTATCCCGATGCCGCGTGCATTCGGGTCGTACAGGACAACCTGTCGACCCACTCGGCCGGCGCCCTCTATGAGGCAGTCGCGCCCGCCGAAGCCCGGAGAATTCTGCGACGCCTGGAGTTCCATTATACCCCCAAGCATGCCAGCTGGCTCAACATGGTCGAGATCGAGATCGGCGTGCTCCGCGGCCAGTGCCTCGATCGCAGAATTGACGACCCCAAGCGCCTCATCAGCGAAATCGCCGCTTGGGAGCAACAACGAAACGCCGCCGCCGCTCGCATCAAATGGATGTTCACAACCGAAAAAGCCCGCACCAAAATGGGCCGCGCCTATCCTGTCTCTTCCAAAGAGTCATAATCACTGCCCGAGGTACTAGTGCAGCAGCGCATTCTGGCTCGTCAGGAGCTCTTGGGAACACAGCCGTCGGCTGCGCGCCCCGCCGTCGCTGCCGCGGTGCAGGCAGCCGCACGCGGACGATTTGCTGAGCGCTTCCGCAGCAATGCCGATCCGCTGATCCTTGCGGCACGGGAGGGCCGGCACCATGGCTGGGCTCATCGCCACGCCTGGAAGCGCGGCCTGCGCGCGGCGTTCGTACCGTGGCTTGGCCCCGTGTTCTGGCCTTATGCCTATTCCGACATTTTCAATTACACGTTCTGGCCCTACGCGTACGACCGCGGCTACTGGGCCTATGCTTACGACGACTTCGTCGACACCGTGTTCTGGGGCGCGGAGAGTCCATATTATTCCTCCTACGCTAGAGTAGGCTCGACTGAGTACCTGGAGCCCGGCGGCGTAACCACCGGTTCTCGCGTGCGCGACCGTCTGGGCGTGAGCCCACGGGCCCTCCGGCAGCTGTGCGAAGATCCGGAAAAGGGCGTCACCGCCTGGCCGTTTGCTTCGATCGTGCAGGCTGTACAACCGACGCCCGAGCAGAGCGCATTGCTCGACGAGATGAGGAGCGCGGCCGCAAAGGCTGCCGATGCATTCAAGGGATCTTGCAGCGACTCGTACGCGGATGACGCCGCCGGGTCGACTGCGGGCGATGACGAACCGCATCGGCGGTACGCTCGAGGCCGTGCGGATCGTGCGGCCGGCGCTGGAGAAATTCTATAACTCGCTCGGCGACGAGCAACAGGCACGCTTCAACGCGTTTGGCCCTAATATCGGCGAGGGTTCGCAACAGCAGCCGCAGCAAGACGCGAACGCGCAGTCAGATACCTGCGGCGATCCGAAGTCCAGCCTGACCAACCTGCCGATCGAACGGGTCGAGACCGTGATACGCCCGGCGGGCACGCAAAAGGAAGCGCTCGACCGCCTAAAGCGAGGCGACGGCGAAGGGTGTTCGAGGGCTGCAAGCTGCCTGCCCGGACGACGTGCCGCTCACGCCGGTGGGACGGCTGGAGGCGATGGGACGCGGCTGGAGGCCATGCTGCAGGCCGCCAAGCTGGTGCGGCCGGCGTTGGACGAAGTTCTATGCCACGTTGGACAGCGAGCAGAAGGCCCGCTTCAATACGCTGGGACAGTTCGCGGGCCCCTGATCGCAACGTCACCCGAAATGCAAATGGAGGTCCTGGGCCGCGCCCTTTGTTTTTGTTCGAGAGCTGTCGGCTCAATTCCGTCTGTCGATCAGTTCTCCCGTGGCGTTGTCGGCCGCGCGGACTTTTCGACAGCATCGACCCATCTCGGAAGTAGGCCCTAGTCCAGCAGCGGCCCTATATGCTTTGATGCGTGGGGGCTGGAACTGAGACGCATGGTGGCCTGATGTACATATTCATTCGAAAGTACACCAAGGTTCGTTCGGTTGCGGATGCTGCCCGCCGCGCCAAAAGTGGCATCGGTCAGATCCTAAGGGAATCGCGCGGATTCAGATCTTATTATGTATTGGATGGAGGCGAAGGCGTCGGTGTCGCTGTGATGATATTCGAGGACCGCGCAAGCGCCAATGCGGCGAACGATAAAGTACTGGAGTTTGTTCAAGCAAGTCTGCTTGACCTTAATCTTGGAGACCCCGAAATCATCGCCGGGGAAGTTTTGATGAATATAGAATCTGATGCTAATTGTTCGTAAACGCGACTCATCCGCCGCGCGCAAGCACAGCGTCGAGAGGCGGCCGTAGCGCTCGCCAACAAGAAAAGTTGAATGGCGAGTGGGTAGAGTCGGCCAGTAAAGGCTTCATAGATTACTTAGAAATTTGGCATATCTTGGTTGAATGGTCGAAACTCGGATCGCACCTCGCTACCGCGTCTTGAAAGCCGCAAAGATTGAATGGGGCGGCGCCACTATCGATTGCACGGTCCGGGACCTATCGACTACCGGAGCCGCGCTTGAGGTGCCCAGCAAAATGAGCATCCCTGCAAAGTTCACATTAGTTGTGCCGGGCGATGGATTGCATCTGCCCTGCCATGTCGTTTGGCGTAAAGAATTTCGGATCGGCGTTGCTTTCGAATAGGACCTCGTTCATTTCGGCGCGGAAGCGGAACGATTTCGATGGCGACAGTCAATAGAACCCATGCCCGGCGCGCGCAGGGGCGGTTCAAAGGCGAGGAGCGCCTGTTCCCCGAGTGGGAGTACTACGTCAGGAAAGACGGTACGCAGCGCTGGTCCCAGCCGCTCAGCAAGTCGTGGCAGTATGTAAAGAAGCTGCTCAAACTGAGCCGCGCCGATCTGACGCTCTATAGCACGCGGCACCTTATGGCGGATTGGCTCGACAATGATGCCATCGCTCAGCGGACACGCGACCGTATCTTGGGGCACGCCAGCGATGTCCGCGGGCGCTATGGCCGCAAGGGTATCCTCGATCCGCAAATTGCCGCGAAGATTGAAGCGCTCGAACCGCCGGTCGTTAAGCAAATGAGAGAAATCCTGCTCGCCGCGAAGAACCGTACGGATGCAGGCGATCTCTCGGCCCTGAAAACTTACTGAGTTTCAAAGTCCGTCGTACCCATCAGAATGGGGCGCCGTTCTGATCAACGGACGTTAGCAGTGTCCCCTAAAGGAGTTTGGGGTCCCCTGGCTGGCGACGCAGTGCTGATCGCACCTTTCTCCAGGTGAATTCCCTGCTATCAGGGAATTTAACAGGGAATTCCGCGAATCTAAGGCCTGCGGAGTCGTTTTTGGCACAAGAAACCGCTGTGCCGCAGTCACTTGGCCAGCGGTGGAGCTCGTCGCCGTTCCAGACCCCGGGCGGGATCATCCCGTTCCGGTGGGCGGCATCATCTCGTAATGGTGGGCGACATCATTCCGTTACGGCGGGCGGCATCATTCCGTTTTGATGGGCGGCTTGAACAGGAATCAGCACTCTGAACCTCATCGGAGTTGCGCCGGATGACATTCTTTGCGATTTGTTGTACCTATCATCGTGACGGTGCATCATCTCGCGCAGGGCAGCGAGGCCTTCGTCCGCGCGCTCAATCGAATGCGCGAGAGTGGGATCGACCGGATTCGTTTCGTCTGGCTTGAGCGCGTCGACGACGCGATCGAGGCCGCACTCAATCCACCGAAGGTCAGCGAGCCAGACCTCGTACGACGCCTGCAAGGCTGCGCTGAAGGACGCCGGCTTGGAGACGTCCGAAATCAGCGAGGTCGTGCTGGTCGGCGGGCAAACCCGCATGCCGCGATTGATCATGGCGGCCCTCCTGACTGTATGGCGTGAATGGATCAGACGGTCCGCCGCCTGACGGATGGTTTGGGGATTGTCCGCCGTCAGCTGTAACCGCCCGGGTTCGCGGAGACATATTCATCCCAGACAATCAGCAGCGTGACGTGCTTGCGCTTCAATTCCCGGTGGACCGCGGGCCAATCCGGCTCGGGGTGGCGACGATGTCCCCGTTTGCTCCTGCGGTTGGCGTAAAGCGCCGCCTCCAGGTCGGCATCGCCCATTCCTTCCGGCAAAGGCCAGACAAGGCCGGCACCTTCCAACCGTATCAACGTCTCCCGAACCGTCGAAGGCGCGAGCCCGAGACGCCGCGCGATCTCGCGTGTCGAGACACCAGCGGAAAACTTCAAACGAATGATCTCGCGCGCCTGGCGCATCGCAACTCTCTCCGCTGGCATCGATCGCTCCTCGGGATTGCCAAAAGAGCGACCTTAAACAGGCCAGCGGTGGAGCTCGTCGCCGTTCCAGACCCCGGGCGGGATCATCCCGTTCCGGTGGGCGGCATCATCTCGTAATGGTGGGCGACATCATTCCGTTACGGCGGGCGGCATCATTCCGTTTTGATGGGCGGCTTGAACAGGAATCAGCACTGCAAGCTCGAATTCGACGCGCTCCTTACACGGGCGCCGAAAGACAGGGTCTGATTTTCTCAGTGCGTCGCACTGAGACATACAAAACCTCGCCTTCGCCGGCGGGGTTTTTCAATTCCGGGCCCCGATGAGCCGTCCTCGACCAACGTCGAGGGTCGGCGGCGCACATCAACGGTAGGAAGGCTCGGACTGGTTCTCCGGATGCAGTATTTCCACTGCTTCGTTCGACAATCCGGCGGCGACGACTGCACGTTTGGCGGCGGCGAGAAACACGTCGTCCGGGACGGGAATGAGTTTGAGGAAGTCATCCCGGTCCTTGGATTCCGCATTGGACCCGTATTTTGCTGAATTCATCATTTCCTCCCGACGTATCGCTCGAAGATTCCCATCGTCTCCGGATCATCCAATTCGAACGTGCCGTACCATTGCTCTTGAGTTTCAAGCAGTAAAGCCTGCCCGAGCGGCACCTTCTCTGGAAGACCAGTGTCCTTGTTAAACTTTACGATGCTTGTGACGGGATCGCGCCAACTCACGACTTCGCGGATGAGCTTCGGATTTTCACCGTCCAGGACGTCACGGTATAGGCCCATAGCGGTTGGAGAAATCTCAGCGGTCGCCATCTTGAGACGCCGACGCGCTTCGACCCTTACGCTCCGCATCCAGGCAGTACGGTCGGGTACGAACCCAAATCTTGCCCAAGCATATCGCCCGATGTCCTGCGCTTCGATGGTGATCGTGTTTATGCCGAATCTGGCCGCGGTATCGATCAGATCGGCCATGAGCATGCGGCCTTTGCCCTTCTGCCTGTCTTCGCTCGGGATGAGCATCCGCTGCGCTTCGAACAGGGGACCGCTGAGATCCAGCTTGCGTTGGGTCCACCACGCCTCGCCGCTATCACTCGGGAATCCCTTGATGCGGACGACGAACGAACCGACCTGCGGATCAAGATCGGCGATGGTTATGGCTTTGTCGCCGATCGCGCTGGCGGAAAGAAGCTCTCCCAGGTCATCCGGGTAAAGTCCGTGTTGCGCATAGATATTATCTCGCCACCAGTCGATGGCGACATCCGACAAAGGAGGATCGAAAGACAGCAGGTTCGACCCGGAAAACCGGTTTCGATCGAACTTATTGAGGGCGTCCCACACTTCAAAGCCTCCGCACGATCGGTCGATGCATCATCAGCTTTGCGGTGTCGACGACAATTCCTTCGTTCAATCCGCCGCTCATTGCTTGAACCGCCCTCAGTTCCCGCGCTTGGCGGACTTTGGTTTAACCTGTTTCGAGATATAAATAACCATCCGGCAACAAAAAAGAGCACGAAGCCGCGCCTAGAACTCGATGTTTTGGCCGGCTCTACCGGTCCGGCATCATCTTACCCCGGCTGAAAGCCTCCGACCATATCTCCGGAATCGTCGGGGAACGCCGACTTTGCGGGCCACTTCGCGAATGCCGGCGGAGTTAGAATCCAGGGGACGTACTTTGCTCGGCAGCCATCAGTTTGCAGGTCGCGGCGCAGAATCGCGCGCATGCGATTTCAATGCTTTATGGAGGAGCTAGGGGACATACTTTGCCCGGCCTTGCAGTGCTGTGCAGTCGCCGTAGGCCTTAGCTGAGAAATGAAAACCCCGCCGGCAACGGCGGGGTTTTCATTTCTGTGCAGCACCGCGGCGACGTGTGTCGGGTCTCGCCGGCCCATATCTAATGACCGGTTGAGCCCGCAGGTGGCTCGGCTTCGAGGTAGTCTTGATTGAGCTCAGTCGTTCTTGAACGAACTCCCAGTTTCCGGTTCGTCCGTTTCATCGTCTTCTATGGCTTCATGCGGCATGTAGGCGTCCGATTGTTTGGCATGTCTGATAGCTGCTATCTCGACCACCCCGTCGCGTTGCCTGACCGTCAAGATATAAGGCTTCACCACAAAACGACGGGTGCCTGGGATCAGTCCGGCGGGCCCGATTTTCGGGTGGTCCGCAAGCAATTGACGCGCCTTCTTCACTCTAGCGACGATCTTTTCTGCCGCTGCGGGATTGAGATTGCCAATGTAAGCGATCTCGGCCAGAAACCACTCTCTGGCTTCCGGAGTCATCCGCGCTGGGCTTCGGGCCATCAACCGACCTTCTTCGCATGCTTTGCTGTTGCCCGAGCGATGACGGCGTCTGCTTCATCCATCACGTGATCGAAGTCGACACCTTCGCCGCGATCCAGCGCCGCGATGCCCTTGGCTTCGCGGAGGATATCTGCTCCCTCGTCATCGAGGTAGCGGCGAAGGGCTCGCACCATCACCCAGGTACGATCGCGTTCGAGGGCCTTGGCCACGTCGTCGAAGGCTTCGATGATGTCGGTTGGAACTCGAATGGAAACCTGCGTTTTCTCAACCGGGTCGGCCATCGGACAGTGCGCTCCTTGTCGCGTAACCCACCGTATCCCACTGTATGACGAATGTCAATGTGTCCAAAGGTTTCTCCCTACGACGGCGACGGGCGCCTCGTCAGGCTGCGCTGGCCACCACTGGTGTGAAGCTTGCTCGCGCGCAGATGAATCCGAAGAGACGCCGCCGTGGCGTATAGTCCGTTATCTTAGGATAAGCAGGACGCCAGAGAGCCCCGGCTATGCCTACCGTCTGTCGCCACCACCTTCAGGAGACGGACTATGGCCTTCCAATTGAAACGTACCTTTGAGCTTATCGATCCCAGCACGTTCGATGCCGCCGCGGTTTTGCGCAAAGCGGCAACTGAATTCCATCGCGACCTTACGTTCGACGGCGACGATGATGACCTCGAAGAGGATATCTGGCTCGCCAGAAGGCCGGCCGAGTGCGACCCGGACAACCATCCAGCAGTCCTCGTCAATTCTTTCACAAGGGTTGGCGTTTGGAGCCAAGATTTCGCCCGTCCGCTCGGCTCGCCCGACTGGGGGGCGTACTTTGCCCGGCATCTATCGGATTTAGCCGGGCTGCGGGAATTCGGATTGAGAGATTACAATGGCTTACAATGGTGATAGCGGACGTACTTTGGACGGGGCCGCATTGGGTGCCGCGACGGTCAAAGTACGTCCTCTACAAGTACATCCCCTAATCGGTGCAAAGTAGGTCCCTGCTCGGCGCCGCCGGCGCCGAGTGAAACAAGAAGAGTTCGCGGCGGGCTGGCTTCGCCGCGAAAGTGCGAACTGAACGCGTGAATTAGCCCGAGTGCACGATCTTGTTATCGGCGGGCAACATTGTTTTCCCAAAAATGGAAATACCCTCTTCCATTTTTGGGAAATCCACGGTAGTATCCTTTCATGCTAGTGATCGGCACGGACATTGTTGAGCGCTATTTTGCCGAGCGCTCTGGTCATCGGGGCATCGATGCGGCGCGCGCTCAATACAGGGCATGGCTGGCGATTGCGGAGGCTTCGGACTGGCGGACGCCGCAACAGGTGAAGCGATCGCATCCCAAGGCGAGCATCCTGAAAGGCGGACGTGTGGTGTTCAACATCAAGGCCAATGACTACCGCCTGATCGCCATGGTTCAATATCGTGATGGCGTGTTGATGATCCGCTTTTTCGGCAGTCATGAAGACTATGACAAGGTGGACGCGGAGACGGTGTGATGAAGGCAACATTGATAATTATCCAGAACCAGGCCGATCATGAGGCGGCCAAGGCGCTTGTCGGCAAGCTGATGCAATCTAACGAGGCAGCCGACCGAGCGCGCATGGTAGCGCAGGCTCGCCTCATCGAGGCGTATGAACGCGCGCGCTGGCCGCGCAAAGCGCCGCCGTTGCCCGATTTGCTGACCTATCTGGTGGAGCAACATGGTTTGACGCGCGCTGATCTTGTGCCGCTTCTAGGCACGGCGAGTCGCGTCAGTGAGATCATGTCCGGCAAACGCGAATTGAGCATGACGATGGTGAAGCGTCTGCGCGAACGTTTCCATATTCCGGCGGATTTGCTGATTTCCGCGAGTGGAAGTGTTGCGGCTTAGGTCATCGGGACCTTGACTTTCGGGGCGTACTTTGCTCCGCAGCCGTCAACAGTCGCATCGACGCGAGAAAGTCAGCGCATGCGATTCCAACGACTTGCAGGGGGATTAGGGGACGCGCTTCGACCGGCGCCGCATTGGGTGACCTCCACCCCATAAATTTACGCGATGCACCCCAATTAAGTGTCGCGCGAATTACAACCCAGGAGTTACGCGGTCTATCCGGCGGCCATTGGGGCCGCCGGAAGTGACGGACGGGCCGGAATGACGCGGCCGCGTTTCGTAGCGGGGACCGAAAGACGGGCGAATGCCTGATTGGTCTGTTTTTCGCGTAGCGAGAGAGGGACTCGAACCCCCGACCCCAGGATTATGATTCCCGTGGTGGGGGCGTGCAAGTCACTGGCCGTTCACAAAACGAAAGCTTGGCAAATTGGGGGGAGGATCATTTGCCCTTCCATTGCGGTGCGCGCTTGTTCAGGAACGCATCCATCCCCTCGCGAAAATCCTCGCTCATATAGGCGCGCAGGATCAGATCCTCGCCCTCGTCACGGGACAGCGTCCGCCGAATGCGGCGCACGGCTTCCTTGGTGACTTCGAGCGTGATCGGCGCATGGCCCGCCACAAGCTTTGCCGTCTCATAGGCGCGGCGCTGCAAGGTCTCGACATCCGGTACCACCTCGTTGAGCAGGCCGAGCGCCAGCGCCTCGGGAGCCTCAACAAGCCGTGCCTTGAAAATCAGGTCCTTGGTCCGCGCCGGCCCGACCAGGGAGACCAGCCGGCTGATGTTGGACATCGAAAGGCAATTGCCGAGCGTGCGCGCGATCGGAAAACCGATCCGGGTAGCCGCGGTGCCAATCCGGATATCGCAGCAGGCCGCGATGCCGGCGCCGCCGCCGGTGCAGGCGCCGGCGATCGCGGCGATGGTCGGCACCCGGCACAACTCCAGTGCACTCAACACCCGGTCGATCCGCGCTTCATAGTCGAGCGCATCCTGCGCGGTCTTGAAGGCGCGGAATTGCGAGATATCCGTGCCCGAGGCGAACGCTTTGTCGCCCGTGCCGGTGAGGATCATCGCCTTGATCGAACGATCGGCGTTGACGCTCTCGCAGATCGCCGCCATTTGCTCGTACATGGCGAATGTCAGTGCATTGCGCGCTTGCGGACGATTGAAGGTCAGCCGGGCTATGCCGTCTTCGACGACATAGATCAGGTCTTCAGTTGCTTGTACCGGTGCGTTCATTGCGCGCTCTTTCTGTTCTTGAAGGGGATCTCAGGCGACGGCCACCTTCGGCATGGGCACCACATCACGTTCTTTCAGAACTTCCATCGCGGCGACGACCCCGCCGCTGCGATGCGGAACCTTGGCAAGATCCAGGCCCATCTCGACGCCTGCCAACGTTCCCATCAGCATCAAATCGTTGAAGTGGCCGATATGGCCGACACGGAATGCTTTGCCCTTGAGCTTTCCGAGGCCGGTGCCCAGCGACATGTCAAAATTTTCCAGCACCACCTTGCGGAAGGCGTCGGCATCATGCCCCTCCGGAACCATGACCGCGGTCAACGCCGGTGAATAGCTGTGCGGGTCGAGGCAGACAAGCTCGAGGCCCCATGCCTTCACCGCCGAGCGGGTCGCCGCACCGTGACGCTTGTGCCGCGCGAACACGTTGTCGAGCCCCTCTTCCTCGAGCATGGCGATGGCTTCTTTCAGCGCATACAGCAGGTTCGTCGCCGGCGTGTAGGGGAACGTGCCCAGCTTGTTGATCGCGATCATGTCGTGCCAGTCCCAATAGGACCGCATCGCCGCGTTCGCCTTGGAGGCCGCGAGCGCCTTTTCCGAGATCGCATTGAAGCTGAGGCCCGGCGGCAACATCATGCCCTTTTGCGAGCCGCCAACCGAAATATCGATGCCCCAGGCATCATGTTCGTATTCGAGCGACGCGAGCCCGGAGATGGTATCGACCATCAGTAGCGCCGGATGATTGGTTCGGTTGAGGGCCTTGCGAACTTCAAGCGGGTGCGTGACGCAGCTGGTCGACGTCTCGTTATGCACGACCATCACGGCCTTGATCTTGTGCTGGCGATCGGCGGCAAGCTTCGCCTCGATCTCCTCGACATTGGCCCCGCGGCGCCAGTCGGTGGCTAAGAACTCAACATCGAGCTTGAATTTTTCGGCAATCCCGCGCCACAGCACCGCAAACTGGCCAGTTTCGGCCATCAGCACCTTGTCGCCGGGCGATAGCGTGTTGACGATCGCGGCTTCCCAAGCGCCGGTGCCCGACGAGGGATAGATCACGACCGGCTGTTTGGTCCGGAAAATGCGCTGGCAACCGGCCAGCACCGCATGGCCGAGTTCGGCGAATTCGGGACCGCGATGATCCAGGGTCGGCATGTCCATGGCCCGCAGCACCCGATCGGGCACGTTGGTGGGGCCTGGAATCTGAAGAAAATGCCTTCCAGTATGCAAACTCATCTGGCGTCGTCCTTCCGGCAATTTTGGTGGCGGAGCGTCGGAATCATTCTTCCGCGGGCTTGTCCCTCGCCGGACAGTCGCCGTCAATGGATAAGATAGGTGGCCGCCTTGCCGAAAGCGAACCTTAGAGGCCGATCGCAGCTCGACTTCACGCCAAGATCGAAACATTCCGTTAGGTAATTGTTCAGACTAGCATTTCCGGACTCCCCCGCTCCGAAAAGCGGGATATTGGACAACGCTTCCCCTTCAGCCGGCGGCGAAGTTTTGCCTTGGCCGCGTTGCGAGTTCGGGCGCATCGAATGGCATTTCCGGGTGCATCAGGAAGGCCGAGAATCCTCCCAGCAGCAGGAACCCGATCGACATCAGAAAAGGCAAATACCAGTTGCCGGTCATATCGATAACGAAACCGGCCACTAACGGCGAGACGATCGCCGCCAACGCCGAACCGGAATTCATCAGCCCGGCAGCCGTGCCGGAATATGTCGGTGCGATGTCCATGGGGATCGACCACATCGGCCCGATGACGATTTCGGCAAAGAAGAAACCTCCTGACAGGCATAGGGCGACGATGGTGATATCATGAATGAACAGGATCGGGACTAGCGACAGCAGCGCGCCAGCGAACCCGACAATCGTGACACTCAACCGTGCGAACCGCACGTTACCAGTCTTCTTCAGGATGCGATCCGACACAATTCCACCCAGGCTGTCGCCTACTACACCTGCAAAGAAAACGCCGGACGCGAACAGCGCCGAATTCTTGATATCCAGATTGTAGTTGTTCTTGAAGAACAGCGGCAGCCAATTCAAATACAGCCACAGGCTCCAACCGTAGCAGAAATAGGTGAGCGTGACCGGCCACATCCGGCGCAGCAACGGTCCCCACGGCACCTGAAGACGCAGGTTGGCGGGGCGGGGCGGAAGCGAGGCGAGTTCTACCGCGGTGATCGCTGGATGATCCTTGGGCTCGTTGCGGAAATACAGCACCCAGACCACGCCCCATATCAGGCTGATCAGGCCCACCACGACGAACGATCCGCGCCAGGTCAGCCAAGCCATCAAGACTGCTATCACTGGCGGCGTGATCGCGTTGCCCAGACGTGCAAAGGCATGGGTCAGCCCCTGCGCGAACCCCCGCTTCACCGCGGGAACCCAATATTGCATGGCGCGCGTTGCGGTCGGAAAGGTTGCGCCCTCGCCAAAACCAAGCGCGACACGAGCGATGAACAACGTCGCAAGACTGTTCACGAAGCCGGTCATAATGGTCGAGGCGGCCCATATCATGCCGCACCAGAACAAGGTCTTGCGCGGTCCAAAGCGGTCTCCAACCCAGCCGCCGGTCACCTGGAAAAGCAGGTAGGGATACGCGAAAGCCGAGAATACCAGGCCAAGCTGCGTGTTGCTGAGATGAAGTTCCTTCTGGATTTCGCTCGCCGCCGTGCCGATGTTGACGCGGTCGACGTACGTGATGAAGTACATCATGCACAGCATCGCCAGCACGACGTGAGTTGGCTTGAAGCGAAGCCGCATGATCGACCTCCCGAAAAGTTTTTATTGCTTTTGATGGCCGCGGGATTGCGCCAAACGTCCTCGCTGAACTCAGCTCGTGACCACTTTCAGATGGCCGGCGGAATTTGATTCCGTCCGCTCTTCCAGGGACCGGATCGCCGCATCGATACCCCCGGCCCGGTGCGGTACGCCCGCTGCGGCAAGTCCCATCTCCACGCCGGACAGTGCCCCGAGCAGGGTGAGCTCGTTGCATTCGCCGAGATGACCGATGCGAAAGACCTTGCCCGCGACTTTGCTTAGGCCCGACCCGAGCGACATATTGTAGTTATCGAGCACGATCTTGCGGAACTTGTCGGCATCGTGTCCGGGAGGCATCATCACGGCCGTTAGCACGGGCGAATATTCAGCCGGCTCCTGGCAGAGCACCTCGAGCCCCCAATGGGTGACGGCAGCGCGGGTGGCCGCCGCGAGGCGCTTGTGACGAGCGAACACGGCATCCAGCCCTTCTTCGAGCAACATCGCGATAGCTTCGCGCAGCCCGTAGAGCAAATTGGTGGCCGGCGTGTATGGGAAGAAGCCGCTCGCGTTTGGCTTGAGCATCTCTTCCCAATCCCAGTAGGACCGCGGCGTCTTGCAGGTCTTGGCCGCCGAGCGTGCCTTCTCGGAAATGGCATTGAAGCCTAGACCCGGCGGCAGCATGAATCCTTTTTGCGAACCGCTTACGGTGACGTCGACCTTCCATTCGTCATGTCGGTAATCCACCGAACCCAGGGAGGAGATCGTATCCACCAGTAGCAACGCGGGATGACCGACCTTGTCCATCGCAGCACGAATGCTGCCGATCCGGCTGGTGCAGCCCGTTGAGGTCTCGTTATGCACCACCATGACGGCCTTGATGCCGTGGCTCGTGTCCTGCGCAAGCCGAGCCTCGATCGCCGCCGGATCAGCACCGTGGCGCCAGTCACCCGGCATGAACTCGACATCCACTCCCCAGCGCGCCGCCATCTGCTGCCACAGCGTGGCGAAGTGACCCGTCTCGACCATGAGAACCTTGTCGCCCGCCGACAGCGTGTTCACGATCGCCGCTTCCCAGGCGCCGGTGCCCGAGGACGGAAAAATGATCACCGGCCCGGACGTCTTGAAAATCTTCTGGCAGCCCGCCAGCACCGCCTTGCCGAGTTCGGCAAATTCTGAGCTGCGATGGTCGATGACTGGCATGTCCATCGCCCGAAGCACCCGATCGGGCACCGGGCTGGGGCCGGGAATCTGTAGAAAATGGCGTCCCTGGTGCTTGGTCATGACTTCCTCATCGATACCTAGCGTGGTAAATTGCATTCAATCGCATCGCTTATCAACTGTTAAATGCACACATTATTGTGGTCGACGGTCCTTCGCCAAAAGCATATGTTCCGATTATGAAACGCCTCCGCCCCGGAGAAGTGACCTCCACAGCGCTCAAGGCCGGCGCCGACGTCAGCCGTGAAGACCAATCCCTGCACGACGAGATACTAGCGCGGCTGCGTGACTACATTGTCGAGGGAAACATTCCAGATGGCGGCCGCGTGCCCGAACGGCAGCTTTGCGAAATGCTCGGGATCTCGCGCACGCCGCTTCGCGAAGCCCTAAAGGTGCTGGCCTCGGAAGGACTGGTAGAGCTTCTACCGAACCGCGGCGCTCGCGTCCGGCAATTGAGCGAACGAGATCTTGCCGAACTGTTTGACATCATGGGCGGGCTCGAGGGCCTTGCCGGGCGCCTCGCCTGCGAGAACATCACGGATTCCGAAATCGCCGAGATCGAGCGGCTGCATTACGAGATGTACGGCTTCTACCTCCACCGCGACATGCACGGCTATTTCCGCGTCAACCAGCTGATTCACAGCAAGATTGTTGAGGCCTCACGCAACGCGGCGCTGCAGAGCACCTATTCGAACTTCGCCGGGCGAATTCGGCGTATCCGCTACTCCGCCAACTTTGCCCGAAAGCGCGAGCGCTGGGGCGAGGCGATGCGCGAACACGAGATCATCCTGGAGGCACTGCGCCGCCGAGCCGGCAACGAACTCAGCGATATCCTCTTTGTGCATCTGCGCAACAAGCGGACTGCGGCCGTCGAACACCTCACGGCGACTGAGCCTGCCGATGCGGCCGCGCCAGCCCCTACAGCAGTCTCCCAGATTTGAATTCAACATTTCGAACTGTCCAAATCCGATTGCATTTTCCGCTGGTCCCACTTAACCAGCAAGCGATGCAGCAACGGCAGCGGCCGAAATGACCGACAAGAGCCCAACCACACTTGAAGCCCGGCTCGCCCGCGAGATCACCGGCGAAGTTCTGTTCGATCGATTTAGCCGCGGCCGGTATGCCACCGACGCCTCGTTCTACCAGATCATGCCTGCGGGCGTGGTGGTTCCCAAAACCATGGATGAGGCGCTTCGGACGTTGGCAATCGCCCGGGAGGATGGTCGAATCGTCACCCCCCGCGGCGGTGGCACATCGCAATGCGGGCAGACCGTCAACGACGGCATCGTTGTCGATTTCTCGAAGCACCTGAACCGCCTCATCTCGCTGGACGCCGAAAATCGGACCTGCGTGGTTGAGCCTGGGATCGTGCTCGACGATCTCAACCGGCAGCTTAAACGTCACGGGCTATGGTTTCCGGTCGACGTCTCCACTGCCTCGCGCGCCACGATCGGGGGCATGGCCGGCAACAATTCCTGCGGCGGGCGTTCGCTGCGCTACGGCACCATGCGCGACAACACGCGCTCGATGGACGCTGCCCTCGCCGACGGCACCGTGCTGCATTTCGGCGAAGTCGCGCGCGACCTCAATTCCGCCGATAAGGGATATGAGCTGTTTCGCGACATGCTCTCGCTCGGTGAACGAGAGGCGACCGAGATCGCGGAGAGATTTCCGCAAGTGCAGCGGCGTGTCGGAGGCTACAATCTCGACGCGCTGGTGCCGCGCAATGCGGCGAACAACATGGCGCATCTGCTGGTAGGCTCGGAGGGCACGCTCGCCTTTACCACCCAACTAGAACTGAAGCTCTGGCCGGTCATTCGCAACAAGGCGCTGGGCGTCTGCCACTTCGGCAGCTTCTATGAGGCGATGGACGCGGCACAGCATCTGGTAAAGCTCCGGCCTATCGCCGTGGAGCTGGTCGATCGCACCATGCTGGCGCTCGGCAGCGAGATCGCTATGTTCCAGCCAATCATCCGCACGGCGGTGCGCGGCGATCCCGACGCGGTCCTGATCGTTGAATTCGCTGAAGAGGACCAGGCCGAAAACCTGATCCGGTTGAAGCAGCTTAGTGAGCTGATGGCCGATCTCGGCTTCGGCTGGGATCGCGAGCAGCGCAAATGGGGCGGCGTGGTAGAAATCACGGATTCCGCGTTGCAGACCGGCATTGCGGAGTTTCGGGCCGCGGGCCTCAACGTCATGATGTCGATGAAGCAGGAGGGCAAGCCGGTCTCGTTCGTCGAGGACTGCGCAGTGCCGCTGCCGCATCTCGCCGACTACACCGAACGGCTCAACGCAATCTTTGCCAAGCACGGCACCCGCGGCACGATGTATGCACACGCATCAGAAGGCTGTTTGCATGTGCGGCCAGTATTGAACCTTAAGCTCGAGAAGGACGTCAAGGCGATGCGCGCCATCGCCGAGGAAACCTTCGAGATGGTGCGCGAATACAAGGGCTCGCATTCGGGAGAGCATGGCGACGGCCTGGTGCGATCGGAATTCCACGAGGCAATGTTCGGCGAGCGCATCATGGCGGATTTCAGGGAAGTGAAGCACCGCTTCGACCCGGACAATGTCCTTAATCCCGGCAAGATCGTCGACCCGCCCAAAATGGACGACCGCGAGCTGTTTCGTTATCGGCCGGACTACCGTGTCGCCGAGCTCAAGACCCGTCTCGACTGGTCCGCCTATCCTGGCGCCGGCGGCGGTTTCCAGGGCGCGGTCGAGATGTGTAACAACAACGGCGCCTGCCGTAAGCTCGAAGGCGGCGTGATGTGCCCCTCCTATCGCGCGACGCGTGATGAGAAGGACGTGACTCGCGGACGCGCCAACACGCTGCGGCTCGCTATTTCCGGCCAATTGGGACCGGACGCGCTTTCCTCCGACGCGATGATGGAGACACTGAAACTCTGCGTGTCTTGTAAGGCCTGCCGACATGAATGCCCGACGGGCGTCGACATGGCCAAGATGAAAATCGAGGTTTTGGCTGCGCGGGCGGCCACCCATGGCCTGTCGTTGCGCGATCGATTGGTGGGGTATCTGCCGCATTACGCCGCGCTCGCCGCCCGTTTCGCCCCGCTCGCCAATTGGCGCAACAACAGTCCCCTGCTGCGAAAGCTGTTTGAAAGGTTTGCCGGTATCAGCGCGAAACGCGCGCTGCCTGCATTCCGGCGCGATGTGTTCCAGACCGAGACCGACGCCGTCGGCTCCGCCGATGGCCGCGAGGTCGTGCTGTTTGCCGATACCTTCAACCGCGCTTACGAACGCGAGAACCTCGACGCCGCGCTGCGCGTGCTGGCTGAAGGCGGCTACCGGGTCCATATCCCAAAGGCCGCCGACAATGGCCGGCCATTGTGCTGCGGGCGGACATTCCTTTCGGCGGGCCTCGTCGACAACGCACGCATCGAGCTCGATCGGCTGGTCGCGACCTATGCGCCGTTTGCCGCACGGGGCATACCCATTGTCGGCCTGGAACCGAGCTGTCTCCTGACTCTCCGCGACGAGTTGCTTTCGCTGCGGGCCGACGCAACCGCTAAGAATATTGCTGCGCACGCGCTACTCTTCGAGGAGTTTCTGGTGCGTGAAGCCGAGGCCGGCCGCCTGCGGTTGCCGCTCGGCCCGATCGGCAAAAAGGCCCTGGTTCACGGCCACTGCCACCAAAAATCGTTTGGTGCGTTCAAGCCGGTGGAAAAGATCCTTCGGCTGGTGCCCGAATTGAGCGTCGAAACCATCGAGTCCAGCTGTTGCGGCATGGCCGGTGCTTTCGGCTACGGCAAAGACACCTATCAGACCTCGATCGAGATGGCGGAGCTGTCGCTGTTACCGGCTGTGCGAAGCGCCGACGGCGCAACGTTAATCGTCGCAGACGGCACCTCTTGTCGCCATCAGATCCAGGATGGCACCGGGCGCGGCGCCCAGCACGTTGCACGCGTGCTGGCGATGAGCCTCGACAGCGCACGATCCGACCCCTATCCCTCACCCATTGTAAAGGAACCCACTCATGGCTGAACTGACACTGGAAGTCGCCCGCAAGATTCTCGATTCCGCCCTCGCCAAGGGCATCGAGAAGAAGCTGAAGCCCCTAGTTATCACCGTTCTCGACGCGCGCGGCTGCGTCAAAGTCACCGCTGCGCAGGACGGCACCAGCCTGATGCGTGCCGAGATCGCACACGGCAAAGCGTACGGCGCGCTCGCCATGGGGATGGGCTCGCGGGCGCTGTTCCAACGCGCACAGGAACAGGCTTATTTCGTCGGCGCGGTGAATTCGCTGGCGCAAGGCCGGCTGGTGCCGGTGCCGGGTGGCGTGCTGATTCAAGATGGCGGTACACTGCTCGGTGCGGTCGGCGTCAGCGGCGACACCTCCGACAATGACGAGATTTGCGCCATCGCCGGCATCGAGGCCGCCGGACTAAAAGCAAATCCAGGATAGTTGCTGCCTGGACGCAATTACTGCCGATCATTCCGTCGTCCTGGCGGTCGCCGGGACGACGGAGCGGTTCAATTGACCGCCTACTTCCCAGGCCAAGACGGTTTGCGCTTCTCGGCAAAGGCCTTGAGGCCTTCCTTGGCATCTTCGGTCATTGCCAGCAATGCGATCTGGCTTTCTGTGTAGGCGATGCTTTCATCGAACGACATTGATGCGATCGCGCGCATGGCATATTTGCCACGCCTGATCGCGGTCGGCGACTTGTCGACGATCCGACCGACCAGCCAGTCGACTTTGGCGTCGAGTTCGGCCGATGCCACCACGTAATTCAGAAGCCCTGCCGCTTGCGCGCTCGGCGCATCGAAGGGTTCGCCGGTCAGCGCCCATTCGTTGACGAGGCGCCGCGGCGCGATCGATTGCAGCAGGCTCATCACCTGCATCGGGAACACGCCGACCTTCACCTCGGGCAACCCGAAGATCACATGCTCGGCGGCGACCGCCATATCTGTCATGCACAGCAGCCCCATGCCGCCGGCCATGCAAACGCCACCAACGCGTGCGATCGCTGGCTTGGTAGAGTTTTGCGACAGCCGCAACAGGTCGGCATAATCGACATTCGGCTTCGAAAAATCCGCCGCAAACGCGCCGCCGGTGTTCTGCAAGTCGGCACCCGCGCAAAACGCCTTGTCCCCCGCGCCGGTCAGCACAATGACACGGACATCCTTGTTGTCATGCGCTGCGCGATAGCCTTTCGTGATTCCAGCAATCACCTCACCATTGAGGGCGTTACGCTTTTCCGGCCGGTTGATGGTAATCCAGAATGCCGGACCGCGCTTTTCAAGTATCACGCTGGTGTTGTCGGTCATTGCCCTGCTCGCTCGCCTGATGATCTGCCGACAACTATTAGCCGCAGGTTATCGGCCGACTGCAAGGGAGATTTGCAGCTTCGACTAAGGGGTCGGAATCGTCGGAACAGCCTTCTTCGCCCAAACCTTATTATCGTGAAATGCAGCGCCTCCGAATGGGGCGACCGATTCGGCGCCGGTGAGCATGTTGATGCCGCGGCCGCCGATATGGGCCTTGTTCGGGTGCACGGATTCCGCGATCAGCACGCCGCGGCGCACGCCATCGAACAGCCTTGCCGTCAGGGTCGTCTCGCCGCGCATGTTGCCAAGCGTGACGGCATCGCCATCAGCGATACCGAGCGGCGCGGCGTCGGCGGGATGAATCATCACCGTCGGCGCGCCCTCGCGCGCCTGCGACGAGGGCGTTTCGTTGAAGCTGGTATTGAGGAAGCTTCGCGAGGGGCTGGTGGCGAGCCGGAACGGATGGATCTCGTCCGCATCCTCGATGATCGTCCAATGATCGGGCAGCGACGGCATCTGATCCCACGCTCCCATCATGCCGGCGTTGCCGAGCGGCACCCGGGCCCAGTCGGCCTTGAAATGAAATTTCCCGTCCGCATGCGCGAAGCCGTCGAGGTAATGCGAGGCTCGGAAGTCCGGCTGGATGTCGCGCCACAAATCGGCCTGAAGCGTATCGATGTCGCCGTGACCACTCCTCTTCAGCGTCGCATCGATCAGTTCGCGCGGCGACATTTCGAATCCAGGGTGTACGGCGTTGAGGCGACGGCCGAGACCTTGCAGAACCTCATGGTTGGAGCGGCATTCGCCGGGCGGCTCGATCAACTTGGCGCCAACTGAGATATGCTGGTGGCCACCACCGTAATAGAGATCATCATGCTCCATGAACATCGTGGCGGGCAGAACGAGGTCCGCCATCTGGGCGGTCTCAGTCATGAACTGCTCGTGAACCGCAATGAAGAGGTCTTTGCGCGCAAAACCCTGGCGCACCAGTGCCTGCTCCGGCGCGACCGTCATCGGATTGGTATTCTGGATCAACATCGCCTTCACCGGTGGACCGCCCTTCAGCGCCACCGGATCGCCGGTCAGGATCCGCCCGATCTTCGATTGATCCAGTATCCGCGTCGAACGATCGATCGCGTCATGGCCCTCGATCACCGACTCGTTGAACTTCCAGATTCCGTAATTGTTGAAGAAGGCGCCCCCACCTTCATATTGCCAGGCACCGGTCACGGCGGGAATGCACAGCGCCGCGTGCATTTGTGCCGCACCATTCCGGCTTCGGGTGAAACCGTAGCCAAGGCGGAAGAATGACCGCTTGGTCCGCCCGACCGCGCGTGCGAAGGACTCGATCTCTTCGACCGGCACGCCCGAGATGGCCGAGGCCCATGCCGGCGTGCGGGTCGCAAGATGCGCCTCGAGCTCCCCAGGGCAATCGGTATAGCGCGCGAGATAGTCGCGATCGGCATAGCCTTCGCGGAACAGCACGTGCATGACGCCGCAGGCGAACGCGCCATCGGTGCCCGGCCGCAGCAGGATCTTGATGTCGGCCTGCTTCATGGTGTCGTTGTTGTAGATATCGATGGCTGCGATCTTGGCACCACGCTCCTTTCGGGCGCGCGCGGCGTGCGTCATCACGTTAACCTGGGTATTTACGGGATTGGTGCCCCAGATCACCACCAGGTCGGAGACAGCCATCTCGCGCGGATCGACGCCGGCAACCTTGCCGGTACCGGCGGCAAACCCTACCCGCGCGATCGTCGAGCAAATCGTCGAATGAAAGCGCGAATATTTTTTTACATGGGAGAGGCGGTTGATGCCGTCGCGCATCACGAGGCCCATGGTGCCGGCATAGTAATAAGGCCAGACTGATTCAGCGCCGAACTCGCGCTCGGCCTGATTGAAGCGTCCCGCGATCTCATCCAGCGCATCGTCCCACGAAATCCGGGCAAATTTGCCCGATCCCTTTGGGCCGACCCGGAATTGTGGATACATCAGCCGATCCGGATGGTGGATGCGCTCGGCGTATCGCGCAACCTTGGCGCAGACCACGCCGGCGGTATAGGTCTGCAGTTTGGAGCCTCGGACACGACCTATGGTGGAATTATCGATCACCTCAATATCGAGGGCGCACGCCGACGGGCAATCATGAGGACAGGTGGAATGACGGATGTCGATCCTGGCGTGCTGGTTCATGCAGCTATAGTTAGCATCAAAAATACGTGCAGCCGAGTGCATTTATTCGGCGTCGGTTGCAAAAACCAGCCGCAAGCCATGAATCATGCGCCGAGATAGGCTCCGCCATTGGCGTGGATGGCCTGCCCGTTGATGTAGCGCGCGCCAGGGCCGCTGAGGAATCGCACCGTCACCGCGACGTCCTCCGGCTTGCCGCGCTCGCCGGTAATGGTCTGATGGGTCAGGTGGTGGGCCGGCTCCGGTTTATCTTTCGCGCGCGGGGTGCCGATCAAGCCGGGAACCACACAGTTCACGGTGATGCCATCGGCAGCGAGGTCGTGAGCAAGCGCGCGGGTGAAGCCGATGAGCCCCGCTTTCGCTGTGACCACATGGGCGCGGTCCTTCGCACCCGTATGCGCACTCAGGCCGCCGATATTGATGACGGTCCCAGCACCGCTTGTCCGCAGCGCCGGAAGGCAGGCCTTCACGCAATGGAAGGCGCCGTCGAGGGTGACATTCATAATTTCACGCCACTCGGCATAGCTCATTTCAGCGAACGGTTTTTCCCGCCGCAGCGCAGCGTTATTGACTAGGATGTCGATGCGGCCGAAGCGCTTCACGGCGGCGTCCGCCATCGCCTGCACCGCTGCCGCATCGGCGACATCGCCGACATGGACGACCGCGCCGCCGCCGGCGGCATCGATCTCGCGCGCAACGGCTTCGGCCTCAGCACGGTTGCTGCGAACATTGACCACGACCGACGCACCGCCCTCCGCCAGCGCCAACGCAATCGCACGGCCGATATTACGCCCGGCGCCGGTGACGACCGCGACCTTGCCGGAGAGTTCATTGGTGACAGTCATTTCTTCATTCTCCGGTCAGTCGTCTCCCGCAAAATGCGGTGGATCCAATAAACCCTGGGATTGATCCGGACAGGGACATGACGGTTGCGGTCAGATTCGCAACGCCGAAATGTCCATCCGACCTTGATACAATCCCGCCAGCAGCTTCAACGTCGCGTCGCTCTGTTGTTTGTCCCAGCCACCGTGCTGTGTATTGAGCGCGAATTTGTCGGTCAAATCCTGCCGCGTCAGCGGCTCTTGCGCGCCACCGCGCAGGTAAGGCTGCCGCTCCTCGATCACGCTACCGTCCTTCATGGTTGCCTGGATGTGGCCGGTATAGCTGTTCGGATAGGGATTATCGGGATCGATCACGTATTTCACTTTGGCGGCGAGCGCGAGCACGCGAAGATCGTCGATCGCGGCTTGCGTGAACGCGCTCAACCCGACGCCACCATGAACCAAGCCGGCCGCCAACAGATACGGCGTGGCGAATTTGGCAGCATAGCCGTTAGGCGGCCGCTGTTTGTCGGTGAGCGGCTCCCACAGCCGATGCACTGTACCTTCGGCCACCTCGCAGACGATCTCACTCACATCCTCAGCACTGATCCCGCGCGCGGCCAAGCGCCTGGCGCAATCGATGTACGGTTGCGCCATGGTGCCACACGGATACGGCTTGAACGCCAGGGTATCGGTAACCCAACGGGTGCCAAAGCCGGCGGTCAGCGCCGTATAATCGCCGTTGGCCGTATGCGCGAAACCGTGGAAGAGTCCGTGCACGCCCTCGAACACCGTGCGCGGTCCGACAAACCCCTGCTGCGCCAGTAGCGCCGCCCGAATTCCGGATTGCGCCGCCCAACCGGCATGCAAGCGTTTGGTCCAGGCGCCCTCGGCAAGATATTCGATGATGCCGCCAGCCATGCTGCCGGCGATACCGAGCGCATCGACGATTTGCCTGGCATTGAGGCCGAGCGCGGCGGCCACGCCCGCGGCCGACGCCATGGCGCCAAAGACCGCGGTCGGGTGAAACCCGGCCTTGTGTACGGCCTTCGGGACCACGAGGCTCAGCCGGCAGAGGACCTCGGTGCCAACGGCTATTCCAGTCAGCGCCATGCGGCCGTCAGGATTGTGGCGTTCGCACGCCGCCAGCACCGCCGGCACAATCACCGCTCCGGCATGGACCGGGCCACCCTCGAAGGTGTCGTCGAAATCCTCGCCATGCGCCGCGGTGCCGTTGACGAAGGCTGCCCCTGAGGCGGTGAGCGTTCTCCTGTGGCCGATAACACTACAGGGGCCGTCATCGTCCCAGCCTGCGAGCGCACTTGCGATGTATTCCTGGTTGCGTGCGGTGACGCACAATCCAACCACATCGATCAGCAGGTCCTCACATTTGCGCGCCGTTGCTGCGGGCAGCGCCTTCGCCCTCAGCTCCACGATCTTATGAGCAAGCGTTTCCGCGACGGAAGTTCTTGGGTGTTCCGATGTCATGTTTGCTCGGTCGTTGGGGGAGGATATCTTGAGGATCAGACGTGAAAAATTTTGCTATAGCGGGCCTTGATCGCGTCGCCCTGCTTTTCTACCGCCGCAGCATCGTCCTTCATGGTCTTGATTTCCTTGAGCGGCTTGCGTCCCGGCTTTTCCTGGGTCTCCGGATGCACCGAACGCAGGCCACCGACATCGATGATGAGCTGCTGCGCGTCGCGGCCGAGGCAGAACGACTGAAACAGCTTTGCCGCGTTGGGATTGGGGGAGCCCTTGAAAATGCCGTTGGGACCGATGATCAACGGCGATCCTTCGCTCGCGTACACCGGCTCGACAGGGCGACCGGCCTCCCTCATCTGAAAGATGTTGTATTCGTTGCCGTCGGCCATGACGGCGCGCTCGCCGAGATCGAGTTTCTTCGGTGGATCGGCCGACGACTGCACCTGCATGATGTTCTGTTTGGCGAGCTGTTCGAAGTAGCTCCAACCCAGATCGCGCTGCATCTGAAAGGTGGCAGTCATGATGGTGCCGCTATAGCCGGGATGCGCTTTGACGATCTTGCCCTTCCACCTGGGGTCGAGCAGATCGGCAAAACTCTTCGGCGCTTCCTGCACCTTCACCAGGTCGGTGTTGTAGGCGATGATGCTGAGCCAGACGCGGAAGCTCGCAAACTGACCGTCAATATCCCGGTGCTCCGGTGGATAGAGCTTCGCGACATCCTCCGACACGAAAGGCGCGAGGATCCCGTTGCGTTTCCAGACGATGAAATGCGCGGCATCGGAGGAATTCACCACGTCAACCGCGTGGATATTGCTGGTATATTCCTGGCCGATGCGCTGGAATACGCGTTCAGCCCCGGTGCGCTCGACCCGCACCGCGATGCCGGGATATTTCGCCTCGAACGCCTTCGCCAACTTCTCCGCGACCGGCAGATCGGTCGACGTATAATAAACGACCTGCCCTTCCTTCTTCGCTGCCGCGATCAAGGCGGGCGTAATCGGCTCCGCCGGCGGCGCATCCGCCATCACGCGAGTCGAAAGCGCAGCCCCCGCAAGCACGGCAGCCGATCCCTTGAGCACGTCGCGCCGAGGCATCCCTGGCTTTTTCATTGGCGCATTTCCTCCGCACACATGGTCAATGCGAAATCCCGTACACCGCAAGCTATCTTTTATTCCTAGAGCAAAGCCCAAGTCCATCGTCGACAGCCGGTCGCCGGGACCGCTACACTCCGAGAACCCCGGATATGGGCAGCCCTCTGCGCGCCACAGAATAAGACCGGAAAATTGGGAGATGGAAATGACGCGCTCAAGGTCGATGCTTGCGCTTGCGGCAACGCTACTTGCGACTGCAACCCTTCTGGCGGCGCCATGCCTGGCGCAGGATTATCCGACACGGCCGGTCAGGATCATAGTGCCATTCGGCGCCGGAGGCCCGGCGGACGTGACCGCGCGCCTGATCGGCAACAGCTTGCAGGCAAGTTTGGGCCAGCCATTCGTGGTCGAGAACCACACTGGAGCTGGCGGCGTGATTGGCACGGTCGAGGTCGTGAAATCAGCCCCGGACGGCTATACGCTGCTGATGATGTCGAACACGCAGACCGCGAATGAATCGCTGGTGCCGCAACGCAAGTATGAATTGATGCGCGATCTGACGCCGATCGCGCCGATCAACTTCTCCGACCTCGTCATCGTGGTGAACCCGAAGGTTCCAGCGAAGACTCTGCAGGAATTCATCGCCTTGGCCAAGTCGCAGCCGGGAAAGCTCAACTACGCCTCGTCCGGCCAAGGCACGCCCTATCACATGGCCGGCGAATTATTCAAAACCATGGCGGGTATCGATGTCGTGCACGTCCCCTACCGCAACAGCGGCGACGCGCGCAGCGGTGTGATCGGCGGACAAGTGCAGATGATGATCGACGCCGTGACGACGATGGCTCCCAATGTCGGCGTAGACCAGGTGCGGGCGCTCGCGACCACCGGCAAAACGCGTTCAAGCGTGCTGCCCGACGTGCCTACCGTTATCGAGGCCGGCGTTACCGGTTACGATGCCACCATCTGGCTCGGATTGATGGCGCCGGCTGGAACTCCAAAGCCGATCATCGACAAGCTCAACGCGGCAGTGAACGCCGTGATCAAGCGGCCGGACGTTGTCAAGCTCTGGGCCGAACAGGGCGCGGAACCGCTGTCCATGACGCCAGAAGAATTCGACAAATACCTGCGCAACGATATTGTAAAATGGGCCAATGTGGTCAAGCAATTCACCGACAAGCCGCAGTAGAGTACTCTTATCCATGCCCAGCATTCGATTTCGCCTCAACGGCGTCGAGACCGACGTCGATGCCGACGCCGATCTATCGCTTCTCGCAGTCTTGCGAGGGCCTCTCGGGATGATCGGCCCGCATTTCGGATGCGGCGCCAATGAATGTGGCGCTTGCAACGTCATCATCGGTGATCGCGCAGTGGCATCATGTGACACACCGCTATGGTCGGTCGAGGGCAAGGAAGTCACTACGATCGAGGGGTTGGGCAGCGCGCAAGCGCCACATCCCCTGCAACGCGCCTTCATTGCCGAACAGGCGATGCAGTGCGGTTATTGCATTCCCGGTATCTTGATGAGCGCCGCAGCGCTCTTGATGCGAAATCCTGCACCCGGCCGCGAAGACGTCACCGCAGCGCTTGACCGCAACCTTTGTCGCTGCGGATCGCACAACCGGATTGTGAAGGCGGTCTTGCGCGCGGCCACCGAGATGGCAGCCCAATGAGCAAAGACGCGTTCCCCTCGCCCGCGCCGAAATTGCCGGTAAGCCTTGCGACGAATCCGATGCTGTCGTCGTGGCTCAGATTCGCCGAAGGCCATGTGATGGTCTCGCCGGGAAAGGTGGAGATTGGGCAAGGTATCGTGACGGCGCTCGCCCAGATCGCCGCCGACGAACTCGACATTGATATCAGCCGCGTCCAAATGATTCGCGCGTCGACAGCCGGCAGCCCCAATGAGGGCGTCACCTCGGGCAGCCTTTCCGTGCAGCATTCGGGACGTGCCATTCGGCATGTCTGCGCGGAGGTCCGGCAACTTTTTCTCGTAGCCGCATCGGAACGCTTAGGTATCGGCATTGAGGCACTCGCCATCAAGGACGGCACGATATCGGGGCCCGGTAACGCCCAGACCAGCTACTGGGAACTCGCGCAGGATGTTTCGCTTGATAGGGACGCAACCCTGGACGCGGCACCTAAATTGCCGACGCAGCGCACACTTGCCGGAAACTCCGTTCAGCGGGTGGACCTTCCTGACAAGGTGTTCGCCCGCCCCCGTTTCATCCAAGATACCGCCCTGCCCGGGATGCTGCATGGCCGCGTGCTGCGGCCTGAACTGTCAGGCGCAAAACTCACCGACATACCCGAAGATGGTGCGCGCGCCCTTGCCGGCGTCGTTGCCGTGATACGTGACGGAAATTTCGCCGGTGTCGTGAGCGCAACCGAGTCCGGGGCCGAGGCAGCGCTGCGCGCGCTGCGCAAGACAGCGGTATGGTCATCAGGAGAATCCCTTCCCGACGAAGACGGTCTCGCAGAATGGCTGAAGGCCCAGCCGGCAGAATCGGTCGTCATCGACAGGAAAATAGCCCCAGGAAGCGTTGAAAAGAACCGAACGATCCGACGGCAATACACCCGTCCGTATATCGCACACGGATCGATCGCGCCGTCCTGCGCCATGGCCCAGTGGACCGGCGACCGCGTTCATGTCTGGACCCATAGCCAGGGGGTTTATTTTCTCCGCAGCGATCTCGCGCTCGTGCTCAAATTGCCGATCGAGAACATCACCGTCGAGCATATGGAAGGTGCCGGTTGCTACGGGCACAACGCTGCCGACGATGTCGCCCTCGATGCGGTCCTGCTGGCGAAAGCCGCTGACGGCCGCCCGGTCCGGGTGCTGTGGTCGCGCGCGGATGAAATGTCACAAGCGCCATTCGGCGCCGCGATGGCGATCGAGATCGAAGCCGACCTCGATGCGAAAGGTGAGATTGTCACCTGGCGCCACAGCGTCTGGGGTAACGGTCACACCGCGCGGCCGGGCCGGGCCACCGAGCCAGCCCTGCTGGCGGCCACCGAAATCTCAAGCCCGTTTCCGCGCTATATCTCCACAAATCCACCCCAGGCCGTTGGCGGCGGCTCGGATCGCAACTCGATACCACTGTATGACTTTCCATCGTGGCAGATCGATTGCCATCGTCTGTTGACGATGCCGATCCGCACATCCGCACTTCGAACGCTTGGCGCCCAAGGCAACGTATTTGCGATCGAGTCCTTTCTTGATGAACTGGCCGCCGAACGCGGCGAGGATCCGGTTGATTTCCGGCTACGCCAGCTCAGCGATGTCAGGGCAAAGGACGTGATCCGTGCAGCGGCCTCACGCGCGAACTGGAAGTCGGCCAAACGGGCCGGCATCGGGTATGGTCTGGGCTTTGCCCGATATAAGAACACCGGCGCGTACTGCGCCGTCGTCGCCGAGGTCGAGGGAGCCGAAGACATCATTGTCAAACGGCTGATTATCGCGGTCGATGTCGGTGAAGCCATCAATCCGGATGGCGTCGTCAACCAGATCGAAGGCGGCGCCATTCAGGCCACCAGCTGGGTATTGAAAGAGCGCGTCCGCTTTGACAAACACCGCATCACCAGCAACACATGGACCGATTACCCCATACTACGCTTTAGCGAGGTGCCTGAAGTGCAGGTCGAAATCATGCAACGGCCGGAAATGGACCCACTTGGTGCCGGCGAAGCGGCCCACGGCCCAGTCACCGCGGCAATCGCTAACGCTGTGTTCGATGCGCTTGAGGTGCGGGTTCGCCATCTGCCGATCACCCGCGACAATCTTATCGCTGCTATGGAATTGAGCTGATGAGCGCCCTGAATATTCTAAGCGGCGGTGCGGCGCAGGGCCTGGTCCGAAGTCTGGCCCCAAAATTCAAGGCGCTGACCGGCCTCGACGTCACCGGCGAGTTCGGTGCCGTTGGCGCCATGGCCGACAAGCTGCGCAACGGCACGCCTGCCGATATCATCATTCTGACCGCTGCGCTCGTTGCCAGGCTTGCCGACGAACAGCGCGTGGCTTCCTCTTCGATATCCGATATCGGCGTGGTCGAAACCGCGCTTGCTGTTCGATCCACTGATCCACAAGTGAGGGCCACCGACGCGGCAACGCTGCGCGACGCATTTGTCGCGGCGGACGCGATCTTCGTGCCGGATACCAAGGTGTCAACGGCAGGCATTCACGTTGCGAAAGTCCTGAGTCAGCTTGGAATTGCCGACGAAGTCGCTTCTCGGCTCAAGATCTTTCCGAATGGCGCAACCGCCATGCGCAATCTGGCGGCGTCCGATGCGGCCCGGCCACTCGGCTGCACGCAATCGACCGAGATCATCAGCACGGAAGGCGTGGTTTTGTCCGGATCGCTGCCGCGAGAATGCCAACTTGCGACCACGTACACAGCAGCAGTGACCACGCAGGCTACCCACGCCCATCAAGCGCAGGGATTGATCGACCTGCTGGTCGGCGCCGATCAGCAGGAGCTCCGAACCCGGGCGGGCTTTCTCGGCGGCGTTAAGTAACCGGTCCAAAAACCACTTGGACCAACCTTTGGTCGCTGACCCGGTCGCGGTCGTTCTGGAAATTCAGCTCTCAGCGGAAGATGCCGAAGACCCCCCAGCTTTGCCACCGGCTTTGGTGAGGCGCGACAGCACCGCCTGCTGTCGCATCCATTGCTTTCTCGGCTTCGCGGGATAACCACCCCAGATCTCGCCTGGTGGGACGTCGTTCATGACACCCGAGCGCGCCGCCACTTGCGCGCCCCTTCCGATCGTGACGTGGGGCGCAAGGCCAACCGACCCACCAAGTGCGGCGAAATCCTCAAGCGTCACACTGCCGCTCAGTCCTGACTGAGCAACGACAATACAGTGGCGGCCAATGACAACGTTGTGTCCAATCTGGCATAAATTGTCGATCTTGGACGCTTCTCCGATAATGGTGTCCCTAAGGCCGCCGCGATCGATGGCCGTTCCTGCGCCGATTTCGACGTCGTTCTGGATGATCACGCGGCCGGTTTGCGGCACTTTCAGCTGGCTAGAGCCTGCAATATAACCGAAACCGTCCTGTCCAATGCGGCAACCGGGGTGGATCACCACACGATCCCCGATCAACGCATGCATGATCGAAGAACCAGCGCCAATCACGCAATCACGGCCGATCATGACATCTGGTCCGATCACGACGTTTGACCCAACGATAGTTCCAGCTCCGATCTCAGCGCGCGGGCCGATGACGGCGCCCGGGTCGATCGTTACCCCATTCTCGAGACTGGCCTCGGGATGGACCGTCGCGCCTGCGGCAATGCTATCGGTCTCGAACAGCGAGGCAGGCCGCAAAGATTGAGGATAAAGCTCACGATGCACAGCAACAAAAGCACGCTGCGGCTCATCAGTGAGCAGCACAATTAAGGATTTCGGCGCCCGATCTTCGAAGCGCTGCGGCATCAGGCAGGCTCCGGCATGCGTCGTCGCCAGCGCGTGAGCGTATTTGGCGCTTTCGATGAACGTCAGATCGCTAGGCCCGGCCAGTTCTACCGGGGCAACACCCGTAATACGTTGGGCAAGTCGCGGAGCATTGCTGGATTTGGCGCCTGTCAGCGAAATGATTTCGGTTATAGTCAAACCCGGCGGGTGATCAAAGAAACTGCGTCTCCTCATTTCTCCATCCTCGACCAGAAATAGCCCGATAATCCCGCGGCTGATTCGGCTGTGCGCTCTTGCGCTATAGCTGACGAGCTCGCTTCATCGAGCACAGCATTTGACGAGCACGAATAACGGTCCGAGAACTCGGCAGAATTATCGCGTTCACTAATGATATTCACACCTTTACGCCAGATTGTACACGCTGTGGATACGTTGGCACAAAGTGTCATTGAAGAAAATATTACAAATCGGAAACAGTGAGATGCCCTCCATTTTCATAATCATAACCGCATTGGCAAACGCTCGTGACAACGAACGCTGCAGCTCTGAAACGGCTGAATGATACGACGCTGCCAAGGATGCTTTTGTCGAGATCAGTGAGTATCAGACCCATGGCGCCTGCAACGTCCGTCCCGTCGCAGTATTCCATGCTTTACGGCTCCTTGCACAACCGCTGTAAAAACGCCAGCATGACGTTCTGATAATATCCCAGTTGATACCCCACCAAAAAGGTAACCATCGTGAAGATCGTCGATCTCAGTCGTGAGCTCTACCACCGCACCCCCAGCTATCCTGGCCACCCCCCCACAATCCATGGCGTCTGGAAGAACCATGAAGATTCATTCGTTGAATCCGGTAATGTGCACGGCCTGTCCTCGATGTTCATTTCGATGGTTGATCATGCTGGCACCCACATCGATGCTCCACGCCACTTCGGCAAGACTGGCATATCGATCGACCAATACCCGCTGGAGAAGTGCATCGTACCAGGCATTTGTATTGACCTGCGCCACATCGCGCCACGAGCCGAGATAACAACTTCCGACCTCGAGGTGGCGGTGAAGAAAGCCGGCGCGCCAATACCGAAAGGCGGGACCGTTCTGCTTTGCACCGGCCATCACGAGCGTACCTTTCCGCGCAAGGAATATGCGACTGACAATTCAGGCGTAAACGTTGAAGCCACCGAATGGCTTGCCCGGCAGGGCGTCGTGCACTTCGGCATCGATTCGATGCGGCCTGGCCCCGAGGGCAAGGTAAATTCGCTCGTTCACAAGGCGTGTCTTGACCTCGACATTACTCACATCGAAAGCCTGTGCAATCTGGAAGCGCTGCTGGGCGAGGGCCAGTTCACCTTCATCGGCCTCCCGATGAAGTGGCGCGACGGCACAGCCTCGCCAATCCGAGCCGTGGCCGTGTTCGATATGTAGTTATTGCCGGCAAGGTGGGATCGACGATCGAGCCGAAATGGTCGTATAAGGGCGAGGCCGAGCAAGACGAAAATAGACCCGACACGAGCCGGGCGACGCATCGGGAGGAACAGATCGTGTCTGATAAGAAATCGTTGCCGTCGCGTCGCGCGGTTCTGCGAGCTGTCGGCGTGGCAATCGGCGCGACTACGGCGTCCGGTGCTTGGCCAGCAGCGGCAAAGGCAGCGGGTTATCCCGTGCGCCCTGTTAAGATCATCGTGCCGTTCGCCTACTCCGGGCCGACTGACATCATGGCCCGTATTCTCAGCAACCATCTCGGCGATGCCATCGGCGGTTCTGTGATAGTCGAGAACAAGCCGGGCGCGGGAGGAAATATAGGGATCGGGTACGCGGCACATGCAGAGCCGGACGGCTACACGCTGCTCGTCACGTCGAGCGCCTATGTGGTCAATCCCGGCCTGTACCGAACGATTCCCTACGATCCATACAAGGATTTTGCGCCGATTGCCGAACTCGGAACGTCGCCGAATGTCATTCTGGTCAATCCCAAGCTCGGCGTGAATTCGATCGCCGAGCTCGTCGCTCGCGCCAAAGCCCGTCCGGAGGAGCTCAACTATGCGAGCCCGGGAGTCGGCACCACGCCGCAGTTGTCGGCCGAATTGTTCAAGATCGTCGCCGGAATCGAGATCACGCACGTCCCGTTCTCGGGGGCGGGGCCGGCTATTCAGGCGATCCTCAGCGGCACCACGCAGGTTGCCTTCGCTGCGCTGCCGCCGGCACATCCACACATTGAGTCCGGCGCTTTGAAAGCACTCGCTGTCACCGGCGGGCATCGCTGGTTCGACCTGCCCCAGGTGCCGACGATGATCGAACTCGGTTACAAGGATTTCATCTCCGACACGTTCCAGGGCTTTCTGGCACCTACGAAGACGCCGCCGTCCGTGGTCGAACTGTTATCGAAGAAATCAATCGAAATCCTCAATCGGCCGCAGATCACAGCGCAATTGCGCGACAACGGCTTCGAGGTCATCGCCAATGGACCCGACGGCATGCGAAAGCGCATCGAGGACGAAGTGCCAAAATGGCGTGATATTGTCGCCAAAGCCGGCATTCAACCGGTCTGATCGGATCGACATCGCTAACGGCGGCGGCTTTCCTAGCCTCCCTAAGAAAGCTTTCCTAGCCTCTTAAAAATAAGACGAGAGCAACGGAGATAGCGCCATGGCGCGAAAACTGATCGACATATCGGTGCAGCTGGAAAACGACGTCCCCGCGGATCCACCGGGTATCCATCCGGTCATCGAATACAACGATCATCAAAAGAGCCTGCCGCGGATGCTAGGCTTCTTTAAGGGCCTGAAAGCGGAAGATCTGCCGGATGGACAGGGTTGGGCCATGGAGACCGTGCAACTCTCGACCCACAATGGCACTCACCTAGATGCGCCCTACCACTATCACCCAACAATGAACCGTGGTGAACGGTCATGGACTATCGACGAAGTACCACTTGAATGGTGCTTGCAGCCCGGCGTTAAGCTGGACTTCCGGCATTTCCCCGATGGCTATGTAGCCACCGCCAAGGACGTCGAGATGGAGCTAAAGCGTATTGGCCACACGCTTTCCCCTCTGGAAATCGTCGTGGTCAACACCAGCGCCGGCGCCAAATATGGCCGAGAGGACTACGTCAATTCCGGTTGTGGCATGGGATACGAAGCGACGATGTATTTGTTGGAGCGCGGCGTCCGGCTGACCGGAATCGACGGCTGGAGCTGGGATGCGCCATTCGTTTACACCGCGAAAAAATACAGCGAGACTGGGGACGCCAGCCTGATCTGGGAAGGCCACAAGGCTGGTCGTCACATCGGTTACTGCCATATCGAAAAGCTGCATAATCTCGAGCTGCTGCCGTCAACCGGTTTCACCGTTTCATGTTTTCCGGTCAAGATCGCGCGCGCCTCGGCGGGCTGGACCCGAGCGGTAGCGATCATCGACGACTAAAGTCGGGATGGGCTCGATGCCTTTGTTGACCCGAGAACCGCTGCAGAAAGCTGAGCGATTTGCGGTGTTTGCGATGTCGAAATTTATGGGGAAGTGCGGGAACGGCGAGTTTAACGGTTGAGGTACCAGGCGGATGTGACGTATGCGGCGTGTCGAAGCCTTACTCGCCGTCGTCTCCAGATCCGGCTTCGGCCAGCGCCTGAAGCGGTGCGGTATCCAGCACAACGATGGCCCCGTGTTCGAGCCGTACCCAGTTACGCGCCGCCCAGACCCTCAACTGCTTGTTGATGCTTTCCCGGGTCATGCCGACCATTTCGCTAATTTCCTGTTGCGTAATGGCGATGGTACGGCCCGCAGGCGCGAGCTTATATTTCTGGGTTAAACGAATGAGCGCACCGGCAAGCCGACCCGGTAGGTTCTGGAGAATAACCTGTTCGACCTGATCGCTGGTCCACCGCAGCCGCGTGCAAAGCAGCTCGATGAATTTCATCGCCAGCGCTGGCTGGCTTCGCACGAAGGGAAGAAACTCGCGGCGATCGATAGCAAAAATTTCACAACTGCTGTTCGCCGTGGCATCGGCTGACCGTGCCTGCCCATCGAGGACTGACATCTCCCCGAAGATCTCGCCGGCGCCGATCAGATTCAAAATCGCGCTACGGCCATCGGCAGATGAAATGCTGATCTTCACCGTGCCACTGATCACCGCGAATAAACTATTTCCGGGGTCGCCCTTTGAAAAAATCGTGGCTCCCCGCTTCAGCGTCGAATGTTTGGCGTAACGACAGAGTTGGTCAAGTGCCTCAGCTTCGAGATCACAAAAGATCGGATGCTGTCGCAGCACCGACAATGTGTCGCGGGCAACCGACCGAGGCACAACCTTTTTGTCCTGAGGCATGCCGGTCACGACCACATCTGCTGGGCTGTCCATCGTCGGCAATCACGCTGAATGGCTGATGAGAATCCTCTATCCGCCGAGTTAATGATACTCCGACAGCGTGCGCACAGCAAGAAATGGCTGGATTATCTCAAGCAATTCAACGAGTTGTTGATAGAAAAGTCGCTCACCGGTTGATTTTAGTTTTAATCACTACCCAAGAGAAGTAACGAGAGTTCCATTTGCCGCATTCTTGCAGGGCAGATCGCCTGCCAACAGGGAGGCGAACGGTTCATTCGTAGACGATACCCATTTCCTTAATCACTCGACCATATTTGGCCAACTGATCTCGCGTCATGACGCGAAGTTCCTCAGCCGAGCTACCACGGGGAGCAAGGCCCACCTCGTCGAGCTTGCGGCGCACGTCGGGATCGGCCAGCGCTTTCACGACCTCGGCATTTAGCCTTGCGACGATCTCCTTTGGCGTGCCGGCCGGCGCCAGGATCGCGAACCACGAATTGAAGAAGAAGCCGGGTAATCCAAACTCCGATACGGTAGGGACATCGGGAAATGACGGTAACCTCTTCTCGGTCGTGACGCCGAGCAGCTTGACCTGACCGCCGCGCACCAGGGCGGCGACAGTACCGAGCCCCTGAAAAGCGACTGGAATCTGTCCGCCCGCAACGTCGGTCGCGGCCTGCGTGGCGCCTTTGTAGGGCACGTGGGTCAGCGATATTCCGGCCTCCGAAGCAAATATCGCCATCGCCAGATGCTGCGGGCTTCCCGGCCCGCCTGAACCATAGTCGATCTTGCCGGGCGCCGCCTTGGCGGCGGCGATCAGATCCGCCGCGGTCTTGTAGCTCGTCTTATTATTGGCGATCAGCCCCCACTCCACCGTGGCGACGAGCGATACCGGCTCGAAATCGCGGAGTATATCCCAGCGCATTTTAGCCTGCAGGTTGGGCACCATGGTCATGATGCTATCGTTGAACCCGCCAATCGTATACCCGTCCGGCTCCGCTCTCGCGACCTGTTCGGCGCCGATCAACCCGGAAGCGCCTGGCTGATTCATGATTACGATTTGCTGGCCCATGTTGTCGGCCATCTTCTGGGTCACGATCCGCGCCGCGACATCAACCGCGCTCGCCGCGGCCAACGGGACGATCATCCGGATCGGTCGGTCGGGATAGACCGGCTGCGCTATCGCAGTGGTGTCAACAATCAGCACAAGCGCCGAGACAAGCGAGTACAGGAAGCGCATTCCGATTTTTCTCCCCGATCAACGGACCGCGTTTTCCGGCGCAACCGGCCGCAATCCTTTCGGCATGATTGCTCTATCCCTTCCGCCTTGGCAATGTGCTTGAACAAGAATTGGAAGTAGGCCGGCAGCTTAATCGACCGGCATAGGGAGAGAACGAATGACGACCCGGAGAGCTTTCCTGAAAGGCGCCGCCGCGACGGGCATCGCCTTCTGCAGTTGCGGCATGCTGGACGTAGCCCGCGCCCAACCGCGAGCGCCGCGCCTGCCGGTCAAGGTCGGCGGCAAACGGGTTATGACCGTTGATGCACATGCTCACTGCTATTTTCACGAAGCGCTTCATTTGATGGGCGACGAGGCTGAAAAGGTCCTGCCCCCGGTCAAGGGCGTTCCCGAGCATTTCATTGCCCTCGAGCAACGTCTCAAGGAGATGGACGCGATGGCGATCGACATGGAAGTGTTGTCGATCAATCCGTTCTGGTACGGCAAGGACCGCGATACAGCGACAGCGATCGTCACGGTACAGAACGAAAAACTCGCTGAGCTTTGCGGGTCGCGGCCGGATCGGTTTGCGGCCTTCGCCTCATTGACCCTGCAATTTCCTGATCTTGCGGTCCAGCAACTGGAAACCGCGATCAAGAAACAAGGCCTGCGTGGGGTCGCTATCGGCGGTAGCGTTCTCGGCGTCGATTTCTCCGACGAAAAATTTCACCCTGTATGGGCGAAAGCCGAAGAACTCGGTGCGGTTCTCTTCATCCACCCGCAAAGCACACCGCAGCTTGCATCACGCTTTAAGGGCAACGGCTGGCTCTCGAACACGATCGGCAATCCGCTCGACACCACCATTGCCCTTCAGCATCTGATCTTCGAAGGCACACTTGACCGCTTCCCAGGCCTCAAGATCCTTGCCGCACATGGCGGCGGCTATCTCGGCTCCTACGCAGCGCGAGACGACCACGCCTGCTTTGTGTCGCCGCAGAATTGCAATCCGAATATCACTCTTAAGAAAAAACCGTCGGAATATCTGAACCAGCTTTATTTCGATGCTATGGTGTTTACGCCGGAAGGGTTGCGGCATCTGGCGGCGCAAGTCGGCGCCAGCCAGATCGTGCTCGGCACAGACCATCCAATTCCTTGGGAAGAACATCCGGTCGACCACGTGTTTGCCACCACAACCCTTAGCGACAAACAGAAAATGGCCATCCTGGGCGGTAACGCGGCGCGACTATTCGGGTTGAAGCCACGTGAAACATAACGCGTAACCGACAGACATTGGACTTGAGCTTAGCGACCGCTATCATTGGATCGCCTTGGCGCGACCCGGCCAGCGTATCTGCGACAATTCCTCATAGTAGCTCGCCATCAGGTCCGAAGAATGGGTGCGGACCGCTGAAATCCCCGATCGGGACGTGATGCGTGACCACGCGACCGAATCCCTCGCCCGGAAACCAAGTGTGGACATGAAAGGCCGGCGGTTCGACTTTGAACGATGGCTCCCGCAAATGCTCAAGATCCAGGTCGACGGCGTGGTTGGGGGCTGGGCAGATAGTGGTTGGCACGCCCGCAAACATGGTCAGGGCAGCGCGATGAACGTGACCGGTGGCGATCAGTTGCACGCGCGGATGCAGCCTGACGATCGGCGCCAACTCGCTGGAGTTCGAAAGATTCTGACGGTCCATGTGCCAGATACCGGTCTGGAAAGGCGGGTGATGCATGAATAACAGGGCGGGCCGGCTGGCCGACGATGCCAGCGCCGCCTCCAGCCACGACAAGGTTGATGCATCCAATTCGCCGTGTGGCTTGCCTGTTACACTTGAATCCAACAGTATCAAGTCGAGCCCGCCGATTTCACGTTTCTGATTTAGCGGACCCGACGCGAAGGCATAATCAGCGCGCGGAAAGGCGGCACGCATCAGATCTCGCGAATCATGATTGCCGGGAAGACTCGCAAACGACAGCTTCAACGGTGCCAGCAGGCGTTTGAGGTATCCGTATTCTTCGCTCAATGGTGTGTCCGCCAGATCGCCGGATATCACGACGAAGTCCGGCGCCGGCCTGAATTCATTCAAGGCAGTGACGCAGCGCTCAAGTGCCTTTGCGGTATCTACGCGACCATAGGCCAGCGCCCCCGGTGGCTTGATGTGAAGATCGGAAATCTGCGCAACATGCACGGGTTTTGGCGACATAGATTTCTCTCAGTTTTCTGCTGGCAACAAACGAACCGCATCGGGCGCGATCAACAGCCCAACCCTTTCTCCGGGCCGAGCACTAATCGTGTTTGGCGCGTCGACGATAAGAAATCTATCTGCCGCCTCTCTGACAGTTATACGCTGGCGATTGCCGACAAAGCTGACGCTGTCGATGATGCCCGAAAGCGGCGCGCTCGCCGGTTCGACGATCCCGATGGTTTCTGGGCGGACCATGGCGATCGCAGCCTCCATGCTTAAGTCCCCGCCAATCGGCTGGCGCCCGCCCGCTAATATCAGCTGGCCGTTTTCGATCGGTGATTCGATAATGTTCGCCGCACCAATGAACTCGGCAATAAAACGACTTTTCGGCGTAAAATAAATCTCTCGCGGCGGTCCTACTTGCACGATCGCGCCTTTTCGCATCACCACGATCCGGTCGCCTAGTTCCATGGCCTCAGCTTGATCATGTGTCACATAGATCGTGGTGATACCAAGTTCACGGAGCAGGCGGTTGAGTTCACCGCGCAGCCGATCACGCAGCGCGGCATCGAGCGCCGTCAAGGGCTCATCGAGCAGCAAAATACCGGGCCGGATAGCGACCGCACGCGCAAGCGCTACGCGCTGGCGTTGTCCGCCGGATAGTTGGTCGATACGGCGGTTCTCAAGCCCGGTGATATTGGTCAGCGATACCAGCTCGGCAACGCGCACCGCCCTCTCTTTTCGGCCAACGCCTCGTATTTTCAGGCCGTAGCCGATGTTGTCTGCGACGCTCATGTTGGGGAAGAGCGCATACGACTGAAACACCATGCCGACATTACGACGCTCGATCGGGATCGACGTCATGTCGTTGCCGTCAAACAGTACCCGACCGCCGGCATCGGGCAGCTCAAGCCCAGCAATGATCCGTAGCATGGTGGTCTTGCCGCAACCCGAAGGGCCGAGCAACACCAGTGTTTCGCCCCGCGCGATGTCGAGCGTCGCGGGTTCAAGCGCCCGGGTGCCATCGGCGAAGGTCTTGCCGCACGCCTCGATCCGCACCGATACGCCGTGCCCCGCGGCCCCACTCATCCCCTTTGCTCCCTATCGCCGAGCATTTGCATCACGACAAGAAGCGGTATGATCATGATAAAGAAAATCAACGTATAGGCCGAGGCCACTTCGAGCCGCATGGACGCGTAGCTATCGGCAAGCCCGATTGGCAGTGTCTTGGTCAAAGGCGTGTGTAACATCCAGGTCAAGTTAAACTCGCCGAGCGAAAGCGTGATCACCATCAAGGCCCCCGCCAGGATGCCCGGCACCGCATTGGGGACGATCACGTCACAGAACCGCCGCCACGGTGTTGCTCCCAGGGACGCCGCGCCCTCATCGAGCGTCTTGATATCGACCGTCGCGAATACCGCCATCACGGACCGCACCATGAACGGCATGGTGAACACGACGTGACCGGTGAGAATAAAGAGCCATGAGCGACGAAAGCCACCAAAGCTGCCATAGCTCAGCAGCAGGCCCAACGCGATCGCGAGACCGGGGATCGCGAGCGGCAGTGTGATAATCTCTTCAACCACGCGCGAGAGTCGCCCGCCGTTTGTGTGCAAGGCATAAGCTGCGGGAACGCCGACCGTAAGCGTAACCGCCAGCGTTGCGAATGCGATGATGAACGAGAGCAGGATGGTCCCAGCATAGAGGTCCCACACCTGAAATACCCATTGCAGCGTGAGGCCCGAGGAGATTCCGCGAAAGTAATTCACCGTTACTCCTGCTAAAATCGACTGGATGGCCGGCACGACCAAGAACGCAGCAACAACAAGCGTGAACACAAGCTGGCCTGAGAAAATCAGACGATCGCGCATGACATCATCCGGCCGCTGCAACTGTGCCGCCGCTGAGCGACCTCGCCAGCGCAAGGATTGCCCAGGCGATAAATCCCAGTCCTACCGATAGAGCAGCTGAGGTCGCCAAATTCCCCGCCAGGGTGAACTCGGTATAGATCAGCATTGGAAGCACATCGATATTTGTCGCAAGCGTAAAAGCCGTGCCGAACGCGCCCATCGCCGTTGCAAACGCGATGGCCCCTGAGGCGACAAAAGCAGGGCCAAGCGCAGGAAGAACGACATCGCGCTGCACGGCCCAGGGGCTTGCGCCAAGCGAACGCGCAGCCTCCTCTAGACCGGGATCAAGCTTCTGCACGGCGGCCATGATCGTGAGAATGACGCGCGGGATTGAAAAATACAGGTAGCCCAAGAAGAGCCCGTATATCGAATAGGCGAAGACGATTTTCTCGCCAAACAGTCGATTTGAGATGTCGCCGATCAGACCCTGGCGTCCGGCGAGCAGGATGATCAGGAAACCAACCACCACGCCCGGAAACGCCAGAGGAAAGGTCAACAGTGCGATCAGCAGGGCCCGGCCCGGGAAGCGATGGCGTTGCAGGAACATTCCCGCGACCGTCGCGATGGCCAACGTCACGATCGTGGTCGCCGTGGCAAGCAGGACGGTGTTGATCAGGGTCGCGCGGTAGCGTGGTTCAGTCAGAATAACAAGATATCCAGCTAGCCCTTGCGGACCTTCAGCGCCCGTCACAACCAGCCGCGCCATCGGCAGCAAGAAGAACGCCATTGTCACCACGGCGAGCGGTAACAAACACAGCCAAACGAACGATTTGTGCCGCATGATGGAATGGCGCCCCTTAACGAAGGGCACCATACTGCATCAACGGACCTCGGCGAGGTAGCGGTCAACGAAGCCTTTTTGCACGTTTTCCATCTCCCCCCAATCGACCGCCTGGGCGCGGGCATAGTCGCTGTCGGGAAGGAATTTCGCTTTGACGGCCTGGGGCAGTTCGATCGGACGTGCCGGCCGCAGATACGCGTTGGTCCAGATCGCCTGTCCCTTGTCCGACAACAGATAGTCCAGCACCTTCTTCGCCTTGTCCTTGTCCGGCGCATTCTTGACGAGGCCGACAACATAAGGAAATACCACCGACCCTTCGCAGGGGATAACGAATTCAAAGTTTCCCTTTTCCGAATATTTGGCGCGATAGGCGTTGAAATCGTAATCCAGCAGGATCGGCATCTCGCCGGAGACGACGCGTGCATACGAGGTCTGCTTTGGAACGATCGGATCGTTCTTCTGCAACGCCTTCAAGAAATTGATTGCTGGGTCGAAATTGGAAGCGGAGCCGCCGAGCGCCAGGTTGATCGCAACCGCTCCGACATATCCGACCGCTGCCGACGAAGGATCGAGATAGCCCACCATACCCTTATAGTCCGGCTTCAGCAGATCCTTCCAACAGGCTGGCACCGGTTTGCCACCAAGCGCATCCTTGTTCACGAAAAGACCAAGGGTACCGGAGTGAATCGTGGTCCAGTAGCCGTCCGGATCCTTCAACCCGGGAGCCACCTGATCCCAATGCGCCGGCTTATAGGGCTCCAACGCATCCTGGGCTTTTGCCTTCATACCGAAGGTGACACCGAAATAGCCGATATCGCCGACCGGGTTGTTTTTCTCTGCCAGGATCTGCGCCAGCGCCTGCCCGGAATTCTTGTTGTCATGTGGAATATCATACTGGAGATCGGTCTTGATCGCCTTCAGCATCGAGGCCCAATCCGCCCATTCGGGCGGACAATTATAGCAAACAACATCGGCTGCTTTTGCCGATTGCAACGGAGCAAACAGCGACAGCGCAAGCAAAGCGAGGACAAGACGGACAGCCTTCATAGAGGTAGCTCCGACGTCAAAAAGGATTATTCCGCTAGATCACAATTTCGATACCAATTGCAAACCCAAGTATAGGCGGCGCATGAAGGATTTGCGACGATCTATCTTGCTTTGCAGCAAAGCCGCGACAATTCGTGACCCCTGACGGCTCAGTGCTCTCGAATCACACTACATTTTTGCCGAACAGTGCCTCGTGCCGAACAGAGAGCGTATCGTACGGTGTTCTGTGGAAGACTTGCTCGAACTCCTGTTTCGCGCCAGTGGCCGCATCACCGGGCTAAATACTGGCCCTCGCTCCTCTTCTTTGCGTTGCGGGACTGTTCGTGATGGTGATCCTGTCGCCGCGCCGCTTCATTGTCGTCACGGTCGTAACCATCCTCATCCCGTGGCTGATGTGGGGCCTCGCGATTCATATCGAGCGGCTGCGATTCGGACAAAAGCGCATGGTGGCAGCTGCTGTCCTACGGGGGGCTATTCGGCCAATTGGCCCAAACGGACCCGTTTGCGGGAGCCGCACGCGCGGCAATGCACTACGCCTCGGTACTGTCGGGCTTCGCCCTCTTGGCCTCGAGATTCATTGAAATCCGCTGCCTGCGGCACCTCCGACTTCAACAGGTATGCTTCAAAGCAGCTTCCGCGGGCCATGCACGCGATCCGCTTAAGCTAACCGACGAAGCGCCGGTCACGCCGGACTAGCGACTTGCCTTCTGGCGCCAAATCCGGGACTGCGCCGCTGGGAGCGGACTAGCCTGCCGCTAACGCGGTCGCCCAGCTAAAGCCGTAGTGCAAGCTTGCTGCCTTCATAATAACCACGGCAACCAGCACAAAAATGATCTGCACTAATGTTTTGGTCGTAAAAATCTTGTTCAGCAGCGTCATGCGATCTCCGTCGCCTCGGTATAGGGCACTGCAATCTGAGATACAATACCGTGGAATAGCTGTTCCCGAGAACAGAAAACGCCCGATGGCCGTCGGGCCACAAGGCGGAATCAGCCTTCATACGCTGCACTCTACGGCCCTAGCCCCGGGGCGTCCAAATTCAGACGAACTGAATTCGCTTGCCTTGTGAAGCAATTCTATCGGCAAAATAGCCTCCTATCTTTATGCCAGATTTTCTCCAATACAGCATCTACGACCGGGCCAAGAACTTCTGCGGCTCATTTACCAAGTGTTGTCTTAATCCCGAGCCACGTCGCTCCCACAATGCCCGTCACGGTGATCGTAATCACGGCCTTGAAGGCGTAGCTCTGAGCCTGCTCGATGTTTTTTCGCCAGCGCCTCAATTGTTGAAGATCTGCACGCAGTTCTCTGCGATCGTCCTCTTCGATTCCAAACGACGTCAGTATGGTCGCCATAGCCTTGGATACCTCAGCGTCGATCTCGTTGTGATGAAACCTCTGCTGCTCAGCCGTCTCCGCTACGATGGCCTTGATATCATCGCCGTGCATTTCATTTATTACCTGTTGGGCCGGGCGATTATCGGCGCCTGATGATCGCTCCGCTGCCTCGGGATGGTCCGCGCGCACCCGGCGCATCTGTTGTTTCCAACATTAAGACCCTGTCCCAGACTAACAGCCTGATGTGTGGGCGCCGTCCAATTCAAGAATTCCAAATGAAAACGCCCGCAGCCAGTTTCCCGGCGCGGGCTCAATTCTTGCGACGATCGACATAAGCCGGTGATTTGCCCGACGTGTCAACTTTTTCTAAGCTACGCTTTTTGAACATAATCACGCCAGGCTGTCTCTGCACGTAAATGACCGATCAATTGCCCCACATCGCAACTCCCATCTCTTTGAAGGAGCTTGCACAATGTTCGCCGATGGACTGATCACAGCACAACGAAGCTGCTTGGCCCCGTGAGCCGACGAACAAGCTGGAGGCTGCCATCAAGGCAAAAAGCTTGACGGCATTTGCGAAGATCGATCATGCCGCCCCCGCCGCAAACGTTGACCTGCTTCTGCGGCCGACCACCATCGTCATCTTCGGCAGCCCCAAGAGGCGCCACAGCCGACGCATCGGCTCAAACCGCGGAATACTCAAGGCTCTAATCTCGCAAGACGCGTCTGGTGCGACACAGCTTTCTTACGATGATCCCGTTTGGATCACGAAACGACACGGATGACACCGAGGCAGTGGTCAAGACCATGGGCGACGCGCTGCATGGGTCACAACCGCAGCAACCCAGTCTTCCTAAGAAAAGCGATTTAGCGATGGCATTTGGGCGCAGATTTAATGTATGACTAAAGTATCAGCGTAAAAAATAATTCTTCTGTAATATTTATAGCTCTGAGGTGGCGCCATGAACTGGTCGACAGAGCGCGACGCTTTAATTGCGCAAAGATTGGCATTTATTCAATCGGTCGCCGGCGCGATGCCAGGCGCCTCGGAGAAGATCGTCCCAACTCGACCGGATTCAACGGCCTTCCCTGAACCTGCCTCCCCTGCACCTACCACCATCGGACCTGCCCCGACAAACAATCCCTCCGATAATTCCGTTCAATCCGGGCAGGCCAGAGCGCTGAACCCCGAGAGGACCCTACCTCGAAGCGAGATTCGGAAGGAATTCCAAAGCCGGATTGCGGCCTTTCAGGCTCATCAGCACCGCTTTCACCGGGAACGCGACGCCTATTTCACTTCGGTTCTGACAAAGGTTCGTTCTGCGATCGAAACTGGCGACAAAGTGCGTCCCTCTTAGCGGGCTTTCGTGGCCACATGTGGAGCCACAAGACCCCAGCTCGCACGGCGTGCACGTGTGAGCCTTCGCCCTAAGCTAACGTCGCGAGGACGGCGGGTGCCACCCTCCTCCTCTAGCGCGTCACGGCGCGGGATTTGCAGGTTGAGCGGGCTTGGGCCCAGGCGCAACGGGCTCGATCACCGGCTTGGGCGGCGTCGGCGTTACTCTGGCGCCGATCGCTCGTGCGGCAGCATCTGTCGTGGGGTAGGAAATCTCGGCGTCCCGCTGGCGCGGCCGATTCCACGAGCCGTGATCGACTACCAACATGGCAAACACTCCGAACACCGCGACTGCCAGCGCAATGATGGGTGGGCTTCCTATCGTCCGCGTCGACGGATGTTTGTTCATTTAGATGCGCCTGACGTTTTTCTGTTTCCTCACCCGAATTAACGGTCTGCTGTGGCGAATGTTCCTTGTCGGCGGCCCAGCAAGAAAAACGCTTTTCCGGAACAATTCGTTGTGCGCTTTGTTGCTCGCTCTCAACAGAGGAGGAAAGCAATGGCTATGGCTACAGAAACAAGAGAGACAGGTTCCCTGATTGGAAGCGATAAGGTGGAGGGAACTGCGGTATATGGCGCCGACGATACCAAGATCGGATCGATTGAGCGCGTGATGATCGACAAGATGAGCGGCAAGGTTTCGTATGCAGTCTTGAGTTTCGGCGGCTTTCTAGGGATCGGTGACGACCACTATCCGCTGCCGTGGCAATCCCTGAAATACGACACCGACCTCGGCGGCTATCGAACCGGCATTACCGAGAGCCAACTCAAGGGCGCGCCGAAATACGGCAACGACAATGCCTGGAACTGGAGTGATCCCACAAGGACGCGCGCAGTGAACGACTATTACGGCATCGCGATGTAGTACCGCCGAACCTGGAAAGGAAGGCCCGCTTCACAGCGGGCCTTTTTCTTTTAGTGCTCCCGCCCCTCCCTCACACCCGAAAGAGCTTGGCGTATCGCGCCTTGATATCCTCGCTCTGCGCAAGCACCGCAGCGGGGTCGGACTTGAGCAATTTCAGCGCCGACAGCGGCGTGTGGCCGGGCTTTTCCTTGACCTGCGCGTGAAAGGAGCGATGCGCAAAATTGTCGACCAGCATCTGTTGGCCTTCCGCGCTGAGAAAGAAGCTCTGAAACAGCCGCGCAGCGCTCGGATTGGGCGCGTTGCGGAACACGCCGGTCGGCACGATGATGAGCGGCGAGCCTTCGGTCGCATAGACCACCTCAAGCGGCTGACCTTGGTCTTTGGCAAGCAACAGATTGTAGTCATTGCCGTCGGCCATTACCGCGCGTTCGCCAAGCAGAAGTTTCTTCGGAGGGTCCGCCGCCGACTGTACCTGCATCACTTTTTGCTTGGCGAGGCTTTCAAAATACGACCAGCCAAGGTCCCGCGAGAGCACGAAGGTCGCGGTCATGATGGCACCGGAGTAGCCGGGATGCCCTTTGACGATCTTGCCCTGCCATTTCGGATCGAGCAGGTCCGCGTAGCTCTTGGGAGCGTCCTCTAGCTTGACCAGATTGGTGTTGTAGCCGATCGTTTCGATCCAGCCGCACGACGTCGCGTAGGTCCCATCGGGGTCGAATTGGTCCGTCGGGAAATATTTCGCGACATCGTCTGGAAGGTACGGCGCGAGCCAGTCCCGGCTTTTCCAATCGAGATAATGCGCGGGATCTGTGCTGTTGGCGACATCAACCGCGTTGATGCCGCTGCTCTGCTCCTGGGCGATGCGCTGGAATATCCGCTCCGCGCCGGAGCGCTCGACCCGGACCGATATGCCAGGATATTTAGCCTCGAACGCCTTGCCGAGCCGTTCCGCCACGTTGAGTTCTAGCGCCGAGTAATAGGAGACTTTGCCTTCCTTCTTTGCGGCCGCGATCAGTTCCGGCGTCACGCTGGTGGGCGGCGGCGGCGCTGCCTTGGCCGGCTCAGCGAACAGCGCGGTCGCCGCGAGCGCGCTGGAGGTCTTGAGCATCTCGCGCCTGGACCATTTTCGATCTCGCATGGCTTTCCTTCCCCGTATTGCCGCCTTTGAAGCCGCACGATGAATGCTGGCCTACCCCGACGTTTATGTTTTGTGCCCATGATGGACCGAAATTTCTGACCGCGCCAGTTGTGAAAAGTCGACCGAATGACGTCAATGCGAGCGTCACGCTTCGACGATGAATTCGTGGCGGCTAAATCGCGCGTCCATTGCCGGAACCGATCGCATTGGTCGGCGTCGGACGGTCCGTGATCTGCTGACCGAACAGACTTCCGATCAATTCGACCGCGGTGCGCGCCGTTCGGCCTCGCTCGTCAAGGAAGGGATTGAGCTCGACGATATCGACGGACCGCACCAGCCCGGAATCGTGCAGCATCTCCATTATCAGGTGCGCCTCGCGATAGGTTGCGCCACCGGGCACGGTGGTGCCGACGCCGGGCGCCAGGCTGGGATCGAGAAAATCGACGTCGAAACTAACATGCAGCACGCCGTCACGTGCACTCACCTTGTCGATAACGCGGCGGATCAGCACGCCGACGCCGAACTCATCGATCTCGCGCATGTCGCCCACGCTGATGCGGCGAACGCCCAACAGATCATTCTCCAGCTTGTCGATCGAGCGGGTGCCGAATAATTCGAGTCGATCAGGATCAATCGACGCGCGCGGCTCGTCACCCAGAAGGCCGTCGAGCCCTGGTTCGCCGCACAGGAAGGCCGCTGACATCCCATGCATGTTGCCGGTTATCGTAGTCGCCGGCGTGTTGTAGTCGGCATGCGCGTCCAGCCACAGAACGAAAAGCTCGCGGCCGACTTCCCGCCAGTGGCGCGCGATCCCGTTGACCGAGCCCATCGACAGCGTGTGATCGCCGCCGAGAAAGATCGGGATCGCGCCGGACCGTGCCAGCTCGTAAGCCTGCGTGCTCAGGGCTCGCACCCAGCGCTGGATTTCCCGGTAATGCCTGGCTTTGTCGGGCGGTGCATCGGTCAGTTCAGCGATCGTGCTGATGGAGATATCGCCATGGTCCCTAACCTCAAAACCGAGACGCCCGAGGACTGTCGCAAGCCCCGCCGTTCGCAACGCAGCGGGCCCCATCAGGGTGCCACGCTGCGATGCACCGATATCGATCGGGGAACCAAGTAGCGCAATGGGTCTTGTCGTATTTGATGTGAGAGTCTTGGTCACTGCACCCTCCAGGCCGATCGTCCGACTACGACTTTTTCGATAGCCCTAAAAAAACGGTGATGTGTACACAGCAAGTGCCTAACGACTAAGTGTATCGCAAACATCAAAGCATTTGATGACCGAGTCCAGCCGCGCAAAGGCAAAAAAGACCCAGAACGCGAAAAATCCTGGCAACATGTTGGTTCGGTTGCTGGGCCCGGGGCTGGTGACTGGCGCCGCGGATGACGATCCATCTGGCATCGCCACCTATTCGCAGGCGGGCGCGCAATTTGGGTACGGTCTGCTGTGGACGGTGTTTCTCACAACGCCATTCATGATCGCCATCCAGTTGGTGAGCGCGCGGATCGGCCGGGTCACCGGTAAGGGCCTCGCCGCCAATGTGATGGCGGTTGCCCCCCGCTGGCTGGTGCTCGGGCTGATTTTCCTTCTGGTCGGCGCCAACACCTTCAACATCGCAGCCGATATCGCGGCTATGGGAGAATCGCTTTCGCTCGTGATTGGCGGGCTCGATCACGAGCACGCCCTGATTTTTGCCTCGGCGTCGACCTTGCTGCAGATCTTTGTACCCTATCGCCGCTACGCTCCGGTGTTGAAGTTCATGACGCTTACACTGCTTGCCTATGTCGCGACGGCGCTGACCGTGAACATACCCTGGAGCACAGCGTTGCTGGCGGCTATCTGGCCCCGGCCTGCCATCAATACCGACTATTTGCTGATGGTCGTCGCTGTCCTCGGCACCACGATAAGCCCCTATCTGTTTTTCTGGCAGGCTTCGCAGGAAGTCGAAGAGATGAACCAGGGCAAGATCAGCCGGCCGCTCCGCGAACTGAGCCGAGGCGGCGATCCTGAACTCGATCGCATCCGGATCGACACCATCGTCGGAATGCTTCTCTCCAACGTGGTCGCCTTCTCCATCATTCTGACCACGGCCGCGGTCTTGAACGCCAATGGAGTGACGAACATCAATTCGGCGGCCGAAGCGGCGCAAGCGTTGAAGCCGCTGGCAGGCAATTTCACGTTCCTGCTGTTCGCCCTCGGAATTATCGGCACCGGTATGCTGGCGATACCAGTGCTTGCCGGCTCCGCCGCATACGGCGTGTCCGAAGCCTTCGGCTGGCCCGCAACGCTCGAGGCGCAGCCCCCGGAAGCCGTCCAATTCTACACCATCATCGCAGCGGCAACGGTGATCGGATTCGGGCTCGGCTTTACCGGAATCAATGCTATCCAGATGCTGGTGTGGAGCGCCGTACTCAACGGCATCGTCGCGGTCCCGATCATGGCGATGATGATGGTGATCGTTGCAAACGCCGAATTGATGGGCCGGTTCAGGGCCAAATCCTGGTTGATCGCGCTCGGCTGGATCGCCACCGGGATCATGGCACTAGCTGTCGTGGCGCTGATCGGATCTTCGCTCATTGGCTGAACGCTGAGGTCAACTAAATGCGACGGCTACTCACGCATCCGCCTTGGCCACGCGGAAGCGAATAAACTCTGCCGCGCTTGCCAGCGCGCGCCGTCCATCCCCAAGTTTTGCGTTCCATAGCGGCCACGCATGGATCATGTGCGGCCAGACTTCCAGCGTCACGTCGACATCAGCGGCGCCGGCCACAGCGGCAAGGCGTGTCGCGTCGGCAAGAAGCGTCTCGGCCGAGCCGACCTGGATCAGCACTGGCGGAAAACCCCGGAGGTCAGCGAACAGAGGCGAAATTACCGGGTCCCTGCGATCGATGGATGCAGGCACATACGCGTCCGCCAACTCGCTGAGATAAGCCTTGTGGATGATCGGGTCGACGGCATCCTTGGTGTCAAGCGTCGTACCCGACATGGTGAGGTCAGTCCATGGCGAGATCAGCCACGCGCATAATGGCAAGGCTTCGTTAGCCGCGCGCAACCGGTTGATCAGCGTCATCGTGAGATTGCCGCCTGCGCTGTCGCCGCCAACCACGATATCTGCTGCCGCAATGCCCTGCCTGCGTAGGAAACGCCATGCCGCCATCGCGTCTTCATGCGCTGCGGGATAGGGATTTTCGGGCGCGAGGCGGTAGCCGACCGCGAGGGTGCGCATCCGCATGACCCGGCCCGCTTCGGTCGCCATCCGGCGATGGCTAAGGATCGAACCCGAGCTATAACCGCCGCCGTGAAAGAACAGCAGCACACGCGAAGCGTCACTGCCGGGAGCGAGGGACCATTCACCCGGTACGCCATCGCAATCAACGGCTGTTAGGATCACATCGTCCGCGACGGGCCAGACCGAACCAACCTCATCGAGCCTCTGGCGCCGCTCGGCCCACCCGACCGGCCGCGGCTTGGACGTCAGCAGCGTGCGAATCGCATCGATCTCGCTTGGGGCCATGGCTCTTTCTCCCGCAACGGAATCCTATGTTTTCTAAGGCTCCCCTGCAAAAAGTCTACTTCAAGCCGACTGGCAGATGTAGCGTGAAATTGCGCCAGGTCGCGTCGGCACTTGTGTGTCGACTCGTTCAAATCGCAACCTGCCGCCCGATCTCGACCACCTGGTCGGTAGGAAGATTGAAAAAATCGCTGACGTGGATTGCGTTGCGCTCCATTGCAGCAAAGAACGCCTCCTGCCAGGCGGGCAGGCCCCTGCCGTCCTCGCGGCGGATCACCGTTTCATGGCCGACATAATAGGTGACGTCGTCGAGATCGACCGTGCAGCCCAGCGATTTGCTGGCCGTGAGCAGCTCCGGAATATGCGGACGCTCCATGAAGCCGAACCGTGCCTCGGCACGCCAGAAATTCGGCGCGAGTTCCTCGATCGCGATCCGGTCGCGCGACGCGACCCACGGCACCGACAAAATCTCCACGCGCAGCACGAACAGGTGCTCATGAAGCGCCCGGTTATGCCTGACGTGCCACTGCATCACCGGAGGCGTATCCCGCTCGGTCCGGGTCAGGAACACGGCGGTGCCGGGAACGCGGGGAATGTTCTTGGCCTGAATCTTCTTCATGAACTCCGCGACCGGGATCAGGGATTCATGCATACGCGCCATCACGGCCGCCCAACCGCGATGCCATATCCACATCACTGCGTAGACGGCAATCGCGAGCATCAGCGGCACATAGCCGCCTTCGGCGATCTTGGTGAGGTTGGCGAGGAAGAACGCGCTGTCGACGACCAGAAAGAAGGCGGCGACCGCGCCGGCCGCGAACAGGCTCCACTGCCAAATCTCGCGCATCGCGATGAACAGCAGCACTGAGGTCATCAGCATCGTCGCCGAAACCGCGATGCCATAGGCGGCGGCCAGATTGTCGGACTTACGGAAGCCGATCGTCAGTCCGATGGTCACGATCATCAGCAGCCAATTGACGACGCTGACGTAGATCTGCCCATAGCCCTCCGATGAGGTTTGCTTGATCCGCAGCCGCGGCAGCCAACCGAGCTGGATCGCCTGCCGGGTCATGGAGAAAGCTCCGGTAATGATCGATTGGCTGGCGATGATCGTTGCCACCGTCGCGAGCACGATCAGCGGTATCAGCAGCACCCCGGGACACAGCCTGAAGAAAATATTGTCGTTGGTCGGTGCGCCCTCAAGAACCAGTGCCGCTTGCCCGGCATAGTTCAGGATCAGGCTCGGAAACACGATTGCGAACCAGGCCAGCTTGATCGGTCCCCTGCCGAAGTGCCCCATATCGGCATACAGCGCCTCGGCACCTGTGACGCAGAGAAAAACCGCGCCCAACACCAGAAAGCCCGTCACACCGTTCGAGAATAAATAGGACAAGCCGTAGGTGGGATTGAACGCGGCGAACACGGCGGGATGCCGTATAATCCCTGAAATCCCCATCAGCGCGATAGCGCCGAACCAGAGCAGCATCACCGGACCGAAGAAGTGACCGATCCTGGCCGTCCCCAGTGACTGCACCGCAAACAGCGCAAGCAGGATCGTGACCGCCGCGGGAACGACGTAGGGCTGCAGCACGGGCGTCGCCATATTGAGCCCCTCAAGCGCCGACAGCACCGAAATCGCCGGCGTGATCGCGCCGTCGCCGTAAATCAGCGCCGCTCCGAACAGGCCGAAGGCGATGATGGTCGGACGTCGCCGCTTCTTCACGCCCAGTAACGCCATCAGCGCCAGGATGCCGCCCTCGCCGTCATTGTCGACACGCATCGCGAACAGGACATATTTGACCGTCGTGATGATGAAGAGTGTCCAGAGCACAAGCGAGAGCGCGCCGAGCACGGTGGCTGGGTTCGACGGCTGCGCGGCGGTGCCCAGGATGGTCTTGAAGGTATAAAGCGGGCTGGTACCGATATCGCCGAACACGATGCCAAGCGCAGTAAGGCCCAGAACCGGCAACTTGCCTTGCGGGATCTGTCGCTCCGTCTCACCGATAACGGTCGCCTGATGGTCAGTCACTTTCGATGCCGCCGATCTCTGGATTGATTTAGCAGCCGGCCTACAGGAACATCCGGACCGCCGCAGGTGACGCTACGACAAATACATCGGCCGGACAGCAGCTAGTGTCACTAGTGCGAGATACCATTGCCTTGCCTGCGACATCCAACCGACGTAAGCCGCCGCTTGCCGACGTGATTGCCGCTCGGCACGCTCTGCTGGTAGACTTCGGCGACAGCAGCGGATTCGAGGTCATTTGCCGAACCCGAAATCCGACGAGGCTATCAGGGGGACGGAAATGAGCTCGGAAAAAATAGGTGGTATTCTGGGGGCCATTGTCGCACTGGCCGTGCTTGCCGCCGCGTTCGTTTATGTACCTCCGGGAGCCAAGGCGCCCGCCAAGCAAGTCGCCGAACCGCCGCCAGCCCCGGCCCCCGCGGCGCCAGCCGTCAGAGGCCCCGTGGTTCGCGAGGTGCCGCAATAGAATTGCGGCCTTGAAGGGGGCTCCAAGGCCGCTTTTGAAAGTCACCCTCGGCCGAGATTATCTGCACCCGTTCTGCGGATGACGGTCAACGCCGTTAGGCTGATGGCGGAGATCAGGGTGAGGTAGTAGCCGGGCGCCAGATTGCCGACGAGGGGGAAGCCACCCAACCACGTCATGACGACGGGCCCCATGCCGCCAAAAGTCATGACGCCGATATTGTAGCCTAGACCAAGACCCGTTGCCCGCGTCGCCGGAGGCAGCAATTCGGACATCAGCGCAGCGAGTGGTCCGTAATACAGCGACTTCAGCGTGGCGATCCAGAACACCGCGGCGATGATGATCACCGGCGTCGGAACTTTTGTGAGCAGCAGGAACGCGGGGAAGATTGAGACCAACATCAGCACACTGATGGAGATCATGTGCGTCGTGCGTCCAATCCTGTCAGAGATCATTCCGGCAAAAGGCGTGAGGAAAGTCACGACGATGGCAGCCGCAAAGGTAGCGATGAACCCCACGGATGCCGGAAGGTTGAGCGTTTTGACGGCATAGGTCGGGATGTAGAGGATGAGGTAATTGATCGCCGTCGAAATGGCGAGGGCGCCGATGCCCAACCCGACCCGCAGCTTTTGACGCAACAGCACTTCCGTGACCGGCGAGTTGATCTTTTCGCCGGGCGGTGCGGTGGCATCCTCGAGATGGTTGCGAATATAAAGGCCAACCGGCCCAACCAAGGCGCCGAACAGAAACGGAATCCGCCAACCCCAAGACTGCAGATCGCCGGACGCCATCCACAAGGTAAGGCCGACACCAAATGCGGACGCGAACAGATTACCCAAGCCCTGGCTTGCAAACTGCCAACTGGCGATAAATCCGCGCCGATCCGGAGCATGCTCCACCAAAAACGCGGTCGAGCTACCGAACTCTCCGCCGGCAGAAAATCCCTGAACCAGGCGGGCGACGAGAAGCGCGGCAGGCGCAAGAACGCCGATAGTCGCATAGGTCGGCATGAAGGCGATCGCCAACGTGCCAAGCGTCATCAGGAGTAGCGAGACCATCAGCGAGGCCTTGCGGCCGTGGCGGTCCGCATAGGTACCGAGGATGATCCCTCCTAACGGACGGGTGATGAACGACAGCCCGAACGTGCCAAATGTCAGGAGCAGCGAAGTCGTGGGATCGCTGCTTGGGAAAAAGGCCTTGGAGATATAGACCGCAAAATATCCGTAGATGGCGATATCGTACCACTCGAGCGCGTTGCCTATCGAGGTCGCGATCACAAGCTTTGCGATCCGCTTCGTTCGGGTCGGAAATGCCGCGGCTGTTTCAGCGGATGCCGATAGTGCCATCCTGGATGTCTCCATGTTGAACCGATATGCCTGCCCCTATTGTCTCCTAGAGCGGGCGCCGCATCTCTCCCAAATCCCAGAACAGGCCGGCCATTACGTTCATCGCCTCTTCCGTCACGGGGAGAAGAATGTGCTCGTCGGGGGCGTGCTGGGAGCAACCCGGATAGGAATGCGGCACCCAGATCGTGGGCAAGCCGAGCACGTCGGAGAAGACGTCATTCGGCAGCGAGCCGCCGAAATTGGGCAGAACCGCCGGCTCCTTGCCGGTGGTTTGCCGGATCGAGTTCGCCGCCCATTTGATCCAGGGGCTGGCGAGATCGGTTCGCGACGCGGCAAAGCTCTGCGTCGCGCGCACCTTGATCATCGAGAAGCCGCTGTTGTCGAAATGACGCTGAATGGCGGGGACGACATCCTCGATTCGCGTACCGACGACGTAGCGAAGCTGCAGCACCGCATGCGCGCCGCCGGGAATCGCATTGGCCGGCTTATCGATGTCGCCCGACGATATCGCCAAGACCTCGAGCGTATTCCAGGCATACAGCCGCTCGGCCGGCGACAAACCGTCTTCGCCCCAGTTCGGCGACAGCGCCGGTTCGTCCGCCGTCGGCTCGACCTTCACGTCGGCGAGCATGGCGCGAATCTGGTTCGAAAGCCGCGGCGGCTTCATCGCATCCAGCAGCAAGTGCCCCTGCCGGTCGACCAGCGAGCTGATGGCATTGGCTAGTATCGTCGCCGGATTGGCCAGCACTCCGCCCCAATTACCGGAATGATGGCCGCCGTCGCGCAAGTCGACGTCGAGATGAATCCGCAAGCCGCCGCGGCATCCCAGAAATATCGTCGGACGATCTGCCGAAAGCCGCGGCCCATCGGAAGCAACAAACACATCCGCCTTGAGTTCATCGCGCAGGGTTTCGCAGACCTGTGCCAAGTCCGGCGAGCCGATCTCCTCACCCATCTCGATGATGAACTTGGCATTGAAGCCGAGCCGACCGCCGCGCGCTTCACGCACCGCGCGCAATGCCGACAGATTGATGCTGTGCTGCCCTTTATTGTCGGCGGTGCCGCGGCCGTAAACGCGGTTACCCGCGGACGTCAGCTGCCAGGGGTCTAGACCGTCCCGCCATTTCCCAACCATCCCGTCGACGACATCACCATGCCCGTACATCAAAACCGTTGGGAGCGACTCGTCCTCCTTGCGTTCAGCCAACAAGTAAGGATGCTTGCCGCTCGGCGACTCCAGCAATCGCGTGGTAAAGTCGAGTTCCGAAAACGTCGGCTGAAGCCCCTGATCGAGATAGGCGCGCAGGACATCGCGCCGATCGGCATTCTGGCTTTCGGTGGGATAGGCAACCCGGCGACCAAGCTCGACCAGAAATTCTCCCGAATGAAAGTGCTGATTGACGCGGCTGATGGCTTCGGCTCTGGTCACAGTGGATGAGTTCCTAGCTTGACGTGGTGCTGGCTTTTCAGAGGAAACGGAAAGCACGTAAACCAAACAAAAGCCACTGGGTCCACGGCTGATTGTGCGGGTTTTTGCGGTCTGCCCTGATAGCAGGCCAAGCGAAATTTACTACCAGGCCAGCGGTAGCGGCGTCCTGTCACTGAAGGTCGCACAAACGCCGTAAGTAGACGAGAAGGTAGCGTCCAATACCGAGCGAACGAGGGATCGAGCGTTTCCTCGGCTCCGCCGACTACCGTTTGGGTGTTGAGAAATTCGAAAACGCTGAGCTCGATTGCGCCGCAATCTTGTGGCCACGACGGCTTTGCATTGTTGTCGGGCATACTGGTGCAAAACTAAGGAAAGCAAATAGCTGCGACCCGCCCTGTGTCGTACTCGCGGCCTGACCGTCGGCCAGTCGCACGCCGCCAATTTTGCTGATGCGACCACGCAAATTGTGGCCCAAACAACACACTCGACGCAAATGCGTGGATCGATGCGGCACTTGGTTAATCCGGCCATGGTTACGCCCTCATTGGCTGTCGGATTTCTCCGTACGGAGGTGGATAGCCATGTCTCCCATCAGCTGTGCTGGAACTTTTTGCGCCAGTATCAAAGCGAGCCGCATTGTTGTTAGCCCGTCTCTGATCGCGGCCGTCGGTGTTCGCAACTTTGTTAAATTGTTTGTCGTCGTGCTGGCCGCGGCCTCGCTCGCGGCGTGCGCTCAGTCCTCCGTTGTTACCGGACCGTCCGACTTAGCCATGCGTCAACAGCCTTCGCGGGAGTCCAATCGAAAGATCTCGTCTCTGGTGAACAAGCGAGTAGCCGTGAGGAAAAAACATACTCCGTTCGCGCCCGAGGAAAAAGCAGCCGACGCGAAGGTTGCGTCGGGCGGAGTTGCCAGCTTCTACACGGAAGGAACGAAGACCGCGAACGGCGAGAAGTTCGATACGCACGAACTAACTGCTGCGCACCGCACATTGCCGTTCGGCACAAGGTTGCGCGTGACCAACGTCGCGACCGGGAAGTCAGTCACAGTGCGGGTCAATGACCGCGGTCCGTTCATTCCCGGACGAGTAGTCGACGTCTCCTACGCTGCCGCCGAAACGTTGGGGATGGTCGAGGGCGGGATTGCAAAGGTCAAACTTGACGTCGTCCACTGACGGCCTGAACCTGACGATGATCGAATTAGGATCTTCGCATCGGCGGCCCGGCCGCTAATCGCTCGCCACGTCGAGTACGCATGCATCCGGACTTCGGTGCTTGCTGGCGAGAGGTGTGATCAACAATTTCTCTCGCAGGCCGGATTCTTCACATCAGGTCGGGGATCGCCGGTGAACATGTCCCGGTTCGGCAGCTTGATCGCGCTCAGCGTCTTGGCATCGAGCGTCGCGTCCGACGGCAGTAGGCCGTTCAGGTTGAGGATGTAAGCCGAGACCGCGTAGACGTCCTCATTGCTGAGCGATTGCGGCGCATTCTGCGGCATGGCTCGGCGGATATAATCGAACAACGTCGGGGCATAGGGCCAGTAGCTGCCGACGGTCTTGATCGGCTTTGATGTCGCGACCGTACCTTGACCGCCGACCAGGCGGTCGCCCACGCCGCCCTCGCCTTTGTCGCCATGGCACGCGGCGCATTGCTGTTCGAACACCTCACGGCCATGACCAACGCTGCCGCTTCCCGCCGGAAGGTTTGAGCCGTCGCGGCCGATATCGATATTCCAGCCGGCGATTTCCGCCGATGAGGCGGTTCGCCCAATGCCATAGTGGCCCTGTACCTCGGCGCGAGCCGACGCCGCAACCACCGTCAACGCAAGCATTGCCAGGGCCGATTTAAGCGTTCGCATTGGTCACCTGCCCTTGCGCGTCGATGCGCCACGGCTGAATGGCGTTGTTGTGGTAGAAGGAATTCTCGCCGCGAACCGCCAACAATTCGGCGAAGGTCGGCTGCACGTAATCGGTCTCGTCGATCGCGCGGCTCTGGATCACGGCCGGCTGCCCATCCCACTGCCATGGCAGACGGAAGCGGGTCAGCGCGCGCGTCAGGATCGGCGCCTGCAGTTCGGCAACTTCCCAAGTTTTTCCGCCATCGACCGATACGTCCACGCGCTTGATCTTGCCGTGCCCGCTCCAGGCAATCCCCGTGATTTCCTGAAAACCGGTTTGCTTGAGTTTTTGACCACCCGACGGCCGAGTGATGATGGATTTCGCTTCCATATAGAAGGTGAATTCCCGCGCCGTGCCGTCCGGCATCAGGTCGGTGTATTTCGACGTCTCTTCCCGGGAATAGGCCGGCTCGGCGACAGCCTTCAGGCGGCGCAGCCATTTCACGTTCATGTTGCCTTCGAACCCCGGCAGCAGCAGCCGCAACGGATAGCCCTGCTGCGGGCGCAGCCGCTCGCCATTCTGGCTGTACACCAGCATGGCGTCGTCGAGGCATTTCTCGATCGGAACGCTGCGCGTCAAAGCCGCGGCATCGGCGCCTTCGGCCACCAGCCATTTGGCTTCAGGACGGAGCCCCGCTTCCTGCAAGACAAGCTTGAGACTGACCCCGGTCCACTCCGCGCAACTCAACAAGCCCACGAGGTCGGATGCGGTCTTGCCATAAGGCTTGGTGTAAACCGGGTTACCCGAACATTCGAGGAAGTGAATCCGCGATTGCGACGGGAAGCGACGGATGTCGTCCATCGTGAAAATCAAAGGCCTGTCCACTAGCCCGTGCAACATCAGCCGATGCTGGTCAGGGTCGATGGTGGGAACGCCACCGTGGTGGCGCTCGTAAAACAGCCCGTTTGGCGTGATGATGCCATCGAGATCCCCGATCGGCGTCCGTCCGGAAGCGGAGATATATTGCGGCAAGTTCTTCGAGATGTTTTTGATGACGTTCTTCTCGAACGGCGACGGCGTGCCATAGAGCTGACTGCCCATTGGTTCGCCGGGGGCTTTCATCCATTCCGGAATGTTGGGCGGGAGATTGCCGGCATCGGGCGTGGCAGCCAATGCGTCGTTGCCGGTGAGCCCGGCAACAACCGCTCCGCCCATCAGCGCGCTACCTTCACCCAGCATTTGACGACGCGATACAGCGCGCTCTGGCGCAACCCCATTGTCGGGAGCCGAGGTTGATCTGGTGGCCATGTTTTCCTCCGCTCCAGCTTTGCTCGAGTCGCCGCGGGTTTTTAGACCTCAAGCCAACACGCATTTGGTCATATTCTTGGAGTCCTCTCAATGTGCGCTGCACGCTCGCGAAACAATATTTCTCTCAATGTATTTTTGGCCGTTTCTCGTCCATACCGCAGCCGCTTCGTTTCGAATGATGACAGTTGTAACACTTTAGCGCTGGCAAGTTGGATGGCGTAGGCTTGGTTCCTCAACCGCGCAGGCCGTGGCGCGTAGGATTGCCTCCGGATGACTGCCGCTTTGCCCCTTACCTCTGGCTTCCGATGCTTTTTGCAGCTATCCGGTCGCAGGTCCGGCTGCGGCATCGGCAATAAGTTGAATTGTTGTCGCCGTAAGCTTGCCTGAATTTAATTCAACCTAGATTGCCCAAGGTTCGGCAATGGATGGCTCATGATCATCTATTGAATCAAAAGCAATCGGGACGGAAGCAATGAAACGGGCAATTGCCATCTTTTTCTGCGTCTGCGCGCTCTCGGGTGGCGTATATTTTGCAGTCAGCAAATGGGGCATCCGGCACTACACGCTGGATCTCTTCGACGGCTCGCGGCAGCGCCCCGTCTCCGTCGACGTTGCGGTGCGCAGCGACTATGAGATGAAGGCAGACACTGGCTACTGGAAGCTACCGGTCGCCATCATCAGCAATGGCAATACGGTCAAGAATACCGAGTATTCGTTCCTGGCCAATCTGCTGGCGGCAAGGGGATATCTGGTTGCCAGCATTCAGCAGGATTTGCCGACCGATCCGCCATTGGTAACGAAGATCGGACAGCCCTATGTCGGCCGGGAAAACGTCTATGAAAAGGGCGAAGCCAATATCCTGTTCGTGCTCGGCGAATTGAAGAGAAGGCAACCCAACGCGGACTATGATCACCTGACGCTGGTCGGGCATTCCAACGGCGGCGACATTTCCATGTTTTGCGCCAAGCGTCACCCTGAGTTGGTAGCGCAAGTAATTACGTTGGACAACCTGCGGGTACCGTTTGTGCTGAACGACAAATTGAAGATTCTGTCGTTTCGCTCGAAAGATCCGGATTTCAAAACCGATCCCGGCGTACTGCCGACCGCGGCGCAGGCCATCGAGAATGGCATTGATATTATCCGCACCGATGCCCACCACAACGACATGAGCGACCGCGGCCCCGAATTCCTGAAGGAGAATATTCAGGTGGCTCTCGATCACTTTCTAAGCGGCAGCGGCACCAGCGAATTGTCGCCGGTCGATACCGACAAGCCCCTCATTTCCAACCCGCGGGCACCCACCCCGCCGTCCCCGCTCGCATCCAACCCCACAACGCGCATGTCCAAGTCACATGCATCGGGTTCTTAGGTGCACACCTCATGCGGCCATGCTACAAACTATGGTAGCACCTTTGTGATCGCAGGTGGAGCCACGCTGCAATATGCAATCGCAGCTAATCGTTCGTCAGTAGGTTGCGAATGGGCAAAGAACAGAAAACAGACGCTGAACTGGAGGACATGATTCTTCAGCGGTTGGTAATCGGCGGTGTCTTTGTGTCGGTCCGCAAGGATCCGATCCTGGGTTGGCGCCCCACCGTTGTCACGGCGCCGAAGCACACGAGGAATGCGCAGGAGCTTGCCGACAAGATCGCCGCCGAACTGCGCAAGAAGTTTACGCTCAAGGATTGATAAGACCGGCAGAAATCCCGCGCCGCTTGCCGGTTCCATTTCCACCCGGTCTTTAGAGCCGGTCCCCCCTTAGAGCCGGCCCCCAGTCCTTCCGATTATGTCCGAAATCGGGCATACTGATTCGATTCTCGGCTAGCGTAAGTGGCTTTGCGTCATCTTCTTAAAGATGGGGGCAGGATGCTGCGATCACCTCGGCCAACGCCGACTTGCACGCAATTCAAGGCGACCGTCGAGATGCCTTGCATCCGATGCGGAGAAACGATGAGACTCGCGCTCATCGAGCCTCGCAATCAGAACTTTGATCTGCTGACCTACCAATGCGTCCCGTGCGACGCCGGCGAAAGCTTCCTGAAGGCCCTGTAGATCGGGTGTCGGTAGCAACCCACTTGGCAATCGTGCGGGCGATCCGCCGCCAGCGCCGACGTCAATTCACCCGCTGTACAGTCTGTTCACTCGTCAGCAATTGATCGGTGTAGGCGGCACCGCCGATCGCGAGCAGCGCAAGAAGCGAGATGACGGCCAAGGTTTGCATGGTCGTATGATCGTTTTTGATTATGGCCAAAAACGTCAGCGCGTGGCGCGTTTTCTTGACGAACACGGGAACAATCATGACCGCGGCAGGATGCTCTGACGAGCGACGGAGCAAACGATCAGGCCGTGTTTCCGGCGTCGATGGTCAAAATCGTCCCGGTGACGTTGCGGCCGCCATCGCCCAAGAGATATTCGACCATGCGGGCAACGTCCTCCGGCTCGGGAAGCCGGCGCAGGGCGCTGCGCCCGGCGATACGTTTGCGTTGATCGTCGGCAAGGCTTTGCGTCAACTCGGTATCGACAAAACCGGGCGCGATTGCATTCACTGTGATTCCGAGCTTGCCGACTTCGCGGGCGAGCGACCGCGTGAAGCCGGTCGCGGCTGCCTTGGTCGCGCCATAGACCGACAGGCCATTATAGCCCGTGCTCGCGATGATCGAGGACATATTGATGATGCGCCCGGCGCCGTCAGCCATCATCTGCCGCACGACATATTTGGTCAGAATCATCGGCGAGAGCACGTTGAGCCGAAGCAGAGCTTCGATCTCGGTGTTGTGCATGGTGGCGAGAAGCCCCTCGGTGCCGATCCCGGCGTTGTTGACGAGACCATAGATGGCCCCGAACTCGTCGCGCAGCCCTTTGACAAACGAAGGGATCGCATCGGTATCGCTTAGATCGAACGCTTTGAAATGAAGGACGCCGCGCCCCTGCCTCACAGCTTCGTCGATCGCCTTGCTCAGCTCTTCGCCTTCGCGCCGCGCGACCACGATGACGTGATAGCCGGCCGCAACCAGCCTTCGGGCGATGGCAAGGCCGATGCCGCGACTGCCTCCGGTGACCAGAACGTTATGCATCGTGCCGTGCCAACTTGCCGGCCGCCGTGATGTCGAGCGACGACACGAACTTGATGACGGCCGGCACTTTGTGAGGAGCTAGTGAAGCCTTGCAGTCCGCCAGAATACGGGCGCGGATTTCGTCGCTCCGGCCGGCATCCTCGTCGTTAGCGAGCACGACATCCGCCACGACGATGGCACCAGTGATCGGGCTGCGTCGCGATTTGGCGCGGGACATCCGCACCTCCGCCCGCCGGTTGATGACCGCCTCAATCTCCTCGGGGTGAACCTTGAGGCCGCCGATATTGATGATGCCGCCGCGCCGCCCAACGAAATGATAGCGGTCCCCGCGCAGCTCGACCATATCACCGGTGTCGACGAACCCGTCACCATCGGTCAAGCCCGCCGCATTGTGTCCGACATAGGCGTGCGCCGCTCGCTTGGATCGAATTCGCAGCGAGCCGTCCTCGACCTTCATCTCGACGCCGTCGCGGTTGGTACCGACCATGCTGGCGGGAAAACCTTCGCAACCATCGTTCACGGCAAACCCGACGCCGGCCTCGGTCGAGGCATAGGCGTGACCGATCGAAGCCGCAGGGAAAGCTGCGCGCAAGCCATCCAGCACCGCCTGGTCGGCGATCTCGCCCGACAAACGCACATAACGCGGCGAAAAACGCGATGCCGATCCGCTCATCAAGAGCTTGCGCCAATGTGAAGGCGTACCGGAGATATGCGTCACCCCGCGTAATCGCAGGCGCGCAACATGATCGGCGATCGCTTCGTCCGGTTGGGACAAGACCATCGAACCGCCGCCGAGCACGGCGCGCAGGAAGATCTGGAGCCCGCCGTAGCGGCGAATATCGTAGAAGGTTGCCCAGACAGTGGAAGCACTGCGCGCCGGACCGTCGGCGATGATCGCACCGGTCAAGCCTTCCAGGGTGTGGCCGACGATTTTCGGCACTCCCGACGTGCCTGACGTCAGCATCAGCCATTCGGTAGCGCGCTCGGTCTTGGCTTTGATTGCGGTTGGCGTCGGCGGGTCGGCCGGTAATACCATCTTTACTGCGGCAGTGTCCCACCGCGCCGGATCATCGCTGACCACGGCGTCGATGTCGGCATCCTTCATTAGGCTTTGCAGATGATCGGTGTTGAGATCGGGCGGGCATAGCAGCATACGACGGGCGATGCCATCGATCTCCGTCATCGCTATGCCGGAGAGCAATTGATCTTCAACCGCCAGCAGCACCGATCGCCCGGACAGTTCGCCGAGGCGATCCGCAAGGCAGGTCTGCTCAAGACTATCGCTCAGCGAGACCACCCGCCGCGCATCCGATATCGTGCGGCCCTTCAACTCCGGGCCGAGATACTCCCGAAGCGCGAAGGTTTCACGCGGGGACATTTTCGTAGGCCCGGATGAAGTCGCCTACGGTGAGAGGAAACGTGGCGTCCTCCGATATGGTGAACGGATCGATGCCGAGATCGTCTTCGAGCCGCGCTACCAGGATCGCGAAGCCGAGCGAGTCGAAGCCGGTTTCGTGAAGGGACAACTCATCATCGAGCTGCGGCAGGTTTACCCGCTGCTCTTCGGCGATCTGTCGCATCGCCGAAATAATCCTTAACCTTACCGACATGGAATACCTGGCCTTCTCATCAAATTGTGAAAGCCCATCATAAAACGTAAAGGTAGAAATATCTCTACCGCGCAGCGATCTTTCGCGTTCGTGGTAAACCGTTGCTCGCCGCATCACCGAAGGCTTCGCACGATATTTAAGAAGTGCGCGCCCGGCCGCTGTTCACAACCGGATCGAGCCGTCGATGATGCGAGCGTAAGCGCCGGCATCGATCGGGCGATAGGTGCCTGACTTAGGTTCTCTGAAAAACAGCGGGTCCGTGACATGGTGGGGGTCAAAGCCCTCGCGTACCAAACCATGATTTCTTTGCTTGAACGTTTCGGTGGCATCGAGCGTCGCGCAAATCCGGATCATGACTGGGCAGGCATAGGCCGGCAGCCGACGTGCCAGATGACCTGCAAATTTGTCGAGATCGAAACCCGCGCCGATCACGATCGCAGCCATTCCCGCGCGGCCGTCGGCGCCCGGAATTTCGACGCCGTAGGTCGTCGCCTCGGCGACGCCTGGACAGTCCGCGATCGCCTCGTTCACTTCGGATGTCGCGACGTTCTCGCCCTTCCAGCGGAAGGTGTCGCCGATCCGATCGACAAAGTGGAAATAGCCGGCGGCATCGAGCCGCATCAGGTCGCCGGTACGAAACCAGGCATCACCCGGCGCCACCACATCGCGCAGGATTTTCTTTTCGGTTTGGGTTGCATCCGTGTAGCCCTCGAAACGGCCACCGCCCTCATCCGCCGTACCTATACGGCCGACGGCTTCGCCGACCTCGCCGTGGGCGCAGGGAACGCAAAGACCTTCTGCGTTGCGCACGGGAGCGCCAAGCTCGGCGTCAACACGAATGATCGCCGCCGGAAAACGGTGCGCCAATAGTGGCGGAATCCGACCGATCGCGCCGGGCTTGCCTTCGACATTGTACAGCGAGAAATTGCCTTCGGTCGCCGCGTAGAATTCAAGTATCCGCGGAATGCCAAAGCGCGTTTGAAACGCCTCCCAGATATCGCCACGCAAACCGTTGCCACAGGCCAGCCGCAGCCGATGCCGATTTTCGAATTCGGATTCAGACGCTTTCAGCAGGTATCGGCAGAGCTCGCCGATGTACTGGAACAGCGTGCAATCCCAGCGCGCGATGTCGCGCCAGAAATGCCCCACTGAAAACTTGTCCGACAGGACGACCGAAGCGCCGGCGGTCAGCATGCTGCACGGCGCCACGATGCCGCCGACGCTGTGGAACAGCGGCAAGCAATCGTACAAGCGATCTTCCGGCGAGGCGTCGGTCAATCCGGCAAACCAGCCGCCCCAGTTCAAGATACGCCGGTGACTGATGCTGGCGGCCTTCGGCAGGCCGGTGGTGCCTGAAGTGTAAATCAGCAGCGCGCGATCGTTGATCGTGATCCCGCGTCGCTCGGCAGCCGTCAGCGGACTTCCATCCATGTCCGCGAGGATCTCGTCCAAAACCGTGTGAGTATCGTCGGGGTCGATGTTGGCGTCGTCGCCGGGTTGGCCGCCGCCATGGATCCACAGTTTCGGCACGCGGCTCAAATATGGGAGCGCCGTTTCGAACACGCCAGCAAGATCCGCCGCGAGGATGACATGGTCGGCTTCTGCAACATTGATGCAGTGGGACAGCGATAATCCGACCAGCTTGGTATTGATAAGCGCCGCGACGCCGCCAACTTTGGTGACACCGAGCCAGGCGGCAATGTAATCCGGCCGGTTCGGCATAAACAGGCAAACGGTATCGCCGGTTCTAATTCCCGCCTTCAACGCCCAGCGCGCATAGCGGTTGATCCGATCGGCCAGCGCCCCGTAACTGAACGTTTCCGTATCCGATAGCAGGCCCGGGCGGTTCGGATGCCGCTGGGCGAGATCCTCAACAATATCGGGAAACAATCGGCCGGGAGCGGCCTCGATGTGGGATGTCAGTTCGATGGCCTTCAGCCAGCTTTTCGCCGCCGATGGCTTGGTAGGCCGCGGCCGACTGCCTTTCGATAGCTCGATAACGCCTGCGTTCATGGCCGGTTGCCCTGAGGTCCCAGCGCAACGTATAGCCGTGCCAGTTCGATCAGGGGTTAACCGGCAGAGTTAAAAGCACCTTGCCATTGCGTCTGGTCGGCCGTTTGGACCGGGGCCTGCCCCGGCCCACCCGGACAAACGCCCGCCACCGACGGGTCAACCCCGACCACTGCATAAGAGCCATTAGCCGAAATAAACCCACCGAAGGGACCCGCTTTCGCCCGACGGGCTTGCCAGATAAGGTGTTGTGAATCTGGTTCAGCCTGCTGTCTGTTAGGAATTGATAAAGTCTATCTCCCCGACAGCCAAGAAAAGCAAAACAGGAGGACAGTCCGGACACGGAAGCCGAGAGGTCGTCGAGCGATGTCTGTTGTTGCTCGTTGCACGGACCGCTCAGGGGGACACCTGCGCAAACAGGCATTTAAGCATAGGCGGCGAGCGGTAAAGAAACATGTTCTCGCTCGCGCCGAAGACACACCAGCAGCTTATGAAGAGCGAGGAATGATCATGATCAAGATGAAGATTAACGGCCAAGAACGAAGCTGGGATGGCGACCCGGATCTTCCGTTACTCTGGTTTCTCCGTGACGAAGTCGGATTGACGGGCACCAAATTCGGGTGCGGCCAGGCGCTCTGCGGCGCCTGCACCGTTATCGTCGACAAGCAGGCCGTGCGCGCCTGCATCACCTCGGTTACCGACGTGGTCGGCCGGGAAGTCACCACTATCGAAGGTCTTCACCCCACCGGCGATCACCCGGTACAGAAGGCTTGGCGTCAGGAGAATGTCCCGCAATGCGGCTATTGCCAGGCTGGCCAGATCATGCAGGCGGCCGCGCTTCTAACCGAAAATCCAAAGCCCTCCCACGAGCAGATACGCGAAGCGATGTCGGGCAACATCTGCCGCTGTGGCTGTTACCAGCGGATTGAAAACGCGATCCACCTCGCCTCGACGGGAGTTTGATCATGAACATCATCACTAATCCCGACAAACTCCGTGGCATGGAAAAGCGCGTCAAGGTAGAGAACGTCTCGCGCCGCAGCATCCTCAAGACCCTTGGCATTGCCGGAGGACTGGTGCTCGCTGCGCCGGTGATGTCGCGCCAGGCATTTGCCGCTTATCAAACCGGCGCCGGGGCGATGCCGCACGGCACCGTGGTCGATCCGCGCATCTTCGTCGCCATCGCGCCCGATGGCATCGTCACGATCGTAGCGCACCGCTCCGAGATGGGTACGGGTGTCCGGACCAGCCTGCCGTTGATCGTGGCCGAAGAAATGGAAGCCGACTGGTCGCGCGTAAAGGTCGTGCAGGCGCCCGGCGATGAGGTCAAATTCGGCAATCAGGATACCGACGGGTCGCGCAGCACGCGGCACTATCTGATACCGATGCGCGAGATCGGCGCCTCGGCGCGCGGCATGCTGGAATCCGCTGCTGCAAAGCGTTGGAACGTGCCCGTGGCCGAGGTCAAGGCTGTGAACCATGAGGTCGTTCATGCTGCGAGCGGCCGCCGTCTCGGCTTCGGTGACCTCGCTGCCGATGCGGCCAAGGAGCCGGTGCCCAAAGTGGAAGGTCTGAAGTTAAAGGACCCGAAGGATTTCCGCTATCTCGGCAAGGGTAACGTCGGCATTGTCGATCTTCATGACATCACGGTCGGCGCCGCCCATTACGGCACCGACACGCGTCTGCCCGGCATGAAATATGCTGTGATCGCGCGGCCGCCGGTGACCGGCGGCAAGCTGGTGTCCTTCGATGCAAAGGACGCGATGAAGGTCTCCGGCGTCGAGAAGGTCCTGGAAATCCAGGGCTGGCCCTGGCCTTCCAAATTCCAGCCGCTGGGTGGCGTCGCCGTAATCGCACGCAACACTGGCGCGGCCATCAAGGGACGCGACGCGCTGAAGATCGTCTGGGACGACGGCGCCAACGCCAAATACGACTCGGCCGCCTATCGGACCGAACTCGAGGAAGCCGCGCGCAAGCCCGGGTTGGTTGTCCGCAAGGAAGGCGACGTCGAAGCCGCGCTGAAAGGCGCCGCCAAGGTGATCGTGGGCGAGTACTACCTGCCCCACCTCGCCCATGTCAGCATGGAACCGCCGGTTGCGGTTGCTAACGTCAAGGACGGCAAGGCCGAAATCTGGGCGCCGGTGCAAAGCCCCGGCGGCACGCGTGAAGACGTCGCGAAGACCCTGGGAATTTCTGAGGAGAACGTGACCGTCAACGTTACCCTGCTCGGCGGCGGCTTCGGGCGCAAGTCGAAGTGCGACTTCGCTTTGGAAGCGGCGTTGCTTTCGAAGGCGATCGGTGCGCCGGTGAAGGTGCAGTGGACCCGTGAAGACGACGTTCGCCACGACTTCCTGCACACTGTCTCCGTTGAGCGAATCGAAGCCGGTCTCGACAGCAACGGCAAGGTGATCGCCTGGCGGCATCGCAGCGTCGCGCCGAGCATCGGGTCGACCTTCGCGGCCAACACGGTGCATGAGGCGGCGTTCGAGCTCGGCATGGGGTTGATCGACATGCCGTTCGAGATCGCCAACGTTCAGTGCGAGAATCCTGAAGCTGCTGCACACACGCGCATCGGCTGGTTCCGCTCGGTGTCCAACATCCCGCGGGCCTTTGCGGTCCAATCGATGGTCGGCGAGCTCGCCCATGCCACCGGGCGCGATCAAAAGGATATGCTGCTGGAATTGATCGGTTCGCCGCGGATCGTCAACCTCGCGTCGGTGAAGGACCCGTGGAACTATGGCGAGCCATACGACAGCTATCCGATCGATACTGCACGGCTGCGGCGGGTCGTCGAGGTCGTCGCGGACAGGGGTGGCTGGGGCCGGGCGGTACCCAAAGGACACGGGCTCGGCATCGCCGTGCACCGCAGCTTCGTCAGCTACATCGCGACCATCGTCGAGGTCGCCGTTGACGACAAAGGCAAGCTGAGTGTCCCGCGGGTCGATACCGCCATCGATTGCGGAACGTTCGTCAATCCCGAACGCATTCGGTCTCAGATCGAAGGCGCTGCGATCATGGGGCTGAGCCTCGCCAAATACGGCGAGATCACCTTCAAGGACGGCAAGGTGCAACAGGGCAACTTCGACGACTTCCCGGTGATCCGCATCGACGAGGCTCCTCTCGTCACCAATGTGCACATCGTGCCTGCCGATACCAACGCTCCGCCGAGTGGTGTTGGCGAGCCCGGCGTGCCGCCGTTCGCGCCTGCCCTGATCAACGCCATCTTTGCCGCGACCGGCAAACGCATACGAGCGCTGCCGATCGGCAAGCAACTGGAGGTGTGAGGCGGAACGTTAGGCGATAGTGTTCGTTGGCATTGATCTGGGAGGAACCGGATCAAATGAACCTCAAACGTGCGACGCTCGCGGTATTGCTACTGTCGAGCGTCTTCCTTTTGAACATGCCGGTGGTTAGAGCCCAAACGGGCTCTCCACCCAACGCTACGGCAACGCGACCGGCGAAGACGCCGCCGGAGCAAACTTCCGTTCCTAACGCCCGCCCGCCGGCCACAACAACTCAAACGACCGGCGAGCCCAGTCAGGATCCCACCATCAAAAAAATGAACGAAGACGAAAATCAGAAGGTTGAACTCAAAGGCAAGTAGTCCAAAGCGAATGCGGGCGGACAACATGTCCGCCCGATCGCCACCCCCGATATTGCGTTGGCAACTACTTCTTGACGGCGAACACCCAGATCACACCGCCCTGGGGCACATTATTCTCGACACCGACATTGTCGCCGGCCAGCGCATCCTGGATCCGTTGCGCATCTACCCCCCATCCCGATTGGACAGCGATATACTCCGTACCGTCCGCTTCGTATGCGATCGGCATGCCCATGATGCCGGAATTGGTCTTTTGCTCCCAAAGCACCTCGCCGGTCTTTGCATCGAAGGCCCGGAAATACCGGTCATTGGTGCCTCCGGCAAAGACCAGATCGCCAGCGGTCGCAGTCACCGAACCGAACAGCTGCGACTTGGGGAAGTTATGCGACCAGACCTTTTTGCCCGTGGCCGGATCCCATGCTTGCAGTTCACCGAAATGATCCGCCCCTGGACGCACGGACAGGCCAATATCCTCGGCCTTGGTTCCGAGCCAAAGCTGGCCGGGAACCAGTGGCACCTTCTCGCCGGTAAAGCCGCCGCAGAAATTCTCGTTGGCGGGAACGTAGACCAATTTGGTTTTCTGACTGTAAGCCGCCGACGGCCAATCCTTGCCGCCCCACAACGAAGGGCAGAACTCAACTCGCTTGCCGAGAACCGGTTTGTGCGCCGGATCGACAATCGGCCTGCCAGTCTCGGCCTCGATGCCTTTCCAAACATCGGTGTGAACGAAAGGCCAGCCCGCCACATAACCGATGCTGTTTGGCTTACGCTCGAGCACCCAGAAGATCGCATCGCGCCCCGGATGGATAAGGCTCTTGAACGAGCGGCCGTCCCTCTGCAGGTCGACCAGCATCGGCGCATCGACTTCGTCCCAGTCCCATGAATTGTTTTGATGGTACTGGTGGAACGCCTTTATCTTACCGTTCTCGGGATCGAGCGCCAGCACGGAGCTCGTATAGAGATTGTCACCGGGGTGATTGGCGCCCGGCCAAGGTGCCGCGTTGCCAGTGCCCCAATAAATCGTCTTGGTGTCCTTGTCGTAGGTGCCCGTCATCCAGGCAGGTCCGCCGCCAGTTTTCCAGTCGTCGCCACTCCAGGTGTCGTGGCCGGGCTCACCCTCGCCCGGGATGGTGAAGGTCCGCCACAGTTCCTTGCCGTCGTTGGCGTCAAACGCGACGATGTAACCGCGGACGCCGAATTCGCCACCGGAACCGCCGACGACCACCTTTCCATCGACAACCATCGGCATCAGGGTCATGTACTGCCCCTTCTTGTAGTCCTGGACCTTCTTGTCCCAGACGACCTTGCCCGTTTTGGCATCCAGCGCGACCATGTGATCATCTGTCGTGGCCAAATACAGCTTGTCCTGCCACAGCCCCACGCCGCGGCTGGTCGGATGCAACTGAAACAAATCGTCGGGAAGCTGGCGTTTGTAGCGCCAGTATTCGTCGCCGGTTTTGGCGTTAAGCGCGATGACCTGTCCCATCGGGGTCGCGACAAACATCACCCCATTGTTGATGATCGGCGGGGCTTCGTGACCTTCGTTTACGCCGGTGGAAAATGTCCAGACCGGTGTCAGGTTCTTGACGTTCGAGGTATTGATCTGGTCGAGCGGGCTATAGCCCTGCCCATCATAGGTTCGGCGATAAAGCATCCAGTTGCCGGGTTCTGGATTTTGCAGACGCGCGTCGGTCACCGCGCTGTAATTTTCGATCGGACCGGAGAAGGCCGCCGTTGAGATCAGGCATGTGGACGCAACAAAGCTCGACAATAGCCATTGCTTCATGGTCATAGACGCTACCTCCCTGTTTTGTTTCTGTTCAACCGTTATGGTGGCTGTTTTGGAAAACCCCGTTGCGACGGCGTAACGGTCATCCCGCTTGTTGAGCTCCTACCTTTCCAACAAATCTTGCCGCCACGGTGAGCGAACCGTCGGCTATGACAAGCGGAAGCGCCGCAAGGCGCCGCGGCGCGGGCCCGAACACAACTTGCGCGCCTTGCCTGGGGTCATATTCGGAATTGTGGCAAACACATTTGAACACGTCTTTGCCGCCTGTTTCTTCTTTCACCCAGGCGGTGACAGGACATCCCGCATGAGCACAAATGGCTGAATAGGCGACGATCCCGTCAGCCGCGTGCGAGCGGGTTTCGTCATCGAGCTCGGCTGGATCAAGTCTGACGACCAGGACCTCGTTCAATCGCGAGCCCTTGCGGATCACTGAGGTTTTTGGATCCTTGGGCCAGGCGCGAACCGGCGGCCCCCCGAGCTTCAGATCCTCAGGCTTGATGATTTCATTTGCATGGTCTCCCTCGGAGCGAACGAGCAGGTCAGCCTTCTGCGGTCGCTCGTCGCTGCCAGGCTGATCTTCCTCTGCAGCGGCCGGCGTCGCCGTAGCAAGGCAGACGCCGCTGGCGAGAGCTGTTAAAATAAGCGTGCGCCGCGTGTGGTCCGGATGCGGCACTGTGGTTGCACATCCGGCAACGATATGTTCGACCGGTGTTGCACTGCCGTGCTTGGATTCGGGCATGATGCAAATTCAGCGCCTGAACCGAACCGAAAAACGGCGACAAACAAATCGTTCGCCCCTAATCATACGCTTCCACCCTTTTTATTATATTTTGAAAGAGAGAACACGCGTCCCGATAGCCGTGTCACCATATCATCACGGTTGCACAAGCCGGCGCAATGCTGATTGCGCAGATCAGCTCGAACATCTTTGAATTTGTGCGGCGCGTTAGCATCCACCCAACTCGCGCTTTCGCTTCCAGTTCAAGATGCCCAGCGTTCACACTCGGAAAATCTACCCGAAATCCTGTTGTCAGGCGCGGCGCGCAGAAACGCGAGTGACGTCGTTGCGACTTTCAACATCGCCGGCGAAATCCTGAGCAAGCTGTTTCCACACGCCCACCGCTCTACCTATATGGCGGCTTCAGCAGCCCTTACCGGTGCCGTCTCCCGCATCAGCGCCATGGCGATCAGACCGACGGTTCCGGCGAACAACAAATACCAGGCCGGCGCCAACGGATTTCCGGTGACGTGAATGAGCCAGGTGACGACCAGTTGCGCGGTACCGCCGAAGCTTGCAATAGCGACGGCATAGATCGTGGCAAAGGCGCCGCCGCGGATGTTCTGGGGCAACGCCTCAACAAGCGCCACATAGAACGCGCTGAATGGGAGGCTGCCGACCAGCGACAACAATCCGAAGCCTCCCAATAGCGCCCATGCGCTGTGCGTTTGCACGATCCACAGGAAGGTCGGATAGGTCAGCAACAGTGTAGCCAGTTGCGGCCACACCATGATCGGCCATCTCCCGACTCGGTCGGCCAGCCAGCCGCCCAAGAGCGCGCCGGCGATACCGAGCGCGTTGCTGACGACGGAAGTGGCGAAAGCAAGCTCGGTCGACACATGCAGGGTGTTCTTGGCATAAGTCGTCATATATTGGGTGACGTAGGTAGCGATGGTGCCACTCGCCAGAATGAGCAGGCCGAGAACGATCGTCCGCGCGTTGGCGCGGATGATTCCGACCGGCTTGCCGGCAACCGCCTTCGACTTGGCTTTGATTCCGCTGAGATCCACCGTTTCCCGCAAGCCGACGCGCAGCCATAGCCCGAACGGCAAGCAGGCCGCGCCGAGCAGAAATGCAATGCGCCAGCCGTAGGATGTGAGCGCGTCATCGGACATCGTCCTGGACAACACAACGCCGACCAGCGCGCCCGCGGTCGCCGCGATTTGCTGGCTTGCGGGCTGCCAGGAAACCGAAAATCCTCGCCGGCCTATTGGCGCGGCTTCCATCAGATAGGCCGTGGTGGGCCCGACTTCGCCGCCGAGCGAGAATCCCTGGACCATGCGCGCAACGATCACGATGATCGGCGCGGCAATACCGATGGAGGCGTAAGAGGGCGTTAGCGCCAGCACGGTGATGGCCGATCCCATCATGACAAAGCTCAGGACCATTGCGGGTCGACGGCCCGCGCGGTCCGAATATGCGCCGATCACGATGCCGCCGATCGGTCGGGTCAAAAAACCCGCCCCGAACGTCGCTAGCGACAGCATCAGGCTGCCGAACTGACCTTGCGCGGGAAAGAACGTGTGGCCGATCTGGATGGCAAAAAAGCTGTAGGTAATGAAATCGTAGAACTCGAGCATGTTGCCGATCGTGGCGGCAAACGTTTCGCGACCGGTAAAGGCTTTTGAATCCGGCTCGGCCGCGGTATTTCGGGAGAGTTGATTTGTCATTCGTCCTGCTTGTCGAACCCGTTTCCGCGTTTCAGTGCGCATTGACAGGTAGAGGCAAAGGAATCGCTTCACCCGCCAGTCATCGGCCTGATAACATGCACCACGACTTCGGGTCAGGCGAAACCGACGACGCGACGCGTTCATTCCTTAGTGATAGAAGCTGTGGCTTCTTTTTTCATCCAGAGGACAGCCATGGCTCTTAATGGCATGCCTTGATAACAGAGGTTTGATGTCGCCATCGCGGCGAATGCGCGCTGTTTCCTGAGAATACGCGGCCATCGTTCACGAACGCGCTCTCGATGGCCGTGAACACAGTGGAAATCGTAGCACCATCCGGCACTCCTTTGGTCCAACTGTTATTCGCATAAATCCGGAAATATGACGTTGGCCAAATTTGGTCGGCAGCGCCCGCGCGGCAAAATTTCAGGACCAGCACACCGTGCCGGGTACGCCGATTCCGGCGCTGACCGAAATCTTCCACCTCGTACGCAAGATTCGGGCGACAAGCGGAATTCCCTGCCGGCAGGATCGCCCGTTATTACCTAAGCGAATTCCTGTCCCGGTTTCGCGAGCTTCCGGTCTTTTCATCTTTTTAACGTTTACGATAGGGCATCCCCCGGTGTGCCGCGATCAGTCGACGCCCATGGATCCAGCCCGCCAAACGCACCCGGCCTTTACCACAACGGCCGGAACATCGTGCGATCCGGATCGAGTTCTGCGATCTTCGGCCTATCCAGCAAAGGGGGCCGCATGATCAGCAAAAGAGCCTTGTTTCAATCGGCAGCTGGCGCCGGGATCATGTTGCTCGGCGCACGATCGATGACATCGGTGTACGGGGCTCCGTCCTATCCGGCCCGACCCATTCGATGGATCGTGCCCTACGTCGCCGGCGGGGCGACCGACGTTTTATCCCGCCTGATCTGCCAGCATCTATCGGATCGGCTGGGCCAGCCGTTCGTCGTTGAAAACAAGCCTGGTGCCGGCAGTAATATCGGCACCCAGGATGTCATCAACTCGCCCGCGGATGGCTACACGCTACTGCTGACGAGCACTGCCAACGCCATCAACGCATCGTTCGATCCTTCGCTGCCGTACGATTTCTCCAAGGACATTATGCCAGTTGCCGGGATCGCGCGCATCCCACTGGTATTGGTGGTCAACAACGAACTTCCGATCCACAGCGTCACGGATTTCATCAGCTACGCCAAGGCCAATCCGGGAAGGCTCAGCATCGCATCGTCCGGCATCGGGACGTCCCTTCATCTTTCCGGCGAGCTTTTCAAGGCGATGGCCGGGATACAATTCACCCACGTTCCCTATCGCGGATCGGCGCCGGGCCTCACCGACGTAATGTCAGGTCACATTCAAGGCATGTTCGACAACGTCACATCTTCGTTTGAATTTGTGCGGACCGGAACGTTGCGCGCGCTTGGGGTGACCACCACGGAGCGGTCGGACACGATGCCGAGCGTGCCTCCGATCAGCGATACGCTGCCGGGGTATGAGACCAGTTCCTTTTACGGCGTCGGCGCACCCCATGACACGCCGCCGGAGATCGTCGACCTTCTAAACAGGGAGATCAATGCGGCGCTTGCCGCCCCCGCGATCAAGCAGCGGCTTGGCGAACTCGGCGCAATCCCAATTACGGGCGATGCCAGGCAATTTGGCGCCATGCTCGCCCTCGAAACCGAGCGCTGGCGCAAGGTGGTCGAAATGTCCGGCCAGAAGAAAGAACAATAAGCCAGCAACCCGCCGCGCATTCAGCTGCACTTACGTCAGGCCGGCCCTGGGATTCAGGCGAACCTGCCTGTTGCTCGCGTTGAGACGCACCCCGACGGCCGCGGGGCGAAAGCAAATCCCTGCCGGGGGCGCCGACAGGGATCAAACACGAAAGGTACGGACGGCGAGCGGTGTCACTCGGTGGCCCATCAAGGCCTGCGGCATAATTACAATCCGCACCAATATCCAGGTAAGACTAATTGATGAGCAGGAGATTCCTATCCGCGCGTATCCAGCGAAACTCCCAGCTGATGCGCCTTCACTGCCGTTGCGCCGACGGTCCGCTTCAACGCCTTCGAAATTTTGGCAACGCCGACCTTCTTCTTCGCCAGCGATTTCAACTCACGCACATCAGATGGGGTCCATGCGCGCCTGACGGATTTTTTCTTCTTAGCTACCACATTCTTCTTCGCCATCTCGGCTCCTCTTATTAAGAAGCGCGCTTGTATCACAACAAAAAGATAAGGCAATGCAACGTAAATTGCGACGAGTTAATTTGCAAATGCCGTCGACAAGCATCAAGACTGGCGTTTGGTTGCGTCCTTCGCGGCGGACATCACTTCGCCCGTTATGTGTCGCATATGTTCTCCGGCGTTGGTAAACTGACTTCGCAGGAACTCAGATTGGATTTGCATGGCTTGCTGAAGGTCGGTCGCATGAACCAGCTTTCGCGCATGGTCGAACGCGGCCTTCATATTCTGCTCGGTGAAGGTGAGCGCCTGCTTGGATATCTCCACCCCCGGATTCGGTATCGACGCCATTGATTTATTTGCAGCGTCGAAGAACATTCCAAACGCTTTTTCCGCCTGATCGATCGTTTTCTCCGCCAAATCACGCAATTCGGCTGGGACTTCCAGTTTGGGCTCGGCCATGTCATTTTCCTCCCTATTTAGGTTGAGAGTTATCACATTTCTGCAATATCGTCCCTGCCGTATTTTTCCTCTTCGTGTGCGCGACGGCCTGGATTCCTGCTGCGGCTTAACTCCGCTGCGCCCGGCGGTGCTATCCAGGAGCGGCCGGCCGGTACAATTTTTGAGCTCGCGCGCTGGAACGAGGATAAGGTACCAGCTGCCGTATAGCGTCAGGGAGACGAGAATACCCGGAAAGTGAACACTTTAGTTCTGATTCCCGCTTGAATGACAAAGCCTGTCAATCTGACAATATTGCCCGTGAGATTTACGAGGCGGCTAGCCCTGCGGACGCCAGCAAATTGATTGACGATGGCTCAAAGGACTGACCCTGATCAGCCGAAAACGGTTCGCAACTACGGTATCTTCGGCAAATGAGGACGGCATTGACTTCTAACGCTGATGACGACCCGCCGGCGCATGACTACTACCGCTGCCACTTGATGCGGTAACAGAAGGAACCCATGTCTTCATCTTACCACATTCAGCAATCGGACCGCGCGATGCTGCTTCGCCAGCAGCGGAGGCGTTTTTCTTTTTTGATCCTGTTTGCCGGAATACTCGTCTTCTTGGCTGCAGCTACCGCTCTGTACTTTGCCCTGCAACCTGACACGCTCCGTATCGCAGTCGGTCCCACCGGCAGCGACGATCAGAAGCTGATTCAAGCGCTGTCACAGAGCTTCGCCCGCCAACGAAGCCCCGTGCGTCTGACCATTATCGCGACCAAGGGGCCAACCGAAAGTCTCGCACTGCTAGGCACCGCCAAAACCGACCTCGCCGTCGCGCGCGGTGACCTCGATATGCCGAACGATGCCCAATCGGTGGCAATCCTGCGGAAGAATGTCGTCGTTCTGTGGGCGCCATCGGGCCTGCCGGCCAAAGGATCCAAGAAAACACCAACGCCCAAAATCAAGAGCCTCGACGATCTGGCCGGGCATCGCGTCGGCGTGATCGGAACGACGCAAGCCAATGTGACGCTCCTCCGCGTCATCCTCAGCGAGGCCGGTATCGCTCCAGAGAAAGTCGCGGTAATTCAATTCGGCATCCAGCAGATCAGCGAACTGGCGCACGACACAACCGTCGATGCCTACATGGCGGTGGGGCCGCTGGACAGCAAGGTCACCGCCGACGCGATCGCCGCCACCGCACGCGAGCGGGGCGAGCCGAAGTTCCTCCCGATCGAAGTCTCCGAGGCTATCGCGCAGAAGCATCCGCTTTACGAATCCGAGGAGATTCCCGGCAGCACCTTTAGTTCGTCACCCGCCCGCCCCGACGACAAGATCGAGACCGTCGGCGTCAATCATCTCATTGTCGCGCGACGGGAATTGTCCGAGAGCGCGGTCGGCGCGTTCACGCGGCAGTTATTTGCGGAACGCCAGTCGCTGGCGAAGGAAGTGCCAGGTGCTTCCAACATCGAGACCCCGGACACCGATAAGGACGCGGCCCTGCCAGCACATCGCGGCGCCGCGGCCTATATCGACGGTACCGAGCGCACCTTCCTCGAGAAATACAGCGATTATATCTGGGGCGCGATACTACTGTTGTCGGGTCTCGGATCCGCCGGTGCGTGGTTCCGCAGCTATCTCAAACGAGACCAAAAGGCCCAGAGCGTTGCGTTACGCGATCGGGTGCTGGCGCTTGCCACGCTGGCACGGAACGGAAATTCGGCCGATGAGCTGCACACCATGCAAGGCGAGGTCGACAACATTATCCGCGAGACGCTGAACGCATTTGATGATGGCGCAATCGCAGAAGGCGATCTCTCGGCATTCAACCTCGCGCTCGAACAATTTCACCGCGCGGTCGCAGACCGGCATGAGGTGCTGCAAGATATGACCTCCGCGACGCCGCTCGTGTTTACGGAGGCGGCGGCCAAACCCGAGAGCCTTCTCGAGAAGAAAACCTCTCGATAGGTCACCGCTCGGAAAAAAGTCAGGGGATAAACGCGGACTTGCGGCTTTCCCTGGCCTTGTGGTTTCAGCGGCGCGCCAGGTCGGCTTGCATCAGTTCGGGATCCGTGGTGCCGCGGTCGATTTTTGCATGATCATGGCAACGACCGCGTCGATGATCCGATTGATGGCGGTCCGCCGATAGTTCCAACGCTCGTTCGCATCGGGTACTGCAATTACCATGGTGGCGTTGGCTTCGAACAACAGTAGCTCCCCGTTCGGCGCCAGCCCGAAATCGACGCCGGCATAGTCGAGGCCAAGCGCGTCGCAGATCCGTTGCAGTGCCGTCATCGCCTGGTCGCCGAGCGCAGCCGGCATATCGCTGAGAAACCGGGCTTCCTCGGCGCGATGATCCGGCTTGTCGGCCATGTCGGAGGTGAAATAATGCACCTTCCAATTCCGCGATATCGCCAGATGCAGCGGATAGATTTGGCCGTCGATCATCATCACGCGGTATTTCCGCGCGTTGCCGTCGTCCCCGCGGGCGTCGAGATACGCGATCACAAGCAGATTATCGCCGGGAAGACTGGCTGCAGCCGCGGCTAGATCGGACGCGCGCTCGACAAGAATAAAATTGCGCCCGGTGTGGTAGCCGGGCGACCGCAGCAGCAACGGAAATGTGAAACCGTGGTCCGCGACCGCAGTCGTGCCGCCGGGGCCAGCGAGCGGTTCGCGCGCCATGCAGACCGTCTGCGGGGTGACCACGCCGGGCAGCTCGCCGAGCCTCCGTGCATTATCGATACGGCCGGTCTTCTTGACAGCTCGGGGATCGTTGATGACCGGCGCTGTGGTCCGCGCGACCAGGCGAGCGGCCGCCTCCAGCGCGGGCTCGCAAAGGTCGGCATCGCCGATGGCGTTGAAGATCAACTGGTGCGGTGGCAGCGCCATCGACGGATCGAGGTAGTCCGCCACGATCACCGACGTCAGAAAGGTGCGTTCGTCCAGCAGCGCCGGCGTCGGGATATTGCCGCCGCCCGAGGACACCAGCTGCAGCAAGGTCACCGGCGGCTTGGTTCCACGATATGGCAGCGTCGAAACGGCGTGGTCGCAAAAACCCTTCTGGAAGTGATAGCGGGCCGCCGTGCGATCGCCGAGGTCGGACAGCACCGCGCCTAATCCCTGATGCGCTTCGGCATGATCCGGATGGATCCGCAGCACGGCTTCGTAATGGACGCGCGCCTCCGCATGGCGGTTGGCGCGAAGCAAGAGATTGGCCAGATTCACGCGACACATCGGATTCTCGGGATGGTGAAGGATCGCCTCGGCATAGACCCGGCAGGCCGCGTCGACGGCGCCCATGGCGGTCAGCAGCGTACCGAATTCGTTCAGGGCGCTGAAGTTCTGCGGCGCGCGGCGCAGGATGTCGATGAAGGCCTGCTGAGCCTCGGCACGCCGGTCGAGCGCGCCAAGCAGAACTGCGCGCTCGATTTCAATTGCAATGGCCTCGCCCCCGACCGGTCGATGCCCCAACACATCCTCAAGCGTCCGCAACCGCAATTCCTGGGACAGCCGGGGCGCCCAGCCGTCAGCACTGTCGGCAACGTTTGGCAAGGCAGCCGCGTTCTGTTTCGGTCCTGTCACGATGTCAGCAGGTTCAGACGAAAGTCATTTTCGACAGCCGCACTATCGACTGATTCGCGGCCGGCACGTATTCGCAAATAAACGAAGCGCATATCCCTGGCCGTCTTGCCGGATGTTTCAGAAGCTCGAATTGAAATATCTGGAAATACCATCTTCGCCGCGGCCAGTGCGGGACGATGGCGACAAGACTTTGTTTACCAAGAATCTTCATGGTCTGGTCACCTTTACCGAATGGAGAGCAAATCCATGACCGCAACCGTGTCAGCCGCCGGCGTCCCGGATGCCGAGCCTGCAGGCTCACACGGCGCGGACTGGCTGCGCATCGGCCAGGAACATTACGCCGCCGGCCGAATTGACGAGGCCATCTCCGCCTATCGATTGGGTCTGGCCGCAGCCGAGGCGGCACCCGCCGGAGGTACACCGATCGCGACCGTCTCGGAGATCCATTCAAGGCTCGGCAATGCCTGCATGGTTCGTGGTGATCTCGAATCGGCCGCCGCGAGCTACAAGGCGGCGTTACGGCTGTCGCGTGGGTTGACGTCCTGCTGGTGCAATCTCGGCAATGTACTGGTGAAGACCGGAAAGCCGCAGGAAGCCATCGCCTACTACCTTGAGGCGCTGAAACTAAGCCCCAGCCACTGGCCGACACGGACCAATCTCGTTCAGGCACTGACCGCCACCAAGCAATACATCATTGCTAAGGCGCTATTACTAGAACTCATTGCCGAACGGCCGGAAGATAGCGCGATACACCACCAGATCGGCAAGGTTCACTTCGAGCTGGATGAAATAGAGCTGGCGCTCGCCAGTTTCGAACGGGCCATTGCGCTTAACCCGCACGATTCCGATAGCCTCTACTGGATCGGCGGCATCAAGCAGAGATTGGGCGACAACGGAGCTGCCCAAACCTTTTATGCACGGGCAGCACAGATACAGCCCTTGATCAGGCGCCCCGCCATCAAATCACCCGCGGATTTTCGCGTGCTGGCGCTGTATGCGCCCTTCGGCGGCAACACGCCGACCGAATACTTGTTCAAGAACGCCGATTACGAGACCGATACACTCGCCCTGTTCGAGAACAATGCCTACGACGCCGAGGCCTTCAAACAGGGCGTTCAGGTCATCGTTAACCTGATCTCCGATGTCGACCAGGCCGGCGCTTTGCTGGGGTTAGCCGCCGATCTGGCGGGCCGGCTCGGCAAACCAACCGTCAACGATCCCCGCAAGATCCTGCGAACGACGAGAGACATGGTGGCGGAGCTGCTGGCGGAAATCCCAAACTGCCGTATCCCGAAGATATTGCGTCAAAAGGCCGGCACCGAGCTCTCCGTTGACAGTTTGCAGACGGCGTTTCCTCAAGCCGCCTCCATCCTGGCCCGGCCCGTCGGCACCCATGGCGGCGATGATTTCGATAAGATCGATAGCCCGGCCGAGCTCGCCACCTACCTGGCGCGACCCGCTGACACCGACCGATATTTTATCGAATACGTCGACTATCGCTCCACCGATGGCTTCTTCCGGAAGTATCGCTTCATCTTCGTCGACGGCGAGCTCCTGCCGTATCATCTCGCTATCGGAAACGACTGGAAGGTGCACCATGTCAACACCGACATGGCCAACCAGGTTTGGATGCAGCGGGAGGAAGCCGCGTTCCTGTATGATCCATCGCGCGTGTTCAATGCCGGGAATTACCAGACGCTGCGGGCCATCCAGCAGCGCATTGGCCTTGAGTATTTCGGGATCGATTGCGGGCTCGATGCCGGCGGCAACCTCGTCGTATTCGAGGTCAATGCCTCGATGCTGGTTCATGATGACAACAGGGAATTTCCTTACAAGGATCCGGCCGTTCGACGCATCAAAGCGGCGTTCGATGCCATGCTGGCGAAACTCGCGGGCGCGGATGTCTGAGGCCGAGCGTATTGAAGGTAGCGATCACACCCGCTCCGGCGCGGCGTAGCTTTCTGGCTACTCCTCGCCTATCCCCCCGCTTCCTGCTGTTCAAACTCCTGCACCTGCAACATGGCCTTCAGCGTGTTGTCGCTCAAGCGTCCCCGCGGCTGGTGCGGCTTCCTCTCGGCCCCTTCGATCGGAACAAAATCGTCCGGCGGCAGCGTCTGGTCGAAACCAATCGCTTCAAATGTCTCTGCAGTAACGCCGCCGAGTGAGTCAGCGACGCCCATTTGGATACGGCCCTTACGCGGTTCGGCTTTCTTCAGCTTGACTTGCGAGGTCAAGATGATCGGCTGCAGCATAGCTTGGTGTGACATGATCAATCCTCATTGTGATTGCCCCAACGCACACAGACTTGGCCCCGCATTTAGGACAGCAAATCCCGAGCCACGAAATTTCCGTTAAAAATCAATAGATCCCACGCGGGCTGCTGCAGCGCCGCGGCAACATTTGCCGGGCGAGTGGCATGATCGGCACGGGCCTGCCGCAACAAGCCGCATCCTTGATAGCAGCGTGATCGCATACGCCCCCGCGGCGTCAGCCGCCAGAGGTCTTCCCGAAAACCCCGGCTCCAGCCAGCGCAGCGATGCGGTCATCGCCATATCCCAGCGTTTCGCGCAGCACTTCCTTGGTATGCTGGCCGAGCAACGGCGCGGCCACGGGATCGACGATCGATGTCAGGCCCATGCTCAGCGGCGATTCGATGTTGGGGACCGAACCCGCGGTCGGATGCGGAATCCGACTGAGGCGTTGACGGTCGCGCACCTCTGGGGCGTTGAACCCCTCCTCGACGGTACGAAGATAGCCACAGGGCACGTTGGCTCTCTTCATCTTCGCCATCCAGTTCTCGAGCCGGTCGCCCGCGAATACCTCGCCGATGATCGCGCGCAGCTCTTCCTTGTTGGCCGTTCGTTCCTTCCGGTGGGCAAATCGCGGATCGGTGACGAGGTCGGGCCGTTCCAGCACCTCGACGACCAGCCGGCGATACAGCCGGTCGTTGGCGCAGGCGATGTAGAATGGTCCATCGGAAGCCCGATAGACGCCGACGCTGGGAGACCCGTTCGGCGAGTTGCCGAAACGGCCGGGATTGGTCCCATTGATCAGATAGGCCATGCCGTAAAATCCGGTCATCGCCACCGCGATGTCGATCAGGGCCACCTCGACATGTTGGCCGCGACCGAGTCGATCGCGCGCGAGCAACGCCAGCAGGATGGCGTTGCAGGCCGACATTCCCGTCGCCAGATCGATGACCGGTGGACCCGTGCGCACCGGTTCCCCGTCGGTAAAACCGTTCAGCGACATGAAGCCGCTTTCGGCCTGGGTGATCGGATCAAAGCCCGGGCGCAGGGCAAATTCCCCCTTGCGGCCATAAGCCGAGATCGAGCAATAGACCAGCCGCGGATTGGTTGGCGCAACTGACGCGTAGTCGAGGCCGAACTTCTTCATCACGCCACCGGAGAAGTTCTCCACCACCACATCTGCCTTGGCGATGAGATCACGCGCCACCGCGAGCGCCTCGGGCTTCGTGAAGTCGAGCGCGATGCCGCGCTTGTTGCGATTGAGGCTGAGATAGGCCGCGCTCTCGCCGCCGATTTCAGCGTGTTCGTAGTGGCGCGTATCGTCGCCGCCTTCCGGATTTTCGATCTTGATGACCTTGGCGCCGAAATCGGCCAGCGTTTGGGTGCAGGCCGGGCCGGCGACAACGCGGGTGAAATCGACCACCAGCAACCCTTCGAGCGCGGTCGGCACCCCCCTCTCCCGTGGCGCACGTTCCGGCAGTTGCGGTCTGGCAGTCATGATCGGCCTTGTCCTTTTCTTCTAGTTTCATCGGCGACCCGCCGGCAAATCACGGCCTCTCGGTCCGAATGACGGTCGGCCTCCTTCGTAATGCAGCGCTTGCATTCCTCACAACAGCCATGTCCGCACACCTGTCGAGACTGTACTGCTCATTTACCGCAATAAGTTTAAGTCGAAGCCGCAACCATCTGTAATATCTAATGAAAGCGTATTGCCTCGAAGTTATTGCATAACCGTCGTGGCAGACTTGCAAATGCACCCCCGTCGCTGCGATCTAGCACGTCAGACATACTTCAAGTCGTTTCGGCAACAGTTTGCGTCAAAGGATTACGGACGCTGAGGATTGCGGCGATCCAGTCGCCTGTTGGACCGTGGCGGGTTGCGCTTTGTTGTGCTGGCCTTGATTGCCGAGCGGTTGCAGCCCGGGCTACGAGGTCATCAGGGAGACCGAGCATCGCGGGGACCAGGCAGCACGTTCCCGTTATTGCCGCTGCACCCGACGCAGCCGCAATGGGCAATCGAGCGCAGCTGAAATTTACGCGAGCTGCCCGTTGTCCAAGCCGCTATAACCGTTCGCGGCGAGTTGATCACGCCAGATTCATTTCTTCCATTTGAAGAATAAGAAAACCTATGATCGGCTCCGTTACACCCTCGCCTTCCACCGAGGCGCAAAACGTCTTTGTCAAAATGCTGCCGATCACGTTGGCGGTATTTGTTGGCTTCCTCACTATCGGGCTGCCGTTGCCGGTTTTGCCATTGCACCTGCATTACACGCTGGGCATGAGCACTCTGGTCGTCGGCATCGCGATCGGCTGCCAGTCCGGCGCGGCACTGCTGTCACGGGCCTGGGCCGGCGGTCTCGCGGACACCAGGGGCGCAAAACGCACGGTCGTGGCAGGGCTCTCGGTCGCGTCCGTTTCGGGCGCAGCCTATCTCGCGTCGCTTGCTTTCGTCGCGACGCCGAGGGCATCGCTCGGCGTGCTGCTGCTCGGCCGCCTCTTGCTCGGCTGCGGCGAGAGCCTGATCATCACGGGCGCCTTGAGCTGGGGCATCGGCCTAGTCGGACCGCAGAATGCGGGCAAGGTCATGGCGTGGGTCGGGATCGCAATGTATGCCGCCTACGCGATTGGCGCGCCTGTCGGCATGTCGATCTACGGTGCGCATGGATTTGCCGGCATCGCCCTCGCAACGATGGTCGTCCCGCTTTTGGCCTTGGCTGTCGTGGCCCCGGCACGCCCAGTGGCGGTGTCTTCGACGCGCCGCGTGCCGTTCTATAAAGTGCTGGGGACGGTATGGATACCGGGACTCGGCCTTCTGCTTTGCAGCACGGGCTTCGGTGTCATCACCACCTTTATCGCGCTGATGTTTGCTGCCGAGCATTGGGGAAGCGCATCGCTGGCCTTCACTGCCTTTGGTGTCGCGTTCATCGGCGCGCGACTCCTATTCGCGCACCTGCCGGACAAGATCGGCGGCGGCAAGGTGGCGCTGGTGTGTGTGCTGATCGAAGCCGCGGGCCAGCTGCTGATCTGGCAGGCCAACCATGTGCTCATGGCCTATATCGGCGCGGCACTGACGGGATTTGGTTTCTCGCTGGCATTTCCGGGCTTCGGCGTGGAAGCCGTGAGACGCGCGCCGCCACAGAGCCGCGGCGTCGCGATGGGCGCGTTCATCGCGTTCCTCGACATTTCGCTCGGCATCACGGCCCCCGCGGCAGGCGCACTCGCGAGCGCTACCAGCGTCAGCACGGTTTATCTCGCCGGCGGGATCACGGTGGCACTCTCCGCGATCATCGCGGTCTATCTGGTGATCAAGCCGGCACAGCTGGCGACTTGAGCGCGCAAAACAATCTTTTGAAGGCCCCCCATCGCAATCACCTAGACTCCAACCTGGGAAAAGTTGGGCTCCCGTAAGGGTAAAACTGCTTCAAGTCGACGTTCTCGTACGGAAGCTTGTCCAAACGAACCGTTCCGAGAAACGGCTCTGTCGGCTCGACCAGCAGAATCGTTTTGGCAAAGCCGTTGTCGTGAAAGCCGCGTCTGAAATGGACGCGCGACTTGATGGCGATGACCTGGAACCCACTCACGTCGAGGTCCAGATCCTTGAGCGAAAACGGGTCAACGACCTGCGCAAGATACGTGCTGAGAATGAGGACATTGCCGTCGCCGAATTTGACGACGACCCAATACTGACCCTGGCTTTCGACAGCGTTCAAGATTGTGCCCTGGATGCGCACCGGCTCGCCGGCGGATTCATCGACCAACCCGCCAACCATCATATCGAAGGCATCGCCGGCCTTGACGCCCTGCTCCCTCAGCTTGGCGGTCGCCACGGCGTCTGTGACCGTTGCGATCAGGGTGTTGGACAGGCCCTGCGCGATGATCTCTTTGAGCAGCCAGGTCGCGCAGCCCGAGCGGTCACTGTGGTCAGCGAGCACAACCGGTGTTTCGCCGTGTTGCACACCCTGTTTGGCCAGCGCCACGCCCTTCGGAATAGTGTGAATCTCAGTGGAATTGAGCAACGCCTCCCGCTGACGCCATGCCGTTTCCGCCATGTCGCGGCTGATTTTCGAGGCGAGTTCGGGATTGCCGTTGGTCAGCACTTGCATAGTCATGCCGACATCAGGCACGTCGGCAAACGGAAAGCCAAAAAATAAATTGATGAACATGTCCGGTTCACGGGCTTCCCATGTCAGCGCCCGCTGCACCAGATCCATCCAGGGCGATGCGCCGGTCCATTGCAGGACCGTCGGCGAGATAATCGGAACCTTCAACGTCGCATGCTTCGGCTTGTAATCGCCCCTGATCGCCCGAACCAGGGCTCGCGCCGCGCGCTCGCCCTGCAGGTAGCCATCATAGTGCGGAAAATATTTCACGGTGAACGCCATGTCGGCGTATTTGAGAAATTCGTCGTCCTCGTTGCCGTGCAGATCAAAGGTCGCGGCGATGAAAGCCTTCGGGCCGACCGCTTGCCGTACCCGCCGCGCGAGTTCAGCCTCCGGTCGGGCCACCCCGCGTACCGCCATCGCCCCGTGCAGGCAGAGATAGACACCGTGGAATGGTGCGCTGGCCGTGATCTCGGCGATCATCCGGCCGACAAAAGTTTCATAGGCCTCTTCCGTCACCCATCCGGAGCCTATCGTGGTTTTCGGCCATAACGGCGACTCGATCCCGACCAATTCGACGCCGTCGAATTCGCGGGCCATCTTTACGAAGCCGCCCATGTAGTTCTTGGGGTCGAATCCCAATAGCGCCTCGCCCCTGGCAGGCGAACCGGGATAGGTAAAATCCTCAAGCGTGGTATCGTTTTTGAGAAACGTGACCGTCTCATGAGAAAAATGCAGCACGGCAATCCGCATCGAAGGCCTGTTCATAATCGGTTGCTGTCTCCGCTGATCCCATCTTGGTTCGCTCAAGAGCGCTCCCTGCCGGTCATTGTGGCATCGAAGGACGTTGGCGCCAACACCCCACGCATCATGATCAGTCAGGGTTGATTGGACGTGGCGGGTGAATGTTCGCTTTGGAGCGACAGGGGGCGTTAGCCGACGTCTTCTTTCGGAGACGCTCGCGCCGCCAGCACCATCCGCCGATGATGAGTTCAAGTTATCAAGCCGGTACACTGCCGCAATCAACGCCTGGGTTTTCGACGCGCCCTCTTCGCGACCGGCGGCTCTTGCCATTTGGGCACGAAGGATGGTGTCGACTTCGTCCTCAATCGAGGCGAGTTCGGCTTCGTCGTCGGTCTGGCGTATGCGCTTCGGCAAACCGCAAAGTGCATTCAGCATCGGTTGCGCGGAATTGAGTTGCCTAACGCCGAGAAAGCGCCATGCCGCAGCCAACACCGATGCCATCGCCCCGAGCACCATCGGCGTCAGATAGATCACGTTGCCGTACCTGTCCATGAAGCTTTCCTGGGTGCCGTTATAGAACGCCAGTGCGCCCGGGTGCACCGCGAGGTAGGCATCAGGATCGGTATCGGGTGCAGCGATGCCCGCCAACAGCGGTTGCTCGCGAATGAGGTTCCTGCGCACGCTCATGATCTTCCTGGTAAGGTCGCCGATCAGCGTGGCACTCAAATGCCTGTTGGCTATCAGGTAATAGCCGACCCTCAAGGTAGCCACGTCGTCGTCCGGAACCGGTGGCGTGCCACGCAGCATGCCCTTCGGAATGTCAAAACTTTCGTAGGCGCGGTTGTGATGGGCGATCGCACCAGCGGAATCGATCGGGATCAGCACCGGCGATGAATTGGGGCTCTCGCGAAACAGGCTTTTCACAAACGACAGGTACCGCTCGGTCAGCGGCACCACCAACAAAAGCGCGCTGACCTCCTTGGCCTGTATCGCGCGGTGCGCATCCAAGAGTGCGATGTCCTTGAAGACGACGTTGGCACGGCCGAGGTCATACTCTTTCTTCAGCACCTCGACGACGCCGTGATTGACCGCACCTCCGACCACGCCGACGGTGTGATCCCGCAATTTGGCGATGCTGGTGATGGACGACCCCGGCGGGGCCACGATCATCACCACCCCGTGCGCGGTCAGCACGACGGCGCGTGCCTGCTGGAGATTGCCGGCGTCGGCCCGTACCACGGCCAAATCGGCGGTCCCGGCGTCAAATGCCTTGGCTGCATCGAGCATGCCGCCAGAATTCACCACCTCGAGCCTGATTTGCGAGCCGGTCGTGGCGAGACGATTAGCGATAACCGATGCAACCTGCCTCGCCTCGCCGTCGAGCGATCCGACCGCAATGGTCAGCGTCTTCGGCTGCATATAGCGGCGGTACGACACCAGTCCTGTTCCCGTCACGATGCAAAATACACCGGCCAGCAGAACAGCGCGGACCCAGAGCGGCAAGTCTACCTGAAACGTCTTCATCTGAATTCGCCGTGCAATCGACTTGAACACCACTTCGTCAGATATCGGTGCCGCTCCGTGGCGCTTTGGTTCGAAAATTGTCATCGGGAGGGATCGCATCATTGCGCCCTTCCGCGGCGCACGACCTCATCTCTAGCGGACGGCTCAACCGGGGCTCGAGATGCCGCCATAACGCAGCCGGCTTGAGCATGCGACGCTTCCCCACGCCGCCGCGCAGATGAGCGCGCATGAAGGACCATGACAGGCAGCGATAGCGCGACCACGACATCATCTTCATCGAACCCTCCCTCATCCGTACGGAAATTGGTGGGATGCGACCAAACCGCCGTTCGAAACCGGTCGATTACAAATTGGAAAGCGCCGGTACGCCGATGGCAGGCATGTTCATCGGCATTAAACCTCGGTAATGCGCCGAACCGGATTCGCGGCGGACGCCTCCAACGGGCGTTAGGACGTGAACATCATGAAACTTATTTCTGCACTAGCTGGTATAGCCGCGCTTGGCGGCATTGCACTTGCTACCGCTCCGGCGTCGGCGATGCCTGTCACCATTCCCGGACAGGCTTCGCAAGCTTCAAACGTGCTGCAGGCTGATTACGTCTGCAACCCATGGGGGCACTGCCGGCACCGGCCGACTTACAGCGATGGTTACAACCATGGCCGTTGGGGGGTGGCACCGCGGCTGGGGAGGATACGGCTGGCATTATTGGCATCCGCATTACTATGGCGGATGGGGATATGGTTGGCACCGCTGGCATCACTGGTAATGCAGGGAAAGGGGCTTCGGCCTGTTTCTTCTTGTGCCCAACTTCAGAGTCCGGTGGGCGCCTGGCGTGAGCCGACCGAAGCCACGCCGCGGGTCGCGTCAATGAAAAAGCCCGCACGGAATCGCGCGGGCTCTTTCGTCATGTTTATTCGGTCAAGGTGATGCGCCTCGCCTTAGGAGAAGGTAGCGGATCCGTTTATTTCAATGAGCTGTTAATCGACGTAAACTTGCCGCTAAGATTGCTGCCAAGACCATTAACTATCGCGATAATCGCAAGTGCAATACCGGCTGCGATCAGGCCGTATTCAATGGCCGTCGCACCCGATTGATCGGACAAGAATTTCAAAAAACTACGCTTCACTTCCAGCCTCCGTTAAGATCTTGTTCAAACGCTCAGCACCGTAGGTATATGTGGACACTCGCTAAAGTAGCCTAACTCGATTGAACAAAATTTTACGTAAAGTTGCGGGATTACTGGCTTCACAGCGCGCATGGGGGTCGGTCCGACTTGCCGCTTCCAAAGCTTCGTCATGTCAATCCTAGCGGGTTGTCACTGGGCGACGCAGGTCCAGGTCCAGGTAACCATGGAGGCCTTGAACCCGGTTTCGCAGGCCGGCTTTGACAGCAGCAGCCAGAACACGAAGAGCGCCGCAACCAGCGCGACGCTGAATCCAAGCCGTAGCTTCATCACTCGCCCTCGTTTTTCGCCGACTAGACATAATCCCGCGCCAGCATCGCGGCGCCTGCCCCGCCGCTCATACCAGCTCACGAGGGCTTCTCGTCGCAAATCCATAGATCAACACCAACCGATCCAGGCATTCGATTCTCAGAAATTATGGTCGCAGCCTACAGTGGGACTTGCCGACGGCGGAGAAGTATCGTCCATGCAATATTTCGTCGTGATGATCGACTACGGCCGGCGCGGTCGCGAAGCCATAGTCGATCCTGAAATCACGCAGCGTGAAGTTGTCTCACGGGTCGCCTCCGGCGAATACAGCAATATCAGCTTCATTCACGAGATCGCTGATTCCGCAGTCGACGACATTACTGCCGAGATCCTGGCCGAGGCCGCCCTACCGGCTACGGGCGCCCACTTGCAGGCTGCCCGGTTCGATCATGCGCGGGACCTCCGCAAACAGGAGACGGCGTGACGGCGGTATTGGAGAGGCTACGAGATGAGCCAAAGCCGCACGCTGCTCTCAGTTCGCCCCGCCAAACTTCGCTTCCATCGCCCTCCTCGTCTTGACCGTGTCATCATTGGCATCGGTTTCGACGTCGCTCCAGTGCACGACCGCGCCATGGGCGACGGTGTTCTTGAGCTTGACCTTGTGCGCGAGGCCAATCGGCAGCGCGCCGACGGCAAGGCTTGCCGCTGCGGGCATCAATTTGCCCCACACCGTATAGCCGCCCTCGCCGTCCAGCGTCTCTCCGGCGCGCAAGTAGCGCTTGGCAACCGCGACGGCGTCGCCACGGAAACCTTGCGGCTGGCCGGTCGGCTCGCCGCGCAGCGCCGCCGACAGGATCGAGATGTTGAGTTCGAGCCCGATCAGATGATAGGGCTTGTACATCGCGGCATAGCGCCCGCTGGCGTCGGTCTTCAGGCCATACTGTTTGAAGCAGTCTGCGGCGTAATCGTTGGGCGCTTCCAGAACGACATAGACTCCCCAGCGCAGATCGCGAAACACCGGGCGACCGTCACGCTCCAACGACGAAACCACCTCGACGACGCCGGATTTCTCCAGCACGCCACCCTTGTCGCGCGGACGCATGATGTGCGGCAGGTCGTCGACGCCGCAGGGCGGAAACAGCAATCCGTCTGTCGGCACGTCGAGCCCACAAGCGTTGGCAATTGCAGCCATCTCGATCGCCGATTTGGTGCCGTCCAGGAATGAATTGAACATTTGCGGGTTCATGCCGGCCGACTGCGCTTCGCCGGCCGTCAGCCCGTAGTGACCCCAGACCCCTTCCGGCGTCACGTCATGATAGGCCGGCAGGTATTTGGTGCCTTTTCCCGCGGCGACAACGCGGAATCCGGTCGCCCGTGCCCAATCCACCATTTCTGATGTCAGCGCCGGCTGATCGCCATAGGCCAGCGAATAGACCACGCCGGCCTTGCGCGCCTCGTCCGCGAGCAACGGGCCCGCCAGCACGTCGGCCTCGACATTGACCATCACGATATGCTTGCCAGCCGCGATCGCCGCGCGGGCGTGACGAATGCCGACCGCGGGATTGCCGGTCGCTTCCACGACAACTTCAACATTGCCCGAGATTGCCTTGGCGCCATCGGTGACGAAACTGGTCGACGCGATCCTTTCCGCATCCCAACCGACGGTGCGGCAGGCCTCGCGCGCCCGCTCGGGATCGAGATCGACGATCACGGGCACTTCAAGCCCCGGCGTGTGCGGCACCTGCGACAGGAACATGGAGCCGAATTTGCCGGCGCCGATCAGCGCCACGCGGACGGGTTTTCCCGCGGCGCGGCGGGCGTTGAGGAGATGCGATAGGTTCATGGGGCCAACTTTCCATCCCATATTTTTCTGATGTCATTCCAGGGCAACGCTTTAGCGTCACCCTGGAATCTCGAGATTGCCCGATGTGCAATTGCACATCGTAGTTCACGCGAAGGCGTATGACCCGGGATAACTATACTTTCTACACCGTCAACACCGTCGACCCCGTGGTCTTGCGCGCCGCGAGGTCGGCATGCGCTTTCGCGGCATCCTTGAGCGGATAGGTCTGGTTAACCTCGATCTTGACCGCACCGGATTGAACGACCTCGAACAGTTCCTTCGCCATCGCCACCAGGTTCTCACGCTTGGCGCCATAAGTGTTCAGCGTCGGACGGGTGACGTAGAGCGAACCTTTCTGGGCCAGCAAGCCGAGATTCAGCGGCTCAACATTGCCGGAGGATTGTCCGAACAGCGCGAGGAAACCCAGCGGCGCCAGGCAGTCCAGCGACTTCATGAAGGTGTCCTTGCCGACGGAGTCGTACACCACGGGCACCTTCTTGCCTTCGGTGATCTCATCGACGCGCTTGACGAAATCCTCGCGCGTATAGTCGATGGTATGGGCGCAACCATGGGCTTTAGCGAGCTTTGCTTTCGCTTCGCTGCCGACGGTGCCGATCACGGTAACGCCAAGATGTTTGGCCCACTGGGACAGGATGAGCCCGACGCCGCCGGCCGCGGCATGCAGCAGAATCGTCTCGCCGGCCTTGACGCGATAGGTCTGGCGGATCAGGTATTGCGTCGTCAGGCCCTTGAGCATCATGGCCGCGGCAGTCTTGTCGTCGATGCTGTCGGGCAGCTTGATCAGGCGATCGGCCGGGATCAACCGCTCCTCGGCATAGGCGCCGAGCGGCGAGCTGCCATAGGCGACGCGGTCGCCGGGCTTGAGATCGGTCACACCGGAGCCGACTTCCTCGACCACGCCGGCGCCCTCGCTGCCCAGACCGCTCGGCAGTGGGACCTGGTAGACTCCGGAGCGGTTGTAGATGTCGACAAAGTTCAGCCCCACGGCGGTATGGCGGATCCGCGCCTCGCCGGGACCGGGCTTGCCGAGCTTGACTTCTTCCCAAACCAGAACTTCCGGGCCGCCGGCCCGATGAAAGCGGATTGCATGCGTCATGGCGTTATTTCCTCACCTTTGAATGACAGTCTAAACCGTCGCGTGGCGGCTACGATTACAACATGCCCGGCACCGGCCGCCAGCAAAACCATGTGAGCGGCGGCTTGGATGCTCCTACTCCACCATATTGTGCTGCTGCCAGCGCAGCAGATAGGCCTGTAGCCGGCGGATCAGGGTCGTCAACGCCACACCAACAAGCATCAGCACGATCACCGCCACCATCATGCCCGACGCTTCGGCGCGCGCCTCGGATTCGATAATCAGGCGTCCGATGCCGCGCTCGGCGCCGATGAATTCACCGACGATGACGCCGATCAGCGCAAAGGAAATTGCCGGCGACAGCGAGGCGAATACCCATGCCATGGTCGAGGGGATCACCACCGTGCGGGTGATCTGCCATTCGCTGGCGCCGAGCAGCCGCGCCGCATTGATAAAGCCTTCGTCGATCGAGCGGGCGCCTTCGAACGTGTTGAAGAACACCAGAAACACCACCACGATCCACGACGTCACGATCTTCGAGGTGTCGCCGATGCCGAATGCCAGCACGATGATCGGCGCCAATGCAATGCGGGGAATCGAATTCACCGCGGTAATGAAAGGCTGGAAGATCGCACTGAGCCGGTCCGAGCGTCCCAGGATCAGACCCGCCGTAAAGCCGCTGGAAACGCCAGTGACGAACCCGAAGAAGGTGTTTTTCAACGTGACCGACGTTGCGACCCAGAGATTGTTATCCGAGCGCGCCATGCATTTGGCGAAGTCGCCGTTGAACCAGCCATTGAATACGCCCAGCTTCGACTTGATGCAGCTCAAGATCAGAAAATTCTGAAAGATCTCTGACGGCTTCGAGATGAAATAAGGGTCGAGCATATCCGGTATGAGCCACGGGAAGCTGGCATGCAGATCGTAACCCCATTGCCAGATCGACAACACGGCGACGCAGATCAACGCCTGCCATGCCCACGTACCTGCGAACCGGCGCGACGATCTCATGGGCCAACCCCCTTCACGAGCGACGTCCCTTGGCGAATTCTTCCCCAAGCGAATGCCAGACGTGCTGGAACAGCTCGGCATACCGTGGAGTCTCGCGCACCTTCACCGCGTCGCGCGGCCTGGCGAAATCGACCTCGAACATATCCTTGATCCGGCCCGGACGCGCGGAGAACAGGATGATGCGATCGGCCAGCGTCAGCGCCTCGCCGAGGTCGTGCGTGACGAACAGAACGGTCTGCAGCTCGCGCTCCCAGATTCGCAGCAGGACATCGTGCATGTCGATCTTGGTATGGGTGTCGAGCGCGCCGAACGGCTCGTCCATCAGCAGTATCTGCGGCTCGACCACCAGCGTCCGCATCAAGGCGGCCCGCTGGCGCATGCCACCCGACAGCGCCGACGGATAGGCGTCTTCGAACCCCTGCAGGCCGGCCTGCGCGATGGCGGCCACCACGCGCGCTTTCCGTTCGGCGATCGGCACGCCGGACAATTGCAGCCCGTAACCGATGTTGTCCGCCACGGTACGCCATGGAAACAACGTGTCGCGCTGGAAAACATAACCGACATCGGGCGTCGCGTGGCCTGCGATCACCGGCCTGCCGTCGATCAGGATTTGTCCGCCGCTCGGCCGGATCAAGGTCGCGATCATGTTGAGCACCGTGCTCTTGCCGGAGCCGGACGGCCCGAGCAAGGCCACGAATTCACCGCGGCGGACACTGAAGGAGACGTCGCGCACGGCCTCGATCGCGGAACCCGCCAGCTGGAACGATTTGCTCAATCCACGGACGTCGATCCGCGCGACGTCCGGCGCCACCGCGGACATCTCTCGCGCCATTGCGTCCTGCGCTTTCAAATTCAGGCTCTTCAACCCGGGTACGCCTTTCGCGCGGCCTCGGCGAAGCCGGGACTGACGACCTCAGCGATGGTGAGCGGCTTGATCCCGGTCATCTCGCGGAACCAGACCTTTTCGCCGCGGGCGAAGCTCTCAGGCTCGATGGTGCCGTCGAAGTCGGCGACTTTCTTCAGCGCCGTGATTTCGAGGGCATTGGCGCGGCGCGAGGTGCTGCCGACGTAAGGCTCGATCATGTCGTAGATCTCGTCGGGCGAATGCGTCTTGATCCATTGCGCCGCGCGCCACAGCGCGGCCGCGTAGGCCTGCATCTTTGGCGGGTCCTTGTCGATCGTCGACTGGATGGTGAAATGCGCCGTCACCGGAACCTTGCCGCCGATATATTTATTCCAGATGGTCTCATCCGTTCCATCGAACAGAAGCGTACCCCAGCCCTGCTGCTGTGCGTCGTCCAGCAGCGAGAGCGAGCTCACGAGCACATCGACCTGCTTGGTCTTCAGCGAGCCCAGCATGGTGTCGACATTGCCGGTCCCAATCCAGGTGATTTTCTCGTCGAACCCCATCGTCTCCATGTAGTAGGAAGCCCAGACATGGTTGGTGCCCCCGAGCGACGACACCGAGACGATTGGTTTGCGCCCGTCCGGGCGTTTCCATTCGATCAGCGCCTGCAGCGTCGTGATGCCCTGATCCCACAAATCCTTGCGGATGATGAACATTACCGAGCTCGAACGGGTATCGGTCGGCATCAATATCCTCCCGTTACGCCCGCGATTGGCGAGCTGCATCGGATGGGTGATGTCGCCGATGCCGATGTCGCCCTGCGAGGAAGCAACGATCTCGCGCGTCTTGACGCCGTTGCCGCCCTGAATCAGCTTGCAGTCGAGTCCCGCGTCCTTGAAAAACCCGGCCCGGTCAGCCACGAACTGCGACTGATAGATCGGCACGGCGACCGGATAGATGGCCCGGCCGGTCTTAGCTTCGGCCGATGCACGGCCCGCCGAGAGCAACGCACCGCCCCCGGCGATGATCGTCAGCGCCGAGCGGCGGGTGAAGCTCTTGGCCATTACGCCGGTTCCTTTTGCTTGCGGGTGACCTTCTCGAGCGCATCGAGCACCGCATCGCCCATTTGTCGGGTTGAAAGCCGCGTCGCGCCCGGCTCCGCAATGTCGGCAGTTCGCGCGCCGGCCGCCAGGGCCGCAGCCACGGCCTTCTCCAGCAGGTCCGCGTCCTCGGGCCGATCAAGCGTCATGCGCAGCATCATGGCGACGCTAAGGATCGAACCGAGCGGATTGGCGATGCCCTTGCCGGCGATATCGGGGGCGCTGCCGTGTACGGGTTCGTATAACGCCTTGCGACGACCGTATTGATCGACTGGACCAAGCGAGGCCGACGGCAGCATGCCGAGCGAACCCGACGCCATGGCCGCACAATCCGACAAAATGTCGCCGAAGATATTGCCGGTCACCATCACGTCGAACTGCCTGGGCTCGCGCACGATCTGCATGGCGGCGTTGTCGACGTAGAGATGCGTGAGCTCGACGTCGGAAAATTCCTCGGTGTGGAGCTTGATGACCTCCTCGCGCCATAGCACGCTGGCTTCCAGCACGTTCGCCTTGTCGACTGAACAGACTCTTCCCTTGCGGGTGCGTGCAAGCTCAAAAGCCGATCGAGCGACGCGACGGACCTGGTTGGTGGTGTATTGCTCGGTATTGAATCCACGCCGCTGGCCGTCGGGAAGCGTTTCGATGCCGCGCGGCTCGCCGAAATAGATGCCGCTGGTGAGCTCGCGGATGATGACGAAATCGACGTCCTTGAGCACCTCGGCCTTGAGCGGCGCCGAATCGGCCAGTGCCGGACTGGCGACGATCGGCCTCAGGTTGGCGTAAAGGTCGTATTTGCTGCGCATCGACAGCAGGCTACCGGCCTTGCGGGCCGCCGGCGGCACTTCCTTGGTCTCTGGACCACCGGTCGCGCCCCACAGGATCGCGTCGGCCTCTTCCATTGCCTCCACCGTATCCTCCGGCAGCACCTTGCCGGTCGCGAGATAGGGGATGATGCCGTATTGGGCTTCGCGCGACGTCACGGGGACCCCGCGATTGGCGACGAACCAGTTGAGCACGCGGTGCGACTGCGCCGTCACCTCGGGGCCGATTCCTTCGCCGCCGACCACGGCCACCTTGAACATATTGGATCGCGTATTCATGCCTGCTTCCTTGCAAAATGGATCCATGGCCGCTGCGCGCGGTCGGATGCCTGAAACGCCCTGATTTCATGGTCGCGCTGCAACGTCAGCGCGACCTCGTCGAGACCGGCGAGAAGTCCGGCGCGCCGGCGCGGATCGATCTCGAAACGGTGCCGCTTGCCGGTCGGCGAGGTGATCGTCTGCTCCTCAAGATCAATACCGATGCGCCCGGCGCCCTGGGTAATCTCGATCTCCGCGGCGAGACCATCGACGATCTCCTTGTCGACGATGACAGGAAGAATCCCGTTCTGAAAACAATTGGCGAAGAAGATGTCGCCGAACCCCGAGCCGATCACGGCGCGGATTCCCATCTCCTGCAGCGCCCACACCGCGCCTTCGCGGGACGAGCCGCAGCCGAAATTCGGACCGGTGACCAGAATTTCGGCCGCCCGATAAGGTTCCCGGTTCAGGATGAATTCAGGATTCTCAGAACCGTCCGGCAGATAGCGCAGCGAGCCGAAGGCCCATTTGCCGAGCGTGCCGCGAATGCCGTTGCCGACCAGACGCTCGATGCGGATGATCACGTCGGTATCGACATTGGTGCGCATGATCGGCGCGGCGATCGCGCTTAGTTTGGTGAAAGGTTTCGGCATGTCAGCGCTCCATGTTCCGCACGTCGGCGATGGCGCCAGAAATCGCGGCTGCTGCGGCACTTGCCGGGCTCGCCAAATGGGTGCGGGCGCGCGGGCCCTGGCGGCCAATGAAATTGCGATTGGACGTCGAGACCGAGCGCTGGCCGGGCGCGACGGTTTCGCCATTGGCGGCAAGGCACATCGAGCAGCCGGGCTCGCGCCATTCGAAGCCGGCATCGGTGAAAACCTTGTCCAGCCCTTCGGCCACCGCATCGCGCTTCACGGTTTCCGAGCCCGGCACGATCCAGGCCCGGACCCCGGGCGCAACCTTTCGCCCGCGCGCGACTTCAGCGGCCGCGCGCAGGTCGCTCAGGCGGCTATTGGTGCATGAGCCGATGAAGACCCAATCGACGGGCGTGCCGGCGATCGGCGCACCGGCCTTGAGGCCCATATAATCCAGCGCGGTCTGCAGCGCGACGCGGCGCTCTGGATCGGTGACCGCCTGCGGATCGGGAATGTGGCCATCGACGCCGATGACATGTTCCGGACTGATGCCCCATGTCACCTGCGGATTGATCTTGGCGACATCGATGACGACTTCGCGGTCGAAAACCGCATCCGTATCGCTCGCCAGCTGCCGCCACGCCCTGACCGCCTGCTCCCACATCTCACCTTGCGGCGCGTAGGGCCGCCCGCGGACATATTCAAAGGTCTTCTCGTCCGGCGCGACCATGCCCATCTTGGCGCCGAGCTCGATCGAGAGGTTGCAGATGGTAAGCCGCCCCTCGATCGGGAGATCCCTGATGGCGCTGCCGGCATATTCGACCGCGTAGCCGGTGCCGCCCGCCGCCCCGACGTGGCCGATCAATGCGAGGATCATATCCTTTGCGGTCACGCCGAGCGGAAGCTTGCCTTCAAATTTGACGCGCATGGTCTTCGGCCGGCGCTGGATCAGCGCCTGCGTTGCCAGCACATGCGTCAATTCACTCGAGCCGATGCCAAAGGCGAGAGCCCCGAGGCCGCCATGTGTGCAGGTGTGGCTGTCGCCACAGACGATCAGCGCGCCGGGAAGACTGAGTCCCAGTTCAGGGCCGATGACGTGGACAATACCTTGCCCCGGCTCACCGATATCGAACATCTGGATGCCGCTCGCGGTGGTTTCGACCCGCAAGGCCGCCAACAGATCCTGACCGACCTTGAAGGTGCCGGCCCGACCACGCGCCGTCGAAATCGCATGGTCCGGCGTCGCGAATGTCAGTTCCGGGTTGTGGACGCTGAGATTGCGGCTTTTGAGATCGAGCAGACCGCGGGAGCCGCCGAGATCGTGCAGCAGATGACGGTCGACATGGAGAAGGTCGGTATCATCGCCAATCCGCGCGATGACATGCTGCTCCCAGATTTTGGCCAGCAGCGTACGGCCTGCCTGTTCCAAGACATATCCTCCCTTTAGGCTTTGATAGCCGGCGGCTGACGCCGCCGACGCCGTTTGCTACGGCTTCTTGTGCGACATCCAAGCACAGCAGCTTACGGTCCGGCTAGACCCCGGCACGGAAGATGTCAGTTGCAAAAAAGCGATGCAGCGTTCACCTTGACTCCGACCTGAATGCCAAGCGAGAGCATCAGCGCACGTGGCCGAAGCGACGGACACGAGAGACTCACCGTTAAGTGACACCGACAGCTCGTGATTTTTTACGACCCTTCGAAATATTCCCGCCACACGATTGTTTCCTACACCGACGGCAAAAAGCCGGGAGAGACGCGCAATGCAAACGGCTGCCCTGATTTCCTTGGCAACATCGGTCCCCGCCAACGTATTCCTGCAGAAGGACGTGCTGGCCGCGGCATGGGAAGTGTTCGGTCCCCGACTCCCGCAATTCGAAACGCTATCGAGCATTTTTTCCAATACCGGAATCGTCAAGCGTCACGGCGTGAAGCCGTTCGATTGGTATCTTGAACGGCGCGGCTGGCCAGAGCGCACCAAAGCGTTCCTGGAAGGTGCCGAAGCGCTGTTCGTCGACGCCGCCGGCAAGGCGCTGGCGAACGCGCAATTATCCGGCAGCGATATCGACACCGTCGTCACCGTCTGCTCCACCGGAATTGCGACGCCAAGCCTGGAGGCCCGCGTCGCCGGGCGAATGGGATTTCGATCCGACGTCATGCGCGTCCCGGTGTTCGGCCTCGGCTGCGCGGGCGGGGTTTCCGGCCTGGCGATCGCGGCACGGCTCGCGCAGGCAAAACCGGGCAGCAACGTCCTGCTGGTTGCCGTTGAGCTGTGCTCGCTTGCGCTTAGACTTGACGAACTCACCAAGGCCAACATCGTTGCGACCAGCCTGTTCGGCGATGGCGCCGCGGCGGTGATCTTGCGTGCCGGCGATGGTGGCCCGACGCAGATCGAAAATTCCGGTCAACATCTTTGGCCCGATACGCTCGGCATCATGGGCTGGAACGTCGATCCGGAAGGCTTTGGCGTGATCTTTCAGCGGACGATTCCAAATTTCGTCGCCGACCACTTCAATCCCGCCGTGACGCAGATCCTCGCAGCCATGCAGCTCTCGATGGCGGACATTGACCGCTTTATCTGCCATCCCGGCGGCGCGCGGGTGATCACCGCGCTTGAGACCGCGCTTGCGCTTGATCAGGGTACGCTCGATCACGAACGGCAGGTGATAGCCGACTACGGCAACATGTCGGCGCCGACGGTGCTGTTCGTCCTTGAACGCGTGCGCAATGCCGGCTTGCCTTCACGCTCGTTGTTAACAGCGCTTGGACCCGGTTTCACCGCAAGCTGCGCCACACTGCGGCACGCCGCTTGAGTTTCGCCGAACTCATCCTCGCGCTGGTCACGCTCCAGCGCCTCGGCGAACTCGTGGTCTCCCGCCACAATACGCGAAAGCTGATGGCGCGCGGCGCGGTGGAACTGGCGCCCGGACATTACCCGCTGATCGTCGCGGTGCACGCGGCGTGGCTGTTATCGCTCTGGGTATTCGGCCACGACCATCCGGTGAATGCGATAGCGCTGGCGCTCTATCTCGTCGTGCAGGTTTTCCGTTTCTGGGTGTTGTGGACACTGGGCTCACGCTGGACCACGCGCATCATCGTCGTGCCGGGCGAGCCTTTGGTGTCGACTGGCCCCTATCGATACCTGTCACATCCCAACTATGCCGTCGTCGCCGCCGAGATCGCCGTGCTTCCGCTTGTCCTCTACCTTCCTTGGATTGCCGCGATCTTCACGGCCCTGAACGCCGCGGTCCTCGCAATCCGGATTCGTGCCGAAAACCGCGCGCTGGCAGCGTCTCGCCCGACAACCGGGCCCGGTGCGGCGTGACGGCGCAAGCGATCGACACAAGCGAGCCACGCGTCGCAACCTGGCTCGGCTTCATCCTGATGTGCCTCGGCATGTTCATGGCGATCCTGGACATCCAGGTCGTCGCAACATCGCTGCCTTCGATCCAGCACGCGCTGGCGATCTCGCCGGACGCGATCAGCTGGATCCAGACGGCCTATCTGATTGCCGAGATCATCGCCATTCCGCTGACGGGATGGCTGACGCGCGTCCTGACGTTGCGGTGGCTGGTCGTGGGCGCGATCGGGCTTTTCACCCTCGCCTCGATCGGCTGCGCCTTCAGCGGCAGTTTCGCGACTTTGGTCGGCTTCCGCGTCCTTCAGGGCTTTGCCGGAGGCACGCTGATCCCGGCAGTGTTTTCCGCGGTGTTCTTGCTGTTTCCGGTTCGTCTGCACCCGGTTGCCACTACGATGGCCGGCATCGTGGCGGTGTTGGCGCCCACCATCGGGCCGGTCGTCGGCGGCTGGATCACCGAAACCTATTCATGGCACTGGCTGTTCCTGATCAATGTGATCCCCGGAATCATCGCCGCCTCGGCAATACCATTCCTGCTGCCGCGCGAGCGACCCAGCCTTGTCGACCTCGCCACCCTTGACCTGCTTTCGCTGGCGTTGATGGCGATTGCGCTGGCAGGCCTGGAGATTGCACTGAAGCAGGCGCCGCAATATGGCTGGCTTTCGCCGCGTTGCGCCCTGCCGCTGCTACTTAGCGCCGCCGCCGCATCATGCTTCGCCACAAGAACGCTAAAGGCCGCCCATCCCGTGGTCGAATTGTCGACCTTGGAAACCCGCTCGTTCGCGATCGGCTGCGGCTTAAGTTTTTGCCTCGGCGTCGGCTTGTTCGGTTCGGTTTATCTGATGCCGGTGTTTCTCGCCTATGTGCGCCACCACGACGCCTTCGAGATCGGCACCATCATGCTCGTCACCGGTTGCGCGCAACTCCTAGCCGCGCCGATCGCCGGCGCGCTGGAAAGTCGCTACGATCCGCGCTGGCTGTCGGCTGTGGGATTCGGCCTGTTCGCGCTCGGGCTTGGTTGCAGCGCATTTCAAAGCCGCGTCGCGGATTTCGACGAGATGTTCTGGCCGCAGGTCCTGCGCGGGGTCGCGATCATGTTCTGCCTGCTGCCGCCAACCCGGCTGGCGCTCGGTTCGTTGACGGCGGCGCAAGTGCCCGACGCCAGTGGCCTGTTCAACCTGATGCGAAACCTGGGCGGCGCGATCGGGATCGCGATGATCGACACCATCCTTTACGGGCGCACCGCCGGACACGCCGAGGCCTTGCGCGACCGGCTGATCGCAGGCGATGTCACGGCGGCGCGCGCGATCGGGCTCGATGTCCAGCTTTTCACCCATCGCCCTGCCGGGATAACCGATGCGACGGTGGAGGCCTATGTTCGGCCCCTGGTCGAGAAGGCTGCGTTTGCGCTCAGCGCCAATGAAGCCTGGGCCCTCCTCGGCGGCGTCGCGCTGCTCGGATTGCTGGTCGTTCCGTTCGCGGGTGCGCCGCCGCAAAGCAGCGATTTACCTCCGAATCGGGACTGCCTTTGAGATTATTCCGGAATGCCGCGGCCCCCATCAGGCGGCGAAAGTAGGCGTTTAGATGCGCCAGAGCAGGCTAAACTGCGCTTTTTCCGAGGCTGGGCTATTGTGCCGCGCAAGACCGCAATCTTGCGCTTGTAACCTGCCGTTCGGCCGGAAGGCAGCGTCGCCCAAGCATGGAATCTTTCCGATTATTAATACGATAATGCCTGTTGGAAGCGGCTTTTCCGGCCTGTGAGCGGTTGCGATATATCGCTCAAAACGCCTACAATAACCGGCCCGTCACGGTTGTTTGAGCGACCTCACGCCCCGACAGGTCACGCACAAAAGAGGCCTGCAAGATGAACGAGATCTCTGTGATGGAACGTTCATGAACCAACCGATCAAACCTCCCAAGGAAGCCAAGTCGTCGCCGGCTTCCCCGGTCGGCATTCCGACAAAAACCCAGCCGCGGTCGCGCGGGCGCTTTGTCGTGACGTGCCTTCTGCTGTTGCTGGTAGTCGCAGGTGTCGTCTGGTGGAATAGGCAGCAAAGCGCGCCACAGCCGGCGCGCGGCGGACGCAACGCTGCACCGATGTCGATCGTCCCTGAGGTCGTCGGCAAAGGGGATATTAAAATCACGCTTAACGGCCTCGGCACGGTCACCTCGCTCGCCACCGTAACCATCAGGAGCCAGATCAGCGGTTACCTGCAGAAGGTGGCCTTCAAGGAAGGCGACGAGGTCAAGAAAGGCGATCTGCTTGCGGAGATCGATCCGCGGCCGTTCGAGGCCGCCTTGGCGCAGGCCAAGGGACAGCTCGCGCGCGACGAAGCCATGTTGAAAGGCGCCCAAGTCGATCTTGCCCGTTATCAGGGTTTGGCCGCGCAAAATGCGGTGCCGCGTCAGACCTTGGACACGCAGGTCGCGCTGGTTGGCCAGAACCAGGGTACGGTCGAAGCCGACCGCGCCGCGGTCAAGTCCGCCGAGGTGAACCTGCAATATTGCCACATCGTATCGCCGCTCGATGGCCGCGTCGGGCTGCGTCAGGTGGACCAGGGCAACTATGTGACTCCGGGCGATACCAATGGCCTTGTCGTCATTACGCAGTTGCAGCCGATCAGCGTCCTGTTCACGGTGCCCGAGGATAATCTGCAGGCCATCTCGAAGCGGATAAGGGAAGGCGCCGTGCTACCCGCAGCCGCCTACAGTCGCGATGGCTCGACCAAGATCGCCGACGGCACGCTGCAGACCTTCGACAGCCAGATCGATCCGACCACCGGCACGATCAAGCTGCGAGCGGAGTTTCCGAATGAATCGAGAACGCTCTATCCAAATCAGTTCGTGAATGTCCGTTTGCTGCTCGACACCCACAAGGACGTCACCACTATGCCGACAGCCGGCGTCCAGCGTGGCGTGCCCGGCACCTTCGTCTACTTCATCAACCCGGATAGCACCGTCTCCGTCCGCAAGGTCGAACTGGGCGTAACGGATGGCGATCGCGTCGAGGTTCGCTCCGGGCTGGTTCCCGGCGATCGCATCGTGATCGACGGCGCCGACAAGCTGCGCGACGGCGCGAAGATCAACGTACGGGCCGAAGCCGACATCAACGCGCCAGCCGCAGACCCTGGAGCAGCCCCGGGTCCGGGAAAAGGCGGCAGGAGACGGCATTCGGATAACGGACAAAAACAATGAGCCCGTCGCAGCCGTTCATTTTACGGCCGGTCGCGACCACGTTGCTGATGATTGCGATCATGCTGTCAGGCCTGCTCGCGTTCAGGTTCCTTCCGGTCGCCGCTTTGCCCGAGGTGGATTATCCGACCATTCAGGTGCAGACTTTCTATCCCGGCGCCAGTCCCGATGTGATGACGTCGTCGGTTACCGCACCGCTGGAGGTGCAGTTCGGCCAGATGCCGAACCTCAACCAGATGAGCTCGGTAAGCTCGGCCGGAGCTTCTGTCATCACACTGCAGTTCGGGCTCAGCATTTCCCTCGACATCGCCGAGCAGGAAGTGCAGGCCGCGATCAACGCCGCTGGCAACCTCCTGCCCTCCGACCTGCCCGCACCGCCGATCTACGCCAAGGTCAACCCGGCCGACGCGCCGATCCTGACGCTCGGGTTGACGTCGAAAACGATGCCACTGACGCAGGTGCAAGATTTCGTCGATACCCGCCTGGCGCAAAAAATCTCGCAGCTTCCCGGCGTCGGACTGGTCAGCATCAGCGGCGGCCAACGGCCAGCGGTGAGGATTCGTGCCGACATCCGCAAACTCGCCGCCTATGGCCTGAACATCGACGATCTCAGGACAACGCTCGGCAACGCGAACGTCAACACGCCGAAGGGCAGTTTCGACGGCACGCTGCGCGCCTACACCATCAACGCCAACGACCAGATCCGAAACGCCAGCGACTATAAATCGCTGATCGTCGCCTACAAAAACGGCTCGCCGGTGCGGCTCAGCGATGTCGGCGACGTCGTCGACGGGGCGCAGAACGACAAGCTCGGCGCCTGGATGAACGAAACGCCGGCGATAATCCTGAATATCCAACGCCAGCCCGGCGCCAACGTCATCTCGGTGGTCGAGTCCATCAAGTCGTTATTGCCGCAATTGCAGGCCTCGCTGCCGGCCGCAATCGACCTCAAGATCCTTACCGACCGCACCGTGACCATTCGCGCCTCGGTCGAGGATGTGGAATATGAACTGACGCTCGCCGTCATCCTCGTGGTGCTGGTGATCTTCGTGTTCCTGCGCAGCGCGCGAGCTACGTTGATTCCGAGCCTTTCCGTTCCGCTGTCGCTGGTCGGCACGCTCGGTGCCATGTATCTGTTCGGCTTCAGCCTCAACAATCTGTCGCTGATGGCGCTGACCATCGCCACCGGCTTCGTGGTCGACGACGCGATCGTCGTGATCGAGAACATTTCCCGATACATCGAAGAGGGCGAGCCACCGCTGCAAGCCGCCCTTCGCGGTTCCGAACAGATCGGCTTCACCATCATCTCGCTGACGGTATCGCTGATCGCGGTTCTGATTCCGCTGCTGTTCATGGGCGACGTGGTCGGCCGGCTGTTCCGCGAATTCGCCATCACGCTGTCGGTCACGATCCTGATTTCGGCCGTGGTGTCGCTGACATTGGTTCCTATGGCTTGCGCCAAGCTGCTCAAGCCCGAAACCGAATCGCATGAGAACGCGTTCCAGCGCTACAGCCGCGAAGGGTTCGACCGCATCATCGAGCTCTATGGCCACGCGCTCAACTGGGTTCTCGACCGCCAGACTCTCGTGTTGTTCGTCGCGCTCGGCACCTTCGTGCTCACCGGCCTGCTCTACGTCGTCATTCCCAAGGGATTCTTTCCACTGCAGGATACCGGCGTCATCCAGGCGATATCGGAGGCCCCGCAATCGGTGTCCTACGCGGCGATGGCGGAGCGGCAACAGCGGCTAGCCAGCGCCATTCTCAAGGATCCGGATGTCGAGAGCCTTTCCTCCTTCATCGGCGTCGACGGCACCAACGCCACGCTCAACAGCGGACGAATACTGATCAATCTCAAGGCGCGCAACCAGCGCAAGTCCGACGTCACGGCGGTGATGCAGCGGATCAAGGACCGCACGGCATCGCTGACCGGCATCACCCTTTACATGCAGCCGGTTCAGGACCTGACCATCGAGGGCACTGTTAGCCGGACGCAATATCAGTTCATCCTACAGGACGCCGATCCGGCACAACTTGCCGAATGGACGCCGAAGCTCGTCGACAAGCTGAACCAGCTTCCGGAGCTCGCCGATGTCACCAGCGATCTATCGGCCCAGGGGCTCGCGGTCTTCGTCGACATCGACCGCGACCAAGCCGCCCGCTTCGGGATAACGCCCGCCACAATCGACAATGCCCTGTACGATTCCTACGGCCAGCGGATCGTCTCCACCATCTTCACCAACTCGAACCAATACCGCGTCATCCTCGAAGCCGATCCGAGCCTGCAGACCTCGCTGCAGTCGCTGTCAGACATCTACCTGCCCTCCTCCGTGGGCGGCGCGCCGGTGCCGCTGGCGGTGATGGCAAAGATACGGGAACAAACCGCGCCGTTGCTGGTCTCACATCTCGGGCAGTTTCCGTCGACCACGGTCTCCTTCAACCTGGCGCCGGGCGCCTCGCTCGGCGGCGCGGTGACCGCGATCAAGCAGGCCCAGCTTGATATCGGCCTGCCGGCCAGCGTGATCAGCAGCTTCCAGGGCGCGGCGCTCGCATTCCAGTCGTCGCTCACCAATCAGCTCTTCCTGATCCTGGCGGCGATCGTCGTCGTCTACATCGTGCTCGGCGTGCTCTATGAGAGCTTCATCCACCCCCTCACCATCCTCTCGACGCTGCCGTCCGCCGGCATTGGCGCGCTGCTGGCGCTGATGATCGCCGGCAACGACCTGACGATCGTGGCGATCATCGGCATCATCCTCTTGATCGGCATCGTGAAGAAAAACGCGATCATGATGATCGACTTCGCGCTCGACGCCGAGCGCAACGAGGGCAAACCGCCCCGCGAGGCAATCTATCAGGCCTGCCTGTTGCGCTTCCGACCGATCCTGATGACGACGATGGCCGCAGTGCTCGGCGCGCTACCGCTGATGCTTGGCACCGGCGCTGGTTCCGAACTGCGGCACCCGCTCGGCATCTCCATCGTCGGCGGCCTTTTGGTCAGTCAGTTGCTGACGTTGTTCACGACGCCCGTGATCTATCTCTGGTTCGACCGCCTGGCCGTGCGCTTTGCCGGCGACTCGCGCGGTGTTGGCCAAGCGAACGAGTCGAACTGAGCCATGGGCCCGTCAACCCCCTTCATTCGTCGGCCGGTCGCGACCACGCTGCTGACGTTTGGACTTGCGGCGGCGGGTATGGTGGCGTTCTTCAAGCTGCCGGTCTCGCCATTGCCGCAGGTGGATTATCCGACCATCTCCGTGCGGGCGACCCTGCCAGGCGCCAGCCCGCAGGATGTCGCGACCACGGTCGCCAGCCCGCTCGAGCGTCGTCTCGGGCAAATCGCCGACGTTACCGAGATGACCTCCTCCTCGTCGGTGGGGTCGACGCGCATTACCCTGCAGTTCGGGCTTAACCGGGATATCGACGGCGCCGCGCGCGACGTACAGGCGGCGATCAACGCAGCCCGCGCCGACCTTCCAACCAGCCTGCGATCCAATCCGACCTACAAAAAAGTCAATCCCGCCGACGCCCCGATCCTGATCCTGACTTTGAGTTCGGACACGATGACGCGCGGCGACCTGTATGACGCGGCATCGACCGTATTGGCGCAGAAGCTGTCGCAGGTCGAGGGCATCGGCGAAGTCGCGGTCAGCGGTAGTTCGCTGCCCGCCGTGCGCGTGGAACTCATCCCACAGGCGGTCTACAAATATGGCATCGGTCTCGAGGATGTGCGGGCGGCACTGGGGAGCGCCAACGCCCACAGTCCGAAGGGCGGCATCGACGTCGGCGATCAGCGTTATCAGATCTATGCCAACGATCAGGCCAACAAGGCCGCCGACTACCAGTCTCTGATCGTCGCCTATCGCAATGGCGCGGCTGTGCATCTGTCCGACATCGGTGAAGTCACCGACAGCGTCGAAAATCTGCGCAACTCCGGTCTGGCCAACGGCAAGCCTGCCGTTCTGATCATCCTCTACCGCCAGCCGGGCGCCAACATCATCAGCACGGTGGATCGCGTCAAGGCGCTGATGCCGCAATTGAGGGCTTCGATCTCGCCTGCCATCGACGTCGAAACCGGGGTCGACCGCTCGACCACCATTCGTACCTCTTTGCGGGATGTCGAGCGCACCCTGATCCTCGCCGTGCTGCTGGTGATCGTGGTGGTTTTCGCGTTTCTGCGGAACCTGCGCGCCACATTCATTCCCGTGGTGGCGGTTTCGGTGTCGCTAGTCGCGACATTCGCCGCCATGTACCTGATGGGCTACAGCCTCGACAATCTCTCGCTGATGGCGCTGACGATAGCGACCGGCTTTGTCGTCGATGACGCTATCGTCGTTCTCGAAAACATCACCCGCTATATCGAGGAGGGTCTGTCGCCGCTGGAAGCCGCGCTCAAGGGCGCCAACGAGGTCGGCTTCACCGTGCTCTCGATGAGCATATCCCTCATCGCCGTCTTCATTCCGATCCTGCTGATGGGTGGCATCATCGGCCGGCTGTTCCGCGAATTTGCCATGACGATCTCGATTGCGATCGTCATCTCGCTTGCGGTTTCACTGGCCACCACGCCGATGATGTGCGCCGTGCTGCTGCGCAACGAAACTGGCCGGCGGCACGGCTGGTTCTATCGGACCAGCGAACGCTTCTTCGAGAGCATGCTGAATCTTTACCGGCGGTCTCTGAGCGCTGCTCTCGCGCATCCCCTCATGATCATATTGATCTTCCTGACCGCCTTCGGCCTCAACTTTTACCTGTATATCGTGATCCCGAAGGGCTTCTTCCCGCAGCAGGATACCGGGAGGGTGGTCGGCTCGATCCAGGCCGACCAGAGTATTTCGTTTCAGTTGATGCAGCAGAAGCTGGCGCAGTTCGTCAGTATCATCAAGAAGGACCCGGCAGTCGAAACCGTGGTCGGCTTTACCGGCGGCGGCCAAACCAATTCCGGCTTTGTATTCGCATCGCTGCGTCCGCTCAGCGAACGCAAGGTTTCCGCGGACGGCGTCATCGCGCGGCTACGGCATGAGATGGCGGTCGTGCCGGGAGCGACCCTGTACCTGCAGGCCGTGCAGGACATCCGCGTCGGCGGCCGCGCCAGCAACGCGCAGTATCAGTACACCTTGCAAGGTCCCACGCTGGAGGAGCTCAACGAATGGGCGCCGAAGATCACGGCTGCGCTGCAAAACGATCCCAACCTGGCCGACGTCAACAGCGACCAGCAGAACAAGGGGCTCGAAGCCGATCTGGTGATCGACCGCGACGCCGCCGCGCGGTTGGGTGTTACCGTGAGCCAGATCGACAACACGCTCTATGATGCGTTCGGCCAGCGTCAGGTTTCGACCATTTACGTCGCCCGCAACCAGTACCACGTCATCATGGAGGTGGCGCCGCGGTTCTGGCAAAACCCGGAGACGCTGAAGGATGTCTATATCAGCACATCCGGCGGCTCGGTGGGCGGCTCGCAGGCGACAAACGCGGTGGCAGGAACGGTCACCGCGCCCGGCACGTCGGCGGCGGCCAACGCCGCCAACGCACAGGCCGCCCGGAACCTCGCAACAAATTCGATTGGTTCTACCGGCAAGGGCGTCGCCTCGACCGGGTCTGCGGTTTCGACCACACAGGAGACCATGATTCCTTTGTCCGCGGTCGCGCGTTTTACCCATGGCTCGACCCCGCTGGCGGTCAACCATCAGGGGCTCCTGGTCGCCACCACGATTTCGTTCAACTTGCCGCCTAACGTGTCGCTCAGCATGGCTGTTGCCTCCATAGAGGCCGCTATGAACCGGATCGGCGTGCCAGCCACCATTCGCGGTACGTTCCAGGGCGCGGCAAAGGCGTATCAGGATTCGCTCAGCAACCAGCCGTTCCTCATTCTAGCAGCGCTGATTACGATCTACATCGTGCTCGGCATCCTCTACGAAAGTTTCGTTCATCCGCTGACGATCCTGTCGACGTTGCCGTCCGCCGGCGTGGGCGCCCTGTTGGCGCTGATGGCGTTTGGTACCGAGTTCAGCATCATGGCGCTGATCGGCGTCATTCTGCTGATTGGCATCGTGAAGAAGAACGCCATCATGATGATCGATTTCGCGCTGGACGCCGAACGAAGGCGCGGCCTCAGCCCGCATGATGCGATCTACGAGGCCTGCCTGCTGCGCTTCCGGCCGATCATGATGACGACGATGGCCGCCATGCTTGGCGCGTTCCCGCTGGCAATCGGCTTGGGCGAAGGCGGCGAGCTGCGACAGCCGCTCGGCATCGCGATCGTCGGTGGGCTTCTCCTCAGTCAGGCGCTGACGCTCTATTCGACGCCGGTCATCTACCTGTATATGGACCGGTTCCGTTTGTGGAGCCAGCGGCTCCGGGGCGGCGGTGCGACACCGCTCGCGCCTGGCAGCACGCTTCAACCAGGCGAATAGATGTCGACAATAGTTCCGATGAGCGTCCAAGCCCTTCAACGAGCCCCGCAGCATGCCGGCCGCGGCGCGTTGTCGCTTAAGCGCGTCAACATCGAAGTTCAAACCGGTGCCCGATGAGTGACGCTTCGCGTACGCCGAATTCCACAATTGGCGGCAGGACACGATTCGCGTCGGCGCTCACCGCGATTCTGATCGCTCCGGCATTGTCGGGCTGCATCCTCGGGTCCGAGCGGCCCGAACTCGGCCTCGAGGTCCCGGCCGCCTATCGCGAGGCATCGCCCCGCGCACCCGATGCCGCTGTGCCGGCGCTGGATTGGTGGCGCGGCTTCCGGTCCAAGGAACTGACCTCACTGATGGAAGAGGCGCAGATCTTCAATCTCGATATCGCAGTGGCGGTCGCGCAGATCGTTCAAGCGGACGCGCAGGTCGGCGTCTCGGGCGCGCCGTTGTTTCCGTCGCTTACCGGGACGGCATCGGCCGAGCGCGACCATGTGGGCTCGCAGGGCAATGGCAATAACTTCAACAGCAACGGTGTCAGCGGAAATACCGGTGGCGGCAGCGGAAACTTCTCGCAATTCAATACGGGCCTTACCGCAAGCTACATGATCGACTTCTGGGGCAAGAACCGCGCCGCACTCTATTCCGCCGAGGAAAGCGCGACAGTGGCCCGCTACAACCGCGAGGTTGTGACGCTGACGACGATCGTGACCGTCGCCAACACCTACTTTCTGGTTTTGGCCGCGCAGGATCAATTGAACGTCGCGCGCCGCAACCTAGTAGCCGCCGAACGCATCTTGACGCTGATCAAGCAACAGTTCGCGGGTGGAACGGCCTCGCAGCTCGACCTATCGCAGCAGGAGGCGCTGGTGGCATCCGTGCGCGCCTCAATCCCTCCACTTGAGGTGACGTTGCGACAGAATATTGCCGCCCTCTCGGTGCTGGTGGCTCGTGCTCCGGCAAATTTCACCGTGAAGGGCGGGGGCTTGGCGCAAATCGCGGTTCCGCGGGTGACGCCTGGCTTGCCTTCAGAATTGCTCTATCAAAGGCCCGACATCCGTCAGGCTGAAGCGCAGCTCGCCGCCTCGAATTTCAGCGTCGAATCGGCGCGCGCCGCCTTCTTCCCGCAGATACAGCTGACTGCCTCGACCGGGCTACAAAGTGCGGCGCTTGCCTCGTTGTTCGGGCCGGGTGCCTGGTTTTACACCCTGACTGCCGGACTGACCCAGCCGCTCTTCGACGGCTTCCTCTTGGAGAGCCAGTTGAAGCAGGCCAAGGGTGTGCAGCTTCAAGATCTGCAAGCCTACCGCAAGGCGGTGCTTTCTGCGTTCTCCAATGTCGAACAGGCGTTGGTTGCTCTCGCGCAATTCACCCGGCAGGAGAAACTCCAGATCGATGCAGTGACCGCCTCCCGCAAGGCTTTCGACGTGTCGGAAGTCCAATTCCGCGGGGGTACGGTCAACCTCCTCACCGTCCTGCAGACGCAGCAAACGCTCTTCAACAACGAGAACATACTCGTCTTGGTGCGGCTGTCTAAACTGCAGGCTGCCAGCAGCCTGTTCCAGGCGCTTGGCGGCGGATGGACGCCGGACGGCAAGCTGGCATCACTGCAACCGCCGGAGACCCGGCCATGAGAGGCATCATCCTTGGCGGGCTAATATGGATCGCGGCATCGGCAAGCGGCGTGATGTCGCCTGTGCATGCCCAGCAAGCCAACAATACGCCGCTGGCGTTCGGCATGAATGTGGAACAGGCCTCGCACGCGTTGGGCACGACGCTTGTCTATGTCAGGGGCCGTCCCGGTGACGAAATGTTTCTCGCCTTGCCTAACGTTAAAGGCAGCGCACTATCAGATCGGCAGGATGGGCTCTTTCTCCAGTTCCGGCGTGGCAGGCTGGACGGCTGGAAAGGCGACTGGGGAACGAACCGGCCATGTTGCAACTGATGATCCTGCTAATGAGGCAGCTGCGAATTTGTTTGGCAGCCGCCGCTGTCCTCACATCAGCAAGCGCGGCTTTCGCCGAAAGCGCTCACGAGCCGTTTTTGCGGAGACATTCATTTCCCTCCCCCTGGTTTTATGACGGCCGCAGCGACACTCGCGATTTTCCCAATAATGGTTTCTTCCCTGGTAATTTTGCCGCCAACCCTGCCGGTGCGTGGCTCGGGGCTGCCGGAATATTTGGCGCAACGCCGACAGGCGGATCGCAATTTGGCCCGATTTACTGCGCCCGACGGTACCGCCCTCACAGTCCGGTGCCCGGTTATTTTCAAGGCTATGACGGCGCCTGGTATCGCTGCCGTTAAATTAAGTTCAGCGATGCGCGTAATGTTACAGAAAAGTAATTCCGCTTCGGCGTGAATGAGAACTTAGTGATTGGAAAATTTTCCCGGTCGATGTCAGAAGCTGGCGGCGTGATTTTTGCACTGCGATCGCTGTTTTTCTGACTGATCGAGAAGCACACGAATGAATGCCATTGTTAAAATTGCCCTGGGCAGGCCGTATACTTTCGTCGTGCTCGCGCTGCTTATTCTCATCATCGGGCCGCTCGCCGCGTTTCGGACCCCAACCGATATTTTTCCTGACATCCGCATCCCTGTGATCGGCGTGGTGTGGCAGTACACCGGTCTGCCGCCTGACCAGATGTCAGGACGCATCACCACGCCGTTCGAGCGCTCGTTGACCACAACGGTTAACGACATCGAGCACATCACCGCGAATTCCTACAACGGCTACGGCATCGTCAAGATCTTCTTCCAGCCCAATGTCGATATCCGTACCGCCAATGCCCAGGTCACCGCGATTTCGCAGACGCTGCTTAAGCAGCTGCCGCCGGGTGCCACGCCGCCGCTGATCCTGAACTACAACGCATCCACGGTGCCGATCATTCAGCTGGCACTGTCGGGCGAAGGCCTTACCGAACAGAACCTCGCCGACATCGGCATCAACCAGTTGCGCACGCCGCTGGTAACTGTGCCGGGCGCGGCGATTCCCTACCCTTACGGCGGCAAGCAGCGCCAGATACAGATCGATCTCGATCCGCAGGCGTTGCAGTCGCGCGGATTATCCGGCCAGGACGTCGCCAACACGCTGGCGGCGCAGAACCTGATCACGCCGGTCGGCACGGAAAAGATCGGCTCGTTCGAATATACCGTCCAGCTCAACAACTCGCCGGATAAGATCGCCGATCTCGGCAACCTACCGATCAAGACCGTCGATGGCGCCATGGTCTACATTCGTGACGTCGCCAGCGTGCGCGACGGCAATCCGCCGCAGACCAACATCGTGCATGTCGACGGCAACCGCTCGGTGCTGATGATGGTGCTGAAGGCCGGTTCGGTCTCGACCCTGGATATCATCGCGGGCATCAAGCAAAAGGTCGCGGAGTTCAGGTCATCGCTGCCGGACAACCTGAAGATCGGATTTGTCGGCGATCAATCGCTGTTCGTGCGCGGTGCGATCACCGGTGTCGCGCGCGAAGGCATCATTGCCGCGGCACTGACCAGCGTCATGATCCTGCTGTTCCTGGGTAGCTGGCGCTCGACCATCATCATCGCGACCTCGATCCCACTTGCAGTGCTCGGCTCCATCATCATGCTGTCGGCGATCGGTGAAACCCTCAACATCATGACGTTGGGCGGGCTTGCGCTCGCGGTTGGTATTCTGGTCGACGAAGCGACCGTGACCATTGAGAACATTAACTACCACCTCGAACAGGGCAAAGCCGTCGAGGAAGCGATCCTGGACGGCGCCAACCAGATCGTGGTGCCGGCCTTCGTGTCGCTGTTGTGCATCTGCATCGTGTTCATTCCGATGTTTTTCCTCTCCGGCATCGCGCGCTTCCTGTTCGTGCCCATGGCGGAAGCAGTGATGTTTGCCATGGTCTGGTCGTTCATCCTGTCGCGCACGCTGGTGCCGACGATGGCGAAGTATTTGCTGCACCCTCACATCCATCATGAAGGCGGGGCGCCGCATTCACGCAATCCGCTGGTACGGTTTCAACGCGCTTTCGAAGCCGGGTTCGAGCGCCTCCGGAGCGGCTACCGCGATCTGCTCGCTTTTGCGCTGATGCATCGGCCGATATTCGTGACTGGCTTCATCGGCATTGTCGCCGCGTCGTTTCTGCTGGTGCCATATCTCGGCCGCAACTTCTTCCCCTCCATCGACGCCGGCCAGATCCTGATGCATGTTCGGACCCAGGTTGGCACCCGGGTCGAGGATGCCGCCGGCCAGTTTGCCGATATTCAGAAGGCCATTCGTACGGTCATTCCGCCGGGCGAGATCGATACCATGACCGACAACATCGGCGTGCCGATCAGCGGCATCAACATGACCTATAACAATACCGGCGTGATCGGCCCGCAGGATGGTGACATCCAGATCAAGCTCAAGGAGGGTCATGAGCCGACCGAAGGCTATGTCAAGGAACTCCGTGAGAAGCTGCCCGCGCAGTTTCCCGGCCTCAGCTTCGCGTTCCTGCCTGCCGATATCGTCAACCAGATCCTCAATTTCGGCGCGCCGGCCCCGATCGACCTCGAGGTTCGCGGCGCCAATCTTGACGGCAACTTCGCCTATGCAAATCATCTGCTCGCGAAAGTCCGGCGGGTTCCCGGCGTGGCTGACGCGCGGATCCAGCAATCGTCACGAAACCCGAGCTTCAACGTCGACGTCGATCGCACCCGCGCCGAATATGTCGGCCTGACCGAGCGCGACGTCGCCAACAGCATGGTGGTCAATCTGGCCGGCAGTTCCCAGGTCGCGCCCACCTACTATCTCGATCCCAACAACGGCGTGTCGTATTCGATCGTGATGCAGACGCCGCAGTATCAGCTGAACACGCTGAGTGACCTGCAAACCCTGCCTCTGACCGCCCCAGGGATGACAGCCCCGGTTATTCTCGGGGGCATCGCCGATATCACGCGGTCGACCTCGAACGCGGTCGTGTCGCAATATGACATTCAATCGCTGGTGCAGATTTATGCCACGCCACAGGGACGCGATCTCGGCGCCGTGGCGGCGGATATTCGCAAGGTCATCAGCGAGAGCGCCGGCGAACTGCCCAAGGGTAGCTCGGTGGCGCTGGTGGGCCAGGTCCAAACCATGGAGAGCTCGTTCTCGGGCCTATTGTTCGGATTGCTCGGCGCTGTCGTGCTGATCTATCTGCTGATCGTGGTGAACTTCCAGTCGTGGTCCGACCCCTTCGTGATCATCACCGCGCTGCCGGCGGCGCTGGCAGGTATCGTCTGGATGCTGTTTACCACCCACACCACACTCTCGGTGCCGGCCTTGACCGGCGCGATCATGTGCATGGGCGTTGCGACCGCCAACAGCGTGTTGGTGATCAGCTTCGCGCGCGAGCGCTACGCGGACCTTGGCGATCCCATCGCCGCGGCGCTGGAAGCCGGATTCGTCCGCATCCGTCCCGTCATGATGACGGCGCTGGCCATGATCATCGGGATGCTGCCGATGGCGCTGGGCCTCGGTGAAGGCGGCGAGCAGAACGCGCCGCTCGGCCGTGCCGTGATCGGTGGACTGATGTTTTCGACCGTCGCGACCTTGATGTTTGTCCCGGTTGTGTTCAGCATGGTGCACAAGAAACGGGAACCGATGTCCAATCTGGTCATGGTCGACGATCAGCTCCCGCTCGCTGCAGAATGACGACAAAAATAAAAACCGTTAGGGGAGCGCAATGGCCGGGATATCGAAGGTGCGGAGCGTGGAAACGCTCGCATGCGACGCGGGCTGGCGGAATTACCATTTCGTCAAGATCACCACCGAAGACGGCGTCGTCGGATGGAGCGAGTTCGATGAAGGCTTCGGCTCCCCAGGGCTAAGCGCCGCAATCGAGCGGCTTTCAACGCGGCTGGCGGGACAGAATGCGCTCCAGCACGAGCGGATTTACGCGGAGCTGTTCGCGGCGACCCGCCCCTCCGCCGGCGGCGTCATCGCACAGGCATTGGGAGCTATCGAGAACGCGCTGCTCGACGTCAAGGGCAAGGTGTTGGGCGTGCCCTGCTATGAACTGCTCGGCGGCAAAATCCGCGACCGCATCCGCGTCTACTGGTCACATTGTGCCACCTGGCGCATCAATCACCCCAGCTGGTACACGCCGGCGATCACCGACCTCGATGGCGTGAAGGCGATCGGGCGCGAGGTCCGCGAGAAGAAGTTTACCGCGCTGAAGACCAACATCTTCAGCTATGAGGGCGGCAAGCCGCGGGGCTGGCGGCCGGGCTTCGGCGTGCCGTTTGCGCCCGAGATCAACGTCGAGCGCAAGATCCTGCGCGACCTGCGCATGCACCTCGAAGCCATCCGCGATGGCGCCGGGCCCGACGTCGATATCCTGCTCGATCTCAATTTCAACGCCAAGACGGAAGGCTACCTCAAGATCCTGCGCGAGATCGCCGACCTCGACATGTTCTGGATCGAGATCGACAGCTTCAATCCCGAGGCGCTCGGCTATATCCGGCGTCAAAGCCCGCATCCGGTTTCGTCCTGCGAGACGCTGACAGGCCTGCGCGAATTCCTGCCCTATTTCCGCGAACAGGCGATCGACGTCGCGATCATCGACACGCCGTGGAACGGGGTGTGGCAGTCGATGAAGATCGCCGCCGCCGCGGAAGCCTGCGAGGTCAACGTCGCGCCGCACAATTTCTATGGCCACCTCTGCACCATGATGAACGCGCATTTCAGCGCGGCGGTGCCTAACCTGCGCATCATGGAGACGGATATTGACCGGCTGGCGTGGGATCACGAGCTGTTCACCCACCTTCCCGACATCCAGGACGGCCATCTCGTCATCCCGGACCGGCCAGGCTGGGGCACCGAGCCCAATGAAGCAGCGCTGCGCGAACATCCGCCGAAAGGCAAAGGCGGCTTGCTGACCTACGGCCAGAAAGCCTGACATCACACGGCGCGGCTGACCGCCCCACGCTTATTCGCTGGACACGACAAGCTTCAACGACATCGAGGCCGCGGTTGCCGCGACCATGATGGCGGCCACCGCCGCGAGGCCAAAGATGTAGGAGCCGGAAAACTCCCGTAGCCATCCCATCATCGACGGGCCGACGAAACCGCCGACGGTGCCGATACTGTTGATGAATGCCAGTCCGCCGGCGGCGGCGACGCCGGTCAGGAAGCGGGTCGGCACGGTCCAGAAGATCGCCCGCGCCGCCGAGACGCCGATCAGCGCCACGCTGAAGCCCAGCAACGCCATCGTTAGTGAACCCGATAGGATCGGCGCGATCAGACCTGCGGCGCCGAGGAAACAGGCGATCGCCAGATTGACGAGGCGATGTCCCTTTTCGTCGACGTAGCGCGCCCACACGATCATACCGACCGAGGCAAACAAATAAGGGATGGCCGAAATCCAGCCGATCGACAGTGTCGACAGGCGGTACTCCTTCAGGATCAGGGGCAGCCAGATGCCGATCCCATAGGATCCCAGCGTGAAGCCGAACTGGATCGCGGCGAGCACCTGGACCCGAACGTCCTTCAACGCCGATAGCAGCGACGAATGCGGCCGCTCGCGCACCTCGGCGGACAGAACGTGGCGCAATTCCTTGCGCTCATCCGGCGTCAGCCAGGCTGCGGTCTCCGGGCTGTCGGCAAGCAAATACAACGTGAAAATGCCCAGGGGAATGCACGGCAGGCTGACCAGGATGAACAACCATTGCCAGCCCGCGAGCCCCCAGATTCCGTCCATCTGCAGCAGCATCCCGCACACTGGGCTGCCGACCAACGCGGAAGCGGGAATCCCGATCAGAAACCACGCCAGCATCCGCGTGCGGTATTGCGCCGGAAACCAGGCGGCCAGAAAGAACGTTACGCCCGGGAAGAAGCCTGCTTCCGCGATGCCCAGCAGAAGGCGCGCGCCATAGAAGCTGTTCGGCCCGACCACGAAGGCATTTGCCGCCGACACCAGACCCCAACTGATCATGATGCGGGCGAGCCAGCGCCGGGCGCCGAATTGATAGAGCATGAGGTTGCTGGGTATCTCGCACAGCGAATAGCCCAGGAAGAAAATGCCGGCGGCCAATCCGAACTGAACAGGCGACAGCCCAAGCTGCTGGTTCATCGTGAGTGCGGCAAAACCGAGGCTGGTGCGGTCAAGATAATTGAAGAGATAGGCGATGGTTAGCAGCGGCACGAAGCGCAGCGCGGCTTTTCGAACAGCGCTCTGCAAGATGGCTTCCGCGCCGGCCGAACTGGGAGAAAGCCCCCGTGGAAGGCTCTGCTGCATTGACGTCATCTATTCCCTCCCGGGCAGCTTTTTCTTGTTGGACAGCCCGAGCATCGAATATCGCGCAGCGCGGCGATGCATCTTTGCAGCTGCCGCCCGGGAAGTCGCTACTTTTCGGATATTCCTTCAGGTCCTTCAGTCCAACCTCGCTGTCTCGTTCGACGCCGACACGTCGGGACTGAATTTATAGACCTGCATGCCGCGGCCATCTTTAGCGGCATTGTATGTGACTTAGACATTACTGCCATCGTCCGCGGTGAGGCCGTGCGGTATCTGAAGCATACCGCCACCGAAATGGCGCGACACCTTTCCGTTACGCGAAAAAGCTATAATGAGATCGAGGGAGGAGCGGCACGACTGTTGGCGCCGGAGCGATCATCGATCGTGCCGTCCGGGACGACGGCAACGCCGGCCGTCGAATCCCATGCACGACCATCCGGCATCGGCGCGAAACTCACGCCTCGCTGATAGGGATCGGGAGTATCATTCACGCAGTGATAGCTGGCTTGGGCGAGAGCAGCTTGCACTCCCCACAGTACCGCCACAACGGTCGGCGAAAGCGCCAACCGACCCCGATCATGCGCTCGATGCAAAAGGCCCCGGGAGGGGCCTTTGACACTTAGACCGCGTCTTTCGCCGCCTTGACCGGGCGCGCCCTGACGATCTTCCGGGCCGGCTTGGCCTTGAACGTCATCGCCTCTCCCGTGAAGGGATTGGTGCCCTGGCGAGCCTTGGTGGCCGGCTTCTTGATCACAACGAACTTGGCAAATCCGGGAACCAGGAAGACACCGGATTTCTTCAGCTCTTTGTAGCCGACGGTCGCCATGGTCTCGAGGACGCCCTTGACGTCCTTCTTCGACACTTCGGTCTCGCCAGAGATCTTTTCGATCAACTGCGATTTGGTCATCTGCACTGCCATTTTATCTCCTGTAGAGGTTGATTCGTGTCACGCGACAGTATTTGGAAATTCCTTGCGGAAAACCGCGCATGCCGCGATCTGCACAGCTTTTGTTGCTGCCAAGCCCTGTTTTTCAGCCAAATCGGCCAACACGGAACGCGGCACCCCTTGGAAACTAGGGGTTTCCTGCGATTCGGGCTAGCGGGAAGCTGGATTTTCTCGGTTTTTCTCGGTTGTGGCGGCACGAAAGCGCCTTGGCGCCACGAAATTCGAATCGCACCGCTCGCATTTAGGGTCGACGCCGAGATCGTTCCGTCGGTGAACAAGTGGCGCAGCGCCGGTTCGGTTAAGCAACCGCTGCAGACTTCGCGATCTGCACATCAGCAATGAAGATGAACAATCTCTCGCCGCGCAACGCGACATTTCGCGCAGTTATCAGCTAGTTAACTAGGAACCTTTGAGAAAGCGAACTGTTTTGTTCCTACGCGATCGGCTTTGATCGTCGAGGAGAAAAGCCATGACAAGATTAGCAACGATGGGTGTCTGTCTCGCGGTTGCACTTACAGCCGCAGCCCCCGTGCTCGCGCGGGGTGGCGGACACGGTGGTGGTTTCGGTGGCGGAGGCTTCCGCGGTGGTGGCGGCATGGGTGGCGCGAGCTTTGGAGGGGGCGGCTTCCGTGGTGGTGGCGCGAGCTTTGCAGGTGGCGGCTTCCGTGGCGGTGGCGCGAGCTTCGCAGGTGGCGGCTTCCGAGGCGGTGGCGCGAGCTTCGCGGGAGGCGGCTTCCGTGGAGGTGGTCCAAGCTTCGCAGGTGGTGGCTTTCGAGGCGGCGGCGCAAACCTAGCCGGTGCAGGCTTCCGCGGTGGCGGCCCGGGCTTCGCGGGCGGCGGCTTCCGTGGCGGTGGCGCGCGCTTCGCGGGTAGCGGCTTCCGAGGAGGCGGTGCGCAATTCGCGGGTAGCGGCTTCCGCGGCGGTGGCGCGCAATTCGTGGGCACCGGCTTCCGCGGCGGCGGCGCGCGCTTCGCGAGCACCGGCTTTACCGGCGGTCCACGATTCGCGGGCACGGGCTTCGCCGGCGGGACGCGCTTTGCCAACGCCCGCTTTGCCAATGCCAATGCTCGTTTCGTAAACGGCGGCTTCCGCCGCGACGGCTTTCGTGGCCGGCACTTCCATCGCTTCGGCCCCAGGTTCGCGACCGCTGTCTTCGTCGGCTCGGGGCTGGGTTACGGCGTTTATGACGGCTACTATCCCTACTACAACGACTACGCCTACGGTTATGGCGACGGATACGATGGCTACTATGGCAACAGCTATTACAACACCAGCTACAACTGCGAGCCCGGAACTTATTACCGAGGTGCAGACGGTCGCCAATATCTCTGCGAATAGACCGCTTTAGCGCAGCAAAGAAAAAGGCGGCCGGATCGGCCGCCTTTTTTGTGCATGATGCGATTCTCGATCGGCCAAGCCTTGCGGGCTACCGCGCCCGTGCGGCCACAGGCCTGCGTTCGACCGGATGAATGTCGATCTCGCGCAGGCGGCCCAACCGCAGCACATCCATTTTCAGCTTGCGATCGATCCGGTCGCGATCAAGCGTACGGATCAGATCATCGACGCCATTGATGGCGACATCATCGAGACGGATGACGACATCGCCCGGCAACAAGCCGGCCTGCGCCGCAGGTCCATCCGGTTCGATCTGCATCAGCAATGCGCCCATCTTGTTTTCGACGCCTGCCAGCACCGCATGCCGCCTCGGCACCGGCGCGCTCTGTCCGGACACGCCGATATAGGCGCGCCGCACATAGCCATGGCGGATGATTTCCGACAGCACGAATTGCGCGGTGTTGCTGGCGACCGCAAAGCAGATGCCCTGCGCGCCGCTGATGATCGCGGTATTGATGCCGATCACTTCGGAGGCCGATGACACCAGCGGACCGCCGGAATTGCCGGGATTGAGCGCGGCATCGGTCTGGATCACGTCTTCGATGGTGCGACCGTTCGCCGAACGGATCGAGCGGCCCAGCGCCGACACAACGCCCGCAGTGGCCGTCGATTCAAAGCCCAAGGGGTTGCCGATCGCGACCACGAGTTGGCCACGGCGCAAGCTTTTCGAATTGCCGAGCGAAGCATAATGCAGATCCCGCGCGCCATCGGCCCGGAGCAAGGCGAGGTCGGTATCGGGATCGACGCCGAGCACACGCGCGTCGGTGACGATGCCCTCGTTATCTCGCAGCCTGATCTGCTTCGAAGCGCCGACCACGTGGCTGTTGGTCAGCACCAGCCCGTCGGGCGAAATGACAATTCCGGAGCCGAGGCCGCCGCGCTCGCGCGACTGCGGCGCGGCCGGGCCGGTTTCCACCCGCACCACCGCAGGCCCGATGCGCTCGATAACGCCGATCACCGCATTCGAATAGGCATCAAGTAACGCTTGATCGTTTGTCGAAGCAGGTTCCGGCGATCCCGGTAACGACGGGTCGTCGTTGGTATCTCGCGTAAAATCCAACATGGTTAAATCCTCTGACGTCAAATGGTAGCCACATTTCACGATCGCAAGAGCCGGCCGGACCCGTGCTGCGGCGTGCCGCCGGGATCAGGGGCGCGAAAAACGCATCACCCCCACTGGCTTACCCTCCCCTGAAGGGGGCCGAGACGAGCAAAGCTCGTCTCGGCCCCCTTCAGGGGAGGGTGAGAGATCATCCGCCGCCGCTCTTTGCGTCATTGCGATGGCCCTGCCCCCACTGGGGAGAGGTCCAAAGGATCCTGACGCCCGTGATCGGGCGCTCGGGAGCGCGGTCACATCATTGAGAGGCATCCGACCGGCCAAGCGCTTCACACCCCGGCGCAGCCGCGTTTGCGCTCACCTTGCATAATTTAGCAGCGCGCGGATGCGGGGTTTTGCCCGCCTCATAAGCAAGCTGCACTGAAAAGCTCGAAAGGCAGCCGATTTGATGTGGCGATAGCGATACTTTTTGCTCGGCGCCGTCTGGCACGCAAGTTGCGTTAAAGCTTGGTATGAAAACATCTCCAGCTCAAGTTCAGTTAAGTGTTCGCAATGTCCGGAAATCCTTCCACGGCAAGGCCGGCGAGGTCCGCGTACTCGATGACCTTTCCTTTGACATCAACGCGCGCGACTTCGTCAGCATCATCGGTCCCAGCGGCTGCGGCAAAACCACCATCTTCAATGTCATCGCCGGCCTGATCGAGCCCGACTCCGGCTCGATCCATTACTATGGCGAGGAGATCGAAAGCCTGCGCGGCCGCGTCGGCTACATGATGCAAAAGGATCTGCTTTTTCCCTGGCGCACCGTGCTCGGCAACGTACTGTTGGGCCTCGAGACGCGCGGTATCGACCGCGTCGAAGCCGAAGGCAAAGCGAGGGAATATCTCAAAGGCTTCGGCCTCGCCGGTTTCGAAAACGCCTATCCAAAGACGCTATCCGGCGGAATGCGGCAGCGCGTGGCGTTGATCCGCACCCTCATCATGGACCCCGACATCCTCCTGCTCGACGAACCGTTCTCGGCGCTGGACTACCAGACCCGTCTCTACCTCGAGGGTGTGCTGAAGGACGCGGTGGAGACCTATCATAAGACCGTCATCCTGGTAACGCACGACATCGATGAAGCCGTCGCGCTATCGAAACGGGTGGTCGTGCTGAGCGGGCGTCCGGCCCGCGCGAAAATCGTCCACGACATCGATATCGCCGCCAAATCTCCAATCGCCGCCCGCAACGACAGCCGCTTTTCGGGCTATTTCCACGCGCTCTGCGCCGAACTTGACATCCAAACCGAGAAAACCGCTTGACCCTCATTATGCCCAGCGCAGCTCCGCTGCGAAAGCGAACGGCGCGTCCCGCGCGTCCCCGCATCAACTTCAACACCACGCTCGGTCGCGCGACGCTGCAGGCAGCCGCCGTGATCGGCTTTTTTGCGGCATGGGAGATCGGCGTGCGCGCCGGCTGGATCTCCGCCTTCCTGGTCGGGTCACCGCTCGGAATCTTCACGCTCGCCTTCAAGATGCTCGCAAGCGGCCAACTGCTGTCTGATACTTGGTATACCCTGTTCGAAGCCATTCTCGGCTTCGTCATCGGCACCGTTTTGGGATCGCTGCTGGGGCTCGCGCTGTGGTACTCGGCGTTCGTGGCGCGGCTGGTCGAACCCTTCATCGTCGCCATCAACAGCGTGCCGAAGATCGCGCTGGCGCCGATCGTGGTGCTGTGGTTCGGGACCGGGTTGATATCCAAAGTCATGTTGTCGGTATCGCTGACAGCGATCGTGGCGCTGATCGCGGCCTACCAGGCCGCCAAGGAGGCCGACGTCGATCTGCAATCGCTGCTGACCTCGATGGGTGCGGACAAGCATCAGGTGTTCTTCAAAGCCGTGGTGCCTTCGACCTTGCCGTCCATCATCGCGACGTTCCGGATCAACATCGGCTTCGGTCTGGTCGGCGCCGTGGTGGGCGAATTCATCTCGTCACAGCGCGGGCTCGGCCACATGATCTACACCGCCTCCAGCCTCTACGATCTCGACAGCGTCTGGGTGGGGCTGTTCACGCTGATGGTCGTGGGCTTCATCCTCTACTACGTCATCGACATGATTGAGCGCAGCAGTTTGCCCTGGAAGCAGGCGAACACCACGCATCAGGTTCAGGTCTAAAAATTCCAATATCGGATATACGGAGACTGCAAATGTCATTGCCAACGCGTGTCGCCCGCGCTGCCGCGCTTATTTCGATGCTGCTTGCTACGCCGGCACTCGCCGCTAACAAGAAGGTCGTGCTGTCGCAGGCGTTCCAATCGATGCTGTATCTGCCGCTTTACGTGGCGATCGACGAGGGATACTTCACCCAGCAGGGCCTCGACCTGACCAAGGAGACTGCCGGGGCGCCGGCGGTCGCGCTCTCCGCAGTCATTTCCGGTAGCGCGCAATTCTCGATCCACGGCCCGGAATGGACGGCGATCGCCGCCGCCAAGGGGGCGCCGGTTGACATCATCGCCAATGTCGTCAACGGCGCGGCGGTGTGGATTGCGACCACGCCGGATTTCAAATTCAACGGCATTGAAGACATCAAGGGACAGAAGGTCGTCACCGGACTGATGCCGACCACGAGCACGTCACTGTTCATCAAGCTGCTCAAGGAAAACGGCATGGACGCCAAGACCGACGTCGACATGATCCCGGTGGCGATCGGCTCCGAGCCCGGGCCGTTCATCGGCAAACAGGCCAATGTCGCCGTCATGTATGAGCCCGGCCTCGATCAGGTCGTTGCCAAAGGCATGAAAGTGGTTTTCGGTTTCCCAAAATCCTATGGCCCCTATGCCTTTTCCTCCGTAACCGCCCGCAAGGATGTCGATCCCGACACCGCCCAGCGCGTGGTCAATGCCATGGAAATGGCGATGCGCTTCATGGGCAGCAACGAGGCCAAGACCGTGGAAATTGCCCAGAAGGAATTCCCGACGCTCGATCCGGCGGTGGTGGCCGCTGCTGTGAAACGGATGCTGTTCGACGGTGTCTATCCCCCGAGCGTCGACATCACCGCGGACGCGTTGAAGGTCGCGATGGACACCCAGATCGCGCTTGGCAATCTGGCGAGCCAGCCGGACTACAAGACCTTTGTGGTGAAGAAGTTCATCGAGCCGGCGCTGGCGATGAAGTAATCTGCAGCGTGCGGGAAAACCTGCCCGCACGCCGGATCGATGCGACCATGATCCGGCCTAGATCTGTTTGAAGCATTTGACCGGGGAACTGGCCGACATGACCGATTCTAAGCGTTCTGTGCCCACATCGAGCGCCGGGCTCCTCGAACTGCGGCGTCTATTCAAGAACGATCAGGCGCAGGCAGATCGATACGCGGCGGACCGCCTGGAACAGGTGAAAGCCGTCGAACCCGTGCTGAAGGCGTTCGAATACCTTCCCACCGACACCATGCGGCGGCCGGGACCGCTGTCCGGCATTCCCGTCGCCATCAAGGACATCATCGCAACATCGGACATGCCGACGACGAACGGCTCGCCGATCTACCGCGACCATATTCCTGCCGCGGACGCCTGGATCGTTGAGCGCCTGCGCAATCTCGGCGCCACGATCTTCGGCAAGACCGTGTCGACAGAGTTCGCCTGGCGGCATCCGGGGCCGACCACCAATCCCTGGAACCGCGACCACACGCCGGGAGGATCGTCGTCGGGATCCGCCGCGGCGGTTGCGGCAGGCATCATCCCGCTGGCGCTGGGCACGCAAACCTTGGGCTCGGTCGTCAGACCGGCCGCCTTCAACGGCGTCGTTGGATTCAAGCCGAGCTTCGGCGCGATCCCGCGCACCGGCGTCCATCATTTGAGCCCGTCGCTCGATCACGTCGGCTTCTTTGCGCGGCGCGTCGACGACGTTGCGCTGGCGCTGTCGCTGCTCGCAGGCACAAGCGACGGCGATCGCCATGGGCGCCCGCTGCCCGGCTTTGATGTTGATATCGACCAAGGCGTACCGCCGCTGGATCAGCCGAGGCTTGCCATTGTCAGGTTCGCGAAATGGTCGAAAGCCGAACCCGCGCAGCAGGAGATTTTCAACGCCACAGTGGCGAAGCTCAAAGAATCCGGCGCCATCCTCGAAGAATTGGAATTGGCCGAGATCGATCGCGCCAACTGGTACGCCATCAACGCCATTCTCGCCGGCGAAGCCGCCGTGATTTTCGCCGATCTGGTAGCGCGATATCCGGACCGCAGCAGCGATCATTTGAAGGCGCTGGTCGAAACCGGCAAAGCGCTGTCAGCAACAGACTACCTCACCGCCAAGGCGCTGCAGGACAAATTGCGCGCGACATTCACCACCGAAATATCAGGCTATGACGCGGTGCTGACGCTGCCGGCGTATGGCGAGGCACCGCAGGGACTTCAATACACCGGCGATGCCGAGTATTGCGCGCCATGGACTTTACTTGGCGTCCCCGCGCTGACGCTGCCGGCCGGCTTTGGCAAGAACGGTCTGCCCTTGGGCGTCCAGGTCGTCGGCCGCTACCGCGAAGATTATCGAACGCTTCGCGTGGCGAAATGGATTGAAAACGCCCTGGCGTTCCGTCCCGGCCTCGCACCGGTCATATAGGCAGCCAGAGCGTTTTCAAGCGAAGTGGACACCGTTCGCGTAAAGAAAACGCGTCAATTAAGAATCTAGAGCCGCGTTCCGATTCCATCGGAACGGAAAAGGCTCTAGTTCGGTCGGCCCTCAAGCCCTTCCGACACCGTTCGAATTCCCGTATCGGCTTAACTCACCAAACTTGCCGCCGACCGGTGCAATATCGGCGCGCTCGCGCGGAAGTGCTTGCGGCATCTCGTGCTGTAGAAACGACACCATCTTTTCCCTGATCTCGCATCGAAGGTCCCAGGACTGTGGCGCATTCCTGGCGCTGACCAGAGCGCGAAGCTCCATGGTGCGGGAATTGGTATCGATCACCTGCAAGTTGACGATCACCCCGTCCCACAGCGTTGTCTCTCGCACAGCCTCCTCCAACCGGCTCCTGATCCTCGGAACGTCCGCGCTGTAATCGACATGCAGCATGACAGATCCGATCAGAGACGCGGCATCGCGTGTCCAGTTCTGGAACGGGCGCTCGATAAAGTAGGACAATGGCACGACCATTCTTCGCCAGTCCCACAGGCGGATAACGACATACGTTGAAGCGATATCCTCGACCCATCCCCATTCGTTTTCGATGATGACGGCGTCCTCGATACGGATCGGCTGGGTGATCGCGATCTGCACGCCCGCAATCAGGCTGCTCAACAGCGGACGCGCCGCCAGACCGACCACGAGACCTGCGGCGCCGGCCGATGCGAACAGGCTGACGCCATATTGCCGAACGGAATCGAACGTCATCAACGCCGCCGAAATCGAAACGATCACGATCAATGTGTCGATCACGCGTTTGAAGACACGAACCTGTGTGACGTGTTTCTTGGCTGAGAAATTGTCGTCGACATCGAGGCGAAATTGCTGGGAATATCTGGCCGCGGCCATGTCTACGGCCCGCATGGAAATCCATCCGGTGAGCGCGATCCCCGCGACAATGAAAAAATTGATCAGTTGTCGTCGTAACGCATCGTCAAGCGGGACGATCGGCAATATCAACGCAGTGGCCGCTAGGCACGCCGCCATTCGGGTCGGACCGGTGGTTCTCTGCAGAATTAGGATGGCGAAGGGGAAGCGGGTTCCGATGATCCGCCTTGCCAGTGCAAGGCCGGCGCGGTGGACGGACAGCGCGACAAGAACGGCAGCGCTGACCAGTAGTAACCCGACAACCCATTGCGGCACCCAGCCGAAAAGATGTTCGATCTCAGCAAGATAAGAATCCATGAAGCGTCCTGACGATGTGGCAACCACGCCGTCAACGTCCGGGAACCCGCCTCCGCTCCCGCGTTGGGTGCAATGCAGCATTGCGGGACGCGGAGTAGGTCAGCTGCCGGGGCAGAGTGCGCCGATGCGCGGCCACAGGAACAGACGCGCTAAGCTGGTGTTCCCTTAAGGACAAGGAAACCAAAGGAGCCCTCCATGGCCAGATATGCATGGTTTAGTGCAGCTTTGCTTGCCACGGCGCTCGCGAGCCAGGCCAATGCACAAGCCGTTATCTCCGAGCCCGGCTATTGCGCGCAGTTTTATCCCAATGCCAATTGCCAGAATAAGGGCCCCGGCAACCCCTACACCGACCCCTACTACCGTCGGAGCTACGGCGGGGGCTACTGGCAAAATAACAATGCCCAAATGATCGAGCCCCAAGCGCTTGAACCTGAAGTGATCGTGCCCCGGCACCGTCATCACCGGGCGCATAGGCACCCATACTGAATCCGATCGATCCGGATTGAAGTAATCCGCGTCACCTGAGCTGCGCTTCACATCCCCGATGTGCCACCGCACATCGAGGATCTGCCGCAATGAAGATCAGGCGGCCTTCTTCGCTTCCAGATCGGCCTTCCACTCGCCCTTGGTGGCGAGCGAGTTCATCCGTGCGCGATGGTTGAATGCCTGCTGTCCGGCACCAACGTTGTCGGCCTTGCCGGACCAGGCCTTTTGCGGCGCGGCCTGCAGTGCTCGGCCGTAGGAGAAGCTCAGCTTCCAGGGCAGACCGCCGATCCGGTTCATGGCATCGAGATGCGCGGTCGCGTCCTCATCGGACTGGCCGCCCGACAGGAACGCAATGCCTGGCACCGCCGCCGGCACGCAGTGCTTCAATAGCCGGATGGTCTTCTCTGCGACTTCCTCGACCGAAGCCTGCTTCGGGCATTTCTTGCCGGAGATCGCCATGTTCGGCTTCAAGATCATGCCTTCGAGCGCGACGCGCTGGATTCGCAGCTCCTGGAACACTTTGTTGAGAATCCGCTGGGTGACATCATAACAGCGGTCGATGTCGTTATCGCCATCCATCAACACTTCAGGCTCGACGATCGGCACGATCTGGGCTTGCTGGCACAGCGCCGCATAGCGCGCCAGTGCATGCGCATTGACGTGGATCGCAGTCATGCTCGGAATATCCTCGCCGATATCGATCACCGCGCGCCACTTTGCAAAACGGGCGCCCAGCTTGTAATAGTCCGAAAGGCGCGACGCCAGCTTGTCGAGGCCGACCGTGACGAGTTCGCCGGGGCAATTCGGCAGCGGCTGGGTGCCTTCGTCGACCTTGATGCCGGGGATCGCGCCGGCCTGCTCGATCAGCTTCACCAGCGGCGTGCCGTCCTTGGCCTTTTGCCGGATGGTCTCGTCATAGAGGATGACGCCGGAGATGTATTTCGACATCGCCTCCTGCGAGCGAAACAGCATCTCGCGATAGTCTCGCCTGGAGTCCTCGGTGGATTCGACCTTGATGGCGTCGAACCGCTTCTTGATGGTGCCGGTGGATTCGTCGGCAGCGAGCAGCCCCTTGCCCGGCGCGACCATGGCCTGGGCCACCTTGTTGAGGTCGGAAAGGTTCATCGCGGTCTCCCAAGAATTGTGATTTTCGAGAATCGTGATTTTTGCAGCGTTGTTGTTTTTCTAGAATTATGAACGATTGAGAGGGCAAATTGTTGCGGCCGACAGCATAGGCAAAGCCGGTCGGACGCTCAAGCATCGGACCGCACCCCGGGAACGATTGCACTCGATAAAATCGGCCAAATCCAGTAGCTTTTCGCCGCAGGCCACAACGGCCGCGACCGCATTTCCGCGGTCAAAGAAAAAGGGGAGTTTGACGATGCCCGCAGCTTCATTGCGCGCGCTTTCATGGCAGTTTACGCTGGCGTGCCTGACCGCAAGTACTGTCCTCATGAGCCCGTTCGCGCAAGCCGCCAGCCCGAAGCTTGAGAGCAAGGACGTCATGATCCCGTCCGGCGATCCCGGGATCGAGTTGTTCGTCCGCAACAAGCAGCCTGCGGGCATGAAGAAGTTTTCTTCCGATCGTATTCTGCTGTTCGTGCATGGCGCGACCTATCCCGCCGAGACCGCGTTCGATCTGCCGATCGAAGGCGTCTCGATGATGGATTTGATCGCCAGCCGCGGGTTCGACGTCTATCTCGTCGATGTCCGCGGCTACGGCCGCTCGACCCGGCCACCGGAAATGAGCCAGCCGCCGGAAGCCAGCAAGCCGATCACGTCGACCGAGACGGCCGCACATGATCTGGGCGTCGCCGTCGACTACATCCTGAAAAAACGCGGCGTCTCGAAGATTGACGTCATGGGTTGGTCGTGGGGCACTTCGATTGCGGGCATGTACACCAGCGAGCACAACGCGAAAGTCGACCGCCTCGTGCTTTACGCGCCGCAATGGATTCGCACCGAGCCGCCTGCTGCCAATCCACCGCCGCTTGGCGCTTACCGGCTTGTATCCAAGGAGTTAGCCAAGGAGCGCTGGCTGAAGGGCGTCCCGGAGGACAAGAAAGCGACGTTGATCCCGCCGGGCGTATTCGATGCCTGGGCCGATGCAACATGGGCGACAGACCCCGAAGCGACGAAGCATTCTCCGCCGATGCTGCGCGCGGCCAACGGCGTCACCGCGGACAGCCGGAATTACTGGAGCGCCGGCAAGGCGCAATACGATCCCGCCAAGATCACGGTGCCGACGCTGATCCTTCATGCGGAATGGGATGCGGACCTTCCGAGCTATCTGGCCCAGAATTACTTCAAGCAGCTCACCAACACGCCCTACAAGAGGCTCATCGAGTTGAGCGAAGGAACGCATACGGTGATGTTGGAAAAGAACCGGATCCAGTTCTTTCATGAGCTGATGGGCTTCCTCGACGAGGAAAAACCGCTCGCCTTGAAGTAACCGAGCGTCACCGCCTATGTCGGCAGCCGAGTTCGATCAGGCTGATAAGTGAGATCGAACTCGCTCCCTCGGTAAGTTGTGACCTAACCGGCGACCGGCCTTTCCATCGCATCCGCTGCTCCGCGGCGGCCGGCCGGCGCATCCAATCCATAGACTGGCGTTGGTAACCCGACATGGCGCGCCTTGATCTGCAACGCGAGCAAGCGCGAGAAGAACCGCATCAGACCGAAATTCCCGTTATGCAACCAGAGGCCAGGCTGCTTCGTCGGCTTCCAGATATTGCGGGTTTCTCCCTCCCAGGGACCCTGATCGCTCCGCACCCCGGAGCCGATACCTCCCACCGGGCCGAGCTTGCGGACGATGTCGTCGGGAAGGACCTCGTTTAACGTCGCCAATTTCTTGTATCCGGTGGCGTAAACGATCAGGTCGGCCGGCAGTTCAGCTCCGTCGCTCAGTATGACGCTGTGTTCGCGGATGGCCGCAACCGAAACGCCACTGCGCACCGCGATGCGCCCGTCGATGATGAGTTCCGAGGCGCCGACATCGATGTAGAAACCGGACGGGTCCTGCGTTCCCCGTGCCAAGAAGCCGCCGCCATCCGCACCGAAGTCGTAAAGGAATCCCGCCTTCCGCAACCCCTCGTAAAAGGCCGCATCCTGGGCCTTGATGGCCGCGACCAACGGCGCCTGGAACTGCGGCATCAACCGATTAGGGATGGACGCGACAAGAAGGTCGGCAAGGTCGATCGGCAGCTTCGGTCCGGGCGAGTCGGTGTCGTAAATCCCGACGGCCGGCAGCAACGACTCCATGCGAGTCACGAGTGTCGGACTGCGCTGGATCATCGTGACCTGCGATCCCGCCTCCCAAAGCTGGGCAGAAACGTCGTGGCCGGAGGTTCCCGCACCGATCACGACGCTCCGCAGGCCTTCGCAATTGTCCAGATCTCGCAAATCGGAGACGTGACACTGCCTGCCCCGGAACAGATCCTGCCCCTTGATTTCCGGGATCGATGGCGCGTCCCAGAAACCGGCTGCGAAGACAAGCTGCTTTGGCCGCAGCTCAAAGGATCGGCCGTCCCGGACGACCGACAATCTCCATTCTTTCTCGACCTCATGATATCGCGATCCGGTACATTTCGCGCCGGTCCACATATCAAGGTCCATGATCGTCGCGTAGGCATCGAGCCAGTCGGCGACCTGATCTTTCGACGGAAACCGCGGCCAGGTCTCCGGGAACGGCAAATACGGCATGTGGTCGTACCAGGCCGGCGAGTGCAGCGAGAGCGAGGCGTATCGTTGCCGCCACGTATCCGAGGGCCGCTCGCGCTTGTCGATGATAAGCGTGGGAACGCCGAGTTGCTTCAGGCGCGCACCAAGGCTCAGCCCTCCTATCCCGGCTCCGATGATCACACAGTAAGGCTGCGTTTCAATGCCCAGCTTCGCCTTCTCGCGCTCCCGTCCGATCTTCCAGTTGACGCGCCCTCGTTCATACTTCAGCGGCGCACCGTTCGGGCGACGCGCGCCGATGGTCTCCTCGAACCCTTTCAGCTCCACCACACTCGTCAGCAGCGTCCAGCACCGTCCATCGCGCAGCCGCACAACCGCCGAACAACGCGCCACCTTCGTCTCGAAGCTCAGGACGGCCTGGTGAAGTCCGTGGCTTGGGTTCAAGCGTTTGACTGACCGTCCAGGCGGTCGGCGCCGTCGCGTCGAGGCAAGCAGCCAACATGGCGCGGATCGCGCCGTGTCCCTCGGCCGTGTGCACATTCCAGGTGAGCGCCGCCAGATCACGCCAGAAGCCTTTCGGCTCAAACAGATCGAGCACCGCATCGATGTCTCGGCGATCCAGCGCCGCTGCAAATGCCGCCAGCCACTCGCCGACCACGTTCTCACGCTTCGTGAGATCCATCGTGAAACCCTCAGCTGCTTCGCAACAAGCGAAGCCGCTGAACAGTTAGAACGTCAGCGGCAACCATCCGGCGCTGTCTGAAAGCGCCGGGCCCACGACGGTATCAACCGGCTCTGATCGGGAAAAATATCTATTTCGTTACTGGTTCGCTTTGTTGCTTCACCGTTACTTGCTTGCGTTTGGCGAGCCAGTTCTCGAACCTTTGCACCACGACTAAGAATACCGGAACAAACAGCACCGCCAGACAGGTCGAGGCGATCATTCCGCTGAACACGGTGATGCCGATCGATTTGCGCGCGCTGGCACCGGCGCCGCTCGCGACTACCAGCGGCGCAACACCGAGGATGAATGCAAACGACGTCATCAGGATCGGCCGGAATCGCGCCCGGGCCGCCTCGACCGCGGATTCCAACAGTGGCTTCCGATCGCGCACATGCAGTTCGAGCGCCACCTCGACAATGAGGATGGCGTTCTTGGCCGATAGCGCGATCAGCAGGATCAAGCCGATCTGCGTGTAGAGATTGTTGTCGATCCGCAGTCCGGTCAGCACGGCCATCGGCCCCAGCAGCGACAGCGGCACGGCGAGGATCACCGAGATCGGCGCGTACCAGCTCTCATACTGGCCGGCCAGCACCAGGTAGACCAGCAACATGGCAAGGCCGAACACATAATATATCTGATTTCCGACCGCCTTTTCCTGATACGACATCGCGGTCCACTCATAGCCGGTGCCGCGCGGCAAGGTCTGGTCCGCGATCTGCTCCATCAAGGCGATCGACTGGCCGGAGCTGTAACCCTGCGCCGGAAGTCCGATGATGGTCGCCGACGGATAGAGATTATAGAGGCTGATCAGAGACGGCCCGATCGCCGGCGTGATCGTCGCCAGCGTTCCCAGCGGCACCATGTCGCCCTGCTGATTGCGCACCGACAGGTTCTCGATATCCCGCGGCGTGAGCCGGTATTGCGAATCCGCCTGGGCGTAAATCTGGAAGGTGCGACCGAACTTGTTGAACTGATCGACATAGGACGATCCCAGATAGGACGCGAGCGTCGAGAACACCTCGTCGGTCGTGACATGCATCGTCTGGGTCTTGATCCGATCGACCTTGACGTCGAATTGCGGCACCATCGAGCGGAACGGCGAGCTGACGCGCTGCAGCGCGCTCTGGGTCTGCGCATTCCTCACCATCGTATCGGTGATCGCCTGCAGCTTGTTGTAATCCGCGTTGCCGTCGCGCAATTCGACCTGCATCGCGAAGCCTGCGGCGTTGCCGATGCCCTGGATCGGCGGCGGTGGAAGCACGATGATCCGCGCCTCGTCGATCTCCCCCAGCCTCTGATTCAGCCCGACCACCAGCGAGCGCAAATCCTCGCCGGGCCCTCGCGCGTCCCAATCTTTCAGGATCAGATAGGCGACGCCGCCATTGGCCAGGCTCGAACTGTTGTCGAGCGCCGATACGCCGGCGATGGTGATCACCTGGGCGACGCCGGGGGTCTTGCCCGCGATCTCGCTGACCTTCCCGAGCGCATGCTGGGTGCGGTCGAGCGCTGCGCCGTCCGGCAACTGAACGGCGGCAATCAGATAGCCTTGATCCTCGATGGGCAGGAAGCCGGTGGGCACCCGGGAAATACCGTAGACGCCGATGCCGATCAGGATCAACCCGATGATCGCCGAGATACCGCTATGCGCCACCATGGTTTGGATCAAGGCGGCGTAACGCTTCTCCATGCGGTTATAGATCGCGTTGAAGCCGCGGTAAAACCAGTTGCGTTGCTCCATCGGCACCGGCGGCCGCAGCCACAGCGCGCATTGCGTTGGCTTGAGCGTCGCGGCATTGATCGCGCTCAACAGCGCAGTGGCCGCAATCACCAGCGCGAATTGCGCATAGATGCGCCCGGTCAGCCCCGGCAGGAACGCCGCCGGCAGGAACACCGATATCAGCACCAGCGTAATGCCGATGATGGGCGCGAACAGCTGATCCATGGCGCTGATCGCCGCATCGTGGCCGGACATACCCTTTTCTATGTTATGCACGGCGCCTTCGACCACGACAATGGCGTCGTCCACGACTATGCCGATGGCGAGCACGATTGCGAACAGCGTCGACAGGTTGACGGTGAATCCGAGCGCGGCCATCGCGGCGAAGGCGCCGATGATCGTAACCGGCACCGTTGTCGCCGGCACCAGCATCGCGCGCCAGTCCTGCAGGAAGATCAGGATCACGACCAGCACGAGGAAGCCGGCCTCGATCAACGTCTTGTAGACCTCATGGATCGATGCCGAGACAAACTTGGTGGTGTCGAATGGGATATCGAATTTGATGTCCTGCGGAAATGCCTTGGCGAGCTCCACCATCTTCGCCCTGACCGCCTGCTCCACTTGGAGCGCGTTGGCACCGGGCGACAGAAATATCCCGATGCCGGTCGACGGCAACTGGTTCAGCGAAAACACCTGGCTGTAGGTCTGCGCTCCCAGTTCAGCCCGACCGACATCGCGCACCCGCGTGACGTCGCCAGAGCTGCCGGTCTTGACGATCACGTTCTCAAACTCGGCGGGATCGCTGAGCCGGCCATTGACGTTCATCGTGTATTGAAAGGCCTGCCCGGGAGGCGTCGGCGGTGCGCCGACCTGGCCGGCCGTCACCTGCTGGCTTTGCTGCTGGATCGCCTGGATGACATCCTGCGGCATCAACCCGCGTGCGTACAGCTTGTCGGGATCGAGCCAGATCCGCATCGAATATTGACCGGCGCCGAAAACAGTGACGTTGCCGACACCCGGTAACCGCGACAGCTCGTCCCGGATGTTGATGGTGGCGTAGTTGCTCAAATAGAGGCTGTCATAAGTCGCGTTGGGCGAAGTCAGCGTCACGAACAGCAGGATCGCCGTGGATTTCTTCTGGACCGTAACGCCTTGCGACTGCACTGCCTGTGGCAACTGGGATAGCGCGCTCGACACCCGGTTCTGCACCAACACCTGCGCGAAGTTGAGATCGGTGCCGATCTTGAACGTAACCGTAAGCGCGTAGGTCCCGTCGGAGCCGCTATAGGACTGCATGTAAAGCATGCCCTCGACACCGTTGACCTGCTGCTCGATCGGCAGCGCCACGGTGTCGATGACGGTCTTGGCGCTGGCGCCGGGGTAGCGCGTCGTGACCTGCACTGTCGGCGGCACAACGTCAGGATATTGCGCGACAGCCAGCCCGAACAGGGCCACGCCGCCGATCAGAATCATCAAGATCGCGATGACGTTGGAAAGGACCGGACGTTCGATGAAGAACTTCGAAATCATGCCGCGCTTCCTAGTTTGCCGATGCGCGGGACGGCTCGATTTTCTGTAGTTTCGGGTCGACCTTCTGGCCGGGGATCGCGCGCAGCAGGCCGGCGACCACTACCCGGTCTTCGGCCTTCAGTCCGCTTTCGATAACGCGCAAATTCCCGTCGAGCTGGCCAGTCTGGACCTTGCGTTGCTCGACAACATTGTCGCCGTTCACGACCAGCAGGTACCGCCCCGCCTGATCGCTGCCCAACGCGACGTCGGGGACGAGTAGCGCGTCTTGCTGCCGGTCGAAGGGCACGCGAACCCGGACGTAATATCCTGGCAGCAACACCCGGTCGGCATTCGGCAGCAAGCCGCGCACCGGCAGCGTCCCGGTCGATTGATTGATGGTCGGTGCGGCGTAATCGAGCTTGCCCTTGTGTGGATAGCCAGTTTCGCTCTGCAAACCGATCTCGACCGGCAATTGCTTGAGGTCGCTCGCCGTCAATCCTCTGCGCCTGGCCTCCGCGCGAACGCGCAGCACGTCCTGTTCGTTGACGTTGAAGTTCACGTAGATCGGATCGAGCGCTACGATGGTCGCGAGCTGCGTCGGCGAGGACGCGCCGACCAGCTCGCCGACCGAAACCATGTGGGCGCTGACGATGCCGTCGAACGGCGCGGTGACGTCGGTGTAACCGTAATTGACCGCCGCGATCTTCGTATTGACCTGAGCCTGCAGCAGGTTCGCCTGCGCGTTATCGCGGTTGGCTGTGGACTGATCGAGCGTTGCCTGCGAGACCGCTTGCCGCGTGACCAGATCCGCCTGGCGCTTGTAATCGGCCTCGGCCTGCTTCAGCAATGCCTGCGCGCCGGCCTCGGCGGCCTGCGCCTGCTCGAGCTTAAGCTTATAGGTCTGTGGCTCGATCGTGAACAGTGACGTCCCCTGTTTGACGAAGGTACCGTCCTGATAACTGATCGCCTCCAGCACGCCCTGCACCCGCGCGACCAGATCGACCGATTTGATCGGAGCGGTATTGCCGGTCGCTTCGAGATAACGCGTGATGGTCCGCTGTACGGGCAGCCCGACATCGACCGCTGGCGGCGGCGGCGGCACGAACGTGTTCTGTTCGCAGCCGGTCAAAAGGCCGAGCGACAGCAAAAGGACGGGACCACGAAAGCCAAAGCGTGACGCGCGATTCTGGCAGCCGGCAAATTCGTCGGAGAACGGTTGATGCCTTAGCTTCATCCCTTGCCCCAATTAATTGGCTACGCAGGCGTGACCCGCGGCATGGATTCATAACATAATCCGTCCATGGCGAAACCCGAAAGCATAGGATAGCGCCAGCTGGTAAAGGCTAACGGGAGGTCACCTTTCTTTCATACAATCTAAGAAAGGAATAGTTTTGACATTCTGACGCACCCCGCTGTTAAATAGGAGCGCGCGCAAGACCATGCCCGCGAAATTGGTGAGGCTTCTCGGAGGACGGGCGTGGCGAGTTTGCAGCTGGAAACCTTCGCCGCGGTGGCGCGGGAGACATTCGAACTGGCGATCGGCGAGGCCAGCCTTCCTCTGACCCTGGTCGAGGTGCAGCCTTTGCCGGTGAATCCTTATCCCGGAATGATCCGGCCGCCCTTCTCGCTGATCTTTCGGACCGCGTCCCAGGTCGTGCTGCCGCAAAAACTGTACAATCTGAAGAACGCCAATCTCGGCCGGCTGGAAATCTTTCTGGTCCCGGTGGCCCGTGATCGCGAGGGTGTGCTTTATCAAGCGGTGTTCAATTGAGCAGCGGCGTCCCACACCACCAGCTGATGATAGCCCTCGGCAATTCCTTCGTTTCGAAAGCCCAGGCTTCGATATAGCCTTTCGGCGCGAAAGTTCGTGACCACGACATGCAGATCTACCGCGGCGGCTCCGGCGCCGGACGCGGATGCCTGTACCCATTTGAGCAGCGCCGAGCCGAGACCCTGACCGCGCGCCTCGGGCAGAACACCGATATCAACAATTAGCCATCGCGACCGTGACCGATCGAGATAAAGCCGCCCGACCGGCAAGTCTGGACCTGATGGCTGCGATTGCTCCACGATCCAAAAATCGGCCGCGGCGAAATGGCTGACGAAGTGATGGTGTTGCAGGCGGAATTGCTCGCGCAGGAAGGCATCCTTTTGGTCCGGCGACCACGGGACTTCTGCCATCTCGTCGGCCCGGAAGCTGGCGAACAGGGCGTACAGAAACGGCCAATCCGCGTCCGTTGGATGGCGCAAGGTCAACCGATGTGCAACGAGAAGATCGGCGAAACGATCGGAAAGAGCTGCGCGCGCCGTTTCGCGCCGCGGAAACACCGAAGCGACGGCCATCGTAGCTACCCGAACGACGGATAGGCCCCCGCAAGAGCGATACAGAAATTTATCCCCAGAAAAGGCTGCTGGTTGGGATGCGGAACACTGCCGCCGGCAATCACCACGGTGCTGGGCGACAGCGTTGTGTTCGGGGTTGGATTATTGGCGACAAGCGCACTGGTGTTAGCGAAGCGCGCCAATTCCGCTCCTTCTGTCGGCACCGCGACCGGCGTCACCCCCGTTGGTGGCGAGGTCGCAACCATCGTGTGGGCGTGGGACGGCATCGACGAAGTCGTTAGCGCAACATTGAACTCGCCAAACGTCTCGCCCACGCTGCGTGGAGACAGTGCGATTCCCGTTCCATGATTGCACGGCGCGCGCCCCATGAGATTGGGCAGTTGAAAGTTGGTTGTCCCATTGCCCCCATAATACGTGCCTATCAACGAGAATAACGTGCTGTTTTGCTGAATAGCTATCAACGTGCCGTTGGCGAGCGCCCACTGATAGGGGGCGAACGGAAAGCCGAAGATCTGAATTTCGCCGAGGAAAGGAGTTGTCATGAAGCGGCTCCGGACAGATGCGCCGGCATCGCCGGCCTGAAAAGCTTGCGGATCAGCCCTGAGAGGGAAAGATTCCCGCCCAGGCGATACAGAAAGAGACCGTCAGGGTTGGCGCGCAATTGTCATGTCCGAGATTGTCCCCGGTCATATGGCCGCTATTTAGCGACATGGGCTGCGCGGTCCCGCCGGATGCTGGCACGAAATAGAGTTGATCATCCGTCGCACCCGCGGCCAGCATTACGCTAGGACTGGGCGCCGCAGCGGTGGCCGGCTGAGTACTGGCGGTGAAACCATGGGTGTGAACGGAATCTGGTTCAGTATGAGCGTAATCTGCTCAGTACCGGCCAACTGTCCAAGTATCTTTGGCGTGAGCCCGTTTCCTCTTCCCTGGTGAATGGGGATCCGCCCCCTCAGATCCGGAACGGCGAAAGTCGTAACTCCGTCACCGCCGTAAGTCGTCCCGAGAAGAGTGTAAAGCACTTCGTACTGACTGATGGGAAGCAAGCTTCCATCGCAGGTTTGCCAGCCGGAAGGCGTACGCGAAAACCCGAACATGCGAATTTCGCCGACATAAGGCGTACTCATCGTCAGTCCCCTGCTCTGGTCAATTGCGGGATGGGAAGAGTCCAGCGAGCGCGATATTGAAATTTATCACCGAGTACGGCTGCATGTTACCGTGAGGCAGGCCGCCGCCGGCCGGTTGCAATGTGCCCCGCGCCAATTGCACGGCACCGGTTGGTGCGCCGTAGATGGCATTCGCCGCGACTCCCAGCAGGGTATTGGCCGCCGATCGTCCGACAGCCCCGGCTGTGGTGGTCGCGTTGACGAGATGGTTGTGGACCGGCAGATTCGAGGGGATCAGCGTCACGTTTTCGCTGCCGCCAACGACTCCCGTCGGCTGTGGCGGCGGTTGCCAGGAAGAATCGACCGAAGCGCCCGCACCATAAAGCGCGCGCCCCTGCAAATTCGGCAACATGAAGGTTGTCGTTCCATTGCCCCCGTACGCAACCCCAAGGAGCGAAAACAGCGCTTGGTTCTGACTGATCGCCACCGCCTCGGGCGGGTTCGGGACTTTCAGTTACGCCCTCTCCGGCGGAATCCTCCCGTCGGGCCTGAATTTTAACATCGCGACCGGGCAGATCAGCGGCACGCCGACCACACTGCTCAGCGCCGCTACGTTTACGGTGACGGTCACCGATCAGACCACGCCCACGGCGCAGACCTCGTTTAAGACCTTCAGCCTGACAGTGAATGCCGCCACCCTCATCACCACGCAGGCGGTGCCGAGCACGACGTTGACGGCGGGTACCGCAGCGACACCGTTCACGCCGGTGACCGCCTCGGGCGGGTTTGGCACATTCACCTTTGCGCTGTCGGGCGCAACCTTGCCGGCGGGTTTGAGCTTTTCCACCACGACCGGGCAGATCACGGGCACGCCGACCACGCTGCTCAGTTCACCGTCACAGTCACCGATCAGACGACACCCACGGCGCAGACTTCATTCAAGACCTTCAGCCTGACGGTCAATGCCGTCCCCCTCGCCACCACGCAGGCCGTACCGACCACGACACTGTCGGTAAGCAGCGCGGCAACGCCCTTCACGCCGGTGACGGCGTCGGGCGGATTCGGGACGTTGACCTTCGCGCTGTCGGGCGGCACCTTGCCGGCAGGTTTGAATTTTTCCACCACGACCGGACAGATCACCGGCACGCCGACGGCGCTGCTCAACGCCACTACGTTTACAGTTACTGTCACCGATCAAACCACGCCCACGGCGCAGACTTCATTCAAAACCTTCAGCCTGACGGTAACTGGCGTGACTCTCGTCACCACGCAGGCCGCACCGACGACGACACTGACGGCAGGCACCGCAGCGACGCCGTTCACGCCGGTGACGGCGTCGGGTGGCTTCGGCACGCTCAACTTTGCGCTGTCGGGAGCAACCTTGCCGACAGGTTTGAGTTTTTCCACCAACACAGGGCAGATCACGGGCACGCCGACGGCGCTGCTCGGCGTCGCCACGTTCACCGTCACCGTCACTGACCATACGACGCCCACGGCGCAGACCTCATTCAAGACCTTCACCCTGACAGTGACTGCCGCTACCCTCGCCATCGCCACCACACAGGCCATACCGAGCACGGCGCTGACGGCGGGCAGCGCGGCTACGCCCTTTACGCCCGTGACGGCGTCGGGCGGGTTCGGCACGCTTACCTTCGCGCTGTCGGGCGGAACGCTGCCGGCAGGTTTGAATTTTTCCACCACGACCGGACAGATCACCGGCACGCCGTCGGCCGCGCTGACCTCGACCACATTCACGGTGACGGTGACCGATCAAACCACGCCGACCGCCCAGACTTCGTCCAAGACATTCAGCCTGACGGTGAACCCAGCACTGACCACGACGCAGGCCATACCAAGCACGACGCTGACGGCAGGAAGCCCGGCAACGCCGTTCACGCCTGTGACCGCGGCGGGCGGTTTCGGCACGCTCACCTTTGCGCTGTCGGGCGCGACCTTGCCAAGCGGACTGTCTTTTTCCACCACGACCGGGCAGATCAGCGGCACGCCGGCGACGGCGGCGGCGGCGGCCACATTCACGGTGACGGTGACCGACCAGACCACGCCGACCGCGCAGACTTCCTCCAAGACCTTTAGTCTGACGGTCGCGGCTCCCGTGTTCGCCTTCACGCCCGCGGCTGGCGCGCTGCCTCCTGCCTTGGCCGGTTCGGCTTACAGCCAGACGATCACGACCTCCGGCGGCACCGCGCCCTACACCTATTCCATCGCGACCGGAACGCTGCCCGCCGGACTGAGCCTGAATACCGCGACCGGCACGATCTCGGGCACCGCGACGGCGCCCGGCAATTCCAGCTTCACCATCACGTCCAAGGACACCCATAACCAGATCGGCTCCGTCGCCTATACTCTCAACGTGACCGCACCCGCCGTCGTCGCGGTGTCCTCCAGCGCCACCGCAGTCCCGGGCGTCTCCATCACCGTCGATCTCACCAACGGCGCGACCGGTGGACCGTTCACGTCGGCACAATTGGTGTCGTTGTCGCCGCCGACCGCGGGCACCGCGCTGGTCACCATGGGAGACACCGCGTCGAACTCGGACATGGTGGTCGCCGCCCTGGTCGCGGGCGGGCGTTACCTCCTGAAATTCACGCCGTCGGCGGCATTCTCCGGCACCGCGATTGCAACCTTCACGATCAGCAACGCCTTTGCGACGTCGGCGGCGGCAACCATCACTTTCAAGGTGGTGCCGCGGCCCGATCCCTCGAAGGACCCCGAGGTCATCGGACTCGTCAACGCGCAGGCACAGGCGGCGCAGCACTTCGCTTCGACGCAAATCACCAATTTCAACGATCGGCTGGAAGCGCTGCACGACAGCAATTGCCATCGCAACGCCTTCCATCTCGGGCTGGCCGACAGCCGGATGCCTGTTGACACCGACCCGCTGCAAAAGACCAGCGCCGCCAAGGGCAATAACGGTTTGGGCAATAACGGTTTCGGCAGTAATGGCTTCGGCAGTACTGGACCTAGCACGCCTGGACCCTTTGGTCCTGCAACGAACGACACCGGTTGGGGCAACGCCAGAACTTCCGACAGCAGCGCCGCCAGCGGCGGCACCGGCAAGAGCGATGGCGCCACCAGTCGAAGCGGCCGTCGCGGCACCGCGGCCAAGAGGCGCGAGACCGACGACAGCAGCTCGGGCTGCAACGGCACCGAGGCCGTCCAGCGCTTCGCAGCCTGGACCGGCGGTTACGTCAATTTCGGCCGGCTCAATACCGGCGTCAGCAGCACCGTCGATTATTTCAGCACCGGTGTCAGCGCCGGCGTCGACTATTGGTTCTCGCCGGCCTTCACCGGCGGCATCGGCTTCGGTTATGGCAACGACAAGAGCACCATCGGCAGCAATGGAACGATCAGCACGGCATTCAGTTACGATGTTGCCGCGTACGGCTCCTGGCATCCGGCCCGCAACACGTTTGTCGATGCAGTGGTCGGCTATGGCATCATGTCGTTCACGTCCAGCCGCTACATCACCGGCAGCAGCGACGTGTTCGCAAACGGCGAGCGCGGCGGTCACCAGGTCTTCGGCTCGATCACCTCGGGCTACGAGTACAGGGATAAGGGCTTGCTGATCTCGCCCTATGGGCGCGTCAGCGCATCCTGGTCGACACTCGATCCCTTTACCGAAAGCGGCGGCGGCATATTCGCCCTGCAATATGGCGCCCAGACCATCAGCAGCTTCACCGGCGGGTTTGGCCTCCGCGGCGCCTATGAGTTCAGGCGATCCTGGGGCATCCTCGCGCCACGCGCGCGCATCGAATACAATCATGAATTCGCCGGCGCCAGCACCGCCTTCATCGCCTATGCCGACCTGGTCGGCATCGGCGGATTGAGCTACGCGCTGCCGATCACGCCGACCGGCAGCGATTACGTCACCGCCGGGCTCGGCACCGACTTCAATTTCCTGAGCGGCTGGGTGCTCGGTCTCGACTACCGCACCACCGTCGGCCAAGAAGGAACGCTGCCGCAAATGCTGCAATTCAAGCTGCGCACGCAATTCTAAGCACGAACGTTTTTCGAGCGAAGCGCCCTGCGCCTGCGCCCTGGTCAGCCATGCGTCGGCAACTCCTTCGTCAGCACGCGGATGTTCTCGCTGTAGTCGACGGGGACGACCACCAAATGCACCCCCGTGCCTGCCAATGCGGCCTTGAGCGTCGGCAGAAACTCCGCCGCCGATCCAATCCGCGTGCCCTCGGCGCCATAGGCCTTCGCATAGGCCACGAAATCGGGATTGCCGAACTGCAGGCCGAAATCGGGGAATCGATCGACCTCCTGCTTCCACCGGATCATGCCGTAGGCATGGTCCTCTAAAATGAGCACCACCAGGTTGACGCCAAGACGGATGGCCGTCTCCATTTCCTGAGAATTCATCATGAAGCCGCCGTCGCCGCACACCGCCAGCACTTTTCGGTCGGGATGAATGAGGGCGGCCGCAATCGCGGAGGGAAGCCCCGCCCCCATCGTCGCCAGCGCATTGTCGAGCAACAGCGTATTGGCGAAGCTGGTGCGGTAATTGCGCGCGAACCAGATCTTGTACATGCCGTTGTCGAGCGTCACGATGCCGTCCGGTGGCACCGCCTGCCGGACATCATGCACGATCCGCTGCGGGGTCAGCGGAAAGCGGTCCTCGGTCGCACGCTCGGCAAGCTTCGCCAGGATCTTTTCGCGCAGGCCCAACAGTGCGCCGGCGTTGGGGAGCTTGCCCTCGAGCCGATCCGCGAGCGCAGCAAGGCTCGCGCCAACGTCGCCGACGACCTCAGCCTCCGGAAAATACACCTGCTCGACGGTGGCCGGCGTGGCCCCGATATGGACCACATGCGGTCGGCTCGCCGTCATGATGAACGGCGGCTTCTCGATCGTGTCGTGCCCGATCGAGACGATGAGATCGGCCTGGTCGATCGCTTCGTGAATCCAGTCGCGTTCTGACAGCGCGGCGGTCCCCATGTACAGATTGGAGCCGGCGTTCACGGCGCCCTTACCCATCTGGGTGTTGAAGAAGGGTATCCCGAGACGACGGACGAATTTCGACAACGGCTCGGCGAGCTGCGGCCGGCTCGCGGCGGCCCCCAACATCACCAGGGGCCGTTGCGCGGCCGTGATCATCGCCGCCGCGCGGTCGATTGCCTCCGCGGGCGCCACCGGCATCTCGACGAGATGCGGTGGAACGATCTCGGCTACGCCCTCGTCGGCCGCCACGTCCTCAGGCAGTTCGAGATGAACCGGCCCCGGCCGCTCCTGCTGGGCAACGCGGAAGGCGTCGCGCACCAGCGTTGGAATGCTCCGCGCCGAGACGATCTGCGTCGCCATCTTGGTCAGCGGCCGCATGGCGGCGACGATATCGACAATCTGGAATTTGGCCTGACGGCTGGTCCGGATCGCTTTCTGTCCCGTGATCATGACCACCGGCATCGCGCCCAGATGCGCGTAGGCGGCGCTGGTGGTGAGATTGAGCGCCCCGGGGCCGAGCGTCGTCAGGCAAACACCGGCGCGGCCCGTCAACCTGCCATAGGTGGCGGCCATGAATCCGGCCGCCTGTTCGTGTCGGGTGATGACAAGCTTGATGCTGGAACCGCGCAGCGATTCCAGCACGTCGAGATTTTCCTCACCGGGAATGGCGAAGATATACTCGACGCCCTCGCTCTCGAGCGCGCGGACCAAAAGATCGGATCCCTTTGTCATCGCTGCGCTCCCAACATCGTCCTTGCCGTCAAAACGCCGTCGGCCGGTTTGCGGCTGACGGCGTCGCGAGACATTTAAATCTCCTGCGCGTAAAACTCCGCGCCGAGGCTGAATTACACGGCTACCCGCCGCGGCAGCTTCCAACCCGGGCGGACAAAGTGACAAGTGTAGCCGGTCGGGTAGCGCTCGAGATAATCCTGGTGCTCGGGCTCGGCCTGCCAGAAGTCACCCACGGGAGAGACTTCGGTGACGACCTTGCCCGGCCACAGACCGGACGCTTCGACATCGGCGATGGTGTCGCGCGCGACCTTTTCCTGCTCCGGGCTGGTATAGAAAATCGCCGACCGATAGCTCGCCCCGATATCGTTGCCCTGGCGATCGCGCGTGGTCGGGTCGTGGATCTGGAAGAAGAATTCCAACAGGTCCCGGAAGCTGATCACGCGCGGATCGAAAATGATCTCGATCGCCTCCGCATGGTTGCCGTGGTTGCGATAGGTCGCATTCTTGACCTCGCCGCCGGAATAGCCGACGCGCGTCGATATGACGCCGGGCTTGCGGCGGACCAGGTCCTGCATCCCCCAGAAACAACCTCCCGCGAGAACGGCGCGTTCTGTATTTGTCGTCATGGGCATCTCTCCGTATTTCGCCGCGAAATCCAAACACCCCGCCGGGGCTGACGGTCGCGGTCCGGTATTTCTGAACGTACCATAGATGTGGCCCGGAGCGAGCGGGCGCAAGGAGCGATTCCTCGCCCACTTCCCGCATGCCGTTCACACCATCCTCACCGACAACGGTGCCGAGTTCACCGACCGCTTCGCCGTCGATATGAAGAACAAGCCAAAGGACCGGCCATCCGGCCGTCACCCGTTCGATCGCATCTGCGCCAAACAACGCATCCATCATCGCTTGATCAGGCCGTACCATCCTCAGACCAATGGTCTGCTCGAACGCTTCAACCGACGCATCGTCGATGCCATCGGCCGCGAGCCGAAACGCGGAAGCGCCCGCCGGCTGTTCCGCTCCCATCAAGATCGGGACGCCTTCCTCAATCGCTTCGTTGAAGACTACAATCGAACCCGCCTGAAATGCCTCGACTACCGCGCCCCGCTCGAAGCCGTCCACGCGCTCTCCAATCTCCCGGGACCAAACACGAACGCAGGGACCCATAACCACCGGCGTAGGTTGGTGCGGAAGGCATTTACTTCATTGCCTGAACGAGAGCACACGGCGTATGGGTCCCGGCTCGCGCTTCGCTTGGCCGGGACGACGTGGCATATTTTCGTAATTCATTCTCACAAAACCGATTCACCGATCACCGTCATTGCGAGCGTTAGCGAAGATTCCATGGGGGGTGGATAGCGACCAAGTCTGAAGCCAGACTGAGGTTGCAAAACCACTCAACCTGGAGACGACAATGTTGTTGGATCATCTTTGCGACGGACCGGCCGCTATCCGCACCCATATTGGCGCAATTTTTGTGTCGCTGGAACTGAGCCGATCGACGTGGCTGGTGACGTCGCTGTCGCCCGGCAAGGGCGAGAAGATGTCCAGGCACAGCGTCCCGGCCGGCGCTACCGCTGAGCTGATGAAGCTGTTTGCGGAACGCAAGCGCAAGGCGGCGGTCCAGATCGGCCAGAGCTGTCCGGTCATCACGATCCAGGAGGCGGGGCTGGACGGGTTCTGGCTGCATCGCGTCCTGCAGCAGGAAGGCATCGAGAGCCATGTGGTCGATCCTGCCTCGATTGCGACGCCGCGACGGCGACGGCGGGCCAAGACGGACAAGCTCGATGGCGAGACGTTGTTGCGGGCACTTCTCGCCTACAAGCGCGGCGAGCCACGGGTCTGCGCGATGGTGGTTGCGCCCTCGCCCGAAGAGGAGGACCGGCGGAGAGTTTGTCGCGAACGTCAGACGTTGATCGCCGAGCGGATCACGCATGTGAACCGGATCAAGGGCCTTCTGTTCGCCCAGGGCGTATCCGACTATGCGCCATTGCGGCGCGACCGGCGAGTGCGGCTTGAGGCCTTGCGCACCGGCGACGGACGCGAACTGCCGTTGCATTTGAAAGTCCAGATCGGCCGTGAGCTGGATCGGCTCGAACTTTTGCTCGACCATATCAAGGCGGTGGAGGCCGAGCAGGAGGCGTTGTTGGCGGCGGCCAGAAAGCCTGCAACCGAGACGGCCGCACCAGATCCGGTGACGCTGCTGCTGGGCCTGAAGGCCATGGGTGCCAACTTTGCGGCGGTGCTCTGGTCGGAGGCTTTTTACCGCCACTTCGCCAACCGCCGCCAGCTTGCTGCTTATGCCGGACTGGCGCCGACGCCCTGGCGCAGCGGCAGCATCGAGCGGGAGCAAGGCGTGTCCAAAGCCGGTAATCCGCGGCTGCGAACCATGATGATCCAGCTCGCCTGGCTGTGGCTGCGGCACCAGCCGCAATCGGAGCTGGCGCGCTGGTTCAAGGCGCACAGCCAGCGCGGCCGCAAGAGCGCGATCGTGGCGCTGGCGCGCAAGCTGCTCGTGGCGTTGTGGAAGTATGTGACCAGCGGCGTCATCATCGAGGGGGCCGTGATGAAGAGCGCCGCATGGTCGGCACCACGAACAGGTCCATCGCGGCAATCCCATCAGCATGGTTACGAAGGACCGTCCTCCATCCCTGCGAGGGAGGACCCCTCCTCCGCACCATATATTTATATTTTGCCACGCTGGTCTGGCCGACATCGATGCCGAGCTTGAGAAACTCGCCATGGATCCTCGGTGCTCCCCACAACGGATTGGCGCCGCTCATCTGGCGGATAAGCTGGCGTATTTCTACCGTCACGGCCGGTCGTCCGCAGCACTGCTTCGATTTCCATCGCCAATACGATCTAAATCCCGCACGGTGCCAACGGATTACGGTCTCCGGTCGGACGATTGCAAGTGCGCCATACATCTTGGGAAACAGTCGGCAGACGCCTCCCAATATCAACCTGTCAATCGAAACAAACCGAAGCCTCTTAGGATTAGCGCGTCGCAGCACATTGATTTGCTGCCTTAGCACCAGAATCTCTGCCTCAAGCGCCACCCGCGACCGCAACACGTCGCTGGCAATCGCAAAGATCAATCAACATAAATCTAGCATCGGGTGCCAGCATCCGCGCGATTCTCAGGCAACTGCCAGCACGATTGAATTTACGACAGGGACAGGACTCCAATCCGGCTGTTTTAGACGTCGATTGCTGTTTACGCTGACGCGGAACTGCCGTTCTCAGGCTTTATGCTTCGCCTTTTTTGGTTTCCATCCTCTAATATAGCGAAGGCCTGTTCGGCTAACACTGGCCGCCCTATGAGGTATCCTTGGCCTTCATCGCAACCATTCGCGCAAAGATAATCCAGCTGCGCACTCGTTTCGACCCCTTCCGCGACTACCCCAATTTGAAGATCCTGGGCCAGCCCGATGACGGATCTCACAATTGCTGCGCAATCTGGCTGCACCAGCATGTCACGAATGAAAGATTGATCAATCTTAATTCGGTTGAAAGGTAATTTGCGTAGGTAGGTCAGCGACGAAAAGCCTGTTCCAAAGTCATCAAGTGCGACGGTAACTCCCAACTCCAATAATGAGTTCAGCACTGAAGACGCCGATCCATATTTGGATATCAGCATCGACTCGGTTATTTCGATTTCGAGGCGGCTGGGCATAACGCGTGCATCTGCGAGAGCTCTGACGACAGTCTGCAGAAGGTTAGCGTTGTGCAACTGGATCGCTGAAACGTTGACTGCAACCCTAATATCTGTTGGCCAATGTGAAAGCGTCTCGCAGGCCTGCCGAACAACCCAATCGCCGATCGAGTGGATCAGCCCTGACTCCTCAGCAATGTGCATAAATTCGCCAGGGAAAATTAATCCACGCACTGGATGTTGCCAGCGCAATAAAGCCTCGAAGCCGATTACACGGTTCTCGCGAAGGTTGAGAAACGGCTGATAGACGAGAAAAAGCTCGTCCCGTTCAATCGCCCCTTCCAGATCACGGCGCAGCGCCCGGCGTTCGCGCGCCGATACGTCGTCGCTCGGTTCAAAGAAGCGGACTGTGCCCGGTGCCGCTTTCTTCGCGCGATAGAGCGCAACATCGACATGCCTCAGAAGTTCGTTAGGCGTATTTCCGTCACGCGGCGCCAGCACAATCCCGATGCTAGTGGCACCGAATATTTCCCGTCCCTCGATATGAAATGGATCGGCAAAGGCGGCGACAATCCGCTCCGCGAGTTCCAATGCCTCCTCTGGCTTCGTCAGATTTTCCGCAATCAGTGCGAACTCGTCTCCGCCTAGGCGTGTGACAATGTCGGCCTCCCGCCTGCATCGTCGCAGCCTCACCGCAACCTGAATGAGGAATTCGTCTCCTGCGGGGTGGCCGAACTGGTCGTTCACCTCCTTAAATCGATCGAGGTCGAGCAAAAGAATGGCGAACTCCTCGCCGTTGCGATCTAGCCGACTTAAGGCGCTTTCAAGACTTTCGTTAAATGCAACGCGGTTCGGAAGATTCGTGAGCGCGTCCCGCCGGACAGCCTTCTCGGTTTCGAGCTGGGTAACTAGCCGTCTCGTGAATCCAAAGGAATAGGCAAAAATGCCACGTAGAAGGATGCATGCATAGACGACGACCAGAATTCCGACGAGCAGATAGACAAAGTCGCCGCTTCGGGCGATGCAAACCGCCGTCCCCAGAAAGATGGGAGCAGTAAAGCCAATCGCCGCCACCGGAATAGTCGCAAAAGCGAACGCTCCGCCCGCCAGCATCCCGGCACACAGGCAGGTTATTACCAGTTGCCCGCCGTGCGTGGCGTTCGCAAAGAAACCTATCGGAACGATCGCCCACATTCCGCCCAATATGAACGCGTTTTGCACGAGCCGATGGATGGCCCGGCGGGACACAGATGCTGGCTTCGTAACCCGCCATGATGAGCGCGCTTTCAAGCCAAAGAAGATCGCGCCGCAAACCATCACGGCCGCCCAAAGTGCCGCGAATGCGCCGTCGGACGAATTCCACAGGGCCATCACTAGCACAATTGCGTTACATGAGTTGGCTAACATCATGCTCGGCGTATGACGGAGCACGAGAGCGATTTGCTCGGCTCGAATATAGCCCGCAACGGCCTCTTCTGTTAGCGGGCCGCCAAATGCGGCCAGATCACCAGCGAACAGCTTTGAAAAATAAGAACTTAGATACCCCTGCATTTTAGATCCATGACAATGGAACGCAAAAGCCGACGTCCACCTCGCTAAAGTCGTCGCACTTCTCATAGAAACTATGAGTGGATTACAAGTCGCGCGCGCGTCCATTGCAATCGCAGAGTACGCGCGTTTACGGCCGGCGTCATGGCTAACAAAGTGTTGCTCGGGAAATGGCAGTTATCGGAACGGCTTGGAGTGAAGTCACCATTGATGGGGGTGATGGGCCACACGAGTTCAGTCCAGCACAACGACATGACGCAGGTTGAGCGGCTGCCGGTGAGGTATAACCAATTCATTCAAGCTGCCGCTTGGCGGTTAGGCCAAAGCAGATCGCAACCGCGCAAACCCAACGCTGTCCCATGCGGTTTGTCTCCGCAAAAGTCCTACAGCAATTTCGTATCAGACGCGTTGGGGAGCCTTCTCCAACACCTCGCATCGCCCGTTCAGGACGGTGGCCTTAAATGGTCTGCTAACACTTTCGAACAAATTGAACGGTTCGTATCCTGTGCCGCCCTCGGTGATCGAGAGGCCCGGAGGTGGCAGCCCTCCCCCTTCCCCTAGGAGGTCGATTGCTGCCCGGCGGAGCCGCCGCTGATGTGGTTGCCGACGTATGACTCGCTCGGTCGGCGCGATGTCTGATCTATCCCCGATAACGACCGAACCGCGGACATCGCTGGTAATCTGGTTCGTGCCGATAGTGTTGCAAAAGTCGAAATCGAGTTATTCCGAAAATCTCGCGAAAGTTGATTTTTTAGACATTCTTGCCGAAAGCGGAAATTATTTGCTCTTTCTGAGTATTTCGCATTGTGGCACGAACCAGATCACCAGCGATGTCCGTAGTTCAGGTCGCTATCGGAGATAGATCGGACATCGCGTCGACCGTTCAATTGGGTTGAGAATGACCCGAATCGGTCATTCGGCAAGCGCTTATTCGACCACTTTGCCGACGCGCCCGCCGCTGTAGAGTTGCGTCATGGAATGCATTCGCGAGTTTTCAAGCACGTGGCCCTGCGATCTCGCACCGAAACGGCTCACCCCGAGCTATGCTGCATGAGCAAGGAATCCGGATGCAGGCACACGACCACGCACAAATTGCTGCGTGACTCTCGCCACGCGCTCGCCGAGGTGTTCGGCGGTGAGAAGATCGGATTCGGTTGGCGCAAAGTCAGGCCCTTGATCGTTGTTCGATTGTGCCGCCGCACCGAGCCAGAAGCCTAGCCGATTGAGGTCCTGTTCCGAGCCGTGCGTACTGTTGTCGTCTCGCGTGCCGAACGCAGGTCGTAATTTCTCGCACGCAGGCCATTGGCAATTCATTTCTCCATTGCTGCGTCAGATGAAACGGGTTTTGTGACGCCCCGCAGCCCAGTCACACTAGTTTTTATGCTTATACCGCTCCAGCCACAGCTTGGCGGCTTCCTCCATGATATGGGAGGCGGTCCGATCAAGGTCGAGCGCGGCCTGCTTGATCGTTCTTATGACATCCGGATCCATGGTTATCAGGAATTGTCGCTTGTCGCCTGTAGGGGGCTTTCGGCCCCGTCTTGGAGACGGTTTGTCGTCGGCCATTGCCCTGCCTGCCGCTGTGCAATCCCTAAACCAGTCCCATGAGTTGCGGTCGGCGGCAAGGCCATGCTCCGTTTTCCATCAATTAAGGCCTCATCCTCCTGCTGACGCAGAGAAATCCTCCCTTAAAAACAAGGAGATCATGAAACAGGAACTTGTGCGGACACTTTGAGAACAACTCGATTTCGTTTTGAGAACAACTCGATTTCTTATCTTGCTGACAGGTCTTACGGATTTCGGCTCGATTTTTCCGACCGATTTTTGAGCTCCAAAAAGCGAGGGGGTCTTTTGCAGCTCCACACTCGCCTGACCAGGTGTCGGTTCGCAGCGGCGCTGACCTCGGATTCGCAATATCTAACTCCCTCTGCCGCATGAGCCTGTGTCTTTTAATCATGGGGTCGATGGTTCGAGTCCCTCCGCGCTCACGATGAAATCCCACTGCCGCAGGCACTTCTTGAATTGTCGAAAGTGCTGTTTGGGTTTAATGCAACCAGAGATACGAATTAGTTAGCAATTAGTTAGCAACTCCGTCAAATTGACCGCGCCGTTTGCCCGCGCGCAGGAACAAACAACCGCGAGCCGGTTTTGCTTGTCTGGCGCTGATGGCCGCCATCGCCCGCTTCGGTGCGCTCGGCCGGGTAGCTCTTGCCGTCAGCGCCCGTGACGCGGTCAGTTGAGCAATTTTGCTCAACTGATTTCTCGAGTGCGCGATGACACGTTTGCTGGATTAGCTGAGCCATCTGCTTGGCGATCTCGATACGCCGGATCAACAGCGCGGTGGATTCACCGACTGCGTTGAGATACGCATCAACCGGCGCGGCGCGGTGACGGTGCTGAACCAAAGCGCGCGGATTGGCCGGACAATCGGTCAAAGAAACTTCGACGATTTCGGCGTCGGTGACAACCGCGTGAAAGTCTCGGGTCTCGGTCTCGCGCAGCTCATAGGCGAGTATCTTAGCTCGGATCGAAAACGCACCGCAGCGCTTGGCCTGCTCGTGCGTGACGGTGCAGCGGACCCGGACGTTGCCGTGCTCGTCGTAAGTCAAGCTATCGATCTCGCCAGCGACCTGGGTTTCGTCGTGTCGGTAAAGCAGCGGCGGCAGCGCGTAGCCCTTCAGGAAAAGCGACAGATTGCAAAATGCATAAGCGCGGAAACGCGCGCGATCGAGATCGACATCAACGGTGGAGGCGAGACCTTCGACATCGAGCGGACCATCGACGGGATCGAACAGCGGAAGGCTGCACGGTTTGGCCGCGATGCCGTGGCGGACCGCGAGCCGCGCGAGAGCTAATCTCATCGTCATCGCCATCGCAGCGCCGCTCATCGTCGTCGCGCCGCCGCGCGGAGGTCGTTCAGCATTTTTTGGGCTTGCGCCAGCCGCTGCCGGATTTCATCGACCCCGGAAGTCGCCAGCCGATCCGCTTCATTGCAAACGTTTTGAAAACTTTCGAGATCCGGCGGCAATGGAACGCGCTTGATGGCTCCCGGCTGCGGATCGCCGGTTAGAAACTGGCCTTTCCTGATGGCGGCTTTGCGCGGGTCTGCTGCCGGAAAGGTGGCGCCGACCAAATGCTGGCCTTTGACATATGCACGACGCGGCATTTTTCGTCCGCCCTTTCTGGGCGCGAACCAAACTTGGCGCGACGTTAGCACAGACCTCGCGATTGGTCTTCACTTTCAGCGCGCGGACGGCGCGATGGGCTGGCATACAGATCGGCATTTGGTCGGCATTTGGTCGGCAACTCGGGTTGCCGGCAGCGATCGCGGACTCTAATCAGCCGTTGATGAATTTCTTGATCGGCAACTTCGCAAGTTGAGATAGATGGCGTACTGAGACGCCGTTGTGGCGCGGTAATTGCCTATTTCTAGAATCCGGTTTGCGGGCGTTCATCGCGGTGACATACGTTTGGGGCAATTTCAGCCCTGTATTCGCCAAGGCCATTTTAAATTGTCGCGTCGATTTTAGCTATTTGGGGTCTCAAATGAGTCCTCTTGAGCAGCGCATTGCGCCTGTCACCGAAAAGCGGCTTGCAGCCATTGCCGAGACGGCAGCCAATCTAAAAGCCCGGATGTCCCAATTGGCAAAGCTGCGCGACCAGGTCCGAAAAGCACAACGCTCGTCCTCGCGATCCTAAAGCACCGACGTCGGCGGGTCGAAAGAGCGAGGCACGGGACCGAAGCCCGCGCCCTTGTTCTCTTGCTGCAGTTATCCACCACCTACACGTTTCCACATGCCTAGCCGCGATAACTCGCGCGCGCGCCGTCACGCACGGCCGTCACGTGGGCGTCACGCCGCCCAGGCGCGATCACCACGCGCGGCACCCTTCACGCGACACACGCCCGACACATGTGGTTGCTAAGCGAAAAAACAGGAGAAACGACATGACTGATAATCCTCGTAAGGACTTGGAAAAAGCGCGCGCAGCTCTTGTCGCCAAGCGCCTTACATGGGCCAAAACCATTGCAACTCCGGGTGAGATCCCTGGTGGGGCGATCAGCGCTATCATCGAGGTTCAACAGGCGATCGATGTGATCGACGTCGCGATGGAGGAGCTGGATGAGGCTGACGAGCTGGAAGAGGAAACGGAAGGCGACGAGGAATAAACCGGCAGGCGGACCGGCGGGCTCATTCAGCCGTGTCTCCAGATCTTGAAAGGCAGCCTTAGCTCGGCTGCTGTGAAGGCAGCAAAAAGGGGCGAGTCCATGTCCCGAACTTGGATTGCAATCTTCATCGGTTCGACGATCGGCGGCCTTGTCCCTGCCCTTTGGGGTGGGGAGATGTGGTCTTACGCCGGGGTGGTGTGGAGCGGGATTGGCGCCGTCGCTGGGCTGTGGGTCGCAAACATGATGTAACGCGGTTACGCTATGGTCTCCAGCGGAAGCTGCAAACTTCCCCTCGACTCGCAACTATGTTATCATAGCAGATGGCAAACGTAAGCTATGATAACATAACTCGTGCGATCAGAAAGCGGTCCGCGGTCACTGGGCAGCTCGTGGGAGTTCGCCTGCAGTCCGATCAGCTGAAGGCCATCGATGCTTGGGCAGCGAAGCAAGAGCCGGCCGTGACTCGTCCCGAGGCCATACGCGGCATGATCGACGCGATGCTACGCATCCTTGCGAAAGACACGGGCGATAAGCCGGCCAGCAAGGCGAGGATCCGATGAAGGAAAGCACCCTCGCCAAAATTACGGCGTCCGTAGCGGTCGCAAAGGGCATGGCGCAAAAGGCTCTAGCGGCCAGCCCAAACCCGCAGTGGACCGAGTACGAGATGCAATCGGTTGATGAGTGGATTGCCCGTCAGGACCAGAAACTAAATCGCTCCGAGGCTATCCGGCGCCTGGTCGAGCTCGGGCTTAAGGCAAAAGCAAATGATAAAACCGAGGCGGACCGGTGAGCAACAGCGTGCGGATGAGGCGAAACAGAGAGCACTCCATCCCCTAACATCGAGGCAGACGATAGCCGATAGCCAAGCCGCTCCGGAATTTCAGGAAAACCTCAAACGCCTGAAGGCCGAGCGTCTGGCGCGCGAGGCGACGCTGAAGGAGAAGGGAAAATGATTGCCATCAGGCTGCCCACTCCAATAGCCGGTCAAATATGAACCATGCTGGTCGATGTCCGTTATGCGGGGTCGAACGGACTCTCAGCGAAAGTATCACCACTTCTCAGTTTGACCCCAAAGCCGTCATCGGACAGCGAGTGCCCCGGAACGGGGGTACTACGTTGGGCAGTAACGCAGCTTGGGGTCAACGACAGATCGTCCAGTCAGCGCGCCCCAGCAAGGGAGCTGCCTCCGTCCGTTGCGCAGCCAACGGACGCTGCTCTGGAGTTCAGTGGGCATTTAGCGGACTCGCAGTACACTTCTGATTTATCTTGAGAGTTTTGAAATCAGGACCGATCGAAATCCGGTTCGAACCTTCTGGACGAAAGATTAGATTTGACTTTGCGGGGTCCGTTTGTCCTGGCTGGATGCATCGCGCACGAGCAGAATAAATTGGGCCGTTCGGCCCGGGCGTTGTGCTTAAGTCAATAAAGTCACACGATACCTGCGAGCTTTTGTAGGACTTGGCTGACAAGACAACGGTCAACTTATCTGCATCGTTGCAAGCATCCGCGTTCGGTGCCCACACACCCCAGAGGGATTGCGGAAGCGACGCAATCCGCTTCACGTAGGCAATTGCCGGCTCTGACATAGTCGAAACCGCCACTGGCAAAAGAACAGCGGCGATGATGTAGGCGGAGCGCTTTGAAAACATGTAAGTCACCTGATCTAAAAATATCAGCTTGCTTCGCCGCGCAATATTATTCTTGATTACGTGTCCACTGCACGGCCACTTTGATTTAGATCAACCACCGCGCGGAGCATGAGTCCGGACTACTTGCCGTGGCTCTACGCTGCGTAAAGCTATCGGTTGATTTGACGGATATCCGTTAGCTGAATTTAACGGATATTGGTGCTCATGTGGCAACACGGGCGGGGAACGGAGGTCGCGCCATGTGGACCATGTCGGACATCGAGACGGTGGCCTTCATCGCCATCGCTGCGTGCATGGTGGCGCTGATGGTGATCGTTTCGTGACAGAAATGGTCGTCACGAAACAGGAGCTGCCCGACAATGCCACGCCATACGCTTGGCGAAAAAGCCATCACAATGCCGCCAAGGACCCGGACGGTATGGCGTCAGTCTATGCGGCCGACGGAGTGCTGATATCGCCGGCCAGTCGTCGTGCGCGGCCGCGACGCCATCCGGGACTACTACGTCAAGCGCTTCGCGTCGGGCGCGCGAGGCCACGCGATTAAGGTTCTGGAAGTACATGTTCAGGGCGACGGTGGCTACGGGATAAACAGCTTCTCGGTCAATGTTCCAGGGCCAGGTGGCTCGCTCCACGAAGAGCACGGCACCATCGTTGCTATCTATCGCCACGATGCTGATGGCTGGCACATGGGCCTCGTTGGACCGAGCGTAGCACCAAACAGCAATTAGTCCGTGCTCGCCTTGCCGGTGGACGATCGGGATACTTCTCGCAAATCCAGCCCCGGTCCTCACGAAGCGAGCATTTACGGTCTGCGTCCCCCATCGTCTGTGCATCTTACGGTCGGCGGCAGGATATTGGGCATGGGCTGCGCGCCGGCTACGACCGGCGGGGGATTGATCGGGGCTGATGGGGCATTGAGTTCTGCATCGCGCCGCTGGTCTTGCGCAACACGGCATTGGACATAAATGTCCGATCCCGATTTCGCTCCGTACCCCCGTGCAGATCGTGTCATCCCTGGCGGCTATGCGCGGGGAAGGTTCAAGACTTACGCGGGATGATTAGAGCAAGCCGGCGCGTTCCGGCTCGGTTGAAAGGCTAGATGACGGCTATTCAGGGGTCTTTCGGCGTGCGACTCTTGAACGCCAATCGACGTTCCCAGTTGGCAGACAGGCGTCGCCTTGTGATGTTTCCGCGACAGGTGGTCGCAGATCTGTCGGTCACCTTGATTTCAACTCCCCCAGTCCTAGTACTACCCTAACGATTGTATCCGGGCCCCCTCTGACGAGGATGCCGATTTTTTTCGGCCAACCTTGTGATGTCGGATCACCTATCCCGCGCCGCCTGGCGCGACGGATCGGCTGACCGCGGGGCCTTCATCGGGCCCGTCTTATGGATCACAATCAGCATCCGTTATCGAGTAGGGCGCGACCGATCACCGATTTTACGTGCCCAATAAGAGCGACAGCGGCAGCATTTGCACCAAGCTCCGCCGCGATTTCATTTACGGCGTCGATGATGACGAACTCCGGCTCGGTTGGGCCATCGGTTGAACCAGCCCAGTCCGAGTGAAGTTTGCCGCGATTCGCCCGTGTGTATTTGCCCGACAGCTTTCCGCCCTTCAGCGGTCCCCACGGCATTACCCCAAGCCCCAGTTCCTGCGCCGCCGGTATCAGTTCGCCTTCGACCGTCCGAGCCAACAAGGAATATTCAACCTGCATGGCGATGAAGGGCTCCCAGCCCCGGAACTGTGCGATCGTTTGGGCCTGCGCAACTTTCCAGGCGGGTACATCTGAAATGCCAAGATAGCGGACCTTGCCCGACGCAACGAGATAATCCAGTGCGCGCATCGTCTCATCGATTGGAGCCGTGCGGTCCCAGTTATGCAGCCAATATAAGTCGATGTAATCCGTTTGCAGGCGCCGTAACTACGCCTCGCACTGTGCCACGATCGCTTTGCGACCGGCCCCACCGCCGTTGGGATCGCCCGGATGTAGGTTGCCGAAGAACTTCGTGGCCAGCGCAATGCGGTCGCGCCGTCCCTTCTGCCCGGCGAAATAATCGCCGATGATCTTTTCGGAGTGACCGTTCGTGTAGATGTTGGCTGTGTCGATGAAGTTTCCGCCCTGGTCGAGATATGCAGCAAGGATAGATTCGGAATCCGCCACGCTTGAACCCCAACCCCATTCCTCACCGAAGGTCATGGTGCCGAGACAGAACGGGCTGACGCGCAGGCCCGAGCGGCCGAGCATAGGACGTAAGCGGCATAGGTTGCTCCTGAGGGACTCAGAAGTTATCCGGTCCTTCATGCTGATGAAACCACGAACGGTGATGCGCCAATTCAAATCTGTGCGGAGTTTGGCACTTTTGCGACATGCCCCGATTTGACTGGCGATGTCGGTTCATGGCGGCACTTTTCTGACATGGCGCTCCTGCTTGATGACTCCGTTCACAGCGGCGAAGCAGAAGTTATTTGCTCCTTCCGAGCATTTCGTATTTTGATCCTCAACCGAACATGACGTTCGACCGGGTGTCCGCTTTGCGCCGATTGTGCTGAAAAACTCGGAAATTGAGTGAAAGCAAAACACTCACAAAAACGTCGTGCTGGCTATGTTAACGCGAAGACGCGAGTCAGAGCCAATAGGAGGATCGCTGGCTGCCATTGTACGAGGAGATGCAGTCCCCTGCGTCTCTGCCGCAAGGGCGCGCTGGCGCTAAACCTCGGTATAACTACTTTAATCCTTTTGGGTACACGTTGCTGACCTTGGTGCGATTGAGCCAGCGGTCTCAACGCTGCTAGTCTCCCTGTTAATCGGAAGACCCGATTGCAGGTGGCAAATGTCTGCTGTTCCTTTGAATGGAATAAGCAAAATGGCCGGCACCATGTACCCTGCCGGAAGACGGCCCTTTGGCCGCTAGGCACATGAGAGCAAGCTCTGCGCGCGGCGTCCGTCTGCGCCGCAATATTTGGCAGACATTACAATGCCAAAACGCTCTTTACGCGCGCACAAAATGGGACGGCGAACAAGAGGCAAGCACCATTCCTCACGCAACACTCAAGGTACTTTGGAGCGTGTGTTGTTCCAACGCAGACGGAGATGACTCCCTTGGCAAAGCAGCAGAAAACCAGTGCTGACCTTGAGGACATGGTCCATCAGAAGCTGTTGATTGGCGGCGTGTATGTGTCGGTTCGCCAAGACCCGATCCTCGGTTGGCGCGCTGCGGTGATTACCGCGCCCAAGCATGCCAAAGCCATTCAGGAACGGGCTGAAACCGTAGCGGCCGAACTTCGTAAAAAGTTCACACTGAAAACTTGACGGACATGCGAGGGCTGCGCGGACTTATCGGGCACGCAGCCGTCCCTTGATCAACGCAAGCTGGAGAAAGCGGCGATGACGACTAAAGGCGGGGCATGAGTGATTGGACGCTTTCGCTTTGCGTGAACGCGCTGCTTGCGATGGTGCTGGTGCTCTGACAGGCGACATCATCGCATGCAAATTTGAAATCGGCGATCACGTCGAAAGGTTGGCAGCGAACCCCTGCGACGACCTACAAGAAACCAACTCAAGGAACGCGCGTCGGCTCGAAAGGACTCCCCGAGCGCTTCCGCGATTATGACTACCTTTTCTCGCACCGGTCTAATCTCATCTGATCGCGGAATGATGTAGCGGCGACCACGCCCGTGTCAGTCGTGGTGATGCTGTCGCTGTTGTCGTCGTCGGTCGCGATGATGCGATGAGCGCGAAAGGCTTGCGATGTCCGCATCACGCCCGCCCAAAAGCGTACATCTCGGCTTGCCTTCAGCACGTCTGCTTTGTGCCTGCCAACAACTGACATCAGTTGCCGTCGCTGACATTCACCCGCTTGATTGCGAAAACGCCGCCGATCAGCAAGTCGCCGTCCTCTAGCAGCGCCGTGATGCCCCCATAGGCATTCCACATTCGGCTGTCGTCGGGGAAAGGCCAACGAGCCTTGATATCCCCGGTGTCCCAATCGAGGCCCACGTACTCGTAAATGCCGTCTTTTTTGCTCGGTAGATAGATCATGCGGCTGGCCGCGGAGACAACCGGAACCATTACGTCCGTGTTGTCGATTTCTCGGTTGATCCAGTTTTTCTCAAACGATCTCGTTTTGGTGTTCCACGTCACCTTCTGCACGCCGAGGGGTGCGGGCCGCGTCACGCCCGATGTGAAGGCGTTCGCCCAGATATCCGGTTCGGGCACGGGATACGCACCGTTTTGCACAGCGACGCCGTATCCGAGCACAGTGAACGAAGGCTCTATCGTGACGTTAGAAATGTCGGTCCTGATCTGGCCTGCAATACGCCGCGATTTGGTGCCGGGCTGCTGCTTGAAATCGTCGGGTATTTTGTCGCGCCAGAACGCAACAACCTGAGCGCCATCTTGGTCGCCGTCAGAAATTACCACGAGTTTGTCCGGATCGTTGCCAAACCCCATCAGCGTTGGCGTTGTTCCCGAGCCCCCGGAGACCGTCAGCGCCCCCGCAGCCTTGGCTTTATCTGGGCTCATGGTGTTGTATTCCGACTGCCAGCCACCATCGGCCTCGTCGATTGAAAGTTTAGTACCTGTCCAAACGACTTTGAGCATTCTCTTCGACGTAACCACGAAGATGCCGGTTTCATCCGCGCAGATGCTGTTCTCCACGTCCTCTCCCGGCAGCGGCATCATGCCTTTCAGATTGAGGTCGCGGTCCAGCAGGAACAATGCGCCATGCGCGGCTACCATCACGTCGCCCTGATAACTCATTGTGATGCCGACGATGTGGGTCACGCTTTGTTTGAGGTCAGCAGGAACGTCCAGTGCGAGGTCCTTTGACTTCGCGATGCGAAGTGGCCCCCGTGGCACGTTATCGTCCGTGCTTTTGACGACCGCTAGACCACCGGACGGAGCATAGTGGAAGCCGTCCTTGTCGATCATGTTGTAGGTGCCACCAGCGATTTGTAGTCGATTGAAGCCAATTTCTGCCATCGGCTCCGACATTGCCATGATCGCCGCTTCGTCCTTACTTCGATAAGCGACATCGGTTTTTTCGAGCGCTGCCTGCAGTGCCTCAGGCGTGGCTTTCTTCGGATAGTCATCGTGGCCGGGATAAGGAATGAATGAACCGGGTTCGAAGGTTTTCCCCGTGGCCAAAATCTTTCGAATGCCATCAACGCCCGATGCAATGATGATCCGCTCACCGCCCACGTTCTTTATTGTTGGATGGGACGTGAAGACGTTCGGAATGGTCTTTACGTCCGCCGCCGATAGCTTGCGGCCCTTGGTCGGGCCTGCGTGTGCGACTGTCTCGGTCGCGCCGGGATTGCTGTGGGAGATCGGAAAGGCGCTGGTGGCCAAGAACGGATTGGGGGGTGGCAGGTTGGGAGCATTTTGGGCCTGCACGGTGCACGTCGCGAAAAGGAGGCCGAGCGCAACAAGATTGGCTTTTTTCATGGCGTCTCTCCTGCCCGGTAGGAGGCGCCTCAGTTGCCGAGCAGGCGCGGACGTATCGGGAAGACCCAAGTCTAATACTCGGGAGTGACACCACACAACCACCCGATGGGTTCCGCTTTGGGAGTTTACCAGCGCATGTCTGCTTTTGGCTCAAACGCGGCACCCATCGTTGATCGCTCGCACCGTGTCGCGGTGATGACTGTTATGTGCGCGATGGCTGGCGATGGAGCTAACGTTAGCGCCAGCAACGTGGTCGAGGTCGAGATGATGCGCAACGGCTGGCGGGGGACCGTCAAAGGATGGCGCCCCTCCGCAACGGTGGTCGTCAGGGTCCTTCTGAGGACGTGAGGAACTGCGGGGACCGCCGACCGTACCTATTGAGGATATCTGGCGCGGGAAAAGCCGTGGTTGCAGTTGCAGGGAGGCGGTGCGTCCTACTCAATGTGCGCTATGCCCCGATGGCGACCAAGCTCCGCAGCGCAGCGAATAACGCGATGTCCCAATAGCGGACATGTGGTCGGTGGTCTTGTCAGGATGAAGCTGGCGCGGTTAGCGCGAAAGGTGCAGAATTAGCCTTTCAGTTTTGGAGGCTAACATGCGCAAAGCAATAATGATTATGCTTTCCATCACCGTTGCCGTCATCGTTACTAGCCAGGCTGATGCGAAAGGAAATAAACCGAGTATGGGAATGATTAAATTTACCAAACACTACGACAAGTCGTCTCCGACCTTATCAAGACAACAGACTGGATCAACCCCCAAGCCCACCACGTCGGGATCGTCGCAGATGAAAGGCAGGCACTAGCGGACCGCGAGGCAATGTCCGCTTTGGGTTCATTCGCGAACGGGTTGGGCCAGCGATCAAGTCCGGGATGTCCGCTATGCCGCAACAGGAACGAACACGATGGCTGAGACCGTCGCCGTTGCTCGCCCGCCCGTCGCCAAGCCTGTCTCTCGACCGCGATCCAGAAAGCCCGCGACCGTCAGCGCGTCGGCATTAGCGCAGCACCTTGATTGCAGCCGGACCTACATCGGCAAGCTCGAAGCCGAAGGCGTGATCCAGCGGCAAGGCGACAGCTTCCCGCTCGATCAGAGCCGCGTTGCCTACCTGCGATACTTGCGGCGCGAGAGGCGACAGTCGCCGCAGAGCGCGGCTGCCTCCGAGTTCACCGCGGCAAAGGCGGAGTTGATGCGCATTCGCATTGCCGAAAAAAAGCGGGACTTGATCCCGCTCGATGAAGCAACCAACAACATGGAGCAACTGGTCGGGTTGTTCTTGACCGGCCTGAGTGGTCTGTCGGCCCGGTGCGGCGGTCGTGATCTGGCCGTGCGCCGCGCCATCGACAAAGCCGTGTTTGAGATGCGTGTCGAGATATCTGAAGCGTGCACCAAGCTGGCGGATCAGCTCGGCGAGCCGCCAGTGGACGACGACACATGATGGCCGACGTTCAAGTCGCGGCACAGGTTGAGCGAACGGATAGCTTCGTTGCCGAGTTTCGCGAGATGGTCGCGGCTGCCGTTGTTGATACGGCCAGCCCATGTGCGGACTATCACCGTCGCGGGCTTGAGAGAATTGCCGCGACGGTCGGTCAGGTGGATTACGCCTTCTTTAGCAATCTCGCGAACATCAACGCGGCGATGCGCGGCGGGTTGCTCGACCTGATCGAGGTGCGGCTGCTCGCGGTCGGCGGTGGCCCAACGCTGGACTATGCCGACGCGGCGGAGTTCTTGGCCGGGTTCGAGCCGTTGATCGAGAAGGTACGCAGGCGGCGGCTGCAATGAGGGCCGATCTGCGGGCTGGGACATTGGTGGGCGCGATGTGGACCATGTCGAACATCGAGGCGGTGATCTTCATCGCGGCGGTCGCCGTCATGGTCGCGCTGATGCTGCTGGCGTGATCGTTGACTGACCGCGCCTCGCGGCCACGCAATCCACTGCGGTTCCGGCACCATTCCCATGCGCTCGGGAGTACCTTGCTGTGTTGCTTTGCTGATGATGCTCGCGCGAACGGAACGGGCTTGCGAGCGCGATATGCGCCCCGGTTCACGCCGGGAAGCTCGGCAGGATCGGCCGAGCTTCCCTATAACCGCCGAAACCATTCAAGACCTTTCTCGGCTTCAAGAGCGATGCCGGTCTCAACCGCATCAAGGACACGCTTAATGCCTTGGCGCTGATCGAGAGCGCGGCGTGCTGCGCAAGGAGGATGTGCGGCTGATCCTGCCGCACATGATCGATCCCAGTATCCCTTTTGGGATCAGCCCACAGCCGATAGGCTTAGTCCTCATAGGGATCATCGGCTGTCGGCGGCGGGTGGTCGCGACCGACGTTCCCGCCAAGGATCCGCCACAACACTTCGCCAAACGTCGGGGCCAAGAAGAACCGACGAGCGAACGAGTGCCCAAGAAAAAACAGACGCCGCCGAGCAAGGCGAGGCCGCAGAAGAAGGTTGGCAAAACCAAATGGCTGCCGCTGATCGAGTACCTCAGACGGGAGGAAAAGCAGACCGGCTCGATAAATTTCGCAATCACCGATCTGGAAAATGAACTTGAGACCGGCAAACGGCGCAGCGGCCGCCGAGATATCAGGACCGGCACACGCGAGCCGGTGGCGGCCTCGTTCTGGGCCGGTCACCTGATCGACATCAGCACTGGCGCGCCGACGATCTACCGCTGCCTCAAGGGCGACAAGGACGATCCCCGGCGCTGGGGCTCCTATGCTCACCACCACGACGACCTTGTCGGCGGCCATGTCTACTTCGTTCTGGATCGTATCGACCGCCGAGGTGCGTCACCGAAATTTACCAACAAACAGGAAGCCGCGCTGCGGAGCGAGTATCAAAACTACAAGAAGGCACGTCCGGCTCTGAAGGAAGATGCGAACACGCATCTGCAGACGTTTGCAAAAAGCAACTTCGGGAAATCAGCTCATCCCGACACGATCAGGGATCGCATCATGACGCCGGTTGATAAAGCCGACGATCTGGAAAATTAACGCGATCTTTCCTTCCAATATTTTCCAGTATTAACCGCGCCGAGGATCGTTTGACGCGGCGGCTCGATCGCGACGATGCGCCCATCCTGTATCCCGATGTCGGCGAACTCGCTTGGTGATCTGTCAGTAAGTTGGGCTTGTCGTACAACAAGGTCCATGGCCCTGCTCTTTAGGCGGAAAGAACTGCGTTTACTATTCTGGCGGGGCCGACTTTCTCATATAGGCTCAACACTCGCATACGTACCTGCCCATGAACATGGTTGCGTTTTCTTGATTATCCGCGCAGGTACGAGCGTTTTCTAAAATCTGCCACGGAATCGACCAGCGAAGATAACCATCTTGTCGCGTGATCCGATAGGGATATCTAGAAGCGGCGTTTGGAGAAGCTCAGTCATTCGGATCAGGCTTTCATTTCGTCGAAAGCGGCGAGAACTTTTCCGCCCTAAAGGATGGCTGGACCACCCCTGTATGTACCGAAAACGTAAGTTCGGGCGTAGGGGTGGTGGT
>CAWCXD010000014.1:0-125492 GCA_963799475.1 uncultured Alphaproteobacteria bacterium | reverse complement strand
GCGGAGAGAGTGGGATTCGAACCCACGGTACGGTTTCCCGCACACACGCTTTCCAAGCGTGCGCCTTAAGCCACTCGGCCATCTCTCCTGATGCCCTGTCGTTGGATGCCCTCTCTTGAAGGGGCACGAAGATTTTTGCAAGAGACTGTGGCGACAGCCCAAGCGATTTCTACAAGCAATTGATTACACTGGGTAATTTAATGACTTGATCGGCCACCGCCGCTGCGCGGCCCAAGCCTTGAATCGAAAACCGATCATCGGCGGCGCGCGATTTGTGCGGCAATCCAATTTGCGGAAGGCGGCATGGCTGCGAATGGGCCTCCCGATCGGCGTGGCAGCGATCAAGCGCAGGCAGAAAAGGATACCTGCCGCCGTGACGCCATCGGATAGCTGATGGTTTTGCGGGAAATCCGGAGGCGCTAATGATAGCGCGCGCCGGAATTGACCGAGAGAAGCGACCGCGGAGTCGCCGGCTCCACTTCCGGTGATTCAGTCGCGCCTTTGTCGAGCTGGGTCTCCTGCAGCGCGTCGACGAAGTCGGTAAACCATTGCTGGATCGTGCCGGCACGAAGCTTGACCATCATCGCTTCCCAGCGCATCCGCCGCTCGGTCAGCGGCATCAACAACGCAGTCGCGATGGTCCGCGCCATGCCGTCGATATCGTGCGGATTGACCAGCAGCGCCGTATCCAGCTCGTTCGCCGCACCGGCGAATTTCGACAGCACCAGCACACCGGGATCGGCAGGATGTTGGGCTGCGACATATTCCTTGGCGACGAGGTTCATCCCGTCCTGCAGCGGCGTCACCACGCCGACCTGGGCGGCCCGGTAGAGGCCGGCCAGCACGGTCTGGCTATAGCCCTTGTTGAGGTAGCGGATCGGGGTCCAGTCCACTTCGCCGTGACGGCCGTTGACGTCGCTCACGAGTTTCGCAAGTTCGTCCTGCAAATTGCCATAGGCTTCGATGCCGCCGCGCGACGGTGTCGCGATCTGCAGCAAGGAAACCGTCCGCGCCAGCGCCGGCTGCATCGTCCACATGCGGTCGAACGCCCGCATACGGTTGATCAGTCCTTTGGAATAATCCAGCCGATCAACCCCGATCGCCAGCTTCTCGCCATCGAGGCTGCGCCGCAGCCGCGAGACATCCGGATGCGACGCGGCCTTGGCTGCCTGCTCGGCGAATTTCTGCGGGTCGATGCCGATCGGAAATACCTTGATGTGCGACTTGCCGTAACGGGACGTCACGACGTCATTTTCGATCTCAAGGCCAAGATCGGATGAAAGATATCCAAGAAAATTCTCGCAATCGTCCTGGGTCTGGAACCCGATCAGATTGTAAGCCAGCATGGCCTCGATCAATTCGCGATGGTGAGGGACCCCGCTGATAACGGTGCGCGCCGGCCACGGGGTGTGCAGGAAAAACCCGATCGGCTGGGTCACACCAAGTTCGCGCAGTTCCGCCCCGAGCGCCAGAAAATGGTAATCCTGGATCCAGAGCGCGGTGTCCGGCTTTTGGAACCGCATCAGCGCCCGCGCCACGAAGCTGTTTACCTCGCGATACGAGAAATAATCTTCATTGGAGGCGCGAATCAAATCGGTGCGGGAATGCAGCGCCGGCCACAATGCCGAGTTCGCGAACCCTTCATAATAGCCGCCGTAATGCGCCGCCGGCAGATCGAGCAGCGCGAGCGCACCCGCTCCAAGAGCCTCGATTTCGGCGAAAGGATCTTTCTGCCCGCCGTCGCGGACGCGACCGCTCGAACCTACCCAAATCGCACCTGACTTTTCCACCACCGGCAGCAAGGCTGCCGCAAGTCCACCCGTCATGGGTTCATTAGCTTTACCGCGAGAGACGCGGTTCGAAACAACAACCAGCTTCACTGGGGTTCCCCTCCCGATGGTTCGCCCGCGTGTTAACAGCCATTCATCAAGATGGTTCCTGATCACCTTTTCAACGAAATGAAACCAAATTCAGGCGCGAAGGACGGAACCCGATTGATCGACGGCAAATCTCGCAACGGGGCCGATTATTCGGAACCGCTTGAGTTCCAGCCTTGATCGCCGCAACCGCAGGAACACGGTTAAACAGCGGATAATTTTCCTTCGATGATTGCTTGGATGATCAGCGTTCACCCGTGCCATCGAGCAGGCGCGCAAGGAAAGCCCGCACGTCGCGCGGTTCATCGAAATGACCGGCCACGCCCTGGGCCCGCCGGCCGACCGAGAATGCAAGTCCGTTCAGATCGGGCATGATCGCGAACACCGCCTCATCGGTCACGTCGTCGCCGATGAAGATGGGACGGCGGCCTTTAAAAGGCGGATGCTTGATCAGCTCGAGCACGCCCGTTGCCTTGTTGAAGCCGGCGCACTTGATTTCGCAGACGCACTTTCCGGGCAGCACTTCGATCGGCGCGTTCGGCAGGTCAGCCCTGATCAGCGAGACCGCCTCGTAAATCGCCTTCTCTGCATGCGGCGCCAACCGGTAGTGCAGCGCCAGCGAGTAGCCCTTGTCCTCTAGAAGAATGCCCGGACTGAGTTTGGCGATCGCCGCCAGGCGTCGCTTCAATTCCTTGTCCATCTGCGGCGCATAGGTGACGGCCGCGTCACTGTCGGTCAAAAGACGCATCTCCGCGCCATGGCCGCCGACCGCTGGGAACTGCTGCGGTGCGAAGATCAAATCGATATCGTTCAGCGAGCGACCGCTGACAAGCGCGAGCGCGCCGGAGGTCTGCTGCAACAGGCCGCCCAGCGTTTCTGCCAGACCCGGCGGCACCCACACTTCCCGTGGCGTCGGCGCGAGATCGAGCAGCGTGCCGTCGATGTCTAGCAGCACCGCCATTTCGCTCAGGTGCGGCAGCAACGCGCGCGGCACCGGGACGGCGTCCGGCGGCAGTTCTTCTGATGAGACCTCATCCTGCAACGGCGTCTCCGCCAATCCTTGATTCATGTCATTCTACTCCACAAAGGCCAGCGGCCGTGCAACCGATTCCAGCGGCTGGCGTTCGGCTGCGATGCCATATCGCCACGCCACCGCCGCCGCCACGACCATCAAGACCGATCCGAACAGATAGCCGGCAAAGAGACTGCCGCGCGATCCGGTGTCGATCAGCGCGCCGAACAGCATCGGACCGGCGACGCCGCCGATTGCGGTTCCCACCGCATAGAACAGCGCGATCGCCAGCGCGCGAACCTCGAGCGGAAAGGTTTCGCTGACGGTCAGATAGGCGGCGCTCGCAGCCGGCGAAGCAAAGAAGAAAATCACCATCCAGGCGATGGTCTGGGTTTGCGCGCTCAGCAAGCCGATCGAGAACAGATAGCCTGACAGCGCCAGCAGCACGCCCGACATGCCATAGGTGAACGCGATCATCAACCGGCGTCCCAGCGTATCGAACAGCCGCCCGAGCAGAAGCGGGCCCAGGAAATTACCGGCTGCAAACGGCAGGATGTACCATCCGACCTGGTTCGAGGCGATCCCATAGAAATCGCTCAGCACCAGAGCAAAGGTGAAGAAGATCGCGTTGTAGAAAAACGCCTGCGCAATCATCAAAGTCAATCCGACAAAGGTGCGCTGGCGATAGACCGAGAGCAGCGTATGCGCCACTTCGCGCAACGGTGTGTGACTGCGCATCTTCAGCTTGATCTTGGGCCATGCGCCTTGAGGTGGTTCTTGCAGCTTTCCGACTGCCGACCGCTCGATATCATCCACGATTGCTGCGGCGCGGTCCGGATGACCGTGAATGATCAGCCACCGCGGACTTTCCGGAATCCACATCCGCATCACGAACACGACAAGACCAAGGCAGGCGCCGGTGAAATAGGCGAGCCGCCAACCGAGATCGGGACCGACCAGAGCGGGATCGAGCAGAACGATCGCGCTGACCGCCCCCAGCGCGGCACCGATCCAAAAACTGCCGTTGATCAAGATATCGGTCCACCCGCGATAGCGCGCCGGCACCAATTCCTGAATCGTCGAATTGATTGCGGTGTATTCGCCGCCAATGCCGGCGCCCGTGAGGAAACGAAACAACGCGTAACTTGCAAGGTTCCAGGACAACGCCGTCGCCGCCGTTGCCGCAAGGTAGAGCGCAAGCGTGATGAAAAACAATTTCTTGCGGCCGATGCGATCGGTGAGCCAGCCAAAGCCGATTGCGCCGAGCACAGCGCCCGCGAGATAGGCGCTGTTGGCCAAGCCGACATCGAAATTGGTGAACTGCAGCGACGGACTTTCCTTCAGGGCACCCGACAGCGCGCCTGCCAGCGTGACCTCTAGCCCATCCAGAATCCAAGTGATGCCGAGGGCAACCACGACACGGGTGTGGAAGCCGCTCCAATGCAAATTATCGAGCCGGGAGGCGATGTCGGTTTCGACGATGAGATCATCGTTCAGGGCGCGCGGCCCGGCGGCGACACCTCCCGAACGAATTGTCGCCTCGCCTGAACCGGCCATGCCGCTTTGCTCCAGTGCCGGCCGACTGCAATGCCGCAGATCAAACGCGCCGCGCTTCCCGATCGGCCCACGCCGTCAGTCGAATCGACCAACGAGCAGCCGCACCCGGAGAATCCCCGTCCAAGGGGTCCGCACCGATTAACACACTAGAGGCGCGTCGGTTCCCTGCGGTCGGCACGAATCCGGGGAAGGGAACCGATCGGGGACTGCTGCGGTTTCCAGCTGAAACGATACGGAGTTGTCTTATGGCTGCACGCAAACCAGTACATTCGCGCAAGGCGCACCCGCGCAAGACGTCCACCCGCAAAGCCCCTGCCCGCAAGACAACCGGCACAACAACGCGAAAGAAAACCGCACGCAAGGCAAGTTCGGCCCGCAGACGTCCCGCGGCCAGAAAAGGCACCGCCAAATCGCCTGGCAAGCGCTGGTCTCAGCGCGTGACCCAGCACAGCGACGCCCTCGACTTGAAACGGGGCGTCTTCACGCTGACCGACCCGAAGAAAATCGCAGCCTCGCTCAAACGCTCGGCGGAACACAGTTCGCGGCGCAAGGCCGGCGCTTACCGCTCGGCGCTTTCGATGCTGACCTTCTACATCAACCGCGCCGGCAAAACGTTATCCAAAACGCAACGCGAGCGCTTGCAGCGCGCCAAGGGCGAGCTGAGGCGCCAGTTTGGAAACGGGTGATAAGGCTGATGTCCGTCATTCCGGGGCGATGCGTCAGCATCGAACTCCGATGTGCAATTGCACATCGGAGAATCTCGAGATTCCGGATATGCGCCGAGAGGCGCATTCCGGAATGACAGTAACTTACGCCGCGCGGATGTTGGCCATGAAGCGGTCGAGTTCGGCGCGCAGGCGGGTGCTTTCGGTCGAAAGCGTCCGCGCCGAATTCAGCACATCTTCCGACGCCGATCCGGTTTCGGTGGCGCCGCGGTTGACCTGCATGATATTCGCCGCCGCTTGATCGGTGCCCTGCGCGACATTCTGGACGCTGCGGGCGATTTCCTGGGTGGCCGAGCTCTGTTGCTCAACGGCGCTGGCGATCGACGACGCGATCTCCGAAATCTGGCCAATGGTGTCGCCGATTTCCTTGATCGCCGCGACCGACTCCTGGGTGGCGCTCTGCATGCCGGCGATATGCGACGAGATCTCGTCGGTCGCTTTTGCGGTCTGGCTGGCCAGCGATTTGACCTCGGAGGCGACGACAGCGAAACCGCGGCCGGCCTCGCCGGCACGGGCGGCTTCGATGGTGGCGTTAAGCGCCAGCAAGTTGGTTTGCTCGGCGATCGCGGTGATCAATTTGACGACGTCGCCGATCTGCTGCGCCGCGCGTGACAATCTGCCGATCCGGCCGTCGGTTTCCTGTGCCTGAACCACGGCGGCCTCGGCGATGTGATTGGATTCACGCACCCGTTTCCCGATCTCGTTGACCGAGGCGGAGAGTTCTTCGGTTGCGGACGCGACTGACTGCATGTTGCTGGAGGCCTCTTCCGATGAACCCGCGACCTGGCTCGACAGGGTCTGGGTGGTTTCCGCGGTTCGCGTCAACGTACCTGCCGCCGATTCGAGCTGAACCGCCGATGCCGAAACGTTCGAAACGATGGCGCCGACGGCAGCCTCGAATTCGTCCGCGAAACGAATGAGTTCGGTGCGGCGCGCTGCGCTGCTGGCCTTGTTCTGGGCGTCCTGCGCCGCCGCATCCCGCTCGGCCTTGGCGATCGCCTGCAGCTTGAACTCCTCGACCGCAGCAGCCATTTCGCCGAGTTCATCCTTGCGGCCGAGACCCGGCAGCACGACGTCGAACTTGCCGCCGGCCAGCTCGCGCATCGCCTTGCACATCGCGGTCATCGGCCGGGAGATGCCCTTGCCCAGCAATACGGCGAGCACGCCGCCGAGTAGGAAGCCGCCGGCCGCAAGCATCCCGATCAGGCGTTCGGTATCGCGGATAGTGGCGTCGGACTCGGCTTCCAGCCTTTGCTGATCCGCGAGCAGATCCGCCTTCATGACGGTCGATCCCTGCATGATGGCGGTTGCGGAATTGGTCATCTCGGCCGTCAGCTCCTCGATCGACTTTGAGTTCTCGATGAGTTTGCTCAGGCCTTTGCCGTAATTTGCAAGCAGCGCGCCGACGTCTTTAAGGCCGGACCCGATCTTGTCGTCGGTCGTGGATACCGCCTGCAGCGCATTTTCGAGGAATTTGAGCCGGGCCTGCGCGATGTTGGCAACGGAGAGGTCGGAATTGGAAACAAAAGTGTTGGCGAGCGTGGCCATCGCCAGATATTGCGACGCCACCTGCTTGATGCCGAGTTCGACCGCCGGCAGTTCCGCTTCCGAGGCGTTGTTGGCGAGATCGTCGAGTTTGTAGCGCAGCAGATTGCCGCCGCGCGTGATTTCGTCTTGCACGACTTGCGCGCTATCACTCTTGACCTTCAAGATGTCGGCAAAGATCTTGGTGAAGGCGCGGAATTCCCGGCCAAGGCGGGTGATTTGGTCAAGGCGCGCCGGGTTCGTGGTGCTCTTCATCGACTGATCGATGGCATCTTTCAGGCTCGCTTCGGCCTTCAGCGCCGCCTGACCGTCGTCCTCTTTCCCGGTCGCCACATAATATCGCGCCAGTCCGCGGTAGGCGGTCAATTCGCGGTCGATGTTGCGCGCCAGATCGGCTTCCGACACGCTGTTGCGATAGGATGCAACGCCGGCCGAAACACGCTCAAATCCGAGATAGGCAAAGCCTAAGCTGCCGGCCGAAATTGCCAGCACCACCGCAAAGCCGAGCACGATCTTGCCGCGAAACCGCAAGGTTGGAAATCTGGGCGCCCACGAACGCAGCCCGACACGCTTCAACGCCCCCACCTCAACCCCCGTTTTCGTTCTGAAAAGCCGTGGAATCAGGAAAGCGACCCGACCCCCGGGACACAACCTAGGGCAGAATGGATAAAGGGCGGTAAATGCGTGCCCTCGGCCGGATCGGCCGGGATTGTCGGCAATGTCCCGCCGGGAGCCACACTTTATAGTGTGGCTCTATACTAGGGCTCGAATGTCTCTGGCTCAGGACGGCGCCGGGCCGGCTCCCAGCCGAGACGGCAGCCTAGGCGGCGCGGGCCTCGGGAGCCGACAAGGCCTGCCAACGTGAAGCGAGTTGCAGCTTCGGCTCGGTCAACGCCTGCAGCTTCTCGAGCGTCATCCCGTCGATCATCTCGATCACGGAAAGCCCCTCGGGCGTCACATCGATCACCGCGAGGTTGGTGTAGATCCGCTTGACGCAGCCGGCGGCGGTCAGCGGGTATTTGCAGCGCTTGAGGATGCGCGGCTCGCCCTTCTTGCCGGTGTGCTCCATGATGACGCGGATTTCCTTGGCGCCGACCGCGAGATCCATGGCGCCGCCGATGCCCGGCGGAAATGCCGGATCCTCGGTGGTCCAGTTGGCGAGATCGCCCGTTTCGGAAACCTCGAAGGCGCCGAGCAGGCTGACATCGAGATGATGGCCGCGGATCATCAGGAACGCATCGGCGTGATGGACGAAGCAGCCGCCGGGGACCAGCGTCGTCTTGTTCTTGCCGGCGTCGATCATGAAAGGATCTTCCTGGCCGGGGTCCGGCTTCGGACCCATGCCGAGAATGCCGTTCTCGCTGTGAAAGATCACCTCGCGCCCCGGCGGCACATAGCTCGCGGCCAAGGTCGGAATGCCGATGCCGAGGTTGACATAAGCGCCTTCCGGCAGGTCCTGCGCGGCGCGCCACGCCATCTGTTCGCGCGATAGCGGCTGATAGGATTGGATACTCATGCGTTTGCTCCGACAACGACGACGCGGTCGACAAAAATGCTCGGCGTTGCCACGGCTTCCGGATCCAGTTCGCCCAGTTCCACGACCTCGTCGACCTCGACCACGGTCAGGTCCGCGGCCATCGCCATCACCGGATTGAAATTGCGCGCCGACTTTATGTAAGTGAGATTGCCCCAGCGGTCGGCCTTGTTGGCCTTGATCAGCGCCACATCGCCCTTCAATGGCTTCTCGAACACATGGAGCCGGCCGTCGATTTCCCGGGTTTCCTTGCCTTCCCCGAGCTTGGTCCCCGCCGATACCGGTGAGAAAAATCCGCCGAGGCCGGCTGCGTGGCAGCGCATGCGCTCGCTGATGGTGCCTTGCGGGACCAATTCCAGCTCGAGGCTCTTGGCCCGGTAGGCGTTCAGGAAAGCGCTGTAGTCGCCGGAGCGCGGATAGGAGCAGATCACCTTGCGGACCCGGCCGGAATTGATCAGCCGCGCCAATCCATAATCGCCATTGCCGGAATTGTTGGCGACCACGGTCAGCTCCTTGGCCCCCTGCTCGTGCAGGGCTTCGAGCAGATTGTCGGCGACGCCGACCGCGCCAAATCCGGCCACCAGGATCGTCGATCCGTCGCGAACCCCCGCCACGGCGTCGGCTATCGTCTTGACCCGCTTGTCGATCACCTCAAAAAAACTCCCTTGCGCCGCATTGTCGTATGAAACCTGAGGCTTGGGCCGGGATCGGATCCCGGCCGAACGCGCCGGAATAGACCATCAAGCCTCGCGCCGAGAAAGGCGCAAATTTGCATAAGGCATCTTCCGAACCTTCGCGGAGGAAGGCGCTTTCCGGGAGGCCGGATCGCATTGCAACAACGTCCGCGACGAAAATCCTAGTTGCAAAGTTCCGGCCCCCTGCTTCTAATTGGAATAATTAAAAACGATGGGGAGGTATCGGCGTGTCTACAGTCAAATTGACGGTAAACGGCAAAGCAGTCTCGGCCGACGTCGAGGATCGCACGCTTCTGGTCAATCTCCTGCGCGACCATCTGAATCTCACCGGCACCCATGTCGGCTGCGACACCAGCCAATGCGGCGCCTGTGTCGTCCATATCGACGGCCGTGCGGTCAAATCCTGCACCGTGCTGGTTGGGCAAGCCAATGGCGCCAACGTCACCACGATCGAAGGCATCTCGAAGGGCGACGAACTGCACCCGATGCAGGCCGCCTTCCGCGACAATCACGGCCTGCAATGCGGTTACTGCACACCGGGCATGATTATGTCGGCGATCGACATCGTGCATCGGCACGGTGGCAATCTCGACGAAGACACCGTCCGTCACGAACTCGAAGGCAATATCTGCCGCTGTACCGGCTACCATAATATCGTCAAGTCGGTGCTGGACGCCGCCGGCCGGATGCGCCTTGCGCAAGCGGCGGAATAGTCGTCGGACGGCAACTAAACGCTAAGAATTTCAGACCGCCGAATTTCGATGGAAAACGGCGGAAAATAAAACTCCGGCAGGGAGACCAGGGACATGGGCGTTGAAGGCATTGGCGCAAGCGTCGTGCGTAAGGAAGACCGGCGTTTCATCACCGGCAAGGGCCGTTACGTCGACGACATCAAGCTGTTGGGCATGACACATGCGCATTTCATCCGCAGCCCGCACGCCCACGCCAAGATAAAGAGTATCGACACATCCGCCGCGATGAAGATGCCCGGCGTGGTCGGCGTGTTGACCGGCCGGCAGATCGTTGACGACAAGATCGGCAATCTGATCTGCGGCTGGGCGATCACCTCCAAGGACGGCACGCCGATGAAGATGGGCGCGTGGCCGGCGATGGCGCCGGAAACCGTGCGCTTCGTCGGACAGGCGGTCGCCGTGGTGATCGCCGAGACCAAGAACCAGGCCAAGGACGCGGCGGAAGCCGTGGTCGTCGAATACGAAGAACTGCCGGCCGCCGCCGACATCCGCGCCGCGCTCAAGCCGGATGCGCCGCAACTGCATCCCGAGGCGCCCGGCAATGTGGTCTACGACTGGTCGATCGGCGATGAAGGTGCCGTCAAGGAAGCCTTCGGCAAGGCGGCCAATGTGGTCACGCTGGAGCTTACCAACAACCGCCTTGTGCCGAATGCGATGGAGCCGCGCGCGGCGATCGCCGAATACAACGAGGCCGAGGAGCATTTCACGCTCTACACCACGTCGCAGAATCCGCATGTCGCCCGTCTTGTGCTGTCGGCGTTCTACAATATTGCTCAGGAACACAAGCTGCGGGTGATCGCGCCCGATGTCGGCGGCGGCTTCGGCTCCAAGATCTTCATCTATCCGGAAGAGATGGTGGCGCTGTGGGCTTCCAAGAAAGTCGGACGTCCGGTGAAGTGGACCGGCGATCGAACCGAAGCCTTCCTCACCGACGCGCACGGCCGCGATCACGTCTCGAAGGCGGAAATGGCGTTCGACAAGGACAACAGGATCCTTGGCCTGCGAGTCAAGACCCACGCCAATTTCGGCGCCTACATGTCGCTGTTCTCCTCCTCGGTGCCGACCTATCTCTACGCCACGCTGCTGTCGGGCCAGTACAATATCCCCGCGATCTACGCCGAGGTGATGGGCGTCTACACCAATACCACGCCGGTCGATGCCTATCGCGGCGCCGGCCGACCCGAGGCGAGCTATCTCCTGGAGCGCATGATGGAGACGGCGGCACGCCAGTTGAAGGTCGATCCGGCCGAACTACGCCGCAAGAATTTCATCACCCAGTTTCCGCACCAGACCCCCGTCATCATGGCCTATGACACCGGCGACTTCGGCGCCTCGCTCGACGCGGCAATGAAGGCGATCGACTATGCCGGCTTCCCGGCCCGCAAGGAAAAGGCCAAGCAGGACGGCAAGCTGCGCGGCATCGGCGTCTCCTGCTACATCGAGGCCTGCGGCATCGCCCCCTCGAAGGCGGTCGGCAGTCTCGGTGCCGGCGTCGGCCTGTGGGAATCCGCCGAGATTCGCGTCAACCCGGTCGGCACCATCGAAGTGCTGACGGGATCGCATAGCCACGGCCAGGGTCACGAGACGACGTTCGCGCAATTGGTCGCGGAGCGGCTCGGGGTGCCGGTCAGCCAGGTGCAGATCGTCCACGGCGACACCGACAAGGTGCAGTTCGGCATGGGCACCTATGGCTCGCGCTCGCTCGCAGTAGGCGGCACCGCCATCATCAAGGCCATGGAAAAGGTCGAGGCCAAGGCCAAGAAGATCGCCGCGCATCTGCTGGAAACCTCGGAGAACGACATCGTCATCGAGAACGGCGAGTTCAAGGTCACCGGCACCGACAAGTCGATGGCGCTGCCGATGGTCGCGCTCGCGGCCTACACCGCACACAATTTGCCCGACGGCATGGAGCCCGGCTTGAAGGAGACCGCGTTCTACGACCCGACCAACTTCACCTTCCCGGCCGGGACCTACATCTGCGAACTCGAAGTCGATTCCGGCACCGGCAAAACCAGCTTCGTCAATTTCGTCGCCGCTGACGATTTCGGCCGGCTGATCAATCCGATGATCGTCGAGGGTCAGGTGCATGGCGGCCTTGCCCAGGGCATCGGCCAGGCGCTGCTCGAAAGCGCGGTATACGACGCCAGCGGACAGCCGGTGACGGCCTCGTTCATGGACTACGCGATGCCGCGTGCCGACGATCTGCCGTCGTTCAAGCTGTCGCACACCACCACGCTGTGCCCGGGCAATCCGCTCGGGGTCAAGGGATGCGGCGAGGCCGGCGCGATCGGCTCTTCCGCCGCCGTGATCAATGCCATCACCGATGCGATCGGAAACAACCGGCTGGAAATGCCGGCGACCCCCGACCGGGTGTGGCACGCCATTCACGGTTGATGTTCGTCATTCCGGGGCGACGCCATGCGTCGAACCCGGAATCTGAAACAGGTTCAAGTCTTCGAGATTCCGGGTCTGCGCGCCGAGCGCTCATCCCGGAATGACAAGAAGACCAAAGCAGGATTACAGGGAGCACCGTCATGTACGAGACGATCTATCACCGCCCCGCCACCGTCGATGAAGCCGCCGCTTTGTTCGCCAAGGGTTCTGACTCGGCCTATCTCGCCGGCGGCCACACCTTGATTCCGGTCATGAAGCAGAGGCTGGCCGCGCCTTCCGACGTGATCGATCTCGGACGAATCCCGGCGCTGATCGGTATCGAGGCGAATGCCGACACCCTGACCATCAAGGCTGCGACCACGCATTACGACGTCACCCACAGCGGAACGGCACGAAAGGCGATCCCCGCGCTGGCCTATCTCGCTTCGCTGATCGGCGATCCGGCGGTGCGCTATCGCGGCACCCTCGGCGGCTCGATCGCCAACAACGATCCGGCGGCGGATTATCCGGCGGGGGTGCTGGCGCTTGGCGCCACCGTCAAGACCAACAAGCGCTCGATATCAGCGGATGATTTCTTCACGGGGCTGTTTTCGACGGCGCTGACACACGATGAAATCATCACGGCGGTTTCGTTCCCGATTCCGGCCAAGGCCGGTTACGCCAAAATGCGCCATCCTGCTTCGCGTTTCGCGCTGACCGCCGTGTTCGTGGCCAAGACCAAGGCCGGCGACGTCCGCGTCGCCGCCACCGGCGCCTCGCAGACAGGCGTGATGCGGGTGCCGGCGATCGAAGCCGCGCTGAAGGCGAACTGGTCGGCGGGCGCGCTCGACAGCGTGACGATCGCCGCCGACGGGCTGTTGTCCGATATCCACGGATCGGCGGATTATCGCGCCAACCTGATCAAGGTGATGGCGCAGCGCGCGGTGACGCAAGCCGGCTGATCGGTGCATCTTCTTCCAATCGATGCAAATTCGTCCAATCGAAGGAAGCGGCGCGCAGCCATGCGCGCCGCTTCGCGTTTGGTCATATTCTCACCAAAAGCCGCTTGCTACGGCTAACGCAAGGCGAGACAATTTCGCCAGAGGAACGCACCAAGGAAAAACAACGTGCTCGATAAAGCCGCGTCTCAATCTGCCACCCGCAGCAGCTCCGGCCCGCTGGCGGGTTATCGCATCGTCGAGTTTGCCGGCATCGGGCCCGGGCCATTCGCCTGCATGATGCTGGCCGACATGGGCGCGGAAGTGGTCACGCTCGATCGTGTCGGTGCCAAGAAGAATCTCAAATCGGTCGCCGGGCGCGGGCGCAAGGTCGTCGAACTCGATCTCAAGGACGAGACGGCGGTCGCGCAAACGCTGGAACTGCTTGCCAATGCCGACGCATTGATCGAGGGGTTCAGGCCGGGCGTCATGGAGCGATTGGGGCTTGGTCCCGAGGTGGTGCAGGCGCGCAATCCGCGCCTGGTCTATGGCCGCATGACCGGCTGGGGCCAGCACGGTCCGCTGGCGCAGGCCGCCGGCCACGACATCAATTATATCTCGGTCACCGGCGCGCTGGCCGCGATCGGCGGCAAGGACAAGCCGGTGCCGCCGCTCAATCTGGTCGGCGATTTCGGCGGCGGCGCGCTCTATCTCGTGGTCGGCGTGCTGGCCGCGCTGCTGGAGGCAAAGACAATCAGGCCGCGGACAGGTGGTCGACGCCGCGATGTGCGACGGCGCGGCATCGCTGATGTCGATGTTCTTCGACTTGGCGGCGGCGGGGCGCTGGACCGACCAGCGCGAGACTAATTTCCTCGACGGCGGCGCCCATTTCTACGGCGTCTACGAATGTTCCTGCGGCCGATTCGTTTCGATCGGCTCGATCGAACCGCAATTCTATGCGCTGCTGCGCCAGCATGCCGGCCTCACCGATGCCGATTTCGATGCGCAGATGGATCGCGAGGCCTGGCCGGCGCTGAAGCAGAAGCTCACGGACGTGTTCAAGACGCAAGACCCGCGACGAATGGTGCGCGCTGATGGAAGGCACCGACATCTGCTTTGCGCCGATCCTGACCATGAACGAGGCGCCCAACCATCCGCACATGGCGGCGCGCGAGGTTTTTGTGACCCGCCACGGCGTCACCCAGCCGGCGCCGGCGCCACGATTTTCGCGCACGCCATCGGCGATCCGCGATGCGGCGAAGGTGGACATTGGTGAGGTGGCTCGCGAGTGGAAGGCGGAGAGGTAGGATCAAATCCGGCATATCCTGAACAGAGGACGCCATGGCGCTGCAACTTCGGCCGAACTGCGAATATTGCGACAAGGACCTGCCGCCGCAGGCCACGGACGCGCGCATCTGCAGCTATGAATGCACCTTCTGCGCGGACTGCGTCGAGACCAGGCTGCACAATGTCTGCCCGAACTGCGGCGGCGGTTTCGCGCCGCGGCCGATCCGGCCGGCACAGCAATGGCGGCCGGGCGTATCCGTCGAGAAGCATCCGCCGTCGGACAAACGCGTGCACCTCAAATACAGTGACGAGGATATCGCCGCGCATTCGGCAAAGCTTCGAAGTATTCGGCCGAGGAGCGTTAAAGCCTCGGAACGATCATTCCGCGGCGATGCGAAAGCAGTCGAACTCCGATGTGCAATTGCACATCGGAGAATCTCGAGATTCCCCGATGTGCAATTGCGCATCTGAGGTCTGGTGCTACCGCACCATCCCGGGATGACAGTCGTTCACTCCGCCGGCAGTATCGTCCCCTCGACTTCGCCGAAGCCGACGCGATAGCCGTCGCCCTGGCAGCAGCCGCGCATCACAAGCGAATCGCCGTCTTCGAGGAAGGTCCGCTTGGCGCCACCAGGCAGTTCGAGCGGCTCGGTGCCATTCCAGCTGATCTCGAGAAGGCTGCCGCGCTCGTGCTTGTCCGGACCGCTGATGGTGCCGCTGCCTAAGAGATCGCCGACATTCATGGCGCAGCCCGAGGAGGCGTGGTGCATCAACTGCTGCACCGACGACCAATACATATATTTGAAATTGGTGCGGCAGATGCGCGCCGCCTCGTTCATCTGCGCCGTGCGCAGACCGACATCGAGCTGCAGGTCGTAATTGTTCGCCAGCTCCTGCTGCAGATATGGCAGCGGCGCCGGATCCTGCGCCGGACCGTGGACCCGGAACGGCTCCAGCGCCTCACGGGTAACCACCCATGGACTGATCGAGGTCGCGAACGCCTTGGCCTGGAACGGCCCGAGCGGCACGTATTCCCATTGCTGGATATCGCGCGCGCTCCAGTCGTTCAGAAGCACAAAGCCGAAGATCATCGCTTCCGCCTGCTGCTCCGTCAGCATCTCACCCATCGCCGACGGCTGGCCGATGACAACCCCCATCTCGAGTTCGAAGTCGAGCCGCTTGCACGGCCCGAAGCTCGGCAGTTCGGCATTCGGTGGCTTCAACTGGCCGCGCGGCCGGCGTACCTTGGTGCCGCTGACGACGACCGTGGAGGCGCGCCCGTTATAGCCGATCGGCATATGCAGCCAGTTCGGCTGCAGCGCGTTATCCTTGCCGCGGAACATGACGCCGACATTGGTGGCGTGCTCCTTCGACGAGTAGAAATCGGTGTAGCCGGCCACCGTGATCGGCAGATGCAGCCTGGCATTTGCCATCGGTATCAGCGCGCGCTTGCGCAACGTTTCATTGTCGCGCAGCTCGGGATTGTCGTGGCGCAGCAGCTCGCTGATCCGCGCCCGGGCCCGTGACCAGAGCTTGGGCCCCTGCGCCATGAAGGGATTGAGACTCGAGGCGGCGAAGATGCCCAGTTCGACATCCAGCCGGCAATCCTGCTCCAATTGCCAGAGATCAAGCACGTAATCGCCGATCGCGACGCCAACGCGCGGCGCCAGTCCATCGCTGGAAGAGAACACGCCGTAGGGCAGGTTCTGGATCGGGAAATCAGACGTGGCGTCGACGTCGATGAAGGAGCGGAGTGTGGGATCGTTGGGGTGGGGCACGCAATTCTCCAATCAGGGAATTGTCATGCCCGGGCTCGACCCGGGCATCCATCCATCGAAAAAGCAGATGGATCGCCGGGTCAAGCCCGGCGATGACGACTGGCATTCAATCACGGCCGGTTCGGATCGAACCGCTTCTCGAGTCCCTTCCAGCAATCCGCATAATCGTCCTGCAAGGTCGAGGACGTCGCGGCGTGCGCGGTGACGCGTTGCGGGTATCTCGTCTCGAACATGAAGGCCATGGTGCCCGTCAGCTTGACCGGCTTGAGCTCCGAATTGCTGGCGTGATCGAAGGCCTCGCGGTCCGGGCCGTGCGGCAGCATCTGGTTGTGCAGGCTGATGCCGCCGGGGACAAAGCCTTGCGGCTTGGCGTCATAGACGCCGTAGATCAGCCCCATGAATTCCGACATGACGTTCATATGATACCAGGGCGGGCGGAAGGTGTTTTCCGCCACCGCCCAGCGCTCCGGGAAGATGACGAAATCGATGTTGGCCGTGCCCGCGGTTTCCGACGGCGACGTTAGCACCGTGAAGATCGAGGGATCGGGATGATCGAAGCCGATCGCGCCGATCGGCGAGAAGGTCCGCAGATCGTATTTGTACGGCGCGTAGTTGCCGTGCCACGCCACCACATCGATCGGCGAATGCGGCAGCGTGGTCTTCCACAGCGCGCCACCCCATTTCACGAACAGCTCGGTCGGCGTGTCCTTGTCTTCATAAGCGGCAATGGGCGTGAGGAAGTCGCGCGCATTGGCCAAGCAATTGGCGCCGATCGGACCGCGCTCCGGCATTGTAAACGCGCCGCCGTAATTCTCGCAGAGATAGCCGCGCGCCGGGCCGGCCGGAATCTCGACGCGGAATTTCACGCCGCGCGGGATCACGGCGATCTCGCCGGGCTCGATGTCGATGCGGCCGAACTCGGTGATGAAACGCAGGCTACCCTGCTGCGGCACGAACAGCATTTCGCCGTCGGCATTGTAGAAATGCTGATCGACCATCGATTTCGTGATGAGGACGACATGCGCGGCCATGCCGGCCTGGGTGTTGGCGTCGCCTGCCGTGGTCATGGTCTGCACGCCCTGCAGAAAGGTCATGTCCTCCTTCGGAATGGGTGCCGGGTCCCAACGCAACTGCGCGATCGGCAACTCGAATTCATGGCACGGCGCGGTGCGCCACAGCCCGGCGTCGACCTTGGTGAAGCGCCCGGAATGCTTCACCGACGGCCGGATCCGATACAGCCACGAGCGCTCATTGCTGCCGCGCGGCGCGGTGAACGGCGAGCCGGACAATTGCTCGGCGTAAAGCCCGTAGGCGCAGCGCTGCGGCGAATTGCGCCCGACCGGCAGCGCGCCCGGCAAGGCCTCGGTCTCGAAACTGTTGCCGAAGCCGGACATGTAGCCCGGCGTGACGCCAACGGAACTGCGGTTGATCGCGTCAGGCGAGGTGTTGACGTTCATGGTTACCCTCCTTGCAAGGCGGCCCACATTTCCTGATCGCGCTTATCGGTCCAGATCACGGGATCGTCGATCCCCGATGCCTCGTCGAACGCGCGCGAGACGTTGAACGGCAGACAATGCTCGTAGATCGCAAAATCCTTGAATTTAGGATCCATCACTTCGCGGGTCGCGGCCATCGATTCCTTGAGCGTGCGCCCCCTGGCAACGGACGCCTCCGCCGCACCATAGAGCGTGGTGACGAAATCGCGCGTCATCGCGATGGCGTCGCGACTGGTCGCGACGCCCTTCAGTGCATCGCCGCGCCCCGGCGCGATCGCCTTGGGATTGAAGGCGCGGATTTCGTTCAGCGTCGCCGGCCATTCGCGCAGATGCGCGTCGCCGCAATAGCAGGCCGAGTGATATTCGATCAGATCGCCGGAAAACATCACCTCGGCATCCGGCACCCAGGCCACGATATCGCCGGAGGTGTGCCCCGCGCCGAGCTGCATCAGCCGCACCTCGCGCTTGCCGAGGTAGATCGACATCTCGCCTTCGAATGTCAGCGTCGGCCAGGTCAGGCCGGGAATGCTCTGCGCATCCTGGAACAGGCGCGGGAAGCGGCCATATTCCGAATCCCAATCCTGTTGCCCGCGCTCCGCGACCAGCCGATAAGTTTCCTGCGAAGCGATGATGGCTTGCGCCTTGTAGGCGGAGGCACCGAGCACGCGCACCGCGTGGTAGTGCGACAGCACCACATATTTGATCGGCTTGTCGGTGACGGTGCGCACCCGGTCGATCACTTTACTCGCCATCGCCGGCGTCGCCTGCGCATCAAACACGATGCAGCCGTCGTCGCCCACGATCACGGCGGAGTTCGGATCACCTTCGGCGGTGAAGGCATAGAGATCGGTGCCGATCTCGGAGAAGGTGACTTTCTTTTCCGCCAGATCCGTGGTGGACGCAAAACCCTTGGCCATTGATTCAGTTTCCTCTTGAGCTGGTTGAATCCGCTTATTGTTGCTGCTGTTGCTGCTGCTGACTGGCATCGATCATGCGCCGCCGCGCCAACGCGATCGCTTCGCGCAGCACGGCGAGATCGCCGATGTGATTGGCCAGGATCAACACCAGCGCCGCATCGAGGTCGGCGCTCTGCGCGTCGCTCAGCCCGCGATGCGCCTCGACGACGGCGCGAAACGCATCGTCCGGCGCGGCGAAGTTCGGGCTTGTCGACAAGGTCATGATCGAACCTCCTCAGTTGCAGCCGGTGGCGCGCGCCATAGCGGCATCGAGCGCGGCGCGGGTCGGATGCCGAAAGCGCGCGGCGACATAGCCGTCGGGCCGCAGCAGGTAGGCCGTGCCGGGTTCAGCATCATACCGCGCGGTCACCTGCCCGCTGGCATCGGAGAATCCGTCCGGTCCGCCGATGCGGATCATCCCGACGCCGTCAGCCGCGTCGAGCCCCGCGCCATTGCCAAACTCGAGTACCGTGAACCGCGTTCCCGCCTGAATGAAAGCGTCGGTCAAAAACATCGACTGGCCGCCGGGCGATATGACCGGCGCATCGGGCATCGAGGCCCCGGGTCGCGGCCCGCCGCGCCAGGCCTCGCGGTCGGCGGTCGACAGTGGCGAGTCATAGATCGAGGGCACCGAGAGCCGGCCGCCATTGATCATGCGCTTGCCAAATTCGGTTTCCTTGGCAAGCGACAATACGGCCTGGCGCAGCCGCGCTTCCTGACGTGAAGCCGGCGCCATGAAATCGGTCGAGCGGGTCGATTCCCGGATGTTCTCGTCGGCCGCCGCACTGCGCTCGATGTGATAGGTCTCAAGCAACGCTTCCGGCGAACGCCCGCGCAGCACGCGATCGAGCTTCCACGCCAGGTTCTCGGCATCCTCCAGGCCCGAATTGGCACCGCGCGCGCCGAACGGCGATACCTGATGCGCGGCATCGCCGGCGAACATCACGCGGCCGTGCAAAAATCTCTCCATCCGGCGGCACTGGAACTTGTAAAGTGAGATCCATTCGAATTCGAACTTGTCGTGCCCGAGCATGCGCGCAATGCGCGGCCGCACATTCTCCGGCCGCTTCTCCGCGACCGGATCGGCATCCCTGTTGAGTTGCAGATCGATCCGCCAGATGTCGTCCGGCTGCCTATGCAGCAGCGCCGACCGCCCGGCGTGAAACGGCGGATCGAACCAGAACCAGCGCTCGGTCGGAAACTCCGCGCTCATCTTGACGTCGGCAATCAGGAATTGATCCTCGAACACCTGTCCGGCGAATTCGGCGCCGACCATTTGCCGCAATGCCGACCGCGCACCGTCGCAGGCCACGACGTAACCGGCACGGATCACATAGGGCCCATCCGGCGTCGCGATCGTCAGCACCACATGGTCGTTGCGGGGTTCGAGACCGGTCACCCGGTTGCGCCAGCGCAGGCTGATGCCGGCGAGCTCCTGGACCCGATCCACCAGATAGGCTTCGGCATGAAATTGCTGCAGGTTGATGAAGGCGGGACGCTTGTGTCCTTCCTCGGGCAGCAGATTGAACTGATAGAGCTGGGCATCGCCGTGGAAGATCTTGCCGACGCTCCACACCACACCCTTGTCGACCATGCGCTGGCCGATGCCGAGCCGGTCCCAGAACTCCAGCGATCGTTTCGAGAAGCAGATCGCCCGCGAGCCCTCGCCGATCCGGTCGGCGTCGTCGAGCAGCACCACCGACTGGCCGCGCTGCGCCAGATCGATCGCGAGCGACAGCCCGACCGGCCCGGCGCCCACCACCACGACGGGGTGCAGCGTCGCCTCACCGGCAATCCGGTCCTGGTCAGGATGCCTGACATAGCCGAACTGGATGTTGGATCGCTGCGCCATGCGCTTTGTTGCTCTGGCCTGGGGACGTCAAATCCCCTAAGATAGTCGCATCTGCAACTATCTAAACTCCCGGGCCGTTCCGGCGTCAACCCGCATGGGAGCGATTTTTGACAAGAGCGTCTTCGAGCGAAAGCATCCCCCGGACGCGATCCGGGATGGATGCCGCTTCGCGCCGGAAAAACACCGCCAATCAAGGCGCCAAGCTCGACCTGTTTCGTTTCGTGCCGTTTCGGCTGAACCGGCTGGCCGCCGAGGTCAGCGCCGCGCTATCCGGCGAGTACCGCGAGCGCTACGGGCTCGATATTCCGGAATGGCGCGTGCTGGCGACGCTGGGTTTCCGCAATGAAGCCTGCAGCGCGCAATACATCGCGCATTGCACCCGCACCCATAAATCCACCATCAGCCGCGCGGTCACCGCCTTGTTGAACCGACAACTCGTGGAGCGTGTCGAGAACAGCGATGACCGCCGGGAATACCGGCTGCGCATGACGCGGAAAGGCACCGCGCTGTATGAGGAACTGATTCCGCGCCTCTTGCACAAGGAGCAGGACATCCTGTCGTGCCTCTCCGCGCGCGAGCAAAAGGAATTCGCGCTGATGCTCGGCAAGATCGAACAGAGCCTTGATCTGGTGCAGACCCGCGCGGACGTGGACGCGAACGAGGCGTACTAGTTCGTCATGGCCGGGCTTGTCCCGGCCATCCACGTCTTCACCATGTCTCGTCAAAAAAGGCGTGGATGCCCGGCACAAGGCCGGGCATGACGAGCGCAGGCATTCATTCCGTCGCGCGCCGAGGGAAGTGTTTCAGGCCCGATCAATATGCTTCGCGATCACCGGAAAATACGCCTCACCGGATCCGGCATCGATCGCTTCCTGCAGAATCTCGCCGATCAACTCGGCGCCCCGGATCTTGACGCCGGCATCACCGGCCAGTTCCAACGCATAGGACAGGTCCTTCAAGGCGTACTCCGTCGAGAACGCACGGTCAGGAAAATTGCCCGGCACGATCGCCTTCATGCCGTGATTGCGTAACGCGAAGCTGTCGGCCGAGCCTTTCGACAGCGTATCGAGCAGCAGTGCCGGATCGACGCCGTTGCGTTTGGCGACCGCGACCGCTTCGGCCAGCGCGTTGACGGTCTCAAACAGCACCATGTTGTTGAGGATTTTGGTCACCTGTCCCGCGCCGACGCCGCCGCAATGAGTCACATCGGTGGCGAAGCAGCGGATCAGCGGCTCGATCGCGGCGAACAATTGCGGCGAGCCGCCGACCATTACGCTGAGTGTGCCGTCCTGCGCCGCCTGCCGCGTGCGCGCGATCGGCGCATCGGCCCATGACGCGCCTTTGGCCTGCAACTGCTTGGCGAAATCGCGGGTCTGGTTGACCGACGACGTCCCGAGATCGACGACGACCTGACCCTGTCGGACATGGTTCACGATGCCGTCGCCTTCGAACACCGCACGCGCATGTTTGGCACTGGGCAGGCACAGGAACACGATGTCGCTTTGGAGAACGATTTGCGCGACTGAATCCGCAATCGAGGCACCCTCGGCCCGCATTCGCTCAAGCGGTTCTGCTCCGAGATCGAACGCGATCACCGCCGCGCCGCTTTTCTTGACCAGGTTGCGGCAGATCGGCTCGCCCATCACCCCGAGGCCGATGAAACCCACCGTTTTATACACTGACATTGGCTGCTCTTCTTGTTTGACACGTCTCTTGTTTGACACGCCCGTCTTGATGCGCACGGATTTCCGCCTCAGATCACACATCCGGGGCGGACTTGGTCCGAAAACGCTTTGCTATTTTGACTATTTTGCGAACGAGCGCGACGGCGGCAAATGCAAGGCGAATGCGTCGGTTTTCTCACCGGCGCGCGGATAGATCTCGGTCACAATCGGATCGTGCCCGGGAATGACACGATCGGGATGGCCGGCGAGTCGCTCGACGGTTTCCCAGCCTTGCGCCATGTCGCCGATATTATAGACGATCGGAAACGGACTGCGGCGATGCAAATTGCCGTAGTAATGCGACGCATCCGACGCCAGCACCACCGGCCCGCGCGCGGTCTCCACCCGCACCACCTGCAGGCCGTCAGAATGCCCCCCGACGCGATGCACCGTGACACCGGGCGCGATCTCCCCGTCGCCCGAATAAAAGCTGACACGCTCGCCATAGACATGGCGCACCATCAGCGTCACATGCTCGACCGAGAACGGATGCCTCAGCATGCCGTTGCACATGCAGCGGCCGGTGGCATAGCTCATCTCGCGTTCTTGCAGATGAAACCGGGCGTTGGGAAAGCGATCGAGATTGCCGGCGTGGTCATAATGCAGGTGAGTAACGACGATATCCCGAATGCTGTCGGCCTTGACACCGAAGCGATCCAGCGCGTCGACCGGGTTGAGCATGAGCTTGCGCGCCCTGAGCTGCGCTTCCTCGGCGTTGAAGCCGGTATCGACCAGAATATCGCGGCCTGGCCCGCGGATCAGCCAGACAAAATAATCGAGGTCCTGGGCGCTGGTCTCGTGCGGATCCGGTGCCAGGTAATTCATATGCGGCGTACGCGCCGACACCGTGGCGTAGCGGAGGGCGTAGATCTCGTAGGCGTTTCCCATCGGTTTCACTTTTCGTGATTGAGGCAAGTATTGGTCGAGGCAGGCGACCGCTGCAGCAAGCCATTGCCAATTGTAAAGGTCAAACCCTGCGACGCACCGTCGCGGTCCATTTCGCGATAGCCGCTATGCCCCGAGCGGTTGACGCTAAGCTACGCCGGTTTGATAATGCCGCTTCCGTAGGTTGGGTCGCCGTGGCGCAAGCTGGGACCGGCGCCCTGTTGGCTGGACCCCCGTCTTATGAAAATCTGCTTCGCCTTGCTCATGACCCTTATTGTAACGGTCATACCGATCAATTGGTCGGTTGCCGCGGATGGTCAGGCCGATCGGTTTGCGCTGGTCATCGGCAACGCGAAATATCCCGACGCCGACACACCGCTCAAGGAGCCGATCGGCGATGCCCGCGACATCGCCGCCGAACTCAAGCGCGACGGCTTCAATGTCGAGGTCGGCGAAAACCTGACCGGCGAGGCCATGCGGCACGCCTTCGATCGGCTCTATGGGCACATCAAGCCGGGGTCTGTCGTGCTGGTGTTCTTCAGCGGGTTCGGCGTCCAGGCGGCACGCCAGAGCTACATGATTCCGGTCGACGCGCAGATATGGACCGAGTCGGATGTTCGCCGCGACGGCTTCAGCCTGGAGACCGTTCTGGGCGAAATCAACAGTCGCGGCGCCGGCGTCAAGATTGCGCTGGTCGACGCCTCCAGGCGCAATCCGTTCGAGCGCCGGTTCCGCAGCTTCTCGGCCGGCCTTGCACCGGTGATCGCACCGAACGGCACGCTGGTGATGTATTCGGCAGCACTCAGCTCGGTCATTTCAGACAATGGCGGTGAGCACAGCCTGTTCGTGCAGGAACTGCTGAAGGAAATGCGTGTGCCCGACCTGATGGCCGAAGAGACGCTGAACCGGACGCGCGTCGGCGTCACCCGTACCTCGCGCAGCGAGCAGGTGCCCTGGATCTCTTCTTCGCTGGCGGAAGATTTTGCGTTCATTCCGGGAACGACGCCCAAAAATACGCCCACCTTGGCGGGCCCACCGCCATCCAATGCCGTGGCGTCGACCTCGCCGCCTGCGCCTCCGGCATCTCCACGGCTCAATTCGTCGCCGGCCAAGCCACTCGAAACTCCCGCCAGCACCGCTGACAAGGCAGCTGCTGACAAAGCACCTGCCGACAAGAGCGCGGCTAACAAGCCGGAACAAAACGGTGACACGCCGGCTTCGTCCACGCTAACCGACGATCCCACCATCAAGAGCCTGACCGTCAAGCTCGCCGACAATCCCAACGACGCCAACGCGCTGTATAGGCGCGGCCAGGTTTACGCCAGCAAGGGCGCCTATACGCTTGCCATCTCCGACTTCACGGATTCGCTGCGGCTCAATCCCAAGGACGTGGAAGCCTACAACAACCGCTGCTGGGCGCGCACCGTCATCGGCGAATTGCAGGCGGCCTTGAAGGATTGCAACGAGGCGCTCCGTCTGCGCCCGAGTTTTGTCGATGCCCTCGACAGCCGCGGCCTACTCAACCTGAAGAACGGGCAGACCAAAAACGCGATTGCCGATTTCGATGCGGCGCTGAAGATCAATCCGCGGCTGACCTCGTCGCTCTATGGCCGCGGGCTTGCCAAGCAGCGCAATGGCGCAGCTTCGGAGGGCGATCTGGATATTTCCAACGCCAAGGCGATGGATCCAAACATCGTTAAGGAATTCGCCAGTTACGGCGTCCATTGACGGGAATTTAGATTGAAGCGAGGGCGGCGGCTCGAACCTCGCGAGCGCCCCGCCAGACATATCTGCAAGGCGGCCATTTTTGAGCGGCGGCCTCATTTCTGCCAGCCGGCGACGCCCACGATCGGATTTCCGGTCCATTTGTCGCCACGGCTTTTTTGACAAATTTATTAAACCTCGCGCATCGCGCGCGGGAAGCTCAAGGACCCCGGCCACCCACTGGCGGAAGTAAATCGCCGCGTCCAGGTCGTCAACATGCAGAACAAGGAGACCGCGTCCAAGTGAATGGGACGTGGCGCTGAGTGAGGTTTCGCAGCTACAATGCGTCCCGTAAGCTTGCGGGACGCGCGTCGTTTCGGGTTCTGGTGATCTGGAACAACCGAAGCCGCGCCCCGGCGACTGCACCTCACGAGACAGGTCTGGATTGATCCGGCGATGATACTCTCCGAATACCTCAAGCCGACTTTGGCGGCCGTCGCCGTTGTTGTGGTCGCTAGCGTATATTACTGGTTCGAGCACCGCGCCCGCCCCGAGCCCAAGGACACGCCGGGGCAGGCCCTTGTCGTGGTCACGAAATCCACCAATGCCTGTTTTTCCGACCAAGTGCGGGTGACCGGATTTGTCGTGCCGCGCCGGGAAGCGGTCGTCGGCGTGGACCAGGAGGGTTCCAGGGTGACCGATCTGCTCGTCCGCGAAGGCGACATGGTCACCGAGAACCAGGAACTGGCGCGGCTGAGCCCGCCGCCGCCGCTGCCCGGCGCACCGGCCCGGACCGGACCGATTTCGCTGCGCGCGCCCGCCGCGGGACTTGTCACGGAGGTCAGGACCGTCGTCGGCGCGCCGGCCTCGCCGCAGGCCGGACCGATGTTCCGGATTGCCATCAACAACGAGATCGAACTGGACGCCCAGGTGCCCGCCGTCCACATGCTCAAGCTCAACCCGGGCGCGACGGTGCGCGTCAGCCGCGACGACGCGCCCGACCTGATCGGACGCGTCAGGCTGGTGGCACCGGAAATCGACCGTGCCAGCCAGCTTGGCCACGTCAGGATATCGCTGTCCGGCAACCCCTCGCTGAAGGTTGGCACCTTTGCCCGCGCCAGCATCGACGCCAAGCGCAGCTGCGGCGTCGCGGTTCCACGCACCGCCATTGACCATCTGACCGTCCAGGTGGTCAAAGGAAACACGGTGGAGACCCGAAACGTCCGGGTCGGGCTGGTGTCCGACACCAGCATCGAAATCCTGGAGGGCCTCGACGTCGGCGAAATCGTCGTGGCCGACGCCGGCAGCTCGCTGCATGACGGCGACAAGATCAAGACCATGTTCGCCGAGGACATCGATCGAACGCGGGTACGCTGATGGCGCTCAATATCTCGGCATGGTCGATCCGGAACCCGCTTCCTGCCATCGTCTTCTCGATTATCCTGTTGGTGCTGGGCTGGGTCAGTTTCGCCAAACTCGCGGTGACGCGGCTGCCGAACGCCGACATCCCGGTGATCTCGGTCGCGGTGTCGCAATTCGGCGCCGCTCCGGCCGAGTTGGAATCGCAGGTCACCAAGACCATCGAAGACGGCGTGTCCGGCGTCGAGGGCGTGCGGCACATCTCGTCGTCGATCACCGACGGGTTGTCGCTGACCACGATCCAGTTCGCGCTTGAGACCAACACCGACCGCGCGCTGAACGACGTCAAGGACGCCGTCACCCGTGTCCGCAGCAACCTGCCGCAGAACGTCACCGAGCCGCTGATCCAGCGCGTCGACGTCATCGGCCTGCCGATCGTCACCTATGCCGCGATATCGCCGGGCAAGACCCCCGAGCAGTTGTCCTATTTCGTCGACGACGTGGTCAAACGCGCACTGCAGGGCGTCCGCGGGGTGTCCCAGGTCGAGCGCATCGGCGGCGTCGAGCGCGAAATTCTGGTGTCGCTCGATCCCGACCGGCTGCAGGCCGCGGGCCTCACCGCCGTCAACGTCAGCCAGAGCCTGCGCGGCACCAATGTCGACCTTGCCGGCGGCCGCGCCGAGATCGGCAAGAACGACCAGGCGATCCGAACGCTGGCCGGCGCCAAGACCCTCAACGAGCTCGCGGGCACCATGATCCCGCTGTTTGCCGGCGGTGAAGTGCGGCTCGACGATCTCGGCACCGTCACCGACACCATCGCCGACCGCCGCACCTTCGCCCGCTTCAATGGCGAGCCGGTGGTCGCGCTCGGCATCAAGCGGTCGAAGGGCGCCAGCGACGTCGTGGTTGCCGCGGCGGTCCAGAAGCGGATCGACGCGCTCAAAGTGGCCTACCCGGACGTCGACCTCAAGCTGATCGACACTTCGGTCAATTTCACCAAGGGCAATTATGAGGCCGCGATCTCGACGCTGTTCGAAGGCGCGATCCTTGCCGTCATCATCGTGCTGCTGTTCCTGCGCGACATCCGCGCCACTTTGATCGCCGCGATCTCGCTGCCGCTGTCGATCTTCCCGGCGTTCTGGGCGATGGACCTGCTCGGCTTCTCGCTGAATCTCGTGAGCTTCCTCGCCATCACGCTGTCGACCGGCATCCTGGTCGACGACGCCATCGTCGAGATCGAGAACATCGTGCGCCACATGCGGATGGGCAAGTCGCCCTATCACGCCGCGCTCGAGGCCGCCGACGAAATCGGCCTCGCCGTGATCGCGATCAGCCTCACCATCATCGCGATCTTCGCGCCGGCGAGCTTCATGTCCGGCATCGCCGGGCAGTTCTTCAAGCAATTCGGCATCACGGTCTCGGTGCAGGTGTTCTTCTCGCTGCTGGCGGCGCGGTTCGTCACGCCGATGCTGGCGGCTTACTTTTTGAAGGACCATCCGCATCATCATCCGCGGCCGGGCCGCATTCTGGAGACCTATATCCGGCTCGTGACCTGGTCGGTGAAGCACCATTTCATCACCGTGCTGATCGGGCTCGGAGTCTTTGCCGTCTCGATCTGGAGCATCACCTTGCTGCCGCAAGGCTTCCTGCCGGCGCAGGACACCGCGCGCTCGCTGCTGGCGATGGAATTGCCGCCGGGCTCGCAGCTCGCCTACACCGAGAAGGTGACCGAGGAAATCGTCACCCGGTTGCGCAAGCACCCCGAGGTCACAAGTGTCTTCGTCGACGGCGGCCGGGTGCCGCCGGGGACGTTCGAGGTGCGGCGCGCGGCGCTGATCATCAACTACACCCCGAAGACCGAACGCAAGATCACCCAGCGCGAGCTTGAGCTCGAGATCGGCAAGGAGCTCGAGAACGTTCCGGACATCCGCTACTGGTTCCTCGACGAGAACGGCTTGCGCGCGATCTCGCTGGTCGTGACCGGCGCCGACAGCAATATCGTCGGCAACGTCGCCAGCGAACTCGCGACGCAGATGAAGCGGATTCCGATCATCGCCAATGTGATTTCCGAGACCTCGCTCGACCGGCCTGAATTGCGGATCCAGCCGCGGGCGGACCTTGCCGCGCGGCTCGGCGTTTCCACCGAGAGCCTGTCGCAGACGATCCGTGTCGCGACCATCGGCGATGTCGGTCCGGCGCTGGCCAAATTCGACGCCGGGGACCGGCTGGTGCCGATCCGGGTCCAGCTCGAGGACTCCGCCCGCGGCGACCTGCCGCTCCTGGAGGAGTTGCGGGTGCCGCTCGGCCAGCACGGCGAAAAAGGCGGCGTGCCGCTGTCCGTTGTCGCCGACATCAAGCTCGACCAGGGCCCGACCAGCATCAACCGCTACGACCGCGAGCGGCAGGCCACCGTCGCCGCCGACCTCGTCGGCAACGCCGCGCTCGGCGACGCCACCAAGATGATCTACGACCTGCCGGTGATGAAAAGCCTGCCCAAGGGCGTCAGGGTGAGCCCGTCGGGCGACGCCGAAAGCCTGAACGAGCTGTCGGACGGCTTTGCCACCGCGATGACCGCCGGGCTGATGATGGTCTATGCGGTGCTGGTACTGCTGTTCGGCACTTTCCTGCAGCCGATCACCATCCTGTTCTCGCTGCCGCTCTCGATCGGCGGCGCGATCTTCGCGCTGCTCCTGGCCGGCAAGCAACTGACCACCCCGGTGTGGATCGGCATCCTGATGCTGATGGGCATCGTCACCAAGAACGCCATCATGCTGGTGGAATTCGCCGTCGAATCGATCCGCCAGGGCAAGCCGCGCGACGAGGCGATCATCGACGCCGGCATGAAGCGCGCCCGTCCCATCGTCATGACCACGATCGCGATGTGCGCCGGCATGATGCCCTCGGCACTGGCGTTCGGCGCGGGCGGCGAATTCCGCTCGCCGATGGCGCTGGCGGTGATCGGCGGCCTGATATTTTCCACCGTGCTGTCGCTGGTGTTCGTGCCGGCGATGTTCATGCTGATGGATGATCTGGGCGCGCTGATCTGGCGCTTCGGCAAGAAGCTGATCGTCACCCACCCGGAACTGGAGCAGGCGTTGCCGTTCGATGACGATGACGATCGCAAGGAGCCGCCGGCGCCGCCGAGCGTCGCCCGCAAGCCGGCGGCGGAGTGAGCCACGCGAACTGCCGCGACGCCGCCGCGTGCGACGACACGGCGGCACAACGCCCCGGTTCCGCGCTTGAAGCGGCCGGTCATCACGGGCAAAATTGCCGTGGGCGGGCTCCTGAGCAGGAAACAGGCCATGCAGCGCAGGCTGGCGGCGATCTTGGCTGCGGATGTGGCGGGCTACAGCCGGCTGATGGGCAGCGACGAAATCGGCACCCACACCTCGCTCAAATTGCACCGCCGCGAACTGGTCGATTGCGCCATCACCGGATACCACGGCCGCATCGTCAACACCGCCGGTGACGGCTTGATGGTGGAGTTCGCCAGCGTCGTCGACGCCGTCGGCTGTGCGGTCAATATCCAGCGCAGCATGCTCAAGCGCAACCTCGGCATTTCCGAGGACAAGCAGATCGTGTTCCGGATCGGCATCAATATCGGCGACATCATCATCGATGATGACGATATTTTCGGCGACGGCGTCAACGTTGCTGCGCGGCTGGAGGCGCTGTGCGAACCCGGCGGCATCTGCATCTCGCGGGCCGCCAACGACCAGATCCGCGACAAGCTTTCGATTTCGTTCGCCGATCTCGGCGAACACACGGTGAAGAACATCGCCCGCGCCGTCGGCGTGTTCGGACTGACCGCAAAGGATATCGAAGGGCTTCCGGCACCTGCGGCTTCCACCACAGCCGAACCAGCGTTTGTCCCAGCGGCCAATCCTCTCGAACAGCAAGTGTATTTCTGCCGGGCCAAGGACGGCGTGCAGCTGGCCTATGCGCGGATCGGCCGGGGTCCCGCGATCGTCAAGACCGGCAACTGGATGACCCACATCGAGTATGATCTCGAAAGCCCGGTGTGGCGGACGCTGTATCGCGACCTGTCGCGCAACAACACGCTGTTTCGATATGACGCCCGCGGCAACGGCCTTTCGGATCGCGAGGTGACCGACATTTCCTTCGATCATTACGTCGACGATCTCGAAACCGTGGTGGATGCCGCCGGTCTCGATCGCTTCATCCTGCTCGGCATTTCGCAGGGCTGCGCGATGTCGGTGGCGTATGCCGCGCGGCATCCGGAGCGGGTCTCGCATCTCGTGCTGGTCGGCGGCTTTGCCGTCGGCTGGCGCAAGCGCGCGCGGACCGAGGCCGAAAAAGACGCCGGCGACGCCATGCTGACATTGGTGCGGGTCGGCTGGGGCCAGGAAAATCCGGCCTTTCGACAAATGTTCACCTCGCAATTCATTCCGGGTGCCACCAAGGCGCAGGGCGACTGGTTCAACGAATTACAGCGCATCTCCGCCTCGCCGGACGACGCCGTGCGCAACATGATGGCCATCGGCGAAGTCGACGTGACGTCGCTATTGCCTGAGGTCACGGTGCCGACGCTGGTGATGCATTGCCGGAACGATGGCCGGGTGCCGCTTGAAGCCGGCCGGCGGTTGGCCGCGGGAATTCCCGGCGCGCGCTTCGTTGCGCTCGAAAGCCCGAACCATCTGATCCTCGAACACGAGCCCGCCTTTGCGCGCTTGCTCGCCGAATTCCACGCCTTTGTCACGCCGAAAGCCGCGCCGTGATCGACGGTTGTGACGACGCGCGCGGCCATGACCGCTCACGCATTCCGCGCCACCGCGGCCAGCCGGTCCAGGTTCAGCAACACGATGCGCCCACGCTGCAGATCCAGGATGCCGTCCTTGCGCCAGAGCTGCAGTTGACGGTTGACGCTTTCGCGCGCGGCGCCGACGAAAACGCCGAGCTGCTCCTGCGAAATGTGCACCTCGGAACCGAAATCGGCGGCCAGCGCGCACAGCCGCTGCGCCAGCCGGACCGGCAACGGCTGCACCACCGATTCCTCGATGCGCTCGCTCATCCAGCGGATGCGCGCACCCAATAGCTGGATCAGTTTGACCGCGACGCGCGGCTCGCGCTCGAGATGGTCCAGCAAATCGTCACGGTGCAGCACGAACACTTCGGTCGGTTCGCCCGCGGTCGCAGCCGATGTACGTTTCTGGCCGTCGAGCGCGGCGACTTCGCCGAACAGTTCGCCGGGCCCGAGGAAATTCAAGGTGCGGCGGCCGCCATCGGCGACACCGGCCTCGATCCGGACCTGGCCACGGCGGATTCCGAACAGCGCATCGCCGTGGTCGCCGCGCTGGAACAGGACCTCGCCCGTGCCGAGCTCCCGGGTTTGGCACAGCCCGGATATCCGCTCCAAGTCCTCGGCACCCAAATCGGCGAACATCGGATTCATCTTCAAAATAACCGCAAATTCGGTCTGAATACTCATGGCAATCCTTTGGCAATCCCTTGGCAATCCCTCAGCATCTCTTGGGAAAGCCGTCGGCAATGGCTTTTGGAACGTCAAAATCGTCGTCTTAAAAATGGTCGTCGCTTCAAGTGTGTCATGAGTCACATAACTTTGCAGCATTTGCGGATCATTTTGCCGCTGAGCGGCTTGTGCTTTCCGGCATAGGCTCACCGCGCAGGCCGCATCTGGTGTGGTTGCAATCGAGATCACTTGCCTGGACTGGAATGCCTTTATGAGAGCTTTGAAAATCACCGCCGCCATCGTCGCCGCCGTGATCGCGATCGCGGCGCTGCTGCTGGTGATCGGGATTCCCTCGGGTTTTCTGACCTCGGCGATCACGGCGCGGGTTGAGCACGCGACCGGCAGCCGGCTGACGATTGCGGGTGCGAGCAGCATCGCGCTGTGGCCGTCGCCCAAGCTGACGCTCAACGACGTCACGCTCGGCGATCCCACCGCCGGCGACGGCCACGGCCCGGCACGTGACCATCGGTCGCATCGTCGCCGACATGACGTTCGCCAGCCTGTGGTCGGGCCATCCCGAGATCACCACGCTCAGCATCGATCGTCCGGTACTGTCGGTGCCGCTCTCGCGCGAACGCTCCGCGCCGTCCAATTCGGCCGCGAAGCCCGCGGCGTCCCCACCCGAAATCGATGCAGTGGCGATCGACCGCGTCACGGTCACCGACGGCACGATTTCGTTGTTCAACCTGCATGACCAGATCGACAGCCGCATCGAGGGCGTGAACGCCGATGCCGTGATCGGCAGCGACCGCGATGTCATCATTACCGGCCGCGCCGATGCCGGCGAGCATCTGCTGACCTTCAACATCAAGGCGACGACGCCGCGCGAGCGCCAGACCATGCCGGTCGAGATCAGGGTGCAAGCGCCCGGCCTGTTGCAGAGCCCGCTGTCGGCCAAGGCCGAGGTCCGGCGCAACGGCGCGGTAATCCTGATCAACGGCGTCAGCGGCGCGCTCGGCGAAGACGCGTTCAACGGCTGGGCCTCGGTCGATCTCGCCAGCAAGCCGCTGGTCAAGCTCGATCTCGACTTCCAGAGGCTCGTTGTCGTGCCCCCAAGCGGCAGCGTCGCGCCGCCGTCGCAGCCCTGGAGCAATGTTTCGGTCGACCTCCGCGGCCTGAACTATGTCGACCTCCAGGCCAGAATTTCCGCCGCCGAGTTGAACGTCGGTGAGCTGCACCTCGCACCGGTCGCGATGGATGCCACGCTCGAGCGCGGCGCGCTTAAATGCCGCTTTGCCAATCTCGGCGCCTATGACGGCCAGGCCAATGGCGACCTCACCGTCGATGTCTCCGGCAGCGCACCCACTTACGCGCTGCGCAGCGATCTCACCGGCGTGCGCGCGCTGCCGCTGCTGCAGGGCCTCGCCGGCTTCGACAAGCTCGACGGACGGCTGCAGGCGAAACTGGCGCTGCATTCTTCCGGCGCGAGCCAGCGCGCCATCATGTCGAATGTCGACGGTACGGTGTTCGCGGTGTTTCAGGATGGCGCGCTGCGCGGCCTCAACGTCGCCGCGATGATCCGTGCGCTGGCATCGGGCACGCTGTCGGGCTGGCAGGAACAGCAGCAACAGGCCACCGACCTGACGCAGCTCGCCGCCTCGTTCCGCGTCGACAAGGGCCAGGCGACCACCAGCGACCTCAACCTCGTCGGCCCGCTGGTGCGCGTCACCGGCGCGGGCACCGTCAACTTGCCGGAGAAGTCGCTGGCGTTCCGGGTCGAGCCGAAGCTTGTGCTGACCACCGAAGGCCAGGGCCGCGCCAGCGATCCGGTCGGGCTCGGCATTCCCGTCGTCATCAATGGCCCGTGGGCGGAGCCACGCATCTATCCCGACGTCGCCGGCATCCTCGACAATCCCGACGCGACCTATGACAAGCTCAAAGCGATGGGCAAGGGCCTGTTCGGCACCAATGCCGCGCCGGGTGAATCCGGCGGCACCGGATCGCATGACACCGGGTCGAACGACAATGGATCGGGCAAAAGTGGGTCGGGCGATGCATCGTCCGATCAACTCGGCACGCTCGGCGAGACGCTCGGCAATCTGATCCGGCAAGGCCTCAACCGAAGCCGCAGCCAACCGCCGGCATCGACCACACCCCCGGCATCGCCGCCAAGCGATCCCGCTCCGGAAAGCCAGCCGATGAACGACATCATGAAGCAGCTGTTCAATCGGTGATGGGGCGACGACGAATGTTTGTCGTGAATCCATTTTCGAAAAACCGATTCACCGATCCCCGTTATTGCTGTGCCCTCGACGAAGCTGACTCCGTCATTCCGGGATGGTCCGAAGGACCAGACCTGGAATCTCGAGATTCTCAGATGTGCAATTGCACATCGTAGTTCGCGCTTCGCGCGCCCCGGAATGACGTTGAGATGTGACTCCGCCTTCTCGCGACACGATGCGCCCGAGTTTGTGCAAGAACATCGCCCATAAAAGATCAGAGGGCGCAGGAAACGCCGGGTGCGCGGTGCACCCGCAGTCCGTGTGCAAAGTGTAGGTAGCACATGGTAGTCACCACAGGTTCACCGAGACACCCGGCATTTCCTGCAGCAATGGTTTTAACGGCTTATGCCGCGCTCTCCCGGCGACGAATTCGTCTTGCCACCGTCACCGGCGGATTAAGGTGCGTGACGCCCGGTTGGGCTCGCAACACCTCCGCCGATTTAGCACCAGCAACGGGTGCCAGGACCACACGGTTTTGCCGTACGCGAGCCGCCTCAACTAATTCTCGGCTAGCCATGTGCTGCCGACCGCATTTCAGTAGAGGCGTTGAAGCACCGTTCGTCCACACGCCGGTCAATCACTCACAGGCATTCGCTCAATCGAAAACCTGCCCTGCAATCCCCGCGCGCGACGACGCTGCCGCGTCCACCGCATCCCGTCCCAACGTTCGTGACGATGGCCAACGCCCCTCTTATCGGGACGGGACGGCGGCAGATAAGCCGGTGATTTGGGTCAGAAGAAAAGAGGGAATATCTTTTGAAAGACGGCTGGACAGGGCAAATCAGCCAATCGGCGCCCGTCAGACCGATGCGCGAACCAATCGGCTGCGTATGACGGTGGATCGAACGATGTCATCGATTGTCATTCATGATTGTGATGGGTCTCGCGAACAGTTCAACGCATCGCCAACCAGCAAAGAAGAAACATCAGCGTCGATTGCCGCATGGTCCTCAATCCAGCCTTCTGCTATCGATAATTGCCGAAACAGGATGAAAACGCCGATGGGTCATGTCGCCGAGCGCGCGCTGTCGCTGGGGTTGCCGATGCTGGCCGCCGCGGCGTTCGTTTGCCTTTCAACGTCGTCGCGAGCCGCCGAGGAAGCCGACGCGCCCAAAGGCGCGGCGGTCACGGTGATCAAGGCCACGAAATCCTGCTTCCCCAACATCGTCGAGGCGTCGGGCATCATTCGGCCGCGCCAGGAAACCGCGGTGCGGCCGGATCGGTTCGGGCTGAAGGTCGCGGAAGTGCTGGCGGATGCCGGCGACACCGTCACGGCGGGACAAACGCTGGCGCGGCTGACGCTGCCCGAGGGCGGCACGGTGCAGGTGCAGGCGCCGGTGGCCGGGCTGATCGCCAGTTCCACGGCGGCGGTCGGCGCCATGGCGTCGGGCAAGGGCGAGCCGCTGTTCTCGATCATCGCCCGCAACGAGTTCGACCTGATTGGCACGGTGCCGACCCGCGACCTCGGCAAGCTCAAGGTCGACCAGACCGCGCGCATCAAGATCATCGGCGCCGGCGAGGTCGACGGCAAGGTCAGCCGGGTGGCGCCGACCGTCGAGCCCAACAGCCAATTGGGCCAAGTCACGATCGCGGTGACACCGGCAATGCGGCTTCTGGTGAATTCGTCAGGGCGCGCGGTGATCAAGACCAGCGAAAGCTGCAACGTGGCGGTGCCGCTCACCGCCGTGCTCTACGGCACCGCCGGCACCGTGGTCCAGGTGGTGCGGCGGCAGCGGGTCGAGACCAAGCGGGTCGAAGTCGGGCTGATGTCCGGCGGCCAGATCGAAATCCGCGACGGCCTGACGGAAGGCGACATGGTGGTGGCGCGCGCCGGCGCACTGTTGCGCGAAGGCGACCCGGTGCGCCCGGTGACCGCCGCGGATGCGAAGTAGCGGAAGAATTTTTGATCCCTGCCTCGTCATTCCGCGACACGCATCTTTGCGTGGGCTTTGATTGCGCAATTGCGCATCAGATGCATCCGATAACCACCGCAGGGAGTATGGGAGCGTATTCCGTGCGCGATTGCGCCCAAGTAGGACGACATCTGACGATGTCGCACTTGCACACCGGAGAATGACGACAATGCGTAAATTAGATGCGCCGCGAAATGACGGCGCTTTAGCTGCCGGCGTTTTCGGTCGGGACGAGGCGGAGGTCTTCCACCAGCGAGGACGACACCGCGGGCACCTGCTCGCCGTCGGAGGCGTGCACCACTGCAACGCGGGTCTTGTTGAAGGACGACTCGACACCGGCCTGCGCATCAAGGTTGTTGAGCAATTCCGCCACCAGAACGCTGTACTGGCCGTTGGAATCGTCGACGACCTGACCTGGCGTTGCCGAGGTCAGGATCAGTGCGTTCTCAGGCGCGGCGATCGGCGCGAGACCATGCGAATAGCTGCGGAAGCGGCGCTCATAGGGATTGCGCCGCGAGGCGTCGATCACGGCGAGCTTGGCGTGGGCGCCCTGCGCCTGCATTGCCTCGAGCACCGATTCAATGCTGAGCGCGTTGCGGCGCACGTCAGACTCTTTCCAGATCGTGGCGTCGACCGGGATCATATAGCTCTCGCGGCCGACCTGGATGCCGTAGCCGCCGAAGAACAGCAGCACCACGGAGTCGGGCCGGATCCGGGATTTCAACCGCTCGACCGCGCGGTTCATGTCGTCCTTGCTGGCATCCTCCACCACGTCGACGTCGAAGCCGTCGCGCCGCAGCGTCGCGGTCAGCGCGCGGGCGTCATTGATCGGTTGAGTCAGCGGCGCGTTGGCGTCCGGATAATGGCCATTGCCGATCACCAGTGCGAGCCGCGCGGCGGACTTGACCGTGACGCGGTCCTGCGCCGACGTGGCGGCCTTCGCGGCATCGAGCGCCCGCAGGTTGAGCGCCGCATGGGCGCCGATCGCCAAGGAGACCACGCCGGCCAGTACGGTGGCGATGGTCAGCGAACGACGCGAGAATGGGGGCGGCTTATGCATCACGGTTCATTCCTGGTCGTGGCCAAAGCTTCGCAAGGTTAGTGCGCGCCCATGCCGTCTAGGTTTGAGGGATTGCCGGACAATCTTTGTCCAATTGTGCACAATTTGCGGCACCGCAATAGGCGAACCCTTAACCCACGCGCCAGTCATGGGCAAGCCTGACCTACGAATACGCCCTTGCAGCGGGCGTCGTTCCGTTAAGGTTGTTATTAAATTGTCGGATACTGTGTGATGTCAGTCACATTTGTATTTCCCAACAATTCGGATAGGTTTTCAAAGCCTTGTAGGGTCAAAAAGGCCTGCGGGTAAGGGGGAACGGGCGGCCTGCGGGAACCGCCCGGAACAGCATGGATTTCCAGCAAATCGCCGGAACCGCGTATCGTGCGCTAACCGCTCGAAAAGACGGCCCGTCGCTGTACGACGTCTGCGATCCCCTGCTGTTAAATTACGATGGCGGCGACCGTCACCTCGGCAAATTCTACAAAACCGCGCTGGGCAATCCGGCGTTGCGACCGCTGCTGCGCCGGACCGGGCTCAGCGAGTTGCGCGACGGCGCGCGGCTGCAATCACTGCGTACCGCCTTGATCTGCGCGCGCGACGATGCCGCGCCGGACTGGGACGCAATCGGCCGGCCGGTGGCGGCGCTGTTGGACACGCTCGAGCTCAAGCATCCCACGCCAGGACCAATATCGGCGCCGGCGTGCGCGCCCGACGTGAAGGAGATCGAAGCCGCGATCCGCATCTGCGGCACGCATCTGCTGCGCGCGTTCGGCAGCAACGGCTTCATCCCGACCTACGCCGCCTTCAACCTGATCGGCGACGCCGATGTCGGGAGCCGCGAACTGACGATGGCGCTCGCCGGCCTTAACGCGCGCGGCTACAAGAATTCGACGCTGCTGTTCAATCTGGCGCGGGTGTTCATCGCGCGCTCGCCGGCCCGCGCGCTGATCAACCCGCCCTGGCCCGGCATCGCCGAGCCGATGTGGGAGCCGATGCAGATCCGTCATCGCTCCGCCTATTATGATGCGTTCTTCACCGAAGCGCTGTTGAGCTTCATCGGCACCGGCCTTGCCTCCACAGAGGAGGCCGCGACATCGCGGCGCGCGATCGCCGAGATGGTGGAATTCTGTTTGGTGACGAGCCGCGAGGAAGTCCGCGCGGCGGACGGCGGCCATTTCAGCGTCGTCACCGCGCTGGCGCCGCTGCCGCATCCGCGCTTCAGCCGGTTCTTCGCCCATATCAAGCAGGACCTCGGCTTCGGCGTCTATGTGCCGGATGGCGACACCAAGGCTTGCGCCTTCTCCGCCGCAACGCAAGCCGGCTCGACCGACCCGATATTGAGCCAGCCGCTGCTCGATCTCTATGCCGGCTATCAGGTCAGTGCCGGCGTCAACGAGCCGCGGGTGACGGTGCCGCTCAACGACACCATCGATTACGAAGGCGGCGTCGTCACCTGGATCGACAGCCTCGCCGGCGAACGTCCATTCGGCAACGACCTCGATCCGACCCTCAATCTCGATATCCTCGAGGTCAGTTTCCGCAACCTCGCGCGCTGGAAGGTGATCGAGACTCCGCAACGGCTCGGCATCGTGCACCGGATCATCGGCTTTCAGCGACGGCTGGTGCAGAGCGGCGCGTTTACCGATCCGCGCTCGCATATCTATTATTTGCCGGAGCTCTACTGCGCCTATTTCGGCCGCTGCTATGCGGCCTTCATCGCGCTGTCGCCGGCCGCCCGGCGCGCGATCGATCCCGGCGACGCGTTCGGCTTCATCCGCGGCGAGGTGCTGGGCTATGTCGAGAACGTGCTGATCACCGCCGAGATGAATGTGTTCGATGCGGCGCTGGCGCTGATCGCGCTCGGCCATCTCGGCGCGGCGCCCACCAGCTTTACCCCGGCGCTGCATTGCATCGTCAGCCAGCTCGGCGAAGGCGGCCGGCGCGGCCCGTTCAAGGCCTATGAGTGGAACAAGATGAAAACCCCAATCCGCATCCTGGTCGGCGGCCCCGAGGTGACCTCGGCGTTTGTGCTGATGGGGCTGGCGCTGGCGCGGCAGGCGCTGATGCGATCGGCAGGCCCGTAACCAGCCCCCCTCATCGCATTAAGTTGACAGCGAGCCCTGCGCCGGGACTGGCGCACCGCCTGAATCCGCAGCACAATCCGCTAGGCGCTATACACGCCCACATTGAATACGGCCATTCGCATGTTGATGAAATTTTTGCTCGGGATCGCGATTGTTTTGCTGCCGGCCATGGCCGAAGCCGCCGACATCACCGGCATCGCGAAGATCCGCGAAGGCGACCAGATCCAGATCGGCGGCACCCGGATTCGGCTGGCCGGCATCGATGCGCCATCGGTGGACCAGCTTTGCCTCAACACCAAGGGCGAGCGCTGGACCTGCGGCGTGGCCGCCCGTGACGAGCTTATGCACCACACCGACAAGAAGAACTGGAGCTGCCACACGCTCCGGATCGACCGCCGCGGCCGCGCGGTGGCGCGGTGCGAGGTCGACGGCGAGGACATCCAGAAATGGCTGGTGAGGAGCGGCTGGGCGCTGGCCTATACCCGCATCTCCCATGACTACGAGGCCGACGAAAAGGCCGCGCGCGAGGCCAAGGCCGGTATGTGGCAGGGCGCCTTCATCGCGCCGTGGGACTGGCGCGTCCGCAACAAGAAGACCGCCATCCTCGGCGCCACCAAGCCACCGCCGAATGCGCACGCCATCTTGCTGGCATCGGCCTCGGGCCCGGTCGCGCCCTCGCCCGACTGCACCATCAAGGGCAATGTCAACAGCGCCGGCGAGTGCATCTATCACACCCGCGCCAGCCGCTGGTATTCGCAGATCAAGATGCAGATCAGCAAGGGCACCCGCTGGTTCTGCTCGGTCGAAGACGCCGAAGCCGCGGGTTGCCGCGAAACCCGGCGATAACCACATTTCGTGAACCCCGCTTCCCGGGTTTCACTTAGTATTTCACACCTGCGAAAACGCAGCGAACGCATGCCAGTGCGGCAAGCCTGACATGCTTTGATTTCACGCCCGGTCGTGCCAGCATGGCCCGGCCCACCAACAAGGAAACCGAATAATGGTTGTTCGCGCCGGCCGGGAGTTTTTGGCGATCCCGGGTCCCACCACCATGCCCGACGAGGTGCTGCGCGCGATGCATCGCCCGCCGCTCGATATCTATTCCGACACCATGGTCAATTTGACCGAGAGCCTGCTGCGCGACCTGAGCCGGCTGTTCGGCACCAAGGGCCGTTCCTACATCTATATCGCCAATGGCCATGGTGCCTGGGAAGCCACGCTGAGCAATGTGCTGTCGCGCGGTGACAAGATCCTGGTGCTGGAGAGCGGCCGCTTCGCGATCGGCTGGGGCAACGCCGCCGCCGCGATGGGCGCCGAGGTCGAGGTGCTGAAGGGCGACTGGCGCCGCGCGATCCGTCCGGCCGAGGTCGAGGCCCGCCTGCGCCAGGACAAGGGTCACACCATCAAGGCGATCCTGGCGGTGCAGGTCGACACGGCTTCCGGCGCGATCAACGACATCGAAGCCATCGGCAAGGCGATCAAGGCCGCCGGTCATCCGGCGCTGTTCATGGTCGATGCCGTCGCCTCGCTCGGCTGCATGCCGTTCGAGATGGATGCGTGGGGCATCGACGTCGCGATGTCCGGCTCGCAGAAAGGCCTGATGGCGCCGCCCGGCCTCGGCTTCGTCGTCGCCAATGACCGCGCCCGCGAGGCGCACAAGACCGCCGGACTGCGCACGCCCTATTGGGACTGGACCGAGCGCGAAGGCATCGAGCATTACCGCAAATATGCCGGCACCGCGCCGATTCACCTGCTGTTTGCGCTGCGCCAGGCGATCGACATGCTGTTCGACGAGACGCTGCCGAACGTGTTCCAGCGCCACCGCCTGCTGGCCGGCGCGGTGCGCCGCGCGGTCGCGATCTGGGCCCAAGGTCAGGTGCTCGGATTCAACATCGCCGAGCCGACCGAGCGTGCCGACACTGTCACGACTGTGACAATGTCGAACGGTTACAATCCGCAGGCACTGCAGCGCTACTGCACCGACAAATGCGGTGTGGTGCTCGGCGTCGGAATCGGTGAACTCACCGGCCAGGCGTTCCGGATCGCCCATATGGGGCATGTCAACGCGCCGATGATTCTGGGCACGCTCGGCGTCATCGAAGTCGGCCTCAACGCGCTCGGGATTCCGCACGGCAAGGGCGGCACCGAGGCCGCGATCGAGTGGCTCGCCAGAAGTGTACCGGCTTAAGGGCCGTCAAGTCTTTCCCGAGCGGCATTTTTAGTGCTTATACGGGACGGCTGAACGCCGAAAAAAACGCGGGAGCCTTGGTCGTCAGACCAAGGCTTCAACCAAAAAATAAATCGGAGGAATCCCTTTGGCGTCCGTCGAATTGGGCGGCCTGACCAAGCGATTTGGATCGCTGGCGGTCGTCGACAACGTCTCGCTGCGGATCGATCATGGGCAGCTGATCTGCCTGCTGGGTCCTTCAGGCTGCGGCAAGACCACGACCCTTCGTTTGATTGCAGGCTTTCTGGAACCGACCGACGGCGAAATCCGCGTCGGCGATCGCCTGGTATCCTCCAAGGCCCGCACCTTGCCGCCCGAGCAGCGCAAGATGTCGATGATCTTCCAGAGCTACGCGCTGTGGCCGCACATGACGGTGGCCGAGAATATCGTGTACGGACTGCGGTTGCGGAAAATCGACCGCGACACCATCGCCAAGAAGCTCAAGGCGATCCTTGCGACCACCAAGCTCGAAATATTGGCGCAGCGCTATCCCGGCGAATTGTCGGGCGGCCAGCAGCAGCGCGTGGCCTTGGCCCGCGCCCTGATCGTCGAGCCCGAAACGCTGCTGCTCGACGAGCCGCTGTCCAACCTCGACGCCAATTTGCGCGAAGAGATGCGCTTCGAGATTCGAAGGCTGCACGACGAATACCGCTACACCACGGTCTACGTCACCCACGACCAATCCGAAGCGATGACCACCGCCGATCTGATCGCGGTGATGAATAGCGGCAAGATCGACCAGCTCGGCACGCCGCAGGACATCTACGACCGGCCGCAATCGGAATTCGTCGCGCGCTTCATCGGCGCCAGCAATGTCATCAAGGCCACCGCCCGCGACGACAAGCACGTCACGTTCGCCGGCGCGACGCTGAAGGTGGTGGGCACGAAACTCAACGCCGGCCAAGGCGCCGCGGTCGCCATCCGCCAGCACGACATCGCGCTTTCGACCAAGGCGCCGCCTTCGCCGGAGAACGCGGTCAAGGCCACCGTGACCCGCCAGGTCTTTCTCGGCGCGAGCCGCGATTACATGGTCGAGACGGCGGACGGCACGGTGCTGCGCATCACCACGCCGACCGAAAACGCCGTGCCCAAGGGCACCGAGGTCTGGCTGTATCTGCCGCCCGAGCGCTGTCGCGCGCTGGAGCGCTAGCCTTGGAGCGCTAGACAAATCGTACGCGCCGACAACAGGCCGACAGGAGGAAACCATGAAAAACAAAAAGCCCTCGCGACGCGACATTCTGCAAGGCTCGCTGAAAGCCTCGACCGCGCTCGCCCTCGGCGCGGTGTTCGCTGCGCCCGCCCGCGCCGACGCGCCGCCCGCCGAGCCGATCACGGCGCAACTGATCGAGGCCGCGAAGAAGGAAGGCAAGGTGGTCTGGTACACCGCGATCGATCTGACCGTTGCCGAAAGGATTTCCGCCGCCTTCAAGGAGAAATTCGGCGGCATCGAGGTGCGGGTGGAGCGCACCGGCGCCGAGCGGGTGTTCCAGCGCATCGGCCAGGAATATGCCAGCAACGTCCACGCAGTCGACGTCGTGAACTCGTCGGATGCCTCTCACCTCCTGACCTGGAAAAAGCAGGGCCTGCTGCTGCCCTATCTACCGGAGGACGTCGCCAAATATTATAAGCCCGAGCATCGCGATGCCGACGGCACCTATGCCGGCTTCCGCGCCACTTTGAGCCCGCTCGCCTACAACACCAAACAGGTGAAGGCGGAAGACGCGCCGACGAGCTTCAAGGACCTGCTCGACGCCAAGTGGAAGGGCAAGATCGTCAAGGCGCACCCCGGCTACAGCGGCACCATCCTGACCGCGACCTTCGAGATGGTTCGCGACATCGGCTGGGAATTCTACGAGAACCTTGCCAAGCAGAACATCATGCAGGTGCAGTCGGCGACCGACCCGCCGAAGAAGCTCGCGCTCGGCGAGCGCAGCGTGATGGCCGACGGCACCGAATACAATATCTTCCTGCTGAAGGACGCCGGCCAGCCGGTCGACACGGTCTATCCGAGCGAGGGCACGCCGTTCGTGGTCGGTCCCAACGGCATCTTCAAGGCGGCGCCGAACCCCAATGCGGCCAAGCTGTTCCAGAACTACTGCTTCACACCGGAAGCGCAGCAGATCATCATCGACGTCGGCGGGCTGCGTTCGCTGCATGCGCAGGTCAAGGAGAAGCCGGGCCGCAAGCCGCTTTCCGAGATCAAGCTGATGAAGGAAGACGCCGAGAACGCCGAGAAACAGAGTGAGGCCATCAAGGCACGCTATCAGAAGATTTTCCATGTTTGATATCGGTTGATGAGAGTCGGATACAGCTTGATGTATTTGGCACAACATCTCGACAACGGCAGCGCGCTCCCTCTCCCCTTGCGGGAGAGGGTTGGGGTGAGGGGTCACGGCCTATCGTCAGACCGTATCCCCTCACCCGAATTGCTTCGCAATTCGACCTCTCCCAATGGGAGAGGTGAAACGAGTCGAGAAAGCCCGTGCGATGCGAACATCCATAACCCGGCGCGACGTCATCAAGGGTTCGGCGGCGCTCGGCCTCGCCGCCTTCGCGACCTCGGTGCGGGCCGCAAGCCCGGAGCCGGTTGCGATCAACCCTGGACTGGTCGAGGCCGCGCGCAAGGAAGCCAAGGTGATCCTGTACTCGGCGATGGATCTTCCGGTTGGCGAGAAACTCGGCAGGGCGTTCGAGGCGAGATATCCTGATATCGAGGTGCAGATCGAGCGCTCGGGCTCGGAGCGGCTGTTTCAGCGGCTCAACCAGGAATTTGCCAGCAACATCCGCGCCGCCGATGTCGTCAACAGCTCCGATGCCTCGCACTTCATCACCTGGAAGAAAAATGGCTGGCTGGCGCCCTATGTCACCGAGGACATCGCGCAGCATTTTCTCCCCGAGTATCGCGATCCCGACGGCATGTTCGCCACCACGCGAATCTATCTGTCGTCGATCGCCTACAACACCAATCTGGTGAAGCCCGAAGACGCGCCGAAAAGCTTCGCCGATCTGCTCGATCCAAAATGGGCGGGCAAGCTCGTCAAGGGGCATCCGGCCTATAGCGGCACCATCATGACCGCAACCTTCCAGATGGTCCGCGAACTCGGCTGGGACTACATGGAGAAACTGTCGAAGCAACGCGTCATGCAGGTGCAGTCGTCGACCGATCCACCGAAGAAGCTGTCGCTCGGCGAACGCGCCGTGATGGCCGACGGCAACGAGTACGGCGTCGTCCTCTTGAAGGAAGCCGGCCAGCCGGTCGAGCCGGTGTATCCGACCGAAGGCACCCCGACGATCTCAGGACCGATCTGGCATATTGGCCTCCGCGCCGCACCCGAACGCCGCGCGGCTGTTCCAGGCATGGCTGCACACCCGCGAGACCCAGCAATTCTTCATCGACTTCACCGCGCAATATTCGGTTCACGCCCAGGTGCAGGCCAAGCCGGGACGCCACAGGATCGGCGATCTCAAGCTGATGAAGGAAGACGCCGCGGGCGTGGAGAAGATGACGGAAGAGATCAAGGCGCGCTATGCGCGGCTGTTTAGGGTGTGAGACCTACCGCGGTCATTCCGGGATGCGCGCAGCGCAGACCCGGAATCTCGAGATTCTCCGATGTGCAATTGCACATCGTAGTTCGCGTCTTCGACGCGCCCCGGAACGACGACAAATCTCAAAGTGAAGCGTCCTTAGATCGGCAGGCAACATGACCATCACCGTTTCCATCGACACCCCCAAGGCCAAGATCGACTGGACCAAGCCGGTGCTGTGGCTGTTTGCGGCATGCCTGGTCGTGCTGATCGTGATGCCTTTGTCCTGGCTCGCGGTCTACGCGGTCACCGACCAGGACCATCATGTCACCCTGCAGAATTTCGTCACGCTGTTCACCGATCCCGATTTCCTCGATCCGTTGCTGACCACCGCGATCATCGCGACCACCTCGGCTGTGATCTGCTGCGTCGTTGCGGCGCCGATCGGATGGCTGGTGTCGCGCACCGACATGCCCGGGCGGCAAATGATCCGCGCGCTGGTCACCGCCTCGTTCGTGACGCCGCCGTTTCTCGGCGCGGTCGCCTGGGAATTGCTGGCTGCGCCGAACAGCGGCTTGCTCAACCAGTTGTTTCGGCTGCTCACCGGCGCGGACTCCGACGCGCATCTGTTCAACATCTATTCGCTGACCGGCATCATCTTCGTGATTTCCTGCTACACGTTTCCCTTCGTGTTCGTGCTGGTCGCCAACGCACTCGACACCATGCCGGGCGAGCTCGAGGATGCCTCCGCCATTCTCGGCGGCAAGGCCTGGACCACGGCGCGGCGGATCACGATTCCGCTGGCGCTGCCGGCGCTGGTCGCCGGCGCGATGATCGCGTTTCTGCAGGCGATGACGCTGTTCGGCTCGCCGGCGATCCTGGCGCTGCCCGCCGGCTTCCACACCATGACCACCAAGATCTGGAGCCTGTTCCAGTATCCGCCGAAGCTTGAACTCGCCGCCGCCGCCGCGGTGCCGCTGTTGCTGCTCACCATCCTGCTGCTGCAGGCGCAGAAATTCATCCTCGGCCGGCGCGGCTATTCCGTGGTCGGCGGCAAATACGGCGCGCCGCGCCGGGTCGAGCTGCAAAAATGGCGCTGGGCGGCACTGGCGTTCTGCCTGGTGATCCTGCTCAATCCCGTCTTCCTGCCCTATCTGGCGCTGCTCAATGCCGCGTTCTCGCCCAACGCGACCACGCTGGTGACGCCGTCGACGCTGACGCTGCACAATATCGTCTTCGTGTTCACCGAGCTGTCGTCGACCCAGTTGGCGCTCAAGAACACCGTGATCCTGGGCACCGCGACCGCGACCATCGGCACGCTGCTTGCGCTCGTCATCGCCTATGTCACCACGCGCCGGGTGATCGCGGGTTCGCGGCTGCTCGGCTTTCTCGCCACCGCGCCGGTCGCGGTGCCCGGCATCGTGCTCGGCGTCGGCCTGTTCCTCAGCTACACCCGGCCGCCCTTCGTGCTCTACGGTACGCTGTGGATCCTGCTGATCGCGTTTTTGACCATCAACCTGCCGTCGGCCTATCAGCAATTGCAGGCGGCGTTTGCCACCATCCACCCCGAGCTCGAGGACGCCAGCCGTATCCTCGGCGCGACACGGCTGCAGTCGCTGCGCCAGATCACCGCGCCCTTGCTGCGCACCGGCGTGATCGCGACCTGGTGCTTCATCTTCATCGGCGTGATGCGCGAGCTGTCCGCCGCGATCGTGCTGTTTACCTCGCAAACCAAGGTGCTCAGCGTCTTGATCTACGACCTCAACGAAAGCGGCGACCTCGCCGCGATCGCCGTGTTGGGTATCTCGATGCTGGTGATCACCTTCGGGGTGGTGCTGGCCGTCAACCAGATCCCGATGTTCGGCGGCAATGCCGGCGCGCGCCTGCGCAACGGGTGACGCCGCGTGGCGATGGTGCAATCGCCTCTGTCATGATTTCGGCGGCGGCGGCCGGATAAGGACGGTATAGTCGACGATGACCCGAAACTCGTTTTGAGGATTGCGCACATTGCCTTGTTGCCAAAGGCTCGAATACTGCGTCTTCAGTCGAAAGCCCTTCAAAGGTCCCTCGGTCGGCCGGTACTGAAACCAGACGTCGAGTTCGCGGCGATCGGGAATGGCCGACTGGGTGGCGGGGTCGATGGCGTCCCAGCCATGCGTGTACCAGATCCCGGTGGATACGCCCGGAAGTCCCATGGCGCCGAAATCGTAGGCCACACTGCCGCCGAAGGCTTTTTCGCCGGCGTTTTCGAACGCAATCTGTTGCATGTCGGTATAGGTCGGCCTGATGCCGAACGGTGAAAAGACGTTGGACTCATTGCCCGTGACCGAGCCCGCCGCGAATAGCGTCCATCCAGCGTACACCATCTGCACCTTCGCCGAGGCCTGGTGGGTCATGAAGGAGCTGCCTGTGAGCAGGTTGGCTCCGACGCTTTGCTGGGTGATGATGTTGGCGCCGACGATCCAGTTCGGCACGGTCTTCGGTTGCTTGAAGTCGTACTCGACCTGCGCGAAGCCGGAATTGATGTAGTCCTGGATGTGGTAGTCCATGAAGACGGTCGAGAGCCCGGAGATCGGCCGCCACTTGACCATCCCGAATGCTGCGCCGTGATTGATCGCATCGCCCGCGAGCGCATCCGACATCGGGATGAAATCATTCGAATCGCGCTCCTTGATGGTCCAGAGATAGCCCAGCGCGTAGTCGTAGTTGCGGTCCCTGTCCGGAAGTGAATCCAGCGTGATGCCGCCAAATGTGTTGGGCACCATGCGGTTATCCTGCGGATTGATGAGCGGCGTATCGACCAGCTGGTAACCGGCTCGGAATTCCTGGTCGCCGAACTGCGCCCGCCCATAGATCTGGCCGAGCGTCCCGATCGAGTTCTGGCCCGGCGCCAGCAGCCTGGTACCCTCCTCGTCGAGAGGCGCGAAGAGTTTCTGCGAGGTGTAGTAGGCTGCGTGCACGCCGAAGATGTCGCCGACCAGGCCGGAACGGAATGCCAGCCAGCCGCCGGCTGCCCACGCCTGTGACCGCGTTCCGTTGGCATTGTCGCGCGTCAGGTCGTAAGTTCGCGCCACGAACTGAACCAGGGAATCGCGGAAGAATGCCGGCGTGTCGTCCGGCAGATTCCAATAGACCTCCTTCATGTACGGCTGCGGCGGGATCTTATTCACCGTCCAGGAAGAGAGACGCTCCTGGTCCGCGATTTCCTGCCGGTCTGCCGGCAAAAGCTGTGAAGTCTCGCCGGATGGACCGGCACTCACCGTCTGTGCCAGTGAGGGTGTCGTCACAGTGACGGCGCCCATGCAAACCGCGAGGCCGATCGCGGCCATGGAGGAGGTTGCGGCCCCGCTCGAGCGACCGAAACTGAGCCGCTTGGATTGACCGGCTTCGTCGCCGTCACCGGTCACAGCCCCGAACGTGATCGTGCCGGCGCGCGGGCGGCCGATCGCATGGCCGAGCCTGATCGTCACGAACAACGCCAGTTCGGGACGTTCACGCCCTTGCGCGATCAGCCAGTCGATCATGCGGTCCCCGCTGCCTCGCCCGGTCAGCGGCCGAGCTTGATCTCGCCTACTTTTCCACCCCGTGCCTGATAGGACTTCAACATAGCCGCGCGCGACCGCACGGACGGCCCGGCCGATATCATCATACGTATCGTCCGGCAGGTTGGCGAACGAAACCCGCACGCTCCAGTTCGGCGCATCGAAGCCACCGCCATTGAGCAACACCACAGCGTGGTCCTCGGCCAATTTGTAGACGAGGTCCAGCGGATGAACGTTCTTTTTCAGCCATTTGACCATGTCCTCGCCGACATATTTGCGCAGCCAGAACTCGAAATCGATGGTGCCGTAGTAATACGCGAAATTGGGGTTGGGTTTGACGTCGAGCGGCAGCCCTTCCAGCAGCGCATCGACCCGGTGGTGACAAATGTTCATGCACGCCGTCTGATAGAGCTTCTTGTCGTCCATCAATTCGCTGAGCGAGAACAACGTCATCATCACCTGCTGCGGCAGCGACAGGCCTGCGGTGTGGTTCAGCGCCACGTCGCGACTGTCGGCGACGATCCGGTCGATCATCTTGAGTTCGCGGGGCGTGAGCGTGATCGAACCGTAGCGCTTGTCGAGGGCCGCCAACTCCTTCTCGGGCAATTTTGCGATCATCTTGTCGAGCAGATGCTTCTCGTGCAGTGCGATGATGCCAAGGCGCCAGCCGGTGCAGCCAAAATATTTCGAATAGGAATAGACGCCGATAGTGTTATGCGGCAGGTCCGCCATCAACGAGCGAAAGCCCGGCACGAACGTGCCGTAGACGTCGTCGGTCAGAAGGATAAGGTCGGGCCGCTTCTTCTTGATGAGGTCGACAAGTATCTTGCGCGTGTCCGCATTCATCGCCATCGAGGTCGGGTTGCCGGGATTGGCCGCTTGCTCGTCGACGTCTCGCCTGATCTCGTCTGTCGCACTCAACCATACATTTTATTCCTGCCTGGAAGCCGACGCGCGCGCTGGTCCATTTTGTCGCACCCGAACGCGTATCCCGTTGCGGACTTGGCGCAGATCAAGGTTCGCTAAAAACCATATAAAAAGATTTCCCCGGTCGTGCGTGCTGTCGGACAGATGCGCCGCGCCCTGGGTCAAGTGACGGCTGTCGCCAGCCATCTGGCAATCGGCGGGTTCGAACCGATATAAGCACGGCGACCAGCCCGCCGGACCGAACGAGGATTAAGTGACACAGGCAGCCCCCGAGACAGCTTGCAAGACAGCTTCCAAGACATCCCCGCAAACGGCCCCGATGGCCCCGCGCCGGCCGCATTCCTTTACCGCCCACGGCATCGCCGTCAGCGACGACTACGCCTGGCTGAAGGATCCGAACTGGCAGGAGGTGCTGCGCGAACCCTCGATCCTGGACGGCGATATCCGCGCCTATCTCGAGCAGGAGAACACCTATACCGACGGCCTGCTCGGCCACACCGCCGGCCTGCAAAAGACGCTGATCGCGGAAATGCGCGGGCGCATCAAGGAAGACGATTCCAGCGTGCCGTCACCGGACGGTCCTTTCGCCTATTTCCGGAAATTCCGCGACGGCGGCCAGCATGAAATGTACGGCCGCACCGCGCGCGACGGCGGCGAAATGACGATGATCCTCGACGGCGACGCGCTTGCCGCCGATCATGACTATTTCAAGTTCGGCGGCGCACGGCATTCCCCCGATCACCGCGCTCGAGGCCTGGAGCGCCGACATCAAGGGCTCGGAATATTTCTCGATCCGGATCCGCGACTGGAGCAATGGCAAGGACCGGGACGACCTCGTCGAGCAGACCGACGGCGCGGTGGTGTGGAGCGCCGATAATACGCACTTCTTCTACGTCAAGCTCGACGACAATCACCGCCCGATGCAGGTCTGGCGCCACCGCCTCGGCACGGCGCAGGCCGAGGACGTGCTGATCTATGAGGAGCAGGATGCCGGCTGGTTCACCCACATCCACGAAAGCGCCAGCGGCCGTTTCTGCGTCATCGCCGGCGGCGACCACGAGACCTCCGAGCAGCGACTGATCGATCTCGCCGACCTCACGGCGCCGCCGCGGCTGGTCGCGGCGCGCGAGAACGGCGTGCAATATTCGCTGGCCGACCGCGGCGACCAGCTGTTCATCCTCACCAACGCCGACGGCGCGATCGACTTCAAGATCGTCACCGCGCCGCTGGCCACACCCGAGCGCGCCAACTGGCGCGACCTGATCGCCTATCGCGAAGGCGTATACATCATGGATATCGAGCTCTATGCCGGCCATCTGGTGCGGCTGGAGCGCGCCAACGCGTTGCCCGCCATCATCATCCGCGATCTCGCAAACGGCGCGGAACACGCCATCGCCTTCGACGAGGCGGCGTATTCGCTCGACACCATGGGCGGCTATGAATTCGAGACGACGAACCTGCGCTTCTCCTATTCGTCGATGAAGACGCCGTCGGAAGTCTACGACTACGACATGGCGAGCCGGGAGCGCGTGTTGCGCAAGCGCCAGGAAATTCCCTCCGGCCATAACCCGGCCGATTACGTCACCACCCGCATCATGGCGCCCTCGCATGATGGCGCGCTGGTGCCGGTGTCGATCCTGCATCGCCGCGATCTGGTGCGCGACGGAAGCGCGCCGCTGTTGCTGTATGGCTACGGCTCCTACGGCTTGGCGATGCCGGCGTCGTTTTCCGCCAACCGGCTGTCGCTGGTCGACCGCGGCTTCGTCTATGCCATCGCGCATATCCGCGGCGGCACGGACAAGGGCTGGGGCTGGTATCTCGACGGCAAGCGCAAGAAGAAGACCAACAGCTTCGACGATTTCGCGGCCTCCGCGCGCGCGCTGATCGATGCCAAATACACCAGTGCGAAGCACATCGTCGGCCATGGCGCCAGCGCCGGCGGCATGCTGATGGGCGCGGTCGCCAATCGCAGCGGCGAATTGTTCGCCGCCATCGTCGCCGAGGTGCCGTTCGTCGACGTGCTCAACACCATGCTCGACGACACGCTGCCGCTGACCCCGCCGGAATGGCCGGAATGGGGCAACCCGATCGAAAGCGCCGACGACTTCCGCACCATCCTGTCCTATTCGCCCTATGACAACGTCGCGGCGCACGACTACCCGGCGATATTGGCGATGGGCGGGCTGACCGATCCGCGCGTCACCTATTGGGAACCGGCGAAGTGGGTCGCGCGGCTGCGCGCCACGATGACCGGCGGCGGCCCGGTGTTGTTGCGCACCAATATGGGCGCCGGCCATGGCGGCGCCTCCGGCCGCTTCGACCGGCTCGACGAGGTCGCGATTGCCTACGCGTTTGCGCTGTGGGCCGTGGGACTGGCTGATAGAAGCGAGGTGTGAGTTCGTAGCCCGTCATTCCGGGGCGCGAAGCGAACCCGGAATCCAGAGATGGTCTTGCGCGATTTTCCCATATCGAGATTCCGGGTCTGGTCCTTCGGACCATCCCGGAATGACAAGCAAAGATAGCGACCATGGCGCACTACACCAAGAAAGACTTCCCGACCGATAATGTCCGGCGCTTTCTCGAGCCGGGGCCGATCGTCCTGGTCAGCTCGGCGTACAAGGGCAAAACCAACATCATGACCATGGGCTGGCACATGATCATGGAATTCCAGCCCTCGCTGATCGGCTGCTATATCTGGACCGCGAACCACAGCTTCGAGATGATCCGCAAGAGCAGGCAGTGCGTGATCAACATTCCCACGCAGGATCTCGCGGCCAAGGTCGTCAAGATCGGCAACAGCTCCGGCCGCGACATCGATAAGTTTTCCGAGTTCGGGCTTACGCCGAGCACCGGCACAGCTGTTGACACGCCGCTGATCGAGGAATGCTACGCCAATTTCGAGTGCAAGCTGGTCGATTCGAGCCTGATCCGGAAATACAGCCTGTTCGTCCTTGAAGTGGTGAAGGCGCATGTGGCGGCTTCGCCCAAATATCCAAAGACGATTCACTACCGCGGCGACGGCGAGTTCATGATCTCCGGCGAAAACACCAGCCGGTATCGCAAGCTGTTCAAGCCGCAGATGCTGTGAACGCCGAGCCATCTCGCGGATCGGGAACGAGCAGCGTCGACGCGCCGGCGGCTTCCTGTCATTACATGTCATGGGTAACGCAAATGTCAGTGCGGAGACATTGCGCGGTGACACATGTGTGCCCAAATGAGCGGCGGGCGCGGGGTAATCACGGGCGATGTGCGCGGGCAATGCCGGTAGGCTTGCGCCGCAAACGCATCATCGCCGCACGATGTACGAAGGAATTGTATTATATCATGAACAAGACCTGCATCACGGCCGTACTGCTGATGCTTGCTGCCCCGCTGTCCGCGTACGCCGAAGGGGTCAAGGTCGAGCCTTTGTCCAAGACCGAGGTCACCTCGAGCGGCCAGCCGATCGAGCTGCCGCGCGGTCACGTCACGGTCATCACGTCGACCTACGAGATTCCGCCGGGCGCCAAGCTGCCGGTGCACAAGCATCCCTATCCGCGCTACGGCTACATGATGTCCGGGCAGTTGCGCGTCACCAATGTCGCGACCGGCACGAGCGAAACCTTCAAGCCCGGCGACTTCGTCATCGAATCGCTCGGACAGTGGCACAAGGCCGAGAGTGTCGGCACCGACCCGGTCAAACTGCTGGTGATCGACCAGGTGCCGAACGGCGAGAACAACACAATCCTGCAAGACAAGGGCGCCGCAGCGGCGCATTGATCGCGCGCGCGTTATCTTCCGTTTGCCTTCCGCCACGCCGCGAAATCGACCAGCGTCTGCTCGTCGGTCGCGGGATAAAGCCCGAAGATCGAACGGCCTTTCCGCACCTGTTCGGTGACGAAATCCTCGAACGCGGTCATCTCGAACGCTTCGTTGGCGATCTCGTCGGCGAGGTGCGCGGGGATTACGATGACGCCATCGCTGTCGCCGAGAATGACGTCGCCGGGAAACACCGGCGCGTCACCGCAGCCGATCGGGCCGTTGATCTCGATCGCCTGGTGCAGCGTCAGGTTGGTCGGCGCGCTGGGCCGCTGGTGATAGGCGGGAAAGCCGAGGCTGGCGATTTCAGCGGAATCGCGAAACCCGCCATCGGTCACGACCCCGGCGACGCCGCGCTGCATCAGCCGCGTCACCAGAATGGCGCCTGCGGATGCGGCACGGGCGTCCTTGCGGCTGTCCATCACCAGCACCGCGCCGGGCGGACAGTCCTCCACCGCCTTGCGCTGCGGATGGGAGCGGTCGCGAAACACGTCGAGCTTGTTGAGATCCTCGCGCGCCGGCATGTAGCGCAGCGTGAAGGCCTCGCCTACCAGCGTCGGCTGCGCCGCGCTGAGCGGATGCACGTCCTGAATGAACTGGGTTCGGAAGCCGCGCTTGTAGAGCGCGGTGGCGACGGTTGCGGTCGCGATAGTCTTTAGTTTGTTGCGGGTGGTGTCGCTGAGTTTTGTTGTCATGGTTTCTTCCCTGAGTTCGTCATTCCGGGATGCGTCGCGAAGGACGAACCCGGAATCTCGAGGTTCCGGGTTCGTGCTACGCACGTCCCGGAATGACGGCTTCAACTAATAAATCGACGGCTCACTCACCGGCGCGCCGAAGCTGGTTTCGAGGAAGTCGAAGTCGCAGCCCTCATTGGCCTGCTTGATGTGGCGCGTGAACATCCAGCCATAGCCGCGCTCATAGCGGGTCTCCGGCTTTTTCCACGCGGCCCGGCGCTTCTCCATCTCGGCCTCGGAGATATCGAGGTTGATGGTGCGCGCGGCGACATCCAGCGTGATCTTGTCGCCGTTCTGAACCAGCGCCAGCGGGCCGCCGATATAGGCTTCCGGCGAGACGTGCAGGATGCAGGCGCCGTAGCTGGTGCCGCTCATGCGCGCGTCCGACAGCCGCACCATGTCGCGCACGCCCTGTTTCACCAGCTTGGTCGGGATCGGCAGCATGCCCCATTCCGGCATGCCCGGACCGCCCTGCGGACCGGCGTTGCGCAGGATCAGGACATGATCGGCTGACACGTCGAGGTCGGGATCGTCGATCGCCTTCTTCATTGAAGGATAATCGTCGAACACCAGCGCCGTGCCGGTATGCTTGAGGAAGCGCGGCTCGCAGGCGCTCGGTTTTATCACGCAGCCATCCGGAGCCAGATTTCCCTTCAATACCGCGAGCGCGCCCTCGGCATAGATCGGATTGGCGACGGTCCGGATCACATCGTCATCATGGACTTCGGCATGCGCGATATTCTCGCCGATCGTCTTGCCGGTCACCGTGATGCAATCGAGATGCAGGTGATCGCGGATGCGGCTCATCAGTCCGGGCAAGCCGCCGGCATAGAAGAAGTCCTCCATCAGATATTTGTCGCCGGAGGGCCGGACATTGGCGATCACCGGCACCTTGCGGCTGGCGATCTCGAAATCATCCAGGCTGATGTCCTGGCCGGCGCGGCGCGCCTGCGCGATCAGATGAATGATCGCGTTGGTCGAGCAGCCCATCGCCATCGCCACCGTGATCGCGTTCTCGAAGGCCTTGCGGGTCTGGATCTTGTTCGGTGTCAGATCCTCCCAGACCATTTCGACGATGCGCCGGCCGGATTCCGAACTCATGCGGATGTGGTTGGCATCCGCCGCCGGGATCGAGGATGCGCCGGGCAGCGTCATGCCGATCGCTTCGGCGATCGCGGTCATGGTCGAGGCGGTGCCCATGGTCATGCAGGTGCCGTAGCTACGGGCAATTCCGGCCTCGACGTCGACCCAGTCCTTGTCGGAGATTTTGCCGGCGCGGCGCTCGTCCCAATATTTCCAGGCGTCGGAACCCGAGCCCAGGGTCTTGCCCTTCCAGTTGCCGCGCAGCATCGGCCCTGCCGGAAGATAAATCGTGGGCAAGCCCATGCTGGTGGCGCCCAACAGCAGCGCTGGCGTGGTCTTGTCGCAGCCGCCCATCAGCACCACGCCGTCGATCGGATGGCCGCGCAGCAATTCCTCGGCGTCCATAGCCAACAGATTGCGGTAGAGCATGGTGGTCGGCTTCAGCAGCGATTCCGACAGCGAGATCGCCGGCAGTTCCATCGGAAAGCCGCCGGCCATCAGGATGCCGCGCTTGACGTCATCGACCCGCGACTTGAAATGCATGTGGCAGGGCTGCGCATCCGACCAGGTGTTGAGGATCGCGATGACGGGGCGATCCTTCCATTCCTCCGGCGCATAACCCATCTGCATGGCGCGTGAGCGATGGCCAAAGGCGCGCAAATCGTCGGGGGCGAACCAGCGCGCGCTGCGGAGCGTTTCCGGAGATTTCTTCTTTTCTATCATTGGGTCACCTGTTCGAGAGAGACTTGGAAGTCTTCCATCGGATGGTTGGGACGGCGCGCATTGCGCATGAACGCTGCCCAATTACAAGAGCCGCCGGGGCGGCGACCACCGGCAGCGCCGCATGGGTAAGCCGCATGGGTAACATGCCGGCCGCGCCATTTCTGACCCATCGGCCTAGCCTGCTGGCGAGATATTTCAAGAAAGGCTTGCGCGGCAGCGGCAACGGTTTCACAACCGGACATTGACCTGACCCGTCCGGGGGAGACTGACGTGGCGAAAATCCTGGTCGTGGATGATGACGATGCGGTCCAGGCGACCATCCGGCTGCTGCTCGAGCGCGCCGGTCACAGCGTGGTGGTGGCCGGCGACGGACGCAAAGGGCTGGCGATCTTCGAAGCGGGCGACTTCGATCTGTTGTGTCTCGATATTTTCATGCCGGGGATGGACGGCATCGAAACCATGCGGCGGGTGCATCAGCAGCGGCCGCGGATTCCGGTCATCGTGATCTCCGGCAGGCCGATCCTGTCGGCTCTGGGCAAGATGCCGGACTTCCTGACCATGGCGACCAAGCTGGGCGCGGTCTGCAGCCTGCAAAAGCCGTTCAAGCCGTCCGCGCTGCTGGCCGCGGTCGCCGATTATCTCGAGGCCGCCCAGCGCCCGGCCGCGCCAACCGTCACATCCCCTGGCGTGACTTGCCGCCCATAATGCGGACCGCGCCCCGAATTGGGGTGAGGATCTTGCGAATGGCGGGACCGGCCAAGCCGGTGCGGATGGATCAGGAATCGCGCGCGGCGGTCAACACCATCCGAATGAGATCGGCGGCATTGCGGGCGCCGAGCTTCTTCATGATGTTGGCCCGGTGGTCTTCGATCGTGCGCGGGCTGATGCCGAGCGTACGTCCAGCCTCCTTGTTCGAAGCGCCGGATGCAAACTGCTCCAGCACTTCGCGCTCTCGCCGCGTCAGCGGCTCGCGCCCGGGAAAATGCAGAGGAGCGACTTTCGAGCCGATGCCCTCGGCCTGACGGCGCGTATAGGCCCCGATCGCCTCGTCCAACCGGACCAGCAGTTCATTACCCCTGAACGGCTTTTCGATAAAGTCGAGCGCGCCGCTCTTGATCGCGCTCACCGCCATGGTGATATCGCCCTGCCCGGAGATCACCAGGATCGGCGCGGGATAGTCCTCGCCGCGCAGTTCCTTCAGGATGTCGAGACCGGACTTACCGGGAATGTGCACGTCGAGCAGGATGCAGGCAGGGGTCCGTGTCCGCGCGACCGACAACAGCGCGGCGCCGTCGGCAAAGCAGATCACCTGATAGCCGCCCCCCGACAACACCAGCGAGAGGGTTTCGCGGACGCCAGGATCGTCGTCGACCACGAATATCTCGCCGCGGGAGGGGGCGTCTTCGGCCATGTATCACGTCCATCGACAGTGAGGGGTGCGCGCCGGACGGCATGCGGGGGACGACGGAAATCTAACCTGTCCCGTATTTGTACGGGACCGAGACTTAACGCACAAGTAGCGCTGGCGGTATTAGGAAACGCACAAAAGGGAGAACCATCCATGCAGTCCGCCGCGGGTAGCGCCAAGCCCGAGATTCAAAATCACGATCATCGTGCGATCGTTGTCGACCTCGTCACCCTGGCTGAGCGCATCCAGGCCAGCATCAAGCTGCTCGAACGGGCGATTGCCAGGGAATTGCCGCGCAGCAATCCCGAAGTTCACGACAACGTCTTCGTTCTGGACGACGTCACGCCGTGCTACGTAAAAGCGAACGCGGCCTTGCTCGCCTGCCAGGCCGGGCTCGGCGAAATCCTGCATTCGATGCAGGTCGCCCCGGCCCTCGCCTCTGACGCGGACCGGCTCACCCGAAGCCGCCGACGCCTGTCTGGTTGCATGTAAGGTCGCCGCCAAGGATTCCGCGGGGATCGGGCGTAATTCAGCCGCCCATAACCGCATCCTGCGTCGACGAGCCGACAGGTGCTTTCTTCTTGTTCTTTCCCAACAGGAACTGGACATCGATCTCGGCGCCGTTGACGCGGACCAATTCGCACCTGCGATAGGCCAGGCCGGTCGACGACAGCAGCAGGAAGAACTCCTTGAGATTGAGGCCCTGAATGGAGCCCTCCACGGTCAGCATGGCGTCATTGTCCGATATCGCGTTGAGCACGCAATCCCGGCGCCACGTTCCGTCGATACCCATGATGCAGACGCTATATCCGCGGCTGAACGTCACCCGTTCCAGTCCCTTGTTGTCCGCCCCCATCGTCAATGCCCCGTCATCGCAGCGACCCTGGGTCCCGGCGCGGATGCCGTTGTCACCCTTGTCGGGATCGTTTGCGAACCGTTCGGGCGATAGAGCCCGCGCCGCTCCGGATGAGGCTTGAAGGCGTCGCTCAATCCGACCACCGTCTCTGCTGCGCCCAGCACGAGAAAGCCGTCCGGCCCGTTTGCCTTAGCGAGACGCCGGAACATGCCGATTTTAGTGTCCTGGTCGAAATAGATCAGAACGTTGCGGCAGAAGATCACGTCAAAGACCCCGAGCTGCGAAAAGTCGTGCAGCAAATTTAATTGCCGGTGCTGGACCATCGCGCGAAGCTCGGCATTGACCTGCCAGTACCCGCCGGTCTGCTGGAAATATTTGACCAGCATTTGAATCGGCAGGCCGCGCTGGACCTCGAACTGGCTGTATAATCCCGACCTGGACTTCTCGATCACCTCGCGCGAAAGGTCGGTCGCGAGGATTTCGATTTGCCAGCCGGCGATCGCAGCGCTCATTTCCTTCAGGCACATCGCCAGCGAATAAGGCTCCTGGCCTGTCGAGCCGGCGGCACACCAGATCCGGATGCTGCGATGGCTTGCACGCGCCTGCAGAATCTCCGGCATGATCGTGGTGCGGAAATGCTCGAACGGAAGCTTGTCGCGGAAGAAGAACGTCTCATTGGTGGTCATGGCTTCAACCACCTGGGTCGCGATGTCGGTCGGCGCCCCCCTCATCTTCTGAACCAGTTCGCCGATGCCCGACAGACCGCACTTGCGCGCGAGCGGCAGCAGTCGGCTTTCGATCAGGTACTGCTTGTCGGCAGACAAATCGAGGCCGGAATTGTCCTTGAGGAACTTGCGCAGAAATTCGTAGTCCGGCGGGGTCACGTCTTCATCTCGGCTTCTGCGTCATTCAATTGAAATGTCTTGCAGGCAGTGATGTCGCGGTTGAGCGTCAACTGCGCCTCACACCAGAAAGAGCGGCCTCGCCCGCGCTGGCTCAACCGCGGCTGCATATTACAACCTGTAATCGTTACGACTTCGCATCCACGTTCATTCCAGTGTCGGTGTAAATACGAATGATGTGGTAACCGGCTGCGTCGTTCTAATTAAATAAAATATCGCAACAAAACCGCAGAACTTTCGTCGGTTGACGTCCCCGGTGCCATGGCAAGCAGCGCCCCGGATCGTGCTAACAACGCAGGCTTGCGATGCGTCCGATCGCGCGTGTTTCGAACTAATGATTCGTGTGCCGTTAACCCGCCGGGCGTTAAGCGTCCCCGATACACCGGTTGGGTTCCCCTTTTATGCATGAGATTGCCTCGGACGCCGCCCCTCGTTCATCCAACGGATTTTTGGCGGCACTGAACGCAGACGATTATGAGCTGATCCGTCCGCATTTAAGGACCGTCGAGCTGTCGCAGGAACTTGTGCTCGTCGAAGTCGATGACCCGCTCAAGCGCGCATTCCTGCCGCATCGAGGCATCATCTCTCTCGTCGTGAAACTCGCGCGCGGCGATCAGGTCCAGGTCGCGATGATCGGCCGAGACAGCATCTTCGGCACCTTCGCAGCCCTTGGGGATCCGACCGCGCTGAACACGGCGGTGGTATTGATCCCGGGCGTCGCCTCCACGCTCGACATCGATCGGCTCCGCGCCGCGGCCGATCGTAGCGCGACATTGCGGGAGGCCCTGGTACGGCATGGTCTGGCGGTCCACGCACAAATCCAGCAGGCCGTCGGATGCAACGCCTCGCACACCGTGGAATCCAGGCTTGCGCGCTGCCTGCTGCAGACCAGGGACATGTCCGGCAGCGACAAGCTGGCTTTAACGCAGGAATTGATGGCGCAGATGATCGGCGCACGCCGCAACAGCGTGTCGCTGGTGGCCAACATGCTGCAGCAGGCCAATTTCATCCGCTATAGCCGCGGACACATCGAATTGAGCGATCCGCACGGTCTCAGCAAGACCGCCTGCGAATGCTACGCCACGGTCAGGGCACAGTACGAGCGATTGCTCCGTCCCCGCAGCCTGCCGTGAACGAAGTCCGGACTTGGCGTCCTGCGACCGGTTGACCGCATTCGCGGAGGACACCTATTGGCGCGGCGTTTGGACAACGCCGGTGGGCGCAGAGGTCAGAGCCACAACGGACAAACAAAAACCCGCCGGTTTGCCGGCGGGCTTTCATCTCATGTCTTCAACAGCGCGACCGATCAGGAGACCCGCGGTACATCCGCGGAAATCTCGTATCGGCCTGCGTCAGACGGCGCGGAGGTTTTCCGCGCTAGTCTTGCCGCGCATGCTGTCGACCTTCGGTTCGTAGGAAATCTTCTGGCCTTCATTGAGCGAGCCCATGCCGGCGCGCTCGACCGCGCTGATGTGCACGAACACATCGGTGCCGCCGTCATCCGGCTGAATGAAGCCGAAGCCCTTTGTTGCGTTGAACCACTTGACTGTTCCGGTTGGCATTTAACTTCTCCAAGACGCGCAAACGCGCGGGTTTGCCCGCACGAACATTCGCGCAAGCTTAATCCGATTTCAGCGATGTCTTGGGGAGGGAAGCCGGTTAGGCGCGATCAACAAGCAAATCGATTATTCGAATGATGCCACGTATACGCTACTGCTGTCGATATAGCAAGCAATATGATCCGGCCGATCGCCCGGGCAGATCCAAGGAAAGACACGTCGCGGAGTTCAGGAGTGCGGAACCCGTCAGTCCAGGCGGCTGATCTGTTCCTCGGTGACCACGCGCTCGACATTATCGGTCTTGCTCTTGATGCGGTAGCGCGGCCGGCCGTCCGCCTCGATCGGAAGGCAGGTGACGATGGTATAGACGCTACGCTCCCGCGCGCCGGTACGGCCCTGCGGACCCTGCGCCTGGTGATGGACGTTGTCGTTGATCGCGAAATTATGCGCCATCGCTTGCCTTCCCGTTACAGAGCGGCTTTTAGTCAGAACGGCCCCTAAAAGCAACCAACTCCCGGCTGCGGCGCTCATGCGCCTGTTGGGCCTTCGTCCGAAAGTCAGGCCGCTGCCCCGGAGTTCGCGTCGTCACAGGCCTTTGACGAGATAGCAGCCGACCTCGCTCAACGGCTTGGTCGCGTCTTGCGCCGATGCCGTCGAGATCATCTTGCAATAGTCCCACGGCGCCTTGCTCTCCCGCGGGGCCTTGACCTCCAGAAGGTAGGCCGGCAGCGAGGCGCGGCCATCGACCCGAATCGTTCCCGACCCGAAGGCGTCGTCGTCCGACGGCATTTCCTTCATCTTGGCAACCGCCGCCGCGCCGCTCGCTTTGGCGGCCGCAGGTCCGAGGGCGGCCACGGCTTTGAGGTAATGCAGCGTCACGGCATAGCAGCCGGCATGCGTCATTCCCGGGTAGGTGCCACCCATGCGAGGCACGACCCTTTTGGTGAAGCTTCGCGTGCGATCGTTGAGATCCCAGTAGAAACTGTTGGAAAACAGCAATCCCTTCATCGTATCCAGCCCGACCGCATGGATGTCGTTCAGGAAGGTCACCAGCGCCGCAACCTTCATGTTCTGGGTCAAGCCAAATTCACCGGCCTGCTTGAGGCAGGTCGCAAGGTCGGCGCCGCCGATCGAGAGCGCCAAAACATCGGCCCCGCTCGCCTGTGCGGCTAACAGGAACGACGAGAAATCCGAAGCGCTGATCGGCACTTTGGCATTACCAAGGACCTTGCCGCCGGCCTGCTCGACGAACCTGCCGGTTTCCTCGGTCAATGAAAGTCCGAACGCGTTATCGGTCGACAGGAAGTACCACTTCTTGCCGCCGGCCTTGACCGTTTCGAGCGCGACCGCTTTGGAGAACATGTAGCCATCATAGGTCCAGTTCACCGCCACCGGGGTACATTGCTTGCCGGTGAAGTCGGTCGAGGTGACCGCGACGCCCAAACAGGGCTTATTCTTCTCCTTGCAGACGAATGACGCGGCGAGTTCGACCGACGAGTTGGGGCCGGCGATCATCGCATCGACGCCATCAACGTCGAACCATCGCCGCACGATCGCGGCGCCGAGATCAGGCTTGTTCTGGTGATCGGCGTAGACGATTTCGACGTTGAAAGCTTTTTCCTTGGCGGTGAATTCCTCCGCTGCCTGCCTTGCGCATTCGACGCCAGGCAGCCCCAATAGATCGTTGTAGAGACCGGAAAAGTCAGCGAGCACGCCGATCTTGATATTCGGCACTTGCGAGAACGACGGCCTGGAAAAGGCGCTGGTGACCAGCGCAGATGTTGAACCGGCAATGAGGCCGCGACGAGATATCTTCATTTGGGCGTTTCCCTAAATTTATTTTTGTGAACCGCTGAGGCGGCTCGTTTTGCTTATTTGTTCAGCTTTTCAGCTGACCATCGAAATGCCGAGCCGTGATAGCTGCTATCGATTTATGCGAAGGCAGCCGCGGCTATGCGCATCGATAGCCAGCGATGCGGCCCGTCGCACGATGAGACCTCCGGCGATCGCCGGAGGTCCGTCGCCGATCGATGTCTTACGGCTTGCCGTGCGGTATCCGCGACTAACCGCGAAGCCGCGGCTTCTCGATGCCGGCGAGGTCACAAAGTGCATCGACCATCGCGGAAAAGTCCTTGCCGCCAAATCCCCGCGAGCGGGCCGTGCTGAAAGCCTCGCGCGCGGCCGCGGCCATCGGCATCGGCACCTTCACGGCATTCGCCGAATCGATCACCAAAGTGAGGTCCTTGTGGGCGAGGTCGATGGTGAATCCCGGCTCGATATCGTCGACCAGAACCTTGGTCGGCCATGCGATCTTCAATTGACCGTTCACCGCGGTGGTCCCGTACAGAACGTCCAGGGTGCGCTCGAGAGTCAGGCCGAAGCGTTGCGACAGCGCCAGGGCCTCGGCATTCATCTGGCAGGAAGACACCGCCAAGAAATTGTTCACCAGCTTGGTCTTGGTGCCGCTTCCGACTTCGCCGCAATGGAAAATCGTATTTCCCATCGCCTCGAGCAGCGGCTTGACGCGCTCGAAATCCTTGACCGAGCCGCCGACCATGAACAGCGACTCACCGCGATCGGCATGGCTGGCGAGACGCCCGACCGGGGCGTCGACAAACGCCAGCCCTTTCGCCGCCGCGGCTTTGGCGATCCGGTCGGTGGTGCCGGGATCGATCGTGCTCATATCCAAAATCAGCGAGCCCGGCCGCGCATTGGCGATGATGCCATCGGCACGACCGATGACATCCTCGACGACGGCCGAGTTCGGCAGCATGGTGACGATGATGTCCGACTTCTGGGCGACTTCCGCGACCGTCGCTGCGGCGCTCGCCTGCAGCAATTCAAGCTCGGCGACGGCCTCGGGGTTGATGTCGTTGACCGTGAGCCGAAAACCCTTGCGGCAGAGATTGGAAGCCATCGGCCGCCCCATGCGACCAAGCCCAATGAACCCAACTTTCTCCATGTGTCCCTCTAAGTTTGTTATTGAGGCACGGCGTCCGCCGCCGCGCCGCAGGTTTATTCGGTGTCGAGCCTGGCGCCGTCAGGCCACGTAGGAGGTCTTGACGATCGTGTAGAACTCGGCTGCATAGCGTCCCTGCTCGCGCGGACCGTAGCTGGATGCTTTGCGGCCGCCAAAGGGGACATGATAGTCGAGCCCGGCAGTCGCCAGATTGACCATGGTCAGGCCGGACTGGATGTTGGCCTGGAAATGCCGCGCATGTTTCTGCGACGTGGTGACGATTCCGGCCGACAATCCGAATTCGGTGTCGTTGGCGACGTGCAGCGCCTCGTCGTAGTTCTTGACCCGGATCACCGCCGCGACCGGCCCGAAGATTTCTTCGCGGTTGATCCGCATCTGGTTGTTGGTCTCGGTGAAGAGGGTCGGCGACAGGTAGAAGCCCGGCGTTTCCCGGTTGAGACGCTGTCCGCTGACGGTCTTCTTCGCCCCTTCTTTTTCGCCGATCGCGATGTAGTTCAGATCCTGATCGATCTGGCGTTGATCGACGACGGGGCCAACCTGGGTGGTGGGCTTCAGGGCGTGATCGATGTTCAGCTTCTCAAGCCGCTCGGCGACCGCCTTGACGAAGCGATCATGAATGCCTTCGGCCACGATGAGCCGGCTTGATGCCGTGCAGCGCTGGCCGGTCTGGTAAAACGAGCCATCCACCGCGCACGACACGGCAGTCTCCAGGTCGGCGTCATCGAGCACGACCAGCGGATTCTTGCCGCCCATCTCGGCCTGCACACGGATCATGCGCGCGGCCGCGGCCTGAACGACTTTCCTGCCGGTCGCGACCGAGCCGGTGAAGGTGACCGCATCGACGCCGTCGATGATGGCCTGACCGACCGTTGCGCCGGTACCCATCACCAGGTTGACGACGCCGGGCGGCATGCCGGCACGCTGGATCACGTCCACCAGGGCCCAGGCGCTGGCGGGCGTCAGCTCGGCCGGCTTGAACACCACCGCATTGCCGTAAGCGAGCGCCGGCGCAATCTTCCAGGCCGGAATCGCAATCGGGAAATTCCACGGCGTGATGACGCCGACGACACCGACCGGATCGCGCGAGATTTCCACATCGATACCGGGCCGCACCGACGCGAGCTTTTCTCCGCCGAAGCGCACGGTTTCACCGGCGAAGAACCGAAAGATCTGGGCGGCGCGGGCAACCTCACCCATCGCCTCGGCGCGCGTCTTGCCTTCCTCGCGCGACAGCAACTCGCCCAATTCCTCGCGGCGGTCCAGCAGTTCGGACGATATCTTGAAGAGAATATCGGACCTGACCTGGCTGGTGGTGCGCGCCCATGCCGGCGCCGCCGCCCTGGCGGCGGCAACCGCGTTTTTCACATCCGCAGCGGTCCCCATCGCAAATTGCCCAACGATATCGTTGGTATCGGAGGGATTGATATTGTCCATCGCCGCCGACGCGCTGACCCACTCACCAGCGATTAGATTTCCTTGGACCGCCATGTCGCTATCACACCCTGTTTCTTGATTTCTTGTTATCCGCTGTCGGGATTGCGACGGTTGTCGAAATCCGTCGAGTCGTCGCCAGTTTCACCCTAGGCAGGCTTGATCGGCGGATGAATTCGCCAAAACGCAGACCGGTTATAGCGATTTTGTATCGGTGCGCCTTCGTGACCGCCCCTCGATGCCGCGCCTATACAAGAACGGCATGACAGGTTGATACAGATGTGAAGGTCGCCGAGCCGAAACAATGCAATACCTGCCGAAACAGCACAGCACGATGCACGTGCTTAGATCGCGAGGTTCCGATGGACGTGACCGCCCCTGACAAACCAGCCGTATCGAGCCCGGACTGGCCGCTCGATATCTACACCACTCTCAAATCGTTCGGCGTTGCGCAGGTTTGCTATGTGCCTGACGCCGGGCATTCGCGCCTGATCAACCTGTCGCACCAGGATCCGGCGATCAAGACGACCGTGCTGACCACGGAAGAAGAAGGCATCGCGCTTTGCGCCGGGGCCTGGCTTGGCGGTAACCGTTCCGTACTGCTGATGCAGTCGAGTGGCGTCGGCAACTGCGTCAACATGCTTTCGCTGATGAATTCCTGCCGGTTTCCGCTGCTGACGCTGGTGACCATGCGCGGCGAGTGGGCGGAATTCAATCCCTGGCAAATCCCGATGGGCAACGCGACACCAGGCGCGTTTGAATTGATGGGCGTGACGGTTCTCCGCATCAACAGTCCTGATGAGGCGGCAGATGTGATTTCCGCGGCCGCCAGTCTTGCCTTCGATGGCGATCGGCAGATCGCCGTCCTGATCTCGCAGCGCATGCTCGGACGAAAGAAGTGGGTGGAGCAAAAGTGATGGCCGTCTCGTTTGGAACCATGGACCGGCGCGAAGCGGTCAAGGCCTTGCTGGTCGATCGCAAGAATCTGCTGGTCGTGACCGGGCTCGGATCGCCCTCCTATGACGTATTCGCAGCCGGCGATCACGATGCGAACTTCTATCTGTGGGGAGCGATGGGCGGTGCCGCCATGGTCGGGCTCGGTCTTGCGAACGCGCAGCCGACGCGACCGGTGGTCGTCATCACCGGCGACGGCGAAGCGCTGATGGGTCTAGGTAGCCTGCTGACGATCGCCGTCAAGAAGCCGCCGAACCTGACGATTGCAGTGCTCGACAACGGTCACTTCGGCGAAACCGGCATGCAGCTCAGCCATTCCGGGCTCGGCTCGCGCCTGGAAGTCATCGCAGAGGGTGCCGGCTTTGGCTCGGTGACGGAGATAACCGACCCGAACGGCATCGCCGAATTTCGCGGCAAGCTGCATGACATCAGCACCGGCCCCCGTTTTGCGCGGATCAAGATTGCGGCCGGCGATCATGCGCGCGCGCTGCCGCCGCGCGACGGCGTGTTCGTCAAAAACCGGTTGCGCCAGCATCTCGGTTTTGCGGTGACCTGACTTAGGAAGCCGCCGGCTTCGCGCTCGCCATTGTGATGTCCCAAAGCCCTTCCTCGACCAGGCCTTGAATCTCTTTGCGGATCATCGCCGAGATGGTCGCGGTTGCGACCGAAGGACGGCGATCGGCGGGCGACGCCAGGATCAGCTCGCGCGTGATCGCCGGTTTGGCGATCGGCGCGGCTTCCAGCCTTCCCTCCAGCACTTCATTTCGCACGGCCGAGGGAGGCAGCAGGGTGAATCCGATTCCCTCTTCGACGAGGCTGGTCAGTACGCGAAAAGAGTCCGCCTCCATCAACACCTTGAGTGACAGGTTCTTGCGCGCTGCGGCCCGTTCGATCAGCGCACGCAAGCCATGAGAATGGCTGGGCAGAACGAGTTTCTGCTCGGCGAGCCACCCGATCTCGACTTCTCGCCGCCCGGCTAGCCCGCCGCCGCGCGGACCGATCGCCACGATGCTGTCGCGGCCGAGCGTTTCGACCGAAAGATGCAGGTCGACCGACGGGCCATAGATGATGGCAAGGTCCATCTCGCCCCGGTGCAGCCACTCGACGAGATGACCGCCATAGCTTTCCACGACCAGCAGCGAGACGTCGGGCAAGGTTTCAATGATGCGGCGGGCGAAGCGGGCGGACAGGATGCAACTGACCGTCGGCACCAATCCCAAGACCACGCGTCCCGACGGGCTTCCCCCAATTGATTGCAGGTCGTCGCGGACTTGTTCGATCTGCCGGACCAGTCCGGTGGTCCGCTCCAGCAAGAGCTGGCCGGCCGCGGTCAGCAGCATGCCGCGGCCGTTGCGCGTGAAAAGCTCGGTCCGAAGCTCGTGCTCAAGCAGCTTGATCTGCCGGCTCAGCGCCGGCTGGGCCACCCGCAACCGATCGGAGGCCTTGCTGAGGCTCCCGAGTTCGGCGACGGAGCGAAAGGTACGAAGCTGCCGTAAATCCATGGGGGTGATCTTACAAAATGATATTCCCGCGTCCGGAGATATACCAATTTGATAAATCGCGCATCAGCGATTTCGACTTGGATGTCCACTTGGATTGCCACTTGGCGGCGCCGAGTGTCGTTCGCTGAACCCGAAGTTAACTCCGGACGGCGGATAAGATGTCGAACTGGCCCATCTCAAGAGTCCTACCTTGGTGCGGAGAGATCGATGGCTTACCCAGGCCTTATTGTACGCCTCGGCTTCTGGACGGCGCGCGTGGTTGCGGCCGTTGTCATTGCAGTAGCTGCGGCAGGCGCGGCTCGCGCGCAGACGGTCTCCCCGCCAATTTGGACGGTGCCGGAAGTCGGCGCGCTGCCTGATGACGATCATGGCCGGCTGGTGCGGCGCGGCCGCGACCTCATCACCGCGACCTACGCCCATATCGGACCGGAGGTGCCGGATCCCGCCAAACGTTTTGCCGGCAACAACCTCGCCTGCGGCAACTGTCATCTCGAAGCTGGCACCAAGAAGTTCGGCTTGCCGCTGTTCGGACTGGTCGAGCTGTTCCCGCAATACAGCGCCCGGCAAGGTGCTGAGATCACCATCGAGGACCGGGTCAACTCGTGCATGACGCGCAGCATGAACGGCCGCGCGCTGCCCTCAGACAGTCCGGAAATGCACGCGATCGTGGCCTACATCAAGTTCCTGTCGACAGGCGTTCCGGCGGGCAAGGTGCTGTCGGGACTCGGCGCGGGCGCGATGCCCGAGCTCGATCGGGCGGCCGATCCGGTTCGCGGCAAGGCGATCTACGCCAATGCCTGCCTGTCCTGTCACAATAGCGACGGCTCCGGCATCCGCCGCAGCCTGCCGACCGTCGATCTCGGCTACATGGTGCCGCCGCTGTGGGGCCCGGACAGTTTTAACGACGGCGCCGGCATGGCCCGGCTGATTACCGCGGCTAACTTCGTGCACTTCAACATGCCGCACGGGACGGACTATGTGGATCCGCAGCTCACCGTCGAACAGGCCTGGGACGTCGCGGCCTATCTGATCTCCCAGCCGCGTCCGGCCAAAGCGGGTCTCGCCAAGGATTTTCCCAACCTTCTGACCAAGCCGATCGATACGCCATATGGACCCTATGCCGACGGCTTCGATCAGCAGCAGCACACCTACGGACCGTTCGGTCCGATCCGCACCGAGCACGCCAAAGAGCTGCGACGCGATGGCACCCGGTAGAGCGCTGCGGGTATCCACGTCTTATCTGAATTTTGGCAAGGAAGACGTTGATGGCCGGGACGAAGCCCAGCCATGACGAGAGGTAACGATGCGAGCGGCGGTCATCGGTTTATTGCTGAGCGTTGTGCTGGCGCGATCGGCGTCAGCCTATGACGCGTACGACCCGGCCAATTGCAATGGGGCCAGTTGGGACGACAAGCGCCCCCTGACAGTATCGAAGGTGACCGCCCGGCCGCGCGTCAACTTCCTCAAAAGTCCCTACGACGACGATTTCACGGCTGCAGCCTGCCCGGCGGCGACCAGGGCGTGCCGGAAAAAAACCTACCTCGTCACCGGCGACCTGGTTCTTGCCGGACAGACGCGGGGCGATTTCACCTGCGTCTCCTATCAATCACCGTTGGCGAAAAAGCAGATCTGGGCGAACGGCTGGCTGCCCAGCGCGGCGCTGACGCCGGTCGCCCCGATGGCCTCGCCGAAAATGTCGGACTGGATCGGCACCTGGCGCCATCCGGGCGGCAGCATCGACATCAAGGCGGGCGATGGCGACAAGTTGCAGGTTGAAGGCGAAATGGTGGTTCCGACCGCGCGCGATTTTCACAATGGCGACTTCGAGGCGCAGGTCACGCCGCAGAGCGATACGCTCGCCTTTGCCGATGACGGCACGAGCTACGGCGAAGAATGCCAGGTACGGATGCAGCGCATCGGCCCGTGGTTGATGGTCGCGGACAATGCCGGCTGCGGCGGGATTGGCGTCAGCTTTACCGGGCTCTATCGCCGCGAGAAGTAAGCCGGCCGCTTTCGCCGACCGCGCGGTGGAGCTGCAACCCGGAGGTTAGCAGCCCGAGCACCAACACGAGGTCGCGCCGCGGGCCTCCCGTTCTTAGGTCCGCGAAGCCTCGCTGACGATCCGAAGGATTTCGGCCCGTGTGTCGATTCCGCGAAACTCATTTTCCATCAGCGATGCGCGCGAACGATAATCCGGCGTATCGAGCACGGACCGAATGGCTTCGCGTAGCGCCTGCGGCGTCGGCGAGTTGGTTGCAAGATTGATCCCGACGCCGGACCATCCGACGCGAACATTCACGTCCGCCTTGTCTTCCGTCAGCCCCGCGGTGACCAAGGGAATTCCAAAGCTCAAGGCTTGGTTGACGCTGCCATAGCCGCCGTTGGTAACAAACGCGTCGACCGTGGGCAGCACCCATTCGAACGGCAGGTAACTGGCGAGGCGCGCATTATCCGGAATGGGACCAGGTATGGCTTCGACCGGGCGGCCTCCCGCAGTGGCGATCACAAGCAGGTCGGGCTCGTTAGCGAGCGCCGCCAATGTCGGGGCGATAAGGTCGTCGAAATTAGTTGCCACCGTTCCCTGCGTGACGAGAACGACCTTGCGTGAAGAACCATCCAGTTCATGCGCCCAGGAGGGGAGTGGCACCTGGTTGGGCATGATCGGAGGGGCGCCGACGAAATGCACCGAAGGCGGAATGACGCATGGGAGCTCGAAACTCGGAACCGTCAACTGCATAAAGGCATCGGCAAGTTCGACCCCTGAATTGTGCAGCGGCATCGATAGCGGCCCGACGCCGAGGGACTGCAAGCAGCTGTTGACGCGAAGGCTCATTGGTTGTTCGAAATTTCGCTCATAGTTTCGCGCAATGGCCGCACATTTATCGCGCTCCGCCTGGTTGGTTGGGGGCGCGAGGCCGACATTATGCGGCAAGCCATCGTCGCGACGGCAGTGCAGAAACGATGTGCCGCATAGCACGATGGGGGGACGGTTCGAGCGCGGTCCGCGCAGCATCGGCAGCACGCCGAAGAACATATCCTCGCCAACGATGACATCCGCCGGAAACTGCCGCAGAAGCTGCCGCAAACCGTCGTGCTGGGCCGGAATGGGATCGACAAATATGCGCTCGATTTGGACACGCAGATGTTCCGGGCCGGGCGAGATGTCCTTCAATTCGGGGAATAAAGCGGGCACGTTTCGCAAATCCATATCAGCGCCCGCGGAAAGCGGATGGAATTGCGCTCCGATGCCTTCGATGCGGCCGCGCAGCGCGGTCCCCGTGAGCCCGACGACCTCGTGGCCTTCCGCGATCAGGATGCGCCCGATCGCAAGCAGTGGATTGAGATGGCCGGTCGACGGAGTGGATGCGAGAATGACTTTCATGTAACCTAGCTTTGATTGTCGAAAGGAACGGCGAGAAGGTCCGCTGTCCACTTCGAAGTTCGCAGTGACCATTTCTCATGCTGGATCTTGGCCGACCTAAGAAGGTCCATGATCGGGCTTACGCCCTGGTCCATGATTTTCGGCGGATCCGGGTCGAGAGGTTCGCCGCCCGCTGCCGCGATTGCGGTGGGCGCTCGCGGCTGATAAGCGGCTGATCAAAAAGACGCGCCTGCCGGCCTGCTGGGGATCATGGCCTAGTCCTCAGGATGGATTATGGTCCTTCTAATCTAGGCCACAACGAAGCATGATTGGGTCCGTTAACTGGCAAACATAAGGATCTTCGTCATGAGTAATCGTCTCGATTATGCCAAGGCTTCGCCCGAAGGCTACAAGGCTCTGGGTGGTGTGTACCTCGCAATTCAAAACTCCGGCCTGCCGAGGCAACTCGTCAATCTCGTCTATCTGCGGGTCTCGCAGATCAATGGCTGCGCCTATTGCATCGATATGCATTCGCGCGATCTGCTCAAGTCAGGCCTTGCGGTCGACAAGCTCGTGCTGGTGCCGGTGTGGCGCGAGGCGGGCGAACTGTTCAGCAAGCGCGAACGCGCGGCACTCGCTTTTGCGGAGACCGTGACGCGCGTGGCCGAAACCGGCGTTCCCGCGGCCGACTACGACGCCGCGGCTGCCGAATTCAGCGACAAAGAGCTTGCCGACCTCGTTTATGCGATCGCCTTGATGAACGCGTTCAACCGATTGGGCATTACGTTCCGCTCGACCCCCGCCGCGGTTGCGAAAGCCTGAAACATCATGGGGCGGGAGATCGAGACTAAAAATATCGAGCAGCTCGCGGATGTCGGCGCCTGTCACGCGGTTATGTTGCAGTTGCGGCCACACCTGGAGGACGCCGATTCGTTCATTCGACAGGTGATGCGTCAGCGCGAAGATGGATATCGCCTGTCAGCCGCGCGGTGTGAAGGTCGAGTTGTCGGGGTCATCGGTTATCGTTTGCAGGAAAATCTGTTGTACGGGCGATTTGTCTTTGTCGACGACTTGGTCGTGCAAGAGGAATTTCGACGCCATGGCGTTGGCGCTAAACTGCTTGCTGTGGCGCGCGCCTATGCCCGGGAAACGGGTTGCAGACAGTTCGTGCTCGATACGGGTTTGCACATGGCACTGGCCCAGCGGTTCTATTACCGCCAAGGACTGCTTGCTCACGCCATGGGCTTCTCTGAGGCTCTTTGACCGATCGCGGAGTGCCGCACCGCCTGATGCACGTGCCGCACGGCTTCCGTGCTCAGCGCACGAACTTGATCGCTCAGGGGTTTGAGGCCTTGCCCTGCACTCCCTGTGCGGTGCTCCTGCGGATCTAATTCCGACCCGGCAGCTTCCCGACCGCGGCTCAGGCGGAACGCTGCAAGCGGCGGGATCCAATCTTCTCCATCTCGGTGACGAAGACCGGTGACGTGATGTCCTGCGAAATGGCCTTGCCGAATTGAACTGCAGCCGCCTTGAATTGTGGCTCGGTGATAAGCCGGCCTAGCGCGGCGACGATCTCCTCCTGGCTCGCGGCTGCAGTAAGCATCAGGCCTGCTCCTCGTGCGGCCACGCGGGCCGCGTTGTCGAACTGATCGCGCCCCATCGCGATCACGAGCTGGGGCACGCCGTTGAGCAGCGCACGCATCACCGTGCCGTGGCCGCCGTGATTCACAACCAGCGAGACTTCCTTCATCACGGTGTCGTGCGGCGCGCTGTGAACGATAGTGACATTGGCCGGCGCCTCGAGCGCAAGCTGTTCCATTGCCGGGCCCACCGTCACGACGGCATCCAGTTCCATGGGGCCGAGCGCGGAAACGATCCGGCCGAGCAGTTCGGCCTGATTTTGGAAGCTCGTACTCAGCGACACGAGAGCCCGCGGCCGTTTCGGGCTGCCTGACCATGGCGCGGTCCAGGGACGGGTCCAACTCGGCAAATCGAGCAGCGGCCCGACATATCGAACATTCGAAGGCAGATTGGTTGCAGGAAAGTCGAATGCCGAAGAAAGAGCGATCAGGAAGCGATCCGCCCGGTCGTGGTGATCGAAGATGTCACTGAGCGGCGCGAGCCCGAACGCCGCACGGGCGCGATTGAGCACCGGTAAAAAGCTGCCGATCAGGTCGATGTATCGCTCGTGGTAGGCGCGATCCTTCTCCTGATCCTGTTGCCCAGGGAAGAAGCCGCTGCCGCAGCCGGGTACGCCTTCCAGCGGACGCAGGCTGACGTGAGGCGACAGCAGCGCATATGGAATTCCGCTCGCCTCTGCTGCGATCGCCGGGCCGGCCAGAATGTCGTTGGTCACGAGGACGTCGACACGCTCGGTGCGCAGCGCGTCCATCGTATCCGAAGCATAATCGATTGCTGCGCCGAAGCAGACCCGATCAAACACGAAGTGAACCTCCGCCCAAAACGCATCCTCGACGAACTCCGGCGGGACAAGGCGCGGCGGCCGGCGCCATGAGAGGGTATCGAAGCCGGCTTTCGTCGTTTCTTCGTGATGATCGGGCTCGCCAAGAAATCGAACACGGTGACCTCGCTGGCGCAGCCGCCGCGCGGCCGTCAGAAGCGGATTCAGGTTTCCCGGGTTGCCCCAGGATGCGAACAGGAAGTTTAATGACATTTGGAGGTGCATCCTCGTCCAGTGCGCATGTTTCAGCGGACACAAAGTTCACTACGCTCGGCAGCACGTCGCGGTGCACCCGACGCTCGGTGGAGCTCGTAAAATCGACCAGACAAGCTGCAGACCCGTTTCGCTCAGCGGCATTTTAGTTGCAGTCGCAATACTCCGGTCACACTTGTGGCCGGCAGTGACGACGCGCTCCGATGACAAAATTCATAAAGCACGGTCAACGAGACGGGTCTGGTCGCGGCACCTGCCGGCCAGAGCGCGGCCGTACGGCACAAAGCGGCGCCGTCCTCCGGGGATCGAATGAGGAGCCACGCGGGTCGCCGAGCATGTCTATGGGCGTTTCGGCGGGCGACCGCAGGAGCCGGCTCACACCCGGAACCCGCCCGACGAACCATTGCTGAGAACGCGCGTTGAATTTCCGCACGCGCTGGGTGTCAACCGGTCGTTACAGGGATGATGGACGTGGTCATTTTGCCGGTTTCTGGCCGCGACAGCAACGCATCGGTACGCGTGGCAATCTAACCTGTTCTCAGCGCGTGGGCTTTGGAGGCAGCGACGATTCGAGTTAGCGGCCCCCGACTTTCGCGGCAAGAAAACGGGCTTGAATATCCAGCGCTTCGCTGGACTCAGGTAGATTGGGGTTCTCCCAGTGCACGTGAGGCATGGCGTCGAAGACGACGAGTTCGGCGTCTACTCCCGCACGCAACAGCTGCCGATGAAAGTTCGACGTGCCACTCAGGAAAAAGTCCCGCGAACCAGCCATTAACAGCACCGGAGGAAATCCCTTGACGTCAGCGTAGGCCGGAGACACGACGGGGTCGACACGGTTGTGGTTGCCAAGGTAGGCCTGCATTGTTACGGCGACGGGCGTGACCAAGGGTGCCAGGCCTCCATCGCTGAAGAAGGCTTCGCTGTCGCCAGGGCGCGCAAAATCAACAGTACCGGAGAAGAACCCCAATGCTGCCGGTAGCCGCATGCCCAGCTGGCTCGCCTTTACCGAGGCCTGCGCCGAGATCACGGCGCCTGCCGATGAACTATACAGCGCGAGGTGCTGCCATTCGTAAGTCTTCAAAAGCTCCCGATACACTGCAATAATATCGTCGACGGCAGCAGGAAACGGAGCCTCAGGAGCGAGCCGATAGTCGATAGCCAACACGGTGATGCCGGTGCGCGCTGCGATCGGGATAGCCTCCACAATCGAACCCTCGCCGAGGAAAAACGCTCCGCCGTGTACGTTGATTAATAGCCGATTCTTCAGGTCGGGCCGCGCGTTTGCGGGCGTGACGAGCGTGACCGGCACACCGGCGAGCAACTTTTTCTCCGTTGTGACCGGATACATCCACAGGAGTTGCTTGGTTAGGTGCGCCTGCTTTTCGGCATACGCCACCCGCACCTCCGCGATCGTCTGTTGTGGTTCGGTTGTTGGGCGCGCCGCGGCTTTGGCCTCCAGCATCGCTTGCGCCTCCTGGGAGATGGTCGTCGGAATTGGGATCGTAAGGTCGACGATGCGGGCGCTGCCATCCCGCGCGAAGGTGACTGCCGGGCACGCGCTCACCGCGAGAACAGACGCCGGTAAGAGACTGCATAAAATCGTGGACATCATCGTTTGATCTCATGATTGGCGGATCAACTAAGCTACCCCGTGACGCCGCCATGGTTCGTCGCGAGTGCCGAAGCGATCAGGATTTTCGTGCAGACCATCTGCCGCAGGAAAAATGGCCGCTCGCCGGAGGCGGTCCGGATGAGAGCGGCAAGGGTCAAATTCTTATGGGACCTCAGTCGCAGATTGGTGTCAGGCAGAGGAAACAAGGTTACGGCCGCAACGTGGGGCGAACGGGCTGATCGTTGCGGCCTTTGCGAGCAAAGTGACGTCGCTTCAGACCGTCCTTCATCACGGATTCGATGCCGCCGGGATTTCCTGACGGGTATACTAACCTGCCCCAGGCATGGCGCCGCGCCGCCGGCTTCTGCGTCCTGCGCTTGCCGTCCGGCCTGCTTTAGAACGGGTCGACCTTCAGAACGAAGCGATATCCGATGCCACGCCGAGTCTCGATGATGCGTGGCCCGCTCGGGTCGGCCTCCAGCTTGCGTCGGAGACGTAGAACCTTGGTATCGATGCTTCGATCAAACGTATCTTCATGGATTCGGGTCGCCTGCCGCAGATACTCGCGCGACAGCGGCCGTTGCGCCGCCTCGAGAAAGGCGATGAGGAGATCGTATTCGCTCTTGGTCAGCAACACGAGATTGCCCTTCGGATCGAGGAGACGCCGTGCACGGCGATCGAGCTCCCAGCCGCCGAACCGGAAACCGCCCCCTTCCCCATCGCACGCACGAGCCGCGCGGCCGATCCCCTGTCGCCTTAGTACAGCCCGGACGCGCGCCAGCAGTTCTCTCAGGCTAAACGGCTTGATCACGAAGTCATCCGCCCCAAGCTCGAGGGCGACGATACGATCGATCTCGTGGCATGGGCTACCGGTCGTGATGATGATCGGTACGTCGGAGCGGGACCTAATTTCTTTTAGCAGCACCAGGCCATCGTCCTGGCCGAAGCGCAAGTCGAGAATGATCAGGCTGGGATCGCAACCCGCGAAATGTCGGCCAAGCTCGTGCCGGCCGGCCACAGACCGGACCGGAATGTGGTGTTCTTCGAAGAAGCTGGCGGTCAACTGGCGCGAGGTCGGATCGTCCTCGACGACGAGGACGTAGCCTGTATTGCTAGCGGAGACGTACACGCTGTTGCTTTTTCGAAGCTAAATCGACGGACAAACAGGCTCGGCTCCAGCGCATCCGGCCCGGCAAAGCCACCAAGTATCTCTTCTGAAAAACGCACACGTCATCTAAACCTTCTCTCAAGGGCAGAACCGATCAAGCTGATTTATGAGAAATCGACTGAATGCGCAGATCGATGTGGCGGCGGTTCGTGCTGAACAGTTTGACGGTAGGCCAAGCGCCCTGGCGATCTGTCTCGGCGACCTTTGATTGCGTTGGCCTGCAACGAAGTAACCTTATTAGTCGGACTCCGCATCATATTGCCTTGTGCTGAAATCAACTGCGCGCAACTTGAATGACATTCTTCCGAGCCGGTCTTGGCGATATCGGACAATCGCTTCAACTATCCGCGACTGAACGATCCATCGGACCGGCGCGCTGAACTATGAGACTGGCTTCGTCCATTCCTTCGCCGATACTAAGCTCGTGAGCGAAGAAATCGATCGGCGACTCGCCAGCGATGTCCTGGAATTCTTTGATGAGGTGTGACTGATCGCTCAATCCACAAGCGTGGGCGACTTCCGCCCACGACCGGCCTTTTCGCCGCTCCACGAGAATTTTTTCAAACCGCGCCAGGCGCGCAAATCGTTTCGGACTGACACCAAAAGCGGCATTAAAGGCCCGCGAAAGATGACGTGGACTAGAACCCAGTTTTGCAGCGAGGGAGTGCATCTGCATGGTTGGGTCTGTCCTGAGCTGCCGCGCCGCAAGGTTGGCGAGGCTATTGGTATGGGGACGAAGATGTTGAAGCAAGAAGGATTGGACTCCGGCAATCCGCTCCTCGCTTGTCTGTGCTGATGCGAGCATGTCGTCACACATTGCTACTTCGCGGGCGCCGAATACGTCTTTAAGATGGATTTTGGCATTTGCGAATTCCTTAAGCGGAGTTTCGAGTATGCGGCTCGCCGCATCAGCTCTAAGAGAAACAATGACGACGCCAAGTGGCCCTGTCGGGCGCAGGGTAACGGCATGAGATTGGATGTTGGTTGCGCACTTCGACGGCAGGATTTCCGTGCGGTGCCGTATTTCCGCCGGCGCGCGATACTGACCAATGAGCTGCAGAGAGGTCCCGGGCGGGCACTTGAGTGTAAGCGTCTTTGCGAACTCCCCATCCGGAATGTCGCAGTCCCAGATTGCCTCGACGACATCGGAAAGCAAGGGTGACCGAAAACATCTGAGGACACCGGCACCGCCGGGCGCCGACGCACTCGCAGGGACGTCAATCGGGTACTCGACGAAGTCCACGCCAGTACAACGCTCCACCAGGCACGGTTCAGAGATCAAACGTCAGGTTTCCATGCCCCACGTAAGTCGGAGCCCCACATAAATCGGAAGATGGAGCAACCCGCGCACTCGATGCGATTAGCTCCAAGTCAAGGCATGATCTGCTTCTCGGCGGGAAGCCCGCGATCCATGGACACGCCACTTTCCGTGTTGTCGACACGTTGAACCTCCCTCTGTCTCGAACCCATTCAGCCCCGAAGCCTGGCGGCATCGTCATGCCAGAATAGTGATCAAATTATCGGCTGAATTACTCAGTAAATTACAGCAAGTCGACTGTCCGTAACGCTGGTCTTATATTCCGCAAAACAGATCGGTCACGCCCGTTATCGCCCAACAAGGCTTCGAAATCGTCCAGGACGCCATTCATCCCGCCGAGCGGCGCTCGTGCGATTTTGATCAGCAGAAGCGATCAAGCAGCAGCGCGAATCGCATAATTCGTTAGAATTCAAAGCCCTACGCGCAGAGCGTCAGGACAAGGAGATCGACGTGCCAAAGCGTAAAGAGAAGGCCTCCAAGAAAAACAATGCAGCATGGGTCTTGGTTGGTTCCGAGCGTGAACTCGCATTCGCCGAGTTCCAGCACGCGTTAATTTGTCTGGGCGAGGCCTTCTATCGCTTTGTTGGCAAGACACTTGATCATGTCATGGAAGAGTCAAATTTCACGGGGTACGAGAGCGTGATCCTGATCTCCATACAAGCTGGGGATCGTCCCAAAAGCATCACGGAATTGCAGGAGTTCACGAACCGCAGTGATGTCGCTAACATCCAGTATAGCGTCCGGAAGCTGGAGCGCGCCGCCCTTATCGAGAAAGTTGCACGCACCTCGGGCCGCGGTACCAAATATCGACTCACGAAAAAGGGGAGCGAGGTTGTTCGCGCCTATGCGGAGTATCGCCGCGCGCTTCTCGATCAGTTCCCCGAATCCACACAGCGCCTTGTGCCCCGCCTTTCGAATGCGCGAGATCTGATGGTGATTTTGACCGGGCTGTACGATCAAGGGTCGCGGAAGATGCACACACGCTAATTTCCGTTGGCGATCTAGGGCGGCAAACCGCAAACGTTGAAGTGGCAGTACGGCTTGGCTGAGGTCGCCCTTGGTGCTGGTTCGCCCGCACTCGCGATTCGAGTTGTCATACACGACAGCAGCGCCCCCTTGATCACTAACCATCGTGCCAGCCTCTTACAGTTTCCTCGATCTGGGATCTGGCGGGAATTCCTATGTCCCGCAACAGCCTATCTTCGAGCTCAGCCAACGCGGTGACCTCGCGTTTGATCTTTCGTTCTCTGCGCCACTGCATCCAAAAACGTACAACGCGCTCCCAAGGCGAAGCCAGCCAGTCCCAGCGGCGAAACCGAATTGGATCAAGCCAAGCGGCGGTTACGATGTCCCTTGTGCCGGGCAACGCGAAATGGTTGGCTTGCCTGCTCTGCGCGCCGCTCGGTCCGACAATCCTGCCGTTGAGCTCAGACGAATACTGCTTCAACATAATTTTTTCTCCCGCATTCGTTTGCGAGAACAACGGTAAAGGCAGCATGTCGCAACTTCGTCACGGCCAAGAGCGATAGGGTTACAGTCGCAACTCAACGCCGTTCCGACAGAATTCACGGTGCCTTTGCGAAGCTTGTCGGAGGCGCTAAGCGTCGCACGCGGCGCATCCTTGATGAAGACCCGACGCATCCGAACGCGCGTTCGAGTAGAAAGCACGTCTCCATGGACGGCGCGGACGTGAGGATTTCCCTTAATCCCGGGCGCGCGAATGCCAAACATGTTGGTTCTGAGGCAATGCATTGCAGGCGCAGTATTCACGATGACAATCGTAACATTAGCACCAGACCACAGCGATACTTGGACTGCACCGCGGCGGACAGTAAAAGCCTACACAAGAGGTCCTGAGCGCCACCCCACAGCGCTCGCCGGCACAGCACGGCGGTCCGGAATTCCAGGGCCCGGCGCGGAAACGAGTGCTGGATTTCCGCTCGCACCGGGGCGGATCGGGTGAGAGCATGTTGTTAAGACAGTTTGCGCGACCCGGGCAGGATGCGTCTCTATGACGAAGGAAACCATGATCAATCGTCGCGATATCACATCACTCGTCGGCGCTGGCGCCGTTACGGCGGCTGCCGCGGCTTCGCTGGCCGCTCCGGCAGGATTCGATCTCAGCAACTGGCCCGATCCCGAGTTCGGCAATTGACATGGCCAACGTCAACGGATAGTGATTTTTGGAACCGGTTCCAAAATTAACGCCAGATACCCTATTATTTGCTTTGGAACCGGTTCCATAAATGACGACGACCAGAAATGTCCGAATTTGCGCAGGCGGAGTTCATCAATGAGCGAAGTTGATCGTATCCCTACAGTTGATTTTATGTCGTTCCGTAGCGGGGAGCCGTCGCAGCAAGCCGAGTGTGCTGAGCAGATTGGCGCGACCTTGCAAGAGTATGGTTTCGTATCACTTGTGGGGCACGGCATTCGCAAAGAGACAATCGAAGACGCATTCAAGGCAGCCGAGGAATTCTTTGCCCTCCCTGAAACGACAAAGAAGCAGGTTCAGGACAAGCAGAACAATCGGGGCTATATCCCGATCTTCGACAGCACGACGCCGAACCAAAAACCCAGCGGACTGGAGGCCTTCAGCATAGGTCATCCGGATCGCCCCTCAAACCGTGAGTTGGAAAAGCTTCCCTTCTACGCTCCCACTCCGTGGCCGACCCTGGCCAGCTTTCGTGAGCGTATCGAGCCATGCTACAGGGCGTTGTATCTGGTGGGTGAGCAAATATTGCAGGCAGTTGCGATACACCTCGGTGCACCAAAGGATTTCTTCGAGGAAATGTCTCGCGACACTTACTCGAACATGCGTATCATTCACTATCCTCCGCAAGAGCGAGTTGCGGCGACCGCCGATTTCGGCGTGAACGCGCATGTTGACCGCGGGTTGCTAACCTTACTGATACAGGATCAAAACGGGGGATTGTCTGTGCTTGCGCCGGACGATCGCTGGCTTCCCGTCGTCCCAAACCCGGATGCGATCGTGGTGAACTGCGGATCTTTACTGAGGCGTTGGACAAACGGACGCTACGCGGCTGCGCTACATCGCGTTTTAAATAGTTCGGGGAGGGAGCGGTATTCGATACCGCTCTTCATGCATCCGTCCTATACGACCAGAATAGATCCGGCGACCTTGGTCGGGGAAGTGCCGTCTGGTCCGGATTTCCAACCGATCGTTGCTGGCCAGGAGGTATTCGAGGGGTTCAAGCGTGACCGTCCCTCGTGGTCGGCGCCGACGAGCTGAGGAAATCAACGTCTCGGGTTTCGGGGCTTGGTAACAGTTTGGCCTTCCAACAGTGTCGCCTCAATTATGATTTTGGACTTTACGGGCGCTCCGCTGAGCATATCCAAGGCCATATTGGCAGATCGATAGCCAATCTCCGAATATGGTGTTTTGACCGTGGTGAGAACCGGGGAAGCCAGACGAATGTAAAACAGATCATTACAGCCGACGATTGACATGTCGTCTGGCACAACAAGCCCGCTCTCACGGCACTCAGACATCAATGCCATGGCGTGCGAATCGCCGGTGCAGACAATTGCTGTGGGCCGCGAAGAAGCTGCCAAGATCTTTCTAGCTCCAAGACGGACTTCTGCCGCCGAAAAAGCCGCCTCAACGATCCAGTTTTTCTCCGGTCTAAATCCATGCTTAGCAAGAGCTTCGATCGCTCCTTCAAGCCGATCACGAATGACCGGTGTCGTATCAGCCGGACCGCTGAAAACACCAATTCGGCGATGTCCTGCCGCAACGAGATGATCGACGCCAATGAAAGACGCGCGCCTTCCGTCGAATGTGACGATCCTCTTTTGCCGATCCGCAGCCGATCCTGCAACACAAACATAGGGCGTTCCACGGTCTTCAAGAAGTTTGAATACCTCCGGGTTATGCGTTGGGTTGCCTAGAAGGACCGCATCGACGCCGCGACGCACCAACCCAAGCGTCTGCTCGTACTCTCGGTCTGGATCGCGGTCGCAGACGTTGATTTGAAGGGCATAACCTCGGCCGTTGAGCACCTCAATCATACTTTGCAGCATAGGCATGAACACTGGATTCTCGATAGTCGGAATGATGACGCCGACCGCGTTGCTCCGTCGCGTTGTGAGCGAGCGCGCGACGTGATTTGGAATGTAATTGAGAGCTTGGCAGGCTTCTATTACCCGCGCTCGAACACGCGGGCTTGCTGTCTCCGGCTTGCTAATCGCGCGCGAAGTGGATGCCAGCGAGACACCCGCGGCCTCAGCGACATCTCGCAGCGTTACCTTCGCTCCGCGCCGGGTTCGAGTCGTTTTCATAGTGCTCATCCTCGCCTTGATCCGCTCTGGATCCTCAATTTTGATATGCACCGAACCGAGAAAAAAGTCCCGCCGAGGCCTGACGGTGAACCGGCTCCCCGTCTGGCACAATTAATGCATAATTTGGAACCGGTTCCAAACTAGATTGATACAGGCTTGAGTTGATGTCAGCATCTATCTCCATCCAAAACGTATCCAAGCGTTTCAATGAGCGATTGGCCCTGGCTCCGATCAATGTCGAAGTCGAGGCAGGAGAATTCATTGCTCTTATAGGCCCCTCGGGCTGCGGAAAAAGCACGCTCCTGCGCATCGTGGCTGACCTGGAACAGACCACAACGGGGCGGGTCACCATCGACGGCCACACCCCGTCGGAGGCGCGAGCGAAACGCACTCTTGGTCTCGTCTCACAACGCCCGGCCGTATTGCCTTGGAAGAGGGCAGAGGAGGATATCGCTTTCACGCAAATGATCAGCGGTCGACAGGGCTTCAAAATTTCCGATCTCATTCGAGAATTTGGACTATCTGGTCACGAGCATAAAAGATCGAGGCAGCTATCGGGAGGCATGCTCCAGAGGGTCAACTTGGCGAGCGCGATCGCCCATAACCCGTCCGTCTTACTGATGGATGAGCCCTTCTCCGCGCTTGACGAGATGAAACGCGAAGAAATCAGTTATTGGCTCGGATTGGAGCTGCTGAAGCGACCGAAGACGGTCCTCTTCGTCACGCACCATATCGAAGAGGCGATTTTCCTTGCGGACCGCATTCTTGTTTTTGGCCCAACGGGGCCAGGCAGAATAGCAAGTGACATCCGCGTTTCCGAGCCTCGTCCACGAAACGCCAGCTTCAGGTCCACGCGAACATTTATCGATATCGGCGGGGCGATTAGAAGCCTTCTCTTGACCAAGGAGGGCGCGGCAAATGATTAAAGCCAGTGCAGCCGTCGTTCTGTCTTCCCTCAAAATCCCTCAGGGCGGCCACGTCGAGTATATTGTGGGAAGCATCCTTCGAATTGCTATCCCGGTCGGCTCGATTATCGGCGCCTGGTACGCGCTCGTATATTTCTCCGGCCTGCCCGATTTTGTCATTCCTCGCCCCGGCACGGTCCTCACAACGATCTACGTCGAACGTGAATACTTTCTGGGTCAGCTGGGCTACACGTTGAAAGCTGCAATTCCCGGTTACATTCTTGCAAATGTGCTGGGATTTGGTCTGGCGAGCGTCTTCGTCGCAATCCCGCTCAGTGCAAAGGCATTGATGCCGCTCGCGGTCGCCGTACGAAACGTCCCCTACGTCGTTCTAATATCGATTATTGGCCTCGCACTTGGGGATGGCTACCTGCCGCGAGCGTTGGTGGTCGCACTTGCTTCCTTTTTTCCTGTCCTGATCAATAGCTTTAGGGGGCTGCAGGCTGTCGATCCTCTCATCCTCGATCGCATGCACGTACTGCATGCGAGCCCGTGGACCGTCTTTTGCCGAATACGTGTGCCGTGCTCGCTCCCTTACTTTGTTGCCGCGCAGGAAATCACCGGAAGTGCTGCCATCATTACTACCATCGCGGCTGAATGGCTCATGGCATCATCGGGACTGGGCTACGTCATAAATCGATCAATGGCTTTGTACCGGGGCGACGAAGTTTACGCCGTGGCCTTGATCGCATCACTGATCTCATACGGCGTGTATTTCGTAGTCAGCAGCATCGGACGTCGTCTCCGTTGGGATGTATCGGAGTAGGTAGATGAGCAACGAGTCGCTTAGTGGAGGTTTTGCCATGAGAGGATCCAAGTCAGGGCTAAGAACGTTTCAACGGTCAATGGGACGTTTGCTTTTGCTTGTTTGTCTTTCGTGTCCCGCGCAAGCACAAGACATCACCGATGTCCGGGTCGCACTTGCATGGCTTCGCAACGGCCAATATGGCGCGCTTATGTTGGCCGACACTCAGGGGTTCTTTGCCAAGGAAGGGATAAGAGTGACGTTTATGAACGGTGGTCCAGGGAAGAACCCCGTTCCGATCGTTGCGGCAGGACAGGCCCAATTTGGCGTCACCCGTGGTTCCGACATATTTACGTCCAGGGTTGCGCCAACGCCGGTCGATATTGTTGCTGTCGGCGCCCTCGTGCAAAAAGATCCGGTCGTCTACCTGACGCTTGCGGACCCATCAACGCCACCACCGATTCCAAAGGACATGGAGGGCAAAAAGGTCGGAGTGCAACCGGGATCCGACTTTGTGCTGCGGGCCATGGCTCAAAAGAACAATATTGACTTCGACAGGATAAAGTTGGTCACGGTTGGCGCGGGTGCCGAGCCGTTGCTTGTCGGCCAGGTCGACTACCTCACCTCCATCGCAACAAATCAAGTCTATCAAGTCGAGGAAGAATTAAAGAAAGCGGACGCACCAAGTTATCTGAGAGGAAAGGTTTTACGCAAAATATCGTTGTACGATGTCGGCGTTCCGACATATCAAGACGTGCTGTTTACGTCTGCCAAAATCTTGAACAGCGACCCTCATCTGGTGGAACGCTTTGTCCGTGCGGTTGCTCTTGGCGCTCAATACATGGTCGACCACCCCGAGGAGGCCGCGAAGATCATCGCGGGATACCCCGACCAGATCGAGGACAATGCCAAATTGTCCTGGCGTTTCGGAGTACAGCGCGAGCTGACGGTGAGCGCCGACACGCTTGAGCACGGTTACCTCTGGATGAACCCGGCCATCTGGACCGCTTCGATGGAGCTATATCAGAGAGCAGGACAGATCTCTCGAACGTCGCCGCCAGAGGAATATATGACCAATCGATTCAACCCCGGGCTCAAATCGACTTGCGAGTAATTCATCCCTTCAGGATGTCTCAAAGGCCCTTGCCATCTGGAGTAATGGCGATGGCCGTACAATCGAAGGCAAAATGGCATTCACCTCGGTTTCTCCGCAGCTACGGTATTTTTTTGAGGTGGCTAAAGCCGGATCGTTTCGACTTGCAGCCGAGCGAATCAATGTTGCCGCCTCGGCATTGAACCGTCACATCACTCTTCTTGAGGCCGAGCTCAAGGTCTTGCTATTCGAGCGACGGCCGGGACGAGGCAAGCTGAAGTTGACCGCCGCCGGTGAGAGCCTGGTGCACCGTGTCCGGCTGTCCATGAAGGAGCTGCAAGTTGCGCGATCCGAGATCGAAGCGCTGAAAGGCGTGAAGCGCGGTATCGTGTCTATCGGGATAAACGACTCCTTGAGCCGGAGTTTTCTTCCCAAGATCATCGCCGGCTTTCATGAGAGCTATCCTCGAATTGATTTCGAAGTTGCGGTCGACAATACGCCAGCGCTTTTAGACCGTATCGAGCGGGACGAGATCGAGGTTATTCTCGCATACAACGTTCCAATCCGAAGCTGCCTCCGTCCAATCGTCGCCTTTCCGCTGGGCATGTGCGTCCTAATGGCGAACACCCATCCGCTGGCGAACCATGATTCATTGAGACTTTCAGACTGTATCGGACATTCATTCGCGGTGCCGGACAATTCCATGTTCCTCGCGCACATCCAGCAGGAGATGCTGACGAAGGCAGGAATAGACGCCAGAGCCGTCTTGAAAACCAACTCTTCTGAACTGATCAAGGACATCGTGGCTTCCGGCATGGCAATCAGCATCCAAACTCATTCCCTCCTGGCCAAGGATTCGAATCGCCCGAACCTCAAATCGATTCCGCTAACAGGCACCTGCAGCATTCCACACGAACTAGCGTGCTGCATCCGGGCGGGGCGCGAACTTCCTATCGCCGGCAGCCTCTTCGTAGATGCATTGAAGGCGAGGCTCACTCAGCTTGGCAACGAAAGCGCATGCGAGGATGAACTTGAATGATCTAATCATGAGATGATGGGCGTGCCTAAACGGTGCTTTTTAGAATTCTATCCGCCCCTAAGATTAGCCGATCTCAACTTGGGGGAATTTCGAATGTCTTCTCTTCACGTATGCTTGTCGGCGGCGGCAATGTCTCTTGCTCTGCTGATACCGGCTGGCAATGCGAAAGCCGCGGATTTACCGGTCAAGGCCACGGCAACGCCCGTCACTGACCGGCCGTTCTTCTCGATCATCGATAACCGCGCAACCTTCTCATGGATTCCAACCGCTACGGCCGCAGGCTCCTATTCCCTTCGGCCCGATGGCGGCATTAACAACACGACCGCCAAACAAGTTTACTCCTTCACCCATTTTGACGCATGGGCCTACGGAACGAATCTTTTCACCATCTCAATGTTCAAGTCGGATCATAACGATCCGACACCGCCCTGCACAAACGCTGGCGTCATCGTCGATCCCTTTAACGGCTTCGCCTCTCATCCCGCCAATTGCGCGGGAGCGACAGAATTTTACGGCCTTTTCCGTTCAACCTTGGGCTGGAACCAGATATTTGACACCAAGGTCTTTACGATGGGGCCGCTGCATAACATCTCCTTCGAAGTCGGCATGGACGTAGGTACCAAAAACACCTATCTCGCGTCTGCCAAGCGCGACGTCGTAGCTGGCCTGCAGTTTGCGTTTGACTTGCCTTATAAAGGCTACATCGACGTCGCGCCGCTGATGTACTATGAATTTTTTAACCAGAACGCGTTCGCGCAGTGCGGTAGCGCCTTTGCCGGATCGGTTGCCGGTGTAACGTGTCTGTTCGACGGCGACAGAAGCTTCAATCCGACCTGGGCCGTCGAGACCAACTACTATATGGATTTGGGTTTTTTGCCTGAAAACATGCAGTTCTGGTCGATCAGTGGTCGCGCGGCCTGGTACGGCAAAAAAGGGATGGAAAATAATCCGCTGCCTTACTTGGCTCCTCGCAACATCTACACGGCGGTTGAATTCAGCTCTGAGCCGATCCGTCTGACGTTCGATGCCAGCAAGGCCGTCTGGGGTCCAAAATACAGCCACTTCGTCGATGTCTGGGTCGCCTATCGCTACTGGCATAATAAATTGGGGCTGGATAATACCCTGAGCGCGTCCTGCAACATCAGTCCCGGCGTGAGCAATAACACCTGCACCGAAAAGTCGGCTTATGGCGGCGTGTCCTTGAAGTTCTAACCTCCGCGCATCAATTAACACCGCGATGCATGTGGTTACAGAAAACGCCACCGAGAGAACAATTTGTCCCTCGGTGCTCTCGCCTGTTGTAGCGGCCGTCAGCCTTCCGTCTTAACGCTTGTGGAAGACCAGCGTGCGCACCTCGATGCTCTCGCGCGGCGGCGCATCGGCGGGCGTGGTCGGATCGACGAACGCCGTGTGCGGAGCAAACCGCGCACGCCCGTCGGTAGCGGAGTTGTAGCACTTCAATAGCAGCGCTTCCTCGGCCGTCATTTTCGGGAAATAAAGCCACCGGTGCCCGGAGTTGAACTTGACCGAATACGTCTCGCCGCTCCGGCCCGGGTAGATCAGGTCGGATGCAATCAGATCACTGGACGCCACGGTTTGGGCGTCACACATCGCCAATGGTGCGTCGAGCAACGGTCCGCGGATCGGCCGCCACAGATTGATCACCTGCACTCTTCCCTTGAGCAGTTCGTCGGCTTCATCAGGCAGATGTTCACGAACACGATTACGACCCGACAGGTCCGTCTGATCCACATGGACGCGAGTAGCCGGCTGCCTCGGGCCACCGCCCCGCACGTCAGCCGCGCCTTCCACGCGCTTGCGGACGGTATGATCAAAGATGACGACGCGATCTGCTGCTAACGTGGCCCGTAGAAAGGATTCAACGGCAGGGTAATAGACGGTTCTGATCTCGTTATCGTCGTAGAAATTCGTGACGGAAGTCGGGTGTTGAACGAGCGCGAAACCTTCCCGGTCAAGAGAAACACTGTCCGCGATACGGCGCGCATCGAAGACAGGAACGTGATGCGGTTCGGGTAATGCCGTCGATTTGGGTTCCCCCGGTGGTGGATCGAACGCGTAAGTACGCGGCTTTCCCTCTGTCGGAGCGAGATAGTTGAGTTCAGCGGTTACAAATGGAAGAGATTCAACTTTTGTCTCATGAAGGCCCATCATCTTCTCCCGGCAAGCCGTGCATAGCCGAAGGCATACCTGCTCCTAGCAGCGCCGCCCTCGCCCACTAAGTGTGAGGCGCAGCGAGTTACTTTGGTCGCCGCGTGCCGCAGGACAAGACCGCCGCAGAAAAAACAACGAAGCGGTTGCAAGAACGCCTGCCGAAACGCAAATTTTGCACGAGGAACTCTTGCCTCGCACGAATTTACTCTTACGCGGGAAGCGCGGGTGCAATCGATCTGGCCAGCTCGGCGCGGATACCGAACACGGATGAAGCCGTCAGGTACCGCAAACCGAAACCGGCAATGCTTTACACACACCGCGCTTGAGGCCTTCGCCGGTATCCCCGTCAGGAACCTGGTGTCCACTTCCAGACAATATCGGAAACGCTGACTGGCTTCGGAATCAGACCAAGCCTGGCAAAGCGATCGGCAACCGCCTGTTGGCTCGCGATCACCTCGTCATCGACCGGCACAACGCGATAGTTTGAGCGATCGACAAAGCGCTTGATCGCTTCAATGTCGACGCCCGTCGCTTCCGCCTGCGCCTTGGCGACCTCCTCGTGATGGGTGTCGGCCCATCGGCCTTCGGAGGCAAAGACGGAATTCAGCCGCGCGACCAGCGCTGAGTGCTTTTCCACGAAATCCGCGCGCGCGATATAGAAGGCATTGGGCTTGTGTACATCCTTGTCAAACGCGATGACCCGTACGTTTTCCTTGAGTTCGGCGAGCGCGAGATACGGGTCCCAGATGGACCAGGCATCGACCGAGCCCTTTGCAAACGCCGCCGTCGCATCGGCGGGCGCGAGCGGAGCCGGGGTGATGTCGCTCCAGGCGATCCCGGCTTTTTCCAAAGCCGCGACCAATAAATTGTGCGCGCTGGATCCTTTGCCGAATGCGATGCGTTTCCCTTTAAGATCGGCCAGCGTCTTGATCGGCGAGTTCTGCGGAACAACAATCGCTTGCGTATTGCCATCCGATTTGACGGCGGCCACGTAACGTATGCCCGCACCGCCAGCCTGCGCGAAAATCGGCGGAGAATCGCCAACATAACCGAAGTCGACGCTGCCGGCGTTGATCGCCTCCAGCAGAGGCGGCCCGAACTGGAAATCGACCCATTTAATCTCGATGCCAAGCGGTTTGAACGCATCCTCCACCGAGTGGCGTTGCCGTACCGCAGGAAAGAAACCGCCCTTTTGCGTGCCGATACGTATTTCGGTTGGCGTGTCCTCTGCCCGCGCAGGAACTGCCGCGAGCGATGCCAGTAACAGTGCACCGGCAAGGATAGTGCGTCTGGTGGTCATGGGTTTACCTTTCGGGTTTGTTGGTGCCGTCACTCCAGATTGGCGAATATGGGTTGGCTTGATTTACGGCGCCTGACGCCGCCGAGCAGCGCTCTGGCCGCGCGTTCGGCGTCCCGGGCGGAGCGAAACTCCTGGCCTTCCAGGCGATCGAAAGCGCGGTCAGAGGAGAAAAACCAGAATCCGCGCTCATCGCCTGTCACGATTCCGGCGGTCCTATTATGAACTTCGATGATGTAGGCTTTGGACATGGGTACTCATTCGCCGGAATGCCGGCGCTCCTGTCGGGAATACGATCTCTGTGTTTGTTACGAAGAGATCAGCGACAGGCACCGGTGGCCGCAGAGACGCAGCGACGGGTCATGCGCTTGCGCACATCGCCCACGACTGGCTTAAGTTTCGATCTCATGCAGTGACCCCAGGCAGGTGAATTCTGCCGGATGCAATATCCGGCGGTTCGCCGAATTGGTCAATGAAATGGGTGTCCAATCTTCACGTTGCGACGCTTCTGCTCTTCTATGCGGAGGGCTTCAAACGGACGAAATGATCTCATCCCCATCTGACGTGTGCGCGTGCGGCGACACACCGATCATTTAATGGGGTGGTGCGGACTGAAATTCTCGATCAGCCGCAGCAAAACCCGCGCGCCGGCATCGACGTCAGCAAGCTCGACATGCTCATCGGGATGATGGCTGATGCCGCCCCGGCAGCGCACGAACAACATGCCGACATCGGCAATGTCGACCATCGCCATGCCGTCATGCCCCGCCCCGCTCGGAAGCTCGCACACGCGATAGCCCTCGCCCGCCACCGCTTCGGAAACCTGACACCTGAGCCAGGCCGCGCACGGCACTGTGCGGTTTTCATGTGTTACTTCGATCTGCAGCCCCAATTGCCGCTCGCTTGCGATAGCTTCGACCCGCCGGACGATATCGGCCACCGCCGATTTGCGATGCGCATCGGCCGGAGCACGCATATCAACGGTGAAAGATACCTGCCCCGGAATGACATTGGTTGCGCCGGGCATGGCATGAATGTAGCCGACAGTACCAACTAGCCCATCGTGATCGGTCCGGCAAAATTGCTCGATTGCGACAATGCATGCCGCGGCACCCGCCAGCGCATCGCGACGCAGTGCCATCGGCACCGTTCCGGCGTGGCCAGCCATGCCAGTCAGCCGCACCGCAAGTCGCGTGGCACCCGATATCGCGGTCACCACGCCGACGGGCAGATCTTGGCTCTCAAGCACCGGGCCTTGCTCGATGTGGAGTTCGACATAAGCGTGCAACTCGCGGCGCGCACGCGCTGCCACAACAATTCGCTGAGGATCCAGACCGAATTGCACCAAGGCATCGCGCATCGAGACGCCGCCCTGGTCTTTCGCGTCGAGCACACGCTCATCGAATGTTCCTGCTACGGCGCGACTGCCGAGCAAGGTCGACGCGAACCGAACCCCTTCCTCGTCGGCGAAGCAGGTGATTTCGACCGCGAACGGCAAACGCCGCCCTCTCCTATGCAGGTCGGCAACACAGGAAATCGCTGTAATCAGTCCGAGCGGGCCATCCCATTTGCCGGCGTCGCGGACGGTGTCGTAATGCGAGCCCAGCATCAGGCAGGGCAACCCGGGACGATCGCCTTCATAGCGGCCGCAGACGTTCCCAATCGCATCGAGATGCGCGCTCATGCCGGCCTCACGCATCCAATCCAAGAGCAGATCAGCAGCGGCGCGATGCTCGGCAGTCAGAAAAACCCGCGTCAAATACTCCGGGGTCTCGGAAATCTCCGCCAGCCGATCGATGCGTGCGACGATCTCCTCACCAAGCGAAGATCTTTCAGGCGAGCGAATTCCAGCATCCATCGCGCTGTGCTTTCCCAATAACGATGCAAATCCAGGGCGTCGATGACCCTACGTTTGCATGATACAAGTTCGGTGCCAACGCGACCGTTGGCGCGGTCCCAGGTGCCGGCTGGAGAGACTGCCACGCAACCTTCCGTCCGTCATTAATGGGCGGCCTATCACCATCCAAAGCATGAAACTTGCTTAATTCTCTTGCATACAATCACAAGATACAGCCTGTTTCTGCCTCGCCGTCCCCGTGCACCAAATTGAACGAACCGAAATACATAGGATCGGATCAATGTACTATGGGGAAATGATCCATATTGAGCATTGGCACAAAGCTTGCGAATCTGGCTGGGACTTTCCGGCGAAGCCGCTTAACTAGCGGCGGCGGGTCGCGCCAGAGGAGCAACGCATGAATTGCGGAAGGATTTGGCATTGGTCAATGAAAGCCGCGCCGTTGGGGACGACCTCACCGAGTTCGGACGGCACATGGCCGGGTACTGATGGGTGACATGACCGATCCCGTCCCTGGCACGCATGACGTGCATTTTTTGCGCCGGTCATTCGAGGTCGCCCGCCGCGCGGTCACCCACGGCAATCATCCGTTCGGCGCCATCCTGGTCGATCCTCATGGCAACGTGTTGATCGAGGCCGAGAACGGCTACATGCCGGCGCATGACGGCACCGCCCATGCCGAACGGGTGTTGGCGACCAAGGCCTGCACCACTCTCAGCCCTTCGACCCTGAGGGCGGCGACACTCTATTCATCCGCCGAGCCCTGCGCGATGTGCGCAGGCGCGATCTATTGGGCAGGCATTGGCCGGGTCGTGTATGGCCTGAGCGAACACCGGCTCCAGATCATCACCGGAAACCATCCGGAGAATCCAACGTTGAATTTGCCCTGTCGCAAGGTGTTCGCGAGCGGACAGCGACCGACCGCCGTCGTTGGACCGCTACTTGAAGATGAGGCCGCGGCGCTGCATCACGGCATCTGGACAAAATAGCCGTCGACATTTCATTGCACCGCCATTGCACCTGACCCAAATGGAAGCGGCGCCGCGAGGTTGATCGCGGCGCCATTGTCCCCACTGAACAAAGAGCCGGCGTTAGAATTTCACAGTGACACCGGCGTAGACGGTCGATTCCGTGCAGCTGTTGGTGCTTGGCGTGCCGGGCCCCGCGAGCGTGCAAACACCAGGCGCGTTGTTGTGATCGAGACCGAATTTGTTCTGCCAATAGCGATAGGCGACCCAGAGATCGACAAAGTGGGTATACTTCGCGCCCCACGCCGCCTTGCTGGCGTCGAACGTCAGACGGATCGGCTCGCTGTTCAACTCCACCTTGGTTGCGGTACCGCCACCGGCGAGCCCAAGCGGCGCATTCTGATTCCCTTTCGGCCCGTACCAGCCGGCGCGACCGCTGATGGAGAAATACTGCATGTTTTCCGGCAGGAAGCCCAAATCCATATAATAGTTGGTCTCGACGGCCCAGGTCGTCTTGAAATCGGTGTTGCCGTCGTCGATGCAGGTCACCCCTGGGATGCCAGGACCGAACACGCCGCACTGGGTGAAGGCGTTGTGGTTGATTTCCTTATAGGCCAACGGCGCTACGTCGATATAGCCCTTGTAGGGAAGATCGAATGCGAACTGCAGACCGGCGACGAAGTCGCGTTTGGCTGGCGCCAAGAAGGTATTTTCGGAATTGGCATCGGCGCCGATTTCGAACGAAATATTGCGCAGGGGCCCGATGCTGAAGGCCTTGGTGTTGAAGATTTCATTCCATCCGAATGTGCTGCGGAACAAGCCATAAATCTCGGTCGCCCCGGCGCAGTTTGCCGGAGTACCGAAGATGGTGCCGGCATTCGTGCAAGGTGACGCGGGATCGTTGTGGCCCGATTTGAACATCGAAATGGTGAAGAAGTTGGTGCCGTATGCCCATGCATCGAAGTGCGTGAACGAGTACACCGATTTCGCGGTGGTGCCGTCGATCGATCCATTCGGCCGCACACTAAAGGCGCCGGGATCGGTACCCTTGGGCATCCAGGAGTAGGTCACGCGGTCGTCGATCACGAAAAAGAACGGAAGATCTGCGATTGGTTTGGCTTTAACCGGCATCGGAGCCAGATCCGCCGCGCTGGCAAAGCCCGTCGGCGCAAACACGGCAAGTGCGGCAACCGTCAAAGCCGCTACTGTAACTTTCTTAGTACGGTAAGACATTCTGTAAAACCCCTGGAGTTAACGACCAAACGAACCAGGCCGTTCGGGGCGACATTTGCCTCCTTCGCGTAAAGTGCGAAGCCTCAAGTTTTTCCACAGCTTGCTACAAGTTTCATCAAGAACGATAGGTGCATCAGCCATTGACACGTCATTCGAGTCGTACGGCGGCTCCCGCAAAGGCAGCGACGACGATACAAACGAAGGTGAAGTTATGCCCGCTGCTGTTTGGCTTTCTCGATTACCGGCGCATCGCAATGCAACATGCACGAACGAAGATTCGATCTCTTCTCATCCGATGAAGTGACGCTGCTCATCTTCGGAGCAGAGATGCTTTAACGGTTTTGATTTGCGCTCGACCGTCACAATTCTGCAACAGGCAGCTACAACTAACGTTGTAGGACGAGAGCGCGCCAGCTAAACAACGCTAGTTAAGAAATTCCGACGAGACGTTTTTCGCTGGGAGAAAGTGTCTTGTCGTATCCAGCTGCTTCTGCTGCTAAACGTTTAAGCAACCGCTGGCGCTTTTTCGCTACTTACGGGAAAGTCCAAATTGGCTCAGTATTGACGCAGCCGTTCCCTCGCACCCCTGACATTGAATGCTTGATCCAACGTCTACCGGCCTGCATCCCAACGCAACGCCGCTACTTCAGACGGTTGGGTTGACCAAACGCTACGGTGATTTTCTTGCCAACGCGTCAATCGATATCGATATCTGGCCTCAGCAAATTCATGCCCTGCTCGGCGAAAACGGCGCCGGCAAATCCACGCTCGTCAAAGCGATCTATGGATTGATTCAGCCAAGCGACGGCGAGATGCGCTGGCGGGGCGAGAAAATGACCCTCTCCGGACCGTCAGAAGCCCGAGCACGCGGCATCGGCATGGTATTTCAGCACTTCTCTCTGTTTGACAATCTCACCGTCGCCGAAAACGTCGCGCTGGGGCTCGATGGCAAGGAATTGTTCAAGGACATCTCGGCTCGCCTTGAGGAAGTGTCCAGTGTTTACGGGCTCCCGCTCGATCCCAGGCGCGAGGTATGGCAACTTTCCGTGGGCGAACGTCAGCGGATCGAAATCGTCCGCGCCGTGATGCAACACCCGAAATTCCTGATTCTTGACGAACCGACCGCCGTGCTGACCCCGCAGGAAGCCGATCAACTCTTTCTGGTGTTGGACCGGCTCAAGGCCGAAGGCCGCGCGATCCTCTACATCAGCCATAAGCTCGAAGAGGTGAAGCGGCTTTGCGACACCGCCACCATCCTGCGCGGCGGCAGGAAGGTCGCCACCCGCAACCCTCAACGCGAAACCGCCGCGTCGCTCGCGCGCATGATGGTCGGCACCGACATCAAGCAGGTTAGCGCGCCAGCGGGGCGACGGATCACGATCCCGCGTCTGGTCGTGAACGACCTCAGCCTCGCGCCCGACGATCCACACGGCGTACGGCTTGAACGCATCTCGATCGAGCTCCGGGGTGGTGAAATCTTGGGCATCGCAGGCGTTGCCGGCAACGGCCAGGATGAACTTTTCGCGGCACTATCGGGCGAGCAGTTATCGCAAGACCCCGGCACGGTGGTGATCGACGGCATCGCCGCCGGACATCTTTCGATTACGCGACGACGCAAGCTCGGCGCGGCCTTTGTGCCTGAAGAACGATTGGGTCATGGCACTGCCCCGCGCATGAAGCTTTCCGAGAACGCACTGCTGACCGGTCACGCGGCGGGCGAGATGGTCCAGCATGGCTTCGTCAACACCGCTGCTACGCTGTTGGCGGTCGACCGCACCACCGCGGCCTTCGACGTCCGCAAGGCCGAGCGTGATCCCGAAGCGGCAAGCCTGTCGGGCGGCAACCTGCAAAAATTCATCGTCGGCCGCGAAATACTTCGCAACCCCGCGGTCCTGGTGATTAGCCAACCAACCTGGGGCGTGGACGCCGGCGCCGCCGCCGTCATCCGCCAGGCACTGCTCGATCTCGCCGCAGCCGGCGCCGCGGTGCTAGTGGTCAGCCAGGACCTGGATGAATTGGCCGAGATTACCGACCGGATCGCGGTGATGTTTCACGGCCGGCTGTCGGAGTCGTTGGCAACTGCGGACGCCAGCCGCGAGGAGCTCGGCCTGCTGATGGGCGGTAGCCGCCTGGAGCAGAAGGAAGCGGCCCATGCAGTTCGTCCTTGAGAAACGGGCCGAGCGATCCAAAGCGGTTGCGCTGATTTCGCCACTGATCGCGATCGGCCTGACGATCGTGACCATGAGTATCCTGTTCGCGATTCTTGGAAAAAATCCGATCGCTGCGCTTGGCGTCTACTTCATCGATCCATTGACTGACAGCTATTCGTTGCAGGAAATCGCCGTGAAGGCGACGCCACTGGTCATGATCGCGATCGGCCTGTCGCTCTGCTACCTCGCCAACACCTGGAACATCGGGGCCGAAGGGCAGTTCCTGATCGGCGCCGTCGCCGGCAGCTGGCTCGCCGTCGATACCCAGGGCACCGACGCAGGTCCCTGGGTGATGCCCGCGATGCTGCTGCTCGGCGCGGCGGCGGGCGCGCTGTACGCCTTGATCCCGGCGATCTGCAAGATCCGATTCGGCGCCAGCGAGATCTTGACCAGCCTGATGCTGGTCTATGTCGCAGAGCTTTTTCTCGACTACTTGGTTCGCGGTCCATGGCGCGACCCGGCTGGATTCAACTTCCCGACCACCGCGGAATTCGATCCGGTCGCAACCGTGCCGGTCCTGATCGACGGCGGCCGCCTGCATCTCGGCGCCGTCATTGCGCTGCTCGTCGTTGCAGGAGCGTCGGTGCTGCTCGCGCGTACCATCAAGGGCTTCGAAATCCGCGTCGTCGGTGCGGCCCCGCGAGCGGCACGGTTCGGTGGATTCAATTCCAACCAATTGATCCTTTTGACGTTCGCGATTTCGGGCGGCCTCGCCGGACTGGCCGGAATCATCGAGGTAGCAGGACCGATCGGCCACCTGCAGCCGGGCGTGTCGCCAGGCTACGGCTTCACCGCGATCATCGTGGCGTTTCTCGGACGCCTGAACCCGACTGGAATACTAATTGCAAGCCTGTTCCTCGCACTCACCTTTATCGGCGGCGAGCAGGCCCAGATCGCGATGAAAATCCCGTTGGACGTGACCAAGGTGTTTCAGGGCATCCTGCTGTTCTACGTACTCGCCTGCGACTCCCTCATTCTCTATCGCTTCCGGCTTGTTTTCGCGTCCCGACAGGTGCCCCGTGGAACTGGCTGAGGCGATCATCCTCTCGGTGCTCGCCGCATCGACGCCGTTGCTGATCGCCGCCACCGGCGAACTGGTGACCGAACGCTCCGGCGTACTCAACCTCGGCGTCGAAGGCATGATGATTGTCGGCGCGGCCTGCGGTTTCGGCGGCGCCTGGCTCAGTGGCTCCATCATCATCGGATCGCTGTGTGGAATCGTCGCCGGCGCGCTGCTCTCGCTGATATTCGCGATGATGGCCTTGGGCCTCGCGGTCAACCAGGTTGCTGCGGGTTTGGCCCTCACGATTCTCGGCGTCGGACTATCCGGCCTGATCGGCGCTGGCTTTGTCGGCGAGAGGATCGCTATCGCGCCACATCTTCACATTCCCGGCCTGACCGAAATCCCGCTGGTCGGACGCATTCTGTTCGGCGAGGACGGTTTCGTCTACTTCTCCCTGGCGCTCTTGGTCGGCGTCTGGCGGTTTCTGTACCGGACCCGCGCGGGATTGATATTGCGGGCCTGCGGCGACAACCACGTTTCGGCGCATGCGTTGGGATATCCGGTACTGCGAATAAGGACCTACGCCGTGATCTTCGGCGGCGCCTGCGCAGGTCTCGCCGGAGCCTATCTGCCACTGGCCTATACGCCCTTCTTCATCCCCGGCATGACCGCCGGCCGCGGATGGATTGCATTAGCGCTTGTGGTGTTCGCGTCGTGGCGTCCCGGACGTCTCGCGCTCGGGTCGTATCTGTTCGGCGCGGTGACGATCCTCCAGCTTCATGCACAGGCTTGGGGCATCGGCGTCCCATCGCAGTTCATGTCGGCGTTGCCGTATCTCGCCACGGTGATCGTCCTCGTTCTGATTTCGCGCACGCGAACCGGCGGTTCGACCGCCCCTGCCGCTTTGGGCACGGTCTTCGTGCCCGATCGATAGATGTACCCGAATCGCGCGCGATGGGGCGCGTGCGCGTCGGGAGTTACAATCCACCCCTTTAGCAATCGGAGAAACATATGAGAAAGATTCTCATCGCGGCGACGACAGCCATGGTTGCGATCGGAGCAAGCCTGGCCGGCGCCTCTGCCGCCGACAAGCTCAAAGTAGGCTTCATCTATCTCGGCCCGGTTGGCGATTTCGGCTGGACCTACCAGCACGAACTCGCCCGTCAGGCCCTGGTCAAGGAATTCGGCGACAAGATCGAGACCACCTATCTCGAGAACGTCAGCGAGGGCCCGGACGCTGAGCGTTCGATTGAACAATTGGTCCGCGCTGGCAACAAGCTGATCTTCACCACTTCGTTCGGCTATATGGATCCGACACTCAAGGTGGCCAAGAAATATCCCAACGTGCATTTCGAGCACGCGACCGGTTTCAAGCGCGACAAGAACATGTCGATCTATAACGGTCGGTTCTACGAGGGCCGCTATATCCAGGGGGTTATTGCCGGCAAGATGTCGAAGGCAGGCGTGCTCGGCTACATTGGCTCGTTCCCAATTCCGGAAGTCATCATGGGTATCAATGCTACGATGCTCGGTGCGCAGTCGGTCAACCCCAACATAAAGGTCAAGATCATCTGGGCCAACACGTGGTTTGACCCGGGCAAGGAAGCGGACGCCGCGAAGGCTCTGCTCGATCAGGGCGCAGACGTGATCATGCAACACACCGACAGCCCGGCTGCGATGCAGATCGTATCCGAACGTGGCAAGCTGGCATTCGGCCAGGATTCCGAAATGATCAAGTTCGGGCCGAAATCCCAACTCACGTCGATCATGGACAATTGGGCCCCCTATTACATCGAGCGCGTCAAAGCCGAGCTTGATGGGGCCTGGAAGTCGGAAGATTTCTGGGGCGGTCTGAAGACGAAGACCGTGGTCATGGCGCCGTACACGAACATGCCCGACGATGTGAAGAAGCTGGCTGAAGAGACCGAAGCCGCCATTACCGCGGGCAAGCTGTTCCCGTTCAAGTGCCCGGTCATCGGTCAGGACGGCAAGGAGATCGAGTGCAAGGGCGACGGCCGTCTTTCCGACGTTCAAGTGCTGAGCACGAACTTTTACGTCAAGGGTGTCGACGACAAGATCCCCGGCAAGTAGGTCGTCGCAAGCACTGCGCGTTAGGGAGAGGATAGTCGCGAGCTCTTTGCTTGTGGCTGCCCCCCTCTCCATCTCTCCGCCACAAGGGGGGAGAGAGCCAACCACGCAAGCACTGCGCGTTCCCTCTCCCCTTGTGGGAGAGAGTTAGGGAGCGGGGTAGCCGCATGCTCAGTGTTTGTGGCTACCCCCCTCTCCAGCTCCCCCACAAGGGGAGGAGAGAGCCGACCGCGCAAGCATTGCACCTTCCCTCTCCCCTTGTGGGATCCGAGGCGAGCAAAGCTCGCTCTCGAGGTTAGGGAGAGGGGTAGCCGCAAGCTCAGTGTTCGTGGCTATCCCCCTCTCCATCTCCCCCCACAAGGGGGAGAGAGCCGACCGCGTTAGAGCAATCACCCCACCTGCATCGCCCGTGCTGCGGCGCCGTGGCGGCGGATCAGGTCGGCAACGTCGAGCCCGGGAATCATGCCATCGGTGACCACCCATTTGCCGCCGACCATGACGCGATCGGCACGGTGGGCGCCGCATAGAACCAACGCCGCCAGTGGATCGCCATGGCCGGAGAAACGCAGTTCGTCGAGCTTGAACAACGCCAGATCGGCTGCCTTGCCGACGGCGATTTCGCCAAGCTCAGGCCTGCCCACGCAGGCGGCAGACCCCTTGGTCGCCCACCGCAACGCGTCCTTGTGGCTGACGCGGCCGACACCGTAGCGGGCCCGCTGCAGCAGGAATGCTGACCGCACTTCCTGCATCAAATTTGATTCATCGTTCGACGCTGACCCGTCGACGCCCAGGCCGATCGTCACGCCCGCATCTTCCATGTCGCATACCGGGCAACAGCCCGACGCGAGCACCTGGTTGCTGCAGGCGCAATGGCTGATCGTGGTGCCGGCCTTGCCGAGCGCTTGCATTTCATGTGCGTTGAAATGAATGCCGTGCGCCAGCCAGGTCCGCGCATTGAGCCAACCACACTGCTCGAGATAATCGAGCGGCCGGCAGCCATGCATCTGCGCACAAAACCGGTTTTCGTCCTCGGTCTCCGCCAGATGGGTATGCAGCCGGACGTCGAGCCGTTCGGCCAGCGCGGCGGTCGCCCGCATCAGAGACGTCGTCACCGAAAACGGCGAGCATGGCGCCAACGCGATCTGCACCATCGCGTCGCTGCCGCGCTGGTGATGCTTGGCGACGACACGTTCGCTGTCGGCGAGAATGGTGTCTTCGTCCTGCACGACGCTGTCAGGCGGCAATCCACCGTCCCGCTGGGAACGATTCATGGAGCCGCGGGTCAACAGCACCCTAACGCCCAGCCGCCTCGCGACCTCGACTTCGATATCGATGGCGTCCTCGAGCCCCGCCGGAAACACATAATGATGATCGGTCGTGGTGGTGCAGCCGGATAGCAGGAGCTCCGACATCGCGACGGTGACCCCGAGGTCGAGGGCTTCGGGCGTCAGCCGCGCCCAGACGGGAAACAGCGCCTCCAGCCACGGAAACAGCTCGCGATCCAGCGCCGCGGGCAGCGCCCGTGTCAGCGTCTGGTAGAAATGATGATGGGTGTTGATCAACCCCGGCAGCACCACATGGTCGCCCGCCTCGAACACCACCGCGGATGCCGCCGGCCGGCCACCGCGGGGCACAAGTTCGACGATTCTGCCATTCCTGACCACAATGCCCCGCTCGGCGCCCTCGGCGAGAATAGCCAGGGGGTCTTTGATCCAGATGGCGTGGGTTTGATCCATGGCGCGCGGCATCTCCGGGGATAAAGGTTGAAAAGACGTCTCCCAAGGTACCCTGCAATTCAAAGACCAACCGGGGATCGCTCCCGGAAGTTGGCGTCCGTCTTGCACAGCACTTGCAAGACAAGTTCACTGCCTTGAAACGACAAGGGTATCCATGGATTTGAATACTATCACCGAGGTCGCACACCCGCACAGCCGGGCGCAACTGCCGGTTTGGACGGCAGGTGATGCCTGGCTGGCCGGCGGCACCTGGCTATTCTCCGAACCCCAGGTGCACTTGACCCGCCTGATCGATCTCACCGATCTCAAATGGCCGGCCCTGACGATCGGGGAGAGTGGCCTGACCATCGCCGCGACCTGCACGGTCGCGCAGCTCGACGCCTTCATCTATCCGCCGGAATGGATTGCCTCGCCGCTCGTCAACCAATGCTGCCGCGCATTCCTGGCCTCCTTCAAGATATGGAAGACGGCAACCGTCGGCGGCAATCTGTGCATGTCGTTGCCCGCCGGTCCCATGATCGCGCTGACGGCCGCGCTCGATGGCGTCTGCACGATCTGGAAAGCCGACGGCAACGAACAACAGATCGCCGTCGTCGATTTCGTCACCGGCAACCAGCGTAATGTCCTTGCGCCGGGCGATCTGCTGCGCCAGATTGACCTCCCGCTCGCCGCGCTGACGCGGCGCACCGCGTTTCGACAGATCTCCTTGACACCAACCGGCCGTTCTGCGGCGTTGCTGATCGGCAGCCTCAGCGGCAGCGACGATCTGACCATAACGGTGACGGCGTCGACGACGCGGCCCGTTCAAGTGCCCTTCACAGGAATCCCGCAGCCGAAGCAACTGCGCGAAGCGCTCCTGGATCGCATTCCCGAGCAACTCTACCACGATGACATCCATGGCAAGCCGGCGTGGCGCAAGCACATGACGTTGCGGCTTGCCGAGGAAATCCGCTTCGAGCTGCAGGGCCTGGCGCGACCATGACCTACCAGATCAACGGTCAGGCGTTTTCAGAACGTCCCCGGGCCGGGCAATGTCTGCGAACGTTTCTCCGTCAGCTAGGACATTTCGGCGTCAAGAAAGGCTGCGACGCCGGCGATTGCGGCGCCTGCACGGTGCTGATCGATGGCGAGCCGGTCCATAGTTGCCTGATCCCCGCCTTTCGCGCCGACGACCATGCCATCACCACCATCGAAGGCCTCGCGACCGACGGCAGCATTCACCCGATGCAGCAGGCGTTTCTCGATGCGCAGGCATTTCAATGCGGCTTCTGCACCGCGGGCATGATCCTGACCTGCGCAGCGCTGAACCAGGCGCAACGGCACGATCTTGGCGCCGCGCTCAAAGGCAATCTGTGCCGCTGCACTGGCTATCGTTCGATCGAAGACGCGCTGCTGGGCAAGCACAATGTCGAAGGCGCGCAGGCCGGCGGCGCGTTCGGCCGCAGCCTGCCGGCGCCGGCCGGGCCGCGGGTAGTGCGGGGCACGGAGCGTTATACCTTCGATGTCGCCATGGAAGGCATGCTGCACATCAAGATGCTGCGCTCGCCGCATCCGCACGCCAGAATTCGCGCAATCGACAAGAAAGCAGCGCTCGCGCTTGCCGGCGTCCATGCCGTACTGACCTACGAGGACGCGCCGGATCGGCTGTTCTCGACCGCACGCCACGAGAAAACCTGGATGGATCCGGACGACACCCGCGTGCTGGACAATGTCGTCCGCTTCATCGGCCAGAAGATCGCCGCCGTGGTCGCGGACACCGAAGCCGCCGCGGAAGAAGGCTGCCGCCGCCTCAGCGTCGATTATGAAATTCTGCCCCATGTGACCGATCCGGCGCAGGCGATCCGGCCGGGCGCGCCGATGATTTATCCCGATAAAACCGCCGAACACCGCGTCGCCAATGCATCACGCAACGTTGTCGCCGAAACCCACGGCGAATATGGCGACGTGGCAAGCTCACTTGCTGCCGCCGCCGTTACCTACGAGGGAACGTTCACCACCCAGCGGGTCCAGCATGCGGCGCTCGAGACCCATGGCGGGCTCGCCTGGGTCGATGGCGACGGTGTTCTTAACGTGCGCTCGAGTACGCAGGTGCCGTTCCTGACGCGCCGGGCGCTGGCGGATATTTTCAATCTCGCGCCAGAAAAGGTGCGCGTCTTCTGCGAGCGTGTCGGCGGCGGATTCGGCGGCAAGCAGGAGATGTTCGTCGAGGACATCCTGGCGCTCGCCGCGCTGAAGACCGGACGGCCGGTCAAATTCGAGCTGACCCGCGAGGAGCAGTTCATCGCAACCTCGACGCGCCATCCGATGCGGGTGACGGTGAAGGCGGGCGCGGACAAGAACGGGAAGCTGACGGCGCTGCAGCTCGACGTGCTCTCCAATACCGGTGCCTACGGCAACCATGCCGGCCCGGTGCTGTTTCATGCCGTGGGCGAATCCATCAGCGTCTATAATTGTCCGAACAAGAAGGTCGACGCCGTCGTCGCCTACACCAACACCGTTCCGGCAGGCGCGTTTCGCGGTTACGGCCTGCCGCAGACGCTGTTCGCGGTAGAAGCCGCGATCGACGAGTTGGCCAGTCAGCTCGGCATCAGCCCGTTCAACATGCGCCGCCGCAACATCGTGAAACCGGGCGATCCGATGTTGTCGCCGCCGGGATCCGAATATCACGATGTCTCCATCGGCAGCTACGGGCTAGACCAATGTCTCGATCTGGTCGAGCGCGCGATGCAAGACCAACACCCGAAGGTCGAGCTATCAGCCGATTGGCTGCTCGGCGATGGCATCGCGCTCACCATGATCGATGCCGTGCCGCCCGCCGGCCATTTCGCCGATTGCAAGGTCGCGCTGCGCGACGATGGCGGGTTCGACCTCACCGTCGGGACGGCGGAATTCGGCAACGGCACCGCCACCGTCCACCGCCAGATTGCCGCGACCGCGCTGGCGACTACGGTCGACCGGATCAATTTGCGGCAATCCGATACGGCGCATGGCGGTCACGACACGGGAGCCTACGGCAGCGCAGGCATCTTTGTCGCCGGGCGCGCGACGCAGGCAGCGGCGGAAAACCTGGCGCGCGACCTGATCGCGATCGGGTCCGGCATCACGGGCGAGGAGCCGGAGGCCTGCACCCTGGAGAAGGAGGCTGTGGTCTGCGGTCGACAGCGCCTCTCCTATGCCGAACTCGCAAGGTTCGCGCGCGGAAACGGCAGAACACTCGCCGCCAGCGGCACGTCGGCCGGCACGCCACGCTCAGTCTCCTTCAATGTGCAGGGCTTCCGCGTCGCGGTGAACCAGGCCACCGGTGAAATCATGATATTGAAAAGCGTCCATGCTGCGGATGCCGGCAAGGTCGCCAATCCCTCGCAGTGCCGCGGGCAGATCGAGGGTGGCGTCGCGCAGTCGCTCGGCGCCACACTTTACGAGGAGATGGTCATCGACGATGGCGGCCGCGTGGTCAATCCGAGATTTCTCGATTACCACGTGCCCTCCTTCGCCGACATTCCGCGGACCGAGGTATTTTTCGCCGACACCACCGATACGCTGGGGCCGATGGGTGCCAAATCGATGAGCGAGAGTCCCTACAACCCGGTCGCTGCGGCGCTCGGCAACGCGCTCGCCGATGCCACCGGCATTCGTTTCACGGCTGTGCCGTTCAAGCCGGACCGCTTATGGCCGCTGCTGCATGCGAAGTTCGGCTAGACAGTGCCGTCATTGCGAGGAGCGCAAGTGACTAAGAAATCCAGCTCTTGCCTGTTACCCTGAATTGCTTCGCTGGCGCTCGCAATGACGAGATCAATCACCCCCGTCCTACCGTACATTCGATCTGGCCATGGGGCTCGTCGGTCGGCAGGAACACGTCGTTGTCATTGTCCAGTCCAAACGCCGAGAGATTCATCAGGATGAAGTGCATGTTCGGGCACGCCATGCTGATCTCGGAAATCTCCGGCACCGCCGCCAGCGCCGCCTCGCCCATCCGGTACAGGCTGTCCTGCACGCTAGCGCTGTAGGTGGTGCCGAACACCTCAAGCACGGTCGCGAGAATCCTGGCATTGGTTGCCGGATAGTTCGCGGGCTTGGCTGACCACTTCCAGGAAGCGACCATGCTGGTGGCGCACATCCGGTCGTTGGTTTCCTTGATCGTCGTATAGGGATCTTTGACGTACCCCTCCCAGCCCGACTGGGTCGATTTCATGAACGTGAATCCATCGATGCCAGACACGAGCGACAATCCTTCGCGCGTGGCGGTAACCTCGACGAACGGCTTGCCGTTGCTGTCGAGAATGAAGCTGTGCGGATGCGGCTTGCCGCCAAAGCTGAGCCTACTCCATTTGGTCTCATGCGCCGTGACGGCCACCGAAGCCACCTGCGGATAGAGGTCGAGATATTTCTTGGCGAGCACCTGACAGAAATCCTCGGTGCCCAGGCTGGTGTTCTCGCGCGCGACGATATTGACGATGTTCTTGACGGTGTCGGTCGATACCGAATTGGAATTGTCGGCGTGGGTGTAGGTGCGGGCAAAATCGCCCTCAAGCATGGCCTGGATATTGAGCTCACTGACCTCGTGGCGCTCGCCCTCGCGGTGAATTCGCATGACGCGAACCCGGGCCTTTCCATACTTGTTCTTGATTAACGGCACGCGCGCGACCTCCGGGTTCGGCCGGCGCATTCGCGTCACGCCGGCTTGGACAGAATAGCGTCATAATGAGCAACGTTCGTGCCAGCGCGCAAGCCGATCAAGCACTTCGCCTGACCGGAGCGGCCTCGACATGGCGATCGGCCGAGTGAGCCCGATGGGTCAGCCGGAGACCCGGCAGCGCGATGCCAGGTCAGGTTGCCGGAATCTTCGGCAACGTTGCCGTCCCTTTCACCAACCGGCGCTGATGTTGCTTAGCTGCCCCGATAGGTCGCGTAACTCCAGGGCGTCACCAGCAGTGGCACGTGGAGATGGCCTTCGGGCTCGCTCACCGAAAACCGCAGCGGAATCCGGTCAAGGAAGGGCGGATCGGACACCGCGACGCCCCGCTCGGCAAAGTAGTTGCCGACGCTGAACGTCAATTCGTAACGGCCGATCGGCACCGGCCGGTCGTGGATCAGCGGCTGGTCGGTGCGACCATCCGCATTGGTGATCGCACGCGTCACAACGCGGGCGGTGCCGAGGTCCGAGAGTTCCACCAGTTCAAGCGCGATCCCCGCGGCAGGCTTGCCGCTATAGGTGTCGAGCACGTGGGTCGACAGCCGCCCGTGAACCCTGAGCCGATCGTCCGATGTCACCAACGCATCGAGGCGCAGCGCGGCGATGCGGCTGATTTCTTCGATCGATCCCCGCATTTCGGCATCCGCATCGTTGGGCAGACGGCGCTCGAAATCGCGCAGGATCGAATCTTTGGTCTGGCGACGAACGCAGATGATGTAGGGAAACCCGAATTTGGCGCGGTAGGCGCTGTTGACGCGCTGGAACGCCTCATATTCGGCATCTGACAACCGATCCAGTCCAACGCCATGCTGCTCGCCGCTGGATTCCGCGGTGAGGCCTGCGGCACGCACTGTCCTGTCGGCAAGGTCGGGATGTGCCTTGATCAAGGCGAGCCGAAGTTCTGGCGCGGCTTGATCGACTGCGGCGGTCATGGCCTCGAGCAACTGCGTCACGCCGGCGAAAGGCCGTGCTGCCGCCGCGCGCTCGGCGATCCATGGCGAGTATTCGAAGACGTTCGCCAGCGCGGCGACGAAATCGTCCCTGCTGCAGGCGTTTAAATCGGAGAGGCTCTTTTGCGACATCCCGCGCGCTCCTATCCGGCACGTGGCGCATGTTCGGCGAGATGCGCCAGATTGGCGTGCCAATGCTGCGCAATCTGAAGCCGCGTCGGCACCCACACGCGCTCATGACTGCCGATGTAATCGAGAAACCGCATCAACGCTGCCGCGCGCCCGGGACGCCCGGCAATCCGGCAATGCAGGCCGACGGACATCATCTTCGGTGAGGATTCGCCCTCGGCATACAACACGTCGAAACTGTCTTTCAGATAGGTGAAAAACTGATCGCCGCCGCCGAAGCCTTGCGCGTTGACGAACCGCATGTCGTTGGCGTCGAGGCTGTAGGGGATAATCAGATGCGGTCCCCCGGGCCCCTTGATCCAGTACGGCAGATCGTCGGCATAGGAATCGGAGGAATACAGGAAGCCACCGGCTTCCATCACTAGCTTGACGGTGTTGGTGGAAGACCGCCCGGTGTACCAGCCGAGTGGGCGCTGCCCGGTGGCATCGGTGTGAACGCGGATCGCTTCGGCGATCTCGGCCCGCTCCTGCGCTTCCGGCATGTCCTTGTGCTCGATCCACTTCAGGCCGTGGCTGGCGATTTCCCAACCCGCTTCCTTCATGGCAGCGACCACTTCAGGATTTCGTTGCAACGCCGTCGCAACGCCGAACACCGTTGCCGGTAGCTTGCGCGCGGTGAAAATCCGCCATAGCCGCCAGAATCCGGCGCGCGAGCCGTATTCGAACATCGATTCGATGTTGGCATGACGTTGCCCGGGCCAAGGCTGCGCGCCCAATACATCGGACAGGAAAGCTTCGGAAGCACGGTCCCCGTGCAGAATATTGTTCTCGCCGCCCTCCTCGAAATTCACCACGAACTGGACCGCGACGCGCGCATTTCCGGGCCATTGCGGATTGGGCGGGGTGCGACCGTAACCGCGGAGGTCGCGAGGGTAATCAGCGCCGGGCATCTAGATCATGATCCGATTAGATGGAATCGGATCATGATCTGATCTCTTTGTTTGAGCATGATTTTCTTCGGATAACCGGTGTCCACTTTTCCGAATCATGCTCTAGACTTCCTCGAAGCGGATCTTCTGCGCGCCTTTCCACAGCACGGTCTTGCCGAACGCCGTCAGGTTCTCAAGACCCGAGGTCAGCGTGATGAAGTGGTTGCCGGCAAGCTGGCCCATCTTGCTGGCGAAGTGCACCCCGCCATAGGCCAGCAGAATTTCGGTTTCGCTGATCCCGCCGGGATAAAGAATGATCTGGCCGGGCGCGGGATAGCTGGTGTGGTTCTCATAGGAGACGCCGAAATCCAGATCGCCAAGCGGCATCCAGACCCCCTCGCCACTCCAGCGGACGTGGATCGCCTGGCTCTCGAACGGCATCGCCTTGCGAAACGCCGCGCAAGTCTTTGGTGCTAGTGCTTCTTCAAAACGCGCCTGAAACCTGAAGTCGCCGGCGTGGATAATGAGTTGGCCCATTTATCTTTCTCATGATCGATCACAATGAATTCGGTTGTAGCATTTGCAGCCGCGCAAGAATCGAAGCAAGGATCATTCCACGATCTTCGGAGAGTTGGCGCCTATTGCTTTCTTTCATAGGACCAACCGAAGATCCCGCCGCGCTGCACTTCCGGCCCGTCCGGCACTGGTGCCGTCGCCGCCGGCGCTTCCGCCTGCGGCGGAGGTGACGGCACCGGCAAATTCTCGCACTTCATCGAATAGACCAGGGTGCCGTTCGCGGTTCGGCCGATCGGAGCACAATTGTCAGCGTGAGCCGCCGCACCCTTGGGTACCAATTTGGTTTGGGCCCAGGCCGGCGACGAAACCAACAGAAGCGAAAATAGAAGGTATTTCATAGGCTTCGCTCGCAACGGATGTCCTCCCCCCTGCTTGAACGGACCGGCGCCGACGAGTGTATCAGGGCGGGGCCGAGGCGACTGCCGAATTTTTAGTCGAAAGATTTTTTGACCAAAGAATTTGCTCGCCGCTTCGTGATGGCCTTGCAACGTAATAATCCGACCGACGCAGCGTTATATCCACCCCACAGCGCTGTCCGCGAGACACCCCTGCCTCGCCATAAGAGCGCGAAAAAGGGAGATCTAAATGCGAAAGCCAATCCTGATATTTCTCGGCTCCATCCTGGTCGTGGGCACGGCGATCCAAGGCGCCGCCGCCTCAGAACGTTACAAAGGCCGCAAGGCCGTCCGCGCCCCAGCGCCCGTGAGCGAGCCCTTCCGTAATTCCAACGCCTATTTACCGCGGACGGAGTCCGACCGGTCTTACTACGCCAACCGTGGACTGTCGGCGCCCGCGGGTCGCTAACGTTTAATTTGATTTGTGCGATTGAATGACGCCGGCCGCTCACCGCGGCCGGCTTCATGCTTTCGCGCTCTATCGGAATGCACGGTGCCGATAATCCGTTGGCGGCAATAGGCCCGAAACAGCGTTTCGAGAGATGAATTGTCGAGCCGCTCATGCACAAGCCATCTCATCCAGGAAACGCAGCAGTGCGAGATTGAATCCAACCGGATCCGTGACGGTCGAGGCATGGCCACCTTCGGCGGCAAGCCACAGTTTCGCGCCGGGAATGCCGGACGCCAACGCCTCCGAACAAAGATAGGGAACGAGCACGTCGTCCCGCGTGCCGACAACCAGGGTCGGGACCATGATCTTGCTCAGCCGCGCCGACACGTCGAAGGCCAGCAGAGCACCGATTCGTGTCTTGAGGTTTTCAATGCCCTGGAAATGGGCGACGCCGTGCGCGACTTCATGCGCAACACGGTCTTCATGCTGCATGAGCCAGGCCGCCGGATAGAGAAAGATCGGTTGGGCCTGAACGTAAGCTTCGGGGCCGGATCGTTCGAGCAAGGCGAGCCGCGCAGCAAAACATCGGCGCGTGTGGGAGGACGCGGTCTGCCATGCATTCACCAGGATAAGACCCGAGACACGCGACGGGTCGCGGAGCGCTAATTCCATGCCGATCAGACCACCGAGCGCGTGGCCCATGAAATGGCATCGCTGCACTCCCGCTCTATCGAGTATTCCGACCACGTCGTCAGCCATCGCCGAGACCGTGTAGCCCTCCGGCAACGCGCTGTTGTTGGCGCCGGTGCCGCGGTGATCGTAGGCGATCACTTGAAAGCGCTCCGCCAGCACGGCGAATTGCGGCTGCCAGAACCCACCGAGACCACCGAGACCCGCCGACAGCACGATCGTCGGCGCTTCGTTTTTGGCGCGGCCGAAGATTTCATAATTCACGGTGCGATCCTAACCGTTGCGCCCCACATGGGCGACGCTGGCGATCTCGACCAGCGCATCGGGCTTGACGAGGCTGCACTGGATGCAAAAGCGCGCCGGTTTTCCGCCGGGGAAGAATTCGGCATACACCTTGTTCATCGCGGCATAGTTAGCCCAGTCGGTCAGGAAGATATGATTGAAGGTAACGTCCTCCATGGTACCGCCAGCGGTTTCAACGATGGACTTGATCGTTTCCAGCACGTGCCGGGTCTGGGCCGCGATGTCGCCGACATGAACGACGTCGTTATTCGTGTCGAACGGCAGGGTGCCCGACACATACACAATGCCGTCCGCCATGGTGCCTGGTGAAAACGGCGCGATGGGCGTACCGGTGCCGGGCGGTGTCACGATCGTCTTGGGCATGATTCATTTCTCTCAGGAATTGGCCGGCGCGGCCTGGAGCACTGCGCCACAGAAATCGGAGACGTTGGAGACCCAGCCGAAGAACTTCTCAATGTTGTAGAGCGAGGCCTGGCGCACGAAGTCGGGTCCGAGATGATGAACGGCGTCTTCCAGCATCACGCTGAAATATTCGAGATGGAAGGCGTCACGCAGCGAGGATTCGACACAGACATTGGTCGCGACGCCGATGAAGATTAGCGTGCGGATACCGCGCGAACGCAACACGCTATCGACATTGGTGTTGAAAAATCCGCTGTAGCGGGTTTTCGGGAGGACAATGTCACCGGGTTGCGGCGCAAGACCATCCACGATCGCGTAATCCCACGTGCCTTTGGCCAGCAGCGTGCCGGCAAGCTCGGGACGCGCCCGCATGGTTTTCAGCGCGTTGGATTTATGCCAATTGGGCGAGCCGGGACCGCCGGCCTCGACATAATCCTTGTCCCAGCCGTTTTGGAAAAAGATCACGGTGCAGCCGGCGATGCGCGCGGCCTCGAGCGCCTTCTTGCTCTGTCCGATGGCCCCGGCCGCTCCCGAAATGTCAAAGCCGGCGATATCCACATAACCGCCCTTGGTTGCATAAGCGTTTTGCATGTCGACCACGATCACCGCCGTTTTGGCAGCGTTGATCCTGAGCGGTTCGGGCCGGGCCGGAAGAACGACGGGCAAGGACGCACGCTCAGTCGATTCATTTGCGATGGCGGAGGAGACTTTGCTCATCATTACGCCACCTCAGACACCGGAATGGCCTTGCGACTCTTCATGAGAGGCTGAATGCGCTCGCCGAACGCGGTAACGCCGTTTACGAAATCATCGAAGGTCAAGAGAACGCCACCGGTGCCTGGCACCGCCGCAACCTCGTCGAGCATGCGCGCGACACTTTCATAAGAGCCGACCAGCGTTCCCATATTGATATTTACTGGCGAGGTCGGATCCGCCATTTGCCGTACATTGGCGTCAGACCCGGACGACTTATCCGCCGCGCTTTGCTGCCCGAGCCACGCGATCGCCTCCTGATCGGCGCCGGCCTTGATGTGGTCCCATCTGGCCCGCGCCGCCGCGTCGGTCTCATCGGCGATAACCATGAAGAGCAGATACGATTGGACGCGGCGGCCGGTCTTGGCGGTGGCGGCCGCCAGCCGCGTGTTCAAAGAGGCAAATGCGGCCGGGGTATTGACGCCCTTGCCGAACCCGAAATTGTAGTCTGCGTATCTGGCAGTGAAGGCCAGACCGGAATCGCTTTGGCCGGCGCAGATCAGCTTCATTTTCGCTGCAGGCCTCGGACTGAGACGGCAATCGTCCATCTGGAAGAAATCACCCTTGAAGTCGGACTGGCCCTTGCCCCACAGATCGCGGAGAACCTGAACGTATTCCGCCAGATACTCGTAACGCCTCGCGAAATATTCGTCGCCCGGCCACAAGCCCATCTGGGAATATTCCGGCCGCTGCCATCCGGTGATGACGTTCAATCCGAAACGACCATGGCTGATGGAATCGATCGTCGAGGCCATGCGCGCCACGATAGCCGGCGGCATCACCAGCGTCGCCGCCGTGGCGAACAATCTGATCTTCGTCGTGACCGACGCAAGCCCGGCCATGAGGGTGAAGGATTCGAGATTGTGATCCCAAAATTCTGTCTTGCCCCCGAACCCGCGCAATTTGATCATCGAAAGCGCGAAGTCGAAGCCGTATTTCTCGGCCCGAAGCACGACCTCCTTGTTGAGATCGAAGCTCGGCTTGTACTGCGGCGCATTCTCCGACAGCAGCCATCCGTTGTTACCGATCGGGATGAAAACACCGACTTCCATGACGGCCTCCTAGACTGATCTCTGCAAAGCGAACACAAATCCAGAAAGCACAACCTGTGCCATGTACGGATTTATTGACCGCTCTGGATGGGCCGGTGCCCGACCGAGGCCGATCACGATCGCAGCCCGAGGTTGGTCTCGCTGCAATCAACTTGTGCATTCCGCCCTACAGCAAGCGCGCACCAAAATTCTGCTCAGGATCGACATCCGGCATCAGGCGTCCAGTTGGTTTCGCTGCTTTGCCTCCGGTGCGCGCCAGAAAGCGGCCATAGCCTGCCTCAACCGAACGTTTGCCGTCTGCCGCGATGACGCGCCCGCGCAATAGTACAGTCGTTGGCCAACCCCGCAGTTTGCGGCCCGCGAATGGCGTATAGCCGGCGAGGTCGTGCATCATCGCGTCACTCAGCGTGACCTCACGCTTGGGATCCCAGATTGCGATATCCGCGTCGGCGCCGACCGCAATCGAGCCTTTGCGTGGATGCAAATTGTAAATCTTTGCCGGTGCGGTTGCAGTCAGCTCGACGAACTTCTCAAGTCCCAAACGGCCCCTGGAAACCATGGCATCGAACAACAGCGGCAAACGCACTTCCAATCCAGGAAGACCGTTTGCTACTTGCTTGAAGGTTGGATTGGGGCCTGCGCGTAGTTTGCCGGTTTCGTCGAATCGGTAAGGCGCGTGATCGGATGAGATGACCTGCAGATCACCGAGCGCAAGTGCCTGCCACAGGGCTTCCTGATCGGAGGCGCGGCGCGGCGGCGGACTGCACATCCATTTCGCACCTTCTGTGCCCGGCTTGTCGAGATCGCCGGCGGTCAGAAAGAGATATTGCGGACAAGTCTCCGCGAAAACCTTGAGGCCTTGCCCACGCGCGTCCCGGATGACCTTGGCGCCCTCCGCCGTCGATACATGAAAAATCATGATTGGCTGATCGACCAGAGCAGCCATGCCAATGAGCCGGTTGATCGCCTCGGCTTCCGATACACGTGCATGGCTGATCGCGTGGTACTTCGGCTGCGTATAGCCACGCGCGAGCAGCCTTTTCACCATCCAGGAGATAATGCCGTGGTTCTCGGCATGGGCGCACAAGAGCGCGCCGCCATCGCGGGCCGCGAGAAGAATGTCGAGCAGAGGCTCGTCGTCGATCTTCAGGCGATCATAGGTCATGAATATCTTGATCGAAGCGTGGCCCTGCTTGATCAGCGCCGGCAAATCCGTTTCCAACGCTTCTTTCGTCGGGTCGGCAATGATCATGTGAAACGCGTAGTCGATGACGGCGCCCTTTTTGGCGAGGGCATGATAGTCCTCAAGCACCTGCGGCAGTTTCATGCCGACGTGTTGAGCTGCGAACGAGATCACAGTGGTGGTTCCGCCAAAAGCGGCGGAGACGGTCGCACTCTCGAACGTGTCCGCGTTCATAATGCCCGCGGCCGACAGTTGCTCGATATGAGCGTGGCCATCGACGCCGCCTGGCAAAATCAGTTTGCCGCGGGCATCGATCTCGCGCCGGGCTCCCGATAGCCCGCGGCCGATGGCGACGATTGTCTCGCCAGAAACCGCGACGTCGGCCTCGAATACATCACTTGCGGTCGCGACCTGTCCGCCGCGAATGATGAGGTCGTAGGCAGGCTCGGTCATGGGCAGACTCCACGAGTCGTGACTCTGGTACTCGCTGAATGAAAGCACAGATCGTGCCGTGACGCTTGCCTGCGCTTTCGGGATGGACTGCGAAGGACGCATCATTCGATGGCACGCTCATTGCTTCCTAGTCATCCCGCAGGAAAGCATCATGTCCCGGCCACGTGTTCTCGTCATCAATCCCAATTCCAATCATCTCGTCACCCAAGGGCTGGAAGAGGCCTTAAAGCCGCTCGGTTTTGAGGACGGACCGGAGATTATTTGCAAGACGCTGGCCGAAGGCCCTTATGGCATCGAAAGCCAGGCCGACGCCGACAGTGTCGCGATGCCGTTGCGCCGTCTCGTGGAAAGCGACGATATCTCAGCCGCCTTCGTGATCGCCTGTTACAGCGATCCCGGTCTGCATATCTGCCGTGAAGCAACGAACCGGCCGGTCTTCGGTATCGCCGAATGCGGCATCCTTACGGTACTCGCGCGCGCGGAAACCTTCGGCGTTATTGCGATCGCCCAGCGCTCGATCAGCCGCCATACCCGCTATCTCAGGCAGATGGGGTTAATGGAACGCCTGGCCGGGGAACGACCGCTGAACATGAGCGTGGCGGAGACGGCAACGGGTCAAGAAACGCTTGCGAAGATGATCGAAGTTGGCCGCACCCTGAAAGATCAGGACGGAGCCGGCGCCATTGTGATGGGCTGTGCCGGCATGGCGCGCCACCGCAGATCACTGGAAAAAGCACTCGGAATTCCCGTGATCGACCCCACACAGGCCGCCGTGACCATGGCACTCGGCACAGTGCACTTGGCGCATCAGTAGATGCCGGAATTCGAAGACGTTGAAGAAATGCAAGGACGCCGCATTGAGGCCCCTTTGTCGTCCAACGGCGCGACAACTGATCCGCCGAGAACGCCGCCATTCAGTGGATTTTATCGGTCAATCGGAATCACGTTCGTAAAATGATTTCCTGACAGCTATGTTTCCGGAGGCGGCACTGCGCCGGTGCGGCTCGTGATCAGACCGTAATGTTCAATACGTCTGTGACGGCTGAAGTCGAAGATCGTTTTCTTGCCGAAGTCGGTGGCGTCGAGATCGCAGGGGTAAACCAGAAGTTCGTCTCCTTCGGTCTTGGCCTCGGCAACAATTTCGCCGGTCGGATCAACAATGAGGCTGCCACCGATTAAGGGGAAGCCATCCTCGACGCCGGCCTTGGCGACGCACACGACCCACGTCGAGTTTTGGTACGCGCCAGCCTGCGCGGACAGCCGGTTATGGAACAGTCGCTTCTCTGGCCCCTCCTCGCTCTTCTGCGAATTGAACGAGGGCGTATTGTAGCCGATCAGCACCATCTCAACGCCTTGCAGTCCCATCACGCGATAGGTTTCCGGCCAGCGCCGGTCGTTGCAGACCGCCATGCCGAATATCCCGCCTAGCGCGCGCCAAACCTTGAAACCAAGGTCGCCCGGCTGGAAGTATCGCTTCTCGAGATGCTGGAAGGTACGCTCGGGATCGAACTCCGAATGCCCCGGCAGATGGACCTTGCGATATTTGCCGACGATCCCAGCGGACTTGTCGGTGAGGATGCAGGTGTTGAAACGCTGCCCGTCAGGTGTCAGTTCGGCGTAGCCGAAGCTCATCGCCATCTGATGCCGAGCCGCACGCTCGAACAGCGGCATGGTCGCCGCATTCGGCATCTCGCGCTCGAACCAGGTGTCGACTTCGCCCTGGCCGTCAAAGTACCAGCGTGGAAAAAACGTAGTGAGTGCAAGCTCCGGGTAGACGATCAGATCCGCTTTCTGCGCTTTGGCTTCATCCATCAACGCGATCATGCGCTTGACCACAGATTCACGACTATCGGCCTTCTGGATCGGGCCTAGCTGAGCTGCAGCAACGTTGATGATGCGCATGAATCAATCCCTGGATGCTCTTCTTATCTACTATCAATAGAGCAGATAAAATCTGTTAGTTGTGCGTTTCAAGCAAGTCACCGATGCTGCGCGATGATGGTGAGAGCGCCGCTTCCACACCATGAGATGGAGCGGACTTGCTCCGGCTCGATGAAATTTGACGCAGACAAGCAACTTTTTGATCAGTTCACGCCGGCGGCTGATCGGGAGCCCACTCGATCGTTTTGGGTGAGCATGATTTTCGAAAAGTCGCTGTTCGCATTTCAGGCTCATGTTCTAGCGCGGTTCAAATGGCGCAAACGGTCCACGATAGGATTTTGGCCGCGGGAGCGCATAGGCTCCGATTTTTGATGTTTTGAGGCCCAGCGCGCCAAAGGCTTCCGCCAGTTTGACAGCGCTCGCGACGCCATCGATCACGGGAAGTCCATGCCTTTCCGAGAGTTCAGCCGCCAACGCAGCCATGCCGGCGCATCCGAGAACGATCACATCGGCTCGTTCCTCTCGCTTCGCGAGTTCGATTTCCGCGCCGATTTGTAAGGCCGCGTTTGACGCAGGATCGTCAAGTGAAAGAACCGGCAGTTCGCACGCTCGCACCTTGCCGCAACGACTGGCCAATCCGTATTTCAACAAATTGTTTTCGATTGGAGCAATGGAGCGCGAAAGCGTGGTGATGACCGAGAAGCGATGGCCCAGCATCGAGGCCAGATGGAACGCGGCCTCGCCGATACCGATGACGGGCGCCACCGCGATGCTACGCGCGGCCTCAAGGCCGGTGTCGTCGAAACAGGCGATGATGTGCGCCGAAACTTCGCTGGCGTCGCCTTTTGCGATTTCGGCCAGGAGGCCGGGCACCGAAAACACGGCGTCATAATAGCCCTCGATGGACACCGGTCCGTCGGATGGATTGACGGCGATAATTTCCGTCCCAGGGGCCGCCACGGCCGATGCAGCTCTGCCGATCTTCTCGGTCATGGCAGCAGTGACGTTCGGATTGACCACGAGAATACGCATCGGCAACTCTACAACATTCCCTTGCCAGCGTCCGATCCGTACCGGCGTTGTCGGGCCTGAAGCACGAGAATGATAACGAGTGCCACGCAAATGACCACAAAGGACACCGCGCTTGTCAGCGTTCCCAGCGCATAAATATCCGGTTTGGTAACCGTGGTCGTCAGCCCCTGCAATTCGAGCGGCAACGTATTGACCGAGCCGATGGTCTGGCTTGAGCGCGCGAGTTCGTCCCAGGACAAGGTAAAACCAAACAGACCAATGCCCACCACGGACGGCAATATAATCGGCAGCACGACATGCCGAAATGTCTGCCAAGGCGTTGCACCAAGGTCGCGCGCCGCCTCTTCAAGCGTGCCATCGAACCGGTTGAAAATCGCGAACATGATCAACAAACCAAATGGCAAGGTCCAGGTAAGATGAGCGCCCAAGCCTGACGTGAACAGTCCCATCGCCGTCGTCCAGCTTCCGTCGCCGCTTTTGACGATGAAATCGTCGAGCAGCCGGAATTCCAGCGCGATGCCCAGCGAGGTAATGATCGAGGGCATAATCAGACTTGCGATCGCGACATAGAACAGCACCGTCGCGCCACGGAAGGATTTGCGGAAGGCCATTCCAGCGGAGACCGAAAGCACGACCGTCAGCACCATCACGACGAGGCCAAGCTCCAGCGACCGCTTGAAAGCCGCCCCGATGTCCACGATGCCACCACCGGAGAAGACCTTGCGGAACCAGTGAAGTGATACACCGTTCATGGGAAAGGTGAGGCCGCCATCAGGTCCTTGAAAGGAGAGAATGTAGATCGCAAACATAGGCCCGTAGAGAAACAGGACGTAGACGGCAAAGAACAAAGCGAGACAATAAAACGACCGCGACCGCTTCTCCGCCATTTCACAGTTCCTTGCGGATATCGACGATCCGCGTCAGCGCCGAAATGATCAGAATGGTAACGCCGAGCAGAATCACAGCGTTGGCTGCGGCCGCCGGAAATTGCAGTGCGTTGAGGCGCGATTCGATGATCTTGCCGGCGGACGGGATTTGTTGGCCGCCCATCACGCCTATCGTGACAAAATCTCCCATCACGATCGTGACCACAAAGATCGAGCCAATGACAATTCCGGGCTTTGCCAAGGGAATGATGACATTTACCAAGGTTTGCCACCCGGTGGCCCCGGCATCATAGGCGGCTTCGATCAATCTCTTGTCGATGCGGATCATTGAATTGAAGATCGGAACGACCATGAAGAACGTGAACAGGTGAACAAGCGCCAGCACGACGGAAAATTCGGAGAACAGCAGCCATTCCAGCGGCTGCTGGATCAGCCCCGTGCCCTCAAGAGCCTTGTTCACCAGTCCGTTCCGGCCGAGAAGCGGGATCCACGCGATCATTCGGATGACGTTCGACGTCCAAAACGGAATCGTGCAAAGCAAAGTGAGTGCGACCTGCCACGTTTTGGATCGAACGTGGAACGCCAGAAAATACGCAACAGTGAACCCGATCAAAAGCGTCAGGCTCCACGTCAGCAAACACAGTTTCACCGTCTTCAAATAGGTCTTCAGGATCGTACAGAGGTTTGGTAGATCCGCGATGCATCCCTCGAACGTATCGGTATAGCCGCGCAGACTGAACGCGGGGATCATTTCGTACTCGTTGTAATCCCAGGCGCTGACGATCGTTACAAAGAGCAACGGCAAGAGAAAAAACAACGAGAAAATCAGCATCATTGGCGCGGCCTGCAGCCACGCAACGAGTGATTTGCGGTCTTGCACCATGGAAGGGCCGATCGTGGTCACAGCGGAGAAGGACTTGCCGCGCGTTTCCATCCGACTAGTCCTGAGATGGCATCAAGCGGCGATGAACTCATTCCACTTGCGGACCATGTAATCGTTCTCGTCCATCACCGCGTTCCAGCAGGCGACCGCGCCCATCCGATCGTCATAGGAGCCACCGTCGCGGACGGCGCCGGCCTTCTCGAGAATCGTCCCGTCCGGCGCCTTGATGTCGCCGACCGCCGGCTTGCCGTCCATCCAGTAGCCCCATTCATCGGGCGCCATGTTGGCTTTGGCGGTCGAGAGCACGGCTGAATAATAGCCCTGGCGATTGAGATAGGCGCCGGCCCAGCCCGAGAGAAACCAGTTCACGAATTCATAGGCCCAGTCGAGCTTCGGTCCCGAAACCGCTCTGGAAACGCAAAACCCGGAAGCCCACGAGCGATAGCCTTCCTTGAGAGGCTGGAATGTGCAGGCGATTCCCATGGAGCGCACTTTAGTCACCGCAGGTGACCACATCGATTGGATGACGGTTTCACCAGACGCCATCAGGTTGACGGATTCGTTGAAGTCCTTCCAGAAGGCGCGGAACTGCCCGGCTTTCTTGGCTTCGGTCATGATCTTCATGGTCAGATCAATCTCGGCCCTCGTCATGTTGCCCTTGTCCGCATATTTGTGCTCGCCACTGGCTTCCACCACCATCGCAGCGTCCATGATACCGATCGATGGGATATTGAGGATCGAAGCCTTGCCTTTGAATTCGGGGTTGAGCAGGTCGGTCCAAGATTGAATTGGCCGCTTGATCAGATCGGGCCGAATACCAAGCGTATCGGCATTATAGACCGTCGGGATCAGCGTCACGAATTCCGTCGGCGTCTTCGAAAACTTCTTGGAGTTGGCCCCCTCCAGATAAAGCACCTTCCATGGTGCGGTGCCTTGATCGCCGATTTTCTTTCCATTCGGCAACTGTCCCTTGGTGAATACCGGAGTGATGTTGTCGAACTCCTTGATCTTCTTGGCGTCGAGCGCGAGGATATTGCCCGAAGGGACAAGCTTCTTCAGCGCAAAATATTCCGTATCGAGAACATCGAACGAGTTAGGCTGGGTAATCACACGCTTGGTTACATCGTCGGTCGTTACCGTGATGTATTCAATCTTGATGCCGGTATCTTCCAGACACTTCTTCGATATTTCGTCGCCTTCGTTCACTGCGGTCCCGAGATAACGCAAGACTTTCGGTTCGGCCGACTCGCACATAGGGAAACCCGGTAATGGCCCCCGAACCGGCCGCAAGGCCGACCGCTCCGGCAGCGCCCTTCAACACCGCGCGGCGGCTGACGCCGCCATTCATCTTCCAACGACTGCGCATGGTCATCTCCAAAAGTTTCAAGCCGCCTTTTCAGGCGACCGGATGGGTACAGAACTGCGAGGACTCAAGGGACTTGCCAGCGCCGGGTCCCAGGTGGCGATAACGCGTTCGCCTACACGATAGCCGGCCGCATCGAACTGGCTCTCCGAGAGTTGGGCCGAAATGTCGGCTCGACCTTCGATGGCGATTGCAACGCGAACATAGGTTCCCTGGTACTCGATCTCGCTGACTTTGCCTGCGATCGACGGACCATTGACGGCATCGCCTGGCCTTTTCAGCAACAGCCGATCAATTCGAACCGCGAAGGTTTCCTCGCCCAGCGCGATGACATTGTGACCTCCGATGAATTTCGCGGTGAACTCCGTCCGCGGACGGTTGAAGATCTCTCGCGGAGAACCCTGCTGTTCGATCCGCCCCCCATTCATCAGGACCACGATATCCGCCAGTGCCATCGCTTCATCCTGTCCGTGCGTGACGTGGATGAAGGAAATCCCGAGCTCTCGCTGAAGCCTCTTCAGTTCGGTTCGCATGCGAAGCCGCAGAAAGGGATCGAGCGCCGAAAGCGGCTCGTCCAGCAGCAGGATTTGAGGAGACGTGATCAACGCGCGGGCAAGTGCCACGCGCTGCTGCTGACCACCGGAAAGCTGCCGCGGCAGTCTCGCCGCATAAGCCTGCATATCGACAAGCTCCAAGAGCCTGGTCGCGCGGGCATGGCGCTCGGGCTTCGCGATGCCCTTCATCTTTAGCGCAAAGGCTACGTTGTCGATGACGGAAAGATGCGGAAACAACGCATAAGACTGGAACATCATCGCCGTGTTGCGGGCGGCCGGCGGCAGATCTGTAACATTCCTCGGACCGACAATGATATCGCCGGACGAGACAGCCTCGTGGCCGGCGATCATGCGGAGGGTAGATGTCTTGCCGCAGCCGGACGGCCCAAGCAGGCAACAATACGAACCCGCGGGAATCTTGAGATTGATAGCATCAACCGCGGTTACGCTACCGTACCTCTTGGTAACCTGTACCAATTCTAGCGCCGCCGCGTTCGTCATCCAATTCAATCCATATTTTCTTTAACGCAGGCCCCGGGTGACGTAGGCGCCAGTTGGGAAAATTGCATGCAACAGACATGCCAAGAGCGAGCGACTCCCTGCCGTTGAAGAAGTTGTCCGATAGTTGGAATCCGAGCATTCGTCGGGTCGACACACATCACTACCGTGACCTTCGAGGAGGCGTGAGCCAATTGGGCGATGCTGAAAAATTGTGCCCTGCTGCAAAAGCAACGGTCGGAAGATCGAAACGATCGGCGCAAGTCGCTCTCTGAAAGAGCCAAGTCATCGTGGCTTGCCATTTCTCCGCGCCGAAAATATCGGCTGGACTTGGCCCGTCTGCTCAGCCAACAATTTCTTTCGCGACGATTGGCGACGTGCCGACGCGAGAGATCCGCAAAAGCCGTCCGTCGGGTTAACGTTGCGGGGGGATTAGTATGCGCAAAACATCCGTGGGCGTCTTTCGTATCGCCACCAAGGGACCTGGTGATGTCACGGGTCTTTTGAATTTGATTGAGTCGGACGCAATCGATCCCAAGTCGATCGTCGCGATACTGGGGAAAACTGAGGGCAACGGCGGCGTCAACGATTTCACGCGGGAATACGCGGTTTCGGCGTTGTGCGCTGCGCTGTCGCCTTACATCGATCTACCCCCGCCTCGCGTGGAGGAGCGAATCGCGTTCGTGATGTCTGGTGGTACAGAAGGTGTGCTTAGTCCGCATATCACCGTCTTCACGCGCACCGACGTTGTTGATGGCCAATCCGTAGGCATTTCCGGAAAACGCTTGAGCATCGGGATAGCTCAGACGCGAGATTTCCTGCCTGAAGAACTCGGACGCCGCGTGCAAATCGAAGAAACCGCAAAGGCCGTCGCAACTGCCATGGCCGATGCTGCCATCGCCGATCCACAAGACGTGCATTTTGTGCAGATCAAGTGCCCACTTTTGACGAGCGACCGCGTCGAAGCGGCGACCAATCGCGGGAATCAGACGGTGACGCACAACGCCTACAGTTCGATGGCGTACTCGCGCGGCGCTTCGGCGCTTGGGGTGGCGGTGGCGCTCGGTGAGATCGAGAGCGAGGTTAGAGACGAGCACGTCCTTCGAAATTTTGAGTTGTTTTCGTCGGTAGCGTCGACGTCGTCAGGTATCGAACTCATGCACAATGTGGTCATTGTCTTGGGTAATTCGGCGTCATCGGCGAGTCCGTATGAGATCGGCCACGCCGTCATGCGTGACGCCATCGATTCCGCAGCGGTGATCGATGCATTGAGAAGCGTGGGGCTCCGCATCGGCGACGACGGCGCGCTAAACGAAAACCGCGAACTGGCTAACATCTTCGCCAAGGCGGAAGCCTCGCCGAATGGCAGCGTGCGCGGATTTCGTCACACCATGCTCGAGGATACGGACATCAGCGCGACCCGACACGCCCGCGCCGCCGTTGGCGGGTTAATCAGCGGCTTGTCGGGGACCGGCGCAGTCTATGTTTCCGGCGGAGCCGAACATCAGGGTCCGCCCGGCGGTGGTCCCGTAGCGGCAATTGCCCGATTTACCGAGTGAACGTCTTTTTGCGACGCAGACCTGGCTCGTTTGCACAGTGCCAGCGGACCGTCCCGTCGCCCGGCAGCAGGCGAACACGCCTGACGAATGCTTGCATCGGAAACGGCGCATTAGCAGGCGATCCGCGTTCTTTTTTCGCTTTTTTGGTCTTACAAGGATTTGATTACCGCCTATCGCGGAATGCGGATCGTATTCTGAAAACCCAAGGAGAAGGTGCCGCAGGCCGCCCGACGACGAAACCCAGGTGCCGAAAATTGGCAAGGATTCAATTGGGCGACGGACCCATGACGTGTACAACGGGTGCTCCACAGGACCGACCCGCCTCTGCAAAGATAGCCTTACTTTGCCGAGATTTCCCGAAGTCTTCAGTCAAGTGGCGGAGAGAGAGGGATTGCCGCACACCTCCAGAAATGACACCAAAATCAAAGTAGTATGACCCACCCGAACGCGTCATGTGCACCAATCTTGTGTCCCGAAGTCGACCGATTTCGCAGGCTAGGAAGTCGCCCGTAAACTGGTGACCCGCGCTATCTCAGTTTAGAACGCACCTTCCTCCGGCTCTCTTTGAGAGGTGCAGCCTGACCGATCGAACGACAATGCGCCTGGCGGACATTCCGCCGGATCAAACCAGAATGCACAGAGGCTTGAACGCGGGCGAGTTTCTACTCTTCGCACCATCGCAAGCAGCTAACGACGGCTCCTCTGCATCGTGCGGCCGCCCTCCTCATTTAACAGGCCGCGCCTTGCGGCTCGCGCCTGGCGAGGCTTTATCGTTCTTCACCGTCCAACGCGACGCTCTATGCTCGCGAAGTCGCGTCTCAGAGCCCTTCGCCCCGCGAAATTGTAAGCTGCCTGAAGAAACGGGCTGCCGCCTTGGCGATCCGCCCGATCCGATGGAAGGTGAGCTCGCGGTATACGGTCCGGACGGCAGCATCAGGCGAGATCCGGTACGTTCCATCGCCAATTCGGGCGTCTCGCCATGCGTACTGCAAGCGTTCCACGAATTTGCGAGCGCCGAGCTGAGGCGGAGCAACTCCACACCAAACCAACCGTGCGCAGCCCGTTTCTGCCGCGACATTGCGGCGAAAAAGGTCAGGCGCGCGCGTTGCCGCGAGGCGAACGCGACCATGGCCATCCGTCACAACGCTAACGATGTGCATAATTATGCCCTTCCGCGGCGGATTGCCCTTCCTTCCACTGGCGGCCATCGATCAGGGGCGCCTTCTTTCCATTGTCGTCCTCGCGGTGGCAGTCGCGATGATGCAGCTCGAGCGGCCCCTCGCCGGCGCACAGACGACACTTGCCCTGCGCGGTCGTGAGCTCACGGACGCGGGCCGCGTTGTTCCGCCAGCGATGGCTGGCGATGTAGCTTGCGTACTCCATTCACCTCTCTCGTTTCAATGGCAACTGTCACTAAATGTGACCGTCGCTTCATGTGACATTAACAAGCGATTGTCCACTGTCACTTTGAGTGAAAGTTTGATATGATTAACGCAGCATTGATTCGGATTGCAGGGGGCGATGTCGAACTCGGAGCGGTTGCCTAGCGCGCGGATGATCCGGGCAGCGCGCGGATTGCTCAATTTGGAGCAGGCTCAGTTGGGCGAACTCGTCGGCGTGGACAGAAGGACGATCATCCGCCTTGAGGCCGACGAGATTCAGCCAGTGAACCCGCGTCGGACGAGGATTCTCGCTGCCATTAGGGACAAGTTGGAGGAGGATCACGGAATCCGCTTCGTCTATCCCGACAAGACTACCGGCGAAGGCGTCGTCATGAAGCGCGGGAAATGAGCATGCGGAACGTCTTGCGGAAAAGATGCGCCGGAGCCGAGGCGGGACAGCGGGCTATGATCGCTCCGCCGGCGGCGTGCCGAAATCGAGAAGCGGGTGCATCACGTGGTGCCCATGGCCCTGGCAGGAAAGTCGCCGCGCCCGGACAGATCGGGCGCTAGTACAAGACGGTGCTGACGGGATTCAGCCGCGGGCCGGAAGGCTCGGGCAACAGGATGGCGGAAGAGTACGCCAACATCGCCTTCGACAACTTCTATAGGCCCAGCGACAAGCTCGAGGATAGCCCGTTTTTCTTTCACTAGTGCTAATTCCTGTTCAAGCCGCCCATCAAAACGGAATGATGCCGCCCGCCGTAACGGAATGATGTCGCCCACCATTACGAGATGATGCCGCCCACCGGAACGGGATGATCCCGCCCGGGGTCTGGAACGGCGACGAGCTCCACCGCTGGCCTGTTTAAGGTCGCTCCTTTGGCAATCCCGAGGAGCGATCGATGCCAGCGGAGAGAGTTGCGATGCGCCAGGCGCGCGAGATCATTCGTTTGAAGTTTTCCGCTGGTGTCTCGACGCGCGAGATCGCGCGGCGTCTCGGGCTCGCGCCTTCGACGGTTCGGGAGACGTTGATACGGTTGGAAGGTGCCGGCCTTGCTGGCCTTTGCCGGAAGGAATGGGCGATGCCGACCTGGAGGCGGCGCTTTACGCCAACCGCAGGAGCAAACGGGGACATCGTCGCCACCCCGAGCCGGATTGGCCGCGGTCCACCGGGAATTGAAGCGCAAGCACGTCACGCTGCTGATTGTCTGGGATGAATATGTCTCCGCGAACCCGGGCGGTTACAGCTATTCGCGGTTTTGCGAACTTTATCGCGGCTTCAAATCGAAGCTGTCGCCGACGATGCGGCAGACCCACGTAGCCGGCGAACGGCTGTTCGTTGATTATGCGGGTGATGGTGTGCCGGTCGTGGTCGACCGGCTGACCGGCGAAATCAGGACCGCGCAAATCTTCGTCGCGGTGCTGGGCGCGTCGAGCTTCACGTTCGCGCATGCGGGCTGGACCCAAGCACTTCCGGACTGGATCGATGCCCATGTCCGCGCCCTGGAGGCGATCGGCGGTGTTCCGCATTTGCTGGTGCCGGACAATACCAAAACCGCCGTCATCAAGGCCTGTCTCTACGATCCCCAGGTCAACCGCACCTACGCCGAGATGGCGAACGCATTACGGCGCCGCCGTTCTTCCGGCGCGGCCGAGGCGGCCACGGGACAAAGCCAAAGTTGAGCAGGCAGTTCTTATAGTCGAGAGATGGCTTCTCGGGCGGCTGCGCCATCGGATCTTCTTCAGTTTGGATCGGGCGCACTTCGTTGAGCTGCGTCAGCAACTCGCCACGGACGGAACGCCAATCCTGCACGCCAACATCCGTGGTCCGCGCTACTACAACTAGGAGAACCGGTCTTGCTCAAACATCCAACCTACGATCAGCTTTACGCGCTTGGCCTGCATGGCATGGCCAAGGCCCTCGTCGAAATCGCCGCCTCCGGTGAAGCCGACAGCCTCGGCCATCACGAATGGTTAGGGCTCCTGCTTCGATCGCGAGGCCTCCTTGCGCCAGGACAAACGCCTCGCGGGACGGCTGCGCATCGCCAAATTGCGCCAGCAGGCCTGCGTCGAGGATGTCGACTATCGCGAGTCCCCGCGGTCTCGACCGCGTCATGTCCAGAAGCTCGTCGAAGGCGAATGGATCGGCGCTCATGACAATCTGGCGCTGATCGGTCCAACCGGCGTCGGCAAAAGTTGGTTGGCCTCGGCGCTCGGCCACAAGGCATGCCGGGACAACCGGTCAGTCCTCTATCAGCGCGTGCCTCGGCTGTTCGAGGAACTTGCGCTGGCGCGCGGCGATGGCCGCCATCCTCGGCTGCTGCGCAACCTCGGTCGCGCCGACCTGTTGATCCTCGACGAACTGGGGGCTGGAGCCGCCCGGCACGACCTCCTGGAAATCCTCGAAGAACGCTACGGCGCCGCTCCACGATCATCACGTCCCGCAGCTTCCTGTCGACCCGCTGGCACGAAATCATCGGCGATCCCACCTACGCCGATGCCATCCTCGATCGCCTCGTTCACAACGCCCACCGCGTGCGAGCTGCGAAGGCGAGAGCATGCGGCGGACCCGAGCAAAGCAATCGAGAAAAGATTGACCAACCACCATTGCCGGTGACACAAATCCTTCGGCCAGCGAGGCTCACTACCCGGGCGGCATACGATTCCGTTACGGCGGGCGCCATACATCCAGGAAATCCGGGGCGGCTTCATCCCGTTTTACCCGGGCGACTTCATCGAAAT
>CAWCXD010000013.1:0-453944 GCA_963799475.1 uncultured Alphaproteobacteria bacterium | reverse complement strand
TCGTAGGATGGGTTGAGCGAAGCGATACCCATCGATTTCGGGGCGGCATCGCCATGGGTTTCGCAAGAGCTCAACCCATCGACGACCTAAACCACCGACCGATGCCGCTCGATGCAGGTTTGCAAGACCTCATCCATCGGCTTTGCCCACCAATCATTGGAAAAGATCTCGATCTCGGAATAGCCGGCAAAGCCCTGCGCTTCGACCGCCGCGCGGACCGATCTGACATCGATCACGCCGTCGCCCATCATGCCGCGGTCGTTGAGGATATCCTTGGTCGGCACCAGCCAGTCGCAGACATGAAACGCCAGCAAGCGGTCCTTGCCGGCGCGGGCAATCTGCGGCTTGAGTTCGGGATCCCACCAGATGTGATAGACGTCCAGCGCGACGCCGAGCGCACCGGTGCGTTGCGGATCCAGCCGGTCGCAAATGTCGAGCGCCTGTTTTGTCGTATTCACGCAGGCGCGGTCAGCCGCATAGGCCGGGTGCAGCGGCTCGATCGCGAGCGACATATTGGCCTGCTTCGCATAGTCCATCATCTCGGCGATGGCATCGTCGAGTTGCGCCCGCGCGCCGTAAATATCTCTTGAGGCCGCACTACCCGGCCGCGAATATTGCGGCAAGCCGCCCACCACCAGCACGATACAAGGCGCGCCCAGCGCCTTGGCCTCATCGACAGCACGGCGGTTGTCATCGCGCACCTCAAGGCGATGCGCGGCATCCGCGGTGAACATGCCGCCACGGCAATAGCCCGTCAGTTCGAGGCCGGCATCGCGCACGGCGCGGGCCGCGCGATCAAGCCCGATCGCCGCGACCTGGTCGCGCCAGGGGTCGATGGCGCGGATGCCATGACGCGCACAGGCCTCGATGATCTCTGCAAGATTCCCCTGCTTGCGGACGGTCGCGGTATTGAGCGACAGCCAGCGATGGTCGTTGGAAAAATCACGCATCAGGGTTCAATGCCACGCTGCGCCAGCACCGTCTTCATGCGCCGCGTCGCCATTTCAGGATTGGCGAGCAGACCCGCATGGTCCGCCAAACGAAACAGCTCAGCCAGATGCAGCGTCGAGCGCGTGCTCTCCTGCCCGCCGACCAGGGTGAAATGATCCTGATGGCCGTTGAGGTAGGCCATGAACACGATGCCGGTCTTGTAGAAGCGGGTCGGCGCCTTGAAGATATGGCGCGACAGCGGCACCGTCGGCTCCAGCACGTCGCGGAAGCCGGCCTCGTCGCCTGCGGCCAGCCGGGACAGCGCGTAGGACGCCGCCGGCGCGATGGCATCGAAGATGCCGAGCAGCGCATGCGAGAAACCCTGCGCATCGCCGGCGATCAGTTCGGCATAGTTGAAATCGTCGCCGGTATACATCTTGACGTTCTTGTCGAGCCGCCGGCGCATGTCGATCTCGCGCTGCTTGTCGAGCAGCGAGACTTTGACACCATCGACCTTGACCGCGTTGGCATTGATGACGTCGACAGCTGTGTCCATCGCTCGGTCGAGACTTGCGGTGCCCCAGTAATTCGCCAATGCCGGGTCGAACATGTCGCCCAGCCAATGGATGATGACGGGCTCGCGAACCTGCGACAGCACGCGGTCGTAGACCCTCGCATAATCATCGGCATTGCTGCCGAGCTTTGCCAGCGCGCGCGAGGCCATCAGGATGATCCGGCCGCCGGCCTTCTCGACCGCCGCGATCTGCTCCTCGTAGGCGCGGATGACGTCGTCGATGGTCTTGGCATCTTCCACCGCGAGGTGATCGGTTCCGGCGCCGGAGAACACCAGCGCATTGCCCCTCGCCTTCGCCGCCGCCACCGAACGCCGGATCAGTTCCAGCGAGGTCGGCCAATCCAGCCCCATGCCGCGCTGGGCGGTGTCCATGGCTTCGGCGACGCCGAGGCCGAGGTCCCAGACATGCTCGCGAAACGCGATCGTCTTGTCCCAATCGACGGCGGCGCTCAGCCACGGATCGACATCGGCAAGCGGATCGGCCACCACATGGGCAGCGGAGAACGCCACGCGATTGAGCTGGCCCTGCAGTTTGGACGGAAACGTCCGTGATGCCGCCAGCCGATAGGTCTGGATTGTGCGACCGGCGGTCGGCAGTTTCAGTTGATAGGACGAGGCAGGCAAAACCGGCTTATTCATGGTCCTGTTCCTCACGCCTTGATCGGAGCGACGTCGATCCAGCGCCGTTCACGCCAGCTTTGCAGCGCGCATTCCGCCAGCTGCACGCCCTTGGCGCCTTCCAGCAGCGTATATTTGTAGGGCGCATCTTCGCAGACGTGGCGGATGAACATTTCCCACTGCTCTTTGAATCCGTTGTCGTAAACGACGTTCTCCGGCAGCTTCTGCCAGTCCGCGTAAAAATCATGCATCCGCTTTTCGTCCGGATTCCATACCGGCCGCGGTGTGGCCTGCCGCGCCTGGATCACGCAATCGGTGAGGCCTGCTACGGCTGAACCATGGGTGCCATCGACCTGGAAGGTGACGAGATCGTCGCGATAGACCCGGGTGACCCAGGACATGTTGATGTGCGCGATCACGCCGCCCTTGAGGCGGAAGGTCGCGTAGGCGGAATCGTCCGCCGTCGCCGCATACTTCTTGCCCTTCTCGTCGTAACGCTCGGGAATATCGGTGGTGCCGGTGCAGCTCACGCTTTCGACGTCGCCGAAGAGATTGTCGAGCACGTAGCGCCAGTGGCAGACCATATCGAGAATGATGCCGCCGCCGTCTTCGCTGCGGTAGTTCCAGGACGGCCGTTGCGCCTCCTGCCAGCCGCCCTCGAACACCCAATAGCCGAACTCGCCGCGCACCGAGAGCATGCGACCGAAGAAGCCGGAATCGCGCAGGAATTTGAGCTTCTTCAGACCGGGTAGAAACAACTTGTCCTGCACGGTGCCGTGCTTGACGCCCTTGGCGTTGGCGAGCTTCAGCACAGCCACCGCTTCCTCGAGATTGGTCGCGATCGGCTTTTCGCAATAGACGTGCTTGCCGGCGTTGATGGCCTTGGTCAGCAAGGAGGGGCGCGCCTGCGTGGTCGCGGCGTCGAAGAAAATGCTGTCGCTCTTCTCACCCAGCGCCTTGTCGAGATCGGTGGTCCAGCGCGCGATATTGAATCGTTTGGCGAGGCGTTCGACCTTGTCGGCGTCGCGTCCGACCAGGATCGGATCCGGCATCATGCGGTCGCCGTTCGCAAGCAGCACGCCGCCCTGGTCGCGGATGGCAACGATCGAGCGGATCAGATGCTGGTTCAGTCCCATCCGGCCGGTGACACCGTTCATGATCACGCCGAGGCGTTGGGTCGTCATAATGCTTGCTCCTTTATTCTTGCTTTTGGTTGGGTCAATGGCGCCAACGCGGTCCAGTCCGGATGCACGGCTGTGGCAAAGCCCGGCGCGAGCAGCGATCCCGTCAGGAGATCACCATAGTGGATCGACAGCCGGATCTGGCTTCCGTCGCTGGCGTAGAGATCGGGATGCGCGGCGAGATAGGCCTGCGCTTCGGTCGCGGGCGTATCGCCAAAGCCATCGACGTAATGATGGCCGTTGCGCTCGGCGTGGCTGAGACCGATCAAGGCGCCCAAGGCGAGGTCCTGCTGCACGCACAGGCCGGCCTGGCACGTCAGGTCCTCGCCGGTGACAAAGGACCTTTCACCGCCCGCGCTCCACTTCGCGGCCCGGGTCGCGTTGATGATCGATTTGTAGATGCCTTTGCAGGACTTGGAGGAGATGCCGCGATAGCCGAGAACGCGCGCCGCCAGGAAGGCCTCATAACCATCGTCGGCCTCATCGATGATGAAATCGCGCACACCGAGGTCACCGAGTGGCGACTGCCGGGTAACCTCCCGCGGCATCGGCTGTTCGATATAGAGCAGCTTGGTCGAGACCGGCGCCAGCGCACTATCATTGTCGAGGCGATCCGCCAGCGCGCGCAGGGCTGCGAGGTCGGCATATTGCTCGTTGGCGTCCAGCGTAACGCGGTAATCGTAGCCGAGCGTGGCCAGTTCCTTGCCGATGCGGATCAGGCGCGCCGCATCCGCCGCCGGGTCACCGTTGAGCTTGAGCTTGAAATAGCGCGCACCGGCGTTTTCGTTAGCGTCCGCGACGCCGCCAGCACCTTCGACCGGATCGTCAAGGCCGACGGTGTGCCTGATCGCAATCCGTGACGGCCGCTCGCGGCGGCTGAGAAATTGTGTGATATCGCCGTCCTGCAGATCGGGCGACAGGCGCGCGTCGATGCCGGCGATATTCCCGGTCATGCCGTCAAAGAAATTGACACCGGCGCTACGCAACAACGCGTCCAGGATCGCCTTGTCGAATTCGGCAGGACCATACGCTGCCGCGAGCGGCGGGATGTCTTCCCTAGCGCAGGCCTCGACCTGCGCGGCGATGCATCGGGCATGCAATCCGAACGCTGTCTCGAAGCTTGACGAGCTCAGATAGAGTTCGCGCGCGATCACCAGCGCGCGCCGCAACTCCGCTTCGGTTTCTTCCGGCGCCAGATGCGGGCGCTTGTCGAACCATTTCGGCACCAGCATTTCGGCAGTGGCGCCCACCGACTTGCCCTTGCCTTCGACCTCGATCTCGACCCGCACGAATAGCTGCGCCGCCGCGTTAACAGTGACGGCGCCGAAGCGGAACGGCCTGACAAAGGTGACCGGCCGCTCAAAAAAAGCGATATCGCGCACGGCCAAACGGTGCGGCATGGTGCCTTGTCTCACTCCAGCTTGCCTCAATCCAGCGAACCCTGCGTGAAGAAATGCTTGCGAATGCGCTGCACCAGTTCGGTGAAGGCCGGGTCCGCCATGGCGTCGAGCGAACGCGGCCGCGGCAGCGGCACATCGTAGATCGCCGCGATCGCACCGGGCCGCTCGGTCATCACCAGCACGCGATCGGCGAGGAAAACGGCTTCCGGGATCGAATGCGTGATCAACAACACGGTCTTGCCGGTTTCGCGTTGAATCCGCATCAGCTCGACATTCATGCGCTCGCGCGTCATCGCATCGAGCGCGCCGAACGGCTCGTCCATCAGCATGATCTTAGGATCGTGCACCAGCGCCCGGCAGATCGAGGCCCGCTGCTGCATGCCGCCGGACAATTGCCAGGGCAGCTTCTTCTCGAAGCCTTCGAGCCCGACCAGCTTCAACAGCGCCTTCGCGCGCGGCAGATACTCATCGCGCGGCAGCCGCTTCATGTCGATCGGCAGCATGACGTTGGAAAGGATGTTGCGCCATGGCAGCAGCAGCGCGTTCTGAAACACGATCCCGACATTGCCGTGCGGGCTCGTCACCTTCTCGCCCTCGACCATGATCTCGCCGCTGGTGGGCGGCATCAGACCGGAGATCATTTTCAATAGCGTGGACTTGCCGCAGCCGGAGGGCCCAACCACAACAAAGAACTCGCCCGCATTGATATGGAAATCCAGCGGACGCAACGACGGCACGTCGCCGTCGCGCGACCGGTAGGTCTTAGACACGCCGGACAATTGAATGCCCGGCGTGCTGGCGGTGCGATCCGACACCACGCGCAGATGCGTGCCCGAGAGTCCGGCGGTTTTCTTGGTCGCGGCGCTCATTCAGCGAAGTCCGTTATCGTTTATTTCGGCAGGTAGTCGTTGGTGTAGAACGCTTTGGGATTATCCTTGGCCTTGGCATCGAGACCGCCATACTCGACCATCAGGTTGACGCTGTCGGCCATGTTCTGATCGGTAACCTGGAACGGCCGCTTATCCTTGGTCTCCGCCGTGCGGTAGAGCGGAATCGTCAGCTCGAAACCCTGCGTCAGCGTTTCGATCTTGCCGCCCTTCGAATTGGCATCAAGGATCGACTGCGCGGCACCTTTCGGGTCCTTCTCGGCCGCCTCGACCGCCTTGGTGGAGGCCGCCATGAAGCGCTTGACGAGATCGGCATTCGCCTTAACGTAGTCGGTGTTGGCGACGAGCCCGGAGCTGACCAAGTGGATGCCGTAATCCGCGAACTTGATCGGATAGACATCCTTTCCAGTGGCGTCTTTGATCTTCATCGACTGGTCCATCACATAGCCGAGCAGAAGGTCGGCCTGCCCATTGATCACGGCATTCAGCTTGGTCTGGCCGTCACCGGCCACCGTCTGGAAGTCGCTTTCCTTGAGACCGGCCTTCTTCAGGAACAGCGGCCAGATCTGGGTCATCGAGTCCGCGGGCGTGATTGCGACGGTCTTGCCCTTGATGTCGTCGGCTTTGCGGATGTTCTTGTCGACAAACCCCATGACCGACATGGGGCTGGTCTCCAGCAACACGCCGGTGGCAATGATCGGGGCGCCCTTGACAGCCGCGCGCATCATGGTGGGCACGTCGACATAGCCGAAATCGGCGGTTTTGGCCGCCACGGCCTGGGTGGTCGCCGAGGAGCCCCGGCCCTCCTGGATTTCGAGGTCGATGTTTTCAGCGGCGTAGATGCCCTTAGCCTTGCCGTAATAGAACGGCGCGTGCTCGCCATAAACGTACCAGTTCAGCATCAGCACGACCTTGTCCGCAGCCACCGCTGGAGAAAGCGCGGACATCGTCCCGATCAGTAGCGCCGAAAGCGCCGTCATCCCTCGCAGCATCACGTCCTCCCGTTCGTGTTTTATGGCGACCTTGGCCCGGCCGTTTTGGTGTTTCTCCGCTCACGCGGCGAAAATAACGTCTTCGCGCTGGCTGACATGCCAGGGGATCACCAGGCGCTCGACCCGATCGACGATCCAGAACAATACGACGCCGAGCAGCGCCAGGATCACCAGCGCCGCAAACATGGTCGGCAGGTCGAAGGTGCCGATGGAGCGCTGCAGCACGTAGCCGATGCCGGAGTTGGAGCCGACGAATTCGCCGACCACCGCACCGACCACGGCCAGCGTCACCGAGACCTTCAGGCCGGAGAAAATCGACGGCGTCGCGTGCGGCAGGTTGACGGCGCAGAACACCTGGAAGCGGCTACCCTGCATCGCGCGCGCGAGATCGACCATGTCGGGGTCGACCGACTTGAACCCCTGCACCGCCGACACCACCACCGGAAAGAATCCCAGCAGGAACGCCGCGATCACCTTCGGGACAATGCCGAAGCCGAACCACACCACGAACAGCGGCGCGATCGCGACCTTCGGCACCGATTGCGAGAACACCAATAGCGGATAGACGTAGCTTTCCACGGTCTTCGAACCTGCAATCAGCATCGCGATCGGAATGCCGAACGCCGCCGACAGCAGGAAGCCGCCGATCGTTGCATAGGTGGTGGGCCAAGCCTGCCGCAACAGTTCGGGCCAATCGTGCCACAGCACCGCGACGACATCCGCGGGCGCCGGAACCTGATAGGCAGGAATCCGGAACACGCGGATTGCCAGATCCCAGGCGACGACGATGAAAATCAGGAACAAAAACGGGCGGATCCACGCCGCATTCAGCGCTCGCGAGACGCTTCCGGGGCCCTCGGGCTCGGCCAATTCATTCCTCCCAGGCGCTGATTGCTTATATTTCTAGCAACAAATTAACCCGCTGGATAATTACTGTCTAGCGGTTTCCCTTGCGATCGAAGCCAGCCTCTCGTCGTCCCGGCCGTGCGCCGCGACCCCGGCGTAAGCGCACCTGCGCTCACCGCCACGCTGTGCTGCCTCATTTTCGGCAGTACGGCAGATACCTTCTTTCACAACCAACGCCGCATTTATGGGTCCTCGCGTTCGCGAGGACGACGGAAAAAATCAAGCGGGATGATGCGCGGTGACGCGCGGCTTCGGTACCTTGTTGCTGCCAAACACCGCGGTCGATTTTCCAGTCAAGGCCGCGAGCACCAGCGCGACCATGTGCTGGAGCCGCTCATCCTTGGCCCGCTTCGCCAGGAGATCGCGGCCGAAAATCACGCTCAAGGTCGCACTGTTGGAAAGATAGAAGAAACTCAATGCCGCAATCGAGATGTAAAGCTGGACCGGATCGATCTCGACCTGGAAGTCACCGCTTGCGACGCCGCGCCGCACCACGGTGCGGATCATCTCGACGAACGGCGAATGCATCGATTTGACCTTGGTCGACCGCTTGAGGTGACGCGCCCGAGCCAGATTTTCGGTGTTCAACAGCGCCAGGAATTCAGGATTTCGGATGAAATAATTCCAGGTGAAGCCGATCAGGCGTTCGATCGCTTCCGGCGGATCGAGGTGCTCGAGATCGAGCCCGCGCTCCTCCACCCTGATCTTTTCATAGGCGCCCTCGAGCACCTCGAGATAGAGATCATCCTTTTTTCCCACGTGATAATACAGCATGCGCTTATTGGCGCCGGCCTTGGTCGCGATCCGGTCGACGCGCGCGCCGGCAAGACCATGCGCGGCGAATTCCTGTTTCGCAGCCGCGAGAATGCGCAGCCGCATGCCCTCGGGATCGCGCTGCCATTTCAATATTCGTTTCGCCTTGGCCAACCGTCGAATCCGTCGCTCGGAGGAGACTTAAATATCTAGGGGAAAATCAATACCGCATATCGCCTGTAGCACGCGCGGCTCGATTTGATAATCGACCATGTCCCATGATCCACCTTTACGAGCGGCCGTCGATATACCAACGCGCGGATGCCATCGGCGGTTGCGAGTACCTTTCAGCACCGTGGCGTCGCAAGGTTCAAGATAAGGGCCGCGGCGTTCGTTCCACCAGTAGCGTGGGGATGCCGCAGGTGCCGCTGCGCACCGTCAACACCCTGGTGCCGGGCTTACGACCGTCACGCACCTCGGACACGTCGACCCCGGCGGTGGCGAGTCGCGCCCGCGTCGCATCGATGTCGGCGACCCGCCAGCTCATACCCCATAATTTATCGTGCGCCGTGTCGATCTTCGCATCGGTCCCCGGCCGTTGCACGATTTCGACGATCAGGTCGCCGCAACGGAAGAACATCAGCCGGCCCCAATCCGGATGCGATCGGTCGAGCGCCATGTCGAGCCCGAGCCGCGCACCATAAAGCGCCGCGGCGCGCTCGGGATCGGCGGTCGCGATCACCACATGATCCATCGCGGTGATCGATGCGGACCCGGTCGCGACCGAGAGCGGGCGTTCGCGCGCCAATTCCAAAAAGAACAAGCGAACGCCGCGCGTGGCCTCGGTTGCCGCCCGCGTTCGCTTCCACGACAGAGTCGCCCCAGAGATTGCGTCGCGGCTTTCGGCCTCTGCGACAGGTTCCGGCTTCAGGGCCAGCCGATCGAGCCGGCGATGCATGGCCGCGATGTCATGGGTTCGAAAACACAGGCTCGCCAACCCCTCGCCCTGTTGCGCAAGTACGTCGCGAATGCGGTTTGCGGTCGCGCTCTCGCCGTCAGGCGCCATCAGTTCCACCGTCATGTTGTCGAGCGTGAACAGCACGCGGTCAACGCCATCGCCGGTGTTTTGCCACGCCGGTGCCCGCGCAAACAGCGTCTGGTAGGCCGAGGTACCGGCCTTGATGTCGCTGACCAGGACGACAACGTGATCCACCGCGCTGATCATGGAAACAGTCCCCGCATGGTCTTGGCAGCGCGGACCTTTTCGACGCCGATCGCCATCGCGGCGGTGCGATGGGGAATGTTGTCGGCCTTGGCGCGCACAAGCATCGCCTCGAAGGCGCGATCGAGGATCTGATATTCGCGCCGCGTTACTTCTTCTTCCTCCCAGAACAATTGCTGCAGGTCCTGCACCCATTCGAAATAGCTGACCACGACGCCGCCGGAGTTACAGAGAATGTCCGGGATCACAAAGATCTCGTCTTGCCGCTTGTCCAGCACCAGATCGGCTTCCGGCGTAGTCGGGCCGTTGGCGCCTTCCGCCAATATCCGGCATTTCAGATTGTCGGCAACCCGCGCGTCGATCACCCGTTCCAGCGCCGCCGGCACCAGCACGTCGCATTGCAGCGTGAGCAATTGATCGGGATCGAAGTGCAGCTGATTGGAGAACCCGGCAATGCTGCCATGCGTAGCTGCGTGCCGCATCAATGCCGGAATATCAAGTCCGGTCGAATCATGCAGCGCGCCGGTATGATCGCTGACGGCGATCACCTTGAGGCCGAACCGATGCAGTTCAAACGCCGCCTGGGAGCCGACATTGCCGAAACCCTGGACCACGGCGGTGGCGTTGTTCGGGGCGATCGACAGCTCTTTCATCACCCGCCTCGCGAGATAGGCGACGCCGCGCCCGGTAGCCTCGCGCCGGCCGAGCGTGCCTCCGGAGGCGACCGGCTTGCCGGTGACGATCTCGGTGACGGTGCGCCCCTGGTACATCGAATAGGTGTCCATGAACCAGGCCATCACCTGCTCGTTGGTGCCCATGTCGGGCGCCATCACGTCGGTATGCGGCCCGACGAACGGAATCATCTCCTGCATGTACCGCCGCGACAGCCCCTCCAGCTCGCGCTTGGATAGCGTGGTGAGATCGACGTTCACCCCACCCTTGGCGCCGCCATAGGGCAGACCGACGAGCGCACATTTCCAGCTCATCCAGATCGCGAGTGCGGCAATCTCGCCGATATCGACGTTGGGAGAAAACCGCGTGCCGCCTTTGGTCGGACCGAGCGTGAGGTGATGCTGGACGCGATAGCCCTCAAACACCGCGATCGAACCGTCATCGCGGTGGATCGGACAGGAGACCGTAATCGCCCGCTTTGGCAAAAGCAGCCGTTCGCGCTCATCCATCGGTATTTCGAGATGATTGGCGATCACCCCGAACTGGTTCACCGCCATATCGAAAACCGGACCGGAATAGACAGTCATCATTCCCCCCTGTTTGATCCGGCCGCCAGGAACCTCACACGGGCGGAGGCCGTTAGCTGAGTGGCCCGACGCCGATACCTGCCGGGCCCGGTCATCATGCGGCCATAAGGCTAACTCGCCAGTGGTCCGGTTGCGAATAATTTTAGCGATTGATCGGCGATAACCGGTGCTAATGTATATTGCCGGCCGGGACCCGAAACAGCCACAACGGAAAACGTATGCAGGCCCTCTTCATCGGACAGACCTATATCGACGTCACCTTCATCACCGACCACATGCCGACCGGCGACGAAAAGCACGTCGCGTCCGCTTATGCGGTGTCGTTCGGAGGCAACGCGGTCACGGCGGCCTTCTGCTGCGCCAAGCTCGGCATCGTGCCCGACCTGCTCGCGACTGTTGCCAATGACTGGCTCGGCCGGATGTTTCAGGATATGACCGCGAAATATGGCATCTCGGTGCATCCGAGAAAAGTCCAGACCTCGTCGCTGTCATTCATCATGCCGAAGGACGGCAAGCGGGCGATCGTGCGCTGCCGCGACGATGACCATATCCACCCTTTTCCGTTGTTGAACCTTGGTAGTTGCCGCGCGCTGCATGTGGACGGCCACCAGCCCGACGCTGCGATCCATTATGCCAAGCTGTGCCGCGAAGCCGGCATCCTCACCTCGCTCGACGGCGGCGGCCTGCGCGCCAACACCCACGAACTGCTGGAATTCATCGATGTCGCTATCGTCGCCGAACGCCTGTGCGAACAGATGAACCTGACGCCGGAGAAGATGCTGGACTACCTCAGGAGCCGCGGCTGCCGGATCGGCGGCGTTACCATGGGCGAGCGCGGCCTGCTTTGGTATGACGAGAGCGGCGCCCTTCGCACCCTGCCCGCGCTCCCGATTGCGCCTGAGCGCGTACTCGATACTAACGGCGCGGGGGACGTATTTCATGGGGCTTATGTGTTTTCATATCTCAACCATCCCGGCAAAGCCTGGCAGGACCATTTTGAGTTTGCGCGAGCGGCATCGACCTACAAGATCCAACGCCTCGGCAACGAGGCCGGATTGCCGACGCTCACCGATATTGAAAGCGTCAAACAGGAGTTTCAGATCGGGCGCAAAAAGGAATTTTGGGACTAGAGCCTCCGTTCCGATTGAATCGGAACGGAGGCTCTAGATTGTTAGTTAGACGCGTTTTCTTTACGCGGACCGGTATCCACTTCGCTGGAAAACGCTAGGTGACTTTGGAATTGGGCATGAGCCGCGTTTTCGTTGCCGGCAGCATCAACATGGATGTGGTGGCGACCGCTGCCCGCCATCCGCGGGTCGGCGAGACCGTCGCCGGAAAAGAGGTGCTTTATTTTCCCGGAGGCAAAGGCGCTAACCAGGCGGCGGCCGCGGCCAAACTGGGCGCGCCGACGACGCTGATCGGCCGGCTCGGCTGCGACACGTTCGGTTCAGAGCTGAAGGCTTTTCTCGCGGCGCAGGGAATCGACCTGAGCCTGGTGCGGCAAACCGCAGAGGTTCACAGCGGGACCGCCATCGTGACGGTTGCCAACGCCGATAACACCATCGTCGTCGTTCCCGGTGCCAATGCGCTGGTCAGCGCCGCCGACGTTGATACAGCCTCGCTTGCGAAGGGCGATATCGCCGTCAGCCAGTTCGAGATTCCGCTGCCCGCCATCACCGCGTTCTTCAAGCGCGCCCGCGCTGCAGGCGCAACCACTATCCTCAATCCGGCACCTGCGATTCCCTTCGACCCCGCACTGCTCGACCTTGTCGATATCCTGATACTCAATGAAACTGAACTCGGTTTGCTGGCCAAGGCCGAGCTACGCGACACCGACGACCACGCGCGCTTCATCGACGCCGCACGTTCACTGCCGATCGGCAATGACAGGATAATCTGCCTGACATTGGGCAAGCGCGGCGTGCTGGCACTGGTGAACGGCGAACCGCTCATCATCAGGGGCCGCGCAGTCAAGGCGATCGATACCACCGGTGCCGGCGATTGCTTCGTCGGCGCGGTCGCAGCGCAACTGGCGGCTGGAAAACCAATTCGCGACGCGCTCGGCTACGCCAATGTCGCGGCATCGATTTGCGTGCAGCGGATGGGCGCCGCGCCGTCGATGCCGGCAGCCGAGGAAGTAGAGGCCACCCGTCGTCCCGGCGAAGGCCGGGATCCATAACCCCTGGCGTTCATGCTTGAAGGAAGCATCCGCCTTAACCAAATCAGACGACACGGAGTATGGGTCCCGACTCAAGGCCGGGACGACGGAGACAATTAATTCAACCCAGCGCGCGCTTCAGATCGAAGCTTAAATCCGTCGCTTGCTCTGGCGTGATCGAGCCGTTCGCCGCAAGGATGCGGCGGCCGAACACGTGATCGCCGGCGCGATTGACCGACTCGACGCCAACGAGTTGGCCGGACCTGTAGCAAAACGCCGAAAATGATCCCTCGCCGGGATTGCCGCGCACCGCGACGCGGTCATATCCGGTGGTCAGGCCCGCGATCTGCAGCTTGTCCGGCCCCTGATCGCTCCAGAACCAGGGCAGACCGTCATAGGCTTTGGCATCGCCGGTCAGCCGCGCCGCGACACAGCGGGCATGATCGGTCGCATTCTGCACCGACTCCAGCCGCAGCGATGCGCCGTAGCGCGGGCTGGCATAGAGCGCGCAATCGCCGACCGCGGAGATATTGGGATCCGCCGTGCGCAACTGTTCATCGACGATGACACCGGCTGCGACCGGCAGGCCGGCGTCGGCCGCGAGTTCCACATTGGGGAGAACGCCGACACCGACCACGACGAGGTCGGCCGGCAAGTGTCGGCCGTTGCTAAGGCTGACGCCGGTGACCTTGCCATTGCGGCCTTCGATGCTGGTGGCCTGTACGCCTAGATGAATCCGAATGCCCGCCGCGGTGTGGCGCGCTTGAAAGTAATCCGAAATCTCCGCGGTCACCGCACGAGCCATCACGCGGCTGGCAAGCTCGATCACGTCGACTTCGAGCCCCTTGGCCCGCGCGGTCGCGGCAAATTCCAGGCCGATGAAGCCGGCGCCGATCACGACGACGCGTTGGCCCGATGCAAGCCGCTGCCGCAACGCCTCGCTCTCATCCAGCGTCCGCAGATAGTGCACGTCTTCAAGGTTCGCGTTGGGAATGTCGAGCAGGCGATTGCGCGCGCCGGTCGCCAGCACCAGATGGCCATAGTCAAGCGACGCGCCAGATGCGACCAGCAATTTGCGCGCCGCGCGGTCGATCGCGACGGCGCGATCGGCCAATAACTCGATGTGCTGCTCGCGATAAAATTTGTCCGGGCGGAACATCAGGCTGTCCGGCGCGCCGTCGCCCTTCAGATAAGCCTTGGAGAGCGGCGGCCGCTGATACGGCAGATGCGCCTCACCGTTGATCAGGCCGATCCGCTCACCATAGCCGTGCTGCCGCAGCGACGCCGCGAGCTGAAAACCCGCATGGCCCGCGCCGACGATCAAGACAGGACCCGATGCCATCCGATCAGGCCCGCACGATGCGAGGCGGCAGGTCGGTCGTATCCATCCTCATCACGAACCCTCTGCGCATCGTGTTCTCGTCGTAACCCACTGTGAATCCCTTGTCATTATCTTGGAGGGGTGGCCGGGGATTGTCACCTCCCGGGTTCTGCGATTTAAATGTCGATGACATTTTGGATCAGGACCAAGCCCATGCCGACACCCGTCTCCGTGTCCCCTGACGATCCGGCCCTGCTCCGGATCGACGGCCCGATCGCCACCATTACGCTCAACCGGCCGGCCGCCTTTAACTCCATCGATCTTTCGATTGCCAAAAAGCTGGAGGAACTCGGTTCGGAGGTTGAGGCATCCGACGATATCCGAGTCCTGGTGATCGAAGGTGAAGGCCGCGCCTTTTGCGCCGGCGGCGATCTGCAGACCATCGGCGCGGCGGCAGCCGCCGGCACCCTCGCGCCCGTGGTCGGCGAACTCCTGCAGCACTACCACGCCTTTATCGCCACATTGCGGCGGATGCCGAAGATCGTAGTGGCGAGCGTGCATGGCTCGGCCGCCGGCGCCGGCCTCTCGCTGGCCTTCGTCGCCGACCTCTGCATTGCAGCCGAAGACGCCCGCTTCACCCCCGCCTACGCCAAACTTGGCGTATCGCCGGACGGTGGCGGCACCGTGGGCCTCGCAGCCAGCGTCGGCACGCGACGCGCACTGCAGATCTTTCTCGCCGAAGATAGTTTTACGGCAGCGCAAGCCCACAACTGGGGTCTGGTTGTCAAAGTCGTGCCGGCGGCTGAACTGAAAGCGGCTACTCGCGAGTTGGCGCATCGTCTGGCGCAAAACGCGCCGGCCGCGCTCGCCGCGACCAAGGCGCTGATCCACCGCGCACCGGTGACGCCGATCGAACAGCAGCTCGACGCCGAGCGGGATGGCATCATCGGCTGCATGCAAACAGAAGAGTTCCGCACCGCGGTGATGAAGTTCATCAGCAAGGGGAAGTAGGAACCGAAGCCGTCATCATCCGCGAAAGGCGGATGATCCAGTACCACGGGGCGTCTCAGCTTAATTCACCGCCGGCGTTTACTGGATGCCCCGCCTGCGCGGGGCATGACGACTGAGTTTGTGGACGCTTTCAATTCGGGCAGATACATCCCGACCGGCGACTTGAAACAGCCGACCGATTTCGGAATCACGTGCTTCAGCCCTTCCCGGTGCCACGCATGAAGTCGAAGTCGCAGCCTTCGTCGGCCTGCAGGATGGTCTCGTTGAACAGATGCGCGTAACCGCGCTTGGCCCAGTCGGGCGTCGCCACCGGCTTAAGCGCCGCGCGGCGCTTGTCGAGTTCGGCGGCGTCGACCAGCAGTTCGATGCTGCGCTTGGCGACGTCGAGCCGGATCATGTCGCCATTTTTCACCAGTGCCAGCGGACCGCCGACCGCAGCCTCCGGCGTGATGTGCAGTACGATGGTGCCGAACGCGGTGCCGCTCATCCGCGCATCCGAAATCCGCACCATGTCCTTGACGCCACCGCGGGCCAACTTCTTCGGGATCGGCAAATAGCCGGCCTCGGGCATGCCCGGCGCCCCTTTGGGCCCGGCATTGCGCAGCACCAGCACGTCGTCGGCGTTGACATCGAGGTCGGGGTCGTCGACCCGCAGCGTCATGTCCTCCACCGACTCGAACACCACGGCGCGGCCGGTGTGCTGCAGCAGCTTCGGGCTGGCCGCCGAATGCTTGATCACGGCGCCACGCGGCGCGAGGTTGCCATGCAGCACCGCCATCGCGCCTTCCGGCTTGATCGGGCTGGTGCGGGGCCGGATCGCATCCTGCCCCGGCACTTCCTCGGCTCCGGCGACGACATCGCGCAAGGTTTTTCCGGTAATGGTTTTGGCGTCGAGGTCGATCAGATCGCCGAGCTGCGCCATCAACTTCGGCACGCCGCCGGCATGATGGAAATGCTCCATGTAATGCTCGCCCGACGGCTTCAGGTCGACCAGCACAGGCACTTCGCGGCCGAGCTTGTCGAATGCCTCGAGGTCGATGCGATGCTTGGTGCGGTTGGCGATAGCAGTGAGATGAATGAGGCCGTTGGTCGATCCGCCGATCGCCTGCAGCACCACCTGGGCGTTCCGGAACGACGCCGGCGTCAGCAATTCGCTCGGGCGAGGTCCCTTCGCGACGGCCATCGCCGCGGCAACCCGGCCGCTGGCTTCAGCCGAACGAAAGCGCTCGGCATGCGGGGCCGGAATGGTCGCGCTCATCGGCAGCGACAGACCCATCGCCTCGGTGATGCAGGCCATGGTGCTGGCGGTTCCCATCACCATGCAGGTTCCGACCGACGGCGCCAGGCGGCCATTGACCGCCTCGATCTCGACGTCGTCGATTTCGCCGGCGCGGTATTTCCCCCACAGCCGGCGGCAATCGGTGCAGGCGCCTAACACCTCGCCCTTGTGATGTCCGACCACCATCGGTCCGACCGGGATCACCACCGTCGGCAGGTCGGCGCTGATCGCGGCCATGATTTGCGCCGGCAGGGTCTTGTCGCAGCCGCCGATCACGATCACCGCGTCCATCGGCTGGGCCCGGATCATCTCCTCGGTATCCATCGCCATCAGGTTGCGCAGATACATCGAGGTGGGAAATGCAAAGCTTTCGGCGATCGAGATGGTCGGGAACACCATCGGCATCGCACCTGACAGCATCACACCGCGCTTCACCGCCTCGATGATCTGCGGGACGTTGCCGTGACAGGGATTGTAATCGCTATAGGTGTTGGTGATGCCGACGATCGGGCGGTTCAGCGCGTCGTCCGAATAGCCCATGGCCTTGATGAAGGCCTTGCGCAGGAACAGCGAAAACCCGGCGTCGCCGTAACTCGTCAAACCCTTGCGCAGACCGTCAGCCATTTGAGTTCCTTTGGGATATTTATCGCCGATTTTGCACGTCATTCCCCCCTGTGCAATTGCACAACGGAGGGCGCTCGCCCAGCGGTGAGCCATGAATCCATCGTCGCCACATTCAGTATGGATTCCGGGCCTGCGCCGCAAGGGCGCGCATCCCCGATGCGCATTTGCACATCGGGGAATGGCGTGCCGAACGCTATTTCCAGTTCACGATTTTGCTAGCGTCGCCATCGAATTCCATGCCGCAGAACGCCCCGCCCTGGTAGAAATCGCCGACCGGATCGGGCCCGATCTTGGCTTGTTCCGCCATTGCATGTTCGCGAAAGTCCTCTCCTCGGCCGACCGGGCGGTAGCCGAGGTCATAGGCCCGGTGATTGTCCCACCACGAACGCTCGTTATACGAAGCGCCGTAGAGGACCTCGAAGTGGATATCGGGATGATCGAGCCCGATCCGGCAAAGCTGCACGAGGTCTTCCGGCTTGAGCCAGATCGAGAGCCGGCGATGGTCCAGCGGCTTGTCGCCGAAATTGCCGATGCGGATGCAGGTGACCGCAAGCCCATGCTTGTCGGCGTAAAGCGCGCCGACCGCCTCGCCGAACACCTTGCTGACGCCATAGCGGCTGTCCGGCCGCGCCGTGACGTCGGTGCCGATGCGGTGATGGCGCGGATAGAAACCCACCGCGTGGTTCGAGGACGCAAACACGACGCGCTTGACGCCATTTTTTCGCGCCGCTTCGAACAGATTGTAGCAACCGATGATGTTGGATTGCAGGATGTTGTCCCACGGGCCTTCGACCGAGAATCCGCCGAAGTGCAGGATGCCATCGACGCCCTCGCAGATAGCCTCGACCTGCGCGAGATCAGATAATTCGGCCGCCTTGAATTTTTCCTGGGGCCCGAGATCGGCCGGCGCCTTGAGGTCGCTCAACAACAGATCCGGATAGATCGGCGGCAACAGCTTGCGTAACGAAGTACCGATCCCGCCGGCTGCGCCGGTCATCAATATTTTTGGCATTTCATCCCTCTTGATTGTGGCTTGAAACGAGTATGGCGCGGCGCCGACGACGCGGCAAGCGATCGCGCTCGCTTGCGCAGGCGCGGCATTCGCATAGCCCAAATTTGCGGTCATGGACCGACAATGATAGCAAACCGGACTGCGCAGAACCCACCAAGCAACGAGAACAGAAAATGTCCAAGGCAACGTCCCATTCGGCCGGCTGGCAGCCGGCGAGCTATTATCCCGATCCCGCCATTCACGCGCTCGACCCCCGCTTCGAAAAATACTGGCTGAAGCTATCGGCCATCGAGCGGTTGGCGACGGGGCTGCGCTGGGCCGAGGGCCCGGTGTGGTTCGGCGACGGTCGCTATCTCTTGTGCAGCGATATTCCGAACCAGCGCATCATCAAGTGGGAAGAAGAGACCGGCGCCGTCAGTATCTTCCGCAAGCCCTCCAACTTCGCCAACGGCAACACCCGCGACCGCCAGGGCCGCCTGGTCACCTGCGAGCATGGCGGACGCCGCGTCACCCGCACCGAATATGACGGCTCGATCACGGTGCTGATGGATTCCTTCAATGGCAAGCGGCTGAACTCGCCGAACGACGTCGTCGTGAAATCCGACGGCTCGATCTGGTTCACCGATCCGACCTTCGGCCTGCTCGGCAATTACGAAGGCTACAAGGCCGAGTCCGAGATCGACGCCAATGTCTACCGGATCGACGGCCAGAGCGGCGAAGCCTCCATCGTCGCCGACGGCGTGCTCGGCCCGAACGGGCTCTGTTTCTCGCCGGACGAGAAGATCCTCTACATCGTGGAATCCCGCGGCGTGCCGAACCGCAAGATTCTCGCCTATGACGTCGCGGCGGACGGCCGGACGATCGCCGACAAGCGGGTATTCATCGACGCCGGTCCGGGCACGCCGGACGGTATGCGCTGCGACATCGACGGCAATCTGTGGTGCGGCTGGGGCATGGGCGATCCCGAGCTCGACGGCGTCGTGGTCTTCGCGCCCGACGGCGTCATGATCGGCCGCATCGCGCTGCCCGAACGCTGCGCCAACCTCTGCTTCGGCGGCGTCAAGCGCAACCGGCTGTTCATGGCCTCGAGCCAGTCGATCTACGCGCTGTATGTCAATACGCAGGGCGCGCTGGGGGGATAGTTTTGTTCGTAGGGTGGGCAAAGCGAAGCGTGCCCACCGTCTTACGTCCACGCTTTGGATTGGTGGGCACGGCGCAAAAGCGCCTTTGCCCACCCTACAGCAAAACGCCGGAGCGGAAGTTGATCCCGCCCCGGCGCCGCAATCGTGTTAAAGCTTACGCGGCGTTGTAGCCGGCGACCGCCTTGACCTCGAGATATTCTTCGAGGCCGAATTTGCCCCACTCGCGGCCGTTGCCGGATTGCTTGTAGCCACCGAACGGCGCGGTGCGGTCGTTCGGCACGCCCTGCAGGTTGACGTTGCCGGCGCGGATCTTGCGGCCGACCCGGCGCGCGGTTTCCACCGTATCGGCAGAGACGTAACCGGCGAGACCATACGGCGTGTCGTTGGCGATCTTCACCGCGTCGGCCTCATCCTTGGCGCCGAGGATGGTGAGCACGGGCCCGAAGATTTCCTCGCGCGCAATGGTCATGTCGTTGGTGACGTCGGCGAAGATGGTCGGGCGCACATAGAAGCCCTTGTTGACGCCTTCCGGCAGACCCGGCCCGCCGGCCACCAGCGTCGCACCTTCCTCGATGCCCTTCTGGATCAGCTTCTGGATCTTGTCCCACTGGATGCGGGACACGACCGGACCGATGGTGGTGCCTTCGGCACGGGGATCGCCGGCCTTGGTCTTGTCGGCCACGCCCTTGGCGATCGCGGCGACTTCCTTCATCTTCGACAGCGGCACGATCATCCGGGACGGCGCGTTGCACGACTGTCCCGAGTTGTTGAACATGTGCATCACGCCGCCGGTGACGGCCTTGGCGAGGTCGGCACCTTCGAGGATGATGTTGGGCGATTTGCCGCCCAATTCCTGGCTGACGCGCTTGACGGTCGGCGCGGCGCGCTTGGCGACGTCGATGCCGGCGCGGGTCGAGCCGGTGAAGGAGATCATGTCGATGTCCGGGTGCTCGCTCATCGCGGCGCCCACCTCAGGGCCGAGGCCGTTGACGAGGTTGAACACGCCCTTCGGCACGCCGGCTTCATGCAGGATTTCCGCAAAAATCAGCGCCGAGGACGGCGTGAATTCCGACGGCTTCAGGATCATGGTGCAGCCGGCAGCGAGCGCGGGCGCGACCTTGCAGGCGATCTGGTTCAGCGGCCAATTCCACGGCGTGATCATGCCGATGACGCCGACGGGCTCGCGCACCACGGTGGCGGTGCCGATCGGCTCCTCGAAATGATAGTTCTTCAAAACTTCAAGCGTCGATGCAATGTGGCCGAGGCCGGCGCCGGCCTGCAGCTTCTCCGCCATCGGCAGCGGCGCGCCCATCTCGTCGGAAACCGCGGCGCCGATTTCCTTCATGCGGCTTTTGTAGACCTCGATGATACGCGACAGCAGCGCAACGCGCTCTTCGCGGCTGGTCTGCGAATACGTCTCGAAAGCCCGCTTGGCTGCGGCCACTGCCTTGTCGAGGTCGGCCTTGGAGCCGAGCGCAACCTCGTACATCGCTTCTTCGGTCGCCGGGTTGACGACGGGGGTGGATTTCTTGACGACGGGATCGACCCAGGCGCCATCGATGTAGAACTGCATGCGGTTGACCATCGTAAACCTCTTGATTTCAGCGAATGGTAGGGGTGGCGAAGCGTTCGACAGGCATCCTTGCACGAAAGCTAGGCAAAATGAACCCGCCATATGCGGGAGGCCGCACTGCGGCGGACGCGGCATATAAGATTAGCGTTATGAAAGTGACAAGACTCCCTCTGTCATTCCGGGGCGCGCGCGCCAGCGAGCGAACCCGGAATCCAGAGATGATGATTTCGAGATTCTCCGATGTGCAATTGCACATCGTAGTTCGCGCGGAGCCTGTCATCGGGCCGCGCTTTGCGCGGACCCGTTGGCGCCCCCCCCGGAATGACGTTCTCTAATGCCCCTTTAAAAGACCTACCCCTTCTCCATCACACCGCCATTTTGCGGTGCCGCACGGGACCGCCGGCGGTGAGGCTTTCGGCCGCATCGATGATGGCGTTGGCGTCGATGCCATAATGCCGGTAGAGATCGTCGATGGTGCCGGTCTGGCCGAAGTGCTCGACGCCGAGTGCTTCGACGCGATGGCCGCGCACGCTGCCGAGCCAGCCCAGCGCCGCCGGATGGCCGTCGATCACGGTGACGAGGCCGCACTCGCGCGGCAGCGGCGCCAACAGCTTTTCGACATGGCTGAGATGCTGCACGCCGCGCCGGTCGCGCCGCAATTGCCGCGCCGCGGTCCAGCCGGCATGCAGCCGGTCCGCCGAGATGACCGCGAGCAGCCCGATATCCCTGCGGCTCTCGCCGATCATGCCGATCGCCTCGATCGCCTCGGGCGCGACCGCACCGGTGTAGGCGACCACGACTTCCGCATTGGGTCCGGGTTTGCGCAGCCAGTAAGCCCCCTCGGTAATGCCCCGTTGCAGCTCGGGCGCCATGATCCGCTGCGGCTGCTCGATGCTGCGCGTCGAAAGCCTCAAATAGACCGATCCGCCCTCGCCAGCTTCACGCTGCATGTGCTCAAAACCCCAGCCCATGATCACCGCGAGCTCGTCGACGAACGCCGGCTCGAACGAGGCAAGGCCATCCTGCGCCATGCCGATCAAGGGTGTCGCGATCGATTGGTGCGCGCCGCCTTCGGGCGCGAGCGTAATGCCCGACGGCGTCGCCGCGACCATGAAGCGCGCGTCCTGATAGCAGGCGTAATTCAGCGCATCGAGGCCGCGCTCGATGAAGGGATCGTACAACGTGCCGACCGGCAGCAGCCGCGCGCCGTTGATCGAATGCGACAGCCCGAGTGCCGAGAGCATGATGAACAGGTTCATCTCGGCGATGCCCAGTTCCAGGTGCTGCCCCTTCGGCGAAAAATCCCAGTTGAAGGTCGAGGGGATCTTCTCCTGCCGGAACAGGTCGTGGTTCTCGGCTTTGGCAAACAATCCACGGCGGTTGACCCAGGCGCCGAGATTGGTCGACACCGTGACATCGGGCGACGCGGTCACGATCCGCGCCGCGAGTTCGCTGTCACCGCGCGCGAGTTCGTTCAGCACCAGCCCGAAGCCTTGTTGCGTGGACATCTGCGCCGCCGGCTTGAAGGCAAGCTGTTGCGGCACCTCGATGACATCAGCGGTAAGACGGCGGCGACCTTCCTGATTGAACGGCGCTTCCGCCAGGAACGACTCTAACTCGGCGTGTGGCTGCGACAGGCCTTCGAACTTGTCCCATTCATGACCGGGGCGGATGTTCTGCGCGGCGCGCCACTTCTCCATCTGCGCAACCGTCATCAGCCCCGCGTGATTGTCCTTGTGGCCCTGCATCGGAAGGCCGACGCCCTTGATCGTGTAGGCGATGAAGCAGACCGGACGATCGTGATCAATCGCTTCGAAGGCCTCGATCATGCTGGCCATGTCGTGGCCGCCAAGGTTTGACATCAGCGCCAGCAGTTCATCGTCGCTGCGGCGGTCTATCAGTTGCGACACCTGCCCCTGATCGCCGATGTCGTCCTGCAGATGCTTGCGGAACGCAGCGCCTCCCTGGAAACACAGCGCCGCATACATCTGGTTCGGACAATTGTCGATCCAGCGCCTCAGCGCCTCGCCGCCGGGCTCGGCAAACGCCGCCTGCATCAGCCGGCCGTATTTCACGATCACGACGTCCCAGCCGAAATTGCGGAACATGGATTCGAACTTCGCCCACAAGCCTTCGCGCACCACGGCGTCCAGGCTCTGCCGGTTATAATCGACCACCCACCAGGTGTTGCGCAGCCCGTGCTTCCAGCCCTCGAGCAGCGCCTCGAAGATATTGCCCTCGTCCATTTCGGCGTCGCCGACCAGCGCGATCATCCGCCCCTCGGGCCGGTCCTTCATCCAGCCATGGGCCTTGACGTAATCCTGCACCAGCGAGGCGAACAGCGTTTGCGCAACACCGAGGCCGACCGAGCCGGTGGAGAAATCGACGTCATCCTGGTCCTTGGTGCGTGACGGATAGGACTGCGCGCCCTTGAAGCCACGAAACCGTTCGAGCTGCTCGCGGGTCTGGTGGCCGAACAGATACTGGATGGCGTGAAACACCGGGCTCGCATGCGGCTTCACCGCGACGCGGTCCTGCGGCCGCAATACCGAGAAATAAAGTGCCGACATGATGGTGGCGAGTGACGCCGAGGAGGCCTGGTGGCCGCCGACCTTCAGGCCGTCGACATTGGGCCTGACATGGTTGGCGTGGTGGATGGTCCACGAGGACAGCCACAGCACCTTGCGGGCCAGAGCGGACAGTAATTCCAGGCGAGCGGATTCGTTTGACATGGCGGTAATTCCAGTAGGGGATAGAGACCGCCATGGTACCGGGGGTGCCTCGGCTAAAAATCTCAAATTTTGGCGGCATACCAGGGCGGATTGGTATAAAATACCAAGAACTACCCCTCTACTCAGAGTTTATCCCAATGCATTCGCTCGACGCCATCGACCGGAAAATCCTCGCCCTGCTGCAATCCGACGGCCGCATCACCATGCAGGAACTCGCCGACAAGGTCGGCCTGTCGGTCTCGCCGTGCCACCGCCGCGTCAAGCTTTTGGAAGAGCGCGGCGTGATCACGCGCTATATCGCCACCGTCGACCAGAAATCGCTCGGCCTGCATGCCAGCGTGTTCGTTTCGATCAAGCTGGCGCGGCAAAAGGAGGAAGACCTCGATCGTTTCGCCAAGGCGATTTCGAAATGGGAAGAAGTGCTGGAGTGCTACCTGATGACCGGCAACCGCGATTACCTGTTGCGTGTCGTCGTTGCGGACCTGTCGTCGTACGAAGCCTTCCTGAAAAACAAGCTGACCCGCCTCGACGGCATCGCCTCGATCGAGTTCGAGTTTTGCATTGAGCCAGGTGAAATACTCGATCGCCCTGCCGGTGTAAGAAGCAAGGGTAACGAGCAAGAAATTGGCTTAAATGTTTCGTCGTCCCTGCGAACGCAGGGACCCATACTCCCTGACGTCGGTTATGAAGGAAAGCATCGACCACAGTGCTTAAACGAGAGGACACGGCGTATGGGTCCCGGCGCAAGGCCGGGACGACGCGGATGTTTGTTTGTGATCCATTGAAAAACCAATGCACCGATCACCGTCATTGCGAGCCAACGGGTCGGCGCAAAGCGCCGCCCGATGACAGGCTCCGCGAAGCAATCCAGGGGCTAAAAAGGAAGGACTGGATTGCTCACATGGGGAATGTGTGTGTCAAGGATAAGCTGTCAGCGATTTGCTTTTGGCGGTTCTGTCAGGGCATCTGCGCTCCTCGCATTTGCGATCCCAGGTTCGAGCCGGTTTGGCAATCTGGTTTGCTTGCCAGATCAAACTCACATCCGGTCGTCGCGCGAGGCGACTGCACCACAATTCCGCTTGCGGCGGGCAGGCTCGAGAGGACGAGGCCATTCTTCGTTGCGGCGTTTGAAGCCATGCAATCCGTCGGTTCGTCCACCCGGATCGGCCGAGGCTGATCGGGCCTCGGCGGATTGGTTTTCCTTGAGAAGAAGCCTGATGTTATGCGGCGCTCTTCATCACCGCCCCCTCGATGATGACGCCGCTGGTCACATACTTCCACAACGCCACGAGCAGCTTGCGCGCCAGCGCCACGATCGCGCTCTTGCGGCCGCGCTGGCTGTGCGCCTTGAACCAGCGCGCCAGCTCCGATTGCGGCTGGTGCCGCAGCCACAGCCAGGCGAGCTGGATCATCATGGTTCGCAGCCGCGGATTACCGGCTTTGGACACGCCTTGCTCGCGCTCGATGCTGCCGCTGCGCCAGGGCGTCGGCGCCAGGCCGGCATAAGCGGCAAGCTGGCGGCGGTTGGCGAAGTGGCGGTAAAAAGCCTCCGACCAGAGCACCGCCGCAAAGTTGGCACCCATGGCCTTCAGGCCCAGCAGCAGCGTCACCGGATCCGGTGCGGCCGTCTCGGTTGCAGGCTTTCTGGCCGCCGCCAACAACGCCTCCTGCTCGGCCTCCACCGCCTTGATATGGTCGAGCAAAAGTTCGAGCCGATCCAGCTCACGGCCGATCTGGACTTTCAAATGCAACGGCAGTTCGCGTCCGTCGCCGGTGCGCAAGGCCTCAAGCCGCACTCGCCGGTCGCGCCGCAATGGCGCATAGTCGGATACGCCCTGGGCGAACAGAAGGCCCTTGATCCGGTTCACATGCGTGATCCGCTCGGCGATCAACGTCTGACGTTCGCGACAGACTCTCCGCCGGTCCTCCTCTTCGGGCGAGGGCGCAACCACCATCGCGCAGACCCGTGGCTCGCCGCGCTTGTAGGCGAGAAGTGCCCGCAACAACGTCTCGCCATCGAGCTTGTCCGTCTTGGCCCGCCGTCGCCGTCGCGGCGTCGCAATCGAGGCAGGATCGACCACATGGCTCTCGATGCCTTCCTGCTGCAGGACGCGATGCAGCCAGAACCCGTCCAGCCCCGCCTCCTGGATCGTGATGACCGGACAGCTCTGGCCGATCTGGACCGCCGCCTTGCGCTTGCGTTCCGCAAACAGCTTCATCAGCTCAGCGGTATCGCCGGCCGGGACGCTGTGCCTGGACATCTTCTCGCCCTTGCCGGGCGACAGCGACGTCACCAGCCACGTCGATCGGCTCAGTTCCAGCGACACAAAAATTGCGCCAATATGGGTGCGGATAGCGGCCGGTCCGTCGCAAAGATGATCCAACAACATTGTCGTCTCCAGGTTGAGTGGTTTTGCAACCTCAGTCTGGCTTCAGACTTGGTCGCTATCCACCCCCCATGGAATCTTCGTCGCAAGGGCTCCTCGCAATGACGGAGAAGCGCTCCACCCAAGCCGTCATCCGGGCCTGCGCCCAAAAGCGCATCTACGATGTGCAGTTGCACATCGGAGAATGACGTCGAGATGTGTCTTCGCGTTCTCGCGACACGATGCGCCCGAGTTCTGCAGCAACATCCGCCCATAAAAAGTAGAGGGCGCAGGAAACAAAAGTAGAGGGCGCAGGAAACGCCGGGTGCGCGGTGCACCCGCAGTCCGTGTGCAAAAGGTAGTGTGCACACGGGGTAGTCACCACAGGCTCACCGGAACACCCGGCATTTCCTGCGCGACGGGTTTACGGCTTATAACGCGCTCTCCCTGGTGACCGGGCTTTCTTGCCACCATCGCTCCTAAGAAGCTTGCTTCTCAAGAACTTGAACGCCAGCGTCGGGGCGTCAGGACCACACGGCTTTGCCGTACGCGATAACACCATTCGTCCGCACGCTATTGCGCGCGCTAATGCTACCGCGTCCATCGCATCCCGTACCCAACGTTTGTGACGATGGCCAACGCCCCTCTTGTGGGAACGGGACAGCGCGGAATAGGCCGATGATTTGGGTCGAAAAGGAAGCGGAAAATTTTTCGCGGCGGGGCTGGACAGGCAATCACTGATTTGCCCGTCCGGGGCCACACCTGCACGCGCAGGATACGCGCTCTATCGCGATGAGCCGAAATGCGCCGCCGGCACCGCAACTCGCCAGGCGTAGCGCACGATGCCCTTGCCGGCTGCCGTGTGGCCTGCATCTGTCATCCATGGACCAGTTAAAATCTCTATTCATGGCCCTTCCGTGCGCGTCACGAGGTTTGTAAACGACACACTCAAGGGCGTGCCGGTTTCTGGCGAACTACTCTCGGTCACGTCGACCACATCGCCATCGAGGGTTCGCATCTCAGCGTTTTCTCCGCCAGACCTCAGCGACCCCGTAACATTGATGTCCAGGTCTCATGATTGCGGCTAAACCGGAGGTCGACCCAAGTTGAAAAACTGCATGCAATTATGAAAGCTAGATTAACGGGAGATCGCGTCATGCATCGATTCTCAATGCTCACCTGCGTCTTTGCCGGACTGATGCTCAGCTTGGCCAGCGCGTCTGCACAAGAGATGGCGAAACTGAGCGAACTTGTCTCCGGTATGCCCAAGGGCGAAAAACAGCAGGTGCGGGTGCTGACCGCCACCCTCGAACCCGGCGACAAGACTGTTTTCCATACTCACCGCTTCCCAGTGACCCTGTACATCCTAGAGGGAGCCTTTACGCTCGAATTGGAGGGGCGTTTGCCGGTCACGATCAAGGCGGGCGAGGCCATGGTAGAGCCACCAAACGTGAAGATGACCGGTTATAATCGCAGCACCACCGAACCGATGCGGGTTGTTACCTTCTACGTCAGTGATCCGGACACGCCTTTCCTCGATCCGATCCATTAGACAGAGCTGACAATGGTCGAGTGGCGTCATATCCGCATCGGTCGCATCGGCGTAGTTCTGAAAGCGCGCGCTCCGGTCCGCGCACCGCACACGACCCCGTGCCTGTTCCGCGTCAACCGTGGCGCCGTCGGCCGCTTCGCCTCCACACGGGTTGAACGCTGAGGCCGTCTTGGTTTGCGCCTTGGAATCGACCCCGTGTCGGATCCGCCTGTTCGGGCGCTTATGCGAAGGAGTAACGGTGATGGGTTACAGGATCTTCCTCGCCGGCGCGTCCGGCGCCATCGGCAGGCGTCTGACGCCGCTCCTGCACGCCGCTGGCCATTACGTTTGTGGCAGCACCAGGTCGAAAGCAAATGCCGATATGCTGCGCTCGCTGGGCGCGGACCCGGTCGTGGTCGACGTCTTCGACACGGCGGCCCTATCCCTCGCGGTCGCAAAAGCACGACCCGATGTCGTGATCCATCAGCTCACCGACCTCCCGAAGGATCTTAATCCACGCCAGATGGGAGCAGCGATCGTGCGCACCGCCCGCATCCGCAACGAAGGAACACGGAACCTCGTCAGGGCCGCCATTGCGGCGGGCGCGCGCCGGTTGGTGGCGCAAAGCATCGCTTGGGTCTACGCCCTGGGGGCCGAGCCGCACGCGGAGACCGACCCGCTCGATGCCGGGGACGAGGGAGAGAGCGGCATCAACATGCAGGGCGTCATTGCGCTGGAGGATCTCACTTTGAAATCGCCGCCGCTCCAGGGCGTCGTCCTTCGCTACGGTCACCTCTATGGCCCCGGAACCCCTTTTGACCAGCCGTCGAGTTCTACGCCCGTTCATGTCGATGCGGCAGCCTATGCCGCGCTGCTGGCCATCGATCACGGTGAGCCGGGCATCTATAACATTGCGCAGCCCAACAGAATCGTGGCGGCCGAAAAGGCGCGCGCAGAGCTGAGTTGGACGCCTGATTTTCGGCTTCCGACCTGACGATTTACCTCTCGGCGACCGGCCTCACCCTTGGCTGATATATCTTGGTAGATTCCGCCCGAACGGAGGATTCGGTAGTGCATATGCTTATTCTGGGGTTCGACGTCTTCGGCGTTCGTATCCAATATTGGATGCTCGTTGCCCTCGTGATGGCTGCCGCTGCGATCATCTTCGAGATGTGGTCGAGGTAGTCACATTCCGAAATGGCTCAACCCCGGAAGAACTCGCCTTGAGCACGATTGGTCTGCTACGCCCCCGCAAGCGGTCTTCACATCCGGTTTCGTGGCAGCGCCGCATAGGCAAGTGAGTTCTCCCGATCAACCATGCCGCCTCCTAATCCATTGAAAGTACGCCCGCCGCCACGGGGTGGCGTGATCATCGGTTGATCCGCCGACACTGTGTCGGCGTGACACCTGACCTTCGATCAGGCGGGCATCAGCAGCCACGCCACGACCATGGCGACGACCGCCGCGATGAAGATCAGTGCCTGAAGGTTCGACATGCGCCACATCGGTCCCTCCGATGCTTCATTCCTCAAGTGGCGTTTCGAAAATTGGCGGGTACGCCTGGTCGTGAACGCAAGTTCGAGCTAACAGCACCGCCCGTTCTGCTGGACCGGCGGGCACGGCACCGAGCCGTATGAGCAGAACACACAGCAATCGCCGGGTTTAGGCTTTAGCCGCTGGCCGCAGGCCTTGCAGTCGTAGAAAAACTGGCAGGCGTCCGTCGGCATGGCCTCGGTGCTGGAGTGCTGGCAGGACGGACAGACGAGAGCTGATAGCAGTTGCATGACGCCGCAAATTTAGTCTGGAACGCTGGAAAGGTCCAACCCCGAACGACCGAAATCACCCTCGATCGGGCCAGCAGCATCAGCGCGATCATGACGGCGCATGCCGCGATGAAGATCAGCGCCTGGACGTTTGACATAGTCCATCGCGCACGGCCCTTGTGTACCAACTCGCACTGGATAAAGCCGGGAATGCGCAGTGGCAAATATCCTCAAAGGTCGCGTCGCGCGGCCCCGGTACAAACTCGCGTTTGCTGGCTCTGTCTCCATCGCCAGCCATCGCGCGCATCACGGTCCGAGCCAACAACGGAGCGCGATAGTCCGGTGCCAAATCTGCCGAAGCTGCATAGCGAGCGGTTCTAGCCGCGCTTAGGGTGCGGCACCGCATCGCAGATGGACGGAGGGAACCATGTGCACGATGAGGAGCATTCGGTTCGGGCTGCTGGCAACTGTTGCCATCGCGTCAGTGTCAGTTCTGCCGGCGGCCGCACAACAGATCACGGGCACACCGGGTTCACCCGGTGCCACGACGACGATTGATGGAAAGTACCTTCCGCCACCGCCGCCGAAGTTCGGCGGCGACATCAACCTTCAGGCCAGCCAGTCGAAGCCGTATTGGCCCGCCCGCGTGGTGCCGCCCAAGGGTGCCCCCAACGTGCTCCTGATCATGACTGACGACCAGGGCTACGGAGTTTCGGGGACGTTTGGCGGCGTCGTCCCGACGCCCGCGATGGATCGCATTGCGCAGATGGGGCTGCGCTACACTCAGTTCCACTCCACGGCACTTTGCTCCCCGACGCGGGCGGCGCTGATCACTGGCCGTAACCACCACTCGGTGGGGTTTGGCATCATTTCGGAGCAAGCGACCGGCTATCCGGGCTACGACAGCATTATCGGGCCGGAGAGTGCCACCATTGGCACGATCCTGAAACAGAATGGCTACGCCACCTCGTGGTTCGGCAAGAACCACAACACGCCGAGCTTCCAGTACGGCGCGACGGGACCGTTCGACCAATGGCCCATCGGCATGGGCTTCGATTACTTCTACGGCTTCATGGGCGGCGAAAGCGACCAGTGGACGCCATACCTGTTCCGGAACACCACCCAGGTTTTCCCCTGGGTCGGAAAGCCCGGCTACAATCTGACGACGGACATGGCGGATGAAGCGATCGCCCATATGAGACAGCTCAATGCGGCCGCGCCCGATCAGCCATTCTTCGTCTACTACGTGCCCGGCGGCACCCATTCGCCCCATCAGCCGACCAAGGAATGGATCGACAAGTTCAAGGGCAAGTTCGACATGGGCTGGAACGCCTTGCGCGAGCAGATATTTGCCAATCAGAAACGGCTTGGCGTCATCCCCGCCAATACCCAGCTTACGCCCTGGCCGGATGACCTGAAAAAATGGGACACGTTGACGGCCGATGAGAAGAAGCTGTTCGCACGGCAAGCGGAGGTGTTCGCCGGTTATGCCGCCTACACCGACCACGAAATCGGTCGCGTCATTCAGGAAGTCCAGGATCAAGGCAAGCTCGACGACACGCTGATCATCTATATCAGCGGTGACAACGGCACGAGCGCGGAAGGCACGACCGTCGGCACGCCCAACCAATACACCGCCTACAACGGCATTTTGGACCTGCCGATCGCCGAGCAGTTGAAGGCATACGACGCCTGGGGCTCGGCCGTGACCTATCCGCACATGGCCGTGGCCTGGTCATGGGCCTTCGACACGCCGTTCAAATGGACGAAGCAGGTGGCGTCGCATTTCGGTGGCACCCGCCAGGGCATGGCGATCGCTTGGCCGAGCCGCATCAAGGATGCGGGCGGCATCCGCACCCAGTTCCACCACATCATCGACATCGTACCGACAATCCTTGAGGCAACCGGCATTCCGGCGCCGCTGATGGTCAACGGCATTGCGCAGAAGCCGATTGAAGGGGTGGGCATGGCATACACCTTTGACCAGGGGAACGCTAACGCGCCGTCCACGCGGACGACGCAGTATTTCGAGATGTTCGCCAACCGCGCGATCTATCACAACGGTTGGATCGCGGCGACAACGCCACCTGCGCCGCCCTGGCTCCTGGGGACCGCCAAGCTGCCGGAGGATGTGGTCAATGGCTACAAGTGGGAGCTCTACAACATTGCCGAGGACTACTCGGAGTACAACGACCTCGCGGCGAAGATGCCAGACAAGCTCCGCGAGTTGCAGGAGTTGTTCATCGTGGAAGCGACCAAATACAACGTGTTCCCACTGGATAACTCGGTTCTTCAACGCATCATCGCACCAAGGCCAAGCGCGACCGCCGGTCGGAACGCCTTCACCTACTCGGGCGAGATATCAGGCCTGCCTGAGAGCGATGCACCCAGCATCCTGAACAGGTCCTATACCATCACCGCCGAAGTAGACATTCCGGGCAGTGCTGGTTCGACCGTTGGGCGTGCGGGCTCACAGGACGGCAGCGAAGGGATGATCGTCACTGAAGGGGGACGCTTCGGCGGCTACGGCCTGTATCTGCTCAAGGGCAAGCCAGTATTTCTCTACAACTTCCTCGATCTCGAACGCTTCCGCTGGGAAGGCCGGGATGCGCTCAAACCCGGCAAGCACACCATCGTGTTCGATTTCAAATACGACGGACCCGGCTTCGGCAAGGGCGGCACGGGCGTCCTGAGGGTGGACGGCAAGGAGGTCGCCAACAGCAAAATCCCGCACACCATTCCATTCATCATTGCGCTTGAGGAAACCTTCGACGTGGGTGTCGATACCCGCACCGGCGTTGAAGATAAGGACTATCAGGTGCCCTTCCGCTTCACCGGCAAGCTTGACAAGCTCACCATCAAGGTCGGGCCGGTGCAGCTCACCAGCGACGAGCATCAGGTCATTCGGCACGCGCGCGCCGGCGCGAACAACTGATGCCACTGCAATCCGGGCCGGGCATACCTTCGTCGGGGCCCGGCCGGCAATGCCCGCTAATGGGCACCTTTCGGACCCTACCGTCGCGCCCGACAATGTCCGTACTTGAAGGGAAAGCTGACCTCCCGGTTGCGCGCTCGGACTTCTGAGTTTGGACCCAAACCGGACGTGTCCCCGTAGCAACTCGGCAAAAATTGTCGGCGCAGGCTCGGTGCGTGGGTTGAGCGGGAGGACCATGAGTAATTCGTCGCGCCGCTCCAATCCATATTCCCCGAAGCCGGCTGCGTTGTTATCCCGATAAGCCGTCGCCCGATCCGACAACACGGCAATCTTTTTACGATTCACAATTCTTGCTCCGGCAGTACTGCCAACTGCTGTTATACGCTGGCCGTACCTTCGGTCCCGCGGTTGTGCCCTTACGCCCCATCGATCGGGCGTCCGTCGATGGCGCGTCGGACCACTCGACGGACCTTCGCGTTCGACAGGAACAGGTCGTGATTGATGATGCCCCAACCTTGCGCCGAGGCGTCAATCACGTGCAGCCCAAGCCGGACCAACTCGGCCTTTTCGGCAGCGCCGACGCGGGTGATGCCGCCGGCGAGGAAGCCCGAGACGGCCAGCGCCCGGTCGGTGGTTGCGGTGACCACCGTGATCTTCCCCGCAAGCGGGCCGATGTGCGCGACCGAGGATGTGAAGACGTCGAGGTCGATGTCGGGCGATGCGAAAACCACGGCGCCGATACGCTCGCCCGCAGCCGGCTGCCGCGCGTAAACCTGGCGCAGCGCCTCCATCGCCAGCATGGTGCCGACCGAATGTGCGACGATGTGGAGGCGGCCGATGTTCGGGCTCGCCATCAGCCCGGTCAACACCTGATCGAGCGCGTCGCGCGACCACATGGCGCTCTCGCGGTCGTAGCCGTAGTCAAACAAATTCGCCTTCGACGGCCAGGAGAACACCATGGTTTCGCCGCGGAAACGGATGCCGCCGGAGAGGCGGGCCGCGTCGAGCGCTGCGCTTTCAAAGGTCTGGTTGAAACCATGCACGTAGATAAGCACGTCATGGATGCCGGGCTCGGCATAGAGATCACCGATCTGGCTGACCGGCTCGACTGCATCGAGACGCCAATCGTCCAGCCCGATGGCATTAAGCGAGAAACGGCCGTCGCCTGGTGGCGTGAGCTTGGCGCGGGCGAGGCTCAGCCCGGCGGCGCGCTCCGGCCCATACCAGGGCTTGGTGCGGGCGCCGTTCACGGGCTTGCGGGTGGTGGCGACGAGAAGCGTTGGATTAGTGGAAAGCTCGGCGGCGTCGTAGGTTGCACCGGCGGTGGAAAGCGCGTCGCTGGCGCAGCCGCCGACGGACGCACAGAGCGTCAATGCAGAGGCGGTGGCAAGCGCGCGCAGCACGACGCGGCGGCAGACAAGCGGCGGTTGGTGAGCTTCACGCGACAAAATGCAGGGCGCCCCGACGATCCCTGCGTGGTGCAGTGCGATCGCGGCGAGAATGGGAGCCGATCAGGGAATTTTGTGGAATGCGGAACTTTTGTTCCGGGGTGGCGAGATAGTGGCCACGGATCGAACTCGGCTCAAGCCACGACCCTTCCCCGATTTGCCCTGCTTCATGCCAGCCCTGGCTCTCGTTCCTAGGACCGGTCGTTGCTCGTGATGCCGTAACGCATCCAGCTCACTTAGCGCTGCTGCTTCGGCAGTCTCGGAAGTCGGTGCGGGTCGAATTGTGGTATCGGCCTGATCGGCTCCGATGTCAGCGGCTGTTGTTCGTTGAGAATGAGCATTCCCTCCAGAATCACGCCGGGAAACTGTTCCGCCGTCCCTACATACGTAGATATCCTGCCGGCACACGTTCCCTCAAGCTGCAGCGTCAGTTCACGATCGTTGCCGAAGACCGTCGGCTGCCCTTCGGCGTGTCTTTTGGTCGTGACGGTCGCTGTGAATCGATCTCCATCGACTTTGCAAGTGCCGTCGTAGGTCATGACGCTATCACGGCCCCAGATTTTACCGTCTGCGACATGAACGATGCCCGTGCCCTGGCCAAACGGAGTCTTGAACCACGCCGCGTAAGTACCGTCCTTGAGCATCGGAGCACCCTCCATCGGTATTCTTAACAGCCCCAGATGATCGGCACATCATCGCTAAGGCTCAGTTAATTCGCCGTAACGACGGCTGTAGCCAAGACGACGCAGTACGAGAAGCCGGTCGTTCTGGGTCCGCTGTCGCTCGTTTCTTTACGCAGTCTATGGCCACGCTTTTATCTCCGTTCCCGGTGATAACTCGCGTGATCACCACGCGAAGCGCGTCGAAGCAGCGACCTCCCCTACGTCCGGAGTGCCCACCTAAATTAGGAAAGCGCCCAGCTCCGAGTTTACGTAGCTCCGCAGCATCCCCTCACCGCGACCGAGAACATGTCGCGCCCCCGACAAAGCGTCAGTCGATCCGCTTCTGATCAGTCACAGACTCCTTCTTTGGACCGCGCATTTCTTTGGACCGCGAGGGTGTGACCTAGTTCACACTCCCGCTCGTCCTGGCATGATACCAGCCGGATCATGACCGTGAGCCTCGCGCCGAAGTAACATCACTCCTACTAATTTCTTAATTGATAATTTTTTCCGCCACAGCATCGCGTGCCGGTGAACGCATGAGTTGTAGTTCGATATCTCGCAACGAAGGATTTACGTCTCGCCCTTAGCTTCCTCCCTAACGAAGTGGGCTCGGGAAATCGGCGTAATGAGTGAAGCGTCAACATCCTCCGCCTGCGGTGGCGAAGCGGAGAAGCTTGGTATATGGCGAGCCCTGCTGTCGCAACTCAGCTCGCGGGATGTCCCGCTGCTGGCGGGCGGGCTAGTGCTCCCAAACCTGTTGTCGTTTGCGACGCTGATCTCGCTACTCGATATCGGGCTGCCGCCGCGAACCGGCGTGATCATGCTCTACGCCAGCCTGGCGATCCTGGCGCGCCGCATTCCGTTCGCCTTGACGGCCACCCTGTTTCTCTGCCTGCTTGCTTTCGACATGGTGAAGACGCTGTCGCTGATGTTCGGCATGGCGACGACGGAAATGATGGCCGCTCTCGACCTCGCGCGTCGGCTCCATTTCTTCGCCTCGCCGCTTTATCTTTCGCTGATCGCCGTCATGCTCACGACGACGCTCGCGGCATTGGCGTGCCTGAGCCAGCGCAGCGCGCTGGTGCGCGGCCGGGCATCCATCCTGTTCGCGCTGGCGTTGGCTTTCGCTGCGCTCGACTATGTCAGAAATGTCTCACCGCACTACCACTTCGGCTCGGTATTCGGCCGTGACAAGCCGGTCGAGTCCGCGGCCGAGGTCTCGGGTTTCAACCTCGCAGCGGGCGCCCACGGCAATAACGTCGTCGTGGTGATCGTTGAAAGCCTCGGGTATTTGCTCGACCAGACCGCCCGCGAGCGGATCGCCGCGCCGCTGTACGACTCATCCATCACCAAAGACTACCTCGTCACTTCCGGTCACACCGTTTATTACGGCTCCACCACCTCCGGCGAGATGCGTGAATTGTGCAACACGCGCACGTTCCATGCCGACTACGTGCAGAACAATGGATCTTCCTGTCTGCCCAATCTCCTGAAATCAAGCGGCTATACCAGCATCGCCTTACATGCCTTCTCAGGCGGCATGTTCGAACGCGAGCAATGGTATCCGGAGGTCGGCTTCGACAAGGAACTGTTCGGTGAAGAAATCATCAAGACGACCCGCCGTTCCTGCGGCGCCGTCTTCCGCGGCGCCTGCGACGCCGACCTCGCGCCGATCATTGTCGACGCCTCTCGACAGGCCGCGCATAGCGGCAAGCCGCGCTTCATCTATTGGCTGACGCTCAACACCCACATTCCGGTCGCGCCAGACGAAGCGCTGACTGACTTTCACTGCGCCCTCGCAAACAACGGTTTCGCCATGCCGAGGATATGCCGCATGGCCGAGTTGTGGCACGACGTTTTCACGGTGGTGGCCAAGATCGCGCGTGATCCGGCGGTCGGTCCGGCCGACATCCTGGTGGTCGGCGATCACGCCCCGCCGCTATGGTCGAAGCGCGGCCGCGCAGAATTCGCACCCGGCCAGGTCGCCTAGTATCGGCTGCAGCCGCGCATCGACGCAACGGGCGCTCCGCGGCTGGAGACGGTCAGTCGGGCCAATCAGGTTTTCTCAACCCCGTGAGAGCGCCCTCCTCAATGGCGCGGCGTACCAGCCAATCGAGCTACGCCGTTCCTCTCGCAAGCCGGTCGCGCTCATGGACCCGTTAGCGCGTTGAGCTGGGCGATGAGCCCTTCACGCGCGGCGCCGGTGTCCTGCATCCTGCTGCGGACATTCCGCATCGACTCTTCCATCGCGCGCAGGCCACCCTGTTTTTGTGCTTCGGACGTCGGAATGCCGCCCGCATTCACCCAGGCCGTTCCGTCTTTCTTGAAGGTGTATTGCATGCCCTCGTAGCCGAAGAGGTAGTTGTCCGCGCCTCCGATCTTGGATGGATCAATGCCTTGCGACGCCACCTTCTTGAGGATGTCCGCGATCTGTGCATCGGTGAGCTGAACGGCAGGCACCGGCTTTGCATTCTGCCAATGGGCGTAGCTTTCCTTCATCCGTTGCAGCGTGGCCGTTAATGTCTTGTTCATCTCGTCCTGCCTCTCCAGCATTTTGAGTTGACGGTTGACCTGATTGATCGCGACCTGATGATGTATCGCCTCCATCCGCACCTGGACCGCATCGAGGCTCGCCTGCCCGAGCGCCTTCTGAGCTTGGCTCATCTGCTCGATCGCGGCGAGACGATCGGCGCGCGCCTTTGAGAAGGCATCCAGCGTTTGCCGCGCGGTCTGCGGGTTTTGCTTGAGGTCGGCGGTCAGACGATCCATCAGATGATCCATCAGATGATCCTTGGCCTCCTGCGACAACGACACTTGCGTGGCCGGGTCGCGGCCGCTGTCGTCAGACGTTGCTTCCGGCGCAGACTGCGTCCTGCTGTCGTCATCGGCAGGCGCCAGATAAGCGGCCGGATTCGTTGCGGGGGTCTGGCTGGAAACGGCGCTGATCATGGTTTTCTTCCTGATCTTGTCGTTAGAGCATGATCCGGACCCGCAGGGCCGCGTTAGCGCAAAGTGGGCACCGGTTTTCCCTCGCGACAAACGCGAAGCGTTTGCGCGGAGATCATGCTCAAAATGCTGGGGCCGACGTTCGACTTCGGCGACCCCAAGCCTCGCTCTCCTTGCTCGTCCGGAAGTTGTGGCAGGATTTGGCTAATGAAATATTGATGATCGCCCCCCGCAGGGCCATCGGCTCGCGAACAACTAATTAGAACACCAAGGCACAATTTCCGCCGCATCACTCAAAAAGGGCGCGCCGCGGCTCTTTTCTCCTGCCTCCGGCACCCCATATACAGCCTATGACCCAATGGCAAAAAACCTCCACGCGCGAGCCGGCCAAGACCAAGGCGGAACTTCGCGAGATGCTGACCGAAGCCGTCCGCAACACGCAACCTCCGCCAAAATGCCCGACCAAAACCGGCAAAGATCGCGACTAGCCGCGCTAGGACATCTGTCTCCCGGCTCGACCATAATCTTGGTGTGGCGTTCGTGATTGGCGCGAGATCTGGGGACGCGTGCGCGACGCGGTCGATCCCGATCCTTGCGGTCACAAGCGCGGCCGCATCGACCTGACCGTCCGCGATCAGACGCAGACTGAATGCAAATTCCTCGGGCTTATACGCCATTGCAGTGAACGTTGAGTCAGACAACTAAAGCATGATCCGGAAAAGTGGACACCGGTTTTCCGAAACGATCATGCTTAAACAAAAAGGTAGAGCGGGATGGCGATTCGAAGAAAAGCCATCACGCTCTACGACGTTCTGACGAACGCGACGTCGGTCCCAAATGAGGCCAACCACGCGAGGTCCGCCGATACTGGATTTCGTCGTCGGCCAAATCGTGGAGTTGGCGACGCAATACCCCGCACGACGTCCGCGACCTAACGAGCAGAATATCCCTCAGATGAAAACGAAACGTCCGCCCCGGTGAAACCGAGGCGGACGCAGTGCCGGTCACCTCTAAGGAAACCGGTGTTTACCGCAGGGCGCGACGCGTTGCGTCACGCACCAATAAAATCAGTCTCGACGTTGTGGGAGTTCAAGTCTGCGACATGCACATTGTCGAGGGTTAGGGACTGGCCGTCGCCGAGATCGATAACGGCTCCGGCGGCGGTATCCGTCATATGGTGCAGCGGATTGTAGCCCTTTACGGTGGTCCCGATTACCAAGAAATCCTGTTGGGCATTGAAATCGGTGACCACGTCATGGGATGGGGGCGTTACCCCCGCCGCCGGGATTGGGGATGTCCCCTCTTGCTGGATAAACTCGAAGACATCAGACCCGGCACCGCCAGTGAGATGGTTGTTGCCGCCACCACCGAACATGTCGTCCGAACCCGCACCTCCGTCAATAGTGTCGTTATTGCCGGCACCAACAATGAGATCATCGCCGTCGCCACCTGACATAGTGTTCTTGCCATCGGTGTCATAAGATTGAGCGGTCGCATCATCCACCGTACTGCCCAGGGCAAACAGTTGGTCGTTGCCTCCCCCTCCATTCAGTGTGTCGGTGCCCTGTCCACCTGTTAACGTGTCCGATCCAGTTCCCCCGTTGAGTACGTCATCGCCGGCGCCGGCGTCGATGGTGATGATGCTACTGCCGGTAAAGGTGTAGATGTCGTTATGCGCGGTACCGAATATTTGCTCGATGCTGGTGAAGGTGCTGGTGCCCTTGTCCCCCGCCGCAAGCGAAGATTCGTCAACCACGTCGAAACCGGCCCCGCCGTCATAGACATTGTGGCCCGTTCCTCCGTCGAGGACATCGTTGCCGCTGCCACCTGACAGATGGTCGTTCCCGGAACCGGTCGTGAGTATGTCATCGCCGTTGCCGCCCTTGACAGTCGAGTCGACATTGATGCCCACATTCAGATTTATGGTATCGTCGCCCGAGCTACCGATTACCTGTTCGATATTCTGAAGCGTATCGCTGTGCGAAACCGACAATGGCTCCGTGGACTCGTCGACGGTGTCGAAACCGGCCCCGCCGTCAATCTGATTGTCACCGCCCGCTACGACGAAAGTATCGTCGCCATCTCCACCACTCAGGGTGTTGTGGCCGTCACCGCCCTCAATGAGGTCGTTCCCGGCGCCACCATCAATGTTATCGTTGCCGCCCAAGCCTTCCAACTTATCGTTACCGCCCAGGCCGCTGATGGTGTCGTCTGAGTTCGTTCCCTGTAGATTGTCATTTCCGTTTGTACCGGTGATCCGAGCCAATGTAGTTCTCCATGTTAGGAAGTGGATGCCCCGTCGCTACGAAGCACGCCTCGAACTACAAAATGGTTTCAGGTGGCCTGCGAAAACTACAGCCGTAGTTGTGTCACGAGAATATTTCATGAGTTGATGTGCGGAGCGCCGGGCGGGTATCGGCAGCGAAAAGCTTCAACGGTGACCATCCATCCTGTCGCGCGCGTTTCATACGCCTGTCGCGGACGACGAAATTATCTCCACGGCTCGACAATGATTTTCGTGTGGCGTTCCGGGCTGGCGAGGTCCGTGAACGCCTGCGCAACGCCGTCGATGCCAACTCTTGAGGTTATCAGCGAGGCCGCATCGACCTCACCTTCCGCAATCATACGCAGACTGAACGCAAATTCCTCGGGCGTATACGCCAGCACGTATTGAACGTTGAGTTCCTTCATGATGCCGAGCATCGGCTCGGAGCGGTCGGTTTCCATGCAGACGCCGACCACCACGATGCGGGCGTTGCGCGGCGCGCCTTCAAACACCTGCTGCAGCACTCCGGGAATGCCGACGCATTCGAAAATCAGCGCGGGCTTAAGCGCCGGCAGCAACGCCTGCAGCGGCGGTCGCGCCGCCTTCTGTTCCGGCGACATCGCGGCATGCTCGGCCCAGGTCGCGTAGGGCTGCGTGTGCGCGGGATCGACGACGATATCGGCGCCCAGTCTTTCGGCCAAGGCGCGGCGCGCCGGCGAATAATCCGCTGCGACGATCGGATGCAACCCTTTCAGCTTCAGCGCCGCGATTACCGCAAGCCCGACCGGGCCACAGCCGATCACCAGCGGCACCTCGTCGCCGACAATGTTGGCCTTGGCGACTGCGTGAACGCCGACCGCAAGCGGCTCGGTCAGCGCCGCATGCTCCGCCGCCAGTCCGTTCGGCACCTCAAGCAGCAGCGGCTCGCTCAGGAGCATGCGTTCGGCATAGCCGCCGATATTGTCGTTGGAATAGCCGATGCTCTGCACGCCGCCGGCCGTCAGCAGCGCGGGAAGCGAACACACGCGCGTGCCCGCCTTCAGCTTGCGCTGCGTACCCGGCCCGTAATCGAGAACCTCGCAGCAGAATTCATGCCCGAACACGACATCGCGGCTGAGGTCCATCGGCTTGCGTCCGGGAAGATGCCGGGTCAATTCGACCATGCGGTGGGCGTGCTTGCGCGCGTGCAGGTCCGAGCCGCAGATGCCGCAGGCAAGCGTCATGACCAGCACCTGCCCCGTGGCTGGTTTCGGCTCGGGCAAGGTATCGACGACGATTTCGCCGTTCCTGAAAATGGCGGCGCGCATGGAAATCCTCCGGCTTGCGATCGTTTGCGTTGTACATGCTGCTTTCGCCTGAACGAAGGCGTGCAACGACAACGTGATTAGGCGTTGGGGGACGGCTCGGCCTGCACCAGGACTTCGGACCGCCGCAACCGCTCCCGGTGCGCGGTGTAGAGCCCGCTGGCGACGATGAAGGCAGCGCCGGTGACGGTCCAGACGTCGGGCACCTCGCCGAAGATCAGGAAGCCGAGAAAGCTGACCCATAATAATTGGGTGTACGAAAACGGCGCCAGCACCGAAGCGTTGGCATAGCGAAACGCCAGCACCACGATCCACTGCCCGGCCGTCGATGCGACGCCGATGACGATTCCGAAGAAGATGTCGTGCCAGCTTGGCGTTACCCAGACGAACGGCACCAGCACCGACAGAATGGCGAGGCCTGTGATCGACGAATAGGCCATGGTGGTGATGGCGCGCTCGGTGCCGCTCATCACCCGCGTCATGATCAGCGTGCAGGCCCAGGCCAGCGCCGACACGATCGAGAACAAGGCGGCGGGATGAAACGCGCTGGAGCCGGGCCGCAGGATGATCAGGACGCCGATCAGGCCGACTGCGGTCGCGAGCCAGCGGCGCAAGCCGACGCTTTCGCCGAGAAACGCGATCGACAGCGCGGTGACGAACAACGGCGAAACGAAACTGGTGGCCGACGCCTCGGCGATCGGCAGAAACCGCAACCCGGTGATGAAGAACAGCGACGAGCCAAGCAGCGCAGCCCCGCGCATCACTTGGAAACCACGACGCTCCGTTTGCATGGCATACCACGGAGAACCCGGCAGCATGGCCGGAAGCATGACCAGCGCGAAAACCAGGAACCTGATCCAGGCGATCTCGATCGAGGGCAGCGTTGCCGATAGATACTTTGAGGTGGCGTCCGAGCTGCCGAGGAACACCGTCGACGCGAGGATCAGCGCGATGCCGCGGAATGGATGATCGGCGCGCGCCGGAGCGGCAGCGGTGGCAGGTGCGGCAGTCGGGGTGGACTTCTTCTGGGGCAAAGACAAGGTAACACGATCCAGCCTCGCGGCTGCGACGAGGTTAACAACAAAACACGGGCGCGGAAATCAGATGATCGAATCGAGTGAGGTGCAGAGAACGACAACCGCGGCCGATGGACAAGGACCGAAAACGAGCAGCCGATATGCGCGATTGGCCGCGGCGCCTAGCCGCAGCCGAAAGGTTCTCCCTCTCCCCGCTCGCGGGGGGCGAGACGAGTAAAGCTCGCTCTGAGAGCGTTGGGGTGAGGGGGCCCCTCAACACGTTCTAGACTCGCGGATAGGCCCCCTCACCCGAAGCCTTCGGCTTCGACCTCTCCCCGCAAGCGGGGCGAGGTGAACCAAACCCGCGGATGAACCATTTCAATTAACAGGCATGCTGATCACAGCATCGGCAGACCGCGTGGCTTGGCGCCCCGCGGAAACGCCTTGTCGAGCGCGGCCAGTTCATTCTCGCTGAGCGTCAGCGCGCCGGCGGCGGCGTTATCGGTGGCATGGTCGGCGCTCGAGGCCTTCGGAATGGCAAACACGGAATCGTCGCGCGTGAGAAACGCGAGTGCCACCTGACGCGGCGATGCACCATGCGCCTCAGCGATCGTCAGCAGCACCTGCCCGCCTTTGCTGCCCGGCGCGGGGAAATCATCGTGACCGAACGGCGAATAGGCAACGACGGCGACGCCGTTCTGTTTGCACCACGGGATCACCGCGTGCTCGATCGCGCGTTCGCCGAGATGGTAAAGCACCTGATTGCAGGCGATACCGGAAGCGCCGGCCACCGCCTTGAGTTCATCGAGATCATCGGTGTCGAAATTGCTGACGCCCCAGCTGCGGATTTTGCCGGCGCCGACCAGTTCCTCGAACGCCGCGACGATCTCCTGCAGCGGATATGATCCGCGCCAGTGCAAGAGATAGCAATCGAGCCGGTCGGTCTTCAGCCGTGCCAGCGAGCGCTCGCACGCCGTGATGGCGCCGCGCCGCGACGCATTGCTCGGCAACACCTTCGAGACCAGGAAAATCTCGTCACGCCGCCCGGCGATCGCCTCGGCGACCACAGGTTCGGCGTCGCCGTACATCTCGGCGGTGTCGATGTGGGTCATGCCGAGATCGATGCCGCGGCGCAGTGCCACCACCGCGCGCTTGCGGTCGCCGCGATCGATATACCAGGTGCCCTGCCCGATCACGGGCACCTGAACGCCACGGCTGCCGAACAGTCGGAGCTTCATGCGATTACCTCAATCCGCTGATGTCGGCGACCATCACGGTGCCCGTGACCAACTCGGTGATGTACAAGCGGTCGCCGTCCTTGCCGCCGATCGCGACGTTGGTGCAGCTCGATCCGGCGCAGGACTTGATGCGCGCAATCAACTCGCCATTCGGCGCGAATACGAAGACGTGGCCGAGCGAGGCGTGCCCCACGAACAGGCGACCCGCTTTGTCCATGGTCAGACCGTCGGGACCGCTCGGACCGAACAGCGAGCAGAAGCGGCCGACTTTGGAGACGCTGCCGTCTTTCATGAAGGGCATGCGCCAGACCGCGTTGTCGCGCGTCATCGCGACGAACAGCACGCTCTCATCGGGATCGAGCACCAGGCCGTTGGGGCTGATGCCGGTATTGATCAGGCAATCAAGCCGGCCGGCCGGCGACAGCCGGTAGACCCGCCCGGTCGGATCGTGCAGCCCGGTCTGCCCCTGATCGGTGAAATAAATGTCGCCATTGGAAGCGAGATGCAGATCATTGCAGCCCCGAAACGACTCCGAATTGCGCGAGGTCAGGATCGGCTTCATCCGTCCGGCTTTGGCATCGAGCTCCATCAGACCATGGCTATAATCGGCAACCAGTATGCGGCCGTCGCGGCTGATCTTGAGGCCGTTGGGCCAGCCCTCATATTCGACCACTAGCGTCCATTGACCGTCGGGCGCGATCCTGAAGATACGCCCGAACGGGATATCGACGATGTAGAGGTTGCCGTCGGCGTCGAATGACGGACCCTCGATGAAACTGTCGGTCGGCTGCCCCGGCCGGTTGGCATCGGCCCATTCGGTGCGCACGCCCTTGCGGCGGAAAGATTCCGGCATCGCCGAAAACACCTTGGCCTCGATCAGCCGCGGCGGAGTGTCGAGATACATCATCGTGTGGTTTCATCCCTGACGTTTGTTCGCGCGCACCATAGAGGACATCGTCCACCTCGTCGATTGCCTGGTCGAGGCGTCCTTGCGCGCCAAACATTCAGGACACCTTGCGGGCGAGTTCCGAACCGCTAACAATGACAATTGTTGCCGCAAACGGGATTCGAAAACGGGATTGTCATGCTTCTCTACGCAGACCGACAGCTGACGTCGCCCTATGCCATGTCGGTGTTCGTGGTGCTGACAGAAAAACGGCTTCCATTCGAGATGCGGACACTGGATCTCGCGGCTTGCGCCAACAACGAGCGGGACTATGCGCGGATATCGCTGACGCAACGCGTGCCGACGCTGGTCGATGGCGACTTCGCGCTTTCGGAGTCGTCGGCGATCGCGGAATATCTCGACGAGGCCTATCCCGATCCACCGATGTTTCCAACCGACCGGCAACAGCGCGCGCGGGCCCGTCAGCTCCAGGCATGGCTGCGCAGCGATTTCCTGCCGATCCGCCAGGAGCGTCCGACGCCGAGCATCTTCTACGGGCAGCCTGCTTCAGCAGCACTTTCCCCGGCGGCGCAACTCTCATCGCGAAAGCTCTGTGCCGCCGCCTGCGAGCTGCTCCGCCATGGCGGTGAAAACCTGTTTGGCCATTGGTCGATCGCCGACGTCGATCTCGCCCTCATGCTCAACAGGTTGATCCTGAACGGCGATGCGGTGCCGGCGGTCCTGGCCGATTATGCGCGGACGCAATGGCAGCGTCCCTCCATTCAACAATGGGTTCGCACGGAGCGCCCGCCGCTGAGTTAGGCGCTGACGCGGTCGCGCCCGCGTTCATCTTTTCCAGGATCGGCAGCGTTCGCCTGGGCGATCAGCCGCTTCAATTCCGGAATGCATGAGCCGCAATTGGTGCCGGCCTTCAGCCGCGCGCCGATCTCGCCGGCCGTGGTCGCACCGGCGACGATGGCGTCGCAGATGGTGCTACGGCCGACGCCAAAGCAGGCACAGACCGTCGGGCCCGCGCTGGCTGCGCCGTCGATCGACCTGCCCGAAAACAGAGAACGGCGCTGGGCATCACTGAGCGCGTCGGCGGCGAACAGCTCCCTGACCACCTCCCAATCACCGGCATCGCGTGCCGGACCGACGAACAGGCAGGTCTCGATGCGGTCTTCGGTAAAGGACGCGGCGCGATAGACGCCGTCGCCAAAATCCCGGTATTCCGCGAGATCGTCGCCGGCGACCGACCGCAGCCATGATTGCCACGACGCCAGATCGGCGTTGTCGGCGAACAGATAACCGTTCCCGCCGCCGACGGCGACCCGCGCCCACCATGCGTGCGGCGGCAGTTCGAGCGGCCGGCGCGACAGCGCAAAGCCGCGAAAGACGTATTCATAGGGCGCGATCGCCGCCGGCGTCGCCTTGTTTTCGGGCTGGCCGGAGAACGGATCGGTGAGCGGCGCCACCAGCGCGCCGACGCGGGCCCCTGACGCGGTCTCCGCGCTCCAGTGGATCGGGGCGAACAGCATGCCGCGCTGCTGCCGCGCGCTGACGACGACGCGCAGGGTGCACTGACCGTAATCGGTCGTGACCCGTGCGAAGCCGCCATCGCGGACGCCGAACCTCATCGCATCGTCGGGGTGGATCTCGACGAACGGCTCCGGCAGATGCTGGCCCAGCCGCGGGCTCGCGCCGGTGCGAGTCATGGTGTGCCATTGATCGCGAATCCGGCCGGTGTTGAGCCGCAGCGGTCGTGCCGCCGAGGTCTCGCTGCGCAGCGCCGGGATTTCCGGCGCGACAAAGCGGGCCTTGCGGTCGCCGGTGAAAAACTCGCCTTCAGCAAAGAACCGCGGCTGCGATCCGTCATCGCCTGACGGGGCCGGCCACTGCAGCGGCGTCATCGTATCGAACGCCTCATCCGACAGCGCGCTCAAGGCGCCGATATCGAAATCGCGGCTGCCGCCGTTTTCGAACGCCGACAGGCTGGCATGCTCGCGGAACACATCCGCCGTCGATTTGAAATCGAACGCCGCGCCAAACCCCAATCGCTTGGCGACTTCGCTGATGATCCACCAATCCGGCTTGGCCTCGCCGGGCGCAGCCAGGAACGCGCGCTGCCGCGAGATCCGCCGTTCCGAATTGGTCACCGTGCCGGATTTTTCGCCCCAGGCCTGCGCCGGCAACAGCACATGCGCCCCCGCATTAACGGTGTCGTTGGAGCGCACGTTTTCCGAGACCACGAACAATTCGAGTTTGGCAAGCGCCGCGCGCACCACGTCGGCATCCGGCAGCGACACCGCGGGATTGGTGCCCATCACCCACAGTGCCTTGACCTCGCCGCGCGCGATCGCCTCAAACATCGGGACTGCCTTCAAGCCCTCATGGGTCGCGATGCGCGGCGCCTTCCAGAACCGGCGCACGCGGTCAATATCGGCCGGCGTGAAATGCATGTGCGCGGCAAGCTGATTGGCAAGGCCGCCGACCTCGCGGCCGCCCATCGCATTGGGCTGCCCGGTCAGCGAGAACGGCGATGCGCCTGTCTTGCCGATCCGTCCTGTCGCGAGGTGGCAATTGAGGATGGCGTTGACCTTGTCGGTGCCTTGCGCCGACTGGTTGACGCCTTGCGAATACAGCGTGACCACGCGCGGCGTCGCGGCGAACATCCGGAAGAATTCCGCGACATCCCCCTCGGTGAGGCCGGTTGCCAGTGCGGTCGCGGCAACGCTGCCGGCCATGCTCCGCGCACGCTTCAGCGTTTCCTCGAAACCGGAGGTGTATTTCTCGATATACGCGCTATCGAGCGCGCCGCTGTCGGCGAGATGTACCAGCAAGCCGCTGAACAGGGCGCTGTCGGTGCCCGGCTTCAATCCGAGATACAGATCGGCGTCGCCGGCGGTATCGGTGCGGCGCGGATCGATGACAACGATGCGCGCGCCGCGGCGTTGCTTGTTGGCGAGCATGCGCTGGAACAGCACCGGATGGCACCAGGCGGCGTTGGAGCCGGTCAGCACCAGCAGGTCGGCCTCGTCGAGATCCTCATAACAGCCGGGCACGGTGTCGGCGCCGAACGCGCGACGGTGGCCCGCGACCGATGAGGACATGCACAGCCGCGAATTGGTGTCGACATTGGCGCTGCCGATGAAACCTTTCATCAGCTTGTTGGCGACGTAATAATCCTCGGTCAGCAACTGCCCCGAGAGATAAAACGCCACCGCGCCGGGGCCGTCGCGAGCAATGATGTGATGCAGGCGATTGGCGACGTGGTCGAGCGCGTCGCTCCAGGCCACGCGTTCCATGCCCCCCTCGCCGCCCTTGTCGCAGCGGATCATCGGATGAAGCAGCCGACCCGCCAGGCCGAGCGTTTCGCCGAGTGCCGAACCCTTGGAGCAGAGCCGTCCGAAATTGGCGGGATGCTCGGGATCGCCGGAGATCGCAGCGCCCCCGTTGCCGTCGGGCGTTGCCAGCACGCCGCAGCCGACGCCGCAATAGGGACAGGCGGTGCGCGTGGCGCGCAAGGCGGGATCGATCATCGTCATGGGCGTGGCCTGGCCATCAGTTCATCAACTCATGCCGCCTCGCGCTGGATCGCAACGTCGCGGCCGAACATCATGTCACGGCGAATGGCGGCGACCGGGCTGCGGCCGCGGATCAGTTCGAGATACCAGAGCGCATCGCCGACATCGCCGACCAGCACCGCGCCGGTAAGCCGTCCCTCCGCGATCACGAGCTTGCGGTAAGTGCCGTGCCTGGTGTCGTCGAGTACGATGGCCTCGCTGCCGTCGGCGCCGAGGAAGTCGCCCGCTGAAAACACGCTGACGCCGGAGACCTTGAGGTTGGTCGCCACCACGCTGCCGTCATAGCAAGCATCGCCGCCCGCCAGATGCCGCGCCAGCACCCGCGCCTGCTCGTAGGCCGGCTCGACCAGGCCGTAACAGATGCCGCGATGTTCGGCGCATTCGCCGAGCGCGAAGATATCCGGTGCTGCCGTCTGCAGGCGGTCGTCGACGACGACGCCGCGGTTGACGGCAATGCCGGCCTCCTTGGCCAGCGCGACATTGGGCCGGATGCCCGCGGCGAAGATCACCGCATCGGCGTCGAGCCTGCGGCCGTCGGCGAGTTCAACGCCCTCGACGCGGGTTTCGCCGCAAATCCGCGCGGTGCTGGCCTCGAGCAACACCTTGACACCCTTGCGCTCGACCAGGGATTTCAACAGCGCTGCCGCTGGCGCGTCGAGCTGGCGCTCCATCAGCCGGTCCATTAAATGAATGAGCGTCACCGGCGCGCCGGCCTTGACGAGGCCATAGGCCGCCTCGAGTCCCAACAATCCGCCGCCGACCACGATCACGCGCTTCTTTTGCGCCGCCAGCGTCAGCAGCAGGTCGACGTCGCGGCTGTCGCGAAAGGTGTGCACGCCCGAGAGAGCGGCGCCGGGCAGATTGAGCCACAGCGCCGTCGAGCCGGTGGCCAGCACCAGTTTGGAAAACGCGATGCTTTCTTCATTGGCGATCTTGAGTTCGCGGCGGCCGACATCGATCTCGGTGGCGCGGCAGCCGTATTTCACCGTGACACCGCGGTCGCGCCACCACGACGCCGGCTTCAGCTCGATGTCGTGCGAGGCGGTCTCGCCCGCCAGCACCGAGGAAAGCAGCACGCGATTGTAGGCGAGCCGCGGCTCGTCGCCGACGACGGCGATGGCGTAACGACCGAGCGCGACCTTTGCGAGCTCGTCGACAAGGCGCGCGGCGGCCATTCCGTTGCCGACGATCACCAGCGGTTCACTCATGCAGATATCCTTGAAAGCGACTTAGTCGGCGACTGGGTCGCTGCCACAGGGCAGCCTTCATATCCGCGCTCCGGCAAGGCTCGACGTGCTGGCTTGCTCGGGGCTCCTGCGCAGGTAGAACCACCAGGTGACCGCAAGGCAGGTCGCGTAGAAGGCCAGATAAACCTCAAGCGCGAGCTGCGGACCGCCGGTGGCTGCAATCGACTGGCCGAAGCCGCTCGGAATGAGGTAGCCGCCACAGGCCCCGATCGCACCGATGAAGCCGACCGCGGCGCCGCTCTCGATGCTCGCGGTCTTCAGGGCGAGCGCGCGGCCGGCTTCGCCGCCGCCTTTGGCCTTGCGGAGATTCTCCTCGCGGAAGATCGACGGGATCATCCGATAGGTCGATCCGTTGCCGACCCCCGTGGTGACAAAGAGCAAAAGGAACATCGCCACGAAGCCGGTGAAGTCCTTGACGCCCACGAAGTACAGCACGCCGATCGTGGCGGCGGCCATGGCGATGAAATTCCAGAACGTCACGATAGCGCCGCCGACCTTGTCAGCCAGCAGGCCACCCAACGGACGCGACAGCGAGCCCACCAGCGGTCCAAGAAAAGCGATCGAGATCGTGACCGCCGGAAATTGCGTCTTGATTAGCAGCGGAAACGCAGCCGAATAACCGATGAAGGAACCGAACGTCCCGATGTAGAGGAACGCCATGATCCAGGTGTGCTTGCGGCCGATGATAGCGAGTTGATCCCTGAACGAAGACTTCGCCGTCGTCAGGTTGTTCATGAAGAAGACTGCGCCGAACACCGCGATGATCAGCGGCAGAATCCACATCAATCCCGCGTTCTGCAGGTAGACGCCGGCGACCGGCTGGGCCTGATAGAGGTTGATCAGGCCAATGCCCATCAGGATCGGCGTCAGCAACTGCACGCTGCTGACACCGATGTTGCCGCCCGCCGCATTCAGGCCAAGCGCCCAGCCCTTCATCCGGTCGGGATAGAAGAAGGAGATATTGGCCATGCTGGAGGCGAAGTTGCCGCCGCCAAGGCCTGCCGTGGAAGCCACCAGCAGCATCAGCCAGAACGGCGTTTCAGGATGGCTCACGAAGTAAGCAAGCCCGAGGGTCGGGATCAGCAGCACAGACGCGCTGAAGATGGTCCAGTTGCGGCCGCCGAACGTAGTCACGGCAAACGTATAGGGAAACCGCATCAGAGAGCCGATCAGGCCGGGTATCGCCACCAGCTGAAACAACTGATCGGTGGTGAAGTGGAAGCCGGCCGCCGGCAACTTGGTCGCGACGATGCTCCAGATCAGCCAGACGGAAAATCCGACGTGCTCGGCAATGATCGACCAGATCAGGTTGCGGCGGGCAACGGCCTTGCCGGTCGTGTTCCAGAACGTTTCATCCTCAGGCTTCCATTCGGAGATCCAGGTCGGGTTCGATTTGCTCACTGAAGATTCCCTTTCTGCGGCTGAATGTCCGTTGGTCCGGCGTCACGGGCGCGCGAATTCGAAGGCATGGAGGCGCACGCTGGGGAGGCCCCAGCCTGGCGGCGTTACAGTTCGGATGATTGGTTTCGATGGACGGCTTCGATGGCGTCGGCTTAAGCTATTCAAGCTTCGTGCCAGACCGCATCATGGCCAAAAAGATAGCTATTTCAGATGATTATCCGAAGCGCAGAGCGGCGCCCGCAATGCAGGCGCCGCATTCAAAATCTGCGATCCGCTCAATCTTTGTGCGTCGCACAACGAATAGGCAGCAGCTTGGTCGCCGCCTGCAATGGGTGCCTCAGGCGTATTCCTTGGCCTTTACGCCGAGCGGCAGCGGCGCCGTTCCTTTGCCGGGCTTCAGATGAAACTCATAGGTCATCAGATGCCACGGCTGCGTCGCCGGTTTGCCGTCGGGCATGGCGGCGTCGGTTCGCTTCTCGATCTTGGCGACCAGCTCGTCCTTGACCCCGAACACAACGTCGGACTCCAGATACTTGTCGCCGTCCATGAAGACGTGGGTGATCAGCGGTTCATGACCGGGCGCGTTGACCAGGAAATGCACATGCGCCGGCCGCATCGGATGGCGCCTGGTCTGCAGGATCATTTCGCCGACTGGTCCATCGGTCGGAATCGGATAGCTGCACGGCAGGATGGTGCGGAAGAAAAACCGGCCGTCGGCATCGGTGATAAACCGCGCCCGCGACGACGGGCCTTCGGTCTCATAGGCCGGCTTCTGCAAGTCGTAATAACCGTCGTCATCGGCATGCCAGACATCTACCGGCACACCAGCCAACGGCTTACCCTTGAGATCGGTGACCCGACTTTGCACGAACATCCGCTCGCCCGGTAGATTGGCGGAAATATCGGTGCCGTGCGGCGTCACTTTGTGTTCGCCGACATAGAACGGGCCGAGCACGGTGGTCTCGGTGGCGCCGTCGCGCTCGCGATGATTCACCGCGTCGACCAGCATCGAAACCCCGAGCACGTCCGACAGCAGGATGAATTCCTGCCGGGTCGGCGTGCACTTCTGACCGACACGGGTCAGAAAATCGATGGCGTAACTCCATTCATCGAAAGTGAGATCGGTCTTGCGCACGAAATCGTGCAGCGACTTTACCAGTTCTTCCATCAAGTATTTGATGCGCGGATCCGGCGTCTCCTCGAAGCTGCGGATCACGGCGGCGGTGAGCTCGGTGTCGTTGAACTGGGTCATCGGGATGGTCCTTCGAGCGCGGGATCGGTTCCCAAGCCTACACCAGCGATCTGGTCGCGGTTAAGCACGGATTGGAACAGGGCTCACTTTTAAGTTACAGATGCAACGCTCAATCAACCCGGAGACCAGCCGATGCTAGCCCCGACCCCAGCCTCGCCCGAATCCGCCGGTATGTCCCAGGCCGCCTTCGACCGGATCGAAGATCATCTCAAGCGCCGCTACATCGATGCCGGCCGCTTTCCGGGGACCCAACTGGTCGTCTATCGCCGCGGCAAGGTCGTCCACAGCGCGGTGCAGGGCTTTGCCGATGTCGAACGCAAAGTTCCCGTCAAGGACGACACCATTTTCCGCATCTATTCGATGACCAAGCCGATCACGAGCGTGGCCTTCATGATGCTGTTCGAGGAAGGCCGCGTCGCGCTCGACGAGCCCGTCCATAAATACATTCCGGAGTGGAAGAATCTGGGGGTTTTCCAGGCCGGGACGGCGCCATCATTTTTAACCAAGCCGGTGTCGCGGCCGATGCTGATCGTGGACCTTTTACGCCACACCTCCGGCCTGACCTATGGCTTCCAGCAACGCTCGAACGTGGATGCCGCCTACCGCGACAAGAAAATCGGCGATGTGGTGAAATCCGGAACGCTGCAATCGATGATCGACGACCTGGCAACAATTCCGCTGGAATTCTCGCCGGGCGAGGCCTGGAATTATTCGGTCTCCACCGACGTGATCGGCTATCTCGTCGGCAAGATCAGCGGCATGCCGTTTGAGCAGTTCCTCAAAGAGCGTATCTTCGATCCCCTCGGCATGAACGACACCGATTTCTTTGTGCCGGCCGACAAAGTCCACCGCTTCGCGGCGTGCTACTCGGCCGATCCGCAGGGCGGCATGACGTTTCACGCGACCGATCGCAAGGGCAGCCTGACGCTGCAGGACGACCCGACCACAAGCTCCTTCCTCTCGCCGCCGTCATTGATTTCCGGCGGCGGCGGGCTGTGTTCGACCGTGGCCGATTATCTCACCTTCTGCCGCGTGCTGCTCAACGGCGGCGAGCTCGGCGGCGTCAGATTGCTGGGACCGAAGACGCTGGCGCTGATGACGACCAACCATCTGCCGGGCGGACGCGAACTGCCGGAGATGTCGAGGTCCTTGTTTAGCGAAGCGACCTATAACGGCGTCGGCTTCGGCCTTGGTTTCTCGGTCACGCTCGATCCCGCCAAGACGTTGATTCCCGGCAGCGCCGGCGAATATGCCTGGGGCGGCGCCGCCACCACGTCGTTCTGGATCGATCCCGCCGAGGAGCTGATTGCCATCTTCATGACCCAGGTGCTGCCGTCGAGCGCCTATCCGGTGCGGCGTGAACTGCGCACCATGGTCTACGCTGCGATCACCGACAGCAATCTATAGGCAACCGAGAGTCTAGATCATGATCCGATTAGATGGAATCGGATCATGATCTCATCTGTTTGTTTGAGCATGATTTTCTCGGAAAACCGGTTTCCACTTTTCCGAATCATGCTCTAGCCAAAATTCTGCAGCGCCGGGAACGTCTCCAGCAGCCAGATGCTGACCGAGGTTATCGCCCCGGTCAGAAAGCCGATGCCGGTGATGACCATCAGCACACCCATCGCGCGCTCGACATTGACTAGGTGCCGCTTCATCCGCGCGAACAGCGATGAAAACTGTTCGACCATGAAGGCCGCAATCAAAAACGGAATCCCGAGCCCGGCGGAATAGACCGCGAGCAGCACCGCGCCTTTGGTCACCGTGGCCTGGGCGGCCGCGACCGAAAGGATCGCCGCCAGGATCGGTCCGATGCACGGTGTCCAGCCGAACGCAAAGGCAAGACCCATCACGTAAGCACCCCAGAGGCCCACCGGCTTCGGAATCGACAACCGCCCTTCCCGCATCAGCAGGCCGATCCGGGTCAGCCCAAGGAAGTGCAGGCCCATGAGGATGATGACGATGCCGGCGACGATCGAGAGTTCGGCCGACCAGGCGCGGATCAGCGAGCCGATCAACGAGGCGCTGGCGCCAAGCGCCACGAACACAGTGGAAAAGCCCAACACGAACATGACCGCCGATATCATCACGGCGCGCCTTGAAGACGACGCCGTCTCGTCATTGGCGACGTGTTCGATGGTGGCGCCGGTCAGGTAGACCAGATAGGGCGGCACCAGCGGCAGCACGCATGGCGACAGGAAGCTGACCAGACCCGCAATCAGCGCCGCGGGGATCGAGACATCGTGAATCATGCGCTCATCGAACCATGTTTGACCGGAGCCGGTGTGACGGTCCGACCCCTGTCCAGTTGCGTGCTCTCCGGGCTTCCGATCCCGGTCTTAAGAATCCGCCAAAGACCGTTGGAAGCCGGAGATTTCACGGAAGCTCTGCTACTCCATTTCGCGCCTGTTTGGCACATTTGTTGCCTGAAGCAAGATCAGAGAAAGCTCGGAAGTCAGCTCAATCGGGGGAAGCCATCGTGTCAGCCATCTCCGCCACAGAGGTAAGCGCTCGAAGACCGCTTTACCATTCACTTTTCGCACAGGTTCTGGTCGCTGTGTTGTTGGGAATCGCGCTCGGAATGGTGGTCCCCGATTTTGCCGTCAGTCTCAAGATTTTCAGCGATGCTTTTTTGAAGCTGATTTCGATGATCGTCGCACCGATCGTGTTCTGCGTGGTCGTGCATGGCATCGCCGGCGCCGGCGACCTCAAAAAGGTCGGGCGGGTCGGCGTCAAGGCGCTGGTCTATTTCGAGGTCATGACCTCGTTCGCTTTGGTCCTCGGCCTGCTGCTCGCCTACCTGTTCGGCCCGGGTCACGGCATGAACATCGATCCGTCGACGCTGGATGCCAAGGCCCTCAATACCTATGCCGACAATGCCCACAGGCTGCAGGGCGGCGGGGTCGGAAATTTCCTGCTGAACGTTATTCCGACGACGTCGTTTGACGCGCTGTCGCGCAACGACGTGCTGCAGGTGCTGTTCTTCGCGATCGTCTTCGGCGTCAGCCTGGCGCTGGTTGGCGGCGAGAAGGGAGAGCGCATTGCCGCGTTCATTGACGCCGTGTCGACCGTCCTGTTCCGGGCCATGGGGCTGATCGTGCGCCTCGCACCCCTCGGCGTGCTCGGTGCCGTCGCCTACACGGTTGGAAAGTACGGCGTCGGTTCGCTCAAGCAGCTGATCTCGCTCGTCGCGCTGTTCTATGTCTCGGTCGCGGTGTTCGTACTCGGCGTGCTCGGCGCCGTCATGGCGCTCGCCGGATTGAATATCCTGAAGTTTCTGGCGTATTTGCGTGAGGAATTGACCATCGTTCTGGCGACCGCGTCTTCGGACGCCGTGCTGCCGCAGATCATGCGCAAGCTGGAGCGGCTCGGGGTCAAGGACTCGGTGGTCGGGCTAGTCATCCCCACCGGCTATTCCTTCAACCTTGATGCATTCTCGATCTATCTGACGCTTGCGGTCGTTTTCATCGCACAGGCGACCAACACGCCGCTGTCGTTCGGCGATCTGTTGCTGGTGCTCGGCGTCTCCCTGATCACCTCCAAGGGCGCGCACGGCGTTCCCGGTTCGGCCATCGTGATCCTTGCGGCCACGCTGAATGCCGTCCCGAGCGTGCCTGCGATCGGCCTCGTGTTGGTGCTCTCGGTCGACTGGTTCATCGGCATGGCCCGTGCGCTCGGCAATCTGATCGGCAACTGCGTTGCCACCGTCGTTATCGCGGCATGGGAAGGCGATCTGGACCGCGTCAAAGCGCATCGCGTGCTCGACGGCGACGAACTGGTGGACGTGACTGCCGGTTAGAGCATGATTCGGAAAAGTGGAAACCGGTTTTCCGAAAAAATCATGCTCAAACAAAAAGATGAGATCATGATCCAATTCCATCTAATCGGATCATGATCTAGGACTCGCCGCACGGTTCTCGCAGCGATCCGGCGCCGTTCGCTAATCGACCAACTTGAGCAATGCCGACAGGGGCTTCCCTTCCAGCGACGCCGGCCGTTGCGGCTTATCCGTCCGGCCGCCGTCCGCCGTCATCGCATCGCACAGGGCTTTCAGTTCCGAATCCGCGATCCGATTGAGCTTCATTCGAAGCTGGAGAATGGCCATGGAAACCAGCAGCGCGGTTTCCCGGGCAGCGGCACCGTGGAGAACCGTCCGGCACTGCTCGAGCGTTGCAAGCACCGAATGCAATTGTTGTTCAGAGTTAGCCACCAGCGTTTCTTCCGATAGCGAGCTTGCGAGGTAAGGTCGCGGCAATCCAGTCGGTCGTTTCATACACTTCTCCATAAATTCCAGAAATTCTCGAAACGGCGCGATGGGTTTCCTGTGCCGGCATGTCGTCGAGGGCGTGACTCGCCGAAGCATCGCACAAATACGTGACCTTGTGATCACGGTGAAACGCGTCGATCAAGGTCGAAAGGCAAGCGGATTCGCCGGCGAAACCCGCGAGCACAATGCCGCCGCGGCTTTGATTCACCATCGCTGTGAAAGGTTCGCTCGAGTAGCAGGACGGGCTGCTGCGCTCGAATACCATCTCGTTGCGGCACGGCTCGAAGCCCTCGATCCAGCGCACGAAAGGCGTTGCAGGATTGAAAAACGCGAACTCGCTGACCATGCGGATGAAGGCGACCGGCAAACCCACCTTGCGGGCGTGGTCCAAAACCCGCCGGCAGTTGGCCAGCGCCCGATCGATACCTGAAATAGCCAGCAGGCGCGGCTCCGCTAGATATTCCTGCTGCATATCGACAAGGACGACGATCGGGACAACAGACGAATTCGCAAATGTCCGAAGGCTTACAACGGAGTTCAAAGTTACCTTTCAGCGCTGCGATGGCTTTCGGCCGAGTGCGACCGAATGTCAGTGCAACGCGGCCGTGGACCCGCCACGGTTGTAGCCTGCCCGATATTCTGCCAAATTTAGCGGGGGAAGAGGATCGTGTATGCGTCTGATGTCGGAAAGGGGCGTTCCGCAGGAGGAACGCCATCAGCTTGCTGTCGGAAGTCTCACCGATTGGGACGCGGCCAGGGTCTTTCTGGAAGTGGTGCGTCGTGGGAGTTTCAGATCCGCGGCTGAGCAACTCGACTTGTCCATCAATGCCGTGCGCAGGCGCATCGATGACTTCGAGCGCCAAGTCGGCACGACGCTATTCACGCGCGATGTCCACGGCACTCACCTGACCGCCGAAGGCTCGCTGATCGTCGCGGCGGTCGAGCGCATGGAGGCGGCATCCTTCGATTTGCTCCGCGCCGGCAATTCCGCCACCAACCCGCTCTCGGGCGAAGTACGGGTTGCCGTCACCGAAGGGCTGGGAACGTTTTGGCTGGCGCCGCGCCTTGTCGAATTTCAGCAGGCTTTTCCTCAAATTCACATCGATCTGCATTGCGCGATGCGCTCCGCCGATGTGTCGCGGTACGAAGCCGACGTTGCGATCCATCTGTCGCGGCCCACGGCGCTCGACGTTAAACTGGTCAAGCTCGGCCGCATGCATTTGATGTTCTTTGCCAGCCAAAAGTACATCGACATTTTCGGCGCGCCGAAAACCGTCGATGAATTGGTCAAACACCGTCTGGTGATGCAGGTGGTTGACCAAACTCCCGCCAAAGAAATTTTCGAAAGCTGGTTCCCGGGACAATCCCAGCGGGAACTCGTGGTCATGAAAACCAATGTTAGCAGCGCCAATTATTGGGCGGTCGCCAGCGGGGCGGGCGTCGGCCTGTTCCCGACCTATGCCTGTGCGCTTGGCGGGAAAATAGTACCGCTGGACATAGAATTGAGTCGGGCAGTCGACATATGGCTTTCCTATCACCCCGGCAGCGGCCACATCCCAAGGGTGCGCCAAACCATTGATTGGCTTGTGGACGCCTTCAACGCGACAAAATTCCCGTGGTTTAGAGATGAATTCATCCATCCAAACCAGCTTAAAGCGGTATATAAGAGTGAATCCCTCAGCCACCTATTCGGGGGCTTCTCGACCGAAGGACGGTAAAACTAGAATGAACAAATCAGCGGCAAAGAAGATGAAGCAGCGCAGTGCCGGAAAGCCTGACATCGAACTGGGCAAGCGAATTCGTCTGCGGCGCGTCGAGCAGCGAATCTCGCAGGCTGAGCTCGGTGACCAACTTGGTGTCAGCTTTCAGCAGGTCCAAAAGTACGAGAAGGGCGTCAACCGGGTCGGTGCCGCCCGTCTTCAACAGATCGCCACCGCGCTCGATGTTCCCGTCACATTTTTTTACGACGGCGACGGCAAGGCGCGCGAAGTCGAGAGCCTGCTGTTTCTCGACAGCTCCTTCAGCCTGAGACTGCTACGGGCCTACAGCAAGATTAAGGATCAGACCGTGCAGCGTCAGCTTGTCTCGCTGATGGAATCGATCGCTGCGAACGAAGACTAGTGTACGACCCGCGAAGTGGGCGGTTTGGCGAAAAGATCATGCGCTCTTTAGTTCGAAGCGCGATCGGACGCAAAACCGGATGTCACTTCTGCTGATCATGCTCCAGACCTTGCGACCTGTCTGGCCGATCTCAGCTTCGTTTCCCTCATTCGCAACGCCGCGGATACAATCGATCAGCGCAAGCGGATCGGCCGGTAGCCTGCCGCCGCGCCACACCACATGCTGGTTGGGGCGCGACCGCGTAGGCCTGCAACCGTAGAACCTCGCGGCTTCCGGCCGATCGATACCGAACTCAACTTCCGTGCGTCGTTGAGCGAGACGCGGTCGCTGCACCACACTGCGGCGTGCGGCATGCCGCCCGCCCTGTCGTGAATGATTCACCAGGGCTTGTCGCTGTCATTCCGGTGCAGCGCCCGAAATCTTCACGATTGCGTCCCATCGATCGGCCTAAGGCACGTGACGAGATCGATTCCGGCGACCGTCATCAGCATCTTGGCGCCGAGATGCTGGGGACTGCCGTTGCCGGCCGAGCCACAGGTCGGGCCCGGCTTGGCCTTGGCATAGGTGATGAACTCGGACAGCGTCTTCACGGGCAGTGATGAGTTGACGATCAACGCAAACGGCACGCCGGCTAGCAGCGCGATCGGCGTAAAGTCCTTGATCGGATCGTAGGGCAACTTCCCGTAGAGCGACTTGTTGATGGCGAGCGTGGTCGAAGTTGCCAGCAGCAGCGTGTAGCCGCGTTGCGGTGGAGCCCTGCAATTCCGCATGGGCGCACGCGATATAAAGGGCCCATGCGCCCCTTGACGATCCGCTCGGCCATCGGCGAGACCTGACGGACATTACCGGGCCTTGCGTAACGCGCTCGGGATCGGGGAGCCGAACATGATGATCCTCCACCACGGCTGGCGGTCGAGCGCATCCCGCCGCGTCCGGCTGTGCCTCGAAGAAAAGGGACTCAGCTACGACGGTCATGTCGTCGACATGGCGAAGATGGAGCATCATTCGCCGGAATATCTGAGGATCAACCCTCTGGGCGTGATCCCGACCTTGATCCATGACGGCCGGCCGCTGCACGAGAGCGGCACGATTTGCGAATATCTCGACGAGACCTATCCCGATCCGCCGCTGCGCCCGGAGAGCCCGTACGAGCGCGCGCTGATGCGCAACTGGATCCGGCACATCGACGGGCTGATCCACAATCTCATCATTTTCAACTGGCGCCATCATCTGCAGAAGGCTGCGCAGCAATGGTCGGACGAGGAATTGGCCGAACGGCTCAAAAACGTCCCGAGCAAGGAGCGTCAGGAATCCTGGTTGCGGGTCGCGCGCAAGCCCTACACCGAGGAAGAGCGCGGTGTTGCCCGCGCCAAGCTGGTCACGCAATTGCTGGACAAAATGGAAGACGCGCTGAGCCCCAGCGGATGGCTGGTCGGCAAAGCCTATTCAATCGCCGATATTGCCGCGGTGCCGTTTGTGAAGCGGATCGACGAGGAAATCGCGCCTGATGAGGTGACGGCGCAGAAACATCCCCGCGTCACCGAATGGTGGAGCAAAATACAGGCGCGCCCGGCATTCGCGCGCGCGAAATTCGATCCCTTTATCACCACGGTCTGAACCACCGATCCTACCTTCATTACCGAAAGCAGCTCCGATGCTAGATGTCCCCAGCAATGCCGAAAAATCGTATGCCGACGGCAAGATCCTTCAACGCATTACCGACGGCGTCGGGGTCATCACCTTCAACAATCCTGAAAAGCGCAACGCGATGTCGCTCGATATGTGGGACGGCCTCGGCAGCGCGCTGATCGAATTGCGCGACAATCCCGAGGTGCGGGTCGTGATCCTGGTCGGCGCCGGTGACAAGGCGTTCGTCTCGGGCGCGGATATCAGCCAGTTCGAGAAGACCCGCCACAACGCGGAAGCCTCGGAAGAATATTCCAGGCGCAGCGCGGCCCAGCGCGCGCTGCTCGGGGACTATCCGAAGCCGACCATCGCCTGCATCCGCGGTTTCTGCCTCGGCGGCGGCATGCAGGTCGCGATGCTCACGGATATCCGCATTGCCGCGGATGACAGCCAGTTCGGCATTCCCGCCGCCAAGCTCGGCATCGCCTATGGCTATGACGGCCTCAGGAACCTGGTCTCGCTGGTCGGACCGTCATGGGCGCGGCTCATCATGTACACGGGAATGCGGATCGACTCCGCCGAAGCGCTGAGGATCGGCCTCGTCGATCGTGTGATCCCGACCGGCGAACTCTGGGGCGAAACCATGGAAATCGCCCGCACCATTTCCGGCAACGCGCCGCTGGCAATCAAGGCCGCCAAGATCACCATCGCGCAGGTGCTGAAAGACCCCGCCGACCGCGACATGGATGCGATCAAGCAGATCGGCATCGACTGCATGGACAGCGAAGATTTCCGCGAAGGCCGCCGCGCCTTCATGGAAAAGCGCAAGCCGCAGTTCAAGGGGCGATAGCGACCGAACCGATCCAGGACGACCAGCATGCATAAGCCCGTCGAAGCGTCCGCCGGCGCCAATCCTTCGGCACAGACCGCAAGGCTGCCGCTGTCGCGATTCAAGGTGATCGACCTGACACTGGCGCGCGCCGGCCCGTCCTGCGTCCGCACGCTGGCCGACTGGGGCGCCGACGTGATCCGGGTCGAACCGCCGCCAGAGGCCGCCGAGGCGAGCGAGGTGGTCGGCCGCCGCGACGGCTCCGACTTCCAGAACCTGCATCGCAACAAGCGTGCCATCACGCTCAACCTGAAGACGGACGAAGGCCGCGAAATCCTGATGCGGCTTGCCGAACAGGCCGACGTGGTTGTCGAGAACATGCGGCCCGGCGTCACCAAACGGCTCGGCGTCGATTTCGAATCCGTCCGGAAGCGCAATCCGCGGATTGTCTATGGCAGCATTTCCGGCTTCGGCCAGTACGGCCCCTACACTTCGCGTCCCTCGATCGACCAGATCGCGCAGGGCATGACGGGCATCATGTCGGTGACCGGATTTCCCGGCCAGGGCCCGCTGCGGGTCGGCGTTGCCGTCACCGACATCATGGCGGGCGCCTTCCTGGCCCAGGGCATCCTGATCGCGCTGCTCGACCGAGAGGTGAGCGGCGAAGGCCGGTGGGTGCAGACTTCCCTGCTCGAGGCCGGCATCACGCTGATGGACTTTCAGGCCACGCGCTGGACCATGGACAAGAAGGTCCCGCCCCAGGAAGGCAACAATCACCCCACCAACACCCCGATGGGGCTATTTCCGACCGCCGACGGCTTCCTCAACCTGGCGGCCACCAGCAACAAGAACTTCCAGAAATTGTGCCGGCTGATCGACCGTGAGAAGTTGGCCAGCGATCCGCGCTTTACCACACCCACCTTACGCGGAAGGAACCGGCAGGCGCTGAATGAACTGATCGCCGGTGCGCTCCGGGCCAACACCAGCCAGCACTGGTTCGACCTCATGGTCGCCGAGGGGATGACCTGCGGCCCGGTCTATAATGTCAGGGACGTCTTCGCTGACCCGCAGGTCGAGGAATTGCGAATCAAGCGTCCGGTGATCCACCCTCGCCTCGGCGAGATCGACCTGATCGCGCACCCCTGCGAGATGACCGGCTTCGATCGCGCGATCCGGACCGCGACGCCCGAACTCGGCGAACACAATGACGAGGTTCTGCAGTCCCTCGGCTACGACGCCGAGGCGATCGCGAAGCTAAAGGCCGCGCGGGCGATCTGATCCGCGCGCCATTCCTGACACTTCACACGAACCGTCTCCTCGCGGTGGAAATCCATTGCATTTCCACGCGATGTCGGTCGGTCCTAAAGCGCCGCCAACACCGCCTTGGCAATGTCGGCGGTGCCGTTGCGGCCGCCGAATTCGATCGGCTTGATGCCGTCGGCATAGACCTTGTCGACCGCGCGGACGATGTCCTCGCCGGCCTCGGCCGAGCTTTCCAGACCATGCTTGTCGGCGAGCCAATCCAGCATCATCGCGGCGGAAAGGATCATCCCGGTCGGGTTGGCCTTACCCTGGCCCATGATATCAGGCGCGGTGCCGTGGCACGGCTGGAACACCGCGTAACGGTCGCCGATGTCGGCCGATGGCGCCATGCCCATGCCGCCAATCAAGCTGGCGGTCAGGTCGGAGAGGATGTCGCCGAACATGTTCTCCATCACCATGACGTCGAAATCCCAGGGCCGCTTGACCAGCAGCGCGGCGCAGGCGTCGACGTAAAGCCGGTCGGCCTTAACTTCAGGATGGTGTTGAGCGGCCTCATCGAACATCTTACGAAAGAACGCGAATGCCCTGAAGACGTTGGCTTTATCGACGCAGGTTAATCCACCATTGACGCGCCCGCGGGCCTTGCGGCGCTCCGCCAACCGAAACGAAAACTCGAACAGCCGCTCCGAGGTCTTGCGCGTGATCACCAGCGTCTCGCGCGCCTCGCTGTCGGTCACGACGCCCTTCCCCATCGAAGCGAACAGGCCCTCGGTGGATTCCCGGATCACGACCAGGTCGATACCGCGCTGATCGGCGCCGACAATCGGGCTCGGCACGCCCGGTATAAGCCGCGCCGGGCGCACGCCGGCATAGAGGTCGAAATGAAACCGCAACTCCACCTGCGGCGCGATTTCGGTGTTGTCGGGATAGCGCACCGACGGCAGCCCGCAGGCGCCGAGCAGGATCGCATCCGCCTCCTCGCACAGCCGCACGGTGCTTTCGGGCATCGATTTGCCGGTCTCGCGGTAATGGTTGGCGCCGGCGGACGCCTCGGTGAAGCGGAATTTCAGCCCCGCCTTCCGTTCGACCTTGCGCAGGATCTCCAGCGCAGGGGCCATCACTTCGGGTCCGATGCCGTCGCCGGCAAGCACGGCGATATGGAGGGCGTCATTCGCTGACATGGGGGGTCCTCGGAGGCAAAGATTTCGGCGTCATTCCGGGGCGCGCGAAGCGCGAACCCGGAATCTCGAGATTCCGGGTCTGGTCCTTCGGACCATCCCGGAATGACGGCGAGCGACCTACGGTGTCAGCACCGCGCGGCCGACCAGCCGGCCCTTCTGCAGATCAACCAGCGCCTCATTGGCCTTGGCGAGCGGCATCGGCGTGACCGGGATCGGTTCGATCTTCTTGGCACGCACGAGATCCAGCAGCTCCTGGGTCTCCCTGAGATTACCGACATAGCTGCCCTGGATCGTGATTGCCTTGATCGGGATCAGCGGCAGCGCCCATGGCGCGCCACCGCCGAACAGGCCGACGATCACGAGCTTGCCGCCCTTGGAGAGGCAGTCGAACCCCAATTGGGTTGTCGCCGCGTTACCGACGAGATCGATCACCGCACGGATCGGCTGGCCGGCTTTTTGAACAAGTTGCTCCAGCGCGTCGGGAGCCTTGCCGTCCACAGTTGCCAGCGCACCGGCCTTTTCCGCGGCTTCCCGCTTGCGCGCATCGATATCGACGACAATGGCGCCCTTGCCGCCCATCGCCTTCAACAGCGACAGCGCCATCAGGCCGAGGCCGCCGGCACCGAAGATCACGATCGGGGTGTCGAGACTCGCTTCGACCTTCTTCAGCGCGCTGTAGGTGGTAACCCCGGAGCAGGCATAGGGCGCCGCCGTGACCGGATCGAGCCCTTTCAGGTTCAGCAGGTAGCGCGGATGCGGCACCGTCATGTGATCGGCATAGCCGCCGTCGCAGTAAACGCCGAGCGAATTGGGCTTCAGGCACATGTTCTCTTCGCCGGCGAGACAGGTCGCGCACTTGCCGCAGCCGAGCCAGGGATACGCCAGCGCGACGTCGCCGAGCTTGAGATCAGCCTTGTCGCCGGGCTTCACGTCCGGCCCGAACGCGACCACCTCACCGACGGTCTCATGCCCCATCGTCCGCGGGAGCGACACGCCGCGATCCTTCAGCGAGAGCGGCTTGCGTCCATGGCCAAGATCATAGCCGCCTTCCCAGATGTGCAGGTCGCTGTGGCAAACGCCGGCCGCCTTCACCTTGATCAGGACCTGGGTTCCCGATGGCTGCGGGGTCGGCCGATCGACCTCATTCAAGGGCGCGTTGAACTCGGCGACCTGAAAACTCTTCATCGCTTGTCTCCCGATGTTTTTGCTCTTGGTGCGACACTGCCACGTTAGCGCAGTCGAGACAAATGGGTTGGCCCGTTGCGTTGGCCCGTCAGCCAGCCATCGCCGGTTTTCCGCTGAAGGCCGCGATTTCATCGGCCGAGAGGCCGGCCTCCTTGAGATAAGTCAGGGTATGTTCACCCAGGGTCGCTGCACGCCGGCCGGCCGAGACCTCGGCGCCCGACATCCGGAACGGCAAATTCATCACCTTGAACGTTCCGGCGTCGTCTTCCACCTCGGCCAAGGCGCCACGGTGCGCGATCTGGGGATCCGACAATGCCTCGGCCACGGTGCGATAGGCCGAACTCGGAACGCCATTGTCATTGAGCGCGGCCAGGCATTGCGCGGTCGAAAGGGTGCGCGACCAGGTCTCGATGCCGTCCATCAGCCCTGCCCAGTTGTTGCGCCGGTCCGCATATCGCGCAAAGCGCGGATCGCTGATCCATTCGGGATGGCCGGCCGCCGTGACCAGGTTTTGGAACGTCTTTTCGCTGGCAATGGCGATCATCACATAGCCGTCCGCGGTCTCGACCGGACCGAACAGCGGCCGGCTCGGCGTGGTCACTTCGAACTGCGACCATTGCACCTCATTCAGGGTGAGGCTGAGCATCGATTCCAGCATCGAGACGTCGATGTGTTGGCCGCGTTGGCTCTCCTGCCGCTGATACAAGGCTGCCGAAATCGCGCCAAACGCGTAGACGCCGGTGACGACATCGGCGTGGTAAATCCCGCAATAATCCGGCCGGTTTCGGCCGGGCTGGTACGACAGGTGGGCCATGTCGTAGCCCGAGGCCGCATGGATGACGGGCGCGTAGGCCGGCAACTCGGCGGACGGCCCGGTCTGGCCGTATCCCGAGATCGAGCAATAGACCAGCCGCGGATTGACCTGCTGCAGCGACGCGCAATCCAGCTTCAGCCGCCGCATCACCCCCGGACGGAAATTTTCGACCAGGATATCCGCGCTGGCGGCCAGCCTGCGGATGACGTCAACCGCTTTCGGCGATTTTAGATCGAGTACCAGACTCCTCTTGCCGGCATTGAGCTGGCCGAACACCGAGCTGGAATGATTGCGGACCGGTGGGCGGGTTCGCATGGTCTCGCCTTCAGCCGGCTCGATCTTGATGACCTCCGCGCCCATGTCGGCCAGCATCCGCGTGCAGTGTGGACCGGCGATCGTGGTCGAGAAGTCGAGCACGCGAAGACTCTGGAAGCTCTTTGTCAAAATACCCTCATCGTTTCCTGTTATTGTTATTCTCGAAGCTCCCTCCCGGGCAGCTGGCACAGCGTGACCCTAGATTGTAGGGCGGCGCCGGGGAAGCGGGGAGGCTCGGGCCTTGCGCCCATTCAATCGGCTCCCAGCTAAATAAGAAGAGTAAGAAGTTAAAACTGGAATCATTTTTGCATAATTTAGCTAAAGCTGGTGCGAGGGCATTCCGTGAAGGTCTTATTCGTAACCACGGAGATGGACGATTTTGTCCGGGTGGGCGGTCTCGCTGCCGTTTCAGCGGCCCTGCCCCGCGCCTTGCGCACGTTGAGCGACGTCAGGATATTATTGCCGGGATACCGCGACGTCGTCGAGCAGTTCACCCACGTTGAAATCGTTGGCCAATGTGACGCATTGGCCGAAATGCCGGCCTGCTCGCTGGGATTGACGTCGACCAAGGACGGCCTGCCGGTCTATGTGCTGTTGTGTCCACAACTTTACGATCGCCCCGGCAACCCCTACGGCGATGACAATGGCCGGGACTGGCCTGACAACGATGTCCGCTTCGGGCGCTTTGCCTCCGCCGCGGCGCAGCTCGCGGCAGGCACGTTGGATAAGAATTGGGCAGCGGACCTGGTTCATGCCAATGATTGGCAGGCTGCTCTAGTGCCGGCCTATCTCGCCTGGAATGCGAGCAAGATCCCCACCATCCTGACTATCCACAATCTGGCCTATCAGGGCCTGTTTCCGAAGGGCTCGCTGCGACGGATCGGCGCGCCCGAGGAGTTTTTTCATATCGAGGGTCTCGAATTTTACGACAAGCTGTCGTTCCTTAAGGGCGGCATCGTCTATGCGTCGCACTTGACGACCGTCAGCGCGACCTACGCCAGAGAGATCACGACCCCGGAGCTTGGATGCGGACTCGAAGGCTTGCTTCGGCGCCGCTCCGACGCCGCGCAATTGACCGGGATATTGAACGGCATCGACGAAAGCTGGGACCCGAGGGTCTGCGCCCAATTAGCGCAGCCGTTCGGCGTCGGCGATTGGGAAGGCAAGCGCGCCAATGCCGATTATGTCCGCCAGCAGTTCGGTCTGGCGGTGTCGCGTGGTCCCATGTTCGGGCTGGTGGCGCGCCTCGTCCATCAGAAAGGTGTCGACCTCGTGCTTGCCGCCGCCGATGAGATCGTCGACGCCGGCGGTCAGATCGTTGTGACCGGCAGCGGCGAGCCTGAAATCGAGCGAGCGCTGGTGGCGGCGCACCGCCGTCGACCCGACGCGATCGGGGTCGTCATCGGCTTCAACGATGCCCAGGCCCGGCGCATTTTCGCCGGCAGCGATTTTACCCTGATGCCGTCACGCTTCGAGCCCTGCGGCCTGAGCCAGATGTACGCGCAGCGGTTCGGGTCGCTGCCGATCGGTCACCAGACCGGCGGACTGGCGGAAACCATCCAGGATGGCGAGACCGGATTTCTGTTTGCGCAGCCCTCGACCGAGTTGTTACTCGGCGGAATCCGGCGGGCCTTCACCACCTTCACGGCGAAAGATCGCCTCGACTCGATGCGCCGGAATGCCATGGCGCGATCGTTCAGTTGGGCCGCTTCCGCCGCCTGCTACGGCGCGCTGTACCGCAAGGCGTTGTCCTCTTAGGTCGCACGAAGTGGCTTAGACGTCCGATCCGTTACCGGGCTTGCTCCGGCATGTCCTCGCTCCGTCGCGTCTCCGGCATCAGAAGCGCGATCAGGACAAAGCCCAAGGCCGCAATGGCCGCGAGCCCGGTGAAAGCGACCGCGTGCCCCAGCTTGTCGCTGACATAGCCGGCCAGCACGGTGCTGAGCGAAGCGCCGATGCCGGTCGCGGTCCCGACGATGCCCTGTGCGAGATTGAAGTGGCCGCTGCCGAAGGCGACGTCGGCGACAATCAACGGAATCATCACGGCGAAGACGGCCGCCGTGATGCCATCGAACACCTGCACCGCGACCAGCAGATAGGGATCCTTCACGGTGGCAAACAGCAGGCCGCGGATCGCCAGCGCGGCAAAGCCCAGCAGCAGCAGCGGCCGGCGTCCCCATTGCTGCGCCTTGCGGCCGACCGATGGCGAACTGAGCGCGACGATCGCCTGCGGCACGATGATACAGGCAGCGATCAATATCGGCGCCCACTGGCTGGAGCGCGTTGTCACCACGCCGGCCATCAACGGAAGCATCGCGGCATTCGCCAGTTGCAGCAACATGATGCTGCCGGCAAAGATCAATAGCGGACGCTGGCACATCAGACTGAGGACGCTTGTTGCCTTGGCGTCGCCGTTTGCGTCGGGATCACGCGCCACCGCGCCGTGGGCCTGCGCCACATCAATCTCGCGCTCGCGAATCCGCGACAGCGCAATCAAAGTCGGAATCGCCAGCACGAAGGTGACGAGGAACACCGAACGGCTCGACACCAGATAGCCGGCTGTCCCCATCACCGCCGCGGCGACACCGTTGCCGAGCGAGGCGAAGCGCGCATTGCGCCCGAACCGCTCGCCGACGGCCCGCGGTCCGACCAAGCCGAGGCTGATCGCGGCAATAGCCGGACCCAGCACGCAGCTCGCCGCGGCATGCAAGGTCGCGGCCGTAACCACGACCGCAAAGACCGGCCATAACGCATATCCAAGCGCGCTGATCCCGATGGTCGCCACCGCTAGCGCTGCAACCAGCCGTTCCGAGCGCGCCGCGTCGACAATGGCTCCGCCCGGCATCTGACCGATCAGTCCAATTATGCCGCCGATCGACAGCACCAGGCCGATCTCGACCTGCGTCCATTTCTGCGTCGTCAGGTAAACCGCGATAAACGGACCGAATCCAGTCTGCACATCCGCGAGAAAGAAAATGAACCAGTCGAGGCCGCGCTGGCTCTGCCGCGACGGCGACGACGGCTTGGGCGCCTTCGGCGACGAACGCGATGCATCCCCGCCGTCACCGCCGGGTGGCGATGGCTCAATTCGGTGGACCGGCTGTCTGGGCGAATGCGCGGACAGGCTGCTTCTCCGAAGTCGTCAGGGGGTGAACGGCTGCAGAACGCCAGAGGCGCCGAGCACGACGATCGGCGTATCTTCCTTGTATTCAGGGGCGGCTTTGACCTGGTCTTTCGTCAATTCGAGCGAAATGCTGTCGCGCTTGTCGGCGATGGCGCCGAAGCGCAGTGCCTTCCAGTCGACTACGATTCTCCGGCTACCGACTCCGAGGAATCCGCCGAAGTCGATCACCGCGGCCCGAACCGAACCGTCGCGATCGACGATGACGTCGACAACGTGTCCCATGTCCTCGTTGGCGGCGCTCCGCACATCGCGGCCAAGCACGCCGTGGGCATCTCCCGCGCCGATGACGGTGACTGAGGCCGGCGGGGCCGGCTCCTTCGGAGCAGCCGGCGTCGTTGCATCTTTCGGCTGGGTCGACGCGGGCGGGTTGTCCGGCGGCGGCGCAGCCGGATCGTCCACGGCCACGGCCGGGGCAACCGCTAACGCCGAAAAAACGATTGCAAGCGACCCGACCATACGTTTGGCATGCATTCAGCCTCCTCCTATCGAGGGCAGTTTTCAGTGCGCGAGCACAATCGACACTCGGATCTGGCCGCGCGTGCGCAACACCTCCAACGAGACGTCATCGCCATGACGACGCACCCGGAGATCGACGAAGGAAGGTCCGAGTTGCAAATCTCGCAGCACCACTTCGTTGAGGAAGGCCGGCAGACGCGGGTTGCGCAGCCTGATCTCGCCATGCAACGCATCGAATTCAAGACCGAGGGCGGCTTCCAGCAGCGAAAAGGGTGTTGCACTGGCCCATGCCTGCGGCGCGCAGGCGACCGGATAGAGCGTCGGTCCGCGGCCCTTTTCGCGCCGAAAGCCGCAGAACAGTTCCGGCAGCCGCCGCAGATCCATATAGGTCGCAGCGTCGAATAACGCCTTGAATACGTGCTCGACCGAATGCTTCAACCCATAACGAGCCATTCCGAGAACGATCAACGCGTTGTCGTGCGGCCAGATCGAACCGTCATGATAGGACATCGGATTGTAGCGGATCTCGCCGCGCGCCACGGTACGGATGCCCCAGCCGGTGAAAAAATGCGGTTGCATCAGATCCGCAGCAACCATGCGGGCGCGGTCCTCGCGCACCATGCCGCTAAATAACAGCTGCCCGGCATTCGACGTCCGCACCCGGCACTGTTGCTTGTCGCCGTCGAGCGCGAGCGCATAGGTGCCGAGTTCCTCACACCAGAACGCCTCTTCGAAGCGCTCGGCGAGCCGCTGCGCCTGAGCTTCGAGCGCTTCCGCCTGGTCAAGCTTGCCGAGCCGTGCGGCGCAACGCGCCGCAAGCCGCTTGCCGGCGAACACGTAACCCTGCACTTCCGCGAGCGCGATATATCCCTCGGCGAGCCGGCCGTCGGCGTGGAAGATCGCGTCGTATGAATCCTTCCAGCCTTGATTGGCGAGCCCTTGCTCGGAGGCGCGTCGATATTCGATGAAGCCATCGCGGTCGGGATCGCCGGCACCGTCGATCCAGCGCAGCGCCGCTTCGACCGCCGGCCACAACTCGGCCAATATCTCCTCATCGCCGGTTCGCTCGACATAAAGGCCCGCGAGCAGCACGAACAACGGCGTTGCATCGACGCTGCCGTAATATTGCGCGAACGGAACTTCACGCAACGCCGCCATTTCGCCACCGCGCATTTCATGGAGGATCTTGCCAGGCTGGGCGTCAGCAAGCGGATCGACGGCTGTGGCCTGATAATAGGCAAGCCGTCGCAGCACGCCGCGGGCGACTCGCGGATCGATCCACAGCATCTGCAACGCGGTAATAAGCCCGTCGCGGCCGAACGTCGTCGAATACCAGGGAATGCCCGCATAGGGATAACGTCCCTGCGCGGTGTCCGTCATCAGCATATTGAGGTCGGCCATCGACTGGCACAGCACCTCATTGAAGATGTCGTTCGATGTCTCGACGCTGGTGGCGCCTGCCATCGAGCGGCGCATCTCGCGCCGATGCGCCAGCAATCCGCGAAAGAACGGTATCGGCTTCGCCATGGCCGGCTTGTCGCACGACACCGCAATAAACAGCGAGCTGGCCTCCTGCGATTCCAAATCGAAATGATAGGTCGCAGCGTTCACCGCCAGGTGGGTAGGTCGCGGCTCGAAATGCAGTGTTGTGCTGCGCGCCTTGCCATCGAGCCCGCAATATTCGAGCGCGACATCGGCAGGGCCGAGCAGCTTGCTGGTGCCGACGCCGCGGCGCTGGCGCCTTTCGCCGCGCACTTCGAATAGATCTGCGAAATCATTGTCGAACAGCAACACCAGATCGAAACTCGCTAGCCGATCGCCGTGGTTATGCAGCGCAATGCGTTGGTAGGCTGTTCCGCGCCACAGAAAGATCGTGCGCAGGATGTGCAGCATGTCCTTCTGCAGCACGATCCGGCCGTTGCGATAGACATCGGGATTGGTGAGGTCGACCGTCAGCGACGAATTGTCGTCGCGCAGGTTCGAGCCGAGCAGAAGCGGCTGAACGTCGTCCAGCGCCAGTTCGAGCCGGGCGAGATAACGGGTGTCGGCATTGAACAGCCCGTCCGGTCCACCGGCGGATGCACCGATGTCGCCGTGGCTGTCGAGCACGATGAAGGTGTCGTCATGCTTGAGCGAGCGCCGCAGCCTCGCCCCGGGACCGGTCATCGGGATGTAGAATGGCGATTCCGAGACCAACTCGACGGCCGTGGCCGTCATGATTTGGGTTGCGAATTCGGCTGGCATTTGACCTCGACCGTGTGTCCGTTGCCTTGCGGTATACGCACTACGAGACGCGATATACGCACTGGGAGATGAGATGCTAGCGCTGATGATCAAGCCGCGTGGGCTGCGAGACGGCTCATTTCCTGCGTCACAAGGTCACGATACGGCCCCTCGCCCTGCATCAGGCGATCCGGCGGCCCGTCCTCGATGATCTTGCCGGCCTTCAGCATCACGACCCGGTCGAAACTGCGCAGCGTCGCAAGCCGGTGAGCGATCGCGATCACGGTGCGCCCACGCATCAGGCGACTGAGCGCTTCGCGGATCGCCTCCTCAGAACTCGCTGTCAAGCGCGGCCGTAGCCTCATCGAGCAGCAGGATCGGGGCATCCTTCAGGAAGGCGCGCGCGATCGCGATACGCTGCCGCTGGCCACCGGAGAGCTTGACGCCACGGTCGCCGACCATGGTCTGCAGCCCTTCCGGTAAGGTCTCGACGAAATCGCACCGGGCTGAGATCGCCGCGCGCAAGACCTCGTCGTCCGTCGCCGTCGGCCGGCCGTAGCGGATGTTCTCCATGATCGAGCGCTGAAACAGCGAAATGTCCTGTGGCACCACTGAAATCGCTTCGCGCAGACTTTGCTGGGTGACGCGGGAAATGTCCTGGCCGTCGATGGTGATGCCGCCCTGCTGCACGTCGTAGAACCGCTGCAGCAGAACGAACAGCGTCGACTTGCCGCCACCGGACTGGCCGACCAGCCCAACCCTCTGGCCGGCCTGGAGTCGAAGGCTGAACTTGTCGAACACCTTGAGCCCACCGGGATAGCGGAAAGAGACATTGTTGAAGGCGATTGCCGCGCCCGTCTTGACCAGTGGCTCGGCCTCGGGGTGATCCTGCAGTTCATGCGGCTGCAACAGCGTTGCAAGTGCCTCCGTCAGCCGGGCGACATGCTGGGTGACGTCGACCAGCGCCACGGCGAGATCGCGCGTCGCACTCAAAATCGAAATCCCCAATGTACAGACTAGCACCACATCACCCGTGGTCGCAGCACCGCGCTGCCAGAGCGAGATAGCCCACGCCAACAGACCAATGATCAACGTAACGGTAATCGCGGCGTGGGTGATCCGCAGCTTTTCGAGGTAACGCAAGCTGCGTCCCCGCGCCGTCAATTCGCGGCTGACGGTCGCATCGAAGCGGTCGTGCTCGAAGCTGAAGCCGCAAAACGCCCGCACCAGCGGCATGTTGTTAATGACGTCGACCATCTCGCCGTCGACCGCCGCGGCCTTATTGGCAAAATCGTCGTGCAACGGCTTACCGGCGGCCGCCAGATGGAACATCGCGATTACCATCGCACCGGCGATGACGATCAATCCCGCCGCCATCCACAAACTGACGGTGCTGATCAGTGCGATCGCCGCCACCGTCGCGATGCACGGCGGCAGCACGTTCCAGACGAACATGTTTTCGACGGTAAAGACGGCATTCGAGGTCGCGGTAATCCGGCTCGTCAGCATCCCCGGCAGGCGGTCGGAAAAATAACTCGGCGCGTGACCGGTCAGATGACGAAACATGTCACGGCGGAGATCGCCGGTGACGCCCACAAAGGTAAAACTCGCCGTCCAGCTGGCAACGCGCCATAGGGAATTGTCCGCCGCGATGAACGACATGAGCAAAACGAATGCCAGCCATACATTTCCGTTACCAGGACCGGCAGACAAGCTGTCGACCAAATATTTCACCCCGTATTGCGTGCCTACGGAACAGCCTACCGCTGCAATAACTGCAAGCAGGATGACGGTGTGCGCCGTCCGACGCTCGCGCAGATAGCGCAACACAAACGAAAACGGCCGATGCGCATATCCTGAAAGATTATCCATACGGGTGCAGGCCTCTCCTGGCGGGAACAAGAACTCTAGTTGGATGAGCGGCACGTGATCGAACGCCGGACCGGCCACCGCAGTTCCCTTGTTGCGGCCATACCCGCGCAACAATTCCGCAGCAACAGCATCGGCGGAAACCTGATCGGACGACATGGCATCACCAAGACCGCGATGTGGAAGAAGTGCGTTCCCCTATGGAACTTCGCAGATGCGAAAACGTTCCCGTTGCGGCAGCCCATGCCATCGCGCCCAAGAAGGGAATTTCGGTTCATCAATGACGAAGAACACAAGGAGAGGATAGATGCGCATCGCGCAGGTTGCTCCGCTGACGGAGGCTGTCCCGCCCAGGCTATATGGCGGAACTGAGCGGGTGGTACATTGGTTGACGGAGGAACTGGTTGCCTTGGGAAATGATGTCACGCTGTTTGCCAGCGGCGACTCCAAGACCTCGGCAAAGCTCGATGCAACCTGGCCGAGAGCGCTGCGCCTCGACGGATCGGTCCGCGATCCGAACGCGCTGCACATGGTGATGCTGGAGCGGGTATTACAGAAATGCGACGAGGAGGAATTCGACTTTCTGCACTTCCATCTCGACTACTATCCGTGGTCGCTGTTCTCGCGCCAGCCCACGCCGTTCGTGACCACGCTGCACGGTCGGCTTGATCTGCCGGAACACCAGCCGGTATTCAACACGTTTTCATCGATCCCGGTGATCTCGATTTCGAACGCGCAGCGGCGTCCGGTACCGCAGGCCAATTGGGTGCGCACCATTCACCACGGCCTGCCGGAAAATCTGCTGACGCCACGATCTGTCACGCCGGCGTATCTCGCGGTGCTGGGCCGGATCGCGCCTGAAAAAGGCGTCGACCGCGCGATCAAGATCGCGATCCGATGCGGCATCCCGCTCAAGATCGCCGCCAAGGTCGACCGCGCCGACCAGGAATATTACGACGAGATCATCCGGCCGCTGATGGATCACCCTCTGATCGAATTCATCGGCGAGATCGGCGATGACGAAAAGTCGGACTTCCTAAGCGGTGCGATCGGACTGCTTCTTCCTATCGATTGGCCGGAGCCCTTTGGTCTGGTCATGATCGAGGCGATGGCGTGCGGTACGCCGGTTGTCGCCTATAACCGAGGCTCCGCCCCGGAGATCATCGAGGAAGGCTTGACCGGCTTCATTGTCGAGGACGAAACCAGCGCGGTTGCTGCGGTCAAACGGCTTTCGGGTTTGAGTCGCGCGGAGATCCGCAAGCAGTTCGAGGCGCGTTTCACCGCGCGCCGCATGGCGCTGGATTATCTTGCGGCCTATCGCGGCTTGATGGAGGCCGCAGCGCCGCGCATCAAGCTCGTGAGCAGCGCTGAGTAATTCGCCCGCAAACGAAGCGAGCGCCTCGTGCGGGGCGCTTGCGCAAGCGCAGATGATGTATCTCGGGAACTGAGCGTCATTGCGAGGAGCGAAGCGACGAGGCAATCCAGTTCTTTCTCGTAGCTCTGGATTGCTTCGCTTCGCTCGCAATGACGGGATTCAAATGCCCTTAGCTCACCACCGCCCGCTTCGGCTCCACGATCTCGAACATGCGCGGAAACTCATCCATCAGCATCATCAGTTCGTCGAGCCGCATCGGATGGCCGGTGACGGTGACCTTGCCGCCGGCGATCGCTTCCGGAAACGTCGTCAGCTTGGCGATCACCTCGTCGAGCGTGCTGCGCGCCAGAGCGAAGCTCGCATCCGCATCGGCCGCCTGGCTGCCGGCGACATAGGTCAGCGCGCAGTTCTCGAGATTGAGGATGAAGCTCTCATTGGTGTCGGTAAAGCGCCAGTTGAGCACGATGCGCTTGCCTTCGGCCTTGGGGCCGTTGAGCCTGATGCCGAGCACGTCCCACAATTGCTCGGTGCGCAAGGCGGCGAGCGTTTCCCGCGGCATCGGCGTCCTTGGCGGCGCCTTCGGCATGCCCTGTCGCAATTCCTGCGCGCCGAACAGATAGGCGTTGCGCCATGTCGCGCTTTCGGCGGCATAGCCGAGCTGTTCGAAGGTATCGGCAAGCAATGCGCGGGCGCGCGAATTGTCGGGCTCGGCGAACACCAGATGGCTCAGCGCCTGGGCCACGAAACGGAATTCGCCCTTGGCAAAATCCGCCGCGGCGCGGTCAAGGATCGCATCCGCGCCGCCCATGTATTCGACATATTTGCGGCCGGACTCAACCGGCGGCAACGGATCGAGATTGACCGGGTTAGCGTCGTACCAGCCGAGGTATTTCTGGTAGATCGCCTTCACATTATGCCGGATATGGCCGTAATAGCCCCGGCCGTGCCATGCACCCTCAAGGCTTGCCGGAAGCTTGATGGTCTCGGCGATCTCGCTCGCCGTGAGGCCGTGGTTCATCAGGCGGATGGTTTGGTCATGTGCGAACTTATAGAGGTCGCGTTGCTGGCGGATCATGGTGTCGATCCGCTGATGGCCCCACACCGGCCAATGGTGCTGGCCGCACATCGCATCCGCCTTGCCGCTCCACATCTGCAGCGCTTCGCCGAGATATTTCGACCAGGCCAACGCGTCGCGCACGTCGGCGCCGCGGAACGGCAGCAGATTATGAAAATTATGCGTACAATTCTCGGCAAGATTTAACAGCTTGTAGCGCGGAATGAAGAAATGCATCTCCGCCGGCGCCTCGCTGTTCGGCGCCATCTGGAATTCGAATTCGACCCCGTCGATGGTGCGCTTGTCGCCGGTCGCCACGATGAGGTCGGTCGGGCGCAGCAATGCGACCGTGCCGGCCGCCATGGATTTGCCGAGGCCGCAATCGACCTGCCCGCGAGGGCCCTTGGCCAGAAACGGTCCGAACTGATATTGCGCGCGCCGCAGCATCGCCGGTCCCGCGATGATGTTTTCCGAAACCGCATGCTCCATGAACAGGTTGGGCGCGATGATCGGAACGCTTGCGTTGGCCAGCATCTCGTCATCGAGCACGCCGCGGGCGCCGCCCCAATGGTCGGTATGGGTGTGCGTGAAGATCACGGCCGCCACCGGCCGTTTGCCGCGGTGCTGGAAATACAGCTCCATCGCGGCGCGCGCGCCTTCGATCGAGGTCAGCGTGTCCACCACGATCACGCCGCTGTCGCCCTCGATCAGAGTCATGCTGGCAATATCGAGCCCGCGCACCTGGTAGACGCCGGGCAAGACTTCGAACAGGCCGTGGTTCATGTTGAGCCGCGCCTGCCGCCACAGGCTCGGATCGACCGTCGGCGGCGCTTCCGCCTCGCCGAGAAAACCATAGGGCTCCAGGCTCCAGACCACCCTGCCCTGGGCCGACATGATCTTCGCGTTTTCCAGCGTGCCGAGAAAACCGCGCGATGCGTCATCAAAATCGCTTGTATCGGAGAACGGCAGTGCCTTCAGCGTCGCCGCGTGTTGCGCCACGACCGATGCCGAGGCTGGCTTGGGCATTTCCTTCGGTGTCTCACCAGCGCCCGGTTGACTCATGGTCGTGCTCCCTGAAGGTGTTGGCTGTAGCTACCACGAGGTCCAAAGGCATCCGATCATCAGGCAGGCATCTCGCGGCTCAATCGTGCGACGAGGGACCATCGTCGCGATACACCCAGCAGGCTTCCCGCGGCAATGAGACCGGCGTTTCGACCCCGACCTGGTGGCGCGCCGCGGTGCCGAGTTCGAGCACCTCGAGCCGCCGGCCAAACAAGTCGATTTCATACACCGTCTGCGTGCCCTGGTAGCGGCGCTCGAGCACGCGCGCCGCAAAGATGTTACCGCCCTCCTGCCTGCCGATGCCGACGTTCTCCGGACGCAAGGCGACACGCACCTTGTCGCCGGGAACAACCGATTGCAGCAGCGCCGCCTCGGCGCGCCGGCCATCGCCGAAATCGACCACGCCGAACTCGCCGCTGCGGCCAACCAATGTGCCGCAGAGTTCGTTGGTGGCGCCGGTGAAGTTGGCGACGAACGGATCGGCCGGCCGATTGTAGATCGCGTTCGGCGTGCCCATCTGCAACAGCTTGCCGTTGCGCATGACCCCGATGCGGTCGCCGAGCACGACCGCCTCGGCCTGGTCATGCGTGACATAAAGCGCGGTCATACCGGTCTGCTTGAGGATGAGGCGCAGATCGTCGCGCAACCGCAACCGCAGCTTGGCATCGAGGTTCGACAGCGGCTCGTCGAGCAATAACAATTGCGGCCGATAGACGATGCTGCGCGCCAGCGCGACCCGCTGCATCTGTCCGCCCGATAACGCCACCACCGGCCGCTCTGCGTATTCGGACAGGCCGACCAGTTCCAGCACCTCGTCGACCCGGCGCCCGGCGTCGGCGCGCGTGACCTTGCGGTGCCTGAGCGGATAGACCACGTTCTGCCGCACTGTCATGTGCGGCCACACCGCATAGGACTGGAATACCATGCCGAGGTCGCGCAGCCGCGGCGGCACCAGAACGCCGCGCTTGGGTGACGACACCACCCGCCCGCCGATGCTGATCTCACCACCGGTCGGATGCTCAAGCCCGGCGACACAGCGCAAAGTCGTGGTCTTGCCGCAGCCGGAGGGGCCGAGCAGAACCACGATCTCGCCGGCGGGCACCGCAAAGCTGACGCCGTCGATGGCCGGCCGGCCGATCGAAAACTGCTTGCGCAGATCGCTGACATCAAGCGTCGCAGTCATGGTTCGATCCCATTCATGCGCGCGTCATTCACTGTCGGTAGCCGAATGTCTTGTCCCAGCTGGCGACCCAGGCGTCACGCAGCTTCACGTAATCGTCGAACTTCGGGTACCAGAGTTTGACAACCTTGGGATCGAAGCCCTCCGGATAGGCCGGCGGCTCCTTCAGCGACGTGAGGTTGCCGAGATCCTTGATCATGAAGGTTTGGCCTTCTTTCGACAGGCACCAGTTCAGGAATAGTTTCGCGGCATTGGGATGCGCGGCGGTCTTCGGAATGCCCGTGGCATAGGGGTTGACGGGCGCGCCTTCCGGCGGGAAGAAAATCTTGATCGGCGCGCCGTCCCGCTGCTTCTGATAGATCACATTGTACAGCAGCGGACCCATCGCCACTTCGCCGCGCACCAGCGCATCGGCCATCGGCGCGCCCGACGGATAAAGCACCGGATGGGTCGCGGCCTGCTTCGCCCAATAATCCTCGCCGAGCACCTCGCGCTCGAACATGATGCGGGTCCAGGTGGTGCCGCCGGACTGCGCGAACACCTGACCGGTCATCTTGTCATATTGCGGCTTGGTCAGATCCATCCAGCTCTTCGGCGGATCCTTCACCAGTTCGGTGTTGTAGGCGATCGACCATGCGATGGTCGCGCGCGGCCACAGCTTGGGGGAAATCAAAGCGTCCGGATTGTAGTCGGCGGCATTCGGCGGCGCGTAGTCCTGGAACAGGTCGGCCAAGGGCAGCATCAGCCCGCGGTCGGAGTGATCAACGATATCGGCGATCAGCTTGCCCGCCGCAGCCTCGGTCCTGACGCGCGTGATGAGCTGGCCGCCGGGGGCGCGCACCATTTCGACCTTGATCTCCGGGAAGCGCTTGTTGAACGCCCTGATCACTTCCTGTTCGATTTCCGCGAAGTTCGCCGTGTAGAATACGAGCTTGCCCTCGGCCTTGGCCGCCGCGATCAGTTCGGGTGAGCCGAATTCCTGCGCGCGTACGGGTGTAGCGTTCAGTGCGATCCCAAGAACGGCAACGCCGGCAACGGCGGCGAGCATGGCAACGAGCTTTCTCTTCATAGCTGAGCCTCCCTGTTTCTATCCGGTTCGGGCAACACTGCCCTGCGCCGACCCGCGGGACAGCCAGTTGGCGCCGCCGATGAGAACGCCGAGCAAAACCGTTTGCACCAGACTGAATGCCGCGGTCTTTCCGAGATTTCCGCCTTCGTAGAAGTCGAGCAGCAGCACCGACATCACCATGGTGTTGCTGGTGTAGAGAAACAGCGACGAGCCAAGCTCGCGGATCGCCAGCACGAACAACAGCGTCATCGAGGCGATCACGCCCGGCCGCGCCAGCGGCAATACGATGGTCGCGATGGTGCCGAGTATGCCCTTGCCGCAAACCCAGGCGGCCTCCTCCAGTTCCCGATGGATTTGCAGCAAAGAGGTCGAGAGCGCCTTGACGGTATCCGGTATGAAGCGGGCGATGAACGCCAGTGCGAGGATCCAGATGGTGCCGTAAAGCGCGCCGGGAATTCCGATCCAGGCCCACAAATAGGCGACGCCGATGACGAGGCCGGGAATTGCAACCGGTATGGTCGAGATCAGGTCGATGCTGCGCCGGCCCGCGATCTGGGTGCGGTGAATGGTGTAGCCGATCGCAAAGGCGAGCGTGCCGCCGACGACGGCGGTGATGATGCCGACCTCGATCGCATTATAGATCGACCTCAGCGTCAGCGGATTGTCGAAGATGCTGTAGAAATGCACCAGCGAGTATTGCCGCATGTCGAACAGGCTGGCGACGTCGCGGATGAACATGAATTTGCGGAACGCCGCCACGATCAAGGCGAGGGTCGGCAGGATGACGACCACCAGCAGATAGACGATGCCGAGCCCGAAGGTGAACCAGCGCCACCGCCCGAGATCGAGATGGCGCGGCCGAAATGCCTTGCCGGCAACCGTGGTGTAGCTTCGTCCACGCAGCACCTGCTGCTGCAGAAGCACCAGCAAGCCCGTCACTACCATCAGCACGATGGCGACCGCTGCTGCGGTGTTGTAGAGCGGTGGCGACCAGTTGGTCAGCTTGAAGATATAGGTCGTCAGGACATTGATGTTGGCAGGCGCGCCCAGCGCTGCCGGGATGCCGTAGATCCCGAGCATCACGATGAACGACAGCAGCATGCCGGAGACGATCGCCGGCATGATCAGCGGGAACGTCACCGAGAACAATGTCGCAAACGCGCTGGCGCCGGATATCTCGGCGGCCTCCTCCAGGCTCGGATCCATATTGCGCAGCGCCGAGGCGGTGAACATGTAGACGTACGGCGCATAGTAAATGCCGAACACGAACACCAACCCCCACAGCGAATAGAAATCCACGCGCCAGTCGAGATTGGCCCATTTGAACATCGTGTTGATCAGGCCGGTCTTGGGTGAACCAAGGATGGTCCATGCGACGCCCGCGACCAGGGGCGGCGCGAACAGCGGCAGCATGCTGGCTGCCGCGATCAAGCCTTTGAACGGCGTATTGGTCCGCACCACGATCCAGGAAAACGCAAGCCCGATCACCACCGCGATCAGCGTGCCACCGCCGCAGACCACAAGCGTGTTGAACAGCGCTTCAGCGACATTCGGGTTGGCCAGCACGGCGAGGAAGTTGGCGATCGAGAGACGGCTGAGGCTGAAGCCGTCAACCACCGGATTGGTGTCGGTCAGCGCGCCGAACAGCAGCGTCAGCACGGGGTAGATGACCAGAAAGCCCAGGATCGCCAGCAACAGCGCGACCCACAGATTGGCCCATAGGCGCTGACTACGGCCTTCACCGCTGCTGCGCGCAATCTCGGTACGCGGGCGCGCCTGTGCCTTCAAAGCGTTTCCCCTCGCCAGCGGCCGTCATTATGGGTATCGCGGCCGCCGTGCAACCCAAGCCTAGTCGATCGTATGGCAACCGGAAAGGCACTAGCAAGTCGGCGGCAAAAATGACGCAGCCGCCGCAAATCTTGCGCGCGGTCGCCGTTGTCAGCGCGCCTTGCCTTCAATGCGCTGGTCCGAGAAGCCGGAGGCCGCATCGCATACGCATCATGCAGCAGCGTGCCTGTGGGCCGCCCGCGGTCCGTAGTACACGCCACAGGCGGCACCATTCCACCCGGCGCCTGAGTTCTGATGCCTGAGAGTTCTAAACGATGTCGATAACCGCAGCGAAAGCGCCTCCGGTGGCCGACGCCGACGGTTTACCCGCAGAGCGACGGCGATGGGCCGTCGCGGCGATCCTGACCGCGTTGACAATGGCCTCGCTGGATACCGCGATCGCCAACATCGCCCTGCCCCGGATCGCCGCTGATCTTCACGTCAGCCCGGCGGATGCGGTCTGGGTGGTCAATGTCTATCAGATTGCGCTGGTCGCCACGCTGTTGCCGCTCGGCGCGCTCGGCGAAATCGTCGGCCATCAGCGCATTTATCTCGGCGGTCTATTGCTGTTCACCCTGGCATCGCTGGGCTGTGCCTGCGCATGGTCGCTGCCGAGCCTGCTGATAGCGCGGGTGCTGCAAGGCTTGGGCGCCAGCGGAATCATGAGCGTCAACTCGGCGCTGATTCGCTTCATCTACCCCAGCCGCATACTGGGCCGGGGCTTCGGTCACACCGCGCTGACGGTCGCCACAGCCTTCACGCTCGGCCCAACCATCGCATCGGGCATCCTGGCGGTCGGACCCTGGTCCTGGTTGTTCGCCATCAATATTCCCTTCGGGGCGCTCGCGATCCTGATCGGTCTCAAGACCTTGCCGGTGACGCCGCGCGCCGTGCACAGCTACGACTTTCCCGGCGCCATTCTGGCGGCGGGCTGCCTCGGCTGCTTTATCATCGGCGTCGGCAGCGCCGCCCACGGGGCCCGGCCCCCGCTCGTCATCGTCGAACTGCTGGCCGCGCTGTCATTGGGCTGGTTTGTGACTCGCAGGCACGCTGATCATCCGGCACCGATGCTGCCCATCGACCTGTTTCGACGCCCGGTGTTCGCGCTATCGGCCGCCACCGCCGTCTGCTCGTTCTCGGTTCAGGGCCTGGCGTTCGTGTCGCTGCCGTTCTACTTCGAGGACGTGCTGTTGCGAACACAGGTGCAGACCGGTTTCCTGATGACGCCATGGCCGCTCGTGGTTGCCATCATGGCGCCGATCGGCGGCCGCCTGTCCGAGCGTTATCCCGCTGGCATGCTTGGCGGGATCGGACTGGCCTTGCTCGGCGTCGGAATGACACTGCTGGCGATGCTTCCCGCAGCGCCCAGCGTTGCCGATATCGCCTGGCGCATGGTCATCTGCGGGATGGGATTTGGCTTCTTTCAGACGCCGAACATGAAAACCCTGATGTCGAGCGCGCCGCCCGGCCGCAGCGGCGGCGCGAGCGGGATCGCGGCAACCGCACGCCTGACCGGACAGACCACCGGCGCCGCGCTGGCGGCATTGTGCTTCAGCCTCGCCGGCCATGGCGGCGCGACAGTCGCCCTGGCGCTCGGTGCTGGATTTGCAGCGCTTGGGAGCTTGATGAGTTTCCTGCGTTTGACGGTGCCAGCTCCGCGTCAAGCCTGAGCGCAGCGTCGAGTCCGATCGCAATGCATATCAGGCTTGCATCGCAGCGTGCCGCAAAAAAGAGCAACAGAGCCGGCTCGAAGATTAAGCGCGGGTAAACACCGGAAGATCGCCGATCTTCCCTTCGGGGGTACAGAATCTTAATTTGAACTGTTCTAGTTTTCAGTCCAAAGAATGCCTCGCAGTTCAATCGATGGATTGAACGAATCTAGGGGACCGCGATGGCAAACCTCACTATCAATGGTAAGACGATCAATATCGACGTTGAAGACGACACGCCGCTGCTTTGGGCGATCAGGGAAAACGTCGGACTCACTGGCACCAAATACGGATGCGGCATTGCACAATGCGGCGCCTGCACCGTTCACATCGACGGCGTTGCGACGCGCTCCTGCGGCGTGCTGGTCAGCGAGGCCGTCGGCAAGCAGATCACCACGATTGAAGGCCTGGCCACCAATGGCGCCCTGCACAAGGTGCAGCAGGCCTGGATCAACAACGACGTTCCGCAGTGCGGCTATTGCCAGAGCGGCATGATCATGGCGGTGGCGGCGCTTCTCAAGGAAAAGCCGAAGCCGACCGATCAGGATATCGACGACGCCATCACCAACATCTGCCGTTGCGGGACCTTCAAACAGGTGCGCGAGGCGATTCATGCCGTCGCGAACGCTTGAGGGGGATGCCATGAATCACATGCCAAGAACCGCTTCAAGAATAACTGCACCGTCACTCAACCGTCGCGCCTTTGTCATCGGCACGGCCGCGATCGGCACTGGTCTCGTGCTCGGCCTCGATATTCCCTTTGGCGGTCCGGAAATCGCGCACGCCACCGAGACGCCGCCGGAAGTCAACGCCTGGGTAGTGATCCAGCCCGACGATACCGTGGTGATCCGCATCGCGCGGTCGGAAATGGGCCAGGGCACGCTGACAGGCCTCGCCCAGCTCGTCGCCGAAGAACTCGAATGCGACTGGTCGAAAGTCACGACCGAATACCCGACGCCGGGCGAGAGCGTCGCGCGCAAGCGGGTATGGGGCGACTTCTCCACCGGCGGCAGCCGCGGCATCCGAACCTCGCATGAATATGTGCGCAAGGGCGGCGCGACGGCGCGCCTGATGCTGATCCAGGCCGCGGCCAATGAATGGAAGGTGCCGACTTCGGAATGCACCGCCGCCAACAGCGTCATCACGCACACCCCGTCGGGACGGACGACGACCTTCGGCAAGGTCGCCGAGGCCGCCGCCAAGATCGAGCCGCCGGCCGACGTCAAGCTGAAGGACCCGAAGGACTGGAAGATCGCCGGCAAGGGCCTCAAGCGACTCGACACCGCCGACAAGACCACCGGCAAGATGGTCTACGGCATCGACGTCAAGCTGCCGGGAATGCTCAATGCCGCGATCAAGGCCTGCCCGGTATTCGGCGGCAAGCTGAAGAGCTTCGATGAAGCCAAGGCGATGGGCATGAAGGGCGTCAAGAAGGTCGTGCGCGTCAACGACAATGCCGTCGCCGTGGTGGCCGACACCTGGTGGCACGCCAAGACCGCGCTCGAAGCGATGCCGATCGTGTGGGACGAAGGCCCCAACAACAAAGTCACCAGCGCATCGATTGCGGCATGGCTAACGGAAGGCCTGGATAATGCGCAGCCGGCTTTTATCGGCAACCAGAACGGCGACGCCAAGACCGCCATCGGCAGCGCCGCCAAGAAGGTCGAGGCGGTCTACAACTATCCCTACCAGAACCACGCCGCGATGGAGCCGCTGAATGCCACCGCGCTCTATACCGCGGATAAATGCGAGGTCTGGTGCGGAACGCAGAACGGCGAGGCGGCGTTCGCCGCGACGCTGGAAGTCTCGGGACTGCCGGCCGACAAGTGCGAAGTGCACAAGATCATGCTCGGCGGCGGGTTCGGCCGTCGCGGCCAGACCGACTATGTCCGGCAGGCGGTGGCAATCGCCAAGCAGATGCCGGGCACGCCGATCAAATTGCTTTGGTCGCGTGAAGAAGACATGCAGCACGGCACCTATCATCCGATCACGCATTGCAAGCTGACCGGCGCCTTCGATGCCAACAACGAGTTGACGGCGTTGCATGTGCGGCTGTCGGGACAGTCGATCCTGTTCACCCTGCGGCCGGAAGCGCTGGTCAACGGCATGGATCCGGCGGCGTTCCAGGGCCTTGCCCCGAACGGCGAGGCGGCAATCGGATATTCGGTGCCGAACCTTCTGGTCGAGCATGCGATGCGCAACCCGCACGTCCCGCCGGGCTTCTGGCGCGGCGTCAACGTCAACCACAACGCGATCTACCTCGAATGTTTCATGGACGAGCTGGCGCATTCGGTGGGACAGGACCCGGTCGCGTTCCGGCGCAAGCTGATGGCGAAGCATCCGAAGAACCTCGCGGTGCTTAATGCCGTGGCCGAGAAGATCGGCTGGGACAAGCCGGCGCCAAAGGGGGTCTATCGCGGCATCGCCCAGCATATGGGATATGGCAGCTACGTCGCTGGCGCGGCCGAGATATCCGTGAGCGATGGCAACAAGATCAAGGTGCATCGGATCGTTGCCGCCACTGATCCCGGTTACGCCGTCAATCCCGCACAGATCGAGCGGCAAATCGCCGGCTCGTTCGTGTACGGGCTGACGGGGCTGTTCTACGGCGGCTGCACCGTCAAGGACGGCTACATCGAGCAAACCAACTTCGACACCTATAACTCGATGCGGATCAATGAAATGCCGCAGGTGGAGTCGATCATCATGCCGAGCGGCGGCTTCTGGGGCGGCGTCGGCGAGCCGACGATCTGCGTCGCAGCACCCGCCGTGCTGAACGCCTATTTTGCGGCGACCGGCAAGCGGATCCGTTCGATCCCGCTACGGGATCAGAACATCACCTTCGCCTGACCCACACACGAGCGGCGGCCTCGCGGCCGCCGCTCACCTAACCGGATTACTTTCATGGACGCGTTGCGCAAGGAGACGCGGAGAAACGTCGTCCGTGGCATTGCCGCGGCGGCGGCATCGTTGACGCTCCCCTCGCCCTTGTTCGCCCAATCCGCGACCCGCGTCATCGTGATTGGCGGCGGTTTTGGCGGTGCCGGCTGCGCCCGCGCGCTGCGTCGGATCGATCCGAAGCTCAAGGTAACGCTGATCGAACCGAACCGGACGTTCACCGCCTGCCCGTTCAGCAACGAGGTCATCGCCGGACTGCGCCGGCTGGAAGCGCAGCAATTCAGCTATGAGCGGATCGCTGCCGAAGACATCACCGTCGTCGCCCAGGCGGCCACGCGGATCGATGCGAGCGCGCACACGGTTGAACTGGCTGACGGCAGCTCGCTCGCCTACGACCGCTTGGTGCTGGCACCCGGCATCGACCTGCGATTCGATGCGCTGCCCGGTTATGACGAAGCTGCAGCCGAAAAAATGCCGCACGCCTGGAAGGCAGGCGAGCAGACGGCGTTATTACGCCGACAGCTCGAAGCCATGGACGACGGCAGTACGGTCGTGCTTGCGGTGCCGGCCAGCCCTTTGCGCTGTCCACCGGCGCCGTACGAACGCGCCAGCCTGATCGCGCATTACCTGAAAGCCAAAAAGCCGCGCGCAAAAGTCCTCATTCTCGATGCCAAGGACGCCTTTCCGCAGCAACGCCTGTTCGAGAATGCCTGGAAGCAATTGTACCCCGGCATTATCGAGCGGGTGTCGCTGTCGCAAGGCGGCCGGGTCGTATCGGTCGATCCCGCGACAAGGACGATCGTCACCGATTTCGGCAATTATACCGCTGATGTCGCCAACGTCATCCCGCCGCAGAAGGCCGGTGGCATCGCCGACATCGCGGGCGCTGCCGATCATACCGGCTGGTGCCCGATCGATCCGGTCACTTTTGCCTCCAAGCTCGTGCCCGATATTCATGTCATTGGCGACGCCAGTATTGCCGGCGGCATCCCCAAATCCGCCTCCGCGGCCAATGCCGAGGCCAAGGCCTGCGCCGCGGCAATTGCGAGCCTGCTCTCGGGCAATCCACCGCCGACACCACGATTGATCGGCGCGTGTTACAACACGGTCGCGCCCGACTATGCGTTCGCGTTGTCCGGGGTCTACGAGCCCCACGACGGCATGTTCGCCGAGATCGAAGGACGCACCAGCCCGCTCGATGCGCCACCCGAGGTTCGCATGCATGAGGTCGAAACGGCGCAGTCCTGGTTTCAGAGCATCACGGCAGAAACGTTTGGCTAAAGCATGATCCGGAAAAGTGGAAACCGGTTTTCCGAAAAGATCATGCTCAAACGAAAAGATAGAGCGGGATGGCGATTCGAAGAAAAGCCATCACGCTCGAGGTCGATTTACCATCCAGCCGCGTGGCTCACCGCGGCACTCATGCTGACCGGCGGCGTGAGTGCGCAAACGCTTAGCCCCTATGTCGTCGTCGGCGACGCGATCCCCGCCTCGCTCACCGGCAAGGCTGGGGATGCCGCACAAGGCCGCGCACAGGTTCTCAACCGCAGCAGCACCTGCATTCTCTGCCATAGCGGCCCGTTTCCGGAAGAGGCCTTTCAGGGCGATCTGGCGCCGAGTCTGGCCGGCGTCGGCAGCCGCTGGTCGGAGGGCCAACTCCGGCTTCGGCTGGTCGATGCATCCCGCCTCAATCCTGCGACCATCATGCCGTCCTATTATCGCGTCGAAGGGCTGGAACGGGTCGGCGCGGCGTGGCGCGACAAGCCGATCCTGTCGGCGGCCCAGATCGAGGATATCGTGGCCTACCTCGCGACGCTGCGCGAGTAGGATGATAAAGGAAGAAACGATGCGCGCGCCTGACACCTCAACACGCCGCCAGTTCCTGGGCCTCGCCGGCGGCGCGGCCATGCTCGGCGCCGCCCCTCTGGTGACAACGCAGCCCGCGGAAGCGACGCCCGCGATGCTCGCGACCGCGATCCGCAACGTGGTCGGGACCGCGATGGTGCGAACCGGCAAGGTCAAGCTCGACGTGCCGCCGCTGGTCGAGAACGGCAACACCGTGCCGATGACCGTCAGCGTCACGAGCCCGATGACATCAGATGACTATGTGAAAAGCATCCACGTCTTCAACGAGAAAAACCCGCAGCCGAATGTCGGCAATTTCTATCTCGGTCCGCGCGCGGGCCGGGCGCAGATCTCGACCCGGATTCGTCTGGCCGACAGCCAGAAGATCACTGCCATCGCCCAACTGTCGGATGGCTCGTTCTGGTCGGCCAGCATTGACGTCGTGGTGACGCTCGCGGCCTGCACCGAAGAGGTGATCTGATGGCGTCGGCGCTGATCAATGTTCCGGCCAAGGCCAAGCGCGGCGAGATCATCGAGATCAAGACGCTGATGTCGCATGTCATGGAGACCGGTTATCGCCGCACAGCGGCCGGCGAGCTGATTCCGCGCAACATCATCACGAGTTTCAGCTGCCGCTACAACGGCGCCGAGATTTTTCGCGCCGACCTGTTCCCGGCGATCGCGGCAAACCCGTTCATCACCTTCTTCACGATCGCGACCGAGAGCGGCAAGTTTGAATTCGACTGGATCGGCGACAATGGTTTCACCGAAACCGCCTCGGCTGCCATCACCGTCGAATGAGACCAGCCCATGCGATAGCCGCCGCGGCGCTGCTGATCGTGGCGGAGATCGCCGCGGGCTTTCTTGCCGCCGCCGAAATCCCGCAGGCGCAGCGCCGATCCGGCTATAGTTTCATGACGCCGGATACCCAGGCCATGCAGAACGACGACACCGCCAATCCCGGCATGCTGTCGGTGCTGGACGGCGAAGCCTTGTGGAACAGCAAGACCGGCGCGCTGGGCAAAGCCTGCGCCGACTGCCATCACGACGCCCGCACCAGCATGAAAGGCGTCGCGGCGCGCTACCCGGCCTTCGACCCGGCACTGGCGCGTCCGGTCACGCTGGAGCAACGCATCAACCTGTGCCGCGCCCGGCATCAGCAGGCCACGCCGTTCCCCTATGAGAACCACGACCTGCTGGCGCTAGCCGCCTTCGTCGCGCGTCAGTCCCGCGGCATCGCCATCGCGCCCGACCATGATCCGCGACTCGAACCCTTTCTGGCCAAGGGGCACGACTTGTTCATGCACCGCCAGGGCCAGCTCAACCTCGCCTGCGCCAATTGCCATGACGATAATTGGGACAGGCACCTCGCAGGCGCAGCGATCACCCAGGCGCAGCCGACCGGCTATCCGCTGTACCGGCTGGAATGGCAATCGCTCGGCTCGCTGGAGCGACGCCTGCGCAGCTGCATGACCGGAACACGCGCCCAGCCCTATGATTACGGCGCGCCGGAGCTGGTCGAACTCGAACTCTATTTGATGTCGCGGGCGCGCGGGATGCCGATCGAAGCGCCGGCAGTGCGGCCGTGAGCCTCCTCCAGCGAGCCATACGCGGCTGACGTGCCTGCGCCGAGCTGTGTCTCGTCCCGTGCCCCTTGGTTTCCGAAAGATTATTCCGCAGCGCACAGGCGATGGCAGCCTTGCAATGGTCGCGGTCCGGGCCGCCTTGCGGCGCAGAGCGGCTTGCCGGTATTCTTGGCCATCGATCAGGCCCTTTCAGAAAAACAACCGGTCCAAAACGGAGCAACGCCCATGAATCCTCCCGTAAGCTCGCCCGCTATCAAAGTCGTCAAGTCGGTCCGTGAGCAGGTGAGCCCCGAGGAGTGGCAAACCCGCGTCGACCTCGCGGCCTGCTACCGCCTCACCGCGATGTACGGCATGACCGAGATGATCGCCAACCACATCTCGTGCCGCGTTCCCGGCTCGCATGACCATTTCCTGATCAACCCCTACGGCATGCTCTATGAAGAGATCGATGCATCGAGCCTGATCAAGATCGATCACGACGGCAATACCATCTTCAATGCCTCGGACTATGGCGTGAACGCCGCCGGCTTCGTCATTCATAGCGCCATTCACATGGCCCGGCGCGACGTCGACTGCGTCGCACATACGCATACGCCGGCGGGCATGGCGGTCTCGGCCATGGAATGCGGCCTGCTGCCGCTGGCGCAGACCTCGATGCAATTCCTGCACATCGCCTACCACGACTTCGAAGGCATTGCCGACGATGTCGGCGAGCGCGAGCGGCTGGTCGCCGATCTCGGCAATCACGAAGCGATGATCCTGCGCAATCATGGCCTGCTGGTGGTCGGGCGAACCATCCCCGCGACCTTCAACCTCCTGTATCGCATGGAGCGCGCCTGCGAGGTGCAGGTCATGGCGCTGTCCTGCAACACCAAGCTGATCTATCCGTCGCAGGAAATCCTCGAAGCCACCTTCGACAAGGTGAAGCCGCGCCCCAACCTGCCCAACCGCAACGGCGAACTGGCCTGGCCCGCACTGCTGCGCAAGCTCGACCGAGCCGACCCGTCGTATCGGAACTGACAAGCCTTCGTTTGGCGCCGGTCCGCGCAAGGTCAGGGGCTATCGCGTAGGGACTCTTTCGTACGGCCCGCGAGTGTTTTTTTTCGATTTCGCGTTGTGCTTCAACGAGTCGTCCCTGCAAACGCAGGGACGACCCGCTGAGAGGTCGGGCGCGGCAAAAATCGCCTCAACTAAGCGATACGCCAAAGCCCTGGCGTTGCACGGACCGGCGCCGGCTTCAGCGCGCCGGCTACACCGAGCAATAACGTTCCTTGATGTCATCGTCGGCCAGCAGCTCTTTTGCCGATGCCTGATGAACCACGGTGCCCTGGTCGAGCACGTAAGCGCGGTCGGCGATATCCAGCGCCAGCTCCACATTCTGCTCGACCAGCAAGACCGTGGTGCCTTGCGCCTTCATGGCGCGGAATAGCTCGAACATCTCGTCGACCAGCACCGGCATGATGCCTTCCGACGGCTCGTCGAGCATGATGAGGTCGGGTTTCGAGATCATCGCGCGCGCAATTGCTAGCATCTGCTGCTCGCCGCCGGACATCGTGACGGCTTCCTGCTCCAGCCGCTCGGCGAGCCGCGGGAAGATCTCGGCGATGCCTTCGATCAGTTCGGCTTCTTTCTTCTTTTGGGGCGAAGCCACTAGCCCCAGCCGAAGATTTTCCCGCACCGATAGCCCCTGCACGATGCGCCGTTCTTCCGGCACATAAGCGAGACCCAGCGCGAAACGCAAATGCGCCGGCTGCCCAAGCAACTCCCTTCCCTTGAAGGTCGCGGACCCGCGCGTCTTGTCCATCAGCCCCATCACGGATTTCAAGGTCGTGGTCTTGCCGGCGCCGTTGCGGCCGATCAGGCAAACGATCTCGCCTTGCGCCACCTCGATATTGATATCCTGAATGGCGTGGCTGGCGCCGTACCAGGCGTTCAGGCTGCTGATCCGCAACATCGCTCAGTGCTCCCGCTGGCCGAGATAGACCCGCTTCACCGCTTCGTTGCGGCGAACCTCGGCGGGTGTGCCTTCCGCCAGCAACTCGCCATGGTGCAGCACCAGGATGCGATCGCTGATCCCGAGCACCAGTTTCATCTTGTGCTCGACCAGGATGACCGTCCGCTCGCTGGCGAGCTTGACGATCAGGTCCATCATGGTGCGGGTTTCCTCCGGGCTCATGCCGGCGGTCGGCTCGTCGAGCAGCAACAGCCGCGGCCGGCTCGCCAACGCCATCCCGATTTCGAGCGCGCGCTGCTCGCCATGGGCCAGCGTCTTCGCGGTTCGCCCGCGGGATTCCCACAAGCCGACCAGGGCCAGCAATTCCTCGGCCTGCTCGGTCAGCTCATGCAGCCGCGCGCGCGGCCGCCACATGTCGTAACGCGACACCAGCGCCTGCAGCCCGATGCGGATATTTTCGCGGGTCGTCAGTTGCGGAAACACATTGGTGATCTGGAACGACTTGGCCACGCCCATATGGGCGAACCGATGCTGCGGCAGGCCGGTGACGTCGCGGCCCTCGAACTCCACGCTACCCTGCGTCGGCCGCAATGCCCCCGACAGCAAGTTGAAATAGGTGCTTTTTCCGGCACCGTTGGGGCCGATGATCGAGGTGATCGCGCCCTTGGGAAATTCGGCCGAGATATTGTTCAGCGCGACGAACTTGCCGAATACTTTGCCGACGCCCTTGGTGCGCAGGATGATCTCCAGCGATGGGTTGCCGACATCAGTCATCGCTTGATTCGCTGAATCAGCGTCCCCCAGATTCCGGCCGGGAAGAACAGCACGCACATCATGAAGATGGCCCCGACAATGAGCTGCCAATGCACCGTCCACAGCGAGACGATGTTCTCCAACAGCAGGAATGCCGCAGCCCCGATCATCGGGCCGAAAAACGTGCCCATGCCACCGAGCAGCGCGATCATCACCACAATTCCAGAGGTTTCGTAGTGCAGGATTTCGATGGGGACGATCGAGAGGTGGAGGGCTTGCAGCGCCCCGGCCAACCCGCAAAACCCGCCGGACAGGATGAACGTAATCAACCGTGTCGCGGTGACGTCGTAGCCTGAGGCTCTGGCGCGTGCCTCGTTTTCCCGCACCGCCTCGATCACGGCGCCGAACGGCGACGCCAGGATCCGCGACAGCGTGAAGAAGGCCGCGATCACGAAAGCCGCGACGATGTAGTAGCGCGTCCAGGGATCGATGAAATTGAGCTTCAGGCCGAACAGGCTGATCTCGTGGACGTTGATACCGCGCAGCCCGTTCTCACCGCCGGTCCAGCCGACAGCCTGATAGAACAGGTAATAGACGCATTGCGACAATGCCATCGTGACCATCGCAAAGTAGATGCCGCGTGTCCGGATCGCGAGCACGCCGATGAGCGCGGCCATGAGCAGGCCGCCGGCAATGCCGAGCGCGATCGCCGCGTACCAGGGCAACCCGAAATGTACAATCGCGATGCCGCAGAAATAGGCGCCGGTTCCGAACAGCGCAGCGTGGCCAAACGACAGCAGGCCAAGGTAGCCGTACACCAGGTTGAAGCCGAGCGCGTAGAGCCCGTAGATCAAGATGTTGGCGGCGAGCGCCGTGAACGGCATCACCAGCGGAAATACAAGGACGACCAGGCTGGCGAGGCTGGCGCGATGCAACGTCGCGAATTCGAACCAATTCGTCTGCGTTACCTGCGCACGCGGCAATGGCTGGCTGATCTCTTTCATGCCGGAGTTCATCTTCAACTCATCAATCCGGCGCGACCGAAGAAGCCCTGCGGCCGGACGATCAGCACGATCGCCATCAGCGCAAAGATCGAAACCTTGGCCATTTCAGGCGCAAACAGCGAGGTCATGCTGACGACCACGCCGACCAGCAGCCCGGCCAAAACCGCGCCGCCGATCGATCCCATGCCGCCGACGACGGTCACGACAAACGCTTCGGCGAGAATGGTCCCGCCCATCTCGGGGATGACGCCCTGCAGCGGTGCCGCCAGCAACCCTGCAAAGCCCGCGATGGCAGTCCCGATGCCGAAAACGATCAGCCAGACCTTCGCGACGTCGACGCCGAGCACGCGCACGATCTGCGGGTCGCGCGCGCCGGCGCGAATGATCAGGCCGAAGCTGGTCTTCTCAAGGAACAGCCATAATGCCAGCAGCACAGCCGCGGTGGCGCCGATCACAAACAACCGATAGAGCGGGAAATAGCCGACGCCGATATCCACCGCGCCTTGCAGGAGTTCAGGGGTATCGAATGGAAATCCGGTCTTGCCGAAGGCGATCCGCACCAGTTCGACCATCACGTAGCTCAGTCCGAACGTGAGCAGCAGCGGATAGTCGATGCCGCGGCCGTAAAGGCGCCGGATCAGGAAGCGCTCGACGATGAGGCCGAACAGGCCGACGATCAAAGGCACCGCGATCAGGCAGATCCAGAAGTTTCCGCCAAGCATCAAAATGTAAAGCCCGACATAGGCGCCGACCATGTAGAACGCGCCATGGGCAAAATTGACTACGGTGAGCATGCCGAAGATCAGGGAAAGCCCGATCGCGAACAGCACATAGATCGCGCCGAGCGCGAGGCCTGCAAACAACTGCAGGGCAATAAGATCGAAACTCAAGCCGGCCATGCGTTTCCCCTGAAAACATGGTGCGTGCCCGCAGAGGGCACGCACCATTTGCGACGTCAGGCCTTGTGACCGAGCTCTTCGCAGCTTCGCAGGTTGGCTTCACCCGGCTCGTCGGTGCTGAGGATTTCGAAGACGTCGGCCTCGTTCTTCATGTCCTTTGACTTCGACTTGATGACTAGCACCGACTGCACCGACTGGTGGTCGCACTTACGGTAATATTCGGGACCCTTGTAGAAATCGTATTTCAACGCTTCGAGCGCTGCGATCACCTTGTCGGAATCGACGCTGCCGGCGTCCTTGGCTGCGGCGAGCACTGTTCGCACTCCGCCATAGCCAAACGCGCCATAATCGGTCGGCAGCTTGCCATCATACATCTTGCGGAACGCATCGTTGAACGCCTTGGCGGATGCAAACTTGTCCTCAAGCCCCCAGTAGTACGAAGTTCCCCCAATCACACCCTCGAAAGCCTGCGGCCCTGCGGCAATGCGGCTCGAATAGGGAAGCACCGGTGCGATCACTTGCGTGGTCTTCTTGACGCCGAAATCGGTGGCCTGCTTCAGCGCTATCTGCAGATCGCGTCCGAAGTTGCAGACGCAGAGAACGTCAGGCTTGAGCGCCTGGATGCGTGGCAGCAAGGTCGAGAAATCAGTGGTGCCGATCGGATGTCTGATATCGCCGATATTCTCGATACCGAAGGCCTTGCCGGCCTCGAGGAAGCCACGGACCATTTCGTGGCCATAGGCATAATCCGCGGTCAGGAACGCGACCTTCTTGCCGAACTTCGGGAAGACGTAGCGTCCCACGGCGCCTGCGGTCATGTGCGGGTTCAGCGCCTCGTGGAAGGTGTATTTGCTGAAATCGGCGGCCTCGTTGATGGCGTCGGACTGGCTGATCGAATTGAAGATGATGCCGCGTTCCTTGGTGACGTTGTTGACCGCAAGCTGCACCGCCGCCGAAAGACTGCCGACGACGAAATTGACCTTGTCTTTTTCGACCAGTTCGAGGGTGCGGGTGGCAGCCTCACCTGGATTGAGCTTGTCGTCGCGCACCAGCAATTCCGCCTTGCGCCCGTTCAAACCGCCCGCCTCGTTGAACTGGGCAATCGCGAGTTGCGCGGCCCGCACCTGATCCTGGGCCTCGGCGCCGTAGGGCCCGGTCAACGGGACCGGGAAGCCGATCTTGATGCTGGCTTCCTGCGCTTGCAGAAGATTGATGCGAAACGGCGAGGCGGCGAGCGCCGCTCCCGCACTGACCGTCGTCAACAGGCGACGGCGGGAAATAGACCCGGGTGTGGTGATGCCTTTGGTCATTGTATCCTCCCTGAATATTTGTGTTTTTTGTATTTTATATTTGGTTTTGTCGGTGTCGTCCCTGCTCAAATACGCCCCAGCGTCGAAAGGATGAGCTGCGGCGCTAGCGGAATCTCGGTAACACTGGCGCCGAACGGTCTCAAGGCGTCGTTTACAGCATTGGCGACCGCCGCTGCCGCACCCGCCGTGCCGGCCTCGCCCGCGCCCTTCGCGCCCAATTCGGTCTCCGCCGTCGGCGACACCACATGGCCGACATCGATATCGGGCATTTCACCGGACATCGGCACCAGATAATCGGCCATATTGGCGTTGGTGAGCTGGCCGCGCTCGTCGTAGACGCATTTTTCGAACAATGCCGCGCCAAGGCCCTGCACGACGCCGCCCCTGATCTGCTCATCGACGAGCTGCGGGTTGATGATGGTGCCGCAATCCTCCACCACCCAATGCCGCAGCAACTTGATAAAGCCGGTGTCGGTGTCGACTTCCAGCCACGACGCCTGCACGCCGTTGGTGAAGGCGAAAGGATACTCGCGCGGCACGAAATGGCGCGTGGCCATCAGCTCGGCCTGCAGGCCCGGCGGCAACGTGTCGGGACGGAAATAGACGATCCGCGCCAATTCGTTCAATTCGATCCGCGACGCCCCATCGCTGATATTGACGATCGCATTGTCGACGATGTCGAGCTCGGCCGGCGCGGATTGCAGGATGGCGGCAGCGACATCGAGGATATTGCTGCGCAGTACCTTCGCCGCCTGCAGCGCCGCCTCGCCGCCGATGCCGGCGCCGCGCGAGGCCCAGGTGCCGCCGCCATAGGGCGTGTTGTCGGTATCACCGAGGATCACACGAACGCGATCCATCGAAATGCCCAGCACGCTGCCGACGATCTGCGCGGTGAGCGACTCCGACCCCTGCCCCTGCTCCGTGATGCTGGTCTGGCAGATCACCGATCCCGTTGCATCCATCCGCACGGCGACGCCATCCTGCGACGAAATGCGGGCGCCGCCGACGCCGTAGAAGGCGGCGCTCGGGTTGGTGATCTCGATGAAGCTGGCGATGCCGATGCCGCGATGGATACCCTTCTTGCGCAGCGCCGCCTGCTCGGCACGCAGCGCATCGTAATCCATCATCTTCACGAGCTTGTTCATCGCGGCGTGATGCGACAACAACTCGAACTTCAGGCCGGACGGCGAGGCGCAAGGGTAAGCGTCATCAGCAACCAGGTTGCGGCGGCGGATTTCCACCGGATCCATGCCGATCCGCGCCGCCGCCATGTCCACCAGTCCCTCGGTCACCGAGCACGCGACGGGATGGCCGACGCCGCGATACTGGCACATGACGTTTTTGTTCTGGAACACGACGCGGGCCCGGGCGCGGTAGTTCTTGGTGACATAGGGGCCACCGACCAGATTGACGATCTGGTTGGCTTCGATGGCGCTGGTGCGCGGATACATCGAATAGGGTCCGATGCCCGTGAGATCGTCGATCTCGAACGCCATGATGGTGCCGTCGCGCTTGACGCCGATCCGCCCTTTGCAGCGATGATCGCGGGCGTGGATGTCGGTGTTGAAGCTTTCGACTCGGTCGGCGACAAATTTGATCGGCCGGCGCAACAGCTTCGACAGCGCATAGGTTGCCATCTCGTCGGCGTAGATGTGGACCTTGATGCCGAACGAGCCGCCGACATCCTTGCAGACCACGCGAACCTGCGCCTCGCGCAATCCGATATGCAGCGCGGCAATGTTCTGCACCATGTGCGGCGCCTGGGTGCCCTGGTAGATCGTCAGCCTCGCCTCGGCAACGTTCCAGTCGGCGACCACCGCGCGCGGCTCCAGCGTCACGCCGGTGTGGCGCCCGAATACAAAATCCGCTTCCACCACCTCGTCGGAATCGGCGAACGCGTGGTCGACGGCGCCGGCATCGAGGGTGCGCTCGAAGGCGAGGTTGTCGCCGAGGGCTGCATGAATGACCGGGGTTTCCGGATCGAGCGCCGTGCGCATGTCCGTCACCGCGTCCAGCTCCTGGTAGTCGACCTGGACCAATTCCGCGGCATCTTCGGCAACGGCCCGGCTGGTCGCTACGATCGCGGCGACCGCCTCGCCTTGCCAGCAGGCACGATCGATCGCGATCGCGTGCTGCGGCGCCGACTTGAGACCCTTCATATGCGAGAGCACGCCGACCCACGGCGTGATCACCTCGGATAATTCCCGCCCCGTCACCACGGCGATGACACCCGACACCTGTTTGGCCGCCGCGGCGTCGATCGCGACGATCCTGGCGTGCGCGTGGGGCGAACGCAGGAATACCACATGCGCCATGCGCGGCAGCTCGATGTCGCTGACATAGGTTCCGCGCCCCTGCAGCAACCGCTCGAGGTTGGGCCGCGGCACCGTCTTGCCGATATAGGAGTTTGGCCGGTCCAGCACCGAGAGACCGTTGGCCTTTGGCGATGCCGCGGTCATGGCACGCGGCTCCCGCGCGCCCGCGCCGTGGCCTCGACCGCATCGACAATAGCCTGATAGCCGGTGCAGCGGCAGTAATTGCCGGACAGATGCTCGCGGATCTGCTCGCGGTCCGGCTCGGGCTGCTGTTTCAGCAGATCCTGCGCAGCCATCAGCATGCCCGGCGTACAGTAGCCGCATTGCAGCGCATTGCGTTCGCGAAACGTCGCCTGCAAATCGGCGATCTCGCCGCTATCGGACAATCCCTCGATGGTTTCGACCGCCGCGCCTTGCATCTGTACCGCCAGCAACAAGCAGGCGCGGACAATGTCGCCGTTGACGCGCACCGTGCAGGCGCCGCAGACCCCGTGTTCGCAGCCGACATGCGTTCCCGTCAGGTGCAGATGCTCGCGCAGGAAATCCGCGAGGTTGAGGCGCGGCAAGACCTGCGCATCGACTTGCTCGCCATTGACGCTGAGCGAGATCGGGACATGCGCGGTCACGCCGGCTCTCCCGCAAGTTCGGGGCGCGCCAACAGCGCGGCCACGCCGCGGACCAGCAACACTTCGGCGAGATGCCGGCGCATCGCCACGGAGGCCTGCTGGTCTTCCTGGGGATCGAGTTCATCACTGAGCGCAGTTGCCGCGTCGGACAATGCCGCGGGCGTGACGGCAACGTCGATCAGGTTTGCAGCCGCCTGCGCCAGCACCGGCCGATCGCCGACCGCAAAATAGGCGAAGCGCAGATCGGCGAAGCGATCGTTTCGCACGACCGCCTGCGCCGCCGCGCCGACGATGGCATAGTCGCCGTGGCGCCGCGCAAACTCGTGGAAGAAGTGCGCCGAATCCGGTCGCGCGATCGGAATTTCGACGGCAACCAGCAATTCCTGCGGCGACAGCGCGGTCTCGTAAATCCCGGTGAAGAAATCCGCGGCCGCAATCTGCCGTTCGCCGGCTTGGCCGCGAACGATGATGGTCGCGTCGAGCGCCAGCATGCAGGCCGGCAGTTCGGAGGCGGGATCGGCATGCGCGAGGCTGCCGCCGAGCGTGCCCTTGTTGCGGATCGCGGGATGCGCGACATGCGCAACCGCTTCCGTCAACAACGGCGCATGCGCGGCAATCTCGGGCGAGCGCAGCAGCTCGACATGGCGGGCCAACGCGCCGATGCGCAAGCTATCGCCCCTACGTTCGATTCCACGCAGTTCGGTAAGCTCGCCAATATCAACCAGCAGTTCGGGCGCGATCAGGCGAAGATTCATCGCCGGCATCAGGCTCTGGCCGCCCGACAGCACCTTGGCCCGATCGCCATGCGCGACCAGCAATTCCAGCGCGTTTCCGACGCTGGTGGCGCGCGCGTAGCTGAAAGCCGAGGCTTTCATCGGACATGACCTCCTCGGCCGGGTTGGCGGGTTTTTCGGGATTAGACGGCGGCGCCCCTCAAACGTCAAGTTTGTTTGTTTATCGACCGATTATTTCGACGGATTCGGTTTTTGACTTGTGATATCGTCGTGTGCAACGCAGGTTCGGCGTACACAAAAAACGATCCGGGGGAGCAGCCATGAATCTGGGTTTCTTCACGATGCCGATCCATCCGCTCGGAAAGGATTGGCGGCAATCCCTCAGGGAAGACCGTGAAGCGTTCGTGCTGGCCGACGAGTTGGGCTTTACCGAGGCCTATGTCGGCGAACACGTCACCGACAGGGCCGAGAATATCACCTCCTGCATCGCGTTCCTGGCCTGGATCGCCGCCGCCACCAAGCGGATCCGGCTCGGTACCGGGACGATCAACATGCCGAACACCCACCCCGCCGCCGTCGCGGCCGGCTTGGCGATGCTCGACCACATGCTCGACGGACGGCTGATCTTCGGCATCAGCCCCGGCGGCCTGCTGTCGGATGCGGAACTGTTTGGCAATCTCGACGCCAATCGTAACGAAATGTTTCTGGAAGCGATCAACCAGGTGCTCGAGATCTGGGCCGGCGAGCCGCCTTACAACATCAAGGGCAAATACTGGACCATCTCGACGCAGAAGACCCTGATCGAGGATATCGGACAGGGCTACATTGCCCGGCCCCTGCAGCGCCCTCACCCGCCAATTGTCGTGACCGCGGTCGCGCCGTTTTCGAAGGGCGTCGAGGAAGCTGCCGCGCGCGGTTGGGATCCGATTTCCGCCAACTTCCTGATGCCGGCCTGGGTGAAGAGCCACTGGCCCAAATATGTCGATGGCTGCAAACGCGGCGGCCGCGCCGCCGACCCCGCCAACTGGCGCGTCGCCAAAAGCGTATTCGTCGCCAAGGACGCGGCGACGGCAAAGGCGTACGCCACCGATCCCAATGGTCCCTACGTCTATTACTATCGCTCGCTGTTCACCAAACTGAAAAGAAACGGCCGTATCGAATTGTTCAAGACGCGGCGTGACCAGCCCGACGATGAAGTGACGCTCGAAATGGTTTGCGACAAGCTGATCATCTATGGAACGCCTGACAGCGTGGCCGATCAATTGCTTGCTTTCCAGGACGAAGTCGGCACTTTCGGCACGCTGCTATACGCCGGCAAGGACTGGACCGACCCCGAGCTCGGGCGTCAGTCCATGATCCTGATGGCTGAGAAAGTGATGCCGCAGGTCAATGCCGGCAGCTCAAAACGGTCCACCGCCGCGGAATAGAGTCCGCGGCTAATCGGAGTTTACTCTCGTGGCTTTCACCGATCGCATTCCTTATCAGGCGCAAATCGACCGGCCGAAATTGCGGCTGCCAAACGGCAAGAAGCTTGCCGTATGGGTGATCCTGAATGTCGAGGAATGGCGGATCGAGAACGCGATGCCGCGAACCGTGCTGAGCCCGCCGATGGGCCAGCCGCTGTTGCCGGATGTGCCGAACTGGTCCTGGCACGAATACGGCATGCGCGCCGGCTTCTGGCGGCAGTTCAAGGCGCTGACCGACCGCAACATGCCGGTGACGCTCGCGCTGAACGCCAATGTCTGCAACTCCTATCCGCGCGTCGCTTCGGCGGCGCGCGAAGCCGGCTTCGAGTTCATGGGCCACGGGTTCGTCCAGGGGCCGATGCACAAGCTCGACAACCAGGCCGATGCGATCAAGCGCGCCGTCGACACCATCGGCAAATTCGCCGGCAAGCCGCCGCGCTCATGGGAAAGTCCGGGGCTGACGGAAACCGAAGAGACCATCGATCTGTTGCGGCTCAACGGCATCGAATATCTCGCCGACTGGGTGATCGACGATCTGCCGCAGGATATCGCGACGCCACACGGCGTCATGACCACAGTACCCTATTCGGTGGAAACCAACGACATCGTCATCCACGCGCTGCAGCACCTTCCTTCCGAGCAGTTCCTGAAGCGCTGCACCGATCAGTTCGACCGGCTCTATCTCGAGGGCGCCGACAATGCGCGGATCATGGCGATCTCGGTTCATCCCTACATCACGGGCGTCCCGCATCGGATCAAATACCTGGAGGCGCTGCTCGACTATGTCATCGGCCATGATGGCGTGGCGCTGATGACCGCGAGCGAGATTGGCGACTGGTACCGGGCCGAGATGGCAAAGCTGTAGCCGGAGAAATCGCTTACGCTGTCGCCTTCACCGGCGTTCGCCGTGCGGCCACGGGGCGAGCGCCGAATACCCGCTCGAAGCCGGCCAAAAACGTATCCAGTGCGGTGCGGATCATCTGCTCCTTGTCCTCGAGCACGGGCGCTTCGTAGATGTATTTGCGGACGCCGTAATAGAAGATGCCGCTGTGAAACACCCACGCCATTTCCAGCTCCAGCGCGGTCGGCTTGCTGTGCGCCGGTAGTCCCGCCTCATGCCGGCATTCCCTGACAATGCGGGTGAGAATCTTGTCCCTGACCATGCCGACATACCAGCGGTTGATATCGAGCCCCTTCAGGCCGGCATAGAAATAGATGCGCAACCATTTGCGGGTGAAAATCACCTTGGTATAGGCGCTGTAGAACTCCTGCAGCCGCTCGCGGAAAGGCCGCGAGCGATCGGCCAGCAGCTTGTCCCAGCCGGCATCGAACGGCTCGAGATAGACCGTGCGATAGACTTCCTTGATCAGGTCGTCCTTGCTTGGAAAGTAGCGATAGAGCAACGGCTGGGTCACGCCAAGCCGGCGGGCGAGATCGCGTGTGCCGCCGCCGAAGCCTTGCTCGGAAAAGAACTCGGTCGCCTTGGCGACAAACTCCCTGCGGCGATCATCCGGGGAAAGCCGCCGCTGCTTCACACGAGCACGCTTGGGCGGGCTTTTCTTGCTCATGGCGACCCTTTGGGCCCGTTGCCGTCCGGCGGCACAAAACGTCCGTAACCGCCGCGTGCAAACAATAGCGGCTCCCGCCCGTTATAGGCATAGGCCTCGACCGCGCCTAAGAAAATGACGTGATCGCCGCCGTAGTACCGGTTCGCCGCACGGCACTGAAAGCTGGCAACGCTGTCGGCGAGGATCGGAGCGTTGCCAAGCCCCGGCGTCCATTCAACGCCTGCGAACTTGTCCTCCGAGGATTTCGCGAATTTGTTCGCCAGCGCCTGCTGCGACGCACCAAGGACGTTGATCGCAAAATGGCTGGCGTTCTGGAAGACGGTCAGGCCTTGCGAAAACATCCCGAGGCTCCACAGCACCAGCGGCGGATTCAATGACACCGAGGCGAAGGAGTTGCAGGTCAGCCCATAGGGTCTGCCATCCGCTGCCATGGCGGTGATGATGGTCACGCCGGTGGCGTAGGTCCCGAGCGCGTTTCGAAAATCCCGGGGATCGATCGCCGAGCTGTCGCTCGCCAACTCGGTGGCGGGATCCGGTTCGATGGGATGCTTGTGCGCGTCGTTCATCCGGCAGCCTCAGAGCGTCAGGTTCTCGGATGGCAAGCCAAGCGCAACACGACCGTAATTGGTACCGGCCGCATCGAAGTTGAAAGCCAGGTGAGAATTGATCGCGTGCGCATCGCGGAACTGCCGTTGCAGCGCACCCGACATGTACAGGCCGCGCGCGCCGCTGGCTGCGAACAGCAGCGATACGGCCTCGGTGCATAGATTGACGGAGAAGGCGCCGTCGCGACGCAATTTGGTCTTCGCCGCGACATCCGGCACATCGCCGCGCCGGGCGTCGGCCATCGCCTCGATGGAGCTTACGCGCATGATCAGGCGCGCGGCATCGATCTTGGCGGAAGCCTCGGCGATCTTGATCTGGGTGCTCTGCAAATCGCCGATCTTGGCGCGGTTGTAGGTCGAGGCCCGATGCCGTGCGATATCGACGTAATCGTCGAGACAGGCCTGCGCGTTGCCCAGGGCGACGCCCGACAGCACAAAAGGAAACAAGGAAAACACCGGCAGCGCATAGAGCGGGTTCGGGTTGACCGCGCTCCCGGGCGTCGGCCCGCCGGCAAGCTCGCTCACCGCAACCGTCAACGACTCCGCGACGAACGCGTCATGTACCTCGACATCATTGGATCCCGTGCCCCGCAAGCCGGTCGCATCCCATCTGTCGATGATCTTGTAGTCGCCCTTCCTAAGCAGAAAGATCCGGTACTCGATCCCGTCGGCGTCGTCGTCGGACGAAACGACACTGGCAAGCATATTCCAATCGCAGGAATCCACGCCCGACGAGAACGGCCAGCTGCCGCGCAGCACATAGCCGCCATCGACCTTTCGGGCGCGGCCGGCCGGAAAGATGAAGGAAGACGCAATCAGCGCATCGGCGCTCTTGTTCCAGACCAGATCCTGCGCGTGCTTGTCGAACATTGCCAGCATCCAATGATGGCTGGCGAGGTTGGCAAAATTCCACGCCACCGAGGCATCGCCCCGTCCGAGCGCGTCGGCGCAATCGACCAGCGCGACATAATCGAACTCGGAACCACCAACCCGTTTCGGCTGCAGGATCCTGAACAGGCCGGCGTCATGCAGATCGCGTTCGGTCTCCGGCGGCAACCGCCGCAATTCCTCGGTTCGCGGCGCACGCTCGCGCAACCTCGGAATGAGGGCGCCGGCCCGCGCGACCATGGCCGCATAGGCGCCGTCTCGATCAGGTCCGGGTGACGGGTTTGGGTTCGGCTTTTGACCAACACCTGCCATGTGCGAATTCCTGCTACCTCGGCCGCCGCGCGGTCTTGAGATGCGGCCGATCGAGATAGAGCGAGGCCGCCAGCCCCTCGTCGTTCTGTTCGGCGAATTCGGTCAACAGCTTCATCTCCGGAATTCGCGAGCGATCGAGCGTCTCGACATCGGGCCAGTCGATCTCGATCAAATTTCCCGCTGGATCGCGCAGATACATCTGGACGCAGCCATCGGGAAGTTCGTTCACCGGATTCCGGAACGCCGTCGAGTCCAGCGCACCCAACGCTTTCGCGGCATCATAGGCGGCATGGAAGTCGTCCACATCCACCGCAAAATGCTGATAGAGAGGAACCCGATCTTCCAGTTCGAAAATGTGCAATTGCAGATCGCCGCAGCGGAGATATTTAGTCCTGAAACCGAAATTGTAGCTCGGGATGATCTCCATGCCCAGCACGGTCTCGTAGAATTTTACGGTCTTTGCGAGATCAGTGGTGCCGATCGACAGATGGTTAAAGCCGGTAACCTTCATGACGCTCCTCCGCTTCGAGAGCAAAACACGTTGCACTGCAACGAAATCAATCGGCGTGACCTGATGCTTGTTTATCGTTTGATCACTAGCTATTCAAGACACGGGCGCATTGACTTGGCAAACACCAATTTACCCCGCGGGAGTTTTTCATGAGCAAGACCGTTGGAATCGTCGGCCTCGGCATCATGGGAAGCGCGATTGCGCCTAATCTCGTCGAGCGCGGCTGGCAGGTGATCGGCTTCGACATCGACCCTATCAGGCGCGCCGAGCTTGCCCGGGCCGGCGTCACCATCGCCGGTGATGTCGGCGAAGTCGCACGCGACGCGCCGGTCATCATGACCAGCCTGCCGACCCCCGCAGCCGTCATGAGCGTCGCGCAGGCTATCGCCGACGCCGGGCAGCCTTCGCGGATCGTGGTCGAACTCAGCACACTCAGCATCGCCGACAAGCTGCGGTTCGAAAGCATCTTGAAGAAGGCCGGCCACATCGCGCTGGACTGCCCGCTGAGCGGGACCGGCGCGCAGGCCAAAATGCGCGACCTCGTGGTCTATGCCAGCGGCGACAGCAAGGCGATTGCGCAGTGCGCCGGCCTGTTTGCCGACTTCGCCAAGCAAAGCGCCGACCTTGGCGCTTACGGCAATGGCAGCCGGATGAAGTTCGTCGCCAATCATCTGGTCGCCATCCATAACGTCGCCACCGCCGAGGCGATGGTGCTGGCGGAACGTGCCGGCCTCGATCCGAAAATGGTGGTCGACCTGGTCGGTCCGGGCGCGGGAGGCTCGCGGATGTTTCAGATGCGCGCGCCGATGATGGTCGCCGGCGTGTACGAACCGGCCACCATGAAAGTCTCGACCTGGAAGAAAGACATGGCGATCATCGCCGAGTTCGCCGACGACGTCGGCTGCGCCACGCCAATGTTTACGCTGACCCAGCCGGTCTATACCGACGCGATGGCAATGGGGCTGGGCGACCAGGATACCGCGGCGGTGTTCGAGGTGTTGAAGAAGACCATCGTCACACAACCGAAATCCGGCGCCGGGGAATAGCCGCCGCACGGCGGGGTTCACGACCGAACCGCGGCGAAAACCGGGCTGTTGTCGATACCGCACTGCATCAACCGAACGCGCTCGCGTCCGGCCGCACCGTCTCACCCCGCATCCGCTACCTCCAACGGATGAGATGATTATCGCTTGATCATTTGTGACTTACGTCCGATAAATCACCTAATCAAAAAATCAAATTCAGTCACATGGTTTCCGGGGAGGATTCATTGTCGATTTCGCGACGACGATTTGTCGGCAGCGTTGCCGGCGCAGGCATCGCCAGCATGGCCGCACCCCATCTGGTTTTTGCCCAGAGCGGCGAACCGCTTCGCATCGGTCTGCTGGCAGCCAAGACCGGGCCGCTGGCGTCCGGCGGCATCGACATGGAACTGGCCCTGACCATGTTCCTGAAGGAGCGCGACAACACGCTTGCCGGCCGCAAGGTCGAACTAATCGTCGCCGACACGGCCGGCGTTCCCGCCACCGCACGCACCAAGGCGCAGGAACTGATCGAAAAGAACAATATCCATTGCATGATCGGCCCGCTCGCCGCCTTTGAGGCGCTCGCAATCGCCGACTACCTTACCGAAAAGCAAATCCCGACGCTCGGCGTGGCGGCGGCGGAAGACATGACGCAGCGGCACCCCAGTCCATGGTTCGTGCGTCTGACCTCGACGGCTTCGCAATGCGCCTATCCGCTCGCCGAATATTCGGTCAAGGATCTGAAGTACAAAAAGATCGTCACCGTCGCCGACGACTTTGCCTACGGACATGAGATGTGCGCCGGCTTCCAGCGGGTGTTCGAGGACAACGGCGGCAAGATCATTCAAAAGATATTCACGCCGTTGGCGACGCCGGACTACGGCAGCTATGTCGCGCAGGTGAAGAGCGCCGACGCCATTTTTCTCGGCACCGCCGGCTCGAACGGATTCCGCTTCCTCCGTCAGTTCATCGAATACGGCCTGAAAGACAAGATGGCTGTCATCGGCGGCATGACGGCGCTCGATGAATCCGTGCTTCGCAACATGGGCGACGAGGCGCTCGGGATCCTGACCACGAGCTGGTATTCCGCCGAGCTCGACAACGCACCAAACAAGGTTTTCGCGCCGGCCTTCCGCAAGCAGTTCAAGTACGATCCGGGCTATTACGCCGCGAGCACCTACGTCTCCGGCGAGGTCCTGGAAGCCGCGCTGAAGACCACCAAGGGTAACGTGGAAGACAAGAAGGCCCTGATGGCGGCGATCCGCGGCAACGACGTGCAGACCGTGCGTGGCCTCGTGAAATTCGACGCGTTCGGCAACGCCACCGGCGACGTTTACATCCGTAAGGTAACGCGAAGCGACGGGCGGCTGGTCAATTCCGTCCTCAAGACCTATCCCGACGTCAGCCAGTTCTGGACCTACGATGAGGCCGCGTTCCTGAAGAACCCAGTCTACTCGCGCGACTATCCGCCGGCCAAAAACCTGGAGCAGTAATCCTGCTCCGGCTGCCGAGCTGCGGCTCGCACCATTTTCCCGACGAGATCGGCTGACGATGCAGTTTTGGATCATCCAGGGTCTCAACAGCCTGTCGCTTGGCGGCCTGCTGTTTCTGCTTTCGTCGGGATTTTCGCTGATCTTCGGCCTGATGCGGCTGGCAAACCTGACGCATGGCGCGTTCTTCATGCTTGGCACTTATCTCGGAGCGACCGCGCTGCGCGCATGGAGCGGCCTGAACATCTGGGTGGCTGCGCTCGCCGCCGGGCTCGTGGTCGCGGCCATCGGCGGCCTGTTCGAGCGGCTGGTATTGACGCGGCTGAAAACCAATCCGCTCGGCCAGGTGCTGGTGACGCTCGGCATGTCCTTCATCATATCCGATGCCTGCCTGGTGCTGTGGGGCGGCGATTCGATCCCGGTGCCGACGCCTCAGAACCTGCAGGCGCCGACACGCGTGTTCGGCTTTGTGTTTCCGACCTATCGGCTGGTGCTGGTAGGCTGCGCCATCGTTGTTGCGATCGCGCTGTATGTCCTGATTGAACGGACGCGCCTGGGCGCGATGATCCGCGCCGGCGTCGACGACCGGCAGATGGCACGCGCGGTGGGAATCCCCGTCTCCACTTTGTTCACGGTGGTGTTTTGCCTCGGCGCCGGCATCGCCGGGGCCGGCGGCGTGTTGGGCGGACCGATCCTGTCGGCCTACCCCGGGCTCGACGCCGACATGTTGCCGCTGGCGCTGATCGTCGTCATTCTCGGAGGCATCGGAAGCCTGTTGGGCGCGTTCGTCGGCAGCTTCATTATCGGGTTCATTTACACCTTCGGCACGGCGCTGTTTCCGGAACTGGCCTATATCATCCTGTTCCTGCCGATGATCTTCGTCATCGCATTCCGGCCGCAAGGCCTGTTCGGGCGCGTCGGCGCATGAAATGGATCGCCGCCGCCCTGCTTTGCGTATTGTTTCTGCTTCCGCCGATCTTTGCGGGCGATTTCTACGTCAACCTCGCCAGCCAAATCCTGATCGCCGCGATTTTCGCGCTCAGCCTGAACCTGCTGGTAGGCTTTGGCGGCATGACGTCGCTCGGGCATGCGTCCTATCTTGGGGTTGCCGCCTATGTTTCCGCGCTGCTGACCAGCCGGTACGGTTTCGGGCATGCTCCAGCAGCAATCATCGCGATCGCGGGGACGGTCGCGATGGCCGCGTTTTTCGGCGTCATCGCCTTGCGCGCCACCGGCCTCGGCTTTCTCATGATCACGCTGGCGTTGTCGCAGGTGTTGTGGGGACTTGCCTATCGCATGTCCAACGTCACGAACGGCGATAACGGAATAGCCGGCCTCACCCGCCCGGCGCCATTCGGTATCGCACTCGACACCCCCGCTGCGTTCTACTGGTTCACGCTGATCGTGACGGCGTTCGCCTTTCTGACGATGGCGATCTTCGTGTCTTCGTCATTCGGGTCGTCCTTGAAGGGCGTCCGCGACCAGCCGCGCCGGATGGCGGCGCTCGGGTTCAATCCGTGGATGATCCGCTGGATCACCTTCATCTATGCCGGGTTTTGGGGCGGCGTGTCCGGCTTGTTGTACGTCTATTACAATAAATACATTCACCCCACCTCGCTTTCGACCACGAGTTCGGCCGAAGCTCTGCTCGGCGTGATTGCCGGCGGCTCCGGCACGCTCGGTGGCCCGGTGGTCGGCGCAGCCCTGGTGCTGCTTCTGAAGAACTACGCCTCGGCCTATGTCGAGCGCTGGAATATGCTGCTGGGTCTGGTCTTCCTGTTCATCGTGTTGGTGATGCCCGCCGGCATCGTTCCTGGCATTGGCAAGTTAGTGGCGCGACTACGCCGGGGGGCGCGATGAGCTCGGCGGCCTCTCCCTATGCCATCGAGGTCATCGACCTGAAAAAGGCGTTCGGCGGGCTTGTGGTGACGCACAATGTATCGCTGACGATCCGGCCGGGCGAGCGCCGCTTGATGATAGGCCCGAACGGCGCCGGCAAGACCACGTTGTTCAACCAGATCAGCGGCGACATGCGGCCGAACTCCGGGCAGATCAAACTGTTCGGCACCGACGTCACGCAATTGGCGCCCTACCAGCGCGCACATCTGGGGCTGTCGCGAACCTACCAGATCATCACGCTGTTCGCCGACGATACGCTCGAACACAATATCACACTCGGCCTGCTCGGCTTGCGGCCGTCCCGCTGGCAGATGTGGCGGCCGTTGTCGTTTTACGGCCACCTTGCGGCCGAGGCCCGCCGCATTCTCGATACCGTCGGGCTGCTGCACCTGGCGGCACACCCGGTTTCGGACATCGCCTATGGCGAGAAGCGGCGCGTCGAACTGGCGATGGCGCTGTCGCAACAGCCACGGGTCCTGTTGCTGGACGAACCGCTGGCGGGTCTTTCGAATACGGAACGCGCCGTGGTCAAATCGCTGATCGCCTCGATCCCGCGCGAGACCACCGTGATCATGATCGAGCATGATATGGATACCGCGCTCGACCTGGCGGACACCGTGACGCTGTTGAACTACGGCCGGGTTATCGTCGATGGCGAACGGGATGCCGTCATTGCGGACGAGCGAACGCGCGAGGTCTATCTTGGCGTCTGACGCACTCAGTCTGACCAACGTGAATACGTTCTATGGCGACAGCCATATCCTGCATGGCGTCAGCTTTTCCCTAAGGGCAGGCGCGGTGCTGGCATTGCTGGGGCGAAACGGTGCCGGCAAAACCACCTGCATCTCGACCATTGTCGGCTTCCTGAAACCCAAGCATGGTGAAATCAGGCTATTTGGCGAACCGATCGAAGGGCTCAGCCCCGAGCGCATCTCGCATCTCGGAATCGGGCTGGTGCCGCAGGGACGTCGTATCTTTCCGTCGCTCACGGTTCGGGAAAATCTCATCGTGGCGCGGCAACGCCCGCGCGGGAGCGGCAAGCCGTGGAATGTCGAGCGGATTTACACGCTGTTCCCGCGGCTGCGCGAGCGTCATGGGCAATTCGCGGGCACGCTGTCAGGCGGCGAGCAACAGATGCTCGCCATTGGGCGTGCGCTGATGGGCAATCCGCGTGTGCTGCTGCTCGACGAACCCTCGGAAGGGCTTGCACCCTTGATCGTCGCCGAGGTCGGCCGCACCGTCAGGCGCCTCAAGGAGGAAGGCCAATCCATCCTTCTGGTCGAGCAAAACCTGCAACTGGCACTCGACGTCGCCGATCAGGCGGTGATTCTCAATACCGGGCGTTGCGTCTTTACCGGCGAAGCCCGCGACATTCCAAACAATGAGGCATTGGTCGCGCAAAATCTGGGGGTCTTTCACGCCCACTAGATCGTGTTATCCATCTACTCCCCAGATTGAGGTCACGTCATGAAGATAGGCATATGTGGAACCGGAAGGATGGGATCGGCGATCGCGCAGCGGTTGCTGTCCGTCGGCCACGAAGTCGGGGTCTGGAATTGCAATCCGGCAAAAACAAAGCCCCTCACCGAAGCGGGCGCGAAGCCCTACGCCTCGCCGTCAGCGCTTGTGGAAGGCTGCGAGGCCGTGGTGGTGATGCTGCTCAACGACGCAGCGAGCGAGGCTGTTTATCGCGGGCCGAACGGAATCCTGGCCTCACAACTCGCCGGCAAGCTCTTGATCGACATGAGCACGCTGCGACCGGATACCATGATTTCGATCGGTACCGCGGTGACCGCGCAAGGTGGCGCCTTCGTCGAATGTCCTGTCGGCGGAAGCACCGGTCCCGCGAGAGAAGGCAAACTGTTCGGGCTTGTCGGGGGCACCGAGGCCGACACCGCGCGCGCGATGCCGATTCTTGTACAGTTATGTCGCCGTGTCGAACACATCGGCGCACTCGGCGCAGGGGCGACCATGAAACTGGCGGTCAATCTGCCGCTGTTGGTCTACTGGCAGGCGCTCGGCGAAGCCCTGGCGATCTGCAAGCCGCTCAATCTTCCGCCCGACCGGCTGATCGATATCCTGTCCGATACCGCCGGAGCACCGGCGGCGATGAAAGGACGTGGTGCGGTGATCGCACGGGTCCTGGGCGGGCAGCCGCTCGGCGATACCGCATTCGGCCTCAGCGCCGCCAAGAAGGACCTTGCAACCGCGGTTCAATTCGCGAAAACCATTCACGCCGAGTTGCCCGTCGCGTCGAGCGCGCTCGCCTGCTTTGAAGAAGCCGAGGCGGCAGGCCTTGGCGAGGCCGACGCGACCACGATTTCCGTTCGCTGGGCGCAGCGCCCGGCGACCGGATCCTAATCACTACAATCCAACACCACGCCCGAAAACGTCCAACAACAGAGTCAAATGCAATGATCGACCGCAAGAATCGCTATGGCCGTACTGCCGCCCGTGTCCATGATGCCGATGGCCTCGCCCGCCGGCCGTCGTCGCCGACCATCGATATCCACGCCCATATCGTGGTGCCGCAGGCCGCCAAGCTGGCCCAGCCGCATGTCGACATCAGCCGGGTTCCCCTTGCCTACTTTGCCGATGCGGCGACCAAGGAGATCAACGCCCAGCAGGAGAGCGACATTGGCGAGGTCATGACCACGATCGACCGTCGCCTGTTCGACCTCGACCGCATGGGCATCGACATTCAGGTCGTCGCGCCGGCACCGGGCCAGTGTTATTATTCGGTTGAGCCCAAGATCGCCGAAGCCGCGCATCGCCTCGCCAATGACGGCGTCGCGGAATACTGCTCGCGCAAGCCCGACCGTTTCGTGGGGTTGGGAGTTGTGACCCTGCAGGAACCGGAGATCGCGGTCCGCGAACTCGACTACATCATGAATAGCCTCAAGCTAAAGGGCGTCCAGATCCTAACCAATGTCGACGGCCAGGAACTGTCCGACGAGAAGTTTCGGCCGTTCTTTGCGAAGGCGGAGCAGCTCGGAGCCTTCATCATGATGCACCCCAACGGCTTCACCCATGGCGAGCGCCTGACCCATTTCTATTTCAACAATGTGCTCGGCAATCCGCTGGAGACTACGCTTGCGCTGCATAACCTGATCTTCTCGGGCACGCTGGCGCGCTTCCCTGAGCTGAAACTGATGGCGGTGCACGGCGGCGGCTACCTTCCCGGCTATTCCGGCCGGATCGATCACGCCTGGGGCGCGCGGCAGGATTGCCACGGCGCGTTGCCGTTGCCGCCGACCACCTATCTGCGGCAGGTCTACCTCGACACCGTGGTTTTCACCTATCACCAGCTCGCCTACATGATCGACGTGTTCGGCCCCGACCGTATCGTGATGGGCACCGACTATCCGTTCGACATGGCGGAATACAACCCGATCGGACATATCGCCGGGGTACACGGAATGGACGAGGCAACGCTGGCGCAGATCGCCGGCGGTAACGCCGCCCGGGTGCTCGGCCTCGATCTCTGAGGCACCGGCACCATTAGAGCGTGATGACTTTTCTTCAAATCGTCATCACGCTCGATCCTGCTGCTTAAGCACAACCTGCGCGCAGTCGCTTCGCGCCTGTCGCGGAATACCTAGCGCACTAATGCGGTGCCGCGGTCTTGAATCCCGGCTGCTCGAACGGGTGCGATGTCGCGAAAGCCGGCATCGCAAAGCACCGGTCGGCCAAGGCAGCCACGGTCGGAAAAGCGTCCATCGCGATCTTGACGTACTGCGCGCCCACGACCTGGCCCGCAATGCAGATATCCGCAAGCCCCGGTGTCGCTCCGAGCGCGAAAGGCGCCGGCGCTCGGCGTGCCAACAGCCGCTCATAGGTCGCAAGGCCTTCACTGGTCCAATGCTTGCCCCAATCCTCAATCGCCTTGGCGTCGGCGCCGAAGGCCTTGGCGAGATGATTGCGGACGCGCGGCACCAGCAGCGGGTGCGCGTCGGCGACCGTCATCAGCGCCAGCGAGCGGGCATAGGCGCGCTCCTTCGCATCCTCCGGGATCAACCGCGGATTGGGCGCGATATCGTCGAGATATTCGATGATGGCGAGCGACTGAAACACAGAATGGCCGTCATGAATGAAAGTTGGCACCACGCGCTCGGCATTGACCGCCTCGTAACCCGGCTCGAATTGTTCACCGGTAAGGATGTCGATCGGAATTTCCTCGAATGGAAGTCCCTTGAGCCGGAGCGCGACCCTTACCCGAAAGGACGCAATCGACCGCCAGAACCCGTAGACCTGTATCCCCATTTAGCGCCCCTTTTGACTGATCCGACACGCGGCTTATTCGGGGAAGTTTCGCCCGAAGCCCACTCCAACCATATCATTATATTCGTGCTTTCAATGACATCTACGACGATCCGGCAAAACCTGGCCGCGGTCGGACCGCTGCGGAACAGCCTGCCTGGCACCGCGTTCTCAGGACACGCCGCGGCAACAGCCGATCGGCCATGGCCGCGCGCAACTTTTCGGCCATTGCGGCGTTTTCATTCACGTCGATTTCATCGGTAATTATTTCAAGGAGGCACAAATGCCGAATGCGTCAGACATCAAGGAACACATGGACGTCATCTCGTCGGACAAGAAGACGGTCGGAAAGGTCGATCATCTCGAGGGCACCAGCAAGATCAAGCTCACCAAGCAAAGCTCGCCCGACGGGCAGCACCATCATTTCATTCCGCTGGCATGGGTCGATCACGTCGATCAGCACGTTCACCTGAACAAATCGGGTGCTGACGTGACCGCGCAGTGGGAGCACGAGGGTCGGTAGCTCCGCGGCCCGCATTAGTCCCACAAGCCTAATATCGCGCTTAGCCGCTGCCCATAGAGGTCAGTTATCAATAAGCTTGACCCAGAGGATACCGAACAAGCCGATCTACGCAGCGGCCATTCGCCGTGGTTTTCGGTCGGCCACAGGCCCGCCATCCTTAGTGTTCGCGAGAACATGAAGTGCGATGCGCTGATCGTTGGCGGTGGGATCACCGGGTCTCTGATCGGTGAGCGCCTCACACGCCAGGGGCTGGGCGTCATCATCATCGACCGCGAGCATCCGGGCGGCGGCAGCACCGCCGCCAGCACGTCTATGCTGCTGTGGGAGATCGATCGCTCACTTACACAATTGACGCAGGCTTATGGCTTCGAAAAGGCCTCACGCGCTTATCGCGCAAGCCTGGATGCCGTCGCAGGACTGAAATCCCTCATATTGCATCTTGGCATACCCTGCGAGTTGGGTGACAGGCATTCGCTGTACCTAGCTACCCGTGACACGGACAAGGAGCTCTTTGAGGAGCACCAGCTTCGCCAGCGCGCCGGCCTACCCGGCTCCTTCCTGGATCACCGAACGCTTCTCGATACCTTCGGGATCGCCCGCGCCGGAGCTATCGTATCGGCGGGCGCGGCCGATGCCGATCCGACGCAATTGTCCCGTGGATTTCTCAGGATTGCCATCGCTCGGGGCGCCCGGTTGTTCGACGACGAGGCCGTTGGATTTGACGCAACATCTCGCGCCGTCTGTGTGCAGTTGGAAAGCGGCTGCGAGATCGAGGCACGTTCGGTGGTGCTTGCGACCGGCTATGTCATGCCTGCGATCGTTCAGTCGACGCTTCACACGGTCTCCTCAAGCTGGGCCATTGCAACCAAGCCACAACCTCAAAACATCTGGAAAGGCGGCGCGCTCATTTGGGAGGACAGCGCCAATTATCTTTATGCGAGAGCGACGCAGGCAGGACGGATCATCATCGGTGGCGAGGATAGCGATCAGGTTACCGAACCTGAGGCGCGTGACCGCCTGATCCCGGAAAAGGCGCGCACCCTGGCGAACAAGCTCACCGCGCTGTGGCCGGTCGCGCATACCGAAACTGATTTCCGCTGGTCCGGGACGTTCGATCGCACCAGCGACGGCTTGCCCCTGATCGGTCCGCTCCCCGGCATGGAAAACATCTACGGCGCCTATGGCTATGGCGGCAATGGAATCACATTCAGCTTTCTCGCCGCGCAGCTCATTGGCGGTCTGATTGCGGGATCGAGCACGCCACTCCTGAGTGACTTCGCGCTCGATCGGGACGGCAGTTCGGCGCCAGATTAAAGAGCGTCTGCTCGGGAATACCGAAGAGCGCGAAGAGTACGGGCCAGCCCATCACGCATGAGCCGCCGGGCACAAATGCAGATCTTACGCTTCTTCCCTCAGAGGTAGCCCTCGCCCGCTTCGGCGGCAAAACGGCCCGGATCGCCTTCCCAGACGATCCGCGCATGCTCGAGCACATAGACCCGGTCGGCATGGGGCAGCGCGAAGGTCACGTTCTGCTCACCCAGCAACACCGTGATCGGCGTGGTCTGACGTAATTTCTCCAATGCCTTTGAGAGCAGTTCGAGAATAACCGGCGCAAGCCCGAGGGTCGGCTCATCGAGGATCAAGATTTTCGGTTGCATCATCAGCGCGCGACCGATCGCCAGCATCTGCTGCTCGCCGCCGCTGAGCGTCTGCGCGAGCTGCATCTGGCGCTCTTTCAGAATCGGGAACAGCTCGAACAACCAGGTCAGTTGTTTCTCCCTGGCGTCGTCGGACAAATGCTGGCCGCCGAGATCGAGATTTTCGCGCACGGTCATCTCGCCGAACAATTCCCGTGATTCCGGGCACTGCACGATGCCGCTTCGGGCAATCCGCGCCGGGCTGGTGCCGCGCAGCCTTTCGCCGCCGCGAACGATCTCGCCGGTGTAGGGCAGAAATCCCGAAATGGTGTTGAACAGCGTGGTCTTGCCGGCGCCGTTCAGGCCGACAATGGAGACGAATTCACCCTCGTGAATGTGGATCGAGACGTTCTGCAGCGCCTGCGCCTTGCCGTAATGGACGCTCACGTTCTCCACCTGCAGCAACGGCACCTTGTCCTTGAAACTGATTTCCGGGCGGGCCGATGTTTCAATCTTGCCGCCAAGGTACACCCGCCGCACGGTCTCGTTGCGCATCACTTCATCGGCGCGGCCGGTGACGATTTCCTCGCCGAGATACATCGCGAGCACGCGATCGACCAGCGCGGCAACGCTTTTGACGTTGTGATCGACGAGCAGCACCGCGCGGCCCTCGTCGCGGAAGCTGCGTATCAGCTCCGAGAAGGTGCCGACTTCGGCGAGCGTCAGCCCGGCAAACGGCTCATCCACCAGCACCACCTTGGGATCCCTGGCGATGGCCTTGGCCAATTCGAGCCGGCGCAAATCCGCGAACGGCAGCGTTGGCGGACGCCGGTTCATCACGGCGCCAAGGCCGACGCGCTCAGCGATCCACCTCGCGCGTTCGGTCAGGGCCTTGTCGGCAAACAACATGAACAGGCTGTCCGGCAGTAGCGCAACCATGATGTTCTCAAGCACCGTCTGGCGGTTCAGCGGCCGCGAGTGCTGGAACACCATGCCGAAGCCCTTGCGCGCGATCTTGTGCGCGGGCATTCCGGCCACGTTCTCGCCCTGAAAGATGACTTCGCCAGCCGTCGGGCGTTCGATGCCCATAATGGACTTCATCGCGGTGGATTTGCCCGATCCGTTCGGACCTATCAGGCCGAAAATCTCGCCAGCGCGCAGATCGAGATTGAGACCCTTGACCGCGGTAAGGCCGCCGAAACGTTTGGTCAGGCCGCGGACTTCAAGCACCGGAGCGTTGTTGGAAATCTGGTCCATCAGGAACGAGCCTCACGCGATAGGGCCGCTCCGAGGAAACCGCCGGGGAAAAACAAAACCACCAGCAGCGCCACAGCCGAGACAATGAACGTCGCCAGTTCGCCGGTGGGCCGCAGGAATTCGCCGGCCACAATCAGGAAGATCGCGCCGAGCGCCGCGCCGAGCACGGTGCGGCGGCCGCCGAGCACCGCCGCGACGATGACGTTCACGCCGACGGCGATATCGACCACGGTGCCGACCGAGGCCGTGCCGAAATAGAACACCAGCAAGGCGCCGGAGAGCCCCGAGAAAAACGCGCTGACGATAAAAGCCGCCAGCTTGTGCTTGACGATGTTGAAGCCAAGCGCGCCGGCCTGAACAGGATCCTGTCCGCTGGCCTGCAGAACCAGGCCGATCGGCGACTGCGACAGGCCGTAAAGGATGGCGCCGCTGACGGTCATGAAGCCGAGTGCAATCCAGTAGTTCACGCCGGCGTCGATCGATATCACGTCGGGAATGGTCAGGCCGATCTCACCGCCGGTCAAATCGGCGAACACCACGATAAAGTTCTGCAGCATCAGCACCGCGACCAGCGTCGTCAGGCCGAAATAAGGCCCGCGCACGCGCAAGGCCGGCAGCGCCAGCACGAAGCCGGCAATAACCGACGCCAGCGCGCCGAGCAGGATGCACAGATAGACCGACCATCCATACTGGTTATTGAGAATGCCGGCGGTGTAAGCGCCGACCCCGATCAGAAAGGTCGGGCCGAAATTGACCTCGCCGGCGAAGCCAAACAGCAGGTCCCACGCCATCGCAAACACGCCGAAATAATAGGCAACCGTCAGCAGCCCGAGAATATAGCCGGAGACGTAGAGCGGCAGCGTCGAAGCGACGATCACGATCACAAGCGAGATCCAGAACAGCCGCGACTTGAAGAAATTGGCCATGCTCATCGCCTCCCGAGCAGGCCTTGCGGCCGGATGTACATCACGACAACCAACAGCAGCAGCGCTGGAATGGTCCGGTACGCGGGCGAGATCAGATAGGCGGTCAGGGTCTCGAGATAGCCGACCACAAAAGCGGCGATCAGTGAGCCCGACACGCTGCCGAGGCCGCCGAGCACGACGATCGAGAACGCGCTCGCGGTGAGCGGCCCGACGCTATAGGAGCTGACGCCGAGGAACATGCCGAGCAGCACGCCGGCGATACCGGCCAAAATGCCGTAGATGGCCCAGACCACGACATAGATGTTGGTGAGCTCAAGCCCGAGCAGCGTCACGCCGCGCGGATTCATTGACGCCGCCAGCACCGCCTTGCCGGTTCGGGTGCGATTGACCAGCAGCCACAGCAGACCGATCACCAGGCAGCAGACAAGCGCCGTGAAGATTTCATTCTTCGGCGTGCGCACGCCGAAGATATCAACAACGCCCTCGACGATGGGCAGCACGGTCTTGGCGTTGTTGGTGAAGAAATACGCGATCAATTCCTGGATCATGATGCCCCACAGCAAGGTGCCAGTGAGGACGAAAATCTCTTTCTCCTCGTTCGGAATACGCCTCGATTTCTGAATCGGCTGCACCACCGCGAAGTAGGTGACCAGCGCCGCAACCAGCGCCACCGCCACGCCGATCAGCGCCCCGGCATAGGTGTTGACATGCAGCACGCTCGCCGCCGCCCATGCCGCAACCGCCGCCAGCACCATAATGGCGCCATGCGAAAGATTGAGCACGCCGGAGACGCCAAAGATCAGGGTAAATCCGGTTGCGCCCAGCGCATAGAGCGCGCTGATCGCAAAACCGTCGATGAGAATTTGCAAGATACGCATGGATGATGGCCGCGGCAGCACGGCCGCCTCACTCTAGAGAACTACAGGTGTGAAAATGCTCCCGGGCAGCCCGGGAGCATGATCATCGAAAGATCAGTTCGCGGTGACCTTGATGAAGCTCGGGAACTTGAGCTTTCCGTTCGCAACTTCCGTGGGCCAGACGCTCACCTGCTTGCCATCCTGCCATTGCAGCATCAGGCCAGTAATCAGACCCTTGCCGTATCTGAGGCCATGGGTGAATTCGTCGTCCTTGCCGTAGAACTGGATGCGGCCGATGGTGCCTTCCCAATCGGTCTTTTCGAGCGCGGCCACCATCTTGTCAGCGTCGGTCGAGCCGGCGCGCTTGATGGCGTCAGCGATATAGTAGACCTCGTCATAGGAGGTGTAGCCGGCATAGGAGGGATAGTTGCCGTACTTCTTCTTGAACGCTTCGGCAAAGGGAATCGACTTGGACGTCACCGCCACGCCCGGACCGGAAACGCCCTGATAGAGCACGCCATTGGAGGCGTCATTGGTGTCCTTGCCAAAGGTTTCGTTGGTAGCCTGAGAGCTGATGCCGAGCATCGGAATCGGCACCTGCTGGTTCTTCCACTGCACCGTGGGCTGCACGCCAACGTGAGAAATGCCGGTGATGATGACGTCGGGTTTCGAGCCTTCGATCTTGTTGAAGATCGGCGTGAAATCCGTGGTGTCAGGCGAGAAGCGGACGTGATCAAGCACCTTGAGGCCGATTTTCGGCAGACATGCCTCGTATCCGACGTCGAGCGGCTTGGTCCATGCGGCGTCCTCGCTCATGATAACCGCGGTCTTCATATGCTTCTGATCGACCAGAAGCTCCTTGGCGGCGTCGCAGACCGACATCGCCAACGAGGCCGAGGTCAGGTAGCCATGAAAGGTGTATTTGTTCTTCTCGTAGTCCTTGTGGACGCTGAGCGGAATCTCGTTGGAAGCCGCGCCCGGGGTCACGAATGGAGTCTTCAGGCGCGAGGCCCACGGCATCAGCGCCAGCACGACTTCGCTGATGTAGCTGGAGATCACGGCGTGAACCTTGTCTTCGTTGACGGCGCGCTGGAACGCGCGGACCGAGTCCGCCGAAGAACTGTGGTTGTCATAGGTGACAATCTCGATCATGCGACCGTCGACGCCACCCTTGGCATTGATTTCGTCTGCGGCCAATTGTGCCGCCTGTGGGATCGATGCGCCGGCGATCGCCTGCGATTCCGCGATAACGCCGAGCTTGATCGGGTCGGCCGCAAAAGCCTGTCCGGAAACGGTCGCCAACAGAGCAAGGGCGGTGGCGCCGAGCAGCCCCCGTAATGACCGAAAAATCGGCGATGGGGATGGGTTAGTCATATCGTTTCTCTCCAAGTGAATATCTTTTTGCTGCTTGGTGACATTGTAACCGCGCGCCTGCAAGCCGGGCAAGTGAAACTGCGCGCCAAATCCTCTTCCCGTCCCGCAACTAAAGTAGGTGGGCGTCCTCCCGCAGAACGTCGTGGAAAATTGCGGCAAGTCATCCCTTGAGTAGAGCGACGGCACAACTGAACGCGCCAGTAGATATGGCTTATGCCGAGAAATTCCCGATCGCGATTGCCCGCTGCACGTCCGTCACGTGGGGTGATGTCGAAGGGCGTTTGCAGATCACGATAATTTCACGACCGACTCGTCAGTCTCGCAACCGTACAAAACGGGAGAGACATTCGTGCAGAAAGGAACTGAGGCGTTCGTGCTCCCAATTTCAGCGACCGCTGATATCGACAATTCGATTCAACGCCGCAAAACGTCGCCTGGATTCCGGCACTTCCTGGCAACACCCAAGCCTTCGCAACGGTTCAAGGTCTATGGCATTGATCCACTGGACGCACCGGAACATCTGCAAAAAGTCCGCGGGCTGATGAACCGGTTGTCGCGTCGAATGGATGCGGAGCTGCGCTGGCCCGCTCACAGCGATGCCACGATTGAGCGCTGGGAAAATCCGCGCATTCCGTCGGGTTACACCTACCTTCTGCAATTCGTGGCTCACGACCTCGTTCACTCTGCGATACCGCTTTCCGTCGCGGGAGTGCTCGGCGCTGCCACCGCGAATGCGCGCCGCAAGGCCCTCAAGCTTGAAACCCTGTTCGGCAGCGGCCCGGTCGGCTCCCCCTTCATCTATGCGCAGGATACGCCGAACGACGAGCGGCGCACCAAGCTGCGGCTTGGCCGCATGCGCTGGAAAGATAAATCCGTCGAACCCGGCTGCCCGTTCCGTGACATCGCTCGAACTCCGGCCGAGAACGTCACCGGAATAGATCGTAGCATTCCGGGACAACGCGTCGCGCTGACCGAAGCATTGGTCGCCGATCCCCGCAACGACGATCACGCCATCATGTCGCAACTGACGGCACTGTTCGCGCTGCTGCACAACGGGCTGGTCGACATGGTCCGCCGCGGCGAGCCAACAACAGGCATCAACGCCAATCTCGGTGCGGCCTACAAACGGTTTCTCTGCACGCGCGACGCGCTGACGTCGATCTATCGCAACATCATCTGCAAAGACCTGATGCGGCGGGTGACGCATCCAGCCATCTACGCCGCCTATACCGATCCAGCCCGCAGCTTTATCGATCAACCTGCGCATGCCGCTCGCGGCTTGCCGGAGCGGAACGACTGGCAAATTCCTCTCGAATTTTCTCACGGTGCGTTTCGTTTCGGCCATGCCATGGTCCGCCCCGAATATGTAATCAACGACCTCGCTACCCACGATCTCAGCAACACCCTGGAGAAAACCTCAGCCAACGACCCCGTCAACATGCCGCTTGACGCGACCTGGATTGTGCGATGGTCGCGCTTCTTCGATATCCAGGGATCGCGGCCGAATTTCAGCCGCCGGATCGGTCCCTTCCTCAGTGACGGTCTCGGCAACGACCAGATATTCCCTGCCGTCGACAACACCAACCGGGTCGGTTTGCTGTATCGCGATCTCCTGGGCGCCGCGCTCGCCGGACTATGGTCGGTCGATGCGCTGATTGCCGAGATCGCGGTGCACAGGCCGCACCTCATCAACCTGTCGCGGCTGCTTGCCGATCGTCCCTATCGCGTCAGCCAGATCAGCGAATGGCTGGTCGCCGAGCCGGCCTACGGCGGACTGACCGCTGACGACATCGAAACGCTCGCGAACGATCCACCGCTGCCGTTTTTCATCTTGTTCGAGGCGATGCGGCAACCGCAGGCCGAGGGTCTCTGCCTCGGACGGCTCGGTTCGATCATCGTGTCCGAGGTGATCTTCGGCGCGCTCGACAGCGACGCCCATTCGGCTCGACACGGCGCAGGTTCACTGACCGAAACGCTCGCCGAGATCTCCGCAGAATATTATCCGACCAATGTTTTCGAAGAAGTACCCGAAATAGAACGAATGGATCAGCTGGTCGAGTTCACCGCCGAAATCTGCGACCTGCGCCAGGCCGTGCCAGCATTCTTGTGAGGCGGAATTCTCCGCCTCACCTAACCCAGAGGAGTGAGATCAATGTCTATTGAAAGATTGCAGGTAACGAACCATGAACGTTGGGGCAAGCTGGTCAAGACCTGGGCAACCGGCACCAACTATCTCGACGACAACAACGAATATCCGCTGCCGGTCACCATGGACGAATTCAAGGAGCAACTTGCCAAGGCGCAGGTGTTTGCCAACGTGCCGGAGCGCTTCAAGTCGATCCAGTTCGTTTCCTCCGACCAGGAGACGATTCTGGTGCGTCTGCCGCCCAAGGTGATGATCGAGGATTCCGAGGAACTACTCAACAAGCCGGGCGCAACCTACCCGCTTCCGCCGTTCTATAAACGTCTCTTCAACGGTATGGACCCGGTCATTCCCGAAGAAGAGAAGTTCAGGGTACATGCCGAACGTATCGGCGACTACACCATCAGCATCTGCGCTTAGAGCATGATTCGGAAAAGTGGAAACCGGTTTTCCCTCGCGACAAACGCGAAGCGTTTGCGCGGAGATCATGCTCAAACAAAGAGATGAGATGTCGTTCCGCATCAGGAAAACTGAGTGATGCCCTCGACGGGAAGCCCCGCGCCGCGCAATCCATCGCGCAGGGCTTCCCATCGCGACGGTACGCTGATCGGATGCGCCTCCAGCAGCCAACGCGTAATAGCCTTATCGGTGGGGACCGAAGTCCCAACCCAAAACGAACGTATTCCGTTCAGGAATCGCTGCCCCTCTTCCCGTGCCTGATCCGGTCGTGCGAGCAGGAACTGCGCCGCAGCCCGCCACGCCGACGCGGTTTTGAGAACGCCTTGCGCACGATCGAATGCCTCCACTGCGCCGGCATAATCACCGCACAGGAAGCGAATGATGCCGTGATAGCTCCATTCGAGATAGGACGGCGCAAGTGAGAGCGCGAGCGACTGGTTCGCCCGCAGCTGCGCCTGCTCGATCGATCCGCAAAATCCGTGATAGGCCGCGCTGGACAACAACGTCCACGGATCATTATCGTTCAGTTCACAGGCCAGATCCATATGCGTCGCGGCCTCGACCTCGCGAAGCGCCATCACATGGGACCAGCCGCAGCAAAGATGCGCTCTGGAATCGAGCGGATCCAGTTGGACGGCGGTCTTTGCCAGTTCGAGCGTCTCCCTCGCCTTGCCGAGGTCTCGAACCAGTCCCGGATGCACAAAGTGTTCGATGTTGTTCATTTGCACAAGGCTGCTGTAGCATGGCGAGAAAGTCGGATTTTCGCGGATCGCGTCGTGAAAGATGGCGACCGCGCGTTGCCAGCTCTCCGAGTTGAACTTCGACATCAGATTTTGTCCGCGAAGCCAGCGGTCATGGGTATCCAGCGAGACGTCGGATTCTCCCGCGAGACGCATCAGCCGTTCTGCCGATAGCTGGACGTTCAGCGAAGTCGCGATCCGGCGGATGATGCGCTGCTGCGCTTCAAACCAGTTGTCCAGGCTTAGACGGAAGCTTTCGCTCCAGATATAGACTCCCGTCGTCTCATCCCTGAGCACCATCACCATGTTGATTTCTGTACCTGCCTGGTAGGTGGTGCTCTCGATGCAATATTGCCGCGTCGAATTCGATAAGGGGAGCACGGCTGTCGTGTTCGATCGATCGATCACCATCCATTCGCGGAAGCGGACAAGGCAAGCTGCAAGATGCAGCGCGAAGCCGCGCACAAGATGAACGTGATCACCATCGATGCCGTGCATTGCAAACGGCCGCAGCACCAGCCGCATCTTGGTCGCGGCGGCCGCGTGGATGGCCTCGGCAATCCCTGGATGTTCGGAGCGGTCGCCGGCGGCCTGGACCGCACGCGAGCCGGATCTCGGCGCAGCATCGCTTCGCTGGGCCGGCCGCTCAAAGGCGCCGAGCTTGATCTCGGCGACCAGCGCTTCTGTCGCCGGCGCGGGCTCCATGCCGTAGTCGCGATCCAGCAGATTCCAAAGCGCCTTGTAGATACGCAGTGCGCCCGCCACATCGCCTTGTTCAGCATGCATGCGCATCAGGTGGCAGCAGGCCTCTTCGTGGGTGGGATCGAGGTTGACGATAGCGGCTGCAATGTCGTTCTTGGCGCCGGCGTCCGCGCGTCTTGCGATCAGCCCGGCACCGAGGCTGCGCATGAGCCTCTCATGGATCGTCTGGCGCTTCGCCAGCACCCATATCCGAAACGACGGATCGAGATCGTCCATGCCCTCGAGGATCCGCTCGCCGAGGCGCGGCGTGTTCAGCAGCAGCGGGTGCACGCTGCCGCTTTCCGCCAGCCTGACGACACTCTCGACGTCGACATCGAGTTCGACCTTCTCGGTATCGAGATGGACCGCGAGCCTGCCGGCAACAAACCCGCCATATCCCGCCTCCTCAAAGGCCGAACGCAGTTCGCGAACAACCTGGCGCAGCGAGGCGCGGGCTTTTTCTTCGTCCGATCGGCTCCATAACAACCCGACGAGACGTTCACGACTCTCGTGTTTGGTCTCGCTCAAGGCGAGGTAGCTGAGAACGGCGTTTGCCTTCTGGGTCCGAAATTCGACCAAACGGCCATTGAATCTGACGGCGAGACGTCCCACCAACGAGACCGAAAGGCGCTTGGCGCCTCCGGGTGCCGTCGCGGGTTCTCTTGCTGTCAGCATACGAGCGCCTGCAAACTCTTGCATTCCCAGATCCTGGCCCGGTTCCTCAGATGAGAGCTACACCGCCGGTGTAGCCCGCGCTCCCGCTGGTTCGCGCAATCATGTCGGCGAGCCGCGGTGTGATGATTTCCGAAGGTTCGAGCTGCAGACCGGGCGCGATGACGCGCGCCACTGGAACCGCAAAGTTCGACCGGGTCAGGTTCAAAACAAAGGTCTCGATACCGAATTGTCCCAGGCGCGCAACGATCAGTTGCAGCAAAGCATTCGCATCGGTCGCTTCGATCGGCCGGCGGTCAGCTGGTTTTGCCACAGGCTGCATCAATAGACATCGGTCTGCATTGATCAGCGTCGCCCGCCTCCGGTGAACCCAGTCACGCTCGCTCAGTGCTGACTCGCCACGCTCACGACACTTCGCCTCGACAACCTCATACGCCAGTTCGATCTGACACATTTCCAGGATGGCCGAACGCGCTGCCGCGGCAAGTGTCGGGCGCGCGGCAAGACCGAAAGCAACACCAAAGCCGTCGGCCCTGCAGGAAACGGCCGCCACACAGGGCACGGCAATATCCGTCGTGATATCCAGCAGCCAATTCCGCCGCGTGGAAACGTTTCGCCGCAGCCGCGACAGCAGCGCCTGGGCCACGATCTGGGCTTCGTCCCCTGGCGGGATCAATCGGCCGCGGTTGCCGCCCCGCCACCACAGACTCGCCGCGTCACGCTCGATCAATTCAAGCAGGCCGTGCAGGACGGCGGCATCCCAGCACGTACCGGCGGCTGAGCCCGTACTCAGCGGGAATGGCGGCGTGATCTCGCGCTGCCCCGGTGGCCGCCGCAGGCACAGGTCTGCGGGCAACAAGACCTCGTCACCGCTGTTAAGCCGCTTCGCGCGACACCAGGAAATCTCGGTAACCGCGGGCTGACGGTAGGCTGAATATGCAACGAGGAATTCCTGCGTCTGCGGACCAAACCGGGCGACCGGATCGCGGGCGCATCGGATCAATACATCGTCCCTGGTCTGTAACTGGGACAGGTACTCGATGCCTTCGCCGACACACCCTTGAAATGCTTCCTGCAGCGAAACGCCGACCCCCGACACGCCAACCGCGGGACTACCTTCGTGCAAGGAATCCGCAAGCGCGGGATCGAACTCGGCGCCGAAACTGACGAGGCCGGGAGCGTCCGGTGCGGCCAATTCGAAAATGCGTGAAAATTGGGACGCCACTTTCAGGAGCTGGGCGCGGTGGCGTGTTTCAGGGCCGAATCGGCCGGCATCCACATCGTTCGCGGCGGTATACTCGAGTGCCTCCAGCAGCGGCCGGACATTGGATCCCCAATTCTCTTCCTGCCGCTGGCCAAGCAACGATGAAGCCGCACGCGCAAACAGATTCGGCATCACTCCTCCACCCGTTCACGATGGTCTCACGCCTGACGTGCAAAATACCGGGTGGGAGGATGTCCACGCCTCGGAGGAAGATAATGCCCGCCAAAGCCTTCGTCGTTGCGATGGCTGCCGATATTGCCCGATCAGATTACGCCAGACCTACTCTCATCCGCAGCCGGAGCCGCGAATGGATGATTGCGTGCCGCTGGGGTCCCGACGGCGAATACCTCTCGATCGCAACGGCCGGCGCCATGCTGGACCCCAACGAACGCGCAGCGCCCGACGCCATTGCGCCTGTTCATAGCCTTTTCGGTGTGCTGGTGTCGGAGTCCGAGAAGGACGCCGCCAGCACATTCTTGTTAGTCCGCCAGTTGCCGATCCCGATCGAACTAGCCGGCACCTTCTTTCCGGCCGATGGTTATGTGGTGCTGCAGCAACGTGAGACAATCAGCCTCGTCTCCAAAACCCGCTATTCACATAGCTGCGGATGGCTGAATGGCAGAGAAATTCGCAAAGACATTCCTGACCCGGCCCCATCTTCGGCGGAAGCGATGGCGTGGCACATCGAAGCTCGGCGCTGCGACTGGATTGGCGAATTCATCTCCGAATCCACTCGGCGCGAGAAACAAGCGATACGCCTCAGGGGATAATCCCATTCGGCGGCGGCATATGAGCGAGCTGGCTCGCATGCGATCGAGGTGGCAGGCTTGCCATTTGCCCAACGCGCGCGGTCAGCCGCCATGCTGCTGGAGGTCTACGTCCCGTAACTCCTTCGTCCACGGCGCAATGACGCATCCGATTTCCCGATTGACGAAATATCTGTGCTTTGCTGGTCGGCGACGATTTCGACCAGTTGGGCAATCGCACGGCGCAGACGCGGATCCGACATTCGGGAAAAGGCTTTGAGAACCCGCAATGCATCGCGCCCGGCAAGCAGCCGGAAAGGCGATTTCGCATCGCCGAGTCTGTCTTCGGAGGACTCGAACAGTTCGCCGATCGAGACTCCCAGCACAGCCGCGATGCGCGACAAACGGCTGGCGCCGACCCGATTGGTCCCCTTTTCGTATTTTTGTACTTGCTGAAATGCGACCCCGATCTTCTCGGCGAGGTCAGTTTGGCTCATTCCCCGGTGGGTGCGGAAGATTCGAATCTTGGCTCCCACCATTACGTCGAGCGGGTCGGGTGTCCTAGCTAGCATCACCAGTCCTCCATACCTCTCGCAAGTGCTAAAATTAAGCACAACTATAGGCAATGGCGGTGGCGATACGCAATCCCCAAGGGGACGTTACGATTTGCAAGAATGTCGCAGGGATTGAAGCTCAGGATAGTGAGGTCTCGGGAGCAAGAATACACCGCCCCTCCCGATCGATCGCCACCTTCAGGCGCTGGGAGGCCGCGGACGCAAGGAAATTCTGCAGGATCAACCGGTTATCGTCGGAGAGTGCAAATATCCCCCGCATCAGTTCGAAAAAGCCGGGTTCCTCACCAACATACAGCAGCTCAAGCAATTCGGCGCTGGTGTACCGTCCCAAAGCAGAGAAAAGCCGTTCGGTTTCGTCAGTTGCGCCGCTCTCCTGCGCGCGCTCGAAATTGTAGATTACCGCCGTCATGTGAGCCCCGGTGCTTCGCGATGGTCCATGGCCAAATACAGCCGGATGCAGCTTGCCGCCGTCAGCGTGAATTCAACGTGATCGCTCGTGCCAAACACCTGACGGACTCGCGCGGAAAGCTCCCGAACCCGGCGAATTGCCAAAAATCGTCCATGACGACTTGTGAGCCTGCCCACCCGCATCCCCTGCATTCCCCGATGGATCAATGGCGCACAACGCGCCTTCGCGCAAGCGATCCGAGAACGGCATCTCGGCGGGCTTTTCGATTCGACATGGAATTCCCGCTACTTCCGGACTCCGTGCGGAGCCAGCCTTCAACAACCTGGAATGTCTATTCCACATCGCGACAACCCAAAATACGGAAGTGCTGCGGACCTCGCTTAACGTGCGATGAGGCACTGTAAGTACGCGGTCAATCTCGACAGGCCCCATCACTACAGGTAGGGTCCGAAAAAAATCTTATCGGAGATACGCCGTTGCAGGAGAGATTTAAGCTTAAGCGTGACTATTACGCGGGCGGCCTGATGCTGCTGCTCGGAGTCGGAGCGGCCGTCGTTGGCTCTGATTATAAATTCGGCACCCTCGCGAGAATGGGTCCCGGATTCATGCCGGTCGTGCTTGGTATCGTTCTGGCGTTTCTTGGCGTCCTGATCGCCGTCACCGCCCTAACATCATCCGAACCCGACGACGCGAAATTCCTGCCGCCCAATCCGCAATGGTTCGGTTGGCTTTGCATTATCGGCGGCCCTGTCCTGTTCATTATCCTGGGACAGTATGGGGGCATGATCCCCGCGGTGTTCGCCTGTGTCTTTGTCTGCGCGCTTGGAGACAAGACCGCCACTTACAAATCGTCGTTCGTGCTCGCGGCCGGCGTCACCGTGTTCGGGGTCTTGCTGTTCCACTATCTGCTCAGCATTCCGTTCCCGCTACTGCGCGGGGTTAACCTGTGATTTCAACAGCAATTACGGATCTTTGGTACGGTTTTGGCGTAGCGCTCGAGCCGCACAACCTGATGTACTGTTTCCTCGGCGTGCTGGTCGGCAATCTTGTCGGCGTGCTGCCCGGAATGGGGCCGGTCGCCACCATCTCGATTCTGCTTCCGCTGACCTTCGGAATGCAGCCGGTCCCGGCGATCCTGATGCTGTCCGGCGTCTATTACGGCGCCCAGTACGGCGGAGCCATCTGCTCGATTCTGCTGAATTTGCCGTGTCACCCGCCTCACGCCGTCACATGTCTGGACGGGTTTCCGCTGACGAAGCAGGGCAAGGGTGGAACTGCGCTCGGCATCACCATCATCGCGGCGTTTATCGGCGCCTCGTTCGGCATCACCGAGATGATTTTCCTCGCCCCGTTCCTGGTCAAGATGGCACTCGAATTCGGCCCGGCCGAGGTGTGCTCCTTGATGCTGGTCGGATTGCTCGCGGGCTCGACGCTGGCCAAGGGATCGCCGCTCAAGGGCATCGCGATGACGGTGCTTGGCCTTCTGGTCGGCATCGTCGGCTCGGACATCGAAACCGGACAGCCCCGCTTTACCTTCGGCATCACGGAACTGTTCGACGGCGTCGAGATCATCGCGCTGGCGCTCGGAATGTTCGGCATCGCCGAATTCATGAACAGCATTAACAACACCGAAGCTGTCGACATGAAATATGCCAAGGTCGGCATCTCCGACATGTTCCCATCGAAGGCTGATCTGAAAAAGTCGTTCTTCCCGATGATCCGCGGCACGCTGCTGGGCAGCCTCTGCGCGCTGATTCCCGGTACCGGACCGACGATTGCCTCGTTCGTTTCCTACGCCACCGAGAAGAAGATATCGAAGACGCCGGAACGTTTCGGCCACGGCGCAATCGAAGGCGTTGCCTGTCCTGAGGCTTCAACGCACTCTTCGGTACAGGGTGACTTCATTCCGACCATGAGCCTGGGTATTCCCGGCGACACCGTCATGGCGTTGCTGCTGGGCGCACTCATCATTCACGGCATCGTTCCAGGCCCGCAGCTTATCACCCAGCACGCCGATATCTTCTGGGGCCTGATCGCAAGCTTCTGGATCGGCAACATCCTGTTGGTCATCCTCAACGTGCCGATGATCGGTCTGTGGGTGAAGTTGCTCAGCATTCCGTACCGCTACCTCTATCCGAGCGCGATGTTCTTCGTCTGCATCGGGGTCTATGCCGCCAACAACGACATGTTCCAGGTCGGAGAGACCCTGGTTATCGGCATCATCGGCTACATCCTGCTGCGGTTTGACTTCCACCCTGCTCCGATCCTGCTCGGTTTCGTGCTCGGTCCGCGCTTCGAGGAAAACTTCCGCCGCAGTCTGTTGATCTCTCGTGGAGATCTGACCACCTTTATCGACCGGCCGATCAGCGCGTTTTTTCTGATGATCTGCGTCGTGCTGATCGTGGCCCAGATTTACGTCTGGCTGCGCAAGCCGAAGCTGATTGCCGAGGAAAAGGCGATCGAGGCCCAGGTGCCGGCAACACCGTATTCGGAATTGGCCGGTTGATCCCGGCCATAACCGAACGGCTCCAGAACATGCCGGAATGCGAAAACAGCACGGCTTGATGACCACCGGCCGCCGCGGTAGCGGCGGCTTTCGCCGAGGCGGTGGCGGAAGATCGATTTTAGCAACCGCTTCGTTGAAGGCCGGCGATCAGGTTCCCGCTTTTCCGACCCCATGTTCCGGCCCCCATGAGCGCAGCCCGCCGCACCGCAGGGCCTAACCCGCCACCCTCCGACTTCTATCGCGTTCATTGGAGACAGAGGTGGTCTCTGTCGCTGTACCGGCTTGCAGAGAGCCGTTGCACTCCAGGAAGCGAGAAGCGATTTCTTCCTGCGCTTTATGATGCCACATCTCGGCTTCGGCCAGTAATCGCCAACTCTCGAGGGGACGAAATACCGCGCTCTGGCGGCACAACGATTCCATCGCGCGGTAGCGAACGAGGTCTTTCATCTCGCGCCTCCAACCTGCCTGCCTTGATAAGTTAAAGCCAATATCGAGACCGTGTCATTATGATTTTGTGAGGGGGAGTCTGACAACAGACACTGGAACCGACGCGGCGGATAGAGCCTGATTTTAACGACATTCTTAAGACGACGCACCGCCAAGACGCCCGCTGCGCTGCCGTGCCGCACCTGATTTATCAGCGCGCGAAATCAATCATCGTTCGATTGCCAGCGGCGCTTTCGCTAGCCGCCAGCGCCGCGGAACTCCATCATCGTGCAGGCGTTACTAACCTCGGCCTGACTGCAAACGCAGACTGAGAGTGCCATGATAAAATCCAACGTCCTCGTTGCTGTTGTGCTGATGGGCGCTCTCGCAAGCGCTGCGTACGCGGGACCTCGAGGCGGTGGAGGCCACGGCGGTGGCGCACCTCGCGCCATGGGTGGCCATATTGGCGGCGCCGGCCACTTTGGCGGCGGCCATTTCGGCGGAGCCCGGGCTGGAGGTAGCCCGCGTTTCGGCGGAGGTGCCCACATCGGCGGGGTATCGCGCTTTGGAGGGGGCGCCCACTTCAGTGGTGCACCGCGGTTCGGTGGTGGCGGCCGCATCGGGGGCGGACCACGCTTCAGCGGCGTCAGACCGTCGATTTCCGGGTTTGCGACAAGGCCGAATTTCCACGCTCAACGGTCATTTGCCATTCGTAGTTTAAGCCATGGCGCCAGCCGCCATGCTGCGTTCAGCGCTGCCCACGGCGCAGCGTTGGACCCGCGTCAGGGCGCCGGACGAAGCGCGGCATTCGGCCGGAACCGAACTCCGGCCTTTGCTCGCCATCCAGGCATCGGCGAGAGGTCACGCGCGGTCCAAAACGTGCTGAACTCTCGTTCCATTGCCGGCGAGTTGCGTAACCGGACCGCACTGCGAAACGCGAATGCTCGCGCACTAATTACCGCCACCGCGGCCACAGCCGGAAGGCACGACGGACGCGGCCGACACGGATGGTGGCGGCACCGCCATGGCGGGTATGGGTGGGTCGGTCCGCTGTTTTGGCCCTTCGCCTATTATGACATCTACGATTACACCATGTGGGGCTATCGCGACGATCCGGGCTTTTGGGATTACGGCTATAGCGATATCTATGCCGGACTGTTCACGCCTTATAGTTATGACGACCTCGCCGGCTATCTGCCGCCAAGTGCCGGCAGCAGCAGCAGCCAAAGCCAAGCCGGCGCGCGACCAACGCCGGGCACAGCCGCTTCGGCGGCCGAGCAGTTGGCTCGGATGTGCGGCAGGGACAGCCGCGACATCGCGGGCTTGCCGATCGATCAAATCCGACAGGCCATTCAACCGACCGATGCGCAGCGTGCCGCTCTCGACGAGCTTGCCAACGCCTCGGTGAAAGCCGCGCAGGACATCAAGGAGGCTTGCCCGACGCAGATAGCAGTGACAGCGCCCGCCCGCCTCGCCGCCATGCAGCAGCGGATCGAGGCGATGATATCGGCAGTCGGGACGGTTCGACCGCCACTGCAAACATTTTATGACCTTCTGAACGACGAACAGAAGGCGCGGCTGAACGCGCTCGGCCAGGATCAACGCCACCGCAAGGCCGCGCCAAGCAGCAAAGGTTCGCTGGCCCAAAGTTGCGGAGCCGTGCAACCCGGCGTGACGGACTGGCCGACCGCCGCGATCGAGGCCAAGCTTCATCCGACCGAGGCGCAGCGTGCGAGTCTCTCGGCATTGCAGGACGCCAGCGCGAAGGCCGCAGACCTGCTCAACGGTTCATGCCATGCGAACGAAGCGATTACACCGCCGGCGCGACTCGAAGCCACCGGCCAACGGCTCGACACCATGTTGCAAGCGGTAAAGATGGTTCACACCGCATTGGACGACTTCTACGGCATGTTGACCGACGAACAAAAGGCGCAGTTTGAGGCGATCGGGCCACGCCGGTCGGCAGGCCCCGATCGACAGTCCGACGCGCAACCGGACGTCGGCCGTCAATAGTGTGTCGGCTCTTCTCGAAAGTCTGCTCTCTCACACAGGGCCAGCGATGGCATATCCTGAAACGCCGGGATGCACGTCCGAGAGCGTTTACACGTGCGCGAGTTCATATGTACAAGCGACACGATAAGCTTGCCGCGGGGAGTTGAAGGAGTGGCCTTACCGAAACACCTTTTGCCGACGACCGTCGTCGGCAGTTACCCGCAGCCCGACTGGCTGGTGGATCGCGCGATGCTGTCGAAGTCCGTGCCGCGGACCCGCATGCAACAAATGTGGCGGATTCCCGAAACCTATCTTGAGCAAGCGCAGGACGATGCGACGATCGTCGCCATCCGCGACATGGAGCGCGCCGGCATCGACATCGTGACCGACGGTGAGATACGACGCGAGAGTTATTCCAACCGTTTTGCGACCGCGCTGGAAGGCATCGATACCGACAACCCGGCTATCATCACGTCGCGGTCGGGGCACGCCACCCCGGTGCCCCGCGTGGTGGGAGAGATCCGCCGTAACGGCCCTGTCGAACTTCGGGACATGGAATTCCTGCGCCGCAACACCGATCGCGCGGCAAAGATCACCCTGCCCGGCCCGTTCACGATGAGCCAACAGGCCAAGAACGAATTCTATGAGGATGACGAAGCGCTGGCCATGGCGTTGGCCGCAGCGGTCAATGCCGAGGTGTTGGCGTTGCAACAGGCCGGCGCCGACGTAATCCAGCTGGATGAGCCATGGGTGCGCAACGACCCGGCCGCCGCCAAGCGCTACGCCGTGAAGGCGATCAATCGCGCGCTGCAAGGCGTCACGGTGCCGACCGTGGTTCATATCTGTTTTGGCTACGCCGCGGTGGTGCCCGGCGATACCAAGCCGTCGGGATATTCTTTCCTTGCCGAACTCGACGATTCCATCGCCGAGCAGGTCTCGATCGAGGCCGCGCAGCCCAGGCTCGATCTCGGCGTGCTGACCGATTTGTCGTCCAAGAAAATTCTTCTCGGCGTGATCGACCTCGCCGATCCCGAGATTGAGACCGCGGCCGTGATCGCCGATCGTATCCGCCATGGCCTCAAATATGTCTCGGCGGAGCGACTGATCCCCGCGCCGGACTGCGGCATGAAATATATGCCGCGGCACATTGCCTACGGCAAGCTCAGGGCGATGAGCGAAGCGGCGGCCGTGGTGCGCAAAGAGATCAGCTAGAGCGTTTTCCAGCGAAGTGGATACCGGTTCGCGTAAAGAAAACGCGTCAAACCAAGAATCTAGAGCCCCGTTCCGATTCCATCGGAACGGAAAAGGCTCTAGCCGGCTGCGAACTTGCCGCCGCGCCATCGCCGGCGACCGGAACGTCATTAACCGACGGTTCCGGTCAACGCGATCTACCGGTGCTAACCGTTCTCAAGCTCCTTGAAAGCTTCGCGCGCGATGCGGAAGCTGTCGATCCCTGCGGGAACGCCGGCATAAACCGCGACCTGCAGGAAGATCTCCTTGATCTCGTCCTTGGTCAGCCCGTTTTTCAGTGCGGCTTTGACGTGGAGCTTCAGTTCGTGCGGGCGGTTGAGCACGCTGATCATCGCCAGATTGATGATGCTGCGGGTGCGGCGGTCAACGCCCGGCCGGGTCCACAATGCACCCCAGCAGAACTCGGTCGACCATTCTGCCATCGTGCGGGTGAATTCGTCGGCGCCGGCGATCGACTTGTTGACGTAATCCTCGCCGAGCACTTCCTTGCGGACCTTCAGTCCTTTTTCAAACAGAGTTTCTTCGCTCATGGCTTCCCCTTTCATGGTTGGGCGATTCATTCGTGCCTGCTCTTAAACAATGTTTTGCCGGCGAATCCTACAGCAGCCGGCCGCGCGCAACGCAGGGCCGCACTGCCCCACGTCACGCGATAGTGACGACTGGAGGTTGCCAGATCAGGATCACGGCTAGAGCCTTTTCCGTTCCGGTTGAATCGGAACGGGGCTCTAGATTCTTGGTTTGACGCGTTTTCTTTACGCGAACCGGTATCCACTTCGCTTGAAAACGCTCTAGTGGGTCAGGGTTGCCCACTGCGACGCCATGCGCTCGGCACCGCGTTGTGACAGCGCAAAGATGGTGAACGTCGGATTCGATGCGCCGCAGGTGGGAAAGATGCTGGGCCCCGCGACCCAGAGGTTCGGAATCTCGTGACTCTGGCCATAGCTGTCGACGACCGAGTTGGCTGCACTGGTGCCCATGATCGTGCCGCCCATCAGATGGCTGGTCGCGATCGCACCGCCGCGCGCCGACCAGGCTTCCTTGGCGCCGCTCGCCTTGGCGACTTTCAAGCCTTCCTCGAGATTGGCGTTCCACAACGCCAGCGCGTCCTGGCCGTAGCTGTGAATCAGCTTGCCGAGCGGCATGCCGAACTCGTCCTTTTCGCTGGTCAGTTCTACCCGGTTTTCCATATTCGGCTGATCCTCGCCGAAGGCTTTGATTCCCGCGAGTCCGCGCGCAGCCCGCTTCATGTAATCCGCCAATTCCGAACCGAACAAATCGGGACGCGAATTCGCGAGATCCGTCGTCTTCAACGCAAAGCCCGCGACGATAAACGAACTGCCGAACGCACCTGGATGACTCGTCTTCGGGTAACGCGCGTAGGACATGTACTGCACGGCGATGGTGCCTAGGTGGTTCTTAATCTCCTCGTCGAACATGCCCCATGTCGACGCGACGTGGTGCGTCATCATGAACTTGCCAACCAGGCCGCTCGCATTGCCGAGGCCCTGGGGGTGCTTGTCGGTCGCAGAATTAAGCAGTAGCCGCGGGTTCTGCGCCGACCAAGCGGCAAGCACCACAATTTCGGCTAGCTGGGTCTGCTTCTGCTGCTTGTCGTCGTAATATTCAACGCCGATCGCACGGGTGCCGGCTCGATTTGTGAGGACGCGCGTCACCGTGGAGAAGGCGCGCACTTCGGCACCAGCCTTGCGCGCATCCCCCAAATAGGTGATCTGCGGATTAGCCAGCGCGCCGATCGGACACCCGACGTGACACCAGCCGTCGTACAGGCAGGCGGGACGTCCTTTGAATTCCACCGAGTTCATGCCGACCGGCGCCGGCACCATCGGGATGCCGGCCGCCTCAAAACCCTTCAACCAGATTTCGCCGTTGCGGAACGTCTTCATCGGCGGCATCGGATACGCTTCGCCGGCCGGCCGCCACTGTTCTTCAGCTTTGGCGTCGCCGGAGACTCCGATCTCTCGCGCGACCTTGTCGTAGAACGGCGCGACATCCTCATAGGCGATCGGCCAGTCGTGCGCGCGGTTGTACTCGCTCTTGACCCGGAAATCGGTCGGCAGCAGTCGCGGGAAGTTGGCGTAATAGTGCAGCGTGGCACCGCCGACACCCCACCCCGCCTGGGCAGCGTAGCCCATCGGATTCTTGCCTTCGAGCAGGATCGGCGCGCCGGCCGGCTTAATGCGGCGGCCCCATATCTCGGAACTGATGAGATCGGAGAGATCCCAGTCAGGGCCGGTCTCGAGCAAGACCACCTTCTTGCCCGCTTTCGCCAGCACCGATGCATAAACGGAGCCGGAGGCACCCGCGCCGACGATGACGACATCCACTTTCTCGTTCGTCATCTCACCACCTCTTTTCCGGTGGAATGTGCGGCATATAGGGGATTCCCAGCGCTTCGTAGCCTTCCATCGTGCCGTAGACGACGTCGACGGCATCGGCGCGAAGCACGGCATAAACCAGCGCGGCCGGCCGACCGGTCCAGCCTTCCACCTTGTTTTGCCGCATCAGATTGACGAACTCCCACTGGTCGGCCGCCGGCAGTTGCGCAAAATCGCGGCCGAAGACCTTGCGGCTTCCGGTGTCCACGGTCGTGATGGCGCTGCGATAAAGATCTGCGAAGGGCGGGCGAATGTTGAAAATGCGGGCCTGCAGAAGGCATTCCTGCGCTGGCACCGAAATCTGCTGATCTATGAAGTGAGCTATCCCAAACTCGCGCGCCTGAGGCACCAGCGTCTCGCCGAGCGCCTCGAGAGTTTCGCCCTGATGCGCATCGAGCAGCCGGAACGGAACGCCGCGCGCCCGGGCCTCCGCGGCCGTCATGATGATTTCAGCGCCGCCCACCGTAAATGCCAGCGCGCTCAGCGTCGCGCCCTTCACAAAGCCGCGCCGGCCGATGTTTGCCATCGTCGTCTCCTCCTGGAGTCTTTTATTCTTGTGGCGGCCGGCATTACTGAGCAGCGCAGGCCTTGAGTCAAGCGCTACGGGTGCAACGGTTCATAAAGAAAATGATGACGGTTGGCATGTCGCCCTGCATTATGGCGCCGTACTCCGCATCCGGGACCGCATCCATGCAGCAACAATTCGACCGCGCCGCCGAAGATCTCGGCAACTCGATTCATTTCGAACACGTCAACGTGCAGGTGCCTGACCAGCGTCTGGCCACCCTGTTTTATGTCGCGGGGCTGGGGCTGACCCGCGATCCCTATTTGATGGTTTCCGACAGCAACATGTGGATCAATGTCGGCCGAAACCAGTTTCATCTCCCGAGCGGCGAGCCGCAGGTGCTGCGCGGCCACACCGGAATCGTGATTGCCGGACGCGAGGCCCTGCTAGGCCGGTTGGCGTCGGTCGCCGGAAAGCTTGCCGGCACGGCTTTTTCCTTTGCCGAGAACAACGACTACGTCGAGGCAACCTGCCCCTGGGGCAACCGCGTGCGTTGCTATGAGCCTGACGCGGCGCGGTTCGGGCGCATCACCCTCGGCATTCCCTATGTCGAGTTCGAGGTCCCCATCGGCTCCGCGCCGGGCATTTGCGCCTTTTATCCGCAGGTCATGGGAATGCCCGCCGAATTGAAGAACGGCGACGGTACGCTGGCGCGGGTGCAGATGGGCAAGGATCAGTATTTGCAATTCCGCGAGACCGACCAGCCGCAGCCGGAATATGACGGCCACCATGTGCAAATGTACATCACGGACTTTTCCGGTCCCTACCGCGAGTTGGCCAAGCGCAACCTGATCTACAGTGAGGATAATCAATACCAGTATCGCTTTCGCGACATCGTCGACCTTTCGAGCGGCAAGCCCCTGTTCACCGTCGAGCACGAGGTGCGCAGCGCCACGCACCCGATGTTTCTGCGGCCGCTGATCAACCGCAATCCAGGACAGACGAACCGGAATTTTGCCAACGGCCACGATCAATGGCTATGGGCGATGGGGCCGGAAGAATACGACCGATCCTAGTCCGGCCCCGGCCGCATTACTGCGAGGCCGAACGCTCGACCGGACCGGATACGCGACTGCGCAAGGCCTTGACGGTGCCCGCATCGACACCGGAGGCGGCGTTGCCCCAACTGTTGCGGATATAGGTGACCACCGCGGCCACCTGATCGTCGTCGAGGCGATAGCCGAACGACGGCATCGCAGGCGATGTCGGCGACGTATCGGTGCCCGCCCCCCTGACGCCTGTCAGGATGACACGCACCAAGGTTGTCGGATCATCCTGCTCGACGACGGCATCACCGGCGAGGCGGGGAAAGATGTGCTCGATACCGGCGCCGGTGCGGGTATGGCAGGCGGAACAGGTATCGACGAAGATGGCTTCGCCGACCTGCATGCGGGGATCGGACGCCGCAACCGGCGTTGGCGGCGCTGCGCCGGCTGCGCCGCGTTCCTTCAGATAGACCGCCATCGCCTTCAGGTCTGCGTCAGGCATTTTCGAGGTCGAATTTTCAACGACCTCCTTCATCGGACCGCTCGCAATCGTCGTCCGCGTCTGACCCGTCTTCAGGTACTCGACGAGCTCTTCGACCGACCATTTGCCCAAGCCCGCCTGCGCATCGTTGGTGATGTTCGGCGCGGTCCAGTCGTCGATCCGATTGCCTTGCAGGTATTGGCCGGCCTTGTTCGCCCCGAATGTATTCAACGGGGTATGACACGCGCCGCAATGGCCGAGACCCTCTACAAGGTAAGCGCCTCGATTGAATTCTTCGGAACGCGAAGGGTCAGGCGCAAACCGGCCCGATTTGAAGAACAGCGTGTTCCATCCCGTCATCGCGGCACGGATGTTGAACGGAAACGGAAGCGTGTCGCGGTTGACGACCTGCGAGACCGGCGCGAGCGTCCGCAGATAATCGTAGATCGCGTCAGTATCCTGGCGCGTCACCTTGGTAAAATAGGGATAAGGGAAAGCCGGATAGAGGTAGGTGCCGTTACGCCCTCTCCCTTCCTGCATCGCGCGCGCGAATTCTTCCTTTGACCAACCGCCGATGCCGGTTGCTTCGTCCGGCGTGATGTTTGGCGTCATGATTGCGCCGAACGGCGTCGCCAGCGCCAGCCCGCCGGCGAACGGCGTTCCGCCGGGAGCTGTGTGGCAAGCCGCGCAGTCGCCCGCAATTGCCAACGCCCGACCGCGCATGATGCTGGCATAGTTGTCCGGATCGGCCACCGCCTTGTCGGCTGCGACCAGTGCGATCAGCATGATCCCATAACGCCATTTCCTCGCTAACGTAGCGAGGACCGAGGCGCTGTTGGCCCGCGATCTCATGCTTGCACCAGCGGACCAGGGGATTTCAGGTAGCGCTCAATCGCGTCCAGCGACCAATAGGTCAGCGCACCGACCGTACCGGTCGGATTGTAGCCGGCATTCTGCGGAAATGCCGAAGCCCCCATCACAAACACGTTCGACACATCCCAGGACTGAAGGTAGCGGTTCAAGACGCTCGTCTTCGGATCGTTGCCGAAGACAGCGCCGCCGGTGTTGTGCGTCGTCTGATAGGGCACCACCGACCACGGACCGACGAGACGATTCAATTGCGTATGCTTGGCGCCCATCGCCTTGGCGATCTCATCGCAACGCTCGGCCATCCAGTTGGCCATCTTGCGCTCATTGTCCTGATAATCGAACGTCATGCGCATCAACGGGCGGCCGAGCGGATCCTTGTAGGTCGGATCGAGATCGAGATAGTTGTTGCGATAACTCATGACGCTGCCCTGCGCGCCGACATTAGTGACGCGCTGATAAGTCTCGCGCACCGCCTTCTTCCATTGACTGCCCCATGTCGGCGTACCGCGCGGCGTGGGGTGATACATAATGGGCCGGCCGTTGGTATAGGCGCAGGTGATGGACGCGCCACCGACGAAGCCGTGCGGGCCATGATCGAAATTATCGCTGTTGTAATCGTCCGCCGCGACCCCGAGCGAGCCTGCGGCCGCGAACGGATTGAACTTGGCGTCCTCGAAAAACGCTGTCGAACCGGAGCCGGTCTGGTAGGCGTAATTGCGGCCGACAACGCCTTCGTTCCGCACGGGATCGTATGGCTTGCCTATGCCCGACAACAGCAGCAGGCGCACGTTGAAAAGGCCGTAGGCGCACACCAGCACCAGATCGGCGGGCTGCTCCCATTCCTCGCCGTTGAGATCGACATAAGTCACGCCCGTGGCGGTCTTGCCATCGGCGGACAGATTCACCTTCGTCACTTCGCTGTCGGTACGCGCCTCGAAGGTCGGCTGGCGAACCAATGCGGGCAGCACGCAGGTTTGCGGTGATGCCTTGGAATAGTTGGAGCAGCCGAAGCGCTCGCAGAAGCCGCAATAGGTGCACGGCGCCATGCTGCAGCCATAGGGATTGGTATAGGCAGCCGAGATGTTGGCGGATGGACGCGGGAAGGGATGCAGGCCGAGGCTGGATGCCGCCTTGGTGAACAATTCCTGGGCGTAACCCTGTTTCAGCGGCGGTGTCGGATAGTCCCGCTCGCGCGCACCTTCGAACGGATTGCCTCCGGGCTGGATCTGTCCCTTGATATTGCCGGCCTTGCCGGAGATGCCCGCCAAATACTCGAACTGATCGTAATAAGGTTCGAGCTCTTCGTAACTGACCGGCCAGTCCTGAATGTGGTTGCCTTCAGGAAAAATCGCTTCGCCGTAGCGCTCGGCCATGTGGCTGCGAATGCGGAAGTCGTTGGGCAGAAAGCGCCAAGTTTGACCGTTCCAGTGCACGCCCGCGCCGCCGACGCCATTGCCCGGCAAGAAACTGCCCCATTTGCGGATCGGCAACGCCGTCTGCGAGGGGTTGTTGCGCATGGTAAGCGTTTCCTGCTTGGGACGCAGGAAAACGTCGTGGCGTACGCCATAGCGCAATTCATCCGGCGCGGTGCCGATATTGAAGTCCGTCGCGGTGTCGCGCCACGGGCCGCGCTCGATCGCGACGACCTCCAGGCCGGTGCGGGAAAGTTCATAGGCCAGGATCGATCCGGTCCAACCGAGACCGACGATCACGACATCCTTGCGAGGCAGACGGCGGGCCATCAGCGTGCCCCCCACGCCGGACGGCCCTGCATGCCGACCGGCGGCAGGAGATAGGCCTGGTTCGGCTTCTCGATCACATCGCGGTAGTCATAACGTGCGCCGGGAAAGCCGATCAGCTTCCAGCCCGCCATGTCGCGGTTACCGCCATAGATCGGATCGGCGAAATAGCCTTCCAGCGTGTTGGTGTGGATTGCAGAGAACAGCATCTTGGCTGCGAAATTCGGCAACTTCACCTCGCCCTTCTCCATGCCTGCCAGCAATTTCTCCTGCTCCTCAATGCTCAGCTGAACGAAACCTCGACCGCTGAAGTTCTCGCGGCAGTAGGCTTGCAGCGCCGCGAGCCCCTGGCGATATTGCTGCCGCGGCGTCAACGGTGACTGCAACCCCTGCGTCGGCAACGGCGACGAGGAAAACGGACCCTGCATATAAAGCCAGTCGTGCCCGCCATATGGACCGGTCAGCTGCCGGTCGATAAAGGTGGTCACGCCTGAATCCTTGGCGCCGGGGCCGAGTTCGTCCGTCGGAATCAACCGATCGACGACGGCATCGACGATCGCAGCCTCTTCCGGGGTGAAGAAGAGATAGCCGCCCGGTCCGACCGGCACGACGGGATAGGCCTCATTGGGGTCCCACGGCAGCACCTTAGTCACCACGCGCGCGCGGGCGCCGGCGGTCGTGACCAGCAGCGCCGCGCTGGCCAGCAGGCTTCGACGCGTGATGCCGCGGGAAGGCCTGCTCGCCGTCGACGGCGGTCCGTCTGGCAAATTACTGCCCGCATGCGTCATCGAATTCGTACCCTCTTCTATTACCGTTGTGCGGGCTTCTATTGCCCGATTCCTGACCATGTGCACCTTCACCCCAAGCCTGTCAGGTATGAAAAAGGACGGATCGATTTTTCCGAGCCCGTCCGCTAGACGGCAGCTTTGCGCTCGAACAAGCATTTTCGGTCGAACCAGGAACCACGGTTTTCGTTGACAGCGAGGCCAATCTGCACGGTAGTTGGTGCATCAGCTGCTGATTGAACATCGAATGAGTGGAACACCGCCATGACCGATTTCAATCGACGCGACGCGCTCAAGCTATCTGCCGGTCTGGCGCTTGCGGCCGGCGGCTTTTCCTGCATCGAGATGGCCAAGGCAGGCCCGATCGAGGTGCCAACCATCGACAAGCTCAGCGTCCGAGTCCTGGTTGACAGCGCCAGCGACATCTTCTTCCGGGCGCAGACCGCGAACGGCGTCACGACCGAACCCGGCCGCTCCGCGGATTCGCTACGCCCGCTGCATAGCGAGTGGGGCCTGTCGCTGCTGCTGGAGCCGCAGCGAGGTGACGAGAAGCGTACCTTCCTGCTTGATTACGGTTGGACGCCCGAGGCGATCAACGGCAACATGGAGCTGTTGAAGGTAGACCCGTCCAAAATCGACACGCTCATCCTCAGTCACGGCCATTTCGACCATTGGGGCGGCTTGTTCGGATTTCTCGACAAGCACCGCAAGGATTTGCCTGCTGACATCACGATGTTTGCCGGTGGCGAGGATAATTTCTGCCAGCGCTATGCCCGGATGGGCGCGATGGGCGAACTCAGCGACTATGGCATGCTCGACCGTCGCGACATCGCCAGGCAGAACGTCAAGCTTGTGCTGTGCGAAACGCCGGTCGTGATCGGCGGTCAGGCCTTCACGACGGGCAAGATCAAGCGCAGCAGCATCGAAAAGGTGCTGCCGAACACCATGGTCGAGTTCAAGCTCAAGAACGGGGCCGGTTGCAATACAAGCCATTACCTGCCGGCCGAACTGGAGGGCAAGACCGTGCCCGACGAGCACATCCACGAACATGCGACGTGCTTCAACCTGAAGGACAAGGGTCTGATCGTCATCAGTTCCTGCGGCCATGTCGGGATCGTCAATTCGGTCAGGCAGGCGATGGAAGTGTCGGGGGTCGAGAAGATCCATGCAATCATGGGTGGATTTCATCTCGGGCCCGCGCCGGCGGATTATCTGAGCCAGGTTGTCAGCGAGATCGGCAAGCTCAATCCGGACGTCCTCATTCCGATGCACTGCAGCGGCCTGAATTTCACACAGGAAGCGCAACGGCAATTGCCGGGCAAGGTCCTGACCACGACGACCGGCACTCGCATCACCTTCGGGATCTGACCGGAGTTAGCCATGATCGGTTCAAGGACGTGTGCGCTATTGGTCGCCGCGACCTTGTTCGGTTGTGGCTCGTTGTTCTGCTGTGACCCGGTCGCGGCCGCGGATCAGCCGTCCTCTGCAGAGATGATGGATGACCTGATGTACGGCCGCGGAAGCGTCGGCGGGCCGTTTACGCTTATCGACCAGCGCGGCAAATCGCGGAGCGATACGGACTTTCGCGGCAAGCTCATGATCGTGTATTTCGGCTTCACAAATTGCCCGGACGTCTGCCCGGCAGATCTGATGGCCATCACGCAGGCGCTGAACGCACTTGGGCCCACCGCCGACGGCGTGCAGGCGGTGTTCATCACCATCGATCCGGAGCGGGACACCAAAGGACTCGCGGAATATGTCTCCGCTTTCCATCCCAGCCTCATCGGGCTCACGGGTTCTCCGCAGGAGATCGGGCGGGTGGCCAACGCCTACAAGGCATTTTACGTAAAGGTGACGGACGAGCGGCGCGGCGACTATTCGATCGACCATGCCGGCGTCATTTACCTGATGGGGCGCAACGGCGAGTACCTGGGATTCATGCCGCCGCAGACCACGCCTGACCGCCTCACCGAGATCTTGCGCAAGTACCTCGCGAAGTGACTCGAAGCCGCGGGCCTAGAGCTTGTCCCGGCTGAACGCACAGCGCCAGAATACTTGGCGAAATTCGTCGAAAGTGAAATCGCCAAATGGGCTGTCCCGATCAAAGCCAGCGGCGCGGCCGAACAGGGAAATTAAACACTCCCTAGCCGCCGGTTACGGCGTGGATGGCCTCCTTGATTTTGGCCAATGCATAGTTGCCGACCTGCTCCAGTTCAACATGGGGCATGTTCGGCATCTCGTTCGGAACGACGACGCAGTCCACGATCGCGGGTCCGTCGCAAGCGAAGGCCTCGCGTAGGGCCGCGGTCAAAGCTCCCGGTTGCTTGACACTATACCCCTTAGCGCCACACGCACGAGCAAACGCAGCGAAGTCGGGATTGGGAAACTCGATGGCTTCCCGGAACGGCAGGATCCCGACGCTTTCGGCTTCCAACGTAATCAGTCCGAGCGCGGAATTGTTGAAGATCACGACCTTCACCGGCAGTTTGTGATGAACGGCAGTCATGAACTCGCCCATCAACATGTTGAATCCGCCGTCGCCGGTGAGAACGATCACCTGCTTGCTGCGATCGAGCGCCTGGACGCCGTTGGCCTGGCCAAGTGCGGTCCCGACGGCTGCGTTGTTGAATGAACCAATAATTCGTTGCGTTCCGTTTTGCCGGATCCAGTTTCCGGACCACAACGTATTGAGACCCGTATCGAAGACGAATGTCGCATCCAGCGCCGCAAGGTCGCTGACTGCCCGCGCGACTGCTTGGGGATGGACCTTGTCGCGGCTGCGGGCCAGTTCCGATTGCTTGTCGAGCATCTCGTCCCATTGGTGACGTTCGTGGGTCACGTGATAGAAGAACTTCGTATCGGTCTTGGCCTTGACCTTTTCGAGCAGCTTTTCAATCGTCGGCCGCGCCGATCCCGTGATTCCGAGCGCCGTCGGCGCACGGCGGCCGAGCGCGAGCGCGCGTTCGTCGATCTGGATCACCGAGCCTTTCGCCGGCAGGAAGTTCGAATATGGATAGTCCGTACCGATCATGATGAGCAGATCGCAGCGCTGGACGGCGTTGTACACGGCCTTGGTACCGATCATGCCGAGCCCACCCATCCAGCGCGGGTCTGCGTAGTCCATGATTTCCTTGCCACGAACCGTATGAACGAGAGGAGCCTTCAACCTGTCGGACAGCGCGCGCAAAAGATCAGCGGCGCCACGACAGCCGGCCCCACACATGATCGCAACGCTGGAGGCGGCGTCGATCCGCGCAGCCGCATCGACGATATCAGCATCGCTCGGGCTGATCTCAGGGCGCGGCCGCAGGGTAGCGATGCTCGATGCCAAACCTTCGGCTTTTGCCGACAAAACATCTTGCGGCAGCGTTAGATGGGCCACACCCGGTCCCGCATAGGCGGCAGCGATGGCCTGATGAATTACGCCCGGTGCTTGCACCGCCGAAATGATCGTCTGCGTGTACAAGGATACGTCGCGAAACAACAAATCGGGTTCGGTCGACTGGAAGAAGTCGATGCCCTTCATCTTACGCGGCATCTCACCCGAAAGCGCCAGCACCGGCGCGTGATCTCGACTGGCCTCGTACAATCCGGCCACGAGGTGGGTGCTGCCCGGGCCTGTCGTACCAGCACAAACTCCGAGCCGGCCCGTCAGCTTTGCCTGGCCCGACGCGGCAAGCGCGGCGCCCTCTTCATGCCGAACGCCGATCCATTCGATCTTGCTTTTGCGGATGGCATCCCCGAACGGGTTGAGCGAATCCCCGATCAACCCGAAAACTTGCTTGACGCCGATCTGTTCGAGCACATCGACGAGAACTTCCGCTACGGTTTGCGACATCAAATACCCCCAGGGTTTCGACCGCTTGGTCGTCAGACGGTTGCGCGCTAGACTACCACACTTCGGTTGCCGCCATTCGCCCCCAAGTTACCACTACGTGATCTTGTCCGATTGGAGGTATCTCTGCTGGGCTGACGGAGGCTTCCTTCGGCTTATCGTGCGATAGAACTTCTCGAACTGCAACGCCGCTTCCGCGCGGTCGCTGCCGGAATGGACCAGATCAAAGGCTTCCCATTAGGGCGCGCTCATTGCGGACTGATGTCCTTCACAGCCGCCGCCTGCTTTTGCAGCGACCGCATGGTATTCGTGCGATGCTCCGTTGGATCGCAACCATAGACCTTCTTGAACGCGCGGAAAAAACTGCTGCGGCTGGCGTATCCGGCTCCATGCGCCACCTGCTCGATCGATATATTGTTGAATCGGAGAAGATTAGCCGCATGGCGCATCCGTAGCTTGCGGAGCACCGCCATCGGTGAATCGCTAAAAACCGCGGTGAATCGGGACATGAACACGGATCGGCTAAGCCCCACCTTGCTCGAAAGGCTTTGAACCGAGTGCGGCGCCCCGGGGCGCGCGGACATATCGGCGAAGGCCCGCGCAATCTGCGGGTCGCTCAGCATCGAGAAGCGCTCGACCCACTGGTTCATGGACGTCATCGACCGTCGCAAAAACTTGATCAACACCTGCTTTAGTAAGGCGGTTGTCATCGCGCCCATGCCGACCTGTTGGGCGACAAGTTCGTCTACCGCCGCCGTCAAGCTGGCATCCAAACGATCGGCCGCGTCGAACCGCTCCACGATCGGCGCCGTGATCGAGGTGAACAGATCCAGCGACGGCCCGTAGGACGCACTGAAATATCCGCAGATCACAATCACTCCCGGCCCGTCGACGCCCGCGACGAACCTTCGTACTCCACCTGCAGTACTTTTGAGCGACGCCGCCTCAACCGTTCGAATGATGGAAGCGTCACGCCCCTCGAAAGGTACTTCGATCGAAAACGGCTGATTGGGCGGCAGAATCACCAGTGTATGTGGAAGCAAATCGATCGGCGGATGATCACCGACGATCATTCGTCCCCTGCCCGCGACATTGTAATGCATCCCCGGAACATCAGTACCATGCATCGACAAACGCCACCCCGGACTGACGACACATTGGGCGAATTTTGCGAAACTCACTTCAAGGCTCGACATCAGGCTGTCGAGCTCTACGCGCGACATCCGAATTAACAGTTGCTGATCGTTCACGGGTATTGAGCCTTTAAACCGGTCTTCACTCGATATTGTTCGCGTACTGTGCATTTCACTCTCGCACTCAACGGCCCGGACGAATCACGAGGTAGCCGGCATAAATATACGCACGGTCCAATTGTTGACGATGACGCGTAAACTACGGCGATCAGACATCGCACACCGATGCATCATAACCTTAAAAAATATGCAAGGCGGGTTATTCGCACCTGCCTTAAACCCGTTGGCTCAGTCAACTGCACCTCAACAATTTGTGTTTTTATGCGCAGGTCATTCGCACGAGATCGTGAGAGAGAGAAGTGTCGACTGCATTTGCGGCCTTTTCCAAAGACCACTGGAAGCGGCGGCGTCTGCAGCGGCTTCAGCCCCGAAATTCGGTCAGCAAATGACCACGCGGCATCACGACTAGCCATCGATCAAACCCTGATGTATGGGCCCCGGGAACGGCGCAAGTTCCTATGCAGGAACAGTTGTCGCCAACGAAGCGCATAGGCTCTTTCCCCGTTGTAGCTTCTTTAGAATCGTAAGGTCAGGCGCCCCCGCCACATGGCGGAGAGCAGGCATTTCTTGGGACGTTTGCCCGGCGGAAGCAAAGCCCACCGGGGTGTGTCCGAAAGCCCAACATGAAAGTTGACGACCGGGATACCATTCCGCAATGAACTCATTCAGCTGGCGCGATTGGTTTTTTGCCATCAAGGCGGCTTCAGCCGCCATTCTAGCGCTTGGCATCGCATTCTGGATTGGCCTGCCCCGCCCCTATTGGGCTGTGGCAACAGTGTTCATCGTCATCCAACCGCTCAGCGGTGCAACCGCAGCCAAGGCCATCTACCGGCTATACGGCACCGTCCTGGGCGCCACCGCGGCGATCATATTGGTACCAACGCTTGTCAATGCTCCCGAGCTGCTCTGCCTCGCTCTCGCGCTCTGGGTAGCCGGATGTCTGTACTTTTCGCTGCTCGATCGGACGCCGCGGAGCTACGTTTTAATGCTGGCAGGATTCACCGCAGCATTTGTCGGCTTTCCGTTAGTCAACGATCCCGGTTCGATGTTTGATTTTGGCGTTTCGCGCGTCGAAGAGATCGGAATCGGCATTATCTGCGCGAGCCTCGTGTCAGCACTCGTATTCCCCCAGTCGGTCATCCCCATGGTACGGAGCCGGCTCGAACAATGGTTTCACGAAGCCGAAGACTGGATAACAACAGTACTCGATCGAACCAGCAAAACCGATGAGGAGGTTCGCCGCTTGCAACTAGCCGGCGGCGTCCTGGCTTTCGACGCCCTGATCACGCCGCTGCAGCATGACATGACCGACGGAGAACGATCGGCTGACACCCTCGCCACGCTTCGCCAGCACATGTTGATGTTCCTGCCCATCGTGACCGCCATCCACGATCGTATCGGCGCGCTGCAAAAGCTCAATGCGCTGCCGTCGGGCATGCGCGAATTACTTGACAGCATGGCAAGAGAGGCACGCTCACCCGACGCGAGCCAGATACGCAGCCGGCGCCAGGCGTTGTCCAGGCTGGCAGGACCTTCTCCAAATCCGCCCCGCTGGACTGATCTCGTGCTGGCTACTTTGGTAGTCCGCCTGGGGGATTATCTCGATCTTCGACAGGATGCATTGATGTTGCGTGCACACGTCGCGAACGCAACACCCGCGACGGAGCGATTCGCGTTTCAGTACACCGCCGGGGCTCGCGCGGTCAGACACCAGGACCGTCTACTCGCGTTGCTGTCGGCGATGGCCGCCTTTATCGCAATTCTGGCCGCCAGCGCCTTCTGGATCGCGTCGAGTTGGCCGGACGGGTATGCGGCCCCGATGTTGGCCGCGGTGGGCTGCAGCTTCTTCGCCACGCAAGATGACCCGGTGCTTCAGATCAAGGGTTTGGCCAATTCGACACTTATTGGAATTGTCGGGTCCGCGGTTTATCTCTTCGCCATCCTGCCGCGGGCGACGACCTTCGAAATGGTCGCGATCGCGCTGGCACCGGGCATGATTGTATGCGGGCTGCTGATGACCAGACCGCGGACCGCCATCATTGGACTGGGAGTGGCCGTTAATGGCTTCACCGTGCTGGCTATTCAAAATAATTATGCCGGTGATTTTGCAGCGTTTGTCAATTCGGCCATCGCGGTCTTAATCGGGACGTGGACAGCCGCACTGACAACGCAGCTTTTTCGCTCAGTCGGGGCCGCCTGGACAGCCCGCCGCCTTCGGCGGACCAATCGGAACAGTCTGGTCGAGGCCGCTAGCGACCGTCAGAGCTCCGACAGCCTGGAGCTGGCAGCTCTCATGCTCGACCGGGTCGGCCTTGTGGCATCCCGGTTGGCAGCGCTTCCGCCGGAAGATATCGAATGGACTGCTGAACTGCTTTCGGAAGTTCGCGTGGGAATCGACCTTGTCGAACTAAAACGGGCGTATTCGTCGCTGCCCGCGCTTCAAGCCGCCGAAATCACCAAGCTGTTTGCAGCCATCGGCCGCCACTTCCGTGGCAACGCCTTGCACGCGACGAACGAAGTCCCGAGCGAGATCGACATCTGCCTCGGTCTTTTTTTACCCCGCCAAACGGACGCGTGCTGGAAAATGACACTCGCGCTAACTGACCTGCGCCGAAGCCTTTTCCCTAACGCTGCCCCCTTTGCCTATCCCGGCGGATCGGAACCCTCACACTCGGGGTTAGCGGCATGACCAGCGAGCTGAATCTGTATGGCTTGTTTGTACCCGCGCTCTTTCTTTGGATGCTGGTTGCGTTCGGAATGCTGCTGACGCTGCGGCGGATATTTGCGCGAAGCGGCGCCTATGCCCTCATCTGGCATCGTCCCCTCTTCGATGCCGCGCTATATGTCATCATCCTGGGCGTCGTTGTTTATCTGAGCATCTGGCTTACAAAATGAAAAACGCTTTTAGCATTGTTGTACGACCGCTGGTCACGCTGACTTTCGTTGCTATCGCACTGGCAATAGGCCTCGCACTCTGGGACTATTATATTAACGCGCCATGGACGCGCGATGGCCGGGTTCTGGCCGACGTGGTGGCCGTTGCGCCCGACGTTTCCGGCCTGGTCACGGAGGTTCTCGTGCATGATAACCAGCGCGTGCGGAAGGGCGACCTTTTGTTCAGGATCGACCCAGATCGGTTCGATATAGCGCTTCGGCAGGCCGACGCCGACGTTGCGGGAAAGAAGGCGTCCAACGAGCAGGCGCAATCTGACTATCAGCGCTACGACAAGCTGAGCGACAATGCGGTGTCCCAACAGAGACTTGAACTGGCGCGTGCCACCGCGCAAGAGGCCCAAGCCACCTACGATCAGGCGGTCGCCGACCGTGACCTCGCTAAACTGAACCGGGCCCGTTCCGAAGTCCGTGCATCCGTGAACGGTCTGATCACGAATATGGACCTTCGACCGGGCGCCTACGTCTCGGTCGGGCATGGCGTAACCGCGTTAATCGATGAAGACACGCTGCGGGTCGAAGGCTATTTCGAGGAAAACAAGCTGCCACGCATCCACGTCAGCGATGCCGCGACCGTTCGTCTAATCGGGGAGCACACGCTGTTGACGGGACAGGTTGAAAGTATTGCTGGTGGCATCGAGGATCGCGAGCGAACCGCCGGCTCCAACCTGCTTGCCAACGTAAACCCCACATTTTCCTGGGTCCGACTGGCCCAGCGTATTCCAGTTCGGATTGCGCTTGACCCGTCGCCGCAGGGGATCAAGCTGGTTTCCGGACGGACCGCGACGGTCGAGATCAAACCCGGTCAAGCCACTCCGGCCAAGTGACCGCACCCTGGGAAGCTGGACACTCGCGCGCCGCGCCGGCATCGACAAGGATTCCGTCTGGATCTACTTCTCGCAGATGTCGCCGAGCGAGATGAAGCAGTTCGATCGCTATAATGCAACCGGCCCGGCAGGCGGACCGCCCTGAGCTGCCAGCCGTTCGGGAGGCACATTCATGCCATCCATTCGCATCAAACGGGTGTACGAACGTCCGTCACCGGAGGATGGCGTCCGAATACTGATTGATCGGCTCTGGCCTCGCGGCCTGAGCAAACAGGCCGCAGCGCTGGATCACTGGTGTAAGGACATTGCACCGTCACCCGAGCTTAGGATGTGGTTTGACCATCGCGAAAACCGGTTCGATGAGTTCAAGCAGCGCTACCGACTCGAATTGAAGGCAAATCCCGCGCTTACGGAATTTCGCAAGCTGGTGAAAACCGGCAAAGTGACATTGCTTTACGGGGCGCACGACGAGAAGGTGAACCATGCCATCGTGCTGGCCGAGTACATCCAAGCCCTGAACGCCAAATCCCCTGCAAAATGACCGAGGGGCCGCGGTAGGACCCCGCGCCCGGCCGTAACGGCCAAGCAGAGCGTGGCCCCACTGCCCTGCCCGCATACGCGCCGGATGGCGGCGGCGCCATTATCGGATTTCGGGTGGCAAACCTCCTCTGGATTTCTCAATGTATGGAGCAGATACGAGCCAATTTTGGAGGAGCTGTCGTCATGTCCAGGAGGCAGCAACAGCGGCGTAAAGCCGAATAAATAAGGAAGGGAGAACGAGATGGGCTACGTTTACAAGATGATCAACTCGCCCGTCGGCAAGCTCAAGCTGGTCGCCAGCGACAAAGGGTTGGCCGCGATCCTGTGGGAAAAGGACGACCCGCGGCGCGTTCGTCTCGGTCCGACCGAACCTGATCCGGAGAATCGTTTCCTGAAGCAGGCCGAACGTCAGTTGAACGAGTATTTCGGCGGCAAACTGAAGAAGTTCGCGGTGCCCCTGGATTTCAAAGGAACTGATTTCCAGAAAAGTGTCTGGACAGCGCTGCTCACGATCCCGTTTGGCGAAACCCGCAGCTATGGCGAGATCGCCAGGCAGATCGGCAGACCCGCCGCGTCCCGCGCGGTCGGAGCCGCGAACGGCCGCAATCCGATCTCGATCATCGCACCATGCCATCGTGTCCTCGGAGCCAACGGCAAGTTGACCGGCTTCGCCGGAGGCCTCGAAGCCAAGGATCAATTATTAAAGTTGGAAGGGCGCGATGCTCATTTGGGCCCTGCAACTCGGGGATTGCGCAAAGAGCAAAATCAATCCAGGTGGAATATGCAGTAATGCCGATCCGCCGGGCGGCTGCGGCTCCTCAGCCGCGATACAGGATTTACAGCCCAAGCGAGTGTTCGCTCGGCAGCAGTCGTTCGACAGTCATGCCGGCCCAGACTGGCGGCAACTCCTTCAGGATTCCCGGTTATTGCGCCAAGTGCATCTTGGGCAACCGACCACCGGTGAACGGAAGGACATGCGATGCGCAGTACCGATCCGCAGGTTCGCCACGTATTCGACCAATGGCATGCCAAAATCCTTGCCCGCGACCTCGATGGTCTGGTCGCTCTCTACACCGTAGACGGAATCTTTGAGAGCCCTGCCGTTTTTGTCTTGAATCATGGCAGCAGCGGAATTCTTCACGGACGCGACCAGCTACGAGCTTATTTCAAAGTTTTTTTCGCCAAGCTCGATAAGAATGTCGGCCAGTGGCATCGTAGCGGGAGTTACTTCTCGGACGGCGCTGCGTTGGCTTGGGAATATCCGCGAAAAACGCCTAAGGGCGATCAGGTCGATATTGTCGAGTGGATGGATCTCAAGGACGGCCTGATCGCCGAGCATCGGGTCTACTGGGGATGGGTGGGCGTGAGAACCCTTTTGGCTTCCATGAACAAGAAGTGCTGAGCTCACAAGGCTGCCCAACCATCAACGGATTTACATTCAGAACTAATCGGGCTGCTGACGGCTATTCCGAATTCGCGCTGGGCAATCGCGGGCGCCAATGCATCTCATAAGGTTCCGCGCGCATTCAGCGATGCGCGCGGTTTTCCGGACTGCAATTGCCCGACGATTAAATCGCCTAGACCGGCTTGGTCGACTTTTCCTCTTCGAAGGTGACCGCAACCGCCGCGTTTGCCGACAGGCGAACCTTGTTGCCTTCGATGTCCGCAACTAGGCCAAGATCGATAAAATGATGATGTCCTTTGTGCTTGCCCTCACCGCTGTCGGCCTTGGTTAGCTTGATCCTGCCGTTTTCGACACGATCCACGGTCCCTACATGGACGCCGTCGGCGCCGATCACTTCCATGTGCTCTTTTATCCGGTTGGCATCCATTTCGATTTCCTCCGTATGCGTGCGAACTTCAATCTGGCTCGACCAGCAGCAATTCGAAATATCTTATAGACTGCAGGCCCCGACGAACCAAGCCAACAATTTACCGCAATCGGCGCTGTTGGCTAGCGGGCGAGACGACCGGACACCCATTCGAGACCTGCTGGATTTTCGGTTGTTGTAGGCTTCGAACAACACTTTACCGATTAACGCGCCCGCGTCCCGTGGCGTCTGGGATAAGCAACTTCGCGCACTTGAGTTCCTCATCCGATTTATCTGTTGGTCCAGTACCCCACCGGTTTTCCAATGGCCTTCATCGGTAATCGCAGCTTTCGAGCGACGCCGTGAAAGTTGATCAAGAACTGCGGATTAAAAACGTGTCGCGCAAGGTTGAAGTTTAAAGAGGTAATCGGCTGTGTCCCTTCAATCTGTCTCCACTTTGTCTCGACGCGCGCTGCTGGCATCGACAGCGGCGCTTCTGGTTGCGGGTACAACTGCCGGGCGTGCCCGTACGCTTAGCGACGGTTTGCCCTGGGAACCTGGAACGGCATCGCCACCGGTCGCCGTTCGTCCCGGACCCTGGATGTTCTTCACGTCGGACGAGGCATCGCTAGTGGAGGCTGCCGTCGATCGGCTGATCCCCCCTGACGATCGAGGACCCGGTGGCAAGGACGCCGGCTGCGCCGTTTTCATCGACCGGCAATTGGCAGGCCCGTACGGCCGCGCCGAGGGACTCTACATGAAACCACCGTTCATGCCGGGCGCCGTTACTCAGGGCTATCAATTGCCGGATGCGCCGGCGGCGCGCTATCGCGCCGGATTGAGTGCGCTTGCCGACTACGTCAAATCGTCGTTTTCCGGAAAAGCCTTCGCTGAACTCCCGTCCTCCGATCAGGACAAAGTGCTTGCCGGCCTCGAGTCCGGCGCGATCAAACTCAAGGGCGTCGACGGCGCAGATTTCTTCGCGCTGCTCCTGGGAAATACGGAAGAAGGTTTTTTCGCAGATCCGATCTACGGCGGCAACCGCGACATGGCCGGCTGGAAGTTGATCGGCTTTCCGGGCGCGCGTTACGACTATCGAGACTGGGTTGAGCGCCACAACGAAAGATATCCGCTGCCGCCGGTAAGCATCATGGGCCGGTCCGACTGGACAGTGAGGGAGTAATTATGGCGCGTAAACTTCCTCGCAAGGATGTGGTGATCATCGGCCTCGGATGGACCGGATCCATCCTTGGCTATGAACTGGCAAAGTCCGGGCTCGATGTCGTCGCAATAGAGCGCGGTCCGTGGCGTGACACCGGCACAGATTTTCCGCCGGCCTACATGCAGGATGAATTGCGTTACGCGGTACGCCTCGACCTGTTTTTGCGACCGGAGCAGGAGACGCTGACGTTCCGCAACAATGCGAGCCAGACCGCGTTGCCGATCCGCAGTTTTGCGAGTTTCCTGCCCGGCAACGGCGTCGGCGGCGCCGGCGTGCATTGGAACGGACAAACCTGGCGCTTCCTGCCGACCGATTTCAACCTCCGCAGTCATCTCGAACAGCGCTACGGCAAGGACATGTTGCCGTCGGACATGACGATCCAGGATTGGCCACTGAGCTACGACGAACTCGAGCCGTACTACGATCGTTTCGAGAAACTGTGTGGTACCTCGGGCAAGGCCGGCAATATCAAAGGCGTCACGCAGGCCGGCGGCAACCCGTTTGAGGGCTGGCGTTCTTCCGAATATCCGACACCTCCCCTCAAGCAAGGCTACGGCGCTACGTTGTTCGCCGAGGCCGCACGAAAGACCGGACACAGCCCGTTCCCGCAGCCGGCCTCCAATCTCAGCGAGGCCTATCTCAATCCGCTGGGAATGAAGCTCGGCCAGTGTACCTATTGCGGCTTCTGCGAACGTTTCGGCTGCGGCAACTATTCCAAGGCCAGCCCGCAGACCTGCGTGCTGCCGGCGCTGCTTCGTTTCCCGAACTTCAGCGCGCGAACCGAATCCGAAGTCACCAAGATCAATCTGGATTCCACCGGCAAGCGGGCCACCGGCGTTACCTACGTCGATTCCTCCGGTGAAGTATGGGAGCAGCCCGCCGACCTCGTTCTGCTCTGCGCCTTCTCGTTCTTCAACGTCCGAATGATGCTGCTATCGGGCATCGGCAAGCCGTACGATCCGCAAACGGGGCAAGGCGTGGTCGGGCGCAATTACGCCTATCAGACCACTTCGGCGGTCAATGTGATCCTGAAGGACAAGATCATCAATCCCTTCATCGCCACCGGCTCGCACGGCATGATGATCGACGATTTCAACGGTGACAATTTCGATCACACCGGGCTCGGCTTCGTTGGCGGCGGCTATATGGGCTTCGGCCAAACCGGTGCCCGTCCGATCCAGACCCGGCCGGTGCCAGCAGGAACGCCGAAATGGGGCGCACAGTGGAAAAAGGCGACCGCCGACACCTATCTGCGCGCCTGCAGCCTGGCCACCCATGGCAGTTCCTACAGCTACAAGGACTGCTATCTCGATCTCGACCCGTCCTACAAGGATCGGTTCGGCCGTCCGCTGATGCGGATGACGTTCGATTTTCACGATAACGAATTGAAGATGTCGGCCTTCCTCACCGATCGCCTCGCCGATATCGCACGGGCGATGGATGCTGCGGAGATCACGCCGGCGCCGCGGAAGGGGCCGTACAATATAAATCTCTATCAAACCACGCATAACACCGGCGGCACCGTGATGGGCGCGGATCCCGCCACCAGCGTGCTCAATCGCTATTGCCAAAGCTGGGACGTACACAACGTGTTTGTGCCCGGCGGCGCTTCGGTGTTTCCGCAAAACCACGGCTACAACCCGACCAACACTGTCGGGGCGCTGGCTTACTGGACCGCTGATGCCATCAAGGATCGCTATCTCAGAAATCCTGGACCGTTGGGGTGATGAAGAATGCGACGTTTTCTCGTATCCGCTGCCCTTCTCGTTGCCTTGATCGTCGCCGCAAAGGCGCAGGATAGACAAAGCTTCGATCGCATCGAGCGCGGGCGTTATCTTACCGTGCTCGGCGATTGTGCGGCCTGTCACACCGCGCCGGGTGGGCGGCCCTATGCCGGTGGCTTGGGCTTGGAGACGCCCTTCGGCAAGATCTACACGCCGAACATTACTCCCGATCGCGGTACCGGCATTGGCACCTGGACCGACCAGCAATTCGTCGAGGCCTTGCGTGACGGCAACGGAAAAAAGGCGCACCTCTATCCGGCGATGCCATACCCGGCCTACACCAAGCTCAGCGATGAGGACGTGCAGGACATCCGGGCCTATCTTGCGACGCTCGAGCCGGTAAGCTCTCGGCGGCCGGCCAACGAATTGCCGTTTCCGCTCACCATCCGCTCTGTCATGCTGGTCTGGAACAAGCTCAATTTCACGCCAGGACGTTTCCAGCCCAATCCGCAGAAATCGGCGGAATGGAATCGCGGTGCCTATATCGTCGAGGGCGCCGCGCATTGCGGTACCTGTCACACCCCCAAGAACATCCTCGGCGGCGACAAGAACGGCACTGAATTGACGGGTGGTACGCTGCAGGGCTGGTTCGCACCAAATATCACGACAGACCCGTATAAGGGCATCGGCGGATGGTCGAAACAGGACCTGATCCAGTATCTGAAGACCGGCAGCAATGACTGGACGCTAGCCTCCGGCCCGATGGCTGACGCGGTATCGCATTCGACGTCGAAGATGACGGACCAGGATATTGCCGCCATCGCGACCTATCTGAAAGACAGCGGCCTCGACAGTGCAAGGCCTAAGCCGCCTCCGGTCGCCGCCAATGATCCCGCGATGCAAGCCGGCGCGGCGATCTACAAGGACAACTGCGCCGTCTGCCACAGGGATAGCGGTATGGGCGAAGCGCGCCTGTTTCCGCGGCTCGCCGGCAACGCGGTGGTGCAGTCCGACGACCCGACTACGCTGGCGCACGTCGTTTTGCGAGGCACCCGCGCCGTTTCCACGTCGAGCAAGCCAACTGCGCCGGCCATGCCGGCTTTCGACTGGCGGCTTAGCAACGCGCAGGTGGCGGCGGTTCTCACCTATATCCGCAACAGTTGGGGCAATGCGGCACCTGCGGTTCCGGCTGCCGCAATCGCCGGTCAGCGGTCGGCGCAGAATTAATGTCGAGTGGGCCTAGTTTGGCAAACATTCCTGGCGAGCCACACCCGCGCGAGGCAATAATCTTGTGATCGCTTGTTTTGCCCGCTAGACAGATTTGACCGGCTGCCATTGCGGCCTTCTTCACCGGAGAATTGGCTATGGAGAATAACAGCGGGCTGTCGCTGTCTGATCTCAACGATCGCATAGCGATGATTCGAGATAATATCCGCCAGTTGATCGAGCAGGCCGCCGGCGCTACCGGCGCTCAGGACGACGAACTGATCTCCGCCCGCCTAGATCAGCAGAACATGGAACTGGAGAAGTTGACCAAAGAGCGGGACGCGCTGACCGAAAAATAACCGATGTCGCGGCCCAGCTTGCCGCGATCGATATCCCTGCAGGCGATCGGCTTACGACCCTATGGGCGTCATTGGACGGTCGAAGCAAGTTTTGCCTTGGCTTGCTGAGACGCCCGCATATTCTCGATCACCGCCTGCGTAAACGCCTTGGTTCCCAATATCCCGCCCAAATCCCGGGTTCGGGTTTTGGGATCGTCGATGGCGTGATCCAAAGCGAGCCGGATTTGTTTGCCGGCCTCAAGCAGATCCATGCGCTCGCGCCTAGTCCCCAGCCAGTCCAGCATCATCGCGGCGGAGGCGATCAACGCGTAAGGATTTGCCATGTCCTTGCCTGCGATCGAGGGCGCGGAGCCATGCTGCGCCTGGGCAACAGCGTAGCCCTTGCCGAGGTTCAGGGAGGCGCCCAAACCGAGGCTGCCGGCCAATTCCGACGCCTCGTCCGACAGGATGTCGCCGAACATGTTGGTCGCGACAATGACGTCGAACTGGCTGGCGTCCCGCACCAGCAGCGCCGCCATGGCATCCACTAGCTGCTCCTCGTAAGCGACTTCCGGATAACGCTTCGCGACCTCGCGCACGACGCCAAGAAACAGCCCGTCGGAAATTCGCAAGACGTTCGCCTTGTGCACCGCCGTTACCTTGCTCCGCCTCAGCCGCGCCAATCGGAACGCCTCCTCGGCAATTCTTTCGCTCGCAGCACGGGTGACCTTTCGCGTCGCCAATGCAACGTCGGGCGTCGGCATGAATTCGCCTGGCCCGGCGAACATCGAGCGGTCGGCATAAAACCCTTCGGTGTTTTCGCGCACGATCACGAGGTCGAAGGGAACCCGGCTTGGATAAGGCACCGCATCGCGCGTGAACGCCGGTCGTATATTGGCGTAAAGATCAAGGTGCTTGCGCAACTCACCGGACGGATTGAGCCCGCCCTTGGCGATGGCAGGATACTCGTTGTGGGAGACGGGGCCGAGCACAACCCCATCGCAGGCTTTGGCCAGCTCCAATGTACGCGGCGGAAAGGTGGTTCCTTCGGCCTTCAGGGCATCAAACCCGATCACGGCCTGCTCGAACCGGATATCGAGACCGAGCAGCGCGTCCGCGGCGGAGAGAACCTCGACCGTCGCGCGCGTGATCTCGGGTCCGATCCCGTCGCCTTCCAGAACCAGCAGTTTAAGAGAGGAATTCGGTGCGGCCGTTCGCGGTGTTGACCCGCCTTGTTGGTTTGTCACGCTATTCTCCAGATTTAGCTCAATCCCGGCGGTGCCGCCGCGGGAGGTGAATTGCCGGCCAAGATGTCCATGGCGGCCTCGACGCCACCTTTGCGGTACGGAATGCCGCAAGCCTTGAGTCCCATTTCGATGCCCGCGAGGGTTCCGGAAACGGTCAGGTTATTGAAGTCTCCGAGGTGGCCGATGCGGAACACCCGATCAGCCAGCGGGCCCAGGCCGTTGCCCAAGGACATGTTGGCGCGCGCGAGAATCTCGCCACGCAAAGCATCGGCGGAGTGCCCCCGCGGCAGGCGCACGGCCGTCAGCGACGACGAGTATTCGGCCTCGTTGCGGCACTGGATGTTGAATCCCCAATGCAACACCGCCGTCCGTGTCGCCTTGGCCGCCCGGTCATGGCGCGCGAACACCTGGCTCAATCCTTCGGCGCGCAACATGTCCAAGGCAACTTTCAACCCCTGCAGCAGGTTTGTCGACGGCGTGTAGGGGAAAAAGCCGTTGGCATTGGCAGAGAGCATCTCGTCCCATCCCAAGAAGGAACGGGGGAATCGCGATTTCTTCGAGGCCGCCAGCGCCTTGTCGGAAATCGCATTGAAAGAAAGGCCCGGCGGCAGCATCAGCCCTTTCTGCGAGCCGCCGACCGTGACATCGACACCCCATTCGTCGTGCCGGTAGTCGATAGAGCCCAGCGAGGAAATGGTGTCGACAAGCAGGAGCGCCGGGTGCCCTGCCCGGTCGATCGCCCGCCGCACCGCGGCGATGTTGGATGTCACGCCGGTGGAAGTTTCATTGTGAACGACAGCCACCGCCTTGTAGCTATGGATCGTGTCCGCGCGAAGCCTGGCTTCAAGAACGCCGGCATCGACGCCGGACCGCCAGTCTCCCTCGATGATATCGGCCTCAAAACCGAGAGCCTTCGTCATCTTGCTCCAGAGCGTTGAGAACCATCCGGTTTCGACCATCAAGATGTGGTCGCCGGGTGACAACGTGTTGACGAGCGCAGCCTCCCACGCCCCCGTTCCAGAGGTCGGATAGATGACAACGGGATTTTGCGTCTTGAAAACGGAGCGTATTCCCACGAGGACCTCGAGCGCCAGTTCGGCAAATTCCGGCCCACGATGATCGATGGTGGGTTTTGCGATTGCAGCAAGGATCGGCAATGGCACGTTGGTCGGCCCAGGAATTTGCAGAAAATGGCGGCCGGGTTGCTGCTGCATGTGTCGCTCCGATTGCCTGAAATCCATTCTGTCATGAACTAAAGCGATTGAACCTCGACGCAGTGTGTGGTGGGCTCAATTTATCAGTTCAATTCACGCGAATTACAAGGCAGCACCCTTCGCCTCGATGGGTAACTCTTGAGACGGCTACACGCGAGTCCCTTCCTGGATCCTTTGGCGAATGCGGAGTGGCTGATCGAAGGCACGGCGCCGAAAAGGCGACCGAAAGCGAGCCCCGGATAGAAAGGTGAAAATGTAACGAAATTCAGGAGAACAGTTTGACGACGCCGATGCTGAGGGCAAGCAGGACGGCCAGCGAGAGCGTGACCGCGGCCGTAACCCGCCCTCCAACCCGACCAATCACGCGCAGGTCAACGCCCAATCCGAGGCCGGCCATCGACACGACCGTCAGGATGGTCGCCGCGGACGTGACCGGCGATATCAAACTCTCCGGAATCAGCGCAAACGATCGCAGCGTGGCAAGAATGAGGAATCCAGGAATGAACCATGGCACCAGATTCGAGAGATTCAGCTTCGGTTTCGCCGCGGTATCCTGCCCCCGCAAGCGGTAGCGCCACGAAATTAGGGACAGTACGATCACCACCGGACCAAGCAGCAACACACGGATGAGTTTCACTAGGGTGCCGATCTGCGTGCTAACGAGGCCCGTGGGCACTGTGGCCGCCAAAACTTGCGGTACCGCGTAGACGGTCAGGCCAGCAAGGATACCATATTGCGTGCTTGATAGCCCCAGCAGCGGGATCAGAAGCGGCAACCCCAGCACCATGAGAACGCCCAAGACTGCCGTGAATGAAATAGATGATGCGATATCGTCGCTGCTGGCTCCGATCACCGGGGCCACTGCCGCGATCGCAGAATTCCCGCATATCGAATTACCGCAGGCAATCAGGATAGACATACGGACGGGCAGGCGCAGGGTAAGGCTGATCGCAAAGCTTACGCCAATCATCACGACTACAATTGCCACGATGACGCTGACCAGCAGGATCCCCGATGCTGCGATCGCCGCGAAACTAATAGACGTTCCCAGCAGCATCACCGCGACTTCGAGCAATTGCTTGGCGCTGAAAGCGATTCCGGCGCGCCAGCGTGGCGAAGGCTGCCACAACGTCCGAATCGCCATTCCAAAGAGGATGGCGATCACCAACGCCTCGACATAAGGGTGGCCGAACAGCCTTACTTCCACAAGTTGCAGGCCAAAACACGCCAGCGTTACCACAACGCACAGCGCAACTCCGGGAAGGCAACGAAGCGCGAACAGCAGAAGCGAGGTTTTTTCGGAAGCAGCCTCGGTGGCGGGCGATTTCGGCAAACGGTTCTCCTCAGTAGGAGAAAATTTTGCCCCTATTCCCCTCGTTTCGGCAATATAAAATCGTTCTACGGCGATGGATAGGAGTTATGCCTCTTAACCCTGATCTTCTGAGGCTCTTTGCGACGATTCGAAAACCGGGACTTCCCCGGGTGGCAGCGAAGGTAGGCTTGCCCCCTGTGCGAGCGGTCGAACAGGCGGCACCCGAGTTGCAACTCGCAATCACCCGCTCGTTCGGAGATCACGAGTTGGCTCAACCGCAAACATTGCGCACCCCGGCGTTCGGAAGCACCGAGGCGACCAAACAATTGCTGGCAGGCGGTCCGGGCGTATCGATCGTCAATCACCGCTATGAGGGATCAGCGGCAATTTGAGGGACCCTATCGCAATTGAGGGTTTCAGACCGGCTGACCTAAGCCACAGCAAGCCGTCAGCAGTCCGGGCGAAAAAATGAAGATATGGCAGCGATTCCGCGCCCCTCGCTGACCGGTCAGACGCCGACAAATACCCGCGCCGACACGATAGCGATCGCCAATACCCAGAATAGTATCACGCCGAACCGTGCGAGAAACCGCGAAGGATTGTCGGTGGCCGGTTCAGCCCGCACAGCGCCACGAGCAACAGCAACCCGTTCACCGAATACGTCAAAAACCTGATCCGACATCAATATCTCTCTGAACCTGTTCGGAGAGAATTTATGGGATTGGTAGAAAGGCGCAATGGCCGGGATTTGGCGTTCTGCGCGCGTTTGCAACGGTCCTCTGCTACTGCCCCCGGCCCCGAGAGAAATTCCTTCCCGCGAGGCTTTCGGTGCCCAATTCAGGCCGAACCCACGATAAAAGGGTGCGTGTCCGGGTCGGCACTCTCGCCATCTCTTGCACCAGAAAATGTAGCGCGCGAGAACGGACCTATGCGCTCAAACGCATACCGCAGAAATTAGGACGACCCTTACCTGCCCGCCGCGTCCCCTGTCTTACATCAACGCAAGTGAGCCGTCTTGCTTCGTGATATATGAGCGATATACGTTTGGGATGAACGCAACACCGCTTTTCCCGGCGCAATTCGCCGGCTAACGCATGAGGTTTTCTTGAAAGCGAAGACGCGATCGAAGCGCCGGCCCCCCACGGTCCATGTCGAGGATGGCACGCTGACGGATCGCGCCTACCGCGAAATCGAAGAGCTGATCGTCACGCTGCAACTGTCGCCCGGCACCGTCTTGTCCGAGCAGGCCCTCGCGGTACGGCTCGAGATCGGGCGAACCCCGATCCGGGAAGCGCTGCAGCGCCTCGCCAGGGATGGCCTTGTCGTGATCATGCCGAGGCGGGGCATCATGGTCTCGGAGATCAATTTGAGGCTGCAGTTGCGGCTGCTCGAGGTGCGGCGCGAGCTGGAGCGTCTGATGGCGAGCCTCGCTGCGGAGCGCGCAACGCCTGAAGAACGTAGCGAATTCGCCGAGCTGGCAGATGCCATGCTCGCAGCCGCCGCGAAGGCGGACGATATCGCGTTTATGCGCCTTGACCAGCGCTTCAACGGTTTGATCGCGACCGCCGCTCGAAACGAGTTCGCACGCCGGTCGATGGGGCTGATGAACGGATTATCGCGCCGATTCTGGTATCAGCACTACCAGGAAGTTGCGGATCTGCCGCTTGCCGCGCGGTTGCATGCCGCCGTGGCCCAGGCGGTTTCCCAAAAAAAAGCTAAGGCCGCTGCAGCCGCTTCCGACCGGCTGATCGACCATATCGAGGATTTCGCGCGCAGGACGATCGACACCTGAACTCTAGAGGCGCGGGAGCGGCCATTTAAGCGATCGCGTTGCCGGAAAGCGCGGCCAATGCCTCATCAATATCAGCCGAAGTCATCTCCCATTCGTTGCCGAAATTCGCTACGACAGCGCGCATGAAGGGTTCGACATTGGCCTTTGCAGCCGTCGCGTCGCCGAGGTGATCGATCAGCAGCGCCAGCGCCAATTGGCGGGATTCCGGACCTTCATAGCTCCACTCGAATCCGTTCCTGCTAAACGCGGCGATGTCGACACGGGGATCCAGCGCGGCCCCGTCGACCGTTACCTTGACGCCGTCGATGGTCCGATCTCCTGCATAATGCTTCATACCGCCCTCCTCGTGTTGCCAACACCCTTTTCGGTCCGTTGCAAGGCGCTCAATGATCCGGTCGTCGTCCGCCCCAATGTCGGCTTATCACAGGCCTCTCGACACTAACTCCCCGCCCGCCGCTCCGTAAATCAGATTGGCCTCTTACGCCCGAAAAAGCGACGACATCGGCTCGCAAAGGTCTTTGCCGGCTTAATAGATCGGTGATATATCAGAGTCAAAAGCCTTAAAAAATGAAGGCAAGATCAGGGAGACCGCGCCATGGAATTGATATCGAGCCCGATGACCGACCGTCAGCGCGACTACCGGGCGACATACCGCCACCGTATCGCCGGCTGGTACAATGGTTGGCTTCATGCCTTCGTCATCTATGTGATCGGGTTCACGGCGCTGACGGTCTACTTCGCGAACATCGTTGATCTGCGCTGGTGGGAGCTGGGCATCGTGCCGATAACCTTCCTGTTCGCCAACTTCTTCGAATGGTGGATCCACCGCTTCGTGATGCACCGTCCGTCCCAGGTGAAGGCGTTTCGCGCGATCTACAATCGGCATACGCTGATGCATCACCAGTTCTTCACGGAAAAGGAGATGCGCTTCGCCGACCATTACGATTGGCGCGTGACCTTCTTTCCGCCCTATGCGCTCGTGACTTTCACGATGATGTCGATCCCGCCTGCGCTAATATTGGGATGGCTGGTTTCACCCAATGTCGGCTGGCTTCTGATCTCGACGACGACGTCGATGTATCTGATCTACGAATTCATGCACTTCTGCTGCCACGTCGATGAAAACTGGCTTGTCCGCAACCTTCCGTTCGTCAACACGATCCGGCGTCACCACACCGCTCATCACAACCAGTCGATCATGATGGAGCGGAATATGAACCTGACCTTTCCGGTGATGGACTGGTTGTTCGGCACCTCGGATCTCGATCGCGGCCTGCTCGGTCATCTCCTCAACGGCTACGATACGCGCTTCGTCAAGACCGACATGCGCAAGACCTCACGGACGCCGAAACCGGCCGTGGCGCCACGCTCGACCGGATTCGCCACGCCGGCCGAATAGCGCGACGCGAGAGCATGCATGAACGCCATCGAACCAAACTCGATCTCTCTGCTTTGGTTCGCAGTGTTTGCAACCGTCTGCGCGCTGGCTTTCCTGTTCGTTGCCGGGATGTTTCCGCTCGACGCGCGGCCGGCTGTCGCGCGCTCCGGCGCCGCAACCCTTTTGATTTTTACCAACATCGTTTTGCTGGCCGTACTTCTGCTCGGCACAGGACTTTATGGTTACATCGAACTGCGGTGGAGCACGCTGATTGTGGTGGCCGGTCTGATCGTACTGTTCGCGCCCGGACTGTTCCAGCTTTGGCCGTCATCCGCGCGCGATGGAAAAGCCGGCCTCATTGTAATGGTCGGCATCCAATCGCTGGCGCTCGCAACGCTGGCGCGGATTGCCGGACCGTCCTTGCCGAGCCTGTCCTGACCTTGCCCGGAGAACTCCGCAAATGCCCGTAAAAATCAAACTCGGTCTTTCGCTGCTGGTGGTGCTGGTGACGGCCATTGCTTTCTATGCCCAGTACATGCTCGGCCACGATCGCATCCAGTATCTCGTGGCCTTCCTCGGTTTCTTTATGATCTTCGCGATGTGGCTGTTTCCCGAGGTCAAGCGTGACGAAACGGCTGGCGGCGTGCGGCGGGATACTTCGTCGCGATAGCTGCCGCGCGAGCGGACCATCGTTAGTTAGCCTCAATCATTTTCAACAAGTTCGGGGCGATGTCTCTGACCGCTAATCGGCAATATAGCTAACGCCGAGGTTGTATTGCGCTTCAAGTTTTCTTGCAAAGCGAGCCACATCCAGTAAGAGTGGCAAAAAACAGAAGGGGATGGGCCGATGGCGTGGGGATCCGGCGTCGCGACGGTTATCGGCAGCATGACGCTGCTGATGGGGCTAGCGGCAGCGCAAGCGGAGGATGGATCGCGGTTTCCCCAACCCGCCATGGAGCAGTTGAGCCCGGAGCAACAGGCCGTCGCAGATGAGGTCCTGAAACAATCCAGCGCCGGACTTGGCGGCCCGTACGGCATGCTGATCAAAAGCCCGGAGCTCTTGAAGCGCTATCTGTCGATGACCGACTATTTGCGCCAGAAGACATCGTTGCCGCACCGGCTCAACGAGATGGCGATCCTGCTCGAGGCACGCCTGTGGGATGCGCAATACGAGTGGTGGGCGCATGAACCATTGGCAAGGAAAGCAGGCCTGTCCGATGCCATCATCAACGGCCTTCGCGAGGGCAAACGCCCCGCCTCGATGCAACCGGACGAAGCCATCGTCTACGACGTGGTGACCGAACTACTGAACAAACGACATTTGTCCGACGCCACCTTCGCCCGCGCCGAGCAGACCCTCGGCGAACAGCAGGTGGTGGACCTGGTCGCGGTCACCGGTTTCTATGTCATGGTCTCAGCGGTTGTTATCGCCGGACAGATCGCGATCCCGAACGGTGGGCCGCCGCCGATGCCGGTGCTAGTCAAGTAATGTACGGGATCGATCATGTTGGGCAATAAGATCGGGCTGGGAATTGTCGGCTCGGGGCGGATCGGCACGTTGCGCGCGCGGTTGGCGGCCGGGCATTCGGCTGTTGCCACCATTGCGGTGTCCGATCTCGATCCGGCGAACGCCGCGAAGCTTGCGACGCTCACTGGGGCGCGAAGTCATGGCGACGATAATCTCGCCGTTATCGAGGATCCTGACGTCACCGCCGTAATCGTTTCCACCAGCGAAGGCGAGCACCTGGTGCCCATGCTCGCTGCGATCCGGCTGGGAAAGCCGGTACTGGTGGAAAAGCCGATCGCACTGGCGGTGCGGGAAGCCGACCAGGTGCTGGAGGCGCTGGCGAAGTTCGGAGGCAACGTCCGGGTCGGCTACAGCCGGCGCTACAAGGAGCGTTACCAGATTGCCAAGGAACAAGTGATGAAAGGCCGTGTCGGCACGCTGACAGGCGGCGCCGCGCGGGTGTTCAATTCCCGTTCCCAGGCGCTGGCGATGTTGGCGCGAAACCCGCACGCGACGCCGGTCGTGGACGCACTGACCTATTATGTCGACCTGATGAACTGGCTGTTCGAGGGCCGGCATATCGTTGAAATCTATGCACGCGGACAGACCGGCGTGCTGAAAGCGGCGGGCCACGACGTTCCCGATGTGAGCTACGCGGTGCTGACCTACGATGACGGCGCGGTGGTGAACCTGGGCGTCAGCTACGCCCTCCCGGAAAAATATCCGGCGCTTGGTCATGCTGCGCGGGTTGAAGTGCTGGGCATCGGCGGCGTGATGATCCTCGACGACGATCACACCGACCAGATCATGTACAGTGAGACCGGCGTGCCTCACGTCTACTTGCCGGATCACAACGTCAATATGGTGTTCCTGCAGAGCGGAACGCCCGGCGACTGGGCATTGGGAGAATTTTGGGGACCGATCGCCAATGAGACGCGGGCCTGGCTGGATCACCTCGCCACTGGCCGTCCCTGCACATTGGCGACACCGCAAGATGCCCGCGCCACGCTGGAGGCGACACTGGCCATCGAACATTCCATGCGGATCGGCTCGCCAGTGACGCTGCCCCTGCGGGCGGGATAATCAGACCGGCAGCAGCCGGCGATTCGGGGAGACATCGATATCTGGCGGAAGTCGAACAGTTCCGCGAGCTGGGCCCCTCGACGAGTTCAGCCAGCCGCGACTTATGACGCGCCGTAACCACGGCACGCCAGCCGCGCGCAATGACCAGTTTCGCCAGCGCATGACCAAAGCCTGTGGAGCATCCCGTGATGAACCATACCGGTACTGTTCGATCCGACATTGACGCTCTTTCTAGATAATGGCTGAAGTTTTCGATCGAGCCTTGCGCTTCCGCTGGCGCCCGCCGATTTGCCGACGACCGGGATATAGCTTTCGGCGTCGAGCTTGATAAGCGCCGAGGCAAGCACGAACTCTTGACGGCATAAAAAGCAACTGCACGGCGACGGACGCCATCGCAATCGGTGGTGCCTTAACGATGCCTCGGTCGCATCAACGACTTGCATCGCGCTGCCATGCAAGGCGGCGTACTACCTCAAGGACTGTTGGAAAACGCCGTCTCGATCACATCGCCGATCGGCTGCCAACTGCTGCCGTCGAACTGCACAAGCCGCATTTGCTTGATCGGACGAAAGTCAGTCGGCCCGGTGTTGAATGTAATGCCAGGTAGCGCTACCGAGCTTTGATACCCCTTTAGCGATGCTGCGTGCCGCATCACGTTCTCGCGGGACAAATCGTCACCGCACTCGCGCAGAACGTGGACCAATGTCTCGGCCGCGGCGTATCCGAACAGGGCGTTGCTGTCCTCTCGATCACCGTCGGGATAGTATTTGTCCATAAAATCAGACCAGGCCTTCATCGCCGGGTCATCCTTCCAGGCTGGATCGCCGCTATCCTTCAGGAAGGACGTCGAGATCACACCCGACGCATTCTGAAGGCCTGCGGGCCGCAACGCGTTCGCGATCGACGCCGACGCGTTGTGGAGCAGGTAAATCGGGTGCCAGTCGAGTTCGGCTGACCGCCGCAGCGCACGCGCGGCAATCGCGGGCGCGCCGTTGAAGACCAGAATTTCGGCGCCAGAGCCTTTCAACACCTCGATCTGGGTATCGATCGACGTGTCCGAAAGCTCGAAGGTGGTGTCAGAGACGATCATCCTGGCCCAATCGCCGAGCCCCTCCTGCAATCCAAGAAACAGGTCCCTCCCGAATTGATCGTTTTGCCAAAGGACCGCGATCTTGCGTTCCGGATAGATCGCCTGGATGTAGTTCGCGTAGATGCGCCCTTCGGCGCGGTACGTCGGCTGCCAGCCCATGGTCCAAGGAAAGGCGGCGGGATTGGCCAACTTTTCATCGCCCGAAGCGACGAAGAGTTGCGGGATCATTCTGTCGTTCAAATAAGGCCGCGTGGCGAGGTTGCCGGGCGTTCCGAACGAACCGAACATCAGCAAAACCTGATCCTCCTCGATCAGCTTGCGGGTCTGCTCAGCAGCCGTCGCGGGATCCGAACTATCATCATAGGAGATGAATCGAACTTTACGGCCATTGATGCCGCCATTGTCGTTGACCATGTCGAAGTAAGCGGCTTCGGCTTTCCCGATCGTTCCGAACGCCGCCAGGGGACCCGTGTACGGCATCACGCTGCCGATGCGGATTTCCATGTCGCTTGATCGTGGTTCCAAAACCTGCGCGGCGCCGATGCGGCCGGGACAGTGGAGCGCCGCGGCGACGAACATTCCGGCGAAAATGCTGGCCTTGATCGTCTGCATCGATCGACCTCACGCCCATCGGAACTGCTTCAGGCCGCCACACGCGAAGCTGGCCATACAGCCTATCAGTTCTAGGACAGAGCTGCCTACAGCACTGTACGTCAAGCGAAGCTGGCTCGTCGGAAGCTCGCCGCTCGCCGTGGCGATTAGGAGGCAACATGTTACCGGGCGCGGGCGCCCTGCCCCTCAGAACTGGCCCGCAAGGGTGAGGCGTACCGCCAACGGCTCGATTGGATGCAGGACGTAATCCATGACGCCGTTCTGACAGACGGCCGCGGGCGCAGTCGGCGCTCCAGTCGCAGGAAAGCACATTGCAAACAAAGAGTCCGACTTGATCAGCGATCCGTAGGCGTAAGTGATCTGGTTGGTTTGAGTGTTCAGCAGGTTGAGCACATCGAGTTGAATGCGCCAGCCATTGTCGAGCCGGTACCCCACGCGCCCATTGAAGAGGCTGGTTGCCGGCGAGCGGAAGACATTGTCTTCGGTGAGCGGGCTCGACGCCAGATAGCGCCAGCGCAACGTGCCGAACCAACCGGTCTTCTCGCCGACCGTGATGCCGGCCGACGCCACCATCGCCGGCGCGTTAGGGATGTAATTGCCCGGCGCATTTCCGATCTGCGCCTCCGGAAATCCCGCCAGCGATGCATAGAGCGCTGCCTGGTCGCTGTCATAGCCGACAAACCGGGCATGGGTCGCCGCGACGTCGGCATCGAGCGTTAGCCAGGAATTCGGGCGATAAGTATTAGTCCACTCGACACCGTAGCGCCGGCTCGGCCGGCTCGCCTCGGTGTCGCCGCTGTCGCCGCTGAAAACGATTTCCGAATCCTGATCGAGGATGAACACGCTCACCGACGAGTCGAATCCGGGAACGAACTTGGAGCGGATGCCAACCTCAGCCCCCTTGGTTCGCACCAGCAGCGGTGAGGCCGATACCTTCACCGTCGGATCGGTCGGATCCTCGGTAATGGTGGCCCCGCGCGCGTCATTGCTATGCATGCCCGTCCCCGCGCCGAAGAACAGCTCGGTCTTGTTGAATGGGCCCACGACCATCGTGAATTTCGGGCTACCGATCGCCGCGCTGGTGCTCCCGGAATTGTTGGCATCAAAGATGGAGTTCACCGTCGCGGCATAATAGTCGCCGCGCCAGCCTACGGTGGTCCGCAACCAGTCGGTCCAGCGCACCGTATTCTCGGCATAAACACCGACGCTACCTTCCCCCACCTTGTCGCTGCGGATATTCGACAGGAATGCGCGCTGATAGGTGTCGGTCAGCGCCAGGCTGATGTTGTCATAGCGGGTCTGAATGCCGAACGTGGTTTCCATCGGGCGGCCAGCGAATGATCCGCTCAGGGTTCGCGACGCATTGGCGCCGGCCATGATGCGGTCGTCGTGCTGATGAAACTGATCCCCGAGCGTCGGATTGGAGAGAAAGTAGGTGAAGTCGTTGTAGAGATCGAGCTCGCTTTTGACGATGAAAGCATTGGCTTTCCACGATCCCGCGTCGTCGGTACCTGCTATGCGTGCCGATAGCGCAAAGCGGTTGGTGTTGCCGCCATCGGACGGATTTTCCTCGCCGTATAATCCGATCTGCCCTGACGTGATCGCGCGCTGCGGCACCTGATCGGTCGAATTCCACCGGTTCGAATAAGCCATTCCGGTGATTGAAAACCCGTCCTGCGCCGTTCCTTGCGTGTAACGCAACAGGCTGTTGATCTTCTGCATGTCGTCAGGATTGACCCACGGGCCGTTGTAGGTGCCGACTTCGCCGGCGGCCAGCAGCGTTCCGTCGCCGACTTTGGTCGACCCCATGCCGAAAAGTCGCTTGTAACCGAAGCTACCGGCAGTGACCGACGCAACGGCCTTGTCGACACTGTCGATCAGGCCGATGTGAAGATTGCCTGTCGAGCTGAAATCTCCCTCATCGGCGAAATACGGTCCCTTTCGCACATCGAGCGTGTTGATCGTTTCCGGCATCAGCCAATTCAGATCCGCATAGCCCTGGCCGTGGGCATGGGTGCGCATATTGACCGGCACGTCGTCGACATAGATCGCCAAGTCGGTGCCGTGATCCAGATTGTAGCCGCGCAGGAAATACTGGTTGGCTTTGCCTTCGCCGCTGTGCTGCGTGACGATCAAACCGGGAACCGCCTCCAGAATTTCCCCCGGGCGAGCCACTGGACGCGCGTTGAGCTCTGCACCGGGTATGGTTATCTGGCTTGCCATGTTTGGCTGACCTTGCGGTCCCGAAGCCACATTGGGAGCGCCCGAACCCAATGTTGTCGGCTCTGCGGAACGATTGGAGGCCACTGGCTTTCGCGAGGCTTGCGTTGGCGCCCTTGCAATTCGCCTTTGACGGGGATGCGACCTTACAGCCGCGTGAGGTGCTTGCACCGTGACCGGCGGAAGGCTGATTTCTGCGGGCACGCTGGCTGTCTGCGCGACAGCGTCGGAGTAGGAGACGACGAGCCCGGCAACGGCTGATCCCACCAGCCCTGACAACCTGTTAGCGACAACGCGTCGTTCATCAAACTTTTTGCCGTTGGCCACGACTCCCTTACATTTCGGCTCGATACGCCCGGGTTGCCGCTCTTTTATTCTGCCGGTCGGCAGCAACCAATGCGGGAAATCACGCATAAAACGTCCCTAAACATAACTTCCGGCAATCGAGCACATTGGAGAATATGCATCTTATTTGACCGGTCTCAGCCGACTTGATGTATCAATCCGTGCCGGCCCCATGGGAGCGGCGGCACGAAATGAACGCTTATACGCGAAGTATGATGTTTTCAACAATTTATCATATTTTGGCAGCTGGCGGGAGACAAGAATGCAGCGCATCACGGTTACCCTCGACGACGATCTGATGGAAGAACTCGACAAAATGATTGTCCAACAGGGTTACCAGAACCGGTCGGAAGCGATCCGGGATTTCACCCGCGCCGGCATGCAGCAGGCCTCGCAAAACATGGGAAAATCGGGAGATTGCGTGGCCGCCCTGGTCTATGTCTATGACCACGCCGCGCGCGATCTATCGCGGCGGCTGGTTGAGAATTATCATGGTCATCACGACCTCTCGCTTGCCACGCTTCACGTCCATCTCGACAATGACCATTGTATGGAGGTGACGGCCTTGAAAGGCACCGGTGCCGAGGTGCAGCATTTCGCCGATCACATCATTGCCGAGCGTGGCGTGCGGTACGGCCGCGTCGTGATGATCCCGACCGAGATCGGAAAGAAAAAAGCCAACGTGCGCAAGCACGGTGAACATCGACACAAATGAATTACATGAATATTCCAAGCTGAGGCGAGCGGCGGCGAACTTTCGGGAGACAGTGAAAACGCAGAGGTGACATTGGGCATAAGCCAAGCGTTGGACGAGTCACACTTCCTGTTGTCGACTCTGCCGCCTACCCGCGGGCAGCAGCGTTCAGCGTTTGCCGTCGCCGCCGTCCTGCTCGTGGTATTGGGAATTGCGATTCCGTTCGCATCGGTGCGTATGCCGCGCATTGACGCCTTCATTCCAACGATCGGAAGCGTATTTTGCGTCAACGACCTCATCACCGCGGTGCTGCTGTTCTCTCAATTCGCGATTGGTCGCTCGCGGGCGCTGCTGGTCCTCGCGAGCGGTTACCTTTTCGCGGCGCTGATGGCCATCCCGCAGGCACTTACGTTTCCGGGCGCATTCGCGCCGGCTGGCCTCTTCGGCGCCGGCCTCGACACCGCAGCCTGGATCTATTTCTCTTGGCATTTTGGTTTCCCGGCAACGCTGTTGGCCTATGTGTGGCTGAAGGAGAGACCTTCCAGCTACCTTCACCAGGCATCACCGCGTTTCGCGATTAGCACCGCACTGGCGATCGTGATCGGACTGGTGTGCGGACTCACGTGGTTTGCGACGGCAAACGTTGCGCTTCTACCGCGGCTGTTTGCCGACACGATCAATATGACCCCGGCGTTGTTCTGGATTGGTGTAATGAATACCCTGCTCAATGTGTTTGCGCTGGGGGTGCTTTGGAAACGCAGACACTCGGTGCTCGATCAATGGCTGATGGTCGTAATCGTGGCTCTGATTGCAGAGTCACTGCTGGTTTCCGTATTCGAAACTTCGCGTTTCAGCTTGGGCTTCTACGCTGGCCGGATATTCACTCTCGTTACCTCAATCATCGTTCTGGTGGTACTGGTCGCGGAAACGGCAAAGTTGGATGCACGTCTCGCTCGGTCGAATATGATGCTGCGCCGCGAGCGAGATAATAGGCTGATGACTTTGGCGGCAATGTCGGCTTCGATCGCACATGAGGTGAGGCAGCCATTGAGCGCCATCGCGGCGAACGGCGGCGCCGCCCTGCAATTTCTAGAGAAAGCGCCGCCCGACTTCAAAGAGGTGAAGTCGACCCTGGCAACAATATTAGACGACTGTCATCATGCCAGCCGCGTATTTGACAGCGTGGGCGGCCTCTTCAAAGCTGGCGAACCTAGGCATGAACCTGTCGACGTAAACGAGGTCGTACTTGGCGTACTTGCCGCCTTGCAGGACGATCTGAAGGGACATAGGGTCACGGCGAGCGCGGAACTGGCAACCGGACTACCGCATGCTCTCGGCCATCAGGGTCAGTTGCAAGAGGTGGTTCTCAACCTCATCAACAACGCAATTGAGGCGATGGATAGCCTCTCGGAGGGGGCACGGGTGCTGCGCGTCACCACCGGGCGTAGCGGCGCTCACGAAATTGCGGTCACCGTGGAGGACTCCGGTCCCGGGATCAACCCTCAAAACTCTTCTAATTTGTTCGACCCGTTCGTTACTTCGAAGCCGCAGGGAATGGGATTGGGATTGGCGGTCTGCCACACGATTATCGAGCGTCATGGCGGTCAAATTTCTGCTCGGCGCAGCGAGGAGAACGGCGGGGCGCGATTCCAGTTCACGCTCCGGATCAAACCCGCGACGGGCCCAACCGACACTCCAGCCTAAAGCATGATCCGGAAAAGTGGACACCGGTTTTCCCTCGCGACAAACGCGAAGCGTTTGCGCGGAGATCATGCTTGAGCAGAAGGATAGAGCGGGATGGCGTTTCGAAGAAAAGCTATCACGCTCTAGAATCTGTCGCTCTTGGCGCCGAACTACCCACTGCCGGAACGCGTTCCCGGCAATGCGTCAGCCAAATGATCGACTTTCAGAGGCCGGCACGCTGCACACAGTGTCAGCTGGTAAGGCAGGCGGTTATCGGACGTGATAACCGCGATACCAAGCCACGAATTTCCGAACGCCCTCTTCGATCGAGGTCGCCGGACGGAAATCAACGTCACGGACGAGGTCATCGACATCGGCAAACGTTGCCGGGACGTCGCCGGGCTGCATCGGCAGCAGTTCCGTTTTGGCCTTACGTCCCAACTCTTGCTCGAGAACCGCGACCACTCGCATCAGCTCTTCGGGCTTGTTGTTGCCGATATTATAGATACGCCACGGCGCCGCACTGGATCCCGGGTCCGGCGTCGCGCCTGACCAATTCGGGTTACCCTGCGGAACATGGTCGATCAGACGCACCAGGGCGGTGGTTATGTCGTCGACATAAGTAAAGTCGCGACGCATTTGGCCCTGATTGAACAGCTTGATCGGACTACCTTCGACGATCGCCTTGGTAAAGATATACATCGCCATATCGGGACGGCCCCACGGCCCGTAGACCGTGAAAAATCGCAAGCCGGTGCACGGAAGCCTGAAAAGATGACTATACGAGTGAGCCATCAACTCATTCGCCTTCTTGCTTGCGGCATAGAGGCTGATCGGGTGGTCGACGTTGTCGTGCACCGAGAATGGCAATTTGGTATTGGCGCCGTAGACCGACGACGATGACGCGAACAACAAGTGACGGCATTCGTTGTGCCGGCATCCCTCAAGGATGTTCGCGAACCCCGCCAGGTTGGCGTCGACATAGGCTTGCGGATTTTCCAGTGAGTACCTGACCCCGGCCTGCGCCGCGAGATGGATCACGATTGGGAACCGATGCCGTGCGAACAGGTCCTTGATCGCCACACCATCGGCCAGATCAAGTTTTTCAAAGCTGAAGCCGGGGCGGCCGAGCAGAAGATTGAGCCGGGCCTGTTTCAAAGCCGGGTCATAATAGGTGTTGAGATTATCCAGCCCGATCACGTGCCGGCCCGCGTCGAGCAACCGCTGCGCGACGTGAAATCCGATGAAGCCGGCCGCCCCGGTAACCAGAATGGCTCGATTTGACTCGCTATTCATTGCAAATGGTCCGTGCAGGAAACCGCTGACTCTGTGGCAGACTGGGCTAGGCTATATCTGGATCTCATGGAAAGCGACCGGGCTGTTCGCGCCACTCCTAATAGGCGAGCGGTTTGGGGCGCCCGACTCCGCAGTAATGAAAGCCATTCCGGACCACCTCTTCCGGCGAGTAGATATTCCGCAGATCCACGATGACCGAACTGGCCATGACCGACGCCATTTCCTTGAGATCGAGCGCGCGAAACTGCTCCCATTCCGTTACAATCACGATGGCGTGAGCGCCCCTCGCGCAATCATAAGCGGTATCGCAAAAGGTAACGTTTTCAAGGACCTTCTTTGCCTGCGACATGCCGACGGGGTCGAAAACACGGACGTCCGCACCCATATCCTGCAACGCGGTAATTAACGGGATCGAAGGCGCATCGCGCATGTCATCGGTATCGGGCTTGAACGTGACACCTAACACCGCGATGGATTTGCCCCGCAGATTGCCACCGAGCGCATTTGACACTTTGCGAGCCATCGCACGCTTGCGCTGATCGTTTACCGCAACAACCGTCTCGACAATCCGCAGCGGCGTCTCGTTATCCTGTCCGGTTTTGATCAGCGCCAGCGTATCTTTCGGAAAACAGGAGCCGCCGAATCCCGGTCCCGCATGCAGAAATTTGGAGCCGATGCGATTGTCCAGGCCGATCCCCCGCGCGACTTCCTGCACGTTGGCGCCGACCTTCTCCGCGAGATCGGCGATCTCGTTGATAAAGGCCACCTTGGTCGCAAGAAACGAATTCGCAGCGTATTTGGTCAGCTCGGCGGTGCGACGGTCTGTGTAGAGGATGGGCGCCGCATTGAGGTGGAGCGGACGGTAGACCTCGGCCATGACCTTGCGGGCGCGCGCGTCGTCGGTACCGATCACGATTCTATCCGGGTGCTTGAAGTCGCGAATGGCGGCGCCTTCCCGCAAGAACTCAGGATTCGACACCACCGCGAATTCCGCGTCCGGATTTTCCTTGCTTATGATGCGCTCAACCTCGTCGCCCGTTCCCACAGGAACCGTCGATTTGGTTACGATCACCGTGAATTTGGAAATGGCCTTCGCAATCTCGCGCGCTGCCGCATAGACGTAAGAAAGGTCGGCATGTCCATCGCCACGCCGCGACGGGGTTCCAACCGCGATGAAGACCACGTCGGCACTTCCCACCTCGGATTTCAGGTCATTTCCAAATCCGAGGCGACCTTGCCGCACATTGCTTCCGACGAGATCGGCGAGTCCCGGCTCGTAAATGGGAATTTCACCCCTTTTAAGTGCGGCGACCTTCTGCTCGTCGTTATCGACGCACACGACATGGTGTCCGAAATCCGAGAAGCACGCCCCCGAAACCAGCCCGACATAGCCGGCGCCTACCATGGCAATACGCATTGATAATCCTGTCTGATGTGATCCACGGGTTTGTGGAATTGATTTGTACGTACCGAAGACACGCAACAACTAGCTGTTCAGGATCGACGCCCCGTCCAGATGCTGCGGAAAGAAAAAGAAGTTGTTGACGTAGAACCGACCTGGCTTGCGGCCGCCGTTGGGAAGAAGCGCACTTGCATCCTGCAACTCCTCGGAACGGAATTGGTCGACTGAGACGGCACTGCCCTCTTTCAGGAAGAACCCCTTATAGGCCCTTTTCTCAAAGAATTCGAAGATCGAACGGGTTGCTTCAGCGCGGTGCCGATCTTCTGCCTCGACCAAGAACACCGGCTGGCTCTGTTCGAGAAGGCCAACAGCACCATTGAGCACGTTCAACTCGTGGCCTTCTACATCAATCTTAACGAAGGCAACATTCTGATGGACAACCGCATCCAGACGAGCGGTCGGAACGCTGATCGAAACCACACTCTTGCTAGACGCGCCGATCGCGGGCTCGAGCGAAGCGAGGCCGTAAACCATTTGCTGATCCGTTTGCGGAATGAATAGTTCCGCATTACCGGTTTGGTCGGACAGCGCAATTTCATGAATGCTGACGTTCGACGCCGAGGTCCGCCGCAGCAGATCGGCCATCTTGTGCGACGGCTCGAAGGCATAGACCTTCTTCGAAAGGCGTGACAGTTCGCGGGTGTAGAGGCCTAGATTTGCGCCGACATCAACGGTGACAGCCCCTTCCGGCACGATCCGGTCCAAAAAGCGCAACTCCTGCTCCGCAGATTTTGGCCGGTGCATGAAATGCCAGCGGAGCCAGAGCGATGGAAACTGTTCCTTCAGAGCCCTCTTGACCAGTTGCACAGCACTCATCCCAGCCGTCTTTCTCTTGTATTCCAAGGTATTGAAGGTGATTCCGCCTTTTCGGAGTCCGCGTGCGCGGCGAGGCGATAACTCCCCAATTCAAAAACGGTTCAGGCGCGCTGGTAGATATCCTGCACGCGGACGATATCGTCCTCGCCCAGATATGCCCCCGATTGAACCTCGATCAAATTGAGCGGTATCTTCCCCGGGTTTTCCAGGCGATGCATGCAGCCCAGTGGGACGTAGACCGATTCATTTTCACGCAAGAGGATTTCCTCATCATCGCGCGTTACGATTGCAGTGCCATTGACGACGACCCAATGCTCGGCGCGATGGAAATGTTTCTGCAATGACAGCTTCGCCCCGGGATTGACGGTGATGCGCTTGACCTGAAATCGATCGCCGGCGTGGATCGACTGATAATAGCCCCACGGCCGATGGACATTGAGCGTCTGCGTTGCCGAGCGATGACCGTTGGTCTTGAGGCGTTCGACAAGCTTGCCGACGTCTTGATCGCGGTCGCGGGTTGTCACGAGAACAACGTCCGGCGTGGCGGTAATGACGAGATCTTCGACGCCGAGCGCGGCGACGAGCTGTCCGTCACCGCGTACATAGCACCCCACCGCATCTTCCAAAACAACATCGCCTATCGCCACGTTTCCGGATGAATCCTTGTCGCCCATCGTCCACAGCGCGGACCAACTCCCGACATCGCTCCACTCGAAGGGAGCCGTAACCACCACCGCCCTGTCGGTTTTTTCCATCACGGCATAGTCGATCGAAATCGACGGGCAGATTGCGAATGCACTTGGCTCTAGGCGAAGGAAGTCGAGATCGCGGGTGGCGCCTGCCAACGACCGGCGGCATGCCGCCAACACTTCCGGCGCGCGCATTTCGAGTTCATCGATGAACTTCCGGGCTGGCAGAAGAAATATCCCGCTATTCCAAAGATGCTTCCCGCCAGCCAGGAGACGTTCGGCCGTCGCCAAATCCGGCTTTTCGACAAAGCCAGCGACGTCGCACACATTGGAGACACCTGGAAGTTCCGCCCCCATGCCGATGTAGCCGAACCGAGTCGCTGATTCCGAAGGTCGCTGACCGAACAGCACAAATCGTCCGTTCCGCGCCGCGACCAAACCCGCCGACACCGCGGCGCGGAATGTCGCGTGATCGCGCACCCAGTGGTCGACCGGCATGACGAGAATCACGGCGTCGGGATCGGATTCACTCGCAAGGAGTGCGGCGACCGCGACAGCCGGGGCCGTATTTCGTCCGAACGGCTCCAGCACGATGTCCGGATTTGATATCCCCGCCGCTCGCAACTGTTCGCCGATCACGAAGCGATGCTCCGCATTGGCGATCACCATCGGAGCCGCAAACAGCGACGTATCGGTAACGCGCAGCGCCGTCTGCTGCAGCAACGTCTGGTCGCCGAGAAGCGAGAGCAATTGCTTCGGATAGGTTTCACGCGAAAGCGGCCACAGCCGCGACCCGGTGCCGCCCGATAGGAGAACGGGAACTATACGGCCGTGCGTCTGCTGTAACATGTCGTCCCCCACAATGATCGATCTTGCTTCAGTAGCCACTGCCCGACAGGAATTCCCGTTGGACCGTGCGCAAGATAATCATGATGTCCATGCCCAACGACCACTTCTCGATGTAGTCGAGATCATAATCGATGCGGGAAATGGCCCGGCTGGACTCAACCGTGCTGCCCCTGCAGCCGTTTACCTGGGCCAGGCCGGTAATTCCGGGTCGCGCAGTATGGCGCTGGAAGTAATAGGGCACGAGATCTTCATAGGGCAGGTCCGCGGCAAGCATCCCCGGGACGTGGGGGCGCGGGCCAACCAGCGACATGTCTCCCTTGATGACATTGAGGAGCTGCGGAATTTCGTCGAGGCTGGTTTTCCGTAAAATTCTCCCGATCGGCGTGATCCTGGAATCTCCCTCCACCGTCTGCTTCACGCCCGCAGCATCGCAAACGTTCGTGCGCATCGAACGGAATTTATAGATTTTGAAGAACCGGTTTCGGTAGCCATACCGGTACTGGTGGAACAACACCGGTCCCCGCGACGTGATCTTGATGAGGATGGCGATCACGATCAGGAGCGGCGCCAGAAACAACAATGCCCCGCCGGCTACGGCGATGTCGAAGATTCGCTTTCTGATTGACGCGGACGGCTCGTTGCGCGTGGCACGGTGCGAATGCCTGCTGCGATACACCCGGTTGCCGGCACGTTCGACCGGACGCACCGATATGGAACGCCGCTCCAACTGGATCGGCGTGACGTTGTCTTGGTGCAAACGTACCGCGATAGTGGTGGACATGCTCTCGCCTTCTCGTGGAATTCTGGGAGTCACAATGCGAAGTTCAGTAAGCGCCGTTCAGTGCATTCACGCTTCGTCCTCGCGCCCGATCGAAACCTTCGCAGTTGCGAATGCTCGCTTCGACAGCAACGCGCAACGTTCGTCGGGGGTTAAAACTTCCTCAAGTCTTTGAACGAATTAGGGCGACAAACGGAAATTGCATGACCTTGTTTGCGACGCAGCGATGACGCTCTTGTGCAATGCGAAGAAAACCATTTGAGGTGGAAGCCCTTAGCGGGCACTGCCGCTTTATTGCGCTGCGTGCATCTCGACACAGCCATGCAGAAACACAGTGCTCGACAATGGCGCCGGCTCGAAACGAGCTGATCAATCGTCGCGCCGATGTAAAAAGCGCGCCGGCGTTTCGAGCAATCTTCTTCACGGAAACCTAATGCGCGACTCGTATAGCGTGCATCGACACCCAGCCTTCAAGCGTAACGCGATTTTTGATGACTGCCCGACTTAAACGGCGTGAAATGGCCACGGCTTACGTTCACCTTGTCTCACGGACAACGTTCGCAGAGCCACTGATGATTGCTGAACATGCGAACAACACCCCGCGGAAACGGCTTGACCCAGTTGATCGGAAACTGAGAAATCTTATCATTGCCGGTAACGCGATCGTGTGGGCTGCGATTATCGCTGCCCTGATCGCGTTCTCTTGCTAGGATGCGTCTGGGCCTGCGCCGACCGGCTTGCCTGCTGCGATTTTTATTTGACCGCCAAACTGTTCCATGATCGAACCTCGCGGACGATGGGAACGCTGTTTTCTAAAAATTCGCAGTCCATCGCCGCGTCGACACCGGCAGACACGCGCATCTATGCGGTGGGCGATATCCACGGCCGAGCCGACCTTCTGACCGAAACTATCGCCCGTATTGATGAAGACCGCGCGCGGCGGCCAGTCGGCCACGCGTTTGAAGTTTATTTAGGCGACTACGTCGACCGCGGCCCGCATTCGAAGACGGTCATCAATTTACTGGCCATGCGCTTCCTCGATTACGGCGCGGTGTGTCTGCGCGGCAACCACGAAGACTTGATGACGCGTTTCCTTCACGATCCCGCCTATCTGCATCATTGGCAACAATTGGGCGGCATGCAGACCCTTGCATCCTACGGTGTCTGCGAGCGCTCGAGAGACGAGACGGAAATCGACCTGCATCGTCGCTTTCAAGAGGCGTTTCCATACGCCCACCAATTATTCCTGCAATGCCTTCGCGACCGTTTTTATTGTGGCGATTTCCTGTTTGTCCATGCCGGTATCCGCCCCACCGTCCCCTTGGAGCAGCAAGATCGCATGGATTTGCTCTGGATTCGTCACGAATTCCTAAATTCGACACAACACCACGGAAAATTCATCGTTCACGGCCACACACCAGTCCCACATCCCGATATTCGTCACAATCGGATCAATATCGACACGGGGGCGTGGCATACGGGCATCCTGACCTGTGTCGCGATAGAAGGAACAACGATTCTGGTATTGTGAGAGAAGCTTGATCGGCGCATCGCCGGCAACGCTTTGCCTCACATTTTTTTGCCTTCTTTGCTCGCCTATCTCCTCAGCCGTTATCAGCACGCTTTTGTAGGGAGTAGTCATGCAGCAACGTTTGATTCGGATCGCCGGCCTCTCGTTTCTCTTTATAGTCACTCTCTGCATCGCATTCGGCATCGGCGTCCGTTTTACAGTTCCCGCTTCAGCGCAAGTCCAGACCGGGCCATCAGCTTCCGCAGCGGACAATTATGTACTTGGGCCGAATGACCGAGTTCGTCTCAAGGTTTACGGCGAACCTGACATTGCCGGCGAGTATGAGATCGACAGCACGGGCCAAGTGTCAATTCCACTTGCTGGACACGTCAGAGCCGCCGGACTAACAACGCGGGAGCTGGAACGTGCAATCAGTTCGGCGCTATCGAAGGGAATCGTGCGCGATCCCCGCGTGAACGTCGAGGTAGCACTGTACAGACCTTACTATATTCTAGGTGAGGTCAAGAAGGGCGGCGAATATCCCTATCGCCTTGGCTTGACGGTGATGGACGCCGTCGCAAGCGCCGGCGGTTTTACTTATCGCGCCAACGAGAACAAAGTCTATTTGCGGCGCGCCGGACGAAATACCGAAGAGATTTACGCTCTTGACGCGCCGGTCCTAGTTTTTCCCGGCGACAACATCCGAATTCCCGAGCGCTACTTCTAACACTCAACAAAGCTCGCTACGCGGACTTGTATGCGCGACGCGATGCAACGCGAAGACGCGCGTTTGCCATAGTGTTGTCTTTTTGCAATGCGAAATTCTTTCGCAACGCGGAAGACATCCTCATCGCTCGCGTTTGCAATCCGGGAAGGGGCCTCCCGATCTAGCTGCACACTATTCCGTGACACTGTTGACACTGATGGATCACAGCGACGGCTGACGCCGTTGCAAGCGGGATCACGATGTTGTTTGGCCAACGCTCCAATGCAACGTCACGGTGGAACGGTAGTGGTGGCAGCGGCTTCGCACAAAGGACGCGTGATGAAAGGAGCATCTGCATATCCACGACTGGACGGGACAGGCGCACGTCGCCGTATATCTCGTCCGGTGAGTTCGTTGCGCCGATGCGCTCTCGCGCCGGCGCCGGCGGCCGCGATCATGCTGGGCCTCGCCGCTCCCGCGAATGCGCAGGTCATTCCTTCGGCCAATGAGGAAGTTGCACCGCCGTGGAATGCCCAACGAATTTTCGAACCATCGACGCTGCCTAGTCTGACCGATACAGATAGCCGCGAGCCGGTAGCGCCCGAGGACATGCCGGTGAAGACCCGGCAACAGCCCGGGTACGAACCGATCGGTATCCGTGCCGGCTCCTGGATGTTCAGCCCATCGCTGACCGCCGGCACCTTCTATGACAGCAACGTGTTTTCGTCGGACACCGCGAAGCGCGCCGACGTAGCCGCGGTGTTCGCACCATCGCTGCGCGCGCATACGCTTTGGGAACGGCACGGCATCGATCTCAAGTTGGACACGGCGTCGACGGTCTACAATCAGACTTCCAGCCTCAACCAGACCGATGCCAGCCTCAAGGGCAGCGCCTGGTACGACGTCTCCCAGGATATGGCCGTTCTGACCAATTTTCAGATCGCGCATCTGAACGAAGGCGTCGGCACGCTCAGTTCGCCGGCGAATGCCGTGGCGCCAACGCCGTACAATCTCTATTCGGGCGACGTTAGCCTTCGCAAGGAGTTCAATCGACTGACGACGTCGGTTGGATTTAGCACCAATTCCTACGATTTCGGATCCACGCGCGCACAAAACGGCACCCTCATCAACGAGGACAGCCGGGATGGCCAGATCTACGCCCTTCATGGCCGGGTCGACTATGCGTTCTCGCCGACGCTCGGCTGGTTCACCGGAGTCGAAGGCAACGATCGTAACATTCGCGGTACCCCCGGCCACACGCTGGATTCGCAGGGTTATCGGGCGCTTTCCGGCATCACCATCGAATTGAATAGCCTGATCAGCGGCGAGTTCGGTGCCGGATATGTGCAGCAGCAATTCAATGACCCGTCGATCGGCACCATCGACGGTCCGTCCTACCGCGCGAAATTGATTTGGCGTCCGACGCGTCTGCTCGACATCCACTTCAATGCGGAGCAGCTCGTCACAGAAACCTCCACCACGAGTTCAAGTGGCGTGCTCGCCAACGCCCTGCAATTTGGATTCGATTACGAGCTGCGCCGTAACGTCATTTTCTCGCTGAGTGGCGGCTATGAGAACGACCGGTTCTTTGGCCAGTTGCGCGACGACCACGTCATCACGACCGATGCTAGCATCAAGTATGTTCTCAATCGTTTCGGCGCGATCTCCGTGTTTCATCGTTACACCGATCGCGACAGCAACATTTCCACCTTCAGCTACGACAAGAACCAGGTAGGCATCAATGTTACAGCGCAATTCTGACCAGCCGTACCCTGCCCCGGAGGAGTCAGCTGTGCCGCGGTGGTCCCAGCCGACGGTAGATCTGCGCGAGCTGGCGCGGATTTTGCGCCGTCGCTGGAAGGTGGTTGCAACGGCCCCGCTGTGCCTGATCGCGGTTGGGGTGACGTACATCCTGATGGCAACGACATTATATACGGCAACCTCCACGGTTCTGGTCGATCCCCGGCGCACGAGTGCCATCGAGACCAACCAGTCGGCTCTGTCGATGTCCAACTTCGGAACCGACGACGCGACGATCGAGAGCGAGACGCTGTTGATCCAGTCCATCGCGATCTTGCGGCGTGTCGTGGAAAAACTGAATTTGACAGAAGATCCGGAATTCATTCCAACTCCCGGCCTCCTCGATCCGATCAAGAATCTGTTCAAGAGCAAAGGCCCCGCTTCCGGCGCGAGCCCGGAAGACGCCGCGAAGGCGAGGTCGGTTGAGATCCTGCAGAGGCGGATGAAGGTAACCCGGCAAGGCACCACATTCCTTGTCGATATCAGCGTCAGTTCGGAATCGCCGCGAAAAGCGGCTGTGATCGCCAATGCCGTTGCCGAGGGATATTTCGAAGAACAAGTCCGCGCCAAGAACGATTCAACGCGGATCGCCGCCGGTTGGCTCAATGGGCAGATCGAAGGCCTGAAGTCACGAGTCAGCGCGTCGGAAAGGGCAGTGGAGGATTTTCGTTCCGCCAACAATCTGACGGTCTCTCAAGGTGTTACCGTAAACGATCAGCAAATCAGCGACCTCAATAACCAGTTGATCTCGGCGCGCGTTCAAACTGCCGAGGCCCGCGCAAAGTTCGACCAGGCGCAACAATTGAAGAACTCGGGCAACGACCCTGGCGGCTTTAACGCGGCAATTTCGTCGGATATTGTTACGAAGTTACGCACGCAATATGCCGATATTGCCAAGAGCGAAGCTGACCTCTCGAGCAGGTATGGACCACGACATCCTCTGGTCGCCAACGTCCACGCGCAATTGCGCGATACCCAGCGTCTGATTGACCAGGAAATTCAGCGCATTCTGCAAAGCGCCGGGCACGATTACGATGTTGCTCGCTCGCGCGAGGCGTCGTTGCAGCAGAGTTTCGATCAATTGCAGGGGGTCTCGAGTTCTTCGGGCCAGGCGCAGGTGCGCCTGCACGAACTGCAACGGGAAGCCGAGGCCAACCGCACACTCTATGAATCCTATCTGGCTCGCTACAAGGAGACCACGGCGCAAGAGAGCCTTCAATTGCCGGACTCCCACGTCGTCACCAAGGCCAGCGTACCGATCGTGCCGTCGTGGCCCAAGAGCACGATTATCCTGGGACTCGCGGCCGTGCTTGGCGCCGGCATTGGATGCGTTTTGGCGTTTCTGACCGACTATCTGGACCAGCGCGTGAAGACGCTTGAGCAAGCCGAGCAAATTTCCGGCGTGCCGGCGCTGGCCGCCATTCCGCTGATCGGCGCCGGTGAACTCGCGCGGCTCGCCAAGCGCGGACGGCATGAACTGAACCAGTATGACCCGAAAACCGTGAAATTGTTGCCGCCCGCGTTACAGCCGCCGTTGATGCGCTATGCCATCGACGAACCCGGCACGTTTTTCGCGGAAGCGATCCGCGCGATCCGCCTTGCGCTTCAACGGACGATGCGCCTCCAACCGGTCAAGGTCGTGCTTGTCTCATCCGCGCTCGAAGAGGAAGGAAAAACGACGCTTTCCGCCAACCTTGCGCAGTCGTTCGCAACCCTCGGCATCCGGACCCTTCTCATTGACGGCGATCTGCGCAACCCGCAACTGACGCGCTTGCTGGCTCCGCACGCCGCCAAAGGGCTAATGGAAGTCGCGCTGGGACAGACTACCGCTGAGGAAGCGATCTTGGTGGATCGCGGCACCGGACTATCGATCTTGCCGTCAACGACAGTAAAGCAGGTCGACGTCATTACGGAACTGATGTTCTCTGAACGGATCGTCGATGTCATCGACCACCTGCGTCACCGCTACGAATTGATTGTGATCGATTCGCCTCCGCTGGTGCCGCTCGTCGACGGCCGCGCGCTGGCCGAACTGTCCGATCGCATAATCCTGGCGCTGGCTTGGGATCAGACCCCTGGGGAAGTCCTTTCCCATACGATGGACCTGCTCGCGCCTGTCCGAGACCGGATACTCGGGACGGTGTTGACGCGCGTCGATCTGAGCCGGCTTCGCTTCTACGACTATTTCCGCAGCTCAGCCTATCTCAAGCCTTACGCCATCGCTGGGCTCACCCCCGGGACCTCGAAATGATGTCGTCATCCGACCATATGGCCGGATCGAGAACGGCCGCATCGCTATCCTCGTGGCGCCGCGCTCATCCCGCCGTGGCCGGAGCTCGCCGGCTGTCCCCCGCGGCGGGCAACAAGCGTGTCGAAGCGACGCCCCTGATCGATTTGATGATTTGCGGGCTGATGCTGCTGGCGGTGATAACCACCCTGACGATTTCCACGACGATGCTGACCGATTTTCACGTCCACTATGCGACGACAGGCGGCATCATCCTCGAGAAGTTTCACCCGGCTACCTATTTCACCTTTTTCGCGTTCTTCCTGCTGCTCGTGCGTCACGGCAATCCGGTCGGCGAGATCAATCGGATTTTCTCCGACGCGAAGCTGGTCCTGGTCTATCTATTCTCCTGGTTCTGTCTCCTGCTTCAGATGCTGGTACTGGAGCGGCCGTTCACGGCCATCGTCGACACCTTTCTGCAACCCGCCGTGTTGTGCTTGATAATCTGGCATCTGTCGGATTGGCAAAAGAAGCCTCTGGTGTGGGCGTTCCACCTTGCGATGCTGCTCAATGTAGTCCTTGGCTACTACGAATACTTCTCCGGTCACCGGCTGTTCGCACTAACGCTTGGGGATGTGACCGTGATGGGAGAATGGCGCTCGGCCGCCCTCTTGGGCCACCCGCTCACGGCATCCGGTCTCGTCGGCGGTTATGTTCTCGCACTCGTGCTTCGTCCCCGCCTCTGTCCGCCCGCCATGGTGCGGCTGCCGCTGATTGCTTTCTGCCTGGCCTCGTTGATGGCGTTCGGTGGACGCACCTCGCTCGTCACGGTGTTGGGCATGCTGGGCGTGGTGGCCGCTCTGGAACTATTCCGCGTCGTTCGCGGGGGGCGCACATCACTTCCAATGGCGATCGTTGTGATCTGCCTGTTGTTCGTGGCTAGCGCCGGCATCTTCGCCGCGTTCGAATCGGGCTTCTTCGACAAGATGTTGCTGCGATTCTCGTCCGACAAGGGCAGCACGCTGGCACGTTATGCGACATTCTCGCTGCTATCGCATTTTGACTGGAGCGAGTTGATTTTGGGTCCCAATCCGGTGCGGGCTAGCGCGCTTCAGACCCAATATGGCCTCGCCTATGGGATCGAGGATTTCTGGATTTCGTGCGCCGTCCAGTTCGGCATAATTTGCACGGTCCTGCTGTCGGTCGGATTGGGCGCCCTGTTTGTGGAAATCGTTCGTCGATCGAGTGGCGGCGTCTGGGCGATCATACTTCTGATGCTCGTGATCGCGGCCAGTTCGGTCAGCTTCTCCTCGAAGAACATCCAGCTCTCGGAGTTCATTTTCCTCATTACGCTTCTGCTGCCGCGCGATTCCCGCGCCGCGGTATCTCCCGGCTCTGATCCCAACGGCAGGCACCGGCCGATTGCGGCTTATTCCTAGGACAACGCATGACGATCTATGTCGACCACACCCATCTCGGACGGCATGTCACGGGGCTTGAGCGCATCACGCTTGAGCTGTTTTCTCCAACTGCACTTGCTCCGCTGCAGGTCGTTCCGGTCACGGCGCGCGGCACACGCCAAATGGTGACAACGCAAACGCTCGGGCTACCGATGCGGCTCGCGACCTCCTCGTCGATCCTGCTGTGTCCGGGTTTTCCGCCCAGTCCCTTGCTGCGGCCGTTCGCGGCGCGTGTACTCCCCTACATCCACGATATTTTCCTGCTATCGCGCCCAGCCGACCTGAATCGGCGCGCCAAGCTCTATATGGCGATGCCCTTCAAGCTCGCGCTGCAGCACTACCCCCGCTTCCTCGCCAATTCCAACGACACAAAGCAAAAGCTTGCGGCACATTGCCGGTCCGACGCTACGATCACGCTTTATCGGCCACCCGTCCGTAATGTGTTCGACCTCTCAGCCGACGAACGCGGCGCGCGCGATACCGGACCGCTGCGGCTTGTGGCGCTTGGGACCGTGGAGCCGAGGAAGAATTTCGTTGCCGCGGCACGGATCCTCAGCGCACTCCGCGCGCACGGCTTTCCGGACGCCACGCTGGATATACTCGGACGTCAGGGTTGGGGCGACGACTGGCAGGCACTTCAGGCCTCTCCCGGCGTGACGCTACACGGCTACCAGGCAAGCGACCGCGTCAGGCAGCTACTTAATGATGCCGACATTTTCATCTGCACATCGCACGAGGAAGGCTTGGGCTTGCCGCTGCTCGAAGCTCAATATGGCGGCCTTCCGATCATTGCTCCGGACGCCGCCATTTTCCGCGAGGTGCTCGGCTCCTCCGGTATTTTCATCAATCCGGCCGATCCCGCCGCGGCAGCGGCCAAAATTGCGGCCGCGTTGTCGGAGCCCGGATGGCGATCCGACTACGCCGCACGCGCGACCCAAAACCTGAAGCGCTGGAACACATTGGCGAGCACTGATCGGGATGCCGTGATCGATCTGATCGGCGGGCTTGCCGAACGACAAGGGCCGGCGAGACCGGCGGATCGCAACAATCACGTTGGGCAGTAACAAGACTTCCGGCAGGCGGCACCCCAGATGACATTGACGGCGAGAGACTCACTCCGGTTCGTTCCGGATCAGGATTCACGGGCAATCGCGCCGAGCCGCGACGCCGGAATCGACACCGTGCGCGGTATCGCCATCCTGATGGTGATCGGCATCCATTCGCTTCAGCAGCCGCTCAATTCCTGGGAAACGGCAATTGACGCGCTGTTGCGGCCCTGCGTGCCGATCTTCCTGTTTGCTTCGGGCTATCTCACCGCGCTGTCTGACCGGGTCCCGCTTTGGAAGCGGTTGAAAGCTACGCTGATCCCCTACGCGATCGCCTTCGTTGCGGCCTACATTTACATGGCCCTGCACAATCCGGCGATGGATCATCGCGTCGCCACGACGGTTGCCCGGTTCATCCTCGCCTATGTGTTTGTCTATTATTACGTTTTCGTCTACGTCGGCTGCACCGTCGTGCTGTGGCTGGTGTTTTGGGCCTCCGGCAAAGCAACGCCAGAATCGCAACGCCGGCGCGTTGGCCTGCTGTTGCTGTCAATCGCGCTCGGCGTGATCGTCGGAAGCTATCTCGACCCGCTGCTGTTCCGACGCGGCTTTTCGGACTCTCTGGTCGAGGAAGTCCGCATGCGCGACATCCCGTTCTGGTTTTCCTTCATGGCGCTCGGCGCGCTGATCGGCTTGGCCGGAAAGCGCGCCAGCCTGGACGGGTTGCTCGCTCAGATATCGGGCGCGGCACTGTTCGCCTACATTATATATGCTGCCGTGCGGCTATTCGGTCTTGGCGACGCCGCCGACTACGACTCGGTTGCCTTTTTCGGCTACGCCGCCTCGGTTTGCTTCCTGCTGCTTGCCCTCAACATTCAATCGCCACTATTCGGGGCCCTGGGCTCCGGCAGTTACTTCCTGTACCTCTGGCATATTTTCATCGTCATGGCCTTGCGCGATCACGCGGAGCTGCGCCAGTTTGGACCCCTCGCCAATTCCGCGCTCACATTTGCCGTGACCGCCGTCAGCAGCGTTCTTGCCTTGCTGGCCGTCCGGGCGTTTCTGCCCCGGCAAGTTTCCCGCTGGCTGGGAGCCTGACAGATGCTGCTTCGCAACACCCTGCTATACATGCCCGCGCAAATCGTCGGGCCGTTGTTTCAGTTGATCGCGATGGTCGTGTGGACCCATGCCGTCGACGAACACACATTGGGCATCATCACGCTGGTCACTGCGACACATGAATTGTTGCAGGTCGGCTTTCTCGCCTGGTGGTCGCAATACGCCCTGCGCTTTCTCGGGCGTTACCAGGACCGCGGTGAGGCGCAGCGATTCTATCGTACCGAAAATACGGTATTGCTCGCTTCGGTCATCATCCAAAGCGCTATCGTTATTGGCATTCTGCGCATCGTGATCGCTCCCGACGCCGCGGCCGCACTTTACCTCGCGACCGTGGGATATGTGATCACACGCACGCTCAATCTCTACATCGGCGAGCGTGCCCGGGTTCACCACCAGATCGGAATCTATTCGATCCAACAGATCTTCGGCCCCGCGGTCGGCTTTCTGATCGGGCTGGTCATGATCAAGCTGATCGGGCAATCGCCCGAATGGCCGCTTGCCGGTTACGCCTTCGCGCAGCTTGTCGCAGCCGTCGTTGTATTGCCGAAACTTGGCCATGGCCGCAGCTTTTGGCCGCTCGATCGCGAAATCATCAGGCATGCCCTCCACTATGGCATCCCGATCCTCATCGGAGGTGTGCTCGGCTGGATCGGCCTCAATGCATCGCGCTTTGTGGTCAACGATATGCTGGGAGTGGCCGCGGCGGGATTGTTCGCCGTCGGCTATGGGCTCGGTCAACGCGCCGCGGCAGTTGCTGCCATGTTGGTGACCGCCGCCGCTTTTCCGTTGGCGGTCAAAAGCATGGAGCAAGGCGGAAGCAAGGTCGCGATGCGACAACTTGCCGACAACGGTGCACTGCTGATTGCAGTCCTGGCCCCAAGCATTATCGGCATTTTCATGCTGCGCGTCGAGATCGTGCACTTGTTGATCGCCGTACCGTTCCAGCAGGTAACGCTCGCCGTTCTCCCGCTATCGGTGCTGGCGGGTTCGATTCGCAGCGTTCGGGCGCATTTCGGCGACCAGACTTTCCTGTTGCACAGCCGCACCCGGCTGATGATCGTGGTTTCGACGATCGATGCGACCGTGACGGTCCTCGTGAGTGCCATCTTCATACGGTATTGGGGGCTTGTGGGTGCTGCCGGCGCAACCGTCCTGGCAGCCAGTGCGGCCGCGATCGTCAGCTTTGCAATGGGATTTTCGCGATTTGGCCTGGTGTTGCCGTTCAACCATCTCATCCCCATTGCATTGGCGACCACGGCGATGGCTGCATTGCTAAACAGTTTTCCAGAGGCACGGTCTTTTGTCGGGCTGGCCGAACATATCGCGGCGGGTGCTGCGGTCTACGTCGCCCTGCTTGCCTTGCTCTATTCGGCTACGCTCCTTCGGTTGTTTCGATTACGCCAGCGCCAAACCGAACCCTAGGCGCGGCAGCGTCGGATCACCAATTCCGTTCACAACATCGTCAACGACTTTCCACAATCCGAATTGGCGATGGCTTCGCATGGCAGATCATCATCCAACGAATGCTTCGACGTTTGTTCGCCATGTTGCAGCACATCATCGCCATCGTTGCGTCGCAATAATACGATTTCTTAGTGCTGCTCGTTGAGGAAGAATTCTCGACACTGAAGTTCTCGTCGCCACTGCAGCAGGCACCTGTCGATATTCTGTGCATGCGTACCTCGACCACATCGTCACGGGAGATCGACATGCCGGACTTACGTAAACCGAAGCTTCGCCATCTCACTGTCGATGGCGTTACCATCAACATTCCCTCGCTGCCCGAAGCCGTCTCATCGATCGTATCGGCGGCACAGCGTGGCGATAATTTCAGCGTCTGCACACTCAATCTCGATCATGTGGTGCAACTGCAACAGCGACCGGACTTTCGCGCTGCCTATCGCCGGGCTCGCTTCGTAACGGCAGACGGCTTTCCGATTGTCCTGCTCAGCCGCCTTTTGGGAACGCCGATCCAGCGCACGACCGGTGCCGACCTGGTCGAACCGCTTTGCCAGGCGGCACAAAAAAACGACCTTCCTATCTTCTTGATGGGTTCGAACGAGGCGACGCTCGCTACCACGGCAAAACGCCTATCCGAACGCTATCCTGGGCTCGAAGTTGCGGGTTACTACGCACCGGGTCGCAATTTTGATGCCTTTTCCAGCGACGCGGACGTTGCGATCGATCGCATCCGCGCTTCTGGAGCGAAACTCTGCTTCGTCGCGCTCGGCGCTCCCCGTCAGGAATTGTTTGCATCGCGCTGTCTCGATGAGCTCAACGGAACCGGGGTGCTCTGCATCGGTGCCGCTCTCGACTTCATCGCAGGGACTCAAAGCCGCGCGCCTTCCGTGACGCAAAAGATCGGGCTGGAATGGGCGTGGCGGATGCTGCGAGAGCCGCGCCGGCTCGGACCACGTTACGCCCGATGCATGGCGATCGTTCCGCGGCTGGTAGCTCGCACCATTCCGCAAATCGTCAACGCGCGCATGAGGAAGGCAGCATGACCTCTACAGTAACGCTGGGATTGCGCGCACGTAACGCAACCTCCGTCAATAATCGATACCAAATCTGCCTGATTCACCCTTTCGATCCTCGCGGCGAGAAGGTCGGCGGTCTTGAGACCTACATCCGAGACTTCATTACCTTCCATCCGACGAATACCGACCTGCTTTTCATCGGCGTCGATTCGATCGGCGATCTGAAGCTCGGCCAGATTCACAAACTCACGTTTCGCGGCCGAACGTTCGACTTCCTTCCTATCCTGCGATACTCGGATATCGATGCGCGTGAAGCTGCCCGCAGCATCCGGACATCCCTGACCGGCCAGTTTTTCGTGGCGCTGCTGCGCTATTTCGGCACGATTGCGAGGCTTATACGCTCGAGGCGATGCTCGATCGACTTGCGCCGCGTTGAATTTTCGTGGCTGCCCGTCGTTCTGAGGCTTCCCTTCGTTCAGATGCTTCATGGCGAAGGCGCTCCAAAGCTTCAGATGGATTCCCTGCTTCGCAAATATTCCTTCGTTCACAATGCGGGCGAGCGTTTCGCTGTCGCCACCAGCGAGAAATTCCTTTGCGTCAATCCTTTTATCACGGAGCGGCTGCAGCGGACTTACCCGAGCCAAAAGGACAAGATCGATACGCTGTGGACCTGGGTCAACACCGATATCTTTAAGCCGCAGCCCCTACCCGCCAATACCTCTCCATTCCGGATCGTGTTTGCGGGACGCCTAGACGAATTCAAGGACCCGCCGTTGATGTTCCGCACCATCGATCGGCTGCGGAAGCGTCTACCGGGTGGCCTCGAATTTCACTACATCGGCACCAGCGACCCGCATCGGTTTTCTGCAGAATTCGCTCCGATTGAAGACATCACGGTTCGACACGGCTTCAAGGACGCGGCCGGCATGGCGGCAACGCTCGCATCGGTGCACGCCGGCATTCTGACCTCCGAATTCGAAGGCATGCCGCGCTACGTTCTCGAGACTTTGGCGGTCGGACGACCGGTCGTCGCGATGCACCTGCCGCAACTTGAACCGGTGATCCACGAAGGCGTCAGCGGATTTCTTGTGGCACGCACTGGCTCCCGTGAAGACATGGCGGACGCCCTGGCACAACGATTCATCGACGTACGCGATGCCATCGATGCAGGAAAACTCGATTCCGTCCAAATTGCCGGCGCCATCGCGAACTTCACTCCGGGCATGCAGCTGGCGCGCGTGTTTCGCTATCATCAGGAAATTCAGAATGCGCGGGGCATGACGACTGCCCCCTCCAGCTGAGGTCGCATCGTGAACATTCTGATGCTCACCAGCGAGTTCGCGCCAGCCAAGGGCGGAATCGGTACATATGCACGCGAAGTCGCGTCGGCTGCCGCCAAGCTCGGTGCGAATATAACGGTGATCGCGCCAGACTACGCAAAACCGACGGCGGTTGAGGATCGCTCGCTACCGTTTGAAGTTCGGCGTTTTCGCGGCGGCCTGCATTCAATTCGCGACCTTCCATCCAAAATCAGGCTGGCGCGTCGTTATGTTCGCACAGGATCCTACGACGCCATCCATGCCGCCGACTGGCCGTTCTTCATCCCGGTGGCGCTTTCCCGACACCTTACCAAGGCTCGCCTACTGATGACCGTGCACGGCACGGAGATCAATGAGACCCAGACGCTGCTCAAGCGGCTGGCAATTCGAGGCGCTGGCGTGTTCGGGCCTCGAACCGAAATTGCCGCCAACAGCCGATACACCCGGGACCTATTCCGCGAGAAATTTTCCGTGGACGAGCGACGTATCAACGCCATTTGGCTGGGCGTATCGGACTTCTGGTTCGGCCACCGCAGTGGGCGCGCCGCTGCACGCGCAACGCTCGGACTCACCCTCGACCGAATCGTGATGGTCACCGTTGCCCGCTTGACACGACGCAAAGGGCATTCCGTTACGCTCGCCGCGCTGGACAGCCTCCCCAAGGAGCTTCGTGAACAGATCACCTGGCTCGTGATCGGCCCGGACGGCGAATCCGATTATGTGCAGCAATTCCGACAGCTTGTCGAAGCATCGGATTGCGACGTCCGCCTTCTTGGTTCGCTTCCGGATGAGCAGATCCGGGATATCTATGGCGCGGCCGATTTCTTCTGCCTGACCGGGGTGCCCGAGCATTCGGGTCGGGTCGAAGGATTTGGTCTCGTCTATCTTGAAGCCGCCGCCGGAGGTCTTCCGAGCGTGGCGACGGCGATCGGTGGCGTTCCCGACGCGGTTATCGCCGATGAAACCGGGCTGCTGGTGCCGCCGTCGATCGAAACGATCGCGCGCGCTATCGCAACGCTGGCCGAGGACGTCGATATGCGGTCGGTTCTCGCCGCGGGAGCCTCGGCCCATGCACGGGCGCTATCGTGGGAACGCTGCGCGGCCGAGACCTACGGTTTATCTCGGCCTGCAAAGCCGGAGCCGCAAAATACGGCAGATGAGAGCTTGATCGGGAGTAGGCCGCGCCAGCCAGACCTCGCCGCTCAGGCCGACCCGACGTGACGATATCATGAAGCGGTTGGCACTGATTGCAGTCTTGCTCGCGTTCACCGTCAGTAGCGCGCGCGCGGAAAGCTGCAGCAAAAGCCGCGAGTACCTGCTTGGCACCATTGGTGGAGAACTGAAGCTCCCGGCCCAGGCCTACGAGGATATGTTCAAGAAATGCATGGCCGCGACCGCCATGACGAATGTCAAGGACGCCTTCATCCTGAACGATGGCGCCATTGCCGTGATCCCAAAGCAGAACAGCATCGCGGCGACTGCGGCGACGCTCTCGGACTTCTGTAGCGCCTATCCACGCGCGACTCTTCACTTTTTCACGCCAGCGGAAGTAGCGCAGATTAAGTCGATCGCGAGCGCCGTGAAAGTATCATCCAAGTCATCGACAACCTGCCAAACCATCAAAGGCGGTTACTGATTCGTCGCCATAAAATCGTGACATTGCGACACGACTGTCCCACCACATTCAAGATAGCGAGCAACAGACATGATCGCTTTTTCACGCCGCCACGTTCTACAAATGGCCGCCGGTGCCGTTGCGGCGAGTGGACGGTTCGCGGCAGCGGCGCCCACGCCTGCACTTGGCGCAGTTGCTGCAAAGAACGGCTTCATGTTCGGCGCTGCGTTGGCGGATGTGATCGATCATGATGCGGCTTATCGCGATCTCTATATCGCGCAGACGAAGATCGCCACGACTGACGTCGCACTGAAGATGGGACGGGTCGCGCCGCAGCCCGGCGCCAAACACTTCGAAGGCGCCGACCGGCTACTGGCATTCTGCAACCAGCACAGCATCGCGATGCGCGGGCACTGCCTGATCTGGAACGAATGGAATCCGGAATGGGTTAAGAACTTGAGCACCAGCGAGCGGCGCAAGTTTTTCGATTCCTATATTGAGGAAGTCGTCGCGCGATATGTAGGAAAACTGCAGTCGTGGGATGTCGTCAACGAACCGTTCTGGCCAGGGCACAAGGCCCCTGGCGGATTCCGGGTCGGCCCCTGGTACGACGCCTTCGGCACGGATTACATACAACGAGCATTCGAGCGCGCCGCGCAGGTCGATCGCACCACCAAATTCGTATTGAACGAAGCGCAGACCGAGCGCGACGACGAGGTTGGGCTGGCGGTTCGCCGTGGGCTCCTGAAGCTGGTCGCCGACCTCAAAAACGCCGGTGTGAAGCTCGATGTCGTCGGGTTGCAGGGTCACTTGCAACCGAAATATCCGCACGATCCGGCTCGCTTCGAGGAATTCCTGCACGCGCTGGGCGATCTGGGTGTCGACATCTACATCACCGAATTCGATGTCCGTGACGACACTTTTCCAGAAGATGTCGAAGCCCGCGATGCCGCGATTGCCAAGACGGCTCAGCAATATCTGGAAACGACGCTGCGGCATCCCGCGGTCAAGGCGTTGATTGCCTGGGAACTCTCGGACAAGTATTCGTTCTATCGTGCAATGCCGCAGTACAAGACGGCAGCGGCGACACGGCTTCCACGTCCCCTGCCCTTCGACGACCAGATGCAGCCAAAGCCGCTGACCAATGTGATCGCACAAGCTTTCGAGGGCGCCCGGCGCGCCGGTTGAGCGGCAATTAAACCTGTGCGCGCTTCCATTTAGTTTTCCGCCGCCTTTCGGGATCCTGCGCGAGGGTGATGATCCAAAGACCGGACGGATCATCGGAGTGTGACGGCACCTCGATATCGAATGACACCATGACACACCTAGCCATGGACGACCGCAGATAGGATCGATGAGCAAAACCATTCTTTTTATTGTCATGCTGTGCGCTGCCGGTGCTTCCACGGCGCAGGAGCTCAGACCGTCATCGGATGCCAGACCGTCGATGCCGTATACCGGCACCGCGACGATGCTAAACGATGGAACCCTCAGTCTGCGCCTGCGCCTCAACCTCGACGGTACGGCGGCCAACAGTGTCCTCACATACAAGGTGGGCGACCGCGCATATGACAACATTCTCCGGCACCTCGGCGGTCTCCGTCCCGGCGAGATAAAGCCGTTTAGTCCATGGAAGGACTAATGGTCGCCGGGCGTAACAGCGGCCGGGCATCAGCTCGCTGACGCGCGCCCCAAATTCCGTCACATCGAGAATCTCGGTCGGCGCGCAAAGCACGTTTCGAGCGTGATCCGGATCGACACCAAACGGCTGCGCCGACGGCAATTAGGGTTGCGCGGAAGGCGACTCCACCCACACATCGCTTTGCTTGATCTGCTCGACGAGCATTTCCGGGACGAACTTCCGAAAACCGGCAGGGATCTCAAATGGCTCCGGCGGCTGCGCTTCGTCCCGAATTTCCCTGGCGCTGATGACGGTGCCCTCCGTAGTCTCGATTCGAATCGGAAATTTGTGAGCCAGATCAATCCAACCGGTAAATTCCTGGCCGCGAGCTGAGATCGCTCTGTAACCGAGAATTCCACCACGACCCGCGGCACATGGAGCCGGCGCCGACCAAAGCCATAGGCCGGATCGACGCCGCCTCAACGAAGTCAGATCACGAACATGCCGTGATCAGCACGCGGTTCACTCGGTGTAGGGCTGAGTGACCGCCTTGCTGAAGTCGAACGCATCGAAGAGGTCCGCGAGCGCCGGGCTGTTGGTCGGCACGTACGGATTTTTCTTCGTGAACGTCGGGTTGGGCAAGTTATCGCGGCTGCGGTTCGTGAGCGGCTGGAGATTCCAGTTGCGCTCGATGAACTTCAGCAACGAAACGTGATCGCCGTAGTTGTGGTAGACTTTTCCGCCGGTCGAGTACGGCGAGAGGATCAGCAACGGCATGCGGGGTCCGTCGCCGAAGAAGTCGAGCGGCTGGACGAAACCTAAGTCGTAGTAGCCGCCGGCCTCGTCCCAGGTGATGAACACCGCCGTTTCCGCCTTCAGCTTCGGATTGGCTTCGAGGGCAGCGAGAACGTTGAGCGTGTAGGCTTCGAAGAGGTCAACCTTCGAAGTCCCCGGATGACCGTCGAGCAGACCATCGGGCTTGCCGAACGACACCGCAGGCAAGGTGTTGTTCTGGATCGCCGTGATCAGATCAGCGGTATCCTTGATATGCGCGGCGCGGACAGCCGGGTCAGCCATGATAGAAGTCGCATACTGGAACGGATTACAGATCTGGCAGTAGGCCACGCCGATAGCGTGCGCCGGATCAGCAATCGCCGCAGCACCCAGATCCGGATTAGCCGGATTTGCCGCAACCGCGGCATTCGAAAGCACTACGGCGTCATTATACGCGCCGCCGTAATAGGCCCACGAAATGTTTTTCGCGATCAGGGCATCGCCGATGGTCTTGACTGGCGACGGCGGGAGGTTGCCAGCACCCGACGGCGCGCCGTTCGGGAGGAAGGCCGGATCGGTGTTGTTGAGCATGTAGTAATGGTTGGGCTGGCAGTTCGGTTCCGCCGCGTAAGGCAGGCTTTCCAGGTAGCTCACGATCGGCTTGACGCCGGGCTGAAACACGTCAGCGCAAGCGCTGAAGTTGTTGTCAGCCGTGTACTGGTTGACGGTGCCTGCTTTCGGATTCGGATTCGCGATCTGGTTCGCGGGCGGCTTGATCGCGTTGCCGTTGCCGTCGGTCCAGAAGCCGGCGTCGCCGGTGCCGAGCATGAAGTGGTTGGCGCCGGTGCCACCCATGAACGACTGATGGAAGTTGTCGCTCAGGGTAAAGCGGTCGGCCAGCATCTTCAGGACTGGAGCCTGCTCCTGCTCCGCATTGAGGAATCCCATCGAGTTGCCCACGCCCTTATTGGAGCTCGAAACGGTGGCGATTACGAACGGGAACAGATCGGCCTTGCAGCCGGTGGGATCTGCCTTGGTCGCGTTGGCAAGGCTGCAATCCTGCTGCTGCCAGGCCGTGTAGAAGCGGTGCGAAGTATCGCCCGTGTAGTCGTCGTCGCTGAGCTGGGGACCTTGCAGAAGATAAGGCCCCGACAAGGAGCCGGCGCCGGGAACCCGGGTGTCGAGGACACCTTGCGGCAGGTTAGTCGCGCCGGTCGTCAGGATCTCGAGATCAGCCGGATTCATGTCCGTCTCGGCGCGGGCTATCGCAACGCTCGTGAAAGGCGGAGCAAAAGCGCTCTGCGCGGAGGGGGCCGCCGCGGTGTTCGGCTGGGGCATCACGTTGATGGCGTTGTAGGGCGACTTGGCGTTGTTTGGAGCGCCGATGTAGTATGATGGCTGACCCGCGACCGAGAACTGCTGCGCCAGCGCAAAGTTCGGGCCCGGCGTGCCGTCCTCGTTGACAATGCCCTTCGACAGCAGATTCGAGATCGTCTGCCCCTTGCCCTTCGGCTTGTACACACCGAAGGTGTGATCGAGGCCGCGGTTCTCACCGATCAGGACGATGACATGCTTGATCGGAGACGCAGTCTTCGCCGTCTCGGTCGGGTTCTTGCTCTTGGATTCGACGACATCGAGCTTGATGCCGTTATCGTTTCTGCCGTTCTGTTCGGTGCTGCTGGGATGAGCGCGCTTGTCCCAGCTGCTTCGGCCAAAATCCGCGGCGTAGGCCGCGCCGACGGCTGCCGTCGTCAGCACGACGCACAACGCCGTCGTCGTTCTAAATCTTAATTTTAAGTTTGTCGTCGATTTCATCTCGCCCCCATGGATTAGAATTTCATGTGGCGATAACTATCGAGGTAACATGACGCAGACATATCGGTGTTATTAAAGCGCGAAAGAAACTCAGAACGATTCAAAACAATTTCATCGACGAGACGCCGACGAAATTAACATCTTGCGTTTTGAGAAGTGCGGACCGCGCGAGGATAATGATCCAAAGACCGGACGGATCATCGGAGTGCGGCGGCGGCTCGATATCGCACGGCGCGTCCGCGAGCCGACGCCAGCCGCGGTTAGGGTTGTGCGGATGGCTTTTCTACCCAAACATCGCTTTGCTTGATCTGCTCGATGAGCATCTCGGGTTCGAACTTCCGAAAGCCCGACGGAATCTGGAATGGCCCCGGCGGCTGCGGCTCGTCCCGAATATCAGTGGCGCTGATGACGGTCCCCTTGTCGGTCTCGATTCGAATCGGAAATTTGTGAGCCAGATCGATCCAGCCGGTAAATTCCTGGCCGCGGGCTGAGATCGCCCTGTAACCGACAGTGTTTTGCGCACCGATCGTCTGTTCGCCGACACGTTCGCAGCGCCAATCAACCTGGTCAGCGAATCCGGCCAGCTTCGCCATCGTCTGCCACTGCGTGCACGGATTATCCGGATCGACCGGCACGAACAGCCGTGTGAGCTGGCTCGATTTCCGGGCGTCCATGAAAACCCGTGCGGCCGGCCGCACAAAATAGGCAGCTGGTTTGGCGCCATCGATCAGGAAGAAGCCATTCGTCACATCCGGCGTTTCGATTCTTACCTTCTCGTTGGAGACGCGAAGTGTGCCGGCCGGAGCGGCCGCGTTCCCATCGCGCTTCGCGATAACGAGACCTGCCGAAAACTGCTGCGCCCGCGCTGGCACCCCACCGCACAGCAAAGCGCCGGCAAGCGCAAGGCAACCAAGCCATGCCCGACCGGGCGGCAACACCATCATTGAACCCTTTGCCATCATCATAATCCGTTGGAAAAAGAACCTTCGAGGGGTGGTACACAAAAGACAGCGCCGACCAGACCATCAGGCCTGACCGGCGCCGCTTCTACGAGATCAGGATCACGATCACGCCGTGATCCGGGCGCGGATCACTCCGTGTAGGGTTGATCAACTGCCTTGCTGAAGTCGAACGCGTCGAACAGGTCTGCAAGCGCCGGGCTGTTGGTCGGCACATACGGATTGTTCTTCGTGACCGTCGGGTTCGGGAAGTTGTCGCGGCTGCGGTTCGTGAGCGGCCTCAAATTCCAGTTACGCTCGATGAACTTCACCAACGACACCTGGTCGCCGTAGTTATGATAGACCTTGCCGCCCGTCGAATAGGGCGAGAGGATCAAGATCGGGATACGGGGTCCGTCGCCGAAGAAGTCGAGCGACTGAATGAAGCCCGAGTCCCAGTAACCGCCGGCTTCGTCCCAGGTGACGAACACCGCAGTCTCAGCCTTCAGCTCCGGGTTCGCGTCGAGTGCTGCGAGAACATTGAGTGTGTAGGCTTCGAACAGGTCGACCTTCGAGCTCTGCGGATGACCGTCGAGCAGACCATCCGGCTTGCCGAACGACACCGCAGGCAGGGTGTTGTTCTTGATCGCCGAGATCAGATCAGAGGTATCCTTGATATGTGCGGTCCGGACAGCCGGGTCAGCCATGATCGAGGTCGCATACTGGAACGGGTTGCAGATCTGGCAATAGGCCACGCCGAGAGCGTGCGCCGGATCGGCAATCGCCGCAGCGGTGAGGTTCGGATTGGTCGGATTTGCCGCAACCGCTGCATTCGAAAGCGCCACCGCGTCGTTATACGCGCCGCCGTAGTACGCCCACGAAATCTGCTTTTCGATTAGAGCATCGCCGATGGTCCGGAGAGGCGACGGCGGAAGATTGCTGCCACCCGACAGCGCGCCGTTCGGCAGGAAGCCGGGGTTCACGTTGTTGAGCATGTAGTAGTGGTTGGGCTGGCAGTTCGGCTCCGCCGCGTAGGGCAGGCTTTCCAGGTAGCTGACGATTGGCTTGACGCCGGGCTGGAACACGTCAGCGCAGGCGCTGAAGTTGCCGTCGACCGTATACTGATTGACGGTACCTGCTTTCGGATTCGGATTCGCGATCTGGTTCGCCGGCGGCGTCGCCGGGTTACCCTTGCCGTCGGTCCAGAAAATGGCATCAGCGCTACCGATCATGACGTGGTTGGCAGCGGTGCCGCCATGGAACGCCTGATGGAAGTTGTCGCCCAGGGTGAAACGATCAGCCAGCTGCTTCAGGACCGGAGCCTGCTCCTGCTGCGCATTGTAGAAGCCCATCGAGTTGCCGAGGCTCTTGTTGCTCGCCGAATAGGTCGCCATCACGAAGGGAAACAGATCGTTCAGGCAGCCCGAGCTGTTGGTCTTCTTGTTGGCGCTGGCAACGCTGCAGTCATTCTGCTGCCAATCCGTATAGAAGCGATGCGTGGTGTCGCCGGTGTAGTCGTCGTCGCTGAGCTGGGGACCCTGCAGAACGAACGGCCCTGTCAGAGTTCCGGCGCCCGGAACGCGCGTATCCAATGAATTGGCCGGCAGGTTGGTCGCGCCGGTGGTCAGGATGTCGAGAGAAGCGGGATCCATGTCCTTCTCGACGCTTGCTTCGGCAATCGTCTTGAACGGAGCACCGGTATCGCTCTGCGTCGCCGCAGTACCTTCGGTGTTGGGCTGCGGCATCAGGTTGGCGGCGCCGTAGGGCGACTTCGCGATGGTCGGCGCGCCGATGTAATACGACGGCTGACCGGCGACCGAGAACTGCTGCGCCTGTGCGAAGTTCGGGCCCGGGGTGCCGTCTTCGTTGACAATGCCCTTCGACAGCAGATTAGAGATGGTCTCTTTTTTGCCTTTCGGCTTATACACGCCGAAGGTGTGATCGAGGCCGCGGTTCTCACCGATCAGGACGATGACGTGCTTGATCGGCGACGCGGTCTTCACCTTGTCGGTTGGGTTCTTCTTGGCATTGACGACGTCCAGCTTGACGCTGTTGTCGATTTTTCCGTTCTGCTCACCGCTGGTCGCATGAGAGCGCTTGTCCCAGCTGCTTCGGCCAAAATCCGCGGCGTAGGCCGCGCCGACGACTGCCGTCGTCAGCACGACGCATAACGCCGTCGTCGTTCTAAATCTTAATTTTGAATTTGTCGTCGATTTCATCTCGACCTCATTGGTTAGAGTTCACGTCGCGTGACGTACCGCGTCAACATGACGCAGACATATCGGTGTTGTTAAACCGCGAAAGAAATTCAGAACGATTCAAAAAATTAGTCGCGCGACGCGACACGCTTTCAACTTAGTAACTTTAAGAAAATGCGCGACGTACTTTTAGTTGCTCGCAGCGCGCGTTGCGGACAACGATAATCATGGTGACGCACGATGGCGTCACCGGCGAACGTCGTCGCCAGTCGCGTCGTCGGATATTTGGCTACTCGTTTAACGCGACGATTTTTCCAATGAAGAGCTACTTACGTTTGCGCTTGAAATATTCTGGTGCGTTCCCTGCCTCGACTGCATGACCTGACGCAGCGCCGCGTAGTGCGAATCATGGACCGCAGGATTGAACAGCGACCAGGGTTCGGTGCTGGCGAGTAGTGCCGGCACCGCCGCCAGCATCAGATTTCGGTAGTTCTTAAAGTCCGCAGCCGCGTCCGCGGTTCGTCCTTCTGCAACGGCCATATTGATCTGCCGCAGAATAAGAACGATCTGCTTGAGGGTCGCACGCGCGCGCATGCGCTCCTGCTCGCCGCCCGATACGCTGGTGTTCTTCCGGTCGGGATATTGCTCGGTTAGCTCACGCAGCTCGCCGCCGATGGTATCGACTGCGAGCGCGACGATGTCTTTGTCACCAGCAGGTATGGCGGCGGCTAGCACGGTGTTGAAATCGTCGATTTCCTTCAGCGACTCGCCGGCACCCTCACGCTCATACGGCTGCGCGCCATCACCAACCGCCGTGAGATAGGCGACGAGATCACCCTGGTCCTGCGCCGACAGGCCGAGATCGAAAACCCGGTCAAAGTGCGCCACTACCTGATTGTAATTGTCGAAGCGGCCGTCGTGGAAATACGGTGCGTTGAAATTGGCGTTGCGCAGCGTCGGCGTTTTGAACGGGCCGCCCGAACCAACGTCATGCTGCTGATGATCGACGAAAGTGCCCGACGGAACATGGCAACCAGAGCAGCTTAAAGCCGGATCGTGCGGAAACGGCTTCATGAACAATGCTTCGCCGCGCCGCGCCGCCTCGCTGACTCTCCCCGTCAATCGCCCGCCAGGGCCGAGGCTGGGATTGGACAGGAAGTCGATATCCTGGACGTAGGCGACGATGGCGTCGACAATCGCGGGTGACGGCTCGGGACCAGCAAACTCGTTGACGATGACGTTGCGGACAAAATCGTGCAGCGACGGCATGCGGCCGTCCTGGCCATAGGGCGCGAGATAACGTGCGCCCCGCAGGCTCGGAATCCTGACCGGGTCGAGCATGAAATTATCCGCCTTCGGATTGAACAGCGGACCGGTGGTGTCGAAATTACCCGGACGTGTCGACATCTTCGGCATGAAGAACTTGGCGTTGCCCGCGCCGTTGACATGGCAAGTGCCACAGCTCACGCCGGCCTGGCGCGCCACACCGCCGAGAATTGCGGGTGAACTGAAGGCCAGGTTGCCGAGATTGACCATGTACGACTTGCCGCCCTTGAATTCAGAACGGAAGACCTCACGGGGCTTGTCGAGTGCATCCTCATTGAGCTCGGTCCCCGGCGGCAATGTGGTCTGATTGCCGTCGACGGGAAAGGCAGCAACACGATCGTAAAGGCCCACGGCTACAAGCCCAAACGCCAAGGCCAGCCCGACAGATGCGCGGTGGAGGGTCATCGCTAATTGGCTTCCAGCGCAGAACGTTGCAATCCCAGTTTGGCCGACGCGTCCTGCAGCGTGAGCGCCAACTCCTCGCTCGCCTGTCGCAGGGCGGGAATGTCGATGCGGCGCAGATCGGGTGCCGCGATAATCGTCTTGAGCTGGTCGATCCTTGCGGCGACTGTGTCGGCACGCTTGGCGTCGGCGGCGCGGAGCGCAGTCGCAAAAATCGTTCGATAGGCGAAATCGATGCCGGCGACGTTGTTGCGCATATCATCGAGCGACGTGCCGCTGATGCGGGACTCACCTCCGTCGGCCTTGCTCTCACCGACCTCGTAAGCCAGCCTTACGGTGCCGTTGAGCAGCCCCTGCGGCGTGAGCGCCATGTCGTGAAGCCTGGCGTGAAGGTTCTCCAGATGTTCAACAAGCGCGTCGGCGTCGGCTTGAACGTCGGTGCGAGCCGAGCCGAACAACTTGGCCTCGATGGCATGAAAGCCGCTGTCAGCATTGGGCCACGCGTCGATCTGGGCGTCCAACTCGGGGACAAAGCCCGCCGTGAAAACCTCTGAACGCTCCCAGCCGGCGCGTGCCGAAATCCAGGCTTTCTTCGCGGCCGCCAGGTCGTTGGCAGCGACACGCTCACGCAGATCGCGCGCGCCCGCCAGCGCCTCGCCGATACCTTCGATCATGTAGGGGCGATAGCCCTCGGCCGCGTTGTCGAGCGGGGTCGCCGCCGCCACGGCCATACTGATTCCCAGCACGAACACAAGGCAGGCCGGGACTCTCATGTCGATCATCGTTATCAAGCCTCCGACCGCAGTGGGTCGCTACCGATGCAATACCGCCAACTCATATTGCTACAAACGCAATACATTCGCCTCGGTCCATCAACAGTACAGTGCCAATTCCGCAACGGATCGCTACTAACGAAATACCGTTGTTTTGAATTGCTACCGATGACACAGCAGCGCTTCGGATAACAGCATCGTCAGTTTCGTATGCTGTTTTGTGACGGGATTGTTTTTGGAGTTGAATTTTTCTGAATGAAAAATTTTCTCGTCAGGGAACAATTTTGCGAGCGACAAAAATTCGGCTAGTCGTGCCGTACACCGCGAACAGCGCATCTGCTCCGCGCGAGCGATAAGTTGTTCGCATTACTCGATAAGGTCGATATAGCGCGGTTGCTTCGATCGCCTTGCTTCAAAGCAATTGTTCTTTTTTAAGGCTCACATGTTCGCCGACGCCGAAAGCTTGAAGTTTTTTGCATTCGTCATACCGCTATGCATATTTTGCAGCGCGCTGGCGTTGATCGATATTCGGCGCGGGATCATTCCGAACCGATTGAACCTGGCGATTGCCGGCCTCGGGCTCGTAAGAGCTGTCGGCGGCGGCGGAGCTGCGGCCGGCATCACAGCCATAGCCGAAGGCGTCGCCATCGGAGCCATATTCTGGATGCTGCAATGGCTATATTATCGCGTGCGAAAAAAACCGGGCCTCGGCCTCGGCGATGTCAAGTTTCTAGCCGCCGCGGGACTGTGGGTCGGCATCACCGGGCTGCCGACATTGCTGCTGATCGCGACGCTAACCGCGCTCGCCGTCGCCGGGATGCTGAAACTGGCCGGGCAAAGCATGACGCGCCAGACCTCGTTGCCATTCGGACCGTTTTTGGCCGCCGGCCTGCTGCTGACCGTCATCCTGCAGCAGTTCTTCAGCGTGGCGTAACACCGCGGAACTGAATCCGCACAAGGGCCCGGATCAGCGCTCCGTCACTGCGCTCACCGGCAGCAACTGAACTTCCCCGCTCGACGGACTACCGCCCGGCTCGGGCAATTTCAGCACCGCCGTGCGCTGATCCTTCTCCATGGTCACTTCGCGGCCCCGGATCACACGTAGTTTCCAGCCTTGATAATCCTCGTCGGCCTTGAGTCGTAACGCGGCCTTCGTCGCCTGCTCGATGAAGATCCCAAAACCTTCGTCGCCGCTGACGATGGTCCCAACCAAGGAAAGCTGGGGCGGCTCGATCTCCTTCTTTCGCGGAGGCGGTGGCTTGACGACCACCGGTTCCGCGGCGACCGCGACCGGCGGCGGCCGGCGGGAAGGCGAAAAGATCGGACGGTCGCGCGTGCCTGACAACCGGCTGAGCGGAATGCCCCAGAGCGGATTGGCGCTCGGCGTCCGCGCCGGGGCCGCCGGCGGCGCGACGACACGGACTTTCGTGACTGATTCGGTCGGAGCGGCAGATTTCACGGGCGGTGACGCGGGCCGTGCCTCGTCCGCGAAATCGCTATCCAGCGCTTCATTGGGCGCGGTAGCCGACCAAGCGGCGCCATGGGCCGCCAGGGCCAACACTGTGAGGCCGATCGCAAATTTGCGCATCATTTCGCGCCCCGCCATTGCCCGGATACCGTAAGCAGGATGCGCAGCTTTCCGCCTTCCGCGCCGGACGTCGTCAGCGGAGTCTGGACCACGAGTTCATCGACAAACAGAAACGGCATCCCCGCTTCGAGATCATAGAGCAACGGTTGCAATTGCGGTTGCTCGATTTCGCAGCTCGCGATCATACTGAGAAACCCGGTCTTCGACGGCGATCCCTGCAGGTCGAGCTGGGTCGACAGCACGTTTCCGCCCAATTTCACTACCGCCCCGGCGACGCGTTGGAGCAGCGTCGCCCCTGCGATGGTGACGGTCGCCCCCTCGAGATAGGCCGAGCCCGACGGCATCGATATATCGCCCCGCGCACCGCCGGCCGCAACAGCTTTGTGATCCTCTAATTGCTCCAACATGGCTGACGCCGCCGCCACCTCTGCGCGCTGACCGGCAATGTCGGTGATCGACGTCACGACCGTGAACAACAACGCGACGACAGCCCCGACGTAGATCGTCGCTGACACGATCGGCGAAGCGCCGATAAATTTCCTTGATGCTGCGAATGTACTCACGTTCCGGACCCAAAATATGCCGTGAGATGGGCTTCGATATGAAACCGCTCGCCCTGCTCGTTTGCCGCGCGCGTGGTCGGTGCGAAGAACGTGGCACGGGTGAACTGCGGCGACTGTTCCATCAGGCGAACCAGCGACGGAGCGTCCTGCGTCATACCCACGACCTGAACCTTGTCACCTTCGATCCGAAGTTCGGTCACATAAGTCGTGTCGGGTAGCGCACGCGAAATCGCTTCCAGCACCATGATGCTCGATGGCGTGGTCTGCTTGCGCTTCGCAAGCAGACCCAAGCCCGATCCGGGCGCGTTCGGACCGAGTCGCAACGCGGCGCGGCGTTGCGATATCTGTCGTTGCAGATCGGCCTGCTCGGACTGCAGCGAATTGTCGAGATAGGCTGCGACGAGCAGCGAAGCCGCAGCGGCTGCCCCGGCGGTGAGCAGAACAGTGCGCAGAAGCCGTGGTACGCTCACCTTCAACCCGATCGGGCTTTGCAGTGGCTTGTCGAGCAGCTTGATCCGGACCGGCGGGTCGCCATCGCCGAGCTCGGCCATGCCGTGTATCGCGACCGAAGCGCCACTTGCCGCTTGGATGAACTGGAGCAGCGGCTGGACAGCAAGTTTCGATGTCGCCGCGAGGGTCACTGCAATTCGATCGTTCGCTGCAATAACAGGCGGACTCCACCCGAACACCGCGTCATTGGCAGTCCAGGGTGTCAGACGATCGATCTGCGCCCGGATCATGCCGTCAAGGAAATCGCCGGCCTGACTCGGAAAGTCGAGCCGACTTGCCATGAAACGGCCGGATTGCAGTTGCGCCTCGACGCGACTGCCGCGAAAGGCCGCTACCCAATCCGCGGCTAACGGCGGATTGGGCTTGCCGCCATCGAGATGAAACGAAACGTCAGGCAATGCTGGACGGTTCTTCATCGGGATCGCCTTGGCCGTCAGCGCGCCGCCCTCACCTTCTTCGAGCAGGATTCGGCGGGAGCGCACGAATTGGCCCGCGACCGCATCAACGGCATTGGCTACGGCTGCGATCCAGTCGGCGAACAGCTCCTTGAATTCATCGATCATCGCCATCCTTAAAGACTCCTACGCTTCGGTACACCGCCGCGAGGAGCGATATCATCCTGCCAAGACAACACGTGATAAGGCTCTACATTGTCCCCAAGCGCAATGACGGCTTCCGACGTCGTGCGACGGCCGTCGCGGAACTTGATCGTCGCCTCGATCCGGTAACATGGGCTTTTTGCCTTCGCCGGATCGCTCGCCCCGGGTGCTGGCGAATTCGCGGAGCTAGCCGGATCGGCCGTCGGCGGCGCACTTTGCGTATCCTTAGCCTTGTCCGCCTTGTCAGGAAACGCGGCAAGAACTTCAGGAGAAGCAACCTTGGGGTCAATATCGGACGACCCGTTGAACACGGTCACGAACGGCAACGCCCGATCCACCAGCGCCGGTGGCAGGCCGACGACCAGCGCAAGCTCGCTCACATGCGTAAACAGCGACTGCCGCGGCGGATAGTTCAGCCCCGCCGCGGCGTAGAGCGCTTCCTCATCGCTCGCGTTACCGGGCGTCGGTCGGGTTCGCCATCCGACGATACGGTCCGCGTCCTCGATCGCAGCCGCTTTGTTCGCGCCAAGCGTGGCGAAAAGGCCGGCCAGCGCCTCCTTGGGCGCGTAATTGAGATCAATGCGTGCCGCCTCGGAAATGAAGGTGACGAAAACATCGGCGTCATCCATCCGGAATTGAAACGACCCGCGCGGCGGCCGCGCCTTGTCGCCTGCCAGCGTCAGCTGATAGGTGGTAAGCTCAAGCCCGGCAGATACCAGCGCCTCGGTCTGCAGGGTGGTATCGTTGACCGCCAGCGCTTGCGCCGAGGCGGACAGATACAATGAGAAAATCATCGCCAAAGCCGACAATGCCATCAAAATCCAGAGCACGGCGACGATGATCATGCCTTGCTCCGAGGATGACGCGTTGGCGCGGTCGTGCGTCATAGCGTTCCTCCCTGCTTGGCGACGCCGGCCTGCGCATCTTCCGGCGCGTTGGATGAAGCGCCGCCCTTGTCGTCGCATTTGCCATCCGGCTGCAGGCAGTCGCTCGGCATTTGGACATGAACCGGCGTTACCGTGGAGACCGATAGCACTCGTTCTGTCTTCGCGTCACGTACCGTCAACCTGATGAGGGCCGGCAACTTGTCGTTTTCTCGCCATGCGCTTTTCCAGATCTGGTCCGGGCCGGCATAGGCAAACGACAGGCGGTAAGGCGCGCGCAGCATCACCACCGGATCGCGAAGATGCAATTGCTCCGACAGCGACGACGCCGGCGGCAACGGGGTGAACCGGGTCCGGGAACGCACAGTCACGAACTTCCCGCGGTCGGTCGTCTCTCCCACGCGCACCACTTCCAGCCCGGGCCCGACATTTGGTCCCAATGCCGTTCGCACGAACATGACCGACAGTTCCGATCCGTCAAACAACGGACGCCGCGAATTGCGATTGGCGGAAACATACTCAGCCGCGGCGAGGTCGGTGCTGATCCGTTGCAGCGCTGTGCCGATCTCCTCGCTGCGCTGGATACGGTCAACGCCGCGATTCCAGTTCGGCAGCCATTGGGCCGTGATGCTGGCAAGCGCCGAGAGCACCAACCCCATCAACGCCAGCGCGACGATGGTTTCGATCAGCGTGAACCCGCCTTCGCCGGCGCGCCGCCCCGTCATCGCGGCGGTCATTCGGCGGGCCTCTGGATCAAGCGAACGGTACGGATGTCGGACACCGCACCGCTGGGAGACTTGACGCGGACCCTGACGAGTTCAGGAACCCAGGAGATGTCGTTGCCGTCGGGCACGGTCCAACCGCCGCCCAGCGGCGTGACCTCGACGGTCCAATGATAATTATCGGTTTGTCCGGCGAAAGTACCGGGTTGCAGCTTGTCACGCGGCGGAATGTCCATCGCCATCACCGTACGCGCAGCCTGCACCAGCGCGACGTGATGCTCCAGCGACCGCACCCCGCGCGCATTGGTGGCCATCAGCGAGCCGATCGCAACCATCGAGACGGCAACGAGCGCAAGCGCGATCAGCACCTCGATGAGGGTAAAGCCGGCCTCGCGGCGATCAATTGGCGGCGACGTCACGGGGAATAACCTCGATCCTTCCGGATAGCCAGTTGACGCGAATTTCGTAGCCCGCATCGAGGCGGGTCAGCGCGATGGTGCCCCCGCATGACGTGCCATTGGCAAAAAAGCTGATCGTTGACAGCGCCGCCCGCCGCTCGCAGGTCTGCGGCAGCATCGCATCGAAGCGTACATCGGCGGGAATAAGGACGGCGGCCCGCGAGGCCCCGGAACGGATCGCGCGCGCTTCGGCGTCGACCAGCGTGGCGACGCCGGTCCCGCGCCTGATCGCCGCGTTGCGATCCGTTTTCAACAGGGCCGCTGTCTGCAGCGCGTAGGCCTGTAGGCGGGACTTCGACGTCCCGTGCGGAATGAACGGCAACAACACGGCCGCGAGCAACGCGATGATGGCCAGCACGCACACCATCTCGAGCAAGGTAAAGCCGCGTTGTGCGACGTCACTCATTTTTGGCGCTGGTGTTGGTGTTGTCGAGCGTAATGTCGGCGGCGACGCCGCTGCCGCCCTCTTGGCCGTCCGCCCCATATGACATGATGTCATAAGGTCCATGCTCGCCGGGCGAGCGATAAACGTAAGTGTGGCTCCAGGGGTCATTGGGCACGTTGCCGCCCCTCAGGTAAGGACCGTTCCAGGCACCGACGCCCGGAGTCTGCTTGACCAGCGCCGCTAGACCTTCCGACGTGGAAGGAAACCGGCCCGCGTCGAGATAGAACAGGTCGAGCGCGCCGGCGAAACTTTGCAGCTGGATCTTGGCAGCCTTGACCTTGGATTCGCTGAGATAGTTGAGAACCCGCGGACCGATCAGGCCCATGATAAGGCCGATGATGGTGATCACCACCAACATCTCGACCAGCGTGAAGCCTTCCTCCCCATCCCGTCCAAGTTCGTTTTTGATGGGCGCAACGAAAAGTCTGCCAAGCGTTTTGAGCGATATCATGACGAAGCCAACCTTTGATCTATCCGACGAGTTGTGTGACCGATAGCAGCGCGGTCATGACCGACACGATTAGTCCACCGACGACCGTGCTGATGGTGACGATGGCAAGCGGCCCGACGATACCGACGACGCGGTCGAGACTGCGCTGCAATTTTGCTTCATAGAATTCTGCGACCCGGCCGGACAACGCGGGCAGTTGCCCGGTCTCCTCGCCCAGACGCAGCATGCGAACCGCCATCGGCGGCAGGCTGCTCGCAACCGACAGTGCGTCGGACAGCTTGCCGCCATGGCGAACCCGATCCGCCGCCGCGGTCCAGCTATCCTCGCTTCCGGTCACCGCCATGATGTCGACCAGGATACGCAAGGTCGCCGTCAGGTTTACGCCGCTGCCGAGCAGGACACCGAGATTGCGGCAGAACAGACTGGTGCGATAATATTGAAAGATGCCGCGAATGCCGGGCGTGCGCGAAAGCACATTCATGATTGCAGCGCCGGCCCCGGGCCGGCGCAACAGCCACCAGACTGCGGCAATGATCGCGGCAGTGCCGAGCAACAGCGCAGTCGCATTGGCCCGCATGAAGTCAGACAGCTTGATGAAGGTGCTGAGTGCGTTGTCTGATTTCGAGCCGAAATCCTGCAGCACTGCCGAGAATTGCGGCAATACGAACAGGATGAAAAACAGCATGACGCCGGCGGCCGCGACCAGCACGAAGGCCGGATATTGCATCGCATCCGTCAGCTTACGGCGCATCAACTCCGATCTTGCCCGCTCCGTCCCCAGCATTTCGAGCACCTGATCGAGCGTGCCCGACACTTCACCGACCCGCACCAGCGCCGCATACATCGCAGGGAACAGCGTCGGATAGTCCGCGACCGCATCCGCCAGGCTCTCGCCGCTGAGAAGCGCCGCGCGAAGCTTGCCGACCACCGGGCGCAATCGTCCGACGTCGGCATCGCTGGCCAGCAACTCAAGCGCGGCGTCGAGACGGGCACCCGCCTTCAGCAGCAGCGCCAGATCCCGCGTGAATGTCGTGATTTCGGCCGCGCTCGGTCGGCCGAACAGACCGAACCCGCCGGACGCCGCCTTGGCGCTCTTTTCTTCGATAGTCTCGATCGGGAGCAGCCGCAGATATTCGATCCGGCGCGCGACTTCGGCCAAAGTCGGCGCGGAGAGCGTGCCGTTCACGATCTCACCGTTTTGCGTCAGGGCCCGATAGCGATAATTCGGCACGCATTCACCGCACGGTTGTGACACGGAGGATTTCGGCGGGCGAGGTCAAGCCGGCGCGGCATTTGGCGACACCATCGTCGAGCATCGTCGTCATCCCGTCGCGGATCGCCATCTGGTCGATCTTCAATCCGTCGGTCTTCTCGCCGATCAGTTCGCGAATCTCGCCCGTCAGTTCGAGAAGTTCGAACACACCGAGACGGCCGCGATAGCCCGTGCCGCCGCAGCGCTCGCAGCCGCAAGGCTCCTGGAGCACTTCGCCAGGGCGAAAGCCGAAAGTCACGAGCCGGGGATCTTCGGCAAGATCGGCCTCGGCCAGAACCCGCGGCGATTTACAGCGCTCGCATAATTGACGCACCAGCCGCTGCGCGATCACGGCGCGCAGCACCGACCGCAACAAATAGCCCTCGATGCCGAGGTCGAGCAAACGGGGCACCGCCGCCGCCGCGGTTTCCGTATGCAAGGTCGTCAGCACAAGATGTCCGGTGAGGGCCGCATGGACGGCGACATGCGCGGTCTCGGAATCGCGCACCTCGCCGAGCATGATGACATCGGGGTCCTGGCGCACGAACGAACGAAGCGCAGCCGCGAATGTCAGCCCGATCGCCGGCTTGATCTGCGACTGGTTGACCCCGGGGATCTCGTATTCGACGGGATCCTCGATGGTCAGGATTTTTCGAGTTCGGCTCATTCAGCAGCGACAGGATGGTCGCGAGCGTGGTGGTCTTGCCGCTGCCAGTCGGACCTGTGATCACGATCATGCCGTGCGGCAACTTCAACAACCGCCGCAGCGTGATATCGTCGTGCGACGAGAATCCCAGCTTTTCGGCGACCAGCAGTCCGCGGTCCTTCGGCAGAATACGGATGACGGCGGATTCCCCGTGCTGGGTCGGCATGATCGCGACACGGATGTCGATGTCAGTGCGCCCTGCCCGCAGCCGCGCCGCGCCGTCTTGCGGCAGACGGCGTTCCGCGATGTTGAGGTTGGCGACGATCTTGATGCGGGAGATGACCGCCTGCGGCAGCACGCCGGCCGGTGCCGCTACTGGACGAAGCAGGCCGTCGATTCGCATGCGAACCACCAGCCCGGTAGAAAACGGCTCGATGTGAATGTCGCTGGCGCGTAGTTCGACCGCTTTTTCGAGCAGGTCGTTGACCGCGCGCACCACCGGTGCGCCGCTGGCAAGATCGCGCAGGCTCTCGATGTCGTCTTCACGCGGTTGTGAAGATGGGTCCGCGGCCGCGTCGGCATCGTCCACGTCCAACCGCTGGTTAAGAACCAGCGCAATGTCCTCGGACGCCGCGACTTTTATTATAACGCCTGCACCCAGCACGATCTGCGCCGCGCGCTGCACAGCCATATCAGTGGGGTCCGCGACCGCGAGCGTGGCGCGATCGTTGGAAGCGCGATACGGAAAAACCATCGTCTCGCGCAAGAAGCGTTGCGAGAACGATGTCACCAGCGGTATTGCCGCGGTCATTTCCTGCAGTGTCGCGCGCTCGAGCTGATGAAACCGTGCCGCCTCGTCGGCGAACTCGTTGGCTGATAGATTCGCCAGTTCCCAAAGCTTGCCTTGACGGTGGTCGGATCCCGCCTGCTCCGCGGCATCGACACGGCCATCGGCCGTCGTCAAATATTTGTTTTGACGCAGATATTCCACGAACCGCGAGGATAGATCGCTGGACATTTGTCTCCCCCCGCTTGCATCAGCATTTTCGAATGATCGACCGATCACGGGAAGTCGCCCGGCCGTCAACGGCAGTGGCCGGCAGCTTGTTGGTTATTGATCCGAAGTGTGACACCCGTGCGAAAGCACGTTGTGTACATGTCTCGAAAATTTTTTAACGTTCGCCACTCGCCTTCGAGTGCCGCGCGATTTCGTTTGAAATCAATGCGATGGGGCGGCCGTACAACTTGCTGCGATGGCGCGATGACCGATGTCATCAATTATTTCTGTCATATTGGACCGCTAAGCATGGCTGGCTGCGTGGAGGATCGGTACCAACGATTCTGCGAGCGTGAACGCACAATCGGGAATGTTGGATATAATGATGGTACGCGTCGGCAGGTTAGGCCGGTACCGAGCGATCGGCCGCAACGTTTTTGGCGCATGTACTCTATTGTCCATAGGCCTGTTGGCTTCGTGCAATTCGGCAACGATCAGTTCCAGCAATGACGGCGCACAGCTCGACATCCTGGACAAGGTGCGTTCGCTGGACCTTCTGCCGCACCAATCGCAGCCGGCGAGCGGCATCGCCGGGGCCGCGCCCGGTCAGGGGGCCGGCAGCCGCCCTGTCATGTACGATGGAACCGAAGTGACCGCCGTCTCCGACGCGCGGCCGCAGCCGACGTCCAGTGGAAACGGCTTCGATCTCAACTTCGAGAATACGCCGGTCGCGACCGTCGCCAAGGTGGTGCTGGGCGACATCCTCGGCGTCGGCTACACCATCGATCCGCGCGTGCAGGGAACGGTCAGCCTTGTCTCGGTGCGTCCGGTCGCCAAATCCGACATTGTCTTCGTGCTGGAGAACGCCCTGCGATTGAGCGGCGTTGTGCTGCTGCGCGACACCGCGGGCTATCGGCTGACACCACTCGGCGATGCGGTCGGCGCAGGCCGCATCGATGCCGCCGACGCCAGCCCGGAACCCGGCTTCGGGGTTTCCGTCGTGCCGCTTCAATATGTGTCGGCGCAAACCTTGCTGAAGTTGATGGACAGCTTCGCCACCAAGGCCGGCTCGGTCCGCGCCGACGTGACACGAAATCTCCTGCTGATTCAAGGTACCGGCGCCGAACGCCGTACCGCGGTGGATACCGCGCTGAGCTTTGACGTCGACTGGATGCGCGGTCAATCGGTCGGCATTTTCCCGGTGACGAGCGGGCCGCCGGCGCCGCTGATCGCGGAACTGGAAAAGATCGTGGATTCCGGCGAGAACGGTCTTAGCCAGAATGTCCTCAAATTCCAACCGATGGCCCGGCTCAACGCCATCATGGTGGTCAGCAAGAACCCGGCGATGCTGCACACGGCGGCGACCTGGATCAAGCGGCTCGATCATGCCGACACCGAAAGAACCAGCGTTCACGTCTATCAGGTGAAGTACGGCGACGCCCGGCAGATTGCGCGGGTACTCACCGACATGTTCACCGGCGGTTCCTCTTCCAACCTGCTGGACAGCCCCGACAACCAGCTCGCACCGGGATCGGGCTCCTCCACGACGTCCAGCGGCTTCGGCTTGAACAACAATTCATCGAATGGCGGTGGATCGTCGTCGTCGAACGGCTTTGGGGGCCAAGGCGGGTCCGGATTCGGCGGAACATCCGGATCCGGCGCGACGTCGGGATCCGGCTCGACATCGGCATTCGGCGCGCGAGCAAAGGCGAACGGAAGCGGCTCCGACGCGCTCGACGCCGGCCACGGCGCGGGCTCCGGCAATGGCCAGCCCCTGCTGCAGGATGTGCGGATCACGCCCGACACCGTCAACAACACGCTGCTGATCTATGCGGACCAGGCGAACTACCGAATCATTGAGACCACCCTGCTGCAGGTCGACAGGCCGCAGCTTCAGGTCGCGATCGACGCAACGATCGCCGAAGTGACCCTCAACAACGATCTCAGCTACGGCGTTCAGACCTACCTGACGAGCCACAACCTCGGACTGGGCGCGAACAAAGGCTCCATTCTCAACACCCAGTCGCTGATCCCGCCGACCCCCGCCACCACCGATCCTACGACAGGTGTCGTCTCGGCCGCGGCCGGCGCCTTCATCAATCAGGCCTTTCCCGGCTTCAATTTCCTGGTCGGTTCGCAAGCGCAGCCGAGCGCCATTCTCGACGCATTGCACACGGTTACGAGTGTGAAGGTGCTCTCTAATCCCTCGCTCGTCGTCATCAACAATCAGAAGGCGGCGCTGCAGGTCGGCGACGTGGTGCCAGTATCGACCGGCAGCGCCAACGTGCTGACGACCAGCAACACCATCGTCAACACGATCGACTATCGGAACACCGGCATCATCTTGCAGGTGGCTCCGCGCATCAGCGCCAATGGCGATGTCCGGCTCGACATCGAACAGGAGATCAGCAGCGTCGTGCCGGGCACGGCGGCAGCCAACCTGACCCCGACGGTATCGGAACGGAAGGTCAAGAGTTCGATCTCGGTGGCGAACGGCCAGACGGTGCTGCTGGCGGGCTTGATCAGCGAGCAGCAGAACGGCAACCGCAACGGGATTCCCGTGCTCGACCAGATTCCCGGCCTCGGCGATGCGTTCGGGCATCAGGACAATTCCACCGCGCGTACCGAATTGATCATCTTCATTCGGCCGCAGATCATCCGCAACGGCTCGGAGGCGCATACCGTCGCCGAGGAGCTGCGATCGAAACTGCGCGGGAGCATCGCCACGACGGCCACAAACCGAGCGATCACCACCAGTGTCCATTGAGAGCCAAATGCCGATGACTGGCGCTTTTGTGATCCGTCGCCGCCGCGCGCGAGCGGCTGCGACGGTGCGGCGATGCCTTGCGGCGTTGGTGCTCGCCGGGCTGTCCGGAATCGGCGCCATGCCATCCGCCCATGCCGACGCGCTGGCGCGCGGCACCGCGGCCTATTCCCGCGGCGATTACATTCGCGCAGCGCGCGAACTGACCCCGCTCGCCCAGCGCGGTAATGCGAGAGCGCTCGGCCTGCTCGGCTTTCTGTACGAACATGGCTTTGGCGAGCCGCAGATCTACAGTGTAGCGGCCGACCTTTATATGCACGGTGCGGTGCAAGGCGATCCGTTCTCCCAGGCGATGCTCGGATTGATGTATGACAAGGGTCACGGCGTCCCGCTGAATTTCGTCCTCGCCTATACATGGCTCAACCTTGCCACAGCACACACGTCGGGAAGCCAGCGTGATGCGTATGCGAGGTTCCGCGACGCCGTCGCGTCGAAAATGTCAACCAATGAGATCAACGAGGCGCAGTACCTCATCTCGAGCTGGCCGCCTAATGTGCCCGCGCTATTCCCGCCGGGAGCACCGGGTCCGGCCTATTTCAAATACTATCCCAAATAATTCAGCGGCGACTTCCACGCCGCGTCATTGCGGATGAAGCTGCGGACGTGGCCGGGTGAACGACGCATGACCGCGCTTGAGACCCCAAAGCGGCTGCGCGAGCGTCGCGACCGCCTCGGCCGGATCGCTCGCATCGAGGCAAACCAAGTCAGCCGGCCCACCAAGCCGGATGCCGTAATCCTCGATGCGCATCAGCCGTGCCGCGGCGCCTGTAATCATATCGAGGCACCCGGCAAGATCGGCGGGCCGCGCCACGTGGCAGACATTGGCATAGAGGTTCGCCATCCGGATCAGCGAGCCGTCGCCATACGGCGTAAACGGATTGAGCACGTTGTTGGTCGAGATCGAGCAGGTCACGCCCGCGTTCCGCAGCGGCTCCGCACGAACGACGCCGCGCGGCACCGCATGGCCGTGGCTACGCCCCATCAGATGCAGGTCGGTCGACGGCAATATCGTCACCGCGACGCCGGCGCTGGCGAGCCTTGTCGCGATGGCGCCGAACTGATCCGGCGGCAATAGCGACATCTGGGTCGCATGCCCGACGGTGACGCGTCCGCCCCACCCGAATTCCTCGGTTTTGCGGCAGACATATTCGGTCTGCATGCCGTCGGTGGTCTCGGCGAGATCGAGATGCATGTCGATGTCGACATCGAATTCGCGTGCGATGGCAAATATCCGGTCGATCTGGCCCCGCGGGTCGGTGTCGAAATACGGCACGGCGCCGATGGCGCGCGCGCGGCGGCGCAAGCCAGCGATCAGCAATTCCTCGGTGCCGGGATTATTGGTAAGCCCCTCCTGCGGGAAAACGCAGAGTTCAATATCCATGGCCCAGGCGTAGTCGCGCGCGAGTTGGTCGATTGCCTCGAAGCCGATCATCCCAATGCCCGGGTCGACCTCGACATGCGTGCGCATGTGCATGGTGCCCTGCGCGATGCAGCGTTCCAGGGTGCGCTTTCCCCGCGCGTAAACGTCCTCGACGGTGAAGTCGCGCTTGGCGGCGGCGGTCTTGCGAACCGCCTCGGCGACAGTACCCTCCTCGATGTGGCAGCGATCCATGATGCAGGTCTTGTCGAGATGGATGTGAGTCTCGATCATGCCGGGGATCACCAGGCATCCCGCCGCATCCAGCTCCCGCGCATCGGCTACTAAGCTGGGAGCGATAGCGGCGATCGTCTCTCCGCGGATGCCGACATCGGCGACACGCAGCTCATTGCCTGACAGCATGCGGGCGTTGCGAATAATCAGGTCCATCAAATCCCCACTGCCGGACTGGCTCCGAGATAGGCCTCATCCAGTTTCGTATCGCGCAGTTCCGCCGCGGAACCCTGCGTGAGCACGCGTCCGCCGCCGAGCACATAGCCGCGATCGGCAATCGCCAGCACGTGATCCGCCATTTGATCGACGATCAACAGGGTCATGCCCTCGTCGCGCAACTGCGCAAACTGCCCGAACAGCTCAGCGGCGACCGCAGGTGCGAGACCGAGCGACGGCTCGTCCAGCAGAAGTATATCGGGCCGCGCCAGCAGGCCGCGGGCAACCGCGAGCATCTGCTGCTCGCCGCCGGACAATAGACCTGCGGCGGTGTGCAGGCGCGGCCGCAATCGCGGAAACCGCGCCAGCATCGGTTCGATCTCGGCCAGCGTAAAATCTCGCCGCCGGGTCGCGCCGAGCCGGAGATTTTCGGCAACGGTCAAATGAGGAAATACCTGGCGTCCCTCGGGTACCAGGATCAGGCCGGCGCGGGCGACAAGGTGCGCCGGAAGCCGTGCAAGCTCGGTACCGCCAAAGTCGATGGTGCCCGTGACAGGACGCAGCAAGCCGCTCAGCGCCTTCATCAAGGTCGACTTGCCGGCGCCATTGGGCCCGAGCACAGCGATGGTCTCGCCGCGGCCCACTTGCAGGCCGATCCGGTCGAGCACCGCAAGCGGCCCATACCCGGCGCTGAGCGCCTGCACATCAAGCACCGAAGCGCCGGCCGGCTGCGCCGTTCGCGGGCGGGCCACGCTGTTAGAACCGAGATAGGCTGCCTTCACCGCGGGGTCGGCACGAACCACGGCCGGCGCGCCCGCCGCAATCCGACGCCCGGCATCAAGCACCACGATCTCGTCGGAGATCGACATCACCAGCGCCATGTCATGCTCGACCAGCACAATCGCGAGGCCGGCGCGCGAGAGGCGTCGAAGCAAGTTGCCGAGTCTGGTCGTGTCGGCCTCGTCGAGGCCCGCGGCAGGCTCATCCAGCAGCAGCACCGCCGGTTGGGTAGCGAGTGCGCGCGCGATCTCGACCAGGCGCCGATCGACATGCGACAGCGTCGCGGCGGCTCTCTCCTCGGATCCGGAATAGCCAACTAGAGCGAGCAGCGAGCGCGCCAGCTCAGTTGACGCCTCGCCGCGCCAGGCGCCGCGCAGCAGGCCGAGCCGGACATTGTCCAGCACGCTGAGGGTGCCGAAGGGTTGTGCGGTCTGGAACGTACGAACCACGCGATCGCGCGCAACTTGATCGGCGGCCTTGCCGGAGATGTCGCGTTCACCGACGCGCACAGTCCCGGAATCCGGTCGTTGGAAGCCGCTGACGAGATTGAGCAGCGTGGTCTTGCCGGCGCCGTTGGGGCCGATCACGCTGGTGACCCGGCCGGCTTGCGCCGTCAAGTCGACGCCCGCCACCGCAACAACACCACCGAACGCGACGCGAACTCCTTCGGCAATGAGATGACCGCCCGATCCGGCAATATGGGCGAGCGCCGGCGCGGCATCCGCCGGCGTAACATTGACCGGCTTTTCGGGAGTGACAAAACGCGCGATCGCGCCTGCGATCCCGCCCGGTGCCATCCAGAGCACGATCAACAATCCCGCGCCGAACACCAGCAGCCGGTATTCGGCAAGACCCGCCAGCATCTCCGGCAGCAGCACCACGACCGCGGCGCCGACCAGCGGACCGAGGGTGCGGCCGGCACCGCCGACGACCACCACCAGCAGAAACAGAATCGACTGCGAGAACGGAAACGAACTCGGCGCGATGAAGCCGGTCAGCGCCGCCTGCAATCCGCCGGCGAGACCCGCCGCCACCGCCGACAGCACAAAGGCCACCGTGCGCACCGGCAAAGCGCCGATGCCGATGCTGCGTGCCGCCGCCGGTGCCGATGCAGTCGCCTGCATCGCCAGCCCGAGCGGGCTTCGCACGAAATAATGGAATGCGAGCAGCGCCAGCGCACAGAAGCCACACGCCAGCAATGCGGTGCCGCCGGTCGTGAACGGTGCCGGAATGCCGGCAAGACCGCTGGAGCCGCCGGTCAGGTTCTGCCACTCCACTGACACCGACTCGACGATGAAGCCGAAGGCGATGGTGACCATCGCCAGATAAGGCCCGGTGACGCGCAGCGCAGGAATCGAAAGCAACGCCGAAATCGCTGCGACCAACAGCACCGCGAGCGGCAACGCTTCCCAGAAACCGAAGCCGGCCTTGGTGGTGAGAATCCCAACGCCGTAAGCGCCGAGCGCCAGAAACCCGGCCTGACCAAGCGACACTTCACCGCTAAGCCCAAGCAGGACGTTCAGGCCGACGCCGACCAGCGCGGTCGTGGCGACCGTTCCCAAGAGGTAGCCGTAATAGCCGGGTGCAAACAGACAGACGACGGCCGCGCCAACGGCGAGTATCGCGGCAGCGACGATGATGACGGCCTTCATGCGCATGGTTTCACACCCGCGCCTTCTTCCGACCGCCGAACAATCCCGAGGGCGCCAGAGCCAGCGCCGCGATCACGGCCGTGAAGGTGACGATCTGGGTGCTGGAGGAGCCGAGCCAGGTCGTGGCGCAGGCTTCCACCAAACCATAGGCAAGGCCCGCGATCACGACACCCCAGGGATTGGTGAGACCGCCCAGGATCGCCACGGCAAAGGCCTTGATGCCGAACAGCGTCCCCATGTCGTAGGCCACATTGTAGAGCGGCGCGATCAATATCCCGCCGATCCCGGCCAGCAGCGCCGCGGCGGCATACGTCAAGGCAATCAGCAATGTCACGTCGATGCTCATCAGCCGGGCGGCGTCGGGATTATCGACCGCCGCGCGCAGCTTCAGCCCAAGCCCGGTCCTGACCATGCCGAGGTGAACGAGCCCGGCCAGTCCCAATCCGACCACCGGGATCAACACCTGCAACGGAAAAATGCCGACCGTGCCGATGACCCAGGGATCATCCGCCAGCGACGACGGAAACGCGCGTGGCTCCTTGCCGAACAGCACCATCGCAACATTGTCGAGCACGATTCCGAGCGCGACCGTCGCCATCAGCCAGGAATTCGTGCCGCGGACGACGAAGGGCCGAACCGCGACGCGCTCCACGACCAGACCCCAGACCGCGCAGACGAGTAGCGCCGCCGGTATCGCCGCCAGCATCGGCCAATGCAGTCCAACCGCAAGGGCCTGGCAAACCACTGCCCCCAGCATCACCGATGAGCCCTGCGCAAAATTCACGGTGCCGGATACGGAAAACGTCAGGGTGAAACCCAGCGCAATCAGGCCGTAGATGCTGCCGAGGCTGAGCCCCGAGACGAGTGCGGTCGCGAGCATGGATCAGCCCGCTACCGGCTCGATCTGATCGCCGTTGTAGCGGACCATGACGTAGTCGTTTTCATTCAAGGCGTCGTGGTTCTCATCGGTGAACGGCTTGGTATAGTTCTTGATCAGGCCCTGATAGCTGTCGATGGCGAGAAGCCCCTCGCGCAATTTCGGACCTTCGCTCGACCCGGCCTTGTCGAGCGCAAGCGCGGTCAGTTGCATCGCATCGTAGGCGTTGGCCACACCGACCGGCGGGGTGACATCGCCGGGACCTTTGACGTCGGGATATTTCGCCATCATTGCCGCGAGCACGCGCTTGCCGACATCGTTCTGCTGACCGAAGAAACTATAGGTCTGGACGAAGTGCACCTTGCCGGCCCAAGAGCCCGCCAGTTCGGGGAAGCGTCCGCCGGATATGCCCCAATGCGACACCACCGGCACCGGCCACGCCGTGCGCTGCAGCGATTTGATCACCTGCGCCCCCGGCGCCGCATTGCCGACCAGGATCACCGTATCCGCGCCGGCCGCGCGGAGGCGCTGCAGTTGCGGCGTCATGTCGACGTCCTTGTCTTCAAACTTCTCCGCACCGGCAAGCTTGATACCGGCCGCAGCCGCGGCCGCGGTCAGGCCGCCAAGATTGGACTCGCCCCAGCCATTGTTGACCAGCATCAGGCCCGGGGTCTTCGAACCGAAGCCCGTCATGGCATGCTTGATCAGCGCACGATCCACCAGCACGTCGACCGCCGAGACGCGAAACACGTAGTTCGGATTGGCGCCGTTGCGGGTGATGTTGGTCGCCGCGGCCCACACCCCCATGAACGGCACCCGCGCTGTGTTGACCAGCGGCACGATCGCCTGCGACACCGGGCTGTCGATGCCGCCGAACAGGATGGCGACGCCTTCCTTGTCGATCAGTTCGCGCGCCGCGGTCTGGCCCTTGGCGGGGTTCGACTCATCGTCACGCCGCACGAGTTCAAGCATACGCCCGCCGAGCACACCGCCGCGCGCGTTGATCTCGTCGATCGCGATCGTGAGACCGCGGATGATGCCCTCGCCCGACTTGGCCGATGGCCCCGACAGTGCTGCTACGAGACCGATCTTGACCGGCTCCGCGGCGAAAGCAGACCGGCCGACAAGACCTCCCAGAGCGAGGCCCGCGGGAATAGCAAGGGCTTGGCGACGCGTCAGGTTGGTCGGCATGTGAGGCACTCCAGTTTAAAAAACCAATCGGGAAAATCTCATGCGGCCGCCATTGCTCTCGCCGCGCATCAAGGGCCAAGGCGCCGTCGACGCCTAAACAAATGTCAAGCAAGCGACATGCCATGCACGCGTTACGGACTTGTTTGGAGGTCTCGCCCGAAACGGCGCCATATGACGCGGTCCCGCGCAGCATCCCCGGCCCCGATCTGCACGTTTATTGTCATCGACCGCCCATAATTTGCGCACAAATATTGTTCGCAAGTGCCGCATATAGCGTGCAGCAAAGAGTTCATCACGGCTATCGCCCGCCTGCCACGAGCCGAGACGGTTTCGAAATGATGCCTGTTCCACCCCTTTCCGAATGCAAGGCATGAAAGGGCGCCGCACCATTATCCGCGGGGGCCTGGTCCTCAGCCCGACGGGAGACAGCACGCCAAAGGACCTGTTGATCGAGGATGGCCGCATCCTCGCCATCGACAATGCCGGCTTTGACGTATCCGAAGATGTGGAGACACTGTCGGCTGAAGACCGAATGCTGATTCCGGGCTTGATCAGCGCGCACACGCATTCGCACGGCGCGCTCAACCGCGGAGCGGTCGAGGACAAGGTCTCGCTCGAGATGTTCCTGACCGGCGCGGGAGCCGGCACGCGATCGCGCGGCGTCGAGGATAAATATCTGAGTGCGGCGCTTTCCGCCGCGGAAATGATCCGCAAGGGCTGCACCGCCTGTTTTGATCTCACCGTGGAATTTCCGGCGCCCTCGCGGGCGGGAATTTCGGCGGTGGCCCGGGCATACCGCGATGCCGGCATGCGCGCCGTGATCGCTCCCATGATTGCCGACCGCACCATCTATCAGGCGCTACCGGGGCTGCTGGACGCGTTGCCAGAGCCGTTGCGGTCGCATTGCGCCGGCCTTGGCGCCGCACCCGGCGGAGACACGTTGGCGACATGCGCCGACATCCTCGCTCACTGGGAGTTCGACCGCCGCTGGATTCGGCCTGCCTTGGGCCCGACAATTCCGCTGCATTGCTCCGACCCTTTCCTGATCGATTGTGCGCGGCTCGCGAACGAACACGGCGTGCCCCTGCAAACCCATCTGGCGGAATCGCGCGCCCAAGCGGCGATCGGACGGACGCGATATGGCAAGAGCCTCGTGGGGCACCTGCAAGACCTCGGCTTTCTCTCCGACCGCTTGAGCGCCGCGCATGCCATCTGGCTTGACGACGACGACATCGCGCGGCTGGGCCAAGCCGGCGCGCGGGTGGCGCACAACCCGTCCAGCAATCTGCGGCTTGGATCCGGCGTGGCACCGATACGAAAGATGCTGGCCAACGGAATCGGCGTCGGGATCGGCACCGATGCCAGCAACACATCCGATGGACAGAACATGTTCGAGGCGACCCGCCTCGCCTCCTATCTGTCGCGCATCGACGGATTCGCCACCGACGCTTGGCTTTCGTCGGATGACGCCTTCCATCTCGCCACCGAGGGCTCGGCAAAGGTTCTGGGCTTTGACAGGATCGGTCGACTGGCGCCGGGATATGAAGCGGACATTGTGTTCCTGCGGCTCGACAGTCCGCATTTCGTGCCGCTGCGATCGCCGCTGCTGCAGATGGTGTTTGGTGAGAATGGCGCGTCAGTCGATTCCGTAATGATCGGCGGCCGGATCGTGTTTCACGACAATAGACTCCTGACCCTCGACGAACCCCTGCTACGGCAGCAAGCGCAAGCCGCCGCGGACAGATTGGATAAGGCCGATGGCGGCCATTACGGATCGACGGCGGCGGTGGCAAAGCTGGTTGGCGCGTTCTGCGCGGCGCAGGGATGCACCGGCCACGCGCTGCCACGAAAATTGAACCTCGCCTGCGAAGGATGATGTGCGCGCGCATGCAAAGCTCTTCCGGTATGAATTTTGCTTCGTTTACGCAGAGCCAGCGCCCAACTAGGAGTAGACTATGAGCGGACTCGGAGGCCTCAACAAATCGCCCAACGGCGTTGTCATCGGGCTCGTTCAACTGCAATTGCCTGTCGTGGTGACCAAGGCGGATCTGGCGCGCCAGACCGAGCGCATCGTCACGATGGTCGGCAAGGCGCGGCGCAATCTGGGCACCATGGACCTCGTGGTGTTTCCCGAGTATTCGCTGCACGGCCTGTCGATGGATACCAATCCCGACATCATGTGCCGGCTCGACGGGCCCGAGGTCGCCGCATTCAAGCAGGCCTGCATCGACAACAAGATCTGGGGCTGCTTTTCCATCATGGAATTCAACCCCGACGGCAATCCCTATAATTCTGGGCTGATCATCGACGAGCACGGCGAGATCAAACTCTATTATCGCAAGTTTCACCCGTGGATTCCGGTCGAGCCGTGGGAACCCGGCAATATCGGCATCCCGGTGATCGAAGGCCCCAAGGGCGCCAAGATCGCGCTGATCATCTGCCACGACGGCATGTTCCCGGAGATGGCGCGCGAATGCGCCTACAAGGGCGCGGAGATCATGATCCGCACCGCCGGCTATACTGCGCCGATCCGTGAGAGCTGGCGCTTCACCAACCAGGCCAACGCGTTTCAGAATCTCATGATCACCGCCAATGTCTGCATGTGCGGATCGGACGGTTCGTTCGATTCCATGGGCGAAGGCATGATCGTGAATTTCGACGGCAGCATCATCGCGCATGGCACCACCGGCCGTGCCGACGAGATCATCACCGCGGAGGTGCGCCCCGATCTGGTGCGCGAGGCGCGGATTCACTGGGGCGTCGAGAACAACATCTATCAGCTCTGGCACCGCGGCTATGTCGCTGTGAAGGGCGGCGCGATGGATTGCCCTTACACGTTCATGCAGGACATGGTGGCCGGCACCTACCGCTTGCCCTGGGAAGATCAGGTCAAGGTCACCGACGGCACATCGTGCGGCTTTCCGGCACCGACGCGGATGTTCGGTGCCAAGGCGGCGAAAGCGGCGGAGTGAGCGGGGTGCGGCGGTGCTGTCGTTGCCAGCGAGCGGGGCGTCCAATCTAAGTTCCGTCATTGCGAGCGCTAGCGAAGCAATTGCTTCCGCCTTCGCTGAGAAGCTACGGCGGACAGGTCGTCGCAAGGACGATAGGAGCATGGGCGCCCAACCCGAGCCGTCATTCCGGGGCGCGCGAAGCGCGAACCCGGAATCTCGAGATTCCGGGTCTGGTCCTTCGGACCATCCCGGAATGACGTTGAGGTGTGTCTCCGCATTCTCGCGACATGATGCGCCCGAGTTGTGCTCGAAAGTCCGCCCCAAAGAAATCGAGGGCGCAGGCGCGACCCTCAAGAGGGCGCGGGGAATGCCGGGTGCACGGTGCACCCGCGGCCCGTGTGCAAAAGGTAGTGTGCACACGGTAGTCACCACGGTCGCGCCGGAACACCCGGCATTCCCGCACGCAATGGTTTTAACGGCTTATGGCGCGCTCTTCGGCGACGAATTCGTCTTGCCACCGTCATCGGCGAATTCGCGGTCTTGCGAGAACCCGGTTGGGCTCGCAACACCTCCGCCGATTTAGCACCAGCAACGGGTGCCAGGACCACACGGTTTTGCCGTCCGCGACCCGTCTTCGCCAAGCGGCCCCGGCGGCATGTGCACGACCGCCAAAGCATTAGCGAAGACAGAAGCAACATCGTTCGTCTGCGCGCCGGTCGATCGTTCACAGGCGTTCGCTCAATCGAACGCCTGCCCTGCGATTCATCTGGCGCGCGCGACGCTGCCGCGTCCACCGCATCCCATCCCAACGTCCGTGACGATCGCGATACGCCCCTCCAAGGGGATGAGACGACGGGAATAAAGAGGTGATTTGGGTCTGACGAACAGAGGGAATATTTTTGCCGACAAGGCTGGACCCGCCAAATCAGATTGATCCGGCTCGACAAATTCGCCATGGCGCGCAGCGGCCAACGAGCGCCATTACCGGAAGCTGCACCACACCGTCTGGCTTATTTCTGGGTGCTAATTTTGCTCAATCTTCCTGCATACAATTCCGGTGATATGCCTATTAATTGTGCTCATGTTACTACGCAAGAATTCTGAACGAGACGTGACTTGCAAAAATAATCTCATGATTTCAATCAGCCGATAGCGTTCGGTCAACAATTAAGCATTGGCATAAAAGTTGCGAACCGGCTTGGGGCTGCGCTGCTTCAGGCGAAGCCACGCAATGGACAGGCGGTCGGCCCGCCAGAGGAGCAACGCATGGATTTCGGAAGGATTTCACGACGGCATCTGCTGCAGGGTAGTGCCGCGCTGACGCTGGGCTCGGCGCTCGGGATGCGGTCCGCGGCCGCGGCCGGCTTGACGGTCGGGTTCGTCTACGTCGGATCGCGCGACGACTACGGCTACAACCAGGCGCACGCGATAGGCGCGGCAGCGGTGAAGAAACTGCCGGGCATCACGGTCATCGAGGAGGAGAAAGTCCCTGAAACCGACGCCGTGGCAAAGACCATGGAGTCGATGATCAATCTCGACGGCGCGACGCTGCTGTTCCCGACATCGTTCGGCTACTACAATCCGCAAGTCACCAAGGTGGCGAGCAAATATCCCAAGATCCATTTTGAGCATTGCGGCGGGCTGTGGACCGATAAGGATCCGAAGAACGCCGGCAGCTATTTCGGCTATATCGACGAAGCCCAGTACATTTCCGGCATCGTCGCCGGCTACTCGTCCAAAACCGGCAAGCTCGGCTTCGTCGCGGCCAAGCCGATCCCGCAGGTGCTGCGCAACATCAATGCCTTCACGCTCGGCGCCCGGCTCGCCAACCCGAAAGCCACCACGCAGGTCATCTTCACCGGTGACTGGTCGATGCCGGTCAAGGAGGCCGAGGCGACCAACAGCCTGATCGACCAGGGTGTCGATGTTCTCACCTGTCACGTCGACGGACCGAAGACCATCGTAGAGAATGCCGCGCGTCGCGGCGCGATGGTCTGCGGCTATCACGTCAACCAGGGGCCGCTGGCGCCGAAGGCCTATCTGACCGGCGCCGAGTGGAACTGGGAGGCGCTGTATCCCAAATTCGCCAGGATGATCCAGGCCGGCGAAGCGATCCCGAATTTCTTCCGCGGCGGCCTGAAAGAGGAAATCGTCAAGTGCTCGCCCTACGGCGAAGCGGTGTCGGCCGAGGCGCGCAAGCATGCCGACGACATCAAGGCCAAGCTGATCGCGGGCAATTACACCATCTTCAAGGGCCCGATCGTCGACAACAAGGGCAAGACCGTGATCGCCGCCGGTGTCGATCGCGGCCAGCGGGATGCCGACCTCGAAAGCATGGATTATCTGGTGGAAGGTGTCATCGGAGCCGTTTCGTGACGTCCGAGGTGGCGGACTCCGTCGATGCAGTCGCGGTCTCTCCCGCGGCTGATCCCGGATTCCTCCAGCGCTACGGCACGACCATCGAGTACATCCTGATTCCGGGCGCGGCACTGATCGCCGCGCTCGGGGTGTTCGGCCTGTTCGTGTTCCTGTTCGGCAAAAATCCGCTCGATCTGTATTTTTACATGTATCAGGGCGCGTTCGGAACCTGGTTTTCCTGGCAGAACAGCCTGACGCGTGCGGCGCCGTTGATCCTCACCGCGCTGTGCACGGCGCTGCCGGCACAACTCGGCATGGTGATCATCGGCGGCGAAGGCGCGTTGCTGATCGGTGCGCTCGCCGCCACCGGCGCCGCGCTGATGCTGCCATCGGCACCGCCCCTGGTGGTGCAGGTCGCCATGGTTTGCGCCGGCATGGCGGGCGGCGGTCTCTGGATCATGCTCTCGGGCGGCCTCCGGCAGTATCGCGGCGTCAACGAAACCATCTCCAGCCTGCTCTTGGTCTATATCGCGCTTGCGATCCTCAATCATCTGGTCGAGGGACCGCTGCGCGATCCCGCCAGCCTCAACAAGCCGTCGACGCACGAGATCGGCGCCGCCAACATGATCGGTTCGATCCCCGGCACCGAGGTGCATTGGGGCCTGGTGTTCGGCATCATCGCCGCCGTGGCGTCCTACATTTTGATCTATCACACCGTGTTCGGCTTCGCGGCCCGGGTCGCCGGCGGCAACATCCGCGCCGCCAAGATCGTCGGCCTCGGCGTCAACAAGCTGATCCTGACGATCTGCTTTCTGGCCGGCGCCGCGGCCGGGCTTGCCGGCATGGTCCAGGTCGCCGCCATCGAGGGCCGCGCCAACGCCAACCTCGCCGCGGGCTACGGCTATACCGGAATCCTGGTCGCCTTCCTGGCCCGACAAAATCCGCTGGCCATCATCCCCGTCGCGATTCTGCTCGGCGGGATCAGCGCCAGCGGCGGCCTGTTGCAGCGCAGGCTCGGCCTGCCCGATGCCTCGGTGCTGGTGCTGCAGGGAATTATCTTTGTGGCGGTGCTGGCCAGCGACGCGCTGTACGGACGAATAGGCTTCCTGAAAGGAAAATCCTGATGGCGGATGGGACGATCGGACTGTGGACCGTGCCGCTCGCGGTGTTTGGCGGCGCCGTCCGCGTCAGTACGCCGTTCCTGTTCGTCAGTCTTGGCGAATGCATCACCGAACGCAGCGGCCGCATCAATCTCGGTCTCGAAGGCACGCTGGTGATGGGCGCGATGAGCGCCTACGGCATCTCCTACCTGACGGGCTCGCCGTGGCTCGGCGTTCTCGCTGCCGGCATCGCCGGTGCCCTGATGGGCGCGCTGCATGCCGGCATCTGCTCGCTACCCCGGGTCAACGACGTCGCCGTCGGCATCGCGCTGATGCTGTTCGGAACCGGACTGGCGTTTTTCCTCGGCAAGCCGCTGATCGAACCGAGCGCGGCGCGACTACCCGCCATCGACTTCGGATGGTGGAGCGATGTCGCGCAGGTGCGCGAGGCGTTGCGGATCAATGTGCTGTTCCTGATCGGCGTCGCGCTGGCGCCGGTGCTCTACTGGGCATTCCGCACCACGCGCTGGGGCCTGTTGATCCGCACCGCTGGTGAAAGCGCCGACGCCGCCCGCGCGATGGGCTATTCGGTACTCGGGATTCGGTTGCGCGCCACCATGGCCGGCGGCTTCCTGGCCGGGATCGGCGGCTCGTTCCTGTCGCTGTTCTATCCCGGCAGCTGGAACGAAGGTCTGTCGAGCGGCCAGGGCGTCACCGCGGTCGCGCTCGTCATCTTCGCGCGCTGGGATCCGATGCTGTGCCTGTGGGCTTCGCTGCTGTTTGGCGGCGCCGCCGCGCTCGGACCGGCGCTGCAATCGGTTGGCGTCACCTCCGGCTATTATCTGTTCAACGCCGCGCCCTACATCCTGACGCTGGCGATCATGACCATCACCTGCTCGCCCAAGCGCACGTTGACCGGCGCGCCGGCCGAGCTGTCGATCACCCGATAATCCCACGCGCAGGACGAACCATGGCTGAGCGCTACCTGAAATCGGAACCCTATGCCTGGCCGTATAATGGCGATCTTCGCCCGGCCAACACGGCGCTTGTCATCATCGACATGCAGACCGACTTTTGCGGCGTCGGCGGATATGTCGACAAGATGGGCTACGACCTGTCGCTGACGCGGGCGCCGATCGAACCGATCAAGCGGCTGCTCGCCACGATGCGCGCTAAGGGTTTTCACATCATTCATACCCGCGAAGGCCATCGCCCTGATCTATCCGATCTTCCCGCCAACAAGCGCTGGCGCTCGCGGCAGATCGGCGCCGGCATCGGCGATCCCGGCCCGTGCGGCCGCGTGCTGGTTCGCGGCGAACCCGGCTGGGAGATCATTCCTGAGCTGGCGCCGCGGCCGGGCGAGCCGATCATCGACAAGCCTGGCAAGGGATCGTTCTGCGCCACCGATCTGGAACTGATGCTGCGGCTGCGCGGCATCGAGAACCTGGTGTTGACCGGCATCACCACGGACGTCTGCGTCCATACCACCATGCGCGAAGCCAACGATCGCGGCTTCGAATGCGTGCTGATCGAGGACTGCTGCGCCGCCACTGATAAAAGCAATCACGAGCACGCGCTGAAGATGATCAAGATGCAGGGCGGCGTGTTCGGCGCGGTTGCGACCTCGCATGCGATGATCGAGGCGCTATCATGATCATCGGCGAAATGCCGCTGCCGGAGGGCCCGCTCGGCATCGATGCCATCGCCATGACCATGCGGTTCGGCGATTTCGTTGCGCTCGACAAGGTCGAACTCAAGGTCCGGCCTGGTTCATTCCACGCGCTGCTCGGCGAGAACGGCGCCGGCAAGAGCACGCTGGTGAAGTGCATCATGGGTTACTACCACCCGACCGAGGGCGATATCCTGGTCGGCGGTCGCGAGCAGACGATCGCCAACCCAAAGGATGCGCATGCGCTTGGGCTCGGCATGGTGTACCAGCATTTCACGCTGGTGCCGGCGATGACGGTGGCCGAAAACCTGGTGCTGGCGCGCGACGACGTTCCCGCCCTGGTGAACTGGTCGAAGGAGACCAGGGAGTTGGAAGCGTTCCTGGCGCGGATGCCGTTCAAGGTGCCGCTGCACGCCCGGGTTTCCGACATATCCGCCGGCGAGCGGCAGAAATGCGAAATCCTCAAGCAGCTTTATCTCAAGCGGCGATTCCTGATCCTTGACGAGCCGACCTCGGTGCTGACGCCGGCCGAAGCCGATGAAGTGCTCGGCATGCTGCGCGGCATGGTCGTTGCCGGCGACCTCACCATTCTGATGATCACCCACAAATTCCGCGAGGTGATGGCGTTCGCCGACGACGTGACCATTCTGCGTCGCGGCAAGCTGGCCGGCCGTGGCCGGGTCGCCGACCTCACGCCCGACGACATGGCGCGAACCATGATCGGCGCCGAGCAATTGACGATCCAGCCGGCGCGCATCGGCAAGGTCACCGCGGCGCGGCTCGAACTGGACAAATTGAACGCGCTCGACGATGCCGGCGCGATCGCAGTCCGCGACGTCTCGCTCGCAGTCCGCGGCGGCGAGATCGTCGGCATCGCCGGGGTTTCCGGTAACGGCCAGCGCCAACTCGTCGAAGTGCTGGCCGGCCAACGCGACGCCCAAAGCGGCCAGATCCGCGTGATCGGAGAGCCGTATCATGCAAGCCGGGAAGAGATGCGCCGGCACAAGATGTCGCTATTGCCGGAAGAGCCGCTGAAGAATGCCTGCGTCAGCGGCATGAGCGTCGCCGACAATATCGCGTTCCGGGAATTCGATCGCGCCCCGTTTGCAAGCGGCGGCTGGTGGCTCAACCGGGCGGCGTTCCGCAACGACGCAAAGAAGAAAATCGACCGCTACAAGATCAAGACCCGCACCCCCGACACGCCCATTGCGGCGCTGTCGGGCGGCAACGTGCAGCGCGCGGTGCTGGCGCGCGAATTGAGCGGCGATGTTGAAATCCTGGTCGCCGCCAATCCTTGCTTCGGCCTGGATTTCGCGGCGGTGGCGCAGATCCACGCCGAGATCATGGCGGCAAGAAATCGCGGCGCCGCGGTGCTCTTGGTCAGCGAGGACCTCGACGAGTTGCTCGAACTGTCCGATCGTCTGCTGGTCATGTTCCACGGCGAACTGGTTTATGAAGCACGCGCGGACGAGGCCGACCTCACCGAAATCGGCCGGCACATGGCCGGGCACTGAGGATGACGCGCGTGACGCGGACTCTCTGCGCCGGCCGCTCGAAGTCGGCCGCCGTGTGCTGGTAGCTCAGTGCGGATTGAGCGGGCGGCGGGTGGAGGTCGCCGCGATAATCGGCCCTGGCGGGTTAGGCTTCCTCGAAGCGGCAAACCGTCGAAGCAAGGACCATTCCAGCCAACGGCCCGACTTGTCACGATTCTCTGCGATATCTTTGAAAAGCAGGACCTTCTGACCGCCCAGCACGATCTATCGCGCCGGTGACCGCATTGGCGCCGTTGTCGGCTTCAGGACACAACTTCGTCCGGCTGCAATTTCGTAACAATGGGGGCGGCAATAAACCGTGACAGCACACTGGACAACTCCGCAGACGTCACGGGATAGCGCACGACGTCGACTATTCCGGAAGCTGCCAGCGATGGCACGCCGAGATCTCGCGCCGAGGGCGTCGCTAAAATGATCGGCAGCGTCGGGGCAACACCATGCAACGTGCCCGCAAAATCCAGCGCGGAGCTTGTTCCGGGCTGATGGCATATCAGCGCGGCATCGAACCGCGCCCGTGCCGCGGCACAGGCCTCAAACGCCTCGGTCGGAGTCGTAAAGCCTACCGGCTCGTAACCCAGTGCCGCCAGGACTTCCTCGTAGCGCAGCAGCCGCTCGCGATCGGTCTCCAGCAGCAAGATCGTTTCACCATCGCCGCGACTGGCGACGACCGGCGCACTTTGCACCGATATCGGTTCATTTGAGAGGGCCGAGGGGAGCCAGATCTCGAACTGCGTTCCGACGCCGACGGTGCTCTGCACCGTGATGGTGCCATCGTGGTCGCGGACGATTTCCCGAGCCGTTGCCAGCCCCAAACCATGGCCGTCGAACCGCGTCGTGAAAAACGGCTCAAAGATTCGCTCCAGTGTCGCTTCATCCATGCCGCGTCCGGGATCGGAAATCGTCACGACAATGAAACGGCCGGAGCCGACCTCACCATGCCCTACCCGCGAACCGTATTTTATCTCCCGCAAACCGACTTCGACCGTGATCACGCCGGCTTCGTCCATGGCCTGCGCCGCATTGTTGCAGACGTTCAAAATAACCTGCTGCAGTAGGGCCGGCGCTGCCGACACGACCGTTAATTCGGATGTCTCGCGAACAACGATGTCGACGTGGGGCGGCAACGCCACCGCCAGCAAGGACTTGGTTTCGGCAATCAGCGCCTTGACGTTGACGCGTTCGCGTCTGCGATCGTCGCGACTTCCGAATGTCAGTATCTGTTCAACGAGTTCGCGTGCGCGCTCCCCCGCGCGGCGAATTTCGGCAAGGTGGTTGGCCGGCCGGCTTCCCGAAACCACCCTGGCAGCGGCCATCTCCGTGTAACCGAGGATCGCGGCGACGATATTATTGAAGTTGTGCGCTATACCGCTGGCGAAGGCGCCGATCGTCTCCATCCGCCGGGCTTGCTCTAAATTCGTTTCCAGCCGCTCCTTATCGTGTTCAAGCTTGATCCGGCCGACAGCATTGGCGATGACGTCGAACGCCATGCGAAGGAGCGCGGTCTCAACGTCGCGCGTCGGGCGGAAGCCGTGCAGCCCGTCAAAGGCGAGAAGCGCATTCAGCTCACCCCACATGTTGGTGACGCACAGCCAACCGTGATGGCCGACGCCAACCGGCAGATTGGGTCTTTCACGCGAATATGTAGCTGTCCTGTCCTTTGGAATATGGATGATGTTGTCGTTGCCGCGATCGAAACTCGACGCGAGGTCCAATGCGCGTTCGGGCCACTCCTGGGGTAAAGCCGCTCTAACCCCGACCCAACGATAGGTTTCGATCGGCTCTCCAGCCACAACAAAATAAGCGCGATCCGCGCCGACACACCGCGCCAATTCTTTCAGCGCGCATTCGACGTGGGCGCTAATGTCGTGCTGCTGCGATGTAATGAAGCGCGCCGAGATCCGCGCGATTATATGCTCGAAGGCGGCACGACGCCGCAGCGCAATCGCCCGCGTCCGCAACTGCAGCCCAAAATACACCAGCACTCCAAGCAGTGTCAGCGATATGGCATAAAGAAAGAGCCGGTAGTTGCGCGCAGATTGTCTCGAAACAAGTTGGCGTTTGAGTATCAATGCGCGAACGGCGTCCTGCTCTGGATTGGCCGCCGTGTCGATCAACGCTTTTAAACTGGCATCAGTCGATGGCAGGAGATCATGCAATAGTCCTCCGTGCGCGAGAGTGGCTTGAATGAGGTTTGCGTCGCCTGGCCGAGGCGGCAACGCGGCGAGATCGCTCAACTGATCTTGCACTTCGCGTGCCGTCGTTTGCGACGTATCGAGCGTCAGTCGCAACATCGCGGTCGATAGCTTGGTCGCGACCGCAACCAATGCAGGATCGTCCGATGCGGCAAGACGAGCACTGAGCATTCCAAAATAGGCCAGCGAATTCTGCAGAAGAGCGTTCTTGCTTTTGAACTGCTCGATCAGTTCCTCATCTTCGGCTGCGCGTGCCGCTAGCGCCTCAATCGCAGGCCGTTCCTCGGGGTCCGACCCGGACTCTTCGCGCAACCGGTCAAGCGCCTGATTCAATAAACCTGTCATGCGCACCAGCGAGTCGTAATTTTTCGACAAACCGACGCGCGCAGTCAGCACTTCCCGTTTCGATGCACGTTCAAATCGGGAAAAATCACCGATCGCCCGGAGCTGCCGATCATAGCGAGCGGAATTCAGGTTCAGCCCACTCAGCATTAGCCACGTGAGCAACAGAAGCAGAGCCGGAACGATGATCGCCATGCGCTTGAGCTTCATGGTGACGTTCCAACGAGCGTTCCGCGATACTTTCCAGTCAAGGTCTTGAGGTAGGCGACGATTGCGTTTGCCTGCTTGTCTGTCAATATCGAATCCAGCTGGGCAGCGGCCATCCTGCGCACGGCATCGTCGAGCGTCGGAGCGCTGCCATCATGAAAGTACGGCGCTGTCGACCCGACATTCCGCAGGCTCGGCACGCGCAAGATTTCCGGGTGTGGCGAGGCTAGCGGACGGAATATTCCATGCCGTTGATAAAGGTTGCCTCCGACATTGACGCCCTGGTGACAAGAGACACATCCCAAGGACTTGAACAGCTGGTATCCATTCAATTCCTCCGCCGACAAAGCGGTGGTATCGCCCGCAAGCCAACGATCGAACCGACTATCAGGTGTCACGAGCGTGCGCTCGAAACTGGCGATAGCATCCAATAGATCGGTTGCGTTCACGCCGCGGCCGTAGGCTTCGGCAAATGCCCGGCGCATGTTGGGATCTGTCTTGAGTTTGTCTACGACGTCGGCGACGCTGATGCCCATCGTCAACGGGCTTTCCAGTGAAACCGCTGCTTGTGATTCAAGCGTACGAAATTTCCCTTCCCAGCCGAAGCGGAAATTGAGCGCGGCATTGAACACGGTCGGGGTATTTAGCGGGACAGTCGAACCGTCGATGCCGGAGTCATGACGAGTTCCGCTCGCGCCGTTTGCATTGAGGTCATGGCACGATGAACAGCTGCGAGAATTGTCGTGAGAGAGGCGGACATCTTTGAATAGACGCTCCCCCAGCGCGCTTTTAAGGGGGTCGATGGGAGGCGCATCGGGGGTCGGAGTAATGGGCTCTGGCGCCGTTGTACTATTCGACTCCGGCAATTGGTCGAACGGTGGGGATGACGCCGCCGAGAGCTGCAGGCTGCCCAAAAACAACACAGAAATTGTAACAGCGCACCAACGGCGACGGCCGACTCGATCGACGGATTTCGGCAACTCTAACAGGACCCCTGACTGTAATTTTCAAAGACAATTTTCAGCCGACACGGAACTCTTCAATCCTCGATACTCGGGTTGCCGTCTGATCCAACTTTGCGTCATAACAGTGTTCACGCCGCCGTGCAGTGCCCGGCGGAGCATGAGGCGGCTCGCCGCATGACAGAACTCAGTCCCAGCGAATACGAAACTGACGAAATCAGCAATCATGACAGAACCTCACGGTCTGCTCGATATAGGATCGATGGGGAATTCCCAAACTGCGCAGTGTTAGGTCGTCGAGCTTTGCCAAGGCGTCAGCTGCCTCTTGGATCTCGCGCTCCCGCTTGCCCCGACTCTCGGCCGCTGACTTATGCCCGATCGACGACACGTGATTTACATCGCGATCAAATCTAGTTGACGAGGAGATGACCCGGATCGGTCCACGCCATCGGTGAACCGCGACATCCCTCGGCGCGGGGTGTAGCGGTTCGGCCGGATCTGGCTCGGGTGGAAAGAACCCCAGCGAATGCACAGACGCTCCGTAAAACGCAAGACCTTCCATGAGGGAGCTGACTAGCAACGACCAGAAACCAGTCTGCGGACGATCTGCCGTGTTCGCCGCAGCGGTTACATGGGGACGCGGCTCGATCTTTTCCGAACCGGAAATCGACCTCGAACGCTTGGCGGAAACGCTCCCGTCGCCCGACGCGACGAAACGCTTGACGTTCCCGGCTGCCGATCCAATTAATTGGTTCTCCAGCATATGCAGCTCCCACAATTGCTTGCGGGGTTTTACTGGAGGATGGCTGTTACGCGTTCATCTCAACCACGGACAATGTGGTTACAACCGCAGTTTGCGACGCCACACTTTCTCCACTTTTCAAAACGGTTCGACCGCGGCCGTGAAAACATAGCCGACGCCGCGCTCCGTCTGAATAACGCGTGGCGCACTTGGATCGACCTCCAATTTGCGCCGCAACCGCAAGACCTGGACGTCGATACTGCGATCGAAAATATCCTCGTGAATCCGAGTGGCTTGCAACAGACGCTCTCGCGAGAGCGGCCGTTGAGGGGATTCCAGGAAGGCGAGCAGCAGAGCATATTCGCCCTTGCTCAGCGACACCGGGCTCCCGCCGGGATCAAGCAGCTTTCGACTGCGGCGATCTAGCACCCACCCGTTAAACCTGTAGCCGCCGCGCTCTGGAGCGTTCGCCCGCGCCGATCGTCCCATCTCCTGTCGCCGCAACACCGCCCGCACGCGTGCCAGCAATTCTCTGAGGCTGAACGGTTTTACGATGTAATCGTCCGCTCCGAGTTCAAGGCCGACGATGCGATCGATTTCATCGGGTCGATGGCCGGTCGTGATAATCACTGGAATGTCCGAATGCGATCGAATTTCTCGCAACAGATCCAGCCCGTCATCCTGACCGAGTCGCAAATCCAGAATGATTAGGCTCGGATGGGTTCCTTCAAATTCACGGTTGAGCCCAACTCTATTCGACACCGACTTCGCCGGTATATTGTGATCCTCCAGATACCTGGTCACCATTTGCCGTAGCGACGGATCATCATCAACAACGATAATATGGCCAGTTTCGCTCAGCATCAAATTTCTCAATAATTAATTAGAACCCGGCATTCCGAACAGTCCGGCGTCGACGCCGATAGAAAGGAATCATTTGTAATACCCCCCATCCGGTCGATGCTGCTCAGGTAGATGTGCTCTGGGCCAAAACTAAGGCTTCTGGATGGACCGCGCCCGACCAACCGCCTCGGTAATGACCAATACGCCTTTAGAATATGCATTGCGCGAAGCCGAACCTCGTTCACGGGAATATTCCCGCGATCAAAATCAGTTGATGGCGCTGTCTCATGTTGACTTAGATCGGGCCGTTCGTTTACGGCGCCTGTGACTGCTGCAACGATCCGAGGGCCTGTGGGTGTCGTTCGACGAGCGCGTTGAGATTGCAATGACGCATCTCTCGGCTTTGAGTTGCGGTTTGTGACTTCGTCCCTCAATATTGAAGTCGCCCCAATCGAATACGGCCTGTGGCTTTCCGATATCATGCGGCGACCATCCGATCGATGATCTTATCCAACAGAGATCGCGACGTCGCGAAGTTCAGACGACCAAAGCTTGCACAGGATGAAGAAAACGTTTCACCGCCGCTCAGCGCTGCGCCTCGCGCCAGAAAGTGGTGGAACGCGCTTTCGCTCAGGTTCAAGCCGGAGAAGTCGATCCAGGCGAGGTAGGTCGCTTCCGGCAAGATGACCCGCGCGGACGGCATCTCCGCCTGCAGTCGGGCACCCAGATGGTCCCGCGCTGCCTGCAGCTTGGTGATTACGGTGTCCAGCCACGGCTGACCCTCGTCCCACGCAGCAATCGTCGCCACGATACCGACAACGTCAGGAGCGCCGAGAAGCTTGGCAGGTACTCGTGCGTGAAACTGCGATTGCAGCGCCGGCGAACCGAAGTGCATGATACCGCATCTAAGTCCCGACATGTTGAAGCTTTTCATCGCCGAATTCAGGGTAACCGTTCGATCCGCAATCTCCGATGGCAGTGTCCCCATTGGGACATGACGATAGTCGTCAAATATCAGATCGGCGTAGACCTCATCCGAGACAATCACCATGTCGCGTGCGACGGCGAGCTTCCCGAGGCGGACGAGTTCCTCACGGTCGAATATCCGACCGGTTGGGTTTTGTGGATTGCAGATCACCAGGATACGTGCCTGCCGATCCAGCGATGCCTCCAATTCATCGACGTCGAACGCATAGCGACCGTTCTGCGGCCGTAGCGGCATGGAGATTATCCGGCGAACGGTATCATTGACCATTTCGTGGAACGGCGGGAATGCAGGCATCTGCAGCACGATTCCGTCGCCCGGGTCGCTGAACGCCAGTACTGCCGCCAAGCTCGCCTGCACGAGGTTGGTGACGGGCACTACGCGCGCCGTGTCCACTTTCCACTGGAAGCGCGCCTGCATACGCCGTGCAAAGGCCTCCCCAAGTAACCGGTCCGCGGGGACACCCGCGCGCAGCGGATAGCCGTAATCCTGCTCGGCGACGACGCGCTCGATCGCCGTCTGGATCGGTAGCGCCAGGGCGAAATCCATCTCGGCTACCGAAGCCGGGATGACACTGGGGCCGTACATTGACCATTTCGCGCTGTTCCTGCGACGCAGCTGCTGCTCCGACAACTCTACGACGTCATTCATGTCCCGACTGCATTACAGTTGTCTCTCGCAAATTTCTGTCGTTCGTCCTGAATTTCAAACTATCGAGGCGGCTTTCCAGTTCGCATGAACCATTTAATCGTAACGCGCGTGGATTGATCGACTATTTCCGCACCTAATCTCAAGTCGTGGTGATATCAGCGTGAACGTCATGATCATTCATTGACGCGACATCGTGCGGATCGAAGCGCCCGCGACGATGGTTGAACTGACATAAGAGCGCTGATGGAGCGGCCCCGGCGGAGCGAAGCAACGGCAATAGGCCGTCGATCGCAATCGCCCGCCGATCCAACGCGGCTCACCAGAGAAGCCAACATGGTGGGCGCGACCACCGCAGAGAGCTGGACGTTCCGACACAAGACGTTAACGGCTTCGCGGTCTCGCTCCTGCGCAATCGCGCCGATTGCCCGACGTCATTGTGCATTCAGCCGCGGTCGCAACGCGATCCTGAGCCGCCAAAGCAGCGGTTCAGATCAGCCCCGTGCTCTACAGCCGAGAAGGCACGGTCGAGAGGGTTGTTCAGAAAATCTTCGAACTCGGCAGGCAGGGCGTCCAGTTCGCCACCTTCCCGGAGACCGTCGTGCCGTACTACCCGTTTCTCTTTTGTGCAGACCCCTTTCGAGATCCGGACAGGAAAGGAACATCTCAGGCTGCTCGACCAGGCGGTGACTGTGCCTTCAGCCACCACGCACGCGATTGGTGAGGCGGCGCGGCAAACCAAAATGGTTGTGTCCATTGGTATCAACGAACGCGACGGCGGCACGCTCTACAACACGCAATTGCTGTTCAATGCGGACGGTGCCTTGATCCAGCACCGCCGCAAAATCAGCCCGACCTATCATGAACGGATAATCTGGGGACAAGGCGACGGATCCGGGCTTCGAGCTGTCGACAGCGCGGTCGGTCGCATCGGGCAGTTGGCCTGCTGGGAACATCACAACCCGCTCGCTCGGTATGCTCTTATGGCCGATGGCGAACAAATCCATTCGGCGATGTATCCCGGCTCGTTCGCCGGCGAACTGTTCGCCGAGCAGATGCAGGTCAATATCCGCCAGCACGCCTTGGAAGCAGGATGTTTCGTTGTCAACGCAACTGCATGGCTGGACGCCGATCAGCAGGGCCTGGGGAGCAATCGATTCAGCGAAATGACGCCGCAACGCGCGTGGAAAGTTCCTAGGGATAGTCATCTCGAACAAAACGGCGTTGCCGGCGCACTGCCTTCAAACCAAGGAGTCGAGAGTATTACAGCTGCCGTTGCGTCCTGCTTCGGCATCCCGCGGCGCATGTCGGCCGCTAGGCGGCGCGCAGGATTGATTGCAGACGCCGCACCAGATCCGACAGGCGGAACGGTTTGTCGATGATCGGAAATTCCCCTGCCGCCTGATGCCGCTCCAGCACATTCCCCGCATGGCCCGAGGTGAGGAGGATTTTGACGCCCTCATTCCGCCGTTTCAGTTCGCGGGCAAGTTCGACGCCGCTCATGCCATTTGGCATCACAATGTCGCTGAACAGGAGATCGAACTCCTGTCCACTTTCGACGATCTGGATCGCCTCGGCACCATTGCGGGCACAAAAGACCTGATAGCCGAACGTGGTCAGCATCGCCGAGGTGACTTCCAGCAAATCCTCATTGTCCTCGACCACCAGGATTCGCTCCGAGCCTCCCGATATAGCTGGCGCCTGAACAGGTTCGACCTCGGCATTGCCGCGTTGCGCAGCCTTTGGCAGATATAACGCGACCGTGGTTCCTGCGCCCGCCGCGCTCTCGACCGTGACGTGCCCCCCGGACTGCCGGACAAAGCCGTAGACCATGCTGAGGCCGAGTCCGGTCCCCTTGCCGATTTCCTTGGTCGTGAAGAACGGCTCAAAAACTCTGTCGCGCACTTCGGGAGGCATCCCGAAGCCGGTGTCCCTGACGGACAGGCGGACATACGATCCGGGCCCGCAACCCGGGGTGTTTTCACCGACGACGACGTTCTGTGTCTCGATCTCGAGCACGCCGCCATCCGGCATCGCGTCGCGTCCATTCAGCGCCAAGTTGAGCAGAGCGGTCTCCAGCAGCGACGGATCGACATTGCAAAGCCACAATCGGTCATCGGTCCGCAACTGGATCTCGCATTGTTCGCCAACGGCCTGTCGGATCAGCCCCTGGAATCCGAGAACGAGCTGATTGGCGTTGACCAGCTTCGGGCTCAGTTTCTGCCGCCGCGAGAACGCCAGAAGTTGCGCCGTCAGCTTCGCCCCACGATCGGTCGCCCGCCGTGCAGCGGCAGCGAACTGCCGGACCCGACCAATGTCCTTTGTGTCCTCGATGAGCTCGAGATTTCCTGAGATCACGGTGAGCAGGTTGTTGAAGTCGTGCGCGACACCACCGGTGAGCTGGCCGACCGACTCCATTTTCTGGCTCTGGTGCAGCTTCTCCTCGGTCTGACGCCGCGCCTCCAGCGCCTGCTTGTGCTCGGTGACGTCTCGGAAGAAGATGGCAAGACCATCGCTCGCGGGCGACGCATTGACTTCGTGCCAAACACCGTGGTGAGCACAGAACCTTTCGAACGAGACCGGCCTCTGCTGCTCGATGGCTTCTCCAAGCCGCTCGCAAAGGTCAGTACTCTCAGGTTCGAAGACAGCTTCCTGCACGTTCATGCCGATCAGTTCTCGCCCTTCGGCGAGTTGGAGCCTGGCGCGTTCGTTGAAGAAGCTGATGCGGAAATCCCGATCGACGGTGAGCACGCTGTCAGCCGTGCTCTCGAAGATCATCGTAATCCGCGCCGCCGCTTGCTCGGCTTTCTCCTTTGCTTCGCGCAATTCATGCTCGTGACGCTCCAGCGCATCCGCCATAGTGTTGAAGGCGTCGGCGACCCGGCCGATTTCCGACCTTTCCCGGATATCCACCCGCCGGGTATATTCGCCGAGCCGCCACTGGTTCGCGGCATCGACCAATCGGCCCAGCGGACGATGAATGAATCGCCGTGTACCCAACCAGGTCAGGATCAACACCAACGAGGTGCTGACGACGATCAGGAATATCCCGCGCTGCGTACGGCTTTGCATCTCGGTAAAGACCTGCGTCTTGTCGAGGCCATAGCTGACGGAAAGTCCTCCGGAATCAGGTCCCAGACCTGAGTGACCTTCGACCCGCTCCACACCGTCGACATCGATGATATCGATAGCAGCAGTCTGGCCCATCGCCGAGTATTTATCGCGGGCTATCGTGGTACCAACGAAGCGATTGTTATCCGGGTAACGGGCGAGGTAGGTGCCGTTGCGATCCGTGATAGCGAGCGCGGCTCCCGCCGGGACGCCCTTCTTGGCAATATAGTCCGCAAGCCAGCCCAGGCTGAGAGGCGCTATGATGACACCACCTATCCGACCATCGTCACGATAGAACGGCAGCGCAAATTGAATGACCCTCCGCGGGATTGCCAGACCGATCGAGAATTCCCCGACCGTGAACGCTCCGGTCTTAAGAGCTCTGGAAAAATACGCCCGCGTCGCGACGTTGACTGTTCTATGACCAAGATTGGTGTCGCAAAAGGCCTCGCCGTTCACGTCAGTTACGATAAAGGTGAGAAACGCCGGAAATCGCTGCTGCATCGCAGCCAGGTAAGCGTTGCACGCTTTGCTATCCTCAGCCCTTATGGCCGGGAGCTCGGATAGCGCGACCAGGACCTGACGAATGCCCTGCACGATCTGCTGCTGCTCAGCCGCAGCGAGCTTGGCCAGGCTGACCGCCTGACTCTGTACTTCGAGCTGACGCGATCGGCGCAGGTCGAACTCATTGTATGCCTGGACTGCGATTACCGGCAGCAACGCGATAGCCACCAGCAGAAACAGGCGCGATATCAGATTCACTTCTCGGCCGCCCCAATCCTCAATCCTGTAACGCTTGCCTGCATGGTCCTATGCAGCGTTATCAGCGGCGGCTCATTGCCATGATGAGCAAAGGGATACCCTGGCGCTGCCTAGAATTGAGTTGTCCATTTCAAAATTCTGGCGTCAATCGCCACCGACGATTTCGGGATTGTATCGTAGTTCCATTTTATCAGCAGAAAAACTTCGTTACGAACGTAATTCGAGGCCCTACAGGTGCATGGCTCGATTGCGAATTATCCGTGCTGTAATTTCAGTGACCGCGGCGCTGCGCTTTGATGGCTCACTGGTTAGCAACAGGCAGCGCGGTCACCTCACTCGCGGCGGTTCTTCACCGCAACTCTTGCCAGACATGGCGAGCGCTTCAACAGCCTGAAGAACGAGATCGGCGTTCGAATGTCAATGATACCAAGCCTCGCGTTGCGAAATTAAGCTCGGTTGATCGAGGCACCGAAAGAGCCGGAATGTCAAGTTACCGAATTGCAAACGGCGTTACCTGTCGATCGCAGACCGCCCTAACACTTCGCCAATTCTTCGCATCGACCACGATGCAACCGCGACCGCGGACAGACCATCGTGAAGCAGATGTTTCAAGAAACGCCGGAGCCATCCTGCCCATATGAACCTTTTTCAGCGAAGAAAGATTTTCCGAGGCCTGAGGCAATCAGCGTGAGATACAATCTCCCATATGTGACGCCCCATCCATCAAGCCCTGCGCCGAGCGCTTTGCGTTCTGGGACATACGGACTGTGATGCGGCCAAAGCCAAAAATATTGGAGAACGATCACATCAGCATGTTACGTTTGCGAAGCACTATTTGACGCTCCGTCAGAACTAAAAACGAGCCCGCGTCCGCAAGCTCTTCGCCGCTTTCTGAAACGGTGCTGTCTGAAGGTGCTGTCGCAGATCCAGCAAACTGTCGCGTGCGATGCCATGCATCCGGCGAGCAAGGTGGCGATGGCTACTGTTGATGCATGACCGAGCGAAGGGAGAAATATCTCCCTCCACGCATGGGTGCGCGGTCCATATCCCAGGCACCCATCCCGTCGTGTGCGAACCACGATCCACCTTGATTCGGGTTGCTCACCACCTCGCCTGGACGGTCGCCATGCAAGGCCGCCCCAAACCGATACTCGGCTTTTGACTAAACCGGGGGCCGCTTCAGCTGTTTTAGTTACACGTGGGGAAAAGCCACGACGAATGGTTACGGAAGTGACGCCGCCGCGGAGCGATTCGCGACGCGAACACTTGGGTAAGGTTTTCGAGCCGGAAGAATGGTTGCGATGCCGGTATTGGATCCCGCGCCGATTCGATCACATTCGAAAGCCGACAACAGGAAACCTTCCGCGCGCGCCCCAGCAATGGCGCTCTATCGGAAGTCAAAACGCAACCACGGCCCCGAACAGAGTTCGCGACCGTCGATTGCAGATTAATGTTGCTAGTTATATCGACCAGCTAGCGATCCGAGCTCAGTTGCGCCGTTTGGCGCCCTCCATTGATCTCTCTGAGTTCGTTCACGTAGGCCTCAGGCTTCTGCAGATGGAACGGAACCTTCAAACCCATGAAGCCGGCTACGCGGCCCATGAACATGGTGCAGTTCATCGTTTCTGCGTTCCAGAGCGGGGAGGTCGCTTGAAGGTGCTTGATATAAGCAAAAACCTTCTTGGCGTCCTCTTCGTTCAAATAGACCCGATAGCTCGCGGTCAGGTATTGAACGTCCAGGTCGCCGTAACTGGCTCCCGTTTCAGCTGGTACAAAAGTCAGGTGCCCCAACATGTAGGGCAGCTCGTCGCCGGCCGGATGCAAACCAGCAACCTCGACCTGCTTTTCACTCGTCTTGCCGAACCACATGAACGCGTGACCATACGAAGCTGCCGTACGGGCACGAAAATCGACGTAGTACGGTCCCTTGCCGGAACTAAGGGGTTGAGCCCTTCGAACCGGCTTTGCCTGCGTTGCAGGCGAAACCATGCCCGGTGTGGCAAGAGCCACCGCCGCACCGGATTTCTTTTGTGGCTTAACCGAACCGGATTCTTGCTGGTCCGCTCTCGCTGCAAGTTGCTGAGCGTTACTACTTCCAGCTCCCAAAACCAGGAAAGCTGGAAGAACAAACGCCCCCAAAATGAAGCGCGAAGCAAACCCTTTGCATTTCGCTCTTGTCATTTAACCCTCATCCGATCAGGACAGCAGAGACGGATGTCTCTGCTCGCCAGAAATACCCGCCGACGGGCGGGCCTTCAGCTTAGCCCTTGGTGACGAGCGGAGCCTGAACCGGAGCCTTGCCAATCGGACCCTTGCCAATCGGGCCCTTTCCGATCGGCATCTTGCCAACCGGCGCAGTCTGATAAACCGGCTGCGGACGGGGAAGATCCGCGGCGGCAGCAACGCCTACCAGAGCAAACGTCGCAGCTCCAACGATAACAAACTTCAACATAATCATCATCTCCTTGCATTAGCGCCCAGTGTCGCCAAAAAGTTAACCCGTCATCCATGACGAGGCAATTAACCTGAGCCTCGCACCCACAGGGTTGGAGTGCTTTTTTGGAGAGTGTTGCAGAAATAACACCGCCCCAAGTAGCTGATCCAATTCCCTACGCGCTCGCCGAAATCCTCGACCTCACCGCCCCATTCAGTAGATTTTTGGTATTATGCGGTGGGTTCGCGCCATGTATTCGCGGTACTGGTCGCCAAAAGTATCCAGCATGATGCGCTCTTCGCGCGAAACGCGGCCAAAGAACAGGATCCCGAAACCAACAATACCGGCGAAGCCGGCCACCCAATTCGGCAACAAGAGCGCTTGAGCGAGAGCCCAAAGCCAGAACGCCGTGTACATGGGGTGCCGAACCCGTTGGTAAATCCCATCGGTAATGAGTTGGTGATTCGCCCGCACGTCGAGGCTGACCGACCAATTCCGGCCCAGCGCCCGGTGCGTCAGCTGGAACATGATTAACGAGACAGCCGCAAACAGCAGGCCCAGCCAGGCTTGGGCGGGATGAAACGTATAGTCCGCGAACCGCGGCCAGCCGGTAAAAACGTACAAGAAAGGCAGCAGGCCGAGACCGGTCAGGGAGACGACCAATAGAGCGATTTCGCGGGGTCCCCGATCGCTGCGCACAACCGGGGTGCGATTCGAACGCCGCGCATATTTGTAGCGGATGCCATACCAACCGATGGCCAGCATAACAAAAACGAACTTTGAGAGGGTTGCCGTCATAGCGAGCCAGCCAGCCGTACGAATTCAATTTGACGGGCCACCATAGGGAGATTGCCCCGCAAGTGCCACCGCGGCGCCGGTCATCGACATGCCCCTGTCAAAAGCGACCGCCGATGACGGGGCTCGCCGGCCAAAACAAATGTAAGACAGGCCAAGCCCTTGCTGAACCGCCGAAGTCTTGAGGATTACCGTATTGGTACCGTCGAAGCGGTAGTCTGGCCAATCCCGTGAAGCTATCCTAGGCTAAGCAACCTCGGCGGTCGTTTTGCTTCATTTGGAGAGGCTGCGTACAGGCTGCGCATCAGATTCGGCAGCCATCGCATGTAGTGGGGGCACTTTCGCGATGACGTTGATCAGCAGGAAGCCACAACACAAGTCGAGAAGCGTCATATCTCGCTTCTTGAGTATCCGTCTGCGGTCCATCAAGGATAATTGCTACTGGGCCGGGAAAATGGCCTTGCTTGGCGCCGCAATCTTCGGCAGCGCGCCTGAAGGTGCGCAGGCGCAAAGCTTAGCGAACAGGTCGGCAGCGGAAACCTGCCTCGCCGCCAATTCCAACCTATCGTTGGGCGCGCGCTTGTCGCGTACCAGCGCTCGTTTGAAATCCCACGAATCACTCAATATCGTTGCAATCGGCTCGTCCTCGACCGTAGGCCTCTGGGAGCTCCGCCCATCGGCCACCTATCCAGAAGTCATGCGGCGAGAGATTTTGAGGCTGCAATCAGATGCCAAGATCAGCGTCACCAACAGCGGCCGTGTCGGCGACACGATTCCCGACAATTTGGCTCGCTTCGACCGCGACGTTCTTGCCTTTAAGCCGGATCTCGTCCTGTGGCAGTTAGGTACCAATGACATCGCCTGGGGCGGGCATGTCGACGACCAGCTCAAGAACAGAATCGTTCAGGGCATACATGCGCTGAAGGCCAGCGGCGCCGATGTGATCCTGATGGACCTGCAATATGCACCCATGGTGCTTGCATCGGCCTACTATTCCAGGATGCAGGCAATGATCGGTGAGGTTGCCCGGCAAGAACGGGTCGGCCTGTTTTCCCGGTTCACATTGATGCGCAAATCAATCGATGCCGGGTTATCACCGGGCACGCTGGTCTCTTGGGACCGATTGCACAATTCGACGGAAGGTTACGATTGTGTCGGGCGAGCGCTGGCGCGCACGATTGTGGCAAGCGCGCACTGAACCCTCCCTTGTGCTAGACTACTGCTCAGTAACAGAACCGTCGGCCCGAAATCGGCCGACAGCGCCGGACGGCGCCGTGATGTTATCGAAGTCCAGTGGGCCGCACGTAATCATGCAGTAATCGTAGACCGATCGCTGATCGTTACCCATCAGGAACTGATAGTGCAGCCGCATGAAATTCCACCGATGACGCCTGAAGGACGCAGGATCCATCATTGAGTGTACCTGGACGCGGCGGATATTAGGTCGCCCATCCAGGTTCTCACGGCCTACCCGCTTCAGCGTAACCGGATCGAACCGATAGAAACTGATCGCGTCGTCGCGCGCCTGGTATTCTGCCCATCGAATGGACATCGCATCGGCAACGGCTCGCGCCGCCTGCCGAAACTGGCCGCCTTTCGGATGCAGCGAGAACTTGGGAATCGTCGCGCCTACGGTCAGGATGCACAGCGGCGGTCCCGATTTGCCGAGTTGAGGATCCTGTTCCAAGCTCCGTGCGACGGCCGCTATCGCCAGTGCCGCACCGAGCGAATGAGCGACGATCACGATTTCATCGACGTCGGCTTTGCGGGTTTTTTCAAGAATCCTGGCAGCAAAATCGTCGATTCTTTTTTCCACCTCAGGTCTCTGGCCGTGGAGAAACTGCCGGGAAAAAATCGCGTCATCGAGGACGTGATTGATCCTGCGCCGTGGACCAAGCCAGCGCATCAAAGCCATGAAAATCAGGACGGCGAAGAAGGCGGCGCAGATCGCCGCCCATAGACCTGTCAAACCGGACAGCAGAGTCACCGCGTAAGCTATTCCGACGCTGCCGAGCCCAAACAGCGCGACGGCGAAAAACGGAAAGACAAAGAAAGCCGCATATTTCCAGTTTGCGCCGATATACCGAAACAGCGTTCCGGTCAGCACGAACTCAAACAGCGTGAGCCAGGAATCATAGAGACGCGACAGCATTCCCCTCTGAGAGTCGCGCTGAACAAGATCATCCCATCGGAGCAATTCGAAAGTAGTCTGAGTTCTCCAGTTCGGCCCCCAGGCTTCCGATGGCCAGGACGCGCTGACCGGGGAGGAATCGACGAGCGCAGAAGCTCGCGATGAGACGCCCCAGGTTCGCTCAAACCTCGAAAGCGACCGACGAAACCGTTCGAGCTGCTCTTCAGGCGTGATCGGATCATAACCGCTGATATGAAAGACATGCCGTCGCCCGATCATCTCTTCCAAGCCCCAATACAACATTGCGCGAAAATCGCGCCATAAACCGACGTCCGATCGACCGGCCAGCCACCAGTCGACAGCGCTCAAAGCAAGTAACTGAAATCTTTCACGTTAGCCCGCCGCCAAACGATTACGCGGGCGATCCTGGCTGGCCATCGCAAAGACTATCTCGGGCGAAATACTCCACCATCGCGCGATGCGCCAGAAATATTCGAACTGATAATCGATTGCACCCTGAACAGCGGGCGGGCCGGCGGCTCTCCGGCGATGAATATTCTTCGCAATGGTCGCCTTCGAGGCCTATCGCCAACCGCGACCAGCCCACCGAGAAGGCTTAACGGCACCGAATGCCGGCCGCCGCCCTGACGTACCCCACCACCTCCTTATGGAGATGCGCCGAGTTCTGCAATGAAACATGATCCTCATTCGGATTGGCCTTCATATCGATGTTCTGCAGCGAGCCGTGAAAATCGCTACCGCGCTCGACGGCTTTGCCAACGCCGGTGGAGATATAAAAGTTCTTCAGAGTTCGCACGTTGCCCGAAACTGTGGTTGGGGTGACCGGATCGACTGTCACCACCAATCCGACCTTTACTCCGGCCTGCGCGAGCTGATTTGCCATGTCAACGGCGGCGCTGGCGCCAAATGAATGACCCACAATAGCGATAGAGTTTATCCGTCCCGCCTTGCACTCTCTGATCGCTTCTTCGGCGTACTCGGCGGATTGCGTATGATTGCCCACCACCGCATCGATACCTCGCCGCTGAAGATCGGCGGCAATTTGATCCATTCCCAATGAGAAGACGTTGAGGAATCCCCGCATCAAATAAACTCGCTGGTGCGGATGCAAGTGCGCGTGCAGCGAATGTAGTGGGACAGCACGTGTAATGGAGGGCTGGCATGAAATGAGAAGCGCAAACGCAGCGGCAGATAACTTGAACGAACGCATCATAGCCCTGTAACGACGAAGAAGAAGTTGGTCGCGCTTCTAGTTGCCGTCGTTTGGACCGTCAACAAATTCCCCCTGCGATCAATGGTTTTTGAGAATCGCTCTGCGGACGAGCGATTGGTCGCACTACGCGATTGGCGTGCGACGATCATGTCTCACGCAACCTCTTCGAAATTCTTTGAAAGCCACTTCATCACATTGTGTTTTGACATGCCTCTTCTTGCACGCGGTTAGTCGAACGCTTGAGCAGAGCACCAGTCGGCACAGCGTAGCGGAGGTCGTCATCCCTCCCGGAAAATCGTCGCGTCGGCATTATCATCCGCAGGCCGAAAAGACCTACTATGTGATCCAGGGGACGGGCCTGATGCAGATCGACGATATCTTCCGGCGATGCGATCTTCATTCCCGCGCAAAGCGCTAACCAAGTGTTCAATCGAGGCGACGAAGACCTTGTGCTGATTGTCGTCTGCGTTCCCGCATGGGAGCCATCCGACACGGTCTGGCTCGAGAGCGCCTCGGATCTCCAGCAAGCGCAGTAAGCCGGGACATAATCGCCAAGAGCGTCAAGCCGGAGCCGTTAGTTTGGCAGTGCGTGCAGAAATGCTCTCACCACCGCGGCGGAATTGTCGGAAGCAATACCTTCGAGTGCATCTTCGGTATTTTCGCCGGCATCGCCACCGGCCAGATCGGACAGGCAGCGGAAGGCTATGAAGGGGGTGTGATTGGAATAGGCAACGTGGGCGACGGGAGCACTCTCGTTGTCGACGAGGTTGGCCTTGAAGGTATCGAATATCCAGGCGCGGAAATCGGCATTGTCAACGAAGGCCGGGCCGGAAACGCCGGCACCGCCAATGACGATCCGGGGTTTGTGGTCGATGCAGACACCTTTGTCGGTGCAGTTCTTCAGCTCGATATTAGTCGCCACTGAACGCGCGGTCTCCAACATGGCCGCGTCAACATCAAACCAGAAGACTTTCTCGGGATCACTCTGACCAGGATGGGCAATCTCAACTGCAATCGGGAAGATCATGCCATAGTTCGGTAGCGTCTTTCCGAGCCAAACCGGCACCGACCAACCCGCCGTCGTCTTCCGGGCAAAAACAGACTCGAGATATTCGGACCAACGATCCGCCACCACGACGTCCCCCGCTGAAAGGTTGGGATTGATGCCGCCGGCGATGCCCGAGAAGACAATGCGCGTGATCTTGAAATGATCGATCGCGCCCTGCGTCGTCATGGCCGCGTTGACCATCGAAACACCGCTGAGGAACAGGACGATATCCTTGCCCTCGAGCTTGCCGGTAATATAAGTCGTATCCGCTATCGTCTGGGTGTGGCTCTCGCTCATCGCGTTCTTGAGCGCGATCCATTCCACCTTGTATGCGGCAATGATGGCAACACGGGGGGTGGAATCCATTTGTTGTTGGGCAGAGGCTGCACCGCCGATCAGCAAGCCAAGCAAAACAAGCAAGATGGTAGCCAACCGCATATCAATTCCCGCTTTTGGTCTGTCGACGTGACTCATTTCAGAACAGGGCTGCGACCGTCCGCAGACCTGCTCCAGAAATTGTCCGTGCCCTCCGGCGGGGGTTTCCTTCGTCAAGGTTGCGGCATGATTTCACGCCGGCTCCATCGCGTTACAAACGTCGCAAATGGAGCTCGCGCGCAATCGGGACTGCAGATCGTTGCCTCGCCCAACCACCGGTGGAGCAGCAGCTCGCAGCGGCGGGCATCAACTCCTAACGGACACGCCCTCTATTTTTGGACACGCGAAGGCGGCTGAGGATTGTTTGCAGGGTTACTGTCATGTTTTGACAGCCTCTTGATCAACGCAGTGTGCACGAGCGGCACCAGGTCCGTTTCAAGGGCGTCGGCAACGTCTTTCGGATAGACCTCTTCATCGTCGACATAAAGCGAGAACACCTCGACATATTTTGCCTTTTTCTGAGGATCTCCGATCGTCGCCTTGGTCCACTCGTAAAGCGGATATTTTTCTGCTCCGGCCCTCTCCGCTTCTGCGACATAAGCCGCGAACAGATCGAACTGGCACTTCAGCTCGGCGCGATGCTTGGCGAGCACGTCACTCAGCGGCTTGAGTCTTTGGTTGCCCGGGTCAAAACGCGCGATCTCGGCGAGTTCGTGGTTGAGATAGACCCGCAACTGATACTTCCAGTTAGTCTCCATGCCTGGCATTTCCTATCAGGGTTGGACTCGGCGCTAACATAGTATCGGTCGGCCGGAAAACACAGCTCCATCAGCATCACAGCGACTCCGACTTGATGAAGAGAAACGTCGGCAACGGTCGACGCCTCCCAAACCCGAGCGCTTCTACATTACAACCGTAGCCTGAATGGCGCTTGCCGATACTTGTCCTCGACCGTGTTTTAGGTGTGCAGTTGATACTGCATAAGAACGATACAATTTTTATAGGAATTGCCAATGAACACGCAATCCACTCAACTCAATAGCTCGATCTCTCAAAGCGGCGACGATGAATGGCTCCAAACGCGGCCCGGAGAGCGTTGTCTAATTCGGACGTCCGCGGCTGAGACCAACGGCGCTTTTTCGGTTGTCGAAATCATATCGCAACCGGGCGACGGAACTCCCATACACGTCCATCGCAACGAAGATGAGCATTTCATTATTCTTGAAGGAACAGCGCGCATTCTCTACGGCGATAAAACATTTGACGCACCTGCCGGTACGTCGGTTTCCGCGATCAGGAATATCCCCCACGCCTGGTGCAATCCGTTCGATACGCCATTCCGGATGGTGGTGGTCGTTTCGCCGGGAGGCTGTGAAGACGCCCTTCGCGTGATCGCAACGGGAGGCGACGTTGACATACCGGCGCTCGCAGCCAGTTTGCAAATTGAGGTTCTTGGCCCGCCGATGCTCTCGGCCTAGCGCCGATCATCTTGTCTTGCGAGACTTGCTTTATGCGAGTTTCGCAATTCGGAGTTCGTCGGCAAGTTGGTTCAGTCCACGCATCAGCGCAGGCGCGACCGGAATTCCATCGCGCGTCCGGGTCACCCGTGTTGCGTGGCTACGCTCTCCCGGAACAAAAATCCGGTCCACTCCCGGCATCCGGCTGCTGTTGCGAAAGTCGCGGACCAGCGCATCGACACTTGCCTTGAATATGCCGACGTCCCCGAACGCGCCAATGTTGATGGCCGCGATCGCCTGCCCGGTATTGGTGACGCTGCTGTCGTCATGATTGAAGTCGATGACCTGTTTGCCCATGGCCGCACCGCCGAGCGTACCCGCGAGCAGACCGATGATCATTGCGAGACCAAACCCCTTGTAGCCGGCCTCCATACCGCCGAGCGGCAGCAGCATCCCTTCCTCGGCTCGCTTCGGATCAGTCAGGGGCTTGCCGAGGCGATCGATCATCCAGCCTTCCGGCATGGACTCGCCGCGCAGTGCCTTGGTTTTCACCTTTCCGTATGCCGCGACCGTGGTGGCCATATCGAGGATGACAGGTTTCTCGTCCTGGGCTGGAATCGCAGCCGCGATCGGATTGGTGGAAAGCAGCATGTCGAGGCCGCCCCAAGGCGGCAGATGGTTGGCATTGCCGACCGCGAAATAAAGCCCGATCATATCGTGAGCGAGCGGCATGCTCGCGTAGAGCGAGGCAGGGCCCGCATGATTGCTGAACTGCGAATTCACCCATCCGATGCCGGTGGTGCGGGCCTTTTCGATGGCGATCTCGGCGGCCCGTTTCATGACGAGGTGCCCCATCCCGTTATCGCCGTGCAGCAACGCCGTGCTGGCTTGCTCGCGCTCGACGCGGATGTTCGGCCGAACATTGAAACCACCTGCCTTGATGCGACGCGCATATTGCGGCAGCCGGCTCACGCCGTGTCCGTCCGATCCCTGCAGATCCGCGTCCGCCATCAGCTCGGCAACAGTCGCCGCATCCAAATCCGGCAAGCCCAAGGTTGTCAGCGCCTCATGAATGAAGGCTTTCAGCCGATCAACTTTGACCATTAATTCTGGTGTCATGATGTCCTCAGGTTGAACAGGAGCTGATTTTCTGCGCCAGCGAGGGGGATCGGCGCGCCCGACAAAATCCGTCGTATACGGTCGGGAGTGATTTTTGGGACCCCGAGGCTGTTTGGCTGGCGACGCAGTGCTGATCGCACCCGTCTCCACATGAATCCCTGTAAACAGGGAATTTAACAGGGAATTCCGTGCTTTTAGGCATCTGAGCGGCGAATCTAAAGCGAAAAACCGCTGTGCTGCAGGCACATTGAGGAGATTTCCCTACATTGGTTAACAGGGAAAATCAGCAGCAGCGGTTGCTCCGTCAAATCCTGACATAACGTCTCCCATTTGGCTACAACTTGCCTGTAGTCAGCGTCGCACTTGTCATATCGATCTCCGCATATTCAGAACATGTCGTGTGCGTCGCTAGACTGCTTGATCGCGCAAAGGCAGGACGGCATGGTGTCCGCGATCAACGCCTTCTCATGATGTCTCGGCAGCCTGAGGCTCGAGAATAGAGACCACCGAAATGCGGACAAGCGACAATTGCTCGCCGATGCTTAGTTCTTCGTGCTCGCCGTTGGCCTTACTCGTATCCGCCTATAAGCGAGAAATCATTTTCTCTGAAGCCGTTCCCTCGATCAACTCCGAAGCGCTATTTCCCGATGAAATCAAATATATCCGACACGCGGTCCAAAAGCGCAGGGCCGAATTTGGTACTGCACGCGTGTGTGCGCGACTGGCTCTATCCAGGTTAGGCATTCCGCCCTGTTCCTTGGTTCCACGTGCCGATCGGTCGCCGCAATGGCCGTCCGGTGTTGTTGGGAGCATTTCCCATACCGAAAAACTCTGCGGAGTGGCAGTCACAACCTCGCCTCGCATTGCGAGCCTCGGCCTTGATCTGGAGATCGATGCACCGCTTGAGTCTGATTTACAGGCCCTGATATGCACTTCAGCTGAGAGACGATGGCTTGATCAGTACAAAAGTTCGGAAAGGGGCCACGCCGCAAAAATACTCTTCAGTGCAAAAGAGGCATTCTATAAATGTCAGTATCCCATCACCGAACAATTTCTTGAGTTCACCGACGTAGAACTGTCTATCGATCTTCAGAGCGGTTCGTTCTCCGTATCGGAAATTGGGCGCGTAGGCGGTGAATGGGACAGGGTTCGCAGGACCACTGGCAAAATCCGCAGGTCCGACGGTGTCATTGCCACGCTTGCGGTTTTGGCGCGGTAAATTCTTGAACCATCAATCCCGCGATCGGCGCGTAGGAGCAAAGTCGCGCGTGCAGGCAGCACCCTTGTTCGGCGCGGCACCGACGAATTTGGTAGCAACGATCGGCTCGGCGCGACACCTGAGCTGGCCCAGCGGTCGAGCGCCCTGCGCACGTCGCTCCCTTTGCGCCCACAAGCGGCCATTCCATAGCCGCCCATTACGCGAACGATGCCTCGGCGCGAGCGGCGGTCCGGTGAACAATACGATGTTGAGGCTCGCGCGACTGTCGCCCGACTTGCTCGCGTTGCGGACGGCCCCCCGGTTTCACCGCGCGTTTGGTATGATCAAACTCCTACGCGCATAGTTCTCCATCTCCCATCGAATGCACTTCCCTTCGAGCGCCTGTGTGCAGACGATCGGGCCATAATCGATGTGCTGTACTGCCACACCCACGAGTCCTTGCGGCGTGATCTCCGGCCTCGGTCTCCCAAAAATGGGAATATTCTTGCAGTCGGGCGGAGACTGTCGGCGACTTGGCCGACCCAAAGCGCCAATTGGGAAGGTCGAGATTGGTGGCAACCGCGCCAAAGCCCGCCATTGGCGGGCTTTTCTGTCGGTCCTGGAGCGGGCACTACGTACGCCAGAATGCCTGGCTGGAGTGAGAGGATTCGAACTCGCGCATTCCTGATCGAACCCGGTCTCTGCGTGAGTTTTCTCGAATTTTGGAATATGGCGTTTCGGACCGCGTCCCATGTTCCCGCGGGCAGCAAATTCCGGCTTGGCAAGCGGGGCGTCTCCTGGGTTTCGCTTGTCCGCAACTCCTAAGCATAAAGTTTCAGTATTCAATCTGAGATACAACCGCGCGTGCAGTCAGTGACTATTCAACACGCTGGCCCGCACGCCAGCCCATTTCCCAGAAGTCGGCCTCGAGCCGGGTGGCTTCCTTGAAGATTACGATCAGCTCTGCCTCGCGGGTAGGCGTGACGTAGAGATCGGCGAGAACCTCCAGATGCGCCCGCGCTTTCGCCGCGATCTCCTGGTATGGTGCACCAGCATACTCGGCGATCCAAACGCGATATGGGTTCGTTGCAGCGTGCGCATCGGGTCGCGAGGCGAGCCGGGTCGCAATCTCCGCGTAGCCGATCACACAGGGGGCAAGCGCGACCTTGAGTGCCAGCAGATCGCCGCGCATTCCCGCGTCGAGTACGTAGCGTGTATAGGCCAGCATCTCGACCGCCGGAGGGGTTTGTTCCAGATCGCTGGGCGACAGGCCCCAGCCGGCGCAGAGCTTCACATGCAGGTTCATCTCGATGTCGAGGATGGCCGAGAGGCCGGCCGCCGCTTCGCGCATGTCAGCGAGCTTGGGCGACTTGTAGACGGAGAGCGCGTAGGCGCGAGCAAACTCGGCGAGGAACAGGTAGTCCTGAACGAGGTAGTGACGAAACGCCGCTTCGGCGAGCGAACCGTCTGCCAACGCGTTCGTGAAGGGATGCTCGGTGTAGGCCCGCCACTCGCCAGATGCTTCTGTCTTTAGACGCTCGAAGAAACTCATGATCTTTCGCCGGGTTTGCTTCTCAGTGAGTGGCTTTGGCTCGCTACCAATAGCACGTCGCAAACGGGGTGGACGTTGACCTTGTCCGCCTCACCACCCGTGCCGGGATTTGGTGAGAGGTATTGGAGTTTGTCTGGCTTCCCCTCCCACTCCTTGGAGTCGGGCGGGGGTGCCTTTTGACGGTAATATTTGGCCAGATTTTCGCGTATTCCGCATTCAGCGACAGCCGTTTCTCAAGCCCCGGCTCGGTGTCAGGCTTGATCGCGTCGACCGGGCATTCCGGCACGCAGACCCCACAATCGATGCATTCGTCCGGGTGGATGACGAGCATGTTCTCGCCATCGTAGAAGGAGTCCACGGGGCACACGTCGACGCAGTCCATAATTTGCAGCGAATACAGCTCTCGTTGACGACGAAGGTCAATTAAGCGTCCTTTCAGCAAACACCTAACGCTCGGCGGCCGACTAGCGCGAGACCTCAGCGAGCGGCATCAGATGGCGCGGAACTACGACGCGTTCGCCGGGCACAAGCGGCGCGTTCTCCATCACCCCCTTATTGACCTGGGTGAGCGACCACAGCGGCACCCGGTAAAGCCCCGCGATGGTTTGCAGCGTATCGCCCGGACGGGCGAACACCGGCATGCCGCTGTCCCACAGCTCGATCGCGGCACCATCGGGCGGGACGACATAGTTGAGCGGTGCCGGAACGCCGTCGACTTTCGCCGGCGTGGTCGCGAGCTTTTCGATCTTTGCCAGAAATTGTTGGTCGAAGGCGTCCTTCTCGTCGATATTGAAGTGTGAAATCTCCTCGCGCTCCGAGAGATCGAAGCTCGCAAAGTGACTTTGATAGCCCGGTGCCGGCTTGATGTGGCTGCCGCCGAGGACGCTTTTCGACAGGAAGATGTTGAGATAGCGCTCGATATTGGGCGGCACGGGCGGACTGACCTGAGGCGGATCGATCGTGACAGCGAGGCTGACCGGAATATTCTCCCCCTGCAGTATTTCCGAAAACTTCAGCACACAAAACCCGCCCATCGAATGCCCGATAAGGATGATCAAAGCGGGATCCTTGCGATACTCACGAATGGCGCTTTCCGCGATCAGGCGGCAAATCGTGAACTCGTAGACATTCGCCGGGATGCCTGCATTTCCGATCTTTTCCGCCAGATGATCCATCCCGCGCGAGAAGATTGGACCGAGTGCGCCGCGGAACAGGTAGGCACGCATGTGCGGTACCGCCGCCGGCTCGGCGGCGGCAGCAGCAGCAGCAGCAGCAGCAGCAGGTGGTATTGCAGCCACGCTCGATGCCGCAACTGGGCCTGCCGTCGCCGGATCGAGGCCCAAAATGAAGAGGCTCGCGGAAAGGATTGCCCCAAAAATGATCGTTGCAACTTGATTCTTCGTTTGCACCCCCACAGCGCCGAACCTGGGACTGATGATTTCCGCGGATCGACTGACTGGCAGGTCGAACGAGTGTAGGAAGCTATAAATTCGACTGGGTCCCCCACGACGCAGTGAAGATCGACCCCAGTCTCCGACGTTAGTCTCCCAAAAACGGGAATATTCGCGGCTGCGGCTGGAGACTTTCGGCAAATTGGCCTCGGATTTGGTGAATTCAGGAGTCTGGAGACAGTCCACAAAATCGCAAAAGCCTGGCAATTGTGGGCCTTTCTGCTAGTCGCGGGGGTGGTTTCTCCGACGCCGTGACTGCATGGCTGGCGACGCAGTGCTGATCGCACCCGTCTCCAGATGAATTCCCTGCAAACAGGGAATTTAACAGGGAACTTCGCGCTTTTTGGGTATCCTAGAGCACGTGTCGAGAGCGCAAACCGCTGTGCGGCAGGCACTTTTTGAAGATTTCGCTACGTTAGTTAACAGGAAAATCGTTCGAGGATCAGGGAATTTTCCCGACGTAACAGGGAACGAAGCCGAAAATTAGGACCGACGGCTCCTGAAACCAAAGCAGCGTTCGAGGAGATCACGCATCCCTTGATCGAGAACCCGTTGTTTTGGCTCGTTTCTGGGATTTTGGTGTACGAGCCACGGTTGCTGGAATGCAATCGGGTGCAGTTGTTTGGATGATCATTGGTGTGGGCATCAGGTTAAGCCGTCATGCGCCGAGGATTTCTCTCGAGTGTGCCAGCATCGCTGCTCCCGACGACTCCTCGTCAGTGGTGGCCGCCGTCGGCGTGTTCCAGCGAGACGAAATCTCGATCTTCGGACCATTGCTGACGTGGCGGTCACGCCTAGACTCGAACATTCTACGAAACGCGCCTTTATTCCCTGTCGCTCGGATTAATATATTTCTCGATCGGACCTAGCGGCTGGATTGGCATCCCAATTGCATGCAATGGCCTACCGAGGCCGAAACGCGGATTTGTAAAATGGGCAGTAAGAAACTTTTGGTTGCGGGCTCTCTTTTCGTCTACTTGTCGGCACTCGGACATGAATTTAGAGCTGATGTTGCGACCTGCCCTGCGCAGATTCCATTCGGTTTAACGACAGCTCTCACGGGAAATCTGGCCCTACTCGCCACCCAGGCCCGCAACGGCGTCGAATTCGCAGTCGATGAGATCAACGCAACCGGAGGCGTCGCGGGCAAGAAGATTATATTGACAACAGAGGATACTGGCGCATCAAGCACCGACGCCTTGAATGCGATGAACCGCATTATCGAGGGCAAGCCGCTCGTGATCTTCGGATCGATGATCAGCCCGCATGTCTTTGCCCAGACCGAGGTCGTAAGCAAGTCGGAAACCCCGTTTCTCGTGGGCGCTACCAACGCAAAGGTAACGTCACAGGGCAGCAAGTGGCTTTTTCGCACCCATGTTCATGACGGGCAGCTTGCGGATTTGATTCCGGAATATCTGATCAAGTCGTTGGGCAAATCCAAACCCGGCATTATAGCGGTCGCGGACGATTACGGCCTCGGCGCATCCAAGGGCATCCAGGCTACTTTGGCGAAGCTCGGCGTATCACCTGTCGCCGTGACGTCATATGCGCCATCCGACAAGGATATGAGCGCCCAGTTGCTTGAAATCACGGACAAGGGCGCCGACAGCATCATCTTGTTCGGCCGGCCCGCTGACGCGGCTTTGGTGATGAAACAGATGGGCGACCTCGGCGTCAAGCTAACCACGATTGGCAACTCCAGCATCGTCGCGCAAACAACGCTAAACAACCTTTCAGCGGCCGAAGCCGACGGCGGATATGCGATCGGTGGCATGATCCCTCAGACATCAGCAGACCCCAAGATCCTTGATTGGGCCAAGCGAGTACAGGAAAAATACAAGGTGCCCGCGGACAATTTCGCCGTCTCCTATTACGACACTGTCTACTTGGTGAAATCCATCATCGAAAAGGTTGGCTGCGACAAATCTGCGATCCGCGACGCGCTCGCCGCCACCAAGGACTGGAAGGGCATGCTGATCACCTATCAAGCCGACAAGCTTGGCGATCTCGCCCACACGCTCGGTATCTATCGCAACAAGGGCAAGGCACCTGAATTGATCGGACCGATCAAGGAAAACGGGTTCTGATCGTTCGATGGGTCAACTTGTTATCAACGGCCTCGCGCTTGGCAGTATCTATGCGCTGGTCGCGCTCGGTCTGCTGCTGATTTTTAACACCGTTCAGATCGTCAACTTCGCGCAAGGTCAGCTCTTGATGCTGGGCGCCTTCATCGGTGTTAGCGGCGCGGTGACGCACGGACTGCCAATTGGATTGGCATGGGTAGCAACGATTTTAGCGATGGCTATGATCGGCATCGTTTTTATGCTGCTCGTTTATTTTCCCCTTCGCGGGCGACCGCCATTTCTGGTGATCCTGACAACCATCGCGATGGGCATAGTGATCGAGAACCTCGCACTCATCGTGTGGGGACCGCTACCAGTATCTTTGCCCTCGCCCGTGCGCGGACCACCGCTCCGATTCGCCGGCGTGGTGATTTCCATGCACCAAATTGCGATCTTCTGTACACTTGCGGTGATCTTGTTGCTGCAATTTCTGCTGCTTACGAAAACCCGCTTCGGCATTTTGATGCAGGCAACCGCACAAGATTTGCACACAGCTCGGCTTGTCGGCATTCCTGTCAACCGCACGATCGCTGTTGCGTTCGCACTGGGAGCTGTGCTGTCCGGCATTGCCGGCCTGCTGGTAGCGCCAATTTTTCTCGCGGAGCCCACCATGGGCGGCAGCCTAGGGCTAAAGGGTTTTATAGTAAGCGTTATTGGGGGATTTGGAAACTTGCCAGGTGCTGTGATCGGCGGATTGTTTCTAGGCCTCATCGAAACGTTCGGCGCGCGCTACGTCTCGTCCAATTTTCGTGATGCGTATGCTTTCATTGTCATGATTGCCGTTCTCGTGGCGTGGCCACGTGGCTTGTTCGGCGAAAAGACCAGCGAGAAGGTCTAACGTGACGCGCTGGACCGCCATTACCTTTATTACGCTCGCTCTGGCAATTCCCTTAACGACACATGATGTCTACATCATTCAACTGCTCAGCATTGCGATATTGAATGCAATCGTTGTGCTCGGATTAAACTTTGTGACGGGGTGGACCGGCCAGGTCAATTTCGGCCAGGCTGCATTCTATGGTCTCGGCGCTTACACCACCGCAATTGCGATGAAATACGGGCTGCCGTGGCTTATCACGCCGTTGCTGTCGACATTTGTAGTACTTGTCGCAAGCATGGCGCTCGGCTTACCGACGCTACGGCTACGAACGTACTACCTCGCCATGACCACAATTGGCTTCGGCGAAATTGTGCGCCTAATCATCGTTCATTGGGAACCGGTGACCGGCGGAACTTCTGGTTTGCGCGCGATTCCCGGCATCAGCGTATTTGGCTTCGGACCCCAAGGACAGGTCCAGCATTACTATTTACTACTGGCGGCATTGACTCTCGCTACGCTTATCGCGGTAAGGATCCGACAGTCAGCGCTTGGCCGCGCCATGATCGCGACCAAGGACAGCGAAATCGCCGCTGAGCAGAGTGGCGTGGACACCACGCGTACGAAGCTTCTCGCCTTCATGATCGGCGCGGTCTATGCAGGTCTCGCCGGTTGCCTTTATGCCTCATCCATTCGCTTCATCAGTCCGGACAGCTTCTCCGGCGTCCAGGCCATTCTGTTTATGACAATGCTGATTGTCGGCGGCATGGGCTCAATAGCGGGCTGCATTGTCGGCGCATTGGTACTAACGGTTTTGCCGGAATCTCTGCGGTTTCTGGGTCAATGGTATCTTGTTCTCTATGGCCTCGGCGTAATCGGCGTGATCGTTCTGATACCAGGCGGCCTGGCTTCGATAATATCGATGATCCCGGTTCGTCGGATGATCGCGCGATGATGGACGATGCGATAATCTGCGCGAGAGGCGTGACACGCCGATTCGGCGGGCTAGTCGCACTTGATGGCGTAGACCTCGACGTTCCGCGAGGCATTGTTCAGGCAATTATCGGCCCAAATGGGTCTGGCAAAACCACGCTGCTCAACGCACTAAGCGGCGCCTCCCATGCTGATGCCGGTTCTATCCTTATTGATGGCAAGGAGATCTTTGGGCTCAAGGCACACCGCATTGCACGCTGTGGCCTTACTCGGACATTTCAGAACATTAGAATATTCGGTGATCTTTCTGTGCTGGAAAACGTCATGGTGGCATCGGCCTGTGATGTGCCGACGTCGCTCTTGAATATCATCACTTCCAATGCACGTCAGAAGCAGAGGGAAATCGACATAGAGAACAGCGCGCGTCGAGCGCTCCAAATGGTAGGTCTTGCCGGCCGCGCTGACGATCGCTCTATTCAACTGCCCTACGCACAGCAGCGCCTATTGGAGATTGCACGCGCGTTGGCTTCTAATCCGAAAGTGGTGCTGCTCGATGAACCCGCCGCCGGCATGAATATGACCGAGAGCATGGCACTCTTGGATACGATCACGAAACTGAAAGCTAGCGGGATCACCGTCTTGCTCGTCGAACACAATATTCGGCTGGTCATGGGGATCAGTGACCGCGTCGCTGTGCTGGATTTTGGTAGGAAGATCGCTGAAGGCACGCCCGCAGAAGTACAGGGTAATCCCCTGGTAATCGAGGCCTATCTCGGCAGGCGGCACCGCCGTGCTTAAGGTCGACAATCTCAGGGTTTCTTACGGACACACCGAAGTGCTGAAAGGCATCACTTTCAGCGTGGAGCCCGGCGAGATCGTCGCTCTGATTGGCGGAAACGGCGCTGGAAAGACCACCACACTTAGCGCCATCTCTGGCCTTTTGCGTCCGACTGCCGGTACGATCACCTGGAAGGGTGAACAAATTCAAGCCACTTCCGTTGAGATGATCGTTGCTTCCGGCTTGGCGCATTGCCCTGAAGGCCGCCGGATCTTTCCCGGCCTCACCGTACGGGAAAATCTTCTCACCGGCACAGCATCTCGTCGGTTCAGGAAGGCAGAGGTTGAGGATGACCTCGCGCAAGTCTTCGAATTGTTCCCACGACTGAAGGAGCGAATCAAGCAAGGCGGGTGGTCGCTCTCGGGCGGCGAGCAACAGATGCTGGCCATCGGTCGCGCGCTGATGAGCCGACCAGGTCTTCTGATGCTCGACGAACCATCGCTCGGCCTCGCTCCCATCGTGATCGAGCAGGTGTTCGACAAAATTTTAGAGCTCAACAAGCGCGCCGGCCTAGGCGTGCTGCTTGTCGAACAGAACTCCGCGATGGCGTTGGAAATCGCCAGTCGTGGTTTCGTACTTGAAACAGGAATCATCACGCTTTCCGGGCCAGCAGATGCACTGGCAACCGATCCACGGGTCCGCGAAGCGTATCTCGGAGGCTAAGCCGGCCAGATGCCTCTCGGCCAAAAGGCCAAAGGCGGCCACTTGTGTATCAAAAGCCAATCTGACCCGATGACGTCATGGACCAGCCGTGAGAAACGACGAGAGACTGGCCTGTCAGCACGCTTGAGCCAAAGGATGCGAGGAACCGAACCACTTCGGCGACATCCGTTAATGTGGTGAATTCACCATCGACAGTATCCTTCAGCATCACGTCTGCTTGCTCGGGGATTTGCTTTTCAACTAGCGGGGTTCGAACAAAGCCCGAGCAGACGACGTTCGCGCGGACCCCGTACTTGGCACCCTCCTTTGCCACCACCTTGGCCAACCAATCAGGCCATGCTTGGCAGTCACATAAGGCCCCTTAAGCCTTGAGGCTTAGAATGGACCGAACCCATGTCGATGATGCTGCCGCCGGGCCGTCCGGACCGCACGCGCGAGCGACCCCGATCGCCGAAACGACAATCTAGTGTCTCTGCGAGGCGCATCGCCGAGCAACCATTTTCGGGCGGATTGATCGTCCCGAAGGCATCAAAGCTCGAAACGCCGATACCGGCATTTCGAGCTTCGTGATCGATGGTCCCTAGCCCGGAAGCCGCCCAAAGGCCGGGGGCGGCACGCGACGCTTGGATGCAGCTTCGTAGGCGGAAGCCACCTTGAGGATAACGTCCTCCATACCTGGCTCGCAGCGGAATACGAGCGAGAATGGCAGGCCGGGCGCGGCCAGCGTGGTCGGCACGTCGGACGGCACCGAGATGTAGCGTGTGCCATCGTCGGTCAACTTGAACACCGGATCATAGGTGGTCGTGACGAAGCCTGCTGGAATGAGGACTTCCGTGAGGCCGGCATTGGGGCCACTGAGCGACTCCGGCCGCAGGTTGCTCCAGATGTCATATTGATGCGCATGGCCAATCAGGCCCGGCGCCCACGGGGTGTGCAGCCGCACCAACGCATCGAGCTTGTTTTCGAGGATCACCATCATGTCGGCGCGGCGCAGCAGTTCGCGCAGCATCACGCGCTCGGCGATGCCTTGGCGGCCATCGAGCCGGTTGCGAAGATCGGAGACCTCTTCCCAGTTCTTGAAGGCCGAACGCTGGTCGTCGCCCCAGAACTTCGAGCGAGCATTGAGAGAGGCCCAATCCTTCAAAGATTCCTCATAACCGGCCGCCTTCCAATCCGCCGCGCGGCGCATCAGATATTGCGAGATGTGGTAGCGGAACGTTGGCGCCAGCTCCTGTTGTTGGATAGTGCCAAGATCGAGATTGGACGGCGGCGCAATCTGGCCTTCGGCCATCGCTACGCAATAGTCGATCGGCAGCATCGTGCCAGTGCCGAAGGTCTTGCCGGGCAGAAATTCCGTCGGGACAATTGCGGCCGCGAATTCCTTGAATAGCGGCTGGCCATCCGGCTTCAGACGGAACAGCAACTCCGGCATGAACAGCGGCACCAGCTGGGCCAGTGCACGGCGGTAGTCGACCTTCATCTGCTCCATCGCCGGATCCGGGGTCCACAGCGGATCGCCGGATTCCACCAAGGTGGCACCGAGTGTGTCGCCCAACACGGACTTGATTTCCAACGTCGCCGCCGAGACGATCGGCTCTTCGGTTTTGGAGCCCTTCGGATAGACCATCGACTCCCGGATCACCCCGATCCGCATCCCGTTCAGGGCGCCGGGCGTTCCCGGCGTGTGGACGTGACTGGCAAAGGGTGTGCTCAGGACCGACGACCGTGGCACTGTCGAGAACGGGTCGCGTGGATCGTAATAGCCTTCGACCGGATCTTTCAGCGCGTCGAGAATCTTGGCGCAATCGACGATCGAGCGCGCATGGATGCCGGTGCGGTCGCAGTGGATATCGGCGCCAATCGCGCCGCCTTCGAAGCCGATCATCGACTTATGCGGCAGGATTAACGCAATCGAATTGTGGTTCGACGGTCCGCGACATGAGGCCCGGGTTTCCTCGCCGAGGCTCGCCATCACCAGATTGGCGCTGACCGACAGCGCCGAGCCGGAGCTGGAGCCGAGTGACGCGGCGCGGGTGGTATCATAGGGGTTCGACGGATTGCCGGCCCAGGTCGAGCGCTGGTAGCCGAGCGTCGAGGCCAGCACCATGTTCGGCTTGTTCCGGCCGCCAGGGTCGCCGGCGCGGCCATTATATTCGGTGTTCACTGCCTTGGCGAAGATGATCGCGCCCTTCTTGCGCAGTTGATCGACTAGCACATGGTCGCGCGACGGGAAGTCGATGTCGTAGGCGGCATCGCCGCCGCCGGTCGAGCGCATGTCGGTGGTGTCAAACGGATCTTTGAAGGAGAACGCCACGCCGTACATCGGCATCCTCTCCAAGTCGGGATTGGCGCCGAATTCGGCATCGAGCTCAGCGGCGCGTTCCAGCGCGTCTGGTTGCCGGCGGAAGAATTCACAGGCCGGCGGCGCGCCCTTCGGCAACGGCCCCATCGAGGGGTGGAGGTCATAGTCGCCCTTGCAGGTCACTGAGCGCTCGCCGCGGATGTTGAAGGTGCCGATAGCATTGACCTGGCCGGCATTGGGCTTGCCGACGATCATGCCGAACTGCTGCGACACGGTAGGATCGGACGCGGTAGCTTCCATGCGGCCGAATTCAAGTGGCGGACCCTTGTACGTGTCGAGATCGGGCAGCACCGTCGAGGCTTTCACCGTCTCGGACGGGAAGCGCAACGGCGCCCCGGCGCGTACCGTACCGATCGCTTCAGGTACCGGCGCGCCGTCCTCGGTTAACAGCAGGCTGGCCACGCCGTTATAGGCGGCGGCGCGAGCGATATATTGCTGCACCACCTTAACCACGGTCGTCTCTCCCGCGCGGATCGCGGCGTGCAGTTCGGCGATGGTCGCTTCTTCGAGCTGAAACGCCGGGTTCTTCTTGTCTGACATGGCATCGTCCTTTGGTTCGTAGCAAGCTATTGGGTATCGTTGTTATCGGTGTGATCTCAGGCCGGCTGTAGAGCTTCGATCTCCAAAAGTGGATCGTCGGCGAAATCTTCCGCGTCCTAGAGCCCGCTGCGCCGTGTCGTCGCTTATTCCTGAACGGTGACCTGGGTAAAATCCTGATACCAACTCTGCGCCTGCTTGAAGTTCTTCACCTTCGGGCTGAGCGCCCGCGGGTTGAGGTCGTGAACGATGAATACCCACGGCGCGTCGTCGACGATCAGCGCATGCGCCTGCGCCAACAGCGCATCGCGGGGGCCAGGCTCGAAGGTCTCGAACGCTTTGTTGAGCAGTTCGTCGACCTTCGGGTTCTTGTACAGGCTCCAGTTCGAGCCATTCGGCGGGAAGCCCGAGCTGTGGAAATTCAGAAAAAGCTGGGTCGGGTCCGAAATCGGCAGGCCATGGTTGACGACGTCGAGTACCGGCTGGCCAACCACGTCAGGTCGCTGCCGCATAGTATTGAGCACCGTGCCCCAATCAACCACCACGTATTCGACCTCGATACCAAGCTCTTTGTAGTTCTGCTGAACGAATTCGGCCATCGGCAGCGGCACCATGTTGCCCGAGCCCGCAGTCGGCAGTTGCACTTTCAGTTTCAGTACCTTGCCGCCCGGCCCGTAACCGGCTTCCTTCAACAACGCGCGCGCCTTGTCGGGATCGTAGGTGTAGTTTTCCTTCGGACTGCCGAAATACTTGTAGGTGTCCGGCCACGGTCCGCGCGCGGGCACGGCGGTGCCACCGAGAAAATCGACCAGGCTTTTGCGGTCGATGCCATAGTTCAAGGCAAGTCGCACGCGCTTGTCCTTGAGCGGCGAGTTATCGCTATTATTGGCGTGCCAGGCCCAAACATGCGGATAGGGTTTAGTGACGATCTGGAAACCGGCGGCCTTCAGGCCGGGGATGGAATCCGGAGCGGGATACTCGACCCAGTCGACCTCGCCGGACCGCAGGGCTGCGATGCGGGTATTGGCATCGGCGATCGGAATCAGCACCAGCCGTTTCAGCTTAGGAATGCGGGTCTTGTCCCAGTAATCGTCGTTGCGAACCAGCTCGATCGAGGTGCGCGGCGTGACACGCTCGACCTTGAACGGGCCGGTGCCGGACGGCGCCTTCTGGAATTCCTGCCAGTTGCCGACCTTCTCGTATTGCGTGGGGCTGACCATGAACACGCGCGACAAGAGATAGGGCAGCATCGAGAACGGCACGCGGGTGTAGAGCGCGACATGGGTGTCGTCGATCTTCTCGTATTTCTCCACCATTGAGGTGTAGGTACGATAGGACCGCGCCTGCGCGCGATCGAAATGCGGCGATTGCTCGTTGAGGTGACGGTCAAAATTCCAGATCACGTCATCAGCCTTGAAGGCGCTGCCGTCGTGATACTTGACGCCCTCACGCAGGGTGAAGATCCAGCGTTTGTGGTCGTCGGGATCGATATGCCATTCGGTGGCAAGGCCTGGCGTGAGATCGGCGATCTCGTCGGTCTTGGTAAAGTCCCAGTTCACGAGCGCGTCGAAGATCGGATAGCCCGCAAAGCGGCCGCCTTCGCTGCCGTTATCGGGAATGCCGCCGGTGGTCGGAATGTCCGATGTCGTCATCGCGACTCGCAGCGTTTGTGCCTGCAACGGCGCCATCGCGGCGCCGAGCAGCAGGCCGCATGTCAGGATCAGGATGTTGCTTCGCATGAAACACCTTCGGGAAAAATGATCAGGGTTGGATAAACATCGCAACGTCGCGGATGGCGTCATTATGCGCGCACGTCCATCGCGCCACGCAAACCGTCACTAGCCAGATTGAAGCAGATGCTGGTGATGAAGATGCTGATACCTGGCAAGGTCGCGAGCAGCGGCTGCGTATAGATTGCGGTGCGCAGCGTGTTGAGCATTAGTCCCCATTCCGGCTGTGGCGGTTTCACGCCGAGGCCGATGAAGGACAGGCCGGAGGCCAGGATCATTGAGACGCTGACCAGCGTGGTGGCATAGACGAAGATTGGCCCAAGCACGTTCGGAAGCACATGGATGCGCACGACGCGCAGCGCGCCGGCGCCAGTGGAGCGGGCCGCCTCGACATAATCGAGATTGCGAGTGCTCGCCGTCACACTCTCGGAGATGCGGATCATCATCGGAATGAACACCATTGTCATGGCGATGATGGCATTGTCGATGCCCGGCCCGAGCGCGCCGGAAATCGCGACCGCGAGAAGCACCGACGGAAAGGCGTAGAACACGTCAGTGGTCCGCATGATCATCATATTGATCCAGCCTCCGAAGAAACCGGCGGTGATGCCGAGCCCGCCGCCAATTACGAAGGCCACCGCCACCGGCGTGATGCCGACAAACCACGACAGCCGGCCGCCATAGATCAGCCTGGCGAACATGTCACGACCGAGCTCGTCGGTGCCGAGCCAGTGGCCTGGCGTGCCAACCGGCTTGAGGCGGCGCACCATACTACCCTGCAGCGGATCGTAAGGGCTGAGCAGCGGGGCGAAGATCATCGTCAGCAACATCAGCGCGAGAACCGTCAGGCAGACCATTGCGACGCGGTCGCGCAGAAGGCGGCGGCCGACTTCGCGCCAATAGCTGGCGCGGCCGGGCTCCTCGACAACTTTGAATGCGGCGACGTTCGCCGTAAGGACAGAAGTCGTCTTCATGCACGACGCATCCTAGGATCGAGCGCTGTCTGCACAAGATCGACCAGCAGATTGAGCGTGACGAAGATCATTGCGAGAACCAAGGTCGTCCCCTGCAGTACGGGAATGTCGCGCTGGAAGATCGCCTGGTTGAGCAGCATGCCTGTGCCCGGCCAGGCAAACACCGTCTCTACCAAGATCGATCCACCCATCAGGTAGCCGAGTTGCAGTCCCATCACCGCGATGCTGGTCGGCGCCGCATTCTTGATGACGTGGACTGCAAGCATCAGGCTGCCGAGGCCCTTACCGCGCAAGGTAGTGATGAAATCCTGGCTGAGGATTTCGACCACCACGCCGCGCACTGTTCGAGTGACGAGGCCCGCGGGAATCACTGCCAGTGTCAACGCCGGCAAGACGAGGTGGCGGACATGCAGCCAATTCCAGGCCCATTCGCCCGGACCGGCGCCAATCGCCGGCAGCCACCCCAGCACGACCGAGAAGATGATCACAAACACCATGCCGAGCCAGTAATGTGGCACCGATATGCCGGCTACGGCGAAGCCAACCGCCATTCTGTCCGCAATTGTGCCCCGAAAGACTCCGGCGACGCCACCGAGCACGCAGCCGATTGCGAAGCCGAGCACTGCTGCACTGCTGGCGAGCAAGAAGGTGCGGCCCGCGGCGACTTTCAGTTCGTTCAGCACTGGCCGCCGGTTCGCCAACGACAGACCGAAATCGCCTTGCACAACATGTTCGAGCCACAGGCTGAACTGCACTGGTAGCGGCCTGTCGAGGCCATAGTCCTTGCGTACCATGGCCACCGTCTCGGCCGAGGCATCCGGCGGCAGGATCGCGTCGATTGGATCGCCAGGCGCGATATGCACCAGCATGAAACACACAAGGCTGACCGCCAGCGCGATCGGGATGGCGTAGAGAATGCGACGGATGATGTAGAAGAACATACGAACTCCCGCGCTTCAGCAGAGACGGACACGCGCCGGAACCCCGGCAACGGTCGCAATGTCGGATCGGTCCTTAACGTGAACGCAGCGGGCCGCGCGCCCGGGCACCGGCGTACGGAATTCGGGCAGCCGCTCAAGGCAGACGTCTTCGACTTCGCCGCAGCGTGGTGCAAAAGCGCAGGCATCCGGCAGGTTACGTAAGTCCGGCGGCGCGCCGGGAATTGTCACAAGCCGCGAGCCGCGGGAACTCTCATGGACGGTCGCACCCAGCAGGCCGCGCGCATATGGATGCAACGGCGCCTGCATCAGGGCGTCCACGGGCCCCTCCTCGATGAAACGACCGGCATACATCACCGCAATCCGATCGGCGACTTCGCCGGCAACTCCGAGGTCATGGGTGACGAAGATCATGCCCATCCCAAGTTCCTGCTGGATCTCGCGGAGGAGAAACAGAATCTGGATCTGCACGGAGGCATCGAGCGCGGTGGTCGGCTCGTCCGCGAGCAACAGCCTCGGCCGACACGAGAGTGCGATAGCGATCATCGCGCGCTGGCGCAGCCCGCCCGACAATTCGTGAGGATAAGCGCCGAGCCGGCGCTGAGGCGATGGAATCTGCACCAGTTCGAGCAGGTTGAGCGCGCGCCTGCGAGCCTCATCGCGGCCGATACTCTCGTGGCGCAGAATCGTTTCGGTGATCTGCTGGCCGATTGTAAAGACCGGATCGAGCGAGGTCATCGGGTCCTGGAAGATCATCGAAACGAACGGGCCGCGCAGCGATGCCATTTTGGATTCTGACGCCGCCACGACATCGTGGCCGCCGACGTTGAGCGTACCGGACATGATCGTCTTGGCAGGCGGATTGAGGCGCATCAACGCACGCAAGGTCACCGACTTGCCGGATCCGCTCTCGCCGAGGATGCACAGCACCTCGCTTCTGCGCAGATCGAAATCGACGCCGTTCACCGCATGCACGAAGCCGTTGCCCTGCGCAAATCCCACCGTTAGTTGACGCGCCTGGACGAGAAACTCCTCCATCACGCCACCATCCGCGGTGCGAGGCTGTGGCCACTCAACGGCACCAGCATGACGCAAGCGGCGGTATGGCCGATCGCACCCGCCGCCGGTGCCAGTTCCGGCGAGCGCTGCGAACACACCGGCTCGGCATGAGCGCAGCGGGTGCTGAAGCGGCAGCCCGGCGGCGGGTTGGTCGGGCTCGGCGGATCGCCGATCAAGGGCGGGCGGGTCTGGCGCCGGCCATGGCCATACGACGGCCGGCTGGCAAGCAACGCCTTGGTGTAGGGATGCTGCGGTGATTTGAACACCGCATCGGTCGGACCAATCTCCATCACCCGGCCGAGATACATCACCACGACGCGGTCGGCGACATGATGCACTACATTGAGATCATGACTGATAAAGAGATAGCTGAGCTTGAATTCATCCTTCAGGTCAATCAGAAGGTTCAACACTTGCGCTTCGACCGACTTGTCGAGCGCAGAGACCGGCTCGTCGAGAATTATGAGCCGCGGCCGCAATGCCAAGGCACGCGCGATGTTGACGCGCTGGCGCTGGCCGCCGGACAATTCATGCGGATAGCGCCGTGCAAACTGGGCCGGCGCCAGACCGACCGCCTCCAGCAGCTGATGCGCGCGGGCCACCGCCTCGCCACGGCCGATGCCGTGAACCATCGGCGGAAAGGCGATCGATTCCTCGATTGAAAGCCGCGGATTGAGCGAAGCGTAGCTGTCCTGGAACACCATCGCGACCTGGCGCCAATAGGCCTTAGTGTTCAGCGCTGTCGAGCCGACCAAGTCGCCGTCGAAGATCACCTCACCGGCAGTGGGCGCAATCAGCCCCATCAGCAAGCGCGACGCGGTCGATTTGCCACAGCCGGATTCGCCGACGACCGCGAGCGTTTCTCCCTTGATCAAATCGAGATTGAGATCGTCGACCGCCTTGACGACTTCCTGGCGGCCGAGAAAACGACGCCGCAGTGGGAAATGCTTGGTCAGATGGCGGGCACTGACGAGCGGTTGCGCCGGACCTCCTCGATCAGAATTGCGTTCGGCGTCGTCCAAGCGCGGCTCCCGATGCATCCCGTGGCCGGCGGTAGAACCGCGCGCAGCCGCTTCAGACAGGTAACCGAACTCGCGCACAGCCTTGCCTGAGCCAACCGGAATGATCGCACAGCAAAGTCACCCGTCAAGTTACTTGAATGAGAATAAATTTTGCATGCTGCCCGGATAAGTGCGGCGTTTCGCTTCACAACTAGGCAGTCGCGATCACGATCGCTGATAGGGCCGACTCCAGTATCCAACATAACTTCGGCGATTTTCACAACGAAGCAATTGCATTGCCGTTTTCAAGTAGCGTGAATTAGATTACATCCGGGTCATTGGGCGCCGGACAGCCGCGCCATCATGGAGACGGGATTATGGCACCAGACAAGGCCACGTCGTCTCAGGCGGAGCTGTCGGCGATCCAAATCGGCACCAAGATCAGGTTTACCCGCCGGCTGCGCTCGCTCACGCTGAAGGAGGTGGCGATCGCTGCGGGCTGCTCGGAATCGCTGCTATCGAAGATCGAGAACGGCCATGCCTCGCCATCGCTCAAGATGCTACAGCGCCTGACCCATGCGCTCGGCCTGACCGTCGGCCAGCTGTTTGCGCAGGATGCGAATCCCGACGACATCGTCATGCGAGCCGCGACCCGCGTCACCTTCGATACCGAACTCGGCGGAAAAAGCCGGGTTGAACCGCTCGCGCCGCATTCGGGCGGCCACATGCTCGAATGCCATCTGCACTACTACGCGCCAGGCAGCGACAGTGGCGGCGACCTGCAGCATGATGGCGAGGAATTCGGCTATGTGCTCGACGGCGAGATCGAACTCACCGTGGCAGGGCGGCTCTACACCGCTTCCGCCGGCGATTTATTCGTGTTCCGTTCCGAGCGCCCGCACTCGTTCCGCAACAAGGGCACGCGTGAAGCCCGCGTGCTGTGGATCAACACGCCACCGACATTCTAAGCGTTCGCTTCCGAGTCGGTATCATAAATTATGAGCAGTCGATGTATGCTATGACGTGGCGACGAATTCTACCGTCACGCTGTGCCGACGAGCACGACCGTCGAGGTTCGGCGGTTAGCTCCTTAGCTGCTTGTCGAGGTTGCCATGCTTGGCGTTCGCTAGGCTTGCGAAGCAATCGCCGCATCTTCGGGTGAAGCACTCACGTGAGCAGACACGCTTCACCTAATGCGTGTCGAAGATCGCCTGATAGGCAGCGACACCCTCGCGGATCGCGGAGAGTTCGTCTGCCGTCGGCGCGTCCGGATTGACCGCCGGCGGCAGGCTGCCGAACTTCAGCAGGCAGGCCATCAGCAGTAAGCGCGCCTTGCTCGCGGTCAGGTTCGACCGGCAATGTGATATTTCTGCGGATCTGCAAAGCCTTCGGAGGCACCACGGCCGACATTGACTATCGGCCGACCGCAATAGCTGGCGCGCAGCAACAGCCGTTGCCGCGCCGTCGACGGCGTGGTGCCATAGGGCACGAGGCCTTCGCAGACCAGCCCCGCGAGCTTGCCGAGCGACAACTTGTGCTGGATCGAGGCGATCAGGTCGTGCTTGGCGGAGGGATCGTCGCCGAAGTCGAGCGTCGAATAGCTGCCGTCCTTGATGATCGACACCACCGGAATCGCATCGCCAAGGAGACGGCCCTCGGCATCCTTCACCGCAACTTCGGATTTTTCGATCGCGTCGCCCGCGCGGCGCACCACGGTCACCGAGCGCCGTAGCAGCAACCTCGTTTTTGGGTCGGTCGTGGCCGATAAATTTGCTCGCCGACTGAAGAAACCGTCGTTATCCGCGTTCGAGCCGTCCGCCGCCGAACATGGTCGGGATGTAGCGCGGCGCTCCTATCGCCGTCATGAACCGGTGCTTCGTCAGCACCGGATCAAACGTAATCGGAGGTCGGACGACGTCGGTATCGGGCTTGGTTGACAGAACAAGAAATCTCGCGCCGTCGCCGGCAGATACCGTGCCCATTGCCGAGGCAAATGCCTCCGGCGTCGCCAAGTTTTCTGCGCGGCCGATCCCGGCGGAACGGGCCAGCTGAGCGAAATCGAGTTTCGAACTGGTCAATGCCTGTCCTCCCGAAGCGGCATGGACGCCGTTCTGGATCAGCAAGACGATCAGGTTGTCCGGTGCTACCGCGCCGACGGTGACCAGACTTCCCATATGCATCATAAGCGCTCCATCGCCCTCGACCACGACAACTGGCCGGGCCGGCTGTGCGATCGCGAGACCGAGCGCCAATGGCAGCGCCAAGCCCATCGCATCCTCGAAATAGAAATTTTCCGGCGCGTGATGCATGACGGCCCACAGGTACGACGCATTGCCGAGGGACGTGACGACGAGAGCGTCTGTCGGCAACGTTTTGGCGAGCGCTTGGTAATAGTCGGCCCTGCTCGGCCGGGCATCATTCACCATTGGACGTCCTCCTGCGACAACATAAGCGCAAACGGGCACGATGCCTCCTCTGCGTAGGTCGCGGCCCGTTCGACCTGCGGGCCGATCGGCCGGCTTCGATCCGCCAATGCATAGGCCAGGCCGAGGCCTTTGAGGACAGGCTCCGTCACCCGCCCCTTGGGAACGTGATAGAAGACGGGATCTTCGATGGTCCCACGATAGGAGACCAGCATCAAAAGCGGAAACTGATAGCGCTGGGCGAGAGACACCATGCCGGCGCCCATGCTGAGCAAGCCCGCATTCTGCACGAGCATCGCCGTGCGCAAGCCACCCAACCGCGTGCCGCAAGCGATCGCAAGCGCTTCCTCCTCATGAGTCGCGCGCACAAGACGGATCGTAGGCTCTTGTTCGATCCGCACCAAAATCTCGCCAAGCCAGCTGTCCGGCACGGCAATTGCAACGCGAAAGCCAAGACGTTTCAGGGTGTCGAGGATCTCGGACGGCCTATGCAAATCTGCGGACTGCTCACCCGGCGTCACCATTAGTCACCTCCTTTGCAGCAATTAAAGGTTGCTGCCAACACAACGCACCACCAAAAACGCGAAGACGCGCATTTTGACCAAGCGGCGATGAACGTAGGCAAGACGGGGCGTGTTGTCGACCCGCGTTCGCAGATGCTGAAGATGCGACGGCGAGTTACGAGATAAGCTTTGGCACCGTAGTGACCATTGCGGACAGAGGAACTGAACATGAAACGTTTTTTGCTCGCGCTCTTCGTGCTTGTCGTTGCCGTCCCCGCGCATGCGCAAGATAAACTCGTCGTCAGCATCTGGGGTGGTAGCTGGCGCGATTTGATCGCAGACACGGTCGCCCGGAAATTCACCAAGGAGACGGGCGTGCAGGTCGAGTTCATCACCGGCGGCACCATCGACCGACTCAACAAGGCGAAGCTCGCCAAAGGAAATCCCGAGAGCGATATCACTTTCACCACGTCGCACGCCGGCTGGATCTATGCCAATGATGGATTGTTCGAGGAGCTAGATGCTTCCAAAATTCCGAATTCCAAAAACCTCGCCGACGAAGCTCGGATAAGTCCCTTTCACCTCGGAGCGTGGGCGTATGTCTATACGATCGGCTATCGCGTCGACCTGCTGGGCGATGTAAAATTCGAGAGCTGGAACGATCTGTGGAAGCCGGAACTGAAGGCCAAGATCGCCGCGCCGGACTTCGATCCAAGCCACATCATTGCCATCTCGGCCATTCTATCCGGAAGCGACGTCGCGCATTGGGAGGAGGGACAGGAGAAACTCAAGGCACTGAAGCCGAATTTCAAGGCTTTCTATACCAATGATGCCAACAGCCAGCAGCTGCTCGCCAGCGGTGAAACGCCGGTGCAGGTGGTGCTGTCCATGAACGCCTACTACATGATCGGACAGGGCGTACCGATTACCTTGGCTATTCCGAGAGAAGGGGCGGTTCTCGGCATTGATACCGTGGCCATCATGAAAGGTTCGAAGCATTCCGAGATGGCCTACAAGTTCATCGATGCGCTTTACGATCCGGAAATCCAGGCGGAAATCGCCAAACTGAAAAAGGGCAGCCCTGCGGTCCTCAACGCCAAGGTCGATCCGGAAACTGCCAAGCTTCCGGGCGTCTTCACCACGGCCGCGCAATGGAAACAACAGATCAATATCGACGCCAAGCTGCGTGCCGAGAAAACCGCCGAGTGGCGCAAGTGGTTTGCTGAAAATATCATGAATTGATCTGGCAACAGCCCATTCCATGCACTCACAGCCCTATCTTCGTGCATTCGTTGCGCCGGCGGTGCTCTGCGTCGCCGGCTTTCTCGCCGCGATGGCGGCCGTGCTGCAATTCAGCTTGCGTGCCTACGTGCCTGGCTCACTAGAGCCCGGCGGCTTTACGCTTGCGAATTTTGTCGACCTGCTAAAGCCTCTCTATGCGCGAGTCTTCTTCGATACAGTGTGGATCTGCTTTTTGACGGCGGCCTCGACGCTGATCGTCGGCTACCCGCTGGCGTACGCGCTGGTGCGAACACAAAATGCGATCGCCAGATCTATCCTGCTCGTGATCGTCGTCACGCCGCTGTTTCTCGGCGAAGTGGTGCGCACCTATGCCTGGATCATCGTTCTTGGCAACAACGGATTTATCAACTCGGTTCTGATCAATCTTGGTATCGTCCAGCAGCCGGTCCAGTTCATGTTCACCACGTTCGGCGTCGTTCTGGCGCTGGTGCACGTAACAATGCCGGTGATGGTCATCATGCTGGCCGCGGGGCTGTCGCATATCGACCGCGACTACCAAAAAGCCGCCGAAAGCCTTGGGGCCGGACCCATTCGTGTGTTCCTCACGGTGACGCTGCCATTATCCATGCCGGGCGTTGTGGCTGGCGTCACCACGGCCTTTGCATGGACATTCAGCGCTTTCGCCACGCCACAGATGATCGGCGGAGGGCGGGTCAACATGATTTCGAATCTGGTGTATCAACTCGGCTTCGCCAGCTTCAATTTCCCGTTCGCCGCAAGCCTGTGCGTTGCGGGCCTGGCGCTGACGATCGTGGTGTTGTCCATGCTGCGGTTTGCGGCGCGCCCGTTCGAAAACATCAGGCCGCTCTGACATGTCCCACTCGCCTTACCAGCGCTTGCTTGGCTTTATCGGGAAACTCGCCGTTTCGTTGATCCTCGGCTTTCTGGTTTTGCCGCTCGCCGTTGTCACGATCGCGGCCTTTAACGACAAGGCGATGCTGTCGTTTCCGCCACAGGCATGGTCGTTGCGCTGGTTCGCCCGAGCCCTCGCATATCCCGATTTTCGCGACGGTTTTCGCAATGGTCTTATCGTCACGGCGTGGAGCTCGACGATCGCACTCCTGGTTGGTGCCATGTTTGCTTTTGCCCTCGACCGGTACCAGTTTCGCCTCAAAAGGATGATCGAGGGCGTACTGCTATCACCTCTTGTCATTCCGCATTTCACGGTAGGGCTGGGCTTTCTCATTCTGGCGGCACAAATAGGATGGACCCGCAGCTATGCCGTGGTGATCGCCTGCCACGTCGTCCTTGTGCTTCCTTTCGTTCTTCGCAGCCTCTACGTGTCCTTGCGGAATCTAGATCGAAGCTTTGAGCTCGCCGCTGCCAGCTTGGGAGCGCCGCCCTTGCGGGTGTTGGCGACCATCACGCTCCCGCTCTTGCTTCCAGGTTTGGTCAGCGGATGGCTGTTTGCCGCCATTCTGTCGTTCAACGAGTTCACGGCTTCACTGTTTGTGACGGCGCAGCGGACACAGACTCTGCCGGTCGCTATGTACAATTATGTGCGGGAGTTTGCCGATCCTTCGATGGCGGCGCTTTCGGTGATGTACATTGTTGGGACTGCTGCGCTGATTGTTTTTGCAAACGCGTTCCTCGGTCTTGGTAAGGTGCTGAATATTGAACATAGTCGCTGACAAAGGCACCGTGGCCGAGCCGGCCCCGATCGCAAAAAACGATGACATCGCGGTTCAATTCAACGCTGTGGCGAAGCGATTTGGCGAGAACATCGCACTGCAGGAGGTTTCGCTGTCGATCAAGCGCGGCGAATTCATGACCTTGCTTGGCCCTTCCGGCTGCGGAAAGACGACTCTCCTCAATCTGGCTGGAGGTTTTTTCAGTCCAGATGGCGGAGACATTATGATTGACGGCGAACGCGTCAACAACTTGCCGACCCACCAACGGGAAATCGGCATGATGTTTCAGAATTACGCGCTATTTCCGCACATGACGGTCGCGGGCAATGTCGCTTATGGCCTGAATGTTCGCCACGTTCCGAGGGTTGAAAGGGACCGTCGTGTCCGTGAGGTGCTGGCGCTGGTCAAACTCACCGGATTCGAGGATCGCAAGCCCCGCCAGCTGTCCGGGGGGCAGCAGCAGCGCGTGGCTCTAGCGCGCGCATTGGTGATCAACCCCACGGTGCTTCTGCTCGATGAACCGTTTTCCGCGCTCGACAAAAATCTGCGAGCATCCATGCAGGTCGAGCTCCGGGAAATCCAGCGCAAGCTGGGGGTGACAACCATCTTTGTGACTCACGATCAAAGCGAGGCTCTGAGCCTGTCAGACCGCATGGCCGTCATGTCGGGGGGGCGCATTCGCCAGCTCGGAACACCAGAGGAAATCTACCGCAGACCTTGCGACCGATTTGTTGCATCCTTTGTCGGCGATACCAATGTGCTACGCGGTCGGCTTGATAGCCTGACGGGAACGGATCCGATCGTCGCGTTAGGCGCTTCACGCGTAAAGGTGCCGCCGGGGCCTCTGATCGGCGTTGCGACGTCTTCGCCAGTCGATTTGTTTGTCCGGCCCGAACAACTCCGGATCGCCGAAGCAAGCGAGCCTTGCGCAACGAACGGCACGATCGTCGCGCAGGTGTACCAGGGGGGGCACGTCGACATCTATGTAGATTGCGTGGATTCGGCCCGTGATCGGTTGCTGATGCGATCGACGGGACACGACGCGATGACGCGCTGGCCGATCGGCGCGCAGGTTGGCATTTCGATTGGCACAGACGATGCCGTCGCGTTTGCAACCCAGTCGGCATGTTGAAGAAGAGCCAAACCGATTTGGACCCGCAAACCGATTCAACGCTCTAGTTATGCTCCCACGATCTTGGTTGGCTTAAGATAGCGAGGTCATCAGGTTGGGATGCTTGCTGCGGCTGTGACAATATCTTCGATAGCAGACGAAACGTCGACAATCTGCGTGCTTCCGCGGCTTTGCGACGCAAGGATGACCACGCTATGGAGAATGGCTCGCAATTCTTCGCAGGTGCCGGCTTGTGACTCCGGCCCTTTTTGTTGCAGCCAGTCTGCCAGCATATCGTTCTGCAGGCGCTCGGCGAACAGTTCGCCGGTTTTAATGTGGGTACGCAGGCATTCAGTGGCCGGACTTGGCGCCGGCGATGGTCCTGATTTCAATGCCAGACGCAACGCCCGCCGGTTGGACAACCAGCTCGCGCCACGGGCGGCAAGCTTCGTCCATGTCTTGAATATCTGCAGGGGCGAGGAGAACGCCGCGCCGGACAACCGCAAAGGTAGCCATCAGTAACATCACCACGTCGATGCCGGCTTCAGCCTGCAGCCGAAGGCAGGCCACCGCAACACCCGGCTCGGCGTAAATCTGCACGGCAAACGCCCAGCTTTCGGCCTTCAGACTGTGGTTGATCTGGTTCATCACTGGTTTGCCACCACAGCACGGGATGAAATCAATCTCACCTCAGCGCGTCGATCCGATCCCGATCGAATCGCCCCAACGAGGTGTCAGATTGTTGTCTAAACCGAAAAGATCGAGCGCGCGGCCGATGGAATGATTGACGATGTCTTCGATCGTGACGGGGCATGCGTAAAACGCCGGCACCGGCGGCATCACGATCGCCCCCATTTCCGTCACCTGGGTCATCGATCGCAGGTGACCGAGATGAAACGGCGTTTCACGAACCATCAGCACGAGCCGGCGCCGTTCTTTCAGCACGACATCCGCCGCTCGTGTCAACAGGCTCGACGTCACGCCGGTGGCAATCTCCGCCAATGTCCTGATCGAGCACGGAGCTATCAGCATTCCCACGGTCGGGAACGAGCCGCTCGATATCGCGGCGCCGATATCGTCGACCCGATAGACCACATCGGCAAGCGCCGACAGCTCCGAAACCTTGATCTTCAATTCGTGCGCAACGGTGATCTGCCCGGAGCGGGAGATGACCAGGTGGGTTTCGACACCCGCCCCGCGCAACGCCTTTAACGCGGCCTGGCCATATATCGCGCCGGACGCCCCCGAAATGCCAACGATCAGTCTTGGCGCGCCCATATGCCTCTGTCTTGCTTTCGGAAGCGATCGCCCCGCGACCCGCTTCACCTTCTTCGTCCTGGCGTTTCAACCGCCGCCGGCCTGCTGCATCATCTTCGCACCCCGGACGGACCAGCTTGTCATTCGTCTTTCGGCGAAATCGAAGATAGCGTACATCCCCATGCCCATCACGCCGACGACGAGGAGCGCCGCAAATACCAGGGGAACGTTGAAATTCGAACTCGCGATCAGCATCACATTGCCGATTCCTGTGTTGCCGGCGACGATCTCGGCGATCACCGACCCGACAAAGGCCAGTGTGATGGCGATTTTCAACGATGCGAAGAAGAACGGAAGCGACCGAGGAATCCCGATCTTGATGGTCATGTCCCGTTGCGATGCGCCGAGCGATCGCATTACTTCCAATAGTTCGGGCTCGATCGTAGCAAACGCCGTCGCGATGTTGGCGACGATCGGAAAGAACGACAGCATGAACGCCGTGATCACGGCAGGCACGGCACCGGCACCGAACCAGATGACGAAAATAGGCACCAGTGCAGCTTTCGGCACGCTGTTGAAGCCGACCAGCAACGGATATAACGCGCTATAGGCCAACCGTGACGATCCGACGACGATGCCGAGGAGCATCCCGAACACGACCGCGACAGCAAACCCGAACAATGTCGTGGCAAGCGTCGCCAGACCGTTAATGAACAACGCATAGCGATAGTTATAGAGTGCCGCCAGCGTTTCCCATGGCGTCGGCAACACGAAACTCTTGATACCGAACGCCGCAACAACGCACCACCACACCGCGACGAACACGAGTGCGGCAAGCCAGGGAGCCAGGCGTTCCAGTGTGTTGCTGCTCACGATTTCTTTCCCGAACCGATGTGCTGACGCAGCTCCTGGACGAGCCCAATGAAATCCGGCTCGAACGTCAACTCGAGCGTCCGCGGCCGCGGCAGATCGACCGAGCGGGTCTGGATGATCCGGCCTGGTCTTGAACTCATGACATGAACCGTATCGGCCAGAAATACCGCTTCGCGCAGTTCATGCGTGACAAGAATGATGGTGCACTTCCGAAAGGACCACAGTTCTTGCAAGACGCCCCATAACTCCTCTCGCGTGAAGGAATCGAGGGCAGCGAACGGCTCGTCGAGCAGAAGTATCGAGGGCTCGTGGATGAGGGCGCGGCAGAGTTGCGCCCGCTGCTGCATCCCGCCCGACAACTGCCAAGGCATCCGGTCGGCAAATCCCGACAGTCCCACCTTGGCCAGCAAGGTCTCGGCGCGGTCGCGGTTCTTCCCGCGGTCCTGCTTCTGCCGGCTGCGATGCGGTTCGACGATCTCGAGCGGCAGCATCACGTTATCGCGGATGTTGCGCCAGGGAAGCAGCGTCGCATTCTGAAATGCCATACCGACCGTCTTCAACGGGCGCAACACGCCCTCGCCATCGACTCGGACGCTACCGCGGCTTGGCCTCGTCAGTCCGGCGATGAGCTTGAGCAAGGTCGACTTGCCGCATCCGCTGGGCCCGACGATGGCGACGAATTCACCGTGACGGATGCCGACGTTGGCGGAAGACACCGCAAGCGTGTTTCCACCGCTCACTTTCGCTCCGGGAGATCCATAAAAGAGATCGACGTCGGTCAACTGAATAAACGTCATCGAACAAAGAACCCTGGTTGGCAGAAGCCCGATAAATCTGCGACCTACTGGATCATCCGATCCTGCTGCGGCGGCAGAAACGATGCATCGAACACCTCTTCCACCGATGGCTGCCGCGGCAGATTGTAGGTCGTGGCAATGATCCCGATCACTTTGCGCAGCCGCTCCGGATCGACGTCGCCAAAGCCGCTCTTGCGAACATGATCGGTGATGATGCAGCAGCTCATGGCAACACGAAGTCGCTCGCGTTCAATATCCGCGTTCAACAGCGGCTCGACGGCTAACGCGGCTTTCACGCCCAACTCCGGATCCTGCGCCACGTCTTTTAAGCCGTGGATCGTTGCGCGCAGAAAACCCCGGACCGCATCGGGATGCTCCTTCAGGAAACGACGCGAAGCGGCAACAGAGTTGCCATAAAGCTCGAGCCCATAATCCTTGTACATGAAGTAGCCGATATCCGTGGCTTTGACGCCCTTTGCCTGCAGTTCCAGTAACGAATTGAAGACCTGCCCCGGGATCGCATCGACCTTGCCTTGCGCAAGCAAGACTTCCCGTAGGCTCGGCTCAATATTCTGAATCTGCATCGAGGTGACGTCGATGCCTGTGCGGCTTGCGAAGACCGGGAATAGCTTGAAGGTCGAATCGTTCGCCGCCGATCCAAGTTTCTTTCCGTCGAGCTGCCTCGGCTCGGTGATGCCGCTCGACTTCAGAAAGATAATTGCGGCCGGCGCTTCCTCATAGCCGCTCATCAGCACCGGGAACGCCTGGTCCGGATTCTTCGAATTGAAATCCATGACGACGTTGATGTCGGGGAACCCCATGTCGTAGGTGTCGGACGCTAGCTGACGCACGACTTCAGCAGAACCTTTTCCGCGATCGATAGTGACGTCCAAGCCTTCCGCCTTGTAATAGCCCTTCTGCAGCGCAACGAAAAACGCGCTGTGCGTCGCGCCGGGAATCCAATCGAGCGTAAAGCGGACTTTTGTCTGGGCGCTGGCAGCCTGCGGCGCAGCAACCGCGGCCAGTGCCAGCGCGGACATCAAAGCGAAACCGCGTAGTAATTTCATACTGCTCTCCTGAGACCGGCGATTAGGGGACAAGATCAATTCAGTACGCGCGTATGGTATGGATTAGGCCGCAATGCCGGCCCCGAACAAAATCGCGCGGGCCCGCGCGCGTTGTTCATCGGAAATGGTAAGGCGTTCGGCAAACCCCTCGTCGAGTGGCGCAGTGGCATCGATGCCCATCTTTGTCACGGTGAAGGTCTTTGGATCGGATGTCGGGTCGATAATGGCCGATTTCACGCCAGGGACCAGAAAGATATCTTTCTCAGCTCGAACGCGGGTCGCGACAGCCCACATCACGTCTTCCATGTCGAAGATATCGACGTCGTCATCGACCACGATCACATGCTTGGTATAGAGTTCAGTGCCCAGCGCCGTCAGCATCGCCATCTTCGGCTCGCCCTCGGCAATCTTCTTCATCGAGACAATCGCCAGAAATGCCCCGCAGGTCCTGTGCGGAACATGGACGGCCTTGACGTTCGACAGGTTGCGGCGGAGCGCATTCAAAATCTCGCCTTCGCGGGTGACGCAGGACATCAGAATGTGGTCGCGCGACATTCCCGAGACGACGCTATGGAAGAAGGCGTCGCGACGCATCCGCACCCGATGCGCGACGAAGACGTTCTGGGTGCTGCGATACGAGGCATAACCGGTGAATTCGCCAAACGGTCCTTCCGGCTCGTGGACACCGGCGAGGATTTCGCCCTCGATGACCATTTCCGCACCCGCCGGCACTTCGATATCGCCGATGCCGCAGCGCGCGAGACGATAGGGTTCACCGAACAGGCCGCCAATAATCTCATACTTTCTAACATGAGGCGGGTACGCGTAGACCATTGATCCCATGTAGTGCAGCGGATGGGTTCCAATCACGATCGCGGCCGGCAGCGAATGGCCGCGTGCCTCGGCGCGGCGGTGAAATTCATACATCCGCCGGCGTGAATGCAGCGATATTCCAAGCCGATTCTTGCCTTTCAGCATCAAGCGATGAAAACCGGTGGTGTCCACACCGGTCTCGGGATCGCGGGCACATATCTGCCCCGCCGTTATATAAGGCGCGGCATCGATCGCGAACTGGAATGGAATTGGCAACTGCGTGAGATCGACCTGATCGCCCTCCATGACGACGTCGTCCCAAGCTCCCTTGCTGACCACCTCACACGGGATATAATTTTGGCATCGTTCACGAAACGCGGTGGGAAGATTTTCGGGCTCGGCGCCCAGACAATGCGCCAGTAGCTTCCGGTTGCCGGCGATGTTCGTCACCACAGGCATCTTGGAGCCCACGACATTTTCAAAGATAACAACCGGACTCTTGCCGATGCGGTCGAGTTCGAAGACGACCGACGTCATTTCCAGTTCGCGGCTCACCGGCTCGCGAATCCTGAGAACCTCTTCCGGAAATATTCTTTCCGTGGTTTCAATAAACCCGCGCAAGCCCTGATTGTCTGCTGTCAACCTACACTCCGTCGTGACCAGCCTTGAAGTTATCAGCTTATAATATAAGCTTATCGCGGCAAGGCCGGATTGCTGGCAGGCTGCTCATATATTGATAGGCGCATTGCCCATCACAAAGGCAGTCGGCAGAAGAAGACCGGGCACTATCGCGCATGCATCGGAAAAACGATCTGGGATGATCGGCATGGCTTCACATCGGGAATGCCCAAGACGATGAAGCGGACGCATCGGCGCTGCTCAGGTCCGACCTATCTGGGATATGGGCAATTCAGGCGTGGCCCCCTGCCGCGGTCACTTGAAGAATGGAACCGGTAATGGCGTCAGAACTAGTTGAGAAAACCGTTTCTCCTAACAACCTGACTGACCGCATCACCGCGACCTTGCGTGACGACATTGTCAACGGCAAGTACGCTGCCGGAGATCAGCTTCCGCCGGGTAAGGAATTGGGGCAGCATTTTGGTGTGAGCATCACGGTGATCCGGGAGGCGTTATCCCGGCTCAAAGCTGATGGCCTCGTGGCGTCCCGGCAGGGCAAGGGCGTTTTCGTGCCGAACGACACCAAGGCACGGCCATTTCGGCTTGCACTAGCGAGCGGGACGCAGCACTCGCTTTTCGAGATTTTCGAGCTACGAATGGGTGTCGAGGTCCAGGCCGCGAGTCTCGCCGCCGAGCGCCGCACGACACGCGACCTCAACACGATGGCGAAGTGTTTGAAAGCCATGGAGCCGTCGCGGCGGTCTTTCGACGAAGCTCTTACCGCGGACCTCGCATTTCATCAGACGATTGCGCAGGCTACGCGAAATCCGCTGATCGTCAGTTTCATGGAATTCCTTCAGCCGCACCTCCATGAGGCAATCGCGCTGGCGCGTACCAATTCGGCGAGGAAGGCGGAAACCGAAGCTGAGGCTTACAACGAACATCATGAAATTTACGAAGCGATCGCCGCGCGGGATGCGCGACGTGCACGCCGGGCGGTTCGCCTGGTTCTCGACGGCAGCCTGAAACGGCTGAGCGGCGCCGCGCAATCCAAGCGCGTTTGATGCCCTATGACGCAGCTTCGCGGGTCGGCGCTTTCGCGGTTTCGCCGGCCGAAGCGTACATGCTGGCAAGACGTCGCAGACCCAGATTTCCCCTCAGGGTTCGCCCGCTATACTCGGTGCGAAACAGACCTCTATTCTGCAGTTCGGGAATGATCTTCTCGACGAATTTGGGCCGCTTGAACGCTGCCAGCCGACTATCCCGCTGCCTCCAGAATTTGATATGGTCCCAGACCAATCGACCAACTATGTTCCTCCACTTTCATGAATTGCGCGTCGCCGCGAACGCGCCCGGCAAGCTGATTCCGATCAAAAATGCGGATCATTTCAGCATCCTCGGCGAGCTACGGCGACCTGATGGCGTCTTGGTATCGTCCGAAAACTGATCGGATAGCGCTTCACCGCTTCGTCGCGACATCGATCGTCAGCGGCTTGATTGCCTCGACGTCGATCCAGACTTGACCGTCCGCGATCCGGACTGGGTACATTCGCAGTGGCCTGCTCGGCCAACCATATGAAACCTGGCCATCGCAGAGATCAAACGACGCCGCGTGACGCGGGCAGAACAAACGCCCTCCCGACGCGTGTCCGCAACCGAGATCGGCTTGTTCATGGGGACACCACCGCTCGCTGGCTACGATCCGGCCCTCGTTCCAGATCACGATCAGATCGACGTTGGTGACGCGGGCACAAACGAAGGTCTGCGAGATCAACTGGTCGAGCTTGGCGACAGGCATCCACTTTGCTTCGCTGTCGGCCGCGTCGACTGAAAGCCGATGCTCATCCACCGAGATAGGCCTTGCGTACGTGTTCGTTCTCGATCAGGTCGGACCCCAGCCCGGAGAGCGTAATCCGTCCGCCCTCCAGGAGATACGCGTAATCACACATTTCAAGCGCCGCGAACGCATTCTGTTCGACCAACAGAACCGTCGTTCCTGCATCTCGGATGTCGCGGATGATGGCGAAGGTGCGCTCGACGATGTTCGGTGCAAGTCCGAGCGACGGCTCATCGAACATGACTAGGCGCGGGCGCGACATTAGCGCCCGGCCGATCGCCAACATCTGCTGTTCGCCGCCCGACAGCGTGCCAGCGGCCTGCCTCTTGCGATCGGCAAGGCGGGGAAACTCGGAGTAAATGCGTTCGCGGTCTGCCGAGATCTCCGCGCTATCATCACGAAGATAGGCCCCCATGTCGAGATTCTCCTCGACCGTCATATGCGGAAAGACGCGGCGGCCTTCGGGGCAATGCGCGATACCTGATGCGAGGACGCATGGCGGCCTGGCGCCGGTAATATCTTTGCCTTCGAACGTCAGGGATCCCGAGCGTGGAGCAACGAGGCCCGAGATCGCGCGCAGCGTTGTGCTCTTGCCGGCGCCATTTGCCCCGATCAGGGCGACGAGTTGTCCGGTTTTGACCTCGAGCGAAATGCTGCGGAGCGCCGTGACCCCGCCATACCCGCAGACCATGTCGCGGATTTCAAGCATGTTTCGCTCCCCGCCCGAGATAGGCTTCGATTACAGCGGGATCGTCCCGGATGATCTCCGGCTGACCTTCGGCAATGATGCGCCCGTAGTTCAGCACTACGATGCGATCGGATACGCTCATCACCATGGGCATGTCGTGTTCAACGAGCAAGATCGTGACACCTCGATCACGAATCTTGCGGACGAGTTGAACGAACGTGTGGGTTTCGGAGGCGTTCATACCCGACACCGGTTCATCGAGCAGCAACATCGAAGGCTCGGCCGCGAGCGCCAAGGCCACGCCGACTAGCCGTTGCTCGCCGTAGGACAACGATCCGGCCAAGTCATTAGCCCGTTGCCCAAGGCCGACCCAGTCGACGAGTTCACCGGCGCGCTCCCTAAGTACGCGCTCCGATGCGCACGATCGCGGGATGCCGAGAATGCCTCGCAACAACCCCGCCCTGCCCCGCCGGTGAAGTCCTATCAGCAGATTGTCGTAGACAGTGTCGTTCGGAAAAACGCTGGTCCGCTGGAAGGTACGGATCAATCCGAGATCGGCGATCTGGTGCGGCTTCAATCCATTGAGGGCCGTCCCGCGATAACTCACCACACCGTGGGTCGGATCCAGAAATCCGGTCACAACGTTGAACGCCGTTGTCTTTCCGGCTCCGTTGGGTCCGATAAGGCTGACGATCTCGCCTTCGCCGACCGTAAAATTCATGTCCGAGAGAGCAACGAGGCCGCCGAACCGCACGGCGACATGTTGGACGCTCAAAGCGACCGCGGCAGCGCCCATCAGGCATGCTCCCTGACACTACCTTCGGAGAAGGCGACCGGCCCAACCGTTCCGGTCCGACGTCGGCGTTTCGCAAATCGTTGTGCGAGCGACGGCACAATTCCACGCCGCAATACGAATAGGATCACGATCAGCGCGCCACCATAGGCGATCCACTGGGCCTCCGGCGCCATGATCGGGCGCAGGAAAACGGGCATCAGTCCGAAGATCATGCCTCCTACGATAGGACCGGACAGCGCCCCCTTGCCGCCGCTGATGACCATGATGACCATCGTCACGGTATTGATGAAGGCAAACACCTCGGGGTCTATGATCCGGATGTAGTGGGCATAGAGACTGCCGGCCGCTCCGGCGATCCCGGCCGAGATCACTGCAGCCAGTGTGAGCGTTTTGGTGACATCGATGCCGACCGAAATTGCAAGGGTTTCGTTTTCCATCAGCCCACGCATGGCGCGACCGAAATGGGAATGAACGATACGCGAGATCAGCAGATACGCGGCAACCGCGACCGATAACACGAGATAGTAGTTCTGCAGCTTGGTGCGGAACACGAAACTTCCAAAACCCGGCCATCCGATCGTCATCGCCGGAATGTTGGTAAGCGCCAGCGGGCCCTGGGTGAGCTCGACCCAGTTGAGGGCAATCAGCCGAACGACTTCGGCAAAGGAAATCGTCACGATCACGAAATATGCGCCGCGAACTCGAAACGAGAGCCGTCCCACCAGATAACCGCAAAATCCGGAAATGACGATCGCCAACGCAAAGCCCGCGATCGGCGGCCAGGGAACGTGAACAACGCGGAAGCCGCCGGGAAGACCCACATCGAAGCCGAGCGATGTCAGCGCGCTGACATAGGCGCCAATGCCGAAGAACGCGATGTGACCGAGGCTAAGCTGACCGGTGAAGCCGAGCAACAGATTGAGGCTCATCGCGCCGATGATAAAAATACCGGTCGTGATCAACGCGTTCAACAGATAGGGATCGTGCAGCCACAGCGGGACCGATGCGAACGCAGTTACGGTTAGAGTGGCGAGCCAAAACTTCATCCCACGCGCTCCGCGCGGGCGAAGAGTCCGGTCGGCTTGAAGATCAGGACCGCGATGATGATCAAGAAGCCCATCGCATCGCGGTACCCCGAGGATACGTAACCGGCACCGAGTTCTTCGGCCAGGGCGAGAATGAAGCCGCCAATGACTGCACCGGGAATGTTGCCGAGGCCCCCGAGGATCACGATTGCAAACGCCTTGACGGCGGCCAAATCACCCATCTGCGGGGAGACGACGTAAACCGGTCCGAGCAAGGCGCCCGCCGCCGCGGCAAGGCTCGAACCGATCGCAAAGGTCGACATGTAGATGAGGTCGACGTTGACGCCCATGAGTGAGGCCGTGTCCTGATCCTGGAAGGTCGCACGCATCGCACAGCCGAGCTTGGTACGATTGATGAGGAGAGACGTCATGATGATCAGCAAGGCAGCCGCCAGCAGCACGAACAGCCGCAGCCAGGACACTGAGACCGGTCCCAGCACCAGCGGCGCATCGGGGAACGGCGTCGGTACCGATTTCGCCACGCCGCCCCAAATCCACAAGGCCGCCGACTGCATCGCGATCCAGGCACCGATCATCACCAGCATCGTGGTGTCGACATCGGAGCCGCGTAACGGCCGCAGCAATATCAGCTCGATCGCGGCTCCAAGAAGCCAGCCAGTGACGACGGCGGCCGGCAGAGCCAGGAAAAAATTCACTCCCAGCTGGTTCACCACGATGAACATGATGTAGGCGCCGAACGTATAGAGCACGCCGTGCGTAAAATTGACGACATTCATGATGCCGAAGATCAGCGTGAGGCCGATGCCCAGCAGACCATAAGTGCCGCCGAGGACCAACGCATTGACCAGGTGCTGCAGTAACTCGCTCAAGGTGGCTCCTCAGTATCAGGTCTCGATGAGACCGCGGCCATGCCGCGGTCATCGCCGATCGCCAACTCAGCGTCAGAGCGCTTTCATGCCAACTTTGCCGTCGTTGATTTCGATCAAGTAGACGTTAGGCTGACTTTGACCACTCTCCTTGCCTTCAGGGCCGGACTTGCGGAAAATGATATCGCCGTTCAGGCCCTTCACGTCGATGTTCCACAACGCGGCCTTGATCGCCGCGGGCTCCGCGGTGCCCGCCTTTTCGATCGCTGCTGCAACGGTGCGAATGCCGTCATAGCCGCGGAAGCTTTCTGTACAACCGGCAAAATCGAACCCACGCTTCTTCCATTCCGAGACGAAGTAGTTCGTTGCCTCCGGGTTCGGCGTCTTGTCAGGAAACCATGGCAGGAACGTTGTCAGGTGCATGGTACCGTTGGCGGCCGCACCCGCCTGCGCAATGATCTGATCCGGATTCTGCGAACCTCCTGTGGTGATGATGCGCTTCTTCAGTCCCAACGCCGCCGCCTGCTTGAAAATGAGCGTGAGCTGATCCACCGCGGTGGTCACGATGATCGTCTCGGAATCGGTACCCTTGAGCTTGGAGAGCTGCGCGCTCATATCCTGCGCGCCCTGATCCATAGTTTCGACCAAGCCGACACCGATCCCCTTTTCCTTCATCAGCTTGCTGAAGTCCTCGGCGGTGCCGCGACCCCAATCGTTATTGATGACCAGGAAATCGACCTTCTTCAGCTCGAGTTTGTCGACGATCCCCTTGAATGCGGCGGCCTCGACCGACGATGGCGGCGAGATGCGGAAGATGTAGGGATTTCCGATCGTCGTGATTTTGCTGGACGATGAGGTTTCGACCACCATCGGCGTTTCATATTCGATCAATTTGGGCATTACGGCCAGCGTCAGGCTCGACCCCCACGCGCCCATCATGACCGGCGTCTTGTCACTGGTGATCAGCTTTTCGGCAACCGCGGCGGCCTCTGTCGGGTTGCTCTTATTGTCCTCGATCACGAGTTCGATCTTCTTGCCGAGAATTCCACCCTTGGCATTGATTTCGTCGGCAGCGATCTTCGCGCCGTTAACGACATAAGTACCGGAAGCCGCGAATGCGCCCGTCAAAGGCTCATTTACTCCGATCTTGATGGTTTGAGCCTGGGCTCCGCCGCCCAGCAGGGCAACTGCCACCGCAATCGCCGGAACAGCTCTGAAAGCCAGTGTCATGTGATTCTCCTATCTCACGCTGTTGATCGATGCGCAGTCCAAACCTCGCCGCTCCGCTCCGTGCGAAAACGTCGAACCATCATGCCCTTCTGTCGTTGCCCGACGCGAAACGAACAAACCAACGCGCGAACCTCGCGCGTAAAAGACCCAACGCCAACGACATTCCGTTCAGCTCAGCCGGCGCTGTCGCGGCGTCCGCCGACGTCCCCGACAGGCGACGATCGAGATTGCCGGCAAATTCTGCGATCAGGCGTGCCGCGAGCTCACGCACCAGCCCCGGTCTTCCGATCTGGGCCAGCATTCCCGTGAGCGTATATCCAATGGAAAGATCAACGCGCGTTCCCGTACCCCCCTCGGTCGGTACAAGGCGATAGCGAATTTCACCCTGGGTCGAAGACCGGCTGCGCTGGTCATTTCCGATGCCAATGATGCGGCCGGACATGTCGGCCGCTTCGCGTTCGACGCGTGCGGCGCCCTGGAATGTCGCGGCAATCGGACCAATCTTGACGCGGATTGCGCCTTCGACGCGCCGCGGGTTCGGCGGCGCCGTCAAAGACGCGCCGGGCAGGCAGGCCGCAACGGCAGCGATGTCATCGAACATCGCAAAAACCTGTTCGATCGGGTGCTTGACGCTGAAGTGCTGCTGCAAGACGGTGGCCGGGGTGAAATCCGGAATTGAATCGACCGGGATAGCCGTTCCAGGAGACGCTTGCGCGCTTTGCATCGGTCGCGTGGGGCCGGCCCCGTCCGAGCCATCGCGCACGCCGTGCCCCGAGCCGACGGGACCCAAGCTATTCCGTCCTCCATTCGGCTCGGGCGCAATATCGCGGGCGCGCCGGTGCTCGATCACCGATTGAACCGCCCGCACGATCCCGACATAACCCGTGCAACGGCACAGATTGCCACTTAATCCGACGCGGATAAGGCGCTCATCGGCTTGCGGCAGGCGCAGCACAAGGTCCCGCGCGGAGACGAGCATTCCCGGCGTGCAATAACCGCACTGCAAAGCATGCTCACGAGTAAAGGCCGCACGAAGCTCGATCGTAATCTGATCCTCGTCGAGGCCCTCGATCGTGGTAACCGCCGCGCCCTCGCAGGCAACGGCATAGGTAATGCACGAACGCGCGGGTACGCCGTCGAGCAGCACCGTGCAAGCGCCGCAGACACCATGTTCGCAACCAAGATGAGTACCTGTGAGGTCGAGTTCCTCGCGTACGAAATCTGCGAGGCTGGTGCGTGGCTCTGCGGCTGCCTGCACCGCGCGCTCGTTTACGGTCAGCGCAATCGTGCTCATGCCGTAGCCTCGGCAATCGCACGCTTCAGCACGGTCACATGGATATGGCGATGGGCCGCATTGGAAACGCCCGCCTTCATCAGGAGCGCGTCCGCTACCCGAGCGTCGAAACGTTCCTTGTAATCGCCTCCGATGCGCCCTCCGAACAGCTCCACGGAATTCACAATAACAATCGGCGCACAGTCGATCGCGCCGATCACGATGCGCGAGGTCGCGGCGCTCGGGTCGATCAGAACTGCACCGAGGGCATGCGCAAACTCACCTGTTTTTCGGCAGCTCTTGACATAGCCCCAATGCGCTGATGCCGCCCTCGCCGAGACATGGATCAACTCGACGATCTCGCCGGAACGCAGCGAACATTCGAGCGCGCCGATGATAAAATCTTCCATTCCGATCGTGCGGGCGCCGGCACGGCTTCGCAGTTTCAATTTGGCGCCCAGCGCCGAGAGCGCCGATACCCAATCTGCCGAGGGATCAGCATGGCTGAGGGATCCGCCGACCGTGCCGCGATTGCGAACGGCACGATAGGCGATGTTGCCGGCGACCCCACGCATGGCACCGCGCGTCACGTCCGGAATCCGTCCATCTTCGATGTCGGCGTGGGTGACACATGCACCGAGAACCAACTCATCGCCTCGACGCTCGACCTGCTTGAGCTCGGCAAGACCGGCGATATCAACAATGAGTTCCGGCTGCACCAGCCGCAGGTTGAGCATCGGACCCAGCGATTGGCCGCCGGCGATGATCTTGGCGGATTCGGACTCGCCGAGGACAGCGAGCGCCGCCGGCAAATCGGCTGGACGTTCGTAGCGGAACGGAGCCGGCTTCATGCCACCGGTCCTTCTGCATTGCGTCCGGCCAGGATCGCCTCGACGACGCGGAATGGCGTAATCGGCGACCGCATCAGTTCGACGCCAAGCGGCCGCAACGCGTCATTGACGGCGTTGGCGATCGCCGCCGGCGGCGCGATCGCGCCTCCCTCGCCGATACCCTTCACACCGAACTTCGTGTAGGGCGACGGCGTCTCCATGTGATCCAGACGTGGCGCCGGCACCTCGGTTGGACCTGGCAGCAGATAATCCGCAAGGGTCGTCGCAAGCGGTTGCCCCGTCGCGTCGAACGGCATCTCCTCGTAGAGTGCGGTGCCAATGCCCTGGGCCAGACCACCATAGATCTGACCGTCCACGACCATCGGATTGACGAGAACGCCGCCGTCCTCGACGATCACGTAATCGAGGATCTCGACCTCTCCCAGATCGGGATCGACCGCGACCACCGCAGCATGTGCGGCATAGCTGAATGTTCCGGAATCGCGAACCGGCTTGTAGCCAGACGTTACCTCGAGCCCACCGGGATCGACGTCGGCCGGCAAATCCTGCGGGCGGCGATACCAGGTGTGTGCGATCTCCTTCAAGGTTACGCTGCCGTTGACGCCTCGAACCTCGCCGTTCTGCAGCACCACCGAAGCCGGATCGTGCTGAAGCAGCTTGGCACCGATTCGTTTGGCGCGCTCACCGAGTTCTCGGCACGCCGTGGCGACCGCGCCACCCGCCATCACCATGGAGCGTGACCCCCAGGTACCCGTGGAATAAGGCGTCATCGCCGTGTCGCCGTGAACGAGGCGTATCTTGTCGACATCGACGCCCAGCATTTCGTTGGCGACCTGAGCGAGCGTCGTTTCCATGCTTTGCCCATGGGAATGCACCCCAACCCGCAGTTCAAGGCCGCCGTCCGGCGTCAGACGCGCGAATGCCTGCTCGTGGCCAGGCACCATTGGGATGCCCCAGCCTGCATAAACCGATGTGCCGTGGGCAGCCTGCTCGCAATAGATCGAGACGCCGACACCGATCCGCCGTCCGTCCGTTTCGCCTTTTTGCTGACGGGCTCGTACGCCCTTGACGTCGATCGACGCCAAGGCCCTTCGCATGGCCTCGGGATAGTCGCCGCTGTCGAAGTGCTTTTTGGTGATGTTGTCGAACGGCATCTGTTCCGGGCGCACCAGATTGCGCAGCCGGACTTCGCCGGGTTCGAGACCCGCTTCGGCTGCGACCAGATCAAGCATCACTTCCAGCGCAAAACATACGCCGGTGCGAGCAACGCCCCGGTAAGGCAGGATCGGGCACTTGTTGGTCGCAACGGAGAAGGTGCGGCAGCGATAGGCCGGCATCAGGTAAGGTCCGGGCAAGATACTCGCGACCTGGGCTGCCTCGAGGCACGCCGAGAAGGGATAGGAAGAATAGGCGCCGGAGTCGACGGTGGCTTCGCAATCGATACCGCGCAGCCGGCCGTCGTGATCGGCGTAGACGGTGATCTTGTAATGGTGCTCGCGGCAGTTCGAACTGGCGGTGAGGTGTTCGCGGCGGTCCTCGGTCCAGCGCACCGGATGAGCACGGCGCATGGTCAGCCACGAAAGGCAGACTTCTTCAGGAAGCAAGATGCCTTTGTGGCCGAAGCCGCCGCCCACGTCGGGCGAAACGACGCGGATTTTGCCTTGCTCCATGCCCAGGCAGTCCGAAAGGCCGTTGCGCGTGATGTGCGGCATTTGCGCGCCGGAATAAAGCGTGAGTTGATCGAGACGGTGATTGAAGGTCGCGATCACACCGCGACCTTCGAGCGGTGACATGCATTGTCGCCCGGTCGATATTTCGCGCGTCACCTTGATCGGGGCATCGAGCGCGGAGGAAATATCAACTTCGAGATTGGTTTCGAGGAAGACGTTGTCGCCCCAGTGTTCGTGCACCAAAGCCGAACCCGGCTGGCGCGCTTTGAGCATGTCATAGACCGCTGGAAGCTCCTCCAGGTCGAGCGTCACCGCGGCCGCGATGTCCTCGGCTTCGGCACGGGTCGGCGCCACGCACATAGCCACCAGTTCGCCGACTTGGCGAACTTTGTCAGTGGCGAGCACTGGCTGTTCAGAGATTTTGAAGCCCGGCAGTCCAGACACCGCACGGATCGGTTGCACGCCGGTCAGATCCGCCGCGGTGAAGACGTCGGCGCGAAAGCGCTCCGGCACAAGTATTCGACGGATTCGTGCATGCGCCAATGGACTGCGAACGAAAGCGACCTCCTGCAGCCCGGCCAAGCGGATGTCGGCCACGAACTGACCGCGGCCACGCATGAAGCGTTCGTCTTCCTTGCGCGGCAGCCGCGCGCCAATGCCTTGTGCAGCGCCTGGTCCGCCCGCGGAAGAAAGGTCGCGCTCATTGCGCACGAAGACGTCTCCTCGTTACGTTAAGGTGAAATGTTTCCTAGGCAGCAACGGCTTGGGGCAGGATCGATGCTACTGCGTCGTATCGCGTGCCAGCGCGGAGACAGAACACCGGCTGAAGGAGGCGTTCGGCGATGACTTCATTGTGCTCATTGTCGCGAAGCACAAAGCGTCCGGACTGCTCCTTGATTACCGAAATGTCGGCATCCCTGCCGATCTTGATCGCGCCGATCTCATCGGCACGACCTAGCATCCTGGCCGGGTTCGACGTGACCAAGGGTACAACCTGTTCGAGTGGGAGGCCGAGCGCCATCATCGAGCTCATCGCCTGAACGAGGCTGAACTTGGCTTGGCCTGCGAACGGATGATTTTCGTCATCTTCATGGTGATCGGGGGTACCGGCGGGCGCGGGCACATGCGTGTTGTAGCCGTGTATGTCGGCCCCAAGCGTTGTGGGGATGATGCCGGCCGCAAGGGCCTTCTTGGCAAGTCGATAGGAGAAATGGCTGCCGTGACCGACGTCGACCTTCAAGCCGCGATCGAGCGCCGCCTGAATCACCGGATGGACTTCACCTTCGCGGTTCACAAAGCCTCCGGGATGGCGCGTGAATGGATGCGCCAAAACGTCTCCCTCTCGCAGCAGAGGGATCACGCGCTCCAGAATTGTGTCAACGTCTTCGCCATTGGTGCCGCTTTCGGGCAGCCCCCAGAGCTGGCCAAAATGCACATAGACCGGCAGATCCGCGCGGCGTCCGATCTCGGCCGCCATTTCGATGACGCGAATGCCCCAGCGCGCGAAGCCACCGATCTCAGCGTGCGCCTTGATGCCCCGAACGATATCGAGGTTGGAGATAGCCGACTTCACCGTGGCATCGATATCGACGCCATCAGGACTATAGAGATTGGGATAGTAATGACCCTCGAGCCCACCCACGAGGTAAGCCGACAGGAACGCGTAAACCCGTGATTTGGCGGGCTCGGCGACGAAGTGCCTGAAGCCCGGCAGCGTCATACATGACGGACCGCCCTGATCCACCAAAGTTGTTACGCCCGATTCAACGCCCACCATGTCAGCATTCATGCCGAAGCGGCCCGTGACATACTGATAGACATGGGCGTGCGTATCGATGAGGCCGGGCAACACCAGCTTACCGGTCACGTCAACCACATCCTTGGCACTTGTCGGCAGCATGTCCGGCTGTACGGCTGCGATCTTGCCATTTCGAATGGCAACATCCTTGATTCCATCAATACCAGAAGCCGGGCAGATCACGCGGCCACCACGCAGAAGCAGGTCGAAGGTTGCGCTGATAGACATCAATGTTCTCCGCTATTTCGGCGGCCGGGTACGGTCCCGGCTCTCGTCAAGGTGGCAAGCATACTTCCATACCGATACGAAGCATACTTCGTATTTACAAAAGCAAACTTCGTGCCATCATTTAACGGTAGCGCTGCGGCTCGAGCCGAGCTATTCGCGCTGAGGTTCCAAGACCCGGAGAGTGCGTTGCGGAAAGCAACAAAGCGTCGTCGTGAGATCAGGCTCCGGCCGTGGCCGGTGCCCCAACGGCCGGGATTTTTGATCCGGCGATTGCATCAAATACATGTCGCGCTGTTTCAGGAAGCCTGCGGCGAGTTCGAGATAACACCGTTACAATACAGCCTACTTTCCGCGCTTGCAGCGCGGCAGGCCGCCGACCAGACGACTTTGGCAGCCGATATCGCACTCGACAGAACCACGACAACTGGCGCGCTCAAACGACTAGCCGCCCGCAACCTGGTCGAAAGGGCCGTCAACGATCAAGACCGTCGTGCCCGGCTGTGCAAATTGACATCCGCGGGAGCCACACTTCTCGCTAAAATCGAAACGTCGGCGCGGGCCGCGCACCGCGCCACGCTCGGCGATTTGACCGAGCGGGAGCAAGCCCTGTTCGTCGACATGATGCAGCGCATCGTCGCCGCCAACTCCAATCGTGACAGCGGTACTGCCCTATTTGACTAATGCGACGGCGCTGCGCTGCCGTCCTTTTAGCCCTCATCTGCATAATTTCTAATCGCTGACCGGCTCCGCTTCTTTCAAGTTACCGATGCGGTGAACCGCCACGGATGATTGACGCTCGCTGGCGACCTGCTTCCGCTTGAAACTAATACCGCCCCCTAAGCCGATGGCATGATTGTTGCTGATGAAAATACGAAGTATACTTCGTATTGGACGTAGCTATGTCATCCATTGTGTTTGCCGCGGTTTCCAAACGTTACGACGGCATCGATGCGGTGAAGCATCTCGATCTCTCTTGCGAGAGCGGAGAGATGCTTGCCTTGCTTGGACCATCGGGATGCGGCAAGAGCACCACCCTCAAGATGGCCGCGGGCATCGAGACCGTTACCGGCGGCGAGATTTATTTCGGCCAGCGCGCGGTGTCGCGGCTGGCGCCCGGGGAACGCAACATCGCGATGGTGTTCGAGGATTATGCGCTCTATCCGCATATGACGGTTTGGCAGAATGTCGAGTTTCCCTTGAAGGTACGCGGCATGTCCGGACAGCCGGCCGCCGAACGGATCGGCGAAGTCCTCCAGCTTCTGGGGTTACGACAACTCGCCGATCATGACATCAAAGGACTGTCCGGAGGCGCGCAGCAGCGCGTTGCGATCGGTCGGGCACTGGTGCGCGATCCTGAAGTGATCCTTTTTGATGAGCCGCTGTCGCATCTGGATGCCGATCAGAAGGTGCAGCTCCGCGCGGAGATCAAGCGACTGCAAAAACTGCGGATGGTGACATCGATTCTGGTCACGCACGACCAGACTGAGGCGATCACGATGGCGGATCGTATCGCGGTGATGAACAATGGCGTACTGCAGCAGGTCAGCACGCCGCAGGATCTATACGAATGTCCGGCCAATCTTTTCGTTGCCAATTTCATCGGCGAACCGCCAATGAACCTGCTTTCGGCGAAAATAGACGATGGTCGCAGGCTTGTCGGTCGTGGCTGGTCCGTCGTTCTCGACGAACATCGCGCGCGACTGCTGGCAAGGGCAAACGACCCCGCAATTACAGTCGGCATTCGTCCCGAGCACGTTTATCTGGGTTCGGCGGGAGCAGACGTTGGAATGAGAGGCATGATCGCCTATCGCGAGCCGCGGGGTGATGCTGACGTTCTGACAATCAAGCTTGAAGACGACGACGGGAAAGCGGATACTGTCGTCGCCGAGATCGCCGGCCCTTCGGCGTGGCGCGCTGGCGATGCCGTACGGCTTCAGATCGATACCGATCGCCTCCTTGTCTTCGATACCGGCAGCGGCCGCAACCTCGCGGTGGCATCTTGAACGCGCCGCTTAAATCCGCATCACCCGCAATCACAGCGGCTGGCCACGTCAGCACTGGCCTCTCCGTGCGGGGCGTTTCGAAACGCTTTCATGCGCGCGTGCTCTCGGACATGGGAATAGATGTGGCGCCCGGCGAGTTGGTGGCGCTGACTGGTCCGTCAGGTGCCGGCAAAACAACATTCTGCCGGATTTTGGCCGGACTGGAGCGGCCGGATGCGGGCACGTTGCTGCTGGGCGGGCAGGATCTGGCGGCGAAGCCGCCAGGACTGCGCCGTGTGGCATTCCTGTTTGAGTCCTATGCGCTCTATCCGCACCTGACGGTGCGGCAGAATGTTCTTTCGCCGTTGCAGGTACCGACTGCGCAAATGGGTCACACCGACGTTGCGTCGGCCAATCGCCGCGTCGACGAGATTCTCGATCTGCTCGAAATCCGTCATCTTGACCGCCGTTTGCCTGGCGCACTTTCCGGGGGGCAAAAGCAGCGCGCTGCGCTGGCTCGAACGCTGGTGCAAACACCAGCGTTGTTCCTGCTCGACGAACCTATCTCTCACCTGGACGCCAAGCTGCGCCACAAACTACGCGGCGAGATACGTCGGCGGTTGACGGCCCAGCCAGCGCCGACGGTCTGGTCCACGCCCGACGGTACCGAGGCGCTCTCTGTGGGCGATCGCATCGTCGTGATTGATAGTGGGCGGATTGAACAGGTCGGAACGCCGGAGGACATCTGGATGAGACCGGCAAGCGTCCGGGTCGCACGTCTATTCGGCGACCCGCCGATGAACCTGCTTCCCGGTGCGCTCAAGCAGGAGAACGGGGCGCTGTGCTTTCAGCGGCGCGGCATCAGCCTCGCTCTGCCTCCTTCACTTGCGAAGGCGGCCGGCGACGGCGGCAACGGGGGTGTCACGCTCGGCGTGCGACCGGACCGACTGCGGCTTGCGGCCATCGGCGCGCCAACTGCCATAGTGGCGGAAATTTATTCCAGCGAACCGTTCGGAAAACACGCCATTGTCACCGTCGATTTCGGCGGCCTGCTGGTGAAGGTGAAAACGACGATGGCAGCCGCCGCTGCTGCTGGAGACGGCATCAATAGCGGTATCGGCAGACCGGTGGGCGTCCTGCTTCCAGCAGACGACGTCACCCTGTTCGACGGAATCACGGGCGCGGCGATGTCGCTTCCATTAAACCAAACCTGAACTGCGACGGGGAAATAGAGTGATGACGAGACTTACCTTGCATCTCGGAGCTGGCCTTGCGGCCTCGACTACGTTGCTTGTGGCGACAATGCTCTCCAGTTCGCCCAGCCGCGCCCAAGACGCGAGCTTCTATGCGGAAGCGGCGAAGCCTTACAAGGGCACCACCATTCGCGTGCTTGATGAGATCACGCCGCTGCAAGAGACGCTGTCGAAGATCGTTCCCGAATTCGAGAAGGAGACCGGCATCAAGGTCGAGTGGGAACTACTCAACCATTTCGAGGTGATCAACAAGGGCCAGGCCGACATGCTATCGGGGCGCGGCTATTATGACGCCGTAATGATGCACGGCTTTCAGCTGGGGCCAATGCTTTCCGCTGGCGTGATCCGGCCGATCGACGACCTCGTGAAGAATCCGAAACTGGCCGACCCGAATCTCAAAACCGATGATTTTATCCAGAAGCCGTATAAGACCGCGGCCTTCGCCAAGGACAGGCAATACGGGTTCATCAACTGGAATTATAACCAAGTCTACTGGGCGCGCGGCGACCTCTTGAACAATCCTGACGAACAGGCGGCCTTCAAGGCGAAGTACGGCTATGACCTCGCGCCCGCCAAAACGATCGAGCAGATGCGTGACATAGCGGAGTTTTTCACACGCAAAAAGGGCGAGAAGCTCGCCGGCAAACCACTCGAAAGCGACTTCTACGGTATCGTGCTTGAAGGAATCAAGGGCGGTTCGACCTTTGGCGTGTTGTGGAACAATTTCATGAAGAATTACGGCGGCGACATCGTTGATGCCACTGGTAGGCCGAACTTCGATACGCCCGAGAATGTCGCGGCCTTGACCATGTGGGCGCAGCTCTGGAAATTCGCACCGCCCGGCATCGCCGAATATTCGTTGGTCGACGTTCCGACCGTCATGGGCAACGGCATCGCCGCACAGACGATCGCCTGGTCGGATTTCGTGATGGGTATCGATAAGCCCGGCGTCTCGCCATACGCTGGCAAGTTTGTCTATGCACCGGTCCCGGGGAAAGCCGGCAGCACGGTTCGCAGCGCCGAGGCAGAACCTTCGGTCACCGTGATCAACGCCGCGAGCAAGAATGCCGAACCAACCTTCCTGTTTCTCGAATGGCTGGCCGAGAAGAAGCAGCAAGACAAGCTGATTGCGCTGGGCGTGGGCGGCGTGCCGATCCGCGAGAGCTCCTGGGCCATTCCGGCTATCAAGGACAATCCCAACAAAACGCTTTTTGCGGCGATGGAATCCACGCTGGAGATTGCCTCCGCCAAGCCAAAAATGCCGAAATATTACGAGCTGTACGACATGCTGAGCAGCATCGCCCAAGAGGTCGGCCTCGGTAAGATCAGCCCCGCGGATGCCGCCAAAAAAGGACAGGCGGAGATGCTCAAGCTCTGCACGACCTGTCTGCTGTGAAGCCTGCTGGCGGATGCGGGTAACGGGCGCCGATGCGGCGGAACTTCATTAAATAATCCGGCCGGAGGTGATTGATTTCGTCCCCGGCCGTCTACCGCGCAAAATCGGAGAAAAGTTCTTGGCGAGTATCACCGAAATCATGCCGGCAGAGACCACCGCCGCGCCCCGCGAGCGCTTCTGGTATCCTTATCTCCTGATCGCTCCGACGATGATCACCTTGACCCTCGTCTCGCTGATCCCGTTCATCTACACGGTGTATCTTAGCTTCCACGCCGCGAAATTCGGGCGCGTTACAGATTTCATCGGCTTTGACAACTACCTTCAATTGCTTGGCGAGTCGCGGTTCTGGAATTCAATCGGTGTCGCACTGGTGTTCGTCTGCATTGCAGTACCCATCGAATTTATGCTCGGCCTCGTCGGCGCGCTGGTGCTGAACCAGCGCGTGAGAGGGCGCTCGATCCTGATCCCCCTGCTCTTCATGCCCACCATGATGGCGCCGATTGTCGTCGGCTTATTATGGAAGATCATGCTGGCCGGCTCATGGGGGTTCATCTCCTATAATGTGCTGGAGCGATTTCATTTGATCGGCGAGACCTCGGCCTTCGCCTCGCCCGGTCTCGCACTTTACGCGCTCATCTTCGTCGATATCTGGCAGTGGACGCCGTTCATGATGCTGGCGTTTTTCGCCGGGCTGCAGGCGCTGCCACTTGGACCCTATCGTGCTGCCGCGGTGGACGGCGCAAACGGCGCGCAGGTCTTTTTCCGCATCACGCTTCCTATGCTGACCCCGCTTCTGGTCGTTATCGGGTTGTTACGTTTGATCGATGCCTTCAAGGTATTCGACACCGTCTATATCCTGACGGGAGGCGGTCCCGGCACTTCGACCGAGACCCCAAGCATTCTCGCCAACAAGATGACTTTCGAGTTCTGGAACATCGGAGAAGCATCCGCCCTGGCAGTACTGGTGTGGATAGTCTTCTTCGTGTTCTGCAACGTTTTCTATCAGGTCGCAAAAGGGCGACTGAAAGCGTTTTGAGGATCATCATGGCCAAAACCGACAACCCCGAGAACTCAAACGCCATACTCTGGACCACCGTCACGGTCGCCTACGCCACCGTGGTGCTATTCCCGATCTTCTGGATGGCGTCCATGACCATAAAGCCGAACGATGTGATGTTCGCGCGGCCCACGGTGTGGCTGTTTGAGCCGACGCTAGAGCATTTTAGAAATGTCCTTGCGCAAGGTTTTCACTGGAGTCTCTTGACATCTTTCATCCTGTGCCTGGCCTCGACGGCGCTCGTCGTGATTATCGGCACGCCTGCTGCTTACGCATTCGCGCGCTTCGAGATGAAATTGAAGGACGACCTGTTCCTGTTCATCCTCGCTACGCGAATGGCTCCGCCGGTGTGCCTCGTCATTCCCTTTTATCTGATCTTCTCTCGCCTCGGCCTGCTCGATACCTTCGTCGGACTAACGCTGGCCTACATGACGTTCAATCTGTCTTTCTATGTCTGGGTGCTGCGCAGCTTCTGTCGCGATCTTCCGGTCGAACTCGAGGAAGCTGCCACCCTCGAAGGATGGTCGCGCGTGCAGGTTTTCCGGCGCGTCGTTTTTCCGTTGCTTCGCAACGGGATCGTAGCGACCGCCGTTCTTTGCTTCATCTTCGCGTGGAATGAGTTTTTGTTCGCTTTCATGCTGGGCGGCAGAGCCGTGCAAACGCTGCCGGTATCCATCCCCAAGCTGATCACAAGCCAGGGTGTGCGCTGGGGGGAAATGGCCGTGGTCGGCATGACCGCGCTGTTGCCGGTACTCGCGGTTGTTTTCGTACTGCAGCGGCACATCGTGCGTGGGCTAACGCTTGGCGCAGTGAAGGGGTAAGGAGAGTCCGTGGATCATCATTTGAAATCGACACCGGGTAATGTGCAGTGGGGCCTTTGGGACGGGCGGCTGAAGCCGGTCCTTAAGATCACTTCCGGCGATCGTGTCACCATCGAGACGCTGTCGGGCGAACCCGATGATGTGCCCGATCCCTCGCTCGGCTTCGAGGGCGTCCCCGGGCATAAGGAAGTGTTGGAGAGCACATCTCGCGGGCCGGGTCCTCATCTCCTGACCGGACCGGTCCACATCGAAGGCGCCGAGCCGGGTGATGTACTCGAAGTGCGCATTCTTGATATCCAGCTTCGCGCCGACTGGGGCTGGAACTTGCAGGTCCCGATGCTCGGCACCTTGCCGGAGGACTTTCCCGAGTTCCGCCGCATCCATATTCCGCTCGACCGCAAGCGCAACATCGCCAAATTGCCGTGGGGACAGGAACTGTCGCTCAGCCCCTTCTTCGGGAATTTCGGCGTTGCGCCGCCGGCAAACTGGCGACGCCTCTCCTCAAAAGAGCCGCGAGCCTTCGGCGGCAACATGGACAACAAGGAACTGGGCGTCGGCAGCACGGTCTACTTCCCGGTGTTCGAACCCGGCGCGCTTTTTTCCGCGGGGGACGGTCACGCACTTCAGGGAGACGGCGAAGTCTGCCTGACTGCGATCGAGGCCGCATTGACCGGAACATTCGAATTCCATATCCGCCGTGACCTGTCCCTGAAGTCACCACGCGCCGAAACACCTGGCGACTGGATCACGATGGGGTTCGACGAGGACCTGGATGATGCGGCCAAAGCCGCACTTCGCGACATGATCGCATTGATTCGCGAGCGCAGCGGCCTAAGCGCGCAGGACGCTTACACACTTTGCTCAATCGCGGCGGATCTACGAGTTACGCAGATGGTCGACGGCAACAAGGGGATCCATTGCGTTCTGGCTAAGTCGCGCATGCCTCGACAGGTCGGGCTTAGAGCATGATCCAGAAAGTGTGAAGAGGGTTACCCAAAAGGCTCTCGACCCGCGGTTCGCGGCCATAGTCGGCCCGCAACGCCCAGGCGACGTGTACCGCGGGATGTCGGCCCACCGATAGAAATTGGCCAATATCCCGTTTCGGATCAAACGCTGGCAATACGTACTTCGCCACAATTTCCCGCTTGGTGACCCGAGAGACCTTGCAGGCCAGAGAGCACCACTAAGGACACATATAGGAGTTATGGATCACGATGGGTTTCAACGAGGACCTCGATGAAGCAGCGAAGCAGGCGCTGCGTGAGATGATTCGGCTGATCACGGAACTTACGGGGCTTTCGGCGCAAGATGCCTACACACTGTGTTCGATCGCATCTGACCTGCGCGTAACTCAGATGGTGAACCTCAACAAAGGCGTCCACTGCGTTATTTCAAAAGAGAAGCTGTCAGATCTTATATCGCGGTGATCTAATTGTGCTGCGACGGGGCGTAGCCCCCTTGCCGGGACTAGCGTGGCCAGCGATCGATCATCCGATACTGACTTTTCGTCGGTTGACGGGTCCGCTCATCGAACGGGAGTTGTTTCTAATCAAAAAATCCGGCCGTGATCTGTCTCCCGCGGGCTCACTGTATCGCGCCATCCTGTCAGGCGCGCAATCCAGGCGTCCCGAACTGGAGTCGCGTTAGCGTTGAGCCAAAGTCTGCGCAATTTCTCCTACCCGCGTCGCGCACGAGTGCAAACTTCAACATTTCCTGGCCGATTGGATGCTAGGTCGTTCTTACTTATGCCGCCTCAGCCATTTCTCATTCCATAACCGCCCATTATGCGAATGGCGCGCTCCCTCGACGCTTCGTAGGCTTGGTGTGAATACAACGTATGCGCACCTGGTTTGATCATCTGCCGGCCACTCGCCTTTCACCCGCGAACCACCGGCACGCGGCTTTCACCGCGCGTTCGGTATAATCAGCTCCTTGCGCGCATATTTGGCCATCTCCCACCGGATGCACCTCCCGTCAAGCTGCTGTGTGCAGACGGTCGGGCCGCAATCGATGTGCTCTGACAGGTATATAGCCGCTGCAACCGCGCAAACCGCCAGCGCGACCCACCCCAACTTAGTCATTTCGGGCAGAGCCTAATTCGAATGCCTGGCGATATTTCTTATCGCGCCGAGCATTTCGACGGCGAGGTCGGCCGTATCTCGGGTATCTATATCCGCATCCGTGAAGCCAAGATTATAAAGTACGGCCCTGTCTCCGCCGAATTTGGCATCGCAGACACCTGACAGCACCTTTGCCGGCGTGACGATCACCCCGAAGGTCTGTGCAAACGACTTGAAGCCGGCCTCGGACCCTCCATAAGGGGGCGCCTTACATCTCGGATCTTCCGCATGTGCTGCAATAAATGGCACCATCGCCAGAACCAATCCGGCCATCCGGCGAAATCGGGAGCGTAGAGACGGGACGCCGAATGGCAAAAGCCCGCCATTGGCGGGCCTTTCTTCAGGTATTGGGGGCATTCTGCCAGGGCGCCGGACTGCCTGGCTGGGGCGGGAGGATTCGAACCTCCGTCGACCTTGACGATAACCCGTTGAAAATATGCGATATTTACGCGCGCTTCCTGAGTAAGTGATACACGCCAGTGCTACACCACGCAAGGCGTTGGGGTTGGGCCGTTGGATTGCGAGCCGGCGCAAGCAGCTTCACGGGAAGCAGCGCCGGTTCCTTTGAATAACGAGCGTTTATTTCCGCCGTCGCGACAGCGCGACGCCGGCAGCCGCTGAGCCAGCCACCTGAAATGCGGCATCCATGCCGCGTGCGAGCGTGCCGCCGTCGCGCGCCAGCAATCGCATCACGAGCCCTGCGCCATTCGGCGCGTTCGAGGTGCCCACAAGACAGCCGGTCTGCGTCGCCGCGGCTTCCAGCGCTGCCGGGTCCGGCAGGCGCTCCGTCGGGGCGATCAGCGTCAGCGTTGCGACCGCACCATGGCCGTGCATCGGCCCGCCGAAGGCCATGGCCTCGGCGCCGGTCACCGATCCGCGGTCGATCATCAGGAGTACTCCATCAGGCCGCGTGACACGCAGATCGCTGTCGAAGCGCGCGAACGGCCGCGCTTCGCCTTTGGGATCGTGCATCACGAAGCCGTCGATCATGAGCAGCACACCATCATCGGCGACGCTGGCGTGCGTCTTGAGCGTCAACTCCGCGCCCGGAAACAGGATGTACGGATCGCTGGCAAACATGCAGAGCGCGCCCGAACCGACATCGATCACCTGTTGCATCACGGCGCCCTCGCCGCGTCCGTTCTGGACCACGGTCGAGGCTTGCGTTGTCAGTCCAATCGCCGCGCCACGCGACGCAACAATGCCGAGATGCAGCCGGTCGCCGGCATAGAGCCCGCCTGACGCCGATTGCAGATAGAGCGTCAGCAGATCTGGCCGCTCGGCATCAAGATAGAAGCCGCGCGTGACGTGAAATGGATAACCCACGCGCTGGCGCCGCAGCACGGTACGCCCGCCTGCGTGCTCTGCCTCCAGCGCGGCGTGGGCTTCACGCCGCTGGTTCGCGGTGGAAAAGGACCGCAGCGGATATTGCATCGACGACGTCCTTGATCCCTTCTCCCGAGCGCGCGTTGGTGGCAATCACAGGGCGCCCGTTGCGCACGGCATTTGCCTCTGCCAGCATCGACGCCAGATTGACTCCGACATGCGGCGCGAGGTCGATCTTGTTGACGACGAGAAGATCGCTGCGCAGCAGGCCCGGCCCGCGCTTGCGCGGGATATCGTCGCCGCCCGCAACATCGATCACGAACATCCACCAGTCGACCAGATCAAGGGAAAAGGTCGAAGCGAGATTGTCGCCGCCGGACTCGAACACGATCAGCTCGACGCCGGGAAACCGCGCCTCGAGATCGTCACCAGCGGCGATGTTGAGGCTCGGATCCTCGCGGATCACCGTATGCGGACAGGCGCCCGCCTCGACCGCCGACACCCGCGCCGGATCGATCAACCCCGAACGGCGCAGCCGCTCGGCATCCTCCTTGGTCACGAGATCATTAGTGACCACGGCAAAGTCGATGCCGCGCGCCTGCAGTTCGGGGATCAACGCTTCGATCAGCGCGGTCTTGCCGGAGCCGACCGGCCCGCCGATGCCGATACGCGCCGCTGCGCCGGGGTTCGGTTCCGTCATCTCCATGAGTCGCGGCATGTCTCACCTCAGCATGTAACGGCGCGCGAGCGGGACTTCGGTCGCCGGTGCGCAGGTTGCAAGTTCGCCGTCCACGGACACGTCAAAGGTTTCAGGATCGACCGTGATGCGCGGACACGCCGCGTTCCACAGCATGTCCTTCTTCGTCAGATTGCGTGTGCCGCGGACCGGCAACAACGTTTTGTTCAGGCCGAGGCTTCCGGCGAGATCGCGCTCGATTGCCAGCGGATGCACGAAGCACGCCGATAGCGCCGGCGCCGCGCGCCCGAATGCGCCCCATTGCGGACGCATCAGCATCGGCTCACAGGTCATGAGCGAGGCCGCGCTGTCGCCCATTGCACCCCAGGCGATGAAGCCGCCTTTGATCACCAGTTCCGGCTTAATGCCGAAGAACGCTGGCCGCCACACCACGATGTCGGCGATCTTGCCATCCTCCAGCGAACCGATCTGATCGGCAATGCCAAACGTCTTCGCAGCGTTGATGGTGTATTTGGCAATGTAGCGGCGGATGCGCTCATTGTCGCCGAAGCCCACGCGTTCCTCGGGCAGCGCCCCGCGCTGGTCCTTCATCTTCGAGGCAAGCTGCCAGGTACGGCAGATCACCTCGTGGATGCGCCCCATGCCCTGGCTGTCCGAGCCCAGCATCGAGATCGCACCAATGTCGTGCAACACGTCCTCGGCCGCAATCGTTTGCGCGCGGATGCGGCTTTCGGCGAACGCCACGTCCTCCGGAATGGCGGGGTTGAGGTGGTGGCACACCATCGTCATGTCGAGGTGTTCGTCAAACGTGTTGACGGTGTACGGGTTGGTCGGATTGGTCGATGATGGCAGGCAGTGCAGCTCGCCCGCGACGCGAATGATGTCAGGGGCGTGGCCGCCGCCCGCGCCTTCGGTGTGATACATGTGGATGGTGCGTCCGGCGATCGCCTCCAGCGTGTTCTCGACGAAGCCGGATTCGTTCAGCGTGTCGGTGTGGATCTGCACCTGGAAATCGTACTGGTCCGCGACCGATAGGCAGGTGTCGATCGCCGCCGGCATCGAGCCCCAGTCCTCGTGCAGCTTGAGCCCCATCACGCCGGTTTCAAGCTGCTCCAGCATCGGCGCAGCCCGATGCGCATTGCCGCGGCCGAGAAAGCCGAAATTCATCGGCCACGCTTCTGCCGCCTGCAGCATCTTGCCAGTGTTGAACGGCCCACCGGAGTCGATGCCGACCGTGATCGGTCCGAGCGAACCGCCGATCATCGTCGTGATGCCGCTCGCGAGCGCGTGCTCAACCAATCCCGCGCTGTCGAAATGGACGTGGACGTCGATCGCCCCGGGTGTGGCGATCAGTCCCTCGCAGTCACGCACGGTCGTGCCAGTCGAGACGATCAACCGCGGATCGACGCAATCCATGATCGCGGGATTTCCGGCCTTGCCGAACCCGACGATGCGGCCGTTGCGGATTCCGAGATCTCCCTTGACGATACCAAGCACGGGATCGATGAGCAACACATTGCAGAGCAGGAAATCCAGCGCTCCCTCAGCGCTCGTGATGCCGGCCATGCCGATGCCGTCGCGCAGCGTCTTGCCGCCGCCGTGCAGGCATTCGTCGCCGTAACAGGCGTGATCGCGCTCGACGACCGCGACGAGCGAGGTGTCCCCGAGGCGAACGGAATCCCCGGTCGTCGGTCCGTACAGCGCGGCGTAGTTCTTCCTGTCGATCTTGACCACGCTCACGCTCCCTTGAAACCGCGCGCCTTGGCCTGCGCCAGCGCTGCCTCGCGCACCTTGGGATCGGTGCTGACGCCATTGGTCAGGTTGTTCAGGCCGGACAGACGGCGTTCGCCGCCGAAGTCAACCAGCGTCACTTCCTTGGAGACACCCGGTTCAAAGCGGACAGCGGTGCCGGCCGGAATGTCGAGCCGCTTGCCGAACGCGGCGGCGCGATCGAACTCCATCGCCTTGTTGACCTCGAAGAAGTGGAAGTGCGATCCGATCTGGATCGGCCGGTCGCCGGTGTTGAGCGCAAGCAAAGTGACACGCTCGCGTTCCGCGTTCAGCTCGATCGTGCCGGGAAGCGCCGTGATCACGCCGGGCAGCTCCGTATCCGCCGCCGCGCCGGGCGCCGGACGGATCGGCTCATGAACTGTCACGAGCTTGGTGCCGTCGGGAAACACGCATTCCACCTGAATGATATCCATCATCGCTGCAATGCCCAGCAGCACGTCATCTGTGGTGAGGATGGTCGAGCCAAAGCCGATGAGATCAGCGACCGAGCGGCCCTCGCGCGCGCCTTCCAGAATGTCGTCAGTGATGATCGCAACCGCTTCCGGATAATTGAGCTTCAGCCCTTTGGCCTTGCGCCGCCGCGCCAGCTCGGCTGCGGTGAAAATGGTGAGCCGCTCCATTTCGGTCGGAGTCAAAAGCATCGAATCGGCTCCCTAATTGCCAAACAAACGAAGGTCGGCGCGCGCCTGCGAAGCGGAGGCCACGTCGAGCATTGGAAAAAAGCTCTGCAGCGGCGCATCATCCGGCACGTTCTCTGCGACGAGATCGACGATGATCGACAGGCAGGCGCCGAGCACACCCTGCGCCTGCAGCGCGCCGACGACGCCAAGCCGCACAGCGGCCGACATAGCCCCGGCCAAAGTCACGTAGGCCGATGTGGCCAGCGCCGTCGGCTCGTCCATATCCATGGCGTGCCAGATCGCGCCCTGCATCACAGCGATATGACCGAGAAGCCCGCCGCTACGCACCGCGTTCCGGAGCTGAACGGCGCGTTCCTCGCCGAGCCGTGCATGCGTCGAAAGAAACGATGCGCCGTTACGCCGCGAGCCGGTCCGCAACGCTTCCCCGAATGTTGCGGCCTCAACCTCACGATCGACCTCGGCGAGCGCCCCGATATCGCCGCGCGCCCGGAATGCGCGCACCACCGCGATCCGATCGAACGTCGCCCAACGCTGGCGCAGGATGGTCTCGGCGAAGGCTTGCAGCGTGGCACGGTTAGACACCGCGCCCAGCGTAGCCAGCCCTTCGACGCCGTAGGAGAACGCGAACGAGCCGCTGGGAAACGCGCTGTCGGCCTGCCAGATCGCGGTGAGATGCCGGAGCACGGTCGAATGCCCTTCTCACCGAGACCGATGATGATGGTGGCCGTGGTGCCCATGGTCGTGATGATGATGATGATGATGCACATGGGAGTGGGAGTGGCCACGCGGCGCATCTTCCCCGTCGGGCTGGTCGTCACTCACGCTGACGCGGACCCTGTGATCCGACACCATTGGCTCAAGCCGGGCCACGTAATCCTCCGGCGTCCCCTCTAGCGCAACCAGCAGCGCTTCGCCGTCGAACCGGACGCGCCAGTGGAGATTGCCGGCGTGATAGCCGAGTTCGATCGCGTCGCTCGCCGACGCCGGCTGAAGGCGAAGCCACTGCTCGTTCGCGGCGCGAACCACGATCGCCAAGTTGTGATCGAGCACCAGCACCGCTCCATCATGCAGTTTCTGGTCGCGCGGAAGCGCAATCGCGAGATCCACGCCCCGGCCCGATCGTGCGCGCAGCCGACGCCGCGCAAGGTCCGATGATGCGATCACAACCGTATCGACATAGCCGCGATGATCGAGATCGTGCAGCACCTCCGCTACCTCCGGGTTGCTCCGGCTACCGACAATTTGATCGATGTGCAGCATCGGCTGTCTCCGTGTGTTGCTTTCAGGATGCAATGCCAAAGGCGCACGCTCTTGCCGGAGGTTCACCGCAGCATCACAGTAGGTATCCTGGCCGAGTGGCCAATACGTGATTCAGCGCATTGATTGGCGGTTGCCAAATTCACCGCAGCTACATTGTTCGATCTAGGCGACCTTCGCAGAAGTATCTGTTGTGGCGGGCTTCAACATGTGCCGCGCGCGGGAAATCGCGCGCGCCCGCTCGTCCTCGGTCATGCTGTCGAGCAGAGCCTGCAGATCGGATGTCGCGTGGTCAACGCCGTGTCGGCTTGCCGACGACAACCAATAGAACGCTTCGACGCGATCGACCTCGGTTCCGATGCCTTTGACGTAGCAATTCCCGAGCCGGGCCTGCGCAACATAGTGCCCAGCGTCCGCTGCCCGGCGAAACCATTGCAGCGCCGCAGGCAGATCGCTGACTCCGTTCAGGCCGTTAGTCAACGCCACAGCATAGTTGTATTTTGCGAACAGATCGCCCTGCTCCGCAGCCTTGCCGAGCCACTCGCATGCCTTGTCGGGATGCATCTGTGTACCCTCGCCCCGCGCATACATGACCGCGACATTGTTCGCCGCCATCGAGTGACCGCGCTCAGCCGCAAAAAGGTAATATTTGAACGCCGTCGCTTGGTCGAAGTCCACGCCGTATCCGTTGGCATAGAGCGCTCCAAGCCAGGCCGCGGCTTCCGCGTTCTCCTGCCTGACCAGCGCGATCCAGATGTCTCGTGCTCGCGCGTAGTCGCGTTGAAGGAACGCGGCTTCCCCTTCGGCGACTGTCGTCATTCCACTCACTCCTGCCTGGTATGGTCTGCGATCTTGTAGAGATAGACACAATCGCAGTCGTCATAGTCCAATTTCACCGAAAGCGGCGCCCCCACCGCACCGAGCTTTCCGACGAAATAGTCCTGCACGATGCGCGCCGCGCGATGCGACATTAGCTGCTTGTAGAGCCAGGGGTCCTGGTCATCGCGGACGCCGTGGATTTCGAACAGCTTCTGCTTCGGCTTGTCGGCGATCCCGATGCACCAGTTGCTGAACGTCGCATCGAACTCCTTGATGTAGGAAAGGAACTCGAATTTCACCTGCTGAACGCTGAGAACCATGTCTGCTTAGCCCACGCGCGCATTCATCAGCGGCGCGTTCCAGTACGCTGCGTGCCGCTGAAGTAGCCGCTCGACGAGCGTCTGATTGAATGTCCAACCCGCCTGTGAGGATTCGACGACGCGATCGTCGCTGACGCCCGTGATTGCGGCCTGCTCCGCCTCGGCCTGGGTCGCTGCATCGGCCAGGACTGCATCGAACTTCGCCAACGCTCCAATATCCGTCGCGACACCGGGCTTCTCGAAATAGGATACACGGCACAAAACCTCATCCATCGCAGTCGGCTGGAGGATCACCGAGACGCCGAAGTCAGCCGTTCGCAGCAGGACGAGGTTCGGGAACACCCATTCCGCATCAATCGCCGGGATGTGCGAGCGTGCGGCCTCGAGAAGCATCTTTCCGGCCACCTTCCAGTTCGCCTGATGGGCGCGCCAGGCTCCACGCCGACGTGTCCAGCTTCCGTCCCAATCGAGGACCGGCGAGGGATGATCCTCATCCAGCGTCGGATCGACGTTGGCGAAAACAAAGCCTCCGATGAGCGCAATCTTCACCCGTAGCAGGCGCCCGGGCACCAAGCCGAGGTACTGCCCCGTAAGCTGCGCCACTTCCTCGAGCGTGCTGCCGGGAATGACATCGCGGTCACGGCTGTGACCGCACGAGGTGAATGAGCATTTCGTCTTGCGGCCTGTGCGGCATTGCGCCGGCACGACACGGCAACCGCCATGCTGGGCCTTGTTGAACCGCCCGATCAGCTCGCCGCTCGCCGCACGCTGCACGTGAATGGCGGACTCGCCGATCGTGTAGGGCAACAGGTCGCCGGTATTTTCGACCTGCGATTCCGATCCGATGCAGATCCAGTCCCGCGTCCAGACCTTCTCGTTTTCCAGTTGCTGGAAAACGTCCGAGAGATAGGCCATGCGTGGCATCGCGGACGCCTCGCCGAACGCCTTGCCGCAATCGGAATAGAGATTCGGGTTCAGGAGATCGACGTCGCCGTCGACAAAACTCGCGTCGGGATGCACCAACATCGTTCAGGCCCTGGTGTGGGAGCGAGCGGCTTCCCCCAAGAAAGCCGCTCGCCCCGTTCGTTTTACTTCACAGCCTTGTTTAGAGGCTGATCGTAATCGGCTCGTCCGCGGTACTTGATCGAACCCGCAGGCGGTGGCGGCAACGGACCATCCTTCATGAACCGGTTGAGCACGTTGCCAACCAGCGTCGAGATGTTGTTGTCGCCGCTGTTCCACGGCAACGAGCTGACGAACGCGATTGAGGAGAACGCAAAGCAGGCGCCACCGTTGGGAGTCTCGTGATACGCGATGTCCGAACGGACGCGCGGATGCTGGGTACCGTCGAGGCCCTGCTGGTTGAAGCCGAAGTCTTCCGTAACCAGCAGATAGGCCTCGGTGTGCCGACCGGCCGAGGTCGCAACCACGAGGGTGTGCGGCGGGCTGCCCAGCATGGTGTCGACGATATCGAGCTCGAGACCGGCAGCACCGCCGCCGACGAGACCGAAGTTGCCGAGCTTCTCGTCGTAGGTGATGCCCTCGAAGGCCCACGACACGCGCTCGTCGTTGCTCTCCGGAGTCCGGGAGTAGTAGGACGAGATGTCGAAGCCTTCCGACGACATGCCGGTTCCCGCCACCGAGTGCAGATAGCGACCGCGGAAGCGCCACATGCCGCCAAGCTCGCCGGTGCCCTGGTGATAGTACTCACCGGGGTCGGCACGCCAGGTGCGGATGCCGGATTCGCAGCGCCGCATTTCGGTAACGACGCCACGGCCGAGGTCGTCGTAGGCGGGATGGTATGAGTGCGCCCAGTACCAGCCGTCGGCGCCCATATACATCAGACGTCCGCCACGCTGAGTGTAGTTATGAAGCGCATCGAGTTCGGGACCCGAGTTATGCTCCGGATGCGAGCCCGTGATGAGGACGTTGTAGTTCTCGATCCGCGCGAGGCCGTCATACGTCAGGTCCTCGTCAGTGAGCACGTCGTACTCATAGCCCTTTTTCTCCAGCCAGTAGATCAGGTGGAGGTCCGCCGGATACTGCCATGGCGCCTGAGACAGGAAGTGATCGTATTTCGGACGGATGCTGAGGATGGGGCGCAGACGCGACGACAAACAGATCCCGCTGCCATCCGTATGCGTATCGTAGATCGAACCGCCGTATTCGCGATGCTCCGACAGGAACATGTTCTGCTGCTGCATGATCGGAACGCGATAGACGAAAAGCTCCGCGCCGCCGGCGTTGTTAGCAACGTGTTCGTTGGCATAAGCCATGTAGCTGATCGTTGGAACGATGACCGCAATCTTCGCGGTCTCCTGGCCGACGCGCGGCACAACCCAGAACGGAATGTAATCCTCGTCGCCGTCCACCGTCAGCTTGACCGCGTAGAACTTGCTGCTGGTCCCCTCCGGCACCTTCCACTCGAAACTCTCCACCCAGCGCGCGTTATCGAGATCGTCATCGTGGAAGTGAATCGCGCCATATTGTTCGGGTGCCTCTTTCCAATCAAAGGTGATGCCCAGCCAGTTACAGCCCGTCATGGCGCGGGTCGGGCAGTTCACCAGTTTGGCGTGGAACAGGTATGGCCCCTTGTCCTTGCCGATCAGCGTGTCGATGCCGTCGCCGAAGTCCCATGCGGCCACAATCAACTCCGACAGCTTGTCCGTCGGACCCGAATTGCGCCGCTCGACCAGTCCCGGATACGCACCCTGCTTCATCGTCTCGATTTCAAGACGCGAGAGCGCCCGATTGCAGATGCGTGGGCTGTCGACCTTGCCGTTATAGTGGCCTTTGATCAGGATGCCGGGGGGCACCGATGCCTGCGCCTGCGGCGCATCGCTGAAGCCTCCGCAATAGCCGGCGATCACCGTCGGCATGCCGGGCACGTAGACCGGCTTGGCCTTGAACTTCGCTGTGATCGGCGCCGCTTCCGGATCGAGCGCGTAGACGACCTGGGGCTCACAATAGAGCATCGCCTCGCCTGTCTTCGCATCGTATGACGCGGCAATGAAGTGCCAGGCATGGTCACGGACTGGATAGGCAGTCTTGATGACTTGGTCGTTGAGGCGAAATTCGATGCCGCCGTCCTCATTGAGGAAGATGCCATAGCCCTTTCCATCGCACCACTTGGTGACGATGCCCTGAGCGCCGTGCTTCCAGTAGCGCGGATGAGTCTTCGGAGTCGTCGGCCAGATCCAGCACTGGAGCGTCAGGCTCTCGAGCTGAAACTGTTTCTTGTCTTCGACATAACCGTAGGAGCCGCTATAGATCTCCTGCTTCGTACCCTTGTAGGTCTTGTTGCAATCTGCCTTGATCGGCACTTCGACATAGCCGGGCCCGCGCGGATTGGTATCCGCATGGATCATCTTGACGATCTCAGCCTTGTATTCGGCGGGACCGTCGCAATTGACATAGAACTTGATCGTCTCGCCCGGATGGACACTGAACTTGTCCGCATATCCGGTCAGCTTCATGAAGGTCATGACGTGTCAACTTTCTTGGTTCGATTTGGTCCGTCAGGTCACGGCCCAGTTGTCAGCCCGCCGCTTCCAACCGTCGTTGAAATCTTCGGGGAAGCCGTCCGTGGGAGGCATCTCGTCAAAGCGCATCAGAAGGATGTCGTGCTGCGGATCCTGCTCGTTGTCGTAGACCTTGTCGGTCGCGAACACCGGCGGCACGCCGCGGATGCCGGAAAGACGGCCGATGCGCCATTCCTTCTCGACCTTGGTGCAGATCACGATCAGTTTGCCCGCGACCGGCTGAGCCCGCATGCGTCGCAGCATCCGGTTGAAGTGATAGTCGTCGTCAATGCCGCCGGACCACTCGGTGGTGTCGCCCGGAACGGCGTTCTTCAGAACGCTGTTTCCCGCGACGCCCTTCATCGAAATCCATGCATTCCTTGTGCTCTTGAATCCACTTCTGGGCGAGTGAGGACGACTTGGGAGGAATTGGCTCCATTTGGCTTGCTCCTTGGCTAGATGGTGAGGTGCTTGTGGACGAGCATGTCGTCCAAGTCACTGATCGGGCCGCTGACGACAACGCGACCGTTGTCGATCATCAGGAATTCGTCACCGAGCCGCTTTGCGACTTTGATATGCTGCTCGGTGAGGAGAAGGGTGATGCCCAGCTCCTTATTCAGCATCGCGAGCATCTCGCCGATCTCATGGACGATGTTGGGCTGGATACCTTCAGTAGGTTCATCGAGCAGCAGCACTTTCGGATCGACCGCAAGCGCACGCGCAACCGCCAGCTGCTGTTTCTGGCCACCCGACAACAACCCTGCCCGCCGGTCGAGATTGTCCTTGAGATACGGAAACAGCTTCAGACAGATCTCGGGTATCTCCTGCTGGCTGTCCTTGCGCGCGAAGGTGCCAAGCAGGATGTTTTCGCGAACCGTGAATTCCGAAAGAATGCCGCGGCCCTGCGGCACGTAACCGATGCCGCACTTGGCGCGTTCGTGAGTTCGGCATGCCGCCGATTGACATCCCGCTGATGTTGATCTCACCCGTCGACCGATCCGTCAGGCCGAGAATGGTGCGCATCAGCGTCGTCTTGCCTACTCCGTTGCGGCCGAGCACGCACAGGCACTTGCCTTGCTCAAGCACAAACGAGAAGTCCTTGAGGATGGGCGTCTTGCCGTAAAAAGAGGTAACGCGATCCATGGAGAGCAAGGGTGTCATCCGACAATCTCCTCCCCGAGATAGACCTCTCGCACGCGCTGATTGGCCTCAATCTCGCTCAGGGTCCCCTGCGCGAGCAGGCTTCCCATGTGCATGACGGTCACGACGTCCGCGATCTGGCGAACGAACCCCATGTCGTGTTCGACAACCATGAGCGTGTTCGTCGCTTTCAGATCGTTGAATATTTTCGCGGTCTTCTCGATCTCAGCTTCCGTCATGCCGGCGATCGGCTCGTCGAGCAGAAGCAGGCGCGGGTTCTGCATCAGCACCATGCCGATCTCGAGCCACTGTGTTTCACCGTGCGAGAGAATGCCGGCTTCGACGTTGAGCCGCTCGGTCAGACCGGCAAGCGTCGCCACCTGGTCGAGCTTTTCCTTGAAGCCCGGCTCGCGAAAGCGAAACATGTTCTTCACCGGATTTGTGCTCCGGCTGAACGCTACCTCCAGGTTCTGCCGCACCGTGAGATCGCGGAAAACCGCCGGGACCTGGAATTTGCGGCCAATTCCGCGACGCGCGATGTCGTGCTCGTCGAGGCCGGTGATGTCCTCGTCGCAGAAAATGATCTGACCCGATGTCGGCTTCTGGCGACCGGTGATGAGATCCATCGTCGTGGTCTTGCCGGCGCCGTTCGGGCCGACCAAACAGCACAGGGTTGCCTCGACGATTTCGACGCTGAAGTCGTTGATGACTTTGGCCGTGTCGAATGTCTTGCAGAGGTTCTTGATCTGAAGGAACGCCACAGTCTTACTCTCCCGGCTGCGGATAGAGGCCAGTGGCCGAGACGCGGCAGTCGCCATTGCCCTTTTTGCCGCCGATCGGGAAGTAGCCGAGCATGGTCTCGACCAGGCCGATCAGGCCCTTCGGCAGAAAGCGGACGACCACGATGAAGAAGCCACCGAGGAACAGGAGCCATGTCGAAAGCAGCGAGTCGCCCAGGTAGCTCTGGCCGCCCTGGATCATGAACGCGCCGATTATTGCGCCGATCAGCGACAGCCGGCCGCCGATGCCCGCCCAGATCACCATCGAAAGGCTGAAGATCGTGTCAAATTGCGCGGGCGAGACGTACTGCGTCAGCATCACCCAGCAGCATCCGGCGACCGCGGCGATAAAGCCGGTGAAGGTGTAGATCGCGGTCTCGTAGGCGGCGACATTATAGCCGAGGAAGCGGACGCGTTCGGGATCGTCACGCACCGCCTGAATCACAAGCCCGAACCGGCTTTTGGTGATCAGCTTCCCGCCGACCGTTGCAATGACCAGCAAGGCAAAGACCGTCCAGTACACCGTGGGGCTATACGGATCGAGCACGAACTCGCCGATCTTAAGCGGCGCCGGCGGGGTGATGCCATTAACGCCGTTGGTGTAGGGCTGGATGTCGAGGATCAGCGTGTAGAATGCGCTCAGCATCGCCAGCGTCATGATCGCGAAGAACGGACCTGAGACGCGGGCGCGGAACATCAGGCTGCCGAAGAGTGCGCAGAACAGCGTGGGGATCAAGAGCGCGAGGATGATGCCGACCGTGGTATTCTTGAACGGCTCCCAGAACAACGGCAGATGCTCCAGGCTGTTGTTGAGCATGAACGGTGGGATCGGGTTCGACTCGTCCTGCGACTGCATCTGCATGGTCATTGCCATGCCATAAGCAGCGAGACCGAACGGAATGCCCTGCCCCAGGTTCAGGATACCGCCAAAGCCCCAGCATAACCCCACCGCAAGGGCGAGCATGCCATACACTCCGTAAACGGAGAACTGGTTGAGCAGAAAGTTATCGTTGACGAAGAGCGGTATCGCTCCGAGCGCTGTGAAGATGACCAGGTAGGCCAGCCACTGCGCCTTGCTATTGTGAAAGACGTTCATCGCACCCAACTTCCGTTGATCACCACGTCACCGGCGTGTCGTCGACGGCGCGAACAGTCCCTGCGGTCGAATGCGGAGGAAGACGACGATCAGGACGAACAACACAAACCGCGCGAAGGTGTCGTTGGTGAAGTAGGCGAACACCGACTGCAACTCACCCGTCGCTCCACCTGCGACGATGCTGCCCGCAAGCGTTCCGCCCCCGACGACGACCACGAGGAACGCCTGGACCACATAGGCCGCTCCCATCGTCGGCAGAACGATGTTGAGCACGCCGAACAGCGAACCCGCGATGCCGGCAAGCCCCGCGCCGAGCGCGAAGGTTAGCATGTAGACGCGATCGGCATTGATGCCGAATGACGCGGCCATCTCCTTGTTCTGCATCACCGCCCGCACCCGGATGCCGAACCGCGTGCGATAGAACAGCGCCCATAGAGCCGCCACCACAGCGAGCGTGATCAAGAGGACGATAAGGCGGAAGGTCGAAAGATTGACGAAGCCGAAGTGGATGCTCGTGGAGAATAACGACGGCACAGCGATATATTTCGGGTCGCTGCCGAAGATCAGCCGCACGCCCTGCATCAGCACGAGCGAGACACCGAACGTGGCGAGCAAGGTGTCGAGCGGTCTCTTGTAGAGATATCTGATCAGCGCCCGTTCAAGGATCAGACCGACAAACGCAACGATCAGAAACGAGGCCGGGATGCACAACAGGAAGGGCAACCCGAAATCCGACTGAAGCATGTAAGAGCTGTAAGCGCCGAGCATGATGAACTCGCCGTGCGCCATGTTGATGACGCCGGCCGCGCCGTAGATGATGGTCAGCCCAAGAGCGGCAAGCAGCCATATGCTGGCAATGCTGATTCCGAGGATGAGCGCGTTGAGAAACGCGTTGATATCAAAAGACCCGAAAAAGCTGCCAACCGCCATGATGGTCCATCCGTCTTGAAAAATGCCGGGGCTCCAACCGTCAGGTCAGTCCGGGAGCCCCGACGGCTTGCTCAGATGACGCTCTTGCGGAGCTTGCCATCCGCCGCTTTCAGGCCATCGGCAGTGCATTTGCCGATGTCCGGATAGATGGAATACGGATCGGGAGCGACTTGCTGATCCGCCTGCTTCACTATCTTGAAGCTGCCGTCCGCCTGGCACTGACCGATCTTCGGCTTCAGCCAGGTATTGAAGTTCTGATCGTCGATCCAGATCAGACCTTCGGGCGAAACCGAGTCTTCGACCTTGATGCCACCCGAGTGGTCGCGAATGACGCGCGGCGTTACACCTTCGGGCCCGACAGCGGCGATCGCCTTCTCGAGGCCATACTTGAACACGTAGGCCGACAGATACGTCTCCTCCATGTTGTAGTGCGTCACGCCGTTCTTGCCGTACTTGCTGCCGAGGAATCCCTCGACAAACTTGTGATTGGTCGGATTGTCGAGCGTCTGGAAGTACGGCGCCGAAAGGAAGTGGCCCGCACCGAATTCGGCGCCCATGGCTCGCGTCTCGATCTCACCGGTTGTGAGCGAGGCGATCGGCATCGAGTCGACCTTGAAGCCTTCCTGCTTGAACTGCTTGTGGAAGGCGATGTCCGAGGCTCCGACGACCGTAGAGAAGATGAAGTTCGGCTTGGCGTCGCGGATCTTGTTTAGGACCGGACCAAACTCGGAACCGCCGAGCGGGATGTACTCCTCGCCGAGCAACTCGCCGCCGGCCTGCTCCAGCCACACCTTCGCGTTCTTGTTCGACTCCTTCGGCCAGACGTAGTTCGAACCGACGAAGAAGACCTTCTTGCCGAACTCCTTCACCATGTAGGGAATCAGATCCTTCGAGTGCTGGTTCGCCAGCGGGCCCGTGCAGATCGTGTTCTGCGTGCACTCCGCGCCTTCGTAGCAGGTCGGGTAGTACAGCAGGTGATTCTGCGACATGACGGTCGGCAGGATCGCCTTGCGGCTTGCCGACGTGTAGCAGCCGAAGATTGCGACAACCTTGTTGCGGAGGATCAGTTCCTTCGTCTTTTCCGAGTAGACATTGAAGTCCGACTTGGCGTCGACGACGACAGGCTCGATCGGAGAACCGGCTATGCCACCCGACTTGTTGATCTCGTCAATGGCGTACTGCATCACCAGGGTGGAGTCTTCCTCCGGAACCGCCAGAGCGCCAGTCAACGAGAACAGGAGGCCGACCTTGATGGGTTCGCCCTTCCTGACCCAGGACTGCGCACCCCAGGCCTGATCGATGTTGCGCACGAACCCGTACGGCGCCGCCACGGCGACGCCGCCGAGGAGCGCTGTTTTCTTCAGAAAGTCGCGGCGTGTAGTCCACATTCCAAGCTCCGAAGATTTCCTTTGACGAAAAATATTTGTCTCACGATACTGTCGCCCAATAGTTTCTCAAGAATAAAAAGTGTGCACTATGGAGTAAACTCTCGGCAACGAACGCACACGAATGGATCGCGCAGCCTCAACGATCGCGTGCTTTCCTATGTGCAATAAGGCGGGCGCCGAGTTGTCTCCGACGCTGTTGATGGCATGCAACGGGAAGGCATCGCTCACCTGCGTTCCATGCTAGAACTCGGTGAATTCGCGCCAGGGAAGAAACTGACAATGACGAAGAGAAGCCAAGCCAATACTGCCGAAGCCAACGACTCGATATTTGCGACCGGCTCCAACGCACCGGTTGAAAATGTGAGGACCCTCGAACGCGCACTCGGCGCGCGTATCCGCGTTATCCGGCGCGAGCAGGAAATGTCGGTGGTGGATCTCGCCAATGCGGCTGACATTTCCGCTGGCATGCTGTCGAAGATCGAGAACGGCCAGATTTCTCCGTCACTTTCGACGCTGCAATCGATCGCAGGCGTCTTGAAAGTGTCGCTGAGCATGCTGTTTGCAGCGTCAGAAGAACGGCGTGACTGCTCCTTCGTCCGCGCCAAACAGGGCGTGGTGATCGAGCGCCGCGGCACCAAGGTCGGACACGTCTATCAGTTGCTTGGGCACGTGATCGGCGGCGAGGTCGTGGTAGAACCTTACCTGATCACGCTGAAGGAAAACGCCGAGGCCTATACCGGCTTCCAGCACTCGGGCATCGAGTTCATCTACATGCTGACCGGCGAGGTCATTTATCGCCACGGCGAGACCAGCTACCGCCTTCGGCCAGGAGATTCGATGCTATTCGATTCCGGTGCCATGCACGGTCCGGAAATGCTGGTGAAGCGTCCGATGACCTATCTGTCGATCATCATCTATCCACGGCGACAGGTCTGACAACGGTCGGTCGCCTCGCTTGTTACGCGAGGTCATCACTGGATCAGATGTCTAGCGTGTTGTCCTTCTCCCATTGGGTCAGGAAGCGGCTGTAGGCGTTCCACTCGGACTGCTTGAGCTTGATAAAGCCATCAACAAGCTCGTTTCCAAGGCCTTTGCGCAGGACATCCGCTGCGTCCAGCGCGCGCAATGCGTCGAGCAGATTGAGCGGCAGGCGCTTCGCATCCGACACAGTGTGTCCATCCGTATACATGTTGATGTCGAGCCGCTTGCCGGGATCGCGCTTGGTGGTGATGCCGTCGAGGCCCGCAACCAGCACCGCGGCCGGCAGCAGATACGGGTTGGCCGCGCCATCGGCAAGGCGGAACTCGAACCGACCCGGATCTGGAATACGGATCATGTGCGTGCGGTTGTTGCCGGTATAGGTCACAGTGTTCGGCGCCCAGGTCGCGCCCGAGGTGGTGCGCGGTGCGTTGATGCGCTTGTAGGAGTTCACCGTCGGGTTGGTGATCGCGCAAAGGCCGTCGGCTGAATTGATGACGCCACCGATAAAGTGATAGCCCAGTTTCGACACGCCGAGCTCGTCCTTGTCGTCTTCAAAGACGTTCTTGCCGTCCTTCCACAACGAGACGTGCATGTGGCAACCGGAGCCGGTCAGATCGAGGAACGGCTTCGGCATGAATGTCGCACGCAGCCCGTGATGCTCTGCGATCGAGCGTACCATGAACTTGAAGAAAGCGTGACGATCCGCCGTCGTGAGCGCATCGCCATATTCCCAATTCATCTCGAACTGGCCGTTGGCGTCCTCGTGGTCGTTCTGGTAGGCGCCCCAGCCGAGCGACAGCATCGCGTCACAGATCTCCTTGATGACGGCGTAGCGGCGCATCAGGGCCGACTGATCGTAACAGGGCTTAATTGCCGTGTCGGACGCGTCGCTGATCGCCGATCCGTCCGGCATCACCAGGAAATATTCGCACTCGACGCCGGTCTTGAGCGTGACGCCCTGCTTTTCCGCAGCAGCCAAGGTCTTCTTCAGGACGTTGCGCGGCCCCTGTTCGACGAGCTTGCCGCCCATATAGAGGTCTGACGCGAGCCAGCCGATCTCCGGCTTCCACGGCAGCTGGATCAGGCTCTTCGGATCGGGAACTGCGAACAGGTCCGGATCGGCCGGCGTCATGTCCAGCCAAGTCGCGAAGCCGGCAAATCCCGCTCCGTTCCTCGCCATCCTGTTGATGGCGGCGGCAGGGACTAGCTTGGCGCGGGAAGCGCCGAACAGATCAACGTAGGAGATCAGGAAGTATTTGATCCCTCGTTCCTGGGCGATCTTCGCGAGATCGGGAGTTGGGCTCGATCCGGACCTGGATGAGGGCTTGGCGATCTCGGCTACGTCGGACATCGGATGCCTCTATCGTGTCAGCTGGAAATTTCAGGGTTTCTGCAGTCCAGGAATCCAGTCCGTCCCTGCCAGTGGAACGCGAGCCATCGCGGCCGCCTCCACTGTCAGCGCAACCAGATCCTCGGGCTCAAGGTTGTGAACGTGGCTCTTGCCGCAGGCTCGCGCGATCGTTTGCGCCTCGAGCGTCAGCACGGCGAGATAGTTGGCGAGCTTGCGTCCAGCTATCACCGGATCGAGGCGCGCGACCAGTTCGGGATCCTGCGTCGTGATACCGGCCGGATCGCGCCCCTCGTGCCAATCGTCATACGCTCCGGCCGTCGAGCCGAGCGCCTGATACTCATCCTCAAAAATCGGATCGTTGTCGCCGAGGGCGACCAGCGCGGCGGTGCCGATCGAGACGGCGTCCGCACCGAGCGCCAGCGCCTTGGCGACATCGGCGCCGTTGCGAATGCCACCGGAGACGATGAGCTGCACCTTGCGATGCATTCCGAGATCCTGCAGCGCCTGCACTGCAGGCCGGATCGCAGCGAGGATCGGCAGTCCGACGTTCTCGATGAACACGTCCTGGGTCGCAGCGGTGCCGCCCTGCATGCCGTCGAGCACAACCACGTCAGCGCCGGACTTTACGGCGAGCGCGATGTCGTAATACGGACGCGCGGCTCCGACCTTCACATAGATCGGCTTCTCCCAATCGGTAATCTCACGCAGTTCAAGAATTTCTTGATCTCGAGGTCGTCGGGACCGGTCCAGTCCGGATGACGACACGCCGAGCGCTGATCGATGCCCTTGGGCAGCGTGCGCATCGCGGCCACGCGATCCGAGATCTTCTGGCCCAGCAGCATGCCGCCGCCGCCTGGCTTTGCACCCTGCCCGATCACAACCTCGATCGCGTCGGCCTTGCGGAGATCGATCGGATTCATTCCGTAACGGGACGGCAGATACTGGTAGACGAGGATGGACGATTGCCCTCGCTCCTCCGGAGTCATGCCGCCGTCGCCCGTAGTCGTCGATGTTCCCATCGCCGAAGCACCCCTACCAAGCGCTTCCTTCGCCCGCGCCGACAATGCACCGAAGCTCATGCCGGCGATGGTGATTGGAATCTTCAGATGTATCGGCTTGCGTGCAAAGCGCGTGCCAAGCACAACGTCGGTTCCACACCTCTCGCGATACCCCTCGAGCGGATACCGCGAGATCGACGCGCCCAGGAACAACAGATCGTCAAAATGTGGAAGCTTGCGCTTGGTTCCGGCGCCACGGATGTCATAGATTCCGGTTGCGGCTGCACGACGAATTTCAGCGAGCGATGCGGCATCGAACGTCGCAGACGGCCGAGGCGGCGTGAGAGAGCGAATTGCCATTACCCGTTCATTCCAGCTTCAGTACGCGTCAACATTGTCGACATGGAAATTGTAGAGACGGCGGGCCGAGCCGTAGCGCTTGAACTCGGAGACGTCGACATCACCTGCGACGCCAGCCGCCTTCAGTTTCCCGAACAGGAAGGCCTTGTCACCTTCGGCCATCTCCTTCTCGATGCAGTCGGCCCCGAGGCTCGCGACCTTGCCGCGAACGAACAACTTTGCCTCGTAGATCGAGTCACCCAGGGCATCGCCCGCATCGCCGAACACGACGAGTGAACCCGCCTGCCCCATGAATGCGCTCATGTGACCGATGTTGCCTTTGACGACGATATCGACGCCCTTCATCGAGATACCGCAACGCGCCGACGCATTACCCTCGACAAGAAGCAGGCCGCCATGCGCGGTCGCGCCCGCCGACTGGCTGGCGTCGCCTTTGACATGCACAAAGCCCGACATCATGTTTTCGGCAACACCGACGCCGGCGTTGCCCTTGACGATGACCGTCGCCTGATCGTTCATCCCAGCGCAGTAGTAGCCGACGTGGCCGTTGACCTCGACGGTGATCGGCGCGCTGATACCGACGGCGATGGCGTGACGGCCGTCCGGGTTGACGACGCTCCAGTGCTTCGTGATCGACACGCGGCCCTTGTCATGGAGCGCGAGATTAAGCTCGCGCGCAGTGACATCGCGCAGATCGTAGACTGCTTCGGTATTCATCTTGTTCATGCCGCGCGCTCCCAAAAGTAAGGTGTCGACGGCTCGGGCTCCCACACCTTGGCGCTCTCCACGCCGGGGAGATTCACAAGCGCGCGATACTCGGAGCCGAACGCCACATAGCGATCGGTCTCCGCCATCACGGCGGGCTTGCAGGCGATCGGGTCGCGCAGCACTCCGAACCCGGATTCGGTCCCGACGACAAACGTGTAGAAGCCATCGAGGTCCAGGAGGCTCTGGCGCAGCGCGTCGCCGAGAGACGCGCCCTTCCTCATGCGCCAGGTCAGGTAACCAGCGGCGACCTCGGAATCGTTGTCGGTCGCAAAGCTTAAGCCCTCGTGCTTGAGCATGCGACGGAGGCCGGCGTGATTGGACAACGATCCGTTGTGCACGAGGCACTGGTCGCGGCCCGTCGAGAACGGGTGCGCGCCGTCCGTCGTGACCGCGGATTCGGTCGCCATGCGCGTATGTCCGATCGCGTGCGTTCCGCTCATCCGCGCAAGATCGAAGCGCGACGCTACGTCAGCCGGCAGGCCGACCTCCTTGAAGATCTCCATGCGCGTGCCGCTTCCGACAACCGAAACTTCGGGATAGCGCGCGGCGAGAAGCGTCCTCACCTCGCCTTCAAAACGAGACGGGATCTCGATGACCGTATGTGTTGCCTTTTTCGTCACCGGAGGCGACGAGCCGATGATGCTTCCGATATCCGTCGCAAGGCGTGCCGTATCGAGGTCGTCCCCAGGGCGCAAGGAAAGCTTGACGAGGCCCTGCCGACCATCGCCGTAAATCGCAAATCCCGCACTGTCTGGACCGCGATCGGTCATCACGCACAGCATCGAGGACAACAACGCGCCGAGCTCGGGTTCGAGCGCCTTGTCCTTCAGGAACAACCCAACAATTCCGCACATCGTGCCTCTCCCCGCGGGCCGCGTTCACAAGACAGCGAACCAGCAACTCCATGTCGATAGACACGACAAAGTTGAATGTCAACACACAGGAACATATTTTTCTTGCCAAGAAATTAGGCTGTCAGTGCCGCGAATACGATCTTGGCAAGGTCAACGGACCACGCGCAGCGATGGCGTGTCTTCTGGGCGCCCACGTTCGCAGTTGTGATGATCCGGATGAAGTCTCAGGGCCGCGCATGCTCGTGGCGCGGCGAGTGCCCGAAGCGTTGCGTATAGACACGCGAGAAATGGCTGGTCGACACAAAGCCCGTTGCCACAGCCACTTCTGCGATCGGCAGAGAGGTCTGGCGCAGCAGCGCGCGCGCGCGGTCGAGACGGATGTGCAGATAATAGCGGGACGGACTTACGGCGAGATTCTCCGCGAACAGTCGCTCGAGCTGGCGGGGCGTGACACCGGCGCTCTCTGCCAGTTCCGGCAGCATCATCGGTGCCTCGATTCGTGCCTCCATCAACGCCAGTGCGCGAATGAGGCGCTCGCTGCTCACGCCGTGTCGCTCGCGCAGGGTCATGCGCTGCGGTCCGCTCCCTGCCCGTGGCTGGGTCCGCAAGAACCATTCGCTGATAGCGCCGGCCAGCTCCGGACCATGATCGCGGCCGATCAGCTCGAGCATCATATCGAGGGAGGAAATGCCGCCGGCGCAGGTGATCCGGTCGCCGTCGATCTCGTAGAGCGTCTTGCGGACGTCGAGTGCGGGAAATTCCTCCACCAGTGCGGGCAGATGCTCCCAGTGCACCGTGCAGCGGCGACCATCGAGAAGGCCAGCGCGCGCAAGGATGTAGGGGCCACCGGACATCCCGGCGATCGCGACGCCCACACGCGCGACCCGCCGTAGCCATTGCAGCGTCTGCCTATGCCGGAAGGCAGCCGGGTTACCGCCGGCGCAGACAAACAGGGTGTCTAGCGCGATCTCATCGCCGATCCTGGAGTCCGCGACGATCCCGACGCCGGTCGAGGCCTGCACCGCCTCCCCCGTCGCCGAGATATGCCGCCAGCGGTAGAGCACGCGGCCTGACAGCAGATTGGCGGCACGGAGCGGCTCGATCGCGGACGCGTAGGACATCAGCGGAAAATCCGGCAGCAGCAAGAAGCCGAACCGCTTCTGCCCGTCAGGTGTGCTTGCAAGACGCGGAACGCTCTTGGTCACCGCCGCCCCTGGACGCTATCCAGCGGCAGAACCGAATGTCGGAAATAGGCAAAATTCAGTCGCATTCAGACAGGATAGCGCCGGACGCTTCGCCCATCCATAGGCGTCTCGTTTCGGTGAGCAGCAATGCGCTATTCTCTTCTGTCGCTGGTGTCCCAGGCGTTTCGCGGCACCGCCGGTCTGACGCGGGCCTGGCGGAACGCAACGCCGAAGCCGTCCTACGACATCATCATCGTTGGCGGCGGCGGCCACGGTCTCGCCACCGCATACTACCTCGCCAAGGAGCACGGCATCCGCAACGTCGCGGTGGTCGAAAAAGGCTGGATCGGCTCCGGCAATGCGGGGCGCAACACCACGATCATTCGCTCGAATTATCTCCTGCCCGGCAACGAGCCCTTCTACGAGTGGTCGATGAAGCTCTGGGAGGGCCTCGAGCAGACATTGAACTACAACGCGATGGTTAGCCAGCGTGGCGTGCTCAACCTCTATCACTCGGATGCCCAGCGCGATGCCTATGCGCGGCGCGGCAATGCGATGCACCTGAGCGGCGCTGATGCCGAACTGCTCGACCAGTCGCAAGTGCGGGCAATGTATCCGTTCCTCGATTTCGAGAACGCCCGCTTCCCGATCCGGGGCGGCCTGCTTCAGCGCCGCGGCGGGACCGCACGGCACGACGCCGTGGTGTGGGGCTACGCGCGTGGCGCCGATCAGCTCGGAGTCGACATCATCGAGAACTGCGAAGTCACCGGCTTCCTGCGCGACGGCAATACCATCACCGGCGTCACCACGACGCGCGGCGCCATTTCGGCGCGCAAGGTCGGCATTGCTGTCGCCGGAAGCACGTCTCGGGTCGCGCGCTTTGCGGGTTTGCGCCTTCCTATCGAGAGCTACGCGTTACAGGCGTTCGTCACCGAGGGCCTCAAGCCGCTGATCGATGGTGTCATCACCTTCGGCGCCGGGCATTTCTACGTCAGCCAGTCCGACAAGGGCGGATTGGTGTTCGGCGGCGATATCGACAGCTACAGCTCCTATGCGCAGCGCGGCAACCTGCCCGTGATCGAGGACGTCTGCGAAGGCGGCATGGCGCTGATGCCGATGATCGGTCGCCTGCGCATCCTGCGGCACTGGGGCGGCATCGTCGACATGTCGATGGACGGTTCGCCGATTATCGACCGCACGCCGCTTTCGGGCCTCTACCTCAACGCCGGCTGGAACTACGGTGGCTTCAAGGCGACGCCCGCGTCGGGCTGGTGCTTCGCCTGGCTGCTCGCCAAGCACGAGCCGCACGCCTTTGGCGTGGCCTTCCGCCTCGATCGCTTCGCTTCCGGTTATGTCATCGATGAGAAAGGGGTCGGCGCGCAGCCGAACCTGCACTGACCATGCGCATCCCTTGTCCCTATTGCGGCCTGCGTGACCTTCAGGAATATGGCTGTCTCGGCGACGCCGTCACCAACCGGCCGACGTTCGGCGGCGCTGACGAACTCGGCGCCTATCACGACTACGTCTATCTGCGCGACAACCCCGTGGGCGAGAAGCGCGAGCTTTGGTATCACGCCAATGGCTGCCGCCGCTGGCTCGTTGTGACACGCAATACTCTGACGCATGCGATCAGCGGCGCGGAATTCCTCGCCGGAACGGGAGAGCGTTCATGAGCCGTCTTCCCACGGGCGGGGCGATAGACCGTAACGCGCCGCTCCGTTTCACCTTTGACGGCCGCAACTACCAGGGATTTGCCGGCGACACGCTCGCCTCTGCTCTGCTCGCAAACAACGTCACGCTTGTCGCACGCTCGTTCAAGTATCACCGGCCGCGCGGGCTGTTCAGCGCCGGATCCGACGAGCCTAATGCGCTTGTCGAGCTGCGCAGTGGAAGTCGCGCCGAGCCGAACACGCTTGCAACACGCGCCGAGCTCTATGACAGGCTTGAGGCGAACAGCCAGAACCGCTGGCCGTCGCTGTGGTTCGACCTCATGTCGATCAACGGCCTTGCTTCGCCGCTGTTCGGTGCGGGCTTCTACTACAAGACCTTCATGTGGCCGGCATCGTTCTGGGAGAAGGTCTACGAACCGCTGATCCGGCGCGCCGCCGGACTTGGACGTGCCTCGCGCCTCAACGACCCGGATGCCTACGAGAAAAGCCATCTGTTTTGCGATCTGCTGGTTATCGGTGCTGGTGCGAGCGGGCTGATAGCAGCGCAGACGGCCGGCCGCGCCGGCGCGCGCGTCGTGATCGCCGACGAGGATTTTCGTCTTGGCGGCCGCCTCCTCGCCGCAAGCGCCGAGATTGACGGCGCCGATGGCCTTGCCTTCGTCGACAGGGTTGTCGCCGAGTTGCGCTCGCTGCCGAATGTGACGCTGCTGCCGCGGACCACCGTATTCGGCGTCTATGACAGCGGCACCTATGGCGCCATCGAGCGCGTCAGCGACCACCTGCCGGAGCCGGCGCCATACGCGCCGCGCCAGCGCTTGCTCAAAATCTTTGCCCGCCGCTCGTTACTTGCCAGCGGCGCGACCGACCGGCCGATCGTGTTCGGCAATAACGACCGGCCCGGCATCATGAGCGCTCAGGCGTTTCAGACCTACGTTCGGCGCTTTGGGGTGTCGCCTGCGTCGGCGAGCGCATTCTTCGTCAACAACGACACGGCATGGCGCGCGGCCTTCGATGCCGCGGCCGGCGGCGCAGAGATCACAATGATCATCGACACCCGAGCTGTGGTCGCGCGTGAATTGCTCGATGAGGCTGCGCGGCATGGCATCCGCACCAGCCTGGGTAGCCGTGTCGTGGCGACATCAGGCAAAACGCTCCGCGGGATCGAGGTTGTGGACCAGCGCGGCCGGACGCAGCAGATCGCGGTATCAGGCCTTGCGGTGTCGGGAGGCCTGTCGCCAGTGGTGCAACTCGCCTGCCACCACGGCGGACGGCCACAATGGAATGAAGAAATCGCAGCCTTCGTTCCGGCCCGCTGCCCCGACGGCATGCACGTGGCAGGCGCGGCGCGCGGCGTGTTCGGCCTCAGCGCCTGTTTGGCTGATGGTGTGACAACCGCAAGTGAGATTCTTACCGATCTTGGCTTCGCCACGACGCCGGTCGCGGTGCCGCGCGCACAGGACGCACCGAGCGCCAGCGAACCGTTCTGGCATGTCGCCGACTCGCGCGGGCCGGCCTTCGTCGATCTGCAGAACGACGTCACCGCGAAAGACGTCAAGATCGCCCACGGTGAAGGCTTCCGCTCCGTTGAGCATTTGAAGCGCTACACCACGCTAGGCATGGCGACAGATCAGGGCAAGACCTCGAACGTCAACGGCCTTGCGATCATGGCGTCGCTCACCGGTCAGTCGATCGAGGCAACCGGCACCACGATCTTCCGGCCGCCCTATACGCCGGTCACAATCGGCGCGCTCGCGGGTCATCATCGCGGCAAGGACTTCCGGCCCACGCGTACGACACCGACGCATGAATGGGCGCAGGCAGCCGGCGCCACGTTCGTCGAAGCCGGTTTCTGGCTGCGCGCGCAGTATTTTCCGCGTGTCGGCGAGCGTACCTGGCTCGAGAGCGCGATCCGCGAAGTGTCCAACACGCGCAGCAATGTCGGAATGATCGACGTCTCGACGTTCGGCAAGATCGATCTGCAGGGCAAGGACGCCGGTGCGCTGCTCGATTTCGTCTACATCAACACGTTCTCCGCGCTTCCGGTCGGCCGCGCGCGTTATGGCGTAATGCTGCGCGAGGACGGCATCGTGATGGACGACGGCACGACGACGCGGCTTGGCGAAAACCACTTCGTCATGACCACGACGACGGCCAATGCGGCGAAGGTGTTCCAGCATCTCGAATTCTGCCTGCAGGTGCTGCGCCCCGATCTCGACGTGCAGTTGACGTCGATCACCGAGCAATGGGCACAGATCGCGATCGCTGGCCCCAACGCGCGCAAGGTTCTGGCCGGCATCGTCGACAGCGCCGACATCTCGAACGAGGCGTTACCCTTTATGGGTGCGATCGAGACGACCGTGATCGGCGGCGTCAACGCACGCATCTTCCGCCTCTCGTTCTCCGGCGAACTCGGCTACGAGATCGCTGTGCCCGCACGTCACGGCGATGGGCTGGTACGCGCCATCATGGAGGCCGGACGCGACTTCGGCATCATGCCCTACGGCATCGAAGCGCTCGGCATCATGCGTATCGAAAAAGGCCACGCGTCCGGTCCGGAGTTAAACGGTCAAACAAGTGCACGTGACCTTGGACTGGGCCGCATGGCCTCGACCAAGAAGGACTATATCGGCCGCGCGCTCGCCAGGCGCCCCGCCTTTACCGATCCCGAACGCCCGACGCTTGTCGGCTTCCGTCCGGCGGATCGGCGCGAGCGCCTTCGCTCGGGTGCTCATTTCCTCCGCCTCGGCAAGCCCGCGGAAGTGCAGTTCGACGAAGGATACATGACTTCCGTGGCCTACTCGCCATCGCTTGGACACTGGATCGGTCTCGGCCTGTTGCGCCGTGGCCCGGAGCGGATCGGTGAAATCGTTCGCGCCCACGATCCGGTGCGTCGCGGCGACATCGAAGTCGAGATCTGTTCTCCGATGTTCGTCGATCCCGAAGGAGAGCGTCTCCGTGTCTGATCTCCTGAAAAACCTCGCGCAAACGAGCCTGCCTCCGGACGGTCACTACGGCGCCGCGCCGACCGGCGTTGCCGTCACGATCATAGACGGCCGTCCCGCGGCCGGTCTGGCCGCAGTAAAGGGCCAGACCGCCTCATTGATCGCGCGCTGCCGCGCAGAATTCGGCATCGACCTCATTGATGGACCGACTGCAAGCGGAAACGGATCGTTCGTGTTTGTCGGCACAGGCCCCGGCAAGTGGCTGGCGCTGTCGTCGAATTGCAGTATCGCGCTGGCGAGCCGCCTCCGGAGCACGTTCGGCGCGCTCGCCGCAGTCACCGATCAGAGCGATGCCAACATCGTCTTCGCGGTCGAAGGCCCGCGCGTGCGCGACTGCATGGCGAAGGGCCCCGCGATCGACTTCTCCCCGTCCGCGTTCAAGACCGGCGATGCGGCAACCACCGTCGCCTCGCATATCGGTCTGACACTGTGGCAGGCCAGCGACGCTCCCTCGTTCCACATCGCCGTCGGCCGCAGCTTCGCACCGAGTTTCGCCCGCCACCTCCTGATGAGCGGCGCCGAGTACGGCGTCGCCGTCACGCGAGAGAGATGAGCGGCTGCTCCTTCACTTTTGTCATATCTGGACCCATCACCATGACTTCCGCCGAATCAGACGCGCCCATCACGCTTCGCCTATCGTCCCCGAATCGCCCCGGAATTGTCGCTGCGGTTTCGACGTTCCTGTACGAGAGGGGTTGCAACATCCTCGAGGCGCAGCAGTTCGACGACATCGAGAATAACATGTTTCTCGCGCGTATCGTGTTCAACCGCGTCGGCAAGCCGGTCTCGCTCGAGGAGTTGAAGAACGGATTTGCGGCAGTGGCCAAACCGTTGTCACTGAACTGGCTGATGCGCTCGCGGAACCAAAAGCGCCGCGTCTTGATTCTGGTGTCGCGCTTCGATCATTGTCTGGTTGACCTGCTCTATCGCTGGCGCATCGGCGAACTGGCGATGGACATCACCGCCATTGTGTCGAATTATCCGCGCGACACCTATCCTCACATCGATTTCGGCGATATTCCCTTCCACTATCTTCCTATCGCCAAAGACACCAAACCCGAGCAGGAAGCGCAGCTGTGGGACCTGTTCCAATCCACCAATACTGATCTCGTCGTGCTGGCGCGCTATATGCAGATCCTCAGCAACGACCTGTCGACCAAGCTCGCCGAGCGCTGCATCAATATTCACCACTCGTTCCTGCCAGGCTTCAAGGGCGCGCGGCCTTACCATCAGGCGCATGCGCGCGGCGTGAAACTGATCGGCGCAAGTGCCCATTACGTGACCGCTGATCTCGACGAAGGTCCGATCATCGAGCAGGACGTCGAGCGTATCAGCCACGCCGACTCACCGGCCGATCTCGTCCGCAAAGGGCGCGACATCGAACGCCGCGTGCTGGCTCGCGCGGTGAATTTCCATCTCGAGGACCGTATCCTGCTCAACAAGAGCCGCACCGTCATCTTCCGGGACTGATCATGATACACACGCAAATCATCGACGGGAAAGCCCGCGCGGACGCGCTGCGCGCCAGCGTTGCCGACGGTGTTAAGGCGCTGGCATCTCACGGAAGGCCCGGTCTTGCTGTGGTGCTCGTCGGCGACGATCCCGCCAGCAGCGTCTACGTCCGCAACAAGGGACGGCAAACTGAAGCCTCCGGCATGACATCATTCGAATACCGGATGCCGGCGACCTTGCCTGAGGACGACCTGATCGCGTTCGTGCGCAAGCTCAATGTCGATCCAGCCGTACACGGCATCCTGGTCCAGTTGCCATTGCCGCGTCATATCGCGACCGAGCGCGTGCTCGCCGAGATCGACCCGGCGAAGGATGTCGACGGATTTCACGTCGTCAATGCGGAGCGGCTCGCGACCGGATTGCCCGGCCTTGTGCCGTGCACCCCACTCGGCTGCATGATCCTGGCAAAGGACGTCGTCCCCTCGCTCGCAGGCAAGAAGGCGGTCGTGGTCGGCCGCTCGAACATCGTCGGCAAGCCGATGGCGCAGTTTCTGCACGGTGACGATCGTCCATTCCCGGACCGCTGATCTGCCGGGCGAATGCCGCCAGGCGGACATCCTCGTCGCTGCGGTCGGGCGTCCGCAGATGATTCGCGGAGACTGGATCAAGCCCGGCGCGGTCGTGATCGACGTTGGCATCAATCGGGTCGACGGTCCGGACGGCAAATCGAGACTGGTCGGCGACGTGGCCTTCGACGAAGCGCAGGGCATTGCCTCGCACATCACCCCTGTCCCCGGTGGTGTCGGGCCCATGACGATAGCTTGCCTGCTGACGAACACGCTGACCGCCTTCAAGGCACAAAAAGGCATCACCTGATGGCGGGCGCGGATGCAAACTGCAACGCTGCACGGCTATATTGCGACACGAACGGGGGCCGGAACGACCGCTGTGCGCGGCAAGGCCCTCGAAGATGTGATCTGCTATTTATTCGGTCTGGTCCCGGGCGTTTCGATCACTCACCGGAACGACATGAATCCGTTCAACCCGGAAGAAATCGATGTGGCCCTGTCGAATGAGCAAGACGCAGCCGGGCTGCACCTTCTTCCTAACGTCGCCCTGATCGAGTCAAAAAACTGGTCTAACCCGGTCAGCAGCATCGAAGTGAACTGGTTCGATACGAAGCTGCGTAATCGTGGTCTGGATTTCGGGATCCTGATCTCGCCGCACGGGATCACGGGCGATGCCGATGACCTAACCGCCGCGCACCACATCGTCGCCACTGCGCTTAAGGAGCGCCGGAGGCTCGTGGTGCTCCCGCGTAACTGTCCGATCGGAACCGTACACGTTTCCGTTCGTATCCTTGCGGTCACCATAACGTACAGGTTGATGAACGGATGAGCGTGTCGATCGGATATCGGTGCCCTGCGCCCCCCAATCCCATATGATCAATCAAGGAGCGAAGCAGAATCGCACGATCCGTTGTGTGCAACATCAGGCACCATGAGGTGGAACGCATTCGCCACAGAAAGACCTCGCCGTTCCAAGGTGGGGCTCATAATTTCTGACCAGGAGGCGGCGGGATCTACGCGGATGGCGCTTTCTGCCTCACGCAAAAGACTTGCGTCTGCCGGAGGTTCTGAAAGAATTTGCGCGGCGTCGGCACGCACCCCTCATGCGTTACCCATCTCAACCGCAAGCGCAAGTATATCTTCGTCGCAGTCACGACCGCCTACGATTGAGAGTCCGAGGGGGCATTCGTCCAAGACCGCCAAGGGCAGAGATATTTGAGGTAAGCCGCTGTGCCCAGCAGGGCAAAGAAGTTCCAAAGCGCGAGCCCGAAAGACATCGAGCGCCTCCCCGGCGGTATCTCGGAGCGGAGCAATGCCGGGTGCCGTCGGAATGATCAACACGGCGTCGTCTTCAATCAGTGATAGCATTTTTGCTCTTATCTTGTTCCGAAGAACGTTCGCCTGGACAACCTCGTCCTGACCGATCACGGAAGCTGCTGCGAAGCGCTCTCTAACTCCGGGACCAAGCGCTGGCTTGACCTCTTCGATCCATCCGCCATGCGCTGCCCAAGCCTCTTGGGATTGTATGACGCGAAACGCGTTCCGCCACGAACCGAGTTCGGAACCAGCGACATCGATATAATCGACCGTTCCCACCAATTCGATGAGACGATCGAGAGACGGTTGAAGGGATTGAGACACCCTTGGCCCAACGGCGGCGATCAAATCTCGCGCGACGATCGCCTTTTTTGGTCGGCGCGCTCTGCGTATGTCGTCGAGCAGCACCTTGCCCACCATTTCCATAATTTTTGGGCTTCGAGCAAACCAGCCGACGGTATCGTAACTTGGAGCTAATGGGACGGCCCCTGAAATCGGAACTCGGCCGTGCGTCGTTCGAATTCCATAAATTCCGCAATAGCTGGCTGGCAAACGAACCGAACCGCCGGTATCCGATCCGATGGCGAAATCGACCAAACCTCCCGCTGTGGCCGCCGCCGATCCACTGGATGAACCGCCGGGAATGCGGCCCGGCGCGGCCGGATTGACCGGCGTGCCATAATGCGCATTCTCACCGTTGAGACTCCAGGCCATTTCGTCGGTGTGTGTTTTTCCCACGAGCTTTGCGCCTGCGTCGAGCAGGCGGCTGACGATGGGAGCTGATTGCCTTGGCAGGTTATGCGTTGCCAGCCATTCAGGGCTTCCCGCACCGGTCGGCACACCCGCAACATCGAAAAAGTCCTTCACTGCGAAGGTCCATCCCGCGAGCGGACCATCCTGCCTAGTCTGCAGTTCCACGCGTCCATGGCTGCAAAATGCGTTAAGCGAATCGTTGATCGGCATGGGTCTCTCCCTGAGAAGCGAAATTTGAACGCCTGAAGGTTACGTCAATCGGGCCTGAGCAAGGCTGAAGCTGGCTTGTTAAAGGTGCGAATGCCGCGCTTCACGCCGAACAGCGGCTGTGCGAGTTCACACACCGCTTCCACCTTGGTCTCACAATCGAGGACGACGAGATCGGCCGGGTGACCAACGACAATTCCATAGTCTTTGTGGTTCAGGAGTTCTGGCAGAGGCCGAGGTGACCATATCGAGACAGTTGGCAAGGTCGTGCGACGCACCAACTTGGGCGACATTGGCATAGAGGTTCGCCATTCGGATCAGCGAGCAATCTCCAAAAGGAGTAAAGGGATTGAGCACATTGTTGGTGGAAATAGAGCAATTCACTCCGTAGGAACGGAGACGATGCGCTGGCGTGACGCCGCGCGGTATGTTTTGATCGTAGTCACGTCCAGTGAGAAACAAATCGGTCGCCGGCAACACGGTCACCGCAACGCCCGCTGCGGCGAGCCGCCTGGCTGCAGCTTCAAGAGCTTCCGGAGAAACTGCGGACAGCTTCGTCACATGCCCGATTGCGGTCCGCCCTCCCCAACCGTTAAGTTCGGCCAGCCGACAGACCTCGTTCAGATCCAGATGAGACGGATCGAGCCCGAAGTCGAGGTGAAAATCGATATCAACGTCGAAGTGGCGGGCCATCGCGAATATCTTTGCGATTTGACCCTGCGAATCCTTGTCCATGTACGGCGCACCGCCGACCACATCAGCCCCTTCTTTCAAAGCCTGCATCATTACATCCTCGCAGCCCGGATCGTCCAACAAGCCTTCTTGTGGGAAAACGCACAGCTCCAAATCGATTGCCCAGGCGTAGTCCGTTTTCAATCGCCTCAGCGCACGAAAGCTCGTCAATCCGACACGAGGATCAACCTCGACATGGGTGCGCATACGGTTGGTGCCGTTCTTGATCGACTTTTCCAACGTTTTACTGGCGCGCTGATACACGTCTTCCTCATTGAAGCCCCTCTTTGCGGCTGCCACTTCTGCAATCGCCTCGTCCAAGGTGCCTTTCTCGCAATTGCAGCGTCCCAACAAGCAAGACTTGTCGAGATGGATATGAGTTTCGACGAAACCCGGCACCACAAGACGCCCATTGAGGTCGTCTTCCGGCCCTCCACTGTTGGAGAGGCCCCTCTCGATGGCCTCAAAGCGGCCACGACGGATACCGATGTCGACCGGATGGGCGTCGCGATCGGCAATGCGCGCATTGCGAAGAACGAGATCAAACGTCATGAAGTAGCTCCCTGGGCTGCTGCAGTGGGTCCAATGTGTACGGTTTCAACTTTCGAAATCGCCGTCGAACGACCAGCTCTGCTCGAAGACCATTTTTGTCTCGCGAACCGAGAGAGCATCCGTCTGGCGTCGGTGCGGCCGCTGATTTAATGCAATCTCAAAAGTCGATGCGGTCCGGCCTGTCGCGCCACAGATGGTATACTGCGCGGGCTTCCGCGCTGAGAGCAGGCGCGTGGATCATCGGAACGATTTGGCGCTCTTCCATCGGGCGAGCGAGTTCTTCATACAGGTGATCATCGCCGAGGCCTATCGCAGCAGATTCCTCCAGCGAGAGAATGTAGTGCACCTTTCGGATCCGGGCCCACAACATCCCCGACATGCACATGCAACATGGCGCGCCGTTGGTGAAGAGATCGCAATCGGATAGATCGAATGTGCCGAGAGCAGCGCTGGCGCGGCGGATCGCTAGGGTCTCGGCATGGGCTGTCGGGTCCTTGCTAGACAGCACTTCGTTATGGGCTTCCGCAACGATCTCGTTATTCTTGACGATCACGCAGCCGAACGGACCACCATGCCCCTGCTCGACACCCTGACGGGACAGCGCGATGACCCTTCGCATCAGTTCGTCCGTCATCTCTACATCTCCATACTTTCCATTGTTGTCCTGTGTTAACCACCGAGATAGGCTCGCTTGACGGCATCGCTGTTGCGCAACGTATCGGACGCTCCGGACAATACGATATTTCCGACTTCGAGCACGTAGGCGCGATTGCAGCACGCAAGGGATCGGCTGACATTTTGCTCGGCGAGCAACACCGAGATTCCGCCACGAACGACAACGCGTACAGCGCTGGCAACTTCGTCGGCAAGTTTAGGAGAAAGGCCGAGTGACGGCTCATCGAGCAGCAAAAGCTTGGGGCGGCCCATCAAAGCGCGTGCGATCGCCACCATCTGCTGCTGCCCCCCGGACAGTTGCCATCCAAAGGAAGCCTGCCGCGTTGCAAGAGCCGGAAATAACGCGAAGGCTTCCTCGATGCGGTTGGCCCTCTCGCGGGAATTTGCAAAAACGGCGACTTCCAGATTTTCCCTGACCGTTAGTCCCGGAAAGACCCTTCTACCTTCCGGCGAATAGCCGATGCCAAGCCGGACTCGTCGTTGCGGCGAAAGCCCGAGAACCGATTTGCCGGCAAAGACGATCTCACCCTCCCCCACCTTGAGGAGACCTACTATCGCCTTGAATAACGTGGATTTACCCCCGCCGTTTGCTCCGATCAACGCTACGGCCTCACTGCTGTGAACGGCCAGCGATACCCTATCTAGCGCTCGCACAGGTCCATAGTCGACAGCCAGGTCTTTGATGCGTAGCAACACCCCGCCAGGTGCGTCGGAAGTCCTTTCGGATGCGGTCATTACCGCTTGGCCTGTCACGCGGCAACTCCAAGATAAGCCTCTACAACCTTGGGATCGCTTCGAACCGCCTCTGGCAAGCCAGATGCAATTACCCGCCCCTGATCAAGGCAGACAAGCCGCTCTGCGAGAGCTGACAAGAATACAAGATTATGCTCAACGACGAGCACGGTCACTCCCCCGTCAGCAATCTGCTTAAGTCGGCGCGCGAGATCGCGCTGTTCTTCTTCGTTCAAGCCTGCGGCTGGTTCGTCAAGCAGTAGCAGGCGAGGATTCGCCGCGACTGCGCGTGCGATCTCGACGCGCCGACGTGTTCCGTAAGGAAGCCCCCCGCACTGCGCCGCGACAATATGCTCGATGCCCAGCAACGAGGCGGCGGTCACCGCGATCTGACGGGCGCGCTTCAGACCATCGTCGCGCGTGATGGCAGAAAGCGCACGCCAGAGACCAGCCCCGTCGCAACCGGCGCGACCGAGCGCGATATTGTCAACAACATTCATGTCATCGACGAGATGGATATGCTGAAAAGTTCTGGAAACTCCCAAGCGCGCGATCTCGAAAGCAGGCAAACGGGTAACTTCGCAGCCCTGAATGGCGAGCCGTCCAGCATCGCTGTCATAAAGCCCCGACACGATGTTGATCAGCGTGGTTTTGCCCGAACCATTAGGTCCAATGAGGCCAACTATCTCGCCAGGATTCAAAACGAGGTCGACGTTTTCCAGTGCCCGAACGTTATTGAACGATTTCGAAACGCCGCTGACCTCAAGCAGAGGGACAGCCCGATTCTGGCCGTTTTCGGAGACCTTGGGAATTGGCAAGGCTACAAGGGGACGCTCAGGATTCGTGGGTAAAAGCCATTCCCGGACGGTTTCGATGGCACCGATAATTCCATAAGGCGCGGCGATCAGGAAGGCGAGCGTGACGCCACCGTATGCTATGAGAGTGTAATTCTCGACGATCCTGAACCACTCCTGCAAATATGTAACCAGAAGAGCGCCAACGATAGCCCCGGGCGTCCTGAGTTGCCCGCCTATCACTGTCATCGTCAGACAGGTGACCATCAAAGGCAGTCCCACCTGTTCGGGCGACACGACGTGGACAACGTGAGCCATAAGAGCACCTGCTGCACCGGCAAAGGCAGCGCTCAGCACGAGCGCAACGAAGCGCAGCTGGGTAACGTCCAGACCGAGAGCCGAAGCAACAGGAAGACTTTCGCGTAGCAGATGGAAGGCGGAACCATAGAGACCTCGTCTTACCTGGACCGCGATCGCCACGGCGATTGCAACCAGTAGCCAGACGAAGATCATTGTCCCGAACCGGCCGGATATCTGCCATCCAAAAACGATGACCGGCGGTATTCCCGATAATCCATTTGTCCCACCTGTTACTGAGCTCCATTGCGTCGCGACCAGTCCGACGAGCAGGGTTACGGCAAGTGTAGCCAGTGCAAAATATTGATCGCCCAGTTTCAAGACGGGAATCGCGATGATCACCGCAAGGAGGGTTGACGAGCCGATCGACAGCGGAAAAGTCAGCGCTGCGTCAAAGCCGTACGTCGCGCTCAGGACGCCCGTCACATAGGCTCCCAGGCCAAAAAAACACGATTGCGCCAGCGAAACGGCGCCCGCATAGCCGAACACGAACTGAAACCCGATCACCATTATCGAATATATGCCGGCGATGGTGAGAAGTCGTAAGTGATATGGGCCGGCGACGGCGGCATAAACGACTAAGGCAAACGCCGCGAGAACGAGTGGAAGATTAACTCCAAGGGCCAGCCATTGTGTTGCGCGTTTCCAGATCAGAGCGGCTCTGTTTTGCTCAGACCCGACGTTGAATGCGCTCACCAAACACTCCTTGAGGTCTGAAGAATAGAATTACAAGGAGTGCGACATACAGTCCGCCAGTTGCAACTGTATAGGGGACAAAAGCCGACGCGACGACCTGGAACATCGCAATAATGAGCGCTCCTATCACGGCTCCTAAAATGCTGCCCCAACCGCCGATCACCGCAGCAATATATCCGTAGAGGCTGAGTGATACGCCCCCGCTTGGCGACACAAAAAACTGATTGGACAGAATTGCTCCAGCAACTCCCGCCAGGGCCGTCCCAAAGCCGAAGGTCACGGCAATCAAAGCAAAAGCTGGAATGCCGACAGCCTGCGCCATCTCCCGATCTTCCGAGACCGCCCGCAATCGGCGGCCAATCTGCGTGCGAAAGAACACAAGATATTGGAGCGCGACCAGCAGACCGGCGACCCCAACCGTCGCGATGGATTGCACGCTGAGAGTCATGCCGCCGAGCTGCATCGCACCGCCGGCAATCAGCGGCGGGCCAGCCTTGGCCTGCGGCCCGAAGCCGACGATGTATCCGTTCTCAAGGATTATGCCACATAGCAGCGTACTGATGAATATGGTGGATGGCGGCCGCTTGATGAGCGGAAAATACGCGAGAAAGCATAGCAGCACGCCCAGAATGAACATGATTGCTGCGACCAATGGCAGCAAGAAAATGAGCCGCGTATCGAACCATGATCCAAGCAGAACTGCCGCATAGCCGCCGGCCATGACGAGATCGCCGTGGGCGAAATTGACCGCGCCCGTCGCATTCACGACGAGCACGAATCCCAGGGCCACGAGAGCGTAGGCGGCGCCAAGAGCTAGGCCGTTAAAGAGAAGTTGCACCAGCGACATGCGTACCTGAACTCAGTTTACTTAAGGACGAGGTCCGCGCCGACGTAGTGCATCGCTATTTTCGGAATGCGGCTTGTTCCGTCCCAGCAGACGATATCCGCATCGTGCGCCATGTCACCGTGTCCATTCGACTTGTATGTCATTGCGACACCCTTGTATGTCGTCTTGCCGAGCGCGGCGACGACATCTGCAGGCGTCTTGGCCCCCTTTTCGATCACAGACAAAGTCATCATGACTGCATCGTACTGGCCGAGTGCGAGCCCATCCGGCTCGAGGTTAAAACGTGCCTTATAGGCATCCGCCCAGGCTTTAACCTCCGGCGTCGACCTCGCCTCAGGAGCGGAGGGCGTCTCCGCGCAAGTATTTTTGAGTTCGGCCGGATCAAACAGTGCGGTCGCGGTCGGCTCGACAAGCGACGACGCGTTGACGATCGGCAAGTTGATGCCGGCGGCGCGCGCCTGCTTCACTAAAAGCGCCATCGGTTGAGCGACCGAGTGGATGACGATGACATCTGCGCCAGAGTCTTTTACCTTTCCCAAGATCGAACTCATATCCTTCGCATCCGGCTCCACAGATTCCGCCAGCACTGGTTTAACGTGAAGCTTGTCGAAGTTCTCTTGCAGCAGCTTGAACCCACCCTGGCCGTAGGACGTTGTGTCGCCGATCAGAGCCGGCTTGGACTTATGCAAGACTTCAACCACGTACCGCGCATGCGCGACTTTGATCTCGCGGTCGTTGGGAAGAAAGCGGAACATGTACGGATTGCCACTCTCGGTAAGCTTGGCGAGCCCTGAAATAGTCAGCAGCGGCACCTTGTACTCGCTGGCCACCGGCATCATAGCCACCATTTCGGTTCCGAACACCGAGGTCGATGCAGCCAGTGCCTGCTTTTGGCTCAAGGCCTTATCAAGCGCGGTCGCCGCGCCCGTTGCGGATGTACCCGTGTCGAAGACAGACGCCTCAACCTTGAGGCTTGCGGGCGCGTGCTCGACGGCCATGATAGCGCCATTGCGCTGGCTGCCACCCTCGACAGACATGAACCCGGTGACGGGCATTACGACAGGCAGATAGGCATCAACAGCGCGTGCTGCGGGGGCTGCCACGAGCGACGTCAGAAAAAGGGCAGTCCCAATAATCGGCAAGATTGCAGGGCGCAATCGGAAGTTACGGTATCCACTCATCTCATTTTTCCTAAACATAGTCTTCTCTCCTGATCGGCGCACGACGCCATTTGCACGTAAGCGAAGCAGCACGCCACTCCGAAGCACATCAAAATGTTTCGACCGGATCGCAAGCGAGCCCATGCACATGATAGGGTTGGCAAGCAAAGCTCCGGCAAAACTGAGCGACAAGCGGCTGGAGCCGGCGTGACGCATCCCGCAACGGCGTGTTGAGGCTAAAAAGCCTTTGCGCGGCAGCCGTTGCATCTCGCCGTAGCTTGGCTTCGTCGAGGGTGGTTATGCGCCCGTGATCGAGCACCAGTCGACCTCCGATCATTACGCTGTCGACGGCTGCGCCGTTCTCCGTAAAGACAATCTGTCGAATGAGATCACCAAGAGGCACGTAATTGATGTGGCCAAGGTCCAGAAAAACCAGATCTGCCTTGTAGCCTGGCGCGATGCGACCGATGAGGCCTTCGAAACCCAGGGCTTTTGCGCTGCCCAGGGTTGCCATTCCAAGGACGTCGGCGGTCCCAAGCCAGCGGTCGAAGTTCGCCGTCACGACGCGAGAAATGTTCGCACCGAGCCTCATTGCCTCGAACATATTGAGAAAATCCGAACTGTTCGCGGCGTCGGTCGCGATTCCGACGTTGATACCATGATCGAGAATGCTTCGGATCCGCGCCAAGCCAGATCCAAACCGCAAGTTGCTGGTGGGGGCATGAACGACAGAGGCGCCGCTGTCCGCTAGTCGTTGCATGTCATCAGGGTCGAGCCAGATGGCATGCGCCGCCGAAAACCGGCGATCCAACAAGCCGAGGTCATCCAGATGCGCCGTCAACGTCCGGCCATAACGTTTCAAGCCAATGATTGCTTGTGTCTTGGACTCCGCCAGATGGGTTTGCAGCACGAGGTCATACTCGCGAGCCAAATCGCGACAGCGTATTAGGAACGCGTCACTGCAATGCAGAGGGATCGTCGGTGCAATCCCGGGACGAATGCGCTCTCGATCAAAAGGCCAATCGCGGAAGGCCCGGGCGGCGCTTTCAGCACTATCTGAATAAGGCGCCATTCGGATGGCGAGCGCCTCATCGCGCAAATCGCCGGGTAGATTTTCTAGAAGCTCCGGATACGCTTGGTAGAACGTCCTGTCGGCAACCATGGGAGCGACCACGGCCCGCACCCCGGCATCGTTATAGGCTTGGCCTAGCGCGAATATGCCTTCGGCACTTGGCTTGGGGAACTCGAAGAACAGGTCAAAGCAGGCGGTGCAGCCCTTGCAAATCATCTCAACGGCGCCCACCAGTCCGTTCAGGTATTTATCCTGTTCATTGCGGTTGGCACCCAGGCCGGGCAGCGCATTCAAGAACAACTCAAGCGGCCAACGATCTTCCACTAGGCCTTTGGCTAACGTGCCGTGGCCATGGACATGCGCGTTGACGAGGCCCGGCATGATCGCCCTGTCGCTTGCGTCAATTTGATTGGCGTCGATCGGGCCCGAACCGGGGTCAACGAGTGCCAAGATTGCATCGCCCTCAATGACGATATCCCAACGCTCCGCCAGGCCAGACGGCATAAGCACAAGCCCGCCTTTAATGACGTTGCGCTCTCGAGAGGTCATGTACGTCTTTCGTCCAATTCAATTGTCTGTGAGCAACTGGCTCGCTACATCAAACCAAGCCGCCATCTTTCCGAGATGGATCAAGACGAGATTGCAGCAAAGCACTGAGCAAACGACATGCCAGAAGCAAGGCACTGATATTGCAGTTTTTAGGTGAGGAAACTCATATTCCCCAAAGGAAATGCCCAGCGTTTAAGACGTCTGCACAAAAATCATACGGATTACGGCCGGTAGGATTGATCACTCACGAGAGCTGGCCGGCGCCTCGATGACTATTTTTGATGCGTCGAAATTCGTTTTTCGGGATGCGTAAATAGGGATGTTCACCGTTGCCCTCAATGACATCGTCCGCCATCAACCCACAATACTATTCGCGTCGACCTCCTCCATTTTGATTGTCGGTCCCAGCCTGCGCAGTTTACGATGGCGGTTGTGCAAATAGAGCTTCGATCTTCGAAAGCGGCAACTTGAGACGTTCATCCCGTTCGCGCTCATCGGTGCTATCAATCGCGCGCAGGTTTGACCTTAAGTTTCGGATCAAGGTCGATGCGGCAGCTGGAGAGTGACTCCGCTCTTGCGTTGCGAGCTCATTTCCCTGAGCAGTGCTGCGATTTGACCTGCCGCATCCGGGGGGCTAGACCGCCGTCGCGAATGTTGGAGATGCAATTGCGACTGGAATCGAGCAGTCCCGCTGTTGGCCGATAGGTCAGATAGGCGCCGAGGCTGTCGGCCGCAGAGAGGCCTGGCCGCTCGCCGATCAGCACGACCACCACCTCGGCATCGAGCGCTGTGCCAACTCCGTCGCCGAGTGCGACCCGCGCTTGCGTGGCGATAACGGTCGGCAGCAGCGAGAAATCGGATAGCCCGAGCAGCGGCAGCAACGCTGTCACGACGAGCGCAGCATTTTGCTCGACCGCCATCGCCGACAAACCGTCGCATACGACGATGGCGATGTCGCCGGCGCCACGATACGGTCCGAGCGCGGCCAAACAGGCCTCATCCAAGCACCGCCCCAGATCCGGCCGGCGTAAATAGGTTGCCCGGTCGACAGCCTGACTGTGCACGCGGGCCGTGGCTAGACCAAGGGCACACATGGCGGTTTCGACACCATTGACATCGAGCGCCGACCAGACGGCTTCGCGCGCCCGGGCGTGGTCCAGCAGGAAGGTCTGAGCCACCCGTGTCGAGAGGCCGGCCCAAGAGCGCGGAAAAAGGGGGCGTGGATTGACCCGCATGGCTACGATGCGGGAAAGAAGATCAAGGACAAGAAGCGCCACATCCTAGTCGATACCCAAGGCTTGCTTCTCCACGCCCTCGTGCATTCGGCGGACATCCAGGATCGTGACGGCGGGGTGCTGGTGATGGCCACACTGTTTGGGCTGCATCCATTCCTGCTGAAGCTCTATGCCGACGGCGGCTATCAGGGGCCGGTCTTTCAGTCCGCCGTTCGCAAAATCCTCCGGCAAATCGATGTGGAGATCGTCAAGCGCTCCAATATAGCAAAGGGCTTTGCGGTCTTGCCCAAGCGATGGATCGTCGAACGCACCATCGCCTGGCTCAACCGCTGCCGCCGCTTGGCCAAGGATTGGGAGTACCTCAACCGAAAGGCCTTGGCGTTCTTGCGCCTCGCCTCAATCCGCCTCATGCTCAGAAAGCTCTGTCAAAAAAGATCATGATCCCGGACAGACACTTATAGACTTTCGCGGACCTCGTTGAGCAATTTCTCCCGGTCACGTCGGGCCGCCAATGCCTCTTCCATCGTAACCGGTGTGAAGCGCGCGGGGGCGTTCGGCTGCAATTGCCCGACCAAGTCCATGTCGGCGGAAATGATGGTGCCTATCATGAAGTAGCCGCCGCCCGAGACCGCGTCACGATGCAACATGATCGGCTCGGTCCCGCCTGGCACCTGGACGGATCCATAGGGATAGCAGGCGTCGACGATGTTGGAGGGGTCGGAGCCGGCCCCAAACGGCGGTTCCCGGGGCACGAAGTCCAGCGGTCGCCCGCCACGGAAGCGGTAACCGATCCGATCAGCCTCCGGCGCCACTTTCCACGTGTCCTCGAAGAAGTGCTGGCCCGCCAGTTCGGTGATGCGATGCCAATAAAGGCCGGGCATCATGCGCAATTCCGCGGGAGAACCGGGGGCACGACGCAACCGCGCCGGGACCGTACGGCTTTCGGCGACCTCTGCGCCGGAGCCCAGGGGAAGTTCGTCCCCCGCGGCGAGCTTGCGGCCCTGATATCCGCCGAGGGCGCCAAGCGCATAGGTCGAGCGCGAACCGAGAACGACCGGAACATCGACCCCGCCCGAGATTGCGATATAGGCGCGCGCTCCCGCCTTCAGAAAGTCAAATGCCAGCGTCTGGCCCTTCCCGATCTTGAAGGAGGTCCAAGTTGCCCGCGACTGCCCGTCCACCTTCGGCGGCAATTCCGCGCCAGTTACCGCGACCGTCGCATCGGACGTGAACTCCAGTTCGGGACCCTGGTAAGTCACTTCGAGAACAGCGGCGTCCTGCGTGTTGCCGACCAGCCAATTGGCCGCGCATAGCGCGAACCGGTCCATGCCGCCCGAGATCGGGATGCCGATATGATAATATCCAGGTCGGCCAAGATCCTGCACCGTAGTCGAAAGACCGGGTTTGACGACTTTAATGGCCATAGAGCGCCCCCGTCAGCTTGGCGTTGGTTCCGTCGATGTCGGTGTGAAATTCTTCCAGTGAAAAGGTGACGTTAGTCATCCGCGGCGTAAATTTTCCAACCTCGACGTCTGCGACGGTTTGATCGTATTCGGCGCGATCAATCGGCCGCCACTTCACGATATCGCCCGGGTTGAACAGGCACATGAAGTCCTTGAGATACTTGATCTCCTGATTGGGATCGTAGATCGGCATCGGCGTGATGCCGAACATCTGATAGCCGCCGGCGCCTCGCACCGAATAGATACAGCCGAAGCACCCGCCATGCCCGACGGTCAGCTTGGGCGTATCGGTGCGTGGCCGCAGATATTTCGGCGATTGGATTTGTCGCTGACGCTCGACCATCTGATAGAGGAAAGGCAGGCCCGCCACGAACCCAACCATCGATACAAACCAAGGGGCGTCCGAATGCGCCTTCACAAAACCATCGACGCCGTCGAGGTGATTGATTTTGGCGGTGTATTCGACGTCGGTCATGTCGGGTGCCTGATGGCGATCGCGAAAACGCATCAGCGTTTCGTGCGTCCAGGGATCGTTGTACAGGACGGGGATCTCGATAATCCGTGTCTTGAGCGAGGAATCCCCGCCGGTTGCGGCGACTTCGATCGATTTCAACTCGCGCAAGAGATCGTCGGGTTTGATAACGTCGGGATCGAACTTGATCTGGAACGAGGCGTTAGCCGGACATATTTCGGTAACGCCCCGAATTTGGGCGGTACGCACCGCCTTGGTGACCGACAAGCTCTTGAAGAAGGCCTCCAGCGACATCGCTTCATCGCACTCGACGAAGATATGTTCATCGCCTCCAAACGAATAGCGGCTGCTCATTGGTTGCTTTGCTCCATCATGGCGTCTTGCGGCTTCGTCGTCGTCATGAGCCATTGCTCCAACCACCGCGTGTGAAATGCTCCCGAACGGATCTCGGGTACTTCCACGAGGCGCTGAAGCAAGGGTGCCGTCGTAATGACGCCGTCGATTTTTAGTTCGCCGAGCGCGCGGCCAAGGCGGCGCAGCGCGATCTCGCGCGACGTATCCCACACGATCAGCTTGCCAAGCAGAGAATCGTAGAAAGGCGACACCGTATAACCGGCATAAAGCAGCGTGTCGAAGCGCGTGCCCATGCCGCCCGGAACCTGCAGCGCAGTCACCTTGCCGGGCGACGGGCGAAAATCGTGCGAGCCGTCCTCCGCATTGATGCGAACCTCGATCGCGTGCCCGCTCAAGCGTACGTCACTCTGCTGGTAACTTAACGGTTCGCCGCCGGCGATACAGATCATCTCGCGCACCAGATCAATCCCGGTGATCATCTCCGTCACGGGATGCTCGACCTGGATGCGGGTGTTCATCTCAATGAAATAGAAACTTCGGCTTTCCTCATCATAGAGATATTCGAGCGTTCCGGCGCCTCGGTAGCTCACAGACCTGGCAAGGGCGACAGCCGAGGCGCAGAGCGCTTCTCGTATCTCTAGCGACAGCACCGAGGCCGGCGCCTCCTCCCAAACTTTTTGCCGACGCCGCTGCAGTGAGCATTCCCGCTCGTAGCAGTGAATCGCGTTCACGCCGTCGCCGAGAATTTGCACTTCAATATGGCGAGCGTTGCCAATGAACTTTTCCAGATAGAGCCCGGCATCCCCGAAGGCAGCCTTGGCCTCGGCAGGCGGCCTGATCGAACGCCGCGCCAAGCGCTTCGACGGTTTCCGCGATGCGAATTCCGCGTCCGCCGCCGCCCGCCGACGCCTTGATCATGACGGGAAACCCGATTTTCTCCGCAAGCTTCACCGCTTCATCAAGATCCGCGACATGGCCTTCGGAACCGGGCACGACGGGTACGCCGGCCCTTTGCGCCGCACCGCGAGCCGCGGCCTTGTCGCCCATGGTTCGGATCGTCTCGCCTTTCGGACCGACGAAAATCAACCCCGCCGCCTCTACCGCGTCCGCGAAGACCGGATTCTCGGAGAGAAAGCCGTAGCCCGGATGAATTGCGTCCGCGCCGGTCGCCCTGGCTGCGGCGAGAACGGCTTCGATGTTGAGATAGGATTTCGCCGCCTGGAAAGGACCGATATTAATCGCTTCGTCAGCCATGAGAACCGCCAGCGAGTCGGCGTCGGCGGCGCTGTAAACCTGAATGGTTGTAATGCCAAGCTCCCGCGCCGCGCGCTGAATGCGCACGGCTATCTCCCCGCGATTTGCGATTAGCAATCGAGAGATGGGCATGCCTATTCAATCTCCAGGAGCAGCTGACCCGCCATAATGGGCTCCTCATCGCCGACGACAAAGCGAACGATCTTGCCGCTCGCTTCAGCGTGGACTTCGATGAACGACTTCATCACTTCAATCAATCCGACGACGTCGCCGACCGCGACGATGTCGCCTTCGGATCTGTAAGCCGGCTTTTCAGGAGCCGGCTTGCGATAAAACACTCCGGGTAAAGGGGCGAGAAGTTCTTTGGGCATGGCAACCTCTCAGGCTTGAGACCGATTCGCTTGACGCGAGACTGCACCGCGCACTGCCGACGCGATCGCGACGGCGTTGGGTGTGTCTGAATGCACGCAGATCGTTTCCGCGCCCACGCGAACGTCGCGGCCGCCGACGGTCGTAACTTTGCCTTCCGAGATGGCGCGCAGGCATTTGGCAGCCGCGGCGGCGGGATCTTTCGCCTCGTGCTCTCGCGTGATGATGAGCCCTCCGTCATCATTGTAGTCGAGATCGGCGTAGAATTCAGCCAGGAAGCGATGGCCGCGAGCGGCGTAGACGGTTTCGTGCAGCGTTCCCACCATGCCGAGCAAGGGGGTCTTGAACACGTCCGCAGCGTCACAAATAGCGTGCGCGGTGTCTTCGTTACGCGCGGCCATTCCGTATAGTGAACCGTGCGGCTTGATATGGTTGAGTTCCATGCCTTCGGCTTCGAGGAAGCCCTTCAAGGCGCCAATCTGGTAGATCAGGCAGTTGGCTAACTCCTCGCGCCCGATCTTCATTTCACGTCGGCCGAACCCTTGCAGATCCGGCAACGAGGGATGGGCACCGACAGCGACGCCATTCGCTTTGGCCAGCCGCACCGTCGATCGCATGTGGTTGAAATCGGAAGCATGGAAACCGCACGCCACGTTCGCAATGTCAATCAAAGGCATCAGGCCCGCGTCGTCGCCCATCCGATAGAGCCCGAACGCCTCACCCATATCACAATTGATCGTAGCCATGTGCCCTCCGAGGGTTAGTTAGAGAAAGTTGGACGAACCTCAGTAAGTTGCAAATTGAAAACGCCCTGCCCCGCCGAACACCTGATCAAGCGAAGCCGGCCGCCAAGTCCTCGATCGCGCAACTTTCTGCGCAATATTTGAAACGCGGCGATCGCGACAACTGCGGGTCTGCGCATCATCCATTCAGCACCGCGAAGGCTCTCACCGGCGAACCCGACCCGCCCTTGAATTTCAGAGGGACACCAAAGAACTGAAACTCTTTTTCGTCCAGCAATTCTTCAAGATTGATCAGCCACTCCCAATGCGAGATCCCAAGATCCCGGCAAAGCCGATGCTGCGCGAAGATGTTGTCGGTCGGCTTGTCCGTCGAGGGTCCCTCGACGCCATGCATCCGCGAGCCGCGATCGTGTAGCCAGCGCGTCGCTTCGACGGTCAGCAACGGATTCTTCCAGACGCTGTCAATCGACGGATAATTTCGTTTGTGAAAGCCCGTACAGAGCAGCACGATGTGGCCATTCACTTTCGTGCCGCATTTGGCTTCGGCCCTCTCCATATCCTCGACGGTAATCTCGCCCAGATCGGGAACATGCCGCAGGTCGAAGCAGACGGCCTTGCCCATGAACAGATCGAGCGGCATCTCGTCCACGGACTTGCCGCCGGGACTGACATGGCGGAAAGCGTCGACATGCGTACCGACGTGATCGACCATGGCGATGAAGTTCGTTTGAAACGTCATGGCGTCGCCCGGCACCCCGAGATTATGGGCTTTCGCGCTCTCATGGGTCATGTGGACCGTGTACACCGGGCGCTGAAACAGCTTATGCGCCGGCATATTGTCTTCGATGAGAAGCGAGAGATCGATAACGCGCGACATGAAATTCCTCCTTCGATGGCTCTGGTTCGCAAGATCACGCGCGACGTCAAGCTCGCGACGTCAAGCTCGCATCGATGACCGCAACACCTCCGTCGCGGCAGCATCGAGCGCCCAGGCAAAGCCGTCATCTGCGGATTTCAACACGACACCATAGGCTTCGCGCGCATGCTCCGGTGTAATGAAATCGTCGAGCACATCCTCGACAACCTGCTGCGCGGGGCGCTCCAGCGGATCGCCGTAGCCGCCTCCCGATGGGGAAAAGTAGCAGGCGACATCGCCTTCGCTCACGCGCAATCCGGAGAACTTCGCGGGATACTGAGCAATCTCGTGCCGCTTGCTCGCATTATAAATCTCGTACTTGCCGCCGGAGCCTGGCTTACCGCCGAATACGCCCCATGGCGCATCGTCATGCCTGTCAAACTCGTGGGTGACGAAGCCGGGCGTCAGGAAGCGCTGCGATTTCACGACACCCTGCCCGCCCCGGAACTTACCCGCGCCCGGCATGACGTCGTCGCGCAACTCATAGCGGTCGCAGATCAGCGGCAAATGCATGCCGAGATCTTCCAGCGGATTGTTGCGCGTGTTGCGCATCAACTCTTCCACCGTATCGGGGCCATCCGATTTTGGACGGCCGCCCATCGCCGCCTCGTTCACTTCCAAAAAGACCCAGTACTCGCCGTTCGGGCGAACACCGGAGAAAGCCGCGAACGAAAGCGTCGCCGCATTGCCGGCGGTGCAGCGGTCGGGAAGAACCGGCGACAACGCCTTGATGATGAGATCGACGATGCGCTGGATCTGGCAAAAGCGAGCTTCTGCCGCAACCGGGGCAATCGGATTGAAGATCGAACCGAGCGGAGCGGTAACCTTTACCGGGCGGAACGACCCCTCATTCTGCGGGATATGCTCCTTATGTGCATAGGTATCGAGCAACAGCGCACGGAAGGCGAAATAGCACGCCACCTTGGTCGAACCCTCGAAAGGAACGTTGAAGGCGGTTGGTGATTGCGCTGCGGAACCCGTGAGATCGACCTCCACGCCGTCGCCGCGTTTCTTCACCGTCACCTTCACCGGCAGATGCTTGCCGCGAGTTCTTCCATCGTCGTCCAGAAACCCTTCCGCAGTATAGTCGCCATCGGGAATCTTGGCGATCTCACGGCGCAACATCGCTTCGGTGTAATCCATCAGTTGCCGCGTCGTCTGAAATACATTTTCCCTGCCGTAAGTGCCGATCAATTCCTGAAACCGCTTGACGCCCAATTCGGCTGAGGCGATCTGCGCCTCGAGGTCGCCCATCACCAAGATTGGGCACACGGGTATTGTCTCTGATGTAGCGCCACAGGCTCTCGCTGCGTTTTCCCTCTTCGTAGAGCTTGATGCCGTTGAACAGCATCCCTTCCGCGAACATGTCGGGCACGTCGATTATCAGTCCGGGCGTCGCGGCCCCGATATCGACGTGGTGCGCCGTATTCGCGGCGAAGCCGACGAGTTCTTGTTCGAAAAAAACCGGCATCACAATCGCAATGTCGGGCGAATGGCTCGCCCCGTAATACGGATGATTGTGAATGACGCAGTCGCCCGGTTTCCAGGCATTCAGCGGGATCGACTTCTCGATGCCGCGCAGATAACCGGGAAGCGAGCCGATATGCATGGGCGTCGAATCCGACTCGCACAACGTGTTGAAGTCACAATCGAACAGGCCGGCGCCCAGATCCTGGCTTTCGCGAATAATCGAAGAATAGGACATCCGATAAAGGACATTGCCCATCTGTTCGGCGATCGAATGCAACGCGCCGCCGATGACCTGCAGCGTGATCGGATCGATTGCAGCCATTGTTCCCTGAGTCATTTTCATTACCTCCCTCAACCCAAGCGCGTGATGCGCATATCGCCGTGCGAAAGAACGCTGGCGGAATAGCCCGGTGGTACCAACGTCGTGGAATTGTGCTGAACGATAAGTGCAGGGCCGCTGACGACATCGTCGGCGAGCAGCTTTGCGCGATCGTAGCGGGGCGTCGGGACCGCTTTTCCGTCGTCGAAAACGGTGTGGCGGGTGTAGAGCTCGGCAGTCTTCGGATTGGCGCGGCCGCCATGGGCCAGTTCCGGCAACTTTAGCGTCTCGGTCGCGGCGGAGCCCACCACCCGCAGCGTGATGATCTCGACCAGCTGATCCTCGAACGCATGGCCATAGGCCTGCTTATGCGCATCGAAGAAGCTCTTGACGACCGATTGGATATTACTTTCATCGAGCGGCCCGTCTGGCATCGCGGCGCGCAATTCAAAGCCCTGCCCGACGTAGCGGCACTCGGCGACGGTCGCGAAACGGTGCATATCGGCAGGCACGCCGTCCGAGAGCAACTGTTCGCGGGCTTCCGCCTTCAAATCCGCGACGATCTTGTTCACGAGTTCAATTTCGGCTTTTCCGGCCTTGTTTGCGACCACAAGTACCGACCGCGTATATTCGTATTGAAGCTCCGTCAAAAGCAGCCCCATGGCCGCCGTGATGCCCGGGTGCAGGGGCGCGATGGTATCCTTGGCGCGGATCAACTCCGCCAGCGCGGTCGCGTGCAGCGGCCCGGCGCCGCCAAAACCCATCAGCGTGAAATTGCGGGGATCGATGCCTTTGGCGACCGAGTTTGCATTGATGGCAAGCGCCATATTGTTGTTTACCACCCGCAGAATTCCGAGCGCGGCGTCCGTAACGCTGAGATTGAGAGGCTTGGCCACATATTGCTCAACCGCCGCGTGAGCCAGCGAAGGATCGATTTTCAGATCACCGCCAAGAAAATGTTCGGGATCAAGCCGACCCAATACAACTTGCGCATCGGTTACAGCGGGCTCCTTGCCGCCCTTGCCGTAACATGCGGGGCCCGGAGAAGCCCCGGCCGATCGCGGACCGACGCGGAACGCCCCGCCTGGATCAAGATATGCGATTGAGCCTCCGCCCGCGCCGATGGCGTCAATGTCGATCATCGGCACCAGCACGGGAAGATGGGCAACCTCGGTGTCGCGCGGATTCTTGATCCTCAGTTCGCCGTTCTGGATCACCGAGATATCGGCCGATGTTCCGCCAACGTCGATGGTGATGACGTTCTTGGTCTTGCTGGATTCACCGGTCCAACGGCCACCAATGACGCCGCCTGCCGGTCCGGAAAGTAGTAGCCCTACAGGACGCAGCGAGGAATTTTCGACCGTGGAGATGCCACCGTTCGACTGCATGATCCGCACTTTGGCCGCGATTCCGTTTTCACGAAGGCGACCTTCAAGCCGCCGGAGATACAGCGCAGTGGTCGGACCGATATAGGCGTTCATTGCCGTTGAGGAGAACCGCTCATATTCCCGGATGACGTTCACCACCTCGTGCGAACAGCAAACGAACGCGTCGGGAATCACGCGCTTGACGACGTCGCGAGCCTGCGCCTCGTGCTCGCTGTTGAGAAATGAGAACAAAAAGCAGATGACGATCGACTTGAGGCGGCGCTTCTTGAAAAGCTCCGCCGCGGCCTCGACCTGATCGAGCGCAATCGGTACCTCGACCTCCCCGGTCGGGGGGCGCAGCCGCTCGTCCACGACTAATCGATTACGGCGCTTGACCAGCGGTTTCGATTGCCATGGCACATCGAATTGCAGCGAGAAATTATGCGGTCTCTTGTGACGTGCCATATGGAGGATGTCACGAAATCCGCGGGTGGTTATCATGCCGACATCGGCGCCCTTGCGCTCGATCACCATGTTTGTCGCCACGGTGGTTCCGTGCAACACTAGATCAATATCTCGCGGCGACACTCCAGCGATCTTGCATACTTCCACCACGCCCTGAACGACGCCGACGGATTGGTCTGCGGGGGTCGACGACACCTTGTGTACGAAGATTTTCTGACTGGCGCCGACGGTCGTCTGCTCCAGGACAATGTCGGTAAACGTACCCCCAACATCAACGCCGACACGTATCATGATCTTGCTCCCTCATGGATTGCTTCGGCCCGTCCGCGCGGGCGTTGAAGTTCCGTTTTCATCGCTGGCATCCGTTCACCAAATCGTCGCCCAATTCGGATCATTGATCGCCATCGGATAGGCGAGCCCATAATCCAGCGGTGGTCGGATGACGTATTTCCGGTCGAATTCGGCCCAGGGATAAGGGACCCCCGAACGCACGATGTAAGGCCAGTCTGGTTGCGCAAAAATCGGTCGTCCAACCGCGACAATGTCCGCTGCGCCGCTAGTCAACGCCATCTCGGCCTGTGGGCCGTCGGCGATGCCGCCGTTGGTGATCAAGGGAAGCCCTGAGGCCTCGCGTAGCGCAGCGGGCATCGGGGTCGTCGAACTCGAGTCGCGATTGTCAAGGTAGTTGAAGCTCGACCAATGCAAGGCGTCCGCCGCCGAGTCCTTCAAAACCTTGCCGATCTGTTCGGCATAAGCGACGCCGCCAAGCCACGCCCCCGTGAAATCGTCGACACCGTCCTGCGACAGGCGCAAACTGATAATCTTGCCGGGCCCTATCGCCTTGCGGACGGCCTCGCATGTCAACGTGGCGATTCGAATGTTGTTTTCCGGGCTGCCGCCGAATTCGTCGGTCCGCAGATTCGTCTTGGGATGAATGAACTGATAAAGTAGGTATCCGTTCGCCCCATGGATCTCCACTCCGTCAAAGCCGGCTTCCATGGCGCGCTTGGCGCCAGCGGCAAAGCCGTCAGCGACCTGATGAATCTCGGATATCGTCAGCGCGCGCGCCGAACCGAAGGTGACTTTCGGCCAGTCTCCTTCGATATTCCGAATTATCTTTTCATCGTCGGTATCGGTATAGAGCGTCCAGCCGTCGCTCCTGGTCGCACTGGCGCTCACCGACTGCTCGCCTCGAGCGAGGCATCGGGGATCCGTGACACGGCCGCCATGCATGAGTTGCAGGATGATGACGGCTCCGTGCTTGTGGACCGCATCCGTAACCTTGCGCCAACCCGCCACATGCCTTGCGTTGGCGATGCCTGGCTGCGAGAGATAGGCGCGGCATCCCAATCGATCCTCTTGGTAGGTCCCCTCGGTAATGATCAGGCCACAGCCGCCACGCGCGCGCCGCGCATAATAGGCCGCCATTTCGTCCGTCGGCGTTCCATCGAGCTCCGCCATCTGCCGCGTTAACGGCGCCATGGCGATACGATTATTCAATGTGTAGCCCGCCAGTTTCGTCGAAGAGAAAAGGTGCGGAAAAACCTCGGGCATCGTCAAATTTCCATAATGCGGTTTATCGGTTCGACTAAACGCTTTCCATCGAGGATATAGCGTTGCTAACGGCTGATGAGCGTGGCGACGTCTTTTTTCCAGGCGAGCAACACGTCATGCCCCCCCTGGAATCGGCCGACGTATTTGTCTGCATGCCCCTCAACGACGATTGGCTCGGTGGCGCCAACGATGATGACCAGTTGGACGATGTGTCCGACCTGCTGGATCAACTCGACGGTTCCCTTGATGGGATTGCCACCATAGATTTCAGGGAAATAGCTCAGCGGCGTCGAGGCTGGCAGAACGTCGATCGCTTCTGCGGGCACCGCGAGGCTTGCCGCGCTTCCGGCGCGCATCGCCACCTTGGACGCGCCAACAAGCTCGCCGAAGGCCGTGTCCAGCCGGCAGCCGTTGGTGTCCGCCAAAATCACCTTGCCGTTTATCAGCGCATTGCGACCGATGAATTTCGCCACAAACTGACTGCGAGGACGGGTGTAGAGCTCATAGGGAGCGTCGATCTGCTCGATACGGCCGGCGTTCATGACGACGATGCGGTCCGAAAGGGCCAACGCCTCGGATTGGGCATGGGTTACGAACACGAACGTAATGCCCAAACGGCGCTGCAGCAGCTTGAGTTCATTCTGAATGCTCTTGCGCAAGTTCGCATCGAGCGCACCCAAGGGTTCGTCGAGCAGCAGGATGTCCGGCTCGACCACAAGGGCGCGTGCCAGCGCGATGCGTTGCTTTTGCCCGCCGGATAATCGCTCCGGCTTGAGGTCTCCGATGTCGGTCAAGCCAAGCTTTTCGAGAATGCGTTCAACCATGGCGTCGCGCGTGGCGGCGGGCATCTTCTTGACATCGAGACCAAAACGAACGTTTGCGCGCACGGTCATGTGCGGAAACAGTGCGTAATTCTGAAAGATCATCGCGGTCGGCCGGCGCTCCGGCGGCACATCGTTGATCCGATTGCCCCGAATGAAGATGTCGCCCGACGAGATCGTCTCAAATCCCGCGATCATTCGGAGTGTGGTTGTCTTGCCGCAGCCCGATGGCCCCAGAAACGCGATGAACTCGCCTTTCGAAACCTCAAGATCGAAATCGATAACCGCGGGCGTACCATTGTCATAGACTTTCCCGACACCGACGAGTTGCAGATCGATAGTCACGCGACAGTTCCAGACATTGCTGTACTCATTGGCTCCATGTCCCGCGCCCGAAGACGCGGGAGTACCCGCTCAAAGGAAATGTGAGGTTCGAAATCCTGCCATCAATCAGGCGCTGAGGAATTCGTCCCACTTCTTCATCAGGTAGTCGTATTCATCCGGCCACTGATGCCAATAGGCGACGGTGGAGGCGCGCTGTTCGAGCGAGCCGCCGTCTCGCAAATCGCCTTCCTTGATGCCGCGCTCCGGCGCCCCCTTCCAGGGCTTGCCCTCGTACCAGAAGGCGTATTTGTCGGGCGACATGACTTTCTTGATGTCGGTCGAGGGCGAATAGTAGCCCTGTTCGGACACGATGGCGGCCGGCGGTCCGGAGAGCCAGTAATCGGCATAGGCAATCACCGCTTCCTTGTTCGGCGTGCCCGTGATCGGGGAGACGCCGATCGACCAGGCACGGTAGCCTTCCTTGGGAACCGCGTAGGTGCACTGTTTTCCCTGAGCCTTCACGGCCATAACGGCCGGTTGCCAAGCATCGCCAGGATCATTTCGCCCGACGCGAGCAGATTGACGAGTTCACCGAAGTCGCCCCATAGCGCACGGAACTGGCCATTCTTCTTCTTGGCGATGAGGAATTTGGAAGCCTCGTCGATCGATTTCTTGTCCGGATTGCCGGGATTGGGGACCTGTAGCAAGCCCAACGAGTTCATCGCCAGCACGGCTTGGCCGAACGCGATGAGCGGATCGACGTTCAGGCCGGTCTTGCCTCTGAATTTGTCGTCGAAAATCGCGGTCCACGTGCTGGCCTCTTCTTTCGAAACGAGGTCCGGCCGATAACCAATCGAGTCGTAATTATAAACCGTCGGCACCATCCAGAGAGCGGTCTGCTTGTCATCCGTCCAGATTTGCCCCGCGATTTGCTGCCCCTTGCCCCATTTCGGGTTCGGTTTGGTGAAGGTGTCGCGAATATTGGCCCAGCTCTTCAGAGCTGAGACCGGAATCGACTCGATCTTGTTGGTCTCGATCACTGCCGGCAGGCGCTCGCCGATCGTTTCCCAGCAATCGTAGGCGGTCGAGCCCGACAGCAGTTCGGTCTGCGCGTCCGGGAAAATCGCCCCCTTGCCGGAGACGGCCTTTACGCCGGACTTGGCTTTGAAGTCGGCGAGAATGCGTTCCTGGACCGTGACCGAAAGACCGACCGTGCGCAATTCTTCGCTGGCAAGATCGGCCGCGAAGGCCTGCTGGGCTCCGAATGGCGATCCGAACGAAGTAAGGACGAGGCCGCCCGCCGTTCCCTTCATGAAATATCTGCGCGAGACTTGATAACCAGACATTTGAACCTCCCCTCTGTCGTCACTGCGTCACGTATTCACCTGGAAGGTGCAATCGCTTCAGTACCGTCCCACCAACAGTCCGCCGTCCACCACCACCACCTGCCCTGTCATGTATCGAGCAGCGTTGGATGCAAGAAACACAATGACGTCGGCGATCTCTTCAGGCTCGCCGATCCGGCCCATCGGAATGAAATCGCCCGCCTTCTCGGCGCCAACAGGCCCCAACGAATGCTCCTCGGACAGCAGTTGCGCTGTGCGAATGTATCCGGGCGCAACGCCATTGACCCGCACGCCGTCCTTGGCGAGTTCAACCGCCAGCCCGCGGACAAGACCGACGACGCCGGCCTTGGCGGATGAATAGTGCACGTGCTCATCCCACCCGTAGGCGACGCCCATGATCGACGACAGACAGACGATGGCTCCCTTCCGGCGTCTTCTCATGCCGGCAAGAGCCGGCCTGACCACGCGAAAGATGCCCTTCAGGTCTATGTCCAGGGTATGATCCCATTTGTCGTCGGTTAACGCGGCGAGCGGCGTCTTGTGCGCGATGCCCGCATTCGCCACGATGACGTCGATGCCCCCGTGCTTCTGTTCAACGGCAGCGACGAGCGCGTCCGCGTCGGTCGTCGAACGCACGTCAAGTTTGTGAAACTCCGCCGTTCCGCCGGCATCGGCGATTTCGGCAGCAACAGCGCGCCCTTCCTTTTCAAGAATATCGGTCACGATGGCCTTATAGCCGGCCTTGGCGAAAGCCTTGGCCGTTGCCCGACCGATACCGATGCCGGCGCCTGTAATGAGGACTGTCTCACTCACAGCATCACATCTCCGGAATTGGGCCCGATTGTCTGGCCGACGAACAGGCTTGCCTCACCTGAACACAGAAAAGCGATCGTCGCCGCGACCTCGTCCGGCTCGCCAAATCGTCCAAGCGGTAGTTCCGCCGCCTTGGCCTTTCGCCACTCCGGCGAAAGCGCTCGAACAAGCGGCGTATTGATTGGACCGGGCGCGACCGCGTTGACACGAACGCCCTGTGCGCTCACTTCGCGCGCGAGCGATTTGGCAAGACCGATAATGGCGGCCTTGGCGGCGCTATAGTGAACGAGCTCAACGCCGCCGATCTGCCCTAATTGCGAAGCCGTGTAGACGATCACGCCGGCGTTGCGGGCAAGCATGGCCGGCAGCACGGCCCGGGTCATCAAGAAAGCGCCGCGGACATGCACGGCGAACATCCGATCGAAATCCTTGGGCGTCAGTTCCGTAAAACGAGCCTGATGCACATGGCCGGCGTTGCTGATCAAATGAGTGGGATCGCCGAACGCGCTCCGGCAAGCGGCTACGATCGAAGAGACGTCGTCCTCATGGGAAACATCGCCGCCAATAGCGATCGCCTCCCCGCCATTGCTTCGGATTTGCGAGGCGACGCTTTCGGCCTGATCAAGGAGAAGGTCATTCGCCGTGACCCGATAGCCGTCAGCGGCCAACCGCATCGCGACGGCGCGACCGATGCCCGAGCCCGATCCCGTGACGATCGCCGTCTTCATCCGATCGCCTCCTGGATTGCCACACGTTTGGCTCGCCGCACGCTCAACGTCATGAGAATTGCGTAGACAGCGAGCAGCGAGAACGAAAACAGAGTTGTGAGCACACCAAAGGCGAACACATTCGGATGAATCTCGACCGAGAACGTCGAGTAAATCGCAAGCGGCAGCGTTTGCTCGCGGCCGGAAGACAACAACGTTCGCGAGAACTCGTCATAAGACAGCGTGAACGCGAACAACATCGCCGAGAGAACGCCGGGGAAGATCAGCGGAAACGTCACTTTGCGGAACGTCGTGATCGGCGAGACGCCAAGCGACCAGGCGGCCTCCTCGACGGAGGCATCGAACCGGTTGAAGATCGCGAGCATGACGAGAAAGGCAAAGGGCAACGTATAGACGACATGCGTTGCAAAGGCCGTGCTCCACCAATGTCGCTCAATCCCGGTGGTGGTCGCAACCAGCCCCGAACCCAGACCGACGAGAATCCCGGGGACGATCATGCCGAGCACGATCAAGTAGAAGCTCACGGTTTTTCCAGGAAAATTCTTCCTGAACGCCTGCGCGGCCATGACGCCAAGAACCGTAGAGGTAATCATGGTCATGAACGCGAGCACGAGCGAGCGGAACAGCGATACCCCAATGGGAAGCGGGGCCACTCGGGACGGAGGAGTTAGGCCAAAAATGTCCCGGTACCAGAAGATCGACCACTGGATGATCGGGAATTGCGGGCCGCCTTCCGGTCCCTGCTGGAACGAAAGTATGCCGAGCACGATGAAAGGCCCATAGAGAAACAGCAGGAACAATCCCACATAGACGGCCAGCATCGGCTTGAAGACGCGCGACTCCATCGCTCCTCAAAGCTCCTTCTTCAGATCGACGATGCGCAGAAGCCCCGCGATCACAAAACCCATGATCACCGTGAGGATGACGCCGACGACCGACGCGAGCGCCCATTTCAGCGAGCCGACCTGCGTCACGACGATATTGCCGAGCAGGTTCACCTTGCGTCCTGACAGCGCGGCGCTGGTGGCGAATTCCCCGAGCACCATCACGGTTACAAACATGGCGCCAACGACGACGCCGGGCAGGCTCAACGGAAAGATGATCTTACGCAAAATCCGCCAGAAACCTGCGCCTAAATCCCGCGCGGCCTCGATGATGTTAGGATCGATGCGTCCCAGCATGAAGGCGATGGGGCCGACCATGAACACCACATAGATCTGGGTCATGCCGATCACGACCGAAAGCTCAGTGAACAGCAGGGCCTCGATCGGCTGATGAATGAAGCCGAACTTCATCAGGAGGATGTTGATGGCGCCCTCTTTCCCCAGCATAGGCCGCCACGCGATCACGCGTATCAGGAACGACGTCCAAAAGGGGATGACGCACAGGACCAGAAGCGCTGTCTGCAGGGTCTTATTCCTGACAAACAGGCCTACGAACAAGGCGGTCGGATAGCCAAGGACGAACGTGGAGATCAGGACGATCAGCCAGATCCGTATCGTGGTCCATAACGAATTGAGATAGGTGTCGGAGCCGAAAAACGTCTGCCAGCTATCAAGCGTCAGCTTCGGCTCGATCTTGAAGGTCGACTGCGTCCAGAACGAGACGTAAACGATCATCGCCAAGGGAAGGATCAGGAATAAAGCCATCCAGATGACGGAGGGCGCGATCAGCAGATAGGACCGCAACGCGCCACTTCTGCCTCGATCAGGCTGCTGATCTGCTCTGACGGCTTCGATAGAACTCATGCCCACCACTCATCCAAAAACTATGCCATCTTCTGCAGTCCAGGTCAGATCGTAGGCCTGGCCTTCGGAAAAGGTGGACGGCGGGCCATTGCTGAGATGGTGCTCGACTTCCACGACTTTGCCGTCGTTCGTTTCGAAGAAATGCATGATCGCTGCGCCGAGGTACTCGCTAGCGACATAGTTGACCCTGATTGCCGGCGCCCGGGAGACAGCGCCCGCTTGCTTGGCGACCAACCGGTCGTAGCGCACGGCATAGGCAGACCTCGCACTCGGCATGCGAACGCCGAAAGCGAAGCGTCCGTAAGCGCTCGTAAACACTTCGCCGTCGAGAGCGCCATCAAACACGTTGTAGCGATTAAGAAAGCGGGCGACATTTGGAGTGGCCGGACGGTTATAGACTTCGTCCGGCTTGCCAAATTGCCCGATGCGGCCTTGGTCCAGAACGATCACGCGATCGCCCATCGCCAAGGCCTCGGTTTCGCTCCCCGTCACATGCAGGAATGGAATGCCAAGCTGTTCACGGATTTGCCGAAGCTCCGCGCGCATGCGCAATCGCAGATTGGCGTCGAGCGCACCCAACGGTTCGTCGAGAAGAACCAATTTCGGCTGCATGACCAACGTGCGGGCTAACGCGACCCGTTGCTTCTGGCCACCCGATATTTGAGCGGCGCCGCGTTCTTCGAGGCCCGTCAGTCCCACCATTGCAATTGTCTGCAGCACGCGAGACAGCACTTCGTCTTTCGGTAACCGCTTGGCCCCGTTTCGGAGGCCAAACGCGACGTTGTCCTTCACTGACAGATGAGGAAAAAGTGCGAAGTTCTGAAACACGAACCCGATGCCGCGCTCATAGATGTTCGCTCGAGTGATTTCCTGACCGGACAGGAATATCTTTCCGGCATCCGGTATTTCGAATCCGGCGATAGAACGCAACAGAGTGGTCTTGCCAGATCCGCTCGGCCCTAAAAGCGCAACGTACTCGCCGCGTTCGACGGCAAATGTGACGTCGCCCAAAGCAACGTGACTACCGAACCGCTTTGTCAGACCTTCCAGTCTCAAAATGGGTTCTTCGGACAAGATTGACATGCCCTTCTTGGTTCGCACGGCGTCCGCGCGATGATTTGTCGGCAGTTGAGATGCGCGAAGGCGTTGAAACAAGGAAAGCAAAAATGCTTAATGTATGCAACTAATTTCGTAGAAAGAGAGCATGCGGCATCCGATCTCTAGAAAGCTGCCTATTTCCGCACCAAATCTCTGGCGCGAAAACAATCAAGCTTCAAAATAATGACTATTGAATTCAATATTCGTTAATCGGACTTCGCGCAACGTAAGGTAAGGCACCCCGACCGGCGCTTCGCCGATGACCGCGACGATCTTCAGCCTTGCCAAGTTCTTTTCTGCTAAAGCGGTCAGATGATTACTCAGGTAAATCGCCGCTGCATCGATCGCGCGTGCTGTAATCAGTTCGAACAGCATGAGGTACTCGCTGACCGCAATCTCATCCTCGGGCAGTCCCAGCTTGGTCAGTGTCCGAGATGCCGCCGCAAGCGGCATCTGATTATGACGAATGAGCTCGACGAGATGTTGGTTCGGCGCGCGAAAGATGCAGAATTCCATCAGGTCCCGCTCAAGCTGCATCCAGTCTGCCGCGCCCTGTTTAGCCGGGTCGCGGACTCGCTCACGTTGCAGTGATTGAGCGATCTTCTCGAGGTCGATGCGATCGCCAGCCAGGCGAAGCGCTTCGGGCTCCAGGAGTCGTCGAACCTGAAAACGCTCTCGAACCAACTCCGCCGTGAGGGGAGCTACAATCCAGTGAGAACTCGAGGTCTTGGCGATGATGCCGCGCTCATGCAGTCGGCCGAGCACATCGCGGACGACGGTTCGGCTGACGCCATAATAGTCGCCGAGCTCCGACTCGATAATGCGAAACTCGCCAAAAATCAGACAAGCGGCAACGGCGGATTCCACTTCTTCGTAGACGACCTCCCAAAGACCTCGATTCTGGAGCGCGGCGTCGATTTCGTTGGGGATACGAAGATCGAGCTTGCCGATGTCGCGTCGAATCAGCGCCACCGACGTTCCGGCGCGACCGACCAGATAGCCGCGCCCGTCGAAACGGCGAATCAGCTTTTCCTCCTCCAGGATTCGCAACGCGGCTTGCACCGGCGCCCGGCTCGTCTTCATGAGGTTGGCGATCGGGCCTTCCAACAGAACGAGGCCTGTTTCCAATCGCCCCGAAACGATATTTGACCTCAATGCAGCGGCGACAAGCTCGTAACGCTTGATGCTTTTCCTCATCTCGGTTTACCGTTCACGCTGGAGACGAACCTGGTCCATGCACGGGCTGCATAATTGTGCTCGTCCATCACGGTGTTCCAAAGCGCAATGCGACGCGCGCGCTCCAGATAGCTTCCGCCGGAACGCCTTGCACCTTGTCGAACGATGATCGTCTCGCCATCGGCAGCCAAGAGATCCTGGCTCGCCTCCTGGCCGTCGTACCAGTAGCTCCATTCCGCAGCGCTCAGGTGCTCCTCGACCGCTGAGGGCACCGACATGTAGTAGCCTCGTCGAGCCATCACTGCTCCTGCCCAACCTGAAAGCCACCAATCCATGTATTCGCAAGCCATTTGAAGCATCGGCCCCGAGACATGGCGCGCTATGCTAAGTCCTCCATGCCAGGCCCGATAGCCCTCCGCCGGAACGGCTTCCTTCACGACGGCAGCCGCGCTTCCTAACTCGTTGTAAGCCGGCGACCACATGCTCTGGATCACCACATCGTCGTCCCTGAACAATTTGGCGGCTTGCTCGCCCGTACGCCAGCAACGATGAACGAAGCCTTCCTTACGCTTGTCTTTCAAGAACTTGAAAAGAGCGCCAATCTCCGCCGGGCTCATGTTGCCGATGTTTTCGAACCGCAACGCCCCCATGGCTTCGGCAGCCAGCGCTGCGTCGAAAAGGCCGATCGCGGGCTCGTCAACAAACGCAAGCTTTCCATGTGCTCGCGGGTCGAACAGCATAGCCCAGCTCTCGCGCTCATTGCCGTCGCTGTTGAAAACCCGCGTGTCATAACCGAAAGAATCGAAATTGTGGACGGTCGGCAACATCGCGATATAACGCGTCTCTTCTGGCCCGAGTGAATGATCGGGTTGCACATAAAGCTTGTGCATTGGCGCGTCACCGAAGCCCCTGCTGGCATATTTGCCGACGCCGCCCGACTTAGTCAGCGCACTGACTTTGGTCCAATTGCTTAACCAAGTCGTGTCGATGGGTTGCAGGGCGCCCCAGAACCAGACGATCGCCAGATTATGAAAGCACTGATCATAGACGTCATAGGCCTCCGGATTGAGCGCCGCCTTGCGCTGGCAATTCGGGAAGTCGAGTACCTCGAATTCGATATTGAATCCAAGATCTCTGATCGCTTTCTGTCGAACAGCCTCCAGTAAAGAAATGTCTGTACCTAAGACACGTAAAGTCCGTTGACGATGAATGGAGGCTAAAGGCTGCTTTCGACGATTGCGGGCCATCATTCGGGTATTTTCCTCCAAGATTGCAACAGACATTCTTTCGAACACAATGCCGCCGTCACGGCGAAGAGGAAAGGTGGATTTGGAGTCGATCAAACGGTAGACTGTCTTTCAACACGCAGTTTATATGACGATACTCATATATCGATACCTAGCTTAGACGCAAAGGCACCTATTTCCAATTTTGACCGATCGAGAGGATTCGTACTATCGACCGCTCAGCGGCCGGCCGACCAACGCCGGAGGCCGTATTCACCCCCCCTGCACCACGCCTGTGGCGACGAGACCGCGGCGTATCCGCGAACGCGTGGTGCCCACGTGCGCCCCGCCAGCCATCTTCCTGAGAAGCACGTAGCAAACAGGGGTCAACATGAGGCCGAACAGCGGAGACCATTTAAGCAGGCTAGAGAATATGTCCGCTCGTTAAAACTATCTGGTTACAAAGAGTACCTCGAATGGTCGAAAGGAAGGCTCAAAGATAAACCGATCTTCCCTGACGATATTCCAACGCACCCTTACGGGGTTTATGGAAAAGAAAAGGAATGGAAAGGCGTTTCCGATTTTCTGGGGAGTAAGTTATCCGGCAAATACGTAAAGATGTGGTCCTTCGCCAAAGCCCGCAGTTTTGTCCGCAAGTTAGGTCTTGCGTCGCGAACAGAATATGATCTGTGGGTGGGAAAGGCGCAAAAAGGCGCTTCAAAGAAGCCTGATGAGATACCCGCCGCTCCGCACAAGAAATACAAAGACCAGTGGCGCGATTGGGATGATTGGTTGGGCAGGAGTGCCTGATTGGCTCGGATATGTGCGCTAGGGACGGTGATCGCAAAGCCCGAAAGGGACCCACGATGCACCTGCGCCAGCGGATGCCTCGTCCTGATGCACTGTAGAGCAGCCTGTTAAACTTCCATCACTGTGGCGCGTGTCACTACAGCCAGCCGCCCAGCCAGCCTGACCGCTTCGGCCTTGCTTTCGTCTGCTCCGCCGCCAGCGTCAGCCGCGGCGCGTTCGCAACTCCAATCGCATCATAGTTCACTGGCGTCGGCGCATCCGGCACAACGTAGGAGATCGGCAGCGCGGTGTGGGTTGATTTCAACATGCCGCTTTCTACATCGTACGCGGTGTGACCACCGGACATCTCCAGCGCCAGTGCCTGCAGTTTTTCGGTTGGCAATTGGCGGCGGCCCTCCGCAAATTCGCGCAGGGTGTCGGCATGCACGCCGATGGCGCTGGCGACGATGCCGTAATTGGCGCGCTTGACGCGGGTCAGCGCCATGGCGCGGAGGACGTCAGTGCCGGTGGTGATTGCTTCAGTCATTGCGCTCGCTCCTCGATCTGTTGGACCAGTTGACCAAACGGCGTTGCCCGGTGCGGCTCGACGCTACCTAAACTGCGTCGGTTTTCACTTTGACGCAGTTTCGGTGTAGAGCTACCTAAACCTGCCGGATTTTCATTCCCGGCAGGTTTCTCGCTTTGCCCCCAGCTAACCTGCTGCAGCACCTCGACCTGCTTGATCAGGCATATCACGGCATCAGTCATCAGATCGTAGAACCGCAGATGCGGCGGCGCCTGATAATTGTGCCGCACCACCGCGTCAGGATTGCAGGGCTGGCTGGTAAGCGACACTTCATCGAGGGTTGCACAGGTGACCAGTCCATAGAAATGCTCCGGGTCATCCTCGTTGAAAAGCCGGTAGGAATGGATGGTGGCGCCCACACTCCAGCCTTGGCACTGCTTGGCCTCGGCGTCGGTCAATAGCGCGCGAACATAGAGGCCGCCGTCGGCGGCCCTGACTTGCTGCAGGATGCCGGCGGGGCGGTTCTGATCGTGTCGATAAAGTAACGGGATATCTTTCCTGAACGGCAGCCAGCAACCGATGCCGAATTTCATGCGCTCGCGATCGACCGTTGCCGGCGAGGCAAAACCGTCGACGACGACATCGCCATCGGCACAGGCGCGCGGTGGCAGCGGCGTGAACGGCACAGGCCCGCGGCGGTGGCGGCGCATCAGCTGCGCCAACTCAAGTTTCAACCGCATCGCCTCGCCGGTCATCAGCGTTTTGCCTTCGTCGTTTTGATCGTTCTCAACTGTTCGCGCACCATCTCCAGCCGTGCGGCCAACTCGGCAATGCCAGCGCGCTGTAGCTCGAACGCCGGACCACTGTCCGGGCCAGCGGCGGCAAGGCTGTCGGAGAATTCGGGGTATTCGGCTTGCAGGTTTTCACGGCGCTTTGGGGTGTAACCGGGCAGCGGTTCATCCGATCTGATGTGCATGCCCTTGTAAATTTTCGATCTGTCGAGCGGCATCGTGGCTTCCCCCTGTTGCGGTTTAAGCGCGTCGGCGGCCGGGGGTGCAGGTCCGGCCACCGCGCTCAGTGACTCCGGCGTTATGGGCGTTGCGCCGGAGCGAGCGGTGGATGCGGGCCGTACCTCCGGGCACCGCGAACACCCCTGTTTCGTGAAGAATAGCACGGGTTGGCGCGAGTTGGATGTCGATCGTCAGCCAATAAGTCGTATGCGAAAAAGAGCTAGTACCCACTTTTTTTAGAACGTAAGTCGTGATTCAAGAATCGGGATGATTCCCGAAGCAAGAGAAGTCCACCTTTCGAGGAAAGATCGCAAGGTGCTTGAGGCGTGTTGTCGCTCGCCGATGACATTGCAGCGCGATTTGAAGCGGGCCCGGATCATTCTGTTGGCGGCGGCCGGGGCGCAGCACCCGGTCGATCGCCAAGGAAGTCGGGGTCCAACCGCGGATTGTCAGCCTTTGGCGGCATCGCTATGCCGACCATGGCCTTGAAGGTCTGAAAGACAAGCCGCGGCCCGGCAAGCCAGCCGATCTATACGAAGGCCACCGACAAGCGGATTCTGAGGCTGCTGGACAAACCGCCACCGGAAGGGTTTGCGCGCTGGACCGGCCCCCTGCTGGCCGCGGCGCTGGGCAACGTCGACGTCCAGTATGTCTGGCGGTTCCTGCGTAGCCACAAGATTGACCTCGTGGTTCGGAAGTCCTGGTGTGAGAGTAACGACCCGAACTTTACGACCAAAGCCGCCGATGTTGTTGGCCTCTATGTCGCCCCGCCCGAGAAGGCCATTGTGCTATGCGTGGACGAAAAGCCCTCGATCCAGGCTTTGGAGCGAGCGCAGGGCTATCTGAAGTTGCCCAATGGCCGCGCCTTGACCGGCCAGAGCCACGACTACAAGCGGCATGGCACGACAACACTGTTTGCGGCACTCGAAGTCGCCACCGGAAAGATCATCGCGGCTCATTCAAGACGGCGTCGCCGCGTCGAATTTCTCGACTTCATGAACAGCATCACCGCGGCTTTTCCGGACCGTCAGCTTCACGTCATCCTCGACAACCTCAACACCCACAAGAAAAACGAACATTGGCTCAAGGCTCATCCCAATGTGCAATTTCATTTCACGCCGACAAGCGCGTCCTGGCTCAATCAGGTCGAGGTCTGGTTCTCGATCTTGCAGGGGCAGTCGCTCAGCGGCGCCTCCTTCACAAGTCTCAAACAGCTCCAGGAGCACATCGATGCTTACATTAACGCTTATAACGACAAAGCTCAGCCCTTCGTCTGGACCAAGAAAAAGGTCCGTCAACGCCGATTCAAAGGCCGCCGTGTCACTCAGCTCTGATTCCGGGTACTAGTCGTTTTTGCCTACTGCCGGTTGCGTTGCCGTCACCCGCAACACGTACTAAGACGCTGCCATGAAAGACTGGAAAAACAGCGGCATCAAACGGCGCGACGAGCGGCATACAATCTTGCCCGAGATTCGGCCACCGGGCCGGTCCGGCAAGAGCACAAAGAGGTGGTGCGGCGGCAAGGTTGGCGTTCTGCACCAGCCGCTGTGCAAGGCTTATTCCGATCTGAAAAATACCGCAGGCATCACACCGATGTCGCGCGAATGGAGAATCCTCGTCTGCAGCGAATGCGACAGGGTACTGGATCGCTGGTGGCCGTCGCCTTGGACGCAGCCCGAGAAAAAGCCCGGATGGGTGGTCGAATAAATCATCTGCGATTGTAGGCGCGTGCGGTGGCTGCTGCAGGCGTTTTGTGGGTTGGCCGGTGGTGGGTTGGCTGCGTGGGGCTTTGGCGCGCTGTGCGAGCGGGCCGGAGCGCGGCGCGGAACCATTCCGGACGTCCGGAAACAAAAATCACCCTTGGTAAAAGCGGCACGAAATAAACCGCCTCTCAGCGGGTTATTCAGCCAAGGAGACGATGACCATGCCGCTCAAAACCAGACCGTTCGATGAAGCCGATTATCTCACCACGCCCGAGAGGATCAGCGGATATCTCAGCGAGGCAGACGCAACCAACGATCCCGCCGTCATCCGGCACGCGCTCGACGTTGCCGGCCGCGCAATTGAGCGCTATTCCCAACAGAAGCGTTAATCGGCTGCCGGAAGCGTTCCGAACAAATCTCAGGATAAGACTTGCTCATCCGATGCCGGCATAGGTGGCGCGTTGAAGCTCGCCGAGCACGGTGACGGGCGGGCTGTGGGGCGGTTTTATCGCGTTGGATGGATGGGCCGGTAGGGTAGTAGCCGGCGGAGCGCGGGGCGCCTAATTTGGTTTGGGCGGATGCGTGGCTGTTGCTGCGGCGCACCATTTTAAATTTTAGAAATTGAGCAAGTCGGATCCGCTTCGGCGGATCGAGGGCCTCGTCCGTAACACCTGCCCCCCCTCTCATCAAGGAAGGTCTCGCGCGCACGCGAGGGCCGGCGCCCGGTGTGTTCGTTGAGAGACGGACCGCGGATCTGCTGCTTCGAATTCGCTCGGCTGGCTCAGCTCGTTGTTCGTACTGGCTGGGCGGTTTCGGAGCTTCCGAAACCGGAGACCATCTCGAACGCGGGCGCGTTGTCGGATTGTCGATCGATGGAGCGTGTCCCGCTCCATCAGCGCTATCCTGAAACGATTGATCTTTTTCGCCGCTGATCCGCGGCGTTGTCCAGTAATTGGCTGGAGAACCGACATGATCGGGCTGTTCAGCGATCCGATCAAACAGGGCTCGTTCCTCGGCGCGACTTGCAACTGTTCGTAAAATGAGCAATATACGAACAATTTTCAGAACCGATGGATTGAAACCGATGACGAATTTGCCCCTGCGCTTGGTGGTGCCAGCCACCGAAAAACGAACAGTTGCCATGCCGGTACGGAAACCGAACGCCGAACTGCGGACGCGTGAGCATCTCACCGAGGCCGAGGTCAACGCCTTGATGGATGCCGCCCGCGGCAATCGCTACGGCAAGCGCAACTCCACCATGATCCTCGTCGCATTCCGCCACGGCCTGCGGGTGAGCGAACTGGTTGATCTACGTTGGGACCAGATCGACTTCACCACCGCCACGCTGCACGTCCGCCGGGCCAAGAAAGGCACGCCGTCGACGCATCCCATCATGGGCGACGAAATGCGGGCATTGCGGCGCCTCGCTCGCGAGCAGGATCCGGTGTCGCCGTTCGTGTTTGTGTCCGAGCGCGGCTCGCCGTTCACCACGGCAGGCTTTGCGCGGCTTGTAGAGCGCGCTGGCGAGGCCGAGGGACTGGACTTCAAAGCTCACCCGCACATGCTCCGTCACGCCTGCGGCTTCGCCTTGGCCAACAAGGGCCACGATACGCGCGCCCTTCAAAGTTATTTAGGCCACCGCAACATTCAGCACACGGTGCGTTACACCGAACTGGCGCCGACGCGGTTTAAGAATTTTTGGCGTGACTAGCCTGAGTTACGATTATCGCAAGTCAGACCTCGGTCTGCCGGCTCGTGTTCGACCAGCGCCGGAGCGCGCAGCCGGTTGACGTCTGCAGCACTAAGATAGCTATCAGACGGAACGCTGACGATGTTCACCGTGGCGATGACGGCGTTAGTAACGTCGGCGCTGATTTGCAGCGGTAGCATTTTTGCGAGCAGATGACAGAATGCTTTCGGATGGTGGCGACCAACGTATTCGCAAATATCCAACCAAACCGCCAGCGCCCATACCATCGCGGCCAAGATTTTCAGCCGCGGTAATGCACGCCGTTTTTGATGTCGCGAGTGACCTTGTTGATTTCGCCACGCTTGCGACCGCGGCCTTTGGCTGGCGGATTGCCGCGGCCAAACGGCTTACCCGGCATTTTGGGCACCGGATTGATGTTCGGTAGGTGGAGATTTTCGGGCGTTGGCATTCCAACATCCTTTTTAACTTATTTGTTGTATGTCAGGGCCCAACCTGACGCCCCGGCGCGCCAACGTCCAGCCCCGCGATCAACACACCGGATCCGCGTCGATCATCGCGGAGGTTTTTTCGTACACCATCTCGGTCCGCACCACGGGCATCACCGCAAACCAAACCTCGACCGGCCTTCCACCGCGCCGCCCCGACAGCCCGCGTTCCATCCACACCTTGCCGGTCTCGACCAGCAGCTCCAACGCCTGCGCGATCTCCGCGGCGCAAACATTGCGGTGAAGCAGCCCGCTGATCTCTGAACGGCGCAGGCCTTCCGGCTCCTTGCGCAACGCGTGCAGGATATTGCTAGCGATGGCTTCCGGCGGCATGGGGTGCCCCTCTCGACGGCGAGGAACTACACCCGCCGCGCCCCAGCCGGATAGTCCTCAAAACCCGTCATCGTCCTCCTCAACCTCGACCGTCTTCGGCATCTCAATCGGCGCCATTGGCACGTCTTGGCGGTTCTCAATCACAGGAACAGCCGCAGCGGCAGCCTTTGCCTTGGCGATCCTGTCACAAAGATCGTCGTAATACTCCGCGATGTTCGTGATCGTGTCCTCGCGACGCCCCAGAGCTTTTGTTGTTTCTCCAGCTCCTTGATCACCTCCGCGATCGCCGGCATGAACGTCTTGGTTTTCCGCAACGCCCGGCAGGTCGATTCCATTTCGACAAAGCGGGGCGCCAGCGCCATCACGTCGTCGAGCAGTACGCGCACGAAGATTTCAGGATCCGGAATTTTCGAGGTCGGAAAACTGCCCATCAGGACGGCGATCATCTTGGTCACCTCGGTATAGGCCGGGCCATCGCGGCCCTCGAGCCACCAGCTTTCGGGCCAGCAGCACTCATCCCAGAGCTTTTGCAGACGTCCGCTTTTGAAGCAGTGGTGTGCGCCCGTCTTGACAAAATCATCGATCACGCGCTCAGCCTCCTGAACAATCCACTTGCGGGTTGCCGGGCTGGCCGTCCCAAGCCGCTCGTCCAGTTTCATCATCGCCTGTGCGCCGCATGCACATTCCGTCGAGCAGCTCCGCGAGTTCCGTAACCTTCTGCTGCGTCGGCCATGGCGTGGTGGGCTTTGCCTTCGCCACCGCCGTAGACTTCGCCACCGCGGGCTTGGCGGGCTGATGATCCTTCATGACCATTCCCCGTCGTCGTCCCGGCTGGCCGCCGCCAGTCCCGCCGCCACCTCGGCGGCGCTTGGCTTGTGCTGGCCGTTGCGTTGCCGGTTGGGCGGCTGGTATTGCCACGCGCCGTTTTCCAGCCACAGCTCCAGCTTGGGCAGGTACCGGCTTTCGACCCTCGCCACCCACATGCCGGCGCTGGCCAGCACGTCGTCGCTGTCGTGGTCCTCGCAGACGGCGCGGAACGCCTTCCATGACTTGGCGCGGTTGATGCCGTCAGGTTTGACCCATAGCCGGCATAGCTGCTCGAACTGCGGCTCCAGCGTCGACTGATCTTCCTCTTCCCCTTCCGGCGCGCCGTCAGGCGCGCGCCGGAACGGCCCACCCACACCCTCCTCCGAAGGAGGAGTGGTTCTAAGTGGTTCGTGTGCAGACGTCTGCACACCTGACGACAAATCTTGCACCCGTGCAGATTTTGCACCCGTGTGGGGTGCATTCTTTGCACCGGTCGGGGGTGCAGTGGACTTCACCCGTCCGAAGTCAAAAGTGTATTTGTTTGTGTCACTTGACGATCCGCCGTGTGTGCTTTCGACGGTGATCCAACCGGCTTTTTTAAGCTCTGTAATCGCGGAAAAAGCCGTTCGCCGGGAGCATCCGGTCGATTTGGCGATGGCGGCAATGCTTGGGTTGCAGCGGCCGGTGTTGGCGTTGTGGAACGTGAGCAGAAGCTCCGTCGCAATAGCCTTGGCGGAGAATGAAAGCGTTTTGTCCGCCATCAGACGATGCAGGAAGTCGAACTTCTGTGGCGCGGTGTGCTTGGCGCGGGTGCCCTTGGTGGATTTGCTCACGGCTCAACCCTCCTTTCGAAAACCGGGCACGCGTCAGCGGCATCACCGCAGCTGGTGACGGTGACGTTGCGTGTTGTCGGTGGGTGAGTTGTGGTCAGTCCGGATCTGAGCCCGGCACGACTAGGACCGTCTGAGCCCGGATCTGCCGATCGCCCGCGGGAGACGCGGTGCGATCTCCGCCGTCGAGAGCGGGCTCGCCGGGTCGGCCGATCGGGGCGGCGCCTGCGGCTGTATCGACCGGTTGGCGTCAGGCTGCAGGACTGCAAGGTGCGGACCGGCTCCGCTTGATAAGCCCGACAAGCCTCCTAAATCGTGTCGACGAAAATGATGGTACGCATTGGTGCGATCTCACTCTTGTTGCCGGTGAGACCGTTGCGGGATTGTCGGCTGGGGGGTTTCGGTTTATCGTTCAACCGCGGATACGGTAAGCCTTTTATGAATACCCCGAGCCGGCGTGGTTGCCTCCGCGCCGGTTTTTCTTGTCTTTGCGGCCCCCCTAGATCGGCTCATCAGGGGAACGATCGTGCGCCGACATCCATTTATCCAGTGCGGGCTTGCGATAGCGCACCGACCTTCCAACCTTGATGTAAGGCGGGCCTGAGCCGTCAGCGCGATAGCGCGCGGCTTCCAGAAATTGCCGGGACATTTTGATATAGGCCGCCGCTTCTCCCGTCGTAAAATATGGGCTGTCTACGATTGACGCGCTGATCGCAACGGAGGCCGCGATCTTCGTGCCGTTCTTAGCGGCGCTTGCCTTCTTGGCTATGATCTTTGCGCCACGCCTTTTGCGGGCGCCTGTCAGGATTTCCGTCTGCATGGTTGTCGCACCCGTTTGTGCGCGCCACTGGTCGGCAGGTAAAATCAGTCAGCCGCCATGGCGCTGTGAAGCGTTTGGCATTTGGTTCTGCTTTGGCTGACTGTTACTGACGTTAGTCGCAGGTTTTGCTGACGTTGTGCAGAACAGACTGAATATGGGTCGGTAGCATGCCATAGCACCTCGAATGCGCAACAGATATTTTCTGTTGCGAAAGGAGCAACGCGGGTGCAGGCGACGAAATCAGAGATTATGCAATCTGCCGTTTGAAGTGCACTACGTTGTCGCTGTGCTTCTTGCCCTTGCCCGGCTTGGTTGGCTTGATCTGCGCCAGCAAATAATTGGTCATCGCCTCCTGACTGTGGCGCAAGTCGTCAAGGTCCGGATGGATGTAGCCAGCGTGCGAGTCGCCGTTCTTGGCGCGCTTCGGCTTGTGGTTGGTCAGCGTGCGTTGGTGGCTGTCGGAGATTTTGACTTTCTGATCAGCGATGGTGATCCAGCTATGGCGCAGCGTGTGCGGCGACCAGTGTTGCTTGAACAGCTTCGGCTCGCTGGCGATCAATCTTTCTTCTTCAAGATGACCACTCGCTGCCGTGGCTGACGGAAACACCCATCGACAGTCCGGGCCAAACTGCTCGGCGTTTTCGGCGATTCGATTGCGCAGCAACTTGATCATGAACTTGCTGATCGGCATTTCGAACGCGGTGGTCTTCGTGATCGGGTATTTGACCACGCCGTTTTCAGGATCGATGTTCTTGACTTCCATGGTCATGGTCTCGCCTGCCCGACATCCGGAGAACGCCAGCCAGATGTAAAAGTCGCGGCGCACCGGATTCGCAATTTGCTGGATGCCGCCCCACCATGCGGGCCAGTCGGTGATGACGGCGGTGCGCTCAGTCTCCGGATAGAAGTCCACATTCATGGTCGGAGATTCTGGCAACTCGGGATGCTGGCGACGGACCCGACGCCAGATCGCCCGCAGCACCCGCATGGTGCCGTTCGCCATGTAGGTGCCGTTCTCTTTACCGATCTTGGCGTGCCGCTTGCGGCAAATCTCCCGCGTGATCTCGACCAAAGGCCGGTCGAGCCAGTCCGACATGTGGCAGTCAATCTTCGATTGGTAATCGTCGAACGTGGCTTGCGATCTGTTCTTGTTCGTCATCGCGTCTTTGGTCAGCTCCCACCCCTGCCGCAGCGTCGTGCCGCCTGCGGTCTGGGCGCGCTCACGGGCCACCGGATCGATGCCGCCGACCATCTCGCCAAGCACTTGCTTGGCATCGCGGATCGCCTTCTGCACGGTGATCTCGCCTGCCCTGCCCAGCTTGGCCAGCTTCCACTGCCGATTGACCCGATGGCCGACCACAAAGGTTTTCTCGCGCGCCCCGGCCCTGACGCCGAAATGGTCGAGTTCGGTGCTCCACCAGATGACTTGCTTGCCGTCCGTCGAGTATGGGATGGCGTCAACTTCGGCCTGGGTGGTGACCTTGGTCTTGGGCATGAGACAGGTTCTCCGGGCGCGAACTAGGCAGCAACTAGTTAGCAAATTTGATGCAAGCACCATAGGAGACCTTATGATTTATTGGGAGTCTTATCCAATGATTTCAGGGTGTTGATGCAAACAAGGCAGCAAAATCAGCACCACCAATATAACTTTTAATCATGGGGTCGAGGGTTCGAGTCCCTCCGCGCTCACCAAAAAACCCCTCTGCCGCAGGCACTTCTTGAAACACCTGAAAAATCGTCGTCCCACAAACTCGCAATGGGACGACTATGGGACACAGAGCGGGCCGCTGAGTGGCCTTCCGTTTGGCCACGGCACCCGCCGGCGAATGGCGTTATGGTGCGGCTGCCTTCACTAGGGATCGCTGCGGCTTAGGTTGCGGTCGCGCATCCATAGATTCATAAGCGGCGGCGGGATGTCCGCTTTGGTGCGCATTCCGGACTCAAGTCGGACATCGCGGCATGTCCGAAAAGCCAAAAACGGAAGTGGCTTTTACTTCACTCAAGGGCAAGTAGTGTCGGAAGACGTCGAGTCCGCGGGAATAGTTGACACCATCGCCCAGACTGTGCCCGACGGGTCAACGCCGGGCCTGCAGCGCATGAACCAAGGCTGCAATCATTCTCACATCCGTGTCATGACCGTCAGACACGGCGACCGTCGTCTCGCCGATGCCCCCTGGACGAAGCAGCGTGACGAACCGTCCCTGTCGAATCCAGTTACGAACCTCGGACTCCGTCACCTCGCGGCCAATCTGCATTGGGGGTTGCGCAGCGAGTCTTCCTCGGAAATTGGGACTATTGCTCCCGCCGCCCTTGCCATCTTCAAGTCGGACAACGGTGCCGACGAACGAATAGCCCCGTCCCTTGATGTTGGCGATGTATCGATTGCCAAATTGGCCGTCACCAAGCGCCTTGCGGATTGCGGCCACGTGGACCCGGAGGCTCCCCTCCTCAACGGTCACGTCCGACCAGACATGATCCATCAGTTCCTGCTTCGCGATGACCTCACCTGGGCGGTCGGCAAGATAGGTCAAAATATCCAACGCCCGATCCCCGAGGGGAAGCATTCGACCGTCGCGCCGGAGCACCCTCTCGCCAATCGAGAGTTCAAAAGGGCCGAACCTCAGCTTCCTGTGAACTACGGTGCCATCCATGTGTGTGTCAGCCAAATGTAGGAATCCGGTCGTTCCATAACCATCACCAGAGACTTGGTTGCGTGCATTCGAAATCAGCGACGATCATCAAGGCTGCGCGGCACCACAATGGTGTCTGGCGGCTCAGCGTGACCGGCCGGCTTCGCCCCCAACTCGGCAAGATTGAGCAAGATCGAGATCAGGATGATCGGGAGCATGTCGCCGCGTGCAAAGGCGACGCTGGCCGCGATGAGAATGGCCTTCAGACTGGCCAATATTGCGAGAAGCTTTGACATCGGGCACCTCGCTGCCTTTCGGGCTCGATTCGAGCGGCGGGCGGCTCGGTTAATGCTTGGGCCGCAACACCGGTCTGCGCTCTAGTTAAAATACGCCTCTTGTCTTGGCGCTATAATCCCGCTTTGCTTTGCATGACCTTTGCGTTTTTCGAGGAAATCGATGGACCTTCTCGGCGCGCTCGGAATCCTGGTCCGCGTGGTGGAGACGGGCTCGTTTTCGGCTGTCGCCCGTGAGCGCGAGCTCAGCCAGGCTGCGGTCGCCCGCCAGGTCTCGCAGCTGGAAGAACATTTCGGCGTCCGCCTCTTTCACCGCACGACGCGAAAGCTCAGCCTGACCGACGATGGCGAGATGCTGCTGGGTCTGGCCCGGCCCGTGCTGGACGGTGTTGACGGGCTGGAAGCAGCGCTCGGCCGGCAGAGCGCCTCACCTGTCGGGCTCGTGCGGGTGGGTGTCACGGTGGCGGCGAGCCGCCTTCTCGCGCAACGTCTGCCGATCTTGCTCGCCGATCATCGGGGCTTGAAGGTCGAACTTGTGGTAGGTGATCGGCACGGCGACATGATCGAAGAGCGGCTCGACCTTGCCATGCGCGTCGGCGAGATCACGGATGCGTCACTGGTGGTGCGTCGTAGCGGGACCGCCGTGCGCGTTGTCGCGGCAGCGCCAAGCTACATCAAGCGGCACGGCGAACCATCCAGTCCCGCCGAGCTCGCAAACCACACCTGCATTGTGCACGACGTCGGACCGAATTCGGACGTCTGGACTTTTGTTACGCCGGATGGCCCCAAGGATTTTCGGGTGTCCGGCGGATTTCTTGCCAACGACGTACGTGCGGTGCACCTGGCCGCTCGGACCGGATACGGCATCGCCTATCTCGCCCTGTTCGAAGTGGCCGATGACCTCCGCAATGGCAGGCTGGTTCGCGTACTAAGGGACTTTCCCGCTCCCGGTGTTCCGTTCAGCCTGGTCTATCCATCGCGACGGCATCTCGCGCCACGCACGCGTCTTGTGATCGATTTCATCTGGGAGCAGCTTCGACAAGTCGAGGCGGAGCTTGCAACGGCATCCGATGAGGCGCGCACCGCGTAAGCGTGGCAATCCTTCGCTGGATATCCATCGGGTATGGCGACCAAGGGGCCGGAGTGCAGCTCAATCAGCGACCAATCATCGCCTGGAGCTGCGGGGGATAGCGGTCGCCCTCGATCTGGATCGCAGCAGCTGCGCGTTCGATCTCGGCGAGATCGGCAGCGGTCAGCTCGACGGTCGATGCGCCGATATTCTCCTGCAGGCGATGGAGCTTCGTAGTGCCTGGGATCGGGACGATCCACGGGCGCTGCGCCAGCAGCCAGGCGAGCGCGAGCTGAGCCGGGGTGGCGCTCTTTTCGCGCGCGATCCGCTTCAGCAGGTCGACCAGCGCCTGGTTCTTCTGCATCGCTTCGGGTGTAAAGCGGGGCAGAAGCTTTCGATAATCACCCTCCGCAATCTTGGTTTCCGATGACATGGCGCCAGTCAGGAACCCCCTGCCCAGCGGGCTGTACGGCACGAAGCCGATGCCAAGCTCTTCGCAGGCGCCGAGGATGCCGTTGGTCTCAGGGCCACGCGTCCACAGTGAATATTCGTTCTGGAGCGCGGTGACGGGCTGGACTGCATGGGCACGGCGCAGCGTCTCGACGCTCGGCTCGGACATGCCGAAATGCTTGACCTTGCCTTCGGCGATCAGGTCGCGGACGGTGCCGGCGACATCTTCGATTGGCACGTTGGGATCGACGCGATGCTGATACAATAGATCGATGGCCTCAATACCCAGTCGCTTCAGCGATCCCTCGGCGGCCTTGCGGATGGTGTCCGGATGGCTGCTCAGGCCGGTGTTCGCCTTAGTCGCTGGATCGATTGCAAAGCCGAACTTGGTCGCAATAGTGACCTGGTCGCGCACATTGCGCAAAGCCTCGCCGACAAACTCCTCGTTGGTAAACGGACCATAGATTTCGGCGGTATCGAAGAAGGTAACGCCCAGATCGACTGCCGAACGGATCAACGCGATGCTCGCTTCATTGGCGAGCGAGTGGCTGTAAGTGGAATTCAGGCCCATGCAGCCGAAACCTATTTCAGAGACTTTGAGACCGTTGGTTCCCAATTGCCGCGTCTTCATTGCATACCTCGTCATTCTGCGATCAGATGCCGTTACGGCACCACGAGAGAGCTTATGGCTGCGCCATAATCAGAAAATACGCACGACGCTTGAAACACTTTCAAGCAAATCGACCAAATCGACCCTGAACCCGTGCCTCCAAACGCGAGCAAACCACGCGAGTGTCAAATGGCAGACAATCGGCATCAGAAGCGCGGTTCAATGTCCGGGTCAAAAGCGACCGTTTTGACCTTCTGCCGGCCACTTCCGGTCTACCTCGAACAACGGACATCATAAGACCGGCCCAGTTGGTCCGGTTCATTACCTTCTGTTGCCAGTCCCCATTTCCGACTCGCGTAGTCAGCCCTGCTCACTAAGCGGCGGCTCGCCGCACTTGTCGGCCATCTCCTCGCAAACCTTGGCCATCTCGGTGCGCACCTCAAACACAACGCGCTCGATATTGCGCCGGGTCGCCAGATCGCCACGCGGTGCACAGCGCACTGCCAGGCTGGACAAGTGCGTCAGCACCACGCCGCACAACTGGTCGGTCAGCTCGTCGACATCGCTTCGGAGTACCAGCTCGCGCCGCTTCTCCATCAGCCGCGTCTGCAACATCTCGGTCTTTACCTTGACGTAGTCGGCATCGGCCTGCGTGCGCGGCGACCGCTTGTGCACCGCGCGCAGGTGCGTGAGGTACTTCAACCGCGACACATCTTGATCGAATTTGCCGTCGCTGCGCCGCTCGATCACGCCCTGTTGCGCCAACTGGTTGTCAATCGGCGTTCAAATTTGGCTCTGACGCAATTTTGGTGCAGCTCCGATTACTCTGCGCCGATTAGTCTGGCTTGAAGCAGATCGATTTTCCCGCGACCGTACATCTGCCGTCTCACGAGCTTGAGGCGCGTGATGTGACCTTCAGTCTGTCCGTTGGACCAAGGCGAAGTGATTGCCGCACGGACCGCCGCTTCATCCTTCGCAACGCCGCTGGCGAAAGAGGCAACGAGACTGGCGCGGGCGCGGTCGATCCATGGCGTGAGCCCTGCTTCGGCCTTGCGCCGGATCATCGTGTGGAATTCGGCGATGATCTCGCGGCCTCGACCAGGGTCGGTACGCCAGCTTCGATCGCCGCGACCGTGACGGTCTCCGCTTTCGTGAGCAGATCCCGCCCGATCGTCATGAGGCGCGCGATCGTTCTGGCCGAGGCAATCCGCTGAAGGTTTTGTGCGTCGGGCTTTTCAGCCCTTCGCCTGCGGGTCGCCCACTCGCTGATGACGCGGAGCGAGCCTCGGAAGCCACGCGCCGTTAAGCGGCGCCAAAGTTCAGCCCCGTTTCGGCAGCCGGACGCCCACTGATCGTCGAGCCATGGCAAATGCAAGTCCAGCGAACTTTGCCGGGTCCGGAAGATATCGTTACGTTCGCCGCGCATCACCTGTCGTACCAGCTTCCTACTGTGGCCAGTCTGACGCACGATCTGCTTGATGGGTATGCCGTTCTTCGACAGAGCCAGGATAGCCGCATTGGTCTCCTCGCGGCGCAGATAACCCTCATACTGGATCCGCTCTGCGGCTGTTAGTAGCTTGGGATCAATCGTGGTCGCACCGATCACTGTACGTATCTGACGCATCGATTTGCGAACGGCATCGAGGAAAGCCCGACTGGCGTTCTCCATCAGATGCCAACGATCTGCGACCTGTACCGCGTGCGGCAACGCTTTTGCTGTCGCTTCGCCATATCCTCCACCACGGTCGCGGGCGACGATCGCGATCGTGGGATGAGCAGCGAGCCAGGCCTGGGCAGTCGCGGGTTCACGATCCGGCAGCAGCGTGACGATCCGGCGCCGTTCTAGGTTGCAGATGATGCTGGCGTATCGATGATTGCGCCGCCAAGCCCAATCATCAATGCCGATAACCGTGAGCGGATCAGCCGGCGGACGGCTACGGCGCCGAACTACGCGAAGGAGCGTGTCTTTGCTCACCGGCAGCATCAGCCGCTTTGCGAAGCCTGCTGCCGGTCGACCGCCAAGCGCCAGACCGAGGTGATGGACGATAGAATCCAGCCTTGCCGTGCGTCGCGCCGATGGCGCCAGTACCCCTTCGGCGAAGCGCTCGGTGAAGATTTGGCGCCCGCATAAGACAGCGTCGCAACGGAAGCGACGAGCAATCACCAGAAGCTGTACGATCCGTCCCGAAAGGGGAAGATCGGTCACACGGCGCCGGTACCGGCTATGGACGCGTCGGGAAACCGTTCCGCAAGATGGGCACAGACCAACGCTTCCCGACGCCCGGACCGCAATAACGGCCTTATTACCTTCGAAGTACGCACTCTCTACAACAAACCCACTCGGCACCAGACTGGAGCGCTGGAGTGCCTGCTGCATGGCGCTGATTCTCCCCGCAATCAATGCGCCAGACATTCCCAAAACTGCATCAAAAGTGAGTCAGAGCCAATATTGCAGGCCGAATGACAGCGTATTCCCCGGCTCGCGAGCCGATCAAACAGGCCGAATACATATCAGCGGCTTCCGCAACCCACGCAATCTCTCTTGCGAAACGCAGCCGCTCCATACATTGGGCTTAAAATGCGAATACTCCGAAAGAGCAAATAATTTCAGCGAGGCGCTGTGAACGGACATCATCAGGCACGAATGCCATTGTCGGAAAAGTGTCGATTGTTGCAAATTCGGGTGCAAGGAATCGGGTTGTTTGGTCTGTTGTTAGGCGCGACAGCTTTAAGAGAGGACATTCAATCAAGGTGTTTCAACCCCTAGGCGTGCGGGATGGTAAGAGGTAGCAAAAGCATGAGTGCCGTGCGCTGATTATCAATTCGGAAACAAAATACGGTGGTGAATTTGTGTGGAGCGATCCGAAGGCGGCGCCTTCTTGATGAACGCTTCGGCGAGTTCGCCGCGAACTTCATTCGTGAGCTTGCCAAGCTTAATGAGATAGGGATCGACGATACGATCGACTGCTTGCAGCGTAATCGGTCGGGTTGACCTAGACAAAACAATCAATGCAGCCATCGTTCCATTCAGCGTCTTCATGATTGGCCCTTCAGGCGAACATCTTTGCGCATGGCTTTTGTCAGTCGCTCGCGTGTATTAGCTCCCGCCGATCAGAATGCCTGCCGCCAGCACCAAGGCGCCGCCCACAACGACCTGAAATGCGGCGCGGACGAATGGTGTCTCCATGTATCGATTCTGAATCCAGGCAATCGCCCACAACTCGACGAACACCACAAACGCTGCGATCGTGGTCGCGGTCCAGAATTGCGGAATCAAATACGGCAACGCGTGACCGAGGCCACCGAAGGTTGTCATCATTCCGGAGGCGAGTCCTCGCTTGAGCGGCGATCCGCGCCCTGAAATAACACCATCGTCGTGTGCTGCCTCTGTGAATCCCATCGAGATTCCTGCGCCGACTGAGGCCGCGAGCGCCACCGTGAATGTCGTCGAAGTCGATTGGGTGGCAAACGCAGTCGCGAAAATCGGCGCCAGCGTCGATACCGATCCATCCATCAGGCCCGCAAGTCCCGGCTGCACCCAAGTGAGGATGAACTGACGTTTCGCTTTGTCGTCTTCCTGGTGCCCAACCTCGCCGTCCAGCGTTGAACCCTTCAATTCTTCCGCCTTATGTTCATGTTGTCGTTCGGCGGCGGCAAGATCGCCAAGCAGCTTGCGTGTGTCCGGATCGCTGCTCGCTTGCGCTGCGCGGACATAGAACTGCGCGGCGTCGTCTTCCATGCGCGCGGCCTCGGCGCGGATGCGCGCGAGACTGAGATTTTGCACGAGCCAGATTGGTCGGCGCGAATAATAGCCGGCAACGTGCTCGCGTCGTATAAGCGGGATCACCTTGCCGAAACGGCGTTGGAAGGAATCGATCAGGAGCTTGCGATGGCCGTCTTCCTCCGCGGTCATCTCGTCGAACATTGCGGATGTGGCAGGATAGGCCTCACGCAATTGCTCGGCGTAGGTCGCGTATATCCTCGCGTCATCTTCTTCGGACGAAATCGCGAGCGCCAGCACTTCAGCCTCGGACAATTCCGAAAATCGCCGCCTTAAGGGCAGACCGAGGATCATAGGAAACGCTTTAGAACCATTCTAAAGGTGACATGGGATGCATTGAACGCGATTTCAAGCAGCAAGTCAGAAGCTCTCGTCGAAGTCCGCCTTGGGTCGATGCTGTCGAAAAAGGCTCGAGAATATCTCCGAACAGTGATTCCGGTGATTCATGGGGCCACTGCGTCGGAGGCGGCGATGATGGGGCGGCAGATCGGTGATCAAACGAGCCTATTTTATGAATTTCGGCTCGATGATCGTATCCCGAAGGGACACCTGCTCAGACGGATAAACGTCTTTGGCGCCTGTTTTGGACAGCATGCATGAGCATCTGGCCCCCTATTACAGCGAGATCGGTCGGCCCTCGATAGATCCGGAGCTGATGGTCCGGATCCTGATTGTTGGATATTGCTACGGCCTTCGCTCGGAGCGGAAGCTTACCCAAGAAGTCGAACTGCATCTGGCTTACCGTTGGTTCTGCAGGCTCGACCTTGATGACAAGGTTCCACACCACTCGACATTCTCGGAGAACCAACTCCATCGGTTTCGCTCCGCTGCTGACCGACCTCGAATACCGCAAGCAGATCTTTTGGCTGTAACCGTCAAGACGCCGACAATGCGACGCCTGGTACCCGGCTCAATGGCTCTGTTCGCGGGCGGGCTCTCTAAAACGGAATTTAATGGGTAGCAGCGGCTTGCGAACCTACATCAGCTTCACGCATTCGGCATTCTAGTGAAAGCTCCACTATGGATTGTGAGCGCTTCAAGTCCGACAGTACTGTGTTCGGCATACATGATTGGCTTAACTACCTGCGTGATCAAGCGGCCACGTATCTGAAACTTGTTGAACAGGCCGACGATCCTCTTGTTAAAAAGGAACTGCTTGCGTTGGCGTTGGTCTGCGAGGAGATCGTCGAAAACATCGAAGATCATTTGACGACGGGAGGGGAAGGCCATGCGCCGCGTGGGCCGTCGTCAAGGCTGTCATGAAAGAGGCCGCCAACTAAGGCGTTCTCGCTAAGGTCCATAGGATTGTTGCAAGAAGCGCAGTAGAAGTCAAAAACAATACTATTGAATTGAACGATAAAACCCGCGGGGATGCTGTCCACTTGCACGGCCGATGATCCAGGGTCCGCAGTCGAAAACTCGGCGTTGCCCGTCTTTTTACAGCGGCAACATCTGAGATCTTCGACCCAATGATCGCGGCTCATCCGCAGAATAGGAGCCTGGCGTGGCCGGTTCAAGACCGGCGTCTGCTTTCCACGGTTATCGCCAGTTTTAGCCATTCCTCGGCAACTCGGAGCTATGCTTCCTTTTCCAATGGGCTTATCGCCTTGGCAGCGTGCTTTCGGCATTCTCGCGAGCGGCGCCCAAGCACAATACTACGGGACAGGATCGAACGCTAACAGCCATCCGGTGCAGGGTTACACGATCAACAGCCGCACCAGCAGACCAACCCGAACACGCAGACCGACAATTACGGGACGCGCGGAAACGTAAATCCCCACAACGGCGCAACGGGGACGCGGTCGCCGCGTTATTGACCGAACTAAAGTAAAGAGGCCGCCTTAGTTGGCAACCTCTTTCATTTCATCCTTTTTGGATCTAGCGCGCGGGCCCGGCGACGTCCACTCATGAGGCGGAAACAGAAGTGATTGAAGACCAAAGACACTTCCGTTTTAGCACAAACTCGGACATCCGCTCTTAAGAAACTGCAAACGTCCCGTAGCAGTTGCGCCGTCAGCCATCCAAAAAACAGGCGGCCCCGGAGTTCAGGGGCAAGTGTCACCACTCTGGGTCTGCATTCACCGGCAGTGTGAGCTGAAACGTGGCACCGTGTGGCATGTTTGTCGCGGCCCACAGTCGTCCCTCATGTGCTTCAACAATCGAGCGGCAGATGGAAAGTCCCATGCCCATGCCGCTGGATTTGGTGGTGAAGAAGGCGTCGAACAGCCGGTCAGCATCCTCGGCGGAGATCCCGACGCCGCAATCTGTCACACTTACGAGCACTTGCTGTGTTTCGTCCTGGCGGGATCGGATCGTCAGTTCGCGCGGTCGATCCGCGATCGATTGCATTGCTTCACTGCCATTCATCACCAGGTTAATAATCACCTGCTGCAGTTGGACCCGATCACCACGGATCATTGGTAGAGCCGGTGCCAACTCCATTCGCAACGACACCATGTGCCTGCTTAACTCACTCCGCAGGAGCGCGATCACCTCCCTGACGAGATCATTGACGTCGAGCGGCACCTTTTCAATGACAGTCTTTTTCGCGAGCGCCCGGATGCGCCGGATCACCTCACCCGCCCGATTGCCGTCGTCTATTACCCATTCCACCGAGCGGCGCACTGCGTCCAGATCGGGAGTTGCTCGGTTGAGCCATCGCAGACTGGCCTCGGCGTTGGCGACGAGGGCGGCGAGCGGCTGGTTCACTTCATGGGCGATCGAGGCCGTCAGTTCGCCCAGCGTCGTCACGCGCGTTACGTGTGCGAGTTCCATCTGGGCATCGAGCAGGCGCTGTTCGCTGGCGCGCAGCGTCTCTTGTGCCCGCTTGCGCTCGCTGATATCGCTGCAAACGTTCCCGACGCTCACAGACCGCCCGGTCTCCGGATCGTCGATCCGAAAGGCCGAATACTGGATGGGGATCGGATCTCCGGTCTTGAAATGGCGGAAACGCATCTCTCCCGACCAGGACCCCTTCTCCAGCACGGTCGGCCAGAGGACGGTATTCACGAACTCACGGTCTTCGGGGAACATGAAGTGAATTCCGCGCCTCGTCCTCGCTTCTTCCAAGCTGTCGAATCCGACCATTTTGAGCCCGGCCTTGTTCAGGTAGATCGGCGTCCCTCCTTCGACATCGGCAATCGCCATAAGGTCGGTAGCCTGTTCAACCAATGACGCCAGGAGTTGACGCTCGAACTCAGCGCGTTTGCGCTCGGTCAAGTCGAGCACGAAGGCGACACCCTCATCTTGGCGGTCGCCGAACGTCGCCGCGCCGAGCAGAACCGGTACGCGACTGCCGTCCTTACGAAAATACTCCTTCTCGCGGGGTTTTGCGGTTCCAGCCGCCTTCAGCGTTGTGACGGCCTGGTCGTCGGCGTTGCACCATTCGGCTGGCGTTAGCTCCGTCCATCGCAGCCGACCCGAGATTAAGTCTTCACGGCTGTAGCCCAATATATCAAGAAAGGCTTGGTTGGCTTCGATGATCCGGCCCTGAAAATTCCAGATCACGATCCCGATGATGTTCGAGTCGACCAGGCGGCGGATCCTGGCCTCTCGTTCCTGGAGATCATTGTACAGACGGGCGTTCTCCAGCGAGATCGCCGCTTGCGACGCCAGCAATTCCAAAACCGAGATCCGCGCGGGCGTGAACACGTGCGGTGCCAGCTTGTTCTCAAGATAGAGCACCCCGGTCAGTTTGGCCTGCTTCACCAGGGGCAAACAGAGGACCGACCGGGCGCGCTTCTGGCAGATGTACTCGTCCGCAGAGAACGGATTCTGCGCCACGGCGTCATCAAGGATCACGCTCTCCCGCGTCCGAATCACGGTGTGGAGCACGGATTCGGGAAGCTCCCCCGGTGACACGTCCGCATCGCGCAGCGTGACCTCAACCTGGCCGCGGCCGGTCGTCGCTTCCGCCGCGATTCGTGGCTCGTCCCTCGGGAACAGGATAAGCAGACCACGCGCGGCGCCGGCATGCTCGAGCGCAATCCGCAGCAGCGTCTTGATGAGCTCACCGAGGACGATCTCGCCGGACACCACCTGCGCGGCCTTGAGCACCGTCCCCACATCCAGCTGCTCGACGGGCGCGCCAATGGTAGCGGTGCGAGATGCAGGGACTGCTGCATCTCGGAGATGCGGATGAAGCTGTTCGAGCTGCCGCACCTTGCCGAACGCGCCCCAGCGAAGATAGCAGCGCCGCGCCTCCCGCAAATACGCGCGGGCGATCGTGTCGAAGTCTCGCGCCGTGTAGAACCGCGCAGCCACCTCATTGGCCAGGCCCTCGTTCTGCACGAAACCGCAGTCGCGGGCCGATCGAATGGCTTGCTCGTACAGACGCATTGCATCGGCGTCTCGCCGTTCGAGGCGCGCGATCTCGGCGGCGACCAGCGCCGCACGGTTCGCAAAATTCTGGGGGCAGTTCTCCGCCCACACCTCGAGCTGCTCGTGATGCGCGGCCAGCATCTCCAGATGGCGGGCTCGCTCGCCGGCTGATGCCGCGTCGCACCGTGCTGCTCGCGCGAGTGCTCCATAAAAATGGAATTCGGCCACCTCAAAGAATGAGGGCGACGTCCAGAGAAGCTGCTGTGCTTTCGATGCTGCCTTGACAGCGGAAGGGTAGTCGTTTGCGTAGACGCGCGCCTGCAGCTTGCGGATCCAATACCAGCATTCGGGAAGCGCCAAACGTGGATCTTTCTGCAAATGATCTTCGAACTGGCTCTCGTTGAACCGTTCATCATTGAAGCAGCCGAATTCTGGCGTCAGGCCGCGCAGCGACCGGATCAGCCCGAGCTGCGCGGTGATGATGTCGATAACGAGACCAAACCGCGCCTTCCGCGCGAAGTCGAGCCCATTCTCGGCTTCGCGCAGCACATCGCCGAGCGGATCTCCGGCTGCGAGAAGATTGGTGTTCAGGTTGTTGCAGCTGTAAGCCGCGAAGGTGAGGTCGCCGATTTCATTTGCAGCATTGAAGGCGCGACGCACCAAATCCCGGCCGGCTTGGATGTGCCTCGTCCAAGGCATGACAAGATTCCCGAAGGACATGTAGGCACGGGCTTGGTAGCGATGCAGTCCACGTTGCTCCACTAGGTCGTATCCAAGGCTACCGAATCGGAATCCGGCTCGGTAGTCGCCAAAATGAGGTCCCAGAATCATACCAAGCCAGACATAAGCGAAGCACGATCCATCGCTGTTACCGTGTTCGAGGCTCAGATTGACCATCCGGCAAATCACGCGTGAGAGCAGGTTCCTGTCAGTAAACAATGCCGGCGTCACGACTTCGGTCAGAACATCGAGAGTCGCGCGGATCTCCGGATTGCTCATCAACGGCAGGTCGACGAGTTCCTCTATGGAGCGGCTCCCGACCTGCTGCCATATCCGATCATATTCCTGCTTGACCTCCTCGGTTGTCGGATGCGGCGACCAGTGGACTCCGCCACTTTGAAGGTATTCAAGACATACCTCCACACTGCGGTCGCTCCGATCCAAGGTGGTGTACAGCGTCAGTCGCAAACACGCTACGGCTGCGATATCGACAAAGTTTGCAGCACGGCTTGAAAGCATAGTGAGCCGTTCCTCCGCCGCCGCCAGATCGGCGGTCAGCAGCTCGCACTCGGCCCGGTGGTACTCGATTGAAAAGGTGAGCTCGTATTGCCGCTCCCAACTGTCCTCCGCCAGAAGTATGCGGCCAACGTCGAGATAGCGCAGCGCCGAGGCGTAGGCCGTTGAAGTCTTGGCGCGCTTGCCTGCAATAAGATTAAGCTCGGCGACCCGGTCGCGTTCTTCTCGCGAATGGATCAGAGCCGCACCACGGTCGAGCTGGCTCACAATCTCGAAAATCTTCTCCTCTAGCTCCTCCGCCGCTGTTCGTGACGCAAGCACTCTGCCAATTCGAAGATGTGCGGCCGCCAGCTCGCCTTCGGGAATTAGGGCGTAGGCCGCCTCTTGAACGCGATCGTGGAGGAACGCGTAGGAGCTGTCCTGGCGGAGGATCAGCCCCGTGCGGGCCGCTTCCCAGAGTGTCGAGTGGATCTCTTCTTCTGATACCCCGCGAACCAAGGACAGAGTGGCGATCTCAGCGACGTTGCCCAGGCAGGCAAGCTGTTTCAGGGCTTCCTGGGTGGTGGCGGAGAACCGCTTCAGCTTCTTGGCCATAAGATCCACCACGTTATCGGTATAGCTTTTGGCGCGGATGCGTTCCATGTCCCATTGCCAAGCCGACGCGACTTGGTGGAATGCGAGCAGCCCCTCATCGGCCAACGCAATAAAGAAGTGGATAGCGAAGAACGGATTTCCGCCGGTCTTCTCCTGCACCAGTTGCGCTAAGGGCCGCACACGCTCCGGCTCGCAATGCATGGCATCGGCGACGAGCTGGCCGACATCGTATAGTCCGAGAGGTGCCAGCACGATCTCCTGCGTTCGCACTCCGGTTTTGCGGATCGCATCGAGAGTCCGCGGAAGCGCGTGGGCAGGACCAATCTCGTTGTCCCTGTAGGCTCCGACCAGAAGCAGATGCCGCACTTCCGAGTGCGTGACCAGATGCTCGAGAAGATCGAGCGTCGCTGTATCCAGCCATTGCAAATCGTCGAGAAACAGCGCGAGCGGGTGCTCCTGCCTGGCGAACACGCCGAGGAACCGCCGGAACACCGTCTGGAAGCGGTTCTGCGCATCTCGCGGCGGAAGGTCTGGAATCGGCGGCTGTTTTCCGATCACGAGCTCCAGCTCCGGAACGAGGTTCACGATGAGCTGTCCATTTGGGCCCAGCGCCTCGTTGACGGAATCCCGCCATCGGTCAAGCTCGGCCTCGCTCTTGCTCAGGAGGGAGCGCACAAGGCTCTGGAATGCCTGGCCCAAGGTGGCGTACGGGATGTCACGCTTATATTGGTCGAACTTGCCGGACGCGAACAGGCCACGTGGCGAGACCAGCGCTTTATGCAGCTCGTTCACCACCGAGGACTTGCCGATGCCGGAATAGCCGGACACGAGCACGAGCTCCGGCCTGCCGTTTGCCACGACCCGGTCGAAGGACGCGAGCAGAGTGTCGATCTCGCGCTCCCGGCCGTACAGCCGCTCCGGGATCAGTAACCGATCCGACCCGTCGTGCTTGCCAAGCGGGAACTGGTCGATGCGGCCATATAACTCCAGGTCTGCGAGGCATCTTTGAAGATCAGCCGCGACACCGGCGGCAGTCTGATAGCGCTCCTCGGCGGTCTTGGCGAGAAGCTTCATCACGATTGCCGACAGCGCCCCCGGGACGCCAGCGACCCGCTCGTTGGGCGGCAGAGGCTGCCGCGCGATATGGCAGTGCACCCATTCCATCGGATCGTCGGCGGTGAAGGGCAGCGTCGCCGTCAGCATTTCGTAAAAGGTGACGCCCAAAGCGTAGAGATCGCTACGGGAATCCACCGAGCGGTTCATCCTGCCGGTTTGTTCCGGCGCCATGTAGGCGAGCGTCCCGGCGATCACCTCCGGCGGCGCGGGCGCTTGATGCTCGCGTGGCAGACGCGAGGCAATACCGAACCCCGTCAGCCATACGCCGCCGTTTGCTGCGTCTACCAGAATATTTGCCGGCTTGATGTCCTTATGGACAAGGCCGCGCTCATGCACTCGGCGGAGCACCCCCGCCAGAGGGATCGCGATGCCTAGGAAATGCGCTACGTCCAGTGGTCGGCCAAGCAGTCGATCGACCGGTACACCACCGGGGTCCTCGAGCACTAGCGTCATGCGGTCATTGTAGTGTGTCAGCGCGACTGGTCGCGCCGCCCAGTCAGCGTCAAGTTCGGCTTTGAGGGCATACTCATGTTCAAGCCGCTCGACGCAATCGAGCGAGGTCTCTTCCGCTGCAACAAGCAGGATCGGCGCCAGGCCGCTTCCAGAGCCGCGGTGGAGAGCGATATCTCCCTCTCGCAGCGGCGAAAATACGTAGCTCGAGAGCTCCTTCACGAGGGCCTCCGGTCGGGAGGACTATTTTCGTAAATTGATTAAGTACGATTGCGCTCGCCCGTCAATACAAAAACTGATGTCAAAGATGCGATCGTATCACGACCGGTGCCATGGTCAGATTAAAGCTTCCCGCGGGCGCCGGCAGCCAGCTCGAGAGCCCAACTCGGCGCTTGCACTTTCTGGCAGTGGTTGGGTGCATGCATACGCGGGTGACAACCTTACGTCAGTAGACTCGCCCCCTTAGTGGCCTGCGGTGATTTTGAAAGTGATCTGAATTCGCCAACGTGCATTGAGCGGGAGGCTCGCTCTGCAGCGATTGCACTCCACCTCAAACCAGCCTTTACCCGGTCGCCAAAGACTCTGCCGTCTAGCACTACTTTGGCACTTTAGGCTTGGCGACATCTGCAAGGAACATGTCACAGTGAGGACATTGTCGGGGTGGAGGTCGTGCGAAGAGGTCGAGGATCGCTTGCCTGATGGCCGGCATGCTTGGTTGTGGTGGCGGTCCTGAGATCTTTTTTTTCCGTCCCGCTGCTTTGAGGCGGCGGGATTGGAGGAAGGCGTAGGCGATCATCGTCATCAACGCGTGTCGATGTAATCCCGTCCAGGATCTACCTTCGAAGTGGTCGAGCCCAAGCTCCTCCTTGAGCTGCTGGTGGGCCTGTTCACAGACCCACCTGGCCTTGATCGTGGCAGCGAGCGTCTTGATGGTGGCATCGGTTGGCAGGTTCGACACATAGTATTTTTGCTCCCCGGTAGACCGCCGCTCGCCGACGAGCCAGACCTCGTCACCAGGCATGCACTGCATACGGTTATTAAGCATCCGGTGCTTATGGCCATCCGCAACGCGGACACGGCAGGCAGTGAAGAGACATGTCAGCCGACCTTTGGTGCCCCGCCGCCAGCTGACCCTTTGCCATTTGCCTTCGGCCAATAACGCTTCAGCAGAGACCGGCGGCTGATCAGGGATGTGGTATTTGCGGGGCTTGCCGGTCTTCGCGATGGGGAAGATCAGGGCAATGTCGGCGGGATAGACGTTCTGGCGCCGGGACAGACCTACCGCCCACAGCAGACCGCGCTCGCTCAAAGCCTGACGGAAAGGCCCGCTGGAGCCGTACCCTGAATCGGCAAGCACACAGCCGAAACGCACGCCGGAGGCGATGACGCGGTCGATCTCCGCCAAGGCGATCTCTGGCTTGGTCCGCGCTGCGCGGTGCTCGACTGGAACGCCCGCACGCTTCAAACGCACCGGATTATTCGTCCAACTCTCGGGAACGAAGAGACGTAATGCCGCCATGACCGGCACTTCACCCCGCGCAAGCGTCAGCGACACCAATGTTTGGCAATTGGCCGTCTTGCCGAGAGACGAGGCATATTGTGGAGCGACACCAACCGAACGATCGCCCTTCTTCGGCATCGCCGTGTCGTCGATGACCAGCACCGCATCCTTGCCGCCGACCAGGCGATCGGCCTGAACCAGCAATTCCGCCTCCAATGGCGCTGCATCCCAAACGCCATCAGCAATGAAATGGTGCAACTGGTCATACTCGCCCGGTGCCAGCCGCGCCGCCATCGGCTGGACGCTCTTGCGATCACCCGGTCCAATCAATCCCGAGATATAAAGCGGACACATCCGCCGCCGCGCCTTGTGACCTAAACGATCCAGAAATGGCTTGAGCCAGCGTCCAAGCTCGTCTTCCCACTTCGACGTCGTGCCCACCATGGTCGGCCCTCCAAAAGCCGACCATCCATGAATCATTGAAAATCTGATTCGGGAATCCAGTTTCGCCAATCAATCGCAAAATTCTGCCAAAGTAGTGCTAGTTGCACCGCCCATGGCGGAATAATGCTGCGTCCGACCTCTTTAGGCAGCCATTTGCCCCGCACGGGACTTTTCTGAACATGTGGCATTAGCAGCATCGCTTTGATCTGCGGCCAACCCGGAGCGTAGCAATGGCAACCCAAATCATTATGGACCACAACGGCGATACCCTTCGATACGAAGGACACGAAGGCCCTCTTGAAGGCTGAGCGCCGCTTCAAAGCACTAACGGCCGCTGGTTTCACTGTGACAACCCGCACCGCTGATGGAGAGCCGGTCGTGACCCGCACGTTTGATCCGACCGCAGAAGAGACCGTTTTTCTCCCCGACTCGTCGGCGGCTAAAACCCAGTTGGTGTTGATGAAGCTGCTGCGCATCGCACACGATCAGCTCCGGCAGTTCCTGGCGGCCTGCTCACGCTGGGCGCGAGCCTTTCGTGTCAGCGCCCAAGTACACGTGAGCTGCGCGGCCGGTCCAGGTGTCAGGAGCAGATATTAGGCTGCTTGCTTGAATGTAGCCGCCCTAACCTGGGGATTCCTTCCCATTGACCATCGAGAGGACCGCACGTGCGAGATCGGCAGGGGACTCCACCAACTGGTCTGCGCCAGCAGTTTCAAGTTCGTCTCGGGTACCATAACCCCAGAGCACGCCAAGACCGCGCATTCCGACCGCATGGGCGCCGGAAATATCATATCGGCGATCCCCGACCATCAGACTGTGAGACGGCGAAAGACTATGTTTAGACAGAATATAGGCGAGCAGTTCAGGCTTGTGATCCAGCTCGCCGCTCGGCACTGAGCCATAGATGCCATCGAAGTATGTGGCAAACTTCAGATGGTCCAGAATGCGGCTTGCGAAAATCGCCCTTTTTGATGTCGCGAGGTAGATTCGCAAGCCGGTCCGCTTCATCTCTTCAAGGGATTTGCCAATTCCCGGATAAGGCACGCTTCCGAGAAGCCCACTTTCACCGTAATGTTGACGATAGGCAGCGACTGCTTCACCGACTCTGTCGTCTCCGTATGACTGAAGCAAGATTTGCATCATATCTTCGAGCGGGGGCCCGATGGTACGTCTTACATCGACGGTTTCATCCGGTTCATGTCCAAGGGCGCGCAGTGCCGCAAGGCAGCTTGCCAAAATGCCGGGGTTCGAATCGATTAAGGTGCCGTCGAGGTCTAGAAGAACGGAGCAAGTCATGATCCGAAGATAGCGGCCAAAAGCAAACGAGTCACGTTCGTTTGGTTCGTTCCGCTTCGGATCAAAATGTGAATACACAGAAAGAGCAAATAATTTCCGCTTCGCCCCTGATAGTGTTCTCTAATTCCGGGCCTGGGTGTCAAGCTCTCCGACGATCATCCTTGCCGAGCCCACTGTTCTCTCCGCGGTAGGAGTGAACCCTTCGCATGATGGCGTAAGATGACGCTGGCGGTTCAATGTTGCAATCGCGGTCGTCCTTTCGGACGCGCACACAAAATCGGTCGAACTCGCCATCGCCATCGCTGGGACGTCTTTTCCTGCCGTTTGGCAGGAACTCGTGATCCCCTCGCTAGGCAGCAATCTCCTTCGACCAGTTGAACTCGGTTCCGTCGATCCACATGCGATGCAGAATGACGGCAAGCTTCCGCGCGACCGCAACCTTGGCCTTGCGAAGCCCGTTGCGCTTAGCGAGCCTTACCCCCAAGCCTTCACGGCGGACCATTTTGGGACGCGCGTCAGCAGAACCCCGGCTGCTTCAATCAGGTAACTTCGTAGCATCGCATCGCCACACTTCGAGATGCGACCGGTCCAATCGATCTCTCCGGAGGCATGGCGTCTACTGGTCAGCCCGACGTAAGCACCTACGCTTCTCGACCGCGCGAACCGTGTCGGATCATCAATCGTTTCCTTGAAGGCGAGCGCGGTGATCGGACCGACCCCAGGTGCGGTCATAAACCGGCGGACCTGCGCATCATGGCGAGGCCAACATTCGTTGACTATGACACCGCCGTGATTGCCAACAGGGCTACCACTAATGCAGGGGGCATGACGACAATTCCAAGTTTCAGGAACTGCCACCCTGTCACAGTTTCGCCTTCTCGCCTCAGGGCGATTAGCCACAGGATTGTCGCGAGCGAACCGGACACAGAGAGGTTCGGGCCAAGATCGACGCCTATCAATATTCCGCTTGTCACTTGCAGGGGGACATCGGCACTTTGGCTGACAGTAGCAGCGACCAAGCCAGTCGGAAGGTTATTCATCAGGTTTGAAGCGAGAGCGACGATGATGGCCGCACCGAAAGAAGCCTCCCGAGGCGAGTATGCCGCCAGGTTATGAAGCACATGCGTGACCGAGTTCATGATACCAATCTGCTCGACACCCGCGATCAATATGAACAGCCCGGAAACGAGAGGCAACACTCCCCATGAGATGTCCCGCAACACAGGCATCGGAGACTGCCGATTGATGATCAGCACGATGATAGTCACTGCCGTCCCTGCAATGAATGTCGGCAAGCCAAGCTGCCGGTCGAGCGACGATGCGCCAAGAAGTGCAACAGCAGTAAGAGCAATACCGACTGCAACGCATTTCCCGCCAACGGAAAGCGGCTTGGTTGGGAAATCCTCGGAAATTTTCTGATCTAGCGCAGCGCGTTGGGTGAACCGCAGAAGGAGATAGGTAATGAGGATCGAGGCAATCGACGGCAGCGTGAATTGATAGAGCCACCGTGCGAGCGGCGGCATATGGGTGCCAAAGATGATTAAATTCGCCGGATTGGAAATCGGCAGCACAAAGCTCGCGGCATTGGCGATGAACGCACATATGAAAAGGTACGGCAGCGGCTCGACGCTGGCAACTGTCGCAGCGGCATATACGGCAGGCGTCAGCACAACGGCTGACGCGTCATTCGATAGGAACACGGTGACAATCGTACCGACGGCATAAATGATCAGGAACAGTCGCCTCGCTGAACCTCTCGCGTACCGAACGGCAAGCGCCGCCAGCCAATCGAACAGCCCTTCCTGACGCGCGACCTCGGCAAGTAGCATCATGCCGATCAGAAAGAGATAGACATCCATCCCCTTTGCCGCTGCGGCGACTGCATTGCGCCAAGGAAGAAAGCCGAACGCGATCAGCACGACCGCGCCGACCACGGCCCAGACATATTCTGGTAGCCGCAGCGGACGAGTAATCACCCCAAGCGTGGCGAAGGCAGCGACAGCGAGAATCAGAGTATTGTCGTTCACCGATTAAGACGCCGGGGCTGGAACCGCGGCGCGTGACCAGTTCGCTTTCCCGCGCATGCTGGTTTCACTTCAATAGACTTTCTCATTCAACCACGCGGATTAAAACACTAAGTAGTTTAGATGTGGGTTCGAACAACTAAAATAAATGTTAGCCCGCAGAAATGCTTTACGTCCGCTAATGGGATGGTCCGGCCGTGCTCCTGCCCCGCCAGCAAGCGAAGCTGGCAAGGGGCGCCACAGACAAGGAGGACGCCATGTCTCAGATACCCAATACCGCGATCGCCGTGATCGGCATCGATATCGGCAAAAACTCGTTCCACGTCGTGGGACAGGATGCGCGCAGAGCAAATAATTTCCGCTTCGCCCCTGATAGTGTTGCAAAAGTTGTCCGGGTTCGATTGCGGAGCTTGGTTGTGAGTTTTAACCAGGTCCCTTGTTTGAGTTCTCCCTTGTTTCGGCGTCGGTTTCCATTTTTGGCGTCTACGCTGGAAGTCGCCGCCAGAGGGGGCGGGGCACGGTAGAGAAGTTTGGCGAGCCGCCTCAGGTTCTGCGCGATTGCAGTAAGCAATACTTCGTCTCTGACGCCACTCAGGCCTCGCAACCGAAGCCGGTCGAGTCTGAGAATCCGTTTCATGTGAGCAAATCGCATCTCGACCTTCTTGCGCTCGCGACGCGACTGCTCGAAGGCTTCCGTATTGGCCAACGCACGGACACGATCCCGCACATCTTCGTTGAGGTCACGGGTGAGTTTGCGCGCTATCGCCGTCGTGCACTTCGGCTTCAATGAACAGCGCGAGCAGTCGCTCTTGCTGGCCCTGTAGTAAACGATGTGACCTTGATCGATATTGCCTGTGCTGGTCAGCTCCGAGCCACCAGGGCAAATATAGATGTTGCGCTCCTGATCGAAGACGAAGTCGGCACGGCTGAAGGTGCCATCGGGCGGGCCGACTTGTCCCACACCGGTACGTGCCGCGTGATATTGCGATCTACTAGCCATTTGAGCAGCCTGACTGCGCCATAAGCCGTGTCGCCCGCGGGCCTGCGGGGCCGACGATCGAAGCGACGCTCAACGCGGTCAACCATGGTCTGGGTGACGGCAATCTCCACGGCTCGGTTCGGCCGAGTGCCCACGGCATCGATGATGATCCCGGCCTTGTTGTCGATCAGGTAGTTAGCGTCATAAGCAAAGAATGGGTCCACGCCCGGCCTCGTAACCCAGGTGGCTTGTGGATCGGTGAGCGAGACTTCTTTGGGAGGCTTGCGTCGATAGCCGCCTTCGCTCGAACCACCATCGACTCCACCACGATCCTCGTCGCCGCGGGCGGCATCGAGGGCTACGAGATACTCGCGAACCGCATGGGACGCCTCCTCTGCCTTTGGCCATGCAAACGGCTGGTTACCGGGGATCCGCTTTGTCTTGTTCACATCCGCCTTGATCAGGCTCGCATCGATCGAGAACGCTTCGCCTCCAACCAACCCGGCGGCAATGCACATTGCCACCACGCCCTCAAATACCCGACGTAGGGCGCCGCTCTCTCGGAAGCGTTCGTGCCGCGCACGGCAGAATACAGAGTGATCGGGAATCTTGTCTTCGATACCGAGCTTGCAGAACCAGCGATAGGCAAGGTTTACCTCAATCCCAAATCCGTCGCTCGGAGCGGATCGCAAATACATAGCCGACAAGCAGCTTGTTTAACCGCCGCGGCTCATAGCGGACGGAGTTAGTGTCGATCCGCTTGGATCATTTGCGACGGGAGCAAGCGTATTCCCGGAAACGTTCGGAGGCCTGGTTGCCATAGGGCGTGCCGTACCAACCGTGGCGCCTGTGTAGGGGCGAGCGACGGAACTTGCCAAGTTCGCTGGGCCTTCCGCGAGTGCGAACGTACTTGGGAGCGCGAATGCAATTGCTAGTGTGATTGTCGTCAGTTTCATGAAGTGTCCTCTCATTTAAATCAACGATAACATCGGAATGTCTGTTTGACGTTCAATTAAACTCTTCTTTAAGCGCGATGACGCCGCCAAGCTGTTCACAGCTCGCAGGGCCTTAATCGCCTTCCTTCATTAAAAACCCCCGGTGGGCCTCGAAGCTCGTTCTGCTACCGACCGGGCCACCTCCATCGCGGGAGATACCGCAACCCATCAATGCACGCCCTGCAGACGGCGCCAAAGAAGCGGCCGTAGCGAGGGCGGAAAGCTGGGGCCAAAGTCTGGTAGGGAGGAATGCCGAACGGGGAGCCGGCACCATCTTAATTTAGATCAGAAATTATCCAGTCCCACAAAACTCTGTTTTAAGACTCGAGCTGCTCGCTCGTCACACGACTTTGGCATATCACTTGCTAAGTTATGAGGAAGATGGGCCACGCAGGGCAATGCAACGCCGCCGAGCGATCACACTCAGCTCTGACGGCGTTGTTACGCTTGACTACAGTATCCTAATTCACAATCGTGAGTATCCTCGCCGCTAGAACGCAAATCCTCCGTTTGTAAACGCGACCGAGACCGCCTCACCGAATAAAATTCAATTTAATGGTCTCGACGGATTGCGGACCCACATCAAATGCATGCGCATTGGCGATCAACCGTCATGTTGATCGCTCGCTCGTGGGAGTCTCGGCATGAAGAAGTTTTCCGTTGTTTGCGTCGCCCTTTGCGTTAGCCTTTCGACCACTGCCGCGTTTGCACGGGGCGGCGCCACGGGATCGCATATGCCCGTAACTGGCGGCGCCTTTGGCACCAGCGCCGCTGCGCCTGGCACCAACTCGCTCGGCACGGCGCTCCCGTCATCTGGCATTGGCAAGGGTCCCATGAAAGGACCATTCCTTGGCACCAATCCTGCCATCGACCGCGAAGAAGCGAAGGTCGACAAGATGATAGGGTCGATCTGCCGGGGCTGTTGAGCAGGAGCCCGCTTAGACCGCCAAGCTGTCTCGTTTGGGCCTGCCCGGTCCTCGACGGAAGCGGCAAGAAAGCCATTGACGCGCTGCCGCACGTGCCGATGAATGGTCATGGAAAGTTCTTGTCTCTTCTTCGGCTAATTGGGATCGGTGCGATCAGCCTAAGAACTGGTATGCTTGCAGAGAATGGGACGATTCAGAATTGGATTGACTAAACTGAGAAGCGAACCTGGTTCCTCTTCGAATGCGTCCGGCTTGCCTGAAGGCGGGCTACGTAAGACGTCTTCACGAGTAACTCTATCCAGTTCAAGAAACCAATGAATGACGGGAGCGACCGGAGCTTTTTTTAAGGTATCCCCTGAAGGCTCGTCTTTCGACGGCCGCCGCGCTGACTTAAAGGGTAATCCAACTAACCTTCAATTTGGTCCAGCTAAACCTCTGTTCAATGGCGTCGCCGGCTGGCTGAAACTATTCTTGGGTGAAGAAGCCCGGCCGCGGTTTCTCCCTGGCGCGGTATCGTGTGGCTGCCAAGCGGACGGTTTCGCGCAGCGTTATCCCCCTCCCAAGTAGGGCCGGCCGGAGTCGTCCGTTTCTTCAAGCGCAAAACTGTAAATCTTCGGATTTCCCAGGTGTGCCGCCGCGAGAACCTGCTCCGTTGCTGACGGATTTCGCTCGTTCCTGAACTTCCTCGAATACGTCTTGTTGAGACAAAGAACCCGGATCCAACGGAACAATGGCCGTGCAGTACAGCAAACCGATTTCTGTCCCGACTACCGCGGCGACAACGGGGGCTGACGCGAAGAGCTTCCCAACGCTCCGTATTCGATCCGAATGAATGCGAATTTAGTAGAGACGACAGGCCGGCATGCCTACCTCCACTCCATCGCACGTTGGCTCTACTTTCTGAGACACGCCAACGTCTGACTGGACCCGTGGCGGAACGTCCGCGCATCTTAATGGAGAATGTCATGACAGGACGAGTGACAATGATTTTGGCAGGTGCGGTGCTTGCCGGTAGCCTTCTTGCCACGGGTGCACAAGCCCACGGTGGCGGCGGGGGTGGAGGACATGGTGGTGGTATGGGCGGCTTTGGAGGGGGCCACATGGGCGCCTTTGGTGGAGGTCACATGGGAGGCTTTGAAGGGGGTCGTCCTGGAGGTCTCGGTGGAGATCATGTCGGTGGGCTTGGCAACGATCACATGGCGCGCCTGGACCACGATCACCTCGGCGCTGGACGACGTCACTTCGGCGGAGACTACTACGGCTACGGCCTCGATTGCCCGTATTACCCGAATTACGCATCGTACGCTTGGCCGTATGGCTGCAGTTACTGAGGAGTAGGCGCCGGCTCGGAAGCCGCCAGCGCTTCGCTTTTAGCTGCTTTAACGGAGCTCACCTGGAGAATTGACGAATAACGCCAGCTCCACCGGGTGAGCTCGACTTGCGAGAGCTGCGGCCTCGAGCCGTCGTCGTTAGAGAGTCTTGATGCGGCAGCGGCGTTCTCGGCGGCACGCCGTACGATCGGATTCATCGGCGCTAACGGTGATGGACCCACAACCGATTAGCCGCGATCGAAAATCCGCAAGGCCGCCAGATATGACGAGACGTACCTTAATTCGAATTTAATGTCCTAAATCTCAATTTAATGGCCGCTCCGCGAGCGGCGCCTATCATTTAGTGATCCGGTCGAGTTTCGAACGGTAGATACGACGGAGCGATTAACATGGGCATTGATGGACACACGCGCCTCACAGCTCGAACACAATCAGTGTTTGCTAGAGATGGACGTGGTGGTAGCTATCTCCACGACATCCAGTGCTTTGCGGTGCTTGAACGAGAGCAGGAATATGAGCTCGCCACGCGGTGGCGCGAACGCGGCGACCGTGATGCCGCGAACCGGCTTGTCAAAAGTCATCTACGTCTCGCGGCTAAAATCGCCATGGGTTACCGCGGCTACGGTCTCCCAATCTCGGAAATCATCTCCGAAGGCAATATCGGCCTGATGCAGGCATTGAACCGTTTTGATCCCGAAAAAGGCTTTCGCTTCTCCACTTATGCAATTTGGTGGATCAGGGCTTCCATACAGGACTACATTCTGCGTACGTGGTCACTCGTTAAGATCGGCACTACCGCGAGCCAGAAAAAGCTCTTCTTTAAACTGCGCTCGGCAAAGCGCAAAATCGCTGCCTTCGAAGGCGGAGACCTGCGTCCCGATCAAGTCGCTTTGATCGCAAAGAACCTCGACGTCACTGACCAGGATGTCGTCGACATGAATCGACGCCTCGGCGGTGACAAATCAATCAATGCCCCGCTTCATGAGGACGGTGAAACAGGCGAATGGCAGGACAATCTCGTTGATCAGTCCCCCTCGCCCGAAGCCATCGTCATCGAACAAGACGACAAGGAGTATCAGCATAACGCGCTGATTGCTGCGATCGACGTCCTGGACGACCGCGAACGTCGCATCTTCAAGGCCCGACATTTGGTCGACGAACCATTGACGCTCGAAGATCTGGCGAAAAAATTCAACGTTTCACGTGAACGCATCCGGCAAATCGAGGCCCGCGCATTTGAGAAAGTCAGAAAAGCGGCCAAGAACCTCGCCCCTAGAGCTCCGGCGGCGGCGCTGGAGACTTGGAGCGCCTGAACTGAGATTCGACCTGCAGCTTTCTCTCAAAGTTCGAGTTGTCGTCATGCTCCCCGTGCTCTCCATGATCTCGGTGCTTAACTGAGACATATTCTTGGATCGAATAGATGCTTTCTCTCGGAGAAGACCCATCGACATCGCAAGCGAACGAGCTCTGCTCAATGAAAATAAGAAAGTGAACCGCTATTTAGTTGAACGGCTCGCGCAAAAAATCCACCTTCGACGTTGGAGCACGACCTGAGACCAAATCGCACGACGCGAGATAACAAAAATTGAAAACCACACTGGACAAGACATTGAACATTGCCGCCGCTGCTTATTCGAACGCTTCATGCGCTACTACTGTGGGATTGAGCGATGTCCGATAGCCTCGCACCGAGCTTGACCGTCGCGAAATTGATTGTCTCCCTCCGCGGCAACGTTGTCGGAAAACGGAAAACGCCAATCAGATATTCGTTCGTTGCCGCGGTCATTCCAGCGCTCTTCGTTTGCAACGCTGCCATGGCGCAAGTTACCGGAGCGGCCAGCCCGACCCCCACCATCAGTGCGACCTCGCCGCTTGGTATGGGAACTGGTTCGGCGGTTTCCTCGACCGGCATTCCCCTTGGCTCCACAGAAATCGTATCCCCCGGTGTTAGTCCCGCTCCCACCGGCGTAGCTGGCACGATCCTAATGCCGAGCAGCGGCACGACATGCTCGACCATTGGGACTTCGCCATCAGGAATGTACGGATCGACCGCAACCTACGACGGCGGCGGAATGACAATGGGAACCGCGACGCCGGCGACGACGGCGACGTCGGAAATGTCGACGTCGTCTGGAATATCAGCGACATCGGGAATTACGACAACCTCCGGGATGATGGACACGTCGGGATTGTCGGGAATGTGCGGTTCCGGCTCGAGCAGCATTGCTTCATCGTCAGCGCCAACGTCGCCTACAACGCCGGGCGGCGCTGCTCGAACAGGAATTCCGTTGGGATCTATCGAGATCGGCAATCTTGGGGTCAGCTCCGCAGCAGCGGTACCAATGGTGAGTGTCTCGCCAACTGTGGCTGCGGCAGGGCCGGTACCAGCGATGCCCCCCATTGCCTCTCCGCCCACTGTTTCACCTACATCGACAAACCCTTTCCCGTGCCTGACCAGCGGGACGTCGAACACCACGAGCGGCTGCTGAAATAGCGTTTCATCGGTGAACTGGACCAGTCATGAAAACGAAATCCATCATATCCGCCGCCCTACTGACCGCCGCCATAATGGGCGGTCTTCTGTACTTCTTAGCGGGCGGGCTTCTGTACTTCACGCATGCTCACCCACTAGAGACGGCCGCTGCCGCGCCCGCTCCACCACCCGCGGTGTCGGTCGTCGCCGGGGTAGTCGCCCAGCATGACGTGCCCATTTATCTCAGCGGCGTCGGCACGGTGATTGCGTACAACACCGACGTCGTTCGTGCCCAGATACAGGGACAAATCATCAGCATCAACTTCACGGAAGGCCAGACGGTGCATGCCGGCGACCTGCTCGCGCAGATCGATCCGCGTCCGTATCAGGCGCTGATTGATCAGTACACGGGAAACCTGGAACGCGATCAAGCCCAGCTTGTCAATGCCGAGGCCAATCTCACTCGCTACACCACGTTGGGTGAGAAGGGATGGGCGACTCCGCAATTGCTAGAGACCCAGAAGGCGCAAGTGGGACAACTGCAGGCGGCGATCAAGGCCGACCAGGCGCTGATCGACGCCGCCAAAGTGCAGCTTAGCTTCACGCGCCTAACATCGCCGATCGATGGCGTAGCCGGGATTCGTCAGATCGACGTCGGCAATATCATCAGCCCATCAACGACGAACGGCCTGGTCGTCGTCACGCAAATCGATCCGATTTCGCTGATCTTCACTCTCCCAGAAACGGATCTACCGCAAATCCAGCAGCAACAGCAAAAAAACAAGACGCCACTCGCGGTTCTCGCCTACACGCAGGACGATACAACCCTCCTTGATCAAGGCGGGCTCGGCCTTGTCAACAACGAGATCCTGCAGACAACGGGATCGATCCAGCTCAAGGCCAATTTTGTCAACAAATCGCGCCGGCTCTGGCCTGGCCAACTCGTCAACGCGCGGCTGCTGGTCGACACAAGGCGTAACGGCCTGACCGTCGCTGCATCGGCTGTGCAGCAGGGCCCGAGTGGCGCCTATATCTACGTCATCAGCCCCGACGATACGGTCCAGTACCGGCCGGTCAAGGTCGCACAAATCAGCAGCGGCCAGGCCCTCATTGATTCCGGCCTCAAGGCCAATGAACAGGTCGTGGTAGACGGACAATACAAGCTGCAACCAGGCACCCGCGTCAGATTGCTGCACGGCCAGGCAGCGCGGGAAGCCACTGCACAAAGCTCTCTTCAGGCGCCAATCCCATGAATATATCCGCGCCGTTTATCCGTCGGCCCATCGCAACTGCCCTGCTGATGGTGGGATTGCTGGTCGGCGGCCTGGTCAGCTATCCGCTATTGCCGGTGGCAGCGCTGCCGAACGTCAATTACCCCACCCTTCAGATCACAGCGCAGCTGCCGGGCGCTGATCCGCAGACAATGGCGTCTTCGGTGGCGACGCCGCTCGAATTGCAGTTCGGAGAAATCCCGGGGCTCGCCCAAATGACGTCGGCGAGTGCACTCGGCTACACCCAGATCACCCTGCAGTTCGATCTGAACCGCCAGATCGATGGGACGGTGAGCGACACGCTGTCGGCGATCAATGCTGCGACTCCGTACTTGCCAGTGGGCATGCCGTATCCGCCGACGATCCGGAAGGTCAATCCGGCCGATACGCCGATCCTGGTGCTCGGCCTGACCTCGGACACCCTGCCGCTAACCACCGTTGATGCCTATGCGGAAAACATTCTGCTGCAAAAAATATCGCAGATATCCGGCGTCGGTCTCGTGGGGATCGGCGGCCAGCAGAAGCCCGCGGTTCGCGTGCAGCTCGACCCGGAGGCTCTGGCAGCCCGCGGGATCAACCTTGAGGACGTACGGACGGCGCTCGGCCAGGCAAACGTCGATCTGGCGAAAGGCACGCTCAACAGCCCGCGCCAGACCTACACGCTCAACACGAACGATCAACTGCTGAAGGCCGATGATTACGCCAATCTGGTCATCGCCTATCGAAACGGAGCGCCGGTCCGCATCCGTGATGTCGGCCGCGCCATCAGTGCGCCAGAAAATGATCTGATCGCGGGCTGGTACAACCAGAAGCGGGCAGTCATTCTGGCGATCCAGCGCCAGCCCGGCGCTAATGTCATCGACACGGTGAACCGGATCAAGGGGATGATGCCGGTGCTTCAGGCGTCGATTCCGCCGGCGGTCAAGGTGAATATCATCACCGATCGCACCGAGACCATCCGCGCCTCGGTCAGCGACGTGCAGTTCACGCTGATCCTGACGGTTGCGCTGGTGGTGATGGTGATCTTCGTATTCCTGCGCAATTTCTGGGCTACCGTTATTCCCGCCGTCACCGTGCCGCTGTCGCTGATCGGTACCTTCGCTGTCCTCTACGAGCTCGGCTACAGTCTCGATAACCTCTCGCTGATGGCCTTGTCCATTGCGGTCGGCTTTGTGGTCGATGACGCTGTCGTCGTGATTGAGAACATCGTGCGACACATGGAGGAAGGCGCATCGCCGTTCGAAGCGTCGTTGAAGGGTTCCGGCGAGATCGGATTCACCATCGTGTCGATCACGCTATCGCTGATCGCTGTGTTCATTCCGCTGTTCCTGATGGGCGGCTATGTCGGTCTGTTGTTCCGCGAATTTGCGGTCACCGTGAGCGTTGCACTGGTGCTGTCTCTACTGATCTCGCTGACGCTGACGCCGATGATGTGTGCCTATCTGCTAAAGCCCGAAAGCAAGGACCATGGATGGCTCTACCGGCTTTCCGAACGTGGCTTCGATGGCCTACTCAACCTCTATGAGGCCGGCCTGAAGATCGTACTGCGGTACCGCTTCGTCACCCTTATGACAATGCTCGCGACTATCGCCCTCACCGGATATCTATACGTGCTGATCCCCAAGGGATTCTTTCCCGAGCAGGACACCGGATTGATCATCGGCCTGTCGGAAGCAGGACAGGATATCTCATTTAAGGCCATGGCCGAGCGCCAGCAAGCCCTGCTCAATGCCCTAATGCGTGACCCCGCGGTCGCCTCGGTCGGCGCGGCCGTGGGTGCTGGCGGCGGCAACACCACGGTCAATAACGGCCGAGTTTACATCGCGCTGAAGCCCAAGAGTCAGCGCGGCAGCATGGACGAAGTGCTGGCGCGGCTGCGGAATGACCTCGCCAAGATTCAGGGGATCACGCTCTACATGCAAGCTGCGCAGGACATCACCATTGGCGGGCGCGTGTCCAAGACAATGTATCAGTACACACTGAACGACGCCGATCCCGGCGAGCTCAATCATTGGGCGGCGCTGTTCTTCAACAGGATCAAGGCCATCCCGGGCATCACCGACGTCGCCACCGATCAGCTAAATGCGGGTCCGCTCCTCGACATCACGATCAAGCGCGAAGTCGCGTCGAGCTACGGTATACTGCCCTACACGATCGACAACACCCTCGACGACGCCTTCGGTCAGCGTATCGTCTCGACGATGTACACAACTCTGAATCAGTACCATGTTGTCCTGGAGGTCGACCCGAAGTTCCAGTATGGACCCGAAGCGCTCAACGGCATCTATGTCAAATCCTCAAGCGGTCAGCAGGTGCCGTTATCCACGCTCGTTGACTCAGTGGTGAAGGTCGCGCCGCTCGTGGTCAACCATCAGGGCCAGTTCCCGTCTGTGACAATCTCGTTTAACCTTCTGCCGGGCACCGCGATCGGGCAGGCGGTAAGCTCCATCCAGCAGATCGAGAAAGACCTCGGCAAGCCGCTCTCGCTTCAGACTGGTTTTCAGGGGAATGCTCAGGCATTTGGCGCATCACTGTCGAGCACGCCGATTCTGATCGTCGCCGCACTCTTCGTCATCTACCTCATCCTCGGCGTGCTGTACGAAAGCCTGATTCATCCGATCACCATTATCTCTACGCTGCCGTCCGCAGGACTGGGAGCGCTGTTGCTGCTAATGGCGGTTCACTACGATCTCAGCGTGATCGCGATCGTCGGCATCATTCTGCTCATCGGTATCGTCAAGAAGAACGGGATCATGCTGGTCGATTTCGCCCAGCACGTCGAGCATGAACAGGGATTGACGGCGGAGGACGCGATCTATCAAGCCTGCATCATGCGCTTTAGGCCGATCCTGATGACCACAATGGCGGCGCTGCTTGGCGGCGTTCCGATGATGCTCGGCACCGGAGTCGGATCGGAACTTCGTCAGCCGCTCGGCTACGCCATCGTGGGCGGTCTCGCTCTGTCGCAGATTCTCACCCTCTATACCACGCCGGTCGTCTATATCTATCTCGACCGTTTGCAGACTTGGCTGTTCGGGGAACGGAAGCAAGCGGCCTCCGGCCACACCATGCCGGCGCCCGCCGAGTGAGTATTTCCCAACAGGCCCTGCACCAGGCCTCACAGATCGCGCGACCGCATAGATAAGCGATCATCATGGTCTGAGGAGTGCTTCTGCGAGCTCCTTCCGTGAATGCACTCCGTCTCAATTTGGCGCGGGTTGCTAAACTCCAATTTAGTGGCGCTCTAATCAGCCGCTTCCTAATTTTTGAGTTGAAGGTCCAACGATTTGAGGGAAACGCCATGAGTTCTTCTCCCGCAATCAAAATAGTCAGCCCAGCTGAATTCGATCAAGGAACCGCGCAGACGCCGGGCTCTGAACGCCTCGCCGCCATCGCGCCTGCGCTCGGCATTGCGTCGGCAATATGGGGCGGCCTGTTCGAGGTGGAACCGGGATCGCAGACGGGAATTCATCATCACGGAGAGCAAGAGACGATTGCCTACGTCCTCTCCGGCATCTGCGAAATACGCTGGGGGACAGAGGGAGAATCAGTAGCGCGCGCAAAGGCCGGCGATTTCATTCACGTCCCCGCTTTCCTGCTGCACATGGAAATCAATCCATCAAAACTGGAACCATTTCGATGGGTTGTCGTGCGCAGCACCGCGGCACCCATCGTCGTTAATCTTCCGGACGACACCTGGCCGTAAGCCGGTGTCATCCTGCAACAGTGTTCACGGACTATGCAAACATGGAGCAATCATGGACGAGCACGATTCCAATGCTGAGCTCGACACATTTGAGGTTACGCGCCGCACCGTGATCGAGACGGGGACCACCGCGCTGCTTTTGACCACGCTGCCGCGTGCCGTCTTTGCGGCCGGCCCGGCCGACGAAAGCGGGTCGTCCCCGTCTCCCGTGAAGATAGAACTTCAGGTCAACGGTCATCCTCATTCGCTGGCCCTCGATCCCCGCACGACGCTGCTCGACGCCCTGCGTGAACACCTCACACTAACAGGCTCGAAGAAGGGTTGTGATCATGGCCAATGCGGCGCATGCACCGTGCTGATCGAGGGGCGGCGCATAAACTCCTGCCTGACGCTTGCAGTGATGCATGACGGCCAATCGATCACCACGATCGAGGGGCTCGCCGACGGCGAGACTCTGCATCCGCTGCAGGTGGCATTCGTCGAACATGACGGCTTTCAGTGCGGCTACTGCACGTCAGGCCAGATCTGCTCTGCCATCGGGATGCTGACTGAGAGCAGGCTTGGCATGCCGAGCTACGTCACGGAGGACCTGACGCAACCGGCCGCTGAACTCACCGATCCGGAAATTCGCGAGAGGATGAGCGGTAACATCTGCCGGTGCGCAGCCTACCCCAACATCGTGGCCGCGATCAAACAAGCTGCGGGAACGCCAACATGAAAGCATTCACCTATCAACGTGCAGATACAACCACCCACGCCGCCGCCGCTGCGGTCAAGTCTGGCGCGAAAATCATTGCCGGCGGCACCAATTTGCTCGACCTGATGAAGTTGCAGGTCGAGACGCCATCCACCTTGATCGATATCAATCGGCTACCGCTCGACAAGATCGACGAGACGCCGGAAGGGGGCTTGCGCATCGGTGCGCTGGTTAGAAACAGCGATCTCGCGTCCGACCCTCGAGTACGACTGCGTTATGGCGTCCTGAGCCGTGCATTGCTGGCTGGCGCCAGCGCCCAGCTGCGCAACAAGGCCACGACCGGCGGCAATCTGCTACAACGAACGCGCTGCTATTACTTCTATGATGTCACCAAGCCTTGCAATAAGCGCAGTCCCGGCTCCGGATGTGCGGCACTCGCTGGCTTCAATCGCATTCACGCCATCCTCGGCACCAGCGAGCACTGTATCGCGAGTCATCCGTCCGACATGGCAGTAGCGATGCGGGCGCTCGATGCCAGGGTGGAAACGGTCAATCGCGAGAGTGAAACCCGCGTGATCCCGATCGCGGAGTTTCATCGCCTTCCGGGCGACACTCCCGAGATCGAGACGTCGCTCGAGCCAGGCGAAGTCATCACCGCTGTGACGTTGCCCCCGCCGCCGCCAGGTGTCCAAGTCTACCGCAAGGTCCGTGACCGCGCCTCCTACGCGTTTGCGCTAGTTTCCATCGCAGCGATCGTCGATACAGCGCGTGGTCGGATCCGTTCGGCTCGGCTCGCCTTCGGCGGTCTGGCACATCAGCCGTGGCGCGTAGCACGGGCCGAGCAAACATTGGCCCGCGCGCCTGCGACCACCACCAGCTTTGATACGGCCGCAAATGCCGTACTCGAAGGCGCGCGCGGGTTCGGCGGCAATGATTTCAAGATACCGCTGACGCGGCGCACCCTGCACAGCGTGCTGGCAGAGACGACACGGACCTGAGGGAGCGATCTCATGGAAATGAACTCACTTATCGGCCCTAATGCTCTCGATGGCCAAGGCATTGTCGGCAAACCAATCGACCGCGTGGACGGTCGGTTGAAAGTTACCGGCGGCGCACGCTACGCCTATGAGATGCAGCAGGAGAACGTGCTCTATGGCTTCGTGGTCGAAGCCTCGATCGGAAAAGGAACGATTAGATCGATCGATACCCGAGCTGCGGAAAACGCGCCCGGTGTCGCGCTGGTTCTCACCCATCGCAATGCTCCCGCGCAGGGCACCGGCAATCACCGCGAAGCGCATCCCGTGCTCACTGGCCCAAAAGTGACGGGTTACGGCCAGCCGGTCGCCTTCGTGGTTGCCGAAAGCTTCGAGCAGGCCCGGGCGGCTGCTTATCTCGTGAACGTGAAATATGATCGGTCGAGCGGAAAATACGCGCTGCGTGCCAACCTCAATGAAGCGCGTGTTCCAACGCCAAGCGGCGCACCAGCAGCCGACAGCGCGGTAGGAAATTTCGCAAGTGCGTTCGCCAGCGCCCCGGTGCAGATCGACGTGACCTACACCACCCCATTGCAAAGTCACGCGATGATGGAACCTCATGCCACAGTTGCGACGTGGGATGGCGATAGGTTGATCCTGTACACTGCGAACCAGATGCTCAACCAGGGCCAAAAGGTCATCGCGACGACCTTGGGAATCCCCGTCGAGAACATACGCCTGATCAGCCCGTTCATCGGCGGAGGATTCGGTGGCAAGCTCTGGGTCAATGCCGACGCTATCCTGGCGGCGATCGCCGCGCGACAACTCAAGCGACCGGTCAAAACTGCGCTGACTCGACAGCAGATTTTTCACGTCACGACGCACCGCTCCGACACGATCCAGCGCCTTCGCCTGGCCACGGATCGCGACGGTCATATCCTCGCGATCGGCCATGACGTGTTCTCCGGCAATTTACCCAGCGAGCAAACCTATGAGGGCGCCGCCCTGCAAACCCGCACGCTCTATGCCGGATCCAATCGGCTGACGCGACACCGTCTTGCGCCACTCGACATTCCGGTTGCATCGTCGATGCGTGCGCCCGGCGAATCTGTCGGGCTTATGGCTCTTGAATGTGCGATGGACGAGCTTGCCGAAAGACTTGGTCTGGACCCGATTGAATTGCGCATTCGAAACGAACCGAGCGTGGATCCGGAGGAACATATTCCTTATTCGAGCCGTCACCTGATCGGCTGCATGCTGGAAGGTGCGCGTCGATTTGGGTGGGAAACGCGCAATCCAAATCCGGGTCAGGTTCGCGACGGACAATGGCTGGTCGGAATGGGCATGGCCGCGGCGACGCGGGGCAACCCCCTTCAGCTCTCCAAAGCCAATGTCCGATTGGACCCTGACGGCAGCGCCACCGTAAGGATGGCAATGACGGACATCGGCACCGGGACCTATACCATTCTGGCGCAGATCGCAGCGGAGATGCTTGGGCTGCCGATGGAACGGGTGCAGATTGAACTCGGCGATACCAGCTTTCCGCAGGCTGCAGGTTCTGGTGGGTCGTGGGGCGCGGGCAGCTCGGGCTCGGCCCTGTTCGAGGCCTGCAACGCGCTACGCGGAAAATTGGCACGGACCGCCGGCATGGATTCGGCAACCGCACGCTTCGCCAACGGCAGTATCTCGTCCGGAGACCAATCCAGAAAGCTAACAGACCTTGTCGGCGCTGGGATGGACGCCGACGGCGAAATCCGGCCGGGAAGCAACAACAAGGACTTCTCGCAACAGTCCTACGGCGCGCATTTCGCGGAAGTCGGTGTCGACGTGGATACCGGCGAAGTGCGTTTGCGGCGCATGCTCGGCGTATTCGCCGCCGGACGTGTCTTGAACGCAAAGACGGCGCGATCGCAGGCGATCGGCGGAATGGTGTTTGGCGTGGGAGCCGCGCTGCATGAAGCAATGACGCTCGATCCCCGCTTCGGCTATTTCGTCAATCACGATCTCGCCGAATACCATGTTCCGGTGCATGCCGACATTCCGGCGATCGACGCCATCTTTCTTGCGGAACTGGACGACAGATCCAATCCGCTGAAAAGCAAGGGCATCGGCGAGCTCGGAATCTGCGGCGCTGCCGCCGCTGTCGCCAATGCTATCCACAACGCTTGTGGCGCGCGGATACGAGACTACCCGATTACACTCGATAAGCTCCTTACCGCGCTACCAGCGCGCGCATGAGCGACACAAAACCAGCTGGCCGCCGGCGCCACCCGATCCTGGTTGCCGCAGTTGTCCTTGCGGGAGCAGCCATGGTGGTGATCGGTCTTGCGACCCCGCCCAGCGCGGCCGCAGGACCAGAAACGGCGCCCTCGCCTCAAGCCACCAGATATCTGCCGAGCATCAGCGACTTGATGATCGCGACAATTCAACCGCGGCACGAGCGGCTCTGGCAGTCCGCGCAGGATGGAAACTGGGATTTTGCAGCCTACGAACTTGGAAATCTCCATGGCGCGTTCGATCGCCTGGGGCTCGCTCATCCGATCGAACACGGCATCTCTTTTCCAGACATGATAGCATCTGTGACGGAGCAACCGTTCAAGGAATTGAAGAGCGCGATCCAATTAAAAGATGCCACCGCATTTGCCAAGGCCTATGTTGGTCTGACTAACGCATGCAATTCCTGCCATCAGGCTCTCAACCACGGCGCGGTCGAAATCCCTGTTCCGAACCAGACGTCCGCCTCGGACCTAAATGCCATAGGCATGCCGCGGAATTGACGATCGCCGCGCCAGGGATTTAGATCGCTCCAAGACAAGCTGAACGCTACTTTAGTGGCTCACAATAAACGTGAGCCTATTTCTCAGGTACCAAGTCGTTTTTAATTAGAGAGGTGACATGTTTTCGAGACGCGATATGCTGGCCGTGTCCGCTGCGGGGCTGTGATGACTGAAATCGCAGCGCGCGCCGCCTCCTTCGGCAATCCGGACCAGCCGCCAAGGCGCAACGCTAAGGCTCCGGGGAATATCAAGGATCCCGGCCCCCAAAGTGAGGCCATCGGCAATCAGTTTCCCTCGGCGCATTTTCGCCGGCAACCGACGTCGATGACATGCCGATGGACTGGGCTTCCTTCAACAATGCGCCGAAGTGCATCCAGAACGGCGGCTGGGCAGGCGAGGTGACGCGTTGCCTGAAAGTCGTAGCGAGACACCCGAGGACTATTAAATTCGCGATTACATTTTGGACGCAAACCACATCGGTCGCGCAATCCAGCGTTCACAACGGAAATCGCGGAGAACTATCAGACACCTGCCCGGCGCGACATTTCGTCGAGCCACCCTGTGTTGCGTCACGCTGCGATGCTGCGAGCCGGCGGGGCCATGAATTCAGGACCGACCGGATCGGTGATGGTCTCACGCAGGATCAGGTCGATCTCGGCCCTAGCAGAGACATCGAGCGACCAGCCAACTACCTCGTCGACCGGCTGCAACTGATCGGGATGACGTGCACCCCACAATGCCGTGGTGATGCCCTGATCGAGCATCCAGCGGACCGCCAGATGAATAACGCGCTTTCCGAAGCGGTTCGCGAGGCGATCAAGCTTGCCCACGGCGGCCAGATATTGTGCGAACCGAGGCTGTTGAAACTTCGGGTCGGCGCGCCTCAGATCGTCGCCACCGAAAACCGTATCCGCCTTCATTCGTCCGGACAGGAGGCCCCGACACAGCGCGCCGTATCCGAGCATCGCGATTTTATTTTCCTGACAATAGGGAAGAAGGTCGGTCTCAATTCCGCGTTCAAACAAGTTGTACGGCGGCTGCAGCACATGCAACGGCGCGATGCGGCGAAACCGTTCCATTTGGCCGACCGAAAAATTGCTCACTCCGATGGCACGGATTTTTCCTTGCGCGAACAGCATGTGTATTGCGTCCGCAGTTTCTTCAATCGTAATCAGCGGGTCGGGCCAATGAACCTGATATATATCAATGTAATCGGTTCGGAGCCGGCGCAGAGAATCTTCGACTTCCCGCATGATGCGGGCGCGACTGGCATTGCGAGATACTTTTCCGCCCTCCCATTGAAGACCGACCTTGGTGGCGATAATCGCGTGCGAGCGTAGCCCACTTTCGGCGATCGTCTTGCCCACTATCTCCTCGGAACGGCCGAAACCATAGACCGGTGCCGTGTCGATAAGGTTGATGCCATGCTCGAACGCAGTCCGGATGGTAGCGACTGATTCAGCTTCGTCAGTACCGCCCCACATCCAACCGCCAATCGCCCACGTGCCAATAGCGACGGGCGACACCTTGAGCGAGGTACCTGGAATTTCCGTAAGATTCATGTTCATTTGTGACAGCTTCTGCACGATTCTATTCCCTCTTCTTAAACGCGCGCACCCGAGGTGCGTAGGCAACGGGCCAGGCCGACCTCACTCGCCATTGATGGGGGACAATGGGAAGAGCCCGGCTTCCTCCGCGGCGATAAGCCCGAGAGCGGTCCAGTCGAGCTCACCGTGACCACGTGCGATCCCAGTAATCAGACGGTCCCGAACCACGCCTACCGAAGGCATCGGGACACCTGCTTTCTCTGCCTCGGCGAGCGCCAAGCGCACATCCTTGAGCACGAGAGGCAAGACAAACCCGGGCGCATATGTCTGCCTTGCAATCTTGTCGCCATAGATTTTATGCGCGCGGCCGCCGAACATTGTGTTCGTCATGATGTCGATAAACGGTTGCGCGTCCAGTCCACGCTTCCGGACCACCGCCACAACTTCGCCGAGCATCTCTAGCGCCGTCGCGCTCATCATATTACCGAGCAACTTAAAGAGATTGGCGTCTCCTGGGGTGTCACCGATCTCAAATGTCCTTTGTCCAAGGCTGCTGAGGATCGGTTGGCAGCGCTCGATATCGACCCGGGCACCAGCGGCAACGATGAATAACTGGCGCGCCTTGGCGGCATCCGGATTTCCGAACACCGGCGCAGCTACGTAGCCCTGTCCGTTCCGCGCGTGCGCGACCGCCAACAGCGACGCAGTCGCCGTACTAATGGTACTCATCGACAGGTGGATCGCGCCGGGCCTCAGACCCGCCGCCAGCCCGTCGAAGTCAAACTCCCCGCGACCGAACACGATCTCGTGCACGGCATCGTCATCCGGCAACATGCTGATGACGACATCGCAGTGGATCAAGTCACCGATATCCGTTGTGGGCCTGAGACCGAGTGCCTCGAGCTTGCCGATCTGATCCTGGCGACGGACATAGGCAACCACTTGCAGCCCCTCGGCCGCGAGGTTTGCAGCCATCGCTGCTCCCATGCGCCCTAGGCCGACAAAGCCGATTTCCCCCAGCACGGACCGGCGGGAGGCGGTCGATACCGAGCCGCCAGAAGGGTCGCGGGACGGAATCCCGGATGCCCTTCCAGGCGTGAGTGGCGAGCGAGATTCGTGCTTGGACATCCGGGCTCCTGATCGTCCGCAGTCGCGCTGTCTGATACGCGCTCTTTACAGCGGACACACCCTGGATTTGGTGATGAACGGGACTTGCGCTTGTCTGAGCTTGCCCTCCTTTACCATTTCTTTGCTTGGATTTCGTGGAGCAGCTGTCCCGCTTGGTAACGGCATAGCGCGCGGCGCTGAGTTTGTACCTGCTCGCCGCGAATGAAATCGAATTTAGCTATCTGAACTGGAGTTTAATAGTGCAGAAATCTCCCCTGCTTATTCTAGACTTCGACGTCAAATATGTCTTTTCTTTTGTGCGCGCGGTGATGACGGATTCGTTATCCCGCTAAACCTTCCAAGTCCTCAACACAAAGAAACTGGACGTGGAAGAGAGCCAATACATAATGTCTGGGGAAACGAGAATGAGTGACATTGGCATTGGCCTTTCGGGTGCGCGTTCCTTCCCTCCATCGATTGTCAAAATTTCGCCCCCCGATATCGCGCGCCGCCGACTGGCGCACTGGGGCTCAATACAGGCAGACAACGTGAGAATTACCCGGCGCGAGACTTTCGAATACGGCTTTCAAGCTCGACGGCATTTGCTGATCGCTTACGAGCGCGCGGAACGGGATAACGGCGAGACACTTATCGAAGGCTTGCCAAAATCGACTTTGCGCGAATTCAATTGCAAGCTCAGCTTTGTGCCTGCCGGGAGTCGGTTCTACGGCTGGCAGACGCCGCGAGTGCTGACGCGCGTCACCTATTTCTATATCGATTTACAAGAACTCGTTTTTCGATAAGGAACCCGACGTCGCTCTCGCGATCAGCCCGCGTCTGTTCTTCTTCGATCAAGCCGTCTGGGATACCGCGCTCAAACTCAAGGCCGAGGTCGGGAATTCCGACCCAGGGAGCCGTCAATACGCAGAGGCCTTGAGCCTCGTACTAGTGCACGAACTCATCCGATTGGAACGCGCAACATCCGGAGCGGTGAGGCCGCTTAGTGGCGGCTTGCCGGCGTGGCAACAGAAACGCGTGGTGGAATTCATCGAGGAACATCTCTCGGAGGACATTTCGTTGGCCACTCTCGCAGAGCTTGTTAACCTGAGCCTCTTTCATTTTGCGCGCGCCTTCAAGAAATCTTTCGGCGTGCCTCCGCATCGCTACCATTCAGCGCGCCGGATGGATCGTGCCAGGAGTTTGTTGCAGAAGCCGGCGCTCTCAGTGACTCAGATCGGCGTGCAAACCGGTTTTCGCGAAACGAGTTCATTTACGAGGGCATTTCGTAGGTTCACTGGAGTGACGCCGACCGAATATCGGCGTCATAGGGGAGATTAGTCTTAAAAATGGAAGCGATCGAGTATGGAATGAGATTGCATCCAACGGAGGAGCCGTCCGGCCACATAGCCCGCTGGTCGTCCTATCGGTGATCGGCGGCGGATCCTGCTCTATGGCATACAGCGGCGGGGCTCAATTCAATGAGGAACCGCCGCCAGTCCGGTTTGCGCGATTTGCAGGTCGTGTTCCGGCGTGTAGAGGCTCGCCCCAATTGGCACCCATCACGTCGCCATCCATATTGCCAACCGACAGAGGTCGGCCAAATCCCCCCGGCGTTCGCGTTCGGATACCCTTTGAAGGGGGCGAGAGGTAATCAATCGTTGTATTTCGGCCCCCCATGATAACGGTACGCATCGGGCTCGGCGACGTGACGTGACATCACGGCGTTCCCGTCCTGCCAATCGCGATAGTAACCGCCATCGGCATACGGATTTTCCGCTGCCAAACTCCGGCAACTTGCGTTGGGGTTGGACTGCGAGCAATAGCCAGGGTCTTCGATAACCGCTTGCGCCAGAGCGGGAGTTACGAAAGCTGCCGCGGCAACAGCGGCGGCGCCAATCAAAGCTAATTTCATCTTGTTGGTCTCCTAGTTCGAGGTATGAGGTATGCTCCTCACGTCGGAACGCGATTGCACTTCTGCCAATAAATTCTTCTTCAGAAAAAACGTCCTTTGCGAACGTTGCCGCGCTGATCTCGTTCAAGGGATTTAATGGTCTCGAACACCTCCGATGCCCATGTGTCTGAAGGAACCAAGCAGGAGATAGCGGTCGTGAACGTCAAGCGTATTGAGGACGTCGGCTTTGACCGCGCCCGCAAGGGCGATCGGTCTCGCGTCGGCGCAGTAGGAGCCCGCGACGACGGCGGTCGAATTCGTGAAGACGCCTCCCGGTGCCACCCTTGATGATACATTGAGAAGGCGTTTAGCGCGGGCGCTTCGCCGTCGCGACTTCAAGACCGTGCCGATGATCTTAAACCATCAAGGGCAGATGGACTACGAAGCATTGACAGAGATGCTCTCCTATCTGCCTGCACCAGGGCAAGGCTCGGACAGCACCGACACCGAAGTCTCTTGACCGAACCTGATGCGCAGCGCTCAATTCGCGGATAGGGTCGTTCAAACATCCGGATTTCTTCGTTGTTTCGGTAACCCACCGTACGGCGCAGCTGGCGGCGACGAGTTCCAGACCAATACACTGATCATCGAGCGGAAATCGATTGCGGTCGATCCTGCCACATTGCATGTCGTGAACAAGCCAGTGTCCTTCTTGAATCCGCATCAACCCTGACAAGCTCGTGCCCAGCCCGCCGCGGACCCGACCACCGTTTGGTGGAGGCGCCATCCTAATTCCAGGAGCCAATGGCACGCTACCCGGATTGCAACAGCTCGGTTTTCACTATGCAATGTAATCCCCGGCGGCCTGCGGTACATCGCCCCCGAGCATTCCCGTTGATCCAGGCTTGGGCTTGAAGACCTCACCTATGGCAGCGAACCCTGATTGTTCATGCCGGCATCGGTACACACGGGCATCCGATCTCAACTACGCACCCAGACCCGGGAACGATGGTTAATCGGAAGCCGTGCAGCCTGGTAATTGCGGCTACCAGGTTCAAGCCGAGCCCCAGCCCCGATGTCTGTCCCGTTTTTTGGGACCGGTAGAAACGCCTTAGGACAGCGTCACGCTCGTGTTCGCTTATGCCCGCACCGGTATCCTTGACGCGCACAATGCTTTCGCCGTGGCCGGGAATCAACCCGATTTCCACCTTCCCTCCGCGCGGAGTGAATTTGACGGCGTTATCGACGAGGTTTGAGACGGCCTCGATCAGCAAATCCCGGTCACCGTAAGCGCTTAGTTTGTCCGGTGAGTGAATGAGAAGAGAGATGCCCTTGTCTTCAGCAATGGGATCGTACATATCGCCTACTTCGCGTATGAGATCCGCAAGCGCAACTTTGCCAAAGCTCGCCAACCGCTGGCTTTTCTCGATTTCTGCAAGCCGCATAATGGCGGTGACGATCGCAAGCGATTGGTCGATTCCGGTTATTGTTTTATCTGCAACCGTCTGCAACTCCTCCAGCGTTCTAGCCTTGGTGCGACCGCGTTCGAGCGTCAGCCGCGCCCTGGTAAGCGGCGTGCGCAAATCATGTGCGATGTCATTGCCGACACCGGCAAGGGATTGGATGAGGGTTTCCATCTCGTCGAGCATGCCGTTGACTATCATGGCTAGATTGGAAAAGGGATCGTTACTGTTCCTGTGCGGCAGTCGTTCACGCAGGTTTCCGGCGGTGATGCGCTGTACCCGCTCGTTGACCTCAACGATACGTCTACGGGCGCGGGCGTTCAGCGCCCAACCGACGGAGAGGCAAAGAAGGACGGCGGGTAGCAGGCCAAGCGTCAGTGCCCAACCCAGGACACGTGCGATCTCCCGGACTTCATCAACGTTTCGTCCGACCGCCAGCACGTCGCCATTCGGAAGTCTTCGTGCGATCAGGCGGACAGCCTGTCTCTCCCGGCCACTTGCGTCCACCCTGTCGACCACAGCGGTGTGCACCGCATTATCGCCCCCTAGATCAGGTGGCAGGCTTTCCAGGTTACCAGCTATCCTGCGGCCGTCTGCACCAAACAATGCCGTGATCCGAACGCGCTCCGGATCCTGCTTCAGATCCTCATCGATCGCGTCCAATATCCGCTCGGGCGACAGGTGCTCAAAAAGGCGTGTTTGCGAGGTAATCATGCGATCCGATCGCATCGTTAAGTCATTTTTGGTTTTCAGGTAGACGAAGCCGAGCAATGCAGCGACAAAAACCGCGAATATCCAAGCCACCACCAAGGTCCAGCGCAACGTGGCCGAGCGCGTAAACTTGGGTAATTGCATGAAATTCCTCTCCCGGGGACTAAAGAGACGCTCCACCTTTCCGCCGGCCTCGGGGAGTACTTGTGAGGCAAGGGACAAAGAGGCCATGCCTTCGTCAACATGATCTGGACTTCGCATTTGCTCGTTGCTCGTGCCCGCCGGGCCGTACTTGGTGTAGTTGAAGCGGCAAGCCTAGTCTGAGCAACGCAAGCGCTCGATCCTACAGAGGTAGTTTTTGAAGTCGTGTTGGTTTGGGATGCACTATACCTTTGGTTAGCAGCGGGAGGACTCGCTGCAGACCCGACAAAACCACCACTAGGAAGCCATCGCAGGCGGTATATGTTTACGCCACGTGAGACGACGCCAACGCTCAACGTCTTATTGACTAGTTCCGCGGCGATGTTGATTTAGGGCAGCTTCGAGGCAGTTGATCAAGGCAGGTCCGGTGTAAGGCTTGGCCAGGAAGCAAACGGCTCCCGCCTTCAGCGCGCGGACCCGGAGGCTCTCATCGGGAGAGGCCGTCATAAAGATAAATGGCACGGCATACCCCTGAGCGCGCATATGGGTCAGGAGGTCCAAGCCGCTCATAGCGGACATTTGCACATCCGCGATCACGCACGACGAGTCGTTTAGACGAACCGACTGCAAAAACTCCTCAGCTGAGGCAAATGCAACGACCAGATATCCGTGCGAGCTGAGAAGATTATTGGTCGCCGCGCGGACGAATGCATTGTCGTCAATCACTGAAATCGTCGAAAGCGTTGACAAGACGGACCTTCCTGAAGTGAGAGCAAGGCGCTTGCCTTCGCACCGCCTAGCCAACAAATGGGCCCTGGATCGAGGTTGTAAAATCATACTTAGGTTTGCGCGTTGCGACGAATTCCGAGCGTTTCGGCCTTTCTCACCAGATCTGCCAACGACTTCGCTCCCATTTTCCTCATGATATGGCCACGATGGAGCTTCACCGTAATCTCGGCAAGTCCAAGTTCGGCCGCTATCTGTTTGTTCATGAGGCCGGACGATACCAAAGCCAAAACCTCCCGCTCGCGGGTAGTCAGGGTCTCAAGAAGCGCCTGCAACTGCGCGACTATCTTGTCAGCTTCGCGCCGCTTTCGATCCCGTTCAATCGCCGTCACCACGGCGTCCAGCATCTCTTGTTCACGAAACGGCTTGGTCAGGAAGTCGACCGCTCCGCCCTTCATGGCTCTGACGGTCATCGGAATGTCGCCATGGCCAGTCATGAAGATGATTGGAATATGAATGTTCGCCTTGGCTAGTTCGATTTGAAAATCCAGCCCGCTTAATCCGCGCAGCCTGATGTCGAGGACCAGGCAGCTCGCGACGTCTGGTAGCTTGCTCTGCAGCATCTCGGGCGCCGAACCGAACACCTCAGCCTTCAGGCCTACCGATTGAAAGAGATTGGTCAGCGCCCTGCGCATCAATTCATCGTCGTCAATAACAAAGACGATCGGCTCGTCGGCGCTGGCCGGTTCATGCGATGATCTGGGGCGCTCGGTCATGACGCATCCACTTGATGTAAGGGCAGAGCGAATTGAAACGTCGCACCGGGGCCCCCGTTGCGGGAGGCCGACAGACGTCCGCCGTGGGCTTCCACGATCGAACGGCGGATTGACAGCCCCATGCACGTGCCGCGAAACTTCATGGTTTGGTTACGCATCATTTCGAACAGCTTTCCGGTTCTCTGCGAGCGGTATTAGAGCACTTCCGAAGAAAATCAGCAATTCGTTCCAGCCAGAACCGGCGCATGATGGCGGTACTGGACCGCCCCCGCACGTGTTATGGAGCGACTTTGTTCCCTGCGGATCAATCCGGGTACGCGATCTCGGCTTGTCTTCGGCCTCTTAGGCATCTCGCTGCCGCCCAGAAAGATCGCGCCAGCAGTGAAGCGCCGCTGCCGCGCGTCGACTTAAGCGGACACTCGCCACTGTGGTGCAAGGACCGCGAACGGCAAATACCACAAACTCCCGTATAGTTGTCCGATCCCTTTCGATATCGCGCGCTTACCTATGTACGGTTGAGCCATCGGCATCGCTCTCTTAGTCTCACTCCACATCGGAAGAGTCAGTTGCAGGTCAGAGCATTTCCACGACATCGATCAAAGAGATTGGGCGCAACCGCAGTAAGATCGCGAAACAACGTTCGTGTCGGCGAAGAAGTCTGCTGCCTAAGGGAAAAGGACATTATGATGGGAATTCATAACAACGTCCCGATATCTAATCGGATCAACGCGGCATTCATCGGTACTGACTCGAAGACCTCAGAGCCGAGATCAGCCTCGATACACTTGCTGAGTCCATCAACCAGAACTGGACGAGATCCGAGCGACGTCCGGAGCCGGCGGGTACCTCCACAATTGCAGAGCGAAATAGCAGAACTTCTGACAGATATCGACGGCTTGCCATTTCTGGTTCGCCTGGTGATCAAAGATATACCGGCGGAAATGCAATCCAACTTTGTCTCCAAGGGAACTGACATTCGTTCGCTGCTCTCGAGCGCGCTTGAGAAGATGGTCGATCACATGCGCGTATCTTCCCTGCGAAGCGACGTCTCATCAAAACAACCGCTCGCGATAGTTGAATTAATATCGAGCGAAGACTCTTTGGCCCGGATGCCGGCGGTGTCGAACGAAACCGTGCTGCGCGTGGGACCACTGCAGCTTGACCTCCTGGATCGAACCGCAAAGCGCGGCGACCGCGCGATTGAACTGCGGCAACGCGAGTTTCAGTTACTCAAATACATGATGCAACGAAGCGATAAATTGCTGACGCGGGCGACCCTTTTAAAGGAGGTGTGGCGCTATAGGTTCGTCCCCCCCGAAACGAACCTTGTCGATGTTCACATGGGTCGATTACGTCGCAAGGTCGACGGATCAAATGAAGCCCCCATGATTCGGAACGTCCGCGGCGTTGGCTTCATTCTAGATAAGAGGCCCTGCTCGCTGAGTTCATCAGCGAAGCACGCCCAACGGTCTCCTCCGCGGATAAATCTCATGGAACCTAAGGAGGAGCCTAACGAGTAGTGGTTCCAAGTGCCCGCTTGCGCATTTCAATCTCAAGGCCGACGCGCTCGCGGAACAGGACCGAGCTTTCAGGCGCGGCAATTTCTGCAGCGTGATCCGCGCCTCCGCCTGGCGAGGGTAAGTCTCGCCGCGTCCTCCAATCGAAAATCCCAACGCCGACGCTATCCAGACGCATCGGTCATACCTAGCCGACCCGCGAAGTTTGCACATTCAAGAAATTACCATGTCCACAACCCAGGAGCCTAATATGTCCGACGCGAAGCGATTTACCCATGCCACCGGCGCGCCGGTCGCTGACAACACCAACATCATGACTGCTGGTCGGCGCGGCCCGGCGTTGCTGCAGGATATCTGGCTGATCGAGAAGTTGGCGCATTTCGACCGGGAGGTGATCCCGGAACGACGCATGCATGCCAAAGGCTGGGGCGCCCATGGAACCTTCACGGTGACACACGACATCAGCCGCTACACCAAGGCCAAGGTTTTCTCGAAGATTGGCAAGCAGACGCCGATGTTCGCGCGGATTTCGACAGTCGCCGGCGAGCGCGGCGCGGCCGATGCGGAGCGCGACATCCGCGGCACCGCCCTCAAGTTCTACACCGAGGACGGCAACTGGGACATCGTCGGCAACAATACGCCAGTGTTCTTCTTCCGAGATCCGCTTCGGTTCCCCGATCTCAACCATGCGATCAAGCGCGACCCGCGCACGGGGCTGCGCAGCGCGGACAACAACTGGGATTTCTGGACGCTACTGCCCGAAGCGCTGCACCAGGTCACGATCGTCATGTCCGACCGCGGCATTCCGAGAAGCCTCCGTCACATGCATCTCTTCGGCAGTCACACCTTCTCGATGATCAATGCAGCCAATGAACGCGTCTGGGTCAAGTTCCACTTCCGCTCGCAGCAGGGGATTGAGAACCTTACCGACGCTGAGGCCGAAGCCCTCGTCGCCAAGGATCGCGAAAGCCACGGCCGCGACCTGCTCAACGCGATCGAGGCGGGCGATTTCCCGCGCTGGACGCTCTTCATTCAGGTTATGACCGAGGCTCAGTCAAAGACTCATCGGCACAATCCCTTCGACGTGACCAAGGTTTGGCCGAAAGCAGAGTATCCGCTGATTGAGGTCGGCGTGATGGAGCTCCACCGCTACCCGGACAATTATTTCGCGGAAGTCGAACAGGCTGCCTTCTCGCCCGCCAACATCGTGCCCGGCATCGGCTTTTCTCCTGACAAGATGCTTCAAGGCCGCCTCTTCTCCTATGGCGACGCCCAGCGTTACCGGCTCGGAATCAACTTCAACCACATTCCGGTCAACGCGCCCAAATGCCCGTTCCAAAGCTACCATCGCGACGGCAAGATGCGCACCGACGGCAATCTGGGCGGGACGCTTGCGTTCAACCCCAATAGCGCGGGGCTTTGGGATAACCAACCTGATTTCGCTGAGCCGCCGATGCCGATCGAGGGAGACGCGGCGCACTGGGACCACCGTGTCGACGATGACCATTGGGAGCAGCCAGGCAACCTGTTCCGAAAAATGACACCGGCACAACAGCAGCTTCTGTTCGAGAACACAGCACGGGCGATGGGCGACGCCAAACGGCACATTAAGCAGCGGCACGTCGATAATTGCACGCGCGCGGATCCGGCCTACGGTGCTGGCGTGGCGAAGGCGCTGGGCCTCAAGTCCAAACCGCGAACGATCGCTGCGGAATAAGATCGCTGGCTGGCGGCACTCACCCTGCCGCCGGGCTCGCCCTTCAACCCGGCACGGGCGCTGGGCCCGATGGTCGCGACCGGTAATTTCAGCGATGCCTGGTTGTATCTAACAGCCCCGATCGTTGGTGCCATCCTCGCTGCCACTTTGCACACCGGTTTCGAGATCACACCAAACAACCCAATGACGAAAATGGCGAACACGCCAGCCACCGTCAGCGCCCAGTGAAAGGTAGTCGAATGTATAATTTGCGCCTGCGCAGGGGACCTCGCGCGTGCTTTCTTGCTCAGTACCCGCGGCGTGTCGCAACTCGTCATCTGCGCCTTATGTTCCGGTACGAAGAATGAAGCCGACGCCGCGGACATTCTGGATCATAGGGACTTCACCTGGGCCATCCACCTTGTGGCGCAGGCGGCCCATATGGACGTCCACAAGGTTGGTCGCCGGAACAAATTTGTAATTCCAAACCTCCTCAAGAAGCATGGCGCGCGTCAACAGTTGATCGTTCCGTTGCATCATATATTCAAGTAGGCGAAATTCGCGTGGCAGCAGAACAATCGCGCGATCGCCGCGTTTGGCAGCGCGCTCGATCCGGTCGAGTTCCAGCGCTCCTACCAGCAATTTCGTCTCGCGAGACTCCACCGGCCTGCGCAGCAACGCCTCCACCCTGGCGACGAGTTCCACGATCGCGAACGGTTTGGTGAGGTAGTCGTCACCGCCCATCCGCAATCCGCGCACGCGGTCATCAACTGCACTGAGCGCACTCAGCACCAGTACCGGGGTGGACACCTGCTCCCTCCGGAGCGCTTCGACGACCGTAAGACCGTCCATGCCTGGCAAAAGTCGATCGACTATCATGGCGTCCAGCCGGGAAGATCGTGCCTTGTCGAGGCCTTCTATACCGTTGGCCAACCATTCGATTTCAAAACCGCGATCGGCCAGCTCTGCCGTGATTTCCTCAGCCGTCTCACTGTCATCTTCGATCAGCAGCACTTTTGTCATCGAGCGATTCCCGACTGCGGCGAAAATGATCGCAGGGTTTGAGGTTGCGATTTCCACGACGACACGGTTGCCTAAAAGACGACTGCCGTCATTTGCAACTGCCATCGATTTCTCCCGAAGAGATCCGGACAACGCCGCCCGACTTTCGAGGAGCAAATGCAAGGCGTCCACCATGCGCTCGGCGGACCATCCTCCACCGCCTGAAGAAGCAAGTGCGGTGCGACCGCTGTTAACAAAATATGCTTGCTGAATGGGCCATACCACTAAATAGCGTTTTAAAATTGGCCCGGCCCGCGGCTTAGTTCTAGCAATTGGCGTGGGATCAGGGTGTCTTCGGCTTGCGGCTAACTTCGTATCCGACCGTCTTCGGGAACATTGACGGCCGCAATTTTCTCGCCCCCGACAGCGGGGTGCTGGGTAGGTGTTCTAAAGATCGATCAAACAAGTGCGCCTTCGCAAGCCAATGGTGTATCGGCGACGGGAGTTCTCGGTGACGATCGGAGGAAAGGCAGATGCGTTAATTGAGCGCATCGCCCGTTTCGCGAGGCCATCGGGGACGACTTTCCCGTCAGCAGCCTGGCGGCGATACGCCAGGCGTCGCAGCAGCGCCCGTAGCGTTAGCCGGTGCCATCGTGCCGGGCGTCGCAAGATTCATTGTCATGCCCTCGGCGCATGCTGCCGTATTCGGCGTTGGCATAACCGCCAGTGTCGGATCGAGGCTGGTGCCGCCAAGCTGCGCGATGTCCTGCTGAATTGTACCGGGTGGCGGGTCCGTCGGAATTTGCGGCGTCGAGAGGGGCAACGCCGCACCATTGCTCGGCGGTCCTCCAGGCATAGAGCTGCATACGGTGGTCGAAGAGCTGCCAAGCGGGGCGGCTGGCGAGATGTTTCCGGTCGTGGTGATACCGATTGGCGTGGGAATGGTTCCCAATGGCCCCGTCGTCGCGGGCGGTGACGTCGCAGCGGCCGTCGTGCCCGGCATTGATGTAGAAATTGTGCTCTGCATTCTCGGTGACAACGATGCGGGGACCGCAGTAATGGGAGGCGAAGGCAGCGCGGGTATCGCGGGCAGCCGCGGTGCCGGTATGGTCGTTCCGGGCAAAACAGTCACGGATGATGTTTCTGGCTGTTGGGCAAATGTCAACGGCGCGACAATCGCATTTCCAGTTGTCGGCGTGGAAGAGGTAATGGCTACAGCCGACGTCGTCGACACTGTGGATATCGCGGGCATCGCTCCGGTTGTGCCAACCATAGGTGATAAGAAAGTGACTGCCACTGCTGGAGTTCCCGGCGTGATTTGACCTATCGGTGAGGAACAGGTCACGACCGTTCCCGGCGTTGTAGGATCAGAAGCCAGTGGCACAGCCACCAACGTGGTATCGGGAGCACCCGCCTGGGTTGTCGCCGAGAACGGGCTCGGACCATTGAGCGGGGACGTCAGGATCGCCCCTGGCGTCGAGGAAAGTCCCATGGCTGTAGTGCCCATGGTGGACACCTGCGCCCAGCTGGCGTTGCAGCCTAACAGCAGCGCGGCCGTCGTAAACAGCAGCAGCCATCGCATTGCAATTCCTTCCTCTGCCACGATCTAGCTTGTCCGAACGTTGCGCACCAACCGCACCGAGACCTTGCTGCCTTCCGCTAGGTTCACCATCGGATTAAGGATGACCTGGTCGCCCGGCTTGACGCCGTCGTGCACTTCGACTTCCGTGCCGAAATCACGCGCGATTGTAATCTTCTGCAGATGAGCAGTGCCGTTCACGACCACCGCGACATGAAGGCCGTTCTCATCGAATACTACCGCGTCGGCCGGTATGATCATCGATGGCGTTTTGCGCGGGATAAACAGCTCGACGATACAATAGATCCCGGGACTAAGCGCACCGTCCGGATTGGGGACGTCGATCTCGGTCAGCAGCGTTCGACTACCGGGCTGCAATGCGCTCGCGATACGCGTGACCTTGCCGGGGAAGCTGCGATCCGCAATCTCGGGAACACGGACCACCGCATCGACGCCGGGCCCAAGTCCGAAAGCTTCGTCCTGCGGGACGAACACCTGGGTGCGGATCACGTCAGAGTGCATCAGCGTGAACATGAAGGTCGATCCGGATGTCACCAGGCTGCCGTTGTCGATGTTGCGTTGTGTAATCACACCATCGAATGGTGCTACGACGCGCTGATATGCCTTCTCCTGCTCGAGGATACGAATCTGGGCTTCCTGCGCGGCAATATTGGCCTCGGCTACTCCGACCGCAGCCTGCTGCGCCTGTAGGGTCAGGCGATCGTTGTCACCCTGCTGAAGCGTGAGCCATCCCTGCGTGACCAGTTTGCTGTCGCGCGCATTGGTTACCCGAGCGAGCTCGTGGCTTGCCTGGGTCTGCTGCAACGTCGCTTGATTCTGGGCCAGCGTCGCCTTGGCTTGCGAGATCTGGTGGTCGAGCTCGGGAGCGGTGATTTCCGCCAGCAGGGCGCCGGCCTTGACCCGATCGCCGATGTCGACGTATCGCTTTTCGATGTAACCGCTGGTGCGCGCGAAAATATTCGCGGCCTCAAACGCCGTCGTAGTGGCGGGCAAGCTGACGGTAATCTTTCTGTCACTGGCGCGGACGGCGGCGACGGTGACGTCAGGAACAGCGTTCCGGATCTGTTGCCCGGTGGCCGCAACGGCGAGTTCGGCTTGGTAATGGCGCCAACCGCCTATTCCAAGGCCGCCCACGAGCAACAGTAGCGCAGATGCGCCGAGCAGCGCGCCTCCGTACTGACTTCGCCTCTTGGCGGACGCTGCGTTCGGTAACGCAACAACGCGATCGGTGTCCAGATCGAGCCGGTCCTGAGCACCTTCTTTTTTCGGTCGCACGCTGGTCTCGGTCATTCGGGTAATACCTCGAATACGCCATGGTGAGGCTTTCCGTCGTTGCCTTTGCGCAGCATGGCAAACAGGTAAGGCACGATCAGCAATGTTGTCGGCGTCGCAAACAGCAGGCCGCCGATGACGGCGCGCGCAAGCGCAGCGTTCTGTTCCTCACCGGCGCCGCCGATCGCCATCGGGATCATGCCGACGATCATCGCGGCCGCCGTCATCAGCACAGGTCGGATTCGGGTACGGCCGGCGCTGAGGGCGGCTTCGAAGGCGGAATGCCCTTTCAATTGCTGCTCGCGCGCGAAAGTCACGAGCAGAATTGAGTTCGCGGACGCGACGCCGACCGCCATGATCGCCCCCATCAGTGACGGGACGTTCAGCGTGGTGCCGGTGATGAACAGCATCGTGACGATACCGGACAGCGTCGCTGGCAGAGCCAGGATCACGACCAACGGATCGCCAAAGGTCTGATAGTTCACGACCATCAGGAGATAGACGAAGACTGCAGCGAACAACAGGCCGATGCCAAGATTCCGAAACGAGTCGTTCATGCTCTGGATCTGGCCGATCACCTGAATCGAATTGCCGGGCTTCAGTTCCTTCCGCATCTGCGTCGTCACTTTATCGATGTCGGCCGCGACACCACCGAGATCGCGGCCCTGCACACTGGCGTAGACGTCAAAAACCCGTTGGACATTGCTCTGGTTGGAGTTGGTGGGGATCGTGTCCCGCTTGAAGGTAGCGACGTTGCTGAGCATGCCCGGAACAGTTTGACCGCTGACCGCCAGCGAGGTTGAAACCGGGGTGTTTCCGAGCGCATTCAGGGAGTTGACTTTGTACTCGGGCGTTTGCACAGCCAGATAATACGGAATCCCCGAACTCAGATCGGTCCAGAAATTTGGCGACACCTGCACTGACGAACTCAGGCTGACATTGATGTTGGTGGCCACCGTGCTGGCATTGAGACCAAGCTGCGCAGCTCGGGTCCGATCAATTTGGGCGTAGAACGCCGGACCGTCAACTTCCTGCTGCAGATGCGCGTCGGCGATACCGGGAATCGCGGCGAGCCGCCGACGGAGCTCCTTTGCGACCAGAAGGTTGTTGGGGTCGCTTCCCACTGTCCGGACGTCGATCTGCGCCGGCAATCCGAAGTCAAGAATCTGCGTCACGATGTCGGCCGCCTGGAAATAGAACGTATCTTCAGGGAATGCCGCGGGCAGCACTTGACGCAACTTCTTGACATAATCGGCGGTCGGCTTGTGGCCCTCCTTCAGCTGGACCTGGATGACACCGTCGTTGATACCAATTGTGGAACCATCCGCGAATGCGAGATTGTAGGCTCGCGCCGGCAACCCGATATTGTCGATAATGAGCCCACGGTCCTTGTCCGGAATGACTTCGCGGATCTTGTCCTCAACTGCCTGGAATATCGACTCGGTGCTTTCGATGCGTGTCCCGGCGGGAGCCCGAACGTGAAGCTGAATCTGGCCGCCGTCGATGAGCGGGAAGAAGTCCCGGCCAACGAGCGTCAGCATTGCTGCGCCAAGACCGAGTATCAATACGGCAACGACAGGAATAATGATTCGCCGGCGAAGCAGGAGAGTGAGGATTTTCATATAACCATCACGCAGTCTTTCGAAGCTGCGGTCGAATGCGGCGGACATCCGCGAGAAGACGCCTACCGGGGTCCCATCGTGCGTGCCATGACGCTCACTCCTGAGCAGCAAGCCTATCGTGATCGGCGTCAGGGTCCGCGACAATCCGTAGGAAGCCAGCATCGCAAATACGACGGCAAGTCCAAGTGGCGTGAAGAGATACTTGGCCGGTCCGTCGAGGAACACAACCGACGTAAACACGCAGCTGATGGCAAGCGTCGAAACCAACGTTGGCACCGCGATCTCAGCCGCACCGTGCAGGGTCGCCTCCGAAAGCGACATGCCCTCTTCAGTCCACAGACGGTGGGTATTCTCGATGGTCACGGTCGAATCGTCGACCAATATGCCGACCGCCAGCGCCAGGCCGCCAAGGGTCATCGTGTTCAGGGTTTCGCCGAGGAAGTACAGCACGATGAGCGAAGACAGGATCGCCAGCGGAATCGAAATCATCACAACCAGCGTGGAGCGCCAGGAACCGAGGAAGAGAAGAATCATCAGCGCGGTGAGGCCAGCGGCGATAGCGCCTTCACGCAGGACGCCGTCGACCGAGTTCGTGACAAATACCGACTGGTCGAACAACTCGTTGATGTTGAGGCCGGGCGGCGCTGCGGCGCGGATCGCCTGCAGGGCGTTCTTCACGCCGTTGACGACCGCGAGCGTAGAGGCATTGCCGTTCTTGATCACGCTGAGCAGAACCGAACGATGGCCATCCTCACGGACAATGTTCTGCTGCACCAACGATCCGTCACGGACCTGCGCTACGTCCTTCAACAAGATGGTAGCGCCGTTGGCAAACTTGACCGGCATCATGTTGAGATCGTCGATCGTTGCGGGTGTCGCGTTGGTTCGCACCGTATATTGTGTTTTTCCGATCTTCGCGGTTCCCGACGGCAGCGTCAGGTTCTGCGTATTAACGGCATTTACGATGTCGAGCGGCGTCAGTCCCCGGGACAGAAGTTTGTCCGGGTCGATATCGACCATGATCTGCCGATACTTGCCTCCGGCTGGCGTCGGCAGCGTGACGCCGGGAACGGGTGCTAGATCCTGGCGAACGCGGTAAATGCCGAAATCATAGAGTTGCTGCTCGCTCAGGCTATCTGAGTTAAGGCTGAGCTGCAGAACTGGAACACTCGAGGCGTTGAACTGCACGACGATCGGCGGCTCGATCCCGGGCGGCATCAGCGCGCGAATCGAATTGGTCGCAGACACGACTTGCGCGATTGCGAGATCGAGATTGACGTCTGGCTGAAAATAAAGCTTCTGGATCGACAGACCATTGAGGGTCTGCACTTCCATGTTCTTGATGCCGTTAACGTTGGCGCTGATAGAATACTCACTGTAGGTGCTGACGCGCTGTTCCATTTCCGGCGTGGTGAGACCGGTGTATTGCCATATGACAGTCACCACCGGAATGCGGATCTCGGGGAAAATATCCGTCGGCATCGATCGGATGGCGGCGACGCCAAGAAACAGGATCAGGGCCGCCAGCACGTAGAAAGTATGAGGAAATCGCAGCGCAAAACGAACTATAGCCATCATCTATCCTTGCAGCGCAAAACGGAAGCCCTTGCGAACGGTGTCGGTTATCGAGACATCTTTATTGTGAGACGGGCGACCGGGCGTCGTCAGCCGAGTCCGATTGCGGTGACAACTCGACGCGTGGTTGCTTCGGCGATTGCCCTCGGAACAATCGCTCGTCGCTGACGGCATCCCGCATTAGCTTGATCTCCTGCTGTTGCTTCGCAACGATTTCCCGAGCCAGCCGGAGAAGCTGCTCGTTATGGCCGTACTTGAGTTCGGCGTTCGCCATATCGACCGCACCTCGATGGTGCGGCGCCATCATCGCTACGAAATCGTGGTCGACATTTCCGGTTGGTTTGATCACCATATCTGCCATCATCTTGTTCATGGCGGCGTCATTCTCCGATAAGAATGGCTGCTCCTCCGAATGATCTGCCCAATCCGCGGCATATTGAATTGGCATTACTCCTCGAGGGTGATCGGACTTCGGCGGATCCCCAGCGACGGCAAAGGACGTCGCCGCGACCGTCGCCGTGGTTGCCAGCGCGATCATACGCTTGCGGACAAAGGAGCGTGACAACGGAATCATCCTTCCCTCCACACATAGTAAGCCGTAGCGTGCGACTTACCGCAGCACGCCCTTGAGTTCATCGGCACATTCTTACAGGGGTTACCCCAACTAAACTTCCGACAACGACACAGGGCCGAAAGCTACTCTAACAATGGCTGCCACCCCGGCGTTCTCAAGTAAAATCCGATTCAGAATTCTGAATTGGTGTTGAGAGTACTACCGAGATGCGCACGCATAGACCTACCAGCAATTCGATGATCGGAATGATGCCGGCTCCACGTTTGGCTTTTCATTCAAGTTGGATTCTTGACGCGGCGCTTTTGCCGTGGAGAGTTTGCGAGCAGTGCATTGCAGTAGCCGTTTCAGCATATAAACGGGTTATCGCCGACGTCGCAATTTTCCCCGTCCGGGGGCGTCGGCAATGCTCCGATACGCGGCGCCGGAATACCGAATCGGTCGTCAGTATAATGGGCGGTGGGGGCGGTTCTCGTGTTGGCTTCCGCTGCGACGTGCCGCTTGGCTAAGTAATTATCGCGAGCCATGACGGGCGTTGCGAGCAACGCGGTAGCGATCACTCCCGCTGACAAGAGCTTGACGGTGGTCATTGAACTTCTCCTTTGAATTCGGCGAGCCAAACACTTTCGGCTCTCCAGCTGGCAAACGGACCTAGATCCGGCGTCAGTCTAAGACATGGCTGCCAAACCGGCGTTCTCAACTAAAAGCCGCTTTAGAATTCTGAATTGATTTTTAACGTGCAGCAATCGTCGGCACATTTCGCGAGCGCGCTCTCAACGCCGTGGCGATGCTAACGAACTGCGTTTCGTTCGGGAGCGAGCGCACGGTTCGCCTCGCGAACCCGCGCCGACTGATTGGTTCGTCCGCATCGAGGACCGGCCCAGCCGTTCGCTGGTACAAAGCAGAAGGTCGGATCGGTGCCGGCCCGGATTGAGTGCTAACCTGACCGAGTTTCAAGAGGGTCGGGCTCGCAACGAGACTCCACTAGCTCGACTTCTTGAGACCGCGGCAGCAGTCTTCCCGTCCGACCATGACTCAGGCAACGCTATAAGCCACACGCCGCTTTTATAAGAAGCCCAAGCTTGAATCCAAATCACTTGCTGTTTGCGAGTAAACGGAACGTGGCGCTTCGCTCGGCTTAAATGCCCGAATGAGACAAAACAGCAGCAATATCGGGCAAGCAAAAACGCGCCCCCCATAGATTTAATCGTTTACCGAAGCCCCCGTGGGCACCCGATCGGCAAACGTCCTTGAATTGAGGCGGATGCACGGAGCATTTCTAAGAGGTCGTCAATGTCGCGCAACGTCGCTGCTGTTCTAGCAATTCTCCTCGCTCTCGGAATTTCCGGGCTTTCCGCCAGCGCATTTGCCCGTGGCGGCGGTTATGTTGATCGCGAAAGTGACGGTCTTCGCGACGATCACTTTAGCGGCTGCTTCCGCCGTAACCTCCGTGGCAGCCATGGTGATCACGAAAGCCACGCCGCCGGTTTGCGTGGCGGTTTCCCCAACTACGGGACCCGCGACGTATGGGGTCATTGGGGCACCTACTATGGGCCTATGGTTGCTACGGGCCCATGATTTGAACGGGCAACCACGTATTGCGGGGACTGAGGCCGGCCATTCGATGTGAAGAAGCCGGCAAAAAAGAAGGCTGCGAATAAATTCAAGGGCGTTCGACGCGAGACGTGATGGGCAATGTTATCCTTATTATCGCTGTCGTCATCATCGCGATGCTCATCGGGTTCGCGATTTTTGTAATCCAATTATAGCGCTTTCGGGCTCTTTCTGCCCTCTGCCCAATCTCCCAGAACCGTTTCTATTTCCAACCCAGCCTTGTCCCGATCGGATTGGTAAGTTGCTTGGGTATTTTGAGACGATCTGTGAGAACCACTCCGACGCGCCTTGACTTACAAAGGAACGCCGTACAAGCCGAATGGCGGGGCTTGGGGGACTTAGAACAAAACCGCATTCAAATGCAGTTGTCGGGCCCTTCATTGCAGCCTTGCTGATCTCGCCGACGGCTTGGACGACAAGAACGCGAAGATCACTCCCGCGAGCCAATTTGCTGCCTCTCGAGATGGCGTTGCAATCCTTGACGCCATGTCGAAGATCGAAGATCTCAAAGTCCGACGTCAAATCATAAGTTTGGCAGAGGCTTTGTCCGCCTAAGTCTCGGACGAACCGTCACCAAAATTCCGCAACAACCAAACAGTTTATCTGGATGCGTATTTCTATCCGATTGACCGCGTCGGCGACGACGTGCGGCGGCTTGCGAAAAGGTTTAGACGTCGAAGTCGGAAAATGGCACATTTTGGAGTGCGAGCGGTGCGCTGGCGGAGGCTATCGCCCGCGACTTCGGCAGCCTTGAGCGTTGGCGCGATGCCCGCCCTTTCTCATGGGCGCATGCTTATAAAAGACCCCAGGATGAGGGTACTTTCGCGGCTCAATGGCTGGCCTATGCGCTCCCCTGTCAACGCTTCGCCAATACCCTCACGGGGACTGGCGCATGACTCGGGGTCGATGCGGTTCGCTACTCCTTCATCGTGATGGACTTGCACCATCTACTCCTTGCCGGTCTCCCGGCGCACTCCGGTCTGCCCCTGGAAGCAGACATTGCCTGATGACGTCGGCACTTCGCATTTGTGCCAACATCGGAAGTCCCTCGTCCCCCCCTAGCGAGCCACGCCTTTTGCCGGCGACAGCGCAGAATTATCACGAAACTCCGGCAGCGCCCTTGCGTGCCCGCGTCGTTCCGAGCGTGAGCGCCACCTCGTCTATCCGGCGCGCGCAGCGCGGTCTACGCATATGTGCGAGCGGGGACTGCCTGCGGATCACCTCCGATGCGAAGGCGCAGCGACAAAGACCTCAATTGGCAGGGGGTGATCAATCACATCGCTGCCGAAATTTGGATTGTGGCCGTCTGGCTGGGCACGTTGGTTTGCTCCCTTCGCACGCGCCAGCAGCGTATAACGGCCGGGTTATGCCGGCGTGATCCAATCGTATTTCCAGCGGCGCCATGCGTGCCGGTTGATCGGGTCGACGAAATCGCCCCGAACCCACGATACGCCGCCGTCGAGGCTGATCCAGATCTCGGTGACCTCGGTCTCCCCCGCCCAAGCGGCACCGAAAATGGTGTAGGGGCGCCGCGGTTCGAGCGTCTCGTACACGCGCGGACGTGCGATCTGTGACTTCAGTTTCATCTCCGCGAGCGGCCGGCGCACAGGTGTTCCCTCGGAATCATCCCAATAGCCGTAGTCGGACGTCTGCCAGTAGCCCTGGAAGGGTTGTGTGGTCGCAACGAGATCGGTCAGCCACTTGACTGACGCCATGCCGTAATGCCCCGGTACAATGGCGCGCAGCGGATATCCGTGATCGGGCGTCAGATCCTGCCCGTTCATCTGGTAGGCGATCAATACATCGGACTCCATCGCCCGCGCCCTCGAAATGCTCCGCGCATAAGAGATCGGCCCCGGCGGCTTTGGCTCTTCCTTTGGCACGCCGCGATCAGCGCCTTCCAGCACCAGTTCGCAAACCTCGTCCGCGAGTCCGGCGCGTTCCAACAGCATAGAGAGCGAAACACCGGTCCATTCGGCATTGCCGACCGCACCCAGTTCCCATTGTGCGCCCGGCACCGGCGGCACCAGGAATACGCGGCTGTTGCCAGCGCATTCCAGCGTGGCGACGCACGTCCGTGAAGGCATGGCGCGGATATCGGCGTAGCTCAGGCTTAGCTCGTTCCGCACGGCGCCGCTTATCGATAGCCGATAGGCGACGGGATCCAGCTCCGGCGTAGGGAAATGACTGCGTATGTAAAACAGCTCGGACGGCGTGATAAACTCGCCGAACTGATCGAATGGCATTTCGAGATTATTGGGGTCTTTTTGCCGGATGATCAGTCCAACGGGACGCCTCGCCGTACCGGACCAGTTCTCGGTTTTCATATCCATCGCAGAGTTCTTCTATCGGGTTTCGAAATGGAATCGCGCCGCGAACGTCAAATCCGCGCGAGATTGATGCAGAAAATCAGCACGGCGATCGCGAGCGCCAGGGAAAGTAGCGACTCCGCACGGGACTGCGGGATCTGGATAATCTCATCGCGATCGATCGCGCGGCGCGTGCGCTCAAAGGCGAAGCTGCATCGTGCGATGACGGCGATTCCAATCGCAACCATTGCCAGTCCGGCATAGCGGGTCGCGACCGCGACCACCGCGCCGGCGTCCTCCGCAGGAAGACGGGGTATGCCTCCGCCACCGACCGCATCGAGAAAGACGTTCAGCTTGATGAGAAAAAATCCAAATGCCGCCACGGCCAAGCCAGTGCGTATCCAGGCAAGAAAGGTTCGCTCGTTCGCCGCATGGTTCGTGTAGTTAGCGATCATTGAATCTCTCCTCGTACAAGAAACATGAAGCTCCGCCCAAGATGCGCGATCGGGAGTTATCCCAGGATCATATTGGCCGGCCAATCATCGTGCGTTGTATTCCCACCGCTCCAACGCGGTGCGCAGCTCTCGCCCGCGACGCAGGTGCCGAATGTCCGATGGCGACGCGCGCCCGCTTTTTGTTCAGAGGAACTATAGTGAGCATCATTATGCGCAAGGGGCGTCGCGAGCGCAGGTGAGCCGGTCAATATGATGAGCGAAACGGCAACCAATTTTGCTTGCGTTTCGCAACGCATCTTTATGCTTCCTTCTATCACCCGCCCGTTCATCGCTTCGCCTCCCGGCTGACTGACCGGCGCGCAGGCGCGCCACTGGTTGGCTCCATTTGTGTGCTTGCCAGAACGGTCATTAATGGATGCCAACGCTGCTAAGGCCGTAAGAAATCGTCGCACTTCGTCTCTCCATTCGTTTGTTGTCGAGCGCATGATGACGTTGCTCAACGTAGGAGGGCTCCTTTCAGCAATCCAACTCATTGTTTTCATCTTTCCAATCGACTAGAGCGATTGATGCGACCTCGGAGAATGACTGTGCTGTGTTGGTTCGGAGCACGGCGCGACACTGTAATTTTCAGGGCGTGCGAGCTTGCACGGCAGTGCCGATCTACTCTGGAAGACCGGATGCGATCATGAGATAGCGCCGTGCAGTATCCTGCTTCGCTTCGAAACTTGACGAGCAGATCCGACACTGTTGACGATGGCCGTCGGGGGATTGGTCATAAAGCCAGCCATCGGTTTTCCGCGGCGAGCCAACCTTTGATCAAGCTATAAAACTGATTGGTTTTATAGCTATTATCTGTTGGATTGATCGGTAGGGACGGACTGATATTGGGTTGGAAGGCCGATGGAGCCAACTCATGACCTTTATCTCAAGCACGCAACTTGCCGATTTGCTGAATGACAGGACCGCAGCCCGCCTCCCGTCCACCATCCAACGATGGCCCGGCCGGAACAGCCCCGAAATTCTGCCGGGCCTGTTCATGAATTCGGTTATCGCGGGAGCCACGTTCGCCATCAGACAGCTGCCGGGCATGGCTACGTTCAGTCCCATGATCCTGTCCATGGTGATTGGAATTGCGTTCCACAACATCGTCGGTACGGCGGCCTGGGCCAAACAGCGCGTGACATTCAGTCTCCGCTGGCTGCCTCGTCTCGCGATTTTCCCGCTCGGGCTTCAATGGACTTCAAGCCAGGTCATCGAGATCGACGGCGGAGGTCTCGCCATTATCGTGGCGACAGTCCGCGCCTCCTTTGCCTTTACCATCTGGATTGGGGAGCTGCTTGGCGTCGAACCCACGCTTGCGCAGCTCATCGCGGCCGCAACGTCGATCTGCGGCGCATCGGCAGTCATTGCCACCAATACCCATGACGAAGAGGTTGCCTACGCAATCGCATGTGTAACCGTCTTCGGATCGGTCGCGATGTTCGCCCATCCGATCCCCGCGGATGCCAAGGCATGGATTGTCGCCGCGACGACATTCCTCTCGATTGCATTGGCCGCGATGGGCGTGGAAACTAACCTCGGCAAACTGACGGCGAAAGGCTTTCGGCCTGCCTTGCTCGGTGCGCTTGCCTTCCTGTTGATCGCGGGCTTCAGCCTCACGCTGATCAAATTGATGGAGTAACAGTCTATGACTCTGGAGCAGCTTCGCATCTTCATCGCGGTGGCCGAAAAGCAGCATGTCACGCAGGCCGCAAGCCAGCTGAATTTGACGCAATCAGCAACCAGTGCCGCGATCGCGGCGCTGGAGACGCGATACGGGATCAAGCTGTTTGACCGCGTTGGCCGCGGCATCGTGCTGACCCAGACCGGCCGCGACTTCCTGAATGAGGCACGCGAGGTTGTGGCGCGCGCCAAGGCGGCGGCGCAGGTCTTGGATGATTTGGCTGGCCTCAAGCGCGGCTCGTTGACCCTGGCAGCCAGCCAGACCGTCGCAAATTATTGGCTGCCGCCACGCATCGAGGCATTTCGCAAGGCCCATCCAGGCATCGATCTGCACGTGACGACCGCAAACACCGAGCAAGTTGCCCAAGCTGTCAATCGAGGAAATGCAGACCTCGGTTTCGTTGAAGGCGAGGTTGACGATCCCTCGCTGGCTATTCGAAAGATGGAAGGCGATTCGCTGGCCGTAGTGGTCGGAGCGAGCCACCCGTGGATCGGCAAGACGCGCATCACACCAAGGCTTCTGACCGAGACATGCTGGATTCTGCGAGAGCCAGGCTCGGGCACCAGGTCTATGTTCGAGGCTGCACTCAAGAAGTTTGGCATCAAGTTATCGGACCTTCATATCCGGCTTGAGTTACCATCGAATGAAGCCGTACGCGTTGCTGTGGAATCCGGTGACTGCGCCACCGCGATTTCGGATCTCGTCGTGGTGCAGTCATTGGCCGCGGGAACGCTTCACCGCGTCAAGATTGATCTGCCTAAGCGCTGGTTTTTCGCTCTGCGGCACAAGGAGCGTTATGCGAGTCAGGCGGAAAGAGCCCTGTTTGCTTCCTTCCGGGTATAAGGCCGATCTTACACAGAGGTCGGTGTCGTCATAGTCATGGGCCGCTGCCCGCCCCCGGGACTGTTCGCGGTGAAGCGGTCCAGATCGTATCAACAGACATGGATACTTCGATAGGGGCCGAAATTGGCTTCCAGCAGGCTAATGTCCGAGAGGGGGCAATCGCGTCGTTTTGGCTACTCGCCGGTCACTTCCGGTCCACCCTGTAGAACGGACATTTCCGGCGTCCATCGGGATGTCTCAAACGTGCAGATTTTGTTGCAAAAGTCGGTTGGCTACGATGAAGGTCGACCGTTTCGTTTGGAGCAGCCGGCCTTGATCCGCCGGCCCTGACGCTCTCTACGCAACTCCAACGCTACGCAATGCACAGAACCTCGCTAGGTGGCGGTCGGGCTACCAGTGCTGCGAGCCGCCGCAGATTTTGAGCGATGGCGGCCAGAATAAACTCGTCCTGGGCGCCTCTCGGGCCGCGCAATCGCAGTCGACCGAGTCTCAGGATGCGCTTTAAGTGTGCGAACCGCATCTCGATCTTTTTGCGCTCGCGTCTTGATTGCTCGAAGGCCTTGGTCCCAACGAAGGAACGCGCAATATCACGAGCGGCTTCGTGCTGATCGCGTGGAATCTTGCGAAACGGGACCTTCGGACAGCACTGCGCTCTGAGTTTGCAACCGTCGCAGTCGTGCTTCCTAGCTAGATAGAGAAGTGTGGTTCCACCATTCACAAGTGTCCCGGTCGTCGTCAGGGTCTTACCGGCGGGACAGTGATAGATGTCGCTTGTTGGATCATATCGAAAGTCGCTGCGCGAGAAGGTGCCGTCATCTCGCTTCGACTTGTCGAACACGGGGATATGTGGCGCGATGGCCTTCTCGACCAGCCAGTTCAGCATTGGAGCCGCTCCGTAGGCGGTATCCGCGGCGAGCCGCTCCGGCTTGAGACCCAGGCGCTCTTCCGTTCGGTCGATCATGGTCTTCGCCGCACCAACCTCGGCTTGGCGAATGGCGCGAGAGGCCTCGACGTCAACGATAACGCCGTACTTCACGTCGATAAGGTAGTTGTTGGCGTAAGCGAAGAATGCCGGCCCCTTGTGAGCTCCGGTCCACTGGGCCGCCGGATCGGATGGCGAGACAAACTTTGGGACGACGTCGCTTGCGGCGCCCCACGCCGTATCATCGAGAGTCGCCAAGTACTCCTTCACCGCGCGACTTGATCTTGCAGGATCGCGATCTTTGCGCCAGTCCTCACCCGCGATCGAGCGCTGCTTGTTGGCATCGGCCTGGATCAGGCTGGCATCAACGGCAAAACCTTCACCCCCAACCAGACCGGCCGCAATGCACGCTTCGACGACCCGTTCGAACACACGACGGAAAACATCTCCCTCCCGGAAGCGCTCGTTACGGGCACGCGAGAACGCTGAATGGTCCGGGATGGCATCTTCGATGCCGAGTTTGCAGAACCAGCGATAGGCGAGGTTCACCTGTACTTCACGACAGATCAGCCGCTCGGAGCGAATCGCAAAGACATACCCCACGACCAGCATCCGGATCATCAGCTCCGGATCGACCGATGGGCGACCCATAGACGAGTAATGAGGTGCAAGCTCACTGCGAAGCCAGGAAAGATCGAGAGCTGCATCGATCTTCCGCACCAGATGATCTTCAGGAATTGCGTCGTTAAGATGAAACTCGTAGAACAGTTGACCTTGGTCACTCTTCAGACGGCCCATCATGGATCGACCTCGATGCGATTCGCCTTAGCACAACGGAATCACGCTTCGTGGCCTCTCTCAACCGACTTTTGCAACAAAATCTGCCAAACCCAGACATCCCGTCCACATGGGAATTAGCACACTCTGTCATCATCAAATCCCGCATCTCTACTCAACCTCGGCGGAATTATTCTAATAAAGACAACCGCAATGAAAGATGCTAAAGTTTTTCTTGTGATCGAGATTGAAACGGGAGCGCACCAATGGCTGAATCGATATCGGACCAGATACAAAACATCATAAACGCTCACTACAGCGATCCCGCCAGCGATCACAACGGAATGGCGGTGTACGTCTTCACCGACTTCGGATCCGGCGTCCCAACCTTCCAGTTCTTCTCCCCGGATAAGATTACGATTTGGGACTCAACTCATACTCCCGTGAAAGATACGGCCCTTCCAAATCTCCTGTTCAAAATCGGATCGATTTCGAAGGTATTCACGTCTCGAATTTTTTACAATCTTCAGGGCACATATAACGGAAATACAATCGGCTCCTGCATGCCCTCGATTTCCCTGCCGGCGGCGATCAGCGGGATTTCGGTTCTGGACATCGTCACTTATGTTTCGGGGTTTCCGCAGGATAATGGCTTACCTATCGATCCACGTGGAACCTTCTGCCCGAGCAGCAGCCAGCAGACCTTCGCCGGGCTCGTCGACTGGTTCAAAACCAAACCAAACCCACACTTGGATTGGATCTGCCCCGCAGGCAAATGCTACACTTATTCAAATCTTGCCTGGTCGCTCCTGGCTATCGCCGGTCTGAACCCGCAGGACACCAGCGTCGATGTCTATACGGGGTACAACCAGCAACTTGCGACGCTGTGCAAGGACCTGGGCATGAACACCACCGCGTTGTTCGATATAAGCCAGGTTCCCAATATGGCGTGTGGATATAGCGAGGGACAGCCTTTCGGCGTGAAGCAGAGCTATCAGCCGGGGGAACCGATGAAGTTCGGGAGCGGGTCGATCGTGAGTTGCGCAGAGGACATGCTTCAATGGCTGCTCTACAACATGGGCCAGATGCCTCAATCAGAAAAGGACTTCAACATCCTGCAAAGGCAGCAGCAGATGGGTTCGATCTACAACAAATGCGGCACGAAGGGCGACTGCGGCGGTGCTGGTCAGGCGCAGGGCCCCGCGACCGGCATCGGATGGATGTATCCGAAGACCGGTGGCATCCAGGGATCCGTCCTGGCGAAAGATGGTGGTGTACCGGGCTTCACCTCGTGGATGGGGTTTGAGAGCTGGGTTCAGAACGGTGCAAACAAACCGTCGGGCAATGGTGTCGTTGTTCTGGCCGCCGGCTCCCACGCCGGTCTGGTCGGAGGGAAAATCATGAGCGCCCTTCTGGGCGCCGAGGTCGATGCTGACTTGTCGTCGAGTTGACCCAAGTTATGATTTCGATGATCCGGCTCCCGCTCTCAGGGCGATTCGCCCTGCGGCGTTCGGGGAAATGCCAGCCGGAGGTGATCGACGTAGACGGATCGTTGCAGCTCGTCCCCATGACGCGCTGTGCTTCCCGTCGATTACGCGCCAATCAACTGTCGGTCCACATACGGGTTCGTTGTTTTATCCTCTCCGGCGCGCCAGCCCGGTACCGAACTAGGCCGCTACGAGCATCCCCGTTTGGGCCTGAAGGGGCGAAGCCCACCTGCAAGAATGCTGATCAACTCTCGCCGGTCCATTGCCAGTCTCTGCTCCCGATGCGCTCAACCAGATCTAAGCGCTTTTGCGCAGTAGGTCCCAGCGGTCGAATGTCTCACATGGGTCATTCGCGTCGTTTTGGCTACTCCCCGGTCACTTCCGGTCCCCCCAGTAAAACGGAAATTTCCGGCGTCCGTCGGCATGTCTAAAACTGCCAATATCGGACGTGGTCACCCCTCATTCGATCATTTCGTTTTCGCTGAGGATGCGCCGGTGACGTCATCGCTGGCCGCAGATGCTATCCGATACCCAACGAAAAGGATGCACATCAGGGCAGACACGAATGAGTGAGATGTGAAGCAGTTCACGTTCGCGCGCCGCGATTCGACCTAATGAAGCATACTGCAAACATCCTAACCTATCGAACCGAACGGGAGGTTTCCCATGAAACGTCCAATGATGTCTGCAATTGCAGCTGTCGCCGTGCTCGCTACAGCAATCACCCTGCTCTGGTCGCATACTCCGTCAACCAAGGTGTCCGCCGGAACTGCCCCTATGCCGTCGTTGCAGGAACTCCACACCGCGGCCAACGCAAATAAGCTCGCAAACCAGGAAATTGAGGATCAGTCATTGATCTTTCCAAGTGTGGCGCAGCGCTGAAAACGAGAGACAACAGATCCCATCCATGCACGCCTCAGGTTCGCTCCTCGCACACACACGGCCCAAACTGCGGACCTGAAGCGGTCCCGCACGGCGACGACGTAAACTATGTTATGGATGGCCGTCAGCACCACCCGCATGGTGATCACTGCGACGATCGCGGGGCCGTCGAACTGACTTGATGGCCTCCTCTCGGGTTGTCGAAGTGCATGGATGCGCTCATTTTTGAGTTGGGTCAAACTCAGAAGAACTCGCCTGACGATGTCGGCACTTCGCTTTTGTGCCATAAGCGGTCATGACCGTCGCACGATGTAGAGCTTTTTCCAGCCGTAGTCGCGTTCGACTACTCGCCAACCGAGCGCTTCGTAGAATGGCACCAACTGTTCAGCAGCGTTGAGATATATGGTCGAGTAACCGAGGCTGTTCCCATAGTCTTCAACAGCCCGGACAAGTGCTACCCCAAGTTCTTGGCGAACAACGCACCTAGAGAGCGTCCATAAGCTGCCGACCCTCCGCCTCGATGATGCGGCGCTCAAAGCGCAACGGCGATCAGCTCTTCAGGCATTAGGCCTCCGCCAGTGGGGAATGCCATATATTGCTTTCCACCGGCCATGTACGTGATCGGCGCGCCAGTCGCGTTGGCCGGTAGCTCGATCTCGGCCAGCATTAGCCGCCATTCGGCAGCATGGTCGCGATTAATATGAACAGTGGCGAGCATCGCTGGCGCATTCCGGTCGGCGACAGCAACGCGATGGCCCCAATCCGAAATCTCGGCATTCAGGAGCGCCTGGGGCTCCCCGGCCGCAGTTGGGCGCTGGTGACAAAGACCGTCCTCTTCGTGGCAGATGGGATACTTTGGGCCACCTCACTTCGTGCCCGCATTATTGGGGCGTCCGATCAGCGACCTCAACAACCGAGATCCGCATATGGGGATTTACGTGATCGACGGCGAGAAGATCGCGCAGCTTGGCGATCGTCTCGTCCATCTCCGGCGTGGTGCCGATGATCGCGTAGGCCTCCAAAAGCAGCTCGTCGTCGGGCCCATCGGTCGCCATCTTCGTGATCCACTCCGTTCGCCGCGGCGGTCGATGGTGAGACCGCCGCCCCTATTCATGACCGAGCCAGCCTTCCCGATACCCCCTACTTCGTGAAGATCGACTTCGGCATCATGGCGTGCACGCCCTTGGTGCCGTCGACCACCTGGGTCACGTTGAGGTCCATGGCAGCCGAGCACAGCATGTAGGCGTCGTCGCGCGACAGGCCCTTGGTGGCGGCGATGAAATTGACCATCTCGCGGATCGCGATCTTGGCGGCCTGGTTGAGGTCCTCGTGGAAACCCATGGTCATGTAGTGGGTGGCGGTCTCGGCGCGCGGCCAGCCGGTGTGCATGCCCTTGTGGAGCACCACCTGGATTTCGCCCTTGAGCGAGGTTTCAACCGCCGACATGCCGACTTCGCCATTGCCCTGGGCGGCGTGGCCGTCGCTCACCGACAACAGCGCGCCCGGCACGTGGACCGGCAGGAACAGGCTGGTGCCGGGCCGCAGGTCGTGATTGTCCATGTTGCCGCCATTGACGTTGGGCGGGCCCGGCGGAATGCGACCCATCGACGGCGGCGGCGCCACCCCGATGTCGCCCCAGAACGGCCGCGCCGGGATGACGACGCCGGGCGCGAAGTCGATAGTATTGTGTTCGAGATCGAGATAGACGACGCGGTCGCGCGAATACGGGAAATCCTCCGGCAGCGAGCCGCGATTGGCGCGCGTGCTCATGGCGGCGATCGGCAGCCACAGTTCGATGGAGCGGATCTTCACCTCAATGGTGTCGCCGACCTCGGCGCCCTTGACGAAGATCGGTCCGTCCATGGTGTGATCGCCGCGGCTGTCGTCGGGCGCGCCCGCGAAGGCGGTGTAGAGTTCTTGCGGGATCTTCTCCTTCGGCACTCCGATGCTTTCGAAATACTTCGGGTTGCCGGTCGCGGTCCACAGCCGCACAATGTCACCGGAATCGATGGTCAGCACCGGCTTCTGCTTGGCGTCGTAATAGCCGTAGACGACGGTCGAGGGCGTCGGCTTGATCTCATGAATGGTCTGGGCGCCGGCCGTGGTGACGGCGGCGCCAACCACGAAGCCACCCGCGATCAAGGCGCGAAGGCTGATGTCGAATACGTGGGATCTCATGGGGGCTCCTGCGGTTTGCGTTTCGTGCACGCGGTCCTGCGTGGCCGGTCTGGTAGTACGCTTGGTCGAAAAAGCAGAGCCACGGAGGAGAATTGCTTCCGCTACATTCCCCTTTGCAACGACGGCAGCCAGCGACGTCTTGCTGGTTGTGTACCCAGATAGATCAAGGCCAAACCCGATCACGGCGCAGCCCTTCCTACTGTCACGTGTGCCGGCCGTGCGAGCGGAAACTTAGAATTGGCTTTCCCAACCAGGAATTCTTAAGCGCGCGGCCAAAGAAGATCAATGGTTGTCGAACGGCATTGCCGAACCCAGTGGTTTTGATAGCCAGCGTCAGCCAAAAGAGTTCCGATCGCTTCGCTCAATTGATCAATTTCGGGCAACTCGAAAAGATGGGACTAGCGGAGAAATGCTGGCCGAGATCGAGCTACCGGCCAACGCGACTGGCGCGCCGATCACGTACAGGCCAGACGTTGCGGCACTTCCGAAAAATGCCAAACTCCGCACTCAGATTTGAATGGGCGCATCACCGTTCACGATTTCATCAGCATCAAGGACTGGATAACTTCCCAATCCCTCAGGAGCAACGTATGCCGCTTACTTCCTATATCACCCTCGGACGCTCAGGTCTGCGCGTCAGCCCGCTCTGTCTCGGCACCATGACCTTCGGCGAGGAATGGGGGTGGGGCTCCAGCGTTGCTGACTCCGAAGCCATCCTCGCCGCATATCTCGATCAGGGCGGAAACTTCATCGACACCGCCAACGTCTACACGAACGGCCACTCCGAAAAGATCATCGGCGACTATTTCGCCGGGCAGAAGGGACGGCGCGACCGCGTTGCCCTGGCTACAAAGTTCTTCGGCAACCTCCACGCGGGAGATCCCAACGGCGGCGGAGCGGGCCGCAAGGCCATCGTGGGACAGTGCGAGGCGTCGCTACGGCGCCTGCAGACGGACTACATCGACCTGTATTGGCTGCATAACTGGGACCGCACGGCGCCGATCGATGAGACGCTGCGCGCCCTAGACGATCTCGTTGCGTACACACGGGGGAATCGCGGCAAGCTCCACTCAGACCGGACCGGTTCAGCCGATGGGCCGACCGAGGCGGAGTTCGTTATCATCGACGCAGTAAACGAAATCGCGGCGGAGCTGGGTGCAAACGCTGCCGCTGTCGCTCTGGCATGGGTTCACAGCCGGCCCGGCGTCGCCTCGACATTGATCCGTGCCCGCCGTCTCGATCAGTTTCGCGGCCAATCTCGAAGCTCTCGAAGTAAGTCTGACCAAAGCGCAGGTCGACAAGCTGGAGGCCTTATCGAAGCCCAGCCTTAATTTCCCGGCAGACAACAATCGCGATCTCGCCCCGCACATCGCCTTTGCCGGTGCGACGGTGGACGGGCGGAAGACCGCTCCCCTGCCTCTGCTAACCCGCAACCCCATCCGATACTGAAACCCGCGCTCCATCGTCTGATAGGCGATGTTGACGGCACCGCTTCGCGCGTAAAGGCGTCTCGGGCATGTACTCTCGTCTCGCCGTCAGAACTTTGAGACCGTGAATGCTCAGGACGATGTGGTTCGCCCTTTCCTACCTGGCTGTCCTAGGCGCGATGATTGCGATCAAGGTCGCGACGCCGGCGCCCCTGGCCGTTGTGGTGACGCATGATCAAACCGCAATAGGGATCGCATTCGGGCCAATACAGCGGCGAAATCAGACAGATTGCCGATAACCGACATCGGTAAGCCGGCGGACGCCGATCCCGTTGCGCCGGTTGCGACGACGATGTCCGTGGAGGCACCGTCGATTAGTCTCGATCAACCAACAAAACAATCAACGCACCAACTCGCAAGGCAATCGACACAACACCCAGAAAGATTGCGCACCGGCGCTGGCAAGATGCCAACGCCAAGCTGATTGCAGACCCACCGCCTCGCCGGCACACGAAAGCCCGATCAGAGAAGACAAACGCGGACAACGATCGTGGAAAAACAACGAGCAACGTGTTCCGATGTCGGCAGGATGCCTTCGGTAATCTGTTGAGGTCACTAGACCTGTCGCCACGCCGCCGTTCGTAGCCCTTATGACTAGCTGCTCTATCGCCCTCGACAAGTGACTCGCGCGAACTGTCATCGCCCGCACACTATCGCGGCATCTACCGACGCAATGGCTCGCGCTCGGCCGTCGCCGGCTGCTGTTCGATCTCCACTTCCGGTCTACCCCGAACTTCGGACGCGCGTTGTTCACTGGTCTCCGCAGTGAGGGCGGACAGCGCGTCGCAGGTGACGGCCTGATTAAGTACCGCTTCGCACTCCCGTCGGGCACATTGGTTGCGCGAGATGACCATCGGACACTCAGTTGACGGTGATCGAGTCCTGTTTCGACGTCACCATCCGTCCGCTACCACCTCCCGGAGTCATACTGTATGCGCCGTGTAGCTTTAATTCGCTTAACAAGCTCGTACTTGTTATTTCTGACACTTGCGCTGTCAGTTGTCGCCGAAGCAATCGGCCGCGGAACGCCAGTACTATTGGGGCCGTCTCTGAACAGGTCACTTCTGAATCATCCCCAGGCGCAAGCGTCCCTAAGGCGCCTGAACTTGGGGGGGTGACGATCGTGGCGGCGATCGATGAGGACGAAGGATGGCTCCTCGCTCCATCCGCACACCTCCTTAACGCCGTAGGTCGGTCTGTGGGACGGCTGTGACCACGTCTGAACGCAGCATCGGTATCAGGGATTGTCCGGTGCCAGGCATTGTTCATCTCCCGCGTTGCGCTTCCGGTTGATCAGGTCGACAAGGGCGGTTTCGTACTCTTCAAACTTGTCGGGCTCAAAGCGGCCGGCCTTGCCTCATCCATAGGCGGCACTGTTCAACACTGCGAGCGATGCGATGGAGGTGAGGAAACGAAAATCGAAGCGGAGCAGGCCGCGCGCCGCTGCGGTGAGAGACGAAAGTGCGATGATTACGAACATGGTAGCTCCCCGAACTAGTGGCTATGTCGGCAATCTCAAAGCAAATTGCAAAAGGGCGACTTTCGTAGGGCACCGTATCTGCGCGCTAGAATGTTGATATCAAAGACCCAAAAAGGACTTGCGTACCATTTCATCGGAGAGCAGGTCTCGCCCGACACCTTCGATGGTGACATGACCTTTCTCAAGGACGTAGGCTCGTTGCACTACTTCAAGCGCTTGATACGCATTTTGCTCAACGAGGATCAAACTGACACCGGCATCCAGAACTGTCTGGATGAGCTCGAACAGGTGACTCACCATTTTCGGCATCAATCCAAGCGAAGGCTCGTCCAGGATGATGAGCCGAGGATCGCTCATCAGCCCGCGAGCAATGGCGACCATTTGCTGCTCCCCGCCGCTCATCGAACCAGCCAGCTGGGCTTGGCGTTCTGCCAAGCGCGGGAATAGTTCAAAAACACGAGAGAGGTTAGCGGAATATCGCGCTTTACCTCGATTAGCATAAGCGCCCATTTGCAGATTCTCGAGCACGCTGAGGCGTGGGAAGACGAGTCGACCTTCAGGAACGAGTGTTATGCCGCACTCGACGATGCGGTGTGAAGGAAGGGCTGTTACGTCCTCTCCTGCAAAACTGATCTGCCCCTGCTGCGGTTGCAAAACTCCAGCAATTATCTTTACCGTCGTTGATTTACCCGCGCCATTGGCTCCCAAAAGGGCGATAGCTTCGCCCGGTGCAACGGTCAGGGAAAGATTGTTTACAGCCATCGCCCCCTGATAGCCGAAATAAAGATTCCTGACCTCCAGAAGCGGTGCCTGGCATGCTGTCGATTCCATTCCCTTCACGACGCCGCTCCGGCGCTGCTCTCGATGGGCGTCTCGCGCGAGCCCGCCGCTGACCGCTCCAGAGGTTTGCCCAGATAGGCCTCTATCACAGCTGGATTATGAACCACTTCGGCGGGAAGTCCCGCGGCTATCAGCTTTCCTGCCGAGATGACGAAGACCCAGTCCGATATCTGCATCACTGTTGCCATATCGTGCTCGACGAGGACTATGGTCGCGCCGCTATTTCGTACATCGTTGAGGATCGAGATCATTTCGCGTGTCTCGGTAGGGTTCAGGCCTGCGCAAGGCTCATCCGCCAGGAGAAGCCGTGGGCGGGTAGCAATAGCGCGAGCGATTTCCAGGCGCCGAAGATGACCGACCGGCAGTGAAGAGGCCATCTCCTTTGCCAGGGAAGCAAGGCCGGTCAGTGCCAACGCCTCAATTACGACATGGTCCGGGTCGCGGGCGCCGTCTCGACCGAAGAGAGCTCCTACCAGCACATTCTCATACACGCTCAGGCCCTGAAACGGTTTTGCGATCTGAAACACCCGCGCGATTCCAAGCCGGCTAAGTTGGTGCGTGAGCAGTCCGTCGATGCGACTGTCCTCATACCAGATCTCGCCGGTCGTCGGCGCAAGATAGCCCGTCACCATGTTGAAAATGGTCGATTTACCGGCGCCGTTCGGTCCGATGATCGTGCAGATGCTGCCTCGGGGGATCGCAACGTCGACACCGTCGATGGCTCTGAGTCCGCGGAATTGCATGGTCAGGCTTTTGACTCGCAGGATCGGTGGACCATCGTCACCCCTTGAGGCTGCAGCGACGTACGAAAGAGGCAGCTTGGCCGTCAAATCTTCAGCTGCCTTCGCGCGATCCGGGCGCGAGCGCCGACTGAACGCCCCCATCAGCCCGTCCGGCAGCAGGAACACGAGCGCGATGATGACCAAGCCGGTCAACATCATGTGGAGCTGCAGGAAATTGCCAAGGACGACCTGCGTCAGAAGCGCCATGATCGTTGCGCCGAGAACCGGACCCAGTAGCGTGCCCATTCCCCCGAGCAGCGCATAGACGATCATGTTAAAGGACAGGTCAGGCCGAAAGACAGAACCGGTCGTGATGTAACCGAGACTAAACGCGTAGGCACCTCCGATCAGCCCCGTCAGGATCGAGGACAAGATAAATCCGACCAGTTTGTATCGCTCGGTCGGGACGCCCAGCATCCGAGCGGTATCCTCATCCTCGCGAATTGCGATAAAGCCGTATCCCAGCCGTGAGAACCGCACTGCGGTCGCAAAGCCGAGGGCGATCACCGCGAGAACGAGAAAGACGTAGAAGAAGAATACCTCGGGCGCGACGTTTGTGACGGGATCGATGGTGATCCCAAGCGCACCCTCGAACAGGTCAATATTGGTTGAAAGCTCCGACAGCACCAGCGAAACCCCAAGCATCGCAATGGCGAAGTAGGTCCCGCGGAGACGCAGAATTGGATAACCGATGACCACTGCCAACAGTGCCGCGGCGCCTCCCCCAACTGCGACGCCGGCCACGAATCGGAGCTCGGGATTGGCGATCAGAACATGCTCTTGAAATAAAGCTGCGGCGAACGCGCCTAGTCCAAGAAACGCAGCATTGCCGAAACTCCAATAGCCGGCGAAGCCACCGAGAATGTTCCACGCCGTCGCCAGCGCCGCTCCGAACAAAATTGTCTGTCCCACCCGCAGCGCAAATGGCGATGCGACAAAGGGAACGACTGCCATTGCTGCAGCGATGGCAAGTACGGACGCCGCACCTATCCACTGCCCCCGCGATATGGTCATCATCGCGAACCACCGAAAGCGTTACCAAGCAGCCCGTTCGGGCGCACCAGCAACATCAGGACGAGCGCCAAAAACACCACCACGTTTGGATAGGCCGGCCCGATGAATTGCGTTGTCAACGTGCTTATCAAGCCCAACAATACCCCGCCCAACAGGGCGCCCGACGCGCTGCCTATGCCTCCAAGGACGACGACCACAAAGCCATAGATTGTCCAGTTCTCGTGACTGGAAGGTGAGAACGGGAAAAGCATTCCGATAAGGACGCCGGCCGCCCCCGCAAAGGCGGATGCGATCGCAAAAGTCACGGCATAGACCCATTCGATGTCAACGCCGCAGAGGCGCGCGGCAAGCGACTGCTCCGCCGTCGCCCGAATTGTGCGACCTAACGGAACGCGATGCAGCACAACAGACAGTAATCCGATTAGCAACAAGCTCGCAACCAGGGCAATCACCTGTAGCAGGTTGAACGTGACACCTCCCAATCGGAGGTGTGCGTTGGCATAGTCAGGCCGCACGCTCTCGAAATCCGGAGAAAAGAGCAACACGAGTGCATTCTGAGCGATGAGCGCAACAGCGTAAGTAATCAAGAGAGAGGAGAGAATGCTTGATCGCTTGATGGCTGGGGAAACCACATACCGTTGATAGCCGTAGCCTAAAACGAATCCGACGGTAGCGATGAATGGCATTGCCACCAGCGGATCGCAGCCAAAGGCACGGCGCGCAATCAGGGCGAGGTAAGCCCCGAGGATGACAAGAATGCCGTGACTGAGGTTGACGACGCCGAGCACGCCAAAGATCAGCGAAAATCCGACGGCGGCCAACGACAGGACCGACCCTTGCAGCACGCCGTCGATCAGGGATTGGGCCAGGCGCTCCATTGCTGCCTCACGCCCCTACTGTCTTGCCAAGCTGTTCCTGGGCAACGAAAGCTTCGGCAGCTTCAGTACACGTCGCATACCAGACCCCTTCAAACGTGCGCGTGTAGGCCATGAATCGTTCCAGCAGGGCGACACGGGAGGGACGGCCGATGACTTGGGGGTGAAGGACGAGATTGAACAGTCCGCCCCACTTGTACAGTTCGTCGAACTCGTCTTTCCAGATCGTAAAAATATGCTCGTTGGTCTGGATGGTCCGGGGATGGCGGATCGACGTCATGGCGTAATTTGCATCACCCAGCGACCAGTGGGTCGGCAATTCGACCGGCCCCTGCCGTCCCCCCGGCAGTACATGGCGGTAAGGAAACACATCGTCGAGCATGTTCGTGTTGTAAAGGAAGCCGCGATCGGCCAGCATTTTGATCGTATTGGCGCCGATTTCCGCAGCAGGCGGACGATAACCCCTCGGCTTGTAGTTCAGCAGCCGGTCAAGAACCTCTGTCCCGCGGTCGAAATCCTCGCATTCGCGCTCCGGGAATTTAGGATCAGCCCATTCATGCGAATAGCCATGATGGCCGATTTCATGCCCGGCCTGAAGAATCTCCTTGCAGCGGTCCGTGTGGTGCTCGGCAACCCAGCCCGGCACAAAGAACGTCGCCGGCATCTTCGTTTTTTTCAATAGCTCAAGCAGTTTCGGTACGGCGCGCTTCGCACCATACAGTCCCTGAGATAGTACACCCAAACGCTCCGCGTTGTCCGGGTCGCGGGCAAGCCATACTGATTCCGCATCGAAATCAAACGTCCACAAAACGGTAACCCGAGCATCGTTAGGCCATTTAACAGTCATGATTGAACCTCGATTGAAAGAAGGAACGGAGATCAGCGGCTTGACCAAGAAGGGTTGGGGAAGACGAGCTTCGCCGTCCTAATCTTTTCGGGGAAGACGACCTCGAGGTTGCCCTTCTGGATCTGCCCAATGGCCGGCCCCATCAGAACGGGATCGCCGTCACCATCGGGCGTGAACTTCACTCGACCGTACATCGAACTCGTAGTCGAGAGCGGCGAGCGCGTCGCGAACCTTCTCGGGATTTACGCTTCCCGTATCCTGCATGGCTTTTACATATGACACGATACACGCGGATGCTGCCGCCGTCTGATATGATCCCTTACGATCGGTTACTGACGTGTAGTATTTGTAATATTCCTGGCTCGATCCGAAGATTGGATCCGAAAAATTGAAACGCGGCTCCCAATACTGGAGGAACGTCATGTCCTCCACATATTTTCCAAGGTTCGAGCGGAAGGTCGTCAACTCGGGCCCAAGTGTAGCGAACAGCAGCCTCACATCTGTTCCGGTCGAAACCAATTGCTGAGTAATCAGCGCCAACTCCTGCTGATGGGTATTGCAGATAAGGGCGTCCGGCGTCCTTGCGCGCAAATCATTGATGACACCGGAGACATCCGTCGCCGACGGCGGAAGGCGGAAGGCGTCAAGCACCTCGATTCCGGCATCTTTCAGCATGACTGCGGCACCATCAGCCTGGGTCTTGGAATATGGATCGTTCGTCGTGATTAGAGAGCAGGTTTTCACTTGACCTCCCATCGACTTCAACAATTCGGTCAGAGAGGCAAGCTGCCGCGAGGCGCGCGGAAACATGCCGAACATGTAGCGGAATTTCCTGGCGAAGATCTGATCGGATCCTCCCCCTGCTTGCACCATCGGCTTCTTTGCCCGCTCGGTAATTGCAGCGGTTGGCAAGACGATCGCACTTGAGAACGAGCCGAGAAAAAAGTCAATTCCTGCATCGACCTGTTTTTGAATCAGAGTGGTCGCGCGCTGCGGGTCACTCGAGTCGTCAAACATTTGGAGATCGAGGGTAAATTTTGTGTCGCCGATACGAACGCCGCCCAGTTTCTCGTTAATGAACTGCACCGCCACTTTGTAGCCTTGCAAGACATTTAATCCGGTATCGCCTTCCTTTCCGCTCATGGGAATCGATCCGCCAAACGTGATGACGTTTTGTGCCTGGGCGAAGACGTCACGCGAGCCCAATATCGCCAGCGCCGATCCGGCGCCAGCGGCCTTAATGATCTCACGACGATTGACTGACATAGGCCTAACCTCCTTGAGGAAATTCTGAGTAGTAGGGCGGCATGCGCCAGGCAGCGTGGGTCATGCTGTTTTGAAGCAGGCGGGCTGCACGGAGTAAGAGCCAATCCTGGTGCACCTTCCGACGAGTTGCAGCCCGATCGAAAGACCATCGTCGCTCCAACCGCAATTCAAACTGAGAGCGGGATGGGCGGTCATGGTGAATAGGCCAAGTGTGGGCGTCCAAGCCGCACGAATGTCGCCCGCAGGAGGCCATCGATCTCGATATCTCCAGAACGATACTGTATTGACCAGCAATACATTTGTATTGATATAATGGTTGCTTGGAGATGGTTGTGTCAAACAGAAATCGTGCAAAAAAAAGCGTCGCTTCGGAGAGGGGTGACGCCGAGAATTCATCGCTCTTCGTGAGCTCTATCGCTCGGGCGTTCTCGGTTTTGGAATCTTTTTCAGGAATTCCCGAAGCCCGATCACTTGCGCATATAGCGGAGTTAACCGGGCTCGATCGCAGCGCGATACAGCGAATAGCTTTCACGCTCACAACACTTGGATATCTTGAACGAACATCGCGGGGATTGGTGCCAGGCCCAAAGCTTCTCGATCGTGCTTGTGACTACTTAAGAGGCAACGCGCTCATTGAGTTCGGCTTCTCCGGTCATCATCGACTTGCGCCGAAGCGCTGGCGAGAGGGTTGACTTCAGCATATTTGACGATCTGAGCATGCTGTTCGCGATCCGTTTGCAAAGCAAACGCGAGACATTCATCGCGACCCTGGTTGGCAGGCGCGTCCCCACTTTTTGTTCGTCAGGAGGCCGTGCTGTTCTCGCCACGCTAGACGACTCGTTCGCGAAAGATATTCTGAAGCGATCCGACAGAAGACAATACACCCCTAAAACAATAGTGGCCTTTGATGAATTATGGCAGCGAATTTTGACGGATAGGAAATGCGGCTATGCCGTCGCGGTCGAAGAGCTTTTGCCGGGTGAAGTATCCATAGGCGCCGCCGTGTTGGAACGCGGCAAAGCAGTTGCGGCAATTCATATTTCCGGATCGCTCAGCGAATGGAACGTCGGAGACTTTAAAAAACGTATGGGTCCACTGCTTATGGAGGCCGCCCAGGCACTGAGTACATAGAAGTGGAGCATGGATTATGACTTCGATCGGCCTTATCTGGGTCCGACCCAATCAACGCGACTTAGAAGATATCCGACAATGCGTTCATATTCTCATCGTATGATGGCATGCCGGCGTTTGACATCACAGATAAAGACGTCAAACTGATACTCTCTTTCTTGAAACTTCTATGGCTGGGCCTACTATTACGGCCAGCACCCGCCCCCCGGATTGTACCGCAGCGGCTCGACCTAGTAGCACAGCGGTTGCTTAGGACTACGCGCTAAGCTCTCACGTAGCGTCAGCGGGCGTGGCCATGTACACAGGACGT
>CAWCXD010000012.1:0-378796 GCA_963799475.1 uncultured Alphaproteobacteria bacterium | reverse complement strand
TTACGTCGCGCCCGGCGTTTGGCCCCAGCCGCAATGGGTGCGGAGGCGGTCGGCGTCGCGGGCCGCGAGCGCCATTGAGATCAGCGAGGCGCCGCCGAACACCATGTCGATGCCGACCAGCAGCCCGATCGCCCAGACCGCCGAGCCGGGGAGCCCGGCGATGATGAGGCCCGCGAGGATCAGGTCGACCACGCCGGAGCCCAGCAGCCAGCCCCATCGCTGCGACAAATCGCGGCGATGCGCCAGCGCGTACATGATGGTGAAAATGCCCTCGACGAGGAAATAAGCGCCGACGATGAGGGTGAGCGTCAGCGTGCCCTGCACCGGCCGTACCAGTAGCGCAAGGCCGGCGCCGAGCGCCAGCACGGCCGACAGCAACGACCACCAGAAGCCCGGCAAATGCCGCTCCCAGAACGTCATCGCCAGCCCGAACGCGCCGCTGACCACAAACAGCCAGCCGAGGAAAATGGTGATGGCCAGGCTCGCGAACGCAGGGACGATGATGGCGGCCAGTCCCAGCACCACGAACAGGATGCCCTCGATGAGAACGGCCTTCCAGTGCCGCTGAATGGCCACCCTTATCCTGTCCCGAAGGCCGGCAATATCCTGAGAGGTCATGTTCGAGCCCTCCAGCTAAGGTTGCGGAGGGTACATCAATGGGATGAGTGCGGCAATCGGGGTGGGGGTGGTAAGAGCGCGCGTCATGCCGGGCGGCGATGTGCCGGGCAATAAAAAGCTAAGTTCGTCATTCCGGGGCGCGCTCTTGCGCGAGCTACGATGTGCAATCGCACATCGTAGCTCATCGCTGCGCGATGCCCCGGAATGACGAACTTAAATGTTTCGTTGCGCGCTGCCCTCTCGTCATGCCTGGCCTTGTGCCGGGCATCCACGTCTTTACGGCTTGGCAGCAAGAGAAGACGTGGATGGCCGGGTCAAGCCCACGGCTGTCCGGTTGGATTTTAGTGGACGAAGCGCACGGCGTTGATTCTATTCGGTCCTGGACGTCTGCAAGCGTTCCGGGACACGAATGGAGATCCTCGCCGTGCAGCATCACAATACAGTATTCCGTGACATTCTGAAGCTGGTGCCGTGGGACCGGTTTGACGCGCTTGTGGATCGTCATGGCGCCGACACCGGGGTGCGGCGATTATCGACCAAGGGCCAGTTTGTGGCGTTGCTCTACGGTCAACTTTCCGGCTCGTCGAGCTTGCGCGAGATCGTGACCGGGCTTTCGAGCCACGCGGCACGCCTTTACCATTTGGGAGCGGGGCCAGTTCGACGCTCGACCTTTTCCGACGCCAACACGCAACGGCCTTCTGAGGTATTTACCGAGTTGCTGACTGTCATGATGAAGCAAGCTCATCGCGGGCTTCGTCGCAAACTGGCTGAGACGGTCTACCTGGTCGATGCCAGCAGTGTTCGGCTGAACCAACACCATGCCGGCTGGGCGCGTTTCTCCGCAGGGGTCTGCGGCGCCAAGGTACATGTGGTCCATGACGCCGATGCCGCCTGCCCGGTCTATGCTGCGGTCAGCACCGCCAACGTCAATGACATCACTATCGCCCAGCAGATGCCGATCGAGCCGGGCGCCACTTATGTGTTCGACCTCGGCTATTACGATTACGCCTGGTGGGCCGCGCTCGATGCCGCCGGTTGCCGGATCGTCACCCGCTTCAAGTCCAACACACCGCTTAAACTGGTGGAGGAACTGCCCGTCGCCAAGGATGGCAAGATTCTCTCTGACCGCATCGGCTTTCTGCCCGCCCGCCAGGCCAGGAGCCGACGTAACCCGATGCAGGATGCCGTGCGGGAAGTGCGGGTTAAGATCGATACCGGGAAGGTTCTGCGTGTATTGTCAAACGATCTGGACGCCAGCGCCGAAGAAATTGCCGATCTTTACCGCCGGCGCTGGGCCATCGAGTTGTTCTTCCGCTGGGTCAAGCAGACCCTCAAGATCACCCGTTTTGTCGGCACCTCCGAAAATGCAGTGCGCATTCAGATCGCCGTGGCGCTGATCGCCTTCCTGCTGCTGCGCCTGGCGCAGGCCTCCCAGAAAGTCATTCCAGGTCCGCTCGCCTTCGCAAGGTTGGTTCGCGCCACCCTCATGCACCGCCGGTCAATCGCCAATCTGCTCGATCCGCCGCCCACCTTCCAAGATGCACGACAGATGAACTTGGCCCTATGCTAAATCCAACCGGACAGCCGTGGGTCAAGCCCGGCCATGACGAAAATTACGTAGTCCGCACAAGACAGGCTACTATGCCCTTCCATGACGGATCATAATTCGTTTCGCGCGCAACCGTTCGGAGAGATGTCATGTCGCACTCTGATCTGGCGTTGTCGGTCATGCTCGGCATCGCGCTGGCGGCCGCGAGCGGGTTTCGGGTGTTCCTGCCGATGCTGGTGGTGAGCGTGGCCGGCTACAGCGGGTCGCTGCCGCTCGGCGAGGGTTTTGCCTGGCTTGGCACGCCGGCCGCGATGCTGATGCTGGGCGTGGCCGCGCTGCTGGAGGTTGGCGCGTATTTCGTGCCGGGCGTCGATCATGTGCTCGACCTCATCGCCGCGCCGGTCGCGGTGATCGCGGGCGTCATCGTGTCGGCGGCGACCATGACCGACCTGCCGCCGATGATGAAATGGACCGCGGCGATCGTTGCAGGCGGAGGTGCTGCCGGCATCGTGCACGGCCTCACCGCGGCGGTGCGGGCGAAATCGACGGTGCTGACGGGCGGCTTCGGCAATTCGGCGGTGGCGACCGCCGAATTGGGCGGGGCGCTGCTGGTCTCGCTGCTGGCGCTCGCTGCGCCGGTCGCCGCCTTCGCGATCGTGCTGCTGTTGCTGTGGCTCGCGATTCGTTTGGTCCGGCGCCTGCGCGGGCGGGCGGATCGCACTGAGCCGGCGAATTGATCGCGAGCCGAGCGCCATAAATAAGCCGGTGCGTGCATCCAAAACTGGCTACAATCGCGGACGCAAAGAAGAAACTTTAATCGATGGGGATGGAAACGATGACGTCTATCTTGAGGTGTTTTAACGTCGCCGCTGTCGCGCTTGCCGCTGCAGCAAGCCTTTTATCCTTGTCTGCGGCCAAGGCCGCCAATGACTGTCCGACATCGGTGACGCTGGCGGATTGGGGCGAGAATTCCACCGGCTACATCAACGTCGCGGTCGGCGGCAGTTGCCAGTTTCCGATCACCATGCGCGGCACGCTGAACAGTTCGGACATCTCGCAAAAGCCGGATCATGGCAAGCTGAAGCGGCTGAACCCATCGACCTACGAATACCGGGCGAAGCGCAAGTACAAGGGCAGCGATACATTCGCGATCAAGGCGACCGGGCAGGGGCCGACGACATCGGGCACGTCGGTGATCACGGTGCACGCGACGATTGAATAGCTGAATGGCTTCTCATCGGGCGGTTGCCCCTCATCCGGCACGGACTTCGCATAGCCGATGCGAAGCATCGGCGTTCAAGAATAAGGGCGGCCGGAGGCCGCCTATGGCCGCCTTCTCCCACAAGGGGAGAAGGGAAGTAACAACGCCTCGGTCGGCGCCGACTACAAGTTTTTGTGCCTATCGGAACGGGGCCGGCGGCGGTATGAACTAAGGATGACGAATCCTCCGCAAACTGCCGCGCTGCCCGGAAAAATCGCTTCATCCGGCGCCGGCGCTGTTCCCGTTTCGCTGGCCGACATCACGACCGCCGCAGCCACGATCCGGGGTTCGGTGATCGTCACCGAATGCAATCAGAGCCGGACCCTGAGCGAGATGTGCGGCTGCAACATCTGGCTCAAATTCGAGAACCTGCAGTTTACGTCGACCTTCAAGGAGCGCGGCGCGCTGAACCGGCTGCACGCGCTGTCGCCCGAGGAGCGGCGGCGCGGCGTGATCGCGATGTCCGCCGGCAATCACGCGCAAGGCGTGGCCTATCACGCGATGCGGCTCGGGATTCCCGCTGCTATCGTGATGCCGATCGGCACGCCGATGGTGAAGGTCGAGAACACCAGGCGGCACGGCGCCGAGGTGATCCTGTCCGGCCAGACCGTGGAGGAGGCGGGCGAACTCGCGCGCGACTACGCCAACGCAAAGGGCATGACGCTGATCCATCCCTATGATGATCCCCTGATCATCGCGGGGCAGGGCACCATCGCGCTTGAAATGCTGCAGGCGGTGCCGAGCCTCGATACGCTGGTCGTTCCAATCGGCGGCGGCGGGCTGATCTCCGGCATCGCGATCGCGGCCAAGGCACTGAAGCCGACCTTACGCGTCGTCGGCGTCGAGGCGCAGCTTTATCCCTCGATGTACAACGTCATCAAGGGCGCCGATCTGCCGATGCGCGGCGACACTTTGGCCGAAGGCATCGCCGTCAAGGCGCCGGGCACGATCACCACGGAGATCTGCCGCGATCTGGTCGACGACATTCTGCTCGTCACCGAGGACCAGATCGAGCGTGCGGTGGCGACCTTGATCTCGATTGAAAAGACGGTGGTCGAAGGCGCGGGCGCTGCGGGCCTTGCCGCGGTGCAGGCCGCGCCGCAATTCTTTGCGGGGCGCAACGTCGGCCTGGTGCTGACCGGCGGCAATATCGATACCCGGCTGATCGCATCGGTGCTGACGCGCGAACTCGCCCGTGAGGGACGGCTGACGCAATTGGCGCTCGACATCGTCGACCGCCCGGGCCAGCTCGCCGCGGTATCGACCCTGCTGGCGGAAGCCAGCGCCAACATCATCGAGGTCTCGCACCAGCGGACGTTTTCGGACCTGCCGGCGAAGGCGACGCTGCTCGAGCTCGTGATCGAAACCCGCGACAAGGCGCATCTCGACGACGTGCTGGCGCGGCTCAGCGCGTCGGGTTTCAAGGTGCGGGTGTGATGTGTGAGTTCGGTTGCGCGTGCCGCGCGTGAGCAACGCGCCGCGTGCAGGCGATACGCGGATTGCGTGACGGGTCAGTTCAATTGTCGCAGCCGCGCGGGCTGGCATGTTGACGCTTCGCGTCGCATATTGCCGCGATGGATCACGTCAACAAATGCACCTCGGCTTTGCGCCCGCTGATGGCGAAGGGCGAGACCGGCGAAATGCCGCTGGCCCATGATGCCATCGACAAGCTTTTACAGGCGACCCCGAAAGCCGGGCAGAAAACCGCGTTGAGCGACGTCCAGACCGCGGTGCAGGAACATCGCGAGACGGCCGAAGGGTTCCAACGCGGCTTCGCCGACAAGGTGAATGACTACATCGAGAAGCTGATGAAAGCGCTGGAGTGATCGCTCAGCGCCGTGCAGTTTTCTCGATTGACAACAAGAACATTTCATGAACATTATCCCGCCCCCAGACACGGAATGCCCCATGCCAGAGAGCCCCGCGCCTCAGTCGCAGCCGGACGCGGAAGAGCTCGAGGCCGCCACCAATCAGGCGATCGCCGCCTGCGGGGGCGACGCGCGCGAAGCGGTCAAGGCGTTGATCGTCGCCAACGATTTCCTGGAAAACGAAGTCAGCGAACTGATGCGCGCGGTCTCGCAGGCCTATGTGCGCGGCAGGTTCAGGAGTTATTCGGGGTGATGAGGGGAGGCATTTGATGAGGCGAGGCGTGGTCGCCGGTCGATAGCTTTCGTCATGCCCGGCCATAGCCGTCCGAAGGACGGCGTCGCTTCCGCTCGCCTATGTGCCGGGCATCCACGTCTTCGCGGTAGCTCAGCAAGAAAGACGTGGATGGCCGGGAGCGCAGACAAGTTTACGTAGTCTGCGCAGGGCAGACTACTATGCCCGGCCATGACGAACGATGCGTTGGTGCGCTGGTGCGCGCGCCTTAGAACCTCACCACGATCTTGCCGAGATGCTGGTTGGCTTCCATGCGCTCGAACGCCTTGCCGATATCGTCGAAGGCGAACACCTTGTCGATCGGCAGTTTTAGTTCACGCGACTCCACCGCCGGCCAGATGTCGTTGCGCACCTCGTTGAAGATCTCGCGGATTTCCTCGATCGAGCGGGTGCGGAAGGTGACGCCGATATAGTTGATGCGGCGCGCGGCGTGGAGGTCGAAGTTGAAATCGCCGTGGGTGCCGCCGAGCCGGCCGACATTGACGATGCGGCCTTTGACCTTGGTGGCCTTGAGGTTCTGGTTGGCGACCGGGCCCGAGATCTGGTCGACGATGAGGTCGACGCCTTCGCCATTGGTGGCTTTCAGCACCTGGTCGACCCAGCCGGGATCCTTGGAATCCACCGCGAGGTCGGCGCCGAATTCCTTCAGCCGCCCGCGGCGCGTCGGATCGGTCGATGAGCCGATCACGGTTTTCGCGCCCTTGAGCTTGGCGATCTGCATCGCCATCAGGCCGACGCCGGAGCTCGCGCCCTGGATCAGCACGGATTGGCCGGGCTGCAAGGCGCCGTTGGTCACCACCGCGTTATGCATGGTGGCGAGCGCGACGGGCAGGGTGGCGGCTTCCTCGAAATTCATGTTGGCGTTGCCGGGAATGCGGAACAGCCGGCCGTGGTCGGCGAGCGTGTATTCCGCAAACGCCGCGCCGCCCGATCCCATCACCCGGTCGCCGGCCTTGACGCCCTTGGCGTCGGGGCCGACCTCGGCGATCTCGCCCGCCCATTCCATACCGAGCACAGTGCCGACGCCGCCGGCCGAGCCATGCACATGGCCCTTGGTCATGCCGAGGTCGGCGCGGTTGAGGCCGCAGGCGCGCACGCGCACCAGCACTTGCGTGCCCTTCGGCGCGGGCTTGGCGACATCGGTGATTTCAGCGCCGTTGGCGCCGTAGACATAGGCTTTCATCGTCGGGTCATTCTCTGCTGGAGGTGGCGGTTCTAAGGACGTGGCGCTTATTCTGCGGCTTATTCAGCTGCTTGGCGGCGCAGGCCGGAGGTCATGCGTTCGAGCCGGCTTTGGATGATCGCCTCGGCGTCGCGGATGATGCGGGAGACCAATTCGGCGCAGCTCGGAATGTCGTTGATCAATCCCTGCACCTGTCCGGCCGACCAGATGCCTTCGTCGGCGTCGCCGGTTGCGTAGACCATCTTGCCGCGCGCACCGGCCACGAGCTCGCGCACCTGCTCGAAGGTCGCGCCTTCCTTTTCCATCGCGACCACCTTGCTGCTGACGGCGTTCTTGGCGACGCGCGAGGTGTTGCGCATGGTGCGGAGGATCAGCTCAGTCTCGCGCTCGTCGTTGGCGACGATCCGCTCCTTGACCAGCTGATGGATCGGGCTTTCCTTGGTGCACATGAAGCGCGTGCCCATGTTGATGCCTTCGGCGCCGAGCGCGAGTGCTGCGACCAGCCCGCGGCCATCGCCGAAACCGCCGGAGGCGATCATCGGAATCTTGACCTTGTCGGCAGCGGCCGGAATGAGAATCAGCCCCGGCGTATCGTCTTCGCCGGGATGGCCAGCGCATTCGAAACCGTCGATCGAGATCGCGTCGACCCCCATGCGCTCCGCGGACAGCGCGTGGCGGACGCTGGTGCATTTGTGCACGACCTTGATGCCATGCTTCTTGAACTCGGTGACGTGTTCCTGCGGCTTGTTGCCGGCGGTCTCGACGATCTTGATGCCGCTCTCGATGATGGCCTGGCGGTATTCGGCGTAGGGCGGGGGCTTGATCGCCGGCAGAATGGTGAGGTTGACGCCGAACGGCTTGTCGGTGAGGCCGCGGCAGCGCGCGATCTCCTTGGTCAAATCCTCTGGCGTCGGTTGGGTCAGCGCGGTGATGAAGCCGAGCGCGCCGGCGTTCGCAACGGCAGCGACCAGTTCGGCGCGCCCGACCCACTGCATGCCGCCCTGCACGATCGGGTGTTCGACCCCGACAAGCTCGGTGAAGCGTGTTTTGATCATTGCAATCCCTGAACGTTTTTCCCGTCGCGGCCGGTCGTGCGCGGCCGGCTCTTTCGGATTTTCAAGGAGCGCAGGATGACGATATGCCGGGCAAAAGTCTACCGGCAGGCATCAGCCTTCAGCACAACGCGATCATGCAAAAGCGAAGGCTTTCCGCGGGGCGGATAATTCCGCATAGAGTCCGGCATTTCCGAGATCACCCGCTAAGCGGACCAGGGGTCGCCGGCCCGCCGCGTTCTACTCAATCACTTCATCGGCGCCGCCGATGAGCGAGGGCGAAAACTCGAGTCCGAGCATCTTGGCGGCCTTCAGGTTGATGAAGAACTCGACTTTCGTGACCAGCTGGACCGGCAGATCAGAGGGCTTCTCGCCATTGAGTATCCGTCCGGCATAAATGCCAGCGCGACGATGCGATTGCGCGAAATCTCCTCCATAGCTCATCAGGCCTCCCGCGATTGGGAAGTCGCGAGATTGGGTGATTGCGGGCACGCCGTACCGCTGGGCGAGCGCGGCAAGCTGCCCACTGCGAAACGCAAAGTAAGGGTCCGAGGTGAAGACGAGTCCGCTCGCCGATTCCTGAGCGGTGGTGGAGAAAACAGGCTCGAACTCTCGTTCACTGCTGGCTTGCAGAACCTCAAGGCGCACCCCTAAAATTTCGGCAGCGGAACGGAGATTCTTCAATTGTGAATTGGCGGTGGGACTTGTCGGGTTGGCAACCACGGCCAATTTAGGTGCCGTTGGCAGAAGTTCGCGCATCAACTCAAGTCGCTTCGGCGACACGTCCACGCTCAAGCTCGAAACCCCCGTGATATTACCACCTGGCCGCGACAAGCTGTCCACCACGCCTAGTTGGACTGGGTCACCACCCATTTCAAAGACGATCGTCTTACTCTCGGTAGAAGCTTTCGCCGCGAGCGCCACGGGAGCGCCGCCGGGCGCGACGATGACGTCCACATTACGGGCGACCAGATCCGCAGCCAGGGTCGGCAATCGGTTATACTGTCCTTCCGCCCACTGATAGTGGATTGCAACATTGCGGCCTTCGACATAGCCACTTTCGCCGAGTCCTTCGTGGAAAGCTTTGAGCCGGCTGGCGAATAGCCCAGGCGACTCCGGGCAAAGATAGCCGATGACCGGCATGGCCGATCTTTGCGCAAATGACGGGAACGTCCAACTTGCGGCACCACCTAGTAGCGCAAGAAATTCTCGCCGCTTAATCCGATCGAACGTACTGCCGCACCCTGCTGCCTTGAATCCAGTGTTGGTCATGTTTGCACCAACCGACATCCCCTGGTCGTCCCTCAGCGCGGATCCTATGATGTTCACATGGTCGCGGAATGCGTCTTGCACCAGACGATGGGTACCAAGCCATCGTCCTCCGGCTTAGGTCTTGGATGGCGCATCGAGCGAGATTCCAAAGACCGGCACGGCTTCATCATAGCCCCTGATCGGACGGTTCCCGAGCGCTTTCAGCAAGCGCCTGTCCTTGACGGCTTCGGCGACTTCGGCATCCATGAGGATTTCCCGGTCGGCTGCAGAAGCGCACAGGCGGGCTGCGAGATTAACCACACTGCCAATGGCCGTGTAGTCGAACCGGCTTTCGTACCCGATCCGTCCAACCGTTGCCGGGCCACTGGCTAGACCTACCCCGAACCCGATTTGGTACCCTCGCGCTCGCCAGCCGACGATGAGTTCTTGCACGCTCCTCTGCATCTCCACAGCCAGATCGACGGCCCTTAGCGCCGGTTCTTCGACGGGAACGGGTGCATTGAGGAGAACCATCAGGCCGTCGCCTCTGAAACTAGTGAGTGTCGCGGCAAACGTCGTGATGGCCCTGCCGAGCACCTCATAGTAATCCGAGAGCACGCTCATGACTTCCTCCGGCGCGGCTCCCGCTGAAAATGAGGTGAAGCCTCGCAAGTCACAGAACACAACGACCACCTCGGTGCGGCGGCCCTCCAACACGCTGTCGTCGCCCGTTCGATCGACAAGATCGGCGACCTGCGGAGCGAGGAACCGCTTGAGTCTCGCAATACGCTCCCTTTGCTCCTGCGCGAGAGCCAACTCGGCAGCCATTCTGTTAAAACTGTCGGCCAGACGCTGAAATTCATCCCCTGTCTTGATGCTGATGCGGTGATCGAAAAGTCCAGCGCCGATCCGCTCGGTCCCCTCCTCGAGAAGCCGGATCGGTTCGGTCATCCGATGCGCCAACACATAAGCGAGCAGGCCTGAGAAAATGGTGCCGACCAGGAGAAGCCCTGCGGTCCGCCACAAGGCTGCATAGATAGGCCCGAAAGCTTCGGACAGGGGCTGTTCGACCACGACAGTCCAGTCAGGACCCGCAACAGGAGCAGCGGCGGCGGCAACCTGTTGGCCCTGCGCGTCCCGGCCCGTCGCGAAACCGACTCCCGCGCGGCCGATCGCGTCGCGAATGGCTTGGAAGGGCTTGGACGTCGCTTCGTCCGCCCCGCGCAGGACGAGGCTGATGTCCGGATGGGCGATGAGCCGGCCCGGACGGTCCAGCACGAAGGCGAAGCCGGTTTTTCCCACTTTGATGGCCGATATTACGTCCCAAATCAGTTTGAGGTTGACTTCGGCGATCAGGGTGCCGGCCGACGCCCGGTTGCCGGAAATTGCCACCATCAGGTATGGCTCGGACCCCCGGTGATAGCTCACGTCGCCAAACCAGATCCGGGCCGAGCGGGCGCCGACGACCGCGGGATCGGCGGATCGGTCAGTGCGGTTGTCTATTCGATTGAGGCCGATACGCGAGACATAAAGGCGTTCTCGTCCCCTGTGGTCGAGCAGTGCGAGACTCACGACGGCAGGGGCCTGGCGAAACAAGCGCATTGCGTCAGTCCGCCGCCGCTCGTCGGGGTCGTCACTCCAGGGAAGCTGGACCAACCAGCCAAGCTCGTTCGTGATGCCATCGATAAAACCCTGGATCTCCGCTGCGGCGGACGTCGCCTGAACGCCGAGCAGTTGATCGAGTCTCGCACGCTGATCGCGATAGCCGAGCCAGGCTTCGATGACGCCGTTGATCGCAAGCGGAATCGCCACGGCCATAAAAAGCACGAGCAAGTACTTCTGGAAAAGGCCGCGAAAACGTTGTTGGACCATGCCAGCGCACCTCAGTCCGATTCCGACAGACTAGAGAACGAATTCAGGTCTGTAGCGGGAGCTGCGCGAACCGTCCGACTTCCCGCCGCATTCCCCGACTGGTCTCTAGCCGGGCTCCCGGTCAGCGTACCACTGACCCTCCGCGGTGAGCTACGCCAAGCAGTGTCTTTATCTCCATCAATCTCAAGAAAGATCTCTCGGTCCTGAGGCCCCGGCCTCTCTGCTCGCTCGCGCGACGAGGTGGTCGAATAGTTGTTTGCAGCATCGCATGAGTCCCGAGTTGGCTTTCCGGATGGCGCTCATGCGTGATGATGTCCGTTCACAGCGGCGAGGCGGAAAATTATTTTGCTCTTTCGTTGACCATCGAAGAGTTGTTCCCTGTTGTGTTGATATCAGCGCGCAGTGGATCGCTACAGACGGGCAACCCATACGAAGGCATGGGCCTAACCATCACCCTGGACAGATTGTGTCTGTGCGCCTCCGCGAGCATGGCATCGTTACTTTATCGGCCTGCCCTTCGGACTAGCCGGTCGCCAGCCCGTTGGCCCAGGGCAGCGGCTGCATCGTCGCTTTGCGCGGAAGTTCCGATTGTTTCAGGAGTATGAAAATGTATGTCCTCACTCAAGGTGCGTGCCTCTCCGGCGGCGCTTTATTGCGCTTCACGAGACGGTGTGAATCGTACGCGCTCATGCGCGGATCGAAGGGGCGCTGCCAAAAGGAGCTCCCATGAAAGTCGCAGTCATCGGCGGCGGGATCGGTGGGCTCTCGGCGGCGCTGCAGCTCTTGAAGGCGAGGATCGACGTTCACGTCCACGAGCAGGCGCCGCGCATCGCCGAAGTCGGTGCTGGCATCCAGATCAGCCCCAACGCCTCACGGCTCCTGGAGCGGCTGGGCCTCAAGGTTGCGATGGACGCCGGCGGCACGCGCCCGCTAGCGCTGAATCAGCGGCGCTGGGACGATGGACGTATCCTGCAACGCGCGCTGATCGGCCCGAAGCTTGAGGCGACCTTCGGTGCGCCATATTACCATTTCCATCGCGCCGATCTTGCTAACCTTCTGGCCAACGCGCTGCCGCCGGAGCGTTTACATGTCGGCCACAAGCTCATAGGGCTGGAGCAGAGCGGGGACCGCGTGACTGCGCGGTTTGAGAACGGCGCGACGACAGAAGCGGACCTCCTAGTCGGTGCCGACGGTATCCACTCGCGCGTGCGCGATCTCGTCTTCGGTCCGGAGAAGCCGCGTTTCACCGGTTGCGTTGCTTGGCGTGGGCTGGTACCGGCCGAGCGCATTAGACATCTCGACATCGAGATGGCTTCGCACAACTGGATGGGACCGGGTGGCCACGTGGTGCACTACTGGGTCTCGGGCGGGCGGATGATGAATGTTGTCTGCGTCAGCGAGCACGGCGATTGGACGCGGGAGTCCTGGACCGACAAAGGCGAGGTGGCCGACGTGCTCGCGCGGTATGAGGGCTGGCATCCGACGGTGCGCGAACTGATCGGCGCTTTCCCCGAAACGTTCGTCTGGGCGCTGCACGACCGCGCCATGCTCACGAACTGGAGCGCCGGTCGTGTCACGCTTTTGGGCGATGCCTGCCATCCCATGTTGCCGATGATGGCGCAGGGCGCCGCGCAATCGATCGAGGACGGTGCTGCGCTCGCCGCGCTCCTCAGCGCCATGCCGGACGACATCGCGAGCGTGCTGGCGGACTATGAAGCTGTGCGTAAGCCACGAACCACGAAGCTGCAGCAGGCAAGTGCTGCCAACCGCATCCGTTTTCATTTGCCTGACGGCGACGCACAACGCGCCCGCGACGAAGCGATGGCCAAGTCCGACGACCGCTCGATCGCCAATATTGGCTGGCTCTATGCGTATGATGCCGCGGACGTATGATAACGACCGCAAAAGCAAAGATAATCGAGTTGAGTGGTGCGCGTCGAGATGGTGGTCGTCCATGGGACTGAATCGCAAGACTATCAATTGCGAACAATAATGGGCGGTCGCGGTCTGCGTCACCGCGTTATCACGCAGCCAAGATTCTAAACGGACATTAGATCATGATCCGATTAGACGGAATCGGATCATGATCTCATCTATTTGTTTGAGCATGATCTTTTCGGAAAACCGGTTTCCACTTTTCCGGATCATGCTCTAGCCTTCCGGTACCCCAGCCAAACGCATGCCCTCGTAGATGCGCTCGCGTTGGGCGAGGTAGGTCGGGTTATCTGTGAAAGCGCCGTCCCGGAAGCGACGGATGGTAAAGCTTGGAACAAGGGCCAGTCCCGCCTTTGCGGCGGCTCTCGCATGACCCTGCGAGCCCACTAGCGCTAGTGTAGCGCCAAGCAAGAAATGTACGACCGGATAAATTCGGCTGGCTTCGATACTGCGGCAGAACCAGCTGATCGCTTCAGCATCGGCCGAGATCTGCAACTTGGATGCGCCGATTATTGCGAACCAGTGAGGGGCAAAGATATCGCGAGGAGAAAGGCGAAATGCTTCTTTCACATGCGCTTCAGTCTCCGCCCCTTGCCCCGTACAATATTTGGCTAGGCCGATTAACGCATGGGCCCCAGCTACATTGCGATCCAACGCCAACGCTCTCTTGCTCTCGGCCACGGCTAGGTCGGCGCGGTTAGTAGAAAGTTGCACGTTGCCCAAGACCACGTGGGCCCAGGCATGGTTCGGAGCGAGAGACAGCACTTTTTTCAGCGTCGCCTCGGCTGCCGCGAGCCGCGAGGCGCGGTCGTCACTCAGCCAGGTTTCACCAACTACCATGTCGACGGTCGCCATCCAGACCATCGCCTCGATATTCTTGGGATCGAGGACTAACGCACGCTCAAAAATAGCGCGTGCCTTTTCCAGGTGGACGGGGTCTAGTCCCTTGTTGAACCAAGCAGCACCCTGAAAATACAGGTCCAGGGAATTCGGATGTGGCGAACTCTCCGCCCGACGCGCCTCCGCCTCAATGAGCTTGGCGTTCAATGTGTTAGCAAGCCGCGCCACAATTTCGTCCTGCAGGTCGAACAGGTCAGCGACTGCCTTATCGAACCGCTCGGCCCATAAGTGATTTCCGGTTTCGGCGTCGACTAATTGCACGTTTACGCGAAGCCGGTTGCCGCCCCGCTGTACCGACCCTTCAAGGACATAACGAACGTTCAACTCACGACCGACCCGCTTCAGATCGACCGACTTGCCCCTGTAGGTAAATGCTGTGTGGCGGCCGATCACGAATGAGCCATTGATGCTCGACAAGTCCGTCGTAAGGGTCTCAGTGACGCCATCAACGAAGTAATCCTGTAGGGGATCACCACTAAAATTGGCGAACGGCAGCACAACGATCGAAAGATTAGGCGGTGAAAGCTGACCCGTTCTTGCGTGCCCAACTTGTGTCGCCGCGCTACCTCCATCCGGGACCACGGCATAGGCTCGGATCGGCCGGCCAATATTTTTGAGGGTTAGCTCGCCTAGATCCGCGAACTCGATACCGACCTTGCCGCGGATATGGTCGTAAGCAGAAGACGAGATGCAGATGCCGCCGGGCTCTGCGATGCTCTCAAGCCGTGCGGCGATATTTACGCCGTCGCCAAAACATCATGCGGCTCGACAATCACGTCGTCGACGTTGATGCCAACACGGAAAGCAATGCGCATGTCTTCCGCATCTGCAGCCGTAAGTTCTTTGATGTGGGTCTGGAATTGCACAGCAGCCCGAACCGCTTCGACCGCGCTCGGAAACACTGCTAAGAACCCGTCGCCGGTGTTCTTCACAATGCGACCACCGTGTTCGGAGATCGCGGGCGTGACACTGTCCGCGAGGAGTACTGTTAGTTTGACATACGTTGCCTCCTCATCGTGGTGCATGAGGCGCGAATAGCCCGCCACGTCAGCGGCCAATATCGCCGCCAACCTGCGCTCGAGCCGGATAGGCTGCTCTTGCTCCATGGCTCCGCAATCCAATCCACGGCATACTGTACGACGGATCGGGCGGCAGTGCCAAACGCCGCTTTGATGGATGCCCGCCCAAGCTAATGTCGGCTAGTGGGCACTTTTCGGAAGTGGGGCGGTGTCCGACTTGAGTCCGCAATCGCGCCAAAGCGGACATCAATCGAGCAGTCCGAATTAATCGGTTCACGGTTTCAGGGGACGCCGCCTACTGCCGAAACTCGTTCGTCAGTTCGCCGATGCCGTTGATCGCCACGGTGACGGTGTTGACCGGCTCTTTCATCACGCCGACGCCGACCGACGTTCCGCAGCAGATCAAGTCGCCGGGCAACAGCGTCATCTCGCGCGAAATCAGGCTGACGAGGTGCTGGGCACTGAAGATCATGTCGGCGATCGGATAGTTCTGGCGCTCTTCACCATTGAGGATGGTGCGCACCACGAGCTTTGCGGGATCAAGGCCGGAGGTGATGACGGGACCGAACGGACCATATCCGTCAATGCCCTTGGACCGCGCCCACTGCGGAAAGGTCGGGTCGCGGCTGAGGATATCGTTGGCGGTGATGTCGTTGACGCAGGTGTAGCCGAAGATGAAGTCATCGGCTTCATCGATGGAAACTTCGCTGCAGGGCTTTCCGATGACGATGCCGAGTTCACCCTCATAGGTGGTCTTGCCGTGGTAGGAGGCCGGCCGCTTGATCACAGCGCCCGGCGCCGCGATGCTGGATGGCGCCTTCAGGAGGTACAGCGGCTCCGCCGGCTCCGGCATGTTCAGTTTCGCGGCCAGCGCATGAAAATTATTCCAGAGCGCGATGATCTTGCTCGGCGTCGCCGGCGCCAGCAGTTCGACATCCCCCAGCGCCAGCGTCTGTCCGCTGGGCGTCGCGGTGCCGAACATCTCGCCGCGATGCACGGCGATGCCGGACGGCGTCAGCGTCCCGAAGCCTGTGTCGCCCTGGTAACGGAAACGGAGCCAACTCGTCATTTGCTAACCCGCGCCTTTATGCAAAAGCCAGAGCTTTGGTTTCCGCAGGCAGCGCGGCTCCGTCGTACAGCCCGGCGAGTTTCGCCCGTTGCGCCACCAGCGCCAGCACGCTGTCGAGTGCGGGCGTTGGAATCTGCGTCAGGCGTCCCATTTCCTGGACCACCGAGACCAGCGGGTCGATCTCCATCGGACGGCCGCGCTCGAGATCCTGCAGCATCGACGTCTTGTGCGCACCGACCTTGCGGGCGCCTTCGATCCGCCGCTCGACATCGACGCGGAATTTGACGCCGAAGGTCTCCGCGATCGCCTGGGTCTCCAGCATGATCGCCTTCGACAGCGCACGCGTCGCCGGATCGGAGCAGATCACGTCGAGCGTGGCGCCGGTCAGTGCGCTGATCGGGTTGAGGCAGACATTGCCCCACAGCTTGAGCCAGATCTCGTCGCGGATGCGGTCGAGCACCGGGGCCTGCAATTCCGCCGCGGTGAACAGCGCGGACAGTTGCTCGACATCGGCGCTGATCTCGCCGGACGGCTCGCCCAGCGGAAAACGATCGCCATAGACGTGACGGATCACGCCGGGCGAACTCGATCTCGGTGGCGGGGTAGACGATGCATCCGATCGCGCGCTCGGGGCCGAGTTCGTCCCACTGCCGCCCGCCGGGATCGATCGTCTGCAGCCTGGAGTTCTCATGGTGTCCGCCATGCTTGTGGAAATACCAGTAGGGAATGCCGTTGACGGCGGTGACGATCCGGGTGTGCGGCCCGAGCAGCGGCTTCATCGCGTCGATCGCACCGGTGATGGAATGCGCCTTCAGGCACACGATCACGAAATCCTGGTGTCCGAGCTTGGCTGGATTGTCGGTGCAGTGCGGCCACACCACGTGCAACCGATCGCCGACCAACAGTTTGAGCCCGTGCTCGCGCATTGCGGCGAGATGCGCGCCGCGCGCGACCAGGCTGACGTCGGCGCCGGTGCGTGCAAGGTGAACCCCAAGATATCCGCCGATCGCGCCGGCGCCGTAGATGCAGACTTTCATGACAACTCTCCACGGGTGAGGGGATTTTTGGACAAGAATTTCCCGCCGGCCTGAGCGCATGGCAAAGGCCGGAATGGTCGTGGTTGAACCGGAAATACTGCCCTAGGCCGGAACCGCGCGCGCCTCGGCCGTCGCGGCTTCATCGAACGCGCGGGAGATATCCCGCATGCTGATGACGCCGATCAGGCTGTAACTGTCGATCACCGGCAAATGACGGATGTGGTGCCTGTTCATCAGCCGACGAACATGCTCCAGCGAATTGCCGGAGCTGCAAGACACCAGCTGCTGCACCGAGATCAACTGCGAGACCTTCATATTGGCGCCGGCCGCGCCGTGTTCGGCGATCGCGCGCACGACGTCGCGTTCGGTAAACATGCCGACCGCGGTGTTGCCCTCGGTCCGCACCACATCCTTGACCACGAGCGCGCTGATATTGCTGGCACGCATCAGTTGCGCGGCGATTGCCACAGTTTCGTTCATGCGGACCGTCGCAACGCGCGCGGCTTTCTTACACAGGACGTCTCCGACTTTCATCGCAACCTCCTCAAGGTCAGCCTCAGGATGGCCTCTGCCTTGACACGAGATTGGTATACATTATTCCAACTGTCAATCTGATCTTGCGTCTTTCACCACTCGCAATGATGAAAGAAAGCGGCAGTAATACTGACGTTATTGCTCGGTGTGGCGTCCCCGCGCGCTATCGGAATGACGTCAATTGGAGATCGAAAATCGAACTGGCATCTGGTATCCCAAGAATGCAGGCAAAGAAAAAGGCGCATGAAACATGCGCCTTTTGTCGTTCGGCAGTTTACCCGCTGTCGTTGCTCGCGCCTTGTCGATCAGGCTTGAGCGTTCAGGCGGCGCTACTCGGCCGGCTGTCCGACAGCCCCGCGCGATTCGTTCTCGCTGATCGAAATTCGCATCGGCCGAACCACGAACAGCGCCAACGCCACGACGCCGAAGTTCATCAGTGCGGCAACGATGAAAACGGAATGCCAGCTGCCGGTGTAGGTCTTCAAGATGTTCGCGAGCGGAACGACGAAGGCCGACAATCCCTTGGCGGTGTAGAGCAGGCTGGTGTTGGTAGTGGCGTATTTGGGACCGAACATGTCGGTGCAGGTCGACGGAAACAGGCTGAAGATCTCGCCCCAGGTGAAGAAGATCAGCGCGGCACAGATGACGAAAGTCCACGGCGTCGTGCCCGCCGATCCCAATAGCCAATAGGCGAGGCCGCCGGCCATGAACGCCATCGCCATCGTGTATTCACGCCCGATCTGATCCGACACCCAGCCGAAGAACGGCCGTGCGCCGCCGTTGGCGAGGTTATCGATGACGCCGGACACGATCAGCGTGGTGGCGCCGAACATGATCACCGTTTGCGCCACGCCGTAATCCTTGGCGATCAACGCAATCTGGGCCGTGACCATCAGGCCGCTGGCGGAAACCAGGATGAACATGGCGTAGAGGATCCAGAACACTGGTGATTTAAGCATCTGGCCCGGTGTGCTGCTGTGCTTCGATTGCAGGACCTTGACGGCCGAACCGCTTGGGACCTCTCCCGCAACCGGAGGGCGGAGAAACCATGCCAGCACGAAGATGATCGCGCCCTGGCCGATCGCGAACCAGAAGAAGGTTGCGGCGTAGCCCATCGAGGCGATCATCATCTGAATCGGAATAACCGTGACCGCGGCACCGGCGCCGAATCCGGCGGCGGTCAGACCGACCGCAAGGCCGCGCCGGTCGGGAAACCATTTCACGGCGTTACCGACGCAGGTGGCGTAGATCGCGCCCGCGCCGGTACCTGAGACGATGGCGCCGAGATAAAGCATATTCAGCGAGGCGGCCCAGGAGTTGATCAACCAGCCAAGCCCGACCAGGATGCCGCCGGCCGCGACCACATATTTTGGTCCGCGGGGTCCGAGTGAGTCGACGATCCATCCCTGCAGCGGCGTGAGCCAGGTTTCCAGGGCAATGAAAATACTGAACGCAATCTGGATGCCAGCGACATCCCAGGAGTTGGCTTTCGCCATCGGGCTGACGAAATAAGTCCAGCCATATTGAAGGTTGGCGATCATCGCCATGCAGATCACCCCGAAGATGAGCTGCATCCAGCGAAAGCTATTTGATGGAGCCGCTTTGGGTGCGGCCATAGTGTTTGAAGACATGATTCCTCCCCAAGTGCGCGCTTTTAAAATTTGTGGCTCATGGGCCAAAGCGTCGCAGGGGAGACTGGTATATTATATTCCACTAAGCAAGGTCGATTTTAGTAGATATCTCGTGCGCTGCATAGCGGACCCACGGGGCGAGCGTTGATTCTTAAAGCAAAAACGCGCTCAGCCGGGAGGCTAAGCGCGTTTTTTATGGCTGTCCGGCACCTGTCTAGGCGGGTGAGTTGCTCCACGCCGGGGCGACGACGGCTTTGGCGACGACGGCCTTGCGCCATGGCTTGAGGACGAACAGGGCGAGCAGCGAAGCAAGAATGTTCGCGCCTGCCGCGATCAGGAACACCCGGTCCCACGAGCCGGAAGATTGCTGCATGTAATTAGCAACCGGTACCAGCAGCGCCGCAGTGCCTTTGGCCGTATAGAGCAGACCGGCATTGGTGGTCGCGAATTTAGAACCGAACGTATCGGTACAGGTCGAGGGGAACAGCGAGTAGATTTCGCCCCAGGCGAAGAAAACCAGTCCGGACAGCAGCACAAACCAGACGGGATCCTGGCCCAGCATATAGAGCGCCCAGATGCCGACGCCTTCGATGCCGAAGGCGATGAACATGGTGTTCTCACGGCCGATCTTGTCGGAGATCCAGCCGAAGAACGGCCTCGTCAAACCGTTCAGGATACGGTCGATGGTCGCGGCGAAGGTGACGGCCGTCATCGTTATGGCCATCAGCGTGACTGGCGTGTTGTCGATTTTCCAGTCGACCGCGATCGGTTTAAGGTTGGCGGTGACCATCAGGCCGCCGGCGCCGACGATGACGAACATGAAATACATCAGCCAGAAGATCGGGCTGCGGATCACTTCCATCGGCCCGTAATTATGCCGTGTTTGAACGATGTTCGCATTGCTGACCGCGGCGGGGACCTGTCCCGCCTTCGGCGCATACAGGAAAAATGCGAGGATGATGATGATCAGGCCTTGGCCGAGGCCGAAATAAAGAAACGTGGTCTGGAATCCGGAATCTTTGATCATGGCCTGGATCGGGGCGACGGTCAGCGCTGAACCCGCGCCAAATCCCGCCGCGGTGATGCCCGCCGCAAGTCCGCGCCTGTCGGGAAACCACTTGAGCGCGTTGCCCACGCAGGTGCCATACACGGCGCCGGCGCCGATACCCGCGACGATCATGCCGAGGTAGTAGCCGTTCAGCGTGGTCGCTTCGGCGTTGATCGCCCAGCCGATGCCGCAAAGGATGCCGCCGACCAGCACCACCACACGTGGGCCGTATTTATCGACGAACCAGCCCTCGATCGGCACGAGCCAGGTTTCGAACAAGACGAACAGGGTGAAGGCCCACTGTATCGAGGCGCGATCCCATCCGAATTTCTTCTGGATGTCGGGGACGAAGAACGTCCAGCCGTATTGGTAATTGGCAATCATCACCATCGCACCGACGCCGATGGCCAATTGCGTCCAACGATACGCATTACTAACTTGCACGGCCGCAGGGGCCGCTCCGTGAACCATTTCCGTCATGGGCTTCCCCCTGGCACGCTTCTGTTGAAGGTGAGCGTTGCCTGTAAGTCCTCTGGTATCTGGTATTATGTACTTTTCTTAACGCTTTTTAACTTGTCCAATTTGTCGCAGGTGGCGAAACGTCGCCGGTAGCTAATTAGGAGCCCTCGCAGCGGTTGCGTCGCGTCATGAATGGACGGCGCTGGCTCAAGAAGCGGGCCAAAGAAAAAGGCCGCCGGGATGACCGGCGGCCTTTTTACTGTCAGTTGCGTGCCGCTTACTCAGCGGCCTGTTTGCGCGGCGGATCGAGCGCGCCGGAGTAGTGGATCTCGGCGACTTGATGGTCGCTGAAGCCGAGCACCTGCCGCAGGATTTCGTCGGTGTGTTCGCCGAGCAGCGGCGAGCGCTTCACCTCGGTCGGGCTGTCCGACAGCTTGATCGGATTGCCGACCGACAAATACTTGCCGCGAGTGGGATGATCCACCTCGACCACGGTACCGGTGGCACGCAGCGACTGGTCCTCCGCCAATTCCTTCATCGACAGGATCGGGCCGCAGGGAATGTCGTCCTTGTTGAGGATCTCCATCGCCTCGAACTTGGTCTTGGTCATGGTCCAGAGTTCGATGCGCGCGAAGATCTCGTTGAGGCGCGACAGCCGGGCCGGGGGCTTGGCGTAATCCGGATGCGTCTTCCAGCCGGGCTCGCCGATGACGTCGCAGATTTTCTCCCAGACCGGCGCCTGCGTGATGAAGTAGATGTAGGCATTGGGATCGGTCTCCCAGCCCTTGCACTTCAGGATGCGGCCGGGCTGGCCGCCGCCGGAATCGTTGCCGGCGCGCGGCACCGCGTCGCCAAACGGAATCCCTTCACCGAACTGGCTGTACTCCTTGAGCGGGCCGTGGGCGAGGCGCTGCTGATCGCGCATCTTGACGCGTGCCAGATTGAGCACGCCGTCCTGCATCGCAGCGGTAACCTTCTGGCCCTTGCCCGTGACGGTGCGCTGATAGAGTGCGGTGACGATGCCGAGCGCCAGATGCAGCCCGGTGCCGCTGTCGCCGATCTGCGCGCCGGTGACCAGCGGCAGTCCATCGCGGAAGCCCGTGGTCGACGCAGCGCCGCCGGTGCATTGCGCGACGTTCTCATAGACCTTGCAATCCTCGTAGGGGCCGGGGCCGAAGCCCTTGATCGACGCCACGATCATCTTCGGATTGATGCTTTGAATCTTCTCCCACGTGAATCCCATGCGATCGAGCACGCCGGGGCCGAAATTTTCCACCAGCACGTCACAGCTCTTGATCAGCGCGGTCAGGACTTCCTTGCCCTTCGGGTTCTTGGTGTCGAGCGTGATCGAGCGCTTGTTGTGGTTCAGCATGGTGAAGTACAGGCTGTCGGCATTCGGCACATCCTGCAATTGACCGCGCGTGATATCGCCGACGCCGGGGCGCTCGACCTTGATCACGTCGGCGCCGAAGAACGCCAGCAATTGTGTACAGGTCGGTCCTGATTGGACGTGGGTGAAATCGAGAATTCGAACGCCCTTGAGCGCCTTGGTCATTGTTTTGCTCCGTCTCGTGTCTGCTCCTGCGCCAGCAGGAAGGAAAAAGGGGGAAGGGGCCATCGCGGCCCCGTCCGGATTGCTGCTCTACTTCTTCTTGCTGAGTACGCTCTGCGGATTGAGGTTGCCGATGCGACCTGAACTCGCTGCCGGCGCCCGGGTCGAGCACGGCATTGATCAGCGTCGGCTTTCCTGAATCCATCGCCGCGTTGACGGCGCGCTTCAATTCGTCGGGAGACGTCGCATTCACGCCGACGCCGCCGAAGGCCTCGATCATCTTGTCGTAGCGTGCGCCCTTCACAAACACGGTCGGCGCAGGATCGTTGCCGGCGCTGTTCATGTCGGTGCCGCGATAGATGCCGTCATTGTTGAAGATAACGATGCAGACCGGCAGCTTGTAGCGGCAGATCGTCTCCACCTCCATGCCGGAGAAGCCGAACGCCGAGTCGCCCTCGATGCACAGCACCGGCTTACCGGTCTCGATGGCGGCGGCGATAGCATAGCCCATGCCGATGCCCATGATGCCCCAGGTGCCGACGTCGATGCGCTTGCGCGGCTGGTAGATGTCGATGATGCCGCGCGCGAGGTCGAGCGTGTTGGCGCCTTCGTTCACCAGCATCGCGTCCGGCCGTTCCTTGACGATGGTGCGCAGCACGCCGAGCGCGCCGTGGTAATCCATCGGAGAATTGTTGTTCATCAGGCGCGGCGCCATCTTGGCGACGTTCTCTTCGCGCTTCTTGGCGACTGCGCTCATCCAGTCGGCGGGAGCCGCCGTCCAGTTGCCGCCCATGGCGGTGAGCATCGCCGAGACGCAACTGCCGATGTCGCCGACGACCGGCGCCACGATCTCGACGTTCGAGTCCATTTCTTTCGGCTCGATGTCGATCTGGATGAACCGCTTCGGCGCATCGCCCCAGGTCTTGCCCTTGCCGTGCGACAGCAACCAGTTGAGCCGCGCGCCGATCAGCATCACGACGTCGGAGTCCTTCAGCACTGTCGAGCGCGCCGCGCCCGCGCATTGCGGATGGGTGTCGGGGAGCAGGCCCTTGCCCATGCTCATCGGCAGGAACGGTACGCCGCTCTTTTCGACGAACGCCCGGATCGCATCGTCGGCCTGCGCATAGGCGGCCCCCTTGCCGAGAATGATCAGCGGCTTCTTTGCGGATTTGAGCACATCGAGCGCGCGCTTGACGGCGTCGGGGGCAGGGATCTGCGCGGGCGCCGCGTCGATCACCTTGACCAGCGACTTCTTGCCGGCCTGGGCGTCCATCACCTGGCCGAACAGTTTCGCCGGCAGATCGAGGTAGACACCACCCGGGCGGCCCGATACCGCGGCGCGGATCGCGCGCGCCAGCCCGATGCCGATGTCGGCGGCGTGCAGCACGCGGAACGCCGCCTTGCAGAGCGGCTTGGCGATCGCAAGCTGGTCCATCTCCTCATAGTCGCCCTGCTGCAGGTCGACGATCTCGCGCTCGGACGAGCCCGAGATCAGGATCATCGGGAAGCAGTTGGTGGTGGCGTGGGCCAATGCGGTGAGGCCGTTGAGGAAGCCGGGCGCCGACACGGTCAGGCACACGCCGGGCTTCTTGGTCAGGAAGCCCGCGATCGAGGCAGCGTAGCCGGCGTTCTGCTCATGGCGGAACGAGAGCACGCGGATGCCTTCCGCCTGCGCCATGCGGCCGAAATCAGTGATCGGAATACCCGGCACGCCATAGATCGTGTTGAGGCCGTTGAGCTTGAGGGCGTCGATGATCAGATGGAAGCCATCCGTGAGGTCTTGCGGGGCTTCGGCCGTTTTTGCTTCAACACTCTGTACTGCTGCGGACATTCCGCTTTCTCCCTGTCGTTTCTTGGTATGGACGGCGTTGTTGCCTCTGCCGTCCGGCGTAAAGGTGTGGTCCGGTTAGGACAGCTCGTTGAAACAGGCCGTCAAAACAGTTCTTCAAAACAGTTCCTGGCCGTGCGCCTCGACGTAAGCTGCGAGGCCGAGCGTATGGTCGCGCGCGCGCTTTTCCGCAAGCTCGGTGTTGCGCTCCTCGAGCGCTTCGATGATGGCCAGATGTTCAGGCAGCGACACCGCGGTGCGTTCAACGCGCCCGATCGTCAGTTGCCGGTAGCCGCGAACGTGCAGCAGGATATCGTTGGTCATATCAACCAGCACCTGCGACTCGCTGAGCGAGATCAGCGCCTGGTGAAAGGCGATGTTGGCCTTCGAATACTCCTCGACGTGATCCTGCGGCAGGCGATCCTTGCCGAAGTCCTTGAAGAAGTCGCGCAGCGCGGAAATGTCTCTCTTGCGCGCGGTGGTCGTAATCAGGCGCGCCGCCATGCTTTCCAGCGCGGCCCAGGCCCGGATCATGTCGACGATTTCGGTCTTGGTGCGGCGGACCACGACGATGCCGCGGCGAGGAACGGTCTTGACGAAGCCGTCCTGCTCAAGCATCGCGATCGCCTCGCGAATAGGAGTGCGGCTGACACCGAGGCGCTCCGACAGCGCGCGTTCATCGAGCATCACCGGCTCGGGCGTCGCGTAGATGTCCATCTTGAGGATGGCTTCCTTCAACGCCTCATACGCCTTGTTCTTGAAACTGGTTTCCGGAGCGATCCGGACAATTGCGATCTCTGCCTCGGCCATGGTGAGCGGCGCCTTGGTTTGCTTCCGTAGGGGCACGACGGATCTCCTCAAGGGAGACGGCATTGTCACACGAATGATGCACAAGATTTTTGGCATGCCAGATGCCACGATGTCAAGGCGCCGCTAATTTTCGCATCTGCTAGCGTGGCTTGCCTTGACTTCGTCACTTCTGGCATACCAAATGCCATGCGAAGGATTCCATCTGCTGTCCGGATCCGCCGCATCGCCGATGCTGCGTCCGAGATCCGGCAGCAACGGATGGCCCGTATGCCGGCGCCGCTCTGTCGGAGCGCGCCTGTGCGGGCGAGAACTAGAAACATGAATTAGAGAATCGACTTCAGGGAGGAAGCCAATGTCGAGTTCCAAAGATGCGGTCCGCAAGATTCTGGATCAGGTCAAGGCGGATAACCGCACGAGCCTGACGGCGCCCGAGGGTAAGCTGGTATGCGATGCCTATGGCATCCCGGTTCCCCAGGAAGGCGTGGCCAAAACCGCTGAAGAAGCGTCGAAAATCGCGACCGCGATGGGTTTTCCGGTCGTGATGAAGATCGTCTCGCCGGACATCCTGCATAAGACCGAGGCGGGCGGCGTGATGGTGGGCGTGAAAAACGCCGCCGAAGTCGAGAAGAATTACGCGACCATCCTGGCGAACGCCAAGAAATACAAATCCGACGCCAAGATCGAAGGCATCCAGATCCAGCAGATGCTGCTGGGCGGTCAGGAAGTCATCGTCGGCGCAGTCACCGACGGATCGTTCGGCAAGCTCGTGGCGTTCGGCCTTGGCGGCGTGCTGGTCGAAGTGCTGAAGGACATCACCTTCCGGCTGGCGCCGGCCACCAAGCAGGACGCGCTGTCGATGCTCGACGGCATCCAGGCGCACGAAATGCTCAAGGGCGTTCGCGGCAGCGACCCCGCCAACCGCGACGCAATTGCCGACATCATCGTCAACGTCTCCAGGCTGATCACCGATTTCCCCGAGATCGCCGAGATGGACCTGAACCCGGTGTTCGCGACCAAGTCCAATGCGATCGCCGCCGACGTGCGCATTGTGGTCGATTTCGCTCCGAAGGCGCCGCGCCCGCGTCCCAACCATGACGACATCGTGCGGCAGATGAACCGGATCATGAAGCCGAAGGCCGTGGCGGTGATCGGCGCGTCCGCCGAAAACGGCAAGATCGGCAACTCCGTGATGAAGAACCTCATCAACGGCGGCTACAAGGGCGAGATTTATCCGATCCACCCCAAGGCCGAAGAGATCCTGGGTAAGAAGGTCTATAAATCGGTCAAGGATATCCCCGGCGAGGTTGACATCGCGGTGTTCGCGATTCCGGCCAGCCTCGTTGCCAATGCCCTGATCGAGTGCGGCGAGAAGAAAGTCGTCGGCGCGATCCTGATACCGTCGGGCTATGCCGAGACCGGCAACATGAAGGGCCAGGAGGAGATTCAGGCGATCGGCCAGAAATACGGCATCCGCCTGATGGGGCCGAACATCTACGGCTTCTATTATACCCACTCCAATCTGTGCGCGACGTTCTGCACCGCCTACGACGTCAAGGGCTCGGCCGCGCTGTCGTCGCAATCGGGCGGCATCGGCATGGCGATCATCGGCTTCTCGCGTTCCGCCAAGATGGGCGTCTCCGCGATCGTCGGTCTCGGCAACAAGTCCGATATCGACGAGGACGATCTGCTGACCTTCTTCGAGCAGGACGACAACACCCAGATCATCGCGCAGCACTGCGAGGACCTGAAGGACGGCCGGTCGTTCGCCGAGGTCGCCAAGCGGGTGTCGAAGAAGAAGCCGATCGTCGTGCTCAAGGCCGGCCGCACCTCGGCCGGCGCTAAGGCCGCAAGCTCGCATACCGGCGCGCTGGCCGGTAACGACAAGATCTACGAGGACGTGTTCAACCAGTCCGGCGTGATCCGCGCCCGGTCGCTGCGGGACATGTTGGAATTCGCCCGCGGCGTTCCGATCCTGCCGACGCCGAAGGGCGAGAATGTCGTCATCATCACCGGCGCGGGCGGTTCGGGCGTCTTGCTGTCGGACGCCTGCATCGACAACAAGCTGTCGCTGATGACGATCCCGCCGGATCTCGATGCGGCGTTCCGCAAGTTCATCCCGCCGTTCGGTGCGGCGGGTAACCCGGTCGACATCACCGGCGGCGAGCCGCCGATCACCTATGTCAACACCGTGAAGCTCGGCCTCGAAGACCCGCGCATCCACGCGCTGATCCTCGGCTACTGGCACACCATCGTGACGCCGCCGATGGTGTTCGCGAAGAACATGGTCGAGATCAAGAACGAGATGAAGGCCAAGGGCATCGAGAAGCCGATCGTGGCCTCGCTGGCCGGCGATATCGAGGTCGAGGAAGCCGCCGACTATCTCTACCAGAACGGCATCGTGGCTTACGCCTATTCGACCGAAATCCCGGTTGCGGTGCTCGGCGCGAAGTACAAGTGGGCGCGCGGCGCCGGCCTCTTGTAAAAATCAGAATAGCGATGCCGCCCCGGACATCTGGGGCGGCATCTTCCCCATGAACTGCCAACAAATGGAATTCCGATAGCGAGCAGCGAGCGTCTTCACACCTACGGATGAATGCAGGTCGCGATGAAGAGGAACGTGATCCGGCGCAGGCCTATCGAGCCAAAATCCGCCATCGAGCCGAAATCCAACGGGGACGCCCCCGATTTCAGGGACGGCGGCGTGCAATCGGTAGACCGAGCGCTCTTCATCATCGAAACGCTTGCCGAAGACGATGAAGGCTATCGCCTTACCGACCTTGCGGTGCGCACGGGTCTGTCGCCCTCGACCGTGCACAGGTTGCTGACAGCGCTCGAGCGGCGGCGCTTTGTCCAGCTCGATCGCGCCGAGTCGAAATGGCATGTCGGCGCGCGCAGCTTCACAGTGGGCGCGACTTTCGCTCGCCGGCGCAATTTCAGCGCGCAGGCTTTGCCGTATCTGCGCAAATTGCGTGACGTCACACGCGAGACCGCCAATCTCGCCGTCGTCGACGATGAATCCATCATTGTGCTCACCCGCATGGAAAGCCGTGAGATCATGCGTTCGCTGACCAAGGTCGGCGGCCGTGTCGCGATGGTGGCGTCCGGCGTCGGCAAGGCGGTGCTCGCGACCTATTCCGACGAGGACGTCAGCGCAATCATCCGCCATCACGGCATGCCGCGTTTGACGGAAAAGTCGATCGTGCGGCCGGGCGACCTGTTCAAGGAGCTCGAGCGGGTCCGCCGCCAGGGCTACGCCGTTGACGATGAAGAAGCCTGCATGGGGCTGCGCTGCATCGCGGCCGTGGTCTACAATGATTGCAGCGAGCCGTTGGCGGCGATTTCCGTGTCGGGCATGACCAGCCGCCTGACCGACGATCGCTTGACCGCACTCGGCCAGACCGTGCGCGAGGTGGCGGCCGAGCTGACGGTTGCGCTCGGCGGCGTGATGCCCGAGGTGAATCGCTCCTCGTGATGTGCCGATGGAACGTTGCCGCACAAGGCTATCGACAACCGCATCATTTCTCGGAGCCGGCTCGGCGTGTTCAACGGGATCTTCGCAGAACGGATTCCAACGACATCACCGCAGGCTGGCGTGGAGTTCCGGCGGCCCGCCCAACCTGTATCGCAGCGAGAGCGGAGTGCTGCCGTCGATGTCGGTGACGCCGAACTGCGCGCCCAGTTCGGCACCGATCAAGGCTCTGCCTGAATACTGCATGAGATCGCCGGAGGCGTAGAGGGCCGCTATTACCCGGCCCGTGAACTGCGGCGATTCCCGTTTGGCCGTCGGTCTGGCTTCGGGCGGCAAACTGGCGATGTACGCGCGGGCGCGTTCGGTATCGAGGCCACCCATCCAGATCGAGACGGCGGCGACGTTGTGGGGACGCAACTCCTTCGCCATGTCCGCCGCCATCTTGTCGGCGCCCGCCTTCTGCGCGCCATAGACGGGGCTGTGATAATAGGCGACGGCCCCATAATGCCCCGTATTGACGATCAGCCCACGGCCATTCGCGATCAACAAGGGTGCAGCATAGAAGCTGGCCACGAAATGCGATCGCAGCCCGATCGTTATCAGGTCGGCCGACTCCAACGGCTTCTCCCAGAACCCTCCGGGCAGTGTCATGCCGACCGCCTTCACCGCGTTGTTGACCAGCAAGTCGAGTCGGCCATGATCCCGCCTTACCCGAGCGAACAGCTCCGCCACGGCCTCGTCATTGGAATGATCGATGTACATCGGGATGCCCTTGCCGCCGGCTTTGCTGACAAGCGTCGCCGTCTCCGCCACCGTGCCGCCATAGGGCGAGTCATCCGGCGTCCGGCTGCGTCCTGTCACATATACGGTAGCGCCGGACTGTCCGAGCGCGATGGCGATGCCCTTGCCCGCTCCGCGGCTGCCTCCGGTAACTACGGCCACCACATTCATGATCCATCCCTCGCGATCCTTCTGGCGTGCAAGCCTAACGGTCGGCACCAGTTTTCGAGTCCAAATGCCCAACCACAAGGGCCGAACAGCTTCCACGAAGGATAGAAGGCGTGGTATCCAAACCGCAAGAACGCACCAAAAAGTGTAATACACACCTTTAGGTAACTATGGCCAAAAAATCGCAAGGCACTTCGCAGATATGTTCCACAGCCGAATTGGAGGACGCCTTGAAGGTGCTTGAGGGCCGATGGAAAGTCCTCATCATATTCCATCTTTTTCGCGCACCGGTGCTCCGGTTTTCGGAACTGCGTCGCGCAATTCCCGGCGTCTCTCAAAAGATGCTGATCCAGCAACTCCGTGATCTCGAAGGGCACGGCGTCGTTGTCCGCAAGGTTTATCCCGAAGTGCCTCCAAAGGTGGAGTATGCGCTGACCGAGGACGGAATGGCCTTACGTCCGGCGCTGGTCAAACTTCAGTTGTGGGCAGCGTCACGAAAGCGAAATGGTTTTTGAGTCCGCTAACGAACATCACCTCAGCTAATTTTAAGAAGCCCTGAACCTAATTCTGCAGTGCAGCTAAATGTCGCGTTAGCACGGCATTTGTTGGAGCATCGATGGGGTGGCGGTCTCGAGGCCTCCTCTTAGCTGAGCGTTTCGCTGGGTGCGCTCATACAGAGCGCGAGATTATTATATTACGAATGACATATAAAAGACCGATGAAGAAATAGTCCTGTAGCAGGCGTTCGGAAGAATGGGAGCTCCAGGGACATGCGGGAATACGGATCGTGACCAGCCAGGGGTTATGCCGCCGCGATGGAACTGGAGGCTACCTCACCGAAGTTCAACAAGGAGAACCTCAATGCCTTTGTGGCACATTTACTGTCCGGAAAAGGCCTACTCAGCCGAGGACAAGTGCGCGTTTGCGACACGCATCACGGACCTCTACTCGGATGTCGGCTTGCCCCGGTTCTATGTCAGCGTTGCCTTTCATGAGTTGTCGAAGGACTCGTTCTTTATCGGCGGAAAGCCAACGAACGATTTTGTTAGGATCTGGATTGATCAAATCGCACGCCGTACTTCGCCCGAGCGGCGACAATGGTGGCTGGACCACCTCAGCAATATGCTCAATCCCTTCGTACGCGACCGAGGTTATCGCTGGGAGATCCATATCGACGAAACGCCAATCGACTTCTGGACCATCCAAGGAATGAAGCCGCCCGACCCGGGCTCTGAGGCTGAAAAGCGCTGGGTCAAAGAGGACCGCCCGTCGGCATATACCTGAGTGTCTATCTGAACCAGTTGCTTGTCTGCCGGAACTCTCATTCCAGCAGACAAGCAGGATGCTGCCGAGTCAGATCAGCTCTATCCAAGCCATACGAATGAGCGCTCGGTGACATACGTTGAGCTAATCAACGTACGTAGTAATAGCCTCGAGATCCATACACCACCGGTGGCGCGACATAGACTGCTGGCGGAGGCCCGTAGACAGCAGCGGGTGCGGTGTAAGCTGACGTCGCTGCTGCGCCAACAGCCACGCCCGCTGCGGCACCTGCGGCCAGGGCGCCTCCGTAGCAGCAGCCACGGTAGTATCCACCACCCCAATAGCCGCCACCGTGGTAGTATCCGCCACGCCAAAAGCCGCCGCCCCGATAGGCCCCGTAGTGAAAGCCGTGAAGGCCGCCAAATCGTCCGACCGCGGCACCGTGAAAGCCGCCAAATCCCCTGAACACCGCAGCCTGTGCCGGCACAGTCAGCGAGGTTGCGGCCACGGCGGCAACCGAGGCCGCCAAGATAAGATTGCGTACCATCTGACAACTCCATTAGTTACCGCCACGGTCGGCGCCGTGTAACGGTGTTGCATTTATAACCAGGTCGCTGCGAGGTGCTTCCTGCTCCGACTTCCGCGGAGCAAACGAACTCAGAGCGGGTTACGACTCGTTGTTATGATCAGGCGCGATCCGAGATGGTCACTTGCGTTACAATTGGGCACGAGAGGCGCGTCACAAATACGTGTTGGCTCGTTGGGCCGAGGTCTCCTGTGACCCAAAGCGCGTCTGGTAACGGTAGCGGCTGCAACGCACACGATTTTGGTCGTCTCGTGCGTTACAATCGGGCATGACAACGCTGGATGTGACGCGTCGGGTTTTGGAAGGTGCTAAATGGTTGGCACCTGACGCCTTAAAGCTAGCCCCTTTGCTGGCGGACCATGGCAGGCTGGTTCGTCGTCGAGCGGGAGCGTGGGTCCACGCCGAAGGCGATGACGATACCGGATTGCTCATCGTCGTGGACGGCGCGATAGATCTGTTTTGCCACGGGCTTGGCGAACGACAAGTACGTGTTGGGCTCGTTGGGCCAGGGGCTGCTGTGGGCCAAAGCGTACGTTTCGGCGGCGGACCCCGTCTGGTAACGGCCGCAGCTGCAACGCCGTGCACAATTTTGGTCGTCTCGGATACGGCGTTAACACGCATCGCAGAGCAAGCGCCTGAAATCTGGCGCGCGATTGCCACACTTCTCTATGGCCAGCTTCGCTATACCTTGAGGTTCGGTGCCGACTTACTGACTCTTCCTCCCACTCAGCGAGTCGCCGCGCGACTTTCGGATTTAGCAGAGTTAACCCCCGGTCTTGACGCGCTGCCACTTAGCCAGCAAGCGCTCGGGGAAATGACAGGACTGACACGCAAGACCGTCAATGCGGTTCTTCGCCGGCTACAAGTCGATAAGGTGTTGGTCTGTGACTATCGACGAATTGAGATTCGGAATGTCGATCGACTGCGAGATATCGCTTGTCTCTCGACATGATTGCATCGCTTGGCGCAATTACCGTGTGCTTTCAACCTTTCTCGCGGGTGCATCGGACATCGGGCATTCGCTGCGTCCCCTGTTTTCAGGTCGGACCCAGCGTGCCGCGGGACGTTAAGCCGCGTCAGCCCGCGCCGCCGAGATTTTTTTCATCGCGCGGCCGATCCAACCGTTTGATTTGACGACATCTTTGTCGATCATTCCGCATGGTGGGAAAGAAATTCAATCGCATTGCGATTGGCCACCCGCGCCGCAATCATCGCCTCCGAACTAAATAACCGAGCAGGGTGTGAAATGGCGAAAATGAGAGCGATCGATGCGGCCGTGCGTATTCTGGAAAGGGAGGGCGTGGTTTGCGCGTTCGGAGTCCCGGGCGCTGCGATCAATCCGCTGTATTCGGCCTTGAACAAGCGCGGTTCGATCAGGCACATCCTGGCGCGTCACGTCGAAGGCGCGTCGCACATGGCGGAGGGCTATACCCGCGCCAAGGCCGGCAATATCGGGGTCTGCATCGGCACATCCGGCCCGGCCGGCACCGACATGATCACGGGACTGTATTCGGCGATTGCCGATTCCATTCCCATCCTTTGCATCACCGGGCAGGCGCCTCGCGCGCGCCTGTACAAGGAGGACTTCCAGGCGGTGGATATTGAATCGATCGCCAAGCCGGTGACGAAGTGGGCGGTCACCGTGCGCGAACCGGCGCTGGTGCCGCGCGCCTTCAGCCAGGCGTTCCATATCATGCGTTCAGGACGGCCGGGGCCGGTGCTGATCGATCTGCCGCTCGATGTGCAGCTTGCGGAAATCGAATTCGATGACGACACCTATGAGCCGTTGCCGGTCTACAAGCCGGCGGCAACCCGCAAGCAGATCGAGAAAGCGCTCGATATGCTCAACGCTGCGGAGCGTCCGCTGATCGTGGCGGGGGGTGGCATCATCAATGCTGATGCGTGCGACCTCCTGGTGGCCTTCGCCGAGATCGCCAATGTTCCGGTCGTGCCGACCCTGATGGGCTGGGGCGCTATCCCGGATGATCACCCGCTGATGGCGGGGATGGTCGGGCTGCAGACCAGCCATCGCTACGGCAATGCGACGATGCTTGAATCCGACTTCGTCCTCGGCATCGGCAACCGTTGGGCCAACCGGCACACCGGCTCTATCGAGACCTACACCAAGGGCCGCACCTTCGTGCATGTCGATATCGAGCCGACGCAGATCGGGCGCGTCTTCAATCCGGATCTCGGTATCGCGTCCGATGCCAAGGCCGCGCTTGAATTGTTCGTCACGGTTGCGCGGGAGCGGCGGAAATCCGGCAAGCTGAAAGAGCGCCAAGCGTGGCCCGCGGCGTGCCAGGATCGCAAGCGCTCGATGCTTCGCAAGAGTCACTTCGACAACGTGCCGATCAAGCCGCAACGCGTCTATGAGGAGATGAGCAAGGCGTTCGGGCGCAATACCTGTTATGTCAGCGTCATCGGCCTCTCGCAGATCGCCGGCGCGCAATTCCTCGGTGTCTACCGTCCGCGCAACTGGATCAATGCCGGACAGGCGGGCCCGCTGGGCTGGACGCTGCCCGCAGCGCTGGGTGTTCGCGCCGCCGATCCGGATCGTGAGATTGTCGCGCTTTCAGGCGATTATGATTTTCAGTTCCTGATCGAAGAGCTCGCGGTCGGCGCGCAGTTCAAACTGCCCTATATCCACGTCGTCGTGAACAACTCCTATCTCGGCCTGATCCGTCAGGCGCAGCGCGGATTCGACATGGACTATCAGGTGCAGCTCTCGTTCGAGAACATCAACGCGCCCGAGCTTGGCGTTTATGGCGTCGATCACGTCGCGGTTGCGGAAGGGCTGGGCTGCAAGGCGATCCGCGTCACCGATCCGAAAGACACGCCGGCCGCTTTCACGACGGCGCGCGAGCTGATGGCGAAATACAGCGTGCCGGTGGTCGTCGAGTTCATACTCGAGCGGGTGACCAACATCGCGATGGGCACTGAGATCGACAACATCGTCGAGTTCGAGGAGATCGTCGACTTGCCGCTCGATGACACGCCGACAAGTCCCAATGCGCGGCAGCGAGGCAAATTGTTGCCGGCCTGAGCGCCGGGGGTCTGCAGCGTTTCGAGCGAAGTGGACATCGGTTCGGCTGAAGAAGCGCGCCAAAACAAGAATCGGGAGCTTCGGTTCTGATGGAATCAGAACCGATCACGCTCCGGATGTGAGCTAGGTCGGATTTGTCCGTGCCGCACGCAGCCGCTGTCTTGTCCAATCCAGCGCCGCGGCGGCGGCCAGGCCGACGCAGGCGGTGAGGGCATCGACGATGTAATCCTCAAGCCTCGCATGCCGTCCCGGCGCCGCGAACTGCAGCAGTTCGAGGACGCCGATCATGACCACGGCGATCGTGGCGGTCAGCAGCCGGTTGCGCGTATAGGCAAGGCCAAACAGGAGGCCGATCAGAACAAACGCCAACGCATGCTCACCGTCCTGGCCGAGGTCGGAGTGCGGCCGCAGCCGCGGCGGACCCAGCGTGGCGAATGTGACGGCGGCGGCGAGGAGCCAGGCGGATATCCGGAGGAGGGCGGTTGTCATGGTATCCGGATAACACGATTTTGTGGCCGGATAGCGCTTTGATGCGGGACTGCGACGTTGTGTAGTTAATGCTGCCCGGTCTGTGGGTAATAGCGGATACTCCCGGGAACGACCCGGGAGGATTGCCCAATTTTTCGGCGAAAAGCGCTCAAATTGACGATCACAGCGCCTCGCGAACGCCGAGGCCATGCATGAAGCGTTCCCGGATCTGCACGGGATCGCGCCGGGTTTGCCCGGTTCCCGGCTTATCGTCGATACGCACCCCGATCAGCGTCGGCCCGGAGGCGGACAAAGACTGATCGACCAGACGCTCGAAATCCTCTTCGTCGGCCGCCCAGGCGCTGTTGGTGAGGCCGCTGGCGTGGGCGATCGCCACAATGTCTGCGAGCGCGGCGGCGGGGGTCGGTTGCGCGCCGGTGATCTGGTAGATGCCGTTGTCCATCACGATCATGCAGAGGTTTTTCGGCGCCAGTGTCGCAATCGTCGACAGGCAGCCCAATTGCATCAAGAGTGAACCGTCGCCTTCGAGCGCGAAGATGCGGCGCTGCGGTTGCGACAGCGCGACGCCGAGCGCGATCGGGAAGGCGAGGCCCATGCTGCCCAGCATGTAGAAATTCTGGGGGCGATGGCCCGCCGCCCACAGATCGAAATTGGTGTTGCCGATGCCGCCGACCACCGCTTCCTCGTGCTTCAGCTTCGCGATCAGCCGCGAGGTGAGATCGAACCGGTTCATGGTCTTGGTGTTGCGGGATGTTGCTGACGTGTTCATGGGCGCGCTCACTTGTCCAAAACTTTGCCGCCGGTCAAAAGCGGCGACAAAATCAGCGCCACCGGCGCCTGCGTGGTGATGGCCTGTTTGATCGATCGATCGACAATGAACTCGAGTTCATCGAGCCGCGTCGCGGTGTGATGCTCCATCGCCAGCGAGTTCGAGCACCGGCCGCATTGTGCGGCAGACCAGCGACTGGCCGTAGTTGAATTCGCCGAGCGTTCCGCGCTCGGACACGAACATGATCAGCGGGATCTGGTAGGGGATCGCGAGCGAGGCCAGCACGTTGGCCAGCGTCGCAAAGCCTGAGGTCTGCATCAGCACCGCGCCGCGCATGCCGCCCATCCAGGCGCCGGAAACAATGCCGACGGCTTCCTCTTCCCGTGCGGTGGGAAAGCACGTGAAGAACGGATCGGCGTGGATATTCTTGATCAGCGGCGTCAGCACGCGGTCGGGGACGTAGGGCACAAGCCGGATATCATTGCGCTTGAGCGTTTGCAGCACCACCTGGTGCCAGGTTCCGCTCTGAGCCTGGGTCTGGGACGACGCCTGTCCCTCGGCAACCGCCATAGAATTCCTCCCGTGTCCTCGCATTGGTGCTCGTTCGCAACACGACCGTGAGCCGGTCGGCCGAGGCGCCGCAACTTGACGCGATCTTGGGGATTGTCAACATAGCCGAAACGTTGGCGTGATCTGCGCTTCGTGAAGAGGTTCGGCGCTGACCGGCGTGCGATACCAAAAGCAATAACAATACCGGGAGCGACGTCGTGGGCAGATGGGTCTGGATGTTGATTGCTGCGGCAACAATGGTTGCCGTGGGCGACCGCGCTTCCGCACAACCGCCGTTTCCATCCAAGCCCGTGCATATCTTGGTGCCCTACGCGGCCGGCGGTGGCGTCGACATCCTGGCGCGAACCTTGGGGGATGTGGTCTCACGGCAATGGGGCCAGTCGGTCATCGTGGAAAACCGGCCGGGCGCGGGCGGCGTCATCGCCTCGCAGGCACTGGCGACGTCGTCGCCCGATGGTCATACGCTGATGATGGTCGCGAGCGGCCACGCCACCAATCCGTTTTTGTATGCCAAGCTTCCCTACGACACCTTCAAGGATTTCACGCCGATTTCGCTGCTGGCGTCATCGCCGAATATCCTTCTCGTCCGCAGCGACTCGCCGTTCAAGACAGTCAGCGATGTGATCGCGGCGGCGAAAGCCAAGCCGGGAAGCCTGTCTTACGGCCACGCGGGCAACGGGACCTCGACGCACCTCGCCGGCGAACTCTTCAGGAATCTTGCCAAGGTCGATATCGGTGCCATTCCCTATAAAGGCGGTGTGCCCGCGATCAACGATCTGCTCGGCGGGCAAATTCCAATGTCCTTCAACAACGGCCCGGAATTGGTCGGGCAACTGGCGGCCGGCAGTGTCCGCGCGCTTGCGGTGACGACCGCGTCGCGTGCACCTTTCCTGCCCGACGTGCCGAGCATGGCAGAGGCCGTGCCCGGCTACGATACCGGGGTATGGTGGGGCCTGCTGGGGCCGGGCGGCGGCATGCCTCCCGAGCTTGTCGCAAAGCTCTCGCGCGACTTCATCGCCGCGTTGAATACGGAAGCGGTGAAGGAGCGCCTGGCCAAGCTCGGCGCTTCGCCGATCGGCAGTTCGCCGGCGCAATTCGACGCCACGATCCACGCCGACTATGACAAATGGGGGCCGATCATCAAGGCCGCCGGAATAAAAGCCGAATGATGCCGATGTTCTCGGCTGCCGATCCGGCAAAGCTCTTGAAACTTGCGAACTGCAAACTTCCGAACTGAAGGTCCTTCGAGAATGTCCGTTAACAACAAGCGTGTGTTCTACGTCAAATACCTGGCCCATGAGATTTATGTCGACGTGCTGCGGGCGCGCCCCGATGTGCGGCTCGACCGGCTCGAGAACGAAAGCAGCGATGAGGTTGCCGCGCCGATCCTTAAGGCCGCGCATGTCTATCAGATCGGCGCCGCGCGCGACGAGCTCGCACCGCATTTCCACGCCGGCAAGGATTTGCTGAAGCGTGCGCCGAACCTGCTGCTGGTTTCCAGCAACGGCGCGGGATTTGATCCCGTCGATGTCGAGGCCTGCACCGCGGCAGGCGTAGTGGTCGTCAATCAGTCCGGCGGCAACGCGCATTCCGTGGCCGAGCACGCATTGGGCATGCTGCTCACGCTGTCGAAGCGCATTCTCGAGGCCGATCGTGCGCTGCGGCGCGACCCCAATGTGCAGCGCAATGCGCTGATGGGCACCGAGGCGCAGGGCAAGACCATCGGCATCGTCGGGCTTGGCAATGTCGGCCGCCGCATCGCCGAACTGTGCCGGGGCCTGCTCCGGATGAACGTGCTGGCCTACGATCCCTATCTCTCGGCGACCGAGATGGCCGCGCGCGGCGGCGAAAAGGTCGAACTCGATGATCTCTTGCGCCGCTCGGACTTCGTGTCGATTTCGTGTCCGTTGACCAAGGACAATCGCGGCATGATCGGCGCACGCCAGTTCGCGCTGATGCAGCCGCATGCCTATTTCATCACGACGGCGCGCGGTTTTATCCACGACGAGGCAGCGCTCGCCGATGCCTTGCGCAACAAGCAAATCGCCGGCGCCGGGTTAGATGTCTGGGCCAAGGAGCCGCCGCCGGCCGACCATCCGCTGTTGCAGTTCGACAATGTGCTGGCGAGCCCGCACACCGCCGGCGTTACCAAGGAGGCGCGCGAAAACATGGGCCGGATCGCGGCCGAGCAGGTGCTCGATGTGCTCGACGGCAAGCGGCCGCCGCGCATCATCAACCCCGAGGTATGGCCCGTTTACGCCAAGCGCTTCCAGCAGGCCTTCGGCTTCGCGCCCGGCTAGCGCGTTACCCCGAGTGGCGGATTTGGGGCGCAAAGGACGAATTTTCCGGGAGAAGATTTCGCCCGTTGCCGGCCTCGTCACGGCAACAAAACCACTGCCGCGAGCGGGGCGCGCGGTGGCCGTGTTGCTATTTTCGCCGCGGCCTCGACACCTCCCGGCAACCGAGCCACATCTCCATCCTGCATCGGGTCCTTTTTGCGGAACGACCGTTTCGGCCGGTGCAGGGGGGATTTGCGCCATGCAACAGATGCGTAGATTGCTGCGTTCGGCGCCGTCCCGAATTGGCCGCCGCCTGGCATTGATCGCTGCCATCGCTGCCGCTGGCTTGCGGGATGCCGGCGCTTAGGCTTCGCGAATCCTGTCAATCATGAAAGCGGCGGTCTGGCCCGGCACCACAAGTGCTGCGGCACCCCTATTCAAGCACCTTCGAATGGGACTCACGTGGCGAGCCGTGTAGGCACGGCGTCGCGCTTGCCGTCGACCGGTTGCCGCGCCGGCTCCGACCGGTGAAGCGAGTGTATCAGACGTCCATCACTGGCTGTACTTAAGCACCCGCGCTCCGGCGTCAGGCTGCGGCGGTGACACCACCAACACCTTAACTAAGTCCGGACGTGTCGCGGCCAGGGTCTGCTAGCGAAACCGCCGACATCATATCCGGTAACGACCGCGTTCATTACACCGAGTTCATCCATCAGGACAGCGACGGCACGCGCCTGACCGCGAACTAAGTAAGTCTCCTCAGGCGTTGCATCGTGTTGCCGGATGGGCCAAATCCCTGGGGAAAACGCGGCCTAAGCGCATCAGCATTGCCGCCACGACTGATGGCGACTTACCTTAACCGGTGTGATCTCCGGCCAGCCGTGCAGCGATTCAATTAGGATGGTCACAGCGATAACGACAGCGGTAGCAACACGCATTGCATCAGCAACATTTGCCGCAACGCGCGAGTCCGGTGGTTCATTAGCGATCGAGTCGAGCGTTGGTGCGCGTCATTATGCAAACAACATTGCCGCATTTTAAGAAAGCGGCATATCTCGATGACGAATCTTTAATGCGCTCACACGGGGCACAACGAGTTGTGAATCGCCGGCGCATGCGGACGTCACATTGAACGGTTAAGAAGCGGCTCAAGGAGATGCCATGTCCGCGCCGATTCTTACGCTATTCGATTCTGAGACGATCGCTCTGATGCGATCTGTCCTGACACAGGCTGTCGCACGACTGCCAATTCATCATCGCACGCCTTCCAACCAGACCGCGGTGGCGTCGCGCATTCTTGCGACCGCTGCCGCAGGACATAAGAGCCGGGACCTTTTGTTTGATGCCGCGCTCGACGAAATCAGGTCGCTTCGCCAAATGACTGCAGGCGTGAAAGCCGCGTGACGGCACTGATTCATGAACGGCGGTTGAACGCCGCGGCGACCATCCGAATTTAAATTGCATTTTCAAACACGAAATTGAGATCGCGCGGCTAAGCGCCGCGCCCTCGGCGAGCCGAGCGCAGGTAAGGCTGACCTGTACTGCGTCGCGCCGGTGTTAACCGGCCCTCCGGAGCCAACAAGCCTCGATCGTATCTGGCAACCCGCCGGGGTGTGGCGTGATCGTCCTCGCACGCCGCTTCCTTTTTGCAGCGGCGCCAAGCGGATCGGTCAGACCACAAGAAATCTCACAAATTCTTGAAACCAAAGCCAAATGCCGTTAGTGCTGGCGCCTCGATTGGCGGTCGGTCCGGACGGCGAGATCGACCTGCACTCAGCGATACCGCTTCGCAAGGTCGGCCTTGCTGAAGCGAGGACGGCGGCCAATACCTCAAGGCCGAGCTGGCGCTCCATCGGATTCGGGGTCGCAGGTAGAATCATGAAACATGCAGGCTTCGATGCAGGGTTGCGCGAATTGGCCGGGCTGGGGCGGCTGCGGTCGCTTCGCCCGCGGGCGGGCATCGATTTCGCCTCGAACGATTACCTCGGTCTGGCCGAATCCGCGGAACTAAAGCAGGCGGCGCTTGACGCGATCGCACGCGGCGTTCCGGTCGGGTCGGCCGGATCGCGGTTGCTGCGCGGCAACCATCCGGAACACGAGGCGCTCGAAAGCGAGGCGGCAGCCTATTTCGGCGCTGAGACGGCGCTGTATTTCGGCGGCGGCTACATCGCCAATTCCGCGATCTTTTCGACGCTGCCCCAGCGCGGCGATCTCGTGGTGCATGACGAACTGGTTCATGCCAGCGCCCACGACGGAATGCAGCGGGGGCGGGCGGAATTCGTCGGCGTTGCCCACAACGATGTCGATGCCTTCGACACCGCCATCGTTCGTTGGCGCGCCAGCGGTGGAACTGGCCGGCCCTGGCTGTCGGTCGAAAGCCTCTACAGCATGGACGGCGACAGCCCGGACCTCGCGGCGCTGTTTGCGGTTGCCGACCGTCATGATGCGATGGTGGTGATCGACGAGGCCCATGCGACCGGCGTGTTCGGGCCGCAGGGCCGGGGGCTCGCGGCGGCTTTCGAGGGCCGCGACAATGTCATCACGCTGCATACCTGCGGCAAGGCGCTCGGCACTGTCGGCGGTTTCATTCTGGCGCCGCGGGTTATTCGCGACTTTCTGGTCAATCGTTGCCGCCCCTTCATCTTTGCAACTGCGCCGTCGCCGCTGGTTGCCGCGATTACGCGCGCGGCGCTTGAAATTTCTCGCACCAATCCCGAACGTCGCGAGCGACTTGCGGACCTTATTAACTTCGCAGGGCGCGAACTTCGCAAGCGTTGCAACATCGAACCGTCGGGTTCGCAAATCCTTCCGGTGATCATCGGCGCCGACCAGGCCGCCGTCGACATTGCAGCGTCCTTGCAGCATGACGGCTTCGACATCCGGGCGATACGCCCGCCGACCGTCCCAGTGGGCACCGCCCGTCTGCGGATCGCGCTGACGCTCAACGTCAACGGGGCCATCGTCACCGATTTGTTCGACGCACTCGCTGCAAAACTCCGAAAGGCCGCATGAGCTCTCGAATCATTGTCGCCGGCACCGATACCGGCGTCGGCAAGACGGTTTTTTCCGCCGCACTCGCCGGCGCGCTCGGCGCTGCCTATTGGAAGCCGATCCAGTCCGGCCTGCTGGAGGAAACCGATACGCAGATTGTGCTGCGGCTGTCGGGCCTATCGGCTGAAGACGTGCTCGATGAACGATACAGGTTGAAGACGCCGGTGTCGCCGCATCTCGCGGCGGAAATCGACGGTATTACGATTGACACCGAGAACCTGGTTCTGCCGGATACGAAGAAGCCGCTCGTCGTGGAGGCCGCGGGCGGTCTTCTGGTGCCGCTGACACAACGGACCACCTATATCGATCTGATCGCGAAGTGGGGCGCACCGGTGGTGTTGTGCGCGCGCACGACGCTTGGCACCATCAATCACAGCCTGCTGTCGATCGAGGCGCTGCGCGCGCGCGGCATTCCGCTATTGGGCGTGGCGTTCATCGGCGACGAAAATGTCTCATCCGAAGCGACCATCACCGCGATGGGACAAACGCGGCGTCTCGGCCGGCTGCCGCATCTGGCGGCGCTCACGCCGGATGCGTTGCGCGCAGCCTTCGCCAGCCAATTCACGATTTCTGACTTTGTCGGGAGGATGCCCGGATGACGTCGCCTTCGCCGGTCTGGCATCCGTTCACCCAGCATGCGGTGCAGCCCGAAGCCACGCTGATTTCCAGAGGCGAGGGCGCCTGGCTCGAAACCGCCGAGGGCGGCCGCATCTTCGACGCGATTTCGTCATGGTGGGTGGTGACCCATGGCCACCGCCATCCGCACATCGTCAACGCCATCAAGGATCAGGTCGATCGTCTCGATCAGGTTATCTTCGCGGGCTTCACCCACGAGCCGGCGGAACGGCTGGCGCGGCGTCTCGTTGCCATCACGCCGCCGCAGCTTGCCTATGTGTTCTTTTCCGACAGCGGATCGACCTCGGTGGAGGTGGCGCTGAAGATGGCGCTCGGCTTCTGGCGGCACCAAAGCGAGCCGCGTCATCGCATCCTGGCGCTCGAAGGCGCCTATCACGGCGACACCATCGGCGGCATGTCGGTCGGCGAACGGGGCGTCTTCAACGCGCCCTACGATCCGCTGCTGTTTGAGGTGCAGCGTATCCCATTCCCGCAGGCCGGCCGTGAGGAAGCGACGCTGCGGGCGCTGGAGGCCGAATGCCGGCGCGGCGGCGTTGCCGCCTTCATCGTCGAGCCGCTGATCCTGGGGGCCGGCGGCATGTTGATCTATCCGCCGTCGGTGCTCGCGGCGATGAAGGGAATTTGCGAGGCGCACGGCGTGCTCTTCATCGCCGATGAAGTGATGACCGGCTGGGGGCGAACCGGCACCTTGTTTGCCTGCGAGCAGGCCGGCGTGACGCCCGATATCGCCTGCTATTCTAAGGGATTGACCGGGGGTTCGTTGCCGCTCGCGGTGACGCTATGCCGGGCCGACATTTTCGATGCGCATTATTCGACCGATCGAAGCCGGACGTTCTTTCACTCGAGCTCCTATACGGCAAACCCGATTGCCTGTGCGGCTGCCTGCGCCAATCTCGAGGTGTGGGAACGGGAGCCGGTGTTTGAGCGCATCGCGCGCATCGCCGGCCGGCACGCCAAAAGGCTCGAAGGCTTCCGCGACGATCCCCGCTTCAGCAACGTTCGGCAGATCGGCACCATTGCCGCGCTTGATATCGTCACCCGCGATGCCGGTTACATGGCGGACATCGGACCGCGGCTGTACCGCAGCTTTCTCGCCCGCGGATTGCTGGTGCGCCCGCTCGGCAACACGATCTACATCATGCCGCCCTATTGCAGCACCGACGGCGAACTGGATCTCGTCTATGACGCGATCGACGAGATCGCAGACGAGTTGCTGAAAAGCTGACGTGGTCAGGTGCTAATCCAAGCCTGCGCGCCGAAAACCTTCCAGATAGTGTTCGCGGTCGGCGTCATGCTTCAGCGGCACCTGGCTCGCGATCCAGGCCAGTGAGATGTTGGGCTGGGCGCGACGAAGCTCGCGCAGCGCGTCGGCGGTGACGTCGGGCGCCGCGGCCATGCCGGCGGCCGCGGTGAGCACGCGATGGCCGGCGGCGTAATCGCTGCGCAGGCGGATGGAAACACGCGCCAGCCGCATCGCTTCCTCGTAATTGCGGCCGACATATTCCGCCAACGCAGCCGAACCATAGCAAAGCGCCGAGAACGGATCGCGCGGACTGAGCCGCAGTGCGCGATGCGCGGCCTCGGCGCCTTCTTTCCATCGGCCGCAGAACGTCAAGGCGGTGGCGTAATAGTTCTGGGCCTGCGCGAAATTGGGGTTGAGGTGCAACGCCAATTCGAATTCGGCGAGCGCGTTGTCGAAGCGCCGCGTGATCAGATAAACGCCGCCAAGTGCGTGATGCGCCCACGGGTCTTCGCTGTCGGCAAGAACGGCCGCCAGCGCGGAGCGTTCGGCGATCTCGACCGCCGTTGCGAAATCGACCCATCCCATATGGGCTCCGAACGTATAGCAGTCGGCCAGCAGAGCGAGCGCCTGGCCATAATTCGGATCGATGGCGATCGCCTTTTCCAGGAGCGCCTGCGCGACCATGTTGTCATGCTGGGTCACCCGCCAGTAATGCGACAGCGCCCGCATCACCAGATCCCAGGCATCGAGGCTGCCCGGCGATTTGCGTTCGGCGCGGAAATTCTCCGCGGCATAGAGGTGTGGCGCGATTGCCGCCGCGATTGCTTCGGTGATCTCGTCCTGAAGCGCGAAGACGTCGGCAAGGTCGCGGTCGTAGCGTTCGGCCCAGATGTGGCTGCCGGTTGAGACATCAATGAGCTGCGCGGTGATGCGCACGCGCTCCCCGACCTTGCGCACGCTGCCTTCGACGACATAGCCGACGCCAAGCTCCTCGGCGACCTGCTTCATGTGCACGGCACGGCCCTTGTAGATAAATGAAGAGTTGCGGGCGATGACGAAAAACCAGCGCAGTTTCGACAGCGCGGTGATGAGGTCCTCGCTGATCCCATCGGAAAAATATTCCTGGGCGCGGTCGCCGCTCATGTTGACAAAGGGAAGTACCGCGATGGCGGGCCGGTCGGATAGCGGCGGGGCTGGCCGCGAGGGCGCGTCGACGGCATCCGGCTGCGAACCGCCGACGGTCGCCGGCTCGATGGCCTCGGCAGGAGTGCTCACGGTGCCGACGAAGCGCAGGCCCTTGCGCGCGATGGTGCGGATCAGCTTCTGGTCCTGGCCGCTATCTTCGATCGCCTTCCGTGCCGCATGGATGCGGCTGTTCAAGGTCGTGTCGGACACGATCCGGCCGCCCCAGACCGTGGCGATAAGATCGTCTTTGCTGACGACCCGGTCGCGGTTCTGCACGAGGTAAATCAAGAGATCGAGCACCTGAGGCTCGACGGCAATCGGTTCCGGACCCCGGCGCAGCTCGCGTCGGACGGTATCGATGGCATGATCGGCGAAGAGAAACAGCACGTTGGTGCCTCAAGCCGGCCGCGCTCCCTGCGTGGGCGCAGCCTAGCACATTCAAGCAAGGCTGATTACTGCGGATGCGGCCGCAGCACAGGAGAGCGAGTGTCGCAGGTGACCAGAACATTTCGCCGGCTTCGATCGGTCGCCGTCAAAGGTCCAGTTCAATCTCGGACGTCGGCGTGGCGCAGCAGATCAGCACGTTGCCGGCCGCGGGCGGATCGAGCGGGTCCGGCGAATAGCTGACATTGCCGCCAACGAGCGCGGACTCGCAATTGTGGCATACGCCGGTACGGCAGGACCACTTAACGGGGACGGCGCAGGCCTCGGCGAGCTCGAGCAGGCTCTGGAAACGCGTATTCCAGGGCACGCTGAGCCCGCTGCGGACGAAGGTGACGGTCGGGCCGGTTCCGGCTTCGCCTGCCGGCACATGCGGGGCAGGGTGATCCACGCCGACCACGCCCGGCGTCAGCGGTGCGCCTGCGCCAAAGATTTCCAGGTGAATCTGTGCACCGGGGACCCCCCAGCGTTGCAGGCCGGCACGCATGCCGTCCATAAATTCCGTCGGTCCGCAGAGATAGAAATCCGCAGTCGGCGGCACCGCGAGCCGTTGCATCAGCGCGACGTCGAGATGCCCGTCGGCGTCGTAATCGCGACCGCGTTGATCGTCGGCACCGGGCCTGCTGTAGACGACGGTCGAGTGAACCGATTTCAACGATCGCACGAGACCTCGAACTTCATCCGCGAAGGAATGATGGGCTCGGTCGCGCGCGCCGTGAATCCACCAGATGTCGCGCGGCGTGGTGTTCCCGGTTGCGGCCGCCGCATGAAGCATCGCCAGCACCGGCGTGATTCCGACACCGGCGCTGAGCAACACCACCGGGCCGGTCCCCGCGGCCAGCGTGAACGTTCCCCTGGGCGCGCTGGCTTCCAGGATGTCTCCGGCGCGTATGTGCGCATGCAGGTAGCTGCTGGCGAGACCCTTTGGCTCGCGCTTGACGCCGATACGATAGCAGCCGGTGCCGGGCGGCCCGGACAGCGAATAATTTCGCATCAGGACCGGCGTGTCTTTCTGCCGCGGCAGCCGGACCACGATGTATTGCCCGGGGAGCGCGTCGGGTAAGCGGCTGCCGTCTTCGGCTGCCAGCGTAAACGAGCGGACATCCTCGCTCTCCGGCGCGGACGACACGACTTTCAACCGGCGAAAGCCTTGCCAGGCCAGAGGCGCGCTCGGCGACGCAAACAGGCCGGCGTTGCCGGTCTGCTTTTCGTCGCGGCTCGCCGAGAGCAGGGCCTGCAGCGAACTCTTCCATCCCGGGCTTAGCGCCGGAATGCGCAACGCACGTTCGAGTTTTTCCGGCGCGTGATCGGGCAAATACAGGAGAGCGCTGATCTCGGCGACGGTGAGCCGCTCGGGGCCATCGGATAGTTTGACGATCTCGTCACCGGCGCCGACTTCGCCTTCTTCGATCACCCGAAAATAAAATCCCGGGCGGCGGTGCGATACCACCAGCGCCGGCATCTGCGTGTTTTCCATCCGCATGCCGAGCCGGTAGCAGGTGACGCGGGGTTGCGTGACCTCGAAGGTCGCCGTGCCGATGCGGAAACGATCGCCGATGCAGACCTCGTCGTCGGCAAGCCCGTCCACGGTGAAGTTCTCGCCGAATTGGCCGAACGTGAAATCCGACCTTTGAAGATGATTTTCCCAATAGCGATAGCTGTCGGTCTGGTACACCATCACCGCGCGGTATTCGCCGCCGTGACCGGCGAGATCGGCCTGGCCATCGCCATCGAGGTTGAGGCGGCGCGCGGCTATCTTGCCTGTGACCGGCTGTTTCCAGATTGCGGTTCGTACCGTTCTGCCGTTCCATTCGACGTCACGCGGCAGGCCCACATTGACCGAGAGAACCTTGTTCACTTGGAAACCTCGCAACCGTGATTTTCGAACTCAGGAAACAGGACGATCGGCCGCATCATCGATCTCGCGGAGAGAGTGACGCGAGCATTGATCCAAGGCATTATTCATTTCGCAGTGAAATGGTTTTAGTTCGAATGCATGTAGTAATTGCGGCGGATCGCACGGTTCCGCAACCGCATCATCTCCGATATGACAGTCGACCGTCGATAGTTTTTTCGGCTGCGCGATCTTGCAGGAAGGCAATCGATGATTGACGGGCGCCAACGATCGTTCCTAGATGCTATTCCCTTGTGAAATAAAGGCAGCGCGGCGATGGCTCGGCAATTCGATACGATCATCATCGGCGCGGGACAGGCCGGTCCCTCGCTGGCCAATCGGCTGACGGCGGCCGGATTGACGGTCGCTTTCATCGAGCGCGGGCAGTTCGGGGGCACCTGCGTGAACACCGGCTGCATGCCGACAAAGACCCTAGTGGCGAGCGCCTATGCGGCACATCTCGCACGCCGCGGCGATGATTACGGCGTCATCCTTGATGGTCCGGTGCGGCTGAATATGCAGCGGGTCAGGCAAAGGGCCGCCACCGTTTCGACCAATGCCCGCGAAGGTCTCGAGAAGTGGCTCGGCAGCATGGCCGGCTGCACCATCTTCCGCGGCCATGCGCGCTTCGAGGGACCGCATATCGTTCGCGTTGATGACGAGGTGCTGACCGCGCCGCGTATCTTCATCGATGTTGGCGGCCGGCCGGTGGTCCCGGACATGCCCGGAATTGCCGATACGCGGTATCTGACCAACGTATCCATGCTCGAACTTGAACGCGTACCTGAGCATCTAGTGGTCGTGGGTGGCAGCTATATCGGGCTCGAATTCGCGCAGATGTATCGGCGGTTCGGTGCGAAGGTTACGGTCGTCGAGATGAAGGAGAGGCTGATCTCGCGCGAGGACGCCGACGTGTCGGACAGCGTCCGCGGCATTCTTGAAGCGGAAGGCATCGAGGTGCGGACTTCGGCGAAGTGCATCAGCTTCACGCCCGCGAAGTCTGGAGTCATGGTCAACGTCGATTGCACGGAGGGCGCTCCGCAGGTGTTGGCATCAGACGTGCTGCTCGCCGTCGGCCGCCGTCCCAACACCGATGACCTGGGACTCGACCGCGCCGGCGTTGCGACCGACGCGCGCGGATATATCGTGGTCGATGACGGCTTGCAGACCAGCGTGCCCGGGATTTGGGCGCTCGGCGATTGCAACGGCCGCGGCGCGTTCACCCACACCGCCTATAATGATTTCGAGATTGTGGCGGCAAACCTGCTCAATGGCGACAAGCGCCGGGTGAGCGATCGTATCCCCGGCTACGCGCTCTATGTCGACCCGCCATTGGGGCGCGTTGGCATGACGGAGACGGAGGCCCGCGCTACCGGCCGGCCTCTTCTGACCGCGTCGCTTCCGATGGCGCGGGTTGGCCGCGCGGTCGAGAAGGGCGAAACGCAAGGCCTCATGAAACTCGTCGCCGACGCCGCCACCAAGCAGATCCTCGGCGCCGCGATCCTCGGGACCGGTGGCGACGAGGCGATCCACGGCATCCTCGACGCCATGAATGCGGGAACTTCATATGACCGGCTGCAATGGTCAGTGCCGATCCATCCGACGGTCTCGGAGTTCATTCCGACGTTGATCGGGGGCCTGAAGCCGATCGCGCCCTGATCCTGCGCGTCCTGACCTTGGTGGAAGGGCGCAGCGACATTACCTGCTTGAGACTGGCTATCCTTCCTACCGACGGGAATGATCGATGACCGGTAGATGGGCGATCATGAGTGTGGCTTCGCTCGCGGTGGCAATGGCCGCACCACGGGCGGCTTGATGCCCGGGCCGGCGCTCGCCGCACCAATCATCAGCAGCAGGGGGGAACAGCAGCGTGCTGTCTGTGGTCCACGCGGCTGTCTGCCGGCGAACCGGTTCGCCGGGCGCCCGCTTGGCTCGAGGCTGCCGCATTCTTTTGGCGGCTATACCCGGCCGCATTCCTTCAGTGGTTATGCCCGCTCGCGACCGTCGCGGTTCGGCTACACCCGGCCGCATTACTACGGCGAGGGCACGCGTGTGCAGCGCATGCGTCGCGGCGGCTTACCTGGGTTCGACCGCGACCACCACCACGCCATCCACCTTGATCAGGAACACGGTGGTGGGTTCGTCGGATGGCGGGGCCAGTCCGACGGCACGCTGGAACGCGGCGATTTCGTCCGGTATCGCCGGCCGGGGGATAAGGGTTGCCCCTTCGGCGCAGATCGCCACTCCCTCGGAGGTGAGCGCGCGCAGATCGGATCTGAAGTCGGTATCGACACAAATGTCGTTGGCTTCGGCGAGCCCCGTCGCTTCGAACACAAGGGTCGGCCGGCCATCAATCTCGAGGGTGAATATTCGAGGTGGCTCGGGCCGGTCAGGTCTTGGAAAAGTTTCAGGGGCGGACACCAAATAGCTCCCTCAAGGAAAAGTAATGCCGGCCAATGATCAGGGTTTCCCCCGGATGGGAATTGTCAAATCGGCTAACCGATAGCCGGCATGTTGCCATGGCGATGACCGCTTGAATGCGGAGGCACTATGGCCGAAAGCTCATACAAAACAGATACTAACGCGCGCTAATTCGGCTGGTTTGGCACCAACGTTTTTCAACGTGTGAAGACTACAGGATAGGCAATTGGTATCGCAAGGCTACCATTTTGGGACGACCGTTTTGCCGCAGCCTTTTCGGACTTGACCTCCGGCGTTCGATGGTAGCGCCGTCGACGGTTCGAAAGATGCCGATCGTTCGGATGGCATAGGCCGTTGACCTACTCCTGGCGCGATTGCTTCCGTCCCATCGATTGGTCCGCGCCGCAAGTTTCGGCAGTGGCCCGCGCGCGGGAGATGGTCGTGGCGATTGCTGCACGGTCCGCGATCCGTGCCCTTGTTCATCGCCCCCGGCGATGTCCCGAAACGTGCGCCGGCAGTCATTTCGTGCCCTTATTTTTGGGAAAGCAGCACCTCCCTGCAAAGCAGGACAATGCCGCGTTGAAAATAGTCCTGCGCTTTCAGCGGCTCGAGGCTTCGCGGGATTGTCGCCTCACTTCAGACGTATCGCCAGCGGATCACCACTTCGCGCTTTGATTTTTCCGGCGCTCGTGCGTAGAGCTTCACGTTGTAGTTAAGTGCAAACCAAAATGAAGAATCCTGAAGTTCAGGCAACAACTCAGCGAAAATATTACGCGGCACTTGCCAGTGCTCAGTGTGTCGCTGCAGTCATCATCATGGTGCGTCATTACGCATTCTTCCTGCCGCCGGAATTTTCCACCCTCTCTGAGGCGTTAGGCCGCCTGAACTGCGTGGAGTTCTTCTTTGCGGCATCCGGCTTTGTCCTTGTCACCAGATATCGGCTTGAGAAGCCTTCTTTTCCCGGCTTCATTTTCAAGCGCCTTTCGGCGTTCTACCCGCTGCATGTCATCACGGCGATGTTCTATGCTGCGATGGTGCTAGCGGCGCGGTTCGGATTTCTGCACGGTCTCAATGACCGGAACCAGCTTTCAGATCTTCCCTACATCCTCAGTCTCACGCACGCGTGGGGATTTCTGGACCACATCTCGTTTAACTATCCGTCATGGTACCTGAGCGCTCAATTCGGAGCCTATTTGATATTTCTACCGGCTTTGTTTCTGCTGCAGCGGGGCAGGCAATGGATGTTGATTGCGACCGCGATCGGAATGATTGTCGCGTTGGTCGCCGTGAGTGAGCTGCCGGGCCAGGAGGAGTGGACGGATTGGAGTTATCATTTTGGCGTTGTGAGAGCCGTTCCGACCTTCTTGCTTGGGATGCTGATCGGATGGAACATCCTCACGATCAAGGGCCTGGTGCGATCGACCGTTCCCATCGCGATAATTTTCGTCCTGACATTGGCGGGCATGGTCTTTCATGTTCTGCCGACCGTGAGCTTTTGCTTGCTTCAGGTATTGCTCGTTCTGTTCCTGGTGGCGCCGGAAGCAAACGGACTCCCCATTCCCGTTTTAAGCTCGCCGAGGCTGCGTCCTGTACATGATCTGAGCTTTCCGCTCTTTCTTTTGCATGTTCCGGTCGCAACGGTCTTGCTGAGCTTTTTATTCAAGAGCCAGTTGCATGGCTGGCGGGTATTTTTCTTCATATCCGTCACGATGGCGATCGCGCTCCTTGCATCTGCCGCTTATCGCGCGGGCATGACGGCGTTGCTCGCTACGGTCCGCACGCGCGTCCGCGACGTCCAAACAGACGTCCAGGTGACTTCCGCTGAAGGCCAGGGACAGAAATAGTCAACGGCCGTGCATTCAAAATCCGTCGTCCATTCCGGCTACGCACGGAAGGATGATCGACGGCGCCGCGGCGATCGGGCACAAGGCACGGCACGGGCAGCCCTTTGGTGAAACGAGACATGACGAACGGAAATTATACATTTGGTAACGATGCGATCACGGCCACCGTCAAGGCCGACGGTGCCGAGCTTTGTTCGCTGAAAAACGCCGAGGGGCGGGAACTGCTGTGGCAGGCGGGCCCGCAATGGCCGCGGCACGCGCCGACGCTGTTCCCGATCGTCGGTCGTCTCAAGAACGATGAGTTGCGCCACCGCGGCAAAGTGTACCCGATGACGCAGCACGGTTTCGCGCGCGATCAACGGTTCGAATGGGTCGCACGCGACCCGGCATCCTGCACGCTCGTGCTGACCGACAATGCGCAAACCTGCGCCCGCTTTCCCTTCGGATTCCGGCTGGCGATCACCTTTTCAACGGTGGGCCCCAGCCTGGACGTGGCGCTTGAAATGACCAACACCGGCGATGAAATGCTGCCGGCGTCGATCGGCGCTCATCCGGCCTTTAATTGGCCGCTACTTCCTGGGCTTAGCAAGGAAGCCTACGAGCTCACCTTCTTTCGCGACGAGCCCGCACCGATCCGCCGCCTGCGCGACGGGCTGCTGCGCGCGGCGCCGGAGCCGACACCGATCGCGGGCAACAAGCTCGCACTTTCGGAGCGGCTGTTTGACGACGACGCGATCATCCTGGACCACGTTGCCAGCACGTCGGTCCGCTACGCGGCCGATCAAGGTCCCTCGATCGAGGTGTCCTGGGAGGGATTTCGCGAACTCGGCGTCTGGTCGAAGGTCGGCGGCGCGCCGTTCCTCTGCATCGAGCCATGGCACGGTTTTGCCAGCCCGTCCGACTTTGACGGCGAATTTGCCGACAAGCCTGGCGTGATGCAAATCGCCGCGGGCCAGAAGCGCGCTTTGAAATATCGCATCGCGGTCGGCTGAAGCGACCATGGGGCGGGGGTTGATCAAGTCCGGATCAGCCCTCGCTGGCCCCCGCTGAGGTCCGCGGGCGTCGGGCAAGGCGCGTGACGAACCGGATCAGATCGCCGCGATAGTGCAACCGCTCGTAATCGACGGGCCGATTGCCTGACGTGTAGGACGTGCGCTCGATCAGAAAGATCGGGCTTCCGTTCGGCACCCGAAGCGCCTCGGCAACGGCCGGATCGGCTGCGGCGGCTTCCAATCTGTATTCGGCTTCGATCAGGGGCGTCGCGTACTTCTCCTCCAGCAGCGTGAAGACCGGTTCGGCTTCAAGGTCATTACCCGCGACCTTCTCGCCGAGATCGTGAGGCAGGTACGTCTCGTCGAAAGATATCGGAATATTGTCGGCCAGGCGGACCCGCTGGAGCCTGAACACCAGCGTCCCTGGCGGCAGTGCAAGGTGGCGCGCGACGGTTTCGTCGGCAGCCACGACGCGCTTATCGAGCAAGCGGGCGCTCGGCGTTCGCCCCAGGGCCTCCATGTCCTCAACGAATCCGGTGAGCTCGGTCAGCTCCTGGGTGATCTTCGGTTGAGTAACAAACGTGCCTTTGCCGCGTCTAATCTCGACGAGGCCACGCTCGATCAGGTTCTGGATCGCCTTCCGCACTGTGGTGCGACTGACCTTGAACCGGTCAATCAAGCTTTCCTCCGGCGGCAGTTGGGTTTCGGGCGGCAGGCTGCCGTCAGCGATGCTGGCGGCCAGGGCGGATTCAACATTTTCATAAAGGGGTATTGGAGACATAACGTCATCGTGACGTCATGACGTCTTGATGTCAATACTAGTTCGCTGTTAAATTCTTTTCATATAGGGGCGGGGCGCAACGAAGGGCGGGATTTAAGCAAATGAATTCAATCGGATATATCGGAAGAAGGCTTCGATCGTGGTGCAATTTGCCCGAACTCATCGGCTTTCCATGGATCGCCCGGTGGGCACCGATCCCGCTCCGCCTGATTGTCGGCTACGGCTTCATGGAACACGGCTTGGCCAAGGCGGCGAGGGGTTTTGACGCGTTTCCTGCCATCCTGGCGGCGATGGGCCTTCCCGCGCCTCACTTGATGGGGTGGCTCACGATCGCGGTGGAGATCCTGGGCGGGTTGGCCGTGCTGCTCGGTGCGTTTGTGGCACTCGCCGGCATCCCGATGGCGATCGTGCTTTTGACCGCCATGTTCACCGTGCATCTGCAGTACGGCTTCAGCTCCATCAAGCTTCAGGCAATTACGGCAGCCGGCGCGCAGTTTGGGCCGCCGGGCTATGAAACCGATCTCTTGTATCTCGCGTGCCTTGCCGCCCTCGTGTTGGGAGGCTCCGGTCCTCTTTCAATCGATACCTTTCTGTCGAAGCGCGCAAGCAGGTGAGAGGTGCAAGTGAAGGGTGCGAGTGAAGGGGTGATTGCAAACGCGACTATTCGATCGCTTCGTGAGGACGACGATTAGCCGCTCGCGCGCTCTTGCGACGTCCCTCTTTCGGCGTGAACCCGTTGCGCGATGAAGAAAGTGCGCTTGTCAATCGGTTTGCCGGAAGAGATGGCCCTTGAAGGGGCCGCTCGATTCACAGGCGCCCTTTGATCGCGAGGTGACGGAAATGCTTCTGCACTGTGATCACGCCATTGTCGTCGGCCGCGTTTGCGCCATTCGCACCGCCACCGGTGCTCTTCCCCTTGCTTATTGGCAACGCGATTATCGTCGGTTCGAGCAGGCGCCTGGAAGTTCGACAATTCGCTAAACCCAATCGGCGGCATCACGCTAGGCAGACTTGGTCGTCGAAAAATTTCCTCGGGCTGTAACCGGTTCGGCCACGGGCCCGAATATCTGGCGAGCGCATTGCGCGGCCGCGCGGCGACACCGTTTTCGCAAGACATGTCTTCGCCCGTCGGTCACTGAGGGAGCGCGTAGATGACCAACATCGCCTATCGCCAGTTAACTGCCGGCGGTCTCGAAATTTTCTACAGGGAGGCCGGTCGCGCCGATGCTCCAGCGATCTTGCTGCTCCATGGCTTTCCGACTGCGAGCCACATGTTTCGCGATCTCATGCCTCAGCTCGCTGACCGTTTCCGGCTGATCGCCCCGGATCTCCCGGGCTTTGGACGATCGGCGATGCCGAGCGAGGGCCAATTTCAGTACACGTTCGAGAACCTCGCCCGAACGATGGGGCGATTTACCGAAGCGCTCAAGCTCGAGCGGTTCGCGATCTATATTTTTGACTACGGCGCACCGGTCGGCCTGCGGATGGCGTTGGAGCATCCAGAGCGGGTCACAGCGATCATTTCGCAGAACGGCAATGCCTATGATGAAGGGCTGAGCGCCGGGTGGGACGGCATGAAGCAGTACTGGCGCCATCCGACGCCGGAGTATCGCGAAACGCTGCGTGCAGCGCTTACACCCGAGGCGACCCGTTATCAGTACGTGCAGGGCGTTGGCGACCCATCATCGGTATCGCCCGACGGCAGCACGCTGGATGATTTCTACATGGCAAGGCCCGGCGCGCACGACGTTCAGCTCAGCCTGTTCACGGACTACGGCTCCAACGTCGCGCTTTATCCGAAATTCCAGGAATATTTCCGCCGGCATCGGCCACCGCTGCTCGCTGTCTGGGGCAGGAATGATCCTTACTTTCTGCCCGCTGGAGCCGAAGCGTTTCGACGCGATCTGCCTGAGGCGGACATCCGCTTCTTCGATACCGGGCACTTCGCTCTGGAAACACACTGCGATGAGATCGCACGCGCCATCGGCGAATTCCCGGCAGCGCGCGGTGCGCGCTAGCCTCAAACGGCATCGAGCGAGTTTGATTTGAATCTGCCAGCCGAGTTCGGCTGCGCGTCAACACGGGGTTAGGGATATGGAACGGACGCCGATGATCCTGAGCGCGTTTTTCTTCAACCCGCAGGGCGACCATCGCATGTCCTGGCGCCATCCCGATGCGCCGGGCCGGGAGATCTTTGATCTTTCTTATTATCGCAGGCTCGCGGAAGCTGCGGAGGCGGCCCGGATGGACGCCATCTTCGTCGCCGATCATGTGGCGATGTGGGACACCTACGAGAGCAACATCGCGCATTACGCCAATGCGAGACTGGAGCCGATCACCATGCTGGCGGCGCTCGCGGCGGTGACGCGCCATATCGGCTTGATTGTCACGGCGTCGGCCTCCTACAGCGAGCCTTACAACCTCGCCCGCGCTTTTGCTTCAATCGACCACCTCAGTAACGGCCGCTTTGGCTGGAATGTCGTCACCTCGGGCATGAACGAAGAGGCGATGAATTTCGGCCGCGACGCCAATATCGAGCACGCCTCTCGCTATGAACGTGCAGAGGAGTTCCTTGAGGTCACGAAAGCGCTGTGGGACAGCCTTGAGGATAGCTCGCTGCTGCTCGACAAGAAGTCAGGCTGCTTTGCCGATCCCAAGCGCGTCCATCGCATCAATCACGTCGGCAAATATTTCAAGGTGCGCGGTCCCTTGAACGTGCCGCGCCCGCCTCAGGGATATCCCGTCATCGTGCAGGCCGGATCATCGGAGGATGGCAAGCGCCTCGCGGCGGCCCATGCGGATTTGAATTTCGCACTGGTGCGCACGATCGAGGAGGGCCAGCGCTATCGAAAGGATTTCGACGAACGCCTTCGGCGCGTCGGCCGCAAGCCCGGCGATCTCAAGGTTCTGCCGGGCATCCTGCCGATCGTTGCGAAATCGCGCAGCGAAGCGGAGGAGAAGCGTGATTTCCTGGAAACGCTGGTGCCTGCGCGCGTAGGAATTGACCTGGTATCGAGTTGGTGCGGCATCGACTTGTCGGCCTATCCGATCGATGGCCCGTTGCCGCCACTGCCCGACGTGTCGACCTATGACGGCCAGCGGACCAATTTGGAGCGGCTCAAGGCCTTCGCCAAAGAGAATCTGACGATTCGCGAGATCGCTCGCCGCATCTCCAATGCCGGCACCGGTCCCGTGATGGCAGGTACCCCGAGCGAAATCGCCGATGAGATGGAGGCGTGGTACGCGGCCGGCGCCGCGGACGGTTTCAACCTGATGTTCCCGCTGCTGCCGGACGATTGGATGGACTTTGCCGAGCTCGTGGTGCCGGAGTTGCAGCGACGAGGGCTGACGCGCAAAGAGTATCCGACTGGAACGCTGCGCGATCGTCTCGGTCTGCCCAGGCCGGCCAACCGCTTCGCTAACAAATAGCTCCAGCTTGCGCCTGATGACGCGGTCATTCTGCGAGCAATGATCGCTCTAAGGTCATTGGGCCTTGGCTAATGTTTTCTTCGACATGACGGAGAAGAGTGAATACCAATGCAATGCCAGTCTTCATCAGAAATTGCTTCGCTCGAATAGCGCGGGATATCGGGAGACCGGTCAGAACGGGGCACCCGAAGCGATCAGCGACTCCTTTCAGAGCCAAGAAGGCGGCGTAGTGGTTGTGTCAAAAGCGTGTGCCGGCCAACCGACAGCCCGCCGCACCATTGGCCTCTTCGGTTTACGCCAGCTGGGCCGGGTCGATATAGCCCGGTACTTCATTGGACAGCGATCGTTTCAACGCCCGCGTGCCAGCGTCGGCCATGATTTCGCTTTTCCCGGCTTCAAGGGCATCGAAGGTGTCGCGCACGACATCTTCCGGACGAGACTTGGGGAGGTCGACGCCCTTGGATAGATCGGTGTCGACGAAGCCGACGTGTAAACCCAGAACCTGTATGTTCTGTTCTTTCAAATATAGGCGCACGTGATTCGTATAGCTCCAGGCCGCCGCCTTTGTAACCGAATAGGGCGTCAAAACCGGATTCGGCAGCCATGACACGTCGGAAAGCACATTGATGATGCCTGCTGGGCCATTGCGCATCAGAGCAGGGGAGAAAGCCTGCGTCACGCGAACGACTCCGTAATAGTTCGTTTCAAGCAACCGGCGCGATAGTGATTCCATGTCGGTGCCAAGTGGGTTGTCGATTACCGCGGCGATACCAGCGTTGTTGACGAGTAGAGTGACATCCTGACAGGTCGCCGCGGCGGCCGCCACGGAAGCTGGGTCGGTGACATCGATCTGAATTGGGACCAGCCCCGGCTCCTTGAAACCTTCAGTGCTGCGCATCCCGGCATAGACCTTGGCTGCGCCTCGAGACAATGCCGCCCTCGCAAAGGCGAGGCCCAGCCCGCGATTCGCTCCCGTAACAAAAACGGCCGATCCTTTGACGTTCATTGAAGGATACTCTCGTTCTGATGGTTCATCATAGAGAAATGATGATGCCGCGTGGCATTACATTACACTCATAATATCATATGTCCATGCCGCTTACGACTGCCAATCGGGAGCTGTTGTGCGTGCTTTTGAAGCATGTCGGTAGGTTGAATTCGAAGCGATGTGCGCGGTCGGCGCGTGGTGCTCTTGCTGCGATCGGGCTCGGTGCGATCAATTTTGTCGCTGCAACGCAATACATCTCAATAGGAATTACCTCTTAGCCAATGCGCACATACCAGATGACATAAATTATACGGTCGGCACTGCGGTAGCGCAGAGTTTACCGGACGTGATGTGGGATTGGTTTCCACCGAACACAATTTTATCGTCTCTGCTTTGCAGACGTAATCAATCGCGCCGCGAATTGCTGCGGCGTTTGCTCTGCGAGCGACAGAGCATCCGAAGGGTGGATATGAATGCTTCGTGAAACAACTTTGACGCCGCCCGTTGCCGTCCCAGGGTTCGCAAGGTCTTCTAACTCTCCCGCCCAGGTGTTGCTGGCGAGCTTGATCGGCACCACGATCGAGTTCTTCGATTTCTATATTTATGCGACAGCGGCCGTGTTGGTGTTTCCGTCGCGGTTCTTTCCAAATAGCGATCCAACCACGGCGCTACTTGCGTCATTCGCCACCTTCTCGATCGCATTCTTCGCGCGCCCTTTTGGTGCGATCGTCTTTGGCCATTTCGGTGACCGGATCGGTCGCAAGGCCACGCTGGTGGCGGCGCTATTGACGATGGGAACTTCGACCGTGGTTATCGGCCTTCTGCCCACCTATACACAGATCGGCGTCTTTGCGCCGCTCCTGCTGGCGCTATGCCGGTTTGGGCAGGGGTTCGGCCTTGGCGGCGAGTGGGGCGGGGCAGTGCTCTTGGCGACCGAGAACGCGCCGGAAGGCAAGCGCAACTGGTACGGCATGTTTCCGCAACTCGGCGCTCCGCTGGGGCTTTTCCTGGCCTCGGGCGTATTCTGGTGCCTGCTGCATTTCATCTCGAAGGATGGGTTGCTGAGCTGGGGGTGGCGCGTTCCCTTTGTTGTGTCGAGCGTGCTGATTGCCATCGGTTTGTGGGTAAGGCTTTCGCTCACCGAAACTCCCGAATTCCGGCGGACCATCGAGAAGGCGGAACGCGTCGCGGTTCCGGGGCTGGAATTGGTGCGACGTTACAAGCGCAGCTTGTTTCTCGGCACCTTTGTAGCGCTTGTGACTTTCGTGATTTTTTACATCAGCACAGCGTATCTGCTGTCCTACAACGTAAAGGTCGCCGGGATTTCATTCTTGGACGCATTGAAGGTGCAGATTTATGGAGCGCTGGTTTTCGGCGCCGCGACCATCGTGGCGGGAAAATTGGGCGACCGCTTTGGACGGCGTGAATTGCTGATCGCGTCGGTGGTGGCGATAGCGGCATTTTCCTTCGCGCTCGGGCCGCTGTTGAAGGCGGGTATCAGCGGCGTCTATATCTTTGCCGCGATCAGCATGCTGTTGATGGGGCTCAATTACGGTGTGATCGGTGCAGCGCTCGCCGCACCGTTCCCGCCCCAGGTGCGCTATAGCGGATCCTCGATCACGTTCAATCTGGCGGGAATCGTCGGCGCGTCGTTGGCGCCCTATATCGCGACCTACCTGCAGGCGAGCTACGGCATCAACTCCGTTGGTTATTACCTGCTGGTGGCTTCACTTATCTCGCTCGCCTGCATCTTCGCCTCCGGTAAAACAGAGGTTTGAGGCGAGGCCTCAGGTAGTGTTCGATCAGCCGTGACCGTTTCCGCGGCGGTTCGTTCGACGGCAAACTTACCGATATGCTCGGTATAAAGCCAAGAGCGCAAAACGCATTCTGATATTGGATTGGCATCAGCTACCGTCGTGCAGGTCGGACGGTTGGTGGCTGCCGTGCCTTTCCGTCGCGGAAAATGGGCTGGACGAGGGTAAATCGGGCAGGGTGGCTGGACGCGGCGCGTTGTTGTCATCGGTCGCAATAGGTGTTTTCATTGTGATCCTTTAGGATCGTCAAAATGTAAATGGGACGAGCTGATGTTCAGCGTTCCAAGCTTGGCTCACCGGACGCAAAATGGTGGCGGCTGATGATTAAAAATGGGCTTTATTGTCTTAATGCTATTCCCCGCGATGGCGTAAATGGTGACGTTGGTGGCGTCCTGATATTGCAGGACGGCAGGTTGCATGGCGGCGACGCTTACGTCTATTACACGGGAAGCTACGAGTGCTCCGCTGGAAGGTGGCGGGGTAAAATGACTAGCCAAGAACATACGCCGACCACGCGACCGATCGAAGCCAAAGTCCAACACATCGGATTCCTTGGCACCTATGACGATACGGGGGCCAAGGTCGAGGCAATGGCCCTCGTTGGTGAGCAAAGCATTCGATACGATGCAACGTTGCGCTTTCTGGCGGCGGTTCAAATTCAATAACTCTCGTACGCTTTAAACTGAGCCTTTTGAAATGAAACACCGCCCGTATTAGTTCGAGCGGCTTGGTATCCAAAGAATCCGCTGATTTTGCGTGAAAATGTGTGTATGTCCTATCGAGGACCGCACGGATAGAGATAGTTAAGTGGCTGAAGGTAATTGGAAATTCTGCGTCGCGCCCATGATGGATTGGACCGACCGGCATTGTCGTGTGTTCCATCGGCTGATGACGCGGCGGGCGCGGCTTTACACGGAGATGCTGACGACCGGCGCCATCATTCATGGCGACCGCCGGCGCCTGCTTGGGTTCGATGCCAGCGAGCATCCGGTCGCGCTCCAGCTCGGCGGGTCCGATCCGCTCGATCTCGCCAGCGCGGCCACGATCGGCGAGGATTTTGGCTACGACGAAATCAACCTCAACGTCGGCTGCCCGTCGGACCGGGTGCAGAACGGCCGTTTCGGCGCCTGCCTGATGGCCGAGCCGGGCCTGGTCGCCGAGGGCGTCGCGGCCATGAAGCGCGCGGTGCGTATCCCGGTCACGGTCAAGTGCCGGATCGGCATCGACGACCAGGATCCGGAAATCGCGCTGGATACGCTGGCGCGCGCCGTCGTTGCCGCCGGCGCGGACGTGCTGATCGTCCATGCGCGCAAGGCCTGGCTCAACGGACTATCGCCAAAGGAAAATCGCGACATCCCGCCGCTGGATTATGACCGGGTTTACCGGCTGAAGCTCTCGCTGCCCGGCGTGCCCATCATCATCAATGGTGGCATCGCGGGCGTCGGCGAGGCGAGGGGGCATCTTGATCATGTCGACGGCGTGATGCTCGGGCGCGCCGCCTATCATGACCCGTGGCGCCTGCTCACGGTCGATCCCGAACTGTTCGGCGAAGCCGCGCCGCACGCGGCAATGAAGGACGTGTTCGAGGCGATGGTGCCCTACATCGAACGTGAACTCGCGCAAGGCGTTCGCCTGCATTCGATCACGCGGCATTTCGTCGGCGCGTTTCATGGCGTTCCCGGCGCGCGAGCGTTCCGCCGCCACCTCGCCGAAAACGGCGTCAAGCCCGGCGCCGGCATTGATGTCTTGCGCGAAGCGATCGCGCGGGTCGAGGATCGCGTTGCAGCGCCGATCGCCGCGTGATTGGGACTAAACCTATTCTGCGTTAGTTCTCCGTCGCAACCAGGTTGGCGACCATCGCCAACCGAAAGAGTGACTGGCCAGATCAGCGGCTACCGTTGAAATGCGACGACGCAACGGTCCAAGGTGGATGATGCTTGAGCGACGGTCGCTTCGCTTTTTCGGCACTGTGCAAGTCCGTTTTTGATTCAGGCTCAGGCAGGTGGCCGCCGGCGCAATGTGGATGCTCGGGAGCTCGTGGTGCTCGGTTTGGCCGAAGAGTTGCTCTGTTGAGCGATCTGCTGGACCGCGATCACGCTTGTTTGTGCGGTGGGGCTGCAGCCGCGTTACGCCTGTAACCACGATGTCCTTGGAACGCAATTATCCAGCCACCGGAGCGTGACTGTCTTCTTCGCTGAGGAGTCCCTCTCGTTCTGGCGCACCTCGCCAGGGTCAAACTGGATATGCCGCTATGAAAATTGTCATCGCCTGCACTAACTTGGCCGGCCACCTGAACCCGATGCTGTCGATCGGGCGGATTCTCATCGAGGAGGGGCATGAGGTGGTGGTACAGACCGCCAGCATCGTGCGCGACCGCGTTGAAAGCATCGGGGCAACCTTCCGGGCGTTTCCGCCGGAAATTGACTACGACCTGCGAAACCTCGACGCGCGGTTTCCCGAGCGCAAGACGCTGCCTCCGCCCGAGCGCATGGCCTTCGATTTGAAGCACGTCTTCATCGATCCAATCCCGGCGGGGCATGCGGGCTTGCAGCAGGTGGTGCAGGAATTTTCGGCCGATGTGGTGCTTGCCGACCCCTCGTTCTTCGGAACCTACCCGATGCTGCTTGGGCCGCGCTCCAAGCGTCCGGCGGTCATCATCTGCGGCATCACATTCCTGCTGTGGCATCGCGATGACGGCGCGCCGGCCATCCTGGGCCTGCCGCCGGCGCAGAACGCGGCCGAGCGCGAGCAGTACGCCGCCATCGCCAAGGACTTCGATGCCAATTTCGAGCCCATCGTTCGTTATCTGAACGATTGCCTGGCCGGATTGGGCGTGGGACCGATCCCCACCAATTTCTTCGATACCATGGTGGTTCTCCCGGACGCCTATCTGGAGTTAACCGCTGCGGGCTTCGAGTTTCCGCGCAGCGACTTGCCCCGCACGGTGCAATTCGTCGGCGGTTTGCCGATCGCGCCGAATCAGGCGTCGCGTCCGGCCTGGGCCGGCGATCTCGACGGCTCACGCAAGGTGGTGCTGGTTACCCAGGGTACGGTGTCCAATCATGATTTCGGAGAGCTGATCGTGCCGGCGCTGGCGGCACTGGCCGATGAGCCGGACCTCCTCGTCGTCGTGAGCGCCGGCGGCCGTTCGATCGATGCGATCCCGGGCCCGATTCCTGCCAACGCGCGGCTGGCGAGCTATTTGCCGATGGAATGGCTGTTACCGAAAGTGGACGTGCTGGTCACCAATGGCGGCTACGGCACCGTCAATCAGGCGCTCAGCTTCGGCATCCCGGTTGTCGCGGCGGGACAGACCGAGGACAAGGCCGGTGTCAGCGCCCGCATCGCCTGGTCGGGGGTCGGCATCGATCTCAAGGTCAATCAGCCGACGCCAACTGCGGTGCGCGAAGCGGTCCGCTCTGTGCTCGATGAATCGCATTATCGCGCCCGGGCATCGTCGCTGGCGAGGGAGTTCGCCCGCACCGACACCCGCACGCGAATCCTGCAGGTCGTCGAGCGGTTAGGGAACGCTCCCACGAAAGCCGTCGCCTGATAAGGGGACAGGAAGCGGCGATCGGCGACGCGCTCGCGTCTGGCGCGCAAGGCTAACGTATTCTGCGTTAGCCGAGCCCCTCAAGCACCTCAGCCAATCGCGCCGGGGCGTCGATCATCACGTCGTGACCGGCGTCAATCTTGAAAGTCTGCCATCCCTTGTTGCGCGCTTCCGACAAGCCGGCGTCGAACGGCACGTTGTCAAACTTTGTCCCGCGGATATAAGCCTTTTTGGCGATCCGATCGCGCGCGCCGGTCAGCGCAATTTTCTGCAGAAAGCACTTGATCGGATGCGGCGTACACTGGGCGTCGACCCAGGCGCGATCGTTCTCATTGACGTTGAATATTGCGGCGGGGATCGGCGGTAATGACGTTGCGCCATCGCTCGCCGCCTTGACTATAGTGTCTCGTTGCTGCGGCGCGAGCTGGTCGGTCAGGCTCTGTCCGTTGGCAGGAAAAAAAGCGTCCAGCATCACCAATGACGCGATCGACTTTTCCATCTTTTCCGCCACGCCGGATATCACCATTCCACCATAGGAATGGCCGACCAGCACGACGTCGCGCAGATCCTGCCATTTCATGACGTTCACGACGTCAAGCACGTGGGTTTCCAAGTCGATTTCCGGGTTCAGCAAATGAGATCGCTCACCGACGCCGGTTAGCGTTGGGGCAATAACGGTGTGTTGTTTGGCCGAAAGCAGTTTCGACAGACGATTCCAGAGCCATGCGCCACGCCAAGCGCCGTGCACGAGAACAAATGTTGTCATATTTTCTCCAGGAGATCGCCATCCATCCGGCGAGTTCAGTCATCAAGTGGCCAATTTTGGTGGAATGAGGGCGCCCGTTACACGATCCGGTGAGACAATTGAGCGGGTTGCAGATGGCGTTGCGGCGCCGATCGCCGCGTGATCGCTACTCCGCGGGCTAACTTATTCTACGCGAGCCCCTCGAGCATCTCGGCCAATTGTGCCGGGGCGTCGATCATCGCGTCGTGGCCGGCGTCGATTTCAAAAGTCTGCCATCCCTTGTTGCGCGCTTCCGCAAGTGCGGCATCGAAGCTTACGCTGTCATAATTTTCCGCACGGATATAGGCCTTGCGGGCGATGCGGTCGCGCGCGCCGGTCAAAGTGATCTTCTGCTGCAGCGACTTGACCGGATGCGGCGTGCACAGCGCGTCGACCCAGGCGCGATCGTTTTCATTGACGTTGAAGAATGCGGCGGGCACCGGCGGGATCGACGTTGCGCCCTCGCTTGTCGCCTTGAGCAGCGTGTCGCGGACCCGCAGTGAGGCAAGGTCGTTCACGCTCTGCCCGCTCACTGGAACCATGGCGTCCAGCATCACCAACGACGCGATCGACTTTTCCATCCGTTCCGCCACGCCGGATATCACCATTCCACCGTAGGAGTGGCCGACCAGCACGACGTCGCGCAGCTCCTGCCATTTCATGACGTTGACGACGTCAAGCACGTGGGTTTCCAGATCGATTTCCGGGCTCAGCAAATGCGATCGCTCACCGAGGCCGGTCAGCGTTGGCGCGAAGACAGTATGTTGTCTGGCCGATAACAGCTTCGACACGCGATTCCAGCACCAGCCGCCATGCCAGCCGCCATGCACGAGCACAAATGTTGTCACGGATTTTTCCTCTTGGGGATCGAGATCGGTTGGTTGAATTCGTCCGCTTGGTCACCAGACGGCCAATCGTGGTCGAATGACGGCGCGCGAATACACAATCCGGCGAGGTGATCGCACTGGTTGAAGATGGCCTGGCGGCGCCGATCGTCGTGGGATCGCTAAATCCGATCGCAACCGCTCAGGGATAGCCGCGCAGCATCAGCCGGTCAGGGCGTACTTCCCAGCTTTCCAGCCGATCCAGGAAGCTCATGCCGAGCAGGTTGGTCTTCATTTGTCCGCGCGGCACCACCAGGGCCGGCACCGAACGTTCGACGAGCTTGCCGATGGCGAGACGGTCGAGCGTCAGCCGCGCCGCCCTGGTGTGGCCGCCGGCGGTTTCGACATCGACGTCGTATTCAAGCAGCTCTAGCGGCAATCCCGCCGCCTTGGCGGTCTCATAGGTCAGCACCACGGAGGTCGCACCGGTATCGATCACCATCGGCGCCGAGACGCCGTTGATTTTCGCTCGTAGCGAGAATTCGCCGGTCTGCCCGCGGGTGATCTGCACGGCACGGGTCGACGCCGAGGCGCGCCTTTGCAGCAAGCTTGAGACGGTGTTGCTTGCGCGCGCGATCTGGCCCGGATCGCCATAGGCGACCACGGCGCCTGCGGTCGCGGCCAGCATGATGAGGACAAGCAGGATCCGGCTCATCTTGGACCCCTGCTGTCAGGGGGCCGGTCGGTCAGTCCGCTTTTGGCGTCGCGGCGGGCTCGGGCGGCGCCATCCCGGCCTCGGCCATGCGCGCGGGGAGTTGCGCCATCACCGCGCGTCGCTCGGTGCCGTCCATCCGATGCCAGCGCGCGATCTCCGGCAGCGTACGGCCGCAGCCGAAGCAGAGACTGGTCCTGGGATCGATCATACAGACTGCGATGCACGGCGTTTCTGCGCTCATGGAGTAATAGTGAAACGTATTAAGCGGTCAACGCAAGTACCGGGATCACAACCCGGTGCCGGCGCTCATGATTGGTCTGTGACGCGCCCGGCGCTTGTCGTCGCCGACGGCGGGGCTGATTGGCTCGGGCTGCAACGGCGGTGCTTCCTCGGCCATCGGCGCCAGCGCGGACATCACGCGCTCCGGCGGGAAGGTGACGATGACCTCGGTGCCGATGCGAAGCTTCGACTTCAGCGTGAACGTGCCGCCATGCATGTCGATCAGGCTCTTGGCAATCGGCAGTCCGAGGCCTGCGCCTTGCTCGGCGGATTTGATTGAATTGGAGCCCTGGCCGAACGAGGCGAGCACGATCGGGATTTCATCCTCGGCGATGCCCGAGCCGGTATCCTTGACGCTCAGATATTGTCCGCCCGACGCGGTCCAGCCCACCTTGAGCCAGATCTCGCCGCCCTGCGGGGTGAACTTGATCGAGTTCGACAGCAGATTGAGGACGATCTGGCGCGTCGCGCGCTCGTCGCCCCAGATCCGTGGCATGCCGTGCTCGAACACCTCGTGGATCGTGATGCCGCGGCTCGATGCGCGCAGCTTCAACAGGTGATGGCAGTCGGCGACGACGTGCACGAGCGACACCGCCTCTTCATTGAGCTCGTAGCGCCCGGCTTCGATCCGCGACAAATCCAGGATCTCGTTGATCAGGTTGAGCAGGTGGACGCCCGAATTGTGAATGTCGGCGGAATATTCCTTGTAAACCGGCACCGCATGGCCGCCGAAGATTTCGCTCTTCATCACCTCGGAAAATCCGAGAATGGCGTTGAGCGGTGTTCGCAGCTCGTGGCTCATCTGGGCCAAAAAACGCGACTTGGCGACGTTGGCGGATTCGGCGCGATGCCGGGCTTCGTCTGATATCGCCTTGGCCTGCTCGAGTTCGCCGATCAGCGCGTCTTTTTCCGCGCGCGCCTCCAGCGTCGCCAGCGTGGTCGAATGCAGGCGACGCGCCAGCAGCGCGAAATAGCCTTCGGCGGCGATCGCGAGCAGCGCCAGTATATAATTGTCGAAGGTGCCGCTGAGCGCGAAGTTCAGTGCGATCGCCACCGTCACCGGCGCGGTCGCCGCCAGCGCCGCGATCGGCAAATTGGCCGCCAGCATGCTCGACACTGCGATCACCAGCAGCATCAGGAACATCACCAGCGTATTCGCGGCCATATCGGGGCTGGCCGGGTGGATCAGGATGGCCGACCAGCACAGGCCGTACAGAGTGTCGAGCACGACGAACCGGGTACGCCATTTCTGGGTTGTGGTGACCGAGCCGGGCTCTGCGAGGAACCTGGCGCAGTTGCGCATGATGACGGCGTGAATGCAGAGCATGCCGCAGGTCCACGCCGCCGCCGATATCGGGTTCATCCAGAAGCCGAACAGCAGGCCGGTCGCTACCACCAGCAGCATAATGACGTAGGACGCCGAAATCCGCGTTTGAGCATATTGCCGGAGCAGCTCGCGGTCGAAGGCCGGACGAGTTCCGCTGGTCGAGGTCAACCGGTCGCGGGCCTCGCGCACCCGCTGCGCGGCGGCGCGACGGTTGCTGACCGGCGATGCAGTCGGAGTCTCGACCGGGAGCTGAACGACCTCGGGCCTATCGGCGGGTGTACTCATCAAACAACACAAATCCTGCTCGCGGATGGCGCGAGCTTTCTGCATTGTCTATCTCTGGCGCGAAATTATTAAGACCTGCCTTAAAGAGCGGGAGAATTGCGTTAACAAGAAGTTAACCGGCCTTATTCTCCCGCCCGTCAGGTTTCGTCATGCCCGTGCAGCAGCGCGAAGCGCGTGTTCGCGCCGTTGAGCGTTCAAACGGGGAGGGATCAGCGCTCCAGCCGCGCCAACAGGCTCGACGTATCCCAGCGCTTGCCGCCCATTTTCTCGACTTCCGAATAGAACGCGTCGACCAGGGCGGTGACGGGAAGGCTCGCGCCATTGCGCCGGGCCTCGGCCAGGCAGATCGAGAGATCCTTGCGCATCCATTCGACCGCGAAACCGAAATCGAACTTGCCCTCGTTCATGGTCTTGTAGCGGTTTTCCATCTGCCAGGACTGAGCGGCACCCTTGGAGATGGTTTCGATCACCGCTGCGATGTCGAGTCCGGATTTCTTGGCGAAGTGGATGCCTTCGGAAAGCCCTTCGACCAGACCGGCGATGCAGATCTGGTTGACCATCTTGGTCAGTTGGCCGGAGCCCGCGGGCCCAAGCAATTTGCACATCCGCGCATAGGCGGCGATCACCGGCTCGGCGCTGGCATAGGCGTCCGCAGTGCCGCCGCACATCACCGTCAAGACACCGTTCTCGGCACCGGCCTGTCCGCCCGATACCGGCGCGTCGATGAACTTGAAGCCACGCTTGGTCGCCTCGGCGTCGAGCTCACGGGCGACTTCGGCGGACGCCGTGGTGTGGTCGACGAACGTCGCTCCCTTTTTGAGCCCGGCAAATGCGCCTTCGGCGCCGAGCGTGACCGCGCGCAAATCGTGGTCGTTACCGACGCAGGCCATGACAAAATCCTGGCCTTCGGCGGCGGCCTTTGGCGTCGGCGCGGTGCGGCCGCCGAACTTCTCCGCCCACTGCTTTGCCTTGGCCGGCGTGCGGTTGAAAACCGTGACCTCGTGGCCACCTTTTTTCACCAAATGCCCTGCCATCGGAAAGCCCATCACGCCGAGACCGAGAAAAGCGACTTTAGCCATGTTTACAACCCTTGTTTAAAACCCTTGGGGTTTCGCCGGCCTCATTGGTTGGGCCGGCCGATGTGCTGGAGAACGGGCGAGGGCCGGTTCGAGGTGCGAACAGGCCCGATTGCCGATGTGGAACTTGCTACAATAGACCCCGCCGCCCGAAGGGCAACGGCTCCGTTTGTCGAACGGGTAAGCTTTAGAGCATGGTCCGGAAAAGTGGAAACCGGTTTTCCCCCGCGACAAACGCGGAGCGTTTGCCCGGAGATCATGCTCAAACAAAGAGATGAGATCATGATCCGATTCCGTCTAATCGGATCATGATCTAGTGCTAGAATGCCGACAAGCCAATGAAAGCAAAAATACAGGGAGTGCCACTATGAGCGTGGGTTTGCTCGATCATTTCAACATTCGGACCCGGAAACTCGCTGAGACCGTGCGGTTCTACGAGGAGGTTCTCGACCTCAAAAAGGGCGACCGGCCCAACTTCTCGTTTCCGGGGGCCTGGATGTACAGCGAACGCAAACCGGTAGTTCATCTGGTCGATATTTCGCAGACCAGCGAACCACAGAAACCGGATTCCGGTGTTGTCCACCATGTCGCCTTCGCCAGCCGCGGTTTCGCCGGCATGAAGGGGCGGCTCAGCTCCAAGGGCTTGCCGTTCGATGTCCGTGAAGTTCCCGGCGTGGAGGTCTGGCAGATTTTCGTCACCGATCCCAACGGCGTGATGATCGAGCTCAATTACGAGATGTCCAAGGAATAGCTTCGAGCAGCAGCTGGCTTGGCGAAGCGGACCTGAGGGCAGGATGCCACCCCTGCCACCTGGGCCAGATGGGCATCAGGTGGGTATCCTTTTAGGCCGGATCGCATTATGTGTCGCGTCCCCGGCGTGAGTTCCCAGGAGATACGCATTGAGCGTGACGCAGCAGCAGGTTCTTGATGGTCTGGCCAAGGTGATGTCGCCCCGCGGCGTCGTCCTGAGTAACGCCGGCGTGTTGTCGGAGATATCAGTCAGCGACGGCAAGGTGCTTTTCTCGATCAACGTCGATGCCGCCGAAGCGCGGGCGTGGGAGAGCACGCGGGCGGAGGCTGAAGCGGCGGTGCGTGCCATTCCCGGCGTTACCATGGCCATGGTCGCGCTGACCGCCGAACGCAAGGCCGGCTCCGCGGCCGCGGCTCCTCCGCCACCGCGCCACACACACAGCCATGGCGTGCCGCCGGTGGCCGCGCACCGGCCGCCGCAGAGCCCGGCGTCGCCGATGTCGAAACAGTCGGAAATCCCCGGCGTCTCCGCCGTCATCGCGGTGGCGTCCGGCAAGGGGGGCGTCGGAAAATCGACCACGGCGCTGAACCTCGCGCTCGGCCTGCGCGACCTTGGTTTGCGGGTCGGCCTGCTCGATGCCGACATCTATGGACCCTCGGTACCGCGGCTGACCGGCATTCGTGAGAAGCCACAGTTGAACAACGACAAGAAAATGATTCCGATCATGCGCTTCGGCCTGGCGATCATGTCGATCGGTTTTCTGGTCGAGGAAGATACCGCGATGATCTGGCGCGGGCCGATGGTGATGTCGGCCATCACCCAGATGCTGCGGGATGTGGCGTGGGGCACGCTCGACGTTCTCGTGGTCGATATGCCCCCCGGCACCGGCGACGCTCAGCTGACGCTGGCGCAGAACGTGCCGCTCAAAGGCGCGGTGATTATTTCCACGCCGCAGGACCTTTCCCTGATCGATGCGCGGCGTGGGCTGGCGATGTTCAAGAAGGTCAATGTGCCGGTGTTGGGTATCGTCGAGAACATGAGCTATTTCCAGTGTCCGCATTGCGGCACGCGATCGGATATCTTCGGCCATGGCGGTGCACGGCACGAGGCCGAACGCCTCGGCGTACCGTTCCTTGGCGAGATTCCCTTGCATATGTCGATTCGCGTCACCTCGGATTCGGGGACGCCGGTGGTGGCAAGCGAGCCCGATGGTCCGCATGCGGCCATCTATCGGGCGATCGGCGCCAAGGTCCGCGACCAACTGCAGGGTGTGATTGCGGCGGCCTAAGCAGGGCGCGGCCATTGACCGCTGATATTTGCGACTTTGGTTTAATGTGCGAATTTCGTTGGATGAGTAGGCTTACGCCGTTGTTGCGTTCTCGCGGCGGGAGTTCCGTGTTAAAGCCACCACCGGAATGATCGGCCGATGCAGAATTCGCCTTGCCGAACGAAATACTCCACAAAAATCTGGGAAAAACGAGTCCCCTAAGGAGATGACGGAATGAAGCGTCGTGATTTTTTAAAAGTTTCCGCAGCCGGTGCCGCGGCTACCGCGGTTGCCTCGCCAGCGATTGCGCAGTCTTCGCCTGAGATCAAATGGCGCATGACGTCGAGCTTCCCGAAATCGCTCGACACCATTTACGGCGGCGCGGTGGAATTTTCTAAGTATGTCGCCGAAATGACCGACAACAAATTCCAGATCCAGGTGTTCGCCGCCGGCGAGATCGTTCCCGGCCTGCAGGCGCTCGATGCGACCTCGAACGGGACGATCGAGATGAGCCAGACCGTCTCGTATTATTACGTCGGCAAGGATCCCACGTTTGCGATCTATGCCTCGGTGCCGTTCGGCCTCAATGCGCGCATGCAGAACTCCTGGTGGTATCAGGGCGGCGGCATGGAGCTCGGCAACGAGTTCTTCCAGAAATACGGCGTGATCGGATTCCCCTGCGGCAATACCGGCACCCAGATGGGCGGCTGGTTCCGCAAGGAGATCAAGACCGTCGCCGATCTTTCCGGGCTGAAGTTTCGCATCGGGGGCATTGCCGGACAGGTCCTGCAAAAGGTCGGTGTCGTACCGCAGCAACTCGCCGGCGGCGATATCTATCCCGCGCTCGAGAAGGGCACGATCGATGCGGCCGAATGGGTCGGACCGTATGACGACGAGAAGCTCGGCTTTCAGAAGGTCGCCAAATATTATTACTATCCGGGTTTCTGGGAAGGCGGCCCGACGGTGCATGCATTCTGCAACCTCGAGAAGTGGAATTCGCTGCCCAAGAATTATCAGGCGATCATCACCAACGCGGCTGCGAATGCCAACAGCTGGATGGCGGCCCGCTATGACATGCAGAACCCGACCGCGCTGAAGCGCCTGGTCGCGAGCGGCACTCAGTTGCGTCCCTTCACCAACGAAGTGCTGGAAGCCTGCCTGAAGGCGACCAACGAATTGTGGGCAGAAATTTCCGCGAAGAATCCCGACTTCAAGAAGTCGATCGACGCGATGCAGGCCTACCGCTCCGACCAATATCTGTGGTGGCAGGTTGCCGAATACACCTTCGACAGCTTCATGATCCGCTCGCGTACGCGCGGTTGATCTAAGCTTAGCCGGTCCAATCAAGCCCGGTCTCCCCTGGAGACCGGGCTTTTTGCGTTGCGGTATGGCAGTTCGCCATGGAAATCCGGAACCGGATGTTCCATGCTCCGCGCAAGCCTCGAAACGAAGGCGCTGATACATCACCCCAGGGAGAACGCAATGAAGCGAAGGGATTTTATCAAGGTCACCGGTATCGGGGTCGCGGGTGCCGCGGCCATCGCCGCGCCCGCGATCGCGCAATCGATGCCGGAAATCAAATGGCGCATGACGACGAGTTGGCCGAAATCGCTCGACACCTTGCACGGCGGCGCCGAGCAGATGGCCAAGGCAGTGGCCGAAGCCACCGACAATAAATTCCAGATACAGACCTTCGCCGCTGGCGAAATCGTCCCGGGTCTTCAGGTGCTCGACGCCGTCCAGAACGGCACCGTCGAGCTCGGCCATACCGCGTCATATTATTATTTCGGCAAGGATCCGACCTTCACCTTCGGCTCATGCATCCCGTTCGGCCCCAACGCGCAGTTGAGCCAGGGCTGGTACATGATGGGCGGCGGCAAGGAGATCCTCAACGAGTTTTACAAGAACTACAACGTAACCTCGCTGCTAGCGGGCAACACCACCTGTCAGATGGGGGGCTGGTTCCGCAAGGAGATCAATACCGTCGACGATCTGAAGGGCCTCAAATTCCGCATCGGCGGTTATGCCGGCCGCGTGATGCAGAAGCTCGGCTGTGTGCCGCAGCAGCTAGCCGGCGGCGACATCTATCCCGCGCTGGAAAAGGGCACCATCGACGCCGCGGAATGGGTTGGCCCCTATGATGATGAGAGACTCGGTCTCTACAAGGTCGCGCCCCATTATTATTATCCCGGATGGTGGGAGGGCGGCCCGATGCTGCTCGCAATGGTCAATCTCGAGAAGTGGAATGCGCTCCCGAAATCCTATCAGAACATTCTCGAGCAGGCCGGTCACTATGCGAACAATTGGATGATGGCGAAATACGACACAGTGAACCCGCTCGCCCTGAAGAAGCTATTGGCCGGCGGCACCAAGCTGCATGCGTTTTCGCCGGCCATCATGGAGGCGAGTTTCAAGGCCACCAAGGAATTGAACAGCGAAGTTGCCGCCACCAACCCGAACTTCAAGAAGGTCTATGAATCCGTCTCGGCCTTTACGAGCAACGGCTATCAGTGGTTCCAGGTCGCGGAAGTCGGCTACGATAACTTCATGGCGCGTCACGCCCAGGGCTGACGGCGTCCACCTGCCGTTGAAGCGAAAAACCCCGGCGCGAAAGCGCCGGGGTTTGTCATGACAAAAGCAAGCGAGCACATCTCGTAGCAAGGATGGGTGGAGCTTGCGAAACCCATCACCTCGCTCCGCGTTCGTGCGGCCGTTCGCCGAACAGATGAGATGGGTATCGCTTCGCTCCACCCATCCTACGGCCATTTGCTATCGCTACTGTTTCGGCGGAGGTCCAAAATCCAGCGGCGGCAGATCGATTTGCGGCACGTCGATCTGGATTTTGTTCAGATCGACGTTCAACGGCTTGTCGAGCAGACCCGTGACCGTGATCGGGAAGGCGATCACAAGGATCACCATCACCACCTGCAAGCCGACCCAGGGCAGGGCACCCCAATAAATGTCGGAGCTCTTGACCGATTTCGGGGCGACGCCGCGCAGGTAGAACAGCGCGAAGCCGAACGGCGGATGCATGAACGACGTCTGCATGTTGACGCACAGCATGACGCCGAACCAGATCAGCGCAGCATCGGGGCCCACGACCGGCGCCAGGACCTTCTGCGCGATCGGCGCGATCATCGGCAGGATGATGAAGGCGATCTCGAAGAAATCCAGGAAGAACGCCAGGAAGAAGATGAAGAGGTTGATGAAGATCAGGAAGCCCCAGACGCCGCCGGGTAGCGACGTCAGCAGATGTTCGAGCCAGACGCCGCCGGAGACGCCGAGGAACACCACGGAAAAACAGGTCGAGCCGATCAGGATGAACACCACCATGGTGGTGATGCGCATGGTGCTCTCATAACCTTGCTTGATCAGATCCCGCAGTTGCGGAATCCGAACGGCCTCGAGGCAGATCCACACCACCGCCAGATAGGTGATGGCAAAGGCGGTCTTGAAGAGCAGCCCCTGGGTCATGAACATGCCGAGGATGGTGCCGATGCCGCCGGCGATGACGCCTGCGATCAGCACCTTGCGGCCGGTGGTGCTGAAATCCTTGCTGTGGATTGCCGCCAGCACGATCGCGCCGACCGCGCCCATGGCGCCGGCTTCGGTCGGCGTCGCAAGTCCCATCATCATGGTGCCGAGCACGACGAAGATCAGCACCGCCGACGGGATGATGCCCAGCAGGCATTTGCGCCACAGCGGCCACCCTGTCAGCGTCAACTCGGTTTTAGGTACTGCCGGCAGGTGATCCGGTTTGATCAGGCCGAGCACGAAGGTGTAACCGGCGAACAGCATGATCTGGAAAATCGACGGGCCCCAGGCGCCGAGATACATGTCGCCGACGGATTTGCCGAGTTGGTCTGCCAGCACGATCAGCACCAGCGACGGCGGCACCAGTTGGGTGATCGTACCCGAAGCCGCCAGCACGCCGGTCACGTAACGGATGTTGTAGCCGTAGCGGATCATCACCGGCATCGAGATCAGCGCCATGGCGATGACCTGGGCCGCCACCGTGCCGGTGATGGCGCCGAGAATGAAGCCGACCAAAATGACCGAATAGCCGAGGCCGCCGCGGATCGGCCCGAATAGTTGGCCCATCGAATCCAGCATGTCTTCGGCGAGCCCGCAGCGCTCCAGGATCGCGCCCATGAAGGTGAAGAAAGGGATCGCGAGCAACAATTCGTTGGAAAGCACGCTGCCGAACACCCGCCCCGGGATGGCCTGCAGGAAGTTCATGTCGAAAAAGCCGAGATGGATCGCGAGGAAGCCGAACGAAAGCCCGACCGCGGCGAGCGTGAAGGCGACCGGAAAGCCGATCAACATGGTCACCACGAGGCCGCCGAACATCAACGGCGGCATCATTTCCAGCGTGATCATTGCGTCGGCCTCTCGTATTTCGCGTCGATCGTCACCTCGCCGCGCAGCGCGGCGATGCGCTTGATCACCTCCGAGACGCCTTGCAACGCCAGCATCACGAAGCCCGACGGAATCACGAACTTGATCGGCCAGCGCACCAGGCCGCCGGCATTACCCGACACCTCGCCGACGGCGTAAGCCTGATAGAAGAACGGCCATGACAGGTAGGCCAGCAACAAACAGGCCGGGATCAGGAAGAACAACGTGCCGATCAGATCGAGCCAAAGCTGGCCTCGCTCGGACAGAAACAAATAAAGGATTTCGACTCGGACATGCTCATTGCGCTTAAAGGTATAGGAGGCGCCGAACATCACCAGGATCGCGAACATGTACCATTGCAGTTCAAGCCAGCCATTCGAGCTGTAGCCGAACGCATAGCGGATCATGGCGTTGCCGGCGCTGACCAGGCAGGCCGCCAGCACGAGGAAGTTGCAGATATAGCCGATCTTTTCGTTGACCTGGTCGATCGCCGAGCTGACGGCGAGCAATGGACGCATCGTCTTCTCTCCCGCGCCGGCCATCAGAGCGTGTCGATCGCTTCAGGAGGCGTGACCTCACCGGCGTGCCTGGAACGCGCGGAGCCATGGCTCTTCTTCACGAGCGGTTGCAACGATGGTCCTCCCCAATTTGCGCTTCTGCTGTCTTGGCTGAGCTCGGGCGCAGCGGCATGTCCTGCCGGGCGAGCATAAAGCCGGCGCACCATTTCAGTGGCCGGTGACGGCGTCAATTGGAAAATGGCCGAATTGAGGTAGTCAACCCGCTACGCGGTCTGACAGGCTGCGCGGGGAGATTTAACCGCCGGTGACACTCATATGCCGGCTGACGCTCGGGCGGTTGTGCCGGCGATCGATGATGAAGTCGTGGCCCTTGGGTTTGAGGCCGATCGCGCGGTCGATCGCTGCGGCCAGCAGCTCGTCGCTGGCGGAGGCGCGCAGCGGCTTGCGCAGGTCGGAAGCGTCCTCGTGGCCGAGGCAGGTGTGGAGGGTGCCGGTGCAGGTGATCCGCACCCGGTTGCAGGCCTCGCAGAAGTTATGCGTCATCGGCGTGATGAAGCCGAGCTTGCCCCCGGTTTCGCTGACGTGCACGTAACGCGCCGGCCCGCCGGTATCGTCGGGCAGGTCGGTCAGGGTGTACTGCTTGGCGAGCCGGGCACGCAGCAGCGACAGCGGCACATACTGGTCGATGCGGCCTTCGCCGATGTCGCCCATCGGCATCACCTCGATCAGCGTCAGCGCCATGCCCTTGCCGTGCGCCCACGCCATCAGCGAGGGGATTTCGTCCTCGTTCATGTTCTTCAGCGCAACCGCGTTGATCTTCACCGCAAGGCCTGCCGACCGCGCCGCCTCGATGCCGGCCAGGACCTTGTCGAGATCGCCCCAGCGGGTGATGGCGCGGAACTTGTCGGCGTCGAGCGTATCCAGCGAAACGTTGATACGGCGCACGCCGCAGTCGCGCAGCTCGCCGGCGAAACGCGCCAGTTGCGAGCCGTTCGTCGTCAGGGTTAGTTCGTTGAGCGCGCCGCTGTCGAGGTGGCGCGAGAGCGAGCGCACCAGCGACATCACGTTGCGCCGGACCAGGGGCTCACCACCGGTCAGCCGCAGCTTGCGGACCCCCTTGGCGATGAAGGCCGAACACAGACGATCGAGTTCCTCCAGCGTAAGCAGATCGGCCTTGGGCAGGAACGTCATGTCTTCCGACATGCAATAGAAGCAGCGCAGGTCGCAGCGATCGGTCACCGAGACCCGCAAATAGCTGATGGTCCGCCCAAACGGGTCGGTCATCGGGTGCGACAGCGATGCGAGAGGACGCAAGATAGGTGCGTTCATTCAAACCGGCCTTGTAGCTGTGAAGGCCGCCATGAGCTATGGCGGCGGCTTCACAGCCGCAATGTAGGCATCAAACAAGCCGCGCACAATCAACACCTTGCGGCGCGTCGTGCAAGCGATCACTGACCAGAGGGCGCAGCCGCAGGCGCTGCAGCCTGGGGCGCCGGCGCCGGGAATGCCGAATTTGCCGCGGCAGGGGCGGCGGGCGCCGCAGCTGCTGCCGGCTTCGGCCTCTTGGGCCGCGGCTTCCTGGCGGGTTTGGGCGGCGGCGCTTCAGCTTGAAGCTCCGCGACGACCGGATTTGGATCGATGTTGGTCTTTGCCGCCGTCATGAAGTCGCCGTCGACATGAGCGACCTGGACCGGCACGGTGGCCGGCTGGAACTTTTCCTTGGTGAAGGTTACGGAGAACCCGCCGTCCGGCGGCGTCACCGAGACCGAGCAGGGAGTCCTGCAGCCCTGCCCAATCGAGGTACGGGCATCGGCGCCCTGCGGCGTCGAATCAAGCTGGACCTGCACCGCTGGCGGAGTCGGCTTAAGAGAATCCCAAGAAAACGACGACGACGAACAGCCGGCGAGGCTGACGCCTGCTACGGCAATCACGATAACACGACGCATGATCCATCCACTTTAGATGCGGCAAACTGCCACAATCCCCCGCGGCGACCATAGGAGCCTCGCTCCGGCGGCGCAACCTTGCGGGGCCCAATCGTTACGAATTGGTTAATCCCGATCGAGAGCGATCTGGATTGTTATGTAGTAACAGGCGCTTAGGACGGGCTCCGTTGCAGCATCAAGCTTTCCACCGCCGCCGGCAGCTCGCGCATATGGTTGATCAGCCGGTCCGGCTTGAGGTCGGCGATGGGAACTTCGGTGTAGCCGAAGGTGACCCCGATGACCGGGATACCGGCGCGGCGGGCCACGCCGACGTCAGGGCCGGCGTCGCCGACCATGATCGCCGAGGCGAGTTCGCCGCCGGCACGCGCCAACGTCTGCCGCAGAATGGCCGGGTCGGGCTTGGAGACGCCGAACGTATCCGCGCCGCAAATCGCCGCGAAACGGGAGCTCAACCCTAGCCGGTCGAGCAGCAGCTTGGACAGCCACTCCAGTTTGTTGGTGCATACTGCAAAGCGATACCCACTGGCCGCGAGCGCGTCGAGCGCCCCTTCCAGGCCATCGAACGGGCGCGATCCATCGGCGATGTGCGCGGCATAATGATCGACAAAATCGGCCGTGAGCCGGTTGATGTCGGCAACGCTGGCGGCGCGGTCTTCCAGCTCCAGCCCGCGCTCGATCATTCGCCGGGCGCCGGCGCCGATCATGGTGCGCGCCGCAGCGGGCGCGATCGCGGGCAGGCCTTCGCGGCCGAGCACGAAGTTGAGGGCGTTGACCAGGTCGGGCGCGGTATCCACCAGCGTGCCGTCCAGATCGAATACAACGGTGCGAACAGAGGTCATCAGCGATCGCTACCGGGCGCGATGCGAACAGGCAAGTAGTCCTGCCGTGATTCCTGCACGTATTCTTACGAATATTCCCGGCATAACAATCCGAAGGCGAGGGGGAGGGCGCATGCGCGATTTCACGGGCAAGACGGCATTCGTGACGGGCGGGGCTTCCGGCATAGGGCTCGCGCTCAGCCGCGCCTTTGCGGAAGCCGGGATGAAGGTGATGCTCGCCGACATCGAGCGCGCGGCGCTGGATTCCGCGATCGCAAGCCTGCGCGGGTTCGCGCCTGATATCAGCGGTATCCATTGCGATGTGGCCGATCCCGACAGCGTAGAGCGTGCCGCGCGCGCCACATTCGCGGCGTTCGGAAACGTCCATATCGTGTGCAACAATGCCGGTGTGGCGGCCGGTGGCGGCATCGACGCCATCTCGATTGAGAGCTGGCGATGGGTGATCGACGTCAACCTGATGGGCGTCGTTCACGGCATTCGAAGCTTCCTGCCGCATCTTCGCGCCCATGGCGAAGGCGGACATATCGTCAACACCGCGTCGATGGCCGGCATGCATGGCGGGCTCGGATTCAGTCCCTACGCCGCCAGCAAGTTCGCGGTGGTCGCGATGTCGGAGGGCCTGAAGGCGCAACTGGAACCGGAGGGCATCGGGGTCAGCGTAGTCTGTCCGACTTATGTGCGCACCGGGATCGGCGAGAGCGGGCGCAATCGGCCCGCGCGTTATGGCGAGGCCCCGGTCCTGGATCCGGCCAGTCCCGCGGCTGCGCTGGTCGCCGAGATCGCCCGAGCGCTCCAGACCGGCCTTGATCCTGCGGAGGTCGCAGCCCGGGTTCTCGATGCGATCCGGGCCGATGAACTTTACGTGTTCACGCATCCAAATATGCGCGCGGAGGTCGACGAGCGGTTTGCAGCCATCCAGACGGCCATGGATCGGGTGACGAGGCCGTAAATCGCGCTGTTCCCGGCCGTAAAACGACGCTAGATATGCGGCCGCCGGACATCGGCGTATCAGAGGCATCGTCTGCGCGTGACCATGGACGAATTGAAACGGCAGGCGGCGGCGCGTGCGCTTGAGCATGTCCGCGACGGCATGAAACTCGGCCTCGGGACCGGCTCGACCGCCAAGCATTTTGTCGAATTGTTGGGCGAACGGGTTCGCGCCGGGCTTGATGTCGTCGGTGTGCCGACCTCGGAAGCGACCCGCGCCGATGCGGAGCGATGTGGCATCCGCCTGACTACACTCGACGACATCGATCGTCTCGACTTGACCGTCGACGGCGCCGACGAGATCGATCCGGCGCTCAATGTCATCAAGGGCGGCGGCGGCGCCTTGCTGCGCGAGAAGATCGTTGCCTCGGCGTCCGACCGCATGATCGTGATCGCCGACGATTCCAAATGGGTTGACGTTCTCGGCCGCTTTCCACTCCCGGTAGAGGTCATTCCATTTGGCCTGGCGGCGACGCGCCGCGCCATGGCCAAGGCATTTGCGGAAAGCGGCGTTTCCGGGCAAATGGTGGTCCGGAAGGGCAAAGATGGCCACGTTTTCGTCACCGATGGTGGCCACTGGATCGTCGATGCTCATCTTGAACGCATAACCGATGCGCCACGCTTGGCCGGATTGCTGAACGCAATACCGGGCGTGGTCGAGCACGGGCTTTTCATTGGCCTTGCCAGCACCGCGGTGCTGGCAGGCGCCCAGGGAATTCGGGTTGTTGAACGGCGGTAATGCCGCAATCGAGGAGAATTGGAATGACGAGCCTTTCACGAATCTTGTCGGTCGCGGGCCTTGCGGCGGGCCTGGCGCTGGCGATCGTTCCGGCCGGCGCCCAGCAGGCGGCCGCGCCGGCAGCTTCGCCCGCCGCGATCGCGGCCGCCGCAGACATCCTGGTGATGAAGAATGCCCACGCGATGTATGGCGACGTCGTTCCGAAGATCGTGCAGCAGACCAAGGATCAACTGATGCAGACCAACCTCAACTACCAGAAGGACCTGAACGAGGTTGCGGTGATCGTCGCCCAGAAGTTTGCCGGTCGCGAAAAGGAAATCGGCGACGGCATGGCGAAGATCTATGCCGGCCAGTTCACCGAGCAGGAGTTGAAAGATCTGGTGACGTTCTACAAGTCGCCGCTCGGCCAGAAGCTGCTGTCGACTGAGCCCAGGGCCATTCAGATGAGCATTGGATACATGAACCAGTGGGCGCAGGCGTTTGCCGAAACCGTCAACGGTGAGTTCCGTGCCGAGATGCGCAAGCGCGGAAAGCAGATCTGATCTAGTCAACGGTCGGTGCTGGCATGGCTGAGTTCGACGTCGATCTGTTCGTGATTGGAGGAGGTTCGGGCGGCGTGCGTGCCGCCCGGATCGCCGCCGGCTACGGCGCGAAAGTCATGATTGCCGAAGAGTACCGGATGGGCGGCACCTGCGTGATCCGCGGCTGCGTCCCCAAGAAGCTGTTCGTCATCGGATCCCACGTCCATCAGGAGATCGAGGACGCCGCCGGCTTCGGCTGGTCGATCCCTCCCGCGACCTTCAGCTGGCCGACGCTGGTGGCCAACAAGGACAAGGAGATCGCGCGGCTCGAGGGCATCTACACCACCAATGTGGAGAAGGCGGGTGCGCGGGTCGTCAAGACCCGGGCCACTTTTGAGGATGCCCAGACCCTTCGGCTTGCGACCGGTGAAACCGTAACCGCGGGCCACATCCTGATCGCGACCGGCAGCGCGCCCAACCATGGCCGGATGATTCCGGGCATCGAGCATGTGATTTCGTCGAACGAGGCATTTCATCTCAAGGAATTGCCGCGGCGGATCCTGATCCAGGGTGGCGGCTACATCGCGCTGGAATTTGCCGGCATCTTCGCCGGTTTCGGTTCGGACGTGACGGTGGTCTATCGCGGCGACAACATCCTGCGCGGCTTCGACGAGGATGTCCGCATCCATCTCCGCGCCGAGATGGAGCGCCAAGGTATCACCATCCTCACCGGCTGCACCGTCGAGAGTGTCGACAAGCACGGCCGGGACTTCACCTCGCATCTGTCGAACGGGTCGAGCGTCGCCTCCGATCAGGTGATGTTCGCGATCGGGCGGCATCCGAATGTCAGCGGACTTGGACTTGAAAAGGCCGGCGTCGCCATCAACGCCAATAACGGTGGCATCGGCGTCGACGGCTTTTCCCGCACCTCGGTGCCGAACATCTACGCCATCGGCGACGTCACCCACCGCAACAATCTGACGCCGGTCGCGATCCGCGAGGGCCACGCGTTCGCCGACACCGTGTTCGGCAAGCGCTCGGTTCAGGTCGATCACAGCGACATTCCGACCGCGGTGTTCTCGCAGCCGGAAGTCGGCACCGTAGGATTGACCGAAGCGCAGGCGCGCGCGCATTTCAGCCACGTCGACATCTACAAAACTGATTTCAGGCCGATCAAATCGACGATGTCGGGCCGCGATACCCGCATCCTGATGAAACTCGTCGTCGACGGCACCACCGATCGCGTGGTCGGCTGCCATATCGTCGGCGACGCCGCCGCCGAGACCATTCAGGCCGTCGCCATCGCCGTCAAGATGAAGGCCACCAAGGCCGATTTCGACGCGACCTTCGCGCTGCATCCGACGGCTGCGGAAGAACTCGTGACCATGCGCACGCCGACTGCGCGTTATGTGCGGGAAGCGGCGGAGTAGCCGGATTGCTTTTTCGGCGATCCTAGCCGCCGATCGATTTTCCCCAATCACGCGTCCACTATCACTTGGCGGCTACGACGGCTGGGGGTTTCCACTTGCCATCGAGCGCGGCCTGCTCCGGCCAGTAGATTCTCATGACGACGTAGATCGGACCATTCGGGGCCGGCAGCCAATTGGCCTCCTGATCGCTGCCCGGCGTCTCCTTCTGGATGCGAATCGTCAAGGAGCCGTCGGCATTCTTCTTCATGTCCGGCAGCATCGGCGAGTTGATCAGATAACGGTGGATCGGGTTTTCGACCAGCAACTGCGTCTTTGCGTCGTACATCGTCACCGACCAGAATGCCTTGGCGGGTGGCAATTGGCCGGCCGGGAAAGTGAGCGTGTAGCGGTTTGTGCTGGCGTCGGGTTTCTTGCCGTCGCTGTCGGTGGCCAGTATGGGATATAAGGCCTCAACCGCATCATTGCCGTAGATTCCGGCCATGGCGGCGGCAGCGCGTAACGCGAAATTCCCATCGTAAGCTTGCCGGTTGCCAAAGCCGCTTGTCGCGACACGCCAGCCGTTCTCATCGACGCCTAATTTGCCGACGGTCTGCTTGATTTTTTGCAGGCCGCTCTTCATGCCCGCTTCGAGACTGGCCTTTTGCTCCGCCGAAAATTGATCGGCACGGAACGGTTGGCCTGCCTCGATACCTATCCTGGCGAAACGTGCGCGCATCGGTACTTCTACGGCCGATGGCCCGATGGCCGGACAGAGCGACAACGCGAAGTTTAGATAGGCGAAGGGGTCGGCGTCGGCCCTCTGCTTGTCGACCTTCGGCCAGTTGATCGCGGGGGCGGCGGGTGGTGCGGGTTTGCTTTGAAACGCAGACAGCGTCAGCGCCCGGTACCCGGCCTGTACTTTCTTGACGTTTTCGATGTCGGCGGGATTGAAAAGCTGTGTGCGGATAACGGCGAACGAGAAGTCGGTCTCGCTTTGAAATACCTTGGAAACGCCTTCGGGCCTGTCGCCGTTCCAGCGTGGTCCGGTGATCATGTAGCATCCGGCGCCGTTGCCCGTGGCGCGGCTGCCCATGTATCCGTAATTAAACGTGTACATATCGACGAGCTGCACCGAAAAATACCGCGCCTTTTCAATTTCGGGATTACAGATCACGAACGGCTCAGCACGCAGGTCCATGGCGACGAACGAGTAGGGCGTGTCGCTGTTGGGCGTGACAATCGTTGTATCGGCTGGGGTGTAGACGCGTGCCGTATTGTAAAGCTGATTGGGCGGAGCCTTGAAATCCGGGCCCCCTTTATCGATAAAGTATTTATAAAACACCGTGTAATTCATCACGAGCGGAAGACCGTAGATAAAGGCTTCTTCCGCAATCTGATGTGTCTCGCCCGCCGAGACCTTTTCCTCTGCAAGCGACGGAGCAATTGTGAACGTCGCGAGCGTACACAGCGCGAGCGAGGCCAGGCTCGTGAAGCGTTTTCGAAGCGAAACATCCTTTCGGTCACGGTCTGCCGGAAGGTGTTTGTGTGAGCCGATCTGACGCGCTCCTCTGAATGCAGACATTGCACTTCCTCCGGTTGGAGCAGGACGAGTATGTCCACCTGAAGATCGTGCCGGCGGCCTCGCCCCTGCAATAACCCTCGAGCATTGCGAGGTCAGATTTTCAAGGTGATCCGAGCATCACGGCAGGCTAGCCGGTATGATTGCGATTAGAAAATTGTCTTCCACAAATGGACTGCGTCCTGCCGTCGCAGGACGAAAAGCGGCTCGCGGCATTGCGGATTGCAAAGGCACACGTCAGCGGCTGGTGCGGTGCGTGTGACCGTCGATGCTGCGATGACGTCGGATTGAATGCGGGCCGGAAATTCCGTGACCTCAGCGGCGCCGCGTTGAAGCGGACCTGATCGCCGCGATGCAGGCTCGCTGCATCGCGATCGATAGTAAACGGGAGCGCCTGCCGACGTTGCCGGCAGGCTTACTAGTTTACTGCTTCTCGATCTTCGTGATTGTCTTGGTCGGGCCGTTTTCGCTGACGGTGAATGTGACCCTGTCGCCGGCGTGCAGCGCATTCACCAAGCTTGTTTGCACGTTGAACTGTTCGACGGCGCCGCCGGTATTGGCTCCCACCGTGCCACCTTGAGTCTGTCGAATGGCAATGGTCCCGTTGATCCGATTGATCAAGGTGACCGTTCCTGTCAGCGCTTGCTGGGCCGATGCCATCGAACTGATGGCCACAAGCACGGAACCAGCCAAAATGTTGATCGCTAACCTCATCAAAATCTCCCCGGCATTCGAGCGTCGGCGATAAGCCTTAAGGGAAGATTTTGTTCCGCCGGTGGCGACGCTGGGCGGCCGCCACCATGCTGAGTTCCCCCTCGGACGTCTCCTATTCGCCCGGAACCAAGCTGCCGAGCGCCGTTGGCTTTGCGGGGCGGAGTTTCCGGCGCGACAGGTACAGCAGGAATCCCGTCACCATGAACAGCGGCAGCAGCGCGGCGGCCAACCCGAACAGCAACTTGCCCGGCCAGCCGAGGATGGCGCCACGGTGAATGTCCAGCCTGCTCGACAGCGCGCGCTCACCCAGCGTCTTGTTGTCATAGATATCCGCTGACACCACGCGCGCGGTGACGGCGTCGATGCGGAAGTCATCGCGGTCGCCGTTATGCGATGAATTGCGCGGCCACGACCGGACGCGCATCACCGTGCCCGTGCCGGGCGGCAATGTAAGCTGCGCCGACGCGTAGCGGCTGCCTTGTTCTTGCAGGAACGCCGACCATGCGCGATCGAATGTCAACGGCACCACATCTGCGGCGCGGACCCGCGCCGTCGCTTTTGGCTGCTCCGGCGCTGCGGCGATCGCGCGGCGTGACAGCAGCCAAGTGACACCGTCGTTGTACCAGTCGAACGACCACAACAGGCCGGTGAGCGCGATTACCAGATAGATCACCATCACCCATGTGCCGGCGACGGAATGCAGCGACCACTGGAAGCCGCGGCCGCGCATGGCCAGGTTGGGCCTCAGCCATGCCTTCACGCTGCGCACATGGCGTGGCCATCGCAGGATCAGCCCCGAGATCACCATCACGATCAAGCAAATGGCGACCACGCCCGTGATCTGCCGCCCATAGCCCTTGCCATCGCCGGGCAGCAGCAGCCAGCGGTGCAGCCTGCGGACGTTGGCGAAGAAGTCCTCGCCGCGCGGCGCGCCGAGCAGGTGGCCGTCGTAAGGATCGACATAAACCGAGGTTGGACGCGTGCCGCCTTCGCTGCGGGCAAACCGGATGTGTGCCGCCGCGCCGGGATCGCTCGACAGCGTCACGGCGGACACCTTGCCGAAGTCGTGATCGGCCTGCAGCCGCGCAATCAGCGCATCCGGCGTCAGCATCGGCGCAACGCGGGGTTCGACACGCATGATACCGGCGTTCAGGCTGGCGCCGATCTCGTCCTCGAAACTCATCGTCGCGCCGGTCAGGCCGATCACGGTCAATATCAGCGAAATGGCGAGGCCGATGGTGGAATGGATCCGCAGCAGCGCGACCTTGATAGGACGTTTGCTCATGGAAGGACGAACATCTCGGTGAGGGAAAGGATCGGTGACGGGACCGTGCGGGGCGCGCACAGCTACGCGAACACTATTATCGGATGGCCACTCACCGTGCTACCCGAAGTAGGCTTTCACAGTCTGTAATCGTTCTATGTTGGACGAGGTTGACGACCCCAGTAACTCGTCGAAACTGATTCTCCTGACGCAGGCGATGGCCGCCGTCGGGTTTGCGACGCTGCCCCCGGCGGCGAGCGGCGGGCGTAGCCAGTACCGCAAACAGCCGGGTCGCCTGCATACTAGCCCTCAGAACTTCACTGTTGCTTGCAGCGAGATGCGCCGTGCATCACCTATCGCGACGTTGAGATTGTTCACCGCGGACGGATAGTAGACCTTGTCGAAGATGTTCTTGACGTTCAATTGATAGATCACCGGCAGCGTCTGGTACTTGGTCTCATAGGTCACGAAGGCATCGGCGACGGCGTAGGACGGCAGGATGAACGTGTTCGCGGCGTCACCGGGCCTGTCGCCGACATAATGTCCGCCTGCGCCAATCCGGAGCCGGCCCGGCAGGGCGGTGCCAAAATCATAAACGAGAAAAAGCGAACCCGTATTCAGCGCCACGTTCTGTAGGGCATCGCCCAGCAGCAGTGGATCTTGGGTCACCCGTGCATCCGTGTAAGCGTAGCTGCCGATCATGCTCCAGTTGTCGGTCAACCGACCGGTCACATCGACCTCGACGCCGCGGGAGCGAACCTTGCCGGCGGCGCGTGCCTCGGTCAGGCCGGTCGCGTTGTTGAGCTGTGTCACCAGCACATTCTTCTTGTCGATGTCGTACAGCGCGACCGTGCCGGACAGTCGCTTGTTGATGTCAAACTTGACGCCGGTCTCCCACTGCGTGCCTTCCTCAGGCGCAATATTCGAGTCCACCACAAAGTTTGCAATGCCGGTGGAGAACGGCGCAATGGTCGAGGTCGGTTTCAGCGACTGGGTGTAGCTAGCATAGAGCGACACCTCGTCGGTCACCTTGTAGATCACGCCGCCGAGTGGCAGCACTTTGTTACCGGTCAGGTTGGTATTGGCGACGAACGGCCGGCCTTTGCCGGCCAGCTCTTCGAATTCCATGTAGCGCACACCGCCGACCACGGCGAGCTGGTTGGTAAGGTGTAATGTGTCCTGGAAGAAAACCGCACGAGTGGTCAGAGCATCTGTCTGCTCGCTATCGGGGGGAGAAACAGTCGTTCCTGGCTGCGGCAGGCCGTAGACCGGATTGTAAAGGTTGAAATTCGGGGTCGCCTGCCGGATCAGGTCCTTGCGGTAGATCGTGCGATATTGGGCGTCGCCGCCGATCAGCACCTCATTACGCATGTTGCCGAGCCAGAAGCCGCCTTGCATGTAGGCCGTGCCGGAACTGACGTTGCTCAGCGAGTCGTGGGTGCCGTCATTGCTGCGCTTCTCGATACCGGTGTTGGGATCGAACGCCGTGATGCGTAGCTGATTGGCGCTGAAGGTTTCCGTGTCGTAGCTGTAGCTCGCATAGAGTTTCCAGTCTTCATTGAGCTTGTGCTCGACCGAAGCCTGCATCAGATCCGACGTTCCCCACATGCTGTTGTAGGGTTCGTCAAGTCGGCGCGTTGCTGGAATAACCGAGAGCGGCTTGTTGGTGCGGGAATCAATCAAGGTGCCGCGATCGAACGGATAATAGAAATCGCGGTGCTCATAGTTGAGCTGAACCGTGGTGTTGTCGCCATACCATGCCAGCGACGGCGCGATCAGCGTCTCGTGGTGCGTGCCGAAATTTCGCCAGTAGTCCTCGTTCACGCCATAGGCGATGAAGCGGTAGGCGAGCCCATCCGTACCGATCGGGCCAGTGATGTCGAACGTCGCATCGCCGCCGCTCCGTGAGCCGTAGGTCGAACCCAGCACCGAAATCGAGCCGTGCTGATAGAGCTCCGGCCGCTTGCTGATGGTGTTGACGATACCCCCGGGATCGATGATGCCGTAAAGCAACGAGGCCGGTCCCTTCAGCACTTCGACACTTTCAACTTCGGCGTTGAGGGCGCGGCCCTGCACCAGCGGTAGACCGTTGCGCATGATCGAGCCGTCGCGGTTGTCGCCGAAGCCGCGCCGCATGACGGCGTCCTGGGTGCCGGCCAGCGTATTGGCCTGGGTGATGCCGCTGATGTTGATGAGCGCGTCGTCGAGATTGCGCGGCAGTTGATCCTTGATGACCTGTTCGGGCACCACGTTGACGGTCTGCGCGGTGTCGAGCGGGGAGGTTGCGCCGCGCAGCGTGGTCGAATCCGGCATGGCGCGGTAGCCGAGGATCTGCTGGTATTTTGCGGCGGCTGCGGCAATCGCGCGTTCTGTTGGGGTCGGCTGCGCCGGTGCAACGCTTCGATTTTGCCGATGGGCCGCCGCGGTGCGCCTACGCCGTGCCGGCGTACCGGCTGCGCTCGCGGGCTTCCGCTTCGGTGCAGGCGCGACGACGGTTACGGCAGGCAGCGAGGTCGTTTGCGCATGCGCAATCGATGTGGTGTGAGTGAGTTCGCCTAACAGGAAGGCGGTACCGATCAGAAAAGGCGCGCGGCGCCTGTCGAAAGAATATCGAAGGCCCAGGAGCCGCTCATTAGTCGTCACTACACTTCGTTTCCACGTTCGAAATAGAAATCACGTGGCGGCCGTCTAACAGACGAGATCGATCAAAAGAATAACGTTGGAGTTAAAAACAACACCAACAAGATTGAATCGCTCTAAGATTAGTTGTGCCCCATGGGCCACCTGCAAATGCGCCAGATCAATGTACGCGTAAGTGATAAATGCAGCGCACAGACAATGTGACGGGCAGTGCCGCTTAGGCTTGATGGTCGTCGGGACGAAGGAATCAAACCCGTCCGTTGCATTCATGCAGTGAAGCCTGCGCTGGGCTACGAGGTGCCGCGCAAGCGATGAAAATGTTAGTTTGTCAGGGAAGGCCGGAAGTGATCGCGGTAACGTTGCAGCGGCGCTGTTTATCTAAACCGAAAGCCAAGCGGAACTATAAAAGGAAAACTTTTCGTGAAGGGGCGCTTTTCTCTTAATCTGACCAAAGTCCGCATAACAAAACACGCTGGCCGCTGTTGTCATGAAGCGACAGGTGTCGCGGACCGCGGCTAGATGAGGAATTCGTGGAGAAGCTTCTGAAGGATGTCGCCGCCCCGGACGATGTGAGTGTCGTTTTGGGCTTTACGCGGATGCTGTCTGGCGAAGGCAATGTGGACGAGGTATCGCGCCTTGCAACCGATCATGGTTGGCTCGACGGGAGTGGTCATCTTACCGCCGCCGGAGACCAGCTCGCTCGTGCGCTCCAGCAGCAAAACGGTACGCGAACAGTATTTCGCGTTTGGTAAAAAGTGACGGCGCGCTGCCGCGTGGGCCCGCCCACACGGACTTTCTATGCCTCCAGCGCATAGCGCGACAGATCCGCCTTGAGCGTGTCCAGCATATCGTCCCTGATTGGATCGCGCGTTCCCCGCGTCCAAGCGGCTGCCAGCGGCAATTTGTTCATACCGGACGTCGCCAGCCGGACATAGCGGACACCACGCGCTGCCATGCGTGATGTCCATCTCGGCACGATCGCGACGCCGAGTTCGGCAGAGACAAGGTTGACGATGGTCTGCTTTTCATTCGCAATCTGGACGATGCGGGCCTCGAGGCCGGCTTCGGCAAACAACTTCATGGTGAGGTCGTGACTATGCGGCCGCGAACGGCGTTCCGGCACGATCAGGGGTTGGTCTGCCAGTTCGGCGATCGTCAAACGTTTTTTCGATGCGAATGGATGACGATCGGAGACGGCGACGACCGCCGTCTCATGGAGCAGGAAAAGAAACTCCAGCCGTTTGTTGATGGTTTCCGGCGGACGCACGAATGCGAGATCGAGCCGGCCGGACAGCAATTGCGGCACGAGGCGGAGCGTCTTGTCCTCGACCAGTTGCACCGTCACATCGGGCCGGCGCGCCCGGAAATCATGCAGCAGCATCGGCAGAAGCCCGGCCGCCGCGCTATCAATTGCCCCGACGCGCACCGTCGAGGCCTGCTTCCGACCATGCATCCGGAAGGTCGCGGCGAGCGCATCGGCCTGTGCCAGCAAGTTGCGAGCTTCCCTGAGGAGGATTGTGCCATCGTCGGTCAATGCGACGCTGCGCGTGGTGCGCTGCATCAGCCTGGTCCCGAGGTCCTCTTCGAGCAGACGGACGAAGCGGCCCAGCGCCGAGGGCAGCATTTCCAGCCGCTGCGCCGCGCGGCCGAAATGCAGTTCCTCGGCCGCCGCCACGAAGCATCGCAGTTGATGAAGATCCATGGGCTCTCTCCTGGATCTGAATTATATCATTTTTTTGTATAAACCAGAGCCAATTGCATCCCGGTAGTCGCGGTCGCAAGGTTGATTTCAACGCGCCAATCGCGGAAATCAAAAGCAATAGAAATCAGGCGAGGAGCCCATCGAGTGAGTGCTGAGTTGGAGAAGCGCGTGCTGCGCAAGATTACCCTGCGCATCGTCCCTTTCGTGATGCTGCTCTACTTCGTCGCGTTCATCGACCGCGTAAACATCGGGTTTGCGGCGCTGACGATGAACAAGGATCTGGGTTTCTCGCCCACGGTGTTCGGTTTCGGCGCCGGCATTTTCTTCCTCGGCTATTTCCTGTGCGAAGTGCCTTCAAACCTCGTTCTCGACAAGGTTGGAGCCCGCATCTGGATTGCCCGGGTGATGATCACCTGGGGCCTGATTTCGGCTGCCATGGCGCTGGTGCAGGGTTCCACCAGTTTCTATGTGCTGCGCTTCTTGCTCGGTGCCGCAGAGGCTGGCTTTTTTCCCGGAATCATCCTTTATCTCAGCTATTGGTTCCCCGCGAGGCAGCGCGCTGCCGTTACCGCGATCTTCATGGCTGCAGCACCGCTCTCGACCGTTCTGGGTTCGCCGGTATCCGGTGCATTGCTTGAAATGCACGGCATGATGGGTCTTAGCGGCTGGCAGTGGATGTTCATCGTCGAAGGTGTGCCCGCCGTCCTGCTCGGCGTCGTCGTCCTGTTCTACATGACCGACCGGCCGGAAAAAGCGACATGGCTGAGCAACGACGAACGCAACTGGCTGGTGCGGACAATGAACGCGGAAGCTGCCCAAAAGGCCCGGACCGCAAGCCACAGCGTTTGGCGCGGATTGGCCGACCTGCGCGTCATCGCGCTCTCGCTGGTCTATTTCGGCACTTCAGCGGGGCTCTACACGCTCGGCATCTGGGCGCCTCAAATTATCAAGCAATTCGGCCTGTCGTCATTGCAGATCGGATTCCTCAATGCGCTCCCCGGAGTGGTCGCCGTCATCGCCATGGTCTGGTGGGCTCGTCACTCCGATCGCACCGGCGAGCGCACTTGGCATGTGGTGGGAGCCTGCCTGCTTGGCTCGCTCGGTCTGGTGCTGGCCGGGTTTGCCGGGACCGTGCTTGGCGTGCTCTTGAGCCTGACGCTGGTCAACATCGGCATCAGCTCGGCGAAGCCGCCGCTGTGGAGCATGCCGACCATGTTCCTGTCCGGCTCCGCGGCTGCCGCGGGCATCGCGACCATCAATTCGATCGGCAATCTCGGCGGCTTTGTCGGCCCGGCGATGATCGGCTGGATCAAGGATCTCACCGGCAGTTTCGAGGGCGGATTGCTGTTTGTCGCGGCGTTGCTGGTTCTGTCCGCCGTGCTGACGCTGATCCTCGCGCGGTCGCAACCTGCTTCGGCGGCCCCGGCCGCGGATGCGCTTCCCCAACGTTAATTCCTCAAACCCAGTCCTCATGGAGTACTTAGATGCGTGAATATTCAATCGCGGCTATCCCGGCCGATGGTATCGGTCCGGAAGTCATCGCCGCCGGCACCACGGTGCTCGAAAGCCTTCAGAAGCGGATGGGGGACGTCAAGTTCAACGTCGAAACCTTCGACTGGGGTTCTGCCTATTATCGCAAGCACGGCGTCATGATGCCGGCTGACGGCCTGGCCAAGCTGAAAAAATTTGATGCGATCTACTTCGGCGCGGTTGGCGCACCCGACGTGCCCGACCACATCACGCTGTGGGGCCTGCGGCTGCCGATCTGCCAGGGTTTCGACCAATACGCCAACGTGCGGCCGACGAAAATCCTGCCCGGAATCACGTCGCCGCTGCGCAACGTCGGCACCGGCGATCTCGACTGGGTGATCGTCCGCGAGAATTCGGAGGGCGAGTATGCCGGTTGCGGCGGTCGCGTGCATCGGGGTCTGCCCGAGGAAGTCGGAACGGAAGTTGCCGTCTTCACCCGGGTCGGCGTTCAGCGTATCATGCGGTATGCGTTCAAGCTGGCGCAGTCGCGCCCGCGGAAACTTCTCACCGTCGTCACGAAGTCCAACGCCCAGCGCCACGGTATGGTGATGTGGGACGAGATCGCCGAAGAAGTGTCTAAGGAATTTCCTGACGTCACCTGGGACAAGATGTTGGTCGATGCAATGACAGTCAGGATGACGCTCAAGCCGCAGAGCCTCGACACCATCGTTGCCACCAATCTCCACGCCGACATTCTGTCGGATCTCGCCGGCGCACTGGCCGGCAGTATCGGTGTGGCGCCGACCGCCAATATCGATCCCGAGCGCCGTTTCCCCTCGATGTTCGAACCGATCCACGGCTCGGCGTTCGATATCACCGGCAAGGGCATCGCCAATCCGGTCGCGAGCTTCTGGACCGCGGCGCAGATGCTCGATCATCTCGGGGAAAGCGATGCGTCGGCGCGTTTGATGCGCGCGGTCGAGAAGGTCACCGGCGCGGGCATCCTGACACCGGACGTCGGCGGATCGGCCAAGACCAAGGACGTCACCGCAGCCGTGGTCGACGCTATTCAGAGCTCCAATGTGTGACACTCAGTCACCAGTAACCTGGACCGACGCCGCGGCACGTTCTGTCCTCCGGGACATCTTCGACGCCGCGGTGACCAGCGCCGATCCCGCAGCCGCCGTGCTGCGGCATCTGCCGGAGAAGCCCAAAGGCCGCTGTGTGGTGATCGGGGCCGGCAAGGCCTCGGTTGCGATGGCGGCTGCGCTGGATAAGGCATGGAGCGATGTCGACCTCGGCGGCGTCGTCGTCACCCGCCATGGGCAGCGCGGGCCCGCCGGACGCATCGAGGTGATGGAGGCATCGCACCCAACGCCTGATGCCAACAGCGAAGAGGCGGGGCGCCGCATCCTTGCCGCGGTGAGGGGACTGACGGCCGATGATCTCGTCGTCGCGTTGATGTCGGGCGGCGGCTCTTCGCTGTTGGTCCTGCCGGCCGGCGGGATGACGCTGGCCGACAAGCAGGCCGTCAACCGGAGCCTGCTCGCGAGCGGCGCGAACATCGTCGAGATGAATGCCGTGCGCAAACATCTGTCGGCGATCAAAGGCGGCCGGCTTGCGCTCGCCGCTCACCCGGCCAAGGTCGTGACATTGGCGATCAGCGACATACCGGGAGACGATCCTGCCGCGATCGCGTCCGGACCGACCGTTGCGGATTCAAGCACGCTCGCCGACGTTGACGAAATTATCGCGCGCTACAAGCTCGAGCTGCCGCCCGCTGCGTCGGCGGTACTCGCCGCCCGCCATGAGACCCCGAAAGTACTTTCGGTGCAAAACTCGGTTCAGGTGATCGCCGCGCCCAAACTCGCGTTGCAAGCCGCAGCACAGGCCGCAGCCAAGGCCGGGCTCAACCCGTTGATCCTCGGCGATGCAATCGAGGGTGAGAGCCGCGAAGCCGGCACTGTGATGGCAGGCATTGCCCGCTCGGTCCGTCTCAACGGGCTTCCAATACAAGCGCCGGCTGTGCTTTTGTCCGGCGGTGAAACAACTGTCACAATCGGCAAGGGACCGGCGGGACGCGGCGGGCGCAACTCAGAGTTCCTGCTCGGCTTTGCCATTGCGATGGCCAGCGAGCCGGATATCTTCGCTTTTGCTGGCGACAGCGACGGCATCGACGGCACCGAAGACGCCGCCGGCGCGATTGTGACGCCGGACACGCTTGCGCGAGCGCGCCACGCAAATCTTAGCGCACGCAGCTTCCTTGCGGCGCACGACAGCTATAGTTTCTTTGCCGGGATCGGCGATCTGATTCGCACCGGTCCAACCGGAACCAATGTGAATGATATCCGGGCAATTTTAATTACCAGAGGCGGCCGACAGGCCGAATGAACCATGCGCCGCAATCGTCGGGCTAAAATCGTTGCTACAGTCGGTCCGGCGAGTGCATCGCCCGCTATGCTGGAAGCGCTTTTCCTCGCGGGTGTGGATACCTTTCGGCTGAACTTCAGCCATGGAACGCATGACGATCACGCCAAGGTCCATGCGGCCATTCGTGCGCTGGAGCAGAAGGTGAAGCGGCCGATCGGCATCCTGCAGGATCTGCAGGGGCCGAAAATCCGCGTCGGAACCATCAAGGACGGTAAGATTTCCGTCGTTGCCGAAGAGCAATTGCGTTTCGTGTTGTCCGGATCCGACGGCGACAAGCTGTCGATCCCGCTGCCGCATCCGGAGATCTTCGATGCGGTTTCGCCCGGCGATGACCTCCTGATCGACGATGGACGGGTGCGGGTTCGCGTGACCGGGATCGGCGCCGATTTCATCGATGCGAAGGTCGTCATCGGCGGGGTGATCTCGAACCGCAAGGGCGTCAATGTTCCCAGCGCGGTCCTGAATTTGTCTCCGCTGACCGCCAAGGACCGCGCCGATCTCGCTTTCGGCCTCGAGCTCGGCGTCGATTGGGTCGCGCTCTCCTTCGTTCAGAAGCCGGGGGATCTGATCGAGGCGCGCGGGCTGATCGGCGATCGCGCCGGGATCATGGCGAAGATCGAAAAGCCCGCGGCGCTCGAGCAGATCGATGACATCGTTCGCCTCTCCGACGCGATCATGGTCGCCCGCGGCGATCTCGGCGTTGAGATTCCGCACGAGGATGTGCCCGGCCGGCAGAAGGAACTGATCAAATCATGCCGTCTGGTCGGCAAGCCGGTCATCGTCGCTACCCAGATGCTGGACTCCATGGTCATGGCGCCGACGCCGACGCGCGCCGAAGCGTCCGACGTCGCGACCGCCATCTATGACGGTGCCGATGCGGTGATGTTGTCGGCGGAATCGGCCACCGGCCAATATCCGCGTGAAGCGGTCGCGATGATGAGCCGCATCATCGCGAGCACCGAGCGGCACAAGATGTATCGCTCGATCATCAATGCCTCAGAGCCGGGTGAGGAGGAAACCGCGCCGCACGCGGTTGCCGCCGCCGCCGCCGATCTCGCCGCGGCTATCCACGCTTCCGCCATTGTCGCGTTCACCTCAAGCGGAACCACGGCGGCGCGGATCGCGCGCAAGCGGCCGGAGGTTTCGATCCTCGCGGTCACTCCGGATGAACGGGTATCGCGGCGGCTTTGCCTGCTTTGGGGTTCGCACACCGTGCTGTCCAAGGACGTCAACACCTATGAGGAAATGGTCGATCGCGCGACCAGGACCGCGGTCGCCGAGGAATTTGCGCGGCCGGCGCAGTCGATCGTCGTTGTCGCGGGTGTTCCGTTTGGCGAAGCGGGCACCACCAACAACCTTCGCGTGGTTCAAATCACCTAGGCTGGTTCGTCTCCTCCCGGAGATGGGGGCAGGCTGCAATCGGCGGCACGGAAGTTAGTGCGACTGCCGATTGTGAAGCACGATTTGAACAGCGCCGTCGGTGCTGCTCTTGCGCAACGCGCTCGCAACCTTTTGCTGGCCTTCCGAGCCGCGTTCCAGGTTGCGGCTGTGGACTTTCACGTTTTCGTCAAATTCCTTGCCGCACGCCGACATCAAGCGTCGCGCGACAGCCGCCGGCTCGGATTTGCGATCGTCCAGACGCTTGACGCTCCGGATTTGGCACAGAACGAAAGCCCGCGTGGAGGCTTCTCGTTCTGCCTTGCCGGTTGCCGATTCGGGCGACGATGTCTGGGCCAAAGCTGCCGGACAGGTTGCCGCACTCGTCGTCAGAAAAGCCAAGACAGCAAGCGTACATCGTGACATTTTTAATTATCCAAGAAGGTTTAATTATCCAAGAAGGGGTGAGGTGCGCTCTGTCCACGATCCGCAACTGTCCAGCCTGTAAGCTTGCGACGCCGACGGAAAAGTCGGTCTCAATTCCGCAGAGTTCAGGCCGCGATGCAAGCGGAATCGGCTAGGTCGCCCTGATCACGCGCGCCGCCCTGCGTCAGCGTTGCTTACATGTTTTCTAGTCTCGTCGGCGCGTCAATCGGATCGACATCGTTTTCCGGATGCGTCACTCTGGTGATCGCTTGGTTTCGATTGGATTGATCGCGTTTTTTTAAAGAGATTGTCACAAACAACCGGGTGAATTGTCATTTTGAGAGAAAGGGATCGTCATGCATCCTGCCATCCTTGGTATTGCCATTGGCACGCAACTGCTGACACCGGTTTCCGATAAAGTGCCCAAGCTCGACGTCGAGGCGACCTGCAAAGCCTCGGTACAGACCGACAAGACCATGGGGTTGGATCTGCCTCAAAGCTACCAGACGTGCATGCACGACGAGAATTCGGCGGAACAGCAACTGGGGCCGATCTGGTCGTTATACTCCGAATCCGTCCAGAAGAGCTGTTATGACGAAGCCGTGGCGGCGGGAATTTCGAGCTATGTCGATCTGCTCATCTGTCTTCAGATGAATGACCCGATGCGCACTACGCCGGTGACCAACCTGAAAGGCGGCAGCAGAAAGCGAACGACCAATTAATTCCAGACGCAGCGCGGGCAGGGCGGCTCGCGTCCTAAACGGTCGGGCGCGCTACGATCGGGGGTTGCTTGCCGGCCGTTGGCGGGGCTTCGATGACGCAGCCCGCGACCACCGCCTGGGTGCGATAGCGCGGCAGCTGATTTTCCAGCGAGTAGAAAACGCACAGTGCGAGGCTGGCCCAGACCGCGGCGCTGAAATAAAGCGTCATCCAGGTGATCTCGCCCTTCCATTCCGCGAGGTCGTGCGCCACGATCCACCGCGTGTTGACGTCGCGAAGGCCCTCGAGAGGTCCAAGCAGCTTGCCGCCGCCGGCCACGTCGGCCTGCCATCGGCTGAGATACATCGGCACATCGACGGTCATGAGAAACGCCAGATAGCCCGCAATCCCGGCGATCGCGATGGCGAGGATCACGCGCGCCGCGCCGTCGAACTCCGGCAGCAACCGGCACAGTGCAATCCCGACCAGGAAGAAGGCAACGGCCCATATCGAGTTCTCGATGGCGTTGCCCAAATAATTGGTGGTCAGCACTGCATACCAGGAGAAGCATTCCGCGATCAGGATCAGCGGCACGATGATCCACGCGACGTTCAAGGTGGTATCCGCACCCGTCAACGTGCCGAGCTGATGCAGGATCATCGCCCATTGCGCCGCAAAGCAAACCTCGGCCACGGTGGCGACCGATCGCCCGACCATCACGCTCGACAGCCAGGTGTCGAACAGGCAGATGCGCTGCACATCCGCGCGTGGAAGAAACGAGCGGAATGCGCAGCCGAACACATAGGCCGCGCAGAACAGCAGCATGAGTTCAATGCCTAAGGCGCTGCCAGGAGGGATGGCCGGTTGATCGAGCAGCCGGCGATACAGCACGAACCAAACCGCAATGTTGGCGCCGCTGACCAGCGTCAACAGGCTCCACCACCAAGCCAGGGGATTCGACCAGGCCAGGGAAGTTGATCGCGCCCGCCATTCCAAACTCATCGGCCGCTCCATGTGTCACTGACTGACGTTATGTCATCGAACCGTCTTGCGTCACCGAATTGACGTTTGACTGTATCAATACTGTCACAAGTTGTGGCGTGTCACGACAAGAAAATGCGTGCGGTGCGGCAAAAGATGGCGGAGGTGGGGGATGGCGATCACGGCTTTGCCGGCGCCGACGGTGTGGGTCGGCCAGGACAGGGGCGGTCTTGCCGAGCGACGCTCGCTTGATCCAAATCCAAGCAACAGAGACGTGAATGGCCGGGACGATGCCCGGCCATGGCGAAAACCACCGAAGGTGACGTCTGTTGAGTCCTGGGTCGTTTATTGAGTGCCGATCTCGCCGGCGATCACCGATCCGAACAGCTCACCGTGCTCGCCGTTGAATCGCGACAACTGCATCTGTTCGACCGGAAAATAGTCGGTCGGGCTGGTGTTGATCTTGATCCCGGGCAGCAACAGACCGAGTTCGAGATTCCTGAGGTTCGCGGCCTGCTTCATGACGTTCTCGCGGGTGAGCTCGTCTCCGCACTGCTTGAGCACCTGAACCACGGTTTGCGCGGTCAGATAGCCGTAGACACTGAACGTGCTCGTCTTGTCGCCTTCGGGGAAATACTTGTCCATGAAGGCGGTCCATTCCTTGATCGCGGGATCGTCCTTCCAAGCCGGATCGGTCGGATCCTTGAGGTAGTTGGTGGACAGCACACCCTTGGCATTCTCGACGCCCGCGGGTTTCAGCACCGAGCCGACCGAGTTCGAGATGCTGGCCAGGAACTGAACAGGCTTCCAGCCGATCTCGGCGGCCCGCCTGATCGCCTGCGCTGCAAATTTCGGCGACGCTTCATTGAAAAAGATGTCGGCGCCAAGGGTCTTCAACGTGATGATCTGACGGTCGACAGTGGGATCAGACGGCTCATAGGGGATTTCGCCAACGATCATGCGCTTGGCTGCTTCCTCACCGAGACCATCCTTGAGACCCTTCAGATAGTCGCGGCCGGAATCGTCGTTCTGATAGAGGATGCCGATCTTGCCCTGTGGCAGCTTCTCCAGGATGTATTTCGCATAAATTCTTCCCTCGGTCTGGTAGGTCGGTTGCCAGCCCATGGTCCAGGGGAAGTTCTTGGGATCGCCAAATTTGGTGGCGCCGGTGGCGACGAAGAGCTGCGGTACCTTCTTGTCATTCAGATATTTCTGGATGGCGTTGTTGGTCGGCGTGCCGAGGCTCTGGAATATGAAAAGTACTTCATCGCTTTCCACGAGCTTGCGGGCCTGCTCCACGGTCTTTGGCGGGCTGAAGGCGTCATCGTAGGAAACGAAGTTGATTTTTCGGCCGTTGATGCCGCCCTCGGCGTTGAGCTTCCTGAAAAAGGCCTCCTGTGTCCGGGCGATCAAGGCGTAGGCCGATAGCGGCCCGCTATAGGGCATGATGTTCCCGATCTTGATTTCACTGTCAGTGACGCCGGGATCGTATTTTTTCTGCGCGGCTGCAGGATGCGTGCCCAGCAAAAAGCAGGCTACGAAAGATGCCAATAGGATGCCGCGTGACTGCGCCATGTCGTTCCTCCCGGATGTCGCCGGCTGTTCGCCGATCATGAGGCAGTCTAGGGATCGAGAACTGAATTTGTCCAGCGCTGGACGGCGCGAAGTCGCGACAAATGCCCGCCGGATCAAACGAAACGGATGTGCAGCGTCAATTTGCGCAGCGCTCGCAGCGCCATCGACTATAGTTTGGATCGCCCGGCGATGCCGGCCGACTCTGCTGGGTCGGGAGCGAGCAGGGGAAGCGTCATGCAAATGGCCGTGCCCTCTCCAGGCGCGGAGACGAGCGAGATTCTGCCGCCCAGCTGTTGCGTCACGAGATTATAGGCGATGTAGAGGCCGAGCCCCGTACTGCCCTGCGACCGTCTGGTGGTGAAGAACGGATCAAAAACGTGACGCTGAACATTCTCCGGCATGCCGATGCCGTCATCGGAGAAGGCTATCTCGACTTGTTTGTCCAGACGGCGGGCCTTGATCAGCATGTGTCCTTCGGATGACCCATCGGGGAAGGCGTGGGTTACGGCGTTGAAGATGAGGTTGGTCAGCACCTGCCCGTAAGCACCCGGATAGCTGTTCAGGACGATGTCGGGCGGTATCTCGAGCAAGAGTGTTGCGCGGGATTTCGGCAAGCCCAGCTGTACACTGGCCAGGATCTGCTCGGTCGCAAGTTTGAGGCCAAAGGTGCGCCGATCGGCATAGCTGCGATCGACCGCGACTTGCTTGAACGATTGAATCAGTTCTGCTGCGCGCTGGAGATTGGCAACGAGCTGGTGTGAAGCGTCGCGGCTACTGTGGACAAAGTCGACCAGCGTGGAGCGGCGTACCTGGTCGGAAGCGATCTGAGCGGCGAAGTTCGCGCAACGCTGCTCCAGCGTTGAAGAGATCGTAAGACTGATGCCGATCGGGCTGTTGACCTCGTGCGCAACCCCGGCGACGAGGCCGCCGAGTGCGGCCAGTCTCTCGGTTTCGATCAGATAACGCTGGGTTTCGCTGGCATGCAGCGCCATTTCGGCCGATCTTCGCTTGTCACGGATTTCGGCAAACAGCGCCGCAAGAACCAATGCGGCGACCGTTGTCAGCAAGATGCTGAACTGCGCCGCGAGTACCCGTTCCGCCGGCGACAGCGTCGAGGTGCCGAAATAGCCAATTCCAAGGGTGGTCGTCCAAACGATTGAAACGCTGACGATGAACGCAGCCGCGGCTGCGAAAACCGGCCGACAACGGGCTGCAACCCACAACAGCGGCCCAAACAACACCGCAACCGGCCCGACCGTCGCCAACAGTTCGGAGCGCGAAAATATCGCAAGTCCGCTCGCAAGTGCCAGCGCCGCGACCGCCAAAGCACCTTCGACCAGTTCGCTCAGAGGAGGCCGATCGCGCCACGCTGACGCGAGTTCTATCAGCAACGGCGCAACTATGATTATTCCCAGTGCGTCGGCAGCAAACCAATGCTCCCATGTCGTCAGCATCGGCGTTGTCGTGCTGTGAAACAATCTGAACGCCATCGCTCCGCCGACACCGGAGACAGCGGCTGCGATGATCGCGGTAACTGCCAACCCAAGCACATTGCGCAGTTTACTCAGACTGAAATTTGAACCGAAATAGTGCTCAATGAGCCATGCCGCGAGCACGGCTTCGCCTGCATTGCATAGCGCGAAGAGAAGAGCGCCCCAGACCTCCCGGTCGCCAAGCAGGTTCGCCACGATGGTGGCGACCATGGTGCCGACGACGACCGGCCATCGGGCTGGCGATCCGAGTGCGATCAGGACACCGGCGGATACGCCCGCCGCGGGCCAGAAGACGGCAACGCCCTCCGGCTTGGTCAAAAGACCAAGGCTTAGCCGCGCGGCCAGGAAATATATGATACCGACCGCGACAGCGATTCCAATCGAGCTACCCAATCGGGTCAGGTCAACGCCGGAGGACAGCTCGTGCTGAACCCGCAGATTCTGCCGCACCCCATGCTCCTTCCCGCGCGGCCAAATTAGCACAAAACTCTAATGATCAGCCGCTACTTCCATTACTGGCACTGGTCGACATTAGGTCAGTAGTCTCAAAGGTCTGCCCGCGCAGGTCAAGCCGGATGAGAGTGATAAGGTGGTCGTCGGGCCGAACTTATTGCGAAGGCTGGCGCAGGCCGGTGCGATAATTTCGCGTTTGCCAATCCGGCTAGTTTTCAGCGAATATGATAGAACTAAAACAGCACAGTCGCAGTCGGGAGAGTGGGGCGTTGGTGCACTGTCAGGATCGCGCCTCCTTAAGGTTGCGTATTCGATTTGTTTGGCAGCTTCGAAATGGGGGGCGGTAATGCAAAGGAGAGTTTGCTTGCGATCGATGGCGGTCGGCGGCGGTTGCTTGATGTTCGTCTTGACGGCGGGCGCGCCGGTCGAGCCCGCTCTGGCGCAGGCGCAGCAGCTCAACGGTTCCAACGAACTCTACCCGCAGTGGCTGGTCGCCAATCCCTATATAGCCAACGGATTTGTCGCGGGCTCGAGCTTTGCCACCGGCGTCAACCAGCAGGCATACGCCACGAAGTTGGGGTCCGGCGTTGTAGGGTTGTTTGTCGAATCCAATGACGGCGCCCGGGCGAATGGAATCTCCGGCAACTTCTTTGGTGCCTCGTCCACGTTCCCGACTTCCCAGCGAGAGAATTGGTTCTCGAATCTGGGCAATCCTGCCTGGCGAACGTCAGTGTTTGGCAGTTACAAGTCCGACGTTAACGCCGGGCTGTTCAATGGTCTTTACACTACGGCGAGCTTTGGTCTGACCGACTTCAAATCGAACCTGCCGGGATTCTCCGGTCTGACCAATTTCTCCGGCACCGATCTCGTCGGGGTGACGGCAAGTGCGGGCGTCGGCTTTCAATTGACACCCAATATCAGCGTTGAAGGCAGCGTGAGCTGGAGCCAGATGCCGAGTTCGACGTTCAGGTGACCGCGGGATAGTGCCGGTCATCTTGGATCTGACATGGCATCGCGGCTCTCTCGCATTATTGGCGGCTAGACAACGAGGGTGCACTGCAAAACATGAGCGGTCTTAGGCGTAGCCGTGTCTCCAACATCGCTCTGACCGCGGTCGCGTCGTCGTGGCTCGCGCAGCAAGCAGGTTCGCGGGAGACGGGAGTCTGAATGGCAAGATTGCTGAAGCGCCTGTTTCAACGTTTGCTGATTTTCGGATTGGGCATCTTTAGCGTCTGGTTGATCGTCTATGTGGTCTTCGACACGGCGGACCAAAGGCTGCCCTGGATTGTGGCCGCGAGTCTCACTTACGCAATAGCCGCTTATGTTATCCTCCCGCGTGCCGTTCGAGTGGGCCTTAAAATCCTGCAGCACAAATCGGTGCCTAGCTTCACGATTACGGCTGACGGACTACCCGGCGATCCCGTGAACCTTGCGCTCATCGGCACCCGCCAGCAGCTTTGCTCCGCCTTTGCGAGGCTCGGTTGGGCGGAGGCGGATCGATTGGGCTTGCGAAGCTCGTGGGGCATGATCCGCGCCTTCATTTTGAATGCGCCTTATCCGACCGCGCCGTTCAGTACGCTCTATCTTTTTGCGCGCGGCCAGGACATCGGTTTTCAGAAGGCAATCGATAACAGCCCGCGTAAACGCCATCACATCCGCTTCTGGGCCTTGCGCCTCACGCGTGCCGAGAACAGCTGGGGAGCAGCCGACTTCTGGCTGAATACCGACCGCCCGCCGGACGATGAACGCGTTATTTGGGTCGGAGCGGGTACCAAAGATACCGGCTTATCGTTTACGCGTCTGACGTTCCAGGTTACCCACGCAACCGATTCGGATGCGAATGCCGAAAGGGACTACATCGTTTCCGAGCTGCTGAAATTTCGAGCCATTGAAGATGTGAAAGCAATCCCATCCAATGAGCGTCTGCCGGCCGCACGCGTCAACCATTATCTGACCGATGGTGAGATCACATTGGCGAACCTCGCGGAGCGGCCGGCATCGTCGTGACCTGTTCGGCGCGGCAGGATGGGTGAACAGGTGATTTGGGTGCCTAGCCCCTTTCGCAAAAATATTTCATCTTTTCTTCTGACCCAAATCACCGGCTTATTCCACGCCGTCTCATCCCCTTGGAGGGGCGTATCGCGATCGTCACGGACGTTGGGATGAGATGCGGTGGACGCGGCAGCGTCGGGCGCACAATTCCGGTCGCAGGGCGGTTTGCCGTGAGCGATCGAGGCGCGCAGACGAACGATGTTGCTTCCGTTTTCACCAATGCTCTGGCGGTCGTGCACATGCCGCCGGGGCCGCTTGGCGAAGACGGGTCGCGTACGGCAAAACCGTGTGGTCCTGGCACCCGTTGCTGGTGCTAAATCGGCGGAGGTGATGCGAGCCCAACCGGGTCCGACAAAACCTTTAATCCGCCGATGACGGTGGCAAGACGAATTCGTCGCCGGAGAGAGCACGGCATAAGCCGTTAAAACCATTGCGTGCGGGAATGCCGGGTGTTCCGGCGCGACCGTGGTGACTACCGTGTGCACACTACCTTTTGCACACGGGCTGCGGGTGCACCGTGCACCCGGCATTCCCCGCGCCCTCACTTGAGGGTCGCGCCGCGCCCTTGGTTTGCTTAGGGCAATGTTTATGCACAACTCGGGCGCATTGTGTCGCGAGGCCGCAGAATCATATCCGCCGTCATCGTTCGCGAAAGCGGGCGATCCAGTATTCCAGGGCATCGGCGATGGAAACGAAAAGCTGCGGCGTACTGGATACTCCGCGTGCGCGGAGTATGACGGTCTTTGTGGAGTGATGCCTCTAGCTAACCCTGCATCTACTCCGCCGCCTCAAGCCATTCCGCGGCACCGCGCCACAGCGTGTCGCGATGGTCGGGACGAAAGAAACCGAGATGGCCGATCCTGGTCGCGCCCGCACCAGCAGGAGTGATGGTCAGGATTTCCGGCGTGATTGCCGTGAACCCCGAGCACAGCAGTTCGACCGCCGGCAGGGTTGCCCAGGGATCGTCGGAAAAGCACAGCACGCGCATGGCGCCGCGGAATTGTGCGAAATTGTGCAGGGAGGTGAGAGCGGGATCGTCGAACAGATAGCGCTTCCGCATCACCCAGCCGGCCCATTGTTGAAACACGCCCTTCGGCAGATCCTCGCCGAGGCCGGCCCATCCTGGCGCGTAACCCAGCAACCGGGTGAGGGGACTGCCGACGCAATTCAGCAGCACATAGACGCGGTAGCGTTCCGGCGAGGCCATCAGCTTCCAATAGCCGGCCTGGGCGGCGATCAGCAGCGCGCGCGCCACCTCGCTGTTGTTGGCAAGCAGCCCGAGCGCCTGACCGCCGAAGGAATGGCCGACATAGGCGAGCGGCAGGGCTTGGTAACGCTGGCGCATCCAGGCGACTGCGGCGGTGACGTCGAGCGCGGCCCAGTCCGCCATCGAGGCCTTGAAGCCGACCAGCGATTCCGGCCGGCCGTCGCCGGCCGCCTTGGGGCGGGAGCCGCCGATGCCGCGATAGTCGTAGGTCAGGACCGCGCAGCCTCGGCTGGCCAGATAGCTGGCGAAGCCGCCGTAGATCTTGCGCGGCACGGCGGTGGCCGAATTGATCAGGACGGCGTGGCGCTTGGCCCCTCGGGGCAAGAACAGCGTGGCGCCCAGCAGATAGCCATCGGTGGCGGGCAGGCTGATATCGTCGGCAAAAACGTCATCCTGCGCCCCGGCCACCGCGATTCCCCCCTTGTTTTCGTGCACCCGCAGCAAATGCGAATTCGGCTTTTGCTGCAAGGATTTGGTTTGGAGGCGTTAAATCCGATGGCGGTTCGTCCCCAGCCTGTGTATAAGGCGACCCTTCAAGCCCTCCCATAAGTTGCGGTTTTTGCTCAGGAGTTAACCTCATGTCCGAGCGGTGGACACCCGACAGCTGGCGCGCCAAACCGGTGCTGCAAGTGCCCGAATATCCCAACGCGAAGGCCCTGGCCGACGTCGAGGCGCAGCTGGCAACATTTCCACCGCTGGTTTTTGCAGGTGAAGCCCGCAGCCTGAAGAAGGCGCTGGGGCGGGTCGCCGCCGGAGAGGCCTTCCTGCTGCAGGGCGGCGACTGCGCCGAGAGCTTCGCCGAGCACGGCGCCAACAACATCCGGGATTTCTTCCGCGTGCTGCTGCAGATGGCGGTGGTGCTGACCTATGCCGGCGCATTGCCGGTGGTGAAGGTCGGTCGCATCGCCGGCCAGTTCGCCAAGCCGCGCTCCTCGCCGACCGAGAAGATCAACGGCGTCGAACTGCCGATATACCGCGGCGATATCGTCAACGACATCGCTTTCACGGCGGAAGCGCGCACGCCCGACCCGCAACGCCAGCTGATGGCCTATCGCCAGTCGGCGGCGACGCTCAACCTGCTGCGCGCCTTCGCCACCGGCGGCTTCGCCAACCTCGGCAGCGTGCATCAGTGGATGCTGGGCTTCTTGAAGGATTCCAAGCAGTCGCGCCGTTACGAGGAACTGGCGGACCGGATCTCGGACGCGCTGAACTTCATGCGCGCCTGCGGTCTCGATCTCGAGAGCCATCCCGAATTGCGCGCCACCGATATTTACACCAGCCACGAGGCGCTGCTGCTCGGTTACGAGCAGGCTTTCACGCGGGTCAATTCAACGACCGGCGACTGGTACGCGACCTCGGGCCACATGATCTGGATCGGCGACCGCACCCGCCAGCTCGATCACGGTCATGTGGAATATTTCCGCGGCATCAAGAACCCGATCGGCTTGAAGTGCGGTCCCTCGCTCAAGCCGGATGAACTGCTGCGGCTGATCGACGTGCTCAACCCGGACAATGAGCCCGGGCGTCTGACGCTGATCAACCGCTTCGGCTCGGATAAGGTCGGCGATCAATTGCCGGCGCTGATCCGCGCCGTGAAGCGCGAGGGCCGTATGGTGGTGTGGTCGTGCGATCCGATGCATGGCAACACCATCACCTCGACCAGCGGCTACAAAACCCGTCCGTTCGACCGCATCCTGTCGGAGGTGAAGTCGTTCTTCACCATCCACGCGGCGGAAGGTACCCATGCCGGCGGCGTTCATCTGGAAATGACCGGCCAGGACGTCACCGAATGCATCGGCGGCGCACGCGCGATCACCGACGAGGATCTCAACGACCGCTATCACACGGTCTGCGATCCCCGTCTCAACGCCGAGCAATCGATCGACATGGCGTTCCTGATCGCGGAACTGCTCAAGCAGGATCGCGGCAGCAGGATCAAGCCGATGCCGGTGGCGGCGGGACTTTGAGTTGCTGCGGTTCTGGCGGGCCACGATCAACACGCGGAACGGTCTCGCGTTCGCGATCCGGTCCGAACAGGCCATTCGCGAGGAGTTGATCGCGCTGGTGCTGGCCTTGCCGGCGGCCTGGCTGGTCGGCACCACGGTGATGCGATGCTTTGAGCTGGTCGCCGCCGTGGTCGTGGTGCTGGTCGTCGAACTGCTCAACACCGCGATCGAAAAGCTCGCCGACCGGCTGACCACCGACCACGATCCGCAGATCGGGCACGTCAAGGACATGGGCTCGGCGGCGGTAGGGGTCGCGCTGGTCATGGCCGGGTTGTTCTGGCTGTTCGCCATCGCCGAACGCATGGGCGCGATATAAAGCATGCAATTGCAGTTTGCGCCTGCGCAAGGCACCATCGCTCAATGAACACACCTGCCGCTCAGTTTACGATTACGCTGGCCCAATTGAACCCGACGGTCGGCGATGTCATCGGCAACGCCGCCAAGGCGCGGGCCGCCCGCATCCGGGCGCGCGCCGACGGTGCCGATCTCGTCGTGCTGTCCGAGCTTTTTATCACCGGCTATCCGCCGGAAGACTTGATCCTGAAGCCGGCGTTCCAGTCGGCCTGCCGCAGCGCCATCGAGGAACTGGCGCGGGAAACCGCCGATGGCGGCCCGGCGATGCTGATCGGTACGCCCTGGGTCGAGGACGGCAAGCTCTACAACGCCTGCGCGTTGCTGGACGAAGGCCGCATCAGCGCAGTCCGCTTCAAGGCTAATTTGCCGAACTACGGCGTGTTCGACGAAAAGCGCCTGTTCGCGCGCGGGCCCGCGGCGGGGCCGGTGACGGTGCGGGGCATTCGGGTCGGCGTCCCCATCTGCGAGGATATCTGGCTCGAGGAGTCGGAGGACTACGAAAACGTGGTCGAGTGCCTGGCGGAGACCGGCGCCGAAATCCTGATCGTGCCCAACGGCTCGCCGTACGCACGCGACAAGAACGATTTGCGGCTGTCGATCGCGGTGGCGCGGGTTACCGAGAGCGGGCTGCCGCTGATCTATCTCAATGAGGTCGGCGGCCAGGACGAGCTGGTGTTCGATGGCGCTTCGTTCGCCCTCAACGCCGATCTGTCGGTGGCGGCGCAGCTGCCGGCATTTGAGGAAAACATCACGACCTTGCGCTGGAGCCGGGACAATGGCGGCTGGCGCTGCAGCGGACCGGTGTCGCCGTTGCTTGAGGGCGACAAGGGCGACTACGCCGCCTGCGTGCTCGGCCTGCGCGACTATGTCGGCAAGAACGGATTTCCCGGCGTGCTGCTCGGCATCTCCGGCGGCATCGACTCCGCGCTGTGCGCGGCAATCGCGGTCGACGCGCTAGGCGCGGACCGCGTCCGCGGCGTGATGCTGCCGTTCCGGTTCACCGCGCAGGTGTCGCTCGATGACGCCGCCAAGCTCGCCGGTGCGCTCGGCTTCCGCTACGAGGTGCTGCCGATCGCGCAGGCGGTGCATGGTTTTGAGGAGATCCTGTCCGGGACATTCAAAGGGCTGCCGCGCGACATCACCGAAGAGAACCTGCAGGCGCGCACGCGCGGCACGCTGCTGATGGCGATCTCCAACAAGACCGGCGCGATGGTGGTGACCACTGGCAACAAGTCGGAGATGTCGGTCGGCTACGCCACGCTGTATGGCGACATGAATGGCGGCTTCAACCCGATCAAGGATATCTACAAGACCGAGGTGTTCCGGCTCTCGACCTTGCGCAATTCATGGAAGCCGGAGGGGGCGCTCGGCCCCTCGGGCGAGGTCATTCCGGTCAACATCATCACCCGGCCGCCGACCGCGGAGCTGCGCGAAAACCAGACCGATCAGGATTCGTTGCCGCCCTATGACATGCTCGACGCGATCCTCGAACGCCTGGTCGAACGCGAGGAGCCGCTGGCTTCGATCGTCGCCGCGGGTTTCGATCGCGAGGTGGTGGCGCGGATCGATCGCCTGCTCAATATCGCCGAATACAAGCGGCGGCAGGCGGCGCCGGGCGTCAAGGTGACGCGGCGAAATTTCGGTCGTGACCGCCGCTATCCCATCACCAACCGGTTTCGCGATATCGGCAAGCCGTTGCCCGAACCCGACGACGCCCTGGTGTCGCGCGCCGGCCGCGGATCGGCGGAGGCGTTCGACGGTTGAAGTCAGCGCGCCGGGATGAAGGTCGGACCCACCGTGCGGATCGATTTGCTGTCGGTCGCAGGACCGGAGGAGGGCGGCGCGGCGGTGGTGGCAGCATCGGGAGCGGGTGCTGCCGGACTCGCGGGAGCGCCGCCCTTCTTGGCTGAGGTGGCGACCGGTTTCGGCTGCGACATCCTCTTCGCGCCTTCCTCGGTGACGATGATGTCGCCCTGCTGCTCGGCGGCGGCTTTATCGTCGATGTCTTTCAGCGCGTCGGACCAGGTCTGTCCGGCCGCCTTACACGAACAGGAGGGATTGAACTCCTGGCGGTAGCGGAACGCATTCGGCGACGACGCATAGGGCTGGCCGTTGATCGACACCGCCGAGTTCATGTCCTCGCCGGGGTTGCGGTAGCTGAACAGCGTGGCGTCCGCGGCCGGGCACAGCGCCTTGCAGGTCCTCTCGTCGTCGGGGAAGCGCGCGGGCACGGTGGCGAACGAGATCGGGAAATAGGCGCCGTCGCAGCTGCGGACACAAACCGTGCGGTAGGTTCCGGATTGTGGCCCCGCGCCGACGTCGGGGCCGGGCGGGGGCGGATTGCCGCCGCCGAACAGATTATTCAGAAAGCCGCCTGGGCTAGGCGCCATGTTGGCATATTGCGGCCCGCAATTATTCTGGGCCAGCGCGGTCAGCACCGAGCGGCGCTGGTTGTCGCGATCGCTGCCCCCGAACCCGCCGCCGCGCAAGCGCTGGAGGCTACCGACGATTTGGTCCAGGTTGGCCCGCATCTGCTGAATCTGGTTGTTGACCGGACCGCATTGCGCCGATTGGCCGGAGAACAGCGAGAAGAAACCGGAGCTGTCGCAGCCCATTCGCCTGGCCTGCGACGTCACCCGATCGAGTTCAGACTGCTGCTTGTTGGCCGCATCCTGATAGCGGCGGATTTGGTCGTCCCGGGCGGGATCGCCGGTGCCAGCGCCGCCGCGATCGATGGTCGCCAGTTGCGCCTCCAGCCGCGTGCACATCGGATTGGATGGCGCGCCCTGCGACATCTGTGGGTTCGGGTCCATCTGCGCCCAGGCATCGACACTTGTCATCACGCTTGGCGCTGTGACGCCGAGCACTGCGATGCAGGCCAATATCCATTTCGAGATTGGTTTCGGAAATTGGGTAATCAGCGTTTCAGGCATATCCGGCCATCAGTGAAGATTCCACGTGGCCTCGATACCAGAGCATGGCCAACGCGGCTCCACATAGCCGCTTCTCACGGCAGCGTCACGTCGTTTCCGGGGCGCCGATGTGGCAAGGCCGGCCCCCAACGGAGCCACGGAAACAACAGGTTAGCGCTGGCAGGTAATCGCGACGTATTCGCCGCAGCCGGCATGGTGGCAGTTGGCGCCGGCTGTCTTGGGAACCGACCCCGTTATCTCATCCGGGTCGACGCGCCGGTACGAAGCCGCCCGAGCAAATTCCCGCGATTGGCAATAGGACAGGGCGGCATGGGCGCCGCATTTGTCGCCTTTGGCGAGGCACTGGTCGACCCCATAGCCGTCGGCCTGATTTTCGATGATGAAAACGCGGCTGTCGGCCCATGCCGCCGAGGCGGCGAGGAGGGAGGCGCAAGCCAATAGGGATGAAATGGATCGCATCAAAGGTACCGTCAAATGGGAGCAATAGCTCATTCGATACGCCCAAAAACATTAAGAATGATTAACCATAGCCGGCCGGCACCGAACTTAATTGCCGGCACCGGCCCTCAGCTTGCCCTTGACGCGGTCCCCCGGGCTGGCCCATGGTGCGGAAATGTACGGTTTCCTCACCATTTGTGGCATTTGCCGCGAGATTATGAGCTAGCGATTCGCTGGCTGAGGCCGTCTTTTCTCAACAGAGATATGTGGACGCCCGGCCGCAAGGGACGGGATATCCATGGAACTTCGACTTTACGATACGCTGAGCAAGGAAAAGCGGACCTTTGTGCCGCTCGATCCCAACAACGTGCGGATGTATGTCTGCGGACCCACGGTCTATGATTTCGCCCACATCGGCAACGCGCGCCCGCTGATCGTGTTCGACGTGATGTTCCGGCTGCTGCGGCAGGTCTACGGCGCCGATCGCGTCACCTATGTCCGCAACATCACCGACGTCGACGACAAGATCAACGACCGCGCCGCGCGCGATTTTCCCGGCCTGCCGCTGAACGAGGCGATCCGCAAGGTTACTGAGACGACCGCCGCGCAATTCCACGCCGACGTCGCAGCGCTGGGCTGCCTGCCGCCGACATTCGAACCGCGCGCGACCGATTTCGTGCTGCCGCGCCCCGATGGAAAGGCCGACATGGTGACGCTGATCAAGCAGCTGATCGCGCGCGGCCATGCCTATGAAGCCGGCGGCGAGGTTCTGTTCGACACCCAATCGATGCCCGACTACGGCGCGCTGTCGGGCCGCAAACTCGACGAGCAATTGGCCGGCGCGCGTGTTGCGGTAGACGCGCACAAGAAAAATCCGGCGGATTTCGTGCTCTGGAAGCAGTCATCCGAACACGAACCCGGCTGGGAAAGTCCGTGGGGCCGCGGACGTCCGGGCTGGCACATCGAATGCTCGGCGATGAGCGCGGCCTATCTCGGCGACGTCTTCGACATCCATGGCGGCGGCCTCGACTTGATTTTCCCGCATCATGAAAACGAGATCGCGCAGTCGCGCTGCGCGCACGGCACGCCGACGATGGCGAATTACTGGATGCACAACGGCTTCCTGCAGGTCGAGGGCGAGAAGATGTCGAAGAGTCTCGGCAACTTCGTCACCATCCGGGAAGTGCTGGCGGATTGGCCGGGTGAAGTGTTGCGCCTCAACATGCTGAAGACGCATTACCGTTCGCCGATCGATTGGACATTGAAGGGATTGGAAGAGAGCGCGAAGACGCTGGACGATTGGTATTGGGTCGCTGCAGATGTGAAGGGTGGACAGGCTTCGGACAGCGTCATCGAGGCGCTGTCGGACGATTTGAACACGCCGCAGATGACCGCGTCGCTGCACAGTTTGCGCAATAGCGCGGCGTCCGGAAATGAACGCGATCGCGCCGCCTTCGCCGCCTCGTTGCGACTGCTCGGTTTCCTGTCCGAGAGTTCGGCGGAATGGAACCAGCGCAAGGAGCAAGCAAGCGGCATCGACGCCAAGCAGGTCGATGCCTTGATCTCGGATCGCACGGCGGCTCGCGCGCGCAAGGACTTCAAGGAATCCGATCGCATCCGCGATGAACTCGCGGCGATGGGCGTCATCATCAAGGATTCCAAGGACGGCACCACCTGGGAGGTGGCGCGATGAGCGGGCCGGGCCGTCTTTTCGATTGCGGCGGCGCTACTATATCTCGGTCCAATCGGCCGTCATCGTCGGCGCGATGATGACCTCTTTGAAATCGTGTGGAGTGTTTTGAGCGATGGGACAGGCGTTGCCCAGACCTGCTTTGCGGCCGTACCTCGCGGCGGATACGCCGGTGCTGGCGGCGATCTTTGTCGCCGCGATCGAGGAATTGACCGGTGACGATTACAGCGAGGCTCAGCAGCAGGCGTGGGCCGGCGTCGCCGACGACGAAGCGCAGTTCGGCAAGCGCTTGGCTTCCGAACTGACGCTGGTCGCCACGCTGCAGAATTCTCCGGTCGGCTTTGCCTCGCTGAAGGGTAAGGATCACATCGGGATGCTCTACGTTCATCCGAACGCGGCCGGGCAGGGCGCGGCCTCTGTGCTGTGCGATGCGCTAGAGAAGCTCGCCGGCAGCCGTGGCGCGACCAACCTGACGGTCGACGCCAGCGACAATGCGCAGTCGTTTTTTGCGAAACGCGGCTATGTCGCAAAGCAGCGCAACAGCGTCACCATCAATGGCGAATGGCTCGCCAACACCACCATGCAGAAGACGCTGACCGATAGTGGGGCGTCCGGAGTTCCGACATGAGCCGCGAACGTCTTTATCTGTTCGATACCACGCTGCGCGACGGCGCGCAGACCAACGGGGTCGACTTTACGCTGCGCGACAAGCAACTGATCGCGCAGATGCTCGACGAACTCGGCATCGACTATGTCGAAGGCGGCTATCCCGGCGCCAATCCCACCGATACGGAATTCTTCGCCCATAAACCGAAGCTCGACCATGCCCGCTTCACCGCGTTCGGGATGACGCGCCGAGCCGGCCGTTCAGCCTCGAACGATCCGGGCCTTGCGGCGCTCTTGGAAGCCAAAGCCGATGCGATCTGTTTTGTCGCGAAATCGTCGGCCTACCAGGTACGGGTCGCGCTCGAGACCACCAACGAGGAAAATCTAGCCTCGATCCGCGACAGCGTTCAGGCCGCCAAGGCCGCGGGCCGGGAGGTCATGCTCGACTGCGAGCATTTCTTCGACGGCTACAAGGAAGATCCGCAGTTTGCGCTCGCCTGCGCGAAAACCGCCTATGACGCTGGCGCCCGCTGGGTGGTGTTATGCGATACCAATGGCGGCACCATGCCGAACGAGATCGAGGATATCGTCCGTGAAGTCGTCAAGCAAATCCCCGGCGATCACGTCGGGATTCACGCCCACAACGATACCGAGCAGGCCGTTGCCAATTCGCTGGCCGCGGTGCGTGCCGGCGTCCGCCAAATCCAGGGCACGCTGAACGGCCTCGGTGAGCGCTGCGGCAACGCCAATTTGTGCTCGCTGATTCCGACCCTGCGGCTCAAGAATGAATTCGCGGACGCCTTTGAAATCGGCGTGTCGCCGGACAAGATGGCGAGCCTGATGAAGGTTTCGCGGACGCTGGACGACATGCTCAATCGTGCGCCCAACCGCCATGCACCCTATGTCGGGGAAAGCGCCTTCGTCACCAAGACCGGCATTCACGCATCTGCGGTGTTGAAGGATCCGCACACCTATGAGCACGTGGCGCCTGATGCCGTCGGAAATCACCGCAAGGTGCTGGTATCCGATCAGGCCGGCCGTTCGAATGTCATCGCTGAACTGGATCGCACCGGCATCCCCTATGAAAAGAGCGATCCGAAATTGGCGCGTCTGGTGGAGGAGATGAAGGAGCGCCAAGCCGCCGGCTACGCCTATAAGTCGGCGGACGCCTCGTTCGAATTGCTGGCGCGGCGCACGCTCGGCCGGGTCCCGGAATACTTCCAGGTCGAAAAATTCGATGTCAACGTCGAGCAGCGTTACAATGCCAACGGCAAGCGCGTCACGGTCGCGATGGCGGTGGTCAAGGTCGATGTCGACGGCGAGAAACTGATATCGGCCGCTGAGGGTAACGGTCCGGTCAATGCGCTGGACGTGGCGCTGCGCAAGGACCTCGGCAAATATCAGAAGTATATCGATGGCCTGAAGCTGACCGACTACCGCGTGCGTATCCTCAACGGCGGCACCGAGGCGGTGACGCGGGTGCTAATCGAGAGCGAGGACGGGCAGGGCGAGCGCTGGACCACGATCGGAGTGTCGCCCAACATCATCGACGCCTCGTTCCAGGCGCTGATGGATTCGGTGATCTACAAGCTGGTGAAGTCCGGCGCGCCGGCGTGATGATGACGTCAGCCAAGACATGACGAAAGTGCCAGCCTGGGCATGACGGGATATGTCTGTCATTCCGGAATGGTCCGCAGGACCATATCCGGAATCTCGAGATTCTCAGATGTGCAATAGCACATCGTAGTTCGTCGTCTTCGACGCGCCCCGGAATGACATGATAGTCTCCGACGATCCTCTTCGATCAATGGGGTGCATCGCACATGATCGATCATGTTTCGGTGGGCGTGAGCGACCTGGAACGCGCGGCGCGCTTTTATGAAGCGGCGCTGGCGCCGCTGGGGTTGTCGCGCCTCGTCACGCGGCCCGCGACAATCGGTTTCGGCAAGAGCTATCCCGAGTTCTGGGTCAACCTTCGCGCCGACATGGCGGCGGTCTCGCGCGACAGCGGCGTTCATGTCGGTCTGCGCGCGAGGTCGTCGGACGTGGTCGATGCCTTTCACAAAGCGGCTTTGGCCGCCGGGGGCACGTCGGAGAGTGCGCCAGGGCTGCGCCCGCACGATCGCGTGCGGTATTATGCGGCGTTTATCGTCGATCCCGACGGTAACCGCATCGAAGCGGTCACCTTTCCTGATTAGGTGAAGCCCGATCGGGGGGCTAGAGCCGCCGGGCGACTTCGGGCGCCAGCTCCTTGCTGCTTTCCGACACCCGCGCGGCGGCGGCACGCAACCGCGGCAGGACATCCGCGACCCGTTCGGCCTTGAGAATGTCGACGCTGAGCGTGGGGCGGATGAACTCGGTCGCGCGCATATGGGTCAATAGCGCGATGAACGGCTCCCAGAACGCGTCGATATTGGCGAGCAGCACCGGCTTGCTGTGACGGCCAAGCTGCTGCCAGGTCAGTTGCTCGACCAGTTCTTCGAGGGTGCCGATACCGCCGGGCAACGCTACGAACGCGTCGGAGCGTTCGAACATCAATCGCTTGCGTTCATGCATATCCGGCGTGACGATCATCTCCTGGACGCGCGTCAAGGCGTTTTCGCGCGCCCGCAGAAAGTCCGGGATGATGCCGGTCACGGTGCCGCCGTGATCCAGCGTGGATTTGGCGACCGCGCCCATCAAGCCCAGCGAACCGCCGCCGTAGACGAGGCGGATGCCGTTCTCGGCGAAGGTCTTTCCTAATTCGATGGCTGCTTCCACGAAATGGGGATTTGTCCCGGGGCCGGAGCCGCAATAGACACAGACAGTTTTAATCTTGCTCATATTACGGATGTGGCACCGCAACGTGAAAGCGTCAAGGCGTGCCAGCTGAGCGGTAACATCGGAAGTCCCCCATAAATGACGGAAATAACAAAAGAATTTATCGGTAGGGTGTTTGTGTGCCGAAACGCCCTATATGGCATATGACATACCTCATGGACATGAACAGAAGAATACCGACGCCGTTACACCGGCGCTCCGCTTGGCTCCGGATACTTGCTGATGACGCATACTGATTCAACCGCTGGCGAGGCGCGGCCTTCGTCCGACAAATCGATCGAACAGGCGACCCTGATCGGAGCGGTGACGCATCTGTGGCCATACATCTGGCCCAGCGATCGCGCCGACCTCAAGATGCGTGTGGCCTGGGCGATGGTGCTTTTGCTGGTCGCAAAGGTCGCGACACTGGCGGTGCCCTTCACCTTCAAATGGGCCATCGACGCGCTGACCGGCGCGGACACAGCTCCGGTGCAATCGTCGAACTGGGCGTTGTGGCTGATCGCCTCACCGCTGATCATGACCTGCAGCTACGGCGCCCTGCGGGTACTGATGGCCGTGCTGACGCAATGGCGCGACGGCATCTTTGCTCAGGTGGCGATGCATGCGGTGCGGAAGCTCGCCTTTCTCACCTTCGTCCACATGCATGAGCTGTCGCTGCGCTTTCACCTCGAACGCAAGACCGGTGGACTGACGCGGATACTGGAGCGCGGCCGCCTCGGCATCGAAACCATTGTGCGAATGGTGATTCTGCAACTGGCGCCGACCATCGTCGAGGTTTCGCTGTTGATGGCGGTGCTGCTGTGGAAGTTCGACTGGCGCTATCTGGCCGCCATGCTGATCACCGTCGTGGTCTACATGTTTTACACTTACATCGCGACCGAGTGGCGGATCGGTATTCGTCGCAAGATGAACGAGTCCGATACCGAAGCCAACACCAAGGCGATCGATTCGCTTCTGAATTACGAGACCGTCAAATACTTCAGTGCCGAGGCGCGTGAAGCGGCGCGCTACGATCGTTCGATAGAACGGTTTGAAAGTGCCAGCGTGAAGACTTACACCTCGCTTGCGGTGCTCAATACCGGGCAGGCGGCGATTTTCACGATTGGGCTGACGGCGACGATGCTGATGTGCGCGATCGGGGTTCGCCATGGCACCAATACCGTGGGCGATTTCGTCATGATCAATGCCATGATGATCCAGCTTTACCTGCCGCTGAATTTCATGGGCATGGTCTATCGCGAGATCAAGCAGGGGATCATCGACATCGAGAAGATGTTCGCCGTGCTGTCGCGGAGCCCCGAGGTCAAGGATGTCCCCGGCGCCACGCCGTTGATCGTCACATCGGGCCATCTGCGCTTCGACGACGTGCGGTTCGCCTACGATCCCGAGCGGCCGATCCTTCGGGGTCTGAGCTTCGAGGTGCCGGCCGGCAAGACGGTGGCGATCGTCGGTCCGTCAGGCGCCGGCAAGTCGACGATTTCACGCTTGTTGTTTCGCCTCTATGACCTTTCGGGCGGCAGGATCCTGATCGACGGCCAGGATATCCGCAAGGTTACACAGGCGTCGCTGCGGGCCTCGATCGGCATGGTGCCGCAAGACACGGTGCTGTTCAACGACACGCTCCGCTACAACATTCGCTACGGGCGCTGGGATGCGACTGATGCCGAAGTAGAGCAGGCCGCGCAACTGGCACAGATCGACAGCTTCATCCGGATGTCGCCGATGGGATACGAGACTCAGGTCGGCGAGCGGGGACTGAAGCTTTCGGGCGGCGAGAAGCAGCGGGTCGCGATTGCGCGCACCATCCTGAAGGGGCCGCCGATCCTGGTGCTCGACGAGGCGACGTCGGCGCTCGACAGTCACACCGAGCACGAAATCCAGGGTGCCCTCGAGCGGGTGTCGCGTAATCGGACCTCGCTGGTGATTGCGCATCGGCTGTCGACGATCGTGGGGGCCGACGAGATCATTGTCCTCGATCAAGGCCGGATCGCCGAGCGCGGAAAGCATGCCCAGCTTTTGGCGGCCCGCGGGCTATATGCCAGTATGTGGAACCGGCAGCGTGAGGCCGAGGAAGCGCGGGAGAAACTGGCGCGAATTGGCGATGAGAACGAGGCGCCGAACCGGGTGCCGCCGGTCGATGACGCGCTGGCGGCCCCGGCCGCGGCGGAATAGCCGTGGCGCGGGAGGGGTTTCGCGCCTCAAGGTTCTGGAATAATGAAGCACTGAATCATGCTCGTGGCGTCCTCGGCACGATCTTGCTCGTCATCACACCCCCCTCCCGGCACGTCGCTGCGTGACGTGTCACCCTCTCCCACAACGGGAGAGGGGACAGCGAAGTGAAATTGGATGTCCATTAGCAATTCGATCCGCGCCCAGATTCCGCCGATTCACCGGGAGGGCTACCCGTTCATCGGCGGGTTTGCGCTGGTGAGCCTCATTCTGTTCTGGATCTGGACGCCGCTGGGCTGGATCGGCACCTTGCTGACGGTCTGGTGTGCGCTGTTCTTTCGCGATCCGGTGCGGGTCACGCCAATACGGGAAGGCATCGTGGTGGCGCCGGCCGACGGGCGGGTCTCACTGGTGAGCCAGGTGCTGCCGCCGGCCGAACTCGGGCTCGGCGACCGGCCGTTGCCGCGCATCTCGATCTTCATGAGCGTGTTCAATTGCCACGTGAATCGCAGCCCGGTGGCCGGGCGGATCGACCGGATCGCCTATCGGCCGGGCGCCTTTATCAACGCCGAACTCGACAAGGCCAGCGAAGACAACGAGCGCAACTCGCTGGTGATCTCGACCCCGAACGGCCGCATCGGGGTGATCCAGATCGCCGGACTGGTGGCGCGCCGGATCGTGTCGTTTGTTCGCGAAGGGCAGTCGATCGGCGCCGGAGAGCGGTTCGGGTTGATCCGCTTCGGGTCGCGCCTCGACGTCTATCTGCCCGAGGGGACCCGGCCACTGGTGTCAGAAGGCCAGACGGCGGTGGCCGGGGAGACCATTCTGGCTGATTTCCGCTATGACGACCCCGGCCGGACCTACCGGGTCGATTAACCATCTAAATGCTGTACCGGTCGGCTTGCCGCCGCAATGGCGCAGCAGCCTAGCGCTTGCTATATCTAAGCGCGCCATGCCGATGCCTGTCGACTCAAAGTACCCCGATATGCGCCGCCGCCGGTTTCGCCCGATTCCGGTGCGAATGCTGGTGCCCAATGTGATCACGCTGCTCGCGATCTGCGCGGGCTTGACGGCGATCCGCCTGTCCACCGAAGGGCGGATGGAATTGGCGGTGGCTGCGATCGTGTTTGCGGCCGTGCTGGACGGGCTCGATGGCCGTGTGGCGCGGATGATCAAGGGCCAGTCGAAGTTCGGGGCTGAGCTCGATAGCCTCGCGGATTTCGTCAATTTCGGCGTGGCGCCGGGCTTGATCCTGTATTTCTGGCAGTTGCATGAACTGAACAATGGCGGCTGGATCGCGGCGATGGTTTTCGCGATCAGCGCCAGCTTGCGGCTCGCGCGTTTCAACGCAACGATGGACGATCCGAACAAGCCCGCCTTTGCCGCGAATTATTTCACCGGTGTTCCGGCGCCGCTCGGCGCGATCACGGTGCTGCTTCCGATCTACCTGGCGTTTCTCGACATACCCAGGGCTCCGGCCATATTGACCGCGCTCTATACGCTGGCGATCGCATTCCTGATGGTTTCGCGTTTGCCGGTGTTCTCCGGCAAGTCGGTGCGGATGCGGGTGCCGCCCGAGATGGTGCTGCCGCTGTTCGTCGCGGTGGTGTTCTTCGTCGCGCTCTTGATTGGGTATCCCTGGTACATTCTTTCGGCCTGCACCGTGTTTTACTTGCTGAGCTTGCCCGTCGGATGGAAATCCTATCGCGACCACGAGCGTAGGGCGGCCGCGCAGGCGGCAATGCCGGCGGACGCCATGCCGCCAGATTCGGCGCCACCGTTTGCGCCGCCGGTCCCCGAGCCGGAAGACGATCGTCCAACCCGGCTGAATTGACAGGCCCGCTTGCCGGCTTGCCGCCGTTTCGGAAATATCCGCCAGAAATATCGGCCGAGGATATCTGCCATTCGCGCAGGCCGAGTTGGGTTGATCCCCGATCTCGGCTATAGCGCTGACATAATCGGCCGTCAGGAAATGGCCGCTCGCAAAACCAGGAGAGAACGCCGTGACGAAATCCGATTCCGCGCCGCTGCCCGCTTCCGTCCTTGAAGCATTGGCGCGCTATGACACGCCGACGATCTGCAATGCGATGGAGATCGTGGCGCCGGAACGCCGGCTGATCGGATACACGACCAAACCGCTGGTCTGTCCGTTTCCTGACCTGCCGCCGATCGTCGGCTATGCGCGGACCGTGACGATCCGTTCGGTGCTGGTTTCCGGCCTGCCGGCCGCCGAACAGGCCAAGCGGCGGATCGAGTATTATGAATATATGGGCACCGGACACGGACCGCGTATCACCGTGATTCAGGATATCGACGGCGCCGATGTCGGGTACGGCGCGTTCTGGGGCGAGGTTCAGAGCAACGTCCACAAGGCGCTCGGCTGCATCGGCGTCGTCACCGACGGATCGATCCGCGACATTCCGCAATGGGCACCCGGTTTTCAGGCGTTGGCAGGTTCGATCGGGCCGTCGCACGCCTGGGTCCATGCCGAAAGCTTCGGCGGCGAAGTTCGCGTCGCCGGAATGACGGTACGCTCCGACGATCTCATTCATGCCGACCGGCACGGCGCCATCGTGATTCCGCACGATATCGCCGCGAAGATTCCTGATGCAGCCGAACTGTGCGGTCGCCGTGAGACCCCGATCCTGGAAATCGCGCGAAGCCCGGATTTCAGCCTTGAAAAGCTGAAAGAGGCGCTGAAGCGTTCAGCCGAGATTCATTAGCGCGCCCGCGAGCCCAAAGAAATCGTCTCGACCTGCATCCGTAAAAGCAAGACCCGCTTCAATCCAGGATTGAGGCGGGTCTTCTTATGAGCGAAAGCGACTATTTCACGAGGTGAAAGGCGCCGTCCTTGACCTCGATCACGAAGGCCGACCGCTCGTCATAGCCGTTATGGTTCTCCGGCGTCATGTTGGAGAGGCCGTTGTTGAGCGCGAGATCCTTGGTCTTTTCGATCTCGCTGCGCAGCGCCGCGCGGAATTCCTCGGTGCCGGGCTTTGCAACCTTTAGCGCCGCTGGAATGGCGTGCTCCACAAGCGTCATGGAATCCCAGAGATGCGCGCCGAAGATCGAGGGGATGTTGCCGTTGGCAGCCTTGTAGGCATCGATGAAGCGGGCGGTGGCTTTCCGGAACGGGCTGTCGGCGGGAAGGTCATTCACGACGGTGAAGGCCTCGCCGGTGAAGACGGCGCCGTCGACGTCCTTGCCGCCGAGCTTGATGAATTCCTCCATGGCCACGCCATGGGTCTGGAAAATCGGCCCCTTGTAGCCGCGCTCGCGCAAGGCTTTCTGCGGCAGCACCGCCGGCGTTCCGGCTGACGCGACGAACACCGCGTCGGGCTTGGTGGCAATGATCTTCAAGACCTGTCCGGTGACGCTGGCGTCGCTGCGCGCATAGACTTCATGGCCGGTCAGCGTGATGCCGAGCTTGGGGGCCGCCTCGCTTAGTACCTTGTAATAGCCCTCGCCATAGGCGTCGGAGACGCCGATATAGCCCAGCGTCTTGACGCCGGACTTGGCGATATATTTGAGGATGGCGTTCGCCATGATGTCGTCGTTCGGCACCACCTTGAACACCCATTTACGCTTGTCATCCATCGGCGAGACCAGCACGGCGGCGGCGGCGAGCGAGAGCAGGGGCGTCTTGGCCTCGGCCGCGATATCGATCAGCGGCAGGCTGACGGGGGTCAGCGAGGAGCCGATCAGCACATCGACCTTTTCCTCGGCGAGCAGCTTGCGCACGTTTTGCGCACCCTTGGTCGGATCCGATTCGTCATCAAGCGCGAAGTAGGTAATCTTTTGCCCGGCGATTTCCTTAGGCAATGCTGCGACCGTCTTGGATTGCGGCTGGCCGAGCGCGGCGCCCGGCCCGGAAGCGCTCATCGTTATTCCGACCTTGATCTGCGCGTGCGCGCTGCCGACGCCAAGGACGGTAGCCAGCACGATCATACTTTTGCGCAACATGACGTTCTCCCTTTGGCTCGTTGATTTTATTTCGACTTTAGTATTCGTTTCCTCCGAGGCCGAGATAACTTTCGACCAGTCTCGCATCGCCGGCGATGTCTGTCGGCGAGCCCTGTGTGGTAATCGTGCCCAATTCCATTACGTACGCATAATCAGCAACTTCGAGCGCGGCCCTCGCATTCTGCTCGACCAGCAGAATGGAGACGCCGGTTTTGCGCAAGTCCGTCAGGATGTGAAAAACGTCGCGGACGATCCGCGGCGCCAGCCCCAGGCTCGGCTCGTCCAGCATCAATAGTGCGGGCCGCGCCATCAGCGCACGGCCCATCGCCAGCATCTGCCGTTCACCGCCGGACAGCGTCCCGGCCAGTTGCTGCCGCCGCTCCTTCAGCCGCGGCAGCCGGACAAAGATTTCTTCGAGCGACTCATTGCGCTCGGCTCGGGATCGCCGGAAGCCGCCGAGCAGGAGATTGTCCTCGACGGGCATATCCGCGAACAGTTCGCGCCGTTCCGGTACCAGGCAGAGCCCGGCCTGCACGCGGCTTTCCAGTGGCACCGAACCCACTTCGGTGTCGCGAAAGCGGACCTGCCCGCGGGCCTTCAACAGTCCCATGATGGCGTTGAGCAGGGTCGTCTTGCCGGCGCCGTTGGCGCCGATCACGGTGACGAGGGCGCCCGCGGTCACCGCGATCGAGACGTCATGCACCACCTGCGCGCGCCCGTAGGAAACGCAGAGATCGCGGACCTCGAGCACCGGGCTCGTCACGATACGCCTCCGAGATAGGCTTCGAGCACGACCGGATCCCGCCGGATATCGGCGGGAAGGCCTTGCGCAATCTTGGTGCCGAAATCGAGCACCACCAGGCCGTCGGCGAGGCTCATCACGAAATCCATGTCGTGCTCGACCAGCAGCACGCCGACGCCTTCGCGACGGACCTCGCGCAGCAGGCGTGCCAGCGCCTTCTTCTCGCCGACGCGCAGGCCAGCCGCGGGTTCATCGAGCAGCAGCAGTACTGGATCGAGGCACAGCGCGCGTGCAACTTCGACCAGCCGCAATTGGCCGAGCGCCAGCGTGCCGGCCGGCTTGAATGCGACGTCAGCCAATCCAACGCGGTCGAACTGGCGTTGCGCGTTGGCAAACAGCATGGCCTCTTCTGATCGATCGAGGTGCAGGATCGAACGCAACGCGCCCGCCGTTCCCAACAGATGCGCGCCGAGCGCGACGTTCTCGATCACGCTCATGTCGGCGACGATTTCGGCGTGCTGAAAGGTGCGGCCCAGCCCCATCGCCGCGGCGCGCTGCGGGGTCTGCGCTTGCAGCGCGTGACCTTCGAACTGGATTTGACCTGAGCTTAAGGGAAGCAAGCCGGTGATGAGGTTGAACGTCGTGCTCTTGCCGGCGCCGTTCGGTCCGATCAGCCCGACGATGCGGCCGCTCTCGACCTCGAAGCTGACGTCGTTCACGGCGACCAGGCCGCCAAACGCCTTACGCGCGTCCTGCAGTTGCAGAAGCCGCGTTCCCGGCGCGGGCCGCGGTCGGGCCGGCGGGCTCTGATGTTCGCGCGGCCGTGGTGGGGTCGGCGCCGGCGGCGGACCGAACAGGATCGGCCATACGCCGTTGGATGCCGTTTGCAGGATCAGCACCAGGACCGCGCCAAACGCGATGGTTTCGAAATTGCCGGTGTTGCCGATCAGCCATGGCAGCACGTTCTGCAACTGGTCGCGCAACACGGTGATGCCGGCGGCGCCGAGAATGGCGCCGTAGACGCGGCCGGCACCGCCCAGCACCGCCATCAGCAGATATTCGGTACCGGCGGTGACGCCGAACGGGCCGGGCGAAACCGAGCGCTGGAAATGCGCATAGAGCCATCCCGCCAATCCGGCCAGCATCGCCGCATAGACAAACACCAACAGCTTGGCGGCGGCGGTATTGACGCCGAAGGCTTCGGCGGCGCGGGTGCTGCGCCGGAGCGCACGGATCGCGCGGCCGGTACGGCCGCCGAGCAGATTTTGCGTCGCGATCACCGCGAGCACGACCGCGATCCAGACCACGATAAAATACTGCCGCGGATCGATCAGCGCGTGGCTGCCGATCCGAAGCGGCGGGATGCCGGCGAGCCCGTCATGGGCGCCGAGCCAGTTCATGTTGCCGAACAAATAGAAGAACGCGATGCCCCAGGCGATGGTGCCGAGCGGCAGATAGTGGCCGGAAAGCCGGACCGTGATCGCGCCGATCAGGCCGGCGGCGACCATCGTAACTGCCAGCGAAGCGGGCAAGGTCAGCCACGGCGAAACGCCGTACTGCACCGTCAGCACCGCGGTTGTATAGGCGCCGAAGCCGACAAAGGCCGCCTGTCCGAACGAGGTCATGCCCCCGACGCCGGTCAGCAGCACGAGGCCGATCGCGACCAGGCTGGAGATGCCGATATAGTTGAACAGCGTGATCCAGTAATCCGGCAACAGCCCGGTGAAGGGGGCGATCAGGATCGCCAGCGCGCAAACCAAGGGAATGACTGGTCCACGCGGCAGCTTCATTCCGTTTCCTCGACATGCGGCGCATAGAGCGAGCGCCAGGCGAGCACCGGAATGATCAGCGTGAAGACCAGCACTTCCTTGAAGTTGCTGGCCCAGAATGAAAACAGCGCTTCGGCAAATCCGACGCCGAGCGCGGCCAGCACCGTCAGCGGGTAGCTGACGAGACCGCCGAGGATCGCGGCGACAAAGGCTTTCAGGCCGATCAGGAAGCCTGAATCGTAAAACACCGTCATCAGCGGGCCGACCAGCACGCCAGAAACTGCGCCGAGACCCGCAGCCAGCGCGAACGCGATCTGCCCCGCAGCCGAGGTCGGAATCCCCACCAATCGCGCGCCGACGCGGTTCGACGAACAGGCGCGCAGCGCCTTGCCGAGCAGTGTGCGTCCGAAGAACAGCGCGAAGGCGACCAGCAATAGCGCCGTGACGATCAGCACCGCGACGCTTTGGCCGGTCACCACGAGATCGCCGAGCGAGAACGAGGCCGACGACAGCGGCTTGGTGCCGGTGCCTTCGGGTCCGAAAAACACCAGGCCCAACCCAACCAGCGAGAAATGGACGCCGAATGCGGCCATCAGCAGCACCAGGACGCTGGAATGGGCGATCGGCTCGAAGGCGATGCGATAGATCATCGGGCCCATCGGCGTGATCAACGCAATCGCGAGCAGAATGTTCGCAGCCTGGCCGAGTTTCATCGGCGCCAGTGTGCGCGTCAGCAGCAGCAGGCCGATCGGCAGCGCCAGATCAAACAGCACGATCCGGGCCACGCGCCGCCATGTCAGTTCGCGGAAGTGTCGCACCAGTTCGGATGTCGCGGCCAGACCGCCAAGCGCCAGCAACAGCCAGGGCGTTGCGGGAACGGTGCCGTTTTCAAGCGCGGCGATGGTCAGCACTGTGAACGCCACAAACTCGCCCTGCGGTACCAGGATCACGCGTGTCACCGCGAACACCAGCACGGTGGCGATGGCCACGAGGGCGTAGACCGCACCGTTGATGATGCCGTCCTGCAGCAGGAACAGGAAAATGGTTGCGTCCACGCGCGTTCGGTCTCCCCCGCGCTGGTTCCGGGGTGCCACCCGGCGCGCTGACATTTTTTTGTTCCAACCAAGTTCACCAACCGCTTGCTTATTTCAAGAGAATAGTTGTCGCTATGCGACATCTATGTTCTCGCAAGGCGTTCTGTTATTGGGAAGAATTGGCTCGAAACGTTCGTCTGGGATTTGAAATGCATATCGCGATCATTGGTTCGGGCGGCGTTGGCGGTTACTTCGGCGCCAGGCTTGCCCGTGGCGGAGCGGACGTCACGTTCCTCGCGCGAGGCGCTCACCTGGCGGCGTTACGCGCGCAAGGGATTGCGGTGGAAGGTCCGGAGGCGATCCGCGTCAATCCGGTTCGAGCGACCGACGATCCCGCGGCTATCGGCGTTGCCGATATCGTCTTGTTTGCGGTCAAGCTGTGGGACACCGAAACCGTCCTTGAGCAGATACGGCCGGTGATGGGGCCGAACACCGCGATCGTTTCGTTCCAGAACGGCGTGCTCAAAGACACCTATCTGCGCGCCCATTACGATCCCGGTCAGATCATGGGCGGGGTCGGCTATGTCGCGACAACGATCGATCGCCCAGGCGTCATTCGTCAGACCGGGCCGATGCAACGCCTCATCTTCGGCGAGTTCGACGGCCGCCGTTCGGCGCGCGGCGAAGCGTTCCTGCAAGCCTGCCTCAAGGGTGGCATCAACGCTGAACTGTCGGCGGACATACGCCGTGAAATCTGGCAGAAATTCGTATTCCTTGTCGGCCTCTCAAGCACCACGACGACGATGCGCGTTCCAATCGGACCCATTCGGGCGAATGCGCAAACCCGTCAATTTCTGCTCGATGTCATGAGAGAGGTCGTCGCAGTCGGTCGCGCCCATGGGGTCGACCTGCCGGAAGACTATGCCGAACGTCGCCTTGCGCTTGCCGACGACGTCGCGGCCGACATGACGTCGTCGATGCATCATGATCTGCAGCGCGGTAACCGGCTCGAAGTGCGCTGGTTGGCTGGGGGCGTTGTCGAACTCGCAAAGCAGGTGGGGGTGGCGACGCCGCTCAACCGCGCCGTGGCGGATATCTTGGCTCTCCACGAAGACGGCACGAGCGCCGAGCAAGCGGCTTCGGGCCAAATTCCTCATGTTGCTGATCGGGTCTGACGGAAGCACTCATGAATATCAGGCGGTCACCCGAAGAAAGTCCGGTATCCCGCCCTACATCCGGGCTGACGATCCGCGGTTTGAGCGCGATTGTGATCGAGGTGCCGATGAGGTTTCCGCTCGGCACGAGCGCCGCCACCGTTCGCGCGGCACCATTGCTGCTCGTCGACCTGATCACGGAGGAGGGGATCACCGGCCGCACCTATCTGTTCTGCTATCGGACCAGCGGGGCGAGAGCCGTCGCCGCCCTGCTCGAAGACGCGGTTGAACTCGTGCGCGGTCAACGGGTGGCTCCCGTCGAGATCGGGCAATTGCTGGCGCGTCGCTTTGCATTGCTTGCTGTAACGGGGATCGCGCGCATGGCACTGGCGGCGCTGGATGGCGCTCTTTGGGATGCGTTGGCGCAAGCCGCCGGTCTGCCTCTCGCGACATTGTTGGGTGCCGGACCACGGCCGATTCCGGCCTACAACTCCAGTGGATTGGGCTTGATGGCGCCGGAAGCGGCTGCGGATGAAGCGGAGCTCTTGCTCGAACGTGGGTTCGGGGCGGTCAAGCTACGCCTTGGCAATTCGACGCTTGCGCAGGACATCGCGGTAACGCGCGCCGTACGCGCGCGTATTCCGGACCCGGTCGAAATCCTCGTCGACTACAATCAGGCGCTCGACCTTCCGGAAGCTCTCAAGCGTGGCCTTGCGCTCGAAGGCGAGGGGGTGGCGTGGCTCGAGGAGCCAATCCGACATGACGATTTCGCCGGCTGCGCCGCGCTGGCGCGTGATCTGAAATTACCGATTCAAATCGGCGAGAATTTTGACGGGCCGAACCAGATGGTGCAGGCGCTGCGTGCCGCGGCATGCGATTTGGTGATGCCAGACTATGCGCGGATCGGTGGCGTCACGGGCTGGGTCCAGGCGGCGGGGATTGCGGCCGCGCACGGCATCCCGATGTCGTCGCATCTTCTTCCGGAGGTCAGCGCGCATTTGCTCGCGGCGACGCCGACGGCGCATTGGCTTGAATATGTTGACTGGGCAGACGCATTCCTTGAACAGCCGCTCGAGGTCAAGGATGGCTGCGCCGTGATTCCGGATCGCCCGGGCGCCGGGCTTTCCTGGGATCGTTCCGCCGTCGCGCGCTTGCGCGTCGCTTGATATCTGAAACCGTCCGGCCGCGCGGTGAACTTGCCGATTTCCTAAGGGACAAAGCGGCTTAGGCGGGAGCCTGTCCGCCGTCCGGCTTCAAGAGCTGCAGCAGGAGTTCCTGGATTTCGACGGGGATGGTCGTATTCTTGCGACGAACCGATTTTTCCAACGCCTCGGCGATTTCAGCATAAACGAGCTCGCCCGCCGTGGACTTAGCGCTGATGGCTTTCCAGGTTTCCGCCAGCGATTTGCCTGCATGGTACGGTGGCCGGATCGTCACCCCCTGCGATTGCGCCCAGCGGACGATCTCGCTGATCGTCCGTGGGCCGCAATTTCGTGTAGTGACGAGGTGCCTGTAGGTGATCTCCCGGAGCAAAGCGGGCGAGGGCGTCCAGCGCTGGCGCGGCGGGCATTCCCCGGTCATCTCGGCTGCCAGAATTTTCAAAACGTTCATGGCGCGGTTACTCAGTTCAGGCCCGCGCGCTGGCGGCGACGCGGTCGCGCCACGCTGAACCGGGAAAGGAGCGATCGGCGTTGCTTCGCGGCGCGCGTCGATGACGGATTCGAACCCGGCTTGCTCGCGCGATTCGGTCAATTCATCGCGATTGGAAGCGACGGCGCCAAGCCTCACAGTCATTCCGCTCTCCTGTCCGGGCAGGCTTAAGCCCCAGGCAAGCTGCCTGGCGCGTGCCGGCCTCTATTTCCATGGATTCGTCGGCTGACCGCACAATTCCGAGGGAATGACATCGTGAAGCGAGATTTTTTCCGAGGCAAGCCCGCACGTGTACAACGAAAGTGACATTGACAGGGGGACATATGGTGACGCGTTATGCCGCGCGATGCATCTACGTCACAGGCGCGCCCTTATGAAAAGCCGCGCGTTTGTGAGGCATTCTCAGAACGGCCGACCACGGTCGGGCACGTCATAAATATATTTGGGAGGACCGGTAGTGAAAAACACAGTTGTCGGACGAGATTCCGGCCTCGTGGTGTCGCGTCGCAGGCTTTTGCAGACCGCGGCAGGATTGGCGGGCGGAACGATACTTCCCGCAGGCATGATCATGCCGGCATTCGCCGACGATAAGCCGGCAATCGGCACCTATCCCGCCGGTTCGTCCGGCTCCTCGGTTTTCATCGGCATTTCGGTTCCGCGTACCGGGACCTATGCGGTGCAGGGCGAAGATGAGCTCAAGGGCTACGAACTCGCGATCGAGCACATCAACAGCGGCCATGAGCTGGTCAAGAAGATATCGCCCAAGACCACCAAGGGCGTGCTTGGCAAGGAATTGAAGTACGGCGTCGCGGATTCCGCCGCCAAGCCGAATGAAGCGGTGCAGGCGCAGCAGCGCTTCATCAGCGAGAACAAGGCGATGATGATCACCGGCGGCACCTCGAGCGCCGTCGCGGTCGCGCTGAACAAACTGGCGCAACGCGAAAAGGTTTTGTTCTTGTCCGGCATCTCCGGCTCCAACGACACCACCGGTAAGGACTGCGTGCGTTACGGTTTCCGCCAGGGCTTCTACGGCCAGACCGCCGCCGCCGCGATCAGCCCGACGTTGATCAAGACCTTTGGCAAGGACAAGAAGGTCGCTTACCTCACGCCTGACTACACCTACGGTCACACCGTCACCAAGTCGATGCAGGACTACCTCGCGCCTGCTGGGTGGACCACCGTCACCAACCAGGTCTCGCCGCTCGGGGCTCCCGACTTCTCGTCCTATCTGCTCAACGTCGCCAATTCGGGCGCCGACATCCTGATCAACGTCAATTGGGGCCACGACGCCGTATTGTCGATCCAGCAGGCCAAGCAGTTCGGCGTGCTCGACAAGATGAAGCTCGTCGTTCCCTATCAGGTGCCGTTCTTGGCTCGCGAAACCGGTGGCCTGATGCAGGGCGTCTATTCGGCGACCGACTATTGGTGGACCGTCGAGGACAAGTATCCGCTCGCCAAGATGTTCAACGAGGCTTTCGAGAAGAAATACGGTTACAAGCCGGAGTGGGGTGCGGCCAACTCCTACGTCAGCTTCGTGCACTGGGCGCGTATGATTGAAGAGGCCGGCAGCTTCTATCCGCCTGATGTCATCAAGACCTATGAGAAGGAGGAAACCATTCCGTCTCTGCTCGGTGACGTGCACTACCGCAAGGAAGATCACCAGTGTGTCCGCCCCGTCATCGTCGTCAAGGGCAAGATGGAAAAGGACATGAAGGGCAAGGAAGACTTCTACGACGTGGTCGACATCGTGCCCGGCGCGGGCTTGATGCAGAAGCCGGAAGCGTTCGGCTGCCAGCTCGGCGACTATAGCTAAGCGAGATATGAACTTTGGCGCCGCAGCGCTTCCTGCGGCGCCATTTCTACGTTAGCAACTTTTATGTTCTACAGCGCCGCACACCCAAGTCCTGCGATTGTCCCTTATGATTAATTGGCCGAATTTTATTTCGCAGCTGTTCAACGGCCTGGCGCTTGGTGCGTTGCTTGCGCTGATCAGCTCCGGCTTGACCATCATCTACGGCACGCTCGGCGTGCTCAATCTGGCGCACGGCGCGATGTTCATGCTCGGCGGTTACGCCGGCTACGTCGCCTTTCAATATACCGGTTCGTTCATCGTCGCGGTCATCGCCGGTTCGCTGTTCGTCATGATCGTCGGTGTGGTGATGGAACGCGTCATCATCCGGCACTTCTATCATCGGCCCCACGAAGATCAGCTTCTCGTCACCTTCGGGCTGGGAATCTGCTTTGTCGAGCTGGTCCGCCTGATCTTCTCAAGCGAATCGAAATTGGTGCCGCCGCCGCCGCTATTCCAGGGCATCACATCGCTTGGCTTCATGTATTACCCGACCTATCGCCTTGCGGTGGTCGGCATTGTGGCGGCTGCGCTCGGCGCGTTGTTCGTGGTTCTCTACCGCACGCGGCTCGGCATGATCGTGCGCGCCGGCATCGAAGACGCGGTGATGGTCGACTCGCTCGGCATCAACGTCTACCGCGTCTTCATGATCGTCTTCGGCATCGGTGCGATGGCTGCCGGTTTTGCCGGCATCGTCAACGCGCCCGTGGTCTCGCTGACGCCGGGTGTCGGCGACGACATCCTGGTCGAAACTTTCGTGGTGGTGGTGATCGGCGGCGTCGGATCGTTTCCGGGCGCCATTCTTGGCGGGCTGATCGCCGGCGAAATCATCAGCATTACCGCAATGTTTAATCCCGGATACGCCTACGTCATGCTGTTCGCGGCCATGACGCTTGTGCTCGTAGTACGGCCGCATGGCTTGCTTGGCACCCAGGGCCGCGAATGAACGTGGTCATCTGATGCTCAAGAAACGTCCTTTTTTGATCGAGACACTGACGGCGATCGGCCTGATCGTCGCCCCTTTCGTGCTGCCGCATCTCGGATTTGCCCCCAACACGGTGAACCGAATCCTGGTCTGGGGCCTGTTCGGCCTCGGTTTCGATATCCTGTTCGGCTTCACCGGGCTGTTGTCGTTCGGCCAGTCGGCCTTTTATGGCACCGGCGGCTTTGTTGCAGCCTATCTGCTGACCCGGGCCGGATTTCCCAACGTCCTTCTGGCGCTGGTGATCGGGATGATCGTGGCTGCTGCTGTCGGTTATCTGGTGGGGCTGATCGCGCTGCGGCGCACCGGAATCTACTTCTCCATGATCACCGTGGCGATCGCGGAAGTCTTCTTTTTCGTCGAGTTCAATCCGTTGTCGGCCTGGACAGGCGGCGAGAACGGCTTGCCCGGGGTGCCGACGCCGAGTTTCAATCTTGGCTTCACGTCGATCCATTTCACGACCGGCTGGTCGCTCTACCAGTTTCTGGCGCTGTGTTATTTCGTCGGCGTCGTGATTGCGGTGCGTATCGTGCGTTCTCCGGTCGGCGCCATCCTGAGCGCGATCCGGGACAATCCGCTGCGCGCCACCGCGGTGGGCCATAACATCCACGGCTACAAACTCACCGCGTTCGTGATCGCCGCCGCTTATGCCGGCTTCGCCGGCGGTCTGCTCGGCGTGCTGCAGGCATTCATGCCACCTGACGCCTTCACCTTCGATACCTCGGGGCAGCTGGTGATGCAGACCGCGATCGGCGGACGGGGGACCTTGTTCGGGCCGCTGGTCGGTGCCGCAGTCTGGCTGTTCCTGCAGGACTTCCTGCAGGCTGCACTCGGATTGGGCGCGGCGTGGAAGCTCGTACTCGGCGTCATCTTTGTCTTGCTGGTGTGTTTCCTGCGCCGGGGCATCATCGGCGGCCTTGAGGATCTCGTCGGCTGGATGTCGGGCAAGCGCGCCAAGCATTCCGAGCCGGAGGCGGCAGCGGCCGTATCGGCTGTCGCTGCCGTCGATCCGCCGAAAGCCGCGGAAGCCGAGGTGGTCAAGCTGCCGGTGCGGGCTCGCCGAGGCGAGGGCCGTTCCGGTCCAATTCTGCAGGCAACCGGCCTCTCCAAACGCTATGGCGGCCTGCTCGCCAACAGCGATATCGATTTCACGGTCAACCACGGCGAACTGCGCGGCATCATCGGCCCCAACGGCGCCGGTAAATCGACCTTCTTCAAAATGCTGACCTGCGAGATCGCGCCGAGCTCGGGTAAGATTGTGTTCGAGGGGCGAGATATCACGGGCACCAGCGTTACCGATGTATGCCAGCTCGGCTTGACCAAGAGTTACCAGGTCAACCAGCTGTTTACGGGGCTCACGGTTCGCGAAAACGTCGTCATTGCGGCGCTCGCCAAATTGCGCGGCAGATTCCGTCTCGATCTGTTCCGCAGCCTGGACAGTATCCCGAAGCTGAACGAACAGGTCGAACGTACGCTTCAGCTGGTCAATCTCACCTCCCGGCTCGACACGCCGGTATCGGAGCTCGCCTATGGCGAGAAGCGCCGCCTGGAGATCGGGCTGGCGTTGGCGACCTCACCGAGCCTGTTGCTGCTGGACGAGCCGCTGGCCGGCATGAGCCCGAGCGAGCGGGTTGAAACGGTCAAGCTGCTCAAGTCGATCAGCCGCGATCGCACCATGATCATCATCGATCACGACATGGATGCCCTGTTCGAACTGGCGGAGCGCGTCACGGTGCTGCAGGAGGGCCGCGTCCTGGTCGAAGGCACGCCGCAGGAAATAAAACGCAGTACCGCGGTACAAGAGGCGTATCTTGGCGGCGTGCATGGAGTGCTCGAAGCATGAGCTTGCTCGAGGTCAATGGCCTGAACAGCTATTACGGGGACTCCCATATCCTGTTCGACGTCTCGCTGCGGGTCGAGCGTAACGAAGTCGTGGCGCTGCTCGGCCGCAACGGCGCCGGCAAAAGCACGACCCTGAAGAGCCTGATGGGCGTGGTGACGCCGCGGGCGGGATCGGTGATGTTCGACGGCGTCGAAATCGCCGGCCGCAAGAGCCACGCGATCGCGCGGGCCGGCATGCAGCTCGTGCACGAAGATCGCCGGATATTCGGCAGCCTCAATGTGGAAGAGAACCTGGTGCTTGCGGGCTTGACCGCCTCGAAGCGCTGGCCGCTCGACCGCATCTACGAGATGTTTCCGCGGCTCAAGGAGCGGCGCGGCAACCGAGGTACCGATTTGTCGGGCGGCGAACAGCAGATGCTGGCGATCGCGCGCGCATTGGTGCGTGATCCCAAGATCGTTCTGCTCGATGAGCCATTCGAAGGGCTGGCGCCGATCATCGTGCGCGACCTCATGAAGGCCTGCAGCGATCTTGCGGCGGCCGGCCAAACCATTGTGCTGGTCGAGCAGAACCTCGCGGCCACGCTGGCGCTCGCCCAACGCATCTACATCGTCAACAATGGCCACATCGTTCACGAGGGGCCAGCGCGGGAGATCAAGGCGCAGCCCGCGGTCCTGCAACGATACCTCGGCGTATAGGCTTTTTCACGCCGGGCCTCCCGGCGAGATCGCGTCGAACGCATTCCCATGCGATTGTAGCCACAACCCCCAGGGAACAAACTGGGCGGATAACGGTTCAGCCTGCCGGGCTGAAAAGCCGGAAACCGTTCCGTTGGTCGATTATCCAATGGGCTGAACGGGTCCGGGGCCGCTACGGCCGTCCCGCCAAATGGGAGCGAACATGGCTGAACAGCAGGCCGAGCCCACGGGGCCCGATCTTTCCCTGGGCATTGCAATCAGCGACTTCAGCGGCGAAACCCTGCTGGGCCATGTCGGCGATCAGGATGTTCTGTTGGTGCGCGCCGCAGGCGAAATTTTTGCGATCGATGCGCATTGCAGCCATTATCACGGGCCGCTGGCGGAGGGGCTTGTCGTCGGGGAGGGCATTCGCTGTCCCTGGCACCACGCCTGCTTCGACCTGCGAACGGGGGAAGCGACGCGCGCCCCGGCGCTGACCGCGCTTGCGGTCTGGCAGGTCGAGCGCGACGGTGACCGGATCTTTGTCCGGCAAAAGCGCGAGGCGCCGAAGTCACGCCGCAAGGCGCCGAGCGATGCGCCCGACACGATCGTGATTGTCGGTGGCGGCGCGGCCGGCTTCGCCGCGGCGGAAATGTTACGGCGGCAGCAGTTCGAAGGCAGCATCGTCATGCTCAGCGACGATGCCGCCGTGCCGGTCGATCGGCCCAACCTCTCGAAGGATTATCTCGCCGGCAGCGCGCCGGAAGATTGGTTGCCGCTGCGTCCGCAAGAATTCTACGCGGAAACCAAGATCGATCTGCGGCTCAAGAGCGGGGTCACGGGGATCGATACGGAGGCCCGCCGTGTCACCACCGCCGCTGGAGACACCGTCGCCTATGATCGCCTGCTGTTGGCGACTGGCGCCGAACCGGTGCGGCTGCCGATCCCGGGCGCCGACCAGCCGCATGTTCATGTCCTGCGCTCGCTGGCCGATTGCCAGGCGATCATTGCTTTGATGTCCGGGGCGCGACGCGCGATCGTGATCGGCGCCAGTTTCATCGGGCTGGAGGCAGCAGCCGCGTTGCGCGCCCGCGAGATCGAGGTCCATGTCGTGGCGCCGGAGCAGCGGCCGATGGAGCGCGTGCTGGGGACCGAGATGGGCGACTTCGTGCGCGCCCTGCACGAGGAGCACGGCGTGATCTTTCACCTCGGCGATACCGTGACCGCGATCGATGGCAAGCGCGCGACGCTGAAGAGCGGCGGCATGCTTGAGGCCGATCTGGTCGTGGTGGGGGTCGGGGTGCGTCCGCGGCTGACGCTGGCCGAAGGCGCCGGCCTCAAACTCGACCGCGGCATTGCTGTGAACGAATTCCTCGAAAGCAGCGTTCCCGGAATCTTTGCGGCCGGTGATATCGCGCGCTGGCCCGATCCCCATTCCCGCGAGAACATCCGGGTCGAGCATTGGGTGGTGGCGGAGCGCCAGGGGCAGACCGCCGCCCGCAACATGCTGGGCGCGCGCGAGGCTTTCGACGCGGTGCCGTTTTTCTGGAGCCAACACTACGACGTGCCGATCAACTATGTCGGTCACGCCGAGGCATGGGACGAGATCGCTATCGACGGCGACATTTCAGCGAAGGATTGCCTGCTGCGGTACAAGAGCAAAGGCCGCGTGCTCGCTGTCGCATCGATCTATCGCGACCTTGCGAGCCTTCAGGCTGAACTGGCGATGGAGCAGGGGAAACAGCGCGGCTGAACCGGCAGCAACGGCCTCCGGTCTCTAGCTTTTTATTAACCAATTGTTATGCCTACCAAATTCGGTAACGCGTCTTTAATTGCACCGACGTAGGGTTGTCACGCGGTCCGACGTGGGCCGCGCCTCCGTCCAGGATGGCCGGAAGTTCGCGTACGCGTTGGAGTTGCCCATGGATATCATGACGAGCGTCGGGCTCGTGTCCGGCATTATTGTCGTGACCACGATGGTGCTCATGGGCGGTGACTTGCACATGTTCGTCAGCGAACATGCGATGATCATCATCTTCGGCGGGTCGATTGCCGCCACCATGATCCGATTTCCGCTAATGGCCATCATGCATGGCCTGCCGCTTGGAGCGAAATTCGCGTTCACCATGAGCCGGCTGTCGGCGCGCGATCTGGTCGACGAATTGGCCCGCATCGCCGAAATCGCGCGCAAGCAGGGTCCGGTCGGCCTGGAAAAGGTCGAGACCGATGAGCCGTTTCTCGCAAAGGGAATCCGCTATGTCGCCGACGGTTACGATCTCGAATTCATCCGCGACAATCTCGAGCGCGACCGCGACAATTTTCTGATGCACCTCGATGAGGGCGGGAAAATCTACCGCGCCATCGGCGACTGTGCGCCGGCGTTCGGCATGATCGGCACTTTGATCGGCATGGTGCAGATGTTCGCCAACATGACCGACCCCTCGAAGCTTGGCCCGTTCATGGCGACCGCCTTGCTCGCAACGCTTTACGGCGCACTGGTCGCCAACCTGTTCTGCCTGCCGATCGCCGATAAGCTGCATGGCAAGCTGCTCGACGAGGAGACCAACCGCACGCTGATCATCGACGGCATCCTGATGATCCGGGATTCCAAGAGCCCGGCGCTGGTGCGGGAAATGTTGCTGGCCTATCTGCCGGAAAAACACCGCCATGAAGAAGGCGAGCCGGTCCCGGCGTAAGCGGCCGGTCCGGACCTGGAACGAGCCCAATGGCCAAGAAAAAACGTGGCGCCGCGCATGGAGGAGGGCACGGCTGGTTCGTGACCTTCGCCGACCTCATGGGCCTGATGATGAGCTTCTTTGTGATGCTCGTCGCGTTTTCCACCATGGACAACAACAAGCTCAAGATCGTCGCCGGTTCGATGCGCGACGCGTTCGGCGTGCAGAGCGAGAAGCGATATTCCGGCGTCATCGAATCCGACGGACTTCCCACCAAGCCGAAGCTCAAGAACGCCGCCCACATTCAGCCCGAGGAAGCGTCCAACACCCCGACCCCGGATCAGCATAACGACGCCCATACTTCCGGCGTCCGTCTCAAGATCGATCGCGAGTTCGCGCTGGCTGCGGCATCGTTGCGGCAGGCGCTCCAGGACATGCCGGAACTCACCGAGATTTCAAAACACATCATGTTCGAGGAGACCACGCAGGGCCTCAATCTGGAGATCGTCGATCAGGATGGCCGGTCGATGTTCGCCGACGGATCCAAGGTGCCTTATGATCGCACCCGCCGGCTGATCGAGAAATTGGCGGCACCGCTCAAGGCGACGCCGCTGCGGATATCGATTGTCGGCCACACCGCGGCAGGCTTCGTGCCGACGCAAAGCGATTACGGAGCTTTCGATCTCTCGGCCGATCGCGCCAATGCGGTGCGCCAAATTCTGGAGCGGGAAGGGCTGCCGCCGTCCCACATTTTTGCAGTGTCGGGCAAGGCCAACTCCCAGCCGCTGTTTCCCGACGATCCCTCGCTGTCCGCCAACCGCCGCGTCACTATTACGCTGATGCGCGAGGATCCGCCGCTGCCGCCGGACTTGAAACCGTAGTCGGACGCTACGATACTACCGTATTCATTCTTGACGAAGCTGCGACCTTGCGGAATGGGCATTGCCCATGGTGCTATGGTCAAACCATGGACTCGCCTTTCAGAAGCGGCCGATAGCCGACCCGGATCAAATTAACCGATAGAGCGTTTTCCAGCGTCATGGCTCTCAGCGTCACATCCGCCGAAGCCCAAGAGGGATCGGTTACGACGAGCTTTTGGGCGCTGACGCTCGGAAGCATCGGCGTCGTGTTCGGCGACATCGGTACGTCGCCGCTATATGCGTTTCGCGAGGCCGTCGCCGGGGCCGCGCAAGGCCAACCGGCGTCGCGCGCCATCGTGCTCGGGGTGCTGTCGCTGATCCTGTGGGCGCTTTTCATCGTCGTTACCGCAAAATACGTACTGTTGCTGTTGCGCGCCGACAATAATGGAGAAGGCGGGACGCTCTCGCTGATGGCGCTGGGGCAACGCGCATTGCAGCGGCGAAGCTGGTTTTTGCTGACGCTCGGCGTCATCGGCGCCTCGATGTTCATCGGCGATTCCATGATCACGCCGGCAATTTCGGTGCTTTCCGCGGTCGAAGGACTGAAGCTCGCGACACCGGCGCTGGAGCATTATGTCGTTCCGCTGACGGTCTTCATCCTGGTCGTGCTGTTCTCGGTTCAGAGCAGCGGCACGGCGCGGGTGGCGTCGGCGTTCGGGCCGGTCATGATCGTCTGGTTCAGCTGCCTCGCGGCGATGGGGCTCGTCCATATCAGCGACGATCCCTCGGTGCTGGCCGCGATCAATCCGATGTACGCAATCCAATTCCTGCTGTCCCACGGGACGATTGGACTGGTGACGCTGGGAGCGGTCTTTCTCGCGGTAACCGGCGGGGAGGCGCTCTATGCGGATCTGGGGCATTTCGGACGCAAGCCGATCCAGGCCGGCTGGCTTTTTTTTGTTCTGCCATCGCTGCTGATCAACTATTTCGGCCAGGGTGCGCTGGTATTGTCCAATCCCGCCGCGATCGAGAACCCGTTCTATCGGATGGTCCCGGAAATACTGCTGCTACCGCTGGTGGTGCTGGCGACCGCCGCGACGGTGATCGCAAGCCAGGCGGTGATAACGGGCGCGTATTCGCTGATCCGTCAGGCCGTGCAGCTTGGTCTTTTGCCTCGCTTCGAGGTCCGATACACCTCCGAAACCCATGCCGGCCAGATCTATCTGCCGCGCGTCAACACGCTGCTGCTGATCGGCGTCATATTGCTGGTGCTGCTGTTTCGCACCTCCAGCGGACTGGCCTCCGCCTACGGCATCGCGGTCTCCACAACCATGGTGGTCGACGGCATCATGGGTTTCGTCGTGATATGGAAGCTGTGGAATTGGCGCGCGGCCACCGCCGCGGCGGTCATCGTCCCATTTGTCGTGGTCGATATGGCCTTCTTCAGCGCAAACCTTCTGAAGCTGTTGGAAGGTGCGTGGGTGCCGCTCCTGTTTGGCTTGGCGATGGCGGTCACGATCTGGACCTGGCGCAGGGGGGCTGCCATCCTGACTGCCAAGACCCGGCGCACCGAAGTTCCGCTCAGGGATTTGATCCAGAGCCTGGAAAGGCGACCGCCTCACATCGTCAAGGGCACTGCGGTCTTCTTGACCAGCGACCCCAATTTCGTGCCCACGGCGCTGTTGCATAATCTCAAGCACAACAAGGTGTTGCACGAGCATAATGTCATCCTGACCATCGAAACCTCGCATACCCCGCGGGTCGGCCTGGCCGATCGCGTCCGCATGGAAACGATCAGCGATAAATTTGCGACCGTCCGGCTGCGCTTCGGCTTCATGGAATCGCCCAACGTTCCAAAGGCCCTGGTGATCGCGCGGAAGCTCGGCTGGCAATTCGACATCATGGCGACATCGTTCTACGTTTCGCGCCGCTCGCTGAAGCCGTCGGCGCATTCCGGAATGCCGCTGTGGCAGGATCGGCTGTTCATCATGCTGAGCCGTTCGGCCAACGACGCTACAGACTATTTTCAGATCCCGACCGGCCGCGTGGTTGAAGTCGGGACCCAAGTGATCATTTGAGTGGACGCTTAAAGTCACACCTCCGTACGCTGCAGGCCACCATCGAAAGTTCTATGCAATTTTGCATGGCCTAGACCCGAAATCGGGGTAGGCTATGCTCTAAGCGCAGGACTATAAGCCGCCTCGCTTTGCGAACGTGTAGGAAGCTTATCAAAGGCCGACCGCTTCATGATCAGCGATGTTGTAGTCCCCGCCGCGGAAACGACGGCGGTAAATGGTCATGGCGATGCGCATTCCACCGCCGGCTTCAAGGCGCTGATGCTCGGCAGCATCGGCGTCGTCTATGGCGATATCGGCACTAGTCCGCTTTATGCGCTACGCGAGGCCGTCACCGCCGCCAGCGGCGGATCCGGCGCTATCAGTCCGCAGGCCGTCCTCGGCGTCCTATCGTTGATCCTGTGGGCGTTGATCGTCGTGGTGACGCTGAAATACGTGCTGATCCTGTTGCGCGCCGACAACCACGGCGAAGGTGGTACGCTGGCTCTGATGGCATTGGCGCAACGCGCCGTCAGCCGCTCCGGCGGTGCGATCGTGCTGCTTGGCATCGTCAGCGGCGCGCTATTTTATGGCGACGCGGTAATCACGCCGGCGCTCTCGGTGCTTTCGGCGATCGAGGGCATCAAGCTCGTCACCGCGACGTTCGATCCCTATGTGGTGCCGCTGACGGTCGTCATCCTGTTTGCGCTGTTTGCGGTTCAGTCGCGCGGCACGGCGCGCGTCGCCGCCTTGTTCGGACCGGTGATGTCGGTCTGGTTCGCGGTCATTGCGATCGCGGCGATTAACCCGATCCTGCAGCATCCCGAGGTGCTGTTCGCGCTGAACCCGGTGCACGCCATTTGGTTCATGGTCCATCACGGCATCATCGGCTTCGTGACGCTCGGCGCGGTGTTTCTCGCCGTTACCGGCGCCGAGGCGCTCTATGCCGATCTCGGCCATTTCGGCAAGCGTCCGATCCAGACCGCCTGGCTCTATATCGTGTTGCCGTCGCTGGCGCTGAATTATCTGGGGCAGGGCGCGCTCCTGATCGCCGATCCGCATGCCGTCGAGAACCCATTTTTCCTGATGTTTCCGGACTGGGCGCTGCTGCCGATGGTCTGTCTCGCCACCGTGGCGACGGTGATTGCCAGCCAGGCAGTGATCACCGGCGCCTATTCGCTGACCCGTCAAGCCATCCAGCTCGGCCTGCTGCCCCGGTTCGAGATCCGCCACACCTCGGAATCGCATTCCGGCCAGATCTATATTCCGCGCATCAATATGCTGCTGCTCGTCAGCGTGACGCTATTGGTCTTGATGTTCCGATCCTCAAGCGCACTGGCGTCGGCCTATGGCATCTCCGTGACGGGGACCATGGTGGTGACGGCGATGATGGGCTTCGTCGTGATCTGGAAGGTCTGGAAATGGTCGCCGATCGCGGCCGCGGCGCTGATCGCGCCGTTTCTGTTTCTCGACCTCACCTTTCTCGCCGCAAACCTCTTGAAAGTGGTCGAGGGGGGCTGGGTGCCGCTGGCGCTCGGCGGCGGTGTCATGCTGCTGATGTACACTTGGCGGCGCGGCAGCCGGTTGCTGTTCGAGAAATCGCGCAAGCTGGAATTTCCGTTGGCGGATCTGGTGGCGATGCTCGAGAAGAGGCCGCCGCAGCGGGTCTCCGGCACCGCGGTATTTCTGACCAGCGATCCCGTCAGTGCGCCGACGGCGCTGATGCACAGCCTGAAACACTACAAGGTGCTGCACGAGAAGAATGTCATTCTCACCATTGAGACGGCGCCGACACCGCGGATCGATCCGTCCGAACGGGTCCGGATGGAGCAGATCAGCGCGACCTTCTCCAGGGTAACGCTGCGATTTGGCTTCATGGAGTTGCCCAACGTGCCGAAAACGCTGGCGATCGCTCGCAAGCTCGGCTGGCAGTTCGACATCATGTCGACCTCGTTCTTCCTGTCGCGGCGCGCACTGAAGCCGGCCGCGCATTCCGGGATGCCGCGCTGGCAGGATCATCTTTTCATCGCGCTGAGCCGCACGGCGAACGACGCCACTGACTATTTCCAGATTCCCACCGGCCGCGTGGTGGAGGTTGGAACACAGGTGTCCGTCTAGAACTCCGTTCCGATGGAATCGGAACGGAGCTCTAGATTCTTGGTTTGACGCGTTTTCTTTCGCGAACCGGTATCCACTTCGCTGGAAAACGCTCTAGCGGTGCGGTTGCAGGTTTCCAGATACGTTCTGGCGCTTGATTTTCGTCCCGCCAAGGGCGACGTTGGCGCCGCGGGGGCGGGCACAAGTGACGCGGGGGCCGCGTTCGCAACGGGTTATCGTAGGAGGATGTGAGTGGCGGATCAGGGTCATCAGGTCAGGGATTTGACACCGGAAGACGTATCGAAAGGGATGGCCGAGGGACGCTATCTTCTCGTCGACGTTCGCGAGCCGAATGAAGTCGCGGTGGAAGCCTATCCGGGCGGTGTGGTCGTTCCGCTCTCGGGGTTCGACCCGCAGGCCATTCCCGATCCCCAGGGCAAGCTGGTGGTTTTTGCCTGCCGTTCGGGCAAAAGGTCGGTGACGGCCTCGATGGCCGCGCAGGCGGCCGGTTTTGCCTACGACAACCACCTCGCCGGCGGCATGCTGGCGTGGAAGGCCGCGGGATTGCCGACCAAGGCCGGCGGCTGATTGCTCCCATGACGTCAGTAAACAAGGTTTTTGCGGATCTTCCCGTCACCGTTTTCGAGGCGATGTCGCAGCTGGCGCGCGACAACCAAGCGATCAATCTCGGCCAGGGGTTCCCTGACGATCCGGGCCCTGAGGATATCCGCCGCGCGGCATCGGACGCGACCATGGACGGCAACAACCAATACCCGTCGATGATGGGCATTCCGGAGTTGCGGCAGGCGATCTCGGCCCATTATGAGCGCTGGCACGGGCTCAGGCTCGATCCGATGACCGAGGTGATGGTGACCTCGGGCGGCACGGAGGCGCTGACCAGCGCTATCCTGGCTGTCGTCGAACCCGGCGACGAGGTGGTGGTGTTCCAGCCGGTGTATGATTCCTACCTTCCGATCATCCGGCAGGCCGGCGGCATACCGCGCCTGGTGCGCCTCGAGCCGCCGCATTGGCGGCTGACGGAGGAGGCGCTGCGAGGTGTGTTCACGCCCAAAACCAAAGCGGTCCTGTTCAACAACCCGCTCAACCCGGCCGCAGTGGTGTATCCGCGCGAGGATCTCGAACTGCTGGCGCGGTTCTGCCAGGAGTTCGACACGGTTGCGATCTGCGACGAGGTTTGGGAGCACGTGATCTTCGATGACCGCGAGCATATTCCGCTGATTACCATCCCGGGCATGCGGGACCGCACCATCAAGGTCGGCTCCGCCGGCAAGATTTTTTCACTGACCGGCTGGAAAATCGGTTTTGTCTGCGCAGCGCCACCGCTGTTGCGCGTTGCCGCGAAAGTGCACCAGTTCCTGACCTTCACGACCGCCCCCAACCTGCAGGCGGCCGTCGCCTATGGCCTCGGCAAGCCGGCGGAATATTTCCATGCCATGCGCAAGGATCTGGCGCGCAGCCGCGACCGGCTCACCCAGGGACTGGAGCGCATCGGCTTCCCCGTTCTGCGCTCGCAGGGCACTTATTTCCTCACCGTCGACCTGTCGCCGCTCGGTCTCAACGAAACCGATGAGGCATTTTGCCGGCGCATTGTGACTGACTACAAGGTCGCGGCGATACCCGTATCAGCGTTTTACGAACGGGATGCCGTGACGTCGGTGGTGCGGTTTTGCTTTGCCAAGAAGGACGCCACGCTCGATACCGCGCTGGAGCGACTCTCCGACGCCGTGCATCGCCGATAGAGGTTGACCCTTGATGCGCCGTTCAAGCTGCACCTACATCCGATTTGCGTCCGCGATGGCCGGAGCGTTCGTCGCGGCTGCGCTGTTGCTGCCTGCGAAAGCGCAGGACCGCGCCGTCAATTTCTACAACTGGTCGAACTACATTGCGCCGGGGGTGCTGGAGGACTTCACCAAGGAGACCGGCATTAAGGTGGTCTACGATACGTTCGACGCCAACGAGACGCTGGAAACCCGGTTGTTGGCGGGAAAATCCGGCTATGACGTCGTGGTTCCCGGGGCCTATTTCCTGCAGCGCCAGATCACCGCAAACGTCTTCCAGAAGCTCGACAAGTCGAAGCTTCCGAACCTTGCGAATGCATGGCCGGAAGTGACCAAACGGCTTGCCGTCTACGATCCCGGCAACACCTACGCCGTCAACTACATGTGGGGCACCACCGGCATCGGTTACAATGTCAAAGCGGTGCAGAAGATTCTCGGCGCTGATGCCCGGATCGACAGCTGGGACATGATCTTCAAGCCGGAGAACCTTGCCAAGTTCAAGGAGTGCGGCGTCCATATGCTGGATTCCGCCGACGATATCCTGCCGGCGGCACTGGGCTATCTCGGCCTCGATCCGAATTCGACCAAGCCGGCCGACCTCGAGAAAGCCGCCGATCTCGTCGCCAAGGTCAGGCCGTATGTTCGCAAATTTCATTCATCGGAATATCTGAGTGCATTGGCTACCGGCGAGATTTGCTTGGTGGTGGGTTGGTCGGGCGACATCATGCAGGCGCGTAGCCGCGCGCTTGAGGCAAAAAACGGCATCGAGATCGGCTATGCCATCCCGAAGGAGGGCGCCCAGATGTTTTTCGACAACCTGGCTATCCCCGCCGATGCCAAAAACGCTCCGGAAGCCTATGAGCTGATCAATTACCTCAACCGGCCCGACGTCGCGGCCAAGAACTCTGACTTTCTGTCCTACGCCAACGGCAATCTGGCGAGTCAGAAGCTGATCGATCGCAAAATCCTCGATGACAAGGCCATCTACCCGGACGAGGCGACGCTTGGGAAGCTGTTCGTAATTACCGCACGTGATCCGGCCACCCAGCGCGTCATCAACCGGCTTTGGACCAAGGTGAAGACGGGGCGGTGATGTTGTCATTCCGGGGCGGTGCGAAGCATCGAACTACGATGTGCAATTGCACATCGGAGAATCTCGAGATTCCCCGATGCGCAATTGCGCATCTGAGGTCTGGTCCTGTGGACCATCCCGGAATGACGGAGCCGTGTATAGCGATGACGTGACGAGTTTCGAGGACGTGCGCAACTATCGCCAGCGACGATGCACCCACAGCCACTGATCCGGATATTCGCGAATCCAGCCCTCGACCACCGAGGTGATCGCCTGCGTCGTCCCCTGCACGTCGATCTGCCCGGAGGCGTCCCGCACCGGCTTTACTTCCTCGGATAGCTCGGCTCGGAAACGGTGTCCGGGCAGGCGGATGATGCGGACGCCGTGGATCGGGCACTCGACCTGCCGCAGCAGCCGGGCCAGCATCGGATTAGCTCGGGTCTTGCGCCCGAAGAATGTCACCTCGACGCCGCCGGTCAGATATTGATCGACCAGCATGGCGACGTGCTGGCCTCTCTGCAGGGCTTCCGCGAGCTTGAGCGGCGCGTCGCGACCCGCCGGTATCAGAGTTCCCATTTTCACCGCGCGCATCTCTTGAATGATGCGGTCGGCAGAGGCGATGTTGGGTCGGCGATAGAGGATCGCGGCATCGAGCCCGTGCGCGACCGCGGCCAGGGCCGGCAGCTCCCAGTTGCCCAGATGGCTCGCGAAGATCAGTGCGGGCTTGCCGTCGAGCCGCAGTTGCGCAAACAGCTCATGGGTGCGCTGCTGGATTTCGATGCGGCTGTCCTCGGGACGGCTGCGATCGTGCTCCCAAATATGATCGAGATGAGCGAATTCGGCGCCGACCCGGCCCAGATTGTCCCAGACTCCGGCCAAGATCGTCTCGATCTCTTCGGGCGATTTTTCCGGGAAGGCGGCAGTCAGGTTGGCGCGGCCGATCCGCTGCTCGCGCAGCAACGGACCGATGCGTCGGGTGATGCCGCCGAACAGGTTTGCCGTCTTGATCGGATCGAAATAGCGGGTGGCGCGCAGCATACCGATCGTCAACGCGCCCACCGCCGCTTCGCCGAGCGGCTTGGCGGACTGGCGGATACGGGCTTTGGTGCGGAGGAGCAAGGGAGGCATCACAAACCAAAAATGATCTTACCAGACACGCGCCGCCGACGTTTCGTGGGCTTGAGCACGCTGGGATGCGTCCCGCCAACTGGTAACGTCATATCAGCAACCGGCCTCGCAAAGCCGATATTGGTCAAATCGGCTCACGCGTTAGAATCAGAGAAGCGTTCTGGCCGCCGAAACCGAATGAATTCGACATTACGGCGGTGACACGCGCGTCGCGCGCCTTATTCCCGACGACGTCGAACGGAATCGCCGGATCCGGGATGTCATAGTTGATCGTCGGCGGAATCCGCTGGTGCTCGAGCGTCAACAGCGAAAATATCGCCTCGACGGCGCCCGCTGCCGAGATGGTATGGCCGACCATCGACTTGTTCGAAGATACCGGGACTTGCTTGGCGTGTTCGCCGAACACCGCCGAAATGCCCAGATATTCCATCTTGTCGTTTTCCGGCGTGGCGGTGCCGTGCGCATTGATGTGATCGATCTGGTCCGGCGTCATACCAGCATCGGCGAGGGTCTTGCGCACGCAGCCGATGATCGGCTTGCCGTCGGGGCTTGACCGGGTCCGATGAAAGGAGTCGGTGAGTTCGCCGCAGCCGGCCACCACGCCGAGGATCGGCGCCCCCCGGGCGACCGCGGCATCGTAGCTTTCGAGCACCAGCGCGCCGGCGCCTTCCGCCATGACGAAGCCGTCGCAATTCTTCGAGAAGGGCTTAGATGCGCCCTGCGGCGGATCATTCTGGGTCGAGAGCGCCGACAGAAGCGAAAATCGAACCAATGCTTCCGCGTTTACCGAGCCGTCCGTCCCGACGCATAACGCGGCGTCTGTTTCTCCCCGCCGGATGGCTTCAACACCAAGCTGAATGGCCGTCGCACCGGACGCGCAGGCGGTCGATAAAGATATCGGCGATCCCTTGGTACCAAAGGCTTCCGCGAGGCAGGCCGCAACCGAGCCGAACATGAATCGGTGATGATAGGGGGCGTACTTTCCGCCGCCGCTGACGCGCAGGAGATCATCGTAGTTTATTTCCTGGCGTCCGGCCGCGCGCCCCAATTCCAGGCGTTGAGGCCATTCCACTTCAATCGGCGCCACGGCAAGAAACAGCGGGCCCGGAAAATCGCCCTTACGGCCAACGCCCGACTGCTCCAATGCCTCTTCTGAGGCCATGATGGCGAGACGCTCAGAGAGTTCCGTCGACGAGAACGGCTCGACGTTTGCGAAATTGACCGTTCCCGCCATCGTGGTTCTCAGGCCATCGATCGGAAACCGCGTGATGGTCCGAATCCCGGATTCGCCGGCGCTGAGTTTTGCCCAGTTATCGGTTTTACCGGCGCCAAGCGACGTCACAATGCCCATGCCGGTGACAACGACGATCGGTCTGCCGGATTTGTCGCGCACTTTAGTCATGCTTCCCCCGCCGATAAGGCCATCATGTTCACTTGATCGTTTCGACCAGAGCCATGCCTTCCCCCCGCCAGTGACCGGCCCCGATCACGACAATCTGGGCAGGCGGTTTGGACATTTCAATCTCTGCCCCAGAGGAATCGGCTGACGGAAACAATGCGCCGCGCGAAATTGACAGCGCAGCTAGCGCCAGGCCCAGCGGAAATTGAGCTTCCATGGTGTGGCCGAACATGGTGCCACTGGCTCGCACTGCAAAATCCGGATGTTCCCTTAGAAACGCCTGTTCCTCGGATGTAGCAGGCTCGGCGCCGGTCGCGCCGGTGATGATAGCGCCGCCTTCTGCCAGAGTGCCGAGCTTGGACCAAAGCGTTTCGAGCGTCGCCCTGACGTCGCCGGGCTGCTTGCGCTGCGACAGATCGGCCACGACATTGGTCAGGCGCGCATAGGGCTTGGCACCGCGGGCCTCGGCATGCGTCCTGGATTCGATGACGAGAAACACGCCGGCCGAGCCGAGTGCAAAGCCTGGCTGCTTTTGACGCGACCATACCGGCTCGAATTTATCCTTGAGGTTGTAATCGCCGAACTCGTAGAGAACCAGAAGGTCCTTGCGCTCGCCATTATGGGAGCCACCGATTAGCGCGATGTCGCTTTGGCCGCCGGCGATGCGCGCCAATGCGATCCGTGTCGCATCGACGCCTGAGATTTCTTCCCCCATGAACGTGCGGGACGTCCCGCACACGCCGTGGACGATGGCGATGTTGCCGGCCAGCAGATTCGAAAGCTGCGCCAGGAACAGCGTCGGACGCAAATCGCTCATCAGGCGTTCGTTGAGAAAGCCAGGCGCGGAATTGCCCTTTGCTTCCGCGGTGAGGACGCCGGAGTCGACCGCGAGGTCGCGTTCGCCGCCGCCGGCAGCGACAATCATATCCATCCGTCCAAGGACTTCCTTGTCGCCCTTGACGCCGGCGGATTCCAGCGCAAGCCCGGCGGCATAAGTCCCGATGCGCTGCCAGGCCTCCATCTGACGCTGATCGCCTTTCTTCGGGATCTGCGCGTCGAGGTTGACAGGGGCCCAGGGATGAACGACGCAGGGCGCAAAGCGCTTCTCGTCGACATTGATACGGCGCTGATTGAGCGCATCCCAGTTCGCATCGAGCCCTTCGCCAAGCGAAGTAGCGAGACCGATGCCGGTGATCCAGACTTCCGCCGATCCCGGATTCGAAGCTTTGGTGTCAGTCATTGCCAAGGACCTGTTGCGGGAAGCCGATGCGCTTCGCCATGGCGTCCATGTATCCGCGCAAATCCGGATTGGGGAAGGGGACGACACCGAACGTGATGGTCGCATTGCACCTTAGTTGGCCGTTCACGCGGATCTTCGCTTCGGTGACCGCATAACCCGAACCATCGTGAGCGACGCGGGCTTCGATGTTCAGCAATTCCCCGGGATTGACGAAACTTCGCATCTTGGCTTCCTTGACCGCCGCCAGAAACGGCATGCGCTCGAATTTCGTCAGCGCGATCAGCAGCCAGCCGGAGGTTTGCGCCATCGCCTCGATCAAGAGCACGCCGGGCATGAGCGGGTAGCCCGGGAAATGACCCTCAAAGATCGTGTTGTGCTGAGGAACCTGTGCCTCGACCGCAATCGTGCGTTCGTCGACATTGAGGTCAACGATGCGGTCAATCAGATGGAAATATTCGAGTTGCATGACGCGGGATTAGGCGCCCGCGTTCTTGGCGGCAACCAATTCATCAATCCGCGCGCTGAGATTTTTCAAGACGAAATACTGCTCAGTGGTGGCCTTGCCGTCATTGACTTCCTGGGTCCACTTTTCCAGCGGCAGCTTGATCCCGAACGCCTTGTCGATGGCGAACGCGATGTCGAGAAAATCGAGGCTGTCGATCCCCAGATCGTCGATAGCATGGCTCTCCGGCGTGATCGTGTCGCGCGGTATGTCGCAAGTTTCAGCGATGATCGTAGCGACCTGATCGAATGTGGATGACATCATTAAGCCTTTGATATATTGGAGATAAATTCCATGACGGCAAGGTAGCCCGGTACCGCTTCGCGGAATGCCCCCATCCGCCTTCGGGACTCGACTGCCCGTATATCGGAGCCCCGCCTTGAGTTCAATGGACGCGGGCGGGCTGGCCGGAATGGGTTGGGGAGGACGAAGCCGGGCGCTGGACTGCAAACCTAGGTAGATGGCGTCGAAATGCGCACGCAGTCTCGACGCCCCATCAGGACGCAATCCTGGGTCCTGCGCAAGTCCGCGATGCTCATCGCGAGCCAAATCCCGACAGCCGTCAGCGCGATGGTAAAGGCGAAGGCCGCGATATTCGCCAACATGCGCTGGCGAAAATCATCCGGCGCTTCCCTAGGCTGCTCATAGCGCGAGAGCTCGTTCGGCTCCTGCCGGGCGTCCTTGTGCTGAGCCTGCGCGCTCAAATCCTTCCGCCGACCCGGCGTGGAGGCCGGGTCGCGCCTTCGAAATGGGAGCACTTGATGCTCTTCTTCCGATACGATGGGCCGCTGGATTTTCACTGGTGCCAGCTCCGTGACATCCTGACTTTAATTAGCACGCTCGTGACGCGTGTCTATAAAATTTGCCGGGGCCACACGGGTCCATCCTATCCCTGCACGGTATCGTGAAATGTGCCCCAGTGTTTCTGATCGGTCCGCACCGTGCCTGGGATATCGGCGTTGTTGTAGCCACATCGGATGTCGGAATGGTCGTACGGTTTTTCGCTTATTGGTTTGCGCCGCAGCAACGTCATACCCTGACACCACCCAAGAAATTTAGTATGGGCGCCTTCCACGACGACTTCGCGGCGGCTGAACCGAACCACTCGCGGCTTCAATGCGTGTGCCGCTTCGGCCCTTGAACATTTTCGGGAATCGGAAAGCTCCTGAGGAAAGACGTTTGATCGCCTGTACCGTCATGGCATAGTCGCGCCGATTTAAGCCAATTTCTACCGGTCATAAATCGGGAATCCAAGTCATGGCGAACACGCGCGAACCGATCCTTCGGCCAATTCCGATCGTCTCTCTGCGGCCGACCCAGATGACCGTCGGAATGCGAGAGGTTGAGGAAAAGCGGCAGCGCTGGCGAGAGCATAAATCGAAGAAAAAGCAGGCGGAACTGCTCGGCAAGCATATGATCCCGGTCGTTCTCGGGCCGGACGAGCGCTTTTACGTCGTCGACCATCATCATTTGGCGCGGGCGCTTCACGATGAAGGTGTGAAGGACATTCTCGTCGCCGTGATCGGAGATCTCTCCATGGTCCAGCGCGACGCATTCTGGGGCGTGATGGACAACAAGAGATGGGTCTACCCTTACGACACGAAAGGCGAGCGCCGGCACTTTCGCGATCTTCCGAAATCGGTGACCGACCTCAAGGATGATCCGTTCCGCAGCCTCGCCGGGGAGTTGCGGCGCGTCGGCGGAATTCGCCAAGGACACGACGCCGTTCAGCGAATTCCTGTGGGCGGACTTCCTGCGTCGGCACATGTCGCGCAAGGGCGTAGAAAAAGACTTCGAAAACGCGGTCGAAAAAGCGCTGGCGCTGGCGAAGAGCAAGGACGCGATCTATCTGCCGGGCTGGTGCGGACCGGCGTCGGACGATTAGGGCTGGACGTTACTGGAAAAAAGAACCTCGCGGGCATCGGCTTCGAGCGAGGATCGCTCTTCAGAACGCTTTTGGCGCAACAGCACTTATTTGGGCACGCGCCCCATCATGTAGAATTCGTCGTTCGGCCGCATCGCGGTGAAATTGGCCATCCGGTTCGACAGCGCAAAGAACGCCGAGATCGCGGCGATGTCCCAGGCGTCGTCGTCGCTGAAGCCGTGGCTTGCGAGGTCGGTGAAATCCTGCTCGGAAATCTTATGGGCTTCGGAGCTGACCTTCATAGCGAAGTCGAGCATGGCGCGCTGGCGCGGCGTGATATCCGCCTTGCGGTAATTGACGGCGATCTGATCGGCGATCTGGGGATTTTTCGCCCGGATCCGCAGGATCGCGCCGTGCGCGATCACGCAATAATGGCACTGGTTGGCGCTGGAGGTCGCAACCACGATCATTTCCCGCTCGGCCTTGGTGAGGCCGCCGTCTTTATCCATCAGGGCGTCGTGATAGGCGAAGAACGCCCGGAATTCGTCGGGCCTATACGCCAAGGTCAGGAACACGTTCGGAACGAAGCCGGATTTCTCCTGCACCGCAAGCAGACGGCTGCGGATATCCGCCGGCAGGGTTTCGATCGCGGGCGTCGGAAAGCGTTTACTGATCTGCGGCATGGCGGGATTCCCAGGCAGGCGGCTTGGTGCGGACGCCTGGGATCATAATGGATGGCTGAACCCGGGCAAGGTCGGCCCCCGGCGCGGTGGGCGCCGGGTCAGCGCAGCGGTTTCTTCAGCAGTGAGAAACGGTCGGGATCAAGGCCGAGCGAGGGCGGCAACATCGGCGCTTCCATCGTGCGCGCAGCGGGCCGGTCGCTGATGCCGGGGTCGTTCGGGACGTCGCGATGCGAAGTGGCGCCGCGCCAGCGCTCAAGCACGGCGCTGACGAAATGCATGTCATGGCCGGCGGCGGTCGACGGCGTCGTCGAGATGGTGGCCTCGCTGCGCGGCAACTGATGCACCGGCACCTCCTTGAAGCGCAACCTGGTCGGAAGCGCGACCCCTTCGCCGAAAGCCAGCACTTCGCGCGTGCCGAGCGAGGGCACGAACGAAAGCAGGTTCGCCGCGGCGTCAGAGACCGCCGAACGCAGCAGCGCCTGGTCGCGGTCGTTGGCAAGGCGCATGGCGAACAGCGTATTGCACTGGGAAATGATGGTGGCGTCGAGCTCGGCAGGGCGCTGGGTCACCAGTCCGAGATACACGCCATACTTGCGGCCTTCCTTCGCGATCCGCGAGACCGCCTTCCGTGTCGGCCCGAAACCGATGTTGCGGTCGGCGGCGGCATAGCGATGGGCCTCCTCGCAGACGAACAACAGGGGCGAAACGCCGTCGCTCCACAGCCCGAAATCGAACGCCATGCGGCACAGCACCGAGACCACGGAATCGACGACTTCGGCAGGGAAGCCGGCGAGCTGCATGATGGTCATCGGCCTGCCGTGGGCCGGAAGGCGGAACAGATGGCTGATGACTTCCGCCATCGTATCGCCGCCGACATTGGCGTTGTCGAACATGAACGCGTAGCGCGGATCGTTACGCACGGTTTCGATACGCGAGATCAGCTTGTGATAGATGATACGCGATGAGCGGTTCTCAAGCTTGCCCATGCGTTCGTCAATCAGCGAAATCAGGTCGACCAAGCGATAAGGAACCGGCGTATCAACGGTATAGCCGTTGACCTTGGGGTCGATGCGCTTCAATCCGAGCCGGTCGCTATTTTGATACTGGGTGTAGATTGCCTTGGCCATTGGAATGACTTCGGCGAGAATATCGAGCTCCTCGGGAATGCCGGGCCGGCCGCCGAACAGCACATCGACGATCTCTTCGAAATTGAACAGCCAGAACGGAAGTTTCAGGTTCCGCGGGTTGAGCACGAGCGAGCGTTCGCCGAAACAGCGGCCATACTCGTTGTGAACATCGAGCAAGAAGATTCGAAGATTCGGGCGGGACTTGAGAATCTCGTTCAGCAATAACGATACACCGGTCGATTTGCCGACGCCGGTGGAACCCAGCACGGCGAAGTGCTTGGACAGCATCTCCTCTATATCGATGTAGGCGATGACGGATGGGTCCTGCTGCAGGGTGCCGACGTTGATCTGGTCCGATCCCGAGGGCGCATAGATCGTGCGAAGCTCCTGATTGTTGATCAGGTCGACCGCATCGCCGATGGTCGGATAGTTGGTGACGCCGCGCTGGAATTTGGGCCGATCCGACGACCGGAGGATTTCACCGAGCAGATCGACTGAGGCGCTGGCAATGTAGAGGTCCGACGCCGGTAAATTCTCGCACGATACTTCGGTGATCATGGCAACGATCGTCGAATTTGCGCAGCGGATGCTGACAAAGCGGCCGACCGTGGCCCGCACTTCCGAGAACGCCATCTGGCTTGCCGCCAGAAGCCCCACCCGGGCGAGGGACCCGCGCACCGAAATCACACGCCCGAAGGAAGTCACTCGTGTCAAACCTGTTATTACATGGAGGCGCGCCAGAGCACGCTTTGTTGAATGACTATGCCGGACGCGGACTGGAGAAACGGTTAAACTCTGAGGCGACAGGTCCGTAAAATATGCAGCATCATGGCCCAAATTCCTCCGGGTTTAGGCGATCGAACGGCTTCCATTGCTGAATATCCCTGGAAAATCGGCATTCAGGCGACGGCGGGCGGCGCGATCGAACTTAACCCTTGATTTACCAACGCCTCAGATGCGCCATCTTGCGGCGGCCTGAAATCGTGAAGCGGCTCCATGCGGGAGAGATGCCGAAACCGCTAGCGCGTCGCCGACGAACGACGACGAGTTGATATCTAAACCACCGGGGTACGTCATGCGCAGGCTTCTACTCGCTTCTCTCGCTCTCCTTGTCACGCTGCCGGCCCTGGCAAGCGAAAGGTGGGAGACCCTGCCGCCGACGCCGGCACCGATCGCCACCGATCGGGACGGCCACGCGCAGGTGAACGGCATCAGCATTCACTATGCGATCTACGGCCACGGCTCGCCGGTGATCTTCTTGCACGGCGGCCTTGCGAACACTGACTATTGGGGCAACCAGGTCGCAGCCGTCGCGGCGCATCATACCGTTATCCTCATGGACAGCCGCGGCCATGGTCGCAGCACGCGTGATACACGGCCCTACGGCTACGATCTGATGGCCGACGACGTCGTCGCGCTGATGGACAATCTGAAGATATCCAAGGCGGATATCGTGGGCTGGAGCGACGGTGCCATCCTCGGCATCGATCTCGCCATGCGTCACAAGGACAGGGTCGGCAAGGTGTTCGCCTTTGCCGCAAATACGGTGACGTCGGGCCTCAAGGACGGCGTCGAGAAGAACCCGACTTTCGCGGCTTACATCGAGCGCGCCGGCCGGGAATACGGCGAGCGTTCGGCGACACCCAAGGAATACAACGCTTTCGTCGAGCAGATCAGCAAGATGTGGGCCGAGCAGCCGAATTGGAGCGACGCGCAGCTCAAGGCAATCGACACGCCGGTTCTCGTCGTTGATGGCGACCATGATGAGGGCATCAAGCTCGAGCACACCGAATACATCGCGGCAACAATCCCGCATGCGGGGCTGCTGATCCTGCCCAATGTGAGCCATTTCGCCTTTTTGCAGGACCCCCGGCAGTTCAACTTCGCCATCCTTCATTTCCTGGGCGACGAGTAGACATCTACCTGCCGCGAGCAAAATCTCCCGCATCGCGCTTGACCGCAGCGGAGTTCGTGTCAAGATTGCATGAAGCAGTCGCGCGGAGGGAAACGCCATGTGCCTGTTATGTCGTGCCAGTCAAACTGCCGCGCAGGCGGCAACGTCCAGACGTCACATCCTTCAATCGATGGGCGGGATAGCCGCCGGTGTGGCACTTGCGCCGGCCGCGTTCGCCCAGAACACCAAAGCTTCGCCCAAGCCGCAAAACGATATTTCTCCGGATGGCGCGCTGGATCGTTTGATCAAGGGGAACGCGCGCTACGTGCAAGGCGTATCGCGCCGCCACGATTTCAAGGCCGAGCGTGAGGCCTTGGTCGGCGGTCAAAATCCTTACGCCGGCATCCTGAGCTGCGCTGATTCTCGCATTGCGCCCGAATACGCCTTCGATAGCGGCAGGGGCGATTTGTTCGTCTGCCGGGTGGCCGGCAATTTCGCGAATAACGACACGGTGGCAAGCCTGGAGTACGCCGTCGCGATCCTAAACGTGCCGCTTCTGCTCGTGCTAGGCCACGAGAGTTGCGGTGCGGTGGATGCAACGATCAAGTCGCTGAGGGATAATTCTACGTTGCCGGGTCATATGCCCTCGCTTGTCGAGAACATCGCGCCGGCGGTGAAGGCGACCATGGACCAGCCGGGCGACCAATTGGAGAACGCGATTCGGCGGAACGTCGTCGACAACGTTGCAAAACTCAAGAAGGCGACGCCGATCCTCAGTGCCGCTGTTGAAGGTGGCAAGCTCAGGGTTGTCGGCGGTATCTACCGCCTCAAGGACGGCAAGGTCGAATTGATCGCTTAAACCCGGAGGCTGTCTTCGCTAGAGCATAATCCGGCCCGTAGGGCCGCGTTATTGGTTCATCCATTGCATTGATGACCCGAGCGTTCCGCCAGGAACTTATTACCGCCATCGGCGTTAGCGGCAATAAGATTGGGCCTGGGTCGGGGGTCTGCCTGTTGCAACATCATAAATTTTCCAGCGCGCATCCTTTCCTTAGCGGTGGGGGAGAGGTCGCCAAGATTATCGCGAGCTTCAACTGGAGCTCGACGTCTCTTGGCGCAATCGAAATCGTGGGCCCCCAGCCTCAAGGCGTCGATTGCCCTGATCCTTCGTTCTCCGGTTCCGATCGTCACCCTGTGGAACGAGGACGGCATCATGATCTACAACGATGCCTATTCTCAATTTGCGGGCGGACGTCATCCCTCGCTGTTCGGCTCCAAGGTCCGCGAAGGCTGGCCTGAAGTCGCCGACTTCAACGACAACGTTATGAAGGTCGGCCTGTCCGGGGGGACGCTCGAGTATCGCGATCAGGCTCTGACGCTGTCGAGAAATGGCACCCCCGAACAGGTTTGGATGGACCTGGACTACTCGCCGCTGCTCGACGAAAGCGGTAAGCCCGCCGGCGTCATGGCCGTCGTCGTCGAGACCACCGAAAAAATCCGCGCGCAAAAAGAGCTCAGCAGCGAACGCGAAGGTCTGCGCCGGATGTTCGAGCAGGCGCCGGGCTTCATCGCCGTGGTCAGCGGTCCGGATCATATCTTCACGATGGCGAACAACTCTTACGCCAAACTGGTTGGCCACCGCGATCTGCTGGGCCGAAGCGTGCGGGAAGCGTTGCCTGAGGTCGGCGAACAGGGCTTCATCGATTTGCTCGATCAGGTCTACAAAACGGGGCAACCGTTTGTGGGGCGCGGCGCGAAAGTCGATCTGCAGCACAGCCCAGGCGGCAAATCGCACGAATATTATCTGGATTTCGTTTACCAGCCGATTCTGACTGACGGCCAGACCAGTGGCATCTTCGTCCAGGGCCACGACGTCACGGAGGCGCGCCTGACCGAGAACGCGATCAGGAATGAATCGCGCAAGCTTCAGGTTCTCAACGAATCCGGGGCGGCCATCGCTGCCGAACTCGATGTCGGCAGGATCGTCCAGATCGTCACCGACGCCTGCACCGAACTGGTCGGCGCCCAATTCGGCGCGTTCTTCTACAATGTCATCAATGAAAAGGGCGAAAGCTACATGCTTTATGCCCTGTCCGGCGTGCCCCGCGAGGCCTTCTCGAGTTTCCCGATGCCGCGAAATACGGCGGTGTTTGAACCGACCTTCATGGGACAGGGCGTCGTTCGATCGGACGACATCTTCCAGGATCCCCGCTACGGCAAGAACAGCCCACACTCCGGCATGCCGAAGGGGCATTTGCCCGTGCGCAGCTATCTCGCCGTTCCCGTCACGTCGCGAGCCGGCGAGGTGATCGGCGGTTTGTTTTTTGGCCATGCGCAGCCGGGAAGATTTGTTATCGAGCATGAGGAATTGCTGATCGGAATCGCGGGGCAGGCCGCGACAGCGATCGATAACGGCAGGCTGTTTCAGGCCGCCGAACGTGAACTCGCTGAGCGGCGGCGCGCGGAAGCGGCGCTGCAAAGCTTGAACGCGACGCTGGAACAACGTGTTCTCGACGAAGTGTCTCAGCGCACAAAGGCCGAACAGCAACTTCGACAGATCCAGAAGATGGAAGCGGTCGGACAACTGACTGGCGGCATCGCGCACGACTTCAACAATATGCTCGCCGTCATACTGGGTGGCCTGACCGTCATGAAGCGCAAGCTCGGCAAGGGCGAGGTCGACGTCGAGCGGTTCGCAGATGGCGCGATCGAGGGCGCGCAAAGGGCGGCGGCGCTCACGCAGCGGCTGTTGGCGTTCTCGCGACAGCAACCGCTGGCGCCCGAACCGCTCAGTGCCAATGTGCTGGTATCGGGCATGAGCGATCTGCTGAGCCGTACGCTGGGCGAGCAGATCAATATCCAGACTGTGCTTGCGGCCGGGCTCTGGCAGATATTGGCGGATCGCGTCCAACTCGAAAACGCCATCATCAACCTCTCGGTCAACGGGCGCGATGCGATGCCGAGCGGCGGCAAGCTCACCATCGAGACGTCGAACGCCTATGTCGACGACGCTTTTGCGAAAGAGTTTGCGATTGCTGCGGGCCAGTATGTCCTGATCGCGGTGGCCGATACCGGCTCGGGCATGTCGGCCGACGTGTTGGCCAAGGCTTTTGATCCCTTCTACACGACCAAGGAGGTCGGCAAGGGCACGGGGCTCGGCTTAAGCCAGGTTTATGGTTTTGTCCGTCAATCGGGCGGCCACGTCAAAATTTACTCCGAGGTCGGTCTGGGAACGACCGCGAAGATATATCTGCCACGCCATCTCGGCGGAAAGACCGCAGAGAAAGTAGAACCCGCCGTTCCCGTCGTTCGCGGCAGCCGTCAGGAAGTCGTGATGGTGGTCGAGGACGAGGATCGCGTTCGTGCCGTTTCCGTCGAAGCGCTCAAGGAGCTCGGATATGCCGTCGTAGAGGCGGATGGTCCACTGGAAGCGCTGCGTCTTCTGAAACGCGGACAGGAGGTTCATGTCCTGTTTACGGATGTCGTGATGCCGGACATGTCCGGTCGCCAATTGGCCGATCGCGCACGGGAAATGATCCCGAACCTGAAAGTTCTCTACACCACCGGCTACACGCGTAATGCCATCGTCCATAACGGCATTCTCGATGCCGGTACCAACTTGCTGACCAAGCCGTTCACCATTGAAGAACTTGCCTCGAAGGTGCGGACCATCCTCGACACGTGAGGCGTGCGAACGGCGAAACCTATCCCGAGCGCTAAGTCTCGACCAATCAGGCGTTGCTCGAATGGGCTTTCTCGATCTCGAGCAATTTTTCGTTCTGCGATTGCAGCTGCGTTGCCCCTAGCCTGAGAAGCCGAACGAAATCGGCAGCCCCCGGAGACAGCGAACGATCGTCGCGATGGGCGACATCGATCTCGCGCGTGACCGGCGGGTCGGCGAGAGGCCGGGCGACCAGCGAATTCTTGGGGATTACGGTCAACGCGTAAAGCGGCAGCACGGTGATGCCAAAGCCGGCCTCCACCATGGACAGGATGGTCGTGATCTGGTCGAGCTCAAATGCCGGCTCGGCATCCAGACCGGCCGCGGCATGGCCGCGCTCGACCTGCTCTCGGATGCCGTTGCCGCGGCGGAGCGTAAGCAGCGGCACGCCCGCGAGGTCGCTCCAGCGTGGATGTAGGTTGGCCGCGAGCGGATGGTCGGCCCTGCAAACCAATGCGAGCAAATAGGAGACAAGCGGGATCCGCGCGATGCCGTCTTCATTCCGCCTGAAGGTGCCGACGGCAAGGTTGATCTCGCCCGCGCGCAGCAAATCATAGATCGCCGAAACCGAACGATCGACCAGCGTCACCGAAATGCCGGGTGATGAGTGGGCAAAGGCGCCGATGACCTGCGGCAGCAGCGCCGCGGCGAGCAGCGGTGGGGCGCCGACGGTGATGTGACCGCGCCGGCGCGCGCCGACATCGCGGGCGCGACGGATCGCCCCTTGAATGTCGCCCGTGAGACGCCGTGCGTCCTGCAGAAACTCCGCAGCCGCTTCGGTAAGCTCGACGCGCCGCGTCGTGCGGTCGAACAGGCGAAACCCGAGTTCGGCCTCGAGGTCCCGAATGAGGCTCGACACCATTGGCTGCGCCATACGCAGCTTTTCCGACGCGCGGGTAAAGTTGCGCGTCTCGGCGACGGCGATCAATGCTTCGAGTTGCCGGAAGGTAACGCTCATCGGAGGCGACGGACCAATTATAAGGATTTGATATTACTTGATCCGTGAAAGCCGAATTGTCAAATAAATCGCCGGCTCCTATGCTTTTGCGCAATGGTTGTCGCCCGGCGAGAATTGCTAGCAAGCGACCACTTGTCGGGGGGGACAATGAGAAATTCCGCGCTAGGCGACCGTGTTGCCGCACCGGTTTACATCGAACCGGCCAATGCGGGCTGGCTTGTGGTCCTGGGCTCCACGCTCGCGCTTGTCGTAGGCAACGGCCCGATCATCCTGTTTACCTTCGGGGTTCTGCTCCAGCCGATCAGCGCCGAATTCGGCTGGCAGCGCAGCGTGCTGGCGTCGGCCGTGGTGGTTTCGCACGTCGCCGGCGCGGTCGTGATGCCTTTTGTCGGCAGCTTGGTTGATCGCTTCGGCGTCAAGCGGATTGCGCTTCCCGCGATCATCATGTTCGCGCTGGCAACCGCTTCTGGCGGATTGCTCGGCGCCAGTCCGACCGGGTTCGTCCTGCTTTACGGCTTTCTCGGTTTTGTGGGAGCGGGGCATTCGACGCTGACCTATGGGCGCGCGGTCTCCACCTGGTTCGACGCGCGGCGCGGTCTCGCGCTCGGCATCACGCTCGCGGGCATCGGGATCGGCGCGGCGCTGGTCCCCAAATACACGCATTATTTCGTCGCCAATTACGGGTGGCGCGAAGCTTATTTCGCGTTGGGCGCGCTGCTGTTCGTGGTGGGCTTTCCGTCGGTTGCGCTGCTTGTCAGGGATCGTCCGCAGCGTTCCATCACGGGGACCGCGCATCTCGACGGCCTGACGTTGCGGGAGGCGCTTGTTAGCTACCGCTTCTGGTTCTCGGCGATCGCAATGATGCTGGTTGCTGCCGCTGTGAACGGGACCATTGCGCATATCGTGCCGATCCTTTCCGACCGGGGCATCTCTGCCGACATCGCCACCACTGCCGTTGGTGCGGCGGGACTATCGCTCATCATCGGTCGCATGCTGTCCGGCCTGGCGCTCGACCGGTTCTACGGGCCGTACGTCGCCGCGTTCTTTTTCGTGATCCCCATGATCGGCATGGCGATCCTCGGTTTCGGCGCCACCGGACCGCTGGCCGTCATCGCGGCGATCCTGCTCGGTCTCGGCATCGGCGCCGAAGGCGACATCATGGCGTATCTGACCAGCCGCTATTTCGGCATGGCGCATTACGGCGTCATTTACGGGTGCATCCTGGCCTTCTTCACGCTCGGCTCCGGTCTCGGTCCCTGGATCATGGCGCATGCGTTCGATGCGTTCCGGGTCTATTCGGCGGGATTGATTGGCCTTGGGGTCGCGCTCCTGGTCGCCATCATGCTGACCGTCACCCTCGGACCGTACCGATACCCGGCGGGCAAACGCTGACCAAAGCGGTCAATCTGCCTGCATCCATCGACTAACGTAGATGAAAGACTGAGATGAACCAGAGAGCAACACCGATTAGATCCCTTCGTGCCGCGATTGTCGGAGGTGGCATCGGCGGCCTTGCTGCCGCCAACGCGCTGTACAGAAGAGGGATCGAGGTCACTGTCTTCGAGCAAGCCAGCGCGCTGGGCGAGGTCGGCGCCGGCGTCTTCATCTATCCCAACAGCCTGCGCCAGCTCGAACGGATGGGGTTCGGCGAAGCTTTGGCCGCGGTCGGGGCCAAGGTCGGTCCCGGTTCGGAATATTACCGGATGGACGGAACGGTGGTCGGATCGATCCTCACCGCCGACTCGAGCGGCTGGAACGGCCTGTACGGGATGCATCGCGCCGACCTGTTGAACGCACTCGCACGGGCGCTGCCGCAAAGCGCGATACGGACCGGCCACCGCTGCATCGGTATCGAACAGAGTACCGCTGCCGCGCAATTGAAATTCGCAAATGGGCAGACTGCGGAGGTGGATGTCGTCATCGCGGCCGATGGAATCCATTCCGGCCTGCAAAAGTACATCGTCGAGCCGAAGCCGCCGGAATATTCCGGCTCGCGCGCCTATCGCGGACTAATCGCGCGCGACAAGCTTCCCGAGTGGCGGCACGAGGCACACCAGGTCTGGATGGGCGACGGAAAGCACTTCATGGTGTTTCCGGTTCGCAGCGGGCAATTGCTGAACTACGTCGGCTTTGTTCCGACCAAAAGCGAAACGGTTGAATCATGGTCCGCGGTCGGCGATCGCGACGAACTGGCGGCATCGTTCGTGGGATGGGACCCGCGCGTCACCGCGCTGCTTGGAAAAGTAGAGAGTTGCTTCTGGTGGGGTCTGTACGATCGCCGACCGCTATCCGCCTGGACCAAGGGGCGACTGGTGCTGTTGGGCGACGCGGCCCACGCGATGCTTCCGCATCTCGGCCAGGGCGCCAACCAGGCCATCGAAGATGGTGTCGCGCTCGCGGTCCTGCTCGCGGGCCGATCCTCGGCCGAGGTGCCCGACATCCTGCCGCAATATGAACAATTTCGCCGGGCCCGGACCGACATGATTCAGGCCGAGGCACGACAAAACGGCCGCCGTTACGATTCCCAGTACAAGAGCCTCGAACAGCGCGATCGTGAAATCGCCAACTCCGCCGCGTTCCGCAAATCGCTTTATGACTACGACGTCGAACAAGCTGTCGTGGCCTATATGCGCGAGGGTCGGGCCCCACAAACACTGCCCGGCCTGGCTCATGCAGCCGCTGGCCAAATCCAGTAGCGCGCGATATCTAGATCGCGGCGATAACAATAAGAATGTCGCTCGGGAGACCGGTTGTCATCCGGGCTCGATGATCGACCTAGGCAGGAAACATTTTCATGGGTAATCCCAAAACCGGACTGGTGGTTTCGGCGCACCCCGGCGACTTCGTCTGGCGCGCCGGCGGCGCGATCGCGCTTCATGCCGGGAAGGGCTACCGCGTCAAGATCGTGTGCCTGGCGTTCGGCGAACGAGGCGAGTCCCAGTTTGCCTGGAAGCTGCCGGGCATGACGCTCGACAAGGTCAAGGCCGGCCGTCGCGACGAGGCGGAACGGGCCGCAGCCGCGCTCGGTGCGGAGATCGAATTCTTCGATGCCGGCGACTATCCGCTGCGCCTCACCGAGGCGCATCAGGAGCGCTTGATCGATATCTATCGCGAACTCAATCCGAGCTTCGTGCTGACGCATTCGCTGGAAGATCCCTACAACGTCGATCATCCGGCGGCGGCAGCCTATGCCCAGGAAGCGCGCATCGTGGCCCAGGCGATGGGTCACAAGCCGCAAGCCGACTACAGCTACAGCGCGCCGCCGGTTTTTCTGTTCGAGCCGCACCAGCCGGAGATGTGCAATTTCAAGCCGCAGGTCATCCTCAACATCGACGAGGTCTGGGATGTCAAACGCAGGACGTTCGAAATCCTCGCGGCACAGAAGCATCTGTGGGCCTATTACGAGCGGGTCGCGTTGCAACGGGGCATGCAGGGCGGCCGCAACTCCGGCAAGGCCATGACCTATGGGGAGGCCTATCAGCGGTTGTTTCCGATGGCAGTGGAGGAATTGGCATGAAGACCGTGGTTGTCCGCAACATCGATCGGACCGACGCTGAACTGGTGAAGCGTCTCGGCGCGCTCGGCACTTCGACGGTGCATGAGGCTTACGGCCGTATCGGCCTGATGAAACCCTATTTGCGACCGGTGTGGGCAGGCGGCGAGGCGGCCGGTACCGCGGTCACGGTGCTGGCGCAACCCGGCGACAACTGGATGATCCATGTCGCGGTCGAGCAGTGCCGGCCTGGCGATATCCTGGTGGTCGGCTGCACCGCCGACAATACCGACGGCATGTTCGGCGATCTGCTCGCGACCTCGCTGAAAGCGCGCGGCGTGGTGGGGCTCGTGATCGACGCCGGTTGCCGCGATGTGAAGTCGCTGCGTGAGATGGGCTTCCCGGTATGGTCCAGGGCGATCTCGGCCAAGGGCACGGTCAAGGCGACGCTTGGCGCGGTCAACGTGCCCGTGGTCTGTGCCGGTATCAATGTCATGCCCGGCGATGCCGTGATCGCCGATGATGACGGCGTTGTGGTCGTCGGCCGCAAGGACGCCGCCGATGTTCTGGCGAAAGGCGAAAAGCGTCACGCCGACGAGGAGGGCAAACGCCAGAAGCTCGCCTCCGGCGCACTCGGGCTGGACATGTACAATATGCGCGAACCGCTGGCGAAGGCGGGCCTCGTCTATGTCGATCGGCTCGAGACGGATTGAGATGACGATGCGGCTGCGCACATTGCTCGGTACCCATCCCGGCACGGCCGCGCTGAAGGACGGATCGATCAAATCGGATTCCGTGACGCTCGATTTCGCGGACTATTCGCCGACCCATAAGGGCTTCAAGCCGATGGTGCGCGAGGGCGCTTTCGACGTCTCGGAGATGGCGATCGTCACCTATCTGATGGCGAAGAGTCTCGGCAAGCCGATGGTGCTGTTGCCGAATGTGGTGGTGGCGCGGTTTCAGCATGCCTATGCGCTCTATAACGCGAAGCAGGGGACGCTGAAGCCCGGGGACCTAAATGGCAAACGCGTCGGCATCCGTTCCTTTACCACCACCACTGGCGCCTGGTTGCGCGGGATTCTCGCCAATGAGCATGGCATCGATCTCGTTTCGATCGATTGGGTGACGTTCGAGGACGCCCACGTTGCTGAGTATCAGGACGCGACGAAGCGAGCGCCGCCGGGCAAGGAGATCGTCCAAATGCTGATCGACGGCGAGCTTGACGCCGTGCTCGGCGAGAAATCCGACCATCCCGATTTGAGGCTTTTGTTTCCTGACCGCTCGAAAGAGGAGCTATCCTGGTTCGCTAGGCATGCGGTACTCCCGATCAACCATATGGTGGTGGTGAAGCAGGAACTGTCGGATGAACACCCTGATGCTGCACGCGAGATGCATCGGCTGCTACTGGAGGCCGCAAAGGACGCTAAACCGCGTTTCCCAGACCACAATATTCGTCGCTCGCTGCGAATGATCATAGACTATACCGTACAACAGGGCCTTATTCCCCGCGCGTTTACAGTAGACGAGCTGTTTGACGACGTGACGCGGCCGCTTCTTGAAAGGATGCCGCAACGATGAACCCCGAGCCGATCTTCGATCTCGCCCATCTCGGCCATTTGGAATTGCTGACGCCGAAGCCCGACGAGAGCCTCAAATTCTTTGTCGACGTGATGGGCATGACGATCAGCGGCCGCCAGGGCGAGTCGGTCTACCTGCGCGGCTGGGACGATTACGAGCGCTATTCGCTCAAGCTCACCGCGTCCAAGACGTCAGGCATGGAGCACATGGCGCTGCGTGCCCGCAGCCCGCAGGCGCTGGAGCGGCGGGTGGCGGTGCTGAAGGGATCGGGTTTTGATATCGGCTGGACTGATGGCGATATGGGGCAGGGGCCGGCATTTCGCTGCCGCGATCCCGACGGCCACCTCATCGAGCTCTATTACGAGACCGAGTGGTACGAGGCGCCGCCCGAACTCAAGCCTGCCCTCAAAAATCAGGCGCAGCGTTTTCCGGCCAGGGGCGTCAATGTCCGCCGGCTCGATCATCTCAATTGTCTGGCCGTCGATATCAAGGCCAACCGGATCTTCTTCGAGGACTATCTGGGCTGCCGGTTGACCGAGCAGATCGTGCTCAACGACGGCACCGAAGCCGCGATGTGGATGACGATGTCGAACAAGAGTTACGACTTCGCCTATTCGCACGATCATTCCAACACGCCGGGCCGGTTTCACCACGTCACCTATGCGCTGGACAGCCGCGAAGAAATTTTGCGCGCTGCTGATATTTTCCTGGAAAACGGCGTCTACATCGAAACCGGTCCGCACAAGCACGCGATCCAGCAGACGTTTTTTCTTTACGTCTATGAGCCCGGCGGTAACCGCGTCGAGGTCGCCAATGCCGGTGCCCGGCTCATTCTGGCGCCGGACTGGAAGCCGATCGTGTGGACCGAGGAAGAGCGCAAGAAAGGCCAGGCCTGGGGGCTCAAGACGATCGAATCGTTCCACACCCACGGCACGCCGCCGGTCAAAGGATAAGCTTTTCGACTGTTTCTTGAACAATCCGGATTTCGGTGCGCCCAATTTTGATGCAACCCAGCCCTCGAAGCCTGCTTTCCCAGCGCGTTCCAGGCCCGGGACGCCACCTCCTTAGTACCTCGGGCCGAGCTAAACGATCCACAACCTGAATTACGTCCGGCGGCACGTTTGTTGCATTTTGTAATGCCAACAACGGAGTTGCTCAATGACGTCCAGAATCCGCCGTCGTGAATTCATTGCCGGTCTTGGCGTCGGGCTTTTCGCCGCCCCCGCGATCGTGCGGGCCGAAGTAGAGCCGATTGTCATTCGCGCCGGTGCCCTGAAGCTGATCCATTCCATCGCTCCCTATTTCTACGATCAGTTCGTGCCGGCAGGCTACAAGGTCGAAGTGCTGCCGTTCGAAACGCCGACTGAATGCAAGAGCGCTGTCGTGACCAAGTCGGTCGATTTCGGCTCGTTCGGGATCGCCGCCGCCATCCTCGGTGCCGCGGCAGGCGAGCCGGTGGTGGTGATCGCATCGACCTGCAATCGCGGCATGGCGATTATTGCCAAGAAGGGCGAGGGCATCGCCTCGATCAAGGATCTCAAGGGCAAGCGCGTTGCGGTGTTTCCGGGGACCACCCAGGAAGTTTTCTTCCTCGAGCGGCTGCGCATGGAAGGCATGACGATTGCCGATGTCGTGCCGGTTCGCGTCTCCTTCAGCGAAATGCACATCGCCTTGGCCCGCGGCGACGTCGATGCCTATGTCGGCGCCGAGCCCGGTCCGGGTGTGTCGCTGTCGAGCGGCGTCGGTACGCTGGTTGAGTATCCGTATTCGACGCCGATGGGATCGCTCAACATGGTATTCGGCACCCACCGCGACCTGATCACCCAAAAACCGGACCTGGTCCGGGTGATGATGGGCATTCATCAGCGGGCAACCGATTTCGCCGCGACCAACAAGGAGGCCATGGTCGCGATGGCTTCCAGCAAGCTCGGTCAAAAGAAGGAGGCCGTCGAAGCCTCGGTGCCCAATGTCGAGCTGACATGGCGGCTGGGATCGAAGGAAGTCGAAGAATTGAGAATCTATGCCGACCACATGCTGTCATTGAAACAGATCAAGCGTCTGCCGGATTTTGCGACCTTCATCGACACCAGTTTTGTCGATGCGATGAAGCCGACCTGATCGTGACCACGCTCACCTCTCAGAGCGAAAGCGACAGAAACTCTGCCGATAATATCGCGTGGAGCGCCAATCTGTGGCCGCGACTGCGGCCAGTTCTGCTGGCGATTGCATTTCCCATCGGGCTGCTGGTGATCTGGCATGTTTCCACAACGGGGCGGCCGGGAAGCCTGATCCCGCCGCCTTACGATGTCTGGCTTGAACTCCGCGATCTCGCCTTTGGCGGCATCAACGATGACGCCTACAGCCGCACTCTGCATATCCATTTGCTGGCTTCCGTCAGTCGTGTCTATGGCGGCTTCGCGCTGGCCTTGATCGTGGCGTTGCCGTTGGGAATGCTGATCGGGCGGGTGCCGCTGGTGCGGCAGGCGATCGATCCGACCATTCAGATTCTCCGCCCCGTCCCGGTCACCGCGTGGCTGCCGCTGGCGATGATCATCTTCGGGCTCGGGCCGCGCTCCGCCGTCTTTCTGGTCTTTCTTGGCGCGTTCTATCCCATTCTGGTGAACACCATCTTCGGCGTCCGTTCGGTCGAGCCGCGATTGTTCGAGGCGGCGGCCATGCTTGGCTGCAGTGGGCCGTCGCAGTTCTTCCGCGTCGTGCTGCCCGCCGCGCTGCCGTCGATCTTCACCGGCATGCGGCTCGGACTGGGATTTGCCTGGGTCGTGATCGTCGTCGGAGAAATGACCGGCGTACAAACCGGGCTTGGGGCCATCATCATGGAAGCGCGCCAGCTTTCACGCACCGAAATCGTGATCTCCGGCATGATTGTCATCGGTATCTTCGGCTTCCTGTCCGACCAGTTGGTGATGCTGATCGGGCGGCGATGCCTCGCCTGGAGTCCATCCCATGGCTGAGGCGACGATACCAATCCTGGAAATGAAGAACGTCGGCAAGACCTATTCGCAGAATGGACGATCGATCGAGGCGCTGCGCGGCGCCAATCTGCGGGTCAAGAAGGGTGAGTTCATCTGCCTGATCGGCGCCTCCGGATGCGGCAAGTCCACGCTGTTACGGATCGCCGCTGGCTTTGAAGCCGCAACGCAGGGCGACAACCTGATGTGGGGCATGCCGATCACGGGCCCCGGTCCGAGCCGCGGGATGGTGTTTCAGGACTACGGCTTGTTTCCCTGGCTCAGTGTCCGCGACAATATCGGATTCGGACCGAAATCGAGGGGACGCAGCAAGGCGGAAATTCGCGAGACCTCGGATCATTTCATCGAGCTCGTGGGTCTGCAGAACTTCGCCGACGTCTATCCGCACCAGCTTTCCGGCGGGATGAAGCAGCGCGTCGCCATTGCGCGGGTGCTCGCCAACGACGCCGAGGTCGTGCTGATGGATGAGCCGTTCGGTGCGCTCGACGCAATGACGCGGGAACGGCTGCAGGATGAGCTGGTCGAAATCTGGTCGCGCACCGGCCTCACGGTTCTTTTCGTGACCCACGCGATTGAGGAAGCGATCTTCCTGGCTGACCGTGTCGTGGTGATGTCGCCTGGGCCCGGCCGGATCGAGACGGAGTATCAGATCGACCTGCCGAGGCCGCGCGATATTGCGAGCACGGCATTCAACGAGTGGCGGCGGCTGCTGTCGTCGCAACTCCACAGCCATCATCGGCGGAAGGCGGGCTGAGCCCGTGCTTTCCGAGACGGTTCGGAGCTATGAAGCTAAGGGCCGATGGCCGCTGACTGCCTACGCTCGAAGATCTCAATGATCGTGTGCGCGCTGATTGGCCGCCTTCCCAGGCGAAGGAGGAAAGGGTGAGCCTTCCATCCTTCGCTGCTTGCCAACACGCCAATCACCGCTCGGCGGCGACGCGTCGACCCTGCTTGGCGACCGGGGCGGTGGGGCGCGTGGCACCTTTGTTCGGCTGTTGCGAGACTTCGCTGACGATCCGCAGGATTTCGGATCGCGTGTCGATCGCCCTGAATTCGTCGGCCATTATCGATGCGCGTGAACGATAGTCAGGTTTGTCGAGCACGGTGCGAATGGCCTCGCGCAACGCTTGCGGCGTCGGGTTGTTGGTCGCAAGATTAATTCCAACACCGGACCATGCGACGCGCGCATTTACGTCTGCTTTGTCTTCCGTCAACCCTGCGGTGACGAGCGGCACTCCGAAGCTCATCGCCTGATTGACGCTCCCATAACCACCATTGGTGACAAGCAGGTCGACCTTTGCCAGCACCCATTCGAAAGGCAAATAATTGGCGAGCCGCGCATTGTCGGGAATCGGGCCGGGTATTTCTTCGATTGGGCGACCGCCTCCGGTGACGACCACGAGGAGATCGGGCTCGTTCGCGAGTGCCGCCAGCGTTGGGGCGACCAGGAGACCGAAATCGTGATTGGCTATTGTTCCCTGCGTGACCAGCACGACCTTGCGCGAACCGTCCAATTCATCTGCCCAGGAGGGGAGCGGAACCTGATTCGGAATGATGGGAGGAGTGCCAACAAACGTCACCGTGGACGGGATGTCGCGTGGAAACTCGAAGCTCGGAACCGACAACTGCATATAGACGTCCGCGAGTTCTACCACCGATTCGAAAAGAGGCCTGGACACCGGCCCGACGCCCAAGGCCTTCAGGCGTCTACTGAGGCAAAGGCTCAAGGGGCCGTCGAAGATCTTCTCGTGTTCCCGGGCGATCGCCACATATTCTTCGAACTGCGCCGGGGTGCTGGCGGGCGGCAGGCCGGCGAAGGTCGGTGCTCCATCCGCACGACGCCAGTGCAAGATCGATGTGCCGCAAAGAACGATGGCGGGGCGCTTCGAGCGCGGTCCAAGCAGCATCGGCAGGACACCAAAAAACATATCGTCGCCGATAATGAGGTCGGCAGGGAATTCACGCAGGATTTGCTGCATGCCGCTGTACTGAGCAGGAATGGTATCAACGAAGAATCGCTCTACGCCGATGCGCAATCGTTGCGGCCCATGTGGGAACGCCTCCATTTCCTCGGGCGAGAGGAGCTGGCGCGGATCCGGATCCGCTTCCTTGGGAAGCGGGTGGAATTTTGCGCCTGTAGGTTCGATCCGGCCGCGTAAGGCGGCTCCCGTCATAAAGACGAGCTCGTGGCCTTCGGCCATCAAGATGCGGCCAATCGCCAACAGCGGATTGAGATGGCCGGTCCCCGGGGTCGAAACGATGAGAATCTTCATATGTGTCCTCTGAATGTCGAGAGAGCGCAGCCACGATCACTTCGTCCCGAGAACGCCATGGCGGGGTTGGATCAGCTACGATGAAGCTGGCGGATGGCGGTTACGCCGTGACTTCCGATCGTTGTGAGATGGCTACAGTTGCAACGCGTGAGCTGCTCGAATGCGGCGGCTCCGCCGCATTCGTTGGAATCACGTGCTTATGAAGAGACAGCAGTGAGCCCTGAGTTTGCGGGTAGGAATATTGTCGGGTCGTGCCCGAGCGCGACGAGAGGCATCGGCAAGCCAGCCAAGCGGCGAAGTTGCGCGTCGGTTACGAATGTAATGCAAAAGGCGGCTGCCGAAACTGCCGCGTAACCCTGCAGATTTAGAAGCTCTCTGTGCGGTTGCCGACGATGGCGGCGGGTAGTTGTCGTCGGCGTGTACGGCCGAGTACGAAATTTTTCGCTGTTAGTTCACTTTGTCGTTCCCATCGATCCTTGAGGGGTATTATGCAAAACATCATCGGCTTGGCGGCGTTGATCGCCGTCGCCGCATTCTTGGTATGGTCGTGCTTCGGTGTCTGGCGAGCAAAAAGCCGTATTTTGAAATGGGGCGGGGCGGGGCTGCTAGCGCTGTTTGCCGTCGCGGTGTCGTCCGTCAGCGCGCTTACGGCGATGGGAATGATCAAACAACATAGCCGCGCGGCTCCTATTCCGGATATCAAGGTCTCGGCAACGCCTGAACTCATTGCGCGAGGCAAGGATATCTCCGATGGTCTTTGTGGCGGATGCCATTCAAAAACCGGAACGCTCACCGGTGGTCTTGATCTCGGCACGCATCTTCCGGTTCCGGTCGGGTCCTTCGTAACCTCGAATCTGACACAAGCCGGGCCCTTGAAGCACTGGTCTGACGGTGAGTTATTCCGCGCCATTCGCAACGGCATCGATGCAGACGGGCGGTGGTTGACGATGATGTCCTACGTCAACGCCGGCAGACTGAGCGACGACGATATCGCGGCCGTGATCGCCTACATCCGCAGCCTGCCGGCGGCGGGAAATCTCACTCCGGATCCGCCCGATCACCTCAACTTGCTCGGTTTGGCAATGTTGGGCGCGGGCATGCTGCCAAGCGGCAACCCAATCATCACCGAACATATCTCGGCACCGTTGAAAGGGCCGACCTTTCAATTCGGCGAGTATATCCTGTCATATCAGGACTGCAGCAATTGCCACGGCAAAGATCTGAACGGCGGCGTGCCCGGGCAGTTGGGACCGATCGGACCCGGCCTCAGTCTCGTCAAGGACTGGACGCTAGCGGGCTTCATAGCAACCATGCGTACCGGGGTTGATCCCAACGGGCATGAGATCAGCGAGAAAATGCCGTGGCGCACGGTCGGAAAAATGGATGATGAAGAGCTGGCCGCTCTCTATGAGTATCTGACGCATTTGCCCAACACTTAGTGTTGCCGTTAGCGTTTTGTCGCTTCGGAGCAACTTATTGGCGCGCGCCGACGGATCCGTCGGCGCGATAGTTAAGGCATGCCCGCTTCAGGTTGCGGTTACAGCATCAGCCGGTCGGACTCTGCGTACGAAATTAAATAAATAATTCATTTAATCTGTTCCATGGAAGGGCTAGGAAGCGCGGTGCCGGCGTAAATCGCCAATTCTCTCAAGGTCTTATTCGTTTTTTGCGCTTTTTCGCTCGCGCGGGGATTCGCTGCCATCGCCCGGCCCGCCTTGCGAATTGCGCATTCTCGGGTGAACTTCTTCGCTCGCCCTACGTCCGACCATCGCATCGCCGCGATGGCGGGCCGGCTGCGCTGCGCCATGATTGGCTCAACCCTTAACCTGGGAGAGAGGACATGCGTTCGTCAGTCGTCCGCGATGTGCAGTTTCTTAAGCAGCCTACGCTGCAGTTGATCTATGACACTGCGCCGATCGGCCTTGCCTTCCTGTCTCCCGACTGCCGCTATCTCCGGATCAACCAGCGCCTCACCGAGATCTGCGGGATCTCAGTCGAGGGTCATCTCGGACAAACGGTCCGCGATTGCGTGCCCGCGCTGGCGTCATCTGTAGAGGCAATCGTTCACTCGATCATGGAGACCGGCGAGCCGGTGACGGGCATTGAGGTGGCCGGTCAGCGCGCCGATCAGACTGAGGAGCGGTTCTGGGTCACGCATTGGCATCCGCAGCGTGGGCCAGCCGGCAACATCGTCGGCATCAACGTTGCGGCCGAAGAAATCACCGAGCAGAAGCGCAGCGAACGGGAGCTGCGCCGCGCACGCGACGCGGCCGAAGCGGCGCTGCACCATCTGCAGGAAACCCAGGCGCACCTGATCGAGGCGGAAAAACTTGCGGCGCTCGGGCGGCTGGTGGCTGGGGTTGCTCACGAGATCAACAGTCCTGTGGGCACCAGCCTTACCTTAGCTTCGGCGCTGGAGCACAAGAGCGCCATTTTCGCCGGGGAAGCAGCACGAGGCGACCTCAAGCGCTCGAGCTTGAACGACTTTATCGAAGTCGTTCAAAACGCGTCCGCGCAACTCTTTGCCAATCTCACTCGCGCGTCCGAGCTGATTCAAACATTCAAACAAGTGGCGGTTGATCAGAGTTATCTGGATCGGCGCGCATTCGACGTTGGCGACCTGACTGAGCAGGTCTTTATGAGCCTGCGGACGGGACTGCGGAAAAACAACCTGACGCTCAACGTCGCGTGCGAGTCGGGTCTTTCGTTAAACAGCTATCCGGGACCTTATAGGCAGGTTCTGACCAATCTCTTTTTGAATTCGGTAACGCACGCGTTTCCGGATGGAAAAGGAGGCGCGATCGACGTCCAGTTGCGCGAGGCCGACCGGGACCACGTCGAGATCATTTTTTCGGACGATGGGTGCGGCATGAGTTCCGACGTGAGGCGCCAAGCGTTCGAACCATTCTTCACGACGCGCCGACACGAAGGCCAAGTCGGCCTTGGTTTGCATATCGTCCACAACATCGTCTTCAATCGGTTGGGCGGTCGGCTTGACCTCGACAGCCAGCCCGGTGAGGGAACGAAAATTCAGATCGTTCTTCCGCGCGTGGCACCAATATTTGTGACGCACCTGCCTTAGGTCGAGCGGACATCGTGACGCTGGAGCCGCGCGGTTTCAGACCTTGCGCCGTTGGAAAGCGTAGTGCCCCTGGCAGTAACGGCCACGCCGCCTTCCGACAGCTTGCGAGCATAATCGCTTCGAGACATCAGACTTGCGCGATGCCAGGAGGCTGCTTGATAGCTTGCCGGTTTGAGAGGCCGGACCGAGAGAGGTTGATCGCGCCGCGTTTTCCAAACGTCTCCTCGGGGTGTGCCTGTTGAGACGTTCAGTCGGATCGCTGATGTCCCCAACCGTCCAGATCGATTTTGTTGTATTTCCAAAAAGTTAGTCACAATATCTGGTAAGCAAGTGGAAGCGTGCCCAAAAAAGGTGTCACAAGCCGGCCGCATCCTCGGTTTAGTTGTGCAAATTGGCGTAGCGCGATCAGACGGGACGCAACGCACATGGGGTTTCGTTTTGTAGGACCAAAACGCAAGCAGACACGGCTGCGACTTATGCGTGTTGCCGTGGCGGTTCTGGCCACGTTGATCGCGGCCGGAGATCGTGCAGGCGCCAGAAGTGCCCGAAGCGATCGTTTGGTCGAGTCCATCGAGTTCGCGCAGTGCGGGCGAGCCGGTGATGGCTATCGTTTCGCTCAGGAACCAGCGGATTACCGTCTACGACGCCAATGGTTGGATCCTCCGGGCCCCGGTGTCGAGCGGCCAGAAGGGGCGAGAAACGCCCGCCGGGATATTCAGCGTCATCCAAAAGGAGGCGGACCACTACTCGAACCTGTATGACGATGCCTACATGCCCCACATGCAGCGCATCACCTGGTCGGGGATCGCGCTTCACGGCGGCGCCCTGCCGGGATATGCGGCGTCGCATGGCTGCGTCCGGATGCCCTTCGATTTCGCATCACGGCTGTTCGACACGACCATGCTGGGTATGCGGGTGATCGTGGCGCCACGCGATGTGGCGCCGATTGAGATCGCTCATCCTGTCCTGTTTTCATCAAAGCCGGGCGCCGGCGCTTTAGTCGCCGCCCGAATCGCAGAGGCGGATGAAGCAGCCAGGAAGGCTAGTCAGGCGAGGAGCGCCGCCGGAATGGCCTTCCGCGAGGCAGCGCAGGCGAAGATGCCGCTGCGCGTGGCGGAAAATCTGAAGGTCAGAGCGGAGGCGCAGTTGGCGGCCGCCGAAACGGCACTGGGCTCGGCAATCTCGGCCGAGGCAAAGGAGCAGGCCGAGAGCGCCAAGGCGCAGGCGGTCGCCAGGATCGACGAGTTGCAGGCGAAATGGACCGCCGCCAAGGCCGAGCTGCAACCGAAGCTTGATGCCGTCACGCTCGCGCGAGAAGCCGCCGTGGCCGCAGAAGTCGGCGCGAGTCGCGGCGGCCGAGGAGGCACGCAAGATGGCGCGCGAACTCGACCCGATATCGGTGTTGATTAGCCGCAAAACCCAGAGGCTGTATGTCCGGCGCGCCTTTGAGCCCATCCTGGAGAGTCCCGTCACCATCCTCGATCCCGATCGTCCGATCGGCACGCATGTCTTCACCGCCATGGAGCAGGCGAGCGGCGCCACCGACTTGCGATGGAGCGCCGTCTCATTGGAGGACGAACGTCCGCCCAGTGTTGAGCCGCAGGGCCGGGCACGCGGCGGCATTGGTCGCGACGTTGAGCCGACGCTGATCGACCCCGGCGCGGCCAAGGCCGCGCTTGACCGCATTGTCATTCCGCAGGACGCATTGGATCGTATCGCCGGCATGGTGCCGCGATCTTCCCTAATCATCACCGACGAGGCGTTGAGTTCGGAGACCGGCAAGGGCACCGATTTCGTGGTCGTCATGAGCGGAGAGCCGCAAGGCGGGATCAAGATGCGACGGCGCAGTCCACCGGCCGAATCCTTATACGCGCGTTCGCGCGATCGTCTGCCTTCCTGGCGCGCGCCTTTCCCGGGTCCTTTTTCCGCCTGGTGAGGCGATTCTTCCCTGGTGCCTTGGTTTCACTGAAATCCACCCGCCCGGTCAGGCGGGCGGGATGTTCCGGTTCAGGCGGAACAGGTTCTCGGGGTCGTAGCGCCGCTTGATCGCCCGGAGCCGGTCCCAGGTGGCTCCCGGATAGGCGGCGCGGCAGCGTTCGGCGCCCTCGTCGGCTAGGAAGTTGACGTAGACGCCGGGGTCGTTCTGGCGCAGCGCCGTCACGCACTCGGATGCCCAGCGATCATGCGCCGCCGCCACCGGACCGCCGCTATGTACGGCGAGGAACGTCACCAGAATACGGCTGTCGCGATGGGCGAAGGCGGTCGCTCCGGCCGGTACTCGCGCGGCGGCGCCGCCGAGCACGCGAACCTGCGCCATCTTAGCAGGCGCATCCGACCGCTCAAGCATCTCGATCATCCTGGCGGCCTCTGTCCGCCCGATGCTGTTCATGAATCCGTTGCGGATCGACACGGTCGGCCGCACCTCGGGCGGCGGCTCCAGGATGTAGAGGCTCGAGTATGAGCACGGGCGCACGAGATCGGCATAGGGCGTCGCGAGTGCGCGGAAGGGAGCGAGCGCCAGCTGCGCCGCATCCGCCTCGCCCGCAAACGCCATCATCGCCAGGAAGACCAGCTTGCCGTGAAGCTCGGGAGAGAGAAAGGGCATCGGCGGCGCCGTCATGATCAACCCGATGGCCGAGAGTTCTTCAGGCGCCGCATCGGCCGCGGCGGCGAAGCCGGCGACCACTTCTGGCGTGGCGGGCAGCACGAGCGGACCGCCGGTGAAGGCCGGCAGCGAATGCAGGTGGTACTTGAGGCGCGTGACCACGCCGAAATTGCCGCCGCCGCCGCGCAGGGCCCAGAACAGGTCCGGATGATGCGCCTCGTCGGCGATAAGGATGTCGCCGCCAACGGTGACCACTTCCGCCGCGAGCAGGGAATCGATGGTGAGGCCGTGCTTGCGGATCAGGTAGCCGATGCCGCCGCCGAGCGTCAGGCCCCCGATACCCACCCTGGCGGAATCGCCGAAGCCGACGATCAGCCCGTGCCGCTCGACCGCGGCGGTCACTTCCCCGACCATGAGACCGGCGCCGGCCCAGACGGTCCGCCCCTCGACATCGATATCGATCCGATTGAGGTCGCGCAGGTCGATCACCAGGCCGCCATCGCTACTGCTATCACCGGAGGTGCTGTGACCGCCGCTGCGCACGGCCACCTCGAGCTCGGTCGCCTGGGCAAAATTGAGTACCGCCGCCACGTCCGCTGCATTGGCGACGCGGATCACGGCAGCCGGGCGCTTGTCGAAATTGCCCAGCGCCACCGTACGCACCTTGTCGTAGTCGGCGTGTGCCGGCGCGAGTACTCGCCCCTTGAGGGCCGAGGCCAGCATGTCAATCTGATCTTCGAGCGTAAAGCGCTTGTCCATTCTCGAAACCTTTGATGATGTGCTTGTAGGGCGGGCGCTTTAGACGAAAGCGAATGCGTTCGCGCGCACGAAGTCGGTGATGGAACGCGCCGGACGTCCAAGTATCGGCGCAACGTCCCGAGTGACAAAATCAGCCCAATTGTTGCTGAAGGCCGTGTAATAGTCGGTCACCATCGTACGCATGAACTCGTCCAGTCCCCATCCCGCCATCTGTTGATCGGCGGCCTCGATGGAAACCGGCACATACTTGACCGGTTTGCCAAGGACCTCGGAAAAAGCCGCCGCAACCTCGTGCATCGATATCGAGTGAGGACCGGTAAGCGTGTACGACTTGTTCTCGTGACCCGGCGTGGTGAGGACGCGCGCCGCGACGGCGGCGACATCAACCGCGTCGATCAGGCCCCGTCTGCCGTCGCCACACGGTGCACGGAGCGTACCTTGCTCGACGACCTCCTGCGCCATCATCAAAAGGCTTTGCATAAAGGAATGGGGCTTCAAGATCGTGAAGCTGATGCCGGAGTTTTCAAGCTCCCTGTCCGTAAGCGCGTGGAGCCGGCTGTTCTCGGTCGGAGCATCGTGCGCAGCACCGACCGCTGACAGCCGCACGACGTGCTTGATGCCGCCTTGGCGCGCCGCCCACAGGGCGCTTGATGCCTGCTGCGGTGCGCGGGGACCTGGCGGCGTGATGATCATGGCGGCATCGGCACCATCGAAAATAGGGCGGAGTGTGCGCGGCCGATCGAGGTCCGCCTCAACAATGACCACGCCCTGAGAGGCCAGCGCCTCTGCCTTCCTCGCGTCCCGGACCACCGCTCGAACACTGACGCCAGCCGCTGTTAGCAGCGGAATCATCTGAGAGGCGACTTGGCCGGTGGCTCCGGTAACGACGATGGATTGCTTCATGGAAACTCCGTTTCACTAGTTTCGGATCTTCGATCCGCGGATGGTTCCTCCCCAATTTGCCCGGCTATTGATCATGCCGTTGGCTGCCCGGCACCTCTACGTCGGCCCATTCGACTAGAAAAGCTGGATAATTTTGTACAATTCATCCAAAAATGTAGAATGAAAGAGTCCCATACGCCGACCCTGGACGCGCTTCGCGTCTTCGTTGCCATCGCAGACACAGGCAGCTTTGCCGCTGCTGCCCGCCGGCTCGGCCGCGCGACTTCGGTGGTCAGCTATCAACTTGCTAGTCTGGAAACGCAGCTCGGCTTGACGCTGTTTGACCGCCGTGGCGCCAGGAAGGTCGCCCTGACTGAGGCCGGGCAGGCCCTCGTTCCGAACGTGCGCGCCGTGGCCGGCGAAGTTGATAGCCTGCTCGCACGCGCTCGCAGCCTTTTGGATGGGGTCGAGGCGGAAGTGTCGCTTGTCGTTGACGTGATGATGCCAATGCACGCCTTGACCAACATTCTCGAAGACTTCCGAGCTGTTTTTCCAACCGTGCGGTTGCGCCTGCACGTCGAGGCCCTGGGCGCTGTTGTGCAGTTGGTTCAGGACGGCACTGCCAGCCTTGGGGTCGGCGGCCCAGTACCCACAAAGATCGAGGGCTTGGAGGAGATCCCGTTGTGTTTGCTCGCGATGGTGCCTGTTGCCGCTCCCCACCACCCGCTCGCCACGATAAGCGGGCGGATAATGCCGGCACAGGCACGCGATCACGTGCAACTTGTTCTGACGGACCGGTCGCGCCTGACAGAGGGCCAGGATTTTGGCGTCGTCGCCTCGCGGACATGGCGCCTCGCGGACATCGGCGCGAAGCATGCCATGCTGCTTGCCGGGCTCGGGTGGGGCTGGATGCCGGAGGCAATGGTCGACGACGATCTCGCCGCAGGCCGGCTGGTGCGGCTCACCCTCGATATGTTCAGCGCCCGTCTTCGCGCCCTCTACCGGACCGATAGGCATCCGGGGCCGGCCGGGCGGTGGCTACTCGATCGATTGCAGAGCGTCCTAGGCGATTCTCTCCCCCAATTGGGTAAGGCGTAAGAGTCTCCACATCGCTCTCCCTTAGCTCTCGCGCAGCATTATGAGAGCGCGGTGCGTAGGAAAGCATTTCAGGTTTGGAGCCTGGACGTGAAGGGTCCGCCACCATGCTCTGCTCAATGCGACTTGTTTCCAACGAGGACTAGACCATGAACCTGAAGGAGGCTATATCCGCCTCGGCCGAGGGGTCGATTTGCAGAGACTCCTACGAAATCTTGCAAGACTTTCCGAAAAAGTGCTGTTATATCAAGCGCTTCGGTGGGGAATGGTGTAACGGTAGCACAACAAACTCTGACTCTGTTTGTCTAGGTTCGAATCCTAGTTCCCCAGCCAAACCATCAACCCGGATCAATGCCTTCATCGTCTTTTCAGCCGTGACGGCAGATTTGCAATCGCGTTGTGGACCACGCAAGCCCTCGATTGACCACGTTGCCGGTGCGGGCCTCAATGTTCGTGAGCCGTGGATAATGAAAGAAACAAGATAGCGGCGACCGGCCCGGATGTCGGTCAAGAATTGCTGTTTAATTCGGATCGACACGGAGAAATGGGCGCGCCGTCGATGACCGCGCACCCGTACATTGATGGTACGGTCAACAGGAACCGTTGCCGACGGCCGCATCACGGGTTGGGTAGGTGAGTCAGATATTGATAGACGGCGGCCAACTCGTCATCATCCATTTTTCCGACCGCACGCCACGGCATTTGTTCGCTGATCTGATGTCCGTTGGGATCGATGCCGGTACGCATGGCCGCGGTGAAGCCGGCCAGCGTCCAGTCCTTGACGAGATTCAGGTCGGGTCCGAGCGGTGGCAACTGCCCGGGCACGCCACCGGTCAGGTTCTTGCCGTGGCACGCACGGCAGTCCTGATATGACAGGATATACTCGCCAAATTGAACGGTCGGCCCTTTGGGCGGTGCCGAAATATGTTCGGTGATGATCGGGTTGCCGCTTGGCAGCATGCCCGCGCCCAACATCGCCAAACCGAGCAAGTTGAGATGATCGGGCGGCTCCGGAGTGAGATCTCCTGCCGCTGGCAGACTGCGGATATAGGCGATCACGGCTTTGATATCGTCGTCGCTGAGGTGGCCGGCATTGACGTAGGACATCATTGTCAGCCACTGGCCCTCCGCGTCGACGCCGTTACGAATGGCGCGGAAGATCTCGCCATCGGACCAGTGCTTCAATGACCCAGCCGGCGTAAGATTTGAAGCCACCAAGGACCCAATTGGAATCTGGATTTCTACGGCGACATCGTAACCGCCGGTCAGCGTTCCGGTTTTTGTATGGCAGGCGCCACAAAAGCCGTCGGCGATATCCTTGCCACGCGCAATGCGTTCCGGCGTTGCCGCAACCTTGATGTCCGGGAGGGGCGCTGAGCGGCTGTGCTGCTTGATCATCCCCAGCGAGATGAGCGCGCTGGCGGACAATACCGCAACGGAAAGCAGCGCTAACAGACCTGCGCCGCCCCATTTGACGATGCGGTTTTTAACACGCCAGGTGCGGAAACCAGACCAAGCCAGTAACGCGGCGATGGCGATCAACGCCACCAGCTCAACGATGTTTTGCATGCGACCCCTCAACAATGATGCGCGCGCGAACAGAGCAGAATTGAATCTGTCGGTGGTTCGCGCTGACGACAAATTTCGTGAGAGATGTAATCTCGCCCTAACCAACAAATAGAACCGAGATTGGCAAATCTGGGTGCACCATACGCTGATGACCTGAAGTGCACGCCGGCCGAATATGGTGCGGCGCTCGGATTGGCGACTATGGGCAAATTCTGGTCGTTGGAAGTCGTTGTTGCCCGGTAGCTATCCGTTGCCGATTCCCATCTTCAGCTGCTGGTAAGCGTCACGTAGCTGCGCCTCGATCTTCAGCCAATCCTGCTCAGTGATCGTCTGCCCGCGGGCGTCGCGATAGGACATCGCTTCTGCGCGGCCGATTCCGAATGCAAGGAGCGCGGGATCGCCTTGCCGTTTACCGTAAGTGAGCGCAGCCACTTGAGCGATGGTCACGCCATAATCGCGCGGACCGACAGATTCGCGTCGCGCTTGCCACCAGTCGAGTTCACGCGACGCGAGTTCTTGCGGGTCGACGGCGACCGGCGCCGCCTCCTGCAGCAAGCCATAATACGCAACGAGGAAGGGAATGGCTCTTTCCGCTTCGGCCCGCGAACGGGTCGGCTGGAAGGCTCTGGCGGCCTGTGCGGCCGCTAGCGATATTCTGAAGCTCGCAAGCGGCGAGAAGTCGAACGTCCGCGACGATGCATAGAGGTGGTAGAACAGCGCCAGATAGTGCTTGGCGTAGTAGTCTCGCCACATCGCGGTTTCGAGCCGCGCGATCTCCGCGGGATCGAATGCCCGCAAGTCAGCGTTCCTCGGAGTGGCCGCATAGATCCCCAACACCGCGAGCAACAATGCCAGCGCAATAGCGTACTTTGATCCCATGGCAGCCCTAGTTCCGATTCGGCTTTGCGCTCACCACTGCATAAGACATTGCAGCGTCGCCTACACAAAAACGTCGTTACATCGGCAACAATGACGCAAAGTTGCGATCTGGACGAGCTTGCGTGCTGCGGCCTCCACGCGATCGCGCCGATTTTGTGGGTTGGCTCGGTGCCAGCGTGCAAGGGAGCGTGGCGGCAAGCTAATCCGGGCAGTTCTGTTCACGGGTTATGTTCGAGCCACTGTGCAATGCACGCTGCGGCATCGCCGTAGAACGTTCGATAGAGGTCCTCGGTGACGTACCCGATGTGAGGCGTTGCCAGGACGTTATCCAATTTTCGAAACGGGTGGTCGGCCCTCAACGGTTCGACGTCGAATACATCGATAGCCGCGCCCGCGATGCTACGCTCCTGCAGCGCTTCGATCAGGGCTGCTTCATCGACGATCGGACCACGAGACGTGTTGACGAATCTTGCCGTCGGCTTCATCAGCGCGAACTCAGGCCGCCCGATCAGGCCTCGGGTGCGGGGGCTCAGGACGAGATGTACCGTGACGACGTCGGCCTCGCGAAACAGCGTTTGCTTATCCACGCAGATAGCGCCGGCGGCACTGGCCTTATCGTCGTTCAGGTTCTGAACTCCAGGCGATCACCTTCATTCCGAAGGCGAGACCAATGCGGGCAACCTCTTTCCCGATGTTGCCCAGTCCAACGACCCCAAGGCTTTTGCCTCGGAGGTTTGAACCGAGGCCGACCTGCCATCTGCCGGCCCTGATCGAAGCGGCTTCCCGGTCGATGCCCCGCATGCTTGCCAGGATCAGCGACCAGGCGAACTCGATGGTCGCGGTGGGATCGTAGCCGGTCGCGGTGACCGCGATGCCGAGAGCTGCCGCCGCCTTGGTGTCGATGGATGCGTTCATCGGCCCGGTCGAGGCAATCAGCTTGAGCTTCGGCAGCTGCTGAAGCATCTCCCGTGTCAGCGGCGTACGTTCACGCATCACGCATATCACGTCGAATGGCCGCAACCGCTCGACCACTGCCGACGGGTCGGCGATATGATCGTTGAACACAGTGATTTCGGCGCTGTGCCGGACGCGCGACCAGTCGGCGAGCTGAAGCGCGACGTCCTGATAATCATCGAGAATTGCAACCCGCATTGGCGTACTCCGTACGAAACTTGTGGTTCGATCTGCTTGCCGGCTGCGCCTGGGCGCAGGGCGGCGACGCATTGGGCGTCGCACTCATTCTATTCGTGCAAGGTACTCCCTGAGCGAGTTGCCCTGCCTCGATGGCCTCTCGTGTCGTTCTGGCACGATTGAGGTCGATGGAACAGTCATCGGCGCATAGAGCAGTCGGATTCGCCGATCTTGGTACTGTTTTATCGCCAGGACGGGATGCAACCTCAGTTCGTTGTTGCAAGGCTTTTCAAAGCGGGAGGGGCGATTAGTCAGCCGTACGACCGGCGCTGGCGCTCGGCCGACGCTCAATGTTTACTAGGGAGAACTCAGTTGACTCAGCGCTTGGATTACGATGTCGCGACGCCCGCCGGTGTCAAGGCGCTCGGCGGCGTCTATGGCCACATTATGCAGTGCGGTCTGCCGAAGGCGTTGGTCGACCTCGTCTACCTTCGGGTCTCGCAGATCAATGGCTGCGCCTACTGCATCGACATGCATTCGCGTGACCTGCTGAAGGAAGGCATGACGATCGAGAAGTTTGCGCTGGTCCCGGTCTGGCGCGAGGGCCGTGCGCTGTTCAACGACACCGAACGCGCGGCCCTTGCCTGGGCGGAGACGGTTACGCGGGTCGCCGAAACCGGCGTGCCCAATGCCGAATATGAAGCTGCCGCCGCCGTGTTCGACCGGAAACAACTCGCCGACCTCACAATCGCGATTGGGCTGATCAACGCCTACAACCGGATGGCGATCAGCTTCCGCGTTCCGCCGGCTGCGACCGAGCACTAGCAACTTCGGCACTACTCGAAAGGAAGCCTCCAAGATGAAGCATGCAGTTCTTGCCGTGGGCGCGGCTATCCTCGCCGCCGCTGCGACCCCGGCCGACGCGCACGGGCCAGGGCAGGGGACAACGAAAGGTGCGGTCAAGCTCCAAGAGACGATCACGCCGCTGTTCAAGCGCGAGTTACCGAACGTCCAGGACAAGGCGCTTCTGGCTGTCGAGGTGCTGTTTCCGCCTGGCGCCGCTTCGCCGCCGCACACCCATCCGAAGTCGGCGTTCATCTATGCCTACGTGCTGTCGGGCGAGATCATCAGCGCCGTCGACGACGAGAAGCCCCGCGTCTACCGGACAGGCGAGAGTTGGTACGAGGCGCCCGGCGCACACCACCTGGTCACGCGTAATGCCAGCAAGCGGAAGCCAGCAAAGCTCCTCGTCATCTTCATCGCGGATCCCGGCGAAACGCAGCTGGTGTTTCCCGACCCGAAATGAGCTGCGCCGCGACGGTCGCGCCTCTGCGCACAAAACCGGTGCGGTCGATTTCGTCCGGCTTCCTGTCAAGGCCGGCGCCGGGCTGCCACAGCTAGGGGGGACAGGCAATAACTCGTACCCGAGACTCTTCTGACGGAATGTAAAGCCATGAGAGCTGACGACATTTTCGGCGTGAGGATTCCTGACAGCAAAATGGCACGCGAGGTAACGCAGCTTATTCGTGACAACGAGAGCGATTCGCTGTTTTACCATTCCACTCGGGTCTACTTTTGGGGCGGCCTGACCGGGAAGCGGAAGGGCCTGATGTTTGATCCGGAACTGCTCTACGCCGCGGCCATGTTCCACGACATTGGCCTCACACAAAGTCACCGTGAGAGCCAGCTTCGCTTCGAAGTGCAGGGGGCGAATGCCGCGCGCCAATTTCTGTGAAGCCACGGCATCTCTGAAAGAGACATCGAGAAAGTCTGGACCGCCATCGCTCTCCACACGACCCCGGGTATTCCCGAACACATGCATCCCGAGATCGCTTTAGTGCAGGCGGGGGTCGGGGATGGACGTATTGGGCCACGGCCATGACCAGTTCACGGATGAACAACGCGAGGCGGGGACTCCGGCCTATCCACGTCAGCGCGGGAATCTCTGCAGCATCACCTTGCACTCTTACTGGGAGCACGGAGTCAGTCATTCAGATGACCGGCTTCGCTCAGGACTTGGAGTCAACTAAAAGCTGAAGGTTGCAGCGATCTGGATGGCGGCTCTCGCTGTCCTTAACTGCTGGCTTTCGTTCCGATTAACGCCAGCTCCGCCAGCCGACGGCAGTCCGCGGCCAGCCGCCGTTCACTGAGATTGGTCACGCCGAGCAGCAATCCCTGCTGCCGACTGCGCTGCATGTACCAGGGGGAAAGAGGAACCGGCGCCAGGCCGAACTTCAGCGCGCGCAAAGCGATATCCACGTCAGATACAAACTCGGGAAGCGCGGTCACTATAGTCAGACCCGCACTTGCTTGCACCTTGATCGAGGCCGACGCCACCTCCCGCAGGGAGCGAAGCAGGGCCTCTCGTCGGGCTGCGTAAAGGCGCTTCATGCGGCGGAGATGGCGAAGATAGTGTCCTTCCGCTACGAATTCCGCCACAGCGCGCTGCACGGCTGTGGTTGGCGCTGGAGCCAAGCAAGCAGCGGCGTCACCGAAGCGTTGAGCCAGTTCCGGGGGCACCATCAAAAATCCGAGGCGCAACGCCGGGCTGATGGTCTTGCTGAAACTGCCGATGTGCAGCACCCGTCCCCCATGATCCAGGGACGCAAGAGCCGGAGCCGCGCGCCCTTTTAGCTGCAGCTCGCTGAGGTAATCGTCCTCAACGATCCAGGCGTCGTTCTGTCGAGCCCATGCGAGCAGTGCAAGCCGCCGCGGGAGCGACATGGTCATCCCGAGCGGCGCCTGCTGGCCTGGTGTTACGATTGCCACTGCCGCTCCGGGAGCGCTCCGAACACCAGCAGCGACATCCAGCCCTTCCTCGTCTACCGGGACAGCTGTCACGGTCATGCCAGCCAAGCCGAGCGCGGTACGAGTGAGCGGAAATCCCGGATCCTCCATCCAGGCTTCCAACCGTTCGAGCTGAAGCCCACGGATGACGAGACCGAGCGCACCTGAGAACCCGCCCGTAACGAAAATCTGAGAGGGACTGCACCGAATGCCGCGGGCTATGCCCAGGTAAGCCGCAATCACCTTTCGCAGGTCAGGATCGCCACGCGGGTCTGGGTATCCGACCGGCGCCGCCGCAGCTTGTCTGGTCGCTCGGGTCAGGATGCGCGACCACAGCTTGAAGGGAAAGGCATCTTGAGAAGGCACGCCCATCTGAAATGGCAGGGGCACGGTTCCGAAGTCATGGAAGAGCTCTGGCAAAGGCGGAGCTTCTGGTATCCAATTCGGTATTGAGTACAGGGACGGCCGCTCGGCGACGCGAGTGCCTGCCGGCCCCTGGCTGATCGCGTACTGCTCGGCGATAAGACGTCCGTAGGCCTCACGCACGGTGCCGCGGGAGACACCGAGCTGAGCCGATAAATCACTCCAGGAGGGCAACCTCGCGCCAGAGGCGAGCCTTCCGGTCTCAATGGCCTCTCGGATCGCCGCGTAAATTTGTCCGGCCAGCGGTGTCTTCCTGGCACGATCGAGTTCGATGGGGAGAGCAGTCATCGGCATATGGGTCAGCCAGAATTACCAATCTTAGTACTGTTTAACGATCGGAGCGAGACGCATCTATTCCCTACAAACGACGAGCCGGTGCAATTCAAACCCTTGTGCGCACCTGATCAAACAGCAAGCGATCGACTGTACCGCTCAACCGATACCGAGACGGAGCTCAACATGGCCCAGGTGATTTCCGGCGTTACAATCCCTGATAGCAAGATCGCGCGCGAAGCGGCCGAGCTGGTGCGGCAACATCAAACCGAGATGTTGTTCAACCACAGTGTCCGCACGTATGTATTCGGAGCGATGAAAGGTATCCGGCAAAAGCTCAAATTCGATTCTGAGCTGCTCTATGTCGCCGCGCTGTTTCACGACATGGGCCTTGTCGATGCTTACGAAACCGAGACGAAGCGGTTTGAAGTCGATGGCGCTGACGCCGCGCGCGAATTCCTCCGAAGTCATGGGATTCCAGAGCCGAAGGCGGAGCTTGTCTGGGAAGCGATCGCCCTGCACTCGACGCTCGGCATTCCCGAGTACATGCGGCCTGAAATCGCACTCACGCAAGCAGGTGTGGCCATGGACGTGGTCGGGCGTGGATTTGACGAATATACAGAACGGCAGCGCGATGAGGTCATCGCCGCTTTTCCGCGCCATGCCTTCAAGAATGAGTTCATTGAGGTTCAAACCCGGTCAGCTCTAAAAAAACCGCAGACAACGTTCGGTACCATGAACTTCGATTTCGTCGAAGGCGCCGATCCGACAATCCGCAAGCCGAACATGTGCACCCTTATTCATGGTTCTCCCTGGCATAGCTGAGCCACTGACAGGCTTCGTCAAGTCTGGATAGCAGGGGCATCAGGCCAAGGCCGCTCGATCTTTCCACTTCGGGGGGAGGGTTGAGCGATCTCGCGCGTTGCGGAGTCGTGCTGCGCCTTGCGGAATGCGGCCCGGTCAATTCCTCCAACTTCCAAAGACGGCGCGCCGCGCGCGGCGAAAGAGCGCGCCGATCTGCCTGGGTGTCGCGTTTGTCCCGAAATCGCCGACGGGCGCCCGGCCTTCCCGAAAGAGACCGAGCGATTGTTTGCAACTGCTGAGCCGCTGAGAAGGGTGCGGCGCAGCCATTATCATTACTTCGATCCGGTCAGCGCCGAGGTCGGTACTCATTGACCTTCTTCACAGCGGCGCTGTCGAGCGAACCCGAGTTCTGCGACACCTCGCTTATCGCGCGGAGAATCATACTGCGGGTGTCGATAAGCCGGAACTGTTCGGCCATGAACGACGCACGTACGCGATACCTTTCGGTATCGAGTACGGTTCGGACAGCGTCGCGCAGCATCTGCGGCGTTGGCGTGTTCGTTTTGAGGTTGATCCCCATCTTGGACCATCCCACGCGTGCGTTCACGTCGGCTTTGTCTTCGGTCAGTCCAGCGCAGACCAGAGGGACACCAAAACTCATCGCCTGGTTGACGCTGCCATAACCGCCGTTGGTAACGAATACGTCGGTCTTCGGGAGGATCCAGTCGAAGGGCAGATAGCTCGCTACACGCGCATTAGCTGGAATGGGACCCGGGATGGCGTGGGCCGGCCGCCCGCCCGCGGTGACGACGACGAGCAGATCGGGCTGATCGGCCAACGCCGCAAGGGTCGGTGTGACCAAGAGGTTGAAATCGTGGTTGGCCACTGTCCCTTGGGTGACCAGGACGACCTTGCGTGTGCCGTCCAATTCATCGGCCCAAGGCGGCAGCGGCGCCTGGTTCGGTATGATCGGCAATGTGCCGACAAATCGTACCGAATCTGGGACGGTGCGTGGATATTCGAAGCTCGGCACGGTCAGCTGCAAATAGGCATCGGCGAGTTTCACCATCGTCTCGAAAGGGGGCGTCGACAGCGGCCCGCTGCCCAGAATCTCCAGGTAGTGGTTCAAGCGACGCGCGACGGGTTGATTGACGACGTTGTCGTGCTCCAGGGCGATGGCCGCGTACTCACCGCGCTCCGCCTGTGTAGTTGCCGGGGTAAGGCCGAGGAAGTCCGGTGCCCCGTCCTCACGGGGCCAGTGCAGAATGCTGGTGCCGAAACAGACAATCGGGGGCCGCTTGGACCGCGGCCGGAGGAGCATCGGCAAGAGGCCCAGGAAGTAGTCATCGCTCATCACGACGTCGGCCTGGACTTGCCGCAGCACCTCTTGCAAGCCTTTGTACTGCGCGGGAATGTGGTCAACGAACAAGCGCTCAATGATGAGGCGCAGCAGTTCCAGCCCTGGAGGCGTTGTTTTCAGTTCGGGATACTTGGAAAACGGATCCACCAAATCCTGATCCGCGCTCGCAACTATAGGACGAAACTCGGCACCAATCCCCTCGATGCGATCTTTAAAGGCGCGACCTGTGAGGGCAACGATCTCGTGCCCTTCGGCCAGCAGGATGCGCGCGAGTCCAAGCATCGGATTCACATGGCCCGGCGCCGGTGTAGTAGCGATAACGATTTTCATGTGGTCCTTCTGTACCCTTCACTGACAGGCCCCGCGCCCGAATGTCGTTCGAAACCGAGGGTCCTCCTCGGGATTTGGCAGGCCATCACGCCGCGTTCGTGTTGCTTCGGCGTTGATGGCTAAAAGCGACAGGCTGATTAGATGGCCGCTCCAGATGTCGCTCTCGCTGCCAAGGATTGGCGATCAATCTTGCCGAGCGGATTGCGCGGCACGGCGTCAACGATCACCAGCGACTCCGGCACTTTGTAATCTGCGAGCTGCATCCGGGTGGCGTTCAGGATCTTATCGCGTGTCGCGTCGCCGCCATTCCGTTGCAGCTGCACGATGGCCGCTACGCGCTGGCCTAGCACGGGATCCGGCAATCCAAAGACCGCCGCATCGCGCACCAGCGGATGACTCAGCAACACCCTTTCGACTTCGATCGGAGATACGTTGGAGCCGCCGCGTATGATGAGATCCTTGTTGCGGCCAACGAACCATAGTTCGTCATTCTCGTCCTGCCGCATCAGGTCGCCGCTGTGGAACCAGCCATCGGGCGCCAAGCTCTCGATTAGGCCGGGTGCGACCCAGTAGCCTGCTGCGACCTCGGGGCCGCGCACGAGAAACTCGCCCACATCACCCCATGGCACCGTCCGTCCATCGTTGTCCACCAGTCGCACCTGAGCGCCGGGAACGATCCGATACACTGGCCCCGGCTGCGAAGAGTAGGTGAGCGGCCCCGATGCCTCGGTCGAACCCCATATTGAGCGAAGCGGTGTACCGAAGCTCCGCTCGAAATCGACCTGCAACTGGATGGGACAAACATCCCCAACACAAACGCAGTGCCTGAGCGAGCTGATTTTTCGGGGACGCAGCCGCTGTTGCGTCAGCAAGGCGTGGAACATGAACGGTAAGCCGCCAAACAATGTGCATCGATGCCGTTCGATTTGATCCAGTACGATGTCTGGATCAAAGCGCGCCACTAGGACCACAGCTACTCCGAAGTTCGCGCATGCCACAAAGGTAAAGAGTCCGCTGCCATGAACCAACGGTGCCGCGTTGAGTACGATGTGCTCGCCGTCGAAATGCGAATAGGCGAACGATTCGGTGCTTGCCGTTAGGCTCGCTGGTGTGTGAGCGACAAATTTGGGCTGCCCCGTCGTTCCTGACGTTGTTAGCAGGAGGGCCGGCGCATTCTCGTCGGGCGGTGGCGGCAGAGGCTCAAAGACGTCCCCGCCATGCATTGCCGACCAGGGCCTCGCGCTCCTATGTGCCTGGCTCGGTCCGATAACGAAGCGCTTCTCCGGAGCGAGAATCTCGGGTTCGATGCCAGCGATCGTGAAATAGAGTGACTCCTCGCCGAGATACAGTGAGGGGCGCAGACGCTGGAACATCTCGCGAAGTTCGGGGGCCTTGTATCGCAGGTTCATCGGGCACGCTAAGGCGCCAATGCGAAAGCAGGCGTAGAGCGCAAACACCATTTCCGGTCGGTTCGTCATGTGAAGCACGACTCGATCCCCGGGCTGCACACCACGGGACCGCAGGGCGCGGGCCAACTGTTCGGAGCCGATCACCAGATCGTAATAGGTGAACACCACATCTTCATAGATGAAGGCCGTCCCGCCGGGACGGACGATCGCGTGGTGATACAAGGCATCAATCGGGGTCGTCATCATCTGTCCTTAGTTGCGCGCCCCGTCTCGCAGCATGGAGACAGCGCGGCGCTGTCAGCCTATTTTGATCCGTCACTCGGTCTGTGGAGGTGCGGCGCATACATCACGGGGCCGCTCGCAGTGCTTCGCGTGCAATTGCTGTCGGCACTCTGCTCGCCCATTTCAATCAGCGCGCTATCGCGTGGTCGCAGCCGGCGGGGCGCGGAAACTGACCGCCATTCGGTCGTAGGCGTTGATCAGACCAGTCGCGATCGCAAGGTCGGCGAACTGCTTCTGATCGAACACGGCCGGCGTCACGGCCTCGTGATCCATACGTTGCGTCATCTAATATTTCCTGAGAAGGTTCGAGCGGCTGCATCGCCGCTCCGACCGTTAGCTGTCAGAAAAGATGTGCCCACCTTGATGGTTCAACAGAACCGAGATTGGCAATTCGGACTGCACCATCCGCCGATTGCCGCATGAGCCTATGACACCCAAAGGTCGAACGGCTACGGGTGCGGAGCGCGATTATGGGGGGTCGAGCGGGGCCACCGTCGAACGGTTTCTTGTGGCGGTGCGCGAGTGGATTGCTCGATCGCTCGTCTCGGCCCATTCATCGCCGGGCCACAAGTCCCGTCAGCCGCGTGTGCTCAGATCGAGACTTGCGCCGGCCGCTCATGACTGGTCAGCAGATCGCGCTTCGGCTCGAGGTATCGCCAGCAACCGCCGGCCGGGCTCGGCTCGGACTGAACCGGATACGGGCCGGTGGCTCGCAGATCCAAGCAACGATTGGCTGGCGGTGCCGAGGACGGTAGCTTGCTCCTGTGAAACGGGCATGCCATGCTGACCGCCAATAAATAAAAAGATGGGGCAACGGACGACGTTCCGCGTGTCCTGGCGCAAACCCTGACATTGGTAGGAACGTTTTTCGGAGACCATCAGCATGAATTTCAAGCATGTCGTCGGGTTGCTTTGTGCAGCCTCGATTTCTGTCGCGCTGGCCGGTGCGGCATGCGCGCAGGACAAAACCGTCAAGATCGGTGCGGTGTTTCCGCTGAGCGGCAACGCCGCGAGCGCGGGCATTCATGCCAAGTTCGCAATCGAAACGGCAATCGACATTATCAACAACGCGCATCCCGAACTCGGCAATTTCCCGCTGGCCAAGAATGCGGGCCGCGCGGGCCTTGGCGGCGCCAAGGTCGAAGTGGTGTTCGCCGACAATCAGGGCAGCCCAGCGACCGGCCAGAACCAGACGCTACGGTTGATCACCGAGGAGAAGGTGGTTGCGCTCACCGGCGCCTACCAGTCCGGCATCACGCTCACGGCAAGCGCGATCGCGGAAAAGTACGGCATTCCGTTCGTCAACGGTGAATCGGTTGCAGCCAATCTCACCGAACGCGGCTTCAAATGGTTCTTCCGCGTCACGCCGGTGGCATCGGACTTCGCCAAAATCTACCACGACTTTCTGAAGGACATGAAAGCGGCCGGTGTGAAGACCGATAACGTGGCGCTGGTGCATGACAACACCGAATACGGCACCTCGGTCGCCAGCGTGATTACCAGCGTTTTCAAAGAAAACGGCCAGAGCATCTCGCAGGACATTGCCTACGCCGTCAATGCAACCGACGTGCAGAGTCAGGTGCTGCAGCTCAAGGAAAAGAAGCCTGACGTCGTGATCATGATCGCCTATGCGTCCGACGCCATCCTGTATCAGAAGACGATGCAGGCACTGGATTACAAGCCGCCCATGATCATCGCCGACGATTCCGGTTATTCCGATCCGTCTTTCATCAAGGCGGTCGGCAAGATTTCGCAAGGCGTATTCAATCGCTCGTCGTGGAATGTCGGCCCTCCGGGGTCGCCGACGGCGATCATCGCCGACATGTACAAGAAGAGGAGCGGCGACGAGATGGACGATACTGCCGCGCGCCAGATGCAGGCCTTCTTCGTCCTGGTCGATGCGATCGACCGTGCCGGTTCGACCGATCCCGCCAAGATCCAGGCGGCATTGAAAGCCACCGACCTCAAGCCCGATCAACTGATGATAGGCTACAAAGGCGTCAAGTTCGACGACAAAGGCCAGAACGTTTTGGCCTCGGGCCTCATCATCCAGTTGCAGGATGGCGAGAACTATGTCGCCGTCTGGCCGAAAACCAGCGCCGACAAGTCGCCGGTGACGCCCTACAAGGGTTGGTGAGGCATTAGGGGCGGGGACTTCGGCCCCATTTTTGCGCTTGCCGAGGCGGTCGTTCGCGTGGACGATCGGCTGACCTCGGCAATCAATTGCCGTCCATGATCCCGCTGGCAACCGCTTAAATCGAAAAGACGTACGGCTTCATGTCTTCCATTCTCCTTCAGGTTATCGTCGGCGGGCTCTTGCTGGGCGCGGTGTATGCGTTGTTTTCGTCGGGCCTCACGCTGATCTGGGGCATGATGAACATCGTCAACTTCGCGCATGGCGATTTCGTCATGCTCGGAATGTACGTCGCTTTCGTCGTCTGGACGCTGTTCGGCGCCGGTCCCTGGGTCGGCGCGCCCGTCGCGGCGCTGGTGCTGGCGACGCTCGGCATCGTCGTTTATTTCGGGCTTATCCGCAGCATCATGAAGGGCCCGATGCTGGCCCAGATCCTCGGCACCTTCGGGCTCGCGCTGCTGTTGCGTTATTCGGCATTCTGGTGGTTCGGCGCCAATTTTCTGTCGCTGCCTGAGAATATCGTCGGCGGCACCTTTGACGTATTCGGGATTCGGATTCAGGCCTCGCGGCTGCTGGCCGGCGTGGTGGCGCTGGTGGTGACCGGCGGGCTCCATATCCTGCTCACGCGCACCTCGCTGGGCTCGAAGATGCTGGCGGTCGCGGAAGATTCCGCGGCGGCGCAGTTGATGGGGATCCGCCCCGACAGCATGCAGGCGATCGCCTGGGCGATCGCGGCCGGGGTAACCGGTATCGCAGGCGCGTTGATTGCAACCTTCTTTTACATCGTGCCGACAGTCGGCGAGACCCTGGGTATCGTCGCCTTCGTCACGGTGTCGCTCGGCGGCTTCGGCAGCGTGCCGGGCGCGCTGGTTGCTGGCCTCCTGATCGGGGTGATCGAATCCCTCTCGGCCTACTGGATCGGCGCCGTCTATAAAGACATCGTCGTGTACTCGCTGTTCCTGTGCTTCCTCTGGTTCCGGCCGCAAGGCTTAATGGGGAAGACCTGATGGGGAATTCGTGATGCGGCGATTGCTGTGGCCGACGGTGGCGCTGGCGCTGGTCATCGCCTATCCGCTGTTGTTCTCGACCCCATTCCTGCAGCGGCTCGGCGCGCTGGTGCTTCTATACGCGATTGCCGCGTCAGCCTGGAACATCGTCGGCGGCTATGCCGGCCAGGTCTCGGTGGGGCATGTCGCGTTCTTCGGCTGCGGCGCCTACGCCGCGATGGGCGCCTATGCGCATTTCGCGCTGTCGCCGCTGGTCGGCATTCCCGTCGGTATCGTCGTCAGCGTGGCGATCGCTGCCGTGGTCGGTGTGCCGACGCTGCGGCTGTCCGGGCACTATTTCAGCATGGCGACGATCGCGGTTGCCGAACTCATCCGGCTGATCGTCACCAACACCGAATATCTCGGCGCCGGCGTCGGGCTCAGCGGGCCGACGGTGCCGCGCAACATGTTCGATCTGTCGTTCATTTCGGCACTGCCTTACTACTATCTGTTCCTGACGGTTCTGGTCGTGACGCTCGGCATCACCTGGTGGATGGCCAACAGCCGCATGGGTTTCTATTTGCGCGCGATCCGGGATTCCGAGCGGGCGGCGCGCTCGCTGGGCGCCCGGGCCAGCCGCGTCAAGCTCTATGCCTTCATGCTGAGCGCCGGGCTGACCAGCGTCGCCGGCGCGCTCTATGCCACCATGTTCGGCTTCGTCGATCCGGAGTCCGGGCTCGGCATTCTGATCTCGGTGAAGATCCTGATCATGGCGGCGCTGGGCGGGGCCGGCCTGTTGTTCGGGCCGCTGATCGGCGCAGCGTTGCTGGTGCCGCTGGAGGAAATCTCCAACAACCTTTTGGGCGGCAAGGGCGCGGGCCTGACCTTTGTGGTCTACGGCGCAATTATCGTGCTGATCGCGCGGTTTCAGCCGGGAGGCGTGCTGACATTGATCAACCGGCTCTGGGAGCGGCGCGGAAAGCCGATTGAGTCATCGGCCATCACGGGAGCGTCCCATGCTCCTTGAAGCGCGCAGCGTCACCCGAGCGTTCGGCAGCTTCAAGGCCGTCGACGCGGCGTCGGTGACGCTGGAGCAGGGCGATATCCTCGGCCTGATCGGACCGAACGGCGCCGGCAAATCCACGTTTTTCAACTGCCTGACCGGCGACTTGCAGACGACCTCCGGCAAAGTGCTGTTCGAGGGCCTCGACATCACCGGGATGACGCCGGAAGCGCGGGCGCATCTCGGCCTTGCCCGCACCTTCCAGGTGCCGCAGACCTTCGAGGGCATGTCGGTGCTCGAGAACGTGATGATCGGTGCGTTTCTCCGCACGTCCCATCGCGCGGAAGCCGAAGCCCGCGCCCGTGTGGTGCTGGAGCGCGTCGGCATGAGCAGACTTGCCGATGCGCCGGCGCGTTCGCTCGGAACGCCCGGCCGCAAGCGGCTGGAGATCGCGCGCGCGCTCGCTACCCAGCCCAAGGTTCTGCTGCTCGACGAAGCCATGGCCGGCCTCACGCAGCGCGAGGTGCAACTGGCGATCGATCTCGTCCGCGATATCCATCGTTCCGGCATTACGCTCGTGATCGTCGAGCACATCATGGAAGTCATCATGTCGCTGGCGACGCGCGTGGTTGTGTTTCATCAGGGCAAGGAGATCGCCCGCGGCAGCCCGCGCGAGGTCACGGCCAATCCGGCAGTGATCGAGGCCTATCTCGGCAAGCGTGCCGCCAAAGCGGCCGCTGGCCATACGCCGGTCGAACTGATGGGCGGACCCGATACATGACCACCCCCTTGCTCAAGATCGAGCATCTCGAGGTCCATTACGGCGACCTGATCGGGGTGTCCGACGTTTCGCTCGATGTGCCTGAGGGCAGCGTCGTGGCGCTGCTCGGCTCCAACGGCGGCGGCAAGACCACCACGCTCAACGCCATCGCAGGCCTGATCCCTGTCCATTCGGGGTCGATTATGTTTCGAGGGCAGGAGATCGGCGGGCAGGCCGCGTTCTCGATCGTGCGCAAGGGGCTGGCGCTGTCGCCGGAGGGCTGGCGGCTGTTCGTTCAGCAAAGCGTCGAAAACAATTTGCTGCTCGGTGCGACGCCGCTGCAGGACAAATCGCGGACAACAGGACTGCTCGATCGCGTCTACGAAATCTTTCCGAAGCTGGCCGAGCGGCGCAATCAGCGCGCGGGCACCATGTCCGGTGGCGAGCGGCAGATGCTGGCAGTCGGCCGCGCGCTGATGAGCGATCCGAAACTGCTGATGCTGGATGAGCCTTCGCTTGGCCTCGCGCCCGCGGTGGTGGAGTCTATGTACGAAACCTTCGGAAGATTGCACAAGGAGGGGCTGACGATCCTGCTTGCCGAGCAATCGATCGAACTGGCGCTCGAGGTCTCGGATTTTGCCACTGTGCTGCAGGTCGGCAAAAGCGTGTTGTCGGGCACAGCGGCGGCGCTCGCCGACGATCCGCAGGTGCAGAAGGTCTATCTCGGCACGGCATGATGACTGCGGCGATCCCGCGGAGGCGAGCAGCGGATCGGCCCGCAATCCCGCACGCGGAAGCCAGCGAATGCTATTCGGCGGCTTCCTTGATCGAGCCATGCGCACCGGTGTGCGTGTCCTGATCCTCGCTGTCGGACCGACCCCAGTTCGAAAACGCGTTCGATAGTTTGTCGAGGTAGAGGTAGACCACCGGTGTCGTGAACAGCGTCAACGCTTGGCTGACGATCAGGCCGCCGACCATCGCGTAGCCGAGCGGCTGGCGGATTTCCGCCCCGGTGCCGGTGCCCAACATCAGCGGGACGCCGCCAAGCAGCGCCGCCATTGTCGTCATCATGATCGGGCGGAAGCGTAGCAGGGCGGCCTTGCGGATCAACTCCTCCGGCGACAGATGCTCGTCGCGTTCGGCCGAGATCGCGAAGTCGACCATCATGATGCCGTTCTTCTTGACGATGCCGATCAGCAGGATGATGCCGATCAATGCGATCAGACTGAAATCGTAGCCAAACGCCATCAGGATCGCGAGCGCGCCGACGCCGGCCGAGGGCAACGTGGACAAGATCGTCAGCGGATGAATGTAGCTCTCGTAGAGGATGCCGAGGATCAGGTACACCACGACCAGGGCGGCCATGATCAGCAGCGGCACGGTCCCGAGCGACTGTTGGAAGGCCTGAGCGGTACCCTGGAAGCTTGAGTTGAGCGTGGCGGGAGCGCCGAGATCGACCATTGCTTGCTGCACGGCCGCGGTCGCCTGCCCAAGCGCGACGCCCTGGGCCAAGTTGAAGCTGATGGTGGTGGCCGGGAATTGACCCTGGTGGCTGATCGAGAGCGGACGAACCGGCACGTTGGTCCAGCTCGCGAAGGTCGCCAGCGGGACCTGTTGGCCCGTCAGCGGGGACTTGATGTAGAGCTTGTTGAGGATGTCGAGGCTCTGCTGCAGTTCGGGCAGGATCTCCAGAATGACGTGATAGCTGTTGAGCTGCGTGAAATACTGCGTGACCTGACGCTGACCGAACGCGTCGTAAAGCGTGTCGTCGATCAATTGTGGCTGGATGCCGTAGCGCGAAGCGGTGTCGCGATTGACGTTCAACTGCAGCGTGGTGCCCAGGCTCTGCTGGTCGGTCGCGACGTCGCGCAACTCGGGCAGGGTCTGCATCTTGGCCAGAATCTTGGGCGCCCACTCGTTGAGTTCGTCAAGGTTGGCATCCTGCAATGTGAATTCGAATTGCGTCCGGGTCGGGCGTCCGCCAAGCCGCACGTCTTGCGCCGCCTGCATGAAGAGCCGCGCGCCCTGGACCTGCTCGAGCTGGGGGCGTAGCCGCGCGATGATCTGCTGCGCCGACGCGGAGCGTTCATCGCGCGGTTTCAGCGTGATGAACAGGCTGCCATTGTTTCCGGCCCTGCCGCTGCCGCCGATTGCCATCGCCACGGTGGCGACGTCCGGGTCGGCCTGCACGATCTTGCCGAGAGCCTCCTGGCGGTCTTTCATGGCGGCGAAGGAGATGTCCTGCGAGGCTTCGGACGTGGCGGTGATCAGGCCTACGTCCTGCTGCGGAAAGAACCCCTTCGGAATGATGATGAAGAGGTATACCGACAGGCCGACCGTCGCAAAGAAGATCGTCAGCGTCGTCAGGCGCCAGCGCAGCGCGACGTCAAGGCCGCGCTCGTACATGTGCAGCAGGGCATCGAAGGCCCGCTCGCTCCATTCATAGAACTTGCCGTGCTTGGTTTCGTGGTGCGCGCGCAGGAAGCGAGACGCCATCATCGGCGTCAGCGTCAGCGAAACCACCATCGAAACGAAGATGGTCATGGTCAAGGTCACCGCGAATTCGCGGAACAGGCGCCCGATGATGCCGCCCATCAACAACAGCGGAATCAGCACGGCAACCAGCGAAATGCTGATCGACACGATGGTGAACCCGATTTCCTTCGAACCTTTGAAGGCGGCTGCGAGCGGCTTCTCGCCTTCCTCAATATAACGCGTGATGTTTTCCAGCATCACGATGGCGTCGTCGACCACGAATCCGACGGCGATGGTCAGCGCCATCAGCGACAGGTTATCCAGCGTATAGCCGAACACCCACATCAGCGCGCAGGCGCCGAGCAGCGCCAAAGGTACGGTCACGGTCGGAATGACCGTTGCCCAGAAATTGCGCAGGAAGATGAAGATGACCATGACGACGAGCGCGATGGTCAGCAGCAGTGTGAACTGCACGTCGTGCACCGCGGCCCGAATGGTCTGGGTGCGGTCGCTGATGACGTCGATCTTGATCGCCGGCGGAATCGCGGCCACCAGGCGCGGCAGCAGCGATTTGATCTTGTCCACCGTCTCAATGACGTTGGCGCCCGGCTGCTTGTAGACCACCAGGAACACGCCGCGCTTGCCGTTGGCCCAAGCCGCCTGCTTGGCGTCCTCGGGCCCGGTCACGGCCTGGCCGATATCGCGAATCCGCAACGGGCCGCCGTTGCGGTAGGCAATGATGATGTCGTTCCATTCCTTGGAGTCGAGCAGCTGATCGTTGGAGTAGATCGTGTAGGCCCGCGAGACGCCGTCAATATTGCCCTTGGGGGCGTCGACGGTCGTGGCCATAATCACGCTGCGGACGTCTTCCAGCGACAGGTTTTTGGCCACCAGTTTTGCCGGATCGATCTGAATCCGGACCGATGGTTTTTGCTGGCCGCCGATCGTCACCTGCGCGACGCCGGAGATCTGGCTGATCTGCTGCGCGAGCTGGGCGTCAACCGAGTCGCTGACGGTGGTCAGCGGCAGCGAATCCGAGGTCGCCGACAGCAACAGGATCGGGGAGTCCGCCGGATTGACCTTGCGGTAGGTCGGCGGCGAGGGGAGGTTTTTGGGCAATTGGCCGCTGGCGGCGTTGATGGCGCCCTGAACGTCGTTGGCCGCGCCGTCAATGCTGCGGTTCAGATCGAACTGGATGGTGACAGCCGCGGTTCCCAGATAGCTCGTCGAGGTCATCTGGGCGATGCCGGGAATCTGCGCGAACTGCCGCTCAAGCGGCTGCGCCACCGACGAAGCCATGGTTTCAGGGCTGGCGCCAGGCAATGTTGCCGTGATCTGAATAGTCGGGAAGTCAACCTGCGGGAGCGGCGCGACCGGCAGCAGGGGGTAGGCAACGAGACCGACGAACAGAATGCCGGCCATCATCAAGGACGTGCCGATGGGATAGCGAATAAACGGTGCTGAAATCCCGTCGCTCATTCGGACTTGACCTTGGGTTGCGCCGGGTCGGAGCTTGCGACCGCGGTGCTGACCAATGTACCTGGCGAAACCTTGTACTGGCCCGCCGTAATCACCTGCTGCCCCGGCGTCAGGCCTTCTGCGACCACCGAGCGTCCATCGATCGATTGGCTGACCTTCACCGGGTGCAGCACAGCCTTGTTGTTCTCATCGATCGTGTAGGCGTAGAGACCGTTGGTGCCGTGCTTGATCGCATCGTCCGGAACCACGGTGGCATCCTTCAGCGTCTTCACCAGAAGCCGGGTCGAAACCGACTGACCGGGCCACAAGGCGTGATCCTTGTTCTCGAACACGGCCTTGAGACGAACGGTGCCGCTGGTCGTATCGACCTGATTATTGACCACGGCCAACGTTCCTTCGGCCAGCGGCTTTTTGCCGTCGGTCGTGATCGCGATCACCTTGAGGGGCGCGATCGCCTGGGCTTGGTTAATATACGGCAATTGGCCTTCCGGCGCAGTGAAAATCACCGAAATCGGCTCGATCTGGGCGACCGTCACGATGCCGGTCTGGGTCGCGGCGTTGACGATGTTGCCGATGTCGACCTGGCGCAGACCGGCGACGCCCGAGATTGGGGATTTGACCGCGGTATAGTCCAGTTGGGTCCGGGCATTGAAGATGGCGGCATCATCGGCCGCGATCTGGGCCGTCAACATCTGAACGCTCGTGCGTTGGGTATCGGTCTGCTGTCTCGTCGCGAACTCGCCGAGCCTGGTGAAGCGCTGAAGATCGAGGTTGGCGTTGGCCAGATTGGCCTCATCCTGCGCCTTCTTGGCGACGGCCTGATCGAGCGCTGCCTGATAGGGCCGGGGATCGATCTCGACCAGCAAGTCGCCCTGATTGACCAATTGCCCTTCCTTGAAAGCAATTTTGTCGATCTGGCCGTCGACGCGGGTCCGCACCAGCACGGTGTTGAACCCCTGAACCGTTCCGAGTCCGCTCAGGTAGACCGGAAAGTCGGCCTTCTCCACCCGGGCGCTGGCGACGCCAACGGCTTTTTGCGCTGGTTTTTGTGCGTCGGCCGCGGCCTGCTGTGCTGCGCTGTAGCGCTGCCAACCGAAATAACCTGAACCCGCAATGGCGGCGATCAGCATAACCCAAACAATCGTCCGCGTTTTATTCATGTTACCCGTCGTTATCCGAGGCGGATCTGCGGTTAAAAAAAGAACGTTACCGGGTCTTCAAAACCAATCCCAGAACCTCCAGATATAATATGCGTGCACTTAATGTGTAAACACACTATCCTTTGAAAAATCCTAAACATTTGGACAGGTTAGAGACCTCGAAAGCCCATGTCGCTCGACTTGAAACGCGAACTCGTCGCACAACTTGTGGAGAGTTCTCGCCTCCTGCGCAACTACATCGAACAGCGCGCCAAGAGCCGCGGTACCACCCGTGCGCAATGGATCGTGCTATTCCGGTTGCGGGAGCAGGAGGGGCTGTCGCAGGTCGACCTGGCGGATGTGCTCGAGCTGCAGCCGATCTCCCTGGTGCGCCTGCTCGACCGCCTGGTCGAGCACGGCTTGCTGGAGCGGCGGACCGATCCGCGGGATCGGCGCGCCAACCGATTGTTTCTCACCCCGGCCGGCCGTCAGCTCGTCGACGATCTCGATAGCCTGCGCGACTCCATTGCTGCAAAAGTTTTGCAGGACGTTTCTTCGGCTTCGATCCAGACCACTCTCGACACGCTTCTGGACATCAAGGAGCGCATTAAGGGAGCGGCCGAGCCGGGCGGCGTCGCCGCCAAGTAGTCGCTGAAAAACAGCGGCCCTGATCCCATCACCTAGTCCGATGTTCCGCATGTGGGCCGCCGGCGTGACCGATACGCGGATTTCGCAACGCGCCATCCGGAGCCCGGTTGTCACCGGCGTGGACGTCGTTCATATCACCGCGCGAACGCCTCGACCCCGCCAGCAGTCAGTCAGGAACCAATGATGGATGAATTGAACGGACGCATGATCGCCTGTCAGATCCTGATCACCGGCTTGATTGCGCGGGTCGCCAACAATTCGCCGGACCCCTTGCGATTTCTCACCGACTTTCGCGATGAGATCAAAGCGGTGGTGAACGGGGTCAATATCGCCGGCATGCAAAACACCGATCGGGTACGACAGGTCGCACAACAAACGGTCGATGAATTGTTTTCGCTGATGAAGCCGCCCAGCGTCGATTGACGGCCTGGCGGTGCGAAGAAGCTACGCGGCCCGCGGACGGCCTTTCCTTTGCCGTGGGGGCATCTCCGCGTTTTCACTTTAGAACGATTTCAAACTGTCGATTTAGAATCGTTTTGATCTGGATAGATTCAAACATTGCTTCGCCGTATTCGCATTGACCCGATTTTTATCGCTCGATAACCAACCCCTATGTTTGCTCATCCAAATGGGGCGCTGGGCAAACGAAAATTTGGTTTCAGGGGCAAGCGAAATGAACAGGGCGAAGACGCCGAGGTCGTTGCGTTCGGGCGCAGCGATGAACTCGGTCAGCGAAAAATTCGAGAATTATTCCAGCGGTAAGGTTTCGGCGGTCGCCGGACTGATCGCGGTGGCATCCTTTTCCGGTGCGGAAGCGCAGCAATCCAACCTCCCGCCCGTGACGGTCGATGCCCCGGTGGCGCGCCCGAAGCCCGCGGCGACCAAGCCAACTCCCGATCAGGTCCGCGCCCGCAATGCCCTGCGCCGCGCCGCGCGCCGTACCCAACTGACGCAGGCTCCGCCGGTGCCGTTTCCCAATGCCGGCGCGCTGGCGGCTGACCGTGACCCGTATGCGGATCCGGCGGCACCCTACAAGGTCGATCACCTGCAGTCATCGAGCAGGTTTCCCGAGCCGCTCGTGAACACGCCACGGAGCGTCACGGTGCTGAGCAAGGAAGTGCTGGCCGACCAAAACGCCACCAGCCTGAAACAGGCAATCTTGAATACGCCCGGCGTGACACTCGGGACCGGCGAGGGTGGTAACGCTTTCGGCGACCGGTTTTTCATTCGCGGTTTTGACGTCCGCAACGACATCTTCATCGACGGCGTGCGAGATCCGGGCGTCAGCGTTCGCGAGAACTTCTTCACCGAGCAGGTCGAAATCCTGCGCGGGCCGGCGTCATCCTTCGCCGGCCGCGGCACCGCCGGCGGCGCCATCAACATCGTCACCAAGCAGGCGACGACCCAGGGCAGCTTCTACAACATGGACACGACGTTTGGCACCGACCAGACCAAGCGCGTCGTGCTCGATGTCAACCAGGTGATCAGCCCGACGCTGGCCGTTCGCGCGGGCGGGCTGTTTCAGGACGCCAACGTCGCGGGCCGCGACTACACCACCGATGACCGCAACGGTGGTTTTGTTGCCGCAACCTGGACGCCGGTCGATGCGGTGAAGATCAGCGGCAACTACATCCATACCGAGCTGACCGGCATCCCCGATTTCGGCGTGCCTTACTACCGGCCGAGCCCTGCCACCACTGCCGGCGGCCCGTTCACGGACTTCGGGGTCAATCGCAACAACTTCTACGGCTTCGTCAATCGCGACTTCTTCCGGACCGGGCAGGACATCGGCACAATCAATGCCGAGGTGCAAATCACGCCTGATCTGACGTTGAGCAACAAGACAAGGGAATCGCGCTCGACCCAGAACTACATCGGAACGCTGCCGGAATCCCCGGTGCTTGCCAATCCGCTGACGGCCTCGACGCTCAGCGCCAATCCGCAGAGCCGTCTTCAGATCACCGACGTGTTCGCCAACCAGACCGAGGCGACCTACAAGTTCACCGATGGCGCCGGCTTCAAGCATACGCTGCTCGGCGGTGTCGAAATCGACCGCGAGAGCTCGTCGATCGACAAATATATCGGGCTTAGTTCCGAAGCTCTGCCGGGTGGATTTAGTGGCGCAGGCTCGCTAACCGGCGTCAGCGTGTTCAACCCGCAATTCGCTCAGCTCCCGTTCACGGGATCGCTGGCGCTCGCGGGATTGCCGACCAATATCAAGGTCGACACCAACAGCGGTTATCTGGTCGATAGCGCCAACTACCATGATCTGTTGATCTTGAACGGCGGCATCCGCTACGACGACTACAGCGTCGCTACATCCGGTTACGGCACGGTCAATGGCAGAAACGTGTTCGGCCAGCAGTCGGCGGATTTCGGGTTGCCGAACTTCAACCTGGGCCTGACATTGAAGCCGCTTCCAAACGGCAGCGTTTATGTGGCCTATGCGACCTCGTCCAATCCGGTTGGCGCCGAATTCGACGGCACCAGCACCGCCTATGGTGGCCTTTCGCCCTTCCTTGCCGGAAACTCGAACCAGATATTCGGACCGGAGAAGAACAAGGCCATTGAGGTCGGCACCAAGTGGGAGTTGTTCGATCGCCATCTGCTGGTGACCGCGGCTCTGTTCCAGACCACCAAGGACAACGCGCGCGAGGCCTTCAACGTTACCAGCGCTGCGACCCAGACCGCTTCCTGTCCCTATACCGGCACGACGATATCCTGCATCACGGCTGGCTCCGCCTATTATGTCCGCGGTATCGATCTGGGCATCGGCGGCAAGATTACCGACAAATGGAGTGTGTTCGGCGGATTGGTGTTGATGCAGTCGAAGGTGACCCAGTCGAACGTGCCGCCGGCTGCGATGCCGGCTCCCTTGCTTTATCAAACCAACGTCGGACTGCCGTTAGCCAACGTAGCCAACCAATCCTTCAGCATGCTGAGCAAGTATCAGCTGACCGATGTCTGGGAACTGGGCGGACAGGCGGTGTACCGCTCGGGTATTCGCGGCGGCACGTTGCTTGCCGCGAACGCGGGCACGTCGATCCCCGGCTACTGGCGCTTCGACGCGTTCGCGGAAGCCAAGATCGACAAGAACTGGACCGTCAAACTGTTCGTCAACAACATCTTCAACGAGCTCTATTACAACGCGTTGTATCAGAGCGCAGCGCCGTTCGTTCTGGAAGCGCCTGGCCGCACGGTGTCGTTGGTGATCTCCGCGAGGTACTGATTGCCGCTACAATGCTGATTTGCGTGCCTAGGGTGTTGAGCAAGGGTGATGTGGCGGAGTTCCGCCGCATCATGGACGGCTGCGCCTGGGAAGACGGCCGCTCCACGGCTGGCGCGCAGTCGGCCCTGGTAAAGAGGAATGAACAGCTGCCGCCGGACAGCGAGGTTGCCCGCAAACTCGGCAATCGCGTGGTCTCGGCATTGACCGCCAATCCGCGGTTCATCTCGGCGGCGGTGCCGCTGCAGATATTTCCGCCGTTGTTCAATCGCTACGCTGCTACCGATGGCCACCATTTCGGTATTCACGTCGACAACGCGGTACGCGGCGATCATCTGACCGGCTTGCGCATTCGCACCGATCTATCGGTCACATTGTTTTTATCGGAGCCCGACGAGTACGACGGCGGTGAACTTGTGGTCGAGGATCGCTATGGATCCCATGAAATCAAGCTCCCGGCCGGCGATCTCGTGGTTTATCCTGCGTCTAGTTTGCATCTGGTGACGCCGGTGACGCGGGGCACCCGCGTTGCGTCTTTTTTCTGGTTGCAGAGCATGATACGGGATGCACACGCCCGCAGCCTGATCTTCGATCTCGACACAGCAATTCAAGCACTGGTTGAGCGTCTTGGGCGCGACGACCCTGAAACGGTCAAATTGACCGGCATCTATCACAACCTGATCCGCTACTGGGCCGAAGTATGAAGACGTCAATGTTCCGAACGACATGTGCTGCTGTACTCCTCGCGCTGGCGACGTTGTCGCCCTCGCTCGCCCAGCAGAAAATCACGGCACCGCAACAAGCGCCTGTGCCGCAGGCGCCTGCGCTGCAGGCACAAGTCCCTGTACAGCAAGCACCCGCGTCCTCTCAGCCTGCCGCTCCGGCGCCAATGGCCGCGTCGCCCCAAATGCCCGTCGCGCCTGCGCAGGCCACACCGGCGCCCGCGCCATCCGCGGCTACGCAACCGGCGCCGGCGGCCGCTGATGCCGTTGCGCTTTCCCCCGACGACGGCAAGGGACCGAAATCGACGGTCGCATCGTTACGCGAGCTATCTCCCTGGTCGATGTTCATGTCGGCGGATATCGTCGTCAAGGCGGTCATGATCGGCTTGGCCTTCGCCTCGCTGGTGACATGGACCGTCTTCATCGCCAAAATGATCGAATTCTCGGTCATGCAGCGCAAGCTGCGGTGGGCGCTCCGCAAGATCAAGGACTCACGGTCGCTTGCGGAAGCGCAGTTTGCGCTGGGCGCAAAGGGCAGCGTTCTGTCGGCGTTGCTTGCCGCGGCGATGGGTGAGGCCCGCTTGTCAGCGGGCATTTCCAGCGACGACGGCATCAAGGAACGGGCGGCGTTGAGTTTTGCCGAGATCGTTCGCGCCGAAGGACGCAGGATCCGGACCGGCATGGGGTTGCTGGCGACCATCGGGGCGACGTCGCCTTTCGTCGGCCTGTTCGGCACGGTCTGGGGCATCATGAACAGCTTTATCGGCATCTCGAAATCGCAGACCACCAACCTTGCCGTGGTCGCGCCGGGCATTGCCGAAGCGCTGCTTGCTACCGCGATCGGTCTGGTCGCGGCGATCCCGGCGGTCATCATCTACAATCATTTCGCGCGGGTGACGAAAGGCTATCTCGAACTGGTCAGCCGATCGTCGGGTGCTGCGGCGCGGTTGCTGTCGCGCGATCTCGACCGCAGCCATGGCAGCGCCCACGCGCGAGCGGCGGCGGAGTAGGCGATGGGCATCTCGCTCGCGGACAACGATGGTGATGATGACGATTTCGCGGAAACGCACGAGATCAACGTCACACCGTTTATCGACGTTATCCTGGTTCTTCTGATCATCTTCATGGTCGCAGCGCCGCTGTCGACCGTCGATCTGCCGATCGATTTGCCGTCGTCGACCGCGAACCCGCAGAAGAAGCCGGACAAGCCGACCTATGTCAGCATCAAGCCTGACTTGACGCTGGCCATCGGGGAGAACGCGGTCAAGCGGGTCGACCTGATCAACACACTCGATGCGGCAGCTGCGAGCAATCCGCAACGACTGGTGTTCTTGCGCGCCGATCGCCAGGTTCCATATGGCGAGTTAATGGATGTGCTGGAGATCTTGCGCAAGGGAAATTACCGGATGAAGCTGGTGACGCTCGAAGGCGTTCCGGACGGCGCACCACAACCGGCCGCGCCTGAAGGCGCGAAACAGTGAGATATGTCTGACCTGATCGAACAAAAGTCGTCTCGGCGACTCTGGATTTTTGCGGCAGCAGGCGCGCTCGCACTTCATCTCGGCTGCGCGGCGCTGGCGATTGCGCATAATTCGTCCGATGAGGGCGATGATTCCCTGGGCGCCAATGCAATCGAGGTCGGGGTCGAATTGTCGTCGCCGCAAGCGGAGACCATCGATCTGCCGCCGGGCCCGGATGCGGATGCCTCAGTGGCCTCGCCGGCACTCGCGGAGCAGAAGGCCGAGGTGAAGCCGACCGATCTGCCTCAGGACACGCCGAACGAGACCGAAGAGCCGGATCGCGTGGTGACGGAAAACCAATCCAAAAAGCCGGTTGAAGACGATCCGAAGGTCGAGAAGGTGCAAACCGCGGCTTCACAGGAGTTGGTAGCGCAGGAAGCGACGGCGCGGCAAACCCTCGAAGGCGCGCACGAATCCGAGACCACAACTTCGCCCAATATCGGCATCGGGAAAGACCAGCAGAAGCTCACGGCCGACTGGGGCCGCCGGATCAGCGCCTATTTTGAACTTCATAAGCGCTATCCGAAGGTTGAAAAAGGCAAGAGCGCCAAGGTCCGGGTCAGCTTGATGCTCAATCGCCTGGGGCAGGTCATGTCGGTCAACGTTCTGGAGTCGTCGGGAGATCCTTTGTACGACGAAGCCGCGATTTCCATGATCCGCCGATCCGATCCGGTGCCGCGTCCGCCCGTGAAACTGACCGATGATCAGTTCAACTTCAGCATGGATGTCAACTTCAAGGACGGCAAGTGAGCCGCGCGCGGTAGCTCGGCGCGCCGATCACCTTGACGTTCGAGTGCTGCGCTGCAGCAGGAATGATGAGAAGTCCTCATTGAGGGGGATTAACACCGGGTATCTTGCCGCCCTTGGCGGCGACGATCGCGCCGGTGTCGTGTTCGAGCGCCTGTCCGAGCATAATCAGCGGTCACACAAGAACCAGGTGCCGTGACCGGATTTGACCAGCGCCTTGCCGGTGCCGTAGGCGAGCATGCATTCGCGAGCTCGACAAAAACGTCTGCTTTCGCGACGTTGATCCACTCGATTGGAGCGTTACTAAGAACTCGCGGGGCAAGTCGGAGCGACCGCGATGCGCTTGCCGTGTTTGCTACCATGCTCACGCCGTCGCCGCACTGCGAAGGACGAGCCGCAATTAATTATTTATCGGTCGGGAGGGGCAGTCACCGCTCGAATATTAGTGGCGCCTGAATAACTTTCGCTGGCAGTGATGTCAGCTCAGGAAATATCGAACGCCGACATATACGACGACGAGACACGCGAAGATCAGAGCGACGGGAAGCCGGGGTTTTGCTTGCGGGCCGCTATTAGTCTTTGCACGTTGTGGCGCCGGACGCTTGAAGACTGTGACGTTGTCGCTCACCGGATTGATCGGATGGGCCTGTACATCGGGCGGCGTGCCCTTGCCGCCCATCTCTGCGTAATAGCTCCGGTACATGCGATTGATGGTGGCGTCGGTCGCCTCGGTCTCCGGCATCTGGTCGAGAAGCGCCTTGTAGCTGAGCAGGAAGGTCTGGGCTTCGGCGGGCAGGGCGGAGGCGCCGTTCAGCTTGGCCATCATTTTCCAGGTCGCGAAATCCGCCCGCGCTTTGGTGTCGGCCCGTCGTGCGATCATCATGTCGGCGGCTTTGATCAATTTGACCTCGGATTCTTTCGACCGATTATCAGCTAAGACTACGTGTTGCCGGTTACTAAGAGAAGTAGCCAGATCACATAGCCGGTCACCGTCCTTAGTATCGCCGAAATAACATCAAGATTTAGACCGAGCTGGCTACCGGCCATCGGAAGGATAATGAGAATGCCGAGCAGGATCAGTATGCCATAGGGTTCCAGCCGCGAAAGCGGCACCGCCAGCACGTTCGGCAGCAGTCCGACCGCAACCCGGCCGCCGTCCAGCGGGGGAATCGGGAGCATGTTAAAGACGGCGAGTACGACGTTGATAATAAGCGCATTTTTTAGGTTGTCGGCCAGCCATTGCACAGCGTTGGCGGGCGCAAGCCCGAGGAAATGAAAGGCCGTCGCCGCGACCAAGGCGAGCGCGATGTTGGTAAGCGGGCCGGCCAGGGCCACCCAGACCATGTCGAGGCGCGGATGGCGCAAGGCACGGAAATTTACGGGGACTGGCTTGGCATAGCCGAACAAAAACGGCGCCTGCGACAACAGCAGGATGGCCGGCAGCAACAGGGTGCCGAACGGATCGATGTGCTTCAGCGGGTTGAGACTGACGCGGCCGCGGTCCCAGGCGGTGTTGTCGCCGAAATGGTACGCGACAAAGCCGTGGGCGGCCTCATGGAAGGTAATGGCGATGACGAGCGGCAAGACCCACACCGACACAGCATAGAGTGTACTGTTAAGAGGCAATCGATCAATCCTGACGGTTCAACTAATGAAGCGGCATCACGCTACCATGGATCGGCTTCAAATCGGAACCGTCCCTGGATATTGCGGCAATCCGTCGTCAAGCGTGACCCAATTCATCTTTTCGCTGACCGAGATGTGCTCGGTCGGCCTGAATGCGTTGCGGTCATCGAAGTCCCCCAGCGCCACCCCCGCAGCCGTCCCGTTGCGGCGCCAGGAAAACAACCGGGTGCCGCAACCTTTGCGGAACACCCGATCGAGCGCCTCCGAGGAGGCGTAGCCGGCGGTTTTGCCCTCGACCGCCAGCGCCTTCTGGTCAAACAGGGCGCGGGCGAAGAATGGCGACCCCATCGCCTTCTGGCAGTTGCGACAGTGACAAATGCGGACGTTGATCGGCTCGCCATCTGCCCGGAAACGGACCGCGCCGCAAAGGCATCCGCCTTCCCTGATCATAGACGCCTCCGCTTGCCGTCGGACTCCCGCAATCTGCAGGCCGCTTCAATACGTGGCGCGGCCCCCCGAAATATCGAACACCGCGCCAGTCGAAAACGCGCAATCCTCCGAAGCCAGCCACGCCACCATCGCCGCCAGTTCTTCCACCAGGACAAATCGTCCTTTCGGAATCTTCGACAGCATGAAGTCGATATGCTGCTGCGTCAGCTGGTCGAAGATCGCGGTCTTGGCGGCGGCGGGGGTGACGGCGTTGACGGCGATGTCATGGGCCGCGAGCTCCTTGCCGAGCGATTTGGTCAGCGCGATCAGGCCGGCCTTCGAAGCGGAGTAATGCGCTGCGTTGGGGTTGCCTTCCTTGCCAGCGATCGAGGCGATGTTGACGATGCGGCCGTATTTTTGCTGGACCATCGAGGGAACGATGGCCTTGCAGCAGATGAAGGGACCGTCGAGATTGATGCGCAGCACCTTGCGCCACTCGTCGAGGTCGGTTTCCCACACCGTTTTGTTGATTCCGGCGATGCCGGCATTGTTGACCAGGATGTCGATCTTGCCGAGCGCCTTCAGCGTGGCGTCGCGGGTGCTTTCGACTGCGGCGAGGTCCGACACGTCGACCTTGAACGCCGTCACCGCCGGGCCGATTTCTTTGGCCGTCCGTTCGGCAAACGGCTGGTCGTGGTCCCAGATCGCGACCTTGGCGCCGGAGGCCACGAAACGCTCGGTGATCGCGCGCCCGAAACCCTGCGCGCCGCCGGTGACGACCGCGCAGCGGCCGTTCAAATCGATCTTGTTCATGTGTAAATCCTGTAAAAACGTTTCGGAAAGAATTTATGTTCGTCATTCCGGGGCGTGCGAAGCACGAACTACGATGTGCAATTGCACATCGGAGAATCTCGAGATTCCGGGTTCGCTCGTTCTGCGCAAAATTGCTTCGCAATTTTGTCGCTCACTCGCGCCCCGGAATGACGTTTATTTTGTTGCGCCGGGTGTCCTCACAGCGTCCAGCCGCCGTCGATGATATGCGCGACGCCGGTCGTGAAAGCACTCTCGTCGCTGGCGAGATAGAGCGCGAGCGATGCGATCTCGTCGGCGGTGCCGAGCCGTCCCATCGGCTGCCGGGCCACGAACATCTCCCGTCCATTGGGGCCTGCAGCAGCGGCGCGTTCCAGCATCGACGGCGTTTCGATGGTACCGGGGCAGATGCAGTTGCAGCGAATGCCCTTGGTGATGAAATCGACGGCGACCGCACGGGTGAGGGCGGCAACGGCCGCCTTGGTCGCGCCGTAGACGTAGCGGTTCGGCGCGGCCTTGAACACGCCGGCGGCGGAGGAGATGTTCACGATCGAGCCGTTGCCGGCCTGCAGCATGCCAGGAAGAAAGGCACGGATGGTGCGGTGCATCGATTTGACGTTGATGTCGAACGAAAAGTCCCAGTCGTCGTCGGAGCATTCCAGCACGGTGCCGTGATGCACGAAGCCCGCCGCGTTGAGCAGGATATCGATCTTGCCGGCGCGCTTGGCCATCGCAGCGACCGCAGCGCTGTCGCGCACGTCAAGCCGCGCGACTTCAGAGACTCCGTCTTTCCCGAGCAGGGCGAGCTTCTGTTCGTCGATGTCGGTTGCGAAAACCGTAGCGCCCTCGCGCGCAAAGGCGATCGCGCAGGCGCGCCCTATCCCCACCGCGCCCGCGGTCACGAATGCGCGCTTGCCTTTCAGGCGGTCTCCCATGTCTTTCTCTCCTTTGATTTCTATTCTGTCATTGCGAGGAGCGAAGCGACGAAGCAATCCAGTCTTGCTTGTTGCACTGGATTGCTTCGCTGCGCTCGCAATGACGGTGCCAGTTAATGATTATCCCGCGCCACACCGACCTTGCCGGCGATGTCCTGGTAGCGGGTGGCGAACTCCATGCAGGCGCCGGTCGCCTGCTGCCCGACGGTCGAGCGATAGAGTTCCTGCCACGGCGTCTGGTGGGCCGGGTAGGGGAAACCACCCTTGGCCTTGAGTTCGACGCGTCGGCGCTTCAGTTCTTCATCCGAAATCAGGATGTTGGCGCTGCCCTTGTTGAGGTCGATGCGCACCATGTCACCGGTCTTGAGGATCGCCAGCCCGCCATCGGCGGCCGCTTCCGGTGTGGCGTTGAGGATCGAGGGCGAGCCCGAGGTGCCGGACTGACGGCCGTCGCCGATACAGGGCAGCGACAGGATCCCGCGCTTGATGAGGGCCGCGGGCGGCTGCATGTTGACGACTTCGGCGCCGCCGGGATAGCCGATCGGTCCGGTGCCTCGCACGAACAGGATGCAGTGCTCGTCGATATCGAGCGAGGCATCGTCGATCCGGTGGTGATAGTCCTCGGGGCCCTCGAACACGATGGCGCGACCCTCGAACGCGTTCAGGTCCTTGGGATTGACCAGGTAGCGGTCGCGGAATTCCTTTGAGATCACGCTGGTCTTCATGATGGCGGAATCGAACAGGTTGCCGCGCAACACCAGAAAACCGGCGTCCTTCACTAGCGGCTTGTCGTAGCTCCAGATCACATCGTTGTCCGGCTTCGGCGCCTCGCGGCAGTTGTCGCCCATGGTGCGGCCGTTGACGGTGAGGGCGTCCTCATGGATGCGCTTATGTGCCATTAACTCGCGCACCACCGAGGGCACGCCGCCGGCGCGGTGATATTCCTCGCCGAGGTAGAAGCCCGCCGGCTGCATGTTCACCAGCAGCGGGATTTCGTGGCCGAATTTCTGCCAGTCGTCGATCGAGAGCTCTACGCCGATATGGCGGGCGAGCGCATTGATATGAATCGGGGCGTTGGTTGAGCCGCCGATCGCCGAATTGACGACGATGCAATTCTCGAATGCCTTTCGCGTCAGGATGTCGGAAGGCTTCAGGTCCTCCCAGACCATGTCGACGATTCGGGTGCCGGTCTCATAGGCAATCTGGCCGCGCTCGCGGTAGGGCGCGGGAATCGCGGCACAACCCGGCAGCGACATGCCGAGGGCCTCAGCCAGCGAATTCATGGTGGAGGCGGTGCCCATGGTGTTGCAGTGGCCGACCGAAGGCGCCGAGGAGGCCACAATATTCATGAACTCCTCGTAGTCGATCTCGCCCGCGCTCAGTCGCTCGCGGGATTTCCAGACCACCGTTCCCGAACCGGTGCGCTGGCCTTCGTGCCAACCGTTCAGCATCGGACCGCCCGAGAGTACGATTGCGGGCAAATTCACGGTGGCCGCTGCCATCAGGCAGGCGGGCGTCGTCTTGTCGCAGCCGGTGGTCAGCACCACGCCATCCAGCGGGTAGCCGAACAATATTTCGACCAGCCCCAGATAGGCGAGGTTGCGATCCAGCGCCGCGGTCGGGCGCTTGCCGGTTTCCTGAATCGGATGCATCGGGAATTCCATCGCGATGCCGCCGGCGGCACGGATGCCCTCCCGGACCCGATGTGCCAGTTCAAGGTGGTGACGGTTGCACGGCGAGAGGTCGTTGCCGGTCTGGGCAATGCCGATAATGGGCTTGCCGGACTGCAGTTCGTGCCGGGTAAGGCCGTAATTGAGGTAGCGCTCAAGGTAGAGCGCGGTCATTCCGGGGTTATGGGGGTTGTTAAACCATTCGCTGGAGCGGAGTTTGCGTCTGGTGGTCCCCGTAAGCGGCTTGTTCATCGTTTCTCCCGCAGCGCACACGCCTTGTTTTTGTGCGTAATGTTCGTATCGGCGGTGCAATGTTTGCACGTCGCGGTCCTGACCGCAACGTTCGCTACGATGGGACCCCAATACGACTTTGATACAACGACATCGCCGAAAAAGTCTGGTAAGACGCCCATCAAACAAGATGGGCGACCGCGACTTTTATCGCGGCGGACGAATATGTTGGGAGGATAAAGTATGTCGTCGGTGCAGATTCGAGACGTGCGGAAATCATTCGGTGGCTTCGAGGTCCTGCACGGCGTCTCGATTCCAATCGAGGACGGCGCCTTCGTGGTGCTGGTCGGTCCCTCCGGTTGCGGCAAATCGACCCTGCTGCGTATGCTGGCCGGGCTTGAGAACATCACCTCCGGAACGATTTCGATCGGCGACCGGGTCGTCAACAATGTCCAGCCCAAAGAGCGCGACATCGCGATGGTGTTCCAGAATTATGCGCTCTATCCGCATATGACCGTCGCCGACAATATGGGTTTCTCACTGAAACTGCGCGGTGCGAAACCCGATGAGATCAACAAGGGCGTCAAGCGCGCGGCGGAGATCCTGGCGCTGACGCCGTTGCTCGACCGCTATCCCCGGCAATTGTCCGGCGGGCAGCGCCAGCGCGTCGCCATGGGCCGCGCCATCGTGCGCGATCCCCAAGTGTTCCTGTTCGACGAGCCGTTGTCCAACCTCGACGCCAAGTTGCGCGTGGCGATGCGGACCGAGATCAAGGAACTGCATCAGCGGCTCAAGACCACCACGGTCTACGTCACCCACGACCAGATCGAAGCCATGACCATGGCCGACAAGATTGTGGTGATGCATGACGGTATCGTCGAGCAGATCGGCTCGCCGCTTGAGCTTTATGACCGGCCGGACAACCAGTTCGTGGCGAGTTTCATCGGTTCGCCCGCGATGAATTTCCTCAAGGGCAAGCTGAAACACAACGGCAGTGCTGCTTTCGAGGGACCGAACGGCCTCAAATTGCCGCTAAGGTCGGCGCCTGCCAATTCCGACGGCCGGTCCGTGGTGTACGGTGTGCGGCCGGAGCATTTCACCATCGCCGATGACGGCGCCGAAGCGGAGATCGTGGTGGTCGAGCCGACGGGATCGGAAACCCAGGTATTCGCCAAGCTCGGCGGCGAGCAGGTCGTTGCCGTGTTCCGCGAGCGGCATCAATTCAATCCGGGCGACAAGGTCCGGCTCAAACCGGATCCGTCGCTCATCCATCTGTTCGATGAGGCGACCGGCAAACGTCTCTGAAGTAGCAAACAGGTAATTGGTCGATAAAAGAATTTATAAAACAGTAAACAGGGAGAAAACGGACGATGACTATGCTTACACCGGATCGGCGGTCGTTACTCAAGGGCGGCGCAACCATGCTGGCCGCCGCGGCCACGATGTCGAGCGAACAATTGCTGGGCTACGCCAAGGCATGGGCGCAGACCGCCCAGTGGAAGCCGGAAGCGGGCGCCAAGATCAATTTGCTGCGCTGGAAGCGCTTTGTCGAAGCTGAAGACGTGGCTTTCATGAAGATCGTCGATGCCTTCCAGAAGGCGACCGGCGTGACCATCAACGTCTCCAACGAATCCTATGACGATATCCAGCCCAAGGCGTCGGTTGCCGCCAACACCGGGCAGGGCCTCGATATGGTCTGGGGTCTGTACTCGCTGCCGTTCCTGTTCCCGAGCAAGTGCACCGACATGACCGATGTCGCCGAATACCTCGGCAAGAAGGCTGGCGGCTGGGCACCGTCGGGCGAGGCTTACGGCAAGCTGGACGGCAAGTGGATCGGCGTTCCCGTGGCCGCCACCGGCGGCCTTGTGAATTACCGGATCGCTGCGGCTGAAAAAGCCGGCCACAAGGAGTTTCCCAAGGATCTCGGTGGCTTCGCCGATCTGATCAAGGGCATGAACAAGAACGGCACGCCGGCCGGCATGGCGCTCGGCCACGCCTCGGGCGACGCCAACGGCTGGCTGCACTGGGCCTTGTGGGCGCATGGCGGCAACCTGATCGACAAGGACAACAAGGTGATCGTCAATTCGCCGGAGACGGCGAAGGCGCTCGAATACGTCAAGGGCCTTTACGACAACTTCGTGCCGGGCACCGCATCCTGGAACGACAGCTCCAACAACAAGGCGTTCCTGGCGGGCCAGCTGTTCCTGACCGTCAACGGTATCTCGATCTACGTCACCGCCAAGAAAGAAAACCCGCAGATCGCAGAGGATATGAACCACGCGCATCTGCCGGCGGGCCTGGATGGCAAGACGCGAGAGCTGCATCTCGGGTTCCCGATCCTGGTCTATAACTTCACCAAGGTCCCACAGGCCTGCAAGGCGTTCACCGCGTTCCTGATGGAACCGGCGCAGTTCGATCCCTGGGTCGAAGCCGCACAAGGCTACCTTTCGCCGTTCCTGCTCGGCTACAAGAACAATCCGATCTGGACCGCCGATCCCAAGAACACGCCCTATCGCAACGTCGCCGAGACCGCGCAGACCCCGGCGGGCATCGGCAAGATGGGTGAGAATGCCGCCGCCGCGATTGCCGACTTCGTGGTCGTCGACATGTTCGCGAATTACTGCACCGGACGTGAAGACGTGAAGACGGCGATGGCCTCGGCGGAACGCTCCGCCAAGCGCATCTTCCGCTAGGCTGACATTCCGGCGCGGGTTTCCGCGCCGGCGGTTTTATCTAAAATCGGGGCGGCGCCTGGCATAAGACCGGTGAATGGTCGGGCGTCGCCTTCTGATCTGGAGTTGCAGCGGAATGAGTACGGTCCAGACATCGATGCCTGTCCAGCCTGCGCGCGTTGAGACGCCGTCGCTTTGGTTCCGGCTGAAAACCAACCGCAACTGGATGGCCCTATGGTTCATGTTGCCTGCGGCCGCGTTCCTGATCCTGTTTCTGGCCTATCCCCTGTTCCTGGGGGTCTGGATGAGCTTCACCGATGAACGCATCGGCCGCACCGGCGCTTTCATCGGGCTCGAGAATTATCAGTGGCTGTGGGACGATTCCATCTTCTGGCTCTCGGTGTTCAATACGCTGCTCTACACGATCATCGCGAGCGCCATCAAATTCGCCATCGGCCTCTATCTCGCGCTGCTGCTGAACCGGCACATGCCGTTCAAGGCGATGATCCGTTCCATCGTGCTGATCCCGTTCATCGTGCCGACCGTGCTGTCGGCGATCGCGTTCTGGTGGATCTATGACTCCCAGTTCTCGATCATTTCGTGGTCGCTGATCAGGCTCGGCCTGATCGACCACAACATCAACTTTCTTGGCGATAGCAACTGGGCGCGCGGCAGCGTGATCTTCGCCAACATCTGGCGCGGCGTTCCCTTCGTCGCGATCACGCTGTTGGCAGGCCTGCAGACGGTGTCGCCCTCGCTCTACGAGGCGGCGACGCTCGATGGCGCCACCAACTGGCAACGCTTCCGCTTCATCACCTATCCGTTGCTGACACCGATCATCGCGGTCGTCATGACTTTCTCCGTGCTGTTCACGTTTACCGACTTCCAGTTGATCTGGGCGTTGACGCGCGGCGGTCCGGTCAATGCCACGCATCTGATGGCCACGTTGAGCTACCAGCGCGGCATCATCAGCGGCCGGCTCGGCGAGGGCGCGGCGATTGCGACCGCGATGATCCCGTTCCTGCTGGCGGCCATCGCGATTTCCTGGTTCGGCATGCAACGCCGGAAATGGCAGCAAGGATCGAACAATGACTGATTCCGCTTTGCAATCGAAAGTACCGGTCGCCAGCCAAGGCGATGACAGCGAGGGCATGAGCTATCTGGAGTCGCTGCCGCGGCGGATAGTGACGCTCTATCTGCCGCTGTTCATTATCCTCGTGGTGCTGCTGTTTCCGTTCTACTGGATGGCGCTGACGTCCATCAAACCGGACGAGCAGCTGATCGACATGGAAACCTACAACCCGTTCTGGGTCGTTCATCCGACGTTCAAGCACATCAGCAAGCTGTTGTTCGAAACCGAGTATCCGCGCTGGCTGTGGAACACGATGTATGTGGCCGTCGGCGCCACCACGCTCTCGATCATCGCCAGCGTGCTTGCTGCCTACGCCATCGTGCGCCTTCGCTTCAAGGGCGCGGATACGGTCGGCGTGCTGATCTTCTTTGCCTATCTGGTGCCGCCATCGATCCTGTTCATTCCGCTGGCATCGGTGATCCAGGCCTACGGCCTGTTCGACTCGCCGCTGTCGCTGATCCTTGTCTATCCGACGCTGCTGATCCCGTTCTCGACCTGGCTCTTGATGGGATACTTCAAGACCATCCCGTATGAACTGGAGGAATGCGCCCTGATCGACGGCGCCTCGCGCTGGCAGATCCTGGTCAAGATCGTGGTGCCGCTGGCGATACCCGGCCTGATCTCGGCCTTCATCTTCTCGTTCACGCTGTGCTGGAACGAGTTCATCTACGCGCTCACGTTTTTGCAATCGACGCCGAACAAGACGGTTCCGGTGGCGATCGTGAACGAGTTCGTCGACGGCGACATCTACAAATGGGGGTCGCTGATGGCGGGCGCGCTGGTGGGCTCGCTGCCGCTGGTTATCCTTTACGCCTTCTTTGTCGAGCATTACGTATCGGCGATGACCGGCGCCGTGAAAGAATAGGTCGCGCACCCGTGGTCCCGGACCTCATCCTGAGGAGTTCGCTCCCGCCAGCGCACTTGCGCTGTCCGGTGCGCGTGTCTCGAGGGATGGCAGCTTGCGCTGTCGATGGCCGTCCTTCGAGGCGCATCGCTTTCGCGATGCGCCTCAGGACAAGGTAAGCAATAACAAAAAGGAGCTCTCACTTGCATATTCTGGTTCTGGGCGCGGCCGGCATGGTCGGCCGCAAATTGACCGAACGGCTGCTGCGCGACGGGCGGCTCGGCAAGACCGACATCACGCGCATGACGCTGCAGGACGTGGTGGCGCCGGCGCAGCCGGAGAAGCCCGGATTTCCAGTCGATACCGTGACCTGCGATTTCGCGGTACCGGGTGCGGCCGAAAAGCTGATCGCGGACCGGCCCGACGTGATCTTCCATCTCGCGGCGATCGTCTCCGGCGAAGCCGAGCTTGATTTCGACAAGGGCTACCGGATCAACCTCGACGGCACGCGGATGCTGCTCGACGCCATCCGCGTGATCGGCGGCGGCTACAAGCCGCGCGTGGTGTTCACATCCTCGATTGCGGTATTCGGCGCGCCGTATCCGGAAGCGATCGGCGACGAGTTCTTCCACACGCCGCTGCTCAGCTACGGAACCCAGAAGGCGATCGGCGAACTGCTGCTGGCCGATTACTCCCGCCGCGGCTTCATGGATGGCATCGGCATCCGGCTGCCGACCATCTGCATTCGTCCCGGCCTGCCCAACAAGGCGGCTTCCGGATTCTTCTCCAACATCTTGCGCGAGCCGCTCGCCGGCAAGGAGGCGATCCTGCCGGTATCCGAGGATGTCCGGCATTGGCATGCGTCGCCGCGCTCGGCGGTCGGGTTCCTAATTCACGCCGCGACCATGGATACCGCCGCGGCCGGCGCGCGCCGCAACCTCACCATGCCCGGTCTTTCGGCGACCGTCGGCGAGCAGATTGCGGCGCTGAAGCGGGTTGCGGGCGACAAGGTCGCGGCGCGGATCAAGCGCGAGCCTGACAAGTTCATCATGGGCATCGTCGATGGCTGGCCGCGCAATTTCGAGGCGAAACGGGCGGTTACGCTCGGCTTCACCACCGCCGAAAAGACCTTCGACGACATCATCCGAATTCACATTGAGGACGAACTTGGTGGTAAGTTCGCCTGATCCGCGCGTTGAAATCACGGGAGAACGATCATGACCGCCAGCATCGTCGGATGGGCGCATACGCCGTTTGGCAAGTTCGATACCGAGACCGTCGAGAAGTCTTGTGGTGCGCGTCGCCAATGAGGCGCTGGCCGATGCCGGCATTTCGGCTTCCGATGTCGACGAGATCGTGCTCGGCCATTTCAACGCCGGGTTCTCGCCGCAGGACTTCACCGCCTCGCTGGTGCTGCAGGCCGATCCGAAGTTCCGCTTCAAGCCGGCGACGCGCGTCGAGAACGCCTGCGCCACCGGATCGGCGGCGGTGCATCAGGGCATCAGGGCGATCGCGTCGGGCGCGGCCAAGATCGTGCTGGTGGTCGGCGTCGAGCAGATGACGCGGACGCCGGGACCCGAGATCGGCAAGAACCTGCTGAAGGCGTCCTATCTGCCGGAGGACGGCGACACGCCCGGCGGCTTTGCCGGCGTGTTCGGCAAGATCGCGCAAACCTACTTCCAGAAATATGGCGACCAGTCCGATGCGCTGGCGATGATCGCCGCCAAGAACCACAAGAACGGCGTCGCCAATCCCTACGCACAGATGCGCAAGGATTTCGGTTACGAATTCTGCCGCTCCGAGAGCGAGAAGAATCCCTATGTCGCGGGACCCCTCAAGCGCACCGATTGCTCGCTGGTGTCCGATGGCGCGGCAGCGCTGGTGCTGACCGACGCCGAGACCGCGAAAACCATGGGCAAGGCCGTCAACATCCGCGCGACCGCGCACGCCCAGGATTTCCTGCCGATGTCGAAGCGCGACATCCTGCAGTTCGAAGGCTGCACCATGGCCTGGCAACAGGCGCTGCAAAAGGCCGGCGTGCAGTTGTCCGATCTCTCCTTCGTGGAAACCCACGACTGCTTCACGGTAGCCGAATTGATCGAGTACGAAGCGATGGGCCTGACCCCGCGCGGGCAGGGTGCGCGCGCGATCAAGGAAGGCTGGACCCAGAAGGACGGCAAGCTGCCGATCAATCCCTCCGGCGGATTGAAGGCGAAGGGCCATCCGATCGGTGCCACCGGTGTTTCGATGCACGTGCTGAGCGCGATGCAGCTCGTGGGTCAGGCGCCGGAAGGCATGCAGATCAAGAATGCAAAGCTCGCCGGCATCTTCAACATGGGCGGCGCAGCGGTCGCCAATTACGTCTCGGTGCTGGAACCCGCGAAGTAGGCGGTAAAGACGGCGCGACGTTCGGCCGTCGTGCCAGCGAATGCGTTGATCCCATCACAAACCGTCATGCCCCGCGGAAGCGGGGCATCCAGTATTCCAGGGCGCGGATGGTCGAGCGCTCTGGAATACTGGATCGTCCGCTTTCGCGGACGATGACGGCATGAGATGGGCTGCGTTAGCTCGTAGGATGGGGTGAGTCCTTGGCGTTCGCAAAGGTACTCGCTGCAACGGGATGCGAACGCTGGAATCGGACCACCAACCTGTCCAGGTTCACGAGACCAGAGCCCCGTTCCGATGGAATCGGAACGGGGCTCTAGATTCTTGGTTTGACGCGTTTTCTTTACGCGAACCGGTATCGACTTCGCTGGAAAACGCTCTAGAAGCGAGCGTTATCGGGGTGATCGAGATCGAAAACGATCGGCCGCAGGTAATCATTGGGATCGACGAGCCAGAGGATCTGGGGCCACGACTCTTGCGGCACGCCCGCCGCCTTCATCGCAGCGATGAAGCCGACCTTCCATTCCAGCGATGAGCCTTCATTCGCGACCGCTGTGACGTGGTTGGGAATGAAATAGCGGGGACGCAAGTGTTGAAGATAACTCACAATATCCCGCTCGCCGTTCTGATTGTAGCCGAGGCTGACCACCGAGCCGAGGTCGACGTTCACTGGACCCAGGTCGTCCATGATTGAGGCCAAATTTGCTCCGACTGTCTTGCCGTGCACCGTCACGCCGGGAAAGCAGCCGTTGGCGTCCTGACCTGGTTCATAAGGCAGGCCGGTCGCAGGATTGTTGTTGGGAAGTGCGCAACTGTCCACGATGTCGCCGGTGCTGTTGTGCCAGACGAATGTGAAGGGGTCTCGGCCGTTCTTTTTCACGGTAAACACGAAGGCCAGTTCAATGGGGCCCCCGGCGCCCTGGCGGCTCGTGCCGATTTGCATCACGCTCGATAGCGGCGTACCGGCTGGAAACAGCTGCGGATCGCGCGGGTCCTGCAGATTGCAGGGGAAAGTGTTGCCCTGCGTCGGCGTCGGCAGACATGTCCCGGCGGAGCTTGCAGCGATCGGTACCGCGTGTGGATCTGTGACGCCGGTATTGGTCGAATGCAAATGCTTAAAGGCCTTGATGCTGACTTGCGGGTCAAGATCGCGGATCGGCACGATCTCGGCGCCAGGCAGCGAGCCGCGCGAGGTGATTCCCCTGCAAGTAACTTTCTTCACGGTCGTGTAGTGTCTATCGTGGTTGTTCTGCGCGTCGATCGCCATATTGTCGCATGTTTCCGGGCTCGCGAAGATGACCGCGCCGGTCTGCTGGGCGATATAGGCCGCATTGTCGGCGTGGTCAAAATGTCCGTGACCGAGGAAGATGTATTCCGGATCCAGATCGACGAGGTCTTGAATGACGAAGGGCGTGCGGCCCGGCTGGACCTCCAGACGCGTCACATAGGTGTCGAGCAACAGAACGTGCCCCTTCACCGCCACGGCGAACGAGGCGTTCGTGATCCAGGAAAAGATCACGCGATCCTCGCGGACGTCACCGGATTTTGGGTCCACGTTCTCAAGGCCGAATATCTTCTGTCGGGCGGCAGTGATTGCTGCGGAAGGATGAGATTTCGCTACCCCCGGCTCGCTAAGCGAACAGAGTAGCAGGCTCGCGGCAGCTATATTGAAGAGCGATCGTCGCATAGGTGTTTCCCCTTTGTATTTTTTTTGTAGCGTGGGCTTTTTCAGATCGTCGGATTGCGTAGGCGGGTTCGCCGCATGAGCAACCCCACCGAAGTTGCAACCCGAAACGTTAACGCTAGCTTTCCTGCTTGACGCTTCGATGACGGCAGAGGCGCTTGCCTTCTGCGCGGAGGGCCGCGGCCGTTGTAGCCGCCGTATAAGACTTAAATTGTCACCATCGCCTTTTGAAAATGAGGCAGGGAGCCGTATGGGTCCCGGCTCAAGGCCGGGACGACGCATATCTCTGGCCGGACCCGTTGGCTCCCATCCTACGTACTGTGTAATGGCGCCCACCCACGCAGCGCTCTGCTCGTTGCCATCGGTAGGTCGCGGCCGGAAACAAACAAAAACATTATTTGCGCCGACGGGAATATCAAACAGCGGATCCCGAGTCTTACTGTCACAAGGCCCTCGGACATACGCGCTGGGAGTCAATAATTCGATGGGAGTAAATGCGATGCGCTCTATTTTGGCCTTAGGGTTGCTGATCACTCTGTGCTGTTCCGCTGACGCCGCAACGGTGCATCACGTCCGCACACGCCATCATCATGTGACCTCAAACGTCGCCAACAGCTTTGCCTACGAACCAGCTCGGCAGCCGGTTTACTACAATGCCCCTAGCTACAACGATGTCCCTAGCTACAACGATGTCCCTAGCTACAACGATGCGTCCAAGTTTGGTGGCAGCACAGCGCTGCCTGCGGAGTAAGAACGCTCGGAACGTGGTCGCGCGTGTCGGGATGTAGGGCAGGAAAATGACGCCCGCCCGGAAGGATCCCATCACAAGCCGTCATGCCCCGCGAAAGCGGGGCATCCAGTATTCCAGGCGCGGATGGTCGAGCGCTCGGGAATACTGGATCGTCCGCTTTCGCGGACGATGACGACAGCTTGTTGGATGGGTTGAGCCCTTCGCGAACCGCACCGTGCAAAGCCGATGCTTCGGCGACAGGTGACCAATTTCGACAGACCGCGACGCCTAAATTTCTTGAACAGGTTCAACCGGATTTGGGTCGTCCAGGCCCTCGAGATAAAATATTCCTGTTCTCCGCGGACCCAAATCACCTCCATATCTTCTCCCGTCTCGTCCCACAGGAGGGGCGTATCGCGATCGTCACGGACGCGGGATGAGATGCGGTGGACGCAGCAGCGTCAGGCGTGCGACGGGGTCGTAGGGCGGATTGCTCTCCGTGAGCGATCTCCGGCACGCAAGACGACGGCGCCAAAGCCCGGCAGAGTCTTTCGGCGAAGACGGGTGAGCCCGGCGAAGCCTTAGGCAAAGACGGGTGGCTGCGTATGGCAAAACCGTGTGGTCCTGGCACCCGTTGCTGGTGCTAAGTCGGCGGAGGTGTTGCGAGCCCAACCGGGCCTTCGCAAAACCGCCAATTCGCCGATGACGGTGGCAAGACGAATTCGTCGCCGAGGAGAGCGCGGCATAAGCCGTAAAACCATTGCGTGCGGGAATGCCGGGCGATTCCGGTGAACTCGCTGTGAATACTCGTGTGCATCTACCACTACCATGCGCACACGAGGCTGCGGGTGCACTGAGCACCCGGCATTCCCCGCGCCCTTGTTAGGGTCGCGCCGCGCCCTCTCTTGGGGCGGCGACGCCTTCCGGGCGGACGTTCTTGGCACAACTCGGGCGCATCGCGCGGCGAGATTGAGAGGCATGTTTGAAGTGGATTGGCTTCACGGCACGCCGATGAAGGATCTGTCATTCCGGGGCGAAGCGAAGCATCGAACTCCGATGTGCAATTGCACATCGGAGAATCTCGAGATTCCGGGTCTGGTCCTTCGGACCATCCCGGAATGACAGTAATTGCGTGTGACGTGCCATGGCCTCGTTCACGCATACGCCCATACGCCGGGAACCCTTGATCTTCCAAACGCCCTGACGTTACGTGACCGCGAATGGCGGCCACCGGCTGTGCCGCAAATGAAAGCCAGGAGCGAACGGAACCATGGGACCACTGGAGGGCGTCAAGGTCGTCGACATGACGTCCGTATTGATGGGGCCGTATGCCACGCAGATGCTCGGCGACTACGGCGCCGACGTCATCAAGGTCGAGACGCTCGACGGCGACGTGACGCGGCAGATCGGCCCGACACGCCATCCCGGCATGGGGCCGGTGTTCCTCAATACCAATCGCAGCAAGCGCAGCATCTGCCTCGACCTGAAGAAGCCGGCCGGCCGCGACGCCGTGCTGCGGTTGATCAAATCAGCCGACGTGCTGATTTACAACGTACGCCCACAGGCGATGGCGCGGCTGCAACTCGGCTACGACGTGGTCTCGAAGCTCAATCCGCGTCTGATCTATGCCGGCGTGTTCGGCTTCGGTCAGGATGGGCCGTATGCCGCCAAGCCCGCCTATGACGATCTGATTCAGGGCGGCTCGGGGCTTGCGCATCTGATGGCGATCGGCGGCGACGGCACGCCGCGCTATGTGCCCAATGCGCTGGTGGATCGCATCGTCGGCACCCAAGCCGTCGGCGCGATCCTGGCGAGCCTGGTTCATCGCGAGCGCAGCGGACGTGGCCAGCGCGTCGATATCCCGATGCTGGAGACCATGAGCGGTTTCGTCATGGGCGATCACATGGGCGGTCTCACCTACGAGCCGCCGCTCGACAAGGGCGGTTACGCGCGGCATCTGTCGCCCGACCGCCGGCCCTACAAGACCGCCGACGGCTATATCTGCGTGATCGTTTATAACGACAAGCAGTGGGAGAACTTCTTCAAGGCGACGGGACGCGACGATCTGCGCGTCCATCCAAAGTTTGCGACCTTCGCCGGCCGCGCGGCGAATATCGACGTGGTCTACGCTGAACTGGCGCGCATGCTGAAGGAGCGCACCACGGCGGAATGGGCCGAACTGCTCAACAAGGCCGACGTTCCGACGCTGCCGATGCATGATCTCGAAAGTATCCTGACCGATCCGCACCTGGTGGCGACGAACTTCTTTCCGGTCGTCGAACATCCCAGCGAAGGCGCGATCCGCAGCATGCGGGTGTCCGCTACCTGGTCCGATACGCCGGCAAAGCCAGAGCGATTGGCGCCGCGCCTTAGCGAGCACAGCGAGGAAATCCTGCGCGAAGCGGGATACAGCGCCGATGAGATTGCCGGCTTGATACGCGACGGCGTCACCAGGCCGGCGCCGAGCATACAGGACTAATACCATGGATTTTGCGTTGTCTGCCAATCAGGAGTCGATCCGCGACGCGGTCGGAAAGATCTGCGCCCGTTTCGACGACGCCTATTGGCTGAAAAAAGACAAGGAGGGCGGTTTTCCGGCCGACTTCCACAAAGCGCTGGCGGATGCCGGCTGGCTCGGCATCTGCATCCCGGAGGCCTATGGCGGTTCCGGGCTCGGCATTACCGATGCCGCGATCATGATGCGGACGATTTCAGAATCCGGCGCGGGCATGTCGGGCGCATCCGCAGTCCATATGAACGTGTTCGGGCTAAATCCCGTGGTGGTGTTCGGCAATGAGGAGCAGTGCAAACGGATGCTGCCGCCGATCGTTGACGGTACGGCGCGCGCCTGTTTTGCCGTTACCGAGCCGAACACCGGGCTCAATACCACGCAGCTCAAGACCCGCGCGGTGCGATCCGGCGACAAATACATCGTCAACGGCCAGAAGGTCTGGATCTCGACAGCGCAGGTTGCTGACAAGATCCTGCTGTTGGCGCGCACGACGCCGCTGGAAGAGGTGAAGAGCCCGACCCACGGTCTCAGCCTGTTCTACACCGATTTTGATCGCAATCGGATCGCGGTTCATGAAATTGAGAAGATGGGCCGCAAGGCCGTCGACTCCAACGAGTTGTTCATCGAGAACTTTGAAATCCCGGTCGAGGACCGCCTCGGCGAGGAAGGCCGCGGCTTCGAATACATCCTGCACGGCATGAACCCGGAACGGATTTTGATCGCGGCCGAAGCGGTCGGGCTCGGCCAACTCGCACTGGCGCGCGCTGCGGACTACGCCAAGAGCCGCAACGTGTTCAATCGCCCGATCGGCAAGAACCAGGCGATCCAGCATCCGCTCGCCAAGAACTGGATGGAGCTTGAAGCCGCCTGGCTGATGACGCTGTCGGCCGGATGGCAATACGATCAGGGTCTGCCATGCGGCCCAGCGGCCAATGCCGCCAAATACCTGGCGGGCGAGGCGGGCTTTCACGCCTGCGAGCAGGCCGTCATGACCCATGGCGGCTTCGGCTACGCCAAGGAATTCCACGTCGAGCGCTATCTGCGCGAGTCGCTGATTCCGCGTATTGCGCCGATCAGCCCGCAACTCATCCTGAGCTTCATCGCCGAGAAGGTGCTGGGGTTGCCGAAGTCGTATTGATGATGGGCGGAGAGATGCGCGCGACATTTAGACCGTCATTCCGGGGCGCATCGAAGATGCGAACCCGGAATCTCGAGATTCCGGGTCTGCGCCTTACGGCGCATCCCGGAATGACGGAGTGCGGGAAGGCCGCCCCGCCATGAGCTTCATCACCGGCGTCGGCCTGACGTCTTACGGCAAGCACGAAGGCTCAACCTCGCTCGACCTGATGAGCAAGGCCGCCGAGCTTGCAATTGCCGATGCCGGGCTGAAGCGCGCCGAGATCGACGGCATCCTGTGCGGCTACAGCACGGTCTCGCCGCATATCATGCTGGCGACGGTGTTTGCCGAACATTTTGGGATTCGCCCGTCTTACGCCCATGCCATGCAGGTCGGCGGCGCGACCGGATTGGCTATGACGATGTTGGCGCATCATCTGGTCGATTCCGGCGTCGCCAGGCACGTGCTCGTGGTCGGCGGCGAAAACAGATTGACCGGTCAGAGCCGCGACGCCTCGATCCTGGCGTTGGCGCAGGTCGGACACTCCGATTACGAGGTGCCGCTCGGCCCGACGATCCCGGCCTATTATGGCCTCGTGGCCTCGCGCTACATGCATGAATATGGCGTGACGCAGGAAGACCTCGCCGAATTCGCGGTGCTGATGCGGCGGCATGCGTTGACGCATCCCGGCGCGCAATTTCACGACGCCATCACCGTTGCCGATGTGATGAATTCGAAGCCGGTTGCGCTGCCGCTGAAGCTGCTCGACTGCTGTCCGGTCTCGGACGGCGGCGCGGCGTTCGTGGTCAGCCGCGAAGTGACCTCCGAGACCGGCGTGCGCGTACTCGGCTGCGCGCAGGCCCATACCCATCAGCATGTCACGGCGGCGCCGGCGTTGAGCGAACTTGGCGCCGAGATCGCGATCGCCAACGCGAAAGCCGCCTCGGGAGTCGCGATATCGGACGTGCGTTATGCCGCGGTCTATGACAGCTTCACGATCACGCTGGCGATGCTGCTGGAAGACCTTGGCCTCGCCGGTCGCGGCGAGGCCGCGGCGCGGGTGCGCTCCGGATATTTCAACGCTGATGGCGAAATGCCGCTCAACACCCATGGTGGCCTCCTGAGCTACGGCCATTGCGGCGTCGGCGGCGCGATGGCGCATCTGGTCGAAGTCCATTTGCAGATGACGGGCCGCGCCGGCAATCGCCAGGTGCGGGATGCCTCGGTCGCGCTGTTGCACGGCGACGGCGGCGTATTGTCCTCGCACGTCAGCATGTTCCTGGAGCGGGTGCGATGAGCGGCGATCTCGCGGACTGGACCACCGGCGCGGAGGCCATCGTCTATCAGTCGTGCGCGGCCTGCGGCGGCCAGCAATATTTCCGGCGCAGTTTCTGCGCGGCCTGCGGCGCACCGGATCCGGTGGCGAAGCGCGCCAGCGGCGAGGGGACGGTTTATGCGACATCGCTGGTGTGCCGGGCCGCCACGCCGGAGACGCGCGCCCATGTTCCCTACAACATCATTCTGGTCGATACCGCCGAAGGTTTTCGTATGATGGCCCACGGCGACAATGATCTCGCCATCGGCGACAAGGTCACCGCGCGCTTCGTACGGTTCGCCGGTCATCTCGTTCCGTATTTCGCAAGGACAAGTTCATGAGCCGTCTGCAGTCCGCCCTCGATCCGCGCTCGGTCGCCATCATCGGCGCATCGGAAAATCCCAACAAGGTCGGCGGCCGGCCGGTGCACTACCTCGACAAGTTCGGTTTCAAGGGCAAGATTTTCCCGATCAATCCGTCGCGCCCGGAGGTGCAGGGCTACAAATGCTACAAGAGCCTCGCCGATCTACCGGAGGCGCCCGAGATGGTGATCGTTGCGGTCGCGGGCGACAATGCTATCGGCGCGGTTGAGGATTGCGCGGCGCATGGCGTCAAGGTCGCCGTGGTGATGGCGTCGGGATTTGGCGAGGTCGATGCCGTCGCGGGCAAGGCCAAGGAGCGGCGCATGGTCGAAGCCGCTCACAAGGCCGGGATGCGCATCGTCGGGCCGAACTCGCAAGGGCTGGCCAATTTCGGCACCGGCGCGATCGCGAGCTTCTCCACCATGTTCATGGATATGGAGCGGGCGGAGGGCCACGTCGCGATGCTGAGCCAGAGCGGTGCGTTGTCCACCGTGCCGGTCGGCTTCCTGCGCCAGCGCGGCATCGGCGTCCGCCACACCCATGCCACCGGCAACGATGCCGACATCACCGTCGGCGAACTCGCGGTGGCCGTCGCCGAAGATCCAGAAGTCAAGCTGCTCTTGCTTTATCTCGAGAGCATCCCAGAGAAGAAATATCTGGAAGAGCTCGCCGCCGTCGCGCTCGACCGCGACCTGCCGATCATCGCGCTGAAATCCGGCCGCTCCGAAGCCGGCCGCCAGGCGGCGCAATCGCATACCGGCGCGCTCGCCAACGAGGACCGCGTGGTGGATGCCTTCTTCGAGCATCACGGCATCTGGCGCGCGCCGGATATGCGCGGCCTGGTCGAGGCGACCGAGCTTTATCTCAAGGGATGGAAGCCGAAGGGCAGGCGTCTCGTCGCCATCAGCAATTCCGGTGCGGTCTGCGTGATGACGGCGGATGCGGCGACCGCCGTCGGCATGCCGATGGCGAAACTCGCGCCGGAGACCGACAAGAAGCTCAAGGGCATCCTGCCGAGCTTCGCCACCACGACCAATCCGATCGATCTCACCGCGGCGCTGTTGTCCAATGGACGACTGTTCGGTGACATCCTCCCGGTGATCGCGGAGGACCCGGCGGCCGATGCCTTCCTGATCGGCGTACCCGTCGCCGGTCCCGGCTATGACGTCGAGGCGTTTGCCCGCGACACGGCAGCGTTCGGCAAGCAGACCGGAAAGCCGCTGGTGGTCGCGGCGACCCAGCGCAGCGTCGCCGATCAATTCGCCTCGGAGGGCTCATCGGTGTTTCCGACCGAAACCGAGGCGGTCACCGCGCTGCATCAATTCCTGGCACACCGCGAGCTGATGGCACGCACCCGTACCCGCAAGCAGGCCGCACCGCCGCCGCTGATTGCGCCGGCACAGACATCGATGCTGAACGAGGCCGACAGCCTCGCGCTGCTCGCGGCGCGCGGCATTCCGGTGGTGCCGCATCGGTTATGCCGGTCGCGGGCCGAGGCCGTGGCCGCGTTCGAGACGATCGGCGGTCCGGTCGTGGTCAAGGGATGTTCGGCCGATATCGCGCACAAGTCTGAACTCGGATTGGTCAAGCTCGGCGTCCGCACCCGCGAGGAGGCCGGAGAGGTCTGGGTGCAGATGGAGAGCATCATCTGCAAGCATGGCGCGCGGTTTGATGGCGTCATCGTCGCGGCGACGGCCAGCGGGCGCCGCGAAATCATGATCGGCGCGCATCGCGACCCCGTATTCGGCCCGGTCGTGGCGATCGGAGATGGCGGCAAGTATGTCGAGGTGTTCCGCGACACCACGTTGTTGCTGCCGCCGTTTTCAAAAGACGATGCCAGGCAGGCGCTCGGCAAGCTGCGGATCGCGCCGCTATTCGCCGGCGTGCGCGGAGAGCCGCCGATGGATGTCGATGCGCTGTGCGACGCTGTGGTCAGGATCGGCGAATTGATGCTCGATCCCGCGGCCAAGGTCATGAGCCTCGACCTCAACCCGGTGCTGATCGATAGTGTTGGAAAAGGCTGCGTCGTGGTGGACGCAGTGGTCTTTGAAGCATGATCCGGAAAAGTGGATACCGGTTTTCCGAAAAGATCATGCTTAAAATAACAAGATAGGGCGGGATGACGATCCCGCTCTATAGCCTGATGTCACCGCCAATAGAAGATGAGGCTGGCGATGACGAGCATTGCCGCCACCGCCAGCACTTGTGCGAGCGCTTCCGAAGCCGCCCTCTTGGTGGCTTCCTTCATACCAGTCTCCCTAGACTCGGGCGTGACTCATCGTTGCGCGAGACGCGCCAACGACGGCCAATTGTTATACTCGGAACACCCCACGACGAGTATTCGCTCTGATGAGTCCCCACTCTGCGAATATCGACAATCCCAAGGTCGAACAGCATTGCGGCGGCATTTTGACTCAGTGGTGGCGAGAATGATGGACCGTCCGCCTAACTAATTTGAAGGCCGCGCTGCACAAGCGACATAGGTGCGAGCCGATTTACAAGACGGCGCAAGTTGTTGCTCCGGTGCCTTGCGCCGGATACGTTCCGAATGAAGCTGCACTCAACAAGGCAGCCCAGCAACAAACAGAAACACTAGGGATAAATTAATGGCCCGCATCGACTACAGCGATCCTGCCAACGCCAGCGACCGGACCCGCGAAATCCTCGACAAGAACCGCAACGCCAATATTTTCAGGATGATGGCGCATTCGCCGAAATACTTCGAGCAGTATTGCCGGCTCGGCGGCGCGATCCGCAACAGAGGCGAACTGGATCCCGTGGTCCGTGAACTCGCGATCACACGCACTGGCATCCTGTGCGAGGCGCCCTATGAGGTGATCGCGCACAAGCGCATCGGCAAGGGTGTCGGCGTCACGGACGAACAGAACGCCGCGCTGGAAGATTGGAAGTCCGCCGGCTGCTTCAACGAGCTGCAGCGCGCGGCGCTCGCCTTCGCCGACGAGATCGTCAGGCTTCACCGTCCGACTGACGCGACGTTCAATGCCATCGCGGCCAGGTTGACCCCGGCAGCGCTGGTTGAACTGCAGCTCGCGGTCGGGTTCTACATCATGACGTCGAAATTTCTGGAAACCTTCCGCATCGACCTGCAACCGGTCGCGGAAGTGGTGTAGGCGGCAGATATCCTGCTTAATTCGCCGTCAGCACATTCACCTTGGTGTTGGCGACGATCAGCCGGTCGGCGAGCAAGTGCGCGAGGTTGCGCATGATGCGCTCACCGACGCGCGGATGCCGTTCGCGAAAGTACTCAAAATCGGCCAGCGGCACTTCGAGCGCGGTCACGGATTTGTCCGCCAGCACGTCGGCGGAACGATGCTTTTCCAAAAGCGCCATCTCACCGAACGCCATGCCCGCGGTGATGGTCGCAAGCCGGATGCCTTCCGGCAATTTGACGTGGACGACGCCGCTTTGGAGGAAGAACAGCGACGTTGCGGGCTCCTTGGCACCAAGGATCTTTTCGCCCGCTTGATAGGTTCGGACCGTGCCCAGCGCGGCCAGGTCGGCGAGTTCCTGGGTGGTCAGGCCGGCAAGCAGCGGCTGTTCGGACAGTTCGGTCATTTCGTGCAGCTCGATGGAGCCGCCGTGGCGATAAACGATCTGATCCTCGGCCCATTCGATGGCGTCGTCGAGCAGCGGGTAATTGCGCACATTGGACATGCCCTCGGTCCATTCGCCGATCGGCTGCCATTCCGGCGAAGGCCGCTTGATGCCCGAAACGATCACCGTGACATGGAACGCAGCCAGTTCGCGGAAACCCTCGACCAGCAGATGGGCGCCGGCGCGTGTCATGGCGGAGACGCGGCGCAGGTCGAAGATGATGAATTGCGGACGGGGCTTGGCTGACAGTTGGCGCGAAATGTAGTCGACGCTGGAAAACGTCAGCGTCCCGACCAACTCGATGATGCGGACATCGTGATGATGCTTGGCGAGGATTTCCTGCTCATGCGGTCGCCGGCTGCGCCGTGAAGAGCTTTTGCCGATGTTGTAATCGGCGATGATGCTGGTGCGCGCATCTTCGGCGCGGTTGAGCACGTGCAGATCGTAGTGAGAGGACAGCGCCTCGCAGACCCTGATGCCGCGCACGCTGTTGCCGTGCCGGTCGAGCCGCGGCGAGTAACTGCCGAGCCCGATCCGTCCCGGCAGCGCCGCCAGGATGCCGCCGCCGACGCCGCTTTTGGCGGGAATGCCGATGCGGTAGATCCATTCGCCGGCGTAGTCATACATGCCGGAGCTGGTCATCACCGACAGCGTTCGCGAGATCGCATAGGGGGTCATGACCTGTTCACCGGTCACCGGATTGATGCCGCGGTTGGCCAATGTTGCGGCCATCACTGCGCTGTCGCGGGCGGTCACGAGGATCGAGCATTGCCTGAAATAGACTTCGACCACCGCCTTGACGTCATCCTGGATGACGCCGGAGTTGCGCAGGAGGTAGCCGATCGCGCGATTGCGGTCGCCGGTGGCGCTTTCGGAGGCATAGACGGCTTCGTCGATATCGAGCCCGCGCCCGGCAAACCGGCTGAGCGCCTGACGGATATAGTCGAGCGCGCCGTCGCCCTTGGCCGCGTGGATCAGGCCCGAGCAGGCGATCGCTCCGGCGTTGACCATCGGGTTGAACGGATGGTTTTCGGCGTTGAGCCGGATCGAATTGAAGGGATCGCCCGACGGTTCGACCCCGATGGCGCTTTCCACCCGCTCGGCACCGAGCGTATCCAGCGCCAGTGCGAACACGAATGGCTTCGACATCGACTGGATGGTGAACGGGATCCGGCAATCGCCGACCTCGTAGACGTGCCCGTCCAGCGTCGCGAGGCCGATGCCGAAATGGTTCGGGTCGGCCTTGCCCAGTTCCGGGATGTAGTCGGCGACCGCGCCGCCGGTCTCAGCGGAGAATTTCGTGTGGCACTCAGAAAGGAATCGCAGCAAGGGCGGTTGGGCGGCAGCCCAGCTCTCGGCATTTCGGGTGGACGTTGGTTTAAGCGTAGTCATGAGGTGTCCTGGCGTGCGACGGTTCGCGCACACGGATTTTACGTTGCCTTGGCGGTAGCGGATACCTGTCCGGTGATCGTTTATGAGGCAGGCTCGGCGCGACGCCAGCGCAATCAGGTCTCGAGAACGGCGAGGACCTGCCCCTCGGCGACCACGTCGTCGAGATTCACCAGAATCGATTTGAGCTTGCCTGCCGCGGGCGAGGCGACCGGGATTTCCATCTTCATGGCTTCGACGAAGGCAACGTCGTCGCCATCGCCGACGCGGCTGCCGGCTTCGACCGGGAGCGCGCAGACGCGTCCCGCCACCTCGGTCACAATTTTGATGTCCGGCATTGCATTCTCCGAAGACAGCGGCGCCACACGTTTGTGATCCGCGGATCGCGAAGGGCGGGCGCCCTCGGCGCGCTGTTGTGGCGTCAGATTGCCTGAGGTAGCTTGTTCTGCAAGTGGAATTTTATTCCGCATGACGGAATGAGGTGAGGGATGGGACGGCGCTCGGAGCGACTCAGTAAGCAGGGAATGCTCGCCAGCGATCTGGCGGGCGATGGCGACGTGATCCAGGTGGTGTCGCGCGCGTTCGACGTCTTGCGCTGCTTCGAGGGACATGAGGCGCGGCTCGGCAATCTCGAAATTTCCAGCCGATGCGGGCTGCCGCGATCGACGGTATCGCGTCTGACTCATACGCTGACCCGCATGGGCCAACTGGTCTATTTGCCGCGCGACCAGAAATACCGCATCGGCCCCAGCGCGGTTGCGATGAGCACTTCGATGATGCGCGGCTTGCAGTTGCGCAATTTGATCCGGCAGCGTCTGGAGGATGTAGCCGAGCAATTGCCGGGCACTGTCGGCTTTGTCATCCCGGACCGATTCCACCTCGTCTACCTCGAACATGCCCGCGCGGTGAATGCGCTTGGCTTGCACGAGGGCACCGGCAGCCGCATCGCGATGGCCAGCACCGCCGCCGGCCACGCCTATACGGCTGCGCTCGACGCCGATGTCGGCGATGCCCTGCTGGCGGAAATGGAGCGGGAGATTCCCGATGGCGCCAAGCTGCTGCGGCCGCGGATCGAGGCCAATCGTGGCTTCTTGAACGAGCATGGCTATGTCATCGCGTGCGGATTATGGAGCCCTCATATCAACGGCCTCGCGGTTCCGATGTGGTCGCCGCAGTATCAAACCTTCGTCGTGGTGACGATCGGCCTTCTCGCGGCGATGTATGGCGAAGAGCGGTTGCATCAGGAGGTCGCGCCGCGGCTGTTGGAGTTGGGCGCCACGATCGGCGGCATGCTCGGCGGTGCCGACGGGGATATTTATCGGATCGAAAGCAGGCCGCTCCCGGTTGCGGCCCATAACAATAAAATCATCAAGACGGAGGACGCCCATGAACTGGAAGCCGGAGCTCGACGAGCTCGCCCGGCGCGAAGCCTTCGCGCGCGAGATGGGAGGCGTTGAGAAGGTCAAGCGGCAACGCGACCAGGGCCGGCTCACCGTTCGCGAACGCATCGACGGATTGATCGACGCCAAGAGCTTCCATGAGATCGGCGCCATTTCCGGCAGCGCCGAATATGATGCGCAGGGCGAAATCACCAGCCTGACGCCCGCCAATTGTGTGTTCGGCCGCGGCAAGATCGAGGGCCGGCCGGTGGTCGTGGTCGGCGATGATTTCACCGTGCGCGGCGGCTCCGCCGATGCCTCGATTTCGGCGAAGCCGCTGATGGCCGAGGAGATGGCCCATGATTTCCGCCTGCCGATCATCCGCGTGATCGAAGGCTCAGGCGGCGGCGGCTCGGTGAAAACCATCGAGACCAAGGGCGCCGCTAATCTGCCCGGCGGCATCGGCGGCACCCGCTGGTATTGGTACACGACGGCGAACATGGCTCGCGTGCCGGTGGTGGGGTTGGGTCTCGGTTCGGTTGCAGGGCTCGGCGCGGCACGGCTCGCGGCCAGCCATTATTCGGTGATGACCAAGAGTTCGGCGATGTTCGTCGCGGGGCCGCCGGTGGTGAAACGCCTCGGCCAGGATCTGACAAAGCAGGAGCTGGGTGGCGCCGATATCCAGACCCGCGCCGGCGGCGTCGATCACGCCGTCGATACCGAGGAGGAGGCGTTCGCCTGCGCGCGGCGCTTCCTGTCTTACTTGCCGCAGTCGGTCTATGAGCTGCCGCCAACGATTGCCAGCGACGACGATCCCGAGCGCGCCGAGGAATCGTTGATGAAGGCGGTGCCGCGCAATCGCCGCCAGGTCTACAAGATGCGCCCGATCATCGAGGCGGTCGTCGACAAGGGGTCCTTCTTCGAGATGGGTGCCAATTTCGGCCGCTCGATGATTGTGGGCCTGGCGCGGCTCGAGGGTCGCGCCGTGCTGCTGCTGGCGAGCGATCCCTTTCACTACGGCGGTTCATGGACCGCGGAAGCCTGCCAGAAGGTGGTGCGCTGGGTCGATTTCGCCGAGACCTTCCATCTGCCGGTGGTCTATCTGATGGATTGCCCGGGGTTCATGATCGGGCTCGACGCCGAGAAGGCGGCCACCATCCGCCACGGCGTGCGCGCCATGGCAGCGGTCAACCAGACCACTGTGCCCTGGTGCACCATCATCGTGCGCAATTCCTTTGGCGTCGCCGGCGTCGTGCATCAGCCCGCCGACCGTTTCTCGCTGCGCTATGCGTGGCCGTCGGCCTATTGGGGCTCGCTGCCGCTGGAAGGCGGCATCGAGGCGGCCTATCGTGCCGACATTGACGCGGCGGAAGATCCCCAGGCCAAGCTGAAGGAGATCGAGGACCGGCTCAACAAGCTGCGGTCGCCGTTTCGTTCGGCCGAAAAATTCTGGGTCGAGGAGATCATCGATCCGCGCAAGACCCGTTCGCTGTTGTGCGAATTTGCGCGCCTTGCCGAGCCGATCCGCACCGCGGGTCCGGCCACCAACATGACGATCCGGCCGTGACAGGAGGCGAATAAGAAAGCGAATAGCGAATGGCGAGTAGCGAATGAGGGCATTTCTGTTTCTACTCGCTATTCGCTACTCCCTATTCGCCATTCGCCCTCTTACGCCACTACCGGTTTCGGATGCCGTGTCATCGCGAGCACGATTAATGCCGCGATGATGCACAGCAAACCGGCGACGAAGAACGCCGGCAGGTAGCTTGCAAGCACGGTTCGCGACAGGCCCGCGCCGAATGCCGCCGTGGCGGCGCCGAGTTGATGGCCGGCGAAGATCCAGCCGAACACCAGGTTGGCGCGCTCGGGCCCGAACCGCTGCGCGGTGAGCCGCACCGTCGGCGGCACAGTTGCGATCCAGTCGAGCCCGTAGAACATCGCGAACAACGACAGCCCGTAGAACGAGAAGTCGGTGAAGGGCAAGAACAGCAGCGACAGACCGCGCAGGCCGTAATACCAGAACAAGAGATAGCGGTTGTCGTAACGATCCGACAGCCAGCCGGAAGCAATGGTGCCGACGAAATCGAAGATGCCCATGGCGGCGAGCAGGCTCGCGGCCTGCACCTGCGGAATGCCGAAATCGAGGCACATCGGAATCAGATGCACCTGGATCAGGCCGTTGGTGCTGGCGCCACAGATGAAGAACGTCGCGAACAGGATCCAGAACGCCCGTGTCTTTGCGGCATCGCGCAAGGTGCCGAGTGCGGCCGCCATGATCGGCGCGTTGTTCGGCGCGGGCGTCAGCAATGGTTGCTTGCCGTCATCGCCAAACGGTCGCAAGCCGACGTCGCTGGGACGGTCGCGCATCACCATCAGCACCGCGAAAGCCGCAACGCCCAGCATGATGCACATCAATCCCAATGCCGTTCGCCAACCCAGCCGCTCGGTCAGGCTAGCCAGCAGCGGCAGGAACACCAGTTGCCCGGTGGCCACGCTCGCCGTGAGAATCCCAACGGCGAGCCCACGCCGCGCGGTAAACCAGCGCGCGGCCACGGTCGCGCCCAATACCAGCGCGGTCATGCCGGTGCCGATGCCAACCACCACACCCCACAGCAGCACCAATTGCCAGACTTGGGTCATCGCCAGCGACATCACCAGCGCTGAGACTACGATGAGTATCGCCGAGAGCGTCACGTTGCGCAGGCCGTAGCGGTTCATCAGGGCCGCCGCGAACGGCGCCATCAGCCCGAACAGGATGAAGCGGATCGACAGCGCCGAAGAAATCTCCGCGGTGCTCCAGCCGAATTCCTTCTGCAGCGGCACGATGAAGACGCCGGGCGCACCGACCGCGCCGGCGCTGACCAACGCGGTCAAGAAGGTCACGCCGACCATCACCCAGCCGTAATGAATGTTGCGCCGGGCGAGGGCGGCTGACAGCCAGTTCGAGATCATTGGGCCTCAGAGTTTGCTTGGACGCTTTAGTGTGGGAGCGGGACGCACATTGTGCCCCAGCCTCCGTCTGACTGAAAGGCCGTAGTTCCCTCATTTTCCGCCATAAGCAGAAACGCTAGTGCACGATGCGTTCCACTGCGATGGCGGTGGCTTCGCCGCCGCCGATGCAGAGCGCTGCGACGCCGCGTTTCAGGCCGTGCGCTTCAAGGGCATGCAACAGTGTCACGATCAGGCGTGCGCCGGTGGCGCCGATGGGGTGGCCGAGCGCGCAGGCGCCGCCGTTGATGTTAAGCTTGTCGCGGGGAATGCCGAGATCGTGCTGCGCCGCCATCGCCACCACCGCGAAGGCCTCGTTGATCTCGAACAGATCGACATCGCCGACATTCCAGCCGACCTTGTCGAGCAGCTTGCGGATCGCGGGAATCGGCGCCGTCGTGAACCATTGCGGTTCCTGACTGTGGGTGGCGTGACCCTTGATTTCGGCCAGCGCCGGCAGGCTCTCGCGATCGGTGAGCAATCGGCGCGCCAGGATCAGCGCCGCGGCGCCGTCGGCATTGGCCGAGGAGGCCGCCGGGGTGATGGTGCCGTTGGCGCGGAACGCGGGCTTCAATCCCGGAATCTTGGCGGGATCGACCTTGAGCGGAATCTCATCATTGCCGATGGTGCGCGGGCCGGCCTTCTCCGTCACCGTGATCGGCACGATCTCGGCCTTGAACGCGCCGCCCTCGACCGCCTTGCGGGCGCGGGTCAGCGTTTCCATGGCGTAGGCGTCCTGGTCCTTGCGGGTGAACTGGTAGGCTTCGGCGGTCGATTCACCGAAATCGCCCATCGAGCGGCCGACCTCATAGGCATCCTCAAGGCCGTCCATCAGCATGTGGTCGATGATGCGCTCATGGCCCACGCGGTAGCCGCCGCGGGCTTTCGCCAGCAGATAGGGCGCGTTGGTCATGCTCTCCATGCCGCCGGACAGCACGATCTCGGCGGAACCGGCGCTGATGATGTCATGCGCCAGCATGGTGGCTTTCATGCCGGAACCGCAGACCTTGTTGATGGTGGTCGCGCCGGTCGCATCCGGCAGCTTGGCGCCGCGCGCGGCCTGGCGCGCCGGCGCTTGGCCTTGACCGGCCGGCAGCACGCAGCCCATGAACACTTCATCGATCCGCTCCGGCGACAATTTGGCCCGTTCGACCGCGGCGCCGATCACGTGAGAACCAAGCTTATGCGCACTGAAGGGCGAAAGATCGCCCATGAACCGACCGAGCGGCGTACGCGCAGCGGAAACGATGACGACCGGATCAGAAGCTGTGGCCATGGCGGATGCTCCTCAATTTCACGCTCGGGGAATGGCGTTTCTTAGATGATATTCATCATATGATGCGGCGCGGAATTTGCAACGCCGTTCCCCGGGTAAATTATCGCGAGGCGGGTAGACCAGGTTGGGCCGGGGGAGTCCACGCGACCGTCATCATCCGCGAAGGCGGATGATCCAGTAAACTCCACGCTTGGTGATTACTGGATGCCCGCTTTCGCAGGGCATGGCGGTCTTTTGCCGTGTGCAGGTTGGTGTTTCTGGTTCTCTTCAAAGGGGGATCCGCATCCCCGGACGAAGCTACCTCATCGCTACCGTTTCCGGTTGATAAAGCCCTGCATCAGCCGTTGCGGCTCGCCGTTCAGGAAGGATTGCCCGAACACGCCGATGCTGAGGTCGACCGATTCCTTCAGCGGCAGCTCTTCCCATTGCCGGAGCAGGGCCTTTTGCGCACGCAGCGCTTCCGGCCCGCATTCGAGAAGTGCGGCTATGGTGTGTTCGACCGCGGCGTCGAGGCCGCCTGGCGGTGCCACCGTGTCGACCAGTCCCCAGGCCAGCGCGGTGGGCGCATCGATGTTCTCGGCCGTCATGAGCAGCCAGCGGGCGCGGCCCCAGCCGATCAAGCGCGGCAGCAGCGCCGCATGGATCACCGAGGGGATACCAACCCTGACCTCCGGCATGCCGAACTTGGCGTCATGCGCCGCGATCCGGAAGTCGCAGGCGGCGGCGACTTCGAGGCCGCCGCCGAGGCACCAGCCGGGCATCCGCGCGATCACCGGCGCCGGAAACGCCCGCACCGCCTCGCAGAGGTCGCGCAGGCCGGTGATGAATTTCTCGGCCGATGCCTGATCGAGCCCGGCCATTTCCTTGATGTCGGCGCCGCCGATCATGCTTTTCTCGCTTTGCCCGGCGAGCACGAGCACGCGAAGCTTCTGTTCCATGGCGAGGGCTTGTAGTCCTTTGCGAACGTCGTTGATGACAGCCGTTCCGAGGATATTGAGTGAGCCGGCGTTGCAGATCGTCAGGCGCACCACGCCGCGCGGGTCGCGGTCGACGCCGCAGTGAGGGTTTAACATTTGCATGGGCAGTCTCGCTTCCGTGATCGCGACACTTCCCGGGCAACGCGCGGTCTTGTCAAGGGTTGCCAGCGCTTCGCCTCCGCGGTCTTGGCATGACTTTCGCATTCGCAACGACGGTCTTTCCGGCAGGCGAAATAAGCTGGAGCTTTTTACCGCCGCCGGTGCTATTATATGACTGCGAACATCTTATGGATGACCGATGCGCTATTCCAAAGAACACAAACTCGAAACCCATGCCCGGATCGTGAAGAAAGCCTCGGTGCGGCTTCGCGAGAAGGGCGCGCACGGTATTGGTGTCGCCGACCTGATGAAGGAGGCCGGTCTGACCCATGGCGGGTTCTATGCCCATTTCGATTCGCGGGAAGCGCTGGTGATCGAGGCCTTTGTCGATACGATGGACCGGTCGACCGAGCGCTGGCGCAAACTCGCCGAACAGGCGCCGGCGGAAAAGCGATTTACCGTCATCGTGGACAGCTATCTGACCGCGGTGCATCGCGACGATCCCGGCCATGGCTGCGTGGTTCCAGCGCTGGGTGCGGAGATTGCGCGTGAGAGCCCGAAGACCCGCAAGGCGTTCGCCGCCAAGCTCGAGCAGATGATCGACATGATTGCGGAGCAGATTCCGCAGGTTCCGCGCAAGGCCGCGCGCAAGCAGGCGATGGCTGCGCTCGCGACCATGATGGGAACGCTGGTGATGGCCCGCATTGCCGGCAATGGCGAGGTTTCCGACGAAATCCTCGGCGCCGGGCGCGAAGCGGTGCTCGGCCGCGCGGTATCGCCAAAACCGGCCGCGAAGAAGGCCCGGGTCTGAAAACCCGTCGCGTCGGGCCGCCAGGGCACGGTTTGGGTGCGACGCGTTCGGCCCTTGGTCACAAGTTGCCGATGTTCGCGTTTTCGCGATTGGGCTGACCTGACAGCCCCCTTTCCAAACTCCGCAAAGACTGCAAGATGCCGCCAAACTCGGCATTTGCTCGGTCAAGGAGGATCACATGCGTACAATCGGACATTTTATCGGCGGCCGCGAGGTCAAGGGGACATCGGGCAGGTTTGCTGATGTGTTTGAGCCGATGACCGGTGACGTTCAGGCCAAGGTGGCGCTGGCGTCCAAGGCCGAACTTCGTGCGGCCGTGGAGAACGCCAAGGCTGCGCAGGAGGCCTGGGCCAATACCAATCCGCAGCGGCGCGCCCGCGTGATGATGAAGTTCCTCGAACTCGCCCAGCGCGATTATGACAAGCTCGCTGACGTCTTGGCGCGCGAACATGGCAAGACCGTTCCCGACGCCAAGGGCGATATCCAGCGCGGGCTCGAGGTGGTCGAATTCGCCTGCGGCATTCCGCATTTGATGAAGGGCGAATATACTGAAGGTGCGGGCCCCGGCATCGACATCTATTCGCTGCGGCAGCCGCTTGGTGTCGTCGCCGGCATCACGCCGTTCAATTTTCCGGCAATGATCCCGATGTGGAAATTCGCCCCCGCGATAGCCTGCGGCAACGCCTTCATCCTCAAGCCGTCGGAGCGCGATCCCGGCGTGCCGATGATGCTGGCCCAACTGATGATCGAAGCCGGCCTGCCTGCGGGCATTCTCAACGTCGTCAACGGCGACAAGGAAGCGGTAGACGCCATTCTTGACGATCCCGATATCAAGGCCGTCGGCTTTGTCGGATCGTCGCCGATCGCGCAGTACATCTATGAGCGTGCGGCGGCGAGCGGCAAGCGCTGCCAGTGCTTCGGCGGTGCCAAGAACCACGCCATCATCATGCCGGATGCCGACATGGATCAGGCGGTCGATGCGCTGATCGGCGCCGGCTACGGCTCCGCCGGCGAGCGCTGCATGGCGGTGTCGGTCGCGGTGCCCGTCGGCAAGACCACGGCCGATCGGCTGATGGAAAAGCTCATCCCACGGGTGGAAAGCCTCAAGATCGGCACCTCGATCGATCCCTCCGCCGATTATGGTCCGCTTGTCACCAAAGAGGCGCTCGAGCGCGTCAAGAACTACGTCGAGATCGGCATCAAGGAAGGCGCGACCCTCGCTGTCGACGGCCGCGGCTTCAAGATGCAGGGTTACGAAAAAGGCTTCTACATGGGCGGCTGCCTGTTCGACAACGTCACCAAGGACATGCGCATCTACAAGGAAGAGATCTTCGGTCCCGTGCTTTCGGTGGTGCGTGCCAAAGACTATTCAGAAGCGCTGGCGCTGCCGTCCGATCACGATTACGGCAACGGCGTCGCGATCTTCACCCGCGACGGCGACGCCGCGCGCGATTTTGCCGCCAAGGTCAATGTCGGCATGGTCGGTATCAACGTGCCGATTCCGGTGCCGATCGCGTATTACACCTTCGGTGGCTGGAAGAAGTCCGGCTTCGGCGATCTCAACCAGCACGGGCCGGATTCGATCCGCTTCTACACCAAGACCAAGACCGTGACTTCGCGTTGGCCTTCCGGCGTCAAGGAAGGCGCGGAGTTCTCGATTCCGACGATGAATTGAAGTTCGCTGAACCCTGTGCTATCATAAGTGATAGCACGGGAGGCGCCGATGGGACAGTTGCTTATTCGTAATGTACCGGATGAAACGATTGCCGCCTTTAAGCAGAAAGCGGAACTTAATGGTCGTTCGCTCGAGCAGGAATTGCGTGAGCTGCTCGAGCGCAATCAGCCGTTTACGCCTGAAGAGAGGGTGACGCTGTCGCGATCTTTTCGAGCCAGACATAAGGGTGTTCAACCTGCCCTCACGTTGGACGAGATCAGGAAGGGTCTGGAGTGAGTGATCTCGTCGTCGACGCGAGCGTGGCGGTGAAATGGTTTGTGGCGGAAGACGCTTCCGACAAGGCGGACGAAGTTTCGGCGAGCAGCCATACTTTGCTCGCACCTCGGTTGATCATGATCGAGGTCGCCAATGCTTTAGCTCGCAAAGCATTGCAAAAACTGATCGCTCCGCCCGAAGCTGCAGAATATGTGAGAATTTTGCCGCAATTCCTCGCTGGGTTGCTTGATGTCGACGATTTGATTGAGCCTGCGTTGCAGAACGCCTGCAGCCACCGGCATCCGATATACGATTTCGTCTATCTCGAAGCCGCACGCAGGCGAGATACGCAGATGTTGACTGCAGATCAAAAGTTCATCGCGAAAGTCAAAGGGACCAGTCTCGCCAAATTCGTCGTCCCTCTTTCTGAGTGGCGCGCTTGAAATGAATCAATTCGCTCTCAGCGAAGATCAGATTGCCGTTCGCGATATGGCGCGGGATTTTGCCGCCGAGAAAATCGCGCCGCATGCGATCCGCTGGGACGAGGAGAAGCATTTCCCGGTCGACGTGATGCGCGAGGCGGCCAGCCTCGGCATCGGCGGCGTCTACATCCGCGATGACGTCGGTGGCTCGGCGCTGACCCGGTTCGATGCCGCGCTGATCTTCGAGGCGTTGGCGCAGGGCTGCCCGACGGTGTCGGCGTTCATCTCGATCCACAACATGGCGTCGTGGATGATCGATGCGTTCGGCAACGAAACCCAGCGCCAGAAATGGTTGCCAAGGCTCTGCACCATGGAGCTGTTGGCAAGCTACTGCCTGACCGAGCCGGGCTCGGGATCGGATGCCGCGGCGCTGCGCACCCGCGCGGTCCGCGACGGCGATCATTACGTGCTCAATGGCCAGAAACAGTTCATTTCGGGCGCCGGCGCCGGTGACATCTATGTGGTGATGGTGCGGACCGGCGGTGACGGACCCGGCGGCATCTCGACGCTCGTGGTCGAGAGTGATACCCCGGGTCTTTCGCTCGGCGCCAATGAGCGCAAGATGGGCTGGAACGCCCAACCAACCCGAGCGGTGATTTTTGAAAACGCGCGCGTGCCGGTCGAAAACCGGCTGGGCGATGAAGGCATCGGCTTCAAGATCGCGATGGCCGGACTCGACGGCGGTCGCATCAATATCGCAGCCTGTTCGCTCGGCGGGGCGCAATCCGCGCTCGACAAGTCGCTCGCTTACATGAAAGAGCGCAAGGCGTTTGGAAAACGCCTCGACGAATTCCAGGCGCTGCAATTCCGCCTCGCCGACATGGCAATCGAGCTGGAGGCGGCACGGACTTTCGTGTGGCGCGCGGCGGCGGCGCTTGATCGAAAGGACGCGGACGCCTCCATGTTATGCGCGATGGCCAAGCGCTTCGGGACCGATGTCGGTTTCGAGGTCGCCAATCAGGCGCTGCAGCTGCACGGCGGCTACGGCTACCTTAGTGAATACGGCATCGAGAAGATCGTGCGCGATCTGCGCGTGCACCAGATCCTCGAAGGCACCAATGAAATCATGCGGCTGATCGTGGCGCGAAAATTGATCGAGGGGGCGCGATGACGGCAGTTGCGGCGGTCGCGGATTCCGAAGGCGACCTGATCGTACGGCGCGAAGGCGCGGCCGGCATCATTCGCCTGAACCGGCCCAAGGCGATCAATGCCATGACGCTGGAGATGTCGATCGGGATCGATGCGGCGCTGGATCGGTTCGAAGCCGATCCGGCGGTCGCCGTGGTATTGCTGGAAGGCGCGGGCGAACGTGGGCTGTGCGCCGGCGGCGATATCCGCGGCCTCTACGAGAGCTCTCGGGCGAAAGGCGACCTCGGCAAGGTCTTCTGGCGCCAAGAATACATCATGAATGCGCGGATCGCGAAGTTTCCGAAACCCTATGTCGCGTTCATGGATGGGCTGGTGATGGGCGGCGGCGTCGGCCTGTCTGCGCATGGCCGCCACCGCGTCGTAACCGAGAAGACAAAACTCGCGATGCCGGAAGTGGGCCTTGGCTTCTTCCCCGATGTCGGCGGCACCTGGCTGCTGTCGCGCTCCCCAGGCGAAATCGGCACCTATTTTGGACTGACCGGCCAGACCATGAACGGCCCCGACGCGATCTATGCTCGTTTTGCCGACGCTGTGGTGCCATCGGCTAAGCTTGCGGCCTTGCGCGAAGCGCTGACCGACGTTCGTCCGGGCACCGCGTCCAGCGAAATCGAAAAGCTGATCGATGGCTTTGCAACCGGCGAGACCTCGGGCCCGGTAGCTGCAATTCAGCCGAGTATTGATGCCTGGTTTGCCCATGACCGGATGGAAGATATCGTCGCCGCGCTCAAGCGCGACGGCTCCGAATTGGCGCAATCGACCCTGAAGACGTTGGGCGAGAAATCGCCGCGCGGCATGGTCGTGACGCTGAAACTGCTGCGGCTGGCGCGGGCGTCGTCATCGCTCGAGGAGTGTCTGGTGCGGGAGTATCGCGCCGCGCTCGAGGTGTTCGCCAGCGACGATTTTCGGGAGGGCGTACGCGCCGCCGTGATCGACAAGGACCGTAATCCCCGATGGTCGCCGCCGCGGATCGAGGACGTGACACCGGAAATACTTGCGCCGTATCTTGCAACGATCGGCGCCGACGAACTGGTATTTGATCAAGCAGATAGAAACGTCTGAGCGGAGGATATTCGAGATGGCCAACATCGCATTCATCGGCCTCGGCAATATGGGCGGCCCGATGGCCGCCAACCTCGTCAAGGCGGCTCACAAGGTGGTCGCGTTCGACCTGGTGGCAGCCTCGCGCGACCAGGCCAAAGCCGATGGCGCGTCGATTGCCGAGAGCGCGGTCGGCTCGGTCAAGGGCGCCGATGTCGTCGTCACGATGCTGCCGGCGGGCAAGCACGTGCTGTCGGTATGGAGCGAGGTTATTCCGTCGATGGCCAAGGGTGCGCTGATCGTGGATTGCTCGACCATTGACGTCGAAAGCGCCAAACAGGCCCATGCGCTGGCGGCTAAACATGGCGTCGCCTCGGTCGACGCGCCGGTCTCCGGCGGCACCGTCGGCGCCAAGGGCGCGACGCTGACCTTCATGTGCGGCGGTGACGACAAGGCGTTTGCCACGGCCAGGCCGGTGCTGGAAAAGATGGGCAAGAAGATCGTGCATTGCGGCGGCGCCGGCGCCGGGCAGGCGGCGAAGATCTGCAACAACATGATCCTCGGTGTTTCCATGATTGCGGTGAGCGAGGCTTTTGCACTGGCCGAAAAACTCGGCCTGTCGCATCAGGCGCTGTTCGATGTGGCGTCGACCTCGTCGGGGCAGTGCTGGTCGCTGACCACTTATTGTCCGGTGCCGGGCCCGGTGCCGACATCGCCCGCCAACAATGATTACAAGCCCGGCTTCGCGTCGGCATTGATGGTGAAGGACCTCACGCTGGCGCAAGAGGCGGCCAACGCCGCCGGCGCTGCAACGCCGCTCGGAAAGCACGCCCAGGAAATCTACCGCACCTTCGATGCCGAAGGAAACGGCGCGGTCGATTTCTCCGGCATCATCCGGCATGTCCGCGGGCTTGCTGGGAAGGGCTGACGAGCCATGACAACATTCCGGGACGCGCGCGCCTTTCTGCTCAAACATCGCAGCGACTACGATACCGCGGTGAGGGACTTCCGTTGGCCCGACCCGGTGCCGTTCAACTGGGCGCTGGACTGGTTCGACGCGGAACTAGCGCGAAGCGCTGAAAGCCGGGATCGCGCGGCGCTGTGGATCGTCGACGCCGACGGCAACCGCGAGACCAGGCTGTCATTCGCCGAACTGTCGCGCCGCTCCAATCAGGTCGCGAATTTCCTGCGCGCGCGGGGCCTCAAGCGCGGCGATCACCTGCTGCTGTTATTGGGCAACGTCGTGCCGCTGTGGGAGACCATGCTGGCGGCGATCAAGCTCGGCGTGGTGGTGATCCCTGCGACCACGCTGCTGACGCCGGACGAACTGCGCGACCGGCTCGATCGCGGCCGCGCCAAGGTCGTGGTCGCGTCGCAGGACCAGATCGCGAAATTTGCAGCGCTCGGTAGCGACGACCTTGTGCGTATCGTTGTCGATGCCTCGTCGGACCATGTGGGATGGCTGCCGTTCGAGCAGGCCGCGACATTTGCCGAGACGTTTGCGCCGGACGGTCCGACCAATGCCGATGATCCGATGCTGCTCTATTTCACCTCGGGCACCACGGCAAAACCGAAACTGGTGCGGCACAGCCAGCGCAGCTATCCGGTCGGCGGGCTTTCGACGATGTATTGGCTCGGCCTGCAGCCGGGCGATATTCATCTCAATATTTCCTCGCCGGGATGGGCCAAGCACGCCTGGAGCTGTTTCTTCGCGCCCTGGAATGCCGGCGCGACGGTATTCGTGGTCAATCAGCCGCGCTTCGACGCCAAGGGATTGCTCGCAACCGTCGGCCGCTGCGGTGTCACTACGCTGTGCGCACCGCCGACGGTGTGGCGGCTGTTCATCCAGGAGAACCTTTCGGCCTTCAAAGTTGCGCTGCGCGAGGTCTGCGGCGCCGGCGAGCCGCTCAACCCCGAAGTGATCGACCAGGTGCGCAGCGCCTGGGGGCTGACGATCCGCGACGGCTACGGCCAGACCGAAACCACGGCGCTGGCCGGCAACTCCCCCGGGCAGAAGCTGAAGGTCGGATCGATGGGCCGCCCGTTGCCGGGCTATCGGGTGCAGATCACCGATATCGACGGACGTGAGACGAAAGAGGGCGAGGTGACGCTGGTACTCGGCGCCGACCGGCCGGCGGGCCTGATGCAGGGCTATCAGGGCGACGACGGCAAGGTGACCGGCGCGGACGGCGATCTTTATCGCAGCGGTGATGTGGTGTTCGCCGATGACGACGGCTATCTGACCTTTGTCGGCCGCTCCGATGACGTCTTCAAATCATCGGACTACCGCATCAGTCCGTTCGAGCTTGAAAGTGTCCTGCTCGAGCATGATTTAGTTGCGGAGGCTGCCGTCGTTCCCAGTCCCGATCCGATCCGTCTCGCCATCCCCAAAGCCTATGTGCTGCTGGTTGCAGACGCGGTGCGCTCGCCGGAAACCGCGCTGTCGATCTTCCGGCACCTGCATTTGCGCTTGGCGCCGTTCAAGCGGATCCGCAAGATCGAACTCGTGACCGAACTGCCGAAGACGATCTCCGGCAAGATCCGCCGCGTGCAGTTGCGCCGCCTCGAACACGATAACGACCGCAGCGATGCGCTGCGCGGTCAGGAATATCGCGAAGAGGATTTTCCGGAGCTGCAGAAAGTCCGAACCACAGCATCGGAAAGCTGACAAATGAATGAAGTCTGGAAGAAGCCGCCGGTTTCGCTGGAGGCCTATCAGAAGATGGTCGGCCAGGAGATCGGCGTGTCGTCATGGCACCTGGTCGATCAGAAGCGGATCGACGCCTATGCCGACGTGATCGAGGACCATCAGTTCATTCATGTCGATCCTGCGCGCGCCAAGGCGGAGACCTCGTTCGGCACCACGATCGCGCACGGCTTCCTGACGATGTCGCTGATGAGCATCATGTCCTATGAGGTGATGCCGGTGATCTCCGGCACCACCATGGGCGTGAATTACGGCTTCGAGAAGTTGCGCTTCATCTCGCCGGTGCGGTCCGGCTCGCGCGTTCGCGGGCGCTTTACGCTCACGGAAGCAAAATTGCGGAAGCCCAAGGAATTGCAATCGGTAACCCACGTGACCGTCGAGATCGAGGGCGAGAAAAAGCCCGCGCTGGTGGCCGACTGGATCGGCCTGATCTATTTTGCTTGACGTAACCCGTCATTGCCGGGCAAGGCAGTCTGCCTTTGCGCAGACTGCGTAAACTCGTCTGCGAACCCGGCAATCCATCACTGCTCAAAAAAATGGCGGCTTCATGGAGTTATCTTTTGTATGGAGCCTGGATCAAGTCCGCGCATGACGAAAGAAACCAGGTTCGGGAATCCAACTCATGACAATCAGATTTGACGGACGCGTCGCTATCGTCACCGGCGCGGGCAACGGTCTTGGACGTGCGCACGCCCTAGGGCTTGCGAGCCGAGGCGCGAAAGTCGTGGTCAACGATTTCGGCGGCGCCCGCGACGGTACAGGCGGCTCGCTCACCCCGGCGGAAGCCGTGGTCGAGGAAATCCGCAAAGCGGGCGGTGCGGCAATGGCCGACGGCGCCGACGTCTCGAACTTCGCGCAGGTCCAGGCGATGGTCGAGCGCGCGACCAAGGAGTGGGGCAGCGTCGATCTGCTCTGCGCCAACGCCGGCATTTTGCGCGATAAATCGTTCGGGAAGATGGAGGTCGCCGACTTCGCCAAGGTACTCGACGTGCATCTGGTCGGCACGTTCTATTGCTGCAAGGCAGTGTGGGACGGCATGCGCGCGCGCAACTACGGCCGCATCGTCGTCACCACTTCTTCGTCCGGACTCTACGGCAATTTCGGCCAGGCCAATTACGGCGCAGCGAAAGCCGGCATGGTCGGCCTGATGAACGTGCTGGCCGACGAGGGCCGCAAGAACAACATCCGCGTCAACACCATTTCGCCGACCGCAGCAACGCGGATGACGGAGGAATTGCTGCCGCCGCAGGCGCTGGCGCTGATGAAGCCGGAAGCGATCACGCCCGCGGTGGAGTTTCTGCTCAGCGAGGACGCCCCGACCAAGACCATCATGGGCGCGGGCGCGGGCTCGTTCGCCGTGATCAAGATCCTGGAGACCGAGGGCATCAACCTGCCGGCCTCAGAATGGACGCCCGACGCGATCGCGGCGCATTTTGCCGAGATCAGCGACATGTCGAGGGCGAAGGCGCTGGAAGGCGCGTTCCAGCAGACGCAGAAATATGTCGAACAGGCCGCGGCGCGGGCGGGCGTGAAGCTGTAGCAACGTCATTCCGGGGCGACACGAAGTGTCGAACCCGGAATCTCGAGATTCCGGGTCCACGCGAAACCGCGTGTCCCGGAATGACGACGGTAAGGCCGGTGTGAGTTGTGTTGTGTCAGTTCTTTCCAGGATCGAAGTCGCCGTCATCGGCGCCGGTCCCGCCGGGTTGATGGCGGCCGAGGTGCTAACGACGGGCGGTGCGCGCGTCACCGTCTATGACGCGATGCCGTCCGCGGGGCGCAAGTTCCTGATGGCTGGGCGCGGCGGGCTCAACCTCACGCACAGTGAGCAGCTAGCCCAATTTCTCGCGCGCTACGGCGCGGCGATGCCGCACCTCAAAGCTGCAATCGAAGCGTTTCCGCCGCAGGCCCTGCGTGACTGGAGCGCGGCGCTGGGGCAGCCCACCTTTGTCGGCTCCAGCGGCCGGGTTTTCCCGGAAGCGTTCAAGGCCTCGCCGCTGCTGCGCGCCTGGCTGCGGCGGCTGGATTCAAGGGGCGTGCAATTCGCGCTGCGTCATCGCTGGCGCGGATGGGATGACGATGGGCACCTTTCGCTTGAAACACCGGATGGTCCGCGCACGGTCGACGCACGTGCCACCGTGCTCGCGCTCGGCGGCGCAAGCTGGCCGCGGCTCGGCTCCGACGGCGCCTGGGTGGAAACGCTTTCGGCAAGAGGCGTGACGTTGTCGCCGCTGCGGCCGGCCAATTGCAGCTTCAGCGTTGCCTGGTCCGCGATCTTTCGCGACCGCTTTCAAGGCCAGCCGCTGAAGGGCATCGCGCTGTCGTTCGGGGCGCATACCGTGCGCGGCGAGGCCATGATCACGAATGGAGGCATCGAGGGCGGCGCGATCTATGCGCTGTCGGCGCCGCTGCGGGAGGCAATCACCGCGAAGGGGCAGGCGACCCTGCGCGTGGCGCTGCGGCCCGACCTTAACGTGAACGAACTGGCCGCGCGGCTCGCCGCGCCCCGAGGCAAGGCGTCGTTTTCGAACTGGCTGCGCAAGGTGGTGAATCTTTCGCCCGTCGGCATCGGCTTGTTGCAGGAGGCGGCACTTGTCTCGGGCGCCTCGCTGTCGTCGCTCCCGGCTGCACAGCTTGCCGAATGGATCAATGCCGCGCCGGTCACGCTCAATGGTGTGGCCCCGATCGCACGCGCGATCTCCAGCGCAGGCGGCATAGTGTTCGACGAACTCGATGCCGATTTCATGATCCGCCGTTTGCCCGGCGTGTTCGCCGCCGGCGAAATGCTCGACTGGGAGGCGCCGACCGGCGGGTACCTTTTGCAGGCGTCCTTTGCCACCGGCGCGGCTGCGGGGCGGGGGGCGCTAAAATGGCTTCGACAGAGCGATAGCTTGTGAGATCGATCAGGACGTCCCGGTCCGTGTCGTCAGGTCTGTGATCAGCGCAAGAAGGCCAAAGCAGCCGGCGACGATGCAGACCGCGGTCCAGCCGCCAACAGTCCAGGCAAAAGCCGAAGCCGCGGCGCCGACGGCTCCGCCGATGAAGAACAGACCGACAAACAAGCCGTTCAAGCGGCCTCGAGCCTCGGGCCGCAGCTGATTGATCGCGCGCCGGCCAAGGGTTTGATCGCTGGTGACGCCGACGTCGAACAGGATCGTGCCGGCGCTCAGCACAAATAGCGCAACCATCGGGGATTCGATGCACCCGGCCCACGCACTGAGCCCGAGCGAGACGACGATGGCGAGATGCGATGCAAACAATAGCGGTCGCGCCCACCCTCGATCGCCGAATCGCCCCGCCAATGGCGCGGCAGCCGTACCCGCGGCGCCCATCAGCGCGAACATCGCAATTTCTCTGGCGTTCAGGCTGAAAGGTCCGCTTGAAAGGCGCAGGGCGATCGCAGCCCAGTAGGCGGTGAACGACGCCATGACCAACGCGGCGGTCCAGGCACGAACACGCAGGACGGGCTCGTCTTTCAGCAGATTCGGAAAAGACGCGAGCAGCGTCCCGTAACCGACGCGGGTTGCGGGCCGCAATGTCGGCAGATACGCCGCAAGCACGCCGGCCAAGGCCGCCATCGTAATTGCGGAGACGAGATAGAATGCGCGCCAGTTCCAGGTATCGGCAATGAGGCTTGCCAGCGGACGCGACAGCAATATGCCGATCATCAATCCGCTCATGACGTCTCCAAGGACCCGTCCGCGATGCTCGGGCGGGGTCATCGATGCTACCATTGGAACCAGCATCTGGATGGCCGCGCAGGAGGCGCCGAGAACGAAGGTGGCAACGAGCAACAGCGGTGGTGTTGGTGCAAGCGCCGTGCAGAGCGCGGCGAGAATGGCGCAGGACAGCGTTAGCAAGATCAGGCGCCTGTTCTCGAACAGATCGGTGAGCGGCACCAGCAGAAACAGGCCGAGCGCGTAGCCAAGCAGCGTCAAGGTGCTGATCATGCCGGCCTGCCACGCCGACATGCCGAGCGAAGGCCCGATAAGGCCGACCAGAATTTGAGGCGCGAACAGGTTGGTTACGATGACGCCAATTGCGCTTGCGGCCAACCAGACAAAGGAGCGCGTCGCGGTGGGGGTGGAAGGAAGTTTGGTTGCTTCGGAGATGGTCACGGGAACCTCGCAGATGTTCGCGAGGCCCTTTAACCAAGCGCCTTAATATGCTACAATTCAATTATGATGATAAAGAATATGCAGATTTGTTATGAACACACATGACCTGGTTGCGTTTGTTGCCGTGGTTGAGACCGGCTCGATCGTGGCGGCCTCGATCCGCCTGAATTTGACCCAGCCCGGCGTGACGCGGCGAATTCAGAATCTTGAGGAGATATTGGGTACCGAACTGCTGGATCGGCTATCGAAGCCATTGAGGCCGACGGCGGCGGGGCACCGGGCTTATGAGCAGGGCCGGCGCGTCCTGCGGATGCTGGAGGATATGAAGTCGGACGTCGCAGATGACGGCGTCGTTCGCGGCGAGTTCAGGCTCGGCATTTCGCCGTATCTGTTGGAAAGCGGTCTCACCGGACCACTGGATTTGCTGCGCGCGGAGTTTCCCGCGCTGGCGGTCCGTGTGGTGTCAGCCTGGTCGCCCAATCAGCTTGAGCGCGTCAGCCGCAACGAATTGGACGCCGCGGCCGTCTGTCTGCCTGACGGCACAGCGCTACCGGACGATCTCGTGGGTGACGATCTCGGATCGCAACCGGTCATCTTCGTGGTCGCGCGCGATATGAAAGTACCTAAGCAGGTCAACTTGGAAGACCTTTCGCGCATGTCCTGGGTGATCAATCAGGATGGCTGCGGATTTCGTGGCATGTTGAAACGGCATTTCGACGCGGCGCATCTTCCCTTTCAGGTCGCGGTGGAAGCCCTCGACTCCGAACTGCGGCTGTCGCTGGTGGCGCGCGGCATGGGGGTCGGTGTGGTGACGCCGTTTGCGCTCAAGCAAAGCCCGCATCGGAACAAGCTCAAGGTTCTTAATACACCGGATTTCAACCCCGCGGTCCGGGCATGGGTTGTTCATCGCCCGCCCGCGGGTCGTCTGGCGCGCCCGATCAAGGCGTTTAGCGACGCACTGGACCGGGAGTTGCAAGCGCTGATTCGCGGTTGACGCCGTCGTGCGCTACCGCAACTTCCCCCGCGCCGCGACCGGCAACACCCCGACAATCTCGTCGCCGCGCACCATCACCACTTCATCCATCATGTTGACGACCACGCAGACATGATTGGGCACGATCCGCACGACGTCGCCGACATTGGGCCGGGTGTTGCTGCGTGTGAGATCTAGGAAGCCATGTTCCTCTGCAAACCGCGCGATCTTGGCTTCGGGGTGTTCGAGGATCAGGCCGTGGCCGTCGAGCCCGCCACCGGTGTCTGACGTCAGCGTCTTGGAGCCGGCATCGAGGATGCCGCGCTCCGGGCCGGCGCGGCTGACCACGGTCGCATAGATGTTCAGCGCACAATCGTCCCAAGAGGCGACGCCGGCCGCGACCTGCATGCGGTCGTTGTAGATATAGGTGCCGGGCCGATGCTCGGTGGCACCCTTGAGCTTGCCGACGTTCTTCAGGTTCGGCGTGCCGCCGGTCGAAACGATCGCGGCATCAAGCCCATGTTCGCGGATCCCGGCCAGCGCCTCATCGAAGAACTTCTGTGCGTCGGCCCAGCCGGTCTCGGTCGGGTACAGCATGAAACCGGCGAATGTCAGTCCCGGTGACGCCGCGATCTCGCGTGCTAACGCAATCGCTTCCGCCGGGGTTTCGACGCCGGCGCGCTTGCGGCCGGTGTCGCATTCGACCACCACCGACAGCGGCCGCCCGGAAATCGCTGCCGCCTGCGGCAGGCCCGCGATGACAACCGAATTGTCGGCGGCGACGGTCATCTTCGCCTTGGCCTGCAAAGCGGCGAGCCGCGCCATCTTCTCGTCGCCGAGCAGATTGTAGCTGATCAGGATGTCGTCGATGCCGGCCTCGGCCATCACCTCGGCCTCGCCGAGCTTCTGGCAGGTGATGCCCCTGGCGCCAGCGGCAATCTGCATCTTGGCCAGCATCGGGCTCTTGTGGGTCTTGATGTGCGGCCGGTTGGCGACCCCGGCAGCATCACAGGCGGCCTGGATCCGCGCAATGTTGCGCTCGACACGGTCCATGTCGATCACGGCGGCGGGCGTGCCGTATTCGCGGGCGATCTTGGCGGCGAGGGGCGTGGTCATCGCGGTTGCTCCAAATGCGTGCATTGCAAAGGATGTGTACTCAGGCCTGCTCGATCTCTTCGCGCATTGCTTCAAGCTCCAGCCACTCGTCCTCCGCCTCCTGCAGTTCCTTCTGCGCTGATGTCAGCGCTGCCGAGGCCTGGTCGAACTTCTTGCGATCCTTCTTGTAAAGGTTCGGATCGTCGAGATGCCGCTGCTGCTTGGCGATCTCGGCCTGAAGTTTGGCCATCGCTTTCGGCAAGGTCTCCAGCGCGTGCTTTTCCTTGAAACTCAGCTTGCGCTTCGATCCGCCCGAAGCCGCACCATTCTTGGTTGCCTTGTTACCGTCTGTCGCGGTGGCCTTTGCGGCCTCGCGCTTCAGATCGGCGCCGCGCTGCGCCAGCATGTCGGTATAGCCGCCGGCATATTCGGTCCAGACACCGTTGCCTTCGGGCGCGATCACTGAGGTCACGACGCGATCGAGGAAGTCGCGGTCATGGCTGATCAGGATCACGGTGCCTTCGTAATCGCCGAGCATGTCTTCCAGTACGTCGAGGGTTTCGAGGTCGAGATCGTTGGTCGGCTCGTCCAGCACCAGCAGGTTGGAGGGTTTTGCGAGTGCGCGGGCCAGCATCAGCCGCCCGCGCTCGCCGCCGGAGAGAACTTCGAGCGGCGTCCGCATCTGCTCCTGCGCAAACAAAAAGTCCTTCATGTAGCTGACGACATGCTTCGGCTTGCCGCCGACCATGACGTGATCGCTGCGCCCGCCGGTCAAGGCTTCGGCCAGCGTCGATTTCGGATCGAGGCTTTCGCGGTGCTGGTCGAGGGTGGCGGTCTCGAGATTGGCGCCGAACCTAATGGTGCCGCTATCGGGCGCGGTGGTGCCGGTCAGCATATCAATCAGCGTGGTCTTGCCGGCGCCGTTCGGCCCGACGATGCCGATACGGTCGCCGCGCTGCACGCGGATCGAGAAATTATCGACGATCTTGCGCTCGCCGTAGGACCGGTTGATGTCCTTGGCCTCGATCACGAGCTTGCCGGATTTATCCGCTTCCGCGGCCGCGAGGTTGGCGCTGCCCGCAACACCTCGATAGTCGCGGCGCTGCTGGCGCAGCGCATGCAGATTGCCGAGCCGCTTGACGTTGCGCTTGCGGCGGCCGGAGACGCCGTAGCGCAGCCAGTGCTCCTCGTTCACGATCTTGCGGTCGAGCTTGTGCTGGTCGCGCTCTTCTTCCGCCAGCACTTCGTCTCGCCAAGCCTCGAACGCACTGAAGCCGCGGTCGATCTGCTTGATCTGGCCGCGATCGAGCCACGCGGTCGAGCGCGACAGGTTGGACAGGAAACGGCGGTCATGGCTGATGATGACCAGCGCGCAGCGGCGGCTGCTGAGTTCGCCCTCCAGCCATTCGATGGTGGTGAGATCGAGATGGTTGGTGGGCTCGTCCAGCAGCAGGATATCGGGCGAGGGGGCCAGCACGTGGGCGAGGGCCGCACGGCGGGCCTCACCGCCGGACACATGCGCCGGGTCTTCGTCGCCAGTGAGGCCGAGCTGCTCCAGCAGATAACGGGCCTGGTAGTCATCGTCGCCCGGGGCAAGGCCGGCTTCGACATAGGCCAGCGTGGTGGAAAAGCCGGTGAAATCCGGCTCCTGCGGCAGATAGCGCACAGTGGCGCCCGGCTGCACGAAGCGGCTGCCGCTGTCGGGCTCAACGAGCCCGGCCGCGATCTTCAACAGCGTCGATTTGCCCGAGCCGTTGCGGCCGATCAGGCACACGCGTTCGGCCGTCGACACCGACAGTTCGACGCCCGACAACAGCGGCGTGCCGCCGAAGGTCAGCGCGATGTCTTTCAATTGGATCAGGGGAGGCGCCATAATTCTCTATTCAATCTTGGTTCTGCGCGGGCAGGGTTGCCCGCTGGCGCTGGATGCGCCGGATGGTTTGATCGAGCGTGGACAGGAACGTCGAGCGGTCACGCGCCGCGAACGATTTGGGACCGCCGGTGACTTCCCCTGATGAACGCAAATCCGTCATCAGGTTGCGAACCGCCAGCGTCATGCCGATGGATTGTTCCGTGAACGGCTTGCCGTTCGGCGCGATCACGTCGGCGCCGGCCTTCACACAGCGGCTCGCCAGCGGGATATCGGAGGTAATGACGATATCGTTCTTTCCAGCGCGTTCCGCAATCCAGTCGTCGGCGGCGTCCATTCCGGAACCTGCGGCGATCCGTTCGATCAACGGATCCTGAGGCACTCGGATGAATTGACCCGCGACAACGCTGACGGGCAGCGCGTGCCTGGCAGCGACGCGGTAGATCTCGTCTTTGACCGGGCAGGCGTCGGCGTCGACATAGATGCGGGTGATATTCAATTCAGCTGTCATGAGTTGGGTTTGGTCGACGGGTGGTACTCTATCGGCCATATAAATGCGAGGGGAACACGGGATGAAACCGGGTTGCCACAGTCGCTTGTCGGCGTAGGATTATCGTAGAAAAAGCCGAGAATGGGGGGATAACGCCATGACGAGCCGGCTTGAGACATACTGCGTCACCGCCTACAACACCTCCAGACACTCGGAAAACAAGATCCACGACGACACGGTGGCGCGGCGGTTCGGATTTCGCGGCGGCTTGGTTCCCGGCGTCGACGTGTTTGCATATATGACCCATCTGCCGGTTGCGAAATGGGGCCGTGCATTTCTCGAGCGCGGCTTGATGGAGGCGCGCTTCGTCAAGCCGGTGTATGACGGCGAGATCGCCGAGGTCACCGGCGAGCTGCGCGACGGTGTGCTTGCCATCGAGGTTGCGAGCCGAGGAGAGCTGTGCGCGAGCGGCAGTGCGTCTCTGCCGGCCCGCGCTCCAGCAATTTCGATCTCGGATTTCATCGAAGCCGCTACGGTGACCGAGCGCAGGCCCGTGAGTTCCACATCATATGAACCCGGCAAGTGGCTCGGGACAGTGCCGCGGGCCTGGGCCGGTGAGGCTGCGACGGCCTACCTGGCCGACATACGCGAACGCGAACCGATCTACGCGCAGGAAGGGTTGGGCCACCCCGGCCTGCTGCAGCGGATGATGAACAAGGTGCTGGTGGACAACGCCATCCTGGGTCCGTGGATTCACGTCGGCAGCCGGATGCAGCTTCTATCGGTCGGCAGGACCGGCGACGAACTCACGGCGCGCGCGAAAGTCACCGGCAATTACGAAAAGAAGGGCCACCGCTTTGTCGAGCTCGACGCCCTCGTGATCGCCAACGGCACCACGCCACTCGCGCATTGCCAGCATATCGCGATCTATCAGCCGCGCGAGCAGGCGGCGGCGTAGCCTGTCGTACGCGGTTGTTCCGAATTCAACGCTCATCGTGAATTTCAAGTTCGTCGTGCCCGGGCTTGTCCCGGGCATCCACGTCTTTTCTTTGACGCCAAAGACGTGGATGGCCGGGACGTAGGCAAGCGGAAGCGACGCCGTCCTTCGGACGACTATGCCCGGCCATGACGAAGAAACGGTCCTGCTATTGATTGCCGCTTACGCCGCCTTCGCGTTCTTCGCATCCTGAATGGCGCGCCAGACCCGCTCGGGGGTCAGGGGCATATCGATATGCGTGATGCCGTACTCCGACAGCGCATCGAGCACCGCGTTGACGAGGGTGGCGAGGCTGCCGGCGCAACCGGCTTCGCCGCAGCCCTTGGTGCCCAGCGGGTTGGACTTGGCCGGCGACGGATGGTCGCCGACCGCCATCAGCGGAACGTCCTCCGCGCGCGGCATTGCATAGTCCATGAACGAGCCCGTGATGGGCTGGCCGCTTTCGTCATAGCTGACCTCTTCCATCAGCGCCTGGCCGATGCCCTGCGCGACACCGCCGTGCAACTGACCGGCGACGATCATCGGGTTGACGATGGTGCCGAAGTCGTTGACGCCGGTATAGCGAACGATGCGCACGACGCCGGTCTCGGGATCGATCTCGACTTCCGAGACGTGGCAGCCGTTCGGGAAGGTCGACGGCGTGTCCTTGGTGTTGTGATCGACATCGAGCGACGAGGGCACGCCTTCGGGCATCTTCCCCTCGCGGAGTTGGCGCGCCAGCTCCATGATATCGATGCTGCGATCGGTACCGGCGATGGTGTATCGGCCGTTGGCGAACTCGATATCGCCTTCCGACGCTTCCATCAGATGCGCGGCCGCCTGCTTGCCCTTGGCGACCACCAGCGCAGATGATTCGACGATCGCGGTGCCGGTCGCGGTGATCGAGCGCGAGCCGCCGGTGCCGTTGCCGAACCGCACGAGGTCGCTGTCGTTTTGCTCCAGCGTGATCTTCTCGAAGGGCACGCCGAGTTCCGCGGAAAGCACCTGCGCGAACGGGGTGGCGTGACCCTGACCATAATCGAGCGTGCCGGTGGTCAGTTTCACCGAACCATCCGGCTCAAAGGCGATCTTGCCCAGTTCGCCGCTCGGAGGCGCGGTGACTTCAAGGTAGGAGCCGACCGCAATGCCGCGCAGCTTACCGTCCTTGCGGCTTTCCTTCTTCCGCTTGGCAAAGTTGGCGTGATCGGAAATCTCGAGCGCCTTCTCGAATACGCCCTGAAAATCGCCGCTGTCATACGTGACGCCGGAGGCGGCGGCGAACGGCAGCTGCGCGGGCTTGATGAAATTGCGTTTGCGCAGGGTAAGCCGGTTGATGCCCATTTCGTCGGCGGCGCGATCGATCAGCCGCTCCATGTAATAATTGGCCTCCGGCCGCCCGGCGCCGCGATAGGCACCCATCAGCGTGGTGTTGGTCAGCACGGTCTTGATGTCCACGCCGAGCAGCGGCGTGCGATAGACGCTGGCGAGATTCTTTCCGGTGTTAAGCGACAGCGGCCCCGGCGAGACGCCGCTGATATAGGCGCCGAGATTGCCGTAGCCGTTGAGACGAACGGCGAGGAACTTGCCGTCTTTGTCGAGCGCCAGTTCGGCATGAATGAGCTGGGCGCGGCCCTGGCTGTCGGACAGAAAGCTGGTCGAGCGCTCGTCGGTCCATTTGACCGGCCGGCCCAGTGCCTTCGCCGCGTGCAGGATGCAGGTATATTCGGGGTAGCTGATGTTCTTCATGCCGAACGAGCCGCCGACATTGGCGGTCAGGATGCGGACCTTCTCGGCCGGCACATTGAGAATCTTGGCAAGCGTCGCCCGGTTTCCGGAGACGCCCTGGGTCGGAACTTGAATCGTGTAGCGCCCGCTGGCCTTGTCATAGGCGCCGACGGCTACCCGCGGCTCCATCGAGACGACCGCGACGCGGGTATTGACGATATCGAGCTTGGTGACGTGCGCGGCGCTGGCGAAGGCCGCGTCGATCTTGGCGGTGTCGCCGTAGTGATAGTCCAACGCCACGTTGTTGGGGATGTGATCGTAGAGCTGCGGGGCGCCCGGCTTGGCCGCTTCCTCGGCATTGGTCACGGCGGGCAACGGATCGATGTCGAGTTCGACCGCTTCCGCCGCGTCGCGTGCCTGCGCCAGCGTCTCGGCCACGACGAATGCCACGGGATCTCCGACAAAACGCACCTTGTCGGTCACGAGCGGGGCGCGATTGGTTTGCAGCAACGGCGAGCCGTCCCGGTTCTTCAGCGGCAGGCCGCAGGTGAACGGCCCGTAATTCGCCGCCGCGAGGTCGGCGCCGCTCCAGATGCCGAGCACGCCGGGCATGGCCTTGGCGGCCGAGGTGTCGATGCCGCGAATAATCCCGTGGGCATGGCTGGAGCGGACGATCCAGGCGTAGGCCTGCCCGGGCAGGCTGAAATCGTCGGTATATTTGCCTTTGCCCCGTACCAGCGTATCGTCTTCCTTGCGACGGACCGGTTGGCCGACACCGTATTTTTGCAGTGCGATAGCGTTTTCCAGCGAGGACGGCGGGGTGTGATCTTGCATGTAAACTGACCTGAAATGCCGGTTTTTGCCCGATTTTGCGGCTTCTGCCCCCAGATAAACCAGCAACACCGCGGCGACAACGCCTGATTGGGCATGGTCCCATTGCTCGCTGTTGCGCCGACTGCCGGCGCTGCTAAAGTTTCCGTGAACTGAAATCCTCGCCGGCCTTTGATGGCCGCGGAAAGACAAGTTGATGAACGACGACACGTTGCTTCGCGGCGGCGTTGCGCCGTGCGAAAGCCCGGGCGGTTCGATCGCGGGGGCAGGCCAAGGCTTGTCGGCAGCGGGCGCGCCGCCGGCTGCCGGAAGTAGCGTCTATGCCGCGCTTGACCTCGGCACCAACAATTGCCGGCTGTTGATCGCCTGTCCGGCCGGGAACGGATTCCGGGTCGTCGATTCGTTTTCGCGGATCATCCGCCTGGGAGAAGGCGTTTCGGCGACCGGCTGTATCAGCGACGCCGCGATCGAGCGCGCGATCTCGGCGCTGAGCGTTTGCCGCGATAAAATCCAGTTCAGGCGGGCGGGGCGCCTGCGGCTGATCGCGACCGAGGCCTGCCGCGCAGCGTCGAACGCCACCGGTTTCCAGGATCGTGTCGCGGCGGAGACCGGCATCCGGCTGGAGGTGATCGACCGACAGACCGAAGCCGCGCTCGCCGTGCTCGGCTGCTCGCCACTGCTCGACCCGGACGGCCGGGGCGCTATCCTGTTCGACATTGGCGGCGGTTCGACCGAACTGGTCCGTATCGAGCGCGATCGGAAACAGCCGAATGCGGAGCCGCGCATCAAGGCGTGGATGTCGGTTCCGTTCGGCGTGGTGACCTTGGCCGAGCAGTTCGGCGGCCGGGACGTCTCCGACGAAACCTATGCGCGGATGGTGCAGGAAGTTGCAAAGCACGTGGCGCCGTTCGCGACCGAACACGGCGCCGACTTGGCGGATATGCACCTGCTCGGCACTTCCGGCACGGTGACCACGCTGGCGGGCGTGCATTTGAAGCTGGCGCGGTACGATCGCCGCCGGATCGACGGTATCTGGATGAACAATGCCGATATATCGGCGACCATCGTGCGCCTGCGCGGCATGAGCTATCGGGAGCGCGCCGAGAACAATTGCGTCAGCGTCGAGCGCGCCGACCTGGTGCTGGCGGGGTGTGCCATTCTCGATGCCATCCGCAACGCGTTTCCGCTGCCGCGCTTGCGCGTCGCCGACCGCGGGCTGCGCGAGGGAATGCTGGTCGAGATGATGCGTGAGGACGGCGCCCTGATCGGATGCCGATAGCCGCGTCGATCCGCAATGTGCTAGAGCCGGGTCGCAACGACGATACCAGGCAAGCAAGACTGATATGGCGAAGGACACCACTGGGCGGCTGCGGGTCACCGTCAAGAGCGGCGGCAGGCTCAAGCTATCCTCGAAACTGTGGCTGGAGCGGCAGCTCAATGATCCCTATGTGGCGCAGGCCAGGCGCGATGGCTTCCGCTCGCGCGCGGCCTATAAGCTGATCGAGATCGACGACAAGTACCATTTTCTCAAGTCGGGCATTACCGTGGTCGATCTCGGCGCCGCGCCCGGCGGCTGGAGTCAGGTTGCGGCCAAACGGGTCGGTGCCACCGATGGCAGGGGCAAGGTGATCGCGATCGACCTTTTGGAGATGCCGGAGATTCCGGGAGTGAGCTTTGCGCGGCTCGATTTTCTCAGCGAAGACGCGCCGGCCAAGCTGCTCGAGATGATCGGGGGACGCGCCGATGCGGTGCTGTCCGACATGGCCGCCAACACCACCGGGCATCGCAAGACCGATCAACTGCGCATTCTCGGGCTGGTGGAGGGCGCGGCCGCCTTTGCCGCCGACGTGCTCAATCCCGGCGGGACGTTCGTTGCCAAGGTGTTTCAGAGCGGCGCCGATGCCGCGCTGATGACCGAGCTCAAGCGGGACTACGCCACCGTCAGGCACGTTAAACCGGCATCGAGCCGGAAGGACTCCTCCGAACGCTACGTGCTCGCGATGGGTTTTCGCGGTCAGCCCAGCCGCTGATCCCGGGCGTTGGCGGTCTCGGTGGCCGCGGTCTCTTCCGGCTCGGCGTCGCGCTCCGGAGGCGCGACGACGCGAGGCCCGCGTCCCGACACCTGGTGACCGGCGTCGGCGGGCATCTCGAAGAAGAAGTACGCCGACAGCGTCGAGATGGTCGCCACCACGAGGAAGGCCGGTGTGAACAGTCCGGCGCTGAGCTCGTCCACATGGTGGATCCACATCGTGGATTCCACGCAGAACGCGCCGACCGCGACGCCGGCGGAAACCGCCAATTGCTGGTTGACGCTGACCAGCGTGGTGGCGCGGCTCATCAGCTTCGGCTCGACCTCGGCATAGGCGAGCGTGTTGATCGCGGTGAACTGCAGCGAACGGAAGAAGCCGCCGACCACCAGCAGGATCATGATCAGAAGCAGCGGCGTCGTGACCGTGAACAGCGCGCAAGCGCCGAGGAAGATCGAACTTACGACCGCGTTGACGGTCATGACGTTGCGAAAGCCGAAGGTACGGATGATGCGGGCCGCCAGCGTCTTCATACCCATCGCGCCGACCGCGGAGGCAAACGTCACCAGGCCCGAGCGAAGCGGCGACAGCCCGAATCCGGCCTGTAGCAATAGCGGCAGCAGAAACGGCAACGAGCCGATCCCGAGGCGGAACATGAAGCCACCGATGATGCTGGCGCGCATCGTCGGCAGCCGCAGCAGTCCGAAATCCAGCACCGGCGAAGCGGTTCGTCGCGCATGGATCACATAGAGCGTCATGGAAATGGTGCCGATCGCGATCAGCACCAGCACGATGGGCCAGGGCAAGAGATTAAGGCCCGCAACCGAAAGGCCGAACGCGATGCCGCCGAGCCCGATGCCGGCCAGCACCAGCCCGTAAAGATCGAAGCGCTCGGGATCTTCGACGCGGATCGGATCAATGTAACGCAATGCCATGAAGATGCCGAGCAGCCCGATCGGGATGTTGATCAGGAAGATCCAGTGCCAGGTCAGATACGTCGTGATGAAGCCGCCGAGCGGCGGGCCGATCACCGGTCCGACCAGTGCCGGCACCGTGACCCAGGCCATCGCATTGACCAGCGCGCTCTTGTCGACCGAGCGCAGCAGCACCAGCCGCCCGACCGGCGTCATCATCGCGCCACCCAAGCCTTGCACGATGCGCGCGATCACGAAATCCGTCACCGAGGAAGACAGCGCGCAGCCGATCGAGCCCGCGATGAAGACGGCAACGGCGACGCTAAACACCGTGCGCGGGCCGAAGCGGTCGGCGGTCCAGCCGCTGGCGGGGATAAAGACCGCGAGCGCCAGCAGATATGAGGTAATGGCGAGCTTCAGCGTCAGCGGGCTCGTGCCGATGTCGGCCGCGATCGCCGGGAGCGAGGTCGCGATCACCGTCGAATCCATGTTCTCCATGAAGAGAGCGGTGGCGACGATGAGCGGAATCAGGCGTTCTTTATTGTTCATTATTATTCATTATTCGCCAAAATGGCGGTATTAGTTGCCGAGAAGGGATGGTTGCGGGGGCTCTAACACCCCGTTGCCGCACTTGCCATTGTGGAACCCGGGAAACTACCTAAATTCGCGGTAAGCGTGCCTCGCGCCGGGAAAGCTGGCCTTCTGCCGGACCATCGGTGCCGCCTGAGAAACCTTGTGCATGGCTGGCAAACGCTTTGATTTGGCGGCCTGTCATGCTATCGACCACCGCCAACCCTATCGATGGGCTCGATTCGCCGGCGGTGCCAATTGCGTCGCCGGGCATTTTGCTCATCCCGAGATCTATCGCGGCGAGAGGCCGCTGAACGGAGTTGGTAATGGCGCAAGTGCAGGCAGTTCCCGGGATACGCGAAGCCTTTACGTTTGACGATGTGCTTCTGCGGCCCGGCCTTTCGGATATCCTGCCCTCCGAGGCCGATATCCGCTCTCACGTCACCCGCGCCATCCCGCTCAATATTCCGATTATCGCTTCCGCGATGGACACCGTCACCGAAGCACGGATGGCGATCGCGATGGCGCAATCGGGCGGCATCGGCGTCATCCACCGCAATTTCGACGTCGACGGACAGGCCGCCCAGGTTCGGCAGGTGAAGAAGTTCGAATCCGGAATGGTCGTCAATCCGCTGACCATTGGTCCCGACGCGATGTTGTCGGATGCGCTGGCGTTGATGAAGGACCACGGATTTTCCGGCATCCCGGTGGTCACCGGCGGCGGCAAGGGCGTGCCGGGCCGGCTGGTCGGCATCCTGACCAACCGCGACGTTCGTTTTGCGACCGATCCGCGCCAGAAAATCTCCGAACTGATGACGCATGAAAACCTGGTGACGGTGCGCGAGGGCGTCAGCCAGGACGAAGCGAAGCGGATGCTGCACAAGCATCGGATCGAGAAACTACTGGTGGTCGACGATCAATATCGCTGCGTTGGCCTGATCACCGTGAAGGATATGGAAAAGGCGGTCGCGCACCCGCTGGCCTGCAAGGATGCGCAGGGCCGGCTGCGGGTTGCTGCGGCGACCACGGTCGGCGAGGGCGGCTTTGAGCGCACCGAGCGACTGATCGACGCCGGCGTCGATGTGATCGTGGTCGACACCGCGCACGGCCACTCCTCGCGCGTGCTGGAGGCGGTCAACCGCATCAAGCGGCTTTCCAATGCGGTGCAGGTCATTGCCGGCAACATCGCGACGCAGGAGGGTGCACAAGCGCTGATCGATGCCGGCGCCGACGCCATCAAGGTCGGCATCGGCCCGGGGTCGATCTGCACCACGCGGATCGTCGCTGGTGTCGGCGTGCCGCAACTGACCGCGATCATGGAAGCGGTCGAAGCCGCGAAGAAAGCCGATGTGCGCGTGATTGCCGATGGCGGCATCAAATATTCTGGCGACCTGGCCAAGGCGCTGGCTGCGGGTGCCGACATCGCCATGGTCGGTTCCTTGCTGGCCGGCACCGACGAAACGCCGGGCGAAGTGTTTCTATGGCAGGGCCGCTCCTACAAGGCCTATCGCGGCATGGGCTCGGTCGGCGCGATGGCGCGCGGCTCCGCCGACCGCTACTTCCAGCAGGACATCAAGGACACGCTCAAGCTGGTGCCGGAAGGCATCGAGGGTCAGGTGCCCTATAAGGGGCCCGTCGCCAACGTCATGCACCAACTCGCCGGCGGCCTGCGCGCGGCGATGGGTTATGTCGGTGCGCGAACCCTCGCCGAATTTCACGAGAAGGCGCAGTTCGTGCGGATCACGGGCGCGGGCTTGCGCGAAAGCCATGTCCACGACGTCACCATCACCCGGGAAAGCCCGAACTATCCCGGCGGCGCCTAGCCGCGCAGGCCTAAATTGGCCACCACAGCCGCGACGAAACGCGCTATCCTCCGGTTGCGTTGCGCCTGTTCGCGCGTGAACTGACGTTAGGCGAGCTTCGGCCACGCGATTTCAAGACGATTTCTCGCAAACTCAATTCGAAATGGAAGTTGGTTATCATGGTCGATTGGTCAGACGACAGGCTTGCTGCGCTTTCTGATCAGGAGCTGAAGAATCTACTGGTCAATGCGGAGCGGAAATCCGCCACCGATCTGATCGCCAAGTGCACGGCCGAGCTTGAGAAGCGCAATGCCTTGAAGCCCCGCAAGGGCTCCAAGCCACGCACCGAGCTCAAGGAATTCGAGCACGAAATCTCCGGTCAGCTTGCCGCGGTCGGCAAGGAGATGGCCGAGAAGTACGATCTGTCTGAGGAAACCGCCAAGGCCAAATCGGTTGGCATCAAGGGCTTTCGCTCCCACAAGCTGCTCGATGCCCAGGGCTATGCCAAGCTCGGCGGATCGCAGCGCGACGGAACGGTGGCGGTCGACCGCTACATCTCCTACCGGCGCGGCAACGACATCGTGACGCTCGGCGTGTGGCTGTTGAAGGAAGCGCCGATCGAGGATCACGAATTCCATGTCAGCGGGCCGGTGGCGATGATCGATGGTGGCAAGTCGTTTTCCGAAGTTCGGCCGACCGTTTCGGAAAAGGACCCGCAGCCGTCGCGCGCCATCCTCGCCTTCAAGGATCTGCCGAGCGCGGCAGCGGCATTCGACGCCGTGCTGGCGAAAATCACGGCGTGATTTCTACCCGAGTGTATTGACGAATGAACTCGTCATTGCGAGCGTAGCGAAGCAATCCAGGATAACGAACAAGAACTGGATTGCCTTCGCTAAAGCTACGGCGGACAGATCGTTGCGAGTGATGCTCGCAACGACGACAAGCAAAAAAATCGGAGGATGCCATCATGTCGCAACAGGCCAAGCGTGTCGTTCTGGTCTCCCGTCCCGTGGGTGAGCCCAAGGCCGAAAATTTCCGTATCGAGGAATACGCGCCGCCGACGCCGGGTGCAGGCGAGGTGCTGTTGCGCACGATCTGGCTCTCGCTCGATCCCTATATGCGCGGGCGCATGAGCGACGCTCCGTCCTATGCGGCGCCGGTGCCGATCGGCGGTGTGATGGAGGGCGGCACGGTGTCGGAAGTGATCGCTTCAAACAATTCGGGCTTTGCCAAGGGCGACATCGTGGTGTCGCGCGCCGGCTGGCAGACCCATGCGCTATCGGACGGCAAATCCCTGGCCAAGGTCGATCCGAAGCTTGGACCGGTCTCGACCGCGGTCGGCGTGCTCGGCATGCCCGGCATGACCGCCTATACCGGACTGCTTGAGATCGGCAAACCGCAGCCGGGCGAGACGGTGGTGGTCGCCGCTGCCTCCGGCGCAGTCGGTTCGGCGGTCGGGCAAATTGCAAAGATCAAGGGCGCACGCGTCGTCGGCATCGCCGGCGGCAAGGACAAATGCAACTACGTCACCAAGGAACTCGGCTTCGACGACTGCCTGGATCACCGCGACCCTGAGCTGGCCGCCAAATTGAAGGCTGCTTGCCCGAAAGGCATCGACGTCTACTTTGAAAACGTCGGCGGCGCGGTGTTTGAGGCGGTGTTTCCGCTGCTCAACCCGTTTGCACGCATTCCCGTCTGCGGCCTGATCGCGCATTACAACGACACCGAAGCTGTCGCACCGAAATGGGCGTCGTCGTTGATGCGGGCGGTGTTGACCAAGCGCCTGACCATCAGGGGGTTCATCGTCGGCGACTTCGCCGCGCGTCATGGCGACTTCCTGCGCGACATGTCGCAATGGCTGCGCGAGGGCAAGGTCAAGCACCGCGAACACATCACCGAGGGACTGGACGGCGCGCCGGCGGCGTTCATGGGGCTGCTCAAGGGCGCTAATTTCGGCAAGCAATTGGTGCGGGTCGGGCCGGACAAGGCGTAAGCCGACCGACAGCGGGGGTGGGGAATGAATGAACCCGTCGACGTCCTGATCATCGGTGCCGGGGCGTCCGGCGCCGCGGTGGCCTGGAGCCTCGCCGATACCAATATGCACATCCTCTGCCTCGAGCAGGGCGACTGGATGAACCCCGCGCAATATCCAAGCGCGGGGCGGGATTGGGAGGCGCGCTTCTACGGCGACTATTCGCCGAGCCCCAACATCCGCGCGCGGCCCGAGGACTATCCCGTCAACGACGACAACTCACCGATCAAGGTCCTGAACTTCAACGGCGTCGGCGGCTCCACCATCATGTATACGGCGCATTTCCCGCGCCTGCATCCGTCCGACTTTCGCGTCCGCACACTGGACGGCGTGGCCGACGACTGGCCGATCGACTACGACACGCTGGCGCCGTTCTTTGCCGAGAACGATCGCATGATGGGCGTCTCCGGCCTAGCCGGCGATCCTGGGTCTCCGCCGACGCAACCGCCGATGCCGCCACTGCCGCTCGGCCGCTCCGGTGCGCGTCTGGCGCAAGCCATGAACAAGCTCGGCTGGCACTGGTGGCCGTCCGATACCACGGTCGCGACCGTCGATTATGAAGGCCGCGCGCGCTGCATCAACCTCGGCCATTGCACGCCGGCCTGCGCGCAGGGCGCCAAGGCCAGCACCGACATCACCTACTGGCCGGCGGCGCTGCGCGCGGGCGTTGAACTGCGCACGCATTGCCGCGTGCGCGAGATCACCACCAACGAGCATGGCATGGCCTCGGGCGTCGTGTATTACGACCGCGACGGCGTCGAGCAGTTTCAGGCCGCCGAGGTGGTCGTGATCGCCTGCAATGGTGTGGGCACGCCGCGGCTATTGCTGAATTCAGCGTCCGGCCGTTTTCCTGATGGACTCGCCAACTCCAGCGGGCTGGTCGGCAAGAATTTGATGTTTCATCCCTATGCGCAGCTCTACGGCTATGTCGATGAGCCCACCGACTCCAATCGCGCGCCGCCGACCTGCCTGTGGAGCAAGGAGTTCTACGAGACCGACGCCTCGCGCGGCTTCGTGCGCGGCTATGCATTCCAGTTCGGCCGTGGCATCGGGCCGGTGATGGAGGCCGTGACCAGCGAGGCCAAGGGGATATTGCCCTGGGGCGCGGGCCATCACGCCGCGTTTCGCAGGCTGAACGGACACCGGCTTGGCCTCGCGGCCATCTGCGAGGACCTGCCGGAAGAGCGCAACCGCGTCACGCTCGATCCGGTCCTGAAAGATAGCCATGGCATTCCGGCGCCGCGCGTCGATTACACCATCGGCGAAAACAGCGCGAAAATGCTCGAACACGGCATCGCGCGCGGCAAGGAGATTCTGCAAGCGGCCGGTGCGACCGATATCTGCGTCAACAAGCCGATCCTGTATGGCGGCTGGCATCTGCTGGGCACCGCGCGCATGGGCAGCGACCCCGCGCGCTCGGTGGTCAACGAATGGGGCAGGTCGCACGACGTGAAAAACCTGTTCATCGTCGACGGCAGCGTCTTCGTCACCTCCGGCGGCGTCAATCCGACGTCCACGATCCAGGCCATCGCGCTCTACATCGCCGACCAGATGAAGCAGCGTCTCGCCAATTTGTTCGATTGAGGCAGCCATGGCAGCGGAGAAAACCTTGACGCCGGCGCAGCGCGACGATCTGCGGGTCGTTGCGGCGATGATGATTCCCGCGAGCGCCGAATATGCTGTGCCCGGCGCCGATGATGCCGCGATCCAGGCCGATATGCTGGCGAGCCTCGGCCGCGATACGGCGGCGGTGTGCGAGGCGCTCGATCATCTGGCGCGTCTGGCCGGGATGCCGCTGGCCGACCTCGATGCTATCAGTTGCGAAGCGGTAGCGAGCGAATTCCGCGGTACTGGCGGTGTACCGGCGGCGACGCTCATCCGCGTGGTGCTGCAATGCTACTATCGCGACGACCGGGTGCTGCGCTCGCTGGGGCTTGAGTTGCGCGCACCGTTTCCCAAGGGATATCCGCTCGAGCAGGGCGACTGGTCGCTGCTCGATCCCGTCAAGGCACGCCCTTCGATGTGGCGGCAGATAAGTTAGGGCAAGATAGTTTTCGATTGAGTCGATTCTACCGGCCGTCCCGGCGCAACACGGCCAGTACCTATTGCACCCGATGGAGCGGCTTTCCCAGGGTGATTTCGGGCCTGCGAAAACCCATCGCAATCCAAGCGGCGATCACCTTCAACATGAACTTGCCGGAGTGGCCACGATAGTTCGGTAAGTCGTCGGCGAGCTCGACGCCGATGCGCCGCTCTTTTGTCATGAGGCGCATTTCAAGTGGCGGCGCGCCCGCCGGAACGCGATTCCGGAAGATCGATAGCCAATGTCCTTTGGTGAAGTCGGCGAACATTGCTGAATTACAGCACGTTGCAATGACCCGTCGGGTGGGAGAATCAGGCTTGAGCCTACGCTCCTGGAGATGCTCTTGCCCCGTCACGCATCGCACCCGATCCTTTCGATATAGGATGAAGCCTGTTCCACCGTCCGGAGCAAGCACCGGCGGCGCACCGGCCAACTGCTCGAACTGTCGTCCGGCTGCTTGGCAACTCGTGCAATAGCAGGAGGCGGTCACAATCGGCGGGCCGACTGCCTCCAACATAACCTTTCCGCATTGGCACGTCGCGGAAAGGTGTTTGTCTTGCTTCTTGCTCACAACGACTTCTCCTGGCTGAAAACTATACAGGCAATCTCGTTGAGCCGTTCTTACAAATTCAAGCAGCGTTGCCGGATTGCCCGTGCTCGAGCTAGCCCCGCCGCACGCTGGCGCCGCCATCCACCGGCAGCGTCACGCCGGTGATAAAGCTTGCCTCATCGGATGCCAGGAACAGCGCCGCGTTGGCGACATCCCAGCCGGTACCCATCTTCTGGCGCAGCGGCACCTTGGAGTCGCGCTCGGCCTCGACCTCGGCGCGGCTTTTGCCGAACTCGCGGGCGCGGGTATCGACCGCCATCGGCGTATTCATCAAGCCGGGCAGGATGACGTTGGCGCGGATGCCGTAGGCGGCGTTCTGGTAGGCAAGCTGCTCGGTGAACGACACCATCGCCGCCTTGGTCGCCTTGTAAGCGACGTAGGGATAGCTGGTGATGACTGCCATCGAGGAGATATTGATGATGGCGCCGCTCTTCTGCCCGCGCATGATCGGGATCACGTGCTTGGCGGCGAGGATGCAGCTCTTGAGGTTGATTGCGATGCAGCGGTCAAGCGCTTCCTCGGTGATGTCGAGCAGTTCGGCATCGCCGCCGGAAAGACTGACACCGACATTGTTGTGCAAGATGTCGATACGGCCCCAGCGGCGCTGGACGTCGGCGACCATGGCCTTGATCTCGGCGTTCCTGGTGACGTCAGCCTTGAAAGCTACCGCCGAGCCGCCCTTGGCCGCGATCAACTCGACGGTTTCCTGCGCCGAGGGCAGGTTGTGATCCACGCACAACACCTTGGCGCCTTCGCGCGCGAAGGTCAGCGCCGTGGCGCGGCCGTTGCCGATGCCTTCGCCGGGCGACTGGCCGGCGCCGACGACGATGGCGACACGATCTTTCAAGCGCATATCAGTTCACTCCCGGCATCGGGTACTGCTGCAGTACCTCTTTGTAATAAGGCTCATTGTCCATCTTCATGGTCGCGAGCACGCGGACCACGGCGCAGTAGAACGCGATGGTGAGCACGAGATCGGTCATGTGCTCGTTGCTGAGCTCCTTCTTGATCTCGGCGAAGGTAGCGTCCGACATCGCGAGTTCGCGCACCATTTCGCGGGCACCTTTAAGGATCGCTTTGGCCAGCGGCTCGAGCTTCGAAGGCGTGCCCTCGGTCTCGGCCATCATGGCCTCGATATCGGCGTCGGTGACACCGAACTCCTTGCCGATCTTCACATGATGGGTGAATTCGTATTCGGATTTCTCCATCCAGCCGACCTGCAGGATGGCAAGTTCGCGCAAGCGCGGATCGAGCTTGCTCTTGAAACGGATATAGCCGCCCATTCCGCTGAAGGCGCGCGCCATGTCGGGCGAGTTGACCAGGAGCTTGTGCAGGTTGGTATTGCGCTTGAGCATGTCGCGATATTCGGGCGCGACCTGGTCGGGCTCGAGGTAGGGCAGGCGGGCCATTGTCTAAGCTCCTGTTTTCTTGAGTATTTTGGTGTTTTGTTTTTTTTGCTGTGTCAATGGCGTGTCAGAAATCAAGTCAGTCAGCGTTCGATCTTCTTTCGCGTGCCCATAGGTTTTAAAGACGTGCTCAGCCGATTTCCACCGGCCCAGCTTGGCGATCGTCACCACGTCCACTCCTTTGTGCAGGAGGGCCGTTGCGAAGCCGTGGCGGCAGCAGTGGAGCGATAGGCGCTCGATCTTGGCCCGCTCAATGGATCGAAACCATTGCCACTTCACGGAGCTCTGGCCCCGATACCAGAACACATTGCGGCCGACCTCGCGTTTGATATTGCTCAGTGCAACGATCAGCCTTTGCGGGAGATGCGCCTCGTTCGGATTGCCAACCTTGGTTTCGCCGATGTAGGCAACCCGCCGCTCAAAATCTACGTCGTCCCAGGTGAGCCGAAGGGCTTCCGAAATGCGCGCTCCAGTCAGGAACATGAATAGCGCCAAGGCCCCAAGGTGTGGGGAGCTAACCGCCATGAACGCCTCAACCCACTCCAGCGTAACCGGCCGCTTGACGACGCTGATCGTTTCGAACTGCTCGACGGAAATCTTGCTGCAAAGCTTCAGTCGGGCAGCGTGATTGATAACAGCCCGCGTCGGCACGATGACATGGCGATTCCGGGTGGCGGCTTTCGCCTTCGGATATAGCTCTATGGAGCTTTGGATGATCGCGCCTTCGCTAATGTCGCGCACCAGGGTCTCTTTCCAGTAGTCCTCCAGCGCCGGCAGGAACCGGGTTTGCTTGCCGGCCGCGCGGTACTTCAGGACGGCTTGCGCGAATGTCAGGATTGCGGACGGGCCATCAAGACGACCTTTCCACGCTGCGTCTTCTGCTTCGCTGGCGATCCTTTCGGCGATCGATCGCTTCGAAGTGCCAGTAGACGCTCGTAGGCGTTTCTTGGCAATTGTGCCGCGGTAATGCCAGATACCATCGCGCTTGTAGAGTTTGAGGCGCATGACAGCTCGCTCGCTTGTCAATCGGCGTTCAAATTTGACCCCGTATCGGCGTCCAATTTTGGCTCTGACGCAATTTTGGTGCAGCTCCGATTACTCTGCGCCGATTAGTCTGGCTTGAAGCAGATCGATTTTCCCGCGACCGTACATCTGCCGTCTCACGAGCTTGAGGCGCGTGATGTGACCTTCAGTCTGTCCGTTGGACCAAGGCGAAGTGATTGCCGCACGGACCGCCGCTTCATCCTTCGCAACGCCGCTGGCGAAAGAGGCAACGAGACTGGCGCGGGCGCGGTCGATCCATGGCGTGAGCCCTGCTTCGGCCTTGCGCCGGATCATCGTGTGGAATTCGGCGATGATCTCGCGGGCCTCGACCAGGGTCGGTACGCCAGCTTCGATCGCCGCGACCGTGACGGTCTCCGCTTTCGTGAGCAGATCCCGCCCGATCGTCATGAGGCGCGCGATCGTTCTGGCCGAGGCAATCCGCTGAAGGTTTTGTGCGTCGGGCTTTTCAGCCCTTCGCCTGCGGGTCGCCCACTCGCTGATGACGCGGAGCGAGCCTCGGAAGCCACGCGCCGTTAAGCGGCGCCAAAGTTCAGCCCCGTTTCGGCAGCCGGACGCCCACTGATCGTCGAGCCATGGCAAATGCAAGTCCAGCGAACTTTGCCGGGTCCGGAAGATATCGTTACGTTCGCCGCGCATCACCTGTCGTACCAGCTTCCTACTGTGGCCAGTCTGACGCACGATCTGCTTGATGGGTATGCCGTTCTTCGACAGAGCCAGGATAGCCGCATTGGTCTCCTCGCGGCGCAGATAACCCTCATACTGGATCCGCTCTGCGGCTGTTAGTAGCTTGGGATCAATCGTGGTCGCACCGATCACTGTACGTATCTGACGCATCGATTTGCGAACGGCATCGAGGAAAGCCCGACTGGCGTTCTCCATCAGATGCCAACGATCTGCGACCTGTACCGCGTGCGGCAACGCTTTTGCTGTCGCTTCGCCATATCCTCCACCACGGTCGCGGGCGACGATCGCGATCGTGGGATGAGCAGCGAGCCAGGCCTGGGCAGTCGCGGGTTCACGATCCGGCAGCAGCGTGACGATCCGGCGCCGTTCTAGGTTGCAGATGATGCTGGCGTATCGATGATTGCGCCGCCAAGCCCAATCATCAATGCCGATAACCGTGAGCGGATCAGCCGGCGGACGGCTACGGCGCCGAACTACGCGAAGGAGCGTGTCTTTGCTCACCGGCAGCATCAGCCGCTTTGCGAAGCCTGCTGCCGGTCGACCGCCAAGCGCCAGACCGAGGTGATGGACGATAGAATCCAGCCTTGCCGTGCGTCGCGCCGATGGCGCCAGTACCCCTTCGGCGAAGCGCTCGGTGAAGATTTGGCGCCCGCATAAGACAGCGTCGCAACGGAAGCGACGAGCAATCACCAGAAGCTGTACGATCCGTCCCGAAAGGGGAAGATCGGTCACACGGCGCCGGTACCGGCTATGGACGCGTCGGGAAACCGTTCCGCAAGATGGGCACAGACCAACGCTTCCCGACGCCCGGACCGCAATAACGGCCTTATTACCTTCGAAGTACGCACTCTCTACAACAAACCCACTCGGCACCAGACTGGAGCGCTGGAGTGCCTGCTGCATGGCGCTGATTCTCCCCGCAATCAATGCGCCAGACATTCCCAAAACTGCATCAAAAGTGAGTCAGAGCCAATATTGCAGGCCGAATGACATTCACGACTTGAGCGCATCGAGAAGCACCTCGACTCCAAATAAAACCCCTCACATTTTGAAAGCATCACATGATCCGCAGTCTTATTGCGGCGCTGGCGCTCGCGTGCGTCACGCCTTCCTTTGCCCAAGACAACAATCCGTTTTCCGGCGCCGTCTCCATCAACATCACCATGCGTCGGGTCGAGACCTGCACCGCAAGCCAGTACGGCGTCGGTGACGGTTATCACGGCCGGCGCACGGCGTCCGGCGAGCGCTTCGATACATGGCGCGGCCTCACAGCGGCCCACCGCTCGCGCGCGTTCGGATCCCGGGTGCTGGTGACCAATCTTGCCAACGGGCGCACCGTGACCGTCCGCGTCAATGATCGCGGTCCGTTCGTCAAAGGTCGGTGCATAGACCTGAGCAGGGCGGCCGCCAGCGCGATCGGCATGGGCGGCACCGCCCGGGTTACGGTGGAGTAACGGGCTTGTGTGTAGATGGCGCCGGCTTCTTCTCCGGCCGTTCGCTACAGGCGATTACTTGACACCGTGACTTGGCGAAGTGTCGCGCGTCCGCGTTGCGATGCTGGATGCCTTGGGGCGGCATGACGCTCCCGCCGACATCCTAACCAAGACGCGTAAGCCTTCCGTTCTGATCCAACTCGATTTCAAAATCCCAAGCGCTATTTGTGAGCAAATCGGGGTGGCAGTGGACTTCGGGGTCAGTGTTCGTTGCAAAAATGGAAGTAGCCACGCTTACGTTACTTCCTGGCACGGCATCCTGGACTGAGGCATCGACAGAAATTTGCTTCTGCGCGAGGTCTGACCTTGCCTTCAGCTGAGTAGTGGTCCCATCACCGATTTGAACGACGCAATTGTGCATTGCTGCAACTGCGTACAGTTGGATTAGCATCCTCAAAAAGTCGCGCTTCGCCGTCAGCTCCTGCTTCGAAATTAGCCCGTTGCTTTTCAAAGTGGCAAAGAACTCTTCACATAGATGTTCAGCTTCAAATGCCGGCCTTACAATAAGCATTGAACTGACACATACGACCAACTTGTGCTCTGATTCCGTTAAGGAAGGAAGAGCCCAAGTTCCATCTTGGTTTTTGATAAGTCGATCTGCCAACTTGTTCATGAGTGCATAGGCCTCTGGCCCGCGCAATCCCGTTTGATTGCGTATGCGCTTCGTGCCGATACGTTTAACAGCTATCCTAAAATAGTCGGCCGCAGCAGGCGGCATCCGGTGGCCCTCTAATGGCGGCGCTTTTGGTGCGAATCGGGGAAGCAAAAATCGGGCTACCGTGAACCAGTCGCGAGTGGAACGTGTTATGATGCCTCTATCGCGTTCGTTGTGATGAGCAACGAAATCACCAATGTCGCGAACTGACTCGCGACCGTCGCAATGATCGCGTGCATATAGAAAAAGCAGCGTAAGATCGTCGGGACGAAACTCCCCACTGAGTAGGCGCTCTACTCTCGCCCTTGATTTTGGATCAGGCATTGCGAAACCGGAGCAAGACGAGTTTGATGAGAAAGAAGTTCAACCTGAAGCCGCGCTACGTGGCGCGATCAAAACATCGCCCAAGCCGAAGACGAAGAAGCAAACTAGCGGAAAGTCTGACGCGACTCGAAGTAGCAGATAGTTCATATTGCTCCTAGAGGGCAATACATGAGCGCAGAGACGTTTCTTGGTTTTGGGAATACTGAATGGTCGGGGCTTTCAGCAATCGCGAGCGGGATATACGACGTTCTGACGTTCCTGCTGATTTTGTTCGCCGCGATGCAAATCTATTTCGCTAGGCGCGAAGCGCAGATAAATCGAACTATCACAGCGTGCGATAAATACGACCTAGATCCCGTACTGGACGAGATTTGCCGGAGGCTGGCTTCGGCGCGCGATAATGGTGATCTCGAAACTAATCCGCACATTTATAGAGTGGATATATACAGTGTGCTTAACTATTTGGAGGCCATAGCCATTGGGGTTAAGCGGAAGCTTTATTGCGGTAAAGTGGTGCGCGATCAGCTGGAGACTATTCTCACAGGATATGTTCAGGAGTATATCAACAGCGGACTTGTCTCCCGGGCTGCAGCGCTGGACTCCGGGAGAAGGTCTGCAACTAGCGCGGATTATGAGCACATGATTGCGCTAGTCGCAAGCTGGGCGCATGCGCCTTGGCACAGGAGAATTTTCGTGGCCGGAAAACCGAAGATTTAACGACTGCCTAACTTCTCCCGCCAGCGCTGGAAGCGCCGGGAAGCTTGCCGGCCGTGATGGCAAGGACCGCGATTGTCACGAGAACGCTTCCTTTACCCGCTTCATCGCCGGGTGCTTCGGGTTCTTAACCCTCACCCAACTAGCCGCCGCTTCCTCAACTGGAGTCGGCCTTTTTCGTCGTGCTATGGGTACTGTTTTCCGGTAAGGCCCGGATCTCGGCTGCGCTCCTCGGCGCGATCGACGTGCCGCCTTAGGTCTTCAACTTCGCGCCTCAATTTATCCAGCGCGCTCTTGAGGTCTTGCATGCTTGGCGGCGTTTCGGTGTCAGCCACTGCTAATTTCCTTCGGTTGGTTTGACTACCTCCGGTATAGCTCAACCCGCGCTGCTCGGGCAAACTTCGTTCCGGGGTTTATGTCCGGAACGCTTCCTTCACCCGCTTCATCGCCGGGTGCTTCGGATTTTTGATCTTCACCCAGTTCGTCGACGGGCCCGGCCGGTAGGCTCGCTCGCGATGCTTCGACACCAATCCCTCAAGCCCGAATTCGCACGCCTTGCGGAATAGGTCCGGGCCGATGTCGCCGAGGGCGCCCACGGTCAGGACGGCCGTGGCGACCGAATTGCACCAGTTCGCCATCAGCTCGAGCTGCTCCGTTAGGCTTGTCGGAGAAGTGAACGCGCAGGGGGCCGGGTAACCGAAATTTTGGCGTTTCCTGCGGCTTGCCTTCAAGCCTTGAGCAGACCCTAAGCTCAGACATCACAATCAACGAGAAATCATGATGCTCTATGAATTGCGAACCTACACCGTGAAATCCGGCAGCCTTGGCGAGGTGGTGAAAGCCGCAAGCACCGTGTCGCGCGAGATCCGCAAGGACGATTACGGCAAGCTTGTCGGCTATTGGTCGACCGAGATCGGTCCACTCAATCAGGTCGTGCATATGTGGAGCTACGCCGATTTCAACGAGCGCGTCCGGCTGCGCGCCGAACTTGCGCAAAACTCGCGTTGGACCCGCGAGTATATTCCGCTGATCCATCCCTTGTTGGTGCGTCAGGACATCCGCCTGCTCAATGCTCTGAGGGAGCCCGTTGCTCCAGCATCGACCGGCAACGTCTACGAACTCCGCAACTACCGGGCCAAGCCGGGTGGTGGGGTCAAGCAGTTTCTTGACGGGTTCATCGCGGCGCTGCCGGTGCGCGAGAAATATTCCAACATCGTCGGGCTGTGGCAGACCGAAGCGGGGCAACCCAATGAAATATGCCACCTCTGGGCCTATCCCAGCCTGAACGCGCGCGCCGAAGCCCGCGGCAACGCCTCCAAGGATCCCGCGTGGCAGGAGTTTGTCGGCAAGGGCGCGCCTCTGATAGACGAGGGCCACTCGACCATCATGCTGCCGGCGCCTCACTCTCCCTTGAAATAAGGCCTAGGCGAAGCAGCGCGCGACGGCAGTCGCGCCGGTCAGCGCTGGCGTCGCCTGATCAACTGGGCCGCGCGGCGCGCCGGCCGTCATCGGCAAATCCGCGGGAGATGCTCCTGCATTTCGCTCGTTCCGAACGGTCTTGTCGCGCGCAGTGGAAAGCCCGAGAAAGTAGGCGCGGCCCTTAACCGCGCCTGTGGTGCGCTTTAGCCGTGCCGCGATCGCATGAACGCTCCTACCATCGAGAACTAGGGTGCGGAGCTGTTGATCGGCCTCGGGAGTCCAGCAGTTATTTTGATTTGTCGCCATATGGACCGTACCGCGAGTGGGAATTTCGTGCCGTGACGGCCTAGCCTCTTGGGGAAAGACCCCACCGCCACGATATCGGAGCGGGTGGGGTCGCCTCAGCAAAGGGATCACGGATACGCCGCTGTTAGCCTACGCAGTTGCCTTGGTGATCATATTCACGCAACGGTACGCTGCTCGATTAGAGCGCCCCGTTCAACGCGGCGTTCCTTTCTGAACTGTACCTGGCCCGGTGCCCGGCCCCTTGGTGTTGGGCGGAGCGGCCGTTGATGCGCCTTGCTCGCTGGCGGATGACTTTCCAGAACCCATTCCAGTCCCGCTTGTCCCGTTGTTCATGGCCGCGCCGGTGCCGGTACCGGTCCCGCCAGAGCTCCCTGTAGAAGCGCCTCCGGCCGCAGAACCGCCACCAGCACTGCCGCCGCCGCTCTGAGCCGCCGCAAACGTCACCGGGAGGGCGAACACTGCGGCTAACGCGATCGTGGTAAGTTTCATGGGCCTTCCTCCTCTGGTTTTCCGACAGGAGTAATTGGCGGAAGCTTCTTATGTTCCTCGCGCGGGCCTCAGGCAAACAGCTCTGCACCTGCTTGGATGAATTTCACGTAGGTGCCGGACTCGTGCATCTGGAGCCAACCGCGATCGATCGCGAGCTAGAGCCCGGCGCTGTATTCGGCCGGCGTGCTCTTACTCTTTGATAGGCGCGACCTGAAGATCGCCGCACCTCCTACGACACTCAAAGGTATGGTCGCCGAGAATGCCCATTGGAATCACCTTCGCATGCTCCATGGGCGACTGGCATTTAGGTGCAAGGAAACGCCCGGCTCCTGGATTCGTAGCCATCGTCGATTTGGCCACTGCCTTCGCGAGGTCCGAGGTCCGTTTTAACCCTCAGCAGCAGACGTGCGGAATGATCTCGTGGAACATTGGCTTTTTGAGCATGTTCTACCTTGGGCAGATCAAAGCTTAATGGAGGGTACCAATGAAAACACCTTTCCTTGCTGCTGCACTTCTCAGCGCGGCTATGGTGAGCAGCTCTGCTTACGCTCAAACTGATCGACCTGCTCCCGCCACCGGTCCAAGTACTACCACCGGTACTACCCCGGACCAGAAGATGATGCTGAAGGGCAAGTGGCGTGCTTCGAAGCTCATGGGGCTGGACGTCTATAATGAGGCCAATGAAAAGCTGGGCGACGTAAACGAACTGATCCTCGACAAAGACGGAAAGGTCAGCGCAGTCGTAATCGGTGTGGGCGGTTTCCTTGGCATGGGTGAGCATGACATCGCTGTCAGCATGGATAAGCTAAAATTCAAGGAAGAAGCCGTGCGCACAACGTCGACGACACCTGCAACCACCGAACGTCGCGATGGCGCAACTACAGGAGCGGCCACAAACACGGCCCCGACACGCGACACGGCGAACGCCAACGATTGGGTGCCTGACCACGCAGTTATGAGCGGCACGAAAGAACAGCTCAAAGCCATGCCACAGTTCAAATACTCCGACTATAACTAGGCCCTGAAAAGGGCCCCGTACTTACGGGGGGCCCTTTTGCAGACTGCGGCTACCGGGTATGGGCTGCGCCTGCCCGACCAGATTTTCCGGGTAGGGCCTCATCCAGTTCCAGTTGGTGTCAGACACCTTGCCCCTGGGTCGATTACTTTCACCGTGCCGAAATGGCTGAAAGCACCATTGGCGGACCTACTCTGGACTTGCGGCGTTGGCTTGTCATGAAGAAAGGCAACTCTAAAGTACGCATCAACGACACGCAGACGCTCGCCCAGGAGAAGGGCAAGCTGATAAGCGTGACATTCGAGCAGCGTCGGCGAGACGGTCGCTGGCAGCAGCGCAAGCGGGAAATCTACGATCACGGCAATTCGGCTGTCGTTCTGCCCTATGATGCCAGTCGAAACACCATCCTGCTGACCCGCCAATTCCGGCTGCCGATCTATCTGCAAGATGGCGTTGACCGCTCGGTGGAGGCGTGCGCTGGCAAGCTCGACGGAGAGAAGGCCGAGACGCGAATAATCAAGGAGATTGAAGAGGAACTCGGTTATCGGATTACGGCGGTGGACCGGTTGTTTGAGCTCTACGTAAGCCCGGCCGCCGTCATGGAGAAAATCACGTTCTTCACCTGCGCCTACTCGCCGGCGGACAAGGTGTCCGAAGGCGGTGGCCTGGCCGATGAGGGCGAAGACATCGAAGTGCTTGAGACGACTCTGGAGCGGGCCGCCGCCATGATTGCTGCCGGTGAGATCATCGATGCCAAGACGGTCGTTCTTGTTCAATTTCTGAGAGACCGCCTTCGCGTCCAACCGCCCGTTTGAAGACCGCGATGGGGCCTCCGCCGTCCCTTCAAACCAATCGCGCTCGATCGTCATAATGCGTCCACCACGCATCTCGTTTCGCCGCCTTTCGTCGGCGCGCTGCGACCCCATATTTGGGCGGATTATTCCGCATCACCGAAAGGATCGCTGGCTTGTCTGAGCAGCTGGCACTTTTTGCCGACAAATCGTCCGAACCCGAGGGACTGCGATACGCCGCCGAGTTCATCTCCCCAGCGTTCGAGCGCGAGCTGATCGGCCACATCTCCGCTTTGCCGCTGCAGCCCTTTCAATTTGGCGCATACGAGGGCAAGCGCCGCGTGGCCTCGTTCGGGTTCCGCTACACGCTGCGGCGGCTAAAGGAAGCCGGACCGATTCCCGGTTGGCTCAGGTCCGTCATCGGGATGGTCGAAACGTTCGGCGGCCCACCGAGCCGGATCGAACAGGTCCTCTGCACCGAATACGACATCGGGGTTGGCATCGGATGGCACCGGACAAGCCATTTCGACCGATCTTCGGGCTTTCGCTGGGGTCGCCCTGCAAATTCCGTTTTCGCAGAAAACTCGACGACAAATGGGAGCGCTTCACGCTCGATGGCCCGGTGCTGTTCACCTCCTCGCGGCTACCAACATTGCAATTCTTCTCATGACTTTCTCCCGTCAACATGAACGTCGAAAAGCCGATAAGTGAGCATGGGTAGCGAGCGCTCCGCGCTAGACTCGAAAGGTTCGATCCCGCCGCGCCGGTCGCCAGTCAACCGGAGTTGAGGAGTGGGTCCTGGCAACGCGACGCGGGGAGGGTTGCCACCCAGAGGGGGCTAACGAGGGTGGCCGCCCTGAACACGTCGTCGAGCCGCCAAGCCGCAGCGACGTGCTCTCCCCCGGAATGCTCACCGGCCATAATCGTTCCGCAAATTCCTGTCCGGCCCAAGATTTCGCGCGGGCTGTGTCATCGGTCATCCTAGGAGCTTAGACCAACGGCCCGCGAGCGCTACGCGCTGATAGACCTCGTCCCAAGGTTGCGCTATGGCAACTATACACCCCGAAACAAAATACGCTGGTGAATTTGTGTGGATCGATCCGAAGGCAACGCCTTTTTGATGAACGCTTCGGCGAGTTCGCTGCGAACTTCATTCGTGAGCTTGCCCAGCTTAATGAGATAAGGATCGACGATACGATCGACTGCTTGCGGCGTAATCGGTCGGGTTGACTTAGATAATACAGTTAATACGGCCACCGTTCCATTCAGCGTCTTCATGATTGGCCCTTCAGCCGAACATCTTTGCGCCTGTATTTTGTCAGTCGTTCGCGTGTGTCAGCTCCCGCCGATCAGAATGCCCGCCGCCAGCACCAAGCCGCCGCCCACAACGACCTGAAATGCGGCGCGGACGAATGGTGTCTCCATGTATCGATTCTGAATCCAGGCAATCGCCCACAACTCGACGAACACCACAAAGGCTGCGAGTGCTGTCGCGGTCCAGAATTGCGGGATCAAGTACGGCAACGCGTGACCGAGGCCACCGAAGGTTGTCATAATTCCGGACGCGAGTCCTCGCTTGAGCGGCGACCCGCGCCCTGAAATAACGCCATCGTCGTGTGCTGCCTCTGTGAATCCCATCGAGATTCCCGCACCGACTGAGGCCGCGAGCGCCACCGTGAATGTTGTCGAAGTCGATTGGGTGGCAAACGCAGTCGCGAAAATCGGCGCTAGCGTCGACACCGATCCATCCATCAGGCCTGCAAGTCCTGGCTGCACCCAAGTGAGGATGAACTGACGTTTCGCTTTGTCGTCTTCCTGATGCCCAACCTCGCCGTCCAGCGTTGAACCCTTCAATTCTTCAGCCTTATGTTCATGCTGTCGTTCGGCGGCGGCAAGATCGCCAAGCAGCTTGCGTGTGTCCGGATCGCTGCTCGCTTGCGCTGCGCGGACATAGAACCGGGCGGCGTCGTCTTCCATGCGCGCGGCCTCGGCGCGGATGCGTGCGAGACCGAGATTTTGCACTAGCCAGATTGGTCGGCGCGAATAATAGCCAGCAACGTGCTCGCGTCGTATAAGCGGGATCACCTTGCCGAAACGGCGTTGGAAGGAATCGATCAGGAGCTTGCGATGGCCGTCTTCCTCCGCGGTCATCTCGTCGAACATTGCGGATGTGGCAGGATAGGCCTCACGCAATTGCTCGGCGTAAGTCGCGTATATCCTCGCGTCATCTTCTTCGGACGAAATCGCGAGCGCCAGCACTTCAGCCTCGGACAATTCCGAAAACCGCCGCCTTAACGGCAGACCGAGGATCATAGGAACCTCTTTAGAACTGTTCTAAAGAGGCGATATAGGATGCATTGAACGCGATTACAAGCAGCAAGTCAGGAGCTCTCGTCGAAGTCCCTCGACGGATCCATCGGGTTATTGGCGGTTTGATGTCCGCTTCTGCCCAGCCCCGAACCGGGACCGGGCTAGGAGCGTTGCGTTTGGCCGGACCCTTAATGATTCCAACTGCCAAACTGGGAGCCAGGGCTCAAAACCCGGCAGGTTCAGTTTCCGTTATTCGGCAATCCGCTAATCTTCTTCGAGGTCTCATCACCTCTTGTTAATCCGCGCGCTGAGGCTGACGCCATCAACCCGGTACCGAGCCCTTTTCCTTCGGCCTCTTCGGTCGATACGCCGAGATCGTCGGGCGATTAGCTGCGCTTTCCTGAAGGCGATCCTTCAGTGCGTCTAGCTCAAGTGGTTGGAAGTGCGTGACGTTTCTGATCTATCGGAAAAGCTGTTCTACGATTTCATCGGAGAAGGGCAGCGCCTGATACCCGGATCAGGTACTTGAGATCGTGCGTAAGCGATCGCATTAGCGGAGCAAATCGTCGATTTACTGTTGTGGTACGGCTTTCTGGGAATTCCCGACCCACGGTCTGATCCCGGCCTTGTTGTGATACCCGGATCAGCCCTCGATCCGTTTCGGCTATGTCGTTCGCATCGGCGACTGGTCGCGGGCTTGTGGAGCTGCCCGCGTTGCAGTTGAGATGTGGCCCCATACCATTTTGCCTGCCCGGAACTTTTCCCAAGAGGTCACGTTGCTTTGACCTGGCGAGAAACCCAGGAGGGTTAGCAATGGCAACCCAAATCGTCATGGATCACAACGGGGATACCCGGCACAATTTCGGTGCGAATGACGCGAACGCCCTTTTGAAAGCAGAAAAACGCTTCAAAGAACTAACGGGCGCTGGCTTCACGGCGGCAACTCGTACCGCTTCTGGAGAGCCAATTGTGAGACGCACGTTTGATCCGACCGCAGAAGAGACCATGTTTTTTCCACGGCTAGTCGGCGGCTAACTCGGCTCACATTCGAGAAATTGCTGCACATTGCAAATGGCCGGTTCGACGGCTCGCTCACGCCGGGCCGGGGATTGGTGCTCAAATGAAGCCGAAGCGCAAAGCCCTCAGGCTCTTGAGAGAATGGCTATCCCCAGAGCAACTAGCTCAGTATGACGCGCACAACTATTTCGACGTCACTGGCTGCCATAGCGGAAAGCGCTACCGGATATGCCACGGCAAGGCGTTGAACATCTGTGAGCTAGACTACGCCGGGCGGCCGCGAGCTGGCTGGTGCTTTATACCCAAAGGTCGTCTCGTCCCGGGCGACGTCATGCTGGCACAAAAAATTGCCTTGGAAACCGATGAGTTGGCCGCGTTGAGTATAGCGAAAAAGTTTCCGCCGTCGTTGCTGATATGGTGACAAAAGCTCGACGGAGTTAGTGCGTGCTCCTGATACCCAGGCTTGCGCCTGACGGACATCGCAGGGGCAATATCGCTACGATAACGAATCGGATACATGGAAAGTGGTATCGCATCAACGATCAGGGTCCGGCCAAGCGGACGGGCAGGTAATTGACGTTCCTTTGGTCGCGGCGAGGGCGCTTGGATAGTGCGCGCAGGCGTCGTGGCTGTTGTCAGTGAGGACCGAATCGGACGCGATCTGGCGTCCTAAGCGATCCGCCAAGTCCCTTCTTTTCTTGGCGGTGCTAGGCCGGAATTGACCCCGGGCCTGTTTCGTCCCAACTAACTGGCCGCGTCATTCCTCCAGATGGCGCGGCCTTCTGTTTTCTGAACAAGAGAGGATCCGGTCTTCGCAGGTGGATTAGCTTAGTCACCTGATCATCATCAAACCGACGTTTTCAGGCGGCGCGCCGGCGTCCCGCCACGCCGCTTATGCTTCGGGCTCTTCAGGTTGACCCAATCTGACGACTGGCCTGCACGACCACAGTCGGGCGACTCAGTTTGAGTGCCGTTATCCTACGAGCCGGGCGCATTTTCGTGCCGATCCGCCGTGGTCGCAAAGAAGCTGCGCTTTTCTCAGCTGCTCCCGCAGGTCGATTACTTCAGCCAGCCGAATAGCGAGGTCGCGACTGATTGTTTCGACGGCTGCAAGCCGCTGCGCGTGCGTATGCATAAAAAATCCTCAATCGTGCCCATATCCCTATCCGTGGGTCATTTGAAGACGATTGAGGTTCACCCACTGTGGGGTGCTTTAGCTGCGCCGTTCGCATCCCGTTCCTTATACTTTTGGCCAGCGCTCATTCTTTCGGAGATGGATCGCCCTTCGTTTTCCACGAAGCTTGTTGGGATATCGCCTCAATTTTCGCTCAGGTGTTTTAGCATCGCATTGCAGGTGGTTTCGGCCTCGTCGAACGTTTTAAATGGCGAACCTGCGATCCTGATTGCGCCACCGCCTCCAAAACCCGGACGCCATGACGCCATATAACCGGCGCGTCCATGAAAGCCGGGACCGGCAGGGCTTTCGTGAGTGATCACGAAAGAATAGCCATCGCTGTTTGCGCTCCATATTTCCAGATTCTCGACGACACGGTGGAATTGCAGCCCGCGGCTGGGCGGCAACCGCTCGCTGGCGTGGGGCGCTGCAGAACGGGGGTCGCGTGTCGACATGGCCTAAGAAGTCGTGCCGCGGGAAGCGGAGATCGCTCCGCCCACAGCGAGCGCATTCATAGTGGTTCCGTGCCAGTTCATGTTGAGCCGTATGTCACCGCTGCCTGCGTCGCTCAAATCACGCCCAATCACAAAAGGTCCAAGGGGGCCACTGGCCATGGGCTACTACCCAGAATTAGGAAGCGCCTCTTTGACCCGCTTCATCGCCGGGTGCTTCGGGTGCTTGATCTTCACCCAGTTCGGTGAGGGGCCCGGCCGGTAGGCCCGCTCGCGATGCTTCGACACCAACCCCTCAAGCCCGAACTCGCAAGCCTTGCGGAAAGGTCTGGCCCTATCTCGCCTTGCTCGAAGGGCGCCGCAAATACGCCCTCGGAACGCCCTCTCAGAAGCCGTTCAAGATTTTGCCTTGCGCATTGACAGGGGCAGGGCGCGCATGTCCTCGCCATCTCCGGCCAGCATCACGGCGCCCCCATCGGCCATCAATCGGAGGATTCGATTGGCCTTCGATTCACGGATGGTTGAACGCGGGAGCGGTGCGCTCTCGGACTACAGGTTACAGCCGTAAGAATTGGCGGCCGTGGTGAAATCATCAGGTAATCGGCTCACTTCATGGTGAAGTCACCTCTAGCCTACATCCCGGATATCCATGAGCGCCATTACCTCAACACGCATCGCACGGTCGTCAGCGTATCGCACCATTGTCCGCCTGCTCGGCGTCGCCAATGTCGCCGTAAACGGACGCAATCCGTGGGACATCCAGATCCACGACGAACGAACCTACGCTTGCGTCCTGGCCCGCGGCAGCCTCGGGCTCGGCGAGAGCTACATGGACGGATGGTGGGATTGCGAATCGCTGGATGGATTTTTTCACCGCATCCTGCTGGCGAACCTGGATCGGCAGGTTACTCCTGGCGAGAAGCTGCGGGCGCTGCGCGGCCGGCTATTCAACCTGCAGAGCATCGAGCGCTCGCGCCGGGTCGCCGGCGACCACTACGACCTGGGCAATGATTTCTTTGCCGCGATGCTCGACAGCCACATGATGTATACGTGCGGCTACTGGCACGAGGCCACGACGCTGGAGCAGGCGCAGACCGCCAAGCTCGACCTAATCTGCAGGAAACTCGGACTGCGCCGCGGTATGCGCCTGCTGGATCTCGGCTGCGGCTGGGGCGGGCTGATGAAATTCGCCGCCGCGAACTACGGCGTATCCTGCGTCGGGCTGAACATTTCCGGCGAGCAGGTGGCATTCTGCAAGCAGCACGTCGAGCATCTGCCCATCGAGGTGCGGCTGTGCGATTACCGTGCATTCAACATCGACGCATCGGAAAAATTCGATCGCGTCACCGTGGTCGGTATGATCGAGCATGTCGGGTCGAAGAATTACACCGCGTTGTTCGACGCCGCCCGGCGCAGCATGACCGATAATGGTCTGTTCATGCTGCATACCATCGGCAAGAACATCCGCAATACGGTACTCGACCGCTGGACCGAGCGCTACATTTTCCCCAACGGCGAATTGCCGGCGCTCAGCGAACTCGCCGACGGCCTCGAAGGCCGCTTCATTGTCGAGGACGTGCACAATTTTGGCGCGGACTATGATCTGACATTGATGGCGTGGCACGATCGGTTCGAGGCGGCATGGCCACAATACCGCGACCGCTATGGCGACCGGTTCTACCGGATGTGGCGATACTATCTGCTGTCCTGCGCTGGCACTTTCCGCGCACGCTCAAACCAGCTCTGGCAGGTGGTGCTTTCGCCGTCAGGCGTTCCGGGCGGCTATCGGCGGGAGTTGGTAGCGGACGCCCACCTTGACGAGCGGCGTAGTCCACCCAAGCAACTGTCCAGCGTTGGTCATGTCGTACATTCGGTCCCGACTTAGAGGGCCCTTGTCAGTCAAGAGAATAGCTCCGCCGGGCAGTTAGCCTCTGCCATTCCACTCGTCACCCCGCTTCATCGCCGGGTGCTTCGGGTTCTTGATCTTCACCCAGTTTGTCGACGGGCCGGGCCGGTACGCTCGCTCGCGATGCTTCGACACCAAACCCTCAAGCCCGAACTCGCAGGCTTCCGGAATAGCTCCGGCCCGATGTCGCCCGCGGTCAGGACGGCCGTGGCGAGCGAATTGCACCAGTTCGCCATCAGCTTGAGCTGCTCGTTGCGCTTGTCGGAGAAGTGAACGCGCGGGGGCCGGGTAACCGCAATTTTGGCGTTTCCCGCGGCTTGCCTTCAAGCCTTGAGCAGACCCTAAGCTCAGACATCACAATCAACGAGAAATCATGATGCTCTATGAATTGCGAACCTACACCGTGAAGTCCGGCAGCCTTGGCGAGGTGGTGAAAGCCGCAAGCACCGTGTCGCGCGAGATCCGCGGGGACGAGTACGGCAAGCTCGTCGGCTATTGGTCGACCGAGATCGGTCCGCTCAATCAGGTCGTGCATATGTGGAGCTACGCCGATTTCAACGAGCGCGTCCGGCTGCGCGCCGAACTTGCGCAAAACTCGCGTTGGACCGGCGAGTATATTCCGCTGATCCGTCCCTTGTTGGTGCGTCAGGACATCCGCCTGCTCAATGCTCTGAGGGAGCCCGTTGCTCCAGCATCGACCGGCAACGTCTACGAACTCCGCAACTACCGGGCCAAGCCGGGTGGTGCGGTCAAGCAGTTTCTTGATGGGTTCATCGCGGCGCTGCCGGTGCGCGAGAAATATTCCAAGATCATCGGGCTGTGGCAGACCGAAGCGGGGCAACCCAATGAAATATGCCACCTCTGGGCCTATCCCAGCCTGAACGCGCGCGCCGAAGCCCGCGGCAACGCCTCCAAGGATCCCGCGTGGCAGGAGTTTGTCGGCAAGGGCGCGCCTCTGATAGACGAGGGTCACTCGACCATCATGCTGCCGGCGCCGCACTCGCCCTTGAAATAAGGCCGAGGCGAAAGCAGCGCGCGACGGCAGTCGCGCCGGTCGGCGCTGGCGTCGCCTGATCAACTGGACCGCGCGCGCGCCGGCTCGCGCGCCAGCTTGCGCAAGGCCAGGGCGGCGCGGATCATCGCCGCGACGGGATCGCGCCGCCGCGCCTCTTTGCGGCCTCCATTGGCAGCCTGCGCCTCATAGATATGATATACCGGCCGTGAACGTAGCTGCCGGCCGGATCGTGGCTGTTGAACCTCGCGCCGCAGGCGCAGCCCATCATGCTGTTCGGTTTCTGTGACGGCAGTCGAATTGGATTCGAATGGAGCTCGGAAGATGCCATCCGAAAGGTGGCTGCTTTGGTCGCCCGGCTTGGTAGTGACAGCTGCTCGATGACCTGGGGAGCAATCACTGTGCTGGACAGGTTGCAGGTGAAAAGCTCGCTTGCTGTCGCTCCGACATCGACCATTGCGCGCTCCAGCGCTGATTGAGGCTAACGCCTCGAGGTTGCCATGCCCAGAGGTTTTCTCGATGCGAGCCCTATAAGCCAAGAGGAGCGCACATACCTTGAATTGCTGATCCGGCAGGATTTTGAGCGCTGCCACCCTGAGGACACACTGGAGGACCTAAAGCGGAGGGCATCCTTTTCAAGGGAAGACAAGGGACTATTGCGGGATTGGATGGCGTTAGCTGCGCGTCGAGCCGCCAGACCACCACCGTCGTCCAGCGACTAAGCTTGCGGCAGGCGCGCGCCAGCTTCGGGCATTCCTCAGCGAAGGTGAGGTCAAAAGGTCGGCGACGATGGCCGGAGCAGACGCTCGACCAAAAAAACCGCGCCAACCCCGGGGTAGAATTGGCGCGGTCAGGAGTCGATGGATGTGTTTCCCTTGAACCCGTGGCGCTTCATTCCGTTCCGCGTCTGAAAGGAAAATTAGTTTGGGTGGTCCGCCATTCTCGTGGCGCACTCCAAACGAAAGAGCCCGCCTGAACCGGCGGGCTTTTTATTTGCCCCTGCCATTCCACTCCTCACCACGCTTCATTGCCGGGTGCTTTGGGTTCTTGATCTTCACCCAGTTCGGTGAGGGGCCCGGCCGGTAGGCGCGCCCCCGATGCTTCGACACCAATCCCTCAAGCCCGAACTCGCAGGCTTTCCGGAATAGGTCGGGGCCGATTTCGCCTTGCTCGAACGGGGCCTGAAAGATGCCATCCGGCCGGCCTCTCAGCAGCCGGGCGAGGTTGGCCTTGCGCATCGAGAGGGGTAGGGCGCGCAAGTCGTCGCCGTCGAGCGTCAGGATATCGAAGGTGTAAAGCTGGACCTCGTCGTCGTGCTTGCGGGAGTGCAGCCCGTCGAAATCGGACACGCCGTCGACGCCAAGTAGCACCGCCTCGCCGTCAATAACGAACCGGCCCGATTTATTCCGGAGCGCGGATTCCACGATCAGCGGATAGCGCTTGGTCCAGTCGTTTCCGTTGCGGGTGAATAGCCGAACCTGCTTGCCGTCCCGCTGGACGATCAATCGGTAGCCGTCATATTTGATTTCGTGGAGCCAGTCTGGACCGGCCGGAACCTTGGTTGCGCGCGTCGGGATGCAGGGCTCAAAAGTTCGCTTAAGCATGCTAATTAGATAGGTATTGGCGCCGAAAAGGGGAGTCCGCTAGGCGCGCCGGGTCTCTTGGTGCCGTTCTACGAACTCCTCGAGCCACACCGGAAGCGGATTGCCCTGCAGCTCGCAACGCCGCCGGAGCTCGATCGCGACGTCTTCGGAAACATCCCGCGACCAGCCTTCCGAGGCGTTGAAGACGACCACTCGAACGGGGTTGATATACTGTCTGGACAACATGTCCGAGAGCACGGTCTCAAGATCGGTGGCGTTGAAATCGGCTTCGATCCAGACGCGGCCTAGTCGCCCAAGATCGTCTTCAACCAGATAGACGTCTTCATCTTTCGGCACAATCGACGGGGATGTACGCATTACGCAGCCCATTCTGGGCCCCCGCGATTAAGCCATTTTGGCGGGATTTGTTCCCCTCAGCGCCGCCAGCCCTTCTTGTCGAACTCGATACGCGTGCCCGCCGGCGGCCGTGCTGGGTGCTCCAGATCGCTCGGATTGCCACTTGGGGCAGGACATCCCGGCGCCGCCACAGGTGCAGGCATGCTCGCCGTCCCAAGGCGTTTCGGGTGGTTCTCGCCGACCCAGCCCGTATCCTCGCAAACGGTGCATTTCATGGCTTGACCCGGTTGCGTGACAATCGGTCACCCTGAAGCGCAGATTTCGGAGTTGGGGTCTTGCCAGCTGATGCAGCCGTCTTTTTTGCGTCCGATTCACCGCGGCTGCCTGCTTCTGGGATTGGCATATTGCTGGGCTCTACCTCCTTGCCGCAAGTGAGTCCTAGCCGTACACATTTTTGTGTTGTGATCTGTTTAACGCGCAATCTTCAGTTGAATATGTCATGCTCTTAGGGTGGCGTTTGGCCACTACAATCTTAGATTGAAGGGCAGGAAATGAATAAGACAATCGAGAAGAGCATCACAGACGTAGCATCGGCCGCTCAAACCGCCTCGGCAAACTACACTTGGTACCTGAACGCGTACCAACTACACGGCAATCTGTGGCTGTCCTGGTCGACAACCGCCCCCTTCAGGGCTCAGCAGGGGCAAATCATGGTCTATTCGAACCCGAATTTCCCTTCCAACCCGCAAGACAACGTCAAGGCATGGCAGTGGGATAACAAAGATTCGAGCGGATGGGATACAGGTCTGCCGTGGGGAAGTGATTGGTATTGTGCTTGGAACGCGCAAAGAAGCCCGAACGGGCCTTATGCCTATGCCGCGCAGTTGATCACGAAATAGAGCCGGTAGACGGCGCGTATCGACGTTCGCTGCCGCACGCTTTGGCCTGTCGGCAGCGAACGTCGAGCTAATTAAGCGAACAACTCCGCGCCGGCCTGGGTGAACTTCACATAGGTTCCGGACTCGTGCATCTGCAGCCAGCCGCGCTCGATCGCGAGATTTAGCCCGGCGAGGTATTCGGCCGGCGAGCCCTTCAGTTCAGACAGAAACGGCCAGTTGATTAGCTCAATAAAGATCCGGCCGTCCTGCACGGCTTCGACGGAATTGGCGATCTCGATCAGCTTGCGGGCTGCGGCTTCTGGGTCTGCGTAAGGGCGTTCAGCTACGAATTTCATCGCATATCCATGTGAGCGGCCAAGACGTGATCGGATACGTTCTGAACGGTTAGTTCAGCCCCGCAAAAGCATTTCGACCGGCCGCTGGCCATCTCGGTCGGAAGCTTCGCGTGGGCATCGTGCATGGCGTATATCCATGCCGTCCTGGCGCGCTGGAGCCGATGCTCCTGGTAATCGGATTCGCTGATCTGAGGCTGTATCGCGCGCCACGCCTGTTCAAAGTCGGCGCGCGCTTGGTCGAAGGTGGCCGCGAAGCCGTTCCTTGCTATGCCCCGATGTGATAACGGATAGAAGCTGCAGGTCCAGCCCCACTGCTGGGCATCGAACGGGACGCCGGCGCGTATCGCGATCGTTCCGATATGCACGTCACCATAGTAGACGTGCCAGCAGTCAGGGCGTTCGGGGTATCGTCGGCGGGTCAGGTCGGGCATACGCCATTGAAGCGCGGCCCGGGCACTTAGGCAAACCGGCCTAGATGTTGTGAATGCACGAGCGCGCCTGTACTAAGGATCGGCGCTGCCGTTGCAGATATCTAGAGCGTTTTCCAACGAAGTTGATGCCGGTTCGCGTAAAGAAAACGCGTGAAACCAAGAATCCAGAGCCCCGTTCCGATTCCATCGGAACGGAAAAGGTTCTAGGCGGCGAGAATCTCAGCGGCGGCATCGTGTCCGATCGCTGAGCCTGGTTACGCGATGTTATAGGACCGAAAGACGGCGGCCGATCGGATCAGCCGCCGTCCCGGAAGGCTTATTCGAACGGCAGTTTGGGAAGCTCCAGTGCGTAAACGCCCAGAGCAGCTGCGTCAAAGCGTTCGGCGCCGCCGCTCGGCGTATTCAGAATGTAGGGCTCGCCGAGCTTGTCGGCGCGGACCATTTCCGTTGACCCGCCACCGTCGAGATTTACCGCGCTTTCGCATCCCAGTGCGAGCATCAGTGCGGCGGATTGGGCGTTCGTCGTTCCCGTCGAATAGCCCGGCAGACGACCATCGATTGTAACGAGATACAAGTAACGGCCGTGGTCGGAGAGTCCGACCACCGTACGCGGATTCGGGTTGGCCGGATCGCCTTCTTCGGGGCTGCTGGCGCTGATGTCCTTGCCGTTCTGCACGATGATCGCCGAGCCGGCGACGGCAGTTTGGACCTGTTTCACCTTGATGTTCGGTCCCTGATCGATAACGGCATCGTTGCCGCGCATGATTGCGAGCACCGCTTCGCTCTGCGTCGGATCTTTGGTGACGGGCGATACGATGTGTCCGTTTGAAACGAGCAGGCCGATCACGGTCTTCGGCTCGGGGAACGTATTGCAGCACGGCGCGAAGAAGTTCGCATTGATCGCCAGACGCACGCGGGTGCGTGCCGCGAACTGCGAGATCGTCTCAGACGTGGTCATGAGAGGACCGCTATGCGCCGTCGTTACCAGCGCAACTCCGGGAGCCTTCAGATCAACGCGCGCGACATAAGCGCGGCTTGTGGTCGGTGCGCCACCTACTGTCTTCGGGTTGGATGGAACGGTAGCTGTTTCGTAGTCAACGCCAATGTAGAGCGGTGAAAACCCGCTCTGTGTGACCTGCGGGGCCGCTTGGTCCGCCGGGGCACCAACCGTTTGCGCGTGCGCTGAAAAACTAACAAGCAGGGCCGCTGCAACGGTGTAGTAGATTCGCATTTTTGTCTTTCTCCTTGTCGAATATCGACGGCGCGACTTATTGCTCACACACATGAAGCATCGATGACGCGCGTTCGTGAGTTTTATGGCAGTCGTGTGCAAACGGAACGAGTGTTTGATCTTTGCTGGCACCATGCGTTCTGCGCTTGATAGGGGGTGCTGATTGCAATCATTGCGATAGACAAGCGGAATCAGAGCGATGCTCCCCATTGCAACAGGGAACCGTACATCATGTTCGGACAGAAACCGCACCGTTTCGGTGGTGTGCGAATTGGTCGAAACGAATATTTGTGCGGAGCCTTGCTAGGAGTTTGCTTTCAGCATCGATGTTTTCGCGCATATTGCCCCGCCTTTCACACGGGAATAATCGCCTCGATTGACGCGCTCGACGGATTCCTTGAAAGACACGACAAAAGCGTCATTGGCGGATTTACGATCGTTCTGGCTATTTCGACCATCGGTCTCTGGGTCGCGACTATTGCTCTCTACAAAGCTGCCAGGTCGCGGCAACGCATAGGCGGCCCTTTTTCGGCCGCCAGCCGTAGCCAGTTCGCCGCTGCCATCAGGGAGTCCTTCCGGGTTCCTTGCCTGTCGATTCAGGCCGTCGCGATATCTACTGCTGAGTGCCGGGGACGATCCAGCGGTTTCGTGGTTGATGGTCAGTGCGGTCTCGAGGGTCATTTTACGATCCCACGAAATGAGATGTAAACGATGGGGCCTATTATTATGACCCCGTACAGCGCACCAATCGCCCATTGGACCGCAAATTCAGTCGTCATATTTCCTCGCCCGCTTCCGTCCCCGCTCTGGCGCGGGGTTGCCACCAGATTAGCAGCGGGACGGGTGGGGCGCTATGGTTGGCCAGGAGCGCTGGATCCCGCCAGACGAAAATGGACCCGCTCTTGTTCGTGTCTGCTTACGATTTCCAGCCGAACAGCGAGCCCCTCACGTTCCAGCGCTTCATACCCCGCAATAGGCGGAGCCTCGAAGTCATCATAAAGGTCGTAGCCTCGCCTTTTCGTGTTGAATTCCTCTTGCCTCCAGCTTCTGGGATAGCCGTCAACATTATTGCGCAGCCAATGGGCCGCGTCGTCCTTGGCTCTTTCCACCGCGGGTTCTGGGTATTTCATGTTATCCTCGATGTTCGCTTATGACGGTGGGCCTATGCCGATCCCGCCGGCCCGTCTGCGTGAGCGCGCGCGGCGCTCTATTGCGATTTTTGCCGCGGGTCGTCCTTCGGGTCCACGTAGTTGATGCCCCAAGGCCCGGTGCTGTTCACCTGGATCATAGTGTCCTCGTCGGCGACGAAATGATGCACCATGTCGGGCGGAGTGGCGTAAAAGCTGCCGGCCGGGAAGACATGTTCCTTGTCCCCCATTCCCAGTCGCACGGTTCCCGAAAGCACGGTGGCGATTTCGGGCTTCGGATGCGAGTGCGGCGGCACGAGATAACCCTTCGGCATCTTGAGGCGCACCGCAAATAGCCCTTCCTTGGTGGCGTCGCCGTAAAGCAGCGCCGCTTCCGCGCCGGGTGGAAGCGAAGGCGGTCCGGACGACCATTTGATGTCCTGTGGCGTGAACATCTTATGCTCCTCCTGCGACTCTGCGATCACTGAAGAAATGGCGGTGATTGCGAGAACTCCGCTCGCGGCGACCAACATTGCAATTCTTCTCATGACTTTCTCCCTTCAACATCGTCGAAAACATTGAGCGAAGGTAGCGAGCGCTCCGCGCTAGACTCGAGAGGTTCGATCCAGCCGCGCCGGTCGCCAGTCCCTCTGGAAAGACGAGGAGATGAGCCTGGCAACTCGACGCGGGGAGGGTTGCCACCCAGAGGGGCTAACGAGGGTGGCCGCCCTGAACACGTCGTCGAGCCGCCAAGCCGCAGCGACGTGCTCTCACCCGGAATGCTCACCGGCAGCAATCGTTCCGCAAAATCCCGTCCGGTCCTAGATTTGGAAAAACGTTTCCGCCTGTCGCCCGCGTCTCATGTGGCCTTGCCGTCTCGCTGGACGATCAACCGGTAGCCATCATATTTGATTTCATGCAGCCAGTCTGGCCCGGCCGGGACCTTAGTTGCGCGGGTCGGGATGCAGGGCTCAAAAGTCCTTTTAAGCATGCTAATTAGATAGGAATTGGCGCCGGAAAGGCGAGGCCGTCAGGTTGCCCAAACTACCAGCGGGAGGGTCAGTTGGGCGTGGTCGTCGTACTGGTCGACGAAATCCTCGAGTGAGGCCGGCAGCCTTTCTCCCCGGTGGCCGCAGCGCCGCCGTAGCTCGATTGCCACGTCTCCCGACGCGTCTCGAACCCACCCCTCGGAGACGTTGAAAGCGATCACCCGGACGGGGTTGCGGTACTGTCCGGAGAGGAGATCGGACAGGATCGTCTCAAGGTCGGTCGATCCGGAATCAGCCTCAGTCCAGACCCGACCCTAATGGTCTAGGTCGTCCTCAACCAGGTACACGTCCTGATCAGGTTCTCGAAGCACAATTGACGGTGTCCAGCCGGAAGTACTCATTACACATCTCCGGCGACTCAAGCTCTCCGCGGATGTTCAGTTCCGATGTCCATCTGCCCAGCTTTAGCCGGCGAATTTCGACAGCACCAGCAATCCGGCAACATATCGTGCGAATAGTTGGGTCGCTCAACAAACGACGGCTGACAGTGCCGCTTTTCGGAGCGCTATCGGGTCTCGCTCTCCGCGGGCGGCGCATGCGAGGATGTGCGACGCCATTTCTGCCTTCATAGCCGATGTGCGTTTTGCTTCTGAGATGGTGGCCGCTACCTCGTCCAGAACTGCTTTCATCAATTCAATTAACTCGGGGGGATAGGTTGCCCCAATTGCGGTCATGTTGAAACCTCCCGATATTAATCGTGCAGAATTATTCAATTAGCTTCGCAAAACTATTTAATGGTGTCTCCATTTAAGCAATGTCCACACGGACTTTTGATCGGGGCTTGTGCAGCAGCGATCGCGCTCTTGGGACATTAAGAATTAAATCTATTTTGGGGCGTAAGAATTAAATCTGAGAACGACCGCATACGAAAAGCCCGGCACGCGGCCGGGCGATCGCAATTATCTTCAATCGGGAAGCCAAAAAACCGAAAAAAGAGAAAATCAAGACAATTGCCGCCGCACCAAGCCAAAAGGGTGCCGGTTGGCAGCCGACGATCAGCCCCAGCAAAAAGAAATAGTCAATGCTGGGGCCAATCACGCCCGCGGCTTGCAGGCGTGAAGAGCTCGAGAGTTATCGTCAATCGCCCTGCGGCGCGACGGCGCGGTCGCTTACCGGGCGGCGACCGTATCACCTTCCACGATGCCAGCGGGGTCATCGCTCAGCCAACGATACACCACTCCGCCCAGCACGCCGCCGATGAGCGGCGCCACCCAGAACATCCAGAGCTGAGCCAATGCCCAACCACCGACAAACAGCGCGGGACCCGTGCTGCGCGCCGGATTGACCGACGTGTTGGTGACGGGAATGCTGACCAGATGGATCATCACCAGCGCCAGCCCGATCGCGAGTGGGGCAAACCCCGCCGGCGCCTTGCCATGTGTCGCGCCCATGATGACGAACAGGAACATCATGGTCATCACGACTTCCATGATGAAGCACGATATCATGCTGTATTGGCCAGGCGAATGCGCGTCATAGCCATTGGCTGCAAAGCCCTTGCTGACATCGAATCCCGCCGCGCCACTTGCGATCACATACAGCAACGCCGCGGCTAAAATGGCCCCGACGACTTGCGCTATTATGTAAGGCAGGATCTGCCCGGCAGGGAAACGTCCCCCCGCGGCGAGACCGACGGTCACCGCGGGATTGAGGTGACAACCCGAAATGTGGCCGATCGCGTAGGCCATGGTCACAACGCTCAATCCGAACGCCAGTGACACACCGACCAGACCAATGCCGACCTGCGGAAACGCGGCGGCGATGACTGCGCTGCCGCACCCCGCAAAGGTCAGCCAAAATGTACCGATGATCTCCGCGATGTATTTTTTCGTGTTCATCCTAATTCCCCCGCCTATGTGGATCCACGCCACTATGTGGCAAAAATGGGCGCCGCTGGGTCGATGTCAGCCAGGTCTCATAGGATCAGAGCCGCTCTCGCGAGCGCTCCGCGCTTGATCAGGCTTCCCCCTTGCGGCCCAGGGTGTTCGCCAAAGTGACGATGTCCGGCCGCTGCATAGGGTCCAGGCCGTCACACTCGATGCAGCGCAAGGATGGCGGTCTGCCGCTTGGTGGCATAGCAAGGCTCATCGGCTTTTTGCACATGGGGCAGAGGCTGGTGTGCTTTTCTGGCATGGAGCCATTTTAGGACCGCCCCCGTTTCGGCAGCAAGTCGTTTGTGTGAGGCCCGCGAGCGCTCCGCGCTAGACTCGAAGGTTCGATCCCGCCGCGCCGGTCCCCAGTCCACCGGAGTCGAGCAGTGGGTCCTGGCAACGCGACGCGGGGAGGGTTGCCACCCAGAGGGGCTAACGAGGGTGGCCGCCCTGAACACGTCGTCGAGCCGCCAAGCCGCAGCGACGTGCTCTCACCCGGAATGCTCACCGGCGTTCCGCAAATTTCTGTCCGGCCCTAGATTTCGCGCTCAATCATCATCGGTCGCGGCGGCTATCGAGGTCGATGACTTCGCCGTCCGCCGCCTTGATGACCGCCTGGGCCAACGGCGCCGGGTCGAAGCCAACATCGGCCAGCATCTTGGCGACGCCCTGTCGGTCCAGCTCGGCGACAATCACATCGATAACCTTCATGAGGCGAGCAGCCTTGGCGGTATCATCGGTCATGTTGTGCCCTCGGCGTCGGATCGTAGATCCAATGGCCGGCGAGCGCTACGCGCTGATAGACCTCGTCCCAAGGTTGCGCTATGGCAACTATAACCGCGGACGCGGCTTTCGAGTCGGAGGCGCGTGGAGCGGAGGCTGGGATCATAGCCAGTCGTATTCGGCGAGATCGTATTCGGCACGGAGCTCCGATGCGACCCTGATAACGACGGATAGACAGTCGGGGTAGGCCTCTAGTCGATGGGACCGGGAAATGCCTCCCAGTGTCCGTCAACCGGGACCACCTGGACCCTGAGATCGTGAGGGCATGCCGTACTCGCGCGGACCCACGCGAGGATCATTTGCTCAAGCTCAATAGCAGATCTGCATTGCCGCGACATGTCTGGGCCGAACGCCGCGAAGCGTTCTCGGTTCCCCCGCAATAGCGTCTCCAACGATGACGGCACTTCTGCTTCTGGGGATTTCGAACGCGGCGAGTGCTGCAACCGCATCGCCCGGGTCGATTGTACTGCGCGGGCGGGTTTTGTGCATAGCGCAGGTTCTCCCAGTCGGGCATGTGCGGAAAATTTCACATCGGTTGTGCGTTTGTAGCCAATTCACATCGGAAAGCCAGCCCGCATATAACTTCGTTACAGCCTGTAACCTTCTGTAGCCTTGCTGGAAAACAAATGAACACCAAACTTCTCGAGCCGTTCAAGCTCGGCGGGCTCACATTACCCAATCAATTCGTCATGGCGCCTCTCACCCGGAGCCGCGCGATCGCGGGCATGGTCCCCAATCCGCTCGCGGTCGAATATTACGGCCAGCGCGCTTCCGCCGGCCTTTTGATCGCGGAGGCGAGCCAAATCTCGCAGCAGGGCCAAGGCTACCAGGACACCCCCGGCATCTACACCAGGGAACAGGTCGCCGGCTGGCGCAAGGTCACCGAGCGCGTGCATGAGCGCGGCGGACGCATCTTCCTACAGCTCTGGCACGTCGGACGCATTTCGCACACTTCGCTGCAGGTCGACAACGGCGCGCCGGTCGGTCCTTCCGCCATTCGCGCCAGCGGCAAGACCTTCGTCAACAACGCCTACGTCGATATTTCCGAGCCGCGGGCGCTGACGCTTGAGGAAATTCCGGGGGTTGTCGACAGCTTCCGGCGCGGTGCGGCGAACGCGATCGAAGCTGGTTTCGACGGCGTCGAAATTCATGGCGCCAACGGCTATTTGCTCGACCAGTTCGCCAAGGACGGTCCCAACAAGCGCAAGGACGCTTACGGCGGAGCGATCGAGAACCGCTCTCGGCTGATGCTGGAAGTGGCCAAGGCGGTGACCGCGGAAGTGGGCGCGGCGCGAACCGGCATCCGCATCTCACCGGTGTCGACGTTCAACGACATGACGGAAAGCAATCCGCAGGCGCTGTATGAATTCATCGTCGACCATCTCAATGCGCTGAAGCTCGTTTATATCCACCTCGTCGAAGGCGTGCACGGCGGCGCGCGCGACAATGCGCCGTTCGACTATGGTTCGTTGCGAAACCGCTTCGGCGGTGCCTATATCGCCAACAACGGCTACGACTTCGAGCTCGGCAACAAGATGCTCACCGCCAACGCCGCCGACCTGATCGCGTTCGGCACGCCGTTCATCGCCAATCCCGATCTGGTCGAGCGCCTGAAGCGCGCCGCGCCGCTCAACACCCCGGACAAGTCCACGTTCTACGGCGGCGACGCCAAGGGCTATACCGATTATCCGCTGCTCGATCCAGCGCAGTAAGGACGCGCTTCACAAACAAAGGCCGGGATCGCTCCCGGCCTTTATTTGTCGGCAATCGCCTCAGTTCGAGGCACGCTTCGGCGCCCGCGGCGGGTGCTCCTGATCACTCGGATTGCACTTCGGGCAGGGCATCCCAGCGCCGCCGCACTCGCAGGCATGCTCACCGTCCCAAGGCGTATCGGGATGGTTCTCGCAGACCCAACCGGAATCCTCACACAGGGTATATTTCATCAAGCAAACAACTCCGCGCCAGTCTGCGTGAACTTCACATAGGTTCCGGACTCGTGCATCTGGAGCCAACCGCGCTCGATCGCGAGATTGAGCCCGGCGAGGTATTCGGCCGGCGAGCCTTTCAGATCGTGCAGAAATGGCCAGTTGATTAGCTCGATGAAGATCCGGCCATCCTGCACAGCTTCAACGGAATTCGCGATCTCGAGCAGCTTACGGGCTGCGGCTTCCGGGTCGGCGTAGGGACGTTCGGCCACGAATTTCATCGCATATCCATGTGAGCAGCCAAGACGTGGTCGGATACGGTCTCAGCGGTTAGTTCAGCCCCGCAAAAGCATTTCGACCGGCCGCTGGCCATCTCGGTCGGAAGCTTGGCGCCGGCATCATGCATAGCGTATTTCCATGCTGTGTGAGCGCGCTGGAGTCGGTGCTCGTGGTAGTCGGCCTCGGCTATCTTTGGCTGCATCGCGCTCCACGCCTGTTCAAAGGCGGCGCGAGCCTCGTCGAAGTCAACCGCGGTGCCTTCAGCCGATACCCTGCGGTGTGAGGCTGGATAGAACCCGCATTTCCATTCCCACTGAGGCGCATCAAACGGGACGCCGGATCGCTTGGCGATCGTGCCCACCTGAACGTCGGCGTAGTGGACGTGCCAGCAGTCTGAGCGATGCGGGGAGGGGCGGCGGGTGAGTTCCATCCCCGCCATTTTAGCAGCTGGTGATGGCGGCAGCTACCCAGCGAATGCCGTTTAGGCGCTCCAGCGCGGGTACGCTATTTGAGAACGGACGGAACGAACGTTAGCCCGCCAGCTTAGAAAAGTGGGGCCCAACCTATAGGATATCCGGATATGCGCCTTGTACTCGCCGCGTTCTGCATCGCAGCCTCCGGCTCAATGGCATGGGCTCAGACCGAGCCCAACTTAGAGCAATTGAGCGCCTCTCAGCCCCTCAAAGGCGAGGCCGCCTCTCACGATAAAAAGGGGGAATCTCAGTCGCTAGGCTCGACAGGTCCGCTAACCACCGGTAGCGGCGGAGCGCCGGCAACCAATCCCCAAGGCGGCACTCCGCCAAACATGCAGGTTGCTCCCGACAACTCATCAAAAACCACCGGTGATAAGAAGTAACGAGGGGCCCACAGCCCGACAGGGGGGGGTGTTGAGCTAATCGCTTACAGCGGTGGTGGGTCTTTGATAAAACCTGCGACCGCCTCCAGATCGCCAGGTCCAACGGCTCGACCGACAATCCATGCGCCGTCCTCACGCTTGAAGTCTCCGGGGCGAGGATTGTAGAGCCACGATAGGCTCTTGACGTTTTGCGCGTCAAAGTCACCGGGCAGGGTGCCTACCCGACGCCCGTGGAAGATCACGGGCACCCTCTCAGTCGGCACTTGATCCGCCTCGCCAATCCCGCCCATCAGCGCCGCCACGCCGTATTCGCGCACGGTTCGCGCGTCAAAACACACTCTACGGCCATCGGCGAGCTGATAGGTGATAACGCCCTTCATCTCGTCTTCGATGCTATCCAGTCTGATCATCGGTCTATCCTCAATGTCTGTTTATGATCGCTGTAGGCCGCGCGCTCAGCTTCCACGTCGATCGGAAAGGTCGATCCGATAACGAAATCCCGAGACCTCATGCAGATTCGGCCGGCTCTGTGGACAGCCCGCGGGGTGCCGCCAAGGATTGCCTCATGGGTACACACGTCGGCGTCGCGTGCCGCCGCGGCAGAGCCACGGTTGCCGTTCGTCACCGCATCACGGTTGCGTTCTGGAATCGGGATTGATCGTCTCGACATTGGCTCGCATGCCTAGCCTGTGAAGGCTAAGCAACGAATAAGCCAACTGCCGCAGATCGTCTCGGTGTGGTCCTAGCGGGAGTTTACGAGCCCGGAGAAACGTATTCATGGCCTGCCTCCGCAAGGAGGACTCCGGCCTGAGCGGCTTTCTCAATTTCGCTGTCCTCAACGTTGCGGTTGCAGACCTGGCAATCGCAGCCACTGGCTCAATTGCGAAGCGTTTTCGGCCTGCAGAGCAAGGAGGATTAGCTGTTCACGCGCAATGCCTGCTGGAGTGCCTTGCGCGTCTTTCCGAAGACGGGCCGCTGCATCGGTTAGGCGCTGCTCAAAGGATGATTGAACGTATTTAACATGCCGGCGCTGCATGCCTGCTCCATTCTGTAGAGGAAGGCGGGAGCGCGTGATGGCGTTCTCATCACAGATAAAGGCCACTGACCGGGCTGTGATGTCCCGGAGTGTGTGCCTGATATCGTCGTGGCGCGAGTCATTTATTCAAGAATGCGACGGGAACCAGTTGCAGGCAGGAGGCTGACCGTTGGGCCAATGGTGCCAGCCCTTCTTGTCGACCTCGATGCGGGTACCGGCCGGCGGGAGCCCGTGCATGCGGTCCCGTCCATCGCTGTCTCGCGGTGTAAGGCCGGATAGAAGCTACAGGTCCAGCCCCATTGCTTGGCGTCGAACGGGACGCCGGCGCGGATCGCGATCGTGCCGACATGGACGTCCCCATAATAGACGTGCCAGCAGTCAGGGCGTTCAGGATTTCGGCGACGGGTGAGGGCGGAGGTCAATCGTTCCGTCCCACAGCTTTCCGGGCGTCTTTGCCGGCATCCCAAGCCTTCTGACCAAGGTCAGCAGCGGCCTCGGAGCCGTTCGCGACGTTTTCAGCCGTGCATTTCGTGGTGGGTGGATTGCCGCACGTCCTCCCGATGTCAGCCCAGCCGACACAGCGCCCAGACGGGGACCGATATCCGGGTCCGCCTTTGTCGCCGCACGCGGCTAACGCTTGGCCGGTGAGGATGCAGAGAATGGCTGCTATGGAAAACCGCCACATCACACCATAAAAGCGCGGCTCGGTTGATTAGGCAAGGAGTTCTCCGTGGTGCCCCGCGATCCGGGGAGAGTAATGGCTGTCGGTCGCAGGTCGGGTGATTGGACTATCGATCTTTACCTTGGGGAAGCAATTGCAGCCATCCCGGATGGTTATTGAACCAGACCTCATCAAATACTCCGACGTTGCGTCCGCCGCGCGGCGTCGGCTTATCGAACTCGACGCGTACAACGCCTGATTTGTCGAATGGTAAAACGGTGCCATCCTCATTGCGGCCAGTGTGATGAACACGATCTCCAGCTTTAAATCGGATCAATTCACTACTCCTGTCTCGTCATGGCGGTCAGGAATAAGCCGTCTTTGTAGCCGGGTACCTAGGTGGCTTTCTGCGCAAGCGCTTGGGTCATTTCGTCGCTCCGTCCCATCATGGCTTACGCCGCCGGATAGCGTTGCGGCTGGTGATCATCGTGTAGCCGTCCTCGAACTCGACGCAGCAGCTATTCATCCTGCCGCGCGCCGTGACCCGGCAGAACTGCCCTTTGCGATCCTGTCGATTCCAACGGTAGACATAGGGGAAGTCCATGGAATGCTCACTGCTATCAAGAGCGCTTGGGCGCGTCACGCCGCATCAGACCGATTGGTTTATTGGCGCCGTCACTCACCGACCAAGGCGCGCGAACCTCAAGAAGCGGATCAGCGCTGGTCGGAATTTCGATGACGTAATGCTTGAATGCCCAGCCGTTCAAATTGAGAATATGAACGACCTTACCCTTGGACATCTCGCCTTTATGGTTGCCGACGTAGCACCAGCATGGATCGCCGACTTTTAATTCAACTTCTTGCATATCTCTATCCTCTCAGCGCGACTACGCCGCACAGATCGATTTTGATGACGCGCATGCCCTCGATCCTCGCGCCTCTCCAGCCGGCCTTCGGATTCTCCGGAAGCCAGGTCTTCCCGATCTTCTCTCGGACTCGAGCTGCTGTGCCTGAGACCGTCCAAACGCAGATATGAGGGGGTTTGTCCCGCGTATCGATTGCAGCAAATGCGGTCTGTTTGATCTTCGCCATCTTCACTCTCCTTGGGTTGCTTCGATTCTCTCGATCGAGGCGGGGATCATCCCCCGCAGCCCATCCGGGTTGCCCTCGTAGCTCTTGAGCTGGCCGATGAGGTTGGAGATGAGATGCAGGGCAGGGTGTTTCGGCCGCAGCCGGGCGAGGTGGCGGGCGCAGTCGGGAGGGCGAACGATCGACGAACTGGCCGTGTCAGATTCGTGTCAATTTTGGCGTATGTTGCCGTATCGTTCACGTTCATATTGCACCTCGTTGCACGATAAAAGCCCATGAAACATAGGGTTTTCCTGCATACTGGGTTTTTGGGCCTGACCCGAGATAGGGCAGGCGGGCCATCGTGCTGGTTCTCCTTTATGGGTTGGTCAGTGATCGCGGGAATCGCGTTCCGGGCCTTGCAGGGTCACGCCGCCATCGACCACCAGCGCCTGGCCGGTGATGTAGCGGGCGTGATTGCTGAGCAGAAATTTGACGGCGTGGCCGACGTCCCAGCCGGTGCCTTCGATCTTCAGCACCGAGGCATCGGCGCGCTGGGCGCGGGCCGTCGCGCTCATGCCGTTGCCCTGCGCATAGACCATCGGCGTGTACATCGGGCCGGGGCAGATGCAGTTGACCCGGATGTTGTCGCGGCCATGATCAACCGCCATCGCCTGGGTTAGTCCAATCACCGCGGCTTTCGACGTCGTGTAGGTGGTAAGCCCGCGGGGGCGCAGCGCCGAGATCGACGAGATATTGACGATGGCGCCGCCGCTGGCGGTCTTGATCATGGCTGGAATGGCGTATTTCGAGACCAGGAACATGCTCTCGACATTGATCCGCATGATCCGCCGATAGTCGTCCGGCTTCTCGTCGACGACGCTGCCGCGGCTGCCGATCCCGACATTGTTGTCGAGGAAATCGAGCCGGCCCCACCGATCGAGCGCGGCTTCGACCAAGGCTTTGCAGTCGGGCTCGGACGTAACGTCGCAGGCATGCGCGGCTGCTACACCGCCTTCCGCTTCGATCATGTTGACGGTGCGTTCAGCAAGCGCAAGTTTGCGATCGGCCACCAGCACCTTGACGCCCGCGCGGGCCAGCAGGATCGCCGCCGCCCGGCCATTGCCGATGCCATCGCCAGCCGCGCCGCCGCCGCTGATAAGCGCAACCTTGCCGGCCAAGCCGGCATCGTCCTCGGGCCCCATCATGACGTTTCTTCCTTTTTATGGCCGCACGATAGCAATGCTACCGGGGCGAGAGAAGGCCGGTGAATTCAGACGTTTGCCGCGACCTCCCGTGAAATTGCATATTGCCGGTTAGGTCATGCACGGCTGACCGCTGAGAACTCGACGGACGCGGTTTGGCGGATTTCTTCGAAACTTAGACATCGACTGGGACCATCAACTCCGCGAAGGTTCCTCCGCCGCAGATATGCGCCGGTAAATAGTGCGCGAGCCAAGTTTGGCGTTTCCTGCCGTAGTTGTGTGTAGCCCGGTAGTCGCCATCGACACCAATGATAGGCTGGACGAGGAGCGCCGAAGTGATACTCTCCTGTCAGCGCTACGTTGGTCAGTGGGAAATCGGGATTGACTTGCCGATGAACATCCTTGATCCGCAAGGTCCGATTGCCGCGGCCGACAAAACCATATTAATCGACTCCATCGCCATTATGCTGGCGATCGTGATCCCCACCATCATCGCTATTTTCGCGTTTGCATTCTGGTTCCGGCAATCCAATCCCCGTGCGCAATATCTGCCGAATTGGGAATATTCAGGCCGCATCGAGATGGTGGTCTGGTCTATACCGGCGCTGACCATCATCCTGCTTGGGGGCGTGGCGTGGATCGGGTCGCATCAACTGGATCCGGCCAAGCCGGTGGCAGGGACGGGAAGTCCGCTCACGATCCAGGTCGTGTCGCTCGATTGGAAATGGCTGTTCATCTATCCCGATCAGCGGGTCGCGACCGTCAATACCCTGACCGTGCCCGCCGGCGCACCGCTTCGCTTCCAGCTGACGTCCGGCAGCGTGATGAACGCGTTCTTCATCCCGCAGCTCGGCAGCATGATCTACACCATGAACGGCATGGTCACGCGGCTGGAGCTGCGTGCCGATAATGAAGGCACGTATAAGGGGCTGTCCTCGCATTTCAGCGGCGACGGCTTTCCCGACATGATGTTCGACGTCCACGTCATATCGCCGCTTGCGTTTCCTGACTGGGTCGCGAGCACCGCGCGCAGCGGCAAGGCCCTGAACACGGACAGCTATACCACTTTGGCCCAGCAGTCGGTCCCGAAAGACAAGCCGGTCTATCGGCTGGATGATGTCGAACTGTTCCACAACATCGCAACCCAGCGCATACCGCCCGGTCCGGGGCCGGAATTGACGGACAATTTAGCAAAACCGCGCAGCGGAGTGCATGATGTTAGGTAAGCTCAGCTGGGCGGTCATCCCGTTCAACCAGCCGATCCCCCTGATCGCCGGTGCGGTGGTGTTGGTCGCGATCCTCGCCGTGCTCGCCTGGGTCGTCATCAGAGGGCACCTGCCGTATCTCTGGAGCGAGTGGATCACCAGCGTCGATCACAAGCGGATCGGCGTGATGTATGTGTTGCTGGCGTCGGTGATGTTGCTCCGCGGATTCAGCGACGCCATCATGATGCGCTTGCAACAGGCGATTGCCTTTCAGTCGCAAGGTTATCTGCCGCCGGAGCACTACAACCAGATCTTCTCGGCGCACGGCACCATTATGATCTTCTTCGTGGCGATGCCGTTTGTGATCGGGTTGATGAATCTCGTGGTGCCCCTGCAGCTCGGCGTTCGCGACGTGGCGTTTCCGACGTTGAACTCGGTCGGCTTCTGGTTGACCGCGACCGGCGCCTTGCTCGTCAACCTCTCGCTGGTGATCGGCGAGTTCGCCCGCACCGGCTGGCTGCCGTATCCGCCTTTGTCGGAGCTGACCTATTCGCCGGGCGTCGGCGTCGACTATTATTTGTGGTCGCTGCAGATTTCCGGGGTAGGGACGCTCGTCGCCGGCATCAATCTGGTCACCACCATCCTGAAAATCCGCACCAAGGGCATGAGCTATCTGCGCATGCCGATGTTCTGCTGGACCTCGCTTGCCTCAAATCTCCTGATAGTGGCGGCGTTCCCGATCCTGACCGCGACGCTCGCGATGCTGATCCTCGACCGCTATCTCGGCTTCCATTTCTTCACCAACGAAGCCGGCGGCAACATGATGATGTTTATGAACCTGATCTGGGCGTGGGGCCATCCCGAGGTCTATATTCTCGTCCTGCCGGCGTTCGGGATTTTTTCGGAAGTGGTCTCGACATTTTCAGGCAAGCCGCTGTTCGGCTATCGGTCGATGGTGCTGGCCACCATGGCGATTTGCATCATCTCGTTCATGGTGTGGCTGCACCATTTCTTCACCATGGGCGCCGGCGCCGATGTCAACGCCATCTTCGGCATCGCCAGCATGATTATTGCGGTGCCGACCGGCGTGAAGATCTACAACTGGCTGTTCACGATGTATGGCGGACGGATCCGCTTCGCCACGCCGATGCTGTGGTCGATCGGCTTCATGGTGACATTCATCATCGGAGGCCTGACCGGCGTTCTGGTCGCGGTGCCGCCGGCGGATTTTCTGCTGCACAACAGCCTGTTCCTGGTCGCTCATTTTCACAACGTCATCATCGGCGGCGTGCTGTTCGGCGCCTTCGCGGGCTTTACCTATTGGTTCCCGAAGGCGTTCGGTTTCAGGCTGCACGAAGGGCTCGGCAAGGCGGCGTTCTGGTGCTGGCTGATCGGGTTCTACGTCGCCTTCATGCCGCTCTATGCGGCCGGCTTTCTCGGCATGACGCGGCGTATGCAGCATTACGACGTGCCGGAATGGCGTCCGTGGCTGCTGATCGCCGGCGTTGGCGCCGTCGTGATCTTGATCGGCATTATCTTCCAGATCGCTCAGCTCGTCGTGAGCATCCGTAATCGCGAAGAGCTGCGCGACTACACCGGCGATCCCTGGGACGGGCGGTCGCTGGAATGGGCCACCGCTTCGCCGCCGCCGGTCTTCAATTTCGCAGTGCTGCCCATCGTCACGGGGCCGGATGCTTACTGGACGATGAAGGCAAAGGCCAAGGAAGGCACCGAGATACAGCCCAATTACCAGCCGATCGAGATGCCACGCAACTCACCGACCGGGTTTGTTTGCGCGTTTTTCGCCACCATCATGGGCTTCGCGCTGATCTGGCATATCTGGTGGATGGTGATCGCGGGGATTCTGGGGGCGTTCGCGACCTTCGTGGTGTTCGCGTGGCGCGACCATGATGAGTACGAGATTCCGGCGGAGGAGGTCGCGCGCGTCGACCGCGTCAACATCGCCGAGCGGCGCGACATGGTCACCGCCGCGGGAGCAGCATGATGGCGACAGCAACGGTGGCGCACGCCGGCAGAGACCCGCATCATGTGCATGGGTTTGACGAGTTCAGCGCCCAGAGCGGGCCGGCGCCGAAGCGGATCGTGACAGGCTACGGCTTCTGGATCTTTCTGCTCAGCGACATGGTGATGTTCTCGTGCTTCTTCGCGGCCTATGCGGTGCTGTCGGGACAAACCGCGGGAGGCCCGACCGGCGCCGAGTTGTTTAACCTCCGGAATGTCGCGATCCAGACCGGCTGCCTGCTGTTGTCGAGCTTCGCATGCGGGATGGCCAGTATCGCCGCGAATGAGCGCAGCAAGATCTGGTTTCATGTTGCGATGGCGGTCACGGGCTTGCTCGGCCTCGTCTTTCTGATCATGGAGATCAGGGAGTTTGCGGATTTAATCGCGCGGGGGTACGGCCCGACGCGAAGCGCGTTCCTCTCGGCTTTCTTCACGCTGGTGGGCTGTCACGGCCTACACGTGTCGGCCGGCATCCTCTGGCTTCTGACCATGATGGCGCAGGTTTACGCCAAGGGCTTCCGGGCCGACATACAGCGCCGGTTTCTCTGCTTTGCGCTGTTTTGGCACGCGCTCGACATCATTTGGGTGGCGGTGTTTTCGGTCGTCTATCTGCTCGGGAGCATGGCATGAGCGACGAAGTTCATCCTCTGCACGATCAAACCGATCTCGCACCCGGCGATGAAGAGGCCGGCAGCGTCGGCAGTCAGCTGATCGGATATCTGGTCGGTCTTGGCCTGGCGGTGCTGCTCACCGCGACGTCGTTCTTTGTCGCCAACACGGACCTGGTCTGGCAGCCGAGTATCCCCATCGCCATCATCGTACTGGCGATCGCCCAGATGGGCGTACACATCGTGTTCTTCCTTCACATCACGACCGGGCCGGACAACACCAACAACGTCATGGCGCTGGCGTTCGGCATATTGATCGTGCTGCTGGTGGTCGGCGGCTCGCTGTGGATCATGGCGAACCTCAATCAGAACATGATGCCGATGGACCAGTTGATGCAGATGCAGCGGTAGAGCACCCGCCGCGCACCGGTCACTTCGCTGCGGCGCCGGCCCGGCAGTTATAGGCTTTGCGAAACCCGGCGGCCCGCGCGTCGTCCTCGGAACAGAACCAACGGTCCGGCGTCAAGGCCGGATAGCTCGGGCATCCGCGCAGGTGATAGATGCCGATATCGCCGGTGACGCGGGCGCGCACGGCCAACTTTCCCTTGATGCTGCAACCGGCCGGCATGGTGGGATATTGGGGGAACAGGACGCTGCGTATTTCGCGTTCCTTACCGGCCGCGCACGATCCGCCCAGCAACGCGCCGTCCTTGTTGCCGTGACGGAAATCCTGCGGAGCGACAAAACATCCTTTCCACAGCCCGCGGCGGTCGCCCCTGGCCTCGGCCTCGTCTTCCCTGGATCGGGTCTTGGCCGAGGGTTCGAGGTTGAGGGCAAAGCCTTCGCGGACCAGCTGCTGATTGAGGCTCGTGGTGTCGCCCTCAACGGTGCAGACGGCGAAGTGTCGTCTCCTGGGGGGCCCGCCCGGGTCGTGGTCATAGCAACGGACCGGGTGCCCGCCGATCAGTTTTGACAGGCGGTCGCGGGCATCGATGCCGCAGGCCCAGGGATCGGCATGGTCGTCGATGCAGATCTGGTCAAGCTCGGGCGCATCGACGCCGTCGAGCCGGTAGGTCGTGTCGGCAAGCTGGATCGTGTTGCCGTCCCTGACCACGGCGTTCGCCGCCCGGCCTGGATTTGCCGACAGGAGGATTGCGAGGATCAGGAGAAAAGAACGCAGCAACAACGAGCCAACCGGGAAGGGGAAGTTTCGGGATCGCATGCGGTCTCGCTATAGGTAAGTTGCTCGCTGTCTCAAATCCTCTAGCATATTCTAAGATCGCAAGACCAACGTCTTGAAGGTCGGATACTAACTGATCGCGCAGGCGGGCTGAGGGGCGATGCCATAAGGCCGCTTTTTAGTGGGCTCAACCGAACGTCGGTCGTTGTGGAGGCTAGTACCCACTTTTTTTAGAACGTGAGTCGTGATTTAAGATCGGGATGATTCCCGAAGCAAGAGAAGTCCACCTTTCGAGGAAAGATCGCAAGGTGCTTGAGGCGTGTTGTCGCTCGCCGATGACATTGCAGCGCGATTTGAAGCGGGCCCGGATCATTCTGTTGGCGGCGGCCGGGCGCAGCACCCGGTCGATCGCCAAGGAAGTCGGGGTCCAACCGCGGATTGTCAGCCTTTGGCGGCATCGCTATGCCGACCATGGCCTTGAAGGTCTGAAAGACAAGCCGCGGCCCGGCAAGCAGCCGATCTATACGAAGGCCACCGACAAGCGGATTCTGAGGCTGCTGGACAAACCGCCACCGGAAGGGTTTGCGCGCTGGACCGGCCCCCTGCTGGCCGCGGCGCTGGGCAACGTCGACGTCCAGTATGTCTGGCGGTTCCTGCGTAGCCACAAGATTGACCTCGTGGTTCGGAAGTCCTGGTGTGAGAGTAACGACCCGAACTTTACGACCAAAGCCGCCGATGTTGTTGGCCTCTATGTCGCCCCGCCCGAGAAGGCCATTGTGCTATGCGTGGACGAAAAGCCCTCGATCCAGGCTTTGGAGCGAGCGCAGGGCTATCTGAAGTTGCCCAATGGCCGCGCCTTGACCGGCCAGAGCCACGACTACAAGCGGCATGGCACGACAACACTGTTTGCGGCACTCGAAGTCGCCACCGGAAAGATCATCGCGGCTCATTCAAGACGGCGTCGCCGCGTCGAATTTCTCGACTTCATGAACAGCATCACCGCGGCTTTTCCGGACCGTCAGCTTCACGTCATCCTCGACAACCTCAACACCCACAAGAAAAACGAACATTGGCTCAAGGCTCATCCCAATGTGCAATTTCATTTCACGCCGACAAGCGCGTCCTGGCTCAATCAGGTCGAGGTCTGGTTCTCGATCTTGCAGGGGCAGTCGCTCAGCGGCGCCTCCTTCACAAGTCTCAAACAGCTCCAGGAGCACATCGATGCTTACATTAACGCTTATAACGACAAAGCTCAGCCCTTCGTCTGGACCAAGAAAAAGGTCCGTCAACGCCGATTCAAAGGCCGCCGTGTCACTCAGCTCTGATTCCGGGTACTAGGCGTTGGGGCCGCGCGGGGAGCGCCCGAAACCGGGGATCGGGGTTCACCGCGCCCGGGCCGGTTGATTGTCAGCCGCGGGCGTGCTCGCTATAGCGATCGGGATAGCTTTTCTTCGAATCGCCATCCCTCTACCTTATTATTTATTATTTGCGCATGATTTCCGCGCCAACGCTTCGCGTTTGTCGCCAGGAAACCGGCGTCCGCTTCGCACCAACGCGGCGGGTCCGGAACATGCTCTGAGGTCCAATCCGGGGGAGGGTTCCAATGTCGGTCCAATGGGTTTTGCTGCCGGTCTTCGTTCTCGTCGGTCTTACCTTCGCGATGCTGCTGGGAATGGCACGCTCGCGTTCGAGGGATGGCGAGACCAGGAAGGACACCGCGCCGGGGGAGCAGAACTGGCCGACCCGTGCTGCGCAGCTCGGCAACCAGTTCGAACTGCCGCTGTTGTTCTATGTCCTGATTGCGCTGGCTTTGCCGTTACGTCATGCCGATCTCGTGATCGTGCTGCTGTCGTGGGTGTTCGTGGTCATCCAATTTGCCCATGCCGGCATCTTTGTCACCTCCAACAACGTGCAGCACCGCGGTATGCTATGGTCCGCGGGCGTGCTGGTCTTGTTCGCGATGTGGCTTTACTTCGCACTGAAGATGCTGCTGCTGATCTGACCGTGGCTTCCGACTGAAGCCTTACCCAAACCGAAAGTCCTGAATGACCCCTGCTGCCCGGCTTTCCGCCGCCATTGAACTAATTGACACCATCGATGCACAACGCGTCCCGGCGGCGCAAGCGCTGAAAGAGTGGGGTACCGCGCATCGCTTCGCCGGCTCGGGCGATCGCGCCGCGATCTCCGGCCTGATCTGGGATGTGCTGCGCCGGCGCGCCTCGAGCGCGTGGCTCATGGACGAGGACACGCCGCGCGCGCGGCTCCTCGGCATGCTCAAGCTCGAGCGCGGGATGGAAGTTGATGCAATCGCGGCGCTGTGCGACGGCAGCCGGTTCGCGCCGGAGCCGCTGAGCGAGGGCGAGCGCGCGGCGCTGGTGTCGCGGACGCTGGCGGACGCGCCGCCGCACATTGCCGGCGATTATCCGGAGTGGCTCGACGGCTATCTGACACAAGTGTTCGGAGACGACCGCGTCGCGGAGGCCGTTGCGATGGCCAGCCGCGCCCCGCTCGATCTGCGCGTCAACACCTTAAAGGCCAAGCGTGAAAAGGTGCAGGGCTCGATCCGCCATCTCGGCGCCCGGCCGACGCCGTGGTCGGCGATCGGCCTGCGCATCGATCTCGGTGCCGACGCGCGCAATCCCGGCATTCATGCCGAGGAGAGTTTCATCAAGGGCGCCATCGAGGTGCAGGATGAGGGATCGCAGCTCGCAGCGCTGCTGTCGGCGGCAAAGCCCGGCGAGCGGGTGATCGATCTCTGCGCCGGCGCCGGCGGCAAGACGCTGACGCTGGCGGCGATGATGCAGGGCAAGGGCCGGCTGATCGCGACCGACCGCGACAAGCGGCAACTCGCGCCGATCCATGAGCGGCTGTCGCGCGCCGGTGTCCACAACGCCGATGTCCGCACCCCCAAGGGCGAGGACGACACGCTGGCCGACATTCGGGCCTCGGCCGATCTCGTGCTGATCGATGCGCCCTGCACGGGAACCGGTACCTGGCGGCGCAATCCCGACGCCAAATGGCGGATGCGCCCCGGCGCGCTCGAGGTGCGGCTGAAGGACCAGATCGAGGTGCTGGATCGCGCCGCCGCCTTGGTCAAGCCGGGCGGGCGGATCGCCTACATCACCTGCTCGGTGCTGCCGCCTGAAAACACGGAACAGGTCGCCAGTTTTGTCGCCCGGCATCCGGAGTTCTCAGTGGTGCCGCCGGCGGAGACCTCAACCGTACTATGGGACAGGGCGGAGGACTTCGCCGCCGCCACGCTGCAATCCCCGGAGGGGCTTTTGATGACGCCCCGCCGCACCGGCACCGACGGGTTTTTCGTGTCGGTGATGCGGCGAACAGGCTGAGGTGGAAAATCGTCATGCCCGGCCATAGTAGTCTGCGTTGCGCAGACTACGTAGACTTGTCTGCGATGCCCGGGGCCGACAGCCTGTTCGATCGCAACGGACGTATCGGGTCAGCTCTCACAGAAGATGACGTCAAGGCTCTGTTCGAGATTTGAAGGGGCGCGCTCGGGTTGGGTTTTTAGGCCGGAGGAACCGGCTTGAACGAATGATTAGTACCGATTGCCAATCACGCTCCATTCTTAAATCCGTTGCCAGATATAGGTTGGTCTTGTGTGTTGTTGGGGCGGCTGGCGCGAGACGCCGGCTATCGGTCGGTGCGGGCCGACGTTGGCGTGCGTATAAGCGCGCGATCGCGAAGCCCAGATTTCTGCGGGTTCAAATCGCAGGCTAGCTAGTAAGCGAACATTTCTGTTCAAAGGCGCGGAAAATTTTCGTCGTCTGATTGGCCTCTGGCGCTGGAAAGAACGCGGCGGTCTCGACGATCGCGAGAGCGGCTTCGAGTCCTGCGCCGCGACAAGGTCGACAAACACTCCCAGCCCGATCGTGGCTTCAGCGAATAGTTACTTTGAGTTGTTTGGACGTATTGCTACTGCGTGGTGTGCATGTCCGCGGTTGCCACTCCCACACGAACCATCGCCGCAAAGTCGAAATGGACGCGATGCGGAGACAGCTCCCGCTCATGAATCAGGAGGAAGCAGGGCTCGCCGAACTCACTGACGCGGTCAATACCGCGCTTGTCAGCGGCGTCAAATACATCCGCGCTTCTCGTGGCCACATGCATGCTTTTCAGATGAGAACCCCGAACATGAACATCAAAACCGTCTTGGACTTATTCGTTAATCAGGCTGACTTGTCGCCAGATGGAATCGCTCTCGTAAGTGGACAGGCGACCCTGACCTATGGAGAGCTAGCGGTGCGTAGCGACGCAGTCGCTCGCTTCCTGCTGGAAAACGGAATAAAGGGCGGAGCGCTGGTTCCGATCGAAGCGACGCGCTCGATCGACTATATCGTGGCCATCATCGGCGTCCTGAAGGCCAATGCGGTATACGTTCCCATTGACCACAAACACCCTATTGAGAGGAAAAAGCTCATTCTGGAGCAAAGCCACTGCCGGCGAGCGCGACGGCAAAGAGAGTGAAACCTTGGACAGGTGGACCCGCGCGAGCGTAGCGTCGCTGTCCGCGAGGGCTACCGCGAACCGGATTTCCTTGTCGGCAAGACCGTCCCCAGCAGAGCCCATTTACGTCATTTTCACATCGGGCACGACCGGTGTACCGAAAGGTGTCGTCGTCGAGCACCATGCGGTGACCAGTCTGATTCAATGGCATAACGACAAATTCGAGGTCACGTCAGGCAGCCGTCATACCTTGATGGCCGGCTTGGGTTTCGATGTCTGCCAGTGGGAAGTCTGGTCGCCACTCTGCGCGGGAGCGACGTTGCATATTCTGGACGATGAAAAGCGGTTGGATGTCGATCTGCTAACGGATTTCTATCGCCAGAACAACATTACGCATGCGTTTGTGCCGACCGTGATGGTCCCCAACGTGGTTAACGCCACCCGCAATCGCGATAGTTCGCTAACGTACCTGTTCACGGCGGGTGAAAAGCTGAAGCCAGTCGATACGGAAGGTGTCTCTTATTCGCTAATCGACTATTACGGGCCAACAGAGGCCACGATCTTCGCCACTGTTCATTACGTACCAGGTTCTGCGTCAGGAAAACCGGAATCGATCGGTCGCCCGGTCACGGATACAGAGATACTTATTCTTGACGAGGAGTTGAAGGAGCGGCCTCGAGGGGAAGTCGGCGAACTGTTCATCGCCGGCTCATGTCTTGCGCGCGGTTACCTTAACAACGAGGGGCTGACACGCGACAGGTTCGTACCGCACCCCACCCGATCCGGGGCGCGTATGTATCGCACAGGCGACCTGGCTCGGTGGCTGCCCGACGGAACCGTTCAATACCTCGGCCGTGGCGACGAGCAGGTAAAGATTCGCGGAAACCGCGTCGAACTCGGGGAGATTGAGTCGTTTCTCGCCACTCAGCAAGGTATCGAGAAGGTAGCTGTTGTCGTGACAGGCGGGGACGCCGATCTCGCGAGAGAGGTTGTCGCTTACATCGTGACCGATGGGACGACCGCCTCCTTTGAACAGATTGTCCAATCGATCAGGGAGAACGTGCGTACGCATCTGCCTGATTACATGAGACCGGGGCGCTACATCGAACGGCGCGACATGCCGCTTACCGTGAACGGCAAGACCGACAAAGCGGCATTACGCGCGCAGTACGCTGCGAGCGCTCCCGCGTCACATGCGGACGCGAATTCCATGGAGCGAATCGTTTTCGATGTGTTCCGTACGGTGCTGAAGCACGGCGACTTTGGTCGCCGGGACAGCTTTTTCGATATAGGCGGACATTCCCTGCTGGTTGCCGAAGTGGTTTTGACGCTCGAGGAACGGCTCAACACCAAAGTTTATATTCGCGACGTGTACCAGCATCAGACTGTGACCGCGATTGCCGCACATATCCGGAAGCGGCAGCAAACGGAACTGCCCGAGATCGACGCGGAGCCCATTCACGAGTTGCGCAATGATATCGAGCTTCCGGCTGGAATTGTGCTGAAAAAGCCGTTTGATACCGACCGGTTGAAGCGGCCGCGCCATATCCTCCTGACTGGTACGACCGGTTTCGTCGGCGCCCATTTGCTCGCCGATCTGCTTGCGACGACCGACGCTGTCATCCATTGCCCGGTGCGGGCGGCCAACGATGCCGCAGCGAGGTCGAGGATCGACGACAAGCTCGCGACCTACCGGATCGCAATCGAGGACCGCAGCCGGGTCATCGCACATGCTGCCGATCTGTCGCTCGCCGAATTCGGCATGACGCATGACGACTACATGAAGCTGTCCAGCGACGTTGACGTGATCTATCACTCTGCCAGCGCCGTCAACTTCATTCAGCCGTACTCATACATGAAGAAGGACAACGTAGACGGACTCAAACAGATCATCTCGTTTGCTGCCAGCGATAAGCTGAAGGCGCTGGTCCTTCTGTCAACGATCTCGGTCTACAGCTGGGGGCATCTGCACACCGGCAAGACGGTCATGACGGAAGAAGACGACATCGATCAGAACTTGCCCGCTGTCCTGACCGATATTGGCTATGTGCGCAGCAAATGGGTGATGGAGAAAATCGCCGACCTTGCCGCTGCGCACGGATTGCCGCTCATGACCTTCCGGTTGGGCTATGCGACCTTTAACAGCCGCACAGGCCTGAGTGCGAGCTATCAATGGTGGGGGCGCCTAGTTGAAACGTGTATCAAGTTCGGCGCGATCCCCGATCTGCGCGATCTACTCGAAGGTTTGACGACCGTCGACTACATGACGCGGGCCATTGCGCATATTTCAAGGAACCCGGCGGCGCTGACGAAGAAATTCAACCTGATTCACTCCGGCAAAAACAACCTCACGTTGAAACAGTTCTTTTCGTTGCTTGAGCCTCACGTCGGTGTGAAGTTCGACGTCATTCCGTTCGCGAAGTGGCTGAGCAAGTGGAAGGACAACCCCGAGGCTCCACTCTATCCGTTGCTCAGCCTGTTCAGGGACAATATGTACGACGGACGTTCCACGGTAGAGCTGTACCAGGACACCTATCGCTGGGACTGCAAGAACGTGACGAGCTTTCTCAAGGGGAGTGGTATTGAAGAACCGAGATTCAACGACGAAGAACTGACTCGGTATCTTGAGAATTCAATCGGTTTAGTGGCGATGACATCCTAGAGAAGCGGGAAATCACTTTGTGAGGCTGATGTGCAGGCCGCCCGTCGTAGTTCGATGCTTCGCATAGCCCCGGAATGACACCCAGTTTTGGGCGCCGAAAGGCGTGGATGGCCGGGTCAAACCCGGCCATGACGGTCCGGAAGGGTTGCGAGGGCAGCCCCTGTCGCGTATCTGCTAGCCATGACAGCAGCACAGCCAGCCCGCGAGTTGACGCCTTCGGTGGCCTCGGCGCACGACAAGATTCTGATCGTCGATTTCGGCAGCCAGGTTACCCAGCTGATCGCCCGCCGGGTGCGGGAGGAGGGGGTCTATTCCGAGATCGTCCCGTTCCAGAAGGCCGAAGCGGCTTTTGAAGCGATGAAGCCGAAGGCGGTGATCCTGTCCGGCGGGCCGGCGTCCGTCCTCGACGACAATGCGCCGGCCGCACCGCTGTCGATCCTCACCGCCGGCGTACCGGTGCTCGGCATCTGCTATGGCGAACAGACGATGGCCCGGCAGCTTGGCGGCACCGTCGAGGGCGGGCACCACCGCGAATTCGGCCGTGCCGCTATCGAGGTCACCGACGACTGCACACTGTTCGACGGCGTCTGGCAAAAAGGCGGACGTTACGACGTCTGGATGAGCCACGGCGATCGTGTCACGAAGCTTCCTGACGGCTTTCGCGCGGTGGCAAGGGCGGCGGGATCGCCGATCTCAGTGATCGCCGATGACAAACGCAAATTCTACGCCATGCAGTTCCACCCCGAGGTGGTGCATACGCCGGATGGCGCCAAGCTGATCCGCAATTTCGTCCGCAAGGTCGCTGGCCTAGCCGGCGACTGGACCATGCGCGCGTTCCGCGAGGAGGCGATCGAGAAGATCCGCGCCCAGGTCGGCAAAGGCAAGGTGATCTGCGGCTTGTCCGGCGGCGTCGATTCCGCGGTCGCTGCGGTCCTGATCCACGAGGCGATCGGCGAGCAGCTGACTTGCGTGTTCGTCGATCACGGCTTGCTGCGGCTCAACGAGGCCGAGACCGTGGTCGATCTGTTCCGGCATCACTACAACATTCCGCTGGTTCATGTTGATGCCTCGAAGCAATTCCTGGGCGAGCTTGCCGGCGTCACCGACCCCGAAGTCAAGCGCAAGACGATCGGGCGGCTGTTCATCGACGTGTTCGACGCCGAAGCCAAGAAGATCGGTGGCGCGGAATTCCTCGCGCAGGGCACGCTTTATCCCGATGTGATCGAGAGCGTGTCGTTCACTGGCGGACCGTCCGTGACGATCAAGTCGCACCACAATGTCGGCGGCCTTCCGGCGCGCATGAACATGAAGCTGGTCGAGCCGTTGCGCGAATTGTTTAAGGACGAGGTGCGGGTGTTGGGGCGCGAGCTCGGCCTGCCCGAAATCTTCGTCGGCCGGCATCCGTTCCCGGGACCGGGGCTGGCGATCCGCTGCCCCGGCGAGATCACGCGCGAAAAGCTCGAGATCCTGCGCAACGCCGATGCGGTCTATATCGACCAGATCCGCAAGGCCGGCCTCTACGACCAGATCTGGCAGGCCTTCGCCGTGCTGCTGCCGGTGAAGACCGTCGGCGTCATGGGCGACGGGCGCACTTACGAGTACGTCGTGGGCCTGCGCGCCGTGACTTCGACCGACGGCATGACCGCCGACTTCTTTTCTTTCGACATGAAATTCTTAGGCGAAACCGCGACCCGTATCATCAACGAGGTCAAGGGCGTCAACCGCGTGGTCTACGACGTGACAAGCAAGCCCCCGGGGACGATCGAGTGGGAGTGAGGGAGGGATGGATGCCAACGGATACGCATAGATAGCAGCGTACAGTTGGCAACTGAGATGTATGTCGATTGTCGTCGGTCTTTAGCTTCCTGACACGACGACGTTTGCCGCTGACTACAGAGGATTGAACGAGCGGTTCATTGCGATGACGGCATCATGGACATCGGCGTAGGCTGGGCTATTGGCGAATAGCTGGCCGTACTTTTCTCGCCATACGGTGTCGCGTATCGTTTCCGCCTTACCTTTGACCGCCGCACCGATCCCTCGCAGGGTTGTCTCGGCGTCATAGTCGCAGCAATACGCCGGCGTCGAAGGTTGTTGCCGCCATGAATCCTGCAGTAATCCGCCATCTACCGGATCAAATCCCATGTCGTTTATGAGGCTCATGACAACGGATTTTCCCCGAGCGTTATCGCCCGCCACGGGGATGGCCAGCCGGTTGAACGATCCCTCCGGCTTCCCAAGTTCGGAGAGGGCGTAGAACATAATATTGTTAAACGCTTTGAAGATGGGGCGACCGAGTTGACGCGAGGTCCACACGCTTTCCGGCATGCCGTCGTCGATCTCGGCAATGCGGGCGTCGCGCACATCAGGGTAATAGTTTGATGTGTCGATGATGACGAGGTCGTCCCGTGTCTGACTGAATAAATCTCTGGGTAACGTGGCCGCGACGGGGAAGGCCATCGCCAGCAAGACGACGTCCGAGCCGCCCGCCGCACCATAAACATCCGCCGCTTCCGCCCCGATGGCATCCGCGAACGGCGCAACCGCGGAAGCGCCTTGCGAATTGGCGACCCGCACGCTGTGCCCCTTCTCGCACCAACGGCGGGCCAGAGTCCCACCCATTTCCCCAATACCAATAACGCCGATTTTCATTCCGTCAGCCTTCCTCTCTCGCGGCCCAATCGATTGCCAATCAGTTTCAGCCACGGGGCGGAATGGAATACGCTCATCAGCAGGTACATCAAAACCATTCCGGTCAAAGAGGAGGGCTCGACGCCGCAAATCATTCTCATTCCGTCGCTACTCAGCGAACTCGTTAAAATTGCCATGGCTGCAAATGTCGGTGCGGCTGCAATCCCTAGCCACACCGCGATGCGATGCGTGAGCGGGTTACGCCGCTTCGGAACGACCCTGGAGCCGTCAGCGTAAGACGCGCTCATTTCTTTGCGCCGGCGCTCAGCTTTCGGAACGCCGCCTCACCCACGTCCGACACCTCAACCCACTTCGCGTCGGGAGCCGCGCCAGCCTCGTAGTTGTCGTGCCAATTCCACCACTTATACGTCGGTGTCTGGGGATAGCCCTCCGGCGAGTCTTCCCAAACCTCTTGCCGCCCAAGCGGAGTGATGTCGAGATAGCTCCACGTGGTCCCCAGGGCCTCGTCACCGCGGTTGTTGGTGAAATACGTGCGGAAAATCTGGTCGCCGTCGCGAAAAAAGACGTTGTGGCCGTGCCATTCGTCGACGCCGAAATCATTGTCGAAGGTCCCCTCGAACGTATACCAAGGCATTTTCCAGCCCATCCGGGTTTTCAACCGTTCGATATCGGCCCGAGGTGCGCGGGAGGCGTACACGAGAGTGGTATCTCGCGCATTCAGGTGAGCAAGATTTGACACTTGGTCCGCTCCGAGGGAGCAGCCGCGACAGGCGTAGTCAGGCCAGCCATGAACGCCAGGTTCGAAAAAAGCGCGATAAACGATCAGTTGGCGGCGACCCTCGAACAAATCGAGAAGGCTGACCTTGCCTTGTGGGCCCAGGAATTCATAGGCTTTCTCGACTGCCATCCATGGCATCCGGCGGCGTTCGGCCGCCAACGCGTCTCGAGTGCGAGTTAACCCTTTCTCTTTAACAAGCATTTTTCCCCACGCGGCCATCCATTCGTCCGGCGACACGATTGGAGGCAAGTTGGGACGGAGGTCCTTATTTGTGTCATTGGCAGAGACAGTCTTGTCGTTGAGGGTCATGGTTCCGCTCCAGTGGCTACTATCTCCAAGACGTTCGAGGAGAGCAAAAAGAGTCAGGGAATTTTAGCGTGCCTCTGTTGCCCTTGAGGAGGTCGATGAAGGCCGACGTCATGCGTATGACACCGCCCACGTTGGAATTCACTTCCGTCATCAGGTCAGCGAGATCGGACGCCGGAACGAAAAGATTTTTTAGCGGCTGATGCCAGCATTACTCACCAGTACGTCCAACTCTGACTCTTTCTCGGCCCGTCGATCGTCTTAGCTTCACACAGACGTAGGAGCAGGACAGATGAGCCTCAAAGATAAAAGCGCGGTTGTCACCGGTGGAAGCCGCGGCCTTGGTCTGGGTTTGGTTGAAGCGCTTGTTGCGGAAGGCGTAAAAGTCACCGTGATCGCCCGGGGGGCGGACGCACTCGAAGCCGTCAAGGCCCGGCTCGGCGTAGCGACCATCTCGGCGGATGTAACGGATCGCGCTGCCGCCAATCGCATCCTCGCCGAGATCCAGCCGGATATCTTGGCGCTCAACGCGGGTGTCACGCCGCGGATGGGACGACTGGATCAACTGAGTTGGGAGGACTTCTCCGTGGCTTGGGAAACGGACGTCAAAGCAGGTCTGTTTTGGCTACAGGCAGCACTCCATCTGCCGCTTAAGTCCGGAAGCAGGGTTCTGGTCGGGTCGAGCGGCGCGGCTGTGACCGGCTCGCAGATGTCGGGCGGCTATGGCGGGTCCAAGCGGATGCTGTGGTTCATGGCAAAGTATGCGAACGGGGTTTCGCAGGAATTGAAGCTAGGCATTCGTTTTCAAGCTATCGTGCCGAGACAGATGATTTTGGGAACCGGAATTGGAGATGCGGCCGCTGGCGCCTACGCGGGCTCGATGGGAATCACGCCCGAGCAGTTCGTCGCCCGATTTGGTGCGCCTATGCCTCCGCGCGAATTCGGCGACCGAGTCGTTTCGGTGCTGGAAGACCCGCAATACGCCGAAGGCGTCGTGTTCGGCCTCAACGGCGATGCCGGCGTAACGGTTATGGAGGGGGCGGCAGCTTGACCAACAGCGAGCATGCTTCAAACGCCGAGCGGCGGGCCGCGCTTCTCGCCCTGGCTGGGGAATTGCGGCCTGAGCTTCACCGCTATTGTGCACGTCTGATGGGGTCGGTGATCGAGGGCGAGGACGTTGTGCAGGACACGCTTGCCAAAGCGTTCGTCGCTCTCGATGGACTGGCCGAAACGCCCCCACTTCGCGCGTGGCTTTTTCGGATTGCCCATAACCGCGCACTGGATGTGTTGCGCAGCAAAGCCATCCGAGCAGCTGAGCCGATAGAGGCAGCACACAATGTCGTCGACCAGGCAAATCCCGATCCAGTGGAGGTGTTGATGCATCAGGAAGCGGTGAGGACCGCGGTATCGCGCTTTGCGGAGCTCCCAATTCTCCAGCGCAGTGTGATTATCCTGAAAGACATTCTGGATGAGCCGCTCGCTGAGATCGCTTTACTCCTCGATCTCACCGTCGACTCTGTGAAAGCGCATCTCGCGCGCGGGCGCGCTCGTCTTCACGAGATCAATGCAAAAGCCTCCCAGCTTCCTGACGTCAAGTCACCGTCCGCGGCGGTGGCGCGCTATGCCGCTCTGTTCAATCAGAGGGACTGGGACGGCCTGCGCGCGCTGCTGGCAGATGATGTGAAACTGAATCAATCGACTTATCCCGTCCGTGTCGGCTCCGCGGATGTTGGAATGTTCTTCAGCATTTACGCGAAGATCGACGGGGTATGGCTTGCGCCTGCGTGGCTGGAGGGCCGGGAGGTTATCGCGGTGTTCGAGAACCGCTTGGACACCAAGCCGAGCTATTTCATGTGGCTGGAGTGGCGCGGGAACGAGATCACGTTCATCCACGACTATAAATATGTGCGCTACGTCATGGTGGACGCAGAGCTGACAATCTCATCCTGAGGATTGGGAGTAGGGCGGTCCTGCCAACAGGCAGGGCTTCATTCCGATGCGATTATCGACCTGACGGTTGGTTGGTTCGCACCGCGGCCACCATTCGCGTCCGCGGCAATTCGCGCGCCCAATGGTCGGCGAATGCTCGGACCCGCTCGCTCATGTCGGCGCGGTTGGGAAATGAAAAGCCCATCGTCACCGCGCCGGTCATGTCCGGAAGCGTGCGTCGCAGCCGGCCCTGCTCGACATCCGCTGTGCAGAGCCCGACCGGCAGCACCCCTACGCCATGTCCTCCCGTGGCGAGATCTCGGATCAGGAGAAAGTTGTTTGCCTGGATGGCCGGCTCGGCCGGAAAGGCGGCGCGGAAGACGCTACGCTCGAGGAAGCTGCGCATCTCGCGCGGCGGCACGATCAGCGTCTCCACGTCCGCGAGCGTTGTCGGCTCGCCATGCTGTTGAAGGTAGCCGGGGCTCGCGAACAGGCCGTATTCGGCCGAGAACACCGTGCGCATGACGGCGTCCTGGGGATTGCCGATCCCGATCCGCAGCGCGATGTCGATATTGTCCGACACGAGGTCGAGCAGCGCGTTGTTGAGGAGGACCTCGAAGGTGACCCGGGGATGCCGGATGCGGAAGCTCCCGATCGCCTCCGCCAGGAAGCGGGTGGGAAAATCCGCCGGCGCGCTGACGCGGATCGGACCCTTGAGTTCGCCGCCGACCGCGCCGATCGAGGTGACCGTCTCGGCGAGCGCGCCGAGCGCGGCGTCCGCCCCGTCGAACAGCGCCCGCCCGTCCTCCGTCAGGGCGACGGCGCGGGTCGAGCGCTTGAACAGCCGCACGCCGAGGCTCTGCTCCAGCATCCGCACGCGCAGGCTGACGGTGGAACGCGGCATGCCAAGCCGGCGCGCCGCCGCCGAGAAACCGCCGGCCCGCACGACTTCGATGAATGTCCTGATGGCATTGAGGTCCATATTGTCCATCCTGCTGGACAGTGTAGCTAGGAATTGCCGGCTGGAGCGCACAGCGGCGTCACCCATTTGTGTCCCATCGAAACTTTGATGGAGACGATCATGAAAAGCGGCAGGATCGAGGGCAGCGAAGTCGTGAGCTTCGCCGGCCTGACGACCGAAATCATCGCCGGCGACGACGGCAAGGTCACAGTCGTGCGCATGACGGTGACACCGAAATTCGGCGCACCGCCGCATATTTCTTACGACGAGGACAAGATCTTTCTCGTGTCCACGGGAACGCTGCGCTTCACCGTGCAGGACAGCACTTTCGACGTCCGCGCCGGCGAATGCGTGGCCGTGAAGGGCGGCGACGTTCACGGCTTCGTGAATCTGCAGCAATCCGATGCGGTCCAGGTGCTGGTGTCGACCCCAGCGCGGCATCACGAGTTCTTCCGCGCGATGGCGGCATTGCCCGCCAATTACGATCCGGCCGAGCTCGAGGCCGTCTGCCGAACCTTCAACCAAAAGATCGTCGGCACGGTCCAGAAGGGCTGAGCCGCAAGCGCGACACGCCGGGTATTGGTCGGGACGTCGACGTTGGGGGTGCTCGGCACCGATGAGGCCCCCACGCCGATCCTGGCGATCTCCAATGGCGAGATGACCCGCCTCCAGATGCTGGATAACAGCTTTCCGGCCTCCTGGGGCGAAGGCGTAACCGATGGCTCGCGCACGTGGCTCGCGGAGAGCCGCTCGACTATTTCAGTGGCAGGGATGCGCGTGTCTGCTTCAGGATTTCTTTCGACAGTCGCTCGTCGTCGACGAGACGCGCCAGCACCATCGCGCCAATCATGGCCGACCAGGCCGCTATTCCCGCGCGCCGTTTCTCTTCGGGCGTATCGCCATCCGCCTCCACGCTGAGATGGTCGATCCGGCTGCGGACGGCCTCCGTCAATTTGTGTCGGAGATCGGCTGAGCCGCGCGCGGCTTCCGTTCCAAGGCTTGAAAACAGACAGGAGGTGGCCCGGTTGTCGCGGTGTTTGACGCTGAGATAGCCGTCGGCATAGTCCGCCGCCGGGCGGCGCGGGCTGGCTTTATCGGGAGCATGGGGCAGGGCCTGCCCAACCGCTTCCGCGACCAGCGCTTCCTTGGACGGAAAGTACCCATAAAAAGCGCCGTGCGTCAGGCCGGCCTCCTTCATCACTTCCGCCACGCTGACGTCGTCGAAGCCGCGCAGCCGAAACAGCCGCGCCGCGGCGTCCAGGATTCGTGTCCGGTGCTCTGCAACTTGCTCCCTGCTCACTTTCACGTGCACGCCTCCAAATCGATTGACTTTATACATTACGACTACCATGAATATAATCATGATGGTCATCATTAATAGGAGTGCTTTTATGAATTTGCTTTCGTCGATGCGACCTGCTCGATCTCTTTCGATCGTGACCGCGGTCCTTGCTGTGATCACGATGGTCGTGCTGGGCGGGCATGCATCCGCCGCCACAGACGAGGCCGAGGCGCGCGCGTTCTTCACCAAATTCGTTGCCGCGCAAAATGCGCATGATGTGGCCGGCGTGAAAGCCATGCTGTGGAATTCGCCCGGGATGCTTTGGTACGGGCGAGGCGTGGAGACCAGAGGGCGCGACGCCGTCGCCGATCGCTTCAGGGAATATTACGAAGGCACGTGGCATCTCGAACCCGACATGTCGCAATTTCATGCCACCGCGATCTCGAACGACGTGATCCAGATTCTCGTCCCCATCGTTTTCACGCGCGGCCTGCCGGGCCAGCCATCGCAGGACAACAAGTTTCTGATCAGCCAGACATTCGTTCACGACGCGAACGGTTGGCACGTCGCCTCGATCATGCCAATCGCCAACACGCAATTGAAATAGCCGTGCGGGCTACACGACCTTGATGGCCTGTAGGGCGGAATAGCGAAAGCGTATTCCGCCAGGTCCAGGTCGGTCGGCTCAATACGCTTTCGTCGGCATCCTCCTTATCCCCGCGACACTTTCTCGAAGCGCTTGATCAACCGCTCGCGCTTGAGGCGGGACAGCCGCTGGATCCAGAACAGGCCGTTGAGCTGGTCGATCTCATGCTGGTGGCAGACCGCGCGCAGGCCGTCCGATTCCTCGGTCTGCAGGTTGCCGTCGACGTCGTGATAGCTGATCCGGACGCGCGCATGGCGGCTTACCTCGTCGTGGACACCGGGCATCGAGACGCTGCCTTCGCGATGCATGATCATCTCGGGCGATGCCCAGGTGATCTCGGGATTGACGTAGGTCCGCGCGCCATCGTTGGCATCGAGCTCGAGCACCACCACCCGCAGGGAGATGCCGATATGTGGCGCGGTGATCCCGATACCGGGCGCGGCGTGCATCGTCTCGAGCAGATCGCGTGCGAGGTCGCGCAGCGCGCCGTCAAACACGGTCACGGGTTGCGCCGGGAGCGCGAGGCGAGGGTCGGGATAACGGACGATCGGACGGATGGTCATGACTGTTGATGCTCACACTCACATTTCGATGCTGATCACGGGCGCGCGAGTTAAATTCGAGGACACAGCTTGCAGCATCTCACGGTGCTTTCGCGCCGATGGACAAAATGTCCGCATCTGATTCGTGACGCATTAACGGCATTCTGATGCCGTGGTTGTGATGGCAGGCATGCGCTTCATCGGGTGCGCTCGCAAGCTAATGAGAATGCAACGGAAACTTCATGCGGACTGCTTGATCACTATGCTGAGCATATAATGCAGCGCGTTTTGGGCCCTTTAGCTTCAATACGGTTACATCTAAAGTTGAATGCACGACGAGGGCGGAGCGCCCGATTGGAATACTGGGGCGGCACCGATGCGCGAATGCACGGGCGTGTTAGCGATCTCTTTTGATTCAACTTGCGCACATGGCAAGAGCAGGGACGGTCTGCCACCGTCGCCCGGGAAAAGCCGAGATCAACTTAACTATCGGCTGTCATCGGTTGTGAGGGCTGACGCTTGACTAAGACTATTAAGAATAAAAAATATCGAACTTTCTCGACGATCTCATTCAGAGATCATTCATCTCAGAAACTGGAGCGCCGACCGATCAGGCCGTATGCGTTGCCAGTGCTGATGACGTTCACCTTAGGCGGCATCACATTCGATGCGCCCGCTTTCGCCGCGGACATCACCCACGTTTCAGGGCCCGGCGCCTGGGAGAGCCCGACGTCGTGGATCGGAGGCGTTGTGCCAGGAAAGGACGATCGCGCGATCATTTCGTCCGGTTCATCGTCCATTTCAATTGGCACTCCTGTGACCGATGTTCGGGACATCGGATCTCTTCTGGATCACGTCGGCTGCGACACTGAACAGCTTCGCTGGCCTCTCGCAGTATGCCATGCGCTTCAATGGCACCGGCGGCATTGCCGCGCTCAACGAGAGCACCACGACTACAAATTTCTTCCAACGAACGATTCTCGCCAACGACTTGATCTTCCGGGCGTCCAACGCCGCCGGAGGCGGATTCCGTTGGGGTGGCCCCTCGCTCCCGGGCGTACCTTTCGTGGGACTCGATCTCGCCGGGCATACGGCGACCTTCGACACCGTCAATGCCGCCAACGCAATGAGTTTCGCCAATGCGTTCATCATCCAAGGGGCGGGAAATATCATCAAGACCGGGGCGGGCACGCTGAGCATCAGCAATGTCAGTCAGTATACCGGCAGCACCGTCATCGATGCCGGAACTCTGGCGTTGACGGGAAGCGGCAGCATCGCATCATCGAGCGGCCTGCATAACGACGGGGTGTTCGACATTGCAGGCACCACGTCGGGAACGTCCATCAAAACGTTGTCCGGCGCTGGCGTCGTCAATATCGGCACAAAAACGCTGACGATTACGAATGCGAATGGCGACACGTTCGCAGGCTCCTTCGGCGGCAGCGGCGGGCTGACGTTTGCGAGTGGCACTCAGACGCTGACCGGCGACAGTTCCGCCTTCAGCGGATTGACGACCGTCCAGCCCGGCACCCTGTCGGTCAACGGCTCTCTCGGCGGCACCATGGACGTGCTGTCGGGTGGCACCCTGCAAGGCAACGGTACGGTCGGTGCCACCACGGTGCACACCGGCGCCGTCATCGCGCCTGGCAACTCGCTTGGGACCCTGCACGTCAACGGCGCGTTCACGCAAGCAGCGGGTTCGACCTATCAGGTGCAACTCGATCCGACCTCCAGCGCTTCCGACCTGATCGCGGTCAACGGCACCGCGTCGGTGCAGGCAGGATCGATTCTCAGCGTAAGTAAGAGCGTCCCCGGCAACTATGCGCCGAATGCCGTCTATCAGGTGCTGAATGCCACCGGTGGCCTGACCGGCACCTACACGCTGACTGGCGACACCGCGGTCTCCGCTTTTCTCGGCCTGGTGGACGCCTACGATGCCAACAACGTCTATCTGAAGGTGGTGCAGACCCGCGACCCCGGCACGATTGCGCAAACTCCCAACCAGGGATCGACTGCCGGCGCGATCGGCGGCACCGGCGTGCAGAATCCCGTGCTCAATTCGCCCAATGACGGCGCGGCGCGTAACGCGCTGGATCAACTGTCCGGTTCGAGCCAGGCGTCGGTAAAAGGCGCGATGATCTATGACAGCCGTTACACGCGCGCGCTCGCGATCGATCGTCTCCGCGACATGTTCTGCACCGCCGGGCACGCGTCGCAATCCGACCCCGCGACCAGGCCCGGCGCGGGCGTCGGCCATTACGGCTGCGCTATCAATCCCGATCGCTTCGCGGTCTGGGGGCAAGCTTTCGGCGCATGGGGCCACAGCGATGGCAACGCCAATGCCGGCAAGATCGATCGCTCGTCCTCGGGTTTCGTCGCCGGCATCGATGCGGCGGTGGGCGAGGACTGGCGCGTCGGCGTGCTCACCGGCTACAGCCTCAGCAACTATGGTGCAAGCGAGCAAAACGCCTCGTCCGGCAGCGACGATTATCACTTCGGCGTCTACGGCGGCAGGCAGTGGGACCGGCTCACTCTGCGCCTCGGCAGCACCTTCACCTGGCACGACGTATCGTCGACCCGCATGGTCATATTGCCGGATTTATTCAATAGTCTGCGGGCCGACTACAGCGCCACGACCTCGCAAGGTTTCGCCGAACTCGGCTATCAGCTTCAGGCCGGCAGGTTCGATCTCGAGCCTTTCCTCAACCTCGCTTACGTCAACCTGCACAGCAACGGCTTCGTCGAGCAGGGCGGGCTGGCCGCATTGACGAGCCACGCCGGCGATACCGACACCGGCTTCACCACGCTCGGCATGCGCGCGGCGACGGATTTCATGCTGGGGCCGATGGTGGCGACCGCGCGGGGCACGCTCGGCTGGTTGCACGCCTATGGCGACATCACGCCGGCTTCGGTGATGTCATTTGCGGGCGGCAATTCCTTCACCGTCACCGGCGTCCCGATCGCCACCGATGCGGCGGTGACGGAAGCCGGCTTCGATCTGCATATCGCGCCCAATGCCACGCTCGGCGTTTCCTATAACGGGCAGTTCGGCGGCGGCGCGGTCGACCAGGCTGTGCGCGGCGTTTTCACCATGCGGTTTTAGCCCGCGAGATCGCTGCTGTAGCTAGCAGAGCAGCAGATATTTTCTCTCGCTAGTCTCAGACAACGCATGACTGTCGACATCAGGCGACCGTCACGAGGACATCGGCGCCTTCCGGGCCGTCTGGTGACGACCCGGCTTTGGTGTTCCGCCGATCAGGTATCCCGCGAGATTGCGCTTAGCGCTTGGACCAGGTCCAGGAGACGACGCTCCAGTCCTGCTTGGACTTTTCCAGCGCGACGGTGACCGTTGAGTCCACCCGGACCGGTTGGCCGTGTTGCTTGAAGCCGTAAACCGCCGGGATCGCGACATAGGCGTGCGGGCCGTCGACCTCGACCTCCGTCGGCTCGCCAAGCGTCTCCCAGGGATCGGTGATGTCGTTGGCCTTGGCATCGGCTGCGAAGGCTTTCATCCAATCCGAGACCGCCGTCGGCCCCCGGAAGAAATAGGGCGCCGTGCTGTCGGTGATCACGATCGAAGGCGAGAGGTGGCGCGTCGCGGCATCGATATCGTTGTGGGTCCAGGCCGCGACGCTCTCGCGCACCAGCGACACGACGGCCGCCTTGTCACCGTCCAACGGTTCGGCCGCCGCTGATGTGCCAAGGGTCATGAAGGTGCAGATCGAAGCGAGGATTGGGCGCAAGGTGAAATCTCCCGACAGCCAAAATGGCCGCTGCGTGGTCTAGCGGCGCGCGGTTACAGGATGATTTCAGGCGGGATTACTGCTGTAACGTATGCAGCCGACGCCTCCGCCATCCGTCTGTGAGGCCGACGGGCCAGACCCGAGGCAAGGGCGCCCGAAGCTGATCAGACCCGCGTGTGACCTCACGCGGAAAAAATTGCCGGCTCGACCATTCTATTGTCGGCTGCCGCCCGTTCCGTTCGTCTTTCACCCAGAGAGAATGGGCAGTGGAGATCAGGATGACCAATTCTAGCTATCGCTGGGTGATTGTCGCGGCCGGTGGCCTGTTGGGGTGCGTCGCGATCGGCGGCATGTTTTCGCTGCCGGTGTTCCTGCAACCGATCGCGCGGGATACCGGCTGGTCGGTGACCGGCATATCGAGCGCCATGACCATCGGCTTTTTGGCGATGGCCTTCACCAGCATGATCTGGGGCACCTTGTCCGATCGTTTCGGGCCGCTTCCGGTGGTGCTGACCGGGTCAGTCGTGCTCGCGGCCAGCCTGGCGCTGGCCAGCTTCGCGACCTCGCTGGTCGCCTTTCAATTCATCTTCGGCCTGATGGTCGGCGGCTCGATCGCTGCGATCTTCGCGCCGATGATGGCCTGTGTCACCGGCTGGTTCGATACCCGTCGCAGCCTAGCGGTGTCGCTGGTTTCGGCGGGCATGGGCATGGCGCCCATGACCATGGCGCCGCTGGCCGCCTGGCTGGTCTCGCACCATGATTGGCGGACGTCGATGCAGATCGTGGCCCTCGTCGTCGCCGCGATCATGATCCCGGTGGCGCTGCTGGTGCGCCGCCCCCCGGCACTTCAGAGCGGGCCTGCGGCTTCATCCGGCGCGCCGACCCAGCCGGAGATGTCGCTGGCGCAGGCGCTGCGCTCGCCGCAATTCATTATAATACTGCTGACGAATTTCTTCTGCTGCGCCACGCATTCCGGCCCGATCATCCATACCGTGAGCTACGCCATCACCTGCGGCATTCCCATGATCGCCGCGGTCACGATCTACAGCGTGGAAGGCCTGGCAGGGATGGGCGGCCGCATCGCCTTCGGCCTGCTCGGCGATCGCTTTGGCGCCAAGCGCGTGCTCGTGCTCGGCCTGCTCGCACAGGCCTTCGGAGCGCTGGGCTACGTCTTCGTGCGCGAGCTTGCCGCGTTCTACGCCGTGGCGGCATTGTTCGGCTTCATCTATGCCGGCACCATGCCGCTCTATGCCGTTCTCGTCCGCGAAAACTTTCCGTTGCGGATGATGGGCACGGTGATCGGCGGCACCGCGATGGCCGGCAGCCTGGGCATGGCGACAGGCCCGGTTGCCGGCGGCCTGATCTACGATGCCTTCGCCAGTTACGTCTGGCTCTATATCGGCTCGTGGGCCGTCGGCATCGGCGCCTTCCTGATCGCGCTGACGTTCAAGCCGTTCCCCAAGCCCACGGCGCAGTCTGTGCCGGCGCCGGCGTAGAGGGCCGCGCATTTTGACGAGCGGGGGCCGAGACGGCCCCCGCAGGGTTCTGCGGAGGCGGCCGAGATGCGCTTCTGTGCTTGCTCGTTTCGGACAAGCGCTGGATCAGCCGGGCGTCAGTGGCGATTTTTTGGGGCGTCCTGCTGCTCGCCGGCGATTTCGCCAATGCGCGGCACGACCTTCTTCCAGCCGCCACCCATGTTTGTGTAGGCGATTTCGTTCTTCGGCAGCACGAAGCCGGAATGGACCAGACGCAGCCGCGTTCCGTTGTCGACGCGGGAGAGGGTGAAGGTGACGACGGTGTAGTGGGAGGAAGATGTTTCGTTGCCGGGAACGAAAGGGGCGACTTTCTTCCATGTTGACCGATTGATGGTGCGGTTGTACTCAGCCCAAGATAGCAAGCGGTTGGAAGGCTGTCGACGTGATGCGCGATGGGCGGGCTTACGAATATCTCGTAGGGCTCGCGCGCCGCTACTTCGGCAAGAACATGGCTGCCGACTTCAGTTGCTTCGACATGATTTTTGATGGTGGCGATCGCTAGTCGCACCATCAACGATGATCGATGGCGTCAACTTTTTTTGCCGATGAGTGAGAGCGCCTACTCGAAGGCTGCTGAGGGGAAAATAATGCACCGAATCATTAAGGCTCACCTGAATAGCTTTGTGCAGAGCCAAGGACTTCAAGCTGACCAAGAGTCTGTGCAGTTTGAGAAGTTCGCCGCATACTGCGTTCTTTCATCGCGCTACAGCATCGCCTTTGATCTCGATGATGTGTCAGCAGGGGCTGGCGAAGATGGAATTGATGGTGTCGCCGTCGTTATCGATGAAGTAGTGACAACTTCCGCTGAAGATGCCAAGGGCGTGTTTTCATCGCCTCGTAGAAATCACGACGTTGATATTCAGTTCATCCAGGCTAAGCGTTCCGAAGGATTTGATCTGGGAAATTTCTTAAAGTTTAAAGAGGCGATACTTCGATTCGCGACACAAGCGCCGTACATGGTCACAAACGATGTGCTCATAGAGGCGAGACAAATTTTTGATGTGGTCGTCAACGAAGTCCCAAAAATTCGTAACGGAAAACCTTCGCTGACAGCGCGTTTCGTAACCACGGGCCTGTATCAGAAACCCGCGGCGCTTGAAACTGCCCTGGTAGATTTTGGCGTTCAGCTTAAAGAGCTTGGTTTGTTTCACGACGTCGATATCCGATTCATTGATCGAGATGATCTCACCCGAATGTGGGTAAGTACTTATTCCGGGATCGACGCGAGCTTGCCTGCCTTCAGTACAGCCGCGCTTCCGAACATTTCAGGAATTGATGAAGCTTACCTAGCGGTCGTTCGCGCAAGCGACTTTGTTGCAAACCTACTACTGACGGAAGATGGAAACTTAAGAACTCAAGTCTTTGAAGAGAATGTTCGCTCCTTCCTTGGTCATGACAACCCTGTCAACCAATCGATTTCGGCAACATTGGCGTCGCAGGCGGCAAGCCGGTTTCCGGTACTGAATAACGGAATTACCATAGTCAGCCCCGACATCAAGCTTCAGGGAACCACACTGCATCTGCGTAACTATCAGATAGTCAATGGGTGTCAGACATCAAACGTCCTGTTCGAAAATCGAACATCGCTAGGCGATGTGATGGTCAACATTAAAGTTGTGAAGACACAGCTTGAGGATGTTTTCTCGGAGCTGGTTCGCGCGACTAATAGTCAAACGAAGGTTGAAGACACGCAATTTTTATCTTTGTGACCTGCCCCTGCAAATTTCCTCCACGCGGAGTTAGAGTCCGGCCTTCTCAAGGACGGACAGATGAAGCGAACGAGATTTACGGAAGAGCAGATTATAGGCGTGCTGCGAGAGCACGAGGCGGGTGCGAAGACGGCGGATCTCGCCCGCAAGCATGGCGTCTCGGAAGCGACGCTTTACAACTGGAAGGCCAAATACGGCGGCATGGATGTCCCGGAGGCCAAGCGTCTGAAGCAGCTTGAGGAGGAGAACGCCAAGTTAAAGAAGCTTTTGGCGGAGCAGATGCTGGATGCGGCCGCACTTCGCGAGCTTCTGGCAAAAAAATGGTAGGGCCCGCCGCCAAGCGCGAAGGTGTCGCGCATCTGCAGGCCGTACTGGGCCTCTCAGAACGGCGGGCCTGCTCAATCGTCAACGCCGATCGCAAGATGATCCGTTACCGGTCATGCCGGCCGCCGGATACGGATCTGCGCGAGCATCTGCGTGAACTCGCCAATGAACGGAAACGCTTCGGCTACCGCCGGCTGTTCGTCCTGCTGCGGCAGGAAGGCGAAACCATCGGGTGTCAACCGCATCTATCGGCTCTATCGAGAGGAAGGTCTCACCGTGCGCAAGCGGCGGGCCCGACGTCGCGCCGTGGGAGCCCGGGCGCCGATCCTCGTCGAGGCCAAGCCAAATGCCCGCTGGTCGCTCGATTTTGTGCACGACCAGTTCGCCTGCGGCCGCCGGTTCCGCATCCTGAACATCGTCGATGACGTGACCCGGGAATGTCTGGCGGCGATCCCCGACACGTCGATCTCGGGACGGCGGGTGGCGCGCGAGCTGACGGCGTTGATCGACCAGCGCGGCAAACCCGGGATGATCGTCTCCGACAACGGCACCGAATTCACGTCGAACGCCATGCTCGCCTGGGCGCAGGAGAACCGCATTACCTGGCACTTCATCGCGCCGGGCAAACCCATGCAGAACGGCTTCTGTGAGAGCTTCAATGGTCGGATGCGGGACGAGCTTCTCAATGAGAGCCTGTTCTTCGGCCTCGATCATGCCAGGACAAAGATTGCGGACTGGGCCGACGATTACAACGAACAGCGTCCACATTCGGCGCTGGGCTATCTCACCCCGGCGGCTTATGCCGCTAACCTCACCGCAACGTGCGATCGGCTGCGCAACCCGGACCAGCTCCGCCGATCGCACGTTGCTCTACCCGCGCCTCACGGCGTAAAACCCGCCGAGACTTCTAATCGCCGCTGGATGAAAGTTCAGGGGCAGGTCATTTGCGTCCTATAATCAAAAGGGTCGAGCAGGACTTCAATAGTTATGACGGGGCTGAAAGCCGGTTGTATTTGGAGCGGCGAGATCGGCAGTACGTGGGCCAAGATATTCCCGCGACGAGGATTTTTTCTTTGCACAACGCCGCGAAGTGCGTAGCGGCGATGTTTTGCAATCGTCCAGAGTTAGCGGCTCGATATCCAAAGCAAATGTACGAGGAGCTAACCAAGTCGATTTTTGCGGACGACTCCAAGGAATCTGTTTTCTATGCGTCCTGCTTGACTATGTACCGCTTCAATTTGCTTGTCTCAAACAGTACAATTCCGCAAAATATGAAGCGGTTTAAGTGGCACATGTTGCCGCTAGTGCGGGCGATCATATCTGGCAAGGAAGTTTTGGCACTCAATTCGAGGCGAGTCGAGCAGGAGGCGAGTAAGATCATTGGGGTGATGGGGCAACACGGGCAGCCCGCTACTGAGATATTTAGCCGGATTGTCGCAATCTACCAAAATCTGGGGGAAGTGTCGGCAGACCGCCTTAAACGCCAGACCATTCTAAACGAGGCTCTTGCGGCGGTCTGAAACGACACGAGTAGTTTCGCCTCGCTTCAGATGGGCTGAAGGTGGGCGAGGCGCGCGTCCTCGACGGCGTTTCAATTCATCTCGGGTTGATGCTCTTCAATGGCTTCGAAAGCGAGATCGACCCGACGGGCAAATCACCTAATTCGTGTCTAGCCCCGTTCTGAAAAACATTCCACTTCCCGTTTGACCCAAATCAGCTTTTTATTCCCGCCGTCCCGTCCCGAAAGAGGGGCGCTTCGCGATCGTCATGGACGTTGGGATGGGATGCGGTGGACGCGGCAGCGTCGGGCGTGCCAATGGCGCGCGACGAACGATGCTGTCGCGTACGGCAAAGCCGTGTGGTCCTGACGCCCCGACGCTGGCGTCAAGTTCTTGAGAAGCAAGCTTCTCAGGGGCGATGGTGGCAAGAAAGCCCGGTCACCAGGGAGAGCGCGTTATAAGCCGTAAAGCCAACGCGCAGGAAATGCCGGGTGTTCCGGTGAGCCTGTGGTGACTACCCCGTGTGCACACTACCTTTTGCACACGGACTGCGGGTGCACCGCGCACCCGGCGTTTCCTGCGCCCTCTACTTTTTTGGGCGGAAGTTTTTTGCAATACTCGGGCGCGATGCGCAGCGAGATCGCGGACGTATGCGTTTTGGAAATTCAAACACACAAGCACGTCGTCCCGGCCAAGCCAACGGGTCGGCGCAAAGGCGCCGCCCGATGACAGGCTCCGCGCGAGCCGGGACCCCAGCGTGAGCGCAATTGCGCTCATCGCTACGCCGTGTCTTCTCGTTTGAGCAGTGTAGTCGATGCTTTCCTTCACAACCGACGCCAGGGATTATGGGTCCCGGCGCAAGGCCGGGACGACGCAGCACTTTAGCAATCCACTCTTCTTCTGTTGACCTGGATTGCTTCGCTTGCGCTCGCAATGACGTGTTGGACATGTGAGAAGCAGAACTGATATCTTTTCTCCAGCAACAACAGGAATTCCCGATGGCACGTGTGCGATGTTTCACTGAGATGGGCATGGGCGTGGATGTTCACGGCCGCGATGCCACCAAGGCCGCGCGGCGCGCGGTGTCGGATGCGATCCGACACTCCAGCGTCGGCTTCTTCCGGATGGTGGGCAAGACCCCGCATGACATGTTCGTCGATGTTACGGTCGGCGTGCCCGATCCCGCTGCGGTCGACACCTCGGCGGTGGCCAAGGAGCTGCCCTATGGAACGGTGACCGTGACGGCGGTCAAAGGTGGCCTCGAGGTTCCGGCCGAGCAGGGCAGCGACGCCATCATCATCGCCAATGCGGCCGTGATCGTCAGCCTCGATGACGGCAAGCCGAGTTAAGCGAAGCGCGCGCGAGCGGCGCAGCGCCTGACTGATTGATCGTCGGGTCTATTGCAGGAAGATGTTTCCCAGCAGTAACAGCGTCCCGAACAGCAGCACCGCAAGCGCACCGCACATCTCGACGCCGCGGATGATCTTGCGGCCGAGCGGGCTGTCGGCGCGGGTCAGGGTGAAGGCGGTCTTGCGCGCGGAGACCGCCAGCGTGGCGAGCGATGCGACGGTGATCGCCGTTCCCAATCCCATCACCAAGGTCGCGGCGATGCCCGCGACAAGCAGTCCCTGCGAAATGGAGAACACCAGAACGATCAGCGCGCCGGTGCAGGGCCGCAGCGCGGTCGACGCCACCACCGTCCAGGCCTTGCGCCAGTCGAGCGAACCCGAAGCGACCGCGGCGTCGGGCATATGGACGTGATTGCAGCGATCGTCGCCGCAGTAGTGATGGCGGATCGCCTGTGCGCGGACGCGCGGAAGCGAAGCCGGGCGCGTCAGTTCGGTGGTGTCGTGCGCCTGAAATTGCGACGATCCCGCGGCTGTCGCGGTCGCCAGATAGCGCTCCGGCCGGGTCCAGGCGTTGACGGGCTCGAAGTCGAGCTGAAGCGGCCGCGCGGGTCGTATGATCTTGCTCCAGACCAGCCAGCAACCGAGCAGCACGATGAGGACATTGGAGAGAATCTCAAACTGATAGGTCGCAAGCGTGATCGATACGCTGGTCATGTGCAGCACCAGCGATGCGACAAGGATCAGCGCGATGGCACCGCAGGCCTGCGCCAGCGAGGCGATGAATGCCAGCGCGACGCCGTTACGCAGCGTTTGCCGGGTCGCCAGCAGGTAGGACGACACCACGGCCTTGCCATGGCCGGGGCCGGCCGCGTGAACGACGCCGTAGGCAAAAGAGAGCGCGAGCAGGGTCCATACCGCGCTGGCATCGTGACGGATGGCGCGAACCGCCATGGTCATGTGCTGATTGAAATAGAACTGGATCGAGATGACGGCGCTGGCGAGCCGCGGGAAAAATGTCTCGCCGGGGATGCCGCCATCCGGCAGGCCCGCGCCGAACGGTCCTGTCGCCGCCGCCGCCCAGCACAGCGAGGGGCGCATCGGGATCAGCGACGCGGCGGCGAACAGCAGAGGGCCGCGAGACAGCAAGGCGGTGGCGCGGCGTGAACGGCGTGTCATTTGCAGTCGATCCTTATGCCGTTGACGAGCTTGTCGGTGATGGCGAACAGTTCAGGGGGAAGCGTGCGCTGGTCGGCCGGAATCACCGCCAGCTTGCGGGCGGTGGCGGCATCCAGCGCTTCCGGCCGATGCACGACGCTCGCGCAGCCGGCGGCGGCGCCGGTCAGCGCGACCGGCTTGTCGTTGGCAAAGGTGATCGCCGCGAAGTAGGCGGGGTCGTAAACGTCGACTTCCACCGGCTTGCCGCGCACGTCGAGCGGCTTTGCCAGCGGCAAGGTGAAGTGCAGCGTCAGCTTCTCGTTGGCGAAGACGTCGTAATAATCCTTCGGGCTCGCGAAAGCGACAGTCGTCCCCGCCACCTTCAGCCGCGTGAAGTAATTGTATTCGGCAAGCGACTTCAGGTTGATCTCGGCGAACGGCTGCAGCTCCTGCCGGGTCGGATTGCCGTCGCCCTTGCTGTCGTAACCCTGAATTGCATAGGCGGAGAATGCATCGTCAAAATCCCAGACGTTGGAGACGCCGATGATCTGGCCTTGCGGGTTGAAGAGAACCTGGGTCCGCGCCTCGATCAGAACGTGGGGATGCGCGTCGGCGGCCTGCGGCGTCGTGGCGGTCGCGGCTGCGATGAGCAGCGTGGCGATGGCCCAGGTCCTGCTCAACGAAGTCTTGCGCATCGAGGTCCTATTCATGGCGCGGCCTGATTGAGCGCGCCATGGACGGCGTTGACCTGGCGCAGCAGCCATTGCTGATAATGAAGCCCTCTGGGGATGCTCTCGCGCAATCCGACCGCGGGCATTCCGGTGTCATTGGCCGCCGCGATGAGCTGCTTGATCGCGGGCGCGGTCGCGCTCTGATCGTAGACGAGGATGCTGGCCTTGCGGCGCTGGATCGCATCGTTCAGGGCTGCGACCGATGCGGCGGATGGCGCGCCGGTCCGCGACAGCGCTTTGAGGTAGTTGTCATCCTCGATCTTGAAACGGAATCGATCGACAAAGCCGCGCGAAAGTTGATCGGTAACGATGACCTCCGTGCCCTGGTAGAGATGCACGACCTGTTCGATCTTGCGATCGATGCTCCGGATTGCGGTTTGGGTTCGCGTCAGATTGGCCGCGATGCGCGGCGCCTCGGCGGGCAGGCGACGGCTCAGTTCAGCGGCGAGTTGTCCGGTCAGCGCCAATACCGTCTTGGTGTCGCGCCACGAGGATGCGGGCTCTTCGCCGCCCGCAGTCCGGGCCATGGCCTCGATCACGACCGGCGGCGGCACGGTGCGCCGCGCCTGTTCGCACAACCAGGCGTCGGAGTTGCTTCCGCCGCACATCACGACATCGCTGGGCGGAAAGCCGCGCGCCTCGCTGCCTCCAGGCTTGTCAGCCTTGAGCAGTGTAACGGCGACGCCGGGATCGCCGATCTGATGGGCGAGGTCGGCATAAACCGGGTCCGACACGCCGATGCGTACGGGAGCAGCCTCGGCGCCATTGGCCGTGAGCAGAAGCGAAACAATGAGCAGCCCGGTTCGCACGTCAAAAGCCATCTAATGCGTCGCCGAGGACGCGGTCATCGCATCGACGAGCGCATCGATGTTGTGCCGAAACATTTGAGCATAGGTCGGCGCCGGTCCATCAGGCGGCGACAGGGCTTCGGCATAGAGCTTGCCGCCGGGCTTCGCGCCGGTCGCGCCGGCGATCTGCTGCACCAGCCTTGGGTCATTGGAGTTTTCAATGAAGTAGATTTTGACGTGCTCTGCTTTCACCTGGTCGATCAGCTTTGCAACGTCGCTGGCGGAAGCTTCGGTTTCGGTGGAAATGCCGAGCGGCGACAGGAAGGTGATGCCGTAATCGCGACCGAGATAGCCGAACGCATCGTGGCTGGTCAGGATCAGGCGCTGCCGCGGCGGGATGGGATCGATCTGCGCGTGCGCATAGGCATCGAGCTCGTGCAATTCGGCGGTGTAGCGCGCGGCAAGGGCCTTGAAATCGGCGGCGTCGGCGGGGTCGGCCGCGGCGAGCGCCTTCTCGATATTGGAAACCCACACCATCACATTGATGGGACTGTTCCAGACGTGAGGGTCATCCGAAATCTGGCCCTTCCGCGCGCGTTCGCGAGATTCGATGCCGGTGGAAACGATCACCGGCGCGCCGCGATAGCCCGATGCCTTGGCAAGCTTTTCGAACCAGCGCTCCAGACCTTCGCCGCTGATGAAGGTGACGTCGGCGTCGTTGAGGTCCTTGGCATCCGCGGGTGAGGGCTCGTACTGATGCGGGTCGCCGTTCGGTGCGACCAGGCTCCTGACCCGTACGTGGCGGCCGCCGACCTGCTGCACCACATCCGCCAGCACGCTGAAGCTTGCGACGATCTGCAGGGTCCTGGCCGAAGCCGGCATTGCCACCGCGCCCGGGATCATCAATGCGAATGCGATCAGGCCGCCGCGCGTGGCTTTGATGGCTGTCATTTTTCAGCCTGCCGTATGGGAACGAGGAAAGAAGCGTCGGATGGCGGCGGAGGGACCGACCAGCAGCGAGCCGCCGTAGATCAGGCTCGCGGTCAGGATGATGGTCGGTCCCGACGCAAAGCCGAGGTGATAGGAAATGACCAGACCGATGTAGCCGGACACGGCGGCCGTCGCGGCTGCGATTGCCACCATGACCGGCAGAGTGTGTGCCCACAATTGCGCGACCGCGGCCGGCAGCATCATCAGCCCCACCGCCATCAACGTTCCGAGCGCCTGAAAGCCGGCAACGAGATTGAGGACGACGAGAAACAGGAAAAGGAAATGGTAGAGCGATCCGCGGCCACCGACCGCGCGCAAAAAGCCGGGATCGAAGCATTCGACGACGAGCGGCCGGTAAATCACCGCCAGCGTGACCACGGTTATCGAAGCGATGGCGCCAACGAAATAAAGCGCGCCGTCATCGATCGCCAGGATCGTCCCGAACAGCACATGCAGCAGATCGATGTTCGAGCCGCGCAGCGACACGATCAGCACGCCCAGCGCCAGCGATGCGAGATAGAAGCTCGCAAAGCTCGCGTCTTCGCGGAGCGGCGTGGTTCGGCTGACGAGCCCCGAAAGCAGCGCGACGCTGAGGCCTGCGATCAATCCGCCGAGGCCCATCGCGGGAAGCGAAAGGCCGCCGGCGATGAGAAAGCCGATCGCCGCGCCCGGCAACACCGCATGGCTCATGGCGTCACCGACCAGACTCATGCGGCGGAGCATCAGCAGCACGCCGACGGGACCGGATCCCAACCCAAGCGCGACGCAGGCAACCAGCGCGCGGCGCAGGAACCCATAATCGACGAAGGGCGCGACCAGGAGATGATAGGGCGTCATGCCGCGCTCCGGTCCGGCACGGTGCAAAGTGTCGCGTCCTCATCCCACTGTTCGGCCATGGCGCGTGCCCGCAGCAGGTTGTCGGCCGTCATCGTTGTTGCGGTCGGGCCCCAGGCGACCGGTTCGCGCGCGAGCAGCAGCGTTTGCGGAAAGTGGGCGCGCACCTGCTCGAAATCATGCAGCACCGCGATCACCGTGCGCCCGTCCTGGTGCCAGCGTTGGACGATGGCCAGCAGGTCGCGCGTGGTGCGGGCGTCGATCGCGGTGAAGGGCTCATCAAGCAGGATCACTTTGGCGTCCTGCAGCAGCAGCCGCGCGAACAGGACACGCTGGAACTGTCCCGCGGACAAGGATCCGATATGACGGCGTTCAAACCCGGTCAGTCCCACGGCTGCCAGCGCACGGCGGGCTTCCATCGCGCTGGCCAGGGAGACCGCGCGGAACGCCCCGGTTTGCCGCCATGCGCCGAGCAATACCGCATCGCCGACCGTCAGCGGGAACTGACGGTCGATGTCGGCCGCCTGGGGCAAGTAGCCGATATCGCTGATCGGCAACTTGTCGTGATCGATTGTCCCCGATGCCAGCGGGAGCTCGTTCATCAGCGCCTTGAGCAGCGTCGACTTGCCGGCGCCGTTCGGGCCGGCGATCGCCGTCAGGCTTCCCGGCGCAAACGTGCCGTCGAGGTGATGGACCGCCGGATGACGGTCATAAGCGACCGTGACATTGCGCAAATGGATGCCGGTTCGCGTCATGGCAGCGCTATTGCCCAGAGGATCGCGAGCCACAGGCCGCCCAGAACGCCGAGCAGCGCCGCCAGTCGCAGCAGGGCTGAGCGCGCCAGCACGGAAACGAGAAGAGGATGGGGTCCGGTCACGAAGGCTTTCCGCGGGGTCGCTGCGTTCACAAATCCCATTGCGGGAACGTTATGTTATAACATAACCAAACCGTCGAATGCGGCATTGGTGTGACGGGGCGCGGATGATGCCTTAGGCGTGAGATCGCCGACACGTTCGTGAACATGTCGGCGGGATGAGCGAGTCAGGACAATCGGGCGACGTCGTTCAGCCGGGCCAGGGAGAATCGAGGATGATGCTGCAGAAGTTCATCCGCCGGTAGCTCGGATCCTTCAGCGCCAGCACGTCCGCCTTGACGTTGCCGAAGGTGGTCAGGGGCTTCTTGATGATGCCGTTAGCGAAGTGGTCGATGATGTTTTCCTTGAAATTGTCCTCGCGCGGATGATGTGCACAGACATGATCGCGATGCTGATGCGAGAATTCGTCGTAGCCGATACCGAGCACGTCCATTTCAACACCGGCCGTTACCAGCGCGATCGTGGGGCGCATATGCTCGGGTACACCGGGCGTGGTGTGGAGTGCGATCGCCGCCCATACGTCTTCGATGTCGCGCTCGGGTACGCCGTAACCCTTCAGGAAATCGCGCGCGGCGTTGGCGCCGTCGACCTCGAAGCGCAGATCGGCGCTCGAATAGGGCTCGGTCAGGCCCATGTCGTGGAACATGGCGCCCATATAGAGCAGCTCCGGATCGTATTTCAGGCCGCGCCGTTGGCCGGTGAGCGCGCCCCAGAAGAAGACGCGGCGGCTGTGGTTGTAGAGCAGATCGTCTTCGGTATCGCGGACGAGTTGGGTTGCTGCGCGCGCCATGGCGCTGTCGGGAACGCGGATACCTGCAATGGTTTCAGTCATTTCAAGACACTCCTTGATGTGGCAAAACGCAGCCGTGGCGTAAATCCACGCGCTTGGCCTGTTGTTATTGTGGTCCATCCGGATCGCCCCGGCCTGAGCGCTTGCGGCAGAAGCGGCACGATCCTGTCGTTACTTTTTTGGCTATGCCGTCGGATGATCGCAACGATGCCCGTCCGCGGGATCGAGCCAATGAAACAGCAATTCGCGCCAGCACACGGCCGGGAAGGAGAAAGCCATGGCGATTCAGAGGGTGGCCATCGCGATCCACGAAGGCGTGCAGGCGCTGGATGTCGCCGGACCGGTGGACGTGTTCTCCGAGGCGAACGGTTTCGTTGGGGCCGGCGATGGCTACGAAACAGTGCTGGTTGCGAAGAACCGCCAACCGCTGCGCGCGTCAAACGGCATGACCATCGCAGCAGATATCGATTTCGCCGAAGCGCAGGGGCAGTTCGCGATCATTCTGGTCGCAGGCGGCCCAGCGATGCCGGAGGCAGAGCCGGATCCGGAACTGACGCAATGGCTGCGCGCGGCGTCGGACCGCGCCGATCTATACGGCTCGGTCTGCACCGGCGCTTTCGCGCTCGGTCATGCCGGCCTTCTCGACGGGCATAAGGTTACCACCCACTGGCAGAACGCGCAGCAGCTCGCATCGCGCTTTCCGGCCGCCGATGTCATGTTCGACCGCATCTATATTCGTGACGGACGGCTGGTGACATCGGCGGGCGTTACCGCCGGGATCGATCTTGTGCTGTCTCTGATCGGCGAGCGTCATGGACCAAAAGTCGCTGTCGCCGTCGCCAAGCGGCTGGTGGTGGTGGCACAGCGCCAGGGCGGACAGTCGCAGTTCAGTCCCTATCTAACCGCGCCGGTCCGCGACGATTTATTGATTGCGCAGGCGCAGGCACACGTCATGGCACATATCGGCAGCCGGCATACGCTGCAGTCTCTGGCGAAGCAGGTCGGCATGAGCATGCGCAACTTCGCCCGTCATTTTGTCCAGGAGACCGGGATCACGCCGCATGAATTCGTCGAGCGTGCACGGATCGATGCCGCGCGAATGCTGCTGGAGGCGAGCGACGAGCCGCTCAAGGCGGTGGCCTATGACTGCGGCTTCGGCACCGCGGACCGGATGCGGGTGGTTTTCGCTGAGCGGTTGGGCGTATCGCCCGCACAGTATCGCGCCAGCTTCCGCACCGGCTGACACCTGTGTGTGCGATACATTGTCAGGACAGGTATTTGAGCAATTCGTAGATCACCGGGTCTTCGGCGCAGGCGCCGAATCCGCATTCCAGCAGCGTCGAGACCACATTCAGCGCGGTCAGGCCGATCACCAGCCAGACGGCGGCGCGCGCGAAGCCGCCAACGGCCTCTTTCGGCGCCGCGCGGTCTTCCTCGAATTGACGGTCGAACAAGAGGATGATCACGAGCAGCACGATGGCCGCCACAAAGCCGATCAGTGCCCACGTATAATAATGATAGCCCAACAACGCGCTGCCGAAGCCGGCGTCACCAGGCATGATGTGCAGCAGGACCTGGCGCGTCGAGAACGTTGCACCGACGACGGCAGCCAGCAGCGACAAGGCGTAGTGACTGGGCCGTGGCCCCCAGCGAACATTCAGGATCGGGCCGATCGCCAGCGCCGCGAATTGGACGCGCTGAAGCAAGCACAGCGGGCAGGGCAGTTCATGCAGCAGCAGTTGTGCTGCAAACGCCGCGGTTAAGACCAGCGCCACGGCGTAGAGGCTGAGGGCGTTGAGGGTGACGGCGAGTGCACGGGTCATGCCGGGACCTTAGAACGACAGCTTCAGCGTATCAGTGGCGTGGTGCAGATAGGTCGCGGCCGAGGCGAGCAGCACGACGGTGAACAGCGTCAGCGCAAGGCGGCGAGGCCCCCGCCAGGCGACCAGCATGACGGCGGTTACGGCTAGAAAAAGCGCGGTGAATTCCATCTTCGCCCCGGGTGCAAGCGAGCCCGCCCTAATCTACAATGAGCGATCGAACAGCGCTATCTAAAATGGATCGAAATGCCCATCACCATCTACGGTATCAAAAACTGCGACACCATGAAGAAAGCCCGCGCCTGGCTCGACAGCCACGGCGTGGCTTACGACTTTCACGACTACAAGGTTGCGGGCATTGCGAAAGAGCTGCTCACGCGCTGGTCCGACGAGCTTGGCTGGGAAATGCTGCTCAACCGCGCCGGTACCACGTTTCGCAAATTGCCCGATGACGAGAAGGAGGGCTTGAACGAGCGCAAGGCACTGGCCTTGATGGTGGCGCAGCCGTCCATGATCAAGCGGCCGGTGCTCGATCTCGGCGGCAAGCTGCTGGTGGGCTTCATGCCGGAAATTTACGCCAAGGAAGTCGTGCCATCGGGCCGAGCGGGTGCCCGCAAGGCTTGAGCTGCGCTTGATGTGACATCGCCGGATGCGCGGCGCCGGTCGGGCCGTCAGCTGAATTCGATTGCGTCGCTGGCCGGAATTCGGCCCGGCGCGCGGTGGTACAGGTCGCGATCGATCACGGCGCGCAGCTTCGGTGCCGGCAAGGTGTCGTTTCCGCGCATCAAATTTTTGATTTCGAAGCCGCCGTCCTCACAGATGGTCTTCAACGACGCAATCACGTGGGTGACCGCGCCGTCGTCCGAAAACGGCAGCAGCAGCCGCTCATAGGCGACGGAGCGCCCGCAGATGTCATCGACGTTGGCAATGGTGTAGACCGGGAGCGCGCGCTTGATGCATTCATGGTAGACCGGCATCACGATGGGGGCGAGACGGGCGCCGAGATATTCATCGAGGTATCGGCCCTTGCCGGTGTTGCCATAGGCATTGGACATCCGCGTGCCGTCGCTCTGGATCACCAGGCGCGGAGGTTCGCGCGCAGCGCTCACGGTGTAATAAACGAGATCCGGCAGTTCATCGGCGAGCCGCGAGGGGTGGTATTCTTCGATGCGCGGTGTCTTCTGGTCGGGGGCATATAGCCGCAACCAAGTGTTGAGCAGATCGCGCTGCTTGATCGATTTGACGATCGTCGGGTTGGCGCTTTGGAAATCCAAGGTTGTAATCCGGTCTCGATGCACACGTGCCAGACCATCAACGCTACCCTGAAATTTTTAATGAAACGGTGAAATTGCCTGGAAATACGGTTAACCGATGCTTGCCGTTCGGTTTGGTCGGAGAGCCCACGGTTGCGGCGAAACGCTTGATGGTATCCGCGCGCGGTTCGACCAAGGGCGAAGCCGCCTCCGCCGCAAGCCAAGCTTTCCGCCTTGCGTAAACCACGCCATTGACGGCATATTCTGGCCGGAGGCGGCGGTTCGAGACGGAGTTTTCGGAAGGCGTCTTGCGAGAACTGCCGGTTAGAACAATGAGCCGCGCGCGAGGGAATTTCGCGGCGCTGGCTGACGGGGGAAATTTGATTGGCCGATGAGTTCATTCTCGAAACCCACGGATTAACCAAGGAGTTCGCGGGATTCTTCGCCGTACGCGACGTTGGGCTTCGGGTCCGCCGCGGCAGCATTCACGCGTTGATCGGCCCAAACGGAGCCGGAAAAACCACGTGCTTCAACCTGTTGACCAAGTTCCTGAGGCCTTCCGCCGGTCAAATCCTGTATAATGGTCGGGATATTACGGCGTTGGCGCCGGCCGACGTAGCCCGTCTCGGCTTGGTCCGCTCGTTCCAGATCTCGGCGGTTTTCCCGCATTTGACTGCGCTGGAGAACGTGCGGGTCGCGTTGCAACGCCAGCACGGACATTCATTCGATTTCTGGCGTTCAAAGACCGTCCTCGACCGCTTCAATGGCCGCGCCCGTGAATTGCTCGATGACGTCGGCTTGAGCGACTTTGCGAACACGCCCGCGGTCGAGATGCCCTACGGGCGCAAGCGCGCGCTCGAAATCGCGACAACCCTGGCACTCGATCCGGAAATGATGCTGCTCGACGAGCCGATGGCCGGCATGGGCCATGAGGACATCGACAAGATTGCGGCACTGATCAAGCGCATCTCCGCGAAATACACCATCCTGATGGTCGAGCATAATCTGAGCGTGGTCGCCAACCTTTCTGACATCATCACCGTGCTGACCCGCGGGCATGTACTTGCGGAAGGCAATTATGCCGACCTGACCAAGGACGAACGCGTCAAGGAAGCCTATCTGGGGGCGGGACATGGCTGATTTGAAAACCGCCAAAGCCGCCACGGCGAAACCGACGTCCGGCGCGGGCGCGCCGGTGCTGTCGGTTAAGAACCTGCAGGCCTGGTACGGCGAGTCCCACATCCTTCACGGCATCGATTTCAGCGTCAACGCCGGCGAGGTGGTCACGCTGCTCGGACGCAACGGCGCCGGAAAGACCACGACGCTGAAATCGATAATGGGAATCATCGGCAAGCGCACCGGTTCGGTCCGTTTTGATGGTACGGAAATCATCAGGGCGTCATCCGACAAGATCGCGCGCCTCGGTGTCGCCTTTTGCCCGGAAGAGCGTGGCATCTTCGCAAGCCTCGACGTTCGCGAGAACCTGATGTTGCCGCCGGTGGTACGTCCCGGCGGCCTACCACTGGACCAGATCTTCGAACTGTTTCCAAACCTCAAGGAACGGCTCAATAGCCAGGGCACCAAATTGTCAGGCGGCGAGCAGCAGATGCTGGCGATCGCGCGAATCCTGCGTACCGGTGCGCGCTTCCTGATGCTGGACGAGCCGACCGAGGGCCTTGCACCGGTCATCATCCAGCAGATCGGCCACACCATCGCTCGGCTCAAGTCGGAAGGATTCACCATCCTGCTGGTCGAACAGAATTTCCGCTTTGCCTCGACGGTGGCGGACCGGTTTTACATCGTCGAGCACGGCAAGATCATCGATGGTTTCGCCAATTCCGAACTGCAAGCCAATATGGACAAGCTTCACACCTACCTCGGCGTATGAAGAACCAAATAATTCATGGGGAGAACAATATGAAAAAAACGATTTCGGCGTTGTTGATAGGAACGGCGTTGACGCTCGCCGCCGGCAATCCGGTTTTCGCGCAGGATAAGACGGTCAAGATCGGTGCGCTGAGCGACCAGTCGGGACTTTACGCCGATCTCGGCGGTCCTGGCTCGACCTTGGCGGCGCAAATGGCCGTGGAGGATTCCGGGCTGACCGCCAAAGGCTGGAAGATCAATGTCATTTCGGGCGATCACCAGAACAAGCCCGATATCGGCACCTCGATTGCGAGGCAGTGGTTTGACGTCGACAAGGTCGATGTGATCGTTGACGTTCCGAATTCCGGCGTTGCACTTGCGGTCAACAACGTCGTCAGGGAAAAGAACGGGGTCTACATCAACTCGGGCGCGGCGACTTCCGATCTTACCAATGCGCAGTGCTCACCCAATACCGTGCATTGGACCTATGACACCTACATGCTCGCCCATAGCACCGGCCAGTCGCTGGTGAAGGCCGGTGGCGACACCTGGTTTTTCCTCACCGCGGACTATGCTTTTGGTGCGGCGCTGGAACGTGACACCGCCGCGGTCGTTACCGCGAACGGCGGCAAGGTCCTCGGCAGCGTCAAGCATCCGCTGAATACCTCGGACTTCTCGTCGTTCCTGCTGCAGGCGCAGTCGTCAAAGGCCAAGGTCATCGGGCTCGCGAATGCCGGCGGCGACACCACCAACAGCATCAAGCAGGCGGCCGAATTCGGCATCGTCAAGGGCGGGCAAAAGCTCGCCGCACTTCTGCTGTTTATCACCGACGTCAAGGCGATCGGCCTCGAGACCGCTCAGGGCCTCAACTTTACCGAGACGTTTTACTGGGACATGAACGACGAGACCCGGGCGTTCTCGAAGAAGTTCGCTGCCCGGATGAAGAACGGCGCGCCCCCGACGATGGTGCAGGCCGGTGTCTATTCGGGGCTGATCCACTATTTCAAGGCGCTGGAAGCGCTCGGCGGCAATCCACATGATGGTGTCAAGGTTGTGGAAAAGATGAAGTCGATTCCGACCGACGATCCGCTGTTCGGCAAGGGCAGCATCGAGCCCAACGGCCGCACCATCCATTCGGCCTATCTGTTCGAGGTGAAGAGTCCATCGGAGTCCAAGACGCCCTGGGACTTCTATAAGCTGATCGGTACGGTTCCGGGCGACCAGGCGTTCACGCCGCTGGACAAGAGCACCTGTTCGCTATTGAAGAAATGATCTTCCGGGTTCGGCGGCGCGGTGCCGCCGAACCCTTCGTTTCGAGATGTTGAGCACGAGAAAGCATCATGCAGGCCCTTTACGCCCAACTTCTGGTCGGACTGATCAACGGCTCGTTCTACGCGCTGCTCAGTCTTGGACTGGCTGTGATCTTCGGCATGCTCAACATCATCAATTTCGCTCACGGCGCGCTCTACATGATGGGCGCGTTCGGCGCTTACTTCCTATTGCATTACGCCGGTATCGGCTATTGGCCGGCGCTGATCCTCGCGCCGCTGGCGGTTGGGATTTTCGGCATGATCCTCGAGCGGACGATGCTGCAATGGCTGTCCGGGCTGGATCATCTTTACGGGTTGCTCCTGACGTTCGGACTGGCACTGATCATTCAGGGCATCTTCCAGAACTATTTCGGCTCGTCCGGCCTGCCTTATTCGATTCCTGACGAACTCAAGGGCGGCGTCAATCTCGGCTTCATGTACCTGCCGATCTATCGCGGCTGGGTGGTGGTATTCTCGCTCGTGATCTGCCTGCTCACCTGGTATCTGATCGAGCGCACGCGGCTCGGCGCCTATCTGCGCGCCGCCACCGAAAACCCAACGCTGGTGCGTGCCTTCGGCATCAACGTGCCGCGAATGATCACGCTGACCTACGGGCTCGGCGTCGGCCTTGCCGCGCTGGCCGGGGTGTTGTCGGCACCGATCAATCAGGTGCGGCCGCTGATGGGCGCCGATCTGATCATCGTGGTGTTCGCCGTGGTGGTGATCGGCGGGATGGGTTCCATCATGGGTTCGATCATCACCGGCTTTGCGCTGGGCGTGATCGAGGGATTGACCAAATACTTTTATCCCGAAGCCTCCAACACCGTGGTATTTGTGCTGATGGTGCTGGTGCTGCTTGTGAAGCCCTCGGGATTGACAGGACGGGCAAGCTGACATGACCGCCACGACCGACGACACACTATCGGCAACCCCTCGCGCCATGCGCGATGAGATGGTCGCCTTCGGTATCATGACGGCGCTTCTGCTGATCGTGCCCTTCACCGGGCTCTATCCGTTCTTCGTGATGCAGGCGCTGTGCTTCGCGCTATTGGCCTGCGCCTTCAACCTGCTGATCGGCTATGGCGGACTGCTGTCGTTCGGCCACGCGATGTTCCTGGGCACCGCGGGTTATTTCACGGCACATGCGCTGAAGGTGTGGGGTGTGTCGCCCGAACTTGGCATTCTGATTGGCACCGTCGGCGCGGCGGCCCTTGCTGTCATCACCGGTCTGGTCGCGATCCGTCGCCAGGGTATCTATTTCGCGATGATCACGCTTGCCCTGTCGCAGCTGTTGTATTTCATCTATCTGCAGACGCCGTTTACGCACGGAGAAGACGGCATCCAGGGTATTCCGCAAGGCTATCTGTTCGGCTTTATCAATCTGGCGAACTCGACCGTGCTTTATTACGTCGTCCTCGCCGGGTTCCTGCTTGGCTTTCTGCTGATTTTTCGCATCATCAATTCGCCGTTCGGCGAAGTCTTGAAATCGATCCGGGAAAACGAGCCGCGCGCGATCTCGCTCGGCTACAAGACCGATCAATACAAGCTCTCGGCCTACATCCTTTCGGGTACGCTGGCGGGGCTTGCCGGTTCACTGAAGGTCTTCGTCGCGCAGAACGCCTCGTTGACCGACGTGCATTGGACCATGTCGGGTGAAATCGTGCTGATGACGCTGGTTGGCGGGCTCGGCACGGTGTTCGGACCGGTCGTCGGCGCGTTCGTCATCATCGCCATGCAGCAATATCTGGCCGGCTTCGGGCAGTGGGTGACGGTGATCCAGGGCGTGATCTTCGTGATCTGCGTGTTGACGTTCCGCCGAGGTGTCATCGGCGAAATTGCGCATTATTTCCGGCGTTCGCTTTAGGCGGACCGATTTTACGGAATTTTCGACGCCGGACAAGGCGGTGGATGGACGTGGTTCCCTTGACGGACGGCTACCCGCCGTCCACATAAATCATCTATGACAACCGCGTGACGGTCGCCCTGGCCGCTACTTCCTTAACGACGGACACCCATAAAATGCTGCGTTGGTTTCGTGCCTTTCTGCCAAGAGAGGAGCGGTTCTTCGACCTTTTCGCCCGGCACTCCCAGACGGTTGTGAAGGGTGCATTGGCGTTGCAGGACATGCTGCGGGGCGGCGAGGAGACCCTGGCGGCCTGCCAGCGCGTCAGTCAGTTGGAGAACGAGGCTGACAATGTCACGCGCCAGGTGCTGACTGCGGTACGTCGTACCTTCATCACGCCGTTCGACCGCGTTGACATTCAGAATCTGATCACCGCGATGGACGATGCCATCGACCAGATGCAACAGACCGCCAAAGCGGTGGTGCTGTTCGAGGTTCGCAGCTTCGAACCGCCGATGCTCGAAATCGGAACACTGTTGGTCGAGTGCGCAAACCTGGTTGGTCGCGCGCTGCCGCTGATGAAATCGATCGGCGACAATGTCGCGATGCTGACCGCAATCACCGAAGAGTTGACGAAACTGGAAGGCCGGGTCGACGACCTCCACGATATCGGCCTGAAGGAATTGTTTCTCAAGCACCGCAACGCCAACACGATGGATTTCATCGTCGGCGCGGAGATCTATGACCACCTGGAGAAAGTCGCCGATCGGTTCGACGACGTCGCCAATGAGATCAACAGCATCGTCATCGAACAGGTATAGGGCAGGGCCGCGCTGTGGACGCCACGCTTGGTCTTCCCATTCTGGTCGGGCTGATAGCCGTCGCGCTATTGTTCGACTTCCTCAATGGATTGCACGACGCCGCCAATTCGATTGCGACGATCGTCTCGACCCGCGTGCTCCGGCCGCAATACGCGGTGTTGTGGGCGGGTTTCTTTAATTTCATCGCCTTCGGAATATTTGGACTCAACGTCGCCCACACCATCGGCACCGGGATCATCGAGCCCAGCGTGATCGATCCACAGGTGATCTTCGCCGCGTTGACGGGAGCGATCGTCTGGAACCTGATCACCTGGGGTTTTGGAATTCCGTCATCGAGTTCGCACGCGCTGATCGGCGGACTCCTTGGGGGTGGCGTGGCCAAGGCGGGAATTTCCGTAGCGGTCTGGAGCGGATTGTCGAAGACGCTGCTCGCCATCGTGCTGTCGCCACTGATTGGGTTCTTGTTTGCGCTGGTGCTGGTGGCGATCGTGTCTTGGGCGTCGGTACGCTCGACACCATTCGCGGTCGATCGCGCGTTCCGTATCCTGCAATTCGTCTCGGCGTCGCTGTACTCGCTCGGTCATGGCGGCAACGATGCGCAGAAAACCATGGGCATCATCGCGGTGCTGCTGTACTCGCAAGGCTACCTTGGCGAGCATTTTTCGGTCCCGTTCTGGGTGGTGCTGGCGTGCCAGGCCGCGATGGCCTTGGGCACCTTGATGGGCGGCTGGCGGATCGTCCGCACCATGGGGCTACGGATCACGAAATTGACGCCGATGCAGGGCTTTTGTGCCGAGACCGGCGGCGCCGCCACACTGTTCATCGCCACGGCACTCGGGGTGCCGGTTTCGACGACCCACACCATCACGGGCGCCATCGTTGGCGTCGGCGCGGCACGGCGCGTTTCGGCGGTGCGCTGGAACGTCGCAGGTTCGATCGTCTATGCGTGGGTCATTACCATCCCGGCCGCAGCGATCGTTGCGGCGCTAGCGTATTGGACGGTGTCGGCACTGGCGCACTGATCAGGTGACAAGCTTAAGACCGGCAATGCCGGCCACGATCACTGCGATGCAGGCGAGGCGGGCCGCGGTGGCAGGCTCACCGAACAGAGCGATGCCGAGGATTGCCGTTCCGACCGCGCCGATGCCGGTCCAGACCGCGTAGGCGGTTCCGATCGGCAGTGATTTTAAGGCAAGACCGAGCAGGATGATGCTTCCCGCCATGCAGGCGAGCGTCAGTACCGAGGGAACGAGCCGGGTGAAACCTTCAGTATATTTGAGGCCAATCGCCCAGCCCACTTCCATCAGGCCAGCAATAAACAACAAGATCCAGGCCATGACGGCCCTCCCGAACAGGCAGGGTCGACCCCGCGAATGATGCTGTGAATGGGAAGGCCGTCCTTCCACGCTCGATATGGGACTGGCCGACGCGATCCGCAACCACCAAATGAGGCTTGATTAGCCCGGTTTTCCCTGCCAAACGCTCGATCCGATGTCCGACATTGCCGCTACTGCCGAATTGCCATCCCGCTCGCCGCTTTCAAATGAAGTGGCGCGGCGGCGGACGTTTGCCATCATCTCCCACCCGGACGCCGGCAAGACCACGCTGACGGAAAAGCTGCTGCTGTTCGGCGGCGCGATCAATCTCGCAGGCCAGGTCAAGGCCAAGGGCGAGCGGCGCAACACCCGTTCCGACTGGATGAAGATCGAGCGCGAGCGCGGCATTTCGGTCGTGACCTCGGTGATGACGTTCGAGTTCGATGGTCTCGTTTTCAACCTTCTGGATACGCCGGGTCACGAGGACTTCTCCGAAGACACTTACCGCACGCTGACGGCAGTCGATTCCGCGGTCATGGTGATCGACGCCGCCAAGGGTATCGAGGCGCGGACGCGAAAGCTGTTCGAGGTGTGCCGGCTGCGCGACATTCCGATCATCACCTTCATCAACAAGATGGACCGCGAGAGCCGCGACACGTTTGAGCTGCTTGACGAGATCGAGAAGACGCTGGCGCTCGACACGACACCGATGACCTGGCCGGTCGGGCGCGGCCGCGATTTCCTCGGCGCCTACGACGTCATCAATGGCGGGGTGCGCTTGCTGGAGGGCGGCGGCGCCAAGACCGGCGCGGCGCAACAGATCGACATCGCCGACCTCGCGGGCCGCAATGCCAATCTCGACGTTGGTGCGATCAAGGATGAGCTGGCGTTGGTCTCGGAAGCCTGTCCGCCATTCGATCTCGAGGCGTTCCGGGAGGGCCATCTCACGCCGGTGTATTTCGGCAGCGCGCTGCGTAATTTCGGCGTCGGCGATCTGCTGGAAGGTCTCGGCCGTTTCGCACCGCCGCCGCGGGCGCAGGACAGCAATCTGCGCAAGGTCGAGGCGGCAGAGTCGCGCATGAGCGCCTTTGTGTTCAAGATCCAGGCCAATATGGATCCGAACCACCGCGACCGCATCGCCTTTGCCCGGCTTTGCTCGGGCAAGCTGACGCGCGGCATGAAGGCGAAGCTGGTGCGCACCGGCAAGAACATGTCGCTGTCCAGCCCGCAATTCTTTTTCGCGCAGGATCGCGCGCTGGCGGACGAGGCCTTTGCCGGCGACGTCGTCGGCATTCCCAACCACGGCACGCTGAGGATCGGCGACACGCTGACTGAAGGCGAAGACCTCGCCTTCGTGGGCGTGCCGAGCTTCGCGCCGGAAATCGTGCGCCGCGTCCGGTTGACCGACGCAATGAAGGCAAAGAAGCTCAAGGAAGCCCTGCAGCAGATGTCGGAGGAGGGCGTGGTGCAGGTGTTTCGCCCGCGCGATGGCGCTCCGGCGCTGGTCGGGGTGGTCGGTCCGCTGCAGCTTGACGTGCTGAAGGCGCGGCTCGACGCCGAATATTCGCTGCCGGTGGAGTTCGAGGTCAGCGAGTTTTCGCTGGCACGCTGGATATCTTCCGACGACCGCAAGAAGCTCGACGCCTTCGTCGCCGCCAATGGCTCCGGCGTTGCCGACGACGTCGACGGCGATCCGGTCTTCCTGGCCAAGAATGAGTTCTATCTCGGCTATACCAAAGAGCGCGCCGAGGGCATCGTCTTTGCCAACGTCAAGGATGTGAAGAAAAAAGACGCCAAATAGGCGTGCGCCGGCCCAAGCCACTCGGGCGACGGCGGCGGTGGAACCTTATCCTGAACGCGCGGATGTGAACGAGCCGGGCTTGATCGCAGCCGCGGCGGGCCTCATTTTTGAGGTGTGGTTGTATTGCCTGCGAGGCTACGCGTCATGCTCCGGCGCCTTGTCATCTGCCTGATGGTTGCGGTTGCCGGGATGGTCATCGTTGGCGCGGCCGACGCCCAGCACCGGAATCAGATCAATCCCACGCCGTTTTCGCACGCGCCCTGCAGCGTGCTCGATGGGCGTCCCTGCACGCCGACGTTTTGCAGCGTGTTCAATCATGGGCCGTGCATTCCCGAGATCGATTATCCCTACGGCGAAAACCTGCAGCTGACCGTCGAGACCGTGCCCTCGAAGGAGAACGCGGCGAAATACACCAGGCCCGACCATGATCTCGACAGCATCGGCGACCTGTTTGCCGAGTTGCGGTCGTGCTGGTCGCCGCCGCCGCCCGATGCCGCGCGGGAGGGCATGCAGGTGTCGGTGCGCTTCAGCTTCAAGCGATCCGGCGAACTGTTCGGTACGCCGCGCCTGACGTTTGCCACTGCCGGCGTCCCGGCGGACACCCGCAACGCCTATCTGAAGGCCATCAACGCCTCGCTTGGCGCGTGCGCGCCGCTGAAATTCACCGATGGGCTCGGCGGCGCGCTTGCCGGGCGGCCGATCGCGATCCGCTACGTCGACAATCGCGAGCTGGACAAGCCCTCGGATAAGCCATGAAGTCCGGGCTGGTCTAGTCGATAAAAGCCTTCTCGGCGGCGGAGAGAATGTTGTCGTTGGGCTGCTTCGAGCAGTATTGCGACAGCGCCTTGGTCTTTTCGGTAAAACGCACGGGGTCCAGGACCGCGGAGTTATTTTTGTGCCCGAAATATCCACTCAGCCAGAACAGAAACGGCCCTCTGTCATTGGGGGAGGTCCTGTCCCAGAACTGCTCGCAAGTCATCGTGGAAAAGTCGACCGCTGGCAGGACCTCCGCCTCCAGTTGATCGAGCGAGCATAGGAATATGACGAAGCACAGAGCGGCCACCGATTTCATGACGTTTCCCGTTGAGTTTTATTGATCCCCGTATCGGCGCGAGCGCAGCCCGCGACGCGACAGACTTGCCTATGCGTGGCGTTTTGGCCAGCCATTTTAGGCATGAGGCCGATGCCGAAATTCCTGAAAGCATGGCTTCGGCGAGCTGCGATGTCGGATCCTGGGCGCGCCTGAGGGCGCCTCTTTGCAGCTTCACCGCTGAGCCCTCATCTGCCAAGGTGCGGTTCGTTGATTTGGTGCTGTGGTACGGAATGACGGCCAGCCGCTTTAGTACATTGCGGTTTGCACCTCTAAGGTGATAGGCGAGGCACTGGAAAGCATATCCTGCAACGGAGGATACCCGTGGGGCTGCTGGTGATGATACTGGGCCTCGTGCTGCTGCTCGGTCCCCATGTGGTCACGGCGCGGCGCGAGCTGCGCGCGCGTATCATCGCGTCGTCGGGAGAGGGCGCCTATAAGATGGCCTATGCGCTGGCGGCGCTGGTAGGCCTGGCGCTGGTGGTGTGGGGCTATGCTCAGTATCGCGCAACCGGCTGGATCGACGTCTGGCATCCGCCAGTCGCATTCAGGCACATCACGGTGGCATTGATGCTGCCTGCGGTCATCCTGGTGGTGGCGTCCTACATCCGCGGCCGGATTTACACCAGGCTGAAGCATCCGATGCTGGCCGGCGTCAAACTATGGGCGGCGGCGCATTTGCTCGCCAACGGCGACCTCGGCTCGATCATTCTGTTCGGTTCGTTTCTGGCATGGGCGGTGTTCGACCGCATTTCGCTCAAACACCGCGCCGACACCGGCGCGCCGCCGATTCCGGTTGGCGGCCTCAGCAATGATATGATCGCCGTCGCTGTCGGGTGTGTCGCCTACCTGGCGCTCGCCTTCGTGTTCCATCCTGTCGTGATCGGCGTTGCCGTAGTCGGAGTTTAAAAATGTCGGTTCAATCCAGCATCAAGCGCAAGACGGCGCCGGATATCCTGGCCCGCAAGAACGGCGAGCCGATCGTGATGCTGACGTCCTATCATGCCCATACCGCGGCGTTGGTCGATCGCTATTGCGACGTCATCCTGGTCGGCGATTCCCTTGGGAACGTAATGCATGGATTCGAGACCACCGTGCCGGTGACGCTCGAGATGATGATTTTGCAGGGCCGCGCGGTGATGCGGGGATCGCAGCGGGCGCTGGTGGTGGTGGATATGCCGTTCGGCTCTTATGAGGCCTCGAAGGAGCAAGCGTTTCATTCCGCCGCGAGAATCCTGAAAGAAACCCATTGCGGCGCGGTGAAGCTCGAGGGCGGCGAGCGGATGGCGGAGACCATCGCGTTCCTTGCCGAACGCGGCATTCCCGTGATGGGCCATATCGGCCTGACGCCGCAATCGATCAATACGCTCGGCTCGTTCCGGGCCCAGGGCCGCGAGGCGGGTAGCTGGGAGCCGATCGAGAACGATGCCCGCGCCATTGCCGAGGCCGGCGCGTTCTCGGTCGTCGTCGAGGCGGTCGCCGAGCCGTTGGCCCGCAAGATCACGGAAAGTATCGCGATCCCGACCATCGGCATCGGCGCCAGCGCCGCCTGCGACGGTCAGGTGCTGGTGCTCGAGGACATGCTGGGCTTGTCGCCGCGAACACCGAAGTTCGTCCGTCGCTATGGCGAACTCGGGCCGATGATCGAGGCCGCGATCGAAAACTATGCCACCGACGTCCGCGCCCGCACTTTCCCGGGTCCCGAGCACGTCTACGGCATGAAGGCCGCAAACCCCGACAAGAATCCAAACAAGAGCTGAAACCGGAGCGCGACGATGGACTGGTCGCGATATCCCATTCCGGCCATGCCGCTTCAGGCGCGCTTTGGCGATCGCGTGGTACCGGTGTTCAGCGAACGGCCACGCAGCATCTGGGCCATGGTGTCGGCTGCGGCCTCGCGAAATCCGGACGGCGAGGCGCTGATCTGCGGCGACTGCCGCTTGACGTGGCGTGACGTCGTGGAGCGCTCGGCGCAGGTCGCGGCCGGGCTGCAGAAGACCGGCCTGCAAAGCGGCGATCGTCTCGCGCTGCTGCTCGGCAACCGCGTCGAATTCGTGCTTGCAGTGTTTGCCGCGGCGCAACTCGGCCTCGTCACGGTCTTGCTCAGTACCCGGCAGCAGACGCCGGAGATCGCACACGTCCTCAACGACTGCGGTGCGGCCATGATCATCCATGAGCCCGGCCTGGCGGATCGTTTGCCTGGCGCGAGCGACGTTCCCGGGCTGAAGTATCGGATCGCGGTCGACGGCGGTGCTGTCGTCGGCCAGAGCTTTTCATACCTTGCCGATAACGCGCCGCTGCAAGGCCACGCCGAGGTCGGCGAGGAAGACACGGCGATGATCCTCTACACGTCAGGCACCACCGGACGCCCCAAGGGCGCGATGCTGGCGCATTGCAATGTCGTTCACTCCGCGATGATTTTCGTTGGTTGCCTGGAACTGACGGCGTCGGACCGTTCGATCGCGGCGGTGCCGCTCGCGCATGTCACCGGCGTGGTCGCCAATGTCATGACCATGGTCGCCTGCGCGGGCACGCTGATTATCCTGGCTGAGTTCAAGGCGGCGGAATACCTGAAGGTCGCGGCGCGGGAGCGCGTCACCTACACGGTGATGGTGCCGGCGATGTACAATCTCTGCCTGCTGCAGCCGGATTTCGATAGCTACGATCTGTCAAGCTGGCGGATCGGCGGCTTCGGCGGCGCGCCGATGCCGGTGGCGACAATCGAAAAGTTGAAGGCCAGTATTCCCGATCTGAAGCTGATGAACTGCTACGGTGCGACCGAAACCACGTCGCCTTCTACCATCATGCCGGGCGAATTGACCGCTGCGCATCTCGACAGTGTCGGCTTGCCGTGTCCCGGCGCGCATATTGTCGTGGTGGATGCCGCTGGCCGCGAACTGCCGCGCGGGGAGATCGGCGAGATCTGGATTCACGGCGGCTCTGTCATCAAGGGCTATTGGAACAATCCGGCGGCGACGGCGGAAAACTTCACCGGCGGTTTCTGGCATTCCGGCGATCTCGGTTCGATCGACGCGCAGGGATTTGTGCGCGTGTTCGATCGTCAGAAGGACATGATCAACCGGGGAGGGCTCAAGATCTATTCCGCCGAAGTCGAGTCCGTGCTGGCCGCGCATCCCGATGTGGTCGAGAGTGCGATCATCGCACGGCCTTGCCAGGTGCTGGGCGAGCGTGTCCACGCCGTGATCGTGACGCGCGGCGGCAATATTGGCGCCGACGCCCTGCGCGCCTGGTGTGCCGAGCGGCTGTCGGACTACAAAGTGCCGGAAACCGTTGCGCTGACGCTGCAGCCATTGCCCCGCAACGCCAATGGCAAGGTCATGAAGAAGCAATTGCGCGACGCGTTGGCGGCGCAATAAATCCGGAAGGCGTGCCCGGAGGCACTGTGGCGCATTGATCGAGCCTTGCGCAGAGCTTAATTGATTCGCGGCACGAACATTGCTTTAAAGAAATTCGCTGGGAAAACTCAGGAGTGCGAGATGAAACGCATCGTCCTCGGCCTGGTGTTAAGTTCCACAATTGGTGTTGTGAATGCCCGCGATCTCGGACAATGGGAATCGGTCGATCCCGCCATACGAGAGTGGTACCAGGCGCTGATGCAGCCTGACGTCCCGACCGCTTCATGCTGCGGTGAAGCGGATGCCTATTGGGCGGATGAAGTTCACGTCAAGGACGGAAAGACCTACGTGATCATCACCGACGACAGGCCGGATGAGCCGCGGCGGCGGCCCCATGTTGATGTCGGCACGGTAATCGAGGTCCCCAACCACAAGCTGAAATGGGATCAATCGAATCCGACAGGACACGGCGTGGTGTTCCTAAGTCGCGCCGGTCACGTCTTTTGCTATGTTCAACCCGGCGGGGTGTGACAGCGGTTTGAGGCGGCGAAAGGCTGGTACGCGCCGGCCCGGCGCGTGGGACGGTCCGTGCCGGCTTTCGCAGCCCGCATCGCGTTGAATTAACGAAGAAAATATTGGGCGTGGGACAGGGTCAGCTTTGCCTTGCCACCGCCATATCGCTAGGATATCGCCGCCGCTACGTGGTACCAGGCGCGTGGCGGGCGCGCCCATTTGGCGCGGCTCCCTGGGGGATGGGATTTCTTTAAGTGTCTGAATTATTTGACGAAGTAAACGAAGACGTTCGCCGCGAGCAGCTCAAGAAGCTGTGGGACCGGTATTCGATCTTTATCGTCGCCGGTGCGTTGCTGATCATTGCCGCTGTCGGGGGCTGGCGCGGTTACGAATATATGCAGGCCAAGAAGGCTGCCGAGGCCGGCGCGGTCTTCGACAAGGCGGTGGAGCTGTCCGAGCAGAGCAAGCACGCCGAGGCCGAAGCGGCCTTTAACAGCCTCGCTGCGACCGCGCCCTATGGCTACCGCATGCTGTCGCGGTTGCGCGCCGCGGGCGAGGTCGCCACCCACGATCCGCAGGCGGCGGCAAAACTCTACGACGATATCGCAGCCGACCGCAGCATTGGTGCCCTTGAGCAGGATTTGGCCAAGGTGCGCGCCGCTGCACTGGTGCTGGATACATCGACCTATCCCAACATGGTCGCGCGGCTTGAGCCTGCCGCCGCGCCAGGGGCGCCCTTTCGCCATACCGCGCGCGAGTTGCTGGCGTTGTCGGCCTGGCGCGCCAACGACCCGACCGCCGCGCGGAAGTGGCTGGACATGATCGCCAATGATGGTGACACACCGCCCGGCCTGCGTTCGCGCGCCGAAGCACTGCAGGCCTTGTTGCCGCCGGTTGCGAAAAGCTGACGGCGAAAAAAGAGCTGAGTGAGAATCGACTATGCGCCTGTCGCAACGTTTGATCGCTGCCACTGTCCTCATCGCGCTGTCGGGTGCGCTGGCCGGCTGCAGCAGCAGCTTGGGCAACTGGGATCCGACCGATTTGCTGGATTTCCTCGACACCAAGAAAAAGTTGCCCGGCGAACGCAAGCCCGTCTTCCCCGATGGCGTGCCCGGCATGGAGCAAGGCATACCGAAGGACATGTACAAGGGCTCGGCCCAAGAGCAGATCGACCAGCAGAACGCGGCAGCCGCCGCTGCCGCCCCTCCGCCTGCCGAGGAACCGAAACCAACGCCGGCTGCGAGATCCAAGGCCAGGAGCAAGCCGGCGACCGCGGCCGCGCCGCAGGAGGCTCCTGCCGCAGCAGCTGATCCCAACGCCACAGCCACGGAAGAAGAGGGCAGCACCGCCGCGGCTCCGCCGGCTCCCAAGCCCAAGAAGATCGTCCGCAAGCGGACCACCGCGCCGCCGCCGGATCAGCAGCAGGCCGCACCGCAGCCGCAACCCGCTCCCGCCGCACCAGCGCCTTCGCAACAATCAGCGGCACCGCCTTTCCCGGCGCCGCTGCCAAGCGGCAGCTTCTCGCGCTGAGCCGGTCTTTCCCCGTATGAGCGCGCCGGTCCAATCGCCGGCGCGCATTCTACCGCAGATACGCCCGCGCAATCGGCGTAAGCTTGCGACGTAAACTTGATTGCAGGCCGAAACCGCTACACAGTTTTGCGCGCAGGGCGCAGGAATCCTTTATGTCCTTCACGATCGCCATTATCGGCCGGCCCAATGTCGGAAAATCAACGCTGTTCAATCGCTTGGTCGGGCAAAAGCTTGCGCTGGTCGATGACAAGCCCGGCGTCACCCGCGACCGCCGCGAGGGCCGCGGGCGTCTCGGCGATCTTGAATTCACAGTCGTTGACACCGCCGGCCTCGACGAGGGCGCAAAGGGCTCGCTGACCGCGCGCATGCAGGAACAGACCGAGACCGCGATCGGTCTTGCCGACGCCCTGATGTTCGTGATCGACGCTCGTATGGGCCTGACGCCGACGGATCGCACCTTTGCCGATTTCGCACGCCGCGCCAACAAGCCGGTGGTGCTGGTCGCCAACAAGGCCGAGGGTAAGCACGGCGAGCTCGGCGCGATGGAGTTCTACGCGCTGGGCCTGGGCGATCCGATCCAGATCTCGGCCGAACACGGCGAAGGGCTGAGCGATCTCTATGATGCGCTGCGCGTGTTGATGCCCGAACCGGTCGAAGAGCCAGAAGCGTTCGACGATGACGATATCATCGAACCGGACGAGGACGACGACCTTTCGAAGCGGCCGATTCGTGTCGCCATCGTCGGCCGCCCCAATGCCGGCAAGTCGACGCTGATCAACTATCTGCTCGGCGAAGAGCGCCTGCTGACCAGTTCCGAGGCCGGTACCACCCGCGATTCCATTTCGGTCGAGATCAATTGGCAGGGCCGAGATTTTCGTGTGTTCGATACCGCCGGCTTGCGGCGGCGCTCGCGGATCGAGGAGAAGCTCGAAAAACTTTCGGTGGCGGACGCGTTGCGCGCCGTGCGCTTTGCCGAAGTCGTGGTGCTGATGATGGACGCGCAGAACAAGTTCGAGGAACAGGATCTGCGGATCGCCGACCTGATCGAACGCGAAGGCCGCGCGATCGTGATTGCCGCCAACAAATGGGATTTGATGGGGCGGCAGTCGAGTTTGATCTCGGCGCTGCGCACTGAAGCCGATGAGCATCTGCCGCAGATCAAGGGCGCCCCGGTCGTGGCGGTGTCCGGGTTGATGGGCGAGGGCATCGATCGGCTGATGGCGGCAATCGAGCAGGCCCACGCGGTGTGGAACCGGCGCGTGCCGACCGCCGCGCTCAATCGCTGGTTCGAGCAGGCGGTGGATGCCAATCCGCCACCGGCGGTGTCGGGCCGGCGGCTGAAGCTCAATTACATCACCCAGGCCAAGGCACGGCCGCCGAGCTTCGTGCTGTTCTGCTCGCGCGCGGACGCGGTGCCGCAGTCCTATCTGCGTTACCTCGTGAATTCCTTGCGCGAATACTTCGAACTACCGGGCACGCCGGTGCGGATCGCGCTGCGCGAAAAGGCCAATCCATTCGCACACAAGCGCAAGCGGCCGTCTTAAGCGAGGCGGCTGTATCTCCGCCGATGCAAGCTGTTCAGTCTCGATGCCGCCGCCGCTCTGGCGAAGCACGCGTGACCCGAAGGCGAGATGATTGCGGCGCACGGGGCTGCGCGCCGCAACCGGCAGTGATTATTTCAGCGCGTCCGAGGTCAGCTTGAATTTCTGGATACGCTTTCCGGTATCAACTTCGGCGGTATAGACGTTGCCCTTGGCATCGATTGCCATGGCGTGAACCCAGTGGAATTGTCCGGCGTTGCGGCCGTTGTGCCCAAAGCTGCCGACAACGGTGCCGTCGTCGCGCTTGAGGACCCGGATTTCGTTGTTCTCGCCGTCGGCGCTCAACAGATAGGTCTGCTTCGGATCGGGCCAGATCGCGATATCCCACACGGCGCCGTTGCCGAGAGTGTTCTTCTCGTAGAACCACTCCTTCACGAAGGTGCCGTCCTTCTTGAAGACCTGGATGCGGTCATTGATGCGGTCGCAGACATAGACCAGACCGTCATTGGCGATCTTGACGCAGTGCACGGGATTACCGAACTGCTGGGAGACCGGCGCTTTCGGATCGTAAGCGGCCTGCTTGTCGTCGTTCGGCGGATTGCCATAGGCGCCCCAGTGCCGCTTGTAGGCGCCGGTGGTGGCATCGAACACGATGACGCGGCGGTTGCCGTAGCCGTCGGCCACATAGATTTCGTTGGCGGCCTCGTCGATGGCGGTTTCGGCAGGCTTGCCGAGCTGCGTGGTGTCGTTGCTTCCCTTGCTCGGCGCGATCTTGCCGATCTGCGACACGAACTTGCCGTCGAGCGTGAATTTGAGAATGGCGTTGTCGTTATCGGCGTTGCCGCCGATCCAGACGAAACCGCGGTCGTCGACCTCGATGCCGTGTTCGCGTCCAACCCACTCATAGCCTTCGCCGGGGCCGCCCCAGGAGCGCAGCAAATTGCCGTCGCTGTCGAACTCCAGCACCGGCGGCGCCGAAACGCAGCATTTCGACCGCGGCGGCGTCAGCGATGCGCCTTTCTCGTCGTCGGTGAGCGAGCGGGGGCGGTGGATCACCCAGATATGCCCCTTGGAATCGACTGTAATGCCGCCGACCTGGCCTAGGATCCAATTGTTCGGTAGCTGCTTCGGCCAGGACGGATCGACCGCAAAGGTCGGAATTTCGCCAGCATCGGCAGAACGTGAAAGCGCCGGCGCGGCGATCAGGACGGTAGCCGTGATGACGGCCGAAATCGTCCGCGACAGCGCGCGCACATTCAAAAAGCTGGTGGCGATAGATATCGAGCGACCGCGCGGCTGCATCGGCGTCATAGGCATCCTCCCGCTTGTTTGTTCTCGGGTTTTCCCGCTTGGCGGGCAGTGAATAGCGTCGACGTTCGGGAGTCAACGCCCAGAGCCGCATGTCACGCCGGTACGCGTGAAACCATGGGCGGGGGCAAGCACAAGCGTGCTCAGCATCTTCCTATGACTAGGTGGGCACGGCGCATGGGCGCCTATGCCCACCCTATGGCTGCGATTATTTCTTCGCGAGCGGGCAGTCACTTGCTTCAAGCGGCTTTGCCGCGTCTTCCGGCGAGATGTTGGCTACCAGCTTGTAGTAGTCCCATGCATATTTCGACTCTTCCGGCTTTTTTACCTCGAACAGATACGCCGGAATGATGCGGCGGCCGTCGATGCGAAGCGGGCCCTTGCCGAACAGCGGATCGTCGGTCGGCAGTTCCTTCATCTTTGCGACCACCTTGGCGCCGTCACGCGGATTGCCGTCCAGCGCCTCCAGTGCCTTTAGGTAATGCAGCACGGCCGCATAGTTTCCCGCCACTGTCATCGATGGCATCATGCCCTTGGGCGACACCTTTGCGAATCTCTTCGACCATTCGCGGGTCTGGTCGTTGAGATCCCAGTAGAAGGATTCCGTGAAGGTCAGGCCTTGCGCGGTCTTCAACCCAAGCGAATGCACATCGGTGATGAAGAGCAGGAGCGCCGCGAGCTTCTGACCGCCGGAGACGATGCCGAATTCGGCGGCCTGCTTGATCGAGTTGGTGGTGTCGCCGCCGGCATTGGCAAGGCCCACCACCTTCGCCTTCGAAGACTGCGCTTGCAGCAGGAACGACGAGAAGTCGGAGGTATTGAGCGGATGCCTTACGCCGCCCAGCACCTTGCCGCCATTGAGGATGGCGACCGCGTTGGTGTCACGCTCCAGCGCATGACCGAACGCGTAGTCGGCCGTCAGGAAAAACCAGCTATCGCCGCCGGATTTGGTCAACGCCTTACCGGTGCCGTTGGCCAGCATGTAGGTGTCGTAAGTGAAAGAGATCGTGTTCGGCGTGCAGGCCTTGCCGGTGAGGTCGGCGGTGGCGGCGCCGGAATTGAGCAGCACCGCGTTCTTCTCTTTCACGAGGTTGCTCACCGCGAGCGCGACGCCGGAGTTCGGCGTATCGGCGATGACGTCGACCTTCTCGTTCTCGAGCCATTGCCGCGCGATGTTGGTGCCGATGTCCGGCTTGTTTTGGTGATCGCCGCTCAACACCTGGATCTTCCAGCCCTTTGCGGTGAGGCCTGAATCCTCAACCGCCATCTTGATCGCGGCCACTGAGTTCGGGCCACCGATGTCGGCGTAAAGGCTCGACATGTCGTTGAGCACGCCGATCTTGATCGTCTTGTCCTGGGCGAACGCAGGTGCGGCAAAGCCGACGCCGGCAATCGCAATCAGCGCGGCAAGAGGCCGCGCAGGTGATTTGGTCATGGCATCCCTCCATCTGTTATCGCCGGCGGCCTTCTTCGAAGCCTTATCCGGACAGGAACCGATTGTGTTCCCTCTCGGTATCCGCGGCAATGCGCCTAAATGTCTGGCGCTGTATCGTTAATGCCGGCGATCAGCGGCTGACCTGCCGCGCTAGGGTCGATGACGCGGCGGTCGTATGTCTTTAGGTGGTAAATCAGATGGAAGACCCGTTTCGCGGGTGACGGGCCGGCTTTCACCTTGGGGGCGCCCAAGGGGCCCCGCTCGGCGACGCAGTCGCTTATGAGGTGGTGTCGAAGTGCGGGCCACCGCAGCGGAGCGCACTTGGCATGGGAACAGCGTTATGCCGGCCCGCGGAAACTCTTAATTGCGCGGGTCTTGTAATCATAGAGCTTGCCGGTCTCGGTCCACGCCGGCGCGCACATCGGGACGATGAATTCCGCAGCCTGCTCGGGAGTATCGAGCGTCATCGGGTCCTCGCCGGGAAATACCGCGGCGCGCATGCGGGTGCGGATCGGCCCGGGGCTGAACAGATTGACGCGAAGGCGCGTCGAGGCCGTCTCATTGGCCCACACCCGCACCAGGGTCTCGAGCGCGGCTTTCGAGGCCGCGTAGGGGCCGAGATAGGCATTGGCCTTGTTCGCGGCGCCCGAGGTGATGAACACCGCGCGGCCGGCATCGGATTGCTTGAGCAGCGGCTCCATGCAGCGGATCAGCTGAAAATTCGCCGTCATATTGATCGCCATCACCTCGTTCCATGGCTTCAACTCGATATGGCCGAGCGGCGAGGAGGGGCCAGGGGTGCCGGCATTGCCGACGAGAATATCGAGCTTGCCATGACGCTCATGCAGCGCCGCGCCGAGGCGGGCGATGCCGTCGGAATCGGTGAGGTTAAGCGGCACCAGCGTCGCGCTGCCGCCTTCCTTGCGAATCTCGTCGTCGAGTTCTTCGAGGCCAGCCTGGGTTCGCGCCACGGCGACGATGTGAGCGCCGGCCTTCGCCAGCGCGCGGGCGGTGGCGTAGCCAATGCCGCGCGAGGCGCCGGTGACCAGCGCAATACGGGAGGCGAGGGGAAGGGTCATTGCAGTCACTCTCCGTGGTCATCCCGGCCTGGCGCGCAATTGCGCGTGAGGCGCCGGGACCCATACGCCGTGAGGGTTATGATGCGGAAGGCGCCCGTGTCCAAAATTGCTCGAACAACGAAGGCCGGGGATTATGGGTCCCCGCGTGCGCGGGGACGACCCGATGGACCTCTATCAGCTCGCTTCCGCCAACAGTGACAATTGCCGCGGCTGGGCCTCGGTCTGGGTCATGTCGGTGAGCGCGGTGGGATAGTCGCCAGTAAAGCAATGGTCGGTGAATTTGGGATGGACGGGATCGCGGCCGGGCTCGCCCATGGCGCGGTAGATGCCGTCGACCGACAGGAAGGCCAGCGAGTCGGCGCCGATCAACTGGCGCATCTCTTCGAGGTTGTGCGTCGCCGCCAGCAGGCCGGCGCGGTCGGGGGTATCGATGCCGTAATAGTCGGGATGCGTGATCGGCGGCGAGGCGATCCTGAAATGCACCTCGCGGGCGCCGGCGTCGCGCATCATTTTCACGATCTTCTTCGAAGTGGTGCCGCGCACCAGTGAATCGTCGATCAGGACGATCCGTTTGCCCTCGATCGCCGCGCGGTTGGCGGAATGCTTCATGCGGACGCCGAGTTCGCGCACACTCTGGGTCGGCTGAATGAAGGTGCGGCCGACATAGTGGTTGCGGATGATACCGAGTTCGAACGGCACGCCGGATTCCCTGGAGTAACCGATCGCCGCGGGCACGCCGGAATCCGGTACCGGAACCACCACATCGGCCGCGATGTGGCTTTCGCGGGCAAGCTCGGCGCCCATCGCCTTGCGGACGTCATAGACCGGGCGGCCGCCGACAATCGAATCCGGCCGCGCAAAGTAGATGTATTCGAAAATGCAGGGCCGCGGCGACATCGGCGGAAACGGCTTGTGGCTTTGCGCGCCCTGTTCGTCGAAGACGACGACTTCCCCGGGATCGATGTCACGGACGTACTTCGCGCCGATGATGTCGAGCGCGCAGGTCTCCGAGGCCAGGATCGGGCAGCCGTCGAGTTCGCCCAGTACCAGCGGGCGGATGCCGAGCGGATCGCGCGCGCCGATCAGCTTCTTGTTGGTCAGCGACACCAGTGAATAGGCGCCCTCGATCGTGCGCAAGGCTTCGATGAAGCGTTCGATGAAGCGGCTACGCCTGGATTGCGCGACGAGGTGCAAAATGACCTCGGTGTCGGTGGTGGATTGCATCATGGCGCCGTTGCGCACCAGCTCCCGGCGCAGCGTCAGGCCATTGGTGAGGTTGCCGTTGTGGCCGACCGCGAACCCGCCGGCGTTGAGCTCGGCGAACAGCGGCTGCACGTTGCGCAGGATGGTCGCGCCGGTGGTGGAGTAGCGGACATGGCCGACGGCGGCGCTGCCGGGCAGGCGCTCGATCACCTCGCGGCGGGAAAACGTGTCGCCGACCAGGCCAAGCCGGCGCTCGCTGTGGAATCGGGTGCCGTCAAAGGAGACGATACCCGCGGCTTCCTGGCCGCGGTGCTGCAAGGCGTGCAGCCCCAGCGCGGTGATAGCGGCGGCTTCGGGGTGACCGAAAATGCCGAACACGCCGCACTCCTCGCGCAGCGTGTCGCCTTCCAGATCATCATCGCTTAGACCGAGGTTCAAGTTGCCTTGGTAGAGCTCGCCCTTATTTAGGACACCTTGCGCCGCGTCGTCCGAAGGGCTTTGCATCTCGTCCATCGCGCCTCTCTTGTCCCGATATCGGCCTTGGCCTGATACTCGGCCTGATATCAACGTCCTGCGGGCTTCTCGATCAGCTTTTTCAGGCTGTCGCGAGCAGGTTTGCTATAGCCATCACCGGTGGCCGGCGCCGCCGGATCGGTGTCAGTTTGCTCATCGTCAGGTTTATTCTTCTTGAATCTCTTCAAGATGGTGTTCTCGGGGTCGTCCGGCAAGAGCGACAACAGCCAATCCCCGGTTCCTTGCAGCACCACCCGGGATTTCGCGCCCGTCACCCAGTCAGGGCGCTGCTTGTCCGGCACCAGCCAGCTGAAAAACAGGAACGCGACAACCACGATCAGGAGGCCGCGCGCCAGCCCGAACAGGAACCCGAGCGTGCGATCGAGCGCGCCGATCCGCGAATCCAGAATCATGTCGGAAATCTTGACCGTGACGATGGAAACCACGATCAGCGTGCCGATGAACACGCCGGCGACCACGACCACGCTGGCCACCGTATCGTTGTTGAAATAGGTCTTGGCGGTCGGCAGCAGCTTCCCGAACGCATAGAGCGTCACCAGCGCGGCGGTGCCCCAGGCCGCGATCGAGAGGATTTCCCGCATGAAGCCGCGCACCATCGCGAGCAGGCCGGAGATCAACATCACCGCGAGCAGGACGAGATCGAGGATAGTTATGGGCATCGGCTGGTCAGGTCCGCTCGTAAGATAAAACCGCGAATCGGCTTGTCGGTGCCGCCCTAAGTGACGGGCATATGGCATGTCCCGCAAGGCCGGAAATCGTCTCGTTCCGCCCTGCGCGCGGGTTGTATAGCGGCGGGGCCGGGCAAGGTCACGCCTGTCTAGCTGTCCTGACGCCGGAATCTGGCAGGTGTGGCATTTTTCTCAGGGGCATTTTCACCATCTTGTTCGCGATTGTGATTTGGAGTTTTGCCCTGGTTTTGCTCCCGGTTTGCTTTTGGGACACCCCGGGCGGCGATATCCGCGACCAGGCTGGTCAGTCCGCCGACCGTACCCAGCACCAGCCCGGCGTCGCCGCCGACGTCGCCGCGCGCCGATTCGGGCAGCACCGCGCGGCCGAAGCCGAGTTTGGCGGCTTCCTTCAGCCGGGCCGAGGTCTGCGCCACGGGCCGGACCGCGCCCGACAGTGAAATCTCGCCGAAATACACCGCGTCCGTCGGCAGCGGCGCGCTGACCAGCGAGGACACCAGCGCGGCGGCGGCGGCGAGGTCGGCTGCGGGTTCCTGGATCCGCAAGCCGCCCGCCACGTTCAGATAGACGTCGTAGCCGGACAGTTTCACGCCACAATGGGCTTCCAGCACCGCCAGCACCATGGAGAGCCGGCTCGGATCCCATCCCACCACCGCCCGGCGGGGGGTGCCGAGCGAGGTCGGCGCCACCAGCGCCTGCAATTCGACCAGCACCGGGCGGGTGCCTTCGATCCCTGCGAATACCGCCGTGCCGGGGCTGCCCAGATCGCGCTCCGACAAAAACAGCTCGGACGGGTTGGAGACCTCACGCAGGCCGAGCCCCGTCATTTCGAACACGCCGATCTCGTCGGTGGGACCGAACCGGTTCTTGACCGCGCGCAGGATCCGGAACTGCTGCGAGCCTTCGCCCTCGAACGACAGCACCGCATCGACCATGTGTTCGACCACGCGGGGGCCGGCGATCTGGCCGTCCTTGGTGACATGGCCGACCAGGATGATCGCCGCACCGGACTTCTTGGCGAAGCGAATGAGCGCTTGTGCCGAGGCGCGGACCTGCGTCACCGTGCCGGGGGCGGATTCAACCGTGTCCGTCCACATGGTCTGGATCGAATCGATCACGATCAGGCGCGGTACCGCGCCTTCCGACAGCGTGGAGACGATATCCTCGACCGAGGTTTCGGCCGCGAGCTGCACCGGCGCGTCCGCCAGGCCGAGGCGCTCGGCGCGCAGCCGCACCTGCGCCACCGCTTCTTCGCCCGAGATGTAGACCGCGCGGTGGCCGGCGCGCGCCAGCAGGCTCGTGGCCTGGGTCAGCAGCGTCGATTTGCCGATGCCGGGATCGCCGCCCACCAACAGCACCGAGCCCCTGACAAAACCGCCGCCGGTGACGCGATCGAGCTCGGCCATGCCGGAGGGCAGGCGGGGGGCGTCGTTGCTTTTGCCGGTAAGTGTCTCGAGCGTGAACAGCCGGCCCTTGCGCTTGGAGCGGATCGAGACCGGCATCGTGGTGACGCCGGTTAAGTCCTCCTCGACCAGCGTATTCCACTCGCCGCACGACTCGCACTTGCCCTGCCAGCGGTTATAGGCCGCGCCGCAGTTCTGGCAGACGAAGGAGAGGGAGTTCTTGGCCATTGAGGGTGTGAGTCGCGCTCAGGAGGAATAAGCGTTCCATAGCATAGTTAGGCCCGCGGCGAGCATGATGCCATCCATCACCAGCCGGAAGACGTCCGGATCGAGCTTGAGCAGGAAAGGCTTGGCGATGAAGGCGCCGGCCATCAGGGATGATCCCGCGATCAGGCCCTTCAGCGCGACGTCCCGATCCAGTGCGCCGAACTGCTGGAACGTCACCGATTTGCTGACGTAGAGCCCGAGCGAACTTGCCGCCTCGGTTGCAAGGAACGCGCCCTTGCTGAGGCCGTAAAACAGAAACAGTGGCACGCTCAACGGGCCAGTCGAGACCACGATGCCGGTGATGTAGCCGATCACGGCGCCGCCGATCGCCAGTTGCCAGAGCGAAATCTTGAAATCGTGCCGCGCCAGCCAATGCCGCGCCGGCACCATCGCGATCAGAAACAGGCCGATCGCGATATCGACGGCATGCGACGGCAGCGCCAGCAGGGTGCGCGCGCCAAGCGCTGCGGCCGGTATGCCGGTGATCGAGTAGGCGGCACAGGCGCGCCAATCGACCTCGCGCCACCAGGCCAGGATGCGCGACAGGTTGGCCATCACGGCGGCGATCGCCATGATCGGCACGGCCTGTTTCGGCCCGAATTGATAGACCAGCACCGGCATCAGCATGATTGAGGAGCCGGTGCCGACAATACCTGAGATGGTGCCGGCGACGAGCCCGACGGCGAGGACGAAGATAAAAGTCAAGGCTTGTCTCCGCGAAGCGTCGGCGATAGTCACCCTGACTGTGAGCCCCGTCGCCAAATCTGGAAGTCAGATCTTGAAGGCGGAGCCACTCGCGCTGCAACTTTTTGAACGATCGGCCGTAGTTTGGATACAGAAACAAAATGCCCGCGGCATTCGCGCCGCGATCCTGCAAACTTGAAGCGTATGCAAAGCGATGTCGAGTTCAAAATCTCGGTGCGGCGATGATCGAGGTCTTTGCGGAAGCGATCGACAGCTTCCCCTGGCTCGCCGCTTCCATGCTGGCCTTTGAGTCCTGTGAAGTGATGCGTCTGCGACTGGCGAAACTCGCCGTCGGTGACCTCGCGGCCGATGATGAAGCGCGCCTGATGGTCAGCGAGAAGGTTGATGCGATGTTCGAGGCCGGGGCAAGCCTGATGACAGGTGCGTCACCGGCAGCCGTGATAGGCCGCTATCGGGAGCACGTCGCGGCCAACGCCAAGCGGCTTTCGGGCATCTAGTACCCGGAATCAGAGCTGAGTGACACGGCGGCCTTTGAATCGGCGTTGACGGACCTTTTTCTTGGTCCAGACGAAGGGCTGAGCTTTGTCGTTATAAGCGTTAATGTAAGCATCGATGTGCTCCTGGAGCTGTTTGAGACTTGTGAAGGAGGCGCCGCTGAGCGACTGCCCCTGCAAGATCGAGAACCAGACCTCGACCTGATTGAGCCAGGACGCGCTTGTCGGCGTGAAATGAAATTGCACATTGGGATGAGCCTTGAGCCAATGTTCGTTTTTCTTGTGGGTGTTGAGGTTGTCGAGGATGACGTGAAGCTGACGGTCCGGAAAAGCCGCGGTGATGCTGTTCATGAAGTCGAGAAATTCGACGCGGCGACGCCGTCTTGAATGAGCCGCGATGATCTTTCCGGTGGCGACTTCGAGTGCCGCAAACAGTGTTGTCGTGCCATGCCGCTTGTAGTCGTGGCTCTGGCCGGTCAAGGCGCGGCCATTGGGCAACTTCAGATAGCCCTGCGCTCGCTCCAAAGCCTGGATCGAGGGCTTTTCGTCCACGCATAGCACAATGGCCTTCTCGGGCGGGGCGACATAGAGGCCAACAACATCGGCGGCTTTGGTCGTAAAGTTCGGGTCGTTACTCTCACACCAGGACTTCCGAACCACGAGGTCAATCTTGTGGCTACGCAGGAACCGCCAGACATACTGGACGTCGACGTTGCCCAGCGCCGCGGCCAGCAGGGGGCCGGTCCAGCGCGCAAACCCTTCCGGTGGCGGTTTGTCCAGCAGCCTCAGAATCCGCTTGTCGGTGGCCTTCGTATAGATCGGCTGCTTGCCGGGCCGCGGCTTGTCTTTCAGACCTTCAAGGCCATGGTCGGCATAGCGATGCCGCCAAAGGCTGACAATCCGCGGTTGGACCCCGACTTCCTTGGCGATCGACCGGGTGCTGCGCCCGGCCGCCGCCAACAGAATGATCCGGGCCCGCTTCAAATCGCGCTGCAATGTCATCGGCGAGCGACAACACGCCTCAAGCACCTTGCGATCTTTCCTCGAAAGGTGGACTTCTCTTGCTTCGGGAATCATCCCGATCTTGAATCACGACTCACGTTCTAAAAAAAGTGGGTACTAGCTTAATACGATCCACGCCGGGGCATGATCGCTGGCGCCTTCCTCCGCGCGGACCTTGCGGTCGACGCCGGCCTTGGTCAGGCGCGGGGTGAGAACCGGGCTCAGCAGCAGGTGATCGAGCCGTAGCCCGGCATCGCGCGGCCAGCGATTTCGCTTGTAATCCCAGAACGTGAACATCGGCTTTGTCGGGTGGAGATGGCGGATCGCGTCGGTCCAGCCTTGCGCGAGCAGCGACTGGTACGCCGCGCGGCTTTCGGGCTGAATCAATGCGTCCCGGTCCCACGACCGCGTCGGATAAATATCTGATACGGTCGGTGCGACGTTGTAGTCGCCCGCCAGGACAACTGGGACGTCCTGTTTCAGGAACGTTGCGGCATGCCGCTGCAGGCGTTTGAACCATTTAAGCTTGTGATCGAATTTGGGGCCCGGCTGCGGGTTGCCGTTCGGCAGATACAGGCTGGTGACGACGATGCCGTTGACGGCGGCTTCGATATAGCGCGCATCTTCGTCGTCGCGATCGCCCGGCAGTTCGGTCCTGATCAGGACCGGATCGGATTGTCGCGCCAGGATCGCGACGCCGTTCCAGGCCTTCTGTCCGCGCCAGACCGCGCCATAGCCGGCCTTGTCGATCGCGGCAGCCGGAAAGTCGGCGTCGGTCGATTTCAATTCCTGGAGGCAGACCACGTCAGGTTTGGCCGCGCGCAGCCAGCGCAGCAGGTTCGGCAGCCGGCGATTGATGTTGTTGATGTTGAACGTCGCGACCTTCATGGGCAGACTGGCTTGCGCCGTTCCTCATCGCTTTTGACCGGTGGTCTCATGTCGAAATTACATGCCGCCGTCTTGATTGTCGCAACCGGATTTTCCAGCGCGGCTTTCGCGCAGGCCCTGACCGCCGAACAGCGGACGGCGTGCCAGGGCGATTTCGACAAATACTGCAAAGGCACCGTGCCTGGCGGCGGCCGCATCATCGCCTGCCTGAACAAGCAGCGCGACCAGATCAGCGACGCCTGCAAGAAGGTCGTCGACGCGCAAAAGAAATAGCAGGCGCAGAGTTGCCCGCCGGCAGTAGCCGGCCTGTCTCCCACACGGCCGCCTCGAATCTCGGCTACACAGCGCCTTCGATTAGGAGGGCGTTACGTTGGAAAATCCGAAAGCCATACCCAAACTATCCGAGACGGTGATCGACCCCGATGTTTCCCTGCGCGAAGCGCAGATCGGGAAGTGCTGCGAAGTTCTGGCTGGGAGCGCCGTCGAATATTCGTCTGTCGGTGACTACAGCTATCTCGGAAACAATTGCACGGTCGCAGACACCGAGATCGGAAAATTTTGCGCAATCGCCGCCTCGGTCCGGATCGGAGCGCCCAACCATCCGATCGATCGGCCCTCTCTGCATCGCTTTACCTACTGTCCGGAATACTACAGTGCCGGCGCAGAGCGGGATCGTGCCTTCTTCAGCCATCGACGCAGCGATCGGGTCATCATCGGCAATGACGTCTGGATCGGGCACGGCGTGATCGTCTTGCCCGGCGTAACCGTCGGCGATGGCGCGGTTCTGGCCGCAGGCGCGGTGGTAAGCCGGGATGTCGCCCCGTACACCATCGTCGGGGGTGTTCCGGCTCGGCCGATACGAGAGCGCTTTCCCCGCATCATTGCCGAGCGACTGACCCGGATTGCCTGGTGGGATTGGCCGTTCGAAACCATTATGGAACGGCTAGCCGATTTCCAATCCAGCGACGTTGCGGCCTTCTGCGATCGCTGGGATCGCGGCCGTACAGCACCGGCATAGACATCCCGACGCCAGGAATGCGCGGCTCACACGGCAGCGCCGTGGTTGCCCTCGACGGTCCCGCCCTTGTAGACCCGCCCATAGCGGCGGCCGAGGCCTGTCAGGACCTCGTACCCGATGGTGCCGAAGTGGTGCGCGAGTTCGTCGACGGTGATGCCTTCGCCGATCAGCGTCACCAGATGGCCGCGCCGCGCCGCGTTGGGCGGCAGGTCGGTAACATCGACCGCGATCAGGTCCATCGAGACACGGCCTGCGATCGGGCAGCGCTTGCCGGCGACGATCACCTCGGCGCCGCGCGTGCCGTCATTGCTGCCGCCGGCACGGAAATATCCGTCGGCATAGCCGGCTGACACGATCGCCAGCCGGGTCGGCCGCCGCGCAGTCCAGGTCCCGCCATAACCGACGCTTTCCCCGCGCTCGACGTTGCGGACACGCAGGATGCGGGCTTTGAGGTCGACGACCGGCTGCATCGGATTGTCGGCTTCCGGGGTTGGATTGACGCCGTAGAGGGCGGCACCCGGCCGCACCATGTCGAACTGGAAGTGCGGCCCCAGGTAGATGCCGGAGGAGTTCGACAATGAGGCCGGTACACCGGAGAAAAGGCTCGCGATCTCGCGGAAGGTCGCGAGCTGTTTGCCGTTGAGCGGGTGATTGAGATTTTCGGCGCAGGCCAGGTGACTCATCACCAGCGTAATGCCGTGATCGCCGGCGTTGATCCGCGGGATGATACCCTGCGCTTCGGTGAGGCTGAGGCCGAGCCGGTTCAGGCCGGTGTCGATATGAATGGCGGCGCCGCCGGCCCAGCCGGAGCGCCGGCAAAATACGTCCCATTCGGCAAGCTCGTTGAGATCGCCGATCACCGGCCGCGCATCGATCTTGGCAAGGGCGTCGCCGCTATTCTGAAAGAAGCCGTCGAGCACGTAGATTACCGCCTCCGGCGTGGCGGCCCGAACGACGCGCGCCTCGTCGGGGGTGGCGACGAAGAACGTCTTGCAGCCGGCGCCTGCCAGGGCGCGCGCAACCGGACCGGCGCCGCAGCCATAGGCGTCGGCCTTGATGACACCGGCGCATTCGGCCGGCACGGCTGTTTTCTCGAGCTTGCGCCAGTTGGCGACGATGGCGTCGAGATCGACGGTCAGGACGCCCGTCGCAGTCGCCGGCGCAGCCGCCGGGCTCGCCTCAGACGACGGCACCGGGCTTGCGGGCACCGATTTCGGTTCGGGGACGATGTTCATGCCCCACTTTTACGCGGGGCCCGGGAGCGGTTCAACCGGGCAGGGGATACCTCACCAAGGAATGGCAACAAATCCGGAAGCGCTGCTAGTAGGTCCGGTCCGGCAAATGATCGTCGTGCGCGAGATCGCTGAAACGCGTGAACTGTCCGTCGAAATGCAATTTGACGGTACCGGTAGGTCCATGACGCTGTTTGGCGATAATTACTTCGGCCTTACCTAAAGCAAGGTCATTTTCTAACTGCCATTTTTCATGCTCTGGAGTACCCATCTTAGGCTCCTTGCTCTGCAAGTAGTATTCCTCGCGGTACACGAACAAGACGACATCGGCATCTTGTTCGATCGAACCTGATTCACGAAGATCAGAAAGCTGCGGATGCTTGTCGTCTCGGTTTTCAACCTGACGGGAGAGCTGCGACAGCGCAATGATCGGAATATTGAGCTCTTTTGCGAGTGATTTCAGGTTGGTGGTGATTTCGGTCACCTCCTGCACGCGGTTATCCGATCGTTTGCCGGATCCCTGCAGAAGCTGGATGTAATCGATGACGAGGATGTCCAGGCCTTTTTGCCGCTTCAAGCGACGGGCGCGCGCCGTCAATTGCGAAATCGAAATGCCGCCGGTTTCGTCGACATACAGCGGCAAATGCTCGAGCTGGATTGTGTAGTCGCGGATCCTGTCAAATTCGCTCTGGTTGATTCCGCCGCGGCGGATCTGGCTTGAGGCGATTTCGGTCTGTTCTGAGAGAATACGAGTAGCGAGCTGTTCGCCGGACATTTCGCAGGAGAAGAAGCCGACGATGCCGCCATTGACGGACTTCATGGTGCCGTCGGGCTGAACCTCGGCCTGATGCGCCTTGGCGATATTGAACGCGATGTTGGTGGCAAGCGAGGTCTTGCCCATGCCGGGGCGCCCGGCGAGGATGATCAAGTCCGACCGTTGCAGCCCGCCCATCTTGGCGTCAAGATCGCGCAGGCCGGTGGCAATGCCCGACAATTTACCGTCGCGCTGGTAGGCATTGGCCGCCATATCCAAAGCGACTTTCATCGCCTGGGCGAAGCGCTGGAAGCCGCCTTCGTAGCGGCCGGATTCGGCCAATTCGTAGAGCCGGCGCTCGGCGTCCTCGATTTGCGCGCGCGGCGCAAAATCCACCGGCGCGTCGAAGGCGACGTTGACCATGTCCTCGCCGATCCGGATCAGGTCGCGGCGTAGCGCCAGTTCATAGACGGTGCGCCCATAATCTTGGGCGTTGATGATGGTGGTCGCTTCGGCGGCGAGGCGGGCGAGGTATTGGCCGACTGTCATACCGCCAATGTCGGTGTCGGCCGGCACGAACGTTTTCAGCGTGACCGGCGTTGCGACCTTGCCCATCCGGATCAGGCTGCCGGCGGTTTCGAAGATGGTCTGATGGATCGGCTCGAAGAAGTGCCTCTGCTCGAGGAAGTCCGACACCCGGTAGAACGCGTCGTTGTTGACCAGGATCGCGCCCAGCAGACTCTGCTCCGCCTCGATATTGTGCGGTGCGGTTCGATAGACCGGGGTTCCCGCATCGGGAGCAAGCTTGAGGACGTTCGAATCGAGTGTAGCCATGGCCTTGGAGGTTCTTGAGTCCGTTGGGTGCGGGGGGCGAATAAAGCGCCACTCCTGCGTACAGGAAAAGCCGGTTCATCCTTTATGCACGATTCTCGTACTTTTCAGTGGATGAAACCTGGGGCGGCTGCATTCCCCTTGACGGGCTTTCGGACAATTTTGCGCGAATAGAATCGCCGTTTTGGCGAATTGGCGCTTGGGCCGCCGGTGCCCGCTGAACCTTTTGCCGGGGCGGACATACTTATTCAGACGCGGGGACGGCGGGCCGCCTGTCGAGGCTTGATCAAGTCGCGAGGAGATAGACCAACCCGATCAAGGCAGCCCCGACGCCGGTGGCGATCAGGACGTAGTCGATGGCGAGGCTGCGCTGCTGATCGAACGATCGCTGGTCTGTTTTCTGGCCCATTAGCCATTTTACGGCGGCCGAACCGGACGTTTAGTGAAGCAGTTCACATTCCGCGGGTTTTCTTACGGCAAAGTCATTGGGGGATCGGGAACGGCTGGCGGGCGCGGGGATTGGTATCGGTGTGGTCGACGGACGGACATGGAGCAGGCGATGAGTGAACTCCGGCCATGGCAAACGGACGACGGCGAAAGGCGGTGGTTGTCGATGCTGATCGACACCATGGAAGAGATTTCCCGTCCGGAATTGCGTGCGACGCCTTGCGATCGTTCGGTGTTGGCGGCTGTGAGCGCTAAACTATCGCGTCCGCCATTGCCTTACCGGCGGTGGCGTCTGGGCAATGCGTCACACTATAGGTGGCGGCACTAGTCTGCGCCGGCGCCTTGGCTATCGCCCCGCTACTTGGCTATCGCCCCGCTATATGTAGTTTCGGCCGGCTGCCGCGTTCGATCCCGCGAAGTTTGGCTTCCCCGTCGGCGATATAATTCCGTGTCATCGGCACCACGCCTTGGCGCTTGGTGATCTGGAGTTGGAAGTTCATCAGGTTCTGCTTGCGGAACGACATTTCCGAGGAAGCCAGGTAGAACTCCCACATCCTGGCAAAGCGCTCGTCATAGAGCCGCACAGCTTCGTCGCGGTTGGCCATGAAGCGCTCGCGCCATGCCTTGAGGGTTTCAGCGTAGTGCAACCGGAGGATTTCGACGTCGCACACCAGAAGGCCGACACGCTCGATCACCGGGATCACCTCGGAAAGCGCCGGGATGTAGCCGCCGGGGAAGATATATTTCGATATCCAGGGATTGGTCACATCGGGCGGGTCGGAGCGCCCGATCGAATGAAGCACCATGATGCCGTCGTCGGAAAGAAGCTCGGCGCAGCGCCTGAAATACGTTTCGTAAAAATCGACGCCCACATGTTCGAACATGCCGACCGACACGATGCGGTCGAAGGGGCCGGGAACGTCGCGGTAATCCTCAAGCAAAAACCTTGCCGAGCGCGCCAGGTTCTTCTCGGCGGCGCGGGCGTTCGACAGGTCTAACTGTTCTTTGGAGAGCGTGATGCCGGTTACGTCGGCGCCGGTCATCTCCGCTAGGTAGAGCCCAAGGCCTCCCCAGCCGGAGCCGATGTCGAGTAGGCGATGACCCGGCCCGACCAACAGCTTGGCGGCCAGATGCCGCTTCTTGGTGAGTTGCGCATCTTCGAGGCTGGCGTCTGGGGTTTCAAAATAGCCGCAGCTGTACTGGCGGTCGCCGTCGAGAAAGAGGGAATAGAGCCGTCCGTCGAGATCGTAGTGATGCGCGACATTGTCCTTGGAACGGTTGCGCGGATTGAACTGCTTGGCATGCCTGACCAGGTATCGCAGCCACCATTGCAGCTTGGCCCAGCGCGGCAGAATCTGAGGCTGACCCATCAGAATCGCCAATACGTCCGCGATGGAGCCGCGTTCGACGACGAACGTGCCGTCCATGTAAATTTCGCCGAGCGCCAACTCAGGGTTGAGCAAAATCCGCCGCTCGGCTTTTGTGGTCAGAAAGCGCGCGGCGACCGGTTCGCCGGCGCCGTCACCGCACGTAAATTGCGTCCCGCTCGCGGTGGTAAAAGTCATCGCCCCGCGGCGAATGAACTGCTTCAGGCAGTATCGCAACAACCGATCCATCGAAACCACCAAGTGAGCGATCCCGTAGAAGGCCTTCCGCGACGGCCGCTCCACACAACGCTTACCGTGCGTAATGGTTCCCGCCGCCCTTCACAGGAGCATAATGTTCAACTTTGACGGGCGCCACCGCGCTGTGCGCAGGGCGGATATTTCGAAAAATCGTATTCACGCGGTTGCGTTGGAAGCGCGCTTCCATTCGCGGGATAATCGTCTAAAAGATGACGCCGCCTGCAGCGGTACAGTTAGGGCTGCTGGAAGCAGCCTCCACATTTGGAGAATTAAGCGAATGTTGAGCCGAGCGCTCATTTTAGCGACGGTGGCGCTCCTGATCGGTGGTTTTGCGGCGGCGCCGACACCAGTCCAGGCGCAAAATCTCGAAGCCGGCAAAAGTCCTTCCCAGATATTCGCGGGCACCTGTACGGCATGCCACAAGAGTGCCCGTGGGCTGCTGAAAACGGTGCCCCCGGGATCGCTGCCGGGCTTCCTGCGCCAGCACTATACCACCAGCCCCGAAATGGCGGGGCTGCTCAGCGCCTTCCTGATCTCCAATGGAGCAGCCGGCACGCGCCATGGCGGCGGCAAGGCAGGCAGAGCGGTTGGCGGTCCATCCGAGCAGCCCGACCGCCCGGGCCGCAGGCTGCGCGGTGCCGCCTCTCAGGAGGGCGCGGAGCCACTGCAACCGGAGGTGGACAGCAGCGCGCCGAGCCGCAGGGGGCGCAACGCCAAACGGCTGGCGCGGCCGGCGGACGAGAGTGCGAAACCGGCGGAGGGCGAGGCTGCGGCGCCTGCGGTGAGCGAGCGCGCCGCAAATGGCCGCAAGCGGTTAGGCCGCAGAGGCAAGCCAGGCGTCGAAGCGCCTTCCAAGGAAACGTCCAAGCAGGACGATTCCGCCAAGGGAGGATCCGCCAGGGACGAGCCGATGAAGGAAGATAAGCCCGCGGCCGAAGCCGCGAAAAATGAGGGCGGCAAACCCTCGGCTGATGGAGCGGCTGAAACGGCCAAATCTGACGCTGCCAAGCCTGACACTGTTAAGCCTGAAGCCGTCAAATCGGAGGCCGCTAAGTCCGACGCGCCTAAATCTGAGCCGGTCAAACCCGAAGCGCCGAAAGAAGCGGGGAATAGCCAAAACCCTGGTCCTGCCGTGACGTCCGCTCCAGCCGCTCCGCCGAGTGCAGCCGCTTCCAGCGCACCGCAGCCGGCAGCCGGTCAGCCGACATCAGCCGCGCCGGCGACCGACAAATAGCATTTCGAGGCGAATTTTTCCGATTGCGGTTCATTGCCACTGCGCAACCGCATTCGAAAAGATCCACCTGAAATGCCAAGCCCGGCCTGATGGGCCGGGCTTGGTTGGTTTCAACGCCGCCGTAACGATACGCCTTACTGTTCGGAGGCGGGTTCTGCCCGGGGCTCGTCGTCGTGCTGCGCTTCGGGGTCGAAGAACTCGCCGGCGGCGGCAAGCGCTTCGGCGGCCGCGTCCTGATCTTCCTGGCGGGTGCTGATGTCCTCGCCACGATTGATGCGTTCGGCTTCGTCGGCACTTCGCGCCACCGTTACGCTCACGCCGACCTCGACTTCCGGATGCACGGCGATAACGATGGTGTGCTTGCCGATGGTCTTGATCGGGGCGTCCAGCATGACCTGGCTACGGGTAATGATGACGCCATCGGCCTCAAAGGACGCCATGATGTCGCGGACGCTGACCGATCCGAACAGTTGACCGGTTTCGGACGCCTGACGGAGCACGACGACATTGCGGCCGTCGATCTTTTCAGCAACCTTCGTTGCCTCGCCCTTGGCCTTCAGGTTGTTGGCTTCGAGTTCGGCCTTCATACCGTCGAACTTGGCCCGGTTGTCCGAGGTGGCGCGCAGCGCCTTGCCACGCTTCAAAAGAAAATTGCGGGCAAACCCGTCCCTGACGCGGACGACTTCGCCCATCTGGCCGAGCTTGGCGACACGTTCCAGCAAAATGACTTCCATTTCGGTTCTCCTTTAGGGGTGGTGAAAAAGCGGATTGAGTTCTGGGTTCGAGTTGAAGATTTGACCTATGCGCTGGGCAACGGTGGTGGCCTGCTTTGCAGGTAGCGTTGCCTCAAGCCAAATACCGCATCGGCGAGGCCGAGCGCCGCCATCAGCAGAACCGGCCAGCTGAACACCACCGCGATGGCGTAGGCGGTGCTCAGCCACAGCGCGCGGTTCTTTACTGCCAGCGTCAAAGTGTGCAGCACGGCGAAGCCGACGAACGCATAGGCCATCATCAGGGCTGCCGTAATGATCTGCGCCAGGATCGCGAGCAATCCGCCGGTAAAGCAAAAAGCGATCGCGACCGACAATGCCGCGAGCGTCATCGGCGGCAGCGCAGCGCTTTTCAAATCAGGCCAGGGACGCTGCAACCGTCCCGACGTCGCTGTGATTTTCGCGGCGAGCCAAACGTTGAGCGTCAGCGTCATCATGGCGACCACTGCGGCGGCGGCCGGCGCGATTTTCACCAGCGCCTCGATCCATTCGGTCTGGCCGCTGGAAGCCGCGTCCGACGTGGTTAGAATCCGCAGCAAGCCCCGCTGCATCGCCCCGGTGATGGTGGCGGCGTCGGTACCAAGCGTGAGCAAGGTCGCCATCGTCGTCAGCGCGGCAAAGCCTGCGATCCAGAGCAGGATGCGCCCGACCGGATACCACTCCATCGACGTTGCGGCGGCAGCCGCGTCAGCGCCGGACGGTGCGCCAGGGCCCATTTCGACAGGAGGCATTTCGCCAGGAGCCATTTCACCAAGGGCCATGGCGCTTGCATGGGGCCGTCCCAGCAGAGCGAGATACCCAAGCCACCACGCCGGCAGCGCGGCCATGATGACGAAGGCGATGCAATAAGGCAGGCCGAAGATCGCGCCGAGACCGATTGCCGCGGCGATGCCACCGATTGCGGCGCTGAGCGGTCCCCAACCGAGCGCGGCCACGATCAGCGGCAGCGGCGCCAGATAGAACAGCAATAGCGAGATAAGCGCGCCCGAAATAATCGAGGCGAACATCAGCGCCGACGCGCAGCCGGCCGCCATGGCAATGAGTATAGTCGTAATCATCAGCTGTCCCGCTCCTTTCGAGCGGTTAG
>CAWCXD010000011.1:0-337979 GCA_963799475.1 uncultured Alphaproteobacteria bacterium | reverse complement strand
GTCATCGCGGAGGTGCGTTTCCTATTCAGATGTCAAACAGCGAAACAATTCGCAGCGTCATTGCGAGCCAACGGGTCGGCGCAAAGCGCCGCCCGATGACAGGCTCCGCGAAGCAATCCAGGGCAACAAGCAAGAACTGGATTGCTTCGTCGCTTCGCTCCTCGCAATGACGAGGAAAGTGCGAGCGTGCAACCCAACCCGTCATTCCGGGATGGTCCGAAGGAACGCCAGCGTCGGGGCGTCAGGACCACACGTCTATATTTTGGTATCCGGTGAAACACGCCTAAACTAAGAAAGCCCTTTTAAACAAGCGCTTTTCGACTAGCCTGATGCAGTGCGTTTCTGCGGGTTTTGCCAATTCTAGGGCCCGGCCCGAAGCCTTTCAGTCCCTCCAAGATACTGAATGCCCCAAAGCCGAGCCCCTTTTGGTCTCAACCCTTAGGAGCCGAAACGAATGAATACTACCACCACGACCGAACCCGCTGGCAAGCGCGCGCGCAATGGCAGCGTCATCCTGACCGACCGCATGTGCGAGAAGCGGGTCGCCAAGCGAGCCAAAATCTACGACCGCAAATGCCCGGGCTTCTATGTCAGCATCACCACGGCTGGCATAGCTACCTTTTCCTTCAAATTCACCGACCGGACGACCGGCCGGCAGCGCACCGGCTGGCTCGGCATCTACAATCCCGAAACCTTCACCGTCGAGCACGCCCGCAGCCGGGTCTATGGCCTCAAGTCCATGGACGGTGCCGCGCTCGCCGAGACCTTCCGCGAGCGGACGGCGCGGCAGGCGAAGCAGGGCAAGACTGTCGACGCGATCATCAAAGAGCGGATCGAGTGGATGAAGACGCCGGTTCGCAAGCCCGATGGCGCGATGCGGCCCCGCATCGAGACTGGTCAAATGTCGCTAGCCACCTGCGGCGCTTTATCGGTCCACGGCTCGGCAAGAAGCTCGCCAGCGCGGTCACCAAGCACGACATTGCAGCGCTGTCGAACGACATCGTCGCTGGCAGGCACGGCGGTAAGCCATCGGTCGCCAACGCCCGCCACATGCGCCGCGCGGCCTCGGGCCTGTTCAACTGGGCGGCGGAAGCGGGCCGCGACTACGTAACAGCCAGCCCTTGCGTCAATCTCCCGCAGCTCGACCCCGAACATCCGCGCACGCGGGTTCTGTCCGAGGACGAGATCAGGACCTTCTGGCACGGCCTCGACCGGGACGGCTTGCCTTGGGATCGCAGGACCCGTCTCGCCCTCAAGTTCGAGCTGGTCACCATGCTGCGCTCGGGGGAACTGCTGGCCGCGCACCGCGATGAACTATTCGATCTCGATGGCAAGAATCCGCGCTTTGACGTGCCGCTGAAGCGGGTGAAGAAGCGGCGCGTGATCCAGCAGCCGTTGTCCGATCTGGCTGTCGAGATCATTCGGAAAGCCCTGACCAGCGACAAGCCGCAATACGTCTTTGCCAGCCCGCTCGGTGATCAGTCGATGAATCGCAAGGTGATGGGGACCGCGCTGCGCGGCACCAAGTCCAAGGGCAAGGTGAAGACGCCCGGCATCTGTGCCCTGCTCGGTCTGCGGCCGTTCACGCCGCACGATCTGCGCCGGACGGCGGCGACCCTGGCGGGTGATCTCGGCTTTGATGATGCGTGGATCGCGAAATGCCTCGATCACACCGCAAGCAAGAAGCAGGAGCAGATGGTGCCCAGCGTCACCGGCAAGGTCTACAATCACTCGAAGCGGATGAAGGAAAAGCGCGCGGTGCTTGATGGTGTGGCTGCTGAGCTGCTGCGGATCGTCGGACACCCTGCAGTGAATGCCGTTGATCCGGATAAGCTGCGACTTGCGGCTTAATCAGCGCATTCTGCGAGTTGCAAGTTTTAACAACCGGGTCAGCGTGGAGCTGCGGTTTTGGGCTACGTTTTGGGCTACTTAAGACACGGCTCGTTTGCTCGGGGAGGGTGTCAGTAATTTTGTGTAAGCAGGTTTCTGTGAGTTTACCTTTTGAAAGGAGCTCACATGACGACCACGACACTGACACCAGAACTACTGGATCAATTGCTTGCGGGTTACGAGAAGCCCGAGGATTTGACAGGCGACGACGGACTATTCCGGCGGCTGAAGAAGGCGTTGATTGAACGGGCGCTCGGGGCGGAGTTGACCAATCATCTCGGCTACGAGAAGGGCGACCCGGCTGGCCGGGGCAGCGGCAACAGCCGCAACGGGGTGAGCGGCAAAACGGTGCTGACCGATGACGGCGAAGTCCAGATCGAGGTTCCGCGCGATCGGGCCGGCACCTTCGAGCCGCAATTGATCGGCAAGGGCCAGACGCGTTTTGACGGCTTCGACGACAAGATCATCAGCCTCTACGCCCGCGGCATGACGGTACGGGAGATCCAGGGCCACCTGGCCGAACTGTACGGCACTGAAGTCTCGCCGGACCTGATCAGCAAGGTCACCGACGCGGTGCTGGACGAAGTCCGGGATTGGCAGAACCGGCCGCTCGACCCGGTCTATCCCGTGGTTTTCTTCGACGCCCTGCGGGTCAAAATCCGTGACGAGGGAACGGTCAAGAACAAGGCGATCTATGTCGCGCTGGGCCTCAATCCGTCAGGCGAGAAGGATGTTCTGGGCCTCTGGATCGAGCAGACCGAAGGTGCCAAATTCTGGCTCAAGGTCATGAACGATCTGAAGGCGCGCGGGCTCAACGATATCCTGATCGCCGTCGTCGATGGCCTGAAGGGCTTTCCCGAGGCGATCACCAGCGTGTTTCCGCAGACGCTGGTTCAGACCTGCATTGTACACCTGATCAGGAACAGCCTTTCCTTCGTCACCTGGAAAGACCGCAAGGCGATCCTGCCTTCAATCAAGGCGATCTATCGCGCCGAGAACGCAGATCAGGCCCTGGTCCGGCTCGAGGAGTTCGAGGCGGAATGGGGAAGGCGTTATCCGGCGATCGGCCAGGCCTGGCGCAGAGCATGGGAGCACGTGATTCCGTTCTTCGCTTTCGCCCCCGGCATCCGCAAAATGATCTACACCACCAACGCGGTGGAGGCGCTGAACCGGTCGTTACGCAAGATCATCAAGACCCGTGGCAGCTTCCCCAACGATGAAGCTGCGTTAAAGCTACTCTACCTTGCCATCCGGAACGCCGGCATGCGATGGCGGCGGGCTATTGAATGGACCAAGGCGATGCCTGCTCATCATTGAGACACGCCAACGCCGTTCCGCTGATGAAGTGGCCGTCCGGGCCGATTGTAAAGATACGATATTGCGACATGTTCAACGCCGATCCACCCGCGACAAACGATTTTCTGGATGCAGCGACCTACAGGCTCGCGAGCGCCTTGTCGCATTAAAAAAATATAATTTGCGGTGATGCAGTTCAGCGCGCATGGCAATGCGGTTCTCGAGCAGATTTCTGCTGATGGTTATCTCCCTGTCACATAATTGTCTTGCTACCCAAGCGGGCGTCCCTGGGCTCGTCGTGACGATGACGTGATGCGCGCCCGTCGCCTGTCCCTGTCGCGTGGTGATGCTTGCGCCGCGATCGTGGTCGTCGTCTTGATAGCGCTGCCTGATGTTTCTGGAGCGGCGCGCCGCTCCATTTGTTTTCGCTGGCGTGTCGCGCGTCGTGGATGGTGACGATGATGCGGTGACGGTGGCGCGTCGGCGAGGATGAACTGAATTCAGCGCGTGTGCTTACGAGCCCGATGGTGGCGGTGTCGCGGTGCGATCACCTGGGCATTGTTGCTTTGCCAATTACCGTCGCCGTAGTTCCGACGATAGTTGGGGTCGGTATAGGGGTTGCCGGGTCCCTTATTCTGGCAGTTGGCATTTGGATAAAAGAACGCGCAGTAACCGGGCTCCGAGATCACCGCTTGCGCTTTGGCCTGGCTCGCGACTGCCGTGGCGAGCAAGGCTGCGGCTAACCATGCATATCTGGCCATGGGCATCTCCTCGGGTTGTCTTTAGTGGGCAACACCATGTGAGCGCGTCTATTCCGTCCTATGATCGCCCTTACCAAATCAGGGCCGCGCGCAGCTTGACCGCACCGGAGCGGCCTTCCCAGCGCGATCCTAAACCTTAAGCTTGGCGGACGGCCAGCAAAGTGCTCGGATGAGCTGGATTAAACTTGGCCTCTAGCCGTGTTGAGAGATTGTGATGCGCCCAGTGGCTTGGTCGACCCTAGTGATCAGCACGATCTCGGCGTCATCGCCTGCACTGGCACAGATGTACGACGCGCGATATCCGGTCTGCATGCAGGTCTATTCGATTGGTGGCAGTTCGATCGGGTGCGGCTACACGACCATGGCCGAGTGTAGGGCAACGGCGTCGGGCCGCGCAGCCCAATGCTTCGCCAACCCCTATTTCGCTGACACAAAAAGGAAAGTGCCTGCCACTGGCAAGCGGCGGCACGAAAGCAAGCGCCAATTCATCATTTGCAAGCAATTTCGAGTTCGTCAGTGTCGCGCGGCAGTTCGTCCTTCTCGTTTGCTTTTAGGCTGACAAATTGCTGGCGATGGTGACGGCGCGACCTTCGGGACGGTGATCGGTCGTCAGGGTCCTTCCGAGAGCGTGACCCTCCGGGGGGGCCGCGCGATCGTACTTATTGAGGGTATCTGAGGCGCAAAAATCCGTGGTTGCAGTTACGGGAAAGGCGGAGGGTACACTCAATGTCCGCTATGCCCCCGATAGCGACCAAGTTCCGCTGCACCGCCGCCGCCCACCTCCCGCGACTTCGTGCCTTGGCGCTTCCGCGTGGTGGGTCTCGTCACGCCGGCGTCCGAGAAACCTGCACAACAACGGACTCATATGTGCTGATCGGCACAGGGAAGGTCACGGTCTCTAGTCGCGGTTGCGGCCAAGCACCAACTTCAGCGATCCCTGGACGATGGTTAACTGCCGTGATAGCGATTGCAAACGCCATGCAACCATAAGCCCGATGCCGAAACCTCCGTTTTCTTCATCTGTCGGCCGTAGACGAGGTGCACAGCTGCTCGAACGCGCCGCGGTCGCGTTGCAAGCGCAGCGATTCGCCGAAGCAGAGAAGCTCGCCGCGGAAGTCCTGAAAGGCAGCGGAACCCACCCCGCTGCCGCATTGATCCTGGGTCGAGCCTTGCTCGCTCAGAACCGCGGTAGGGAGGCAATCGCGCCCCTCGAAAAGGCGGCGCAGGGCCGTCGTGATCCCAGTATCGAAACCCTACTAGGAGCGGCACTGGGCAGCGTTGGACGCCGTGCGGAAGCAATCGATCTACTTCGCTGGACGACAGTGCCGCGACCGCCATTTCTGCCAGCCTTTCAGGAACTCGCCGGCCAACTCGCCGCTATGGGGCGTGTCGACGAGGCGATCGCCGTCGTTGAAAGCGGACTTGCGCTGGCACCTGAAGCCGTTGATCTCCAACTAGATTTAGCTCGCCTTCACCTCCAACATAACGACCGCAACAAAGCGCGCGCAGTCCTTTCAGCGGCCCGCGATGCTGCGCCGGGGCGTCCTGAAATTTGGATGGCGCTTGCTCGTGTGTTGGTTCAGGACGGCGAATATGCTTCCGCCGCCGATGCCTACCGACATGCGCTGGGGCATCGTCCTGATGACGCCTTTGCCCGCGCTGATCTTGCCGCTTGCTTTCTGGAGATGGGTGATCGCGACGCTGGCGAGGCGAGCCTGCGTTCGGCGTTTCGCAGCGGAACGCACTTGCTCGGTCGAACCACCCACGCGCTCGCCGCTTCATCGCACGGCCGCTTCTTCTTCCGCCCGAGCGCGGTCGTGAAGTTTTTGCAGGGCTAGGCCGTTTCGATTGAATCGATTGAAACTCCGAATCTTCGTTCGACGCTTCTGACGCGATCCGGCTTCCACCCGCTCGAAAACGCTTTGACGAATTTTAGTCAGCTAGACCCTGAATTTTCGTCGATATAAACCGGGCTCGCGCTTGATTGCGTTCGCCAACCCTTCGACCCGCCGCGCCTCCTCGGTCGTGAAAGGGGCGGTCTGGGCAACCCAGCTTTCGCGCTTGACCGGGATGCATTGCGCAATCGGAGTGCCCATCGGTAGCAAACCGCTGAAATTCATGTCGTGCCAGTGAGCCGGGAAATGAACCCAGCCGTCGCGATAACTGTCGCAATCGACGATGCCGCTTAAGGTGGTGAACGGTAGATCAAAGCGATTGAGCGGATGTGTGAACAGCAGAGAATAGCCTTGCGGCGCCTCAATGCTCCACAGGTTGTGAAACTTAATGAGGAACCGATCGGGCTCGAACAACGGGGTGTCAATAACCTGGCTTACGTCGTGAAATCCGACTGGCGAGCGTGGGAAATCGATGGCGCCGCCGGGCGGGATATCAAAGTCCCAAGTGATCGAGCCGTTTTCGACCCTGAGGTCGCAGATCAGCGGGATCAGAAATCCCGAGGTCATAGCATCGACGAAAGGAGGACAGCGCTTGATCGTATCCTCCTCACGCATATTAATTGCGTTGAAAGCCTGCGTCGGCATCGCCTTTAGCCAGCTGGGAAGGCCCAATGTTGCCGGTATCGGGGGCGGCAGCTTTCCATCCAGTTCTGCCGGGCAGCGGAACTTGAGCGTCAGCGGTTCGGTGTTATTCGTCATGGTCAGCTCTCGGTTCGGTCGAGTTCCTAACGAGCCTACGTGTGCGAGCTAACACGTTTCAGGATTGTCCCGAAAGCGATATGTTTCAGTCGACGTTTTCAATTGTGGAAGCGACTTCGTCTGCGTTCGCTTTGAGCAATTCTATTAGCAGCAGAACCTAAAAGCATATGTCCGTTAATGGGATGGTCCGGCCGTGCTCCTGCCCCGCCAGCAAGCGAAGCTGGCAAGGGGCGCCACAGACAAGGAGCACACCATGTCTCAGACACCCAATACCGCGATCGCCGTGATCGGCATCGATATCGGCAAGAACTCGTTCCACGTCGTGGGCCAGAATGCCTGCGGCGCCATCGTGCTGCGGCAAAAGTGTCGCGTGGCCAAGTGGAAGCGCGGCTCGCCAATATACCGCGTTGCTTGATCGGCATGGAAGCCTGCGTCGGCGCACATCACCTGAGCCGCAAACTCGCATCGCTTGGTCACGATGCCAGGTTGATGCCGGCCAAATATGTCCGCCCCTATAGCAAGGGACAGAAGAACGACTTCAATGACGCCGAAGCGATTGCCGAAGCCGTGAAGCGCCCGACGATGAAGTTCGTGGCGACCAAGACCGTGGAGCAACTCGATCTGCAGGCGCTGCATCGGGTGCGCGAGCGGCTGGTGTCGCAACGCACCGGCATCATCAACCAGATTCGCGCCTTCATGCTGGAACGCGGGATCGCCGTGCGCCAGGGTATCGGCTTCCTACGTACGGAACTGCCCACCATCCTTGCGACGCGCACCGATGCCCTGTCGCCACGCATGTTGCGTGTCATCGAGGAGTTGGCAGGCGACTGGCGCCGGCTGGATCAGCGCATCGATGGCCTATCCGGCGAGATCGAAGCACTGGCCCGTCAAGATCAGGCATGTTCGCGCCTGATGACGGTGCCTGGCATCGGACCGATCATTTCGAGCGCCATGGTGGCCGCGATCGGCGCTGGAGACGTATTCTCCAAAGGCCGCGACTTCGGCGCCTGGCTCGGACTGGTGCCCAAGCAGATCTCGACGGGAGACCGCACGATCCTCGGCAAAATCTCGAGGCGCGGCAACCGCTACTTGCGCGTTCTGTTCGTGCAGGCGGCATGGGTTGTGCTGGTCAGGATCAAGAACTGGGAACGGTACGGGCTCAAATCCTGGATCGAAGCCGCCAAGCGGCGGTTGCACCACAACGTGCTGGCGATCGCGCTCGCCAACAAACTGGCCCGGATCGCCTGGGCGGTGCTGGCCAACGGACGCGCCTTCGAGCTGACGAGGACCGACGATGCAGGCGTCCGACCCGCCTGATCCTCGCGCCGTGCTCGGCGCGGTCAAGGCGCGACCTGGCAACGCCGGAGCCACCTGCAAGCCAAGCGCGACGGCCGGCCTTGACCGCCCCAGCGCGCGACGCGATCGACGTTCAGCGGGGCCGGGACGAAGGAACGGCCCGTGGCTCGAGCAAAGGAACTGCGCGATATCAGGAGCAAGCGATGACGTAACCCGACAGTTTCCAGCCGAGGTCTGCGAGAGGATGAGACGAGATGGAGGTTCGGTCTTCCGAGCGCATGCGAACACTGGTGACCCAGATGGCCCGTCGAGGCCTGTCCGTTAATGAGGTCGCACGCGCGCTAATATCCATGATGGTCCGGGGCAAAACAGCTCCAACTAGAGACCGGATACATTGATGCAAGACCGCTCACCACCAGATCGACGAATCTCTTGCAACGCACGGCCGGACCATACATCCGGGTCAACGCACTAAGTCGCTGCGCTCCAGCCCGCTGCGCGGGGGCAAGAGCCGAGAAGTCGGTAGCCAGTCGAGAGGACAGCGATGGTCGAAGACCGCCGCTGCAAAGCGTGCTAATAAACCAGGCCAGTGCCGGGCGATTTCTCCAGCGCGGCGGCCAACGACCGATACTCCTCGCAGCCCGTCCCGCAAATCGCCGCGATCCGATTCAGATGATATTGCGCTTGATCGCGGTTGCCCTGCTCGACCTGCCACAGACCGTAATATTGCCAGGTCGGCACGTGGTTCGGATCTGCTTTCAGCGCGCGTTCGTACCAGACTTGTGAAAGCTTGTAGTCGCCGAGCTTGCGATAGGAATAGCCGATCAGATTGGCCACATTCGGGTTATCATCGTGGCCGAGCGCCTTCAACTGCTCGATCGCAGAGGCATGGTCATTGCGGTGGTAGATCGTCGAATAGGCAGCGCGGTACCCATGAGCGAAGGCGGGGTTGTCGAAAAGGGACTGCTTGCCTTTCTTGGCCTTTGGCGCGTGAGTGGCCTTGCTGCCCGATCGCTTCGGGTATGACGAAGGCGGAGGAGCGGAGCGTTGCCCTGTCCCGCCATAGTTTGCCTCACCGCCACCTGGATCGCTGCCGACCGCAACAACCGGAGTGACCGGGAACGCAGCGATCAGCGCAATCGAACACGTTGCCAGCGTCGCAATCCTGATCATCAAGTTGGTCATAGGAACCTCCTGCATGCTACGCCTTCGAGCTCCCCATCCAGTCAAACGTGTTAACTCCGACTTGTTTCAAACATTCCTGGAAGGGTATTCGGAAAAACGAGATTTGGTGTGACAGCGGTGTTGTCTTATGAGCAGGTCAATGTCCGCAACGGGTTCGCGACGTTGTCGCGCCGCCAGCCAGCCGGGCTATGTCCGCCATGCCGCCGAAAGCGGAAGTGCTACCGCGACGCAACAGGAACGATGCTGATGACCGAGACCGTCGCCATTGCTCGCCCGCCCGTCGCCAAGCCTGCGTCTCGACGGCGATCCGCCAAGCCCGCGACCGTCAGCGCGTCGGCACTGGCCCTGCACCTCGATTGCAGCCGGACCTACATCGGCAAGCTCGACGCCGAAGGCGTGATCCGGCGGCAAAGTGACGGCTTCCCGCTCGATCAGAGCCGCGTTGCCTACCTGCGATACTTGCGGCGCGAACGGCGGCAGTCACCGCGCGCGGAGGCCGACGCTGATCACGTCAAGGTCAAGACCGAGATGCTGCAACTGCAGTTGATGGAGAAGAAGCGCGAGCTGGTGCGACGGGTGGATGTCGATGAATTGATCGACGGCATTGCGGGTGTCGTGTTGACCCATCTCTCCGGCATGTCGGCCCGGTGTTCGCGCGATATGCAGGTCCGGCGCAACATCGACGCGGTGGTGACGCAGATCAGGCGCGAGATCGCGGAGGCGTGCAGCAAGGTAGCCGACGAACGCAACGAGCCGCCGCTCGATGAGTAGGACTGACGACCGGCTGCCGACAAATAGACCAGTCCGGCGCCCGTGCGATACTCCGGGAGCTACAGGTAACAAGCCCCCCGGCTATACGATCTGTGTTCATCACCGCACTCCGGCGATGTCGAAGGCATGCATCGGTGACGAACCCTGCGACCCGTTGGTGCGCGGTTGGTTGACGAGCCGCACACCAAGCACCGCTTGCGGTGACGTGTCAGCCCGAAAATCAAGAATTTCGTTGTTCTGCGCTTCAGCGGCCCAAATGCAGGCGACCTCGGCCCTCTCGATTGCCAGCACGGAAGCGCTGATTTCCGCTTCCATCTCTTCCCGCTGCTGTTGGCTCAGGGCCGCCTTGTCGTCGCTGATTTCATCAAGGCCAGCGCTGATTTTCGCCAGCATCTGATCTTTGAACAACCAGCATAGAACCCCCAAAACATCGACGGTCTGGGTGAAAGCGAGCGCGGGCTTTTCACCGTGCACCAGTGACGATAGCGACAGCATAGGGAAGGTAAGTGGCGTATTATGTTCTATCATGCTGTCGAAGTCGGGCGCGGCTGCCTCGGCCCACCGTTCTAGCTGTGCCTTGGCTTTTTCCTTGGTCAGCGACGATGGCCACGGGGCTGATTTCAGCCTATGCCTATCAGCGGCAAGCTCGCGCAATCGGTGACGGTACCGCTCCACGGCGTCGCCGACGCGCTCGCCCTTCTTCAACAGCTCCGGCAACGGCGGGCCGACAACCGGCACGATGGTGCAGCCACCGGGGATGCCACCTTTGAGTAACCAGTCGCTCACCCGGACCTCAAGCTGTTTGGCGACGGTCCATCTGGCGCTGCGAATTTCCTTCAACGACTGCAACCGGGTGAATTCGGCCTCGGCGCGCTCCAGTTCGCGGCGCTCAACGACCACCTGCGGCGCAAGCTCCGGCAGACCGAAACCACCCTGGGCCTTGGGCCGCGTCAAATCGGCGATGCGTTTTTGATGCCTAATCTTCGCGTGCGACTGCTCCTGCACGTCTTCAAAGGGCGGGATTGCGCCGTGCAAATCGTGGCACCGCTGTTGTAGCGCGATCATCCTGACCAGGGGCGGACCATCGAGGACCGCCGTTGGATCATTTGGCGTCGAGAACGTGTGTATCTCGTGCGGCGCGTAACCAGCGGCGGGTGCGGCTTCGAACGTCATGGTTGCTCCCTCCATCGTCAGATGCAGGAACAGTGGATCAGCTTCCTTGGCTCACAACTACCCCAAGTGCGCGCCGGATCGTCGGAATGCTTGGCACCCAGTCGGAGGTCTTCAACAAAAGCCACAAGATCTCATCGAGCCGTCCGCGATGCGCGGAAGGGCATGTCAACTCGAAGCGGCTACGTCTGAAGCGGCCTTCCCTGTACCAATTGAGCGCATCACGAAGATATTTTGCTACGGCTCGGTCGGACATGCCAATGCAGTAGCGGTGAGCCGCCTCGCGCAGCAACGCATCGCGCTCCTCGATCGCCAGCAATACCGCTGGCGTCCTGCCGCGACCACGACCATCAGGCACCAGTGGATGCTTGAGCGGCTTCATGTCCGCCGCCATGCCGACGACGGCGCGACCGGCTGAGCCGTGTCACGCTTAGTCACGGCTAACCGGCCGCGATGGGCGCGTTGGCGACAGGTGTCGGAGCAGTACCGGGAGTTGGATCGCTGCGGCCGATAAGGCTCGCAGCATAGCCGGCACAGGCTGGCTCGCGACGAACCCGACACCGAATCGCGCGCATGAAGTATCGGACCGGCTGAGTGGTGAGCGTCGAAGCAATACCAAGCGAAGTTCTCCATGCTGCTCATCTTCGTCCCTTCGAACCAGCGCACGCGCGATCCATAGCGTATGCGCGACATGCGCATGAGCGGATGGGTACAAGGCGGGCCTAAAGTTTCTGAAAGTTGATCCGGGCGACTGGACCTGCGTTTTTTGATTGTGGATATTAAAAATCTTACTGGACGTCAGGACCACACGGCTTTGCAGTACGCTGCAGTGCCGCTCGTCCGCACGCCAATGACGTGCGCCGACGCTGCCGCGTCCATCGCATCCCGTACCCAACGTCCGTGACGATCGCGATACGCCCCTCTTGCGGGAACGGGACGGCACGGAATAGGCCGATGATTTGGGTCAAAAAGGAAGCGGCATATTTTTCGCGGTAGGGCTGGACACATGACTCGCGCGGGGCAAATCACTTCCGGTCGGTGAGTAGCAAGTGGCGAATGCGCAACAGCAATGCCGATCATCACGTCTGCAAATATCAGGGTTGAGTGAAGGACGCTCGACATCGCATAGTCTCACGTCAGCCGGAGGAATAGCGATGCAATTGCGGGACTTTGGGCGCACGGGAATGCAGTTGTCGGTGCTGGGCTTCGGCTGCGGCGCCGTGGGTGGCTTCATGGTGCGCGGCGAGCCTGCCGATCAGGAGCGCACCATCGCGCGGGCGATCGCGGCCGGCGTCAGCTACTTCGACACCGCGGTGCAATACGGCAACGGTGAATCGGAAAAGAACCTCGGCCGCGTCCTGCAAAACCTGAAATCAGCCAACGTGGTCGTCGGCACCAAGGTTCGGTTACAGCCAGAGGACTTCGGCCGCATCGCGGATGCGGTGGCAACGTCGCTCGAGGGCAGCCTGGCGCGATTGCGTCTTGAGCGGGTCGATATCTTTCACTTGCACAATCCGATCACCGAGAAGGGCGGCGGAGCGGCGCTGAGCGTCCGGCAGGTGCTGGACGATGTGGTGCCGGCGTTCGAACGCCTGCGTCAGCAGGGCAAGATCCGTTTCCTCGGACTGACGGCCGTTGGCGACACGGCCGCGCTGCATCAGGTGATCGATGCCGGCGCCTTCGACAGCGCGCAGGTGGTCTACAACATGCTCAATCCATCTGCCGCCGTGGAATTGCCGGCGAACTATCCCGCACAGGATTACGCACGATTGTTCGATCATACCCGCACAGCGGGCGTCGGCGTGGTCGGCATCCGCGTGCTGGCCGGCGGTGCATTGTCGGGCTCGGCGGAGCGTCACCCGATCGCCGGTCCGGCGCCCGAGCCGATCGGCTCGGCCATGAGCTACGATGGCGATATCGGTCGGGCGCGCCGTCTGTTGCCGCTGGTCAAGGAGGGCTTCGCGACCAGCCTGACCGAAGCCGCGACGCGGTTCGCGATCTCGCATCCCGCGAAGGGGACTATCCTGGTCGGGATGGCGACGCCAGAGCAATTCGAAGACGCGTTCGCCGCGGTACAGAAAGGCCCGCTGCCGCAGGAGGCGCTTGATCGGTTGGCGGAGTTGCGAGAGGCATTTTCCGGCGAAGCACGGTGATCGCTGTAGTCCGGATGAGCGGAAGCAATATCCGGGTCTGCTGCGGTCCTGCATTGGACGGAGCTGTCATCGGGTGCACATTCGCGCGTCCCGTTGGCTCATATTGATGCCGAGCACTGGTCATTGAGCATCCACAAGACACCACTCTTGCACGAGAATGTTCTTGTTATGTTCCTTGGAGTGTGCAACATGTTTCACCGATACGAGCTAGCTGAATCGCATCGCTAATTCGGACCCGGCCCATGAGTTCACGACGAAAGCGCCCGATCAACCTGCCGGCGCCATATCTCAAGCGGCTCTGGCTGGAGCCATCGCGCATCGCTGACCGCAAGGCCTATCCATTCTGTCTTCCATTTCTGGGAGACGATTTCGAACTGAATTTCGAGCAGCCAATCACCATCATCGTCGGCGAAAACGGCACCGGGAAATCCACCTTGCTGGAGGGGATTGCGGTTCTTGCGGGCTATGACGAGGCCGGCGGCGGAACGGGCTATAGGCCGGTCGATTATTCCGAGGCGGTGGAGGTGATGGGCGGTAGTCTCTCGGCCGCGCTTCGCGCAAGCTGGCTGCCCAACGGCTGGTTCTTCCGGGCGGAGAGCTTTTTCTCGGTTGCCCGTTATCTCGATGAAGCCGCGCTCGGCAGCGGCGGTTCGCCGCCCGATTTTCTCTCGCACTCCCATGGCGAGGGCTTCTTGCGGTTCTTTCAGGAGCGCTGCCAGCGGCAAGGCATCTTCATCTTCGATGAACCGGAATCCGCGCTGTCGCCCGCGCGCCAGATGGAATTCTTGAAACTTATGCGGATGATGGAAGTCTCGAACATCTGCCAGGTCATCATGGCCACGCATTCGCCGATGCTGATGGCCTATCCCGGCGCGACCCTGTTGCGATGTCGAAATACGGGCTCGAGCCCGTCACCGTCGAACAGACGGATCATTACAAGGTGATGCGCGAGTTCTGCGACGATCCGGCCGGGTTCGTGGAGGCGGCGCTGGCGGAGTAAAAGCGTCTGTAGGGTGGGGTGAGCGTAGCGAAACCCATCCTGTGCGACGGGCGATGGGTTTCGCGGCGTTTATCAGCGGGCCGGCCGGGGTGCGGACCCGTTGGCTCCACCCATCCTACGCGCTCTTCGCCTCGGTGTCGTTCTGCCGATCCGTCGCGACCAGTCTGTACGCAATATCCTCCATGCGTTCAAATACCACATCGGGCTCGCGCGCCCGCAAGGCCTGCGGCGCCGCGTAGCCCCAGGTCACCGCCCCGCACGCGATCCCAACAGCGCGCGCCGCTTCGATGTCGCGGGTTTCATCCCCGATCGCAATCGTCTGCGCGGCGCTGACGCCCGCGCGTTTGAGGACGCGGCGGAATTTCGCCGGCTTGCCGAAGATCGAGGCAGCGCAGTCAAAACAACAGAACAGCTCGGCGAGCTCTCCGAGCTTCACGCGGGCGTTGGCCTCCGTGTCCGAACTGACCAGCGCCAGCCGCATTCCGTGATCCGCCAGCGTGCGCAACATAGTGCCGACGCCGGGAAACAAACCGATGCTTGCGGCCTGCTCGGACTTCAGCCGCCGCATGTGCCGCGCGATGACAGGCAGCTTCCACAGCGGAACTTCAAGGCGTGCGAGGATTTCGCGGGTGGATGCCTGACGCAACGGTTCGATGTCCTCATCCGCAACGCGGCGGAAGCCGAAGCGGTCGGCGACGTCATTCACGTTGCGGAGAAACCACGGCATGCTGTCGGCGAGCGTGCCGTCGAGATCGAAGACGACGAGAGAGTAGGGCATGAGTGGGGAAGGACTTGCGGGGCGCGGCGACGAGACGAGGGCACTTGATGAGCATAAGCGGATCAGGCGCGAATACGATGCGCCAGGCGGAATTGCTGGCATCATGCGGGGTTCATAGACGCGGCGATAGTAAAACGTTCGTGGGGTGGGTTGAGTGGAAGTGAGACTTACCATCCGCGAAGGGTGACGGGATGGGCTGCGCGCAGCCCATCCTAAGCGGCTAGCCGCAGATAACGAGGGAATAGTACGATCGAAACCGGACTTGGCCACGCGGCAAGGCGCGCGAGACGATATAGCTATCCGTGATAAGAGTTGAGGAATCGCGCAGACACACGTCAAATGATAGTGTCGCATTTCGGCACTTTTTGCCAAAAGATTGAGACAGAACATGCGGGCGAAGAGGGATTCCGACATCGGAGTGGTGGTCGACTATGCGCCAACCAATCTAAAGCAGCTTCTGTTGCTGTTCGATGCGGTGTCGTTTGTCGATTCAGAGACAAAGATCAATAAGCTTCTATCAAGGAGCAAAATTAGCGGAAGCGGTGACGAGTACAGATCAGTGGCAAATGATATCGAGTTTCTGATGTCGAAAAACCTTGTCTACCAAACAAGTGCAGACAAGTGGCATATCAAAAAGTTTGTTGAGTTGCTTTCAGCGGAAGAGACCAGCAATGAGATGGAGTTAATCGATGCGTTAGAAAAGAAGAATGCCCGAAAGAAGAGGGCAACGCTTAAAGAATTCGTTCGATTGAAAGGTCAAGGGAAGGAGCCTGCGGCAGGTGATTTGCAAAAACTAGCAAAGCGACTCAATGAAACAATGGACTTAGATGCAGCCTTGGAATTTCTCATTGCCCGTATCCTAAGTAGGAAGATTTAGTTTGAGGGGCATAGCGCGATAACAATTTCAAACGAATTTGATGCGCTGTTCGCTGATGAAGGGCTATCGAGTGGCATGTCTAATGTGGTCGAAGTAGTGCTCGATAAAGTTCCGCTGCCTTCCGATCAGACACCTTGGGAAGCAGATCCTAGATTTTCGCGAGGACCGAAAGACCAAGGAGCTATTGAATGGTTTGCGCGTCTGGATGGTTGAGGCCACAAAGAGCAACGGCTCAAGGAAGGAACTCGACCAAAAATTGGAGTGGCTCCTGTTCCAGCAGGCGGAACACTTAAGGATTCACAGAGTGACTTCTCGCATGGGGATTATGGGAAGTATCTTTGTTGGTGGAATGGAGATGATGGAGGATGCCATCAAGCTAAGGTTGGGCAACATGGCAAAATCTCTCGTCTCGGTGTCAGCGAGAAGAGCAGAACTCCTTAAGAGCGAACTATCGACCCCGGCGAAGGAGTTGAGCTATTTGCTGGCTGTGCAGAAGAAATTCAAAGAATAAGACAAAAACCCAAGTCGCCAATCCGGTCGTGGGAGGCAGATGAGGCATTGGGAGCAGAGCGAAACCCGCCACGTGCGAAGTGCAATGGGTTCGCTGCGCTCTACGCATCCTACGTTTCGTCGGATTCGATAACGCAGCGCAGCGGATAGCCATTGAGCCGCGCCAGTTGCGTTACTTTCTGCGCCAGGTTCGAGGCCTGCTCAAGCGCGTAACGCCGCAAACGCCGTGGCCTTCGCGATTGATGTAGAGGACAAGCCTGAGAGCTTCGTCCCGGGTCTTGCCGAAGATTTGTTCGAGTATTTGAACGACGAACTCCATCGTCGTTATGTCGTCATTGAACAGCACCACCCTCGCGGATGCCATGGCGTCGCTCCCTGCTTTTGCGCGCCTACCAAAGACGCTGTCGAACGTGGAGAAACGATTATAGAATTTATCGAAGGTTAGCTTTACTCCGCCGCCTCACTCGTCCGGCCGCCGCGCTTCTTCTTTCCGCTATCTGCCTTCTCCAGCACCGGCTTCAGGAATTGTCCGGTGTAGCTGCGCGGTGCCTTGACGATATCTTCCGGCGGGCCCCAGGCGACGATTTCGCCGCCGCCGTCGCCGCCTTCGGGACCGAGGTCGATCACCCAGTCGGCGGTCTTGATGACTTCGAGATTGTGCTCGATCACGACAACCGTATTTCCCTGCGCCACCAGCTCGTGCAGCACCTCCAACAGCTTCTTGACGTCGTGGAAATGCAGGCCGGTCGTGGGCTCGTCCAAAATGTAGAGCGTGCGGCCGGTCGCGCGCTTTGACAATTCCTTGGCGAGCTTGACGCGCTGCGCTTCGCCGCCGGACAGCGTCGTCGCCTGCTGGCCGACATGGATGTAATCGAGGCCGACGCGATGCAGGGTTTTAAAAGTTTCGCGCACCCGCGGCACCGCCTTGAAGAATTCGGCGGCTTCCTCGACGGTCATGTCGAGCACGTCGGCGATCGACTTGCCCTTGAACAGCACTTCCAGGGTCTCGCGGTTGTAGCGCTTGCCTTTGCAGACGTCGCAGGTGACGTAGACGTCGGGCAGGAAGTGCATCTCGATCTTGATGACGCCGTCGCCCTGGCAGGCCTCGCAGCGGCCGCCCTTGACGTTGAAGGAAAACCGGCCGGGCTCGTAGCCGCGCGCCTTGGCTTCGGGCAGGCCGGCGAACCATTCGCGGATCGGCGTGAACGCGCCGGTATAGGTCGCGGGGTTGGAGCGCGGGGTGCGGCCGATCGGTGATTGGTCGATGTCGATGATCTTGTCGATATGCTCCAGCCCCTCGATGCGGTCGTGTGGTGCGGCGCCTTCGCTGGCATTGTTGAGCTTGCGGGCGATCGCGCGGTACAGCGTATCGATCAACAGCGTCGACTTGCCGCCGCCGGACACGCCGGTGACGCAGGTGAACAGGCCGAGCGGAATTTCCGCCGAGACGTTCTTCAGATTGTTGCCGCGGGCATTGACCACCTTGATGGTGCGCCGATGGTTCGGCGGCCGCCGCTCGGGCACGTCGACCGACAATTCGCCGGTGAGGTACTTGCCGGTCAGCGACTTCGGGTTCTTCATGATGTCGGCGGGCGTGCCCTGCGCGACAATATGGCCGCCATGGGTGCCGGCGCCGGGGCCGATATCGAGCACATGATCGGCGAGCCGGATCGCGTCCTCATCGTGCTCGACCACGATCACGGTGTTGCCGAGGTCGCGCAGCCGCTTCAGGGTTTCCAACAGCCGCGCATTGTCACGCTGGTGCAGGCCGATCGAGGGCTCGTCCAGCACATAAAGCACGCCGGTCAGCCCCGAGCCGATCTGCGAGGCCAATCGAATGCGCTGGCTCTCACCGCCGGACAGGGTGCCGGAGGAGCGCGACAGCGTCAGATAATTCAAGCCGACATCGAGCAGGAACGACAGCCGCTCGCGGATCTCCTTCAGCACCCGCGCCGCAATCTCGTTTTGCTGCGCATTGAGCGCCTTGGGCACGCTTTCGAACCACTCGCCGGCGCGACGCACCGACAGCTCCGAGATCTCGCCGATATGCTTGCCGCCGATCTTGACACACAACGCCTCCGGCTTGAGCCGGTAGCCGTGGCAGGCCTCGCAGGGCACATCGGAAAAATACTTGCCGAGCTCCTCGCGCGCCCACTCGCTGTCGGTCTCGCGGTAGCGGCGATTGATATTGGTGATGACGCCCTCGAACGGCTTCTTGGTGTCGTAGGAGCGCACGCCGTCCTCATAGGAGAACTTGATCTCGTCCTCGCCGGAGCCGTGCAGGATGGCGTCTCGCGTCTTTTTCGGCAGGTCCTTCCACTTGGTGTCGAGCGTGAACTTGTAGAACTTGCCGAGCGCGGTCAGGGTCTGGACGTAATAGGGCGACGACGACTTCGCCCACGGCGCAATCGCGCCCTTGCGCAGCGTCAATTCCTTGTCGGGGATGACCAGGTCCTCGTCGACATGCTGCTCGACCCCGAGGCCGCCGCAGGCCGGGCAGGCGCCATAGGGATTGTTGAAGGAAAACAGCCGGGGCTCGATTTCCGGAATGGTGAAGCCCGACACCGGGCAGGCGAACTTCTCCGAAAACAGGATCCGTTCCGGCCCGCTCTTGTCGTGGATTTTGGCGGTCTTCTTCTTTTCGTCATGGCCGGGCTTGACCCGGCCATCCATCTCTTTCGAAGAAGATGGATCACCGGGTCTCGCGCCGTCCAAGTCGGCTGTAGCCGACTTGGACTTTATTGATGGCCGATCTCGAGTAGACTCGAGATCGGTGGCGCGGCCCGGTGATGACGAAGGTGCGTCGGCGTATTCGATCACCGCGAGCCCGTCGGCGAGTTTCAGCGCGGTCTCAAAGCTTTCCGCGAGCCGCTGGCCCATGTCGGGGCGCACCACGATGCGGTCGACCACGACGTCGATGTCGTGCGGAAACTTCTTGTCCAGCGCCGGCGCTTCCGCGAGTTCGTAAAAGGCGCCGTCGATCTTGACCCGCTGAAAACCTTTCTTGAGGTATTCGGCGAGTTCCTTGCGATACTCGCCCTTGCGGCCGCGCACCACCGGCGCCAACAGATAAAGCCTGGTACCTTCCGGGAGCGCCAACACGCGGTCGACCATCTGCGACACGATCTGGCTTTCGATCGGCAGGCCGGTCGCCGGCGAATAGGGGATGCCGACCCGCGCCCACAACAGCCGCATGTAGTCGTAGATTTCGGTGACGGTGCCGACGGTCGAGCGCGGATTCTTCGAGGTGGTCTTCTGCTCGATGGAAATGGCCGGCGAGAGGCCGTCGATCTGGTCGACGTCCGGCTTCTGCATCATCTCCAGGAACTGGCGTGCATAGGCCGACAGCGATTCGACGTAGCGGCGCTGGCCCTCAGCGTAGATGGTGTCGAAGGCGAGCGAGGACTTTCCCGAGCCGGACAGGCCGGTGAACACCACCAGTTTGTCGCGCGGAATTTCCAGGTCGACATTCTTGAGGTTGTGCTCGCGCGCACCGCGAATGGTGATCGCACGCATGCCCGAGCCGGCGGTTTGTTGGCGCTTCGCCTTGATCACTTCATCCATGCGGACAATTCCAGACGCGCAAAAACATATGCGCGCGCATCGGGGGAAAACCGGAGGCGAACGCCAATGGGTGTGGTCGGAACGTAGGAAGAACGCGCGGACTTTTCCAGTGCCGCATGGCAGCCATCAACGGTTTGTTGCGGCTGCAATTGCAACGCGGGCAGAGCGTCGCTGCCAGAAGGGCGGAAAAGCGCTCACAAATAAAAAGGCCGGCGCGCTGGCCGGCCTTTTCAGTCCCCCCAACAAAACGATCAGTATCTCGAGATGGTCGGGCCCCAGCGATAGTTGACGCGAACGCTCACGAGATCGACGTCCTGACGGATCCGGTCGGTTCCCGCGAAGAAACCGCCGGCCGGCGTGAAGAAGTTGACGCTATGGTCGTCCATGAACAGATGGTCGTATTCGACGCCGGCCGACCAGTTCGGCGCGAAGCCAAATTCGAGACCCACGCCCAGCGTCGCGCCCCACTTGGTCTGATCACCGGTGCTCGCGAACAACGTGTTGCTGGGCAGGAAGTAGATGTCGTTGCGGCCGTCGGTCACCGCGCCGCCGCCCTTGACGTAGAGCAGGGCGTTGTTCCAGGCATAACCGATCTGGCCGGTGAACAGGCCGAATGCGTCAATGCGCGAGCGGTTGCGGCCGCCGGTCAATGCGCTGATGTTCGATCCGCTGAAATCGGCCCAGTTACCCTGGCCTTCGAGACCGAACACCCAACCGGCGCTCTGCCAACGATAGCCGAGCTGACCACCGACGGTGCCGCCGGTCGAGTCATGGCAACCTTCATGAGCGAAGAACGTGCCCGCTGTGAAGTCGAGATTGTCCCAGCAATTACGGCTCGATCCCCAGCCGCCGTTGCCGCCGACATAGAAGCCGCTCCAATCATAGGCCGGCGAAACGTACTGCGGCGGAGCCGTGTAGGGGCGGGAGGCGATATCTGCCGCCGAAGCGGAGCCCGCCATCGCAATTAAACCAACCGTACCAAGCAAAAACTTTTTCATCGAAACTTCTCCAGATTATTTTGTTTTTACTCCTGAGCGCTTTGGTGCCGGCGTTTATTGGCCGCGAGCCCCATCCCATATCCTGCAGCCAAGATACGCGATTTAACCGAAAATGCCGTATCCGATCTGCAACAGTCGCCAACGAAGTATGATCTACTCAAGTTAATGATTTGGTTAGGATATTCGGGGCACAGGCGGAACCTCTGCTAGCTCCGGGCACCTCACGCCGCGCCTTCGGCGCCTCGTACGAAGCCTGCAATTCAATGGAACAAAACTGGAACGCGCCGCCAGGTGGTGCTATATGTGGATAACCCGGGGATCACAGGGCGATCGCAGGCTTGCCGGATCGGCGAGCGTATAGGGTCAATCCTCAACGTGGTTTCGCGGCAGGATCGAACTCACCCCTGCAAGGGTGAGCGCGCAGATCAGTTCAGTATTTTCGAGAGTGGAGAGCGGCAATGGCGGGAAGTGTGAACAAGGTGATTCTGATCGGCAATCTTGGCGCCGATCCTGAAATCAAGCGGACCCAGGATGGGCGGCCGATCGCCAATCTGCGGATCGCAACCTCCGATACCTGGCGCGACAAGGCCACCGGCGAGCGCAAGGAGAAGACCGAATGGCATCGCGTGGTGATTTTCAGCGAGGGTCTTTGCAAGATCGCCGAGCAGTACCTGAAGAAGGGCGCCAAGGTGTACATTGAGGGACAGCTGCAGACGCGGAAATGGACTGATCAGAGTGGTGTCGAAAAGTACTCGACCGAGGTCGTGCTGCAGAACTTCAACTCGACGCTGACCATGCTGGACGGTCGCAGCGGCGGTGGTGCTGGTGCTGGTGGTTTCGGGGGCGATGACTCCGGCAGCGATTTCGGATCGAGCAGCCCGTCACCCGCGCCGCGCCGTGCGGTGGCGGCCGGCGCCCGCAACAGCGACATGGACGACGACATTCCGTTCTAGAGGACAGCATCTTCTTTTTGTAAAGTTTGAGGGCGATTCGTTCGACCGATCAGGCGGTTGAGAGAGTCGCCCTTTCCACTTTTTTGTAAAGAACGGCGTGTCCTTAAAGGTAGGAATTGGCTTTTGTAAAGTTTGGCTGAGTAAGTCGAATATTTCTAAAGGCATGAAATTTACCAAATGCGGTTTGGCGGGATGTACGGCCCACAAGCTCACTTCAATCCGGAAAACCTGGGGATACAATTCCTACCTTTTTCGGCGCGTACCGTTACCAAGGGCCGATAAAAGCGGCATTTCTGACGCGCCGATCTTCACATATTGCTCATATCGGTTTGTAAACATTGAACGAGAATCCGTCGTCAAATCAGATGATTGACCGCGATCAGACAGTTTCGATTTTGCAATTAGCGTCTGGCGCTTGCTCATGAGATTTTTGGCCTATTAGTCAATGGCCTGAGTAGCTCGCCGATGTGGCAGGAAATTCCACCCTTTCACACCAAGACCATTCGCCTGCAGGAAGGCGATCTGTTCACCTTTACCGTCGACTCGCAGGAATTGCCGGTCGATTGGCCGAACCTGTACTGCGTCGCGCACCTGAGACCGACGACCATGGCGCTCCACACCATGGAGACGCACATGAACGCTGTCTGTATGTTGCACAATTGGGCTGCGCGCCACGAGCTAGATTTACGCCAGCGGATTGAAAGTGTTGACCTCTTCAAACGCGAAGAGCTGGCTGCGTTGCGGGTCGAATTGAGAGTTGATCTCCGGTACCGCAACCGTCAAGCCAAAGGCTTAGCATCGCAAGGAAAGTCCGTGGTTTGTGCCGCGGTTTGGAAGACCCGTTGCCAAGCCATCCGAGATTACGTGGCGTTCCATGCAGACAATACGATTTCTCGAATGTCTGCTACGGACCTTCGGCTTCCGGAGGCGCGCGTCCGGCTTGCAGACTTCAAGCTCGCAGTTGTGGGGAAGATTCGTGTTCGAAAACATGCCACCCGGGAGGGATTGAGCGTTTCAGAGCGCGAAACTTTTCTTAAAGCGATTACACCGGGAGATCCGAGCAATCCCTTCAGGCTCGCGCACCAGGAGCGTAACTACGCCCTGTGGCTGCTCTACTACGACGCGGGAGTGCGCAGGTCTGAGGCTCTGATCGTCAAGGGGAAAGACCTCCATCTTCATGGCGATGAGCCCAGCGTCATCGTTCACCGTCGCCCGGACGATCCGGAAGATCCACGCAAGGAACCTCCAAAAACGAAGACGCTGGCACACCCGGTGCCGCTCACCTCGCGGCTAACGCGCGCACTCTATGACTACCAAACCAAATCCCGCCGGACCTTTCGGGGCGCGAAAAAGTCACCGTACGTATTCTTCTCGCAACAAGGAAAACCGCTTTCCGTATCAACCGTCAAATATATGTACAGGCAATTGCGGGAAAAAGTCCCCGGTTTGCCAGCTAAGTTCAGCACGCATCTTCTTCGTTACACTTGGAACGATAGGTTTGGCGACGGCGCCGACGAATTGAAGATGCCGGGGCCGATCGAGCAGCATGCGCGCAACCAGAGACAGGGTTGGACCCGGACCTCGGAACAGAGTGCACATTACCAACGTCGGCGCATCCGCAAGCGGGCCCGGAAGGTCATTCTGGCGATGCAGGATGTCAGCACCGGGGGAGGTGCAGAATGAGTCAGCAGCTTGCTCAACGGAAAACTTTCGATTTTCCAGGTCAGGGCGTTATTCATGATCGGGCCGGTATGCCGGTCGACGCGACCGGCTGGATCTGGAGATTGAATCATCCTGGTCGGAGCCGCTCGCTTCTCGATTTTCGCGGGCTTGAAGTCGAGTCTGCAGGGTTGCTGACAAGCATCGTGCTCTTCATCGCAGAGCGGGTCCAGGTTGTGTCAGTTGATGACGTCCGCAACACCTTTGAGGCGCTCGGCCGCCTTAAGATGTCTGAACATTTTCGGACTTGTGCGTTAAGCGGAGAGGTCATTGATGAGCGTCTTATTAGTGAAGTCAGGCAAACTCCGCGGTTCCCTGCTTGGCGGCTTCATTATCTTCGGAACTGGTATCGATGGTGTGCACAGCGGAGACTTCCGCAATTTTCTTCAGAAGTCGCCTCCACACTGGATGATCTTGTTTTCGGAACGAATGAGCGCGGTCGTGCTGTTCGTACACGCGATCCTCTGGATGGGGCCTTTGACGATCTTGAATTTGTGGCGCTCAGGACCGCACTCCGTGCCGCGGCGACTTCGTCAGTTCTTAATCTCCAGGAACGTACTCTGCTGTGGTTGGCTATCGCCCTCGGCTGCAATCCCCTGGCGTACTCGCTTCTGCGAGAGGATGACTACCGGCCTATCCCGGAGCACGGTACTGGGCGGATTCAACACATGCTCTACGTGCCCCGGATCAAGAAGGGTGATGAAGAGCATCGATCCCAGTTTCATCCAGAGATATTGAACGATGAAATCGGTTCGCTGGTCGCCGCCCTGATTGCCCAGAATCGGATAAAGCGTGAAACCGAAGGGTGGAACGAAGATCACGCTCGTCCTCTCTTCATCTGCTCTCGGGCGCGAGACAATCTCGGGAAAGCATTGCGCGAGTACGCAATGCACCTTTCGTCCGAGGAAATTAGCATCATGATAGGAGGCGCTGTTCGAAAGCTTGGCGTCATGTCTCACCGGACTGGAGATTATCTTAAGGCCAACCCAAGGCGGCTTCGCCGAACCTTCGCAACCCGCGCGGTCGAAGAGGGGGCTTCTCCAATCGAGCTCGCCACTATGCTTGACCACTCGGACCTGCAAACTGTTCAGGTGTATTTTGAGACCCGCTCGAACCAGGTCCAGCGGCTCGATGCAGCGCTGGCGCTGCAACTAGCGCCGCTGGCGGACGCCTTCATGGGACGCCTGGTCGCGGACGAGAGCGAAGCCGAGAACGGCGGTAATCCGGCCAAGCGCATTCCCTGGTTTCGTCGGCGGCCAGGACAGGTGCCCGAAAGAAACGGTAACCTCGGTACGTGCGGCGCCGGGACTTGTGGGCTCTATGCGCCAATTTCCTGCTACACCTGCGAGAAGTTTCAGCCTTGGAAGAACGGTCCACACCGCGAAATGCTGGATTGGCTCTGTTCTGAGCGCGAGCGCCGCGAGAAGGACGGGCGAGATCCCCAGATTGTGGGCCTTCACGACGCGACCATCTTCGCGGTGGCCGAGGTCGTGAACCTCTGTGAAGGGGGCGCGGAATGACCGTCCTGACTTCTCCAGCGCCCTCAAAGTCTAACCCGCACCGCGCGGCCGGCCGCAAGACCAACGCTCAAATCATCGTTTTGCCGTCTCGCATCGAGATGGACTGCCGGGCGAACATGAAAGCCGTGGTCGCGCGCGCGCGGGCGCTTCAGGTGTTCGGACCCAACGTCGATTTCGATGCGCCTGTTTGGGACATTGGCGCCACTCGAAAATTCAAGCCAACCTCTCCCCGAGGCAGCAAGCTCTATTTCTCAACCCGCGGTAATGGCCGCGCCAATAACGATGGCCGCGAGGCAATGGCGCGGCCATTCGCCGACCTCGTTCGCACGATCATCGTTATGCACGAATTCGCGCGGCCGTTCGGAATGCACACCAAGATCATCGATGCGAGCAGATCACTCTACGAAGTTTTGCGTGACCGAGATCATGATCCCGCGGAGTTGACCTCGGACCACTTCCTCCAAGCGGCCCGCTTGCTTTCTCAACAAAAGAAGGCGTCCTCGGCCTATGTCCAGGCCAATACTCTCGTCGAAATTGCCGAGTTCCTGAACAAGCATTTCCTCACCAAGGCGATCATCTCCTTCCGGAATCCGCTGCCACGTGAGGACACCGGATCGCGGATCGACGATCATGCAAAATCTCGCCGCGCGGAAAAAATGCCGGCTGAGGAAGTCGTCGACGCAATCATTGCGATGACGTCCATGGTGACGCGGGACGCAGACGTCTTGCGGGCCCGTATCGTGGAACTGTTGTTCTGTTCGCCCTGGCGCCTCAACGAGTTACTGAACCTTCCGGCGGACTGTATTCGCACGGACAAGGCGATCGAAAATGGAAAACCGGTTCTAGATGATAGCGGGCAGCAGATCGAGAATTTCGGCATCGCTTACGGCGGGTCGAAGGGGTATCCGGATTCGGTCAAGTGGATCCCGACGGCCATGGCCGAAGTTGCGAAGAAGGCCCTCGACGACATCGTCCGTATTACTCAGCCGGCGCGTGACATCGCGAAATGGATGGCCGCTCATCCTGGGCGCGCTTGGTTGCCTGAGCCATGGCGTTTGGCGGACCCCAAGACGGAGGTCCTGTCACGCGATCTACCATCACTCATCGGGGTGTCAGACAGCACCGCCGGTCGCCTGACCGTAAGGGGCTGGAACGTGAAGCCGGTGAACCGTATTCGAGGTCGCACCGGCGTACCTTGGCACGTCTATCGGTTGGGCGACATCGAGGAAGCGCTGCTGGCGCTGCAGCCCAAGCTGCCGCCAGATGCGCCCAGGCCGCTCGAAGAGTATCTATTTTTGGTGCCGTTGCACTTCTTCCATCCGGTTATCAATAACTTTGAAGCGGTCGTGAGCTTCGTCACCGACAGAAACATGCGGACGTTCTTGGCCGGCTCTGCCCAGGTGAAGTCTGTGTTCGAACGCCTCGACCTCCGCGACGAGAACGGGAAGCCCTATAATCTTCGTTCTCACGCGGTGCGCCACTACCTGAACACGCTGGCTCAGGAGGGCGGCGTCTCCCAGCTGGATATCGCCCGCTGGTCCGGCCGAAAGAATCTCCACCAGAATTCGACCTACGATCACATGAGCGGCACGGCGCTCGCCAAGAAGGCTCGCGAGGTGCTCAAAACAGAGGCCATGATGGGACCGGTGGTCGAGACCTTCAAACGCTTGCCGCCGGTCGAGCGCGAGGAGTTCCTGAAGGCGCGCTTTGCCACCGCTCACACCACCGATATCGGCATGTGCTTCCAGGATTGGTCGCTTGCACCCTGCCATAAGCACGGCGCCTGTGCCGACTGCGGCGACCACCTGATCATCAAGGGTAACGCAAAGCAGAAAGCTCGGACCGAGCAGATGCTGCTGGAGCAGAAGGCAATGCTTGCCGAAGCGGAGAAGGAGATCGAGGAAGAGACATACGGCGCCTCAAATTACGTCACCCATAACCGCAAAATCGTAGCGGGTCTGGAGAAGGCGCTTACGGTCCATAGCGATCCGAGCATTGCGGATGGCACCTTGGTCCAACCATGGGAAGAACCAAGGTAGTGGTTCTCGCCTGACGGTTGAGTCCGATTAGGGATTCCAGTGGACTGCGGGCGCGGCGAAATAGCCCGTCAGGGCCGACCATGTCGGGTGCGTTCATGACGCTTCCTTCGCGAGCGCTACCCCGATCTTTCAGCCGATCCAGCTCCAGGATAAGTAAGGCTTACGCGCCGGTTGCTTTCGCGAAGGCCCGGTCGCCGATTTCAGTTGGTCTCCAGATCTCGCGTTCTGAAAGCGCTGCGATAAACCCCTGGCGTCACGCCTAGGGTGCGCCGGAAGCTGCGGGTGAGGTGAGCCTGATCGGCGAAGCCAGAAGCGGCGGCGACGTCGCGCAACGGATGGCCAAGCTTGATCAGGCCGGTCGCAAAGCGAATGCGAGCCTGACGCTGGTAGGTGTGCGGCGACATGCCTATCGCACGTTCGAAGGCGCGGAATAACCGGAAGGGTGGCAGTCCTGCTGCAGTTGCGATGTCCCCGAGATGAACATGCTCTTCAAGATTGTGGTCGAGGAAATCGCGGGCGAGCCGGATTGCCCGATCTTCCCGGGCTCCGCTCACCTGGGAATCGCCGCTTCGAGTATGGCGCTCGAAGAGGCGGGCTATGAAGTTCAAGTATGTCTCCTCGCGCCTGAGCGCGGGCCCGGACACCTCTGAGCAGAAATGAACCTCCCGGAACAGTGTCGCTAGTTCCGGGTCTTGGATGATCGGACCGGCAAGTGATGGGATCTTGTTGATCGGGCCATTCTCGCCGCTGAGCAGGGCGCGAAGCTGCTTTAGCTCGACGTAGAGCGTCCGCAGGCTCCAGCCGGCGTCGTCGACCGGCCACCCCGCATGAGGCTCGTCGGCGTCGATAGCGTAGAGGTCGCCTGCCCGTGCAACGAACTCCGTGCCCCGCATCTTGATGCGGATGGCGCCGCGCACGAGGAGGGCGAAGCAGGCCTTATCGTGCGTGTGGACGTCGTAGGAGTAGTCGACGAACCTGCCGCGGAGCAATTCGGCGGAACCGAGGTCATCGGCGCACCAGATTTTCGTGCTGATCTTATCAAAGCGACGGGTCACGATTCTGGCACCCTTTCTCAGGCATCCGAGGACAGAGGCCTAGCTTGGGCATCATACGAAGCAAGGTTGGGCTGGGCAAGGACCGGAAGCGTGTCCAAGAGTGTCAGGTGCTGCCGAAGCCGGCCCAGTTCGACCCGGCGTTCGTCGTCGGTGATATAGGGGATATGGAAGGCCCAAAAAGGATCGAGCACGTTGTAGCCCACGTAACCGAGCGTGCCGCGTGTCAGGTGCCGGAGCATCGGCTCCAATTCGCCGTGAACGGCGTCTACTCCAAACATGTGGCGCCGACAGCCCATCGACGCGACGACCAAGGCTCGCCGTCCCGCCATCGCGCCGCGCCCATAGAAGCGTCGTCCCCCGTAGAGCAGTCCCGACAGGAAGACACGATCGATCCAACCCTTCAGCATCGCAGGTAGCGAAAACCAGAAGATAGGGAAGACCAGGATCAGAAGCTCCGCTGTCAGCAAGCGCTTTACCTCCCGGTCGATATCGGGGGCCAGCGTCCCATCTTCGATCGCGTGCCGCTGCTCGAGAGCATAAGTGAGATAGGACGGGTCACGCCGCACGGTGAAGTCGTCTGCGGACGCTACCGGGTTGAAGCTTTCCGCGTAAAGGTCGGAAAGACTTACTTGGTGCCCCGTCTCGCTCAGCGTGGCAAGGACCGTGTCCCTCATTGCGCAGCAAAAGGACTTCGGCTCGGGATGGGCATAGACGACGTGAACTTTCATTATTTTGTTCCCGGAGGTCATTTCAGTAAGGAGAATTTGCCCACGATCCTTCCCACGGCCTTTCTGGATCCATAGACGCCCACGCCGACGTAGCTGAGTTCCTCCGTGGGCGCGGCACGCACCCTTGCGCCGAACTCAACGTAGTCATTGGTCTGCTGGCCTTGCGACGGAAAATCCACGACATCGACGCCGTTCTTCAAAGCCTTGGCGCGAAGCTCATTCAAATCGACCGCCGAAGTTGCCAGCACTGCTATGCCGATCGGAATCAGACCAGGATGGGCGTAGTCGGATCCGTCTACCAGGTCGGCTCCCGCGAGTTCAGGGTGCCGCTGGCCAAGGGTGAGCGCGATTACGGCCGCTGCGTTGGCGGCCCTACCGGAAGGAAGCGCTATGTCGACTACGATAGCGCAGCGCATCGGTTCTGTTGTTGGTTTGTCAGGCTCCACGATCACATCGCTCTTCCATCATGTTGATGCTTCCAAACCGTTGCGCTTGGCTCGGCATAAAGTCTTGAACGCTGTTGCATGGCGCGCCGGCAGGACCGAAGTCGAGACCCGCAACGCCGTTCAAGACATCAAAGAGCGCATGGCCATACGGTACGGCCATGCTGTGCAAGCCAGGTCGACCGCCGCACTCTCACAGAGCCACTGTGCCTCTGAGGCTATCCGCCTTTGTGCGCTTTCGTTGTCCCAGACATCACCGAAAATCGGCTTCCGACCTTGGCGCGCGCAGTATCTGCGGCGGGTATCAAACCGAGCCGCGTTAGCCAATACTATGTGGAGTGCAAAATGCAGCAGAGCGTGACTGTCGGCGAACATCTTCTCAACCGGTTAGTGGAGGCGGGTGCCAGCCATCTCTTCGGTGTGCCCGGAGACTATAATTTAGCTTTTCTTGACCAAGTTATTGACCACCCGGCAATTCGTTGGGTCGGCAACGCCAACGAATTGAATGCCGCGTATGCCGCCGATGGCTATGCCCGCCTCAATGGGATCGCTGCTATGCTGACGACCTTCGGGGTCGGCGAACTCAGTGCCATCAACGGAATAGCCGGAAGCTACGCGGAATACGTGCCCGTGCTCCAAATCGTTGGCGCTCCATCGGTTTCAGCCCAACGGCAACGTCTATTGATGCACCATTCACTCTGCGACGGCCACTTCGAGCACTTCATGTCGGCTGCTCGCGCGGTCACCGTTGCCCAGGCCAGCTTGACGGTCGAAAACGCCGCCGAAGAGATTGATCGTGTCCTCAAAGGTGTGCTGCGAGAGCGGCGTCCAGGCTACATCATGCTCCCCGCGGACGTGGCAAGAGCAAGTCTCTTAACGTCGCCCGGCAAGCTGCAATTGGATGTACCAAAGTTGAGCAAACCAAATCTGGATGCGTTCGCAACCGACATCAAACAACTTCTTGGAAGGGGCTCTAGCTCAGTAGTTCTTGCCGACTTTCTAGTGGATCGGTTTCGACTCCGCTCCGAAGTGCAGGAATTGATCGAAGCCGGCTCGTTCTCGAATGCAACGTTATCCATGGGGAAAGGCGTTCTGGATGAGCACGGGCCGGGGTATCTCGGAATCTACTCCGGAGCAGCAAGCACCCCCGAGGTTCGGTCAGTAATCGAATCTGCAGACGCAGTAATTGCAGTCGGAGTCACTTTTGCAGATGTCCTGACTGCGGGCTTCAGCCATCAGATCGACCCGCGAAAGCTAATCGACATTCAGCCATTCGGAGCAACCGTTGCTGGCAGATTTTACGCCGACGTTCCAATGGCGCACGCCTTGGCAGCTATAACGAAGCATGCCCGTGGCCGAAAGACAGAGCGTGCTGCGACGGCAAAGTTGACGCCTGTCAGCCATTCTGGTCTCGATGATGAACCTCTATCGCAAGCCACGTTCTGGTCCGCGGTTCAGAGTTACCTGCGATCGGGCGATCTCATTGTCGCCGATCAGGGCACCTCATTTTATGGATCGGTGACGTTGCGGCTGCCTCCCGCTGCGACTTACATTGGGCAGCCGCTATGGGCATCGATCGGCTATGGGCTTCCCGCAGCGTTCGGGGCTCAGACAAAACGGCCGGATCGAAGGGTCATCGTATTCGTCGGTGACGGGTCTGCGCTGCTGACTGCGCAGGAAATCGGTTCGATGCTCCGTGATGACATGAAGCCTATCATTTTTCTGTTGAACAACGATGGTTATACTGTCGAGCGTGCGATCAACGGCCCTGGGCAGCGCTATAACGACATCGCTCAGTGGGACTGGACGCTCGTTCCCAAGGCGATGGGTCGGGATAAGAGATTCCTGTCACTTCGCACGAGCACCGTTGGGGAACTCGCTGATGCCCTCGCCAAGGCGCAGGACGCCAGCGCGCTGACGTTGCTTGAGGTGATTCTCCCCAAGTTAGATGTTCCGCCGCTGCTTGACGCGATATGCCAAGCTATCGCGACGAAGAACCGAGCGTGACGGGTCGGCGCATAGCAACAATGATTTCGATAACGCGAAGGCGGTCGATATTCGATCAACGTCGAGGATGCCGGATCCGGTGTTTATCACATCCAACTACGACGGCCCGAGAAGCGTAATGCCTTGGGCGTTGTTAGTTGTGGGGCGCTGGCCAATGCGCTGGAGCGCATCGCAATCGAATCGAATCGCCGCCCATCCTGCTCTCCGCTCAAGGTCAAAGCTTCTGTGCCGGGAACGACCTACTGGTTCTCGCCTGACGGTTGAGCCCGATTAGGGATTCCCAGTGGACTGCGGGCGTGCGAGTCAGGGGCATGCGCAGTGGTATAGTCATCGACCTCACGTCCGCGGACCGAGAGCGTCTCGAGCGGATCTGCAAGGATCGTAACACCCCTCAGAAGCACGTCTGGCGAGCCGAGATCGTACTTCTGAGCGCCGACGGGGTCGGCACCAGCGAGATCATGCGCCGGACGGACACGTCCAAGACCTGCGTATGGCGCTGGCAGGAGCGGTTCATGCAGGAAGGGGTGGAGGGCCTGCTGCGCGACAAGACCCGTCCGTCGCGCATCCCTGCACTGACCCCGGAGATGGTCGCCTGGGTAGCGACCCGGACGCGTGAGGATCCCCCGGGTGAGACGACCCACTGGTCGGCCTCGCTGATGGCTCGCGAAGCGGGCATCAGCCCCAGTTCGGTTCACCGGATCTGGCGCGCGCACGGCCTCCAGCCTCACCGCGTTCGGCAGTTCAAGCTTTCCAATGATCCTGAGTTCATCGACAAGCTCCGCGACGTCGTTGGCCTTTATGTCGCGCCGCCGGCCCACGCGATTGTCCTGTCGTTCGACGAGAAGAGCCAGATCCAGGCCCTCGACCGCTCCCACCCGGCCTGCCGCTCAAGAAGGGGCGAGCCGGCACCATGACCCATGATTACAAGCGCAACGGCACCACCACGCTGTTTGCGGCGCTCAACATACTCGACGGGACCGTGATCGGCCGCAACATGCAGCGGCATCGCCACCAGGAATTCATCCGCTTTCTCAATCTGATCGAAGCGCGGGTTCCCGCCGGCAAGGCGATCCACGTGATCCTCGACAACTACGCCGCCCACAAGCATCCTAAGGTCCGCGAGTGGCTCGAGCGGCACCCGCGCTTCACTTTCCACTTTACGCCAACGTCATGTTCCTGGCTCAACGCCGTCGAGGGCTTCTTCGCCAGGCTCACCAACCGCTGTCTCAAACGTGGCGTATTCCGCTCGCTCGTCGACCTCCAGGCCGCCATCAACCGCTTCCTAGCTGAACACAACGAAAGCCCAAAGCCCTTCGTCTGGACCGCGGACCCCGATAAAATCATCGCCGCCGTCAGACGCGGGCACCAAGTGTTAGATTCGATCCAGTAGGTCGCCTACGGAGACATGCCGGGAGCAACGGTCTCCTCCGGAAGTTCCAGCGTCTCGGGCAAGATGATCCCGCGTTCGTTGCCGCTGTCGGGATCGATCATTATGCCGATGTCCGCGCCCAATGACGAAAGCACCTTCATCAAACGCCACACCGAATAGTCGTCGTGGCGGTAGTTGATGATGCGCGAAATGTCGGTCTGCTGCTGGTCCGTAAGCTCGGCCGCTTGTTTCTGGGTCAGTTCCTTTGCCTCAATGATCGACGCAATCGTGTTACAGAGATGCGTCTTCACCCTGAACTCATCGGGATCTGCGATACCCTGGTCGGCGAGGAAATCGCCGCTACCACGGTGCACGGTGAGGTCCTCGGCCTCGGCCTGTTCGCGTCGTTTGGCATGGGCCATCGTCATACTCCCTTGGGTTTGCGCTCCGCCGCGCGCAGTCTGGCCTCGAGTGCTTTCTTGTACTGTTGCCTGCGGCTCGCTCTCTGTGCGTAGCCGACTTGATAGGCTGGCTTGTTGGCCTCGTAATCTTCCTTTGCTCGCTTGCAACGCGCTTCCAGTCGCTTGATGTCCTGTTGCGGAATTGCGCCGCCGCGCACCGACTTTTTGATGCCGGCCTCCAGGACGTAAAGTACCTCCTTGTAGGTCACCACGTTGTAGACACGATACGTGTCTCCATCGTGGTTCATCCTGATCTCGCCGACGCCGGCCAGCTTGTCGTTGCCGGTCAAATCTTTGTACCGCCCGGCGGACGGGCGCTGCCCGTTCTGAAGGGCGGATATCGCTGCGATCGCTTCCTGGCGAACCTCTCCCGGTAATGTATCCAGGTCGGCCTGCGCGCTCCCAATGAACACCACTTGTTTCTCGTCGATCGAGGCGGGCGAGATCACGCTGATCATCTCCAATATAGCGGTTCTGCTATCGGTTAGGAAGCCATCGTATCGGCCGGACTGGAAAGCCGGAACCCGGCCGGATTTGCCAAAGTTTCTATCTTATGGTATGATATTGTATATTTGGGTAGAAATAGTGACCAATCTCGAACCCATCGCCATGAATTCCGCCCAGATCCGACATCTCGAAGATGTCCGGGAGTTTTGGGAGCGGTACGATTTTCTCACGTCCCTGCAGGAGAAATTCCGGGGGGCGATGAGCTGGAAGACGGTCAAGGGGGCCGAGTACCTGACCCGATATTGGACCGATCCCGACACCGGCAAAAAGAACATGCGGTCCTTGGGTCGGCGTTCGCCTGAGACTGAAAAGCAGAAGGATGTTTTCGATCAAAGCCGAAGTGAAGTCGACAGGGTGGTCGCCGAGATCAAGGACGACCTGGAGCCGATTGTGCGCGTCGGCAAGGCACTGAAAATCGGTCGTCTCGACCCGATCGCAGCCGATGTCCTGCGCGAGTTCGCCCGCCAGGAACTGCTCGGACCGCGTCTGATGGTCATCGGCAGCGCCGCCATGAACCTCTACGAGGCCGCCGCCGGCGCCTTTATGCCGCGCGTGATCATGACTGAGGGTGATCTGGACATGCTGTCGACGGCTACGACCGCATCGGAAGCATTCGAGGAGCTCTTGCCGCTCCTCCGCCGCGCCGACAAGTCTTTCGAGCTCGACGTCGATGAGCCCGTCGCCAGCAACAATCGAGGTTACCGCGTTCATCTCCATACTCACCGGTCACTGCGCGAGTCGGTCGAAGAGCTTGGAGAAGGTTCCGAGGAGCAGATCTCGGTACTGTGCAGCTTGCTTGACATGGCACCTGTCTCGGCCGCGACGGTCGCTAGAGATGGCTCGCCCGTCGGTATGGTCGGTATGGATCCGCGCGCGCTGGCGTTGACGAAACACGCGCTCGCCACCTTGGATTCAAAACGCGAGGGCGCAGCCGCCCGCATGGCCAATGATCAGGCTTATGCCATCGGTAGGCTGGTGATGAAATTTGGCGCAAAGCAGTTCCAGGAGGAACACCTCGAGGCGTTTCCAGCTTTTGCCGAGCAAATCGATGTCGGAGATCCCGAGACGGCCGCGATGGCCCGAAAATTCTTTAGGCCATAGCCGCGCTGTACCTCAGGCGTTTGGGGATTGTGTCTAGGCCAGACGAGCGCAGCTCCGATGCCTCGCATGTAGGGAGTGTTGTGGTGTTGCATCCCACGTCGCAAGAGCCCTTCGAGACTCGGCTAGAATCAGCTTATCCCTTCGATCCTTCGGCGAAGGACTTGATGGCGAAACGAATCCTTGAAGCTTTAGGAAAGCAACCCGGCGCTGGCAGGGTACCGCGAACCACGTCGCAACGCGGGGCTCGCGGACGGCGTGTGCAAATCAGCAAATCTGACGAAAACATCATTCGCACCATCATCGAGGAATGGCCCGGCTCCGATATGCGCTGGGAGGACATCGTCGCGACGGTCCAGCGCGAGCTCAAACGCGAATGGACGCGTCAGGCTCTCGCTTCCCATGACAAAATCAAACTGGCCTTCCAGCATAAGAAGGAAGAGCTGAAGAACGCGAAGCTCGGCAAGAGGCGCATTCGCCGGAAGTCCGATGCGGACTACCATGCCATGGCGAAGTTCAATCAGGACGTCGGCGAACTCGTCGAAAATCTGCGGAAACGTATCGAAATCTTGGAAGCTCGTTTTGCGAGATGGCGGCAGAACGCTTACCTGCACCGATTGACGATCGAGCAGCTTGATGCACCTCTTCAGGAGAACGACCGCGGTCGCTCCGACCGGTAGAGGATTTCATGTCTGCTCCAAAATCCGGAAGCGATATCGGTGCCGAGAATGTGAAGCGGCTACGGTCCTATCTCGAACGCCTTCAGCAAGAGGGCGGTAGGCTTCCTGAACGCGCCGGCACAGCCAACCTCTCTGCGATCGCGCTCTCCTGTGGGTTTGATCGGCAGGTGCTCTATAAAAATCCAGCTGCGAAGCGCCTGCTCGACGCGGCAATCGGGCACCTTGAACTCGCAGAAGCCGCCGGCGAGGAGAAACCGGTCCTCAAATCCGATCGGCGTGACCAGCGCATTCTCACGCTCGAGCAGCAGAACGCGTCCCTGCGCGCCGAAAATATTGGCCTCCGTGAAAAACTGAGGCGGCTCGAGCAAGTCGAGGAAATCATGATCGACACCGGGCGCCGGGTGTCTCGATGAAGTCCCGTCCCTTGGAGAGATCGAAGTCTGACCGTCCCTCGGAGCCGACCTGCGATCAGCAGCACCGCCGCGGCGCAGCGGAAGGCAAGAGGCTACACGGGCCCGCGAAGCGGGCGTGGCGCGGGCCGCCTCTTGCTGGAGCGAGCACGGCGGTATGCTGTCGGGCAGTCGGTTTTCACGGTCATGGCTAAGCCAGCCGGCAAAGGTAAATACGTTGCCGCGCTCGCCGGTGCCACGATTGTTCGCCACCTCGCTGAGGATCCGGCCTTCGAAGGCATCGGATACGCCACGGCTGCGAAGCTGTGGGAGGCCTTCGGCCAAAGCCTGTATTCGATCCTGGGCAACGGTGATGTCCGGCGCCTGACGAGGGTGCTCGGCGCCGAGCGCGCGGAAGTCCTCGCGCAGGCCTGGCGGGAGAAACTCGCCGAAGGCGACGTGGTTGTCTGGCTCGACGAGCACGGGTTTGAAGCCCGACTTGCCAAGAAGATCATCCGCCTGTGGGGCGAGAGCGCCGCGGTCAAGCTCAGGACCTCTCCGTATGCCATGATGGCACTCGCCAACTGGGCCGTGGTCGACAGGGCGGGCCGTCAGATAGGAATCCTTCCCGACGCACCACAGCGGCTCGTTGCTGGTGTTGAAGCTGCGCTCTACGGCCGGCTGGAGCGGCACCACACCTGGACAGGACACGCCGAACTCGTCCGCGAAGTCCGACGCCTCCTGAAATGTGCAGCAGCCGAGGCGGAGCGGGCGATTCAACTAGCTGTCCAGGACCGAGCCGCGATCGCGGTCGGCGACGGTTTCCAGGCAGCCGGCGCTCACATGATGGAGCGCTACGTTGCCGACCGGATCCGGACGATGCTCGAGCAGCCAATTATGGGGGATCTGATCGCTCGTTACGTCTCTAAGGATGAACTTGACGTCTGGCTCGACCACGCCGCCGAGGACTTGGGGGTCCCGCTGGATACCGAGCAGCGGGCGGCGGTCAGAATCGCCGTTCGGGAACGCTGTGGCATCGTCCGCGGCGGCGCTGGCGTCGGCAAAACCACCGTTCTCAGGGCGGTCGCGCACGCCTGCACAGCGTTCGGCCGGACCACGCATATGATGGCCTTGGCGGGTCGGGCCGCGGTCCGCATCCGCGAGGCAACCGGATGGCCGGCGACCACGATTGCGGCCTTTCTGAAGGCCGTGGAGGCCAAATCGATCTCCCTCGGTCCGGAGTCGCTGGTGGTGGTCGACGAGGCCTCAATGCTCGACCTTCCAACCGCGTATCGGATTCTCAGGTGCCTGCCGGATGGCTGCCGGCTGCTGCTGGTCGGTGATCCCGGCCAGTTGCCGCCGATCGGCTTTGGTCTGGTGCTCCATGCGCTGGTTGAGCGATCAGAGATCCCAGCCGTCGAACTCACCAGCGTCTATCGGCAAACCGAAGCGACAGGCATTCCGGCGATTGCGGCCGCCGTGCGGGCGGGGCGATTGCCACCGCTCCCGAGGTCCGCAGGGCAGCATTGCCAGGGCGTTGCGCTGGTCGGTGCTGAGAAGGTCTCAACCGACGATATCGTTGATATCGTCGCCGGTTTAGGCGGGTTCTCTGACGACTTTCGAATCCTGTGTGCTGTGAAGGCCGGGCCGGTCGGTACGGAGGCCCTGAACCAGCGTTTCCACGACATCTTCGCCGTCGGCCGCCGACGCCATCCCACCAAGCATTTTGCGGAAGGCGAGCCGGTGATGTTCCTTCGCAACGACTACCGGCTCGATCTGCGCAACGGCAGCCTTGGCCGCGTCGCCGGCATCGACGGCATGGCCGTGCAAGTGGATTTCGATGGTGTGACTCATGAACTGAGCGGTCTCGCTCTTGAGGATCTGACCTTGGCGTATGCTGTCACCGTGCACAAAGCCCAAGGGTCCAGCTTCCGGCGGGTCGTCTTTCCGGTTCAGGCCACGCGGCTGCTCGATCGGTCGTTGGTCTATACAGCGATAACGCGGGCGAGGGACTTGGCTGTGCTGGTCGGTGATGCCGGGGTACTCCGGCAGGCGTTGGAAAATACGTCACACGCCGATCGCCGGGAAACCGCGCTCTGTCAGATGTTCCAATGACCGACCTTTGAAGGAAGATCGGGCCGCGTGATGAATCGCTCGAGCGCGATTCCATCGCGCAAATTCGTCTGAAACTTTACAAACGAATCCTTCCTACGCAAAAATTCGCTCGATCTTTCAATTCACTAACACACACAGTTTCCAAGTCATCCTGCGCACTTTTGAACTGATTTGCCCCATACGTTCGGTGTCGATCGCTGCGGCCGAGGCGGGCCGGGCGATCGGCCGGCCCGCCGTGTGCGATGCGCCGGCCGTTGAGGTGAGAAGGGATTAAACTTGACACTGGAAAGATAAATGTAAATATTCCTTACATCGTCGTTCCTGCCTTGCCCCTTCTTGCCCCTTCTTGCCGCTTGGGTGGTTCAGATGTCGCTCGCCCCGCTTTTGAACGCCGCTGCGGAAGTCCAGATTCACGCATTCGCCGCGATGGCTGCCTTCGCCCTCGGCGTCGTTCAACTGGGCGCTCCCAAAGGCACGATCCCGCACCGAACCCTCGGCTGGGTTTGGGTTGTGCTGATGCTGGTGATCAGCATTTCGTCATTTCTCATTCACGGCATTCGAATGTGGGGCCCGTGGAGCCCGATTCACATTCTGTCGGTCTTCACACCGGTCATGCTGGTGGTCGGCATCTTGGCTGCTCGCGGACACCGCGTGCGCGCCCACAGAATCACGATGACATCGATCTTTGCCGGCGCTCTCATTCTTGCCGGGCTGTTCACACTAGTCCCCGGGCGCATCATGCACACTGCCTTGTTCGGCCAGTAGCACCCCCCATCGAAATACGCCGCCCCGGTCGACGTGTTTCCGTCCTGACCGGGCGCTCTCGAAGGCGTTCCAGCCGCCGTTTTGGAGCCCACGGCAAAGAAAGCCGCCGGCCTCGTAAGTCTCTGGAAAAACGAAGGGAAAAACCCATCACCGAAACGGGTGGGGGGTGGTTTGGACGGCGTCGATAGGCTATATGATTCCCGACCAAGAACTGACCGGATTTCCCCTTTGGCAGACCACGAAGATACGACGCCCGGAGAGCCGCCGGCGCCCTCGGATATTCGCCCCGTATCCATCCTGGACGAGATGAAGCGCTCCTACCTCGATTACGCCATGAGCGTGATCGTGGCGCGGGCGCTGCCGGATGCGCGCGACGGCCTCAAGCCGGTGCATCGGCGCATTCTGTTCGCGATGTATGAGAACGGCTTCGAGTGGAATAAGCCTTATCGCAAATCGGCGCGCACCGTCGGCGACGTCATCGGTAAGTATCATCCGCACGGCGACCAGTCGGTCTATGACGCGCTGGTCCGCATGGCGCAGACTTTCTCGATGCGCGTGCCGCTGATCGACGGCCAGGGCAATTTCGGCTCGGTGGACGGCGATATGGCCGCCGCCATGCGGTACACCGAATCCCGCCTCACCAAGATCGCGCACTCGCTGCTCGACGATATCGACAAGGACACCGTCGATTTCCAGCCGAACTATGACAATTCGGAAAAAGAGCCGTCGGTTCTGCCGGCGAAATTCCCGAACCTTCTGGTCAACGGCGCCGGCGGCATCGCGGTCGGTATGGCCACCAACATTCCGCCGCACAATCTCGGCGAAGTCATCGACGCCTGCACCGCGCTGATCGACGACCCTGCGCTTGGCATCGACGATCTCATCAAGATCATTCCCGGGCCGGATTTTCCGACCGGCGGCATCATTCTCGGGCGCCAGGGCATCCGCTCGGCCTATCATCTCGGCCGCGGCTCGATCGTGATGCGGGGCAAAGTCACGATCGACACCATCCGCAAGGACCGCGAAGCCATCATCGTCTCCGAGATCCCGTACCAGGTGAACAAGGCCACCATGGTCGAGCGCATCGCCGATCTGGTGCGCGAGAAGAAGATCGAGGGCATTGCCGATCTGCGCGACGAGTTCCGACCGCGACGGATATCGCGTGGTCGTCGAGCTGAAGCGCGATGCGGTGCCCGAAGTGGTGCTGAACCAGCTCTACCGGTTCACGCCGCTGCAGAGCAATTTCGGCGCCAACATGGTCGCGCTCGACGCCGGCCGTCCGCAGCTGATGAATTTGAAGGACCTGCTGACGCTGTTCGTCGCTTTCCGCGAGCAGGTGGTGACGCGGCGGACCAAGTTCCTGCTCAACAAGGCCCGCGACCGCGCCCATATCCTGGTCGGTCTCGCGATCGCCGTCGCCAACATCGACGAAATTATCCGCGTGATCCGCACCTCGCCCGATCCGAACACCGCGCGCGACACCCTGATGTCGCGCGACTGGCCGGCCCAGGACGTCGCTGCGATGATCACGCTGATCGACGATCCCCGGCATCGGGTCGCAGAAGACGGCACCGCGCGGCTGTCGCTGGAGCAGGCCAAGGCCATCCTCGATCTGCGGCTGCAGCGGCTCACCGCGCTCGGGCGCGAGGAGATTTCCGAAGAGCTCGACAAGCTCGCGGTGGAGATCGCCGATTACCTCGACATTCTGCGCTCGCGCGCCCGGGTCCAGGCCATCATCAAGGCCGAACTCGCCGCGGTCAAATCGGAATTCGCCACCCCGCGCAGGACTGTGATCGTCGAGCAGGAAGGCGAGGTCGAGGACGAGGACCTGATCCACCGCGAGGACATGGTGGTGACGGTTTCGCATGCCGGCTACGTCAAGCGCGTGCCGCTGTCGGCCTATCGGGCCCAGCGCCGCGGCGGCAAGGGCCGGTCGGGCATGCAAACCCGCGACGAGGATTTCGTCAGCCGGCTGTTCGTGGCCTCGACCCACACGCCAGTGCTGTTCTTCTCGTCGCGCGGCCAAGTCTACAAGGAAAAGGTATGGCGGCTGCCGATGGCGGCGCCGAATGCGCGCGGCAAGGCGCTGATCAACATCCTGCCGCTCGAGCAGGGCGAGCGGATCACCACCATCATGCCGCTGCCCGAGGATGAATTGTCCTGGGCAAATCTCGATGTGATGTTCGCCACCACCGGCGGCAACGTCCGCCGCAATAAGCTGTCGGACTTCATGGACGTCCGGCGTTCCGGCATCATCGCCATGAAGCTCGACGCCACCGAGTTGATCGTCGATGTGCAGATTTGTACCGAGCACGACGACGTGCTCCTGACCGCCGCCGGCGGCCAGTGCATCCGCTTCCCCGTCACCGACGTGCGGGTATTCCAGGGACGCACCTCGATGGGCGTGCGCGGCATCGCCTTGCCGGAAGCGGACAAGGTGATCTCGCTGACCATTCTGCGCCACATGGATGCCGACGCCGAAGAGCGTGCGGCCTATCTGCGGCGCGCCAATGCGGTGCGGCGTGGCGGGGTCGAGGAAGAGGCGGGGGCCGACAGCGAGGATGCGTCCGGCGCGATCGAACTCGGCGAGCAGCGCTATGTCGAAATGTCCGCCAGCGAGCAGTTCGTGCTGACGATCAGCGAAAACGGCTACGGCAAGCGCTCGTCGTCCTTCGAATACCGAACCACCGGACGCGGCGGCAAAGGCATCGTTGCGATGTCGGTGAACGGTCGCAATGGCAAGCTGGTGGCGTCTTTCCCCGTCGAAGACAGCGACCAGATCATGCTGGTGACCGACAAGGGGCAGCTGATCCGCTGTCCCGTCGAGGGCATCCGGATCGCCGGCCGCTCCACCCAGGGCGTCATCGTGTTCGACACCGCCGAAGACGAGCATGTGGTCTCCGTCGAGCATATCGGCGACGACGGCGAGAACGGCGAGAACGGCAACGGCGGTTAGCAAATTCCGGAATTGAGAGGAGCACACTCCAGCGCTCCTCTCGCCACGGCGCGCCGTCTCACGCCGCAGCGCCTGCGGCCGTTCGCGACGATTCAACCGATGTGCGATGGCGGACCGCCGTACTTTATGGAAATCGGCTGCGCGCAGATGTGGCGGCCTATGGCTCGTTCGTATTGACCTGCCGCTAACAACATGTGTAGCATTCGTAAATGAGGGGACTGCAATGTCCCTAATAATGGTGTTGCGTATTGAAGGCGGCCAGACACGCCGTTTCGGTGTCGAGGTAGGTGGTTTACGAGACTAAACTGAGCAAATAGGGACCGGCAGAATCGTACCCGTTACGGCGGGGCGCTGCGCAAAAACACCGGAAAAATCCGGGGACGTCCCAGAGGAGGAGGAAAGCGATGCGTGGGACACTTGATAGCGGCCAGCCGTTGGATGCACGGTTGCGCCAGCCTTATAAAATCGATCGGCCCGATCTGATCTGAGGATGTGACGATTCCTCCCTCAATCGCTGCGCCGTCGTCAGCTCCAAACTTCACAAATACTCACATGAGTTCATGAGGCCGGAGAGGTTGGGCTTCACCGCCCATCTGAAAGCGCTTCCGGGGTCAACGGAGCGGCTGAAGGTCAGCCGCTTGCCGCCGATGCGGCTGACTTGGCGGATCGTCGATCGCGTCCCGCAACGTATCTTAGAGCTGGAGCTAATAGCTGAATGATGGAGCCGATCTTTTTACAGGCGCAGCTTCGTTCGGAAGGATGGGTCCAATGGCCTGACCATGAAGACCTGTCGGTTGAGTTCATGCGGCTGTTGGGATCGGCTCAAGAAGGCGGCGCGACGGTTTCGGAATGCTTTCTCACCGCGAGCCGAATCGATGCGCACGACGCCGACAGTTGGCATCGGGAATGGAAAAGGATCGCGGACGCCAGCAGTGAACGCGGCGATGCGGCGCTAGAGAACAGGAATGTGCTGACGGCCCGGAGCAACTGGCTCAGGTCGGCAAATTACCATCAGGCGTCCATGCTCAACCTGGATCATGGAGATCGAAGGGGGCAGGCGGCAATTTCGAATATCCGCGCCTGTGTCGGCAAATACCTTGGACAGCTACCCGGCGCCGAGATCGTGGAGATACCCTGGGTGGAAGACTACCCGCTCGAGGGCTACTTCCTGCGGGGCCGGGACCGATCGCCGGTGGTGGTTTGCATCGGGGAGCCCGGACATCGGAAGGAAGAGTACTTATACAAAACGGCGCGTTACGCCCATGATCGCGGCATGTCGCTGCTGGCGGTCGACCTTTGGGGACCGGGCGGCAGCGCTGATTTCGAGCAAATAGCCGGCCGGAGCGATCTCGAAACCTCGATCTGCAGCGTGATGGACTTTCTGACGACCAGAGACGACGTCGACGAGGGCCGCGTTGCAATCGTGGGCGACGTGGGTTCGTCCTTCGTCGCGCGCGGCGCCGTGCTCGACCAGCGTTTTGCGGCGGCGGTGTGTGACGGCGGACTTTGGGATCTGCACGAACATCAATTTCTGATGGGCCGCGCAGCGGCGCAGACTTCAGGCATTGCCGCCATGAACGGCTATTCCGGTATCACCCGTCAACTCCGCTGCCCGGTTCTGGTAACCGCCGGCGAGCATGGCTGGCTCGAGGCCGACCAGGTCACCGAGCTGTTCGAGCAGGTGAGGGTTACTCACCCGGATATTTCACTGAAGTTTTTCCGAGGCTCGGAAACCGCCGCGGCGCAGGGGCATTGCGATAACCCCACCTTGGCCAACGAATTCATTTTTGATTGGCTGGCGCACCGCTTCGAAAAGCTGGGTTGAGCGGCTGAGATCGAGCATGATCCGGACCCGCAGGGTCGCGGCTAGAGCGTTTTCCAGCGAAGTGGATACCGGTTCGCGTAAAGAAAACGCGTCAAACCAAGAATCCAGAGCCGTTCCGATTCCATCGGAACGGAAAAGGCTCTAGCGCAAAGTGGACGCCGGTTTTGCCTTGCGACAAGCGTTTGCGGGGAGATCATGCCCAAATATAAAGACAGAGCGGGATGGCGTTTCGAACAAAAGCCATCCCGCTCTATCTCAGAGATCAATCGCGATCTTCAGGCAGGCCTTTTCTAGCCGGTTCTTGAGTTCCCGCCAGCTTGCCGTTCAATTCCGTGAGTTCGCGGTCGCTGAATTCATCGAAGATGAAATTGCTCAGGCTCTCGCGTTGCGAGGCCAGGCTTTCCATGTGCTTGTAGGTCTTGTCGGTCAGTGACATCTGCACGATCCTGGCGTCCTCCTCGGACACCCGTCGCCGAACGAAGCCTTTCTTCTCCAGCAGCTTCGATTGAGTCGTCACGAATGACGGGTCGACGTGCAGCATTTTCGATACGGCCTTTACCGAAATGCCTTCGCCCTGATCCAGATCGGCCAAAGCCATCAAAATCATCCATTGGGGCCCGCTGATACCGAGCGTTTTGGCCCAAAAATAGCGGATTTCCTGGAGGTGCACGTTGATCGAAGCAACCTCCCAGGTGAATTGCCGCACAAGATCCTGATTCTTCCCCGTGGCTTCACGCGAGTCAGCGTGGCTCCGGGATTCCTCGGAGGTCATCGTCTTCTTAACAGTTCGCACCATGGGGGCATCTCTCCCCCATCCCTCTGTCGAAGTAAATTAAAAAGTCCGTAATGAAATCAAAGAACTAAATCAGCAAAAATTGATCGTGTTGTCATGAAAGCTCGACACAACTGGTGTTGCTGGCGCGCCACAGTGCGGTCACATTCAGAAACCTGAGTTCATAAAGTATTTTGATTAGATAATTTGCGCATGCATAGTTCCTCAGCAACTCGTGGGCTGCTCGTTTGATCTTGGATGGCTCGTTAGGTCCGTCGCTTTGGGAGGAGCGTTGAGTTTCGGCGCCTTTTCGGAAGCTCGTTTTCTCACACTTGGAGGTTAATAATGAAGTTGATCAAGACCCTTGTACTCGGCTCAGCGGCGGGTCTCGTCGCGATGAGCGGGGCACAGGCGGCGGATCTTCCGGTCAAGGCCAAAGCGGTCGAGTACGTGAGGATCTGCTCCCTGTACGGTGCGGGCTTCTACTACATCCCGGGCACCGACACCTGCATCAAGATCGGCGGCTATCTGCGCGCCGAAGTGAACATCCACGGCGGCAACAGCAACCAGCCGTTCCTTGCCGGCGATGGCGCCGTCAACACGCGATATGCGAACCAGTACAACGACCTCGCCCGTATCGCGCTGACCGTCGATACCCGCACCGCGACCGAATACGGCGTGGTCCGTACCTTCGGCCAGGTCGACCAGACCTTCGCCACCGAAGGCGTGGGCAACAGCATCAACCTTCAATCGTCCGTCAACACGGCCTCGTTGCAGGGGCAGGCGTTCAACAACTATGTGGGCGCCGGCTATTCGGGACTCGAGTTTGCGTTCGTCCAGTTCGCGGGTTTCACCCTCGGTAAATCGGCTTCGGCATTCAACACGCCCTGGCACGGCTATCCGGGCAACAACACCTCGTTCCTGGGCGGCGGTTATGATACCGTAACCGGTATCATCAACGCGCAATACACCGCCCAGTTTGGCAACGGCGTGTCGGGCACGATCGGTATCGATGACAGCAGCGCGAACGACTATAACCGCACACAGATGTTCAATGCCACGTTGTTGAGTCCGACCCTTTTCGGTGCTGGCACGAACGTTTCGACCGCAGGCGTTGGTCCATCCTCTGTTAGCCCAAACAATGCGAACTGTAACCTCGGCGGTTATGGCGGTGCGAGCTCGAACTGTACCGCTCTTGGTACGGCCTATTCGGGGGCCCAGCTTCCCGATCTGGTTGGCAACATCCGGGTCGATCAGGCCTGGGGTATCTTCCAATTGTCAGGTGCCCTGCATGATGTGTCGCCGGGCTACTGGACCGTGGCGAACACCCTCGGCGCCTCGCAATTCATCGGTGGCGCGAACCAGGCGAACGCCCAGAGCTTCGGTCACCCTGATAGCAAGCTGGGTGGCGCGGTCAGCATGGCCTTCCAGTTCAAGAACATCCCGACCGGCGCCGGCGACGACATCAAGATCGAAGGTACGGCGTCTTGGGGTGCATCGAAATACGTTCTGGGAACTTCCGGCGCGCTCGGAAGCTCCTTCTACGTGCTAGGCGGCAGCAATGCCGCGCCGCTGGCCGGCAGCCTCAACGGAACGGCTGGCAAGATCGCGATGGGTGCGATCACCGACGGCGTCTACGGCGGTTTCGGTACGCCGCTGCAGGCCGGCGTGCAGTTGACCCGCGGTTGGGGTTTCCGTGGCGCGTTCAACCACAACTGGAGCCCGGAATGGTCGTCCAGCTTGTTCGGCGCCATGACCGGACTGAGCTACAACGACACCGCAAAGAACCTGTGGTGCGCGTCCTATGCGGGTAGAACCCCGACCGGCGGCGCGATCCCGGGCATAACCCCGGCTGGCCTTGGCGCGCCGATGAGCGGTACGCTTAGCGCCGACTATCGCTGCGACCCGGGCTTCACCGTGTCTCAGATCGGTCTCACGACCCGCTGGACTCCCGTCAAGAACCTGACGTTCAGCTCGGAAGTCATGTACACCTACCTGCAGACCAACATGCGCGGCTCGGCGGTCGGTACGCTGACCTCGGCCTGGCCGGTCCTGACCAACTCGACCTGGGAGTATGGCAGCCAGGGTACGGTTTCGGCCAACTTCCGCGTTCAGCGCAACTTCTGATCCGCGAAGCCTGACAAATCTCGAAAGAACCCCCGGCAGGAAACTGCCGGGGGTTTTTTCGTGGTGCGTTGGATAGTCGCCAAATTTCGCTCTGCGTGTCTTTGCGTTGGCGTCGATCGCTCTCAAAATCGACAAGCTCTTGCCGCAAATTTGCTAACTAAATTTAGGTCCATCAACACGATGGCAAATAGATAAAGCAGCGTCTCGGTATGCGAGTTGGGCGGCCGAAAAGCTGTCGGATTCGATCGAGAGCCGCAAGCGCTTCGTCCACAGTGTTCTCTCTTCGATCCAATTGCATGAGTTGATAAAGTATTTGACGAAGGTTTTCCGATCATGCATTATGCAGATGCGTTGCCGCTGAATTCTTTAGCGGCCTCTCACAAGGGGAAACGCAGCAACTATCTTCAGAATACCTCCGAAACCTCTGGCCATGCCCGGCCGGAGGTTTTTCGTTGTGGGGTACCCGTGTTGTGTGGCCGTATTCAAAGCAATCACACGGTTCGGGCGATTGAGGGCAAGCGCAGCGCGCCAATTCTCAGATGCCATCCGCGAATCAGTCAGTGCTACTCGGCCGTAGGCTGCTTCAACACCTCTCCCCGCCGGGGAGAGGTCGATTTGCGTAGCAAATCGGGTGAGGGGTGCTAACGAGATCCTCCAGCTCTAGATCTCGATTTCGGTGCCGAACTCGACGACCTGCCGGGGCGGCACCCCAAAGAACGCCGCGGAACGCTCGGCGTTGCGTTGCAGGAATGCAAACACCGTCTCCCGCCACACCCACATGCCCGGAACGTCCTCACTTGGGATGATCGTCTCGCGACCGATGTAATAGGTGACGTCGGTGAGATCGATGCCCGGAAGCTTGCCCTGCCGGCAGGCGAGCCCAAGTCCCTCATAGATGGTCGGATACTGCATGAAGCCGTAGTGCAGGATCACCCGCGTGATACCCGGGATGATCTCGATCACCTCGGCCCGATCGTCATCCGCGATGCGCGGGGATTCCTCGATCAATACCGTGACCAGCAACACCCGCTCGTGCAGGCAATGGTTATGCTTGACGAATTCGGTCAGTGCCAGCGGCACGCCGTTCGGTGCCGACGCCAGAAACACCGCCGTGCCCGAGAGCCGCGCAAGACACTTGCTGACCGCCGTCTCGATCAGATCCTCTTCCGGTTGGCGTAACCTGCCGCGCGCCCGTTCGACCAGCCGCACGCCGCTCCGCCAGGTCAGCATCAGGAAAGCCACGGCAGCGGCGAGCAGCAGCGAAAACCAGCCGCCCTCGAACAGCTTGGTCGAATTCGCCGCAAAGAAAATACTATCGATGACCAGGAAGAAGCCGTTCACGGCAATGACGATGATCGGCGAGTACCCCCACTGGATCGCCACCAGGGCCGCCAGCAACGTCGTGATTGCCATCAGCAACGACACCGCGATGCCGTAGGCGCCCGCCAAGGCGTCCGACGTGCCGAAACCGACGACGGCGCCGATTGTTGCGGCCGCCAGCAGCCAGTTCACCAACGGCACGTAGATCTGGCCGATGGCGTGGCTGGTGGTGTGGTTGATGCGCATGCGCGGCAGGAAGCCGAGCTGGATCGACTGCTGGGTCAACGAAAATACCCCGCATATGATCGCCTGCGAGGCGATGACCGTGGCGATCGTGGCGAAGGCTACCAGCGGGTAATGCGCCCAGTCGGGCGCGAGCTGATAGAAGGGGTTGTCGATCGCGCTTGGGTTTGACACCAGCACCGCCGCTTGCCCGAAATAATTGAGTACGAGCGCCGGCAGTGCGACGAAGAACCAGGCCAGCCGGATCGGAATCCTGCCGAAATGGCCCATGTCGGCATACATCGCTTCGCCGCCGGTGACCGCCAGAAACGCCGCTCCGAGAATGGCGAAGCTGATGTGAAAATCCTGGTGGATCAGGAAGTCGAATGCATAGAGCGGGCTCAGCGCCGCCAGTACAGCGGGGGCCTGCGCGATGCCATGGATGCCGAGCGCGGCGAGAACGATGAACCAGCCGAGCATGACCGGGCCGAATATCTGCCCGATGAACCCGGTGCCCCGCCGCTGCATGGCAAACAGGCCGATCAGAATGACGATGGTGAGCGGCACCACGGCGGGGGCGAGGGAAGGCGCATCGACCTTGAGGCCCTCGATCGCGCTCAGTACCGAGATCGCCGGTGTAATGGCGCCGTCGCCGTAGAGCAGGGCAGCACCGACGAGGCCGACGATCAGGAGCTGCGCCCGCCAGCTGCCGGGTTGGGCATTGCGGGCGGAGAGCAGGGCCAGCATGGCGACGATGCCGCCTTCGCCGCGGTTGTCGGCGCGCATGATCAGCAGCGCGTATTTGATCGAGATGATGAGAATCAGCGCCCACAGGATCAGCGAAGCCACCCCGAGCGTCGCCGCTGCCGTGAGCGGACCGCCATGTGCGGCCGCCCTCACGGCTTCTTTCAGCGCGTAGAGTGGACTGGTGCCGATGTCGCCATAGACGACACCGAGGGCGCCGATCGTGGCAGTCAACGGCACGGTGCTTGATTTGACGGCGTCGGCGACTGGCGTGGCGGTCACTGGCGAGGCCCCCCGAATGCAAATGCACCGTCCGGTCAAATCGCCGGCGGGTTGCGCGGTCAGGGGCTAGTCTGCGACGGCTCGCGGCGAATTACCATGGAATAACGCTGGATCGCAGCCCGGCAATTGTAGGTTGCTTTCTACGGCGTCCGGTCGGCGGTCACCAGCCGGGCTTCGCGAATCACCGCCTTGCTGCCGACGGCGTGCAGGCAAGAGGATTCAAAGTTCGGCCATGCCTGCTGCGAACAGTTGCGGCCAGAAGCGTGGATGTCGAGCCGGTCGGCCTTGGCAAGCGGCGTGGGCACACCGGCCTCCACCTTCGGGGCGAAGCCGGGCAGGATGGTCAGCGCGGCGGCGGCAAACGCAGCGACAGACATAGCGGAAAGAGCCTTGAGCATGACGGTCCCCTGTTCTTGGGCCTCGGCGGCCCGTTTCGTTGGCGCGGTGATACCTATGGTCGGTTTCGCAACGCCTTCTCGAACGGCTGGAAATGGTTTCTTCCCACCGCAGTTTTATTTCGTCGCCTGTCCGGCAATGAAACACTTGGTCTGCCAAGGAGACGCCTGACACCCGCGGGTAGTTCAGAAGCCGACCCAAAATAAAAACCGGGCATTTGGCCCGGGATGGGGGAACCGTCGTGCCTTGCGAGGTCGCTCAGGGCGCGGTAGGAGGGGTTATGCCCCGTATCGCGCTTTATCCAGGTTCATTCGACCCCGTCACCAACGGCCATCTGGATGTCGTCCATCACGGCGTCGGGCTGTGCGATCGCTTGATCGTCGCGATCGGCGTTCATCCCGGCAAAAAGCCGCTGTTTTCGGTGGAAGAGCGTCTGGCCATGGTACAGGCGGTTTTCGCGCCGATCGCGGGCAAAGCCGGTTGCGGCTTCGACTGCACGACCTATGACGGCCTCACCGTGACCGCGGCACGGCAGCATGGCGCCACCATCATGCTTCGCGGCCTTCGGGACGGCACCGATCTCGACTATGAGATGCAGATCGCAGGCATGAACGAGACCATGGCTCCGGAGGTGCACACGGTATTCGTTCCGGCCTCGGTCGCGGTCCGCCCGATCACCGCCACACTGGTGCGCCAAATCGCGGCAATGGGCGGCGATGTCTCGGCGTTCGTGCCGCCGTCGGTTGTCGCCAGCCTGAAAACCAAATTCGCCTGATCGCGCGCCGTTCATTCCCTGCGACCGGCTTCGCGGCGGACCTTCGTGCAACACCAACTGTTGTTCTATCCAAGCCACCCGGAGTTTCCATGATCCGAATTCTTGCCGTCCTCGCTGCGCTGGTCTGCGCGGCCCCCGCGATCGCCCAGCCGCTGCCGGCCAACCTCGACAAGGCGAACGCGATCGTCATCGACACCACCAAAGGCCGCATCGTCGTCAAGCTGCGGAACGACATTGCGCCCCAGCATGCCGAGCGCATCAAGCAGCTCGCGCGCGAGGGTTTCTACAACAATGTGCCGTTCCACCGCGTCATGGACGGCTTCATGGCGCAGACCGGCGACGGCCAGAATTTCAACGGCACCGGCGGATCGAAATATCCGAACCTGAAGCAGGAATTTTCCAACGTTCACTTCAAGCGCGGCATCGTCGGGATGGCGCGGCGCGGTGACAGCGTCGACAGCGCGAATTCGCAATTCTTCATCATGTTTGCCGACGGCGCCAGCCTCGACGGTCAGTACACCGTGATCGGCGAGGTGGTGTCCGGCATGGATGTGGTCGACAAGCTGAAGAAGGCGTCGCCGGGCTCGGCCGGAGGCGCCGTGACCGACCCCGACAAGATGGTGAAGGTGCAAGTCGCCTCCGACATCAAGTGAGCCGGGCTCGCTGAACCATGGCAGCGCTGCATCGCAAACTAACCGTTTGGTTTGCTGCGGCGCTGCTGTTGTCGTGCTGGATCGCGCCGGCCGAGGCCCAGCTGGACCGGGTCGACAATCTCCAGGATCTGTTTGCGAGGTTGCGGACCTGCTGGCGGCCACCGCCGCCTTCGTCGGGCGCCAATCCCGCGATCGATATCACGGTCATCGTCAGCTTCAATCGCAGTGGCGACATCCTCGGTCATCCGAGGATCACCTATGAATCGCAAAATGCCACCGACAACGACCGCCTGTCGTACCGCATCGCCGTCATGGAGACATTGCAACGTTGCACGCCGATGCCATTTACCCAAGGTATGGGCGGCGCCGTTGCCGGCCGGCCCTTTGCCATCCAATTTCATAACAGTCGGAAAACTCCACCCCAAGCCAAAGAGAGAAGAGCATGGCTGACACCGAAAATACTTTGATCCTCGAAACCACCCAGGGCTCCGTCACCATCGAAATGCGGCCTGATCTGGCGCCCGGACACGTCGCGCGGATTAAGGAACTGGTGCGCGAAGGCTTTTACGACGGCATCGTGTTTCATCGCGTGATCGACGGCTTCATGGCGCAAACCGGCTGTCCTCAGGGCACCGGCACCGGCGGTTCCGGCCAGAAGCTGAAGGCCGAATTTAACAAGGAGCCGCATGTGCGCGGCACCACGTCGATGGCGCGCGCGGCGAGCCCGGATTCCGCCGACAGCCAGTTCTTCATCTGCTTCGATGACGCCTCGTTCCTCAACAACCAGTACACGGTATGGGGCAAGGTGACGTCGGGCATGGAGAACGTCGATAAGATCAAGCGCGGCGAACCGGTCAAGAACCCGGACAAGATCGTCAAGGCGCGCATGGCGACCGACGCGGCGTGAAACAATGACTTCGTCGTACCCGGGCTTGACCCGGGTACCCATCTTACGAAGGCGATGGATTGCCGGATCAAGTCCGGCAATGACAGTGTAACCATGCGCACCGATCTCTTTGATTTCGAGCTTCCCGCCGAGTCCATCGCGCTGCGGCCGGCGAGCCCGCGCGATTCCGCGCGAATGCTGGTGGTGCAGCCGGGCGGTGTGCTGCGCGACCGCAAGATTGCCGACCTGCCGGAATGGCTGGAGCCCGGCGATCAGCTGGTGGTGAACGATACCAAGGTGATCTCGGCCCAGCTCAGCGGCCGGCGCATCGGGCGAGGACTCGAACCGAAGATCGAGGCGACGCTGATCAAGCGGCTCGACGGCGCGCGCTGGCAGGCACTGGCGAAGCCGGCGAAGCGGCTCGCGAAGGGCGATGTGATCCGCTTCGGCAATGAGGGCAGGGTGTGCCTTCTCGGGCATCTCGACGCCGAGGTCGAGCATAAGGGCGACGACGGCGAGATCACGCTGTCGTTCTCGTTCCACGGCCCCACGCTCGATCAGGCGATCGCCGATCTCGGGACACCGCCGCTACCGCCCTATATCGCCTCCAAGCGCGCGCCCGACGAGCAGGACGCCGCCGACTACCAAACCATGTTTGCGGTCAACGAGGGCGCGGTTGCGGCGCCGACCGCGGGATTGCATTTCACGCCGGCGCTGGAGGCGGTGCTGCGCCATCGCGGCATCGGGTTGCATCGGATCACGCTGCATGTCGGGGCAGGGACCTTCCTGCCGGTCAAGGCGGACGATACCGCCGAACATAAAATGCATTCGGAATGGGGTATCATCACCCGAGCTACAGCCGATGCCCTCAATGCGGCAAGGGCCGACGGCGGCCGGGTCGTCGCGATCGGGACCACCTCACTGCGGCTACTGGAAAGCGCCACCGGGGAAGACGGCACGATCGAGCCGTTTGCTGATGAAACTGCAATCTTCATCACGCCGGGCTACCGGTTTCGCGCGGTCGATATTCTCCTGACCAATTTCCACCTGCCGCGCTCGACGCTGTTCATGCTGGTATCTGCGTTCAGCGGTCTCGACGCCATGAAGCATGCCTATGCCCACGCCATCGGCCAGGGTTACCGGTTCTATTCCTATGGCGACGCCTGCCTTTTATTTCATGATAAGTCCGCCCCATGACATCGGCCAATGACGCTTCCGCCAATCATTTCGAACTGCTGGGACGTGACGGGCAGGCGCGCACCGGCCGGTTGACCACACCCCACGGCGTCGTGCGGACGCCCGCCTTCATGCCGGTCGGCACCGCCGGGGCCATGAAGGGCCTGCACTGGCGCGAAGTACGCGATGCCGGCGCCGACATCGTGCTCGGCAACACCTACCACCTGATGCTGCGGCCGGGTGCCGAGCGCATCGCCGCGCTGGGCGGCCTGCAGGTCTTTACCGGCTGGCGGGGTCCGATGCTGACCGACTCCGGCGGATTTCAGGTCATGTCGCTGGCGCAGTTGCGCAAGCTCAGCGAACGCGCGGTGACCTTCCGCTCCCATATCGACGGCTCCAGCTTCGAGCTGTCACCCGAACGCTCGATCGAGGTGCAGCGGCTGCTCGGCTCCGACATCGCCATGCAACTCGACGAATGCGTGCGGCTGCCGGCGGAGCACGCCGAGATCGAACGCGCGATGCTGCTGTCGTTGCGCTGGGCCGAGCGCAGCAAGCGCGCCTTCGAGACAGCGCGGCCCGGCTATATGCTGTTCGGCATCGTGCAGGGCGGGGACATCGCCGAGCTTCGGCATGCCAGCGCGCGCGGGCTGATCGACATCGGGTTTCATGGCTATGCGATCGGTGGCCTCGCGGTCGGTGAGCCGCAGGCGGTGATGCTGGCGATGATCGAGGAGGTGGCGCCGATCCTGCCGGCGGATCGCCCGCGGTATCTGATGGGCGTTGGCACCCCGGAAGACATGCTGGAAGCGGTAGCGCGCGGCGTCGACATGTTCGACTGCGTCATGCCGACCCGCAACGGCCGTCATGGTGTGGCCTTCACACGGTTCGGCCAGGTCAATCTGCGCAACGCCCGCCATGCCGACGATCCGCGGCCGCTCGATGAGGAAAGCCCGTGGCCGTCAACGCGCAATTATTCGCGGGCCTATCTGCATCATCTCGTGAAATCGGGCGAGACACTGGGCGCGATGCTGCTGTCGGAGATCAATGTCGCCTATTACCAGCAGCTGATGCAGGGCATCAGGGATGCGATCTCGCAGGGCGTGTTCGACGATTTCCGCGCGCGCACGCGCGCCAGATGGGAGCGGGGCGATCTCGCGCCCCGCTGAAGCGCTGCTCCAAAGCTGCGCTTAAATCTTAGTTGCAGGCAAAACGCCGCACGGCATGCTTGGTGACGAAGCCATAGCCGCAGGTGTCGCAAGTCCAGAGATAGCTGATGACGTCGCTGGAAACATAGGCCGAGGCTTCTGCGGCCACCATCGAATCCGCGCAGACGGCACAGATCGGCAATTCGCATCCGCGCGGTGCGGCCTTAGGCGCATTGGTCGACAGGACTTCAGCAATAGCTGGCATCGTAGTCTCCTTGCGATCAGAGCCTAGACGGTAACCATAGTCCGTTTTTGTTGACGTTGTCGCAACACAATTGCGTAGGTTTTACGTTTATTTCGCCGCGTCCAAGTGGCGTGACACGGCCGGTTTTTTTGCGGTGCGGCTGAAGATATTACCACCGCTGCAGGAGCTATGCCGGCCTCGCAGCGCAACAAACCACAGCGCCGCGGCGCGTCCGTTTGGCGAGCTGGACTCCAATTTGATAATTACCCCATCGGCTTATTGCCCAACCCGTGACATGTTGGTGGAGCATGCGCTAAGGAACAACGCCCCCGCTTTTTAGTCCCGCCCCTTGCACAGGAGCCCAATCATGGACACAGGATTACCTACCAGTGCGGTGCACCGTCCAGGCCGAGGCCGGGTTTTTGACAGCATTGTTGACGCAATCGGTGACACGCCGATCGTGCGGCTGCGTAACTTGCCGAAGCAGCACGGGGTGCATGCGACCATTCTCGCCAAGCTCGAATATTTCAATCCCGCCGTGAGCGTAAAGGATCGCATCGGCGCCGCGATGGTCATCGCGATGGAGAAGGCCGGCGTGATCAATGCCGACACGGTGCTGATCGAGCCGACCTCGGGAAATACCGGCATCGCGCTGGCGTTCGTCGCAGCGTCCCGCGGGTACCGGCTGAAGCTGGTGATGCCGGAATCGATGTCGATCGAGCGGCGCAAGATGCTGGCGTTTCTCGGCGCCGAAATCGTGCTGACGCCGGCCGCGCAGGGCATGAAGGGCTCGATCGCCACCGCCGAGGAATTGGTGCGCACCACGCCCAACGCGGTGATGCCGCAGCAGTTCAAGAACCTCGCCAACCCCGAAATTCACCGCCGCACCACCGCAGAGGAGATCTGGAACGATACCGATGGCAACATCGACTACTTTGTTGCCGGCGTCGGCACCGGCGGCACCATCACCGGGGTCGGGCAGGTCCTGAAGCCGCGCAAGCCGTCGCTGCGGATCGTCGCCGTCGAGCCTGAGGAAAGTCCGGTGCTCTCCGGTGGGCAGCATTCGCCGCACAAGATCCAGGGCATCGGCGCCGGGTTCATCCCTGACATCCTCGATCGTTCGGTGATTGATGAAATCATCCAGATCAACAGCGCGACCGCGATCGAAACTTCGCGCGCGCTGGCGCGCAATGAAGGCATTGCCGGCGGCATTTCCTCGGGCGCCGCGATCGCCGCCGCGCTGCAGATCGGCAAGCGGCCGGACAGCGCGGGCAAGACCATCCTGGTGATCGTGCCGTCGTTCGCCGAGCGTTATTTGTCGACGGCACTGTTCGAAGGAATCTGACTGCTCACACCCATTGCGGAGAGAGGTAGCCATTCATGTCTCAGCCACCCCGACGTCCCCGGACGTTGAACGATGCGCGCACCGAAGCCGAAGCCGCATTCAAAAAAACCACCACCAAGGTTCCGGAGCTGCCGCCGAAGAAAGCCGCGCTCCCGAATGTGAAGGAGCTGGTGTCGCTGCGGATCGACCAGGACGTTCTCGAACACTTCCAGGCGGACGGCCCGGGCTGGCAGGACCGGATCAACGATGCGCTTCGCAAGGCAGCCGGCAAATAGCGCGCCCGCGCGAGCCCAACGACGCTGAAAAGCCCGGCGAAAGCCGGGCTTTTTGCTTGGCCCTTTACCGAGGTGCGCGCCTTAGAGCTAGACAACTTTTCCTGCCCTAAAAAATTTGTCCCGTCATACGTGACGCTGGAGCCGGCGGACGGCTCGCGTAACCGAAATGCTGGTTCGATACATACCAAGGGATGTTCACATCGATAACTTGGGTTGCTTCGCCTCAAACCAGTTGCGCGACGGGGACGGACCTAGGTCGGATGGAAAGACGCAAGCTGTCGGTATTATCGTCGCTCACCACAAAAAGTGCCATCAGGTATTACTCGCGAGTTGCGCGTCAACCGCAGATATGAGGAACGTCATAAGCGGCGCCGATCCAGCTCCGGCTTCTCTATCTGCTTTGCAACACTGCTAATGCGCCCGATGGGCAGGAAAGATCGTCGGGATCGCCCGCGAATTTTGGTGAAAGATAGCGAGACGGCATATGATGAACCATCTTATCGTGAACTATCTTGCGGTTGCGGTAGAGCGATTTGGTCTTCTTAGGAAGGATCTGGATTATCACCTCATTCGCGCCTCAATGGTGCTCGTCTTCCTGTTGTTCGGATACCAGAAATGGTTCGAGTACGAAGCGCAGGTACTGATCCCCTACATCAGCAATGGGCCGCTGATCTCCTGGCTGTATCCTGTCTTCGGCATTCGCGGGGGTAGCTGGTTCTTGGGCACGATGGAATGGCTTTACTGCCTGCTTCTGTTCTGCGGGTTCTGGAACAAGCAGGTAGGAATACTCGGGGCCCTCGGATCGTGCTTCACTTACGCAGCAACGGTCTCCATCATTCCGTTTATGCCCAACGGGTGGGACCCGGTAGCTGGAGGGTTTCCAGCAATGACGGGCAACGTGACATTTCTCATGAAGGACGTGGTGCTCTTGGCGGCATCGTTCTACTTGCTGAAGCAGGATGCCATGAGGGTTGTGCTCGACGAGCAGCGTGGCAGCAGAGTAAACGTCTTCATCAAATATCTGATAACGATACTTACCAGACTTGGTCTGCTCAAAAGGGACATCGAATATCACGTGCTCCGTGCGTCGATGGTGTTCACGTTCGCCTTCTTTGGCTACACCAAATGGCATCAGTACGGGGCGCAGACCATGATCCCCTTCATAAGCCATAGCCCCTTTATTTTTTGGCTGTATCCCGTGTTCGGCGTGCGCGGAGGCGCACGGTTCCTGGGCGCCTCGGAGTGGACGATCCTGGCGCTGCTGTATGCGGGATTCTGGGATAAGCGGTTCGGCGTTCTTGGGGCCCTCGGCGCGACCGTCACGTTCATCACCACGCTTAGCATCATTCCATTCATGCCAAATGGATGGGACCCGGTTGCGGGGTTTCCTGCGATGGCGGGCAACGTGCCGTTCTTGATGAAGGACGTCGTCTTTCTTGCGGTATCGATCTATCTGCTGAAGCAGGATGTCGTGAGGATGTTGCGGTTGTCTGGAAAGACCGAGAATGTTGCGCAGTTTCCACAGCGCTCCGAAGGGCAGGAGAGGTCTGTTCCGGTGACTGCCGCTGGCTGACATGGCGCCCCCCAATACAGGCGGGATTGCACGATCGATGCTCTGAAGTGGAGTTCAGCTCGTACCGCTTCATAAGTTCGGCGACGGTGACGTCGTCGCCGACGGAGACTGATTGCCGCAAGGAGCCGCGAGACGCGGCAGGACCCGGCAGCTCAATCATCAAGAGGTCGAAAGTGGCTTGCCGGAATGAAGACGGCCGGAAGCAAGATTGTCCTCAAAGTGTGTCAAATAAGGAGGTACGAATGCGGCCACTTGCTAAGAGTTTGAAGGTGCTTTTCGTCGCTGCGAATTCCTTCGGCGCCGGGTGGTCAGCGCGAGCAGAGTCATATCCGGTATGCCTGGTCGGGGGCGAAGCCAACTCAATGCGGTGCGAATTCGCGAACGTCGAACAGTGCCAGGCTTCTGCATCTGGGGGTACAGGCTCCTGCGTCACAAACCCGGCGTACAACGTTGGTAAGCGCGCCATAGGACTTGCTCGAGAGGTTGGCACTGGAGTTTCGATCGCGCATTTGCCGTGGCCGGCACCTGTCGGTCACCGGCAGCCACGATTGAGCGATGTTCCTAACGGTACGCTGACATTTGAATATCGGCTGGACAAGGAACTCGATGAGAAACTGAAGATCTGTCGTGGTTGCTAGGGAGCCGCCGCGGCGCCTGAATACGCGTCGCATGGCTGCATTTCCTCGGGCGCCGCGATCGCCCCGGGTTGCAGCCGAATGTGAAGGTGCTGGTGTCGCTGCGGATCGACCAGGACGTTCTCGAACACTTCCAGGAGGACGGTCCGGGCTGGCAGGACCGGATCAACGCGCGCTTCGTAAAGCGGCCGGCAAATAACGGTCCGGCCTCACCGCGACGGTAAGCTTATTTTGCCGAAGGGGCAGCCGCCGGTGCGCGGGGAAATCTCTGATCTTCAGGCGCGAAGCCCGCAAAGCGGTGAACGCTGCCGATGATTTCGTCGACAACGACGCGGATCCTTGCGGGCAGCGTCGGCGTTCGCGCCCACAACAGGTTGATCGGCATTTCGCCGCCCGACATCTCGTCGAGAACTGTCACGAGCTGTCCGCGCCTGATGTTCTCGGTGACCATCCAGGTCGGAAGTTGTCCAAGGCCGCGGCCCGCCACGACTGCTGATAACATCATGTCGTAGTCGCACACCTCATGCTTGACCGGAACGCCGTAAGGAGCAACGGTGCCGTCCGGCTGCTTCAACAGCCACGAGACCTGCTTTTGATGCTGCCAACCGACGATGCAGTCGTGGCCGGCGAGGTCTGCGGGCCTCAGAGGCGTTCCGCGCGTCGCGAGATAGCCGGGCGCTCCGCAAATGACCATGCGCTGCACGCCGAGCGGGCGCGCAACAAGATCCGGCGTGTCGTCGAGTTCGCCGATCCGCACCGCCAGATCGATGCCTTCGCCGATCAGATCGACCTTTCGGTCGGTGAAACTCACATTGAGCTGGAGCGCGGGACATCGCGCCGCCAGATCGAGAAGCACCGGCGCGATGTAGAGGCGGCCGAACGAAGTCGGCAGATCGATCCGCACCCGGCCTGACGGGCTGTTCTGCGCAAGCTTGAGAACATCCTCACCACGTTCGAGCGCGGTCATGGCGATGGAGCTGTGCTCCAGCCATGCCTCGCCGGCCGGGGTCAGCTTCAACCGCCGCGTGGTGCGGTGAAACAGTTTCGCACCGAGGCGCGCCTCAAGCCGCGACACCGCACGACCGACCGCCGATTTGGTGACGCCGAGCTCTGCAGCAGCGGCAGTGAAGCTTCCCCGGCGCGCGACCGCGACGAATTCCGCGATGCCGTCAAATCGCGTGATCGTGCGGTCATTGTCGCTCATGGCGCTACTGTCAGTCTCTCTGCGGACGGCTAATCGCCGCGGCCGGAAAGCCTCAGATATGGGATCGAACAAGGTGAAATCCACCCAATCGATACGGAGGTTTCCAGATGCCGTCGCTTTTCGATCCCTACAATCTTGGTTCCATCCGCCTCAAGAACCGCATCGTCATGCCGCCCATGACCCGCACGCGCACGACCGAGGGTGAGCTTTCGACCGACGGTGACCTGCCGAACGAGCTGGTCGCCACCTATTACGGCCAGCGGGCCAGTGCCGGCCTGATCATTTCCGAGGCTGCCGACGTGGATCAGTCCAGCCACGGTTACGCGAGGATACCCGGAATCCACTCGAAAGCCCAAATGCGGGGCTGGCGTCTGGTGACCGATGAGGTTCACCGTCATGGCGGCACGATCTTTATGCAGTTGTGGCACGTCGGCAGGATGGCCCATTCCTCGATTCTGCCGAACGGCCAGGCCCCGGTGGGCGTGACCGGGCAACGGGCAGAGGGCTCGGAGGTGTTTGCCCACGGCCCGGACGGCCGATTGCGTTTTATGCCTACGGAGACGCCGAGACCCCTCAGCACGGATGAGGTGTCGGCCATGGTGGGCACCTTCGCCAAAGCCGCCGCCAACGCACGGGAGGTCGGATTCGATGGTGTCGAAATCCATGCGGCCAACGGCTATCTGATCGAGCAGTTCATGAACTCGGTGCTCAATACGCGCACCGACCGCTACGGCGGGGGCAGCATGGAAGATCGTACGCGCTTCCTGATGGAAGTCGTCGATGCGGTGGTGGCTGAATTCGGTCCGGGGCGCGTGGGTGTTCGCCTGTCTCCGTTCGGCAAGTACGGCTCCATGCCGCCGGAGCCGCTTGTCGAGGAAACGTTTCTGTACGTTGTCGAGCAGCTGGGGCGCCGCGGCGTGGCTTACGTCCATTTGCTCTACGAGCTGCTGCCCGACGGAAACATGGAGTCGGCGGAGTTCAAGCCCCGGTACCTTGACCACGCTCTGCTTGCCAAGGCTCGGGCGGTGTTTCCTGGCGCCTTCATCTGGTGTGGCGGCTTTAACGACCGTGAGCGCGGCCAGGCTTCGCTCGACACCGGGTTGGTGGACCTGATCGCCTACGGCAGACCCTATATCGGAAACCCGGACCTGGTTGAGCGTCTTCAAAACGGCTGGCCGTTAGCCGTAGCGGACCGATCAACGTATTACACCCGACGCGGCGAGGTGGGTTATACGGACTTCCCCGCATATCGATCTGTAGCGCTGCACGCGGAGGTATGCTGACCACGGCGGGTCGAGCAGGCCAGGCGGTTCTGCCCGACCCTCGGCTGGTCGACCACGAAACCCGGCCGCACGTCGCTGGCGAGGTCGTCCTGATCTCCCCGTAATTCCAGGTCAGGTGCGCTTGGCCGCCCTTGAAAGATAGAGACATCATGACCAAACGGACATTTCTCGTCACCGGTGCCAGCAAAGGTATCGGGCGAGCGCTCTCCAACTGGCTCGCTGATGCCGGCCATCATGTGGTCGGTGTCGCCCGCGGCGCGGATCCGAGTTTTCCCGGCACGCTCGTGTCAATCGATCTCGATGACAGCAAGGCCTCGGCGGACGCCTTCGCTGACCTCGCCAAGCGCCATTCCTTCGACGGCGTCGTCAACAATGTCGGCATGGCCCGGTTGCACCGCCTCGGCGAGATCGACCTCAAGGACGTCGATGATATCCTTCGCGTCAACCTGCATTCGACAATCCACACTGTTCAAGCACTCTTGCCGGCCATGCGGGCCAAGGCGTGGGGACGCATCGTCAACGTCTCGAGCCTGACTGTGGTGGGCATCGACGTCAGTCGCAGTGCCTATGCGGCGGCCAAAGCGGCGGTCAACAGCTTCACCCGCACCTGGGCCATGGAATTGGCCGAGACCGGCATCACCGTCAATGCAGTGGCGCCCGGTCCCATCGAGACCGAGATGTTCCGCCGCAATACGCCGGCCGGGAGTGACTGGGAGCGGCGCTTCCTCTCCCTGATCCCGATGCGGCGTCTCGGCAAGCCGGAAGAGATTGCCGCGGCCATTGCCTTCCTGCTCTCGGATGCGGCTAGTTATATCACCGGGCAGACCCTGTTCGTTGATGGTGGTGGATCGACCGGGAGGGCGGCAACATGAACGATGAGGACAGCGCGAAGGAACTAGAATTCCTTCGTTCAGGCGCCCAGCACCCGCACTTCAGCAACGTGCTGTCGCGCTTGATCACTGAAAAGCAGGGCCGGCCGCATCCAGCAGGCGCTTGCGACGCTGCAATAATCCGAATGCGAAGTTTAACCCAACCCCAAGCAAAGGAGTTCCATGTGGGTGCACGAACGAAGACTGCCGAGCCCACCGTCGTCAACGGTATCAATGTCGACGGCCTGTATGCGCTGATCGACGGCGTCAAGCGCGAACCCGCCAAAGGCATGACGAACTGGCACGTCATCACGACCTGGCAGGGCCAGACGCGGAGCCGCGCCGAAATCGAGCGTTATGAACTCGGCGGAGAAAAGGTGCCACGGCGTTTCTCGATCGACATCGACGAGCCCCGCGAACTCGGCGGATCGAACAATTTTGCCAATCCGCAGGAGCATCTGATCGCGGCGCTCAACGCCTGCATGACTGTCGGATACGTGGCGCAGTGCGCGGTGCGTGGAATCACCCTCGAAAGCCTGTCGATCGAGACCGACGGCGACATCGATCTTCGCGGCTTCCTCGGGATCGATCCTGCTGTGCCGCCAGGTTACGAAAAGCTCAGCTATACCGTCCGTATCAAGGGGAACGGCACAAAAGAGCAGTTCGCCGAGATCCACAACACGGTGATGGCGACCTCGCCTAATTTCTACAATTTATCCCAGGCTGTGGCTCTCAAACCTGCCCTGATCGTCGAGTGATTGCATGATGGCGCAACCCCTGACGAAATCCCGGCCGCACTGCAGCTTGAAAAGCTGTACGGCACGCTCGATATCGGCCGGGTCTGGACGACATGGTTGCGCTTCTCGGTGCGCTAGGCATCACCTATCGTCGCAGGGGCTGCCGTTGGTAGCGATCGCAGTACATTTCGTCATTCGCCACTTAGCGCTACCGCGCCTCCCAATTCGGCAATCCCCGCCTTCAACAGGCCCGTCCGTCGTCGTACGGTCCGGGTCGTACACTTCGGAGGAATGCAATGCCCAAGGCGGTGGTTATCGGCGTCGGTCCGGATCGGGGACTCGGCGCTCAACTTTGCAAACGATTTGCCAGAGAGGGGCTCGACGTTGTCGCGGCCGGGCGCACGCAAGCCGCGCTGGACACGGTTGTCGCGGAGATTGAGAGATCGGGAGGCAAAGCTTCCTCGTTCGTCGCGGATGCCACGAACGAGGCTGACGTGGCCGCGCTGTTCGACCATGCTGGCGCCGACGTGGATCTTGCCATCTACAACGCCGGCAATAACACGGCGGGCCGCATCCTCGAGATGGAGGCGGACTATTTCGAGAAGAGTTGGCGGGTCGTTTGCTTCGGCGGGTTTCTGTTCGGGCGGGAGGCGCTGCGCCGCATGGTCCCGCAGAAGCGAGGTACCATCCTGTTCACCGGCGCCAGCGCCTCATTACGCGGTCGGGCCGGCTATGGCGCCTTCAATTCCGCAAAGGCGGGCCTGCGGACGTTCGCCCAGGCGATGGCCAAGGAATACGGTTCCGAGGGAATCCACGTCGGCCACGTCGTCGTCGATGGTGCCGTCGACGGCGATAAAATCCGCAGACGCTTTCCGGACGCCGACTCGCGCCGTGACCGGTTGCTCGATATCGAGGGCATCGTGGGATGCTACGCCTTCCTCTACCGGCAACACCACAAGGCCTGGTCGTTCGAGGTCGACGTGCGGACGTCGGTGGAGCCTTGGTGATTTCGCGCCGGCGGTGACCGTCCTTCAAGCCATCGTCCAGGGGATAGCCGGTCTCGCTAATGTGGACGATGTCCTTGGCGGTGTCCGTAGGTCGGACAATCGCCAGCCGCATTCATTACGGTCGCCGTATTTATGTTTCCAGAAATTGGATGAGCTCGGCGGAGAACGCTGCGGGCTCTTCCAGCCACGGCATATGCCCACTTTCCTCGAACACCACGAGGCGCGAGTTGGCAATGCCTTGATGCAGCCGCTCGGCGACGGCGACCGGACAGATCCAGTCATGCCTTCCCGAGATGATGAGCACGGATGCACGGATCCGGTCGAGAAGGGTGGTCTGGTCAACCCCAGCGGCTTGGTCGGCTGCGACCTGCGCGCGAAAGGCATAGGAGGCAATCCGTCCTGACATTTGCTCGCGGGCGAAGTTCAAATTTTTCTCTGGTCGCTGCAAATACAGCGGCAGAATTTGTCCCACAAAAGTAGTCAAGCTTTCGTCGCTTGCGCCAAAATCGATCTGTCCGGAAAAGCCGCGCAGCGCCGTCTGTATCGCCGTCTTATACTGGGGATGCCCGGCTCGTTCCTGAAGAAAGGCCTGGGTGTCGTTTGCGGCGGGATAGCCAAGGACCTGGCTGTCGATCAGGATCATCTTTTCGACGCGATCCCGGTAACGTTCCGCGTAAGAAAGCAGGATGGCCCCGGAGTTCGAATGCCCCAGCAGCCGAAGGGAGGGGAGGCCCAAATGTTCGCGGAGGGCCTCGAGATCATCCGCCATATCGTGGCTGCTCATCTTTGCGGGATCAGCCGGGCGACCGGAGAGTCCGCTTCCTCTTGTGTCGATGAAGACGACCCGGAAACGATCTTGCAGGAATTTAAATCCCTTCTGCAAATACCCTGAGCCGACCCCCCAGCCTGGGGGCACAATAAACAGCAGCGGTCCGTTTCCCGACACCAGATAGTGCAGATCTACCCCGTTCAGGGTGACCGTGTGATCGCCCGGTTCGAGATGCTCTGTCGCTTTGCTGGAACGGGCGCTCGGTGACACTGTGCTCATTACTCACGACCTTGTAGGAATATGTGCTGCGTCCAGCACGTGATTGCTGTTGAGACAGCTGAAGCTGTCGCTGTTGGCGGCGGTAAGCCCGATCCAAACACTAAGTCTGAAGTAAGGCCGACACTGGCGGGGGCAAGTTCGTAGCTGCAGGATTGTTGGTCTGGCAAGATGGCTATCGTAACAACCAAGAGACCGCGCGCAGCGATCATGCCACCGCTCTGATTGCGATCTCCGTGTGCTGCGAGCCGTAGTTGGGAAAGGTCAGGCTTCGGCCCGCACCGGTTTCGGTGCCGCAGGTTTCAGATTCAGCAGATTGCCCGTCAGGATCAGAACCGCACCGAGTACGGTGAACATATCCAGCCGTTCCGCATAGATCAGCCAGCCGGCAATGGCGGTCAGGGGGACGCGCAGGAAATCCATCGGTACCACCACGGTCGCATCGGCGTGCAACATCGCGCGCGCCATGCAGTAGTGAGAATATGTGCCGCAGAATGCGATCACGACGATCCAGCCCCAGGAATAGGCCGATGGCCATCGCCAGGCATAGAGCGATGGGAAAAACCCGGCCGCGGACTGGATCACGAGCATCCAGAAAATGATCGCGACCGTCTTTTCGGTCCGGGTCAGCGATTTCATCATGGTGACGGAGATGCCAAATCCAACCGCTGCCGCCAGCGCGATCAGTTGGCCTGGATTGATCGCCCCGGTCGCCGGACGAACGATGACAACAACGCCGACTACACCGAGTACGATCGCAGCGATCTTCCAGACCGTCATGCGCTCGCCGAGAAAGCTTGCCGCCAGGATCGCGGTCCAGATCGGCATGGTGAACTCGATCGAAACCACCTGGCCGAGCGGGATCAGCGTCAGTGCATAGAACCAGCCGAGCTGGGCCCCATAGTGAATGAGGTTGCGCGCGATATGCTGTGACGGGCGCGCTGTCTTCATCGCGGCGAACCCACCGCTCTGACGGATCAGCGGATAGAGCATGAAGAAGCCCAGGATCGAACGCAGCTCCATCAGCTGAAACACGTTGACTTCGCGCGTCGCCTCGCGCCCGGCAACGGCGACGATCAGCATCATCGACAGCCAGCCGGCCATCCACAGGGCGGCTCTTGGTTTGGAGGGGGTTCGGTCCATCAGCGCAAAAGCCAGCTGGGTCGCAGAAAGTGAGGTAAAACGAGAAAGAAAGCGTCGGTATCGGCGACCTCACGCCGATTTGCAACGTCGAAATAAGGCGAAGCGCGCAACGCAGGGTGCTCAAATTCGAGGTGGGAACAGTCGCCCGATCGGTGTTACGCACGAACTTGTCGGCACTCTTTTGCGGAGAACCTGCGCATGCGTATTTTGCAGCCGGTCCAATGGGCCAAGCCGAGGGGCTTTTCGCACGGCGTCGCGTTCGACGGTCCCGGACGATGGATTGTGCTGGCCGGCCAGACGGGCGGGGACGAGACGGGTGAATATCAACCTGACCTGGCCGGGCAGGTTGCCGTCGCGCTGAAACGGATCGTCATGCTGCTCGCCGAGGCCGGCGCCCGTCCGGAGCATATCGTTCGTGCCGAATACGAAGCCGCAGGTGCCGGCATCGGCGCTGCTTGGCGTGAGACGCTTGGACGAAACTTTCCACCCTCGACACTGCTCTATATCGTCGGCCTGGTCGACGAGCGGGCCAAGGTCGAGATCGAAGTCACCGCGTTCGTACCTTCCACCTAACGCGATTGGCTTTTCGTCGAATCGACTTCCGGCTGTATCTTACTATGTGAGCATGCGAAAGTTCGCAGTTGTCCCAGGGCAAGCCCCGTCTGCTTTGCGCCACCGTAGCTTTTTGTTTGGCTCATTACCGCGAATTCAACAAACGGTTCAAACGTCCGAAAGGGACCTTCCGATGTCGAATCCTTCTATTGCTGCGGATTTTGTAACGGCCTTCGCCACCGGCTGGCCGGAAAATCAGCCGGATATTTTGGTGCTTTCACTGACCACCAATAAAGGCGTCCAGAACTTTGCGATCAGTAAGGAGCATGCCCTGTTGATCGCAAAGACCATGAAGCAAACCGCAGCGCGGCTGGCACAACCGAAAAGGAGCTGACTGTGCCTCCGGGGAGCGGTCGTACTAGGAGCGCGTCAACGTAATCGTAGCGCCTCTGAATTGGCTCTCGGGCCTGATCACGACGGACTGCCGATTGCCGCGGGTCGTCAATGAAATGTTTGCTGTGAAGCCGGGTGCTTGAGCTACGACCTGGAAGTTGCCGCCGCTGGCGCGTCCTTCAAGGTTGCCGTTGACGCCCCGGCTGCTCTCGCTCCAGGTCCCGGACAGCGAGTTGCCTTGAGCGATAACGTTGGTCTTGAGATCGAACTTGTAGCTGTCGCTGGCGCAGACCAGGCTCTGATTGAGTCCGGTACCACCGGCACCAACCGCATAGGACGCGCGACACCTGATCCGCTCGTTGGACCCGTCGTCCAGCGTAACGGTACCTGTGCCGGACCAATTCCCTGCGAGGCCGGCAAACGGTCCAGATTGCGCATAGCTTGCGGAGCCCGAGATGGAGATTGCGAACAGGGCGGCTGCCCCGACGATCAACCGCCTGACGGCCGCAAAGGTGCCGTTCATTTGCCGGGTTTTATTGCCGCGACGCTTCCCACCGGCCGCTGCAAGGTATGCCTGCTGATGCCCCATTCCACTTCCCCGATCCTGCGTTGCCACTGAGTTGTCCGTTTGCATATGCACCATTGATAGAGACGCGCACAAGACCTTCGCGTCCTACGCTGCCGGTGACATCGGCACCCGGGGCGGAAATCTTTCCGTCCGCAACTGTAAGTGTGGAGCGGGTGGACGGTTCGCAACTCCCAGACTTGGTCACAACCGTAACATTCCAGAGCCCGTCATAAGGTGTCTGAGCGGCTGCGGGAGCCGCGGAAAGGCCAGCCGTTGCAATGAGAAAGGAGCCAATAAATATCGATGCAATGCGATCGTGACGCATGAAATGAATTCCTCAAATTGGGGGAGAGGCGCGATATCTCGCCAAAATGTGTTTAAAGTTTGTTGCACTGCGGAAGAGCAAATCGTTCCAGCAGCTCTAAACACATCACGGTGATTCCAGTTTCTGCGGCCGCAGAAACGTGCCCCGCACACTTGCACTGGCGGGCGGTACCGCGCGAGCCCCGGTTCATTACGAAAGGCTTGGAGCCTTGGTTGCAAACTGCTCGTCCTGCGATTTGGCGGGCAGGGCGTTGTGGAGCTTGGCGTAATCGATGACTTCTCCGAGCAGCCGCTGCCCCAGCGGTGCCAGCGCGCGTTCCCATAGCTCGCGGGCAGTTTCGCCCTTCTTGACGAAGCACCATTCCTGGGCCGCGATCGCCCCGGCGTCCATGCGGTCCGCTAGGTGGTAAATCGTGCCGCCGGCGATCGGATCGCCTTCCCGGATCGTCCATTCAACGGCAGCGATGCCGCGATGCCGCGGCAGCAGCGAGGGGTGGTAGCCGATGCCTCCGAGTTTCGCGACGGCGAGGGCTTCCTTGCTGATGCGCGCGTGGCTGTGCGCGGTCACGATGAGGTCGGTGCCATCAGCGATTTCAGAGGCGACGACGAGCTTCGGATCGGCCTGCACGGTGACTTCGATGCCGGCGGCACGCGCGGCGGCGGCAAGTCGGTCATCGGCGTCCGCGACCACCACCCTGACGATGTCCACGCTGCGTTGGCGCAGCATGTCCAGGGTGGTCACGCCGAAGTGGCGGGAGCCGACAAGGGTAATCCGCATGATTGTTTTTTCCGTCGCAAGGTAATTGATGTCAGGCGCAAAGCGCCGGGCGCGAACCGCCCATGGATGCCATAGATGGCGGGATGTGCGGATGCTCTAACCCAGCATGCCGGGGTTGATCCACATCTTTTCGCTGGCCGCCGGGCGGGTGGAACCAGGGAAAGGACCGCGGTCGGGCGTTGGGCAGTCTATCGCGGGCAAAAAACTGATCGTGGATCATTCTAAGGCGAAAATATCGTATGCCATTGCCGGGTGCCGGCGGCGCCATCTGCTCGAAAAGGGCGGCGGCCGAATGAATCGGCCGCCGTCTCAGCAAATGTTATTCGAAGGGCAGCTTCGGCAGCTCCAAAGCATAAATGCCTAGCGAAGCTCCGACGAAGCGTTCGGTGCCTCCGGCGCTCGTCGTGTTCAGGACGTACGGCTGGCCGAGCACGTCGGCGCGGACCATTTCCGTTGATCCGCCGCCATCAAGATTTACCGCGCTGTCGCAGCCCATCGCGATCATCAGTGCCGCGGCTTGTGCATACGTCACCCCTGTCGAATAGCCGGTTAAACGACCATCGATTGCGACAAGATACAGGTACCGGCCATGATCTGAGAGTCCGACCACAGTACGCGGTTCCGGGTCGTTCGGCTGGCCGAAGGACGGGGCGCTGGCGCTGATGTCCTTGCCATTCTGCACGATGATCGCGGCGCCGGCGACGGCAGTGACGACCTGAGGTATTTTGAGGTCTAACCCAGAACTGATAACGGCCTGATTCCCGCGCATGAACGCCAGCACCGCCTCGCCGTGCGTCGGATCTGTGCTCACCGGCGACACGACCTTTCCGCTCGAGACCAGCAGACCGCGAATGGTCTCCGGCTGAGTAGGTCCACAGCACGGCGTAAAGAAGTTCGCATTGATCGCGAGGCGTACGCGTGTGCGGGTCGCGAACTGTGAAACCGTCTCGGATATCGTGTTGAGAGGACCACTATGCGATGTGGTCACCAGCGCGATCCCGGGTGCATTCAAGTCGATGCGTGCGATATATGCGCGGCTTGTTGTCGGTGTTCCACCGGTTGTCGTCGGATTGGATGGAAGTGTCGCGGTTTCAAAGTCGACGCCAACGTAGAGCGGTGAGAATCCGCTCTGAGTGACCTGCGGGACTTGGTTCGGCGTGACACTAGCCGTCTGGGCGTGCGCCGCAAAGCTGAAGAGCATGGCCGCCGCAACGGTGCAGTAAATTCGCATTTTCGTCTGTCTCCTTTTTCGAATAGCGAAGGAGCGATCTATCGCTTGAATCATGTGAAGCGTTGACGACGAACGCTCGCATTGTTGATCACAACTGTAGCGGTTCTGCCTTGCAGAATCGGCCTTCATACGCGCCATCGGGCGATGCCGGGCTTATTGCCAGACGACGCGACAGCTGCGACGTGGCGTCGGTCGTGCTCACTTGATCGGCCAAGAAGCGGCAACGGTTACGTTGGATGTCGTTGGGCCGTTAGGAGCAGGGAAATCGATCCCAGCCGTCACGAACGAAAACGGTGCCGTGATGCGCAGGGGCCATGCCGGCGATCCCCGCGCCGGCGGCTGCCCCGAATAGGGCCAGCCGCCACGGTGCCAACGCATTCAAACTGCGCGGCCGGCCTGCGCCGGCCTTGCGAAGCGTCACGCGAACAGGAAATCGTGCGATGTGAGCGCGATTTGGCTGTGCACGACGACATCATTGCCCGAGCTGAAGGTGATGGTGGTGTCGTGCGTCGTTGCATCAAAGGCTGAGAGGTGGAGTTCACCGAAGTTGTCGATGCCAAGGGCCCTGACATCGATGTGGTCGGCGCCCAGATTCGCCGTGGCGACATGCTCATTGGCCTGACCGAAATCCTCGATCCTGTCGTGGCCATTGTTGAAATTGAAGACGAAGGTGTCATTGCCGCCTTTGGCATTGCCTGAAATGCTCTGCGCGTCACCCCACATGTCGTCATTGCCGGTGCCGCTGACCAGCTTATCATTGCCGCCTTTGGCATTGCCCGACATGCTCCGCGCGTCGCCAAACAGCGTGTTGTCGAAGGTGCCGGCCGGAGCGGGGGTCGCGTCGTCACCGCCGACGAGCTTGTCGTTGCCGCCGCGCGCGTTGCCGGACATCGCGAGCGCATCGCCATAGGCCAGGTTGATGCCATGGGTACCTTGCGGGGCGCCGCCCTGGAAGGTGTCGTTGCCACCCTGGGCGAAACCGGACATCGTCCCACCTGCGTCGCCATAGAAGGTGTTGTGGCCACCGCCGGCCGTAAAGCTGTCGTTTCCGCCCGTGGCGCGGTCGGCCATGTTGCCGCCGGCGTCACCAGAGAAGGTGTTCTGGAAATCCGACGCATTGCCACCGGTTGCGAATGTGTCATTGCCGCCGTGGGCCTGGCCCGACATGTCGCCGCCGGCATCGCCGAACACAAAGTTGAAGGCGTTGACGCCGCTCACCGTCATGGTGTCGTTGCCGCCCTCGGCGTGGTCGGTCATGTTGCCCTTGGCGTCGCCATAGAAGGTGTTGTTATTCTCAAGACCACCGGGCGCCGCGAAGGTGTCGTTGCCGCCGCTTGCATGGCCTGACAGGTTGCCGCCGGTATCGCCGTAAAATGTCAGGTTGGAGTGCGCCACGTTGGCGGAAAACTTGTCGTTGCCGCCTTCGGCGTGGCCTGACATGTCGCTGCCGGCATCGCCGTAAAAGTTGAATTGTGTCAGGAAAGCCGGAGCGATGCTGGATGCGGTGAAGCTGTCGTTGCCGCCCTCGGCGTGGTCGGACATCTCGGCCCCGGCGTCACCATAGAACGTGACGTGCGCGGCCACTGAGCCGGACGCCGCGGCGGCACTCGCTGTATCATTGCCCCCGTGCGCATTCCCGGAGATGTTTGCGAGGGCGTCGCCGTAGAACGTGCTGTCCGTGAACGCGAGATCCGTGAATGTGTCCTTGCCGCCGAGCGCATGATCAACCATGTTGCGGCCGCCATCACCTACGAATCTGTTGATCGAATTTGCGCCGCCCGTGAAGCTATCGTCCCCGCCGGCGGCGTGATCGCGGATGTCACGCCCGGCGTCGCCGAACAGAAAATTTGTCGAATTCGCAATACCCGCCAAAGTGTCGTCGGTACCCCGCTGATGATCAATTAAATCGCCATTGGTGATCGGAATTCGCTTCGGCATAAGTATCTCCCATTTTATTTGGTAAATTTTTCGCCAGTGTCTATTAATATAGATTGATTATAATTTCTAGTTCTTATTAAAATAGAATTAAATAATTGGACGTTGAATTGCGTCACCCGTGATTGTCGTAATGCGGTCGCGCGCCGGTTGGCGCAACGCGCAGGCCGTTTTGTTTTTTCGAGAAGGCGTTTGTTTTTTCGACGAGGCGCCTGTGCCGCGCAGTGATTGCGCCCTTTCGCTATTTAGCGGCGGCGCTTCATTCAGTGATTGCGCTGATTTGTTGTTGCTCTTCCCGATGACGGCTTGAGCGGCGAACGGTCTGAGCCGTGTCACACGATAAAGAGCGAAGCAAATGATTGCACGCCTGGCGTGTAGCGGCGGTCATGCGTGGAACGAACGCATCCTTGCTATCCGCCGCGAGTCACTGCGCAGGTTTGACCGACGGTCAGGCCCAAGGCGGGAGGCGCGACTTTCGCGCGATAGGGGAGCGCTGCCGCTTGGTCGCGAGCCGGAGATCACAAGAACCGCTGCCGCTAACTCGCAGTGAGAGCAGGGAACCGGGCTAATTCAGCGCGCGCGATAGGCGTCCAAGGCGTGGGCCAGGAAAATGCAGAGGCTAAAAAGGGCAAGAAGTGCTGTGACAGTTTCGGTCATCGTACTCACCCATACTCACTCCGCGGGGAGCGCGGCCTAGTTAGGCTTCGCGCCGATCCTGCGGTTCTGGCACCCCCAGCGCCCCCTTGATAATAGGGCTCGGTTTCAGGACGTTTTCGTTGCCGCAGAAAATGACTTCATCCATTGGACCAATGTTTCGTCGAGCGGAAGGTTCCGAGGGTCCCACACCGCCCTACAAGTCGTCTCTCGGCAAGGCCTCCGCCGCGTCGTCGCCCTCATGGAACATTTAAGCACCTTGATCTGCTCAGCTCGCCGCTTTGCCGCGGCCAAGTGGGGTATTCCGGGGCGTGGCTTAGTCTCCACGTTGCGTTACGCCGAAGCCACTAGACTAGCGTGGTTTCGGGGCATGCCTGTGTGAACCAGGTCACAATACCTGGATAGGGCCTGGGCCCCGATCGATGTGACGGGCGTGAGAGCAAGCCGCTGCGCCTCATCCCAATTTCGGCAGCGGGCGGGTGTGATTGAAGTCGTGCTGGGGGAAAAAAGATCTGCTCGGAACGATTGGTTGGTCAGCGCCTCGTGGCGGCTGTTGCAAGATCCGTCGTCGATAATGCCGAGCGCCGCGTGTTCGCAACTAAAGGCGTCAGGCGTGCCGTGGGCCGACCGCGGCGATTTCGAACTGTGGGGCGTCGACAACGTGGACGGCTCAATGGCGTCGCTCGTCAACGGGACGCGTCGAGGCAAGCTTCCTTGTGAGCTTAGATGTTCGATGAAGGAGCGGTGAGCTGTCTTCGTCGGTGTTGGCCACGAGATTCATATACCCATCGATGGGTCCGGGTAATTGATTTCATACTGGATAGTGCGGTCTAGGTTTCGGCAACCGGTTCGTAATGTAACCGGATCGACCCTTTGTTCGATTGGGGACGACAATGGGTTCGCGCTTAGCACCCGGAATAAACACATGAGAGTTTCGAATAATCCCGCCCTCCAGGACAGGGCTCGCGCGATGGCCGAATCTTCTTCCAATCTGAGGCTGGCTTGGCAGGTGGCGCTGAATTCTGCCACGCCCGATGCTGGCAACCAGAGCTTAAAGGTGCGGCCAAAGGTTCTTCTGGACGCGGGGGACGGCGGTCCTGATTCACGTCCCAATCCCAGCTTCGCTCTCCCTCCGAGCAAGCAACAGCCGCCGTGCTGTCGCTCCGTTTCCGCACGACTATGGGCCGGATTGGACCGCGTTGACCAACGGCACTTCCAGCGATCAGAACTCAGAGGTGCAAAGTCTCCGGGCGCCTCTCGATGCGGCGCAAACATTGTCGGACAACTGGGACCGATACGATCTTGGAAACGCTGACTGGAGCAATCCGCCCAGCAACCTCCCGCCGGACGTCGCAAATGCGATCCAGCTGGTCGAGAAAAACCCGGCGCTTCTGAAAGCGATAAACGGCGGCAACGGTCCAGTTACCAAGGACGAGCTCGACAGCTTCATCGGCAACGCGCAAGACAATCTCGATAAAGCTGTAAAGGACTATGAGGCCTGGCAGAAAGCAAATCCGAACGCCGGTCCGATGGCGACCGCGCTTGCGCAGTCTGCCGCGGTTCTCGAGGCCAACGACACGCTGCTTGGCGGCCAGTATAGCGCGGCGGATCTCAAGAATCTTGGAATGCAGAATCCGGGACTAAGCTCGAGGCTGACCGGCGCGGCTGCAATGTGGTCTCAGCCCGGTATGTTGTTTCAGCTCGACAACGCTGGGCAAAGCTTGGGCACCACGGCTGACGGATTGGTAAATGCTGGCAACGTCAGCGCGTGGCTGAAAGGAGGTGCGCCAAGCAGCGACGACGCGGCAATCGATATGATCAATGCCGCCACGGCCCGCGGCCCGACCGCGGGTATCGACACCTCAAATCTCAATTCAGATATCTTCGCTCACCCCGAGAACTATACCGCTGAACAGAAGGCCGCAGCCCTGCAGCAGTTGGTGGATACGCAAACGAGATTGGACTTCGATTCCAGCCCCGACGTGCAACTCGCCGACGCGGAGACGGAAGAGGCGGACGGCATCAATCCGAACCTGGATAAGACGAAGGCCGATCTGCAGAACAAGATCAACACTTTGGCGAACGATCCTGACGTACAGAAATTCCTCAACGACAACACGGCCCAATACTTCCAGGGCATCGTTAACGCCGACCCGGATTTGAAGGCTGCGATCAAGGCGGCGGATCAAAAATTTCAAACCGGTAGGACGCTGAACGACGATTTAGCTGCCAAGGACAATCAGGGTAATCAGGTCTCCCAAGCTGTCGCCGTGCAGTCGTTTGTAGCTCAGGCTGGCTTCTTTCAGCTCGCTAATGGCGGGAGCCCATTGGACTTAACGGCCATCGCCAAGAATTCCGGCAGCTACCAGAAGATCCTCGACTACTATGATTCCAACGTCGTCACGAGCAGCGATCTGAGCACGATGTTGGCAACAGGCGATAGCTCGGACACTGCGATCGCCAACTTTGGCCGCGAGGTTCAAGCCTACGGGGCGGTCATTGATCCTTCAGATGGCGCTCCGCGAGCGGCTGCACTCCAGGACAACCTAAACAATACCGTGTTGTCCATGCTCACTCCCGCCCAACTGGAAGCGGCCCTTGGAGACGGTCATGGAAACCTGGATACGACTAAGCTTCATGATCTGACCGCTGGGTTAGGATCGCTTTCGCCTGCAGACCAGGCAGGCATCGTTGCCGCGATACAAGCTCTCTGGAACGCAGTGGTATTTGGCACGCAGACCACCGAAGCTGCGAAAGACGTGGGCCTGATATCGTGGAGCAATCCACTCACAAAACAGTACGACGTCGGGACCCTTCACGGGGTTAGTGCGATATTGGGCGGCATCGCTCTCGGCCTATCGCTAGAGGGAGGTCTACCGAGCGATCCCGCCGGCATCGCAGCAGCCGTCGGCACGGGAATATTGAACTTCGGAACGCTGATCAACAGCGCAGGCAGGGTCTTTAACGCCGCCAATTCTCCCAGCGCCACTCCGGAGGGCTCAAAAGAGCCTAGTGGCGGTGGCATCGAATCGCACCCCGGCAAACGGCCGCCAATTTCAACCAGAGGACCAGCAATCGGCGAAACCACCAGCGGTATAGGCGGGATCATCGGCGGCGCCGCGGGCATCGTCGTGGGCTTGCACCAGAAGGCGGCTGGTGACGTCGAACTGGGCAATATCAGTATCGCCAATAGCGCCATTACGCTCGGCGCCGGCGTGGCGGATACGGTGGAGGGAGGACTCAACGCACTGGGTTTGGGAGGGATTGAAATAGCCGGATCCGAACTCGGTGATTGGGCTGGCTTGGTGGACGGCCTGATTGACACCCCCATTGCCTTGGCGGCCTTCGGTCTCGGTGTCGCCAGCGTGGCGATATCATTGAGAGAGGAGGGAGAAGCAGACGTCAATGAGACAAAATCCGTCGATGCCGAATTGAATCAGTACGGCATCACAGGTGGTCCGATTACTCCCAGGGATATCCAGGGAACGACATCGCTAGGGCAGGGTAGTTTACCGGTTCCGCCTAACAGCAACGCTCCCGGCAACGCTCCTCCCGTTGGACCGAGCCAAACCCACCCGGGCTAACGGACCGTTGCGTTTGAAAAGCCGAGCGAGAATTCAGCGGTGACGTCGAAAGGTGCGGTCAGGTCGGAACGTCCTGACCGCACCTCGACAGGGGGGCAGTCGATCGCGGGCGAAGCTCGCTTTGAGGGAAACGGTCGCGAATCTGGCGACCGTGGCGATGTGCGAGGTCAATCGCAAGGCTTAGCCTCCGCGTTGGGTCATGCGGACGTCACTAGCGTGGTTTCCGGACCCGCCTGTGCGCCAGCCACACCCGCTCAGCGGATCGTCCATAAGGGTTGAGTGGCGGGCGCGAAAGCAAGCCGCATGTCCCGCATGGACGAAGTCGACGGGCCGGCGTTGGCGGACCGAATGTCGACCGCCACGAGTCCGGTAAAAACGCAATTGTGATTGGATGTGATCGCGCGAGGTCTCGTTTCGAAACCTCGGGAAATGAACAGGCGTGCAGAAGCTGCGATTAGAGGCCCTTAAGCCGGCCGATCGCTCACCGGCGCGTGCATCGTATCCTCGGAGTAAACAACTTTTGATGAGGCCGCACTCGGTTTCACGATCGAAAGCAAGCATTCGGCACAGTGAAAGCGCTAAGCAGTGGCGTCCTTGCTGCGGGCAGCACCGTTTCACTTGTAACGAACTGGAACTGTCAGGCGATAGCAAGGCAGTTCATCGTTCGCCCGCAGTCGGTTGACGGTGCGTGCAAGAGGTCAGGAAACAAATGCAGATAGATACCAAGGGATCATTGACGCGACGGAATGTGTTGGCCTTAGGGGCGGGCGCCGCTGCGATGATCTCTACGCCAGTGTGGGCGCAAGAAACCTTCGACTTCAAGATCCCGGGAGGTCCGAGCGTCCGACCGGTCACCACGAGCTTTCCGCAGAAGGGCCGCATGATCCTGCAGCGCACGCTGCCGCCCTGGCTTGAGACGCCGTTCGACGTTTTCGACAAGGGCGTTTTTACGCCGAACGATCAGCACTATGTCAGCTGGCACTGGGCGACTTATCCCGACGAGATCAAAGTCGACAGCTATCGCCTCGCGGTGCGCGGCGAGGTCAACCAGACCTTGTCGCTGTCGCTCAAGGAAATTCAGAGCCTGCCGCAATTTGAGATCGTTGCCGTAAGCCAATGTGCCGGAAATTCGCGGATGTCGATGAAGCCGCGCGTTGCCGGCGCGCAATGGGCCGGAGGTTCGCTCAGCAATGCGCGCTGGACCGGCGTGCGCCTCAAGGACGTGCTGGACCGGGCCGGGGTGAAGGCCGGCGCGATTCAGGTCCGCTTTGGCGGACTGGACGAACCGGTGACGTCGGACGGGCCGAAATTCATCAAATCCATCACCGTCGACCACGCCCGCGACGGCGACGTGATGATTGCCTATGGCATGAACGGCGAGCAACTTCCGATGCTCAACGGTTTTCCGCTTCGCCTGGTGGTTCCCGGCTGGAGCGGGGTCTATTGGATCAAGATGTTGAACGACATCGAGGTGCTGTCGCAGCCGGACACCAACTACTGGACCACAACGGCTTACCGCGTACCCGACGCGCCGTATCACAACGTCAAGCCCGGCAGCAAGGACTTCAAACTGGTGCCGGTGACCGCCAATATGCCGCGATCCTTTGTGACCAACGTCCGCAACGGCGACACGGTGAAGGCGGCGGCGCCAACTCTCGCGCGGGGTATCGCGTTCGGCGGCGACAGCGGCGTCGCCCGCGTCGATATATCGATCGACGGCGGCAAGAGCTGGCAGCCGACCGAGTTAGGTCGCGACGAGGGCAAATACAGCTTCCGGCAATGGCAGACCCAGGTGACGTTGCCGGCCGGCCCGAACGACCTGAAGGTTCGCTGCACCAACACCAACGGATTGGCGCAGCCGGATTTCCCGGTCTGGAATCCCGGCGGCTATCTCTACAACACGATTGAAACAACCCACGTGATCGCGGCCTGAGGTAACAATGATGTCTCGCACCTTTCTATCGATCGCGGCGCTTCTCACACTGGGGCTGGCGCAGCCCGGCCTCGCCGCCAACATCGAACTGAAGTCGACCAAGGTCGAATATCCGACCACCGATGCGATGTTTCCGGGTGAGGGCGCCGACGCCATCAACAACAACTGCCTGGCTTGCCATTCCGCCGACCACGTCATGAACCAGCCTTTGCTTTCTGAAGAAGGCTGGAAGGAAGTCGTCCATAAGATGGTGACCGCCTACAAGGCGCCCATCGCGCCGGAAGACGAGAAGCTGATCGTGGAGTATTTGGTCAGGGTGAAATCGGCGCACTAGAGCGTTTTCCGTTCCGATTGAATCGGAACGGAAAAGACTCTAGGCGGCGACCGAATCTCAGCGGCGGCTTCGTCTCCGATCGCTGAGCCTGGTAACGCAATGTTATAAAACTGAAAGACGGCGGCCGATCGGATCGGCCGCCGTCCCCGCGAAGTATTATTCGAACGGCAGCTTGGGAAGCTCCAGCGCGTAAACGCCCAGAGCCGCTGCGTCAAAGCGTTCGGCGCCGCCGCTCGGGTTGTTGACGATGAAGGGCTCGCCGATCTTGTCGGCGCGAACCAATTCCGTTGACCCGCCGCCATCGAGGTTCAGCGCGGTGTCGCAACCCAGCGCGAGCATCAGTGCGGCGGATTGGGCGTTCGTCGTTCCCGTCGAATAGCCCGGCACGCGGCCATCGATTGTAGCGAGATACAGGTAGCGGCCGTGGTTTGAGAGTCCGACCAGCGTACGCGGATTCGGGTTGGTCGGATCGGCTTCGTTGGGGCTGCTGGCGCTGATGTCCTTACCGTCCTTCACGATAATCGCCGAGCCGGCGACGGCAGTTTGAACCTGCTTGATATTGAGGTTCGGTCCCTGATCGATGACGGCAGTATTGTCACGCAAGATCGCGAACACCGCTTCACTCTGCGTCGGATCTTTGGTGACGGGCGAAACGACGTGTCCGTTCGAAACGAGCAGGCCGATCACATTCTTCGGCTCGGCGAACGTATTGCAGCACGGCGCAAAGAGGTTCGCATTGATCGCCAGACGCACGCGCGTGCGGGTTGCGAACTGCGAAATGGTCTCGGACGTGGTCATGAGAGGCCCGCTGTGTCCTGTCGCGACGAGCGAAATTCCGGGAGCCCACCGATCAATGCGCACGACGTAAGCGCGGCTTATCGTAGGTGCACCACCTGCTGTCTTCGGGTTGGATGGAACAGTAGCTGTTTCCTGTTCAACGCCGAGGTAAAGCGGTGAAAACCCGCTCTGTGTGACCTGCGGGGCCGCCTGGTCCGCCGGAACACCAACCGTTTGCGCGTGCGCTGAAAAACTAAATAGCAGAGCCGCTGCAACGGTGTAGTAGATTCGCATTTCTGTTTTTCTCCTTGTCGAATATTCGACGGCGCGACTTATTGCTCACACACATGAAGCATTGACGACGCGCGTTCGTGAGTTTGATGGCAGTCGTGTGAAAACGGAACGAGTGTTTGATCTTTGCTGGCACCATACGCTCTGCGCTTGATACGCGGCGCTGATCGCAATCATTGCGATAGACAAGCGGAATCATAGCGATGCTCCCCATCGCGACAGGAAGCCGTGCATCGCACGTTTCAGAGTGTGTGAGCCGGTGGACTCGTAACTTCAGGCGATGCGTTGAAAGTATCTAAAATGCGAATGTTTCTTGCGTTGATGAAACGTTGCGGAATCTAATGACGGCGGCATATTCGACGGAGTTCAGCGTTGCAGAGTCGAGCGGAGCGAGCTTCGTTCGCGAGCAGATTGATTGCCGAGGAGTTTATCACTCACTGACTGTCGCGCGCTGAGGCTTTTGCAAACGAATCTGCCGCTGGCCAACCGAATAGGACGAAGAAAAAGTAGCTCCGAGTGAGGGCGGAGCTAAGCGTGTGCATTGTCAACGTTCCGCTAACAAAGCTCATCGCGCCTCCTGCAATTGGATGGCCGTTCTGCGAGGAAGAAAATCACCCGCAATAAGGTAAATGCAGGAACGGCTCTGAGTTCCCTATGCCAAACTCGTCTGCGCCAAAATCGTCTGGAGATGTCGAATAAATACGTTTCGGCATGCCTCAGGCACTGATGAATTAGCATATGGCTGATGCAGTGTTCCCCGGCGTACTCCGAAAGCAGAAGTTAGCGGGGCAGCCGAGACACACGTCGGCTTCCTCGCGGCGGGGCCATGCGCGGCATAAATTGCCTATTACATGACTTCCGTTGGAAATTTGCGGGGCTGTGCGATGACGTCCTGGCGTCGTGGACGCGCTAAGTCAAGATGACGCGTGACCAACGCAGCAAGTTCGCCAGCATGCGTCGCGATCAGGAAATGCGCCGCACCGCGGACGGTCACAAGCGTCGCATCCGCAATTGATTCGGCCAACAGTTCATTGGCCCGCTTCACCGCGGGATGACTGTTCTCGCCGCGCACGACCAGGGTGGGTATGGCTATCGTCTTCAGAAGCGCCGGAGTCAGCGCAAAGCCGTACACAGACAACCAATCAAGCAGATTGACCGCGGTGGTTTCGACGGCGTAGTCGCGGACCCGTTGCGGCCAACCGGCGAAGGTGCCCGCACCACCATAGAAATCGATCATGCGCTCGATGGCGTTGCGCTGACCGCCACGAAAGGCTGCAGCGTAATTCGTTGTCATGTTCCGGAACTCGGAAAAATGCTCGGCCTCACCGACAGTCCGCAGGATCTCACACGCCGGCGCCTCCACAATGGTGAGGCTGCGGAGCAACTGCGGCTGACGCAGCGCGACGGCAAGTCCCGCGAGTCCGCCAAAGGAATGTCCCACCAGATGTACCGGGCTGCTTGCGCGTCGGATGACAGCTTCGATAATGTCTGCCTCGAGCGAAATGTCGGCGTTCTCGACCGTGCGGCGTTCGGCCGTGCCGCCATAGCCCAGCAGGCTTGTTGTGACGCAGCGGTAACTATTGTCCCAATGCGAAATGAGCGGTCGCCACGCGGCGCCCGTACTGCAGGACCCAGGCACCAGCACCACTGTCGGCCCGTGCCCTCCATTGTCGCTATAGTCGATTGGCCCACGGAAATCGTCGATCACGGCACCAAGTCTCCAAGCAGAGAGGATGCCGTTCAGCTAGACCTCGTCATGTTGCGGTTTCGTTGCAACAATGATGACGACGGTTGCGGCTGTAACAAAAGTCAGGGCCCGTGAACCGTTCGGATCGAGCCCGGTCCCCGCTTTCCATCGTGCTGCGAGACGGCAAGCCTTACATCCACTTTATGATTGTGCCGGATAACAATCGGCGAAGCCGGGACCGATGCGGCTGTTCGCGTATCAGTGCGGGATTTGCGAGGCGATCGGCGACCCGCCTTCGCCTTCAGCAGTCGAGACGAGCCGCGATCCGGCGGATGTTGCTCTGGATCGCAGGATCAAAGGGTTTGCCGCAGGTGTTGACGGCGGCCGAACAGGTGTCACCGCCGAGCCGCCCGCACAAGAGCTGTCGTCGCCAGTAGGATCGCTACGGTAACAATCCCGCCTGTCACGATACCGGCGGGTGTAAGCCGCGCGCTGCCCCTCAGGTTGATGTTCTTGCCTATGCGCAGGTCGAAGCCCGCTCGCATCTCTTCGGGGTGCGTGATCGGGGTTTCGTGCGCTGCGTCTGTCATGGGACTTCATCTCCATCATTTGGGTTCGATTGACGCTCCGTCGTTTTTTGAAGTGTCCGCGGATCGAGGCCGCATAGCCAGCCAGTGTCCCGCAGAGCATACATTCATAGCCCGCTGTCCAGCGACCGGTCATCCCGACACCCTGTCCAGGGCGACGAGAGGCACGAACACGAGGCAGACGACTCCGATGAAGGCGATGGCAGCGCAAATGTAACGCATGACGATCAGGAATCTCCTGCAGCCGCGAAGGGTGCCGCATGAGCACATTAACCGAACCGTGGTGTAGCCAGCCCGTTCCGGGTCTCCAACCTAGTGGCATTGCCCGCAGCCGCAAGGGCGGCTGTACATAGGAGTATTGGTTAGCAACCCTCGTTTAGTGCTGTTCACAAAAGCGAAAGACGATGTGGTAAGATTTAAGTACGACGTTCGAAATATCGCAAGCGTTCGTCAAGCTGACGATCCCTCTAATTTTCAGCGAGGAGCAAATGCCATCCTCGAACTATCAAGATTGATGGTTACTAAATAGACGACTGCCTTAGAGGCGTGCCGCGCTATCGTCGCCTGATCGACGCGGTCAAAATCATCGCGACCGCATTAATGATGGATGCGACCACAATAGGATCGCCCAAGAGAGCAAACATGCTGACCCTCACGAGTTAAGCGCTTGGCAGGCAACTGGCCACGCTCCCCTCCATTGAGGTCCGAATGGTTGTCGCGTTCTCACACGAAGATTTCACGAAAATATCGAGGAATACCTGGCGACAGTATTGCTATGCCGCGCGCATCGACGGCACCAACGCCGGATACGTTAACTGCCGGCCGGCCGCGGTATCCTTCCGCAGCTTGTAGCAAGCGCTTCATTACTGATGAGCCGCCGTTCCGAGAGATGTGCTCTCACATCCTATCTCTCGTCCCACCCCATCTTACTCTGACGATATCTCCACAAATTGGGCGAGCGCAGAGGACGAGGTGTCAGGGTTGACGGAATTCTACGGGAATCGGCTCGGCGGTCAATTCGAGATGTACTAGATTACCCATTACAAAGTCCGCACGCGTCCCAGCGCTACACTTCTCTGACTGCTGGAATGGTGAACGGGGTGGGGATCGAACCCACGACCAACGGCTTAAAAGGCCGATGCTCTACCACTGAGCTACCCGTCCATTCACTTTCAGTCACGGACATTCCCGTGTCTACGTGCGCCCGAGGAGCGCCCGAAACCGTGGGTGATAGTCGAAAACCTCAATAAAACCAGCGCTTTTTCGTGTCGACAAAATAATTGAAAGTCACGTGCTCTACCGCTTGAGCTACGCGCTCGCTTGTCGCGCTGTGTAGGGGGCAGGGCGGTATCGGTCAATAGCGGAAGAAGCGCCCGGCGACGGCCGCTTCGGCCTGGGTTTTCCTGGAGATACTGGCATTTGACCGGAACTCCTCGCGTGATTTTCCCACAGATAATCTGCCCCTGTTCAATTCGTTTCCCGATGGATCTCGGAGCTGACCGGCGGGGCGCTGATCACGGTCGGCATCGCCACCGGACGCAGGCCGATCAATTCCGCTGTCCGCACCGCGCTGTTGCGCCAGAACGAGAAGGCATTGATCCGCGAGGTTTCCAAAATGGCGATCGCGACCGCGGCTAGAAATGGCAGGCTCTGCAGCACCAACACCCCGGCAAACACGTAGATTTCGTGGACCTGCTTGTAGCTGTTGGTGACGATCAGGACCGCGGCGCCGGCCAGCAGCAGCACGCCGATGACGGCTTCCCAGAACGCCTGGAACTCGATCGACATCCGCGACAATCCGCCCTTGGAAGTCCGGGCAAACGGCAAATGCTCGGTGATCAGCCCGTTCGCCACCGCGCGGGACACCGTCCACTGCACGGACATGGCGGCGATCATGGCGCCCAGCATCTGACCGGCTTTGATATCCACGCGCAGGCGATACAACGCCACGAAATGCACCAGCGAGACGATGAAGGAGGCGATGATCGGCAGCGTCAGGATCTTGTCGGGAATGGCGATATCGGCGAACGCGACAATCGGCACCCAGATCAGGTTCAGGATGGCGACCACTACGCCCAAGCTTTCGGCACCGAGCCAGTTCAGCCAACCCAGCGCAAATTCGCGCCGCTGATCGGGGCTGAGCCGGCTCGCACCCGGCAGGAAGCGCCGCCAGTGCTTCTTGACGATCTGAAAGCCGCCATAGGCCCAGCGATGGCGCTGCTTCTTGAAGGCCTCATAGGTGTCCGGCAGCAGGCCGTGGCCGTAGCGGGTGGTGGTGTAATGCGTCAGCCAGCCGTGCTCGATGATCCCAAGCCCCAGATCGGTATCCTCGCATATGGTATCTCCGGCCCAGCCGCCGGCCATGTCCATCGCCGCGCGCCGGATCAGGCACATGGTGCCGTGGACGATGATGGCGTTGGCCTCATTGCGCTGGACCATGCCGATATCGAAGAACCCGGCATATTCGCCGTTCATGATGTAGTGCATCAGCGAGCGGTCGCCGTCGCGATGGTCCTGCGGGGCCTGCACCAAACCGACGCGGGGATCGGCGAATACCGGCACCAGGTCCTTCAGCCAGTTCGGCTGCACCACATAGTCGGCATCGATGATGCCGATGATCTCGGCGTCCGCCGCGGTGCGGGCCATGGCAATGCGCAGCGCGCCCGCTTTGAAGCCCTCGACCTTTTCGGCATTGATGAACTTGAAGCGCTCGCCGAGCGTCCGGCAGTGGTCCTGAATCGGCTGCCAAAACTCCGGATCGGGCGTGTTGTTGATGATCACCACGCATTCGAAATTCGGGTAATCCAGCCGCGCCACCGCATCGAGCGTCTGCTTGAGCATCTCCGGCGGTTCGAAATAGGCCGGCACGTGGATCGAGACCTTGGGGAAGCTATCGCCGTCCCCAACCGGCACTGCCGCGGACCGCCCCGCGACAACCAGTCGCTGCGGGCCCCGGCCAAAGGCGATGGCGGAAATTTCCTCGATCCGCGCCATCGCGATCAACACCAGTGGAACCAGCAGGATCAGCCCCAACGTCAGCGCGAAGGCCGAGCCGAAAACGAAATAGTGGCCGGTCCAGTAAGCGAACACGGTCGCGCCCCAGGCGCCGACGCCATTTGCCGCTGCCGACAGCACCAGCGTTTGCATCGGCGTGGGGCGATCGAGGCGCAGGATCGGCAGCGACAGCAGGATGCCGACCAGCACCGCAATCGCCGCGAGCTTCCAGTAGTCCTCATTGACCACAGGGCCGGTCCACGAGAATTTCGGCTCACGGTCGGCGTTCAGGATGCCCCAATACGGGCCGACGCCGCCTTCAAAGAACTTCCACGGCTGATCGATCGCCTCGACGATGTTGTATTCCATGCCGATGGCTTCGGCGCGCGCGACGAAATTACGCAGCACCACCGCCTGCTCGAACGGCCCCGGGTCGGCATTGCGTAGGTTGTAGCCGGCGCTCGGCCAGCCGAATTCCGCAATCACGATCCGTTTGCCGGGAAATTTCTCCCGCAGCATGCCGTAAATATAGACGGCCTGGTCCACCGCCTGTGTGCTTGAGAAGTTTTCCCAATACGGCAGGATATGCGCGGCGATGAAGTCGACCGACGAGGCCAGTTCCGGGTTATCGCGCCAGATGTTCCAGATCTCGCCGGTTGTCACCGGCACGTTGACGGATTTCTTGACGCGCTTGATCAGATCGATGAGGTCGCCGACCTTCTGCTCGCCGCGGTAGATGGTCTCGTTGCCGACCACCACGCCGATCACGTTGCTGTTGTGCCTGGCCAGATTGATGGCGGATTGAATCTCACGCTCGTTGCGCTCGGGATTCTTGTCGATCCACGCGCCGACGGTGACCTTGAGCCCGAACTCCGCGGCAATCGGCGGCACCAGTTCGACGCCACCGGTCGAAGAATAAAGCCGGATCGCCCGCGTCAGCGGCGCCAGCTTTTTCATATCGGCGCGGATCTTGTCGGCGGTCGGGATATTGTCGACGTCCGGATGCGCCGTCCCCTCGAACGGTGCATACGACACGCTCGGCAGTATATTGGTGACGTCAGGAGCCTGCTGCTTGTCCCGCAACACGCCCCACATAGTGGCGTGAACAGCAGTCACGAACAACAAAACGGCGACCACGGCGCGCATCGTGACTAAACCATTGGGACCAGTTAGGCAGTGAAGCGGATCCGTCCACCAGATCCGATCAATTCAGCGGCAAATCAAGCATATATCCGCCGCGCGGTTTAACAACTCTTATGACGCCATGTCCTATGAAGCGATGGCGTTTTAAGGGCCGAACGTCGCAGCCGCCAAAATTTCGATTGGGCTCGAAATTATTTGGCCGGCGCCGGTGCCGGAGCGGCGGCGGGAGGGGCAGCCGCTGCGGGGGCCTGGGCAGGTGCCGCGGTGCCCGACGTGACGGGTGCGGCCGGCGCGGCGGCCGCCGTCTGGGGCTGCGCGTTGGGATTGATCCAGCAGGCATGAACCCGGCTGTTGAGCGTCTCTGCCACCTTGGGATCAATCTGGCCGCCAAATCGGGTGAGGCAGCGGAACGTCGCCTGAACGTGTCCGCCGGGGCAGCCGAATCGGTCGTAGAGGTCGAGGTGCCGAAACGCGGTGTCGAGATCATCGAGCCACATCAGGCGCACCACGCGGCGGCCGAGCCAGACGCATTCGGGATTTCCGGCCGGTCCGTTGATCGCCTGCGCGGCTTCGACGAATTCGTCGGTCTTGCGCTGGTTATCCTTGGTCGCATCGGTGGGCTGAGCCGGATTGGCCGCCCCGGGCTTCTGGTCCGGGTGAGTGTCGCCGCTTTGCGCGGCCGCGCTTCCAACGCCGACCAGCAGGGCAAGTCCGGTAAGGGCGAGGTAACGCAAAACCGCATTCTGAAGCTGAAGCACCCGTCGACGCATAGATTCCCCGATTTGTTGCCTGCCCGTGTCCCACCCTGGGCGGGTTTGATGCCGTTCAAATAGGTCTCCAATGCGGCGGAGACACGCTTGGATTCCCATGACGGACATTTCTGATTTTGTCCAGCAAAGTCACAACTTTATCGCAGCATGATAAAGCCCGCGACACGATTTCGCGCCCCGTGGTCTTGGCAGACGGACGGTGACCGGCTAATCGACGGGCCTCGCCTGGAGGATGGAACCGATTTCTCTTCGCGCGCCGCTGGCGCTTCTCCTGATAACCCTATCTGCGATCGCTGCGGCGTGGTGGTGGATGGCCACGCCCATCACCTTGGCACGCGCGCCGATCGACCCGGCCACCAAGCTGTTGTGCGTGTCCTACGCGCCTTTCCGCGGGACCCAGACGCCGCTGTCGTCGACCACACGCATTGCTCCCGAGCAAATCGCCGAGGATCTGGCGCAACTCGCCAAAATATCCGACTGCGTACGCACCTATTCGATCGAGAACGGGCTCGATCAGGTTCCGGCGCTTGCTGCGAAAGCGGGCCTCAAGGTGATGCAGGGGATTTGGCTCGGCAGCGACCGTTTTAAAAACTCGGCACAGATTTCGACCGTGATCGGCCTCGCCAAGCAGTATCCTGACGTCATCACGGCCGTCGTGGTCGGCAACGAGGTGCTGCTGCGCGGCGAAATGACTACGTCAGATCTGGCCGCCGTCATCCGCTCGGTCAAGTTGCAGGTCGCCGTTCCCGTCACTTATGCCGACGTCTGGGAATTCTGGCTGCGCAACCGTGAGATCTACGATGCAGTCGACTTCGTCACGATTCACATCCTGCCGTATTGGGAGGATTTCCCGGTGCGCGCGAAATACGCCGCCGCCCACGTCGATGCCATCCGCAAACGGCTCGCTGTGGCGTTCCCCGACAAGGAGATCCTGATCGGGGAAACCGGCTGGCCGAGCGCTGGACGGATGCGGGCCGGCGCACTGCCGTCGCGGACCAATCAGGCGCGGGTGGTCTCAGAGATCCTGGCGATGGCGAAGCAGGAGAACTTCCGCGTCAATCTGATCGAAGCTTACGATCAGCCCTGGAAGCGCCAACTCGAGGGCACCGTTGGCGGCTATTGGGGCCTGTTTGATTCGGTGCGGCGGGCGTTGAAATACCCGCCCGGCGAAGCCGTCAGCAATTATCCTTTGTGGAAATGGCACATGGGATGGGGCATGGCGCTGGCGGTCGCGGTGTTTGGCGCCGGCTGGCTGACCCTGCGACGTCGGCCCTGGACGCCACGGTTGACATCCTGGATCGCGGTTTCGATTTCCGCGACCACGGCCGGAATTTTGTTGGGCGTTGCTGCCGATAAGATGTTCTACGAAAGCTATGGCTTCGGCGGCTGGCTCGGATGGGGCGCGTTGCTTGCGGCCGGAATCCTGTCACCGCTGTTATGCACCAACGCGTTGATGTCCGGACGCTCGCTGCCGACCTTTGTCGAACTGGTGGGCCCTCGCGAGGCCAGGAACCTGTCGGCATTGTCGATCCTGCTAGGGGTGGTGCTGCTGGTGACAACCCTGATCGCGGCGGAAACCGCGCTCGGCTTTGTATTCGACCCGCGCTATCGCGATTTCCCGTTCGCCGCACTGGCCATGGCCGTGATCCCGTTCTCGACGCTCGCACTGCTTAATCGCCCGCAAGAAGGCGTACGGCCGATGGCGGAGGCGGTTTTTGCCGGTCTGCTCGCGGGAGCGGTGCCCTACACGGTCTTCAATGAAGGCACGGACAATTGGCAGTCGTTGGTGACCTGCGCGGTGTATTTCCTGCTGGCGGTTACGCTGTGGCAGGCGCGGGGCGCGCGAATCCCAAAATAAGCAGGCCGATCGCCAGCCCCGACAGTCCGACGTTGTACAGCACGATGCCGAACCCGGCGGCAATCAACCCACCCGTGAGCAAAACGATCGACGGTCGGATCAGATGCAGCGCCGCGATGATCAGCGCGACGATGCCGAACACCGAATTACGAAACAAGACCGTCACCAGCAGGCGGGTCTTGCACAGCATGGTCTGCAAGCCGGCATCACACGCCAGCGCGACGGTCGAGAACTCGATCGCGAGATACCGCAGATAGAGCGCATAGCCGACGGTGGTGAAACCGACGATCAATAGCCATTGGACTTGGTAGGGCGTCAGCCGGAACGGAGCTTTTCTCATCGGGCGAATATGATCGGGAATGCGCTGCGGAACAACCCGGCGCGACCATTATGTTCTGCCAGCCACATGAAACATCCTCGGCAAGCCATTGCAATAACGTACTTTATTGGTGGCTGTGGCTCACTGGCCAGATCGGCCAAAGAACGACGACAGCAGGGAGGGTTCGGGCTTCGGCGGCTCCTCGACCGTCACCGGTTGTGGATAGCTTCGCCGGCGCACACTCGGCCGGGTGAACTTTCCCGGAGGCTTGGCTGCGACGGGCTTCGCCGAATCAGGATTGGATGGATCAGGTTTCGCCAGCTCAGGATTGGTGAGAGCCGACCTATCCGACTGAGATTTGCGCGATGCAGCTTCGGCCGAAGCGGAAGGTTGTTCAGCCTTGATGGCGAGACGCTGACCATCGAACACTGTGGTCTCGCAGGGCCGCTGGTTCGCGATCAGGGGGGCGCAGATTTTGGCTGCCGTCGCCGCATCGTTGAGAGGCCCGGCGACCAGCCTCAGCTGCATGCCGAGCCCGTTGCTGCCTTCCTTGATGACGATCATCGGCTGCAGCGCCGCCAACGGCGCATTCGCTCTCGTTTTGAGTAGCCCACGCCAAAGCGCGCGCAGCCCGCCGATCGAATTCGCACCACCGACATCCACCGCAAACTCCGTCCGCTTCACTGTCAGTGAGGGCGATGCCGACGGGGCGACATTCGTCCCGGCCTCATTGGCGCCCGCTTTGCCGTCGGCTTTGTCAGGTGGCGTCGACGCGACTGTGACCGGTGGCTGGGCTTCCTTCTCCACCGGTGCCGACGTCGCTGCGGGCGGCACCGGGGCGACCGTCGGGACCGCGGCGACAGGCTCTGCGGGTGGCTCGGGCCCGATCGGTTTTCCGGCCGCAGCCTCCGGCGGGGCCATCATGGATTTCGGCGCCATCAGCGGCGTCGCCGCCGGCGCTTCCGCTGTTGGCGGCGGGGCCGAGGGACCCGGTGCAGCGGTTGCTACCCGCTTGGGCGCGGCGGCCGGATCAGCGGATTTCTCCTCCGCCTTCGGTTTTTCGACCGCGGCGGCCGTCGATGTCGCCACCGGGTCTGCAATCGGTGCAGGTACAGGTACTGGTACAGCTACTGGCACGGTTACCGGTGCTGCTGCCGTCGCCGGTGCGGGATTTTGCGCGACCGCTTTGGGCGGGGGCGTTGGTGCGGGCGGAGCGGGCTGCGGCGCGACGGCGGCGCTTTGCCGCACAATCGAGCCGGTCACCGAATCCAATCCGTGTTCCAGAACGCTCATACGCGAGAACAGACGGTCGCGATCGCCGTTGAGCGTCTCGATGGCGGAGGCCAGCCGCCGCACCTCGTTTTCGCTCTGCTTGGCCACCGACTGGATTTGCTGCGACTGCCGCGTGAAATCCGATGCCGCGATCTGGTCGCGCCGCAATTTCATCGATGACTGGCTGGCGAGAACCGCGACGGTGACCGCGGCGACCGCGGCGACACCCCACATCCCAAGCCGCAACAGCGCGGCCCGGTCGAGATGTGCTTCTTCGGCCAGAAAACCGGTGGACGCGCCGACCGCGCCCGCCGTTCCATGGCTGTCAGCCGCCTGGTCGCTCTTCTTTGCCATAGGACGTCTTCGGCCCCCCGAGGCCCGCCGAATCACACCGTAAACCTTAACAGGAAATCCACCCTGATCTTGAATCCGGTGCGTCCTGCCGGAAAGCCGAATGGGTTTCCCGGCTGCGCGAAACGCTTTATCAACGGCGACGTGACCGTCGCCGTAAACATAGGAATAAGGCATGACCGCTCGATCCAGCCTGACCGTCGTACTCGCGGCCGGCGAGGGCACGCGCATGCGGTCCAAGCTGCCGAAGGTCCTGCATCCGGTTGCCGGCCAGTCTTTGCTGGCGCATGTGCTTGGTGCCACGCCCAAAGGCGCTGAGGCTTCGCTCGCCGTGGTGGTCGGGCCCGACCACGACGCCGTCGCGCAAGAGGCCAAACAGGTGCGCGCCGATGCGGCGACCTTCATCCAGCGCGAACGTCTCGGCACGGCGCATGCCGTGCTTGCGGCCCGCGATGCCATTGCCAGCGGCGCCGACGATCTGCTGGTTGCGTTCGGCGATACCCCGCTGATTTCAGCCGAAACCTTCGCGCGGTTGCGGACGCCGCTGAAGAACGGCGCCACGCTCGCTGTGCTTGGCTTCCGGGCCGCCGATCCCACCGGCTATGGCCGGCTGCTGGTCGAGGACGGTCATCTCGTCGCGATCCGCGAGGAGGCCGACGCCAGTGCCAAAGAGCGCGCGGTCACACTGTGCAATGCCGGCGTGATGGCGTTCGATGGCCGCAGGGCGCTCAAGGTGCTCGAAAAAATCGGCAACGCCAACCGCAAGGGCGAGTACTATCTGACCGACGCCGTCGCCGTCGTTCGAGATTTGGGATTGGAGGCGGTCGTGATCGAAACCAGCGAGGATGAAGTGCGCGGCATCAACACCAAAGCCCAGCTCGCCGAAGCCGAGCAAGTCATGCAGGCGCGGTTGCGCAAGGCGGCGCTCGACGCCGGCGTCACCATGATCGCGCCGGACACGGTCTACCTGGCCGCCGACACGACGTTCGGCAGCGACGTCACGATCGAGCCATTCGTGGTGATCGGGCCCGGCGTTTCGATCGCCGACGGCGCGGTGATCCATTCATTTTGCCATATCGTGCAGGCTTCGATCGGCAAGAATGCCTCGGTCGGTCCGTATGCCCGCTTACGACCGGGGACCTCGCTCGGCGAGAGCGCACGGATCGGCAATTTCGTCGAGACCAAGGCTGCGACGCTGGAAGCAGGCGTCAAGGTCAATCATCTCAGTTACATCGGCGATGCGCATGTCGGCGCCAACACCAATATCGGCGCCGGTACGATTACCTGCAACTACGACGGCTTCAGCAAGCATAAGACCGAAATCGGCGCCGGCGCCTTCATCGGCACCAATTCATCGCTGGTGGCGCCCGTCAAAATCGGACGCGGCGCCTATATCGGATCGGGGTCAGTGATCACCCGCGAGGTGCCCGACGATGCACTGGCGGTGGAGCGCAATCAACAGACCAACAGGGAAGGCGGCGCTACGCGCTATCGCGAATTAAAGATGCAGACCAAGAAGCCGAAGCACGACTAGCCAGGATCAGGCGCGCCAGTGAGCCAGCGGAGGCTCGGGCCGGCACGAATTGGCGAGCGCGCGGACCGATGCGGAGTTTTGAAACGGACAGTTAAGGTGGTAGCCTAACACGCATGCGCTCAGCGTCGATGCCCAAGCATGAGGACAAGGCTTGGCGATTCGCGACGAGGGCTTGCCAAACTTAACGCTGTTTCAATCCGCAATAATTATTGAATATCTCTGCGTTTGAGATTTTCGTTAAGAGAAGCTCGTGCCTTTTTAGGCAATTTTCGTTCGATTTGGAGATATTGATCCGCATGTGCGGCATTGTCGGTATTTTGGGACGCGCTCCGGTTGCGGAGCAATTGGTCGATTCACTCAAGCGCCTTGAATATCGCGGCTACGATTCCGCCGGCGTTGCGACGCTGGAAGGCGATCATCTCGATCGGCGCCGCGCCGAAGGCAAGCTTAGGAATCTCGAAGCCAAACTCAAAGCATCGCCGCTATCAGGCCATAGCGGTATCGGCCACACGCGCTGGGCAACGCATGGCAAGCCGACCGAAAACAACGCGCACCCGCATGCGACCGACAACGTCACTGTGGTTCACAACGGCATCATCGAAAATTTTCGCGAGTTGCGCGAGATGCTCGAAAAGCAGGGCGCGAAATTCTCCAGCGAGACCGACACTGAAGTCGTCGCGCATCTCGTCAACTCCTACCTTCTCAAGGGCGTTTCGCCGCAGGAAGCGGTGAAGGCATCGTTGCCGCAACTGCGCGGCGCCTTCGCGCTGGCGTTCCTGTTTAAGGGACACAAAGATCTCATGATCGGCGCCCGCAAGGGCTCGCCGCTGGCGATCGGCCATGGTGAGGGCGAGATGTATCTCGGATCGGACGCGATCGCGCTGGCGCCGTTCACTGACACCATCAGCTACCTCGAAGACGGCGACTGGGTGGTGCTGAGCCGCGAAGTCGGCGTCATCTATGACGAGCACGGCACCGTGGTGAATCGCGAGGTGCTGAAATCGGGAGCGTCGTCGTTCCTGGTCGACAAGGCGAATTATCGCCACTTCATGGCCAAGGAGATTCACGAACAGCCCGAGGTCGTCGGACACACGCTGGCGCGCTACATCGACATGGCGACCGAGCGCGTGACGATGCCTTTGAAGCTGCCGTTCGATTTCAAGGACATTCAGCGCGTCTCGATCGTTGCCTGCGGCACCGCGAGTTACGCGGGCTTCATCGCCAAATACTGGTTCGAGCGGCTGGGCCGCGTGCCGGTCGAAATCGACGTCGCCTCCGAGTTCCGCTACCGCGAATCGCCGCTGCGCAAGGGCGATCTGGCGATTTTCATCTCCCAGTCCGGCGAAACCGCCGACACGCTGGCGGCGCTGCGCTACGCCAAGACGGAGGGCGTGCACACGCTCTCGGTGGTCAACGTTCCGACCTCGACAATCGCGCGTGAAAGCGAGACCGTGCTGCCGACACTGGCCGGTCCGGAAATCGGCGTCGCGTCGACCAAGGCGTTCACTTGCCAATTGATGGTGCTGGCGGCGCTGGCGGTGGCGGCTGGCAAGGCCCGCGGCGAATTGTCCGACATCGACGAAACCCGGCTGGTGCATGGCCTGGTGGAGATTCCCCGGCTGATGGCGGCAGCGCTCGCCACCGAGCCGCAGATCGAGAAGCTGGCGCGCGACATCGCCAAGTCTCGCGACGTGCTCTATCTCGGCCGCGGCACCAGCTATCCGTTGGCGCTGGAGGGCGCGCTGAAGCTCAAGGAGATTTCCTACATCCACGCCGAAGGCTACGCCGCGGGCGAACTCAAGCACGGCCCGATCGCGCTGATCGACGAAAACATGCCGGTGGTGGTGATCGCGCCGTTCGACCGGGTATTCGAGAAGACCGTCTCCAACATGCAGGAGGTGGCGGCGCGCGGCGGCAAGATCATCCTGATGACCGACGCCAAGGGTGCCGCGGAGGCTACCGTCGAATCGCTGGTGACGATCGTGATGCCCGATATGGCCGCGACGTTCGCGCCGATGGTCTATGCGATCCCGGTGCAGTTGCTGGCTTACCATACCGCGGTCGTCATGGGCACCGATGTCGACCAGCCCAGAAATCTCGCCAAATCAGTGACTGTCGAATAGGCGTCCCCGGACCCGGGGTCGCACCGGTCTTCAAAAGTCTGCTAGGATGGCTTAGCTGCCATAGACAATAGACGCCTAGCCGCACTTCGAAAGCCGGGACCTGGAAAGCCGATGAAACGCGACGATATGCCCCCGACGACGTCCCCGGCGGAACTTCCTCCGGCTGCTCCGAGGGGGTTTACCGCCCGATTCCGGAATTACTTTCTGACCGGCCTGATCGTTGCCGGTCCGGTCGCAATCACCTTCTATCTGACCTGGTGGTTCGTGAACTGGGTCGATGGATTCGTGCGGCCGTTCGTTCCGGTCGCCTATCGGCCGGAGACCTACCTGCCGTTCGGACTGCCCGGTTCCGGTCTCGTAGTGGCCGTGATCGCGTTGACGTTACTGGGCTTCTTTACCCACAATCTGATCGGGCGGACCCTGGTCGATCTCGGCGAGAAACTGCTCGGCCGCATGCCGGTGGTGCGGGCGATCTATCGCGGCCTGAAGCAGGTGTTCGAGACGCTGTTCTCGGGGCAGGGATCGAGCTTTCGCCGGGTCGGCCTGGTCGAGTTTCCGTCACCGGGCATGTGGTCGATCGTGCTGATCTCGCAGGTGCCGAGCGTGGAGATCGCCAACAGCCTGCCGGGCCAGGAGGAGCACATCTCGGTATTCCTGCCGTGCGCGCCGAACCCGACCACCGGGTTCTTCTTCTATGTGCCCAAGAACAAGATCATCGAAGTCGAGATGAGCGCCGAAGACGCCGCGACCCTGATCATGTCGTGCGGCGTGGTGCAGCCTGGCTCCGACCCGCAAAAGAAAATCGCGGCATTGGCGGGCATGGCGAACGCGGCGCGGGTCGCCAATCAATCCAAGCTGCAGCCGGCGCCGGCGAAGGTGGATTAATCAATGTTGTCGCTGCGGGGGGCGCGCTAGAGCATGATCTTCTCGGAAAACCGGTTTCCACTTTTCCGGATCATGCTCTAACGCGCACCCGCAAACCTCGAGATTGTCCGGTGCGCAAGTCGAATTGTCCAGTGCGCAAGTTGCACATCGCAGTTCGACACGGCCTGCCGCCCTGGAATGGCGTCCCCAAAATTCACCCGGCCCCCATCAGCGGAATCGCCTCGTCGCGTTCGTAGAGGTAGAGCAGGCAGCGCAAGGCGTCGCCGCGTTCGCCCTCGAGCTTCGGGTTGTCCTTCATGATCCGTAGCGCCTCGTCGCGCGCTTGCGTGATGAGCTGGCCGTGAACCTCGGAGCGGGCGATGCGGTAACCGGGCAGGCCGCTCTGCCGGATACCCAGCACGTCGCCTTCGCCGCGCAGCTTCAGGTCTTCCTCGGCGATCCGGAAGCCGTCAGTGCTTTCGCGGATCACCTTCAGCCGCGCCGTCGACATCTCGTTCAGCGGCTCCTTGTAGAGCAGCAGGCAGGTCGAGGCTTCGGAGCCGCGGCCGATGCGGCCACGCAGCTGATGCAGTTGCGCAAGCCCGAAGCGTTCGGCGTTTTCGATCACCATAATCGTCGCGGCCGGAACGTCGACGCCGACCTCGACCACCGTGGTCGCCACCAGCAGGCTGATTTCGTGCGCGGCGAACTGCGCCATCACGCGGTCCTTCTCCGCGCCTTTCATCTGGCCGTGCACCAGACCGACGCGATCGCCGAAGCGCTGTTGCAGGCTCTCAAACCGCTCGGTGGCATTGGTCAGGTGATCGATGCCCTCGGCTTCGGATTCTTCCACCAGCGGGCAGATCCAGTAGACCAGCTTGCCGGCTGACAGCGCCCGGCCGATCCCGTCGATCACTTCGTTAAGGCGGCTGGACGGCATGGTGCGGGTGTCGATCGGCTGCCGGCCCGCCGGCTTCTCGCGCAACTCTGAAACGTCCATGTCGCCGAAATAGGTCAGCACCAGCGTGCGCGGGATCGGCGTGGCGCTCAGCACCAGCACGTCGACGGCTTCGCCTTTGCCGGTCAGCGCCAGCCGCTCACGCACGCCGAAGCGGTGTTGTTCGTCGACCACGGCCAAGGCCAGTGCCTTGAAGACAATGTCGTCCTGGATAAGCGCGTGGGTACCAACCAGAAGGTCGATCTCGCCGGCCTCAAGCCGCGCCAGGATATCGCGTCGCTCCTTGCCTTTTTCGCGCCCGGTAAGAATGGCGACGCGCAGGCCTGCGCGCGCGGCGAGCGGGGTGATCGTATTGATATGCTGGCGTGCCAGGATCTCGGTCGGTGCCATCAGTGCCGTCTGTTTGGCGACTTCGGCAACGGCGGCGGCGGCGAGCAGGGCCACCACGGTCTTGCCCGATCCGACATCGCCTTGCAGCAACCGCAGCATACGCACGGGCTGGCTCAGATCGTTCGAGATCGCCGCCATGGCCTGCTGCTGCGAGGTCGTGAGTGAATAAGGCAGGGCGTCAATGATCTTCTGGCGCAGATGGCCGTCGCCGGCATGGCGCTCGCCCGCGGGGCGCCGCAATTGCGCGCGCACCAACGCCAGCGCCAATTGACCGGCCAGCAATTCGTCAAAGGCAAGCCGCGACCAGAACGGACCGTCGGGCAGGATATCCGTCAGCTCGACCGGCATGTGCACGCGATTCAGCGCCTCGGCGATCGGCGGAAACGTGCAGCGGCGGATGACTTCCGGGCTGATCCACTCCGTCAGTTTGGGCAGCTTCTGCAGCGCCTGTGCGATCGCGCGCCGCAGCGATCCCAGCGCCAACCCTTCGGTCAGCGGATAGACCGGATCGATGCCCGATAATTTCGCAAACGCGGCCTCGTCCACGACGCGGTCGGGATGCACGATCTGCAAGACGCCGTCGAACATCTGCAGGGTGCCGGAGACAAAGCGCTTGGCACCGACCGGCAGCAGCTTCTCCACATAACCCGGCTGAGCGCGGAAAAAGGTCAGCACCACGTCGCCGGTCTCGTCGCTGGCGTAGACCAGATACGGCGCGCGTGACCGTCCCCCAGGCGCGGGCCGATGCCGGTCGACGGTCACTTCCAGCGTCACCACGGTTCCCGGCACGGCATCGCGGATTTTCGGCCGCGCGCGGCGATCAATCACGCTCACCGGCAGATGCAGCAATAGATCGACCAGCCGCGGCGTCTCATCGCGGCCGAGCAGGTAGCGGAACAGCTTGTCCTGTTTGGGTCCGACACCGGCAAGGCTCGTGACCGGTGCAAACAGCGGGTTCAGCAGAGAAGGGCGCATCGGGAAACCTTGGACCGTTCGCGCCCGTCATGCCCGGCTTTCGGTCGGGCATCCACGGCTTTTTTCACGACAATTTTTGACGCCGGGATGGAACATGCCGGCTATGAGGCATGTCAGGGCTGACATCGGCGATCGCCAAGGCTATATCAACCTCGCCCGGCACGTCCGGGCTTTTGGCGTTCGGATGGGAATCGGAAATGACGGGATCGACACGATCGAGCGGCGGCCTCGATGACCGCCGCAAGCGGCTGCTATTCCGCTGCTGGCATCGCGGAACCCGCGAGATGGACCTGATTCTCGGCCGTTTTGCCGACGCCGAAATCGCTGGTCTTGCGGAGGATGAATTGGCCGAACTGGAGCTTCTGATCGAGGTGCCCGACCCCGATCTCTATGCCGCGCTGACCGGCACCGCGTTGCCATCGCCGGAATATGCCGGCGGCCTGTTCGAGCGCATCAAGTCGTTTCGCGTGGATCACGACGCATGAAGGCGGCTGCCCAATCGCCCGCGCAATCGCTTGCTCCGGGCCGCGCGCTGACCTTTGCCAATGTCGCCGAGGGTGCGGAAGGCCTCATCATCTCGGATCTGGCGCGCGCGGTGGCCGCGCGCCCGAAGCCGCCGGCGATCAGCCTTGCGGTGGTGTGCCGCGACGGTCCGCGCATGCAGCAATTGGCCCGGGCGCTGGAGTTCTTCGCACCGGATCTGCCGGTGCTGCAGTTTCCGGCCTGGGACTGCCAGCCCTATGACCGGGTGTCGCCGCACGGCGGCATTCTGGCGCAACGACTGACCACCTTGGCGCGGCTGGCCCGCCTTCAAGGCAGCACAAAACCGCTGATCGTGCTCACCACAGTCAATGCCATCGTGCAGCGGGTGCCGGTACGCGAAACCGTCGCCGCCCAGGCGCTGTCGGTCGCACCCGGCCACGTCGTGCCGATGGACTCGATCGTGTCGTGGCTTGAGCACAATGGCTACAACCGTTCCTCGACCGTGCGCGAGCCCGGCGAATATGCGGTTCGCGGCGGCATTCTCGACCTGTTTCCGGCGGGGCTCGATCAGCCCGTGCAATTCGATTTTTTTGGCGACGCACTGGAATCGATCCGCACCTTCGATGCCGAAACCCAGCGCACGCTCCTGGACATGCGCGCGCTCGATCTGGTTCCGATCTCGGAATTCCAACTGGTCACCGAAACCATCCGCCGTTTTCGGATGGGCTATGTCGCTGCCTTCGGCGCGCCCGAGCGCGACGATCCGCTTTATGAGGCGGTCAGCGAAGGCCGCCGTCATCCCGGCATGGAGCATTGGCTGCCGCTGTTCTCCGAACGGATGGACACGCTGTTCGATTATCTCGGCGACGCGCCGGTTGCGATCGAGCCGCAAAGCGAGGACGCCGCCCGCGAACGCTTCAAGCAGATCATCGACTACTACGAAGCCCGGCGCGAAGCACTGGAGCATCCTGGCGGCGGCGCGGTCTACAAGCCGCTGCCACCCGATCGGCTCTATCTGACCGAGGACGAATGGGCAAAGCGGCTGGATCAAGCCGCGCTGGCACGGCTGACGCCGTTCGACGTACCCGAAGGCGGTATCGGGGTCGTCGATGCCGGCGCGCGGCAGGGACGCAACTTTACGCCGGAACGCGCGGACAGCACCGTCAACGTGTTCGAGGCCGTGGTGGCGCATGTGCGGGCTTTGCAGGCTCAACGCAAAAAGGTGATCATCGCGCTATGGAGCGAGGGTTCGCGCGACCGCATGGCGAGCATGCTGCGGGATCACAAACTGCTCAATCTGACCAGCGTCAACGCCTGGCGGACGGTGCAGGCGACACCGCGTAACGAGGCGATGTTGGCGGTCGTCGGCATGGAATCCGGTTTCGAGACCGACAATGTCGCCGTCATCAGCGAACAGGATATCCTCGGCGACCGGCTGGTGCGGCCGCGCAGGGCCAGTCGCAAACTGGACAATTTCATCTCCGAGGTCACGAGCCTCGCCGCCGGCGATCTCGTGGTTCATGTCGAGCACGGCATCGGACGGTTCATCGGCTTGCAGACGCTTGAGGTTGCCGGCGCCCCGCATGACTGTCTGGAGCTGCATTACGCCGCCGAGACCAAGCTGTTTCTACCGGTCGAGAATATCGAACTGCTGTCGCGCTACGGCTCCGATCACGCTCATGTCGAGCTGGATCGGTTGGGCGGCGGCGGCTGGCAGGCACGCAAGGCCAAGCTCAAGAACCGTATCCGGGAAATCGCCGGCGAATTGATCAAGGTCGCCGCCGAGCGACATCTGCATGAGGCCCCGAAATCGCCGGTGCAAGCGCACGCCTATGACGAGTTCTGTGCGCGCTTCCCCTATGAGGAAACCGAGGACCAGCTTGGTGCGATCAACGCCACCTTGAAGGATCTCGAAAGCGGCCGGCCGATGGACCGGCTGATCTGCGGCGACGTCGGATTCGGCAAGACCGAGGTGGCGCTGCGCGCCGCGTTTGCGGTCGCACTCGATGGCAAGCAGGTCGCGGTCGTGGTGCCGACCACGCTGTTGGCCCGGCAACACAGCCGGACCTTTGCCGACCGCTTCCGCGGCTTTCCCGTCAATATCGCGCAGGCTTCGCGGCTGATCGCGGCAAAGGAACTGACTCAGGTCAAGAAAGGGCTCGTGGAGGGCAGCGTCGATATCGTGGTCGGCACCCACGCGCTGCTCGGCAAATCGATCAAGTTCAGGGATCTCGGGCTCCTGATCGTCGACGAGGAGCAGCATTTCGGCGTCGGCCACAAGGAACGGTTGAAGCAACTGCGCGCCCACGTCCACGTCCTGACGCTGAGCGCGACGCCGATCCCCCGCACGCTGCAGCTGGCGTTGACCGGCGTGCGCGATCTCTCCATCATCGCATCGCCCCCGGTCGATCGCCTCGCGGTTCGCACCTTCGTCGCGCCGCACGATCCCTTGATGATCCGCGAGGCGCTGCTGCGCGAGCGGTATCGCGGCGGGCAGGCCTTCTACGTGGTGCCCCGGATCGAGGACCTCGCCACCGTCAAGGATTTCCTCGACAAGAACGTGCCGGAGATGAAGGTCGCGGTCGCGCACGGCCAGATGGCGCCGACCGTCATCGAGGACATCATGTCGGCGTTCTATGACGGCAAATACGACATCCTGCTCTCGACCACGATCGTGGAGTCCGGCCTCGATATCCCCACCGCCAATACCCTGATCGTGCACCGCGCCGACATGTTCGGACTGGCGCAGCTCTATCAATTGCGCGGGCGGGTCGGCCGCGCCAAGCTGCGGGCCTACGCGCTGTTCACGCTACCGGCGCAACAGAAGATCACCGCCCATGCCGAACGGCGGCTGAAGGTGCTGCAATCGCTGGAGACGCTGGGCGCGGGCTTCCAGCTCGCGTCACACGACCTGGATATCCGCGGCGCCGGCAACCTCTTGGGCGAGGAACAGTCCGGCCACATCAAGGAGGTCGGCTTCGAACTCTATCAATCGATGCTGGAGGAGGCGATCCTCAACCTCAAGGCCGGCGTGGTCGAGCCGGTGGCGGACCGGTGGTCACCACAGATCACCATCGGCATGCCGGTCTTGATTCCGGAGGATTATGTCGCCGACCTTGCGGTACGGCTGTCATTGTACCGGCGGCTGGCCGATCTTGAGACCGACGACGAGATCGACAATTTCGCTGCGGAATTGCGCGACCGCTTCGGCGTGTTGCCGGACGAGGTGCGCTATCTTTTCAAGGTCGCGGCCATCAAGGCCTATTGCCGTCGCGCCAATGTCGAGAAGGTCGATGCCGGTCCGAAGGGCGCGGTGATTACCTTCCGGGACAACAAGTTCGCGCAGCCGGACCGGCTGGTCTATTTCATCCGCCAGCACGGTCAGGCTGCTAAGGTACGGCCGGACATGAAGGTGGTCTTCCTGCAGGAATGGAAGACGCCAGAAGAACGCCTGATGGGCACGACCGAAATCCTGCGCCAACTCGCCAACCTGGCCGAGAACAAGAAGGCGGCGTAGGCGCGGCGAGGGTTATGCAAACGGCCGCCGGCGCCTTGCCGACGGCTGTTCGCATTCAGATCGCGCGCTTACTTTGGATACTTGAACTCGGGCGCCGCCTTCAGCGCATCCTTGGTGGTATTCATCGACGCCATCCACTTGTCGTTCTTGCTGTCGTAGCGAATGTTGACGGATGACGGCGAGACCGCGACGTAATGCTCGCCCATCCCGAGGAAACCGCCGACCGACAGGATCAGGGCATCGACCTGGTGGTTCTTGATCGCGAGATCGGTGATCTCGCCGATCGACTCATCTTTTTGGTTATAGACGTTCAAGCCTTTCAGCTTTGAACTGAACATCTCGTCCTTCTGCACCGTTGAGAATTTGGCCTCGGCTGGCGCCGTGCCAACGGTCCTTGCGTTTTCGGCCAGAACCGGCGTGGCCAAGCCAGCAAGGCAAACAGTGATCAATGCAATCCGTTTCATGATGTTCTCCGCTGTCGATTGGATGATCGACAATGCGGAATAGTAACGGATGTTCCGTACGCCGCGGACGGAACATTTAGGACGCTGCGCGACGGGTTTTCTCGTAGAGCCTCGCCAGCAGCGACCGTGCCGAATCCGATGGCAACATGGTCGCGAGCGTGATGGTCGGCTCTGACCGCGTGTCGCGTTTGCCGTGCGTCGTGTGGCGCATCACGCTCAACAATCGCCGCGAAATCATGTGGGCGGTCCGCAAATCAGTCTCGGCGAACGCCACGATTATCGAACCGTCGTCCTGGCTCGTGCCGAAATCCGTTTGCCGCATCAGACGACTGATGATCCGAGCGCCGTCGAGTTGCGCGCGCGGGTACGACGGATCAAAGGCGAAGCGAGCGACCGACAACCCGGCACCGCGTGACTGCGTCTGATAGACCGCGGTCGCAAGATCTCGATTGAATGCGGCCGATGTCAGCAGGCCGGTTCGCGGATCGAGCAGGCCGCCCGAGTCGATCGAACGCAGCGTGCGGCTTAATTGGGCTTCCAGTGCGCGCTGGCGCACCAGCGGCAACGCATTGGCGATGACCCGCGCCGGCTCGCCCGCGACGATCTCGAGGTTCGGCAGGTCATAGGCCGGCGCCAGTTCGTGCGACGTCACCACGACCGGAAGATGGCGAAAGCGCGCGTCCTCGGAGAGCACAGTGAGGAAGGCGTCCATGACGCGGCGGCTGAAGCCTTCGCTGAGCACAATGCCGTCGATGTCGCGCGCGTTGAGATGCTTCGCGGCGGCTTCCATGCTGAGCGCGCCGAGCACGCCCGTACGCTCGCCGAGTAACACCGACAGGGCGGGATAGGCCGCGCCGCGGCCGACCAGCAGAACCGTTGCCTCGCGAACCAGGTCGGTGTCCGACAGCGGCCTCGCTGGAACATCCTCACGCCGGCGCATCACCGTCGCATGCAGAGTCCGAACTCGCAGCGCGGCGCGCAGGCGAGCGATCAGCCGATCGCCATTGCTGCCGCCCTGCGAAAACGGTATCGCACTTTCCGGCAGTAGGCCCTGAGGATTGACGGCGATCAGCGGAAGATAGGGCTCTGCTGCTGCGGCCTGTTTCGCAAGGACGTTGAAGTCGGCATCGATATGGCCGGACATCTCGACGAGAATCGCGGCCGGTTGCAACTCAGCGATGGCGCGCGACGCGTCGGCCCAGACGGTGTCGATGACGGGAAATATCGCAGCGTTGGTCAGCGCGGTCGCAAACGACGGCGACCCGCCGGTCGATACGACGATGATCGGGCCTTGCTGCGACATGTAGAATTCGGGGCCAGCGCGAACGATTAAGCGCTGCATTGTATTTTGGCAGTCTTAATGCTGGGTCAACGGACTGCCCCGATTTTTATTCAGTCCGGGGTGGTCCGATCGCGAAATGCTTCCACCATCAGCGGGTTAAGCCCGAGTTGCCCGAGTGCGCCGCGGGCGCGGGCATTGTCCTGGGCGCGGCCAGCCAGGCGGTAGCCGCTCAACCGATCCGGCAGCGCCGTTAACAGCGCGCCGTGTCCCAGCCGCTTCGCCCATTCCTGCAGGTCCTGCGACAAAAAGCGGTAACCCCCGACGGCCATAAGGCCGGAGGGCGGCGCGGTAATGCAGATCGCACCGGTGGAACGGTCGAGCCGTGCGGCATAATCAGTATCGACGTAATCCCGCGGCGGCGCAGCCTCAAATGCGTCCTTTGACGGAGCCGGGGGCGCATAGGCCACCGCGGAAACCATCGGTCCGCGCAATCCCAGCGTCCCCTTTGGCGTGATCAGGGTTTCGCCTGCGATGGTCGCCCCTGCCGCGCTACGCGGCGCGCCGTGGGGACCGGGCATGATCGGTGCCGGTGCGCCGTCGGCCGCACGACGGGCCCCGAACAGCCCGGCCTCGCCGAACAGATAGACGTCCGTCAGGGTCGCCTGCGGAAGCGTCCAGAGCGGCGACGATATAATCTGTTCCGGTGCGCGCCACAGCGCGATGACATTGCGCAAAACCGCCAAACGCGACGGAAGGTCGGTCTCGGTCAATCGCAACGCCAGCGGCGCGGGGGCTATCAGGGTATCGCAGCGATCATCCCTGAGCTGTTGCTCGAGCGCCTCGCTGTCGAACGGATGATGCAGCGCCAGCGTTCCGCCCGACAATAGCCAGAGCACGAGCGAGGAGGCCAAGCCCGCGAAGGATGAGGGCGTGAACGCCGACATCACCGTCGCGCCCTGTGCCACCTCGCTTTCGAGGAAAACCGCAAGGCCGCCGGCGATCAGGTTCAGGTGGGTACGCGGTACCGCACGAAATCCCTCCGCCGTCACGTCGTAGGAGACGATCGCGGCGCGGCGGCCGTCCGGCGTGACCACGCGGGTGGCTTGCGATTCCTCGGCCAAGGCAAGGTCGAGTGAGACCATGCCTTCGGGCAGGTCATAGCCGAAGCCGCAGACATGGCGAATCGAGAAGGCGTCGGCTGCGGCGTTCATGGCGAGGTCGGCATGGCTGACGCCGTCGATCTTGCTCATGGTGACGATCGCCCGGGCGCCGGTCCGATTGAGCGCCACCGTGACTTCAGCCTGGCGCCACAACAGCGGAAGCAGCGCCACGATCAGCCCGGCACGATGTGCGGCCAGCACCGTCAGCATGAATTCGACGGTATTCGGCAGTTGAATTGCAATCACCGAGTTGGCGGGCAGACCCGCTTCGATGAAATGCCCCGACAGCGCGGCGATGGCGCGTTCGGCCTGCGCGAATGTCAGGCGCTTGGGCGATTGCCCGGTAATGCTGGACTTGTTGATGGGATCGAGCAGTGCCAGCGCATCCGGCTGACGCGCCAGGTTTCTTCGAAACAGTCCGTCGAGCGTCGGCGGCGGGTTGGTCAGCGGAGGGTTGGTCAGGATCACGGGATTACTTCGCAAGGTCACTTCGGTTGCGCAGCCTGCCTTTGCCACCAAGTTTCCGGGAGGTACCCTGTCAACGCAGTGGTTGTAGGCCGTTCTATCCGATTCCAGCACGCGATCCATTGTTCTTGAACGTTAAACACGGGGATCGCGTAGAAGCCCGATATCAGGACCCGATCGAGCGCACGCACCGCCGCAACAAAGGCAGGGCGTTCGCGCGCCTTCAGCATCGCCGCGATCATGGCATCAATGGCCGGATCCCTTGCCCCCATATAGTTGCGGGTGCCCCCGATGCTGGCGGCCTCGCTTCCCCAATAGAAGGATTGTTCGTTGCCTGGCGACAGAGACTGGTCCCAACGGTTCTGGATCATATCGAAATCGAAACTGAGTCGGCGCTGATCGAATTGAACCGCGTCGACCGCACGCACCGATACGGCAATGCCGGCACGCTTGAGATCGCGCGCATAGGCCAGCGCGATCCGCTCCTGGTCACGCGTCGTCACCAGAATCTCGAAGGTGAGGGGCGCTTTGGTCGTCCGCTGCCGTAATACCGTGCCGTCCAGGTCGTAGCCGGCTTGCGATAACAGCGCCAGCGCGCTGCGCAACGTCTCGCGGTCGCGGCCTGAACCGTCGGTGACGGGCAGGCGATAGCTGCCGTCGAGAATATCCTCCGGGATATGCGATACAAACGGCTTCAACAGTTCGTGCTCGCGATCATCGGCGGCTTTTCCGTATGCCGACAACTCGGACCCGGCGAAGAAGCCGGCGGCGCGGCCGTAAAGGCCGAAAAAGTAATTGCGGTTGATCCATTCGAAATCGAACAGCAGCGTTAAGGCTTGGCGGACGCGGATGTCGGAAAACAGGGGGCGTCGGGTGTTGAACACCAGGAACTCCGAGGGCTGCGGCATGCCGCTGCGGATAGCCTCGCGGATCACCTCACCGTTGCGTGCGGCTGGAAAATCATACCCGTCGTGCCAGCGCAGCGGCTCGTTTTCGACGCGAAAGTCGTAGAGGCCGCGCTTGAAGGCTTCGAATTGGCCGTTGGCCTCGCGATAGTAGTCGAGCCGGATCTCGTCGAAGTTCCACAGGCCGCGGTTGACCGGCAGGTCGCGGCCCCAATAATCGGGATTGCGCGTCAAGGTGACGCTGGCCCCGGGTTTGACCGCGGTGACGCGATAGGGGCCTGAGCCGACCGGCGCGGTCATCGAGGTCTCCTCGAAGGTCGCGACGTCCGTGGCATGCTTGGGCAGGACGGGCATCAATCCGAGGATCAGCGGCAACTCGCGGTCGCCGGCCCCCCCGAAATCGAACCGCACCGTGAGCGGGTCGGGCGCCTCGGCGTTTGCGACTTTGGAATAGTATTGCCGGTGATTGGGACGCCCCTTGTCGCGCAGCAAGGCCCACGAGAACAGCACGTCCTCAGCCCGCACTGGCTGGCCGTCTGAAAAGCGCGCCAACGGGTCGAGATGGAACGTGACGAAACTCCTGACGTCGTCGGTCTCCACGCTTTTCGCCAGCAGGCCATACAGCGTGAACGCCTCGTCATTGCCCCGCGTCATCAGGCTCTCGACCACGAAGCCTCTGATTTTCTGGACCGCAAGGCCTCTGACGATGAACGGATTCAGGCTGTCGAACGTTCCGAGCACGCTCTCGACCAGCCGGCCGCCCTTGGGCGCGTCGGGATTGGCGTAAGGCATGTGACTGAAATCGGCCGGCAGCGCCGGCGCGCCATGCATGGCGAGCGCATAGCTCGGTTCCGCCGATACCCGGGGGATGCCTGTTGCCCCCGAGAGACTGAGCGCGAGAACTCCGAAGGCAAAGCGTCGGGTCCGCGAAGACGCCCAATCCCGCCAGATATCTCGTCGCTTTGATTCGATTCCGTTCACTTCTGCCTGTCTATCACCGCGCCCGCCAATTGACGCGGGAATGTGGCAAAGACGGTTGTCGGCATTGATCTTTTCGCGCGCCGCTGTATGAAAGCGGGCGATTGACCAACGCGGCAGAGCCTGTCACGTATCCGCCTCAATTGGCAAGGAGACAGCCGCCCAACGGTCGGGTCTCCATGTCTTGCTGCGGTTTCGGGCGCTCCCGTTCAGAAAGGGTTTTCTGCATGAATTTCCGTATCTTGGCCGCGTCGGTTTGGCCGCGTGGGCGGGTTTTCGCCCTGTTGGCGGCAACGGCGCTGGTGGCCTCATTTGTCGCTCCCGAGGTGCAGGCACAAGCCCCGGCGCCGGCCCCGGCTGCGAAGGCCAAGCCACGGCCCGCGCCTAAGGCTGCGCCCGCGGCACCCGCACAGGCGGCGCCTCCGGCGGCGGGCGCACCCGCAGCGGGCGCCCCGGCTGCGGCGGCTCAGCCCCAGGAACAGCAGGTCCAGTTGATTTATGCGCCTTGGACCAAATTCTGCCTGAAGGGCCAAGACGCCAACGCCAAGCAAGTTTGCTTCACCGGCAAGGATGGCCGGATCGAGTCCGGTCAGCCGGTCATTGCCGCGGTGATCATCGAGCCCGAAGGCGAGCCGAAAAAGATCCTGCGTGTCACGCTGCCGCTGGGCATGCAGCTCATGCACGGTACCCGCGTGATCGTCGACAATAACCCGCCGATGCAAAGCCCGTATGTGATCTGCTTTGCCAACGGCTGCATGTCGGACTACGAGGTCACCCCGGAACTGCTCGCAAACCTCAAGAAGGGGCAGAACCTGGTGGTGCAGGCGATCAACTCCAACGGCGCACCGCTGACCTTGCCGCTGCCGCTCCAGGAAACCGGCGGTAGCTTCGCCAAGGCCTATGACGGTCCGCCGACCGACCCGAAGCAGTTCGAAGAGACCCAGAAGAAACTGCAGGAAGAGCTGCAGAAGCGCGCCGAGGAAGCGCGCAAGAAGCTGGAGGCGAACCCGCCCGCCCAGCCGACGGCGGCCGCCCCGGCCAATCCGGCAGCGAAGTAAGGAATCGGTCGCTCGTATCGACCAACGAAAAAGGCGCCGGATCGGGCGCCTTTTTTAATGGATGTAATCGATCGTCGAACGAACGGCCGCTGAGCTAATTCAGCGAAGGATTTCGCGGCCGATAGCCGCCCGACTTGTCCTTTACGAAAATCTCCGCGACTTGCGAATGCCGGATCGGCTCGCCGGAATCGTCGGGCAGCAGATTCTGTTCGGAGACATACGCGACGTACTCCGATTCAGAATTCTCGGCGAGCAGATGATAGAACGGCTGATCCTTGCGAGGCCGAACATCCTCTGGGATCGACAACCACCATTCCTCGGTATTGTTGAATTCCGGATCGATGTCGAAAATCACGCCCCGGAACGAAAAGATCCGATGCCGTACGATCTGCCCAATCTGAAATTTGGCGGTTCGTGCTTTTATCATGTCTCGTCGAATAGACCATGATTGTGGCCGATGCTAGAGGCAAACGGGCGAATTAACCTTTGCTGGAGCATGGCCATGGAGGCCGTCGAGCGGGGCATAATGATGCAAAAGACCGTTTTCGATGATCGACGTCCTCAATCTCGCGTTGCCGTATTTCGGCTTGATCTTCATTGGATTTGCCTGCGCCAAGGCCAAGCCCCTTCCGGAGGCAGGCCTGGCTTGGATGAATTTCTTCCTGCTGTATGTCTCGCTGCCAGCGCTGCTTTTCGGGATCATATCCAAGACGCCGTTCGAGGAACTCAATAATCCGCCGTTTCTGATTGCAACCACCTGCGGGACGATGAGTGCATTCGTGCTAGCCATGCTGGCAGGCCGGATCCTCGGGCGGCTGCCGTTTCGCGAAGCCACGCTGGCGGGTCTTTGCGGCGGCTACGGCAATATCGGCTATATGGGGCCCGGCCTCGCGTTGGCTGTGCTCGGGTCGAAGGCGGCCGCGCCGACCGCATTGATCTTCTGCTGCGACAGCATCTTTCTCTTCTCGGTTGTACCGCTGTTGATCGCGTTCACGGATGGCAAACACCGGCCGTTGCTGCACACAGTCGGGCTCGTGATACGCCAGATCGTTTCCAATCCGCTGATCATGGCGACCTGCGCCGGAGCGCTCGCAGCGGCACTCCATGTCCATCCGCCGGTCGCGATCGATCGCACCCTGGTGTTTCTGGAAAACGCCGCGGCGCCGGTGGCGCTGTTTGCGCTGGGCGTGACCGTCGCGCTGCGACCCTTTGGTCGGATACCTTGGGAGGTTCCCGGCGTCGTCGCAATCAAGCTGCTGATCCATCCGCTGATCGCGCTTGGATTGATGCTGGTGGCAGGCCCGTTTGCGCAGCCATGGGCCGCCACCGCGGTGTTGATGGCAGCGCTGCCGCCGGCGCTGAATGTGTTTGTGATTGCCCGGCAAAACGACACCTGGATCGAGCCCGCGTCGGTGGCCGTGCTGGTCGGAACATTCGCCTCGGTCGTCACGCTGACCAGCGTGATGTGGCTCTTACAGACCGGCCGGCTTGTCTTCCACTAAAGGCAATCAGTGAAGTGGCCGTCCCGGCCTCCATGAGGGCGCCAGACCTTCACGCATGGCGAGGCGGCGAAGCGGTCCGATCGAGCCGATCAAATGCAGCCCGGCCGCCCGCAGCGACTGCATCGGCCAGAACTCGCTGAGCAGTGACCGGTTGGCGATATCGATCGCGAGCGTCCGGCTCACGACATCGGCGCGCCGCGCCGACCGGTAACGGTCCAGCACCCGCGGCGAGCCAGGGTCGTCACCGGCGGCCCTGGCGTCGCGAACGATGTCGGCGATGTCGGCGGCGTCGCGCAATCCCATATTCAGGCCCTGCGCGCCGATCGGCGGCAGCACATGCGCGGCTTCGCCGACCAGCGCGACGCGGTGCCGGGCCAACTGACGCGGCTGTTCAATCGCAAGCGGAAACAGAAACCGTCCCGGCTCAACACGAACCCGGCCAAAAATGAAATGCGATTGCGCTTCAGCGGCTTCCGACAATTCGTCGTCGCTCATCGCCATCAGCTGCTCGGCCCGCCGGGGGGAGGCCACCCACACCACGCTGCAGCGGTCGCCGGGCAGTGGCACGAAAACGCACGGCCCCTGCGGGGTATGGAACTCGGTCGAAATATTCCGATGTGGTCGCGAATGGCCGATGTTGAAGGTCAGCGCGGCCTGAGGGAGATCGCGACGCTTGACCGCAATATCGGCCGCTTTGCGGGAGAGCGACTGCCGCCCGTCGGCGCCGATCACGAGCCGCGCAGACAGCGATTTACCACCGGCCGTCCGAACGACGGCAACGCTGTCTTCGGGGCTGATCGCATCGGCCTCGTCGTCGAACCGGGTCAGGTTGGGAAGCTCCGTCGCGCGCTCTTCCAGCGCCGAGAGCAGTACGCGGTTCTGGATGTTGTAGCCGAACTGATCGAGGCCGATTTCCTCGGACGAAAACCGGACCTCCGGGGCACGGATCAAGCGGCCGGTATCGTCGACCAGACGCATCGCCCGCAATGCGGCGGCGGCATTTTCGCAGCGCGACCAGACCCCGAGTTCTCGCAGCAAGTCGACGGAATCACCGAGCAATGCGGTGGTGCGATTGTCGGCATAGGGCGCCCGGCGGGCGACCAGGACCGTGTTCGCGCCGGTCTGCGCCAGCGCGATCGCGGCCGCAATTCCCGCGGGTCCGCCGCCGATCACGGCCACGTCGAAGGGGGCTGGGGCATCGTTCATCCCCGGACAATCGACGTTCTCGGCAGCATTTTCAAGCCCGCGTCGCAACCTCGCGCTCCGGTCGAATTGCGCGGCGGAAGGCCGCAACAGCCGATGTGCAAAGTGGCAAGATTCCTGATAGCACGGTTCCAGTGCGACTTTTCGATCGATGCGCCTGATCGAATGCGTCGCACCCGTGCGGGAACGTGAAAATCGGCGGCACCAGCCATATGGACCAAGCGACTCAGCAGGATTCCCAGGCGTCACCGGTCACGCGGGCCGCTGCATTTTCCGTGCATATCTTTACGGCGTTCGGGGCCGGCATCGCCCTGATCGCGCTATTGGAGGCCGTGCGCGAGCACTGGGCGGCGATGTTCGCCTGGCTCGGGGTTGCGCTCGTGATCGACGCGCTCGATGGTCCGATCGCGCGGCGACTGGACGTCGTTCGCGTGCAGCCCAACTGGTCGGGCGAGGTGCTCGATCTCGTGGTCGATTTCGTGACCTACGTCTTTGTGCCGGCCTATGCCATCGCTGCGAGCGGGCTGTTGTTGCCGCTGGCCGCTCCGCTTCTGGGAGCCGGCATCGTGGTGTCGGGGGCACTGTATTTCGCCGACCGCCGCATGAAGACTGAGGACAATCATTTTCGCGGCTTTCCGGCGCTGTGGAATGCCGTGGCGTTTTACCTGTTCCTGCTGCATCTGCCGCCTGTCGCTTCAAGCCTTGCGGTCGCAGCCCTGATTGCCTTGACGTTCGTTCCGTTTAACGTAGTGCACCCGGTGCGCGTGGCGCGCCTGCGCGGACTGACGCTGTCGTTGATTGGCGCTTGGGCCGTGCTTGCGATCATGGCACTTGTCAACGACTTTGATGTCGGCGCGCCGGTCACGATAGGTCTTTGCCTGATCGCCGCCTATATCGTGGGAAGCGATGCGGCAATCCGGCTCGCGAGATCGTTCAACGCATGATCGAGTTGTGGACTAGCCCGGAAGCATGGGCCGCATTGGTGACACTAACCGCGCTCGAGATCGTTCTCGGCATCGACAACGTTATCTTTCTGTCGGTGATCGTTTCCCGGATCCCAAAAGAGCAGGCGAAGCGTGCGCGCCAAATCGGGCTGGCGCTAGCGCTGGTGTTTCGCCTTGTGCTGCTCAGCCTGCTGGTGTGGCTGATCGGCCTGACGGAGCCCGTGCTCACGCTGAAAGGCATCGCCTTTTCCTGGCGCGACATCATCCTGATCGGCGGCGGGCTGTTTCTGATCGCGAAGGCAACGCACGAAATCCATGCCGAGGTGGAAGCGCGCGAGACGGAGAGCGAGGCCGCGCCGAGGGCCAGCGCGTTCTTCTGGGTTATTGTCCAGATCATCATCATCGACTTGGTGTTTTCGCTGGATTCCATCATCACCGCGATCGGCATGGCGCAGGATCTGGAAATCATGGTGGCCGCCGTCGTCATCGCCTGCATTGTCATGTATGTGTCGTCGGGCCCGGTCGCGCGGTTCGTGGCCGAGCATCCGACCACCAAGATGCTGGCACTGGCATTCCTGGTGCTGATCGGGTTGGCGCTGGTCGCCGACGGCTTCAAATTCCATATCCCGCGCGGTTACATCTACTTTGCCATCGCGTTCTCCGCGGCCGTCGAAGCCTTCAATGTATTGGCCAAACGCAACCGCAAAAAGCGAGCAAGCACTTAAGCGGCCGACGTGTTCCCACGGCCGTCGAGTTGACAACGCGGCCTCGATAGCTTTCGCTTCGTCTCCGGAGGGTGGCGGGAATTGCTGTTGGAGGACCGGACATGACCAAGGCCGTGCGCGTGCACAAAGTGGGAGGCCCGGAGGCGCTGGTCTATGAGGCCGTCGATGTGCCTGCGCCGGGGCCCGGCGAAGTGCGTATCCGCCAGCATGCGGTCGGTCTCAACTTCATCGATGTCTATTATCGCACCGGACTTTACAAAGCCCCGGGCCTGCCGTTCATCGCGGGCAACGAAGCGGCCGGCCAAGTCCTGGCGGTCGGACCCGGCGTGACGCATTTTCACCCCGGCGATCGCGTTGCCTATTATCACAACCTCGGAGCCTACGCCTCGGAACGCAACATGCCCTGGGAGAAGCTTGTAAAGCTTCCCGACCACATCACCTATGAGCAGGGCGCCGTGCTGATGTTGAAGGGGCTGACGGTTTGGTACCTGCTGCACAAGACCTTCAAAGTCGAGCAGGGGCATCGTATTTTAATTCACGCCGCAGCCGGCGGCATCGGGATGCTCGCGTGCCAATGGGCGAAGGCGCTCGGCGCGCATGTGATCGGGACCGTCGGCAGCAAGGCCAAAGCGGACGTTGCGCTCGCCAATGGCTGCGATCACGTCATCCTCTACAACGAAGAGGACTTCGTCGCTCGGGTCAAACAAATCAGCCGCAACGAGCTCTGCGATGTCGTGTACGACGGCGTCGGCAAGGCAACTTTTCCGGGCTCGCTATCCTGCCTCCGGCCGCGCGGACTGTTCGTGAGCTTCGGTAACGCTTCGGGTCCGGTGCCGCCGTTCGCCATCGCCGAACTCAACAACCACGGCTCGCTGTTCGCGACCCGCCCGAAGCTCAACGATTATATCGGCACGCGGGCGGACCTGCTGGAGGGAGCCGACACGTTGTTTGCCGCCGTCATCAACGGCAAGCTGCACGTGCCGATCAACCACGCCTACGCGCTGAAAGATGCCGCCAAGGCCCATATCGAACTGGAGAGCCGCGCGACTACGGGTGCCGCAATCATGCGGCCGTAACTCCGGATCGCACCGACCAACGCTCACGCGACGCATCTCGCGGCGCCCAGTTTGGTCAAAATGGCATCGAGGCTTTCGATCATCTCGGCGATTTCGTCGCGCGTCACGTTGAGCGCCGGCATGAAACGCAGCGCGTCCGGCTGCGGCGCGTTCAACAGCACGCCGGCCTTGAAAGCCTGTGTGACGATCGAAGCGCCGATCGGAAGCTTGAGGTCGAGCGCCAGCAAGAGCCCCCGGCCGCGGACTTCGCCGAGACCGTGCCGCGCCGACATCCGTTGCAGCTCGCTCTCCAGAAACAACCCCGCTTCAACCGCCGATTTGAGGAATTCCGGTGCCGTGACCTGTTCGAGCACGGCCAGCCCGGCAGCGCACATCAGCGGATTGCCATTGAAGGTGCCGCCCTGATCGCCGTGTTCGAAGCAGGACGCGCGTTCGGTCGCCAGCAATGCCGCGAGCGGCACGCCACCGCCGATCCCCTTACCGAGCGTCATGATGTCGGGCTGGATGCCCGCATGCTCGTAGTGAAACAACTTTCCGGTGCGGCCCATGCCGGTCTGAATCTCATCGAAGATCAGTAACAGTCCATGCGCGTCGGCCAACGCGCGCAATTCCTTGAGGAACTGATCGCTGGCCGGCCAAACGCCGGCTTCTCCCTGGATCGGCTCCAGCATGATGGCGACCGTCCGTTCGCCGATCAGGCGCTCAACCGATGCGAGATCGTTCAGGCGTGCCTTGGGAAAGCCGGGCACTTTCGGTTCGAACAAGGGCTCGAAGGCCTTCTTGCCCGAAGCGGACATGGTCGCTAGCGTGCGGCCGTGGAAGCCGCCTTCGAATGTGATGATCTCATGCGCGCCGTTTCGATGCAGCGCGCCGTATTTGCGCGCGAGCTTGATCGCACCTTCGTTGGCTTCCGCGCCGGAATTGGCAAAGAACACCTGGTTGAAACAGCTATGCTCGACCAGCGCCCTGGCCAGTTTGAGACTAGGCGCGTTGTAGAAAGCAGGACTCGGCGACAGCAGCCGCTTGGCTTGCTCCGCGAGCGCTTCAGCGACGACAGGCGGTGAATGGCCGAGGCAATTGACCGCCCAGCCCTGGATGAAGTCGAGGTAGCGCTTGCCGGTGTCATCCCAGAGCCACGAGCCTTCGCCGCGCACGAATACGGTCGACGGGCGCGCCGTGATGTCCATCAACGCGTCAAACGGATGGGTGGCGATGTTCATGTCGGACTCCTGCAGGTTGGATGAAAGGGTGACCGAAACGGAAGAAGGCCGCACTTTGCGGGTGCGGCCTTCTCGAAAACGTTGCTGATCTATGTGTTCAGCTTTGTCGTCGGACACGGCGCGACCCATCATCGTCGAACGAGCGACGACGGAAAGCTGCGCGGAGTTGGGTCCGAGTGAATGTCATGACGCCGCCATACAGTTGAAGGGCGGGGGTGTCAAGGGCGAACAGCGCATTTATCTAAGAGGCCTCCGCCAATCGGTTATTGTCCTGTCCAGAGGCTGCTGAGCTTCGCTCAAGAAAGCCGATGTGCGTCCAATAGTCGAGATATCGCTGCAACAGAACTCTATCGAAGTGAGGAAAGTTGTTGCCGCCATAAGCTGCGAGCGCTCGCTTGGTATTGAAGCTGTCGTAAATCGGCATGCCCTCATAGACCTCCCAGCGGGTCAACTCGCCATAGACGGGCTCCATCAGCATCGGCACCAGCGCCATCAGCGGGTTCCGCTCCAACTGGTTGCTCTCGGCCAGTCGTCTGACCCATTGCGGATAGGGAACGGTCTCGAGCGGAAAGCCGCATTGCCCCAAAAGCTCGAAAAAGCCCATCAGTTCGACAGATGAGTCACTCTGTGGAGGGACGAGATGGTAGGCGCGGGAAAGGTTGTCATTGTCGCTGGCTATACGCAGCAACGCCTCGCTGACGTAGTCGACCGGCACGAATTGTTTGCTTTGCCGGTCCAGTATCGGGGCGCAGCCGAGCGCAATGCATCCCTTGACCAGACGCGCCACGAAATCGTTGGGGTTGCCAGCGCCGGTTCTGCTATCTCCCATGATGAAGCCAGGGCGATATACAGCCAAGGGAATTCCGCGGCGAGCTGCTTCCCAAACGATCTGTTCCGCAACCCATTGGCTCTGCGAATAGCCTGAATCGAACTTGAGACCGGTCAGATATTTCGCCATGTCATCGTCTTCATAGACAACGGCTGTTGGTTCAAGCAATCCGGTCGGGCCGAATGCGGCAATGGTGGACGAGTAATGCAGAGGCTTGGGTTTTCCTGTGGTGGCAAAGCGCAGCACATTTATCGTGCCTGTGACGTTGGCCAACCTGTGCGCACCGTAGGGCTGGATATAGTTAACGTGAGCGCCGAGATGAAAGATTACATTGCTCTGCCGTGACAATGCGTCAAAGCGTTCGCGGCCGAGGCCAAAATCCTCTTCGGCGAGATCGCCGGCAAGCGGCAGCAATCGATCGAAAAATGTTTCATCCCATACGCCGTATTTGGTCATGTTTTCGCGGATGCGAACCATCGCAGCCCCATCGCTTTTCGCTCGAACGAGGCATGCGATCTGTTGGACTTCGGGCATCCTGAGCAGATCGCGCAGCATGAATGCACCGAGAAAACCGGTTGCTCCGGTCACAAACACAAAACCGCAGCCGGCCGAACGCCAACTCGATACCTCGCCCTGCAACGGCTGAATATCGTTTGGCAGGTGCGCATCATCAAGCAAGAGTCTGATTTCGCCCGCTGTCATCGAGCCGCCATTGAGTTGATGGCGGGCGTCGACGTACAGCGCCATTTTTGCAGGCGTCGGGTGATCGTAGAGAGCTTGCACCGGCAAAGGGTAATTGAAACGCTTGCTCACATGAAAGACGAGGCCCGCGGCCTGCAACGAATCACCACCCAGCGCAAAGAAATCATCGTCTTCACCGACCTTCTCGACATCAAGCGCGCGACGCCACAACGAAGCCAAGATGGTTTGCGTGCTCGCCGATGGGACTGGCTCATCGCTATCGATACGAGTTTGTGAATTCGCGTTGGATTCAACGTCGATCTGCCGAACAAGGGCGCGTCGATCAACCTTCCCGTTCGCGTTCAACGGCAGGTCTGTGACAATTTTGATGCGCGGTCGCATATAAGAAGGAAGGCGACCTTGCATATAGTCGGCAAGTTGGGCGCCGAGACGTTCGACATCGGGATGAGCCGCGCTCCTTTGCTCGGAGGAGGGAGCCTGTTCCGGGACGACGAAAGCCATCAGGTAATTGTCACCGAGTTCGGTTTTCTGAACGGTGACAACCGCAGCCTGCAAAAGATTGCTGGCAAGCAAAGCCAGTTCAACCTCCTCAAGCTCGATTCTATGGCCTCGGATCTTCACCTGATTATCGTTTCGGCCATGGAATTTCAGTACGCCATCGGCCCGCCAACTGCCCAAATCGCCCGTCTTATATAGACGCACTGATTGCCCATCGACCAAGCCATCCACGCTGACGAAACGCTCGGCATTGAGATCCGGGCGGTTCCAGTATCCGCGGGCGACACCATCGCCGCCGATATAAATCTCGCCAACTTGGCCGGCGCTCAATGGGCGTTTCAAGTCGTCCAGCACGAACACCTGGGTATTGTCGATTGGTTTGCCGATCGGCACTGAGTCTGCGTTCAGATCCGCCATGTTGATCTCGTGGCATAAGGCAAACGTGGTGCATTCCGTCGGGCCATATCCATTGAGCAAGCGCCGCGGCGGTCCGGCTCGCAGCACCTCGCGCAAGGTACGAGGGTTCAGGGCTTCGCCGCCGACGAGAAGGTGCCGCAGTCCGCGAAACGCGTCCGGACAAACATGTACCGTCTGGTTGAAAAGGGCGGCCGTTACAAACATGGAGGTGACGCGTTGGGCGTCCAGACTATGGCGGAACGTGTGAGGATCGATGATTGCCTGTTTCGGCAGCAACACGATGGTGCCACCGTTACAAAGTGCGCCCCAGATTTCAAAAAGCGAAGCATCGAAGGTGGGATTGGCGATAGCGGCGATGCGATCGGTAGCGTCGAGGGAGACGTATGCCGGATTCAAGGTCAGTCGAACAATGCCGCGAGCCATTACCTGCACGGCCTTCGGCCGGCCGGTCGTCCCCGACGTGAAGAGGATGTGCGTCCTTTGATCGAGACCCCCGTTGTCGTCCCCAGGTGATTTCACCAAGGACATCGCGGACGGCCACGTGTCGTAATCTTCGACCAGCACCCGGTTTCGCGCTCCCACGCGGTGTTCCCAGGCGGCTGTCGTGATCACGGTGCGCGTCTCGAGATCGGCCAGCATAAATTCCAGCCGGTCGTCCGGGGCGCCGGGATCAAGTGGAAGGCAGCTGCCTCCGGCCCGGATGACCGCTAGCTGGCTGACAATTTGGTTGAGGCTGGGATCAAGCAAAATCCCGATCGGTTCTTCCGGCCTTATGCCAGAGCGCTTCAGGTGCGCCGCAAGCCGGTCGGCCCGCCGGTCGAGAGCAGCATAGGACAATTCCTGTGCACCATAGACGGCCGCGATTGCGTCGGGACGTAAATTGGCCTGCCGACGGAAGATGTCATCGAGACTGTTGTGGGAAGAAAGTTCAGAAACTGGGCCAAAACAGTAATTTGTCGAGATCGGTTGAATTGAATTCATGGTAACGCCTCAGAGTGCTCGCGTCGACACTTAGCAATTTTTGCTAAATATCGATGCGAATGCCGTACGTGGATTGATAGATCGGGGATAGTCGCTCGCGCGTGGCTCTCCTCTTTGAGCCGCGGATGATCGTAAAGCGCGTCGCGAACATATCCGTGAAACAAGTGAAGCATTTTTGACGTAGCGATCTCGAAACGATCACGGATGAAAACAAGAGCGTTACAACCGTTAGGTGAGATAGCCAATCGCGCCGATCGAACCCGAAGTGCAAGCCGGCAGATTCCCTTCAGTGCTGTTCGGAAGATGACGGGACTATCTGTCGCAACGCGCTGGATCTTTTGGTCATCCAAGATGGATGGTATGACACGGCGAGTGAGCTTCAACGATGTACGCCGGGACGGTCGCCTCGATAGCGATCTGCCGCCGTCGCCCGTCTGTTCAATTGCAAACTGGAACAGCAGACGACAGGTACCGACTCGGATAGAGCGAGCGGCAAACTAGCAAACCCAATCTGTTTTCGATCCGCGCAGCGCCGCGGCGGCTGTCAGGGGAGATATCCAGTTTCTTTTTGAGCCCACCAGCTGTCTCTGACCTCGACTGGGACGACGTTTCGCACGGCTGTGCCGCAGCAGTGCCAGCTCCGATCTCAGCGGCCATCGGTTCACCGGTGACTACAGCGATGATCGCGCGTCGCATGGGAGGTGGCCAACCATCTTCCGCCTACGGATGGAGACCCGACCGTGCTCCACAGCGTTCAGGATCGCAATATAGATAGCGCGCCGCGCTATCCTCTCGGCTTCTGTGCCGCCGACGCACAGCTGCGGCTGCGCGTCCCTCGCTGAGGTTCCCGGCCGACAACGAGTCAAACTAATCAGATCATGATCTAGAATCCAGCGACGCTGCCGTGCAGATCGTATTCGTCGGCACGCTCGATCTTCGCCGTGACGATCTCGCCAACGCGTAACGGACGGCGGCTCGAAAGGTAGACCGCGCCATCGATTTGTGGTGCGTCCGACTTGGAGCGGCCCTTTGCGACGGTCGGACCTATTTCGTCGATGATGATCTGCTGGCGGGTGCCGACCTTGCGCTTCAGCCTGCGCGCCGAAATCTTTTGCTGCCGGGCCATCAGGGCATTCCAGCGCTCCTGCTTGGTCTCCTCGGGCACGGGATGACCGATCGCATTCGACGCGGCGCCCGCGACCGGCTCGTATTTGAAACAGCCGACGCGATCGATTTCGGCTTCCTCAAGCCAGTCGAGCAGGTAGGCAAAATCGGAATCGGTTTCGCCGGGAAAGCCGACGATGAACGTCGAGCGCAGCGTCAGGTCGGGGCATTCCTCCCGCCATCGCTTGATCCGCGCCAGCGTCTTGTCCTGCGCCGCCGGACGCTTCATCTGTTTCAGGACCTCCGGGCTGGCGTGCTGAAACGGGATGTCGAGATAGGGCAGGATCTTGCCTTCGGTCATCAGGCCGATGACTTCGTCGACGTGCGGATAGGGGTACACATATTGCAGACGGACCCAGGCGCCGAATTCGCCGAGTTCGCGCGCGAGGTCGTAGAATTTCGCGAGAACCTCGCGATCTCGCCATGGGCTCGCGGCATATTTCAAATCGACGCCGTAAGCCGAGGTATCTTGCGAGATAACCAGCAATTCCTTGACGCCGGCGTTCACCAGCTTCTCGGCCTCGCGCAGTACGTCGTTCGCCGGACGCGACACCAGATCGCCGCGCAGCTTTGGAATGATGCAGAAGCTGCAGCGGTTGTTACAGCCCTCGGATATCTTGAGGTAGGCGTAGTGCCGCGGCGTCAGCTTGACGCCCTGCGGCGGAACCAGGTCGAGGTGTGGATTATGGATCGGCGGCAGCGCCCGATGCACCGCCTCGAGCACACTTTCGTATTGCTGCGGTCCGGTGATCGACAACACCCCGGGATAGGCCGCCTCGATCTGCTCGGGTTCCGCACCCATGCAACCGGTGACGATCACTTTGCCGTTTTCAGCCATGGCTTCGCCGATGGCGCCGAGCGATTCCTGTTTGGCGCTGTCGAGGAAACCGCAGGTATTGACGATGACGATATCGGCGCCGTCATGCTTGCGCGCGAGTTCATAGCCTTCCGCACGCAGGCGTGTGATGATGCGCTCGGAATCCACCAACGCCTTGGGGCATCCCAGCGAAACAAAGCTGACTTTGGGCGCAGCGGCCTGTTGCATGTTCGATCCGGCTCTAACGTCGATCCGTTGCGGCAGGCTCTTTGCGAATGTTGGAGCCGGCGGGACACGGGCAAAATGAGTCCAGTGCGGTCCCGGTTTGACATTCGCCGAGAGCGAACGCGGAGCCGGGGGCGAATGTCCAAAATCCACCGCACTGGTGGTCGGCAGCAGCTAGCCCCAATTACCTATAATTACAAGACTTTGCGGCGCCCCGCGGCGTGTTAAGAACGATTTGCTGGAATGCGAGTGATCATGGGCGTTGAGTCGTCTCCTAAAATTGTGATTGTCGACGAAAGTCCGATCCGGGCGGCGATCCTGGAGGAGGGATTGCGGGAGGCCGGCTTTACCGGCGTGGTCCATATCAGCGAGATGCAGAGCTTGCTGGCGCGAATCTATGCGCTCGACCCTGACGTCATTCTGATCGATCTCGAGAATCCCAGCCGCGATATCCTGGAACAAATGTTCCAGGTCAGCCGGGCCGTGCGCCGGCCGATCGCGATGTTCGTCGATCAAAGCGACGCGGCGTCCATTCAGGCCTCTGTCGACGCCGGCGTCTCGGCCTATATCGTCGACGGATTGAAGAAGGAACGGATCAAGCCGATCCTTGACCTCTGCATTTCCCGTTTCAACGCGTTTTCCAAGCTTCAGGCTGAACTCGATCGCGCCAAATCGGCACTCGAAGACCGCAAGGTGATCGATCGGGCCAAGGGTATCCTGATGAAGTTGAAAGGGTTGACGGAAGAGGAGGCTTACATCCTGCTGCGATCGACGGCGATGCGCGAGAAGAAGAAGATCAGCGAGATCGCGCAGTCGATCCTGACCGCGTCGGAGTTGCTGAAATGAGCACACCGCTACATATCGGCTTCATTCCGCTGGTCGACGCCGCTGCCTTGATCGTCGCCGTCGACAAGGGATTTGCCGCCGGCGAGGGGCTGGATGTCACGCTGGTACGCGAGGTGTCGTGGTCGAACGTCCGCGACAAGCTCAATATCGGGCTGTTCGATGCCGCGCATCTGCTGGCGCCCGTCGCGATCGCCTCGACCCTCGGGCTCGGCCATGTCAAGGAACCAATCGTGGCGGCCTTCAACCTCGGCCTCAACGGCAATGCGATCACCGTGTCGCCGGCGCTGCATGCTGCAATTTTATCCGAGATCGAGGGCGATCCGTTCGACCCCATGGCGACGGCACTGGCGCTGGCGCGCGTCGTCGCCGCACGGCGCAAGAACGGGGCCGAGCCGCTGACCTTCGGCATGACCTTTCCGTTCTCGACCCACAACTACCAGCTTCGGTTCTGGATGGCCGCGGGCGGTGTTGATCCGGATGAGGACGTTCGCTTGGTGGTGCTGCCGCCGCCCTACATGGTGGACAGCCTGGCGAACGGTCAGGTCGATGCGTTTTGCGTGGGCGCGCCGTGGAATTCGGTCGCGGTCGATCGTGGCGTCGGGCAGATCCTGCATTTCGTCTCCGACATTCTGGTGCGCGCGGTGGAAAAAGTTCTCGCCGTCAGACAGCGCTGGTCGGAGAAAAACCAGGAAGTTCTCGGCGCGCTGGTCCGCGCCTCGTCTCGCGCGGCAGCATTCATCGCGGAACCGGAGAATCGCGCCGAAGTCGCGCGCATCCTGGCCCAGCCGCAGCGGATCGGCGTTTCAGCAGAAGTCATTCAGCCTATCCTCGAAGGCCGTCTCAAAATTTCGCCTGACGGTGCCGTGCGCGAAAGCAGCCGCTATCTGCTGATCGGACGCGAAGGGGCCACGCGGCCCGATCCCGTGCAAGCAGCCTGGCTTTATGCGCAAATGGTTCGCTGGGGGCAGGCCACGATCAGCCTGGAAGCGCTTGAGACGGCGCAGCGGGTGTTTCGGCCGGATCTATACGATCAGGCTCTCGGCAGCGGCGGGAGTCCGGACAAGGTGTCCCCAGCGGCCCTAGGCGCTTTTGCCGGACCACCATTCGATCCGAACGACATCGGCCAGCATCTGGCGGCGTTCGAAATCAGGCGGCGCAACTCCTGACATGCCCGCGGTCGGCTTGGGTAGGAAATAGCCAAGTCTATTTTTTGAGCAAACTGCTCAAACTCGACGGCCCGTCTCCAGCCAAGTTCCAACTTCATCCTCTAATCAATTGATTTTACGAGGGATAGTTCTTTCTGCCAACTGGCACGCAACTTGAATGGTGCAGTGCGGCCGGCCGTCACAGATGCCCGCTGGCCGAGTCCAAGATGGATTTCCGCAGCAACGAGGCTGATCGGACCGCTGCCTAGAAGTTAAGCCGGCAAGGCGAGCCGGGTCGACTTCTGTGCGGTCACATTCCTTTCCGTTGAAGCCACTGTTCATGTGGCCGCAGGAGCTTCGTCGCGCACCATGAAATTCGAACCGCTCTCCATCGACTTCACCGACGAACAGAAACGCTACCTCGAAGGCTTCACCACGGGCCTGCAAATCAGCAGGGTCGGGCGAGGCCTCGGTGGCGCCAACCCCGGCAAAGCGAATGGCGAGCCGACCGGACCTGATGCGGCGCATCTGAAAGCGCAGGACAAGGTCATCGCGTCAGGCAAAAAGCTCGCGGACCAGGAAAAATTCAAACGCGAAGAGCATCCGTTCGATGCTTATCCACGTCTGAAGGAACAAGCGCTCGCCAACGCGCGGCCGTCGCCGGCCGACAATTTTCGATGGCGCTACTACGGCCTGTTTTACGTCGCCCCGGCGCAGGACTCCTACATGTGCCGGCTGCGGATTCCGAACGGAATCCTCAAGCACTGGCAATTCGCGGGGATGGCCGACCTCGCCGAACGCCTCTGCGGGCCGTATTGCCATGTCACGACGCGGGCCAACCTTCAGGTTCGGGAGATTCCCCCAAAGCACGCCGTCGCCTTGATTGAGGGAATACAAGACCTCGGCCTGTGCTCACGCGGATCCGGTGCCGACAACATCCGCAACGTGACGGGTACGCCGACCGCTGGGATCGATCCGCAGGAGCTGCTCGACACGCGCGAATATGCCCGGGAATGGCACTATCACATCCTTAACGACCGCTCACTGGTGGGGCTGCCGCGCAAGTTCAATGTAGCGTTTGACGGGGCCGGCAAGATCGCCGTGCTCGAAGATACCAACGACATCGCATTCGCGGCGGTCGAAGTTAGGGACGGCTTCGGCGTCGATCCCGGCATCTGGTTTCGCTTGGGGGTAGGCGGCATCACGGGACACAAGGATTTTGCCAGGGAAACCGGAATCCTGGTCAGGCCGGAAGACGCGACCAAAGTTGCCGACGCCATCATCCGCGTGTTCATCGACACCGGCGACCGTACTAACCGCCTTAAGGCGCGCCTCAAATACGTACTCGACAGCATGGGCCTCGAACCGTTCATGGCTGCGGTTGAAGAAAAACTTGGCCGCAAGCTGGTGCGCGCGCCGATCGATGCGATCGCGCCGCGTCCGGCGTTCGATCGGATGGCCCATATCGGTGTTCATGCCCAGAAGCAGGCGGGACTGAACTGGATCGGTGTCGCACTGCCGCTGGGCAAAGTGACGTGCGAACAAATGCGCGGGCTGGCGAAGATTGCCCACGATCTCGGCGAGGGCGATATTCGGCTGACGGTTTGGCAGAACCTGCTGATATCGGGTGTTGCCGATGACAAGATCGCGTTGGCAACTGCTGCGATCAAGGCGATCGGACTTGCTATCGAGGCATCGCCAATCCGGGCCGGACTGGTCGCCTGCACCGGCAATGCCGGCTGTAAATTCGCAGCATCCGACACCAAGCGACATGCCGCCGCGATCAGCGACTGGTGCGAAACGCGGGTGGCGATGGATACACCGCTGAACATCCATCTCACCGGCTGCCATCACTCCTGCGCGCAGCACTACATCAGCGATATCGGACTGATCGGCGCCAAGGTGCCGACCGGCGAAGGGGACGACACCGTCGAGGGTTATCATCTGTTCGCCGGGGGCGGGTTCGGTCCGAACGCCGATGTTGGGCAGGAGGTCTACCACGATCTCAGCGCGGACGACGCGCCAAGGACGGTCGAAAAACTGCTGAAGGCCTATTTATCTCACCGCTTATCCGCGGACGAGACTTTTCTCACCTTCGCGCGACGCCACGACGGCGACACCCTGCGCAAACTCGCTGACGCCGAGGCCTCTTCATGAACCAGATGACCCCGCCACCGAAATTAGAGATTATTCCGTCGACGGCGCCTTTTTCGGACGCGCAGCGTTCCTGGCTGAACGGCTTCTTCGCCGGCCTGCTGTCGCCCGATGGTCCGACGGCACTCTCCGCTGAGCAGGCGGCTGGCGTTCTGCAAAGTCCGGCCGGTGACGGCGACGATGGCGAGGCGCCGTGGCACGACCAGACCATACCAATCGCCGAGCGGATGAAACTTGCCGAGGGCCGGCCACTACGGCGGCGCATGATGGCCGCGATGGCGCAGCAGGACTGCGGCCAGTGCGGCTACAACTGCCACGACTATTCCGAAGCGATCGCCGGCAACAGCGAGCTGCGGCTGAATCTGTGTGTGCCTGGCGGTAAGGAAACCGCGCGCATGCTCAAGGCGCTGAATGAGGAATTGGAGAAGGCGCCCGCGGCTTCATCTGCTCCAGCAGCCGCAGCGGTGGCAGCAGTTGTGCCGGCCGCGTCGGAGCCGGGGCGCTCGCGTGACAATCCGGTATCGGCAACGTTTCTGTCGCGTCGGCTGCTCAACAAGGAGGGAACCGAAAAGGAAACCTGGCATTTCGATTTTGATCTCAGTGGCTGTGATCTCGATTACGTCGTCGGCGATTCCTTCGGCGTCTTCGCCCGCAATGATATTGGCCATGTCGACCAGATCATCGCCTTGCTCGGCGCGTCGCACACCACGAAAGTGAACGGCAAGACGCTGCGCGAAGCCCTGACCGACGACGTCTCGCTGGCGCCCGCGCCGGACAAGCTGTTCGAGTTGCTCTCGTTCATTACCGGCGGCGCGTTGCGGGAGAAGGCGCGCGCATTGGCGCAGGGCGATGATCCCGATGGCGATGCAGCCACCCTTGACGTCATGGCGGCGCTGCAGAAATTCTCTGGCGTGCGGCCGCATCCCGAAGCGTTCGTCGAAGCGCTGGAGCCGTTGCAGCCGCGGCTTTACTCGATATCGTCGTCACATAATGCGACCCCCGGCAAGCTGTCGTTGACGGTCGATTGCGTGCGCTATGTGATCGGCAAGCGCCAGCGCCTGGGACTCGCTTCGACCTATCTCGCCGAACGCATTGCCCCGGGCGAACAGGTCAAGGTCTACGTGCAGAAGGCCCATGGCTTTGCGCTGCCGGCCGATCCCACAACGCCGATCGTCATGATCGGACCGGGTACCGGCGTCGCGCCGTTCCGTGCCTTCCTGCACGACCGCCGGGCGACCGGAGCGACTGGTAAGAACTGGCTGTTTTTCGGCCATCAGCGCAGCCACTGCGACTTCTTCTATTCCGACGAATTGAACGCCATGAAAACGTCCGGACTGCTGACACGGCTGTCGCTGGCATGGTCGCGCGATGGCGACAAGAAGTTCTACGTGCAGGACCGGATGCGCGAGGTCGGCCGCGAACTGTGGACGTGGCTGGCGGAGGGTGCCAGCATCTACGTCTGCGGCGACGCCAAACGCATGGCGAAGGACGTCGAGCGCGCGCTGGTCGATATTGTCGCGCAGTTCGGCGCCCGGTCGACCGATGAAGCCGTCAGTTTCGTCGGGGAGCTGAAGAAGAAGGGGCGGTTTCAGCAAGACGTCTACTGATACCGAACTGCTCCAATCAACATCAAATCTGAACGAATAATATTCTCAGTCGAATCCGCCGTAGAGAATTTTCCGACTGCAGAGCAGGTCGTCAGGACGTTCGCATTGTTATTTGCGGCGCCGCCTTGCATCCAGTCTCCAACGGCATTCCATTAAGTGGAATGCGGCGTTGGAGAACGACCATGCGCGAATTATCGGCGGAAGCTCGTCTGCACCTGCATGCGCGGGCTTTGTCGCCACGAACGGAACGAAGGCTGCATGCCGCCGCGCTCTACGGCGCCTTCGCGGTCATTGCCGCCGTCGTGTTCGGCACGTTGTCGTACCACCCGTTCTAGGCATTTTTCACGAGCGGCGGTCCTTCCAGCGCGGCGCAGGGGACAACCGGAATGACAACCGACCGGCAGATGCCGGTCGTTATCCGCGCTAAGGCCTAACCTGCCGTCTTGAACGGCGCCACTTCAATGCCGGCGTCCTTCAAGGCCTGACGTACTCCGCGCGCGATGTCGACGGCACCGGGCGTGTCGCCATGAATGCACACGGTATCGGTGCGCATCTTGATCACCTTGCCGGTGACTGAAACCACTGCGCCGTCCTGCACCATCCGCACCACGCGTTGCGCGATTGCCTTGGCATCGTGCAGCACCGCGCCGGGCTTGCGGCGTGACACCAGCGAGCCGTCATCCTCATAGGCGCGGTCGGCGAACACCTCGTGCACCATCGGCAGGTTGGCGGCTTCGCCAGCCTTAACCAGTCGCGAGTTCGCCAGCACCACGAAGATCAGGTTGGGATCGACCGCTTTGATGCCGTCGGCAATCGCCTTTGCGGTTATGTCGTCATCGCAGGCGACGTTCGAAAGCGCACCGTGCGCCTTGACGTGGGTCACCTTGTGGCCGGCCGCGGTCGCGATCGCCTGCAAGGCTCCGATCTGATAGGCGATGAGGTTCTCGATCTCGGAGGCTTTCATGCCGGGAATAGGACGACGCCCGAAACCGTGCAGGTCGCGATAACCGGGATGGGCGCCGATGCTGACGCCACGCGCCTTCGCCAGATCCACGGTATGGCGCATGATATCGGCATCGCCGGCATGAAAGCCGCACGCAATGTTGACGGAGGTGGCGAGCTCGATCATGGCGGCATCGTTGCCCATCTGCCATGCGCCAAAACCTTCGCCGAGATCGCAATTCAGATCGATTTTCATCTTGTCGTGTCCGCTTGCTGTGGGAGTAGTGTCCGGATTGATCTTGCTATAGTCGGTCGTGCATCGCCGCATCGGCCGGTGAGGGGACCTGCCACGTTCCGGCATCGATGGCGCTGACCGCGGCACCGGCCACGTTAGCATCTTGCAACGCTTCGACGTTGAGTTCAAAATTTTCGATGTCGCGGAGCCGGTCGGGCAGGCTGCGTAACAGCTCGGCGAATTTCTTGAGCTCCGCCTGTGCTTCGGCCATGCCGATCGCCTTGAAACGGAAGCCACGGCCGGCCGGTATCTGTGCAAACCGGCCGAGGTCGACCGATATCACCGTCGCAATTTTTGGGTAACCGCCACTGGTGCCGCGGTCCGGCATCAGGACAATGGGCGCGCCGTTACCAGGCACCTGGATGCTGCCGTTCACGGTGCCGTCGGAGACGATGTTGTGACCATGCAGATGCCGGATCACTGGACCTTCCAGCCGGTAGCCCATGCGATCGCTGGTCGCCGATATCTTCCACTCGCTATCTAGAAACAGGCTTTTTGCCTCGTCGCCGAACTCATCGTCCTGCGGGCCGAGTACCAGCCGGATCGGGCCATCCGCGATCGCAGGAAGCTCGATCCGTTTCTCTGTGGCGCCGCTGGCCGCCGCCGCCGGCAATTCGTCACCGGCCTGCAGAGGCCGCTGATAGGGGCTACCGAGACCGGCGCGCGCATTGACGGACAGGCTGCCGAACATCGGCTCGCCGCGAACACCGCCTTCGATGGCGAGGTAACTGAAGGAGCCGCCGCGCGCAAAGCCGAGCGTCAGGGTTTCGCCGTCGGCCAGCGTAACGGAGGTTTCGAATGCAACCGCGCGCCCCGCGATGTCGGCGTTGCGCGGCGCGCCCGCAAGCGCGACGCGAACCGCGCTTTCGCGCGCCGTGAACGACGCCCCGAACGGGCCGATTTCGATCGCTGCCGCAAATGGCGCATTGCCAGCCAGCGTATTCGCCGCAGCCAGCGCCAGCCGATCTATCGCGCCACCCGGCGTCAGACCGTAGCGCTGCGAACCAGGTCGGCCGCCATCCTGGACCGAACTCGCGGGGCCAATGCTGGAGACAACAAGCTTGCTCATGATGCAATCAACTCGGCAACGATTTCGCCGGCTTCCGCGGCGCGATCTTGCTCGGCAAACGTCTTGTCGTCGACCACGGAAAACGTCACGCGATCACCGGGCTCCAACAAAAACGTAGGCTGGCGATGAAGCTGGTAGGTCCGAACCGCGGTTCGTCCCAGCAGATGCCAGCCGCTGGGACCGGCGAGGCATTGCACGCCGGTCTGTACGCCGCCGACGGAAATCGTGCCTGCGGGCGTCAGAAGCCTTGGATTTTGCCGCCGCGGCATATGCAGAAAGGTCTCGAGACCGCTGAGATAGGACCATCCCGGCGTAAAGCCGATCATGGCGACCCGATAGTCGCCGGCGACGTGCCGGGCTACGATGTCGTCAGGCGTGGTTTTCAGCGTCTTGGCAACGTCCTCAAGGTCGATGCCGTGCTCGCCACCGTAGGCCACCGGAATGCGCCAGCGCCGCGTGTTCGTCACTGGCGGAGCGGGTTGCTGCGCGAGCGCGGCAAGCTTTTCGCTCAAAGCCTCAAAACCGATCTCGATGGGGTCGTAGTGAACCAGCAGGGATCGATAGGTCGGCACCGTCTCGGTCACGCCCTTGATCGCTTCAGTTGCGAGAGTACGATCGAGCGCCAGCACCCGCTGGTTTGCCGCATCATCGATGCTGCGGCTGAATTCGACCGTGATGGCGCCGTCGCCACTCGGCAGCAGGCGGGGCGGGGAAAGCGACGCGGCCATGGCCTCACAACCTCGTAGATGAGAAACCAAGCTCTAGCGCGTTTTGTACCGAAGTGGAATTCTGCTTCGCTCTAAATCGACCTGCGAATTCAATAAATTAAACCATCCGCTTGCGATAAGATGGAATTATGGGGCACTGCCCCGCGACCGACGCAAGGCTTCGCGAACGCCACTTGACGCAATGCCCGTGCCCCGCAAGATGCGCCGGCTATTCATCCCACACCGGAGCTCTCTGTTCGATGTCCCTGTCCCCTGAAGCGATTGCGACCCTTTCCCGCGTGTCCACCGGAACCATCACCACGGTTCTCCTCAAAAAGGGGCTGCGAAACGTCTGGCTGCGCGGCACGCGTCCGCTGCGGCCTGGACAGCCGCGGCTGGTTGGACCGGCATTCACGCTGCGTTTCGTGCCCGCCCGCGAAGATCTGGCGACCCCGGAATCCTGGTCGTCGCCGATTTCCACGCGGACCGCGATCGAGGCGATGCCCGAGGGCTGCATCGCCGTGGTTGACGCCATGGGCGTCACCGACGCCGGTATTTTCGGCGACATCCTGTGCGCGCGCATGGCCAAGCGCAAAGTTGCGGCGCTGGTGACCGATGGCGTGGTGCGGGATGTCGAAGGCGTGCTCGGTACCGGCCTGCCGGTCTGGTGCGACGGTTTCGCGGCGCCGCCGTCGGTCGCCGGCCTGACCTTCGTCGGTTGGGGCGAACCGATTGGTTGCGGCGGGGTGGCGGTCTTCCCGGACGACATCATTGTCGCCGATCAGGATGGCGCGGTGGTTATTCCCAAGGCGTTCCTCGATTTGATTTTGGCGGAAGGCGCCGAGCAGGAGCGGATGGAAGCCTGGATCGTGGACCAGGTGAATGGCGGCGCGGCGCTGCCGGGCCTCTACCCCATGAATGCCGACACTAAAGCGCGTTACGCTGCTTCAAAGAAATAACATTAAAAAGGAGAGGTAACCCCATGGAGATCCATCTTGCCGGTTCACGGCCGACGCGCCGTGGGCCGAAAGAGAGCTTTACCGGGACGGTCTGGCAGGACCCGATCATCACACCCCAGGTTCCGGCGCGCGTTGTTGCGGCTCGGGTGGCCTTCGAGCCGGGCGCACGCACCGCGTGGCACACTCATCCGCTGGGCCAGACGCTCTACGTGATTGCGGGCGTGGGCCGGTTTCAGAGCAAGGGTGGCCCGGTGCGCGAAATCCGGCCAGGCGATGTTGTCTGGATTCCCCCGGGCGAAAAGCATTGGCATGGCGCTGCTCCGACCACCGGCATGGTTCACATCGCCATGCAGGAGTCGCTCGATGGCGATCACGTGACCTGGATGGAGCATGTCACCGACGCGGAATACGCCGAAAAGGTCGGGCAGTAGCCGCTCTGTACCAAACGGCGTAGAAGCCGTGACATGATTCCATGGTTGCAGATCGATAAGACGCAGGTGCCCGGCGCAGACGTCGAACTTCGCCTGATGCGCAGGGGCACCGATTTCTCGATGATGCTCGGCCAGAACGAGTTGATGAGCAGTCGCCTCAGCGGATCGGAGGAGGCGCTTGCCACGCTCGCCTGTCGGCGTATCGAAGGCGTCAAGCGTCCACGGCTATTGATCGGCGGACTGGGAATGGGCTTCACGCTGCGCGCCGCGCTCGCAGTGCTCGGAAGTGATGCTCGAATCGTTGTGGCGGAACTCGTACCCGCCGTCATCGCCTGGGCGCACGGCCCAATGGCGGAAATCTTCGGCGACAGCCTGACCGATCCGCGCACGGATCTCCGCCAATCCGACGTCGCCGACGTGATCCATGAATTGGCATCGGTATTCGACGCTATCCTGCTGGATGTTGACAACGGGCCGGAAGGTCTTATTCGCAAGGCCAATGACGCCCTCTACGATCTCAGGGGGTTGAAAGCGATCCGCCGGGCCTTGCGGCCGGGCGGCGTCCTCGCCGTGTGGTCGTCGGGTCCGCATCCCCTGTTCTCGAAACGGCTTGCTGCCGCGGGTTTTGATGTGAACGAAGTCGGTGTGCGCGCGACAACCAAGCGCACCGGCGCGCACCATGTGATCTGGTTCGCGACTAAGTTGAAGTCAGCAAGCTAACGCGCAGAGCGGTAACGGATTTTCCGGCAAACCCTGATTTCGCTTCAAGCAATTTGTGAAGCTATCGCCGGCTAATTAAGCCGGCTCCAGGTCTGGCCGCCGCAGAACATGCCGCCCATGGCGCAGCCCTGAATCCGCAGCGTATCCGAACCTTGCAGCGCGATGATCGAATCGTAGGTGCTGCCGGTGTCGGGGTCGAGAATCCGTCCGCTCCATTTGGCATCGCTGACGGGTTTCATGTTGATCAGGATCTGCTCGCCGTTCTGGTTTGACTTGGCATCGACGGAATATCCGCAGAGATTGGCGCCGCATTGCTCGATCCGGACCTTGCCTTGCTTCTCTTGCGTCAACCACAAGCCGAGCGGCGTGGTTGCCGAAGGTGATGTCGTCGAAGCTTGCGGCGTTTGAAGCGGTAACGCGGCGGGCGGCGGCGCAACGTTGGCTGTGGAGCCGGCTGATTCCGTCGACTTGTCCGTCGGCGCAATCGCAGGCGAGGCGGGCGCCGCGTGCGGTACAGGGACCGGCGCAGCTGTCGGCGGATCAACCCTCGCCCGTTCGGGCGACGGCTCGCGCGAGCGCTCGTTGCCCTGATTTTTATGCGAGCGCTTTCGCCGTGGGGTGTTGTCGTAAACGCCGGGTATTGAAACCGTTCCCCGGTCTGGATCGATGCGAATCGTTCCGCCACCTAAGTCAAAAGTGTACTGCGCCTGTGCAGCGCCGCCCACCAACAAAAATGCGGCCAAAGCAACCAGCCTTCGCATCGTGACCTCCTCAGCAGCGCGCTTCTGGCTCGACAACGCTTCGCGCTTTCGGGGTTTTCACAGTGTAAGCCGAAGGCGCCTGAAACAAACGCTCCCTTGCAAAGAATAAGGTAAACATTTCTCGAGGCGACAGCCGGGCTGGCAAGTCTGCGTCGCAAAGGGGAGCGCAACATGACCATCTCAATGTACGAATCGTCCGTCGATGTTTTCTGTCAATTCCTCGGCAATCTATCCGATATTCTGGGCCATGCGGCCGACCATGCCGCAAGGCGGGGGATCGATCCTTCGATCTTTCTGCGTGCGCGGCTCTATCCCAATATGTACAACCTCACGCGCCAGGTCGGGGAGGCTCATCGGCATGCGGTTGTCGCCTGTGCGCTGCTGACGGGGCTGGCCTCGCCCGTGTTCGCCGACAACGAACCAGATTTTCCCGAGCTTCAAGCACGAATTGCAGCCGCTATCGCTTACATGCAGCGGATTCGGCCTAACGAAATCAACGACACAGAAGAGAAAGAAGTAATTTTTACGTTTCGGAACGGCTCGGAGCGAAAATTCACCGGGAAGTCACTGCTGCTTACGTTCAGCATTCCGCAGTTCTTTTTTCACGTCACCACCGCATACGACATTTTGCGCCACAACGGGGTCGAGCTGGTCAAGAAGAACTTCCTGGGATCACCACGCTGACTGGTCTAACGGCTACATCTCGCCGCCATCGTTGCGGATCAGATGAGCAACTTCGGCACGCCCGGACATCTCGGTTCGCAGTTCAGAGAATCGCCGCTGCGCCTCGTCCTCGCGTTCGTCAACCAGTCGGACCGCGGCGTCACTCGACATCGGACCGCTGGTGATCGGCGCCGAGTTGTCTCCGATCGTCTCATCCACAAAGTAGTCGCCGTTATCGTCCCGACGTACCGTCCATTTGAAGCGGATGGCCGGCAAAGGGCCCGGACCGATCTTGGAGTAGCCCGCGAACTCGGTTTGCGCGGGCGCGATCTGATCCTCAACCGCGGCGGGGACTTCCGGCTCGCGATGGGATTCCGGTTGATCGAGGATGCTGGCGATGGCCGCGAGCGCACTGTCAGTCGGATCACTTTGGCTCACAACTTAACCTCCGGATTGGCAGGACGGCAGCAGGATCCGCTCCGGCTGCCCGACTCGACATTCAATGCTTTGCGGTCGAATGCGGCTGAGATTTGTCCGATAGCGCGCTAATCTCCATTTGGCCTTTCAAGAAAGCGTTTGTTCGCGTCGCTCGTCCGCGGCACGATATCGTCGGTCCTAGTGATCCGCGCGCAATACCGCAGGGTCAAGCGCGGTATCGCGGCGAATTGGTATCGCGCTCAACGGATCAGCCGAGTACGTCGGGATTGATGACGTTCTGGCGGATCGGTTCGCCGTCGAGCGCGCTCAGAATGTTGCGTGCGGTCTGCTCGCTCATGCGGTCAACGGCTTCCCTGGTCACACCCGCGACATGCGGCGCAATGATGACGTTGGGGAGCTCGAAGAGCGAATGGCCCAGCGGCGGCGGCTCCTGCTCGAAAACGTCGAGACCGGCGCCCGCAAGTTTGCCGGACGTCAGCGCGTCATACAATGCTGCCTCATCGACGATTCCGCCGCGCGCGGTGTTTATCAGATAGGCCGTTGGCTTCATCTGCTTCAACCGCGCGGCGTTGAACATACCGACGGTCTCCGCGGTCTTGGGGCAGTGAATACTGACAAAGTCGGCGCGGGGCAGGGCGGCGTCGAGATCGGCGACCGGCTCGCAGCCTGCCGCCTTGACTTCGGCGTCCGATTTGTAGGGGTCATAGACGAGAACATTCATTTCCATGGCGAGGCAACGCTTGGCGGTGCGGGTGCCAATGCGGCCGAAACCGACGATCAGGACGTTCTTGCCGAACAGATCGTAAGGCAGCTTGCCGAGCCGCGTGGTCCAGGCGCCATCCTTCACCAAGGCGTGCATTTCGACGGCGCGCTTGGCCAGCGTCAACATCATGAACATCGCCTGTTCTGCGACCGAGGGCGAGTTGGCGGTGCCGGCCACCATCAGCGGCACCTTGCGTCGGCTAAGCGCCGGGACATCGACGGCGTCGTAGCCGACGCCGATCCGGGTGACCACCTTCATGTCCTTCGAAGCCTCAAGCTCCGGATCGCCGAAACGGGTAGCGCCAAGCGCCACACCGTGGACAGGGGCTTGCTCCCGGAGCATGGCTTCAAAATCTCCGGCGGAAATCATGTTGGAGAATTCAATCAGTTCGATGTCGTCCCGCTCTTTCAACAGCGCCCGTCCCGGCTGCGACATCGATTCAGTGACGAGAATTTTCTTCTTATTGGTAGCCATTCCCAATCCCTTGCTGAGCCCCTTGGGCTTTCTTGTTCGCGGCCATCAAATGACGGCGCCTGTCCCCTGGTTTAGCAGGTGCATATTGTTGAGGTCCACCGCCAATCGCAACGGCGCCCCCGCTTGGGCGCCGGCGTTGGGATTAACCCGCCCGCAGATTTGCGCGCCTTCAAGCGTGAAATAAATCAAGGTCTCCATGCCCATCGGTTCGGTGACGTCCAAAACCGCATCGAATGGTTCAACCCCGGGCTCGCGATGCCCGTTGGCTTCGGTGATGTGTTCCGGCCGCAACCCCAGCACCAGCTTGTCGTCGCGCGCGACGCTCTGATATCTGGCCGCGCGGTTCGCCGGCAGCGGAAAGGCGAGGCGGTCGGTCAGCCGGATGTTCAACTGGCCTCCGACGTCTTCCAGCCGGCACGGCATGAAATTCATCGCGGGTGAGCCGATGAAGCCTGCCACAAAGCGGGTGGCCGGTTTGTGGTAGAGATCGTTCGGTGTGCCGATCTGTTCAATGCGGCCATGGTTCATCACGACGACGCGGTCGGCGAGTGTCATTGCTTCGACCTGGTCGTGGGTGACGTAGACCGTCGTGGTGCGAACCTTCTGGTGAACTTTCTTGATTTCGATCCGCATCTGGACGCGCAGCTTGGCGTCCAGATTGGAGAGCGGCTCGTCGAACAGAAAGACCTTCGGATTGCGAACGATGGCGCGGCCCATCGCGACGCGTTGGCGTTGGCCACCCGACAATTGCTTCGGCTTGCGGTCGACCAGTTCGACGATGTCCAGCATGCGCGCGGCTTCGTCGATCCGGGCCTTGATCTCGGCTTTCGGGTAGTGCTTCAGGCGCAGCCCGAACGACATGTTTTCTGCAACCGTCATATGCGGATAGAGCGCATAATTTTGGAACACCATCGCGATGTCGCGATCCTTGGGCGGTACGTCGTTGACGACATCGCCCCCGATCATGATGTCGCCGTCGGTGATGTCCTCGAGCCCCGCGATCATCCGCAGCGTGGTCGACTTTCCACAGCCCGATGGCCCGACCAGCACCACGAATTCATGGTCGGCAATGTCGAGATCGATGCCGCGCACCGCCTCGACGTCTTCGTAGCGCTTGACCACCTTACGTAACGTAACGTCTGCCATGAACCTCAGCCCTTTGTCGCGCCGGCGGTCAGGCCGGCAATGTAGTAGTCCATCAAGAACGCGTAGATGATCAATGGCGGTGCGGCACCGAGCAGCGCGCCGGTCATGATCTGGCCCCAGTTGAACACGTCGCCCTTGATCAGGGTCGTGATGATGCCAACGGGCAGCACCAGTTGGTCCGTCGAGGTGGTGAAGACCAGCGGGTAGAGGAATTGCGCCCATGAGACCGTAAAGGCGAAGATCGTCGCCGCGATCAGTCCGGGCAGCGCGACCGGGATGAAGATGCGCGTCAGCGTCTGAAACCATGACGCGCCGTCGATGACGGCGGCCTCATCGAGCTCCTTCGGAATCGAGGCGAAGTAGCCGATCATGATCCAGGTGCAGAACGGTACGGTGAGCGTCGGATAGACGATCACCAAAACGTACCATTTGTTGATCAGTTGGATGCCTGTCAGGTCGCCAAATACCGCGAACATCTTGAAGAGCGGCAGAAACAGCAGTGAGTCCGGGATCAGGTAGGTCAGAAACACACCGGTCGCCAGCGTCGCGGAGCCCCAGAACCGCATTCGCGAAAGCGCAAATGCGGCCGGCACGCTGATCAGCATGGTGATGGTCACCACCAGGATCGAGACGAAGGCGGAATTCCGGAAGAATGTCAGGAACTGGTTCGATGACAGTAATCCGGCGTAATTTTCCAGCGTCGGATGAAACACCCACCAGGGGTTGGTTGCCGCCGAGATCTCGGCGCTGCTTTTGAGCGAAGTGATCAGCATGTAAATCGGCGGCACCAGCGAGAACACCGCGAACAGGATGAGGAAGAAGTACGACCATCGCAGCGCCCAAGTCCGGTCGCGGCTCATGCTGCCATATTTGACCGTGCGGGTCGGTGCCGCCTTGTCGATCACCAGGGTGCTTGCCATCAGGCTTCGTTCCCGCGCTTGTTGATGTCACGAAGAATGAAGATTGCAGCGATCGCGAGGATCGGCACCATGAACAGCGATACGCTGGCGCCCAACGGAATATCGCTGCCTTCAATGCCGACCCGGAACGCCCATGTGGCGAAGATGTGGGTATGGTCGAGCGGGCCGCCGGCGGTCAGGATACGCACGATATCGAAGTTCGCGAAGGTGACGATCAGAGAGAACAGCGTCGTGATTGCGATGATGTTGCGCATCATCGGCAGGGTCACGTACCAGATCCGCTGCCACCAATTGGCGCCATCGATGGCCGCGGCCTCGTACAGTTGATCGGGCACCGATTTCAGTGACGCCAGATACATGATCATGAAGAACGGGGCGCCATACCAGATGTTGACCAGAATGACCGAGAAGCGGGCCCAGCCCGGGTCGCCAGTCCACGCGATCGGCCCAATTCCAAAGAACGAAAGAGTGTAGTTGAAGGCGCTGTAGGACGGATCGAACAGCCACAGCCATGCCAGCGTGCTCATCGCCGGTGGGATCACCCACGGCACCAGCAGCATTCCCCGCCACTTGCGTTGGCCTTTCGCTGGAAGGTTGTGAACGAAATGCGCGACGATGAAGCCGATGAGCGCCTTGAAGATGACGGCCGTGATCGCAAAGATGCAGGATTGCTTGACGACCAGCCAAAACGTTTCGCGCCTGAATAGGAACTCGAAATTAGCAAGGCCGATGAAGCGCTGCATCGACTTGTTCAGCGTCGCCAGATGCAGCGAATAGAACGCCGGATAGATAACGAGAATGCCGATCAGAAGAATGAGCGGCAGCGTCATGAGAAACGCGGCCGTCGATTTCCGTTTAAGGGTAGCCCGCAAGCTCGAGCGCGTTCGTGTCGAGCGTTTTTCCAAAGCGCTGTTCGGCTGAAATGCGACGTCAACCATGATGCATCTTCCTCGCGAAAACTGACTTCAGAGGAATCGTATCTTCAGATGTTTTGGGAGCCGGCTTGTCGTCGGCTCCACGTCGCATTGACGCAATGGCGTGGCTGTAGTCGCTTTACGGAAAAGTCCTCGGCGTCAGCTCCGCATATAGCCTTCACATTCGCCTTCCGCCCAGGCCAGCGTCGTTTCCATCGCTTCGCCCTGGGCGTAGCGCAGGCACATTTTTGTCTGGACGGCCTGGGAGTAAATCTGCTGGGCGATCTTCGGCGGCGCTGGCGATGCCGAGATCGACAGCGTCTGATGGTTGTACGGATTAGGATAGTGGAAGAGGGTTCCCTTTGGCGGGCCTTCTTCCGCCCACGTCTTCAGCGTCGTCAGGTTTGCGTAGGCCGGCAAGTCGTAACCGCCGCTCGCTTCAACAAGCTTGGCAATCGATTCCGGTTGCGAAAGATGAACGAGAAGACTCTTGGCCGCTTCCTTGTTCTTGGAGAATTTCCAGGTGGACCAGAAGAACGGCAGGAACGGCGCAAATCGGCCTTTAGGTCCAGCCGGGAAGCCGTGGGTCCAGCATTGTTCGGCAACCTGCGGCGCATCGCGCTTGGCGACTGCCCAGGCACTCGGCGGATTCATGATCATCGCGCCTTTGCCGGCGACCAACCATTTGTTGTTGGAAGCGTCGTCCCATGCCGGCACGTCGGGCGGCAGGAAGGCGATCAGTTTCTTGTAGAACTCCAGAACCTGCCGCACTTGATCCGTCTTGACCGTAAGGTCGCCCTTGGCGTTAACGAGCTGCGCGCCGAAGGCCTGGAAGAAGGCGCCCGCTGTATCGACGCTGTCGGACGTCGTGCCGAGCCCGATGCCAAAGGGGGAACCGCCCTTGTAGCAGGCTTCTGCCGCCTTCAGAAAGGTATCGGTCGTCCAGTTGTCCGCCCTGGGCGGACTGCCTGCCGGATACATTTCCTGCACGTCGATGTTGGCGAGCTTCTTCATCAGGTCGATGCGGGAGCAGGGGCCCTTGATCTGACTGCCGATGCAGGCGGGAACGCCGAGCCATTTACCGTCCAACTGTCCCAGGTATTTGACGGTGCCGTTCACTTCACCGTTCTGCTTAATCAGCGGCTCCATGATGTCGTTGACGGGTTCCAACAACTCTGAGTTGGCGTGCGGCCACCATGTCGGCATCGCCAGGATGTCGTGGCCGGACTTCGCCTGGGCCTCGGCGGCGATGGTCACAATGTTCTTGTTGCCCTGGCTGGTGATGTAGTCGATCGAAACCTCGACCTTCTCTTTGGCGGCCCATTCGTTGACGAGGTCGGTGGAGGCCTTGTTGGCGCCGGGTACCCAATGGTCCCAAAAGCCCATCGATAATTTGCCGGCTGCGTGCGCCGTTCGCATATACGGCGCGGAAATCAGCGCCGCCGAGGTCAGTGCACTCGCGGTTACAAATTGTCGTCGAGAAAGCTTCTTCCGTGACATGGCATTCCTCTCCCAAGGTGGACCAAGCGTGGCAAGACAGTATCTCGTTGTTGTTGTTTTTCTCGCTGCTTGGGCAGGCCCGAACTTGGCGCGCCACGGTGCTGCGGAGATTTCATTGTGACGATCAGAGCAGAATTGCCGGCGCCTGTCGAGAAATCACATGCGTCATCCTCTAGAACTGGAGATTGCGCGCGTCCGTCATGAAATCGTGCCGCTGTTGTGTCGCTGCCGGATTTGAAGAAATACTGCGCTGCACACGCAGCGCGGCTTTCCGAGGTGCGCGATTGCGTCGCAGCTTTGACGCCATGCGAAGTGTCTTGAAACGACGCGTGCTTCACCTGAACTGCGCGCTGCGTGCGGTAGACTTGCGCGGTGCGAAAAACGATAATGCGCGCGCATCCATGGATGCGCATCGACTCAATCGACTCACCCTCTCAAGATAGACAATGGAGACCAAACGATGATCAGTCCGGCTCCCACCGCGCGCGCGCAAATGAGATTGCGTTTCGCGATTGGGGCAGTTGTCCTGACCTTTCTCTACGCGACCGCGAGCGTACACGCGCAAGGCTTGATCCAAGGCGTTCAACAGGGCGCCCAGGCCGGCAACAAAGCGGCCGGACCGGTGGGCGGTGTATTGGGTGGCGCGATCGGAGGGGTCGTCGGCGTGTTCACTGGCGCGCTCGGCACGGGCGGCAGCCCACAGCCGCCCCCTGCCAACGCGGCCAAGCAACCGAGCCCGACCAAGTCGACCAAAAGCGCCAAGGCGACAAAGACGGGCAAGCCAACCGCCTCTACCCAAGACGCTGCACCGCAGCTCACGGCAGAGCAAATCGTCGCCAACAGCGACGCGAATATCGAACGGATCAAGGCTGAACTGAATCTGACGCCCGATCAGGAAAAGAACTGGACCGCGTTCAACAGCGCCATGCACTACCTCGGCCACAACGGCGCCGACCGTCTCAACCTCCGGATAGCACGCGCCAAGCGCGATCCGCCCGACGATGTCATTGAGCAAATGCGCAACGAAGCGCAGTTCCTTAATGATCGCGCCGTCGATCAGCGCAACGTGGCCGATGCGGCCGAACCGCTATTCGCAAGCCTGGACGACAAGCAAAAGGCGATCTTTATCGAGGAGATGGTACGCCTCAGCCACGAGCGAGGGCTCGATTAGAACGTTTGGTTCCTGGCGCGAACCATTCCGCATCGGGTCCGGAGCCGGGGCCGCGACCAGACGCGATCGACGCCGACGATAGGCGGGGAATAGCCGGGCGCACGAGTCCTGGGGTTGCGATAAAGACACGGCACCCGGCTATCCTGCCGCGAGCGGCTCTTGAATTCGCCACACGAAGTGGCGCAAACGCTGGCGGTTTCGCGCCCTATACATGGCTGGGATATGGCGTTGTCGGGGACAACACAGAATCAAGCCCCCTCGGCCGGCACTCCGCGCGGCCGAGGGGTCGTATCGAAATCGAGATGCTCGCGGGTTACGCCTTGGGGAAATTCAGTTCCACGCCGACGCCATCGGGGTCGTGCATGAAAAATTGCGTATCACCTGTACGTGGCACGATGCTTTCGCGGAATTTGACGTTGTGGGATTGCAGCCGATGGCGCACCCCTTCGACATCGGTCGCGGCGAACGCGATGTGGTCGAGGCGGCCGGTATCTTCGTATTTCTTTTCCGTGCCGCGGACAACGATGCCCTCACGTGGCTTGCGGGTGCCCATCAGGTGCACTGTGGCGACGCCACCCGAATAGAGCCAGTAGCCGGGGAAATCCAGCGGCGGACGATCGCCGTTCTCCAGACCCAATACGTCGCAATAGAAATCCTTGGTCTTTTCCAGATCAGAGGGTTCGATGGTGTAGTGCTGCAGTCCGCCAAGTGGCATGGTTCTTCTCCCTAGACAAAAGTTAAGTCGGCATCGGCGCCCAGCATCCAGGCGCCGACGGTTTCAAAATGGCTGAGCCGTCCCTGCAATTGCTGGGTTACGGTGTGGATGTCGCGGAAACGTCGCTCGAGCGGATGGTTCTCGAAGATCGCCGTGGCACCCGCGGCATTGTAGGCAAAGTCGACGGCCTCGCGCGCCTTATGGATCGCGTGCGTGGCTGCCATGCGGATGGTGATGCGCTGTTCCACCGTGATGGTGGCGCCGTCGGAGAGGGCCTTCCAGACCTCAGCCATGGACTGCAGCACGAAACCGCGCGCGGCGCGCAGGTTGACCTCGGCCTGGGCTAGTCCGGACTGGACCACGGCGTTGTCGCGGAGCGGGCTCTTTTGGCCGCGCGCCACCTTGTTGCGCGCGATATCGATAAAGATGTCGAGCGCGCCGCGGGCAACGCCGCAGGCGACGGCGGCGAAGCCGACCTGATAACAGGTGCCGGAGCCCATCCGGTAGAGTGGACCGCTCTCACGGCGCTCCTGATCGAACTCGCGGGTGATCGAGTGATCGGCGCGAACGAAGAGGTCGTCCAGCGCGAACTGGTCGCTGGCGGTGCCGCGCAGGCCAACCGTGTTCCAGATATCGGTCCACTTCACGTCTTCCGTGCGGACCAACATGGTACGCTCCACTTGCAAGCCGTTAGCATCAAGTCTAGGCGAGCCATCGGCCTTGGTGATCGGGCAATGGGCGCCGAGCCAGGTCGCGTGCCGGCCACCCGAGGCGAAGGCCCACACTCCGGTAACTCTGTAGCCGCCGTCGCACTCGACCGCCTTGACCTTGGGGCCGGGGCCCCAAGCCAGCACCGCGCGCGGGTCATCACCGAATATCGCGCGCGCCACCGGGAGGTCGAGATAGGCCGCCGACATCGCGCAGCCGCCGGCCTGGCTCAAACACCAGGCCGTGGAGGCATCGGCACGCGCGATGGTCTCAATCACATGGAAGAAGGTCATGGGGTCGGTCTCGATCCCATTGGAGGTGCGCGGCAGCAACAGCCGGAACAGGCCGGCTTCATGCAGCTTGTCGAGCAACGCCGTCGGCAGCCGGCGTGTGCTCTCGATTTCGCTTGAGGCGGCAGCGACATCGATGCGGACGGCCTCGGCACGCGAGATAACGGCCATGTCGCCCGCAAGGTCGACGGATGTGGCGATCAACGTATCCAAGGCGATGCTCGCTATGCCTGTCGTACAGCCGGCGTTGCCGTCGACAGGCCGGCCGTTTCAGCCAATTCCTTGTCGATCTGCTCGATCGACTTGCCCTTGGTTTCGATCCCGAAGAAGTAATACACCGCGCCCGCCATCAGAAACCAGCAGCCGAGATATACGAAAGCCAACGGAATCTGGGGCAATGGCACGTCGGGCTTGAGGTAGTTGCCGGAGCCCACGATCAGGGCAAGACCGACCGGCCCGATGATCTTGCCGATACCACCGAAGCCATAGGCCGAGCCCATCCCGGACGTTCTGAGATGCGAAGGCCAGATCTCCGCCGCATAGGGTCCAACGATGGCAAAGCCGCCATCGGCGAAGAAGTAGCCGACGGCCAGTATCAGCCAGAAGGCCGACACGCCCATGATCGTGGCGTCGTAGTTGTAGCCGGCGACGATGGTCAGGACTCCGGCACCAAAGCCGAGCAGGCCGCCCGCGTTGCGCCGTCCCATCCACTCCGAGAAGAACGAGAAGGAAACCCGCCCAACGAAACCGAACAGAGTGAGCAGGATCATCATCTTGGCGGCTTCCTGCGGCGTCACCTTGAGCAACAGAACGAACAGCGACGGTACCCAGAGCGTGATGCCGTAGACGCCGGTCTGGGCCCCGGCATTGCCGAGCCAGGAAACCAGCAGGCTGCGGGGATATTTGAACAGGTCGAACCAATTGGACTTAATGACCGGGCCGGCATCGGCCGCGGTTGGCATTGGCAGTGTTGACGGATCCCGTTGCAGCGCCCAGGCCAGCGACTTCCGAGCCTCTTCGTAACGGCCCTGACGGCAGAGCCAACGCGGCGATTCCGGCACCCAAATACGAACCAGCAACACCAGGATCGAGGGCAGTACGCCGATCGCGAACAACAGCCTCCAATCGCCACTGCCGACCGAAGCGCCGAGTACGGCACCCAGCCCGGTGCCGAGCGGAATAACGCAGGTAACGAGACCGCCGACCCAGCCGCGCTTGGAGGAGGGCATGAACTCCTGCACGAGCGGCAAGTCCACGCAATAAAGCCCGCCCACGCCCACACCAACGAAGAAGCGCAAAACCGAAAGATAGATCCAGCCGTTATCCGGGGTGAAATACAAAAGGCCGGTGGCAATCGAGAAATTCAGGACGGTGCAGATGAACACCTTTCGGCGGCCGATGCGGTCTGCAAGCCAGCCCCAGACATAGGCCCCGATGATCGCGCCGATGCCGGAACTCATCAACACGGTAGCCGACTGACCGAACGTCAGCTTCCACGGGCCGATAAGGAACGCGAGCACAAAACCGATCAGGAAGTAATCGAAAAATTCCAGCGCATCGCCGATGATGGCCGCGGCAAGGATCTTGATCTGGTTGCCGGTCAAACTCGTCTGTCGATCGAGTATCTCGAACATGGCGTTTTTCCCTTGGCGCTTGTTTATCTTGAGCGGGCGTCGCGCCTACGCACCGGCAATGGCGAAAAGCTAGCCTGCCAACGCGGCGAACGGAAGAGACAAAAAGTGGGAGATAATCGACCGATAAATAAAAAAATGGGACCCGCTGCGGCCGCCGACGCTGCAACCGTGCATTGCAATATGCGGTGAGCTGATGCCTGGTCCACAGCTCGGGTGGGGCGGCCGGGCAGAAATTGCGCCCGATTTGTTTAACGTTTGGCGCTATACTGGCTTGTCACTGGCTGCGAGCCGACGCTCATGGAAGAAAAGCGTAAGCATCCACGGACCGAAATCCACGAACCGGCCTACGTGTCCGCGAACGGTTCCATCATGAGTTGCGTCGTTCGCAACATCTCCGCTGAGGGCGCGGCTATCGATGTCGAGAACCCAGCCTTCGTACCGGCGCGTTTCCGTCTGATCATGGCGGCCGATTCTTCGGTGCACGAATGCCAGATTGCCTGGATTCAACAAAAGCGCGTCGGCATAACTTTTGTTGCAACGCCACAAAGACCACCGCAGCCGAAAGAGGAAACGTAAGCAGCTGCGGTGTGGCCGTTATTTCTTCAGCAACGGCTTGATCTTCTCTTCTAGCTCTTCGAACGACATGGCGCCCTTGACCATCTTGCCATTGATGAAAAAGGTCGGCGTGGCCTCGACCTTGAGCTCCTCGTTGGCAAATTTTTGATCGGCGGAAAATTTGTCGAGCAGCGCCTGGTCTTTCACGCAGGCGTCGGCGCCATGATCCTGCATTCCGGCCTGTTTGCCGATCTGCTGCAGGGTCTCCAGCGTATGCGCCACCAACTGATCCTGTTGTTTAAACAGCGTGTCGATGGTGGCGAAAAACTTTTCCGGATCGCCATTGGCAACGCAGCGCGCCAGCATCGAGGCGGCCATCGCCTTCATGTCGAGCGGAAATTCCCGAAACACGAAGCGCACCTTACCCTTGTCGATATATTTCGACCGCAGCATCGGAAAAACATTTTGCTCGAAGGCCGCGCAATGCGGGCAGGTCATCGACGCAAATTCGGTAATCGACACCGACGCTTTGGTGGACCCCAGCGCCATGTCGGGCAGCGCCATCGGCCTGCTCAAGAGCGCCGCAGGCGCGTCTTGTGCCATCGCTGAACCGATCGGGAGCAGCGCAGCGAGCCCGGTCAGGAACCAAATAATCGCGAAAGCCTGGCGAATACCGATCAACGGCTTGCTCCAAAATCAGCGGTGAGGGCGTGCTCGAGCCAGCCTCGCTAGCTTGAAACCGTAATCCTGGCAACGGCAAGGCTGGACCGCGACCGATGGGGCCTGAAACGTCGGTCGGGTTCAGGCCCTCTTGCGGAGAAGGCGCTTTCCGACAGGCGTGCGCCTGGGAGTGGCCTTAGGTCCAGGGTTGGCTTTGAATGATTCGATTACCTTTTCGGCCGTCCCGATGAACTTGGCGCTCGGACCATTACTACCGGTTGATTGCCGGCTGACGCGGGCTCCCTCGAGCAGCAGCGTAAGTGTGTCGGCGAGCACCTCGGCCTGGAAAATCCCGGCGCGGCGGCATAGCGCGGCGAGGCGGTCGCGGTGTTCGGTCTTCAATTGTTCGATGATGCGTCGGCCCGGATGACCGTCTCCGGTGAGTTCGACGGCGGCATTGGCCAGGTCGCAACCCCGGTCGTCCGTGGTCACGCATTCTTCCGCGTAGACAAGCCATAACTTCAACTGCGCCAACATGTCACCGGGATGCTGGCGCTCTATATCCAGCCACATCTCATCTATCTCGGCGGCGACCCCGTGCAGGTAGGCGACGATCAGATCGTCCTTCGAATCAAAATGCCGATAAAGCGTCATCTTGTTGGTGCCAGCGGCCTCGGCGATGGCTTCGACGCCGACGCCGCGGATCCCATGACGGTGGAATAGATCGCGAGCAGCCAGCAGAATCCGCTCACGCGGCCGCAGGGCGTCAGAAGGTGCTTCGGGCATCTTGTTTCCTCAAAAAGGACTCTCGTGTCGCCGCCCGCTTGACCGCGGTGTTACCGGTCGGTAAATGTCCTCCGTTACCGATTGGTAACACTCCTCGACAATTCGGGTCAAGATCGGACCGGCTTCTATGGTTAGCTTCTTTATTCATCGTCCGATCTTCGCATCGTCGATCGCCGTAATCATGACGCTTGCCGGCGCTATTTGCTATTTTCTGTTGCCGGTCTCTCAATTTCCCGACATCACGCCGCCCCAAGTCGTCGTTAGCGCGGTTTATCCGGGCGCCAGCGCGCAGGTCGTCGCCGACACGGTAACGACGCCGCTCGAACAGCAGATCAACGGCGTGCAGGGGATGACGTACATGTCCTCCTCAAGCTCCAACGACGGCTCCTCCACAATCACGGTGACCTTCGACGTCGGTTATCCCCTGAGCATCGCTGCGGTGGACGTTCAGAACCGCGTAGCGCAGGCCGCGGCCTCGCTGCCGCCGATTGTCAATCAGGCCGGCGTCATCATCAAGAAGCAGAATCCGAACTTCGTGCTGATCGTAAATCTGATCTCGCCCGACCACTCGGTCGATCCGGTGGCGCTCAGCAATTACGCCTACCTGCAAGTCGTCGATCCGCTCAAGCGGGTGCCGGGTGTCGGCGATGTCCAGATTTTCGGCGAACGACGCTATTCGATGCGGATATGGCTCGATCCGGACAAGCTCGCGAAGCTCGGCATTACCGCGGTCGACGTTCAGCAGGCGGTCGCAGAACAGAACATCCAGGTCGCTGCCGGCAAGATCGGACAATCTCCCGCGCCAGCCGGCACCCCGTTCGAAATGCAGGTGAATGCGACCGGGCGGCTCAGCGACCCCGAGCAGTTCGGAGACATTGTTCTTCGTTCCGACCCCGCCAGCGGGGCGATCGTCCGAATGCGGGACGTCGCACGCATTGAGCTCGGGGCGTTGACGTACTCCTCAACCGCAATGTTCGGTAAGGACCCGAGCGTCGTGCTGGCCGTGTACCAGCTACCCGGCTCGAATGCCCTGGACCTGCAACAGCACGTCAAGGACAAGATGGACGATTTGTCGAAGCGATTTCCGAAGGGGATCGCTTACGCGATGCATTACGACACGACGCGATTTGTTTCGGCGGCCAAGCACGACGTGATCGTGACCCTGACCGAGGCTTTGTGTCTGGTCGTCATGGTCGTCTTTGTGTTCCTCCAGAACTGGCGCACGACGCTTATTCCGACCATCGCCATTCCCGTGTCCCTGATTGCGACGCTGGCCGTGATGGAGGTCATGGGGTTCTCGCTGAACATGCTGAGCCTGCTCGGCATGGTATTGGCGATCGGTCTCGTGGTGGACGACGCGATCGTCGTGGTCGAGAACGTCGAACGGCAGCTCGAGAACGGTCTGCCGCCGTTGCGGGCCGCGCAAGCGGCGATGGCTGAGGTGACCGGGCCGATCATTGCGACCACCGCCGTGCTGATGGCGGTGTTCGTGCCGGTGGCCTTTATCCCGGGCGTGACCGGGCGTCTCTACAATCAGTTCGCCCTGACGGTTGCGATTTCCGTGGGAATCTCGGCCTTCAATTCGCTGACGCTCAGTCCGGCTTTGAGCGCGGCCTTCTTGCGTCACCGGCCGCCGAGCAACTTCGCGCTTTTCCGTTGGTTCAATGCTGGATTCGATCGCCTTTCCCACGGCTACGCCAGTTTGGTAAAGGTATTGATCGGCTGGCGCTGGGCGGTGCTGACCGTGTTTGTGGTCGTGCTGGGCGGTACCGTGTTCCTTTCGCAACGCATTCCGTCGAGCTTCCTCCCGGTCGAGGATCAAGGATACTTCTTCGTCGTGATCCAGCTCCCGGACGGCGCGTCTTTGCAGCGCACCGATGCGGTCGCCGAGAAGGTGCGGGGGATTCTTGAGGGCACGCCGGGCGTTGACATCGTCGGATCGATCAGCGGGCTCAACTTCCTCACTAACGCGGCGCAATCGAATTCGGCAGTCGAGTTCGGCATCCTGAAGCCATGGGACGAACGTCCGGCGGCGCAGAGCGCCTCGCGCATCGTCGCCGATGTCCGCACCAAGCTGCTGATGATCCCCGAGGCCTACGTCCTCAGTTTCGATCCGCCGTCGATTCCGGGCCTTGGAACCACCGGCGGGTTCGAGTTTCAGGTCGAGGACCTGACTGGCCGCGGCAGTTATGCGCTGAACGATGCGACACAAGCGCTGATCGCGGAGGCGCGCAAGCAGCCTGAGCTCAGTCCGATGCAGCTCTTTTCATCCTTTTCGACGTCGACGCCGCAATTCAAGTACGACCTCGACCGCACCAAGGCGAAGTTACTTGGGCTCAACGTGCCCGATGTGTTCAACACCTTGCAGATATTCCTGGGATCCCTGTACGTGAATGACTTCAACCTGTTCGGGCGCACCTTTCGCGTGACCTTGCAGGCGGACAAGGATTCGCGGGCGACGGCCACCGACCTGTCGCGGCTCTATGTTCGCAACTCCGGCGGCAGCATGGTGCCGCTCAGTACACTTGGCTTGTTAAAGCCGATCGTGGGTCCGGAGACCGTACCGCACTACAACAATTACGCGTCGGCCCTGATCAATGGCGGACCCGCGCCCGGTTACAGCTCGGGACAGGCGGTCGCCGCCATGCAACGCGCCGCCGCGATCGCGCTGCCAAGTGACTTCACCTTCGAATGGACGGGCATCACCTATCAGGAGCTGAAAGCGGGATCGATCGCCACGATCGTATTCGCGCTCGCTATCGTATTCGTATTCCTGATCTTGGCGGCTCAGTATGAGAGCTGGACGATGCCGTTCATGGTGCTGTTCGCGGTGCCGCTGGCCTTGTTCGGTGCGTTTCTGGCGCTGTTCCTGCGTGGATTGCAGACCGACGTCTATTCGCAGATTGGTTTCGTCATGCTGATCGGGCTTTCCGCCAAGAACGCCATTCTGATCGTCGAATTCGCCAAACGGCGGCGCCAGGAAGGTCTGAGCATCGTCGATGCTGCCATGGAAGCGGCTCGGCTCAGGCTTCGGCCGATCCTTATGACGGCATTCGCCTTCATCCTCGGCGTGGTGCCGTTGATGGTGGCCAGCGGGGCAGGGGCAGCCAGCCGGCAGTCGATCGGGACGACGGTTTTCGGAGGCATGCTGGCCGCGACGCTTTTGACGCTGCTGTTCGTCCCGGTTTTCTACGCCGTCATCGAAGGCCTGCGTGAGCGCGGTCATCCAATCGATTCATCGAATACGCCCGAGCCGAGCCACGCTCCGGCCGAATGAAAATCAGGAAGGTCCCCATGAGACATTGGAAAATCTTGCTTGGTAGTGCTGCCGTCGTCTGTCTGGGCGCGGGCATTTTCGTCTCCTCGTTCCGGACCGCGCCGGTCGCGGCCGCGGGTCCGTCCGGCCCTCCCGCAATGCCGGTTCCGATCGCATCGGTGATCAAGAAGACGATTCCCGTCTACCTGGATTATTCTGCCCGCACTGAATCGATCCGCGAGGTGTCGCTTCAGGCCAAGGTCGCCGGATACATCCAGTCACAGCCGGCGGCCGACGGCGCGGACGTGAAGGAGGGCGATCTGCTCTACAAGATCGACGACCGCGACTACCGCGCCGCGCTCGATCAGGCCAAGGCGCAGGCGCAACGAAACGTCGCCGCCCTCAGCTATGCGCAGTCGAATTTCAATCGTGGCGACGCCCTGGTCAAGACGGGCTACCTTGCCAAGGACAATTACGATCAGCGCGCCAGCACGCTCGGCCAGAGCGAGGCATCGGTGGCGATGGATAATGCAGCGGTTCGCACCGCGGATATCAACCTTGCCTACACGGAGATTCGTGCACCGTTTTCCGGCCGTCTCGGCCGTAACCGCGCGCCGGTCGGCACTCTCGTCGGCGGGGCCGGCTTGACGCTCAACACACTGGTGCAGCTTGATCCGCTCTACGTGACGTTCAATCCGAGCGAGCGGGACCTGGGCGTCATCGAAGCGGCACGCGGTGCCGGCAAGGTGATCGCTACCGTCTCGCTTCCGGATGAACCGTCGGCGACCTATTCGGGTGAATTGACCTTTGTCGACAACGGCGTCGACCGTTTGACTGGAACGATCACGGCGCGTGCGACCGTACCCAATCCAAAGTTCACGCTTCTACCGGGGCAGTATGTCCGCGTGCACCTGCACGTGCGCGATGAGCCCAACGCTCTGCTTGTGCCGCAGATTGCCGTGGGGTCCAGCCAGCTCGGCAAATACGTCTATGTCGTCAGCGCTGATGGCAAGGCAGAGCAGAAGATCGTGTCGCTGGGGCCGGTCGACGGCGACTCCGTCAGTGTAACCGGCCTGACCGAGAGCGATCGCGTGATCACCGGCAACCTCCAGAAGATCGGCCCGGGCTCTCCGGTCGCGCCGATTGCGCAGAAGCAGGCATCCGCAGCGGGAGCGAAATGAGGGGGCGGATCGGCGGCTAAAGCCGGGCACGGCAGTAGGAAGGCGTCCGCGGCGCGGCCCTACCTTGCGGGGCCGTTTGCGGCCAAAACCGCCGTGTCTGGTTCAATTTGAGGTAATGGTGTAAACTCCCCCAAACCACAAAACCCGTTGTTTCCCACTATCTGTCTCGAATATGCCGCAGTTCGGCTCCCATGATGGGGCCGGTTTTCGGCGAATCCGCGGTCCAGGATGCCGACCCCCGGGGGACGAATGGCTTACGTTGCGACGACCGATGACGAGCTTCCGTCTGGTCTCAGCATTTTGTCATTGGGCAAGATCGCCTCGATCGTTGCCGTGTTGGCGGTTATACCGGGCACCGCGGCCTGGATGACGGGCTTTGATCCGATCGCTCTGGTCCGGGGTACGGCCTCACCACAGACAAACGACGCCTTGACGTTCGACGACCGGTTCCTGCCGGGCTCGGTGGCGCCGAAGGCGAATTTCTCGCCACGTATGCTCGTGCAATCCTGGTCTTCGGAGCTCGAGCTCAAATTACAGCAGGCCAAGAGCCGGCTCGCCCAAAAGCTACGGTCTCAGGACGTCCAGATCGCCGATGCGCGGCCCACGCTGGCAGATGAGCCCAAACCAGTGATCGAGGAAGCTAAACCGTCATCACCGATCGCTGCGATCGTCCCCGTTCCCAAGCCGCGCCCGGTTGAACCGAGGGTCGAGGCGCAAAACGTCGCTGCAAGCGCCGCCGCCGCCGTCAGGCCCGATGATCGCACGTTGCTGCAGAAACTGTCCGACCTGTTGCCCACGGGGGGTGTCAAGCTTGCCTCGCTGGGGCCCGATGGCGGGTTGTTTCGTGAAGGGCCGGATCTCGCGGCGCTCGGCTATGACAAGCTCACGGCCGTCTACGACATCTCTGCCCGTGCAGTTTACCTGCCGAACGGCACGAAACTCGAGGCGCATTCCGGATATGGCAGCTTGATGGACGACGTTGAACACGTCAAACAACGCATGGTCGGCGCCACGCCGCCGGCCGTCTATGACCTGAAGCCACGGGAACGGCTGTTTCACGGCGTAGAGGCGCTACGCATGATTCCGCAGGATGCCAGCGCTACGTTTGGACGAACCGGACTGCTGACCCACAGCTACATGTTGGGGCCAAACGGGGATTCCAACGGCTGCGTGTCGATCAAGAACTACGAAAGCTTTCTCAGAGCGTACAAGGACGGCGAGATCAATCGCCTGGTCGTGGTGCCAAGCCTGAATGACGCCGTGTCGGCATCGCGGCGGTCGGTCTCCCAATCCTGAAGAGCAGCGCGAGGCTGCCATCTCTCGATGCGGTCAGCGCGTCCAAGCGCGGCAATTGACTTTGGCCGCGCGCAATGCACAACCATGACATGAGCAACCCGTCCAATTCCGATACGCCATTGATGGCGACGTTCAAAATCAAATTGAACGGCGAAACCATGTCCATCACAACGATCAGCCAAGCGTATAACTTTATAACAAACCTTAGCGCGGTCGAGTGGATGGAATTCAAATCCCTGCACGACGATGCCGTCACCGCGCTTGAGGGCGCCGCCGGAAACGCGATGCTAAGGGTGCAGGCGACGAATGCGCTGCGCACTCTCTTCATTCGTGCCAAGCTGCTTTGAGCAGGAACGGAACAAGGGAATTCCTTTGTTCAGGCATTAGACCCATTTATCGAGAGAGGCTCAGATGCGCATTCTGACTTCAACGATTTTTATAGTTGCGACGGTTTTCACGGCGGCAGCTGCTCGGGCCCAGACTTATGACCCGGCCTATCCGGTCTGCCTGCAGATCTACCAAGGCTTTACCGACTATTACTTTGAATGCGGCTATACCTCGTTGGCGCAGTGCAATGCTTCAGCATCGGGCCGTTCCGCACAATGTGTCGTTAACCCGTATTATACAGGGCGCAAAACAGCGCCCGGACGCCGAGACCGGCGACATCGCCCCGCCTATTGAGCCAATTCATCGTAAGGGCGGACATCTGACTTCGCAGCGAGTAGGGCTCACGTCGGGCCGAGTGGACGATCTGCGCTGGCGCGTATCTATCTGGGAGTGAGAGACATGAGATTATCCGGCAAGGTCGCCGTGATCACGGGTGCGGCGCGTGGCATCGGCAAGGCTTGCGCTGAACGATTTCTCAGCGACGGCGGCAAGGTCGTCATTTCGGACATAGACGGCGAGGGACTTGCGAAAGCGGCGGTTGAACTGGGACGGCCTGATAATTTGCGCGCGGTTGCGGCCGACGTCGCAAAACGAGCCGACATCGATGGGCTTGTCGCCACTGCGGTCAACGAGTTCGGCAGGCTCGACATCATGGTCAACAATGCCGGCGTCGCCCGCAATCAGGACTTGCTCGAGATATCCGAGAAGGATTTTGACGACGTCATCGCGATCAACCTGAAGGGCGCGTTCTTCGGCGTGCAGGCCGCGGCCAAGCGGATGATCTCGCAGGGCGGCGGCGGAGTCATCATCAACATGTCCTCAGTGAACGCGCTGCTGGCTATTCCTTCGCTCGCGACTTATGCCATTTCCAAAGGCGGGATGAAGCAACTCACTTCGGTGGCCGCCGTGGCCCTTGCACCGCACAAAATTCGGGTCGTCGCCGTCGGCCCGGGAACGATTTTGACGGATATGGTGGCTTCGGCGATCTTCTCGTCCGAGGATGCACGCCGCAGCGTTTTGTCGCGAACGCCGATCGGGCGCGGCGGCGAACCGAGCGAGGTTGCCTCGGTCGTAGCATTCCTCGCGAGCGACGATGCGTCTTATATCACGGGACAGACCATCTACCCGGACGGTGGACGCCTCGTCCTTAACTACACGGTCCCTGTGAACGAGCCCGCAGTGCGGTAATTCTCGCACCGCGGGCCGTCCGTGTTGAGCCGAAGGATCAGCGCCCAACCGCGAGGTAACCCAGGCCTCAAGCCGTCTTGGCGAACATCGTTAGCACGCCATCGACGATATTAATCGCAACGACCTGGGACGAATTCAGGCCTTTTTCCTTAAGCGCGGATACCGCTTCCGGCGTAGCGTCAATAGACTTTCGAAGCGACTGCAGATCTTCTTGGGTTGTGCGTGCGACAACGGCATCGATCGTTGACCGCACTGCTGGCTGGAGTTCCTTGACGTCGATTACCTTTATGCTTCGAATGACCGTAGTCGACTGAGCCGGCGGTGCTGCTTTCTCGGGTTGCGCCGATGCGCCTTGCGCCTGCACGAAAGCCGGCGTTGCAATGATGGAGGCGGTCGCGATGATGACGGATGCTGTAGGGATGCGCATGGTCATTCCTTTCCGGGTAAAAAACAAAAAAAGCATATCCGTGAAATTTGGTTAGCGTCCGGTTCTGATGTGGCTATTCGGTGAAACCAATACGGCTGCAATGCGTGCCGCCGGCGATGGCTGCTAAATGTCTGCCGTAGTTTCAAGCGCGCCTGAGCCTCGCCAAATCGCGCAACCATAGCGTCCACCCGCCTCATCGAACGAGACCGGGTTGCCGGCCAGCCGGCCGAGAGCGGTGATTTTGATCGCTGCTTATTGCTTCTCGGCGGACGGCTTCTTGTCCTTTTCCAACTCTTCTTTGGGGACGTTTCCGGCCATCTCGCCGGATTGGTTGCCCGGATTGTAGTGGTATTTTCCCTCCGGTTTTTCGCCCGGCTTCTTCTCATTCGGATTCTTGGTGTCGGCCATCTGGTGCTCCTTTGAGTACGACAATGTCACCGCTAACGTAAGGTTCCGTCGGTCGCGCCAAGTGGGATGGTACCAAGCTCTCTCCGTGGGCCAAGCTTATCGATGGCAGGCCCTGAAATAGCGCACTCTTAAGAGACACTCCTAAGAGTTTGTTCCGAGAAAATCCGTCCGTTGTTGATTCAAAACACGCGCGGCCATCGGAAGGGCCAGCCGTCACCGATCGGCTCGAATCTGGAGAGCTCCAAGCTTCGTTCAACGATCGCGTTCAGCAACCTTGATCGGCTGTTTGGGTCGTGGGCTTCGCGCCCAACGCCTGCTGTGCGGCCGTAGGCTCACCTTGCTGTTGCCTCTGTGCATCTTGCGATGACGTGGCCTTTTCTCCCGCCGCGCGGTTCATTGTGTCCGTCGGCGGATGCTCGCGAGTATCTGATGAGGCAACACCGGTCGTTTGGCCCGTATAGCCCGGGGTGGGGCCGGAACCAGCGTCCTTGTCGCGGGTGTTACACGGGCCGGCGTAGGCAACATTGCTGAGGATCGTTGCTGCGCAAGCCGCAAGGATAAGCTGTTTCATCTGTGCCTCTCCTGTGTTCTGTGCCTCGCAAATCGGCTCCCTTGGTACCGCTCGGGGCTCTACGAAAACAAAGGTACAGGTCGCTGGTTCCGCTGGCCGCGGTCGCAAATGGCGCCGCCCAGGTGGAAAATCCACAGTGCCGCACAAGCGAGACATGTTGGCTTGGCGCAAGCTTAGTTCCGGGTCGATGCGCTATCCCGTACGCAAAGCATGTTTGGCCAGATGTCAAAGGTTGGAGGAGGCCATTAGCGGATAGGGGACTACTACCTACCTGTGAAACTCAGCCGATCCGTCGTGGCGTTCCTCCTTAAGGCATCGTCCCAACAACCCACGAGGCTTACATGACCGATCTCCCCAACTACGATCCTAAGACAACCGCACTCCTCTGCATTGACTTCTACAATGACTTCCTGAGCGAAGGAGGCAAACTGTGGCCATGGGTGAAGGACATGATCGAGCAGAACAACATGCTCGACAACCTCCGCACTATCGTGCGCACGGCACGAAAACTGGGAATCACTGTCTACCATGTGCCGCATCACCGCTGGGAACCAGGCGACTACACGGACTGGAAGTACCCGTCTCCCTACCAACTCGGGGCTGCCGAGCGTCAGGCCTTCGCTAAGGACACATGGGGCGGCACGTTCCATGACGACTTTCCTGTCATGCCGGGCGACATCGTCGCCACCGAGCACTGGGCGTCCAGCGGCTTCCCGAACACTGATCTCGATCACAAGCTCAAGCGGTACGGCAAGGAGAAGATCATCTTGCTCGGCCTATTGGCGAACACTTGCTATGAGGCGACCGGGCGGATCGGTATGGAGCTCGGCTACCATGTAACGCTGGTGCGCGACGGTACCGCTGCGCGCTCTCACGAAGCGATGCACGCGGCGATGGAAATCGACGGCCCGACTTACGCTCATGCGATCCTCACAACCAAGGAGCTGATCACAGCGCTGAACAGCGAGGAGAACTGATCCACCCCGCGCCGAAAAAAGGTCGGTGCGCTACGTGGCTCGCCCCATCGCGATGTTAATGGGACGGCAATTAGCACTTTCGCCCTTTCAGGCAGTTTGCTAAGCGCTGATCCCTACGGAAGGGTGGCCGAGTGGTTTAAGGCACCGGTCTTGAAAACCGGCGTGCCTGCAAGGGTACCGTGGGTTCGAATCCCACCCCTTCCGCCAACGCTCTGTCTAAGTCGTTGATCTTGCGGATAGCTGTGCCGTTTCAACTGCTTCCGCTGGCTCCATGAACCGATATCAGCGTTTGGCAGGGTCGGGGTCCGGCGTTTGATCAACGATGCTCTTGGATGCCCCACCGGGTGCCGGCTGCATAGGAGGTGGCGTACCTCCTTGCGGGCTTCCAGCGGGCGCGCCACCGCTCGATTCGGTGTCGATCGGACCGGTCCAACCTTGCGGCTGAAGCTGGCCCTTGTTGTCTGGCAACACTGTGCGCCCGGTGCTCCACGTCGAGTCTTCCGGCTTTTTCCCTTCTTCTTTGGGCTGGGCAGTAGCCGCCGAGGCGGAAATACAAAGGCCAAGCGCAACAAGAGCAAAGCGCATAATTGAACCCTCGGGTGGCCCCCTTACGCAACACCCGCGCGCGGCGATGGTTCCTGCCGAGTTGATTTACGTGGTTTCGCCTTCAACCTGGTCTCGACCAGGAGGCAGATTGCTCTTGGGAGCAGGCCGGGGTGCGGAAATGAGGCCCGCATCTTGCGGCGGGCTGCGTTCCGTCAGCGCACGCCGCGGTAGGGTCACTGCTGCTGAGCTATCGCAACACCGAGTCACCGGTGAAGGCGGACGCGGGGCGGTGAAACAACCGGCGTGATCCAAATTCGGGCCGGGCGCACGACGCCGTACGAAACCCTGACTACTTCTTCCTCGCAAGGCTACGACGGATGGCAGTCGCACACATGACCGCGGGAGCAGCGGCAAACCGCCGGGCAGGTCGCGAATGTTGAACCGGTGAGAGGCGAGGGCGCCCGTTACAGGCGGGACCGGTAACCATCCACGGCGTGGGCGATGAAAATACCGGCGCTCATGATGCCGAAGAATGCGGTGACTGCTTCCAACATGGTGACGATCCCTGACCCAGCGATCGGACCTAGCGCTATAGAGTGCTACACAGTCAAAAGAATTCCGCGCACTTGCAGTTTTTGAAATGCGAATGATGATTTTGTGCAACAGCTTGGAAGCAGCAGTCCCGCAAATCGATCGAGTTGCCAGCGCAACCAATGATTCACCATGAAGGCTGTCTCCCCATTTCCGCCGTGTTCCGCCTGCGATATGTTCACAACTTGGTGCGGAAGTAGGTTGCCTGGGGACGTGCAACCGCCGAACGCCTTCAGGGCGGTGCGGCCGGCGGATTGGTAATTGGGGCGATGGGGAATAGACGGTCAGAACCGGCCATTCGGGCAGCGCGTGGCGCCGCCGCCGTGGCCATGTGCCTCGTTGTCGCCAATTGCGCCTCATCGGGGAAATTCGCCAGCCGGCTCGATCCCAGATACGGCGTCTCCTCCAGCCCGCGCGTCGTCGCATTCGGCGAACCCGTGCCAAAGGGCGGCGGCACCTATCGCGTCGGGAGGCCCTACACCGTTGCCGGTCGTGTTTATGTGCCGGAAGAGGACGTCAACTACCGCGAAGAGGGATTGGCGTCCTGGTATGGTGACGATTTCCACGGCCGCTTAACCGCAAACGGTGAGGTGTTCGACATGGGCTCGCTCACCGCAGCCCATCCAACCCTTCCGATGCCCTGTTACGCACGGGTAACAAACCTCAGCAACGGCAGGTCGCTGATCGTGCGCGTCAATGACCGCGGCCCCTACCATGGCAACCGGCTCATCGACGTCTCGAACAAGGCAGCTGAACTCCTTGAATTCAAAGGCAACGGTGTCGCCCGCGTCCGGGTGGAATATGTCGGCCGCGCGCCTCTGGAAGGCTCCGACGACCGTCAATTGATGGCGACCCTGCGTACCGGCGTGCCGGCGCCATCGCCGTCGCTGGTCCGGGTGGCCTCGGCCCGCGCATTCGTGCCGGAAATGCCCTCATCCGGCCGCGCGATGCGCGGCGAGGTTCCGATACCGGAAGGGCGTCCCTACAGCCTCGGCAACACACCCGCCGACCAGGCGTCGATCAATGCGACCTCCGAGATGTCGGCGTCGTCCCGCGCCCGCTCAGCCGGGCGTGTGCTCGAAAACCCGCGTGCCGTGTCCTATGAGAGAGACGATCGTTACGCGCCGGTGGCCGCCTATGCACCGACCGATTCGCGCGGGCCAAGCGAATTACTGGCTGGCCGCGGGCTCTATTGAGCTCGCTTGACGCGTACCACGAGCCCGCGCAGTCCGCTTCAAAAAGGCAATCAAGGCAGCGTTGACCTCATCGGCACGCTCCTGCTGGATCCAGTGGCCCGCACCCTCGATGATGAGCTTTTGTTGCAGGTTCGGCAGTACCCGCTCGAGCTCCGTGACGCGCTTGGCCCCGATCAAGCCGGTAATGACGGCATCGTTCGATCCCGCGATGAACAGGGACGGCTGCGTGATTTGTGCGCCTTGCCACGGCGCGGTTAGCTCCCAGTTGCGGTCAAGGTTGCGGTACCAGTTAAGGCCGCCCCCGAATCCGGACTTCTGATAGGCCGCGACGAAATAGGCGAGGTCGGCCTCGCTGAGCCAATCCGGTAGCGGCCGTTCTGCGTTGGCACGGCCGAGAAATCCCTGGCCGTCCTCGACGAACAACGAGGCTGCCGGTTCGGAAAATCCCCGGCCCAGTAGCGTTCGCATTGTCACCGCCACGTCGCGCTCGAATTCCCGCTCGGCGACGCCGGGGGGCTGGAAATACTGCCAATAGAAATTGGTGATTCCATTGTCGCGCAGGCTAGCGAGCGGCCGGGTTCGTCCTCGGAAGGGAGGCGGGACGCTCAAGCCTGCCACCGCCGGGAAGACGTCGGGGCGGAACATCGCGGCATGCCAAGCGACCGGCGCACCCCAGTCGTGCCCAGCAATGACGGCCTGCTTTTCGCCGAGCGCGGCAACCAGGGCAACCATATCCCCGACATGATCGAAGATGCTGTAGGCCTCGATGTCGGCCGGCGCGCTGGTTCGGCCGAATCCGCGCATATCCGGGGCGACGACATGGTAGCCGGCCTCGGCGATCGCCGCGATTTGGTGCCGCCAGGAGTATGATAATTCCGGCCAGCCGTGACACAGCACCACCAGCGGACCGGAGCCCTGCTCAAGAACGAAGATTTCAATTCCGTTGGCGGAAATGGTGCGTGAGGATGGCATCGTTTTTCCGCCCTGTTTCCCGGATTTTATCGGAATATTCGCCGTCTGCACGATAGGGTTGTTCGAGCCGCTCCGCAATCGGATCGGTACCACGACCGGTAGCAGGATCGCGTGTTGTTTGAGTTACTACCAACTGTTAGATCATAGTTCGGAAAGGCACGTCTTCGGACTTGGTCAGGCGGTGCGAAGCCGGCTCAGGACCTGCGCCAGGCGTTCGGCCGAAGTTGTGTTCAAACTCTAGAAAGCCGGGCTCAGGCATCGCCGATGGCAGTCGAAATAGCTCCGTTCTGCAAATCGAAATCTGCGAAGGCCCGCGGCGCGTGGCGCCGCCTGATTGCGGCGATCGTCATGGTCGCGGTCGGATGGGGCAGTGTGGCGCACGCCGCCAATCAGAGCGTGCAGGGGGCTCGGAAGGAAGAGGGCGGTTTCGACGGCGACGCGCCAACCGCGATCCTGATCGAGGTATCGAGCGGCAGCGTCCTGTTCGAAAAGAACGCCGATGAATTGCGCGCACCTTCCAGCATGATGAAGCTGATGACGGCCGAGGTGGTCCTGCACGCCATCAAACAGGGCGATATCAAGCTGACCGACGAATATCGCATCAGCGAAAACGCCTGGCGCAAGGGGGGAGCTCCATCAGGCACCTCCACCATGTTTGCGGCCCTCAACAGCAAGGTTTCGGTCGACGATTTGCTTCGCGGCGCCATCATCCAGAGCGGCAACGATGCCTGCATCGCGCTGGCAGAAGCAATGGACGGCAATGAGCAAAGCTTCGCCGCCGGCATGATGACCAAACGCGCGCGCGAACTGGGCTTGACGCAATCGACTTTCGCCAATTCCAACGGCCTGCCCGACCCCGGCAACAAGATGACCGCACGCGAACTGGCCAAGCTGGCGCGGTACATCATCCTGACCTATCCGGAAGCTTACAAATTATTCGGCGAGAAAGAATTCACCTGGAACAAGATCAGGCAGCTGAACCGAAATCCGCTGCTGACCTCGCTTGATGGCGCCGACGGGCTCAAGACCGGCTACACGAAGGAGGGCGGTTACGGCATGGTCGGCTCCGCGGTCCAAAACGGAATCCGGCTGATTGCCGTCGTCAACGGGCTGGAGGATTCCGACGACCGCGCGTCCGAAACCAAGAAAATGCTCGAATGGGGATTTCGCAATTTCGAGGTGAGAACCCTGTTCGCGGCACAACAGCCGGTCGGCTATGCCAAGGTATTTGGCGGCGAGCGCGGCTCGGTCAAGCTTGCCAGTTCCGAGTCGATCAAGGTGATGGTGCAGAAGAACGGAAACGACAAACTGATCGCGCGTATCGTCTATAACGGACCGGTACGTGCACCGATCGCCGCCGGTCAGAGGGTGGGCGTCATCAAGGTTTGGCGGGGCGCCAATGTCGCGGTGGAGACGCCGGTCTACACGGCGGAGCCGATCGGCACGGGGTCGACAATGCGGCGCGCAATGGATGGCGTGAGCGAACTCGTGATCGGGGTGTTTCGTGCGGGCGCCGAGAAGCTCTGAGCATGGCCAGATCAGCAGGCAAACGATCTCCCGGGCGCGGACGCTTCATTTCCTTTGAGGGCGGTGAGGGCTCGGGAAAGTCCACCCAGATCAAGAAGCTTGCGCAACGGCTCGACGCCGCGAAACTGCGAGCCCTAGTCACGCGGGAGCCGGGCGGCTCGCCGGGCGCCGAAATCATCCGCCATCTGCTGCTATCCGGTGTAGGCAAATTGCTGGGGCCCGACGCTGAAACCATGTTGTTCGTGGCCGCGCGTGATGATCATGTGCGGACCGTGATCCAGCCGGCGTTGAATCAGGGAATATGGGTGTTGTGTGACCGGTTCTCGGATTCAACGCGCGCTTACCAGGTGAAACTGGGAAACGTTTCTCCCGCTGTTCTTAATGCGATGGAGCGGGTCACCATCGGCGATCTCAAGCCGGACCTGACAATCATTCTCGATGTTCCGGTCGAGGTCGGCCTGCAGCGCGCGGCCGCCCGCCGTGGCAACAGTGCACCCGATCGTTTCGAGGCCGAAGACGTCAGGTTTCATCACGAATTGCGCGAAGCATACCGGCAGATTGCGGCGGCCGAGCCGCAGCGATGCGTGCTGATCGACGCCAATGCCGAACCCGATACGGTGGCCGCGACAGTGTGGGACAGCTTGCGCGACCGCCTGCTCGCGGGCAAGCGCGGCAAAGCGGCCAGCTCCGCATGAGTCCGCGTCAGGTCGAACCGCAGATTGCGGCAATACATCCGCGCGAAACCGCGCTCCTAGCCGGGCACCGCGAGGCCGAATTGGCGCTGCTCAACGCCTACCGCAGCGGGCGCATACCGCATGCGTGGCTGATCGGGGGCGCGCAGGGCATAGGCAAAGCCACGCTGGCCTATCGAATGGCCCGGTTCGTGCTGGCGCATCGCAATCCTCTTGGTCCCGACGTGCAGAGCGCCGAAACGCTTTGGGTCGATCCGTCCGATCCAGTTGCGCGCCATGTCGCAGCCGGGGCGCACGGCGGCTTGCTCACCTTGGAACGCACGCTCAATGACAAGGGCGTGATGCGGACCGTGATCACGGTCGACGAAACCCGGGAAACCATTTCGTTCTTTGGGTCTACGGCCGCCGTGGATGGCTGGCGGGTCTGCGTCGTCGATACCGTCGACGAACTCAATCCCAACGCAGCCAATGCGTTGCTCAAGGTCCTGGAGGAGCCGCCGCAACAGTCGCTGTTCCTGCTCGTCAGTCATGCGCCGGCGCGGGTTTTGCCGACGATACTCTCGCGCTGCCGAAAGCTGATGTTACGGCCGCTTGCCACCAGCGATGTCATCACCGCCGCTGCGCAGGCGGCAACTCTTGCACTCGACGATCCCGCGCTTCATGAGGCGGCAGAGGCCGCGGAGGGAAGCGTCGCGCGCGCGCTGACACTGCTTGGCGGCGACGCGCTCAAGCTTCAGCAGCGCACCGCGGCGCTGCTGTCGACGCTGCCACAGGTCGACCCGCGCGAACTTCACGCGCTGGGGGATGCGCTCGGCGGCAGCGACCGGGTCGCGCTCGCGGCTTTCATTGACAGCGTTGATCGCTGGGTCAGCGAACGCCTCCACGCCGACGACGCCAATGCCAATGCGAACCTTCCCCGCCTTGCACGGCTGGCGGAGGTGTGGGAAAAGATCAACCGCGCCGCGCGCGACACCGAATCTTATAATCTCGAACGAAAACCGCTGGTTTTCTCGGTGTTTGGCCTGCTTGCGGAAGCCGTGCGGTAAACCGCCCAGAGAAATAATTCCCGGCAATCCCGTTTGAAACGATGAAGGAAACTGTGGTGGCGACGCCTAAGAAGAAAGTATCCAAGAAGCGAACCGCGAAGAAGGCTCGCACGTCGCAGCGCGTCCGTGCCGCCAAGACCAAGGCTACGAAGAAACGTGCCAAGAAGAGCAAGGTTGCGGCAAAGAAGGCTACCAAGAAGAAGGCCACCAGGACGTCAGGCAAAACCGCCAAGAAGACGGTGAAGAAGACGGCAAAAAAAGCTGCCAAGAAAGCTGCCAAGAAAGCTGCCAAGAAAGCTGCGCCGAGAGCTGCTAAAAAGTCTGCGAAAAAAGCAAAATCAGCGAACCGCGCCTCGAATTCCAAGCGAGCGCGAGCGACTAAAAATACGCGCCTGCCAGAAGTCAGCGCTGCGTCCGAGGCAACCGTTGTCACTCGTGCGCAGAACTCAGCGGGCGACGTAGGATTGTCTGGTCGCGCGGAAAGCGCGTCGACAAAAACGCCTTATTTCGTTACGACGCCGATCTTCTATCCGAACGGCGTTCCCCACATCGGTCATGCCTACACGGCGATGGTGACCGACGCGATCGCCCGCTTTCAACGGCTCGACGGCTTCGACGTCCGGTTCCTTACCGGAACTGATGAGCATGGTCTTAAGATGCAGCAAACGGCACTTGCCGAGGGGCTGACGCCACTGGCGCTTGCCGATCGCAATTCCGCGCGTTTCCGCGACATGATGGCCGCGCTGAACATTTCATATGACGACTACATTCGCACCACGGAGCCTCGACACGAGCGCGCCTGCCAGGCGCTCTGGACCGCGATTGAGAAGGCCGGCGATATCTACCTCGACAAATATGCGGGCTGGTATTCAGTTCGGCAGGAAGCTTATTTTGCAGAAGAGGAAACCACGGTCGGCGCCGACGGTGTCCGCCGCGAGCCGCTCGGCTCACCGGTCAAATGGACCGAGGAGGAGACTTACTTCTTCCGCCTTTCGGCCTATCAGGACAAACTGCTCGATCTCTACGAGCGCATTCCGGACTTCGTTCTTCCGCGCGAAAGGCTCAACGAGGTCGCAAGCTTTGTCAAAGGTGGTCTGCAGGACCTCTCGATCTCGCGGACAACATTTGACTGGGGCATCAAGGTACCGGGCGCTCCCTCGCATGTGATGTATGTCTGGCTGGATGCGTTGACGAATTACATCACCGCGGCAGGTTATCCGGACGTTGAAAGCACTGATTTCCGGCATTTCTGGCCGGCCAGTCTGCACGTGACCGGAAAGGACATCGTGCGTTTCCATGCCGTATACTGGCCCGCCTTCCTGATGTCGGCTGGCGTTGCGATCCCCCGGCGGGTGTTTAGTCACGGGTTTTTGCTCAGCCGCGGCGAGAAAATGTCGAAATCGGTTGGCAACGTCGTGGATCCTTTCACGATGGCGACGCAGTACGGTGTTGATCAGATGCGCTATTTCTTCCTGCGCGAAATATCGTTCGGGCAGGATGGCAGTTATAGTCACGATGCCATCGTCGCGCGTATCAATGCCGATCTTGCCAACGACCTTGGCAATCTCGCGCAGCGTTCGCTGTCGATGATAGCGAAGCAACTTGCCGGCGTGTTGCCGGAGCCGGGCGTGTTCAGCGAGAACGACAAGGCTATTCTGGCGCAGGCCGACGGCATGATCGCGTTGGCGCGAACAGCGATGAGCACGCAGCAGATCCATCATTGGCTTAACGCTGTCTGGTCGGTAGTGGCTGAGGCCAACCGCTATTTCGCGGGCGAGGCGCCCTGGGCGCTGGCGAAAACCGATCCCGCGCGTCAGCGCACTGTGTTGTACGTGACTGCCGAGGTCGTCAGGCAGATCGCCATTCTGGCACAACCCGCGATGCCCGAAGCCGCCGCGAAGCTGCTGGATAGTCTCGGCATCCCCGGGAACGCCCGCGACTTTGCGGCGTTGGGCGAGGCGGCGCGGATCAAGCCTGGCACAACATTGCCGGCGCCAACGCCGGTGTTTCCGCGTTATGTTGAGCCGACAGCGGCTTGAATGGTCAAAAGCCGATGCTGATCGACAGCCATTGCCACCTCGATTTCCCCGATTTTGCCGATGATCTCGATGGAATCGTCGCTCGAGCTGAAGCCGCCGGCATCGGGCGCATTGTCACGATCTCGACGCGAGTTCAGGCGGCTCGGTGCGTTGCTTGATATTACCGCGCGGTTTCCGAACGTCTATTGCTCGGTCGGAACGCATCCGCACCAAGCGGACGAAGAGGATGGCATTCCCGCCAGCGAACTGATCGAACTGACGAAGCATCCCAAAGTCGTTGCGCTGGGGGAGGCGGGGCTGGATTACTTCTATGAGCACGGCTCACGTGATGCGCAGGAGCGCGGCTTTCGCGCACATATCGCAGCCGCTCGCGCGACCGGTCTGCCGCTGGTCATCCATACCCGTGAGGCCGACGACGATTGTGGTCGCATCCTCGAAGATGAAATGGCCAAGGGCTCGTTCCGCGCCGTGCTGCATTGCTACACCGGCGGGCGCGAGCTTGCGATGAAAGCGATTGCGCTGGGGCTATCGATTTCATTCACGGGAATCCTGACCTTCAAGAAGTCCGAGGCATTGCGCGAATTGGCAGCGGAGCTGCCCGCCGATCGTATCATGGTCGAAACCGACTCGCCTTATCTCGCGCCCGGCAAATTCCGCGGCAAGCGCAACGAACCGGCTTATGTTGTAGAAGTCGCCAAGGTGCTGGCGGAGACGCGCGGAGTTTCGCTGGAGGAAATTGCGCGTCAAACCACCGAGAACTTCTTTCGGCTGTTCAGCAAGGTGCCGGCTGTGAAAGCCACCGCATGACGCTGACGTTGACGATTCTCGGTTGCGGATCTTCTGCCGGCGTTCCACGCCCGGCGCTCGGATGGGGTGCCTGCGACCCCAGCAATCCGAAAAACCGTCGTCGCCGCTGCTCGCTGCTGGCAGAGCGGACGTCGGATGAGGATGTAACGCGGATCGTCATCGACACGGCGCCGGACCTTCGCGAGCAACTGATCGATGCCAAGGTCGATCACATCGATGCGGTGTTTCTGACTCACGAGCACGCCGATCAAACCCATGGGATGGACGATCTGCGTTCGGTCGTGCTGCATCAACGCCGACGTATCCCGGTCTATCTCAATCAATCGACCGCAAAGGACGTCCTGGCCCGGTTCTCCTACTGCTTCGTGTCGCCGCCGGGCAGCGACTATCCGCCGATTCTGGACCAGCAGTCGATTGAAGCCGGCGAAAGCCGCACCATCGACGGGAAGGGTGGTCCGGTGAGGCTTTCGGCATTCATGCTGCAACACGGCCGGATTCCAGCGCTGGGTTACCGGATCGGCGATGCCGTCTACACGCCCGACGTCAACGACATTCCGGCCGAGAGCTGGCCTCATCTGGAAAATCTCGAACTGTGGATCATCGACGGGCTGCGTTACGCCACCCATTCCAGCCATTTCAGCATCAATGACGCGCTGTCATGGATCGATCGGTTCAAGCCGCGGCGGGCGATCATCACCAACATGCATTCGGATCTCGATTACGAGGTGTTGCGTCAGAGCCTGCCCAACCGCGTGATCCCGGCCTATGACGGCATGCGGCTGACGCTGGACCGGGCGGATTAAGGTCGCGCGGCCAGCCCAGGATCATTGCGGAATTGATCCTTCCGGTCGTTTCGCAATGGCGCTCACCGTCTACGCCAAAATCGCCTTGGCCGATTTGACCTGATCGCGAAGCATGAATTTCTGGATCTTGCCCGTGGAGGTCTTCGGGATCGGGCCGAACACCACGGCCTTCGGCGTCTTGAAGCCCGGCATCTGACCGCGGCAAAACGCGATGATCTCGGCTTCCGTGGCCTCGGTATTGTCCTTCAATTCGATGAAGGCGCAGGGCACTTCGCCCCATTTTTGATCGGGCTTTGCGACCACGGCTGCGAACAGCACGCACGGATGCTTGTAGAGAACGTCCTCGACTTCGACCGAGCTGACGTTTTCGCCGCCGGATATGATGATGTCCTTGGAGCGATCCTTGATGATGACGTAGCCATCGGCGTCGAGCACCCCGAGATCGCCGGTGTGAAACCAGCCGCCGTCGAAAGCTTCGCGGGTAGCCTTCTCGTTCTTCAGATACCCCTTCATCACGATGTTGCCGCGGAACATCACTTCGCCGATGGTCTCGCCATCCCGCGGCACCTCGCGCATGGTTTCGGGATCGATCACCGTGACGGATTCCTGCAGCGGGTAGGGCACGCCCTGCCGGCGCTTGAGCTGCGCACGTTGCTCTGGAGGAAGGTCGCCCCAGCCCGGCTGCTCCGCGCATACCGACGCCGGACCGTAGACTTCGGTCAGGCCGTAGACATGTGTGAGCTTGATCCCGATCCGCTCGGCGCCTTCCAGCACCGCAACCGGCGGGGCCGCGCCCGCGATCAATCCGACGACGGGCCTCGCGGCCGCGCCCTTCGGCGCATCGGGGGCGTTGATCAGCGTATTGTAGACGATCGGTGCCCCACTCATGTGGGTCACCCCGTGTTTTGAGATCAACTCGAAAATCTTGGCGGATTCGACCTTGCGCAGGCAAACGTTGACGCCCGCGGTCGCCGCGACGGTCCACGGAAAGCACCAGCCGTTGCAATGAAACATCGGCAACGTCCAGAGATAGACCGGGTGCTGGCCGAGGTTGCCGGCGAGGATATTGCTGACGGCATTGAGGTAGGCGCCGCGGTGATGGGTTACCACGCCCTTGGGATTGCCCGTCGTTCCCGAGGTATAGCTGAGCGCGATCGCGTCCCATTCGTCGTCCGGCAGCAACGCCGTGAAGCTGGGATCGCCCTGCGCCAGCGCCGCCTCATATTCGATCTCGCCGATGGGTTTGCCGCCCGCGAAAGCCTGATCGGCGACATCGATCACTGACGGCTTCGGCCCGCTCATCAGCGTCAGCGCCTCCGCGATCACGCCTGAAAACTCCGGGTCGACCAGGATCAGTTTCGCTCCGCCATGATCGAGTTGGAAAGCGATTGAGGCAGCGTCGAGCCGGATATTGAGCGCGTTGAGCACCGCACCTGCCATAGGCACCCCGAAATGGGCCTCGTTCATGGCGGGGATGTTCGGCAGCATCGCCGCGACCGTATCGCCACGACCGATGCCGCGCCCGGCGAGAAAGGACGCCAAACGCCGGCAGCGCGCATAGGTCTCCGACCAAGTGAACACCCTGCCTTCGTAGACGGCACTGAGATGGTTAGGATAGACGGCCGCGCTGCGCGCCAGAAAGCTCAGCGGCGTCAATTGCACGAAATTGGCGGGCGTCTTGTCTAATCCGACTTTGTACTGGCTTTGGCTATCGCTCATCGGCCACCTCCCATTTCGCTAGAGCATGGTCCGGTAAAATGGAGACCGGTTTTCCCTTGCGACCAACGCGGGCGTTTGCGCGGGGATCATCGTCAGATCATACGATAGAGTGGGATGACTTTCGAGGAACAGTCATCCCGATTAATCCGTCCTTACAAGAACCCGATCGAAATCCACGGAAATATCGCCACAACGATCAGGCCGACCAGCAGGGCCAGCATATACCCCCAGATCGGCCGGATACCCTCGGCAGGATCGACCCGGCCAATGGCACATGCGGCATAATAGCCGACACCGAACGGCGGCGCGAACAGGCCGATGCCCATCGCAAGGATGATAACCATCGCATAGTGGACTTCGTGGACTCCGACCGCCCGTGCGATCGGAAACAATAGCGGTCCGAACAATACGATCGCCGGAATACCCTCAAGCACGCTGCCCAGGACCATGAACGCCACGATCGAGACCGCGATGAAGGCGGCCGCACCGCCGGGCAGGCCGGTCATTGCGGCCGCGAGTGCGCGCGAAAAACCGGACTGGGTCAATCCCCAGGCCATACCGGTGGCGGTGCCGATGATCAGCAGGATCGCGCCCGACAGGCATGCGGTGTCGATCAGCATCGGTACCAGCCGCCGCCAGTCGAATTGGCGGTAGACCAGAAGGCCAATAACAAAGCCATAGACGATGCCGATGGTAGAGACCTCGGTCGCGGTGGCGATGCCCTCGACTACGGCGGCGCGGATCACGAAAGGCAGCGCTAGCGCGGGCAGGGCGACGACAAACGCCTTCGCAATTTCGCCCGCTCCGGCTTTCTGGACGTGGCTGAGATCCTCGCTGCGATAGCGCCACCACACCAGCGTCGCCAGCGTGATCGCCAGCACGGCGCCCGGCAGCAAGCCGCCGGTAAACAGCGCCGAGATCGACACGCCGGTGACCGAACCGATGGTGATCAACACCAGGCTCGGCGGAATGGTTTCGGTCTGCGCGCCGGTGGCCGCGAGCAGGGCGACGAGATCGCCCGGTTTGGCGCCCCGCGCCTTCATTTCAGGAAACAGCACCGGCGCGACCGCCGCCATGTCGGCAGCTTTTGAGCCGGAGATGCCGGATACCAGATACATGGCGCCCAATAGCACGTAATGCAGGCCGCCGCGGACGTGACCCAACAGACTGGCCAGGAACCCCACCATGGCGCGCGCCATCCCGGTCATCTCGATCAACAGGCCGAGAAACACGAACAGCGGTACTGCCAAGAGGATCAGGTGGCTCATGCCCTCATCCATGCGGCCGACCAGCACCATCAGCGGCGTACGGGTGGTGAGCGCCAGATAGCCGAAAACCGCCAGGCCGAACCCGAACGCGATGGGCACGCCGGCAAAAACGCAAAAACCGGCCACGCCGACGAAGAAGATAATCAGATTGATATTACCGAGCGGACGCAGCCATGGCTGGGCCAGCCAGAACAGCCCGATCACGGCGGCAACCGACAGCACGGCCGCCAGCGTGATCCGGAGGTCGGGTGAGCGTACGAGCCGCAGCAAGGCAAATACCGCCATCAGGCACACGCCGACCGGTAGCGCCGCGGCGCGCCAGATGTTGGGTATTTGCAGGGCCGGCGTGGTGATGAAGCTTTCCTCGTAGGCGTAGTCGTAAGCTGGCCATACGATCAGCAACAGAAACGCCAGCGCTGCACAGGTCGCGACGACATCGAGATAAGCCCGCACCGAAGGCTTCGCGCTGGCCACAATCGCGGTCATGCGCATGTGTTCGGTCCGATGAAACGCCACCACGGCGCCGAGCATCGCCAGCCAGAGGAACAGGATCGAGGCCAGTTCGTCCGACCAGATCAGCGGCTGATGCAGAACGTAACGTGCGACGACGCCGGCAAACAGGATCACGATTTCGGCGACGACTAGAAGTGCCGCCGGAACTTCGACTAGCCTCCCGAGCAAATTTTCCAGCGACGCCGCGCGTGAACGGCGGCGAGGGGACGTCACCTCGCCCGCCGTTACTGGCGTGAATTCGATCTGAACCATGCCGGGTCCCCTTCGGCGAGCCCGTTACGACAGCTTGCCTACGGATTTTTCCAACAGCTCCCACGCATGGTCGCCATATTTGCCCTTCCACTCGGCGTAGAACCCGGCCGCACGAAGTTTCTCGCGGAACGGCGCTACGTCGGGCTGATTGAAGGCGAGTCCTTTGCCTGCGAGTTCTTCTCTTACGGTCGCATTGAGCTTTTCCGTATCAGCCCGCTCTTTCACGGCCGCCGCGTTGATGTTCTTGGCAACGATGGTCTTGATGTCATCGGGCAGGGATTGCCAGGCGCGACGATTGGCGAGGAACCAGAAGCCGTCCCACATGTGATTGGTCAGCGAGCAATATTTCTGCACTTCGTAGAGCTTCGCGGCCGATATCAGCGCCAGCGGATTTTCCTGGCCCTCGACGATTTTGGTCTGCAGCGCCGAATAGACTTCGCTGAAATTGATCGAGGCCGGCGCGGCGTCAAACGCCTTGAACATCGAGGTCCACAGCGGTGAAACCGGTACCCGGATCTTGAACCCCTTGTAATCGTCAGGCCCCGTGATCGGCTTGTTCGACGACGTAGTCTGGCGAAAGCCGTTGTCCCAGATCTTGTCCATGACCTCGAGACCCGATTTTCTGATTTCGCCGCGCACATAGCCGCCGAGATCGCCGTCCATCGCCTTCCAGACCGTCGGATAATCCGGGAACGCAAAGCCGATGCCGTTGATCGAGGCCGCCGGCACCAGCGTTGCCAAAATCAGCCCGGACAGCGTGAAAAACTCGACGCCGCCGGAACGGACCTGGCTCAGCGTGTCGGTGTCCGAACCGAGCTGGCTATTGGGAAAAACCTGCAGATCGAACCGGCCATTGGTCTCGGTTTTGATTGCCGCCGCCATTTCCCGGGCACGCGCCACGAATGGATGCGACTCCGGAAGATTGTTGGCGAATTTGTAGGTCCATTCGGCCTGCTGCGCGCGTGCGACAAACGGCGCGCCGACGCCGCCCATGACAGCCGATGCCGCGGTTGCCTTGAGCAACGTGCGTCGTGAAAAGCTCATCTGTGTCTCCTTGGGATTTCTTGTTCTTGTGAGATGTATCCTACGGACAGGACGCCGCCGGGTCATCTGCGATCTTGTAATCGGCTTATTGCAGCGTCCGAACCTCGCGGCAATATCGGTTTTCAGATGAGACGGGCGCGGGCCCGCACCAGATCCCGCACCGGATCAAGAACGAAGAAATGTCCGTTCCGGTCGTGGCCAGGCTCCAATGCCGCGCGAGGCTGCGCTGATTGTGGCCTTGGGTTTGGCGCAAGGGCACGCCGGCCGAATTACCGACCTTGCTGACACGTCCTAACAGGATCTGCCTATAACCAATTGAAATAATTGGACATAAAGATATTCCATAATATACCTTATGCGAATACTCTAACGAAGCCGGTGTCGCGTCGGATTGCAAAACCAAACTCTATTTGCACGCCGTCCAACTGAATTTGCGCCTTTCCTGAGTAGCTGGAAGACTTGCCGAAACCGCTGTCCGAAGCGCCAATCGGCCTACTATAAAGACGGTCGAGTGGCCTACGGCACGAACGACAACGCCCGCTCCCAAGGGTCTTCCACTTTGAGAGCCGGTAGATCGTCGATACGCGTCCGGCCGAGGTTGACCGCCGTGATTGGTGTACTCGGCGTTAGATATTGGCACTGGCCGGACTCCGTTTTGGCACCAGTTACTCGGACGTCCGCCTGCGCGCAGATCCGGAGGCCAAACCACCGGCAGGCCGACAAGATCGGCCACAAGGTACCTTGAACCTCGTTGACCGCGCCTTGGGCAGACACTGCGAAACCTGGTAGCGGCATGAAGCCTTCCGGCAAGGTGTCGTGATTGGTTGATTCCTGCACTCCGATCGGAGGATTCCTGCACTACCTGTCATGCGGTCGTTTGCTGCAGCCGCACATCCGAGTCATCAATCTAGCCACGGCGCCGCAGCAACGCGCGAACCGAATAAGACGTTACAGGCCCCAGCCGGATGGGGTTTGCTTGCTCGGGCCTGAATCCCGCGCTCCTAAGGCTGCAGGGCGAGGTCGCGGCGGGTTTACCGGAGGGGTACCCACATCCGTCAGCGGGTCGCACCGAGAATGCAGGTCATGCAGGAGGGGCCGCTACGCGCCGCCGGTGCACCTGATCAAGCTGACCGCGACCCAGCGATCACGCCGTAGCAATGGATGCATCCGGATGGGATGCACGACCGCGCCGACCCGCATACCCGCGAGCCGCCCTCGCCGTCGCCAGTCAGGATCCGCCGTCCGCATCACTCCGGACGAGGGCGGTCGCGGAGGTGCGGGACGTGCTCGCTTTGATCGGCGACACCTGCCCGGGGCCCGCCCGATTGCGGCCGGCTCGAACGGCGCGAAACCGCTCCGATTTCGACCGTCGAACAGTCCGAAAAACCGACGAGCTGCCTATTGGGCATACACGGTCGGGAGCGACGGGCATTTCGTTGGATTGAACCGCTGACTTGGCAACTTCACCGCGGTCACCCTCCTCCGGCCCGACCGCCCTCATCGGCCACCGCGACGTCGCGACCGCGCCGAAAACCGCGGAGCCCGAGCACCGGTTTTCGCCGACCGAGAAGCGCGAAGCGTAACTTGGACCAAACCCGGCTCGCCGGGGCCGAGATGTGCAGCGAATGCGGCAATTCCAGGCTGGTGCCGAATGGCACCTGCATGAAGTGCGATACGTGCGGAAGTACAAGTGGCCTGATATTCTGACTTGCTTGGTGTTATGGTAATCAGTCTAACTCGTCCATCCCGTGTGTTTCCGTGTCCATTTAGTTAGCACTAGGGTGTCGACTGGCAAAATCTTCCAGGCGACCGAGACGTCGCCTGGTTCCGCTCGCAAGTGGCCCACACCCCTGGTTGCGCTACCCAGCCAAGTAGCCCCGACCGAGCCCCCCGAAAGCCAACTTGACGGTCGGAACCCCACCGTGGGGCATACGACCATATAAATTCGGACGTTTGCCATCCAGACCGGACTCAAAGCGCGACCGGACAGGTGACGAGAGACAGACGAAGGAAGCCTTTCCAATTCGCGCGAGGGGCCATGGTGAACGCAACGCTCCAGGGTACGGGCAGCTCTGCTGATTCCTCTGGCGCGACCGGTCCGGATGCGAGTGAATCCGGTGGAGGGCGCCCGTTATGTCGGAACCGGGCGGTCTCGTTCGTCTTGAGAGTCCGAGTGCTCGCGTTCAGCCGAACGAGCGATCCGGCCACCTGTGAGTTAGGAGATGCCACGCTCATACTTTACGACGTAGTAGCAAAGGAGATATTTTTTTCGCTCGGCTGTCTGTTTGTCGAAGGGCAAGAAGACGCACACATTATTGCTGCTTATGTCGAAAACGAAGTTCGCTCAAAAGCTGTGGACTACCAAAAGGTCTTACGCCCGCCAATGCGGCGATGTCGAGAGGCTATGCCCTCGCGATATCGCAAAGCGTGGCGTGGACGTCAGCACGCAGGGTTTTGGCCTGCTCGTCGCACTGGATGTCGAAGTCGAAATTCCATAGCTTGATATAGTCGCGGCAGCAACCCGGATGATCCGCCGGGAGCGGCGCCTGCGTGACAAAGTACATCAGCCAGACCATTTCGCCCTGCTCCAATGGCAAGGCGGAATCGCCGCGCTTGTCGAGATCGCGAATGACAGCCTGCGCAAAGGCATTCGGATTGGTGCGTTGCTGCTCGGCTATGATAGCAATCTCGCGCTCAATCTTCTCAAGCTCTGATGTGTTGCCTTCCCACTCAAACAACTTCCTGCCGTTGATCGCGACGCCGATGACGCCCATGCCTGACCTCCCCTGCTGGCCCCTGCCCTATTCGTTGCCGCACTGATGCGCTTGCGGCTCAAAGTGAAACCCGATCAGGTCGAGCGCATGGCGCAGCCTTCTTGTTGCGCCTCGCCGCCGCCTTGATCGCCGGTCGCAACTGGCACGGCAGCTCGACCTGCTTGGCGATGCGCGTGATGGAGACGCGGGCGGTCTCGACCGCGCGGGTGCAGGCTGCGAGTTGCCGGTCGAGTTGCTTCAGCATCAGCAGCGCGCCGTTGTAGTCAGCAAAGCCGACGCTGATCTCCACTTGACCCTTGTGCCCTTTGTCTGCGGCAAAGTCGAAATAGTCGTTCACGACGCATCCTCCAGTGGTCTTTCCGCATAGCGCCGCTGGACCTTGATCGGACCGAGCAGGCGACGATCCACCAGATATTCGCATTCCTCGCGATATTCGATGACCTTTGTGTTTGAGGACAATTCCCATTCCGCCTTTTCGGCTTCAGTTAATGGCGGCGCATATTCCATTGCGCCGATGATGGCTTCGGGTGGAGCTACAGCTTCGAGGACAACGCTGCCTCCCGGCCATGCGCGGTAGCCCTCCGCAAAGTCCTGCGCCACCGACAGACTCGAAGTCCATGATATCCCGTACGCCGCCAGTCTTCGCTCCAGCGCGGTCGCGCCCCGAAACAGCCGCAGCGCCGCGCCGGTGTATTTCGGCATCAAGATACGGAACGATTTGCATAACGTGTGGTGGTGATTGACGCCGCATGTCACGCCGCATGTCAGCATTTTGGTCTCGATCCAGACCTGCCGAAATGCCTCCTGAATCTCAGGCGTGGCGTCAGAGATGTCGCGCGCAATGGCGCGAAGTGCAATTGGCCAGAAGTCTGGATACTCATCGTAAGGGTAAGCCAAATCATAGAATCGCTTCGCGTCGCCACTCTTGCAGGCATCAACTACGGCTTTCGCACGCGCTGTTCTTTGTCGATCCTGTTGCTTGATTCGCTGCCTGAATTGTTTCGGCAAGTCTTGCAACTTTACTTTGACGGCCATGGCGGAATATCTCCGATTGGCAGATTCAGGTTGAGCCGGGTGGCCCTCTTTCGCCGTCTCGCGGTTTCGCGCCACAGCGCGTTGATGACGGTGCGCTCGGTACGCTCGTGGACTTCATGCAAGCGTTAGTTGCTGTGCAGATCGATGCGGTGTTGCGAGCCGCAGGCTGGACCCGGGTCGATTTCCGCTGCATGCGCAAACTCGACGAAATTCCCGAAGACGAATCCATTCCTCGGCGGTCATGCGGTCGCTGCTACCCATGAAGAACATCACGGCGGTGATGCCGAGGAACACTCCGAAGACGGTGCCGACCACGAGGCCGGTCCAGAACGCAGTCATGGGTTATTTCCTTTCCTTGAGGCGCTTGATGTGGACGGCACCATTGCGGGCGCGCGCGATGATGAAGCCGGAATAGGTGAGCCGACCGCAGTCGTCGGGAAACCGCAGTTTGATTTTAACCTTGGCGGCGTCGTGCGCCTTGGCGTCGGCCTCGCAGATCGACCAGTCGGTCAGCAACTGGCGCATGTAGGCGAGCCGCTCGTTGAGGTCGGCAAATTCCATCAAGATCTTGGACATCGACCGCGCAATTGTCGGCCTCGCGGTAGGCATCCAGCGTGCAGGAAACGTCAGAGCGGTCGGGGTGGAAGAATTGTTCACCGCGCTGGTGAACACGCAGCCAGTTTTCTTCTGCCGGAAATCCAGTGCGAACGGTTCGACTAAACGGCCGAAGCGCGCGGTCCAAGATTCCGAGAAGTCGTCCGCCACGTGGCGCGGATCGGCGCTCAGTTGCAGGAATAACCGTTGCTGCGCTTCCGTGTTGTCACCGCACGGAATCGGGAAGCAGGATGCAGTGAGGCGTTCCGCCCTAGTCGGATCAAGTATAGCCATACCAATGCGCTTTCCGGTTTGCGTTGCCGGTAGGTCGATGCGCAAATCCCCGACGTCGTTGATCGAGCCGCGACGCTTTAGACTGCGGTTATTCTTATTTTTTGCGTCGTATGGGAAAGTTTCGGATCAGGCCTTTGGCCCGATCAAGCACTGCTGCCTTTGACCTTCTTCCGCATCACCAGCACGACGGGACGCGTCGCGCGATAGCGGGTCAGGCTTGTACGCGCCGTCGCGGTCATGCTGGCCGTGGGTATGGTGCGGTCGGCGACGGTGATCTCTTTCCAAGTTGCCATGGTGCGTGACCTCCTTTGAAGGTGCGAACTGCTTTCGCCCTTCGCATGTTTTTTATTTAAGCGATCAACAAGAGTTGCCGCCGCAACCCCACGTGCATCAAAAACCTGTTTGCTATTTATGTAAATAGGACCAACCGCCTATTCGATAGGCGCGATGAACGCACCATGGGCGGCCGCGGCCGCGGCAGGCAGGGGTTTAGAGCGCGCCGGACCACACACGGCGGCAACCAATCTCGAAAATTTTCAAACCGACTGGCGGGGTGGTGCCGCCAGCCCGCCGAGCCGAGGCCCGCGCCCGCGAAAACAACCCCCCTTGATGGGGCGAGGTTCGCTGGGTCGGCGATGATGGATGAGAGCGATCAGGTCACGGAGTGACGCCGAGCGAGGCGGCCAACGGTCTGGTGACTGACGTTAAAATCACGGGCGATCTCACGGTGCCCGGCGTCGAGCGTGCCGCGGACGGTACGGCTGGCACCGAGCGGATGGCCAACGGCGCTTCATAGGCGGCATGGGCAGCATCGTATTCCGCCATGAAACCCGGCGAGTGCAAGGCAACGGGCTAGGATCAAGGAAGTTGCCCAGAGTAACAGGGAACGAGGTCGAAAAATCGGGATTTCATCTCAGGGTCGCTTAAAAAATTAAAGGCGATGAATCCACATGGGCCGCGAGGGGACATGAAACGGGAGCGCATGAAAAGGCGAGCCTCTAAACACCCTGAGGGTTGTCGATCCTTCAGACTTGAACCGCTTTCTTCGGTCTAGGCACTGTCGCTGGACGAGGACGTCACGGGCATCGATGACAACTACGCCTCAAACCTCCTTAGATGCACTCGGCGCCACCGTTATTGAGTGGGTTGAGAACCGACGCCGATAGTCACGTGGCGATATCGCCAAGTGGCGTTGGAACGCAGTGCGCATCCGTTCTTCATCGCCAAAACCACAGCTGCGGGCGATGCGATCGACGCCCTGCTCGGTTTCTTCCAGCAGGCGCCGGGCGGCTTCCAGCCGAAACACTTCGACTGCTTTGGCCGGAGTGCGGCCGGTTTTTGCCTTGTAGCTTCGAGCGAAGTTTCGCGGACTCATGCCCACCTGTTCGGCAAGCAGATCGACATTCAGCCGTTCGTCGCTGAGATTCTTCGAAATCCAGATATGAAGCTTCTCGAAAGCCGTCGAAGTCAGAGTCTGGGTCTGCAGGAGCTCGCTGAACTGCGACTGACCGCCCGGCCGCTTCATGTAGATCACCAACTCTCGGGCAACCTGCATGGCGATATCACGACCGCAATCCGCCTGCACAAGAGCCAGGGCCAGGTCGATGCCGGCGCTGACCCCCGCCGACGTCCAGATCGGACCGTCCTGAACGAAAATCGCGTCGGGTTCGACGGTCAGGCTCTCGTAGCGCTGATCTAGCAGTCCGCATGAGGCCCAGTGGGTTACGGCGCGACGGCCGTCAAGCAGACCGGCTTCGGCCAACAGGAAGGCCCCGCCACAGACCGAGGCGGTGCGCCGCGCCTTGGGCGCATGGGCTGCCAGCCAGCGCACCAAGCGACCATCGGCAAGCGTAGGCTCCATGTCCAGCGCGCCTGGAATCACGATGGTGTCGATCTCGACACTGTCGAACTGCGATATCGGGGCCGTCTCGATCGTCACCCCCTCGGCCGTCAGGATCGGTCCACCGTCGAGGCTGACTGTGTGACGGGCGTAGCCGTGCCGGCCCTGCTGCTCCATGAACTTCGACGCTGACCAGAACACCGTGAGCGGACCTGTGAGGTCGAGCAGCCCCATCCCTTCGAAAGCGACGAAGAGCGCACAGCGGGCGACCGGATCATCGTTGATCATCATTGGCAGAAATCAAGGGGTCAATGTCATTTCAGACAACTTATTTCACGCCTAACGTCGGCTTGTCAATCACACGGGCCGGGCGAAAGCCGCGACCCCCGGCCAGGAGGAACGACCATGTTTGATGCCGCTTCTGCTTCGAAAGGCGTGAAATTAGCGCTGCTGGAAGGCCAATTGCTCGCCCGCGAGATTGACCGAACGACGTTCGTCAGTCGGGCCGCCGGCCTCGGCCTGCCCGCCGCGGCCGTCGGTGAAGCTGCCGAGAGGTTCGAGGCCATAGCGTTCAACCAAGGACTTCGCCGCGCCAATCTGCGATCAACCTACGACTACATCGTGGTCGGGTCCGGCGCTTCCGGCTCAGTTGTCGCGCGTCGCTTAGCCGAGAATCGCGATGCGCAGGTTCTATTGCTCGAGGCCGGCGGCGACGATCTGAAGCCCGGCATCCTGATTACCGAGACTTGGTTTTTCAACCAGGGCGGCGAGCTCGATTGGAATTTCGGCACGGAGCGCAGCCCAAGCGTGAACAATCGCTCAATCGTTCAGGCTGCGGGCAAGGTTCTCGGCGGTGGCACCAGTATCAACGCTATGGTCTGGGCCCGCGGTCACAAGAACGATTTCAATTTCTGGGCCGATCAGGCTGGCGACGATGGCTGGGACTACCAGCATATCCTCGACATCTATAGGCGAATCGAGGACTGGCACGGCGTACCCGATCCCAAACGTCGCGGTACCGGCGGCGAGGTCTTCGTGCAGCCCGCCCCCAATCCTGGTTCGATCGCGCCCGCTTTCCTGAAGGCCGCCGAGTCGCTGGGCATTCCCACCTTCGCGGACCAGAACGGCGTGTTGCAGGAAGGTCCGGGCGGCGCGGCGATCACTAACGTTCGCATCCGCGATGGCCGTCGGCTGAACGTTCCGGCGAGCTACCTCTACCCGGTAATGGACCAGCCCAATCTGACCGTGCTGACTGGGGCTCATGTCAATCGCCTTACCCTCGAAGGCCGCACCGTCACTGGCGTGGAATTCTTGTGGCGGGGCAAGATGCGTGCGATCAAGTCCGCAAGCGAAGTCGTGCTGTCCGCGGGCGCCATCCAGACCCCGAAACTGCTGATGCTGTCGGGCATCGGCGATCGCGTCCAGCTCGATCGTCTCGGTATCCCCTCGGTTTCCCATCTGCCTGGGGTTGGCCAGAACCTCCAGGATCACCCGATCATCGGCGCTGGCCTCTGGGAGGCGCCGGGACCGATTTCCGTCCGCAACAATGCAGCCGAGGCCAATCTCTTTACCAAGAGCCGCCCGGAACTCGACACACCCGACCTGCACATCTGGCAGGTCGAGGCTCCGTACTTGTCCGAGGTAACAGGACGCCATGCCGTGGAGAATGTGTGGTCGATCAGCCCCGGACTGGTTCGTCCGGAAAGTCGCGGCTATCTACGGCTGAAGTCGGCCGATCCGCATGAGACGCCCGAGATTCACGCCAACATGTTGAGCGACCCACGTGACCTCGTCGCCCTGCGCCGTGGCATGAAGATCGCCCGCGACCTCGGCAACTCCGAAGCGATGAAGCCCTTCGTCAAGCGCGAGATCCTCCCCGGCGCCTTGGCCGGCGAGGCGCTCGACGACTTGATCCGGGACGGTGCGATGTCGATGCATCACCCGACCTGCACCGCCAAGATGGGGCGGGACGATCTCTCGGTTGTGGACGCCGAACTGAGCGTCTACGGGGTGAAAAATCTCCGCATCGCCGATGGCTCGATCATGCCGCGCATCACCACCGGCAACACCCAGGCGCCCTGCGTGATCATAGGCGAGCGCATGGCCGAAATCCTCAAGGCTTGAGCACCGCGCGAAACGTCGTCGCTGCGGCGGCGCTTTGAACTTCTAACAAAACCCGTGAAGGCGGGCGCGCCTGGAATGGTTCCTGGCGGGTCCCTGCCGCAAATTGGAGGATAGACAGATGAGCAACTACAAGCTTTTGATCGATGGCAAGCTGGTGGCCGGCGCGATGGCGCTGAATGTGGTCAACCCGGCGACCGAAGAAGTGGTTGCCGTGGCGCCCAGGGCAGACCGCGCGCAACTCGAACAGGCCGTCGCCGCGGCCAAAGCCGCCTTTCCACGGTGGTCGGAGACGCCCGTGCGGGACCGCGGCGCGCTGCTGGCCACGCTGGCTGACGCGGTAGAAGTGCGTCAGGCCGAGTTTGCGGAAATCCTGACGGCGGAAAATGGCAAACCGATCGCGCAGGCGGTGTTAGAAATGGCGGCCGTCGTAGCCACGATGCGCTATTACGCGGGTCTCGACCTGGCGCCTCGGCTCCTGAAGGAGGATGCGTCCCAGAAGATCATCGAACAACCCACACCGCTCGGCGTGGTCGCGGCGATATCGGCGTGGAACGTGCCGATGATCCTTCTAGCCGCGAAGATCGCGCCGGCGCTGCTTGCTGGCAACACCGTTGTCGCCAAGCCCGCGGCGACGACCCCGCTCGCGGCGCTCAAGCTGGGTGAGCTGTGCGCTGATATTCTCCCGCCGGGGGTCATCAACGTCATTGTCGACGCCAATGATCTTGGGGACGTGCTGACAAAACATCCAGACGTTGCCAAAGTCGCGTTCACGGGCTCGACGGCGACCGGCAGGAAAGTCATGGAAAGCGCATCCGGCACGCTGAAGCGCCTCACGCTCGAGCTCGGCGGTAACGACGCCGCCATTGTGCTCGACGATGTCGATCCAAAGGAAATAGCGCCCGCGCTGTTCGCCGGCGCGACCTTCAATTCCGGCCAGGGCTGCGTCGTGATCAAGCGTCTCTACGTTCATGCTTCGCAATATGACGAATTCTGCGAGGAACTCGGGCGCCTGGCCCGCGAGGCTGTCGTCGATGACGGCGCCAAGCCTGGAGCCCAGATAGGGCCACTGCAGAACAAGGCTCATTTCGAGAGGGTCAAGGGCTTCCTGAACGATGCCAAACAGGACGGCGTTATCGTTGCGGGCGGCAATGTTCTCCAGCGCAAGGGCTATTTCGTCGAACCGACGATTGTTCGCGACATCGGCGATGATACGCGATTGGTCAGAGAGGAGCAGTTCGGCCCAATTCTGCCGGTGCTGCGCTATGTGGAAGTCGAAGACGCCATCGCGCGCGCCAACGATACGGAGTTCGGGCTCGGCGGCAGCGTCTGGTCGAAGGACCTCGAGCGGGCCTTCGCCGTAGCCTCGCAAATCAATTCGGGCACAGTCTGGATCAACAGGCATCTTAACCTGCAGCCCGATATTCCCTTCAGGGGCGACAAGCAGTCCGGCATCGGAGCTGAACTGGGCCACGCTGGCCTGGAGGGATATACTCAGCCCAGGATCATCAATATGGCCAAGCAGCAGGCCTGATGCGCATCCCGCCGCCTTCGCGCGGCGGCGCGTTTGTCGATGGTGGATTCGCTAGGCCGTTAACGGCGAAAAACTCCTGGCTTTGACTAAGAGAAGAGCATTCCTGAAATTCTTTCATCAAAGCATGCAACGGGAGCAGGATTTTCATTTGGGCTTTGGGCGATAGCCTCGGGCGCATGTTTTACGTAGCTCTGCGTCGAACTACCCGCGCTCCGCGGCAAGTCGCTAACGACCCACGCGCTGCTCTTGGCAAACTCGCGACAGAACACGCCAACGGCAGAAACCTGCCTGACGCATGAACTGCCAAAGGTCGGCGGAACAATCAGATAAAACGAGCCTATGAAGCGAAGGGGAACACCAAATGAGCTTGTGCCTCGTACTGCTTCTCGCCGTCATCGCGATTAACTGGTGGCACGGCTGGAAACCCTTCACACATCCATTCCAATTACCGGGGCACCAATCGCCAAAGCGCCTTTCAACCATTTACAGCCAGCGTCGGCGATCGAGCCTCCGATCGATTGTCGACGCGCGAGAGCCGCCGAGCAGCCCCCTCGGCGGCTCTCGCCAACTGCCGGGAATAGGACTCAGGGGACGCGTCCGCGAAGGTGCTTCTCACCTTCGACCTCGCGGATGGCGGCCGTGAATAGCGAAGGCATAGTCGTCGATACTTACTGTGGCTGGCTCACCAGTAAGGATTAACGGCTGTATGGATATCGCATATTTTTCGACACTATCGGCACTCGCCGGATCGGTGGTCGGCGGCCTGACGTCGGGTATCGCGACCTGGCTGAGCCAACGTGCGCAAGCGAGGAAAGCCAGCTCGCTCGCGAAATGGCGCGGCGAGATGATCTCTACAAGGAGTTCATTGCCGCGGCATCAAAGGCATACGGCGAAGCCATTGTGAGCAACGAGCCAAACGTACAGGAACTCGTTGCCCTCTACGCTATGATTAGCAGGATGCGAGTCCAATCCCCGCCGCAAACCATCGCGTGCGCCGAGAAGATCATGCGCGCAACAATCGACACCTACTTTGCACCTGGCAAGACGATTCGCGAATTCCATGAATTGGTGCAGAGCGGATCTGGAATCGATCTGCTCAAAGACTTTAGCGAAGTCGCGCGCGAGGAGTTGCGGGCATTCACAACGCTGTAACGGTGTACTGGGCCGAATTTCCTACACTTGAAGCGCTCAGAACTTCGTAAATGGATTCTTCAGCAAACCCTTGCCTGGCTTCGAGCCGGCCGTACGGATGATGTCGCTGAGAGCGCGTAACGTGGCCGGAACCTGCCGATGCCCGGGATAATACAGGAAGAGTCCTTCAAGGGTCGGCGACCAGTCTTCCAGCGCCCGGACCAGTTGCCCCGAGCGCAGGAACGGATCGGCGAGAGCTTCGATCGTGTATGCGATGCCTAGCCCGTCAACCGCCGCGCGAACTGCCAGATCGGCGTCGTTGACCATCACTCGCCCCTCTACTGAAATCCGGCGCGACTGGCGATTGCGCTCGAACGGCCATACAAAAACGGCGCCGTCACCTGCCCTGCGAAATTGAATGCAGCTGTGCCGGGCGAGATCATCCGGCGCGCGCGGCGGTCGCCGCCGGGCAAAATAGGTCGGCGCACCAACGACCGCGACCTTCATTGGCGCTGTCACCCGGACGGCGATCATGTCTGCCGGCACCCGCTCGCGTGGCCCGATCCCAGCGTCGAACCCCTTCGCCACGAGGTCGATCGGCGCCTCGCCCACCGCGAGTTCCAGATGGACTTCCGGGTAGGTCGACAAGAAGCGTTCCCAAATCGGTGCGATGACCGCAGCCGCCCCCAATGGCAGCGCGTAAATTCGCAGCCGCCCCATGGGGCGCTGCCGCGTCTCGTTCAAATCCTCGATCGCGCCGGCGATCTGATCGATCGCCGGCCGCAACTGATCAAGCAGCCGCAAGCCGGCATCGGTCACCGACACGCTGCGCGTCGTGCAATTCAGCAAGCGGACCCCAAGGCGCTCCTCCAACTGCCGCATCGAATGGCTGAGCGCCGATGGTGTGACTCCGAGCTGCGACGCCGCGGCTCGAAAGCTTAGTCGATCGGCGACAGCGACGAACGCTGTCAAATCGGCCAGGTTGCCACGATCCATTACTGAATCCCCCTCAACACCGAATGCAATAAATATAGCATTTTCATTTGCAGCGTTCGCCGACATTCTAATCTCACTGAAACCGGATCACCCCGCTCCGTACAATTGCAAAAATACCAAATGCGCGACGAGCCGCCTGCAGCGCCTGTAAGGTATAATGCCAAGCTTATCATAAGCAAGCTTATGAATAGCGCCGTCATAAATTCGAATGCACCGGCACTCGGATTTCTGCTGCATGACATCGCGCGATTGCTCAGGAGACGCTTTGAGCAGAATGCACGCGGCTCCGGCCTGACGCGGTCGCAATGGCAGGTGCTGGCCTATTTGGCGAACAACGAGGGCATCAACCAAAGCGGCCTGGCTGACTTGCTGGAAATTGAACCCGTCACGCTTGGCCGCATCGTCGACAAGCTCCAGACGCTACGTTTGATCGAGCGGCATCCGGCCCCGTCCGACCGCCGGGTCTGGCTCCTTCACCTAACGTCCGCCGCCCGGACAAAGCTGCCGCAGCTACGCCGGTTCGGCGAGGTCACCCACGGGGAAGCGCTCGCCGGAGTTCCGGAAGCCGACGCCAAGCGCCTGTTGAAGACACTGCAGACACTCAAAGCAAATCTGACGGACGCATGCGATTCGCCGGTTGCACAGAAGAGAGCGAACTATGGCTGATCTGAAAGAGAAGACTCCCGCCAATCCCGGGGATAGAAACGCGCGCGCGATCGAGGCGAATGTTCATCGACTAGATCGCAATCCGCTGATGGCAAACGAACGGCGTGGAACTGCGGATGCAAAGGTGCTGCGCACGGATGATCGCAAGCCCGAAGCCGTGCCGGCTGGAGAACCGCACCACGGCCAGGTCGCGGCGGGCGCCCGGGTGCCCAAGAAATCAATCCGGCGGCCGCTGATGTTTGCGCTGCTGCCTGTGGCGCTGGTCGTGGGCGGCTATTTTTATGTGACCGGCGGCGGCGTGATGTCGACGGACAATGCCTATGTCCAGGCTGACATGGTCGGGCTGTCGACCGACGTCCCGGGTATCGTCACGCAAGTCCTGGTTAACGACAATCAAAAAGTCGTCAAGGGCGACATGCTGTTCAAGCTGGACCCTTTGCAGTTTCAGCTGGCGCTGGATCGCGCCGAGGCTCAGATCGGAAATACGCGAAATGATCTCGTTGCGCTGCAGGCCAGCTACCGCAACATGCAGGCCCAGGTCGAACAGGCACAGAAAGATGTCGACTTCAGCATGGTCAACTTCAAGCGCCAGGAACAATTGCTGGTTAACAATTTTACCCCGAAGGCCACCTTCGATGCCGCCCGCAACACGCTGCAAGGGTCGCAGCAGAAGCTCGCCTCGCTGCAACAACAGCTGACCGGCATCGCCGCCAACCTGAATGGCGACCCCGATGCGCCGATCGAAAACCATCCCAGATACAAGGATGCCGTGGCCACGCGTCATGAGGCCGCGCGCCAACTCGCCCACACCATCGTGCAAGCCCCCTTCGCCGGCATCGTGACCAATGTGCCGTCGCTGCAACCCGGCCAGTATCTCGCCGCCGCCGCGGTGGCATTCAACATCGTTTCGACCGATCACGTCTGGGTTCAAGCGAGCCCGAAAGAGACCGAACTGACCTATGTCAAGCCCAAACAGAAAGTAACGGTCGACGTCGATACCTATCCGGGCGAGCGATGGGCCGGAACCGTCGAGAGCATAAGTCCGGCGTCCGCCTCGAGCTTCTCGTTGCTGCCGGCAGAGAATACCAGCGGCAACTGGGTCAAGGTGGTTCAGCGCATTCCGATGCGCATCCTCGTTAACAATACACCCGGCAAGCCGCCCCTGCGCGTCGGCATGAGCGTGGAGGTGAATGTCGACACCGCGCATGCCCGCGGATTTCCCAGTTTCATAACCGGCCTCTTTGGATCGGGAAGCTGAACATGGCTGATGCCGCCGCAAATGCGCAGCCGATCAACCGGCCCGCGGTTACGCTGTGTGTCATCCTCGCGGTCATCATGCAGGCGCTGGATACGACGATCGCCAACGTCGCGCTTCCCTACATGCAGGGCAGCGTGTCGGCGAGCGCCGATCAGATCAATTGGGTGCTGACTTCTTATATCGTGGCCGCCGCCATCATGACCCCGCCATCGGGATTTCTTGCCAACAGGTTCGGCCGCAAGCGCGTCCTGATGGTAGCCGTCGTCGGCTTCGTGATTGCATCCGTGCTGTGCGGCCTGGCGCAATCGCTGGCCCAGATCGTGGCTTTCCGATTGCTGCAAGGATTCTTCGGCGCAGCACTCGTTCCGCTTGGGCAGTCTGTTCTGCTCGACATCTATACAGTGGAAGAGCGCGGTTCCGCCATGGCCGTATTCGGCGTATCGGTGATGGTCGGACCAGTGCTGGGGCCGGTGATCGGCGGCTGGCTGACCGACCACTACAGCTGGCGGTGGGTATTCTATATTAACGTGCCCTTGGGTGCGCTTGCATTCGCCGGCATATCGTTCTTTCTGAGGGAGAGCAAGACCAGCGCGGCAGCGAAGCTTGACTGGCTCGGATTTGGCAGCTTGAGCATCGCTATTGCCGCTATGCAGGTGTTTCTGGACCGGGGTGCGCAACTCGACTGGTTCTCTTCCTTTGAAATTCTGATCGAGGCGGTCGTCTGCGCGTCGGCACTTTACATCTTTCTTGTCCACACCTTTACGGCGAAAAATTCCTTCGTAAATCCCAGGCTGTTTCTCGATCGAAACTTCTCGGTCGGGGTGCTGTTCATCTTCATCGTCGGGATCACCTATCTGGCATCGCTGGCGTTGCTGACGCCCTATTTGCAGACCCTGATGGGCTATCCCGTGGTGACCGCAGGCATCGTCATGGGCCCTCGCGGTCTCGGCACGATGGCTTGCATGTTCCTGGTCGGGCGGCTCGTCGGGCGGATCGATACCAGGCTGCTGCTCATGATCGGCTTGTTGCTGACCGCCTGGGCCATGTACGACATGACCGGATGGAATCCGAACGTCTCGCAGTGGACCATCGCAGTAACCGGATTCATCCAGGGGGCAGGACTTGGATTCCTGTTCGTCCCGCTAACGACCGTTACCTTCGCCACGCTCCCACCCGAACAGCGCGCCGACGGTACTGGTCTCTACAATCTTTCGCGGAACGTCGGCTCCAGCGTTGGAATATCGGTTGTCTCCTATCTGCTGACAAGAAACAATCAGGTCAATCACGCGACCATCGCAAGCCACGTCACGGCATTCAATCACGCATTCGACAACAGCATCGTGCGGCATGCCTTGAGTCCCTGGACGGCAAGCGGACGCGCGGCGCTCGATCAGGTCGTACAAACGCAGGCTTCGATCATCAGCTACATCGACGATTTCAAACTGATGATGATCCTTTCGCTCGCGGCTATTCCTCTCGTCCTGCTGCTGCGGAGCGCCCCGACCTCTAGCGAATCCGACCATGCGATGGTGATGGAATGAACGGATTCCCCACTCCATGGGCCGTTGGAACTATGGAAGTCTGAAGGAGCAATCAGAATGCACAAGTTCTTCTTGGCACTTATCCTGCTGTCTGTTCGGTTTAGACGAGTGCTCTAGCGCATAGCGGCACAGAGCAGGAAGAAAAGGCTTGCGCACCGGACGTGCAGTGTTTCTGCCGCAAGGTAGTGAATCAAGGCGAAAACTGCATTAGTTGAAGGGCGTCTCGGCATCACGCACCGAAACAGTCTAAGTACGCAAAGCATACCAGTCAGCATAAGGCGTGTTCTTCGCCATGCGCCGGTTGAGATCCGGCTATCCGTCGTTCCAACACTCCGGACCGCGCTCGCCGAGCGCCCGCTTGATCTCGTCCACGGCGCCACGTGCGGCAGCTTTTGCCTCGCGGTCGGTCCCCTTCCTGGCGTTGCGTATCGCTCGTCGGGCCGCCAGCTTCTTTCGGCGGCTCCTTGCCGCTAATGGGCATCAGCATTTCCTTCTGACCGGCTGCCGCCTTCCGCGGCTTCTTCGCCGATTTCGTCGGCGCCTTAGCCTCCTCGGCTGCGCCGCCGACGCTCCTCCGAAGCGCGTCCATCAGGTCGACCACGTTCTCGCCACGGGGCCGTCCCTTCTGCGTGATCGGCTTGCCCGCGCGTTTCTGGTTGATGAGGTCAATGAGCGCGGTTTCGTACTGGTCTTCAAACTTGTCAGGCTCAAAGCGGCCTGACTTCTGATTAACGATGTGCCTGGCGAGATCGAGCATGTCCTTGGTGACTTTGACGTCCTGGATCTCGTCGAAATACTCGTCCTCGGCGCGGACCTCGTAGGGATAGCGCAGCAGCGTTCCCATCAAGCCCTTGTCCAGCGGCTCAAGCGCGATGATGTGCTCGCGATTGGTCAGGACCAGGCGTCCGATCGCGACCTTGTTCATCGCCCGAATGGTTTCGCGGATGACAGCGAAGGCGTCGTGTCCAACCTTGCCATCGGGGCGCAGGTAGTACGGGCGGATCAGATACCGCGGGTCGATTTCGCTGCGGTCGACGAACTCGTCGATCTCGATGGTTCGCGTCGATTCCAGGGCCACGTTCTCGAGCTCTTCCTTCGTCACCTCGATGAAGGTGTCGGTGTCGACCTTGTATCCCTTGACGATGTCCTCATTAGCCACCTCTTCGCCGGTGTCGGCATCCACCTTGGCGTACTTGATGCGGTGGCCCGTCTTTCGATTCAGCTGATTGAATGAGATCTTTTCGTATTCAGAAGTGGCCGGATAAAGCGCAACGGGGCAAGTGACGAGGGAAAGGCGGAGGAAGCCTTTCCAGTTGCGCGCGGGGCCATGGCGAGGAACTCCCATTACTCAAATACTGACTACCGGATTCAAGACGGCTGGCATGGTTCCGACACCCCTCTCCTCCCAGCAGGATCATTTCTCAGATCCCGCCCTGAACGGACTCGACATGCGTTCTCTTTATGTTCTAATTCGGAATGACCGACCGACCCGCGAGCTGGCGTATGCCAACCCCAAAACAGAACCGCGTTTAAATCCGCGGAACTCGCGCCGCTGCTGCAACGCCCTGCGGAAGCCAAGGCACGACATTAGATGGTGATGCGCGGCCAATGCAGCACCCTCGCGCACATGGAACGACGATGTGGTGGCACGACGGGACGTTCGTGACCTTCCTCCGTTCGTTTGGAACCCGGTGAGGGTTGTCCATCACGCACTTTCGCGTCGACGAAGGAATGGATTGACACTTGCCAACGAAGTACCACCGCCGGCTATGGCAGACTTTTCATTGTAAGAGCACTGAGTTTCCGCGCGTATTCGCTAAGTTGGAGATCACCGTAGCGTCGGATCATTCCCAACCCAAGCCTTCCTATCCCTTCGCTAAACAATGATCCCGACGCGCATCGCTTGCTGCCCAATACATCCTTCGACGAACTCGTGATCCGACTAATCGCGCAGGAGACGTTTTCAACCTCCTGCTAATTCTTATTCACTAGCCCGTCCAGCAATCTCCCAAGATGTGCGCTCGGAAACTCAACACCAAGAATTTCGGCATAAACTACCAGATTGGCCATTGCGACTGTGGCTGACGCATCGGGTTCGCCGAGACTCGCAAACGCAGCCTCCATAGCGCTTTGCTGCAAATGCTCCGCTTGCAGCTCTTCTGCCTTCACCTGTTGGCGAAGCAGATTAACTTCCTGCGATGGCCATCCCGACGGTGTCCTTTTCAAAAAACGTCTCACGTTTCGTAGTGGCTCCACGACGTTCTTTTGCCAACCTACCGCGAATTCACTGGCGTCGCGAACGTCGCTCTCACTCAGTCGTCGCCCTTTATGCGCCTGCCAAAGTCCATAAAGCACAATATTAACATCCGCTCCGAAGCGATCCTGCAGGTCAAGACAGATTTCTGAGATCCCAGGTTGGGAATAGAAGCTCAACGAGAAGGTCCAAAACGAGGAGGCGTCCTGCATAATTTAATCTCTGCCCTCTGGAATCCAGCGCGTTCATATTACGACGTGTCGAACAACGTACAATCGATACACCGAAGATGAATATCATCGGCCACTCGCTTCCACCCTTCAAGCGCTTGTTGCCGCCCCTTCTTTCTCTTGGAAACGCCCGCGCTCAACTGCGGTCGTCGAGTCGGACTTACCTCGCAGCACCGCATACAGAACAAGCACTGTAACTCCTCCAGATATTACCGGCTGCTGAAGGATCAGACGCACAAGAAGCGGCATCGCCTTTAACGTGTCGGAGGAAACGAAGAGCCCCCCGAGACCTACGAGAAAGCCAAGGCCGGCGGAGATCAGGCTGCGATCGTCCCATTTCACGGTGGCCAACATGCCGACACCGTGCATGAACACGATGCCGAACAGCAGTGTCGCAGCCGCAGAAATCACTGAGGATGGCACTAACACTAGCATCATGTCGAACTTAACGCATGCTCCGAGCAGGATCAGCAACACCCCGGCTGCCAGGGTCGCGTAACGCGACCCCACGCGTGTAGCGCGCAGCATGCCTATGTTGTCGGGATAGGCGATGGTGCTGAAACCGCCGAACAGCGCCGCCACCACGGCGCCGAGCGCCGAACCAAACACACCTTCCGCCATTCGGACAGGGGACAGCGTCTCGCCTCCCCAATCTGCGACCGTCCGATAGAGCGCCATCGAACCCATGGCAGCGGGGAGCAGCACCAGCAGGAACATGAGCACCAGGTCCGCCCGTACCATGAAGCCAAAGGGAAACAGGCGGGGTTCGACAAGCATAGGTGCCGCGGCTACAGCGGCGAAGGAAATCGGCCGGAACAGCAGGAAGCAGCAAGTGCCGAGGGCCAGCCCGATCAGGATCGCACCACGCCGGAGCAGTCGACCGCCCCAGCGCATGACCGCTACGATGGCTGCAACCGCCACCGCGCCCGACGCGATGTTGATCATCGGGAAACCCGGACTGGTCACCGGCCCGATCCAGTTCGGCAGTGATACGCTCGCGATCTGAATGATGATCAACATCACCGTCATGCCAGAGATCAAGGGAAAGGAGAGATAGCGTGCGAGCAGCCCGATGATACTGTATCCGCGAACCGGAATTGAGATCATCGCCCAAAGTATCGCCGCAATGAAGAACGACCCATAAGCCGCGCCAAGCCCGGCTCCCGCGACATGGCCTATCGCGAGAATCGCCCCGAATGATCCGGCATAGGGTCCCTGCACGATCGGCAGCCGTAACAACATGAACGATTGAAGGATGGTTGCAACCCCGCAAGCAATAAAGGTCATGCCGTAGACGTAGGCGATCTGCGCAGGCAAAAGATTGAATGCAAGGCCGAGTAAGGCTGGGAACACAAACATCCCTGTCATCCCGAACACGTTCTGGAGACCAAGCAGTAACATTTCCGCGAACGGTAACCGCTCGTGCATGCCCACATCGAACACGCCGGCCGGCTGGGTTGAGTCGGATCGAGAAGCCAGGCTATCGGAGGCGGCTGATTGCATCAGTACTGTATCCGCGTTGGAGGTTCTAAGGTACGGCTGGGTATCGCCGCAATAAACGGGCCAGACGGATCAGAATCCGTGCCCACTACGCGCCTAGTCTCTTTCTTCTTAATCGGCAGAGAGGCGTATGCCACTCCCGACCGGGCTTGGTCAAAGTATGAAGGCGACCGCGAAGCGAGTAGCTGATATGCGGTCCGCTGAGCGGATTCCACTCGGGCGTTTCTGGCACAGCGCCTAGCGCACCTCTCCTATGCAGCCTGTAAGTCAGTATCGAGCGTGGTTGCCACCGGTGACGATGCGGACTTCACCACCTTAGTTTCTCTTCAGCACTGGTCTCATCGCCTCGCCTGAACTTCGCATCCCGGACTTCGTCTCCTGTCCTAGCCGCTCCACCGCCGCGACACCTAATCGCGTCGGTTAAACACACGCACCGGTCGCGAGCAGGTTCCGCAACCGCAACGAAGTTGCAGAGGGAGGACCAACTTGCCTCTCCGTTGACTTTGGACCGATTGTCATACAATCTGACCAATATAGAAATCCGCACGGGATCGCTTTCAGGGAGATTGAGTCATGCCGTCATTGTTGCTCCGCTCGCACAAGTGCCCGAATCTCGCGCGCGTGCTGCTCACAGTTGATGGCCAGGCGTATCAGGCATGAAAGAGGCGCAGACTACTAACAACGGGCGCGCAATGTTCGATGTCTTGCCCGGCGGCTATGTGCCCCTGAAGGACACGGGGCTGATGGGTCTTCAGAACGTATTCGTGATGACGGGCTGCTTTGTGTTCCCGGGTCTTATGGGCAAATCGTTCGATCTGCCGCTCGACACTGTAGCCGATCTCTACGGAGCGACATTCATCGGATGTGGCGTGACGACGCTGCTGATCGCGGCGCTGTTCGGCCGGATGCCGCTGGTCGCGGGCCCCTATGCGGGAGTGTTCGCCGCATTGCTGGTGTTTGGTCACACGCAAGGCAGCAATCTCGGTACAGGCCTAGGATCTCTCTGCGTCGCATCGCTGATCTGGTGTCTGCTGGCAATCCCGATCCGCGGAATGAGCGGCATATCCTTCCTCGCGCGCACCGTGCGAAACCCGGCGATCGCGGGCGTGATCGTCATGCTGGTGATGATGCAGATTGCCGACCTCGCCTTTCCTCACTGGCTCGGCAAGACCAAGGATCCGACCTTCCCGTTCATCAATTTGGGCGCCGGTCTGGTCACCGCAATCGTCCTGATGATTTTGACGATCTCTCGTTTCACGATGTTGCGACGTCTCGCGCTGTTGATTGCGTTGGCCGCGGGCGCTCTGACTTTCGAATGTTTCCACGCGATCGATTTTGGTGCCGTAACCAAATCGCCCTGGTTCGTGCTTCCCCATTTTTTCGCGTTCGGATTCTCGGTCGACCCGCAGTACGTGTTCGTTTTCTTCCTCGTGCTGGTGGCGATTAACATTCAGACATTGACGCTGATGGGGGTGGTCGGTGAGTGGACCGGCGAGGAGATGGTACCTGCACGCCTTTCATGGGGCGTGTTCGCCATGATGCTGGGATCGGCTTTGGCGAGCTGCATCGGCGCGTTCAGCAACCTGCCCTACCCGGCCAACGTCGCGCTGCTGCGTTCGACCCGCGTCGCGTCGCGGCGAGTGACAATCGCAACCGGAATCATCCTGATAGCGATCGGTTTCTGTACCAAGGTGGACTACGTCTTCGTGCTATTACCGATTCCAATCCTGGCCGCCGCTGCGACCGTCTTGTTCGGTATGGTGTTCGTTCACGGTGTGGAGATGCTTGCCGAGGTCGACTGGAACGAACGACAGCTCGCCATCACCGGCTTCTCGCTGATGCTCGGTTTCGGCACGCTCTTTCTCGAGCCCGAAGTACTGAAAGAATTCCCGCTGGTGGTGAGCCTGCTGCTCAAGCAGCCGATCATCGTCGGTGTTGCCTCGTTGCTGATCCTCTCAGCAGTCCTGCCGGGCCGCTCGTCGCCTGTTGTCAAGGAGCCGCTACCCGAACCGGCGCCCGACCTTGCGCTGACCACCCAACCTACCCTGCAATCGATCGGAGGTTCGTGATGAACCCAAACTTTCCCCTCAATTCCCCGTCGTTGTCCCGCGCCCGCGCGCGGGATGGCGTCGAAATAGCCTACCGAGTTATCCGCGGCAGCGGCCGAGCGCGCTTTGCGCTGGTTCATTCTCTTGCGATGAATCATCGATTCTGGGCGCCGGTTGCAAAGCGACTCGAAGACGCAGGCGACCTCCTGTTGATCGACTGTCGTGGACATGGTGCGTCCGGGCGTTCGGGGGCGCCATACACCGCCGAGCAATTCGCCGACGATCTAGCCGATCTCTTTGATGTAGTCGGCTGGCAAGACGCGGTGGTGGCGGGCGCTTCAATGGGCGGCTGCGTCTCACTCGCATTTGCCGCCGCCTACCCCAAGCGGACGCGCGCCCTTGGTCTCATCGACACCACGGCGTCCTATGGCGATGGAGCGCTGGAGCAATGGGAAGAACGCGCGCAAAAAGCGCTCGCCGGAGGCCTCGGTGTGTTGGTCGAATTCCAGAAGAGCCGCTGGTTCAGCGCGGCCTTCACGGCTGCGAACCCCGACGTAGTCGAAGACGCCGTTCGCGTTTTTTTGGCCAATGATCTGCCGAGTTATGCGGAGACCTGCCGCCTGCTCGGTCGCTTCGATAAGCGGCCGGCGCTCGGCAACATGAAGATGCCAACGCGCATTATTGTCGGTTCGGAGGACTATGCGACGCCAGCCACAATGGCCGAGGCGATGCACGCGGCGATCCCTGGCGCCAAACTCGAAGTGCTGAAGGGCGCCGCCCATCTCACGCCCATCGAGCGCGCAGACGATGTGGCGCATATGCTGCGCTCGCTTGCGGAGATCGCAGCATGAGCAAACTGTCCGTCATTGCATTCCCCGGCGCCCCCAATCTTCCGGTTTTCGCGGCCCAGACCCAGGGCTTCTTCGCCGAGGCGGGGTTGGAAATCGATTTCCAGACGACGCCAAGTTCGGTGTTCCAGTTCGAAAAATTCGGCACCGGTGCGTTCGACATTGCGTTCACCGCGTTCGACAACGTCGTCGCCTATCGCGAAGGTCAGGGCGCAGCCAAGCTGCCGTCGCTGCCTGATTTCCGCGCGGTCATGGGTTGCACACAGATCGAACTTTGCCTCGTCGTCGCACCGGACATCAAATCGGTCGAGGACTTGCGCGGGCGCAGCCTGGCGCTCGATGCGGTCTCCACCGGCTTCGCATTCGTGCTCTACGAGATGCTTGCGCGTTCGGGCCTCAAACCGGGCGACTATGAGGTCGCACCCGTTGGCGCCACACCCGAGCGCTGGCGCTCGGTCAAGGACGGAGAGCATGCCGGCACTATCACGATTGAGCCCTTCACCAGCATCGCTCGGGCCGCCGGTTTCCCGACGCTGCTGCGTAGCGGCGATTTCTTTCCTTCCTACCAGGGTGGTGTGATCGCAGTGCGACGCGATTGGGCCCTGAAGAACGACGCGGCGCTGAATGCGTTTCTGCACGTCTACCTCCACGCGCTGGATTGGGTACTCGATCCTGCCAATCGCCAGGCTGCCGCAACGATCCTCGCTGAGCGCATGCCCGAGATACAGCCCAAGGCGCTGGACGCAGTAATGAATAGTCTATTGTCCGAACGATCGGGTTTGACACCCAACGGCACCATCCTGCGGGACGGTGCGCAGACGGTACTCAAGCTAAGGTCGCACTACGGCCCAGGCGGTGCTGCGCTGACCGATGTCGATCGTTATCTCGGTCTCGACCAGCGCTGAGGACTTTTCGCACCATGGATTTCCTGAAGTCTCTGAGAGCCGTCGGCCAGCCGCTTCGCCGTAAGGAAGACGAGCGGCTGATTACCGGCGGCGGCCGGTTCACCGATGATTTCTCGCTTCCGGGGCAGGCGTGGGCGGCGATGGTTCGCTCGCCTCACCCGCACGCGAAAATCAACGGCATCGACAGCAGTGCCGCGCTCAAGATGCCCGGCGTACTCGGCGTATTCACCGGTGCTGACGGTCTGGCCGACGGGCTCGGCGAAATTCCGCACAACCCGGTGCCCTCGACGAAGTTCGACGTCAAGCTGCGCGGTCGCGGCGACACGCCTGTCTATATTGGCAGGCACCATCTGCTGCCCGCTGATCGCGCCCGCTATGTCGGCGAGGCGGTGGCAATGGTGGTCGCGGACACGCGCAGCAAGGCGCAGTCGGCCGCCGAGGCGGTGATGGTCGATTACGAGCCGCTTGATTGGGTCTCCGATACAAGGGAAGCGGCCAAGCCGGATGCTCCCAGGCTGTGGGACGATCTTCCGGATAATATCCTTGTCGATGCCAGCTTCGGAGATGCCGCAGGCACCGATGCGGCATTCGCGGCGGCGGCAAACGTCGTGAGCATGACCTGGGTGATCGGCCGCGTCACCGGCGTGCCTCTCGAACCGCGCGCGGCACTAGGCTGGTATGACCCGGCGACCCAGCGCTACACGCTTTACGCCGGCAGCGGCGGCGCCGTACGTCAAAAACACGAACTTGCAAAGGTGATTGGCGTTGAACCGGCGGCAGTGCGGGTCATTTCGCTCGACGTCGGCGGCAACTTCGGTACGCGCAACCGCGCCTACGTCGAGTTCGGGCTGGTAATGTGGGCGTCGAAGAAAATCGGCCGCCCTGTCAAGTTCCGGGCTGAGCGCTCTGAAAGTTTCCTAACTGACTATCAAGGGCGGGATCTGGTTTCCAAAGTGGAGCTCGCGCTTGACCAGGAAGGAAGATTCCTCGCGATGCGCGCCGACAATCTCAGCAACGTCGGCGCGCGTTGCGTGTCGCTGTCGCCGCTGAGCAAAGGCTCAGGCTTGATCACTGGCTCGTATCACATTCCGGTGGCAACGTTGCGCTCGCGCGCGACGTTCTCGAACACCATGCCGACCCAAGCCTACCGCAGCTCTGGTCGCCCAGAAGTGACGTTCGCTATTGAACGACTGATCGACAAGGCGGCACGTGAACTTGGCTACGACCGGCTGGATCTCCGGCGCCGCAACCTCGTTCAGTCTTCCCAGATGCCGTACCTGAACGCGGTCGGTTCGCTGTACGACAGTGGCGAGTACGAAAAGAATATGGATAGACTGCTCGAGCTCGGCGACTGGGCCGGTTCGGCTACGCGGCGCAAGGATGCGGAAGCGCGCGGCAAGCTGTTCGGCCTTGGCTTCGCCAACTATGTCGAAAGTTCGATCGGTAGCCCCAAAGAGCGCGCGGACATCATCGTCCATGCCGAGAGTGGCATTGAAGTCGTCATCGGCACACAGCCCGCCGGCCAGGGCCATGAGACCAGCTTTGCGCAGGTGATGGCCGATCTGCTCGGTGTCAGCTTCGATGAGGTGACAATCACGCTCGGCGATACCGACGTCGTGAGTGCCGGCGGCGGCACTCATTCGGGTAGATCGATGCGCCACGCGTCCGCCGTAATGGCACTCGCCGCCGATGACCTGGTCGAGAAGTCAAAGGGCCTCGCCGCCGAGATCCTGAAGACCACCATCGATCAGGTAAGGTTCGACGAAGGCTCTTTTGGCGCGTCCGATACTAATCGCACGCTCGGCTGGCAGGAGCTTGCCGTAGCCGCCGCAGCGAAATGGCCCGAAGGATTGCGCGTCCGCCGCGACAATGAAATGCACCAACCGGTATTTCCTAACGGCGCTTGCATGTGCGAGGTCGAAATTGATCCGGACACCGGCGGGATTGAAATCACCCGCTATGTCACCGTCGACGATGTTGGCCGCTGCATCAATCCTCTGATCGTTCACGGTCAGACTCATGGCGGCATCGCCCAGGGTGTCGGCCAAGCGCTGTGGGAGAGCTTCACGATTGATCCAGAGAGCGGCCAACCGCTTGCTGGCTCGTTCACCGATTACGGCATGCCGCGGTCGGACAACATGCCCTCGTTCATCTGCGAGATCGCGGAAATACACTCGCCTACCAACCCGTTCGGCGTGAAGGCCGGCGGTGAAGGCGGCACCACTCCCGCGCCCGCCGTCATCATGAGCGCTATCGAAAATGCACTGGCGCCACTCGGCGTGATCGAGATCGAGATGCCGGCCACTCCTCTTAGGATCTGGAGCGCGATCCAGACGCTGCACAGCCGGAAGGCTTCGGCCCTCCCGACGCCAGTTGCCATCGAAACGGAGCCAGCCTGATGATCACCGTGTCAATGACGGTAAACGGCAAGGCCGTCTCCCACGAAGTCGCGGATGAGATGCTGCTGGTCGAATATCTGCGCGAAACGCTAGGCCTCACCGGCACCCATGTCGGCTGCGATACCACCCAGTGCGGCTGCTGCACGATACATATTGACGGCATCTCCGCAAAATCCTGCACCGTGCTCGCTGCGCAGGTCGAGGGGCGCGAGGTGACGACGATCGAGGGGCTTGCCAAGAATGGTGAATTGCATCCGATGCAACGAGCTTTCCGCGAATGCCACGGCCTGCAATGTGGCTTCTGCACTCCCGGCCAGATCATGGCGGCTGCCGAGTTGGTCCGAACGTGGGAAGGGCCGCTCCACGAGCATCAGGTTCGCGATGAGATGGAAGGCAATCTCTGCCGCTGCACTGGCTATCACAATATCGTCAAGGCGATCCTGATGGCCGCGAAAGAAGCCTGCGGGAGCGTAGACGCCTGATGTATCCGTTCAAGTATCACAGGCCGGCCAGCGTCGCAGACGCCGTGAAATTGTTCGAGGCAGGAGCCGAATCCGCTTTTCTCTCCGGAGGCCACACACTGCTGCCCGCATTGAAGGCGCGGTTGGCCGCGCCATCTGACATGATCGACCTTACCGCCCTGCCCGAGCTCAAGGGCATTGAGAAGACCGACCGCGGCGTCCTGATCCGGGGCGGCACCGTCCACGCTGACGTCGCTGCCTCTGCACTGGTGCGCGGTACGATTCCGGTGCTTGCCGGCCTTGCCGGATCGATCGGCGATCGCCACGTCCGGCACCGCGGTACCATTGGCGGATCAGTCGCGAACAACGACCCGGCTGCCGACTATCCTGCGGCCGTGCTCGCACTGAACGCAACCGTGATTACTGATCGTCGACGGATCGCAGCGGACGATTATTTTACCGGCCTCTACGAAACTTGCCGCGAGGCCGGCGAGATCGTCGTCGGTGTTGAATTTCCGGTACCGCGCTCTGCAGGATACGCAAAGTTCCGTAACCTTGCTTCGCGCTACGCACTGGCAGCTGCCTTCGTCGCGTGCTTCGAAGCGGGCGTGCGTGTCGCGGTGACGGGGGCCTATAACCGTGGTGTCACTCGCGTGACACAATTCGAGGCGGCACTGGATGTTGATTGTTCGGCTGACGCCCTCGACGCGCTGTCGATTGATCCAGAGGACATGCTTTCCGATGCAGCCGCCAGCAGCGCGTATCGGGCAAATCTGGTGAAGGTCCTGACCCGGCGTGCAGTGGCGCGGCAGGGTGAAGTCCATATCTACAAGTAAGGGGCGCGGTTCCGCCCGAGGAGAGAGTATTGATGAGCGACACCGAGGGCGCGCCGCGCGATCTGCAGGAGCACATCGCCCGACTGAAAGCCAAAGGCCTGCTCACCCGGATCGAGCGGCCAATCAACAAGGACACCGAGCTCCATCCGCTCGCACGTTGGCAGTTCCAAGGTGGGTTGGACGAGGCTGATCGCCGCGCTTTCCTGTTCACCGACGTCACCGACGGCAACGGTCATCAATACGACATCCCGGTGCTGGTCGGCGGCCTGGCCGCCTCGCCCGAAATCTACGCCGCGGGTCTCGGTCTGCCGATTGATCAAATCGGCAAGGTCTGGATGGAGGCGATCAACGAGCCAATCCCGCCGATAACGATCACGAATGCGCCCTGCCAGGAAGTCGTCATCACCGGCGAGGCGCTCAAGCGCCCTGGCGAGGGCCTTTCCCGCCTGCCTGTGCCGATCTCGACCCCCGGCTTCGACGCCGCGCCATATCTCACCGCCACACTCTGCGTCACCCGCGATCCTGAGAGCGGCGTGCAGAACATGGGCACCTATCGAGCCGCGCTGAAGGCGGATGACCGACTTGGCGTGCGCATGGCAAGCCGGCTGAGTGGTGCAGGCGGCTACCTCCACTGGGAAAAATATCGCGCGCGCGGCGAACAAATGCCGTGCGCGATCGTCATCGGCTGCGCGCCTGCGGTGCTTTTCACCGGTCCGCAGAAGCTGCAGATCGATCAGGACGAGATGGCAGTAGCCGGTGGCCTGATGCGCGAGGCGGTCGAGGTTGTCCGTTGTAAGACGATTGATCTCGTCGTGCCCGCACGCGCCGAGATCGTGATCGAGGGGCTGATCGACACACATCTGCTGGAGCCGGAAGGCCCGTTCGGCGAGAGCCACGGGCATATCGCGCTCGAAGATTACAACATGTCGATGCATGTCACTGCGATCACGATGCGCAGAAAGCCGGTATTCGTTTCGATCATCAGCCAGGTGACACCGAGCGAGTCTTCAGTGCTCAAGAAGGTCGCCTACGAGCCACTGTTCCTTGAGCATCTCCAGAAGACAATGGGCGTGCGCGGAGTGAAGCGTGTGGTAATGCACGAGCCGCTTACCAATCTGCGGAAGGTGATCTTCATCCAGTTCGCGCGTGGTACGCCACAGGCCGAGATCTGGCGCGGGATGCAGGGTGCCGCGACGTTGCAGGCCCAATGCGGCAAGCTTGTCATCGCCGTCTCGGAGGATATCGATCCGGAGAATGCAGATGCGATTTTCTGGTCTCTCGCCTATCGATCCGATTTCACGCATGACGTGCATGTAACGCCCTATCGAACAAGCGGTCACGGCCCCAAATCCGGCCGAGCCCCGCTGGAGAGCACCCTGCTGATCGACGCCACGCTCAAACACGACATGCCGCCCCTCGCGCTACCGGCGGAGAAATACATGGCCGCCGCACGGAAGATCTGGGAGGAACTGCAGCTTCCACATCTGACGCCCCGTCCGCCGTGGCACGGCTATCACCTCGGCGACTGGTCGCCGCGCTGGGACGAGTATGCCGAGGCGGCGGTGACAGGTCATTGGCGGGAAACGGGAGATCGAACCATCGCCAACCGCCGAGGTGGCGTCAAACCCGAAACACCGGTGCGTGATGTTCCCGGCCCACATGAGTGATCCCGCAAAGCATCTGCCGATGGTCGTCGGCATCTCGGGTGCGTCCGGCGTAATCTATGGCGTGCGTGCGCTTGAGATGTTGCGCGCGCTCGGAATAGAGACCCACCTCATCATATCGCGAGCGGCGCAGATCACGCTTGCGCACGAGACCGACCTAAAGGTCGCCGCAGTCGAGGCATTGGCGGACAAAGTCTACAAGGCGGACGACATCGGCGCCGCGGTCTCCAGCGGGTCATTCAAAACGATGGGTATGCTCGTCGCGCCCTGCTCGATCCGTAGCCTGTCCGAGATTGCCAGCGGCGTAACCTCGACGCTGCTACCGCGCGCCGCCGATGTCGCGCTCAAGGAGCGCAGGCGCGTTGTATTGATGGTACGTGAATCACCGCTCCATGCTGGGCATCTGAAGAGCATGCTGGCGGTGACTGAAATGGGAGCGATTGTGGCCCCGCCGGTACCTGGCTTCTATGCGCGGCCGGACTCCGTCGATGCGATCGTCAAACACACTGTCGGTCGAGCACTCGATCTTTTCGGGCTCGACGTCGCTATTCCGCGATGGAACTGACGGCCCGGCGCCGCCGCACCGGCTTTTCGGCGGCCTGTGGCAAAAGGCCAGCCTCGGGTGAATGCAGAGCCGAGCGTGACGAGTTCTCGACATGCACGGCCGCGGCGCGCTTGGCGGCTTCGGCATCTCGCGCCTCAATCGCGGAAAGTATTGCCTCGATCTCTTTCACACTCTCCTTCTGACGCGGCTTGCGCGACAGCGAACGGCTGCGCAGGATGGACGTACGGAGAGTGAGTCGATTGATGAGGTCGAACGCCAGCGCGTTTTGCGCGCCCGAGCAGATGCTGTCGTAAAAGGTGCGCTTCGCCCGCAGCATGCGATCAACCGAGCCGGAGAGGTACGCCTTCTTTAGCGTCTCACCATAGCCTCGCAACTGATCGATTTCCTCGTCGCTGGCGAGCGCAACGAACTGGCCAACAACGAGAGCCTCAAGGACCGCGCGAATGCTGTAGACATTGGCAGCCTCCTCAGCGGTCAACGTTCCGACGACAAGGCCGCGGTTTTCGGTCTGCGCCAGCACACCCAGCGCCTGGAGTTCGCGCAGCGCCTCCCGCAGCGATGTGCGGCTGACGTTGAGCTGTTCGCACAAATCGCGCTCGATAAGTCGCGCACCTGGCTGCAGTAGTCCGTTTTCGATCGCGCTGCGCAGCGAACTGATGATCTGGTTGCGCAACGGCGCGGATTCGTATCGGAGCGGCGCAAGCTTCGCACCTGCCTCACCGGCCATACACGTCGCCTCCTCATCCCCGTCGGTGACTTACTCTTCCCTGCATAGCTCGCTTTTTATCGCACGCAAAGGTGGTTGCGAAAACATTTGACTGAAGCTATTATTGTATGACGGTCATACAAAAGGGCAATCCGATGGACATGGCAGGAGAGCGGCTGATTGCGGCGCCCCGCGCGGTGGTTTGGGAGGCACTTAACGATACCGAGATTCTCAAGAGCTGCATCCCGGGTTGCGAGAGTATCGAGCGTCATTCACCCACAGAAATGACCGCAACCGCCCGGGTGAAGGTCGGGCCATTGTCCGCGAAATTCGGTGGCAAGGTGACGTTGTCCGACATGGACCCGCCTAACGGCTACCGTATTTCGGGCGAGGGACAAGGGGGAGCCGCAGGCTTCGCCAAAGGAGGCGCTGATGTGCGCCTCGAAGAACGTGAGGGCGGCACTTTGCTGTGTTACACGGTTAAGGCGCAGGTCGGCGGCAAAATGGCCCAGATCGGAGCTCGCCTGATCGATGCGACCGCTAAATCGCTGGCGGACCAATTCTTCACACGCTTCGCCGCAGCAGTAGGTGCACCACCAGCCGAGGGCGAGGAGCAAGCAGGCAACGCCAAGCCTGGCATGATGGGACGGGTGAAGGGCCTGTTCGGCGGCCGTTAGGACCGCACATCGACCGCAATGGAATCAGCATCGAGCCGATGATCAACCATCACCCGGTCTTGGTCGAGTTCGCACTGGCGGCTAGACTGTAGGCTCGATGCGGATCGCGCGGGCGCTGCTACATGCAACAACACCCGTATCACGGTGACAGCGATTTCTCACGGACCTCCAGTGCCGAACGCTGTTCTAGCGCGACACTCCGGCAATCGCCGGCCAGGCGGGGTGAGCACGGTCCTTCACCCCGATGGGCCGTAGCGGCGACGCCAAACCTTTCGCGACGAGCGAAAGCGCATCAATCCGAAATGCTGGGCGCGATCGGCAGGCCGAGCATGCTGCTGAAGTTGACCGTAAGCTTCATACCGAGCACGACCTCGTCTTTCGGCAGCACTTTCGTGTTAGGGAGCGCCGAATTGTCGGGATGGATGATGTACTGGATGTTGGGTGTGAGGCGCACACCGCGGTACACCAACGCGCTGTAATCCATCTCGAACGCGAATTCGTTAGGGTCGTTGGTACCGCTACCTCCTGCCTTGATGCGCGCGTCGCGGAGGAAGTCGACTTCGGCATTGGACACCCGGTAATAGTTCGCCTCGAACGAGAGAATATCATGCGGACGGCTCGCCAGCGGCGCCCGCAGCGTAACGCCGCCGTAGATTTGTGTGCTCATCACCTCCTCGTTGTAGTCGATCGGCTGGACCCAACCGCCGAATAGCGAGACACTTTTGGCGTCACGGTCCGACGGGCGCCAGACCGTTTTTTCGCCCATCATGTAGAAACCGCTGCGCAACTCGGAACTAGGCTGAGGTGTCCCGCCCTTGAGACCGATCGATTGACCTCGGGTATTGAAGAAAGGATCATTGACGGGCGCGGTGCTCACATAGCCGCCAATTTTGAAATTGCCGGGGTAGCGCTCTTTGTCGAGATCGAAGATGCCCTTGCTGTATTCGAACGGGACCGTGACGCCGGTCGCGTGATTGATGCTCCAGTTGAACCCGTTGGTCTGCTGAATGAACGGATCGACTTCGAACGCGCCTGCTTCCAGATAACTGTCCGGCGAGACCCAGTAGCGAACGTTACTGCCCCAGCTGGCCGACGTCGGAAAGGTGAAGCCGGCCGAGGAATTGAGCACCTGCGGAACGCTGCAACTGATGCCCGACTGGAAGTAACAGCCGTTGGTGAGCCGCCCGTAGAAGCTCGTAGTACCAAGACGTCCGACAAAGATGTCCAGCCGATCGTCCAGCAGCTTTTGCTCATAGGCAAACACGCCAAGACGCGCGATGTTGAATTCGTTTTTGTAGATTTCCTGCGCCTTGGTGAAGGTGCCCGTCACGTCATGGGAGAGGCCATGGCCGTAATCCTGCAGGAAGTTGATGTAGACCTGCGCGCCCTCGATCCCCGCCATCTTGTTGAGATCGAAGGTGGCGCCGAGTTGAACCTGGCCGACGTTGGTGCTGCCCTGGTGAACACCACCGGTTGGATTACCAGCAAATTCGTCGACCAGTTGCGAGCGAATACGGATGCCGAGATCGTCGAGTTGTTTTCCCAGCGGGGAAAGTGGTCCGTTTTCTTCTGACTCCGGAACACGTGCAGACACTGTTTGCGCTTGAACGACGGAACTAACGCTCAACGCCGACGCCAGACTAACCAAGAAAATTGTCTTCATCTCTCTCCCTGCTGGCGTTCAATTCATGTCCCTGTCAGCCGCCATGTGCGCGCCAATCAGGCATTTGTCGCCTTACGGTCAGTTTGTACGACAATATGACGGTTGACCAGCCCTATAATTTCTTGAATTTCCCAATCGGTCATTAAATGGCCGAATTCGCCGGCCCGAGTCACACGGACGAAACGTAGTACTCCAGACTTTGCGTGGGTCCGAACCACAGGCGTTTTGGCCCGATGTAAACGCCGTGATCGATTTGTCGCGGCCCAAATCGTCACCATGCTCTCTGGTGATGGTGATCCGTCGCGGTGATGGTTTCCGCGCTGCTCCTATTGGCCGCTGCGCTTGCCATCGCGATTATGAAGGCGCACGCCCCGTTAAATGAGCCTTTGCGGCTGCGTCCTGCAACGATGAACCTGCCTATCGAAGGGATGCTTCCCCAAGCCCCACATCTGATACCTTGCCCGAGGGCGCCGGAGCCCCGTCGGCCCCCCGCATAGCGAAAGAAGGCCCGATGAAATTTGCTGCCGACCGCCCCTACGCCGATCCGGAAGCCGCAGCCCGCAAGCTGGTCGAGATCGCGAATTCGGTCGCCGCCATAGTCTCGTCGCCGGAGGCGTACACCACGACGTCACCAGGCGCGATCTCGGATGTCGCGCGATGATCCCGAACTGGTGCCAAAAGTCCGGCCGGCCGAACACCTTGATCGCGTTATGCACGCGGTCGGCTGATCGGTCATGATACGCCGGGACCGCGGCGTCACCCTATGGGGCCGTCGCGATCGTGCAAGTCGTTGTCCCCGGCTGGTAATGCCTGCACGCCCGGAGGTACTGTGGTTTAGCGCGGCGCGACTGCATTGCACGACGGGGACTGTTGTTTCCAAAATTGAAAAGGTGGTGCGGCCCATCCTACCGCGCTATGCAGGGCTGGCGACCGCAACCTTGCCGGTTCGCCAGCACCCCGCATCACCGTCGGCGCCAGACCGTCCGCGATGCACTTTCGCGAAAGCACTTATTCCGGCACGACCAGAGCCTTGGTCTTGCGCAGCGCGCTCATCACCTGCGGATCGAGCTTCAGATGCGCCTGCACCAATTCCGGCGGCGTTGCTCCCATCCAAGTATCCAGAGAGAAGTCTACGAATCGATCGCTCTTAAATGTTTCGAGGAATCGAAACATGGTCGAGCCGGTATTCTCAAGATAGTGGCCCATCGCCACCGGCACGTAACCGACATCGCCGGCCTGCAAATTGAATGTGCGCGCCTGCCCCTGGCCGGCAAACACGCCCAGTCGCGCCTGCCCTTCGATGACGTAGAGCCATTCGTCTCCATTGGGGTGCCAGTGCAACTCGCGCAATCCACCCGGATTAACTTCGACCAGTGCCGCAGCGGTCGTGGTGTTGACGGAAACAAACGGGAATCGTTGATCCGCACCGTTCCGCCCTTTGTCTTGATCGGCATCTGTTCCATCAGCCGCTACGTGTAGCTCGTCTCCGCCGCCTTTGCGCTTGGAATGCCTTGCGAGTTGAGCGGCCCCGGCAACGGAGCCGGGAAAATATAGCGCTCGCTTTCATCGGGGGTGTGGTCGAGGAGCGAGGCAGGCACTCCGAAATTCTTGCCCAGCACTTCGGCCGGCACGTGCTTGAACCAGTCGTTGAGCAGGAACGTGTTGTCTTCGTCGAAATCGCCGTCATCGAAAACGAGAAGGAATTCGCAACCGTTGGGACCAAGGCCCTGGATCGAGTGCGGGTTCCACCCGGGAAGAACCACAAGTCGCCGACACCAACGTCATCGACGAAATAACGTCCCTCGGAATCGACGGCCGTAACGCGAGCACGGGAGGACCGGCGTGATGATGCGAGAGTGTGCGACGGAAACTCATTCCGCTCTAACTCCGGGCGTTGCACTGCGCGCTGTCAAGCAGCGACTGCATCAAGCGTCATTCCGCGAGGCTGTAATCACCGCCTACAACGGTCGCTGCGCGTTATCTGGGCTGCCGGAACCGCTCCTCTTAGATGCCGCCCACATCGTCGCCGACAATGACGAGCAGTTCGGCCAACCAGTGGTGCCCAACGGCTTCCCGCTGTCGAAGATCCATCATGCCGCCTTTGACGCCCATCTGATCGGCATCGATGCCGGTTATCGGCTCGATGTATCCGAGCGCCTGCTCGGGCAAAAGGATGGCCCAATGCTTGAAGCTCTGAAGCGGCTCCATGGCGGCACCATTCATCCGCCAAATCGCGACAGGGACCTACCCGATCGAGACAGGCTCGCCTTGCGATTTGAGCGTGCATGGCGGCGACGTGATACCAACCTGTTCGGCCCAATAGGTGCGGAGCGTGCGCCGTATATATGATTATTTCGCCACGACGCGCCTGGATCAGGGAATCGCCAAGGGGAAAGCAAGATGGCAGTCGCCGACCTGGTCCTTCCTGTGTTTGCGATTATCGTCACTGGCTGGCTGGCGGGCTGGCTCGGCTACATATCGCGGTCATTGGCCGACGGGCTTGTGCATTTCGCCTACAACGTCGCGATGCCGGCGCTGCTGTTCGTCACCATCGCGCAGGAGCCGGCACGCAATCTTCTGGAATGGCGCTTTCTATTGGCATTCGGCGGTGGCTCCATCCTGTGCTTCGCGCTGGTATTTCTAACCGTCCGCGCCGGGTGGGGACGCGACCGAGCCAGCAGCACGATCTATGGAATGGCAGCGGCGATGACCAATACCGGATTCGTAGCGCTGCCAATCCTGCACTCCATCTACGGACAGCCCGCCGTTCTACCTGCCGCTATCGCGACCGTATTTGTGGCGGGGGTGATGTTCCCCGCAACTGTTATTCTCCTGGAAAGCGACAGACGCGGCGCACACCCTGGGACGGCTGGTTCGGCAATGCTGGTGAAGCAGATCGTGCTCAATCCGATGGTGTTATCAACTCTGATAGGTCTGGCGTGGACGATCGCAGACCTGCCGATGCCGGCCCCACTTGCGGCCTATCTGAACATCTTCGCGGCTGCGCTGACACCGTGCGCACTTTTTGCCATTGGACTAAGCCTATCGGTTGAAGGAATACGCTCGAACCTCATGACCTCCATTGTGCTTGCGGTTGTGAAACTCTTGATTATGCCGCTGATCGTCTACGGGCTTTGTGTCGCGTTGAGCCTCAATCAGCTCTACACGATCGCCGCCGTCATCTGTGCCGCCGTGCCGACCGCCAAGACGGTGTATATCCTGGCAGGCGAGTACAAGGTGGAAGAACCTCTGGTCGCGGCCACAGTCTCGATCACAACGCTGGTGTCGGTTGCGACGCTGATGGGTTGGCTCTACGCTCTCGCAGCACGGGCGGGCTAAAACGGAGACCGCCAGCCCCATATACGAATAGTCCAAGCGGTTCGGGTGCGGCTGCGGTTCTTTCTCCCAATACGCGGACACCAGCAGCATCGGTCGGCATGTCTCAAATGTGACAATCGCGTCGGTTTGACTGTGCCCTGTCCACTTCCGGTCTACCCCCACCTTCGGACATGCCGCTGCACCGAACTAAATGACGCGATGTGCCACTTTCGGACTTATGCAGCGCAGCAAAATAAGCTGGTTGTTAATTCCCATCGCTGCATCATGATCAGCGCCCCTGACCGAGAGTTTGTGCCACGCCGCTGGCGGCTGCGCGCGCGATCCCGTCGAGCGTCCTGTGAAGGCGCAGAGCGTGCGCGAAATCCGGTGCCGTTGCGCCCGGTGTGCCATCCCGGAGATCGCGGGCGAAGGCCGCATAAAGCCGTGCAACATTGGCGCCAGGCCCTTCGAGGGAGCCGGTGCCAAGATCATATTCCGACGGAATGTCCAGCGGAGCCACGGCGGCATCCTCGCCGCGCCCGCCGAACAGGTTTGGAGCAAGCACCTGCAGGTTGCCGACCGGCGAGGTCAGGACCAGATCGCCATCGCTGCCGTTGATCTCCCACCGGAAATTCTCGCCGCGCGACGTGCCGCCGCGATAGAAGATCGACGCGACGGCCCCGCTTTCCAGCGTGGCGGCGATGGCGAGATGATCCGGCGTGGTGGACTGGATATCCTGTTCGGTGTCCGCCAACCGGATCACGGGATTACGCACCGCGCTCGTCGCACGGACATCGGTCAGATCGCCAACCACGAACTGCATCGCGTCGATTGCGTGCATGACGGGGACGGAAAGCAGGCTCGCATTGCTCTGCGCATCGAACATATAGGTGTGGGCGCTGTCGCTCACCGTCGTCCAGGCAATGCCCGAGCCAACGATGGCCGTGCCTAGCACCTTCCCGACATAACCCTGCTCCACGAGATCGCGCGCATAACGGATCGAGGGTGCCATCCGGGCTTGCAGGCCAATCAGCGTCCAAAGATCGGTCTTAGTGACTCGCGCAGCAATATCCGTGGATTGAGCAATATCGACGCCCAGCGGCCATTCCGACATGACCATCTTACCCGCCGCGACCGCTTGCGAGATCAGCGCGTGATGATGCGCGAGCCTGACGGTCACCACGACGAGATCAACGTCAGGGCGAGCAATTAGGAGCGACGGATCGCTGTAGGCCGGGACACCATAAGCATCTCCGGCAGCCTTGGCGGACGCGTTGCTAGAGGTGGCGACAGCGCGCAACTCATAGTCCGGCAAGCTGGCCAGCGCAGGAAGATGTGCGGCTACCGCCCAACCAGGGCGCAATGGGCTCGCACCAATAATACCAACACCAATCTTACTCATGAAAAATCGGCTCCTCGGAAAACCGTTGCCTCCTTAGTATCAGTTTGATATCTAGCGTAAAGTATGCACCTTAGAGCGACTACGTAACCTCAAGGTGACCTTAGACAATGAAATCCGAAGGCAGCGACTTTGACCGCCTCTTGCTCGATAGCGCCCAATATGTAACCCGGGCGAAACCTATGAGGACGAACGATGAGTTGTGGGTTGGATCACGACGGCAGCGCATTCGACCGGCTGCTCCTCGACCAGATCGCTGACCGGTGGAGCATCCTCGTCCTGGGCGCTATCTGCGCTGCCGGAGGCACATTGCGCTTCAACGAAGTGCGCCGACGGATCGATGGCATTGCGCAAAAGACTCTCACACAAGCCCTGCGCCGGCTGGAGCGAAACGGCATCCTGGAGCGCAGGCTCATCGACACCGCGCCGCCTGGCGTCGAATATATGGTGACCCCGCTCGGCCGATCGCTCGATAAACCCTTCGCGGCCTTGAATGCGTGGACCATGGAGCATGCCGAGGCCCTGCGAGCCGCGCAGAAGGCTTTCGACGAGCGGCATGGTTCGGTTTCAGAACGACGAGGATGAACCCTTCGGTGTTTTTGGGGCACGACTTGCAAAGGGCCAGCCGTCGTACACGCAAGACGAGTCACCGGTCGGCAACACCTGATTCCGGAATGAGCAGAGGCGAGACCGACCGGGTACTGCTTTCAATCCGTCATGCGAAATAGGTGCTGTGGGACAGATCTTTCCACTGCTCATATTCAGCTCGCCGCTCGTCCAGCTTCGCCGTGATGGCACCCCAACTGTCGGCGCCCATGCTGAGCCGCTGGGGCATGTCGCCGGACTTCACCAAGTTGACGAGTATTTCCGCCATGCGATCCGGATCCCCCGGCGCGTAAACGCCGTCCTTGTCGTTCAACAGCATTCCCATGACCGCGTGCGCGGTAGGGTCATAGGCGTCGATCTTCGGGCTTCGCAGATTGCGTTCGACGATGCCGGTGCGGAAGCCGCCTGGCTGGAGAGACAGCACCTTGATGCCCAGCGGAGCGACCTCTTGAGACAAGGCTTCGGTCAAACCTTCGAGCGCGTGTTTTGACGCGCTGTAATAGCCGAGCGCGGGCATGGAGACGACAGCGTTAAGGGACGACACGTTGATGATCGTCCCGCTTGCCCGGGCGCGCATACCAGGCAGAACTGCCCGGATTGTGCTCGCGACGCCGAACACATTCGTGTCGAACAGCGTCCGGATATTCTGCTCCTCTCCTTCCTCAATGGCTGCGAGATAGCCAAGCGCGGCGTTGTTCACGAGCACATCGATACCGCCATGCCATTTCTCGGCGGTGGTGATCGCAGTCTTGATCTCGGATGGTTTGGTCAGATCCATTGACAGGGGAAGCACGGCGTCGGGATGGGCTTCGGTCAGCTTCTCGAGACGAACTTTGTCCCGCGCGGTAACAGCGACACGGTGGCCGGCGCGCAACGCCGCATTCGCGACCGAGGCGCCGAGGCCGCTTGATGCGCCGGTGATGAACCAGGTCTGCGTACTCATAGTTTCCTTCTTTCCCTATGTTGCCGGCTTTCCAATCGGCCGGCCGGCGTCCGCTCAAGCGTTGACGCCAACAATCATCGAGCCGTGGTCACGCCAGTATCATATCGGTACTTAGTGTAAATAATGCACTTTTGGGCGACTATGTAACCAGAAGGGAACTTCGATGCCCGCTATGGCACACGACGCGTGATCGGTAGATCGAGCTCAAGCGGGCCGTTCACTTCGAATTGTTCTACCCCCGATAACGACCCAAACCGCGGACATCGCTGGTGGTCCGGTTCGTACCAACAACGGCCATTAAACACGAATGCTTCAATCTTTGCGATTGCACGGTTATTGACAGATCAGTCCAAATTGACTAATTCACATCCATGGCGAGACCGCGGGAATTTGATCGTGATGGAGCCGTAGAACGGGCGATGTCCGTTTTCTGGCGAAAGGGTTATGCTGCAACTTCTACAGACGATCTGTTGCGTGCGATGAATATCGGCCGACAGAGCATGTACGACACGTTCGGCGACAAACACCGGCTTTATCTGGAAGCGCTTGAGAAATATCAGCGAGAGAGCGTTGCCGAGAACATCAGGCGGCTGCGATCAACCGCTTCGCCGCTGGCCGGAATTGAAGCGTTTGTTATCGGCATCATTGCTTCCGATAAATCCGTGCGCGAGAGGGGCTGCATGGGTGTTGGCTCTATCTGCGAATTCGGAAACACCGACACCGACCTGGTAACACTGCGCGCCAGGAGCGGCGGCGCGCAACACAGGGCTCTGATCGAGCGTCTGCGGCACGCGCAAGCGGCAAACGAAATAGGGGCGAATGTCGATATCGAGCGTGCCGCGCGCTTCGTGGAAACGACGATGTTCGGACTCCAGGTCTCAGCAAAGGCAGGAGCTTCTCTTCAATCTCTGCGCGACACGGCCGCCTTTGCGATCGCAAGCTTAAGAAAGCTGTAGTCGGGCAGCAGTCTGCAAACATGGGCCTGAACAATTTTGGACTTATATGTCAATAATGGAGAGAATGCATGAGTAACCAACCTGCGCTAGTCGATAAGGTCGCACTTGTCTTGGGAGGCTCCCGGGGTATTGGCGCGGCGATCGTGAGACGGCTTGCTGCGGACGGCGCGTCAGTCGCGCTGACCTACGCCAACTCGGCGGAGAAGGCGGCCGAAACCGCCCGCGCGGCGGAGGCGCATGGCCAGCCAGTGATCGCGATCAAAGCAGACAGCGCCGATCCTAAAGCCGTCGTGGATGCCGTGGCACAGACGATCGCACGCTTTGGCCATCTCGACATTCTGGTCGTCAATGCCGGCATTTTAATACTCGGCACGGTTGACATGTATGATCTCGCGGACCTCGATCGTATGGTGGCGACGAATGTGCGCGGCGTTTTCGTCGCGATCCAGGCATCGTCCCCCTATCTCAGGGAAGGCGGCCGGATTATTACCATCGGCAGCAATACTGCCATTCGAACTGCATTCCCGGGAGGAAGTGTTTACTCGATGACGAAGGGCGCGGTTGCCTCGCTGGTGCGGGGCATCGCTATCGACCTCGCGCCGCGCGGGATTACGGTCAATAATGTCCAGCCGGGACCCACCGAGACAGACATGACAGTTGCTCACGCCGAGATGGTGAAGCCACTGGTGCCTCTCGGACGCTTAGGCAAGCCTGAAGAGATTGCGGGGCTGGTGGCCTATCTCGCAAGCCCCGAGGCCGGATTCATTACCGGCTCCAGCCAGACGATCGACGGTGGTTATGTTGCATAACGTAGGAAGTCTTCCAACAATCTCCGTGATGTTCTAATTCGATCGGAAATAGCTACGTTTATTTACAAGCGATCGGGCGCCAATGACCGCTTTGGGTCGATTTTGTTGCAAAAGTCGGTTGGCTACGATGAAGGTCGACCGTTTCGTTTGGAGCAGCCGGCCTTGATCCGCCGGCCCTGACGCTCTCTACGCAACTCCAACGCTACGCAATGCACAGAACCTCGCTAGGTGGCGGTCGGGCTACCAGTGCTGCGAGCCGCCGCAGATTCTGAGCGATGGCGGCCAGAATAAACTCGTCCTGGGCGCCTCTCGGGCCGCGCAATCGCAGTCGACCGAGTCTCAGGATGCGCTTTAAGTGTGCGAACCGCATCTCGATCTTTTTGCGCTCGCGTCTTGATTGCTCGAAGGCCTTGGTCCCAACGAAGGAACGCGCAATATCACGAGCGGCTTCGTGCTGATCGCGTGGAATCTTGCGAAACGGGACCTTCGGACAGCACTGCGCTCTGAGTTTGCAACCGTCGCAGTCGTGCTTCCTAGCTAGATAGAGAAGTGTGGTTCCACCATTCACAAGTGTCCCGGTCGTCGTCAGGGTCTTACCGGCGGGACAGTGATAGATGTCGCTTGTTGGATCATATCGAAAGTCGCTGCGCGAGAAGGTGCCGTCATCTCGCTTCGACTTGTCGAACACGGGGATATGTGGCGCGATGGCCTTCTCGACCAGCCAGTTCAGCATTGGAGCCGCTCCGTAGGCGGTATCCGCGGCGAGCCGCTCCGGCTTGAGACCCAGGCGCTCTTCCGTTCGGTCGATCATGGTCTTCGCCGCACCAACCTCGGCTTGGCGAATGGCGCGAGAGGCCTCGACGTCAACGATAACGCCGTACTTCACGTCGATAAGGTAGTTGTTGGCGTAAGCGAAGAATGCCGGCCCCTTGTGAACTCCGGTCCACTGGGCCGCCGGATCGGATGGCGAGACAAACTTTGGGACGACGTCGCTTGCGGCGCCCCACGCCGTATCATCGAGAGTCGCCAAGTACTCCTTCACCGCGCGACTTGATCTTGCAGGATCGCGATCTTTGCGCCAGTCCTCACCCGCGATCGAGCGCTGCTTGTTGGCATCGGCCTGGATCAGGCTGGCATCAACGGCAAAACCTTCACCCCCAACCAGACCGGCCGCAATGCACGCTTCGACGACCCGTTCGAACACACGACGGAAAACATCTCCCTCCCGGAAGCGCTCGTTACGGGCACGCGAGAACGCTGAATGGTCCGGGATGGCATCTTCGATGCCGAGTTTGCAGAACCAGCGATAGGCGAGGTTCACCTGTACTTCACGACAGATCAGCCGCTCGGAGCGAATCGCAAAGACATACCCCACGACCAGCATCCGGATCATCAGCTCCGGATCGACCGATGGGCGACCCATAGACGAGTAATGAGGTGCAAGCTCACTGCGAAGCCAGGAAAGATCGAGAGCTGCATCGATCTTCCGCACCAGATGATCTTCAGGAATCGCGTCGTTAAGATGAAACTCGTAGAACAGTTGACCTTGGTCACTCTTCAGACGGCCCATCATGGATCGACCTCGATGCGATTCGCCTTAGCACAACGGAATCACGCTTCGTGGCCTCTCTCAACCGACTTTTGCAACAAAATCGGTCAAAAACGGAAGCCGGTCGCGGTGAAACCCGCTTCTGGTTTGCCTCCGAGAGTAGACATCGGTCGGCGCGCCCGACACTCTGGGTCGCACGCGCAGCACGATCCTGATGTCCCAGCAGTAAAAACAATTGCAATACGATGTCTGTTTCCGAAGAACCCGTTCGTCGTTCCGATGCGGAGGCCGACGAAACCAGCCAAAACAAGGAGGCAGAGGATGCGCGTGATGGTGCTCGTGAAGGCGACCCAAGACAGCGAAAAGGGCTTTGTCCCGACGACTGAGATGAAGAAGTCGATGGAGGCGATGGGCAGATTTAATGAGGATCTGGTCAACGCCGGCATCATGCAGGCCGGGGACTGCGACGGTCTCACGCCCTCCTCGCAGGGCAAGCGTATCGCGTTCGATGGTCCCAGCCGGACGGTTATCGACGGGCCTTTCGCTGGCGATCTGGTCGCCGGCTTCTGGCTCTGGGAGGTCAAGGATATGGACGAGGCGGTCGCGTGGGTGAAGCGCTGCCCCAATCCCATGCTGGGACCGAGCGAGATCGAAATCCGGCCGATGTACGAGATGGCTGATTTGCAGTGAGAACCTAACGCCGAGATCACAGAAAACCATGACGAGAGCTAAGGTCCCACTATTTCGCGAACCTTAGTTCACCCTCGATCCAGCCGAGATTGCTCGGCAACTTCAGCGGTGGCGCGACGCGCTCCCGCAGATGCATCTAGGTAGGTGTGGTAGATGTGTCCCCCAGCCCCCCTCGAAATCCGCGCCCTGCCCGGCTATCTTTGCCAACATGCGTCCGCCGTTTCTTTCCCTGTTCCCCGACACGAGGACCACCTCGTTGGTCCCAACTACGGAGGTCACACATGTCGCTCAAAATCACCGCTGCATTCGTAATTGTAGGATTGCTCACCGTTCTAAACCTTGGCTTCTTGGTTATCAGTATTTCGGTGCCATCCAAAGCTGGCAATAGTGGCATGGCAGATAATCCTGATTTCGCGCGCGCCGTTAAGTCGATTGTTGAGACGTGTAAGGTGAACGTCGATCTCGCCACTATTAAGTGTTGAGGCTCGGCCACAACGATCCGCAAGGGCACCGATACCGATGGGATTTGTCTCTGAGCCAGGGCCGTTCGAGCCGATTGAAACCTGGGAGCACTGGCTGGCCGAGGTTCAAGGCTGGCCCGACGATCATTCCTCAAAGGAATACTGCATCCAGATTGCCGTGCGAACGATCGCGCTGATAAAACGGTGTACGCGCGCGCAGCGTTACGGCGTCACCTGGCTGCACTGACGCGGCGATTGACGCCCGTCCAGCACATGAAGATGGCCGCCCTGATGTACGGGAGGGCGCAGGCGACGAGCGACCCGGAGCGCAGGCAGCGGCGGATAATGCTTGCGAACGCACACCTGGATTTGGCGCTGAAAGCAACCGTACAGGAGGAGCACGCGGACTACAGTTTTTATCGGCCAGCCGAGGACGTTCAACACCCGGGAGATAATGGAGTCGTTCTTCGCCGAACTGCAAGTGGCGTCCTACTTGCTTGGCAAGCGGTGGCCCGCGAGGCGAGCGAGCGGATCGCGGCGAAAACTAAATCCGCGGAGTCGCAGCCGCCGGACGCCGACGACGCGCTCTATCAGCGTCTCCTGCCCTTCTTCAAAGCTGGGATGGCCGACTTCGCCAACGATGTGATTGACATAAGGGAGATGATTCGGAGGCTGATCCGGTTTCTCAGCAAAGCCGGAATGTCGCCCGACGCTATCCGCGATATGAAGCGCTACGTCGTCCGGTTCGTCGAAGACGTTCGGTGCAGCAGAGGAAGCCTCGTTGGCGCGCAGTTGCCAATCCCTATTGGTGATGTAGCAGAAGCCGAGAATGTAGCGTCCGTTGCTGACGGAAATGGGCAACCCGAACGACTCGATACCCAATCGTCCGCGGCACCGCCGCTGTCGATCTAAAATTCAACTTCGATGAAACTGAACTGGAGTTGCCGCAGTTGCGGCGTGCTAACCTGCGCCTGCGCTTTGACCGGCGTCGCGGCGATCGCGATCGCGGCGACACTGGCTGGGTTTGTGAGAACGGCGGCGACCACCACCGGACTTGTTTGGCGACGAGCCAGTCGCGAGTTGTTCTAAGCGCGGCCGCCATAACGTTCTTCGTTTGCCTGCTACAACTTATTCGTGGTGATATCCCTCCATGAGACGATCTGTACGATCGCCCGCGACAAACCTATTTCGCATCCGGACGATGCGGCCGGACGAAATCTCAATAGCCGTGAATTGGGCGGCGGCTGAAGGCTGGAACCCGGGCCTCGCCGACGCCGCCTGCTTTGGCGCGGCCGATCCGGAAGCCTTCTTCATCGGCGAACTCGACGGCGCTCCGATCGCGACGGTCTCCTGCGTCAACTACGGTGCGAGCTTCGCTTTCCTCGGCTTCTACATCGTGCGAAACGACGTGCGCGGCCGTGGCTACGGTCGGCGCATATGGAACGCGGCCGTCACCCGCGCTGGCCGGCGTGTGATCGGGCTCGACGGCGTGGTGGCACAGCAAGAAAACTACAGGAAGTCTGGGTTCGACCTCGCCTATGCCAACATCCGTTACGGCGGCACCGTCGCGGCCCCGGATGCGCCGCAGCCTGGTGTCATCCCGCTCACCGACGTCCCATTGGCGACCGTGGAGGCGTATGACGCGACGGTGTTTCCGGGTCAGCGCGCCGCGTTCCTGAGCGCTTGGATCGGCTCGCCCGGACATGTCGGTCGCGCGTTCGTGCGCGATGGCGGGCTTGCCGGCTGGGGCGTGATCCGTCCGTGCCAGAGGGGTCGCAAGATCGGCCCCTTGGTGGCCGACGACCGCGCTGCCGCAGAGGTGGTTTTGTCGGCTTTGCTGGCCCGCGTGGGCGGCGGCAAGATATTCCTCGACGTTCCGAGCGTTAACCGCCACGCGGTCGCGTTGGCACAAGAATTCGGCCTTGCGCCAGTGTTCGAGACCGCGCGCATGTATAACGGCCCGATCCCGCCGTTGCGGCTTGAACGGGTGTTCGGCGTCACCACCTTTGAGCTGGGGTAGCGCCCTCGCCGATAATGGCGACGTCGCGCTCTCAGACGATCAGAAAAGTACCACGAGCGTATTGCGGCGAAACAAATATGGGGCGCAAACGGTCTCGCTTCTTGTCGCAGTTCTCGCCGAGTATTTTCTTAACTTCCCGAAGAAGCTCGCGGACTTCTTCCACGGTTAAGGTCTCAAGAGCGCACACAACTCGCGCCTTGTATAGGCCGGCGATATCTTCAAGCTCGGATTTTTGATCTTCGATTGGGATAGCGCTGCGCACGGATCAGGTGGAAGAACAACACTCTCGGTCATCGATACAGGCCGATGGCGGGCAGTGATGTACCAAACCGGGACAGGCCAGCAAACCACCAATGAAAGAGCCGTTTCGGTGCGCCCTTTTGTTTAAACTCTCACCCTTTGTCTAATTCGGGCTCGTCGAGATCGTCGGGCCAATAGCTGAACTTTCCTGAGCCGATCCTTCAGCAGGTTTAATTCTATCAGCCGATTAACAAGGTTCGAGTTTGTTGCCCTGACAACGGCAAGCCGCTGCTCATCCGTAATCATTGATCCCCTCAACACGTACCAGCCCTAGATTATGTCATCGCGTCGTGCCCGAGGTTCAATTATGACCGGGGGAGCATCTAATTTTTATGCCTCTATTGGAGGCGAAACCAGAGTTTCCGCCGTCGTTTTGGCGCTGATCGTCGCGCTGCTGCTGGCAGGGTATCGGGCACACTCGCGCGGTAGGCCGAGCCCACGGTGCTCACCACCCGCTCCTCGGCGATGTACTCCCGGCCGTCTACTGGACGCTAAACGCTGGACTTAATGAAGCTAAACTGAAGTTGCGCGGCGGCGTGCTAACCGGCGCCTGCTCCCTCACCGGCGTTGCCGCGATCGCGGCGAGACCCGAGGATCGGAAGTCACCAAGCGTAACGCACGATGCCCTTGCCAGCGTAGGATTCGGTGACGTCGGAGAACTCGCCCTCGAAGGTGGCCGCCGCCGACCAGCCGTTCATCCACTTCATTTCGGCCGACGCGGTGACGAGCGCGGAGTCGGACGCCTGTGCCGCGCCGTTGACGACGAAGGAGGCGCCCGGCAGCGTCTGGAAGGTGGCGCCGATCGCGCGGCTCGGATCATAGTCATGCGCCCAAGCGGCGCGGCCGCGCAGGGTCAGGATGGCGTCCTGCAGCGCGAAGGATTTGTCGGTGCGGAGGCCAAGTTCGCTGCGCGGATCGGTGACGCTCTTGGCGCCGTAGGCGAGTCCAAACGTGCTGGCACCGGACAGCGCGCTTTCCGCATAGGCCGGCAGATCGAAGGTGGTGACCTGCGCCGCCGCGTAGGGCGTGAGGCCGACGCCGCCGATGACCGGCGCCAACAAGCGATAGCCGCCCTCGATCCGGCCTGAATAGGCATTGGCATTGAACTCAGCGCGCAAATGATCGGCACCGGCGGCGGTGACGGTACGGTCGGTGGTGACATCCTGCCAGCCGTAAGCGAGCGCCGCCGAGATATAGGCTGCCCCCGCATTGTGCCGCACGAAGGCGCCGGCCTGGAACAGGTCGGAGCGGCCACTGCCTGCTCCATTGACGCTGAAGTTGGTGCCGCCGCCGGCGAGCGCAAAGCCCGCCAGTGTATCCGGCGAGAAGCGGTAGTCGGCGCCGACCGCCGTGCCGTAGATGCTGCTTGAAGTGTTGGTCGAGCCGGCCGCGGCGTTGCCGTCGGTGGTCTGCGAACCACCATAACCCGCCGCCCACACGCTCCAGCTTGGCGTGAACGGGACAAACTGCGGTGCCTTGGTGTAGATCGCCGCCAGCGCATTGTTCGGCTTGCGCTGTTGCGCATGCGCTTGCGCGTCGGCGTAACCCGTTGCAGTGCCGGTCCGAGAGTCGCCCTCGCCGCGTCCGGCGACGAACGGATCGGTCATCACCCCCATGAACAGGTTCATGGCATCGAAGGTGGTCTGCTGCGATCCGGTCGCGGTCTCGCCGGACGCCTGCGTTAGTCCCACAGGCGACAGCGAGCCGAACACCATGGGAATGCTGCCGGTGTTGTTGAAGAAATTGACCAGCGCCGTGCCGACCCTGGCCTGGTTGCCGTTAAGGCCGCCACCGAAGTTAGGCGACGAAGGCGGGATGAAGCTCAGGGCGAGGTTAAGGTAAGCGTCGTTGCCGTCGTAGCTCAGGCTCGATTTGAAGCCGGCCGGCAGGTTGGTGTTCACCTGCGAACCAAACGTGCCTATCACGCCGCCTGTCGCATGAACGATGGTGTATTGCTTGGCGACAAATGTGCCCGCGGCGAATGAGGCGTTCACGGTGGCACCGCCCAGCGTCGCCACGCCGGTCACGTTGGTGCGATCGGCGTTCGATGGCGACACCTCGACCATGTAGCTCGCCGCCGCCGTGAAGGTCAGGCTGCCCTGCACGGTCAAAAGGCCGATCGAATTGCCCGGCGCCAACGTGCCGCCGGCATTGATGGTGGTGTTGCCGACGGTGCCGTTGCCGCCGAGCGTGCCGCCGGCATTGACCGTCAGCAGGCTGGACGACGCGAGCGAGCCGTTCACCGCGAGTGTGCCGCCATTGATTGTGGTGGCGCCGGTGTAGGTGTTCGCGCCGGACAGCGTCAGCGTGCCGCCGCCGGTCTTGGTCAGCGAGCCGCCGGTGCCGCCGCCGAAGCCCCCGTCCTGGACGACGCCGGAAAACGTCGTGGAGAGGTTGTTGCCGCCAACCGCCAGGTTTTTCGAGCCCAGAAAAACGCTGCCGGCGCCCTCGATCGAGCCGGCTGTGGTGCCGCCGGTCGTGAGTTGTGAGATGTCGAGAAGGCCGGTGCCGTTCAAGATGAACCGCGCGGTTCCTCCGCTGGCGCTATTTTCAATAAAGCTGCGACCACCGCTGTTGGTGGTGATGCTGGCGCTGCCGGCTGTGCTGGTGTCCTGGAATTCCAGGACGTTGTTGTTGGTGATGGCGGCGCTGCCGGCCGTGCTGGTGTTGAAGAAGTCCAAGAGGTCGGTGTTGGTGATGCTGGCGCTGCCGGCCGTGCTGGTGCCGAAGAAGTTCAGGAAAAGGTTGTTGGTGATGCTGGCGTTGCCGGCCGTGCTACTGTCGAAGAAGTTCAGAAAGCCGTTGGTGGTGATGCTGGCGCTGCCGGCCGTGCTGGTGTTGTTGAAGGCCAGGGACCCGGTATTGGTGATGCTGGCGCTCCCGGCCGTGCTGCTGTCGAAGAAGGTCAGGCCGAAGTTGTTGGTGATGCTGGACGACGCGATCGAGCCGCTCACCGCCAGCGTGCCGCCATCGACGGTCGTAGCGCCGGTGTAGGTGTTCGCGCCGGAGAGCGTTAGCGTGCCGCTGCCGGTCTTGGTCAGCGAGCCGGTGCCGGTAAGGGCGCCGGCATAGCTCGTGTCGGTCGCCTGATTGATCGCGAGCGCTGCCGCTCCCAAGGCGACGGTGCCACCCGTGCCTGACAGCGACGACATGGTGAGATTGAACCCGTTGAGATCGAGCGTGCCGCCATTCACCGCATAGGCGGTATTGCCCACGAATGCCCCGGCGACGCCCGCCCGCAAGGTGCCGGCCTCGACCGTGGTGCCGCCGGTATAGGTGTTGACGCCCGATAGCGTCAGCGTGCCGGTGCCGATTTGATTGACGGCGCCGGTGCCCGAAATCACCCCGCCGAACGTCAGCGCGTTCGAGCGGTTGAACGCCAGGACGCCACCGTCAGCGACATTGCCAACGATAGAGCCCGAGGTGCCGCCACTGCCGAGTTGCAGCGTGCCCGCGGTGATCGTCGTGCCGCCGGTGTAAGTGTTGGTGCCGGACAGGACCAGAGTGCCGGATCCGTCCTTCGTCAAACCCCAGCTTCCGGCATTGGCGCCGGTGCCGCCGCTACCGGTTTGATCGGCGATGACGTCGGATATGGTCTGGGCTTGGCCGGCGCCCGGCGAGAAGGTGAGCGTGCCACTTCCCTGCAGGAAGAGGCCAGACCCGAATGCCTGACCGTTCGCACCGCCGGTATCATTATTAACACCGGCGGCGCCGCCGGAGCCGGCGGCAACCGCGCTGCCATCGACGGTCAGAGTTCCAGAGATTGTCAGGTTGCCACCCGATTGCACAAAGATGGCGCCGCCGAGTCCGGCCCCTCCGCCACCGCCGGCCGTAAAGGCATTGCCGGATCCTCCGGAGCCCCCCCGAAACCGCCGCTACCACCGCCAGCAGCACCTCCGGCGCCACCCCCGCCGCCGAACCCGCCGCTACCGCCAGGATCAAAGCTGGTGACGGAAGATCCGCCGCCGCCGCCAAAGCCGCCGGCCCCGCCGGCGCGATTGAAACCGCCACCGCCGCCGCCGCCGAAGCCGCCAGCCGCGCCCGTGCTGCCGCCGATGCCGCCGCCGCCGCCAGTGCTGTTGCCCCCGGCTCCGCCACCGCCACCGCCGCCATTGGCGCCGCCGCTCGAACCGCCGCCTACGCCACCGAAGGCTCCGCTGCCGGTCCCGCCAGACGCTGATCCGATAGCAATGCCGGAACTACCGCTCGCATTAACATCGCCGCCGTTGGCGCCGCGGCCGAGCCCGCCGCCGCCAGCGCCACCGCCGCCGGCAGACAAAGTACCGCCATTGCCGCCCATGCCGCCGCCGCCGCCGCCATCAACAGCGAGACTACTCGTCCCCCCGCCCGCACCGCCTTTCGCCGAATTGTTTATGAGTTGGACGTTGTTGACCGACACATTGGCGCCGTTACCGACGAACAGCGCACCACCCAGCCCTGCGCCGCCGCCGCCGCCACCACCGCCCGCACCGCCCTGCGCTACTGCGTTCGCGATGGCCAGATTGTTGACGGCCACCGTGCCCGAAAGGATCAACAGGCCACGATAAGTGTTGGCGCCCGACAACGTATTGCCGTTGCCCTGGATGGTGATGCTGCTCTGTATAACCGGCAGGTCGCCACTGCTCAGCGTGATCGGGCCGAGGCCTGCGTTCAGCGAGATCGTATTGCTGCCACCGGTGCTGTTGGCATCAAGGATCGCCTGGCGCAGCGAGCCTGTGCCTAAGTCGTTATTGTTGGTGACCGTGAAGTCGGAGGCCCGAGCCACCGACGCAAAGCTGACAAACGCGAGGCTCGCAAGTGTGAATTGGCCAACCGCGGTCGCGGCACAAACGGTCAAAGCGCGGAGCGGAGCCATGTGCACCGCCAGCGGGACGCGCGCCGCCGGCGCGGAGTAAACCGGGCCGGCGACGGCGGACGAGGAAAACAAAACGGCCCGCAACCGGCGAACCGCTCCCGTCCGAGAGTTCGCTTCCTGCAACTCAATCCCCAAGCCGCGTCGGTGTCGCCCCCGCTGACCCACCGCTCGGAAACCACATGACCCTAGTTGAAGTGCCGACAGGCAACGCGCGGCGACGACAACGGCACGCTGTCGATCGCGACCGCCACGCGCAAACAGCCTGATCGCAAGATCTCGCACCCCCGGCACTTTCAACGTCACAACCAGCACGATTACCGCCGGGACTTCCAAAAACCTGCACCAAGTTCAGCAGGATTCTCGGAGCAGCGCAATTTAAAGTTGACACCTGAATTCGGCTCCGGGGAGGATTGCTCGGCAACTGTGCCCGGCGAGCAACTCCGCCGACGCTGTCACCCTTTGTCTGCGGCGAGCGCAGGAGAAATGGCTTGCAACGAGCGGAGACGGAGTTTTTGCGTGGAATTTCGCGAGCGGTGCTCCAGTGGAGCCATACATCCGCCAAATCGCGTCGAGCACCTCCTCGATTGAGACAGGCTCGCCATGTGCTGCAAGCGGTCATGACGGCGACGTGACATGTCCGCTGGGGCGTGAATTCATAAATTCAGATTAATCGGCGGGGCCCAACGCCTAGCTAGGAGGTCGCCTTTGGGTCATCAGCGCCGTTTTGGCCGTGCGTCGCTCACTTCAGCTCTGGTCCGATGAGCAGAATTTCTCGCAGTGCGTCGGCATGTCTCAAAAGTGGCACGTTTGAGACATCCCGATGGACGCCGGAAATTCCGTTCTACAGGGTGGACCGGAAGTGACCGGCGAGTAGCCAAACGACACGATTGACCCCAACCAGACATCGATTTCGACGTCCAACTGAGATACACTGAGGTCACGCTGGTATCCAATCGGACCGGAGAAAGCCGGAACGACGGACCCAAAAATTGTGCTGAAGTCTTTCGTTGGCGCGATCACATGCGCCGCCGCGGGAAACGGTGCCAGTTCAACCTTTCAGAGGTCGGGACGTTTCCTTGTTCGTCGTCCGCCGGCCCCCAATGGCGGCGAACATGAGGCAGCCTGTGGCGAGGCTGGCGAAGCCGTGAGCTTCGTGCCGAGCGCTCCAACCGCTGCGAGGAGTCGCCCCGATGGTGAACACGGCCGCCGCCTCGGAGGAACAGCACTTTATCCTCTCGAACCTGTCGCCGAGCCTGGCGCAAAAGCGGCTCGCGCTTGGCGTCGCGCTGGTTTTGCTTGCCGCATTTTTCATCACGGCAGGGCCCCTCGCGAGGGTTCAACTGGCGCGAATCGACGCCTTCATCCCGGCCTATGCCACGGCGATGTTCGTGAACAATTCGATCACCGCTGTCCTGCTGTTTGCCCAGTTCTCCATCTTGCGGTCGCGTGCACTGCTCGTGATCGCGAGTGGATATCTCTTCACTGCGTTCGTCGTCATCCCGTGGGTGCTGACCTTTCCGGGCGTGTTTGCGCCAGGGGGTCTGCTTGGCGCCGGGCTCCAGAGCGCGGTGTGGCTCTACACCCTGTGGCACGCCGCTTTCCCTATGTTCGTAATCGCCTATGCCCTGCTCAAGGATGCCGATCCAACCAAGCGGTTGTGGCGGGGCCCGGTGCATGTGGCCATCCTTTTGAGTGTGGCTGCGACCGCGGCCATCGTGTGGGCAGCGGCTTTGTTTGTCACCGTGTGGCACGAGCTATTGCCCCCAATATTGCTTGATGCGGTCCATCTGTCGGCTCTTTGGCCTTATATCGGCGGATCCACGGCACTGTTGAGCGTCCTTACAGTCGTTGTGCTCTGGACGCGGCGACGTTCAGTGCTCGATCTGTGGCTGATGGTGGTGATGTGCGCGTATGTTTTCGAGATATGTTTGGTTTCACTTCCCAATGCGGCCCGTTTCAGCATTGGCTGGTATGTTGGCCGGATCTTTGGGGTCCTGTCCGGCAGTCTTGTGCTGGTTGTCTTGCTGCACGAGATAACGACGCTTTATGCGCGGCTGCTTCGCGCAGTCTCGGCGCAACGTCGTGAGCGCGAGGCGCGAACTCATGACCGGGGACGCGGTGTCGGCCTCGATCGCCCACGAAATCAAACAACCATTGACCGCGATGATAATGAACGCCGATGCGGGCTTGACCTGGCTTAATCGCGCGAAACCCGATCTCGTAGAAGCGAGCGCGGCATTGAAGCAGATCATCGCTAATGGCCATCGCGCGGGAACGGTGATCGACAGCATTCGGGCGATCTTCAAGAAGGACGCCCGGAATAGAACTTCGCTCGACATCAATGGACTTATCGAGGAAGCGCTCACCTTGACGCGCGGCGATCTTCAGAGGCACCAGATTCTGATCGACGCCGCGCCGAGCGCCCCGCTACCGCCGGTCAGGGGAGATCGAGTCCAGTTGCAGCAAGTGCTGCTCAATTTGATCACGAACGCGATCGATGCGATGGCGGCCAAGGAGGGAACGCGGGTCCTGCGGGTGAAGTCCGAGCCCCATGATGATGGGGGCATCATCGTATCGGTGGCGGACACCGGAACAGGAATCGGCGCGCCGGAACTGGAGCGAATATTCGATCCGCTGTTTACGACAAAATCGGGCGGCATGGGGATGGGTCTGGCGATCTGCCGTTCAATCATTGAGGCCCATGATGGCCGGTTGTGGGTTGCGCCGAACAAACCCGAGGGCACCGTCTTTCAGTTCATGCTACGCGCCGACGGTGAGACGTCTGCTCGTGCTTCGCGACGAGAGCAACCGGATGAACTTCGGCCGAGTTGGCGCGCCTGATGCTGAAAAGATCTGCGCCGCGGTCGTGTCATCGTTCGCAGCCGGTACATGGCTGGCGAGTGATGACTGACAGACGATTCGGTGCTGTGGATAACCTGGTGAGCGCATAAGCAAACAAACCGACGCAGGCCGATCCAATTCAATTGTGTCGAGTTTCAATCAACTCCTGCCGAAGGGCTAGAAGTATCGCCGCTTCCCACTCCCTCTGTCCGTCCACTACGAAAGACAAAGAGCATGAAATTCACCACCGGAACACTGGCATGTGCTGCGCTCGCTCTCTCCAGCTCATTCGCGTTTGCTCACTCTGTTCGACACAAGTCGAGCGTCACGAGCGGCGCATCGAATCATACACAGCAGAACGACTGGCCGGCCGAATTGATCCTAGGTTCTTGGATAACATATTCGCCTGCGCCGACAAAAACTCTTTCGCGAAAATCGCATCGCCAGAGCCCACAACGGTAGACCATCTTGTTCGCAGAACGTCTCGTGTCCGGAACGACTTTTTCTCGATAGGGGAAACTCTTTTCCGAACCGCGATCAGAGCACGAGCTTGGCGACAGCACGGAGCACCGCGGCGCCAAGCCCGCGAGCTTCTCGCTCCGGTCCTACGCTTTCACACATTCGTGCGAGGGCTTAAGAGTGAAGGTCGGCTTTTGGCAGATTTTGTTGCAAAAGTCGGTTGGCTACGATGAAGGTCGACCGTTTCGTTTGGAGCAGCCGGCCTTGATCCGCCGGCCCTGACGCTCTCTACGCAACTCCAACGCTACGCAATGCACAGAACCTCGCTAGGTGGCGGTCGGGCTACCAGTGCTGCGAGCCGCCGCAGATTCTGAGCGATGGCGGCCAGAATAAACTCGTCCTGGGCGCCTCTCGGGCCGCGCAATCGCAGTCGACCGAGTCTCAGGATGCGCTTTAAGTGTGCGAACCGCATCTCGATCTTTTTGCGCTCGCGTCTTGATTGCTCGAAGGCCTTGGTCCCAACGAAGGAACGCGCAATATCACGAGCGGCTTCGTGCTGATCGCGTGGAATCTTGCGAAACGGGACCTTCGGACAGCACTGCGCTCTGAGTTTGCAACCGTCGCAGTCGTGCTTCCTAGCTAGATAGAGAAGTGTGGTTCCACCATTCACAAGTGTCCCGGTCGTCGTCAGGGTCTTACCGGCGGGACAGTGATAGATGTCGCTTGTTGGATCATATCGAAAGTCGCTGCGCGAGAAGGTGCCGTCATCTCGCTTCGACTTGTCGAACACGGGGATATGTGGCGCGATGGCCTTCTCGACCAGCCAGTTCAGCATTGGAGCCGCTCCGTAGGCGGTATCCGCGGCGAGCCGCTCCGGCTTGAGACCCAGGCGCTCTTCCGTTCGGTCGATCATGGTCTTCGCCGCACCAACCTCGGCTTGGCGAATGGCGCGAGAGGCCTCGACGTCAACGATAACGCCGTACTTCACGTCGATAAGGTAGTTGTTGGCGTAAGCGAAGAATGCCGGCCCCTTGTGAGCTCCGGTCCACTGGGCCGCCGGATCGGATGGCGAGACAAACTTTGGGACGACGTCGCTTGCGGCGCCCCACGCCGTATCATCGAGAGTCGCCAAGTACTCCTTCACCGCGCGACTTGATCTTGCAGGATCGCGATCTTTGCGCCAGTCCTCACCCGCGATCGAGCGCTGCTTGTTGGCATCGGCCTGGATCAGGCTGGCATCAACGGCAAAACCTTCACCCCCAACCAGACCGGCCGCAATGCACGCTTCGACGACCCGTTCGAACACACGACGGAAAACATCTCCTTCCCGGAAGCGCTCGTTACGGGCACGCGAGAACGCTGAATGGTCCGGGATGGCATCTTCGATGCCGAGTTTGCAGAACCAGCGATAGGCGAGGTTCACCTGTACTTCACGACAGATCAGCCGCTCGGAGCGAATCGCAAAGACATACCCCACGACCAGCATCCGGATCATCAGCTCCGGATCGACCGATGGGCGACCCATAGACGAGTAATGAGGTGCAAGCTCACTGCGAAGCCAGGAAAGATCGAGAGCTGCATCGATCTTCCGCACCAGATGATCTTCAGGAATCGCGTCGTTAAGATGAAACTCGTAGAACAGTTGACCTTGGTCACTCTTCAGACGGCCCATCATGGATCGACCTCGATGCGATTCGCCTTAGCACAACGGAATCACGCTTCGTGGCCTCTCTCAACCGACTTTTGCAACAAAATCTGCCAATAACGGAAGTCGACTCTTATACTGAATTTTACTGAACGTGGTTGGAAATGCCGAGTGTGAGTTGACCGCGCAAACAAAAAACGGCCCGCGAAGCGGGCCGTTTCTGTTAATTACGTATCGATGTCGCTCGTTTGGTCGAGCTGCTCTTTGGGATTTCTATTGTCCTTGCCAAGAGCCTGGCTCTGCTGGCCCGGTTTCGAGCCGCCGCCTTGTTGTTGACCGGGCTTCTGACCCGGCCCTTGATTCTGCTGGCCGGGTTGGTTCTGGTTCGTCATGTTGTTTCCTTTCATGGGAACACCATAACAACGGCTCTGAGTCCGCGCCGTTCCGATAAAAGAAAATGGCAGTTTGCGTTGCTGCCAAGGTCCGCCTGACATATTCGGGCTTGTATCGACCAGTTGCGTCGCGCGACAGCCTAAGTTTGAGTTCCGATATCATCACATGAACACACAATGACCGACCAACGAACAAGCGGGAACTGAACCATTGGTAACGCGCGCCATTGGTTTCGAAGCTAAACAAAAACGAAAGGCTCAAAATGTCGAATGAAAACCAGAACAGCTTTAAGAATTTTTCACATCAACAGGATGGCGAAAAGCGGCTTGATACAGGCACGCCATCAGCCAGCTTTCAGGCGATTGCCACTGCCTATGGTGACTATACGAAGAAATCGTTTGAAGACACAAAGGCCTTTGTTGAGAAGCTGTCAGGCGTAATATCGCTCGACAAGGCGATTGAAGTTCAAACCGAATTCGCGAAGACGGCTTACGAAACCTTCGTAACGGAGTCGCAGAAGATTGGCGCGCTGTACGGCGATCTTGCCAAGCAATCCTACAAGCCATTTGGTGACCTTGCCGCAAAGATGACCCCGACAGATCAGTAAGACCTACCCCGCGATGTCAGAACAAAATAGCCCTGCTCACGCGGGGCACGTTTTTATTACATCACTCAATTCGTCCAGCGTTTGGTTGTTGAATCCCGCTTTATCTCTGGCTTGTCGTGTAAAACGGCGTTCAACAGCTAATTATGAACCTCTAGCCGCATTCTGGTTTGTGGCGGGTCAATCAAATCGGTTTGGCACGAACGTCTGATCGCGAGTCGTCGCGCATAGCGTCGATGTCCGCTGCGGGTCATTTTACTGTGTCCGCGCTAGGTCCGCTTTTCCCTCGGGAGCGACCGAATAACGGACGTGGCAGTATGTCTCAAGCGTGCCACAGGCAGACATCAGTTCGATTTTGACGGTGGGGACTCTAGGACGTTGTAAGCCTTACTGAGGCGGCCTGTGCCGGACGCCGTTCGTACGGTGCGGAGGCTTCTTCTTCCGATGCTGTGTCGGCTGCGTTGCCTTCGGAGGCTGCGGAGGTTGCGGCCAGTAGGCACAGGCGGCGCCGCAGCCACAACCGGCACCGCATCCGGCGGCCAGCAAGCCGGAGCACGCCAAACTTCCGACCCTCTGCGCGATGGCTGATGGCCGGATGCTTCCTGCCTGAGCGCGCCCTCGCCCGTAAGGCTTCTCCGGCCGTGTTCACTTGGGCATCGTTCTGACAAAGCAGCGAGAAGCCTCTGCGCGATCCTGTTATGGGCGACTTTTCGGCTCGTGGATTCTCTCTCCCGGGATCGCGCCGTGACATGTCTGATATGCCGGAACATCTCCAGTGGGCCCAGGAATCTACTCGCATTCGAAAATGCGCGCCGCCACTATGCCTACGGCACCGCGATTCATCAAAAATTGCAAGGGGACACCATGGCGACGACCGAGGCGTTCTTGAATGCAGAGGGCCGGCTCACCGACAAATCCCATTTCGCGATCTGGGCCGCATCGATCGGGAATCTCTTGGAGTGGTTCGACTTCGGCGTATACGCCTACCTCGCGACATTGATTGCGGCGAAGTTCTTCCCGGGCAACGATCCGACCGCATCCCTGCTGGCAACCTTTGCAGCTTACGGCGTCGGATTTCTGGCGCGGCCCATGGGCGGCATCATTATCGGACGCCTCGGTGACACCCGAGGCCGGAAGGCAGCGCTCGTACTCACCATTTTCATGATGGCGTTAGGCACCGTCGGAATTGGCCTTCTGCCGACCTATGAATCGATCGGCATTTGGGCGCCGATTCTTCTGGTCACGCTCCGCATTGTCCAGGGCATTGCGGCAGGTGGAGAGTGGGGCACCTCCACCGCCTTCATCATCGAATGGTCGCCTCCGGCTCGGCGTGGTTTTTTCGGAAGCTTCCAACAGGTCAGCACCGCCGGTGGTTCGCTGCTGGGCTCGGCCACGGCTGCCATCCTCACGTCATCGCTCTCTCCGTCCGCGATGCTCGATTGGGGCTGGCGCGTGCCGTTTTTGCTCGGCGCCGTCCTGCTGATCGTTGGCGTCTATCTGCGCCAGAATGCGGAAGAAACTCCGTCCTTCCAGGTCAGCCGCCAGATAGCGGCCGATGAACCGGCGATCTCGGGCGCGCCGCTCGGCGCACTGGCTTTCGGTTTCACTATCTTCTGGACCGTGGCGTATTACACGCTGCTGGCCTGGATGCCGACTTTCACCCAGAAATACGCCGGCCTGACGCCATCCGAGGCGCTGTGGTCCAACACGATCGGCCTTATTGCCATGGTCATCGCCATTCCCGTGTGGGGGGCGCTGTCCGATCGGATCGGCCGGCGGCCGCTGCTGATGGCGAGTACGCTCGGCATCGGGATTCTCGCATGGCCAGTTTTTTCCTTGATGATCGACAGCCGTTCGCTTGCCGTGGTGCTGCCGATTCAAATCCTGTTCGGGGTGCTTCTGGCTCTCTATTCGGGCCCGGGACCGGCCGCCATTTCGGAGATTTTCCCGACCCATCTGCGGTCAACCTGGATGACGGCAGGCTATGCGCTGGCCGTTGCGGTGTTCGGCGGCTTTGCCCCCTTTGTCGCCACATGGCTGATCTCAGCGACAGGCTCGCCGCTTTCTCCCACCTATTTCTACCTCGCCCCCGCCGCTCTCATTTCATTCCTGGTGTTGCTCCGGCTCGAGGAGACAAGCGGAACGGAGCTACGCTAACGCCGCAGCGGAGCCGCTTGTTTGCGGAATCCTGCAGGCACTCCACTCTCGGATAAGAAACTCCCAACGAAAACGAAGGAAAACCCCCATGAACGATATTTCCAAGCTCGAACCCTGGCAGTGGCCGGAAGACCATTGGCGCGGCCTCGTCAACCATGTCCGCGCCGGCAAGACCTATCGGCCGTCCGCCTGGAAGGATGGCGCGCGCGCTGCCTTTGCGCTCTCCTTCGATTCCGACCACGACACCAATGAGCTGCGCGACGGCGGCAAGTCCATCGGCCGCATGGCCTGGGGCCAATATGGCAATCGCGTCGGCGTGCCGAATATCCTCAAGCTGCTCGCCAATTACCAGGTACCCGCGACATTCTACGTGCCAGCGGTAGTGGCCCTGCTCTATCCCGACGAGCAGCGCCAGGTGATCGCCGAAGGTCATGAGATCGGCATCCATTCCTGGATCCACGAGCTCAATTCGGTGCTGCCCTATGATGCCGAGAAGGATCTGATGCTGCGGGCGATGGATGTCCTGGAAAAGACGACCGGCGTGCGTCCCATCGGGGCGCGCACCGCCTCCTGGGATTTTTCCCCGCACACGTTGCGCATCACCCAGGAAGTCGGCCTGCTCTACGATTCCTCGCTGATGGCCGATGTCGACTGTTACGAGCTCTTGCTCGACGGCAAGGAAACCGGCGTGGTCGAGCTGCCGGTGGAATGGATCCGCGACGACGCGCCCTATTTCATGATGCACCGCTTTCAGAATCTGCGCCCGCACACGCCGCCGGAAGCCGTGTTCGACATTTTCCGCCGCGAGTTCGAGGCGGCCTACCGGGAAGGCGGCGTCTTCCAGCTCACCACCCACCCTCACATCATCGGCTATCGCTCGCGCATCTGGATCATCGAAGAGCTCATCAAGCTCGCCAAGGCCAAGGGCGATGTCTGGTTCGCGACCCATGCACAGGTCGCGCAATTCGCCCGCGATAACGCCAAGACTTGAAGCTGCCATAGTGGAGGTCACCCGACAAGTTTGAAATGAAAGAGGCCGCCAACTGAGGCGGCCTTACTCCGTGGGGCGTGGCATTTCTCTGAAGACAGCGCCCTGGAATAGCTATCTGCGCTGGTTGTAGACATCGACGCAGACGGCTCCAAGCAGCACCAGACCCTTGATCACTTGCTGGTAGTCGATGCCAATACCAAGGATCGACATTCCGTTGTTCATCACGCCCATGATCATGGCGCCTACTACCGCTCCGCCGACCCGACCGACACCGCCATAGGCGGACGCGCCGCCGATGAAACAGGCGGCGATGACGTCGAGCTCGAAGCCGGCGCCAGCCTTGGGCGTTGCCGTATTGAGGCGAGCGGCAAAGACAAGCCCGGCCAAGGCGGCGAGAACCCCCATGTTGACGAAGGTCAGGAACGTCAATCGCTCGGTCTTGATGCCCGACAGCTTGGCAGCTTTGGCGTTGCCGCCGACGGCATAGATCTGCCGGCCGATCACGGTACGGCGCGTGACGAAACCATAGAGGGCGATCAGCGCCATCATGATCACGAGAACATTCGGCAACCCGCGATGCGAGGCGATCAGGTAGGTGAAATAGAGTACCACGCCGGCCAGCGCAGCGTTTTTTGCGGCAAAGACCGTGGGAGGCTCGACCTCGATGCCGTGCAACTGTTCTCGCGCCCGGCTCTTGACGCTGGCATAGACCAGCGCCAACGCGAGCACCGCACCGATCAGCAAGGAGGTAGGATGCAGAGCGCCGTCGAAGGAAAACACCTCCGGGATAAAACCCGACGACAGTTTCTGGAATGCCGCTGGAAACGGCCCCACCGACTGCCCCTGCAGGACGGCCAACGCAAGTCCCTTGAACACCAGCATGCCCGCGAGCGTGACGATGAAGGATGGAATTTTGAAATAGGCAATCCAGTAGCCCTGCGCCGCCCCGATCGCCGCCCCCACCAGAAGACAGGCCACGAAGGCCAATGGATAGGACAGCTGATAGCGGACCATCAGCACGGCTGCGACCGCACCGACAAAACCTGCGACCGAGCCCACCGAGAGGTCGATATGCCCGGTGACGATCACCAGCAGCATGCCCAGCGCCATGATCACGATATAGCTGTTCTGCAACACGAGATTGGTGAGATTGAGCGGCTGCAGCAGCGTGCCGTCGGTCACGACCTGAAAGAACAGCATGATCGCGAACAGCGAAAGCAACATGCCGTAGCTGCGCAAATTGCTCTTGATAAAGCCGGCATGCCGGCGTTCCCCAGGCAGCAAAACCGTCTTGTCCGTCATTGCCGCATTCCTTCCGTCTGCGTGTCCTTGTTGCGCCCGCCCCCCACGATGATCCGGTGATCCTGCATGATGGCACGCATGATCTTTTCCTGCGTCGCGTCGGCGCCGGCAAATTCACCGACAAAGGCGCCATCGTTCATGACGCAGATGCGGTCGCAGATGCCGAGCAGTTCGGGCATTTCCGACGAGATCACCACAACACCCTTGCCGGCTTCCGCCAGCTCGTTGATGATACAGTAGATCTCGTATTTCGCGCCGACGTCGATGCCACGGGTCGGCTCGTCGAGAATGAGGACCTTAGGGTTAGTCATCAGCCATTTCGACAGCACGACCTTCTGCTGGTTGCCGCCGGACAATTGGCCGGCCTCCTGAAAGACGTCGGAGCAACGGATGCGCATCCGGGTCCGGTAGTCGCTGGCCGCTTTCAATTCGCTGACGTCATCGATCACCCAGCGTCGGGCAACCTGATCAAGGCTCGCCAGCGTGATGTTCTTGCGCACGTCGTCAGCTGCGATCAGCCCCAACTGCTTGCGATCTTCGGTGACGTAGGCAAGACCCGCCTCGATCGCCGCCGCGACGCTGGACAATTGCAATTCGCGGCCCTCGAGTTGGAGCCGACCGGTGATCTCGCGACCCCACGCCCGGCCGAACAGGCTCATGGCGAATTCGGTGCGGCCCGCGCCCATCAGACCGGCGATGCCGACGACCTCGCCGCGCCGCACATGAAAGTCGACGTTCTTGATCACCTGCCGCTCGGGATGGAGCGGATGATGCACCGACCAGTCCTCCACCACCAGGACGGGGTTTCCGATCTTGGGATGACGCTCGGGAAAGCGGTGCGCCAGGTCGCGGTCGACCATGCTGCGGATAATCCGGTCTTCCGCCACCTGCTCGGTTCGGCAATCGATGCCATCGACGGTGCGGCCATCACGCAACACGGTGATGCGATCGGCGACGCGGGCGACCTCGTTCAGCTTGTGGGAGATCAGGATCGATGCGATGCCCTGCTCCCGGAATGCGATGAGGCGGGCGAGCAGCGCCGCACTGTCGGTCTCGTTGAGGCTGGCGGTCGGCTCATCCAGGATCAACAGGCGCACCTTTTTGGAGAGCGCCTTCGCGATCTCGACTAGCTGCTGCTTGCCGACCCCGAGATCCGTGATCAGCGCGTCCGGCGATTCCCGCAAGCCAACCTGGGCCAGAAGGTCCAGGGTCCGCCGATGCACCTCTCCGCGGTCGATGACGCCGAAGCGTGCCGGCGGATGCGACAGAAAGATGTTCTCCGCGATGGACATCAGCGGAATCAGCGCCAGTTCCTGGTGGATGATGATGATCCCGAGCGCCTCGGAATCATTGATGTCGCGAAACTGCCGCTCCTCTCCGTCGAAAATGATCGCGCCTTCATAGCTTCCGTGCGGATAGACGCCGCTGAGCACTTTCATCAGCGTCGATTTGCCGGCGCCGTTCTCGCCCACGAGGGCATGAATCTGGCCGGCCTCGACGGTGAAATTGACGTCGCGCAGTGCTTGCACACCCGCAAAGCTTTTGCTGACACCGCGCATTTCAAGCATTGCCGCCATCGGATCACGTCCTTAGCGCCGATCTATCTCGGCGACGTTCGTAGCGTTTTCCAGCGAAGTGGATACCGGTTCGCGTTAAGAAAACGCGTCAAACCAAAGAGCTAAAGCCTGCGTTCCAACTCAGTCGGAACCGAAGGCTCCCGTCCGGCAGGCGCAGATCGCCGCGCCCGCCGGACGGGGTTCTCTCACTCGAACTGCGACTTCTTGTAGTAGCCGCTGTCGATCAAGGCCTTCTCCCAATTGCTCTTGTACACCACCATCGGCTTGAGCAGATAGGACGGCACGATCTTGACGCCGTTGTTGTAGGTCTTGGTGTCGTTCACCGAAACCGCCTTTTCGCCAAGCACCGCGTCGACCATGTCGACGGTAACCCGCGCGAGGTCGCGTGTGTCCTTGAAGATAGTCGAATATTGCTCGCCGCGCAGCATCGCTTTGATCGACGGCACTTCCGCGTCCTGGCCGCTGATGATCGGCATCGGCTGATCGGGGCTGCCATAGCCGACGCCCTTCAGCGACGATATGATTCCGATCGAGATGCCGTCATAGGGCGACAGCACCGCATCGACCCGCTTCTTGCCGTAGAAAGCGCTGAGCAGGTTGTCCATGCGGGACTGCGCAGTTGCGCCATCCCAGCGCAAGGTCGCAACCTTGTCCATGCCCATCTGGCCGCTGGCGACCACGAGCTTGCCGCTGTCGATATAAGGCTTCAGCACCGACATCGCGCCGTCGTAGAAGAAGTACGCGTTGTTGTCGTCCGGCGAGCCGCCGAACAGTTCAATATTGAACGGCCCTTTGCCGTCCTTTAGTCCAAGCCCGTGCTCGATCGACTGCGCCTGTAGCACACCGACCTGAAAATTATCGAAGGTCGCATAGTAGTCGACGTTCGGCGTGCCACGGATCAGGCGGTCATAGGCGATCACGGTGATGCCGTTAGCCTTGGCCTGCTTCAGCACGTCCGAAAGCGTGGTGCCGTCGATTGCCGCGATCACCAGCACCTTGGCTCCCTTGGTCACCATGTTCTCGACCTGCGAGAGCTGATTGGGGATATCATCCTCGGCATATTGCAGGTCGGTGCCGTAGCCGTGCTCCTTCAGCACCTTGACCATGTTGTTGCCGTCATCGATCCATCGCGCGGAGGATTTTGTCGGCATCGCGATGCCGACGGTCGGCTTGCTTTGCGCAAGGGCGCCGCTGCCGGACGCGGTGGTGGCAAGGCTCGCCAGCGCGAGCGCGAACAATTGGGTCTTCAGGTTAGGCATCTTGGCTCCCTCTACTTTTTTGAACTTGATTGGACGACATAAATCGCGGTTATGGTTGCGGCGGCTGGCCATCGGTCTCCATCATCGCATCACGCCCGCGGACGCAAACCGATAAACGCTCTGGTGGCGATAGACGCTGTCCGGCGCGAGGCGCGCAGAGGGAAAGTCCGCCCGGTTGGGCGCGTCGGGCCAGATCTGCGGTTCAAGGCAGATCGCATCCGACTGCCGGTACAGCCGCTCTCGCTTTCCTCGGATCGAGCCATCGAGATAGTTCCCCGAATAGACCTGCAGGCCGGGCTGGTCGGTCATCAGTTCTAGCACGCGTCCCGACCGCGGCGCTTCTAGCCGCGCCGCAAGCCGCAAGCCGCTGCCATGATCCAGGCAAAAATTATGGTCGTAGCCTTTGCCGTTCTGGAGCTGCTCATCCGCATCGCGGATGCGCGCACCAACGGTCGAAGCCAGGCGGAAATCGAAGGGCGTGCCGGCAACAGGCCGCGGCGGCTCCGACAGCGGAATCGCGTCGGCATCGGTTGCGAGAAAACGCTCGGCGACGATCGTCAGCCGGTGGCCAAGGACGTCCGAACCCGACGCGCTGCCTTCCAGATTGAAAAAACTGTGATTGGTCAGGTTGACGATGGTGGGACGGTCCGTCCGTGCCTCGAAGCTGAGCGACAGTTCGGTTGGCCCCGTCACGCTGTACGTGACGCTCACGTCGAGCTGCCCGGGATAGCCCTCCTCGCCGTGGGCGCTGACATGGCGCAGCGTCACCCGAGGTTGCGCGCCCGCTTCGAGGCCAGTGACCTGCCACAGCTGCCGGTCAAAGCCTTCGAGTCCGCCATGAAGCGCATGGGAACCGTCATTGGCGGCGAGCTGCACCGGCTCGCCGTCGAGCGGGAAGCGCGCATTGGCGATGCGATTGGCATAGCGCCCGACGGTCGCGCCGAAGAACCGCCGCTTGTCGAGGTACCCGTCGAGATCGTCATGGCCAAGCACGACATCATCGCAGCGGCCTGCCACGTCGGGTACCAGGAGCGCCTGGAGCACGGCACCGTAGGTGCTGATCCGCACTTCAAAGCCGTTGCTGCCACGCAGCGTCACGCGCTCGACCGTGCGGCCGTCCGGCAACACACCGAATGCATCCCTTGCAACCGTTGAGGCCGTGTCAACCATGGTCAACCTTCGTCGCGGCAATCGCGGGGACATGCAGATTGCGTGCCGAAGCCGCCAAGGACGATCCGGATCGGGCTCATCGTCAGCGCCCCCAGCGTAGCACGACGGGATCAAGGCGCCGCGCGATCTCGATCAATCCGTTGCGGGTCGCCGGATGCATGGCCGGTTGCGGAGCGCGCATCGTATCATGGGCAATGACGCCGCCCTCCTTCATCAGCACCTTGCATGCCGCCGGCCCGCATTGCCGGTTCTCGTAATTGATCAGCGGCAGCCACCGCGCATAGGCGTCCATCGCCGCGTCGCGATCGCCCGCAAAATAGGGATCGACGATCTGGCGGATGCCGTCCGGATAGCCGCCGCCGGTCATGGCGCCGGTCGCTCCGGCGTCGAGATCCGCCATCAGCGTGATCGCCTCCTCGCCATCCCAGGGCCCCTCGATCGCCTCGCCGCCCGCCGCAATCAGCGCCCGCAGCTTGGCCGCCGCCTGCGGCACCTCGATCTTGAAATAAGCGAGGTGCTCGATCTCCTTCGCCATGCGGGCAAGGAAGGGTACGGAAAGCGGCGTACCGGCGACCGGCGCATCCTGCACCATGATCGGAATCGAGATGGCCTCGGAGATGCCGCGGTAGAAGTCATAGATCGCCGGCTCCGGCACACGGAAGGTGGCCCCGTGATAGGGCGGCATGACCATCACCATGGCCGCGCCCCGCTCCTGAGCGCGACGCGAGCGCTCGGCACAGACGAAAGTGGAAAAATGCGTGGTCGTGACGATGACCGGGACCCGTTCAGCGACGTGCTCAAGGACCGCGGTCAGGACGATGTCGCGCTCCTCATCGGTGAGCACGAACTGCTCGGAGAAGTTCGCAAGGATGCATAGTCCCTGCGAGCCCGCATCGATCATGCAATCGACGGCGCGCCGCTGGCCTTCGAGATCGAGGCGGCCGTCGGCATCGAACACGGTCGGAACGACCGGGAAAACGCCTCGATAGGATCTGACTGCGGGAGTGGTCATGGAACTCCTTTCAATGATTGTCACACGGCACCTGCCTTGCTGACCGTCGAGCGGCGCGCAATTGCGATCATTGCCTGCTGCAGGGCGATGATGGCAAACAGCAGAATTCCGGTCACGATCTTCGTCCACCAATTCGAAAGCGCGCCGTCGATCGTCGTGCTCGCGGTGCTGTTGCTGCAGTCGCCGCGGCTCGCCAACGTCGCCGGCTTTAGTGGGGCTTCTCGGCATGCCCGCAGACGGGGCATGCACTCACGTTTCGCGTCAGAGTCGCTCAATCTTTTGAGCGCCGCATCAGAACTTGACCACGGTGCGCAGGCCAAGAACCCAGGCATCGGCGGTCTTCACGCCGGCGGCATTATACCCGCGTCCGCCAGGATTGATCACATACTGAGCGTCGAACTTGAGATTCAACCAGCCGGTTGCCTGCCAGCCGTACCAAGCTTCGATCGGAACTTCGTTGCCGCCTGCATTCGGGTTGAGGGCGGCCGAATTCACGTGGGTTGTGCCCACCGCGAAGGCGACTTCGTCCTCTGGGCGCCAGGCGAAGGTTCCGGTGTGCTTGAGTTCGAAGGAGACCTGATAGTCCTGGTACGAAGTCCGGTGATCGGCGACGGACGTATTGAGGTAGATATACCAACCCTTCGCGGGGCCACCTTCATCGGTCAACCGCTGCAGGATCGACTCATAAACGCCGTAGCGGCCTCTTTGATCTCCCAGCAATTGGGCCGGGACACCACCGGTGCCTGGGATGGTCGTGATGATACCCGGGAGGCCACCATCAATCGTCGACGCGTTGTCATACCAGCCGCCCAATCTCCAGGTGCCGTACAGGTGACCGCTCGGCCTCCAGGTCAACTCCACCGGCACCAGCACCCCCGAGGCCGGGGTTGAGCCTGGGATACCCGGCGCCAAGTAGACACCGGCGTCTGACGTCGTCAGATAATTCGGATTGGCGTCGTAGACGCCGGCCGAAATCTGAACTTCCTTTGTTATGTTGTAGTGGACGACACCGGCCCACTGGCTGACCGGAAAGTTATAGATGTAGCCACCCAGGATGTTGCCGGGCTGGCCGCCGCAGAAGGTCAGGTTGATGAACTCGCACTGACCGAAGAAGAAGTCGGAGCCGACCGGAAGACGGCCGCCCTTGAGTTCAAGGCTATCACCGAACAGCTTCTGCGAGTAGTAGAGTTCGGTCAGGCGCAGAATACTGCCGCGGCCGAAAACTTCATTGGTCAGCTGCAACGCCGGAATTCCTGCGTCGTCATTCAGATTGTGACCGAAGCGGTCGACCAGCGTGACGCCGATCAAACCGCCCGGAATACCGGCAAGCTTCGCCATATCGAACTTGGCCTGAAAGGCTAGCTGTCCAGCCTGGGTCCCTACTCGATTGCTTCCGCCCGACAGGTTGGTGACGGCTTCGTCACCCAGCTCCAGGGACAGTGCGATGCCCTGCTCCTTCAGCCTCGTCCTGCCTAGATCGCCAAACAAGTACGGTCTTGTCCAGAAATCATCGGCCGCAACATAAGGAACAGGCGGGGCTTTCGTTAAAAGATCGGCCGCATGCGCGCCACCACTCAACACAGATGACAAAATCATCCCCACGCCGCACGCGCGCGCAGTCTTTACAAACCTATGCAACATTTTCTTATTTCTCCTAGCGTCCCAGGCTTTGTCTGTTTTTCCTCGCGTCCCTGCCCAAAGCCCTAGAGCCTGGAACGCCCTCTCTCCCCAACACGCGCCGATGTCGTCCCCTATTCGGCGAGCGAGCCTTTCAACTTGTCGAACATGACCGCGAGCACGATGAAGCTGCCAACGAACGTCCCCTGCCAGAATGCGTCGACTCCCAGCAGCAGGAGACTGTTGCGGATCACCTCGATAAGTGCCGCGCCGATAACCGCGCCGAACGCGGTACCGCTACCGCCGCTCAGATTGGCGCCGCCGATGACCGCAGCCGCAATGACCGCGAGCTCCATGCTCTGACCGAGATTGGTGGTGACGGCGCCGAGCCAGCCGACCTCGAGCACCGCCGTGATGCCGGCGGTGAGTGCCGAAACCATGTAGACGCCCACCTTGATGCGATTGACGCGAACCCCGGCGCGCATAGCAGCCTGCTCGTTGCCGCCGATCGCAAACACATGGCGGCCCCATTGGGTCCAACGGAATAGATAGCCAGTGATGAGCGCCAGCACGGCGAGCGCAATGACGGGGTTGGCGACCCCAAGCGTTGTACCGCCGCCGAGCGCCAGGAGCTTGGCCTGATCAGGCCCGAAATCGTACACCATGCGGTTGTTCGAGGCGACCATGGCGAGACTGCGGGCGATCGCCAGCATGCCGAGCGTGACCACGAAGGGCGGCATGCGCGCGTAAGCGATCAGCACGCCGTTGAGGGCGCCGATCGCAAGCGAAGTGAGGAGCGAGGCACCGACCCCGACCCAGATCGAATGGCCCGCGTTCATCACCACCCCGAGCATGATGCCGGCGAGGCAGACGGTGGAACCAACCGACAAATCGATGCCGCCAGTAATGATGACCGCTGTCATGCCGAGCGCAACGATGCCGACGAACGCAAAGTTGCGTGTGACGTTGAACAGATTTGTTCGAGTGGCGAACGTATCGGTGGCAAGCGAGAGCGCCGTGACTGCGACCACTGCCGCAACAAACACCCAAAAGGTCTGGCGCGACATAAGCCACGTGAGCGAGCTGTGCGCGCGCTTGTCGATGCTCTCTTCAAGCAAGGTGGTCATCGCATACCCTTCCCACTCGGCCCAACCCGCTCATGCTCGCTCGATCGCGCCGGTGATCAATCCGGTGACTTCCTCTGGCGAAGTCGCCGCGATGGTCTTATCGGCGACCTTGCGTCCGCGGCGCAGGACGACGACGCGGTCGGCCACTGCGAACACGTCCGGCATGCGATGGCTGACCAGCACGACTCCCAGGCCCTGCTCGCGCAGACGCCGGATCAGGTTGAGCACTTCTGCGACCTGTCGCACGCTGATGGCGGCCGTGGGCTCGTCCATCAGCACGACCCTGGCGTCGCTCAACCGCGTGCGGGCAATGGCGACTGCCTGGCGCTGGCCGCCGGACATCTGGCGCACGAGATCGCGCGGCCGTGTCTCCGATTTGAGTTCCTTGAAAAGCGCGCCGGCGCGGCGGTACATCGCGGCGTAGTCGAGTACGTGGAACGGGCCGAAACCTCTTCGAAGCTCGCGCCCAAGGAACACGTTGGCTGCGGCAGTGAGATTGTCGCACAGAGCCAGATCCTGATAGACGATCTCGATGCCGGCCCGTCGAGCGTCGATCGGATTGTGCAAGCTGACGGGGGAGCCTTCGATCGCGATCGTGCCTTGGCTCGGCCGGAAATTGCCGGCCATGATCCGCATCAGCGTCGATTTGCCGGCGCCATTGTCGCCCATGAGACCGACGACCTCGCCGCGCTCCAGGGCCACCGATACGTCGGTGAGCGCCTGGATCGATCCGAAATGCTTTGAAATGCCGGTCATCTCGATGACCGGCGCCCTGCCGACGTTGGCCGAACACGTGCTGTCCTGCTTGAGCCCGATGTCCATTGGCGTGCCGTGATGAGCCACGCTACTTCTTCAGGCAGGTGTTGACGTTCTCGGGCGTGCATTCGTCGAGACCGGTGTAGTAGGTTGGCTCAACCGTCTTGCCCTCCACCATGTCCTTCATCACGAACGGAGCCCGGTAGCCCATCTCGAAGGGCCGCTGGCCGACCTGAGCGGCGCTGCGTCCCTCCTTGAGCGCCTCGATCTGCGGGGGCAAAGTGTCGGCGACAACCAGTACCAGCTGCTTGCTCTTGATCCGGTCCATGTACTGGCTGGTGATCTGAGCATAGGCCTGCGGCGCGAATTGCGGCCAGCCGCCTTCCAGCACGAAGGCATCGAGGTCCTTGTTGGCGGTCAGCACGTCGGCCATCATCTGATTGCCCTTGGCGCCATCGTCATTGGTGAACAGCGGACAGCCGGAAATCTCCTTCCATCCGTTCTCCCCGTTCAGTCGTTCCGTACCCTTCTTGCCGGCGAGCGTGTCGCGGGTTCCGGCGGCGCGCAGGTTGATGTTGTCTGCGGCAACATTGCCGAGCAGCAGGCACACGGTGCCTCCGTTCGGCTTCAGCGTCTTGAGATGCTCGGCGAGCTTGACGCCCAGCAGATAGTTATCGGTGCCCATATAGGTGCTGCGCAGCGAGCGATCCTGCGCCAGCAGGTCCGCATCGATGGTCATGATCGGGATCGTCGGCTTGCGCTGTCGCAGCAGGTTGGCAATGGCCGGCGCGTTCGAAGGAGAAATCGCCATCGCGGCGACACCCTTGGTCAAGAGATCCTCGATGATCTGCACCTCTCCGGCTTCATCCGAAGTCGACGCCGGCCCGGTGTAATAGCACTTGTAGCCGCCCTTGAGCTCGGCCTGCGCCTTTTCGCAGCCCTGGCGGATCAGATCGAAGAACGGATTATCGAGGCCCTTCACCACGATGGCGAGAGTCTTGTCCTCGGCCCGGCTGGGCCCGGCCATTAGCGCCAGCGTGCACGCGAGCACCGTGAGATTCATCATCTTCCGCATAGAATTCCTCCCGTTGTTGCCGCGACCAAATTCGGAACGCATGGTCGTCGTTTTCCTTTGTTTATTGAGCTGCCTTGTAGTGAGCGTCGTCATGTTCGATCGCCCGTTCTCGCTGGGAACGCAGCCGCGCCGCGCGGTGAAGCGCCGTCCATTCCTTGCACAAGTGTTGATCTCGGCGCGGTGCGGACGAGGCCCTCGAGCGCTACCTTGCGCCGCCGACGGGCCTGCAATTGCTGATCCGCCAGCACGCCGACTAAAATCACCGTCCCCATCACCGCGAAGTTCAGCGAATTGGGGATACCCAGGATATTCACAAGGTTCTGCAGCACCTGCAGCAGCGCCGTCCCCAGCACGATACCGAGGATGGAGCCCTCGCCGCCGCGCAGGCTGCACCCGCCCAGGACAGCGGCCGCGATCGCATAGAGCTCGTAAAAGTTGCCGAACGAACTCGGAGAGACCGAGTTGGTGTAGAACACGAACAACACAGTTGAAACCCCGGCGAGCCCGCCGCTGATGATATAGGCGGTCGCGATCACCATTTGCGTGCTGATACCCGAGAAGCGTGCCGCCTCCTCGTTTTTGCCCACGGCATAGAGCCAGCGCCCATAGACCGAGCGGTGCAGCAGCACGCCGAGGATCAGCGCAAGAATAATCAGGAGTATAAAGGTGTTCGGGATGCCCGCGATATTACCGGAAGCGATGTCGCTCAGTGTCTTGGCCTCGTCACCGTAGCCGAAGCCGCGTGTCGAATCGCTCGTGTAGTAGCGGGCAGCGCCGCGATAGATCAGCAGCCCGCACAGCGTCACGATGAAGGGCTGCATTTTCAGCCGTGCGATCAGGAATCCCTGGATGGCCCCCAGCGCCAGCCCGCCCAGCAGCACCAGCAGCAACGCGAAGGGCCAATAAATCTGATAAGTCGTCAGCAGGTCGACGAATACGACGCCTAGCAGCGCGAACATCGAGCCGAGCGAAAGATCAATGCCTCCAGTGATGATCACGAGCCCCTCGCCCAGCGCGAACACACCGAACAGGCCGATCAGATTGGCCATGTTGAGCAAGTTCATCAACGACAGGAAGGCCGGATTGATCGCGCCCGTGAGCGCGGAGATCACCACCAGCAGCAGGAACAGGCCGAGTTCTTTCTTCATCATGGCGCAGCGGCTTCCATGGTTTCTATCGCTTCGCCGATCGCTAGCCGCAACACGTTGTATTCGCTGAACTGCTCGCGCTCGAGCACGCCGCTGACACTCCCTTCATGCATCACTGCCACGCGGTCGGAGACGCCGATGACCTCCTCCATGTCCGAGGAGATCATCACGATCGCTACGCCCTGGTCGGCGAGGTCGCGCATCAGCGCGTAGATCTCGCTCTTGGCGCCGACATCGATGCCACGGGTCGGCTCGTCGAAGAACATCACGCGCGGCTGCATGGAAAGCCACTTGCCCAGCACCACTTTTTGCTGGTTGCCGCCGGAGAGCGTCATGGCCTCCATATCGATGCTCGGTGCCTTGATGGACAGGCTTCGAACCTGTTCTTTCGCGACCTTGCGCTCGGCTGCGCCGTTGACCAGCCACATCCGCGCATAGTTCAGCACGCTCGCGAGCGTCACGTTCTCTCGGATCGGCAATTCCAGCACGAGCCCGGATTTCTTGCGGTCCTCCGGCACCAGATAGATCCCCTGCCTGATCGCGTCCCGCGGCGACACGACACGGACGGGCGCGTTGTCGATCCTGATCTCGCCAGCCAGCGGCGGGTCAATGCCGAAGGCCGCGCGGGCAAGCGAGGTGCGGCCAGCGCCTACGAGCCCTGCCAAGCCGAGGATCTCGCCGCGCCGCACGGAGAGATCAATCTGCCGGTCCGGAAAGGCGGATGTCACGAGGCCGGCGATATCGCAGCCGCCCGGCTGCGACGACCGTCTCGGCGGTGTGTACAGCGCCTTCAGGTCGCGGCCGATCATCAGCCGGATCATTGCGACATGGCTTAGCTCGTCCCTCGCCAGTTCTCCCACCGTGCGCCCGTCGCGCAGCACTACGACGCGGTCAGCGCAGGTCATGATCTCGCCGAGCCGGTGAGAGATATAGATTACTGAGATGCCATGCGCCTTCAGGTCGGCAATTACCTCCAGCAGCCGTTCCGTCTCCGAAATTGTCAGGCTGGAGGTCGGCTCGTCCATGATGATGACGCGGGCGTCGATCGAGAGCGCCTTGGCGATCTCCACCATCTGACGCTCCGCGATGGACAGGTTGTCGACCAGCGTGTTCGGCGTGAAATCGGCGCCGAGCCGCTCCAGCAGCGGCGTCACGCGGGCGCGCATCGCCTCGTTGTCCACCAGCTTCAGCGGGCCGCCTGTCAACTTCTCGCGTCCTATGAAGACGTTGGCCGCAACGTCGAGATTCTCGAACAGGTTCAGTTCCTGGTGCACGAAGGCAATACCGGTCCGCGTCGCCTCGCTCACCGTCATCCGGTCGTGGTGCTTGCCGCCGATGGTGATCACGCCCTCGCTCGGCGCGATCACGCCGCCTAGCACGCGCATCAGCGTCGATTTGCCGGCGCCGTTCTCGCCGATCAGGCCCAACACCTCGCCGCGGTATACGCGCAGACTGACATCGTCGAGTGCCCTGACACCGGGATAAGTCTTGCTGATCCCGGCCAGCTCCAGCAGTGTCTCCGCCATTCAGCGTTCCCTCCCGCACTACGCCCGGCGGCCTGAGGCAGCCGGGCGGTGAAGCATGCTGACGTTACTTCTTCAGCAGTTCCTTCAGATTAGCGGTGAACTCCGCGACGTTGGACTTGCTGATCACCTTGGTCGGCACGATCAGCTTGCTGTCCGTCGGGATCCAGGACTTGTCGCCGTTCAGCGTCTTGATGATGTTGGTGGCGGAGAGATAGCCGAACTCGTACGGCTGCTGCACGACCGTGGATTCGATCGTGCCGTCCGAAATGCCCCGCAGCGTGCGCTGGTCCTCGTCGAAGCCGACGATCTTCACCTTGCCGGCTCTGCCCGCCGCCTTCACCGCGTCATAGATCAGCGGTGTCTCGTAGCTCCACAGGCCGGACAACAGCGCAATGTCGGGATATTTGACGAGCACGTTTTCCATATTCGCCTTCGCCTTGGCGAAGTCCACCTGGTCGGTGAATACGTCGACCAGTTCGACCTTGGTGCCGGCGATCGCTTCCTTGATACCCTGCACCCGCTCGCGAGCGTTGTCGGCGTCCATCGTGCCGACAAACAGCGCGATCTTGCCGCCGTTCGGCAGCGCCTTCTTGATCTCCTCGCCCGCCTGCCGCCCGGCCGCGACGTTGTCGGTGCCGATATAGGCGAGACGATTGCTCTGCGGCGCGTCGCTATCCGTCGTGATCAACACTGCATTGGCCGCAGCCTTGTTGAGCACTTCGGTTGCGTGCGGCGCATCGTCGACGGAGATCGAGATGCCGGCGACGCCGCGCACCTGCAGGTCATCCAACTCGCGCCGCTGGCCCGCGGCGGTTCCTTCGCTGGTGACGATCAACTCGATATTATAGTCCGGGTGTTCCTTCTGCGCCTTCTCAAGCCCGCGGCCGGCGATGGTCCAAAAGTCAGCCGCAACGTTGGTCACCAGCGCAATAGTCTTTTTCTGCTGCGCCTGCGCCGCCCCCGCGGTTATGGCGAACGCGGCTGCGCTCGCCAGCAGCGACACGATTAATTTCTTCATTGAGTCCTTCATGCGCACCTCCCTTTTGTGGTCCCGTGTGAGGGGACTCACGCACGGCGCTTTTGCGCCTCATTTTATTTTTGCGACGAATAAATTACGTGAAAAAAGTTCCACGTCAAGGCCATTCCTACCTCATCTCACCACCATGAGTGGCATGTAACGGTAATATGAGGCAGAAAGCCGCATCTTTTCGTCTTTTCAAACGTTGATTAATTTCACTTGGAGAATTAAAAACGCCTCATGAATGAACAGCCCGAGCCACCGAGACGTGCTTCAGGCGTGATCCGCGAATCGAACCGCGGCCGCCTCGTCGAAGTTTTACGACGCCAAGGGCCTTCGCCGCGTGTCGAGCTTGCGCGCAGCACGGGGCTGAGCTTCCCGGCCATTTCGGCCATCACGTCGAAAATGATGGCGGAAGACCTGCTGTGCGAGGCCGGGACCGAGACCGGGGCGCCGGCGATGTCGTGGCCCGACGATATCGATGAAGAGGATGCGGACGGGCTGAATGGCCGTCGCCGCGGCAGGCCTGCGGTACTGCTGACCCTCAATCCCGCGTTCGGACGCATCATTGCGGTCTCGGTGCGCATGAACCTGATCGAGACACTGATCGCGGATTTCAGTGGCTCTGGCCTGGCGCAATCGCGACTTGCACTGGCGACGCGCACTCTTGATTCAGGCGCGTTGTGCGATCTCGTGATCGCGCAGATCAATGCCATGCTTGACGCGACGGCCACGCCGCGCCGTCTGCTGCTGGGAATCGGGATTGCGTTGCAAGGTATCGTGAACGCCGACGCCGGCCGGCATCTATGGAGTCCGGCGCTGTCGATCACCGACATCGATCTGGCGAAGCCGTTGCGTAAGACATTCGGGGTCGAGGTCGTGATGGCGAACGACGCGGTCGCAGTTGCGCTGGCCCTCGCGGCCGCGGAACCGGCACTGGCGCAGGGCCTCTCGGCCACGATCATGGTCGGCCACGGCGTCGGAATGGGCGTCGTTCTCGACGGTGAAGCGCGCTGGGGCGCCGGCGCCGGCAGTGAGATCGGCCATGTCAAGCTGGCGCCGGATGGTCCGCAATGTCGATGCGGCCAGCGCGGCTGCATCGAGGCCTATCTCGCCGATTATGCGCTCTACCGCGACGCCCGCACCTTTCTTGACCTGCCGCCGGCGGTGTCCCAGGAGCCGTCCGAGGCGCAGATGGCTCTGCTGCGCGAGCGCGCACTGAGCGGCGATCCCCGCCTCGAGCAGTTATTCCGGCAGGCGGGCCGCGCGCTTGCAGAGGCGGTCGCCACCACGATATCGGTGCTGCGCCCACATCATGTCATCCTGGCGGGTCCGGGCCTGAAGGCATTTGACATGATGCGCCGCGCCTATGAGGAGCGGCTCGACCAGGCGGTGTTGCCGTGGCTGCTCAAGTCTACGGCGATACATGTGCGTCCAAGCGAGTCAGTAACAATTGTCGACGGCATGGTGCGGCGGACGCTGCGGGTCGTGGACCGAAACCACATGGAAACGACCGAGTGAATACCGAGCCGCGGCCCTTGTTCAGGACGCGGTAACGCAACCGGCGCCGTTCAGGCGCCCAATCGAGAGTATGCCAATGCAAGGCGCCATCTATCCAAACCTCAAGGACCGGACTGTACTGGTGACCGGCGGCGGTTCCGGCATCGGCGAAGCCATCGTCCGCCGGTTCGTCGACCAAGGCTCGCGGGTCGGCTTCATCGACATCGATGTGAAGGCCTCAAAGCAGCTACTGGAAAGCCTGCCGGCTGCCAGCGTGCATTTCGAGCACGCCGATCTGCGCGACATCGGCGCCCTGCGACGTGCGGTCGCCGGCGCCCGCGAGGCGCTTGGGCCGATCACCATCCTGGTCAATAACGCGGCCCGAGACGACCGCCACGCGATCGAGGACGTCACGCCGGAATTCTGGGACGACCGGATCGCCGTCAACCTGAAGCATCAGTTCTTCTGCGCCCAGGCGGTCGCGCCGGACATGATCCAGGCGGGAGGCGGTTCGATCGTCAACATGGGCTCGGTGAGCTGGGTGATCGGCCAGGGCAACATGCCCTGCTACACCACCGCCAAGTCCGCGGTTCAGGGCCTGACCCGTGCGCTCGCCCGCGATCTTGGGCCGAACAACGTGCGGGTCAATTCAATCCTGCCTGGATGGATCATGACCCAGCGCCAGCAGGATCTGTGGTTGACGCCCGAGGGTGAGGCCGAACTCATGCAGCGCCAATGCCTCAAGCGCAAGCTCATCCCGGACGACATCGCCCGCGTCGTCCTCTTCTTCGCCGCCGATGACAGCGGTGGCTGTACCAACCAGAACTACATCGTCGATGGTGGATGGGTCTGACCACAGCCGATGCCGCTCACGTCCGCGTCCCTGCAATGTTGCAGTTGCCGTACACCCCGAGGGTCTTCAATCCTGATGCGGTAATTTCGCAATGCAGATTTCACGGCGGCCAAAGAGCGCCAATCGCCCAGATCTATCCCCGAGTTATTGAAGGCACACTTTCCAATGGAGAAAGCCGCCTGGTTGCTCGGTACATCGGTTCAGGGTTCGCCATCGGAGAAATTTGGCAGCCCTGAACAAATAGCCTTAGGCCTTTAACCGAGCGTTTCCTTTGCACGCAAAAATAGTCGGCATGATGCTTGATTAGGACCGTGGCTACCGTGTCTCGCACTTCCGTGGTGAGCCCCGCGCGCGTTAGTCTCGCCGCCTCTCCTTTGATCCCGAACTCCATCTGACCCGTGACGTACCTTTCGGCTGCCTACACCGAACTCACCGGCCAGACCAATACGAGCCATGCTAACATCAATCGAACCACAATCTTCCTGATCATGTTTTTGCAGCCGAGGATTGAAGCATGAAAATTCATCATTGCAGATGGCTTACCGCGATCTTGTTGGCTTCGGTACTCAGCTCCGCGCCACGTCTTGGTCATGCAGCCTCCTACGCACCAATCGATTGTGCAAAGATTTCAACAGCCGCCGAAGCGACGGTGTGCAAAAGCTACATGCTCGGCCAGGACGAGGCTCGCATGTCCACGCTCTTTGGTGTCCTGACCGCTCTCGTTCCCATGGGCCAAAGGGGCAATCTCGTCGACACGCAACGACAATGGATTTCCGTCCGCGAGGCGTGCGGGAGCAACACGGAATGCCTTTCCCGAGCCTATCAGTCGCGGATAAACGAACTCTCACAGGTGCTCGATGCATTGGCGAAGCAAGGTCCATTCTGAATTAGGCAACTTCTAAGATCGAGGACATCGCTCAACCAGACAGACTGGCAAGCACCCGGTTAGTTGAGTTGCAACGGTCCGCGCGTCTGCAGAGCAACGCTTCGCGCTGCACTGCGTCCGCGACCCTAGCCCCCTCTAACTCACTTTCACATCCGCCACTTTGGACGCCGACGGCACATAGCTGACTTGACCTATGCGAGCGTCGGCCGCCCAACGGGGCGAACCTCACTTGGTCAGTGGACTGCAGTTCTGCGAGTCGCATGAGGTTCACTCTCGTCGACCTTTGAGCGCCAGAGGTGGATGCGGCAATCGTCGGATGGTGCAGTCTGAATTGCCAATCTCGGTCCTGTTTAATTATCAAGGTTGGGCACATCTACTGACAACTAACGGTACGAAGCGGCGATGCATCGCGCGGGGCCGCTCGAAATCCTCTCAGAGATGTTAGATGACGCAACGTATGGATTATGAGGCCGTGACGCCCGCCGGTGTGAAGGCGCCGCTCGTGGGAGCCCCTACGCTGGTTGTTTGAAATAGTCGTGCGCAAAGGGATGCCGGGATTGAATTCGGGCGAATAGCTAAACCTGACCGCTTGATGGCTGTGAGGAGGCCAGAATGACACGTACCCTTGCCGGCAACACGGCACAGATTCCTGCTCCCTCCTCGATGAGGGCTTGGCGCGTGCACGAGTTCGGCCCGCCGGAAGCGATGATTTTCGAAAAGGTTCCTCGGCCGGACCCAGGTCCAGGCGAAGTTCTTGTCAAAGTTCACGCAGCAGGGGTCGGCCCCTGGGACGGATGGATCAGGGCGGGCAGGAGTGCATTGCCCCAACCTCTTCCTCTCACGTTGGGTTCTGATCTGTCCGGCGAAGTCGCGGCGCTGGGTTCCGAAATTTCCGAGTTGGCCGTCAGAGACCAGGTTTTCGGCGTGACCAACCCTCAGTTCGTTGGCGCTTACGCCGAGTACGCGGTGGCGTCGGCTGGGATGCTTGCGAGCAAGCCAAGCTCGCTAAGCTATGCCGAAGCGGCCTCCGTTCCCGTGATCGCGGTCACGGCTTGGCAAGGTCTGTTCGACCATGCTCGCCTCGAAGCCGGCCAAACGGTGGTCATCCACGGAGCTGCAGGGAATGTCGGAGCCTACGCGGTTCAGCTTGCTCATCGCGCTCGCCTGCGCTCCATCGCGACGGCGGGGACCAAAGACATCGATTACGTGAGGTCCCTCGGTGCAGACAAGGTGGTGGACTATCACGCGCAGCGCTTCGAAGATGAGGTCAAGGATGCCGACGCGGTGCTCGATCTCGTCGGCGGCGAAACGCTTTCACGTTCGTTTCAGGTTCTTCGCCCGGGCGGCAAACTGATCTCCGCCGTATCCCAGCCTGACCAAGACCGCGCAAAGCACCACGGCGTCACCGCAGCCTTCTTCTTGGTGGAAGTAACCACGCAGCGGCTGCGCGGAATTGCCGAACTTATTGATCGTGGTGAACTGAAAACACGCGTCGGTGCGGTGCTCCCTCTCGCCGATGCACGCGAGGCCCACATGATACTGGAAGGCCGACGTCCGACGGCCGGAGGAAAGATCGTTCTCAAGGTAGAAGCCGCGGGCGAGCTCGCCCCAGCCGCTTGAATACGAGCTTGATCGTCAGGACCCGTTACTAGAGCTTAGGACAGATTTGAGTCCTTCGTGGATTTATCACCGAGAGCTTCTGCCTCAGCGCGAGAACGCCCGAAACCAATGCGGCATCCACGGGTCTTCGTCCCAAAAAGGCTTTCCGAGATGGTGAAGCGCCGGGCGCGACATCAGATATCAAACCCATCAGGTGCCGTGCGAATGGCCTTTTCCGCCGAGTTTTGCTCGTCCCCTCTTCCTCGCCGGCCACGCGCTCATGGCGAGGCGACCGATCTGGGCGAGCTTATCGCGCGAGGCGCCGTCGCGCGCCTGGACCGCAAGCCCACGCGCCACCGCGCTGTAATAGGCCGCCAGCATGTCGCAATCGACATCTTCAGGCACATCGCCGTTCGTCGCTCCCTTCCGGATGCGTGCCGCCATCGCGCTTTCCGAAAAGGCGCGATGCTCGGCCATCATGTCGCGGATGTTCCTCAAGCCCGGCGGGCAATGCGTGCCGGCCAGCGAGATCATGCAGCCGAGCGGATGATCGCCGCGGGTGAACTCTTCCGCGGTCGCCTCGAACAGCCGCGCGAAGGCCGTCTTCGTATCGATCGAGGGGTCACTGAGAATGGCGAAGAACCATTGGCCCGACCACTCCAGATAGGACTTCGTGGCCTCGCAATAGAGAGCTTCCTTGCTGCCGAAGGAATTGTAGAAACTCGAGGCGCTGATCCCCATCGCGGCAATCAGGTCGTCGAACGACGTACCTTCATAGCCGCGCTCCCAGAACAGCGTCATCGCCGCCTGCAGCGCAATGGCACGATCGAACACCGCGGGCCGTCCCCGGCCGCGTTTGCTCTCCTCACCTTTCTTGTCGGTAATTATTTTTGGGGTCATCGCTCCAAAAATCCTTGAATGACGCCTCCCCGAGTTTATCTGCAAGACGCATATTGGAGTGCTTCCTCCAGATATCAACCCCGCGCGTGCAGCTTTCCACTTCGCAGATGACAACGACTTGGCACCACCTCTCGACCTCATAACGGCCGCCGTGCACGGCTGGCGGCACATTTCGTGCCGCAGCCGAATTCCAGAAAGCATGACAAGGACTAACGGATCGTCTCAATGGATCAGATCACCAACCCCGCGAACCTCGAACGAGAACGGCAGGACGAACCGGTGGCGCAGCCGCGCCGGTGGAAATGGAAGGCGACGGCGCTCGGCGCTGCCGCCGCGCTCGGCCTTTACCTCGCCTGGCTCGGCCTTGCGCCCCATCGCGGGAACCAGGCCGCGGCGGCGCTGACACCTGCTCCGGTCGTAACCGTCAGCCAGCCCTTGCAGCGCGAGGTCGATGTCAGGGCCGGCTTCCTCGGCCAGTTCTCTGCAATCGACCGAGTCGAGCTGCGGGCCCAGGTCGGCGGCACACTGACGGAGATCCATTTCAAGGACGGGCAGATCGTGCACAAGGGCGACCTGCTGTTCGTGATCGACCCCCGGCCCTACGAGATCAAGCTGGAACAGGCGAAGGCGGCGCTGCAGACCGCAACCGCCCGTGTGGCGCTCGCCAGCAATCAGCTATCCCGGGCGCAATCGCTCAAGCGCAACGACTTTGCCACCCAGGAGACGGTCGACCAGCGCACCAACGAGCAGGATGCGTCGCAGGCGGCGGTCGAGGACGCCAGGGCGCGGATACGGGATGCCGAACTTGACCTTGAATATTGCCACATGCGCGCGCCCTTCAGCGGGCGCATCGGCGCGCGCCAGGTCTCAATCGGAAGCCTGGTCGCCGGCAGCCGCGCCGCCACCAGCCCGACCACGCTGCTGACGACGCTGGTCTCGCTTGATCCGCTCTATCTCGATTTCGACATGAGCGAATCCGATTTCCTGACCTTTTCGCGCGAGCGTGCCCGCATCAAGGGTTCGCTCGCCAACAAGGTCTTGATTGGGCTCAGCGACGAAGACAGCCTTGCCCGCGAAGGCACGCTCGACTTCATCGACAACGCGCTCGATCGCTCGAGCGGCACTATTCACGCGCGCGCCACGGTGCCGAACCCGGACCTGTTCCTGGCGCCCGGCCAGTTCGCCCGGCTGCGCGTCGCCATCGCGCCGCCGGCGCCGGTCTATCTGCTGCCGGACGCAGCCGTCATGCTCGACCAGTCGCAGCGACAGGTGATGACCGTTGGCCCCGATGCCACCGTGAAGCCGAAGATCGTTACCACCGGCGACCTGCGCGGCGGCTTGCGCGTGATCCAGTCGGGTCTGGAGGCAGGCGACCGCGTCGTCATCGACGGCTTGGTGCGCGCCATTCCTGGGACCAAGGTCGCGCCGCAGGACGGCACGATCCATTACGACGCGAACGCCGACCAAAGCTGAAAATAAAGGCTGAACAGGAGTTTCCCGTGACCCACAGCTTCATCGACCGGCCGATCTTCGCGACGGTGCTCTCCGTCTTCCTGACGCTGATCGGGCTCGGCGCGCTCTATATCCTGCCGATCTCGCAATATCCGGAGATCGTGCCACCGACGGTGCAGATCACCACCACCTACCCCGGCGCCTCCGCCGAGACGGTGTCGCGCACGGTTGCGACACCGCTCGAGCAGCAGATCAACGGCGTCGAGAACATGATCTATATGTCCAGCCAATCGACCGGCGACGGCAAGCTCACCATCACGGTCACGTTCCGCATCGGCACCGATCTCAACGTCGCGCAGATGCTGACGCAGAACCGCGTGCAGGACGCCCTGCCCCGGCTGCCCGAAGACGTGCAGCGGCTCGGCGTGCAGGTGCGCAAGTCGACGCCCAACATCCTGCTGGCGGTGCATCTCTATTCGCCCGATTCATCGCGCGACACGCTCTATATCTCGAACTACGCGACCCTGCATGTGAAGGACACGCTGGCGCGGTTGGCTGGGGTCGGCGATGTTCAGATCTTCGGCGGCCGCGAATATGCCATGCGGATCTGGCTCGATCCCGACAAGGTCGCCGCGCATAATATGAACGCGAGCGAGGTGCTGGCCGCGCTGCAAGCCCAGAACGTTCAGGTTTCGGCGGGCATCTTGAACCAGCCCCCGGTCGCCTCGAAGCAGGCCTACCAGATCAACGTGCAGACGCTTGGCCGGCTTTCCACGCCCGACCAGTTCGCCGCCATCGTCCTGAAGTCGGACACTGAAGGCCGTGTGACCCGTCTGCGCGATGTGGGCCGAGTCGAGATCGGCGCTGCCGACTACGGCTCGACCGCGTTCGCGGACCGCGGCCCCGGTATGCCGCTCCTGATCTTTGCGCAGCCCGGCGCGAATTCGCTTGCCGTCGAACACGAAGTGCTCGACACCATGGCTACGCTCGCCAAGGATTTTCCGTCCGGTCTCGGCTACAAGATCATCTACGACCCGACCATCTTCGTCGGCAAATCGGTCGACGAGGTGATCAAAACCATCTTCATCGCGATCCTGCTCGTGGTCGGCGTCGTATTCCTGTTCCTGCAGAGCTGGCGCGCCGCGATTGTTCCAGTCATCGCAATCCCGGTATCGCTGGTCGGCACCTTTACCTTCCTCTACGTGCTCGGGATATCGCTGAACAATCTATCGCTGTTTGGCCTCGTGCTGGCGGTCGGCATCGTCGTCGACGACGCCATCGTCGTGGTGGAGAATGTCGAACGCAACCTCGAGCGCGGCATGACGCCGGCCAAGGCCGCCCACGTCACCATGGACGAGGTCGGCGGTGCGCTGATCTCGATTGCGCTGACACTGTGCGCGGTGTTCGTGCCGTCGGCCTTCCTGTCGGGCATCGCCGGTCAGTTCTTCCGCCAGTTCGCGGTCACGATCGCCGTTTCGACACTGATCTCGTGCTTCGTCTCACTGACTTTGAGCCCCGCCCTTTGCGCGGTGCTGTTCAAGGCGCATGAGCCGGGTCACAAGGCGCGGGGCTCGTGGATCGTCCGGCTGATGCAGGCCTTTTTCACCCGCTTCAATCTTGGGTTCGAGTGGTTATCGACGAGCTATGGACGGCTGACCCAGCGGCTGGTGCAGATCACCGGCGTCGTTCTTGTGGTGTATGCGGCGCTGATCGGCGTCGCCGGCGTCCAGTTCGCCCGCGCGCCGACCGGCTTCATTCCAGAGCAGGACCAGGGCTATCTCATCACAGTCGTGCAACTGCCGCCCGGGGCCACGCTCGACCGCACCGAGGCCGTCGTCAAGAAGGCGATCGAGATCATCATGTCGACGCCGGGTGTCGAGCATGTCGCGCCATTCGCGGGGCTCGATGCGACCACCTTCACTATCTCGTCGAACGCCGGCACGATCTTTTCGGGATTGCCAACGCTCTATAACCACGAAGTGCCCGGGATAACTGCGGGCAGCGTGCTCGCCGACCTGCGCAAACGCCTGTCAGTGATCCAGGAAGCCTATGTGCTGACAATCCCGCCGCCGCCGGTGCAGGGCCTCGGCAATTCCGGCGGCTTCAAGATGATGCTGCAGGATCGCGCCGGCCTCGGTTCCGACGCGTTGTCGAAAGCGGCGCAGACGCTGGTTGCCGCCGCCAACAAGGATCCGAGCTTCGCTGGTGTGTTCACGCTGTTCAGCACGCGCTCGCCGTCGATCTACACCGATATCGACCGCGAGAAGGCCGAGAAGGTCGGACTGACGCCGACTGACGTCTTCAACACGCTGCAGGTCTATCTCGGCTCGCAATATGTCAACGACTTCAACTATCTCGGCCGCACCTACCAAGTGATCGCGCAGGCCGACGGTTCTTTCCGGCAGGATCCGCAGGACATCGGGCGGCTGAAAGCCCGCAACGCCTCCGGCGAGATGGTGCCGGTCGGCACCGTGGCGCGACTGAAATCCGAAACCTCAGCCTACCGCGTGCCGCGTTACGATCTGTTCCCCGCCGCCGAAGTGATGGGCGTCGCGGCCCCCGGCATTGCAACCGGCACCGCGCTGCACCGGATGGAGGAATTGGCGCATGAGGTGCTGCCGCCCGGCATCGGCTTCGAATGGACCGAGCTGGCTTTTCAACAGCAACAACCCGGTACCTCGGCGCTGCTGGTATTCGGCGCGGCCGCCCTGTTCGTGTTCCTGGTGCTTGCCGCGCAGTATGAGAGCTGGAATCTGCCGCTCGCGGTCGTGATGATCGTGCCGATGTGCCTGCTCGCCTCGGTAACCGGGCTGTTGTGGCGCGGAATGGCGATCGACGTGCTGGCGCAGATCGGCTTTGTCGTGCTGGTAGGGCTCGCCGCCAAGAACGCGATCCTGATCGTGGAATTCGCCCGCCAGACCGAGGAAGCCGGCGCCACGCCGGGCGAGGCCGCCGTTGCGGCGGCGCGCACGCGGCTGCGGCCGATCCTGATGACGTCGCTGGCGTTCATCTTCGGCGTCGCGCCGCTCGTGGTCGCAACCGGCGCCGGCTCGGAGATGCGGCAATCGCTGGGCACGGCGGTCTTCGCGGGCATGCTCGGCGTGACCGGATTCGGCCTGCTGTTCACGCCGGCGTTTTATACGGCCGTCAGAAAGATCGGGCGCAAACAGCCGCAGGCAAGACGCAACGAGGCCGTGCCCGCGAGCTATATCGATGCTAATCCCGATGACCATGCGAGCGGCACCGCCGATTTTGTTCAATAGGCTTTGCAGAATGAAAAACCGGCAATCCCGTGAATTGCTTCCCTCTTGGCCAGGGGCGAACAGCTTCGGTTCAGCCGGCGGCTTGAACTTCCAGCGCGCCTTCGCTGACGAGGGAGCCGAGCACGGTCGTCTTGTCTGTGGAATCTACCACCGTCTCCCTCCGCCACTTTCTCGGCTATGCGGCCATCGCTCGCTCCGCCTCGATCATCTCCAGCGCGATCTTCTCGACCGCGGCGGCTCGGTCCCTAAGCAAGTTTCCATTGGGCAAATCCCGGTAGTAGTCCAACCGGCAATTTGACATGTCCTTCACAACATCGCGCGCAGCCATCACTTTGGTCGCGGCGAGGGTAGCATCGCCGATTGAGCCATCGGGCGCCGCACCGACAACATGCTGCAGCGTCTTGGCTGCCAGCCCGGGTCCGGCGTTGACGCCGAAATCAAAGACAACGAGGTCGACGCCCACGGGAAGGTCGTCGCACCGTAAGACGTTCCAGTAACGGGTCCGGTAGATCTCGCACGCCTCGTCGCGCTCGAGCTTCCTTACGTCCGCAGCCGTAATCCTTTCATCGTGCCGCCAGTTCCGCAACGTGTCGGTCGTAACGCCGAACTGAGCAACTGCGTTTGGATCCCCTGGGTCGCCGGAGGATGCTCCTTGATTCGCCAGCACGACGTCTATGCACCGTCGAAAATTCGACAGCTTAGGCCCCTTCCCCGGCGTTGCTGCGATTGCGGTCCGTACGGTGGATTGCAGCGCCTCGGCTTGCTTGACCTGCGCTTGTAATGTGCTCTGCAAGGTTTCGGTTTGCCTCGCCTGGGTTTCGATCGCCGCGGTGGTCGAGGCGTCCTTCGCCCGCGAGCCCTGCGAAGATCCCAGCCAGAAGCTGACAACTGTGGCAAATGCCGCAGCTAAGGCTCCCACGGTGATGTTGACGATCTGGGCAACCTGAGTGCCCTCCGCCATGCCCCGAGTTACCAGCACGATCAAGATGCCGAAAAAGCCAAGCGTCACGATCACCGAGACTACCGGTGCACCCCAAGCCATCGGATTGTTCGCCAGCGCCAGTTCGCTAAAGGTGCCGCGCGCACTTTTCGTATCTTCGATCGCCGCACGAAACTGCTCCAACTGCGCTTCGCGTCTTTTTGCCTCTTGTTCATACTGGTCTTTGAGCAACGCTATCTGTGCCTGCTGCCGTCTTGCCTCTTGTTCATTCTGCTCTTTGAGGAGTGCAAGCTGAGCCTGCTGACGTTTCTCGTCCTGAGCTGCCGCGATCTCAGCCAGCTTGAACTGCAACTCGGCAACCGCCTCCGGATCAGCATTGAGCTTCTCCCGCGCCTTGGCGGGATCTGTGGTTCGGGCGACTTGTGCGACAGCCTGGCTGACGGCGCCTGCGACGGTACCGGCCTTATCGCCGACGAACGCCTTGAGAATTTCGGGCAGAACGCCAACTGCAAGTGCGACCAGTGGACTCAGCATAGTTGCATCTCCCGTGACCAGGTTGGGGAATAAGTTTCTGAGGTCGGGCCGAATCGGCCTTGCCGCTGGTTCGATCGGCCTGGTGTCGCCGGGCGATGCCGCAATGTCGAACTGCTTTAAGACTTCGGGCCGCTTCGCGGCGTCGCGCGCCTTCAAGATTGTCGAGGCGTCCGCGCCGATGGCCGCCGCTTCCTGCTCCAGCAGGCTCCGCGTGTTCTCATCAAAGTCGCCGGTAACCGTCACTCCATGCCGGCGCTGGAACCGTTTTACGGCCTCCTCGGTGAAGGCACCGAAGATGCCGTCCTGTTCCTCTTCGGAAAAACCAAGAAGCTTCTGCCAGCGGCGGACCTTGTCACTCACGTCGGATAGCGTGGGCGGTCCTACTTCGATCGGTTCTGTCGGCAGCGGAATCGCGGCCAAGCCTTCGGCCAAGACGTCCGATTCCGGCAGGATCGCGGTGGCAAACACGTGCTTGCGGTTGGCCTGATAGCGCGGGTCGGATTTCAACAGGGCCATGAACTCGCGATGGCCATCCTTGCTTTGACCGACCAGGCAGCCGGCGCTTGCCTTGTCCACCTCGGCTAGATCGTAGCCCCAATGCTGGTTGATCCCGAACTGTCCGGATTGGCTACTGTCGCCCGTCCGCAAACCGTCTTTGTTCAGGTCGCGGCAGACCGTCACCAGGCCCCCGGTCTGCACAAGCGCTTCGTGGCCCGAAGGCTTATTGGCGAGGTGTATACCGACCTGCCAGCTCATGTACTGACCGAATGCGATGCGCGCGGCGCCGAGGGGGCTCATCGGATTTTCTGTCCAGTAGCGCCCTGGCTCAGTCGTCGCCGCCCACTTACCAACGATCTTCGGATGCCCGCCTTCGAACTCGATCAGCAGCCGCAGGTCGTTCCACTTGTTGGCCTCGTCGTTGTTGGGCGTTCCATCCCGATTCATCCCCTCGACGTAAACGATATTGAGCTCGCCCGACCCGCGGGAGACCTCATAATTCTTACGCTCCAAGGCCGCGACGACGAGATGGGCTAACTCCGACACCGGCGCTGCTTGCGGCGCCAGTGGAGCGGGAGCAGTCTCATTGAACGGTAAAGTCCGCGGCTCCACCACGCCGATGGAGGGATCGAGTTGCTGCAGGCTCTTGAGTACCGCCATAGTGCCGATCTGCGAATCCATGACGGTTTCATCAAACTTGTGATCGGCAATGAATTTGCCCGGCTTCTGCACGCTGGTGCCAGCCCAATTGTACGGGGTGGGTATGTTGAGACCGCGATAACCAAAGCCATTGAATTTCTCGGATACGTAAGCCAGGAACTCGATGGGGAATTCGTTCCACTCGCGACGGTCCTTGAGCCCTTTGATGTCGAAAGCATCGATCGCAGCGGCCTTGAAGGTCGTGAATGGCCCCCGCCCTTCCGGCACGAGGCTGGTCGTGCGACCTGTTCCGATGATCTTCTCGCCGTTGTGCAGAACACAAAGCCAACGGCCAACGTCACGTTCGCCGGCCTCACGCAAATGCAGGAGGGCAACCGCATACCAGGGTATTCTGACCGCTTTGCCAATATCCTCGTAAGTGGCGCGGTGGCTGTTGATCAGCTTGGCCTGTTGCATGGCCTCAGCCGTCTTGGTGACAACGGCCTTGTCCCACAGTCGCCGGTAGTCGGCACGCAGGCTTTCGAATGTATTCTTGCCCATCCGTTTGTCCTTTCAACACCCTTCCGTCATCGGTGAAATGCGTCCGAGGATCGCTAGACCCGAAGACAAACCCGAAACTTCGCTTATGCGAAACGCTGTACGCAAATGGCTGTGCGCCAAGCACGAGTCATCCTTCACCGATTTCTCGATGGTGTGCTGCCGCTCCGGCTTCGAATGCACCAACGATCCGGAGCAGATCTGACGAACTACGCTGGGTTACTTTTGTCGTTTAGGTTTTGGCCTGCGCCTGCACCACATCCGACTGGTCCGCCTTAGCCGGAAGCATTGGCTCAAGAATATTGAACAGCACGTAGTTCCAGAAGCGCCCCACTGCCGTGGCGGGGACAACGCGCGAAAACCGCGAATGCTCTGGTGCGAGGCAGAGAGGAGTCAACGCCGCGCCGTACTGCAACGCCTTGCCGGCGAGGATCCGCCCTTCCTTGTCGACGACGTCCTGCTCACCCTGCGCCTCGACGGCACGTTTCACGATGTCCTTGACGTCGTTGACCGTTGCACTCGAGCTGGTCTCCAACTTGCTTTGGGCATCGCGATCAAGCTTGTACTCTGAAGTCGCCCACAAGATACTGGTCACTTGGCATACGTACCCGCCTGCCTTCAGGTACTGCGTCGCCATTTTGTTGCACTCAGGTTGGTCCATCAGTTTACCGAAGATCTGCCAATTGGCTCCGAGAGGAAGCTCCTCGACCCGCACGTCCGTGAGGGAGTAATTCACCTTAACAACATAGTTGTTGCTGGCGCTGCCTTTGAGGATCCACCCGATATCGATACTGATGCCGGTGGCGACCTGACCCTTGCGTTCGAGAGTTTGTTGCAGCTCCACGCTGGGAGACGTGAGCAGGAACTCCGCGATATCGTCTTTATCGGCGTTGCATATCGGAACGAAACGTTTTGCTTCGGCATCAACGAAGTAAATTGATCCGGGGATCATAAGAGTGGTTGGCGGAGTCTTGGGTATGAATCCGAATTCCCGTAAGGTGCCGCCTAGTTGATCGCTGCTGGGCGCCTGTAGGGAATGCGCCGCTAACGGAATTCCCACGACGACCGCGGCTAACGCAAGCATGTGCCTGACGCGCATGACCGCCTCTCCCAATTCTCAGGTGTTTGCAAGATCTAGGTGTCTGTCAAAAGTTCTTTATCGGCCCGGACAGCAGGCGCCACCACACACGCGGTAGCCCGTCGGGCAAGCCGATGCCGATGTGACAACGCATGTTGCCGCAAGGATCGTTACAACAATTCTGAAGATGATGATGGTACGCATGGCCTCTCTCCCAAAGTAGCTCATGCACTCAACTAAGGGTAACATAGCTTAAACTTATCATCTAGCAGTGTGAGCCAGTTCACGTTCGATCCGCGACAATTTATCTCGGCGTTACACCGAACTGCATTTGCGGCTTCGAGTCCTCTCGAAAGACCACCAGCAGAACAGTGCGCAGAGCAACGCAATCGGTGGAAACGTTGACAGTTCAGAACACGCACGGCCCGAATTGCAGTGGAAAGCAGGATGACATCCACAAACTAACTAAAATCTGTGATATGTAAGGGTATCTGTCGCATCGTTAGGGGCGGCGCACGATGTCGAAGAACATTGTGATCTTTTCAGATGGCACGGGCCAGGCCGGCGGCATCAATTTCGATGAGGCGCGGACAAACGTTTACAAGCTGTACCGGGCATGCCGCGTGGGGCCCGATACCAAAATCGAACCATCCGAACAGGTCGCGTTCTACGATCCAGGTCTCGGCTCTGCTTCTAACGGCAGCCATTTCCAGATCGGCTGGATGAGGTGGCTCTATAACCTCGCCAGCAAGGCGACGGGCCTTGGAATCACTCGCAACATTGTTGATTGCTACGCCGCCATCATCGGTCTCTACGAGGAAGGCGACCGCATTTTCCTAATTGGCTTTAGCCGTGGCGCGTACACGGTGCGTTCGGTCGCGGGCGTAATGTCCTATTGCGGCATCCCGCGACATTCGCCTGACGGCTCTCCCCTGCGCCACGATCCCAGGAGTATCCACCGACTGGCCGAGCACGCGGTGAAGAATGTCTATCAGTTTTGCCCGTCCTACAACCGAAAGGACACGCGCGGCTACCGACAGTTCCTGCTGGAGACCCGCGACGCCATCGCAAGCCAATTCCGGAAGCAGCACGGGAGCGCTCAGGTTACAAACGATGTCGAGCGGCCGAATGTCGTCCCGTACTTTATCGGTGTCTTCGACACGGTCGCGACCCTAGGTCATAAATATCTTGGTGTGGCCCTCGTTGTATCCAGCGCCGCGTTGCTGCTTGGACTTCGCTATCTTGGTGGCTTGCTTCAGCCCATCTTCCCTTGGGCGGGATGGGTGGCCTGGAGTCTAATTTCTATTGGCGTCGCCGCAGCACTGATCGGCTTTGTCATGAACTACCTCAAGATTGCGCCGCCTTTGCCGGGCTATGGCTTGCTGAAACGGCTCGCCACTCTCCATCTGGCGCCGCCAAAGCACAAGTTTTATGACACGACTTTGAACCGAAACGTCAGCTACGCCAAGCATGCGATCTCGATCGATGAGAATCGTGCCGACTTCAAGCGGGTCGGCTGGACTCCGGTCGAGGAAAAACTCAACAAGCGGGACGAACACGGCAACCTGTATTTCGAGCAGGTGTGGTTTCCGGGCGTTCATGCCGATGTCGGCGGCGGCTATTTGGAGAACGATGCGCGCCTGTCGGACATAGCATTGAACTGGATGGTGGCCTGCGCCTCGATCATTCCGGACGGCCTAAAACACGATGGCAGCGTTCTGCGCCTTTCGCCGGATCCCGCGGGCCTACAGCACAACGAGCAGGCAGGTGGTTTCTTTAGAGCTGGCATACGAGACCTTCCGCGGAATGCGGCAGGCCTGTCCGAGGCTCCCATGCACAAATCGGTCTATCGGCGTTTCGAGGCCGGACCGATCAGGTTGTACGACCGTATAGGTGATTATCGTCCAAACAACATGCGGGTCCACGTCGATTTCGCGCACTACTTCGATGTCGGCACCAGAGAGGAGCCTAAACACGTCGCCGATGACATTGAACTGAAATGGAAGAATGCCGGCTGCGTCGGGCGACTTTAGACCTTTGCTCGAAGCTGACGCGTCGAACGATCGTCCGCCGGCTCAGATCGATAAGTATGTCGGGAAGGTGACACAGGCCTGTCTCCGAACGCAGCAACGCAAAGCAGCTGATTACCGGCGAATTCCAGTGCCTCTGTGGCTGCGCCAATGGCGCGCCTAAAACCTGCTTGATCGCCGCATGGAACCAGCCAGGAAGCTCATGCGAGCGTCCGGCCCCCGCCGGCGCATCCTTTAACCGCGCTTCCTCTCTCGCGAGGAAGCGACGCGGCTGATCATGCGGACCTCCGAAATATCAAGCGGCACGGATGTTGGCGCGATTCCCGACCCCTGCCCTCGGACAATCAGGAACATTCCAATAGCGCTTGAGTTTGTCATCGAGATAACGCGAACCCACAGGCGGTGATGATATGAAGCGATCCGTCGAGGAGTTGAGGCGTGACTCGGAGCAAAGCCGCGCGCAGCTGGCCGCAACCGTCGACCGGTTGAGGGACCAAATTACCGACACCGCGGAAAACATCCGGTACAAGGTCTCTCCGGAAGGCATCAAGGCGGAGGTCTCTGGATTCATTGGTCACAAGACCCAAGGTTGGGTTGACGCGCTCAAGCAGCAAGCAATGGACAATCCAATGCAAGCGGTTGCCGCCTGCACTGCCGTAGCGGTACCTGCACTGCGGTTGGCGCGAAGCTTCCCGCTGCCGCTGTTGATGATTGGCGCTGGAGTGGTGCTGAGTTCCAAGACCTTGCGCGGTCGAGTCGCCGAGGCTGCGGCGCCCGGAATTGAAAAGGCCAGGGAAATGATGGCCGACACTGCGGAAGGCGCACAGTCCCTAAGCGGTGGCCTGCGGAAGGCAATGTCTCACGCGGAGAGCCAGGCGGCCGGTATGACTGGCGAAGCGCAGGGCGTTGCGGCTGGCATGGCCGACGCTGCCAGTGAAATGGCAAACGATCTAAGAGGCCGCGCAGCGCAGACCGCCGATGTCGTCACGAGCAAGGTCAGAGCCGGCGTAGATGCCGCCTCTCAGAGGGCGAAAGACACGATGGAACGCGCCCGCTCCAGCGCCGGTAACGCGGCAACTGTCGCCCCCGCCGCTGCGAGCAGTGTAATTCGGGACAATGCCGCCTTGATCGGTGGTCTGGGAGTAGCCATTGGCGCGATTATTGCCGCTTCACTACCAAGTACGAAGGCCGAAGCGGGAGTCATGGGTAGCGCAAGTGACCGGGTTAAGCGTGCCGCGAACACCGCTACCAGATCCGGATTTGAGGCAGCCAAGGACACCGTGCTCTCCGCCGCGGACGCCGCTGCAAAAAGCATAGCTGAAACCGATCTCGGCGCGCACGCCAGCCGGACCGTCGGAGGCGTGACAGAAAGGCTCAAAGAGGTCGCTGACGACGTCGTAACGACGGCCTTCGATCCCTCCCGTAACCCAGACCGTTGAAAAGAGACAGCCATGAGCGATTTTGATCTTTCCAACCGAAACAGGACTTCTTCGCAGAAGTCAGCCACCTCAGAGGGAGTAACGGAGAAGGTCGCCGAGGTGGGCTCGGATTTGAAACAGCGCGCCGGCGATGCTCTGAGGGCATCGACGGATATGGCACGCGAGAAATTCAGAGAAACGACCGATGCCGCCAAGGACGTGGCAGCGGGAGCCGCGGATAGTTTCCAGGATCAGGCTCGCGAGCACCAGGGTACCGGTGCGGATTTCGTCGGCAAGTTGGCTGGCAATATTAGGGATGCGGCCCGCGCATTTGAGAACGACGCACCGTTTGCCGCTCGAGGCATCAACTCGGCGGCCGACTATGTTGACGATGCTGCCGAGAAGATCCGCAACGGCAGCATCCGCGACCTCGTCGATGGAGCGACCGATTTCGCGAAGCGGCAGCCTGCGGCTTTTCTCGGGCTCACGGTGCTCGCCGGGTTCGCCGCCGTCCGCTTCCTGAAGGCGTCGGGGAAACAGACAACTTCCTCATCATCGCATCGTGGCGAGGCTTCATGAATACCAAAACCGATTTTCGAACAATTTCGCACCTGTTGGGGGACGCCCTTTCGCAGTTCTCCAAACTGTTTCAGAACGAAATAGATCTCGCCAAGGCTGAACTCGGCGAAAAGGTTCAGCAAATCGGCGGGGCTGTCAGCCTGTTCGCGGCCGGAGCCATCCTTGTGATCCCTGCAATTGTCATGGCTCTGCTTGCGCTTTCCGCTGCGTTGATCTCGGCGGGATGGTCTCAGGCCGTCTCGTACTTAATTTCCGCGATGCTTGCGGCAATGCTAGCGGCAATCTTGTTCGCAGTCGGCATGAACCGGCTCGATGCGCGCAATTTGGCGCCGCGTGAGACGCTGCGTCAGCTGGAGAAGGACAAGGATGCTGTAAAGGGGATGGTGCAATGAGTGGAACACGTGGGAACTTCGTGGACGGGCTGATCTCTGCTGCTCGCGACAATCCGCTCGCTGCGGCCCTGATCGGCGGCGGCGCATTGTGGTTGTTGATTGGGAATGACAAACTGAAGAACGCGGCTAATTCGGTTAATACCCTTGGCGCGCCGGCTGCGGATTTGGACGCACGCAGGCGGCGCGGCGGGACATCTGCATTCGAGGCGGGTTACGATTCCATACGCGATCGCGCTTCGCGGATGCAGGAAGCCACGTCTCATGGGTTCCAAGAAACGGTGCGCAACGCCCGCAGCTCTGCTTCCGACGCCATATCCGGGACAGCCGATACTTTCCGGGATCGGTTCGACGATGGCGTCACCGCCACGCAGGAAATGTGGGAAGGTCTGGGCCGGACGATTCCAAGCAAACAAACTCTCAGGCAGGCGCAAGCGTCGCTTACCGATATGTTCGAACGACAGCCGTTGGTGCTTGGCGCCGTTGGCCTTGCGATAGGCGCGACGATGGCCGGTGCTTTGGCGAAGTCCAGCGTGGAGAACGAGTGGATCGGCGAGTTTAGCGACAGTGTGAAGGCGGATTTGACCGCCCGCGCGGAGGCCGTGTCGCAAAGCGTGAGGGAAGCTTCCGACACGCTGAAGGCTGAATTCGTCGATGTCGGCGCAGAATATGCCGATCGCGTCAGACAAGCGAGCCGGGATGCGATGGACGCGGCCGGCGAAAAGCTGAGATAGCGGGACTGAAGCTGATCAACCCGAGTTGCGCGCCGTTGCGCGGAGTTCAGTATCTCGGCGATCGCGCGATTCCCGACCCGCCGTGGAATTTCTGCCCTTCAACGATCCACTATGCTTGGTGTAACTGTGGGTGACTTCCGCGCCCATCAGGATGATTTGCGAAGTGTAGTAGATCCAGATCAGTACCACCACGATCGAGGCCGCAGCACCGTAGGTCGATTCCAGGGCCTGCTTACCGATGTAAAAACCGATGGCTGCCTTCCCGACCTCGAAGAAAAGCGCGGTAAGAAGTGCGCCGAGCCAGACGTCCCGCCAACCGATGGAGGCGTCCGGCAGCCATTTGAACATCATGGCGAAGAGCACCGTAACAACGGCAAACGAAATCAGCATGCTGAGGATGTGGAGCGCTCCCTCCGGGAGGTAAGTAGCGGCGTATTTGCCGGCCGCCGCGAGGCCCGCGCTCACGATCAGCGAGACCAGTAGAAGAAAGCCGAGGGCGAGCACCGCGGCGAATGACAGCACGTAACTGCGAGCGAAGTGCCAAAGTCCGGACTTCTCGGAGTCTTCTACTTCCCATATGACGTTGAGGGCGTCTTTCAGCTGCACTACGACCCCGATGGCGGCGAACAGAAGTGCTCCAAGGCCGAGGATGGTAGCGAGAATACCCGCTGCCGGACGGCTGGCGTCCGTCAGCATCGCTTCGACGGCTTTCGCCCCGGTGTCTCCAAGCATCTCTTTGATCGAGGACATGACTTGAGACGTCACGGCATCTCGCCCGAACAGCACGCCCGCTACCGCGATGGCGATTACGATAATGGGGCCAAGGGAAAATACCGAGTAATACGCGAGGGCGGCCCCTTGCCTGGCATCCTTATGCCTGGACCAGTTGGCCGCGGCCTCCTTCAGCACCGTCCACCTCATGTCAGATCCACTTTGAAGCGGGTTTCACTCAGCTATAAAGGCCGTCTGGAGGGAATGTTCCTAAGGGTTTACGGCTGAGCGATCTCATGGCTGATGCGACTGCCATTTCTTGCACGCCATGGGTCGCAAAGTGATAGAGTTTTGCCTGAGCAAGCTGTGTTCTCAGAGGAATACGCATGCGGTGCCGCGAGTTCATCTCGGTTGTCGGAGGAGTAGTAGCTATATGGCCGCTCTCGGCACTGCCGGCGGCCGCACAGGACGCACAATGCGTTCGCGAACGCGCCGCGATGGTCGAGACCATCCGAGCTTACGCCCGCTCCGACGCCGGGCGATTGGGACAGCAAGGCATCTCGGAGAAGGTCCTGGAAGCCATGGGGCAAACGAAACGCCACCTGTTCAGCCCACAGGGCCCCTGCTCCGCCGCATACGCGGACAGGCCACGTTCCATCGGCTCCGGCCAGACCATATCGCAGCCGTTCATCGTGGCCTTGATGACACAGTTGGCCGAGGTCGCGCCCGATGATGTTGTGCTCGAAGTCGGTACGGGTTCGGGCTATCAGGCCGCCATCCTTTCGCACCTGGCGCGAAAGGTCTGCACCATCGAGATTATCCCGCCATTGGCCGAGGCCGCGGCGAAAGTGCTCAGAGAGCTCGCGTATGACAACGTGAGCGTCAGACTTGGCGACGGCTATGAGGGCTGGCCCGAATGCGGTCCTTTTGACGCGATCATCGTGACCGCCGCGCTCGATCAGATACCGCCGCCGCTGATTGAGCAGCTTAAGGTGGATGGCCGGCTCGTGATGCCGGTGGGAGCCGCTTACACCACTCAGCAGCTCACGGTGGTCGAAAAGCTCGCCCCCGGCAAGACGGCAGCCCGCGCCATCACCTTCGTGCGCTTTGTACCCTTTTCGCGTCCACAAAACTGAGCTCGAACACAGATGCGCAAACCATTGCCCTCCAAGACACACCCGCCTCGCAGGCTGACGCACGGGCCGCCTCTCTGGGGCTTTCGCTCGGTGCGGAACTTTTCTTGACATCTGGCATTAGCAAAATCGCTTTGATCTGCGGCCAACCCGGAGCGTAGCAATGGCAACCCAAATCATCATGGACCACAACGGCGATACCCGGCACAACTTCGATGCGAAGGATGCCAAGGCCCTTTTGAAGGCCGAGCGCCGCTTCAAAGCACTGACGGGCGCTGGTTTCACCGCGGCAACCCGCTCGGCTGGTGGAGAGCCGGTCGTGACGCGCACGTTTGATCGTACCGCAGAAGAGACCCTGTTTTTTCCGCGGTTAGTCGGCGGCTAAAACCCGGTTGGTGTTGATGAAGCTGCAGCGTATCGCAGACAATCAACTCCGGCGACTGGCAGCGGCGTGCTCACGCGCGGCACGAGCCTTTCGCGATTGGTGGCAGCGCCCAAGTACACGCGAACTGCGCGGACGAAAGCTCTTGAGGGAATGGCTGTCACCCGAGCAGCTGGCCCAGTACGACGCGCACAATTTTTTCGAGGTCACCGGCTGCCACACCGGAAAGCGGTACCAGATACGTCACGGCATGGGGATGAACGTCTACGAGCTGGACGACAGTGGCCGGCCGCGGGCCGGCTGGTGCTTCGTACCCAAGGATCATCTCGTCGCGGGCGACGTCATGCTGGCCCAGAAGATCGCTTTGGAAACCGATGAGCGGGCCGCGCTGGCGGTGGCACATAGGTTTTAACGACGCACGTGCCTTTTCATCGGAACCGAGAAGCCCTGCGCTGGCGCAACGGCATCGAACATCGGGTGTCAAATACCCCATCGCGCGCGCAATAGACCCCGGAAGCTCGCAGCTTCCAGACCTTTCGGTGCCTCTGCCGCCACATCAACATCCCCTGCAAATACTTTTTATTTTTGCATCTACTTTCGGGTCTTCCGCCCTAATCTCAACGTCGCCCGGCATGGACGGACCGGGTGTTACCGTTCCATCGATACGTCCGCTGCTCCCAGCCTGAGCCCGGCCGTTCGCAGTTCCGGTTGTGACACCGGCTGCGGAGCCCGGGGATCCGGACGAGTTCGCCGTGCCCAAAGCATTGGTGCCGGGGGTTACAGGAGCCTTTGCGGAATTGCCTGCGCCACTGGGATCATTGCCCGAATTGTTGAGCCCTCCGGTATTCGCCGGACCACTCGGTGTGCCGCTGACGCTGGCCGAGCCCGCGCCCGCTGCGCCTGCATTTGGCGATCCAACTGCGCTACTGGTCCCAGTGGTAGGACCACTGGCCGCACCGCCAGTGGATGCGCCGCCCGCTGCGCCGCCTCCAGCACCACCGCCCGCACCTCCAGCACCACCGCCGCCCTGAGCGATGGCCAACGTTGAGCCGAGGGCAAAGAATACCGCTAACGCGATTGTCTGACGCTTCATGATCGTTATCCTTTGCGTCTAAAACAAACTCAATTTCGCGGCCTCGCGTTCGTTCCGGTACGAAAGGAAATGCCGTGGGCTTTCTGGGTTCCGATGCGTGAAGAGCTGTTGCGTCATCGACCTGCGGCCGTTGTCGCACTGCAGCAATAATCGACTCACAATGACACTTACGTTGGCGTTGGTCGGTCAAAAGGGATTAGGATAATTCAGTAGGATTGCTTGCTCAGGGAGGCCTACCATGAACGCTACAGGAGCAGTCTATCCGCCCGAGCTAATCATATTGATGAAGGCAGTGAGTTCCGACGTTATGCAGCAGCTGGTTCGCTTCGGAAGCGAAGTGCACATCGCGAAAACGGCAGAAATCGCCTCTACTTCCTCGCATCTGCCGCAAAGGTCGCGCGGACCGCAGCAGCTGCTGCCATCGGCCGCTCTGCGGACGTCGTTGAGTCTCACGGTTCGCACAATCTCGCCGAACGCGGGCGGTTTAAGGACGTCCTTAAGACCGCCCGCGCTTCGCGAGATTGTCCGAACCGTTCGAGATTTTGCACTCCGCATATCAGCCGAGGCAGCATAGCTCGGCGCTGGTGAGTCGCGACAGCACCGAGTGCGCAGGCAAATAGCGAGGATGGCAGGACGTTTTCTGATCTGGCGCCTTCATCGCCGATTAAGCTGCGCTTAACGATCGGAACTCACAAGTAACATTGTACTGCCGCGGTGGCGTCGCCGGCTGCGCAGCATGATCCTTTCCAGATATCATCCCCGTATGAAGGAGGTTCGAGAATAAAAGCCATCTCCAACGCGTCAATATTAACGGCAGGCTTGGCTTGCGAAGGCAACTCCAAGCGATAGGGTCCTAGCATCGGGCATTGGTTGAGTCCCACCCTGGCACAATTGTCGTGGCGACTACATTGCGCGCGGCGACTTCGTCTTTCCAGCAGAGTTGCATAATGCCCACGCTTGAAGAAATTTTGCTGGCGCAGAGGGATGCCGAGCGACGCATGTCCGTTCGAACGCGTATCAACCGCACCGCGCTGCTATACTTCTCGGGTCTCTCAGGCGTGCACTCATGTTGCATCCGCGACGTTAGCAATCGTGGCGCAGGCATTCGTCTAGAAAGGTTGAACATCCTACCTTTCGAATTCCAGGTTTCATTCGATAATTTCCGCACAATCGGAAATTGCCGGCTGATCTGGCGGAACGGCAATTTTGTTGGTGTGATATGGACACCCGAAAGGCTCTTATGGGAGAGTTCTGCGATAAAATAGCGGTCGAGATCTTCGCAGCCAACTCGAGTAATCAAAAAGGCATTTCCTTTCCCGAGACGCCAAAGAACTCGCCAATGCCAATTTTGGCAAGGCGGGTCTCGGATCAAAGCTACCTCCCCGACCGAAGATAAGTGGCCCACACCGCGCTTGCTAATGTCTGCGACGTTCGCTGACCGCACGTCTTTTCAACTTCGGCGACTATCGCCGCCACGTCGCTTTTCACCTGTGTTTGGCCACTCGCCGCAGCAACATAATTGAGGCCCGTCCAGAAACCGTAGATCCAGACGGTTCCCTCCAGTAGATGCTCTTGCGTAGACCGCCAGTGGGCGCAGTTCATGGCGCCTATCCCGACCATGTCGACGGAAACCTTGCCGTCTTGCGCCGATACCTTGCCGACCGGAGCAGCAAGGAACAGCACCGCAAATAGAACTCGTTTAATCATGCTATGATCCGTGCCGCCGTCAGGCAGCATTTCATGCGTCAGGAAATAAAAAGCCAGGTTTCCTTACGGTCCTTCGCTGCTGTCGAAGACTGGAAGGAAATCCGCCGCGAACTTGAAAAATCAAGCGTGGGTGCAACGATTCTTCGCACGGCGTCCAACACACGGTCAAATTCAGCTTCGCTTATCCCGCTCTTCCTGCCCGATGAGTGGGGCCGCGCTATTCGAACCATCGTCGCCCAATTTGTTATTTGAATGCTGGCGAAGGGTCGTTTCGATGGTGAAAAAAAGGCCTAAACACACGAGCGCCCGCGCGGCCATACCAGTCCGCGTGGCAGTCAGGTCCTCGGCGCCCCTCGCCGACGACGTCAAGGCCGCTCGTCCGTGAGTGCGCGGACGATTGCTTCGCCGCGAGTCGCGGCCGCCTTCCCCAGTTCAGGATAATGACCGAGCTATGAGCAGAGCTCCGGCTGCGCGGTACGGCATCGCCCTTTTGGCCCCATGCGGGACATCCGACGGACGATTAGTGTTCGGCACGCATCTCGTTCATCGCTTGAGGTCTTTCATCGCCGATTAGGTTTATGGACGATGGAAGCTGATTCCGTTCTCGGACAGCCTACGTTCCCCTGCTCTACCTTTCCGCTGCTCTGTAACTTGATGAACTGTGTTTCAAATCGACGTGAGTTATGAATGCAACTGCGCTTTGGCGCACGAGTAATACAAACCTAACCACCAACATTACAGGAGTAGCCCCAAATTCCTGGATTTGTTCAAGCCAACATCTATCCTCGACGTTGTGCACCGGCCGCTGGATGCACGCAGCTGGCTTGCTGTCTGCAATATGCCAGGGCCTTGTTGGACAAGAGGAAAAACAGAAATGCCTACGATCACTGGTACTAATGGTGACGACAATATTCTCGGCACTGCCCTGCCGGATCATATCTTCGGCCTTGGCGGCGACGACACGCTCACCGGCCTTGCCGGCAACGACACGCTGTCAGGCGATGAAGGCAATGACCACCTGGACGGTGGCGATGGTGACGATCATATCCTGGGTGGCGCGGGCAACGACACCATCCTTGGCGGCAACGGCAACGATCTCCTGGAAGGTGGTACAGGAAACGACCACATCAGCACCGGAGCAGGCAACGACAACGTGTTCGCCGGTGCCGGAGACGACACGATCGACCAGATGGCAGGTCATGACGTAATCCATGCAGGGTCCGGCAACGATACCATTACCTGGAACGACGCGGTCGCCGACCGCGTCTTTGGCGACGAGGGCAATGACATCATCAACGGTTCCAACTTTGCGGCAGACGAAAGTCACGGCGGCGACGGAAACGACACCATCCAGGCCTTCAATGGTAACGATCCGGCAGCCACGACCGTGGGCGACAAGATGTTCGGCGACGCGGGTAACGACCACCTGATTGGCGGCGACGGAAACGACCAAATCTGGGGTGGCGCGGACAACGACACCATCGAAGGCAACGGCGGCAATGACTATATCGATGGCCAGGATGGCACCGATAAAATCACTGCCGGAGACGGCAATGACACCGTGTACGGCGGTGACGGCGACGACGACATCGACGGCGGCGCCGGCAACGATCACCTCTATGGCGGCACCGGCAATGACCATATCCACACAGGCGCTGGCGACGATCTGGTGGATGGCGGCGACGGCGACGACACCATCGACCAGATGATGGGACACGACGTCGTGCACGGTGGGAACGGCAACGACATCGTTTCCTGGAACGACGCGACTGGCGATCTCGTCTTTGGCGACGGTGGCGACGACAGGATCACCGGCTCCAACACGGCTTCCGACGAAATGCACGGCGGCGACGGCAACGACATCCTGCAAGCCTTCAATGGTAACGATCCGGCAGTCGCGACCGCGGGCGACAAGATGTTCGGAGATGCCGGCGACGATAATATCACCGGTGGGGCCGGCAACGACCATATCGAAGGCGGTGCCGATAACGACGTCATCGTCGGTAATGGCGGCAACGACTTGCTCGATGGCGGCGACGGTGACGATCGTATCAGCGGTGGCGCCACCGGCAGCGACCAGATTTTCGGCGGGGCCGGCAACGATATCATCAGAACCCTAGGCGGACACAACTTCGTCGATGGCGGTGCTGGTGATGACGATATCCAATGGAACGACAAGACCGGCGACCTGGTCCATGGCGGAGACGGAAAAGACCACATCGTTGGCGGTGACGTGGCTGCCGACGAGATCTACGGCGACGCCGGCGACGACTTTATCCAGGCCTTCACCACCAGCGCGGCCAACGCTACGGTCGGTGACAAGCTGTTCGGCGGCGACGGCAACGACACCGTGATCGGTGGCGATGGCGCCGATCGTATCGATGGCGGAGCGGGCAACGACACTCTTACGGGCAATGGCGGTGCTGATCTTTTCAGCTTCCAGGCTTCGGCTGTGCTGGGTGGTCACGACACCATCACCGACTTCGACGTGCACAGCGACCAGATCAACCTCTCCGGCTTCGGTTCAGGTTTCGATGCGCTGGCGAATGCCCACGACACTGGCAACGGTGTGGTGATCGACCTGGGCGCCGCCGGAGACTTAACGCTTCAGGGCGTTCACCTCGCGGATCTCAGCCACCACGACTTTGTCATGAGCTAAGTCGCCTCCACGATCCGTTTCAATCGAAGTAACAGCGTCGTCCTCCTCATCTGTGGAGGACGACGTCAATTTATCAAACGAGTTCAATCTTCAAGCAGCCGCATGCAGCCGCTTCGGTTGGAAACTCAAGCCAATGAAGTCGATGTCGAGGCGCGCAACGCTGGAGCAGCGCGCGCGGACCGAGACGGTTCTCTCGGCCGTATGATTGGCCGTTGTAGGACACAGTTTTTTGTTGGCGAGCCTATTTAGCGGCATGGTGACTCTGCTGCAACTTACGGTTTCCGTCTGCGTAAGGCAGATTTCGGAGCCTGCCGCTCCCGACCTTGCTCGCCTGAAGGCCCCTGCCGGGCCACTGTGGTGTGGCGACGGCAGTTGAGCCGTCGCCACAAAGGCTACGAAGCCGTCGTCAGCTTGTTCTCATCAGGCAAGATGGAAGTCGGTGGCGTGAAGGTCGGCTGCATGCAAGCCCTCGAATACAATGGCCTGGCCATCGCCGGTCTGGAGCGTCGCCCCAGCATCAGTGTCGGTGATATGGGCCATCACATCGAAGTTCGGGCCGACCCCGTCGATCTGGACGATATCCTGCCCCGAATGGAAATCGGTGATCTTGTCGAGCTCAACACCTTCCGCCGTCGAGAATATGAAGGTGTCATTCCCGGTTCCGCCGGTCAGCACGTCGTCGCCCAAGCCGCCGGTGAGTTGATCATTGCCCTGGCCGCCATTCAGTTGATCGTTGCCAGCATCGCCGAACAAGTGATCATCGCCGCCAACTCTGCCGGTCCCGACGTCATCGCCGTTGACAATATCATCACCAGCACCGCCGTGAAGTTCGTCGCCCCCGACGCCGCCGGTTATCTGGTCGTCTCCGTCGTCGCCGAACACCCTATCATTGCCGTTGCCTGCGCCGGCATCATCCGCGAGGATGATATCATTACCACCTCCACCGTGGATGTCGTCGTCGCCGGCGCCGCCGATGATTGTGTCGTTCCCGTTGTCGCCATCTATCACGTCGTTGCCGTTGTCAGCAACTATGGTGTCGTCCCCCGCAGTCCCGTCCAGCGTATCGTTGCCGTCTGTGCCCGTGATGATGCCGGTAGTTGCTTCGGTGCTGAGATGACTTGTGTTGACGTCAGCTACTGGGTCCGCGCCGGTATCAGTTGCTGTATCCGTCAAGTGGAAGTCGGTGGCTTGAAGGTCGGCTGCGTGCACGCCCTCGAACACAATGGTCTGGCCATCGCCGGTCTGGAGCATCGCTCCAGCATCGGTGTCGGTCAGATGGGCCGCGAAATCGAAGTCCGAGCCGACACCGTCGAACTCGACGATATCCCCATGATGGAAATCGGTGATCTTGTCGATCTCAACACCTTCCGTCGTCGAGAATGTGAAGGTGTTATTCCCGCTTCCGCCGGTCAGAACGTCGTCGCCAGAGCCGCCGGTGATGTGATCATTGCCGTCGCCGCCATTCAGTTGATCGTTGCCGGCACCGCCGGACAACTGATCATCGCCGCCAACTCTGCCGGCGTCATCGCCGTTGATAATATCATCACCATTACCGCCAGAAAGGACGTCGTTCCCGACGCCGCCGTCCAAGAAATCGTCGCCATCACCGCCGTATAAATGATCATTGCCGTTGCCTGCGCCGGCATCATCGCCGATCAGAAAGTCATTACCGGCTTGACCATAGATGGTGTCGTCACCGGCGCTGCCAATGAGTGTGTCGTTCCCGGCATCACCCATTTCCGTGTCGTTGCCGTTCCCACCGACCAGGGTGTCGTTCCCCGCAGTCCCGTCCAGCGCATCGTTGCCGTCTGTGCCCGCGATGATATCGAGTGCGTGCAGACGGATGTCGGCAACGTCTAAATGCAGTGTATTCATAGTTGTCCTCACTGTGTGTTTCAACACAACTGTTGTGTTTCAACGCAGCTGAAGATTGCAGGGCCGCGGCTACTGCATGATGTCAACGGTGTTACAGGCGTCGCGGTACAGTTACGGTTGCAACATCTCGCATTACAACTCCGCGGTACGAGCGAGCGATCAATCAAAATAAGCAGCCGTCGTTGATTTGCCCCGTTCGCCGTCGTGGTCCCTTCGTCAGCGATTCCAGAACGAAGTCGAACGAGCGACGATCGATGGGGCATTGACGATCCACCTCCATGAGGGGTTATCCGGCAAGAGGCTTCGATCAAGTCACATTGCAGCGAAGCCAATGTTTTGCCCTCGACGAAGGAGTCGATAACCAGGGATTCAGATCGGAGTAAGTCGAATCGGGAAATGCTGAGAATGCAGCCTCGCTTTCGTCAGTTACACAGCCGATCAATCACATTACGGCGGTAGCACAAAATTCCTCGATTTGTTCAAGCAAGCCGCTAAATTCAGCGTTGCACGACCGCCACTGACGGTTGTGGCCGGAGAATTCAAAGCTATGAAGTCGATGCCAAGGCTCGCAACGCTAGGCCAGCGCGAGCAAACCGAGACGGTTCTCAGCCGCATGATCGGTTGTTGCAAGACACAGTTGATGCTGGTCGGGCTATTCAGCGGCATGGTGAATTTGCTGCAGCTCACCGTTTCCATTTACATGATGCAGATTTTCGACCGCGTGCTAGCGACCCATAACGTCAACACGCTGCTCTATCTCTCGCTGATCGCAGGCGCTGCGATTCTGCTGCTGGCTATTCTGGAATTTTCGCGTAACCAGATCATGCAGCGACTGGCGACCTGGGTGGAGTTGAAGGTCGCGCCGGAGGGATTCGCGAGGGCAATCGAGAATGTCCTGTGCGGCCACGCCTATCGCATGGAGGCGTTGCGAGATCTTGCTACCTGCCGTAGCTACGTCGGATCGACCGCTGTGCTGGCGTTGTACGATGTGCCCTGGGTGCCGGTGTTTCTTGGCGTGCTCTTCATCCTGCATCCGATGCTGGGTTTTGTCGCGACGGGCGGTGCGATTATTCTTTTCCTTCTGACCCTGCTCAATGAACTGACCACGTCGCGACTGACGAAAGAAGCAAGCATCGCCACGATCAACTCGCAACGTCGCGCCGACAGCATCGCGCGTAACGCCGAGGTGATTGACAGCATGGGCATGTTGCCGGCAGTCATGCGCCGCTGGCAGGAGTCCGTGGCCGAAATGGTGACGCCGCAGCGGCGCGCCGCTCAGCGAGTCTCGGTGCTGTTGGCCATGGCCAAGTTTGCGCGGTTGGGCGTGCAGATCGCAGTGCTCGGCACCGGATGCTATCTGGTGCTGCAACATGAGCTGACATCCGGCGCCTCGATTGCCGGCTCCGTCATCATGGGTCGGGCGCTCGCACCGGTCGAAATGCTGATCGGCAGCTGGAAGCAACTCGTTCAGGTAAGGCAGGCCTTCTCACGGCTGCAGAACTTCCTGCGCCAGCCGCGCCTTCGCCCGCCCGGGCTTCCGCTACCGGAACCGATTGGTCGCCTCTCGGTGGAGCGCGTCACGTACGGCTTCCCCGGTTCCACTTCAGCAATCGTCAAGGGCGTTCAGTTCACCCTCAATCCGGGCGACAGCCTCGCGGTAATCGGGCCGTCGGCCGCCGGCAAGACAACGCTGATCAAGATGCTGATCGGAACGCTGGCTCCCAGCGTCGGTGCCGTCCGCCTCGACGGTGCTGACGTCCACAGCTGGATGCGCGAGGATTTCGGACGCTATGTTGGCTACCTGCCGCAGGCCGTCGAACTGTTCGAAGGCACCGTGTTCCGTAACATCGCACGGATGGCAGAAGCGCGTCCGGAGCAGGTCATCGAGGCAGCGCAGCTTGCGGGATGTCACGAGATGATACTGCGGTTGCCGCAGGGCTATGAGACCGAGATCGGCGAGAACGGCCAGTTCCTGTCTGGCGGCCAGCGGCAGTTGATCGGGTTGGCGCGCGCCTTGTTCGGCAATCCGAAGTTCATCGTCCTGGACGAGCCGAACAGTAATCTCGATGGCGAATCCGAGAAAAATCTGATTGGCGCACTGGAGAAGCTAAAGGCGCTTGGAACCACCGTCGTCCTTGTCTCTCATCGTCCAGGCCTGGTGCAGCACGTCGATCTGGTGCTGCTGATGCGGGATGGTGCCGTCGAGATGTTCGGACCCCGCAGCGAAATTTTGAACCGCGTCATTGCACGGCCCGCCCCAGACAACCGCCCGACCACCGAAACCCGCGTCGCCAAGGCTGTTGCACCGCCACTACGCGAACAGAGCCGCGCCGCATCATGATCATGACCCAGGTCCCCGCCCTCACCCAGAATTCTGCTGTCTCGCAGCTCACGCAGCCGGTTCCTCTGGTGCCCTGGACGGATGCGCCGCATCCGCCAACGCGCGGCATCGTGCTGCTCGGTCTCGTCTCCATGGCGATTTTCATCGGAGGCTTCGCGGCCTGGTCCTTTTTCGCTCCCCTGGCCGAAGCCGCGATGGCAGAGGGCGTCATCAGCGTCGAGGGTGAACATCGGGTCATCGCCAACCAAGAAGGCGGATCGGTCCAGGAATTGCTGGTGCATGATGGCGATCACGTTCACGCCGGCCAAGTGCTGATGCGGATGAATGACGTGCAGGCAAGTGCCAACGCGGAGACGGCGAAGGCGCAGCGATGGACGTTGCTTGCGCAACTGGCCCGCCTCGATTCAGAAGCCGCAGGCGACAGCAAGGTAAAGTTCCAAAATGATCTGCTGGCCGCCGTCGGCGGCCATGGTCTCGACGCCGCGCGAGCGGCCGATGCGATGAGCGCGCAACGCGCGCTTTTCGAGGCGCGTACCGTTGGGCTGAGCAGCCAGATCTCGGTGCTTCGGGATCGCATCGACCAGCAACTCGCCGTCATCAGCTCAGCCGAACAACAGCAACGAGCGACCAAGGAGCAACTCGATCTGATACAGCGCGAGGTCGCGGTGAAGCAAACATTGTTGGAAAAGGGATTGTCGAGGCTGAGTGAGGTGCTGCAACTACAACGCGCTCAGGCCGCCTTGAACGGTACGCTGGGCGATATCGCCGGACAGATTCAGCGCGCGCGCGCCACCATTGCGGAGAGCCGTTCGTCGATGAAACAGATTCGAGATCAACGGCTGCAGGAAGTATCGGACGACAGGCGTGAGGCCAGATCCAAGCTGAACGAGGTCGAGGACAATTTGCGAGCGGCACAGGATGTCGCCGTGCGGCGGGACGTCGTAGCGCCCGAAGATGGTACGATTCTCAGCATGCGCGTCTTCAACGTCGGCGCGGTCGTCAAGCCCGGCGACACGGTGATGGAACTGGTCCCATCCCATGACCGGTTGGTCGCGGAGGTCAATCTCTCGCCCAACGACATCGACGTGGTCTATCCAGGCCTCGAAGCGCAGATCCGTCTTCCGGCTTTCAAGCAGCGCCTGGTGCCCTCTGTGGGGGGACGTGTCATTTTCGTGGCGTCAGACGTGACCGCCGATGAGAAGACCAAGACCAATTACTACAAGACGCAGATTTTGCTGGACCGCGATCAGCTCGACCATCTGCCCAACGTCCATCTCACGCCCGGGATGCCGGTGGAAGCGATGGTGCAGCTGGGAGAACGCAGCTTCTTCCGCTACATCACCCAACCGATCCGCGACAGTTTTCATCGCGCCTTTCACGAGCAATAAAGGTTGCCACGTGCAGCCTGCACTGTCGCATTCGACCCGCGCGTCCGGCGAATTTCTCGCCGTGGCGCGGGTTCGGGCATTGAATGCAGACCCTGAGGACGAAGCCTCTCTTTAATCCTCGCCGTCCGAATCGGCCCGCACGTTCAAGGCTTCGCGATGCCGGCGATCAGCGCCTTGTCAAATCCGGCGGGATCCGACATCTGCGGCGCGTGGCCGAGTTCTGGAAACTCAACGAGCTTGGCGCCCGGAATGGCTTTGGCGGCCGCCTTCCCCAGCTCAGGGTAATTGCCGAGCTTTGGGCGGAGTTCCGGCGGCGCGAAATCCTTGGCGATCGCTGTGGTGTCTTTCTGACCGATCATCAGCAACGTCGGCACCGAGATTTCGCCGAACCGATACAATACCGGCTGTGTCATGATCATGTCGTAGATGAGCGCCGAGTCCCAGGCGACCGCTTCCTTGCCCGGACCGTTATTCAGACCGGCAAGCATGTCGACTGCGCGTTCGTAGCGGTCTTCCCACTTGCCTGCGTAGTAGGTCGATTTCTCGTAGGCGCGGATGCCGTTTGCATTTGTTTTCAGCTCGCGCGCATACCATTGATCGACCGAAATCGGCGGAATGCCCTTGGCGGACCAATCTTCGAGCCCGACGGGATTAACCAGCACTAGATGGCTGACGTCCTTTGGGTAGAGCAGCGCGTAGTGTGCGGCCAGCATACCGCCGGTCGAATGGCCGACCACGACCGGCTTTTCCACGCCAAGCTTGGCGAGCAGCGCGTGCGTATTGCCGGCAAGCTCCCGGAACGTGAATTGATAAGCCGCAGGCTTGCTCGATTTGCAGAAACCGATCTGATCTGGCGCCACTACGCGGTAGCCGGCCGCAACGAGATCCTTGATGTTCGGCTCCCAGGTTGCCGCACAGAAGTTCTTTCCGTGCAGCAACACGACTGTTTGTCCGTTCGGATGCTCCGGCTTGACGTCGAGATAGGCCATCTTGAGCGGTTGTCGCTGAGACGTGAAGGTGAAACGCTGGACTGGGAAAGGATAGTCGAATCCTTCCAGCTCCGGTCCGTAGGCAGGCCCCTGCTCCGTCGGCTGTTGGGCAAATGCCGGCGCCATCGCGACGGCCGCCGAGAGCGCCACGCCCGCAAAAATAGTCTGCATTCTGAGTTTCATGATCTATCCCGCACCGGCCTGAGATTGTGGGTTCCTTCCGCTGGGCTGACTACGCGCGAGCGGTCTGCGCCGATAATCACAATCGCTTGATATATGACGATTGCCCTTGCAGCGCTGCCTAATCGAAAAGATTTCGCGCGGTCATCAAGTCATGCAAGACTGTCGCCATCGTCGATCCGTAAAATTTTCAATTCACAAGAAGGCCTGACGCCTCGATCTCGGGAAGGAACGTACCATGCGCGCATTGTTGCTCGCCGCCGGTGTTTGCTTAATTCCAGTCCTTGCCTCTGCCCAGACCGCCCGTCCCGACCCCGGCCCGCTGACCATCGCCCGCCAGGGCAGCTTCTTTATCGGCGGTCGCGACGTGAAATCTGACACGCTGTCCACACTGCCGGCCTATGCCGCGTCCGGTACGATCACCGTTGACCAGATGTATGTGCGCTATCAGGTTCCGGTCGGCGAACTCGGCATTCCCATCGTTCTGATCCATGGCTGCTGCCTGACGGGCAAGACCTGGGAGACCACTCCGGACGGCCGCATGGGTTGGGATGAATATTTCGTCCGCCACGGTCATCCGACTTACGTCATCGATCAAGTCTGGCGTGGCCGTTCCGCCGGCGACCCATCGGCCATCAATGCGGTGCGCGGCGGCAAGGCCGGCGTCGATCAATTGCCGACGGTATTTTCGGCCGGGCACGAGGGCGCCTGGGCGATCTTCCGGTTCGGCAAGGAATATCCGCAGACCATGACCGGCATGCGCTATCCCCTCGCCGCCCAAGCCGAGTTCTGGAAACAGATGGTGCCGGACAGCGTCGGTAATCTGCCGACGCCCAATCCAACGGTTCCGGCCCTGTCTGAACTGGCGCAGAAAATCGGCGGCACTGTGCTGATGAGCCATTCGCAATCCGGCATCTATCCGTTCCAGACCGCGGTGCTTAATCGCAAGGGCGTCGCGGGCGTGGTTTCGATCGAGCCGGCCGCCTGCCCCGCGCCGACCGAGGACATGAAGCCTTATGCCGGCCTGCCGATCCTCGTGCTGTTCGGCGACTACGTCGATGAATTTCCGCGCTGGGCGCCGCGCCTCGCCAACTGCCGCGCGTTCGTTGCCGCGGCCAACGCGGCTGGTGGCAAGGCCGAGGTATTAGTGCTGCCGGACATCGGCATCAAGGGCAACACGCATATGCTGATGCAGGACGATAACAGCCTGGACATCGCGGACATCCTGCTCGACTGGATCGGCAAACACGTCGCCCCGCCGACGTAGTGGGCGACGACTGCGGCATCGGCTTCAGCGTCCGCTGAAGCGTGCCTTGCGCCGTCCGAGGAACGCGGCGACGCCTTCCTTATGGTCCTCGGTCAGGCTCGCCAGCGCGAACTGGTCGACGTCCATGTGGCTGGCGAGGTCGTCGAGCGCGTGCGCGAGCCGGTTGATGGTCAGCTTCGTCATCGCCACCGACAGCGGCGGTTGCGCCGCGACCTTGCCCGCGAGCGTCATCGCGGCGTCGAACGCCTTGCCGGGATCCACCACCTGCTCCACCAGCCCCCATTCATAGGCTTCATCCGCGCTGATGCGCTGGTCGGCCAGGATTACGGCCTGCTTGGTTCGGGCCGGCCCCATCAGGTGCAGCATGCGCGGGATACTTTGCCAGCTCATGTTCATGCCGAGCCCGATCTCGGGCACCCGGAGGTGCGCGTCGCGGCCGATCACCCGGAAATCCAGCGCTACCGCCAGCGCCACCCCGCCGCCAATGCAGAATCCCTCGATGGCGCCAACGGTGATCTGGTCCATCTCCTGCCAGGCGCGGCACAGCCGGGGGCCGAGCTTCAGATGCCGGCGCAACGACCCGATATCCATGTCCGCGCGCGATCGGCCCTCGGCATCCCTGAGGTCAAAGCCGGCGCTGAAAGCGTCGGCGCTGCCGGTGAGGACGACAGCGGATGTCGCGCCGTCATCCTCAAAGCTGCGCGCCGCGTCGGTGAGTTGGCGCAAGGCTTCCGGGGACAGCGCATTGATGCCGTCGCCGCGGTCGAAGCGCACCACGGCGACACGGCCTTCCGGACCAAGGCCCTTTTCGATGGTGACGAAATCCCCCATGTCGCGATCTCCCTGCCCGCAGTTTGTTCTTGCGATTGTTATAGCCCGCAAGCACCGGCATCCGCCAATGCATCGCTGTCAGAAGCCTGCTGCCGGACCTCGACACCACCCAACCATTGCGTTTATCCTGACGCCATGACCAGTCACGACCACGATCATCACCACGGCGATCACGAACACTCGGAGCTATCCGAAACCGAATTACGGGTGCGCGCGCTCGAGACGATCCTAACCGAAAAAGGCTATCTCGATCCGGCCGCGCTCGACGCCATCATCGAGGCCTATGAAGCCAAGATCGGCCCCCGTAATGGCGCTCAGGTTGTCGCCAAGGCGTGGTCCGACCCTGCTTTCAAGCAGGCTTTGCTCGATGACGCGTCAAAGGCCGTGAGCACACTCGGTCACGTCAGCCGGGTCGGCGACCATCTCGTCGCGGTCGAAAACACACCGCAGCGTCACAACATGGTCGTGTGCACGCTGTGCTCTTGTTACCCTTGGGAAATGCTGGGGCTTCCTCCGGTCTGGTACAAGGCGGCGCCCTACCGTTCCCGCGCCGTGAAGGATCCGCGGGGTGTGCTCGCCGACTTCGGCGTCAGCCTGCCCAAGGAAACCGAGATCCGGGTGTGGGACTCGACCGCCGAGACCCGCTTCCTGGTATTGCCGATGCGGCCCGAGGGCACCGAGGGTTGGAGCGAGCAGCAGCTCGCCGAACTCGTCACGCGCGACTCTATGATCGGCACCGGATTTCCCAGAACACCAGGCGCGCCCTCATGAACGGGGTGCACGACATGGGCGGCATGGACGGCTTCGGCAAGGTCGAGCCGGAACCCAACGAGCCGATGTTTCACACCGTGTGGGAAGGGCGCGTTCTGGCGATGGTGCGCGCGATGGGCGCGGCCGGCGCATTCAACATCGATACTTCCCGCTTCTATCGGGAGTCACTGCCGCCCGAGGTCTATCTCACCAGTTCATATTACAAGAAATGGTTTCTCGGGCTCGAAGATATGCTGGTGGCCAAGGGCTACATCGCGGCCGGGGAAGTCGCGGCCGGCCACGCGCTCGAACCGGCGAAGCCGCTCAAGCATGGCAAGTTCACGGTTGATCAAGTCGAACGGGTGATGGTGCGTGGCAAGTTCGGCCGTCCCCCGACCGCGCCTGCACAATTCAAACCGGGAGATCGCGTTCGCGCCAAAAACATTCACCCGGCGACGCATACGCGGCTGCCGCGCTACGTGCGTGGCCATGTCGGCGTGGTCGAAAGCAACCTCGGCTGCAGCGTCTATCCTGACACCGCCGCGATCGAAGCCGGCGAGAACCCGCAATGGCTCTATACCGTGGTGTTCGATGGCGCCGAACTGTGGGGCCCGGACGGCGATCCGACCGTCAAGATATCCGTCGATGCGTTCGAGCCCTATCTGGAGCCGGCGTGACGGACGCCGCGGCCGAGCGCGCGACCAGCGCTCTTCCTGACATTCCAGTCGACGCCGACGGACCGGTGTTCCGCGAACCGTGGGAGGCGCACGCCTTCGCGATGGCCTTGACGCTGCATGACCGCGGGCTCTTCACCTGGAACGAATGGGCCGCCGCATTGGCTGGCGAAATCAAACAAGCGCAGGCCGCCGGCGATCCCGATACCGGCGAGACCTACTACCGGCATTGGCTCGCCACGCTGGAGAGAATGATCGCCGAGAAAGGCGTCACCACTGCTGAGACCCTTGGCCGCTATCGCGATGCCTGGGACCACGCCGCCGACCGCACGCCGCATGGTGTGCCGATCGAATTGCGGCCGGAGGATTTTGACCGGGCGCCCTAGGGGCTACGCGAGCGCGCTCCGGGTTGCTTACGATGACCCCCGGCTCGCCGCGTACTCGCGCCAGCCTTTGGCCCGCAATGCGCAGGCCGGACATTCGCCGCACCCGTAGCCCCACGCATGACGCGCGCCGCGTTCGCCGAGATAGCAGGTGTGGGAGTGCTCTCGGATCAAGTCGACCAGCCCTGCGCCGCCGAGTTCATCGGCGAGCTTCCACGTACGGGCCTTGTCGAGCCACATCAGTGGCGTATGCAGTTCGAACTTCTTGTTCATGCCGAGATTGAGCGCGGCTTGTAACGCCTTGATCGTTTCATCGCGGCAGTCCGGATAGCCGGAATAATCGGTTTCGCACATGCCCCCGACGATGTGGGAGATGCCGCGCCGGTAGGCGAGCGCCGCTGCGAACGTCAGAAATACCAGATTGCGACCGGGGACGAAGGTGTTGGGAAGGCCGTCCTCTCCCATCGCGATCGCTACGTCGCGCGTCAGCGCGGTGTCGGATATGTCGGCTAACGTCGGGATCTCCAAGGTGTGGCTCTCGCCAAGCTTGGCCGCCCAGTCCGCCCGTAGCGACCTGATGCCGTCAAACAGATCGCTCCGGCACGCAAGTTCGATGGCATGACGCTGCCCATAGTCGAATCCGAGCGTCTCGACCCGCACGAAGCGGTGCAGCGCCCACGCCAGACAGGTGGCAAAGTCCTGCCCGCCGGAGAACAGCACCAGCGCGGTCTCGGCCTGAAATTGGTCGCTTATTTCGATGCTCATGGCCTTGCCCATAGCATCCCTCGACCCGACCGCCAATCGGTGGAAATGGCGGGTGAATCGGCGTGTTTCGCTGGGATGGGCCCGCGTCTTGCGGCATATAGGATTGATCAACTTCAGACCGGTGGTTCATGTCCCCTTCCCGCGATATCCGCGCTTTACTCGAAATCATGGCAACCCTGCGGACCCCCGGGAGCGGCTGCCCGTGGGACCTCGAACAGGACTTTGCGAGCATCGCGCCCTACACCATCGAGGAGGCCTACGAAGTCACCGACGCCATCGCACGCGGCGATCTCCCCGACCTTTGCGACGAACTCGGCGATCTTCTGCTGCAGGTGGTGTTCCACGCCCGCATGGCCGAGGAACAGAACGCCTTCGCGTTTGGCGACGTGGTCGAGGCCGTCACGCGCAAGATGATCAGACGGCATCCGCACGTTTTTGCCGACAAGGACGGGCGGGTGGCGCCGTCAGATGTGAAGGGTACGTGGGAGCGCATCAAGGCCGAGGAGAAGGCCGAACGCGCGGCACGCCGGCCGCCGGAGGAAATTACGACGGATAAGTCGTTGCTGTCCGGCGTCAAAGTCGGACAACCGGCATTGACCCGCGCGATGGAGTTGCAGCGCAAAGCGTCCAGCGTCGGCTTCGACTGGAACGACCCGCGCGAGGTGCTCCGCAAGATTCGCGAAGAGGCCGACGAGATCGAAGCCGCACTCGACCGGCACGACGTCGATGAACTCGCCGGCGAAACCGGCGATCTCCTGTTCGCGCTGGTCAACCTCGCACGACATGTCGGGGTCGATCCCGACCTGGCGCTGCGCAGCACCAACGTCAAATTCGAACGCCGTTTCGGTTATATCGAGCAGACACTAGCGGCGCAGGGACGCTCCCTGAAAAGCGCGTCACTGGCGGAAATGGATGCGCTGTGGAATGAAGCCAAAGGCAGGGAAATCCCCTCCCCGCCGCCACGCGTTCGGGCCGAACGGGATCGCTGATGAACTTGCCGGATATCCTGGGCGGACTTCTGACCGGCGGGATCGGCGGATTCGTGTCCGGCTTTCTGGGAGTGACCAGCGGTGGAATTCTGGTGCCGCTACTGGTGCTTCTTCTCGGCAAAGATCAGCACGTCGCACAAGGCATATCGCTGGTCGCCCAGGTGGTTCCCACCAGCCTGTCAGGCGTCCGAAATTATAGCCGGAGCGGTCATCGTGTCTCCTGGCGCTGGCTGACCTGGCTTGCGATCGGTTTTTGCATGGGCGGCGCAGTTGGCGCACTGCTCGCCACGCACGTCTCGGATCGCGCTTTGCAATGGTGCTTCGTCGGTTATCTGCTCATTCTCCTGGCGATTGTCCTGTTTCGATCGCCGCGATCCAAGGTCGACGTGGGTGCGGACATCGCCGAAGACATGCCCTTGCATTGGATGTCGCTCGCTGCGGTCGGCGCCGTGGCCGGTTGGTCGTCGGGATTTCTCGGCATTGGTGGCGGGCTCGCGATCACCGCGCTGATGACGGGACTGATGAAGATTTCGCAGCATCGCTCGCAGGCAATGAGCCTTGCGGTCACGGCACTGCCCGTCACCCTGCCCGCCGCGCTGTTTTACGTGCAGCAGGGCACGGAGTTGCCCTGGCTCACGATCATTAGCCTGGTCGTGAGCCTCTGGGTCGGAACAGGAATCGGCGCGAAGTTCGCCAACAACGTTGGCGCCAACCAATTGCGGCTCCTGTTGATCACTATGATCGCCGCGATGGCGCTCTTCATGGCCTTCAAAGCGTGGCGATAGAGTCACACTGACGTACTTTGTTGACCCCTGAATACGCCACGCGAGCGAGACGCTACGCGACGCCGAGGCCGAAATCCTCAGAAACTACTTGGACTTTCTATTTAATCTACGCGCGGCAACGCAAAGTTCCGCGCACGTATTAGAAACGTTCTTAGATACCTTCAATTTTCCTCATCGGCCGTGACGTGAAATAGCCCCTAGCGCAGAGGACTCGGGGCGCAACGCTGCGCTACGTGCTTGACTAATTAGTTTAATTTTAAGTTGTGGAGAGCAGCGGATGATGGCGCGCTTTGGTTTGCGGGTGGCTGTCTTGACTTCCGCTGCGATCGCATTGCTGCAGCTCAACACGGACGGGGCGCGCGCGCAACAAAGCCCAGGCAGCGGCGCCAGCAGCGATCTTCCGCCGGTCGTCGTCACCGCTCCGGAGCCCCGCCGCGCCAGGAGTGCACCATCAAGACCCACGCAGCGCGCAACGGGCTCGGGCGTGTCGCGGCGCGCTCAACGTACCGCGCGCACCGTCGGAGTGCCCAGTCAGCCTTCGGTCAGTGGCCCAAGCAACGTGCAACCTGGCCAGGATCCTCGTGGTCCGATCAATGGCTATGTCGCCGAACGTACCCTGACTGCAACCAAGACCAACACGCCGATAATGGAAACCCCGCAGGCCATCTCGGTCGTCGGCCGCGAGGAAATTCGCGATCAGCATCCCAACAACCTCGCCGAAGCGTTACGCTACGTGCCTGGCGTCGCGGCGGCCACCTTCGGTGCTGACACCCGGAATGACTGGTTCAAGATCCGCGGCTTCGACGCTCAGGACATCGGACTTTTTCTCGACGGGTTGCAGCTGACCGGGAATTTTGCCTTCGCCACGTGGAAAATCCCGCCATTCGGCATGGAGCGCATCGACATTCTTCGGGGTCCCTCTGCCGTTCTGTACGGAGGCAGCAGCCCCGGTGGCATCGTGAACATCATCAGCAAAAAGCCGCCGTTCACGCCGATTAACTCGGTTGAGACCGGCGTCAACAATTATGGCAACAGCTATCTTTGGTTCGACTTCGGTGGACCTGTGGCGACGCCGTCCGGCCCAAGCAACGAACTTTATTATCGCATTCTCGGAACCGTGCAGAATGGTAAAACCCAGACCGACTTCACGCCGGATAATAATTATTTCATCGCGCCCTCGGTAACCTACAAACCTGACATCGACACAACGCTGACGATCCTCGCGTCGGCTGCGCGGAATGAGACACGGGTACAGAGCTTCCTTCCCTACGTCGGAACGGTGGTCGACGCCCCGTTTGGGCGTATCCCGACCCATTTGTTTGCGAGCGATCCCAGCGTCGATCGATTCACGCGCGAGCAAGAGATGCTCGGCTATCAATTCGAGAAAAATCTGACCGAAGATCTGACGTTCCGCCAGAACGGGCGATTTGCCCACGTCGACGTTTCGTTCCAGACGCTGCTTGGCAACGGCTACGTGGGCGGCAATCCGGCCAGTGCCTTGTTATCGCGCTTTAACGACTTTGCTCGTGATAACGCCAACCAGGGCAACTTGGACAGCTCGTTCGAATACCGCTTCGCGACCGGCCCGGTACAGCACAAAGCGCTGGTCGGCGTCGATCTCAAGAGCTACCAAATCGACGATCTGCAGTCATTCGATTTCGCCACCCCGCCGCTTAATGTGGTGAACCCGGTTTATGGGGTACCTCAAGGGTTTCCCGGAACCGTGTTTCAGAATCAAACCATCACGCAAAAGCAGGCTGGCCTTTACTACCAGGATCAGCTGAAGCTCGGTCGTTTGACGCTCGTGTTGAGCGGGCGCAATGATTGGGTGGACACGTTGGACAATAACCGTCTCGGCCCCAGCCAGAGCCGTGACGACAGCCATTTCAGTGGCCGGGCCGGTTTGATCTACAACACTGATCTCGGAATAGCGCCTTACGTGTCCTATGCGACCAGTTTTAACCCGATCATCGGTACGAATTTCGTGACTGGACAGCTATTCTCACCCGAGACCGGCCAGCAATCGGAAGTCGGCGTCAAGATCGAGCCCACCGGATTTAACGGCCACTTCGGCGCGTCGGTGTTCGACCTCAAGCGGCAGAACGTCCTCACGACCGACCCTCTCAACGTATTGCAGTCCATCCAGAACGGCGAGGTCACCTCACGCGGCATCGAGCTCGAGGTTGTTGCCAATGTCATGCCGGGTCTCAAAGTCGTCGGTGCATTCACCAATTACCACATCTTCGTCAGCAAGGACCTCAATCCGGCGCTGATCGGCACCGTGCCGACCAACACGCCGAGTACAATCGCTTCGGCATGGGGTGACTATACCATTCAGGCCGGGCCGTTTGCCGGGCTCGGTTTCAGTGCGGGCGTTCGTTACAGCGGCGTCTCCTATGCCGACACCGCCAACTCGCTTGTGGTTCCAGCCTATGTGGTTGGAGATGCCGCAATCCACTACGAGGTGCGAAATTGGCGGTTTGCGCTCAACGTCACCAACTTCACCGACCAGACGTATGTCGCCAGTTGTCAGACGCCGACGGCGTGCTTCTACGCTGATCGACGGCGCGCCGTCGCAAGCGCTACCTATAAGTGGTAGGATGCTCGCCGTAAGCGAGCTTTCCAAGCGGAGTTGACGTGAAAGCGCGATCGGTTCGAATTTGGTCGATCGTCCATCGTTGGACCAGCCTCGTTTCGACGCTCTTCCTGCTGCTGCTCTGTCTGACCGGCTTGCCGCTCATCTTTCATCACGAGATCGATGAACTGCTTGGCTACGCCCCCACACCGGAGGCCACACCGGCCGGCGCGCAAAGAATGACCGTCGATCGCATTGCCGGGGCGGCACTGGCCAGCGATCCGGGCAAGGTGCTTCAATATATTGCTTGGGAGAGGGACGAACCCGGCATCGTTGTCGCTTACACCAACAGCGCAGCGAACGGAAAGCCCGATGACGCCGTGGTCAGGGCTTTCGACGCCTATTCGGCGAAGCTCCTGGGTCCGGTCGGCACCGGCCCGATGCTAGTGCTTCTTAAGCTGCACACCGACATGTTCATGGGCCAGCCCGGCAAGCTGTTTCTGGGAGGCATGGGCCTGCTGTTTCTGGTCGCGATCATCTCCGGTGTCGTGCTCTACTGGCCGTTCACCCGCAGGCTGGAGTTTGGCACTCTCAGGCAAGGCAAATCGAACCGCATCCAGTGGCTCGACTGGCATAATTTGCTCGGCGTCATCACCGTCGTTTGGGCTGTCGTCGTGGGCGGCACCGGCGTGATCAATACCTGGGCCGAGCCGATGCTCGATCAATGGCGCGCCAACGAGCTCGCAAACATGGTCGCCTCTTCTGGTGGTGGCTCTGCGCCGTCGCACATGGCGTCCCTCGATAAAGTCGTCACCAGCGCGACCAAGACTGCAGCAGGCATGGAGGTGGCTTTCATCGCATTTCCGGGCACGCCATTCAGCAGCTCACATCATTTCGCGGCGTTCATGCGCGGCGACCGGGCTTTGACATCTCGACTGCTGAAACCGATTCTACTCGACGCAGCGACGGCCGAGGTGGCGGATACCCGCGATCTGCCCTTCTATCTGAAAGCCCTGTTCATATCGCAGCCGCTTCATTTCGGCGATTACGGCGGAATGCCTCTGAAGATCATATGGGCGCTGCTCGACGGCTTCACGATCGTCGTCATCGGCAGCGGGCTTTACCTCTATCTGGTCAGACGACGCAAAATGGGACATCGACGAACTTATTCGGGGATCGACACCTACACGGCAAGAACCTGAATGGTCGTTTCCGGCAAACCTGGCGAAGTGCCGAATTGGCGCACGGTGTTCGGCTTCCCCATTGTCATCGGCCTGCTCTCGCTGGCCGGCCTGATTTCGGCGCTGTTGTTCGACGAGTTCGGCCGTTACCTCTCCCGGATAGCCGTCGGATCGCCAGTCATTCTGTTATCGTGGCTTATTGTTCGGCGCCGGCACCGATCATCGTAAGGGTTTGCCGCGACGCCGAGCCGCAAGCAGAGATGGAAGGTTGGCTCAAACCGCGTGCGGCACCGCGTCGAAGCGGTTGACGACGATATCGCGCTTGGTTTCATCGACGCGCACCGTCATGTCGAACCGGCCGTCGTGAAGCTGCTTGTTCAGCACCTCTGAATTGCGATGCAGCCAACTGATGCCGGCGCCGTCGGAGGCATCGATCGACAAATCCAGTGTCAGGCGCGTCGCGGCAAGCCGATTCTCGATCGCAGCCAATAGAGCTTCGACGCCCTCCCCGGTTTCGGCTGAAACCAGAAAACATGGCCGCTCCGGCGGGCGGCGAGCGGCAATATTGCGCAGGTTCTCGCGCTCCTCAGGATCGAAACGATCGATCTTGTTCCATACCTCAAGGATGCGCTGCCCGGTATTTGGGTCGATGCCAAGTTGACGTAGCACAATATCGACGTCGCGTTCCTGCGCCTCGGCGTCTTCATGCGCGATATCGCGAACGTGGAGAATGATATCGGCCTCCAGCACTTCCTCCAATGTCGCGCGAAACGCCGCAACCAGTTGCGTTGGCAGGTTGGAGATGAAGCCGACGGTGTCCGAAAGCATCGCCTTGCCGCCATGCGGCAGGCTGAGCGCGCGCAAGGTCGGGTCGAGCGTGGCGAACAGCATGTCGGCAGCCTGCACGTCGGCACGGGTCATCCGGTTGAACAGCGTCGATTTGCCGGCGTTGGTGTAACCGACCAGCGCCACCACGCGATACGGTACCCGCTGCCGTCCGGCGCGGTGCAGCCGCCGCGTTGCCTGGACCTTCTTGATTTCGTTCTCAAGACGCGTGATGCGCTCGCCGATCAGGCGTCGATCGGCCTCGATCTGGGTTTCACCGGGACCTCCCATGAAACCGAAGCCGCCGCGCTGGCGCTCCAGGTGGGTCCAGGATCGCACCAGGCGCGAGCGCTGGTAGTTCAAATGCGCAAGCTCGACCTGCAACGCGCCTTCTCTGGTCTTGGCGCGCCGGCCGAAGATCTCGAGAATGAGGCCGGTGCGGTCGAGTACCTTGGTGCCCCACGCCTTCTCGAGGTTGCGCTGCTGTATCGGCGCCAAAGCGCAATCCATCACCACAAGCTCGATGTCGTGACCGGCAACGAGCCCGACGATCTCCTCAACCTTACCCTTGCCGATATAGGTCGCGGGCCTGATCTGATTGACAGGTGCGATCAGCGCATCCGCGACCGTCAGATCGATAGCGCGCGCGAGACCCACGGCTTCTTCTAGCCGTGCCTCTGAATCGCGCACGGCATGCTCATCCGTTTGCGCATCGGGCTCTCCCCGGCGCATGCGCAGATAAGGGCCGATGACGATCACCCGCCCACTTGCTTTACCCCCTGCCGACCTCGGACGATCGGCAGCCCCATCAAGGTTTCGGGGTTCCAATCAGATCACTTTCAAGCAGGAGCGTCCTCACCCCCTTCGAACAACTGGATCGGAGCGCCGGGCATGATGGTCGAAATCGCATGCTTGTATACAAGCTGTGAATGACCGTCGCGCCGGAGCAGCAGGCAGAAATTGTCGAACCAGGTGACAATCCCCTGCAGCTTCACCCCATTGACCAGAAAGATCGTCAGTGGCGTTTTGGTTTTGCGAACGTGATTTAGAAAGGTGTCTTGTAGGTTTTGTGCGCGGTCTGCCGCCATTTTTTTTATCCCGCAGTCTTGTTGGATTCTTTTTATTGAACCGGTTGCAGCTCTCTTGCGGAGCTTCTCCCGATTGCCCGCTTCCCCTGAGATCCCCCTCCGGGGGGCGCGGCGGTATGATTAGAGGGCACGAGCGGTTTTTAGGCAAGCAAGTTCGCGTACTTGAAACATTTTTCGGACGTTCGGCTCGCGGGAAAAGTCGAGAAAAAGCCGAAATTCGTTAAGTTGCTTCATGAAATGAATCGTTATGCCGCCTCTTAGCCGACGCCAAGGGCCTTGAGTTTGCGATGAAGCGCCGAGCGTTCCATGCCGACAAACTCTGCGGTGCGCGAGATATTGCCCGAAAAACGGCTGATCTGTGCAATCAGGTAGTCGCGCTCGAATACCTCCCGCGCCTCTCGCAGCGGCAGTCCCATGATATGCTCGCCATTGTTGCTGGTCGGCATCGCCGGTACCATAGAACCGACGTCCTGCGGCAGCATATCGGCGGTGATAATGACCTCCGGGCCCCCGCCCGCCAGAATCATGACGCGTTCGACATTGTTGCGCAGCTGGCGGACGTTTCCGGGCCAGACGTGGGATTGCAATACCGCCATCGCATCCTGCCCGATCTGGCGCTTCGGCAACCCGGTCGAGGCCGAAATCTGATCCATAAAATAATCGATCAATTCGGGAATATCTTCACGGCGCTCCGACAGCGGCGGCACCCGGATCGGCACCACCGAGAGCCGATGATAGAGATCTTCGCGGAAGCGGCCCTCGGCAATCTCCTCTTCGAGATTGCGCGCCGTCGAAGAAATGATGCGCACGTCGACATTGACCTTGGTCGTGCCCCCCGAACGCTGGAACGTCTGATCGACCAGCACCCGCAGGATCTTGTTCTGGGTCTCGCGCGGCATGTCGCCAATTTCGTCGATGAACAACGTGCCGCCATGGGCTTCCTCGAGCGCGCCCGGCTTGCGTTGATGTTCGCCGTTGGACTGTTCGATGCCGAACAGTTCGACTTCCATGCGCTCCGGCGTAATTGCGGCGGCGTTGATGACGACAAACGGCCCCTCGGCACGACTCGACGAGTTGTGCAGCGTGCGCGCCGCTAGTTCCTTGCCGGCGCCCGAGGGCCCGACAATCAGGATGCGGCTATTGGCCTTGGCGGCGCGATCGATGGTCTGGCGCAGCTGGTTCATGCAGGCCGAACGTCCGGTCAATACGCTGGCCGCCGGCGCCAGTTGCTTGAGCTCCTTCACCTCGCGCTTGAGCCGAGAGGTCTCCAGCGCCCGCGTGGCCACCAGAATGAGCCGGTCGGACTTGAACGGCTTTTCGATGAAATCGTACGCGCCCCGCTTGATCGCGGCGACCGCCGTTTCGATGTTGCCGTGCCCGGAAATCATGACGACCGGCACGTCGGCATGATCCCGCTTCACCTGTTCGAGCAGTTGCAGTCCATCGAGCTTGCTGCCTTGCAGCCAGATGTCGAGAAAGACCAGATGCGGCCGGCGATTGGCGATCTCCGCCAGCGCTGAATCGCTGTCGCGTGCCGTCCGGGTCGTGAAACCCTCGTCCTCAAGAATGCCGGCGACCAGATCCCGGATATCCGCCTCGTCGTCGACAATCAGAATGTCATTTGCCATGGATTACACCCCGCCTCGTCAGTTGCGTGTTGCGGCTTCGATTTTTGGTTCGCCGTCGGTCGCATCGGTCGGCCCGGCAGTTCCGGATTCCGGCGCCTTGTTTTCGGAAAGCAACTCTTTCACCTCTATCTTCGGCGCGTGGCCCGATATCGCAAACCGCAGCCGCATCCAGGCTCCGCGCGCGCCGGGGCGGATATCAGCGGCGTCATTCAGTTCGATACGGCCGCCATGGTCTTCCAGGACACGGCCGACGATCGCAAGACCAAGGCCGGTGCCTTTCTCGCGCGTGGTGACATAGGGTTCGAGCAGCCGCGCGCGGCTTACGTTCGGCAGGCCGATGCCATTGTCGATGACGTCGATCACGATGTCATCGTTTTCGCGGCCGGCAATCACATCGATACGTCCCTTGCCCAGCGTTTCGGCAGGAACGGCCTCAATGGCCTCGGTCGCATTCTTGATGATGTTGGTCAACGCCTGCGAAATCAGCCGCCGGTCGAACTGCGCATTCAGGGGCTCCTGCTTGATCTCGGCTTCGATATCCAGTTCGGGGTGGCCGACACGCATCAGGAACACCGCCTGCCGCACCGTGTCGGCGACGTCCTCTCCCTCCATGACGGGCTTCGGCATTCGTGCGAAGCGGGAAAACTCATCGACCATCCGCCTGATGTCGTCGACCTGCCGCACGATGGTGTCGGTGCATTGCTCGAAGATCGCCTTGTCCTCGGTGATGACCTTGCCGAACTTGCGGCGAATGCGTTCGGCCGAGAGCTGGATCGGGGTCAACGGGTTCTTGATTTCGTGCGCGATGCGGCGAGCCACATCCCCCCACGCCGAGGTCCGCTGGGCTGAGACCAGTTCAGTAATATCATCAAGCGTGATGATATAGCTGTCGCGCGACTGGCTGGTCTGCTCGGCGCTGACACGAACCGAAAGATTGCGTTCATGTCCGTCCCGGTTGATCGTGATCTGGCCCTGGACCAGCCGCTGGGTGCCCTCGCGCGCGGTCTTCATCATGTCGTCGAGCTCGGGCAGCACATCCGATAGCGGATGATCCAGCGTCTTGGATTCAGCGTGACCGATCAGTTTTTCGGCCGAGCGGTTGAGAATGCCGACGCTGCCGGAGGCATCGACGCCGATGATGCCAGCGCTTGCCGAAGACAATACTGCCTCGATGAAACGGCGGCGGCTGTCGATCAGATCGCTGGCGCTGACCAACTCGTCGCGCTGCGTGCGCAACTCCTGCGTCATCTTGTTGAAGGTCTCGCCGAGTTGGGCGAGATCGCCTTCGGACTTGTGGACCGGCACCTGCACATGCAGGTCGCCGGTCGAGACGATATTGGCGGCGCTCATCAGGCGCCGGATCGGGGCAACCAGCCAGTTAGCGAAGTTCAGCCCGATCAGGACCGAAGCCATCAGGATGGTAAGGGCAATCACGGCGAAGATCAGGGCGAAATTCACCTGCATGCCGAGCCGCCGCGATTCCATCTCGGCATATTCGGCAACGCTGGCCTCGGTTTGCTTGAGTTGCGCTACCACGCGAGGATCGAGCAGACGCGCCACATAAAGGAAGGTGTCGTTGAACGCCCGCAGCCGGATGACGGCCGCGACGTAGTTTGCGTCGGGGAACACCGCAATCTGGGGCTCGGTTTCGTTGACTCCCGTCAGGAAATCCGCCGGCGGCGTAGTGAAGCTTTGCTGAATGCCGGTCTGCGCCGTCTCCAGGATATTGCGGTCCTTGTCGATCAGCATGGCGCCCGGCAGGTTGCGCGACGCGGCGCTCGCGGTCAGCAACTCGCGAAACGATCCGCGGTCCTGATCGAACAGCGGCCGGGCATGGGAGATGTCGTTGGCCATCCCCAAAATGTCGCCGCGGATAAGCTGCGCATGTTCATAGGTGTAAGCGCGCGCAATGATCAGCGAGTTCTGGACGACCTCCCGTGTCGGCCCCGAAAACAGCCGGTCCAGGGCTCGATCGATGGTCACATTGGCGAAAACCGCCACCAGCACCGCGGGCAACAGCGCAATGACCGAGAACAGGCCGACGATCTGGAAGTGCAGCCGGGCCGCCGCGCGTCCCCGACGGCGGGCCTGGAGCATTTGCCAGACCTCGCGCAAGATGATGCCGATCAGCACCAGAATCGTGGCGCCATTGATCAGCATGAAGGTCACGGCGACATCGGGCGTCGGCGCGATCCGGGTCAGGCCGGTCAGAACCACAAAGGTCAGGAAAGCCGATAGCAACGCCAGGACGACCGCGAACGGCGCCAGCCACTTCCGCAGGGCTCCCCCCTTGGATTCGGCAAGCGACGGATCGAACGGTGGGGTCGAGGCGTCTGCGCTGGTCATTCTGGCAATGGTGAGCTGAACAATTCTACGCGCCGAAGCAACGCCGGCGGCAGACTGATGCAATCATATCACAACCTGTTGCCGAATTGCGACAATTCCGCGGCGCCATATGCGCCGTGGTCAGGCATTTATCTGGTTTTCCCGGCCGAATCCGCGTCGGTCAGCCGGTGAAAATCCCAGCGCTCAGCCTCCACTCCGGTAGACCTGAATGTCCAGGTCGCGGATCTTCTTCCGCAGCGTGTTGCGGTTCAGGCCCAACAGGTCGGCCGCACGAATCTGATTGCCCCTCGTCGCAGCCAACGCTGCGGTGAGCAGCGGGACTTCGATCTCCTTGAGGATCCGGTGATAAAGGCCCGGCGGTGGCACCCCGTTAGGGAACCCGGAAAAATGCGAAGACAGATAGGCTTCGACCGCGCCGCCGAGATTGTCGACGCCCTGCGAGACGGTGCCGCCCGAGTTCACGGCGGGCGGCGCTAACTCGCCATCGATCACCGAACCGGTGATCACGTCCTGCGGATAGAGCGCGGCGAGCCGGCGAGCCAGATTTTCGAGCTCGCGCACGTTACCGGGCCAGCGATGCTGCTTCATCCGCTCCACCGCCAGCGCGTCGAGCTTCTTCGGCGGCAGGCCGTCCTTCTCGGCAAGCGCAAAGAAATGCCGGATCAGGTCGGGCAAATCCTCGATCCGCTCCCGCAGCGGCGGCAAACGCAGCGGCACCACGTTGAGGCGGAAGAACAGGTCTTCACGGAACAGACCCTGTTGAATCAGTATCCGCAAATCCTTGTTGCTCGCTGCGACAATGCGCACGTCGGTCTTGATCGGCGTGCGCCCGCCCACGGTGGTGTACTCGCCCTGTTGAAGCACCCGCAGCAGACGGGTTTGCGCCTCCATCGGCATGTCGCCGATTTCGTCGAGAAACAACGTTCCTCCTTCGGCCTGTTCAAAGCGGCCGGAAGCGCGAGTGTTGGCACCGGTGAACGCTCCGCGCTCATGGCCGAACAGTTCGGATTCAATGAGATCGCGCGGGATCGCCGCCATGTTCACAGCAACAAAAGGCCCATTACGCCGCTTGCCGTAGTCGTGCAGTGCGCGTGCAACCAATTCCTTGCCGGTGCCGGACTCGCCGGAGATCATCACCGTAAGATCGGTCTGCATCAGGCGCGCCAGCACCCGATAGATTTCCTGCATCGCCGGCGAGCGGCCGACCAGCGGGATTGAGTTGAATTCAGCATCATCGAGGTGGCTGGCCACCCGCTCCTTCGGCTCGGCCAGTGCGCGCCCAACGATGGCGATCAGTTCCTTCAGGTCGAACGGCTTCGGCAGATATTCATACGCACCACGCTCCGAGGCGCGGATCGCCGTCATGAAGGTGTTCTGCGCGCTCATCACGATAACCGGGAGGTTCGGCCGCATCTTCTTGATCCGCGGCAGCAGGTCGAACGCGTTCTCATCGGGCATCACAACGTCGGTGATGACCAGGTCGCCCTCGCCCTGGCTGACCCAGCGCCACAGCGTCGCGGCGTTCCCCGTCAACCGCACCTCATATCCGGCGCGTGAGAGGGCCTGGTTCAGGACGGTGCGGATGGCGGTGTCGTCGTCGGCGACAAGTATGCTACCAGCGGGCATCATTACTCCTCATCACGTGTCTTGCGAGGCATGCGGCGACGTCCCCGAAACGTCATCGCGATTGCCTTGATCGAAATGTTTGGCGGTGTTGAACATCGGCAGCAGCACGCGAAACGTGGTTTTCCGTGGCTGGGATTCGCATTCGATGATGCCGCCATGGTCACCGACGATCTTGGCGACCAGCGCCAGACCGAGCCCGCTGCCGGTTTGCTTTGTGGTGACGAATGGATCGAACATGTTGGGAAGCAGGTCCTCCGGCACGCCATGACCGTTGTCTTTGACGCAAAATTCGAGCGGCAACGACACCCGCGATTTCTTGCCCGGCACCGACAGCCGAACGCCCGGCCGAAACGCCGTGGTCAGCTGAATTTCCGCGTCGCTGCCGAGATCGGCGACTGCTTCGGCGGCGTTCTTCACCAGATTCAGAAAAACCTGAATCAACTGATCCTGATTGGCGAGCACCGGCGGCAGCGATGGATCGTATTCCTCGACAAACCGGATATTGCGGGCAAAACCGGATTGCGCGAGCCGCTTGACGTGGTCGAGCACCGAATGGATGTTGACCGGCCCGCGCGCCACCGGGCGGTCGTCACCGAACACCTCCATCCGATCGACCAGCGTGACGATGCGATCCGCCTCATCGCAGATCAACCGCGTCAGCATGCGGTCTTCCGCCGAGGCCGATTGCTCCAGCAGTTGTGCCGCGCCACGGATGCCCGACAGCGGATTTTTGATCTCGTGGGCGAGCATCGCCGCGAGCGCGATCACCGATCGTGCCGCACTCCGGTGCGTCAATTGCCGGTCCATCTTGTCGGCGATGGTGCGCTCTTGCAGCATCACCACGATATGGCCGGGCCGCTCGGTGAGCGGCGCGACATGGAGATCGACCTGACGATCGCCGCCGATCTTCGGTGTACCGAGATCGACCTTGTATTCGTTGACCGGCGAGCCGTTGGAGCGGACCTGATCGATCAGCGCCAGCAACGGACTGCCGAAGGGCACGAGTTCTTTCAGCGACTGCCGCCGCAGAAACTGCGTCGAAATCTCGAAAAACGATTCCGCGGCCATGTTGGCATCGACGATCTTGCCATCGGGCGCCACCAGCAGCACCGGGTTTGGCAATGCGTTGAGGATGGCCTCGCCGCCGGACGGTGCCGGACGGATGGTTTCCGCGACCGAAATCATGCAGCAGCACTCCACGCGAAGTCGTCGAATGCATCCTGCAGCGCGCGATGCACGCCGGTCGGATCATCCGATGTCAAAATCTTTTGTCGCCAGGCCTTGATCGTCGCCACCGGCGCCTGGCTGCCTTGAGCCGCGACGTCCAGCGCCCACCCGAGATGTTTGCGCGCGTGGCGAAGGCCAATGCGCAGCCCGTAATGGCTGCAAACGTCGTCGTACAGCGCGCGGATATAGCCGAGTTGCTCGGTGAGCGATGGCACGGATTTCAGTCACCCCGGCATCGAGACGGCGTCCGATCTGGCCGGGTAACCATGGTTGTCCCTGCGCGCCGCGACCGATCATGACCGCATCGGCACCCGACATTTCAAGTGCCGTGATCGCCTTGTCGAATGACGTGATATCGCCGTTGACGACGAGCGGCACGCTGATCGCGTCCTTGACTGCGCGCACGGCGCCCCAATCGGCTTCGCCCTTGTAGAATTGACAGCGCGTGCGGCCGTGCACCGTGATCATCCGCACGCCGGCGGCCTCCGCCCGGCGCGCCAATTCCGGCGCATTGAGGGAGCGGTCATCCCAACCGAGCCGCATCTTGAGCGTGACCGGGACTTTCACGGCAGCGACCGTCGCATCGATCAATTCCAGGGCGTGATCGAGATCGCGCATCAGGGCCGAACCGGACTGGCCGCCCGTCACATGGCGCGCAGGACAGCCCATATTGATATCGATGATGTCGGCGCCCCCGGCTTCGGCGATACGCGCGCCCTCCGCCATCCAGGTCGCTTCGCAACCGGCAAGCTGCACGACGTGCGGGCCGATCCCGGTCGCCTCGCAGCGCAGCAGCGACATCGGGCGGCCGTTGACGAGATCGTTGCTGGCGGTCATTTCGGAGACAACCAGCCCGGCCCCGAGAGTTGCTGCCAGACGCCGAAACGGCGCATCCGTGACCCCCGACATCGGCGCCAGGAGGACCGGGGTCGCGACTGTAATATCGCCTATCTTCAAAGGCTTAAGACACGAAGATTGCGAGCCGGTCACGGACGTCTCATTTTTCTGGTCGTCGCCACATTGCGACGACCGCCACCTATCTTGCGCACAAATCTTGTGCAGTCAAGCTTCTGCCTACACTTTAGACAATTCTTACAACCATGCAAGTGCAGTGCAGCAAAATTTGGCTTTCCCACAGCTACGGGGAATTGTTCTGTTTTTCGCGCGCCGACATGATAAGGGCATGTCCCAGCGAAGCAGCGCTTCCTCAATCAACCCCCAATCGCAATTAATTGAGTCTCATGTCGAAATTTGAGCGGACTGCAGCCATCCTTGTCGCAGCCGGACGCGGCCTGCGTGCGGGTTCGGGAGGGCCGAAACAGTACCGAACGATCGGTGGGCAGACCGTGATTTTCCGGGCGATGGAGCCCTTCTGCCATCATCCGCAGGTGGCTGCCGTGCAGCCCGTCTTGAATCCGGACGATACGGCGATGTTCAACGCCGCCGTCAGCGGGCTCCGCCATGCGCCGCCCGCCAGCGGCGGAGCAACCCGCCAGGCCTCGGTGCATGCGGGCCTTGAGGCGCTCGTCCACGAGAAGCCCGACATCGTCCTTATCCATGATGCCGCACGGCCGTTCGTCACGGCCGCGGTCATCTCGCGCGCGATCGAGGCCGCGGGCCGTACCGGCGCGGCGGTGCCCTCGGTACCCGTCACCGACACCATCAAGCTGATTGGCGAAACCGGGAATGTCGAGGCGACGCCGGAGCGGGCGCGGCTGCGCATCGCGCAAACGCCGCAGGCGTTCCGATTCGACGTCATCCTTGATGCCCATCGCCGTGCCGCCCGCGATGGCCGCAGCGATTTCACCGACGACGCGGCGCTCGCCGAATGGGCGGGATTGACGGTAGCGACCTTTGAAGGCGATCCTGCAAACATGAAACTGACGACACCGGAAGATTTCCTTCGCGAAGAGGCCCGCCTCGCCGCCATGCTCGGCGATATCAGGACCGGGACCGGCTACGACGTTCACGCCTTTGGCGAGGGCGATCATGTGATGCTCTGTGGCGTTCGCGTACCGCACAACAAAGGCTTTCTTGCGCATTCCGATGGCGACGTCGGCCTGCACGCGCTGGTTGACGCCATTCTCGGCGCGCTGGCGGACGGCGATATCGGCTCGCACTTCCCGCCCAGCGATAACAAGTGGAAGGGCGCGGCATCCGACCGATTCCTGAAATACGCCGTCGACCGCGTCACCGCCCGCGGCGGCCGGATTGCCAACCTTGAAGTGACCATGATCTGCGAGCGTCCGAAAATCGGACCGCTGCGTGACACCATGCGGGCCCGGATTGCCGAGATTGCCGGGCTGGACATCTCGCGCGTCGCCGTGAAAGCCACCACCAGCGAACGGCTCGGATTCACCGGCCGCGAAGAAGGCATCGCCGCGACGGCGAGCGCCACCATCCGGCTGCCTTGGGACGACACCGGCCCGAACGACAAAGCCCGGAGCGATTGAGATGCGCGGCAGCGACGCCCGTGCCCTCTCCCGTGCGTTGCTCGATTTGTGCCGGATGCGCAAGTTGACGATCGCAACCGCGGAATCCTGCACTGGCGGGCTGGTTGCTGGCGCATTGACCGACATTCCAGGTTCATCCGATGTGGTCGACCGCGGCTTCGTCACCTATTCAAACGATGCCAAGCGCGCGATGCTCGGCGTCAAGGCGGCGACACTCTCGACATTCGGCGCGGTCAGCAAGGAAACCGCGACCGCGATGGCGGTGGGCGCCTTGGAGAAAGCCGGCGTTGATCTGGCCGTCTCGACGACCGGAATTGCCGGTCCAGGCGGCGCGACGCCGGGCAAGCCGGTGGGTCTCGTGCATTTCGCCGTCGCCGCCCGTGACGGCAGGATCCTGCATCGCGAATGCCGTTTCGGCGCGATCGGACGTACCAGCGTACGCCAGCGCGCGGTGGTGGAGGCGCTGCGAATGCTGATGGAATTGGCGCGCGGCCCGCAGCCTGCAACCAAGCCACGCCTCGAAGCCACCAGCCTCCTGCAGCGGCGCACGGCACGCTCGCTGCGGCGCATCGCAGTCAAACGGCGCCGGCCGACGCGCGCGTGACATAGCGCTCTCAGGTCACGCGTCCCGGTTTGCCGTAGACCACATCGGCGCGCTTCTCGAACGCCGCGGCAAAGCGCTGAAAAGCGGCGTCGAACATCGTTCCCATCAGCATCGCCAACATCCGACTTCTGAATTCATATGAAAGGTAAAACCCGACATCGCATTCGGCCTCGGATTTGGGTTCGAAGCTCCAGCGATTTTCGAGATTGCTGAACGGCCCCTGCAAATATTCGACGAGAATTTTCAGATTGGGGCGGTCGAGCGTGACCCGGCTGGTAAAGGCTTCACGCACCAGCTTGAATGATACCGTCATGTCGGCAACGATGATCTCGGTGCCATCGGGCTTGGCCGTGCGCTGGCGTATTTTCAGTGCACGGCACAGCGGCACGAATTCCGGGTAGCGCTCCACATCGGCAACAAGATCAAACATGTGTGGCGCGCTGTGGTGAACCCGGCGCTGGCTCGAAAATTTCGGCATCTAGTCGTATCCCGGCTCTCGAGCTGACGACTGTTCTTTCCTACTCGTCATCCGCTCTATCTTATAAATTTGAGCGTGATCTCCGCACCGACGCTTCGCGTTTCTTGCGAGGGAAAACCGCTGTCCCGCTTTCCGGATCATGCTCTCCCGCATGGATTGGACATTCGCTCAACGACGTACGGCAACACGGGAGCGAATGCATTCCGTCGCGAGCGCTGCTCAGCCGGACCGCGCCGCGCGCGCTGCCTGTAGCCTTGCGAAATCATCGCCCGCGTGATGCGAGGAACGGGTCAGCGGGCTCGCCGACACCATCAGGAAGCCCTTGGTATAGGCCACCTTCTCGTAGCCGCTGAACTCGTCGGGAGCGACATAGCGCATCACGGCGTGATGCTTGCGGGTCGGCTGCAAATATTGCCCGATGGTCAGAAAGTCCACGTCCGCCGTGCGCAGGTCGTCCATCACCTGCAATACCTCGTGACGCTCCTCGCCGAGCCCGACCATGATGCCGGATTTGGTGAAGATCGCGGGATCCAGTTCCTTGACCCGCTGCAGCAGCCGGATCGAATGGAAGTATCGCGCACCTGGTCGCACCGTCAGATAGTGCGACGGCACCGTCTCCAGATTGTGGTTGAAGACATCGGGCTTGGCCGCCACCACGACCTCAAGCGCATCGTCCTTGCGCAGGAAGTCTGGGGTCAGGATCTCGATGGTGGTGTCCGGACAGCGCGCCCGGATCGCGCGGATAGTCTGCGCGAAATGCTCGGCGCCGCCGTCGGCGAGGTCATCGCGATCGACCGACGTGATCACGATATGGGCGAGCCCGAGCTTGAACGTCGCCTCGGCGATATGCTCCGGCTCATGCGCATCGAGGGCGCCGGGCAGACCGGTCTTGACGTTGCAGAAGGCACAGGCGCGGGTGCAGGTGTCACCCATGATCATGAAGGTGGCGTGCTTCTTGTCCCAGCACTCCCCGATGTTCGGGCAACCCGCCTCCTCGCATACCGTGACAAGGCCGTTTTCCTTGACGATCTTGCGGGTATCGGCATAGCCACGCGTGTTCGGCGCCCGAACCCGAATCCAGTCCGGCTTCGGAGGCGACAACGCATCCGGACGGTTCACCTTTTCGGGGTGACGCGGGCGCAGCGGGGTAGCTGAAACGGTATCGACGACGACGACCATGCAGTGTCCGTAAAACAGTTGGTTCTAGGTAATCCTTGTGAGGGGTGGCCGCAACCCGGCTCGTCGAAGCTAGCAGAACGTGCCACATAAGGGCAGCCTTCCCGCCGCCATGCCGACGCATATCACCCCAAAATGGTTCAAAACCGAACATTGCCTGCCGTGATCCCACCTCCCCTCGGCAAGCCCCTGAAACGCGCTTTTTTCGACCGCAGCGTACACGAGGTGGCACCTGAGCTGATCGGCACGACCATGCTGGTCAATGGCGTCGGCGGCATCATCGTCGAAGTCGAGGCCTATCATCACACCGACCCAGCCGCGCATTCATTCCGCGGACCAACGCCGCGCAACATGGTCATGTTCGGACCTGCGGGCTTTACCTATGTTTACCGCTCCTACGGCATCCATTGGTGCGTGAATTTTGTCTGCGAAAAAGCAGGTTCCGCCAGCGCGGTGTTGATCCGGGCGCTGCAGCCGACCCACGGCCTTGCAGCGATGCGCCGGCGCCGCGGCTTGGAGGATGAACGATTGCTGTGCTCGGGTCCCGGCAAATTATGCGCGGCGCTGGGTATCACCATCAAGCAGGGCGAACTTCCGCTCGACCAACCGCCATACGCGCTGCATGCGCGCACCGGCAAGGTCGATGTCGTTACCGGCGTCCGGATCGGCATCACCAAAGCGGCCGAGCTGCCTTGGCGATATGGCTTGAAAGATTCGAAATTCGTCAGCAAGCGGTTTTGACAATCCCGACATCACGTCGACCGAGCGACATTCTTGAGCCATTCCATTTCTCCGGCATGTTCCAGATACGCGCGAGCATCCCGTGGCGCGCGTTACGCCCGAGTTCTGCACATGCATCCGCCCATAGAATAGAGAGGGCGCAGGAAACGCCGGGTGCGCGGTGCACCCGCAGTCCGTGTGCAAAAGGTAGTGTGCACACGGGGTAGTCACTACAGGTCCACCGGAACACCCGGCATTTCCTGCGCAAGGGAGACTATAGGATCAAAAAATCTCTGTAAATCAACGCAGTATGACTGATGTGTCCCCCGTGGTGTCACTGCGAGATTTGACGGCGCAATAAAGCTCCATAAAGTTCTATCAGCTCGATTTGACCGTCATCGGTCGGATGGCGGGCGCGGCCGACGACATTGCCGCGAGAGTCGCAGAGCAGAAAAATGATGATCGGCCACCACAATGACTTGCTAAAAAGCCAGTGGCCCGCCGCTGGCCGTTGCAACCAGCGACATTGGCCCTTGGGCAAAAGCCTCCAGCCCAAGGGTCGGTGTTTTGGTCGGCGGCGGGCGCGCAGCAACAGGATGACGAGTCAATGCCCAAGATCCTGACAGCCTTGTTGGCGTTCGCGATGATGACCGGCGCATCCTCGGCGCAGCAGCGCATGTTCTACGACGCTTCCGGAAAAGTCGTTGGCCGCTCCGCAACCGACAACCAAGGCTCGACGACTTTTTGCGACAGTCGCGGCCGAGCCACTGGCCGCGAGTCCATCAGCGGCAACACCACGACGATCTATGACGCGAGTGGTCGCAGTGTCGGCAAGGTCACCACCACGAACCGATGAGCGCCGCTCGTTGAGACAGGGCGGGTGATGCGCGAGATCACCGCGACGTTGATGTAGTCAAACTTCTCGGCGTTAGGTAGCGTCGCGATTGGACCCGGGAGCATACCCGGGCCTTTTGGGAGAGAAACCGATGACTATCGAAGCCACCACGACCACGGAAGCGCTGCTTGACCAGATCGAGGGCCAAACCCACGCGATGCTTTCGCTGATCGAGCGTCAGACGATGCCAGTCGATAAATTCGCCGCGCTCAACGCGCTGTGCAAGCGGATCGAGTGGCGGCGGGCGCGCAGCAAGACCGACTTCTTCGAAGCACACCGCCCGCAGCTTGGGCGGATCGCGTCGATGATGTGGCAGATTGATTGCCATCTGGCGCGGATCGAACAGAGGCAATTGATCTGATTACATCTGTAAGGCATTAGAGAATTCGAACTTTTTGGCGGAACAGCGAAAGCGGCAGAAGCCGGCACACTTTCTCAAAAGTGGCCCGCTTCTGCTCCCTGGCGCGAGAGGACGGGATGCAGGCGTTTCACCGGCCTAGGTAGCCGCCGAACCACACCGCTCTCACGAATCCGTACCGCCGCCTGTACTTTGGACGTCGGGAGCTTCGCCCTTGCAATGCTCCAGTGGTCACTGCTGAAGATTGTTGTAGAGCATGATCCCGATCATCGAGCTGGCAGCGACCACCACTGAGCAGATCAAGTGCCAATCTTCGAGCACTGCGACAACCGTTGGCCGCCCGACAACGATTCGCTTCGTATGCGCTAAGCGCCACCCCGCCACACCCATCCGGAAACTCCGTTTGGCCCCCAGTGCGGTGGGTTGACTCTATCAACGCGAAGCTCGCTGGCTACAGCCGATTCGGGTGGGACCACTGGATCCTGGCGGCGTGTGGCAAAAAAGCCGCAGGCGGTTCCACCTAGGCCGCGCGCCTGCCGTGTGAATCCCCGCTCGGCCCTCAACCGAATTGATCCAGCACGCGACTAAAGGCCGGGTGCTTCGGGTTCTTGATCTTCAGCCAATTGGGTGACGGTCCCGGCCGGTAGGCGCGCTCCTGATGCTTGGACACCAATCCCTCAAGCCCGAACTCGCACGCCGTGCGGAATAGGTCCGGGCCGATCTCGCCCTGCTCAAATGGGGCGGTGAAGATGCCATCGGGCCGTCGCGTCAGCAGCCGGGCAAGGTTGGTCTTCCGCATGCTTAGCGGCAGCCGGCGGATGTCCTCGCCGTCGCTCACCAGCATATCGAAAGCGTAGAACTGCACTTCGTCGTCGTACTTCCGGCTTTGCAGGCCGTCGAAGTCCGATACGCCATCTACGCCAAGCAGCACGGCCTCGCCGTCGACCACGAACGAACTCGATTTATTTCGTAGCGCGGCCTCGGTATGAGCGGAAAACGTCCGCTCCAGTCATGGCCGTTGCGGGTGAATAGCCGCACCCGCTTGCTTTCGCGCTGTACGATCAGGCGGTAGCCATCATACTTGATTTCGTGGAGCCAGTCTGGACCGGTCGGAACCTTAATTGCGCGCGTGGGATGCAGGGCGCGAAAGGTACTTTAGGCATGCTGATTTAGATAGGTGCGGAGCGCCGTTTTGCCAATCCGTTCAAGCTAGTCCCAGCGTAAGCTGACGCCAGCCCTTCATGCTTCGAATAGCAAGGCAAAACAAAAAGCCCGGCACGGGGCCGGGCTGATTGCAGATATGAAAGCGAGCACGACCGTTGCTTTGCCTATAGCCGGACGAGGCTGGCCATTCTGTCAGTTTGAAATTCGATGTGTTTGTCAGACGGCGCTTGCCGAGGAAAACCAGCCATCGCGTCAAGAGGCAAGACGTACTCCTGCGGACGATGCAACCGCCGGGACTTCCATGTGGCGGAATCCCGCCGATGTTCACGACAGGATGGCGATCACCACCGCCGGGCAAACGACTTCGAAATCGCCGCCGGAGAAATCCAATTCCAGCCCGCCATGGCCGTATATCTCGTGCAGGATGCCGAAGCTCACCGAGAAAACCGCGACACCCTGCTGCGGCAGGATGAATTCGCGATAAGACACGTCATAATTGCCGGCGATCGCCGCCGACTCGTAATCCCCCGGATCGAAGAACCCGTCGGCAACCGCATTAGGCGTGTTCAGCAACTGGTCCTGCGTCGATTGCGCGGGCGGGACCGTCGGCGGCTGGTTCCACCATTCAAAAACATCGAGAGAAGCATGCAGGCCGAACCCGGCCCAGTTCTCGGGCGCAACGCCGCCATCGGCCCAGGCGGCGCAGAATCCGTTCAGCGCCAGGTAGCTCTCGACATTCACCACCGCATAGGTGGACGCGGGATTGCGCCAGACGAACACGAAGTCCAGCTCGTCCCAGCCATTCTCGCTATTCGGTGATGTCCATACGCCGCTGAGCCTTGCGGTATTGTTCCAGGGTTCCTTGTGCCACGCGCCAAGGCTGATGCCTGACGTCGGCAGGATGAATGTGGGCGTATCCAGCACGACGAAATTGAAGTTGAACTGCGGCGCAGCGGCGCTGGCGACTTGACGCCGTGCTGCCAGCCGGGCGCGCAGCGCGGCACCGATGGAGGGCGTATCGGCGACCAGCGAGGATTTCTGCTGCTGGAATGCGCGGCGTGCTTCCTCGCGTGCGCGGGTGCACAGGGTTTCGAATTCGCGTGCGTCGTGGCCCATGGGGGCCAGCGCCGGCAGCAGGTATTTCTCGGTCAGCTTGCGCCGTTCGACATGTCTGTCATAGCGGAGCAGGCTGTTGCTTTGCCGCAAGGCGAGCTGCTTGCGCCGCTGCCCAACCCTGACGGCCAACTCCGCCTTCAGATTGGCTTCGTCGATCCCTGCAACTTTCAGATTGGCCTCGTCGATCAACATGGTGTCCTCCTGAAGGACCTAGTGTGGGGTCATGCGGCTGGCTGGTCGGAGCCCTGGGCTGCAACGAGCCGCGTTAACGTCTTACGGAGTTGCGGAGCACAATCAGTTTCGTTTTGCCACCGCCGTCGCAAGTGTAGCAGCAGCCCTCACAGCCCCCCACGCTCACGCGCAGGTAGTATTACTCCCCGCCTGCTCGCCATGTATGAAGCGGCTCACACGTTCAGGAGGAATGACTTGAAGTTTTGTGCCGCACCCGGTTTTTGCAGCCAAATTACATCCGCGCGGTGGCCCCCACTATAACGCGCTCTCCCTGGTGACCGGGCTTTCTTGCCACCATCACCCCTGAGAAGCTTGCTTCTCAAGGACTTGAACGCCAGCGTCGGGGCGTCAGGACCACACGGCTTTGCCGTACGCCGCAGTGCCGCTCGTCCGCACGTCATTGACGTACGCCGACGCTGCCGCGTCCATCGCATCCCATACCCAACGTTCGTGACGATCGCGATACGCCCTCTTGCGGGAACGGGACGGCGCGGAATAGGCCGGTGATTTGGGTCAAAAAGGAAGCGGAAAATTTTTTGCGCGCGGGCTGGACGCGGCAAATCAGCTTGAGTGAATTGAGGAAAACCGCGTTATGCCCATCGCATAAGAGAATGGCCCCTCTTAGGGGGCCATTCTCATCCGCGCCTATCAGTGGTGATGGTGAGGATGGCGATGGGGTTTGTGGTACGGAAGCTTGTGATGGATGATACCCGCGCTGGCAACGGTCGGTGCGACAATGGCGAGGCTGAGCAGGGCCGCGAAAACATAGGCAAGTGACTTCATGGAATCCCCTTGAGTCGTTTGAGTGCGATCACAAGCGCCTCGCTAAGGCCTCCTAACCGATTCTTGAACACATATTAATGTGACCCACTGTTCAGCTGCCATTCAGTCTCGCCGTCGACATCCGTGTTTCGGAATTCGGACGGATGATCCTAGCTCGCGTTCTTCAACCGCTCAGACGCTTCGAGAAGCTTCGCTTTTCGCGCGAGCGCGGCCTCGCGCTTTTCCTTTTCTTCCTCGACGATTTCTTCCGGCGCGTTGGCAACGAACTTTTCGTTCGACAGCTTGGCATCGACGCGCTTGATATCGGCGTCGGCCTTGGCCAGTTCCTTATCGAGCCGGGCTTGTTCTGCCGCAAGATCGATCACGCCCTTGAGCGGCAAAGACGCGACCTCACCACGTACCAATAGCTGCACAGCGCCTTGCGGTGCCGAGTTGGCGAAAGAAATCTCGGCGAGCCGCGCCATCCGCCTCACCACATCGTTCCAGCGCTGCGCCCGCGCCTTGGTTTCGGCTGACGCGCCCGACAGCACCAGCGGCGTCAACGTCGCCGGCGCGATGTTCATTTCCGCTCGCACCGAACGGATCGCGGTGACGAGATCGACCACCCAGCCGATTTCCGCCTCGGCATCGGGATCGCTGAAGTCGCCGGCATCAAGCGCCAGAACAACGGGCGGAATCAAGGAATCGTTGACGGTCGTGGCGGACATCAGCGCCGCCTGATCCGCCGTCAGCACAGCGGCCTTGCGCGGCCATGCCGTCAACACCAGAAGACCATCGCGTTTCGCCGTGACCGCCCAGAGCTCTTCGGTGATGAAAGGCATGAACGGATGCAGCAGCTTGAGGATTTCGTCGCGCGCCCACGCCACCATCGCCCGGGTCTCGGACTTTGCCGCGCCGTCCTCTCCCAGCAGCACGGGCTTGGCAAGCTCGAGATACCAGTCGCAATAGACGTTCCAGACGAAGCGATAGATCGAGCCCGCCGCGTCGTTGAAGCGATAGGCCTCGATCGCCTCTGTCACCTCGCGCGTCGCGCGCGAGGTCTCATGAGCGATCCAGCGGTTGAGCGTCTCGTGCGCCTTGGTGGGGGCAAACCCGGCCGGCAGCACGCAGTTGTTCATCTCAGCGAAACGGCAGGCGTTCCACAGCTTGGTCGCGAAATTGCGATAGCCTTCGACACGTTGCGGCGCGAGCTTGATGTCGCGGCCTTGCGCCGCCATCGCCGCCAGCGTGAAGCGCAGCGCGTCGGCGCCGTATTCGTCGATCAGGTGCAGGGGATCGATGACGTTGCCTTTCGACTTCGACATCTTGGCGCCCTTCTCGTCGCGGACCAGGGCGTGGATGTAGACCGTCGGGAACGGAACGTCCTTCATGAAGTGGAGGCCCATCATCATCATCCGGGCTACCCAGAAGAAGATGATGTCGAAGCCGGTGACGAGGACGTCGGTCGGATAATACCGCGACACATCCTTGTCGTCGTAGGGCCAACCCAGCGTTGAAAAAGGCCAAAGCGCGGACGAGAACCAGGTATCCAGCACGTCTTCATCGCGGGTGATGAAGCCGGCGCGCTTTTCCGGATCGAGCGCCATCTCGCGCCCCTGCTCCGGCGTGATGACTTCCTGCTCCACGTAATAGCCGAGCGCGTTGCCGACCGCCTCTTCTTCGGTTTCGGCGACGAACACCTTGTCGTCCGGTCCGTACCAGGCCGGAATTTGATGCCCCCACCAGAGCTGGCGCGAGATGCACCAGGGCCGGATATTCTCCATCCACTCGAAATAGGTTTTTTCCCAATTCCTCGGCACGAACGTGGTCTCGCCGCTGTGTACCGCCGCGATGGCGGGCCGCGCCATGGTCTTGGCGTCGACATACCACTGGTCGGTCAGGAAGGGCTCGATGACGACGCCGGACCGGTCACCATGCGGCACCATGTGCGTGTTGGGCTCGATCCTTTCCAGGAAACCGAAATCCTCCAGCCGTGACACGATCAGCTTGCGCGCAGCAAATCGCTCGATGCCGTTCAGCTCTTCCGCGAGCTGCGATGCCCCCTCCGGCAATCCGCGCAGATAGTCTTCGTTGCCGACGAGCGCGAGCGCGCCCTCCTGATCGAGCACGCTGATCTGCGGCAGATTGTGTCGGCGACCGACCTCGAAATCGTTGAAGTCATGCGCCGGCGTGATCTTGACCGCACCCGAGCCCTTCTCCGGATCGGAATATTCATCGGCGACGATCGGGATTTTTCGCCCGACCAGCGGCAGCACCACATGCTTTCCGACCAAGTCCGCGTAGCGCTCATCGTCGGGATGCACCGCGACGGCGCTGTCGCCGAGCATCGTTTCGGGCCGCGTGGTCGCGACGACGATGAAGGTCTTGGGGTCATCCGGATTGAAGGCCCGGCCTTCCAGCGGGTAGCGCAGATACCACAGGCTGCCCTTGACCTCGACCTGCTGCACCTCGAGATCGGAAATCGCCGTCAGCAGCTTCGGATCCCAGTTCACCAGCCGCTTGTCTTTATAGATCAAGCCCTGGCGATGCAGTTCGACGAACACTTTGACGACGGCGCGCGACAGGCCCTCATCCATGGTGAAGCGTTCGCGCGACCAATCGCAGGACGCGCCGAGGCGCTTCAGCTGATTGATGATGACGCCGCCGCTCTCGGCCTTCCACTGCCAGACGCGTTCGAGAAACTTGGCGCGTCCCATCTCCCGCCGGCCCGGCTCCTGCCGTTCCATCAACTGCCGCTCGACCACCATCTGTGTCGCGATCCCGGCATGGTCGGTGCCCGGCTGCCACAGCACGTCGCGGCCACGCATGCGCTCGAACCGGCACAGAATATCCTGCAAGGTGTTGTTGAGCGCGTGCCCCATGTGCAATGAGCCCGTCACATTCGGCGGCGGGATCACGATGGTGAACGGCTTGGCGTCGCGGCGCTCGGGACGACCGGCTTTGAAAGCTCCGCTTTCCTCCCAGATGCGGGACATGCGGCCTTCGATATCGGCGGGCTGGTAATTCTTCTCGATCATGGCAATGCAATCTATGGATGGGAATGCGCTAGAAAGCCGCCAGCGGCCGCCAAGTCAACACGACAGGCCGCTGCCGGTCCGGTAAAGCGCGACGCGGTGGCTGAATGAAGGCTAGAACGCCCGAGACCGGCTGACAGAGCGGCCGAAGGACCGGTTAAGCTCGGGTCAGCGTCCGCGCGAAACCCGTTCTATTTCCGCTTTGACGATGCGCTCGACCAGCCCCGGCAGATTATCGTCGAGCCAGGATTTCAGCATTGGCCGCATCATTTCCTTGACCAGATCTTCCAGCGTCCGGGCATTGTTGCTCAGCACGGTATTGGCAAGGCTGTTGAAGGCGGATTCAACCGCGGATACCGTCGAATGCGACAGTATCTGCTGGGGCGACGGAGCCACAGGGCTTTGAAGCGGCGGCGGCTCAAATGCAGGCTGCCGACGCGCGGCCCTGGCCGCGACGGTCTCGGCAAATTCGAGATCGTCTGAAGGTTCGACCTTCTTGAACGACGGCGCCGGCGGGGGCGGTACTGCCATCTCGTCGGTCAGTTCAAATACCTCTCCATCGGGCTGGGGCGGCCGTATTTCAGCTTCCGACGTTGCTTCGTCGAGACCCGCCAGCATCGCATCGATGTCGTCCTGGCTGTTGGTCGCCGCAGGCGCCGGCATCGGCTTGGGCGGTGCCGGGGTCGGCGCAACCGCCGCAGCCGGAGCTTTTGCAGTGGCGGCTCTCGCCGCAGGGATGTTCGACGGGGGAATGTCATTCATCACCGGCATCACCGGCGCCTTGATGGGCGGCGCCGCCGCGGGCTTTTCCGGCTTCGCCGCAGCAGGCGGGCTGGGCGCCTTGTCGGCAACCGGAGGTTTTGCTTCATCGTCGGCAATGATGCGTCGGATCGATGCCAAAATCTCCTCCATCGAGGGCTCTTGGACCTTTGCAGGCTGTGTCATCTCCGACTCCACATCATCAACGCCTTCGTATGCGTTTTACACCAAGCGAGACGGGATTTGCCCGCTCCGGATATGCAGGTTGGGATTTTCTACGCACAAGCCTGACTTGTCCCCAGATCAAGCAACGTCCCACACATTGTACGGAACCGTGCCCCTGCCCTGAACGCCGCCGCGTCGCGGGCCCAAGCCAGATGCCAAATGCGGCGCGAATCGCTCTGCTGCCCCTCTAAACGGTACGTCAGGCCAACACGATTGCAAACAACCCACCAGCGGAGAATTCGTCAAACCGTGTTGGGACTTGAATTAGGAATATGCGCGCTTAGTGGAAGCCGAACGCAATCGGAGCAAAAGTGGTTCCCACTTTGCTCCGATTAAATTCGATAGTTGCATTCGATAGGTATCGCCGGACGTTCACCGCCGGCAACGATGTCCGATGCGATCAGCGGCCATCGGGCGTGCGAACTCCGAACCAGCTGTCGCGCACCTGCTGGTAATGCACGCTCGGGTCGTAGGTCGTGGTCGGCAGCTTCAGGACCTGCGGCGACAATCGTCCCACGGCGCTGAGGACGGCATATGATGCCACCACACGATCGTGCTGTGCGGTGACGAGCGCGACACGGGCGTTAACCAGTGCCTGCTGGGCGTTCAACACGTCGAGCGTGGTCCGCTGCCCGGCTTTGGCTTCTTCACGCACGCCGTTGAGAGCGATTTCCGACGCAGTTACCTGCGATTGCGCCGAAGCCACCTGCGCCTTGCCGGCCACCAGTTGCCCCCACGCCGTAACCGTATTGGCGCGGGTCTGGTCGCGCGTCAGTTCAAGGTTGAGGCGCTGCTGGGCCAGATTTTCCTTGGACTGGCGGATCAGCGAGTATTCGGAACCGCCCTGATAGATCGGGACTGAAAGCTGCGTGATAGCCGAGGCGCCGAACGCTTTGGGGGTCGTCTGGGTCTGTTCATAGGCCTGCTGCACCGACGCCTGTATGGTAACCGTCGGCAGCAGCGCGCCTTCGTTCACCTTGACCTGCAGAAAGTTGACGTCGATACCGAACATCGCTGCCGTCACGTTCGGATTCATCGTTAGGCTGAGTTCGACCGCGGCCGGCAATGTTGCCGGCAAGAACCGATCCACCGGTGATCCCGGCGCAAGTTGCTCCGGTTCGTTGCCGATGATGCGACGAAAGTTCGATCGCGTCGTAACCAGATTGGCTTCGGCCGTCAGTTGTTGCGTCTTGCCGGCGGCAAGTTGCGCTTCGGCCTGCGCAACGTCGGTGCGCGTCACTTCGCCGACATTGAACCGATCTTGGGTCTGTTTCAGCGTCTGTTCGAGCACACGGGTGTTGCTGCGCTGAACCTCGACGATGGCGGCATCGCGCAAGTAATCCATGTAGATCGTGGCTGCCGAAAGCAGCACCGATTCCTCCAGCACCCGCAGGCCTTCGCGCGCACCGGAGACCTGGCTCTCCGCCGCCCGGGTCCGGTTGGCCGTCTGATTGCCGTTGAACAGCGTCTGGGTGATCGTCAGCCCGGCGCTGCGAGGTGGGTTGGCGCCGGCAATATCGGTTCTGGCAAGCTGGTTCGGTGTGCCGCCCTGGGTGGTAAGCGTGTCGGTATATTGGTAGCCGGCGCTCGCCGTGAGCCCGATCTTCGGGCGGTACCCGGACAGCGCCTGCGGGACGTTCTCGTCGGTGGCTTTGACCGACGCGCGCTGCGCATTGAGTTGCGGATTGTTCTGATAGGCGCGCACCAGTGCCGCCTCGATCGTATCGGCCAGGACGGGCGTCGGGCCCATATACGCCATCAGAAGGACCGCAGCTGCCGCCCCGGTAACGACCTTCATACCAACCATTCGTGGTAACCCATCCATACTGTCAATCGGTTCGAGCATAGCTCGACCAGGCTATTACACCGTTGCGAGTCAATATCCCCGTCCCACCATATGCCCCAGGCAGGCGGGACGAAACCCCCGGGAACGAAACCCGGCGGAAAGTTGGAACATGGGGCATCCGGGCCACACTTTTGATTCGGAACGATATTTACGGCTCTCACGGGCTAGAACACAAACGCTGGGCGTCGCTCGAGCCCGGGGAGGACCGGCGCGGTCGCATCAAAAAGGGGCCGAATTCCGAAATCGTCGTGCGAGTGTGTCACAATCGCGGCGCGCGGTGGCTGAGTCGTGGCGAATACGCCGACCAGCCGGCCGCCCTCCCGGAGCTGGCGATAAAGCCCCTCGGGAACGACCTCGGTGGCGCCGTTGAGGACGATCACGTCATAAGGGGCAGCCGCCGGATCGCCCTCGGCCGCATCCGAGTTCCGGACTGTCACATTTCCAAGCCCGAGTTCGGCCAGAACGTTGTTCGCCTCGGTGACGAGCGACGGTTCGCTTTCGGTCGCCGTCACCTGCTTGGCAAACTTTGCCACCACAGCGGCGATATATCCGGTTGCACAGCCGACCACCAAAACCCGATCGCCATCCTTGATCTGGGCGGCCTGCAACATTCGCGCGGTCACCGCGGACTTGATCAGGAATCGTTTGACGGAAGCCTTGTCGCTAACGTCGAGATCCAAGTCCAGATAAGCCAGCGCGCGCTGATTCTGGGGAACGAATGCCTCGCGCGGTACGTCGAGCATCGCGTCGATTATTCTGCTGTCCGTGACGTCGCTAGGACGCACCTGACAATCGACCATCTTCTGACGCGCGGTCGAAAAACCGGACATTGACGGACCCCCAATCGAGCGGACGTCGCCGCTGGAAAAGCTCAAGGAGAGAGGCTCAAAGCCTCTCAAGAACTGAGTCATCTTTTGGTACAAGGTTCGTCAAAACGCAACATCACGATCGCGCAGCCGAGGCCCGCGTTTCACCCTATCTTCGACAAGTCGCTCGAGTTCGGGGCACAACCTATTCGATCGTGACGGCAAGCCGCCCGATCAGCCGTGCGAGCTCCTCCAAATGATCGGAATCGCGAGATTCGACCGCTCGCGCAAGCCGAGCGAGACATTCGTCGTCACTCATCGCCGGTACGCTGCGGGGAACGATCGACGGCGCCGCCTTCGCGAGTACAGTCTGGACGTTTGTCATCTTGTCACCTCTCGAAAAATCCGGCGAGACGCAGAATCGCCGTCGAATTTGTCGATTTGGCGGTCGGTTCACGGCGCGGATCGGTCGCAAAAACGGGTGGAAAGCGGTCTTACACCCCGTCCCATTCTGTCGCAAAACGCGGACAAAGCGCTCAGGCACAGGCACTTCCCGCCACGTATCGGGGTCAGCACAAATCTAGTCATTTCGTCCTTTGCAAGGCTCAGAGGCTTTGTTATACGCTCCCCGAAGCGGACCCAGTTCGCTCTGTTCCTCGGTAGCTCAGCGGTAGAGCATTCGACTGTTAATCGAATGGTCGCTGGTTCGAATCCAGCCCGGGGAGCCAAATGCTCTCACCAAGCAGCTTTGCACTTCGCGATATCGAACTCGCCCATCGGCTCATCAGGCGAGAGAGCATGATCGCATTCATTGTCCTGCCAACGGCCCTTCGGCACGCGTTGCGGGTAACCCGCATGCTCTGCACAAGGCCATCACTCACTTAAGCAAACAGCTACCGTTAAAGGCATGCCGTAGTTTCAGCCTGGGCAACGCTATCGCGGCTAGCGCTGGCGTGGTTGGCGGCGCCATTGTGGCGACCACGGCCCATGCTTTGGGCTGAAAAACGCGCTCTTTTTTGTTGACCGCGATTTTTAAACTGAATGTGATTTTTCTCATACTTCGTTGCAGGCCCCCAATCTAGTTTCCCGCCGTAATCGGGGATCAAGACATCAGTAACCACGTCGGGGCCGACCGCTCGATCGATACAATTTGAGTAATCGCCTCAATCCGGAAACAGCAGACTTTTGACATGGTGCGCTCTCCAACGTGGGAGAGCGCAATGAGCGAAGTTGAATTCGACCGATTGATGGACGCCGTGAGAACGGCCATTGCGCCTATCCCGCAGGAGGATTTTTTGAGCTATCCGCCGAGCTTCACCCAACCGCCGAGAGCTGCCAACGACAACGAGTTGACCTGGGGCTTCATTCCGTTCCCGGAAGGTTGGCACGCCGTGTGCTGATCGCACACGCTGCGACCCGTCCCGTTTTCCGGAGCAATCGACGCAGATGCGGATTGACGAAAGCTGGCCGCCTTTGCGGTTTGCCGTACGATCGACCGCGTCTTCTGAAGCAACTCTGTCCGATAGGCGTCCTGTAAAACGCAGCCAGATCGCGCACCCGGGCACGGTATGTGCTCGGGCAGATCGCTGAACTGTTGACGCCGTGTTGAAAAAGATGGAGGCGGTTGCCTAAGCGCCCGAGCCTCTGTATTGATCCCCACCTTGGGGCCACGTGGCGGAGTGGTTACGCAACGGTCTGCAAAACCGTGTACACCAGTTCAATTCTGGTCGTGGCCTCCATCAATAAAATCAACGACTTATTGGATACTCCTGCCAAAATAATTGACCCGAGCCGGTTCGGCCAAATCGCGCCGGCGTAGAGCGAGATTCGGACGGCGTGCTGGCTGCATCGCAGGAAAAGACCGGGCGTGGATCAACGAATTGATCAAGGACCCTTGTTCTATAACGAGGCGAATCCCACCCCCTCCGGGTCAGTGCGCATGATCGCATTCCTTAGACGCGTCGCCATCTGGCTGAAGTCCCGAAAAGTCGAACTTGGCCTGGGAGTCCGTGTCACCGTGGCCGCGTTGGGCGCACTGGTGATCGCAATGGCATTGGGCCTCAAGCTGCCGCTGTGGGCGGTGCTGACGTCGCTCATCGTCACGCAGATGAGCGTCGGCCGCTCCTTGAAAGCGACCCGCGATTACTTGGTCGGGACGGTCGGCGGCGCGATTTACGGTGGAGCGATCGCCGTGCTGGTCCCGCACTCCGGCGAAGGCGCCCTGCTCGTCGTTTTGGTGCTGGCCGTTGCGCCGCTGGCGTTCATTGCCGCCATCAACCCCAGCCTGAACGTTGCGACCGTGACCGCCATCATCGTTCTGCTGCTCCCGGCCATGAGCCATGGCGATCCCCTGGACTCCGCGATCGACCGGGTCCTGGAAGTCGCGGTCGGCGCGGTGACCGGTCTTATGGTGTCGTTTCTGGTGCTGCCTTCCCGCGCCCACAGCCAGATCCGTGTCAGCGCCGCAGACGTGCTCGATTTGATGGCGGCGGCGCTCAATGAATTACTGTCCGGCCTGACCCGGGGCCTCGACGACGACTCCCTGCATGGCTTGCAGGACGGAATTGGCGCGGCTTTGGTCGAGCTGAATGCCGTCGGCGCCGAGGCAGAACGCGAGCGCGCGGCCAAGCTCTCCTCCGGACCCGATACCGGCCCCCTGCTGCGCACCATACTGCGGTTGCGCCATGATCTCGTGATGATTGGGCGCGCCAGCGTGGTGCCTTTGCCGGTCGAGTTGCAGCGTCGGCTTGCGACACCGCTGGCCGCGGTCGCAACGACGATGTCCGAATTCCTTAGAATGGCGGCCGCGGCACTGCGAACCGGCAAGGGCACCCCCGCTATACTGCCGGTGCTAGCCGCATTGGATGGCTACGCCGCGGCAATCGCCGCGGTGCGCGCCGAGGGCTTGACCCGTGGCGTGTCCGGCGATGTCGCCGAGCGCTTTTTCGCACTTGGGTTTTGCCTCGAGGGGATGCGAAAGAACCTCAGGGATCTGGAACGCTGCGTGTCGACCTGGTGCGAATCCAGGATCGTGCCGAAGAAACCGATCGACGACGTCTATTGAGACCTGGTCAGGCGCGTTTGCGACGACGGTAATCGCGCTTCGGTCGCGGCTTAGGTGCCAGTTGCGGCAACACGCTTTGCGCCTCGCGGTATCTGGCCAGCATCCGTTCAAAGCTTGCATGCAGCGTCTCGGCGATATCCGGCCGCTTTTCGAGGCGGGCAAGCAACATCGCCGCGGCCTCGATGGTCGACAGGCCGTCGCGGCGGGGTTCGCGGCGCAGCTGCCCGTAGCGTGACGGCCTCGCCGGACCGAGGATCACGCGCTGGCACTTCAGCATCCACGCGTTGCGCCACCACAGCGCCTTGGCCTGACTCCAGGTACCGTCGAGCAGCACAATGCCTTCGATGTCTTCCAGGATGGCGCGCTGACGGTCCTCGACTTCGCCCTTGCGGTTGATGGCGACGATGTCGCTGGAGGTGTCGAGGTCGGCGACCTTCGCCGACCCCAGATACAGCACCGCCCAACGCGACGGATCGTCGACGGGCCGCCCCAGCGCCTTGGAGAGGCTCGGCCACGACAACCCGATCTTCACCACCGCATCCTTGAAATGCAGCGCGGTCAGCCGCGCCGTGCCCAGCGCCCTGTCCTGCTCCTGCGGATGCTGCAGGATCAGCAGCGAAATCGCGCTTTCGATCGGCTCGATGCTGTCGCAAATGCACAGCGGCAGCGGTTTGTGGCATTGCGGGCAGTCCGGTATGGCCTCCGCCACGGCGCCGGTTTCAGTCTCGGATGGTTTTGACATAAGCGGCCTATACGCCGTGCGGCGGTGCGCTTCAACTGTGCGCGAGCACCCGACACCTGCCGGCGCTGCGCTCAATAGCGGCTTTGCGGGCCGCAACGGCACCGAGTATAATACGAATCCGGCGTATAGCCGAAAAATAGCGCTCTGGTCCAGGTGAAGGTCGAGCGAGATCGAGAAATTGACCGTTCACACCGCGCCGGACCCAGAGCCATACTTTCTTGATGGATCTGCCCATGCCGGACTTAATCTGCGTGACCCCCGACAATGTCGAGGCGATGTTCTCGGATCTTCCACGTGTGGTTCGGTTAGCGCTTGGTTTTGGTTCGAAGCTGAGGCGTGGCACGCTGGACGTGATCCTTCCCGACGGCCGCAGGGTCAGGTTGGGCGGCGTGGAACCGGGTCCCTCGGCGGTCATGACGCTTTATAACTACGGCTTTGCATCGCGACTTGTGAATCGCGGCGATATCGGAATTGCCGAGGCCTATCTCAACGGCGACTGGGACACTCCGGATCTGACCCAGTTCCTTTATCTGTTCTGCGTCAATCACGACCTGATCCAGGCCATGCTTAGCGACAAGCCGCTGATGCGCTTTGTCCAGATCGTCCGGCACTGGCTGAATCGCAACACCAAGCGCCAGGCGCGCCGCAACATCTACGCGCATTACGATATCGGCAACGCGTTCTACTCAGCGTGGCTTGATCCCAGCATGACCTATTCCTCGGCATTGTTCGAGGACGGCACGGCGGATCTGACGGCCGCGCAGAACAACAAATATCGCAGGCTCGCCGAAGCGCTCGACCTGCAGCCCGGTCAGAAACTGCTGGAGATCGGATGCGGATGGGGTGGATTTGCCGAATATGCCGCGAAGGTTCACGGCACACGCGTGGTTGCGTTGACGATTAGCGAACAGCAGCGTGATTTCGCGCAGCGGCGGATCCGGGACGCTGGCCTTGCCGACAAGGTCCAGATCCGGCTGCAGGATTATCGCGACGAGCGGGACCAGTACGACCGAATCGCATCGATCGAAATGATCGAGGCGGTCGGCGAGCAGTTCTGGCCTCGGTATTTCTCACAGCTCCGCGACCGGCTGTTACCCGGCGGCCTCGCCGGCATCCAGGCCATTACCATCCAGGACAAGCTGTTCCAGACCTATCGGCGTGAGGTCGATTTCATCCAACGCTATGTTTTTCCCGGCGGCATGCTTCCCTCGCCGCAAATCCTGAAATCGCTGGGCGAGCGGTTCGGCGTTCCCGTTATCCGCGAGCGCATTTTCGGGCAAGATTATGCCAAGACGCTTGCGATCTGGCGAAATAACTTCCGCGCGGCATGGCCCAATCTGACGCCATCGGGCTTCGACGACCGGTTTCGGCGGCTGTGGGAATATTACCTCGCCTATTGCGAGGCCGGCTTCCTGTCAGGGAATATCGACGTCCGCCAGGTGGTGTTCGCCAAACCTAAGTAGCCGTCGCCCGCTATGCGATGCAGAAGTGGCTTCCACTTCGCCAAATCGCGCTCTAGGGTCTCGTTGCAGCAGCTCGCAACAGACTGAAGTTTTGCATTATGAGAATCAACAAAGACGTCGTTGAAGCCATCGGCAATACGCCGCTCATCAAGCTCAAGCGCGCCTCCGAGGAGACCGGCTGCACCATTCTTGGCAAGGCCGAATTCATGAATCCCGGCCAGTCCGTGAAGGATCGCGCCGGCAAATGGATGATCCTCGAGGCCGAGAAGCGCGGCGACCTCAAGCCCGGTGGCTTGGTGGTCGAATCGACGGCGGGCAATACCGGAATCGGCCTTGCGGTCGTTGCCAGCGCGCGCGGCTATCGCACCCTGATCCTGATTCCGGAAACCCAGAGCCAGGAAAAGAAGGATATGCTCCGGCTCTGCGGTGCCGAACTGATCGAGGTACCGGCGCTGCCCTATTCCAATCCCAACAACTACCAGCATGTCGGCAGGCGGCTCGCTGACCAGCTTCGCAAGAAGGAGCCGAACGGCGTGCTGTTCGCCGACCAGTGGAACAATCTCGACAACGCCAAGGCCCATTACGACTCCACGGGACCCGAGATCTGGGAGCAGACCGGCGGCAAGGTCGACGGCTTCATCTGCTCCGTCGGCACCGGCGGCACGCTCGCCGGCACTACCCGATATCTGAAAGAAAAGAACAAGGGTATCACGACCGCCTGCGCCGACCCGCACGGCTACGCCATGTACGAGTTGTTCAAGCACGGCACCGCCAAATCGACGCCGGGCGACTCGATCACCGAGGGCATCGGGCTCGGTCGCGTCACGCCGGTCATCGAGACCGCAGAGGTCGACGACGCCTTCCTGATTTCGGACGAAGAGGCCGTGAAGGTGATCTACGACCTGCTCGAACACGAAGGCTTGTGCCTCGGCGGTTCGACGGGAATCAATGTCGCAGGTGCGATCCAGCTCGCCAAACAGCTCGGACCCGGCCACACCATCGTGACCATTCTCTGCGACTCCGGAAACCGCTACCAGTCGAAACTGTTCAATCCGCAGTTCATGCGCTCGAAAAACCTGCCGGTGCCCGAATGGTTGGAGAAGCGCATCAAGATCGACCTGCCGTTCGAGTAAGGGTAAATAGCGAATAGTGAGTGGTAAGTAGCGGCCGAAATTTCCTTATTCGCTACTCACCACTCGCTATTCGCCGACCTCACCGCAATATCTGGCTCAAGAACAGCTTGGTCCGCTCGTGCTGCGGATGGGCGAAGAAATTAGCCGGCGTGTTGACTTCCATGATTTGCCCCGCATCCATGAACACGACGCGGTTGGCCACTTCCCTGGCGAATCCCATTTCGTGGGTAACAACCAGCATGGTCATGCCCTCCTTCGCCAGATCGACCATGGTGTCGAGCACTTCCTTGACCATTTCGGGATCCAGCGCCGAGGTCGGCTCGTCAAACAGCATCACCTTTGGATTCATGGTCAGGGCGCGCGCGATCGCGACGCGCTGCTGCTGGCCGCCCGACATCTGGCCCGGATATTTACCGGCCTGATGCGGGATTTTCACGCGCTCCAGATATTTCATGGCCGCGGCTTCGGCATCCTTCTTCGCAACGTTGCGGACCCAGATCGGCGCCAGCGTGCAGTTCTCCAGCACAGTCAGGTGCGGAAACAGGTTGAAGCTCTGGAATACCATGCCGACTTCGCGCCGGACCTCATCGACCCGCCGCAAGTTCGGCCCCAATTCGATGCCGTCGACGACGATCCGCCCTTCCTGAAATTCCTCGAGCGCGTTGATGCAGCGGATCAGGGTCGACTTGCCCGAGCCCGAAGGCCCGCAGATCACGATGCGTTCGCCTTTCGCAACGTCGAGATTGATATCGCGCAGCACATGGAAATCGCCGTACCACTTGTTGATGTTTGCAATGCTGACGATCGCGTTGTCGGTCATGGTTATTTTGCTCAACTGCGGCGGTGCGCGTTCAACCGATGTTCGACGAACAGCGAATAGCGCGACATTCCAAAACAGAACGTGAAGTAGATCAGCCCTGCGAAGGCAAACCCCGTGAACAGGGTTGTCGGCGTCGACCAGACCGGATCGGAAAACGATGCCCGCACGCTGCCGAGCAGGTCGAACAGCGCAACGATCGAAACAAGTGAGGTATCCTTGAACAAGGCGATGAAGCTGTTGACGAGGCCGGGTATGACGTGACGCAGGGCCTGCGGCATCACGATCAACGCCGTCGTCTTCCACCACGATAGGCCCAATGCGCTGGCGGCCTCACCCTGCCCGCGCGGGATCGCCTGCAGGCCACCACGAATAACCTCGGCCTGGTAGGCGCCGGCAAACAGCGCGATGCCGATCAGCGCGCGGACCAGCCCATCGACCGCGAAATTCCCGGGCAGGAACAGCGGCAGCATGTACGTCGCAAAGAACAGCACCGTGATCAGGGGAACGCCGCGCCAGAATTCGATGAACACGATCGAAAAGATCCGGATCAATGGAATGGTCGAGCGCCTGCCCAAGGCCAGCGCAATGCCGACCGGCATCGAGGTGACGATGCCGGTAACGGACACCACCAAAGTCACCAGCAGCCCGCCCCAAAGCCGGGTGTCGACGATCGGCAAGCCGCCGCGATCGAGCCCCATCGCGGCGATCACGATGCCGGCGCCGGCGAAGGTCGCGAGGCTGACGACAAGCGGATGCCAGCCCGCGCGAGTGCCGCCGGACAAAACGAACACAAGCACCGAAATGATTGCGGCACTGGCGGTGAAATCGACCCACACCGGGCTCCCGGAGGCCTGGATTTGATCGCGAAGCCAAATCAACGGCCGGATCAGCAGCGATAATCCCGTGCTGAGCAGCGTGACGAGTTTCCCCAGCAGCACCAGCAGCGGCCCGGCGATTGCGATCGTCTCGCCCGCGCCGGCAAGCCTGCGGCCGGCGTCGCCGATGCTGTCGATAAATCCGGATAAGATATCGGCGGTCCAGCTGATCGCGAAACCGCTCAAGCCACCGCCGCGCAGCAGGAAAAACGCCACGATGGGAAAGGCGACGAAGAACAGGCTGGCGTTCAGGCCTTTGGCCGGCAGCCTCGGAATCAGAAGCGGCAGCAGCAACAGCGCCGCGAGGATGAACGTCAGATTGACCCGCCAGCGTTCAGGCGCGGGGTAAAAGCCATAAATGAACTGGGTGAATTTGGCCTGGACATAGGGCCAGCACGCGCCGACCACGTGTCCCGCATTCTCCGCCAAGCACGCATTTCGGTCGGTGCCGTGCCAGACGGCATCGACGAGCAAAAACCTCACCGCGGGAATGACGGTGAACCAGAGAAACAGCACACTTACGACGGTCAGCAGAATATTGGTCGGCGAGTTCAAAAGGCGTGTGCGCAAAAATCCGACGAAGCCGGTGGTCTTGATCGGCGCGGGCCGCTCCGGCACCAGCTCCCGGCGAACAAAGGCCTGTTCGGATAGCTCACTCATGTGTTGCCGAGGCTCCGGCTGAGCTGCCAGCCATAAAAGCTCATGATGGCGCTCGTCACCAGCGAAATCAAAAGATAGACACCCATCGTGATTGCAATGATTTCGATCGCCTGCCCGGTCTGGCTCAGCGTCGTTCCCGCAAATACCGAGACCAGGTCGGGATATCCGATCGCGACCGCCAACGACGAGTTCTTGGTGAGATTGAGGTACTGGTTAGTGAGCGGCGGTAGAATGACCCGCAACGCCTGCGGCACAACGATCAACCGCAACGTCGAGCCCCGCGACAATCCCAGCGATGCGCCGGCTTCGATCTGCCCCTTGTGGACCGACTGAATACCGGCACGCACGATCTCGGCAATGAAAGCCGCGGTATAAAGCGACAACGCCAGCAGCAGCGCCACAAATTCCGGAATGACCCGCGCACCGCCGGAAAAATTGAACCCCTTGAGCACGGGGATTTCGAACGTGACGGGCTTGCCGAAGACCAACGCGCTCAAAAGCGGCAGCCCGATCAATAACCCCAGCGCATAGGGCCAGATGGTGACGCGCCGGCCGTTTTCGAACAATTGCCGGCGCGCATAGCGCCGCAACGCCAGGGCGGCAACGACCGCAATCAGGACGGCGAACGCAAACGGCTCCAGGCCGGGATCGGCGATCGGCTTTGGAATCACCAGGCCGCGGTTGCTGAGAAAGAAACTGCCGAACAGCGCGATGCTCTGCCGCGGGTTCGGCAGCGCCGCGAGCACGGCGAGATACCAGAACAGTATCTGGAATAGCAGCGGCAGGTTACGGATCAGTTCGACATAACCGCCGGAAATGCGCGACAGCAGCCAGTTCGGCGACAGCCGACCCAGCGCCACCATAAATCCAATCACGGTCGCGAAGACAATGCCGATGACTGCGACCAGCAGCGTGTTGAGCAGGCCCACCAAGAAGACGCGGATATAGTTGTCGGATCCGGAATACGGAATCAGGTTTTGGCTGACGTCAAACCCCGCCGTATTCTGCAGAAATCCGAATCCCGACGTGATCCGTTGCGCCTCCAGATTGGCGCGGGCGTTGGCTACAATCTCATAGCCAATCCAGACCAGTGCGGCGACAAACAGCAGCTGAAGGACAAATCCTCCCCAGCCGGCGCGGCCACCGAGCGCATGCCGTAGTTTGGCGACAAACATTGAAGGTGGCCGTCGGGGCCCGGTGCTCATAGCCGCAGCCGTCAGCCGCTGATCAGCGGATCGGCGGCGCGTACTGGATTCCGCCCTTGTTCCAGAGCTGGTTGAGCCCGCGCGCAATCCCGAGCTTCGAACCGGTGCCCACGTTGCGGTCGAAAACCTCGCCGTAATTACCAACCGCCTTCACGATCCGCGATACCCAATCCTTGGTGACGCCGAGCTGCTCACCGAGGTTACCGTCGATGCCGAACACCCTCTTGAGCTCGGGCTTGTCCGATTTCGCCATCTCGTCGACGTTCTTCTGGGTAATGCCGAGTTCTTCAGCATCGACCATCGCGAACAGGACCCATTTTACCAGATCGAACCATTGATCGTCGCCATGGCGCACCATCGGGCCGAGCGGTTCTTTCGAGATCACCTCCGGCAGCACGGCGTGCTCAGCGGGGTTCGAAAGTTTCAGCCGCTCGGCATAAAGCTGCGAGACGTCAGAGGTGAAGACGTCGCAACGTCCGGATTCGTAGGCCTTGACCGTTTCGTCGGCACTGCCGAACGCGATCACCTCGTACTTCATGTTGTTGCTTTTGAAGTAGTCGGCGAGATTTTGCTCCGTCGTGGTGCCGGTTTGCACACAGACCGACGCGCTGTTCAGTTCCAGCGCCGAATTGACCTTGAGGGACTTCTTCACCAGGAAACCTTGGCCGTCGTAGTAGGTCACGCCGGTGAAATTCGCGCCGAGCGAGGTGTCCCGGGACAGCGTCCAGGTGGTATTGCGCGAAAGCACGTCGATTTCGCCGGACTGCAAAGCGGTGAAACGATCCTTGGCGGATAGCGGTACGAATTTGACCTTGGTCGGATCGTTGAAGATGACGGCGGCCACCGCGCGGCAGACGTCGACGTCGATGCCGGTCCAGTTGCCCTTGTCGTCAGGTGATGAAAAGCCCGGCAATCCCTGGCTGACGCCGCAGGATAACATGCCGCGATCCTTAACCGTTTTGAGCGTCTGCGCATGAGCCGCCTGCGCCGACAAAACGGCGGCAAAAGCAAGGGTGCAAACCAGAGATACGCGTTTCATGGCAAAGCCTTTCAAAGGTCGTCCAGGTATGATTGCTTAACATCGCGCGCGCCGACGGGCCCAACTCGCCATCCACTGCTGCCGACGCCAAGCTGACGGGCAGTTTGGCGTGCGGTCCGGTCGAACGATGGATCTGAGATCGCGGCAGGCCCCTCAACGTGCGGCGACGAAATAGCGTTCGTACATCACAGAACGACTGGCGCGCCGGGTCAAGGGGTTGACGGCAGTCTTCTGTGTCCTGTTATTAACAAACCGAGCCCGAACCGCTGCCCGGCGGGACGCCTGAGCGGCACGGCTGCGGCAATACGTCTTTGGTGGCGGCGGCATGAGTCTTAAAAAAAATAGCCAGCAATCAAACCCGCCGAACGCCGAAACCACCTTGGTGACGGCGGGACGCGATACCGAGGCGCAAAGGGGATTCGTCAACCCGTCGGTCGTCCATGGTTCCACGGTGCTGTATCCGACCGCGGACGATCTGCGTGCCGATCGCGCCGAGTTCCACTACGGCCGTCAAGGCACGCCAACGACCAAGGCACTGCAAGAGGCCCTGATGGCCCTAGAAGGCCCGCAATGCGCGGGCGTCGGTCTGGCGCCCTCGGGTCTGTCGGCGATTACCACCGCGCTGCTCGCAGTCCTCAAGGCCGGCGACCATCTTTTGGTGTGTGATAGCGTCTATCGACCCTCACGCAGGTTCTGCGATGGCCTGCTTGCGCGTCTTGGCGTCCAGACCACCTATTTCGATCCTTTGATCGGCCCCGGCATGTCAGAACTCTTCAGGCCCAATACAAGGGCCGTGCTGGTCGAAGCGCCGGGTTCGCAATCCTTCGAGATGCCCGACATCCCGGCCATCGCCGCCGTCGCGCATGCACGCGATGCCCTGGTGATCGACGACAATACGTGGGCGACCCCACTGTATCACCGCTCGCTGGAGCAAGGCGTCGACATCAGCATGCAGGCCGCCACCAAATACATCGGCGGGCATTCCGACATCATGTTCGGGACGATCTCGGCAAATGCGAAGGCTTGGCCGCTGATCGCCGAGGCTGTACTGCAACTCGGCGTTTGCGCTGGCCCCGATGACGTCTTTCTCGCGCTACGCGGCCTGCGCACGCTCGCGGTGCGGCTCGCGCAGCATCAGCGATCCGGGCTCGAAATGGCGCGATGGCTCGCAACGCGGCCGGAAGTCCTGAAGGTGCTGCACCCTGCCCTGGAAAGCGATCCTGGCCATGCGATCTGGAAACGAGACTTCACCGGCGCATCGGGCCTGTTCAGCATCGTTCTGCGGCCTGCGCCGCAAAAAGCGGTCGACGCGCTGCTCGACACCGTCGAGCTGTTCGGCATGGGTTATTCGTGGGGCGGCTTCGAGAGCCTCGTCATCCCGTTCGACTGCGAAAGCTATCGCACCGCGACCAAATGGGCGCCGGGCGGTCCTGCATTGCGTCTCCACATCGGCTTAGAAAATATCGACGATCTCAAGGCCGATCTGGAGCGCGGGTTTGCGGCCTTCAACGCTGCGTAACGCGTGGTAAGCTGGCTCTGTCTCACCAGAGGATCTTAGTCGACCGCCGGTTCTTTGCGGCCTTCTATGATGATGAAATAGAGGTTGCGGATATAGACTACGAGGCCGAACGCCTGCCCTGCGATGAAAACCGGATCCTTGCGATACAGCGCGTAGGCCAGCAACAACACGCCGCCGCCGATCGAGAAAAACCAGAAAGCCACCGGGATCACGCTCTTGCGCGCGCGTTCGGATGCGACCCATTGCACCACGAAACGCATCGTGAAAAATCCCTGCGCCACAAATCCCAGGATGACCCAGCCATCGAATTTGATGACAAAGACATCATGCAGGTAGGTGGCGAGCGCGTTCAACAGCTCAGTCATGGCGCTTCACCTCGGTCGCAGCAGGCGTGGTTTTCTTTCGACGGATCAGCCACCACACGCCGGCCATATCCATAATTCCGATCCAGAGCCGATCGAAAAAGCCATAGTTCGACACGCCCGAACGGCGGGGGCGATCGCTCACATCGACGTAGGCAATCTCGTATCCTTCGCGGCGCATCAGAGCCGGCAGGAAGCGATGCAACCCATCAAAATAAGGCATGGAGAGAAACACCTCGCGCCGGAACGCTTTAAGGCCACAGCCGGTATCGCGGGTCCCGTCGTGCAAGATGGCACCGCGAACGCCATTGGCAATGCGCGACTGGATTTTCTTGAAGCCGGTGTCCTTGCGCCCTACCCTTTGCCCGGCGGCGAGTCCCGCGCGATCTCCGCCTTTTTCAATTGCAGCGATCAAATCAGGCAGGAAGGCCGGATCGTTTTGCCCGTCGCCGTCGAGCGTCGCGACGATGGCGCCGCGCGCTGCGCGGACCCCGCTGCGCACCGCCGCCGACTGACCGGACGATACGGCGTGACGGATCTGGCGCAGGTTTGCGCGTTGCGCCATGATGGCCGCCAACCGCTCGGCGGTCGCGTCGGTCGAGCCGTCATTGACGTAGATGATCTCGTACGCCCAGCGGCCGTCGAGAGCTGCCGCGATTTCGGCAACCAGCGGCGCCACGTTATCGGCCTCGTTGCGCACGGGCACAACGATAGAAACGGCCACGGCGGCGGGGTCAGATGACGACAAATCAGCGCTCATTGTTTGAGTTGGCCGCCAGGCCGTTCACGGCGGGTCAGGGCTTGCGGCGCCCGCTTCTTATGGGGCCGACGCCTCGCGGGCAACCCTTTTGAGCGGTCTCGGCCGGGATCCGGCCGAAGGCACGATCGCCCCGTCGCGGCTGATGTTGAAGCCCAGACGGCGCACCGCGAACCAGTGTCGCACGGCCATCGCGCCGGCCACCCCGATCAGGGCGCCTGCGACCACGTCGCTGGGGTGATGGGCCAACAAGACGAGGCGGCTCCCGGCGATCAGCGCAGCATACACAATCATCGCTCCCCGCGCCTGCGGCCACAGTGCCGAAACCCCAAAAGCCAGCGCGGCGCTCGCGATAGCATGCCCCGAGGGGAAGCTGGCATAGGCTTCGGTTCCGGCAAAATGTGAAAAGTGGAAGGGGTTGGCCTCGCCACCGACAAACGGCCGGCCGCGCCCGACGATCCACTTGATGAGCTCACCGGCCAGGACCGGCACCAGCACGGCGAAAAACAGAAACTGAAGCTTCGTTCCGAAACGGAGCAGACGAATGCGTGACGTTCCCCGCAAAACCGGCGCGGCAAGCGCAACCGCAAGCAGCAAGCAGGCCAGAAAGCTCAGCACATAGGCCGATTTTCCAAAATCCGTCACTATCCGAACCAACCAGAGACTCGATGTGCCGCGCGGCGGCATCAGGCCGATCTCGGTTGCGTCGAGCGCAAACATCAGGGCAAGGATGACGACCGCACCGATCGCCAGCAACGGCCCCGCAGCGCGCGCCAAGCGACGCGCGGAATCCCTGGCCCGCGGATGTGAGGCGGGGCGCACCAGTTGCACGGTCGAACTCCGCAGCACCGGGTAAACGCGCGCGAAATAACTCATGGAAGCTCGCCCTGGGCGGGCGCCGGCATTTACTCCGTGCCTTCCGAGCGGAAAATGGCAATCGAAATCGGCCTGCCTTGCGAGATATTATAGCCCTCGACTCGCGTGGCAACATTGTAGCGCAAGCCGATGGCCTCGGCGCGCTGGGCAAATGCCCGTTCCGAGCGGCCTTCGACCAGCGCGAACCTGCAACTACCCTGGCCCAGGAAATCGGCCGCGCCCGATCCGTCGGTCAGCAAAGTCGAGGTGCCCGTCATGAAGACCAGGCTAGGCTCAAGGAAGCCTGCCGCGGCGGCTTTCGGTCCGACACAAACGACATTGCGCAACGCGCGCGCGACCTCAGCGCTCGGGAACAGCGGCGTCAACGCCGGCACTACGACGCCATAAATGGCCATCGCCAGAAACATCGCCGCGGCCACCGCGTTCAGCAACGAACGTTCAGCACGGTTGTCGTCGTACAGCCACCACGCGAACAACCCGAAGATCAGTGCGGCAGCCACGAATGGCCACGCCAAAAACACCGGCTGGCGCGTCACTGTCACCGCGCCGATGACGGCAATCACCGACGTGATCGCCGGGATGGCGAACCACCACGCCGCCCCGCGCCGCAACCATGATCGCGACAACACCCGGCGCTCCAGCGCGCCGATCGTCAGGATCGCGATCGCCGGATAGAGCGGCAACACGTAATGCGGCAGCTTGGTCAGCACCGCTTCGAACACGATCCAGGATGGAACCAGCCAGGCCAACAGAAACTGCGCGCCGGGTTCACGCCGGGCCCGCCAGACCGCCGGCGCCGCCATGCCGGCCAAAGGTGCGCCCGGCCAGAACGTCACCCAGAACAGCAACAAATAGATACCGGGCGGAGCGCCGTGGGATTCCTGCGCCGACAGTTTGCTCAACATGTCGCCGCCGATCGAGTCGGTGAAAAATGCATCGCCCGCGCGCCAGAAGATCGCGACGAACCACGGCAGCACCAGCACCAGCGTCCACATCAGTCCCCAGACCGGCCGCAGGCGCCAAAGCCAATTGGCGGATCGATCGAAGATGGCGAGCCCGGCGATCGTCAGTCCAACGAACATCAGGATCAGCGGCCCCTTGAGCAGGATGCCGCCAGCCAGTGCGGTCCAGAAAATCGCGGGCCAGGACCATGGCGGATGCTCGGGGTCCTCACCCCGCTGCCATGACAAATACACCCGCGCCAGCGCTCCCATCGCCGCCACCACGGTCAGCAGCAACATGGCATCGGTCTTGGCGAGCCGCGCCTCTACGCCCAGCAGCACCGAACTGCACATCATCAAGGCGGCAAGCACGGCGCCGCGTCGCGTTACGAAGGCCAGCGCGGTCCAATAGGTCAATAGCACCGCGCCGATCGCGCCGATCAGAGACGGAACGCGATAAAGCCACACACGAACCTGCGCGCGCGGGACCCCGAGTGCCGAAGCGGTTTCAACCGCGGCCGCTTGCAACCAGTAGATGCCGACTGGCTTCTTGTAGCGGACCTCATCCTGGAATCGGATGTCGACGAAATCGCCGGTTTCGACCATCTGCTTGGTCGCCTGCGCGAACCTCGCCTCGTCGCGGTCGATCGGCGGGATGTTGAAAAATCCCGGCAGGAACAGAAGAAAGCCGCACAGGAGCAGGAACGGGACCGCGCGGACGTGACTGGCGGTGACGAAATCAATCATCCCCATCAGCCTGCTACCGGGATTTACCCGGTTCTTCGGCTCACGTGGCTCTCCAAATCGGGGACGTGCATAGGTCTCAACCATGCGACCCGCATACGCCGAAACTACCGTCGCGACAACCGCTTAGGGCAGCCTTATTGAATTCTGACAACAACTGTGTCGGCGGCGCCCGTGGCGTCGATCACGGTCAGCCTGACAAAACCCGGTCCAGGCGGATCGACCAAGCGTTGGCGGCGGCTATCGATTTCGCCCGCCGCAACGCCGTTAACCATCATCGTCATCGGCAGCACCCCGCCGGCGACCTTTACCGGCATCGCGGAAAACCTGGCGCCGTCCGCGCCGGCGGCGTCGATCCGGGAGCCGTTCAGGGGGAATTGGATGTGCGGTGCCTGCTCGCTGCCGGTCCGAACCAGGTCCCCCGCCGGGCGAAACCGGCGCAACGGCAATGGAAGCTTGGCGTTTGCAGCGATCAGCACGCCTTTTGGCGGCTTCGGGAGCGCGACCGGCAGTTTTCCGGTCCGGGCAAAGGCGTCGAACAGGATCGGCGCCGCGGCGGTGCGGCCGACCAGACCCGGAACGGGCGCCCCGTCCGGACGGCCGACCCAGACCCCGATGGTCATCCGCCCATCGAAGCCGACCGACCAGGCATCACGATAGCCGTAACTGGTGCCGGTCTTGAACGCGATGCGGTGTTGAAGGCCATTTTCCGGTGGCGGCGTCCCCATCAGCACATTGCCGACCTGCCAGGCCGCGGCCTGATCCATCAGCCGCAACGGATCGCGGGTTGCCTCGCCGGTGCCGATGATCTCGCGCAACGGCCGCGTGGTGCCCAGCCGGGCAATCCCGGCATAGAGCTGTACAAGATCCTGCAGCGTGACCCCGACGCCGCCGAGCCCCATCGCCAGCCCGGGCGCTTCGTCTTTCGGCAGCACCAGATTGCCGCCCGCCTGCTTTAACCGCGACGTCAGCCGGCTGGCGCCGACCCGATCCAAAAGCGCGATCGCCGGCACGTTCAGAGAGAGCTGGAGCGCCTTGCGCACCGACACCGTGCCCTGGAAGGTCATGTCGAAATCCTTCGGCGCGTAATCGCCAAACCGGATCGGCCGGTCGTCGATCAGGCTTTCCGGGTGAACGAAGCCATCTTCGAAGGCGAGACCATAGATGAAGGGCTTCAGCGTCGATCCTGGCGAACGCACGGCGCGGGTCATGTCGACCTGCCCCGCACGACGGTTGTCGAAATAATCCGGCGAGCCGACCCGTGCCAGCACGTCGCCGCTTTCGCTATCCACCGCGACAATGCCGACCGAAACATTCGGCCCCAAGGCGATGGCGCGGTCGCGTGCCAGCGCTTCCAGCGTTTTCTGCAGGCTGGAATCCAGCGTGAGCGAAATGACCGGCGTGTCCCTGATGATGGAAACGGCCCGATCAGCGGAATGCGGCGCCAAGATCGGAATCTGCCGCCGCATCCGCGGCACCGGCACCGCCTTGGCCGCAACGGCGTCCTCGTTTGACACCACGCCATCCTCGACCATGCGATCGAGCACCCGATCCCGCGCGACACGCGCGACAGCGGGGTAGCGATCCAGCCGCCGGTTTTCCGGCGATTGCGGCAGCGCCACCAATAACGCCGATTCCGCCAGCGACAGCCGCTTCGGTTCTTTGCCGAAATACGCGATCGAGGCGGCGCGGATACCCTCGAGATTGCCGCCATAGGGCGCCAGCGCCAGGTAAAGATTGAGGATCTGGTCCTTGTTCAGCTCCCGCTCGATCTCGAGCGCGCGCACCATCTGCCGCAGCTTGGCGTGAACCGAGCGTTGCCGCCGCGGCTCCATCAGACGCGCAAGCTGCATCGTGATGGTGGAGCCGCCGGACACGATGTGGCCGCGGGTGAGAAATTGAAACGCCGCACGGCTCAAAGCCCAGGGGTCGACGCCATGATGCGAATAGAAGCGCCGATCTTCATAAGCGAACAGCAATTTAAGATAGGTCGGATCGACGGCACTCGAATCCACCGGTAACCGCCAGCGACCGTCCGCCATGGCGTAAGCGCGCAGCAGCTTGCCGTTGCGATCGGTGACCGTGGTGGAAACCTGCCGCGCCTGCGCCAACGGAAGCGGCCCGAGCGAGACCACCCACGCCGCAAAGCCACCGATCAGGATCAAGCCCGCGACGGCCGCGATTGCGCCCGCCAGTTTGAGCTTCCGCCAGCCGCGCGTCGGCGGCGCTATGGTCAGCGATCCCCTCATTTCGCCGGACGCACGTCAACCCCGCCGGTGCCGGTTCGGCCATAGCGCGAGGGGTTGTACATATCCTCGACATAGGCCTGCGGCAGCACGTATTTGCCCGGCGACACCGCGCGCACCACATAGGCCACCGTAAACACCGACTTGTCATTGGCGGCGCGATCGATAGCGGCCGTGAAACGGTCGTCGCGGAAAGCGGTGTTGACGGGCTCCTGACCATCCTCGATCCAGTCCAGCGTCCCGGTGTCACCGGACGAGACCAAGCGCGGATTATCAATCTCGAGGCCGGCGGGCAGATAATCCGACACCATGATATGGCCGAACTCCGGCTTGGTTTCGGTGACCTTGAGAACGACCGCGAAACGGTCGTTCTGCTTGACCTTCGAGACGTCGGCGGGCTTGCCGTCGAGCGTGAAGTAATTACGCTCGATCTTGAAGCCGTTGGACGCCGCAGGCTCAGGCGTAATCGGCGCACCGCTGACCGAGACCACCGCCTGCACCCCCGCATCACCGGTATTGGTGATCTTGATCGGCTTGCCCGCCATTTCGGCAGCCTTGTAGCTGCGATACAGCGCGGTCTTTACCGGCGATCCGTCAACATCGAGTGTCAGCGTTTCCTTTGCCAGCGCGCGCGACGCCAATACCAGCCAGGCATTTTCCTGGGTGGAGGTGTAAGGCGTCAGGCCGCGCGCCGTCTCAACGCGGGCGACCGCCTGCGTCAGCGTCGCAGGCGACGCATTGCCTTCGCCGGCGAGCGATACCAGCGCCGCCGCATCGCGTAGCGCGCTGCCATAGTCGACACGGCCGAACTCCAGCGCCGGCTTCGGGCTCAGGTCTTCGAGCGCGGCCGTATAGACCCGCTCCGCCCTCGCCCGGTCGCCGACCAGCGCCAGCGCCGCCGCGAGCTGCGATTTTGCAATCGGGGTAGCCAAATTCTTCAGCTTGGTGTCGGCGAGATAGCGCAGGTCGCCGATCGGCGCGGTACCGTTGCGCGCGAGTACATAAAGCCCGTATGCGAGGTTGCGGCCGCCGTCTTTTTCGGGCTCGTCGGCGTTGGCGACCGCATTGCGGATGCGGTCGAGCGCGCTCTTGAACGATACGTCCGGCACCGCAAATCCCTTTTCACGGGCACGGCTCAGGAAATCCGTGACATAGGCGTCGAGCCACGCATCGTCTCCGCCGGAGGACCACAATCCGAACGACCCGTTCGAGCCTTGCCGCGCCAACAGCCGCTCGATCGCATCCTTGATGCGCCCGTCGACTGCCGTATCCATCGCCAGATGAGAACCAGCCGCGAGGTCGTTGACGTACAATAACGGCATTGCGCGGCTCGTGATCTGCTCCGAGCAGCCATGCGGGTAACGGTCGAGCGCCTTGAGGATGGTCGCCGCGTCAAGCGCCGAGGAGAGGCTTACGGACAACGAGACGGTACCGGTGCCCTGCACCAGGTCCGAGAACATATCAGGCGTCAGGGTAGAGACTCTCGCCCTTGGCCAGAGTCCGGATCGAGCGACGCGCGAGGATTTGCGTCGCCGCCTTGACGTCCAGCGCATAATGCCGCGCCAGGGTCAATCCGTTGGGTCCCTTGATATCGACATCAAGCTGCGCGGTGCCGGTGCCGCCGGCGTCGAGCGCGAGCGACATCGAGGTGCGTTGCTTGGCAGCCAGCTTGACGACCGTGGTGGGATTGCCGCTGACCTTGACCGGCCCGGATGCCTTGACGCTGATCGCGTAATCACCCGGCGCGCCTTCGACATTGTCCAGGTCGTAACTCATGGTGCCGTGATCGCCATTGAGCAGGAAGCGCGGCAGCGTCGTGGTCAGCACCACGGGATCGCGCACCGTGACGTCTGTCGTGGCACGCCCGAGCTTGGTCGCCGTCCACGCCACCGCCATTACGCGTGCAGTGCCGGCAAATTCCGGAATATCGAAACTGATCTCGGCCGAGCCGTCGGCGGCCACCGTAACTATTCCCGAATACAGCGCGAGCGGCTTCTGCGTCGGCGGGCTGCCCTGCAGCTCCGCGCCGGCGGAATCGCCGCCGGTCTTGATCTGGCCACGGGTGCCCTGCATGCCGTCGATCAATTGCCCGTAGAGGTCGCGGATTTCCGCGGTCATACCGCGCTGACCGAGATAATAGTCGTCCGGCGCCGGCGGCTTGTAATTGGTCAGATTGAGAATGCCGACATCGACCGCAGCAACGACGATCTTAGCGTCTTCACCAGGGTTTAGCCCGCCAAGCTTGACCGGAATCTTGAGTGCCGAGCCCGGACGCGCCAGCGCCGGCGGCGACAGGTTGACCTGTAAGGTGCGCGCCTTTTTATCGATCGCGAACCATTTCAGGCCGATGGCCCGCCCCGGCATTCGTTGGGCCGCTGCATCAAGCGGACGGCGAAGCGTCGCCACCACATAGGCGCCGGTGCCCCAATCCTTGCCGACGGGGATCCTGACCTGGGCGGTACCTTGCTTGACGTCCGACGTTTGCGTGGTCAGCAGCCGGTCGCCCAGCACGTTGACGGTCAGCTTGCCGGCCGAGCGCGCATTGACGGACACCACCATGGTGTCGCCGGACTGATATTCCGGTTTGTCGATCGAGGTTTCAAGCAGGTCCGGCGTATCGGCGCTGCCGTCGGAATACCAGCCGACATCGAACTGCACCGACGTCAGCGGACCGTCCGCCTCGCTGGATTTGACGTCCAGGCGGTAGCGGCCGGGTTCAGGCGACAGCGTCACCCGCGATGGCTTGTCGGCGCTGATGGTGAGATCGCCATCGGCGACACGCGTGGTGGTCTTGACCGGCTCATAATCCCAGGACGAATTCTGCCGATACCATTGATAGCGGGAGTCGACTTTGAGCAATTCATAGAGCAGGCCGTCGCGCGCCAGTGGCTTGCCGTCAGGCGAGACGAACATCACGTCGAAGCTGGCCTTGTCCCCTTCGGCGACATTCTTGTCGCCAAACAGCGGCTTCACGCCGATCATCGCCGTTGCGGGCGCGACTGGCAGCACCAGTTTGCGCTCGACCGCACGCCCCCCGACTTCCGCCATGCGGATGAATATCTGGGCTTCCTGCGGACGCGTCGATGTCGGCGCTTTCGCCAGGCTGACCGGGAAGGTCGCGACGCCATTGGCATCCGCCTCCGGCAGATTTTCGATCGGCGTCCGCTCGTTGCTGGCGGTCTCCTCGTCGTCGACGCCAAACTGATAGCCCGCGAAACCGGACCTCTCCGCGGCCGGCGCAACCAGCATATCGCCTTCCAACTGGAGACCCGATGCCGGCGCTCCGTAGAGGAAATGGCCGTCGACCTTGAGCTCGACGGGAACCTCAGCTTTCAGCGCCTTCTCTTTGCTGGATATGCTGAATTCGATGCGCTCCGGAATATAATCCTCGACCATGAAGGTGGTTTGGCCGACTGGCGCGGCTTTCGGATCGGTGAACGCGCGCACCCGCCAGGTGCCGGTGGGCACCGCGGAATTGAGCGGCACTACCACGCTGCGGCCGCCGGCGCCTTGATCCGCCAGCACCGCGCGGCGGAATTCCACGCCGTCTGGCCGCTCGATCACCAGCGTCATCGGGCCGCCGGTCACCGCATTGCCCTGCCCGTCGCGCAACAGCGCCGTGAGATAGACTGTCTCATTGGAGCGGTAGACCCCGCGCTCGGCATAGACAAAGGCGTCGGCACCGGCGGGCACGGCACGGCCGGAAGCCCCGCGATCCGATAGATCGAAGCCGTCGGTTTTCAGGCTGAGGAAGGCGTAGTCGGCCTTTTCGCTCATCACCGTCAGCATCGCCGGCGACAAGCCGCCCTCGCCGAGTGCCAAACCCGCCTCGAACAGCGCATGACCGGAATCGTCCGTTTTGCGGGTGGCGAGAACTTCGTTGTTGCGCGCGATCAGCCGCACCTCGGCCTTGGTGACCGCATCGGTCGACGCCAGCGAATTGACGAACACATGGATGCCGTCATTTCCGGAGAACGCGGTGATGCCGAGATCGGACACGATGAACCACTGCGTCGCGAGTTGACCGTCGTCGTCGCTGCCGGCGGGGCCCTTGGCCGCCGCGGTCATGACATACACGCCCGGCTGCAGGTCGCCGAGCGCCTGATCGACCGGAAACGCCGTGGTAACGTCCTGATTGAGCGTGGCTGCGGTGGCCAATTCACCGGACCAGACTTTGACGCCGCGTTCATCGCCGAGATTCGAAAGCTGGTAGGAGCTCAGCGATTTCTGAAAATCGCTGTCGATCACGGTATTGATCAGGTTGCGGTCGCCGATCCGGAAGACATTCACCGACACCGCCGGCGTGTTGACGCTGACCAGCGGAATACCGCGCTGGCCGGTACGCGGCAGCACATAAGCCCGCCCGGTGAAGCGTACCAACGGCTTGCGGTCGCGCACATAGATGTTGAATTCAGCCGATTTCGGCAGGCTTTCCCGCACCGTGGACGGCAATCCCGCGCGCAAATTGATGTTGTAGCGTTCGCCATGCTTGAGACCATCGACGCAAAGCTGCCGCCCTTCCGACGACAGCGCCGGCCTGTCGCTGCCGGCGAGCGCCAGGAACGGGGTGAAGTCGGTGCGCTTGGCAAGGTCCTCGGAGAATTGGAAGCAGGCGCGCGGCGAAGCGGCGTCGGAATCGACAGTGTAATCCAGCAGCCGAAAGCCATGCTCGGCGCGTTGCTTTTCGTAGAGTTCGCGCACGTTCGCGACCTCGCGTAGGTCCAGCGAGAGCCGCAGGGCGTCCAATGCCGGCCGCCACAGCTTGCGCTCGGACATGGCATTGCCGAGCACCGCCAGCGCGTCCGCTTCATCGCCGGGGGTGCCGGCCCGCTGATAAGCGATATAGGCCGCGGTCGAGGCGCGCTCCAGCAGGAAGGTCTGTTCGCTGCTGCTGAAGGTGCGGACCTGGAAAATGGTACGGGCGAGCCGCAGCCAGTTGGCGCTGTCGTCCGGCGAGTTGACGGCGATTTGCCCCAGCAGCAGCAAGCCGGTGCGGAAATCATTGCGCTTGAAGGCGGCGTCAGCGTCGGTCCGCAGCACCGTCGCCGATTGGGCGACAGGTCCGGCCTCGCTCTTCAGCTGGGCTTCGAGCTTGATCGCCGAATCGGCCAGATCGTCCCGCCTGAAGGCCTTGTCTGCCGCCTGTGCCGCAACGAGGCCGAGCGCCAATGTGGCGCAAACTACCGCGGCGCGAACCAATCCGATCATGACGGAGCTCCCTGGCGGACAACGCCGCCGATTCAAATAAAAATCTACAAAAGGCAGACGCACTCATGACAATGGAACAGGCAGACGAGAAGGTCGCATACGGCATCGCCCGGCAATCCCTGCTGCGCCGGCAGCCGATCAGCGCAGCTTTGCGTGGAGGCGGCCCCGACGCAATGGACCACCCGCCAGCTTTGTCGGCCGATCGGTGAAAATGGTTCGGAACAGGCTTGGCGATGATGCGGATTTTTCATATTGGCAGTGCTATGAAGGCCAAGCGATCTATTCGCCGGATGGTCCCATAGCTCAACTGGATAGAGTAGCGGATTTCTACTCCGCGGGTTGCAGGTTCGAATCCTGCTGGGATCGCCAATTCAAAACCGGCTATATCTATTGGCAATGTTGATGTTTTCTGCGTTTCCCCCTTGGTATACCAGAGGCCGATTTGAGAGAACGCAAGGGGATCAAAGGGGACACTAGACCGCCGTAGCGTACCGAGAGTCCCCAGCAAAAGTCCCAGCATCGTTCCGCGCCCGTTAGTTCGAGAGCCGGGGATGAGCAACCACGTGGCCATCCTCAATGGCGCGATTGCAACGGTTCGTAGAGAGGGCGCCCACCGACATCTTCGAGAGCGATTGGTTCCATCGCGAGCTGATGATGCTGTCCCGCGATGCCACGAATTTTGCCGGCCGGACAAGCAGTGAGTCACCGCCAAAATAGTGAAACACCCACTGGGACAGTGAGACAGTGAGACACCTTCGAATGTGAAGTCCCTCCGACCGGTAGGCGTGACCGATCCAGAGGGAGGTACAAATTGGCACGTCTCGGTCAGTTTTCCGCTGCTCCGGCAGGGCCGTTGTTTGGGCACTCGAGCGCAAGGGAGTGGGCGCCGTGAGTCACCCCCGTGACACCGCGGAGCAGTGGACGGGACAGTGAAAACAGTGGGACATCAATGCGCCCCTAAGGATCTTCGAATGTGCAATCGAGCCGAAGTCATCGCCGCGCTTGCAACTTGTGCCCAAGATCATTCGTATCACAATCGCATCCGATCAAACCAACTTAACCGGGACAGCAACGCGGCAAAACGAGCCCCTTAACCTTGACTGGTAGGGTTAAACTCGCAATTGGATGGACGTATCAATTGCTATCGGTAAAGCATTTGCTTTTACCACAGGGCATTTGCATGACGAAGAGTGGGCGTCAATTCCTGGAAAGAATTAAAAGAGCGGCTGACATCAGCCACGCGCTCGCCGGTAAAATGATCGAGCTGGTCGAGTTGCGAGAAGAGGTCCGGATGGCCGAAAAGGCGGCCGTGCGCGGGAAGCGAAATGGCATCAAGCGGATTGTGCGCGCTGGTGGTGAGACTTTCATGAAGGCCTGATTGACGGCTCACTGGAGGGCTCCTTGATCCCAATTGCAAAAGTATGGGGCGACATCTCCAATGGCAAACCGATAAGTTTCGCTCC
>CAWCXD010000010.1:452500-1345736 GCA_963799475.1 uncultured Alphaproteobacteria bacterium | reverse complement strand
CGCCAAGGATGGCATGTCGCCCAGGAAACATGAGCGATACAGGTAGATCAAGACCATCGATCATGGTTCCAGCCTGCGGCTCAAGACAATCAACTGATGTCGAAGCACTGCATTCTCAAGCCGCAACTTCGACTTGAGTGGCGAGGCTAGGACGGCCGGAACGAAATAAAACTGCCCGCTCATTCGGCCAGCTCAGGCGATTCCATCAGTTCATCAACTCGGATAAGTTGGTACACACGACAGCGACGGCGTTACCGTAGCCTTGGATCGATAGCAACATCACGCCGCCGTCGCCGCCTCTTGAAGGAAAAAGCAATGGACCATTCGCCAAGCCGCCTGTCGCCCGATCCCGCACAGTTCTCCGCCACGACAGCAGCTGCACTCATACGCACGAAGCAGCTCTCCTGTGAGGAACTCGCGCGGGCCTGCCTCGCCCGCATCTCGGCACGCGACGGGATGGTCAAAGCGTGGCTCTCACTGGACCCCGACTATGTCATTCGCCGGGCCCGCGAACTCGACAAGCTGCCGCCAACTGGACCGTTGCACGGATTGCCCTTCGGCGTGAAGGACGTCATCGACACGGCCGACTATCCAACGACGCAGAACTCCCCCATTTACGACCAGTTCAAGGTCGGTCGGGACGCTGCCTGCGTTGCCGTGGTGCGCGGGTCGGGCGCGTTGATCCTGGGCAAGACGGACACGGTCGAATTCGCCTCATCCGGACGCAAGGCGCTGTCGGCAAATCCCTTTAATGCTGCGCATACGCCGGGCGGCTCCTCCTCGGGCTCCGGTGCGGCTGTGGGCGATTACCACGTGCCGTTAGCGTTTGGCACGCAAACTGGCGGCTCCCATATCCGCCCAGCGTCGTTCAATGGCATCTACGGCCTGAAACCCACCTGGAGCCGGGTCAGCCGCGAAGGTATTCGCATGTCTTCCATTTCGTTGGACACGGTCGGCTGGTATGGCCGCAGCGTGGATGACTTGGTCTTGGTAGCGAAGGCATTTCGAATTCCGGAGGACCCGGCGTCTATCGCGGTGCGCGGCCTGCGTGTCGGACTATGCCGTAGCCCCGTCTGGCACGCCATCGAACCCGCCGGCGTCACCGCGCTAGAGGGCGCGTCCGCCAGGCTGACCGCAGCCGGCGCCATCGTGGAGGACCTGGTGCTGCCCGACCCGTTCGACCGCTTGCACGCTGCCCAAGCTGCGATCATGGCTGCCGAGGGCGCCGCATCGTTCCTGCCGGAATACGTCACTGCCTACGACAAGCTCGCGCCCCTGTTGCGAGAGCGGGTGGAGAATGTGGGCGGGCCTACGCCGCAACAATGGCTGGAAGCCTACGCGCTGGCCGAGTCCTGCCGCGTACAATTCGATGCGCTGTTCGGCGTCGGGCTGGATGTTGTGTTGACCCCGAGTTCGCCCGGTGAGGCGCCGCTGGGACTGCACACCACAGGGGACACCATCTTCAATTCGATGTGGACGCTGCTGCACGGACCCAACGTCGGCATTCCGGCAGGCCGCGGGCCCAAGAACCTGCCTGTCGGCGTCACTCTGGTTGGCCCACGAATGTCCGATTCGCGGCTGCTCAGCATCGCCAAGGCCTTGGCGTCGGTGATCGATACTGACGAACCGGCCCGGCTGCACGAACTCTGGGGCTGACGATCGCTATGATCACCCCCCGCCGCGCCAAGCAAAAGAGCCCGCCCGCCGAGAAGGTCACAGGCACTCAAAGCATCCAGAGGGCGATCGACATTCTCCATGAAATCGCGTCATGCGCTGATACTGAGGGTCTGCGTCTGTCCGATCTATGCACACGAACCGGGCTCGAACGGCCGACGGCCTATCGCATCCTGACATGTCTGGAGGACAACCAGATGCTGATTCGCGCTCCCCAGTCGCGATCCTATCAGTTGGGGCCTTCCATCTTTCATCTCGGCCTCGCGGCGACCCAGAATAACAGCCTCAGCAATACCTGCGCCTTCGCGCTGGACTCCCTGGCGGCGGAGACGGGGAATACCGTGTTCCTTACTGTGCGCAACGGCAACGACTGCGTGACAATCGACCGACGCGTCGGGACGTTTCCGATCCAGGCGCTTACTCTCGCTGTCGGCGCGCGCCGTCCCCTTGGGATCGGCGCCGGCAGCCTGGCCATTCTGTCGGCGTTGCCCGCCGCCGAGGCGAAGACCCTCATCGCCGAAAATGCGGCGCGCTTCGGCCCCTATACGGATCTCGATGGTGAGGGACTCAACGCTCTCGTGAAGCAGGGGCGCGGCAACGGCTATGTGGTGAATGTCGGCCATGTCACCGCTGAAGTCACGGCACTCGGCATGCCCATCCGCAACCGCGTCGGCGCTCCCATCGGCGCCATCAGCCTGGCCGCCATCCGAAGCCGGATGACGGCCGAACAGATCGCAACCTTCGTGCAGCTAATGAGTGAACAGATCCGGCAGTTGGAGAACATCATCAGCGGCGACGGCACGAACCCCGCCGCGCTGAGGGGCCAGAGCGCTACCGCAGGCGATCGTGGGCCGTCTCCTTCAGCATCAAGACCGCCACCAGCGAGAAGACGGCCGACGCCACCACGAAGAACGCGACCGAAGTAGGTGCGCCGGTGGTTGCGACCAACCAGGTGGCAATGAACGGCGCGAACCCGCCGAACAAACCCGTCGATGCGTTGAAGGATGTTGAAAGCCCCATCAGCCGGGTTTTGGTCGGAAACATTTCGACCAAAGTGGCGGGCATGGTGCCCAGAAACAGACCCGTCAACATGCCGGCCACAACCTGAACCGCCATGACCGTGGCAAAGGACGCGCCGTGCACCACGATATAGAAGAGCGGATAAGCCAGCACGATAACTCCGACGCAACTCGCGATCATTGGCGGCTTACGCCCGATCCGATCCGATAAGGCCCCCGACAGCAGACCTACCGGTATGATCGTCGCGATGGCGAACGCGGTTGACCACAGCGCCTGGCTTGCGCTCAAGCCGGCAAATTTCTGCGTAAAGATCGGGAAATAGCCAAGAATCACATAGGTCAATGCCGCCTGCATCGCCGCGAAGCAAAACGCGTGACCCATGGTTCGCAGAATCCCAGGCGTAGTCTCGACTTCCGAGTGCGCCCGCGCTTCGACAAACACCGGCGACTCGTCGATTTTCCTGCGGATAACGAGGCCGAGCGGCCCAATCAAGGCGCCGATGATAAACGGCACCCGCCATCCCCAATCTATCATGGTTTCGGGGCTTAGGCTGCTGCTGAGCGCGGCGGCAACGGCTGAGCCCAATGCGAGGCCGACATAGATAGTGACAACATGAATGCCGCCGTAGAAACCGCGTTTTCCAGGGGGCGCCCATTCGACGATGAACGTCGCTCCTCCGCCCCACTCTCCCCCCGCGGAAAAGCCTTGAAGCAAGCGCGCCAAGGTCAGCAGGATCGGGGCAGCGATGCCGATCTGCGCGTGGGTCGGAATCACGCCAATGAGGCCTGTTCCTACCGACATGAGGAGGACCGTAAACAGCAGTGCCGGCTTTCGGCCGCGCCGGTCACCGAACCGGCCAATAAGGAAACCGCCGAGCGGCCGAACGAGGAAGCCTACGCCGAATACAGCGAACGTAGACAGAAGGGAGATCGTCTCGCTGCCGCTCGGGAAGAAATTCCGCCCAAGAATAGTGGCGAGATAAGCGTAAACGGCGAAGTCGTAGAACTCGAGGATGTTGCCCGTTGCCATCGCGGCAATAGTGATCAAACGGGACCCCTTCTGCGCGGGAATTTCGCCAAGGGCAATTTCAACCGGGGCGGCGGCAACGGAATTCATGGCAAACTCCTCGAACAGACATCAGACCAATGTTCCGTGGCACCATGCCAGCCCACCCCGAATTACGATTGAAGCGACGAGCGGATCGACCTCGAAACTGCGAGCAGGACGACAAATTGTCCACAATGTGGACAGACAAATACTATTTCCGCCAACCCTTAGCAGGATGATACAAGTGCAAAATGATGACAACAGGAACTGTGCAAGAATTCTGCAAATCTTTTGCCCACAGTGTGGACAATCTTTGCGCTTGCAACCCCAGAGCAGACTCGTAATCCACCCAACGACTGCCGTTAGAAAGAACCAGCATGAAACTGATCGATCTCAGCCGAGAAATTTATCACAAGATGCCGCGGCTCCCGAACCATCCCATGATCATCATCTCGGCCTTCACCACCCACGAGGAAAAGCGGGTTGCTGACGGTTACAGCTTTTCGTCGGCGGTAACCTCGCTGAACATGGGCGACCATTCCGGCACCCATGTCGACGCGCCAGTACATTTCGACGAGAAGCCCGGCGCCAAGAGCATTGACCAGATCCCGCTTGAGAACTTCTTTACCGAAGCGGTTTGCCTCGACCTGTCGCACAAGCCGCTTAAGAGCGACATCAGCATCGCCGACCTTGAGGCGGCAGAGAAGGCCGCGGGCATCGATATCCGTCCGAAAGACACCGTGCTGCTGCACATGGATTTCTACCGCCGGGCGTTTGGCACCGAAGGCTACATCACCGATTTTCCCGGCCTGACGAAGGAGTTGGCGACGTGGTTGGGAAACAAGGGCATCACCATGTTCGGGGTCGAAGCCGCGAGCCCTGGACGTCCGGGACGCAATAATTTCGAAGTGCATCATGTATGCCGCGATCTGGGCTTCACCCATATGGAAGGCCTGATGAACATGGAGCAACTCGTCGGCAAAGGTCGGTTCCGCTTCATTGGCTTCCCGCTGAAGATCAAGGGCGGCACGGGCAGCCCGATCCGCGCGGTCGCGTGGCTCGATGCGTGACGCCTGGGCGCTGACAGCGGCGGATCTGGCCGCCGCTTACGCAACGGGCGCGACGAGCCCGGAAGACGCGCTGGAATCCGTGTTGGGCCGTATCGAGGCGGTCAATCCCGAACTAAATGCTGTCGTGACTATCGACCTTGCGGGGGCCCGCGCCGCTGCGGCTGCCGCCGGTGCACGGTGGCGCGCAGGCCAGGAGCTTGGACCGCTCGATGGCATTCCGCTGACTGTGAAGGACAATCTGTTCGTCGGTGGGATACGCGCCACCTGGGGCAGCGCGCTCTTCGTCGACTTCATCGCCCCGCGGGATGATCTGCCGGTCGCCCTGTTACGCGCAGCAGGAGCCGTCATCGTCGGCAAGACCAACACGCCGGAACTGTCGCTGTCGGGTTACACGGATAACCTGGTCTTCGGCTCGACCGGCAATCCCTGGGCGCCCGCCCTGTCGCCGGGCGGATCAAGCGGCGGACCCGTAGCAGCGGTCGCTTCAGGCATGGCTCCGCTGGCGCTCGCCACCGATGCTGGCGGGTCGATTCGGCGGCCGGCCGGCCACGCCGGCGTCGCCGGGCTGAAGCCTGGCCTTGGCCGGGTGCCTCGCCGGTTCGGCTTCCCACCACTGGCGCATGATCTGCAGGTCATTGGCCCCGTCGCCCGGTGCGTGGCCGATCTACGTTCCATGTTCACGATCATGGCCCCCGCTGCGCGTCAGTCGGCGGGGCGCCCGGCACGCGCTCTACGAATCGGCAGCTTGGCAACCATCGGTGATGCCCCGGTCGAGCCCGCCGTCACAGCGGCGTTCATGGCCGGCTGTGATGCCCTGCGTGCCCAAGGTCATGAGGTCACGCCGATCGCGCCGCTATGGGACCCAGACGCGGTCAACACGTTGTTCGGCTTGTTCGCCGCCGCAGGCGTCGCCCGGGTCATGGCTTCTATCCCCGACTGGGAGAACCGTGTGACGACCTCGATCGCCCACCAGGCTCGAACGGGAATGACCCTGAGTGCCACGGATTACCTGCAGGGCCTCGATCGTTTGACCGCATTCCGCACCGGCATGCTCGACGCGATCGCGAACTGGGACGTCATCGCGACGCCGTCTTCACCCGCATTACCCTGGCCGCGGACCAGCCCCTATCCCACGCCTATCGCCGGCCAGATTGCCCATCCCCGCACCGCGGCGACATTCTCGACGGCTATCAATCTTGCAGGGCTACCCGCGATCGTTGTGCCAGCGCCCGTTCTACCGGGTGGGCTGCCGGTCGGATTGCAGTTGATCGGCGCGCCTGACACCGAGGGCTTGCTGCTTGACCTGGCGGAACAATTCGAGCGGGCCAGCCCTTGGTGCCAGATTGCGCGCATGGCGGCCGCCGCAGCGTAGAGGCTGCAGGCTGCTTCTACACTGCGGATCCGGCGTTAAGTGCCGGTGGCGCGCACGGGAAACTGCGACATATCCAACCCCTGCATCCACGCCGGGCCACCCTGCGCAATCCAGCACGCGGCCGCGACATGGGCGAAAGCCTGGTGAATCACGAGGTCACGCTCGCTGAATGTTCTCCGTGCCGCATTGGCACATATCAACACGCCGAGGTAATCATCTTTCCAGAGCAGCGGCGCGAACAGTGTCGACCCGGCCTTGAACGTCTGCAGAATCTTCACGAAGCTCGTATGCAGGGTTGTGTCCCGCAACAGCAACGGGCGACGGCTATGAGCAATTTCACCCGGATGGCCAAGTGCAATGTCCACGAGTTCATGATGCTGCTCGGGCAGGAAATTTACCGGGGCCGTGATGAGATGGTGCCGGCCATCTGGCGTTCGCATGAAGGCGACGGCTGCCGACGTCGCAGCGGGCGGTTCGGCGTCCCGAAAGGCGCCCAGGCGGGTAGCGGCTGAGGGATCACCCAATAGTGCCGGGATATTCCGAGTGATGCACCAAAGTGCTTCCTCGGGTCCGGTTGCCGCGCAGGCATCTGCCGCAATGCGAGACAGGGCAAGGATATTTTCGATTTCGGTTGAGGCTGACACAGCAATACATCTCCGATTTTCCGATTTCGTGACGCGGAGGTCTTATATATTTGCTGCAAGGTTGTGTGAACAAATTCATGAGGCGGTGAAGCCAAGCGCGAACCAGCGCGCGCATATGGCATCGGTGTGCATACGGTCGAGACAAGCTCGGCGCTGTATCCATTGTCGGCTATGACGATGCGCCGTTAAGCGTTCCGGACACTCGCCCAACCTCCTTCTCCGACAAAGCTTTCGCGCGTTGGAAAGGAGCTGTTCGATCAGCCTATCGTCATCTCGATAGCCTCGACCATCGCCGATCGACGGAAGCAGCGGCTTGTCCCCTGTGTGTATCGAAAACTAAACCCGGACGTAATGGTGATGAAGTCCGCCAAGGGTGGGATGCGATTTGATGCTTCCTTCCGGCTGGACCGGGCGAGAAACCAGCGCATCCCTTTTCAAGGATCGATGCGTTCTGACGCCGTTGAGATAATATCGACTGAGCTTAGAGGGACGCCTGATAGATATTGAAACTGCACCGATCGCAATGTGCGCCTCTCCCGGCAGGCGGAACGATGAATGCCCGAACCGCCAAGCATCAGAGCGAGACTGTTCCGCGCAAGAAGAGCTGGGCCGAAGCCGCGCGATCGATCGGCGTCGACGTCGAGACCTTCACGGAGAGCCTGTGGGATCGGGTGAGGACGTTTGATCGCGACGCCGCGGAGCGTCTCCTCGCCGAACGATTGGCGGCGCTGCCGGCCACCCTCACCGAACACGAGAGCGTTGTTGAGCGGCGAGAGCTGTTGCGCTCCGTCGCCGCTGCTCTAGTCGGCACTGGCCTGCCGGCAAAGCGCGCAGAAGCGGAAGTCGGTCACCTCTTGAGCAAGGGCACCGTGATCGAGATCGGATCGGCGAAACCGGCCGGCGAGAAGGCCCAATCAAATGCCGCGCGCACCTGGCCGATCTGATGGCCGTAGACCACCAGCCATGCGGGCACGGCCAATGTCCCCCCCTCCGCTTCGGCTCGCTCCAGAAGATCCCGGTAGTAGTCGGCGTGGCGTCGTGCCACACCCGTGGCCCGTGGTGCGCGCCTGATTCAAGCCGATGCCAATAAGCAGCGCTCGATCGCGGGTCAGGATTGGCGCAGGCACCGTGATCCGGGAAGGTCAAGCCGCGCGGTGAAGGAGTATCTGGCGACCCTCGACGATACGGCGTGGGGTGCGGCCAGCGACGTCATCCCGAAGTTCATCTCGCCGTCCGATCCCGCGGCCCAGTGGACCGGCGCTCACAAGGGGCCGGCATTCCTAGCTTGCAACGCACGGCCGGACCATACATGCGGGTCAAAAATGGTCTTAGGTGTTACTGAGGAGCATGTCAGGTTATGCCTCAAGAACTGACATTCCAAATCCAACATTACGCGAATTCGACTTACCGGTCGTCTTGCCTCCCGATATCCTTGACTACTCCCTTAAACCCAGCGCCGCTGTCGCATCCGCGATCTCGACCGCGTTTTTCTCGTTGGTGTATCCGCGTCGGCTGGGATGACAGACCGCGATATGCTCGATTTTATGCCGCGCCCATTCGGCGCCAGCGATATCTCGTGCGGTCACTTTTCTTCCTAGCCGCTCGTCGTCGAGGGATGCGGGAGCATGTTTCCAGCGTAATACCTCGCTGATTAAATTTTTGCCAGCCCGCGGTATCGAAAGCCTCAAGCGCGCAGGACGTTGCGACGCAGGGCGTGGTCGCGATCGATATGCGGCAGGAACAATGCTTCCTCAGTGCATTCGACAACTCGCAGTCTAAAGATCGCGAATTTAAGGGCGATGAGCTATAAATTAGTTCTGAACAGCCATGTTGCGCGCGTTGGTCTCCTTGCCGTCCACGATTTTCACGACGTGCGTGGTCAGGAGCGGATCGCCCTTTTCGTCGAACTTGAAGGGACCACGTGTGCTTTCGAAGCTGATCTTTGCAAGTGCATCGCGGACCGCCGTTCGATCGGACTTGCCCGCCGCTTCTGATCGCCATGATGGCCATGGTAATGGAATCATATGCTTCGGCCGCATAGGCGTCCGGCGCCTTACCATAGGCTTTCTGATACTTGGTGATGAAGGCTTTTGCGGCAGGCATATCGGCCGCCGTCGCAACGCTAAAATGAGTCGTGAAGTAAATGCCATCCGTCGCATCGCCCCCGAGTTCAATGAACTTCGGCGTGGCAATGCCGTCCGAGCCGAAACGCACCAGGTTCAGTCCGGTCTGGACGAACTGCTTGGCGACCAGAGCACCTTCCGTGTAACGCGACCATTCGACCATGGCCTGTCGCCGGGCTCGCCTTGATGCGCCCGAGTTGCGCGGTGAAATCGATGTCGCCGCGGGTATAACGCTCCTCATCAACGATCTCGAATCCGTATTTGGCGCCTGCGGCCTTGAAGGCTTCGAAGCCGCCGCGACCGAAGTCGTCATTGACGTAGAGGAAGGCGAATTTCATCATCTTCGGAAACTTCTCGTGGATAAAGTCCACCAGGTCGGCGACCAACTTGGTGTCAGGCACCGGCGAGCGGAACACCCATTTATTTCCCAGCGTCGTGATGCGCTGGGCGGTGCCGGCCACCACGATCTGCGCCGTCTCGGACTGGCGGCTGACCTGCGAAGCGGCCAGGCTCGCCGGGCTGCTGATGCTGCCGATCGTTGAGCAGGACCTCGTCACGCGAGATCAGCCGCTTGACTGCATTGACGGCCTCTTCGGGCTTGCCCCCGTCATCGGCGAAGATCGGCTCGATCTTTTCACCGCGAATGCCGCCGGCATCGTTCTTCTCCTGGATCGCAAGATCGACAGCGTCTTTTTCGCTGGAGCCGATGGCGGCGGCGTCTCCGGTCATTGGACCGAATACACCGATCTTGATGGTGCCGGCGGACGAGCCCTGCACAGCAGCCGCCAGCATCAAAGCCGCGATACAGGTGCTGCTTACACTTCGAAAATGCATCGTTCTCTCCCGTAATTTCGAGCTAGATTTACGTATTCGCAGCTAGAGTGGGCTTGTCGTCCGTGACGTCGAGCGTCCACTCCTGCTCACCGAGATAGCTCGCCCAGACCTTCGGGTTGTCGAGAAGGCTATCGCTCGAATCGGACAGCACGATCGAGCCAGTCTCGATGCACGTAACCGCGCGACGCCAGCGTCAGCGCCAGTTCGGCGTTCTGTTCGACGAGCAGAATAGTAACGCCGCTTTTGCGGAAATAGCTCGATTGCCTTGGCGATCTCCTCGACCATGATCGGCGCCAGCCCAAGCGAAGGCTCGTCGAGCATCAAGCAGAACCGGCTGCGCCATCATCGCGCGGCCAAAGACCAGCATCTGCTGCTCGCCGCCGCTGAGCGATCCAGCCAACTGCCGGCGTCGCTCGTAAAGCCGCGGGAATAGCTCAAACACCCGCTCCCGCGTCGCTTTTTCCTTGCCGCGCGCACGCGGCGAGTAGGCGCCGACTGTGAGATTTTGATGCACCGAGAGACGCGGAAACACGTGACGGCCTTCTGGCACGTGGACGATTCCGCGCGCGACGATCTGTTCCGGCGAGAGACCGGTGATTGTTTCACCCTGAAATTCGATCGAGCCGCCCGTCGGTCGGACCAGGCCGGAAATAGCTCGAAGTGCCGTCGACTTGCCAGCGCCATTTGAGCCGATCAGCGCCACCACCTCACCGGACGTCGACGGTGATGTCGACATTGCGCAAGGCCGTCACCGCACCGTAACCGGCGCTGACGTTGCTAAGGCGAAGCATCGACGAGCTCCGCCTGTTGGACCGGCTGTGCCCGGCGCTTGAAACCGCCGCCGAGATAGGCCTTGATCACTTCGGGATGCGCCCGGATATCGGCCGGACTGCCGTGGGCCAGGCGCTTGCCGTAGTTGAGCACCGTGATGCAGTCGCAGGTACGGCATCACCACGTCCATGTGATGCTCGACCAGCAGGATCGTCACGCCGGCCGCCCGAATGCTTCGGATCAGATCGACCAGTCGCTTGCTCTCGGCGCCATTGAGGCCGGCGGCCGGTTCGTCGAGCAACAGCAGTTTCGGCTGCGCGACGATGGCACGTGCGATCTCGACAAGGCGTTGCGATCCGTAGGGCAAAGCTCCCGCCTGCACATTCGCTAGATCCAGGAGACCGACGAAGTCGAGCGCCTCGCCAGCGCGCTGGGCGATCGCGTTCTCCTCCGCTTTCTGCTGCGGCGTTCGCAGCAGCGCATGCCAGACCTCGCAACGCGTCTGTCCGTGCATGCCGACCATGACGTTCTCGAGCACCGTCATGTCGCGGAACAGCTTCAGGTTCTGGAAGGTGCGCCGGATGCCGCGGCGCGCGCGCCGCTCAGCCGGCAAGCGGGTGATGTCGCTGTCCTTCAAAATGAATCTGACCGGCGCTGGCGGCGAGATGCCCCGAAATCAGATTGAGCATCGTCGTCTTGCCGGCGCCGTTGGGGCCGATCAATCCATGGACCGTGCCAGCTGCGATCTCCATGGCGACGTCGTTGACGGCGACGAGTCCGCCGAATTGCCGTGACAGCGCGCTGGTTTCCAACAGGACGCCCATCATAGCTTCCGCGGTCGCAGGCACCGTGCAACGGCCGTCGCCGCGCAGTGCAACAGAATCCGTTTGGCAAGATCGACGGCGAGGCCGGCAAGGCCCGCGATTGCCGGTGCCCGCCAGCACGATCGACCATCACGCCGAACAGGATCAGCCGGAACTCGCCCGACGAGCGCAAGAACTCCGGGAGCAGACACGACGATCGCCGCGCCGAGCGCCGCGCCTGGCAGGCTTCTGATGCCGCCGATCACCGACCATGATCAGGATGTCGATCGATTTCTGAGAAACTGAAATCGTTCGGATTCAGATACCGCGAGTGATAGGCGTAGAGGCCGCCCGCGATGCCCGACAGCGATGGCCGCGACCAGGAAGCACTTGCTCTTGTAGACGGCGATCGCAATCCCGCTGGCCCGCGCCGCCTCTTCGTCCTGCGACATCGCGATTAGCGCGCGGCCGAAGCGCGAATGCGTGATCCGGTCGAGCGCGAGAAAGACCGCGGCGGCGACTGATCAGGCAGACGTAATAGAACGCCGCCTCGCCGACCGCAGCGAGATGCCGAACAGCGTCGGCGCCGGAATATCCATCATCCCGATGCTGCCGCCGGTGAGCCAGTCCTCATTGAGCATGACCGAGATGAACGATGATCGCGAAACCGAGTGTCGCCACCGCCAGGCTCGAGCCCTTGAGCCGCACGATCGGAATCAGCAGCAGGCTCGACGACCGCCGCGAGCAAGCCGCCGCCATGATCGCCAGCAGGAACGGCAACTTGAACGAGATCGAGAGAGCGGCGGCGGTGTAGGCGCCGATGCCGTAGAACGCGCCCTGCCCCAACGACACGATGCCCGCCTTTCCGACCAGCAATTGCTCGGAAAAGGCGAGAATGACGCCGATCAACGCCAGGCTGAAGACATGCAGCCCAATAGGCATTCGACTGCACAAGCGGAACGCGCGCGAGCGATAAGCACGACAGACGAATCGGGCGATCGGCAGCCGGGCTCATGTCACACCTCCCGGCCATCGCGGGTGAACAACCCCGTCGGGCATGAACAGAAGGATCGCGATGAGCACCACCATTCCGACCGCATCCTTGTAGGCGGTCGAGATCAGCGTGCCGGAAAACGTCTCGATCAGCCCGAACACAAGGCCGCCGAGCATCGCGCCGGCGACGCTGCCGAGTCCGCCCAGCGTCGCCGCGACGAAGGCCTTGATGCCGGTCAGTGAAGCCCATGTTGAACGAGGCGAAGAACAACGAGCCGAGCAGCACGCCGGCGGCGCCGGCCATCATACCGGCAACCGCGAACGTGTAGGTCGTCGTCCGCTCGACGCTGATGCCCATGAGCCGAGCCGCGTCAGGATCCTGGGCCGCCGCCTGCATAGCGATGCCAAGCCGCGTGAAGCGGAAGAAGAGGATCAGCGCCCCCATGATCAGCCCGCTGAGCATGACGATCCAGAGCAGCTGCGGCGATACGGTGAAGCCGGCGAAGCGCAAGCCCTTCGACGCGAACAGCGTGGGATAGCGCAGCGGCTCGGAACCCCAGACCAGACGCGCCACGTTCTGCAGGACGATCGATACGCCGAGCGTCGCGATCATCGACGTTGATCAGGGCGACGCGGCGCGGCCGCAGCGTGCGGTAGACCACAAGCTCGATCAGCATCGAGACAAGACCGCCACCGAGAATCCCGGCCAGCAGAACGAAGCCGAACGGCATATCGTGAAGCCAGAAGGCGCTGAGACCCGTCATCGAGCCGATCATCAGCATCTCGCCTTGCGCGAAATGAAGGATGTCGGTGGCGCGGATGATCATCGAGATGCCAAGCGCGATCAGGCTGTAGATGCAGCCGATCGCGAGGCCGCCGAGCATGGTCTGAACGAATTGATCGACTGTCATAGCGCGCCTTCTCCGTTCGTGAAGAGCTAACGCCGTGCACGAGCGAAGGCGAGCAAGATTAAATTGCATGCGAATGCAATGCCGTTGGCCCATGTTTTGTGCAGCTTCTACTTCAGCTAACGATAGTAACAATCCCGCTGAAGTCCGCGGCCATATGCATACGCATCGCATCAAATCAGCGAATTCCATGGCTTTCCAAGATGCGGAGACACGCATCCGCGGCAATGCATCGTTCGGTTGGCATCAAGCATGCAAGGACAGTCATTCACGACACCACATCGCACGCGTGTTTTAAGCCGGAGCAGCCGCATGAAGAAGAAAGATTCACCTGGCCTTCGATTTGTCCTGGACCCACGTGGAGACCCAGTGGCGGCTGCCCGGCTCCTGGGTCGACCAGCATCACCCCAATATCGGCATGTTCGAAGAAGTCGCCCGTGTCGCCGAACGCGGCGGTCTCGACATGATCTTCTTCGGCGACAGCACCGGCATCCCGAGCACCTGGAAGGATTCGATCGAAGATGCGGTCAGTTACGGCGTTGCCTGGCCGCGTTTCGAGATGAGCCCCTGGATCACCGCGATGTCGCGGGTCACCAGCCATCTCGGCTTCGGGCTCACCTATGCCTCGACCTTCATGCATCCTTTCTACACCGCGCGCCTGCTCAATTCTCTCGATCACATCACCAACGGCCGCATCGCCTTCAACGTGATCACCTCGCAGCGCCGCGCCGACTTCGCCAATTACGGTTATGACGAACTGATCGACCACAACGAGCGCTATGATCGACTCGAGGAGTTTATCGACGTCTGCCATCGCCTCTGGGACAGCGTCGCCCCGGATGCCTTCATCTGGGATCGCAAGACCGGCGTGGTCGCCGATCCGGCCAAGGTCAAGGCCATCAATCACAATGGCAAGTTTTTCAAGGTCAAAGGCCCGCTCAGCGTCGTACCCTCGCCACAGGTTCATCCGGTTATCATGCAGGCCGGCGGTTCGCCTCGCGGCACCCGCGCGGCCGCCCATGTCGCCGATCACGTCTTCGGCCTGACCAAGACGATGCCGCTGATGGCACAGCAGCGCAGCGATCTCGACAAGGCGCTGATCGCCGAAGGGCCGGGACCCGGAGAGCGTCGGGATCCTGTGGTCGAGCCGGGCTGATCGTCGGGGAAACCAAAGCAGAGGCCGACGCCCTTCGCGAGAGCATGATCGCCGACGTCCCGCCTGAAGCGGTCGGGGTATGGCTGTCCCACAATACCGGCTATGACATGTCGCAGCTACCGCCGAAATTCTCCCTGAAGGAACTGCAGGAACGCATCGTCGCCGCCAATGCCTCGCCGGTCGGATTCGTCAATCTGCTGGCCAAGCAGCACGGCGAAACACGCGGAAATCACCCGCGACGAATTCTTCGAGCACGGCCTGCGCGCGGCGACCGGCTACAACATCACCTTTGCCGGGACTGCCCCGGAACTGGCCGATCAGATGGAGGAAATGTTCGAGGGCACCGGCAGCCGCGGCGGGTTCATGGTGTCGATTTCGCCGGGGTCGCCGCGTGCCATCATGCTGAACATCGTCGACCAACTGGTGCCGGAATTGAAGCGCCGCGAGCGCTACCGGACGTCCTACGACGGCAAGAATTTGCGTGAAAATCTGCTGGCCTGACGCCGGCCGCGATGCTCGTCCATTCAAACCAAACTTCTAACGGCGATCTGTCGCAAGCGCGATATTGCATGCGCATGCAAACCGCTCTGTTGAAGTTTTGAGCAACTCATTGTCCGCCGGCGACCCTATAATGGAAACGATTTACGTTACGCGTTTCAATACAAGCACTTTCCTGGAACAACAACACAATGGCTAGGCGAACAATAACGAAAGCCGGGGCCCAGGTGACCGCCGAAGACGTGGCGCGGACACTGGGCGTTTCCCAATCTACGATCTCGCGCGCCTTTTCGATGACGGCGAGTATCTCGGACGAGACGAAACTGCGGGTCATCAAAGCTGCAAACAAACTGGGCTATCAGCCGAACGTGTTAGCTCGCAGTTTGATTACGCGACGCACCAATATGATTGCGATCGTGATGGCCAACCTGATTGATCCGTTTTACCCGGTCGTTCTGGACGAACTGGTCCAGCAAATTCAGGCGCGCGGCCTCCAAACCCTCCTGTTCGTTCCCTCTCCCGATCAGGAAGTGGACGATATCATGCCAAACTTGCTGCAATATCAGGTGGACGCCATCGTGCTGACCTCGGCGACGATTTCCTCTGCCATGGCGCGCATCTGTGCAGGCCGCGATACCCCTGTAGTATCATTCAACCGTTACGTGCCAGGGCTCGAGATACATGCGGTATCGAGCGACAACATTGCTGGGGCGCGCCAGGTCGCGGATTTCCTCATTACGACAGGGCACGAGCGGCCGGCCTTTATCTCCGGACAACGCGACGCAACGACCAATCGTGATCGCCAGACGGGATTTGCATCCCGCATGAAGCAACTCAAAATACGCTCATACCTGCTAGAGGAAGGCGGCGATTTCAGCTACGAAGCCGGTTATGCGGCGGCCAAGCGACTCTTCGCGTCGCGCCACACGCCCAGATGCTCTTTTCTTTGCCTGCGACGTCATGGCGGTTGGCGGCATGGACGCCGCGCGCGAAATCGGTTTGAACGTTCCGGAAGATGTATCCATTGTCGGTTACGACGATGTGCCGTTGGCCGCGCTGCCCTGTTATAGCTTGACGACGATCCGCCAACCGATCCGTGAAATGGCGAAGGCCGCCGTTGACGTGCTTAATCTCGGAGAAGACAGAAGCATTAAGTTCAAGCCGACAAATCGCGTCATCATGGGAGACCTGATTACGCGTTCATCAACATTAAATCGTCGTACGGCTCGCACAGGGAAGAGCTTGCGAAGCTTGCGCGCGGCTGCTGGTGCGTCGTTCAGTCCATGAACAAGTCGTCGCCGAACTCGTGCGCCGGACGAATGCGATCGGTCTTGGCGACCGCAGGGTCTCGGAACCGGGATGCGAAGCAGTGCGACTCGACAGAGCGCCGCGTCAAGATCGGCCTGGATGAGGGCGCCAGGCTGGCCGGCGGCTGGACGGTGCGGCTTTTGAGGCGAACTCTTATCATCCGCGCTGCGGAGCCCCGTCGACCGGCCGCCAGATATACATTTTATGAATAGAACATATCGCAAAGTTTCGATTGATGCATGATGGCAATCTTGACTACGCTCGCGTTGGAGCTCGCGAATGATCGCGGGGAGCGCCAACCAAATGCCGTCGAACGCTCAGATTGTCGAAGCGCTAGACCGGTCGTCATTTACGCGACGACATCTCGGCTTTTATCTCACGATCGTGTTCTGCCATTTCTTCGATGGTTTCGACATTCAGATGATGGGTTTCGCGCTCCCGGGGATTGTCGGCGAGTTCCGGCTGTCGCTGGCAGCAGCAATTTTGTATTCTTTGCCGTGTTGTCGGCGACCCTCCTCGTTGGAGGTCTGGCCATGCTGCTGTTGGGCTACGAGACCAAAGGCCGGTCGCTTGAACAAATTCAAACCGATTTGAGTGGCAGGAGCGCCTGATATGGCCTTGTTTCAATCGCGCGGCATGAACCTGCATTACGAGATGATTGGCTCCGGTCCGGCGATTCTGATGATCCATGGTTTCACCAACCATGGCATGGTCTGGGCAGAGCAAATAGCGGACCTCTTGCATGCAGGCTATTGCGTTGTGATGCCTGATCTAGCCGGTCACGGCCTTTCGCAAATGGCAGATCGCAAGACCACCGTCGACGATCTTGCACAAGATATGGTCAATCTGCTCGACCATCTAGCGATCGACAAGGCGATAGTCTGCGGTCTATCGCTTGGCGGCATGGTGGCGCAATACATGGCTGCCGATTATCCACAGCGCGTGCGCGCGATCGTGGTTGCAAATTCGTGTGTCGACAGCACCGCACCGGATGTGGTGGCGGCGAACCAGTCGTGGATCGAAATGTTCGGGCGCCCGAACGGGCCTCTGCTGCGGATGCAGGCGGTCTGGCCCCAGATGCTCAATGAACGGTACCGGGCAAGTCCGACTGCGGATGCGTTTCTTGCGAGTTGGAAGCGCATCAATGGCAAAATTCTCGGCAGCTCGTTCGCCAATGTCGCGCGCGGATTGCAGGAGTTTAACAGCAGCGCGCGCTTGAAAGGCGTGCGTGTGCCATGTCTTGTGATCGCGGGTGAGTTCGATCGGCTATTTCCGCCTGCGGTTTGCGGTCAGATTGCAGCGCTGATTTCTGGAGCCGGCTTCAGCGTTATTGCGGGCGCTGGTCATTTGTCGTCGCTCGACAGCCCGAAACAATTCAACGAGCTGCTCCTGCAATTTTTGCGTGGTCTGCCATGAAAGCCGATTGGCTTTGTGAGGAAAACTGAGATGATTGAGGATACATTTAAGCGTGTTGATCGACGACTTGTCCTTGCAGGGCTCGCTGCAGGAATAACGGCGATTCCAGGTCGCGCGCCCGGCGAGCAGCCGGCGACGACGACAAAAAAGGGGCCCCTGGTCTGGCTCGATATGGACCAACAAGAGCTGGATGATGCCTACGATCAGTCGAAGTACGCGCCGAATTTCCAGCAGGTTCTAAAGCGTTATGCGTCCAACAGCGTTGTGACGCGCGAACGCATTGGCGAGCCGAAACGTGAAAATTACGGGCCGACAGCCATCGAGAAGCTGGAGATCTACTCGCCCAGGAATGTAAATGGGCCGATACATATCCATATTCACGGTGGCGCGTGGCGGCAGCGTCCGGCAACTGAATATGCCTTCCCGGCGGAGCTGCTGACCAACGCTGGCGCGCACTATGTGGTTCCAGATTTCGTCTCCGTCGAAGAGACCAAAGGTGATTTGATGCCGATGGTCGACCAGGTCCGGCGCTCGATCGCCTGGACCATTCGAAACGCGTCTCGCTTCGGCGGCGATCCCACCCGGGTCTATCTCTCCGGCTTTTCCTCGGGCTCGCACCTTGCCGGCGTCGCTCTGCTGACCGACTGGAAGAAGGATTTTGATTTACCGGACGACGTCATCAAGGGGGCTGTGCTTTCCAGCGGCATATATGACCTCAAGGCTGTCCGGCTGTCGGCCCGGTCAAAATATGTCACGATCACCGATGACATCGAGCAGAGCTTAAGTGCTCAGCGACACCTCGACAGAATTCGAACCCCTTTAGTTCTTGCCCATGGCACCTACGAGACGCCCGAGTTCAAGCGGCAGACCCATGATTTCGCCGCCGCACTCAAGAACGCCGGCAAGCCCTGCCAATTCTTCATAAACGAGAATTACAATCACTTCGAGATGATGGAGACGTTCGGAAATCCATACGGATTGCTCGGACGTGCTGTTCTGGAGCAGATGAAGCTCGCGGCGTGAGCTGTGAGCCGAGCGTCGGCCGAGATGCTCATGATGTGGCCTCCTGCCAGATTCCATCGCGAACCTGCTTGCGGCCGAACTCACAGAGCATCTCGTAAAACCTTTCGGCCGCGACGCCAAGCGTGCGGGCCTTCGGTCGGGCGACGAGCCATGTGATAGAGAGGTCTGCAATCGGGCTCGCTGAAATCGCGCCTTGCTTTAACAACCCCCGAACGCCGCACATTGGCAGTACAGTGTATCCCAGGCCGCCAATGACCAGGTCGGTCATCAGTGGAAGTGTATTGGCCTCGAACCGAATGTTGGGTTGCAGTCCGTGAAGCCCCATCCCGTTCTCGATGGTGAGCCGCAGACTGTTCGGACGCATTGTCAAAATGAGAGGCAGGCCTGCCAATGATTTGAGCGATGTCTCCTTGCGCATGGAAAGCTTGGCGCTCGCCGGCGCCACCAGCACCATGCGCTCGCGGCCAAGGTATTGCGACGCAATCCCGTGGGTCGGTTCGCTGCTATTGGTGATCGCAACGTCAAGCATGCCGTTAGCGACCAGGTCGCGGATGTGCCCGGAGGTCTCTTCGACGATGCGCACCACGATGCGCGGATAGGCCGCGTTGAACGTTTTTACCAGGGGCACCGCAATCAGACCGCGCGGCGACGGTGGAATGCCGAATGCCACTTCGCCCGATGGCTCGAGCGTCACTGCGGCAACATCGCTTTTCAAGAGCCTCAGTTGGCGCTCAATGCTCTGTAGGCCTTCTTGCAACTGCCGCCCTGCCTCAGTGAGCAACATGCCGCGGCCGCCGCGAACGAATAATGGCGTTTGAAATTCGTCTTCGATGGCCTGGATTTGTCGGCTCAGCGTCGGCTGCGACACACGAAGGGCTTGCGCGGCGCTACTCAGGTTACCGTGCTCGATGACGGAGAAGAAGTATTCGATCTTGCGTCGATCCATTTCGCGGCCTCCGGTTGATCCATACGTTTTATGAATAGAATATATCTCAAAAATTCGATTGCTGCATGCGGGCGTCATGCTAGCTTCATGGCCGGCACCGATCGACTGTACGGAGTTGGACCAATGCGACGCTTTCTTGGCCTGAGCGCCCTGTTCACAGGGCTCATGCTGGCGCTCCCCATGTTGGCCAGCGCCCAAGAGCCGATCAGGATCGGCGTGTTACTGCCGTTCACCGGACCGCTCGCCAAAAACGGTATCGAGAATTGGGAAGCGATGCAGATCGCCCGCGACATGATCAATGAGCGTGGTGGCATCAAGGGGCATAAGGTCGAGTATGTGCAGGGCGATGCGACGACACCCAATGCAGCGATCAGCGAGACCGAGCGGTTGATCAGCAAGGAAGGCATCAAGATCACGACCGGCTCTTTTGCGTCACCGATCGCGATTGCCGTCAGCCAGGCGGCTGAACGAAATGGCGCGTTTCACTGGGAAACCACTGGCGCCGCCGAAGTCATTACCCGCCGCGGGTTCAAGCATACTTTCCAGGTCGGCGCGGCCGCCCGCAAGTATGGTCAGGTGGCGGTTGATTTCGTCATCGACGATCTCGCCAAGCGACTTAACAAGCCGGTTGGCGATATCAAGATTGCGTTGCTGTGGGAAAACCGAGCTTTTGGAAAGTCGGTCGGGGACGGCATCCGCGCCTATTCACAAACCAAGGGCATCAAGCTCGCCTACGACGAAGGCTATGACCAGATCACGACGGACATGACACCGATTGTGCAGAAGCTAAAGGATGTTGCGCCGGATATCTTGATCGCGATCTCGTTTCCCAATGATGCGATCCTGTTCCAGCGGAAGGCTAAGGAGCTCAACTTCAACGTCAGTGCTTTCATCGGTGTCAGCGCCGGCTATTCATCCCCCGACCTTCGCGATTTCGATCGGCGATTCAGTTGTTGGCATTTTCGTCGCCGACTTCCCGCCCAAGGTGAACGCTGGTGTGCTGAAGCCCGAGGTGAAGAGCGTCGCCGAGGAGTTTTACAAGCGTTACGAGGCCAAGCTGAAGCGCCCGCCGGCCGGTCATGCCACTGCTGGCTTTTCGGCGATCTGGGCGCTCTTCACCGAGGTCCTGCCGAAGGCCAAGACCTATCAGCCGGACGAGTTGCGCGATATTGCTCTCAAGCTGGACCTCCCGGAGGGCTCCCTGGTCAACGGCAGCGGTATCAAGTTCACCAACTTCGACTGGGCAGATGCCCCTAAGGATGCCGGCCAGAATCTGCGCGCCTCGATCGGCGTTTGGCAGTGGACCAAGGGCGGCAACGAGCAGGTCTATCCGCCGAGCCTCGCCACCCACGACGCCGCGATGGTGCCGATGCCGAAGTGGAGCGAGCGTTGAGTTCTGCCGCGCCAAGTCCTGAGTCCAACGTGGTCATCTCGCTGAAGTCATGACATGAGCACATTTGCCCAACTTGTCGTGTCCGGCATTCTCATCGGCAGCATTTACGCCCTGATGAGCATCGGCCTGACGCTGATCTTTGGCGTTCTGCGCATCGTGAATTTTGCCCATGGCGAGTTCCTGATGATCGCGATGTACGGGGCGTGGGCATTCAGCCAGCTGTTCGGTCTCAATCCTTACATTGCAGCTGTCGCGATCGTGCCGGCGATGTTTCTGTTCGGTGACCTGGTGTATTTATTGATCGTCAGCCCGGCGCTGGACAAACCGCACCTGGTCGTGGTCTTTGCCACCATGGCGCTGTCGATCTTCCTGCAGAATGCGGCGCTGATGGCGATGACCGCCGATCTGCGCGACATACCGCCGATTTTCGCACGGTCGCTGGTCATCGGACCCGTCTATATCAAGGGCGAACTGCTGCTTGGCTTTGTGGTTACCGTGTTCTGCACGGTCGGGCTGCAGTGGCTGATCAGGAAGACGTATACGGGCAAGGCCATCCGCGCCACCGTGCAGGATGGCGAGGCGGCGATGCTGATGGGCATTCCGGTGCCGCGCATTTTTTTGATCACTTTTGCCGGTGGGTCTGCGCTGGTCGGCCTCGCTGCGTGTGTGATGCTGCCGCTGTTCTCGGTGTTCCCATCGGTTGGTCTGAACTTCGTGCTCATCGCCTTTGTTATTGTGGTCCTAGGTGGCATGGGCAGCATCGAGGGCGCATGGCTCGGCGGGGTCTGCGTCGGCGTGGTGCAGTCATTGAGCGGCTACTACGTCGCGCCGGCCTTCGGGCAGCTGTTCTTCTTCGTGCTGTTCCTGCTGGTGATGATCTTCCGGCCCAACGGTCTGCTCGGTCAGCCGGGGGCTGCGACCATCGGCATGAACGAATAGCCATGTCGATCACGACGCCTCTGCCCGTCTCACCCAGGCGCATCCCCGCACTGCCGACGCGTGGGCGATACTCCTGGTTCGAGATCATCCTGCTGCTGGTCTGCATTGGCTTGGTCGTATCGGGGATCGCGCCGAGTTCTGCACGACGTCATCGTGCTGAGCTTTCTGTTCGCCGGACTGGCGCTGGCCTGGAACATCGCCGGCGGTTATGCGGGTCTGATCTCATTCGGCCATTCCGCGTTCTTCGGCGTCGGGGCGTATACTTCGACCATTCTGCTGACGCGGTACGATCTGTCGCCATGGATCGGCATCTGGGTCGGCGCTCTGGTCGCCGCGCTGTTCGGGTCGCTCCTGGCGATGATCTGCGCGCGTCTGCGTGGACCGTTCTTCATTCTGTCAACATTGGCTTTCGCCGAGGTCGTTCGAATTATCGCTTTGAACTGGACCTCGCTCACCGGCGGACCAGAAGGAATGTCGATCCCTCCAACCTCCAGCTTGACCGGAATGGTGTTCGCATCCAAGTCGACCTATGCCGCGCTGATGCTCGGGTATCTGCTCGCGGTCTATGCCATCACGAAGACGTTGGAGGCGTCGCGGTTCGGTTATTATCTGCTCGCGATCCGGGATAACGAAGACGCGGCCAGCGCCGCCGGTGTCAATCCGCTGCTCGGCCGAACACTGGCGATGGCGCTCAGCGCGGCGCTCACCGGCATCGGCGGTTCGCTGTTCGCGCAGTACTTTCTGTATCTCGATCCGACCTATGTCATCTCGCCGGAACTGTCATTTCAATTCGCGCTCCTGCCGGCCGTCGGTGGCCTTGGTACGGCAATCGGCCCTGTGCTTGGCTCGTTTCTGATTACGCCGCTGTCCGAACTGCTCCGCTCGTATCTCGGCAACGCGGCGGCTGGCTTGCACTTGGTGATATACAGCCTCGGCCTGATCGTCGTGATGCTTTATTTTCCGGCTGGCCTTGCCGGTGCGCTGACCAAGCTGGCGCGGTGGAGGCCGTTCTCGTGAGCGCGCTTCTAGAAGTTCGTCACGTCACTCGTTCATTCCAGACCACACTTGCAGTGAGCGACGTGTCGTTCTCTGTGCAGCAGGGCGAATTGCTTGGCCTGATGGGGCCGAATGGTGCCGGCAAGAGCACGCTGTTCAATCTGATTGCCGGCGTTTTGCCGCCCTCTGCGGGTGAGATCGTCTACGGCGGCAAGTCTGTGACGGGTTGGAAGGCGCATGACATGGCGCGTGTCGGCGTTGCCCGAACGTTTCAGATACCGAAGCCGTATCGTCAGTTGACGGTGATCGAAAATGTGATGCTCAGTGCATTCTTGCGGGAGAAGTCTGTTGCGGGTGCCCGCAAGCTCGCCGAAGCGACGCTTCACGATGTCGGGCTGGACGACTATGCCGGCTCACCGGCAAGTTCTTTGACCGTCGGCCTTTTGAAGCGCCTCGAAGTGGCGCGCGCCTTGGCCATGCGGCCGACACTCGTGTTGTTCGACGAAATCATGGCCGGCCTGACACCCACCGAAGTTGGAGCAATGACAAAATTCGTCGCCGAGCTGCCATCGCGCGGCATCACGGTGATATGGGTCGAGCATGTCCTATATGCCATCATGAAGACGGCGACGCGCATGATCGTAATCAACCGTGGCAAGCAGATCGCGGAAGGCACGCCGGCGATGATGGCCCGCGACCCAGCTGTCGTGAAGGCCTATCTGGGCGAGGAGATGAACCTTGCTTGAGGTCAAACATCTTAACGCGTTCTATGGCGCGGTGCAGGTCTTGCACGATGTCAATCTGTCGGTCGGGGCTGGCGAGATCGTCGGTCTGGTCGGTGCCAATGCCGCCGGCAAGAGCACCCTGATGTTCACGATGGCCGGCCTGCGCACAACATATGAAGGGCAGGTTCTGCTCGAAGGCATCAGCATGAACGGTCTGCCGGCCTATGACCGGCCGGCCAAGGGGCTTGTGCTGGTGCCGGAGCGGCGTCGGCTGTTTCCATTCATGACTGTGCTGGAGAATCTCGAGATCGGCGCCTTTCCAGCCGCGGCACGCGCGCTGGCGCGGCAGACACTTGATGAAGTACTCACGTTGCTGCCGGTTCTTGCCGAACGTCGCAAGCAGGTCGCGAGCTCCATGAGCGGCGGCGAACAACAGATGCTTGCAATCGGACGCGCTCTGATGGCGAAACCGCGCGTGCTTCTATTGGACGAGCCTACCGAAGGTCTGGCGCCGATTTACGTGAAGCTGCTGTTCGACCTGATCGTTAACCTTCGTGCCAAAGGCCTGACGGTGATGATCGTCGAGCAAAATGTCCATCACGTCCTTCACACCGCCGACCGGGCGTACGTTCTCGAAAATGGGCGCATTGTCATGGAAGGCAAGGGTCACGCGCTGCTCAACGACGAACGACTGAAGACGGCCTACCTGGGACTATAGCGATGATCACTGACATTCACTGCCATTTCGTGCCCGATGAATTCTTCCGTTTTGCGGCGACTCGCGAGGAGTTTGCCATCAAGGTCAAGCGCCGCGAGGGGGACGCTGTTGACCTCGATATCCGTGGCATGCATTTCGGACTGAATACGACCTTCTTTGATCTGGGCAAGCAGGTCGAGCGGATGAGGCGCGACGGCGTGGAGCGAACGATCCTCTCGTTGGCAACGCCGTTTATCGACTATCATCTCGACGCCGGCATCGCGATCGAAGCCGCGCTGGTTTTCAATGACGCCTTGGCCGGTGCGATTGCATCGGATAGGACGAGGTTCGGCGGCTGGGCGCTGCTGCCGATGCAGAGCCCAGAGGCCGCCGCGCAGGAATTGCGGCGTTGCGTCCGCGATCACGGATTTCTCGGCGGCCATATCGCATCTAACGTTCGTGGCATTTATCTGCACGACGAACGGTTCGAGCCGATCTTCCAGGCCGCGACCGATCTCAACGTACCGCTTTTCGTGCACCCGGCAGATCCGCTCGGCAAGGACCGAACCCGCGAATACGAATTGACCGTTGTCGCTGGCTACTTGTTCGATAACACCATCAATATCCTGAAGATGATCTGCTCGGGCTTTCTCGACAAATGGCCGAAACTCAAACTGGTCTGCGCCCATGCAGGGGCATTCAGCCCGATCCTTCGCGCTCGTATGCAGCGCGAGGTGGATACCAACCCCCAATTGCAGCAGACCCTGAAAATGCCGGTCGGCGATTACCTCAAGCGTCTATATTTCGACAGCATTTGCTTCGAGCCCGCCATCCTGCGCTATGTTACCGACGTGGTGCCGGTCGAACGCGTAATGCTTGGGAGTGATGCGCCGTTTCCGCTCGGCGAGCCCGATCCGGTGAATTTCGTTCGCAATGCATTGCCCGCGGATCAAGCAGAGCTGATCCTGAGCTGCAACTTCGATCGTATGTTGGGGGCCTGAATGGAAATCCGCCGGCTGACCGTCATCAAGGACGTGATTTATTTTGAGGGTGGTTTGCCGGCCAACACGCCGATCACGCGCGTCGCGGCGTGCGCGGTGATTGCCAACCCTTTGGCGGCACGCGCCGAGGACGACCTCGAGCAGCTTGTCATGTTTGGTGACGAACTCGGCGAGCGGCTAGTTCATGAAGGTCTGCCATTGTTGCCGCGGCCGGCCATCTCCTATGGCAAGGCGGCGATCGTTGGAACCTCCGGTGATATCGAGCACGCGGCGGCGCTTTTGCATCCGCGGATGGGTAAGCCGATGCGAGCTGCCATCGGTGGCGGCACGGCGATCATACCGTCGAATGTCAAAATCGGCGCGGTCGGAGGCACCATTGACGTTCCGCTCGGCGACAAGGACGACGTTTGGGCGTTCGATCAGTTCGATACGTTGAGCGTGATGGTGCCGAATGCGCCACGGCCAGATGAGATCGTGGTAATCGTGGCGCTTGCTGACGGTGGCCGACCGCGGCCGCGCGTCAAGCGGCCACGTTGATGTCCGCGCCGAGGATTGAAGAGGACTTCCGGTGAAGATGCGCAGCATCGTCGTCAATGAACTCCGCGTCACCAATTGGGATCGGTACAAGGATTATCAGGAGCAGGGGCCTGCGACGTTGGCGCTGTTCGACGGCCGGTACGTGTCGCGCGGTGAGCCCGAGCCCATCCTGGGCAATGCTCCGAGCCCACGCGTCGTGGTCCTGGAGTTTCCGAATCGGGAACGAGCGGTGGCCTGGTTTCACTCACCGGAATTCCAGCGCATCCTGGCGATCCTTGACTGATTTTCTCGCAATCTGGCCGCTCCGACACCCTTCCCTTCCCCGTCATCGATCGGTCTGACGGCTGGGCCTGCCTGCCTGCGCTTTACTACCACAAAGCAACCATGCTACGGCCCCTGCATCGTTACGGTTGATATGATGTTGTGCGTTGGAAAAATCTACAGACTAAAGTTTCCAGGAATTGCGGCTCGCATGCTCAGTCCGCCTGTTGGTCGAGCCCCCCCCGAAATTTCCCTTTTCTCCTCGAGAGCCTTTTCCTGAGGAGTCGATGGTCCGTGAACGAACGTGGCGAGCCCACATATCCAGATGCCCCTCGCCTCATTCTTGGTTCTGAGAAACCGATGCCTGGGTATTGAACGATTTTAGCGCCGATAGGCCGAGACCGATTGGTCGTTCTCGGTGCGGTTCGGTGCGGTAATGTTTCGCCGGTTCAGTCCGAGCACTGCTGGCCCTAGCCGCTCCCGGTTTGATTTCGCCGATTACGCGGACAAATCGGCGGACCGATGCCAAGAAGGACAATCCGTGCCAGGAGCGATTCGTGATCTGTCGACAATAAGCCCTTGGGAGCGAGGTTCCCAACCCCAATAAGACGGACGTCCTTGGGACCGCTCATGCCAGGCAGAAATCGACTCGGCGAACGCAACCATTGAGCTGTTCGTAATCGGCCCGAGCTTCTCCTAGTCGGCCAGCGGATTCTCCACCGAAGCTTTCCTGCCATACTTCTTTAGCAAGTCGTTGAAAGCCTCAACTGCCAGCGCGTTCAAGGTGGTGTCATGTTCAGCAGCCAGTATTCGCAAGGCTCTCCAGCCTTCTGCATTCATCCTGGTCATGATCCCCTTAAAGGAACCAGGGTCCCTGGCTTTTTTTCGGTCCTTTGTCTTGGCGGTCATGTTTTCCTGCTTCGCCCCGAAAATCAAAGCGACTTCTAACCCAAATGTGAATATTTGACAATTTACTTGCGTGCTAGCACATATTCGTGTTAGCTTCCGATAACTGATCTTCTCAGAAGTAACACGCACAAACGGAGAACAATCCCGAACACGACCAACATTGCCCCAACACCCAACATTTCTGTCGAGATTGCCTCTGCCGCCCGATTTGCCGCGGCCGAAAAGGCGTATTCTACTCGGCGCGCATACAGCACCGATTTCCGGATTTTCGCGACCTGGTGTCAGGAGCGAGATTTAGACCCCCTTCCAGCCCTCCCAACGACGGTTGCGACCTATCTGGCTTATGAGGCCGGTCGGCGACGCCGCCCATCGACGCTAGGGCGTCGGTTGGCAGCTATCCAAGATAAGCACGAACATGCCGGCTATGATCCACCAACGAAAGCCGAAGCCGTAAGGGCTACCCTCCGCGGCATCCGACGAACCCTCAGAGCTGCCCAAAGGCGTAAATCGCCTGCGACAGCGGACAGAACAAAGGCGATGGCTCGTCGTGTACCGGATACCCTGATTGGCATCCGGGACCAGCAATTATGCTGTTGGGCTTTGCGGGGGGCTCTGCGTCGTTCAGAGCTGGTTGCGCTTGATGTCGCGGACATAGAACCGTCGGGTAAAGGATTGCGGATCACGATTAGGCAATCGAAAACCGATCAGGAAGGCGAAGGGATCGTCATAGCCATTGCGCCGGGCATTACCGATTGCCCCGTTGTGGCAGTCAGAACCTGGCTGTGCGTGGCTGACATAACGGTGGGACCAATATTTCGATCAATCAACAAGGCCGGTAGGATTTCCGCCACCCGACTAAGTGATCGGTCGGTTAGCGATATCGTCAAGGCTCATGCCGCGCGGATAGGGCTGGATGCCCGAATGTATTCGGCACATTCATTGAGGTCCGGGTTCCTGACTTCTGCCGCCGCAAATGGCGCAACCATCTTCAAAATGATGGATGTATCGAGGCACAAATCAGCCGATAGCTTGCGGGGCTACGTGCGGGACGCGGAGCTGTTCAAAAACCATGCTGGTGCAGGCCTGCTGTAAAGCTGGGCTGAGTTCCACAGCTTCGGCCAAGGCCATCGAACTCCCTGCGAAGCTACCCCTCGCTGGCGCCCGCAACGCCGCACGATAAAACCTACTCCGGTTGGATCGGCCAACGGGCTGAAGCATGTCCGGCCGGATGGCAATCTCTCTACAAGGGGCCGAGAAATGGTATTCCGAACGAAAGTGAACCCCTAAAGTAAATCTATTAGTTGGCCGCTTTTATCAACGGCTCTGACGCGGCGGTCTGGGTAGCGAGATTGCACCGACCGCGTTTCAAACCCGATCCGCTGCAAATTATTCACGACGCTAGAAACGGTGAGCCACAGCCCACCGTAGTCCCGTATTTGAATGTCTGCGTAATCCATCACTACCGCTCCTCGCACGAGATAGTACCGATCAGGAGCCGATATCTCGGCCGCCAGTTTGGTCAGGCGCAGCAACGGCGTCGGAATAATCCCCTCGCAACCATTCCTCTCGAACCTTCCGCCGAGCCAATGATACGCGACCCATATTCACCAACCAACCGTCACTGTTATTGGTCCATTGGTGGGAGAACCGAACGCGTTGCTGGGCGAAGACGACTTCAAATGCTGCCTCATCCCTTACGGCCATCAGCCGCCTCACCTCACGATCGTCGAGCAAAGGCAGCCCCACACCAGCTCGCAAGGCATTTCTTTCCGCTATGTCTAATTCGATTTGCGGGTCCGACATCTCAATAATATAGCACAAAACAACACGGATCAGAAACGTCTCACTTTGTACTTTTCGACCAGGGCCGTAACCCACCCAGCTGATGGCTGAGCATGATCAAATGGATTTCGTTCCACCAACACAACATCACCGTCGACCTCATGGTTTCCATATCCATGCCCGGCCGCAGCGAGACCGTGGATGACATCCGCCAAGGTGCTCCCCACAAACTTGACCAGCTGGCGCGGGTCCGCGACTGTTCCCAGCATCTGGATGTGAACATAGATTGCCAAAAGATCGGAGGCGATTTGCTCCTGCTCCGGTTCAGCCAGGCTGCCGCGCTGACGGGTAGATAGCTCGTCCCTCACAAATCGAAGAATTTCCTCATATACGGCTGGCGTCATCTGCCCCTCCTTTGTTTGCTCTCCTCGATGCCTGTGCCGGCATTGCAATTCTATTTAGGCTGGGAACTGCCGATAGAAGGGGACCCCGAAAGTTTTTTCCCGCATAGCCAGATATTTGGCGCATTACGGATTGTGGATGATGCGCAGGGGCGAGATCCTCACCACTCCGCAACGATGTTGTGTGGACGCCGCGCGCAAGACCGGAGAGTTAGCAACTTGGCTTCGCGTGAGGCGGTTCCCATCTCGGTTCATCGCACTCGCTAACTTATCAAATCGAGGATCTCTGCATATCGCGCCAATCACCGTGGCTCCGATCAATCCACAGTGTAAAGGCGGGTCAGAAGGTCTGGTAAAATGGTGGATCATATCCGATTCAATTTGGCGTAGCCAAATGGGTTAGCCTGACATCCCGGCCCGTGAGATCACTGCGACAGTTCATTGTTTGAAATGACCTCGTCCGATGATCACCGGTCAGCAATGCCATCGGAAACCACCATCGTGATTTCGTTGCCTTGGCAATTGGGCCGTAATCGCGAGGATCAACAAAAAGTTCAATTCCGATTAAGTAAAGCCCATCGTATTTTTCCCGATTTAGGGCTGACCCGCTGAACTCATTGTCACTCGCATGATTTCGGGAGCCAGCTGGGGCACAGCCAATTAGGCTAGATGGGCCTCAGAGTCCGACCGCGCGACCTTGTTTTTTAATAGAGCTCAGCCCCAGTCGATTTTTGCATACTCTGCGCAAAGTCGCGCGTGGCTTTCTTCTTCTAAGAGGGCTTTTTCGATGGCCCCCCGAATGAACCGAGACCTGGTCGAATACCGCAGACCCAGGACTCGCGAGATCCGACGGTCGATGTCCTCATCGAGGCGAAGGCAAACGGTGCGATTGTAGTTTACTGGCATTTCCCTTACGGCCAAAGTCGATTAACATTTACTATCTGCATTGCGCTTGTCTACCTGATCGGTTCAAGCGTTCTCTCGTCAGCTATTTAGGCGCACCAGCTGTTTGCTCAATTCCTTGGACACGCGAAAACGTAATACAAAAACTGCGCGTCCGATGGTTGAGGGCAGCCAATGCCACCCATTGCCTTGGGCTAATAGATCGATGACTAAACCATGACCACTCTTAACGACACAGTCGTTCCATTGGTGCTATTGGTTCCGCGTCACCCAGAGGAGGGCTCTAGGCATTCCGGCGGAGTAAATGGCAAGATCCGGCGCTGGGCTCTCCCCAGACCGATTCGGTACTGAGCAAAGCCGCTGGCCTAAGGAAAGACTTTGAAGAACCGAGGTCTCCGACCCGGACAGGCCGCGGAACAGAAAGAAGACCGCTACCCAAAGGAAAACCGGACAAAACGGACGGACGTACCCACCCCCAAAGGGGGGTACGGTCGTGTCCTATGTCTGGACTGTCTCGGTACCTGGATCAAATATTCCCTTCCTGTTTTCAAAAAACGAACACCTTCTGCAATTTACTCACTCCTCAGGCAATCTGAATCAGGTTCCGAATCCTCAACTCGGTAAATCCAATCCTCACCTTCATGGTTCTGGTCGTGCCCGATGGGACCGCCACTGTTTTTTTTGCTTTTGGCCAAAGCCCTAATCCAAGCCTTGCGAGTTGCTTCTGCAGGATCCCCACCGCTTCCCTTCGGCTTGTACAGATCCATGAAGCGATTCTTTGCAGCAGAAAGTCTAACCGCTCTAACCGGACCATCTTCGAAATCAAAATCCTTCCCGTCGTGCTCCAATGCTGATTCACAAGAAGATCGGAAACATTCATCAGCCTTTGAAGATTTTGACGCGATCGAATGAGAATCAGAAGTATCGGAAGCATCCTTTGACAGGACTACAAATGCCTCATCATCACCGTCACCATCGCGATGATCCGGCGGCTTTTGCACCAAATCGAATGCAAGCTTGCGACCTGTTACTCCGAACCTTGATTTCGTCAGCGTGACCCACCGGCGCTTCACCGCTCCATCGTTATCTTTCTTGTATACGGAGAGAATAGCATCTGGGTGCGCCGTCAAAGCGTATGATCCCGCAGCCCCTCGTGAGGTATCCTTGCCATGATGGTGGACGCCGGTGACGGCGACCCCGACTTCGTCTTTGATCCTGCGCAAAACCTTCATTGCATCGGAGGTATCCGCAACATTGTTCCAATCTCCAATACCGAAACCGGAGATCATGGTATCGATGATGATCATCCGTAACGGCAATCCGGTTTCCATCAACATTTGTCCATTGATGTACTTTGCCGTCGCGATGATCCTGTCTACGTCCACTTCTTTCATGAGGTCGGAGGGCGGCTCCAGCACTACGGCGATCAATTTCCCGGCCAATGGCAGGCCCTGATGAGCAGCCAAAAGCCTTCGGCGGATTGTTATCTGACCTTCAGTGGCAACATAAAGAACGCCGCCCCGCCTAACGGATTTTCCCAGAAATGGCCTGCCAGTTGCAATCGCAACTGCCAGATCCAGCGCGAGGTAGCTTTTTCCTGCCTGACTTGCGCCTATCATGAGGTTCAGCGATTTCTCGGCGAAAAAGTCGCGCACCAACCAATCGATATTGACGACTGGTAGCTGATCAGCCCAAGAAAACGGAACCAGCGGTGGGCCAGCGATCTCGCCGGGCGCGATGGTGGGTGGGGTACAATCAAGCGGCGCCGCATTATCGTATTCGTCTTTGGAGGCGCTCAATCGCCACCCCACTTCCGGTCCATCAGATCAGGATGGGGTTTCCTAAGGCCAGCATCGAGGCCGGACTTGATCGTGGCCATAACTGCAACCAATCCGTCCTCTTTCGTCAATGCAGATGCAGCAAAGAGCAGGCAGCTCTCGACCCTGTTTCGGTCGATCCAACCCCGTGCAACCATCCGACCAAGGCGGTAGGCTAAATTGTTGAGGGTTGTATTGCGCTTTCCTTTAGGTGCAGTCGCTACTTCATCGACACCAGCTTCAAGGGCAGCTTCGGCATAATGCCCTTCGCGTCGCGTGATTGATCGGCTGATGATCTCATGATTGTTGTTAATCGGCGGGATCTCGTCCGCGCGACACATTAGTTCTAGCCATGGTGGAAGTTGCGGCAGATCGGCGCAATAGTCCGGACGAAGAGACAATCCGGTCCCGTCAGGAAGCACCGCGCCGGGGCCAATGACAAAACCACCGATCCCACGAACATCAATGCCGGGCGGAAGTTGGCCAGTCCGATTGCCTAGCGCCGGATTAGACTGAGCGAAGTAATGATGTTCACCATTGCCAGGTGTTAATACAACCGGGTGGTCGGGCCACTCTCCATAACATTTCACAAGACCTGCCAGTGCCGCGGTGCCATCAGGACCGCCCTGGTGACGATCGGCATCGATGACAATGACTTCATTGCAACAAATGGCCGGGATGGCATCGGGAAATCGTTGCCACCAAGTCGCAATTTGGTCGGGATCGCTCGTCGCGAGCGATTGCCAGTTGTTCACGCACGGTGGCTTATTCCAGCGCCTTGTGGCTGAATTATAGATGGCCCGCGCTGGAAAGATCCGAAAACCGACATCCGCGAGCGTCAGCGCCGCTTCCAGATTTTTGGTTGAGCTCGAATCCGACATTACGCACCCCCCAATGGCGCGGGGTTGCCGAATGGTGGCGGTTGCCGAATTGAGCGCATCGTCAACCGAGATCAGCCGCCGGCGACCGCATGCGCAGTAACGGAGTCGGCCAGCCGCCATTTCAGCATAAGCCAGCGTCTTTCCGATGCCGTAGCGGCGGCAGAATTCGCCAACAGAGATCATTCGAACACCGTCGGTGATCGGCACTGCGCCGACTACCCGAGGTCCAATGTCTCCAGCGGGCTTCTCTCGAAAGTCGAGAGCACCCGGTGATCGTGGCGGTGAAAGATTTGGTTTGGGGCTCTGGTGGCTAGAACGCTTTCGATTGGTAGTCATCGTTTCCTTCTCCAGTTGAACACTCTGTTCGAAACGGAGGAAACGAAGGCGATGGTGAACACGCTGGTTCGCAAAGCGCCCGAGCAGCCATATACGAGCTGCCGAGGAAATTGCAACCCATGCTGAATCGGCCCGCTTGGTCTTTCGCAAGTCGCTGACGACCGCGTGCGTTCGCTTTGGTTCGTCAGCGAACGTGGCCCTTGATTTAGCGTCGCGAAAATATTTCTGGGAGGTCGATGATGCAATGCGCTAGTCGTCATAAGAGTCCGCAGGTCTCACCGTGCCCAAGCGGCGAGCACGACGTCGCGCTCGGGCGAGAAGAAAATTTCCTTAGGGTTACGTCAAAAGCGATTCCGTTTGCTGCCATTGTTAGGCGCACTCCTCGAATACAAGCCGGTTTGAACAAATCACCGCAGGGCTGGTGAACACGCGACGCTGAAGCCAGTTCGCAGATGCGGACGAAGTTCAAAAGTCAAAATAGAGTCAAGAATCGAGATTCGGGCGATGCGTAATTCGTTGTGTCGCAGTGCCAGCGATCGCAATTAAAAATTACGCGCGAGGCAAACGGTCGCAGTCGATGGCGTATTTTTGTTACCTGTCAATGGGTTACTTTTTAGTACACTTCTTTGGCCGCCGTAAAATGACTTGAAAGAGTCGAGAACGGCTCCCTATTCCCAGGAAACGACGGACGCGTCTGTCTGGATCCTGGAAAATTAGATGTATAACGTAAATCTCTCGCATTATTTTGGAAGGCTTGCTACTCGGGAGATAAATTCCTGGCAGCGACTATCTGGCCCGTCTGGCAATTCCAACATCACGGCGAACATCCCCGGGAACGTGGCTCGCGGGATCACAAAGTGAATCGGAGATTAGCTAAAATTCCTCATGGATCATGGCCGCGCCGTATGGCAGCGGACTTAGCCGCGGGGTATTGTGGAGAACATACAGTTGAAGCATTCCGGAAGCGGGTCGGGCGCGGTGAATATCCACCGCCTCGAGTGAAGGAAGGGCGGCGCTTGCTATGGCTGAAGGACGATCTCGACGCAGCTATACTTCCGCCGGAGTTGGTCCCCGTCGCCGACATCGCCGCGGATTTATAGTCGTGAAGCTGCCCAGACACGTCATTCCCAAGTCGTTGGCTTCCGGGGCTACCGCATTCTATTATAATGTGCCTACCAAATATCGAGAGATGGACTGTCCAGTTCCTAACGAACCACTGGGCACCGACTTCACTAAGGCGAGCGATCGCGCCGAAACGCTCAATGGTCTGTTCGACGAGTGGAATGGCTCGCGAAAGGGACTGCCAATCACCGGCGTGTCGTTGCCGCGCATCGGTACAGTCGATTGGCTGTTTTACGAATATAAGCAGAGCAAGGCATACACTGAAAAAGTCGCCCTCCGATCGCGCGGAAACTACGAATGGGCGATGCTTGAGATTTGCGACACGTTGACGAAAAGAGGTGATCGCGTAGGTAGTCGGCCGATCAAAGCGATCACGCCGCGCGGAGCGGATAAACTCTACGACAAATTTGCCGAGGGAAAGAACGGGAAGCGTCTGCGCACCGCAGAAAAAATGATAATCCTTTGCCGCAAAGCATGGCGCGTCGTTCACCGGCTCTTCCCCGACGAATTTCCGAAGGACGTTCCTAACCCTTGGATCGGCGTCACGATGAAGACTCGTGTGAAGCTGGTCAAACATGCCGTCACGCGCGAGGACGTTTACACTTTCGCCTACGGCTGCATCGAGCATGGCGAAGTGGAGGCCGCTGCAGTTGCGGTGATCTGTTTTGAATGGCTGCAGCGTCCGGAGAACGTCGTCGCGGGCCACATCAAATGGAGCGGGTATCGGAGCGGTAAGCCGACGATCCGAGTTCGAGCACCACAAGACCGGGGCGACGATCGACCACCCCCTGGAAGCAGACGGCGTCAAGTTCTATGCCGACGCCGAGGAGATTCTGGCGAAACTTCCGAGACGCGGCATACCGATGATCTTGCGCGAGATAGGGGATGGTAAGGCGAAGCCGTATTCCTTTAGTGGCATGCAAAAGATCGTCCAGCGCATGCGCAAGAAGCTGGAGATGCCGGCCACGTTCACGTTCGACGCCTGCCGACATGGCGGCATGACCGAACTGGAAGAGGCTGAGTTGACCGAGGGGCAGGGCCGCGCGCTGTCGGCGCACCGTACCCAGCAGAGCTACGCCGGATATGCCAAGCGGACCGAGAGCCGGATGTTGTCGGCCACCCGCAAGCGCCACGCGCACCGCCTAGCGAACGAAAGCGCTACAAACGTTCAGAATGCGGCAGGTGAGCTAGTTCAGAATGAAAAATCTGGCAATGAGAAAAGCGCATGATTTCATTGGATAAATTGTGGCTGGGGCGGGAGGATTCGAACCTCCGTATGGTGGAATCAAAATCCACTGCCTTACCACTTGGCGACGCCCCAATAAGCTGTCCGGAAAGCGGCGGGACGATAGCCGCGCGGATTCCCTCTGGCAACGTGGGTCTATAGAGGGAGCTGAAGCATTTCAACAGTCTGGCGACTCGATTTTCGACCGCTCCGCAGCGGCTGGTGCTGCTCACTCTATATAAGCTCCCTTACGCGCCCGCGGCCGGCCAAGCCGGTTCCGGACGGCAAATGACAACCCTCCCCCGCGACAACGCCTTCCGCGCTCCAAGGTTGAGGGAATGGCGGTTTCGTGGGAAGACGGCAGTCCCTGCTCCCATTTCCCCGAGTGAGGCCACAGTCATGACCTACCGTGCGCCGATAAATGACATGCTGCTCGCCCTCAATCATGGCGCGGGCCTACAGGCCGCCGTGAAGGCCGGCCATTATGGCGATTTTGACGCCGACCTCGCCGCCGCCGTGCTGGAGGAGGCCGGACGGTTCGCCAGCGACGTGCTGGCGCCGTTGAACCGGATCGGCGACGAGAACGGCATCAAGCTCGACGCCGGCCAGGTGACGACCGCCCCCGGCTGGCCCGACGCCTACCGGCGCTGGAGCGCGGCCGGATGGAACGCGGTGTCGGGCCCGGAGACCTTCGGCGGCCAAGGCCTTCCGCTCGCGATCAACGCCGCCTGCACCGAAATCTGGAGCGCCTCGAATATCGCGTTCGGGCTTTGCCCGCTACTGACGCTCTCCGCGATCGAGGCGCTCGATGCCCATGGCAGCAGCGAGCTGAAAAAGATCTATCTCGAAAAGCTCGTGTCCGGCGAATGGACCGGCACCATGCAGCTCACTGAGCCGCAGGCGGGATCGGACGTTGGTGCGCTCCGTACCCGCGCCGAGCGCGCTGCCGACGGCAGCTACCGCATCAAGGGCACCAAGATTTTCATCACCTACGGCGATCACGACATGACCGATAACATCGTGCATTTCGTGCTGGCGCGATTGCCGGATGCGCCCGCGGGTACCAAAGGCATTTCGCTGTTTTTGATTCCAAAATTCCTCGTCAACGCCGACGGCTCGCTCGGCGCCCGCAACGACATCTACGCCAGCGGCATCGAACACAAGCTCGGCATGCACGCCGCGCCGACCTGCACCATGACGATGGGCGACCATGGCGGCGCCATCGGCTTCCTGATCGGCGAGGAAAACCGCGGCATGCTCTGCATGTTCACGATGATGAACCAGGCACGGCTCGGCGTCGGCCTCGAAGGCGTCGGCATCGCCGACCGCGCCTATCAGCAGGCGCTGGCCTATGCCCAGGAGCGTCGCCAGGGCCGCGCGATCGGCAAGCCCGGCAATGGTTCAGATCCCATTATCGTGCATCCCGACGTCAAGCGCATGCTGATGCAGATGCGGGCGCTGACGGCCGCGGCGCGCACCATCTGCTATGCTACCGCGGTCGCGCTCGATGTGGCGGGGCGGGCCACAGACGCGAAGGTGCGGGCTGATGCCGCCGCGCGCGGTGCGCTGCTGACTCCGATCGCGAAAGCCTTCTCCACCGACATCGGCAATGAGGTGACCTCTCTCGGCGTGCAGGTCCATGGCGGCATGGGATTCATCGAGGAGACCGGCGCCGCGCAGCACTATCGCGATGCGCGGATCACCGCGATCTATGAAGGCACCAACGGCATCCAGTCGATCGACCTTGTGACGCGCAAGCTCGGCGCCAACGGCGGCGCGTCGGTGTGGGCCCTGCTCGAAGAACTCACCGGAATTGTCTCGCGGGTCGAAGCATCGAACGATCCCGCCTTCGGCACCACCGGCGCAAAACTGCGCGACGCCTTAGGCGCGCTGGAGCGCGCCAGTCGCTGGCTGCTGGAGCGCGTCACGTCGGCGCCGAACGAGGCATTGGCCGGCGCGACACCTTACTTGCGGCTGTTCGGCTCGACGCTCGGCGGCTGCATGCTGGCCGGCGAAGCGCTGGCCGCCCGCGATGCCGGAGAGACCGATCCACAACGTTACGTCACGCTGGCGCGGTTCTTCGCCGAGAACATCGCGGTTCAGGCCGCCGCACTGGAACGCACGGTGACCGACGGCGCCGAGGCCGTGAACGCTGCGGATGCGGTGCTGCTGGTGTAGTGGATACGCCGACAACTCGCACGAAATGCGCGCCCGCGCAGCCGCGAAGAAAACAAGACGTGGATGCCCGCGACAAGCGCGGGCATGACAAGACACGGTCTGGACGCGCCTAGTAGCAGCGCGTGATATTTACGGCCTGCTCCTTGCCGCTCCGCCCCGGCACTGTGACGGTCTGTGTGGGGCACTCCGACACATACGGTCGATCGGACGGTGCGACCATCGGCGGGAAGCGATGGACCGCGTCCCAGGGAACATCATAGGTGTACGTGTAACGAATATCGTTCGAAGGAGACGGCACACTATTGGCATCAGGTGGAATATACGACGGCCCAGTGTAGCCCTCCGTTGCCCACCAAAATCCGGTTGCATTGTTTCGCCGGTGATGATTCTGCAGCGACCGGGCGCCCATGTGCGGACGGAAGGCCGGATGCGCCGAAGCCGCGCCTCTCCCCGGCACGGCGACGGCAGGCGAACCGCCGAACGACGCATGGGTGGAAACGACAAGCGCGACCAAGCTGATCGAGGCGATAAACGCTCCATATATTCTGCAAGCCATGGCACGCACCGATCCGTGGGGTTACTGAACAGTATACCGGAAAACGCTAGGCTGTGCTTTTCGTGCCCGCAAACGCATAATTAATCATTAGTTAAGAGGTAATGTTAACGCCGGATCTCGACATCGCGCGTGGGCCTGGCTGCGTCACATCGCCCCGATTTCCGGGAATGCAGCACGACATATTTGGCGCCAAAACCAACCGTTCATTCGCTGCGAGACACGATTCCGATTTCCCGGCGCTGATGGCTGCGGTCTCTTAAAGTCCCAAATTCGACAGTCCGGGGTGATCGGCCGGACGCGGACCGGACGCGTCCCAGAAGAATTTCCGGTCGGCCTCCTTGATCGGGAGGTCGTTGATGCAGGCATATCGGTGGTGCATCAGGCCATCACTGCCGAAATGCCAGTTCTCGTTGCCGTAGGATCGGAACCAGTTTCCGGAATCATCGTGCCACTCATAGGCGAAGCGCACCGCGATGCGATCGCCGGTAAAGGCCCACAGTTCCTTGATCAGCCGGTAGTCGAGCTCCTTCGCCCATTTGCGCGTCAGAAACGCAATGATCGCGGGGCGGCCGACGGCGAACTCCGAACGATTTCTCCAGGAGCTGTCCACCGAATAGGCCATCGCTACCTTTTCCGGATCGCGCGTATTCCAGCCGTCTTCGGCAAGGCGCACTTTCTTGATGGCAGTCTCGTGCGTGAAAGGGGGGAACGGTGGGCGAGTTTCTGACATCACACACTCCTTGGGTTGTTTCTTGCTAATGCGATCGCAACGCTGCGTTTTGCTCGCAACGGTTGCTATTCAAACGCCGTCGATTCGACCACCACGAAAAAGCGGTGGTCGCCAAGACCTCACGCGATCGGCTTCAACCCGGCTTCGATCTGTGCGCGGCGCGGCTCCAGGAATGGCGGTAGCGCCAGCTTCTCGCCCAGCGTCTCCATCGGTTCGTCGGTCGCAAACCCCGGACCGTCCGTGGCGATCTCGAACAGTATGCCGTTGGGTTCGCGGAAGTACAGGCTGCGGAAATAGAAACGGTCGATCGCACCGCTATTGCGGACGCCCAACTCGTTGAGCCGCTGCGCCCAGGCCTCGTATTGTGCGTTGTCGGGCGTGCGAAACGCGACGTGATGCACTCCGCCGGCGCCCTGGCGCGCCACCGGCAAATCCTTCTGCTCAATCACGTGAAGCTCCGCGGCAGGACCGCCCTCGCCCATCGCGAACACATGAACCTGCGCCGGTGTATCGGGCGCCGCATAGTCGCGCACCTTGCGCATGTTCATGACAGAGGTCAGCACTTGTTCGGTGCGCGTGAGATCATGCACGTTGAGCACGATCGGGCCGAGGCCGCGAATCTGGCGCTCGGCCGGCACCGGACTGCGCTCCCACGGCGAGGACGAACCGATGCCGTGATCATCGACCAGCACCAGGCGCTGGCCTTCGGTATCCTCAAATGGCAACGTCAGCCGGCCGTCGACCTCGACGATATCGCCGGTCAAGCCGCCGGCCCGCTTCAGGCGGTCGCGCCAGAATCCAAGGCTGCTCTCACCGGCGACGCGCAATCCCGTACGCGAGATGCTGTTGGCGCCGCGATGCTCGGGCGCGGCCGGAAAATCGAAGAAGGTCAGGTCGGTGCCGGGATTGGCCTTTCCGTCCGCATAGAACAGATGGTAGGCGCTGACATCATCCTGGTTAACGGTTTTCTTGACCAGCCGCATGCCGAGCCGGTCAGTGTAAAACGCAAGATTCTCGCGTGGTTTAGCGGAAATCGCGGTCAGGTGATGGATTCCGGTCAGTTGCATCGGGCGATTTCCCTCTAAATTATCCTTTGGACGGCTCCCGCCGAAAACCGCAGGGCATTGGCCCCGGTCGCCGATGATGTAGGATGTGATCGGGAGACTCGCCAGCGGCAGCCTAGCCGCCGATTTCAAGGACGCGCCATGACCGGGCACCTGATTGTCACCGACGAAGCGGCGACGCGGGTGATCACGCTGCGGCGGCCTGAAAAGAAAAACGCGATCACCCAGGACATGTACCGGGCGATGAGCGATGCCATCGACACCGCGCAGAACAATCCCGAGATCCGCTGCCTTATCATCACCGGTGGATCGGGCGTGTTCACCGCCGGGAATGACCTTGAGGACTTCCTCAAGGACGGCACTTCGAACGCCGACGCATCGCGCGCCTCCAACGCCATCAAATTCCTTTATTCGCTCGCGCACAACGTCAAGCCGATCATTGCCGCGGTCGACGGTGTCGCGATCGGCATCGGCACCACCATGCTGTTCCACTGCGACTACGTACTCGCCAGCAAGACCGCGACATTCTCCACGCCGTTCATCCATCTCGGCTTAGTGCCCGAGGGCGCATCGAGCCTGCTGATGCCGCGCACGATGGGACATCAGCGCGCCTTTGCCATGCTGGTGATGGGGCGCTCGGTCAACGCCGACGACGCGCGCGTCGCCGGCTTCGTCAACGCAGTGGTGGCACCCGGCCATACCGAAGCCGAAGCGCGCAAGGTTGCACGCGAAATCTGCGCGCTGCCCGCGGAAGCCGTCGCGATTGGACGGAAACTGATCAAACTGCCGCCCGAGGATCTGACGCGGCGGATCGATCAGGAAAGCCATTTGTTCGGCGAACGAATGCGCTCCAAGGAAGCGGTTGCCGCATTCAAGGCATTCTTCTCGCGCAAAAAAGCGTGAACATCACCTTCGTGAATATCCGCATCGTGTAGCGGCTGTACGATCTCCCGGTGTCGAGTCGTAGAGTCTCCCCCAGTATCCAAATCATGAGACATTCGCTTCATACGCTCCTGGCTGCCCTAATGCTGACGCTCGGGCTAGCAGCAGCCTCGCGTGCCATCGCCGAGAGCGCGCCGGTCGATCTGCGCATTCTGGCCATCAACGATTTGCACGGCTACCTGCGGCCGTCGGCGGGTGGAATCAGGATCGTTGATCCCGATGACAAGACGCGGAAGATCGTGGTGCCGGCCGGCGGCGTCGAAACCATGGCGACCCTGGTCAAACAGCTTCGCGCGCAGTCCAAGAACAGCATCTTCGTCGCCGCCGGCGATCTGATCGGCGCCAGCCCGTTTTTGTCGGCGATGTTTCACGACGAGCCCACGATCGAAGCGCTGTCGACAATGGGGCTTGAGGTGGCATCAGTCGGCAACCACGAATTCGACGAGGGCAAGGACGAGTTGCTGCGGATGCAGAATGGCGGCTGTCACCCGGTCGATCACTGCCAGGGCCCGCACCCCTTCCCGGGCGCGAAGTTTCGCTACCTTGCAGCCTCCACCGTCGAGAAGAGCACCGGCAAGCCGATATTTCCGCCGTACGAAATCAAAACCTTCGAAGGCATCCCGGTCGCATTCATCGGCCTGACCCTGAAGGGAACCCAGGATATCGTTTCGCCGACCGGCATCGCCGGCCTCGAATTCAAAGACGAGGCGGACACGGTGAACGCGCTGGTGCCGGAACTGAAGGCGAAAGGCGTCGAAGCTATTGTCGTCCTGATCCACCAGGGCGGCTATCCGAGCGGCGATTACAACGAGTGTCCGGAGATCGCCGGCCCCATCGTCGATATCGTCAAGAAATTTGATCGCGCGGTGGACGTTGTAATCAGCGGGCATACCCATCAGGCCTATGTCTGCAACATCGATGGACGACTGGTCACCAGCGGTGACAAATACGGCACCCTCGTCACCGCGATCGATCTCAAGCTCGATCCGGCGACCCGCGACGTCATCAGCGCCAAGGCCGATAACGTCATTGTCCGCACCGGTGCCTATGCCAAGGACCCCGAACAGACCGCATTGCTGACGTCCTACGATAAGGTGGCCGGGCCGATCGCCGCCCGCCGTGCGGGATCGGTCGAGGCAACGCTGTCGCACCTGCCGGGCATTACCGGCGAAAGCCCGCTCGGCGATGTCATCGCCGACGCCCAACTGGCGGCAACGCAAGCCCCCGCCAATGGCGGTGCGGTAATGGCTTTTACCAATCCGGGGGGCATCCGCAGCGACATCGTCAAGAAAGAAGACGGCGCGGTCAGCTACGGCGACATCTTCGCGAGCCAGCCGTTCCGGAACCAGCTCGTCACGCTGACGCTGACCGGCGCGCAGATCAAGCAGATGCTGGAGCAGCAATGGCGTGATCCGAAGCTGCCGCGAATCCTTCAGGTCTCGAAGGGATTGAATTACACTTGGGACGCCGCCAAACCCTATGGCGAGCATATCATCGCCGATCGCATGTCGCTCAATGGACAACGCATCGATCCGGCGGCGAGCTATCGCGTGACGGTGAACAATTATCTCGCGGTCGGGGGCGACGGCTTCACGGTTTTGAAGGAAGGGATTGCGCCGCAAATCGGCGTCTATGACGTCGACGCCTTGTATGGCTACTTCAAGGCCAACAGTCCTGTAGCCCCCACCGCCGCGGATCGCATCGCGCGGATCAATTGAATTGCAGCAATAACCGCGGCACGGCTCTTCCGAAGCGACCATCGATCCCCTAAGATCGCAATTCCTCGCAAGTGCCGTTCAACACGCCAGGATATTGCATGACGACGCTTCTTCTCACTCATCCGGCGTGCCTCGAGCATGCCACGCCGCCGGGGCATCCCGAACGCGCCGACCGGCTGCGTGCGGTCGACGAGGTGCTGGCGGAAGAACGGTTCGATCGGCTGGTGCGCGGCGAAGCGCCGGAGGGCAATCTGGATTCGGTGACGCTGTGTCACGATGAGCATTACGTCGACCAGCTCCGGCATATCGCGCCGTCGAGCGGCCTGATCTATCTGGACGGCGATACCTCGATGTCGCCCGGGACGTGGGAGGCGGTGATGCGCGGCGTCGGCGGCGCGATTGCCGCAACCGACGCGGTGATGTCAGGCTCCCACGGCAATGCGTTCGTCGCGGTGCGCCCGCCCGGCCATCACGCCGAGACGAACAAGCCGATGGGGTTTTGCTTCTTCGACAACGCCGCCATTGCCGCGCGGCACGCCCAGCGCAAATACGGCATCGCCCGTGCCGCCGTGGTCGATTTCGACGTCCATCACGGCAACGGCACCCAGGATATCTTCTGGGCCGACCCGACCGTGATGTACTGCTCAACGCACCAGATGCCGCTGTTTCCCGGCACCGGTGCCAGCGGCGAGCGCGGCGAACACGATACCATCGTCAACGCGCCATTGGCGTCCGGGGACGGCGGCCCCAAATTCCGCGCCGCGTTTGAAAACGTGATCCTGCCGCAGTTGAAGAAATTCAGCCCGGAACTGGTGATTATCTCGGCCGGCTTCGACGCCCACCACCGCGATCCGCTGGCATCGCTCAATCTCACGGCGCAGGACTTCAGCTGGGTCACCCGCCAACTGATGGAGGTCGCCGATTCCAGCGCCGGCGGGCGAATCGTTTCGGTGCTCGAGGGCGGCTATGACCTGCAAGGCCTGAAAGAGTCGGTCGCGGCCCACGTCACCGCATTGCTGGGCGCGTGAATTCCCGCCACAATACCCTCACATAGACGTCATTGAATTCGCGCCGACGAACGGCGCATCGGGAAACCCATATGGCTGAAAACACCCAAGTGGACGTAAAAAAGCTGAGCTTCGAGCGCGCGATCGAAGAGCTGGAATCGATCGTCAAGCGGCTCGAAGAGGGCAAGGTGCCGCTGGAGGAGTCGATCGCCATTTACGAACGCGGCGAGGCCTTGAAGCGGCGCTGCGAGGAGCTGCTGCGGCAGGCCGAAGCGCGCGTCGATAAGATCACCACCGATGCCAACGGCCAGGCCGTCGGCACCGAGCCGCTCGACGTTCAGTAACCATCCCCGCGCACCAATCTCGTTTATGTGATTACCGGTATGTCGCTGCCGTCACACCAACGCATGGCTCGGTGGGGGGCGCAGCCGCCCATCCTGCGACGGCGGCGGCCCCTAAGAGGGCCCGAAAAGGGCCAAACCGGCCGCCAGGTTCGGCCGGGAGGCCGCCAATTGTGGCGAAACGGAACCCCTAAAATGTCACAGCGGCTGAAATTCGGACGGTAAGCCTGCTCATTTACCGCCCGTAACCTTGTCGGCGGTTGGCTTTGGCTGTCACTTTAGTGTAAAGACTTCGCGGTTATGGGCTATTCGAGGCAAACTTGCCGCCGATTTGTGGCGGGTGTAAGCACTTCATATGGCTTGTAAAAATGACCGGGAAAAGTGAAGCCACCTAGGGTGACGCCTATCACATTGACCGATCCGGAGCACATCTGAGCTTTCAAGTGAGGTTTCGGCCTGCTCAGGTGGCATCCGGCGTCTGGGTTTTCGTTGCGCGAATCCTGCGCACCCCATCTCACGTCGGGTCGCTCATCCCGACATGCAAAATTGGAATATCGCTGTGACCGATTTCAGTAAAACGCCGCTTCTCGATACCATCCGCACCCCGGAAGATCTGCGCCGGCTGAAGGTGGAACAGATTCAGCAAGTCGCCGACGAGCTGCGTCAGGAAACCATCGATGCCGTTTCGGTAACCGGCGGCCATTTCGGCGCGGGCCTGGGCGTGGTCGAGTTGACGACGGCGTTGCACTACGTGTTCGACACCCCGCGCGACCGTCTGATCTGGGACGTCGGCCATCAGGCCTATCCGCACAAGATCCTGACCGGTCGTCGCGACCGCATCCGCACCCTGCGCACCGGCGGCGGGCTGTCCGGTTTCACCAAGCGGACCGAAAGCGATTACGATCCGTTCGGCGCCGCGCACTCCTCGACCTCGATTTCCGCCGGCCTCGGCATGGCGGTCGCCCGCGACCTCTCCGGCGGCACGAACAATGTCATCGCCGTGATCGGCGACGGCGCGATGTCCGCAGGCATGGCCTATGAAGCCATGAACAATGCCGGCGCGATGAATTCCCGGCTGATCGTCATTCTCAACGACAACGACATGTCGATCGCGCCGCCGGTCGGGGCGATGAGCGCCTATCTGTCCCGCCTTTATTCGGGCAAGACCTATCGCTCGCTGCGCGAAGCCGCAAAGCAGATCAACAAGCGCCTGCCGAAGGTACTCGCCGACCGCGCCAACCGTGTCGAGGAATATTCGCGCGGCTTCATGGTCGGCGGCGGCACGCTGTTCGAGGAGCTAGGCTTCTACTATGTCGGCCCGATCGACGGCCACAATCTCGACCATCTGCTGCCGGTGCTCAAGAACGTCCGCGACATGCAGGACGGTCCGATCCTGGTCCATGTCGTGACGCAGAAGGGCAAAGGTTATCCCCCCGCGGAAGCTTCCGCCGACAAATATCACGCGGTGGTCAAGTTCGACGTCGCCACCGGCGCCCAGGCCAAGGCCAAGCCGAATGCGCCGTCCTACCAGAACGTGTTCGGCGCGAGCCTCGTCAAGGAAGCGCAAAAGGACGACAAGATCGTCGGCATCACCGCGGCGATGCCGTCGGGCACCGGCATCGACATCTTCAATAAGGCGTTTCCGGACCGCACCTTCGACGTCGGCATCGCCGAGCAGCACGCGGTGACGTTCGCGGCGGGTCTCGCCACCGAAGGCTACAAGCCGTTCTGCGCGATCTATTCGACCTTCCTGCAGCGCGGCTACGACCAGGTGGTCCACGACGTCGCGATCCAGAGCTTGCCGGTGCGCTTCGCGATCGACCGCGCCGGCCTTGTCGGCGCCGACGGCGCCACCCACGCCGGCTCGTTCGACAACGCCTATCTCGGCTGCCTGCCCAATTTCGTCATCATGGCGGCCTCCGATGAGGCCGAGCTGGTGCACATGGTTGCGACCCAGGTCGCGATCAACGATCGGCCGAGCGCGCTGCGCTATCCGCGCGGCGAAGGCCGCGGCGTCGAAATGCCCGAAGCCGGCGTTCCGATGGAAGTCGGCAAGGGGCGCATCGTTCGCCAGGGCAGCAAGATCGCGCTGTTGTCGTTCGGCACCCGGCTTGGCGAATGCGAAAAGGCCGCCGACGAACTGGCGGCGCTGGGATTGTCCACCACCATCGCCGACGCCCGCTTCATGAAGCCGCTCGATGTTGACCTCGTGCTCAAGCTCGCCCGCGAGCATGAAATCCTGCTCACCATCGAAGAAGGCTCGATCGGCGGCTTCGGCTCCCACGTCATGCAGACGCTGTCGGACCACGGCATGCTCGATGGTGGCCTGCGGATGCGGTCAATGGTGCTGCCGGACGAGTTCATCGATCACGACACGCCGAACGCGATGTACGCCCGTGCCGGCCTTGATGCCAAGGGCATCGTCGGCAAGGTGTTCGAAGCGCTCGGCAAGGATTTCAAGGCCGAGACGGTCAAGCTCGCCTAAATCCACATTTTGTGTCATTCCGGCGCGAGTAACGAGCGCCAAGGGACACATCCCGGAATGACTAGAATCTATCTGGCAGGCCCCGACGTGTTCCTGCCGGACGCCGTTGACATCGGACATCGGAAAGTCGAGCTCTGCCTCCGGCATGGGCTGACCGGGCTCTACCCTTTGGACAACATCGTCGACCTCGCAGCGAAGGACGCTTCGCTGCAGATCTTCAGCGGTAACGAAGCCATGATGGCCGAGGCCGACGCCATCATCGCCAACCTCACCCCGTTTCGCGGCCCTGGGGCCGACGGGGGAACCGTCTATGAACTCGGATATATGGCGGGGCGCGGCAAGCTGTGCCTCGGCTACTCGAACGATCCCGCACCCTATATCGATCGCGTGCGCCGATTTACGGCCGTCACGCCGGCCGACGGCCGCCTGATCGACGCCGAGGGATTGACAGTTGAGGATTTCGGCCTGAACGACAATCTGATGATGATCCATACCCTCGACCTGCACGGCTGCGCGCTGGTGACGCCCCAACAAAGGCCCGCGGATATCTGGCACGATCTGGCTGCGTTCGAGACCTGTGTGCGCCTGGCAGCCGAGAAGCTTGCGCCGGCGCGCAGTTAAACTGGCCAAGGACCCCGAAGCATGTCCCCTTCCCGCAAGCGCGCGGATGTGTTGCTGGTCGAGCGCGGCTTGTTCGAAAGCCGCGCGCGGGCCCAGGCGTCGATTGAAGCGGGGCTGGTGACCGCCGATGACAAGCAAGTTCTGAAGGCGTCCGAAAGCATCGCCACGGACGCCGTACTGCAGGCCGAGCCCGCGCATCCCTTTGTGTCGCGCGGCGGCGTCAAGCTGGCCGGCGCGCTGGAGCGATATCCGCTCGAGATCGAGAATCATGTCTGTCTCGATGTCGGTGCCTCGACCGGCGGCTTCACCGAAGTGTTGCTCGCCAACGGCGCCAGCCTGGTGTTTTCGATCGACGTCGGGCGCGGCCAGTTGCATCCCTCGCTGCATGGCCATCCCCGGATCGTTTCGATGGAGGAGACCGATATCCGCAGCTTCGAGAACAAGCGCCTGCCGCAGCGGCCGGACATCGTCGTCATCGACGTCAGCTTCATCTCGCTGAAGGCGGTGCTGCCGGCTGCGCTGTCGCTGGCAGCGGCGCCGATGCATCTGCTGGCGCTAATCAAGCCGCAATTCGAGGCGACACGAAAACATTCCAAGCGCGGCATCATCCGCGATGCGTCGGTGCATCAGGAGGTTTGCGACGACATCACCGCGTTTGCAGCCTCGCTCGGTTGCACCGGTATCGAAGTGTTTCCGTCCTCGATCACCGGCGGCGACGGCAATATCGAATTCTTCCTCGGCGCGCGCCGTGGCTGAAAGCCTCACCATCGACCATGTCGGCCATCGCGGCGACGGCGTCGGCTTCAGCGGCGGCGAAAGCCTGTTCGTGCCCTACACACTCGGCGGTGAAACCGTCGAGGTCGAGCAGGTAGCTGGGCATCCCGACCGCCGGCAATTGTCGCGCGTCACGCACGCCAGCGCGGAGCGGATCGCGCCGTTCTGCCGATATTTCGGCGCCTGCGGCGGCTGCGCCATTCAGCATTGGCAGCCGGAGGCCTATCGGGCGTGGAAGCGCGCCATCGTGGTCGATACGCTGGCGCATGCCGGCATTCAATGTGAGGTCGACGCGCTGGTCGATGCACACGGTGCCGGGCGCCGGCGCGTCACCGTTCATGCCCGCCGCGGCAGTGACGGCGTGTTGCGTACCGGCTTCGCCGCCGCCAGCAGCCACGCCATCGTCGCGATCGACGATTGCCCGATCCTCGATCCGGCGCTGCGCGGCGCGCTAGATGCCGCGCGCGCATTGGCCGCAGCTCTCGCGGCGGCCGGCAAGCCGCTCGATATCCAGGTCACCGCGGCGAGCAACGGCCTCGACGTCGACGTGCGCGGCTCGGGGCCGCTGAAAGCGAAGATGATCGCGACCCTGTCCGACATTGCCCAGTTGCACGGGCTGGCGCGGCTGACCCGCCATGGCGAGCTGGTGCTGATGCGGACACCGCCGGCGATCGAGATCGGCACCGCGCGGGTGAACCTGCCGCCGGGGGCGTTCCTGCAGGCCACCGCTGCCGGCGAGGAAGCGCTGGCGGCACTGGTGGCGGGTCATTGCAAACGCGCCAAGCACATAGCCGACCTGTTCTGCGGCGTCGGCCCATTCGCGTTGCGGCTCGCGGCCCGCGCGCGGATTTCGGCGTTCGACAGCGATGCCGGCGCGGTCATGGCGTTGCAGAAGGCTTCCACTTCGGCCTCCGGGCTGAAGCCGATCAAAGCCGAGGCGCGCGATCTGTTCCAGCGGCCGCTGATGCCACAGGAGCTGCGCGACTACGACGCCGTCGTGTTCGATCCCCCGCGGCAAGGGGCGCAAGCGCAAGTCAGGCAACTTGTAGCAGGCAAAATTCCCGTGGTGATCGCGGTGTCATGCAACGTCGCAACCTTCGCACGAGACGCGCGGATCCTGATCGATGGCGGCTACGAAATCGGAAACGTCACCCCCATTGACCAGTTCCGTCACACACCGCACGTCGAACTGGTGGCACGGTTCGCGCTGAAGCGTTGAACCTTCCTTTCGACCGGGTGACCTATCCCCATGTGACGGAGCAGCAGCATTGTCTGTTACCGCCGTAGCGCGCCCGCATCAGCGCGACGCAACAAAACCGCACATCGTTGAAAATGAACTCCCATGCAACGGAGAGTATCATGGACGTCAATCCTGATAGACTAAACGCCTTTATGGGAAAAATGGTAAGCGAGGTCGGCAGCGCGATGAATGCATCGCTGATGCTGATCGGCGACAAGCTCGGCCTCTACAAGGCGCTCGCGACAAAAGGTCCGATGAACTCGGCGGAGCTTGCCAAGGCCACCGGCACCAGCGAGCGTTATGTTCGCGAATGGCTCGCGGCACAGGCCGCGTCCGGCTACATCGAATACGACGCCGCCTCCAGCAAGTTCTCGATGCTGCCCGAACAGGCCCTGGCGCTGGCCGACGAAGACAGTCCGGTGTTCCTGGGCGCGGTCGGCGACATCGTCTCAGCAGCGTTTCTTGACGAATCCAAGGTTTCCGAAGCCTTCAAGACCGGCAAGGGCGTCGGCTGGAACCGGCGCAGCGAGTGCCTGTTCTGCGGCACCGCGCGCTTCTTCCGCACCGGTTACAAGCACCATCTGGTGCAGGAATGGCTGCCCGCGCTTGATGGCGTCGTCGAAAAGCTCAAGCGGGGCGCCAAGGTCGCCGACATCGGTTGCGGACATGGCGTCTCGACCCGGCTGATGGCAGAGGCCTTTCCGAACTCCCGTTTCTTCGGCTTCGATTATCACGACGGATCAATCGCTGCGGCGCGGGAAGCTGCGAAGAATTCCGGCCTGGGCGACCGCGTGCAGTTCGACGTTCACTCCGCCAAGACCTATCCGGCCGAAGGCTACGATCTGGTCTGCTTCTTCGATTGCCTGCACGACATGGGCGATCCCGTCGGCGCGATGAAGCACGTGCGTGAAACCATGGCCAAGGACGGCACCTGCATGCTGGTCGAGCCTTTTGCCAACGACCGCCTGGAAGACAATTTCAACCCGGTCGGACGGATGTATTACGCAGCCTCGACCATGATCTGCACACCCGCGTCGCTCGACCAGGAGGTTGGCCTCGCGCTCGGGGCACAGGCCGGCGAGGCACGGCTGCGCGACGTCGCCAACAAGGCCGGCTTCATGCACTTCCGGCGCGCCACCGAAACGCCGTTCAACCTGATTCTGGAGGCGCGGCTATAAGCACCGCCGAACAGAGCCCCGGTTCTAATTAAATCAGCATCGGGGCACTGTGCTTCGCGCGAAAACGCGGTGATCACCTGCCCCAGCGATCCTGCCAGATCTGCTCGCCGATCAGGCAGGAAACGCGCGGCTCTTTCGCGGCCACGCGAATAATGGGGCGTTCGGGCGTCGTTCCCGCGACTTCCATCAAGAGCTTGGTCCGGATCGCCTCCTTGAACTTGTCGCGATCCTTGATCGAGACCACGAAGGAGCCCGGGCCGCCGATAACGCAATCCTCGTAATAGAAATCGAGGTTGTCGATATCCATCGTCGAATAGGATGGCTCCTTCACCATGATGGGCAGGCCATTGATGACGATACCTTTTGCCAGCGCCTCATCGCGCGCGGCCGTCACCGGCGCGCCGTTGTTATTGGGCCCGTCGCCTGAAATATCGATGACGCGCCGCAACCCGTGATAGGGATTGTCGTCAAACAGCGGCATTGCGAAATGGATCGCTCCCGAGATCGAGGTGCGCGAAGCTCGGCGGATCGGGGTCTTCACGATCTCATTGGCGACGGCATCCGCCGTCTCGGGGCCGTCGATCAACCGCCAGGGGATGATGATCTTCTGATCGCTCGATGCCGCCCATTCGAAATAGGTCACGGCGATCTTGCCATGCGGCCCGGTCTTCAAGGCCTGCAGGAATTCCTTGGACACGATGGCCTGGGCGTACCCCTCGCGCTGGACGGCAAGCTCTTCCATGTCCATCGAATAGGACACGTCGACGGCAAGGATCAGTTCAACATCGACGCCCGTCGTATTCTCGCTGCCCTCGGCCACCTGACGCACAGGGTTGGGTGCCGCGACGCCCGCGACATCGCCTCCGGCCATCGCTCCCGCGATAAGAGCCGCTCCGATCGAGACACACCAGCGCATTGCGGCCCTCCCGTCGACTGACGGGATCGTGACATGCAAAGCGCTTGACGAAAAGCGGGAAGATCACCCACCCCACTTCACATTCAGGTCAGACAGGGCAGCCCCGATGTTGGCGGAACTGCTGCGCCACAACCTGGAATGGCATATGGCGCTGCGCGGAACGGTGCCGGCGCAGCAGTGAGAGCTTCGTGAACCAGCGCCGGTTCCCTCGCGGGGTCAACGACGGTATATTCTGGTCTGAAAAACCGAAAGCGTCTGGAGGCACCTCCGGAATGATCGACGCCGTCACCAAGCCGAAAACCAAAGTCCGGACCAAGACCGAGCGCCCTCGCCTGCACAAGGTCATCCTCGTCAACGACGATTTCACGCCGCGCGAGTTCGTTGTGACCGTGCTGAAGGCCGAATTCCGCATGACCGAGGATCAGGCCCACAAGGTGATGATCACGGCACATCAGCGCGGGGTATGCGTGGTCGCCGTCTTCACCAAGGACGTCGCCGAGACCAAGGCTACCCGCGCCACCGACGCCGGCCGCGCCAAGGGCTATCCGTTGCTGTTTACCACCGAACCCGAGGAATAGGGGCCGCGTTTCCAGCACCATTCATGAGCCGAGCTTACGGCTGGAGCGGTCCTAAGTCAGAACGGGTTCGATCGCCGCTTCATCCTGCAAGCCGTAGACGCGCATAGCCTTCGCAAATCCCGCGATCGGAAAATCGCCGAGGTCGCTCCAATCGGCGTCGCAAATTCCGGCAAAGCCCTGCGATGCCACAATGGTTCGGTGAAGCCGCCCGGCGATCTTTTCGAGCCGCGCGGCAAGGTTCACGGCCGGGCCGATGCAGGTGAAGTCTAGCCGGTTGCCGCCCCCGATATTGCCGAACAGGATCGGCCCGACATGCAAGGCGACGCCGAAGCGAAAGCGCTCGACGGTTTCGCCGACGCGATAATGCAGCGCATCGACGCCGGCGCGGGATTCGCGGGCGGCTTCCAGCACGTGCGTGCAGACCTGCTGGACATCGCCGACATATTCGTCGATCGGGAAAACCGCCAGCAGCCCGTCGCCCATATAGTTCAGCACTTCACCGCCATGCGCACGGATCGAGCCAACCTGGCAGTCGAAATACTGATTGAGGATGTCCACCACGGTCTCGGCCGGCAGGCGATCCGATAGCGCGGTGAAGCCGCGCAAATCCGACAGCCAGATCGCAGCATTCATCGTCTCGGTATGTCCCCGGCGAATCTGGCCGCCGAGAATCCGCTCGCCGGCGCGGTTGCCGACATAGGTATCCAGAAGGCTCGCGGCGGTGCGGGTCAGGCTGATGATTTCGATGACCCGCACCAGCGGCGTCACGATCCGCCGTAACGCGGCCAGTTGTTCATCCGTAAACCCGCCCGGCTGCTTCGTAGTCCAGCTCGATGCGTTGACCGTTCCATTGATGAATGGCAGCGGCAGCGCAATGTAATCGGTGACACCTTCGGCGCGCAGTTCCTCGATCAACGGGAAACGCTTGCTTGAGGGATCGTCGGCCCGGGCGCGCACTTCCAGCCCCTGCTGAAACACGGGTTTCAATGGGCTGGCGTGGAAATCCGGTGAGTTGAGAATCTCGAAATCGACCGTGCCGACTTCGACCTCGGCACCGGGCTTCCAGATGAAATTGCGCCCGTAAATGTCAGGATGCAGGGTGCGAACGAAGACGCCGACACGCCACAGCGGCAGGCCTGCCGCAACCATTCGTTCGCAGGTTTCCGCCATGAAACGGACCGGGCTGGCCGAAGATCTGCCGCCGTCGATCAGCCAGTCGATCAGCTTCTGCAGTTCCGATGCGTTCATCACACCAACACTTGTCGGCCAACTCGCGGTCCCGTCAAGGCTGTACAACCGGCTGTGCTGCGGCGTTATCCGGGCGGAGACCGCCAACCTGCCCGCGATGCCGCAGCAAGTGATCCGCCAGCACGCAGGCCATCATGGCCTCGCCGACCGGCACCGCGCGGATGCCGACGCAGGGGTCGTGACGGCCTTTGGTCATGATCTCGGTATCGGCGCCGGCGCGATCGACGGTCTTGCGCGGGGACAGGATCGATGACGTCGGCTTCACCGCGAAGCGCGCCACCACCGGCTGCCCGGTGGAGATGCCGCCAAGAATGCCGCCGGCATGATTGGACAGAAACCGCGTGCCGTTGTTGCCGGTCCGCATCTCGTCGGCGTTTTCCTCACCCGACAGTTCGGCCGCCCCGAAGCCATCGCCGATCTCGACGCCCTTGACCGCGTTGATGCTCATCAGCGCCGCGGCCAGCTCGGCATCGAGCTTGGCATAGATCGGCGCCCCCAATCCGGCCGGCACGCCTTCGGCAATCACCTCGATCACCGCACCGATCGACGATCCCTGCTTGCGGATGCCGTCGAGATACGTCTCGAAGAAAGCGGCCGCGTCCTTGTCCGGACAGAAGAACGGATTGCGCGCGACCTCGTCCCAGTCCCATTTCGCGCGATCGATCTTGTGCGGCCCCATCTGCACCAGCGCTCCGCGTACCCTCACTTCGGGCAGCACCTTGCGGGCGATGGCGCCGGCGGCCACGCGCATCGCGGTCTCGCGCGCCGACGAACGCCCGCCGCCGCGATAGTCGCGCAGGCCGTATTTGGCTTCATAGGTGAAATCCGCATGCCCCGGACGAAACTTGTCCTTGATGTCGGAATAGTCCTTCGAGCGTTGGTCGGTATTCTCGATCAATAACGCGATCGGCGTTCCCGTCGTCACCTGCACGCCGGTTTGCGGATGCGCCATCACCCCTGAGAGGATTTTCACCGCGTCGGGTTCCTGACGCTGGGTGGTAAAGCGCGACTGCCCGGGGCGGCGGCGATCGAGATCGCGCTGGATGTCCTCGGCGGTCAGCGGCAGCAGCGGCGGGCAGCCATCGACCACACAGCCGATCGCAACCCCATGGCTTTCGCCGAAGGTCGTGACCCTGAACATGTGGCCGAAGGTGTTGAAGGACATGGTGCTCGAATGTTGACAATCCGTTCCAATACGAATTGTCAACATGTCGTAACGCGCCGGGGAAGAAGGGTCAAATAGCCTCTCGATCGCAATTAGCGAGAGTTGGCCACACCGGCGCGGCATGCACAGCCGGCTCTCTCCCCCCTTGTGGGGGAGAGTTGGAGAGGGGGGTATTTCAGGCCGCTGACTCCGAACGCGCGGCGCCCCCCTCCCTAACCCTCCCCCACAAGGGGGGAGGGAACGAAGGCGTCAACTATATTTCGTCATCCCGCCATCGCCGAACACGTAAACCACGCCCTGCCCGATCGGGGTATCGGCGACCTCGAGCGGCGTCGCCACGCCGAGTGCCACCATCAGCGCCCGCATCGTGCCGCCATGCGCGACGGCGACCGTGGAGGTGACAAGCGAATCGTACCAGCCGTGCACGCGCCGCGTCACGTTTGCATAGCTCTCGCCTGACGGGGCGGCGATGCCCCACTTGTCCGTGCGGCGGGATGCGAACGTGACCGGATCGTTCAATTCCATCTCCGGCAGTGTCAGGCCTTCCCATTGACCGTAGCCGATCTCGCGCAGCCGGTCGTCGAGGCCGTAATCATCCGGCGGCAATTTCAGCGCGCCCCGCACCAACTCCATGGTCATCCGCGCGCGGCCGAGCGGGCTTGCGACGAACGGCAGCGCGGATGACTTCAGGCCATCGCGAGCCAACAGACCCGCAAGGATTTCGCCGGCGGCCATGGCCTGCGTGCGTCCGAGCCCGTTGAGCGGAATATCTTTCGATCCCTGGAAGCGGCCTTGCGCATTCCAGTCGGTTTGCCCGTGGCGAATGTAATAGACCTTCGGCGTCGGCATCGAATCTTCGAACTTATTCCTTGCTCACCGAATTGCTGAGCGAAATATCCGGCGCATCCGGCCGCTTCATGCCGACCACGTGATAGCCGGCATCGACGTGATGCACCTCGCCGGTGACACCGCGCGACATGTCTGAGAGCAGATACAGCGCGCTGTCGCCGACCTCCTCGATCGTCACGGTCCGGCGCATCGGCGTGTTGTATTCATTCCATTTCAAAATGTAGCGAAAATCGCCGATGCCGGACGCCGCCAGAGTCCTGATCGGTCCTGCCGAAATGGCGTTGACCCGGATATTCTTCTCGCCGAGATCGGCGGCGAGGTAGCGCACACTGGCCTCCAGCGCCGCTTTGGCAACGCCCATCACGTTGTAATGCGGCATCCATTTCTCGGCGCCGTAATAGGTCAGGGTCACGATCGAGCCGCCATCGGTCAAAAGCTTCTCGGCGCGCTGCGCGATTGCGGTCAGCGAATAGCAGCTGATCAGCATGGTCTTGGAGAAATTGTCGGCGGTGGTTTCGAGGTAGCGGCCGTCGAGCTGGTCCTTGTCCGAGAACGCAATGGCGTGGACCACAAAGTCGATCTTGCCCCACTTCTCTCGCAGCACCTCGAACACCGCGTCGATGGTCGCGTGATCGGTAACATCGCAGTGACCGAGCAGCAGACCGTCGAGTTCCTTCGCCAAAGGCTCGACCCGCTTCTTGAGCGCCTCGCCCTGCCAGGTAAGGGCGATCTCGGCCCCCGCCGCGCGGCACGCTTTCGCGATGCCCCAGGCGATCGAACGGTTATTGGCAACGCCGAGAACCACTCCGCGCTTGCCCTGCATCAGCCCTGAATTTTGCGACATCGCGTCTCCAATCAACCTTGATACTTTGGAGGTACACCACCCCTCCCGGTCGGTACAACTCAAATCCGTGCCCGACCCACCCGATTGCCCCGTAGCCGCAACCGCTGGAATAGTCGGACCGTTCGGGTGTTATGGTGGGTGAGGCGTTCGCGCCGGCCAACCCACAACCCGACGTCAAGACGGCATCAATGACCGCATTCCGCCAGAGTGTCGAAGCCATGATTCCGGCCCTGCGCCGTTACGCCCGCGCGCTCGCGCGCGACGCCGACGTGGCAGACGATCTGGTGCAGGATACGCTGGTGCGGGCGCTGCGTTCGGAGCGGCTGTTTCTCGGCGGCGACGTCAGAAGCTGGCTCTATACCATCCTGACCAACCTTAACAAAAACAGGCGGCGATCACTGGCGCGACGGCCGCAATTCATGCCGCTGCTCGACAACAATCCCGACGCCAGCGGGACCGAGGCGGAGGGGCGCGATATCTCCCGCGCACTGGCTACGCTGGTCGAGGAGCAACGCGCGGTGCTGTTGCTGGTGATGCTGGAGGGCTTGAGCTATCGCGAAGTGGCCGACATTCAGGGCGTGCCGATCGGCACCGTGATGTCCCGCCTCGCCCGCGCGCGCGCCCATGTCAAAGCCTCGCTGCAAGGCGACCTCCCCGCGCTGCGGCGGGTCAAATAGAGTGGCGGGGATCATGCCTCACAAAGAATTCGTATTGGACATTGCAGATATCACGAACGCGGGACTGCCATCAGCCGACGAGCCATTTTCGATCGAGAAGAGTTCTATTTCGATAAGACAGAGACAACGACCATGACCGAGCCAAGGATTCCAGTTACCGAAGACGAACTGCACGCCTATGTCGACAACGAGCTGCCGGCGGAGCGTCGCGGCGATGTCGAGGCATGGCTCGCGGCGCATCCCGACGATGCGATGCGCGTGCAGTCATGGCGCACAATGGCGGAGGCGCTGCGCGCGCGCTACGATTCCGTCGCCGACGAAGTGGTGCCGAAACGTCTTGAGATCGAACGGCTGGTGCGGCAGCCACGCAAATGGATCTATGGCGCGGTGGCCGCGACACTGGTGGCGTTCATCGCCGGAGGCGGTGTCGGCTGGATGGCCCGCGGCGCGACCGCCTCGCCTTCAGCATTCCAGAACTTCACGCTGGATGCGCTGGATGCGCACCGGCTCTACGTGGTCGAAGTGCGTCATCCCGTTGAGGTAGCAGGCTCCGAGCGCGCGCACCTGGTGGCGTGGCTGTCGAAGCGCTGCGGCTATGACGTGAAGGCACCGGAACTCGATGGCACCGGCCTGAAGCTGGTGGGCGGGCGGTTGTTGCCGGGACCGGCAGCGCCTGCGGCATTCCTGATGTATGAGAGCCCGACCGGCGAGCGCTTCACGCTCTATGCCTCGCGCGCGGAGACCGGCACCACCCAGATGCGCTATGCGGCGAGCAACGGAGATGGCGCGCTATTCTGGGCCGACCGCGGGGTCGGCTACGTCTTGAGCGGTCCGACCGATAAGGATCGGCTCAACCAAGTGGCGCGCCTGGTCTACGATCAGACGGAAAAGACCGGCGGATAAACTACGTAACCCTCGTTGTCCCAATTCCGACATTGAAAATCTGGAATTGGAACATCGATGCGTCTCAGTATCGCACCGGATGTCCTCGCAGAGATGTGATGCGTTCGATCCGCCGATCGACGTGAGCGGCCTCGACCAGGTTTATCGCGCTGGTCTCCGGGTCGAGGCCGCGACCTTTTCAGGTGCCCAAACTTCCAGTCAAACGCCGGTCAGCCTAGATCGTTGCGCGGATTGTAGGGGCGTCCGTCGCGCCATTTCTGCATCAATGTCTCAAGCTCGGAATCGTTGGCGTCCGGCAGCATGATGCGGATGGTGACGAATAGATCGCCCGTCGCACTCCCGGCCTTTGGCAATCCCTTAGCTTTCAGGCGAAACGTCCGGCCACTCGAGGTATTTTTCGGTATCGACAGTTCCACCGCGTTGCCGAGCGTGGGAACGCGGACCTTGCCGCCCAGCACGGCTTCATACAGCGTGATCGGCAGGTCAACGCGCAGATCATTGCCGTCGACCTTGAAGAAGGCGTGCGGCGCGATGCTCACCGTAATCAGCAGGTCGCCGGGAGGATGACCCGGCGCGGTGTCGCCCTGGCCTTTCAACCGGATTTGCTGGCCGGCGGCGACACCCGCGGGAATCTTGACATTGAGCTCTTTGCCGGTCGGCAGCCGGACCCGTTTCTCGGCGCCGTTGACCAACTCTTCCAGCGAAACCGACATCGCAACGCTGAGGTCGAGATCGAGCGCGATGCCGCCCGGATCGAATTCGAAGGCCGTGCCCGCTCCTGGCCGGCCGCCGCGCCCCGCGCCGGAGAACATGCTGTTGAGGATGTCTTCGAACGCGCCACCGCCGAAACCTCCGGCACTGCCGCTACGGAATGTTCGCGATTCGAAGCCGCCGCCGGGCGAAGCTCCGCGCGTACGCGGGTCGCCGCCGGGAAAGCCCTGGAAGCGCGGCTTGCCATCGGCGTCGATTTCGCCGCGGTCGAACTGCTTGCGCTTGGCTTCGTCACCAATGATCTCGTTGGCCGAATTCAGCTCGGAAAACCGCGCCGCGGATTTCGGGTCGTTCTTGTTGGCGTCGGGGTGATGCTTCTTGGCAAGTTTGCGATAGGCGCTCTTGATCGCCGCGGCGCTGGCGCCCCGCGGCACCCCCAAGACCTCATAGGGGTCGCGCATCCGTCACGTCTCCTTCAGGAAATTCGGATTATAAATCCCCGGGCTTCAGCCCATTCCGCCTTCATCTGGGGTCTTCGTGGCATTTTTGCAACGGGCGCGCCAGTTCAACCTTGCTTCCATGGCTTCAGGGTATGGAACTTCCACCGCCCCTTACCGGATTGGCAGGCTGCCCCCTGCAGCCATCTCTCCGAACGGCCGTTGACATAACTGGCCAGGAAATCCCGGCAGGTACGCCCGTCCGACGAATAGGCCTGCGCCAGTGGCGTCACCGATCCGCGCGCGCCGGTTTCGGGATTTTCCCAAGGCTGGCTGGAATCCTTGTCACCCTTGGTCAGCACATCGGAGGCAGCCGTGCGGGCAAACGCCAGATCGGTTGCGGTCGGAGCCGGTGCGCCGGCGCGCGGGGAGCCAATCGAGCCGGTTACCCCCTGAGCATCCATCCTGGCGAAGGCGCTGTCGATGTGGGACACGCTGCAGCCGCTTGAACCGATGCCGATTAGAATCAGTGTCATCATGATGCCTGCTGGCCTGATCGCCGATAGGCCAACGCGTTCCCATGCCTTATATAGGGCTGGCCTTGACCAGCGCGGTAGTACGCTCTGGGCCGCGGGCTGATGCAACTCGGACCTCCTGGCATGACGGACACGACCTCCATCCAACACCCGACCCAGTTAACATCCGGTGATTTTACCGCGGCCGACGAGCCATTTGCGCTGTTCGCCGATTGGTTCGCCGAGGCCGTGAAGGCTGAGCCGAACGATCCCAACGCGATGTCGCTGGCAACCGTCGACGCCGACGGCCTGCCCGACGTGCGGATGGTGCTGATGAAGGGCTACGACGCCGGCGGTTTTGTGTTCTACAGCCATATCGCCAGCCAGAAGGGCCGCGAACTCGCCGCAAACCCCAAGGCGGCGTTACTGTTTCACTGGAAGTCGCTGCGCCGACAGGTCCGCATCCGCGGCAACGTGTCGCCCGTGACTGAGTCCGAAGCCGATGCCTATTTCGCCACCCGGCCAAAACAGGCCCAGATCGGCGCGTGGGCCAGCAAGCAATCGCAACCGCTGGAGAGCCGTTTCGCTTTCGAGCAGGCGATCGCCAAATTCGCTGCCAAATACATGGTCGGCGAAGTGCCGCGGCCGCCGGGATGGAGCGGGTGGCGCATCGCGCCGACCCGGTTCGAGTTCTGGCATGACCGCCCATTCCGCCTGCACGACCGAATAGAATTCCGCCGCGAGGCGCCGGATCAACCCTGGTCCAAGACGCGGCTTTACCCCTGACGCACCCCGAAGGACCTCCATGCCGAATTCCGCCAACACGCCGCGGCGCACCCTGCTCCTGACCGGAGCCAGCCGCGGCATCGGCCACGCCACCGTGATCCGCTTTTCCAGCGCGGGATGGCGCGTCATCACCTGCTCGCGGCATCCGTTTCCCGAAGAATGCCCGTGGGGCGCCGGCCCCGAGGATCACATCCAGGTCGATCTGGCCGATCATGCCGATACCACGCGCGCGATATCGGAAATCCGCCAGCGGCTGGAAGGCGGCGAATTGCACGCGCTGGTGAATAACGCCGCGATTTCACCCAAGGCCGCCGACGGCAGCCGGCTCGGCACAGTCGACACCGACATCGACACCTGGAGCCATGTGTTCCGGGTGAATTTCTTCGCGCCGATCATGATGGCGCGCGGACTGATGGAGGAATTGAAGGCCGCGAAGGGTTCGGTCGTCAATGTCACCTCGATCGCGGGGTCGCGCGTGCATCCGTTCGCGGGCGTGGCCTACGCGACCTCGAAGGCCGCGCTGGCGTCCTTGACCCGCGAAATGGCTTCGGATTTCGGCCGCATCGGGGTTCGCGTCAATTCGATCGCGCCGGGTGAAATCGATACCTCGATATTGTCGCCGGGCACCGAGAAGATCGTCGATCAGCAGATTCCGATGCATCGGCTGGGCACCCCGGACGAAGTGGCGAAGATCATCTACGTGCTGTGCACGGAGACCTCGTCCTACGTCAACGGCGCCGAGATCCACATCAACGGCGGACAGCACGTTTAAAGCATGATCCGGTAAAGTCGACACCGGCCGCGCTGCGCGCGGACGCGTTGGCGGCTCCTCAGGATGAGGTCCGTTGTTTTATTCTCAATATCAACGCGAACCTTTCGCGGGCCCGCCACGCAGACGCGGCGCGTTGGTATTGAATGCGCTGGAGCAGTCGTCCTGGTTCTCGCCGTCCAGCAATGCCGCGCCGCAATATCGGCAGATCCGCGGCGACATCGCCGGCGCCTTGCCAGCACCGTTTCGGCCCTGTTGATAGCGCGCGAAATCGACGACGTTGGGTCCGGGCGTTATAAATTTCTCAACCATTGCTGTCCTCGCGGCGTGAGACAGCGTTATCGCAGACAAGTTTGGCTCAAACGTTCAGCGCAACGCTCAAATTTTATCGGAGAAATTGAGGCGGACTGTTGTCCGGTGCCGAGTGATTACCAGCACCTTAACGCCTCGGCACTATAGCCACTTCTTCCATTTAAAGAACATGTAGGGCAGCACGGCAGCGAGCACCATCATCACGATCGCGAACGGATAACCGTGCTGCCAGTCCAGCTCCGGCATGATCTTGAAATTCATGCCGTAGATCGAGGCGATCAGCGTCGGCGGCATCAAGACCACCGCCATCACCGAAAACAATTTGATGATGTTGTTCTGCTCGAGGTTGACGACGCCAAGCATCGCATCCAGCACGAAAGTGATTTTGTTGGACAGGTAAGAGGCGTGGTCCGTCAGCGAGATCACGTCGCGCTGCATGATCTTTAGTTGTTCGCGCATGTCCTTCGACCATTTGACGCCGTCGACCACCGCGTCGATGAAGGTCACCACCCGTCCGACCGAGACCAGAACTCTCGCGCACCTTGGAGGTGAGGTCGCCCTTGCGGCCGATCGCGATCAGGATATCGGAATAGCGCTTGGCGTGTCCGGTCCTCGCGCCGCCGTTCGGCTCGAAGATACTGTGGCTGATGGTGTCCATGTCGCCGCCGGCACGCTCCAGAATATCGGCGTTGCGGTCGATCACCGCGTCGAGCAATTCCATCAGCACCATTTCGCCGGTGATACTCGGGGCGCAGTAGCGCGCCAGCTTGTTCTCCACCAGCATGAACGGCTTCGGGGCGTCGTAGCGCACCGTCACCAGGCGGTGGCCCGAAAGGATGAAGGTCACCGCAGTGGTGCGCGGATTCTCCGTATCCGACGAGCACATGAGCGTTGCCGTCATGTAGCGCGCGCCATTTTCGATATAGAGCCGGCTGGAGATTTCGATCTCCTGCATGTCTTCGCGGGTCGGCACCGCGATTCCGGCCAGCCGCTCGACGGCGCGATCCTCCTCCGGGGTCGGGTTGACCAGGTCGACCCAGATCGCAATGTCTGGCAGCGCGGCCAAATCGACGGAAGCCACTTTTTTCATCGAGGCTTCGGAAGGGACGTAAACCGAAAGCATGGAGCACTCCAGAACTGTCCAATCCCAAACTGGCAACCTGCCCTTGAAGGCTAGGTACCGGGAGGACTTGCTACTTCACAAGGGGACTAGGCCGATTCTGGCAAGCGCTCATGACAAGGCCTTAGACCGCAGGTCCACATTGCGGCGGCCGGATGGCGACGAGGTGGTATGATTCGGCTCCCGTGCCGCATCTTGCCCGAAAATGTACCAGAAGCCACAAAACATGCGGCAAAAAAGACACAGAGTGCATGCCGCATCGCAGAATAGCCATCTAAGTTCTGGAATTGCGACGGATTTCGACGATAATGCGATTAATGGAATCGTGGCGTTTCGCGCGCAATATCGGCGTCGCAAACGCAAGGCCTTCGATCGGAAATGCGCATGTCGTCGCTCACTGTAAAACTGGGAATTTTGGCTGCCGGCCTGATGCTGTCGGGCTGTATGGAGGCGACCAACTACGAGGCGACCAACACCGCCAACTTCAAGCCGCACGATAAGGAATTGCTGTCCAAGGTTCGCTACACCAACGTTCCGGTCGCCGAGCCGTTCCGGCGCGCCATTGTCGATTATCACCGCAAGGAAGCGCCCGGTTCTATCCTGGTCGATTCGGACAATCATTATCTCTACTACGTGCTCGATAACGGCAAGGCGATCCGCTACGGCATCACCGTCGGCGAAGAAGCCCAGGCGTGGTCCGGCATCGCCAAGGTCGGCAGCATGGCCGAATGGCCGGCGTGGCATCCCACCAAGGGCGAGATCGAACGGCTCGGCGTTCCCAACTTCGTGGCTCCGGGGCCGGACAATCCGATGGGCTCGCGCGCCCTGTACTTGTACTCCGGCGGCAAGGATACGCTGTTCCGGATTCACGGCACCAATCAGCCGGAATATATCGGCTCGTCGATCTCTTCGGGCTGCATCCGCTTGACCAACGAGGATGCGATTGATCTCTATAACCGCGTGAAGGTTGGCGCCGTCGTGGTAGTACTCGAACCGCATCACGGCGACTCACCGTACAATTCGCGGGTGGCGCTGCAGGGTGCCGGCAATCCGATCCAATAACCGTTCGCACCGGATTGCGATGGTCAAAAGCGCCGGTTTTGCCGGCGCTTTTTTGTTGGCCCCGCGCTTCCACGATCACCCTGCTCAGAAGCACCGGATTGCGCGGCATCCGGTTTCGCCGGAGCCGCGTCGGATTTGACGGCGGCCTCCCGCGGCGGCGCCTGATCCGGCCGCTCGGCCGGCAGCAGCGGCGCGAGCCGCGGCAAGGGATCCCAGACATCCCACTGGCATATTCTGTAATTGTTATGCCGCTCCATCAAATCGAGATGGATGTGGTCCTCGTGATAACCGTCCGAGCCTGGGCCGAGCACGGTGGTAAACCGCGCGCACACCGAATGCAGTATGTTCTCGCGCGTCTCGCGCGGCACCGTGCGGTCGGTCAGCGCGATCGCCTGGCCGTTCGCGAGCTTCAGGGCGCGGACGTCGAGCGCGTTGGCGCGACCATGTTCGGACAGTTTGGCGCCCGCGATACGGTTGCGGCCACGACACTCGAACGAGTCGAAATTGTCGAGATCGCTGATGGCACTGCCCATGCGCGCCGCCAGCGGCGCCATGTCCGCGCGTATCCATTCGGCTATCGCCGACGCCATGGAGCAGCGGAGCGTCGCGGCGGGCTTCAGCGCGACCCGTCGTTTGTCCGGCAGCACCACGGCCTCCAGCCGCACCAGGTCCTCTCCCCCACACCCGCCAGGCCCGTGGATATCGGGAATGCTGGGGGCGATGGCGATCGCATCCGATAGCGCCAGCCGGCAGGCCGAGGGCTGCGCCGGGGCCGGTGCGGTCGCCTGTTCGGCCGGCTTGTCGCCGGTGCCGGGCGAATGCTTTTCTGTCGCCGACTTGTCGGGCGTGGTCACGGAGGCATCGGCCGGCCGCGCTTTCGGCAGCGGCACAAATGCGGGCCGGACGGCCCGGCGCGGCTTTGGCCTGGACTGCTCAAAAAGGCCGCTCCAGGGGATCAGCCCCGACTGCCGCGCCGCCGCCGGACCGGAAGGCGAGACCGCCAGCAGCGCGGTTATACCAGCAGCTAATATGGCCGCCTGGGTGCGGCCAGCGCGGCGATAAGGCCATTTGCGGCCCGCTTTCTCCGCGCTAAAGTTCATCGCAATTCCGTGAAGCCCACGGCCAACGATAACACATCCAGGAGGAACGACCGAATGCGTGGATTGATGCAAGATTGGCCCTTGCTTTGTCATCGGATTATCGAGCACGCGGCGACGTTCCACGGCACGCAAGAGGTGGTGACGCGATCGGTTGAAGGCCCCATTCATCGCACCAATTACGCCGAAATTCGTGATCGCGCCCTCAAGGTCTCGCAGCGCCTCGATCGCGACGGCATCAAGCTCGGCGACCGCGTCGCCACCATCGCGTGGAACACCTGGCGCCATCTCGAAGCCTGGTATGGCATCATGGGCATCGGCGCGATCTGCCATACCGTGAACCCGCGGCTATTTCCCGACCAGATCGCCTGGATCATCAACCATGCGGAAGACCGCGTGGTGATGACCGACATCACCTTCGTGCCGATCCTGGAGAAGATCGCCGACAGGCTTCCGAGCGTCGAGCGCTATATCGTGCTCACCGACAAGGCGCACATGCCGAAGACCTCGCTGAAGAACGCCGTCGCCTATGAGGACTGGCTAGCTGAGGCGGACGGAAATTTCGAGTGGAAGACCTTCGACGAGAATACCGCGGCGGCGATGTGCTACACCTCGGGCACCACGGGCGACCCCAAGGGCGTGCTGTATTCGCACCGCTCCAACGTGCTGCACGCCTTGATGGCCAATACCGGCGACTCGCTTGGCGCCAATGCCGGCGACACCATGCTGCCGGTGGTCCCGCTGTTCCATGCCAATAGCTGGGGGATCGCGTTTTCGGCCCCATCCATGGGCACCAAACTGGTGCTGCCCGGCGCCAAGCTCGACGGCGCGTCGGTCTATGAGCTCCTGGACAGCGAAAAGGTCACTCACACCGCCGGGGTGCCGACGGTCTGGTTGATGCTGCTCAATCATATCGCCGCCCAAAACCTGAAACTGCCTTATCTGAGGATGGTGGTTTGCGGCGGCTCGGCGATGCCCCGCTCGATGATCAAGGCGTTTGTCGACCTGGGAATCCAGGTCCGCCACGCCTGGGGCATGACCGAGATGAGCCCTATCGGCACCCTCGCCGCGCTGAAACCGCCGTTTGCAGAACTTAGCGGCGATCCCCGGCTCGATATCCTGCAGACCCAGGGTTACCCGCCGTTCGGCGTCCAGATGAAAATCACCGACGATGCCGGCAAGGAGTTGCCGTGGGACGGCAAGACGTTCGGCCGGCTCAAGGTGAGCGGCCCGGCGGTATCGAAGGCTTATTTCCGGGTCGACGCCAATATCCTTGATGAGGATGGCTATTTCGATACAGGCGACGTCGCGACCATCGATCCGCACGGCTACATGCGGATCACGGACCGGTCAAAGGACGTGATCAAGTCCGGCGGCGAATGGATTTCATCGATCGATCTGGAAAATCTCGCGGTCGGACATCCTGCGGTCGCGGAAGCTGCCGTAATCGGCATCCATCACCCCAAATGGGACGAGCGACCGCTGTTGATCGTGCAGCTCAAGCAGGGCCAGGACGCGACACGCGAGGACATCCTGAAGTTCATGGATGGCAAGATCGCCAAATGGTGGATGCCCGATGACGTCGCTTTCGTCGACGGCATTCCGCATACCGCGACAGGAAAGATACTGAAGACCGCGCTGCGGGATCAGTTCAGGGCCTACAGCTTCCCGAACGCCGCGGCGTGAGAGAAAAGCGAATGGCGAGTGGCGAATAGCGAATAGGGAAGCGACAGGCAGCCCAACCTTCTTCCTCCAGTCGCTATTCGCTACTCGCCATTCGCCCACTTCCCCTTGAAATCGCCGCAGCGCCGTGATCTCAAGCGGACATATTCGCAGTCCGGCACATTCGCCTGGCAAGGTTCCAACCCGGCAGATTTATAGCGATGGCCCGCAGGTTTTCCGCTCCCTATCAGACGGAGCCCGTGTCGAGCCTCGCCTCATGGGCACGCAACCTTGCGGTATTCTCGGCGGTCGCGGTGGTGGTCTCGATCATCATCGTCCGCTTCGGCTTCCTCGAAGTGAAACCGGCGTTGGCGACGTTTTTCGGTGCGCTCGCCTGCGCCGGCCTTGCCATTCTGGTGGGCCTCGCCGCCTTTGTCGCGATCTGGCAAAACGGCTCGCGCGGCATGGGCCGCATTCTGCTGGCGTTCCTGATCAGCACCGCGGTGCTGGCCTATCCGGCCTATCTCGGCCTGCAATATCGCAAGCTGCCGGCAATTCACGACATCACGACGGACCCGATCGATCCACCGCGCTTCGAGGCGCTGGCCCGGCTGCGGGGTGGCGAAGGTGCCAACCCCGCGGTCTATACCGGGCTCTATTCGGCCGAGCAGCAGCGGCTGTTCTATCCCGATATCGAGCCGGTGGAGCTCGAGACATCGGTGCAGCGGGCTTACGAGATCACGCTGAGGCTGGTCAACCGTCGGAAGTGGCTGATCATCGACGAACGTGCGCCGCAGCCGCCGCTCCGCATCGGCCGCATCGAGGCGGTGGCGCGAACCCCGATCATGGGCTTCCGTGAGGATGTGTCGATCCGCGTCGTGCCCGACGGCGAGGATTCGCGCGTCGATATCCGTTCGTCGTCACGCTATTTCGAAAGCGATCTCGGCAGCAATGCCGCACGCGTCAGCAAGTTCATCGAGGATCTCAACACCGCCGCCGAGAATGCCAGCGAGCGGCCGGTCAAAAAACCGCAACTGCCGCCGACCAAGCCTCCGAGCAAGGCGGTGAAGAAGTGAAGAGGGCGAATGGCGAGTAGCAAATAGCGAGTGGGAGAAGAGGTCGAGCGCGTACTAAATCTTCTTCCCTATTGGCTACTCGCCATTCGCTATTCGCCCTCTACCATTCGCCATCCGGTACGTCCCGCCGATCACCGGATCGCCATCGGTCGCAACGATCCCTCGCGCCACCAGATCTTCCAGATGGGCCAGCACGGAATAGCCGGCCGCGCCCGTCAATCGCGGATCGATGCCGATATAAATCGCCCGCACCATGGCGGGGATATCCGCCTCGCCCTTGGCGAGGCGATGCAGGATCGAGGCCTCGCGCGCCTGCCGATGCCGGATCAGGAACCGGACATAGCGCGGGCCCTCCGGAATTTCCGGTCCGTGGCCGGAGAAATACAGATCCTCATCGCGCCGTGCCAGCCGGTCCAGCGAGGCCATGTAGTCGATCATCGATCCGTCCGGCGGCGCCACGATCGAGGTCGACCAGCCCATCACATGATCGCCGACGAAGTTTATCTTCCGCTCCGGCCACGCAAACGCCAGATGATTGGCGGTGTGGCCCGGCGTTGCCACCGCCTGCAGCGCCCAGCCGTTGCCTTCGATGGTCTCTCCATCGCGCACCCTGATGTCGGGATTGAAGTCGCGGTCGGCACCGGACTCCGAAGAAATCTTTTCGCTCTCGTAGCGCGGCCGCGACGCCCGGTGCGGGCCTTCGGCATAGACGGTGGCGCCGGTCGCGGACTTCAACCGCGCGGTGTTCGGCGAATGGTCGCGGTGGGTGTGGGTGACCAGAATATGCGTCACGGTTTCGCCGCGCACGGCCTCCAGCAGCGCCGCCGCGTGGGCCTCGTTATCAGGACCGGGATCGATGATCGCGACCTTGCCACGGCCCACGATGTAACTCACGGTGCCGGTGAAGGTGAACGGGCTCGGATTATTGCAGAGAACGCGGCGGACGCCGGGGCGAACCTCATCGACCACGCCGGGCGGCAGTGGAAAATTGCGATTGAACGGGATGTCGTCGTTATCGGACATGGGATTCCTATGGCGTCGTTGGCGGGCGCAAACCCCCACCGAGCGTCATACCCCGCGAAGGCGGGGTATCCAGTAATCGCAGACGTTCGGGATACGGCGAAGCACTCTGGGATACTGGATCGTCCGCCTTCGCGGACGATGACGCCAAGATGTGGAGCTGGTTCGAGATTCTCCGATGTGCAATTGCACATCGGAGTTCGCGTCTTCGACGCGCCCCGGAATGACGGTGCGGAACTTACGAAAACGCCTGAATGCCGGTGATGGCACGGCCGAGGATCAGGGCGTGGACGTCGTGGGCGCCTTCATAGGTGTTCACGGTCTCGAGGTTCGCGGTGTGGCGCATCACATGGTACTCGATCTGGATGCCGTTGCCGCCGTGCATATCGCGTGACATCCGTGCGATGTCGAGCGCCTTGCCGCAATTGTTGCGCTTGACGATGGAGATCATCTCCGGCGCCATCTTGCCTTCATCCATCAGCCGCCCGACGCGCAAGGAGGCCTGCAGGCCCAGTGCGATGTCGGTCTGCATGTCCGCCAGCTTCTTCTGCACCAGTTGTGTTGCCGCCAGCGGGCGATTGAACTGCTTGCGATCGAGGGTGTATTGCCGCGCGCGATGCATGCAGTCTTCCGCGGCGCCCATCGCGCCCCAGGAAATGCCGTAGCGGGCGCGGTTGAGACAGCCGAACGGCCCCTTCAGGCCCGATACGTTGGGCAACAAGGCGCTCTCCGGCACCTCGACGCCTTCCATCACGATCTCGCCAGTAACGGAGGCGCGCAACGACAGCTTGCCCTCGATCTTCGGTGCCGACAGTCCCTTCATGCCCTTTTCGAGGATGAAGCCGCGGATCTGGTTGTCATGCGCGGCCGATTTCGCCCACACCACGAACACGTCGGCAATCGGCGCGTTGGAAATCCACATCTTGGAACCGGTCAGCCGGTAGCCGTCGGAGGTCTTCTCGGCGCGGGTTTTCATGCCGCCGGGATCGGAACCGGCGTCCGGCTCAGTCAGGCCGAAGCAGCCGACCCACTCGCCGGTGGCGAGCTTGGGCAGGTATTTCTTGCGCTGGTTCTCGTCGCCATACGCATAGATCGGATGCATCACCAGCGATGACTGAACCGAATTCATCGAGCGATAGCCGGAATCGACGCGCTCGATTTCGCGCGCGACCAGACCATAGGCGACATAGCTTGCATTGGCGCAGCCATATTCTTCCGGCAGCGTGATGCCGATCAGGCCGAGTTCGCCCATCTCGTTGAAAATTTCACGGTCGGTCTTTTCTTCGAGATAGGCTTTGGCGACGCGCGGCATCAATTTGTCCTGCGCATAGGCGCGCGCGGTATCGCGGATCATGCGCTCATCCTCGGTGAGTTGCTCATCGAGCATGAACGGGTCGTCCCACTGGAAAGCCACCGCGGAGGGCTTATCCTTGGCCTGAGGGCGCACACTCATGAAACATCCTTTCGCATCGGAATAATCTACCAAATTAAAGCGCTATCAACGGAAGTGCAATTGAATTGGCGCGATTGTTTTCTCGGCGGCATTCCCGAAGCGCGCAAATGTTCAATCGTCGAAGCGCTCACTGCAGACGATTTCGATGCCGAAACCGGACAGTCCTTTGTAGTCGTGGGTCGATGACGTCAGGTTACGGATCGAGGTGACACCGAGATCGCGCAGGATCTGCGCGCCGACGCCGACCTCGCGCCACTGCCTGTTGCGATCCGCTTCGGCCGAACTCTCGCCGTCGAGCGGCGCGACCGGAACGCCGGCGGCACCGTCACGCAAATAGACCAGCACACCACTGCCGCACTTCTTGAACTGCTCAAGTACCGCCTGCACTTGCTTCGGGCCAGTGAAGATGTCCCTGACGATGTTGGGCTTGTGGAAGCGCGTCAGCACATTCTTGCCGTCGCCGACCCCATTGTAAACGAAAGCAACGTGCGCGATGGAGTCGAACGGCGAGCGATACGCATAGCCCTGCAGCAGCCCAATCGGGCTTTCGGTAGTAAATGTCGCAACCCGCTCGATCAGCTTCTCGCGCGCCTGCCGGTACGCGATCATGTCGGCGATGGTGACGTGCTTGAGCTTGTGGGCGGCGGCGAATTTGGCCACCTGCTCGCCCTTCATCACGGTGCCATCGTCGTTCATCAATTCGCTGATGACGCCGACCGGCGGCAGGCCGGAGAGCTTACAGAGGTCGACCGCGGCCTCGGTATGACCCGAGCGCAGTAGCACACCGCCGTCGCGCGCGATCAGGGGGAACACGTGGCCGGGGCGGGCAAAATCACTAGCGCCGACATTCGGGTTCGCCAGCGCCCGGCAGCAGGACGCGCGTTCATCCGCCGAGATGCCGGTGCCGCCGTCGGGCTTGTAGTCGATCGATACCGTGAAGGCGGTGGTGTGATTAGATTCGTTATGCGCGACCATCGGATCGAGCCGCAGCCGCCGCGCTTCTTCCGTCGTGATCGGCGCGCACACGATTCCCGAGGTATGGCGGATGATAAACGCCATCTTCTCGGCGGTACACAGCGACGCTGCGACGATCAGATCGCCCTCGCCCTCGCGATCGTCGTCATCGGTGACGACGACGAGTTCGCCGTTACAGAAGGCTTGCAAAACTTCTTGGATCGGATCGGCCATTTCAGGATCTCGCGTTATCAGGGGAGCATTAGCCGGACTCGCAACCCCGCGCCAGCATGATTACGCACGGCAGCACAGCTCCGGGAGGCATCGCACCGCGACCGTCGGGTGCGCGGATCGGGGGGCCGAAAGACCGCCGATGCGATGCTGATATAATCAGTCGCGCGTGCCGCGCCAGCGACCGCAAGGCGTCGATTTCGATTTTCTCCGGCGGCATCGGCCAGTTAGGAAATCGATCCGGTGCGAGGAATGACCGGACGTCACGGGAGCACTTCGCGCCGCCCGCTCAATTGCGCGTCCATCTCGGCACGTTTGTCATTCAACAGACCGGCATCGGCGGCCTCGATCACCTTGAAAAGCTCATGGGCGTCGCTGAGCCGGGTGACCGTCACGTAGTCCGCACCGGACGCATAGAGATCCTCGACATCGGACAGCAGGTCGGCGGTCGCGACGATCCTGGCGGTCGGATTGAGGTTACGGACGTGCCGCACCAACTTTTCATTGTCTGCGCCCTTGAGCAGCGAGTCCGGTACGCTGAGGATAATGATTTCAGCGTTACCGACGCCGGCATGTAACAGCGTGTCGACGCTGCTGATATCGCCATAGATCACGTGCACTCCGCGTCCCAACAGCGTCTTGAACACAACGGGATTGAAATCGACGACGCTGATCTGATCGAGCAACAGTGGGTTCTGCCGTTCGACCTCGGCGAGCAGCGCGCTTGCGGCGCGAAAGAACCCGAGAATGACAATCCGCCGGACTTGGACATGGCCTTCTTCGTGCACGCCTTCTTCCTGGCCGTGACCGAGGTCGCGGATCCCGAACCGTTTCAGCAGGCCGATGGCCCGCCGCGAAATCTCGTCGCTGCGCACGATCGCGAACGTGCTCAATACCGCCAGAACCACGAAGGCAAAAGAAGCGGCGCTTGCGGTTTTGGGACTGATATGGCCGGCGGCGATGCCGGTCTGGATCACGACCAGCGAGAACTCGCTGATCTGCGCCAGATTGATCGCCGGCAGCAGGCTCGCGCGCAGCCCCTGCTTCATCAGGTAAAGCGACACAAAGGTCGTCACCACGCGGCTGACGACCGTGAAGGCTGCGATAATCAGCGCAAGTCCGATCACCGGCAAGGTGGGGATCGGAATCGTCATGCCCAGCGCGACAAAGAACAGCGTAATGAAGAAATCGCGCAGCGTCGTCACCTTGGCGGTGACGTCGAGCGCATAGGGGAATGTCGACAACGAGACGCCGGCTACCAGCGACCCCATTTCGCGCGACAGATGCAGTTTTTCGGCGATTTCGCCGATCAGGAAACACCACGCCAGCGCACCGAGCAGGACCAGTTCCGGGCGGCGCGCGATGTGGTGAAACAATCGTGGCAGAACGTACCGGCTGAGCACCAAGGCGGTCGCAACCAGAACCACCACCCGGGCGATCGAGAGCAGGACGACGCTGGCCTGCAGATCATCGAGGCTCGGCTGCACCGCCAGGAACAGGATCGCGAAGATATCCTGCAGCACCAGCACGCCCAGGGTGATGCGTCCCGGCAGCGTGTCGAGTTCGCGCTTTTCGTAGAGCACCTTGACGATGATGACCGTGCTGCTCAGCGCGCAAGCGACGCAGAGATATAGCGCGTCGAAGTGCCCGCTGCCCATCGCCAGGCCGATACCCACAAAGAAGAGGGTCCCGAGCAGACAACCGCCCACCAATTGGCCGCCCGCAGCAAACAGGATGACCTTGCCGGCGCGGACGATCTTCTTCAGATCGATTTCCAGCCCGATCATAAACAACATGAAGATCAGGCCGAGTTCAGAGATGACGCTGATCGATTCCTGGGACTTGACCAGGCCCATGCCGAATGGACCAATGAAAAAGCCGGCGATAAGGTAGGCGAGGATCAGCGGCTGCCGTGAAAAATGGGCCAGTAAGCCGAGCACCCAGGCGGACAGAATGCATAAGGTGATATCGCCAACAAGTTCGTGCATGCTTCTCGACTTCCCTCGCCGTAAGGTAGAGGCCTGAGCCTAAGGATCAAACGGCAATGTGTCACATCCGCATAAGGGGCTTTTTTCTTGCTGTCCTGGCCTTTCTGTTGGCCGGGCATACGGCCCATGCGGAGGCACCAATTGCCGGGAATATCGAGCAAAGACTTGCCGGTTCCCTAACCGCTATGCCTACCGAAAATCTTGCGGTATCGGGCGCATTTTACGTACCGGTCTATTCGAGCGTCTCGATGAGTCAGGGCAAGCTGCGGGCGGATTTTTCAGTCACGCTGAGCATCCACAATGCTTCGGAGACCCGGCCGTTGGTGCTGAAGCGGATTGCCTATTTCGACACATCGGGCAAGCCTGTGGAAAGCTATCTCACCTCCCCGATCGCGCTGAAGCCGTTCGCGACGATCGAAGTCTCCATCGCTACCACTGACGTGCGGGGCGGCACCGGCGCCAATTTCGTGGTGGACTGGGCCGCGGCCGGCGAGATCGCCGAACCGGTGGTTGAGGCGCTGATGGTCGGCGGGGTCGGCAGCGGACATTATGCTTTCATCAGCCAAGGACGGCCGATCAGGATCGTGGGCAAGAATTAGCCTCAAAAGACTAGACTTGGGAAAGTCGCGACAGCCGGCTTTCCTTAATAAAGAAAAACGGGAGAGAATGTCCATGTCTACTGCTGCGTTGTCTACTGCTGCATCCACCACAGCACCATTCGATTTCGCGCCGCTGCTGCCGGCCGGGTTGCCGGCGCCTGCGGCCAGGTGGACCGGGCTTGCGAAATACAGTTTCATCGGCGGTAACAACGACCCCGATCAGGTACCGGTCGAAGGCCTGCTCGAGGCCGTCAACGCCGTTCTCAGGCGCGAGGGCAAAACGCTCGCCACCTATGGCCTGGCCAGCGGCCCGCAGGGCTATCGCCCCTTGCGCGACTTCATCGCGGCCAAGCTCAAGCGCGATGCCGGCATCACTTGCGTCAGCGAAGACATCCTGATCGTCTCCGGCTCGCTGCAGGCGCTCGACCTCGTCAATGCAACGCTGCTGGCGCGCGGCGATACCGTCATCATCGAGCGGGACACCTATCAGGGGGCACTGAACCGGCTGACCCGGCTCGGCGTCAACACGGTTGGCATCCCGCTGGACCATGAGGGCATGCGGATGGATGCGCTGGCAACCGCGCTCGCCGACCTCAAGGGCCGCGGCATCACGCCGAAATACATCTACACCATCCCGACCGTTCAGAACCCGACCGGCACCATCATGCCGACAACTCGCCGGAACGAACTTGTAAAGCTGTCGCGGCAATACGGCGTGCCGATCTTCGAGGACGATTGTTACGCCGACCTGATATGGGACGGGACGCGCCCGCCCGCACTCCACGCCCTGAGCGACGGCAGCGGCGTCATCCATATCGGCTCGTTCTCCAAATCGATCGCACCGGCATTGCGGGTCGGCTATATCGTTGCGGAATGGAGCGTGCTGTCGCGGATGCTGGCGCTGAAGACCGATGCCGGGTCCGGCGCGCTGGAGCAGATGGTGCTCGCGGAATATTGCACGCCACATTTCTCAACGCATGTGCCGAAGCTGACGCGCGGCCTGCGCGCCAAGCTCGACACTCTGATGGAAGCGCTTAACGAGCAGTTCGGCACCTCGGCGGAATTCGAAGACCCCAAAGGCGGCATCTTCCTGTGGGTCAAACTGCCTGACAATGTCGACACGCCGAAGCTTTACCAGGCCGCGCTCGCCGCCGGCGTCGCCATCAATCCGGGACCGGAATGGTCGACCGACAAAGCCTATGCCGGCAGCCGCTTACGGCTATGCTTCGCTAGCCCGTCGCACCAACAGATTCGCGAAGGCATCGCACTGCTCGCCGAGGTGTGCCGAAAGGAGTTCGGCGTACCGGCGCGGATCGCGAATGTTGAAAAGCGCACCCATACTTGAGTCGATCACGATCGTCGTTCATCCCTGAAACATCGGATAGACGCATGTTTTGGCGATGGCAGCCGCTATCGCTCAGCATCATTTGACCGTCTGCTCCACAAAAATGAATGGCGGCGCCGCTGGCCTCTCGAAGCTGGTTGCCATAGGGTCCCCCAGCCAAAATCAAGGGCCCGAATAGCCCTAATGGGAGACGTCCATGGTATCAGTCCGAATCCTTGCGGCCACGTTTTGCCTGCTCGCTTGCGGCGCGGCCTTCGCAGAAGATCCCTTGCCGCGCGCCAAACCTGAAAACGTCGGCATGTCATCGGAACGGCTGGCACGCATCAGCACGGTGCTGAAGGCCGACATCGAGGCTGGCCGCATTCCCGGCGCGGTCATTGCCATTGCCCGGCACGGCAAACTGGTGATGCTCGACGCCTATGGCTGGCGCGACAAGGCCGCCGGCGTCGCCATGACCACCGATACGATCTTCAATATCGCCTCCATGACCAAGCCGATGACGACCGTCGGCGCCCTGATGCTGTACGAGCAGGGCAAGATCCTGATCGACGACCCCTTGAGCAAATATTTCCCCAAATTCGCCAACATGCGCGTCGCCACGCGCGATGCAAATGGCGAACCGACCACCGAGACCGTTCCGGCCAACCGTCAGATCACGATCCAGGATCTGTTGCGTCACACCTCCGGCCTGATCTATGGCGGCCGCGGCACGACGCCAGTTCACAAGATGTATCCCTCCGGAAGCGGCGATGCCTCACAAGAATATGACGGAACGGCCTTCCTGGACAAATTGGCGTCGGCGCCGCTGCTGTATCAACCCGCAACGGTGTGGGACTACGGTTTCGGTCTCGACATTACGGGCCTGATCGTCGAACAGATCAGCAAGCAGAGCCTCGGACAATATCTGCAGGCCAACCTGTTCAAACCGCTCGGGATGACCGATACCGGATTTTCGATTTCCCCGGACCAGGCCGCGCGTTACGCCAAACCGCTGCCGGTCGATCCGGACACGGGCAAGCCGCAGGCGCGGAGCCCGGAATTGACTCAGCCAGTCAAATTCGAATGCGGCGGCGGCTGTGCGGCCTCGACAGCATCGGACTATCTGCGCTTTGCGATGATGCTGATGGATCACGGTCGCTTCGGCGAGGCACAATTGCTCGGCCGCAAAACCGTCGACTACATGCTGTCCGACCAACTCGGTCCCAACATCAAGAACCTGATCGTCAACGCCGATCCAACGCGCGCCGATTACGGCTTCGGGCTCGGGCTCGCGGTGCGCACGACCCCTGGTGTTGTCCGGCTGATGGGATCGGTCGGTCAGTTCTCGTGGCCCGGCGCCAGCGGCACCGATTGGTGGGTCGATCCGAAGGAAGAGCTTGCGGTGGTTTATCTCTCGGCTGTACCCGGACCGCTGCGTTGGCACTACCGTCAGAAGATCAACGCGCTGGTGTATCAGGCAATCGTCGAGTAGCCGCAGCATTCGATGCGGACGTCCTCTTGTCGCGCATTTATCGCAAGCTGAACAAGCGTTCAGAATTCTCCTCAGATTCCTCGGGAACGTTACCAAGCATGCAGGGTTTAATCCCAGCACAACCTAGGAGAGTACTATGAGGAAGTTTGGATACATGATTGCCGCACTCGCCACCATCGCCATCGCGGCGCCGTCGATTGCCAGCGCTGAATCCATCGTTGTCAAACACGGCGACCACCATCGCTTCAACGCCCGCGCAGAAATGCGCGATCACGGACGGCATCATCACCACGACCGGGTGATCATCAAACATCGCCGTCATCACCGTTACTGACACAGCGAAATGGCCCCTCACGGGGCCATTTTTCTGATGTCAATCGCGGCTCAATCCCACGCCGGTGCAAAACCCGGATTGACGAAGCGCTGGTTCTTCGGCAGTGCCGCGATCGCCTTGCGATCCTCGTCGTCGAGCTTCACGTTCAGCGCACCGAGATTGGCCTGCTGGCTTTCGGCGCGCGACGCCTTCGGAATCGCGGCAACACCGTCCTGATCGAGCAGCCACTTCAGCGCGACCTGCGCAGCACTTGCGTTATGCTTGCGGCCGATCGCAATCAAACTCTCGTTGGTCGCCGCCCGGCCCTGCGCCAGCGGACAATAGGCCACCAGCGGAATCGATTTCGCCGCAAGATATTTCCGCACCGGCGCCTGATCGAGCATCACGTGATATTCGATTTGGTTGCAGGCGATCGGCGCCTTGATTTCCTCGACCACCGTTTTCAACAGCGCGAGGTTGAAGTTGGCGACGCCGATAGCGCGGGTACGGCCCTGCTCTTTCAGCTTGAGCAAGGTCTCGAACACCGCCGGCAGGTTCATGGCCTTCGATGGCCAATGCACCAGATAGAGATCGACGTGATCGAGCTTGAGTTTCTGCAGGCTGGTGTCGAAGGCCCGGCGGATCGCATCGGGGGCGAGGTTTTCATGCCAGACCTTGGTGGTGACATGCAGATCCTTGCGGGCAACGCCGGAGGCGGCGATGGCCGGACCGATGGCGTCTTCATTGGCGTACATTTCCGCGGTGTCGATGTGCCGGTAGCCAAGGCCCAGCGCACTCTCGACCGCCGCACGGCAGACGTCGCCCTGCATGCGAAACGTACCGAGCCCGAGCCGCGGCAGGCTGACGCCCTGGCTTTGCAAATATTCCATGATAACTCCTGAAGACATAGGCGTCCGGATCAACGGCCGGTGACGCCGAACGGCATTGCGTTGAAAAAACGGATAAGGACGGCGGGGTTGATAGCCTGTCGCGAGGCGCAAGTCCAAATCAGCAGCGTATCGGGCAATCCGTTCGCGGCCGCGGCTTCAACGCGGCTGCCAATTGCAGATGCCGCCCGACCGACACGGCCAGACCTGGATCCGCGTATCGAATGCCTGTGCATCGAGCGGATTGCCGTGGCGCCGCACGAGCTTCGTCCGGCCCGCGCCGCGCGGCTTCTTCACGCCCGAATGCGCGATTTTCGCCTTGGGTGCGGCAGCCTTGGGCGCGCCAGCCTTGGGTGCGTCAGCCTTGGAAACGGCCTTGGGCGTCACGCGCGCCGGCGCGGCGGCCGGGCTGGTGGGATCGGACTTGGCCTCGATCCGGACCGGGGCGAACTGCGTGGCGGGCCCGAGCGGCTTCGGCGACAACACGGCCGTTGGAAGGTCGAGGCCCAGAAATTCGTCGGGTTGATATTCGCCAGGCCCGGCCGCGACCGCGGCGCCGTTCCACGCCAACAGCGTTACGACGACGGCGGCTGCGAAAACATGTTTCAGGACCATCAGCGGCCTCCTGAACAATGGAACCAGCTCCACATGTAAGATGCCAACCGCGCTATTTCCAGTTGCAACGGTCAGCAAGGTTAGCACGGCCTCGCTCGGGCCATGCGGATTTACGGCATCGACAGGAGCGAGCTAACTCGCGCCCGAAACTCCCTCAGCCGCCGGTGGCAAAGCCCGGGTAGAGCGTCATGCCGCCGTCTACATAGAGCGTGGTACCGACCACGTAGTCGGAATGATCCGACGCCAGCCAGACCGCGGCGCGGGCGATATCTTCGGGCTCCCCGATGCGCCCATAGGGCACCAACGTCATCAGCGCGTCGTAAGCTTCCTTGGTTTGCCAGGCCGCGGTGTTGATCGGCGTTCGGATCGCGCCGGGCGCAATGGCGTTGACGCGGATTTTCTTCGGGGCGACCTCCTGCGCCAAGCTCTCCATCAGCAATTTGATGCCACCCTTGGACGCGGCATAATTGGCGTGCCCGGCCCAGGGAATCTCCTGATGCACCGAACTCATGCAGATGATCTTCCCCGCCGCACTCGATACCGAGGGCACCACGCCCCGGCGCAGAAATTCGCGAACCGCCTCGCGCGCACACAGGAATTGGCCGGTCAGGTTGACGTTGAGAGCCGTGTTCCACTGCGCCAGCGTCATTTGGTGAAACGCCGAGTCCCGCTGCAAGCCGGCATTGCTGACGAGAATGTCGATGGTGCCGAACTCCTGCATCATCCGCGCAAACATCGCGGCAACCTCGTCTTCCGATCCAACGTCGGCCTTATGTGCATAGGCTTTGACGCCGAAGCTCTTGATTTGAACGACCACCGCATCGGCGGCGGCAGCGTCAGCGACATAATTGACGACGACGTCGGCGCCGGCCTCCCCCAACGCGATCGCAACTCCTTTGCCGATTCCGGAGTTAGCGCCGGTCACCAGCGCCTTCTGGCCGGCAAGCAGCTTGTGAACCGTCACCGCAGGCGCGGTCGACTGGGTTGAGGACGTGTCGGTCGAACTCATCGGGAGACTCCAAAATCCAAGGGGTTCCGTCAACGTGCCGCCGTGCGCTGGGGCGAGCGTACACATAAGCGCGCCGCGGGTACAGGAAAGGCCGGGCGTTAAACCCGGCCTTTCAAAAGCAGCGTCGAAATGGTTACCGCAATTAACCCTTCGCCAGCGGAACCGCGACGAACCGGGTCGCATCCGCGGTTTTGACGCGCATCAACACGCTCTTCTTGCCGCTTTCCTTGGCCGCTACCAGCGCCGCCCGAACATCGGCGGCATTGGCAACGGTTTTGTCGCCGACGTTGAGAATGACGTCGCCGGTCTTGAAGCCCTGTTCTGCCGCGGGTCCCTCGGGATCGATGGCAACCACCACGACCCCCTTGTCACCGGAGCCGTCGACCTCGCCCGCCGGAGCAAGCCGCAGCCCGAGGCGCGGTGTGCCCGCGGCATCCTTTGACGATGAATCGCCGGCATTGGCCTGACGGTCGTTCGGCATTTCGCCGAGCGCCACCGTTACCTTCTTGGCTTCACCCTTGTGCAATACATCGAGCTTCACAGAAGTACCCGGCGCCATCATGCTGATGTTGCGGGCGAGATCGCGCGCGTCCTTGACGTCGACACCGTTGACCGCGGTGATGACGTCGCCGGCCTCGATGCCGGCCTTGGCCGCGGGACTGCCGTCCTGCGGGCTGTCGACCATCGCGCCCTTGGCCTGCTTCATGCCGATGCTGTCGGCAATATCGGCGGTGACCGGCTGCACCTGGACACCGAGCCAGCCGCGGGTGATGTACCCCTTATCCTTCAACTGGGCGACGACAAGTTTCGCGGTATCGGCGGGAATGTCGAAGCCGATGCCGACCGAACCGCCCGACGGCGAGAAGATCGCGGTGTTGACGCCGATAACGTTGCCGCTCATGTCGAACGCGGGTCCGCCGGAATTGCCCTTGTTGATCGGCGCGTCGATCTGGACATAATCGTCATACGGTCCCGCACCAATGTCGCGACCGCGCGCGGAAACGATACCGGCCGTGACCGTGCCGCCGAGACCGAAGGGATTGCCGACCGCGACCACCCAGTCACCGACACGCGGCGGCGTATCCGCGAACTTCACGAAGGTGAAGTCCTTCTTGCCGTCGACCTTGATCAGCGCCAGATCGGTTTTCTTGTCGGTCCCGATGACCTTTGCGGTGTAGACCGTGCCGTCATCGGTCGTAACCTGCACCGACTTGGCGTGATCGACCACGTGATTGTTGGTCACGGCGTAGCCATCGGGCGAAATGAAAAAGCCCGAGCCTTCGCCGGTGATGACCTGATGACGCTGCGGCATGCCGTTGTGGCCGCGGAAACCGAATTGCTTCGAAAACTCGTTAAACGGTGAATCAGACTGATCGGAATTCATTCCGTCGCCGTCGCGCTGAGAAACCGCCATATTGTCGCTGTCGCCATCGATCTTGACGCGCACCGAGATCACCGCCGGTTTGACCTTGGAGACGAGATCGGCAAAGCCCGCTGTGTTCTGGGCGGCCTCTGCCGCACGAGCGGAAGAAGTGAACGCCGGAAGATTGAACGGCAGATAGCCCGCGGGACCAGCAGCGAGAACCGCTAAGCTGAGACCAGCAGCCGAAGCCAATAGCGCCAGGCGCCGCGGTTTCATGACCTTTGGTGGAATGGAATGCGAGTTGTTCGATTGATCATTCATATGGCATCTCCAATGTTGCGCGAGGGAAAATCCCTGCACCCAACATGGCGAAGCGACATTACGTGGTCCTGTTCGATGGATTAATCTTTCGCAAGAACCATGCGACCAACCACCGCGGCCTTTTGTCGAACCAATATCTTCACGAGATTCAGCCGACCGAACATGAACGATGTTTAACGGAACATCTCTCTCGCGTTGTAATTTTTTACGCGGGGGCGGCTCGACAGGAGAACCGCCATGAAGCTTCAACTCATCGCCATCGCAACGACCGCCGCGCTCGCATCAGGGATCGGCGTGGCATCCGCCGCCGACAATCATGCCATGAAGAGCCCAACTGCCGTGAACGCGATGGCAAAGGCACAGGACGTGCTGTCTCTGACGCCCGCGCAGGAGCACACCGCCTGGAGAAACCTCAGCAAACACGCCAACACTCAGACGGCACCGTCGAGCTTCACGGCATCGATCGGCGCAACGATGCCGAGTGACATCTCGCTTCGCTCCGTGCCTGCCAAAGTCGCCGCGCGGGTGTCCGCGCTAAAGCCATACGACTATGCGCTGCTTCACAACAAGCTCGTGATCGTCAATCCCACCGACAAGAAAGTCGTCGGTGTGATCACCCATCGGGTGTGATCATCCGCGCTTGAAGATGCCTCGGCGGGATGCAGATCCCGCAAGGCCGCATCGCACATCCTGCCTGACGTGGCGCGACGATGCCCTTGGCTTGCGAGCAGTCCGCTGCACTGCTCAAGCCTGGCATTGACGCGGCTTCGACCATACCGATGCCGCTCTTCGTTCGAGGCGTCCCCTCAACTGGGGTCAACGGCACTTTCCGCAACTTGCGATGGCTGCGGAACCGCCGATCCGTCGCCGCGTCAAGCCGGGCTGCGACATTCACGACGGCGTTAGTAACGTGCAATTTAGTCGGGTTTCCGATCATATATTGCCTAACTGGCATGTCGGAGATCATCTCAATCGGCTCCGCGTGAACCGAGGATCGACAAAGTGACGCCGATACTGACGCCAGGCTTTTTGATCGCGATCAGCCTTTTCATCACGCTCGCGCCGGCTTCTGCACAAACCGATCTCAAGGCCGCGCCGGCGCAGCTCAGCTTGCAGGTCGCAAGCGACCCGCCGGGCCAGACATGCCGGACCATCGACGCATCGGATAGCGCGCCCCGCGTGCCGGTGTCGATGCATCGGACCTTCCATGACGACTTCGATGCCCACCCGTTGTTGAGTGGGACGTGGACGCCGCATTATGCTGGCGGGGCTGCCTGGCCAGAGTCGCGCTATTGGGGCGGCGACGGCTCCGACTTCAAGCGCAAGACCACCTACAACGGCGAACAGCAAATCTATGTCGATCCGCGCTACGCCGGGCGCGCAACGACACCGCTTGGTCTCGATCCGTTCAGGGTTCACAATGGCATCCTGTCGATCGTCGCAACCCGTACGCCACCCGAACTGAAGTCGGTTCTGTTTGATAACGAATACGTCTCGGGCATCCTCACGACCCAAAGTTCGTTTGCGCAAAAGCACGGATATTTCGAAATTCGCGCGAAAATGCCGGCAGGCACTGGCGTGTGGCCGGCGTTCTGGCTGCTCGCCAATAACGGCGGATGGCCACCGGAGATCGACGTCATGGAAGGCCGCGGCGAAGAGCCCGGTGCGTTCGTGATGACGACACATTGGCGGCACCCGGACACCCAGCGTATCGAATCCTGCCCGCAGGATTTCATGCTGTCGGATGCTCCCAACGCGTTCCATGACTACGGCGCGCTGTGGCAGCAAGAACGCATCACCTACTTTGTCGATCGCAAACCCGTCGCCGACATCAAGGTCCCCGTTGGCTTCGACGATCCGATGTATATGATCGTGAACCTGGCCATGGGTGCGAAATACTTCAGAGGCGTTGGACTTGTGAGCGCCGATACGCCAAAAACGGTCGCTTTCGAAATCGACCGGGTGTCCGTCTATCAAATCGATTCCCGTTAGGAGCAACCGTGTTCAAGACATTTTCCCGGCGGCGTTTTGCAAAACTTGCGGGTTTTTCAGCGCTAGGGATGGTGGCAACGCCTGCCGCAGCCGAGGAAAATGAAACGAAGCCAATGCCTGACCGCCACGCGCCCGCCAGTTTTCCCAGTAACTTCCTATGGGGAACGGCCACCTCCGCCTATCAGATCGAGGGCGCCGTTAATGAAGACGGCCGGGGCCGGTCGATCTGGGACACTTTCGCGCATGCGCCGGGTAATATCTCCGATCGCAGCACCGGCGACCGCGCCAACGACCACTATCATCGTTACAAGGATGACGTGCGCCTGATCGCCGAACTCGGCGTGAAAGCCTATCGGTTCTCAATCGCCTGGCCCCGGCTGTTTCCGGAAGGCACGGGCGCGCCGAACCCCAAGGGGCTCGACTTCTACCAGCGCCTGGTAGACGAACTCCTAAAGAACGGCATCGAACCGTACGCAACGCTGTATCACTGGGATTTACCGCAGCCGCTGCAGGATAAATTCGGCGGATGGCAGTCTAGCGAAACCTCGAGGGCGTTTGCGAACTACGCGGGCTATGTCGCCGAACACCTGAGCGATCGCGTCAAGTCGATCTTTACGGTCAACGAGCCCGGGCGGTTCGTGAACTTCGGCTACGGCTACGGCATCGATGCGCCCGGGCTGAAGCTGCCGCAGGCGGTCGTCAATCAGGTACGCCACCATGTCGCGCTCGGCCACGGCCTCGCCGTGCAGGCGATCCGCGCGCAGGGGCGCACCGGCACCCGGGTCGGCCCCGCCGAGAACATCGCGGCCTGCGTACCGGCGATCGCAACACCCGAGAACATCCGCGCCGCCGAGATTGCGACGCGCGAGTTGAACGCGGGCTTCCTCGGTGTGATCCTGGAGGGCAGGTACACCGACGCCTTTCTCGCTTATGCCGGCAAGGACGCACCAAAATATACCGCCGACGAGCTCAGGATCATCGGCACGCCGATCGATTTCGTCGGCCTCAACATCTACGCGCCGCAATTTTACGTCGTGGCGGCGGAGCGCGCGCCCGGCTTCGATGTGCTGCCTTTTCCGAAATCGTTTCCGCATATGGAATCCGAATGGCTCCGGATCGGCCCGGAGACGGCCTACTGGGTGCCGCGCCTCGCGGCGAAGGTCTGGAATATCGAGACCATCTATATCAGCGAGAACGGTACCTCCTCGACTGACAAGCCCGCCGCCAACGGCAAGGTCTACGACCTCGACCGCATCATGTATCTGCGCAACTATCTGACGCAGTTGCAGCGCGCAACCTCCGAGGGCGTGCCGGTCCGTGGATATTTCCTCTGGAGCCTGATGGACAATTTCGAATGGATCTTCGGTTTCGAACAGCGCTTCGGGCTGTACCATGTCGACTTCGACACGCTGGTTCGCACACCGAAACTCAGCGTTGCATTTTATCGCGACGTGGTGGCAAGGAACGCGATCGGAGCGTGAGATCGGGGGGCCCGAGCCCTCGGCGATGTGATCGCCTCGTTCAGGTCGCGCGGCAGACGCAACGGGCCCCACCTGTTAGGGTCCGCACGCCATTTCTCGCGACCTCGCTCCCGCGCAACGATCGCCCGGGCCGTTGGCGACCGCCGTAAACGGTCTTACTTGATACCGATAACCATGCTGTCCGCGCCGACGAGATGTTCAACGCGTGTTGTCTTGAAACCGGCCTCGCGCATCCAGGCACTGCAATCCGCACCCGTATAGTCAAACCCTCCGTCCGTCTCGATGAGCATATTGAGGCTCATCAAAAGACCGAACGCGTTTTTTCGGCGGTCGTCGTCGATAAGCGCTTCGTACACGATGACGGCGCCGCCTTTCGGTAGCGCTGCGAAAGCTTTGCCAAGCAAGGCTTTCTTCTGCGTCAGATCCCAATCATGCAGAATGTGGCCCATCACTATGACGTCGGCCTTCGGGAGTTCGTGTTCGAAGAAATTTCCTGGCTGGAAATGCACCCGGTCCGACAACCCTTGCTCAGCCACGAATTCCTCGAACACAGGTTGCACTTCCGGAAGATCAAAGCCGACCCCACTGAGATGGGGATGCACTCGCGCGAGGGTGACCGGTACCATGCCCTGCGCTGCGCCGACATCTACGAAGGTTTTATAATCGCCCCAGTTAAACCTCGCTGCGATCGCCTGCGCTGCGCTCACGCTGACTCCACTCATCGCGCTCAGAAAGCTACGCAGCGCATCTGGCTTTGCATACATTTCCTCAAATAGATTTTTGCCGTGTCTCGCTTCATTTTGAGGTTCACCGGTGCGCAACGCTTCGGTGAGCGAACCCCAGAAGCCGTACAGACGGGTGTTCGACATTTCCAACATACCGCCGACATAAGACGGCTTTGCCTTGTCAAGAAAGGTATGGGCTTCAACCGTATTACGATAAACGTCACCTTCGCGTTCCAGCATCTTCAACGCGACCAGTGCATCCAGGAAGTCCCGTGCCCCCCGCGGATGAAGTCCCAATGCTTTTTGGAGATCCTCAAGCCGAGCGGGCGCTTCAGCCAGTACACTGAACACGCCAAGTTCGACAGCGCTCAACATCGTTTTGGAGGCCCAAAATCCGAGCCCCAGTTGCAAGATCGCCTCCGGTGTTATGGCAGCTGCCGGGCTTCCCGAAGACGTTGCTTGCAGACTGGAGTTTGATTGGGCTGCCCCGTTCTCGTGTGCGCTCATCGTTATCTCAAGCCTTTTGACGAAGTTAAAATGTCGGCGGATATTTCTGCGACGCCAAGTCAATTCGAACGAAGGACGCTTCAATCGGTGCCGCCTGCGCTTCGATAGTACAGCTGCCGAAGCTCAGCATGTCATTTTATCGTGACGTCATCGCGTCGCATCCGGCAGGTGATCGTAGCTGTTGCTGGATGCGCCGGCTCGGCGTGCTGATCCGGACGCCCACTGCCAAGTGTCGTGCCCGCGCCGGTCATATGTAGACGATCTGGTGACGCATCGCGAATGGGGCGAGCAAAGTAGCCACCTCGTTAGCTGCTGCCTCGCGCTTGGGCTCCGCGACCTGCGCCAACGTAACCGTGACAATGCTGCCATGGGTCCCGTGCGGCCCAACTTGAACCTGACAGTTGATGCCACTTTCCACAACAGGCGCGAGAACGCCGGTGAATACGCGTTCGGCGGCATCCCACCGAAGCTGAGGTTTGAACACTTTACCCACGCCGGTGAGCGGCATCGCATCAATTGTGCTGATGTGCACCGGAACGGCAGCGCGCTCGGGTGTGCGCTCGCGGACCCACGCTTCCAGTTCACCCGGTTGTACAATGGCACCTGGTTTCAATTGCACGTAGCCCGCCGGCAGCTCGCCGGCATAGGCGTCCGGCTGACCAACTACGGCAGCAAAGCCGACAGCGGGATGCCGCAACAGGATATCCTCTATGGGTCCAGGATCGATGTTATGGCCGCCACGAATAATGAGGTCCTTGGCACGGCCCGTGATCCAGAGATATCCATCCTTGTCGAGACGGCCAAGATCCCCCGAGTTGACCCATTCTCCATCGACAAACGCGCTCTTGTTATGCGTTTCGTTGAGATAGCCGCGGAAGACACCGGGTCCCGCCATGACCACGACGCCAATCTCGTCGGGCTCGCAATCACGCTCGACACGATTATTGGCATCGAGCTTCACGATACGAACACGACTATACGGCAAGGGGAAACCTACGGACCCCAAACGGATGGGACGATCCGGAAAAGCCATGGTGTGGACACCGGCGGTCTCGGTCATACCGTAAACTTCGACAACCGGAATCTTGAACCTTTCCTCGATCGCCTCACCGACAGCCAGGGGAATGGCTGATCCGCCGCCGGCGGCATATCGCAAGCTCGACAGGTCAGCATTGCCTGGTGGGATGGCAAGCGTTGCAGCCAGAATCGTCGGGACACTCCCCAGCCCGTCCGGCTTGAAGCGTTCGACAAGCCCCCAGATGTTCCTTACCGCCGCGGGGTTGCGCCACCCGGCAGGGGACAGAACCACCAAACAGTTACCTGCAGCCAAATGGCTCAAGGCCTGTACGAGCGCACCACCAACGTGGAACAGCGGCATGCCGTAAAGCAGATTGGTTCCGGGTCTCAACTTGAGCAGCAGATTGTAGGCCCAAGCCTGATAGACCTGATTGGCGTGGGTGTGGCAAACAAGCTTCGGTGTGCCGGTAGTGCCCCCGGTGTGAAAATAAGCTGCGGTATCCTCGGCGAGAATCCGCCTTTCGCTGACAAGCCTGTCGTACGGCTGCGCCTTCGCCAAATCGTTGAAAGAATAAATCTGCTTGGCCGGGTCGCCAGGACCGTGGACTTGCACGATCGCGTTGAGATGCTTCAGCCTGCCGCGAATTTGCTGCACCTTCTCCCATATGTCCGCACCGGGCAGTGGACCCAGGGCGACGATAACCCTGGTTTGTGCAGCCTCGAGGATTTCCTCGATTTGATGCGCCTCCAGGAGAGGGTTAACCGGATTGGCGATACCGGCCGCTTCGGCGCCAAACATCGTAATGAAGGCCTCTGGTACGAGCGGAAGCAGGAAGCTGACAACGTCGCCGGGGCCAACGCCAAGCGCATGGAACATGTTGGCGGCCTGCGTGACCTGCGCGATGAAATCGCGGTGGGTAATCACGATTGGTGTGTCAGCCGGGTCAGCGTTGGAAACGAACTGAATGGCAGGCGCATCGGGATTTCTGGCTGCGCCGAGCTTGATGGCATCATAGGTGCTCTGGGCGGTGATGCGATCAACATAAGGGACCCGTTCGATTGAACGAACGTCGGCTTCGGTTGCAAGAACTGGATATTCGTCGCCGACAAGACGGTCGAGCGAGTGTACGCCTGCCATTTCTCAATCCTCCATATGCAACATCCCCGCGGCGTCTCATTCGACTTCTTCTATACGGGGAAATAGTACACGAAACCGCAGACAACCCGCCTTACGGTTTAGTCAGGAGGCGGTCACGAAGAGGTCACGAATTCACTCAAGGCCGATTTGACCGCGGCTTGAACGGTCGAACGACATGATGAGTCCGTCACGCGTACAGGAAAACTGGACTGAACGTCGACGACAAGGAGCGCCTGCTTCATAACGCGATCACTCATAGAACCAAATTGCCGGCGAGGTTCCGCGCTCGCATGCCGGCCTGCGGCCACCGGCCGCGCCGCATGGCGACATCGCTGCGTCGATGACATCGATTGCGCTTGATTACGGTCTCGGCAAGTGCGGAGCGCCGATCTCTCACGCCCTCATGTCCTGTTGAAAGCCGCGAACTGCTGCAGGGCTTTTTCGGCGTCATAGGGCTCCTCGCGCAATGTCTCGGCGTCCCATTGGCTCCGCTCATGGTTGAGAAGATCTCCGCCGTAGACGTGGATCGCGCCGGTCAAACGCAAAATCGGATTGGTCACCGAGTGAATGATGTCGGGGCCCAATGGTATGCAGTCGCCGCGGCACAGGGAACGCGCCCCGGCGGCCTCAATGCCGCGCGTCGCATCGGGCGGCAGGCGGCGCCAGAAGATGTTGTCTTCACGGCCGGTGTAGATACCGATCACGGTCCACATGCGGTGATCGTGGGGCATGATTGTCATGCCCGGACCCCAGACCAGGTTCAGAACCGTCAAACTGGGCGACTGGTAGAGGACGTTAGGCCCCGCGAGCTTGGGCTCGCCCAGCGCCGCTATCACGGCGGCCGGATCGCTCACCGCGCGAGCTACGATTTCGTGCACACCTTTATGACTGGCATCGCGCGCCACCGCGACTTCGCATTCGGCGAAAACAGCGTCGAGATTGAGCATCAGCCTTGTCTCCCGACCATTGCAGGGATCGCGGCAGATTTCCGGCAGCATTCTCGGCAAAAAGGCCGATTGGCAATGTGCATAGCGCTCTCCCCTACACGGGTCGGGAGACGATAGAGCACTTTCTTTACGACCGTGTTTCAGGACTTAGAGACGATGTTACGTCCGTAATTTCGAAGCGAACGCCGCGTTAGATTTGAAGCGCGTGACAGCGACTATTCCTGACCGATGTCGAGCCGGCTGAACTTGCCATCGTCGCCCAGATGAAACTTGAAATACGTCCTGAAGTCGCCCCATCGATCGGAGTGGAAGCTGCCGTGGACATCGAGACCGTTATTGTCGACTTCTGATTGGCCAACCGCGATTTCAAGTCGGAATAAGTAACCTGTCGCCATTCCGCTGAGCGGTTGTGATAACGTCAAACTACACGGCAGTCTTTTTGATCATCTGCCGCCTGGTTTAGACTGCGGCGGTTGACAGCCCCCGATGAACCGCCGTGACCGGGACGCTTTCTTCGCTCAACGGCATAAGGCCCGGATCGTAGGAAGCTGGGACCAGAGTCTATAGAACTCCGAGAGTGGCCTACTTTGGAGGACCAGACGGGTATGGGGGCACCACCATACCGCGGCGGATGTCTCTTCGCCATTTAGAACCGGTTCCAGCATCCGTTCAGGTGCTACCGATCTTCCTTTCGGCACTCCAGAGTTCGCTGCGGCGGAGATAAACCCGATCACCTCAGTTCTGCCTACGGCGCGACCGCGATGTGCAGGATTTCGCCGCTGGGTCTACCGAACCCGCGAGGGACGCCCTAAGTCCGTAGATGGCTATCACGCAAAAACATGATCTGTCATCCGTCGTTTCTTAGCTGACGCGTACCTTGCCGTGCTCGACCACGGCATGCCTACCACAGCGGGAATCTCGATTTCTCCGGGGTAGCTCATGAACAACGCAAATGCAGGGAAAACCTCATGCGATTGAGAACTTCCGTTCTTGTCATTATGGCGATCGCCATACTTGGTGGTGGCACGGCTATCATCAATCGCAAAGCTCCGCCGCCAATGCAACAAGCGGCGATTCCGTCGATCCCGGTCGTCGCTGGCCTCGTAAGCACCCAGAACGTGCCGATCTATCTCCACGGTATCGGCACGGTCATTGCCTACAATACCGTTACCGTCCGCAGCCAGATTCAGGGACAGCTCACCCAGATCGCTTTCACCGAAGGCCAGACCGTTCGCGCCGGCGATCTCCTAGCGCTGATCGATCCGAGACCCTATCAAGCACAACTGGACCAGATGGTCGCAAATCGCGACCGCGATCAGGCACAACTCACCAACGCGCTCGCCAATCTCAGTCGGGACACTCAGTTATTAGGCAAGGGCTTCGCTACGGAACAATTGTCCGACACTCAAAAGGCGCAAGTCGCGCAATTGCAGAGCACGGTCAAGGCAGACGACGCCCTTATCGAGCAGTCGAAGGTGCAGCTAAGTTACACGAAGTTGACGTCGCCGATCCCGGGCATCACTGGCGTGCGGCAGATCGATGTCGGCAACGTCATTCATCCGACGGATCCGAATGGTCTGGTGGTCGTCACACAGGTCGAGCCGATTTCCCTGCTCTTCACGCTGCCGGAGTTGGATCTACCGAAGATTCAAGATCAGATGGCCAAGGCCCACCTGACTGTCATCGCCTACAGTCAGGACAACAAGATCAAGCTGGATGAAGGGGTTCTTCGCCTCGTCAACAACCAGATACTCCAGGCGACGGGCTCCATTCAACTCAAGGCCGAATTCCCGAATGTCGCGCATCGGCTGTGGCCGGGCCAGCTGATTAACGTTCGCCTGCTGCTGGAGACGAGACAAGACGGAATGACGGTTGCTGCTTCTGCCGTGCAGCAGGATCAGAAGGGGTCCTACGTCTACGTCATTTCATCGGGCGGGACTGCCGAGGTAAGGCCTGTCACAGTTGCACAGATCAGTGAGGGACAAGCGCTGATCGATACCGGTTTGAAAGCGAATGAAACCGTCGTAGTCGATGGTCAGTACAGACTTCAGCAAGGCAGTCATGTGCGCGAATTGCACGGCAAGGCCGCGCAGGAAGCCGACCTGCAGAGTTCGGTGCAGAAGGCCATTCCATGAACCTCTCGGCCCCCTTTATTCAAAGGCCGATCGCAACCGTCCTGCTGATGTTCGGATTGCTGCTGTGTGGACTTGTGACCTACCGGTTGTTGCCGGTCGGCGCACTGCCGAATGTCAACTACCCCACGATCCAGATATCCGCCCAGTTGCCGGGCGCCGACCCCCAAACCCTCGCGTCCTCGGTAGCAACACCCCTTGAACAGCAACTGAGCCAGATCCCCGGCGTTACGCAGCTTGCCTCATCGAGCGCGCTGGGTGTGACGACGCTGACGATCCAGTTCGAGCTGTCGCGCACGGTAGATAGCGCCGCAGTTGACGTCCTGTCAGCGATCAACGCGGCAAGTCCGTTTCTTCCGCAAAACCTGCCTTACCCGCCGACGATCCGAAAGGTAAATCCGGCCGAAACACCGGTCATGCTGATCGCTCTTACCTCCGACACATTGCCCCTGACCACCATTGACGCCTATGCGGAAAGCATTCTGCTTCCGAAAATCTCGCAAATCCCTGGCGTAGGTCTCGTCGGTATCGGCGGCCAGCAAAAGCCCGCGATCCGGGTCCAAGTCAATCCGCAGGCCCTCGCAGCCCGCGGCATCGGTCTTGAGGATGTACGAAGCGTGATTGCCGGCGCCAATGTCGACCAGCCGAAAGGCACCCTGAACAGCCCGCGCCAGACCTTCACCCTCAACACCAACGACCAGTTGCTGAAGCCCGAGGCCTATGACGCGCTGATCATCGCTTACCGCAACGGTTCGCCGGTACGCATTCGTGACATCGGCAAGGCCATCAATGGGCCGGAAAACAATCTGCTGGCGGGATGGTACAACCAGCAGCCCGCTATCATTCTTTCGGTACAGCGCGTTCCCGGCGCCAACGTCATCGAGACCGTCGATCGAATCAAGGCACTGTTACCGCAGCTCCAGGCCTCAATTCCTCCTGCGATCAAGGTGTCGATTGCAGCCGACCGGACACTGACCATCCGCGCCGCGGTCGCCGACGTACAATTTACCCTGATGCTCACGGTCGCCCTCGTGGTCATGGTGATCTTCCTGTTTCTGCGGAATTTCTGGGCCACCGTCATTCCGGCGGTAACAGTACCGTTGTCTTTGATTGGCACCTTCGCGGTTCTGTATATTCTCGGCTTCAGCCTGGACAACCTCTCGCTCATGGCACTCTCGATCGCGGTCGGCTTCGTCGTCGACGACGCCGTGGTCGTGATCGAGAATATCGTTCGACATCTCGAGATGGGCCTGAGTCCCATGGAGGCGGCCCAGAAGGGCGCCGGCGAGATCGGATTCACCATCGTTTCCATTACCCTGTCCCTGATAGCGGTTTTCATCCCGCTCTTCCTGATGGGAGGCTATGTGGGAAAGCTGTTTCAGGAATTTGCCATCACGATTACCGCCTCGCTCATCCTCTCGCTGATCATTTCGCTGACGCTAACGCCCATGATGTGCTCGCGCTTGCTCAAGAATGAGAGCCACAGGAAGCACAGCCGGCTCTATTTGTTGTTCGAACGGGGTTTCGACGCCCTGCTCGCCCTGTACGCGCGCGGCCTCGTGGTCGTGTTGCGACACCGATTTGTGACGCTGATGGTGATGCTCTGCACCATCGCATTGACGGGTTGTCTTTACGTGATCATCCCAAAGGGATTTTTCCCGCAGGAGGATACCGGCCAGATCGTTGGCATCACGGAAGCCTCGCAAGACATCTCGTTTCCTGCAATGGCGCAACGACAACAAGCGATCGTCGATACCCTGTTGAGAGATCCCGCGATCGATTCGGTCGTCAGCTACATCGGTCCCGGCGGCCCGACAGCAACCCTCAATCAGGGGCGCATTTTTATCATATTGAAACCGCACGATCAGCGCGGCGTCAGCGCGGACCAGGTCATCAGCCGGCTACAGCCCGAACTCGCCAGGGTCCAGGGCATCAGCCTTTATATGCAGGCGGCGCAAGACATCACCATCGGCGCCCGCCTTTCAAAAACACAATATCAATACACCCTGACAGATGCCGACGCTGCCGAGCTCGCGCATTGGTCAGACATCTTCGTTGAAAAACTCAGAACCATCCCCAGTATAACCGACGTTGCCAGCGACCAGGCCAATGCCGGACCCTTGCTCAACGTCACCGTCAATCGAGAGGTTGCGTCGAGTTTTGGCATTCTTCCCTCAACGATCGACAATACGCTCGACGACGCCTTCGGTCAGCGCATCGTCTCCACGATGTTTACCGCGCTGAACCAGTATCACGTCGTGCTCGAAGTAGATCCTCGATTCCAGTATGGTCCCGAAGCCCTCAAGGACATCTATATAAGTTCGTCGAGCGGCCAGCAGGTACCGTTGAGCACGCTGGTGAATAGCAGGATCGAGGCGGCACCGATCCTGATCAATCATCAATCCATGTTTCCATCGGTCACCATCTCATTCAACCTCGCGCCCGGCGCGTCTCTGGGGAATGCCGTCGCCGCGATCCAACAGGTCGAACAACAAACCGGCAAACCGGCTTCGCTGGCCACCTCATTCCAGGGCAATGCCCAGGCGTTTCAATCGTCGCTATCAGGAACACCAATTCTGATCGGCCTGGCTCTGATCGTCATCTATATTATTCTCGGCGTACTCTACGAGAGCTTGATCCACCCCATTACGATCCTGTCGACGCTACCGTCAGCTGGAATCGGCGCATTACTGCTGTTGATGGCTGTGCATCTGGACCTGAGCGTGATTGCTCTGGTCGGCATCATTTTGTTGATCGGCATTGTCAAGAAAAACGGCATCATGCTGGTGGACTTCGCGTTGGAAGTGGAACGCACTGAGGGATTGAGTCCGGAAAAGGCGATATACCGCGCCTGCACCTTGCGGTTCCGGCCGATCCTGATGACAACCATGGCTGCGCTGCTTGGTGGCGTGCCGCTGATGCTGGGTACCGGTACCGGGTCAGAGCTTCGCCAGCCACTAGGATATACCATTGTGGGAGGCCTGCTGCTGTCACAGATCCTGACGCTGTACACGACACCAGTCGTCTACCTTTATCTTGATCGCCTGGGTGTCTGGCTTTCCACGCGCAAGACCGGCCACGCGACCAAAAACAACTGACCGCCGATAGGACCGCGCTCCCTGCAAGCTGAACGGCCACAGGCTTGCGGGGCCGCGCCGTTGCCAGGCAGTGGCAGCGCCGGCGCGATCGCAGGCGTTGATATCAACGAACAAATTGTTCGGACATCGCGCAAGCGCTGCCGGGTGCGACTATTCCTGACCGATGTCGAGCCGGCTGAACTTGCCATCGTCGCCCAGATGAAACTTGAAATACGTCCTGAAGTCGCCCCATCGATCGGAGTGGAAGCTGCCGTGGACATCGAGGCCGTTATTGTCGACTTTATCGATGCTGGTAAAGCGTTCGTGACCGATGGCTTCATTCGAAAAGGCCGTGAAGTCGCGCGGGCTGCCGTCATCGGTCAGCTTCACGTTGACGGCAAAAAGTGAAAGCCAAACCGTTTTGTTGCCGGCCTGAAGCGCTTCAATCGCTTCGCGGACTCTCGGGTTGGTTAGCTTGCTTAGATCCATGGACGCGTCTCCTGTCGCGGGTTTCGGTGCGGGACACCGCTGCAACGTGGCTGTTGGTATCGGGTTCACGCAGCCGCCCTGGCGTTACGCCGCAGCGCCTGCGGCGGCTGACCGAGCACGCGCAGGAAGGCGCGCCGCATGCGCTCCCTGTCGGCGAAGCCAACTTCATTTGCAATCACATCCAGCGAATGGCGCCCGTCCTCCAGCATCGAACGGGCAGCTTCGACGCGAAGGCTCTCGACGGCCTTGGCGGGGGATTGTCTGGTCTCGGCATGAAACACGCGGCTGAATTGCCGCGGGCTCAGCCGCGCGACTTCCGCCAGTTCTTCCACCGACAATTCGTTGCGCAGGTTTCGTTTGGCATAGCCCAACGCATTTTGGATCCGGTCGGTTTTCGGATCGAGTTCGAGCAAGGCTGAGAATTGCGATTGGCCGCCGGCGCGGCGGTGGTAGACGACGAGTTTGCGCGCCACATCGCGCGCCACCTCACGTCCATGGTCTTCCTCAACCATGGCCAGCGCGAGATCGATGCCGCCGGTCATGCCGGCCGAAGTCCAGATCGGGCCGTCGATGATGCACATGCGGTCTTCCTCCAGCTTCACCTCGGGATAGCGGGCCTGAAAATCGCGCGCGAAATACCAATGCGTGGTGGCACGGCGACCGTCGAGGATGCCGGCTTCAGCGAGAACAAAGGCGCCGCTGCAGGGAGCCGCGATACGGCGAGACGTTTTGAGTGCCCTTCGCGCGAACGCGAGCAGGCGCGGCGTCATCGGCTCGATCTTGGCCCCTGCTGCGAAGATGACGGTATCGAAGCTTTGGCGGCCGAACGCTTTCGTATCTACGCCGAAGCCGGCCGAGGCCGGCACCGAGCCTCCGTCCTCGGATAGCAACACCACGTCATACACCGGCTTGCCCAATGCGAGGTTGGTGATCTCGAACACCGTGGTTACGGCAAACGCCATGACCTGAAAGCCCGGATAAAGCACAAACCCGATCCGCTGCATGGCAAGCTCCATCATGTCTCAATAAGGTGGATATATGACATTTGAGACATCACCGGAAGGGGCTAATTCCGAGGTCAGCCGCTGTGCCGTTCCCGGCACCGGCATTCTGGAGAACGACCATGACCAATTCTGCAAAAGGTACTGCGCTCGTCACGGGAGCCTCAACGGGCATGGGGGCGATCTACGCCGATCGCCTGGCGCGACGGGGTTTCGATCTCATTCTGGTGGCGCGTAACCGCGATCGTCTTGAGGCAAACGCCAAGCGGCTGTCCGCGGAGACCGGCCGTTCCATCGAGGTGGTGGTGGCGGACCTCAATAACAGGGCGGACCTCGCCCGGGTCGAAACCCGGCTTCGTACCGACGCCGGCATCACGATGCTGGTCAACAATGCTGGCGTCGGAGCAGCCAAGCCGCTTGTCGGATCGGATATCGACAAGATGGAAGAGATGCTCTCGCTCAACGTCAATGCGTTGACCCGGCTTTCCTATGCCGTGGCGCCAGGCTTCAGCGCGCGCGGTTGCGGATCGATTATCAATATCGCCTCGATGGCCGCAATCTGGCCTGAAGTCCTGAACGGCGTTTACGGTGCCAGCAAGGCTTTCGTGCTCACTTTCAGTCAATCGCTGCGTCACGAGTTCAAGGACAAGAACATCAAGGTGCAGGTTGTGCTGCCCGGTGTGACCGCGACGGATTTCTGGCAGGTTGCGGAGACGCCGGTTCAGAATTTTCCAGCCGAGATTGTGATGCGCACCGAGGATCTGGTTGATGCGGCCCTGGCCGGTTTCGACCAAGGCGAGTTCGTCACGATTCCGTCGCTGGCGGACGTGGCCGATTGGGAGGTTTACGAGGCGGCCCGGCAAAAGCTGATGCCAAACCTGTCGCGCAAACAGCCCGCCGCCCGTTACAAGAGCCTCGTCGCGGCGTGATTGCCCGCTGCCCCTAGAAAGATTACCCCCGCCTGCTTCCGCCATCACATGGCTGGCGCAGCGCGGGGTGTCGACCACGGGACGCGGCCTGATCGACAGGCCTGGTCGAGGGCGGCTACACCACAGCTCTCGTCGCAAGCGATGATTGGGAGATCAGGGTGGCCAGAAGCGTCAGCGCATCCTCGAGCGCGGCGCGGTCGGGGGCGACGCCAAGCGAGACACGGACGGCCTCGGCCGGCGTGGAAGCGACCGAAAAGGTTGAACCTGGAACAATCGCGACGCCTGAGCGGTCTGCGCGGTCGGCAAAATCCGACGCCCGCCAATGCCCCGGCATCCGAAGCCACAGGTGCTGTCCATAGGGGTCGGCGGCGAACTGTGCGTCGCCGAGAATTGCGGCTGCAAGCCTCTGCCGTTCGGCGTTCTCTTCCCGGATCGCCGCCGTGATCTTGTCGAGCACGCCATCGGCTATCCATCGCGAGGCCAATGCCGTCATCAGCGGAGGCGCCATCAGCGTCGTTGCCCGCAACGTGCCGGCGAGCCTGAGAGCCTGCGTGTTCCCGGGCGCGACGACATAGGCGACGCGCAGAGCCGGCGTCGCACATTTGGAAAGTGTCGCAATATGCCAGGTGATGTCGCCGGCCACGCTGACCAAGGCAGGCGTCGTCTGCGGCCGGAGCGGCGCGTAGGGGTCATCCTCAATGATGAAGACGCTGTGCTGGCGCGCTATCGCGATCAGCCTGCGCCGCCGATCCTCCGACAGGGTCGCCGTTGTCGGGTTGTCGATGGTAGGAATGACATACAGTGCTCTTGGCGGCTTGCCTCGGCAGACTTCGTCGAATGCATCCGGAATGATGCCGCCTTCGTCCATGGCCAGCGGCGTCACGATGAGACCCTGCTGGGTCGCAACCGCCTTAAGCCCCGAATAGGTCACCGAGCCAGCGGCGATCACATCGCCAGGGCGAAGCTGCGATTCGCAAATCGCAAACAGCGCCGCTTGCGCACCGCAGGCCACCAGGATGCGACTGGGCGGGATCGTCTCCATCCGCTGTCCGAGCCAAGCCGCAGCGGCGACGCGATCGGGCTCGCTGCCAGTGCTCTCCTGATAATGGAGGTGGAGCAGCCCGCGGGGATTTGAGAGCAGATCAGCAATCCCTTCGGGAATTGCCTTTTTAAAATCGGCAGCAACCGGCTGAGGCGGGGCATTCATGCTGAGATCGATCAGCGGTGTACCGCCGAGGCGACCGGGCGAGCGCTCGGCATCGAACCCTTCCCTGATGAAGCTTCCGCGCCCGGCCTGGGCATCGACCAGGCCTCGCCGACGCGCCTCGTTGAACGCCCGTGTCACGGTCGTCAGATCGACACCCAGCGCATCGGCAATCGCGCGTTGCGATGGAAGGCGATCGCCGGGATGGACCCGGCCTGAGCGCACATCCGCTTCAAGGGCTTCGACAATGCCCAGATATTTCAAACGGGCGCTCTCGATCAGCCGCGGTCGCCAAGATGACATTGAGGTCAATCCGTAGGGAAAATATGCCTACATAAACCATAACAATGTATGGTCAGCGACGGAAGGCTTCATGTCCAGCCCTCCCCGACAACGCGATCTGGCTTCGGCAGGCCACGATTTCGGTGGCGCGCGCGTCCCGAGTACTGGCAGCCGTTGACCTTCGCCGCCCAATGCCTGCGGGCGGCGCGCATACCGATCCGGCGACGGCGATAGCGCGGTCGCGATCTGTGCGGGGATAAGTCAGGCTGCCCGCCGTCCGGCGCAGCGAGAACTCGGCAATCTCCGAGCCTCACCTCGGCCGTCAGATCGACGACTCGCACCAACCGGATCTTACAGGCGACGCGGCTGACCGGAGCGGCCATCGCGGTTGTCGATGCAGCGCAGGCTAATCCTTCGATATCGCTCGCTCGGGCGTCATCTGGGTCGGCATCATGTTGATGTCAGCATTGTGCATTACCCACAACGAGCCGGAGACGACCGTCGCAATGATCAACACCGCGAGCACCAAGATCACCGTGTTGTTTCGCTGTTCCGGCGCTGTTCCCAGGTGCAGGAAAAGCACGAGCTGTACCAGCAGCTGAACCACCGCCAACATGGTGATGGCGGCAAGGATTTTCTCGTGCGGCACGAACCCACTCATGACAGCGCCAAACGACAAAGCGGTGAGCACGAGGCAGAGGACAAAGCCCCAGACGTAAGATGTCAGAGTGCCGTGAGACGCGTTGTGCGAATCATGCGTGGAGGCAGAGGTTCCAGACATCACAACACCCCGCGCAGGTAGACGAAGGTAAAGACGCAGATCCAGATCAGATCAAGGAAATGCCAGAACAGGCTGAGGCAGGCGAGACGACGGCGAACCACGCCATCGAGGCCGAAATACCAGGTCTGGTGCATCATGACGCCGAGCCAGAGCAGGCCCGCGGTGACATGCAGGCCGTGCGTTCCGACCAAAGTAAAGTAGGCCGAGAGGAAGGCGCTACGGCTGGGACCAGCCCCCTCCTCGATCAGATGGGCGAACTCGTACAGCTCCATGCCGATAAAGCCGGCGCCGAACAGGAAGGTGATCGCCAGCCAGGCAATCACCTTGTTTTTCTGCTCGGCATACATGTTGAGCATGGCCATGCCGAAAGTGAAGCTGCTGATCAGAAGCAGCAACGTTTCCCCGGCGACGTACGGTAGATCGAATAATTCCCTGCCGCTCGGGCCGCCCGCGGTGTTGGCGGCGAGCACGCCGAATGTCGCAAACAGGCTCGAGAAGATGAGACAGTCGCTCATCAGGTAGATCCAGAAACCGAGAACGGTACCGGATCCATCATCATGCGCGTGGTCGTGCGCGTGATCGGCTGGTGTGGTCGGAGGAATGGTGACGGAGATGTTCATGGTCACGCGGCCTTTCGTGCCAGTGCGTAGCGCTCTCTTTCGATGCGCGCGACCTGGGCCGCCGGTACATAGTAGTCGACGTCCCTGTCATAGGTTCGAACGATAAAGGTCCCGATCATTCCGGCGAGACCGACGATTGCCAACGCCCAGATGTGCCAGATGATGGCAAAGCACATGACAAAGCCGAAAGCGGAGATCACGAAGCCGACCGCGGTGTTCTTCGGCATGTGAATGTCTTCGTAGTGGGCCGCCGGCACGCCTGCGCGGCCTGCCTCCTTGTCTTCCCAATGCTGCTCCAGCGACGTGATGTGCGGGACATGCGCGAAATTATAGAACGGCGCGGGCGACGCGGTGGCCCATTCGAGGCTGCGCGCATTCCAGGGATCGCCGGTCAGGTCGCGGTTTTCCTTGCGGTCGCGAATGCTGACGGCGAGCTGAACGATGATCGAGAGAATGCCCGCGCCGATAATGAAGGCACCGATCAGCGCCACGACGAGCAAGGGATGCCAAGCGGGAACGTCATAGTGGTTCATCCGCCGGGTCATTCCCATGAAGCCGAGGACGTAGAGCGGGGTGAAGGCGAGCCAATACCCGACCAGCCAGCACCAGAACGACACCTTGCCCCAGAACTCGTTCAGCGTGAAACCGAAGACCTTCGGGAACCAGAAAGTCATGCCGGCAAGGCAGCCGAACACCACGCCGCCGATGATGACGTTGTGGAAGTGAGCCACCAGGAACAGGCTGTTGTGCAGGACGAAGTCTGCACCCGGCACGGCTAGCAGTACGCCGGTCATACCGCCGACCGCAAAGGTGACCATGAAGCCGATGGTCCACAGCGTCGCCGAATGAAACACGATTCGGCCCCGGTACATGGTGAAGAGCCAGTTGAACAGCTTCACACCGGTCGGAATCGAGATGATCGTCGTCATGATGCCGAAGAAGGCATTCACGTTGGCGCCCGAGCCCATCGTAAAGAAGTGATGGAGCCAGACGAAGAACGACAGGACGCCGATCGAGGCCGTGGCGTAGACCATCGACTTATAGCCGAACAGCGGCTTGCCCGAGAACGCGGCGATCACCTCCGAGAACACGCCGAAGCACGGCAGGATCAGGATGTACACTTCCGGGTGGCCCCATACCCAGATGAGATTGATGTACATCATTGCATTCCCACCAGCCTCGTTGGTGAAGAAGTGCATGTCGAACAAGCGATCGACGCCGAGCATCGCCAAGGTGGCGGTGAGCACCGGGAAGGCCGCAACGATCAGGATATTGGTAATCAGCGCGGTCCAGACGAAGACTGGCATCTTCATCAGGGTCATGCCCGGCGCGCGCATGCGCAGGATGGTGACGATGAAGTTAATCCCAGTCAGCGTCGTCCCCAGGCCTGATATCTGCAGCGACCATATGTAATAATCGACGCCGACTGTAGGACTGTAGCCGAGTTCCGACAGCGGCGGATATGCGACCCAGCCGGTCGCCGCGAAGTCGCCGACGAACATCGACATCATCACGAGTACCGCGCCCGCCGCCGAGAGCCAGAAGCCCAACGAGTTGAGGAAGGGATAGGCTACGTCGCGGGCACCGATCTGAAGCGGCACCACCACGTTCATCAGTCCGATGATGAACGGTGTAGCCACGAAGAAGATCATGATCACGCCGTGGGCGGTGAAGATCTGATCGTAGTGATGCGGCGGCAGGAAACCGGCGCCGTCGTTGCTGGCCAGCGCCTGTTGCGCGCGCATCATGATCGCGTCCGCGAATCCGCGGAGCAGCATGATGAGCCCCAGGCCAAAGTACATCACGCCAATCCTCTTATGATCGACGGACGTGATCCACTCGTCCCATAGATACTTCCACTGACCGAAATAGGTGATCAGACCGAGTATGAAGAGGCCGCCGAGTGCAACGACGGCACCCGTTCCCATGATGATCGGTTCATGGAAGGGGATGGCATCAATGGAGAGTTTGCCAAGCATCACTTGTTACTCCGCAGCGTCGGCTCTTGCGCCGTGCAAATCGGTGCTTCCTGATTGGCGGCCATGTGCTCCATTGACGGGGGCATGTACTGACCGACGGTGGCTTCAAACAAACCAGGGGCGACATTCGTGTAGACGGCAACCGGATTCTTGATGCTCGGCTGCTCAAGCGATTTGTAGGTGGCCTTGTCCAGGGAGAGCGCTGACGCTTTGGCCTGGCGCACCCACTCGTCGAATTCCTGTTGGCTGGCAGCGACCGCATCGAAATGCATGTCCGAGAAGCCTTCACCGCTATAAGCCCCAGAGAGTTCCCGCGTAGGTTCCCGGGGTATCGGCGATGAGGTGCAACTGCGTCTGCATTCCGGCCATGGCGTAGATCTGGCTTCCGAGTTGAGGAATGAAGAAGGAGTTCATGAGCGACTCGGACGTGATGTCGAAGTCGACCGGCGTGTTGACCGGAAGCTCAAGCCTGTTCACCGAGGCGACGCCGTAATCCGGATAGATGAAGAGCCACTTCCAGTTCAGCGCAACGACTTGCACCCGCACAGGCGCGACGTTGGATTCGAGCGGCTTATAAGGATCGAGCGAATGCGTCGTCCGCCAAATGAGGATCGCCAGGAACGCAACGATGATGCACGGGATTGTCCAGACGACCACCTCGATCGACGTCGAGTGCGACCATTTGGGCGCGTAGGTCGCCTTCGTGTTGGACGCCCGGTAGCGCCAAGCGAAATAGAGTGTCAGCAGGATGACCGGGATCACGACCAGCAGCATCAAGCCAAGGGCAAGAAGAATGAGTGTCTTCTCCTGGGAGCCGATGTCACCCTTCGGATCCAACAGCGGGAGGTCGCTGCAGCCGCCGAGCGCAAGGAGCAGAACGGGGCACAGCAGGCGCGCGAGCAGCGAAAAATATCTACCGGTCACAGAGCACCTCGCGATGCGCCGGGATGCGCGCGCGTGCCCAAGATGGGCGGTGCAAAGCTTTGGTGGACGCTAGTCGTCCGAGTCGCCGCGCCCGTGAAAAGCCGAGCGGCCCACAGGTCGCAACCGAGCGCCTTCTCCGCTCCACGAGCGGCCGCGATCTGTTCCGTCAACACTCTGCTTTTCCTCTCGAATGCGCCGTCCTGTCAGACGATCATCCCATTCCGGGGCGACGTGGAAATGCGGCATCGCACTCGATAATGCGGCACCGCACTCAAGAAAGACATTCCGACCTTTATCGTATGGCTATTAGACACACCTTGTGCGTTGCACAAGCCGCGCCAGCAAAATGCTGTGTTAAACAAATTTTGATTAAGCTACGGCTTTTTTTGCACATTAAGTGATCAAACTAAGCAATTGTGCGTATGGACTTTGGTCTCCGCTGATGCCTAGGCGGAGGTTTTCAATGTACGGGTGCAATGTACGGAAGGCCATACAAACCGGGGAGGAGTAGCGCTCAAACGTCATCGTTTGCTGCAGCGCGGCACGGCCTCCAAGACCATTGACCGCCGTTTTTCAAGACCACGAGAGAGGCCGCAGAACCGTCGCGACCGGCCTTCCCGCATCCAATCCCCCGCTTGAAGCAATGGCTTCGAAGGTCAGGGCAAGAACGGCGTCGTCCAGCTGCCGCGCACGCCTAGCCGACTTCGCCGGCACCCTCCTCCGCTTCGGTAAGTACGGAAAACATACTCGATGAAGCCGGACATCATCGTGCATCGTCCCGTCAACACTCCATTGCAAACAGAGAGCTATCCAATGTCTAGCGCGAAACCGGCGTTTGTTTTTGTTCATGGCGGCTGGGTCGACAATTCAATCTGGCGGCGGGTGATCCCGCTGCTTGAAGCACGCGGTCATGTCGCCCGGGCGCTCGATTTGCCTGGTTCAGGCCCTCACGCCCAGGTCCCGCTGGCCTTCGGCAAGCGGCCCCTTAACGCTGCGGCCTTCGCCGTTGAGGCCTCTCCCGCCGATGCCACGCAGGAAGAGCGCACCAAGGCGGTTGTTGCCCTGGCTGAGGAAACGGCGCGAGAGACGGGCGGGCCTGTCGTTCTCGCCGGGCAGTCACTGGGCGGCCTGACCGTCACGGCCGTCGCCGAAGCGATCCCGGACCGGCTGCACGCCATTGTGTACATCTCCGCCTTTCTCCAATCGCCCGGCACGCCGGCGATCGCCCTCATGCAGCATGAAAGCAATGCCGACAGTCTGGTGCCATCCTTGTTCCTGGCAGATCCACGAGTGGTAGGGGCCAGCCGTATTGATCCCCGGTCAGACAATGCCGAGTATCGAGCACGCATGAGGAATGCGTTATGTGCCGATGTAAGCGAAGCTGACTTCTCATCGGCTTTTGCCGGTGCCACTTGCGATGAGCCGGTCGGGATAATGCTGACACCAGCCCAAATCACGGCAGAACGCTTCGGCAAGGTCCCCCGCCATTACATCAGGTGCCTCGAGGATCGGGCAATCACACCGGCGGCCCAGGATTACATGATCAATGCCGTCGATAGCGCGCTAAACAGCCAAACCCATACCCACAGTTTGGCCAGCAGTCATTTTCCGTTCTACTCACAGCCCGAGACATTGACTGAAATCCTGTTGGGCATCGCCGCCTGAAACGCGCAACGAAGCGATTTAGCCTCTCGGGAGGCCGACATCCAATTGCGCCTAACGTTCAAAAGTGAACCGACGGCGGGCGTGGCCTTCGCTTATGTCTCACTGTTACTGCTTGAAATGATACTTGCGATCAGCCCGGCCCCGTGCCGGGCTTTTTCGTTGCCGGGACGCCGAAACGGCCCAGGCTCGCCGCGGGTCGCGGGTGCTGAATTGGCGGTTGACTTGGTACTGACCACCCATCAGAACGAAAACGTCAATGATTTCTTGGTCGGAGTGGCAGGATTCGAACCTGCGACCCCTGCGTCCCGAACGCAGTGCTCTACCGGGCTGAGCCACACTCCGACAAGATGGCGGCTTATAGCCTCGGGTTTCGCACACCGCAAGAAGCGTAATTGAGGATATCGATCGCTGTGAATGTGAGCCTGAAAACGCAGATCTTGCCCGCCGGCGAAGCCGCTGTGACCGCAGCGGCGCGCTGCCTGGCGCAAGGCGGGCTGGTTGGGTTCCCAACCGAGACGGTTTATGGCCTTGGCGCCGATGCCGCCAATGCCGAAGCGATCGCGCGGCTTTACCAGGCGAAGGGCCGCCCTGCCTTCAACCCGCTGATCGCCCATGTCGGCGATCTCGCTGGCGCCCGGCGCGTCGCGCGATTCGATGCGGCGGCGATTCGGCTGGCCGAGGCGTTCTGGCCCGGGCCGCTCACGCTGGTTTTGCCCAAAACGACTGACTGCGTGGTGGCCGATCTCGCCACCGCAGGGCTCGACACCGTGGCGATTCGTCTGCCCGCCCACCCGGTCGCGCGCGCCATCCTGCGCGCCTTCGGCGGTCCGGTGGTGGCGCCGTCGGCCAACCTGTCGGGCCATGTGTCGCCGACCACCGCGGCCCATGTAGAGAGTGACCTTGCCGGGCGGATCGACCTGATCGTCGACGGCGGCCCGGTCGCGGTCGGTGTCGAATCAACCATCGTCGGATGTTTTAACTCGCCGACGCTGCTGCGCCCCGGCGGGGTGCCGCGGGACGAGATCGAGCGCGTCCTCGGCCGCGCGCTGCTGCAGCCGCCTGCGGACGCCGACAGCGACAGCGGCCAGCCGTTGGCGCCGGGCATGCTGGCCGCGCATTACGCGCCGCGCACGCCGGTGCGGCTCAACGCCGAGCGCGTCGAGGCCGGCGAGGCGCTGCTGGCGTTCGGCCCCGGCGCAGTGGCCGGCTCGGAGGCCGCAAAGGCCGTCATGAATCTGTCCACACGCGGCGATCTCGCCGAGGCCGCCGCCCATCTTTTCGGCTATCTTCGCAGTCTCGACAGCCATGGCGCGCGCGGCATCGCCGTCATGCCGGTGCCGCATCACGGCCTCGGCGAAGCAATCAACGACCGGCTGCGCCGCGCCGCGATGGGCCGGGCCTGAGTTCACGAACAAAAACAAAAACGAGAAGACTGGACCATGAACATCGCTCAACAGCCCGCCCCGCCCCTCTCGCCCGACCTGGTCGCGCGTTTTCGCAAGATCGTCGGCGACAAATACGCGGTCACCGATGCCGCCGACATCGCGCCCTACGTCACCGAGGAGCGCGATCTGTTTCACGGCCGCTCGCCGCTGGTGCTGCGGCCGGGCTCGACAGCGGAAGTGTCGGCGATCTGCAAGCTTGCCAGCGAGCACCGGATCGCGCTGGTGCCGCAGGGCGGCAATACCGGCCTGGTCGGCGGCCAGACCCCACACAATGGCGAAGTGGTGGTTTCGCTGCGGCGGATGGACAGAATCCGCGAGGTCGACGCGGCCTCCAACACCATGACCTGCGAGGCCGGCGTGATCCTGCAGGTCGCCCAGCAAAAAGCTTCCGAGGTCAACCGGCTGTTCCCGCTGTCGCTCGGCGCCGAGGGAAGCTGCACCATCGGCGGCAACCTCTCCACCAATGCCGGCGGCACCGCCGCGCTCGCCTATGGCGTGGCCCGTGAGATGGCGATCGGGCTTGAAGTGGTGCTGGCGGATGGACGCATCCTCAACGGACTGTCGAAGCTGAAAAAGGACAATACCGGGTACGATCTGCGCAACCTCTTTATCGGCGCCGAGGGCACGCTCGGCATCATCACCGCGGCGACCTTACGGCTGTTTCCGAAGCCGCGCGCGGTGGAGACCGCTTTTGTCGGTCTCAAATCGCCTGCGGACGCGCTGAAGCTGTTGACGATCTCGCAGAACGAGGTGGCCGGCAGCCTCACCAGCTTCGAACTCCTGTCCGACATTGCGGTCGATTTCAGCGTGCGTCACGGCATCGACGTCCGTCATCCCCTTTCGGGCAGGCATCCATGGTACGTGCTGATGGAATTGTCGTCGTCGCGCGAGGATGCCCGCGACGGGCTGGAAGCGATCCTGGCCAAGGGATTGGAAGACGGCATCGTCGATGACGCCACGATCGCGGCAAGCCTCAGCCAGCGCCAGAGCTTCTGGAAGCTGCGCGACGAAATGTCGGCGGCGCAGAAGCCGGAAGGCGGCTCGATCAAGCACGACATTTCGGTACCGGTCGCCGCTGTCCCCGACTTCATCGCCGAAGCCGATGCCGCCGTGGTGAAACTGATTCCGGGCGCGCGGCCGGTGCCGTTCGGCCATCTCGGTGACGGCAACATCCATTACAATGTCAGCCAGCCGGTCGGCGGCAATGCGGCGGACTTCCTGGCACGCTGGCACGAGGTCAACGCCGTCGTATTCGCCATCGTGCTGCGGATGGGCGGATCGATCTCCGCCGAGCACGGCATCGGCGTGCTCAAGCGCGACGAACTGCCAGACGTCAAGGACAAGGTGGCGATCGAGCTGATGCGCAGCATCAAGGCGATGCTCGATCCGCTCGGCATCATGAACCCCGGCAAGGTGCTGTGAATAGTCCGGTGACCAACCACACGCTGACCATTACATCAGTCGAAGACGGTGACATCGCCGATGTCATCGCGCTTTGGCGGCGTTGCGGGTCGACCCGTGAATGGAACGATCCGGCCGGTGATATTGCCTTGGCGCGCAGGGAAGCCAATGCCACGGTGCTATTGGCCCGCAATGACGGCGTCGTTGTCGCGTCGGTGATGGTCGGCCATGACGGCCATCGCGGCTGGGTCTACTACGTCACTGTCGATCCCGATCACCGCTACAAGGGCTACGGACGTGCGATCATGACATCCGCGGAAAACTGGCTACGCGCGCGCGGCATTCAAAAGCTTCAACTCATGGTCCGCGGCGACAATACCCAGGTCCACGCCTTCTACCAGCAGCTCGGCTATTATGATCAGGAACGCGTGACCTTCGCCAAATGGCTCGACGGCCGCGCGCCGACGCCGTGAACTTTCAAGAGCTTCAATGACCATATCCGACCGCCTCCGCGTCCACGATGTGCGCGTGCTTTCCGACGACCATTACACGCTGAAGACCACCACCCTCGAATGGCGGCGCTCGAACGGCACCTGGCAGACCCAGCACCGCGAGACCTATGACCGCGGCAACGGCGCGACCTTATTGCCCTACAGCCTCGCGCAGCGCAGCGTGGTGCTGGTGCGGCAGTTTCGCTATGCCGCCTATGTCAACGGCCATGACGATCTGCTGATCGAAGCCGCGGCCGGACAGTTGGATAATGCTTCGCCCGAGTTTCGGATTCGCGCCGAGGCCGAGGAGGAAATCGGCTACCGGCTCGGCGAGATCCGCAAAGTGTTCGAAGCCTTCATGAGCCCGGGCTCGGTCACCGAAAAGCTGCACTTCTTTGTCGCCGAATACGCGCCGGAGATGCGGATCGGCGGCGGCATTGCCGCCGAAGGCGAGGACATCGAGGTGCTGGAATTGCCGATCGACCGAGCGCTCGCGATGATCGCGGACGGCCGCATCGCCGACGCCAAAACCATCATGCTGTTGCAATATGCGGCGCTGAATATCTTCCGATAAGCCCATAGCCCGCATGAGCCAACGGGTCGCGCGAACGCGCGCCCGATGACAGGCTCCGCGACATGCGGGTTCTTCCGTCCCGGATATCGCTGTCGCTCATCCGGGCTACAGGTCTGCTACGTCTCCACCGTCCCATCGGCGCGTCAAAACAACGACCCCTGCCCGTCGTCGGCCGCCGGCGCAGGCTTGCGTGGGGCGGTGCGCTTGGCGGGGCGCGGCGCTTCAGCCGCCATTTCTTCCGCCGTGATCGGCAGGATCAGTTGCGCATCGTCATTGGCGACGCGGTTGACCCGGGTGGAAATCTCGTGCCAGACGAACTCGCCTTCCTCGGGCGCCACCAGCAACGCCATCACCGCTTCGGCATCATAGGTGCGGCCATCGAGCCATTGATCGAAATCGGCCGGCGCGACGGTCACGGGGACGCGATGATGCAGCACCGCGAGATCGGCGCTGGCTGGCGCCGTCACGATCGCCACCGTATCCAGCTCCTCGCCGTTCGGGCCAATCCAGGTTTCAGCCAGCGCCGCAAAGCCGATCGGCTGGCGGTCGCGGCGATGAATGAAATGCGGGCGCTTGCGGCCTTCGGAAACCTGCCACTCAAAATAGCCATCCGCCGGAATCAGACAGCGCCGCCGCTTGATCGCATTCTTGAAGGCCGGCTTTTCCCGCACCGTTTCCGACCGCGCATTGATCAGCAGAGTGAATTTGCGGGGGTCCTTGACCCAGGCCGGCAGCAAGCCCCATCGCATCAGGCGGAAATGCCGCGCGCCATTCTCAATAATTACCACCGGTATTGGTTGCGTCGGCGCAACATTGTACCGTGGCGGAAAGTTGGGCTGTTCGACATAGCCGAAAATTTGCCGTATGGCGGCGGGCGGTGAGGTGATGACGAAGCGTCCACACATTCTGCGATCCAGATAGCACCTTGTTCAGGCCCTTTTAAACCCCGGCGTTAACATTGAAACGGATGACCTCCCCATCAGCAAAATCGGCGCGGTCCGACTACGAAATGCCGAACGCGCCCATCCCTGTCGACGCGGCGCGGGCCGCCGAGTTGCGCGCAGCCAACATCAATCCCCAGACCGGACTGGCTACCGATTATCTGAACCATTTTAACGAAGCCATTATGCTGCTGGAGATGGTCCCGGACATGCCGGAATGCGCGGCGGATTTTCTCGGATGGCAGCCGCTGTCCTATCGCGAGCATTTTCTGGCATCTAACTTCAAGGCGCGCGATCTCGCGATATCAGCCTATGAGGCCGCCGACGACGGCATTCGTGCGCAGTTCGATGACGTCACCGCTGCGATGACCTCCATTCTCACGGCTGTTGGCGCGGCGATGCGCGAGGCCAAACAGGACAAGACTCGCGCCAAGCTGGCCGAGCAGGCCACCGTCTGGGTCAAGCCGCTGGTCGCGCAGGCCGGCGGCATTATCAACGGCGGCGCCGAGGCCGAAGTCGAAACCATCATGATGAGCCGCTGACGCCGTGACCGCACCGATCCCGCCGTCGCATCCCCAGCTTGCGGTCAGCGCCGCAATCTTCCGCGACGGCAAGATCCTGCTGGTCCGACGCGCGCGATCGCCGGCCAAGGGATTCTATTCGCTGCCCGGCGGCCGGGTCGAATTCGGCGAAACGCTGCACGCGGCGCTGCACCGCGAAGTCGACGAGGAAACCGCGCTGAAGATCGAGATCGTCGATCTTGCCGCATGGCGCGAAGTGGTGCCGGGAACCAGCGGTGGCGGGCATTATCTGATCATGTCATTCGCGGCGCGCTGGACCTCCGGCGAGCCGGCGCTCAATGACGAACTCGACCATTTCATGTGGCTGGCGCCGGATGAGATCGGCGATCTCCAGGTGACCGGGGGCCTGCAGGACGTGATCCGGTCGGCCCAGCGCCTGCTTGGGGCCTGAACCCCGCCCTCTCCGCGCCTTGCTTCCAGCGTGTTGAGAAGGCATATCAGCGATGCCCCGCGGCACCAGGGGTCCCGGACCCATTCATGTCGAAACGCGCTTTCGCCGCTCTCATCCTGATCCTGGCATGCAATCTTGTCCCGGCGCGGGCCGAGGATGCGGCGGCGCCGTTCGACGGCGACCTGCAGCGGCTGGCCGAAATCCTCGGCGCCCTGCATTATCTGCGGGGCATCTGCGGCACCAATGAAGGCGGCAAATGGCGCAACCAGATGCAGGCGCTGATCGACGCCGAAACCCCTTCGGGCGACCGCCGCACCCGCATGATCGCCGGTTTCAACCGCGGCTATAACGGCTTCCAGCAGACCTATCGGACCTGCACCCCGGCAGCCAACGTCGCGATCCGCCGATACATCCAGGAAGGCGCGAAGATTTCGCGCGATCTGACGGCGCGCTACGCCAATTAAAGCGAAGGATGAAGACACGATTTCCGGCGTGTTTTCTTAGGCTTCTGCGGCTGGATTAAAGTTATCCCCTGCCGTTAACCTTTCTTAAAGAACTGGTCTAGGCGTCCTAATGCGACGTGGTAAACGTTCAACATTAGGAGGCGCTCCGCCCCGGGTCGCGCACAAAATCTGTTGAGCTTCATGAGCCATTCAATTTCCTACACCACCGCCCGCGAGCCGCTTCCCGACCACGAGCAGAAGCAGACGGCGCTCAGCTATCTCAACGAGGCCTGGGCTGAAGCACGCCACGACGGCGTTGACGGCGATTGCCTGGCGCAGGCCAGCCTGTTTGCGGCGTTCGCCGAACTGGTCGGAACCTACGGCGAGGATGCGGTGGCGAAATTCGTCGAGGGCCTTGCCGCGCGGGTCCGTAACGGCGAATTCTCGATCACGCTCTCGAAGCAGTAACGCTTCCGCATGGACACCGTCATCGCCCGGCTTGACCGGGCGATCCAGTATTGCAGAGCCTTACCCTTGAAGCTCGACGCCGCGGCGTACTGGATCACCCGCTGGAGCCTGTCATCGGGCGGCGCTTCGCGCCAACCCGTTGGCGGGTGATGACGGCTGAGGTCGAGGCGGTGCCCCCCCCCGTCACTGACGCGAAAGGCTAAGCCTTGAGCGTTTCCAGAAACCGCACCGGCTCGCCGGTCGCTGGCGCCGTCAGTTCGCCCTGCCACATCACGCGCCGGCCGCGGACGAAGGTGCCGACAGGCCAGCCGGTCACGCGCACGCCGTCATAGGGCGTCCAGCCGGCCTTGGAGGCCACCCATTTGTCGGTGATGGTCTCGCTGCGCTTGAGATCGACCACGGTGAAGTCCGCATCATAACCCGCGGCGATCCGGCCCTTGCAGGCGATGTTGAACAGCCGGGCCGGGCCGGCGCTGGTGAGATCGACAAAGCGCGCCAGCGACAATCGCCCGGCATTGACGTGATCGAGCATCAGCGGCACCAGCGTCTGCACGCCGGTCATGCCCGATGGCGAGGCCGGATAGGTCTTTTGCTTTTCCTCGCGCGTATGCGGCGCGTGATCCGAGCCGAGCACGTCGATGATGCCCTGCTCGATGCCGCGCCAGACCCCCTCGCGGTGGTCGGCCGACCGCACCGGGGGATTCATCTGCGCGCGGGTACCGAGCCGCTCGTAGCATTCAGGCGCTGCCAGCGTCAGGTGATGCGGCGTCGCCTCGCAGGACGCGACGTCCTTGTGGTCGCGCAGGAACTCGATCTCCTGCTTGGTCGAGATATGCAGCACATGGATGCGCTTACCGGTTTCATGGGCGAGCTTGACCAGCCGCTCCGTCGCCATCAGCGCCGCGGTCTCGTCGCGCCACACCGGATGCGAGCGCGGATCGCCCTCGATGCGTAGGGGCTTGCGGTCGTTGAGGCGGTACTCATCCTCGGCATGAAAGGCGGCGCGACGCCGGATCACCTGGAAAATCCGCCGCAAGCTTTCATCGTCCTCGACCAAAAGCGCGCCGGTCGACGAGCCGATGAACACCTTGACGCCGGCGCAGCCCGGCGCGCGTTCCAGTTCCGGCAGGTCCGCCACATTGTCCCGGGTACCGCCGATGAAGAACGCGAAATCGCAATGCATGCGGTGATGGCCGCGCTTGACCTTGTCGGTGAAGGTGGCCTCGGTGACGGTCAGCGGATCGGTGTTGGGCATCTCGAACACCGCGGTGACGCCGCCCATGACGGCGCTGCGCGAACCGGTTTCGAGGTCCTCCTTGTGGGTAAGCCCCGGCTCGCGGAAGTGCACTTGCGTGTCCATCACGCCGGGCAGGATGTGCAGCCCCTTGCAGTCGATCACCTCGGCGGCCGAACTTTGCGACAGCCCGCCGATCGCGGCGATGCGGCCGCCGACGATACCGATATCGCGCACGCCCTCGCCGTCCTGATTGACCACAGTGCCGGATTTTAGAAGGGTATCAAATCTCTGATTCATCGTTCCTTGACGCTCGCTTTCGACATCATATGGGCCTTGTTGTCAGCACCTTACCGCCTTAACTTCCAGTGCGATATCCGGCGCCTGCATTTTCACACAAAGTTCGAAGCTACTACAAAAAAGGCCGCTCAGAGAATGAAAGCAGCGTTTCTTCCCGACCGGGGCGTGGTCAAGGTCAGCGGCAACGACGCCCGCGATTTTCTCAACAACCTCGTCACAACGGACGTCACGCTGGTGCGCCCGGGTCTCGGCCGGTTTGGGGCACTGCTGACGCCCCAGGGCAAAATCATCACCGATTTCCTGATCACCGAAGCGCCTGAGGGCGATGGCGGCGGCTTCCTGATCGATTGCCCGCGCGCGCTGGCGCAGGGCCTTGCCGACAAGCTTGGTTTCTACCGGCTGCGCGCCAAGGTCACGGTCGAAAACGTCTCGGACGGTCTCGGCGTGCTCGCCGCGTGGGACGGCGATCCCGCGATCACACCCGACCTCAGCTTTGCCGATCCGCGCAATGCCGCACTCGGTTGGCGAATCCTTGTGCCGCAAGACCTGGTCCGGAAGGTCGCCGACCTGATCGGCGCCGATCTGGTCGACAGCACCGCCTATGAAGCGCATCGCATCGGCGCGGGCGTCCCGCGCGGCGGCCTCGACTTCATGTATAGCGATGCGTTTCCGCACGAAACCAACATGGACCGCCTCAACGGCGTTGATTTCGACAAGGGCTGCTACATCGGACAGGAAGTGGTGTCGCGAATGCAGCATCGCGGCACCGCGCGCACCCGGACGGTGCGGATGATTTTCGAGGGCGAGGCCCCGGAAGCGGGCACGCCGGTTCTCGCCGGCGAAAAGCCGGTCGGCACCATGGGCTCGTCGGCGGGTGGCGCGGGTCTGGCGCTGATCCGGATCGATCGGGCCATCGAGGCGCTAGATGCCGGGACGCCATTGATGTCGGGCGGGCTCGCGCTCCGCCTTGCCGAGCCGGATGCGTGGCGGCCGACACCGAAGCAGACCGTGGCATGAGCGGGATCCCATGAGCAGATCGGCGCGCCTGCATGCCGACGGCCTGACGCGGTGTCCGTGGCCCGGCGAAGACCCGGTCTATGTCGCCTATCACGACACCGAATGGGGCGTGCCGGAATATGACGACCGCGCGCTGTACGAAAAACTGATCCTGGACGGTTTCCAGGCAGGGCTGTCCTGGATCACCATCCTGCGCAAGCGCGACAATTTCCGCCGAGCCTTCGACGATTTTCGGCCTGAAAAGATCGCGCGCTACGACGCGAAAAAAGTCCACGCGCTGATGAAGGACGCCGGCATCGTGCGCAACCGCGCCAAGATCGAAGGCACGATCGCAAGCGCGAAATCCTACCTCAAGATCATGGAAGACGGTCCGGGCTTCTCGAAATTCATGTGGGATTTCGTCGACGGCAAGCCGAAGGTGAACAAGTTCAAGACCACCGCCAGCGTGCCGGCATCGACGCCGCTGTCGATCAAGATGTCAAAGGAACTGAGCGCACGCGGCTTCAAGTTCGTCGGCCCGACCATCGTCTACGCGTTCATGCAGGCCACAGGCCTCGTCAACGATCATCTGGTCAGCTGCTTCTGCCACGACACTTGCGGGGCCAAGCCGCGCGCGCTGCGCCTGAAAGTCAAATGACGGCGAAAAAGCCACCCTCGCCTGCAACATCGACGCGGGTCTGGCAGCGGATGTTGTCGGGGCGCCGGCTCGACCTGCTCGACCCCTCGCCGCTAGATATCGAAATCGCCGATATCGCCCACGGCCTGGCGCGCGTCGCACGCTGGAACGGACAGACCAGCGGCGCCCATATTTTCTCGGTGGCGCAGCACACGCTATTGGTCGAAGCCGTGATGCGCGAGCAGACGCCCCGCGTCGATGTCCGCTTTCGAACTCGCCGCGCTGCTGCACGACGCTCCAGAATATGTCATCGGCGACATGATCTCGCCGTTCAAGGCGGTGCTTGGCGGCGACTACAAAGTGGTGGAGAAACGGCTGCTGTCGGCGATTCACGTACGCTTCGGGCTGCCGCCGGTGCTCGGCCCGGAAATCACCCGGCAAATCAAGGAGGCCGACCGCGGCGCGGCGTATCTGGAGGCGACGCATCTGGCCGGCTTTGCGCAAGCAGAGGCCAAGCGGCTGTTCGGCAGCAATCCCCGCCTGCCGGCGGCAACCGAGGAGGACTACTTGACGCCCTGGACCGCGGCCAAGGCCGAGAAACGGTTCCTGGCGCGGTTTGCGACATTGTCGCGGTGAGATCATGTACCAAGTGTAACAAGCCGCTGCTTCCGCGCGCGGGCCCGCCACCCTATAATCGGGACAAACCACGGGAACGCCATGATTCACGTCTGCTCGCTCGCCGCCCTCCCGGACACCGTCAAGGCGACGGGCGCCAGCCACATCCTGACGGTGATGGCCAAGGTCGATCAGGTGCAGCGGCCGCACTCGATACTCGAGGCCAACCATCTGAAAGTCGCAATCGACGACATCACCGAAGTAATGGAAGGATTCGTCGCCCCCTCGGCGGCGCATATCGAGCAGGTGCTGACTTTTGTGCGCGGCTGGGACCGCCGTGCGCCGCTGGTCGTCCACTGCTATGCGGGCATCAGCCGCTCGACCGCGAGCGCCTTTGCAGCCGCCTGCGCGCTCAACCCGCATCGCGACGAGTTTTCGATCGCACGGCAGATCCGGGCCGCCTCGCCGATCGCGTCGCCGAACCGGCTGATCGTCAGCCTGGCGGACAAGGCGCTGGGGCGCGAGGGCCGAATGCTGCGCGCGCTTGACGAGATGGGGCCGGGCAACATGATGGTCGAAGGCCGGCCGTTTCGCATCGATCTCGATTGACCGCCGTGAATGACGCCAGATGAGCGATAAGCTTCTGACGCCGATCGAAATCGGCCTGACCGCCGCCATCGTCGCGATCGAAGGCAATGAGCCGCTGATCCTCACCGCATCGGGTGGCGGCGGCGACAAGCTCGCGGGACTTCCGTTCGGCCCCTTCGAGGCCGTCTCGCACCGAACCTTTGAGATCGGCTTGCGCGCCTGGGTGGAGCAGCAGGCGGGACTACGCCTCGGTTATGTCGAACAGCTCTACACCTTCGGCGACCGTGGCCGCCACACGCAGCCCGGCGACACCGCCGTTCATGTCGCCTCGATCGGCTATCTCGCGCTGACGCGCGCTGCCGACAATGTCTCACGCGCGCCCGGCGCGACCTTCGAGCCCTGGTACCGTTTCTTCCCATGGGAAGACTGGCGGGAAGCGCGGCCCGACATCATCGAGCGCGACATTTTTCCCGAATTGACGAGCTGGGCGGCACAAGCGGAGCAACCCGATACTACGCGTGCACTCAGCCGCAAGGATCGCGTCCGGCTGTATTTCGGCACCGAGGGCGCGCATTGGGACGAGGAACGCGTACTCGATCGTTACGAGCTGCTCTACGAAGCGGGGCTGGTCGAGGAAGCGCGACGCGACGGACGGCCCGCGGCCTTGGCGCGCAAGTCGATCCCGGACCTCGGCGTATCGATGCGCTTCGACCACCGGCGCATTCTCGCCACGGCCATTGCACGGCTGCGCGCCAAGCTGAAATACCGCCCGGTGGTGTTCGAACTGTTGCCGCCCGAGTTTACGCTCACGGAGTTGCAGCGAACGGTAGAGGCGATCTCGGGGCGCCATCTGCACAAGCAGAATTTCCGCCGCCTGGTGGAGTCCGGCGCGCTGGTGGAGCCGACCGGCGTGATGTCGACCCAAACCGGGGGACGGCCCGCCGCGCTGTTTCGCTTCCGGCGCGAGGTATTGCAGGAACGGCCGGCGCCCGGCCTGCGCGTTCGCGTCCGCCGTTGAGATGCGCGGTCAAGCCATCCGCGCAGACTAGAGCGTTTTCCAGCGAAGTGGATACCGGTTCGCGTAAAGAAAACGCGTCAAACCAAGAATCTAGAGCCCCGTTCCGATTCCATCGGAACGGAAAAGGCTCTAGTTGAACGATTCGGAAATCAGCCGGATCCTGAACACCGGCTTTTTCGCCTCGTCCAGCAGTTCCATATGCCAGTCCGCGTTTGGTTTCAGGCTGCGCGAAATACCGCCGACAAGGTTGCCGCAAACTTTGGTCATTTCGGTCCAGGCCGCCTCGCGGCTGGCGAACTCAGATCCCAGGTCGGCAGCGCCCGAATAGCGGCCATGGCTAATCCGGAAATAATACAGCGCCATCATAACCTCATGCGTTGGTCCGCTCCGAGGCCCCGTCGATCTCTGACATTGGACCGGGAACATCACCAAGGCTTGAAAATGCAGGCCCGTATGACTACGGGATGGTTCGGCCACGAATCGCCGCTGTCAGTTCGGGCTGCCTGAGAGTTAGCGGAGGTAAGGCGCGCCATCCGCCATTGCGCGATCAACAAATCGGCGCGCGATCGTCATGGCGCGGCAACCGCGCGGCATCATCATTCGGTCGAGCGGCGCAGCTCTGGTGCGCTTTCCGGTTTCGCGGCCTCGGGTTTCGCTTCGGATTTGACGGGCTCGATCCTTGCGCTTTCCACCCGCGGGGTCTCTACCCGCACAGAAACCTCGGCCCGCGATTCATCCGCCGACGAACGTGGACCCGGGCGCAGCGACCGCGGCCGCCGCGCCACTGCGCGCGCCAACAGCATCTGCGACGCGCCCTGGTGCCTGAAATCGCAATAGGCGAACCCCATACCCGACACCGATCCGCGGAAACTGCGATCGTCCGTCTTGTCGAGATTGAAACACGGCTCGAACGGAATGCCCTTGATCGACGCACAAACCGCCTGGCCGCGGATCTGGAGCGTATTACCGGGCAACCGAAGATGGCGGATCGGCCCCGAGCCGCTGAACTGTACCGAACCCGTCGCGCCCATGTCGTCGAGTATCCGGCCTGCGCCGCGGGTGCCGTCGAAACAAGTGAAAGCGAACACCTTGCCAAGGACGAATTTGCGGGCCTCATCAGCGTTCATTGTCCCGGCCAGCGCGGGCGCGATCAGCGCACCCGCCGTGACCGTCCCCAACACAAAACGCGCAAGCATGCTGTAACTCCAACTCACCGAGCGCGGGCTACCGCCTAATGTCCTTTACCCGCTGCTTACCATAATAACCGTGGCAACATTGGAGCAGGTTGGTTGGTAAAGTCTGAACGCCGTTAGAGAATTTTCACCACGGTGCGGCCGCGGACCTCGCCTGCGAGGATTTTCGCGCCCGCGGCGATCACCTCGTCGAGGTCGATTTCGTGAGTGATTTCAGCAAGTTTTCGCCGATCCAAATCACTCGCCAAGCGTTGCCAGGCGTTCTTGCGCAATTCGATCGGGCACATCACGGAATCGATGCCCAATAGACACACGCCGCGTAAAATGAATGGCGCCACCGAAGACGGCAGGTCCATACCGGCGGCGAGGCCGCAGGCGGCGATGGCGCCGCCGTATTTCGTCATCGAGAGAATGTTGGCGAGCGTGGTCGAGCCGACGCTGTCGATTCCTGCCGCCCAACGCTCCTTGGCCAGTGGCTTGGCCGGCCCGGTGAGTTCGCTGCGATCGATCACCTCGGCAGCGCCGATATCCCTAAGATAGCCCGCCTCCGCCGCCCGTCCGGTCGACGCAATGACGTGATAGCCAAGTTTTGACAGCACCGCGATTGCGACCGAGCCGACGCCACCGGCGGCGCCGGTGACCACCACCGGGCCACGGTCGGGTGTCAGGCCGTTCTTCTCCAGCGCCAGCACCGAGAGCATCGCGGTGTAGCCGGCGGTGCCGATCGCCATCGCATCGCGGCTCGACATGCCCTCGGGCAGCCGCACCAGCCAGTCGCCCTTGACGCGCGCCTTCTCGGCATAGGCACCGAGATGGGTCTCGCCCATGCCCCAGCCGTTGCAGACTACCTTGTCGCCGGCCTTCCATTGCGCATGCGACGACTGCTCGACGGTACCGGCGAAGTCGATGCCCGCGATCATCGGAAAGCGCCGCACCACCGGCGCCTTGCCGGTGACGGCAAGGCCATCCTTGTAGTTCAGCGTCGACCATTCGACCCGAACGGTGACGTCGCCATCCATCAGTTCGGCTTCATCAAATTGCGTGAGCGCGACCGTGGTGCCTTTTTCAGCCTTGTCGATCCTGATCGCCTTGAACGTCGCCAATGCGGCCTCCCTGAATTCTGGCCGTGTATCCGGACCGTGAATGGTGGTTCTGCAGTTTTCTGTTCTACTTTGCCGCGGTCCCGTCAAGAGAACTCGGCTGACGGATTTGCGACGTCGCGGTGTCGACTGTTGCCATGGTGTCGACGAACCGAAGCAGCACTTCTGCGCCAGTGCGTTGCCCTACGCTTTCGTGCACGCCGTTGACGTGAGCCGCTTGCTGCACCGCAGCGTTGCAAACCGGTGCAGGCAGCCTCCACGATTTAACTAATTAGACATCTAGCGGAGCCCCTGGGACCATGCTATATTGGATTTGCTCGTTATGAGGATAAGTGGCTTCTTATAGGATCGAACTTTACGCGTCGTCGCGGTTGGTTCTGTCCTGAGAAGCAGCTTTTGAAAAACACCGGCCCTTGAGGCCGGATTTCTCAAAGCCCAAATATGCTCATAATGAGTATATTAGGCCATCGAAGGGAGGCTGTCATGCCTATCGCTGGAATCTACGGTCCTGACGATTTCGGAAACCCGGCTCACGGGCGTTCCGTGGCATCGAAGCACATCGGCGTCAGTTCGGCGGAGCGTGCGCGCGCGCTGCCGATGCCCTCGCTGGAATGGACCCCTGAGGTCGAGCGCGCCACCGCGCATCTTTATGAGCGGGTCAAGAACGTGATCTCGCCGGTCGAGTGGCCGTTCATGGCGCCCTACATCAAGGCGATCAATGAGCTGAAGAAGACACGCGACGCGGTCATCCTCGCGCACAACTATCAGACGCCGGAGATTTTCCATTGCGTCTCCGATATCGGCGGTGATTCACTGCAGCTCGCGATCGAAGCCACCAAGGTGAAGTCCAGCGTCATCGTGCAATGCGGCGTGCACTTCATGGCGGAGACCTCGAAGATCCTCAACCCGGACAAGACGATTTTGATCCCGGACTCGCGGGCCGGCTGTTCGCTGGCCTCGAGCATCACCGGTGCGGATGTGCGGCTGCTGCGCGAGCGCTTCCCGGGCGTGCCGGTCGTCGCCTATGTCAACACCTCGGCCGACGTAAAGGCGGAGGTCGATATCTGCTGCACCTCGTCCAACGCGGTGCAAGTGGTCGAGAGCCTCAATGCGCCGACCGTGATCTTCCTGCCGGACCAGTATCTGGCGAAATATGTTGCGTCCAAGACCAGCGTGAAGATCATCGCGTGGAAAGGCGCGTGCGAAGTGCATGAGCGCTTTACCGGCGACGAGCTTCGTACCTATCGCGAGGCCGATCCGTCAGTGCAGATCATCGCGCATCCGGAGTGCCCGCCCGACGTGCTGGCCGAAGCGGATTTCACCGGCTCGACTGCGCACATGATCAACTGGGTCCGCAGCAAGCAGCCTAAGCGCGTGGTGATGATCACGGAATGCTCGATGGCCGACAACGTCCAGGCCGAATTGCCCGACGTCGAGATGGTGCGGCCGTGCAATTTGTGCCCGCACATGAAGCGGATCACCCTGCCCAAGATCCTGGATAGCCTGGTCTACCTGCGCGAGGAAGTTACGATCGATCCGCTGATCGCCGAAAAGGCGCGGCGTTCGGTGGAGCGCATGATCAACCTGAAGAATTGATCCACTGAACAACCGATGCACGCCGTCCCCGCGCGCTACCGGTGCTGATGGTTGCAGAAGGCAAACGGCTTCATCGCCCACTGGCAAAGCTGCGGCGTATCGGCCGCTGCTTTCGTAGGGACGACGAGAAGTGGAGACAGCCATGGCAGACCCGATCCATGATCTCACCTACAGCAGCGACGATGTCGTCATCGTCGGCGGTGGCCTCGCCGGGCTGTTCTGCGCGCTGAAACTGGCGCCGCATCCCGTCACCGTGATTTCCGCAGCCCCCCTGGGCGAAGGCGCATCGACGGCGTGGGCGCAAGGCGGCATCGCGGCCGCGGTCGCCGAGGGTGACAGCGCGGAGGCGCACGCGGCTGACACGGTTGCGGTCGGTGCCGGGCTGGTCGATGAAGCGATCGCGCTCGGCCTTGCGCGCGAAGCCGGTTCGCGCGTCCGCGACCTCCTGCAGTACGGCGTTCCCTTTGATCGCGACCTCGAAGGCAAGCTCGCGGTATCGCAGGAAGCCGCACATTCCGCGCGTCGCATCGTGCGCGTGCGTGGCGACATGGCCGGCAAGGCGATCATCGCGGCATTGATCGAGGCGGTGCGCGCGACACCATCGATCCGGGTGATCGAAGGCTATGTCGCCGAAGCGCTGGTGACCGAGGATGATGCGGTCACGGGGATTCAATTGCGCAAGGCCGGAGACGCCACCGCGAAGCCCTTGAACATCGCGGCGCGCGCGGTGGTGCTGGCGACCGGCGGCATCGGGCATCTCTACGCCGTGACCACCAATCCGATCGAAGCGAGCGGCCTCGGGCTTGCGATCGCCGCCCGCGCTGGGGCCGTAATATCAGACCCGGAATTCGTGCAGTTTCATCCGACCGCGATCATGGTCGGCCGCGATCCGGCGCCGCTGGCGACGGAAGCCCTACGCGGCGAGGGCGCGACGTTGATCAATGGCCGCGGCGAACGTTTTATGCCGGCACGGCACAAGCTGGCAGAGCTTGCGCCGCGCGACATCGTCGCCCGCGGCGTGTTCGCGGAGATCGTCGCGGGCCGGGGCGCATTCCTCGACGCCGCGGGATCGCTCGGCCAGCACTTCGCGGAGAAATTCCCGACAGTTTATGCAAGCTGCATGTCCGCGGGCATCGATCCGGCGCGGCAGCCGATTCCGGTGGCGCCGGCAGCGCATTATCATATGGGCGGCATCGCGGTAGATGCGTGCGGCCGCACTTCACTTCGGGGATTGTGGGCGGGTGGCGAAGTATCCTGCACCGGCGCCCACGGCGCCAACCGTCTGGCCTCGAACTCGCTGCTGGAAGCGGTGGTTTATGCCGCCCGCATCGCGGAAGATATCGAGGGCGGCGCCCTGCCCGCACGTGCGCGTTTGACCGCGGCCGCGACCACCCCGCGAAATTGCGCGATGCCGCCGCTGGTCGAGACCAACCTTCGGGCGATGATGACTTCGCATGTCGGCGTAATCCGCGACGACGCGCGGTTGGCGGAAGCGGTGCGCGCGTTCGCGGCGATCGAGCAGGACACCGGCAATATCGCGCTGCGCAACATGGCCACTACGGCCCTGTTGGTTGCAGCCTCGGCCTGGGCGCGGCGCGAAAGCCGCGGCGCGCATTACCGCTCGGACTATCCCAACGAAACGCCGGCGCTGGCGCACCGCACCGTGACCACGCTGGCGGCGGCCCGCGAAATCGCATCGTCCCTTGCTGAGCGCGCTCCGTCGCGACGCCCAGTGCAGCCCATGATCGCATAGTAAATCTGCCATGACCCACATCGTGACCTCCGCCTCGCTGCTCCATCCGGAAGCTTTCCTGTCGCCGCTCGCGATCGACGAGGCGGTGCTGCGCGCGCTGGACGAGGACCTCGGCCGCGCCGGCGACATCACCTCGATCGCTACCATCCCCGAGGCGACCCACGCCCACGCCATCCTGGTCGCGCGACAGTCCGGCGTGATCGCCGGCCTGCCGCTCGCGATAGCGACATTTCAGAAGCTGTCGCCGGATATCAGTATCGATGCTCACATTCGCGATGGCGGCACTGTCGCCTCGGGCGTGCGCATTCTCACGATTTCAGGGCCGGCGCGCGCGGTGTTGGCGGGCGAGCGCACTGCGCTGAACTTTGTCGGCCGGCTCTCCGGCATCGCCACCCTCACCGCCGATTATGTGCGCCACACCGCCGGCACCAAATTGCGCATCTGCTGCACCCGCAAGACCACGCCCGGCCTGCGGGCGCTGGAGAAATACGCCGTGCGCTGCGGTGGCGGCTTCAACCATCGCTTCGGGCTCGACGATGCGATCCTGATCAAGGACAACCACGTCGCGGTCGCCGGCGGCGTCAGGCCGGTGCTCGAACGCGCGCGCGCCCATGCCGGGCACCTGGTGAAGATCGAGATCGAGGTCGATACCCTGGCGCAGCTGCGCGAGGTGCTTGATACCGGTCTTGCCGATGTGGTGCTGCTCGACAACATGGATATCGCGACCCTGACTGAGGCGGTGAAGCTGACCCAGGGCCGCGTGGTGCTGGAAGCCTCCGGCGGCGTCACCCAGAGCTCGATCGCGAAGATTGCCGCGACCGGCGTCGACTATGCATCGTCCGGCGCGCTCACCCATTCGGCGCCCAACTTCGATGTCGCCCTCGACATCGATGCGTGAGCCGAGACTTTAACGCCGCGCCGTTGCGTTCGACAGCTCGGCGCTGCTCTTGGCGGCTTCGCTCAGTTCCGCGGAGATCTCGGCGGTCTGCGCCGGCGTGCCCCAGCTCGGCGCATCGCTGCCGTCACCCCAGGCGCGCGGCCGGTAGAAGGTGTGGACTCCGAACCGGTAGGTCTTCTTCATCTCGTTGACCCAGGACGGATGCACCCAATAGGCATGGTAGTGCGTCGACTTGGCGACTTCCGGCAGCCAGATTTGGCCGTCGAGCATCGCTTTGGCGATCCGCTTGGCGCGGTCCCACATATCGGGTTCGCGCACAACATCGGCAACGTTGTCGCAGGCAAAGGTGAACTGGCACGCCAAATGGCGGCGCTTGTTCTGATAGACGACCCCGCACACCGTCGTCGGATAGAAGCCGGAGAACGCGCGATTTAATACCACCTGCGCTACCGCGATCTGGCCGCGCACGGCTTCGCCGCGGGCTTCGAAATAAACCGCCTCGGCCAGACACTTCTCCGACTTGGCGCGCGCCTTGTCATCGAGCAGGCCAAGCCGTTCTGCGGGCGTCTTCAGCCGCTGATTGTCGGCGTTGACCTCGCCCTTGGTCGCAATGCTTTCTCCGCTGTCGCCGGCTCTGACGGATTGGTCCGTAGCTGACGGCAGCGACGCCACCTTCATGTCGGGGTCGGCCGTCACCACCATCGGCTCTTCGCCGGGCTCCCAGCGCTCCATGCTCTCGGCGGGCGCGCCAAGCGAGGAAGTGCCAAAAAACAGGCTCGCGGTCTTCACCGAAAAACCATCGCGCGACGGGCTTGGTTCCAGCGGAATGGTTGCGGCGCCGGGCGCCTTCAGCTCGAGCGGCTTGTCGTCAAGCGGCTTGGCCTCGAGCGACAGTGCGGCGTCGTATTGCGCAAGCGGCGGCGCGCTCAGCGCTTCCTGGAGTTCGGGGTCGAGCGGGAGTTGCGCGGCTGACGGTATCAGCGCCGAGGTTTTCGCACCCGTCACCGAAGCATTCGACGTTGAGGGGTCTTCGGGTGCGGGCACGGCGTCCGCCGGTGCCGCGGCTTCGGGCGGCGGCGTTTTGACGAGGCGGTCGCCCTTCAGCGTGCGATCGACCTTGGGGAAATCGGATGCCTGGTAACGCGGGGATGATTGCAGCAGCGGATTGCGCGTCACCGCGCCCGCGATGCCGTTATTGTCGAGGATCGCCAGCCGATAAAGCGCGGCCTGCGGCGAGGAGGTTCCGATCGGCCGGCCGAAGCTGTAGGTGGCGACTTGGATAGTGCTGGCGGCGGAGAAGACCCGTTTTTGCCAGCGTTCGGCGACGCCCGGCTGCCGGGCCAGCAGCGATGCAATATCCTGATATCCGATTTCGGTCGGATTCAGCGCGAAGATCGAGAGACCAAGGCCGAAGAACGCGAAACGCGCGCCCTTCGGCCGGTTACGCACACTTAACATCGATACGCTCACGCAACGCTACACCAACGATCGAACCCCAGTACATCCGTGCAATTCGATCTTTTTTGGTGTTATCGAATTTAGGTTGCGAGGGAGTTAACCGCTGGTGCATCGCGGATACATGCAAGGAATTGCTGAGTTTGCGCCGGCAGCATCGAAAGTGTTGGTAAACAGGCGCTCGAACAAACTGGTAAATATCGCGTCAACGAAAATGGTGAAGAAAAAATTCTGCGCCTCTCCGGCGTGTCATTCCGGGATGCTCCGCAAGGAGCAGACCTCAGATGCGCAATTGCGCATCGGGGAATCTCGAGATTCTCCGATGTGCAATTGCACATCGGAGTTCGCGTTTTCAACGCCCCCCGGAATGACGGTGACGCGATCATGCCTGACTGGCGGCCGCCTTGCCGAGCGCGGCCTGTGCCGCGGCGAGGCGGGCAATCGGCACGCGATAAGGCGAACACGAGACGTAGTTGAGTCCGATCTCGTGGCAGAACGCGACCGATGCGGGATCGCCGCCATGTTCGCCGCAGATGCCGACCTTGATATTGGGACGGGTCTTGCGTCCGCGCTCGACGCCAATCTTGACGAGCTCGCCGACGCCGTCGCGATCGACCGAAATGAACGGATCGATCTCGAAGATGCCCTTGGCGATATAGGTGCCGAGGAAGCTCGCCGCGTCATCCCGGCTGATGCCGAAGGTGGTCTGGGTCAGATCGTTGGTGCCGAACGAAAAGAACTCGGCGGTCTGGGCGATGTCGCCGGCCATCAGCGCTGCGCGTGGCAGTTCGATCATGGTGCCGACCTGATAGCTCAGCTTGGTGTTGGTCTCTTTCATCACCGATTGCGCGGTGGCATCGATCCGCGCCTTGATCAGGTCGAACTCCTTCCTGGTCGCAATCAATGGTACCATCACCTCAAGGCCGACAGCCTTGCCGGTGCGCTTGCCCGCCTCGACCGCGGCCTCGAAAATCGCGCGCGCCTGCATCTCGGCGATTTCCGGATAGGCGATAGCGAGCCTGCAGCCGCGGAAACCGAGCATCGGATTGAACTCGGCGAGATCGCGGGCGCGATCGGCCAGCCGCCGTGGGTCGGCGTTCATCGCGCGTGCGACTTCCTCGACCTCAGCCTGGGTATGCGGCAGGAACTCGTGCAGCGGCGGATCGAGCAACCGGATCGTCACCGGCAGCCCCTTCATGATCTCGAACAACTCAACGAAGTCCGCACGCTGCATCGGCAGCAGTTTCGCCAGCGCGGCGCGGCGCGTCTGCTCGTCCTCGGCGAGAATCATCTCGCGGACGGTGCGAATGCGGGTTTCCTCGAAGAACATGTGCTCGGTGCGGCAAAGTCCGATGCCTTCGGCACCGAACTTGACGGCGGTGCGCGCATCTTCGGGAGTGTCGCCATTGACGCGAACGCCGAGCTTGCGGACCTGATCGGCCCAGCCCATCAGGGTGCCGAATTCACCCGACAATTCCGGCTCGATCATCGGCATGCGCCCGGCCAGCACCTGGCCGACCGCGCCATCGATGGTGATGACATCGCCGGTCTTGAAGGTGCGTGAGCCGATGCTCATGGTGCCGCGGCCGTAATCGACGCGGATCGTGCCGCAACCGGAAACGCAGGGCTTGCCCATGCCGCGCGCGACCACGGCGGCGTGAGACGTCATGCCACCGCGCGTGGTCAGGATGCCTTCGGCGGCATGCATGCCGTGAATGTCCTCGGGGCTGGTCTCGACCCGAACCAGGATCACCTTGCGACCATCCGCCTGCAATTTCGCGGCCTCGTCGGATGAGAACACGATCTCGCCGGCAGCGGCGCCCGGCGAAGCCGGCAGGCCGGTGGCAATGACGTCGCGGTTCGCGGAGGGATCGATGGTCGGGTGCAGCAACTGATCGAGCGACGCCGGGTCGATGCGCGACACCGCGTCCTTTTCCGAGATCAGGCCTTCATTGGCAAGCTCGACCGCGATACGAAGCGCTGCTCTCGCCGTGCGCTTGCCGTTGCGGGTTTGCAGCATCCACAGCTTGCCCTGCTCGACCGTGAACTCCATGTCCTGCATGTCACGGTAGTGCTTCTCGAGCAGCGTGTAGATCCGCGTCAGTTCATTGAACGCGGCGGGCATCGCGATCTCCATCGATGCCTTGTCGGAGCCGGATTCCTTTCGCGCATATTCGGTGATGTCCTGCGGCGTGCGAATACCCGCCACCACATCCTCACCTTGCGCATTGATCAGGAATTCGCCGTAGAGCTTGCTCTCGCCGGTCGACGGATTGCGCGTGAACGCAACGCCGGTCGCCGAGGTCTCGCCCATATTGCCGAACACCATCGCCTGCACGTTGACCGCGGTGCCCCAGGATTCCGGAATGTCGTGCAGCCGGCGGTAAGTCACCGCGCGCGCATTCATCCAGGACGAAAACACCGCACCGATCGCGCCCCACAACTGCGCGTGCGGATCCTGCGGAAACTCCTTGCCGGTTTCACGCATCACCGCTTCCTTGTAGCGGCCGACCAGTTCGAACCAGTCGTCGCCGGTGAGGTCGGTGTCGAGCGAATAGCCCTGACTGTCCTTGAACGTATCGAGAATGTCCTCGAAGTGATGGTGCTCGAAGCCGAGCACCACATCCGAATACATCGTGATGAAGCGACGGTAGCTGTCATACGCGAAGCGCCGATCGCCAGACAATGCGGCAAGCGCCTCAACCGTCTCGTCGTTGAGCCCGAGGTTGAGCACGGTATCCATCATGCCCGGCATCGACGCGCGGCCACCGGACCGCACCGAGACCAGCAGCGGATTCTTAGGATCACCGAAGGCCTTGCCGGCCAGCTTGCCGACATACTGCAGCGCCTTTTCGACCTGCGCCTTCAATTCCTTTGGATAGGATTTCTCATGGGCATAGAAGTAGGTGCAGACCGAAGTCGGAATGGTGAAGCCGGGAGGAACGGGCAAGCCCAGATTGGCCATCTCGGCGAGGTTGGCACCCTTGCCGCCAAGCAGATCGCGAAGCCCGGCTTTGCCCTCGGCCTTGCCGTCGCCGAATGTGAATACCCACTTGCCCGACTGGGCCGCACCTACCGCGGACTTCCCTTTAGCGGCCTTCGCAGGCGGCTTCGAGGCCGGTTTGACTGCGCGCTTGGCTACCGCCTGGCGGGCACTAGCCGATTTGGCGGCTTTGGCACCTTTAGTTCGAGTCGATGATTTTGATTTCGTTGCGGTTTTCTTGGTCTTCGCGACGGCTTTGGCCATGACTTACACACAATCCGCGATTGAGAGAGAGGTGCTGCGTTACACCACGTTTGACATGTTGCGTGCAAGACGTGACGCGAGTTTCACAGCTAGATGTGAAGCCACCTGAGCAGGCCGAGGCCGATGAGACCGTTGAGGATAAGGAAGAGAGCAACGACAAAATTCAGCAGCCGCGGCATGATCAGGATGAGCAATCCCGCAATCACAGACATAATTGGTGAAATGTGGGCAGGGCTGAGGGTCATGTGGAATGTCTCCGCGATTGTGCAGTGGGAAAATTCGAATCGAGGTCCGCAGCTTATCGTCCAGAGCGGTTCCGGAATAGCAGATGCGTAGCGCCTTCACCGGTTCCGGCACACGGGAAAAATGCCGAAAATTGTAGCGAGACCATCCGCGCTTTTCCTGGAACGATGCGCCGCGCGATGAATTGGGTCGGATACTCTCCGGCGAACGCCGACGGGTATCACGACCTTGGGAGTTCATCATGCGGAACAAGCTACTTGCCATAGCGGCGATCGCCGGAACCATCAGTGCACCGTTCGCGGCCCAGGCGCAAAGCGGAATGACGACAGGCGTCGTTCGCGGCGGTGTCGTACAGGATGTCGATGGCATCGCCGTCGATCAGCGTCCGGCATTCCAGGAATACATCGTTCGTGAGCGCGTGCCCAATTATACGATTCCCGATCGGGTGGTGGTCGGCGGCGTGCTGCCTGAGGTCGGCGTGATCTACTACGATGTGCCGCAAACCTTCGGCCCCACACCCTACCGCTACACGGTGGTGAACGGCCAGACCATACTTGTCGAACCGCGCTCGCGCCGCATCGTTCAGGTGGTCGAGTAAACTCCGCTTGCAGCCATTGTCCGGGCGCCACAGAGGTGACCGAACATGAAGGCCTCGCTTGGTCTCCCCCGCCAAGCGGGGCTTTTCTTTGTTGCGCATCTTAGTTATGGGCCAAATTGGATTGGTCGACGAATAAGGACACTGTTCGCACATTGTGACGGCAGCCCAAGCCGTCATTCCGGGACACGCATCTTTGCGTGGGCCCGGAATCCATAACCACCGTGGTTTAGTTCTGCACCAACATTGCCACAGGGGTTATGGATTCCGGGCCTGCGCCAAACGGCGCATCCCGGAATGACGGCAGACACGATTTCTCATTCTCGCGACACAAGGCGCCCGAGTTATGCATAGACATTCGCCCAATAAATCAGAGGGCGCGGGGAAATGCCGGGTGCCCGCTGCACCCGCAGCCCGTGTGCGAAGTGTAGTAAGCACACGGTAGTCACCACAGGTACTCCGGACACCCGGCATTCCCTGCGCGATGGTCTTAACGGCTTATGCCGCGCTCTCCTTGGTGACGAATTCGTCTTGCCACCATCATCGGCGAATTGGCGGTGTTGATGGCCCGGTTGGGCTCGCAACACCTCCGCCGATTTAGCACCAGCAACGGGTGCCAGGACCACACGGTTTTGCCGTACGCAGCGACCCTCGCCAATTTGCGGCCGGCCATGTGCTTCCGACTGCATTTCAACAAAGGCGTTGAAGCGCCGTTCGTCCACGCGCCGGTGGATCGCTCACAGGCATTCGCTCAATCGAAAACCTGCCCTGCAATCCCCGCGCGCGACGACGCTGCCGCGTCCACCGCATCCCGCCCCGCGTTCGTGACGATCGCGAGCCGCCCCTCTGTGGGGCGGGACACAGCGGCTATAGGGGTGATTTTAGCAAATCGGGAAGCGGAATGTTTTGCGCGCGATGGCTGGACAGGGGTTAAGTGATTGCGCGGCGGGTGGTTTTTGGACGCAACAATAACCGCTGTCATTCCGGAAGCCGCGTAGCGGCTGTCCGGAATCCATACTCCCTGTGGCAACGTTTGGCGATGAACAAAAACACGGGGGTTATAGATTCTCCGATGTGCAATTGCACATCGTAGCTCGCAAGAGCGCGCCCCGGAATGACGAACTTAATGTTTCACCGCGGGCTGTCCATCCTGCTTCGTCATGCCCGGCCTTGTGCCGGGCATCCACGTCTTTGCGGAGCCGCCTCAAGAAAGACGTGGATGGCCGGGACAAGCCCGGCCATGACGGCCGTATAGCTGCATCCCGGAATGAGGTGTGTCGAGCTCACGAGTTCGACAACGAACTCAATCCTGAATCTTGGAAAAATCCGCCACGGCGCGTGTCGCCGCGCGGATTTCGTTCAGAAGCTTCAAACGGTTTTCGCGAACCTCGGAGTTGTCGTCATTGACCTTCACCTTGTCGAAGAACGCATCGACCGCCGGACGCAGCTTCGCCATGGCGGTCATCGCCGCGGCGAAATCTTCCTTCGCCACCGCGGCACCTGCTTCCGCCTTCACCTGGTCGATCGCTGTCGCGAGTGTCTTTTCTTCGGCAAGCGCGTAGAGCGCCACATTCGGTGCACCGTCGAACTTGCGCTTGTCCTTTTTCTCCTCGATCGACAGGATGTTGTTGGCGCGCTTGGTGCCTGCCAGCAGGTTCTTGCCGTCATCGCTATCGAGGAACTTGCCCAGCGCCTCGACACGGCGGACGATCATCAGAAGATCGTCCTGACCGCCGAGCGCGAACACGGCGTCGACGAGGTCATGGCGCGCGCCTTGGTCGCGGAGTTGAACCTTCAGGCGGTCGGCGAAGAAAGAAAGAAGATCAGCAGGAAGCTTCTCAGAATCGATAAGCGGATGCTTTGTGCCCGCTTCAAGCAGACCGGGAATGGCGGATTTTGTGATCTTCAAAACCGACAAGCGGAGTGCATTTTCAAGCACCAGCCTGATCACGCCCAGCGCCGCTCGCCGCAAAGCGTATGGGTCTTTGCTTCCCGTCGGCTTCTCATCGATCGCCCAGAAGCCGACCAGCGTGTCGAGCTTGTCGGCCAGCGCCACCGCGACACTGACCGGATCGGTCGGCACGCGATCCGCCGGGCCCTGCGGCTTGTAATGTTCTTCGCTCGCCGCCGCGACCGAGGCGTCCTCGCCCTGCGCCAGCGCGTAGTACTTGCCCATCAGGCCCTGCAGTTCCGGGAATTCGCCGACCACCTCGGTCAGCAAATCCGCTTTCGCGAGATGCGCCGCGCGTTTTGTCTTCCCGGCATCGGCGCCGACCAGCGGCGCGATCTCTGCGGCCAGCCGCTCGATGCGTTTGATGCGCTCGCCCTGGGTGCCCAGCTTTTCGTGAAACACGATGTTCTCGAATTTCGGCAGGCGGTCTTCGAGCTTTGTCTTGAGATCGGTCTCGTAGAAAAACTTGGCGTCGGAGAGCCGCGCCCGGATCACGCGCTCGTTGCCGGCGACGATCGCCTTACCGTCGTCGCTTGCCTCGATATTGGCGGTGAGAATGAACTTGTTGGCGAGCTTCCCCGTCTTGAGATCGCTGACGACAAAGCATTTCTGGTTGTTGCGGATGGTGGCGCGGATCACCTCGCCCGGGATCGACAGGAATTGCTGATCGAACGATCCCATCAGCACCACCGGCCATTCGACCAGGCCCGAGACCTCGTCGAGCAAGCCCTGGTCCTCGACCAGTTCAAAGCCTTGCGCGAACGCCAACTGCTTGGCATCGGCGAGGATGATGTCCTTGCGGGCCTGCGGGTCGAGCACGACCTTCGCCGCCTTCAGCTTGGCCTCATAGTCCTCGAAGCGGCGCACCGGGATCGCACCCGGCGCCATGAAGCGGTGGCCATAGGTGGTCTGGCCGGCCTCGATGCCGTCGATCGCAAATTTCACCACATCGGGCTCTTCGGTCTCGGGACCGAAGGTCGCGACGATGGCGTGCAGCGGACGCACCCATTGCAGCGCGCCCGGGCGCGCCGAGCGTTCGCCCCAGCGCATCGATTTCGGCCACGGGAAGGTGCGCACGATCACCGGCAGCATGTCCGCAAGCACGTCGAGCGTGGCGCGGCCCGGCTTCTCGATCAGCGCGACGTAGAAATCGCCCTTCTTCGGATCGCGCTGGATGGTTGCCTGGTCAAGCGAGGCAAGGCCGGTGGCCTTGAGGAAGCCCGCAATCGCGGCTTCCGGCCCACCGACCCGCGGTCCCTTGCGCTCTTCCTTGAGGTCGGATTGCCGCGCCGGGATGCCGTGCACCGTCAGCGCCAGCCGCCGCGGCGTCGCAAACGCCTTGGCGCCTTCATAGACCAGCCCTTCGGCGACGAGCTTGTCGGTGACCATGCGGCGCAGATCATCGGCCGCCTTCGCCTGCATGCGCGCGGGAATTTCTTCGGAGAACAGTTCGAGGAGGAGATCGGGCATGTCTACTCTCCACCCTCCCCTGGATGGGGAGGGTCGCCTGCCGAAGGCAGGCGGGGTGGGGTGACAGCGATTGCGCCATAGATGGCTTCAAGTACAGCTTCGGTCTTGCTCATTACATCGTTGTTCCAGAATCGCACTACGCGGTAACCTTCTGAGTTCAGCCAGCGCGTTCTTGCTTCATCGCGACGACTGTCGACATCATTTCCGTGTTGCGAACCATCGACCTCGATGATGAGGCGGTCCTTCAAGCAAGCGAAGTCCGCAACATATGGTCCGATCGGAACCTGTCTTCTGAAGTGACTTCCCTTTACCTCAAGTCGTTTTAGGTGGCGCCAAAGAATATCTTCTGCGCCGGTAGTATTGGCTCTTAGGAGCTTGGCAGTCTTGCGCTTGAAATCGTTTATCGGCCTCTTCGCCATTCAACTACTCCACCCGCTCCGCTTCCCATGCGCGTTATCGCATATGCAACACGCAGTCGCCGCATCTCTTCACCCTCCCCTGGAGGGGGAGGGTCGGCTCGCATCGAGCGCAGCGAGATGTGAGCCGGGGTGGGGTGGCGCAGCGGATGAACGCATCGCCACCCCACCCCGCTCGCGCCTGACGATGCTGCGCATCGTCGGGCTCAAGCGACCCTCCCCCTCCAGGGGAGGGTAAGGGTCGCTCCCATCTTTCTTTTCAACCCGCACCGCCGGCTTCGGTATGCACCCAGGCTTCGCCGCAGGCCTTGGCCAGTTCGCGCACCCGCAGGATGTAGCTCTGCCGCTCGGTTACGGAGATCACGCCGCGGGCGTCGAGCAGGTTGAAGGCGTGGCTGGCCTTGATGCACTGGTCATAGGCCGGCAGCGCCATCAGGTGCGCCTCGCGCTTACCGTCTTTGTTTTTTTGCCACCCCGCCTCGAGATATTTCCTGCAGGCCTCCTCGGCCATTGCGAATTGCTTGAACAGCATGTCGGCGTCGGAATATTCGAAATTGTGCCGCGAATATTCCTTCTCGGCCTGCAGGAACACATCGCCATAGCTGACGCGCTCGGCGCCCTCGCGGCCGTTGAAGTTGAGGTCATAAACGCGGTCGACGCCCTGCACATACATCGCGAGCCGCTCGAGCCCGTAGGTCAGTTCGCCGGCGACCGGTGCGCATTCGACGCCCGCCACCTGCTGGAAATAGGTGAACTGCGACACTTCCATGCCGTCGCACCAGCATTCCCAACCCAATCCCCAGGCGCCGAGCGTCGGGCTTTCCCAATCGTCCTCAACGAAGCGAATGTCATGCAGCGCGGCGTCGACGCCGATCGCGGCGAGCGATTTGAGATAGAGCTCCTGGATGTCCGGCGGCGACGGCTTCAGGATGACCTGGAATTGATAATAGTGCTGCAGCCGATTCGGGTTCTCGCCATAGCGGCCGTCCTTCGGCCGCCGCGACGGCTGCACATAGGCGGCATTCCATCGCTTCGGACCGAGCGCGCGCAACGTCGTCGCCGGATGGAAGGTGCCCGCGCCCACTTCCATATCGTAGGGCTGCAGGATCACGCAGCCGTAATCGGCCCAATAGCGCTGCAGCGTCAGGATCAATCCCTGAAAAGAGCGCTCCGGGCGCATGTGTGGGGGTATGTCGGCCATCATCCGATTCGTAAGTTGCTGTGAGGTCTGCAAGCGCGCGGGACCGTATCGGCGGGGAAACAGGGAATCAAGGCGATCTCGGGTCGGCGCGGCGAAATCGGTGACCGCGACACGATGGTGATTCCTGGGTGATTGGGGTCGGCTCTGCAGTGATCCGCGCCAACTCCAAGGGGCGGCACGCAACCAGGAGATGCGATTGCTCAGCCGTCAACCGCTATCGCGGCGGGAATTTCCGGCACTCTCAAATCGTCGATTTCCCCGACGTCACCGCGCCAGCGTTCGTGATCGCTCTCGATAGGATTGTTACCGACAGGTATTGAATCCTTCGCTAAAAGGCGCGCTCTACCTCCAAGCTTGCTCGCCGGTCTTACGGGAGATGCCCCTCCCCGAGGCCGGCGCAAGTGCTTGTAGGCAGGGCTTCCGCGCAAGCATCGTGCGCAGGCGCTTTCAGGCAAGCCTCTTTCAGACAAGCCTCTTTCAGGTAAGCCTCTTTTAGATAAGAGCCTTGGGAGAGCCAGCGATCAGCCGGGCCGATAGGCGCCCGTGGTCGGATCGCGCCGCAGGGTCTGAATATCTTTCGGCTTTGCCGCTTCGGGAGCCCGCGAGAGCCGCGCCTCTTCCAGTTCCCGGTTGATTCTTTTGGCGGTCCGGTAAGCCCAGCGGACCACGGCCAGTCCACCCAGGGCACCGGCGAATGCGATCAGCGGCATCGGTCGATCCTTTTCGTTCATCCGTCACGCCCCTATAGCCATTGTCGCGCACCCCGCACCGGTCCGCAATTGCCTTATGCCGGGACCAAATGGCGCGGGTGCGTGGTTTTTTAGAACCCGAATTTGGCCCAAATGGCGCGGGTTTCCAGCGCCGAGATCAAATCATCGGGTAGTCCGGCGATGCCTTCGAATTGCCCCAGCGTCGCCGCGCCGGCCGACTTGCGGCCGAGAAGGCCCGCCAACATGCCGGTGGCGGGCGCAATCACCGGCGTCTGCACCTTGTCGCCGTACCGCGCCCGCAACGTCGTGCGCAGGTCGCCGATCGCATCGGCAAGGCCGAGCGAGACGGAGGTTTCTCCGGCCCAATATTCGCCGGTGAACAGAACATCCTCGTCGCCCTTGAGGCGGCCGCCGCGGCTCTGCTTGACGAGCGAGATGAAGATGGCGTGGATCTCGCGCTGGAGCGCTTTGACGCGCGCGACATCGTCAGGGTTCTCCGGCTGGAACGGATCGAGCATCGCCTTGTGGGCGCCCGCCGTGTACAGCCGCCGCTCGACGCCGATCTTCTTGATCAGTTCCTGAAATCCAAAGGATCCTCCGACCACGCCGATCGAGCCCAGGATCGAGGACGGATCGCAAAAGATCTCGTCGCCGGCGCAGGCGATCATGTAACCGCCGGACGCCGCGACGTCCTCGACGAACACAAGCACCGGCAGCTTCTTTTCGGCGGCGAGCTGCCTGATCCGCAAATAGATCTGGCGCGACTGCACCGGCGAGCCACCGGGCGAATTGACCACCAGCGCCACGGCCTTGGCGTTTCGGGTGGCGAAGGCGCGCTCCAGCACCCGCGCAACCCCGGCGAGCGACATGCCGGGCCGCAGCGGCGTCACCGCGCCGATAACCCCGGAGAGCCGGACCACGGGAACCACGACGGTTCCACGCCGAAAACGCGCCGGAAGCAGTCCCGTCACCCGGTCGAGCAGGCTCGGCAAGAAAGTGCGCGCTAATTCCGTCATACCGTTACCTCAAAGTTAATCATTCTTTATCACGGGCCTGTCATTGAAACGATGGAACGTCTTTTGCATTGCAGTTGGTTACTGCAACGATGCGGCGGGGAATGACATGAAAATCTATCTGCTGTTGCTGCTAATGGGCACTCTGTTGACCGCGATTCACTTCACTTCAACGCCAAAAACGGGCTCCAAACCGCTTCCTTGATCCGCACTGCCCAAAGCTTGAGCGACCCGGCAGCGTTCAGACGTTCGCCAACGGCAATCTCCCCTTCCCGGCCAAAATTTCCTGCACCCGTTTATTGGGCACGGCTGACTCATCATTGAGCATCAGCGCCGCTTGAATGCGCGTCGGCGCCTTGCCGCCCTTGGTGGCGCGAACCAGAATCCGGATCGCTGGCGCGGTGGGATCGCCGTGAACCGGCAATATCACGAGGCTGCCAAACCCCCGGTCGAGCGCCGCCAGCACCTCCGCAAGGCCATCGGCGCGCCAGATCAAGGTCAGCACACCGCCTGATCTCAGCGTTCGGCGTGCGGCGTGAATCCACTTCTCCAGCGTCGCGACCGTCGCGAGATGGGCGACCTCGCGGGTCTTTTCCGGCGAGGCACGGTGTCGCGCCGAGTCGTTGAACGGCGGGTTCATCAGCACGACGTCGGCGCTGTCGGCCGCAAGGCCGGCTGCGGCAAACGCCTCGGCGCCGGACGTCACGTCAAGCACGACGGCATCGGCCGCAATGCCGTTGGCGCCGGCGTTTTCCTGCGCAAGGCGCGCCAGCGCCGCGTCGATCTCGACCAGCATAAGCTTGATTCCGGCGACGCGTCTTGCCACCGCCAAGCCCGCGGCGCCCACGCCGGCGCCGAAATCAATCACGCGATCGCCGGGTCGCGCGGCCGTCGCCGCAGCCAGCAACATGGCGTCATGGCCTGCGCGGTGGCCCGACCTGGGCTGGCGCAAACGCAATTGTCCGCCGAGGAATGCATCCTCGGTGAACGCCCCGGACGGCTCAGTCATCGGCTCGCAATTCATGGGACAGACCGGCGTCGCTGAGAATTTGGCGCGCCTCGCGATGATCGTCGTCATGGACCAGGATCCGGCGCGGCAGCACGCCGAGCGAGCCCTCAATGATGCTCATGTTCTGATCCAGCACCAGATGGTGAATATTGGCGCCATCGAGCAGCGCGCCGACTGCCGAAACCAGCACCATGTCGTTGGTACGAACCAATTCCCGCAACTTCTGGTTCTCCTTTGTCAAGCCGGGCTGACGATGGCGGCAAGCGCAAGGCGCGTGGTGCCCTTGCCGCGTTACCCTGCACTTTCTATTGTCACATGTGATATCCCGTTTTCGACCCCGTGAATTGTCGCGGCCTCTTCCCGCGCGACCCTCGGAAACGGGGCACCGGCAGATTTAAACCTGGCGCCGCTTCCAATTTGAAGTTCCGGATGCGATCTTGCAGCACTGCTGCAGGGACTTCAAATCGGCAGCGCCAGCATAGCAAATGTGGAGACCAGCGTGGCGGTTATTGTACCTTTCGGGAGCCCCCCGGGCGCTTCGATAGATCAGCTGGTCGAGCTCGTCGCCGCCGACATGGAGCGGGTCAACGCCACCATTCTGTCGCGGACGGGCTCCGAAGTGACCATGATCCCCGAGGTCGCCAACCACCTGATCTCCTCAGGCGGCAAGCGGCTGCGTCCGATGCTGACGCTGGCGATGGCCGGCCTCACCGGCTACTCCGGCGACGGCCACATCAAGCTCGCGGCCTCCGTCGAATTCATGCATACCGCTACGCTGCTGCACGACGACGTGGTCGATGAAAGCGAATTGCGGCGCGGCAAGCTGTCGGCGCGGATGGTGTGGGGCAACGAGGCCAGCGTGCTGGTCGGCGACTTCCTGCTCGGCCAGGCCTTCCGCATGATGGTCGAGGTCGGCTCGCTGCGCGCGCTCGACATCCTGTCGTCGGCTGCGGCGACGATCGCCGAGGGCGAGGTCATGCAGCTCGCCGCGGCCAAGAACACCGCAACCACCGAGGACGAATATCTCGCGGTGATCCGCGGCAAGACCGCCGAACTGTTCGCCGCCGCCTGTGAAGTCGGCCCGGTGCTGGCCAACCGTCCCAAGGCCGAGCAGACCGCGTGCCGCTCGGTCGGCATGAACCTCGGCATCGCGTTTCAGCTCGTGGACGACGTGCTGGACTACGGCGGCAAGGCCGCCAAGCTCGGCAAGAACATCGGCGACGATTTCCGCGAGGGCAAGATCACCCTGCCGGTGGTGCTGGCGTTCCGCCGCGGCAACGACAGCGAGCGCGCCTTCTGGGTCAAGGCGCTGGAGCGCGGCGAGATCGACGACGGCGATCTCGATCACGCCATCGGCCTGATGACCAAGCACCGCACGCTGGAGGACACGCTCAGCCGCGCCCAGCATTACGGCGCGATGGCGGTCGACGCGCTGGCGCTGTTTCCGGCATCTGCGATGAAGAACGCGCTCGAGCAGGTGGTGGCGTTCTGTCTGGCCCGGTCGCATTGACAAGATGGGATCCGGCGAAGCCAATGTAGGATGGGTTGAGCTCTTCGCGAAACCCATCGATCGGCCTGGATGAGTTGATGGGTTTCGCAAAGAGAGCTCAACCCATCCTACAAAAGGGATGTTAGCTCAGCGTGCCCGCATGCACCCACCATTGCGGGTGCGCGAGCCGGATGTCCTGCGCCGCGCGTTGCGCCTCGGCTTGATCCTCGAAGATCCCGAAACAGGTGGCGCCCGAACCCGACATCCGCGCCAGCCGCACGCCGCTGGCCTCGCCAAGCGCCGACAGCACCTCGCCGATAACGGGCTGAATGCGCAGCGCCGGGGCTTCGAGGTCGTTGCCGACCTCGGCAAACGCCGCGACCCAATCCCCGATCGAGGCCCCGGTTTTTGGCCATGACCGGTCGCGCAGGATCACGTCGGTGGCGCCGACCAGCAACTCGCCGTTCCGTAAGCCCAGCGTCTTGAACACATCGCGGGTCGCCACGGGAACGCAGGGGTTGACCATCACGCACGGCATCTTCGGCAGGCTCAGCGGCTCCAGCGTCTCGCCGACCCCGGTCATCACGCAGGCGCGCGAGGCGAGGCAGACCGGGACGTCGGCGCCGGTCAATCGCGCCACCTTGATCAGCCGCGGGTCGTCAAGCGCGAGGCCGTTGAGGCGCGCCAGAAGCCGCAGCGCCGCGGCGGCGTCGGCCGAGCCGCCGCCGATGCCGGCGGCGACCGGCAACATTTTGTCGAGCACGAAATCGCCGAACCGCAAATCCGGCACGTGCTCGCCGAGCAGATGTGCGGCCTTGAACACCAGATTGTCGGCGGTGTCGCCGCAGTCCTGCGCCAGCGGCCCGGTGGTCTTGAGGTCGAGTTTGGAGCCCGGCGTCAGGCTCAGGCGGTCGGCGCAATCGGCGAACGCGACCACGCTTTCAAGGTCGTGATAGCCGTCGACACGGCGGCCGACCACGCGAAGCGTCAGGTTGACCTTGGCGCGGCCGTCCTCGATCAGCGCTGATGCGGCGGCTTTGACACTCGCTTCCGTATTTCCGACTGTCGTCATCGCGAATGTCGAATCCAAAAATTTGACTGAAATTATAGATTTTCCGGGCTCTCTCACCTGTCATAGGCGCAAGAGAGGCCGGCTGCAACGGCTTGCCGATGCCGGCGCCGGAAGCGACAGCATCGGCTGCGATGGGCTTTCGATCAGCCGCCCTTGCCGTCTTCCTTTTTCTTGTCGGCGGAGGCCGCGGACGACGTGTCTTCGGGCAGGCCGTTCTGGATCTTGGCCTCGATCTTCGGCAATTCCTCGGCCTCGGGCTTGAGGTCGCGGGCATGCGCCCACTGGAATTTCGCTTCCAGGGTGCGGCCGACGCGCCAATAGGCGTCACCCAGATGGTCGTTGATGGTCGGATCTTCGGGCTTGAGATCAATCGCGCGCTCGAGATTCTTGACCGCATCTTCATAGTTGCCGATGCGGTAATAGGCCCAGCCCAAGGAGTCCACGATGTAGCCGTCGTCCGGGCGCTGCTCGACCGCCCGCTTGATCATCTTCATGCCCTCGTCAAGATTGATACCCTGGTCGATCCAGGAATAGCCGAGGTAGTTGAGCACATGCGGCTGGTCGGGCTGCAGCTCGAGCGCCTTGCGCATGTCCGCTTCGGCCTTGGGCCACTGCTTGGAGCGCTCTTCGCAGATGCCGCGGTAATAATAGTAGACGCTATTGGCCTTGTCGTTCCCGTCCGGCAGCGCGCTGATGCCCTTGGAATAGGTCTCGGCGCAGTCGGCGAATTTCTTGCGGCCGCGCTCGATATTGCCGAGCGCCATGATGGCTTCGAGATCCTTGGGATCATCAGCCGTGACGCCCTTCAGGATCTTGATCGCCTCGTCGCTGCGGTCGGCGGCATCGAGGTCAGTTGCGAGCTGGATCTGCGCATTGCGCTTCAGCGGCGAACTTGCCGGCACGCGCTCATAGATCTTGATCGCCATCGCCGGCTTCTTCACCGACTCATAGAGATCGGCCAGCGACAACAGCGCCAGCGGATGACTGGGCTGGAGGTATAGCGCGAGCTGCAGATAGACCAGCGCGAGATCCTCGCCGCCGCGGCGCGTCAGCGTCGCGCCGATGCCGTACAATGCCTCGGCGGCGCCGGCCTGCGGCGAATCGACCAACGGCGGCAATTTCTTGCCGGCTTTGGTGTCGCGCAGACCTTCCAGCACCAGCGGGTGACGCGGCAGCTTCTTGTCGAACGCATCATAAACGGCCGTCGCCGACGCGCTGTCCTTATTGCGCGTCAGCCAGCGGGCGTAATCGTCGGCCACCCGCAGCATGCCGTCGTCGAGCTTGTAGGCCCGCTCGAGGCGAATGCCGGCGTCCTTTTCCTTGCCCGCAAGCTCTTCGATCATGCCGGAATGCAGGTCCTTGAACAGCGGATACCATTCCGGCCCGGTCAGCTTATCGATGTTGGCGACCGCCGCCTTGGTGTCGCCGGCGCCGTAGCTCGCCCAGCCCGACAGCAGGGTCGCGACCAGATCGGTGATCGGCCCGCGAATCGACTGATTGATGTTGAGCTGCGCGCTGGCGTATTTCTTGAGCTTCAGGTCGCGAACGCCGACCACGAGGCGCGCCACCCGGTTGGATTTGTCGATCGTGAGAATCCGGTCGGCGAGCTTCACGGCCTCGTCGATGTCGCCCTCGGCAACCGACGAGATGAAGGCGCGATCGAGCAGCTCGTTGTTCTTGGGATCGGCGCGCAGCGCCGACCGATAGAAGGCCGCCGCCGATGCCGCGTCCCGCTCCACGCTGGCATGGCGGGCCGCAAGGTAACTGCCCGACACCGTCAGCGATTTCAGATCGCGGCTGGAGGGAAACTGCGCCGAATTGTCGGCCGGATGATCGGGCGTTTGCGCACTGACAACGCCCGGCGCCGCGAGCACGGCGAAGGAGAGTGCGGCAATGGTCCAGCGATTGAAACGTTTGGAAAACATCACGGTTCGCCTAGCTCCAGATTTTGTGGCGGGACGTTACGGCCAATCTCGAATGCGAACCCAATCGTCGGCATCAAGCCCACTGACAATGCCGCTTTTGACGTTCAACCGCAAGGATACGGGCGGCCAATCGATTGGCGGAAAAAAACGCAATGACCGCCATTTCGGCGGAGTTCCCCTCAAAGCGCTTCCAGTATGGCGGCATCGTGGCCGGTACCCGCGCGGAATACCGTTCCAATCAAGCAATGGAGCGCCGTCTGCTCGAACCGGTGTCCGGCTTGCCGGAAAACGCTCTGACCGACCCCGCATTTCACGCAATCGTGGTTACAGCGCCTTGGTCACATCGCCTGATAGTTCGGACCGCCGCCGCCCTCCGGTGGAACCCAGGTGATGTTGCCGTTCGGATCCTTGACGTCGCAGGTTTTGCAATGGACGCAGTTCTGAGCGTTGATCTGGAACCGGGGACCCGCCGATTCCTCCACCCACTCGTAAACGCCGGCCGGGCAATAGCGGTTTGAGGGCCCTGCATAGACATCGTGCTCGGATGTCTTCTGCAGGTTCATGTCGGCGACCTTGAGATGGACCGGCTGGTCCTCTTCATGATTGGTGTTGGACAGAAACACCGATGACAGCTTGTCGAAGGTGAGCTTGCCGTCCGGCTTCGGCGCGGCGATCGGCACATGGGCTTTCGCCGGATCGAGCGTCTTGCGGTCGGGCTTGGCATGCGACTGGGTGCCGAACAGCGAGAAGCCGAAGGTGTTGCACCACATGTCGATGCCGCCGAGCGCCACGCCGACAATGGTGCCGAACTTCGACCACAGCGGTTTGACGTTACGAACCCGGTAAAGGTCCTTGCCGACCGGAGACTCGCGCCACGCATTCTCGTACTCGGCGAGTTCGTCGCCGGCGCGGCCGGCGTTCAGCGCGGCGACGGCGTGTTCGGCCGCGAGCATGCCGCTGCCCATGGCGTTATGCACGCCCTTGATGCGCGGCACATTGACGAAGCCCGCGGCGCAGCCGATCAGCGCGCCACCGGCGAAGCTCAGCCTCGGCACCGACTGGTAGCCGCCCTCGGTGATGGCGCGCGCGCCATAGGCCAGCCGCTTGCCGCCCTCGAACAGAGTGCGGATCGCAGGATGGGTCTTGAAGCGCTGGAACTCGTCGAACGGCGACAGATAGGGGTCGTCGTAGTTGAGATGCACGACAAAGCCGATCGCCACCAGATTGTCGTCGTAATGGTAGAGGAACGAGCCGCCGCCGGTCGAATTGTTCAGCGGCCAGCCGAACGAATGCTGGATCAGTCCCTTCTGATGCTTGGCGGGATCGATCTGCCAGACCTCCTTGAGCCCGATGCCGAACTTCGGCGGCTCGCTTTTGGCGTCGAGCGAGAACTTTGCGATCAGCTGTTTGGTCAGGCTGCCCCGCGCGCCTTCGGCGAACAGCGTGTATTTGCCCAGCAGCTCCATGCCGCGGGTGAAGGAATCCTTGTGCGAACCGTCCTTGGCGATGCCCATGTCGCCGGTCGCAATGCCGCGCACGGCGCCTTGCTCGTCGTAGAGCACTTCGGCCGCGGCGAAACCGGGGTAGATTTCGACGCCCAACGCTTCGGCCTTCGGCGCCAGCCAGCGACAGACATTGCCGAGCGAGCCGATATAGCAGTGATGGTTGTTCATGAGCGGCGGCATCATGATCGAAGGCAGCGAAATCGCGCTGCCGGCGGTCATCCAATAGAATTTGTCGACCTTGACCTGGGTCTTCAGCGGGCAATCGGGGTCCTCGCGCCAGTCCGGAACGAGCTTGTCAAGCGACACCGGATCGATCACCGCGCCGGACAGGATGTGCGCACCGACCTCGGAACCCTTCTCGACGACGACCACGCTGAGGTCGGCGTTAAGCTGCTTGAGCCGGATCGCCGCCGCCAGACCGGAAGGCCCGGCACCGACGATCACGACATCAAACTCCATGGACTCACGCGGCGGTAGTTCTTCGCTGCTCATGATGGTCTGGTCTCAGCCCCGGTTGAGAACGTGTCTAAAGTTCGTTTGTTTCCGATTTTTGCGCGGAGAACAACACGGAAATGGCCATCAAGCTGTTTCGTCATGGCGCAATGCATTCCAGAGCCCCGTTCCGATCGAATCGGAACGGGGCTCTAGATTTTTGGTTCGGCGCGTTTTCTTTACGTGAACCGGTATCCACTTCGCTGGAAAACGCTCTAGATTGGGTTGATGTCGCAAAGCTTTCCTCATGACGCCTGATCCCGCCCCTACCGTCCGGCAATTGCTGGCCTTTTACCTGGAGGCCGGGGTCGATTGCGCGCTGGCTGACGAACCGGTCAACCGGCTGTCCGATCCCGCCGGCATTGCAACCGAACCAGTACCGCGCAAGCCGGTCAGGGCTGCGCCTGCCGCAATCCCGGCTGCGCGCAGCGAAGCCGCGCCTGCGCCGGAGGCGGCGATCAATTCGGCGCGCGAAGCCGCACGGACCGCGGCGTCGCTGGAAGCGCTGCGCGCCTTGCTGGAGACATTCGACGGCTGTGCGCTGAAACATACCGCTACGCGCCTGGTGTTCGCCGACGGCAACCCGCAAGCGCGCGTCATGTTCGTCGGCGAGGCGCCCGGGCGCGACGAAGACATCGAAGGCCTGCCGTTCGTCGGTCGCTCGGGCAAGCTGCTCGACCGCATGCTGACCGCGATCGGGCTCGACCGAAGCAGCGCCTATATCGCCAATGTGATTCCGTGGCGGCCGCCGGGCAACCGCACGCCGACGCCGCAGGAAACCCAGATTTGCCTGCCGTTCATTCAGCGACAGATCGAGCTGGTCAACCCGGACGTCCTCGTCACGCTCGGCAACCCCTCGACGCAGACCTTGCTCTCGACCCGCGAGGGCATCATGAGAACCCGCGGCAAGTGGTTCGATTACGACACCGGGTCCCGCGTGATCCGAGCGCTGGCCACGTTCCATCCGGCCTACCTGCTGCGTTCGCCGTCCTACAAGCGCATGTCCTGGCAGGATTTGCGTTCGATCGCTAAGGCGCTGGCGGCGGGGAAGGCTTCTTGAGAGTCTGCCAACTTGTCGTAGCGAGACGCCAAAACAGAATTAGTCATTCCGGGATGGTGCGTCAGCACCAGACCCGGAATCTCGAGATTCCGGGTTCGATGCTCCGCATCGCCCCGGAATGACGTCGCTTCTAAAATCCCTTCGGCCTTATGATGGCCCAGCCGATCCGCAGCACGGGCTGGCGGCCGTTCACCAGGCGCTCGAATGAGTGCGGCAATTCCGGCACCAGACCCGGAAAACGCTGCGCGATATCGGCCGGCGGCGAGCCGATGGTGTCGGATGCGCGCCAGACCACGACCCCGCCAGTCTCATTGAACTTCTGCAACGTCAGCCACGGTGTCTGCTCGGGCGTGGCGTCGAGCAACAGATGCGGCCGCCCGGTATCCAACGCAATCAGCCTCGCCAGTTCCGCGTCGCCCGCCACCGCCGGCAACCGATGGTTGGTGCGCCGTTCGAAACTGTCGCCAAAAAACCGCGCGATCGCGGTCGCAGGCAGCGACGTCGCCACCTCGCCGCGGTCGGCCCAGGGCAAAAAAATCACCGTCACGATGACGGCGACCGCAGGCAGGCCGATGGCCGCGGCCCAGACCGAGCGTAGCACCCGCTGACGTCGCAACGGAACCAGATCGCCTGCCGCAACGATCACAGCCAGCCCGAACATCATGAGCGCGATGCCCGCCCCGCCCACAACGCGATCGAGGTTGAACAGACCTGCGATCAGGCTGCCGCCAAGCGCCGGCGCGATCGCGAAGAAGTAGACAAAGTTGCGCGCCAGCCGATCGACCGGCGGCCGATAGATGATCGGCGCGTCTTCAGCGCCCCGGCTGAACCAGCCGGCGTCGAGCACGACCAGCAGCACAATCCCGGACATCGCGAGCAAAAGCCCGCCGAGCAGCCCGGTCCAGTGCGCCGCCCTGGCGCTCAACTCCGCAATGGCCGGCCAGGGCGGCAGCGCGAGCGTATCGGCGCGGATCAGCCACACCAGATAGGGCAGCGCCAGCACGACGATCACCAGCAGCGCAAACAGCGGATCGAACGAGGTCAGCATGCGCCGGCCGTGCACCGTCCCCAGCGCAAACGCCACGACCAGAAGCAGGAGGCCGACTGCCGCAGGGGTCGTCAGCAACAACAGGCCAGCCTCGATCGACCAGGCGAACCAGGCGTTGCGGCGGCCCTGCCCGATCAGTTGCCAGGAGTGCAGCAGCAACAGCGCCCAAAGCGGCCGCGCCAATACCAGCGGACCGAACTCGACGCCGGGCGAACTGAAGGCCAGCACCGTGAGCGTCAGCAAGACCGCGAGCACCGCCTGCTGTGCGCCGACGATGGCGCGGGCCAATAGATAGAACGCCGAGAACGTGACGATCGAGCAAAGCTGGGCCAGCAGGTAGACGCCGAAGATGTGGTTGCCGGCTAATCGGAACGCGATGTCGGCAAGCCAGAACGCCAGCGGCGGACCCAGTTCGGTGCCGACGCGGTATTCGCGGCCATAGGCCAGCACGGTCGCAAGGTCGCCCGGCGGGCTCCGGTACAACAGGAGTGGCAGGATCAGCCACAGCGCGGCCTGACACAGCACCACGATCCACACGACCAGCCGCGGCCGGGCGCGGATCAGTTCGATAATCAGCGAGGTGAAACGCATGAACCGCCTGAAATGCCCCGAACTCGAGCCGATTGAGGCGATGCCTTCTGCCGCCGCTCGACCCCGACTTTTGATAAAGCGCGTAAGCCGCCGAGGCAACTGGCGTCAGATTTCGGCCACGACCTCGGCTTCGATATTTGTTTCGATCGTAACAATACCGCTGTCGATCGGCATTCCCTGATGTCTTTCCCGTGCCGCGACCACCGGCGCAAAGAAGCGGCGGTGATGCATCGAAGGTCCGAGCCGCTGCAGCGCCGCCAGATGTTCCGGAACGGCATATCCCTTGTGCTGCTCGAAGCCGTAGCCCGGGCAATCCTGCGCCAGCGCGCACATCAGGCGATCGCGCGAGACCTTGGCGACGATCGATGCCGCGGCGACCGACATCACCAGTCCGTCACCACCGATCACGGCATCACAGTCGCAGGCTACATCGAGCCGGTCGCGACCGTCGACGAAGACGTGCTTGGGCATTTCCGGCAGCGACTGAACCGCCCGCGCCAGCGCCCACAGCGACGCCCGCAGGATATTGTCGCGATCGATCCGCGCCGGCGACGCAAAGGCGACCGCAAAGGACGCGGTGGTGCAGATCTCCTCGAACAGTTCCTCGCGGCGCTCTGCAGTCAGCCGCTTGGAATCGTCGATGCCTTTGGGAATGCGCTTGGGATCGAGCACCACGGCCGCCGCCACCACCGGTCCCGCCAGCGGGCCGCGCCCAGCCTCATCGCAACCGGCTACCGGCCAAACGCCACGCTTGATCAGCGCCCGCTCACGGCGAAAGCTCGGGGGCGCCACCGCAAGCACGCCCTTGGCGAGCTTGGCCGGATTTTTTTCGGATTTGTCTCGAATCATGCCGGGATCGTGCGCAAGCGAACCCGCCGACGCAACCGGGAACCGGAGCCAATTCCCACTATTCAAGCCTACGGCGCCATTCATCCGCGTCAATGCAATAAATCCCACGTAGACTACGGCCGGACGGCGTCGCATCCGAATGGTAATGCATTCCGAGCTTCTCAAGCGTGCAGATCGACGCTGCGTTCTGTCTGGAGGCCAGCGCAAGCAGCCGTGGGCGCCCGAGCTGTTCGAAACCAAAAGCGAGTTGCGCACGTCCGATTTCAGTCGCGAGGCCCCTGCCCCATTCCTCGCGCGCCAGCACGAAACCGAATTCGAGATCATTATCTGACAGGACCTGGCACGGATTGAGGCCCGCAAATCCAATTATCTCGCCACTCGCTTTTTCAACCAGGGTGCATAGGCCGATCGGCTCACCTTTGAAATTGAAATTTGCGCGAATGAAGCTCTCGGATTCGCCGAGCGATAATGCCGCACCGGCGAACACCCATCGCATCACTTCCGGAACGCTGAAGATTTTTTCATGCAGCCGCAAAATATCGGCTTCGCCCACCGCGCGGAGCATCATGCGCTGAGTTGTAAGTATAACGCCGTCGCTGCGCCCGGATGAAGATTGCGAGTTGGAGCCCATCGGCGCATCGTAGCGATATCGGTGGTCTTCTAAAAATCAAAAAAATCTAATCCGGCAAGTGAACCCGCCTGTCCCCGCCTACCTCGATGCCCGGCGCGACCACAACTTCCCAGGGATGGCCATCCGGATCGGCGAAATAACCGGAATAACCGCCATACTCAGTGTTGTGCGCGGGCTTCAACAGCGACCCGCCCTTGGCAATCGCAAAATCCAATACCGCGTCGACTTCCGCTGTCGTGCGGCAATTCCAGGCGAGTGTCATGCCGCGAAAGCCGGCCGGCCGCGGCCCTTCCGGAAGCGTGACGTCTTGCGCGAGTTGATCCCAGGGAAAAAGCCCGAGCACCGGACCGCCAGTGTCGAAGAATGCAACGGCCTCGCCAGTCACACGAAATTTCCGCGCAAAGCCCAATGCCACGTAAAACGCGATGCTGACGCGCATATCGCTGACGCCGAGCGTGATCACCGTGAGACGTGGAACTGGCGCAGGCAATTCTTTACTCATCCTATCCCCTCACGCTATGCGGCTAGAACAGACTTAGCTGCTGCCCGCTGCGCTCCGGTCGCGCGAAATGGTCGGTCGTCAATTTCGAGCGCCGCTTGTTAAGACCGAGCTTTTCGCAGGCGATCTCGAACCGGCGCCCGATCGTCCAGGCCATTGGCCCGGTGCCCTTCATCCGCGTTCCCCATTGCGAGTCGTAATCGCGGCCGCCGCGCATCTCGCGGATCAGCGTAAAGATATGCCGGTAGCGGTCGGGGTAATTCGCCATCAGCCATTCGCGAAACAGGTCGCGCACTTCGAGCGGCAATCGCAGCAGCACATAGCTTGCTTCCTTGACGCCGGCATGCGCTGCGGCATCGAGAATGCGCTCGATCTCCGAATCGTTCAGCGCGGGGATAACCGGCGCGACCATCACCGTGGTTGGAATTCCGGCTTCGGCAAGTCGCCGCAGCGCTTCGAGCCGCTTCGACGGTGTCGACGCCCGCGGCTCCATGGTGCGCGCGAGTTGTGGGTCGAGCGTCGTGACCGAAACCGCCACCTTGGCAAGATTGCGTTTCGCCATTCGCGCCAGAATGTCGATATCGCGCGTCACCAGCGCCGATTTGGTGACAATGCCGACGGGATGCCCGACGCGATCAAGCACTTCGAGTATGCCGCGCATGATCTTCCGTTCGCGCTCGATCGGCTGATAGGGATCGGTGTTGGTGCCGATTGCGATCATGCGTGGCTCGTAATCCTGCGCCGCCAATTCCCTTTCGAGCAGCGCCGGCGCATCGGGCTTGGCGAACAGTTTGGATTCGAAGTCGAGCCCCGGCGACAGGCCCAAAAACGCATGGGTCGGCCGCGCGAAGCAGTAGACACAGCCGTGCTCGCAACCCCGGTAAGGGTTGATCGAACGGTCGAAGCCGATATCGGGAGAGTTGTTGCGGGTGATGACCTTGCGCGCCGTGTCCAGCGCCACGGTGGTCTTGAACGGCGGCAACTCGTCCAGGCTCTGCCAGCCGTCATCGAACGCGACCCGCGCCTCGGCCTCGAACCGGCCGCTCGCATTGGACTGCGCGCCACGGCCGCGCCGCCGTCCCTGCTCAATGGCAACGGCCAGCTCCGGAAAGGGAGAAATCGCACCCGCCGGCTCGGAGGGCGCCTTAACCGGCGGGTGCTTGAGGGCATGTGAGGATGCTCGGCTCATGGCGAAAACATAGCACGCCGAAAGAACAAATCAAGAACAATACTGAGATCGGTCCACAGCCGGCGCACGTGACGTCGTGCCCGAGGGGATGCGACGCATTTGCCCTAAAAAGCTGCAGTCGGGAGGCTGTTTTGAAGTGGGCAAGATGATAACGGTGCGACGTTTTCAAGAATTGAACGACCGAAGACGTATTTATGCTGAGCGTCATCATTCCGACCGAGGGCATCGAACAGACCGCCGTTGCCACGCTGGCGGCCCTGGTGCCGGGCGCCGCGGCCGGCGTGGTGCGGGAAGTGCTGCTGGTCGACCGGGCCGATACCGCGGTCATCGAGCGCGTCGCCGATGTCGCGGGCTGCCGGTTCATGCCGTTCAAGGGAACGCGTGCAGCGGCGCTGGCGGCAGGCGCCCAGCAGGCCCGCTCGCCATGGCTGATGTTTCTGCATGCCGGCGCGGTGCTCGACAGCGGCTGGGTCGAAGAGACCGCGCAATTCATCCAGAACGTATCAAGCAGTGACCGGCCCCGCGCCGGCATCTTCCGCTACGCCCGCTCACCCTATGCCGAGACGCAGTGGCGCGACGGCTTCAAGGCTGTGGCCCGGATGATGGCTGGCCCATCGACAGAACAGGGCTTGTTGATCGCGCGCGACCATTACGACCGGCTCGGCGGCTACGCCCCCGATGCCCGCCGCTCCGAGGCCAGGCTGCTGCGGCAGCTCGGCCGTTCGTCGCGCACCCTGCTGCGCAGCCGGATCGTGGTCGCGTAAAGCGGCGCCAAACGACGCAGGGAGCCGCTAAGGCAACCGACCCGGACGGAAGGCCTTGTCATATAGTTGATTTTGTCAAATAATAGATTGATGAAGTCAAATATCTCTCCCGACGCAGGCCTTGAGGACCAGATCGCCGCGATCAGAGCCTTCAGCCGGTTCTACACCAGCAAACTCGGGATCATCGAGCCGAAGCTGTTGGACAGCGCCTGGACGCTGCAGGAGGCGCGGGTCATCTACGAGATCGCGCAACACCCGGGCCGCACCGCGACCGACCTCGTCCGTACCCTCGGCCTCGACGCCGGCTTTTTGAGCCGCACCCTGCAAGCGCTGCAGCGCCGCCAGATCGTGGCGCGAAAACCCTCAAAGACCGACCGCCGCGCCAATGAACTCGCGTTGAGCGCAAAAGGCCGTGCCGCCTATGCCGAACTCGACGCCCGGTCGCGCAGCACCGTCGCAGCCTTGCTGGATGGGCTCGATACGGAAGCGCGCGCCGCCGTCGTCAATGCCATGATCACGATCGAGCAGACGCTGGAGCCGCCGGCACCACGCGCCGCCGGTGTCGTGCTGCGGAGCCATCGCCCCGGCGACATCGGCTGGGTCGTATCGCGGCATGGCGCGCTATATGCACGCGAATATGGCTGGGACATCAGCTTCGAAGCGCTGGTTGCCGAGATCACCGCACAATTCATCCGATCCTACGATCCAAGGCGCGAACATTGCTGGATCGCCGAACTGAACGGCGAAGCGGTGGGCTCGATCTTTTTGGTGAAGGCGTCCGACGAGGTCGCCAAATTGCGCCTGTTGCTGGTGGAGAAGAAGGCGCGAGGTCTCGGCGTCGGGCGGGCGCTGACCGAGCAATGCATCCAATTTGCGAAAGATGCCGGCTACAGCTCGATCACGCTGTGGACGCAAAGCATCCTGGTCGCTGCACGCGGAATCTATCAGCGCGCCGGATTTCATCGCGTGAAGGAAGAACGGCACCATAGCTTCGGGGTCGACCTTGTCGGCGAAACCTGGGAGATCAAGTTGTAGCTTCTGCCGTCATTCCGGGATGGTCCGAAGGACCAGACCCGGAATCTCGAGATGATCGGCAGAGAGATTCCGGGTTCGTCGCTTCGCGACGCCCCGGAATGACGAAAAAGTATCAGGCCGACGCGCCCTTCGCTTTCGGCCGTCGTAAATGTTCATCCAGCCGCGGCATGATCTCGACGAAATTGCAGGGCCGGGTGCGATAGTCGAGCTGTGCGGCGAGGATGCCGTCCCAGCCGTCGCGGCAGGCGCCCGGCGATCCCGGCAGGCAGAACACGAAGGTGGCGTTCGCAACGCCCGCGGTGGCGCGACTCTGGATCGTCGAGGTGCCGATCTTGGCATGGCTGAGCATGTGGAACGCGATCGAGAAGCCGTCCATCCGCTTCTCGAACAACGGCTCGATCGCCTCCGGCGTGACGTCGCGGCCGGTAAAGCCGGTGCCGCCGGTGGTGATGATGGCGTCGACGCCGGGGTCGGCAATCCACTTTTTGACGATGAGGCGGATTGCCTCGACGTCATCGACGATGATATCGCGCGCCGCGAGCCTGTGACCGGCGGCGACAAGCCGCTCCGACAGCACGGCGCCGGATTTGTCATCCTCGAGCGAGCGGGTGTCGGACACCGTCAGCACCGCGATGTTGAGCGGGATGAAGGTTCTGGATTCATCGATGGAGGACATGACACTACTCTCTACGTCATGCCCGGCCCTGTGCCGGGCATCCACGTCTTCAAATTTCTAAAAAGCAAAGACGTGGATGGCCGGGACATAGGCGAGCGGAAGCGACGCCGTCCTTCGGACGGCTATGCCCGGCCATGACGATCCACGCTTTTGCGAGCTATCATCACAACGCCCCCGCGCCGAACGTGTTGCAGGCCTGGACCGTGCCCTGCTGATAGCCCGTCATGAACCACTGCTTGCGTTGTGCGGCCGAGCCGTGCGTGAACGAATCCGGCACCACTCGCCCGGTGGTCTGCCGCTGCAGCGTATCGTCACCGATCGCAGAGGCCGTCCTTAGCGCGGCGTCGATATCACCCGCTTCCAGGAAGCCAGGACGCTTCTTCTCCTCGCGATTGACCCAGACACCCGACAGACAATCCGCCTGCAGTTCGACCTTGACCTGCAGCGCATTCGCTTCGGCCTTGCTGCCGACCTGCTGCTGCAGCCGCGTCACGCGCGGCAGGATACCAAGCAGGTTCTGGATGTGATGGCCGGCTTCATGCGCAATGATGTAGGCCGCCGTGAATTTGCAGGCATTGCCCGAACAGCCGTGAAACCGGGTTTCGACCTCGCGGAAGAATCCGGTATCGAGAAAAATCCGCCGGTCCGGCGGGCAATAGAACGGCCCCATCGCCGACTGCGCCATGCCGCAACGTCCGCCATTGGTGACGTTGCGAAACAGCACGATGCGCGGCCCCGTATAGGATTGTCCGTTGGCCTGGAAGATCTCGCTCCAGCGATCGTCGATCTCGCCGAGGATGCCGGCGATCATGCTGCCCATCTCGTCGGTCGGCGCGCCGGTCTTGGTGGACGCGGACTTGCGATCGGTCTGATACGTCGAAGATTGATTGCCGCCGGTCAGGATTTCGGCGCCGCCGATCAGGATGCGCGGGTCGATGCCGAACATGTAACCGAGCAGGCCAAGCACGAGGATGGTGCCGATGCCGAGCCCGCCGCCGCCCATCGGAATCCCGAATCCGCCGCCGCCGCCCATTCCGCCGCCGCTGTCACCGCGACGATCTTCGATGTCGTCACTGCGGCGAAAATCATCGTAACGCATGGCGTTTTTTCCTCACTGCAGTTCGGCAATTTGCCGCGGCAACCTCGACCGCAACTCAACGCAATGGAAAGGTTAAATTTCCATTCCGTTAACAATAGCCCGCCCGGCAAAAATTGCCTAGCGCGAAAGAATTTCCCAATTAAGTCGATTTTTACTTTGCCCGGTCAATGTACCGCCAGTCGGTTGTTTAGTCCCGCGTCGCCGACAGCGTCGCCTGAGTCAGAGTAATTGAGTCATGGTTGAGTCGCGTCGCGGGGCGTCTGCAAGGGCGCCCCGCACTAAATTCGAGTCCGCTCCCAGCACAAGCATCGTCATCGGCGATTGCGTCGCCGGGATGTCGAGGATGGAGGCCGGTTCGGTCGATCTGGTGTTCGCCGATCCGCCGTACAACCTGCAGCTTAAGGGCGATCTCAAGCGCCCTGACGAATCCCATGTCGATGCCGTCAACGACGACTGGGACAAGTTCTCATCGTTCGCTGCCTACGACGATTTCACCCGCGCCTGGCTGCTTGCCTGCCGCCGCGTCATGAAGCCATCGGCAACGCTGTGGGTGATCGGCTCCTACCACAACATTTTCCGTGTCGGCGCCATCATGCAGGACCTCGGCTTCTGGGTTCTCAATGACATCGTATGGCGCAAGTCCAACCCGATGCCGAACTTCCGTGGCCGCCGCTTCACCAATGCGCATGAGACCATGATCTGGGCCGCGCGCGACGAGAAAGCCAAAGGCTACACCTTCAACTACGAAGCGCTGAAGGCCGCCAATGAGGACGTGCAGGCGCGTTCCGACTGGCTGATTCCGCTGTGCACCGGCGAGGAGCGGCTCAAGGGCGAGGACGGCAAGAAAGTGCATCCGACCCAGAAGCCCGAAGGCCTGTTGGCGCGCGTGCTGCTGTCGTCGTCGAAGCCCGGCGACCTCGTGATCGATCCGTTCAACGGCACCGGCACCACCGGCGCGGTGGCCAAGCGGCTCGGCCGCCGCTACATCGGCTTCGAACGCGACCGCGCCTACGCCGCCGCGGCTGAAGCCCGCATCGCCGCTATCGAGCCGCTGCCGGAAGCCACGCTGGCGCCGTTCATGACCGCGCGCGACGCCCCGCGGGTGGCATTCTCCGAACTGATCGAGCGCGGCATGATTTCGCCCGGCACCAAGCTGGTCGATTCCAAAAACCGCCACGGCGCTTTGGTGCGCGCCGACGGCGCCATCATGCTCGGCGACAAGGTCGGCTCGATCCACCGCATCGGCGCGGTGGCGCAAGGTTCCGGCGCCTGCAACGGCTGGACGTTCTGGCATGTCGAGACCAACAAGGGCCTGCGCCTGATCGACGAACTCCGCGCCGAAATCCGCTCCGAGATGGCGGCGGGCTGAATAGTCTGGCGCTCCGCCCTTGCTTGGCGGAGGCCAATTCAACTTTTCACAAACTCGCCGCTTGCGCTTTTCACCAAAATTTGCGCATGGACATGGTCGTTGCGGCACCGCCGCCGCGTCCCAATACGCTCAATAAGAAAACAAGGGAGAACTTTGATGCTCAAATTCTACTTCAACGGTGCGCCGAACCCGAACAAGGTCGCGCTGTTCCTGGAAGAGGCCGGCCTGTCCTATGAGCCGGTGGCGATCGACACCCGCAAGGGCGACCAGTTCAAGCCGGAATTCCTCAAGGTCAATCCGAACGCCAAGGTGCCGGCGATCGACGATGACGGCGTGCTGGTGTTCGACAGTAACGCGATCCTGCTCTACCTCGGCGAGAAGACCGGAAAATTCCTGCCGTCGAACACCCCGGCCAACCGCGCGCAATTGCTGTCCTGGCTGATGTTTGTGGCGACCGGCCTTGGGCCCTATTCCGGCCAGGCGGTGCATTTCAAGCACGCCGCGCCGAAGGACCTGACCTATGCGCACAACCGCTACCAGTACGAGGCGCATCGCCACTACAAGATCCTCGACGATCATCTCGCCAAGAGCCGTTACATGATCGGCGATACCTACAGCATCGTGGATATGGCGTTCTGGGGCTGGGCGCGGATGGCGCCGTACGTGCTCGGCGACGACGTGTTTGCGAAATATCCCAATGTGAAGCGCCTGCACGATGAGATTTCGGCACGGCCGGCTGCGGCCCGCGCGATCGCGCTGAAAGACAAGTTCGTGTTCAAGGCGGAGATGGACGACGAAGCCCGCAACTTCATGTTCGGCCATCTGAAGAACAAGGTAGCCTGAGCAGCTTTCAAGTCATTCCGGGGCACGCGCTTGCGCGTGAACCCGGAATCCGGAAGCTACCGCATAAGTCTCCGATGTGCCCTCGCACATCGGAGTTCGCGCTTATCGCGCCGGATCGCGGCGCCCCCATAAATCCTCAACCGGCCTGCTTTCTCGCCTCGGGAAACCGCCCGAGCGCTTTTTCGGTCAGCACCGAGTTCGCAATATTCCCGGATCTCCTTGATCTGCCCGTCCTTCAACTGAAAGACGAGGCAATAATCGTTGTCGTAGCGCTCGCCTGTTTTGGTGACATTGTCGCCCTTGGCCTCGACCACAACGTAGTCGCCATCGGCGATGAAGCGATGCGCGACCGTCCGCGTCCGTTCCGCCAGCAGATCGCGGACATGGCCGTGCAGGTCGTGCAGTATCGCTTGCTTGCCCGTGAACGTCTGCGACCAGGAATATTGTCCGGTCACCACCCATTTTGCGTCATCGGCCAGACTCGCGACGAACAAGGCGCGGTCGCGCATCGCGGGATCCGGATTTCCGGCAGCGGCGAAAATCTTCTGGATCAGTTTCTTGTTGGCAGCGGAACTCATGGCGAAGTCTCCATCTACAATCCGATGAGCCACTATCGCCGCGCCGTCCTTATTCTTCCAATCGATAGTCCATATGATATATATTCGTTGCATGAATTTAGCTTCGCTCGACCTCAACCTGCTGGTCGCGCTCGATGCGCTGCTATTGGAAGCCAGCGTCAGCCGGGCCGCGATGCGGGTCGGCCTGTCGCAACCGGCCATGAGCCACGCCCTGCAGCGGCTGCGCGAGATGCTCGGCGATCCCCTGCTGGTCCGGGTCGGGCCCAGGATGGAATTGACGCCGCGGGCGCAGGCCCTGCGCGGGCCACTGGCCCAGACGCTCGACCAGGTGCGCGGGCTGTTCATCCCGGACGATTTCGACGCGCTCCGCAGCGAGCGGCGCTTTCGGCTGATGATGCCCGACCTCGCGGGCGAACTGCTGGTGCCGCCGCTGATGGCGAAGGTGACGGAGCTCGCGCCCAACGTCCAGCTCGACATCGTGCCGTGGCGGGGCCCGGCGATCTTCCACGCCGAGTTCGCCCGCACCATCGATCTCGTGATCAGCATCGGCAATGCCTTCAAGGGTTTCCACCGCCAGTTGCTCTACACCGACCGGGACGCGCTCGCGGTGCGGCGCGGTCACCCCGTCGGCGCGAAGCTCGATCGGCGCGACGCGTTCCTGAAGGCGCGACACATCGCGGTCGTGATCCGTGGACAGAATGCCGATTTGATCGACGACTGGCTCCGGTCCAAGGGAATCGAACGGCATATTGCGCTGACGGTGCCCGGCTATATCGAGGCGCTGCATATCGTCGCGCGGACCGACCTCGTGGCGTTCGTGCCAAGCCGGCTGATCGCGGCGCTGGCCAAACCGCTGTCGCTGATGACCGTCAAGCCGCCGCTCGCCCCCGGCATCGACGAGCAATTCATGTTCTATCCGACCCGCGCCCAGTTCGATCCGGGATCGGTCTGGTTGCGGAAGCTGATGCTGGAGACCGGACGGGAGCTCGAACGCTCCAAACGCCGCGCAGCCTGAGGCAGTCGCAGCCTCATGGTTGCCCGCTTGGGCCTGCCATGTCATGACGACCCCCAAGTAACAGGGAGGGCATGATGACGGTACTTATCGCCGGCGGTGGCATCGGCGGGCTGACGCTCGCGCTCAGCCTGCACCAGATCGGCATCCCCGCTAAAATATTCGAAAGCGTCCCTGCGCTGAAGCCGCTTGGCGTCGGCATCAACGTGCTGCCGCATGCCGTGCGCGAACTGATCGAGCTCGGTCTGCTCGACCAACTCGACGCATCGGGTGTGCGCACGAGCGAGCTTGCGTATTTCTCCAAGCACGGCAAACCGATCTGGCGCGAGCCGCGCGGCATCGAGGCCGGTTATAAATGGCCGCAATTTTCGATCCATCGCGGCACGCTGCAGCAGATCCTGCTCGACGCCACCACCGAACGGCTCGGGCGAGAGAACATTCTGACCAGCCATCACCTCTGCAACTGGACCGAGACTTTAGACGGCGTGCGCGCCGACTTCATCGACCGGGCCAGCGGCCAGTCCGCCGGCAGCCATGACGGCGCGCTGCTGATCGCGGCCGACGGCATTCATTCGGCGGTGCGCGACAAACTCTATCCGCAGGAAGGCACGCCGATCTGGAACGGGCGGGTACTGTGGCGCGGCATCACCAAGAGCGACGCCTTTCTGTCCGGCCGCACCATGATCATGGCCGGCCACGAAATCCTGAAATTTGTCTGCTATTCGATTTCAAAGGAAGCCGACCCATCGGGCAAATTCTCGATCAATTGGGTCGCCGAGCGACACATGCCGCCGACCTACGAATGGCGGCGGGAAGATTACAATCGCCCTGCCCGGCTGGAAGAATTCCTGCCGTGGTTCAAGGACTGGAAATTCGACTGGCTCGACGTGCCCGGCCTGATCGAGCGGTGTCAGCAGGCTTACGAATATCCGCTCGTCGACCGCGATCCCCTCGCGCGGTGGACCTTCGGTCCGGTCACGCTGATGGGGGACGCTGCGCATCCGATGTACCCGATCGGCTCCAACGGCGCCTCGCAGGCGATCCTCGACGCCCGCGTCCTCACCCGCGAAATACTAAGGCACGGCCCGACCAATGCCGCGCTGCTGGCATATGAGGCCGAGCGCCGCCCCGCCACCACGGAACTCGTCATGCTCAATCGCCGCAACGGCCCGGAGCAGGTCATGCAGATGGTCGAGGAGCGCGCGCCTGACGGTTACGACGTCGTCACCGACGTGCTGTCGCAACAGGAACTGGAAGACATCGCCGCCACCTACAAACGCGTCGCCGGTTTCCAGGTCGAAGGGCTCAACGCCAAACCGCCGATCGTCCCGGTCGCACGCCAGAACGCAATAGCTTTTGATTGAGTCGGTCCGCACAGATCTTTCAACCCACCTCTCCCCGCCGGGGAGAGGTCGACTTGCGTAGCAAATCGGGTGAGGGGCGTTAACGAGAGGCCGTAGCCCCTCATCCACGCTTTAGGTCGTCCGGTGTACAAAGCTCGGATTGAGCTCCTTCACCGAGCGCACGCCGCATTGCTGCATGGCCGCGCGCGTTTCCGTGCGCACGATCTCCAGCACCCGCTCGACGCCCTCCTGGCCAAAGGCGCCCAAGCCCCACAGATAGGGTCGGCCGATACCGACCGCTTGAGCACCCATGGCGAGCGCCTTGACCGCGTCCGTCCCGCGCCGGAATCCGCTGTCGACGATGACAGGGATCTGCCCCTTCACGGCGGCGATGATTTCCGGCAGCGCATCGATCGTGGAGCGACCATTGTCCTCGCCGCGTCCTCCGTGATTGGAGACCAGGACGCCGTCAATCCCGTTCTGTACCGCCAGTTCCGCGTCGGCCGCGGTCACGATGCCCTTGAGCATGATTTTCATGCGGGTGACATCGCGCATCCGCTTGACCGTTTCCCAGGACAGATTCGAGGACTCGCCGCCGCCGGCAATGCCGGACAGATCGATGCCGTCGTAATTGTGCCGGCGCAGCGCGCGCGCCGCGAAGCTGCCGCGGTCATGACACGCCGAACATTCGCGCGTGTCGCTGCGCATCAGCCGAAACAAGGTTTCCTGGTTTCGGCCTGCAATGCGGTCGACCGTTACCATGAGCACCGGACAGCCGGCGGCGTCGGCCTTCCTGATCAACGCCTGCGCAACCTCCCACTGCGGCGACGCATAGAGCTGGAACCAAACCGGCGCGCCGCGCGCCTTGGTGACGTCCTCCACGGAGAAGTTCGAAGACGTCGACAGAATCTGCAGATGGTTGCCGGCGCGCGCGGCCTTGGCGACGGCGACCTCGCCGTCGGGATGAAAGAATTGGTTGCCGCCGGTCGGGCACACAAAGATCGGAGAATCGTATCTGGTGCCGAAAAGCTCGACGCTGGTATCGATCTTGGACACATCGTTGAGACGGTGCGGAAGCAGTTGAAATTTCAGGAAGCCCTCGCGGTTGGCGCGCAGCGTGACCTCGTCGTCGAGGCCGGAAGCCATGTAACCGAAATGCGCGGGCGGCACGTTTTGGCGGGCCACCGGCTCGAAGTCGAACACGTTGATCGCATGTTTCGGGTTGTCGATCAGATCGCCACCCGTTGGTGCCCAGATCATCGGATCGGGCAGCTTGGACGGCGTTTCCGCGCCGTGGGCCGGAAAGGCGCCCGACGCCAACAGCGGACTTGCGGCGAGGTATCGCAGAAAACGGCGGCGGCTGGCGGCACGGATGACCGGCGGCTTCATTCGAAGTCCTCCCTGCGACTCTTCTTTTGGTTGTGGAAGATAGCAGCCGATCGCGTTTCCGAAAGCAATAGATGATCGCCGGGAAATTTTTGCGGCGTGGCTACGCAGGTCGGTCAGTGTCAAAAACAGACACCCGACCGGTTACGACGCGGCCCGGGTCCTAAAGATCCAACCCATGCGCGATCACCTTGCGCATGACATTGGGCAGGGCCTCATCCTTCAGCGTCGCAATCGGCACCCAGCGCATGCCGTCCGGCGCGCGGCTGCGCAGCGGCATGCTGGCGGTGTAGACCACAAGCTCAAGCGGAAAATGCGTGAACACATGCGTGACGACGCCGGCCTTGCGGTGCCAGCGCGCAACGCCTTTCAGAACAGGCGCTTGCTGCAATGCCGCCGTGTCGTCCTGCAAGGCAAGCCAGTCGGAGTTGGGAACTTCGGTCATGCCGCCGAGCAGGCCTTTTTCGGGGCGGGTGCGAACCAAGAGCGCATCGCCGCGCGTCACGATAAATGCCGCTCCCCGGCGCAGCTCTCCGGTTTTCTTCGGCGCCTTTCGCGGAAACGTCTCCTGATCGCCGCGCGCGCGGCTCAGGCAATCTTCGTTGAGCGGGCACAGCACGCAGGCCGGCTTCTTCGGCGTGCAGATCGATGAGCCGAGGTCCATCAGCGCCTGCGCACTATCCCCGGCGCGTGACTTCACGTCGCCGGCGCGTGACTCGCCGAGCAACGTCGCCGCCAATTCCCCTATGCGCGGCTTGGCCTGCGGCAGCGGCTCTTCCACGGCAAACAACCGCGACACCACCCGCTCGATATTGCCGTCGACTGGCATGGTGCGCCGGCCGAATGCGATCGCGGCAATCGCCGCCGCGGTGTAGGGCCCGATGCCCGGCAAGGTGAGCAGCCCCTCTTCCATGTCGGGGAAGGCGCCGCCATGATCGCGCCGCACGGCCACGGCGCAGGCGTGCAGGTTGCGCGCGCGGGAATAATAGCCGAGCCCGGCCCACATCCGCAGCACGTCGTCCAGCGACGCGCGGCCAAGTGCGTCGACATCCGGCCATCGCGCGACGAATTTCTCGAAATAAGGCCCCACCGTCTTGACGCCGGTCTGCTGCAGCATGATTTCCGACAGCCACACCCGATAAGGATCGGCGCGCTCCCCCGGTAACGGCCGCCACGGCAGCCGGCGGCGATGGCGGTCATACCATTCAAGCAGCAGCGCCGGACGGCTGGCGCCGTTTTCGACGATGGCTTGCTCTCTGTTGTTTGTTGCTGACACGGTGGGCACGTTTCATTTTACGAACAGAATCGAAACTTGGCCACCCAACTCGCCGGCACTGGGATTGCCAGCTATAACGCGTCGCGTTATAGTATATCATGATCCAGAGCTTTGCCGATTCCGAAACAGAGTTGATCTGGTCCGGACGTCGAAGCCGAAAACTACCGCCGGACATCCAAAATGTGGCCTTGAGGAAGTTGCGTCTTATAAATCAGGCGCGGGTGCTGAGCGATCTTCGCGTACCGCCGGGCAATCGTCTCGAAGCGTTGAGAGCCGATCGTCAGGGCCAACATTCGATCCGGATTAATGATCAATGGCGTATCTGCTTTGTATGGGATGAGGGAGGACCGTCACGTGTCGAAATCGTCGACTATCACGTCTAAAGGCACGCTCCTGTCGAATCCTCATCCGGGCGAAATTCTGCTTGAGGAATTTTTGAAACCCATGGGCCTCAGCCAGAATGCGCTGGCACGTGCCGTTCACGTCGCGCCTCGCCGCATCAACGAAATCGTGCTTGGTAAGCGCGATATTACCGCCGATACCGATCTTCGGCTCGCCCGCTATTTTGGCATGTCGGAAGGCTTTTTTCTCGGTTTGCAGATGGACTACGATCTGATGCAGCGCCGACGCGAGATCGACCGCGATCTCAAGACGATCAGGCCGCGAGCCGCTTAAGTGTGTCGCCATCGAACTCCGGTGTTATAGTAGCCGATGGCCAAACCCCGCCCGATCAGCGCCAAGCCGCTTTCCGTCCTGCTCAGCGACGTGTTTGCCGACGTCTACGCCAAGCAGGGATTTGCCGCGCGGGAACTGGTGACGCGCTGGGCGGAGATCGCCGGCCCCGAAATCGCGCGCCATTCCGAACCGCTGAAGATCCAGTGGCCGCGGCCGGTGGAGGGCCAGCCGCAGGAGCCCGCCACGCTGGTGCTGCGGGTGGAAGGCCCGGCGGCGCTGGAGATCCAGCACGCCTCCGACGTCATTTTGCAACGCGTCAATCGCTTCTTCGGCTGGAGCGCGGTCGGTCGGCTGGCGCTGCGGCAGGCCCCGTTGTCGCGCCGGGATCGGCCCTCTGCCCGCCGCGCGCCCGATCCGAAAGCGGTGGCGAAAGTCGCCGAAACTCTTGCCGCGGTCGACGATGAGGAACTGCGGAACGCACTGGCGCGGCTGGGAGCCTCGATCAAGCGAAATTGAGCCTGCCCCGCGCTGCGGGAATGGCGGGCTGCCATTGCCACAATTGCCGTTTCAGGCTAGCCAACGGGGCTTCTTTTTTAAAGTCTTTAGGCGTGAACGCGCCGTTCCGGGAGCAGACCGTTGATGATCACGCGCCGCGCCTTCACCGCCGCCCTGTCGCTGACCGGGCTTGTCGCTCTCGCCGGTTTCTCGCCGCTGCGCCTGATCACAGGCGCGATGGCGCAAAGCGCGTCCGATATCGCCAAACCGGTATCGCTGCCGGATATGGCACTGGGCCCCGCCGACGCGGCGGTGACGATCACCGAATACGCCTCCATGACCTGCCCGCATTGCGCGGCTTTCAACGCGGAAGTGTTCCCCAAGATCAAGGCGGCTTACATCGACACCGGCAAGATACGCTACGTGTTCCGGGAATTCCCGCTCGACATCAAGGCTGCCGCGGGCTCGATGCTGGGGCGCTGCATCGCCAAAGGCAACTCCGCTAAATATTTCGCGGTCATCGACCTGCTGTTCAAACAGCAGGCCGACTGGGTGATGAAGAACACCACGGAAACCCTGACCCGCATCGGCAAGCAGGCCGGTCTCAATCAGCAGCAGGTCGAGGACTGCCTGAAGGACCAGGCGCTGCTCGACAAGATTGCCGCCGACCAGAAATACGCCTCCGAGGTCCTGAAAGTGAACTCGACCCCGACTTTTTTCATCAATGGCGACATGATCAAGGGCGAGACCTCGTTCGACGAATTCGACAAGAAGATCAAATCGCTGCTCAAGAGCTGATTCGGCGGGCGCCAGGTTCCGTGAGCCTGTCCAGCCCCTAACCCGTTATAAAAGCCTTGGGAAAAGCCCGGGGCGGCGGTTGCCCTTCGGCCCTGGCCTCGCCATTGTCGCGGTCACGAGCTGCATCACGCGACTCGCCCACACACCGACATTGCCTTCTATGGTATTGTCACGGCAGGGAGATTCGCGCCCTGCCAACAGAGCAACGTGCCCATGAAACTCACGCGCCTCCGTCTTCACGGCTTCAAATCCTTTGTTGAGCCCACCGACTTCGTGATCGAACCGGGATTGACCGGCGTGGTCGGACCTAACGGTTGCGGTAAATCGAATCTGGTGGAGGCGTTGCGCTGGGCGATGGGCGAGACATCGCATAAGTCGCTGCGTGCCGCCGACATGGACGCGGTGATCTTTGCCGGTTCCGGCAATCGACCCTCGCGGAACCATGCCGAGGTGGTGATGACGATCGACAATTCCGATCGCACCGCGCCGTCGGCGGTAAATGACCGGGAGATTCTGGAGATATCGCGCCGGATCGAGCGCGAAGCGGGTTCGGTCTACCGGATCAACGGCCGCGATGTGCGCGCCCGCGACGTACAGATTCTGTTCGCCGACGCCGCCACCGGCGCGCGTTCGCCGGCACTCGTCCACCAAGGCAAGATCGGCGAGATCATCCAGGCGAAGCCCGAGCAGCGCCGCCGCGTGCTGGAGGACGCCGCCGGCGTCGCCGGCCTTCACGCCCGCCGCCATGAGGCCGAGCTGCGCCTCAAGGCCGCCGAAACCAATCTCACCCGCGTCGAAGACGTCATCGGGCAGTTGGCCGGCCAGATCGATGGCCTGAAGAAGCAGGCCCGGCAGGCGATCCGCTACCGCGAGGTCGCTGCCAAGGTGCGCAAGGCCGAGGCCACGCTGTTCCATCTGCGCTGGCTCGAGGCCAACGTCGACGTGGCGGAAGCCGGCCACGTCCACGAACTCAGCGTCCGTGAAATGGCCGAGCGCACCCGCGAACAGGCGGAAGCCGCCCGCATCCAGGCCATCCGCGCGTCCGAACTGCCGGCGCTGCGCGAGGCCGAAGCCCGTGCCGCGGCCGGCCTGCAGCGGCTTACCAATGCCCGCGAGTCGCTTGACCGCGAGGAAGGGCGCGCCAAGGAGCGCGTCACCGAACTCGATCGCCGGCTCACACAATTTGCGGCCGATATCGAGCGCGAGCAGCAGCAGGCGGTCAACTCCGAGGTCGCGCTGCAACGGCTCGCCGTCGAAGACACCGAGTTGAAGGACGAGATCAAATCGCGCGTCGAAAAGCGCAGCGGCGTCGACGATCGGGTATCGGAAGCCGAAGCCACCCTGGCCAGCGCCGAGCGCCTGTTCGCGGAGCTGACCACGGCGCTGGCGGATCTCACTGCCAAGCGCCGGCAGCTTGAGGCCGGCGTGCGGACCCACCAAGATCGCCTGGCGCGGCTCGACCAGGAGATCGCCAATGTCCGCAACGAAGAAGAGAAGCTGGCGCGCGACACCAGCGGGTTAGGCGACCTCGCTGAGCTTGCAGCCGGCATGGAGACTGCGCAGGAACACCTCGCGCAGTGTGAAGCCGCGGCGCAAGCCAGTGAAGACGGACATGTCGACGCGCGCTCGAAGCTGGAAGCCTCGCGCGCGCCGCTCAACGAGGCCGACAAGCGCGTGCAGCGGCTCGAGACCGAAGCCCGCACGATCGCGAAACTGGTCAACAGCGAGACCAAGAACCTTTGGCCGCCGATCATCGACGGCGTCACGGTCACCAAGGGTTATGAAAAGGCGCTGGGCGCCGTATTGGGCGACGACCTCGATGCCCCGGTCGATCCGTCGGCACCGATGCGCTGGACCAATGCCGGCATCATCGAGGGCGACCCGGCATTGCCGGCGGGGGTCGAGGCCCTCGCCGCCCACGTCGAAGCTCCCGCCGAGCTGGCGCGGCGTCTGGCGCAGATCGGCGTTGTCGCCAAGGAGCGCGGTGCCGAGCTGGTGTCGCAGCTCAAGACCGGCCAGCGGCTGGTCTCGCTGGAAGGCGATGTCTGGCGTTGGGACGGGTTCGTCGCCGCCGCGCACGCCCCGACCGGAGCCGCGCGACGTCTCGCCGAGCGGGCGCGACTGATCGATATCGAAGCCGAGCTTGAGCAGGCCCGCACCGATGCAGCCGCCAAGCGTCAGGCGCTGGAAACCGCCGAAACCGAACTGAAACTCGCATCCGCATCAGAGGCGGCGGGGCGTGAGGCATGGCGGGCCGCGCAGCGCGAGGCCGACGCCGCGCGCGAGCGCCACGTCGCGGCCGAGCGCGAAATCAATCGTCACGCGGCGCGAAGGTCGGCGCTGACCGAGGCGCACAACCGGCTCGACGCCGACCGCGCAGAGGCGGTTGGCGCGCATGAAAGCGCGACCTCGGCGCTTGATGAATTGCCGCCGAACCTCGAGGCCGAAACGCAGCTTGCCGCTGTTCGTACCGAGATCGACGGCCATCGCCGCCTCGCCGCGCAGGTGCGCGCCGAAGCGCAGGCGCTGGCGCGCGAGGCCGAACTCGCCGACCGCCGGCTGCAGGCGATCATCGCCGAGCAGAGCGAATGGCAAAACCGCCGGCAAAGCGGGGCCTCGCAAATCGCCACCATCGAGGCCCGCGTCACCGAACTCAATGCCGAGCGCGCTGATCTCGAGAATGCCCCGGCGGTGTTTGCCGAAAAGCGCCGCGCGCTGATCAGCGAAATCGAGGCCGCCGAAACCGGCCGCCAGGTTGCCGCCGATGCGCTGGCCGCCGCCGAGAACCTGATGGCCGAGACCGATCGCGCCGCCAAGGCCTCGCTCGAAGCGTTCTCGAGTGCGCGCGAAGCTACCGCCCGCGCCGAGGAGCGCATGGAGGGCACCAAGCGCCGTCTGGCCGACGTCGAGCGCGAGATCCACGACATGCTGGAGGTGGAGCCGCAGGCCGTGGCCGCCATGGCCGAGATCACGCCGGAGACCGAACTGCCGCCGCTCGCGGAGATCGAGGAGAGCCTCGAAAAGCTCCGTCGCGACCGCGAACGGCTCGGCGCCGTCAATCTGCGCGCCGAGGAAGAGCTGCGGGAGATCGAGGTCCAGCACACCTCGCTGACCACCGAGCGCGACGACCTGGTGGAAGCCATCAAACGGTTGCGGCAAGGCATCCAGAGCCTCAACCGCGAGGCACGCGAGCGCTTGTTGACCTCGTTCGAAACCGTGAACGGCCATTTCAAGCGGATGTTCGTCGAATTGTTCGGCGGCGGCGAGGCCGCGTTGCACCTGATCGAGAGCGACGATCCGCTCGAGGCCGGGCTTGAAATCATCGCCAAGCCGCCCGGCAAGAAGCCGCAAACGCTATCGCTGTTGTCCGGCGGCGAGCAGGCGCTGACGGCGCTGGCGCTGATCTTCGCCGTGTTCCTCACCAACCCGTCGCCGATCTGCGTGCTGGACGAAGTCGACGCGCCGCTCGACGATCACAACGTGGAGCGGTACTGCAATTTGCTGCACGAGATGACGTCCACGACGGAAACCCGCTTCATCATCATCACCCATAACCCGATCACGATGGCGCGGATGAACCGGCTGTTCGGCGTCACCATGGCCGAACGCGGCGTGTCGCAACTGGTTTCGGTCGGGCTCGATGACGCGGTGAAGATTCTCGATCAGCACGTGGCGTGAGAGTTGAACGTCATTCCGGGGCGGCGCATCGCGCCGAACTCCGATGTGCCGCTTGCACATCGTAGAATCTCGAGATTCCGGGTCTGCTCCTTCGGACCATCCCGGAATGACGGTGTGTGACCGCAGGCCATGACCTCGCCCGACCTCCCCGCCGAACTGAAAGCCGCGCTCGATGGCAAGCTGCGCGGCTTTTCGCGCAACGAGGCCGCCGCTCGCGCCGCGTCGATCTCGCAGACCTATCGCGATGGCGGCGGCTCCGGTGGCATCCGCTCCGAGACCGACGCGCTGGCCTATGCGCTGGCGCGGATGCCCGCGACCTATGCCGCCGTGATCGCGAGCCTGAACGCGCTCGGCGCGATCAGCCCGGACTTCGCCCCGGCAAGCCTGCTCGATGTCGGCGCCGGGCCGGGGACCGCCACATGGGCCGCGGCCGAAGCGCTGCCGTCACTGCAAAGGTTCACGTTGCTTGACGCCAACGGCGCGTTGCGCGAACTGGCGCTTGACCTTGCCCAGGGCAGTCATCGGCTGCGCGACGCGATCTATCAACGCGGCGAAGCCCGCACCACGCTCGCGACAGCCGACGCGGCCGATCTCGTGGTGGCGAGCTACGTGATCGGCGAAATGAGTGAGGCGGAGCGAGGCCAGATCGCCGAACTGATGTGGGCCAAGACCCGCGACACGTTGCTGGTCGTCGAACCCGGCACGCCCGCAGGCTATGCGCGGATCATCGCGCTGCGCGAGCAGTTGATCGCGTCGGGGGCGCATGTCGCGGCCCCCTGCCCGCATGACGGCCGCTGTCCGCTGGTGGCGCCGGACTGGTGCCATTTCACGCAACGCCTGGCCCGCTCGCGCGCGCACAAGCAGCTCAAGGGCGCCGAGCTTCCATTCGAGGACGAGAGGTTCAGCTATGTCGCGCTGACACGCGCAGCGCCGGCGCACCGTCCGGCCCGCCTGCTGGCCCAGCCGGTGATCAGCAAGGTCGACATTGCAGCGAAGCTCTGCACTTCCGGCGGCCTTGTCCTGGCGCGCGTGCCCCGCCGCGCCAAGGCCGACTATGCGCGCGCCCGCCGCTGGCGATGGGGCGACGCCGTCACAGAATCCTAAACCGTTCTCCCTTGAACTATCGGCCGGCTTGCGCCGATCATCCGCAACGGCGACGTCGGGTGAAATTCGCCGGCGGACATGACCCCGGGCCGCTCCCATTGCCGTCGAATGCCGCGCCGACAGAAATTCCGGTTTCGCCACCATCGCAAACCGATCCATGGGCGATCGGGCGGAACCTGAAGGCCCCCTGCGAGGGGCATCGGCGGATGCCTCGTCAGGTCCGGCTGGCGGGGCTTTGCGGCTCTCCGTCCGGGGTCCGGATGAGTTCCTTTTTACCGTATTATGCCCAATTGTGCGGTTCCGACCCGGGCCGCTGCAGCATTAACGACACCCGTAGCGATAATCGGCGGGCGGTTGTCTAAAGAATTGAATTCTCCCTTGTTTCTGCCATGTTCGCGCCCAAAGCAGGACGGGGACGTGACGGTCGCGCCTGCGACCTGGGGGTGTAAGGGAAATTCATGGCTAAGCCAGTAGTGATTGTAGTGGGCGCCGACAAAGGCGGGGTCGGCAAGACGACTGTGTCGCGCACCTTGCTTGATTATTTCAGTGCCAACAACGTGCCGACGCGCGCGTTCGATACCGAGTCGCCACGCGGGACGCTGAAGCGCTTCCACCCCGAGATCACCGAAATCGTCGACATGACGACGACTTCGGATCAGATGAAGATCTTCGACACGCTGAACGCGGCGAGCCCTTCCGTTACCGTGATCGACGTCCGCGCCGGCCTGTTGTCTCCGGCGCTGGCCTCGCTGCGCGACATCGGCTTTCTCGACGCCGCCCGGTCGGGCCAGATCACCTTCGCCGTCTTCCATATCCTCGGCCCCTCGATCGCCTCGCTGGACGAAATTGCCGAGACCGCGAATTTCATGCAGGGCGCGAAATATTTCCTGGTGAAGAACTTCATCAACGACACCCAGTTCTTCCAGTGGGACCAGGCGACCTACAACGGCTATTTCCACCGCATCAAGGACGCCACCGAACTCACCATCCCCAAGCTCAACGAAATGGCTTATGAGCAGGTCGAGGTCGCCTCGGTACCCTTCCTGAAATTCGTCGCCAACAAGGGTACGGCCGACGACGCCGCGAACTATTCCTTCGTGCTGCGCGGCTATGTCCGCCACTGGCTCGCCAATGTCTGGAGCGAGTTTGACCGCATCAAGCTGACCGATCTCGTCGGCGTCAACAAGGCGAGCGTGCGCAGCGGCGAAAAATAATCGCCGGCCGGACGGGATTGAACTGGATCGGGCGGTGAATTCGCCCGATAAAAGCCGTGATGAGCCGTACGCCCGTCTACATCATCTGCGCGCCCCGCCCCCTCGTCGGCAAGACGCTGATCGCTCGGCTTCTGAGCGAATTCCTATTGCTGAAAGATGGAACGGTAACGGCCTTCGACATCAACCTGAAGGAGCCGTCGCTACTCGACTATCTGCCGCGGATCACCGAGACGGCCGATGTCGATAACACTTTCGGCAAAATGCAACTGATGGACCGCCTGATCGTCAATGACGGCGTCGCCAAGGTGATCGACCTCGGTTTCCACGCCTTCGACGAATTCTTCAAGATGTGCGGGGAGATCGGCTTCATGAAGGAAGCGGCACGACGCCGCGTCGCGCCGATCGTTCTGTTCGTGGCCGATACCGACCGTGTCTCGGCCCGCGGCCACGACACGTTGCTGCAGCAGATACCGGCATCCGCGCTGGTCACCGTCGATAACGAATATGTGGTGCGCGGCGAGCTTCCGGTTGCATTCTCGCACGGCCGGCTGCTTCGCATCGCCGCGCTGCCGGCGTTCCTGAAGACCTATATCGACCGGCTGACGTTCTCGTTCACCGACTATCTGCGGAACGAGAAGGACTTATCGACCGAACTGAATCAATGGATCCGCCGCAATTATCTCAGCTTCCGCGAGCTGGAGCTGAGTTTGATTCTGCAGGGGTAAATAGAATACTTCGTCGTCCCGGCCCTGGCGCGCAATTGCGCGTGAGGAGCCGGGACCCATACGCCGAGGATTCTAAGTTCAGGCGCGGTGTTGCAACTTCGGTCTTCAATCGTCAACGCCGGGGGTTATGGGTCCCTGCGTTCGCAGGGACGACCAATAGGGTATTCGGCCGAAGTAAAAATCCCTCAATGCCCGTCGAACGTCATCAGCGTTCGTACCGGCACGTCCATTGCCCGCAATTTCGCCGCGCCGCCGAGCTCGGGCAGGTCGATGATGAAGCAGGCCGCGACCACATCGGCGCCGATCTGGCGCAGCAACTTGACCGCGCCCTCTGCGGTGCCGCCGGTGGCGATCAGATCGTCGACCAGGATCACCCGCTCGCCCGGATGGATGGCATCGGCATGCATTTCCATCTCGTCGAGCCCGTATTCCAGCGAATAGGCGATCCGCACCGTGGTATGCGGCAGCTTGCCCTTCTTGCGGATCGGCACGAAGCCGGACGAGAGCTGATGGGCTACCGCGCCGCCGAGAATGAAGCCGCGCGCCTCGATGCCCGCCACCTTGTCGATCTTCGAGCCGGCCCACGGATGCACCAGTTCATCGACCGCGCGACGGAAGGCACGCGCATCGCCCAACAGCGTGGTGATGTCGTGAAACTGAATCCCCGGCTTCGGGTAGTCCGGAATAGTGCGAACGGCGGCCTTCAAATCGTAATCAAACGTCATCGTTTCCAATCTTTCACTAGCAATCATCAATTGGTCGGCGCGCCCAACCTGAATGCGTTCTCGACGATGCGCAGGCCGACCTCACCGCCAAGCGACATCAGCGACTCCGGGTGGAACTGCACGCCACCGACCGGCAAGGTCTTATGCTCGATCGCCATGGCGACGCCGTCCTCCGTGCTCGCCGTCACCACGAGCACGTCGGGCATGCTGTCGCGCTCGACAAACAGCGAATGATAGCGGCCGATCACGATCTCATCGGGCAGGTTCTTCATCAACTGCCCGCCGCGTACTTCAACCCGCGACGGCCGGCCGTGAGCCGGCTGGGCGAGTTGGCCGAGTTGCCCGCCGAAATATTCGCCGATCGCCTGCACGCCGAGGCAGACGCCGAACACCGGCAGCTTCTTGGCCAGCGCCGTATCGATGGTCTTGGCGATGGCAAAATCCTTGGGCCTTCCGGGACCCGGCGACAGCACCAGGAGATCATAATTGTTGGTGCTTAGCATCTGCTGGGCGTGAACATATCGCACGACGGTGACCGCCGCACCGACCTGGCGGAAATAATCCGCCAGCATATGCACGAAGCTGTCGTCATGATCGATCAGCAGCACCCTTTTGCCGGAACCGGTCGCATCCGGCGCGAACGACGACAACGGCTTCACCGGATCGCCGCGCAGCGCCTGGAAGAGCGCGGCCGCCTTGACCTGGCATTCGCGATCCTCGGCCGCGGGATCGGAATCGAACAGGCAGGTGGCGCCGACGCGCACCTCGGCAAGGCCGTCCTTCATGCGGATGGTACGGATGGTCAGGCCGGTATTGATACTGCCGTCGAAATTGATGGCGCCGATCGCGCCGGCATACCAGCGCCGAGACGAGCGCTCATTGTCCTCGACGAACTGCATCGCCCACAGTTTCGGCGCACCGGTCACCGTCACCGCCCAGGCGTGGGTCAGGAAGGCGTCGAGCGCGTCGAAGCCCGGCCGCAGCATGCCTTCGACATGATCGACGGTGTGGAACAGCTTCGAATAGGTCTCGATCTGCCGCCGCGCCAGCACCTTGATGCTGCCGGGCACACACACGCGCGCCTTGTCGTTGCGATCGACGTCGGTGCACATGTTGAGTTCGAATTCGTCCTTTTCGGAATTCAGCAATTGCCGGATCTGCTCGGCGTCGCCGATCGCATCGGAACCCCGCGCGATGGTGCCCGAGATCGGACAGGTCTCGACCCGCCTGCCGTCGGAGCGCACGAACATTTCCGGCGAGGCCGATACCAGGAACTCGCCGTCACCGAGATTCATCAGCGCGCCATAGGGCGACGGGTTGATCCGGCACAGCCGCTGGAATACTTCCGCCGGCGAGCGCTCGCAGGGTTCGGCGAACAATTGCCCCGGCACCGCCTCGAACAGGTCGCCCCGCGCGAACGCGGCACGCGCGGTTTCGACGGTGGCCTGATACTCGCCCGGCGCATGGTCAGCGAAGCCCTGTTGCGCTGTCCTGGTATAGACGCTTTCCGCCGACTCCCGCGGCAGGCCGGCCGTGGATTTCCCTTTCCAGGCGTATTCGTAGCTCAACTGCACCCCGCGCCCAGTGGCGCGGTCATAGGCGAGCAAGCGGTCCGGAATGTAGAGCACGATGTCGCGCTGATCGCTTGCGCGGGGCCGCTTCTGCACGAGGTCCTCGATCTGGAACACGAGGTCATAGGCGAAAGCGCCGAACAGGCCGAGCAGCGGGTCGTCATTGGCACCGAGCGTCGCCACCAGCGCGCGCACCAGTGACATGATGCTGGCACGGCGGGTGCGCTGGTCTTCCTCGACCGGGGCGGCGCCACGCACGATGTGGCCGGTCAGACGCGTCGCACTTTTCTCCGATATGACGACGCTGGGCTCGCTCAGGGTGTCACCCAGAAAAGCGATCAGCACCTCGCCGCGCGCGTTCAGGGCCGACAGGGAGAAGTTGGGTCCGATGGTTTCGAGCTGCAGCGGCGGATCGGCGAAGCCGAGGTCGAAGCTCTCGTAGCGCCCGGGAACCGTGGTCCCCGACGACAGCACCACGCCGCGGCGGCGATCGAGCAGATCGATCAGCTGATCCAGCCGGCTGGCATTGCCGGTGAATTGCTCCACCGACCGCGAGACCTCAAGGCCGCCCGTGGTGCGGTATTCGCTGTAGTCGGGCAGTGAGAACGCTGTCCTGTTCATGTGATCCTCTTACGAATATTGCTGAGGGAACGCCACACAGGACAAACGAAAGGCCGTCGTACTGCGATGACGGCCCTTTGACGATCGGAGAAAATGAAATCGCAACCGGCCACCTTTAAAAGGTGGGCCACCACAGACGGACTGGACGGGCGACGGTGCTCATGGGCAGAATAAACACCATGGCCATACCTGTTCGTCAAGCGAGGAATCCCCCGGACACGAACATGGGATCACTGGATCCGGAAGCCCCCGCGATGCCGCGTAGGGCACGACCGGGAGCCTGTCCCGATCGCACAGGGTGCAAGCGTGAGCGGTAGAGCGCATCACGCCTGCGCGCTTCCCGGCTCACCCGAGGTGCTTCTTGAAGAACTCGGTGGCACGGCCCCAGGCCAGTTCGGCGGCCTCGCGATCGTGCACCGACAGGCGCTGCTCGTTGACGAAGGCGTGTTCGGCATCATAGCGGAACAGCTCGAGCGACTTTCCGGCGGCCTTCATGCCCTGCTCGAACGCATTGACCAATTCCGGCGTGCACCAGTCGTCCTTGTTGGCGAAATGCGCCTGCAGCGGAATCTTGATATCCGAAGGCTTCGCCGCGGCCTCGGGCGGAATGCCGTAGAACACCACGCCTGCCGTCAATTCGGGGATCTTGGCCGCGCCGATGATGGTCACCGCGCCGCCGAGGCAGAAGCCGGTCAGGCCGACCTTGGCGCCGTTCTTGCTGAGATACTGCGTCGCGCCGCGAACCGTCTGGGTGGTGGCGTCGATGAAATCCAGCGAGTTCATCTCTTTGCCGGCAGCATCCGTGTCGTGATACGGCACCACCTTGCCTTTGTAGAGATCGGGCGCCAGCGCGTCGAAGCCGGCCACCGCGAAGCGGTCGCACAGCCCCTTGATCTGATCCGACAGTCCCCACCACTCCTGAATGACGATGACACCCGGCGCGTTTCCGCGTGCGGCGTTGGCGAGATAGCCGCTGGCCTCCTTGCCGTCGGGACGTTTGAACGTGATGCTGGTGCCCATCGGGAGCTCCTGGGATTGCGTGGGGTTGGTGGTTGGCCGCCATTTTGTCTGCTGCGCGCCCGCGATGCAATGCACGACTTCGTAGCGACCCGGAGTCCGAGCAGTTCACGCTTCGCGTGCCGCAGAACGACCCGCCTCATTCGACCCAACAAAAAAGCCCCCGAGGGGGCTTTTTCAAGTCTGGATCAATGATCGAGATCAGTGGGCGTTAGCCCAGACCTTCTTCTTGGTGAAGTACATCAGACCCGCGAAAAGGATCAGGAAAACGAACACCTGCATGCCGAGCCGCTTGCGCGCTTCCATGTGCGGCTCAGCCGCCCACATCAGGAACGTGGTGACGTCATGCGAGTATTGCGCGACCGTCGCCGGCGAGCCGTCGTCGAACGTCACCTGGCCGTCGCTCAACGGCTTCGGCATCTTGATGGCGTGGCCCGGGAAGTACTTGTTGTAATAAGAGCCGTCGGGAATGCTGACGTCGGCCGGCGGCTTGTCCACGAAGCCTTGCAAAATCGCGTCGACATAGTTCGGACCCTGCTCCTGGAACTGGGTGAAGAAGTCGAAGATGAACTGCGGGAAGCCGCGCTCATAGGAGCGTGCCTTGGTGATCAGCGACAGGTCGGGAGGCGCTGCGCCACCATTGGCTACCCGCGCAGCCTGTTCGTTGGGGAACGGCGCCGGGAAGTAATCGGCCGGCCGGCCGGGCCGCTCGAACATCTCGCCCTGATCGTTGGGGCCGTCCTTGATCTTGTATTCGGACGCGAACGCAGCAGCCTGTGCGGTCGAGTATCCCGGACCGCCGGGATCGGCCAGGTTACGGAAAGCGATGTAGTTCAGCGAGTGACAGGCGGAGCAGACTTCTTTGTAGACCTTGAGGCCCCGCTGCAACGACCCGCGATCGTACTTGCCGAACGGGCCGGCGAACGACCAATCCAGCGACGGTGGCACGACCTCTTCGGCAGCGCGGGCGTTTTGCGCGCTGCCGGCGAACAGAGCGCCAGCAACCGCCAGCGCGATCACAGTGGACACCATCGGCGTCTTCCTGCTTCCGGTTTTCGCCAGCACGTCATCGGCGATCGAGTTCGGAAGCGGTCGCGGCTTCTCGATCCGGCTGAGCAGCGGCAGCAGGATCAGGAAGTAGGCGAAGTAGGCGACCGTCAGGATACGGCCGACGATCACATAGATGCCTTCCGGCGGCTGCGCGCCGAGGTAACCCAGCAGCACGCAGACCACCACGAAGATCCAGAAGAACTGCTTGGCCAGCGGACGATACTTCGACGAGCGTGTCTTGGCGCTATCGAGCCAGGGCAGGAACGCCAGCACAATGATCGCCGAGAACATCGCGATGACGCCCGCGAGCTTGTTCGGGATCGAGCGCAGGATCGCGTAGAACGGCAGATAATACCATTCGGGCACGATATGCTGGGGCGTCACGCCGGGGTTGGCGGGGATGTAGTTGGCGGCGTCGCCGAGATAGTTCGGCATGTAGAAGATGAACCAGGCAAAGAACAGCAGGAAGCAGGAGACGCCGAACAGGTCCTTGATGGTCGCGTAGGGCGTAAACGGGACAGTGTCCTTTTCCGTCTTCGGCTCGACGCCGGCCGGATTGTTCTGGCCCGCGACGTGCAGTGCCCAGACGTGCAGCACCACGACGCCGGCAATCACGAACGGCAGCAGGTAGTGCAGCGAGAAGAAGCGGTTCAGCGTCGGATTGCCGACGGAATAGCCGCCCCACAGCAGGGTCACGATGCTGTCGCCGACATAGGGAATGGCGGAGAACAGGTTGGTGATGACGGTGGCGCCCCAGAAGCTCATCTGGCCCCACGGCAGCACATAGCCCATGAAGCCGGTTGCCATCATCAAGAGATAGATGATGACGCCGAGGATCCAGAGCACTTCGCGCGGCTCCTTGTATGACCCGTAGTACAGGCCGCGGAACATGTGGATGTAGACGGCGAAGAAGAACATCGACGCGCCGGCCGCATGGATGTTGCGCAACATCCAGCCGAAGTTGACGTCACGAACGATGCTTTCGACGGATTTGAAGGCGAGATCGGCGTTCGGCGTATAGTGCATCGCCAGGATCACGCCGGTGAGGATCTGCACTGCGAGCATCATCGACAGGATGGCGCCGAACGTCCACCAGTAGTTCAGATTGCGCGGCGTCGGATAGGCCACGAACGAGGAATGGATGAGGCCAAAAATCGGTAGACGCCGTTCAATCCACCTCAACGCGGGATTGGTCGGCTGGTAGTCTGATGGTCCGCTCATGATGCGATCCTGAGGAATTTAAAAAACGACGCGACTGGTCTGAAATCCCGGATACCAATCCCGAGATTTAGCCAATCTGGATTTTGCTGTCGGAAACGAATTGATAGGGCGGCACCGCAAGGTTCAGGGGAGCCGGACCCTGGCGAACACGACCCGAGGAGTCGTATTGCGAACCGTGGCAGGGGCAGAAGAAGCCGTCGTAATTGCCTTCATGCGCGATCGGAATGCAGCCCAGATGGGTGCAGATGCCGATCACGACCAGCCATTGATCATGTCCGGCCTTGACCCGGGCTTCATCGGTCTGCGGATCGGGAAGGCTCGACACCGGCACCGCACGGGCCTCGTCGATCTGCTTCTTGGTACGATGGCTGATGTAAATCGGTTTGCCGCGCCAGAACACCTTGATGTCCTGTCCTTCGGCGATCGGCGTCAGGTCAACCTCGATCGGGGCGCCGGCCGCAATCGTCGAGGCATCGGGATTCATCTGGGAAATGAGCGGCCAGGCCGTAAGGACTCCACCCACCGCAGCAGCGGCACCTGTTGCAACAAAAAGGAAATCACGGCGTGTCGAGCCCGCCGAAGACGCTGTCGTCACGTTTCCATACCCTTTCTCAGCTGCCGCCGGTGGAACCACCCCGGCGCCGCCCAAACGAGCCGAGGAGATCTGCCGGCGCCCGCGGCCCCCGCGGCGGCATTTTTTTTAAGACCACTTCATCCCAACCAAATGGGGCGGAACAGGCAATCCAGAATCGTTCTATTGGCACCCTTGCCGGACGAGCGCAAGCCCGCTATCGGCTGACATGCGTGCAATGCACTAAATCTGCACGTCGCTATGATTATTCAGACATTTCATGAGGACCGAGGGCGCGTCAGCGGCCCGTAACCGAATGCAGATCGCACTCTTCCAGCCTGATATCCCTCAGAACACCGGGACGATCCTTCGTCTTTGCGCGTGCCTGAATGTGGCCGCCCATATCATCGAGCCCGCCGGCTTTCCGGTGTCCGACCGGCACTTCCGCCGCGCCGGAATGGATTACCTCGATCAGGTGACCATCACCCGGCATGACTCCTGGTCAAAATTCAACGAATGGCGTCACGAAAACCGCTACCGGTTGATCCTGTTTACGACCAAAGCGGCCGGCTCATATCTTGATTATCGGTATGATGACGCCGACATCCTTCTTTTCGGGCGTGAGTCCGCCGGGGTGCCGGACGATGTCGCCGCAGCGGCCGATGCCCGGCTGGTGATCCCGATCAAGCCTGGCCTGCGGTCGCTCAACGTTGCGATGGCGGCGGCAATGGCTTTGGGTGAGGCGCTGCGGCAGACCAAGGCCGGAATTCAGGAGACGACGCGGTGAGTTATGCGGTGAAGGAAATCTTTCTGACCCTGCAGGGCGAAGGCGCCCATGTCGGTCGCGCCGCGGTGTTCTGCCGGTTCTCGGGCTGTAACCTCTGGAGCGGCCGGGAGCAGGATCGCGCTACCGCAACCTGTCAGTTTTGCGACACCGATTTTGTCGGGACCGACGGAACGCTGGGCGGCCGCTATGCGTCTGCGGAAGAACTCGCCGACACGATCGGCGCGCAATGGACCGGCGCCGACGTCAATCGCTACGTCGTGCTGACAGGCGGCGAGCCGTTGCTGCAGGTGGATACCGCGCTGATCGACGCGCTCCATGCCCGCGGCTTCAGCGTCGGCGTCGAAACCAACGGAACCATCGAGCCGCCGGACGGCATGGACTGGATCTGCGTCAGCCCCAAGGGCGGCGCGGAGTTGGCGGTTCGGCGCGGCCATGAGCTCAAGCTGGTTTATCCGCAGGAGGATGCCGCGCCGGAGGCCTTTGCCGACCTCGCCTTCGAACGCTTTTCGCTGCAGCCGATGGACGGACCGGACGTGCTTGAAAATACCGCCCGCACGGTGGATTACTGCCTGCGCCATCCGCAATGGCGGCTCAGCCTGCAGACGCATAAAGCGATTGGTATCAGATAGAGTTTGGATTTGCCGATGTGGGAGTTGACGAAGTCGTTCCGGTTCGAGGCTGCGCATGCGCTGCCCGGGACAACGCTGGGCGCGGTCAGCGAGGAAATCCACGGCCACTCGTTCCGCGCCGAAGTGACGGTGCGCGGCCTGCCCGACCCGGCGACCGGGATGGTGGTTGACCTCGGCCGCCTCGCGCGCAGCATGGCCGACGTGCAGAAGATGCTCGACCACAAGCTGCTCAACCGGGTTGATGCACTCGGGCCGCCGACGCTGGAGAACCTTTCGCGCTTCATCTGGGAACGGGTTCAGGACGCCGGCCAGATCACCCGGGTGAGCGTCCACCGCGACAGCTGCAACGAGAGCTGTACCTATTTCGGTCCGCAAGGTTTCGGTCCGCAAGGCTAATTTCACCTCTATCGCGATCGTGACGAATGCCGGCCACGAAGTGATCAGTGCTTGCTTGTAGCGCTGGATTACGTCGTGAATCCTGTCACCGGGCACATTCTCGTGGCCTTTCGGCCCGCAATGGCGAAGAATACCGGTTGGTTAAGCTCACTTCAGGAATAGCGCATGGACGTCTCCGTTATCGACAATCACAAGGCGCTCGCCCGCAGCTGGTTTGAGACGCTGCGCGACGATATTTGCGCGGCCTTCGAGCAACTGGAAGACGACGCGCCGGCCTCTCTCTATCCCGGAGCGGCGGGGCGCTTTGTGCGCAGCCCCTGGGACCGTACCGATCACACAGGCCGGCCCGGCGGCGGTGGCATGATGTCGATGATGTACGGGCGGTTATTTGAGAAAGTCGGCGTGCATTGCTCGACCGTGCACGGCGAATTTTCGCCAGAGTTTCGCGCGCAGATTCCAGGGGCCGCTGACGATCCCGCTTTCTGGGCGTCGGGCGTTTCGGTGATCGCGCATCTGCGCAATCCGAATATTCCGGCGGTGCATATGAACACCCGTTTCGTCGTCACCACCAAAGCGTGGTTCGGCGGCGGCTCCGATCTCACGCCGGTGCTCGATCGGCGCAGAACTCAACAAGACCCCGACACGGTCGCCTTTCATGCCGCGATGCAAGCTGCCTGCGATGCGCATTCGGCCATCGTATCCTATGAGGCCTACAAGAAATGGTGCGACGAATATTTCTATCTGCCGCATCGCAAGGAAGCGCGCGGCATCGGCGGCATCTTCTATGACCGGCTCGACAGCGGCAACTGGAACGCCGACTTCGCGTTTACCCGGGACGTCGGCAGCGCATTCCTGAAAATTTATCCTGAGTTGGTTCGGCGCAATTTTGAGGCGCCGTGGACCGCTGCCGACCGGGAAGAACAGCTGATCCGGCGCGGGCGCTATGTCGAATTCAACCTGCTCTACGACCGCGGCACCACCTTCGGCCTGAAGACCGGCGGCAATGTCGATTCGATCCTGTCGTCGATGCCGCCGGAGGTGAAGTGGCCGTAGACTGTTGATCCATGGACCGCTGACTTAAAGCAGCTGTCGCAGGGCCGAGGATATCATCACGACCCCGCCCGCGATGACCGCGGCATCGAGGATCGCGGCGTGAATATGGACCGGCATGCGCTCAACGAAGGCGCGGGCGAGAAAAGCGCCCGGCAAGGCCACGATACCGATCAGCAGCGCGAAAGCGAGCACTTGGGCATTGACCGCGCCGGCCAATCCAAATACCGAAATCTTGATGACGCTGGTCGCGAGCGAGATCACGGCGTCGGTGGCGATCACCGCCGCGCCGTCCAGACCCGCTGCCATCAGCAGTGACAGCAGGATCACGCCCGATCCCGAGGTGCCGCCGACCACCACGCCGTAACCGACCGCACCTGCGGCCAAACCACTGTCGCCGATCCTGACGTCGTGACGCCGCAGCAGGCGGCGCAGCGGCACGCTCGATATCAGCATGGCGCCGATCACCACCGCCGCACCGGCGCTTGTCAGCCTTGTATAGCCGTAGGCACCGAGCGCGGTCGTCAAAGCGGCCGCGCCGATCACGATCAGCGCGCGGCGGCGGTCGGCATAGCGGAGATAGGCGACGAAGCGGCTGAAATTGGTGAAGATCGAGGAGATCGCAATGATCGGCACCACCGGGCCGGCGCCGATCAGCGGCACCAGCACCAGCGGCATCAGTGCGCCGGTGCCGTAGCCCGCAAGGCCGCCGACGATGGCGGCGAGCAGCGCCACACCGGCAACCAGCACGAGTTGCGCCAGCGAAATATCGGCGAAGCCGGAAAGCAGCGTCACAGTCGATGGTCGCGGGTGAAACGTGCGACTGTCTGGTCGGCGATGGCGTGCAGCGCAGCTTCATCCTCCGGAAAATCCGCCGCGAGCCACGCGTCTTCGGCGAGCGCCAGCACGTGCCCAAGCGCTGGGCCTTCGGCGATCCCCCGCGCCATGAAATCGGCCGCCTTCAGCGGGAATTTCGGCGCGTGCCAGCGCTCCGGCAAAGTCGCAAGCTGCTGCCAGGCAGCGGAACTGGGCGCATCGCCCGCCCGCGCCCATGCTAGCAGCAGCCGGTCGCGGTAGCGATCCGCGCCAAGCCGGTAGAGCCGCCGCCGCGCCCTCGCCTCGTCCATTCCGGCCAGCCGCCACCAGCGATGGCCCATGGAATCGAGCGCCTTGGTCTCGTTGTTGGTCAGCCGCAAGCGCGCCCCGAGCCGCTTGGCGTCCTCGGTGACGACAACCGCCAGCGCGCCAAGCCGACGAATGGCGTTGGGCGCGAGTCCCAGCGCGCGCTCCACCGAGATCATGGCGGCAAACGGTCCGGTGTAAGCGAGCCCGCCGAAAACCGGCAACAGCAACCCGCCATCGGCCATCGCCGTGACGGCACCGGCGGCGCCTTCCGCGACCATCAGTTTCAATATTTCCATCCGCACGCGCTCGGCCGAAAGGGTTGCAAGGCCGTCACGGCCTCTGATGCAGGCGAGATAGCTTTCACGATCGGGCTCGCCGGCGCCATAGGCGGCATGCATGCGGAAGAACCGCAGGATGCGCAGATAGTCCTCGGCGATGCGCCGGTCCGGATCGCCGATGAAGCGCACGCGCTTGGCGGCAATGTCCTCAAGACCGCCGACGTAATCATGGATGACGCCATCGGCATCGACGGAAAGACCGTTGATGGTGAAATCGCGCCGCTCCGCGTCGCGTTTCCAGTCGTGGCCGAACGCAACCTTCGCCTTGCGGCCGAAGGTCTCGATGTCCTCGCGCAAGGTGGTGACTTCAAACGGCTGCGTATCGACAACCAGCGTCACGGTGCCGTGCTCGATGCCCGTCGGCACGCTTTTGATGCCGGCGGCCTTGGCGCGACGGATCACTTCCGCGGGCAAGGCGGTGGTCGCGATATCGATATCGCCAGTCGATATCCCGAGCAGCGCATTGCGCACCGCCCCGCCGACCACGCGCGCTTCCGTGCCGTCGCCACTGAGCAGTTTGAGCACGCGCGCGGTTGGACCCGATTTCAGCCAGGGCGCATCGAGCGCGCGCACATCATTCATTTTACAACTCCGGGAACGAGCTTGCCGTTCTCGATATGCGCGGGAATGTAGGTTGAATTAGGCGGACCGCCGGAAAAATTCGCGAGCAGAACTAAACTGATCAAGACCAGCACCACTGAGCCGAGCGCCAGTTTGGCAATGATGGGCACCGGCCACGATGTCTGCTTGATCAAGCCGGAACGCGTCGCGAGCAAAAACACCGCGTAGAGCACAAACGGGATTAGAAAAATTCCGACTTCCGTCAGAGCCGGACGGATCATGGCAGGTAAATCCGCTCGTATAGCACCCGCAGAATTCCCGCGGTCGCACCCCAGATATAACGCTCCGCAAACGGCATAGCGTAAAACGAACGCGCGATGCCGCGGAATTCCTTGCTGTGCAGCTGGTGGTTTTCGGCGTTCATCAGGAATGCCAGCGGCACCTCGAACGCTTCATCGACTTCGGCTGGGTTGATGCTCAGCATGAAGCCAGGCGCCACCCGCGCCACCGTCGGCAGGATACGGAATCCGAAGCTGGTCGCATACAGATCGAGATAACCGATCGGATCGATGAATTCGCGCCCGAGGCCGATTTCCTCGCAGGCCTCGCGCAGCGCGGCATCGAGCGGCGAGCCGTCGGTCGCATCGATCTTGCCGCCGGGAAAGGAGATTTGGCCGGCGTGATCGTTGAGGTGCGCGGCACGCTGGGTCAGCAGCACGGTCGGTTCGGGACGGTCCACCACCGCAACCAACACCGCTGCGGGCCGGATCGGCTTTTCGCGTGCGATGATTTGCAGCATGCGATCGGTGCCGTGATCTCCGCCTGGCGGAATAATGCTTGGATCGGTCAGGCCGGCCGGGATATCGAAGCCCAATCTTGCGCGGGCCCGGTCGAAGAACTCCACAGAGTTGATCGCTTTGGGTTCCGGCTTCCGCATCGGCTCGTTCAACGGGCGCCCCTCACCTGTTCCGCATCGGCCATCGCGAAGAATTCGCCGCCCGACGCAATTCCGAACATCATGCGACCATCGACCACTCGCTCCTCGCCGATGTCAACCAGATCGTAGTAGATCGCTCTCGTCACCTTGGCCCAGAGGTCGGCGCGAACGTGCAGGTAGGGCATCAGCCCGCCGTCCGCGGCGGTCTCGAAGCGCAGCCGGTGCGCGGCGTCGCAAGGCACCCAATCATCGACATTGGTCCGGAACCGCAGCACCCGGCCGCGGCTGTCGTTCTCGTTAACCATCTCGACGGCGAGGAACGGCGCATCGTCGACGCGGATGCCGACCTTCTCCACCGGCGTCACCAGGAAGTGCTTGCCGTCCTCGCGCTTGAGAATCGTCGAGAACAGCCGCACCAGCGCCGGCCGCCCGATCGGCGTCCCCATGTAGAACCAGGTCCCGTCGCTGCCGATTTGCATGTCGAGATCGCCGCAGAACGGCGGATTCCACAAATGCACCGGCGGTAAGGCCTTGCCGGCGCTATTTGCCGCGTCGCGGACGGCGGCGGTCAAGCCGTCGAGTCCTTGATGCGTGCTCTGCCCTTGCTTCGCCATGGTTTACCCTGAATCTGATCGCCTCAATCTGGCATGATTGGTGCAACTGTTTGAGAGCAGGAATTCGGCCGTGTTCCCCGATCGGGACCGGACCGAAATCCCTGGCTAAACTCGCTATATCGTGATGTCGTTCATAACCCGAAATGCCCATAAGATGGGGATAGTTTAATTCAACAAATACATGGCCTTCGCATAAGTTTAGCATGAGGTTCATGGCATGACGGCGCGATCGGCGGCGTCTGCTGCAGGGAGTGACCAATGGCTGGCGTGGACAGTGTTGAAAAACTCGAGGACGTGGTGGTCCGCTCGGCCGAACAGGTCGCCGGCCAGATTCGCGCGGCCAAGGAAGCGATTGCAACGGTCATCTTCGGTCAGGATCGCGTGGTTGAAAACACGCTGGTGACGATCCTGTCCGGTGGCCACGCATTGCTGATCGGCGTTCCCGGTCTGGCCAAGACCAAGCTGGTCGAAACCTTAGGGATCACGCTCGGGCTTGACGCCAAGCGCATCCAATTCACGCCGGACCTGATGCCGTCGGACATCCTCGGCGCCGAGGTGCTGGACGAGAGCAGCACCGGCAAGCGCTCGTTCCGCTTCATCGCCGGCCCGGTGTTCGCACAGCTTCTGATGGCCGACGAAATCAACCGTGCCAGCCCGCGCACGCAGTCGGCGCTGCTGCAGGCCATGCAGGAGCAGCATATCACGGTGGCGGGTGCGCGGCACGATCTGCCGAAGCCGTTCCACGTGCTGGCGACGCAAAATCCGCTCGAGCAGGAAGGCACCTATCCGCTGCCGGAAGCCCAGCTCGATCGCTTCCTGATGGAAATCGACGTCGACTATCCGGATCGCGACGCCGAGCGGCGCATCCTGTTCGAGACCACCGGCGCCGAGGAGACGCTGGCCAAGGCCGCCATGGATGCCGAGATCCTGCTCACGGCGCAGCGGCTGGTGCGGCGCTTGCCGGTCGGCGATTCCGTGGTCGAGGCCATCCTCTCGCTGGTCCGCTCCGCGCGTCCCGGTCCGGAAGGCGGCGAGACCGGCAGGCTGATCGCCTGGGGACCGGGTCCCCGCGCCAGCCAGTCGCTGATGCTGGCGGTTCGCGCCCGCGCCCTGCTCGACGGCCGTCTTGCGCCTTCGATCGACGACGTGCTCGACCTCGCTGAGCCGGTTCTCAAACACCGCATGGCGCTGACCTTCTCGGCCCGCGCCGAAGGCCGCACCATTCCCGACGTGATCCGGCAATTAAAAGCGCGGATCGGTTGATGGCGGCGGAGAACAAGCACGCCAGCGGGGAAATCACAGCAATCCGACGCGCCGACGGCGAAAGCCGTACGCTCGCCGCTTCGCTGCCGCGTCTTGTGCTTGAAGCGCGCCGCATCGCTGCCAATGTGATCCACGGCCTGCATGGCCGCCGCCGCGCCGGCGCCGGCGAAAGCTTCTGGCAATACCGCCGCTTCAACTCCGGCGAGCCGTCGCAGAGCGTCGACTGGCGCCGCTCGGCGCGCGACGACCATCTCTATGTCCGCGAGCAGGAATGGGAGGCCGCGCATACGATCTGGCTCTGGCCGGACCGTTCGCCGTCAATGGCGTTTGCGTCCAAACAGGCGCGCGACAGCAAGCTGGAACGCGGCCTGATCGTGACGTTCGCGCTCGCCGAGCTCCTGGTCGCAGGCGGTGAACGGGTCGGCGTTCCCGGCCTGATGAACCCGACCTCCAGCCGCAGCGTGATCGACAAGATGGCGCAAGCGATGCTGCATGACGACGCCGTGCGCCTCAGTCTGCCGCCGTCATTCGTGCCGTCGGCGCTGGCCGAGATCGTGGTGCTGTCGGATTTCTGGTCGCCGATTGCAGAGATCAGGGGCATGCTCGCCGGGTTGTCGGTCTCGGGCGCCCACGGTACGCTGATCCAGATCGTCGATCCTGCGGAAGAAACCTTCCCCTATTCCGGCCGTATCGAGTTCATCGAGCCGGAAGGCGGCGGCATGATCACCGCCGGCCGTGCCGAACGATGGGCCGACGATTACGTCGCGCGCGTCGCGCTGCATCGCGACGAGATTCGCGCCGAGACCAACAAGCTCGACTGGCTGTTCTCGACCCATACCACCAACCGCTCGGCCGCCGAGCTGTTGCTGTTCCTGCATAGCGGCATGATGGTGAGCAAGGCACGCTCTTCAACCGTCAAAGTGGGGCGAAGCGCATGATCGCGGGCCTGCCTCTTTCCTTTGCGGAGCCGATGCTGCTGCTCGGCCTGCTGAGCCTGCCGGCCCTGTGGTGGCTGTTGCGGGTGATGCCGCCGCGGCCGCGGCGCCTTGAATTTCCACCAACCCGGCTGCTGTTCGATATCGCTCCGAAGGAAGAGACTCCGTCGCGGACGCCGTGGTGGCTGACGGCACTGCGCCTTTTGGCCGCGGCCCTGATCATCCTGGCGGCGGCCGGACCGACCTGGAATCCGCAAAGCGGCGTCGGCGGCAGCAAGGCGCCGCTGATGATCCTGCTCGACGACGGCTGGAGCGCGGCCGCGAGCTGGGATGTCAGGATCAAGGCTGCGGACGAGTTGATTGCGCAGGCCGACAGCGACCGCCGCGCGGTGGCGCTGGTGCCGCTGTCCGAGCCTGCACACGACATCACCCTGATGCCGGCCGGCACCGCGCGGGTCGCGCTGCGTCAATTGGTGCCGAAACCCTACTCGGTCGAGCGGGTTGAAACGCTTCCGGCGATCGGGCGTTTCCTGAAGACGACCGGCGACTGTGAACTCGCCTGGCTGTCAGACGGCGTCGACACCGGGCGTGGACCCGAATTTCTCGAAGGCCTCGGCAAAACCATCGGGGATCGCGCGTTGACGGTTTTCAAGGATGGCATCCCTTCGCCGCTGGCGCTGGCGGCCGCCGAAAATGCCGCGGCCAGGATGACCGTGAAGGTGCTTCGCACCGATGACGGCATCGCCGCCGGCGTGGTGCGTGCCCTCGACCTCAAGGGGTCGCCGATCGGGGAAGCCCGCTACAGCTTCGGACCGCAGGATCGCGAGACCGAGGCGGCGTTCGATCTGCCGGTTGAATTGCGCAACGATATCGCGCGGCTGGAAATAGCCGGCGAACGATCCGCCGGCGCAGTGCAGCTGCTCGACAAGCGGTGGCGTCGGCGCGCGATCGGCGTCGTCAGCGGATCGACCAGCGATACCTCACAGCCTCTGCTGGCATCGACCTTCTATCTCACCCGGGCGCTGGCGCCGTTCGCCGACGTGCGGCTCGGCGACCGTGGTGCCCCGCAACAGGTGATCACGCAGTTCCTTGACCAGAAACTGCCGATGATCGTGCTCGCAGATGTCGGTACGCTGTCGCCGGACATCCGCGAGCGCCTGAGCGCCTGGATCGAACAGGGGGGCGTGCTGGTACGCTTTGCCGGTCCGCGCCTGGCCCAGGCGGATGATGATCTGGTGCCGGTGAAACTGCGCAGCGGCGGCCGCACGCTTGGCGGCAGCCTGACCTGGGAGAAGCCGCAGCACCTCGCATCGTTCGCCGCCGATGGACCTTTTGCCGGTCTCGCCGTGCCGAAGGACGTCACGGTCAGCCGCCAGGTGCTCGCCGAGCCGGATGCGGTGCTGGCGACCAGGAGCTGGGCGTCGCTGGAAGACGGCACGCCTTTGGTAACCGGCGAGCACCGCGGCAAGGGGCTCGTCAGTCTATTCCATGTCAGCGCCGATATGCGCTGGTCGGATCTGCCGATGTCGGGTATCTTCGTCGAGATGCTGAGACGCATCGTCGATCTTTCAGGCTATACGTCGAATCCGGGCCCTGGCCCCGCCGGAGAGCCCAAGGCCGAGACGGTGGCGCCGCTGCGCACGCTCGACGGCTTCGGCGCGTTCGGGCCGCCACCCTCGACCGCAAAACCACTCAACGCCGACTTCCGCGATCGCGCCACGCCGGATCATCCGCCGGGATTTTACGGCCCGGCCGACGGTCCGATTGCGGTGAACACGTTGGCGGCGGCCGATCGCATCGCGCCGCTCGATCTCTCGGCGCTACGCGCGCGGCACGGCAGTTACACCAATTCCGAGCCGCGCGATCTGCGCGGCATCCTGCTCTCCTCATCGCTGGCGCTGTTCCTGATCGACGCGATCATCGTCGCCCTGCTCGGCGCCGGCCTTGCAGCGCTGCTGCGACGGCGCGCGACCGCGGCGGCATTGGCGTTCGCCGTCATTTTGGCCGCCATGGCAACGCCCTCGCCGTCACATGCCGACGGCAAGGACGATTTCGCCATCAAGTCGACCTCGCAGACCCATCTCGCCTACGTTGTCACCGGCAACGCGGACGTCGATTCCATCGTCAAGGCCGGCATGGCTGGACTGACCTTGTTCCTGGCGCAGCGCACCGCGCTCGAGGCCGGCGACCCTGTCGGGGTCGATCCGGCGCATGACGAGCTGGCATTCTTCCCGCTGATCTACTGGCCGGTGGTGCCGGGCGCGCCGAAGCCACCGCAAGACGCCATCAACCGGATCGACGCCTATATGAAACAGGGCGGCACCGTGCTGTTCGACACCCGCGACGCCATCGATGCGCCGCCGGGCGAAAACGGCGCCTCGCAAACCTCGGGGATGCAGACGTTGCGCGAGATTCTCTCCTCGCTCGACGTACCTGAGCTCGAGCCGGTGCCGCGCGATCACGTCCTGACCAAGACGTTCTACCTGCTGCGCGATTTTCCCGGTCGCTTCACCTCGGGGCAGACCTGGGTCGAAGCATTGCCACGCGAGGACGACGATGAGGCCGCCTCGCGTCCCGCCCGCGGCGGCGATGGCGTCTCGCCGATCATCATCACTTCCAACGATCTGGCCGGCGCCTGGGCTATCCGGCCGGACGGCCAGGCCATGCTGCCGCTCTCGCCTGGCGAACCGCGGCAACGCGAATTCGCCTTCCGCGCCGGCGTCAACATCGTGATGTACACCCTGACCGGCAACTACAAGGCCGACCAGGTGCATGCGCCGGCGCTGATCGAACGGCTCGGACAATGATGCGCCGTATCAGCACAAGCGTATTGCACCATCGCGCCGTCCGGAGCCGGGCTGACGGCGTGAGCGGGAGCGCGCCATGAACTATGGCATCGCGTTTACGCCGCTCGTCCCGTCGATCGTGCTGTGGATCGCGCTCGCCGCGATCGTCGTGATCGCCGCCTTGTTGTTGCTCGTCAGGTCGCGTGGCGCGGCCGTGCGCGTGACCGCGCTGGCGCTGATCGTGCTGGCGCTGGCCAACCCCTCCTTCACCCGCGAGGATCGCGAACCGCTGTCGTCGGTGGCGGTGGTCGTGGTCGATAAAAGCCCGAGCCAGAACTTCGGCGAGCGCACCCGGGAAACTGCCGCGGCACGCGAGGCGCTGGTCGATGATCTGAAAAAGATCAAGGGGCTGGAAGTGCGGGTCGTCGAGGCCGGCCAGGCCGACGGCGAAACCGACGGCACCAGGCTGTTCGGCGCGCTCTCCTCGGCGCTATCGGACGTGCCGGTCGATCGTGTCGCCGGCGCCTTTATGATTACCGACGGGCGCGTGCACGATATTCCCGCCAACGCCGCCGCGCTTGGATTTCAAGCCCCGGTGCATGCACTGATTACCGGACGCAAGGACGAGCGCGACCGGCGCATTGCGATTTCGGCCGCGCCCCGTTTCGGCATCGTCGGCCAGACCCAGACCATCACCTATCGGCTGGACGATCAGGGCGTCAGTGGCGACCGCGCCAAGGTCGTGGTTCGCCGCGACGGCGAAGTCATCAACGAGCGTACCGTCCTGAGCGGCCAAACCGTCAACGTCGATATCGATATCAAGCATGCCGGACCGAACATCGTCGAGATCGAGGCGTCCCCGCTCGCTAACGAGCTGACGCTGGTCAACAACCGCGCGGTGGTCGCAATCGACGGCGTGCGCGACAAATTGCGGGTGCTGCTGGTGTCGGGCGAGCCGCATTCCGGCGAGCGAACCTGGCGCAACCTGTTGAAGTCCGATCCCAGCGTCGATCTCGTGCACTTCACGATTCTGCGGCCGCCGGAGAAGCAGGATGGCACACCGATCAACGAATTGTCGCTGATTGCGTTTCCGACCCGCGAACTGTTCCAGCAGAAGATCAACGAATTTCAATTGATCATCTTCGACCGCTACGCCCGCCAGGGCGTGCTGCCGATCGCCTATTTCGACAACATCGCACGCTATGTCCGTGCCGGCGGCGCGGTGCTGGTCTCGGCCGGGCCCGACTACGCCTCGACCACGAGCATCTGGCGCACGCCACTGGATTCGGTGTTGCCGGCAGAACCGGTCGGCGTCACCGAGAAGCCGTTCTATGCCCATCTGAGCGACGCCGGTAAGCGCCACCCGGTGACGCGCGGGCTGGAAGGCTCATCCTCCGAACCTCCGCATTGGAGCCGCTTCTTCCGCACCGTCGATACCCGCAACGCGTCCACGCCTCCGGTGATGACGGGTGCCGACGGCAAGCCGCTGCTGCTGCTGTCGCGTTACGGCGAAGGGCGCGTCGCGCTGCTGTTGTCCGACCATATCTGGCTGTGGGCGCGCGGCTATGAGGGCGGCGGCCCGCACCTCGATTTGTTGCGGCGGACGTCGCATTGGCTGATGAAGCAGCCCGACCTCGACGAAGAGGCGTTGCGCCTGCAGGTCCGTGGCAAGGATCTATCAGTGCAGCGCCAGACCATGGCGGACAGCGTCGCGCCGGTAACGGTGACATCGCCGTCGGGCGCCACCCATCAACTGACGTTGAGCGCCGGCGAGCCCGGACTATGGACTTCGACGATACCGGCCAATGAACTCGGCCTGTGGCAGGCCACCGACGGTACGCTGAAAGCCCTGATCAATGTCGGCCCGACCAATCCGAAGGAATTTTCGGAAGTGACCTCCACGACCGACATGATGCAGCCGCTGGCGCAAGCCACCGGCGGCGATGCACGGCGCGTGGTGGACGGCGCTAATGTCGAACTCCCGCGCATCGTACCGGTGCATTCCTCCAGCGTGTTTCGCGGCGATGGATGGCTCGGGGTGCGCATGCGTGACGCCAGCGTGGTCCGAGGGGTCGGCGTATTGCCGGTATTCGCCGGCCTGATCGGCCTGCTGCTGCTGCTCGGCGCGTTTGCCGCGACCTGGCTGCGCGAGGGCCGCTAATCTGCATTCAGTACATTGAGGGCTGGATGACTTTTTCTTCGAATCGTCATCCCGCTCTGCCTCGCAATTTGAACCTCACGCCGCAGCTTTGCGTTGGTTGCCAGGCAAAACCGACGTCCACTTCGTTCGACCATGTTCCGAGCGTGGCCTGAATTACACAGTTTGAGGATTTCCGCACGCGTCCGACCCGACCCCGTTGACATCCCAACGATCCCCGGATGTTATATTATAACATCGGGGCCTTCGAGATTACTCGGCGCTCACGATGCGGGGTAGACATCGACGTGAAGTGGTTCCGATCGAACATCAGACATGGCTCGCGCCTCGCGCTGTTGGCGCTGACGATTCAGTTTGCATTTTCGTTTGGCCACTTCCACGACGCCACGCAGGCGGCGTTCGCGATTCAATCCGGCCTTTCGCAGTTCGCTGCCGCTCGCGGCATCGACGCAGCCACAGCGGACGCGACCGATCGCTCCGCTCAGCGGCAGCAGCCGGCCCCCGCCCGCGACTCGGACCGGCAATCGAACGATGGGTGTCCGATCTGCACCGTGATCGCCATGGCGAACGCGGTGTTGTTTGCGACGCCTCCCCTGCTGCAACTGCCGCAGGCGGTGGAATTCCTGTATCGCGCCACCGACTCCGCGTTCGTTCATCTGCAAGCCAACCACCTGGCTTTCCAACCGCGCGCGCCCCCAATCTCCTGACATCCGATTGACTGAAGATATCGGTGGGTCGCCGCGCCACGCGCGGCTGATCTCGTCGGGGACAGATTGGAATTAGTCCGTCGATTACCGACGGCAGGCCCTGCCAAATCGTCGAGGACGGAGTGCGGCGGCCTTATGGGGATTGGACGTAATGTCAGTGTTAAAGAATAAAATGTTGGCCGCCTCAGGCGTGGCGTCGCTCCTGCTTGGCGGGCTCGCGACGCCGGCACTGTCGCAAGCACCGGCGCCGGCGCAAACACCCGCTCCGGCGGCGCCCGCGGCTACTGCGACACCCGCCGCAAATGGCGCAACCACGCTGCCCGAGGTCACGGTAACTGCGCCGAAGCAGCAGCATGCGCACGTGCCGCGCCGCCCGCGCAATCGGGTGGTGACCAACCGGCCTCGTACCACGCCGAACGCGCCGCCGCCGGCTCCCCAGACCGAACAACAGGCCGCTCAGGCCGAACAACAGATCGTGGCCGAGAAAAATGGACAGTTTGACCAAGCCCGCCAAGCGATCCTAGCGCCGACCGGCGCGGGATCCTATCAGTTGACGCGTCAGGATCTCGAATCCATGCCACAGGGGACCAATAGGCCGCTCGACAAGGCGCTGTTGCAAATTCCCGGCGTCTCACAAGACTCTGCCGCAAGCGGCAGCCTGCACGTTCGCAACGAACACGCCAACCTGCAATACCGCATCAACGGCATCATGCTGCCCGACGGCGTCGGCGCGTTCGGACAGATCATCGACACCGGCATCGTCGGCAGCCTCGCGCTGATTACCGGCGCGCTCCCGGCCCAGTACGGCCTGCGCACCGCCGGCGTGCTCGACATCCAGACCAAGGCGGATGCCTTCAGCAATACGGGCAGTGTCAGCGTCTATGGCGGCAGCCATGGCACGTTCACGACCTCCGCCGAATATGGCGGCACGATCGGCAACACCCAGTACTATGTCTCCGGCCGCTATTTCGGCAGCGATTTGGGGATCGAAAACCCGACGCCGGCCTACAATGCCATCCACGACCGCACGTCGCAGGAAAAGGGCTTTCTTTATCTCTCGACCCTGATTGATCCCACCAGCCGCCTGACTTTCATCAGCGGCGTCTCGAACGGCGACTATCAAATCCCCAACAATCCAGGGCAGACACCAGCCTTCACGCCCTTCGGAATCTCCAACTTCGATTCCGCACAACTGAACGAGCGGCAAAACGAATTCAACCAGTTCAACGTCCTTGCCTACCAGAAGTCCGGCGACGGCATCGACTATCAGCTTTCCTATTTCAACCGCTACAGCTCGCTGCACTTCCTGCCTGACCCGATCGGCGACCTGGTCTTCAACGGCGTGGCCTCCGACGTCTACCGCCAGAGCTTCATCAACGGCATCCAGGAAGATACGTCTTATCGCCTTGGTTTCGCCCATACGCTGAAGTTCGGCTTTTCGGTCAGCGCGGAGGAATCGCTGGTCAACAATGGGTCGCTGGTGCTGCCGTCAGACGGCACGGGCGCTCAAACCGGCGACACGCCGTTCCCCGTATTCGATTCCAGCGCCAAGACCGGCTGGCAGTTCAGCTCATATCTTGCGGACGAGTGGCGGGTCACCAACCAGCTCACCCTCAACTTCGGCCTGCGGTTCGACCAGATGTGGCAGTACATCGACGCCAACCAGCTCAGCCCGCGCGCCAGCCTGGTCTGGAAGCCCGTCGACGGCACCACTTTCCATGCGGGCTATTCCCGAAACTTCACGCCGCCCGAACAGGTGCTGGCGGCACCGACCAACCTTGCGCTGGTCGCGAACTCCACGGCGCAGCCCCAGGTGTCGCAGAACGACCCGGTGCTGCCCGAACGTTCCAACGTCTATGATATCGGCGTTGACCAGAAGATATACGCGATCCCCGGCCTCGAGGTCGGCGTCGACGCCTACTACAAAACCGCGCGCGACCTGCTTGATGACGGACAATTCGGCGCGGCCTATGTGCTGACCGCCTTCAACTATGCCCAGGGGCAGAATTTCGGCGTCGAGTTGAAGACGTCGTACACCAACGGCAATCTGCGTCTTTATGGAAATGTGGCCTACGCGCGACAGCGCGCGACCAACGTCGTGTCGAATCAATATCTGTTCAGTGCTGACGACCTCGCCTACATCGCCAACAACTACGTCTACACCGACCACGCTCAGTGGCTGACCGCGTCGGCCGGTGCATCCTATCTTTGGTACGGCACGCGATTCAGCCTGGACATGATCTTTGGCAGCGGCCTGCGTGCCGACGGAGCTGACGGCGTTCCGAACGGAAGCACCGTGCCCTCCTACACCCAGGTCAATCTCGGCGTGTCGCACGATTTCAACATCGTGTCGCCGACCAAGCCGACCACGCTGCGCCTCGACGTCGTCAACCTGTTCGATTCCGTCTACGAGATCAGGGACGGGTCCGGCATCGGCGTGTTCGCGCCGCAATTCGGACCGCGCCGCGGCTTCTATTTCGGCGTGTCACAGAAACTGTAACGGGACAAATCTCGAAGCAGGCACGAATGCCCTCGGATCATCTCCGAGGGCACCTTCGGAAACGCCCTACCGCGCAAAACTCCAATCCGGCCGGATCGCGCCGGAGACGTCGGTGAACGCGCCATCCACCAGCTCGGCGACCAGCAGGCGGTTGTAGTCGACCGGGCCCGGCATGGTGGCGCGGCCTTTCGGAATCGTCTTGAAGCCGACGCGACTGTAGTAGGGCTCATCCCCGACCAGCAGCACCAGGCGATGGCCGCGCGCTTTTGCATCCTTCAGCGCACGATCGAGCAGCGCCCGGCCGATGCCGCGGCCGCGAAACGGCGGCTCGACCGTCAACGGTCCCAGCAGCAGCGCCTTGGTATCGCCGACACAAATCGGCAATTGGCGCACCGAGCCCACCAGCAGCGTCCCGATCCGGGCCGTGAAGGAGAGGTCGAGCAGGTGATCAACGTGCTCGCGAATCCGGTAAGCGCTCAGCACAAAGCGGCCGGGCCCGAATGTACGCGCATGCAGCCGCTCGATCGCTTGGGCGTCGTTGGCGGTTTCGGCGAGAATCGTCAGTGAGAGATCGCTCATGGTCAGGCGCGGAATAGCATCAAGCAGGCACGCGGTCCATCATTCCGGCGTCCGGAATCACCGAGGTTTCTGTCGTCCCCAAGCCTGGCAGACTTGTGATCGGGGCCTAACGGGCTTGGGTCGTAGCAAGGCTTGAGCTTAGCGGGAAGGCCCGGCTCCCAGCGGGGGTTGGGACAGGTAGGCGAGCAGCTTCATCTCGCGGCGTCCACGCGTCACGGTATCGAGCACCAGCCCCGACGACACCGACAGCACCGCCAAAATCATCAGGCCCATGGACAACACCGCGGTCGGCAACCGGGGAACAATCCCCTGCTCCAGGTAGGTCACCACGAGCGGAATCGCGAGACCGATCGAAACCAGGGTCAGGAAAATGCCGATGACGGTGAAAAAACGCAGCGGCTTTTCCGACCGGTAGAGTTTCAGGATGGTGCCGACAATTCGAAAGCCGTCGCGCCAGGTGTTGAGCTTGCTGAACGAGCCCGCCGGGCGGACGTAATATGGCGTTTCGACCTCGGCGACCGGCAACGCCAGTTCCAGGGCGTGAACGCTGAGCTCGGTTTCGATTTCAAAGCCGTCCGACAGCACCGGAAACGTTTTGACGAAGCGCCGCGAGAATACGCGGTAGCCGGAAAGAATATCCTTGAAGTCCTGACCGAACACCGATGAAAGAAAGTTGGTCAGCATCCAATTGCCGGTGCGATGACCGGGCCGGTAGGCCGCCTGCGCCTGACCGAGCCGCAGCCCCACCACCATATCGAGACGATCCGATACCAGCCGCTCGATCATGCGCGGCGCGCTGGCGGCATCGTAAGTCGCATCGCCGTCAACCAGCACGTAGATATCGGCGTCGACATCGGCGAACATCCGCCGGACCACGTGGCCTTTGCCCTGGCGCCGTTCGCTGCGTACCTCGGCGCCGGCATCGCGCGCGACCGCCGCAGTTCGATCCGACGAATTGTTGTCGTAGACGAAGATCTCGGCGGTCGGGAGCGCTTTGCGAAAATCCGCTACGACGGTCGCAACCGCGGCCTCCTCGTTGAAGCAGGGCACCAGAACAGCAATCCGCATCGATGATGGTGTCATTGCAAAAGCGCCCGTCCGACCGGTCCTGCCGACTCAACCTTGCATATCATGATCGGGCGCTTGCCGCCTGCCTGAGGACATTTTCCTCCGCCGCTCCCACAGGCTGCATCAACCAGGCAAACAGCAGGCTCCAGAGCGAAAGCATCGCCACCGGGACGGTGTAATACGGCGTAAAGATCGGGTGGCTCATGAAGAAGCCGAGGTTCACGGCGAGGTTCCCGGCCGTCACCAGCGCCGTTCGCGTGACCCCAAGCGCATGCCCCCGGCGCAAGGCCACAACGGTCCATGCGCCGGCAAGCACCAGCAACACGAATTGCATGTCCGTGACGTATTGCCGGAGAACCCCCAGGCTGAATTCAGGCGGCGTCACGTCGACGCCGGCATAAGTTGTCGTTAGCGGGCTCCCGGCATTGATGGCATTGGCAACCAGCGTCGGCACCATGCCAACGAGGCACGCGGCGCCGAACGCGACAGCCTGCCTAAACGTCTCGGACTTGCGGGAGCGCAAAAACGCGCCCGCAAAAAACAGCGCATAGCCCGATGCCAGAAACAAATTAGGCAGGCGAAAATTGACGGCCAGACCAATCAGAAGGCCGATCAGCGCCGCCAGCAGGACCCGATTTCGCGCCTGCGCCGCGACGAAAAGCCTCGCGGTGAGAAAGCCCGCGACGGCGCACACCACCATGGTCGGCGCCATGGAATAGCTCGCTTTGGTGGGATTGATCATCAAATAGAGCGCGAGGCATCCGAAACCAGTTGCTAGCAAAGTGGAGGAGACCGAGGCGGCGTAGGCAATTCCAAGCAGCACGAAACCAAAAACAATCACACTCGCAAGCGCGTACAGCGGGATCAGTTGAAACCCCGATGGAAACAGCGCCAGCGCAAAGCCCGTCCCCGGCGGATATTGCATCACGCGTTTCTGCGTCGCGGGCATCAGGCTGTGACAGGGCGCCGCCGCCGGGTCGTTCCAGCCGGCGTAGCCAATCGCCTTCAACTTCGAGGACAGATAGTGGTCATCGTCGCGCGTGATGTCGGTGTCTAGACCGCCAAGCCCGTATTTCTGGAACAGATGCGCCTGCCGCAGATAGCAGACGTCGTCGTACACGCCGCGGCTTTCGTTCCAGCGCGAAATCGTCCAGATGTTGCTAAGCAGGATCAGAAAGCAGACCAAGCCGCACGCCAATTTCAGATTTCGCATGACTGTCTTTGCCGGCGCTCGGTGCTTACAAAATATCGGGAATCTGGCTTATCCAAGCGCAATCGGGGGATTACGGCAATAGCGCGTATGACAGGCTCAGTTCAGGGAAGCTCGCCGGCGTCTGACGCCCAGGTCGTGATCGGTGCCTTGCCTTCAAGGACTTCGGCGATCCGCAGCCGCGTTCCCCTGGTAGTCTCGGGCGGCAGCGCCGAGGCCGCGAAGAAACCGCAGGCGATGATTTCGTGGTTGGGCTCGGGCAGGCGATCCTGTCGGAAATTCCTAACCAGATAGACCGCGACATGATCGCGCCGGGAGACGTGTCGGTTGAGGAAGATGCCCTGCAACGCCGGCTCGCCGAGCAGCTCAATGCGTCCCTCCTCTACCAGTTCGCGCCGCAGGGCGTCGTGGAACGTCTCGCCGACCTCGACACCGCCGCCCGGCAGATGCCAGCCGGCGACGTAGCTGTGCTTGACCAGAAACACCCGGTCGTCGCTGTCGAGCACGACGGCGCGAACCCCAAGGGTCATGCCGCGGGCGAAACGCCAATAGAGATGAAACACCTGCCGCAGCGCCGGTTCAAATCGCTGTCGCAGCCTTCGCCCATTCATCGCCACCGAGTTCTCCGATATCCCAGACAATGGTTTGATCCTTGCGTCGCGGCGCCCAACTTGCCAATACACTGGAAGGATTTCACAGGATATCACGAGATGATCGTGCAGCGGCACACCCGCGCGGGCAACCCGGTCGGATTCCCGTGATGGCGGCATTCCGGCTCGCCCATCTGTCCGATCCGCATCTGCCGCCACTGCCTGCGCTGCGGCTCCGCGAGTTGATGGGCAAGCGCGTGCTCGGCTATCTCAACTGGACACGCAACCGCCACAAATACCAGCGCCGCGACGTGCTCGATGCGCTGGTGTCGGACCTTCACCGGCAGACCCCGGATCACATCGCCGTCACCGGCGATTTCGTCAACCTCGCGCTCGACGCTGAGTTCGAGCCGGCACGGGCCTGGCTCGAATCCGTCGGCTCACCCGAGCGCGTCTCGATCGTGCCCGGCAATCACGACGCTTACGTTCGCGTCACCCAGCATCGCTTCGCGCAAGCATGGAGCGGCTACCTTGACGGCGACGACGCTTCCAGCAGGGGCAGGTTTCCGTACCTGCGGCGGCGCGGTCCTCTGATGCTGATCGGCGTGTCATCCGCGGTCCCGACGCCGCCGTTGATGGCGACGGGATGGCTCGGGCGCAACCAGCTCGAGGCGCTCGACCGCATGCTGGATAGTCTTTCCACTGCGCAGCTGTTCCGCGTCCTGTTGATTCATCATCCCCTGCGCTCCAACGCGCGCGCCAAGCGGCTGACCGATTCGGACGGGCTGTGCGCGCTGTTGAAACGGCATGGCGTCGAATTGGTCCTGCATGGCCATGACCACATTCATTCGACGATATGGATCGACGGACCGAACCGCACCATCCCGGTGATCGGCGTGCCGTCGGCGTCCGCGCTCGCCCATGGCCGCTACCCCGCCGCCGCCTATAACCTGTTCAGCATCGAGCGTGACGGCAATGCCTGGCGATGCGAGCAGACCGTGCGGGGCGTGGATGAAAAGCTGCACGTGCAGGAGCTCCGTCGGATGCAGCTATTCTAGAGCCTTGCAGGGAATCGTCCGCGATCAGAGGCTGCGCAAGGTTGCAAACAGCGCCAGGCCGAACAGCGCGACCGCGCCGGCGATGAACCCGAGCGCGAACATCCAGAACCCGCTGCGGCGCGGCTTCGGCGCGGCAGCGGCCTTGGCGGCCGACATCGTCACCATTGCGTGCTCGCGCTCCACCATGCGGCGCGCGACATAGTCGGTGACGGCATCGACGATCGCGGCGACGTCATGGGATTCCGCCAGCACGATGCGGCCGAAGCGGGTGTCCTGCACGAAGCGATAGATGCGCTTGTCGCGCCCCATCAGCACATGCGCGACCACATCGATCCACAGCCGCGGGGTGTCGCCCTGGCTGATGCCGCGATCGAACAGATCGACCCGCTCGGGGATTTGCGAAAACAGCGGATCCAGCGCCTCGTTGAGAATTTCAAGCCGCGCCGCCTCGGCGTCGCGCAGCTCGACGACCACCCCGGTGCGGTCGGCGGCCTCGATCCGCGCCTTGCGCAGTGCGTCGCGGAGCCGGATCGGAGCGATATCGCTGACGGCACTACTCCCGGTATTTTGCGGCTCTGACATCGCGCGGCGGCCTTTCCTGAGGGGCGAACGCCGTTAACGTATCAGTAACCACCCCTGCTCGCAAAGTGCCTTTGCGCCCGAAGACCTGTTTATTCCCAACGGCTTGCACCTTTTGACCGGCCGCCGATGGGCGGACGGCCCCAGCCTGATTTTTAGGCTGGGGCCGCCATTGCCCTTGGACGTTTCTTAGAGGTTTCCGCCGATCAGGCGGTCGCCCGGCTCGGCTCCTCGACGATCGAGAAGCGCACGCCGGCCTTGTGACGGTTTTCTTCCGAAACCACGCGCCAGGCGTCTTCGGCTTCCTGGCGGGTCCCGAACGGACCCTGCACCTGGGCCGACCCTTCCACGAGCTTGTGGAAGTTCATCGAACCGAACTCGCCGCCAATCACCCAGAAATTACTGCCGTTCTTCATCAGAGCCTCCTTGCTAAATTGTCCGATCGCTTGCTCTGATCAGTCTGGAATCCGAACCCGGCCCCAGACTGATCAGCTCCACCGTCAACTGAACTGGTTCATCGTGTTATGGGCGCCGCCCGCCTTCAGGGCCGCCTCGCCGGCGAAGTATCCCTTGTGATCGTCGCCGATGTCGGATCCAGCCATATTCTGATGCCGCACGCAGGCGACGCTCTGCCGGATTTCCTGACGCTGAACGTTCTTCACATATCCGAGCATGCCCTGTTCGCCGAAATACTCCCGCGCGAGGTTGTCGGTCGACAGCGCTGCCGTGTGATAGGTCGGCAAGGTGATCAGATGGTGGAAGATGCCGGCGCGCTTGGCTGAATTGGCCTGGAACGTACGGATCAGATCGTCGGCTTCGATCGCCAGCGGCGTCTCGTCATATTCGGCCTTCATCAGCTCCGCACGGTTGTACTTGCTGACGTCCTTGCCGGCTTGCTTCATCGCATCGTAGACCTGCCAACGGAAATTGAGCGTCCAGTTGAACGACGGCGAATTGTTGTAGGCCAGCTTTGCATTCGGGATCACCTCGCGAATACGATCGACCATCTTGGCGATCTGCTCGATATTCGGCTTCTCGGTCTCGATCCACAGCAGGTCGGCGCCGTTCTGCAGCGACGTGATGCAGTCGAGCACGCAGCGATCCTGGCCGGTGCCTTCGCGGAACTGATACAGGTTGCTGGGTAGCCGCTTCGGACGCATCATCTTGCCGTTGCGGTTGATGATGACGTCGCCGTTGCGGGCGTTGTCGGCTGTGATTTCCTCGCAATCGAGGAAGCTGTTGTACTGATCGCCGATGTCGCCCGGCTTGTGGCTCACGGCAATCTGTTGCGTGAGGCCGGCGCCAAGCGAGTCGGTGCGGGTCACGACGACGCCATCTTCGATGCCCAGCTCGAGGAAGGCATGGCGGCAGGCGCGGATCTTCGCCAGGAACACTTCGTGCGGCACCGTCACTTTGCCGTCCTGGTGGCCACACTGCTTTTCGTCAGAGACCTGATTTTCGATCTGCAGCGCGCAGGCGCCCGCTTCGATCATCTTCTTAGCGAGCAGATAGGTCGCCTCCGCATTGCCGAAGCCGGCATCGATGTCGGCGATCACGGGCACGACGTGGGTCTGGAAGGTGTCGATCTTTTCGATCAGCGCCTTTTCCGTTGCCTTGTCGCCGGCCTTGCGGGCGGCGTCGAGGCTGCGGAAGATGTCGTTGAGCTCGCGGGAGTCCGCCTGACGCAGGAAGGTGTAGAGCTCTTCGATCAGCGCCGGCACCGAGGTCTTCTCGTGCATCGACTGGTCGGGAAGCGGTCCGAACTCGGAGCGAAGCGCCGCGATCATCCAGCCGGAGAGGTACAGGTAGCAGCGATCGGTGCCGCCGAAATGCTTCTTCACCGAAATCAGCTTCTGCTGGGCAATGAAGCCATGCCAGCAGCCGAGCGACTGGGTGTACTTGGTGGCGTCCTCATCATAGGCGGCCATGTCAGCGCGCATCAGCGCCGCCGTGTAGCGGGCGATGTCGAGGCCGGTCTTGAAGCGGTTCTGCAAGCGCATGCGCGCGACAGCTTCTGCGGTCACGCCGTTCCACGTGTCCTTGGTCTTGAGCAGCGCTTCGGCCGCTCCGATCTCGCTCAAATACGAAGCCGGACCCTGGATAGCCCGGTCACTGATCCCACGTGGCTGGTAGTTCATCTGCGTAATCCTTTCGGAGCGTCCTGTTCGCTCTTCGACATTCGTGACAATGCACTGCGAAATGCGTGTCAGCAGCTAAACGCCAAACGCGATAATTCGGATAGATGGCTTGTCAGAGAATGGTGATGTGATGTAACATCACGACTTGTAATAGATGTTATTTTGTAACTTTTGTCACAAAATGCCGCGACATTCCGGACGGCGCGAAGCGGCGATCCGGAATCCGGGTCTGTCCTTCGCCATCCCGGAATGACAGGAAAGGAAGGATGGTCGCCATGCCCTCCGACTCCGGAAAGAAGCTGTTTGTCGGCCCCCGATTCCGTCGGATCCGGCAGCAATTGGGGTTGTCGCAGACCCAGATCGCCGAGGGGCTCGGCATCTCCCCGAGCTACATCAACCTGATCGAGCGCAATCAGCGCCCGGTGACGGCGCAGATCCTGCTCCGGCTGGCGGAAACCTATGACCTCGACCTGCGCGACCTCGCCACCGCCGACGAGGATCGTTTCTTTGCCGAGTTGAACGAGATCTTTTCCGATCCGCTGTTCCGCCAGATCGACCTGCCCAAACAGGAACTGCGCGACCTCGCCGAACTGTGCCCCGGCGTGACGCACTCGCTGCAACGGCTGTACGCCGCCTATACCGAGGCCCGCCGCGGCGAGACCCTGGTCGCGGCGCAAATGGCCGACCGCGACGAAGGCGCGCGCTTCGAGGCCAACCCGATCGAGCGCGTCCGCGACCTGATCGAGGCCAACCGCAATTATTTCCCCGAACTCGAGACATCCGCGGAAACCCTGCGCGACGAATTGAACGCGCCGTCCGAGGCGCTGTTTGCCGCTCTCGCGGCACGGCTGCGCGAAAAGCATTCGATCGTCACCCGCATCATGCCGGTCGACGTGATGCGCGAGACGCTGCGGCGGTTCGATCGCCATCGCCGCCAATTGCTGGTCTCGGAATTGGTGGATGGCCCGGGCCGTGCGTTTCAGCTCGCCTTCCAGATCGGGCTTGCCGAAGCCAGCGGCCAGTTCGAGGCGATCATCAACCGCGCCGGCCCGCTGGACGACACGCCGCGAAGGCTCTACCGGATCACGCTGGCGAACTATTTTGCCGGCGCCGTGATGATGCCCTACCAGCCGTTTCACGCCGCCGCCGAGGCGCTCGGCTACGACGTCCATGTGCTGGCGCAGCGCTTCAACGCCGGCTTCGAGCAGGTCTGCCATCGCCTCACCACGCTGCAGCGGCCCAACGCGCGCGGCATTCCGTTCTTCCTGTTGCGGGTCGACAATGCCGGCAACGTCTCCAAGCGGTTTTCCTCCGGCACGTTTCCGTTCTCGAAATTCGGCGGCACCTGCCCGCTGTGGAACGTGCATTCGACCTTTGACACCCCGGACCGCCTGCTCAAGCAGATCATCGAATTGCCCGACGGCGCCCGCTATTTCTCGATCGCGCAAATGGTGCGGCGGCAGGTCTCGCCGCACCCGCAGGCGCAACCGCGCTTTGCGATCGGGCTCGGCTGTGAAATCCGCCACGCCGCGAAACTCGTGTACGCGACCGGCATCGACCTCGAGAAGGCCGAGGGCACGCCGATCGGCGTCAACTGCCGGCTCTGCGAGCGCGAGAATTGCAGCCAGCGCGCCGAGCCACCGATCACCCGCAGCCTCATCCTGGATGAGAACACCCGGCGCATAACGTCGTTCGCATTCAGCAATGCGCGGGAGTTGTAGGTCTTTCTTCACCCTCCCCTGGAGGGGAGGGTCGGCTCACATTGAGCGTAGCGAAGTGTGAGCCGGGGTGGGATGGCGCAGCTTCGTTCCGCGGCTCCACCCCACCCCGCCGCTTCGCGTCGACCCTCCCCTCCAGGGGAGGGTGAGGAAGAGCGTTCGCCCTCATTTGCAAAAAAACCGTCATTCCGGGATGGTCCGAAGGACCAGACCTCAGATGCGCAATTGCGCATCGGGGAATCCCGAGATTCTCCGATGTGCAATTGCACATCGTAGTTCGATGCTTCGCATCGCCCCGGAATGACGGGAGACGTAACTCCGCATTCTCGCGACACGATGCGCCCGAGGTTTGCAACAACGTCCGCCCAAAAGAAACGAGGGCGCAGGAAACGCCGGGTGCGCGGTGCACCCGCAGTCCGTGTGCAAAAGGTAGTGTGCACACGGGGTAGTCACCACAGGTCACCGGAACACCCGGCATTTCCTGCGCAATGGGTTGACGGCTTATAACGCGCTCTCCCTGGTGACCGGGCTTTCTTGCCACCATCATCAGTGTGATGCGAAGCATCATCACCAACTTGAACGCCAGCGTCGGGGCGTCAGGACCACACGGCTTTGCCGTACGCGATAACACCATTCGTCCGCACGCTATTGCGCGCGCTGATGCTGCCGCGTCCATCGCATCCCGTAGCCTACGTCCGTGACGATCGCGATACGCCCCTCTTGCGGGAACGGGATGGCACGGAATAGGCCGGTGATTTGGGTCAAAAAGGAAGCAAAAAATTTTCGCCAAGGGCACTAGACGACCCAAATCAGTGCAACGGTCATTGCCAAATGCGCCAATGATTATGAGCAAGCGCTCCGCCTGCAGCGAGAGCTACCACCAACTTCTGCCTACTCTCGACCCAGCTATTCGCGGTCAATCTGCCGGGATATCAAAGCTTCCCGACACCGACAGCGTTCCTGGAATGCAGGTCGGGAAACTATGTAGCGGTCACGAAACGCTCATCATCAGCGCCACCATGCTCGAAGCGATTGCGATAAAGGCTGCGGTCTCGATATTCGACATGGTCCACATGGCGCGACCTCCGTTACCCGTCCAGGTTGCATAAGCTGAACGGATATCTGTTAAAATCAGCTAACGGATATCGGTCAAATGATGTTGGTCAGCGTTAGCAGTTTCTTACCGTCATCCATTTCGACTGGCGCTGGCCTTGTCATCAAGGTCCGTGCGCATCAGCTCGACGCGGCGCGAAGCAATTGCTGTCCTGCTCCTCACCGCAGACAGCAGACAGCAGACAGCAGACAGCAGACAGCAGACAGCAGACGTAGCGAACCTTCGATCTCGACCTGCGGAAACAAATTTTCATCGGACATGACGCTCGGCCTGCTCAAGCGCAGCCTGCGGATCCGGTTCGAGCCGGCCGGGATCAATCGCCGAAACACGCTTATGACGTCGCCAGGTTGCGCCGACGACGAGAGAGATCGCGCTCTGGCCTCCGCCTACAGGGAGGCGTTCCAGATGGCCGGAGTCCAACGATAACCGCTGCCGTCCTTCTCGACACGCACGAGGCCAGGAAAGGCAGCGTGGAATGCTTGGATCGGCATCTGTTCCGCAATCGCCATGTCGTACAGCTTACGTCTTGTTTGCACCGCGAGCGGCTTGTCGACGTCGGACGCCAAACTCCATTCCGGATGCTTCACAAACAAGAACGCCGCGCCCGCCGTGATGTCGACCTGCACCAGCACCTTGTCGGAGCCGGACGCCACCACGAAGGAGGTGTGGCCGGGCGTGTGACCGGGGCTCGCCACAGAGGTGATGCCGGGCGCCAGTTCCTTGCCCGATTCGTATGGCGTGACCTTGCGTCCAAGGGCGTCAAAAACACGCCGAATATTCTTGAAGTTGTTTTCAAGGATCGGGTTTCCCATTCCCTTGCTCATCTCGCCGTCGTCCATCCAGAACTTCCACTCGGCGGCCGGCACCATGATCTCGGCGTTGGGGAAAGCAGGCTTGTTTTCGGCGGCCAGAAGACCGTTGATATGGTCGCCATGGAAGTGGGAAATGATTACGGTATCCACCGTGTTGCGGTCGATGTTCGCCGCGGCCAGGTTGGAATGGAACTGCCCGGTTTTGCCCTTGCTTTGCGCAAACTGGTCCAATCCGAAACCGGTATCGATCACGACGAGCTTCGATCCGGTATTGACGACGACCGGATTGAAGCTGTGAGTCACCTTGTCGGCAGGCAAGTGATGTTCGGCAAAGACCTTGCCGATTTCATCCTTCGTGGCGCCGGCGGCGTAGTTGTCGGGCAGGTTGATGGTCGCCACGCCGTCGCAAACCACCGTGATCTGGTGCGTCCCGACATTGTAGCGGTAAAAACTGGCATTTTGCTTCTCTGCTAACGGCGCGGCGGCTCGCGCTGGCGTTGCGGCGGCGAGGGGCATTAACGTCGTTGCAGCGACGCCGACAAGCGCCGCTCGGCGAGTAAGTTCTGTCATTGCGACCTCCTCGGGGTTGGACGAAATCGGACCGGATAGCGGCTGGGCGATGGTGACGGCCTGCGCCCCCTCAACGTCTTCAGTGTCGCTCTGGAAGCGCGGAACGATGCCGGGGGACCGCGACGGTCCGGCTTAAACGTATTTCCAATTTTTCATTTCCCCCTTATTTAGCGCGGATCGGTACACAATGGCGATGCGCGATGTGGCGCAGGTCGAATACGGAAGCCGTGATTTTCATGGGGTTGGAACGCCGGGGCCGGTACGAGGTTAGATGGATTACGCACCATTGCTGCGGCGCCGAGCGGCGCGTTGGTTTGGAGGCGGCACATGAAAATCATCGTGGACGACGCCGGCGAGATCATCGCCAAAGCAACGGATGAGCATATTCTAATCAGCGGCCACCACCGTCTCGCGGTGGCGGCCAGCCTCGGCAAACGACTGTTCTGGCGAGATACTGGCGAACCTGTGAAGCTTGATCTCTTCTTCAAGCATCATGGACGTTCTCTTCGACACACAGCCTGAGCCGTGCACCGTTTCCTGGAGTGCACGTTGGAAACTCACTAACGGCTGCTGGTGCGCACCTGATCCATATAGCGTCGCCGGGCGTGGTTTTCTTGCCAGGACTCCTTTGCCCTTTGATATCCGGAAGACTGAAGCCGTTTCTGGCGCGCGTAGGATTCTCTCCAGGCGTCTCTCGCCCTTATCGCTGCAGCAGAAGGTTTCTGGCGCTTGGGTTTGTAATTATAAGGCTCGTCCGGGCCGTCATGAGTGATGGAGCAAACCTCCTCTTTAAGTTTGTCAGACCACCGACAACCGTTGCCAGCGCTAGCTGGTACGGTCTGGAACGCAAGAAACGGCATTAACGTAAGAAGCCAAATATAGCGTTTCGCCATGACACATCACCTCAGGGTTAAGTGACGTCTGCATCCTGCTGACAAGAGTCGCACCCATCTACCTTCGCGTGTGTTGGATACCTCACACAAGGCGATTTGTCGCAAGTCAGAACACCGGCCTCTTCACCACACGTCGGTACTCAACGCCAAGCCATCCTCCTGCGCGGCAAAAGCGTCAACTTTTTCCGACGCGACAAGCAAACGACTGTTCGGCCTTGCCGCAGAGCATGTCACATCGGCGAAGACATCTTCACAATCCATCGTGCCAGGCAGCACCAGCGCGATGACAATCGAGGTCCAGCAATCATTTGTGTTACGTCCGTAACAGAATCGTCACCTTCGGCAATCGCCACGTAACACGTGTCACGTAATTGCGCTGCCGGTGGGCGCGTCGGGATCGAAACGGAGCAGCCAATGAGCGAAGCACTTAGCGTGACAAACTCAGCAACTGCCGTTCGCAACCTGTCGGATTTGCCGTCGCCACGAGGACTTCCGCTCCTTGGCAACGCACTCCAGTTTGATGTGCAGCGCCTGCACCTGATTTTCGAGGACTGGGCCAGGCAATTCGGTTCTACCTTTACCCTGGGCCTCGGTCGCAAGCGGGTTTTCGTTTGCTCCGACGCCAACCTGATTCAGACGGCGTTACGCGAACGTCCGGCACGCTACCGGCGCTTCGCAGCGATCGAGTCCGTTGGCAAAGAGATGAAGATCGACGGCGTGTTCGCTGCCGAAGGCGAAGGCTGGGCACCGCAGCGTCGGTTCGTGATGCAGGCGCTGGCGTCGAAAAACTTCGGCGCGTTTTTCCCGGTGTTGAAGGATATCACCGGCCGCCTGCACAAGAAGTGGCAGCATGCGGCCAAAACCGGTGAGGTCGTCGACATGACCCAGGACCTGGTCCGCTTCACCGTGGATGCAACCACAGCGCTGGCCTTTGGCGAAGACCCGAACACGATCGAGGAGCGCGGCGACGTGATTCAGCAACATCTTGCGGAAATATTCCCGATGCTGATGAAGCGCATCAACGCGCCGGTGCCATTGTGGCGATACTTCAAACTGCCAAACGATCGGAAATTCGATCGCGCGCTCGCGGTCGTGCATCGCCATGTTGAATCGCTGATTGAAGGCGCCAGACGGCGGATGCGCGAGCATCCGAGCGAAAAGCCCCGCAATGTGCTGGAAGCGATGCTGACCGCCGCCAGCGTTCCGGATTCCGGAATCACCGACGAGCTTGTCCTCGCCAATGTCCTGACCCTGCTGCTGGCCGGCGAAGACACCACGGCGCACTCGATGGCCTGGGCAATGTACTTCATCGCCCAGGACGGGGACCTGCAGTCGCGGCTGCGCCTGACAGCCACGGATGCACTGGGGTCGTCGCCCGTGTGCCCCGAATTCGAAGACATCAAGAAGCTGGATCAATTCGAGTTCGTGACGCAGGAAGCGTCACGCTTCAAGCCGGTGGCGCCGCTGTTGTATCTGGAGCCGGTCGTGGACGTGGTGCTCGGCGACGTCGCGTTGCCGGCCGGCACGCCGCTTTTCCTTGTACTGCGGCCGTCGATGCTCGACGCCGAGCACTTCGGCCGGCCCGACGAATTCCTGCCGGAGCGATGGTCCAATGGACACCCGGTGCAACCCCATCAAGCCAAGGCCTACGCCCAGTTCGGCGCCGGCCCCCGCGTCTGCCCCGGCCGCCATCTGGCAACGGTCGAGATGCGCCTGGTGCTGTCGATGCTGAGCCGCAATTTTTCGATGGAGCTGGCGGCCAACCCCGAAACCATCAAGGAAATTTCGGCCTTTACCATGATGCCGAACTCGATGCCGGTGCGGCTTAAGGCCTTGTAAAGGCCCGGCCCGCTGATAGCCCGCATCGGCGATCCCATGTGTGGGGATCATGATCTAAAGCGGGATGGCTTTTGATTGAGTTGGTCCGTTCGGATGTTTCGGCCCACCTCTCCCCGCCCCGGAGAGGTCGATTTGCGCAGCAAATCGGGTGAGGGGCGCTTAACGAGAGGTCGTACCCCCTCACCCCAACCCTCTCCCATCGAAGTCGGATTTATCCGACTTCGACTATATCGAATGCCCAACTCGGGTAAACCCGAGTAGTGTGGGAGAGGGAGTGCGCTTCCGCTGCCTTGATGGTTCGATCCAATCTCATCATGCCTTAGCGATTGGCGAGCCACCAGATGATGCTCAACACGACGCTGACTACGAGCGAGGTCATGAGCGGAAAGTAGAAGGAATAGTTCGAGCCTTCTATATGGATGTCCCCGGGCAGCCGACCGAGCCCAAGCTTTCCGATCAGCGGCCAAAGCAGCCCGGCGACGACAAGCACCAGTCCAACGATGATCAGGGCGCGTGCCATTCTGCACCTCTATCCGCCCTGCAGCGCAGGGATCAGCTATCTTCGGCCGGATGCCTCTCCGTTGCTCATGACCATGTTCTTATGACCATGGGCCGCGGGAAGGCGGCGAGCGGCCCCAGGGACTTTGAAGCGGGCCGCGCGAGGCAGCGCCCGGTTGAGCCCCGGAGCGAGTCGCGGCGCCGGACGCGCCCAGTTCGGCCGCGAGCTGCCGCAACGCGGCGATGCGGTTCTCGGGCGACGGATGCGTCGTGAACAGGTTGTCGACGCCGTGACCGGACAGCGGATTGATGATGAACATGTGCGCCGTGGCAGGATTGCGCTCGGCTTCCATGTTCGGGACCTGATGAGCGGCGTTCGCGATCTTGGCCAATGCGGAGGCGAGCCACATCGGCTGACCGACGATGCGGCCACCGAGATTGTCGGCGGCATATTCGCGCGTCCGGCTGATGGCCATCTGCACCAGCATGGCGCCGAGCGGCGCCAGGATCATCATCGCGATCGAGCCGATGACACCGGGCCCGCTGTTGTTGTCGCGATGGCCACCGAAGAACATGCCGAACTGTGCCACCATCGAGATCGCACCCGCGATGGTCGCCGTGATGGTCATCAAGAGCGTATCGTGATTTTTGATGTGCGCGAGCTCGTGCGCAATGACGCCGGCGAGTTCCTCGCGCGTCAGCGAATTCACCAGACCCGTGGTCACAGCCACCGCCGCGTTTTGCGGATTGCGGCCGGTCGCAAAGGCGTTGGGCTGCGCCTCGTCCATCAGGAACACTCGTGGCATGGGCAAGCCGGCTCGCCCCGCAAGTTGGCCGACGAGATCGACGAGTTCGGGCGCGGTGCGCCGGTCGACCTCGTGGGCGCCGTACATGCGGAGCACCATGCGGTCCGAGTTCCAGTAGGCGAACAGATTGGTGCCGGCGGCGACCACGAGCGCGATCGTGGCACCGGTTGCGCCGCCGATGAGATAGCCGACGCCCATGAACAGGCCGGTAAGGCCGGCCAGCAGAATCGCCGTCTTGAAATAGTTCATTGCAGCCTCCCTGCTGCCGTAGCCAACCCGCCGCGGCAGGCCCCATTCAGGTAGGGATGCGCCCACCGGCGCTTCAAGGTGCGGCGGTGCGTCGCGCCGCCGCATCTTCACTCCGAAACCTGGCTGAAATCACGGGAAAGAGCGCCGGATGTCGCGTGCGGCTACTCTGCCTATAGCGTTTTCAAGCGAAGTGCCTTCGGTTCGCGCAAAGAAAACGCGTCAAAACAATAAAGTAGAGCCCGGTTCTGATTTCATCAGAACCGAAAAGGCTCTAGGCAGCGCTCGCGACATCCTCCTTGTCGGCGCCGCGCGCCACAATCTTCAACGCATCATCCGGCAGCGGCCGCTGCAACGCCTTGGCCTCATCCCACGGCGCCCGCAGCCACACGTCGCGCTCCTCATCGGTGGTCAGGATCGCCGGCATCGCCTGGGGATGGATCGGCGCCACCACTACGTTGGCCGTCGTGGTCAGGAAACCATAGACCAGATGCGGACCGGGGACCGGTTTGGATTTGGTGCCACGGTCCCCCCTGAACTCGGTCCAGATCCCGGCGAAGCTGCATAATGGACGATCGTCCGAAAGCGCGAACCAGACCACATCTTTCTTTTTGGTTTCGGGGTTCGGCTCGGGTGCGTATTCCGCGAAACTGTTGAAGGGGACGAGGCAGCGGGTTTCCGGTTTCAGCCAGCCGCGCCAGTGCGGCGACGAGGCGTTGCGAATGTTGGTCACCGGCGGTCCGCCGGTCTTCGGAGGCGGCGGCATGCCCCAACGCATCAGGACCATCTCGCGGCCGTCGCCGGAATTTCGCACGACCGGTGCCGGATAATCGGGAAACACGCCGGGCATCGGCGGCAGGTTGCCGACGTACCGGTTCATCACCCGGAACAGCCGCGCAATCGCCTCCTGATTCGTCGTGATCGAGTACAAATTGCACATTGTCGAAGCCGTGGTGTGAGCGGACCACCCCTCACCTCTAATCCTAGTGGCGTTGCGCATCCCCGCAAGGGCGGCTGTGATCGGCTGCCAATGTGATTGGATATGGGCAGCAAAATCGCGCGAGGTGATCTACGGCGGCGCCATCATGGGCGCGAACATGCGCGCCGAAGCCGCGCGGGAAGACGCCAGGAAAGCCATCCGCGCGGCCGCGCAACACGCGGATCTGAAAGCTGGAAGCCGCGCTGAAATGCCGGTCCTGCCGCCAGGGCCGCTACGCGCCGCCGGTGCACATGATCAAACTGGTTATGGAAGCAGCCAGCCTGACGCGCTCGCGCCGAGCCGATCGAGGCAGCGCCGGCGGCTGACAGTGATGGCTTCTCTCGCGTTGGTCGACAATATCGGAGTGGTGACGCGAGGGTTTCGATTCCGCACACCGCCCATCCGATGTTGCCGCCACCAAATGGCCGGCTGCCCCTTCCGAACGCGAATGCGCGCCGCTACCATGTCCGTCATCGAGCCCGCCGATCAATGAAAAGAAAACACCATGATTGAACAACACATCGACCGCCCGCGGCGAAAGGCCCTGCGCGCGCTGGCTGGTATCATCTCGGCGGGGCTGGTGTCGCTGATCTCGCGGGCAAAGGCCGCGGAAAAAATGACGCGGCAGCAGGCGGAATACCAGGACACGCCGAACGGCATCTATAGCTGCGGCATGTGCACGCTGTTCGAAAAGCCGAACCTTTGCAAGGTGGTCGAGGGCGACGTCAGCAAGGACGGCTGGTGCAAGGCGTTCGCGATGGCGGACTGAACCGCGCGCGCGAGATGGCGTCGCGACGGGCCGCACCGGCAACAGGAGACGATTTCCTTTCGGGCAGGACTCGGATATTCGGGGTAGCTAGCTTTGCACGCGAGCCGGTGATCTCTATGCCCGTTCCCTGGTCTTTGCTTCGAATCTGGTTCGCGACCATCGCTGCGATTTTGACAATCGCATCCGCCGCGTTGGCGCAGGCGCCGTTGCAAGGACAATTAGTTGCGCCGGCGAGGCCCGTCATCGCCGCGCCGAGGCCGGCTGCAGCCCCCTCCCCGCGCGGCGCCGCCTGCCATAACGGCCTGTCGTTCGACCGCTTCCTGGCCGACCTGAAGCAAAAAGCCGCCGCTGCCGGGGTGTCGCCGCAAGCGATCACTGAGGCCTCGCCGGACCTCGTCTACGACCAGGGCATCGTCAATCGCGACCGCGGCCAGCGCGTGTTCGGGCAGGTCTTCACGCAATTCGCCGGCCGCATGGCCGCACCTTACCGGATGCAGCAGGGCCAGGCCCGCATCAAGACCTATGCCGCGGCGTTCGCCCGCGCCGAAAAGGAATACGGCGTGCCGCCGGCAGTGATCGCCGCGTTCTGGGGGCTTGAAAGCGACTTCGGCGCCAACATGGGCAATCTGCCGACGCTGCGCTCGCTGGTCTCGCTGGCCTATGACTGCCGCCGCGCCGAGATGTTCGCCAATGAGACCATCGCCGCGCTGAAGATCATCGATCGCGGCGACCTTTCGCCGTCCGAGATGGTCGGCTCATGGGCCGGCGAACTCGGCCAGACCCAGTTCTTGCCGACGCATTACTTCAACTATGCCGTCGACTATGACGGCGACGGCCGGCGCGATCTATTGACCAGCCCCGCCGACGTGATCGGATCGACCGCGAACTACATCGCCAACGGGCTGAAATGGCGTCGCGGCGAGCCGTGGCTGGAGGAAATCCGGCTGCCGCCGGATTTCCCGTCAAGTTTTCCTTGGGACCAGACCGACCTCACGACTCAATTGCCGCGCTCGAAATGGGCGCAGCTCGGTGTGAGCTATCCGGACGGACGCGTGCTGCCGAGCGACGACATGCCGACCTCGGTGCTGCTGCCGATGGGCCGCAACGGGCCGGCGTTCCTCGCCTATGCCAATTTCGCCGCCTATACCGAGTGGAATAATTCACTGATCTATTCGACCACCGCGGGCTATCTCGCCAGCCGCATCGCGGGTGCGCCGCCGATGCGCCGCCCGTCCGCGCCGGTGGCGCAGTTGCCGTTCAACGAACTGCGCGAGCTGCAGCAATTACTGGTACGCGCCGGCTTCAATGTCGGCAAGGTCGACGGCGTGGTCGGCCAGCAAAGCCGAACCGCCATCAAGGCGATGCAGATCAAATATGGGCTGCCGGCGGATTCCTGGCCGACCGCCGAGTTGTTGGCGCGCATGCGCGGTGCGACGGCGGCACGGTGACTGTCAGCAGCAAGGTGACTGTCATACGCGCCGCGACGAAAGGGTCTTCTCCCTCCCCCCTTGCGGGGGAGGGTCGGGGTGGGGGGTAAGCAACGGGCATTGAGCTTGTGGCTACCCCCACCCCCGCCCCCTCCCCGCAAGGGGGAGGGGAGAAGCGACTCGCTGCTCTTGCGCCTTCAGCTCCTCAACAACGCTCAGACAAGCGTTGCATTCCGTCCATAATCCGACCATCTCACGTACGCCGTCCCTGCATTGGACGATTGTGTAAAAAAACGAAAAGAGCATCACATGTCTTTCCATGACGCCACCGTTCCCGCATTCCTGCAAATCCTCGGCAGCCTCTCCAACATCCTCGGCAAGGCCGAGGCGCACTGCAAGGCAAAGAACATTGCGCCCGAAGTGCTGCTCGGCGCGCGGCTGTTTCCGGACATGCTGCCGTTCACCAAGCAGATCCAGTTGGTGAGCGATTTCGCCACCAAGGGCTGCGCGCGGCTGTCGCAGAGCGAGGTGCCGGTCAACCCGGACACAGAAACGAGCTTCGATGAACTGCAGCAGCGGCTGAAGCGGACCATCGACTATGTGAAGACGTTCAAGCCCGCGCAGTTCGACGGCGCCGAAGGCCGCGACGTCACCTTCCCCTCCGGCGCGAACCAGACCACCACGCTCAAGGGGCAGCAATATCTCTCGAGCTTCATCCTCCCGAATCTGTATTTCCACGCCGCCACCGCGCACGGCATCCTGCGTCACAACGGCGTCGAGATCGGCAAGCGCGATTTCATGGGCGCGAACTGAAGCCGCCATTTTCGGTGGTAGCCCGCGAGGCCGCCCCCGGAAGCTTCCGGCGATCATCACGGTCTGCTCCGATGCGCGGTTGCGCAGCGGAGCGGACGGTTCTCGGATCAAATCGCATAGCAGTTATGTCCCGCCCACCGCGGAGCGCGAGGGAGGCGGCCAGCGATGCTGTCGACGCGATAGACTGCTTATGTTGCTTCTCCGCCGATTTGGAATAAATTATTCTCTTCAAGAGCCGGTGACGCGCCCCTTCAGCGCGCATCACGCCTGCGTCATATAAAAGCTCGTGCCATTGCCAGCTTCAGCAGCGCGGCCTAACTTCGTTACATCTGTAACCTTGGTCACGCTGCAATAGCTCTGGAAAAACAACAAATGACCACCAACCTTCTCGAGCCTTTCAAGCTCGGTGCGCTGACACTGCCCAATCGCTTCGTCATGGCGCCGCTCACCCGCAATCGCGCACTCGCGGGCATGGTTCCCAGTCCCCTGGCAGCCGAATATTACAGCCAGCGCGCCACCGCAGGGCTATTGATCAGCGAAGCGAGCCAAGTCTCGCAGCAGGGCCAAGGCTATCAGGACACCCCCGGCATCTACACCCGGGAGCAGGTCGCGGGCTGGCGCAAGATCACCGGCCGCGTCCATGAGCGCGGCGGACGCATCTTCCTGCAGCTCTGGCACGTCGGCCGCGTTTCGCACACCTCACTGCAGCCGAACAACGGCGCGCCCGTCGGCCCCTCCGCCATTCGCGCCAAAGGCAAGACCTTCGTCAACAACGCCTATGTCGATATCTCCGAGCCGCGCGCGCTGACGCTTGATGAAATCCCGGGGATTGTCGACAGCTTCCGGCGCGGCGCGGCAAACGCGATCGAAGCCGGTTTCGACGGCGTCGAGATTCATGGCGCCAACGGCTACCTGCTCGACCAGTTCGCCAAGGACGGCAGCAACAGGCGCACCGACGCTTACGGCGGTGCGATCCAGAACCGCTCCCGCCTGATGCTCGAAATCGCCAAGGCGGTGGCCGCGGAAGTCGGCGCCACACGCACCGGCATCCGGCTCTCACCGGTAGCGCCGTTCAACGACATGACCGAGAGCAACCCGCAGGCGCTATATGACTTCATCGTCGATCAGCTCAATGCGCTGAAGCTTGTCTACATCCATGTCGTCGAGGGCGCGACCGGCGGCCCGCGCGACATCGTGCCGTTCGACTACGGCTCGCTGCGCAAGCGCTTCAGCGGGACCTATATCGCCAACAACGGCTATGACTTCGCGCTCGGCAACAAGATGCTCGCGGCCAACGCCGCCGACCTGATCGCATTCGGCACACCGTTCATCGCCAATCCCGATCTGGTCGAGCGCCTGAAGCGCGCCGCGCCGCTCAACACCCCGGACAAGTCCACGTTCTACGGCGGCAGCGAAAAGGGCTACACCGATTATCCGGTGCTCGACGCTGCGGAGTAATGCTCTCTCACCGTCATTGCGAGGAGCGCAGCGACGAAGCAATCCAGCCTTACTTGGTACACTGGATTGCTTCGCGGAGCCTGTCATCGGGCGGCGCTTTGCGCCGACCCGTTGGCTCGCAATGACGAAAGTAAAAAGGCCGGGATCGCTCCCGGCCTTTGTTTGTCAGCAATCGCCTCAGTTCGAGGCGCGCTTCGGCGGCGAGGCCGGCCACGACTTGATCAGGGTGTCATAGTCGATGGTTTCGCCCTTCGGCTTCTCGTTGGCGAGCTTGCGCTGCGGCGCGATGTTGCCGTCCTTGGCCGACTTGGCGAACCAGTATTCGGCCGTCTCCTTCTTGTTGAGCTTCGGCCCGCAGGCGCCCTGCACGCCGGATTTCTCCAACCGCTCCATCACCGAGTTCCTGCGCGGCTGCAAGCGAATCCATCGCCTGCTGCGGCGTCTTCGCACCGGACGACGCATCGCCGATGTTCTGCCACCACAGCTGCGCGAGCTTGGGATAATCCGGTACGTTGTTGCCGGTCGGGGTCCACTGCACGCGCGCCGGCGAGCGGTAGAACTCGATCAGCCCGCCGAGCTTCGGGGCGCGCTCGGTGAACGACTTGTCCCAGATGTCGGATTCGCGGATGAAGGTGAGACCGACATGGCTCTTCTTCAGGCTCACGGTCTTGGAGACGATGAACTGCTCATAGAGCCAGGCCGCCTTGCGGCGGTCGACCGGGGTGGATTTCAGAAGCGTCAACGAGCCGACGTCCTGGTAGCCGAGCTTCATGCCTTCCTTCCAGTACGCGCCATGCGGCGACGGGGCCATGCGCCACTTCGGCGTGCCGTCGGCATTCATCACCGGCAGACCGGGCTTCACCATGTCGGCGGTGAAGGCGGTGTACCAGAACACCTGCTGGGCGATGTTGCCTTGCGCCGGCACTGGACCGGATTCGGAGAAGGTCATGCCCTGCGCCTGCGGCGGGGCATATTTCTTCATCCAGTCGAGATATTTGACGATCGAATAGACCGATGCCGGACCGTTGACGTCGCCGCCGCGCTCGACCGAGGAGCCGACCGGACGGCAGCCTTCCATGCGGATGCCCCATTCGTCGACCGGAAGGCCGTTCGGAATGCCCTTGTCGCCATTGCCGGCCATCGACAGCCAGGCGTCGGTGAAGCGCCATCCGAGCGACGGATCCTTCTTGCCATAGTCCATGTGGCCATAGACCCGGACGCCGTTGATTTCCTTGATGTCGTTGGTGAAGAAGTCGGCGATGTCCTCATAGGCCGACCAGTTCACGGGAACGCCGAGGTCGTAACCGTACTTGGCCTTGAACTTGGCCTTGTAGTCGGGGTTGGAGAACCAGTCGTAGCGGAACCAATAGAGGTTCGCGAACTGCTGGTCCGGCAACTGGTAGAGGTGGCCGTTCGGCGCCGTGGTAAATGACTTGCCGATGAAGTCGTTGACGTCGAGCATCGGGTCGGTGACGTCCTTGGCCTCGTTGGCCATCCAGTCCGTCAGGTCGACCGCCTGCCCGTAGCGGAAGTGGGTGCCGATGAAGTCGGAATCGTTGATCCAGCCGTCATAGACGTTCTTGCCGGACTGCATCTGGGTCTGGATCTTTTCCACGACATCGCCTTCCTGGATGATGTCGTGCTTGATCTTGATCCCGGTGATTTCCTCGAACGCCTTGGCGAGGGTCCTGGATTCGTATTCATGCGTCGTCAGGGTTTCGGAGACCACGTTGATCTCCATGCCCTTGAAGGGGGCGGCGGCCTTGATGAACCACTGCATCTCCTTCATCTGGTCGTCTTTGGACAGCGTCGACGGCTGAAATTCCGAATCGATCCATTTCTTCGCAGCCGCTTCGTCGGCCAACGCCGGCGACGTCGCCGACGCCCCAACCGCCGTCAGCGCGACCGCGCTGGTCATCATCCAAAAGCGGGTCCTGTTCAAAGGACCCTTCCTTCTTTGCAGGTAATTCATGTTGCTTCCTCCATTGCAGCGACAAACCCAATTCAGGTCCAGGTTGATCCCGGATCTGCTCTTTTCGCTGTTTCAGACCTTGCGGAAAATCACGACGGCTGAAATCAGCGAAATTGCGGTAGCGAGCCACAGACTCGACAATTCATAGCCGTCCCCGACCGGCACGGTTGCGATCGTATCGGTGCCGAGAAACCCAATCCACAACAGATGGATCGCGGCGGCAATAATCAATGAGATGAATAACCGGTCGCCGCGCGTGGTCGGAATGCGCAGGATCCCGACGCGTTCGGTTTCCGGATAAGCGGCCGCGAGCCAGGTCATGACCGCCAGCGTAGCGACCAGCATCACAAAGAAGATCGCGGTCGGCAGCGTCCAGGCCATCCATGCGATATTTTCCATGGGGTTAGGCCTCCCACCACGCACGGTGCAGCCCCCTCTCCACCCAACTCGGGTCTACCCGAGTTGGGCATCCCGAATTGTCGAAGTCGGATAGATCCGACTTCGAATGGGAGAGGGTTGGGGTGAGGGGGTACGGTCTCTCGTTAGGTCGTAACCCCTCACCCGGCGCTACGCGCCGACCTCTCCCAAAGGGAGAGGTGAAGGAAGATGGAGCGATACGCTTACAAATGGCCATCGACTCACACCCTGCCGAGCGCGAAGCCACGCGCGATGTAGTTGCGGACGAACCAGATCACCAGCGCGCCGGGGATGATGGTCAGCACGCCGGCGGCGGCCAGTAGGCCCCAATCCATTCCGGCGGCGGAGACGGTGCGGGTCATCACCGCCGCGATCGGCTTGGCGTTGACCGAGGTCAGCGTGCGCGCCAGCAGCAATTCGACCCAGGAGAACATGAAGCAGAAGAACGCCGCAACCCCGATGCCGCTCGCAATCAGCGGCACCAATATCTTGATGAAGAAGCGCGGGAACGAGTAGCCGTCGAGGAACGCGGTCTCGTCGATCTCGCGCGGCACGCCGGAGACGAACCCTTCGAGGATCCACACCGCCAGCGGCACGTTGAAGATGCAGTGCGCGAGCGCGACCGCCCACGGCGTATCGAACAGGTTGATCGCCGAATAAAGGTTGAAGAACGGCAGCGCATAGACCGCCGCCGGCGCCATCCGGTTCGACAGCAGCCAGAAGAACAGATGCTTGTCGCCGAGGAAACGATAGCGCGAAAACGCATAGGCCGCCGGCAACGCCACCGCAATCGAGATCACCGTGTTGATGACCACATAGGTCAGCGAATTGATGTAGCCGGAATACCAGCTCTCGTCGGTGAAGATGCGCATATAGTTGGCGATGGTCGGCTGGTGCGGCCACAGCGTCATGGTGGTGACGATCTCCTCGTTGGTCTTGAAGCTCATATTGACCAGCCAGTAGATCGGCAGCAGCAGGAACATCAGGAACAGCACCATGATGACACGGCGGCCGGGAATCGAATGCATCACGCGACTCCCTTGTCGGCCGGTCGCTCGGTGCCGGCGTTGGTCATGACGGTGTAGAAAATCCAGCACACGATGATGATGATGAGGTTATAGACCAGCGACAGCGCCGCCGCCTTGCCGAGATCGAATTGCCCGAGCGCGATCTTGACGAGTTCGATGGAAATGAAGGTGGTCGAATTGCCGGGGCCGCCGCCGGTCACCACGAACGGCTCCGTGTAGATCATGAAACTGTCCATGAACCGCAGCAGCACCGCGATCAACAGCACGCGATGCATCTTCGGAAGCTGGATGGCGGTGAACACCGCCCATCGCGACGCCCCGTCGATCTGCGCCGCCTGGTAATAGGCGTCGGGAATCGATTTCAACCCGGCGTAGCACAACAGTGCGACCAGGCTGGTCCAGTGCCAGACATCCATGACGATGACGGTGGCCCACGCGTCGAATTCGTTCGACACGTAATTGTAGTTGATGCCGACGCTGTTCAGGACATAGCCGAGCAGGCCAATGTCAGGGCGGCCGAAAATCTGCCAGATGGTGCCGACCACGTTCCATGGAATCAACAGTGGCAGCGCCAGGATCACCAGACAGGCTGCAACCCGCCAGCCGTGGCGCGGCATCGACAATGCGACCAGGATTCCAAGCGGGACTTCGATCGCAAGGATCACCGCCGAGAAGAACAGATTACGCCACAGCGAAGCGAAAAAGCGGCTGCCGAGGTCGGTCGAGGGATCGAGCAACTCCTTGAACCAGCCGACGCCGTTCCAGAAGAACTGATTGTTGCCGAAGGTGTCCTGCATCGAATAGTTCACCACCGTCATCAGCGGCAGGACGGCGGAGAACGCCACCACCAGAAACACCGGCAGCACCAGGAACCAGGCTTTTTGGTTGATCGTCTTGTCCATTACGCCGATCCCTCGACCAGCAGGCTGTTCGCATAGACGTGCACGCGCGCCGGATTGAATACCAGGCCGGCAATGTTGCCGGGAATCGAGAAGCCCGGCGGCACCCGCGCGGCAAACTTTGCATCACCGACGCGAAGACGCGCAAACCGGACGCGGCCCAGATCGTCGATCCGCTCGACATTGGCCGCGATCAGCCCCGGCGTGGGCGGCGCGACGTCGACGAATTCGGGCCGCACGCCGACCTCGATCGTCGCGCCCGCCGGCAGCGCGTCATAGCTTCGGGTCAGTGCGATGGCCTGGCCGCCGACCCGGGCCTCGCGGCCGCGAACCTCTGCGGGCAGGATGTTCATGCCCGGCGAGCCGATAAAATAGCCGACGAACGTGTGCGCAGGCTTGTCGAACAGTTCGGCCGGGGTGCCGCTTTGCACCACGCGGCCGTCATGCATCACCACCACGGTGTCGGCGAACGTCAGCGCCTCGGTCTGGTCATGGGTGACGTAGATCATCGTCAGGTCGAGCTCGCGGTGCAGCGCCTTGAGCTTTGAGCGCAACTGCCATTTTAGTTCGGGATCGATCACGGTGAGCGGCTCGTCGAATAGAACAGCTGCGACGTCGGAGCGCACCAGCCCGCGGCCGAGCGAGATTTTCTGCTTGGCGTCGGCGGTCAACCGCGTCGCCTTGCGGCCGAGATAGGGCACAAGATCCAACAGCCGCGCGATCTCCGCCACCCGCGTCTCGATCTCGGCCTTGGGCAGGCCGCGATTGCGCAGCGGGAACGCCAGGTTTTGCCCGACCGTCATGGTGTCGTAGATCACCGGAAACTGAAACACCTGCGCGATATTGCGCTTCTGGGTCGACAGCGGCGTGATATCGACGCCGTCGAACAGGATCTGGCCGCGCGACGGCGTTACGATTCCCGAGATCAAGTTGAGCAAGGTGGTCTTGCCGCAGCCCGACGGCCCGAGCAACGCATAAGCGCCGCCCTGCCGCCACGTCATCGTCACCGGCTTCAACGCAAACGACTGCGGATCGGCGGTGTTGCCGTTGTAGGAATGCGCGAGATCGACGAGGTCAATGCGGGCCAAGTTGCAGGTCCCTCACATCGCGCCGGGCGCGGCAACCAGGCGGCCGGCCGGATCGAACACAAACACATTATCCGGATCGAGCACGGCATCCAGCACATGGCCGGGTGGAAATTCGTGTACGCCCTGCAGCACCGCAACCCAGTTGGAAGCGTCGCGCGTGAGGTGGACGAAGCTTTCAGAGCCGGTGATTTCGGTCACCGTCACGGTGGCGGAAAAGGCGTGGCGGCCAGCGATGCCGTTGGCGACCTCGAGCTGGTGCGCGCGAAAGCCGACCCGGTAGGCACCATCGCCGAGCACGGCATACAGCCCACTGGCCGGCGCCCGCACCCCGCCGGCGTACTGCACTGCGCCATCCCTCTTTTCGATCCCGACAATGTTAAGCGGCGGATCGGAAAACACCTGCGCGACGCGCAAAGTGTCGGGATGGCGATAGACTTTCGAGGTCGCGCCGACCTGCAACACCTCGCCCTCCCACATGCAGATAGTGCTTCCACCCAGCAGCAACGCTTCGGAAGGCTCCGTGGTCGCATAGACGAAGATCGCGCCGGACGCCTCGAAGATGCGCGGCAGTTCGGTGCGCAATTCCTCGCGCAGCTTGTAATCGAGGTTGGCGAGCGGCTCATCCAACAGCACCAGATCGGCGCCCTTCACCAGCGCGCGCGCGATGGCCGTGCGCTGCTGCTGGCCGCCGGACAATTGCAGCGGCGTCCGCTGCAGATAGGGCTCAAGCTTGAGCAGCCTCGCCGCCTCCTGGACCCGCTTTTCGATCTCGGCGCGCGGCCGGCGCTGCACCCGTAACGGCGAGGCGATGTTCTCATAGACGGTGAGCGAGGGATAGTTGATGAACTGCTGATAGACCATCGCGACCGAGCGCTGCCGTACGTCGGCGCCGGTGACGTCCTTGCCGTCGACCAGCACGCGACCAGAAGTCGGCCTGTCGAGACCGGCAAGCAACCGCATGATCGAGGTCTTGCCCGCCAATGTCGGTCCCAGCAGCACACTGAGCGTGCCGCGATCGAGCGTCAGCGAGACGTCGCGGATCGTCGCCACCCCATCGACGGTGCGGCTGACGTTCTCGAGGATAACGCTCATCCCCCCTCTCCTGCCTTCAGCAAGGGACTTTCAAGCGGGGGCCGGTGCGCGGCAATCCAGTCGTCGAGCGCGGCGACCTCGCCGGCCGACAATCGCAATCCGAGCTTGGATCGCCGCCACACGATGTCCTCGGCGGTGCGGGCCCATTCGACCGACATCAGGTACCGGACTTCGCGCTCCGTCAAGGTGGCGCCGAAGGCCTGACCTAGATCGGCCATCGATTTCGCATTGCCGAGCAGCTTGCCGGCGCGCGTGCCGTAGGCGTGCGCCAGACGGTTGGCATGCGCCTGCGTCAGAAAAGGGTAGCCACGGACAAATTCCGCCGACAGCGCGGCGATTGCCGAGACATCGAGGTCGCCGCCGGGCAGCGGCGATTTCGCGGTCCAGCCCTCCTGCAATTTCTGGTGCGTCTTGACGTCGCGCAAATAGGGCGCGAGCCGTTCCAGCGCCTCTTCGGCGAGACGCCGATGCGTCGTGATCTTGCCGCCATAGATCGACAGCAATGGCGCGCCGCCGGGCGTATCGAGTTCGAACACATATTCGCGGGTGGCGGCCTTGGCTTCGCTGGCGCCGTCGTCATAGAGCGGGCGGACACCGGAATAACTCCACACCACGTGCTCCGGCTTGACCGGCTTGGCCAGATATTTGCTGACCGACGCGCAGAGATATTCGATCTCCTCGCGCGAGGCTTTCACCTTGGCGGGGTCACCGTGATAGTCGCGATCGGTGGTGCCGATCAGCGTGAAATCGTCCTGATAGGGAATGACAAAGACGATGCGGCCATCGCTGTTCTGAAACATGTAGGCGCGATCATGCGCATAGAGTTTTGGAACGACGATATGCGAGCCCTGCACCAGCCGCACCTTGGCTTTGGCATTGACGCCCGCGCCCGACGCCAGCACGTTTTCAACCCAGGGGCCTCCGGCGTTGATGAGTACGCGGGCCTGGATCGTGCTGCGCTCGCCGCTTTCGGTATTTTCGAGCGTGACGCGCCAGCTTCCGTCGGCCTGCCGTATCTCGACCGCGCGGGTGCGCGTGCGGATCTCGGCGCCGCGATCGGCCGCATCGCGCGCGGTGAGAACCACAAGCCGCGCGTCATCGACGAAGCAGTCGGAATATTCAAAGCCCTTGGTGTAGCGGTTGGCGATCAAGGGCCGCCCGACCTCGTCGCGCGTCAGGTCAACCGTGCGCGTCGGCGGCAGCAGGTTTCGGCCGCCGATATGGTCGTAGAGAAACAGGCCGAGCCGCAACAGCCAGGCCGGCCGCAACCCGGCATGATGCGGCAGCACGAAGCGAAGCGGCCGGATGATGTGCGGCGCGATCTGCCAGAGGATTTCGCGCTCGATCAGCGCCTCACGCACCAGGCGAAACTCATAATATTCGAGATAGCGCAGGCCGCCGTGCACGAGCTTGGTTGAGAAGGACGACGTCCCGCTCGCCAAATCATTCATTTCGCAGAGGAAAACGGACATCCCCCGGCCCGCCGCATCGCGCGCGATGCCACAGCCGTTGACGCCGCCGCCGATGATAGCGAGGTCGAAAATCCGGTCCAAACGACGCTTCCCCCGGGCGATTAGGCCCTTCACTTTGGCCGTTTCGCTTTCGGTTTGGAATAAATCACAACCAAAAGCGAAAGCAAAGTGAAAACGGGAACTAGCGCGCCTGGGCCGCGGCCGGCAGGGATTCGGTGCCGGATTCGTCGATATCGGCCGACGACTGAGGCATCGCCGCGATCACCTCGATGTCGTGGCTTTGGCAGATGCCGGCAAGTCTTGGCGGTAGCGCCATGTCGGTCACGAAGGTCTGAATCTGGCTGATATGAGCGATGCGAACCGGTGCGCTGCGCCGCAATTTGGTAGAATCCGCAACCAGCATCACGCTGCGCGCATTGGCAATGATGGCCTGCGCGGCCTGCACCTCGCGATAGTCGAAATCCAACAGCGCGCCCTCTTCGTCGATCGCCGACGCACCGATGATGGCATAGTCGACCTTGAACTGGCCGATCAGGCCGATCGCAGCCGAGCCGATCACCGCGCCGTCGGCGCGGCGCACGGTGCCGCCCGCCACAATCACCTCGATGCGCGGATGACGGTAGAGCAGCATCGCGACATTGAGATTATTGGTGATGACCAGCAGGTCTTCATGCGAGGTCAGCGCGCTTGCGACCTCCTCGGTGGTGGTGCCGATGTTGATGAACAGCGAGCAGCCGTTCGGGATCAGCGCCGCCGCCGCAGCACCGATCGCCTTCTTCTCGTCGGCGGCGACGAAGCGACGCGCTTCGTAGGCGAGGTTCTCTACGCCGGAGGCGATGATGGCGCCGCCATGGATTCGGGTCAGCGAACGCTGATCGCACAGGTCGTTCAAATCCTTGCGAATGGTCTGCGCCGAGACTTCGAAACGCCGGGCGAGATCTTCCACCATCACCCGGCCAAAGGCGCGCGCGATATTGAGGATTTCAGATTGGCGATGGGTCAAGCCGGTCACAGCACACCTCGGACAAAGCGTTGCATGGTGCGGCGGTTCTGGCTTGCGGTCAACGCGGTATCAGGGTCGGTAGCAGGTGAAGGCGGAAAAACCGCCTTGCGGTTAAACGGCCCGCACCCGCCCGCCGTTATGACGCGAAGCGGAGTCCTTTGGAGTCATAAGCCCAGGATTTTGCAGCTTCGGGCTGGATCGCCTCCTCGCGGTCGGCTTTAGCCGCCCCCAGTTCGCCATTCGCGAGACGAATCGCCGCACGCTCTGCTTCGCGCGCGTTGCGAAACAACTGGCCCTCAAGCCGACTGAAGCGTTGGGAAGCGGCGAAAAAACGGTAACCGCTGGAGCAGCGCACCACGATTCCCGCTGGCTGCGAACTGACTTCAATAATGTAACGGTCCGACATTCCCAGTCCATGCTCCTTGATCGGGGCAAATAACGACGTAGACGCTCGAACGTTCCGATCAAAGTTTTACGATAAATGTCGCAACACGGAACCTGGTGAGGGATGTGACTTCCCGTGATCCACGGCTTTCTTTTTTATGGGAAAAAAATAACAGCGATGACCGGAACAATCCGGCGACGGCTGCTACCTGGATTACCTCATCGTTCTGAGGCACGAGCCGCATCCGGCGAGCCTCGAATGAGGCGCAAGATAGCGCGCGCACCTCCGTGTGACGGTGACGTGTAAAGACTTATGCCTTTATCAAGGCAGTGCGTTTCGCAGAGAGCTCAACCATCCCGCCAATCACGTCTTGATCGGCGCGTTGCCCTGCCGAATGGCCTGCGGATGGCCCTGATCGTCGATCGAGACGTAGGTGAAATTGCCGTCGGTCACCAGGATCGGCTGCGTCTCCTTGCGGCGCAGCACCCAGGCATCGAGATGCACGGTGATCGAGGTCCTGCCGATGCGAACCAGATTGGCGTGCACAGAAACCAGATCGCCGACGAATACCGCCTTGCGAAAGTTCATCGCTTCGATCGCCACCGTGACGGTGCGGGAGTTGGCGAGCTTGGACGCGAACACGCCGCCGCCGAGATCCATCTGGCTGAGCAGCCAGCCGCCGAAGATATCGCCGTTCTGGTTGGTGTCGGCCGGCATCGCAAGTGCGCGAATGCACAAATCGCCGGATGGTCCGGTTTCACGATTCAGCGGCGCGTGAACAGCCTCGGCGTCGGTCATATTAGGTCTCTTGGAAGATCAGGTTTGACGGTTCGGTTAGTTGAAATCGTGCCAGCCGGCATCCGGCGTGAATCGATCGCCAAACCGTACCGCCAGCGCATATAACGTCGCTGTCACGTTCTCGACACCGCGGCTCCTGGCGTAGTTGAGCGGGCCGCCGCGGAACGGCGCGTAACCGGTACCGAAAATCATGGCGCCGTCGACTACGTCGGCGTTGTCGACAATGCCTTCGCGCAAGCACGCGACACAGACGTTCGAGATCGGCAGCATCAGGCGGTCGATCATTTCAGCCGTCGGCGCCGTCGAAAACGACGAACCTCCCTTGTCGGCCTTGCCGTCCTTCCAGACATAGAAGCCCTTGCCGGTCTTGCGGCCGAGTTCGCCCTTGGCGACCTTGTCGCGCAGCCATGCCGGGGTCGGCGGCAGCTGGTCGCCGAATTTCGAGCGCAGCATGTCGCCGACCGCAAGGCAGATGTCGAGGCCGACCTGGTCGGCCAACTCGATCGGTCCCATCGGCATGCCGAACTGCTTTGCCGCCGCATCGATGGTGCGCTGATCGATCTTCTCGTCCAGCATCACCATTGCCTCCAGCATGTAAGGCGTCAGCGCGCGGTTGACGAGAAAGCCCGGCGAGCTCTTCACCGGCAGCGGCAGCCGGTCGATGGCGCCGACAAAGGCCAGCGCCTGCTTCAGCAACTGCGGATCGGTGCCGTCATGGCTGACGACCTCGACCAGTTGCAGCCGCGACACCGGATTGAAGAAATGCAGGCCGAGCAGCCGCTCCGGCGATTTCAATGTCGAACGCAAATCCTGCAGCGGAATGCTCGAGGTGTTGGTGGCGAGGATCGCGCCCGGCTTCATGGCGGGCTCGAGGCTCGCATAGACCTTCTGCTTCAGCTCGAGCTTCTCCGGCACCGCCTCGATGATCAGGTCGGCGTTGCGGACGCCCTCGCCGTCGAGATCGGGCACCAGCCGATCCAACGCGTCACGCACGCCGGTGCGCGTGCGGATGATCTTGCCGAACAAATCGGCCGCGCGCTTGATCGCGCCGCCGATCGGCTCCGGCTTCATGTCCGCCAGCGTGACGTGCATGCCTTCGTTGGCGCACCACGCCGCGATGTCGCCGCCCATCGCGCCGGCGCCGATGACATGGACATGGCCGATCTTGTTGCCGGAGCCTGCGAGCTTCTTCATCTGCTCGCGCAGGAAGAACACCCGGATCAGGTTCTGCGCCGTCGGCGTCACCATCAACTTGGCGAACGAGGTTTTTTCCGCCGCCAGCATCGCCGCCGTGTCGCCGCCGTGCTTTTCCCAGAGATCGATCAGGGCATAGGGCGCGGGATAATTCGCGCGCGGCGCTGCCTTCTCGGCCTCGCGGCGCATCTGCCAGCCGAGCAGGCCGCGGACCGGGGTGAAATTCAGCACCGCGTTCAAAGCGCCGGGCCGCGCGCGCTTCAGGCGGCCGAATACCGCGTCCTTGACGGCATTGCGGACATGGCGCTCCTGCGTCACCGCATCGACCAACCCCAGCGCGCGCGCTTTCCGCGCATCGATGGTCTTGCCGGTCAGCATCAGCGTCATCGCCTGCATCGGATTGACCAGCCGCGTGAAGCGCGCGGTGCCGCCGAGCCCTGGATGCAGCCCTAGCATCACCTCCGGAAACCCGAAGCGCGCGCCGTCGATCGCGATCCGCGACTGGCAGGCGAGCGCAACCTCGAGGCCGCCGCCAAGGCAGAAGCCGTGGATCACCGCGACGGTCGGAATCCGCAACGCCTCGAGGCGGTCGATCACCGTGTGCGCGCGGCCGATCGCGGTCTCGACCGCGGTGGCATCGGTGGCGCCGCGAAACTCATTGACGTCGGCGCCGGCGATGAAGCCGGACGGCTTGGCCGAACGGATCACGATTTCGCTCGGGCGCTGGTTTTCCAGCGCCGACAGCACGAGGTCCAACTCTTCAATGACCTCGGCGGAAAGCGTGTTGGCGCTGGCGCCGTCGCGGTCGAACAACAGCCAGGCGATGCCGTCGCCGTCATGCGTCAGCCTGAAATGCCGATAAGGTCCGCGCTCGCTTACCTTGGGGCCGAGTTCGAGCACCCGATCCCCGAGCACATCCATGATTTTGGAATCCATGACGGCCCCTATACCGTTTCGATCAACATGGCGCCGCCCTGGCCGCCGCCGATGCATTCGGTGGCGACGCCGCGTGTGGTGCCGAGCCGCTTCATCGCGTTGACGAGGTGGAGCACGATGCGGTTGCCGCTGCAGCCGACGGGATGGCCGAGGCTGATGGCGCCGCCGTCGACATTGAGCCTCGCCGGGTCGATCGATCCGGCGGCGCCGTCGAGGCCGAGCACCTCGCGACAGAATTTGTCGTCGTTCCAGGCGGCGAGGCAGCCCAGCACCTGGGTCGCGAACGCCTCGTTCAATTCCCAGGTCTCGACGTCCTGCAGCGTCAGTCTGTTGCGCTTCAACAGTTCGGTCGCCGACAACACCGGCCCCAGACCCATGACGCTGGGATCGAGCGCCGACCATTGGCTGTCGAGGATCACGGCCTTTGGCGTCAGGCCGTGCTTGGCGACGGCTTCCTCGGAGGCGAGGATCACCCATGAGGCGCCGTCGGTGATCTGCGAAGAATTGCCGGCGGTGACCTGGCCCCAGGGCCGCTCGAACACCGGCTTCAATTTGGCAAGCGACTCCGGCGAGGAATCCGGCCGCACGCCGTCATCATGATCGTAGAACTTGCCGTTGCGCGCGAACGCGGTTTCGACCTCGCCCTTCAGCCAGCCCTTTGACTGCGCGTTGGCGAGCCGCTTATGACTTTCCACTGCATAGGCATCCGACTGCGTGCGGGTGATGCCGAAAAGATGCCCGACCACTTCGGCGGTCTGCCCCATGTTGAGCTCGGTGATGGGATCGGTGAGCCCGCGCTCCAGCCCGATGATCGGCTTGAAGTACGCCGGCCGCGCCTTGGCGAAGGCGGCGATCTTGCCCAGAATGCCCTTGGCGCCGGCAACGCCTGCAAACCAGCGCACGCCCTGCTGCGGCCACACCAGCGGCGCGTAGCTCAGCGCCTCGGCGCCACCGGCCAGAATCATATCCGAACTGCCGTCGCGGATGGAGCGGAACGCCGTGTCGATCGACTGCATGCCGGAGCCGCAATTGATCTGCACCGTGAACGCCACCATCGCCTCGCCCATGCCGAGCCGCAATGCGGCCACCCGCGCCGGGTTCATCTCGTCGGCGATCACGTTGACGCAGCCGAGGATCACCTGGTCGAACGCGGTCGGCGCAAAGGGTTGCCGGGCCAGCAAGGGCCGGCCGCACTGCACGGCGAGATCGACCGGCGTGAACGGGCCGGGTCCCGAGCGTGCTTTCAGGAACGGCGTCCGGCTGCCGTCGATAATAAAAACCGGTCGCGTCATCAGCCTGCCGCCCTTTGTTCACCAAGCTCCTGGAAGAAGCGATGCACGTCGCCGGCCTTTTTGTAAATTGGCGAAATGGCTTCCGGCGCGAAGTCGTCGACCTCGATGACCTTGGCGACCGCCTCGCGCGCCGCGGCCAAGCGCTCGCCCTCAGCCTGCGTGATCACGCCCTGCTTCACCGCCGCCTGCCAATCCTGCAGGCGCGCGGCGCGCAGCCGTTTGGCGATATCCTCGGTGCTTGTGACCAGCAGGAACGCCTTTTCCAGCCGCGCTACGCCGCCGTCATCGTCAACATGGGCGAGGTCGGGCGTCAGGCGGTCGCGCGCCGCTGACGGCTCCAGCACCAATTGCGCGCATTGGTGGATGACGCGATCGCTGGGGCCGAGCACGCGGGCGCCGAACGGCTGGATCATGAATTTCAGCATAACGGCAACAAAGCGGTTGGGCAGGTTGGCAAGGATTTCCGCAAAACGGTTCTCGATGGTCTTGAAGCCGCTCGCCATGCACCATTCGAGCACCGGCAAATCCGCTGGCTGGCGCCCTTCGTCCTGCCAGCGCTTCAGGACCGCCGATAATAAATACAATTCTGACAGGATATCGCCGAACCGCGCCGACAGCATCTCCTTGCGCTTGAGCGCGCCGCCGAGCGTGAGCAGCGCCATATCGGCGCAGAGCGCAAACGCCGAGGCATAGCGCGACAGCTGGCGGTAGAACCCGGTCGCATCGCCGGCGTCGGGCGCGGGCGCGAACACGCCGCCGCTCCAATTGCGGCCCCATGCCTGGAACAGCGTGACGAAGCTGTGGCCGATATGCTTCCAGAACGCCTTGTCGAACGCGTCCAATCCTTTGGTGCGGTCCTGTTCGCCAAGCGCGTTCATTTCATCCAAGAGATAAGGATGGGCGCGGATCGCGCCCTGCCCGAACACGATCAAATTGCGCGTCAGGATGTTGGCGCCCTCGACGGTGATGCCGACCGGCACTGAGCGATAGAGGTTGCCGAGGTAATTCTGCGGCCCATCGATCACGGCCTTGCCGCCATGGATATCCATGGCGTCGTCGATCGCGATCCGCATCCGCTCGGTCGCGTGCAGCTTCATGATGCCGGAAATCACCGCGGGGTGGCGGCCCTGATTGAGCGCCGCGCAGGTCAGCCGCCGCGCCGCGTCGAGCAGATAGGCGGTGCCGGCGATGCGCGCCAGCGGCTCCTCGATGCCTTCGAACTTTCCGATCGGCACGTTGAACTGCTCGCGGATCCGCGCATAGGCGCCGGTGGTGCGCGCCGCATAGGCCGCGCCGGCCGCCGACAAGGACGGCAGCGAAATCCCGCGTCCGGCGGCCAGCGCCGTCATCAGCATCTTCCAACCCTGGCCGAGGCGTTCCTGGCCGCCGATGATGTAATCGAGCGGAATGAACACGTCGCGGCCCCAGTTCGGGCCGTTCTGAAACACCTGCATCGAAGGCAGATGGCGACGGCCGATCTCGACGCCGGGCAGATCGGTCGGGATCAGCGCTACGGTGATGCCGAGGTCCTCCTGCGATCCGACGAGGTGATCGGGGTCATGGGCTTTGAAGGCGAGGCCGAGCAACGTCGCGACCGGACCGAGCGTGATATAGCGCTTGTGCCAGTTGAGGCGCAGCCCGAGCACCTCGCGGCCTTCGAACTTACCTTTACAGATGATGCCGCTATCGATCATCGAGGCGGCATCGGAGCCGGCTTCGGGGCTGGTCAGTCCAAAGCAGGGAATCTCGCGGCCATCGGCGAGCCGCGGCAGCCAATGCTGCTGCTGCTCCTTGGTGCCGAAGCGCATCAGCAGTTCGCCGGGGCCGAGCGAATTCGGCACCATCACCGTCACCGCGGCGGTGAGCGAGCGCGACGACAGCTTGCGCACCACTTCGGAATGGGCGTAGGGCGAAAAGCCGAGCCCGCCGAATTCCTTCGGGATGATCATGCCGAAGAATTTGTGTCGCTTGATGAAGTCCCAGGCTTCCGGCGGCAGGTCACGCCATTCCCAATTGATCTTCCACTCGTCGAGCATCGCACAGAGCGCGTCGACGGGTCCGTTGAGAAAAGCCTGCTCGTCCTCGGTCAAGACCGCCGGCGCGGTCGCGAGCAATTTCGACCAGTCGGGATTGCCGGTGAAGAGATCGGCGTCCCACCAGACGTCGCCGGCTTCCAGCGCCTCGCGCTCGGTGTCCGACATCGCCGGCAGCACGCCGCGCGCCCAGGAGAAAATCGGCTTGGTGATGATATCGCGACGAAAGACAAAGGAGGTCATGGCGATGTCCTCGTGGTCACGTCAGCGGCGCGGCCGAAAGGCCCGCACTTCGCTGCACAGGCGCCACTCTATCACTAAAGGTTGAGATTCACTTGACAGTTCGCACGGCGGCTAGAGCAGAACGGATAACGGCAGGCCGCCGGAACGGTTCCGGAAACACGATATCAAACAAGACTAAAGCGGAATGAACAGCTTCAAAATAGACCGCGACGGATCATCTCCCTCTCCCCGCGGCAGGGAGAGGGAGATCGGACATCAATCCGGCCGCACCATCTCGAACATGTTTTCCGGCTTGATCTCAAAATAATCGCCGCGGCGGCCGGCGCGAACGATGGGGCGCGCCAGCGCGGTCTGGTAGACGCCGTCCTTGATCATGGCCTTGTCGATATGCACAGCGACGACTTCGCCGAGCGTCAGCCAACCCTGCACTTTCCTGCCGTCGGCGGCCTGCAGCTGAATGATCTGCGTCAATTTGCATTCGAACGAGACCGGGCTTTCTGCAACCCGAGGTACGTTGACGAGCTTGCCGGGCGTCATCGTCAGGCCTGCGATTTCGAATTCGTTGACATCGTGCGGGACATGCGCCGCGGTGGCGTTCATCTGCTTCGCCAGATCCTTGGTCGCGAGATTCCAGACGAACTCGCCGGTCTCCTGGATATTGACGACGCTGTCCTTCCACGCCGTCGAGGAAAACCCGATGATCGGCGGAACGTAATTGAAGCCGTTGAAGAAACTGTAGGGCGCCAGATTGATGTTGCCCTTGCTGCCCCGCGAGGAGATCCAGCCGATCGGGCGCGGCGCGATGATGGCATTGAAAGGGTCGTGCTTGAGGCCGTGGCCGTTGACCGGCTCGTAATAATGCAGGTCTTTTGTCGTCATGCGGGTAAGTCCTCAACGTATCCGGTCATTCCGGGATGGTCCCACCGGGTCGGCGCTCTGGCCGCCCGATGACAGGCTCCGGACCAGACCTGGAATCTCGAGATTCCGGATTCGATGCTTCGCATCGCTCCGGAATGACGAATTACTCAGTTTCCCTTAGCACGCGGCAGAAGCGCCGCCACGACAAAATCGATCATCTGGTCGAGCGAAGGTCCGGGCTTGTTGATGGACTGCGCGATCATCTGCGGATGGAAAAATCGCAGCATCGCGGTGCAGGAGCACAGCGCGGCGAGCGGCACGTCACGCACCTCGAACTCGCCCGACGCCGCGCCATCGGCAATGATGGCACCGATCGTCTCGGTGATCCGCTGAATATGGGCGACACAGACCTCCCAGCTCTCCTGCATCGCGACTTCGACCATCTCGTGCAGCTTGGAATCGCCGACATAGCGTTCGCTGTTCTTGCGATGGACCGTGGTCATCAATTCGCGCAGCCGCGAAGCGGCCGGTCCTTGCCCGGCTGCGATCGCCTGCGCCGCCTCTTCGACCTCGCCCATCAGGCCGCGGGCCACGCCCTCGTGAATCGCCTTCTTGGAATCGAAGAAGCGGTACACGTTCGCGGGGCTCATCCGCAGCACCTTGGCGATGTCGGCGACGGTGGTCTTTTGGTAGCCGATTTCGCGAAACAGACGCTCCGCCACCACGAGAATGCGTTCCCGTGTGTCGGCTTCGACATTTTCCGAAATTAGCGTCATATCAGGTCCAATGTTCAATTATTCCGCAGCCTCAGCAAGCGGAATTGCGGATTGCGATTCACCATGATGCTGCACTGCAGGATCACTGTGCGCGCTCGGCCCGCTTTCTTCAAGGCTTCGGCGGAACCAAAGGGCGTACAGACCCGGCAGGTATAGCAGGGTCAGGAACGTCGCAACAAACAGGCCTCCCATGATCGTGATCGCCATCGGCCCCCAAAATGCCGAGCGCGAGAGCGGGATCATCGCCAGGATCGCGGCCAGCGCCGTCAGCACCACCGGGCGGGCGCGACGGACGGTGGCCTCGACAATGGCTTCCTTGCGCGTCAGGCCATGGGCCACATCGGTTTCGATCTGGTCGACCAGGATCACCGCGTTGCGCATGATCATCCCGGCCAGCGCGATCAGACCGAGCAGCGCCACGAAGCCAAACGGCTGGTTGGCGACGTTCAAGCCCAGCGATGCTCCAATGATCCCGAGTGGTGCGGTGAGAAACACCAGCACTAGCCGCGAGAAGCTCTGCAACTGGATCATCAGCAGGGTCAGCATAACGATGACCATCAGGGGAAACAGCACGAAGATCGACGCGTTGCCCTTGACGGATTCCTCGATCGCGCCGCCCATCTCGATCCGGTAGGCCGGCTGCAGGCCATCGCGAATCTCCTGCAGTTTAGGCCAGATCTGGTTGGTCACGTCGGGCGCCTGCACGCCGTCAACGACATCGCTGACCACCGTGATTGCCATGTCGCGGTTGCGTCGCCACAGGATCGGCTCCTCGTGAGCGTATTCGACCTTGGCGATCTGCGACAGCGGCACCACGACGCCGTTACGCGAGGTGATGGTGAGGTCGCCGACGCGGCCGAGATCGAGACGTTCGGATGGCACCGCGCGCGCCACCACTTGAACTTTCTCGATGCCATCCCGGACCGTGGTCACCGGCACGCCCGAAATTAGCATGCTCAACGCTTGCGAGACGTCCTGCGGGGTGAGGCCAATTGCGCGGGCGCGGTCCTGATCGACTACCAACTTTAAGTAGGGCGTCTGCTCGTTCCAGTCGAGATGCGGATCCTTGACATTGGGGTTCTGCTTGACCACGTCGCGCACCTTGTAGGCGATCTCGCGCACGGTTTTGGTGTCCGGGCCGATCACACGGAATTGTACGGGAAAGCCGACCGGCGGACCGAAGTTGAAGCGATCGACGCGGACGCGCGCTTCAGGCAAGGCGCCGTCATCGACCGCCTTCTCCAGCCGCGCCTTGATCCGCTCGCGTGCTTCGACATCCTTGGAGACGATGACGATCTCGGCAAAGGCCTCGTTCGGCAGTTGCGGATTCAGGCCGAGCCAGAAGCGCGGCGAGCCCTGGCCGACATAGGCGGTGTAGGTCGAGATATCCTTGTCGTCCTTCAGCATCGCTTCCGCTTTCTTCACCGCCCGCTGCGTCACACCGATCGCGGTGCCTTCCGGCAGGCGCAGCTGCAGGAACAATTCGGGCCGCTCCGACAGCGGGAAGAACTGTTGCTGGACGTGGCCAAACCCGACGATCGCAAGCGCGAAGACACCGACGGTTGCGGCCACCACCTTGACGCGGTGGTCGACGCACCATTGGATCATACGGCGAAGAACGCGGTAGAGGCGCGTGTCGTAGACCGCATGCGGGTCGTGATTGTGGCCTACCGCGATGTTGGGCAGCAGCTTGACGCCGATATAGGGCGTGAAGATCACCGCCACGAACCAAGATGCGATCAGCGCGATCGCGACGATCCAGAAAATGCCACCGGCATATTCACCGACCGCGGAATTGGCGAAGCCGATAGGAAGGAAGCCCGCCGCAGTCACCAGCGTTCCCGTCAGCATCGGAAACGCGGTGGATTCCCAGGCGAACGCCGCCGCGCGGGCGCGGTCCCAGCCTTGCTCCATCTTAACTACCATCATCTCGACCGCGATGATGGCGTCGTCGACCAACAGCCCGAGCGCAATGATCAGCGCACCGAGCGTGATGCGGTGCAGATCCAGCGACATGGCGTTCATGACAATAAAGACGACCGCCAGCACCAGCGGCACCGACAGTGCCACCACAATGCCGGTTCGCCAGCCGAGTGCGAGGAACGAGACGAACAACACGATCACCAGCGCCTCAATGAACGAATGTACGAATTCGCTGACCGCGTGCTCGACCACCTTGGGCTGGTCGGCAATCTGGTCGACGCTGATGCCCTGCGGCACGGCTTTCATGAACTCGGCGGTCGCACTCGCGACATCCTTGCCGAGCTCCAGGATGTTGGCGCCCTTGGCGGTGACCACGCCGATGCCGATGGCGGGCTTGCCCTGCTGGCGGACCACGAAGCTCGGCGGATCAACAAAGCCGTGGCTGATGGTCGCGATATCACCAAGCCGGAAGGTCCGGCCGTTGCTTTCGACCGGCGTCTCCGCCACCGCCTTGACGCCATCGAACGCGCCGGTGACGCGCAGCGGTACGCGCTGCGAAGAGGTCTCCACGGTACCGGTCGGCACGATGTTGTTCTGCTTCGCCAGTGAATCGAACAGAGCCTGCGGCGTGATCCCGAGCGTCGCCAGCTTGGCATGCGAGAACTCGACAAAGATCCTTTCGTCCTGGATGCCGTAGAAATCAACCTTGGTGACGCCGGGCACCCTCAACAGCCGCTGGCGCATGCCTTCGGCGGCTTTCTTCAGTTGGGCGTAATCGGCGCCGTCGCCCGTCATCATATAAAGAATGGAGTCGACGTCGCTGAATTCGTCGTTGACGATGGGACCGAGCACACCGGCGGGAAGATCGCCTTGCGCGTCGGCCAGCTTCTTGCGCAGCAGATAAAACAGGTAAGGCACGTCCTTCGGCGACGTCGAATCCCGGAACGTGACCTGCATCGCCGTGAATGACGGCTTCGAATAGGTCTGCACCTTTTCGAAATAGGGCAGCTCCTGCAGCTTCTTCTCGATGGGATCAGCGACCTGCGTCTGCATGTCCTTGGCGGTCGCGCCCGGCCAGATCACCGAGACGTTCACCACCTTGACCGTGAAGAATGGATCCTCGGCGCGACCGAGCCGCTGGTAAGAAAAGAAACCGGCGGCACCGAGCGCGATGATCAGGAACAGGATCAGTGTGGGATGGCTGACTGCCCAGCCCGAAAGATTGAAGCGCTTCATCGAACTCTCCAAATCGAATTCGGTTCTTTGTCATTCCGGGGCGATGCGAAAGCATCGAACTACGATGTGCAATCGCACATCGGAGAATCTCGAGATTCCGGGTCTGGTCCTTCGGACCATCCCGGAATGACGGCGATCTAAAACGACAGTGACGAAACGACCCTTACCTTCTGAGCCGGGTCGAGCTTCTGCACACCCAGCGTGACGACCTGCGCGCCCTCGCCGACGCCGCCCGATATGACGACGTCGTTGGTATCGTAAGATTTCACGGTGACCGGCTTCAACGTGATGTCGCCCGACGCATCGACGACGTAGAGCGAAGGTGCGCCACCTTCGTTGAACAGCGCCGATAGCGGCAGCCGCGCGACGTTCTCGGTTGCCTGATCGGCCAGCGTCAGCGTCGCGGTCATGCCGAGCGAAACGCGGTCGTCGGCGTCGGGCAGCGAGAATTTCGCCAGATAGGTTCGTGTCGCGGGATCGGCCGACGGCGCCACCTCGCGCAGCTTCGCCGCATATTTTCGATTGGGCTCCGACCACAGGCTGACGGTCGCCACGCCGTCCTTGGCGCGTCCGAGCAAGGTTTCGGGAATCGCGACCGCAGCTTCCTTCTCACCAAAGCGGGCGACGCGGATCGCACTCTGTCCGGATGCCACCACCTGTCCGGCGTCGATCAAGGTTGCGGTGACGACGCCACGGGTATCGGCTTCAAGCGTTGCGTAGGACAGCGAGTTCCTGGTCAGTTCGACCGAACGCTCGGCGCGGTTGAGACGGGCCCGCGCTTCGTCGCCGGCAGCTTTCGCCTGGTCGAGCTGTGCATCGGTGTTCCAGCCCTTGGCGCGCAAATCCCTGGCGCGTTGCTCGGCCGCAGCCGCCTGCGCCAACACGCCGGTGGCGGCGCGGAACTCTGCCTCCGCCTGCTCGGCCTGCAGCTTCAAGTCGACTTCATCGAGGGTCGCGAGCGGCTGGCCGACATCGACAGTCTCGCCCACCTCGACCAGTCGTTTCGCCACCTTGCCGGAAACCCGAAAACCCATGTCGGTCTCGATCCGCGGCTTGACAGTGCCGACGAAGCTGCGCGCCGGCACCTCCGGCTCATAATGCACGGTTGCGACCAACACCGGCCGCCCGCGGGTAGCCTTTTGCGCGACGACGTCGTTACAGCCGGTCAAGGTAATCGCCAGCAAAGCCAACGACGCTGCTACTAACAATTTGGAATAATTAGATAAAATTGCACGAACCAACATTGGACGCTCCATCGGCTGAGCTTGATGAAGATTATTTAATGTTCACTGATGAATGTCAATAATCGTTAGTAAACATTCATCCGCGACATTGCGTCCCGCGCGACCGCCAAAACCAAGAGTTGCCTCCGGTTCCGAGGTGACGCGTCTCCCCCGGCCCTTGCCGGGAAACGGCGTCGCGGTGGCGCAGCGGTATGGCCCCATGTACGATCGCAACGCGCCGGATTTCCATGATCGGGCCGCCGCGAGATATGACCGAAACACCGAAATTGAGTTCGAGGAGCGCGCATGGACGCTTTGTCGGACGTGTTACGGGTCGCTCGTTTGAACGGTGGAGTGTTTCTCCACGCTGAATTCTTCGAGCCGTGGTGCATGGCCGCGCATATGACGCCCGAATACTGCGCGGCCTATCTCGGTCCGACGTCGCACATGATCCCCTACCACTACGTTGTCGAAGGCAAGCTTCGGGTGCGTCTCGAGCGCGAGGCGCCGTTCGAGCTTGCGGCGGGCGAGATCGTGCTGTTTCCACGCAACGATATGCACTTCATGGGAAGCGACCTCGACTTGCCGCCGGTGCCGGCGAGCACGGTCATCGCGCAGCCTACCAACGGCGGGCTTGGCACGATCCGTCTCGGTGGCGGTGGCGGCCGGACGCAGGTGATTTGCGGTTTCCTGGCGTGCGACGGCGTGAAGAACAATCCAGTGATTTCCGCGCTACCGCGGGTACTGCACCTCAATGTCGAGCAGGCGGGCGCCGCAGATTGGATGCGCTCCACCTTTCAATACGCCGCTGAGGAAGTAGCGGCTGGACTTCCCGGATCTGAGACCGTGTTGGCCAAACTGTCGGAACTGTTGTTCGTCGAAGCGGTCCGGCGCTATGTGGATTCGCTGCCATCCGAACAGACCGGCTGGCTGGCCGGGCTTCGCGATCCGCACGTCGCGCGCTCGCTGGCGCTGTTCCACAATGATATCGCGCGTGCCTGGACCATCGACGAACTGGGACGCGAAGTCGGGCTGTCCCGCTCATCGCTGGCGGACCGTTTCACGCGGCTGATTGGTCAGGCTCCGATGCACTATCTCATCAACTGGCGCATGCAAGTCGCCGCACACAATCTACGCAATACCGGCGCGTCGCTTGCACAGGTGGCGGAAACGATCGGTTACGATTCCGAGGCGGCCTTTTCCCGAGCATTCAAGAAGGCATTTGGCGCAGCGCCGGCGACCTGGCGGCGGCAAGACAGCGCAGCCCAGAGGCACCCATCGTAATCGGCACGAACAAGCTATGGTCGTGAATTAAAGGCAGAACCGCTATCTCGCGCGGATCGGTTTGATCAGCTACTCGATGTATCTCTTCCACTGGAGCGTCAACGTAGCCGTCTATCGGTTCCTGCCCTTGACCGGGCAGATCAGCGACATTGCCGTGATGCTGATCTGCGTCGTACTCACATTGATGGTGTCCTGGCTGGTGTACCGCACCGTCGAGCGACCGATGATCATGTTCGGCCGCACGATGGTGCTTCGGCGTGAAGTTCGGAGCGGTTCGTAAATGCCGACGTGGCTACTCGCGCATCAGAACGCCCACGAGCAAGGCCGATAGCGCCGCGATGGCGGCAGCGAGAAGCATCGCGCCCGAAAAACCACCCGCGTAAGCATGGTGCGCCAATTCAAGCGCGGCGGGTCGGGCTCCGATCGAGACGTTGTCCAAAGCCGTCGAGAGGTCGCCGGAAACGACTGCATCGGCAAATCGGTGCACGTTGTCACATAGTTTTGCTTGGCAGGCCGACTGCCCAACGAGGCTTCGCGTAAAGGTCGCCAGCACGCCGCTCAACACGGCGAAGCCGAGCAGGATTCCAGCAAAGCGCGAGGTCGTGCTGATGCCGGATGCCATCCCCGCACGATTTCGCGGCACCGTGCCCATGATGCCGTTTTGGGTTTCGCCATTGAGCAGGCCGCCGCCGCTGCCGAGGACCCCCATCCCGAGAAAGATAAGCGGCCATAACCGCTCAGATGCGCCCCAAGCGGCCAAGGCATCACCTGCGGCAACCACCACAAGGCCGACGACCAATATCTGGTGGGATCGCCAACGGCTGCTCAAGCGGCGCCCAATATAGGGGAATAACAGCATCGCCACGGCGAACGGCATCATTGCAGCCCCCGCCTGCATCGCCGTTCGGCCCATCCCGTTTTGAAGAAACAAGGGTAGCAGCGACGCCATCACCTGCGCGCAGGCGGCATAGGCGAACATCGCCAGCACCGCGCCGACAAATCTCCGATTCCGCAACAGCCCGAGATCCAGCATCGGTCGTCGCTGCATGCTTTCGACGATGAGAAAGCAGGCAAGTCCGCACAAGCCGACACCGAAGCCCAGCAACGCATTCGGCGATACCCAACCATAGGCCTGCCCGTTGATAAGTCCCAGTGTAAGACCGAACATCGTCGCGGCAAACGAAATGATGCCCGCCGGATCAAGTCCGCGCGTATCAGCGTCGGCGGACTCTCTGACAAACACAACGACCGCGCCGGCGAGGACAGCACAGACCGGAACATTGATGTTGAACGCCCATCGCCAGCCGAGCCACACCGCAATCATGCCGCCGATGATCGGGGCAACGACCATGGTCAAGCCCATGATCCCGCCCCAGACCGCCCACGCGCGTTTGCGTTCAGCCTCTCCGTGGAAGGTGTGTCCAATGATCGCGAGCGCCGGCGCGAGCAGAAAGGCCGCGCCGACACCTTGGAAACCCCTTGCGAGATAGAGGGCGGGTGCGGACCAGGCCTCTCCACACAAGAGCGACGCTAGCCCGAACAGAATGATCCCGCTTAAAAATACCCGCTTGCGCCCAAACCGGTCGGCGACCGCGCCGGCTGGAAGCAGCAGAGAGGCAAAGCAGAGTACATAGCTGCTGATGACCCATTCGACATCAGCGAAACTGGCTCCGAGATCGCGGGCGATCGTCGGGAGGACGACCGCAACGATGTTGGTGTCCAGCACCGTCATCGCGCATCCCGCCGATGCGACCAGCAAGACGAACAGCGGGTTGACGGCGCTACTCCGGACCTGGAGTTCGATCGTCATTGCTTCAAGGCAGCGATGCCGGCCTCCGCGATAACCTGGTCATGATCCGGTGTATCCGCCGATACGCCGATCGCCCCAACAATGTGGCCTTCCACGGTGATTGGGACACCGCCTCGCATCAAGACGAAGCCGCGTGCCGAGAGCGCCGCCGGCCGCGGGCCATTGATTGCGTCTTCGAGGGCGCCGCTGGGGCGGCGAAACAGGGCGGCCGTGCGCGCCTTCCCCGGGGCCAGATCAACGCCCGCCGGCACCGCGGCATTGTCCATACGCTCGAGAACAAGCGGCAGACCGTCACCATCAACAACGGAGATGACACACGGCCAACCTTCAGACTTTGCCTTTGCCTCGGCGGCTGCGACGACCGTGCGTGCGGCGGCCAGCGTCAACACCGGCTGTGTCGGCAGCCGCTCGGCCATCGCCGAGGTGGCAGACAGCGAGGCCGCGAACGTAATGAGGACGAAACGTCTGATCATGGGTAGCTTCCTGTTTGGTAGGTGCCCAGCCAACCAAAAAGTGAAGTTCATTTCATTGCGGATGATTGGCTCTATTATTAGGTCCAGCCTATTAATCCAGGTATCGCCATGGAACTCAGGCACTACCGCTATTTCGTGACGCTGGCCGAGGAGCTGCACTTTGCGCGAGCCGCAGAGCGCCTCGGGATCGCGCCTCCCACGCTGACGGTGCAGATTCAGGAAATCGAACGCGTTCTTTCCGCGAAGTTGTTCGCGCGGACGAAGCGTTCAGTCGCTCTGACACCTGCGGGGGAAATCTTCCTTGCCGAGGCAAGGAATGTGCTTCTTCAAGCAGATCGCGCCGAAAGCGTGGGCCGCAGAGCCGGCCGCGGCGACATCGGAAGAATCGAAATCGGCTATGTGGGCTCGGCCGTCTATTCAGGCGTTCTTCAGCAACAGACCGGCCGGTTCGGGCAAGCATGGCCGGGCGTCGAGATTAATGCCCGTGAATTGGCAATGGCGGACCTTCCTCGTCTCGTCGACGACGGGCAAGTCGATCTCGGGTTAGTTCGCCTGCCAATTCAGATTCCGCGGTCGCTGCGCATGCGCGTGTTGGCCCGCGACCATTTCTGCGTGGCTTTTCCCGCTGACCATCCACAGGCGCGCATCGCGGGGCCGGTTCACTCTCGAAGTCTGGCAGACGAAGCGTTTATCACGCCCGAGCAGCAAGCCGGAACAAATGAGGTTGCGCGTCGCGGCAAGTTCGTGCCGCGTATCGTCTCCTCCCCCGGCAGTTTGATTTCAGTGCTGACACAGGTTTCTCTTGGCGCCGGAATCTCGATCATTCCGAGCGTCCTTACCAGCGTGGTTCATATGCCCAATGTCGTATTCCGGCCGCTGGCCGGCGAGGCCATCCCCTCGGAAGTCGCAGCCATCTTCAGGGCAAGGGAAGCCTCTCCCGCCATGAGGAAGTTTGTCGAACAGATAATTAACTCAGCCGTCGTGTGCGTGCCTTAGAACATTCGCCTTCGTGGGTGCGCTCGTCAGGGTCGCCAGAGATCGCATGGCAACGACACATTGCTCGGCCTTCACCTTAACGAGAGAACGGCTGCAGATCCTCGCAGAAATAATTGATGTTTCATCCGTAGCGAGGTTTTAGGCATCCTGTAACGTGCTGGCAATGCAGGACTGATCTCGTTGCACGCAGAAACCAAGTGCTGCGTGTTGCGGCATGTTTGGCCGGCAGCGGATTTGAGTCGCCTTGGGATGAATCGATAACGGCGACTTGCTGAAGCTCTTAATCTCCTTCCGGCCAATCAGCCGCACTGCGCTTCGCCTGGTGCCCAGCTCCTTGCAACAGTCGAGACAGATCAAATGAAAATCCTCATGGCTTCGACGCCGGCGACCGGCCACCTCAACCCGTTGCTCGCCATTGGGCGCATCTTGATTGCGGCAGGTCACGAGATTGCGTTCCTGTCGGGAAGCGTGCTGCGCGATCGAATCGAAGCTATCGGTGCGCGCTTCCACGCTCTCCCTGCCAGTGCGGACTTTGATCTCCGCAACATCCTTACGGTCCTCCCCGAACTGAAGACCATGCCAGATGGACCGGAACGGCGGAGCCTCTCGTTGAACCGGATTTTCATCGACCCCATTCCTGCCCAGCACTTAGGTCTGCAACAGATCTTGCAGAGCTACCCGGCCGACGTCATCGTCAGCGACGATATGATGTTCGGGCTGTTGCCAATGCTGCTCGGGCCCCGTTCAAAACGACCGCCGATTGTTATGTGCGGCACTTCCTTCCTGCATTGGCGCCGCGACGACGGCGCGCCACATCACCTTGGTCTGCCACCCGCCACCACGCAAGCGCAGCGCGAGGAGTATGCTGCAGCCCACGAGAAAGAGGAGCGGCTCATTTGGCAGCCGGCGGCTGATCGCTTGAACAAGGCGCTGGCTCAGCTGGGCACCGAGCCGTTGACCATGCCGCTTTTCGAGTCCGTCATTCACTTCCCTGATGCCTACTTGCAGTTGACGGTCCCGAGTTTCGAGTTTCCGCGCTCGTTTCCAAGCACGGTGAACTTCGTTGGAACGCCTCCGATCCTTGCCAACCAAGTGAGCCTGCCCTCCTGGGCGAGCGAGCTCGATGGCGCGCGCAAAGTCGTGCTTGTTACACAGGGAACGGTAGCCAATGACGATTTCGACCGGTTGATCGGACCGACGCTGCGGGCGCTCGCCGACCGGTCAGACCTGCTTGTTGTTGCAACAGCCGGTGGACGCCCAGTCGATGCCATCACCACACCCATCCCGGCCAATGCGCGTCTGGCTCCATATCTGCCGTTCGAATGGATTCTTCCGAAAGCCGACGTTTTCGTCACCAACGGCGGTTACGGCAGTGTCAATCAAGCGCTGAGCTATGGCGTTCCGCTCGTCACGGCGGGGCTCACACAGGACAAGGCCGACGTCAACGCGCGTGTGGCCTGGTCGGGAGTCGGAATCGATCTCGCCACTAATGAGCCGTCAGCGGAAGCGCTGCGTGATGCGATTGGCACCGTACTCGACACCCCGGACTATCGACGGCGCGCGTCGCTGATGGCCAAAGAGTTCAAGTCAATCAACACAGAAGCCGAGATTCTGCGGATCGTCAGCGAGACCGCGCGCCAGCAGCGAAATTCAATTTCGGTCCGCGATGATCAATCCCGTCCCACCGCCCACGCAAATGAGTCAGCGTTGGCAAAACGACGCAGTGCTTGAAGGTTGGGCGTTCGCTACTCCGCCGGACTGGCGCCGGCGAACTCCACCTTGGTCTCGTGACGGCCAAGGAAGACCAAAAGTCCGCCGATCAGCGGCAGCAGAGAGAGCACCAAGAGCCCGGTCGAGGTAGAGCCGGTGCTCTCCTTGACCCAGCCGATCAGATAGGGGCCGGCGAAGCCCGCCAGATTGCCGATCGAATTGATTAGCGCGATCGCGCCGGCCGCCGCAGTGCCGGAGAGCCAGGCCGTCGGCAGTGTCCAGAAAACGCCGAAGGTGCAGAAGATGCCGATCGCAGCCACCACCAGCGCGATCATCGTCACATACGGATTGTCCATGTAGCCGCAGATCCCGAGCGCCACGCCGGTCAACAGCAGCGGCGCACCGACATGCATCACGCGCTCGCGCGTGGCGTCGGAATGCCGCGCCCACAGGATCATCGCGACGGTGCCGAACAGATACGGCACCGCGATGACAAAGCCGGTCTGCGCATTGGAGAAGCCGAACGCTTTTACGATCTGTGGCAGCCAGAACTGCATGCCGTAGAGCGCGGCGACGAATCCGAAATAGATCATGCTGAGCTTCAGCACCTTCGGCGAAGTCAGCGCCTCCTGCAGCGTCAGGTGGCTCGCAGCCTTCTTGGCGGCGATTTCAGCGGCGAGCCGCGACGACAGCCATGCCTTCTGCTCGGCGGTGAGCCAGTCTGCCTTCGCCGGACGATCGGTGAGATAGAACCAAGTGACGATGCCGAGTAGGACCGAGGGGATGCCCTCGATGATGAACAGCCATTGCCAGCCCCTCAGGCCCATCGCGCCATCGAGGCCGAGCAAGAGACCGGAGATCGGCGCGCCGATCACGGTGGAAACCGGAACCGCGATCGCAAACGCGGCGAGAAAGCGCGCGCGGTATTCCGCCGGATACCAATACGTCAGATAAAGGATGATGCCGGGAAAGAATCCGGCCTCGGCGACGCCGAGCAGGAATCGCACGATATAAAAGCTCCAGACCCCGCCGACGACAGCCATCAGCGCCGAGATGATGCCCCAGGTCACCATGATGCGGGCGATCCAGCGGCTGGCGCCGAATTTCTCCAGCGCGAGGTTGCTCGGGACCTCAAACAGGAAATAACCGATGAAGAAGATGCCGGCGCCCCAGGAGAACACCGTCGGCGAGAAGTTCAGATCGGCGTTCATGGTCAGCCCGGCAAAGCCGAGATTGACGCGGTCGAGATAGGACAGGAAATAGGCCAGCACCAGAAACGGGATCAGCCGCCACGAGATCGCGCGGATGGTCGAGGTCTCAAGTTCGCTCTTCGCGCCGGAAGCGGCGATAGCGGTGGCGGTTGCCTGGCTCATGAGGTTTCGTCCCGGTTTGTTGTTTTTTCACGGAGAAACCGATGCAGGCTTCCCATCCGGGGGTCTCTTAGCATCGTGGAGCGGGCGTGATAAAGAGCCATTGCTATCAGGCGGAGCATGAGCCTTCCTGGTTTGATCGATTCTTCGCTGTATTTCCTTGGATTGCCGGCGACCGATGCCCTGTCATCACAATGAGTGACGCCTTGATCACGAACAGCGGAGGCCGGCGATCCCAGATGATCGTCCGAGTTCTGGCTGTGTCTGGCGATCATCGCCGCCGGCCTTGCCTTGCGCGGGTTCGGGCTTGGCGCGGGCCTGCCGGTCGCGATCGTGAAATATGGCGGCTCGGCGCTGTGGGCCACCATGGTTTTCTTTCTGACCAGCATCCTGGCCAGCCTCGCCGGTCTCCGCTTGCCGCCGTGGCGCATCGCCCTGATCTCAGCGGCGATTGCGATCACGGTCGAGTTGTTCCGGCTGGTGCACGCCCCCTGGCTCGACGCCTTTCGGCTGACGCTGGCCGGCGCACTCCTGCTCGGCCGCATCTTTTCGCCATGGAATATGCTGGCCTATGGCGCCGGGATTGTCCTCGGCCTGCTGCTCGATCGTATGGCCGTCACTGGCTTTACCAAGCCAGCGCTTTAGGCCTTTGCGCGCCTCCGGCGAGTTGGCGTGCGGACCTTCTGCGCCGCGCGCTTCTTGTTTTTCTTCGCAGTTTGCCTCGTAGATTTCTTGGCAGCGTTCTTCACCGTCTTTCTGGCGGACTTCTTTGATTTTCCGACGGCGGATTTTTTCGTCGCCTTTTTCGCGGTCTTCCGGACGGCCTTCTTCGCCGCCGGCTTGGCCGCCCCGCGTTTCTTCTTGGGCGCCGGAGCCGCCGCCGCGAGGGGCGGCACCAGCATCGGATCGGAAACAAGGCCTTCGGCGGCCAGCGGTATGTAAGTCGCCGCCGCTTCATCCGACTTCGACTTGCGCGTTTCGGGCTTGGGCGTTTCGGCCTTCAGCGCATCGTTGGCGGCGTTGGCGGCAACTTTGGCAATGTCTTTCAACGCGTCGGCAATTCTTTGCCGTATCGATTTGCCGTCGCCCGTTTTATCGTCGTCCATGACGCGCTCCCGGAACCGATCATGCCGGGCTAACCCCGCCGGGCGCCTCGGGTTCCGAAAGTGAAACTCCATCCGCGAGCTGAAAGCGCTCGAAGCGATGTAATTCCTCCTCGATCCGGCGCTTGAGGTCTCTGCGCGCGCCGGATCGCCGCGTCTTGGGTAGCCCCGTCGCCTCGTCGACCCAGCTCCATTTCTGCATCAGCAGCTTGCGCGCCTTGCGATCGGTCTTGAGATCAATCGCCGCAACGATGTGGTCATCCGCCAGCACCGGCAGCGCGAAATAGCCGAACAACCGCTTCTCCTTCGGCACATAAGCCTCGAAGCGATGGCCATAGCCGAAGAACAGTTCGGTGCGCTTGCGCTGGATGGTGAGCGGATCGAACGGCGACAGGATATGCACCAGTCCGGGCGTGGCGTCGTGGCCCGCGGCTCGAGCGCCCTCCAGCACTTCCGGGCGCGTCCAATGCTCCTGCTTGCCGGCACCTTCGAGCGCGACCGGCACCAACTCCTTGGCGCGCGTCCGCGCCTCGATCAGGCGCTGCACCGCGGATTTGCTCGGCGCATCAAGATGACAGATCGAATCCAGGCTGACCACGCCCTGCGCGCGCAGCGCGCGGTCGAGCAGATAGGCGATGACTTCGCGCGGCGATGCGGGCTTCGGCGGCTTGTCCCAGCCGAAATGCCGCGCCATCAGTTCGTACGTCTTGAGCATGCCGGTGCGCGCGCTGATCGTCAGCTCGCCGGTGTAAAACGCAAGCTGCAGCGCCCGCTTCGATGGCTTGCGGCTCGCCCACGGATGGTGCTTGTCGACCAGCACATCGTCGTCGATGTCGCGGATGGTCAGCGCGCCGTCGCGCCGGATCAGCCGCATGACCTTGCGCAAATCCGCCGGACTGACTCCGTCGAGCCATTTATGGCCCTCGCGCCGGTGTCGCCGCATCGCCGGCAGGAAGAAGCGCAAATCCCGTGAGGGCACGTAGGACAGCGCGTGGGTCCAGTACTCGAACACGGTCTTGTCGACGCTCTGGGCCTGCTGGAGATCGGCACGGCGATAGTCGGGAATCCGGGTCCATAGGATGTGATGGTGCGAGCGTTCGATGACGTTGATGGTGTCGATCTGTACGTAGCCGAGGTGCTCAACCGCAGCTGCTGTCGCCCGCGGACCGTCGCCGAACGGCGCCGAGGTGTCGAGCCGCTGGGCACGCAGCCAGATGCGCCGGGCCTCGAGCTTGGTGATGGGGCATGGTTCAGCGGACATCACCATCTATGTAACGGGATTCGCCGCGCCCCGGGAGAGGTACAGGCGGCTTACGCTTTGTCAGTTTGAACGGCAAAACCATCCACGGCGGCGTCGGGTACGGTTCAACGACCAGGCCGACCAGCGTACGCTTAAGCCGCAAGCGCCCGGGGTGAGCGAGCGCGCTGCTCAGTGCTTGGTTCGTTCACCGATGCTTCCCGTCGCGGCCTCGGCATCGCAGGAAGCCTTGCCACGTTCGGACGCCTGACATTTATAAACGCTGCCGGTGAGCCGGTCGATCAGCCACATGTTCTCGTCGGAGGGGCTGTCCATTCCGACGAACCTCGTGCCGGCGACCGTAATCAGGCTCGACAGCAAGATAGCCGTCGCGATGATGGCGGCACCGATCCACACTGACATCGAGATTCCGGCGCGATCCGGCCCGGTTCCGCGATTCCCCTGATAGTCGCCCTGCCTTTTTTGTGGTTGAAACGCCGCCAACTGACTTCGCTTTCGTTTCTTTTTGTCTCGCGATGGTCGTAGACGCCCATCTGGCCGATTTATTGTCAGCACATCGGCAGGCTGGCGACGGCTTTGCGACCACAGCGGTACCGCGCGACCGCTCAAACGGGAGGCGGACCGACCTTCCCGCTCGGTTGCGTGTGAGTTGGGCTGAGCGCAGCGATCGCCGTGTCACCGACTGCACGACTGCTTCATTAAGCGTCGTCATCGGCGAGCGCAAGCGCCGCCCTGACACCGCTCTTCAGCATTTCGTCGGACAGCTGCTTGTCGGTGACGGCGCGCGCCAGTTGGAGCGTACCCACCATCATGCCGTAGATTGCAGCCGCCTTGCGCCGCCGTGACTCGACCGAGCCGTTGCGGACCTGGCTGGCGATCAATGAGATGAATTCGGACACCTTGTCCGTGAATGCATCCCGTGTCGGCTTCGGATGGCGCGCGATTTCCGCGACCAAGGCTGCGGTCGGGCAGCCGCCGCTCGGCCGATCGCGGTGGCGGGGTGACAGATAGTCCCGGATGATCGTCTCCAAGCCCGCATCGGTTTCGGAAGCGGCCCGAAGCGTTTCCTCGCGGCGCCGAAGCACGTTGGTCAGCACGGCCTGGACCAGATCCTCCTTGGATTTGAAGTGAGTATAGAAGGCGCCGTTGGTCAGCCCGGCATCGGTCATGATGCCGGCAAGGCCCACCGCGGCGACGCCATGCTCGCGAAACTGCCGCGAAGCGACATCGATGATGCGCTGGCGGGTCGCGTCCTTGTGTCCCTTCTCGTACCGCATCCTGGTTTCCTGTTGTCGGCTCACTATAGCAGTGGCCCCTGACGTTCGGCACGGGTTCCCGCCGCCCGTCCAACGAAAATTGCGTCCGTCACTCCCTATTGCATTACGATCATAATAATGCATTATGATCGTAATGCAACAAAAAGACTGCCGGGACAGGACGCAAATGAAAGCAAAATTAGCCGCAGCACCGCTCACGCTCGACAATGCGCCCGACAAAGACGATGTGCCTGTTCATGCCGCTCCGGAACCCAAACGCCAGAGCCACAGCGAAAAGTCGCGCGCTGCAATCCTGACCGGCCCGGTGCTGCCGACCCTGTTGCGGCTGGCATTGCCGACCATGGTCGTCCTGATCGCGCAAACCGCCGTCAACATCGCTGAGGCCTATTATGTCGGGTTTCTCGGCACCGACGCCCTTGCCGGCGTCGCGATGGTGTTCCCGGTCTTCATGTTGATGACGATGATGTCGAACGGTGGCCTCGGCAGCGGAGTCGCGTCGGCGGTGGCGCGCGCGGTCGGTGCCGGCCGCAAGGACGATGCCGACGCGCTAGTGTTGCACGCTTTGGTGCTCGCCGTCGTCGTCGGCGCGGTTTTCACGCTGGGGGCGATCAAGGGCGGCCCGTTGTTGTACCGGGCGCTCGGCGGGACGAACGGAGCGCTCGACGCTGCGCTGAAATATTCCAACTACCTTTTTGCCGGAGCGATCCCGGTATGGATCGTCAACCTGCAGGCGGCAGCACTGCGCGGCTCGGGCAACGTCAAGGTGCCCGCATTGGTGACGCTGGTCGGCGCGCTGGTGCTGATCCCGGCCTCGCCGCTCCTGATCTTCGGCTTCGGTCCGATTCCCGCGCTGGGAATCCAGGGAGCGGGCATTGCCTTCGCGGCTTACTACTGCGGCGCAATGCTGGTGCTGTTACGCTATATGGCATCGGGACGTTCAGGGCTTTCCTTCCGGTTCGTTCCGCTTCGGCGTCGTCTTTTTCAGGACATTCTCAAGGTCGGGGTGCCGACGGCCATCAATTCCGTGCTCACCAACCTGACGGTAATCCTGGTCACTGGCGCGGTTGGGCTGTTCGGCACCACCGCGCTTGCAGCCTACGGCATCGCGTCGCGGCTGGACTACATCATGATTCCGCTCCTGTTTGGACTCTGCACTGCCGTGTTGACCATGGTCGGCGTCAATATCGGTGCGGGCCAGATCGCGCGCGCCAAAGAGATCGCCTGGACCAGCGGCTTGGTCGGGCTGGTGATGACGGGAACGATCGGCCTCGTCGTCGCGCTGTTCCCGATGTTGTGGCTGCATCTCTTCAGCCACGATCCGGACGTGCTGCGCCAGGGGGCGACCTATCTGCGCATCGTGGCGCCGGCCTATGGCGCGCTGGGATTCGGTTTTGTGATCGCCTTTGCCGCGCAGGGCGCCGGCCATGTGCTTTGGCCGTTCGTCGCATCCGTCGTGCGTATCCTGCTTGCCGCCGGCCTTGGATGGATCGCGGTCGGCTATTTCGGCGCCGGGATGACAGCGCTGGCGGCGATGGTGGCGGCGTCACTCGTTGCCTACGCCGCGCTGTGCGCCGTCGCGATGATCGCAGGTTCGGTATGGCAGCGCGACAAGGCTTGAAGCCATGGCGCGCCGCGGAACGCGGCTCCGTCGCTCAATCAGGCGGCGGCCATGGGGGGTGCCGCGGTCGCAGCCGCAACATCCATCCACATCACTTCCCATATGTGGCCATCGGGATCCTCAAAACTGCGGCCATACATGAAGCCATAATCCTGCTTCGGGCACGGATCGACGCCACCACCGGCCGCTTGCGCCTTGCCGACCATGTCGTCGACGGCCTCGCGGCTGTCGGCGGAAAGGCAGATCAGAACCTCGCTCGACGTTTTGGCATCGGCGATCTTTTTCGGCGTGAACTGGCGGAACTTGTCATGGGTCAAAAGCATGGCGTGGATGGTCTCGGAAAACACCATGCAGGACGCGGTTTCATCGCAGAACTGGTCATTCTTGGTCGCGCCGATCGCCTGATAGAAAGCGGTGGCGCGGGCGAGGTCGACGACCGGCAGGTTGACGAAGATCAGTTGGGCCATCAGGGTTTCCTTTCCATCGTTTCGTCCCAAGGACGGCTGGCGCGCCGGCGATCCGACAGGTGGTCTCAATTATTTTCGGGACCGCACGACTGCATTTTTGACAGGCACGACCTCATTCTGAGGAGCGGCGTCTTCGCCGCGTCTCGAAGGATGGCCGCCACCTCCCTCATGGTTCGAGACGGCGCGAGCGCGCCTCCTCACCATGAGGAGCCAACCTTGCGGCGACGCCGCTAGGTCGCAATCGGCGTCGGCATGTTGAGGAACGACCGCGCCACGTGCCAGAATAGTTGCCGGTTGGTCGCGAGCGTGACCGAGTGCGCAGTGCCGGGCAGGATGATGAACTGGCGGTCGCCGTTCGGCAGCGCGTTGAAGAACTGCTCGATATCGGCCACGGTCGCGATCCCGTCATACTCGCCGCGCACCAGAAGTACCGGCGACAGCACCTTCTCCGGATGCACCACCGGCAGGTTGGCGGTCATGTCGAGATAGGTGCCGGTCGGGATCTGGTCGCCGAACTGCATTTCGACATCGGCCAGCGCTTCGACGGCGGCGGGATCACTGGTGCCCGGCTTGTCGCGCGTCGCAATCGAGCGGATCATGTCGCGGTCGCGCTTGCGCATATTGTGGCTGCGATAATAGGCAAGCTGCTCGGCGCGCTTGGCCAAGGTTGGCGATCCCTCGCCCTTGTAGGTGAAGGCGGCGAGCACCAGCCGGTCGGCGCGCTCGGGCTGTGCCATCGCATAGGCTCCGGCGCGCAACGCCCCCGAGGACTCACCGAGAAAATGAAACTTCTGCTGGCCGGTTTCGCGGATGACGACTTCGGCCGCCACCTTCAGGTCCTCTACGCCGCTGGCGATGTCGGCATTGCCCGAGGTGCGCCCTGACTTGCCATAGTTCTCATGGTCCATGGTCCAGCAGTCAAAGCCATAGCGAGCGAACTCATTCATGGCCGAATATTCGCCGTGGCCAGGCACATTGAGGTCGAACGTCCTCGACGTTACCGAAGAGCCATGAACAAAGAACAACACCGGCCGCGGAGCCTCGCCCGCCTTGGGCGCACCGAGCCGTTTGCGGAACATCCACAGGGGAATGTCACCCTTCTTGGTCCAATATTCCTGGCTCCAGATCTCGCCGCCTTCCGCCGGAGCCGCGTCGGCGCCTTGCGCAAAGAGCGTATCTGCCATTCCGCCGGCAACGAGGCCAAGCCCGGCGCCTTTGATCAGTGTACGGCGCGCCAACGGGCGATCGAGATGTTTCATCACTTCCTCCGGTGAATTTATTAGTTTTCGTGGTTTGATTTTTCACGCTGTGAAAATGCGCTGCGGTATCGCGTCAAACGTTGCCGCTCGGTAATTCAGAATGAAATGATTGTAGCAGACGGTCCCCACGACCGGAAGTCATGGCGCGCTGCGGTGCCGACTAGAAAGTGTGCACGGCAGCAATCAAGAAGGCTTGCTCCGCGCAAATACAGGTCTAGTGTCTCGGCCGTGTAACCGGCGGGATGAGTGCCGGGCACGTACCAGGGAGGAAGACGCGTGACCAGCCAACTGACTGAAGAAGAACTTGCCGTACTGATGCCGTCCGAATTGTGTGCGTACAAGACGCCAATCCCGACGCAGATCGTGGCAAGCGATGAATTTTATCCCGACCCGCAGAACGAACGGCAACGCGAGGTCGAGGCGCGACTACTGGCGATGGCCGACGATCTCGGCGCCAAGCAAGGCTTGAACCGCCGGAAATTCTTCCAGAGCGCGGCTGGCATGGCGGCGTCCTTTGTCGCGATGAACGAAGTGTATGGCGCGCTGTTCGATGCGACGCCCGCGGAAGCGGCGACGCCTGCGATGGCCCAGGAGCGCGCCAACGGGCTCAAAGACCAGTTCATCATGGACATGCATACGCATTTCCTGCGTGACGATACCCGCATCATGACGTTTGTCGACATGCGCAACGCGGTCGGCAAGGCCGGCTGGAACAAGCAGCTCTCCGACCACGAACAGACCATCGAGGACCTCAAGTTCAACAACTACAAGAAAGAGATGTTTCTCGACTCCGACACCAAGATCGCGCTGATCTCGTCGGCGCCGTCGGACATCGAGCAGGACTGGTTCCTGACCAACCAGCAAATGGCCGACGCGCGCAAGAAGGTGAACGAGGAAGCGGGTTCTCGGCGGCTCTTCTGTCACGCGATCTTCACGCCGGGCCAGCCCGGCTGGCTCGAGAAGCTCGATGCCGCACTCGAGCTGAAACCTGAAATCCTGCAAGGGCTACACCATCGGCGACAACACTCACAAGGACATCAGCCACTATCCCTGGCGGTTGGACGACGAGAACGTCGCCTACAAGGGCTATGAGAAAATGGTGAAGGCCGGCATCAAGAATGTCTGCGTTCACAAGGGTCTGTTTCCGCCGGGCGTCGAGAAGCGGTTTCCCAATCTGCGCGGATTCGCCGACGTCTCCGACGTGGGTCAGGCGGCCAAGGACTGGCCGCAACTCAACTTCGTCATCTATCACTCCGCCTACCGTCACGTCGGCGGCGATCCGAAGCAGGCGCTGGCGGAATTCGAACGCACGGGACGCATCTCCTGGACCTCTGACCTCGCTGACATCCCGGCCCAATATGGCGTCAACAATGTCTATGGCGACGTGGGTCAGTTGTTCGCGACCACGCTGGTCGCGGAGCCAAATGTCTGCGCGGCGCTGATGGGCACGCTGATCAAGGGCCTCGGCGTCGATCACGTCTGCTGGGGTACCGACGCACTGTGGACCGGTGCACCGCAATGGCAGATCGAGGGCTTGCGTCGTCTTGAAATACCCGAGGCGATGCAAAAGAAATTCGGCTACGCCCCGCTCGGCGCTGCCGACGGCCCGGTCAAGACCGCAATCTTCGGCGACAACAACGCGCGGCTTTACAACATCCAGCCGAAGCGCGCGATGCTCGACCTCAAGGGCGACCGCTTCGCGCTGATGAAGGCTGAGTACGAAAAGGCCGGACCGGAGCCTTCCAACACGCGCTACGGATACGTGGTGCCGAACGGGTCGATCGACCACGGCGTGTTTGCGTAGGATTTAGCACGTCATTCCGGGGCGACGCGTTAGCGTCGAACTACGATGTGCAATTGCACATCGGAGAATCTCGAGATTCCGGGTTCGTGCTTCGCACGCCCCGGAATAACGATGACTTGGCTACTTCTTCTCCGCCGGATCGCGGTGCACCGGGTCGACCCACAGCACCGTCTCCGGCTTCTCCACGGGCTCGATGTCGAGGTTGATCGCGACCGCCTCGCCGTCGCTGCGGACCAGCACGCATTCCAGCACTTCGTCAGGGCTGGCGTTGATCTCCTGGTGCGGCACATAGGGCGGGACGAAGATGAAATCGCCCGGCCCCGCTTCCGCGGTGAATTGCAGGTGTTCCCCCCAACGCATCCGCGCCTTGCCCTTCACCACATAGATGATGCTTTCGAGATGGCCATGGTGGTGCGCGCCGGTCTTGGCGTCGGGCCGGATCGTGACGGTGCCGGCCCATAATTTCTGCGCACCGACGCGCGCGAAATTGATCGCGGCCTTGCGGTCCATCCCCGCAGTCGACGGCACGTTAGGATCGAGCTGGTTGCCGGGGATGACGCGGATGCCGTCGTGCTTCCAGCGCTCGGCGTCGTCGTGGGCGTGCGAGTGATCGGAATGGTTATGGTCGTGAGAGCTTGTCATCGTGCTGCTTCCCGGGAACATCTTTTCCTGAGCAGGGTAGCGAAAACCACGGCTGCAAACCAGACCGAAAAGCCCGCTCAGCTTCGGCGGCCGATCGCCTCGGGGTTGACGACATTGATCGGCGCACTTGCGCCATAGGCGACGATCTGGTCGAAAATATCGGTGAACTGCAGCTCGTATTCGTCGCGCGTGACGTAGCCGAGGTGCGGTGTGCAGACGACATTGCCCATGTTCAGCAAGGGATCATCGACGTCGCGCAACGGTTCCTTCTCATATACGTCGACCGCCGCCATGCCCGGCCGCCCGGCGCGCAGCGCGTTCACCAGCGCGTTGGGCTCGATCAATCCGGCGCGGCTGGAATTGACCAGCAACGCCGATGGCTTCATGCGCGCGAGGTCTGCCGACGTGACGATGCCACGCGTGGCGTCGACCAGGCGCATGTGCAACGAGATCACGTCGCACTGCTCGAAAAACGACTCCTTGCTGTCGGCAGTCGAGTAGCCATCGGCACGCGCCGCGGCCCGCGCTTTGTCACGCGCCCACACCAGCACATTCATGCCGAATGCCCGGCCATAGCCGGCGACCACGGCGCCGATCCGGCCATAGCCGTAGATACCGAGGGTCTTTCCGCGCAGCGTGTGGCCGATGCCGATCTGCCAGTTACCCGCCTTTAGCGAAGCCATCTGTTGCGGGATCGCGCGCATCGCCGCCAGCACCAACGCCCAGGTAAACTCGGCGGTCGCATAGGACGGCGTATCGGCGTGCTGGCTCGACGACACGATGATGCCGAGCCGAGTGCAGACGTCGATATCGATGTGGGGATAGACGCTGCGCTGACTGATGAGCCGGAGCTTCGGCAGCCGCTCCAAGAGCGGCGCGCGGATCTGCGTCCGCTCGCGGATCAGAACCAGCGCTTCGGTGTCGGCGAGCCGCTGCGCCAGCAGGTCAACGTCCTGGACATGATCGTTCCAGACCGTGACGTCGTGCCCGGCAAGCTTGCCGAAACAATCGAGGGTACGCACCGTGTCGAAGTAATCGTCAAGGATCGAAATCTTCACGACACGCACCCTTCATGCAGTGATTAAAGCGTTTTCCAGCGAAGTGAGTACCGGTTCGCGTAAAGAAAACGCGTCAAATCCAAGAATCTAGAGCGCCGTTTCGATTCTATCGGAACGGAGCTCTGGTGCGCTATTTCACGCCGAGCAGTTCGACGTCGAACATCAGGGTCGCGTTCGGCGGAATCACGCCGCCGGCACCGCGGGCGCCGTAGCCGAGCGTGGGCGGAATGATCAGCGTGCGCTTGCCGCCGACTTTCATGCTGGCGACGCCCTCATCCCAGCCGGCGATGACCTGATGCTGTCCGATCGGAAATTCGAACGGCTCATTGCGATCGACCGAGCTATCGAACTTCTTGCCCTTCTTGCCGTCCTCATAGAGCCAACCGGTGTAATGCATGACGCAGATCTGGCCGGGCTTCGGCGAGGCGCCGGTGCCGACGACGTTATCGATGATCTGCAATCCTGAAGCTGTGGTCATGGGTTTTCCTGCGGTCTGGGCCAACGCGCCGGACGGCGCAGCGGAGATAACAATACCCGTCATGCCGATGACAACGGCGAAGACGAGCGAGAGATTTTTAAACTTAGTGCGTGACATTTGTTCAGCTTCCATTGTTCGTTGGTGAGAGGGGCGCAACGCCGCTCGTTCAATAGCCGAGCGCGCAACCATCCTTGCGGGGATCGGAACCACCGGTAAGCGTGCCCTTGTCCCAATCGATCCAGATCGCCTGGCCGCCGCCCCACGGGGCCACCACCTTGGCGGTCTTGTGCCCGAGCTTCTGCAGACCTTCCACGATCTCGGCGGGCACGCCGTCCTCGAGCTGGTAGACGCCCTCATAGTGCAGGCCGCGCGGCATATCGATGGCTTCCTGCACGTCGCATCCGTAGTCGAGAATGTTGGTCAGCACGTGAGTCTGCCCGACCGGCTGGTATTGTCCGCCCATCACGCCGAACGGCATCACCGCGCGGCCGCCCTTGGTGACCAGGCTCGGGATGATCGTGTGCAGCGGCCGCTTGCCGGGTCCGATGCAATTGGGATGGCCCGGCTGAACCCGGAAGCCGCCGGCGCGGTTCTGCAGCAGAATGCCGGTCTTGTTGGAGACGATCGCCGAGCCGAACGAATGCGCGATCGAGTTGATGAACGAACAGGCGTTGCGATCCTTGTCCACCACGCTGATGTAGACCGTCGAGGGATTCATCGGAGGCGCCACGTTCGGCAGGTCAAGCATCCGGTCCAACCGGATCTTGTCGCCATGCTCGTCCGCGAACGCCTTCGACAGGATCCGGGCGACGTCGACGTCGACCTTGCTGGGATCGCCGATATATTGCTCGCGCATCATGTAGGCGACCCGCGCGGCTTCGGCCTCGAGATGGAAGCGCTCGACGCTCATGGCCGGATATTTGGCCAGGTCGAACCGCGACAGGATGTTGAGCATCACCAGCATGGTGATGCCCGGACCGTTTGGCGGGCACTGCCAGACGTCATGCCCCTTGTACATGGTGCCGATCGGTATCGTGGTTTCGGTGGTGTGGGCGGCGAAGTCGTCGAGCGTATGCAGGCCGCCGATCCCGCGCAGCGTCTCCACCATATCCTCCGCAATGGCGCCCTTGTAGAACGCATCGCGGCCGTCTTTGGCGATCGCCCGCAGGGTCTTGCCGAGTTCAGGCTGATGGATCACGTCGCCGGCGACCGCAGGCTTGCCGTGCGGCAGCAGATAGCGCTCGGTGTTGGTGCCCTTCTTGAGCTTGTCGAAACCGTTCTTCCAGTCGAACGCGATGCGGGGGGCCACGATATAACCGCCCTCTGCGGCCTTGATCGCCGGCTGCAGCAAAGTGTCGAGCCCAAACTTGCCGTGATCGCGCAGGATGGTCGCCCAGGCGTCGACCGCGCCGGGAATGCTGACGGCATGTGCCGAGGTCAGCGGAATCGAATGCAGTTTGCGCTCGAGATACCATTCGGGGGTCGCCGCCATCGGCGCCCGGCCCGAACCGTTGTAGGAAACGATCTTGCCTTCGCCCCTCGGCTGGATCAGCGCAAAGCAGTCGCCGCCGATGCCGGTGGATTGCGGCTCGATCACGCCGAGCAGTGCGCAGGCCGCCACCGCGGCGTCCGTTGCCGTGCCGCCGGCGCGCAGCACCTCGATCGCCGTCAGCGCGGCCAGCGGGTGCGACGTCGCCACCATCGCGTTTTCCGCATGGACCGTCGATCGGCCAGCGAGATGGAAGTTCCTCATGTCAGATGGCTCACTTTAACGTTGTTTCTTTGCGAGAACCCGCAGGGGGCGGAACGCGCTTGCGCCGGGGTTCTTGGCACATTCGGGCCGCGCTGGGCAATGGTTGGGGAGAGATAGCGGTAATGCGGACCGCTGTTTTTTGAGGCAAAGTCCTTGCCAACGGCAAAGGCCGAACGCCATCAGTTTCGGCATTGGCCGAACACCGGAATTTGTTGAGCTTCGGACAGCCTTTTCGGCCCCTTCCCCGCCTGATAAACCCCCTATATGCCCTACAAGGTCGCCGCTTTTTATCAATTCGCTGCGCTGCCGGATTTCCGGGATTTGCGCGAACCGCTACTGTCGCTCGGTGCGGAACTCGGACTGAAGGGCAGCGTGCTGCTGGCCAGTGAGGGCATCAACGGTACGCTGGCCGGCGGCACCGAGGCGATCGACGATTTCATTGAGGAGCTGCGCCACGGCCCCCTGTTCAACGGCCGGCTCGATAACCTCGAATTGAAATTCTCCTCTGCCGCCGCGATGCCGTTTCGGCGGCTGAAGGTCAGGCTAAAAAAGGAAATCGTCATGCTCGGCGATGCCTCCACTGATCCGACGCGCCAGGTCGGCGTTTATGTCGATGCTGCCGACTGGAATGCGCTGATCGCGTCGCCGGAGACGCTTGTAATCGATACCCGCAACGCGTTCGAGGTCGCGCTCGGCACCTTCGAAGGTGCGATCGACCCCGGCATCGCGAGCTTCGGGCAATTCAAGGACTTCGCCGCGCGCCATCTCGACCCGGCAAAGCATCGCAAGATCGCAATGTTCTGTACCGGCGGCATCCGCTGCGAAAAAGCCAGCGCCTATCTGCTGTCGCGCGGCTTTTCCGAGATCTATCACCTCAGGGGTGGCATTTTGAAATATCTCGAACGCATGCCGGAGTCGGAGAGCCGCTGGCGCGGCGAATGCTTCGTGTTCGACGATCGCGTCGCACTCGGCCACGGATTACGTGAGCGTTCAATGAAGCATGACTCCGATGAATGATATCAAGACGATCAGCGATCGCATCGACGCGCTGGAAGCCCGACTGACGTTCCAGGACGATACCATTGAGACCCTGAACCAGACGATCACGGCGCAGTGGCTCAAAATCGACGCGTTGACGCGCCAGATCACCCAGCTCAGTGAGCGCCTGCAGGAAGCGGAAACACGAGCGCCCGCCGCGGGCCATGAGCCCCCGCCACATTATTAATGAAAGATCGCGTTGTCGGTACTGGCACGAACCGTGCGCAAAACCTTCACCGCCCCACTGCAAACCATACCGCCATCACGACGATTGCCACAACGATGGCGGCCCATACCATGGGCGTCACGCGCTTCGAACTTCCGCTTCGCGGGGAATCATTCGCCGCGTGGTCGAACTCGCCGCTCATTTGAACACCCGCGCGCCGGCCATGTTCACTTCCTCATCGGAATACCGACAGCACCCTATCCCAAAACGAAGTCTCGCCTTGACGGCCGTCATGTTTGGATGGCGACGGCTGGGTCGCGCTCACCGGATCCGAGGCCGGAAAGCTACCCACCAGGCCCGCTTCCAATTTCGCGCGGGTTTCCCGGTCGGCTAACGCGGCTTCCCTGGGATCATCAGCATATTTGTCATGCGCCGTGGGATCGAATTTCGCAGCCATGAAACTCTCCGGTTGCAGGAATCCTCCGTGTCATGAGGACAACGGTCCGCACTCCCGGAGGTTCCCTGGCGCCCCGCAAGTCAACCCCACCGGTTCAGACCGCCCGGCCGGCTGGTCGACACCCTTCGCGCCCGATACTCGCCTCGCCGCGGGTTTAGTTCGCTGCCGCGACGCTGACCCGAGGCCGGAAAAACATGGTCGATAACAATTTCAAAAGGTCAGAGGCATGGTCTGCATCAAGCCCGGGCCTGGCACACAGGATCGCTTTCAAGGGCGGTAGCTCGGGCAGATAATACTCTCTGGCCTGGACGAGCGAGCGCGGAACCATGCTCGCGGGAATTGCTGTAAGGCCGACGCCTGCTTCTACGGCCGCCAGTTTGGCGTGATAGTCCGGGCTGTTGAATACGATCTTGTAGGACAGGCCGTGCCGCGTCAGGGTACGGATCATCCAGTCATCTCCCGGCCACGTCAAAATGGGAAGCGGCGCGCCGGGGCTAAGAACGAAGCTTTTGGCACGTACCCAAACCAAAGCATCTTCCATTTCATTGATGATCAGCGGGTCGATTTCATCCCCGATCGCCTCGTTTGCGAAAATGCAGGCGATGTCGATATAGCCGTCGATAAGTCCCCTGCCGATGGCCACCGAGTGGTCGGTATGAACGAAGATATCGGCGAGGCTTTCAGCGCTTTGCTGCCGGATGAACGGTTGCGCAAACAGGGTGCTGAGCCCTAGCCTGAGCACCTGCGGGCCGTCGGCGTTGCCGCCGAGCCGCAACAACTGATCGTTGGCCTCCAGGATTTGCCGCGCTTGCTGCAGCGCAAGCTTTCCCAATTCGGTTGTCGTGGTGCCGTTTGCCGTCTTCAGAAACAACGCGCCGCCAACCAGGCTTTGAAGGCGCTTGACTTGCGAGCTTATGGCGGGTTGGCTGAGACCAAGTCGTTCACCTGCTTTCGACAGGCTTCCGGTCTCGGAAATAGCTACCACCGTGCGGACGATTTCGATTGGGATATTTAAATGCTGATGCCGTCTGTGCATTGGACCCTCTCGCCGAGCTGACCAATAAGACTTTATCGACTCATAAAACCCTATGGTTGTTTATAACATTAATACTCGCCAAAAGTAGCATCGCGAAGGTTTTTGTGCAGATTTTTTTAAATCCGGGCCTCCAAAGCACGAGTTTTCCGTGCGGCAAATTGGCACCCCGATCGATCCCCGCCCGTAAATTTACGGCGCTCCGTTTTCGCCTTTGAAATCTCAGGCTTCACATCACCGATATTGATCGCCTCATAGAATTCATCTGCGCCATCGTTGCGGATCACACGCCCGGACTTGCAAAACGAAACTTATAATTCGTGTTCACACAACCTTGGGATGCTTCCGACGGTAATTTAGGGTCGAGGTGCGCGATGACCAGGTTTCTTCTGTGCCGGCGCGGGGCCACAGCCGTTGAATTTGCGATGCTGCTTCCGGTGTTTCTGACGATGGTGTTCGGTATCGTTGTATTCGGCTCCTATCTCGCGGTGATCCACGGCGTGCAGCAATTGGCCGCCGAGGCCGCGCGCTCGTCGGTTGCGGGCATAAGCGACACCGAACGCAAGAGCCTTGCCTCGAATTACGTCAAGGCGAATGTCGGCACCTATCCGCTGATCACGCCTAACAATGTCGACATCAAGGCCGCGACCTCAGGCTCTAATCCCAACGTGTTCGTCGTGACCGTCACCTACAACGCCGCGGGCATGTTCATCTATTCATTGCCTTTCGTGCCAACGCCGTCTCCGACCATCGTCCGTTCGGCGGCCATTCCATTCGGCGGGTTCTGAAGATGATCCGCGCGCAGGTTCGACGTTTCGGCATCGATGAGCGCGGCAACTTCGCTATCATGGGCGCGGGATTGATGACTATGTTCATCGGCTTCGCGGCGCTCGGGGTTGATGTGGGATCGATCTTCGCCGACCGGCGCCGAACCCAGAGCACAGCCGACCTCGCGGCAATCGTCGCGGCCAGCAATCTCACCAACGCCACCAACGCGGCGTCCGCGACCGTGACCAAAAACAACTTCCCCGCAAGCGCCCTGGTGTCGGTCGAACTCGGCACCTATACGGCGAACGCGGCGATTTCTGCGCAAGCCCGCTTCGTGACCCCCGCCGTTGGTGTGCCCAACGCCGTGCGCGTCACCTTGAACACCAAGACGCCGTTGTATTTCGGGAAATTCCTGACCGGCTCCGATACCTTCAACATCAAGGCCTCGGCCGTCGCGACCAGCACCGCACAGGCGTCATTTGCGGTCGGTTCGCGCCTGCTCTCGCTCGACGGCGGCGTGCTCAATGCGCTGCTCGGCGGCCTCCTGGGAACCACGCTGTCGCTGTCGGTCATGGACTATCAGTCGCTGGCCAGCGCGAAGATTGACGCATTCTCCTTTCTGTCGGCGATCGCGACCCGCGTTAATCTGACGGCCGCTACCTACAACTCCATTCTGAACGCAGATATCAACGTCTCCGACATCATCGCGGCCACCTTGACAGCGCAGCAGGCCGCCAACGGCGCCAGCACCGCAACCACCGCGCTGTCGACCATCTCGCAAGCCGTTAACGGCCTCACCACGAAGATGAAACTCGGATCGTTGATCGAAGTCGGCCCGTACGGCGGTCTTTCAGCCGGAAGTAAGCCGCAGATGGGAGTGAGTCTTTCGCTTCTCGATCTGTTGACGACGACTGCTCAGATAGCGAACGGCACCAATCAGATCGATACGGGCGTAAACATTTCGCTCGGGGGCATTGCGAGCGTGTGGTTGAAAGCGACCATCGGCGAACGACCGCAGGGATCGAGCTGGGTCGCCATCGGCACCAAGGGCATCATCGTGCATACCGCGCAGACACGCGTGCTGCTGCAGGTACAATTGCTTGCAACCGCTAATAAGGCCGCCGTTAACCTGCCAGTCTATGTCGAGGTTGGCTCGGCGACCGCAACACTCGACTCCGTGAGCTGCGGCCGTCCCGACATCTCTAAATCGAACGTCGCCCTCGGCGTTACCCCCGGCATCGTCGACGCGTGGATCGGCAACGTCACGATGGCGGACATGACCAATTTCACCACCAAACCCAACCCTCCCCCTGTGATGCTGGTCGACCTTGGCCTCATCACTGTCACCGCGCTGGCTCATGCAGGCATGGGTAACACGACCCCAACCACCGTGAATTTCAGTTACGCGGACATCACGGCGCAAACCAAGAAAACGGTGACGAAGACCAATTTCACCTCGTCGCTGCTGTCCAGCCTGCTCGGCACCCTGTCGCTCACCATCAAACTTGGACCGCTCGCGCTGCCAATTCCAGGCCTCGATGGGCTCGTGACCGGTCTTCTCAGCGGCGTCACGGGTGTGTTGGATCAATTGCTGGCTTCGGTGCTGGGGACGCTCGGCACCGGCCTCGGGCAGGCCGACGTCTGGGTCAACGGCATTCGCTGCGACGGAGCGGTGCTGGTGAGTTGAACCGGCGCAGAATTCGAATTTTGGGGCATAGGGAAGATGCAGAAGATGTTGAAGGCCCATCAGACGGACGGTCCACGTAAAGTCGTCCTAAAAGGCGGATCGATCCGCTTTCAGGATACGTGCGTCGAATGCTTCGTCCTGAACATTTCCGCCGGCGGAGCCGGACTGGTTGTTGAAAAGGACATCCCGCTTCCGTTTTCGTTCGATCTCGAGATCGACGAAGAGCGCATCCGCCGCCGTTGCTTCATCGTTTGGCGAACCGACAGCCAGATCGGCGTGTCGTTCGATGCGGAGCGTCAACCCCAAGGGTAATGCGTAGACTCATTTCAAACCGAAGGACTCAAACATGGAACTCAATGCCAGCCGAAAACGCTCCGTCATCCTGCACAAGCGGCGGACCAGCATCAGCCTCGAAGACAGTTTCTGGAACAGCCTTCATGCCATAGTGCGGATGGAAAACATCACCATCAGCGAATTTGTGGAGAAGATTTCGCGTCAACGCCGCACACCCAACCTATCGTCAAGCCTGCGTGTGGCTGTGCTGGAATATTATCAGCACCTGGTGGCGAGCAGCATCAATGGCCGCGGAGAGGCTAGTCTGACGATCGCGCCGCGCAATGGCGCCTCCGGGGACATCGACCATAACCAGGATCTCGAACAAATCGTGGATTTCTGGAAGGGGCTGAAGCCGTGCCGAGAGCTGCTCACCACGCCCGAACTGGCGCCGGATGTACTCACGCCAGTGCACGAAACCAGCCGATAGCGCACAAGCGGCCGCGATTACATGCGCGACTGGTGGCCCCATCAGGGCCATCGGGTGCTGAAAACGGCGACGAACGCATCCAAGATAGCGGGCATCGATGGCGTTGCCCGCAATGTCTCGCCGAGCGGCGCGACGTTAGAGGCGGAATGCCCGGTCGGAATTCTTCTGAATTCAATCTCGGCATTTCCGCCGAGCTTTCAGCGCGCATTGCCATGTGCTTTGGCGCAAGGAAAAACGTACCGGCTTCGCTGTCGGGCCAGCGCCTTCCGCCCATGGCTAGCCCTTGCCTGCACCAGTCCTCACGTTTCGGTTCCCGGCTATGCAATCCCTTGGCCGGGCCCACGGCGGCGTGTATCAGGAGTAAAGACATGCTTCCCGATCATCGCGGACCAACGCTTGACCCAAAATCTCGCTGTAAAACCCTTTCTTGAGGTGCTTTCCGGACGTCGGCAGGCTGTGCCGCCGATCTGGATGATGCGGCAGGCCGGCCGTTATTTGCCGGAATATCGTGAATTGCGCGCCAAGGCAGGCGGCTTTCTCGATCTCTGCTTTACCCCGGCCTACGCCGCCGAAGTCACGCTGCAGCCGATCCGCCGGTTCAACTTCGATGCCGCGATCATCTTCTCCGATATTTTGGTCATCCCCTACGCCCTCGGCCGCGCCGTGCGATTCGAGGCCAGCGAAGGCCCGCGGCTTGATCCGCTGGATAAACCGGAACAGATTGCAACGCTGGCAAAGCACGCGGATTTCACCAAGCTCGAGCCGGTCTATGAAGCGCTACGCCGGGTACGCGGCGAGCTTGATTCCAAAGTCGCGCTGATCGGTTTCTGTGGCGCGCCCTGGACGGTCGCCACCTACATGGTGGCCGGGCAAGGCACCCCGGATCAGGCGCCCGCTCGCATGATGGCCTATCGCCACCCGGCCGCGTTCGCTGAGATCATCGACGTCCTGGTGGAAAATTCCATTCATTATCTGGTTGGCCAGCTCAAGGCCGGCGCCGACGCGCTGCAGATCTTCGATACCTGGGCCGGTGTGCTGCCGCCGCGCGAATTCAAGCGATGGTCAATCGAGCCGACGCAGCGCATCGTCGCCGGCGTGCGCAAGCAAGTACCTGACGCGAAGATCATCGGATTTCCCCGCGGCGCCGGCGCGCAGCTGCCGACCTATGTAAGCGTCACCGGCGTCGATGCCGTCAGCATCGACTGGGCGGCGGAACCGTCCTTGATCCGCGAGCAGGTCCAGACCCGCGTTGCGGTTCAGGGCAATCTGGATCCGCTGGCGTTGATCGCCGGCGGTGCCGCGCTCGATCGCGCCATCGACGACGTGCTTTCGAGCTATGCGGCCGGCCGGCTGATCTTCAACCTCGGCCATGGCATCCTGCCGGAGACGCCGATCGCGCATGTCGAGCAAATGCTGAAACGGGTGCGGGCGTATAAAGGGTGATCACCCCGGCCGGCTGCGCTCGATGATTTGAGCCGCGCCTTTTTGCAGCAGGTCGAGGCCAACGGTGCGGCCCAGCTCGCGTGGCCGGTCGGCGGGTCCGGAGCGGGACGCCTCGATGATCACGTTGCCGTCGAGATCGAGCACCGACGCGGTCAATGACATGTGTGAGCCTTCGACGGTTGAAAATCCCGCGATCGGCGAATTGCAATGGCCGTTGAGCACCCACAGCACCTCGCGCTCGGCATCGGCGCTTTGGTGCGCGGCAGGGTCGTCGATCAGCGACAGGATCCGCCGGGTCTGCCAATCCTGCGCCGCGCATTCCACCGCCACGATGCCCTGCCCGACCGCCGGCAGCATCTCAGGAATCGAAAATTCGTAGGCGATACGGCCCGCCAGACCGACGCGTTCGAGACCCGAGCGCGCCATGATCAGCGCATCCGCCGGACCAACCGCGCCCCCCTCGGGCAACCGTTGCATTTCCAGACGATCGAGCTTGCGGACCCGGGTATCCGCGGCGCCGCGATAGTGAATCACCTCGATGTCGGGGAATAGCCGCCGCGCATACGCCGCGCGCCGCACGGCGTTGGTGCCGACCTTGAAACCCTTGCCGTGCGATCGCCTGATATCGTCGATCGTGACGCCCTTGCGCAGCACCAGCACATCGCCCGCCGATTCGCGCGGCAAAGTCGCGCCGATCACAAGGCCGGGAGTATCCTCGTTGCCAGGCATATCCTTGAGTGAGTGCATCGCAGCCTGCAGCTGGCCAGACAGCACGGCATCGCGGATCTGGGCGACGAAGGCGCCGCCTTTGCCGCCATGCGGCAGCAGCTTGCTAATTTGATCGGAATCGCCCGTTGTTTCGAACTTGACGATCTCGACCTCAACGCCCGGATCGGCCGCGGTCAGGCGGCGGGCAATTTCTTCGGTTTGTGCCAGCGCCATCGCGCTCTTGCGGGTTCCGATCCGGATCCGAATTGCCACCACTCACGCTCCATTGGGAACCGCGCGGGAAACGCGGCTCGTCTGCGGCCGGACATAAAACCAGCCGGCGCCGGAATGCAAACGCCGGGCTTCCTAGAGCGTGATGACTTTTCTTCGAGTCGCCATCCCGCTCTATCTTTTTGTTTAAGCATGATCTTTTCGGAAAACCGGTGTCCACTTTTCCGGATCATGCTTTAGGCAGCCGCGTTATCGCGCGTCCGCCAGGATCATATCGGAGGCCTTTTCCGCGATCATGATAACCGGCGCATTGGTATTGCCCGATACCAGGTCGGGCATCACCGAGCAGTCGACCACGCGCAGGCCCTCGATGCCGCGCACCCGGAGGCGCTGGTCGACCACCGCCAGCGGATCGTTGCCCATCCGGCAGGTAGAGGTCGGATGATAGATGGTACTGCCGCGCCGTCGGCAATGAGCCAACAGGTCCTCGTCGGTCGTAACCTTCGGCCCGGGATCATATTCATCCACCACATAAGGTTTCAGCGCCGGCGCCTGCAGGATCTTGCGCAGGATCTTCAGGCCCTCGACATTGGCGGTGCGGTCGGTCTCGGTGGCGAGATAGTTGATGCGGATTTCAGGCGGCATCGTCGGATCGGCGCTTTTGATGCGCAGCGAACCACGGCTTTCCGGGCGTAGCTGACAGACCGATGCAGTGAAGGCGGAGAACGAATGCAGCTTTTCGCCCATTTTGTCGGTTGAGAACGGCAGGAAATGGATCTGAATGTCCGGCGTCGCCAGCCGCGGGTTGGTCTTAAAGAACGCGCCCGTGGTGCCGGCCGCGATCGTTAGTGGACCCGTGCGCGACAGCGCGTAGCGAACGCCGGTCATCATCTGGCGGAGGGGGTTGTTGACGACGTCGTTCAGCGTGATCTTTTTCGCGCAGCGCATCACGACCCGGACCTGCATGTGGTCCTGTAAATCGTTACCGACACCGGGCGCGTCGAGCGCGACGCTGATGCCATGCTTGGTCAAGAGATCCGCAGGACCTACGCCTGAGAGCTGCAGCAATTGCGGCGAATTATACGCGCCGCTGGAAACCAGGATTTCCTTGCGCGCTTGCGCGGTCTTGATCGCGCTGCCCTGGCGATACTCGACCCCGCGGGCGCGACGCCCTTCGAACAAGATGCGTTGCGCGTGCGCGGAGGTCTCGATATGCAGATTGCGACGGCTTTTCGCCGGGCGCAGATATGAAAACGCCGCGCTGGCGCGGCGGCCACGCTGGGTCGTGGTCTGAAACCAACCAGCGCCTTCTTGGGTTGCGCCGTTGAAATCAGGATTGATTGGAATACCGGTTTCCGCCGCGGCCGCAATAAATGCGTCGGAGAGCGGGTCGGCGTGCCGTGAATCAGAGACCGGCAGCGGCCCGTCGACACCGTGGAAATCATCCGCGCCGCGTTGCTGGTTCTCCGCTTTCTTGAAGTACGGCAGCACGTCGTCATACCCCCACCCGGCATTTCCGCGCTGCCGCCAGCGATCGTAATCCTGGTGCTGACCGCGGACATACAACAGACCGTTGATCGAACTCGATCCGCCCAGCACCTTGCCGCGCGGCTGGAATACCGTTCGCCCGTCCAGCCCGGGCTCCGGTTCGGTCTGGTACATCCAGTTGACGCGCTTTTCCTTGAACAGCTTGCCGTAGCCGAGCGGCACGTGGATCCAGATGTTGGTGTCTTCCGGCCCGGCCTCCAACAGCAGCACCGAATGCTTGCCATCGGCGCTCAGGCGATTGGCGAGCACGCAGCCGGCTGATCCGGCACCGACAATGATATAATCGTATTCGGAGGAAGAATGGCTCGACGCACGGGGCAAAGCTTCGCTGTTCATGTTCTTGTTTTCGTTTCTTCCCTGGCGCCCGATCCGGCTTTGCGCTGAATCGGGCTTTTTATTTATCTTTTTTGATGTGCCTTCCGATCAGCAGGATCATGCCTCCCGAGAACACGATAGAGGCACGAGCGCAGTTACGACGCTTCCTCCAGCTCCATCGGCTGCAGTCCAAGCTTGTTGAACAGGGCCATGTCCTTGTCGTTTTCCGGATTATCGGCCGTCAGCAGCGTATCGCCGACGAAGATCGAGTTGGCGCCGGCAAAGAAACACAAAGCCTGCATTTCGTCCGTCATCGCCGTGCGTCCCGCCGACAGGCGGACGACGGATTGCGGCATCATGATCCGGGCCACCGCAATGGTGCGCACGAAGTCGAGCGGATCGATCGGAGTTGCATTTGCCAGCGGCGTGCCGGGAATCGGAATCAACATGTTGATCGGAACGCTTTCCGGATGCTCCGGAAGGTTGGCGAGCGTGGCCAGCATCTCGACACGGTCGCTCGGCAATTCCCCCATTCCGACGATTCCGCCGCAGCAGACTTTCATGCCCGCGGCGCGAACATTCTCGAGCGTCTCGATCCGGTCGGCAAAGCTTCGCGTGGTGATGATCTCGCCGTAGTAGCGCTCCGAGGTATCGATATTGTGGTTGTAGTAGTCGAGGCCGGCATGGCTCAGTTGTTCGGACTGCGCGCGATCGAGCATGCCAAGCGTCATGCAGGTTTCCATGCCCAGCGCCTTTACTCCCTTGACCATCGCCACGACGGCCTCCATGTCGCGCGGCTTCGGGTTGCGCCAGGCCGCGCCCATGCAATACCGGGTCGCGCCGGCGTCGCGCGCCTTGCGGGCCTCCGCGATCACGCGCTCGACTTCCATCAGCTTCGACGCCGAAAGGCCGGATTCGTGGTGAGAAGACTGGCTGCAATAAGCGCAATCCTCCGGGCAGCCGCCGGTCTTGATGCTCAGCAGGCGGCTCAACTGAACCCGGTTGGGATCGAAATTCTCGCGATGAACCGTTTGCGCCCTGAACAGCAGATCGTTGAACGGCATCTCATACAGCGCGCGCGCCTCGGCCACGGTCCAGCTTTTTCGGCCGTCGGTCTTCGCGAGCTCTGACTGGATGGCCGACGAATTCGCATCACGGGCCGTTGCTTCATGGGTCGTTGCAAGCGTCATAATCTCTCCAGGTGGCGGTCAACTGCAGCCAGGACCGACCGCTCCTTCGGCATCGCTGGCAAAGCCATTCGCGCCTTCACAATTGCCATCGGCGCCCAATTGCTGCCGAACCTCAAGCGCCCGCACCGCAAAGTCAAGCGTCGCAGCCGCATCCATGCCGGTCAAAAGACGGCATCGGGCATTGCGGCAGGAGCATCGCAAAATACTCGGCCAAAATACTTGGGCAAATACTTGGGCAAATACTTGGGAGAGTATCAGGCGAAATCCGTCGGACAGCCCAACCATCCGACGTCCGAAAATCAACCGGAGCGTGTATCCGCACGCTCCTGCTGCGCCGCGGGTGTCATTTCGGGCGTATCGCGTCCGCGGTGCCCTGAATGAAGGCCTTGATTTTTACCACATCGCCATCGGTCAGCTTGCCGGTGAAATCCGGCATGCCTTGATCGCGGTACGGCCCCTTGAACACGATGTCCTCGAGGTGCGTGATGTTTTCGGTCGAGGTATAGCCGAGGTTCTTGACGTTGCCACCCTTGTTGACGCCGGGAACGCCATGGCAGATCGCGCATGCCTCGATGTAGATCGCTGTTCCCTCAGCAACGTCCTTGCGATCATATTTCACGCCCGAGAGCAGGTTACCAATCTGATATTTGGTGAATTCCGGCAGCGGCGCCTTTCCGCCGATGGCGAAGGTGTAGACGGTGCCCGGCCCTTCCTTATCCGTAGCGCGCTGCGTCACGCCGACCACTCCGCCCCAACCAACCGCGACCGAGACATATTGCACGCCGTCGATCAAATAGGTCGAGGCCGCCGCGACCACGCCGGTGCCGGTCGGCGTTTCCCAGAGCTTTCCGCCAGAGGTTGCGTTGTAAGCGATGAAGCGCCCGTCAGCCGTACCCTCAAACACCAGATTGCCGGCAGTGGTCAGTGTGCCGCCGTTCCACGGCGCCACATGTTCGGCGTGCCAGGCTTCTTTTTGTTTCACTGGATCCCAAGCAATCAGGCGCCCAAACGGTAGGTTTTTGGCTGGTGTTGCGTTTAAGGTAAATCCCAGGTTCCAGCCCGTGATACTCATGAATTTCAGGGGTGCCGGCGCATTTTGCGTCAGCGCTTTTTCGCCGGTCAGGTTCAGCGGTACGCCCTGCGCCGGCAGGTACACGAGGCCGGTCTGCGGATTGTAGGACATCGGTTGCCAGTTGTGCGCCCCGTACGGCCCCGGAATGGCGTCGAACGGTTTGTCGGGGGATCGAACTTCCGGAACCTCGATCGGCCGGCCGTTGGCGTCATAGCCCGTTGCCCAGTTCACCTCGACGAAGTTCCTCGCCGAGATGAACTTGCCGTTGGTACGGTCGATGACGAAGAAGAACCCGTTCTTCGGTGCGTGCAGGATGACCTGGCGCGGCTTCCCGTCGATCTCGATATCGGCCAGGATCATCGGCTGGGTCGAGGTGTAATCCCAGCTGTCGCCCGGCGTTTCCTGATAGTGCCAGACGTATTTCCCGGTGTCGGCATTCAGCGCCACGACGGAAGCGAGATAAAGATTGTCGCCGCCCGCGGGGCTACGCAGATTGCGATTCCACGGCGCACCGTTGCCGGTGCCGATATAGACCAGGTTCAGGTCGGGATCGTAGGCCATCGAATCCCACGGCGTGCCACCGCCACCGTTGATCCACCATTTGCCGGCGGGGTCCCAGGTCTTTGCCGCGGCCGCCATCGAGGCATCCTCGAACGGCTGGCTCGGATCGCCGGGCACCGTGAACCAGCGCCACGCCTGGGCGCCGGTTTCTGCATCGTAAGCAGTGATATAGCCCCGCACGCCGTATTCGGCGCCGCCGTTGCCGATCAACACCTTCCCTTTGACGACACGCGGCGCGCCGGTGATGGTGTAGGAATGTGAATGGTCGATAACCGTGTCTGCTTCCCAGACCTTATTGCCGGTTGCTGCGTCGATCGCGATCAGACGCCCATCATAAGCGCCAACGAAAACCTTGCCTTTGTATAGCGCGACGCCGCGATTGACGACATCGCAGCAGCCCTTGTAGCCGATCTCGCGATTGACGCCGGGATCATAAGTCCAGATTCGTTTGCCTGTACGCGCGTCAATCGCATGCACCACGCTCCAGGACGCCGTGACGTACATGATGCCGTCCACCACCAGCGGCGTCGCCTCGACGCCGCGGACGGACTCCAGATTGTAGCTCCACTTCAATCCGAGACTTTTGACGTTGTCAGTGTCGATCTGCTTGAGCTTGCTGAAGTGCGTCTCGGCGTAGTCGAGGCCGATGGTCGGCCAGTCTTTCGATGTTGCTGTGTTGGCCTTGATCGAGTCGCCGTCGATTACCGATGTCACAGCCTTGATATGATCAAGCGCCTCGGCATTCTGGGCACCCGCGGTATTACTAAAAGCGATAGCTCCGAGCCCGATGGCCAGCGCGGCATGCGCGAGACGAATTGGCAGATGAAAACGTTCTGCTCCACTGCGGAAAATCCGACGAAGTGAATCCGCACGCGAAGCTAACCATGCCATCTCAAGCCCTCTGATGGTCTCTTGCGGAGACCTTAGCGACGCCATCTCCATAGGTATGAGCGCGCCTACAAGGCTGACATGACAAAAAATTATTTCTCGACGATTTCCGAAATCACACCGAATATTTCAGTTGCAACACAGTATGGCGCTGATGCGTGAACAATGCGCCCGCGATCTTTAGAGCATGATGGCTTCGAATTGCCATCCCGCTCTACCTTTTTGTTTAAGCATGATCTCCGCGCAAACGCTTTGCGTTTGTCGCGACGGAGAACCGGTGTCCACTTTTCCAGATCATGCTTTAGAACACGACGACGGAGCGGATCGACTTGCCCTCGTGCATCAGCTCGAAGCCCCTGTTGATGTCCTCGAGCTTGAGCACGTGGGTGATCATCGGGTCGATCTCGATCTTGCCGTTCATGTACCAGTCGACGATTTTCGGCACATCGGTCCGGCCGCGCGCGCCGCCGAACGCCGAGCCCTTCCAGACCCGCCCGGTGACGAGCTGGAACGGCCGCGTGGCGATCTCCTTGCCAGCTTCCGCGACCCCGATCACGACCGAGACGCCCCAGCCGCGATGACAGGCTTCCAGCGCCTGCCGCATCACGTTGGTGTTGCCGGTACAATCGAAGGTGAAATCGGCGCCGCCGTCGGTCAGCGTCACCAGATGCGGCACGATATCGCCGCCGAGCTTCTTCGGGTTGACGAAATGCGTCATGCCGAAGCGGCGGCCCCATTCCTCCTTGGCGTCGTTGATGTCGACGCCGATGATCTTGTCGGCGCCGACCATCCGCGCCCCCTGGATCACGTTGAGCCCGATGCCGCCGAGCCCGAACACCACGACATTGGCGCCCGGCGTGACCTTGGCGGTGTTGACCACAGCGCCGACCCCGGTGGTGACGCCGCAACCGATGTAGCAGCTCTTGTCGAACGGGGCGTCCTCGCGGATCTTGGCGACCGCGATCTCGGGCAGTACCGTAAAATTCGAAAAGGTCGAGCAGCCCATATAATGGAAGATCGGCTTGCCCTTATAGCTAAAGCGCGAGGTGCCGTCGGGCATCACGCCCTTGCCCTGGGTGGCGCGGATCTGGGTGCACAGATTGGTCTTCTGGCTGAGGCAGCTTTTGCACTGCCGGCATTCCGGCGTGTAGAGCGGGATCACATGGTCACCCGGCTTGACCGAGGTGACGCCGGGGCCGACCTCGCGGACGATGCCGGCGCCCTCATGGCCGAGGATCGAGGGGAAGATGCCCTCGCTGTCGAAGCCGTCGAGCGTATAGGCGTCGGTGTGGCAGATGCCGGTGGCCTTGACCTCGACCAGCACCTCGCCGGCCTTGGGGCCCTCCAGATCAACCTCGACGATTTCGAGCGGTTTTTTGGCCTCGAACGCCACGGCGGCGCGTGTTTTCATTTACCGATTCCCCTTCAGAGCCCTTCGCAAGCGCAGCTCTTTAGCGTCCATAGGCGGATCATCATAGAGGGGCCGCGCGCCCCCTCGCAGTGAGCGGCATAAGATCCACCACGCGCTGACCGAGGGCCCAGTTTCGCGAGGGCTGCTATCCCCAAAGCCCCATTGTGCATTGCAACATAAGCCGTAAAGTGGTCGCTTTCCATCAGGGTGCACTTTAGTGACTGACGTTAATGCCGACGCTTGGGTTTCATCGACCCATCGCCCGATGGGCTTTCCCGAGTTCGTAGTAGCAATCGCATCGATCATGGCTCTGAACCCTTTCGCCATGGACATGATGTTGCCGGCGCTGCCGAATATCGCCGCGACATTCCAGATTCCGGTTCCGAACCGGCTGCAGGAAGTGTTGTCCACGTTCCTGGTGGGGTTCGGACTCGGTCAATTCGTGATGGGAACGCTGTCCGACCGATTCGGCCGCCGCCCGGTGCTGCTCGGCGGTATGGCGGTTTACTGTGTCGCCAGCGCGCTCGCGATCGTGTCGCCGTCATTCGAGACCCTGCTGCTGGCGCGCTTCCTACAGGGACTGGGCACCTCCGCCACTCGGGTGATCGCGACCTCGATCGTTCGCGACTGCTACGCCGGGCGCCGCATGGCCAGCGTGCTGTCTCTGGCAATGATGATCTACATCGCCGTTCCGGTGATCGCGCCGTCCTTCGGCCAGGCTTTGATGGTGCTGACGCAGTGGCGCGGCATCTTCGCGGTGTTGACGGTGTACGGAACGCTGGCGCTGATCTGGAGTGCGCTGCGAATGCCGGAAACTTTGGCGCCATCCGAACGCAAGCCGCTCGTGATCCGCGAGATTCTCGGCGCCTTTCGCCAGACCATCACCAACCGGCAGACCGTGGGTTACGCGTTGGCAGCAGGCGCGGTGCAAGGTGCGCTGTATGCCTTTGTGTTTTCTGCGCAGCAGGTATTCACCGGCATCTACAAACTCGGCCGTTATTTTCCGCTGGCATTTGCGGTCATCGCGATTGGCGTCGCCGTCGCCGGATTTATGAATTCCCGCTTAGTCGGGAGGCTGGGCATGCGCGCGATATCGCACAGTGCGCTGGTCGGCTTCGTTGCGGTGGCGGGGATCACGCTTGCGGGCGCGCAATTCGAGATGCTGCCGCTGCCGCTGTTTATGGCGATCGGAACGCTGCTGATGTTCGCGTTTGGCCTGACCTTTGCCAACTTCACTGCGCTCGCGATGGAGCCACAAGGCCATATCGCTGGCACGGCGTCGTCATTGTACGGCTCGATCACGACGCTGCTGGGGATCGGCATCGGTACCGTGATCGGCCAGGAATACGACGGGACGCTGATGCCGTTCGCCACCGGGTTTGTCGCATGCGCGCTGGCGGCGCTCGCCATCATTGCTGTTGTGGAGAAGGGCCGGTTGTTCAAACCCGGCCAACAATCTCCAGCGCCTAGCCGCCCCTGATCGCGAAAGCTACCCTTGCGTCACGGCGCGAAGCCGTAGAGCCGCGCCGGGTTGTCGACCAGAATCTTTCGGCGTAGCTCTTCTGACGGTGCCCAGGCGCCGAGCAGATCGAGCAGTTCGCCGTCATCAGGCACATGCGTCTCGCCGAACAAACTCGGATGCGGCCAGTCCGTCCCCCAGACGCAGCGATCGGGCGCAGCTTCGATATAGCCGCGCGCGATCGGCGTCACATCATCATAGGGATAGCCCTTGACCGAACTGCGATAACCCGAGAGTTTGAGGTAGGCTTGGCCAGATTGCATCAAGCCGACCGCGGCACGAAATTCGGGACTATCGATGCCACGTGTGCTCTGAACGCCGGCCATGTGATCCAGCACCACCGTGACCGGCAGCTTTCGTATCAGCGGCGCGAGGTCCGCGATCTGAGCGCCATGGGTGTAGAACTGAATGTGCCAACCCAGCGGCGCCACCTTGGCCGCCAACGCCGAGAGTTGGTCCAGCGGCGTGCCGTTGCCGCTCACGGCGTTGAAACGCACGCCGCGCGCGCCCTGCGCATGCATTTGCTTGAGCGTCGCCTCATCGACGCCATCGTCGACCACCACCACGGCGCGGGAGTTATCGCGCCCGAGCAATTCCACCGCGTCCAGCGTGCAGCGGTTGTCGGTGCCGAAGGTGCTCGGCTGCACGATCACCATGCGGCCGATACCGATGGTTCGCGCCATCGCCTGATAGGCGGGCACGGTCGCTTCCGGCGGCGAATAGGAACGGCCGGGGCTGAGCGGGTAGCGATCATACGGCCCGTTGATGTGGAAGTGACAGTCGGTGCTGTTGGCCGGCGCCTTCCAATGCGGTGCCGACGTTGACAAACGGGGTGGCAAGCAAGGTTTGGTCATGCGAGGCGATCCTGAATTCCAGCCGGTGATGGCCGCAGCGGCGATAGCCCACCCGGGTCGATGTTGTCCAGCGATCGGCCCTGCGTTTCCGGCAGCAGCCCCAGCGCGAGCAGCATCAGTCCGTACGCCAGCAACGAAAACAGCAGGATCGCCCCGCTCAAGCCGAGCTTGCCGCTCAGAAATCCGACCAGCGCCGGAAACAATGCGCCGACGGCTCGGCCCGAATTGTAGCAGAAGCCCTGGCCCGCACCGCGGACTTCGGTCGGATACAATTCGGTCATGAACGGACCCATCGCAGAAAACATCATGTAGATGATGAAGCCGAGCGGCGCGCCGAGCACCAGCATCAAACTGTCATTGATCGGCGCGGCCAGATAGATCGCCACGCAGATGACCGAACCGATCGCCGAGACGATGAAGGTTCGCTTGCGGCCGATGCGGTCAGCCAGATACGCGCCAACCAGAAAGCCAAAGAACGCGCCCAGAATGTGGATCAGCAGATATGATCCGGTGTTGAGCGAACTCAAGCCACGCTCGGTCTTCAGGTAGGTGGGCAACCAGACCGACAGCGCGTAGGAGCCGCCCTGGGCCCCCGTCACCATCAGCGCGACCTTCAGCGTGGTCGCGACATAAGGCGGCCGCAGCACCGTGAAGGCCTGCGCGATACTACTAGAACCGGAATCGCGGCGCGCCTTGAACACTTCAGGCTCGGACATGCTGCGCCGGATCCACAGCACCAGCAGCGCCGGCGTCAACCCGATCCAGAACATCACGCGCCACGCGATCGCATCGGGCAGGACCGCGAACATCAACGTATACAGTAGCGCCGCCGTGCCCCAGCCCACCGCCCAGCCGCTCTGCACAAAACCGACCGCACGGCCGCGATATTTGTCACGGACGATCTCGCCCATCAGCACCGCGCCTGCCGACCATTCGGCACCGAAGCCGAGCCCCTGCATCGCGCGCAGCACGAACAACTGCTCAAAATTTTGCGCGAAGCCGCACAGGAAGGTGAAGACTGCATACCACAACACCGTGATCTGCAGCACACGGACCCGGCCGTAACGATCGCTCAACGCACCGGCGAACCAGCCGCCAAAGGATGAAACGACCAGCGTGATGGTGCCGAGCAGCCCCGCCTCGCCGCGCGAGATATTCCAGGTCGCAAGCAACGTCGGAATAACGAAACTGTAAATCTGCACATCGAGCGCATCGAGTGTCCAGCCGCCGAAGCAACCCGCCATCGTGCGCCGCTCACTCGCCGTGAGTTCCCGCATCCACTGAAACATTGGCCCTCCCTGACACTACCCTGACGTCTTTTTTTGCGTATCCTTTCCGGATAATTCGAAGCTGGCCATCCCTTTTTTTGCGTTGCAGATATTCGCGACCACCTCCCGCGACGGTGTTTGCCGTTGTTCGGTCAAAATGGTGAGCAGGCGGAGAACGTTGCTGCAGCGCGATGCGTGCGCTGCCGCAATCGAGCCGCCCGATTGGATCAGGCGGTTATTGCTTCGCGATTGTAGTTCTTCGCGCAGGCGTTCTCCACGCCGGGAAGAATTTCGACGATCTCGAAATAGCGGTCCCAGAACGGAGTGTCTCTCAAATCCTCGACCAGCAATTGGTAGGCATGGTGGTTGCGCGCCTCCCAAAGCCAGATGTCGGTTACCCGCGCCGAGTAGAACTCAACATCATAGAAACGGAGGCGGATGTCCGCGCGATACTTGTTCAGGAGCGGCTTGATGTCCTGCGCCAGCAACTGAAAACGCTGGTCGGGCGGGAAGTCGAGCCACTCCCGCCTGGTTTTTGACTAACATGAAGATCGACACCGCAGGCTCGAAAGGCGGTTCGACGTGTTTGGTTTCCGGCATCCACATTCTCCTTGTGCAAGTGACCAACACGACGATAATGTGAGCTTTCACTCACATAATCTACTCGCGTTCCGATGCCGCGACGATCCACGCTGAAACCCCGCAAAACGCCCCGTCAGCAGCGCTCGACGGAAACCGTCAATGTTATTCTGGAAGCTGCGGCTCGCATTTTGGAGCGCCATGGCCTTGACGGATTCACGACCAATGCGGTGGCGGAGCGCGCCGGCGTCAGCATCGGCTCGCTGTACCAATATTTCCCGAGCAAGGAGGCGCTGACGGCAACCTTGATCCGCCGGGAAACGACGACGCTGATCGAGAACGCCACCGCCGCGCTGGACGAAGCATCCGGGCGCGCCGCGCTGCTCAAACTGATCGCTGCCGCGGTGAAACATCAGTTGCGCCGCCCCGTCCTGGCGCGCCTGCTCGACTTCGAGGAAGCCCGCTTGCCGCTCGGCAAGGAAACGCGCGACGTCACCGACAGGCTTGCGGCAATTATTGCGGAGGTCCTGAGACGACCCGATCTGCCGCCGCAACCTGATATCGAGGTTGCATCAGCCGACATGATTGCACTGGTCAAAGGGCTGATCGATGCGGCCGGTCAACGAGGGGAAGTCGAGCCCAAATCTCTGGAAGGCCGAGTGCGGCGCGCCGTGTTCGGCTATCTCGTGACCGTTTAGGGAAAGGCCGCATGACATGAAAAAAGCCGTCCGGGCGCGACGCCGGACGGCTTTCTCATGCGACTGCCGGCCCGGCACGGCTCCGGTTCCGCCGCATCTACGGACAAGGCTCCTGCAAACTGGTTAACGCGGAGTTAACAGAATGCGCTAAATCGAGCGCATTTTGCCGCGGATAGGGCCGACACAAGTTAAGTTTTCGTCCGCGACCGGGCCGTCGAAATGATAGATCAGCCCAGTGCGGAAGATATGAAGTTCGCGGGCCCGGCGACGCAGGGTGCCGCCGCGAGTCGCGGCACCTCGCTACTGGTTCATGCTGTTGATGTAGTTCTGCTCGTTGACCATGTTTTGCTGATCGATCATTTGCTGCTGATCGTTGAGCATCTGCTGGGTGTTCAGCATGTCCTGGTTGGCCTCAAACTCCCGCTGCGAACGCCAGGATTCATCCGATGATGAATTGTCGATGACCGGTGCATCATCGTCGGAATTGTCCACGTAAGTGGGCGGGTCGGGAACGATGTGGTCGAACGCCCATCCGTATTTCAGCATGCACTGCTCAAAGGCCGGCACGTCGGTGAATTCATTGTTATGTGTGCCACATTTGCGGCCGTCAGCGTGGCTCACCGCGGCGCTGCGTTCGTGGCCGTGGGGTCTGATGGTATCCCGAAAAACATAGGTGTCCGCCGACGCGCTCGATAGCATTCCGCTGAGCATCAGCACCGTTCCGATAAATACGCGTTTCATGATCGATCTCCATAGTTACAGTCAGTTCTGCAACAATGGGTCGCGTTCGGCCCGACGCCCGGTTCGGACTGCTTCGATTACAAATTGGACAGGGATCCTACCAACCCGCTCATGCCGTGGCAGCCGATTGATCCAGCAACGAATGGATCTGCGCGACCACGGCTGCCCCCTCACCGACGGCGGATGCGACCCGCTTGGTCGACCCGGATCTGACGTCGCCAATCGCAAAGACACGTGGCAGGCTGGTCTGGAGGGGGAGCAGGTTTGGCCGTGCCATAACGCTCGATGTCTGGGGGCCCGTCAAAATGTAACCCTTTTCATCCAGCGCCACGCGGCCGGCAAGCCAGCCGGTGTTGGGTTCAGCGCCTATGAACATGAACATATGTCGCGTCGCAATCTCAGTCGTTTGTCCTGAAACCCGGTCGCGCAATGTCGCGCTCGCGAGATGACCTCCAGCATCGGCATGCAATTCAGCGACCTCCGACTGCACACATATCTCAACATTGTCCAGTGCGGCCATTGCGGCTCGCCTCAATGCAACAGGGCGAAAAAAATCATCGCTCGCGCATTGGGCGAAGGTCTGCATCGAGTTTAGTGCGGTTCTCGTTGACCGGTTCCGAGGATATCATCTTTAAGGAGGCAACGACCACAGACTTGCATGACCGGCCAGCGGCAATCCGCAAAATAGATCAGAAGGGGGCAACAGATGAACCAGATGACGTCGATCAAGGCGCAGGTCGCCGAATTGGGCGCACAATTCAATCCAGATATTGCGGCTGCGACTCGCGCTATGTATGCGCCCCTGATTGCGCCGCCGTCCGAAGCAATCCGTTCCGAGTACGACATTGCGTACGGCGAACATCCCCGCCAGACGCTCGATGTGTATTCCACGGGCGGCCATACGCCCCGGCCCGTGCTGCTATTTGTCCCCGGAGGCGGCTTTGTCCGCGGCGACAAGCGTCCGGATGATATTTTCTACGGCAACTTGGCGCGATGGTTTGCCTCGAAAGGATTTGTCGTGATCACGATGAATTACCGGCTGGCGCCCGATCATGCCTGGCCGGCCGGCGCGCAGGACGTTGGATCGGCCCTCGCCTGGATTTCCGCCAACATCAGCCGTCATGGCGGCGATCCCCGCAACATCCTGCTGTTCGGGCAATCGGCCGGCGCGACCCATGTCTCGACCTTCCTCTATCACCCCAAGCTCTTCACCCCGATCGCCGGCCTCAGGGGCGCTGTGCTTGCGAGCGGACTGTACCAAATGACCGAGGAGCACCGCGCACCCAACCTTCTGGCCTATTTCGGAACAGACGCTGCGCAATATGCTGACCGTTCGCCGGTCACGCATATCGCCAACAACAAGGTGCCTGTGTTGCTGACCGTTGCGGAATTTGATCCTGCCTTTCTTGCTGCGCCGACTTACTTGCTGGCCGGCGCGATCACGCGACGCGACGGCAAGTCGCCGGAAGTCGCCTGGCTGACGGGGCATAATCATGTGTCAACCGTCTTCAGCTTCGGCACCGAAGACGAAACGTTCGGGCGCAGGATCGTCGAGTTCGCCGGAAGGCTACTTGTTTAATGAACGGCGGCGTTCCCGTGGTGGGGCAAGGCGATACGGTCGCCTTGCAGCCCGACCGTAATGAGTACCAACTCTCCTTCACGCCATCGCGGGCATCCGGCCGAGCATGCAATCGAATGCCATGCGCAACGCCTCCATTGGATTTGACGCGTTGGAACGACTGCGCCAGGCAACATAGCCGTCCGGACGAACCAGCACCGCACCGTCACTGTCGACGCCGTAAGCGTCGTGCCAATTGCCGTCGGGATCGCTGAGGTCTGCGTTCTCGCCGACCGTGAAAGCTTGCAGCGGAGGCCACGACGTGCGGATCGCTTCGCCGATCCCTTGCGCAGCCTGCCGCCATGCGCCGCCGTCGCGGCCGGCCAGCAGCACAAAGTGCGGGCCGAATAGGTCGATGGTGGAGATTTGCTCGTTACCGCGCATGAGCCGGACGTGCGGCGCACGGCCGCCGGGCCGGGCAGACGGCACATATTCGGTGACGGGATCATCGACAGCGAACTGTGGCGTGCCGTCGGGCACAACAGCCCCTGACTGATAGCAGGCACCGAAGATCAACCCCTGTTCATTGAGGAATTGCTGCCGTGGCAGCACCTTGCTTTGCCGCGCCGTACGTCCCATCGACAGCGCGTTCGCCAGCGCATTCTGGGTGACAATCCGGCCGTAGGGCTGGCGCTCGTCGTGATAGCTGTCGAGCAGCCGATCGTCCGCCTTGCCACGCAGTACCGCCGCGATTTTCCAGGTCAGATTATGGACATCCTGCACCCCGGTGTTAAGGCCGAAGCCCCCGGTCGGCGGCATCTCATGGGCTGCGTCTCCGGCGATAAAAACGTCGCCGACACGATAGCGATCGGCGACGATCGCAGACGCTTCCCACGGGCTGACGCCGAGCACCGTCACCGGTAGGTCGGACACGCCGATGCCTTCTTGGATCAGTTCCGCACAGAATTCCGGCGTGAAGTCCTCGGAGCGCCAGCCATATTGTTTGGGACCGTGAATCAAAAATCCCCAACGGTCCCTGCCGTTGATCGTGAGGAACGTCGCCCGCAGGTCGTCCTGCTCGACGAAGTACAGCGCTGCAGGCCGATGCTCGACCCATCGCGTAAGATCGGCTTGGAACAGAATGTTGACACTGTCGTAGACTTTCTCTTGCCCGATCATCCTGACGCCGAGCGCGCGGCGGACGCGGCTCTGTGCCCCCTCGGCGGCGATCAGGTAGCGCGCTTTAAATGGCGTCTCTTCCCCCGTGCCGCGATCGCTCAGTATGCCGGTGACGCCATCGCGCCCCTGGCTGAAGGATGTCAATTCGGCGTTGAAGCGCAGCGTGCCCGGCCCCGCCGATTCCGCATACTGGCGGATGACCGGTTCGAGGTCATCCTGGGCGCAGAGACAGTTCTTGACCGGCGTCACCGCCATGTTCTTCGGGGTCGCGCGACCGGGCACCCGCCGCTCGATTTCCTTGCCGGCAAGCGTTTCAGCCCAGACGATCAGACCCATCCGTCCTTCCTGCAGACCCGCGTCACGAACCGCGGCATCGATGCCGCACTGGCGGAAGACTTCCATCGTGCGGGCGTTGATGCCCCGCGCTTTCGGCGTGATTGCAGTACTGGGGTGACGCTCGACAAGCAGCGAACGGATGCCGTGCTGGGAGAGCAATAAAGAGGCCATGAGGCCGACGGGGCCGCCGCCGGAAATCAGAACAGGGATGTCGATCATTTTTTCTCCTTCTTGAACCCTGCATGCATCATTCATTCGAGTTCCATCGGCTTGCCGTGCGGCTCCTTGCGATAGATGACGATCGCGATCAGCGCCGCTATTTCGCAAGCGGCGAGGAACAGGAAAGCCGGTGCGATGGCGTCGGCAGTTGCTTTCGGTGAGACCACATCGTTGCTGCCGGCGATCAGCGCCAGACAGACCGGGCCCAGGATCTTGCCGATTCCATTGGCGGCCTGCGCCAGTCCGAATGCCCGGGCGCCCAGCGAAACTGGAAACACCTCGACGACGTACGGCGACATATTGGAAAAGGAACCGCTGTAAAACGCGGCGCCGAAGATCACGAGCAATGCAAACACCGACCAGCCCGCAATGAACTCGCGATAGAAAGCGAAAATGGCCAGCATCACCAGGGCAGAGATGAAAGTACCGACGAGTGCCGCGCCACGGCGCCCGATATAGAGCGGCAGCACGGAGAACAGCACGCGGCCTACCATCGAGGCGATGCTTGCAAAGACGAAGTAGTGCGCGGCCTCATGCGCGCTGATCTTGAGAAGCTGGGACAGGATGGTGGGTCCCCACAGGATCACGCCATACGTGCCGGTCGAAATCCCGATCCAGATGACGACGACCCACCAGAATCGCACCTGATCCTGCAACAATTCGGCGATCGATCCGGATTTCCTAACCGGCTCCATCGCATTCGGCAGCGTGATACTGCTCTCGGGAACGCCGAGCAGCTTTGCGGCCTCACGCCGCGCATCGGCATTGCGGCCGCGCGACAGCAGCCAGCGCACCGATTCCGGTGCAATCAACGCGATCAAAAAGGAAGTAACGATGGGCATCGCACCGGTAGCCGCGACGCCGCGCCAGCCGATTAGGGGCAGCAGGTTCGCCGCGGTCATCGCGGCGAACATCGTGCCAAGCGCGACCGGTACCACCATCATGCTGGAAACGAACGTCCGGTATCTGGTCGGCGTGATCTCAACCACTAAAGGGTTTTGTGCGCTGATCGCGGCCATCGATCCGAAGCCCACCACGAAGCGCAGCATCGAAAACATGATCCAGGATCCGTCCGGTATCAACGCGCATCCAGCCGCGCCGAGCGAAAAGATCAGGCCGCCGCTCCAGATGATCTTTTTGCGTCCGATGATATCGGCAATCTGCCCGCCAATCAGCGAGCCGACGACGGCGCCGACGCCGGATGCCAGCAGCATCATCGCGCTTTGGCCGTAGGTGAGATGCCAACCCGGGGCGAGCACCGAGACCAGGTATCCAACCAGGAAGAAATCGTAGAACTCGAACATCTCCTGCAGAACGAGGAGCGCGATGGTCAAATAATAGCGCGGCGTGAGCTTGGATTTTTCGATCGAACTCAGCCAGTCCTGAGCCGCACTTCTTTGATGTTCCTTTTGATGTTCTTGGGCCGACCTCTGAAACCTGCCTTGCACGCTGCCTTGCACAGCGCCTTGAGCGTCAAGCGACACGTCGGCCATGTTTCCCCCGGACGCCCGACTGTCGCTGTCATGCGCAGCGATTCAAAAGTGCCGGGACGATCCGTGATAAGGCTAACACCCGTCTTTTGATTGCGATAATATCGAATTGTCATCGGTCTGATCGAAAAACGGCATCACCGAAAATGGATCTGCGTCAGTTCCGCTATTTCATTCAGGCCGCGCGGCGGCAGAATTTTCGCAAGGCAAGCGAAGACCTGCGGGTTGCACAGTCGGCGCTGACCCGGCAGATCCAGCACCTTGAGCAGGAGCTAGGTTTCCTGCTGTTCGATCGCATCAAGCGTGGCGTCCGGTTGACCGCAGCCGGTCAGCGGCTACTCGAACGCTCGCAGCATATTTTGGAAGAGGTCGACCGGCTGAAGGAGAGCCTTCAACTCGAGGCGCACATCCCCAGCGGGCCCGCATCGCTTGCAGCGCCGCCGTCGATTGGGCGTCTGCTGTTCAGCAAATTAGCGCAGACGTTCCTGAAATCCTATCCGAAAGTGAACCTCAGCCTGATCGAAGGCTGGACATCTAATGTACTGGGCCAGCTCCGGCGTGGTGAACTAAGTCTCGCCATCGTCACCGACCCGCCGCCCGACCCCTTGCTCGAATACACCCAGCTATTTACCGAGTCGCTCTACCTTGTCGGCCGCCCCGATGACCCACGCCTGAAGAAGCGCAGCCTAGAAGTCAGCAGCCTCGGGAATCTGCCGCTGGTCATGAGCAGTAAACATAATCGATCTCGCCAGTTGATAGAGAACTCTGCGGCGAGAGAAGGTGCCAACCTCGATATTCGCCTCGAGCTGGAAAGCCCGGAAACCCTGCGGCAATTGCTTCTGAGCGGCCGGATCTATGGGCTCTTGCCGTACTCCTCGGTTTTTCAGGATGCGCAGGCCCGGCGTCTCGGTGCCGTGCCAATCAAGGGACACGCCATGACGCGGTATCTCGCCAAGAGCCGCAACGAGGCGAATTCTGTCGCGCGCGAAACCTTGGAGAAAAGCACCATCGGCGAGATGCTCGGACTGGCGAAACGTATCGGAATTAGCGGGCAATAGACTTGCCAGCCTTTTTACCCACCAGCCGAACTGCTGACCGTTTTCTGAATTGCAACCGCCATGCTCACGGCAAGGAACCACAGGAACGAGCAGATCCGAGCGCTCAGGTAGCGGGCACCCCCCCCCTGAGTCTCTCCGGCTGAAGGCCGCCCCAATCGTATTCGCCGCTTATCGGTTGCATGGGAACCTTGCGAGATCAAATTCTCGTAAACGTCACCAATATTGCGTCTGCGAAGATTATACGTTGCGGTGCAGTGGGCGATCGAGCGCTCCCGGCGCTGACTCCTTCGATCGTGGACCATTGTCTTTATGTCGCCCATTGCGGGCAAACAGCCCAGTTCTCCGCCCACTAAGGCCGCGACCGGAACAGCACGTCAGGTGCAACTGGCGGGGCTTGCGTTGGCGGTCGGCGGCTTCGGTATCGGCACCGGCGAGTTCGCCAGCATGGGGCTTCTGCCCGATGTCGCCGGCGACATCGGCGTGTCGATACCGAGCGCAGGACACATCATCAGCGCATATGCGATCGGCGTGGTGGTCGGGGCGCCAATCATTGCCGTTCTGGCCGCGAGACTGCCGCGGCGAATGTTGCTTCTTGCCTTGATGACCGCTTTTGCTGCCGGCAACTTTGCGAGCGCACTCGCTCCCAACTATGAATGGCTTGTCGCGTTGCGGTTCCTCACGGGGTTGCCGCACGGCGCCTATTTCGGAGTAGCATCGCTTGTTGCCGCCGATATGGCGCAACCAAACCAGCGCGCCCGCGCCGTCGGCCGGGTGATGCTGGGCCTGACGATCGCAACTCTGCTGGGTGTGCCTCTAGCCACCGCATTCGGGCAGACCTTGGGATGGCGGGCAGCCTTCGCCACCGTCGGCGCCATTGGTGGGTTGGCAGTTCTGCTGATATGGCGCTGGGTTCCGGCGGTTGCAGCCGATGCGAACGCCAGCCCGGTCCGTGAGCTTGGCGCCTTCTGTCGCCTCCAGGTCTGGCTGACCTTGGGCATTGGTGCGATCGGCTCGGGCGGCATGTTTGCCGTGTACAGCTATATCACGCCGATGCTCGTCAATGTCTCCGGCATTCACGTGACCCTGGTGCCGTTCGTGCTTTGCGTCTTTGGTACGGGGATGATTATCGGCAATATCGTTGGCTCTCGCCTGGCTGATCATGCCCTGCTGCCTACGATCGGTGGCGTCCTGGTCTGGAACGCCGTCATGCTCACCATGCTCGTGTTCACAGCGGGCCATGCCTGGCTTGCCGTGATCAACGTGCTGTTGATTGGAACAGGATTCGCCCACGTTCCCGCGTTGCAGACGCGGCTAATGGACGTCGCGGCCGATGCGCAAACGTTGGCGGCCGCCCTCAACCATTCCGCTTTCAATATTGCCAATGCGCTTGGTGCGTGGGTTGGCGGCCTCACGATCGCTGCTGGTTATGGTTGGACGTCGACCGGATGGGTCGGCGCATTGTTTGCGCTGGGCGGCCTTGCCGTATTCGCACTATCGCTCCTCGCTGACGACACCTTGCGAGGACGCTCGCGTTCTTCGTCTGCAGCGCCTCTCCGATGAGGACGGCTCGACCGTCGCTGCCCGCGAATCAAGACGCCAGGCTCGGGGTGGACAGAATTGAGAGCCAACCGGAACGAAGGATGCCAACGCTCAAGCGTTGATCCGGACCGGCAGCGTCTCGAATCCCCTGATGAAGCTCGAGTAAACGCGCTTCGGCTCCCCCACCACTTCGATGCTGTCGAACCGCTTGAGCATTTCCTCCCAAAAGATCCTGAGTTGCAATTCGGCCAGGCGCAAGCCGACACAGCGATGGATGCCGAATCCGAATGAAAGGTGCGTCCGCGGTCGCGCGCGATCGATGATGAAGCTGTTGGGATTTTCGATCACTTCGTCGTCTCTGTTGCCCGAGACGTACCACATGACGACCCGCTCACCTTTCCTAATGTGTTTGCCACCAAGCTCCGTATCTTGCAGCGCGGTGCGCCGCATATGCGCGAGCGGCGTTTGCCAGCGGATCACTTCCGGCACCATGCTATCGATCAGTTCCGGATTGGCCCTCAGCTTGCGGTACTGATCCGGATGTTCATGAAAGGCGAGCACCGAACCCGACATTGTGTTGCGGGTCGTATCGTTGCCACCGACGATCAGCAGGAAGATATTGCCCAACAGATTAGCCGGGTCCATGTGTCGCGTCGCATCGTGATGTGCCATCATCGACAGCAGGTCGTTGCGGGGTTCGGCGTTGACGCGTTCGTTCCACAACTTGGTGAAATAGAGCCCACACTCCTTTATCTCGGCTTGGCGCTGTTCTTCCGATTCCACCACCATGCTCTTCCGCAGCGCCGTGAAAACATTGGACCAGCGGGTGAGCTTGCGCCGCTCTTCCCACGGAAAATCGAACAAGGTCGCGAGCATTTGCGTCGTCAGTTCGATTGATACCCGGTCGACAAAATCGAAAGGTTCGTTGCGCGGCAATGATTCGAGCAACGAGCCGGCGCGCTCGCGAATAAGGTTCGCGAGTTCGTCAAGGTGGCTGGGCGTGAACATCGGCGCGACGACCCTGCGCTGAGCTGAGTGGCGCGGCTCGTCCATGGCGATGAAACTCGGCATCTCATAACCGGGTGGAGTGTCGACGATCGAAATCCCGCCGAGCGTCATATCCGAGGAGAACAGGCTGTGGTTGGTCTCGACATGCATGATGTCGTTGTATTTGGTGACCGACCAATAGGGCGGAATCGGACAGTTGGTGCAGTAGTGCACCGGCTCTTCCTGGCGTAAGCGTTCGAAGTACGGCCAGAGCGTATTGCTGCTGAACAATCGCGGAGCACCGGGATGAATGTCGTTCAAGGGCATCGCGTAGGCTTCCTCGCGCGCCTGCTGAAGCTTCTCTGCCGTGCTCTCGATTGTGTCGTGCATTCCCGTCTCCATTATCCGAATATGTATGTGCTGTGACTGTTCCGCTGGAGCGACCGCCGAGAAAATCGGCTATGCATGAGTCAGGCTGGAGATATCGTCGCGGTCGGGCTACCGCATGGCCTCGCGCCGCACAACGAGGTTACATCCGCAACGCCCGCAATCATCTATTCGTTATCGGCGACTCAGCGCGGCGGTGTTGACCTCTTATGTTCAACCGACATGCGCATCGCTTCGATGCGAGCCACGCGGCGTTCCGCCGGATGCGCCGTTACGATCAAAGATCGTAACAACCCTTGATCAGGCTGGCTGCACATTCGCCAATAACGACACACGGTCCCATCGTATTCGCGGCGGGAATTCTGGGCATGATCGATGCGTCCGCTATTCGAAGCGCGTCCAAAGCCGCCCGCGACCGCCTCAGGCTATCCCGCCATTACAGTCTGTTTGCATTAGACGAGACGCCTGCCTCACATCCTGCGCCTGATAATTGCAAGAACGCGCCGTCATCAATCGTGGAGGCCCTTCCAGTTGACGCCCATCCCGACTGCTGCATTCTCTTCGGGACTCGCAAGCCAATATCCGTATGCTTCGACAAGTTTGAGGAAGTGCTGAGCGCGCTCTTCCGGCGCCGTCAGGTGCTTCTCCTCCACGGTCTTCGGCACCTGTAAGCTCGGTTTCATCGGTAACGCAATATCGCGTTGACGATATTGGCGTGTAACGCAGTGCTCCTATCTGTTGCCGTCGCATGAACGACCGATGTCGACATGATGGGAGACCGATGATGTCCATGAGACTCAGCACTAGCCTTGTCGCAGCCACGTTTGTCTTCGGCTCAACCTTAAGCTCCACCGCGGGCGACGGAAAGTTGTCCAAGACCGCCGCCGACCGCGCGGAAGCGGCCGTTCAAGGCTCCGCAGTCACTAAACCTGCACGCCACGACGATTCGGCCACGCAGATCGCAAGGCTGTTTCGTCAGACGCCGGTCGGTCACCGGCAACCGCGTGCAATCGACACTCCCGAGAGCACTGAAATATCTCCCGTCCAGTCGGAGCCGCTGGACGATGAAATCAATCCGAAGCTGATTATCTGCCGTGGCTGTTAGAAGCCAACCAACGAGCCTCGCGCCTAACCGTAGTTTACCTTGGGAAAAAAGTCGCCGCGCCCTTCGGGTGTCATATCGAGGAGACCCCACAGGGGATCGACCTGATCCCCGGCGCGGTGGTGCTGATCCGGTATGGGTGGTGCGAAGCTCATCTCGGAACCCCAAAAGTGACGAATGGCACCGTCATTTTTCCGGAACACGTTAAATATCGTTTCGTCCCAATTCTCGCCGTCGGGAACGCGGTGCTGCGCGCGTAATCCATCGGAAAATTTTGATGTATCGCCAAAATAATCGGCGTCGTAGCTGTTGCCTGCCGTAGATAGGAGCAAGAGGTGGTCCCAGCCGCGCTGATGTGCCCACGCGGCCAGACGGGCGATCGGCGATTTCGCGACCACGTAAAATGCCGCTCGTTTGTCGATGTGCCGTGCCGCGCCGTCGAGCCCATCCAGCAAGTGCGTGCAGCCCGGGCACGGTAACTCGCGCTCGGGTCCGTACATGAAGCTATAAAGGACGAGCGTTTCGTGCGGGCCAAACAGCTCGGACATTCTTACTTTTTCGGGCGCTGCGTTCTTGCCTATTCGCTCGAATAAATAGTCTTCCGGTACTTCGCCGCCCAACGGTAGTGCCCGGCGTTTGGCTGCAACCGCTTCAATATGGGCGCGTAATGCAATCTCATCGTTCAGGAGCGCGTTTCTGGCAGTACGGTATTCTGTGCTTTCGTTCGGATAGCTGAGATGCTCCATAGGCTCCTCCGGATTGAAGGTTTGCGCCTCCAAAAATAAACCCGTCGGCGAGGACTGAGTTCCATTAGTGGCGAGGCGAGAATGGGAACACACGCTGCGACACACATGATCTCGCGAGGACATGGTGACCTCGACGAACACGAAGCAGAGGCCACATAGCCTGACGCGTACGGAACGCCCCGCCATCCCGGGCATCACCTCGCCGCCGAGTGTCGGTCGATAGAGCGTTTTCCAGCGAAGTGGATACCGGTTCGCGTAAAGAAAACGCGTCAAACCAAGAATCTAGAGCCCCGTTCCGATTCCGTCGGAACGGAAAAGGCTCTAGTGTCCGCGCAAAGTCGACTGCAGGCGGCGCACCAGATCTGACAGGCGGAACGGCTTGTCGATGATCGGGAATTCCCCCGCCGCCTGATGGCGCTCCAGCACATCCGCCGCGTGCCCCGAGGTGAGGAGGATTTTGACGCCCGCATTCCGGCGCTTCAATTCGCGGGCAAGTTCAAGGCCGCTCATGCCGTTTGGCATCGCAATGTCGCTGAACAGGAGATCAAACGGCTGGCCGCTTTCGATGATCCGGATCGCTTCCGCGCCGTTGCGGGCGCAGAACACCTGATAGCCGAACGTGGTCAGCATCGCCGAGGTGACTTCCAGCAAATCCTCATTGTCCTCGACCACCAGGATTCGCTCCGAGCCTCCCAGCACGGCTGGCGCCTGGACAGGATCGAGCTCGGCATTGGCGCGTTGCGCAGCTTGGGGCAGATACAACGCGACCGTGGTTCCTGCGCCCGGCACGCTCTCGATCGTGGCGCATCCGCCGGATTGCCGGACAAAGCCGTAGACCATGCTGAGGCCGAGCCCGGTCCCCTTGCCGATTTCCTTGGTCGTGAAGAACGGCTCAAAAGCCCTGTCGCGCACTTCGGGAGGCATCCCGAAGCCGGTGTCCCTGACGGACAGCCGGACATACGATCCGGGCCCGCAGCCGGCAGCACCTTCGTCGAGAACGAAGTTCTCCGTCGCGATCTCGAGCACGCCGCCGTCCGGCATCGCATCACCTCCATTCAGCGCCAGGTTAAGCAGAGCGGTCTCCAGCAGCGACGGATCGACATTGCAGAGCCACAATCGCTCATCGGTCCGCAACCGGATCTCGCATCGCTCGCCAACGGCCTGTCGGATCAGCTCCTGGAATCCGAAAACGAGCTGGTTGGCGTTGACCAGTTTTGGGCTCAGCTTCTGCCGCCGCGAGAACGCCAGCAGTTGCGCCGTCAGCTTGGTCCCGTGATCGGTCGCCCGCCGTGCGGCGGCGGCGAACTGTCGGACCCGGCCCATATCCTTTGTGTCCTCGATGAGCTCGAGATTACCGGAGACCACGGTGAGCAGGTTGTTGAAGTCGTGCGCGACACCACCGGTGAGCTGGCCGACCGACTCCATTTTCTGGCTCTGGTGCAGCTTCTCCTCGGTCTGACGCCGCGCCTCCAGCGCCTGTTTGTGCTCGGTGACGTCTCGGAAGAAGATGGCGAGGCCATCGCTCGCGGGCGACGCATTGATCTCGTACCAGACACGGTGACAGGCATCGTACCATTCGGCCGAGACCGGCCGCTGCTCCGCGATGGCCCCTTTAAGCGTTCCGCAAAGGTCCGCATCCGTCACGTCCGGGAAAATCTCGTGCAGCGTCATGCCGATAAGTTCGCGCCCTTGCGCGACCTGCGCCCTGGCGCGTTCGTTAAAGAAGCCGACGCGAAAATCCCGATCGACAGTGATCACGCTGTCGGCCGTGCTCTCGAAGATCATGGTAATCCGCGCCGCGGCTTGCTCGGCTTTCTCCTTTGCCTCGCGCAATTCGTGCTCGTGACGCTCCAGCGCATCGGCCATGGTATTGAAGGCGTCGGCGACCCGGCCGATTTCCGACTTTTCCCGGATACCCACCCGCCGGGCATAATCGCCGAGCCGCCACTGGTTCGCGGCATCGACCAATCGGCCCAGCGGGCGATGGATGAATCGTTGTGCGCCAAGCCATGTGAGCACCAACACCAACGAGATGCTGACGACGATCAGGAAGATCCCGAACTGCGTACGGCTATGCATTTCGGTGAAGGCCCGCGTCTTGTCGAGGCCCAAGCTGACGACAAGCCCTCCGGAGTCGCCCTCCAGCGCCGAGCGGCTGGCGATCCGTTCAATACCGTCGACATCGACGATATCGACCGCAGCCTGCCCGCCTTCTATCAGGAATTTATCGCCGGCCATCTTGGTGCCGACGAAGCGGCCATTATCCGGGTAACGGGCGAGGTAGGTACCGTTGCGATCCGTGACAGCGAGCGCGGCTCCCGCCGGGACCTCCTCCTTGGCGATGTAATCAGCAAGCCAATCCAGGCCCAGAGCCGCCACGATCAGACCGTCCAAACCGCCGTCGTCCCCACGAAATGGCAAGGCAAACTGGATGACGTTCCGGCCGGTCGAATGACCTTTCGAAAACTCTCCAACCGTGAATGCACCCGTCTTCAGGGCGCTCGCAAAATAAGGGCGTGCGGCAATATCGATCGGCTTATGGTCATTATTCGTGTCACAGAAGGATCGACCATTCGGATCGGTGACGATAAACGTAATGAATGCTGGAAATCTATGCCGTATGGCAGCCAGGTAAGCGTCGCATGTCCCGCTGTCTCTCGCCTTGACCGCCGGGAGTTCCGACAGCGCTATCAGGATCTGACGAATGCCCTGGACGATCTGCTGCTGCTCAGCCGCTGCGAGCTTGGCCATGCTGAGTGCCTGGCTCTGTACTTCGTCCCGTCGCGCGCGGCGCAGGTCGAACTCATTGTATGTTTGGATTGCGATCACCGGAAGCAGTGCGATGGCTACCAGCAAAAACAGGCGTGACAACAGATTCACTTCTTAACGATCCTAGTCCTGCAGCGCTTTCCCCATATGCCAGCGATGCAACGCTAGTTATCAGCGGTGATTTGTTCATATTGAGCACATTCTCCCAACCTCGCTCAAATGTGAGTGATCGATCTAAAAGCGCGGTTCACGACCTCCATTAGGCCGAAGGCCCACAATTCACGTAACGGCAGAGGTCCAGGATGATTGTTGAAATTCACGATGCCAATTGCGGACGATCTGATTTTCACCGACCGCACGTCACGCCAACAGCTGGTCTGACATGATGCGGGCAATAGGCAACGCTGCCATTGCTCGCGATGATTAAAGCAGAAAGCTCAGCGCGGTCTCACAGGTCTCTTTTACTTTCAGCGCCAATAGATCATCGGCGCGCGTTCGACCGAGGTTCACCGCTGCGATAGGTATCCCGGCGCTGGCAGCCATCTTCACGAAACGAAAGCCCGAGTAGACCATAAGCGAAGATCCAACGATCAGCATGCCGTCGGATTGCTGCAGATGTTCGGCTGCGACGTCAACGAAGTTGCGTGGAACGCTTTCCCCGAAGAACACGACGTCGGGCTTGAGGACGCCCTCGCAAGCCCGACAAGCCGGAACAGCGAAGGTGGAAAAGTCGTGAGCTTCAAGGTCGGCGTCGCCGTCGGGCGCAGTGGCAGCGTCGAGATCGAGCCAACCGGCATTCAATCGAGTTAATTCGTCCTGAAGTTCATCCCGCCCAGTCGTCTGCCCGCAACCCATGCAGCGAACCAGATCGAGCCGGCCATGGAGGTCGATCACCCTCTCGTTGCCAGCGGCTTGATGCAACCGGTCGACGTTTTGAGTGAGAACGAGTTCGGATCTGCCCATTGCCTCCAGCCTGGCCAAGGCCAGATGCGCAGAATTGGGCCGCGCTTGACCGAACCTGCGCCAGCCGATCAGGCTTCTCGCCCAGTAACGACGGCGCGTCGCCTCCTCGCCCATAAAGGCTTGATAGGTGACCGGTTGCGGCCGCTTCCAGTTCCCGGCAGCATCCCGATAATCGGGAATGCCGGAGTTCGTGCTGCAGCCGGCGCCGGTCAGGACGAAAAGACGCTGATGCCGGTCGACGAAGTCCTGAAGCGAACTGAATTTAGTCATCGACTACGTTATTGCCTCAAAGCATGCGATCGGCAAGGCCGTTCGCGGAACGACGTGCAATCAGCGGTTACGGATTCGGTATCTAAGCCAAACAGCGCCGCCATCAAGAACTTCGCTGCTTTCCAGAGTGATCGGTTCGACGGGAGCCGTCGGCCCCGCCCGACAGTTTGCCGTCGGGAGGACTGCGACTGCTGAGATCCAGGCTGGAGGTTAAGTGACAGACGACGTGCGGTTTGTTGAAGCCTCTTCAGATGAGAATGGACACGTGGCGCGTTCGCCCTATTCGATGGCGACGATTTCGGCGTCGTCTCTGCCGGCCCGGATGACATCGCCGACGGATTTTCCGATCAGCGCTCTCGCTAACGGCGAGACATGCGAGATGGTCCCCTCTGCGGGATCGGCCTCGTCCTCGCCGACAATCCGGAAGGTCTGCTCGCGCCCGTCATCCCTGACAATGGTGACCGCATTCCCGAATTGAACGGCAGCGGCGCTCGGCGCGGCCGGAACGACCTGTGCGCTGGCGCGCCGCGCGCTCCAATAGCGCAGGTCCCGTCCGGCGGTCGCCAGTGCCTCGCGGTCGCCTGCGGCTTGCGCTTCGCCATACTCACGGCGAGCGGCCTTGAGCGCCAACTCAATCAGCGCCAATCCCCGCTCGGTCACATGGTTGGGATGTTCGGAGACGGGCCGGTCCGGCAAATCGCCAACGAAAACGTCCTCATTTACGAATGCTCTGCTCATCCCGAAAATATAGGCGTTCGTCGCCTCGTTTGCATCCCGTTCGCGGCAAGACGAAGCGACACCAGGCCTGTCAGCACCCAGCCCCCGCGCCTAGCTTCGTCCGAAAGCCGGCCCACGGGCCGTGTAGAGGCACCGGAATTTAGAGGTCCAGGACTTACTCTGCCGCGCCTTCGAGCGATGCCACCTCGTCAGGCTGGCGGGGCTCGGGCACCTCGCATCCGGTGGCGCAGCAACGTCCCGGTTGCTTCGAGACGCGGCGTCCCTCTTCGAGAATGCCGCGATCGAGCAGGCTTTCCACCAGCTCCATCTTCTCCATGACCGGGTAGTTGCGCCAGATCTCGCGCTTCATCGCCTCCGGCGAGCCGCCGCCGTGCAGCGAGATGACCGAGTACCAACCGGCTTCACGAGACACCGTCAAATCCTCGATGAAGCGTGCGACTTCTGCGCGCTGTTCGGCCGGAATGTCCGCACGCCCGCCCATCACCGCGGCGATCGAGGCCCTGGTCTCGGGATTGTGGTCTTCCTCCGGGCCCGGCAAGGCGACGATGAGACCACCCGAGACATAGTGCGCTACCCGGTGCATGTCGTAAATCTTGGTAGCAAGCAGCAGTTTGCCGATATTTGAGAATACCGCATCCGGCATCACCGAGCCGGCGGGATCCTTCGTGCAGTAGACCGACGACGCTACACCGCAGGCATAGAAGCTCTCGGTGATGGTGATAAGTTCAACCATCGCCTCGCGGATATGCGCGTGACGCTCGACGTCGAGACCATTCGCCTCCACCATCAGCGCCCCGGCACCGATCAGGAGATCGCCGAAGCCAGCGCGAGCGCCGATGCAGGAGTGCCGGTGATGCGTGGCGTAAGACGTGGTGAGGAAGCCACCCTCCTCGGTTTCGCCGGCCAGGAACACGCGATCGTGAGGGACGAAGACGTCGTCGAAGATCACAACGCCGACGGACTGACCGTATTTCGCCGAGAACTTGGCGGAGGCCTCGCCGGGTCGTCCTGCGGGACGCGCAACGATCGTGACGCCTGGCGCATCGCAGGGGACGGCGCAGCAGACTGCGAAGTCCTTGTCCTCCGGAGCGTGCGTCCGGCAAGGCATGACCAGAAACTCGTGCATATAGGGCGCACCGGTGACGATGGCCTTGGTGCCACGAATGACGATACCGTCCGTGCGACGTTCCTTGATGTGGACGTAGACATCCTGATTGACCTGTTGGCTCGGACGCTTGGAGCGGTCGCCCTTCGCATCGGTCATGGCGATGCCGAGCGCCAAGTCCTTGTCCTGAACTTCATGTAGATAGTTCAGGAAACGCTGGCTGTAGTCGGTGCCGTGGCGATCGTCCGTTCGCTTTGTCGCCTGAAATATTCCGTTGAGGGCGTCGTGGGCCAGGTAGCGCTGTGCGCATCCTGAGGTCTTGCAGACCAGACGCACGGCCTCGAGCTTGTAAAGCAGATCGGTCGAATTCTCGTCGATGTGCAGCATGCGGTTGACGGTCTTTCCGGACGAGCCCTGCCGGGCCGTCATGATAGGCACGTGTTCCTTGCGATGCGCGAAGTCGTAGGTGATGCCCACGCCGGCAATGCCCGGAGCCAAGAGCGGCTCGTCGGCAACGCTTTCGACGGCACTCCCGTTGACGAAGATCCGCGGCTGATAGGCGCGAAGCGATTCCCGATACCCGGCAGCGGTCATCAACATGGCATCCTCCGATCTACTTGTTCAAATTATTGAACAGTGTTAGAATTTTCTGCGCTCTTGGAATTCGAGTCAAGAACGGATTCGGAAGGCATGGTCGAAAAGCGAGAAAGCCGGCGGCGGTCGATTAACGACCATAAGCGCGAACTGATCCTGGAGGCCGCAAAACAGGTTTTCGCTGACGAAGGCCTCGAAGGGACGAGCCTGCGGGCGATCGCGACCCGGGCGGGCTATACCCCTGCGGCGCTGTACTTTCACTTCGACAGCAAGGAGGCAATCTACGCCGACGTGCTGCGAGCATCTCTCGCGTCCCTCGGCGCCGCCGTCGATCGGGCCGTCACCAACACCAGGGGCCCGCGGCAGAAACTGAAAGCTGCAGCGATGTCGTTCTTCCGCTTCTATGCGGAGAACCCGCGCGACCTCGATCTTGGCTTTTACCTGTTTCGGGGCGGCATGAAGCCGGCCGGCCTCGGTCGTGATCACGATCTCGAACTGAATGCAGCGCTGGAGAGCGCATTGCGGCCGATCGCCGACGCAGCCCAGGAGCTCGGCGCACCGCCGCAGAAGGCGAACCTCCTAATGGTCGACTGCTTCGCTCACGCCGCCGGTCTGCTTTTGCTGCTCCATACCGGCCGTATCCGGATGTTCGGCGCCTCGGCTGTCGATCTGATGGACGCCTATGTCAGAGACAGGATTTGCGGCCTTGCCGAGGAGTGACCCATGCTCACGATCGATCCCGAACGATCCATTCTCCTTGTGATCGATTTCCAAACTCGCCTGATGCCGGCAATTGATCAGGGCACAATCGCCATCAGAAATGCCCGCCGCCTGACCGATATGGCCTCGCTCATTAACGTGCCAATCGTCTTCACCGAACAGAACGCAAGGGGATTGGGATCGACGGTAGAGGACCTGGCGATCCACAGAGGGCTCCTCCTACATAAGCAATTCTTCGACGCGTGCAGGGAGAGAGGCTTTTTCGATGCTATGCCCATCGAAAAGCAGATTGTCGTCGCCGGCTGCGAAGCTCATGTTTGCGTCCAGCAAACGGTACTCGGACTGCTCCACGCCGGGAGAAAAGTCTACGTGGTGCGGGATGCCCTCGGCTCACGTCGCTCTGAAGACAAGGAGGCTGCCATACACCGTATGGAGCGGCACGGCGCGGAAATCGTCACCACGGAGATGGTCGTCTTTGAGTGGCTGGCGACCGCCGAACATCCTCGCTTTCGCGAAGCGATCGGGCTGATCAAATGAGACCGACCGATACGAGGTACGCCGGGCAACCGGGCCTCTCGGAGGCGCGCGATCGAGAAGCTTTTTGATACTGAAGCCGACTACGCAACGATTGGCCGAATGCGTCTATCGGCCGGCTTTCAAATAGCTCCCCACTGCATTGGCTACCCACTGCTCCGGGGCGAGCCGCTCGGCACTCGCCCTTGAATTTATGACATTCATAACGCCGGGCTGGAACGGCACGTCGAGAATGATATCTTCTGCACTATCGAGCGCGTACACGATGCGAACGACTTTCGCAGCGAAACGTCGCACTTGGGCGGTCTTCTGCTGATCATTCATCGACGCATTTGCTGCCACCACGGGGCAATATGCCGAAATCAGATTATCGATGATGATCCCAGAACTTATGCCCCGCTCCCGCAGCGTGGCAACGGCAGCGTTCAGTTTCGCAACATCATCAAGTGCATCGCCAGCCGGCATGACAGACGTAATCTGCGGCACCTGAGACGCGTCGGCGCCGACAACCTTTGCAGGGCAAACAAACGGCGCGGCTGACAAAGGTGACTGCTCGATGAGCACAACTAACATTACAGCAAAGAATGCGACTTTTCGGCACATGACGACCTCAAAGGTAATTGCGTCGACAACCGGCGACTTGAACCACTACGGCAATATGCGGAAAGGGTAACGCAACTGTTCGAGAGTGCAACACGCACAATTCAGGGAAAATTGGATATTCTTGTGGCGCCAGTCGTCATAACGATTTGTGGCTGCAGCAACAAAGCACCCACCGATCGACAGAACGAAGCAAACGCTTTCCTCGCGACCGCAACCCGAGCAAGGATGCCGATCGCCTTCAAGTAATCGCTGAATTGTACCAACCGCCCCCGCTAGGTTGGATGCGGCCGGTCACTCCAGCGGCAGCGCAACATGAAAGGTGGTGCCGACCTCGCCCCGCGTAAACCACAGCCGACCGCCGTGAGCAGCAATGATCGAGCGGCAAATTGCCAGTCCCATGCCCACGCCTTCAGGCTTGGTGGTGAAGAACGGTTCGAACAGGCGATCGCCGATCGCAGCATCGATGCCGCGGCCCCGGTCTTCGACTTCGACAAGGACCTGTCGATCCCCGAACCGCTTCGACCGGAGCGAAAGAACGCGCGCCGTATCAAGACCTGCCATGGCCTGAATGCCATTGATTGCCAGATTGATGACGACCTGCTGCAGCTGAACGCGATCCCCGCGAAGGACTGGCAGCTCATTCTCCAGTTCAAGGCGTAGCGACACCCCCTGACGCACGAATTCGCCTCGAATCAGAGGAAGAACCTCCTCGAGCATCTGGTTGAGATCAAACACGAGACGTTCCGGCTTGGTCTTCTTCGATAGCGACCGGATACGATTCACAATCTCGGCGGCGCGTCGCGCACAGCCGATGATGTTCTCCAACCCTTGGCGCACTTCCTTGATGTCGGCTTTCGGCCGCAAGAGCCAGCGCAGAGACGCTTCCCCCGTGGTCGCGATGGCAGAAAGCGGCTGAAGCACTTCGTGCGCGATCGAGGTCGCCAGTTCTCCAAGGGACGTCACCCGTGTGACGCGGGCAAGCTCGGTCTGCGCGTCTTGCAAGGCTGCCTCGGCCTCACTCGCCTGGGTAACGTCGATCACCGCGCATATGCTGACCACAGATGATTCTGATCCGACCGGTGGATGACTCTTTCTGCGGACGTGTCTGATCGAGCCATCGTCCATGACAAGCCGAACGTCGTAATCGGTGTCTGGCTCTCCTCGGCGAAGGCGTTCGACCGACCGCTCGGAGAGCCATCGGTCGTCCGGGTGTATTCGCTGCCACAATCGTTCAACCGTCGGCCGGTCTTCAGGATCAAACCCGAAAATTCGAGCGCCTTCATCCGACCAGAAGACCTCGCCTGTTGAGAGGTTCAGCCCCATGCTCCCGCAACGGGTCAAGCGCTGGGTATCATCAAGAATTTCCTTACTACGGCAAAGCTCGTCTTCGATGCGCTTGCGGTCCTCGATATCCGTATTGGTCCCACACCAGCCGGTGATCTCACCGTTTTCGTCCCGCAAGGGCTCACAGCGGAACAGGAACCAGCGATACCGTCCGTCCGCCGCTTTCATTCGGGCTTCTGCCTCGCTTGGCTGCCCGGCCCGGCGGATTACCTGCCACGTCTCGATCAACTGCTTCCGGTCGTCCGGATGAATGGCGGCGTCCCATTTCCACCCTCGCGCTTCTTCGAAGGATAGGCCGGTATACTCGATCCAGCGTCGATTAAAGAATTCGGCAGATCCGTCGGTCGACGCCTGCCAGACCAATACAGGGATCGTGTCCACCAGCGCGCGGATTTGGCTATCGAACGCGATATTGCTCGGTGGAGACATGCCTCGCGCGCGCCCGGAATGCATGTTGGGCGACGATGCGATGTCCGTACGGGTCTTGCCGGCGCCTCCGTCAGGGGTCCGCCTGGGTTCTGGTCCCTCTTCCAGTCGCGTTTGCTCGATCATCTCGATGACCCTGCAACGAACACAAAGTCGCAAAACCTATTTAGTGGATCCCCGCAAGTTCCCTTTGCCGCACCGATCGTCAGAAGAAAGCCGCCTCTAAAACATAAACCGGTTGACCGAAACCGAAGTCTTCCCATCCAGACCGGGCTGCACCTTGAAATCCACTTCCTTTTGTGCAGTCGTATTGCCGACCTTCACATACAATAGCCCGCTGCAGGTGAACTCTCGCGTTGCGCTGTTTCTTGAATTTGTAAGTATTGTATCATCCAAGGTAAATACCGCGCCCTGCCTCGCCGTTCCCCATATCATTGACTTTTCAGCCTCCGCAGTCGCATCGAGCTTGGGATATTCGTTATGCAGTCGGGCTCGTTCCTCCTGCAACGCCTTAAGCCTCTCCATATATTGCGAGACAGCATCATTATTTTGCTGTTCCATGCGACCTAACACTGAATTGCGCTCATCCGTGGTTGGCCTCTTTCCGCGCTTCTCATTATCTTCTTCCCAAGATCTGAACTTCGCCTGATATTCCTTTTTAATTTCTGCTATTCGATCATTTATCTTGGCCAACTCATCATTGACCGCTTCCACTCGTGCAAGGTTCGCGCTCCGCGCTTTTGCGCTCGCCGAATTGTTCACCGTTTCGGCGACTGAACTCGAGTTCTTGATTGCGTAATTTACAAGCGCAGCGTGATCGTCATCTGCAGCAATTCTAATAACTGAGTTACGCGTCTCGAACGAATCGCAATCCGATTCCGCCTCTCCGCAGCTACTCAGTGCGACCGCAAAAGCAAGTATAGCCGAGAGCGTCACCGCAAATCGAGAACGCGGCGTCAGCGGCCACCTTACCGCTGCATCATCAACCCTCGCGAAATTGAGCCGATGCATCCCGCCTCCAACTCTACAGCTTAACTTAGTCGCTCACGCCAAAACTTTGGAGCGCGGGTCGACATCTTTCTTCAACCTAATAGAGAACGGAGCGTGCAATACACGTAAGGTCACATAGGCGCCTCAGACACCACGAAACCCGCGGCGAACCAGGGAACACCGTGCTCTATATATGTGGCCGTCCGGCGTGCGAACGAGGCCTCCGCGTGATAGAGGTGGCCACAACCCGGTAGAGCCTTTCTAAGGGTGGCGGCAACCTGCGACAAACTCGCGCAGTTGGCCGTTCCTCTCTTCCGATCGTGTAACTTGGCATTTTCGGAGCTCCTGACGACGCGTGCCGTCTACTGTGAGGGCTCGACCGATGCTCGCCCAGCTTCCTGTCCTGTCCAGCCTTCGCGGCTACAAGAAAGAGTGGCTTCGCCATGACGCCATGGCGGGGCTCGCGGTTGCAGCGGTCGCCATCCCAAGCGCGATCGCTTATCCCGCGATCGCCGGCTTGCCGCCCGAAACTGGAATTTACGCCAGCATCCTTCCGCTGGTCGGATATGCGCTTTTCGGTCCTTCGCGCCAACTCGTGGTCGGGCCGGATGCTGCAACCATGACCGTGCTCGCTGCCGTGCTCGCGACCATGACGCTGGATTCGCCCGCCGACCGTGTCAGCGCGGCCGCGGCTCTGGCGCTGGTTGTGGGAGCGTTTTGTATCATCGGCAGCAGGCTTCATCTCGGGGTGATCGCCGCTTTCCTGTCGAGGCCGATCCTGGTCGGCTTCATCAGCGGCGTCTCGATCTCGATCCTGGTCGGCCAGATCGGACGGTTCACGGGTCTGAAGATCGAATCCGATGGATTGATCCCGCCGCTCCTGGAGCTCTTCCGCAAAGCGGGATCAATCCACTGGCCGTCCGTTGCGCTGGGAACTGCGATGTTCGTAACCTTGCTGATTTTGTCGAACAAGCGCTCCCCGATTCCGGGGCCGGTCGTGGTGGTCGTCGTCGCGGTCGCGGCCTCGGCGCTTTTCGATTTCGAGAAGATGGGGATCAAGGTTGTCGGCGATCTGCCGCAGTCCTTGCCCAGTCCGTCTTTTCCAAACATCTTGAGCCTGCCGATCAGGGAGTTGCTGCTTGGCGCGGCTGCCGTGTGGCTGGTGAGTTTCGGGTCGGGTGTGGTCGCGGCGCGCAGCTTCGGCGCGCGCGGTAAATTCGAGATCGATGCCGACGCCGAGCTCGACGGTTTCGGCGCGGCAAATCTCGCGTCCGGATTATTTAGCGGCTTTCCGGTAACCGTGTCGGACTCGCGAACCGCCATCAACATGTCGGTCGGCGCACGTTCGCAAGCCTCAGGCCTCGTTGCGGCGGCCGTGCTGACAGTCGCGCTGCTGTTCCTCAACGATGGCCTCAGGCTCCTGCCTCTCCCCGCACTCGGCGCCATCCTGGCCGCAGCTGCCATCAACCTCATCGATCTCGCGGGCCTGCGCGAAATCTGGCGCATCAGCCGCATGGAGTTCGCCTTTGCGCTGATCGGGCTGTGGGGCGCCGTCAGTCTCGGCGTGTTGAGCGGCGTCGTGATCGCCGTTGCAGCGACCTTGTTATACCTGCTGCTGAAGGGCATGCAGCCGCGCGATGCCATGCTCGGGCGAATCGAGGGCCGCCACGGTTTCTACAAGATGCACAGATCGAAGGCCGCGCGTCCGGTTCCGGGCCTTGCGCTCTACCTTATCCAGGGCAGCCTGATTTTCTTCAGCGTCGACCATATCAGGTCACGTCTCGCGACGATTGTGGAAGAGCTTCCCTCAGACACGCGCTGGTTTGTGCTCGACGCCAGCGCGATCGTTCAAATGGATTCGACGGCGACGGCGATGCTGGAACAGTTACGAAGTAAGCTAAGCGAGCGCGGCGTGACGCTCGGCATCGCCGAGCTGCACAAGGAGCCAATGGAAATCCTCGAACGCGCCGGCCTGTTGGCAAAGATCGGAAAAGACATGATCTTCGAGGACCTGGAAGACGCGATGACCGCATTCGAGCGCCGCTGGCCGTCAGCCGGCTAATCCCGGGGTCGGTCGCGGCGGTTATCGTCCCGGTTCGCCCGGCGGCCGCGACACCGACCTACGCGACGCTTGGAAACTTGCCGAGTTGAGTCTGGCCGAGCCCACCAATGGGAACGATCATGTGCAGCGAAAAGAACAAGCAATCGACATCCCCGGCATCAAGAGCCCATCAAGGATGACTCGCTGTGCTCTGTGTCTGGCGCATGGCTGCACGAAAAAGGCAAGTCGACATCGGGCTCGACAGGCGTTGGCGTTGCGCTAACCTCCAGCAAAAGACGTGGCGGCGGCCAAAGGCCGCGCGGACCCGTCGTCACGGGAGGGACGTTCATGAAAGCGGTAGCGGCTGCGGCCGTGATGGTTATGCTTGCGGGCGCGGCATCGGCGCAGACGCTCGACGATCTCAAGAACGATGGCAAGAACCCCGACAACGTGCTGACCTATGGCATGGGCTATAGCCTCAACCGCTATAGCCCGCTCAAGCAGATCGACAAGGCGACGGTCAAACGCCTGGTGCCGATCTGGAGCCTCAGTCTCGACAATCCGTGGGGCGAGCAAGCGCAACCGCTGGTGCTCGACGGGGTGATGTATGTCACCAACGCCAAGGCGACGGTGGCGATCGACGTCGGCACCGGCAAGCAGATCTGGAAAACGCCGGTCGACTGGCTGCCGGAGACGCCGCGCGTCGTATGCTGCGGCGTCTCTAACAAGGGCGCCGCGATCCTCAACGGCAAGCTCTACCGCACCACGCTCGATGCCCATGTCATCGCGCTCGATATGAAGACCGGCAAGGAGATATGGAATCAGAAGGCGGCCGAGTGGAAGGAAGGCTATTCCATGACGGTCGCGCCGCTGATCGCCAACAATGTGCTGATCACCGGCATCTCCGGCGCGGAGTTCGGCATTCGCGGTTTCATCGACGGCTGGGACCCCGAGACGGGCAAACACTTGTGGCGCCGCTACACGATTCCAGCGCGCGGCGAACCCGGCAACGAGACCTGGCCGCAGGATAACGATGCCTGGAAGACCGGCGGCGGTTCGAGCTGGATCACCGGCTCCTACGATCCCGAACTTGACCTGACCTATTGGGGCACCGGCAATCCGGCACCGTGGGCGTCGCAAACGCGGCCGGGCGACAACCTTTTCACCGCCTCGGTGCTGGCGATGCGGCCGAAGACCGGCGAGATCGTCTGGCACTACCAGTTCACGCCCAACGACCAATACGACTACGACGGCAACTGGGAAATGATCCTCGGCGAGCTCAACGTCGACGGCGCCAAGCGCAAGGTGCTGATGCAGCTCAACCGCAACGGCTTCCTTTATGTGATCGACCGAGCCAGCGGCCAATTGATTTCCGCGAAGCCGTTCGAGCGGGTGAACTGGGCGAGCGGCGTCGACATGGAAAGCGGACGCCCGATCGAGACCGACATCGCCAAGAAACTGCGCGCCGGAGAGCAGATCGAGCTGTGGCCGACGCAGCGCGGCGCCAAGAACTGGCCGCATGCCGCGTTCAACCCCGAGACCGGCCTGCTCTATGCCAACACCATGCATTCGGCGCGGTTGTTCAAGCATCTGCCGACCGGACCATACGTGCAGGGACAGCGTTTCCAGTTCGTGGAAAATCTGTCGGCCAAGCAGCCCGACGGCGAGCCGGTGGGCCATGTCGACGCGATCGAGCCGCTGACCGCCAAACAAGTGTGGCGCGCGCCGCTGTGGGACCATCCGCAATGGTCGGCGATCGTGGCGACCGGTGGCGGATTGCTGTTCACCGGCAAGGAAACCGGCGAATTCATCGCCATCGACGCGGCGGACGGCAAGACGCTCTGGCAGTTCCAGACCGGCTCCGGCATCAACGCGCAGCCGATCACCTACACCTACAAGGGCCGGCAATACGTCACCGTGCTGTCGGGCATCGGCGGCGTGTACTGGAGCCAGGCGCGCGAGGCGCTCAAGAGCGTGCCGCCCGGGGGCTCGGTGTGGACCTTCGCCCTGATGCCGGATTGAAGACGCGGGCTGCCGCCTCCTCCCACCTCGTGGTGAGGAGGCGCCACCGGGTCCGCGCGCAGCGCGGCCCGATAACAGGCTCAGCGCCGTCACGAACCATGGACAACACCACGTGCGGCCCATTTTTCGAGAGGGGTGCGGGCGCGCCCGCCTCGGGATGAGATTGAGTAAGGTTTCAGACATGACACGACTGACGAAAGGCATAAGTTTCGCGGCGGCCGTTGCGCTATGGGGCGCTACGGCCGCTGCCCAAGATCAGAGCTTTCCGCCGCAGCAGATCGCAACCGGCGCCGAAATCTTCGCCCGCAACTGTTCGCCGTGTCATGGGCCGCGGATGCAGGACCCGGAAAGCGCGTTCGACCTGCGCAAGTTTCCGCCCGGCGAGCACGACCGCTTCGTGCGTTCGGTGACCAACGGTAAGAACCAGATGCCGCCGTGGGGCGACCTGCTCAAGGGCGACGACATCGAAGCGGTGTGGGCCTATGTCACCATGGGCGAGAAAAAGTAAGCGCCCGCTCCCGGCGGCACCTTGGCGGACCGTGGCTAGCGCTATACCCCGTTCAAAGCCTGCGTGATATCCGCGATCAGATCGGACGGGTGTTCGATGCCGATCGACAACCGGATCGTGGAGTTAAGAACGCCGATTTTCTGGCGAATGTCAGCCGGAACGCCGGAGTGGGTCATGCTTGCCGGCAGGCTGGCAAGCGACTCGGTGCCGCCGAGGCTCACCGCGAGCTTGAAGATTTGCAGCGCGTTCAAGAATTTGAAGGCGGCGGCTTGGCCGCCGACAATGTCAAAAGAGAATGTGGAGCCCGCGCCGGTGCATTGCCTCGCGAACAGGCGGCCCGCGAGCGAGGTCTCTTCGTGGTGACCAAGGTAATGGACCTTCGCCACCTTGGCGTGGTCGCGCAGGTAATCCGCTACGAGTTCGTGCGTTTCTGTCAGCCTTTTCCATGCGAAGGCTCAGGGTTTCGAGTGACCGGCTGATCATCCAACAGGAATGGGCGTCCAATTGGGTGCCGATGGCGCCTCGCAACGCTTTGACGTCTTTCACGAGGGCTTTTGAGCCCAGCGTAGCGCCCGCGATAAGGTCGGAATGACCGCCGATATATTTGGTCAGCGAGTACAAAGAAAGGTCCGCGCCGTGCTCGATCGGTCGCTGAAACACCGGCCCGAGCAGCGTGTTGTCGCACGCGACGATCGGCGTATGCCCCTGAGCCTGGCCAACCATCTCGGCGACGCGGCGAACCATTGCGATGTCGACCAGGCCGTTAGTGGGATTTGCCGGGGTTTCGATGAAAATCATCGCAACCCGACCTTTGCCCATGGCGTCCTCCGCCGCCAGCCTGACCGCGGTTTCGTCGATGCCGTCGGCAAAGCCCACCGCGGCGATGGAGAGGCCCGCAAGCGTCTTCGCAAACAGGGTTTCTGTCCCGCCATAGAGCGGTTGAGAGTGCAGAATGACGTCGCCAGGGCGGACGAACGCGAGGATCGTGGTCGCAATCGCCGCCATGCCGGACGAGAACAGCGCGCATTTCTCCGTGCGCTCATAGACCGAGAGCCTGTCCTCGACGATCTCGCTGTTGGGATGATTGAATCTCGAATAAACTAGGCCCGCACCCATCCCTTCGGGAGGCTCGCGCCGACCCGAGACAAAATCGAAGAAGTCCTGCCCGTCTTCCGCGGTCCTGAAGACGAAGGTCGATGTCAAGAAGACCGGTGGCTTGACGGCTCCCTCCGACAGTTGCGGATCGTAGCCATAGTTCAGCATCAACGTTTCGGGATGCAGCATGTGGTTGCCGATGTGGGTTCTCGACGGAAATGGTTTCACCATGGCCTGTCTCGCTGTCTGGGCTTGGAACGTCGTCCTGACGTTGGGGCTCCTCAGGAGCGTTGGATGCGACGGCATCAAACGGCTCCACTCAACGCTGCCGCGACCAGCATAGCAACATCCGGGACTGATTTCACCGCGCCCGAGGCGGACTACTATAAAATCCGCAGCAATTGACGGACCTCTCCCGCGCGGGAGCCAAAAAGTGGAGCCGAATAGGCAATTCGGCCATCCCGCTGCGTCAGAATGTCTGCTTCATGAAATCACCGGCCAATTCGCGTGATTCAATCTGACGTGACACAAATGGTCTGGCCTTTGGTCGGATGCCGGTCAACCTTTGTGACTTGATTGTTCAACCGTAACCGCGAAAGCCGCTAGTTAAGCCCATGCGTATTAGAGGCAGCCCAGGGACCAATGTCCGCTTTACGATCCGGATCATCTGGGCGCTACTTATAACGCAGGAAAAACTATAGAGCTCCGGTCGCAGCCAAAGGCGTGGGCTCGGCAGACCTGAAGTGTCAGTCGGTCGAAGGAAGGTGTGGTGCAACAGTCGGCAAAGCGGGGCCGGAAGAACTAAATGAACACATCGTGCCCGGAGCACGCATTTATGATTTGAATCGGGTCCGCGAACTCCCGGACTGGTCCGTAGCTCCATCGTTGCATCCGAGGCCAGACAGATGGCCGCATCGCATTACGCACTAATCATATTCAAATACCGCTTGCATTGGGCGGGGCGGCCCAGATGGGATCACGTCCTAAATCGGTGACGATCCTGAGCAATACTAAGCTTAAACGTTCGTACCATTTTGTTTTACCCGACGATAACCATACATTCGGAAGATCCAGAAGCTTAGGAGGGAAAATACCTTACTGGGTTACTCGTCGGAAGGCTGCAACTGTGAGTGAGACATATGTTCCGCGTTCTTACTTGCCTCAGGGTTGAGCACGACTGGCGGCTCGTCATTCTTGCCGGGCTGGTTTGTTTCGTCGGTAGCATTGTTGCCATCAACATCTTTCATCGTGCAATCGCGTCACGAACAAGAACGCGCCTGATCTGGATCGCAATTGCCGGCGCAGCGATCGGGTATGGCATCTGGGCAACCCACTTCATAGCAATGCTCGCGTATGACCCCGGTATGCCGGCTGGATACGACGTAGTTTTGACGACGATGTCGCTCTTAGCTGCGGTGGCCTTAACTTCTATTGGGTTTGGCGTCGCTACGAATGGCGCCGGTCGGTGGCACGCTCCCTTTGGAGGTGCGATTATTGGGGCCGGCATCGCGAGCATGCACTATATCGGCATGTGGGCCCTGGAGGTGCCGGGTCGCATGACGTGGTCCCTGGATCTCGTATTCGTATCCATCGCTCTCGGGATGATCTTCGGCTATGCCGCGATCCAAATCGCGATACGTTACACTGACGAAGCGGGAACGCTCGCGGCGGCGCTGTTGCTGACGACCGCAATCATCTCACATCATTTTACAGCAATGGGCGGTGTGGACATCGTCCCCGATCCGACGCGGGTCACACATGCGTTGTCGCTTTCGCCCGCTGTGCTCGCGTTAGCGATTGCCGGCGTGGCTTTATCGGTGCTCGGGATGAGCTTTATCGGTGTACTGGCGGATCGTCGTCTCGCCAATCGAACGCGTCGATTCGAGGAAATAATTACCCAGCTCTCACACGCTCGGCAACAGGTGGAAGGTTCGCAGCGCGACCTACAAGAGCAAAAACTTCGGCTGGATACAGCAATCAATAACATGGGCGAAGGCTTGTGCATGTTCGATGCGCAGAAGCGACTTGTTCTTTGTAATGATCGCTATGCCAAAATGTACCAGCTGTCGCCGGAACTGTTGAAGGCAGGTACTGCCCATGAAGATATTATCGGGCATCGGGTTGCGAGCGGTGTCCTGAAAGGCGGCGCTAATGGTGCTGCGGCGGGACAGCTGATCTCAACTTTGGCTCTCTTGCCAAGAGACACGAGTTCGACCCGGATCGATGAACTTGCGGACGGTCGCTTGATCCGCGTCACACGCCAACCAATGACTGGCGGTGGCTGGGTCGCAACTCACTCGGACGTCACAGAGCAACGGCGGTCAGAAGCCAAGATCACCTATATGGCCCAGCATGATGCGCTGACCGATCTGCCAAATCGCGCGCTACTTCGAGAGCGGCTGGAGCAGGCGATTGCGATCACCCGCAGGGGAGGACCCAGCCTGGTGGTGCTCATACTGGATCTCGATCGCTTCAAGGAAGTGAATGACACTCTCGGACATCCGGCAGGCGACGTCCTTCTGCAAGCGGTAGCGGCGCGCTTGCGTACATGCGTCCGAGATACGGCTCTCATCGCTCGGTTGGGCGGCGATGAGTTCGCTGTGATCGAGCATATGGCAAATCCGCTTGTTGAAGCCACCGCTCTCGCCGAGAGGATCATGCGAGCATTTTGCGCCCCCTTCGACCTTGGCGACCACCAGGTGGTTACCGGAACAAGCATCGGCATCGCCGTCGCTCCACGCGATGGCACAAATTCCGATGAACTTCTGAAATCGGCGGACCTTGCTCTTTATTGTGCCAAAAATAGTGGACGGGGCACATTCCGTTTCTTTGAGGTTGAACTGAATCAACTGATGCTTGCCCGGAGGAACCTTGAACGGGAAATGCGTAGCGCACTCACCAACGGTGAGTTCGAACTCCGCTACCAACCGTTCGTCGACCTTGTAAGCGGCAAGATAAGCGGATGCGAAGCGCTGTTGCGTTGGCGTCACCCCGAGCGCGGGTTAGTCTTGCCTGCGGAATTCATCCCACTTGCGGAGGAAACCGGTTTGATTGTTCCTCTCGGAGAATGGGTGCTCAGGACCGCGTGCGCTGAGGCGGCGGCATGGCCTCCGAACGTCAAGATAGCGATAAACCTCTCTCCCGCTCAATTCAGGAGCAGGGAGTTGGTGCGGTCCGTTGTCGTTGCGCTTGCGACCTACGGGATCGCGCCAGAACGACTCGAACTCGAAATTACTGAGACCGTCATTATGCATGACAGCGAAGCAGTATTTGCTGCACTCGATCAACTGCATAGATTGGGCGTGCGAATTGCCCTAGACGATTTCGGGACCGGTTATTCGTCGCTAAGCTTCCTTCAAAAGTTCCCGTTCGATAAAATAAAAATCGATCGTAGCTTCGTCAACGAGCTATCAGGTAAAAACGAAGAATCGCGATTGATCGCTCGCGCTGTGGTTCGGTTTGCGGTCAGCCTCAATAAGACAACAACAGCCGAAGGAGTTGAAACCAAAGAGCAGCTCGATCTTCTTCGCGCGGAATCTTGTACGGAAATGCAGGGCTATTATTTTTGCGGGCCGAAGACTTCCTCCGAAGTTATGCAAATGGTGCTGGCGCATCTCGAAAAATCTGCAAACGCAGCATGAGATGCTGCCGCCGAACCAAGCCCGCGCCTGACGATCCCGAAAGGCCGGACCAGACTTTAACGGCTCGAATCATCTTCTCGTTTTGCAGGCACAGTAAACTGGAAAACGGCCCCATGGGGTACGTTTGCGCTGACCGACAATCGGCCGCCATGAGCCTCAATGATCGAACGGCAGATTGCCAAGCCGACGCCCAGGCCATTGGGCTTGGTGGTGAAGAAAGCTTCGAACAGACGTTCCATCTTGTCGACCGCCAGGCCAACGCCGACATCCGCCACAGCGACCGCCACGGTCCCCGACGGTTCTGTGTGCGTGCTCAGCCTGAGAAGCCGCGGCCGGTCATCCACCGTTGCCATGGCCTCTATCCCGTTCATTATCAGGTTCATGATGACCTGCTGCAGCTGTACTCGATCTCCGAGAACCGGGCACAGGCCGGCGGCCAGGTCGACCCTGAGCACCACGCGCTGTCGGCTAATCTCGCTGCCCAACAGCGTTGCGGTCTCCCTGATCGCGTCGTTGAGATCGAGCGGTGCGCGGGTCGGAGCTGATTTCCTTGTCATCTGGCGGATACTTTCCATCACGCCGCTGGCGTGAAGCGCATATCCCTCGATTTGCGCCACGGAAGCGGCGGCCTTGCCGATATTGGCAGGCTCGCGCGTGAGCCACGATCGGCAGGCGCCGGCTCTCGCGGCGATGGCCGTCAGCGGCTGGCGTACTTCATGTGCAATCAGGCTGGTCAGTTCGCCGACCGCGGCGAGCCGCGAAGCGCGTGAAAGATCAGATTGCGCCGCTTGCAGCGCCTCTTGCGCTCGTCTGGAGTCGCTCAAGTCGATTGTCGTGCCGACATAGCTCTTGAGCGCTCTGGAGCCCTCCATGGAGGGTCGGCCGACAACCTGCAAATGCCGGACTCCATCCGGACGGATCAGTCGATATTCGCAAGTGAACGCCGCACGATCGCGGATCGAGGATTGCACTGCACGGCGAAGGACAGTGCGGTCCTCGGGATGGACCATGCGAAAAGCGCGCGCGACGGTCGGCGCGTTTTCGCTGTTGGGATCCAGCCCAAAAATCCGATAATGCTCATCGGACCAGTGCAGTTTACCGGTGTTTGCATCCCAGCTCCAACTCCCGGTGTGGCTGATGCTCTGTCCATCCGCCAGGAAAGCTTCGCTGCGTTGCAGGTCAGCGTAAAGCCGGGCGTTCTCGAGCGAAATCGCCGCCTGCGCGGCAAGGAAGTCCAGCACTGCGGCCCGCTGAGGCGTGAACACCGCGACCGCAACGTGGCTCTCAAGGTACAGCACGCCGACCAACTTTGCCTGCGTGACGATCGGCAGACAATGCAACGCCACGTGGCGCCGTTGCTGCAAATAAGGATCTGCCGACAGCAGGCTCTTGTTCGCTGGCTCGGCTGAATTGAGGCTCGTTCGTGTCCGGACGACATAGTTCAAGACCGATTGGGAGAATTCGACCTCACGGCAATCCCCTTCATATACCGTGACATCAATGCCGTTTCTGCCAAGATGAGCCTCCGCGGCAGGTTGCAGACTGTCGCTTCCCATCAGGAACAGAATGCCGCGTTCGGCGGCGGCGTGCTCGATCACGACCCGCATCAAGGTGCGGATCAATGTGTCAATCTCGATTTCTCCAGATAGCGCGCGCGAGGCCCTGAACAATGCGTTGACGTCAAGCTGGTGCAACGGCACGTCGAAGGCGGTTGGCGGAGTAGGACCCGGGTCGGAGGCCGGAAGATGCGGATTGGAGCGTTCGAGCTGCCGCACCTTTGCGTCAGCACCCCAGCGCAGGTAGCAATCGCGTGCATTCGCCAGATAAGAGAGAACGACTGTTCGAATGCCGCGCGCCTCGTAGAACCGGGCCGCACATTCTGCTGCAATCGCCTCGATCTGCACAAAACCGGCTTCCCGGGCCAACCGGATCGACTCCTCATATAGCTGTTCCGCCTCCAACTCGCGGCCTTCGATACGGGCGATCTCCGCCGCGAGCAGCGCCGTTCGATCAGCGAAGTTTGCCGGGTTACGCGCGCACCGGATGGAGAGTTCGTGGTGATGGTGACGGAGGCTGCTGGCGTGCATCGCACGGCGCTCAGGCGGCGATGCATCATAGGCTGCAGCGTGGGCGAGTGCCGCGTAGAACCGGTATTCCATCGATTCCAGATACGCCCGCACGTTCCGGAACAGCGTGTCTCCCGGTTCGGCGAGTGCCAGCGCGGCCGCGTGGCGTCCGGCAAGCACATGGATCTGGATTCGCCCAATAGCGTCAAAGCACGCGCTTTGCAGCGACGCGTTTCCCGGGGATTGTGGCTCAGTCAGATCGGATAGCTCGAAGCTATTCTGCTTGCTGCGCCCCATGAGGTTAAGCGCCGAATTTCTTTGCACCGCCAAGTTTGTGGCTACGATCCCGAAACCCAAGGCTTCGGCGAACGCCACCCCTTGTTCCGCATCCCTGCAGACCTCCTCGAGAGGCTCGCCACTGAAGAGACGCAACGATACCAGTGCGTGATACGAATAGCCTACCCAGGTCAGATCTCCCGTCGCCAATGCAATTTCCAGGGCGCGGCGTATGAACGGCAGTCCGGAGCGGATCGGCCGAACCCACGGTATTACATACTGGCCGAACGCCATTTGCGTCCGTCCGCTCAACCTCAATTGCGGCCATCGGTTGGCAAGCGAGACCCCAAATTGCGCGAGGCGGAATCCGAGCTCCGCATCTGCGTACCGGATGTTCAACACGGGGAACACGCACGCCAAGGGATAGCAGGACTCTTCGCAGATTCCGTGCTGCAGCGTCAGTCGCGCCGCTGCCAGGATCACAATGTGGGACAATTTGAGATCAGTGAGGAGAGCCGGTGTAACAAGGTCGGCAAAGACCTCCATCGTCGCACGATGGTCGGAATCGGTCATTGGCGGCAAGCGGTGAAGCTCGTCGTCGGACAGTTCCTCGGCCAGCCGCCGCAGGCGATGGCCTTCCTCATCGACTTCGTCGTCGATCGGGTGAGGACGCCAGTCGAATCCGACCTGGCGCAGAAACCCAAGGCAAACATCAACGGCGCGTTCGAGCTGCCCTCGCGCCGTGTACAGATTCGCCTGAAGCCTGGTCACCTCTGCGCGGGTCTGAAGGCTGGGGCAACTCTTTGACAACTCCAGCAACAGCGCTTCGCCAACGTCCAGATGACCGACCAGGAATTCGCACTCGGCACGCAGCAAAGCGACCGCGAAGGCAGTCGGGCTGCAGCGTGGATGTGCATCGTCTCCAAGCAGCTCGCGCGCAACCTTGAGGTAGACGATGGCGGCATTGTAGGCCGCTGCGGTCCGCGCTCGCCGGCCAGCCGAGAGATTGACGGCAATGATCTTGTTACGTTCGGCCGCGCTTGTAACGGCGGTCAGGCCGCTGTTCAGCTGATTGGCAATGACGTAGAGTTTCTCGCTCGTCTCGTCCCGTGTTATGCGTGCTGCCAGTGCCATGCCGATGCGAAGATGCAGAGCCGGCTTGTCTTCGGTCGGCCACAGTCCGTAGGCGGCTTCCTGAACGCGGTCGTGCACGAAGGCATAATGTGTTCCGCCACCTGCGACGAGGCCGGCTTGCACGGCCGGCCGGAGGTTCGCGATCACTTCTTGCGCGGACCGTCCGGATGCAACGGCGAGAGTCTCGAGTTCGGCTGCGCTCCCGAGAGATGCGAGATCATGCAAGATTTGCCGCGTGTTTCCAGGGAGCAGATTCAGCTTCGCTGCCATCAGGTCGGCAACGCTGTTCGTGAAGCCTTTCGCCCGAACACGGGCGATGTCCCAACACCAAGCGCCGGCATGCGTATCGTATGCGAGCAAGCCTTCGTCGTTCAGCGTTCTGATGAACTGTGTGGCAAAGAACGGGTTGCCACCGGTCTTGGCATGAACCAGGTTTGCCAAGGGCCGCGCCTGGGCGCGCCCACACTCCAACGTCTCGGCAATCAGTAACGCAATGTCCGTCGAACTCAGGGGCTGAAGCACGACTTCCTCGATGGGCACGCCTGCGGTGCGAATCGCCTCGAGCTGCAACATGAGTGGATGAAACGGCCTGACCTCGTTGGCCCGATAAGCTCCGATAAGCATCAGGTTCGATACATCTCGCCGGGTGACAAGGTCGCCGACCAGATCGAGCGTCGCCGGGTCCAGCCATTGTAAGTCATCGACGAAGAGGACGAGGGGGCGACCGGGACGAGCGAAAGCTCCGACCAGGCGTCGGAAGACAATGCGCAGACGGTTCAGCCGGTCCTGCGGCGTCAGATCAGCAAGCGGAGGCTGCGGACCTAATACAAGCTCGAACGCCGGAATGAGTTCCGTCACGAGATGGCCGTTCGGTCCGGCAGCCTCCACCAGGGTTCGTCGCCAAGCGTCGACTTCCTTCTCATCATCGTAAGTCAAGATCTGACGCAGCAGCGATCCGAACGCCTGGGTCAGCGCCGCATATGGCACGTCCTGCATTTGCACATCGAATTTGCCGGCTGCTATCAGAACGTCTTCCGGCGCGAGACTGGATTGAAACTCCGAGACGAGCGATGATTTTCCGACGCCGGAAGGCCCCGAGATCAGAGCGACTGCGGTCTGCTCACTTGCGGCGACGCGATCGAATACCGCGCGCAGGGCCGCGCTCTCAGGCGCCCGGCCATAGAGCGTGCGCGGGATTCGTATAGCGCTGACTGCATCGTGCCTGCCCAAGGGGAAAGGCTCGACCCGTCCGTGGGCCTTCCACTCCGCCAAGCATTGCTCGAGGTCGGCCGCGAGGCCCTCCGCAGACTGATAGCGGTCCACGGGCTCCTTCGACAAAAGCTTGAGTACGATGGCGGAGATTTGCTCCGGCAGATCGGGCATTCGATCCGTCGGTCGGGGCGGTGCACGGACAACGTGGCAGTGTACCCACTCCTCCGGCGCGGATGCGGAAAATGGCAAGGTGCCGGTAAACAGTTCATAGAGCGTAACGCCGAGCGCATATAGATCACTTCGGCCATCGATCGTGCGGTTCATTCGGCCGGTCTGTTCCGGCGCCATATAAGGCAGTGATCCGGCAATCACTTCTGCGTTCAGGCTGTGGTGCGTTTGATGAAGGGCGTTCCCGAAACCGGTCAGGCGCATTCCGTCACATTCCGTGACCAGGATGTTTCCGGGCTTGATGTCCCGGTGCAGGAGTCCATGGCGGTGCAGACTGCCTACCGTGTCGGCCATTTCAACGGCCAGGCGCAGTCGATCATGAAGCTCAAGCGGGTTCTCAATGAGGTTGGTAAGCAGTTTGCCGCTGGGGTCCTCGAGCACCAGCATCATGCTTTCCTTATGCGGAACCAACTCGATCGGACGCACCGCGCAGGACGGGTCAAGGTCGGCGGCCAAGGCATATTCGTTTTTAAGTTTCTCGAGGCTGCTTATCGTCGGTTGACGCGGCACCAATGCAAGTACCGACCGCGCTCCATCCGCCGGATGGGCTCGATACAGGATGAACGTGTCGTCCATTCGCAGTCGTTCGACCGCGCATTTCGTGAGGTCGATCATCGACTGCGCCCCCTTCCTTCCGGACTGGCGCACGGACAGCGTTTTGACGATCGAGGTTGCGACGCACCTCGTCCCGGTCCTGCCTTCAACGCATATTCGTGATCAAATCGATCGAGGCAAACGGCACAAAACGGCAGCAAGATAAGCCTGTGTTTCTTAGGAGGAGGATATCCACATCCGACCAATAGAGGTCGTAAGACGCCTTTAAGTATGGTGCGCATTCGGCCATGCCAATGGCGATTGACGTCGCTTCAGCGACTCGCGACCGCGTGAGCGTTCGCCGTTCAGCGAATAGGAACGCTAGATGGTTCCGTTTCCGCAACCAACGCAATTACGCCGGGTACAATTCAACCTTAGACGGCACCGCCGGGCAACGTTGCGCCTGGCGAAGTGCGTTGGAGCGGATCGGAAGGGTGATGTGTGGTTGAGCGCTCACCGGCCGCTTACTTTTCCAGGTCGTCAACAGTTCGTCAGCCTCCACGACGATCAGTGGAGCTCTTTCAAATATTGAGCTTGGAATCGAAAATAAAACGATGCGGGGCAATCCAGGCGTCGAGCAACTTGCCATCGCTTTCGAGCGATGCACCGATATTTGTCACGCAACGCCGTTACCTGCGGCGCGAACATCGTTCCGTCCAATGGAAAGCCGTGCGAGAAGATAATGACCGGACCGGCTCCGCCCGTGTCCTCATAATAAAGCCGCTGACCGTTGACGTTTGCAAACGGCATCATGTCTGTCTTTTCCTCATCTATGAAACGCTTGATGCGTTTCGTGCATGGCAAGACAATTTCAGCGGACAGAAATCCCGTTACTGCTGCAACAGAGCGTTCCTCGATGTTCTTATTTCGATGCTCGTCCATCCAACCACGCGCGACGTGATTCCAGATAAGTACCGCCACCAATCGCGTTGATTTGTACGAGTGCAAGGTTAGCCGCAACTCGCGCTAAAGCCAACCGTCACACTATGTGCAAGGCAGGCGGTTCAAACCGTGTCAGAAAAGTTCTGTTTTGCCGCTGCCACGCAGCATCGGTAGCGCCGGAGCAAACGTGAACAGCATTGGATGGAAGCACCGTGGATACAAAATACGGAACCTCTGCCATCGATTCCAAATGCCCGAAATGCAAATCAAGCCTCATACGTCGATTGGTTCAAGCCAACGACGATCCGGCCAAACAGCGCATAAGGGCGTGGCTTAGCAAAATCGATGACGAGCGTCTGCTCGCCTTCGGCCTTACGAACGAAGACATCGCCAGTTGCCGTCGGGATCAATCCAAAACCTGATGCCTGGCCGGCCATCGGTATTACCGCGTCGCCGACGAGGTGGGCGGTAACTTGGTCAAAGTGTCGCGCTCCCGCTGCATAGGGCGGCAATCTGCCTTATGATCTTTCAAGCATACTATATTTGATGCCGCATTGATCAATTGTCGACTGCCGCGGTAGTTCATCAATATGGAGAAAGTCATATCAATTGGAGAGACGCACATGGATGTCAGCTCTGTTATCCATCGCGGTCACGGCGGGAAATAGAATTTCGTTATTGGCGGCTGAAATGGCTCGAACCGTGCAGGGAGAATGAGATTATGCGCACTATCTATGTCGCAGCTCTAGGAGTCTTTATATCTGTCGCCACAATCGGCGTTTTCAGCCAAGACTGGGCGAAAGCCGACGCGCCTCGTCCTGGACCACCGCCTGAGGGTCTCTGGATAGGTCAACCGGACGGGGTTCGAAGGGAACCTGCGCTGTCGATCCGTGAGCCGGAACGGCCAACATGCCTTGAAGCGATGGCAAATCATCGGCGGCACGGTGCTGGTCAGGGAAATGTTCGATGCCACGATTTGGGAGACCATAACGGGAAGCGGGTGTCGCACCGACATGCTAAAAGGAGTGGTTCCTCCTGATGTAGCACGTCACGGACTTCGCTCATTGTGGTTAGAGATTAATTTGAAGTCGCGGTTGTACTGCTAGGCTAGCTTGGTCCGGTCGTCGCTGCATTCCGACCGCCGCGACGTCTTCGCGGCTGGCAATATCTGGGCACCCGTCGGACGATGAAGACGAGAGCGTTCTCAGGTCTGGCCACTACTCATCGGGACCAGCAAACGGCAGACGAGACCCTCTCTGTCGAAGATCAATTCCACCTGCGAATCCACCAGCACCTTCGTTAGCAGGCGAAGACCAAAGCCTTAGCGAGCGGGCCGGTGCACCTCCGGCCCACCCCTCTCTCGCCATTGCATTGCCAATGTCCGGCAGGCGCAACCGGGGAGCCACTCCCAAAGCGCCTCTACGCGTCCACGGCTGGCGCTGAGAGCGCCATGCTTGCTGGCATTTGTAGCCAATTCGTGAAACACCATATTGAGGGAGAGAGCGAGTTTAGGTTCGAGTTCGATGTCTGGGCCTCTCGCGCAGATACGATCCGGGTGACCGGTCGCGGCGTAAGGCTTTAAGGTCTGTTCAAGTAGGTCAGTCAGGGAAACACGACGGGAGCGCATGCGCTCAATTAGCTTGTAAGCATCGGCTAGACTGGCAATTCTTGCCGATAGGGCTGCGCGATATTCGGGCGCGGTAGCCGAGTCAGTCTGATGAACGAAGCACTGGACAACGGCAAAAAGATTTTGGATGCGGTGTTGAAGTTCTCTGACTAATAGCCCGATCGATGGATCAATCTCGTCCTGGGAGATTTTGCGTTCGTTTGTTGGATGCTCGGGAGGGTTGGCTTCGGTTCCGTCGACAATGATCGATCTCATGGGGTGGTCCGCCGCTACTTAGAACAAGGAACTATCAACGTGGCCGATCGGCCCACTAGCAGCGGCGGCAGATGTTTAGTTTTTTGTCGAACATCGCATCACGATCCTGCTGCTTTGCGTTGAAGTCTGTTATCCTTTTTTGAAGGTCCTCCTCTTCAGAGGAGTGAGGAGCAAAGCCAGGTCGCCGTGGCTGTACGCGTACATCCTCGGTCGCCGTGACAGGGGCGGCCGGCGATTGCCTGGAGTCGTCGGCTAATGCTCCCGGTGTCTCTGTCGCGAAAGCAAAGAGGAGTGCCGCCGGAAAAGTGGATTTCATGAGAGACCTCCTTGGTTGAAATCATTTCCGCCCGTCGCTGACGCAGCTAATCGCTGCTGTATCCGGTAATTAGCTGTTCGAGCCAAACGAGGCGCGCCCGAGGTTGATTAAATTTCGCCCCTCTTGCTGAATTAAGTAGCGGATAAGCTTATCTGCGGTGTAGGCGGAAGAGTGCGACCGCAGGCAGGTGGCTCGACTGCGCTAAGGTGGCAGAGCTGCCGCGCTATACGAAGTGCGCCATAAACGGTCCGCCTTACAGTAACCCGTCGCCTTGCCGGTGGGTCCGATGATTGGCCCGCGCGCCGGCCTGCTTGCGGTCGCTGGCAATCCTCTTGCTCCAGCTTTAGCCGGGCGATTTCACGAGCCCGCGCCCCGTGGACTTGAACTGGTTTGGCGTCAGCGGGCCTGCGAACCGCACTCACTCGAACTGTCTGCGAAAATCGCTCGGCGACCAGCCCGTCATCTTGCGAAATGCAACGCTGAAGGCGCTGCTCTGCGAGTAGCCGACAATGAGTCCGATTTCCGTGATGGAGATCGCCCGGTCCGCTAGAAGCGCCTTGGCTCTCTCCATTCGTCTCTGCATCTGGTACTGACGCGGTGGAACGCCGAAGGAGTGCTTAAAAGACCGGCAGAAATGGTGGTCGCTCAGGCGTACAAGTCTGGCCAGCGTGGAAAGAACGATTTGTTCGCTCAGGTGGGCTTCGATGTATCGGACAACAGTCGTCTTCTGCCAGTTCGCTAGTCCTCCACGATTTACGGAATGGCTCTTTCCATCCACGCTCGGGCGTGCCAGCTCCAGTGCAAGCACGCTCGAAAGCGCCTCCAAGTAAGGAATCGCTCCAAGCTCGCCGCCTTCAATAGCATTTTTCATTTTGACCGCCGTCTCGAGCACAACGGCATCTTCACAATAGATTCGCGGCCTGTAGGAGGTTTCTGTGCCGTTCGGCTTTGAGAGCTCCGCCGGGTCGAGATAGAGAAAAGTCATTCGGGTGGACACGCTTGTCTCGTGCCGCTCGCGATAGCTATATCCAGCCGGCACAAAGGTGATCTTGTGGGAAAAAGTTCGCGCCGTTGATGGGGGCAGACCGTCGATCACTGTCTCGCCGGCGCGACGCGCGCCCTCATGATATAGTACCAACAGGTGCACCGGGCCTTGAAATCGGAATTCCACTTTATTTCCATTTCGAGAAAACAGGCTCTCAGCGAACCAACGCCGGCATCCCGTTCCGAGACGCTTGACTGATTCGACCGGAGACACCTCAATGGTCTGGCTCGGGATCTCCCGCTGTGCCGACCGGTGCTTTCCAAACTCCGCGTCGATCCGACTCCCTGAGTTCGCTGAGGTTTCGGTTGAACCGTTACGCACTACGCCGCTTTCTGTATGTCTGGTTGGTCTATTCGTGGTCATAGCGTCATTTAGTAGTTACTTAGCGATAACGTCGTCGTCCCTGGCAGTTCGAGGCGGGAGTTGAGCGGAGAAAAACATGGTCTCTGTGCCGCCGCCGTCGGCAGGGCTTTGGCAGCGTCTATCGTCTTGACCTTCTAGCGATTGTTGGGCGGGGTTAGCCGTCGGTACCTGGAGCGCCCGTTGATTATTGCGGGATACTCCATGGGCAGTGATTTGACTGCCGTGTGGCCGGGTTACGAAACCTCTGGGGCGCCCACTTACTTTCTTTCGTTGGATCAGACGTCTTGGTTACACGGGCGAACAGTTTTTTCTGATCCGAATTGAATAGCACCGATAGGCCGCAATCGGCTCGTCTGACGATCGCGCTCTGATGGGCGCGCCTCTTTCATTGAGGTCATCGGGCAATTGAAAGTCAATTGCGTGAGGGCAAGAAATGAAGGATTTTGCTCGCTCCATGGGAAAGCGGGCGTCGGCCCCTGCGATTGGCGTGCCTCGTTACTTAGCAGAACCGCTCCGCGAGCGGCTTGGCAAAAACCGAGGGCGGCTTTGAGCAAGACATTGGATAGGCCTTTATAGCTCGTCTCCCTTGAGATCGTCCGAAGCGCCGTGACGATTGCCTCCAATTTCGCCGTTTCATTCCGAGCAATCGCTTTCATCGAGACCACCTGCAGGGAGCGAATGTCGTCAACATTCGTAGGCACCATAAGGCACTGTCGATGATCCTTAATGCTCGTTTGGCTCTCCTTTATGCTCTGTCGTCTCAAATTGTCGATCACCGTTCTGTCTTTGGGACTTGATGCAGGCCGTCTCCGTATGCGTCTGGACGATTGCGGAGCGATCGTCGAGCGCATCAGCTGCAATAGAGTTCAATACAGGGCCGCGGTGGCGTGCGCTTGATAAGCCTATGGAAAGGCCTTGTTCGGATTCTAGCTCCTCTGTCGAGACCATCGTCGTAATCGTCATCGCCTTTCTCGTGTTGGCGGTGTCTTTTGCTGCTCGTGCGATCATTGGTCTCGGCATGGAGGAGTGGTCCAACGAGTTCTCATGGTCACGCAGTGCGATATCGAGCGGCGGATCGGTTGCTCTGGTGATGATGGCCATCACGGTTCCTCTTGCGGGCCTCGCTGCCGACAGATGGGGAGCGAGGGTCGTCCTCGCGCTTGGATGCGGCCTTCTCTGTTGCGGGCTTGTCATGATCGGGACGATGACGGGCTATTGGCAATTTATGGTAGGCTATGGCGCGCTCTGCGGCGTGGGCTTCGGTCTAGCGTCACTTCCAGTCGTTGGAAGTCTCATCGTAAAAACCGTTCGAGACAAGCAAGGCCTTGCCACCGGTATCGCAACATCCGGTACAACCGGGGGACAACTCGTCATAGTTCCGGCTTTGGCATTTCTCTTTCCGATGATCGGCTGGCGCGCAGGCCTGATCGGGTTTGCGGTGCTTTCCTGCTTTATAGGCTTGTTCTCGCTTGGCAGGTTGGAGCGAAACGCGGGTCGACCTGAATCGTTAGGAAAGGCTGATCCCGATACGGTCCTGGACCGATTGAAGCCAGTGGTCGGAAGTCTTGCATTCCATGGCTTGTTCTGGAGTTTCGCCCTATGCGGATTTACGGCGACCGGCATCGTCGAGACGCATTTGATCCCGTTTGCGCAGGTCTGCGGATTTTCGATTGCGGCGAGGACCGGCGCATATGGGGTTTTCGCGCTTTTCAACCTGATCGGTATAATCACGGCAGGCTTTCTCGCCGATCGAATGGATAGACGCTTGCTGTTGGTGATGATCTATCTTCTAAGAAGCCTAGCATTCGTCGTCCCGATCTTCGCCGGGACGAATTACCCACTACTCCTCGCCTTCTCGGCATCGGTGGGCATCGCGTTCTACGCAACGTTTCCGGCAACGATAGGCCTTTCAGCAGCGCACTTCGGCACAACGAATCTCGGTCTCGTGGTTGGAATGCTGACGGTCGGGCATTCACTCGGCGCGGCCGCCGGGGCGTGGTTCGGCGGCTATGTCTACGATTTATTTTTTCGCTATGACATCATGTGGTTTGGCGCGATCGCGCTGGCCTTGATGTCTGCCGTTCTCGCCTCATTGGTTGATGATCCCAGATCGCTCGATTCCGCACAATCGAGCGAAGCTGCGTCAACCGGCGCTCCTCTCGTGCATTCTTGAGGGGATCGAGATGATGGATAGCGTACCGGATGACGTTCTACGGGTCTCGCAAAGTCGCCGAAAGACCGTCCGAAAATACTGCCCCCAAATAGGAAGTCTCGTCGTCAATCGCTCGCATGGACGGCGCTACGGTATACGCCCGGTGTGATTCCCATGCGGCTTCGGAAGCTTCGTGTGAAATGGGCTTGGTCGGCAAACCCGGTCGCGGCTGCGATCGCCGACAATTCGCCGCCGTCGCGCAAGAGACGCTCAGCTGCCCTGATGCGTGCCTGGCGTTGATAAGCGTGCGGTGTCATGCCCGTTTCGCGCTCGAAGGCCCGATAGAGACGGTAGGTCGGAAGATCAGCGGCAGACGCCAGATCGGCCAAGCCGACGCGCTGGTCCAGATGTCGATCGAGGTAGTCTTTCGCCGCCTTAATGGCGTTGCTTTCGCTGCCCTCGCGAAAGGAACGAGGCGCACAGGAGACATGGCGATCGAACAGGCGTCGAGCGAAAGCTAGAAGAAGGTGGTCACATTCCAGCTGCGATCCGTTGTTTTCCGAATGCACGTGCAACCGGGAGAACGACTTTGCGAGCGCGGCATCTCGAATAATCGGCCCACGGATGGACATCGTAGCTGGGCTTGATCCTGCGTCCGATAGGCGTGAACCCAGTTGTCCAAGATCCACGTAGAGCGTGCGTTGACTCCATCCGTGCTCGTCTACAGGCCAGCCTGCGTGCGGCTCATCCGGGTTGATGGCGTATAGATCGCCGGCACGAGCTATCGTCTCACCGCCCCGCATGCGGATTCTTATTGCGCCCCTCGTGATCAGTGCAAAGCAAGCGGTGGGGTGTGTATGAAGATCGTACGAAAACTTCTCGAACCGGGCCCGAAGCAGGTCGGCACCGAGATCAGGGGCATGCCAGAAGTGGATGGTATCGTTCATAGTTCGTAGAGCCCTTAGAGTTGCTGCGATCAGGAGCCCCCTCTACGGCGCCGCACAGTCAATATCTCAATCGTTCGTATGCCCGCAACCCGTGTCAACCCCCTCGCCCTCGAATCGACGGCATCTGTTGCTCAGAGCAGTTCGAGGAGCACGGGTATGAGTTGCGGTATCGTCATCATACCCGCGGAAGGGATGATGTGCCTGCGCTCGTCTACCTTCTATAACCCTGCTGACTTGTCCCGTGGGTCCCGCACCGCCGTGTGAGGCTGTGCGGGACTTACAACGTGCTGCAGATCACTGTCTCGGCTACGTTTCAGGTTCGGCTCGACTGGCGCTTCATCGCCGGCGTCATGCTTCGTAACCGTTGCACGTCCTGTTTGAGCAGGTAGATCGACACTGCCAGCAAGACGACGTCCTTCATTAGAAAGGGTACGTTGCCAGCCATCGCGGGAAATCCACCGGCGGAAGCTGCCCAGCCATCTATCGACGCGGATTCCGTGATGATGCGGTGCCCAAAGCAAACATTGCCGGTCGCTGCTATACGCAGGCGAATCCGGCCTTGTTTTCTTCGATGGAATCAGGCGCGAGATGCGAGTGATCGAGCCGCCGCAATGGCAGTCTTCAAGCCACCCTCGGGGTCGGGGTTAAGAAGTGTTGGCTGGAATCGGATCTCTTCGATATCGGTGACGCCGGCCTGATTGAGCCAGGCCCGGAGATAGGTCGAGTGATAATCGACACCGAAGGCCGGAGACGGCATTGACGGGCCGTAGGCGCCGCTCGTCAGCGTCAGTACTGCTTTCTTATTCTTCAGGAGCCCGAAGTACCCGCTCTGAGGATCCAACCCCCATAACAGCCCTGGCTGATGAATCACGTCGATGTACTGTTTGAGGCGATACGGTGTCCCGCCATTCCACATCGGGACCGCAATCAGATAACGGTCCGCGGATATGAAACGATTTGCGACGGCCGTAATCTCGTCCCAGGCGGTCTTTTGCGAACCCTCGTTGGTTTGACCCGTCATCACCGCCATCTTCGCAGCAACCTTGTCGCCGTCGAAGTCGGGAATCCTTTCTTTGGCCAAGTCGAGCGTATCGACGGAAAGCTCGGGGAGCCGCTCGCGCAGCGCCGCCACATAGGCGCTTGCAACCGCGCTGCTTTTTGACTCGGCACCGCGCGGTGACGCCTTGATGTAAAGTAGCTTGCTCATCTTCGGAATCCTTGGTCAGTTTTGAACCCGCGGAATCGCGCGCGGCTTTTCCGGATTTTGGGTGTGATCGTTTGCCGGGGATGGACGCGGCCGCCGGTCAACGCGCTCAGGCGGCCGCCGACACCGCATCTGTTTCGCAACTCCGCCTCGACCTGTGAGTCATACCTTCATCGACGCCCAGCCACGATCTCTCGAGTCGGATGGCTAAACCCCGCAGCTATGATGGCTGGACCCATACCTTGGTATGGATTTAAATGGCGCCCACGAACCGCTGGTGCGATGACGAACTCCAATACCGCCGTAGCCGAAGTTTCCGACAACCGCTTTAGCTCTGGACATCAAGAACCTTCGCTATCCGCGCGTAACCAGACAAATCCGTGCTATTTTTTCGCGTCGGCCCTATCCCGTCGAATCGCGGCGGAAACGCCAAACAGAACGTGACTTCGGAAACGAGTTGATCGCGCCGGCCTTCATGCTCTTTGCGCTGATGGACCGTCGCCAACGGCGGCCATCAAAATGACGGGCGTTGGAATGTTGAAACGGGCCGGATACCCTTGACCCGTTCGAGCGTGGCTGAACGTCGAGCACCGGACATTCGAGGGCGTAAGGTAATTCGGCATCAAGCTTCTGAGAAGGATGTTGAGCAATGCCGTCGAATTGCCCTTGGCATGGTTCGGCAAGCTGGCTGGCTGGACGGTCACAGTTGCACAAGACTTTGAGATCGACCGCTTGACCTAAAGACTCAAACGTCGGTGGTCAGGCCGGTGGCCAACGTTTGTTGAGTCGGGAAGCCTCTTGCTCGAGTATCTCAAGGAAGGCGGATGCTGCTGTAGACAGAACCTGACGAGAAGGTTCTATTTGTATGAGATCAAGCCCGAACCGCGGTTCGACGATCGGATTGACAGTGAACAATCGTTTCTTGTGGGACTCGGCCATCATGATACCCGGCAGGATACACAGCCAATCGGACTGAGCCACGAAATCAAGAGCGCCGAGCATTGCATCCAGCTCCAGATGCCGATTGATTTTGACGCCGTTGGAGGACAGATATGTTTCGATCAGGTTTCTTCTAGTATTGGCCTTACTTGGAACGACAAGATTAATCGGGTTCAGGGTTCTTAGCCGCACAGGCTTTGCGTGAGTGAGGCTCGACCCGAGAGACGACACCAAAACTTCGGGAGTGCGCAAAAACAGGCGGCTTCTCAGACCCATTGCTCCGGGAAAAGCGGGCACGATTGCAAAGTCGAGGTCGCCAGTCTGCACCTGCTGAGTGAGTCCGGCGCTGTATCCTTCGACAATGCGTACCGCTGAATTTGGATGTTCCTTGATGAACCTCGTGAGAGTCGGCGCCAGCACGCATCGCGTCATCGTCGGCATCAATCCGACTTTGATCGCTCCTTCGATTCCACGACCGAACACCCGCACGGCACGGCCGGCAGCTCCGTGGGCGCGAAGAACATCAATGCAATGGTTGTAGTAACAATCTGCCGCAGGCGTGGGCACGACGCCGCCTGCCCCTCGAATGAAGAGCTTTACCCGAAAGCTGTCCTCCAGTTTGCGGATGTGCTGTGAAACACCCGACTGCGTCGCATTTTCCCGAGTCGCAGCAGCTGTAAACGATCGCTCCTCATAGACTGCTACAAATAGTTTGATGTCACGCAGGCTGTCGGTCACGATCGATCATCCACCATAATCACAAAACGCATTTGACATCAGATTTTGTTATTTCTCAAGTAGAGTTGGGAACGAGCGTCGCGAGCGGATTCCGGGGAGCGTCAAATTCCAAGCCGCCACGTGGGGCGACGGATCACTGGGCAATATAGCTTCGGAAATCATGCGGGATGAATGCTATCGGCGTACGGCCGAACGGCCTGGATGGCTTCTCAGGATTCTCTATGCTGCAGCCGTGGTTTCATCGAACTTCGTAGGGCGCAGCCATCTGATTTCATGATCAAGAAGAGTAATTATTATCATTTTTCGCCGCTTCAGCTCTGCGGCATTATCGGTTCATGAACACGCTCGATCTTCTTTCCGACGCTGCAGCCGACAAGCGCGGCCTGCGAAACGCCTTGGGACGCTTTGCAACCGGCGTCACTGTCGTGACAACCCGAACGCAGGACGGAAAATTCGAGGGCGTCACCGCAAACTCGTTCTCTGCTGTTTCGCTCGAACCTCCCCTCGTGCTTTGGAGCCTTCGCTGCGCTGCCCCCTCGCTGCCGGCGTTTCTCGCGTCGAACTGTTTCGCCATCAACGTCTTGTCAAAGGAGCAAGCTCGCATTTCACGTCACTTTGCGACGCCACAGCTTAACAAGTTCGAACGCATGGAATTCAAACTCGGGATCGACGGTTGTCCGATCTTCGAAGGAAGTCCCGCAATATTCGAATGTCGCATGCAGACCAACGTTCAGGGAGGAGATCATATCATCCTCATTGGTCGCATCATACGCGTTCATTATTGCGATGGCACACCGCTCGTCTTCGCGAGTGGTCAATATGGCACGCATACTTTGCTTACCGAAGTCGAATAGTCATTATTGCATCCGGGTCAGCTATCGATCACCTGCAACGTAAGCGTCACACTCGATCACGGGCTTGATCCGCTTTCGCGTCAGCATCAGATCTCGCGGCCGTTTTTCAGCGGCATCGGCTATGGCATTCATGCTCCAGCGGCGTTGCTTTTATGCACCGCGTTCGACGACCGATTTTTCGGGATCGATCAAGAAAATCCAGATCAGCGAACCGGCAACCAAGACGCCGGCCGTAACGTAGAAAGGCGCTATCCAGGAGCCGCGTCCAACTAGCATCCCGAACACTAGCGGAGAAATTGAGGCGCCGACCGCGCCCACCATGTTCATCACGGCCGTAACAGTTCCGCTGGATGTGCCGCCAACGTCCATGGGCACAGCCCAGGCCGGCCCGAGCACCAGTTCGAGAAAGAAGTTCGAGGCGGTCAGACAGAGGATTGCGGTAACGGCGCTATCCGTCGTCGCCGCTGGAATGAGCAGCAGGGCAGCGATGAGCATTCCGGGCGCGGCGACGGCACGACGCGCAAACTTGATGTTTCCGGTCTTGCGAAGAATGTGGTCGGTGAGGACGCCACCGACTACATCACCGATCATCGCCGAGATGAGCGGCAGGCTCGCCAACAAGCCGACCGACTGTAGCGAGAGATGCCGGAATTCGAGCAGATAGGTCGGGAACCAGCTGACGTAGAAATACGACCCGTAAAAGAAGCAACCATAGGCCAACGCGATGAACCACATGTTCGGCGACGTAAAGATCGTCCTCCACGGCACTTCGGATCTAAGCTGGGTGCTGGACCGGGTCGTCCCCTCGCCTGGCGATATGTCACGAATATAAGCCAGTTCAGCTGCACTGACGCGGCCTTCGTCCTCTGGACGATTGCGGTAGAACACAAGGAAGACGAGCGCCCATGCGATGCCCAGCAGTGCAAAAATATAGAAAATCGAGCGCCAGCCCCAGGCATTCATGATCAGGACGGCAATCAGCGGCGTCACGGCAACAGCGAGGCGGCTGAAGCAATGCGTCACCCCCTGGACGAAGCCGCGTTCGGACTTGGGAAACCAGAGCTGCATCGCGCGGCTCGCCGTCGGAAATGCACCGGCCTCGCCGAGGCCGAAGACGAAACGCACGATAAAGAGCGACACGGTACCCTGGGCCCACGCGGTGGCAGCCGTCATTAGCGACCAGAACGGGACGATGAAGAGTAAAACTTTTTTGGGTCCAAAGACGTCAGCCAACCAGCCGCCGGGCACTTGTCCCGCGGCATAGGCCCAGGCAAAGGCGCTGAAGACCAGCCCGACCTCGGTCTTGCTCAAACCGAATTCGTTGGCGATGGCCGGCGCCGCAACCGAGATGTTGCTCCGGTCCATATACGTGATCATGTACATGAGGCTGATCAGAGCGAGGACGTACCACCTGAAATGTGTCCGCTTCACTTCCGAAACTGGGCGTGTCGAAATACCCGCTGCCGTTATGTCTGCAGACATAAAACCTCCCTGGTATTTACGTCCGGCGGTTAAAATCCGCCGGTTTATTCTTTTGCAGTCGTTGGCTGGCTATTCGGCCCGTTGTCGGCCGCTCGCCTCAACTTACTTCAGGGTAAGGCCGCACTGGAGACAGTGCTGCAAGTTTTGGCTGGTCGTTTGTAGTGGAAGCGTAACCGGCTCGTTGAGTTCGGTCGACAGATCCGCAGCGATATAGAGCTCCATCACTCAGCGCGAATGCCTCCATCCCTGCGAACTTATGCGGTGAACCCGCTCATTATCATTATATAGAAGGAGCCCGGCTCAGCGACCAGCCTGACAGGTTCGCGTCGTTCTCAGTGAACTGAGCGCCGCGTTCTAACTCGGTTATTGCGGATCAAACACGGAGCCGCCAATTCGGACAAATAATATAATATGAAATAGTGTATCAACTTTCGTGATGGCGCACGAAGCGATTGTAACAAGTGGCTCAGGAGCCATGGGTTGCCGGCCGGCTGCGCCATGGCGCATCTGAACGCAGGACCCAAAAGATGCCATTGAGCAAGCGACGGTCATTTATACGCCGAACGCAACGCGGTTTGTTCGGCAGCATCGGCTTGAAGGAACGCGGCCCATCCATAATCGCTGAGTTCGTAGCGAATGATTCGAGGGGCATAGCGGACATCGCCGGACTCGCTGCTGTCTCGACCCGGTCGCGAATGACTCGAAGCGGACATGGGCCCTAGCCCCGAATTTCGCAATGCGGAGGGAGAAAGCAACCGGCCCGACGGACTGGATCGGCCGCGTTTGATCGGGATCCGTAGGCGCGCCTCAGTTCCCGTTACTTGTAGAGTTCGTCAAGATCGATCGGCAGCTTGATCTCGGTGCCGCGCTTGGCCGACAGGTCCATCGCCATGGTCAGAAGCAGGTTGCGGTGACCTTCGGCGGCGGACGCATGCGGCGTCTTCAGGCCAGTGTGGATGCGTCCGAACCAGGAATTGGTTTCGTCGCGCATCGGGCCCCAGAGCTGGCCGTCGTTCATGTCTCCCGGCGGATAGCTGGTCAGGAAATCGACGTGGCGCTCGAACTCGGGCTTATAATTGCGCGACGTATAGCCGGCGCCGATCGGCTTTTCGGTGGCCATCACCAGATCGCGGTGGGTGTCCTCGATGTCGATGACGCCTTCGGTGCCGACGATGCCGACCTGAAGACCATACACCGCGCCCGGCCACACGTGGGGCAGAGCCCAGCTGATGTTCATGCTCCAGATCGTGCCGTCATCCATCGTGAAGATGCCGAAGGTCGAGTCCTTGGTGCCCAGCATCGCGAGCGCCTTGTCGACCGAGCGGGCAAACACGGACACCGGGGTCTTGCCTTCCATCAGGTACATCGACATGTCGAGGGCGTGCGTGCCCGACACCACCATCGGCGTGAGGTTCTGGCGCTGATTGGTCTTGCGGATGGTGGCGATCGGCACCATCCGATTCATGAATGCGCGGGTGACCACGGAGGTCACATCGCCGATTTCGCCGCGAGCAAGCTTGCCCTTGACCGCCTGGAAACGCCGCCGGAAGCGATTGGTGTAGCCCATCACGGCGTCGACCCCGGCTTGCTCGATCGCCTTGAGCACCTTCGCCGACTCCCGCGCGTCGGTCGCAAGCGGCTTTTCGATGAACAAATCGAGCTTGCGCTCACACGCGGCCAAGAGCGGCCCGACATGGGCGTTTTCATCGGTCGCGATGATCGTCGCCGTGACCTCGGGGCGCTTCAGTAAGTCGTTGTAGTCGGTCGTGAAGAAATCGGCCTTGGCGTCTTCGGCGAGTTTCTGGCCAACCTCGGCGTTGGAGTCGCACAGGCCGAGCCAGCCGATGCCGGGATAGTCGCGTGCGAACTCGGCCCGGATGCGCCCGATCGTGCCACAGCCGATCACGGCCATGCCGATTTCTTTTCGTTGGGGTCTCATGTCTTCCTTTTACCTTGCAGGGGTTTCGATTCAGCCGAACAGACTTGCGATGGGTCGAGGCGGCACTGCGATCTCATATCTTTTTTGAGCATGATGTTTTCGGATCACCAGTTCCCACTTTTCCGGATCATGCTCTACACCGGCACGCGGAACTTCTTGTAGAGGTCCTGCACCGCTGATAGCGACTGGTTGTTGAGCGGAAGGCTGATGGGCTCGCCGGATTCCGCCGAGAGGTCCGCGCCGAGATAGGTCTCCATCACGCGGCGCGCGCTTTCCGGCGACACCATCGGCGGCTGGTCCCGCAGCACGCATTCGAGGAAGTGCATCGTCTCGGGTCCCATCTGCCCGGCATAGACGTGATCGACCCATTCTCCCGGCATCGTCGACATCGGATACTGCGTCCCGTCCTTCATCGTATTGAGCCAGTTGTCACGCTGCGTATCGTCGAGGAAAAGCGAGCCTTCCGTTCCGGTGATCTCGATGGTCGTTGCGCAGTAGTTTGGGTAGCTTGGCGGCAGATTCCAGCCGCCGCCGATTGAAACCAGCACGCCGTTGTCCATGGTCACGGTGCTCCACATGATGTCATAGGAGCCGTTGACCGCCTGCATGTAACCGTAGGCGCCCTGGGAATAGACCCGGACGGGTTTCGCGGGCTCGAGCAGCCAGAATACGAAATCGAGGTCGTGGGTCGATTCCATCGTCGCCGGCGACAGCCGGCCCCGGCTTGAGATCTTCTTGCCGAGACTGCGTGACAGATGCCGGCTCACCATCACCGACACCGGCTTGCCCAGCGTGCCGTCGGAGATCTTTTTCTTGGCGTAGGCGAGCTTCGGGTTGAAGCGCTGCGAGTAGCCGATGGTGAATTTGAGATTGGCGCGTTTGGCGATCTCGATCAGCTCATCGGCTTCGAACAGTTCGATCGCGATCGGCTTTTCCAGCAGCACGTGCTTGCCGGCCCGAAGGCAATCGCGCGCGATCGGATAGTGGTTGGATTCCGGCGTGGTCGAGATGTAGACCACCTTGATCCGATCGTTCCTGATGATGTCACGATAGTCGAGCGTCGCGGTTGCTGCGTTGGTCAATGTCTTGACCTCGGCCAGGCGGTCGGGCCTGATTTCACAGATGTGAAGCTTGTCGACGAGCGAGGAGCGCGCCAGCGTTTCCGCCCGTATACCCCCGCACCACCCGGTTCCAATGACCGCGACTTCGACCTGTTGCACGCTTGCGTCTCCTGTTTTCCCGTAGCGAATTACGGCGCGCATGCGCCCCTTCGGCAAAGCTCATTCTTGGTTGGGTGGTGCAGAGAAGGACCATTCCACGCGCGCCGCATCAATCCGCGCGCACGCCGGTTTCTTCGATCACCTTGGTCCACCTGGCGGTTTCGCCGTCGATAAAGGTCTTGAAGTCCTCCGGCGATTTGCTGCTGACGGCGATCGCGCCGCCCTTGCGCATGCGCTCCTGAATCTGCGGATCGGCGAGCACCTTGACGACAGCGGCGTGCAGCTTGTCGATGATCGGCCGCGGCGTACCTGTCGGCACCATCACGCCCTGCCAGGACGACGTCACGAGGTTCTTCCATCCGAGCTCGTACATGGTCGGTACGCCGGGCAGATCGGCCATGCGCTCTCGGGTGGTGACCGCGAGCGCCTTGACCTGGTTGTCCTTCACGAACTGCAACACCGACGACAAGGTGGTGAACATCAGGTCGACGTGGCCGCCGAAAACGTCAGTCACCGCCGGGCCGGCGCCACCCTTGTAGGGCACATGCACCATGTCGAGCCCCGCGTCCTTCTTGAAAACCTCCATTTCCAGCCGATTGAGCGTGCTACCGCCGGGCGAGGCAAAGGCGACCTTGCCCTGGTTCGCCTTCACATAGGCGATCAGCTCGCTGACGTTGTTGGCGGGGAAGTCCAGCCGGGTGATCAGGATGCTTGGCGTGTCCGCGCAAATCGTGACGGGGCTTAGATCCTTGTCCGGCTTGAAACGCATGTTGGCCGCGTAGACGCCGGGGTTGATCGAGACGGTGCCGATATTGCCAAGAAAGCTGGTGTAGCCGTCCGGCGCCGCGCGGGCCGCGGCTTCGGTGCCGATCATGCCCGCAGCACCCGGCCGATTGTCGATCACGATCTGCTGGCCGAGGATGTCGCTGACGCCTTTCTGGATGATGCGGGCGACGAAATCGGAAGCGCCGCCAGCCGCGAACGGCACGATCATCATGACCGGCCGATTGGGATAGTTGCCGGCGTCCTGAGCGGAAGCTGCTCCGCCGAACAGGAGGAACAGTGCGCAGCCGAGCCCCGCCGTGATTCCGGTCCGAATTCGCTCTCGTGATACCATGGTTGTTCTTTCGCTTAATTCTCTTTCATCGTCTGGAACGCCCGATCCAATACGATCTAAAGGCTGATGCCGAAATCTTGGGAAATGCTAAAGTGTCCTCGCGGTCGGTTCGGCTTTCCGGGTTTGGTGCTCCGGCGAAAGAAGACGGGCAGTCATCGGCATTCAAATGGCCTCGATTGCTCCACTTTTGACAGATCGGTGGATTGCTTCGAAGCTTCGGACGTTCACCAGCATTTCATCCAGCGCGACCGGATAGGGTGTCTGGCCAAGTGCGGCACGACCAAAGGCCTCAAGGTTGTCGCGCACCGCCGGGTGCGGCGCATAGAAAGCGGTCACGGGCGTTTCGTCGCGATGCACGCTGGTCACATCCCATCCGGCCGAATTTTCAGGATGGCTGCGATCGCGGATTTCCATCCAGCCTTTCGAACCGAGCAGCGCGAGACGCCCCATAAACGGCGTCGCCAGCACAGCACCCAGCATGGCGGTCGCACCGCTCGCAAAACCAATCGTTATCGACAGCGTATCGCCGTTCGCGAAGTCGCTTCCTAACCTTGCCAGCCGCGCCCAGACGCTGGTCGGCCGGCCGAGCAGCGCGATGGAAACATCCACCATGTGGATCCCGGTGGCGGAGAGCGGGCCGACCGGATTTGCCGTATTTGACAATCGCCAATTGTCATCAGGCAATTTCAGGAACTTGTCCTGACTGAAATTGCCTTCCAGCATCAGCGGATTGCCGAACTCGCCTGCGGCAAATCGCTGCCGCATTTCAATGACCGCGGGCTCAAAGCGCCGTTCGTGCCCGATACCCAACTGAACGCCGGCTTTCCTCACCGCTGCGATCGCGACTTCCGCATCGGCTGACGTCGTACATAACGGCTTTTCACAGAAGACGTGACGCCCGGACCGCGCGGCTGCCGCGATCTGATCCGCATGACGCTCTTGTGGCGTGCAGAGAATGACGGCCTGCACATCTGGATGCCTCAATGCGTCCTCGAATTGAGGCGATGTCTCGACACCAAACGCCGATGCTGCCGTACGCGCCGATTCCAACGGATCGACGCACAGCACAGGCCGAATGATGGTGCTGTTTGACAGATTTCTGAGAATGGTTTGTCCCCACCATCCCAGGCCGATAACCGCAGCTTTGATCATGTGCTTGTCCGATCCTGTGCCTTTGTTCGTTCTGTGCGATCGCTAATTTGGTTTGCAGTCATCAAGGCCACGCCGTACCACCTACATGTCACCGGGCTATTTGTGTCGGTCAACGTCTGGCCGCCGGACTATTCTGCGGCGTTGACCTGTTTCGAAGTCCCCGCATTGACTTGCGGCATCACCTTTTCGGCCATCAGGATCATGGACTCGCGACCAAGTTGGGGATCTTTCCAATCCTTACCTGCGTAGAGCAGCGTGCCGAACGTGCCGACCTCGTCCTCAAAGGCAAGCAATTGATCCGCGACGCTATCCGGCGTCCCGTAAATGATCAATTTCTCACACACCATCTCAAGCGTCACCTCGTCATCGGGTTGATCGCGGCGGGTCTTAAACAATTCAATGCGGCCGTTCTTTTTCAGTTTGGTGAACAATGACCGATAGTAACCGACGTAAGGGCCGTCCGTGTCGGTCGCGTATGCCTTTGCCTTCGATGCATCCTTGGCAACAAACACGCTCTTCGCAACCCGCCAATTCTCCGCATCGAGAGCTCGACCAATTCGCTCACAGCCTTCGACATATTTTGGCCAGTGACTTTTGACCCATGCCGGCATCAGGAAGTTTGCCGAAATCGGATCCCATCCTCTTGCGGCAGCCTCAGTGACGCCTTTTGAGAACGGCGCCACCGCCGTCACCACGATAGGCGGATGCGGCCGCTGCAGCGGACGCGGGATGTATCCTTGGCCAATCTCCTTGATCAGAGTTTTTTGGGTCGAGACGTTCCAGTATTTTCCCTGCAGATTGTAGGGAGGCTCGCCGGTCCAGATATCCAAGACCTGATTGATAGCCTCAAGAAACATTTCGTTGCGATTGGCGTCGAGATTGCCAAACAATTCCGCGTCCGACAGAAGTCCGCCGGGACTGATCCCAAAAATGAAGCGTCCGTTCAGCATGTGATCGAGCATGGCTATGCTGGCCGCGAGAGCGGCTGGATGAGTGTTCGGCATATTGATTGTGCCGGTGCCCAGTCGAATTTGTTTAGTCGCCGCCGCGATCCAGGCGATGAATGCGATGCAGGACGTGATGTTTTCCGCTTTGTCCGTAACGTGCTCACCAACATAGGCTTCGGTGAATCCAAGCTCGTCAGCCAGCAGGAAGGCTTCACGATCTTCTTTCAGGGACAGCCGCCAATCCTTGTCGAGAGGATGGATCGGCATCGTGAAGAAGCCTAATTTCATGTCGTGTTCCTGTTCCTCATTCTCGGCGGTCCAATAAGTGAAAGTAATGATCAATCTGGAGTTAGAAAAATGATTCTTTCTACTCATTTTCATTAGATTAGTTGATGCTTAAGCGCCCGCCGCCGACAGCATCGCGAAGCTTTGTCGGCGCGAACGGATTCGCCCGGACATCTCGGCCCCTGCATGAAATGCTGATGGAAATCGGGGCATCGAGATTCCAACACTGACCTCGGTAACGAACGCTCCAGAGAGCGGCGCCGACCAGTTGCTTGCCTTTCAGGACCAGACCGCCGCCTTCGGCACCTTGCTTTATGCCGGCAAGAACTGGAAAGACCGCGAGTTGGGGCGACGATCGATGATCCTACCGTGCCGCGTCTGAATGGAGGTTCCCGTCGCATGCCACGACGGAGAAGTGAGAAGTATTGAATCGGCGACCACCAAATGTCCTTGGCAATCCGCTCGTACGACGCTCGCACTCCACAACCTGATCTCAGAACGCTTGTGCGTTTTCCGGAACTGAACCTGATGGCGGTGCACGGTGGCGGCTACATACGCCACACGTTACCGAGAGAGTGACCAACCGCGACCGTTGTATCGGAACCTAACACCCGCGAATCCACCCTCGCCCAGTACACACGGATGCGCGCCGATTACCCAGCAAAGATGCCCCCGTTCTGGCGCACCCCCAGTGGCTCTCATCTCCGGTGTCGAGGCGGTGGGATCTCCTCTGCCGTATCCCAAAAAATCGAAGTGAATTACTTGGGATTCGCCGGCGGATTGCCACGCGAGGCGGTCGCCTTCTTCAGAAACTCCACCAGCGCCCTGCGGTCGTCAGCCGAGCCGATTGTCTGCTCCGGCATCTTGGTGCCGGGCGTATAGGCCATGGGACCAACCTCAAACATCTTCGCGACCTCTTCCGGCGTCCATACGATGTTCATGTGCTTGAGCGCATCGGAATAGCGATAGCCAGGCAACGACCCGATCTTGCGGCCGAAAATGCCGGCCAAACTCGGGCCGGCCTTGTTACCGTCGTCGGGCGAAAGCGCGTGGCAGGCAACGCAGGCGCGGAATACCTCCGCGCCGGGATCGCCCGCATACTGTTTGAGCGGATCATCCAGTCCGCCAAAAAGACCTCCGTCCATCGGCTCGCCGGTCACCGCGTCCCAACGGCGGATGATGCGGTCTGTACCGCCGGTCAGTAATGTCCGGCTGTCGGGGAAGAACGCAACCGACCAGACCGGAAGGCCGGGACCGACCAGCGTGCGCAGGAGTTCACGTTTGCTTCGATCGATCACCGCGACCGAACCGCGGATGCCGGCCGCAGCGATCAGCTTTCCGTCCGGAGAAATCGCAACGGAGATGATCGGCACCGGCGATGCTTGCAGACTGGCCTGCAACTCGCCGCCCGGCGACAGCCAATAAACCTTTCCATCAGCGCCGGCGGCGACGATTTCACCGTCCGGTGCGACCGCCACCGTGTTGAGCGGCGTCGGCAAGCTGCGATTGTTTGCCGGCTCGCCCGACAAGGACCAGAAGCGCACGCTGCCGTCATAGCCGGCGCTGATGACGCTTTTGCCGTCGGGCGTAAAGGCGACACCGTTGACGCTCTGCCCGGTGCCTTCGAGCACGCGGGGGGTACCGCCTGCGAGCGGCCACAAGCGCACCGTATGGTCCCATGAGGCGGAGGCAAGGATCGCGCCGTCCGACGACACGGCGAGTCCCACGATCGGCCCGCTATGGCCGTCGAGCACCGTGTCAGGGGCCTGTCGGCCTGGCGTCCAAATAGCGATGTGAGCGTCCTCGCCGGCAGTGGCGATGCGTCCATCTTTCAGAAAGGCGACGGTATTCACGGCACCGTCGTGGAAGCGCATCACCTGCTCGGCGACGTTGCGGTTGAGCGACCACCTGATCGCCGACGTATCAAAGCTGCCGGATACCGCACGCTCGCCGTCCGGCGAAATCGCCAACGCGCGGACCGGCCCTCCGTGTCCGCGCAACTGTGCCTGCGCCACATCGAAAGCGAGCGGCACAAGCAATAAAACGGTGCACGCGCATTTCATCCGGAACGACATGCAATGCCCGATAGACCACAGAAGCGGCAAATTTTAGCCCTCGGCTGGCTAAAGACGGCACAAGCCTTCAATTCTTTCCGGCTGCGAAACCCTAAAACACATTTGGTAGACAGGAAGTCAGTGCGTCTTTCGGTATCTCGGCGTTAATCATCCGGCGGTGATGACTCCGACGAAATCTAGTTGGGCGTCTAGCTCTCTGATGAACTGCTGTATCGGGCGGGCCGGGATAGCCGCATTTACTTTAGTTGTTCCACCCTCGTGCTCCGTCTCAAGCGCACGTATCACCATTCCGATGCACATGCCTGATTCATCCAATACAGGGCCGCCACTGCTCCCCGGTGAAACGCTATTCGAGATCAGGAGATAGTTCTTCTTGTCGATATAGGACGTTATGATCGCATTTAACTGCACGGCCACTGAATGGCACGCCGCGATAGTGATCGTAAACGAGGAAACCAGTCCCCACCCGCTCGCAACCTTCTTTCACGACCACGATAGCGGGTACGCAAGGAGTGTACTTCTTTACAATGTGTTGCTTTCCCAAAAGCACGTTGTCCAGAATGCCGAGGTTGGCAAACAAACCAATCATTGGCGTCGACCATTGATATCGTACCCGCTGATTTTCCAATTCAAAATCGTTGTCTATCACTAGCCCCCAGTCGATTAGTCGCTTTAATAGCGACGAAACGACCACTATTCCTACGCCTGCTTTGCCCGGATCAACTCCAGAGAGAAGTGTGCAAAGATCAGTCTTTGTAAACATACGCATTTCAAGCAACGTTTTTCGTTCCGTGAAGTTGTAACTGTTACTAAGGGCGCTAGTAACTAAATCACGATACGTCTCCCCGGTCAGAAGGACATGGAACAGACGAAGAAATAGCTCCACCTCCTTGGGTGGGTGGTTGCTAAAATTATCCGATATACGCTGAATCATCTTCGGCTAGTGCTCCAAGCTCTCGGCAATCGCGTCGTCGTAGCGCTTGCGTATCACACTCCTTCACTGTCACATCGGCACTCCGGCGCGCGCGCGTTAGGTCACGATAGAGCGTGCAAACAAGCTGTTGCAACTCAAGTAGCCCGTGTTCAAGCTCTATAACGTATTACCTCGCCGTCTACGTGAAGACGTACAGCGAAGAATGCAGTGGCCTCGCCCGTGGTGCGATCAGTGACCGGAGCAAGCTGGAACCGCACCGGAGAGATCAAGCGCGAGATAGAGAGGCTTGTGGACTCGATTGTGCAGGTGTCCCCGCCGACACCATCGCGCCGCGTCTGCAAGCGCTGGAAGCTGAACGGCTGTCAGTCTCTGAGCAACTCGCCGCAGTGGATAGCGATCAAAAGGTCGTCACGATTCACCCGGCCGCGATCAAGAGCTATCTGGCCGACGTGGAACTAATGCGGGCAGCGCTGGAAGACGAAAAGGCGTCCGAGCGGGCTGAGCTGATCGAGCCTGTGCGGCGTCTCGTTCACAGCGTTGTGGTGCATGCAGAGCCCGGCGTGAAAGGCTTGAAGTCGAGATAAAAGGCCGTCTACACGAACTGGTTAACCCTCCCCTCGTGGGTGGGGGGACCGATGGTAGCGAGAGAGGGACTCGAACCCCCGACCCCAGGATTATGATTCCCGTGCTCTAACCAGCTGAGCTACCTCGCCACGGTCCACCCTCGCGGCTCTATATGCCGCGGTCGCGAACGCGCGGCATATAAGAAGGCGGTCAGGTGTATGTCAAGCAAACCCGGCTGTTCCCCCAAACCCTTGCAAAGGGGCAGCTATTTCGGCCGCACCGTGGGGTCACCGCCGGGGCTGCCGGGCGGCGGAATGACCGGCGTGTTGCTGCCTGATTCGGGGGTCGGCGCGTGCATCGCGGGGTCGACACCCGCAGGCGGGCACAGAATGCCGTCGGATCTCGCCAGTTTATCGCCCAACGGTTCCTGGCTTTGACCCGTCGTTGTGCCCTTCGGCGTAATGCTTCCTTGCGGCGTCGCCTGGGTCGGTGCGCAGCCACGGTCGGCCGCAGGCGGCGCGGTGCGGGCCGGCGGCGTGGTCGGTGCCGGCGGCGCTTGCGCGCTCGCCACTTCGGACGCCGCCAACAGCACGCATAAGAGAAAAAGAGTGAGCTTCATCTGCATGCGGAGAAAACGGTCCGCCCGGGCGGATGTTCCGCAGAAATGTTCAGGACTTGCGGTAGCGGATCAGTGAGAAATGCCCCATTGGCGGCATGGGTCGCCGCTCGGCGAGGCTCACACCACCGTGTTTCGCCGCCCAATTGACCAGCCGCGCCCACGGAAATTCCGGCCGCCAGCCGAGCCGCCGCGCCAGCGGCGCGAACGCCAATTCGAACACGCGGCGCGGACCGCTTTCGGCGCCGATGTGATTGACCAGGATCAACTCCCCGCCAGGCTTCAGCACGCGAATGAAATCATCTAGCGTGGCTTCAGGATCGGGCACCGCCGTGATGACATATTGCGCCACCACGGCATCAAAAAACGCGTCCGGAAATGCCAGATTCCTGGCGTCCATCACCGCGAGCGTCTCGACATTGGAAAGCCCCAGCGCGCGCACGCGCTGCTGCGCCTTGCGCAGCATCGGCTCGGAAATATCGACGCCGCACAGTCGGGTGGTCGGCGAATAGTCCGACAACGACAGCCCGGTGCCGACGCCGACATCGAGAATCCGGCCGCCGATCTTGTCCGCCTCGGCGATGGTCGATTGGCGGCCGTGGTCGAACACCTTGCCGAACACGAGGTCGTAGACCGGCGCCCAGCGCTCATAAGCCTTGGCGACCCCCGCGCGGTCGATATCTCCAGCCATGCCCCCGCCCTGTAAATCTTATCCGCGCATCGCCTCGACGAGCGATTGCGGTCGTGCCGCGCCTTTGGCCGCCGCACGCTTTGCCGTCGCGCTTTGGATAAAGCCGCCGCCGAGCACGCGCGCCTGCCCCGAGGGCGCATCGTAGAACACACAGGCCTGGCCCGGAGATACGCCCTCCTCGCCCGCGACCAGTTCGACTTCATAGCCGCCGTCGACCGCGCGAAGCCATGCCGGCTGCGGTGCCCGGGTCGATCGCACCCGCACAAACATTTCCAGGCCGTTGCCGACCGCGCGGTCGAGCGCGCCGCCGCCGATCCAGTTGATGTCGCGCAGCACGATACGATCCATCCGGAGCGCCTCACGCGGCCCCACCACGACCCGGCGGGTGTGGGCATCGAGCCGCACCACATAGAGCGGCGCATCGGACGCAATGCCCAATCCCCGGCGCTGACCGACCGTGAAGTGAACGATGCCCTGGTGCCGGCCGATGATGCGGCCTTCGAGGTCGACGATGTCGCCGGGCTCGATGGCATTCGGCCGCAACCGGCCGATGATGTCGGTGTAGCGCCCGGTCGGCACGAAGCAGATGTCCTGGCTGTCGTGCTTGTCCGCGACTTGCAGGCCGAACTGCCGCGCCAATTCGCGCGTCTGCGGCTTGGTCATGTCGCCGAGCGGAAAGCGCAGATAGTCGAGCTGCTCCTGCGTCGTCGCAAACAGGAAATAGCTCTGGTCGCGCTCGGTGTCCGCTGCACATAGCAGTGCGCGCGAGCCATCTCCGGTGCGGCGCGACGCGACGTAGTGTCCGGTCGCAAGCGCCGCCGCGCCAAGCTCGCGCGCGGTCTTGAGCAGATCGCGAAACTTGATCGAGCGATTGCACTCGATGCAGGGCACCGGGGTTTGGCCCGAGACGTAGCTGTCGGCAAAATTGTCGATCACCGATTCACGGAAACGGTCCTCATAATCCAGCACATAATGCGGGATACCAATTCGCTCGGCGACATCGCGCGCGTCGTGGATATCCTGTCCGGCGCAGCAGGCTCCCTTGCGATGGGCGGCCGCGCCGTGATCGTAAAGCTGCAGCGTGATGCCGACGACGTCGTAGCCTTCCGACTTCAACAGCGCGGCCGTCGCCGATGAGTCGACGCCGCCGGACATGGCGACGACGATCCTCGTGTCCTGCGGACGGCCTTCAAGGTCCAAACTGTTGAGCATGGTTCCGGTCATCGGGTGCGATCACGGCGGCGTCGCGATCATACGGTTCCTGGCGGCGAGTCGCCCTGTCGGAACGGCTGAAGCCGCACTTTAATATAGGCCGCATTTGCGTGAGGCAATCACGCTAAACCGTTTTGCGCCACGCGAACGGCAAATCTTGCCGCCGGGCAGAAAGGTATCCCGTAGCGCTCTGCCCGGTTTAAAGGCCTCCTCTGCAACCAATTGATATTTCGATGTATTTTTTCATGCCTCGAATGGCCCGGTCCTTGCTGATCTCTTTGCCGGGTGTCGTGGCAAGAGGCCGACCGTGCAGAGCGTTACGTCAGAAGCAGCGTTAAACGTGTCACATCAGAACGCGCAGCCGAAGGCTGCGAGGTCTGCGGCTGACCCATCGCACGGAAACGACATTTTCGCCTCCCTCGTCGACAACAATGCGGCCGCCGACGCCGGCAACCGCGCCGTCCGGCAGCCTGCTCCGCAAAATCGGTCGGACGATGATTTGGCCGCCGACAACCGCCGACCACGCAGCGCGTCGCCGGCGAGGAACAATCAAAACCAGAACCAGCCGGTCGACGACAATTCAGGCAATCCAAACACCGCCGCAGGACCGGCTTCCAACGCCAGTGCCGGCGGCAAAGCAAACGCGCCTCAGCATCCCCGGGCGAAGTCGACCGCCGACGACGGGGCCGCGACGTCGACCACATCGTCACCATCGGACACCCCCAGCGCGACGAGCGCTTCGACGACAGCTGCCCCGCAGGACGGAATTTCTCCCATTGTGCCGAGCCCGATCGCGGCAACAATTCCTGTCGCCGTCACCGTGACGACGCCCACAGCAACGACCGCATCGGCTTCCGGCACTGGCACCGCGCCGCTTGCGATCGCGGCGGCGGCCATCGCAGCCGTTAGCCTGACGGCGACGTCGGCGCTGGCCGGGGTCGATCCCGACGCCACTGTACCGACAGCCGCCCCGGCGTCCGCCGACATCGCCTCCGCAACCACCCCGACCGCCACAGCGACCGTTCAGTCGACGGCAGTTGCAACGCCGGCTACGGATACGACCCCAAAGGCAACGCCGACCGGCGCAACCGTCACCGCCGCGACCACCACAGTCGCCGCGCCTGCGCCGGTGGCGCCAAAGAACACGACGGTCAAGGCTTCCACCTCAACGCCGACACAGGCACAGGCCACGGCCGCATCGGACGTTTCGGACGACGCCAATCCGACCGCCACGGCGCCGCTACCAGCCGCCCTCGCCGGCAAGACGGACGCAACGGATGTCACCGCCGACGCGGCGAAAGCGGCCGGCGCGGCCGGCCCTGCATCGCCGGCCGTGGCGGCCACCCCATCGACGCACGACCACGCTCCGGATGCGGCGACCGCGCATGCGTCAATCGATTCAGCCGATACCGGCGTCCAGACCATGGGCGCGATTTCGCCTCAGCTCTCTGCGCCCGCGGCCACTGCCGGTCCCGCAGGATCGTTGAATGTCTCGGCGGCGACGCACGCAGCGGTGCCGCTGAGCGGGCTCGCGCTTGAAATCGCCGCATCGGCCCGGAAGGGCAAGAGCAGCTTTGAGATCCGGCTCGACCCGGCCGACCTTGGCCGCATCGATGTCCGCATCAACGTCGACCGCAACGGCCAGATGACGTCGCATCTGATGGTCGAGAAGCCGGAAACGCTGTCGATGCTGCAACAGGACGCGCCCCAACTGCAGCGCGCGCTGCATGACGCCGGTTTCAAGACCGGCGACGGCGGCCTGCAATTCAGCCTGCGCGACCAGTCTTCTTCCGGTCAGAACAGCGGCGACCAGCCCGGCCGCAACACACAGCGATTGGTCATCACCAACGAAGAAAGCGTTCCCGCGATCGGCGCGGGACGAACCTACGGCCGCATGCTCGGATCGAGCAGCGGCGTCGATATCAGAGTCTGAGGAGGCGAACATGGCAAGCTCAGGAGCAGCAGGCGCGGCCCCCCCGATCGTTTCGGGCACGACGCAACTACCCCCATCAACAGGTTCGGGCCCCGGGGCGGCGAATGCGCTGGCTTCGCAGCAGATTGCCGGCAACTTCCAGAGCTTCCTGACCCTGCTGACAACGCAATTGCAGAACCAGAATCCGCTCGATCCGCTGGACACCAACCAGTTCACCCAACAGCTCGTGGAATTCGCCGGCGTCCAGCAACAGCTCAACACCAACGACTCGCTGGCGACGCTGGTATCGCTGCAGCAGACCACCCAGGCGACCCAGGCGCTGGATTATGTCGGCAAGACCGCGACGGTCGTCGGTGCCACCGCGCCGATGACCAACAGCGTAGCGGCGTGGGAGCTCAGCTTCCCCTCCAACGCCACCGCCACCATCACGATTTCCGCCGCCAACGGCCAGACCGCTTTCAGCGGCGATTACAATATCACCGCGGGCAAGAACCAGCCGTATATATGGAATGGCCTCGGCAGTGACGGCACCACCAAGTGGCCGGATGGCAATTATACGATTTCGGTCACCGCCAAGGACTCCAATAACAACACCGTCGCGGTTTCGACCCAGATCGTCGGCGCGATCGATTCGGTCGACCTCACCCAGTCGCCGCCCTTGCTGTCGATCGGTGGCCAAACCTACACGGTCAACCAGATCCAAAGCATCGTGAACTGACGGCGCGCGGCACCTGCCGCCCCCATACAAGCCCCATCTGCGGCATCGCCGCCACGACGGTCAGCCCGGCGCCAGAACGGCACGCGGGCCGCCCGTCGTCACAGCATTTTCAAGGAGATTCTCATTGAACCCTTGGGCTTAGGCAAATTTTAAGTCGCTGAGCGTAGGTTATTCCTGTGTGTTCAGTGGTTGAGAGTTTGTGAGTACGCCATGACAGAACCCCATCGCCCGAGGGTAAAATACGTCATCGGGCCTGACGGCAGTCCCCTAACCATTGCGGACTTGCCCGCGCCCGGAACCAAACGGTGGGTCATCCGCCGTAAGGCCGAAGTCGTTGCCGCCGTTCGTGGCGGTCTGCTCTCCCTCGAGGAGGCCTGCAGCCGTTACACCCTGACCGTGGACGAATTCCTGTCCTGGCAGTTTTCCATCGATCAGCATGGCCTTGCGGGATTACGCACCACGCGCATCCAGCAATATCGCCAATAAGACATCAAATCGATCGCATTTGATGAAAGTCGGCCTCGCTCTGCGAGGCCGATCTTTTTCATACCGAACTTTCGCCGAGGGTCTTAACCTGCGTTAACCATATCGAAACCATACCATAGGCAATAATTGCCCAGTCGGCGCCTGTCGCCGAATCTCGGGGGCAGTTGGTTTTGCAGAGTCTGGTGGATTTCCTGAAAGGCCTGGGCGCATCCCGGCTGATGGCGATGGTTGCGGTCACCGCCGCGCTGATCGGATTCTTTGCGTTTGTCATTATCCGCGTCACGACGCCGCAGATGACCACGCTGTTCACCGATCTCAGCACCGAAGATTCCTCCGCCATCATCAAGGATCTGGAACGCCAGGCGATCCCCTATGAGCTGCGCAACGACGGCGCGATCATCATGGTGCCGAAGGACAAGGTCACGCGGCTGCGGATGAAACTGGCCGAGGGCGGCCTGCCCAAGGGCGGCGGCGTCGGCTACGAGATCTTCGACAAGTCCGACGCCCTCGGCACCACCAGTTTCGTCCAGAACATCAACCATCTGCGCGCGCTGGAGGGCGAATTGGCCCGCACTATCCGCGCCATCGACCGCATCCAGGCCGCCCGCGTCCATTTGGTGCTGCCCGAGCGGCCGCTGTTCTCGCGCGAGACGCCAGAACCTTCGGCCTCGATCGTCGTCCGCGTGCGCGGCGCGCTCGATCCGCAGCAGATCCGGGCGATCCGTCACCTGGTCGCCTCCGCGGTCAACGGCCTCAAGCCGCAACGGGTGTCGATCGTCGACGAGGCCGGCCAACTGCTCGCCGACGGCGAAAGCAGCGACAACGACAATGTTGTCGGCGACGAACGCCGCGCGGCTTTCGAAAAACGGATGCGCAATGATGTCGAGGCGATCGTGTCCTCGGTGGTCGGCGCCGGCCGCGCCCGGGTCCAGCTTTCGGCGGATTTCGACTACAACCGGATCACCCAGACCTCGGACAAGTTCGATCCGGAAGGCCGGGTGCTGCGCTCGAGTCAGACCCGGGAAGAATCCAGCGCCACCGCCGAAACCAACGGCCAGGTCACCGTCAACAACGAATTGCCCGGCAATCAGCGCCAGGACAACCCGACGCCCGCGCGCGATCAGAGCAAGAAGACCGAAGAGACCAACAACTACGAGATTTCCCATACCACCAAGACCGAAGTGACCGAGGCCGGCCGGGTCAATCGCATCTCGGTCGCCGTGCTGGTCGACGGCAGCTACGTCAAGAACGAAAAAGGCGAATTGGTCTACCAGGAGCGCAGCAAGGACCAGCTCGACCGCATCGCGGCGCTGGTACGTTCGGCGATCGGCTTCGACCAGAAGCGCGGCGACCAGGTTGAGGTGGTGAACCTCAAATTCGCGGAAGCACCGGCGGTAGCCCCGATCGCGGAGCCGACCGGCCTGTTCGGCATGATGCAGTTCACCAAGGACGACGTGATGTACGTCATCGAACTCGCCGTGATGATGCTGCTCAGCATCGTGGTGCTGTTCATGGTGATCCGGCCGCTGGTACGGCGCATCATCGTATCCGAAGTGGCGCCCTCGCTCTCCGGCGGTGATCAGGTGCCGGCGCTGACCGACGGCAGTGCGGCCACCGGGCAGGCCCTCGTGCCCGGCGCCGCTTCGGCGATGATCGACGTCGCCCAGGTCCAGGGCCAGGTCCACGCCCAGACGGTGCATCGCGTCGGCGAACTGGCCGAGAGAAATCCGAACGAAACCGCTTCGATCGTCCGTCAATGGCTCACGGAGCCGGCGTCCTGACATGGCCCTCCCCCAGACCACCAACGCCAACGACATCAACAGCGTGATCGCCACGCTGGCGAGCCGCCAGGGCAATCGCCCGAAGGGGCCGCCCTTGAGCGGTCCGAAACGCGCCGCGATCCTGATGCTGGCGCTCGGCGAGCAATATGGTGGCAAGGTCTGGTCGCTGCTCGACGACGATGAGGTGCGCGAACTGTCGATCGTGATGTCGACGCTCGGCACCGTCGAAGCCGACGTGGTGGAAGAACTGCTGCTCGAATTCGTGTCGCGGATGTCGGCATCCGGCGCGCTGATGGGCACGTTCGACGGTACCGAACGGCTGCTGCAGCAATATCTGCCGGCGGAGCGGGTCAGCGGCATCATGGACGAAATTCGTGGGCCGGCCGGGCGCAACATGTGGGAGAAGCTCTCCAACGTGCAGGAAGAGGTGCTCGCGAACTATCTCAAGAATGAATACCCCCAGACCATCGCCGTGGTGCTTTCCAAGCTGAAACCGGAGCACGCCGCACGGGTGCTGGCGATCCTGCCCGAGGACATGGCGCTCGACGTGATCGGCCGCATGCTGCGGATGGAGGCGGTGCAAAAGGAAGTGATCGAACGCGTCGAACAGACGCTGCGCAGCGAATTCATGTCGAACCTGTCGCAGACCCGCCGCCGCGACGCCCATGAGGTGATGGCGGAAATCTTCAACAATTTCGACCGCCAGACCGAGACCCGCTTCATCACCTCGCTGGAAGAGGAAAACCGTGAATCCGCAGAGCGCATCAAGGCGCTGATGTTCACCTTCGACGACCTCATCAAGCTGGATTCCGGCTCGGCACAGACGTTGATGCGCAACGTCGACAAGGACAAGCTCGGCATCGCGCTCAAGAGCGCCAACGAGGAGGTACGCGCCTTCTTCCTCGGCAACATGTCGTCCCGTGCCGGCAAGATGCTGCTCGACGACATGGCGGCGCTGGGACCGGTCCGGCTGCGCGACGTCGACGAGGCCCAGGCGCTCTTGGTCAATCTTGCCAAGGATCTCGCCGCCAAGGGCGAAATCATGCTGACGAAAAATCGCGCCGACGACGAGCTGGTGTATTGATGGCCGCCCCCGCAAAATTCATGTTCGACCTGGACTTCTCCGCGCCGGACAAGGCGCGCGAGCGGCCCGCCACGACGGCCGAGATCGCGCAGAAGATCGCGGCGGCGGAGACGCGGGCCTATCGCGACGGCTTCGACGCCGCGCAGCGCGAGGCCAAAGCCGAAAGCGACCGCCGCGCCGCGCTGGCGCTCGAGGAAATCGGCATCGCCATCCGAGGCATCGCGGCGGGATTTTCCGTCATCGAGAACCGGATGGAGACCGAGGCCGTCGATGTCGCGGTCGCGGTGGCGCGCAAACTGTGCAGCCAATTGATCGCCAATGAACCGCTCGGCGAGATCACCGGTCTGGTCAGCGAGTGCTTCTCGCAACTGGTCTCGACGCCGCATCTCGTGGTCCGGATCAACGAATCCCTTTACGACGTCGCGCGCGAGCGGATCGAGCGTCTGGCGAAGCACAGCGGCTTCGAGGGCCGTCTGGTGATCCTGGCCGAGCCCGAGATCGCGACCGGCGATTGCAGGATCGAATGGGCCGACGGCGGCGTCGTGCTGGATCGCGCGGTGATCGAGGCGAAAATCAACGAACTGGTCGGGCGCTACATGGCGTCCCGCGGCCAGACCGGAATCACGGCGACAAGGACTTAAGCCATGAGTGACAACGACGCACAGGTTCCGCTTCCGGATCTTAATTCTGCCGATGCCCCGGCGATCGGCGACGTGGCCTATCACGAAGACGACCATGCATCGCGCATCGCCGCGGATCTGGAGGCCGTGTTCGACGTACCGGTCCAGGTGTCGGCCGTGCTCGGCCGCTCCAAGATGGATGTCGGCGAACTGCTCAAGCTCGGGCCCGGCACCGTGCTCGAACTCGATCGTCGCGTCGGCGAATCCATCGACATCTACGTCAACAACCGGCTGGTGGCGCGGGGCGAAGTGGTTCTGGTCGAAGACAAGCTTGGCGTAACCATGACGGAAATCATCAAGGCGGAACGCACCTAACGACGCGGCGCCGGAGCGGCGCAAGCAGACGAACAGGAGACTATGATGCGGCTTCTCATCGTTGGCACATTGAAAGGCCAGCTTACGACGGCCACCAAGATCGCGATGGAAAACGGCGCCTCCGTCACGCATGCGGAGGATCACGAACAGGCGATGCGCGTGCTGCGCGGCGGCAAGGGCGCCGACCTCTTGCTGGTCGATGTCGCCCTCGACATCCGCGATCTGGTGATGCGGCTCGAGGCCGAACACATTCACGTGCCGATCGTCGCCTGCGGCATCTCCAGCGACGCCCGCGCCGCGGTCGCCGCGATTCACGCCGGCGCCAAGGAATACATCCCGCTGCCGCCCGATCCGGAACTGATCGCCGCAGTGCTTGCCGCCGTCGCCAACGATTCCCGCGACATGGTGTATCGCGACGAAGCGATGGCCAAGGTGATCAAGCTGGCGCAGCAGATCGCGGGCTCCGACGCCTCGGTGATGATCACCGGCGAATCCGGCACCGGCAAGGAGGTGCTGGCGCGCTACGTTCACACCCGCTCCAATCGCGCCAAGCGGCCGTTCATCAGCATCAACTGCGCAGCGATCCCCGAGCATCTGCTTGAATCCGAATTGTTCGGCCATGAGAAGGGCGCGTTCACCGGCGCCGTGGCGCGCCGGGTCGGTAAATTCGAGGAAGCCACCGGCGGCACCCTGCTGCTCGACGAAATCTCCGAAATGGACGTGCGGCTGCAATCCAAGCTGCTGCGCGCGATCCAGGAGCGCGTGATCGATCGCGTCGGCGGCACCCGTCCGGTCCCTGTCGATATCCGCATCATCGCGACCTCGAACCGCAACCTCGCCGACGCCGTGCGCGAGGGCTCGTTCCGCGAGGACCTTCTGTTCCGCCTCAACGTCGTCAACCTGAAGATTCCGCCTTTGCGCGAGCGGCCGGCGGACATTCTCGAGCTGGCGCAGCACTTCGCCAAGAAATATGCCGACGCCAACGGCGTGCCGACACGGCCGGTCTCCGCCGAGGCGCGGCGCGTGCTGACGTCGAACCGCTGGCAAGGCAACGTCCGCGAGCTGGAAAACACCATCCATCGCGCGGTCCTGATGGCGCAAGGCGACGAAATCGGCGCCGACGCCATCCTGACGCCGGACGGTGATCGTCTCGATACCACCAAGACCGTGCCGGCGGTCGCGCACGCCACCTTCGCCGCCGAGCAGGTCACCCGCGCGCTGGTCGGGCGCACTGTCGCCGACGTGGAGCGCGATCTCATCCTGGAGACGCTGAAGCATTGCCTCGGCAATCGCACCCACGCCGCCAACATCCTCGGCATCTCGATCCGCACGCTGCGCAACAAGCTCAACGAATACGCCGACGGCGGATTGCCGATCACCCCAGCCGGCGCCGGCGAATACAGCCGCATCGCTGTAGCGGGGTGAGCGGTAGTGGCCATGGTTCGAGACGCGCGGCGTTGCCGCGCTCCTCACCATGAGGGTTTGTTCTGTAGACCAGCCTGACCGCATCGGAGACCTCATCCTGAGGAGGCGCGGAGCGCCGTCTCGAAGGATGTGCCACACACGCAGTTGCGCCAGATATAACTCCGCCTTCTCGCGACACGATGCGCCCGAGGTTTGCAAGTACAACCGCCCCTAAGAAATAAGAGGGCGCAGGAAACGCCGGGTGCGCGGTGCACCCGCAGCCCGCGTGCAAAAGGTAGTGTGCACACGGGTAGTCACTACAGGTTCACCGGATCACCCGGCGTTTCCTGCGCAATGGTTTGAACGGCTTATGCCGCGCTCTCCTCGGCGACGAATTCGTCTTGCCACCGTCACCGGCGGATTAAGGTGTTGTCGGACTCGGTCGAGCCGACATCGCCTCCGCCGGTTTAGCACCAGCAACGGGTGCCAGGACCACACGGTTTTGCCGTACGCGAGCCGCCTTAACCGATCCGCGAGCCGGCCATGTGCTGCCGACCGCATTTCAGCCAAGGCGTTGAAGCGCCGTTCGTCTGCACGCCGTTGGATCGCTCACGGAAATCCGCCCTGCGACAACAAGCGTGCCCGACGCTGCCGCGTCCACCGCATCCCATCCCAGCGTTCGTGACGATGGCCAACGCCCCTCTTATCGGAACGGGATGGCAAGGATAAGCCGGTGATTTGGGTCAGAAGAAAAGAGGAGATATTTTTGGAAGCAAGGCTGGACGAGGCAAATCAGATTGAACCGCTTCAACAAATCCGGCTTGGCACGCAAGCCGGCCTGAGGGAAGACCCGTAGAGCGAGTCAGGCCGTGCCCCTCCAGCGTCTGCAACTTCACCAAAGGCGCTGGAGCGACCGCTCCCCGCTCACTGGTTCAAAAGCGGAAAGTTTTTCACCGGCTGGCGTCCCGGAAGCGACTGCAGGAACGCATAGATGTCAATCGCGTCATGGTCGGACAGCACGTCGGCGGAAAAACTCGGCATGTCATTGGGTGCGGCGCGCAGGAACGCCACAAACGAATCGACCGGCAACTCCAGCTTCGCCAGCGCCGGCGTCTGATAGTTCATGGCGCCGCCCTGTCCGGAGCGGCCGTGACACTCGAAGCATCCGTCGGCAAGAAAGACGCGCTGGCCATTGACCGGATCGCCGGCCGGCCTTTCCTGTGCGGAAGCGGCGGTCCACGCGCCGGCCAAAACGGTGAGTACGACCGCGGCTGCGACTGGCGTAAGCATTGCGAGGCGGGCGAATGATGTTGCGGGCTTTGTCATCATCGCTCTCCTCAGCGCGGGTCCATCACCACGTCGAGCAGCGCGGGCTGCCCGCTCTTCACCATCGCAATCGCGCGCTTCAGCGCCGGCGCGAGGTCCTTCGGATCGGTGATCGGTCCTTCGCCGTAGACGCCGAACCCCCGGGCGACCGCCGCGTAATCCACATTCGGATCCTTGATGGTGGTGCCGATGTCGGTCATGGTGATGCCGCGGCCGTGGCGTGCCGCCATCGCCTGCAGATACATGTACTCCTGATGATAGGCGCGGTTGTTGTGCACGATGTAGAGCATCGGAATGCGATGATGCGCGGCGGTCCACAGCGTGCTCGGCACGAACATGAAGTCGCCGTCGCCGCCGAACGCGACCGTCAGGCGGCCGTGCCGCTTGTTGGCGAGGGCCGCGCCGAGCGATGCGGGCAGCGTGTAGCCGACACCGGCGCCGCCGGCGACGCCGTTCCATTGATAAGGCTTGTCGAAGTTCCAGAGCTTGTGCGGCCAGGCGAGCCGGATCGAGGTGCCGACCAGCGACCAATCCTCGTCCTTGATCTGGGCGTAGACCTCGGCGCACAGCCGCGCCGTGGTGATCGGACTGGCGTCCCAGCCGATGGTGGCATCGGACTTCGCCTGTTCGATCGTTGCGAGCTTGGCGGCCGCCAGTTTCTTGCCGCGCGCCTCGAACGCTGATCTCCGGCCCTCGTCGATCTGCCGCTTCACCTGCTCGATCAAGGCCGGCAGGCTCGCTTCGGCATCACCGGCGATCGTCAGGTCGACTTCCTGGTACCGCCCGAGGTCCTGATAATTGGACTTCATGTAGAGGTCGCGGCTACCGAGGGTGACGATCTTGGCCGTTTTCTTGTAGGTGGGATCGGAGGTGCGGACGATACGGTCGCTGAAGGAGTGCAGTGATCCCCACAGCTCGTTCACTTCCATCGCCACGATGAGATCCGCCTGCGCAAGCACGGAACGGCGGAACGAATGATTGAGCGGATGCCGCGACGGAAAATTCATGCGCCCGTAGTTGTCGACAACAGCGCATTGCAGCGTCTCGGCCAACTGCACCAGCAGCGGCATGCCGGCCGGCGTGCGGGCGACACGGTCGCACAGGATGACCGGATTTTCGGCGGCGACCAGCATTTTGGCCAGTTGCGCCAGTGCCGCGTCGTCGCCCTGCGGCGGGATGACCCGGGAAAATTTTGGGATGCGCAGCGCGCTCGCATCGGGGATCGGGTTTTCCTGCAGTTCGGCGTCGAGCGAGAGCATGACGGGTGCCATCGGCGGCGTGGTCGCGACCTTGTAGGCGCGCACCGCGGACTCGGCGAAGTGCTGCAGCGAGACCGGCTGATCGTCCCACTTGACGAAATCCCGCACCAGCGCGCCTGGATCGATGGCGGCGTGCACCCATTCGGCGCCGGGACCGCGCTTATTGGCCTCCAGGATGTTGCCGCCCATGACGATCACTGGAACGCGATCGCACCAGGCATTGTACATCGCCATGGTGGCATGCTGCAGCCCGACGACGCCGTGGCAGATCATGGCCATCGGCTTGCCTTCGATCTTGGCATAGCCCTGCGCCATGTGCACCGCGATTTCCTCGTGCGGGCAGGTGATGATTTCGGGCTTGGTGTTGCCCCCGTGGTTGATGACCGCCTCGTGCAGACCACGGAAGCTCGAGGCGCAGTTCATCGCCAGGTAGTCGATATCGAGTGACTTCAGCACATCGACCATGAAATCGCCGCCGCTGCTGGACTGGCTTACCGGATCCGGATCGGCCGGCGGCATGGTCTCGGCCGCGGCCAGCCTGGGCCCGGGAACGGCGGCTTTCGCGCTTTCCTTCGGCGTGTCCGACACCGGCATATTCGCAGCAACGGGATTGGTCAGTGCCGCCGCTCCCGCGATTGTCGCCCCCTTCAAAAAATTGCGGCGGCCGGAATTGGTTGAAGGGTCGCGCTTTGACATGGTTTGCTCCCGAGCAGTCCGGCGGATTTTTTAAGAATTCCGCGTCTGGTTGCAGGCGAGTGTCTTCTCGCCTTGTAAAGGCGTCAAGAATGGACCACGCTCATTTTTGCATGGATGCATCTTGAAATAGATGGAGTGAGTCTCTCAGCCGATCGCGCGCGGTGACGGCGCCCGCGATCACGCCCGGGCCCAGGGCTATCGCATATGGTGTTTCAACGGCTCGTGTAGCCCGGATGAGCGAAGCGACATCCGGGAAAGACGATCCCGCATGTCGCTTCGCTCATGCGGGCTACGGTCGCTACCTTCGCATCACTACTTAACGAGAAGATATGTGCATGCCCTAATGCGTTCGCAGGGACGACGGTTGAGAGGTTGCGCGACGTAACAATCGCATCGACACGCGGCCTAACTCAGCCATATGCGATAGTCCTACCTCGGCGCCGGCGACTACGCCCGCAACGATGTTGAAACCACCGTTACCTCGGAATATTCCGGCGCGTCGGGATTGCGGAAAATATGGATGGGGTCGCCGGGCTGCAGGTCGCGGCCGGTGAAGGCGGCATAGGCGTAAAGCGCGAGATAAGCAATCGCGAGCGTACCGACGACATAAACGAGCCAGACCGCAACACGTTTCATCAGGTAACGGGGACGCGCAAAAGATCGTCGCTCATCGTCACCTCCCCGGCATTTCGTCCTTTGTGGGACACTGACGAACTTTTAGGCCGCGAAAGGAAAAAAGGCTACAGCCCGGGCGGCGGTATTATGTCTCGCGCCGGCGACCGGCAGAGCCGCCTACGCGAGCCCTGCCACGTCTTCCTTGTGCTCGACCGCGATATATCGTCCCTGCCAGTACGCGAGCCCCGCGGTATGCGCGGAGGTCTGGATGTCCAGCACGCGGCCGATCACGATGGCATGGGAATGCCGCTCGACGATCTCTTCCACCTGGCAGTCGATGGCGGACAACGCGCCGACCAGAAGCGGTACGCCGGAGACGCGGGTGGTCCATTGCGCGCCGGCAAAGCGATCCGCGCCCTTGAGTCCACCTTTGCCGGTAAAGCGCTCGGCGACCTCAATCTGATTGGCGGCGAGAATGTTGACGCCGAAAAATCCATGACGCTTCAGCAGCGGCCATGACGACGAGTCCCGGTTGACGCTCACGATCAGGCTCGGCGGGTCAACCGCCAGCGACGATACCGAGGTGACCGTCATGCCCGTGATATCGCTGCCGCGCCCGACCGTGATGACGCTGACGCCACCGGTCAAGCGACGCATCGCGCCGCGGAAGTCGCTCGGGGAAACCTCGATATCTCGGGTAATGTTACGAACGGCGGAATTCATAGAGCCTCACAAGTCCTGTGCATCATCCGCCGATTGCAGAAGATTGCGCAGGATAGATCCCTCCAGCGCCGCAAGATCGGCCGAGCCGCGGCGGCGTGGACGGGCGATGTCAACTTGAATGTCGTGTGCGATGCGGCCGTTTTCAATGACCAGCACGCGATCGGCCAGCGCGACCGCTTCGGAGACGTCGTGGGTCACGAGGATAGCAGTAAACGCCTGGTCATGCCACACCCGCTCCAGCAGCCGTTGCATCGAAATCCGCGTCAGCGCATCGAGCGCGCCGAGTGGCTCATCGAATGCCAGCAAGCGCGGACGGCTGACCAGCGCGCGCGCCAGCGCCACGCGCTGCTTCTGGCCCCCGGAGAGCACCGCCGGCCACTCCGCGCGCTTGTCGCCGAGGCCAACTTCGGCCAACGCCTGTTCGGCGCGGGCCTGCGCGTCGGTCGACGCACGGTCGCGGCCAAGTCCGACCTCGACATTCGACAGCACCCGAGCCCAAGGCAACAGGCGCGGCTCCTGAAACATCACCCGTACATCTTCAGGCCGCGCGGCCTCGCCAAAGTCGATGCGGCCTTCGCTGGGCGTCTCCAGGCCTGCGATCAGCCGCAGCAGCGTGCTCTTGCCGCAACCGCTGCGACCGACGGTCGCGACGAACTGCCCGGCCGGAATATGCAGGTCGATGCCGCGCAGCACCTCGTTGCTGCCGAACGACTTGCGCAGGCCGCGAATGGTGAGCGGAAGCCCGCGGACCGGGGCCCCCGATGGGTTTCGCGCCACGCGAGCCTGTTCGATGACGTCGACGCGATCGATCGGCTCGGCGTCGGGGGTAAGCAAACGAAGCGCCTGTTGCATGGATTGCCTCAATGTTTCTGGAAGGCAGGGTGCCAGGACAGCGTCAGCCGCTCCAGCGCACGCGAAGCGCCGTCGGCGACCTTTCCAAGCAGCGCATAGATCAGGATGCTCAGCACCACGACGTCGATCTGCATGAACTCCCGCGCCTGTATCGCCATGTAGCCGAGGCCCGACGACGCCGCGATGGTTTCCGCGACAATCAGCGTCAGCCACATGATGCCGAGCGCAAAGCGCAAGCCGACGAAGATCGAGGGCAGCGCGCCCGGGAAGATCACCCGGCGAAACAGTTCACTGTCGGACATGCCGTAGATGCGTCCCATCTCGATCAGTTGCGGATCGACGGTGCGGACGCCGTGCAGCGTGTTGAGATAGATCGGGAAGAACACGCCGAGCGCGACCAGAAACAGTTTCGCGGACTCATCGATGCCGAACCAGAGGATGACCAGCGGAATCAACGCCAGATGCGGGATGTTGCGCACCATCTGCAGCGTGGTGTCGGTGAGCTTGTTGCTGAGCTGCGACAGACCGTTCGCCAGCCCGAACGCAAAGCCGATGCCGCCGCCGATGACAAAGCCGACGCTGGCGCGCCAGAAGCTGACCCAGATGTTGCGCTCGAGCTCGCCCGACAGCAGCAGCTTCCAGCCCGCCAACGCCACATCGGTCGGCGCCGGCAGCACCCGCGACGACACAAAGCCGCTGACGCAAGCCGCCTGCCAGAGAATCAGAATGGCCAGCGGCACGATCCACTGGATCACACCATCGATGCGCGGTGGCCGCAGGCTGCGGATGCGCGGAAGGGTTTCGATCAGGCTCATGATTGCGATGCTTTCAGCAAGGGCTCGTGTTCGTTGGCGATGGTCTCGCCGAACGGACCGGTATTGACGCGGAGCGGGGTCACATTGTCATGTCGGGCCAGCGACAACAGCGGAAACACCAGTTCGGCGAAGCGATAGGCTTCTTCGAGGTGCGGGTAGCCGGACATGATGAAGGTATCGACGCCGACATCCTGGTATTCGCGGATGCGCGCCGCCACGGATTCGGGATCGCCGACCAGTGCGGTGCCCGCGCCACCGCGCACGAGGCCGACGCCGGCCCACAGATTGGGGCGGATCTCAAGCTGGTCGCGGCGTCCGCCATGCAGCTCCAGCATGCGCTTCTGACCGACCGAGTCCATGCGCGAGAAGATCTTCTGCGCCGAGGCCACGGTCTCGTCGGTGACGTGCTTGATCAGTTCGTCGGCCGCCTTCCAGGCTTCCGCGTTGGTCTCACGCACGATGACATGCAGGCGGATGCCGAAGGAGAGCGTGCGCCCGCGCGCCGCGGCGGCCGCCTTGACGCGATTGACCTTCTCGGCGACCAGCGCCGGCGGCTCTCCCCAGGTCAGATATTTGTCGACGGTATCGACGGCGACGTCGATGCCGGCATCCGACGATCCGCCGAAATAAAGCGGCGGGCGCGGCGACTGCACCGGCTTGAACAACAGCCGGCCATCCTCGATGTGGATGTGCTTGCCCTCGACGTTGACGGTCTTGCCCGCGAGCAGATCGCTGTAGACGTTGAGAAACTCGCGCGTCATCGCGTAGCGCTCGTCATGCGCGAGGAAGATGCCGTCGCCCTTGTTCTCAACGGGATCGCCGCCGGTGACGACGTTGATCAGCAGCCGACCATTGGTGACCCGGTCGAGCGTCGCGGTCATGCGCGCCGCCACGCTTGGCGACTGCAGGCCCGGGCGCACGGCAACGAGATAGCGCAACCGCTCGGTCCAGGGCGCGACCGCGGAGGCAACGACCCAGGAATCCTCGCAGCTTCGTCCGGTCGGCAGCAGCACGCCGTAATAGCCGAGCTGGTCGGCCGCCTGCGCGATCTGGCGCAGGTAATTGAAATTCACCTCGCGGCCGCCGGTGGTGGTGCCGAGATAATGGCCGTCGCCATGGGTCGGCAGGAACCAGAGGACGTTAGCGCCCGGCTGGGCTTGAAGCGGCGTATGTGCGGTCATGATCAGTATCCGGGTTTACGTTGGAGATCAGACACCTTGATGGCTTTCGGCAGCAGGCCGAGGCCGAGAAAGGTGTCCGCGATGCGTTGCTGGCTCGCGATCACGTCATCGCTGATAGGCAGAATTCCGTAAGACTCGCGCTTGAGCGACACCGCCAGCACCGATGCTGGCAGGCCGACCGAAGGGCTCAATTGTTCCGCGACGGCCTGGATGTTGTTCTTGCTCCAATCGTCGGCTTCGTTGAGCGCATCAAGCACGACGTCGACCGCCTTGGCGTCGTTGGATAGAAAATCCTTCGACGTGAAATAGAACTGGTAGTTGGCGACCACGCCGGTACCGTCGGCGAGAATACGCGCACCAGTCGAGGCCTCCGCTGCGGCCTGATAGGGATCCCAGATCACCCATGCATCGACCAAGCCGCGGGTGAATGCGGCCAACGCGTCGGACGGCGGCAGAAACACCGGCTGGACGTCGCTATATTTCAGGCCGGCCTTCTCCAGTGCCCTGACCAGCAGATAATGAACGTTGGAGCCCTTGTTGAGCGCGACCTTCTTGCCGCGGAGATCGGCGACGGATTTCAGCGCGCTGTCTTTGGGAACGAGGATCGCCTCGCCCTGCGGTGCCGGCGGATCGTAGGACAGATAGACCAGCGGTGCGCCGGCTGCCTGCGCGAAGATCGGCGGCGTTTCGCCGGCCACGCCGAAATCAATGGCGCCGACATTCAGCGCTTCCAGCAAAGGCGGCCCCGACGGGAATTCCGTCCATGCCACCTTGTAGCCGAGCGGCTTGAGTTTTTCGTCGAGCGAACCCTTGCTCTTGAGCAGGACCAGCTTGCCGTATTTCTGGTAGCCGATGCGCACGGTCTTGTCCTGGCCATAGCTGGCGCCGACACCGGCCAGCGCCGTACTCATCGACAGCACTGCAACCGCGATTATCTTCTCAAACCAACGCATCGTCTGTTCCCCTGTTCGATGAAGATGCCGATTTTAGGTCTGCGTCGGCTTCCACACCGCGTCGCGAACCACGACGGGCTTCGGGATCAGACCAAGCTTGAAGAAGCGATCGGCCACGCCCTGCTGGGTGGCGATGATGTCGTCGGTGACCGGGCCGACCACAAAGGACGAACGGTTGGCGGCGACGGTCTGGATATCGAGCGGGATTCCGGTCACCGCGCTCAAGGATTTGGCCACCTCGACGCGATGCGTCTCCGCCCAGTTCGCGGTGGAGGTGATGACGTCGATGATCTGCTGCAGCACCGCGCCGTGGCTTTTCGCGAAGTTGCGGTTGGCGATGTAGAATGAATTGGTCTTGGTGATCTCGGATGCGTTGACGAGGATGCGGCCGTTCTGCTTGATTTCGCCGATGGCGAAATAAGGATCCCAGATCGCCCAGGCATCGATGCTGCCGTTGGCAAAGGCCGGGCCCGCGTCCGGCGGCGTCAGGTAAACCGGCGTGATATCGCTATAGCCGAGGCCGGCTTTTTCCAGGGTCTGCACCACGATGTTGTGGGCGCTGGATCCCTTGGTGAATCCGATGCGCTTGCCGCGGAGATCCGGCAGGGTGCGGATCGGCGACGCCGCCTGCACCAGGATGCCCTGCCCGTTGGTGATCGGCTGGCCCGCCGCATAGACGATGTTGGCGGCCGCCGCTTGCGCGAACACCGGCGGTGAATCGCCGACGGCACCGAAATCGACGCTGCCGACATTCATCGCCTCGAGCATTGGCGGCCCCGACGAGAACTCGACCCAGGTTACATTGATGCCCTGCGGCGCAAAATGCTTCTCAAGCACGGCCTGTTGCCGCGCGATCACCAGCACGCCGTTCTTCTGATATCCGATGCGGATTTCCTTGACGCCGGCCTGCGCGCTCGCCTGCCGCGATACCGCGGCAACCGCCACGGTTCCAACCGAAAGCTTCAGAAATTCCCGACGTCGCATCACCATCTCCTGACGAATGCTGCGACATCGCGCACGCTTTCGATGTAGGGATGATGGTGCTGCGCACAGGGCGTGTCGAGTGCCCTGCAAAAATAGCAATGACGACACTGTTGGATGCGTCTCCAGCGAAGCGAATATTGCTGGATCACCATCGATCACGGAGCATTTTTTCCTGCGCACCGTTCACGTAAACTTGTAGATCGCAGGATCGGCGGTGAGGTGAGCACACGCCCGGAACCGAAGCTCGCAGCAGAGTCCTGCTCTCAGAAGCGAAAAGCGGGCAATAAAATTCGCCGCGGCGGAGTGCAAGGAGATTATGATTAATTAAGAGGCCAGAACGAGAAGGCTGTTTCGACGAAAAGGCCATCTCGCTATCGATCTAAAGCCCGGCGGCTTTGCCGATCGCCTCGGAAAACGACCGATCCACGATGTCGGCCGCATTGAGCTTCTGCTTGACCAGGCCGGCGCGAACATAGAGGTCGATCGTCTTCTGCTCGTCGGCGATAACGCCGTCATCGATCGGCGCGACGCGAACTTTCGCCCGGCTCAGCCAGTTGAGCGGCACCGACGACGGAATGCCCATCAGCTTACCCCAGGTTTCAGCGTAGGCACTGACATTGGTCAGCGACCAGGCGCGCGCGGCCGTCAGCCGGCGCAAGAAGTCCTCCAGCTCCGGGCGCTTGTCGCGGATCGCATCGAGCGAGGCAACCTGGAAGCTCATGCCCGACGCCAGCCCTTCGGCCGTTACCAAGCGCCGCGACTGAAACAGCACTTCTTCCTGGCTCACATAGGGCTCCCAGGTCGACCACGCATCGACTGAGCCTTGGGTGTAGGCCACCTTGGCATCGGACGGCGCCAGGAACACGATCTGCAGATCGCTCGCTGACCACCCCTTGGATTCCATCGCGGCCAGGATCAGTTGATGCCCGATCGAACCGCGTCCGGTGGCGATCTTCTTGCCTTTCAGATCATCGAGGCTGCGGATCTTGGAGTCGCGCGGCACCATAATCGCCAGGCCTTCCTGGCTCTGGCGGATCGCGCCGATGGCTTTCACCGGCACGTTGGCCGCTGCGGCAAAGGTAAAGGGCGCATCGCCGACCAGCCCGGTGTCGATCGCGCCCGCACCCAGCGCCTCCAGCAACGGCGAGGCCGCGGCGAATTCCTTCCACTCGATCTTGTACGGGACATCCTTCAGCACGCCCGATGCTTCCATCGCGGCCTTGGAATTTCCCTTCTGGTCTCCAACCCGCAGGGTCGTTTGGGCACTGGCGGAGGCGATTGCGCTCAGCAAGAGGCCGGCAACAAAGATGGCGCGCATCATTCTGCAGCGACTCCTTTGGCCAAACTGCGCGCGGCGATTAGCTCGCGCGTCCGCGGAATCAGTTCGCGGCCATATTCAATGGCGTCGATCAAGGGATCGAAGCCGCGGATCAGGAAATGGCTGATGCCGAGGTCGTAATAGTCGCCGAAAACTTCGGCGACCTGTTCGGGCGTTCCGACCAGTGCCGTGGTGTTGCTGTTGGCGCCGGTCAACTCGGCGATCCCTGTCCACAGCCGTTTGTCGATCCGGGTGCCCTGCTCGGCCAGCGCCAACAGCCGGCGCGCACCGGCGGTAGCGTGACCGTCGGCCGGCTTGCGGTAGCCGGTCTTGTCCTGCAGCGCGGTTGCGCGCGCCAAAATCTCCTCGGCTTTCGCCCAGGCCTTTTCCTCGGTGTCGGCGATGATCGGCCGCACCGACAGGCTGAAGCGCGGCGTGGCACGTCCATGCTTGGCGGCTGCGGCGCGCACCCGCGACGTCACATCGCGGACCTGCGCATAGGACTCGCCCCACAGTGCAAATGTATCGGCGTGCTTGCCGGCCACCTCGATCGCAGCGTCCGACGCCCCGCCGACGAATATCCGAATGCCTTCTTGGCGATACGGCTTGATGTGGGAAAATCCGTTTTGAACCTTGTAGTATTTGCCGTCGTAGGAGAACGGCTTCTCGCTGCTCCATTCGGCGCGAACCACATCCAGAAATTCATCGGTTCGGGCGTAGCGTTCGTCCTTGTCGTCAAGGGTGTTGCCGTCCTGCCTCAACTCGGTTGCGTTGCCGCCGGTGATGACGTGCAGCGCAACCCGGCCGCCGGAAAGCTGATCGACGGCCGCCAACTGACGCGCGATCAAGGTCGGGGCGGTAAAGCCCGGCCGCTGCGCGATCAGGACATTGAGCCGGTCGGTGACGCCAAGCACGTGCTGGCCGATTTGCAAGCCGTCTGGGTTGGTGGAATGAAATGCCAGTAAGGCGCGATCGAAGCCGGCGTTTTCGTGGGCCTTCGCCACCGTTTCGATGTGGTGGCGATCCAGAACCGGACCGTTCCGCACGATGGTTTCAGACGAGTTGCTATTGGTTATGTATCCGATGAATTCCACTGACATTGGAAACTTCCCTGTAATTCCTCAACCTGTTGTCGCCGCGCTACGCCGCTCGCCGACTGCTTGCGCATCTTCTCCTGGCAGGAGCCGCATCGATCCGGCCTCGCCTGCCGGCATACGCGGCGCCGCGGTTCCAACAGAACGCTCTGGGATGGCCGGCATCGCTTCCCGATGTCTCTTTTTGCTGCAACACCGCGGACGCACCCGGCCTCACAATGATGGTGCTACGCCCAGGACGTGTCGAGTGCTCCGAAAAAATAGCAATGGCTGCACTGTTCAATGCGGCCTCGACGACGCGATTATTGTCAAATCGCGACCGATCCCGAAGCATTTTCCTCCCCCCGATACGCACGGGCTATTATCTGGCAAGATCCTTCGGGACCGTCAGGTACCAAGCGCACGTCGCCCTGCGGTCACGCGTGTCGCGTCATCCTGCGGGGTATGAACACGACCGCACAGCACGTCACGGTAGTGCCGTTCGAGCGGATTGGCGCGCGTCAGCCCGTGATTGCTGGTCAAGGACAGCGCCTCCTCGACAACTGCGATCGCGTTATTCGTCACCGTGAGTTTGATGATGTTGGATTCGGATGCACTCAGCAGCGCGCCGTCATCGAAATCCTGCGCAAAACTTTCGATCAAGCGCATGTTGACGACAAGGCGGGCCTCGATACTACCGACGACCTCTTGCGCCCGCGGCAGCGTCGCCAACGACGCGCCGAGATTGGACGGCACGCAATTCCTGAGGAAATCGACCAGCCAGTCACGCGCGGCCCGCGCCACTCCATCGTAAATTGCGGCAACAAAGATCGCATGAACCGTCGCCTGGGTAAGATCGGGTACTCGCCATTCATCCAGTTGGCGCACATCGATTTCGTGATCAAGCGGAAACACGACGTCGTCGAAAACGATGTCGTGGCTGCCGCTGGCGCGCAGTCCGAGATGATCCCACGTTTCGACGATAGACGTGCCCGGCAGTCCGGCGGGAACCAGAAATAACCCGACCCGTACCTCCGGCTCGTCGGTCCTAGCCCACACCGCGTACCATTTCAGAATCGGAGCGCCGGTCGAATAAATCTTGCGGCCGCTGAGCCGCCATCCGGTCTCGGTCCTCCGCGCGACCGTCGCCGGCAAGCCGCCACGCGACGGTGAGCCAAGGTCCGGTTCGACCCGAAGCGCGTTAATCAGCGCCACGCCTTCAACGGTTTCACGGGCCAGGCGGCGTGAAAGACGGCTCGGCCAGCGTGTGCTTCTCGCCATCACGAGATGCTGGATGTAGTGCATCGACAGCACCAGGGCCGTCGATGGGTCGGCTTTTCCCATGATGGTGAGGATGCGTGCCGTATCGCGCGCCCCAGCGCCGGAGCCGCCCAATGCGGTCGGCACGGTCAGTGCCAATAACCCGACTTCGGACAATTGCCTGAAATTTTCAAACGGAAAGCTCGCGTCACGATCGTGAAGCGACGCCCGTTTGGCAAATTCCGGCGCAAGCAAATTTGCCTGGTCCAAAGGGCAAAGCGGTGGATTCCCCGGAAGCTCCTTGCGTCTGGAATTCTCCTGCGCGCTCACCACGTGGCGTCCAATCCAAGCAGTTGAAGGATGGTCCGGCGTAATTCGGCCAATTCGGGATCGCCGCGATGCCGGGGATAGGGACGACCAACGGTAATGTCGGCCTTGATGCGCGCCGGGCGATCGCTGAACACGATGACGCGATTGGCCAGGAACACGGCCTCCTCCACATCGTGGGTCACCAACAAGGTTGTGAACCCACTGCGCTGCCACAACGCGGCAATCTCGGCCTGCATGGTGATGCGCGTCAGTGAATTGAGCTTGCCGAGCGGCTCGTCAAGAACAAGGATCCTCGGGTCGTTGACGAGTGCCCGTGCCAGCGCGACCCGCTGGGCCATGCCGCCCGAGAGTTGGTGCGGATAGGCATTGCGAAAGGTCGACAGTCCAACGAGGTCGATCGCCGCATCGACGCGGTGCCGCTGGCGCTTCAAAATGCCCTGCGCCTCGAGCCCCAGCGCGACGTTGTGCCAGACGGTTCGCCACGGAAACAGCGTCGGATCCTGAAATACCACGACCCGTGATGGAAACGGCCCGCTGATCGGATGGCCATCTTCGCGCAACGCGCCCGAACGCGGCAATTCAAGTCCGGCGACCAGCCGGAGCAAGGTCGATTTTCCGCATCCGGATGGACCGAGCAGCGCGACGAATTCGCCCGGTGCTATCTGGAAGCTGACGTCGTCCAGCACCTGGAGCACCTTGCCATCAATATCGAAGGCGTGGCTGACGCGCTCAACATCGAGCGAAGCACCGGCGGCTGCCGGCGGTGCGTATTCTGTGATCGCGAGCGCTACCATTTCACGACGCCTTTCTGCCAGACCAGCAGCCGGTCACGAGTCCTGAACAGAAGCGTAATCGCACCCGAGCACAGCAACGACATCACGATCAACGCGGCGTACATATTCGCGTAAGCCGCCCAGCCCTGGGCCCATTGCAGGTACCAGCCGAGCCCGGCCTTGACGCCGATCATTTCGGCAACGACCAGAACGGCAAAGGACGACCCGAGACCCATGAACAGGCCTACAAATACGTGCGGCAGTGCCGCCGGAATCGCGACCTTCAACACCAGAAAAGACGGCTTTGCACCCAACGTCCGCGCCACGTCGTAATAGGCGTTGCTGACGCTCGCCACACCTGACCAGGTCAGCACCGTGACCGGAAACCCGGTAGCCAGCGCGATCAGGAACGTGCTCGCACTCCAGCTCGACGGAAACGTAAAGAATGCAAATGGCAGCCATGCCGTCGCGGGCAGCGGCCCGATAAAGCGCAGGATGGGATGCACCCAATAGCCGACGCTTCGCGACCATCCGATCGACACACCGGTCAGAAAGCCCACGGCGGCGCCGATCACATAACCGCCGAGCTGGAGTTTTACCGAGGCAAGGGCGCTGACCAGAAGCTTGGGCAAGTCGTCGGTATAGACTTCGATAATGGCCTGCGGTGGCGGAAAGAACGGCAGCGGCAGCCATGCGAACTTGGCGGTCGCGACTTCCCACACCGTCAAGAACAGCCCAACCGCCAGCAGCCACGGCGCTCGCGATTGCAAGCCTGCCCCAAAGCGTCCCAACATGCGCCCACTCAAGGTCGCTACGAGAATGCCGCCGGCGACAATGAATGCCGCAACGGCCAGCCCATGTGTCCGCGACCAGTCGCCAAGATCTTCCCACCACAGGCACGAAAGGCCGAAGCCGACCCAGGCCAGGCTTGCAAAGACAGCAGGACCGTTTGCCAGGAACAACGACAACGACGGCAACTGCAGAGGACGCCCCGCAAGGGCTGCGGCTTCCTCGGCGGACTGCGCAAGCGCGGTCGTCTTAGACGCCCCTGAATACATCGACATAGATCCGCTCCGCGAATTTTGCTGTATCCGTGCCTGGCTTGAAGACGGACACGAGTTTCAGATCATCCGCATAGGCTTTCAGTTCCTGCTTGAGCACCGCGCCTACGGGGTGGTGATGATGGGTGTGGTACCTGACCATCCCCTGTAGATCCGCCAGTGTGGCGGCCTTGGGTGCATAGGGCTGGAACGATACAGCAGCCTTGTCAGGATTCTGCGAGATGAACATCGCGGCATCGAGCAAAGCCTGGACAACGGCGCGTGCGACCAAGGGGTCCTCGCGTACGAGGCTACCGCGCAGTCCCACAATGCAGCAGCTCTTGTCCTTGTATTCGCCGTCCAGATTGGAGGCCACTTCCTTGTAGGCGCTATCCTTTAGCCACAGATAAGCGATCGGGTCGGAGGCGAGAACCGCATGCACTTCGCTCTTCTCGACGGCGAGCTGCAGCAGATTGCCGGGATAGGCTCGCCAATCGACGTCACTGTTGGGATCGATGCCCTGTCTGGCGAGCTGGATCGAAAAGAAATTCTTGTCCGGACCGGCGAGATCGCCGACCGCGACGATCTTTCCCTTGAGATCGGCAAGTTTATTGACCCCGGAATTGATACGGGACAAAACCCGCATGCAGCCGCCATGGGTCCCCGAGGCGATCTTGACGTCGAATCCCTGTTCAAGCGGCTTCAGCCAGCGCAACGCCATGCCGATACCGGCATCCGTCTTGCCGGTAGCGATGGCTTCGAGAAGCTGGTCGGTCGATCCGCTGTAATTGATCAGTTCGACATCGAGGTTTTGCTTCTGGAAGAAACCCTGGTCGATCGCCACCGGAAGCGGCACGTTGCACACTGCACCGGCGTTCCAGGAAAATTTCAATTTCCTTGGCGCCCCCGTGAGCACGGGCGCCTCGGACGATGTCCGGCAAATCGGAAATTCCGAGAAATCGATCTTAGGTGGAGCCACGGGAAAGGCTTTTGCGCCAAAGACACCGAGCGGCATAGCCAATGCCGACGCGGCTCCCGCCTGCAACAGTGTGCGGCGATCCAGTAACGCTCTGTGCTTGGCGTCTTTCGACATATCCTGCTCCTGTTTCGAGGCGACGTGAGATACCGTCGTCGCGGCGCGATTGCGCCGCGGCCGGCGAAGCCTCGGTTGCGGTCAGTGATTTCGGTTCAATCCCCCGCGAGCTTTCCGCTCACGCGCTGTTGAAATCGTGGACCGATGATGCGCGGCAACCACGCGATCGTCAACGAAATGGAATTTCGAATGTAAAACCGAACGGAGAGTTTATCTCCACAATCCCATTGTCACGCGATGAAACGGTTTTTGTCTCACTGAAGAACTGGAATTACTTTGGCCGGCTCAACCTTGCTCAACGCGCAGGCACTCGCATCGAACCATACGACAACGTTCTTTCGTAAGCTTACGATCAGAACAAACGTTGCTTGATCTTTCGAATCTTCAGTGATCCCTTTCATTGACTGAAATCAATTCGATCGTACGCTCTCGATGTCGAATTTCCGGCCTTGTGAATCCAGACCGACAATCAGAGAGACCGCGTATGAACAAGCTCCCACACGACATCAAGACGCATCAGCGATTCCGCGGCGTTGGCGCCGCGCTGTTTGGAATTCTCATGGCATGCTCGACGGTAGCCTCCGCCCTGGCCTCAGACACCGTGACGCTACGCGTCGGCGATCAGAAAGGCGGCAATCGCTCTCTGCTGGAGATCACAGGCTTGGCCAAGGACCTTCCTTACAAGATCGAATGGTCAGAATTTCCTGCCGCCGCGCCTATACTCGAAGCGCTCAATGCGGGTGCGCTGGATGTTGGCTACACCGGCGATCTGGCTTTTCTCACCGTGTACGCGACGGGCGCACCGATCAAGGCCATCGGCGGCACCCGAGCCGACCCGCGGACGCAAGCGATCCTGGTACGTAACGAATTGCCGATCAAGAGCATCGCCGATCTCAAGGGAAAGCGGCTGGCCGGTTCACGCGGAGGCTGGGGCCAATTCCTGATCGACGCCACGCTGGAGAAAGCAGGAAATAAAATCGACGACGCGACCTTCGCCCCGCTCGGTCCGGTTGACGCCAAGATCGCGCTTGTCGCCGGCTCCATCGATGCCTGGGCGGTGTGGGAGCCCTATGTTTCCTTTGCGACGCTCAAAGACAACGCACGGATGGTCGCCAACGGCGAGGGCCTCACGCCGACGATTACGTTCTATGTTGCTTCCGACCAAGCGATCGCCACGAAGCGCGCCGCTGTGCAGGACCTGGTGCGCCGGCTCGACAAGGCACGGTTGTGGTCGCTGGACCATGTGGCCGAGTATGCCAAAGCCACCGCCGAATTGACCAAGCTCCCCGAAGACGTGGTGCTGAGTGCCTATACCGCACAGCGCACCGGCCCGATCGTCATCGATGCGGGTATTGTTGGGGAAGTTCAGCAAGCCTCCGATCGCGCCACCCGATACGGCATTCTTGGCAAGACGCTCGACGTGGACAAAGCCCTCGACCGCAGTTTTACGGCCGCGTCTGCGGGATCGAACTAAAGCAAATTCCTGCGCATGGACAAAAACGGCCGGTTCTCATACCGGCCGTTCCCTCAAGACGCGCAACTCATCGTTTCCAGGTGGCCGCGAAGATTATCCCGCCGCGGCCGCGACGGCGGGCTTACCGACGTTGACCGCCAGTTTGCCGTAACGATCGTTGAAAGCTTCGGTATCGATCTCCTCGAGCTGGATCGCCCCGCTCATGACGCCGGCCTTCCAGGCCGCATGCTCGGCATCGTTCTGGAATTCCGGCATCACCTCCTTGGCGAACAGCTCGAGCGATTCGCAGATATGCTCGTGGCTGTTCTTGCCGGCCTGGTTGAGCAGGATCACCTGGTCGATATGCGAACTCCTGAAGCGCCGCAGTTTCTTGCGGATGGTCTCCGGCGATCCGATCAGGCCGCCGCGCAGCGCGGCCTCCTGGGCTTCGGGATTTTCCCGCTTCCACTTGTTGTACTCGTCCCACATGTTGACGGCGCCGGGCGCCGGACGCTGGCGGTTCTGCGAGACACCGTAGAAGCGCAGTGCGAACTGGAAGAAGGTGGCGCCGTCGGCGCGCGCCCTCGCCTCCTCGTCGGTCTTGGCGCACATGAAGAACGACACCAGCGCCATGTTCGGATTGATCTCGTAGTCGGCGAGCTTGTCGAGCCGCTTGGTGATGGCGTTGTAATACGCATGCACCCAGGCATGCGCCGCGTCGGCGCTGACGAACTGGAATCCGAGCGCGCCGAAACCGTGCCGGCCCGCGCGCTCGATGGTGGGCAGTTGCGAACACGCCATCCACAACGGCGGGTGCGGCTTCTGCACCGGCTTCGGCACCACATTGCGCAAGGGGATGTCGAAATACTTGCCGTGATGTTCGCTGCCGCCATCCCGGAACATCGGGAAGATGGCGCGGACGGCTTCGTCGAACACTTCCTTCTTGGTTTCCATGTCGCGCCCGAACGGCGTCAATTCGGTGATCGAGGCGCTTTCACCCATCCCAAATTCGCAGCGGCCGTTACTGAGGAGATCGAGCACCGCGACGCGCTCGGCGACCCGCGCCGGGTGATTGGTGGTGAGCTGGAAAATGCCGTGGCCAAGCCGGATGTTGCGGGTGCGCTGGCTGGCGGCGGCGAGAAAGGATTCCGGCGATGACGAGTGCGAATATTCTTCCAGGAAATGATGCTCCACCACCCAGGCATGGTCGTAACCGCAGCGGTCGGCGGTCTCCAATTGCGTCAGCGCATCCTGGTAGAGCTTGAGTTCGTCGCCGGCCTGCCACGGACGCGGCAGTTGCAGCTCGTAGAAAATGCCGAATTTCATGAAGTTTCTCTCCCACCATCGGCTTATTGCTTGAATTCAGTGTATTCGCCGTCAGGACCGAGTCCATCCTCGCAGCCATCCGTAAACCGGAGGGCGGCTTGTGTTGAACGCACGAATGAGTAGTTTTGCCGATGAGTCGCCGGCCGCATTCGCCGCGCGCGCCGCCCCATCGAGACACCATGCCAACGTTCACGCCGCATCAGGATTCCGCACTGAAGGCCGTTGCCGACTGGCTCAAAGCCAAGCCCGGCCGGAACGGCACGCCGCCGGTGTTCCGGCTGTTCGGCTTCGCCGGGACCGGCAAGACCACGCTGGCGCGGCATATCGCCGACGGCGTCGACGGCGAGGTGAAGTTCGCCGCCTTCACCGGCAAGGCAGCGCTGGTGATGCGCAACAAGGGCTGCGACAACGCTTCGACGATTCACTCGCTGATCTACCGCGCGCGCGAATCCGGTGTCGAGCAGCCAAGCTTCGAACTGTGGGACGACGCACCGGCCTCCAAGGCGAAGCTGATCGTGATCGACGAATGCTCGATGGTCGACGCCGAACTCGGCCGCGACCTGATGTCGTTCGATTGTCCGCTGCTGGTGCTCGGCGATCCGGCGCAACTGCCGCCGATCCAGGGCGGCGGCTTCTTTACCAACAGCGAACCCGACGCGATGTTGACCGAAGTGCATCGCCAGGCGCAGGACGACCCGATCGTGCGGATGTCGATGGATGTGCGCGAGGGCCGCACGCTCGACATCGGCCGCTACGGCGAGAGCGAAGTGGTGTCGCGCGCCGAACTCGACCCGGAGCGGGTGATGGGCGCCGACCAGGTCCTGGTCGGGCGCAACAACACGCGGCGCTCCTACAACATGCGGGTGCGGCAGAAGCAGAACATCGAGGATCCGTTGCCGGTCGCCGGCGACAAGCTGGTCTGCCTGCGCAACAACCGCAAGAAGGGCCTGTTCAACGGCGGGCTGTGGCGCGTCAAGGCGCGCGCGCAATCGAAATCAAGGATCATCACCATGCGGCTATCGCCCGACGAGGACTTCGGTCACAAGGTGACAAAGGTCTCGGTCCGCGGCGACTGCTTCGAGGGCGCGATCGAAACGATTCCGTGGGAGCAGCGCAAGCCCTATGACGAGTTCGACTACGGCTACGTGCTGACGGTGCACAAGTCGCAGGGCTCGCAATGGGACGACGTGGTGCTGTTCGACGAGAGCTTTGCGTTCCAGGACAGCCGCGCGCGGTGGCTCTACACCGGCATCACCCGCGCCGCGAAACGGCTGAGCATCGTGGTGTAGGCCCACTGCGGCGGTTGAAACCGCATTGGCGAACCGCATTCTCCTGAGCTAACACCTTCCAAACTCGGATATATTCACGGAGACGTGTCAGTCTTGTGTAACAAAGGCCGGCTTGCTGCGTAACTTCGGCATCGAGCCGAAGCCGCGACGGTTGCGATCCGCGGCGCCGGCCCTAGATTGCCTGCAACCGTTCATCCGGAGGAATCTCATGCCCCGTAGCCCATTCAGCCGCCTGTCGCTCCGCGCTGCCGCCATCGGCGCGCTGGCGATCTCCGCCTTCGTCGCCGCGCCGTTGCATGCCGCGGAAGAGGCCGTGGTGATTCCGACGCCTGCCATGGATGTTCCCGCGGCCGACGGCATCCAGACTGCCGTCATCGCGGGCGGCTGCTTCTGGGGCGTGCAGGGCGTATTCCAGCACACCGCGGGCGTCGTCAACGCCGTGTCCGGCTATGCCGGCGGCGGCAAGAGCACCGCCTCCTACCCGATCGTCAGCACCGGCACCACCGGGCATGCCGAGTCCGTCGAGATCAAATACGACCCGAAGAAGATCAGCTACGGCAAGATCCTGCAGATCTTCTTTTCGGTCGCGCATGACCCGACGCAGCTGAACCGCCAGGGGCCGGACTCCGGCACCCAATATCGCTCGGCGATCTTCACCACCTCGGACCAGCAGAAGAAGGTTGCCGACGCCTATATCGCCCAACTCAACGCGGCGAAGGTTTACCGGAAGCCGATCGTGACCAAGGTCGGGCCGCTGGAGGGGTTCTATCCGGCGGAGGCCTATCATCAGGACTACCTGACACTGCACCCGAACCAGCCCTATATTGCCTATAACGACATCCCGAAGGTCGAGAACCTCAAGAAGATCTTCGCGGACAATTACATCGAGAAGCCGACGCTGGTGAGCGGCGCAAAGCTCACCAACTGACGGTTTTATCCAGCTGTACTCTTCACGCGAACCGGCGCCTGTCCCGCGTATTTGCGGAGCTGGCGCCTTCGCCTGAAATACTCATTAGCGACAAGGAGCTTTCATGTCCGACAGCAAAACCACGACCGGCAAGGTCGAGAAGAGCGAGAGCGAGTGGCGCAAGGAACTGACGCCGATGCAGTACGCGGTGCTGCGCGAGAAGGCGACCGAGCGGCCGTTCACCGGCGAATATGAGCACGTCAGCGCGCCGGGTACCTACACCTGTGCCGGCTGCGGCCAGACGCTGTTTGAGTCCGACGCCAAATTCGATTCCGGCTGCGGCTGGCCGAGCTTTACCGCGCCGGCGGTGGAGAGCCATGTCGACGAGGAGCGCGACGTGAGCCACGGCATGATCCGGACCGAGGTACTATGCTCGAAATGCAACGGCCATCTCGGCCATGTATTCGAGGACGGCCCGGGCCCGACCGGCCTGCGCTATTGCATCAATTCGGCGGCGCTCAAACTCCAACCGAGATAAATTGCCCCGGTTCCTGCGCTGGAACCGGCGACCGGGATATGCTTTGCTCAGCAGGCGCGGCGCAATCGCTGCGCCGGCCGCCTGTTGAGGAGAGTGCCATGTCCCTTGGAATGATACTCATCATCATTGTGATCATCGTCCTGCTGGGCGGCTTCAGTGGCCGGTTCGGCGGCTACGGCTATGGCATGGGCCATTCCGGCATGGGCCTTGGCGGCGTCATTCTGGTGGTGCTGGTCATCCTATGGCTACTTGACAAACTCTAATTCCAGATCAAGCCATTGAAATAACGGGATTAATCCAAAAACGCCCGGATCGGGCCTGAATTCATCATCCGGTCGGCCGGGATTCGCATTTCTCCCAAACGAGCCTATATTAAAGACACTGTACTGAATTGAAATGACGTGTGCCGGCGCGCCGCTTGCTCGGTGGGCCCGCGCGAACCGTTCGCGATGTCACTCGCGTTCTCATCAAAAAGATAAGGGTCACTGACGATGGCTTCCTTCAGCTACAACACCGCTGCCGAACTGTTCCCTGCCGCGATCCGCAAGAAGAAGCGGGCCGGCTTTGCGTATCGGCGCTTTGGCACCGCGGCCGAGGCCGTTCGCTTCGCGATCGAGGAACTGCCGGCGGATTCGCTGAACGGCGCCTATCTGCAGGTCGACGAGGCCCGTTTCGATCAAAGCGGCATCCGCACGCTCTACGAAAGCCAGGATTTTCCGTTGCCCCGCCGCCCCCGCGCGCCGGAGCCCGCGCCTGCCGGCGACACGGACGCCAACGCGGCGTAATCCAGCGTCAATCCACGAATCTGAGTTGAAGCACCCAACGCGCGGCGGCACCTTTGCCGTCAGCGCGGTTGCTTGTCGATCCAGCGCCGCAGCAGCCGCACGTTGCGCATGTTGGCGCGGAACATCACATCGAAGGCGTCGCCCGCGATCGGGACCAATCCGACCGTTCCTTCCAGCGCGACATTGGCGAGCATCCGCGCCGTGACATGCCAGGGGGCGCCGAGCATGCGAGCCTCGCGCACCAGCCACAGCGAGAGCGCCGACGCGATGAGATCGCCGACCACCGGGATCAACCGCAAAATGCCGTCGATGCCGTAACGGATCCTGGTGCCGGGCAGGATGAAGGCGATGTCGAGCAGCTTTGCCAGGGCTTCAAGCCGCGCCAGCCGCTGCTCGCGCGTGAGATCGCCGAACGGATTGGCGCTGGAATGGCTGAAATCAAAGCGGAAGCCCTGAAATCTCGCGCCGAGCGATTCCTCCGGAATCTCGCGGCCGTCCTGATCGATCATCGGCCCACGTGCCCGCGAACCGCCGAATGCCGCGTCAGCGGCGCGCCCGGAGCCGGCGCTGCGCTGATAGACGGGGTTGCGGGGAGAAATATCGTTGTTCGACATCGCCATCAGATGGGTGAGGCTTCAGGCCAACGCAAGTTGCCTAGAGCATGATCCGGAAAAGTGGAAACCGGTTTTCCCTCGCGACAAACGCGAAGCGTTTGCGCGGAGATCATGCTCAAACAAAGAGATGAGATCATGCAGCCGTGCCATGCCGCCGGCGCAGGCATGGCTAAGCTTTTGCGAACGCCGGTTTGTCGATCGCCTGATGCGCCAGCCACGAGCAGACCGTCGCGGGAACGACGCCGACCAGGCCGTAGAGAATGAACTGCATCGCACCGCTCTCGGCCCCCCTGGAGCCGTAGGTCAATACGGTTGCGACGAACGCGATCGCGCCGACCAGCAACATCCGCGTCACCGGACCGATTTGTTTGACGTGAACGAAAATATCGTCGACCGCCGCAAGGATCAGCACGGGCAGGATGCCGAACAAATAGCTGTATTGCAGCGTCTTGAAGAAGACGATGAGCAGCTTCTTCACCTCCGCCCAGGAGCTGTGATCCCAATAACCCGACATCACCGTGGTCGCGATCAGCAGGAAAAACCCGCCGATAAACGGCCCCACTGCCGCGAAAATCAGATATCGCTTCATGCGTACCTCCCGGATTTTTGTCCGGTATAGCAGTTTCGGCTTGAGGCGCGAATGGCGCTCGGGCCGGAAAACCGGCCCGTTATTCCGGCTCAAAGCGGGGTGGATCGTTTACTGTCTGGACGTTCAAACCTGACGAGCAGACCTTAGATATTAGCGGCGGCCGACATCGCGCCGCCGCGCGCAAGCGCCCGGCTCTTTACTCGCCCCACGCCGCGAAGGCGTCGTTGAATGCGCGCTCGCCGGGCGGGCCCTTTTCGATCGCGATGATGGCGCGGCGCTGGTTGGTGTAGACCAGCGGCACGTCAAACCACGAGCGCTCCTTCAGGAGTTGAATGTTGCGCGCGCGGTCGGCCTCGACATTCGACAGCCCGACCAGGAAGAAGCCGTCGGTGACCTTGACCGCGAGGCCCGCCAGCGGCGTCCCGCGGGCCTGCTCGTTGGATTTCATCAGGATGCCCGGCACGTTGCTGACGCCGCCGCCGGAGAAATCCGGCGGCAGGATAAAGGTCAGCTCCGCGGTGTGGCTGGCCGGCAGCGAGGTGTCGGTGTTGCGGCGGAACGACATCGTCATCTTGAACTTGCGGTCGGGTATCTCGATGTCGGCACGCACGGCGACATCGGCGGGCTGGCCCGCGGCAGCCTTGACCGGCTCGGTGCGCCACACCACCGTGCCGACATACTGCTTGCCTTTCGGCTCGGCGGGGTCCTCGTCATACAGCACCACCCGCTGCGCCACCGGCGCAACCTGGTCGGTGGATGAGGGCTGGCCGACGCGATCAGGAATCTTCGGCTTCGGTGCCGGCGCCGAATCCTTTTGCGCATCCACCACCGGGGAGGACGGCTTGAACAGGCTGGTCACGGTCGTCAGCGCCGACTTGCCGAACAGGATGCCGGCGCCGACCAGGATCAGCACGATGCCGACCGCGATCGCACTCTTGAACGGAAACGCCGCACCGGTGCGGGCGCGACGCGTGGTCTCGCGGTCCTGCGTCAGGTGCGAGCGACCGGCCAGCGGCGCGTAGCGCTCGGCGTCCTCAACGGACTCATCATACGCAAAGGGCGCCTCGGAATCGGCGCTACGGTTCTCTGCCCCTGGCTCGTTGCGCTCGGGCTCCGGCACGTTGGCATAGGTCTTCCGCGCCGCGCGGCTGGCCTGGGCGGCCGCCCGCCCGAGATCATCGGCGTCGGCGGCAATGTCGCGGAAACCGCGCACGGCCGGCGGCTGCTGCGGGTCTTGCGGCGCGCCGTTCTCTTGACCTCTCTCTTGGCCCCGGCGCGGCACGCCCATGCGTTCACGGGTCGGCGGCAGTTGCGGGTCCTGCGGCGGAATTGGAGGCTGCGGCGCTTGCGGTCGCGGCGACGCGTCGGGGCGAAGGTTGCGCGGCGCACGCGATTCTTCCTGTCCCGGGGGCCGTTCGCTACGCGGCAGCGGTGGCGGGGCCGATGGCCGTACCGGAGGCCGGGTGCTGGCACGGAACGCATCGCCGGCACGGACCCGCTCGCCGCCCGGCCGCGGGGCGTCGCCGGGGCGCGAGGCTTCGCCTTGACGTCCGGCATCGCGGGCGCGCTGGGCCGCCTCGGACTCGACCTTGCGCACGGCCTCTTCGAGCGACAGCCGCTCGCGGGTGATTTCCGATTCGCTCAACGGCGGCTCGACGCTGCGCAACTGCGCAATCAGCGCAGAGCGCGCCCGCTCATAAAGCGCACGCCGGCTCTCGCCGGGAGCACTGGGGTCCAGTCCGGCGATGGCGCGGGCGATCAGCGGGTAGTAGTCAGCCATCTTTGCTCAACATTGCGGGCTTTCCGGTAATAGCTCGTTAAGCCTCGAACGGATTCTGTACCAGAATAGTATCCTCGCGTTCCGGGCTGGTGGAAAGCAAGGCGATGGGGCAGCCCACCAATTCTTCGACCCGGCGGACATATTTGATGGCCTGCGCCGGCAGATCCGCCCAGGAGCGGGCGTTCGCGGTCGGCTCCTTCCAGCCCTCGATGGTCTCGTAAACCGGCACCACCCGGGCCTGCGCCCCCTCGCCGGCCGGCAGGTGGTCGATTTCCTTGCCGTCCAGCATATAGCCGACGCAGACTTCGATGGAGTCGAAACCGTCGAGAATATCGAGCTTGGTCAGCGCCAGGCCGTGGATGCCGCAGGTCCGCACGGTCTGGCGGACCAGCACCGCGTCGAACCAGCCGCAGCGCCGCTTGCGCCCGGTGTTGACGCCGAATTCCTTGCCGCGCCGGCCGATCTCCTCGCCGATCTCGTTGGTCAGTTCGGTCGGGAACGGCCCCTGCCCGACCCGGGTCGTATAGGCCTTGCAGATACCCAGCACATAGCCGACGGCGCTCGGCCCCAAGCCGGTGCCGGTCGCGGCCTGCGCCGCCACGGTATTGGACGAAGTGACATAGGGATAGGTGCCGTGGTCGACGTCGAGCAGCGCGCCCTGCGCGCCCTCGAACAGGATGCGTTTGCCCTCGCGGCGCCGAAGGTCGAGCAGCCGCCACACCGTCTCGGCATAAGGCAATAGCTGCGGCGCCAGCGCGGTCAGCTCCTTCAGGATTTCCCCGCCGTTGACTTCCTCCAGCTTGAGGCCGCGGCGCAATGCGTTGTGATGCGCGAGCAGGCGGTCGATCTTGTGCGGCAGCGTATCGAGGTCGGCGAGATCCATCAGCCGGATTGCGCGGCGGCCGACCTTGTCCTCATAGGCCGGGCCGATACCGCGCCGCGTGGTGCCGATCGCGGTGATCGCGCTGGCGGACTCCCGCAACGCGTCGAGTTCGCGATGCAGCGGCAGGATCAGCGTGACGTTCTCGGCGATACGCAAATTCTCCGGACCGATCGCAACGCCCTGGCCCTTCAGCTTGGTGACCTCGTCGAGGAAAGCCTGCGGATCGACCACCACGCCATTGCCGATCACCGACAGCTTCGACGGCCGCAACACGCCGGACGGCAGCAGCGCCAGTTTGTAGGTTTGGCCGTTGATGACCAGAGTATGGCCGGCATTGTGGCCGCCCTGGAAGCGCACGACGATGTCAGCCTGTTCCGACAACCAGTCGACGATCTTGCCCTTCCCCTCGTCACCCCATTGGGCGCCGACGACGACAACATTGGCCATTTCGTGAGTATTCCCTCTGCAACTAGCTCGATTTCGAGCATGATCGGCTCGGAAAACCGGTACCGCTTCTCGGACCACCCCCGAGGGCATGCATTTTTCCGGATCATGCGCCCAGCGCAAATCACGGCATAACCGCGCGCATGCAAGGCATTTTATCGGATAAAGGAAGCGGGCTATCGACGCAAGCTGGAAGGGGGTTTTAGGCCCGGCCGGGCATGGTCTCAACCCCTTGATATCCCCTGAAAAAAGCGTCCAAGGCGAAAAACGGCCAAACGTGGCGTAATGGTGTCTAAATCATGTCCAAAACAACCCGGGCGACGCAGGCGCTGGAAAAACTCGGCCTGGCATACACCGTGCACAGCTATGACTACGACCCGGAGGCGGAAAGCATCGGCCTTCAGGCCGCCGCAGCGCTCGGCATCGAACCGCGGCGCATGCTGAAGACGCTAATGGCCGAGGTCGACGGCAAACCGGTCGCCGTCGTGATTCCGTCCGACCGCGAAGTCAGTATGAAGAAGCTCGCCACCGCCTTTCACGGCAAGGCCGCGAAAATGATGCGGCCGCCGGACGCCGAACGACTCACCGGTTACCATGTCGGCGGCATCAGCCCCTTTGCGCAGAAGAAACGGGTGCCGGTGGTGATCGAGGAAGCGGCACTGAAGGAGACGACCGTGTTCGTGAATGGCGGTCAGCGCGGGCTGCAGATCGAGATCGATCCTCACGCCGCCGTGAAGGCCACCGACGCGACGGTATGCGCGCTAACGGCTTGAGCCGCCCCGACGCATGGTCGCGATGCATCCGGCCCATTGATATCAAGCCAAAACCCGTGTCTGTAACTGAGCCGGGCATTACCCGGAAGCCGTCACCGGGCAAGGCCGCGGCGGCATTGAACCGGGCCAAGACCAACCGCCTTATGTCAGCTTCCGATCCGACCTCGAACGCGACGGCCTCGCATGGCTGGCTCGCCAACCAACCCTATCTGCTGCTCTCCATCACCGCGATGTGCTGGGCCGGCAACGCCATCGTCGGCCGCCTTGCCGCGGGACATATTCCGCCGGTGACGCTGTCGTTCCTGCGCTGGTCGCTGGCGTTTCTCATCATCCTTCCGTTCGCGCGAAAGCATCTGGCGCGCGACTGGGGCGCCATTCGTGGCCGCCTCGGCACCATGATCGTCATCTCCATCATCGGGATCGGCGGCTTCAACACGCTGCAATACTGGTCGCTCGAATACACCACGGCACTCAACACGCTGCTGCTGCAGTCGGCCGGACCGCTGTTCGTCGCGGTGTGGTCGCTGATCCTGCTCGGCGTGCGGTTGACGCTGGCGCAGGCCATCGGCGTCGCGCTATCGATGATCGGCGTGCTGGTGATCCTGTTGCACGGCGACTTGATGGCGCTCTCCGGTATCGAATTCAACAAGGGCGACCTCATCTTCACGGTCGCGATCGCAATCTTCGGACTGTATTCGGTGCTGACGCTGAAACGCCCGAAGATCCATGGCCTGTCATTCGCCGCCTTCACCTTCGGCTGCGGCGCGGCCTGCCTCACGCCGCTGTTGATATGGGAACTGCTGTCACGCCCGGTGATGTCGCTGAATGCAGCGAACCTGCTCACGCTGTTCTATGTGGCGGTGTTTCCCTCGACGGTCGCCTATGTCTGTTTCAATCGCGGCGTGCAATTGATCGGCGCCAACCGCGCCGCGCCCTACTTTCATCTGGTGCCGCTGTTCGGATCGGTGATGGCGATGGTCTTTCTCGGCGAGCGCCCGCAGCTGTTTCACCTGATCGGTTTCGCGCTGGTGCTGACCGGCGTGTTCGTCGCCTCGCGGAAGGCCTCCGCGTAATCTTGTTGAGCATGTTTTTTGCAAACCATTCGCCACAGCATGGGCGAGGAATGAAGGGTTGGTCGCCAAACCGGCCCATCTTCGCATCGCGTAAATGACACTTCCGAAGCCGCTGCACGGCCCGGTCCGGTGGCTCAATAGCCGGCCCTATCTGCTTCTGAGCCTGTGCTCGCTGTTCTGGGCCGGCAACATCGTGCTCGGGCGCTACGTCGCCGGCCATGTGCCGCCGATGACGCTGTCCTGCGTGCGATGGATCGGCGCGTGTTGCACGCTGCTGCCGTTTGCATGGCCGCATTTGCGTCGCGATTGGCCGGCCTTGCGCGCGCGGCTGCCGCTCGTAGTGGTGCTGTCGGCAACAGGTTTCGCCATCAACAACGCGCTGTCGTATTGGGCGCTGCATTATACCCAGGCACTGAACGCGCTTCTGATCCAGTCGTCGGGACCGCTGTTCGTCGCGCTGTGGTCGCTGTTGCTGTTCGGCGTGCGGCTGACGCTGGCCCAGCTCGCCGGCATCCTGATCTCGCTGGCCGGCGTCTTCACCATCATCCTGCGCGGCGATTTCGCAGCACTCGCCAACATCCAGTTCAACCGGGGCGACGTGATGGTGGCGGGCGCGTTGGTGGCCTTCGGGCTGTATTCGGCGCTGATGCCGCGCCGACCGGTGACCCATCAACTGTCGCTGATCTGCTTCACCATGGGCTTTGGTGCGCTGCTGCTGCTGCCGCCTTCGATCTGGGAATTCTCGACCGGGCTGAGGCTTAAATTCGATGCCTTGACGCTGATGACGCTGGTTTTCATCGTGATCTTCCCGTCGACGCTGGCCTACCTGTTTTTCAACCGCGGCATCGCGCTGATCGGACCGAACCGCGCCGCGCCGTTCCTGCACCTGGTGCCGGTGTTCGGCTCGGCGATGGCGGTTTTGCTGCTGGGGGAACAGCCGCGGCTGTTTCACCTTGTCGGCTACCTCTTGGTGCTGGCGGGCGTGGTTATCGCCTCTCGCGCGCCGGCAGCCGCAGGGCCTAAAGCGTGAGGGCTTTGGAACACGGTTGGCGGATGGTGCCGCAGCGCGGTATATAGACCGCCTTAGCGCTCGGTTACCGAGACTTCGCGGACGCTGAAATCGGGAGGCGGCGACGAACCCGTCGCGGTCATAATCAACACCGAACTGTCAAATCGGGAGTACGAAATGCCTAAATTCAAAGTGATGACGCCGAAGGGCGCGAGCTTCACGGTCGCCGGCGGCGGCTATGCCTATGAGATGGAGGCGCTTGAGCCGATCGACGCCGAGATCGTCGAGGCGCCGACCGACGAGGCCGCATTCATCGCCGCCGCGCGGACCGCCGACGCCATCTACGCCAAGGGCATCCCGATGACGAAGAAGATCATCGACAGCTTGGAGAACTGCAAGGTCATCACGCTCGGCAGCGTCGGCGTCGACAGCGTCGACGTCAAGGCCGCCACCGCGCGCGGGATTCCCGTCACCAACATCCCCGACACCTTCATCGAGGAAGTCGCCGACCACGCCATGATGCTGCTCCTGGCGGGCTTTCGCCGCCTGATCGTGCAGGACAAGATGGTTCGCGAAGGCCGCTGGTCGGAGGGCCGGCCGGCGCTGTTGAAGATCCCGCGGCTGATGGGACAGACGCTCGGCTTCATCTCGTTCGGCCGGGTGGCGCGCGCCGTCGCCAAGCGCGCCGCGCCGTTCGGGCTTCGGATGATGGCCTATGATCCCTTCATCCAGGAGACGCTGATATCCGAGCATGGCGTTCTACCGGCGACCTTGTCCGAGGTGCTGTCGCAATCCGACTTCATCTCGATGCACGCACCGGCGCGGCCCGAAGTTCATCACATGCTCGGTGAAAAGCATTTCAGGCAGATGAAGCCGAGCGCGATCTTCATCAACACCGGCCGCGGCCCGACGGTGGACGAGGATGCGCTGATCAAGGCGCTGCAGGAAGGCTGGATCGCGCATGCGGCGCTCGACGTCCTGGAGAAGGAGCCGCCGTCGCACAACAATCCGATGCTGAGCATGGAGAACGTCACGCTGACGGCGCATGTCGCCTCGGCGTCGGCACGCTTCGACGAGGCGCGCAAGCGTCGCGTCGGCTATGAGCTGTCGCTGGTTCTGTCCGGCATGTGGCCGGTGAGCTGCGTCAACCCGTCGGTGCTGCAGAACACCGCGCTGCGCCGCTGGCAACCCGTCGGCATGGACCGCGGCCCCAACAGCTAGACCTCAGAAGCTTCGCGGACTTCTCGCCGCGGAAACGGTCGGGACGTCGATGTTCAGAACAACATCGACGTCCCATCCGCCTTCGACGGCGGTTCGGGCCCCGCCTACGAAGCTCGCATTAGAGCGCGACGACTATTCTTCGAATTGTCATCCCGCTCTAAGTTATTACTTTGCGCTAACGCGGCCCTGCGGGTCCGGATCATGCTCTATTCAGCCAGTTCGCGCATCACCTTGATCAGGTCGGATTTGCCCTCGAAGCCGATGCCCGGCAGCTCCGGCATGACGATGTGGCCGTCTTCGACGCGCACCGTATCGGGGAAGCCGCCATAGGGCTGGAACAGGTCCGGGTAGCTCTCGTTGCCGCCCAGGCCAAGGCCTGCCGCAATGTTCAGCGACATCTGATGGCCGCCGTGCGGGATGCAGCGGTAAGGCGACCAGCCGTGCTGGGCCAGCACATCGAGCGTCCGCAGATATTCCACCAGTCCGTAAGACAAGGCGCAGTCGAACTGCAGCCAATCGCGATCCGGCCGCATGCCGCCATAGCGGAGCAGATTGCGGGCGTCCTGATGGGAGAACAGATTCTCACCGGTCGCCATCGGGCCCGGATAGAATACGGCGAGCGCGGCCTGAAGCGCGTAGTCGAGCGGATCGCCGGCCTCTTCGTACCAGAACAGCGGGTAGTCGCGCAGCATCTTGGCGTAGGCGACGGCGGTCTCGAGATCGAAACGCCCGTTGGCATCGACGGCGAGCTTGGCGTTCGAGCCGATCTCCTTCAGCACGGCCTCGATCCGTCGCCGGTCCTCATCGATGGCGGCGCCGCCGATCTTCATCTTGACGACGTTGTAGCCGCGGGCCAGGTAGCCGCGCATCTCGGCCTGCAGCGCCGAATTGTCCTTGCCCGGATAGTAGTAGCCACCCGCCGCATAGACGAAGACGCGGGGATTGGCCTCAAGGCCCTTCATTTCGGCGAGAAGCCGAAACAACGGCTTGCCGGCGATCTTTGCGACCGCGTCCCAAACCGCCATATCAAGCGTGCCGACCGCCACCGAGCGCTCGCCGTGCCCGCCGGGCTTTTCGTTGGACATCATCGCAGCCCAGATGCGGTGGGGATCGAGGTTGGCGCCCTCTTTGTTGAGCAAGCTCTTCGGATCGGCCTCGAGGATACGATTGCGGAAGCGCTCGCGGATCAGGCCGCCTTGGCCATAACGACCGTTCGAATTGAAGCCGTAGCCCACGACGCGGCGACCGTCACGCACGACATCGGTCACCACGGCGACAAGGCTCGCCGTCATTTTTGAGAAATCGATATAGGCGTTCCGGATCGGCGAGGCGATCGGCTTGGTGATTTCAACGACATCGACAATACGCATGGCATTTTACTTTCGTGTGATGCTTGGGTTTGGTTTTCGGGGTGTGGTGGTTTGCTGATGGAATGGTCTAGTGCGTGGCTGCCGGCACCGGCACCGGGGCGCCGTGGTGGATGTCCTCGACCGGCATCGTCTTGCCTTCCCGGTGCAGTCGCATGGCCTCTCTTGCCTTTTGCTGGTCGAATGCGCCGTCCCATTTCGCGATCGCAATCGTCGCGACACCGTTTCCGATCAGGTTGGTGACGGCGCGCGCCTCGTTCATGAACCGGTCGACGCCGAGCAGAAGGACGAGCCCGGCAACGGGTACGGTGTGGATCGATGAAAGGGTCGCTGCCAGCGTCACAAAGCCGGCGCCGGCGACACCTGCGGAACCCTTGGATGTCAGGAGGAGAATAGCCAGGAGAACAAGCTGGTCTGCGATCGACAGATCCGTGTTGGTCGCCTGCGCGACGAACACGGCCGCCATCGCGAGGTAGATGGAGGTGCCGTCCGCATTGAAGGTGTATCCGGTCGGAAGCACCATGCCGACGACGCTCTTCTCGCACCCCAGTCGCTCCAGCTTGGTGAGCATTTGCGGCATGACGGCTTCGGTGGAGCAGGTACCGGACACGATGAGGATTTCGTCCTTGAAGTATCGGAAGAACTGCCAGAGCGAAAAGCCCGTCCACCATGAGATGCTTCCGAGGACAACGACGATGAAGAGGATCGTCGTGATGTAGACGCCGAGCATCAGGTAACCCAGCGACCAGATCGTCCCGATGCCGTACTTGCCGATGGTGAAGGCAATTCCGGCGCCGGCGCCGAGCGGTGCAAGTCGCATCACCATCGCCACGATCTTGAACAGACCCTGCAACATGACATCGATGACGTTGACGAGCGGCTTGCCGCGCTCGCCGAGTTGCACCATGGCGACACCCATCAACACCGAGATGAGGATCACCTGGAGCATCGCACCCTGCGCGAAGGCATCGACGATGGTCGTTGGAATGATGTCGAGCACGAATTTGACGAACCCATGGTCGCCACCGGCCGCGTGCACGTAAGACGAAATCGCGGTGGCATTGATCCGGCTGGCATCGATGTTCATGCCGGCGCCGGGCTTTATGATGTTGACGACGGCGAGCCCGATCATGAGCGCGAACGTCGAGACGATCTCGAAGTAGATCAGCGCCTTGACGCCGATCCGTCCGACCTCCTTGACGTTATTCATCTTGGCTATGCCGACGACGACCGTGCCGAAGATGATCGGCGACAGCAGCATCTTGATCAGCTTGATGAACCCATCCGCGATCGGCTGCAGGCTGGCGCCGAACTGCGGCCAGAAATATCCAATCAGACCGCCGACAACGATGCCGATAAGAACCTGAACGTACAGTTCATTCAGATACCGGAGTTTTGTAGGCTTCTTCATCGGCACGTCCTTGACTGTCTCCATGAGGCTCTGCGGCCTCTGGTCCTGAACAAGACGCGCGACGAAGCCTCGTCAGGCTGATTGCGCACGTCGTGTTCGAGGGATCGTTAGGGCTGGATCGCGCCTGAAACCAATGCTATTGGCGGAATTGGCTATGTCAGATCGGCATTACCAATGGAACTCATCTGGCTCGAAGACTATCTGGCGCTTGCGGAAACCCTGAACTTCTCCAGGGCGGCGGAGGCGCGCCACGTCACCCAGCCCGCCTTCAGCCGGCGCATTCGCGCGCTTGAGGCCTGGATCGGCGCCGATCTGTTCGACCGCACCACGCATGGTGTCGCGTTAACCCCGGCTGGAGAGCATTTTCACAACCAGGCTGAGGTGCTGACGCGATCGCTGCACCAGCTTCGCCGCGACACCCTTGAAGCCTCTGGCCGTGGCACCAGGCTGTTGTCCATTGCGGCAACCCACGCGCTGTCCTTTACATTTTTTCCAAAGTGGGTTCGGCGCAACGACAAGGTTCTGGCGCTCGGAAACCTCAATCTGATCTCCGACAGCATGCAGGCCTGCGAGCAGATGATGTTGCGGGGCGATGCGCAATTTCTGCTTTGCTACTACCACCAGGATGTGACCGCCCGGGTCGAGACCGGACAGTTCAAGAGCATCGTGGTCGGAGCGGATACGCTGGTGCCGTTTAGCGCGTCTGATCGCGATGGAGCGCCGCGATGGCCGCTCGGCCGCGGCAAGCCGGTCAAATACCTTGCCTACAGTGAGCAGTCGGGATTGGGCCGGATCGTCGCCGCCCGGCAGAGGGTGAATGATCGCGCCGTTGTGCTTGAAACCATCTTTACTTCGCATCTCGCCGCGACCCTGCTCTCGATGGCGCGCGCCGGCGACGGCGTCGCATGGTTGCCTCGGGCCTTGGCGGAAGATGACATCTCCGCCGGGCTGCTGGTTGAAGCAGGCGAGCCGGATTTGGAGATACCGATCGAAATCCGTCTCTTTCGTCCTGTCGCGCGCCAGAACGATGTAGCCGAGTCGGTATGGGCCGCCTTTGAGTCGGATCTAACACTTCTCAGCGATAGTTGAGCGCGAGCGTCGTCGTGTGAAAGTACTTCAGACAGGCATCAGTTCAGCCGGTCCTTGAGGCGGGGCGTCACCCAATCGAGGAAGGCGCGCAGCTTGAGCGGCATCGGTTTTCGTTCCGCATAGACGATGTGCATGGGCAGCGGCGCCAGCTCAAAGTTCTCCAGCATGGGAACGAGAGTGCCCACGCGCCTGGCGGCCTCCATCTTGTACGACATCACCCGGGCGATCCCGCCCCCCGCGATAGCAGCCTCGATGGCAGCCTCTGAATCCGTTACCCTCAGCCTTGAGCGGATGGGTGTATCGATTTGACGATTGCCTTTCGCGAACTGCCAGGTGCGCTGCGCGGTAACGTCATCAATCGTGATGCAATCATGATTGACGAGGTCACCAGGCTCTTTTGGGACCCCGCGCGCCGCAAGGTAGCCGGGACTCGCACAAAGGATGAACCGGACCGAACCAATGCGGGTTGCAATCAGATTGCTGCTGGGAAGGTTTCCGATCCGGATCGAGACATCGATACTTTCGTCAACCGCGTTGACGACACGGTCGGTCAGTACCAGTCGCAAAGCGATCTCGGGATAAGCACTCAGGAATTCGACCGTGATCGGCACGAGGTGCATGTGCCCGAGGCTCCATGGCGCGGTTACCGCCAAATCGCCCTTTGGCATTCGGTACTCGCCGGACACCGCGCGTTCGGCGTCGTCGACCTGCTCTATGATGCGTTTGCAGGCCTCGATATAGGAACGCCCCGCATCGGTCAGCATCATCTGTCGTGACGACCTTAGAAACAACTGGGCCTTCAAACGTGCCTCAAGTTCGGCAACCTTGCGGCTGACGGTCGCGACCGGTGTCCGCAGCCTGCGCGAGGCCGCCGAGAAACTGCCGGTCTCCGTCACGGCGATGATAACCGACATCGCCTCCAAGCGATCCATTAATTCTTACTCCTGCCCTTCCAGTTTTTCGAGAAGTTGCTTCTCAATCATATGGACTGCTGTTTTGCGCTGCAATCGGCTACGCTCCAAATCAGCGGCATCACCACGATGTGACACGAGAACACCACCTCGACGACTAACCTTCATTCGCATGTGATGATCCTTCCTTTGCACGAGCAGCGACAGCGTCATGGAATCCCCAGGTGGAAAATATCTATCCCGACGCAACTTCTGTTTCTGCTGCGCCGGTGGCGCATTTGCCGCGGCCAGCGGCTGGCTGACACCGCGCGAAGCCTTTGCGGAGGCACGCGGCCTCGTCAGTCTAATCAAGGATAGCGCCGCCGTATCGCCGATCGCTACCCACAAACTGCGACACAATATCAGCGTGTTCGAGGGCTCCGGCGGCAACGTGGCCGTTCTCAGCGGTTCCGACGGCAAAGTGCTGGTCGACGCCGGCATCAGCGTGTCGCGCCCGCAGATCACCAAGGCGCTTGCCGATCTCGGCAACGATCCCGTCACGCACCTTATCAACACGCACTGGCATTTCGATCACGCCGACGGCAACGATTGGTTGAATTCAATCGGCGCAAAGATCATTGCCCAGGAAAATACCCGCAAACATCTATCCCAGGTGCAACGCGTTGAGGATTGGGATTACAATTTCCTGGCGCATTCGCCGACCGGGATCCCCGGCGAGGTCTTCGCAAAAGAGCACCGCCTTAAGCTCAACGGCGAGACCATCGACCTGAAATATTACGGCCCCGCTCATACCGACAGCGACATCTCCGTCACCTTCACTGAGGCTAACGTCGTTCACGTCGGCGACACGTTCTGGAACGGCATCTATCCGTTCATCGACTATTCGACCGGCGGCAGCATCGACGGAGCCATTGCCGCCTGCGATGCCAATCTCGCGATGACCAACGACGAGACCATCATCATTCCCGGCCATGGCAAGCCTGTCAGCAACAAGGCAGAGATGAAGGAATTTCGCGACATGCTGGTCTCCGTCAGGGAGAACGTCGCGATGCTCAAGAGCCAGGGCAAATCACGCGACGAGACCGTCGCGGCCAAACCAACCGCGGCGTTCGACGCGAAATGGGGCCAGTTCGTGATCGACGGCGGCTTCTTCACCCGGCTGGTTTACGAAGGCGTCTAACCGCAAACACCTCCAGCGATAATATCGATAAGGAGACTTGCATGAAAACTGCAGAGAGCACGCAGGCCGCACCGTCCGGCTATCCCATCACTCATCACCAGACCGCGACGGTCGACGGCATCAAGATCTTCTATCGGGAGGCAGGTCCCAAGGACGCGCCGGTCGTGGTGCTGCTCCACGGCTTTCCGACATCGTCGCACATGTTCCGCAACCTGATCCCGGCGCTGGCGGACCGCTACCACATGATCGCGCCGGACTATCCCGGCTTTGGCCAGAGCGACACGCCGGACCGCGCGAAATTCACCTACACGTTCGATCGTTTCGGCGAGCTTGTCGGTGGACTGCTCGATCAGCTCGGCGTCACGCGCTACGCGATGTATGTCATGGACTACGGCGCGCCGGTCGGCTGGCGGTTGGCGCTGAAGCACCCCGAGCGTATCACCGGCCTCATCGTGCAGAACGGCAACGCCTATGACGAGGGGTTGAAGGAATTCTGGGACCCGATCAAGAAATACTGGGCTGACGGTTCGGATGAAAGTCGCAAGGCGCTGACAAAACTGTTCACGCTGGAGACGACGCAATTCCAGTACAACCACGGCGTATCCGACCTGAGCCGCATCTCACCGGACAACTGGGTGCACGATCAGGCGCTGCTGGACCGGCCGGGCAATAACGATATCCAGCTCGATCTGTTCTACGACTACCGGACCAACCTGCCGCTTTATCCGGCGGTCCAGGCTTATTTCCGCAAGCACAAGCCGCCGACGCTGATCGTGTGGGGCAAGAACGATTACATCTTCCCCGCCGACGGCGCCCATCCGTACAAGCGCGACCTTCCGGAGGTCGAGTTTCATCTGATCGATACCGGTCATTTCGCTTTGGAGGACAAGTTTGACGAAATGACGCCGCTGATCCGCGACTTTCTCAAGCGCAAGGTCGGATGATCCACGCGCCGCTAAACCGTCAGCGTTGTCCGAAAACGGTCGACGCCAACGCTGACGATCGCCTAGTTTAGATGGCTTTTATTGAGTCGTTCCGTCTGATGCTTCGGCCCACCTCTCCCCGCCGGGGAGAGGTCGATTTGCGCAGCAAATCGGGTGAGGGGCGCGAACGAGAGGCCGTACCCCCTCACCCCAACCCTCCCACAAGGGGAGAGGGAGCGAAAGCAGCAACTTTAAAAACTAAGCGTCTTGGCCTGCTTCACCTGCGGCAGCGCCTGCACCTTGGCAAGCACCTCCGCCGGCACCTCGCCGTCGACCTCGACCAGCGCGATGGCATCGCCACCCTGCTTGGTGCGGCCGAGGTGGAAGGTCGCGATGTTGATCTTGGCATCGCCAAGCAGGCTCGCGAAGTGGCCGATGAAGCCCGGCTTGTCCTCGTTGGTGATGTAGATCATCGACTTGCCGAACTCGGCATCGACGCGAATGCCCTTGATGTCGACCAGCCGCGGCTTGCCGTCAGCATAGACCGTGCCCGACACCGCCCGCTCCTGCCGCTCGCTGGTGACGGTGACAGTGATCAGGCTTTCGTAGTCGCTCTGCGCCGCCCGCACGATCTCTTCGACCACCATGCCGCGCTCCTTGGCGACGACCGGCGCCGAGACAACGTTGACGTCGCCCAGCATCGGACGCAGCAGGCCGGACAGCGCCGCCGAGGTCAGCGCCTTGATCTTCATTTCGGCGACATGGCCTTCATAGGTGATCTGGACCTTGATGATGCCGGTCTCGGTGAGCTGGCCCGCGAACGAGCCGAGCTTCTCGGCGAGTTCGATGAACGGCCGCAGCTTCGGTGCCTCCTCGGCGGTGATCGACGGGAAGTTGACCGCGTTGGAAATCGCCCCGTTCAAGAGATAATCGGACATCTGCTCGGCAACCTGCAGCGCGACGTTCTCCTGCGCCTCGGTGGTGGCGGCGCCGAGGTGCGGCGTGCAGATTACGTTGGGGTGGCCGAACAGCACGTTGGAAGTGGCCGGCTCCTCGATGAAGACGTCGAAGGCGGCGCCCGCGACGTGCTTGGAATTCAGCGCATCGACCAGCGCCTTCTCGTCCACCAGACCACCGCGCGCGCAGTTGATGATGCGCACGCCCTTTTTCATCTTCGCCAGCGCCGCGGCGTCGATGATGTTCTTGGTCTTGTCGGTCAGCGGCGTATGCAGGGTGATGAAATCGGCGCGCTTGAGCAGATCATCGAGATCGACCTTCTCGACACCGATGTCCTTGGCGCGCTCCGGCGACAGGAACGGATCGTACGCGACCACCTTCATGCGCAAGCCGAGCGCGCGGTCGGCGGCGATCGAACCGATATTGCCGCAACCGATCACGCCGAGCGTCTTGCCGGTGATCTCGACGCCCATGAAGCGGTTTTTCTCCCACTTGCCGGCCTGGGTCGAGGCATCGGCCTGCGGGATCTCGCGGGCCAGCGCCAGCATCAGGGTGATGGCATGTTCGGCGGTGGTGATCGAATTGCCGAACGGCGTGTTCATCACGATGATGCCCTTCGCCGTGGCGGCGGGGATCTCGACATTGTCCACGCCGATGCCGGCCCGGCCGATCACCTTCAACTTCGTGGCCTTGTCGATGATCTTGGCGGTCGCCTTGGTGGCGGAACGGATCGCGAGGCCGTCGTAATTGCCGATGATCTCGGCGAGCTTGTCTTTATCCTTGCCGAGATTGGGCTGGAAATCGACCTCGATGCCGCGGTCTTTGAAGATCTGCACGGCGGCGGGGGACAGCGCGTCGGAAATGAGAACCTTGGGTTTGGACATGGGGTACTCCTTCACCCTCCCCTTAAGGGGGAGGGTCGGCGCGAAGCGCCGGGGTGGGGTGAAACCGTCGATGTGAAATTGTGCGTACGCCGGGTTGGGAAGCTATCACCCCACCCCGCCGCACCTGCGGTGCGTCGACCCTCCCCCTTCAGGGGAGGGTAAAGTTTCACGCCGCCTTGGCGAGCGTGGACTTGGCTTCGGCGAACGCCCAGTCGATCCACTGCGTCAGCAGCGCGACGTCACTGGCTTCGACGGTGGCGCCGCACCAGATCCGCAGGCCCGCGGGCGCATCGCGGTAATGCGCGAAATCGTAGCCGGCGCCTTCCTTCTCCACCAACGCGACCAGCTTCTTGGCGAAATCGGCCTGCGCTTCCGGCGTCAGCGCCGTGATCATGGGATCCACCACCTTCAGACAAACCGAAGTGTTGGAGCGGATCGCCGGATCCTTGGCGAGGAAATCGATCCACGGCGTCTTCGCCTTCCAGTCGGCGAGCACCTTGGTGTTGGCGTCGGCGCGCGCCATCAGCGCGTTGAGGCCGCCGATCGACTTGCCCCACTGCAGCGCATCGAGATAGTCCTCGACGCACAGCATCGACGGTGTGTTGATGGTCTCGCCCTCGAAGATGCCTTCGTTGAGCTTGCCGCCCTTGGTCATGCGGAAGATCTTGGGCAACGGCCAGGCCGGCTTGTAGGTCTCGAGCCGTTCCACCGCGCGCGGGCTCAGCACCAGCATGCCGTGCGCCGCCTCGCCGCCCAGCGCCTTCTGCCAGGAGAACGTCACCACATCGAGCTTCGGCCAATCGAGCTTCTGGGCGAACGCCGCCGAGGTCGCGTCGCAAATCGTGAGGCCTTCGCGGCTCGCGCTGATCCAGTCGGCATTGGCAACACGCACGCCCGACGTGGTGCCGTTCCAGGTGAAGACGATGTCGGAGGCGGGATCGGCCTTGCTGAGATCGGGAATGTCGCCATAGCCGGCGTGCAGCTTGGTGACGTCCTTGAGCTTCAATTCCTTGACGATATCGCTGACCCAGCCTTCGCCGAAAGATTCCCAGGCGATGGTGGTCACGGGGCGCGCACCGAGCAGCGACCACAGTGCCATCTCGACCGCACCGGTGTCGGACGCCGGCACGATGCCGATTTTGTAATTGGCGGGAACCTCAAGCACCTCGCGCGTCAACTCGATCGCGAGCTTGAGCTTGGCCTTGCCGACCTTCGCGCGATGCGAACGGCCGAGCGCGGCATCTTTGAGATTTTGGGCGTTCCAGCCGGGGCGCTTGGCACAGGGGCCGGAGGAAAAATGCGGCACATTAGGCCGCGAAGCGGGCTTCGCTGCAGTCATGATCTATCCTTCCAGATAGTAAGCCTCCCGTTGGGGGGAGGTGTCCCGCCGCGGTGAATAAGGCAATAGCGCGGAATCGTCAAGAAACTTCGGAAGGATCAGGCTTGGTGTTGGAATCACAGTCGATTGATGATCCGTCTTGCGCCGCTGCCGGCATCGACGACGCCGGTTGTGAGTCCAGCAATTCCGCCGCATCGGTGACCAGCTTGGCGGCCTGGCGCCTGCTCGCAACTTTCAAGACGTCTTGTTGATCGGCCCGCACGACATATTCGTGGCCGATCCTAACAATCGAATATTTTTTCATTGGCAATCCCAAAGCTCCAGCCCGACGGAATACGCTGGAGTATTGCGGATCGTTCCATGAATAAATCTACCAGAGGTTGGTTAGTTTATCGCGCGTTAACCGGAACCAAGAGCCGGGATCGACTAAAGGATCATTCGCGACAGCGCGCACTGTCGCGAATGACCGGCCGGCATCAGAACCGTATCGTCATGCCGACATGGCTCGCCTGGAATCCGAGCTTTACATAGAAGCGCTGCGCATCGACGCGGGAATTGTGCGTCAGTAACTCGATCAGCTTGCACTCTTTGGCGCGCGCCTCGGCGATCGCCCAGCGCACCATCTGCTCGCCGATGCCGCGGCTGCGGCAATGCGTGGCGACGCGGACATCCTCGATCAGGGCGCGCGAGGCGCCCTGCGAGCTCAGCCCCGGCATGATGCAGAGCTGCAAGCAGCCGACGACGGCATCGTCCGCATCCACCGCGACCATGAGCTGGAAATTCGGATCGCGGTCGACCGCTTCGAACGCGCGGAAATAGGATTGCGGCAACGGATTCTCGATCCGCTCGCGCGCGCGGCCAAGGTGATCGTCGGCCAGCATCGCAACGATGACGCCGACGTCATCGCGCCGCGCACGGCGAAGGGTGACCGGGGAAGTCGCAACCATGAAGTTCTCCGTAAATCTCAGCGCGCCGGCGGCAGGCCAAGCGCGGCCTCGGTGTCGCCGATCCAGCGGCGCACGGCAGCATAGCCGTCGAGGTGGAAGCCGCCCTGATGCGCGAGCCTTGTATAGGCCAGCAGCGAGACGTCGGCCAGTGAGACGGCGTCGCCGACCAGGAATTGTCGCGCGGCAAGTTCGTGTTCCATCCGCGCCAGCGCAGCATAACCACGCTTGACCTTGTCGGGATCGAGGTCGGATGCGGCCTTGCCGAGATAGACCATCTGGAAGCGGCAGACCGCGATATACGGCTCGTGGCTGTATTGTTCCCAGAACAGCCATTCGTCCATCTTGGCCGCGGCAAAGGCGTCGGCCGGAATGAGATCGCTGCCGCGCGCGAGGTACCGGATGATGGCGTTGGACTGGGCCAGCACGCGACCATCATCGTACTCGACGGTCGGCACCTGCCCCGCGCTGTTGAGCTTGAGAAACGACGCGGTGCGCGTCTCGCGCTTGAGCGTGTCGACGTCGATCCAGGTGTAGGGCAGCGCCAGGGCGTCGCAGACCCACTTCACCTTCAGGCAATTACCCGAATTGAGATCGCCGTGGATTTTTATCAACCGCACCGCCTCCCGGACAACACCGGCATCGAAACAGCCGCCTCATTGTCCGTCAAGGCCTGGGGCGGACCTGCGACGATCAGAACTTGTAACCGATTGCGGCGTGTACGCTGTTCTGTGTGACCGACGTGTTCTTGACCGGCGTGAACTTGGTGTATTCCCATTCGCCGCGAACAAAAACGTTGCCCCACAGCATATATTCCAGGCCGAGACCGGCGGTCCAGCCGACGACGAAGTTGTCGCTTCTTCCGTCGGTCGAGGTTAGCGCAAACTGCGGTAGCGGAAAATTACTCTGGCCTCCCGCCGCGTCAAAGATCGTCCTGTTCACAGCACTTGTCACTGTGCGCGTAACATCCATTCGGCCGACCGCAAGCCCACCGAACATGTAAGGCAGGAAATCACCCGTTGCCCAACCGGCCCGACCGCGGAAGGTGATTTCGTCCCTGACTTGCAGCGCAGCACTGCCTCTCAGGGTCAAACTGTCAACCGCGGTCGAACCGGGCGGCAAAACCAAGGTCGGCTGAGCGACTTGAATCGGGCCCAACGTTGCGGCGGTTGATGTCCCAAGACTGGACCAATAATTATAGTTTGCTTCAACACCCAGGACGACGTCATCAAATTGAAAGTTGCGTCCGACGAACCCACCGAAGCCGGGGCTTTGTCCGTTGACTCGGCCGAACAAGGTCAATTGCGACGCCGGCTCCTGCAGCGTGGTGCTACGGAACAAGTCATTGGTCGTGGACACGACGGTACGGCCGTAATCCGTGTTGGTCCATGACTGGCTGACCTGACCACCGACGTACCAGCCATCCCAGTTTCTGACTGGTGTGCCTAACGCGGGGATCGAGCCCCGAAGAAAATCGGGCATGTCGGCGGCCTGCGCACCTGCTGCTGTTCCCGCAATTGCCGCCGCCAACAGAAATCTACGCATCGCAACAACCCCCATCCAACGCTACGACTTGAAGCGATCATGGCTTGTTAACCTTAACCAATGGTTGTCTGGGGCTGGATCGGCACAATCTTGCTGCCACTAATTTTAGGTTCGTTGTGGCGTCCGGTTTGTACGCGCAAAACAAAACGGCGCGGGAAGCATCCCGCGCCGTTAACGAAGATTGACCGATAAGAAGTCCGCTCAGCCCTTGGTGAACAGCGGCGGCTGATAGACCGGCGGGCTGTCCAGATTCCAGCGCACGCCCAGCTTCACATCGTTCGAGGTGATGTTCCTGAACGCGAACGCGGCGTGGGTGGTGTTGGTGACCTGATCGAAGGAGTAGGACGGACCGGTAATGCCGCTGCCGAGGTCGACGTAGCTATAGGCAAGTTCGAGCGTCACGTTCGGCGTGATCTTGTACGCAAGGCCTGCATGTAACGCCCAGGCGAAATTCCATTGCGAACCTGCACCGGCATAAACCAGACTGTGTGCGATAGCGCCCGGAGTTCCGAAGAAAAAATCACCGGTGTCGGTAAAGTTGCTGACCGACACCCGCGCGGCGCCGACGCCGACGCCGACGAAAGGCGTCACGCACCACCAGGTACCGAGATCGGCGTAGGCGTTGGCAAGGACGAGGTACTCGGACTTGGTCGCGTGATAGATATCCGTTCCGACAAAACCGGCAAACGGACCGGTTCCTGTGACCACATCCAGGCCCGTAAAGTCGGAGTTGCCGCGGTACTGGCCGGTGATATCTGCCCTAAACCAGTTATTGAACTGATAACCGACGCCGACGCCGTAGATCCCGCCACTATTGAAATTGCCCGACTGAGAGACGGCCACATTGTTGAAGGCGGCGCTGTTGGTATCGCGAACATTCTTTACGTTCTGATTGCTAAACCCGATATCGCCGCGCAGATACCAGCCACCAAAATCCTCGACGGGCGGCGGAGCATAGGCGGGCGCCGGCATGATCGGCATGTCGGCCGCGAACGCCGCCGACGACAACAAAGAGGCCGCTCCGGCGGCGACAAGGTATTTAACGCTACGCATTTTGGCTTCGTCCTTATGTCCGGTGAGGCAGACAACGGAGGCCCCACATCTAAAAGCTCACGCGCGGACGATGACAGGAAATGTTTAAGCGCCACTTAACCCTAATTCTTAAGGTTGATAATCGGTGGACGGGTTGTGCGGACGGGTTGTTTGAGCAGATTCAATCAACCTCGCGCCCTCAACGGCGCGAGGTTCACAATTGCAGTGGATCAGTTCTCTCTTCCCGCTTCCGCGATCGCAACGAGCAGAACCCGCTATGACAACGATCAGCAATCGCTCCGGAGACGAGCGATGCTCGCTCTGGAGACGAGCGGTGCTCGCTCTGGAGACCAGCGGTGCTCGCTCCGGGAGAGTTGGGGTAACGGGCTCCTCGCCGTGATCTGGCTGCCGCCAAGCCCCCCGCCCGCACGCAGAGCGGGACGACAAGGCCATCTCGCGTTAGTGCGCGACCTTCGGCATCTTCGGCAGGAACACCGCGAGCAGGCCGAGCGCCGGCAGGAACGCGCAGACCTGGTAGACGAACGCGATCCCGGTATGGTCGGCGACACGGCCGAGCACCGCGGCGCCGAGGCCGCCGATCCCGAATGCGACGCCAAAAAACATGCCGGAGATCATCCCGAACCGGTGCGGCATCAATTCCTGCGCGAACACGATGATCGACGAGGTCGCCGACGAAATGATCAGACCGATGAACACCGTCAGCACCGCGCTGGCGAACAGGCCGACATGGGGCAGCGCCAGCGTGAACGGCAGCGCGCCGAGGATCGAGAACCAGATCACGTATTTACGCCCGAACCGGTCACCCAGTGGTCCGCCGAAGAACGCCCCGACCGCGTTGGCGGCAAGGAAAATGAACAGATAGAGCTGCGCGGCCTGGGTCGAGACGCCGAACTTGTCGATCAGATAGAAGATGTAATAGCTCGACAGGCTGGACACGTAGAGCTGCTTCGAAAACAACAGCGCAACCAGCACCGCAAGCGCGGTTTGCACACGACGCGAGCTTGGCGCATCCGGGTGCGGCTCGGCCGGCTTGAACTTTTTGGCGGCGATCTGCGGCTGGTACCACTGGCCGATCCGCCACAGGATCATGATCGCGAGAAACGCGATCGAGGAAAACCACGCGATGCTGGGCTGCCCGAACGGCACCACGATCAGCGCTGCCAGCACCGGACCCATCGAGGTTCCGAAGCTGCCGCCGAGCTGAAACACCGATTGCGCAAAGCCGTAGCGTCCGCCCGACGCCAACCGCGCGATCCGCGCCGACTCCGGATGAAACACCGCCGAGCCTAGCCCGACCAGCGCCGCCGCAACCAAAATGACAACATAGACGTGCGCCGCGCTGAGCAGCAGCAGCCCGAAGAACGTAAATCCCATGCCGATGGAGAGCGAGAACGGCTGCGCCTTCTTGTCGGTGAAGTGTCCGACCACCGGCTGCAGCAGCGAGGCGGTGAACTGAAACGCCAGCGTGATCATGCCGATCTGCGCGAAGTCCAGCGCGTAGTTGTCCTTCAGGATCGGATAGATCGACGCGATCAGCGACTGCATGGTGTCGTTGAGAAAATGCGAGAAGCTGATTCCCGCAAGCACGATGTAGGCCGGTCCCGCGGCCGCCTTGGAGATCGAACCGGCGGTCACGTCCGGCAGAATGACAGGCTCGGCCAGCGCTTCCTCGGAGACGACAACGGGCTTGTTCAACGGTTGATCCCCATCGCATTTGCAATGCCGCGTAGATGCGGATGTCCTACGCCGCCGGAGCGGCGCGGACCAGCAACATTAGATGATGGCTGCGATGCGATTAGGGGTGCGCTGCAGCCGCCGCGGCCTCGCCGAGCGCCGAGACGATGTGATCGACCACTTCCTCCACCAGGATGCGATCGTCGCCCTCGCCCATCACGCGGATCACAGGCTCGGTCCCAGATGAGCGGACCAGCAGCCGGCCATGGCCATTGAGCCGCTTCTCGCCGGCGTCGATCGCCAACTTGACGTCGACGTCGTCGAGCGGCTTGCCGCTGCGATAACGCACGTTCTTCAGGATCTGCGGCAGCGGATCGAAGCGATGGCAGACTTCCGACACCGGACGGCGAAGCTTCTGCACCACCGCGAGCACCTGCAGCGCCGCCACGAAACCGTCGCCAGTGGTCGCGTAGTCAGACAGGATGATGTGCCCGGAGGGCTCGCCGCCGAGGTTGTAGCCACGGCTCAGCATCTGCTCGAGCACGTAACGATCGCCGACCGGCGTGCGCACCAGCTCGATGCCGTGACCTTGGAGGAAACGTTCGAGTCCCAGATTCGACATCACGGTCGCGACGATACCGGGCTTGGCAAGCCGGCCGTCTTCCTTCCAGCTTTGCGCGATCACCGCCAGCAACTGGTCGCCATCGACCAGGTGCCCGCGCTCGTCGACCAGGATGACCCGGTCGGCATCGCCGTCGAGCGCGATGCCTATATCGGCGCGCATCTCCCGCACCTTGCGGCTGAGCGCTTCCGGCGAGGTCGATCCGCACTCTTTGTTGATATTGAATCCGTCGGGTTCGACGCCGATCGAAATCACGTCGGCGCCAAGCTCCCACAGCGCTTCCGGCACCACCTTGTAGGCCGCGCCATTGGCGCAATCGACCACCACCCGCAGGCCGTCGAGGCTGAGATCGCGCGGCAGCGTCCGCTTGGCAAACTCGATGTAGCGGTCGTGGACGCCGTCGATGCGGCGGGCACGTCCGAGGCTGGCGCTTTGCGCCAGCCGCTTGTCGAGCGATTCGTCGAGCAGCAGTTCGATCTGCTTTTCGACATCGTCGGACAGCTTGAAGCCTTGCGGACCGAACAGCTTGATGCCGTTGTCCTCGAACAAATTATGAGAGGCGGAAATCATGACGCCGAGATCGGCACGCATCGACTTGGTCAGCATCGCCACCGCCGGCGTCGGCATCGGGCCGAGCAGCAGCACATCCATGCCGACCGAGGTGAAGCCGGCCACCATCGCGTATTCGATCATATAGCCGGAAAGACGCGTGTCCTTGCCGATGACGACGCGGTGGCGATGTTCGCCGCGTTGAAACACCAGTCCGGCCGCCTGCCCGACCTTGAGCGCGAGTTCCGGCGTAATCAGGCCATTGGCACGGCCGCGGATCCCATCGGTACCAAAATATTTGCGAGTCATGTATCCCCCAGCAGCTTTCAAGGAGTCTCGAACCCTCCGGCAAGAAACCTCGACGCCCGCTATCATGGACCAAAAGGCAGTTATAGGCCTTTGCCCCTAATATGGCTTCAAAAAATATGATTAATCATTACCGGCGGCCGGCGCGGCACTGAGCCTCTAACCTCTTGTTAAATCAAACATTAAGCGTGCAATTAGAGGTTAAAATCGGCATCACGTCAATCTTTTCGCTTGATGTGACGGTCCGCTTTCGAGGGCGCCGGCTGGGTGACACTGACCGCATCGGAACCGGGAAAGGTCTCTTCCAGGCCCTCTTCCAGCACTTGGTCGAGCCGCCGCTTCTCGCTGCCCTTGACGTCGCTGCCCTTGACGTCTTTGCGGTCGGTACCTGAGGCGGTCATGGGTGCCCTCCTGGTTGGCCGTGCAGCTTATCTCGCGGGGCGATTTTGCGGCCCGCCCAACCATGCTAGATGAACGGCCAAACCAAGGAATACAAGAAGGGCTGGGAACTTTCATGAAACACATCACCTGCATCGAGGATCTGCGCCAGCTTCACAAGCGCCACGTCCCGAAGGCGTTTTTCGACTACGCAGATCGCGGGTCCTATACCGAAGATACGCTGCGCGCCAATCATGACGATCTTCAGCAGATCAAGTTTCGCCAGCGCGTCCTGGTCGATGTCTCCAAGCGCGATCTCTCCACCACCATTCTCGGCGAACCCGCCGCGCTGCCGTTGATCCTGGCGCCGGTGGGATTGCTCGGCATGCAGCATGGCGACGGCGAGATTCTCGCCTGCCGCGCCGCGCAGGCTGCCGGCATCCCGTTCACGCAAAGCACGATGTCGATCTGTTCGATCGAGGACATCGCAGCTGCAGTCGACAAGCCGTTCTGGTTCCAGCTTTACGTGATGAAGGATCGCGGCTTCATCAAGTCGCTGATCGAACGGGCGATCGCCGCAAAATGCAGCGCGCTGGTGTTGACCGTCGACCTGCAGGTGATCGGCCAGCGTCACCAGGACATCAAGAACGGCATGAGCGTGCCGCCGGAATGGTCGCTGTCGAAATTGTTCGATTTCGCCACCAAGCCCGCCTGGGTATCCGGCGTGCTGCGCGGCAAGCGCCGCACCTTCGGCAATCTCGTCGGCCATCTGAAGGGCACCGACGATATCACAGCGCTCTCGACCTGGATCAATTCGCAGTTCGACACTTCGTTGAACTGGAAGGACATCGAATGGATTCGCAGCATTTGGCCGGGCAAGCTGATTCTCAAGGGCATCCTCGACGTTGAGGATGCCGAGGAAGCCGCAAAGACCGGCGCGCATGCGCTGGTGGTCTCCAACCATGGCGGCCGGCAACTCGACGGCGCACCGTCCTCGATCGAGGTTCTGCCGGAGATCGTCGACGCCGTCGGGTCCAAGATGGAGATCATGTTCGACGGCGGCATCCGCTCGGGCCAGGACGTAATGCGCGCGCTCGCGCTCGGCGCCAAGTCGTGCATGATCGGCCGCGCCTATGCTTACGGGCTCGGCGCCGGCGGCGAAGCCGGCGTCGCCAAGGCGATCGAGACCATCGCGAAAGAACTCCACACCACCATGGGGCTGTGCGGCGTCAACACCATCGCCGAGATCGACGACCACGTGCTAGCGATTTAGATACTGTTTGTCATTCCGGGGCGATGCGAAGCATCGAACTACGATGTGCAATTGTACATCGGAGAATCTCGAGATTCCGGGTCTGGTGCTGCCGCACCATCCCGGAATGACGAGCCGAAAATTCACCTCACATCGGCGGCGCGATGCCGTCGCGGCCGACATTGACGCGGTTGGCTTCCAGCGTGCCGTCGTCTTTCTTGGCCGCGCCGAAGATGATGATGTTGGCGCCTGGCTTCAGTTCGGCCTTGTCGCCGGCGACGAAGGTGACGACCGGCGTGCCCGGCGGCACCACGACTTTCTTTTCGCCGTCCTTGTACTTGACCAGGATATCCTGACCATCGGTGCCCGCGACCGTCTGGGCGACGGTGGCATTGGTCATGGTGCTGTTGGGTCGAAGATCCCAGGGCCGAAAACCTTCGGCGGCGCCGCGCTGGCTCTCCGGGAAGATATGCACCGCGAGCGCCTTCTGGGTGCCATCGGGCTCGGGCATCGCGGAGACTCCGATATAGGATCCCGGCTTGATTTCCGACAGCGCGGTCTTGGTGACACCGAACACCGCCACATTGTCGGTCGTGCGGACCTTCATGTCGGTGCCCTCACGCGACTTGATCATCAGCACCGGACCATCGACGCTTTCGATGGTGCCGCGAATGCGAACCATTGCAGGCTGCTGCGCCCACGCGGCCGATCCCAGCACCAGCACCGCTGCAAGCGACGCAGCGATGCGGCGTGACGTTGCCGGAAAAACTCTGGAAATTTTAGACATCACATTCCCTCCCAAAAAGCTGCCGCGGGGCATCCAAACCCCCGCGGCAGCACTGCTATTCTGAAAACCCTAAGAGATAAACGCCCGCCTCACATCGGCGGCGCGATGCCGTCGCGGCCGACGCCGATCCGGTCAGCTTCCAGCGAACCGTCCGGCAATTTCTTGGTGAACGCGATGATCTGGGCACCGGCCTTGAGCTCGGCCTTGTCGCCCGGCACGTAGGTCACGACCGGCGTGTCGGGCGTGACCTCGACCTTCTTCTCACCGCCCTTGTAGCGGACCGTCAGCGTATGTCCGTCATTGCCGGCCACGGTGTCGGCCGCCACCGTCGCATTGGTCATGGTGCTGTTGGGACGCAGATCCCAGGGCCGCGATCCTTCGCCGGTGCCGCGCATGTTTTCCGGAAACACGTGCACCTCGACGGCTTTTTGCCCGCCATTCGGCGCTGGCACCGTGGTGGCGCCGACAAAGGAGCCGACCTTGATGTCCGACAGCGATATCTTGGTGATGCCCTGCACCATCATGTTGGTCGCCATGTGCAGCTTGACGTCCTGGCCGGCGCGCGACTTGACGGTAATTACGTCGCCGTCGATGCCTTCGATGACGCCGCGAAGCCGGGACGGGGTCGGTGACTGTTGGGCGATCGCATAGGATGAAGCCGCGGTCAAAGCGAGCGCGACGATCGAACGCGACAGGGTAGACGACGTGAACGACATGTAATGTTCTCCAGCGAGAGGGGCTTTAACAGCACCGGCATTAGCACCAGACACCGGATGATAAGCGATATTCCCCACTCAAACCTTTGTGAGATCGGCTTCGACCAGCGCACGCAGTTCGGACGTCACTTGTGGCCGCTGTCCAAACCACAATTCGAACCCGCGCACCGCCTGATGCAGTAGCATGCCGAGCCCATCGGCGGTCTGCAATCCGCGCGCCTGCGCCGCCGCCAGCAACGGCGTCTGCAGCGGCACATAGACGAGGTCCGCGACCACGGCATCTGACGGCAGCCGGCCGACGTCGATCTCGAGCGCCGGCTGGCCGTGCATTCCGAGCGACGTGGTGTTCACGAGCAGGCGGCTGCGCGGCAGCAGATCGCCGACGGCATCCCATCCAACGGGATGAACGCTCGCACCGAATTGGTCCGCCAGCGCCTGCGCGCGATCGATGGTCCGGTTGGCCAGATGCACATGCTTGATGCCGCGCTCGATCAATCCGAACACCACGGCGCGTGATGAGCCGCCGGCGCCAAGCACCAGCGCATCACTGACGCCGCTCCATCCCGGCGCGCAAGCGTCGAGATTATTAATGAAGCCTTCGATATCGGTATTGGTCGAGCGCAGTTCGTCGCCGTCGTACCATAGCGTATTGGCGGCACCGACCGCGCGGGCGCGTTCGTCAGGCAACGACAGCGCCAGCGCGCGCTCCTTGTGCGGAATGGTGACGTTGGCGCCGACGAAGCCGTGCGTCGACAGGTGCAGCACGAATTCGGCAAAGCCTTCCGGCGGTATCGCTTCAATGTTGTAGCCGCCGGCAATCCCAAGCGTCCGCAGCCAATAATGGTGGATCAGCGGCGAGCGCGAATGCGCCGCCGGCCATCCGATCAAACAGGCGGCGCGCGGCCTACTCACGATCAACTCCGAAATCACACTGCGGCACGCAACATCCCTCGGCAGGCCCATATTTATTTGCGAACGTCCGATCCTTTTAACTTCCGCCCATCGCTGTCAAGCAGGCGCCGATCGGGTTGCCGCGGCGACGATCGCGCTCATCGCGAGCGCTGCGCCCGCAGCAAACCAGATGGCGGCGAGATTGATCCAATGATAGGCCGCAGCCCCGGCCACCGCACCCGCCACCAGCGCCACCCATAACAGCAGGTTCGGCACCCAATCCCAGCGCGGGCCACCCTTTAATGCGACGCCTGCGAGCTGGCCGACCTTGACCAGCGTGCCCGTGACATAGGTAAGGCCAATGCCCGCGCCGCCGTCGGTCTGGAACACCGCGTTTTCCAGCCCCATCGCCAGCACGATCGCCGCAATCGCGGCATTCGGCAGGCCATACCCGTAAGAGAGCGCGGCGAAGCCAAGCAGCGACGCCTCCGCCAGCAGCACCCAGGGCTGCCGGTTGGTGCGGCAGCCAAGCACGATCAGGCACCCCGCAACCGCGCCGCAGACAAACAGCGCGATCAGGACGACCGCGTCGGCCGCGTCGTCCCAATGCCCGGCGGCGAGGCTGACGCCGAGCCGGGTCGAGTTGCCGCTCATGAAGGAGACGAACAAGCCGCCGAGATGCAGAAAGCCGATGCCGTCGACATAACCGGCCAATGCGCTGAGCGCGCAGGCCAGCGCCACGTTACGGCGTGTATCAAGCATTTCTGTTGCCCCGACCTGCGACATTCAATGGATGCAAAACCGGCGCGGCAAATTCCGGCCGGAATGCGCGAACCTAAATGGCGGGAAGCCAGCCTTGCCCGGAGCGGCGCGCCGCCCGGCGCATAATGCGGCGGGTGGAATCATGAGCTGCAACATACGAAGCTCATGATCCTGCGCTGTTTCACTTACGCCGCGACACGATGCGCAGCGATGATCTGGTCCGCGGCGCGACCCACGACTTCGGCCATGCGGTCGAACTGCCGCGTAAAGCTGCCGGCGCCCGCGGTCGCCGAGCGTAACTCCACGATCAATTCGCCGATCTCGGCCTCCGGCATCATGGCGCGAACGCGATCCCACCCCGACCAGCCTTCGCGGGTGTCGAAGCCGAGGATTTGCCCACGCCGTCCCGACAGGATGGCGTTGATCTTCGCCGTGGCGTCGCTAGGGCAGACGATGTCGACCACATAGATCGGCTCCAGCAGCACCGGCTGGCACTGCGGCAGCGCTTCGCTGACGCCGATCCGCGCCGCGGTCCGGAACGCCAGGTCGGACGAGTCGACGCTGTGATAGGAGCCGTCGGTCAGCGTCACCTGCACGTCGATGACGGGAAAGCCGAGCGGCCCGCGCAGCAAGCCGTCGACCACACCCTCCTCGACCGCGCCGATGTAATTTCGCGGCACCGCGCCACCGACGACCTTCTCATCGAACGCAAAGCCACCGCCGCGCGGCATCGGCCTGACCTCCAGCACCACATCGCCGAACTGGCCGTGGCCGCCGGACTGTTTCTTGTGCCGGCCGCGCTGGGTGATCGGCTTGCGGATGGTTTCCTGATAGCCGATCGCCGGCGGCTGCGACTTGACGTTGACGCCGAAGCGATCGCGCAGGCGCTCCAGCGCGACCCGCAGATGCATCTCGCCCTGCCCCCACAGCACGATGTCATGGGTCCGCGGATTGTGGATCATGGTCAGCGACGGATCTTCCTCGTTCAACCGCAACAGCGCCTGGCCGAGCTTGACGTCGTCCTTGCGGTCCGCCGCCGCGAGCGCGATCGCCAGCACCGGCGGCGTCGGCTCGACGCTGGCCAGCGCCGGCGGCGCGGTCTTGCCGCCCGACAGCGTGTCGCCGGTCTTGATGTTGTCGAGCTTGCCGAGCGCCACCGTGTCACCGGCCTCGGCGGAGCTGCGCTTGGTATCCTGCGCGCAGCTGACGGCCAGGATGCCGGAAACCCGGCCGGTCTCGCCCGACGAGGAATTGAGCGTCGCACCGTCATCGAGATGCCCGGCCAGCACACGCGTCAGCGACAGCTTGCCGCCGTGCTGCAGATGCTGGGTCTTGAACACATAGGCCAACGCATCCTTGGAACCCTTCTGGGCCGAAGGCGCGCCCAGGCGCCTGGCGGTCGTGCTGACGTCGGGCGCTTCATGCCGCAACGCCTTCATCAGGCGGAGCACGCCGTTCTCGCGCAAGGCCGAGCCGAGCAGCACCGGACAGATCAGGCCCTCGCGCAACTCGCGGGCGAGGTCGTCGAATACCGCGTCGCGCGGTGGTGGAATGTCGTCGAGCAACTGCTCCATCAGCGCGTCGTCGTGATCGGCGAGCTTTTCCAGCATCGAGAACCGGGCTTCCTTCTCGCGATCGAGGTCGCCGCCCTCCAGCGTGATGACCTCGGAGGCCTTGTGCTCGCGATAGACAAAGGCGCGTTCCAGCGCCAGGTCGACGAAGCCGGCGATCAATTCGCCGTTCCAGATCGGGATCTGGCGCAGCACCAGCGGAATCCGCGATGCCGGCTGCAGAATCGCGAGCGTCTCGCGGATGCGCTTGTTGGCGCGGTCGATCTTGTTGAGAAACAGGAAGCGCGGGATGCCGAGATCTTCCAGCTCGCGCAGGATAATCTGAAGTTGCGGCAGCTTGCGTTCGTCGGCCTCGCAGACCACGACCGCGGCATCGACCGCCGGCATCGCGGCGCGCATGTCGTGCGCGAATTCGATCGAGCCGGGGCAGTCGAGGAAGGTGTAAGTGTCGTCCATGAAACTGGTGGTGGCGGCGGTGAGGCCGACGCCCATCCGGTGGCGGCGGGCTTCGGGGCTGGCGTCGCCAACCGAAGTTCCGCTTTCGACGCTGCCGGCCCGGTGGATGGCGCCCGTGCGCGCTAAAATCGCTTCAAGAAGTGTGGTTTTACCGCTTTGGAAAGGGCCCACCAATGCAATGCACCGTGGACCTCGGGGACTTCTGACATTTTGTCCCATTGCCGCCTCCTCATCTGGAGCTCGGCCCTTGATTGGGTCGGCAAACGGGATGCTCTCCCCGCCTTCGGGTTTTGGCAAGTCAGAAAACGTCGCTGCGGTGCATCGTGGCCAAATGGTGTCCGCTGCCGTCGCCCTGAACCGATCGGGCGCGCCTGGAGCGGGATGGTGACTCTTCGAATCGCCATCCCGCTCTAACTAATTAATTGAGTATATTCTCTACGCAAACGCTTGGCGTTCATCGCGACAACTAACCGCCGCCTCCACTGTTCCGTATCGCGGTTCACGCACGGTCGATCATGACCGCGGCCAGACGATCCGGAAATGAAGGCGGAACGCGGTGTTACCTTCCCGGCCGTAGCTCCAGGCTTTCCAGTCCGGCCGCGACGCTGAGGCCGACCTGACCCGCCACGCTGACCGGCTGCAGCGCGATCGAATTGTTGGAGCCGCCGAGCAGCACGTTGCCGCCGACGCCGACGCCGAGCGTCGCACTGCCGTCCGCGCCGGCATAGTTGCCCGAGAGATCGCCCGGCCCGAGCCGCGCCGCCGGCGCGTACACCGCCCACGCCAGCGCCGACTCCTCGGTGATGCCGAGGTCGATACCGACTTTATGGATGGTCGCAACATAACGGTCTTCCGGCATGCCGCTGATGCGCAGCACGCAACCGAGATGGGTGACCGAGCCGACGATGAAGCCGATGCTGGCGCCGCCGCGGCACTCAAGCACGCCAACCTGCACGCGCTGGATCGGCTGCGCGTTGGCTCCCGCGAAAGAAGCGACCAGCATGCCGGTGAGGATTCCGGCAAGGATGAATAGACGGCGCATGAAGGTATCTCCGGCTGATGAAGCTGATGCGAGCAACGAGTGAGGGAAGTGCCATGGGCACAGCGCGATCTGCTCTATGGCATACCATCAGCGGCCTTGCCAGCTTGGCCGCCTTTATATGCCATCTATACCACGATAAAAGGCCCGCTTGCGCGGGCCTTGCTCGATAGCATCGCGGTTGTCTCAACCGATGACACGCCGTTTTTTTTCCGACGCGCGCCCTTGGCGCGAGCGGAACTCGGAAACGCCTTATCGCAAATTGCCACAAAAGCGCTGGATGCGCTTGCAGGCGTCTTCGAGGTCGGTGGTCTTGGTCGCGTAGGAAATCCGGAATGCCGGTCCAAGCCCGAACGCCGAACCCTGCACCACGGCGACGCCCTCGGTTTCGAGCAATTCGGTGACGAAGTCCTCGTCATTGCCGATCACCTTGCCGGACGGCGCGGTCTTGCCGATGGTGCCGGCACAGGACGGATAGACGTAGAACGCACCTTCCGGCCGCGGGCATTCGATTCCCTTGGCCTGGTTGAGCATCGACACCGCGAGGTCGCGCCGTTCCTTGAACACCTTGTTGTTGGCCGGAATGAAATCCTGCGGACCGTTGAGCGCCTCGACGGCAGCCCACTGCGCGATCGACGACGGGTTCGAGGTCGACTGCGACTGGATCGTCGCCATCGCCTTGATCAGAGGGGCCGGACCGCCGGCATAGCCGATGCGCCAGCCGGTCATGCAATAGGCCTTCGAGACGCCGTTCACCGTCAGCGTGCGGTCGTACAGTTTCGGCTCGATCTGTGCCGGTGTCGTGAATACGAAGTCGTCATAGACCAGATGCTCGTACATATCGTCGGTCATGACCCAGACATGCGGATGCTTCACCAGCACGTCGGTGATCGCCTTCAACTCGCTGCGCGTATAGGCGGCGCCGGTCGGGTTCGACGGCGAACACAGGATAATCCACTTGGTCTTCGCCGTGATCGCCTTTTCCAGCGCGTCCGGCTGCAGCTTGAAACCCTGCGCCGCCGTGCACACCACCGGCACGGGTTCGCCGCCGGCGAGCGCCACCATCTCCGGATAGCTCACCCAGTAGGGAGCGGGAATGATCACCTCGTCGCCCGGATTGATGGTGGCCATCAGCGCGTTGTAAAGCACCTGCTTGCCGCCGGTGCCGACGATGATCTGGTTCGGCTTGTAGGTGAGCCCGTTCTCGCGCTGAAACTTGGCGATGATCGCCTCCTTCAGCTCGGGAATACCATCCACCGCGGTGTACTTGGTCTTGCCCGCCTCGATCGCCTGGATCGCCGCCAGCTTGATGTTGCCGGGGGTATCGAAATCGGGCTCGCCGGCGCCTAAGCCGATGACGTTGCGGCCGGCCGCTTTCAGCGCGCGCGCTTTATCCGTCACCGCGATGGTCGCAGACGGCTTCACACGGTCGAGCGCAGCGGACAGGAACGACATCATCATCTCCTTGCAGCCGTGGTGAATTCGGCAGATCGCAGATCCACGACTCTTCATGAATGGGATCGAGGCACCCTAGAGCGCCCCACGCCGCATCGCAAGAAGCTTGCTGCCACGCACACCCACTTTAGGGAACGTTAAAGCGGTCCCGCGTAGGATTACGCAATATTCATAAAATTCCGCGGCGAAATGACTTATTTCCGGCAAGCGCTGCCGTGGCAGCTTCCCTGGCAACAGCTGCGGTCCGGCCGATGGCTGACCACGGAACGCGCGCGCGCCTATAGCCTGATTCTGCTCGGCCTATATGCGATCGCGATCATCGGCTGGATCGCGCTGTCGGGTGGCATGGTCGATCGCAACGGCAAGCCGATCGGCGCCGATTTCTCCAGTTTTTACGCCGCCGGTTCGCTGGTGCTGGAGGGCCGCGCCGGCGACGTCTACGACATCGCCGCGCATTACGCCCGCGAGCAGCAGATCTTCGGCCCGGCCACGCCCTATTACGGCTGGCTGTATCCGCCGATCTTCTTGCTGGTCGCCGCAGCTCTGGCACTGCTGCCATATCCGCTGGCGCTGGCGAGCTGGCAGGCCGGATCCCTGGCGCTGTACCTGGCCGTCATTGCCGCCATCCTGCGACGGCCGCGGCAGGACGGCGGCGCGGTCGCCCAGCTCTGGTTGCCGGTCACCGCCGCCTTCCCCGCCGTCTTCATCAACCTCGGCCATGGTCAAAACGGCTTTCTGACCGCGGGATTGCTCGGCGCCGCGCTGGTGACGTTGCCGCAACGGCCACTGCTCTCCGGCATCCTGTTCGGTCTTCTCGCCTACAAGCCGCAATTCGCTGTGCTGATCCCGTTCGCGCTGCTCGCAGCCAGGCAATGGCGCACCATCATCGCCGCCGGCGCCACCGTGATGGTGCTGGCCGCGACGGTATATCTGCTATTTGGTCCCGACTGCTGGTGGTCGTTTGCCGCCTCCACCGAAACATCGCGCAAGCTGCTGCTCGAGCAGGGCGCCGTCGGCTTTGAAAAACTGCAGAGCGCGTTCGCTGCGATACGGATGTGGGGCGGCGGAGTATCCCTCGCCTACCTGATACAGGGCGCGGTATCGATCGCGACCATCGCCAGCGTCTCGTGGGTCTGGCGTTCATCGGCCGACCGCGATCTGAAGGCGGCACTGCTGATGGTCGCGACCCTGCTGGCCTCGCCGCATGTGCTCGACTACGACCTGACGGTGCTTGCGCCGGCAATCGCGTTCATCGTCGCGTCGAGCAGGGCCCGCGGCTTTCGCGATTACGAAATCAGCCTGCTGGCGGCGGCGTGGTTCGCACCGCTGATCGCGCGCGGGGTTGCCGGCGCGACCGCTCTGCCGGTCGGTCTGATCACGATTCTGATGCTGTATGCCCTGCTGATGCGGCGTGCGACATCTGACCGCGCCGAGATCGCGCAAGCGTGACCTGACGCTGCGCTGGCAAGAACTTCTATGTGATTGCAGTGCGGTAGGTAATTTCGACTTTTTCCAGGTTTCGGACCTTGCGAGGCATCCGCATCGGCATCATTGTTTAACAGCGTTGCGGGATGACCAAACTCACCTGGTTATCACGCGCGCGGATGTTTCATTGGTCGAAATGAATTCAGATGTACAAGCTCTATTCCATGCAGCGCTCCGGCAACAGCTACAAGGTCCGCCTTGCGCTGGCGCTGCTCAATGCTCCCTACCGTGCGATCGAGATCGACATTCTGCGCGGCGAAAGCCGCACTCCGGAATTTCTCGCCAAGAATCCGAGCGGACAGGTGCCGCTGCTGGAGGTCGCAGAAGGGCGCTACCTGGCCGAATCCAACGCCATCCTCTGGTACGTTGCCGGCGGCACCTCGCTGGCGCCGGATACGCGGATCGAACGCGCCGAAGCGCTGCAATGGATGTTCTTCGAACAGCATGCGCTGGAGCCTAATATCGGGGCGGCCTACTTCTGGTTGTCCCTGGTCAGGGGCGGCCGTGACCTGCAGACGCACGCGCTGGAAGACTGGATGGAGCGCGGCTATGGCGCGCTCCAGGTGATGGAAAATCACCTCAAGACCCATCAATATTTTGCAGCCGGCCAGCTCACGGTCGCCGACATCGCCCTCTACGGCTACACCCATGTCGCCGACCGCTGCGATTATGACCTCGCGATGTTTCCCGCCGTCCGGGCCTGGCTGCGACGGATCGAGCAAACCCCCGGTTTCGTCGGCATGGATTGGCGGCCGGACGTTGAAGACGAAGCGGCGGCCGGGATCGCCGCGGCGGTCTGAGCAGCGAAATAGCGGGCATAACCGCTGGAATAGCGGGCATAGCGGGTAGCTCCGCCGCTATTTTGCCATTTTCAGGGCGATTGCCGCCATAATCGTGCCCGCGATCCCTGCAAAATCACCTGATGGCGCGGGTGATTCGCCCGCGGACCGAAGGAACTCGCCCATGACTCGGTCGCCCCGCGCGGCAGGTTTTCAAGGACGTTCCGCCCCAGTGGCCTCTCCCCGGCTGATCGATGCCGTGGTGGCCTCGCTCGCGATCGGCTCCATGTCGCTTTGCCTGATCGTCACGCTCACGGTGTTCTCGATCAAGGTCAGCATGGCGATGCCGATTCCGAGTTAGCCCCCTCAGTCGCTTCCCTGAACCCCCATTTCTTAAACCATTCGCTTTTTCGCACGACAGGCACGGCATTCCCGTGACCGCCAGAGCAAGGCACCGGCCCTCCCCCCAGGGGCCGCCGACCGCGAAGCTAATCTTTGAATCAAACAAGCCAAAATACCTGCCGGAGCGGTCTACCGTTTTCTTACGACGAGACCAAAAAATCCTGTGCTGTCGAAATAAACCGTCACGCAACCATACTTAACTAGAGGAAAACAGCGAGAACAGAAAAATGCAGTTCGACTGGCGGGCACTCTCCGGTCCGGCTTTGACGGCAGCGACAGCGCTGATCGCCGTCGTGGTCGATCGTCATGTCATGCCTATTCCAGATCCTGCGCCGCTGCTCGTAGGCATCGTGGCGCTGGCGGGTTCGCTCAGCGGGATCGCCTCGGGCATGATCAGCGCCGCCATTGCGGTCGGCTGCTTCGCCCTGTTTTTCCTCGGCCACGACGTCACGCCCGGGTTCAGCGCCGCCGAACTGGCGCGGCTATCGATGCTGGCGGCGACGGTAACCGGTACTGCTGCCATCACCGGACTGTTGCGGAAGAAACGGATCGAGGCCGTCGCGTGGGAGCGTCGGCATCACGCCGCCATGGAGCGGCTGTCAGCGGCGCTCGATGAAGTCGACATCGGGATCGTGCTGCTTGATTCCGACACCCGCGCGGAATTCATCAACCGCGCCTTCCGCCGTTACTTCTCGCTTCCGGATGACAAGGCCGACAGCAAGCCCCCGTTCATCGCGCTGATGTATCACGGCCGCGACACCGGCGCTTATGAATTGCCGCCGGAGGAGCTGGACGCCTTCATCGCGCGGCGCACCGCAATGATGCGCGCCGGCGATTCAACGCCGATCAACATCAGGCTCGCCAACAAAGAGGTGCTGCGCATGAGCTGCACGGCGTTGCCGGACGGCGGCAGAATGCTGAGCTATACGCCGGTAACCGACCTCGTGCGCAGTACCGACGACCCCGCCAAGGCCGACTATTACCGGTCGCTGCGCCGTAGCAGCGACCTAAGCCGCGGGCGCCTGGACGCCGCCGAATAGAACGGCCACGCGTCAAGATCACAACACGTTCACGAACGGACAGGTGCGATCACGCCGTCGCATGAAATTGCGTGAACGAATGAGGATGCGCCACTTCGATACCGACGACCTTGTGGATGCTTTGATCACAGCCCGCGACGGCGAGTTATTGGGTCTCGCGTAACGACTTCTTCCCCCGCCACACCGATCGAATCAAATCTTTTCAAGACCCGCGCTTCGACTCCTGACAACACGTGCGCATTGAGCCATCGACGTCTGACCTCGATTTAATGATCTTGCGCATCGGTCCGGCGGCCGCCCTCAGCAATCACTGGTGTCTCGCGCCCGGCGATGCCGAACAACCGATCGGTCTGAGCCCTCTCTAAGCAGGTAAAAAGGCTCCGGCGGGCGCGCTTCCCAAGTCGGCCGGAGCGGACAGCTTGACGGACGCAGCAGGTTATCGAAACTGCCCCTCCCCAACGCGCCTGCCATGAACTCGGAAGTCACCATGCCCAGCGACCTCTCGATCCGCCCGGTGAGCCCCGGGGACTATGACCAATGGCTTCCATTATGGGACGGCTACAACGCGTTCTACGGACGGTCGGGCGCGACCGCGCTGGCGCATGAAGTGACGCGAACGACGTGGGCGCGCTTCTTCGATGCCGACGAGCCGGTGCACGCGCTGGTCGCCGTGCGCGGCGACGAGTTGCTGGGTCTCGCGCATTACCTCTTCCACCGCAGCACCACGGCGATCGAGCTGACCTGCTATCTGCAGGACTTGTTCACCGGCGAGGCCGCGCGCGCAAAAGGCGTCGGCCGCGCCCTGATCGACGGGGTCTACCGGCAGGCGATGCTGGCCGGGTCTCCGCGCGTGTATTGGCACACGCACGAAACCAATCTCACCGCGATGCAGCTTTATAACACGGTGGCGGACTATCCCGGGTTTGTCGTCTATCGCAAACTGCTCTGATTGGAAAAGCAGTCGACAAGCAGTCGATCGAATGAGGCTTTCGGGCGGGCCTCGGCTTGCCCTGGCACAGTAGTCTGCGCCGCGCACGCAGGCGTGGAGCGAACTCGTGATCGGCGTATCGGCCTGTGGATAAGCTTGATTGTCACTGCCCCGTAATATTGCGGGACTAGTTTCCCGCTGCGCCTGATCGGCCCCCCGTCACAGATCATGCGCCCCAAAGCGGTCCCCGTCAGTCGCCGCGTCTGACCGGGGCCGCATTTTTTTGCCTTTGAGATTTTTGGCTTCAGTTTCGCAATGACGCTGCGCCGACAGCGACGCCATTGCGGGTTCGTCATCGGTATCTCTAGCAGTTCGGCAAACTATAACCCGTTAGATTTCAAGTTGGGCCCGCTATTCCCTTACTTCCGAAGGGACGAAGGCATTCGACGATGTCTGAGCCCGACCCACCCGACACGCCGGAAGATCGGCGTTCCGTTCATTCGGCAACCGGAATCCCTTGACCAGACCGAAGATCGCCGGGATCACGATCAGCGTCAGCAGCGTTGAAGAAATCATGCCGCCGATCATCGGCACCGCGATGCGCTGCATGATTTCGGAGCCTGCGCCGGTGCTCCACATGATCGGTAGCAGCCCCGCCATGATGGCGACGACCGTCATCATCTTCGGACGCACCCGCTCCACCGCGCCTACCATGACAGCGTCGTAGAGGTCACTGCGCGTCAGCGCGCGACCCTCGACATCACGCTGCGCTTTGATCTCCGCCAACGCTTGGTTCAGGTAGATCAACATCACCACGCCGGTCTCGGCGGCGACCCCGGCAAGGGCGATGAAGCCAACGGCGACCGCGACCGATAGGTTGTAGTCGAGTAACCACATCAGCCAGAGGCCGCCAACCAGCGCGAACGGCAGCGACAGCATCACGATCATGGTCTCGGTGATCGAACGGAAGTTCAGGTAAAGCAGCAGGAAGATGATCAGCAGCGTCACCGGAACGACGATCTTCAGCCGTGCCGTAGCGCGCTCGAGGTATTCGTACTGGCCGCTCCACATCAGGTAGTAGCCGGGTGGGAACTGAATGCTGGCCTGCACCGCGCGCTGCGCGTCGGCGACGTAGCCGCCGAGATCGCGGTCGCGGATGTCGACATAGATGTAGGTGGCCAGCTGTCCATTTTCGGTCCGGATCGAGCTCGGCCCTCGCGCCGGCGTCACCTTGGCCACCTCGCCTAGCGGGACAGCGCCGCCGGCGGGCATCGGCACCAACACATCGTTGGCGATGGCTTGCGGATTATCCCTGAGATCGCGCGGGTAGCGCATGTTGACGCTGAAGCGCTGCCGGCCTTCCACGGTGGTGGTCACGGTCTGACCGCCGAGCGCGGTCGCGATCACATCTTGAACGTCCTGGATCATGATACCGTAGCGAGCCAATGCCTCTCGGTTGGGCGTCACGTCGAGGTAGTAACCGCCGATCCCACGCTCGGCATAGGCCGACGACGTGCCCGGGACGGCTTTTAGGACCTGCTCGATCTGCTTGGCGAGCTTGTCCATGACGACGAGGTCGGTGCCGATCACCTTGATGCCGATCGGCGTCCGGATGCCGGTCGACAGCATGTCGATGCGCGCCTTAATCGGCATGGTCCATGCATTGGACACGCCCGGAAATTGCAGCGCCTTGTCCATCTGCGCGATCAGGCCGTCGATCGTGAGGCCCGGACGCCATTGCTCCCTCGGTTTCAGATTGACGACCGTCTCGAACATTTCAGACGGCGCCGGATCGGTCGCAGTCGCAGCGCGCCCCGCCTTGCCATAGACCGAGGCCACCTCGGGAAACGACCGGATGATCCTGTCCTGGGTCTGCATCAGTTCGCCGGCCTTGGTGACGGAGATGCCGGGCAAGGTCGTCGGCATGTAGAGCAGCGTGCCCTCGTTCAGGCTTGGCATGAACTCGGTTCCGAGTTGACGCGCGGGCCAGACCGTTATCGCGAGCACGGCGATCGACAGCGCGATCACCAGCGTCTTGGCGCGCATCACGCCCTTGATTACCGGCCGGTAGATCCAGATCAGGAAGCGGTTGATGGGATTTCTGTGTTCGGGAACGATCCGGCCACGGACGAAGATCACCATCAGCGCCGGCACCAGGGTGACCGACAATAGCGCCGCGGCGGCCATCGAAAACGTCTTGGTGAAGGCTAATGGGCTAAAAAGCCGCCCTTCCTGCGATTCCAGCGTAAAGATCGGCATGAACGACACGGTGATGATCAGCAGGCTGAAGAACAGGGCCGGCCCCACCTCGGAGGCAGCGGTGATCAGGATGTCGATGCGGGACTTTCCCGGCTCCGCCCGTTCGAGATGCTTGTGCGCATTCTCGATCATGACGATCGCTGCATCGATCATCGCTCCGATCGCGATGGCGATGCCGCCGAGGCTCATAATGTTCGAGCCGAGCCCTAATAGCTTCATCGCTCCGAAGGCCATCAGGATGCCGACCGGCAGCATCAGGATTGCCACCAGGGCGCTGCGAATATGCAGCAGGAATACGATGCAGACCAGCGCGACCACCACGCTCTCCTCGAACAGCGTGTGCTTGAGCGTGTCGATGGCCGCATAGATCAGGTTGGAGCGGTCGTAGACCGGCACGATTTCGACCGATTTCGGCAGGCTGCTGGCGATCTCCTTGAACCGCTTCTTGACGTTTTCGATAACGTCGAGCGCATTGACGCCGAAGCGTTGCAGCACGATGCCGCTCGCAACCTCCCCCTCTCCGTTCAATTCGGTGATGCCGCGTCGCTCGTCGGGGCCGAGTTCGACCCGGGCGACGTCACGCAGCAGCACCGGCGTGCCATTGTCGGTCTTCAGCACGATATTGCCGAGATCGTTGATGCTCTTGAGATAACCCTTGCCGCGGATGACGTACTCGAACTCCGAGAGTTCAACGGTGCGGCCGCCGACATCGGCGTTGCTGGCGCGGATCGCATCGCGCATCTTCTGCATGGTGATGCCGAGGTCGCGCATGCGCTGAGGATCGAGGATGACGTTGTATTGCTTGACGAACCCGCCGACGCTCGCGACTTCCGCAACGCCTTCAGCCTTCGCGAGCGCGAACTTCAGATTCCAGTCCTGGATGGTGCGCGTGTCGGCAAGATTCAGTTCCTTCGACATCACCGCGTACTGATAGACCCAGCCAACGCCGGTCGCATCCGGACCGATCGTGGGCGTCACGCTGGACGGCAACCGCGAAGTGGCGCCATTGAGGAATTCCAGCACGCGCGACCGCGCCCAGTATATGTCGGTCCCGTCCTCGAAGATGACGTAAACGAACGACACGCCGAAGAACGAGAACCCCCGCACCACCTTTGACCGCGGCACGGTCAGCATGGCGGTCGTCAGCGGATAGGTCACCTGATCCTCGATGACCTGCGGCGCCTGGCCGGGGTATTCAGTGTAGACGATGACCTGGGTGTCCGAGAGATCCGGAATGGCATCGAGCGGCAGATGGACCAGCGCGTAGACGCCGGCTGCCGCGGCAAAGCCGGCACCGAACAGCACCAGCAACAGATTGCGGGCTGACCAGGCGATGAGGCGGGCGATCATTGCTGGGCCCCCTCGGAAAAGCCCTTCAATGCCGCCTTCAAATTGCTTTCGGCATCGATCAGGAAGTTGGCCGAAACGACGACTGGCTCGCCGTCGGCGACGCCCTGCCGGACCTCCACATATCCACCCCCCCGGTGGCCGAGCTTGACCTCGCGAGGTTCAAAGCGGCCCTGTCCCTTGTCGACGAAGACGGCCTGTCTGCTGCCGGTGTCCATGACCGCGCTCTCGGGCACAGACAAGACCGGATCGCCGCTACCCGTGTTGATTTCCGCATCGACATACATGTCGTGAAGTAGAATGAAGTCGGGGTTCGACAGATCCACGCGTATACGAGCTGTCCGCGTCTCCTTATTGATCTCGGGATAGATGACCTCGACTTTCCCGGAGAACGCGCGCCCAGGAAAGCTCCGGGCCTTCACAGTGACCGGTTGACCGATGGAGATCGCGCCCAGATCGCGTTCCGCGACGTCAATCAATGCCCAGACCACCGAGTGATCAGCGATCCGAAACATGACTCCTCCCGGTTGAACGCGCATTCCCTCGATCGCATTGCGCTCCAAAACGATGCCGTCTCGCGGAGCCGTCCACTCTATGGAGGTCGGAACGTTCCGGCTTTTTTCCATGGCAGCAATTGCCGCCTCCGGCACGTCGAGGTTTATCAGTCTCTGTCGTGATCCCCGACCATACGATCCGTCGCTGCTGGTCATTTTGGAGGTGATGGTGGCGAGGTACTCGGCGGCAGCGGACGACACCGCGGGGCTGTAGACCTCCATCAAAGGCTGACCTTTCGCGACCTGCGCGCCCGTCGTGACACTGGCGACCTTCAGCACGAAACTCTCGGACCTCATGGAGATGACGGAGATCCGCCGCTCGTCGAGCGCGATAGTTCCGGGCGCACGAATGACGGTGCGGATAACCCGCTTGGCCGCTGGCTCCGATTTCGCACCGGTGCGCTGGATTTTTCCGGGCGAAAGCTTCACGGAGCCGTCGTCGGTCTCGTCGCCGTCGTAAACCGCGATGTAGTCCATCCCCATGGGGTCCTTCTTCGGCGTCGGCGACGTGTCCGGAAGGCCCATGGGATTGCGGTAGTATTTGATCTTACGCTCGGTGGCGCCCGGCGCGGGCGCTGACGTCCTCACGTCTGCCGTTGCCTCGTCGAAACTGACGTCCGCGCCCGCGGGAACGGCGCGATAGTCCCGGCCGTCAGTGGTCTTCCGGGGCGTCAGCGAGTACGCCGGCCTGCCGTCAGGGTCCTGAAAGTAGATCGGCGCCGGATTGCCTTCGGCCGCCGCAGGCGTGACCATGGTGAGGACACGCGCCGGCAGCCGTTGCGTGCCGGCGACGAATCCGACGCCTGCCGCCGCGATCAACGCGGCGGCAGCGCTTGCAATGACGGCGCGGTTCATTTCTGCGCCGTGATGACGAACTTGTTCTCTACCGTGCCGGTCTCACCCTGAACCTTGGCGCCGAGCGAAAGCTGCCAGCGGCCAGCCATGCCGAAGCTGGCCTTGAACTTGTAGGTCCCGGGCTCGCCAGCCGGCATTGGCGCGATCTTCGTGACCATCTCCTGCATACCGTCCGGAGTCATATCCAGTCGGCTCGCGAAGATGACGGCGTCGGGCACCGGCTTTCCGGTCTTGGTGTTCATCAGCCGGACCGTGATGACTTTGTCGGGTCCGGCCTGCACGGTCTGGTCGACCAGTTGGAACTGATAGTCCTTGATGTCGGCCATGGCGGCCGTGCTTGCGCCACCGATTGCGGCAGCGATCAGCGCCGCCTGCACGGCGCGCGCGTAGGTGAACGTTTTCATTTTCGATAGTCCTCGAATTCCTGGATTTGCCGCATGGCGGCATGCGTCATCCGCGCGCCCGAGGCGCGCGGCAGCAACCGGCGCCTAGGCGCCGATCAGACCAGGATTCGAGGGGGATGGTCGGGCGGCGACTGGCCCAAACCGTCGAGCCAGAAATCATCTCGCGGGTGTGCAAGATCGACAGAGACCGCGAAAAGCGGTTGAAAAAGAGACGCCGCGAGACCCGAGAAACATTTTGCCGCGCAGGCCGTCATAAACAAGCACTTGTCGCAGCCAATGGGAGTCGGCGCCTTCGACGGACAGCAGGGCATGTCGTTCGCCATCTCGTCCGTCATTGCCGCCGACATATCGGCCGCCACCGCCGATATTGAGACATCCGACATTGTTCCCGCCATGGATGGCCGGGATACCGGAGCCAATACTAATCCTGCGATCATCAAGATCGCGAGCATCCGGCGGATGATGAATTCGCGCATCATACCTCAGATTCCCACAAATCTAGTCGAATGGGAAGCCTCTAAAACTAGCGACGCGGTGATGCGCGACCGCGTCTTGCGAGGCCAGACCCTGCGCTTCACAATGCAACGTTTTTCCGCGCCCTTTTCTTTCACAGGAATGCTCCATGCAAACTCGCAATCTCGGCGGCTCCGGCCTGCGTGTCTCCGCCGTCGGCCTCGGCTGCAACAATTTCGGCCAGCGCACCGATCTCGAAACCTCCCGCAAGGTCATTCACAAGGCGATCGACCTCGGCATCACCCTGTTCGACACCGCCGACATCTATGCGGGAATGGGCGGCTCCGAGACCGTGCTCGGCCAGGTGCTCGGCGACCGGCGCAAGGATATCGTGCTGGCAACCAAATACGCCAAGCCGATGAGCGCAGACGGCACCAAGCAGGGCGCGTCCCGGCGCTACATCGTGTCCGCCGTCGAGGCCAGCTTGACCCGGCTGAAGACCGACTACATCGACCTCTACCAGCAGCACGAATACGATCCGCTGACCCCGATCGAGGAAACTTTGCGGGCGCTGGACGACCTGATCCGCCAGGGCAAGGTCCGCTATATCGGCAATTCGAATTTCCCGGCCTGGCGCATCGCGGAGGCCGAGCTCACCGCGCGGGCGATGAATGTCAGCCCGTTCGTCTCGTGCCAGGACGAATACAGCCTGGTGGTGCGCGACATCGAGAAGGATTTGCTGCCGGCGGCGCAGCAGTACAAGCTCGGCCTGCTGCCGTTCTTTCCGCTGGCCAGCGGCCTGTTGACCGGCAAATACCAGCGCGGTGCGGCGGCGCCGGCGGATACGCGCTTTGCCAAGGCGCCGGCGCTGCGCGACCGCTATGTCACGCCGCGCAACGAGGACATCGTCGAGAAACTGCAGGCTTTCGCGCAACAGCGCGGCCACAGCATGCTTGAGCTCGCCTTTTCATGGCTGGCATCCCGCCCGCAGGTTTCCAGCGTGATTGCCGGCGCAACCCGCGTCGAGCAGGTCGAGCAGAACGTCAAGGCGATCGACTGGACGCTATCGGCGGACGATCTGGCCGAGATCGACAAGATCACGAAGGCCTAGCGGCTTCTTCTCCCTCTCCTCGCATTGGCGGGGAGAGGGTTGAGGTCGGACAAATCAAAGCGCCTGTCCTTTACCTCCCGATTTGAGATAGCCCGCCGAGAGAGGGCGGGTGCGAAGGACGAAATACCAGTCAGGAACTCGGCTTACCATCCCAGGCCGCCAGCGCTTTCAGGTACGCATCTGTCTGGTCGACGCTGAACTCGGACCACATGATCAGGTGATCCGACATTTGGAAGGTACGCCACTGCTGGAATGTCTTGGCGGTCGGCGCGTTCTTTAGGCCGTTGAATTCCTTTGGGTCGTTGAAGACGTAATCGAAGAAATTGAAGATTCCCGCATTCGTATTTTTCACACCTACCTTCTGTTTGAACAACGCGATCTGATCGTAAAATTTGTTCTGGGCCACGTTGCTTCCGGTTGGCAGCTTCTGGAGTTCGGCCGGCACCTCGAACTTGTTCTTCGTGAGCGCCTCATACGTCTTGTCGGTGCGCGAGAAAATGTTGAAGTCGCCAAGTAGCACAAGGTGTTCGGGCGCGTAATCAACGGGCGCCTCGGTGTTGATATAATCCTTCGCCTTGGCGGCAAGTAGCCGAGCGAGCGCGTTGATCTCGTCGATGCGCCGCGGGTCCTCCGCTTTGCTCGTACCGTAGTAGATGTGAACTGTGCAGAGATTGAACTTGGCCCAGCCAGCTTGAAAGCCACAGACGAACGGCGTGCGGGCGACCTGGCTCATTATCTCCGTCGCGCTCTTGCTAGACAAAACCAGTTCACCGGCAAGGCCCGTAAAGCTGACCTTGGCGGTGTTGTAGACGAAGGCAAGCCGTTCAAAATTACCGCCGTCGGCATAGCTGACGTCCGTGAAGATGACGTCCCATTGCCGGCCGAGGAGGCGCATGATTTCCTGGAGCGCCTTGAGATCGGCCCGGACTTCCTGAACCGCAATCAGGTCGAAGCAGTTCATGCATTCCGCAATGTAATACATGGCGTCGGTCGTGCGCCCGCCGTACTTGGAGCCGCCGAACTCGCGAATGTTCCAGGTCGCCAGTAGTAGCGAGCCTTCGCTTTTGGCGGGGACCTTACGTTTAAGTCCGGCGCGCAATTTTCCCAATCCGGCTACGATGCGTTGCCGTTGTTTTGGATCCTTGATCCACCGCAGACTTGTGTAATTCACGGCGCTCTCCTCCTGTTGCGAAGGTACTTCAAGGTCGTAAAACTCGATTATACAATCACTGATTTAGTCGATCTGAAAGGAATATCGGGAAAATCGCAGCAACTTTTGCGGAAAAATCAGGCAGAGGCGTCAGGATGCCGACGTCCGCTAGGGTCAAACTGAGAAGAACCCAGTCCGAGCGAACGTCTTCCGTTTGCCCTCGAATTCGGACATCGCGTGATGTTGCCCGCCCTTCGCATTTATGTGACATGGTCGGAGACAGCCAAAGCAGCGCGAAGACGCGGCTCTTGCCGTCCAAGTTCGTGCAATGCAATGCTGGATATACGCTCGGCGAAAGCGCCGGTTGGGGGTTGGTCTTGAGAAGTCTTCTTGCTGTTACATTTGCGGCGTTAACGTCGATCGCAGCCGCGTCCGCACAGCCGATACCCATTCCAAACCCAGAACCGGCCGGCTCAGCCTTTGATCCCGACCCGATTATCCGGATCACGACGACATTCCGAACACGAATTGAGGGACTGTCAGACCCACGCGACGTGCCCAGCGCTCCGGCCCAGATCACCGCACGTCGGACGCTCTACACCATGGCAGCGAACGAATGCATGATCTTGTCCGAGTATTGGAAGGCAGAATGCCGGCTGAACTCGTTCTCAGTGTACGTCGGGAGAAATATTGGGCCTGACGAGTTGCCCCAAGTTCCTTCGATGTTCGGTACGGCAATTTATGAACTAAGGCCGACATCGCCCGGACACTAGTAGAGCGTTTTCCAGCGAAGCGGATACCGGTTCGCGCAAAGAAACGCGTCAAACCTAGAAACTAGAGCCCTGTTTCGATTCCACGGAACGGCAAAGGCTTCTAGCGGCTTCTTCTCCCTCTCCTCGCATTGGCGGGGAGAGGGTTACCGCTATGAAGAGATCGAGCTTGGCTTCCTTAGACCGACAAGATGGATGGTTTGCCGCACCGAGAATCCGATCTTTTCGTAAAGCGATACTGCACGGTTTTCCTTTTCCACATGCAGGATGGGCACGTCACCTCGGTCGATAATGTTTCGCACGAGTGTTTCGACCAAAACTCCACCGTATCCGCGGCCCCGATAGTCGGGGTGACTACACACGGCACTTATCTCGGTATATCCAACGGGGCGCAGGCGCTCTCCCGCCATGGCGACAAGCCTGCCGTCCACTCGGATTCCGAAGTATTGGCCTAGTTCGTGGGTTCGATTGCGAAAGGGACCAGGCTTTGTGATTTCGACCAGGGCAAGCATCTCGGCGACATCGGCTGCGCCGAGCGGGACCACGTCTCGAGCTGCAATCGGACGGCTAACAGATGATCTTACCATCTGTCTCAGTGTCATCCGCGCAAAAGCCTCAAACCCGCCGACAGGCACGATTTCAGTCGGGCTGCCCAGAGCGATTTCCTCACCCGGGCGCAGCAGCGCGGCGAGAGCCGCAAAGCTCGCTTCGGACGCGTCCTGGATCGCGCCGAGTGGCGAAACGCCAACCGGATAACGACGAGCCCTCCCCGTCCCTTCGGCAAGGTGAGTATGCCGGGTGGTAAGGGACACCCAGATCGCGTTGTCGAGAACGACGTCTGCTTTGCTCAAATTCGTAAACCCGGTCTTCGGCGCCTTAGTTGCACTCGAAGACTGCTTTGGGGAGAACGTCGGGCTGTCGCCGTCATGAGGTACGCCTTTTCATGGCGCGACTGATTAGCCGCCGACCCGCATCGCCACTTCCAACTGCCGGCCGTCGTGAGCCCAAAGATGCTCGACCTGCAGCGCCATGGGATCAGGGAAGATGTAGGCATCGCCCCTTTCGATCCCGCGGACGATGTTGGCCGCGGCATGCGCGGGCGTTACTTTCTCAAGCGGAATATTCTTCGCCGCATCGGTGTCGACGGGACCAGGATAGATACCGATCACGGTGATCCCCGATTTGGCCAACGTCGCCCGAAGCGCCTGCGTCAGCGATTGCAGGGCTGCCTTCGATGCCGAATAGCCGGCGAGCAGCGGCACGGGTGCAAGGCCTGCAATGCTGGCCACGTTTGCAATCGTCCCTGAACCGCGGTTGATGAAGTGAGGCATGAACGCCCGGATGACGCGGAGCGTGCCATAGAAATTGGTGTTCATGTCGATATCGATCACCTCCTGGGGGCTGGTGATCCAGTCGCCGAACGCCATCGTTCCCGCATTATTCACCAGGACATCGACATCCTCTGCGAGATCGGCCACCTTTCGGACGGAGTCCTCGTCGGTTACGTCCAGTTGCAGCGAAACGACCCGAGGATCGCCAAAATCCGGCAGGGAATTAACATCGCGCGCGCCGGCGTAGACTTTCTTCACGCCGACCTTCAACAATTCCCGCACGGTAGCTGCGCCGATCCCGCGATTAGCGCCTGACACCAAAACAACCTTATCGGTTAGAGACATCGCTTCCTCGCAATTGAGCTGTTCAGCGCTTTGGAACCGCGCGCTATTGGTAAACTGAATCGTTTACATGCCACGTGTGTAAACCGAACAGTTTACTTCGTCAACCGGATTTGCTATGTCGGACGTGAAATGTTTGCGGAGGTGCGATGATGGCTGCGAATGTGCAGACTGATGACAAGAAAACGGAAATCGTAAAATGGGCATTCGACCGATTTTACGAAGGCGGGTTTCACGCGACTGCGATTGACGCCGCTATGGCCGGGAGCGGCATCTCCAAACGCACCCTCTACAAGTATTTCTCATCGAAAGAGGAGCTGATCGAAGCCGTTCTGGTCCACTACGGCGAGTTCATCCTGCACGAACTTTTCGACCCTGTGGCAGCGATCAAAGATCCGCGGAAGCAGATCATGGCGTTCTTCGACATCCGCGAAACGATGATCGATGAAGCGCCCATACGCGGTTGCCTGGGAATCAAGGCATCACAAGAATACGCCGGCAAACATGAGCGTATCGTTGCACTCGGAAGGAGTGCAGTCTCGAATGTCGAGCAACGATTGGTCGGGCTTTGCAAGCAAGCAGGCTACGCCCAGTCAGCCAAGCTCGGGAAACAGATCAACGTTCTGTTTCAAGGGGCCCTGCTTCTTGCCCATGTGTCCGGCGACAGTTCGTCCTTCGCTTCTGCAAAGGCAGCGGTTTCGATCTTGCTCGAACAAGCCACGTCGCAGATGCGCTCCGCAAAAGGACAATAGCAAGGGCAGTAAAATTGAGAATTGGAAAAAGCTCACGGCGGGCGAGTTCGGTGCCCGCGAAATCGGACAAATGCGAGCGCAGCTAGGCTTGTCCAGTACTATGCAATGACCGGATTTGCGCGCGTTCGCTTTGCGGTTGGTGATGAAGAAGGAGATTGTCATGTCGGGTATGGGAACTACGGGTCTACAACTGCGCTCGTTGATCAAGGCGAGTGGCGAGCTGGAAATTTCGCTCGTAGACGTGCCGATCCCCGAGCCCCATTTCGATGAGGTGGTGGTGCGCATCGAGGCGACGCCAACCAATCCATCCGACCTCGGCTTGCTGACTGGCGCCGCCGATTTGTCCACGATCAAGGCCTCAGGGACCAAGGACCGCCCGATCATCACCGCGAACGTGCCGGAAGCGGCCATGACGGCGATGGCCGGCCGCCTCGATCAAGCAATCCCGATCGGCTTCGAGGGCGCCGGCGTCGTCATCAAGGCCGGTTCGTCCGATGCAGCGAAAGCTCTGATGGGCAGGACCGTCGCGACCTTCGGCGGCGGGATGTATGCGCAATATCGCTGCTTGAACCTAGCGGACTGCCTGCCGCTGCCCGAAGGCACGATGCCGGCCGAAGGCGCCTCCTGCTTTGTCAATCCGCTGACCGCACTCGGCATGACCGAGACGATGCGGACCGAGGGCCATACCGCATTGGTGCACACCGCTGCCGCCTCGAATCTCGGACAGATGCTGAACAAGATCTGTCTCAAGGACGATATTTCGCTGGTCAATATCGTGCGCAACACGGAGCAGGTGGCGATCCTGCGCAAGATCGGCGCCAAGCATGTGATCGACTCGTCCTCCGCGACCTTCGTGGATGAATTGACCGCCGCATTGGTCGAGACCGGTGCGACGATCGCTTTTGATGCGATCGGTGGCGGCAAGCTCGCGAGCCACCTCCTGAGCGCCATGGAGGCTGCCGTCAACAAGTCCGGCAAGTACCCCTATAGCCGCTATGGCTCGACGGTCCACAAGCAGGTCTATATCTACGGCACGCTCGATCCTCGCCCGACCGAGATCACCCGTTCGTTCGGCACCGCTTGGGGCCTCGGCGGCTGGCTGCTGATACCGTTCCTGGCGAAGCTCGGGCAGACCGGCGCACAGAGGTTGCGCCAGCGCGTCGTCGATGAGCTGAAGACCACGTTTGCGAGCCACTACACCAAAGTGGTGTCGCTGGCCGAAGCGCTCGATCCGGCCAATATCGCGGTCTACACCAAACGGGCAACTGGCGAAAAATTCCTGATCAACCCGAACAAAGATAAGTGACGTGCATGGGTCAAACTCAGAGGTCCGAGCGCGCAGCCGGGAGGTCAGCTTTCCCTTCAAGTAAGGACATCATCGGGCGGGAGTATCAGGTCCCGAAAGGTGCCACTAAGCGACATCGATCACGGATGGCGGGTCAGTCAGCGGGGATCGTAAACTGAAAGAGAGCACCCTGCGGTTCGCACGGGATCGCCCACAGCCGTCCGCCGTGGGCCTCGATGATCGAGCGGCAGATGGATAGGCCCATGCCCATGCCTTCGGGCTTGGTTGTGTAGAATGGCTCGAACAGACGCGAGAGGCTCTCCGGGCTCAGCCCCGGGCCGTTGTCCCGCACCCCGACGCGTACGCCACCTTCGGACGGAACGGCATCGATGCTGATCTGTAATTCGCGCGGGCCTTCCCCAATACCGCTCATGGCCTGAATGGCGTTAATGATTAAGTTCAGCGTCACTTGTTGCAGTTGGACCCGATCGCCTTGGACACGCGGCAAGCCCTCCGCAAATTGCGTCCGCACCGACACGCTATTGTTTGCGGCCTCCGTACGGGTGAGAGCAATAACCTCAAAGATGGCATCGTCAATCGCCACCTCGTCCTTTCGTGCGGGCACCTTTTTTATGAGCGCACGAACTCGCTCGACGACCTCGCCTGCGCGATTCCCTTCTTTGACAATCAGACAGAGCGCGTCATCCACCTCATGAAAGTTTGGCGGCTTCGCTTTTAGGAAACGCCGAGCGGCTAACGCGTATGTGATTGCCGCTGTGATCGGCTGGTTCACTTCGTGGGTGATCGAGGCCGTCAACTGGCCCATCGTCGCGACGCGGTTCATGTGGGCGAAATCCGATTGCATCTGCTCCAATCGCGCCAGCGCTCGTATGCGATCCTCAACGTCCGTCAGTAGTACGTACCAGCGCACGACGCGCCCGGATTCATCGCGAATTGGGACGCCACGGGCCTCAAACCACCGATATTCGCCGTCGAAGCGACGAAGGCGTAGCTCGTGCTGGTAGGGGCTCCCGGAGGCCATCGCTTTCGTAAAAAAATCAACAACACGAGGAAAGTCTTCTGGATGCACCGCATTGTTTGTTTCCCAGTTCTTTATCCATTCCAGCGACCGGCCAAAATATTCGAGGAATTGGCGATTGGCGGCTTCGACTTCACCGGCCGGGGCCAAAATCGAAACGAGACCGGCTATCCCGTCAAATGCTAAACGTGCACCTCGTTCGCTTTCCCGCAGGGCTTGCTCGGCACACTTGAGGTCTTCAATATCCAGATTCACTCCGACCCACTGCAGTATGGTTCCATCGCTCGCCCGGAGCGGTTCGGCGCGACTGAGGAACCAGCGATAGCCTCCTTGAGCGTTACGAACTCGAAAACTCCCCTCACCGCCACCGCCCGTGCGAAGACGGGTCGACCAATTTTCTTGTGTTTCTGCGCGGTCGTCCGGATGCACGAATGGAAGATGGGCGTCCCACTGTGCGCCAACGTCGATGCCGAAACGCAGAGGATGATCTTTCGGAAGACCAAGGTAGTCCGCAGTTCGTTTGTTCACGAAGGTGAGCCCGCCAGACGAAGACGCGTACCAGGTATGCGAGGGAATCACATTTAGAATGGCTTGCACCTGTGCCTTGAATGCGGGCTGTACTTCGGCCTTCTTGCCTTCAGAACCCAGTCGCGTTTCGATGATTTGACGGAGCTTATCTTCGCTTTCTCGCTGGGCAAGCTCGGCCCGCTTGCGCTCCACGTTCTCGATCCGCAACGCTTTGTTATTGACTTCCAATCTTTGGTTGGCGTTGCGAACTCTCGTCACCAGGAAGTTGATGACGAAAGAGGTAATCACAAACGCGGATATTGTGATGAGGTCTTGTGAGTAATTGACGCGGAAGCTGTAGATCGGAGGAGCGAAAAAATAACTCAGGCAGCAGACGCCAATGAACGAAAGAACGATCAAGGACGAGAGGTTACTTACAAGGGACAACAGGACAAGTACGATCAAATAGGTGAACGCCGCTTCGACCAGTGGCACGTCCAGCCAAAAATACAGACCGGTCACTGTCGCGAGCGAAACAACGCCGAGCAAGAAGTATCCCGCTTCGTGCAATAATGCTGTGGGGCTTTTGGCGCGTTTCCATACAGCCGCCGCAGCTCCTAAAAACGTGATGAATTCGCGTCGTTGCATGGCACCACGCCGTTCACGATGCGTGTAGTCTAGCACTTTGCGACCGGCAGCGAATGAGAAATGGCGTGAATTGATGCGACGCGGTGTCGGTTCCGGGTCAAACTGAGAAAGAACTCAGCGCAAGCATATGTTTTCCGCCTTGCCCTCGACCGCGGACATTTCCGCTGACGGTCGGCATGTCTTAGAAGGGCCCAGGAACCGATATCAGCTTGGACGGGCATTCAGTCAGAACGATTTTGGCGCTGCCCTCTGATCCGTCGTACTATCTGTTGGATTGCGTGCCATGGTGCAGGAGCGGCCAGTCCGGGTTGAACGTAGGTTGGCGGCGATATTGGCTGCCGACGTGGCTGGCTATTCGCGGCTGATGCACGAGGACGAAGAGGCTACCCACGCCAGGCTGACGGCGCTCCTCGCTGACGCTGTCGCGCCGGCCATCGCCGAACACGGCGGCCGCATCGTCAAGAACACTGGCGACGGGTTCTTGGCGGAGTTTCCGAGCGCGGTCGAAGCCGTCCGAACGGCCGTGCAGTTTCAGACCCGTATCGGGGAACTTACAATCGATGACGCGGAAGACAGGCGTATTGCTTTCCGTGTGGGCATCAACATCGGCGACGTAATCGTTGAGCCTCATGACATCTTTGGAGACGGCGTTAACATCGCGGCGCGGCTTGAGAGCATCGCTGCGCCCGGCGGTATCTGCATCTCGTCGGCCGCCTACGATCAAATCCGAGGCAAGGTCGGAGTTGAGTTCGGCGATCTTGGCGAGCAAAATCTCAAAAACATCGACCGCCCAGTGCGGGCCTACGCTATGCTCGAGGAAGGACCTAACCCGCCGACACAGGTCGACCGCGCAAGACCGGCGGTGCTTCCAGCGCCACGACTTTCGATCGTCGTCCTGCCTTTCACGAACCTCGGGGGCGATACCGAGCAAGATTATTTTGTCGACGGCGTGACTGAGACCCTCACGACGGACCTGTCGCGCATCAGCGGCGCATTCGTAATCGGTCGACACACCGCATTTACCTATAAAAACAAAGTGGTTGATCTCAAACAGATTGGTCGCGAGTTAAATGTTCGCTACTTGCTCGAAGGCTCCGTGCAGCGTGGCGGTAATCGGCTTCGAGTAAACGTGCAGCTGATCGATGCTGAAACCGGGTCGCATCTCTGGGCCGAACGCTTCGACAAGCCTGTCACTGACCTTTTCGATATGCAGGACGAAATTGTAGCAAGGCTCGCCAGTATGCTGGACGCCCAGCTTATCGCGGTTGAGGCGCGCCGAGCGGAACGTTCACTGCATCCCGATGCAATGGACTTTTATTTCCGGGGCGTGGCTTCGTGGAACAAGGGGTTGACGCCTCAATCGATGGCACAAGCGCGCGGCTTTTTTGAACGAGCCTTAGCGCTCGATCCTGGAAATATCGGAGCGATGGTCGGTATGGCGTTGGTGGATATGTCTATCGGAACGAGCTTCCTGACCGACGACCGGGCTGCGCATCTCGTGGCAGCCGAGACGACGGTGACAAAGGCGCTATCTCATGCGCCGAACCACGCCTTGGCCCACCTGATATTAGGGGTAGTCCACATTTTTACGAACCGCGCGGCTCAAGGCATCGCCGAGTGCGAGCGAGCGTTGGAGTTGGATCGAAATCTGGCTAACGCGCACGCGGCCATCGGTTTCGCCATGAACTCTCTCGGTCGCGGCGCAGAGACTGAGGCCCATGTCAACGAAGCACTCCGCCTCTCTCCTCGCGATATCTCCACCTTCCTGTGGCTGCAGATGGTCGGCTTCGCCAAGATGCAAGTCAACGCCGACGCCGACGCAGTAACTTGGTTCCGTCGAAGTCTCGAGGCCAACCGAAATTATCCCATCGCGCATTTTGGGCTCGCCGCTGTCCTGGCGCTGCTCGGCTCGCCGGATCAGGCGCGGGCCGCTGCGAAGGCAGGACTTGCGCTCGATCCAGGCTTTACCATCCGCCGGTTCCGCCTCGGCGCAGCGAGTGACAATCCAGTCCACCTCGCTGGACGGGAGCGGCTTTATGAAGGCTTGCGCTTGGCCGGGGTACCGGAGGGATGATGTCTGTTTCGGAGCCAATAGCGGCGGTTTAAAAGTATCCGGATCGCTTCCGCTTTGCCCCCCAATAGCTGACCTCCGTCCGAAGCAATCGACTCCCGCAAGGTGCCCAAAAGCAGACTTGCGCGCCGCGCCGAGGCGTACCCGTCGCTCTACGCGGCGGGCAAGATGAACTGAAATACCGTGCCGCGAGGCTCATTCGCCTCCGCCCACAGCCGGCCTCCATGGGCGTCGATGATAGACCGGCAAATCGACAGCCCCATTCCCATGCCGCTGGACTTCGTGGTGTAAAATGCATCGAACACGTGCTCGAGCTGCAACGAATCGATGCCCGGTCCGGAATCGCGCACTGCCACAAGGAGGCCTGTGCGCTCTTGCCCGGTGCTGATCAACAGCTCTCGCGCCCCTGTCTCCGTCGAGCCCATCGCTTCGATCGCATTCAGAAGCAGGTTCAGGACCACCTGCTGCAATTGAACACGATCGCCATTAATGGGAAACAATCCGTCAGAAAGCCGGGTCTGGACCAAGACGCCCTTGTTGATGATCGCGCTTCGTCCCAATGCAATCACCTCAATGATTGCCGTATTGAGATCGAATCGCTCTTTTCGGGGAGGCGCCTTTTTGACCTGCTCACGGACGCGTCCGATAATCTCTCCGGCTCGATCAGCATTGCCGACAATACCGGCGAGCGCTTCCCTGACCGCGCCCAAGTTCGGCGGCTGCATGTCGAGAAAATTCTGGGCCGCGCCGGCGTAGATGCGCGCGCTGGTAATCGGTTGGGTGATTTCGTGAGACAGCGAGGCAACCAACTCTCCCATCATACTGACGCGGTTCATGTGCGCGAAATCCGATTGCATCTGCTCCAATTGAGCCAGCGCTCGTATGCGATCCTCAATGTCCGTCACTAGATTGTACCAGCGCACGATGCGCCCGGAGTCATCGCGTATGGGGACCCCGCGGGTTTCAAACCACCGATATTCGCCGTCGAAGCGCCGCAGCCGTTGGTCGATTTGGTAGGGCTTCCCGGAGGCGAGCGCGCTCTTAAGTGATTCAACAACACGGGGAAGGTCTTCAGGATGCACCGCATCACTTGTTCCCCAGTTCCTTAGCTCTTCCAGGGACCGGCCGAAATACTCGAAGACTTGGCGATTGGCGGTTTCGAGTTCACCGTTCGGGGCCATGATCGCAACGAGACCGGCTATCCCGTCAAACGCTGAACGTACACTTCGTTCGCTTTCACGCAGCACCTCCTCTGCGCGCATGATTGTTGTCACGTCTGTACCGGTGCCTCGATAGCCACGGAATTCTCCGTTGGCGTCAAACACCGGCTTGCCGCTGATTTTATAGTAAACCAGCGATCCGCCCTCTAGTGCGGCCCGGTAGACGAAATCGCGGAACGGCTGACGCGCCTCGAGCATAGACCGATGCAGCTCCCATTTTTCCGGCTCCGATTCGACGTCAGCCGCGAATTCCCATCGGGCCCAACCAATCCGGTTTGTAGACGTGAGGCCGAGAGCGAGAAGTCGTTCGTTATCCGTCACGAGTGTGAATTTGTAATCAGAATTGGTTTCCCAGTACCAATCCGAGGCGCTTTCCGCGTAGTCGCGGAATTTCGCCTCGCTTTCCCGCAGTGCTTGCTCGGCCCGCTTGCGCTCGGTCACGTCCATGCCCGTGGCGATGATCTCCAGAAATTCTCCGCTTGCCGAGAAAACAGGATCGTGCGTTGCTTCGACGTACTTGACCGTTCCATCGGGCAGTACAATTCTGAACTCATTTGCAAAGCTTCTCTGTTCGCGCAGTCCGTGTTCGATGTCTTCGTTCACCCTGTCTACGTCGTCTGGATGGATCCGTCGCCACGCCGCTTCGCGGCTTGGATTGCCCTGCAGCGGGTCAAACCCAAAGATGCGGGAAGCCTCATCGGACCAATAAAGAATTTCTGTCTCGTTGTAGACCGCGGAACCGGTGTGGCTCAGCCTCTGTGCTTCCGCCAAATATCTCTCGCTCCGCTGTAAGCTGGCGGTCCGTTCCACCACTTTTGCCTCCAGCTCCCCGCGGACCTGACGGAGCTCTTGCTCTGTCCGCCGCCGCACGGCGCTGACCCAGCCGACGGCCAAGGCGCAAAATGTGCAAAAGGTTAGATAAACGAGATCAGCATAGCTAATTGGGCTGAAGGAAAAAAAGGAATGTAAGAAGAAGTAATTGAGGCTGAGGACTGAAAGCACAATTGCGAGCACACCTGGCCCGGTCCCTGCGTACCAAACGGTCACGGCAACGGCGAACAGGAATGGCGTCAACTTGGCATCGAAATGTCGCAGCAGGAAGAAATCCAATCCGATTCCGATTGCTACGGACAGAACCGCAATACCGTACCGGAGAATCGTCGGTATCGGCCTTGGCGATGAAGGGTCTCGATGTGCCATGACTTGCCTCATTCGTGAACCAGCCGACCAACAAGGAGCTATGCGCGAAGTCGGTGACGGCATGAGAGGATAAGGCGGCGGCGGATCATGGGGGGTGTTTGAAGGCTCCACTTCTCCACTGAAGGAATGATACGCCCGGACCGACACTAACGTCTCCCAACTCTCCCAGCCAAGTACTTTGCCATCCGCTGACCGAGGCCTTGCGCAACGGTGCGCGAACGCTCTCTGCGACGTTTATGGTGCTGTGTGCGAAGGAACGTGATCCGCGCAGGCTGGCAAAACCTACGCGGCGTTATATCTGACGCCCATGGGTCGCTTCGCCACTTCCGCTCCGCTGTACGAGCAATTCCGTCCGCCCTATCCGCCGGAGTACTTCCGCTCGGTGGCGCAGAAGCTGGGGCTGTCAAAACAGCATGCCCTTGTTGATCTCGGCACCGGACCAGGACTTCTCGCACTTGGTTTTGCGCCCTATGTCGGCCGCGTCGTCGGCGTCGACCCGGAACCGGCGATGCTGGAGGCCGCGCGGAAAGCGGCGGCGCGGACTGGGCAAAGCCTTACCCTGATCGAAGGCACGGCCGAGGCGCTGCCGGCCGAGATTGGCGCGTTCGACGTCGTAACCATCGGCCGCGCCCTTCACTGGATGGAGCGCGGCGCGCTCGCGGCGTTGTTCGAGCGGCTTGTTGCGCCCGGAGGCGCGATCGTCGTCTGTTCGGCCCGGTCGGCCGCCGACGGCCGCAACGCCTGGCTCAACGAATATAACGCGGCGAGGCGCTTCTGGTCGGGCTCGAGTGGAGGCCGACAATACCTTCAGGATTTTCAAGCCGTGCTTCAGGACACAAGGTTTCGCGTTGCCGAGTCGATCATGGTCGAGAGCCATCATGAAGTTACCGCGAGCGATCTTGCGCAACGCGTGCTGACCTTCTCGACCTCCTCGCCCGAAGTGCTCGGCGGCGACAAGGTGGCCGCGATGCTGCATGATGTCGAGCGCCGCTTGCTTCAGTTCAGCCGCGACGGCGGCCGGCTGACCGAGGTTGTGCTCTCGACGGCAGATGTCGCACGCTAGGAAGCTGAGGTAGCGTGCTTGATGCGCCCCCGGGACGTCTCGATACACGTCTCGACACATTGATTTCATGGCGCTGGGGCACTGTCGTGAAACAAGAGGTGGAGTATATTAAAGCGGGACGGATGCGTTCCTATCCGGGATAAACCCGTCATGAAAACCGCGCCGCGGTAAACAGGGCTCGGTTCGGGGAAACTTGGTTAGCAGGATCTGGTTTCGATCGATGACAGACCCATTGAAAGCCGCAGCCCCGCGCCGCCTCGCCTGTTCCGGCTGCGGAACGGAGTTCGGCTGCAACCCGGGCGGCGAGTGCTGGTGCGCCGAAGAGACGGTGCGGCTGCCGATGCCGGCCGAGGGCGCCGATTGCCTGTGCCGGGATTGCCTCCAAAAGGCCGCCGCACACGTCGCAGGCGCACCCGCAACGTGACCGGCCGGCTGGACATCGAAGCGGTCCTGCTCGACATGGACGGGACGCTGCTCGATACCGAACGGGTCTATCTGGACAGCCTGACCGCAGCATTGGGCACGCTCGGCTATACCGACGATGTCATCTCGCTCGGCCATGCCATGGTCGGCATCCCCACCGCAGAGTGCGAAATCCTGCTGCACCAGCGCTACGGCAAGGATTTTCCGCTGGCCGATCTCACGACGGCCTACATCGCCCTGCGCGATGAGATCCTCACCGCGGGAATCCCGCTGAAGCCGGGCGCGCTTGAACTGCTGGAGGCGCTGCAAACCGCCGGCTATCCGCTGGCGATCGTCACCTCGTCATCGCGGCGCACCGCCGACGAACATCTCACGCTGGCGGGAATCCACAGCCGCTTCGACGCCGTTCTGACCCGCGACGACGTCGCGCGCGGCAAGCCCGATCCCGACCTGTATGTTCTGGCGGCTCGCCGCTTTGGATTGGATCCGCAGTGCTGCCTCGCGATCGAGGATTCCAATCCCGGCGTCGCCGCCGCCCACGCCGCCGGCGCCATCACCATCATGGTGCCGGATCTCGTGCCGCCGACGGAGGCGTCACGCGCGAAATGCGCCGCGGTACTGCCCGATCTCACTTCCGTGCTTACCATGCTGCATGTAGGGGGCGCGCTCCGCCCCGATCGCCGTGCCGGTCGTCTTTCATCGTCTTGACGGCGCCCGCGGTGGTTTGCGGCTGCCTGCCGCGCCCGCCCGCGCTGCAGCCTCGACCAGCGAAAAGGCCGCCTTGCCCGCGGTCTCCATATAGGAGGGATCGCGATGCAGAAGCACGACGGCGAACGAGCCATCGAGCAGCAGAACGATCTGCCGCGCGAGCTGCAACGCGTCGCGGATGCCTTCGGCTTCAAAGGTTAGGCGTAGCCAGTGCTCGAACTTCTTCTTGTGCGCGGCGCCGATCTTGATCGCCGGATGCCCCGGCAGATTGGCCAGCTCGGCCGACGTGCGCAGAAAGCCGCAGCCCTTCCATTTTGGATGCCGCGCCGAGCGGGCCAGATTGCGGAAGATGCCTTCCAGCTTGCAAGCGAGCCCGCCCTCCGTGGCATCGAACCATTGCTTGAACAGCGCGAGGTTGGGCTGATCGCGCGCAGCCAGATAGGCGGCGACCAGATCGTCCTTGCTGCGGAAATGATAGTACAGCGTGCGCTTGGTAAGGCCGGCCTTGTCCGCCACGGCATCGACGCTGACGCCCCGGATGCCCTCGCTGTAGAACAGCTTGCTGGCGGCCGAGATGATCCGATCGCGGGTGGAGTTCGCCGGTGACGTCATGCCCTATGTATACCGACCAGTGAATATACACAAAGGGCCGAGCACTCCTATGGTGCCTCAAGCCGCCCAGCCCACAGGAGATCCGGTCCATGTCCGCGCCAACCACCTCCGCCTCAACCATGTCCGAACCGGTGCTGATCGAAATCGAACACGGGATCGCGGTGATGACGCTGAACCGGCCGGACAAGCTCAATGCCCTGAACTACGCGCTGGTCGACCGTATGCGGGCGCTGCTCGACGTGATCGAGGTCGACGATACGATCCGCGCCGTCATCATCACCGGCGCGGGCGAGCGCGCCTTCTCCGCTGGCGCCGACATCCATGAATTTTCGTCGAGCGTGCGCCTCGGCGCGCATGCCGCCGTCCGCGACTTCGTCCGGCGCGGCCAGGCGATGACGTCGCGCCTCGAGGCGTTTTGCAAACCGGTCATCGCCGCCGTCAACGGCATCGCGTTCGGCGGCGGTTGCGAGATCACCGAGGCGGTTCATCTGGCCATTGCCAGCGACAAGGCCCGCTTTGCCAAGCCGGAAATCAAACTGGGCATGCCGCCGACCTTCGGCGGGACCCAGCGGCTGCCGCGGCTGGCGGGGCGCAAGCGCGCGCTGGAGCTATTGCTGACCGGCGAGCCGTTTCCGCCGGCACACGCGATGGAGATCGGGCTGGTCAACGCCATCGTGCCGCACGATGATCTGCTGCCGGCCGCGCGCGAGCTTGCGGGACGCATCATCCGTCACTCGCCGCGGGCGATCGGCAGCATTCTGACCGCCGTGACCCGCGGACTGAACACCAGCATCGACGAAGGCCTTCAGATCGAGAGCGGGCAGTTTGCCGCCATGGTGCCGACGCACGATCTCGGCGAGGGCATCGCGGCGTGGATCGCGCGGCGGCAACCATAGCGGCCTGAGAGATACCCGCAACGCTAGTGGAACAGGTCCCGCTTCCTCTCCGTCGGACCTTGCGGGCCTTTCGGAGCGTTCACCTCTCGCACTTCGTCCGGGGTGACGCGGCAATCGCCGTTCACATCATAGCGCAGGATGAACTCACTGGACTTGCCGTCGAATTCCTTGCGCGGGATCTTGCCATCCTGGTTTTCGTCAAAATAGCCAAACTCGGCATCCGCCAACGGGGTGCCGGCTTTGCGGACGGCGGCGAATTCCGACTGGTCGAGAATTCCGTCGTGGTTGCGATCGGCCGACGTAAAAATCCGATCAAGATACTTCTTCCATTCGTCGCAGGTGTAGATGCCGTCGCGGTTGGTGTCCCAGATTTCCGGCCCGCTCCCGGCTCCGGCGGATTGGGCCAGCGCGATCGGTGCGCCCGTCACCAGCAGCGTCACCGCGACGCCGACCCTGTAGATGTAATTTCTGTGCGACAACAATTTCTCCTGTTTCTGCAGCCAGTAAAGGCTGAGCTCGAAACTACATGTTGCCTGAACCGCTTGAAACCCTTTCGCCGATCACAAGCACTGCATTCTCTGCGGCTATTATTTGTATATTTTTCGCCGCCAGCGATGCGCCGAGTGCCCGCGCGCCAGGCCGACTTAGATTATCACGTCGCGTCGGTGTCGGCGCGTTCAAAGCCTTGAGCAGCAATGGAGGCGTTCGTGCGATACCACGAACTAATTAGTTCGTTTCCGACTTGATCCGGTTATCGTCATCTCAGACCAGGGACACGCGGTTCAAAGCCCGCGCATCACCGCCGCCATGGGTTGCTACGGCTGATCCTGTATCGCCACCGCCGCGGGTCATGAAGCTCGATCACGCGTTCCGGTCGCACTCACAAGCGTATGCATCCGAGCAAAACGCAAGCGCATGAGCCTCGCCGTATTCCGCCACACGGAAGCAATGACACACAGCAATCTGCAGAAATCAGCAGCAATCTTTTTGTGGCCGAACGGCCACACCGGCGAGCTCGATTCCGGTTTGTTGCGATTGTAACGCTGCGCCTCCGCAAACGTAATCACAGCGTAACCAGCGGCGGCAAAAGCTGCGCGTGTGTTGAAAGTCGAGTCTCTCGTCCATGTCGAGACATGGTTTTTGACGCTGCCGCTTTTGAAACGTCCGTCTCGCACATCGTCCAGCAGTGCGGGGCGGCGTTTCAAAGGCGGCTTACTGCAGTATATCAACACGGGTGGTTACATGATCAGACATACTCTTATACTCGCGGCAGCCGCCGCCGTGGTGGCGACCGGGGCTCGTGCCGCGGATCTTCCGATGCGCTACAAGGCACCGCCCTATCAGGCAGCCGTCTTTTCCTGGACAGGTTTCTACGGCGGTGCGAACATCGGATACAAATTCGACGGTGACGATAACGTCAATACCGAAGGCCAGGCGGCGCCCAATATCGCCAACATCGCCGGCGGCGCCCGTCCCGGCTTCGTCCCGATGAACCGCGACGGCTTCGTCGGCGGCGTGCAGGCCGGCTACAACTATCAGGTCGGGCAGTTCGTTGCCGGTTTCGAAGCCGATATCGACTACCTCGACTCGCATGATTCCAACACCGTCATTACGGGTCAGCTGGTGACCGGCCTGCCGCTCGCGAACACCTTCAGCTCGCGCCTGGAATACCTCGGCACCGCCCGTGGCCGTATCGGCTACGCCTATGACCGCACCCTGTTCTACGCCACCGGCGGTTTCGCCTATGGCCAGTCGGACCACAACGTGACCATGCTCGGTGCGTCCAGCCCCGGCAACGTCCAGTTCGCCGGCAGGACCAACGAACTCAAGACCGGTTACGCGGTCGGCGCCGGCATCGAATATGCGGTGACCAACAATTGGACGGTGCGGGGCGAGTACCTGTACTACAATCTGGGCAGCGACACGGTGAACGTCGCCGTCATTCCCGGCTCCGGCGGCGCCGGAACCGGCTACAACTCGCACTTCAAGGACGACGGGCACATCCTGCGCGTTGGCTTCAACTACAAGATCAACTGAGCCTCGCGCTCGGTCTGAGATCGTCTTTCGCAAAGGGCATATGGCAGTCTGCCGTATGCCCTTTCGATTTGAGGCCCGGGGCCGACGGCTTTACGCTCACGCAGGCGTTACTTTCTGGCGCCAAAAATTCCTCCTCGTGTGAACGAGATCACACGCATTCCTGCCGGCCCGTGCTTGTGTCCCCCGCAGAAATACGGGAGTCGCGACATGATGTACGACTACGACGGCTTTAACATCGAGTCCTTCGAGGCCGGAAAAGGTCTGTGGCACGCCAGGATCCGCCGGGCGGATATGGGGCCGGTCGTCATCGACGGCGTCACCTTCACCGCGCTCGAAGTCGGCTTCGCCTGGCCCGATGCCGAAGCCGCCGTCGCGGACGCCAAGCTCCGGATCGATTACCTCAAACGCTATACGTCGGTCGGCCAGGCGCCCTATCCGCGGATGGCGATGGCGAGCTAGCCCCGGCATGGCGCATGCCGAAGCCGACCTGACCGCGCCTCGCGCCGCGGCGCGCTCCAATTGTCCGATGTGCAACGCCCGGCTGGTGTTTCAGCGAATCGTCCCGGGACGCTCGGGCGTCGAGCACTGGACGCTGAGATGCACGCGGTGCGGCCATATCCATCAGGATACCGTGCAATCGGCGTCGCAGTCGACGTAAGCGCCCATTCGATTGGACCAACTCATTCACCTCTCCCCAGGCACCGAAGGGCATCGCATATGGAACCTCTTGTGCGGTCCGCGGGTGATTTTTTTTGAATGTGTCGCGCTTCAACGAGTTGTCCCTGCGGACGCAGGGACCCATACGACGCGGAGTCTCGTTTCTGCACTGGAGTAGAAGCCTTTTTCCACTTTTAGGGCCAGGGGCTATGGGTCCCTGCGTTCGCAGGGACGACGTGTTGAAAGGTTGCGCGAGGCAACAATCGCTTCAACACGCGGCTCAACTCAGCCATCTGCGATAGCCTACCGCAAGCCGGGAGAGGTGAACTGACTTTTGTTCCGACACGCCGCTTGAATTTCACCGCCTGCCCCTTCGGCCCTTTGCCCTTTTCTCAGCGCCGGACTCATCCCATATTCGTGATATGGCGAAGAACCCGGACCGTCCAAAAAAGCCCGTCACCCCCCCCAAATCGAAAGCGCACCGACCGGACGTGCAACCGATCGGGCCGGCGCTGGCGGAATTGCTCAATCCCGCCATCAACCGCGGCGAAAGCGGCCTCGGCTCGACCACCGGATTGCAACCGCCGCCGGATAATTCCTGGGATCGCCGCGCCGGCGGCGAGGCCGCGGCGCATCGCGCGCGCAAGTCCACCGCGAAGAATTTTCCGCAAGACGCGGCCGATCCCCATCCGATGCCGCTGCGGCCAAATCCACAGCCGCCGGGGGCACGGAAGGCAAAGGGCGAGACTACGGAAACAGGCGGCGCTTCTTCCTCATCCCCTCCCGCTTCTTCACTCCCTCCCCCCTTGCGGGGGAGGGTCGGGGTGGGGGGTGACACAAGCACTTCGCCTGTGGTTACCCCCACCCCCGCCCTCGAGAGCGAGCTCCGCTCGCCTCGGACCCCGCAAGGGGGAGGGGAGAAAAAACCAGGCCTCTCCGAATCGCCCCAATCCGAATTCGCGCCGGCCAATTACGGCACCGCGGCGACGATTCCGACGCTCGATCCGGAACTGGCCAAACAACTCGGCTTCACCACCGAGGAAGAGGATGCCGCCGCGATAGCGCGGCCGCCGCGTAACAAGATGGAGGCGCTCGGCGTCGCCGCCACGGCGGACGCGCTGGAAGCGCTGATCCGCGACGGCCGTCCCGAATTCAAGGGCGAGGACGGCCAGACCCGAGTCTGGACTCCGCACCGGCCGCCGCGCCCGGAGAAATCCGAAGGCGGCGTGCCCTTCGTGATCAAATCCGAATACGAGCCGAAGGGCGACCAGCCGACCGCGATCAAGGATCTGGTCGAAGGCATCGCGCGCAACGACCGCACCCAGGTGCTGCTCGGTGTCACCGGCTCCGGCAAGACCTACACCATGGCCAAGGTGATCGAGGCGACGCAGCGGCCCGCCATCATCCTGGCGCCGAACAAGACGCTGGCGGCGCAGCTCTATGGCGAGTTCAAGAACTTCTTCCCCGACAACGCCGTCGAGTATTTTGTCTCTTATTACGACTACTACCAGCCCGAGGCCTATGTGCCGCGGACCGACACCTATATCGAGAAGGATTCCTCGATCAACGAGCAGATCGACCGCATGCGCCATTCGGCGACGCGCGCGCTGCTCGAGCGCGACGACGTCATCATCGTCGCCTCGGTGTCGTGCATCTACGGTATCGGCTCGGTCGAAACCTACACCGCGATGACGTTTGCGCTGAAGAAGGGCGAGCGCATCGACCAGCGCCAGCTGATCGCCGACCTGGTGGCGCTGCAGTACAAGCGCACGCAGGCCGATTTCACCCGCGGCACCTTCCGGGTGCGCGGCGACGTCATCGACATCTTCCCGGCGCACTATGAAGACCGCGCCTGGCGCGTGAACCTGTTCGGCGACGAGGTCGAGAGCATCGAGGAGTTCGATCCGCTCACCGGCCACAAGCAGGACGAGCTCGAATTCATCAAGATCTACGCCAACTCGCACTATGTGACGCCGCGGCCGACGCTGGTGCAGGCGATCAAGTCGATCAAGAGCGAGTTGAAGCTGCGGCTGGACCAGCTCAACAACCAGGGCCGGCTGTTGGAAGCGCAGCGGCTGGAACAGCGCACCACCTTCGACCTGGAAATGATGGAAGCGACCGGAAGCTGCGCCGGCATCGAAAACTATTCGCGCTACCTGACCGGGCGCCGCCCCGGCGAGCCGCCGCCGACGCTGTTCGAATATGTGCCCGACAATGCGCTGGTGTTCGCCGACGAAAGCCACGTCACCGTGCCGCAGATCGGCGGCATGTTCCGCGGCGACTTCCGCCGCAAGGCGACGCTCGCCGAATACGGCTTCCGCCTGCCCTCCTGCATGGACAACCGCCCGCTCCGCTTCGAGGAGTGGGACATGATGCGCCCGCAATCGGTCGCGGTGTCGGCGACCCCGAGCGGCTGGGAGCTCAATGAATCCGGCGGCGTGTTCGTCGAGCAGGTGATCCGGCCGACCGGGCTGATCGATCCGCCGGTCAACATCCGCCCCGCCCGCACCCAGGTCGACGACCTCGTCGGCGAGGTTCGCGCCACCGCGCAGGCGGGCTATCGCAGCCTGATCACCGTGCTGACCAAGCGGATGGCGGAAGACCTCACCGAATATCTGCACGAGCAGGGCATTCGGGTGCGCTACATGCACAGCGATATCGACACCATCGAGCGCATCGAGATCATCCGCGACTTGCGGCTCGGCGCGTTCGACGCGCTGGTCGGCATCAACCTGCTGCGCGAAGGCCTCGACATTCCCGAATGCGCGCTGGTCGCGATCCTCGACGCCGACAAGGAAGGTTTTCTGCGCAGCGAAACCTCGCTGATCCAGACCATCGGCCGCGCTGCGCGCAACGTCGACGGCAAGGTGATCCTCTATGCCGACCAGATGACGGGATCGATGGAGCGCGCGATCGCCGAAACCAACCGGCGCCGCGAGAAGCAGGTCGAATACAACACCGCCCACGGCATCACGCCGGAGAGCGTGAAGAAATCGATCGGCGACATCCTCAACTCGGTCTATGAGCGCGACCATGTGATGGTCGAGATCGGCGGCGGCGGCGCGGGATCGTCGTGGTCCGACGACGTCAGCAGCATCGGGCATAATTTCGAGGCGGTGCTGGCCGACCTCGAAACCCGGATGCGCGAGGCCGCGGCCGATCTGAACTTCGAGGAAGCCGCGCGCCTGCGCGACGAAGTCAAGCGCCTGCGCGCCACGGAGTTGGCCGTGGTCGACGACCCCACCGTCAAGCAGCGCGCGGTGCAGAGCAAGGCCGGCGCCTATGCCGGCATGAAGAAATACGGCGACGCCGCCAATCTGCCGGAGTCGGTCAGCCGCGGCGGCAGCAAATCCGGCAAGCGCAGCGGCAACAACACGCCGCGCGCCGGTGCCCCTTCACCCTCCCCCTTGCGGGGAGGGTCGACCGCCGAAGGCGGTCGGGGTGGGGGGTCCACGAGTTCGCAGCGCTTCCCCCTCCAAAGTCCACAAACCCCATCTCGACGAAATGCACGGCCCGGAATCCCTGCCTTTCCGCGAAAATCCCGCCTTGCCGAAAAAGCCCTTCGGCGGCAGCAGCCGGATCATCCAGCCGACCGACTCCCGTCAATCCGGCCCCGAATTCGGCCCCTCCCCGCGCTCCACCGGCGGCGCGCCAGGGCATCGCGGTGGGTGGAAGAAGCGGTGATCACCGGTGTCGGATGTCGGTATCTCAGGCGGTTCGCTTAGGTCGCCCCGTAAATCTGCTGGCCGGCCGGCTTACCTGGGCCCGCTATGCACCAATAGGGACCAAATTCAGCAGCGCTGCCAAACGACGCGATGTGCCAGCAACAGACGTCCCAGCTGGCGTGTGGCAGATTGACCCGTGAGATTTATTTGCGAGACACCGGCTTGGCCGTTGGTTCAGGCGGTGCCGGCGAGATTGCGAAGGTCACCCACTGCTCCCGGTGTTCGCGCGGTTCTCGGTCGCGAGATCCGGTATTGAAACTTTTCCGGCGTCCGAACCTCGGGAGCGAGGGGTCTGGCTTCCGGCCGCGAAAATGTCGTGCACGAGCCCGAGTTTTCCAAGCCCCCGAATAATCAGGCCATTGATGTCGATTTCGTACCAGGCGTGCGAAATATAGGCGTCCCGTGGAAACCGATGATGGTTGTTGTGCAGCCCTTCACCGAGGGTGAGGATCGAGATCATCAACTCGTTGGTCGTGCCATCATTGAGCTCGAAGCGACGGTAACCGTAGCGACCCTCGCTATGGCAGACCGAGTTGACCAGCGAGGTGGCCGTGGTCATGACGTAGCTGCGCAACAGGCCGGAGAACAGCACGCAGCCGATCATGGTGTGGATCCCTCCAACTGCGTAACCAATGGCGCCCGGAATGAAAACAGCCGACATCCCGTACCAGAACCAGCGCGTTCTTACGAAGAACATGGCGATCGGGTCGGCCAGAATATCCTTGGCGTAGTATTCGCCGGCGGTAGTGGCATGGTCGAACACCCAGCCGCCTTGCGCATGCATCATCCCCTTGACAAAGCTGACATAGCGGTTGCCGACGCCATCATAGTGAGGGCTGTGGACATCGCCGGGTTTGTCGGCGTGAAGATGGTGCCGGCGATGATTGGCGACCCATCTGAGCACCGAACCCTGCACCGCCATCGTGCCGATCGCACAGAAGAAGGCCCTCATGACCGGACCGCAGCGAAAGCTCCGGTGCACGAGCAGGCGATGTATGCCTGCGCCCATCCCGAACATGGTCAGCCAGAACATGCCGACGAAGACCGCAATCTCCACCCAGCCGATGCCTTGCATGATCGTCCAGACCAGCCCGGCGATCGAACCGGCGTAAAGAATGCCGAACATGACATAGATTTCGCGAAGCTTGGCGTCTACCAACGGGCCTTCAACAAGCACTCCTGGTGGAATTTTCTGGTTCGCACCTTTCTCTGACACCACGCCCCGAATTGCCGTCATTTTAGCTAATCCATTCATGGAAAACTAACTCTTCTGCGACGCACCGTACAAGACCCGGGTTATTCCTGGCAAGGATTCGAGGCCGCGGGAATGCGGAGCCGGGATCTAGTCAGAGGGAGGTGAAGCCAGACTTCACGGCTTTCGTGCATGTGGTGGCGAGTTCGATTTTAGGGGACGTGCTTTGCCCGGCAGGGAGCGTCTCGCCCGTCGGCGCGCGGGATTCGCGTTGCGCAATGGTTTGTAGATGCGCTAGCGGACGCGTGATGCTCGGCGCCGTACCGATGTCGAAGGACTCGTCGGGCGAGAACTTACCGACGACCGCGCTGACTTCCGAGATGGGTCACTCGCGACCCGATCGAGTTGGCCGCGAGCCCGGTTATGTCTGCTGTGCCGCCGAAAGCGGAAGTAAATTGCACATCGAACGGCAAAATTCGTCTCGCTAATTTGCCTCCAGCCCTTCTCTTAAAAATATTCCGTTTCCATCTGACTCAAATCACATCTTTATCCCGCGCCGTCCCCCACGAGGGGCGCACGGGGATCGCAGGGCAGGTTTTCCATTGAGCGAATGCCTGTGAGCCTTCATCCTGCGCGTGGACGAACGGCGTTGCTTCCGCTTCGCCAATGCCTCGGCGGATGTGCAGATGCCGCCGCGGCCGCTTGCCGCAAGCGTGTCGCGCACGGCAAAGCCATGCGGCCCTGGCACCCGTTGCTGGTGCCAAGTCGGCGGAGGTGCGCCGGCCCAACCGGGCACGGACACTCCACTCATCCGCGATGGACCAGTCTTCAGATCATCAATTCTAAACCGCCGGGGGATTACGGTCGATGATGGTCGCGCGCTGGTGCCAGTAGGGATAAGGCAGCGTCACCTTGCTGGCTTCGTCCAGCCTGGTAACCTGATCCTTGGTCAGTGACCAACCGACAGCGCCGAGGTTTTCGCGCAACTGCGTCTCTGTACGCGCCCCAATGACAAGCGTGGCGACGGTCGGCCGCTGCAGTAGCCAGTTCAGCGCAATCTGCGAAACGCTCTTCCCGGTTTCCTTGGCAACCTCGTCGATCGCATCGACGACGCGGTAGACGTGCTCGTCCGATACCGGCGGACCCATATCGGTTGTTTGCGGCAGGCGGCTGACCTCGGGCCGCGGTTGGTTGCGCCTGATCTTGCCAGTGAGCCGTCCCCAGCCGAGAGGCGACCACACGACCGCGCCGAGCCCCTGGTCGAGACCGAGCGGCATCAGCTCCCACTCATAGTCGCGTCCGATCAGCGAATAGTAGGTCTGGTTGGCAACGTAGCGCGGAAAGCCATGCTTGTCGGCGACGGCGAGCGACTTCATCAGGTGCCAGCCGGAAAAATTCGAAACGCCGACATAGCGGATCTTGCCGGCGCGCACGAGCACATCAAGCGTCGCGAGCACCTCCTCGGGCGGCGTGAATGCATCGAAGCCATGGAGTTGGAACAGGTCGATATAGTCGGTGCCGAGCCGGCTGAGCGAACCATCGATGGCTGCAAGCAAATGCTGGCGCGACGAACCAAGGTCGTTCGGTCCATCGCCGAAACGGAACGTCGCCTTGGTCGAGATCAACACCTTGTCGCGGCGGCCCTTGATAGCGTGGCCAAGAACGCGTTCGGATTCACCGCTGGAGTAGACGTTCGCGGTGTCGAACATCGACACGCCGGCATCCAGGCAGATGTCCACCAGCCGCCGCGCTTCGGTCGCATCAGTCTTGCCCCACGCGGCAAGACGGCCGACGCCGCCGAAGGTCCCCGTTCCAAAGCTGAGAGCCGGCACAGTGAGCCCTGACAAACCCAAGCGTCGGTATTCCATCTAAATTCTCCTGGCATTGATCTGATCTTGCAGTGATCCCCTTGGGACCAAGTTTGGCGGCGCAACGAAGCCAACACCTGCGACCGGTCCGATTGGCACCGCCGCGAGATCGTAACCTAAGGAAGCGCAGGGCAATAAGCAATTGCACATCGGCTTCATCGCTGCGCAATGCCTCGGAATGAGGATGGAGAAAATTCTCGTTCCGGTTCAATGCGATTTCGCCTGTCCAGCGCCTATCTCAAAAATATTTCTGTTTCCATTTGACCCAAATCACCGGCTTATCTCCCGCCATCCCGTCCCTCACGAGGGGCGTATCGCGATCGTCACGGACGTTGGGATGGGATGCGGTGGACGCGGCAGCGTCGTCGCGTACGGGAATCGCAGGGCGGGCTTTCGATTGAGCGAATGTCCGTGAGCATCTCCCGGCGCGTAGACGAACGGCGTTGCTTCCGCTTCGCTTAAGCCTCAGTGGACGTGCACATGCCACCAAGGCCTCTTGGCGAAAGCGGGTCGCGTACGGCAAAACCGTGTGGTCCTGGCACCCGTTGCTGGTGCTAAACCGGCGGAGGTGCATCGGCCCAACCGGGCGCAGATGCACCATTGATCCGCCGGCGACGGTGACAAGACGAATTCGTCGCCGAGGAGAGCGCGGCATAAGCCGTTAAAACCATTGCGCAGGAAATGCCGGGTGTTTTCCGGTGGACCTGTGGTGACTACCGTGTGCTACCACCTTTTGCACACGGGCCGTGGGTGCACCGCGCACCCGGCATTTCCCGCGCCCTCGGATTTTATGTGGGGCGGATGTTGATACAAACTCGGGCGCATTGTGTCGCGAGAACGAGAAATTGTATCTGCCGTCATTCCGGGGCGCGCGCAGCGCGAGCCCGGAATCTATACCCCCTGTGGCAGTGTTTGATGATGAACAGAAACACAGGGGCTATAGATTCCGGGCCTGCGCCAAGCGGCGCATCCCGGAATGACGGTTTTGGATTCAGTGCCGGCACTTGCCAGTCGAAACCGAAGCCCTCAGCCCGCTCGCAACTTCGAGGCGACTGCGGCCCTCGGGCGCTTCGCGAGGTCAGGCCGTGCGGCCACGCGCTTCGTCTTCTTCGCGGCCGATCTCGCCTGTTTGAAGCCGCGTTGGTGCGACGCATATTCCCAGCCGGTGACCGGTGCGACATGCGGCGGGTCCCTGCCGAGATAGGGGCGTCCGATTCCGAACTCCTTCCCATTTGCGTCGACCCACTTCCAGAGCTTGTCGGAGGAAGCCCATCGCTGGTCGCGCGTTTCGCCCTGGACACTTACGATATCGGCCGCAAGCCCGTTGCCATAGCCGCCGCGCAAGCTGCCGCCATGAAACGACCGGTTGCTCGCCGCCTTGAGGCCGCTTGCGATCGACTGGCGGTAGTCATCACGGAATGCGCTGGTGATGCCGGGCGAAAGCCCCGCCACCTCCGCCGCGCGAAGCATATGAAACAGCTTCAGCCTGAAGCTCCGATCCATGCCGCCGATCACATAGTCCATCATCGGCATGCGGGCACGTTCCGCCGCCTTCGGATCCTTCCAGGCGAAATCTTCATCGACCAGCTTGATGAAGGTTCTGGTGACAGTCACCATCTTGCGCTTCCGCTTGACGGTGACCTTCCGCCGTTCAGGCACCTTGATGGTGTCTTCCTTGGGCGTCCGTTGATAAAGCGCCCAGAGATACCGGTCGACGCAGCCGTCCACGACCGGGCAGTCGTCGGCGATTTCGATCAAGCTCACGGCCTTGGCGGCATCGCCAGGCAGGAGATCCGACGGATCCGCCATTGCGACCTGCACCGGCGCCGGCTCGGGTGGCGGCACATCCGAAAGATTGGTCGAGGTCGTTTCGACAACCGGCTTCGGCTGGTTCAGGGCGATTGACGCGTCGGCGACTGCGCCCGCAAGCGAAGGCTTGGCCATCGCGACATCGGTTTGACGGAGATCGTCAATGATCATCGCGCTGGGCTGCGGTGCCCGGGCGAGTTCCTGTTTGGTGGAGAGAGAGGGAGCGCTGATGTCTTCGCCTGGCGCCGAGCCGCTGTTCGGCAGTCTTGTTGGCCCGAAGGCGGCGAACAAGCCGACCACCCCGGTGGCGAGGAGGACCGATCGCAACCATGGCGACGGCACCGTCGAAAGTCGCTGCAGGTACATCATCCCAGCCTCATCGAAACCGGATTGCACAGCCAAGCATGCGGACGCCGAGGATTGTTCGGCCAAGGGTGCGGCCGCGCAATGGCGCAAAGGGATGGGTCGTGCTGTTTTCTGGGAAGTGTTGCCGGTGAGCAACGGCAGGCGGCGGGCCTGCGAACGCCCGCTCGATGGGCTAGCGATTACCACCAAGGGGTGGGCAACCGGCCCGAACCATTCGTCAATTGATCCATTATAGACTCCACGACTCGGACGTTACGCCACGTCGTTTTGTACCAATTCCGCGCCAGCCATCCTTCCTCCTCCACCGGCTGTCGTATATTGAGGGATTTGTCACCGCGACGCGCCGAATGTCCGCAGAAGCGAATCGGCGAGGTTAATGGTGGCGACTATTTTTTCGGTCCAGGGACCGCATCGGACACTTGATCGACGCAAGCGCGGACAGGCGTTTCAACCGGGGAATGGAATGGTTAATCGATCGAGGAAGTTGCAATCCAGCGTGACGATGCGCCGTTGGAGACGTGAAGCCGCTGTGATGCTCGCGGCGATGGCCGCGCTGGCGGCGCTGAACGCCGACGCCGCCGCGAAGCAGGCGCGCCGCGCGCAACCGACCGAGGCGACGGCGCCGCGCGAAGCGGGCGAGCCGATTATGGCGATCGTGTCGATCAAGTCCCAGAAGGTCACGCTTTATGACGCCGACGGCTGGATCCAGCGCGCGCCGGTGTCGAGCGGCGTTACGGGACGGGAGACGCCAGCCGGCGTCTTCGCCGTGATCGAGAAGGACAAGGACCACCACTCGACGATGTATGACGATGCCTGGATGCCGAACATGCAGCGCATCACCTGGAACGGCGTCGCGCTGCATGGCGGACCGCTGCCCGGATATGCGGCCTCGCACGGCTGCGTGCGGATGCCCTACGGCTTTGCCGAGAACCTGTTCGACAAAACCCAGATCGGGATGCGGGTGATCATCTCGCCGGATGACGCCGAGCCGGTCGCGTTCTCTCATCCGGCGCTGTTGGTGCCGAACCGGGAGGCCATCGCGGCCGCGCCGGCCGAGGCCGAGGCGCTCGCCCGCGAAGCGGCCGGGGCTGCCGATGCTGCCGATGAGGCGAAGAAAGCCGCCGCGACAGCGGCACGCGAGACGGCATCGCTGACGGCGTCGCTGCGCAAGCTGCAGGGGCTCAAGACCCGCGCCGACGCCGAGCTCGCCTACGCCGACAAGGTGCTCGCCGCCGCCAAGACGGACCAGGCCAAGGCGCGGGCCGAGGAGCTCAAGCAAAAGGCCGCCGCCAAGGCAGCGGACCTGGGGACCCAGCTCGACACCGCCAAGGCGGACGCGAAATCGAAACTCGACGCAGCCGCCGCCGCGAAAGACGCGGCCAAGGCGGCCCAGACCAAGAAGGCCGACACCGCCAAGGCGGCGAGCGAGGCGAAGCTCGCGCTCGAGCCGGTCTCGGTCTACATCAGCCGCGCGACGCAGAAGCTTTACGTGCGGCGCAACACGCATAAGCCGGCGCCGGACGGCGGCGGCGAGGTGTTCGATGCGACCATCGAGGCACCGGTCACGATCCGCGATCCCGATCAGCCGATCGGCACCCATATATTCACGGCGATGGCGCGCAACGACGCCGGGCTGCGCTGGAGCGTGGTCACGATCGACAACGGCGATGATGCCAAGGACGCGCTCGACCGCATCACCATTCCAAAGGATGTGCTCGACCGCATCGCGCCGACTGCCTTGCCGCGATCCTCGATCATCGTCTCGGACGAGCCGCTGAGCCGCGAGACCAATTATCGTACCGAGTTCGTCGCGGTGCTGAGTAACCAGCCGCAGGGCGGCTTTATAACGCGCAAGCCGACGCCTACGCCCCCTGCCCCCATGGTTGCGAGCAACAACGGCTGGGATAACGGTTGGAACAACAACGGCTGGGGCAACAACGGCTGGAACAACAACAACGGCTGGAATAACAACTCCGGCTTCTTTTTCCAGCCCCATCCGGCCCCGCAAGCCGGCAACCCCGCTCCCCAAGCCGGCAATCCGCGCCAGCGCGGCGGCCAGTACTATTATCCGGCGCAGCGCGGCTGGTGGTAAGACGCGGCATGTCGCGCGCAGGCCGCATGTCTGATCGGAGTCAAAATGCGAAACGCTGCGGCGTTATTCGTATTCCAGGAGGCGCAGGCCGTGTCGTGCAATAGGCGCAGCCGTGTCGTGAACGTGATTTCAGCGAAATCAAATACCCGCCTATCGTTAAGCAAAATGATACGGCCGCGATTACCGGCATCTGGTTGAGACGTCCGTCTCAAGGGGTCGTCCGTTGCGATCGGCGCCATAACGTATCGTGCGAAAACAAACATCGACCCCTTTTGCTGGAGAGCTTTGTGCGCATCGAGTTGAACGGAACGCAGATCTATTTCGATGTCGACGGTGCCGGACTCGAAATCACGAACGGAAAACTGACGAAAAAACCGACCTTGATCGCTCTGCACGGCGGGCCCGGCTTCGATCACGGTTATCTCAGACCGGGTCTTGGCCCGTTGAAAGACCACGCCCAACTGATTTACGTCGATCTGCGCGGCCAAGGACGTTCCGCACGCCCGCCGATCGAGTCCTGTACACTTGAGCAATGGGCCGACGACGTCGCATCACTTTGCGAAGCATTGGAAATTGAACGTCCGGTGGTGTTCGGTCACTCCGCCGGTGGCTTCGTCGCCATGCACTTGGCGCTCCGTCATCCCGGGCTCGTCGGCGGTCTCATCCTGTGCGACAGCTCGCCGACACTTACACCGATCGAGGACGGGGGACCACCCGCACCGACCTTGGCTTCGCGCGCCGGACCTGACGTTCTTGCTGCCGCTAGCACCATCTTCTCCAGCAAGATTACGCCGGAGAGCCTGGCGGTGTTCACCGAAAAGGTGATGCCGTTCTATGCCGGTCCCTCGCATATGGACGTGCCACCACGGATTCTTTCTCTCTCCTCCGCCAACGTCGACATCATGGATTACTTCTTCAGCAAACTCGCGGCGTCCTACAACGTCGTTGAAGAATTACCTGATATTACGGCTCCCACGCTGGTGATGGTCGGAGAACACGATTGGGTTACACCGCCGCGCGCGAGCCGCGCCATCACGCGCGGTATTCCGAATGCGAAGATGGTCCAGATCGCCGGCGCTGGGCACCTGCCGTTTTCCGAAGAGCCGGAGCAGTTTCTAGCGGCCGTCGTGGCGTTCCTGAAGGATTTAACGAAGCAATAGTTACGCCTGCGCTTCTCTAGTCATTGCGAGGAGCCCTTGCGACGACCTGTCCGCCGTGGCTTTAGTGAAGGCGGAAGCAATTCAGCTCTTGCGCGTTGCCCAGGATTGCTTCGCGGAGCCTGTCATCGGGCGGCGCTCTGCGCCGACCCGATGGCTCGCAATGACGGTAGACCTTACAACCTCTCGCCCGCAGGAGACCTGCCCTGCTCTTGCTGGTGCCGAGCCTGCTCGTTGGCGCGGTGGCGGCCGTAGGCGCAGCCGGCGATGGCGCCGATCACGCCGTGATGGCCGGCATAGTGACCGGCGACACCGCCGACCACGGCCCCCTTGATGCAGCCCTTGGCGTCGGCCGTCGCAGTCAATGCCAGCATCACCAGGCCGGCCGCCGCCAATACAACTGAAGTTTTCATGATGCGATCTCTCCAAACAAAACGCGCACCACTAACCGCCGCGCAGCGCCCCGGTTCCATCGCGTCAACTCGTCCCTCACTGCAGCTTCGTCCCGCCTGCGGTCACGCCATCGAGAAACGTCGCCACCTCGTGGTTGATAAATTCGACGTCAGCGGCCCCGGCGCCGCTCGCCGAGGCGTGGCCGGTTACGGTACCGGGGCTGATCGTCACCATCTTCACGCCGGGAATGTTCTTGCCCATTTCCTTGGGCTCGAATTCCGGATTGAGCAGATCCTTGGTGCCGGTGAGGATCAGCGTCTTCGCTTTGATCGAGGCCAGCGCCTTTGCGGTGTCGCCGCCAAAGCCCGGCGTGGTGCCGACATCGTGCCGCTCATAGGCCCAGGTCTGGTAGATCCAGTCGTCGGCGTCGAATAACTTCATCGCCGCGTTCTCCTGTTCGGTCATCCACGGCAGCACGTCGGTGCCATTCTTGAACTGCGCCGAATACATGTCCGGCGTACGCGTCGCCAGCAAGTTGAGAATACCGCGCCACAGCCGGATGCCCTTTTCGGGCGGCGCCTCGTAATTGCCGCCGTTCCAGGCCGGATCCTCCATGATCGCCTGGCGCGTGGCCTGCAGCACCGCCACCGTCCAGGCCGGCGTCTTGGTCAGCGGCACCATTGCCACCAGCGCATCCATGAAATCGGGATGGCTGACGCCCCATTGCAGCGTCTGCATGCCGCCCATCGACGGGCCGACCACGGCCACCAGATGATCGATGCCGAACTTTTCCTTCACGAGGCGGTATTGCGATTCCACCATGTCGCGGATGACGAATTTCGGAAACTGCATGCGCGGCTGCGCTTTGGAGTTGCTCGGCGATGTCGTGAGGCCGTTCGAGATCGCGTCGGTGCAGATGATGAAATACTTGTCGGTGTCAAGCGCCTTGCCGGGCCCGATCATGAAGTCGATGCGGTGATGATTGCCCGAGATCGCCGTCACCATCAGGATGGCGTTGGATTTCTTCGCGTTGAGCGTGCCGTGGGTGACGTAGGAGATCGAGAAATCCTTGATCGCCTCGCCGCTCTCCAGCTTGAGGTCGCCCTCGTTATAGAGCTGGTGCGGCGGTTGCTGCGGCGTGTGCGCGGCGGCGGGCAGCGACAGCAGCAGTCCGGCAGCGACGAGATGCGCGATGCGAATCATTGTTGTTCCCTTGAACTGTTTGACGAGACGTTTGTTCGGCGAGAGCCTTTGTAGCGAGAGCATTTGTAACGGAAGTTTGCCGGCTGCCGCCAGGCCGGCGACGATAGGGGCCCGCGCGATCGCTGTGAAGCGACCACGATGATGTCATCAGAAGATTCGCTCGACTTGAAATCAACGGGCCGCGATTTCCTGCCGGCTCGTCCGGATCACCCTGCGCTCCATGAATTCTTTGCAGGGCCCCCTCGCGTTATTTGGGGTGCAGTCTTTGAACCTCGCAGGCGTTGTCGCGACTAACGATCAAGCTTTGGTGGGCGCGGGCGGGCGAAAATACAGCCATGAAAATTGCATTGCTGGTGTTGCTGGGTCTGTTGCTGGGCGCGTTGGGCGGCGCCGCACTCGGAATCGCCGCGGGGCTCGCCTTCGTCGAAATCTTCCAGACCAGCACCTTCGAAGGCTACAGCGGCTCGCTGGTGTTTCTGACCTTCATGCCGCTGGGCATCATCCTCGGCGGCTTGAGCGGTGCGTTGCTGGTCGGCGTGACGGCATTTCGCGATGCCGAGATCGCGATCGACCGGGAACCTGCGCCGCGGCGCGACGGCTAGTCAAACGATCGTATCTTTTCAATGAAAAAAAGTGATTGCATTTCGGTCTGCTGCCGTTAATCAACGCCGCAGCAATGAAGTGAAGCATGCGTGTCCGGCGTCGCCAATGACGCCCGTCAAAGGGTCGCGTGCGCTCGTTCCCCTTATTAGTTCAAGAATTAATTATTATGACAGAGCATAGTCTCTGGCGTTTTTCACGCGCGTTTCATCGCGCCATCAATGAGCGCCAGCCCAGCGATATCGAAAGCCTGATCGACGAGAACATCGATTGGGCGATCTACGGCCCGATCGATATGTTCCCGTTTCTTGGCGCGCGCCGCGGCAAGGCGGCCGTGCTCGAAGTGATCAGGCAGATTGCCGACAACATCCGGGTTCACCGGTTCGATCGCGAGTCGATCATGCTCGGGGTGGACTCGGCATCGTCGATGATCCGCTTTTCGCTGACGGCGCTCGACTCCAACAAGCCGATCAGCCTGCGGGTCGCGCATTTTGCGCAGTTCAAGGCCGACCGGCTGATCAACCTGCGCGTCCTTGTCGACACTTTCGACCTGGTCGAGCAAGCGCTGGGGCGTCCGATCCACCTGCCGAAGATCGCATTATAGTCGCTCATTCTTTGCGGCTGGGGTTTCGGCGGGTAGTTTTCTGGCCCGTATATTTCATGAGAATCCGTGGTGGCCGCCCACCACGGGCTTGGCTATCGCTCTCGTGGTTGTGTATTTTACGGGCTGCACGCTCGCCATAATTTTGGACCATAGCAGACGCATTGTTTTCGATCAGCGCATCCGGGCTTGATCATGATTTTCACCATCCGACACAGGCGAGTTGCGCCGTGGCTGTTGGCTATCGGCATCGGCCTGGTGTCGATGCTGCCGTCGACCGCGCAAACGCCGCGCTCCGCCGACAACGCGGATGCTCCGGCGGCTGAAACCGACGCAGCGGCCGATCCCAGCGATGCCGATCCCCAAAACGATGCCGCCGAGACCGCGACCAAGGACCTGGAGTTGGATTGGAGCCAGCTCAATGTCGACGCGTCCACGCTCGCGGTGAGCCCGGCGTCGAAAGCTCCGCCTGCGGCGCAAACCGGATCCGGCGCCACGACGTCATGGTCTTCGAGCGAAGGACCGAATGGGTCGTCTGCGGTGTCGGTGAAGGAGTCGTTGTCGAGTTTCCTCGACACCCGGGTCGGTGCCGACATGAACGTATCCCGGCAGCCGGCAACGCTGACGGAGTCGCAAATCCTAGCGGAAAAACTGGCCAATGGCGGCAGCCTGCCGCAATCGTCCGGGACCGCATGGGCGGCGATCACCGCGCCCGGCGTCGGCTCGATCTGGGACAAGACCGCGGTTGAAGCCCGAATCGATCCCGGGCAGGAGCAAAGCAGGCTCGGCACCTCCTTAAGCAAGTCGGTCCCTCTAAACGAGGGGTATTCGCTCACTCTGGAGAACGGCTACAATCTGATCCAGCAAGGGGTGGTGCCGGTGCCCGGCATCATCGGCCGTCCCGTTCGAAGCTACGAGACCGAGCAATCGGCAAAACTGAGCATCGCCGACACCGGAACCAGCATCACCGCCGGCCAGTCGCTGTCCTCCACCGACGACAAATGGCTGCGCAAGGTCGGCGCCGAGCAGAAACTGTTCGGCGGCGTCAGCATTTCGGGCTCGATCGGGGAGACAGCGTATGGCCCTACCAACAAAAGTCTTACCGCCGGATTCAAGCAAAGCTGGTAATTGTGGACGCGGCCGGGGGGCCTTATGAAAGATCGGCCATCGCCGCAGATTGGCCCCGATGCGGCCAAAATCGACAGTCCACATAGCCCCCACTTTGAGTTCACTTCGTCGTGCGGGACACCGCACCCGCTTGATACGAAACAGGGATTAGCTGATGAACGCACCCAACCGATCGGAAAAAATGGACACACCGGAAGTCGACAGCAACATGGACGCCGTGTCGGAAGTCGAAGCCGGCATCCGTGACTTCGTGCGCAATGATGTCGCCTATCTGCGCCGTCCGGGACCGGGCGTGCCGGTCGGCACCGACCCGGCGCTGGATTCGAGTCCCGAGGCGACCGTCAATAACGTCAATTCGCTGATCCAGCGGGTCGCCGGAACGTCGCTCGCGGAGATCGAGAACCTGATCACCGAGCTCGAAAGCCTGCGCGATCTGCTGCATTCCGAAGGTCAGCGCGTGCAGCGCGAGATTTCCGGCTACGCCCAGCTCAGCCAGGCCGCCATGAAATCCACCCGCATGATCGCGGACAACGTGGCGCAATGGAAGCGCACCGCGGACGGGCTGCGCAACAGCTGATTTCGCTAGAGCGTGATGGCTTTCTTCGAATCGCCATCGCGCTCTATTTTTTAAGCATGATCTCCGCGCAAACGCTTCGCGTTTGTCGCGAAGGAAAACCGGCGTCCACTTTACGCTAACGCGGCCCTACGGGTCCGGATCGTGCTTTAGACTTCCATCCTCCGCCAGGCCTCCATCCTCGATGGCCGCCGCCTTTCCTCCCTCCGGGAGGAAGCGCGGCGGTTTTGTTTGGTTTGGCGGGATTCGTTGAACTTGCCGGGCCCGGGCCGCGACCAAGGCAGGCATATCCCACCACCGCAGCCCCTCTCAGGATTATCGTTTCATGAAGACCATCAGGCCGGACAATGCCGAGCCCATACCGCTGCGGCATTCGTCGCCTCGAATCGGCACCATCTTGATCCGTTTTGTCGGACTATTGACGCTGGCCGTGGTGATCCTCACCCTGGCCTGGAGCCGCTGACGCTTGGTTAGGTTAGCGAACGCTGACGTTCTGGCCGGCGCCGGGCACGGTATCCAGCGAATAGGAGCCGTCGGCGTAGCCCTTTACCAGCACTCCGGTGGCCAGCATCACCGTCACCGTCACGGTGGCGAAGATAAAGCCCACAAGCTTCAAGCCGCTGCGATCCGCCATTGTCATTCTCCGACCTTTCAGTCGTCCTCACTACAGGCACAAGGTTCAAAATGCGTTAGCGGAAAACGCGTTTCAGGCAGCCGCACACGCGGGACAGCGCCGGCTTTTACCGCTGGGAGATTTCAGCCTGGGTTCCGCCGCGGCACGAAGGCCGTCGTCAGCAGCGAATACACCAACTCGCCACGCTGATTCGTGCCGGTGTTGCGGGCCTGCACGATGCCCCATTGCGGTCGTTTCTCGGACGACCGCATCGATTCGACCTCGTTGACGAAAGTGATGGTGTCGCCCGCCAATACCGGCCGAATCCAGCGCAGCTCACGGAAGCCCGGCGACGGTCCCCAGGCCGCGATCGGCTCACCGCGCGCGGCCGCCTCTTTGGCCTGACGCTGTGCGTCGGCCACAAGCAGCTTCATGCAGACCGATCCGACGTGCCAGCCCGACGCCGCGAGCCCGCCGAACAGCGAGTTGCGGCCCTCTTCTTCGCTGAGATGGAAGCGCTGCGGATCAAACTGCGCTGCAAACTTCTTGATCAGTTCGGCGCTAAAAGTGAACGAGCCCAGTTCACGCCGCTGCCCGACCGCGGTGTCCTCGAAGAAACGCATCAGCGTGGCTGCTCCGCTGCAGCAAGAGCCGTGCGCCGCTTCACGATGATCGGCGTGACCAGATCGCACAGCGCCTGCCTGGCGGCGTTATGGACGACGACTTTGAACATCACGAGCCCGGTTTCAGGGCGGCTGCGCGAGACCCGCGCTTCCGTCACCTCGACATCAATCGTCAGCTCATCTCCCGGCCGCAGCGGCACAAGCCAGCGCAATTCATTGACACCAGGCGATCCCAGCGACGCGGTGCGGCCGATGAAGCCGTCGAACATCATCCGCATCACGAGCGAACATAGATGCCAACCCGAGCCCGACAGCCCCTTGAGCATCGAGGCTTTCGCGGCCTCCTCGTCGAGGTGCATCGGCTGCGGATCGAACTCGGTCGCGAACGCCAGTATCTCCTCGCGCGTGACCCGGCGCGGTCCGAATGTGCCGAAATGGCCGGGCTTAAAGTCTTCGAAGTTGAGCGTCATGATGGGGGATAGCCGGGGATGAGGCCCGATTGTGGCCGTTATTTGCAGCAATCTCAAGCCACTTAGGAGGGGATGACTCGCAGTGGGGCCGCCGTCAGGTGTTCGTCCCGGCTTGCCCGTGGCAGCATTCAGAGCTAGGCACGCTAGGCAGCTTGGAACACAACTTATATTCGCGTGGCCGGGGGAGATCGACCGATGTTTGAATTACGAGACCTGTTTCAGTGGGATCGCTTTATCACACCGACGATCATCAAGACCTTTTACTGGCTGGTCATGGGCTTGATCGTGCTGTTCGGCATCTCCGGCATTTTTTCAGGCCTGGCGATGATGGCGATCAGCCCGTTCGGCGGGTTCGTCATGGTGCTTTCCTCGATCGCCAGCGTGATCGTCGGAATCATCTTTTCGCGCATCGCCGCGGAGTTCATCCTGATTGTGTTTCGCATCAACGAGCATCTGGGCGCGATCCGCGACCAGGGACAGGTGCGCTAGTGTTTGACGCTCCGCTCCATGAGGTGCGGATCAGGTATTGAACCTGAAGTGCATGACGTCGCCGTCGGCAACGACATATTCCTTGCCTTCGAGCCGCAGCTTGCCGGCGTCACGGGCGCCAGCCTCACCGCCGAGCGCAACATAGTCGGCATAGGCGATGGTCTCGGCGCGGATGAAGCCTTTCTCGAAATCGGTATGGATGACGCCGGCGGCCGCCGGCGCCTTGGTGCCGCGGTCGATGGTCCAGGCGCGGGCTTCCTTCGGGCCGACGGTGAAATAGGTGATGAGGTCGAGCAGTTGATAGCCGGCGCGAATCAACCGATCGAGACCGGCTTCCTCGAGGCCGAGCGTGTCGAGAAACTCGGTGCGCTCCTCGCGCGACAGTATCGCGATTTCCGATTCGATCTTGGCCGAAATCACCACTGCGACCGCGCCTTCTTTCTTGGCGTGCTCGAACACCTGCTGTGAGAAGCTGTTGCCGTTCTTTGCCGAGCTTTCCTCGACGTTGCAGACGTAGAGGACGGGCTTGGAGGTCAACAGCCCAAGCATGCCGAAAGCCCGCTCCTCGTCCGGCTTGCGCTCGAGAAAACGCGCCGGCTTGCCGTCGCGCAACAGCACCAGCGCGCGATTGACGAGCTCAAGTTGCTCCTTGGCATCCTTGTCGTTGCCCTTGGCCTTTTTGGTCAGGTTGTCGACACGCTTTTCCAGGCTGTCGAGGTCGGCCAGCATCAGCTCGGTCTCGATGGTCTCGATATCCGCCAGCGGCGCGACCTTGCCTTCGACGTGGGTGATGTCGGAATCTTCAAAGCAGCGCACCACATGCGCGACCGCATCGACCTCGCGGATGGTGGCGAGAAACTGGTTGCCGAGTCCCTCACCCTTCGAGGCGCCGCGCACCAGTCCGGCGATGTCGACGAAGGTCAGCCGGGTTGGGATGATCTGCGCCGACTTGGCGATCGCGGAGAGCTTGTCGAGCCGGGCATCCGGTACGGCGACTTCGCCGACGTTCGGCTCGATGGTGCAGAACGGGTAGTTAGCCGCCTGCGCCGCCGCCGTCTCGGTCAGCGCATTGAACAGCGTCGACTTGCCGACATTTGGCAGCCCGACGATACCGCATTTGAATCCCATGGTGTCTCAATCCTTCGCGACACGCGCGCATCAACTTGTCTCGGGCTGTCATACGCGGGCTTGACCCGCGCATCCATCTGCTTCGGAAGAAGGATCACCGGATCAAGTCCGGCGATGACGCGCCTTACTTTTCGTCGCCGTCGTCCTTGTCGAAAAATCCCTTCGCCTGCATCGCCAGATGCACCTTGTTCTGGAACGTCGAGTCGCGGTTCGCCACCAGCAGCCCGGCGTTGTCGGCAACCGCTTCGCACAGCGTCTCGACCCAGGGCCGTTCGTCCTTGGCGAAGTCGGAGAGCACGTAACCGTGCACCAGTTCCTTCACGCCGGGGTGACCAATCCCAAGCCGCACCCGGCGATATTCGTTGCCGATATGGGCCGAGATCGAACGCAGGCCGTTGTGGCCGGCGATGCCGCCGCCGAGCTTGACCCGCACTTTGGCAGGCGGCAGTTCGAGCTCATCCTGAAACACGGTCGTCTCATTCGGCGGGAGCTTGAAGAAGGTCACGGCTTCCTGCACCGCGCGCCCCAACTCATTCATGAAGGTTGCCGGGCGCAGCAACACCACCCGCTCACCGTCGAGCGTGCCCTCGGCGATCTCGCCCTGAAAGCGACGGCGCCATGGTGCGAAACCATGACGCCGCGCGATTTCATCAATGGCCATGAAGCCGATGTTGTGGCGGTTATGCGCGAATTTCGCGCCGGGATTGCCGAGACCAACAAAGAGTCGCATGACGCGGCATCCCGCGTTAGCAGCGCGCGATCAGCAAAAGTGCGCACCGATTTTGCATCGGATCGCGCGCCAACTGATGAAGTGGCGCACGATCTTTCGCCAAACCGCTCACACTTCCGCGGATCATGCGCCTTACTTCTTCTTGTCGCCGCCGCCTGCGGACGCCTTGGCGCCAGCCGCCGGTGCCTTCGCACCCGCCGCGGGTGCCGCCGCGGCCGCAGCCGCGCCAGCCGCCGGAGCCGCGCCGGGAGCCGCAGCAACCGGACCGGCCGCCGCAGCAGCCGCAGCCGCCTTCGCTTCTTCGGCGTAGCCAGACGGCGGCACGATGGTCACCAGGGTCAGGTCTTCACCACGCGCCAGCAGCGCCCGCACACCGGTCGGCAGCTTGATGTCGGACAGATGCAGCGAGTGGTTGATTTCCAGCGCGCCGACATCGGCCTCGATATATTGCGGGATATTGTCGACCGCGCATTCCAGATCGATGGTGTGGGTGACGATGTTGACCGCGCCGCCGCGCTTCACGCCCGGCGCCGATTCGCCGTTCTGGATGCGCAGGGGCACGCTGACGCGGATGGTCGCGCCTTCGCCGAGCCGCATGAAGTCAACATGGATCGGAAAATCGCGCACCGGATCGAGATGGAAGTCGCGCGGAATCACGCGGTGCTTCTTGCCGTCGAGATCGATGTCGTAAATCGTGGTGAGGAACCGGCCGGCCAGGATGCGCTGGCGCAGTTCGGCATCGTTGACCGAGATGGTCGTGGGGGGCTGGTTGTCGCCGTAGATCACTCCGGGCACTCTGCCGGCGCGACGCTCTGCCCGTGCGGCCCCCTTGCCGCCTGCCGGACGCGCGGTCGCCTTCAATTCCTTGACGGTCGCCATTTGCGTAAGTCCTTGTTTTGTAAAAAGTTAAAGGCCGCATCGCGGCCCGATCGCCGCCGCAGCAAGCCTCCAGGGGTGCGGGGGCTGCGGACGTGGCGGGGTTCTAGCCGCAAAGTCCGGAAATGACAAGGAAATGCGGGCATTTTTCCAGCCCGGCTTGCCCCAGGCCAAAAGCGCCCCCCTTTGGGATACCGGACGTGTTAATCCAGTCCCGGCTACCGGGCGATCAGCTACCCCGTCTTCAGGCCGCCGGTATCCGGCGCCGACGGCGAGATCCCGAGCTTGGCTTCCAGCGCGGCGATCCGGGTTTTCAGCGCCTCGTTTTCCTCGCGCGCCAGCCGCGCCATGTCCTTGATCGCCTCGAACTCCTCGCGCTGGACGATATCGAGGTCGCGCAGGATTTTTTCGGCCTGATTGCGCACCACAGTATCGACCTCGCGCTTGACGCCCTGGGCGGCGCCGGCGGCGTCGTTCATCAGGCGTCCGATCTCATCGAAAAACCGATTACTGGTCTGGGTCATGTGGGACGCTCCGGTCGCTGTGCGCAGATCGCTACCAAAACACAATGGCGATCCCGGCGCTGCGGTTCAAGCCCAAGCTTGGCTAGGCTTCCCCAACCCTGGCTACGCACCGCCCTGATCGCCTTGTCATGCTCCGGTTTCCTTGCAATCGTATCAAACACTCATCCCCCAAAACAGCATCACACAACGAGAAGAAACGCCAATGATCGACCAACAGATCGAAATTCCCACCAAGGACGGCCACACCACCACCTTCATCAGCCATCCCGAGCGCGGCGGCCCGCACCCCATCATCCTGTTCTATATGGACGCGCCTGCGATCCGCGAGGAATTGCGCGACATGGCGCGCCGGCTGGCCACTTCGGGTTATTATGTGATGCTGCCCAACCTGTACTACCGCTCGGGCGTCATGGAGCTTGGGCCGATCAACCCGGATCCGGAGTCACCGGAGCGGAAGCGGATGTTCGAACTGATGAACTCGATCAACATTCCCCTCGTGATGGAAGACACCAAGGCGCTGCTGGCATATGCCGACGGCCAGTCCGCTGCGCGCAAGGACAGCGTCGGCGCGGTCGGTTACTGCATGAGCGGTCGCTACGCGATCAACGCGGCGACGCAGTTTCCGGGACGCGTCAAGGCCGCCGCCTCGATCTACGGCACCCATTTGGTCACCGACCAGCCGGACAGTCCACATCTCGCCGCGCAAAAGACAAAGGCCGAGCTTTATTTCGGCTGTGCCGAGACCGATATCTACGCACCGATGGAGATCATCGAGAAAGTGAAACAGGCAATGCAGGGCGCCAATGCCGAAGTCGAAATCTATCCGGACACGCATCACGGCTTCGCGTTTCCGAAGCGGCCGGTTTATCACCGTGACGCGGCGGAGCGTCACTGGGAGCGGCTGCTCGCGCTCTATCGCCGCAACCTGACCACCTGAGTTTTGATGACCCTCCTCACCATCGCCTTTCCCGTCTTCGATCCCGTTGCGATTTCGATCGGGCCGATCGCGATCCGCTGGTATGCCCTGGCGTATATCGGCGGCATCGTGCTCGGCTGGATCTATGCGCGCGCGTTGATCAAAAATGAAAGACTGTGGGGTGGACCGGCGCCGATCTCGCTGCTCCAGATGGACGACTTCGTCCTCTGGGTTACGATCGGCATCATCCTCGGTGGCCGCACCGGCTATGTGCTGTTTTACAACCTGCCGTTCTTCCTCGCGCATCCCGCCGAGATTTTCGAGCTGTGGAAGGGCGGCATGTCGTTTCACGGCGGCTTTCTCGGCTGCGTCGCCGCGGTCATCCTGTTCTGCCGGAAGAACGACATCCCGATCCTTTCGCTCGGTGACATCACCACCGCGGTCGGGCCGATCGGACTGTTCCTCGGGCGCATCGCCAATTTCATCAACAGTGAATTGTGGGGCCGGCCAGCGGATGCCAGTGTCCCCTGGGCGATGGTGTTCCCGAACGGCGGACCGTTGCCGCGCCATCCGAGCCAGCTCTACGAGGCGGGGCTCGAGGGCATTGTGCTGTTCACGGTTCTTGCGGTGATGATCCGCATGGGGGCATTGAAGCGGCCGGGGCTGATCCTCGGAAGCTTCATCACGTTCTACGGGTTCGCGCGCATCACCGGCGAATTCTTCAGGGAGCCCGACCCGCAGCTCGGCTTTTTGTGGGGCGGGCTGACCATGGGTATGCTGCTATCGGTGCCGATGATTCTTGCCGGGACGGTCATTATCGTGATGGCATGGCGCCGCAACAGGCCGACGTCGCTACCCAGCCCTAATCAAGGCACGCCGTGACCGAAACTTCGCCGCTGCAGTCTGAGATCAAGAAGCTGATCCAATCGGCGGGGCCGATGCCGGTCTGGCGCTACATGGAACTGTGCCTGACGCATCCGCAGCACGGCTATTACGTCTCGCGCGATCCGCTGGGCCGCGAGGGTGACTTCACCACCGCGCCGGAAGTGAGCCAGATGTTCGGCGAGCTGGTCGGGCTATGGGCGGCTTCGGTGTGGAAGGCGATCGGATCGCCGCCGGTGCTGCGGCTGGTCGAGCTCGGCCCCGGCCGCGGCACCATGATGGCGGACGCCTTGCGAGCGCTGCGGGTGTTGCCGCCGCTCTATCAGGCGCTGAGCGTGCACCTCGTCGAGATCAACCCGGTGCTGCGCGACAAGCAGAAGGCAACGCTGTTGGGCGTGCGCAGCATTGCCTGGCATGACAGCATCGACGACGTGCCCGATGGCCCCGCGGTCATTCTCGCCAATGAATATTTCGACGTGCTGCCGATCCATCAGGTGGTGAAGCGCGAGTCCGGCTGGCACGAGCGCACAATCGAACTCGACGCCAACGGCAAATTGGTGTTCGGCGCCGCAGCCGAGCCGATGCCGCGCTTTGAGCTGCTGCTGCCGCCGCTGGTCCGCGCCGCGCCAGTCGGCGCGGTGTTCGAGTGGCGGCCCGACGCCGAGATCATGAGGCTCGCCACCCGCGTGCGCGATCAGGACGGCGCCGCGCTGATCATCGACTATGGCCACGTGCGCAGCGATGCCGGCGATACCTTTCAAGCCATCGCCCGCCACAGCTTCGCCGACCCCTTGAAGAATCCGGGCCAGGCCGACGTCACCGCTCATGTCGATTTCCAGGCGCTGGCGCGCGCGGCGGAGGATCTGGGCGCGCGCGTCCACGGTCCGGTATCGCAGGGCGAATTTCTCAAGCGCCTCGGCATCGAGACCCGTGCGGCCGCGCTGATGGCGAAGGCCACACCGGAAATTTCCGAGGACATCTCGGGAGCGCTGAAACGGCTGATCGGCAGCGGCCGCGGCGGGATGGGCTCGATGTTCAAGGTGCTGGCAATTTCCGAACCTCACCTGACCTCGCTGGCCGGGGTCAGCGATTACGAGCAAGCCACCGAGGCCCATTCCTGATGACGCTCGCTTCTCCCCTGCTCTCGGCCATTCCTGGCTTGCGTCACGCCTTCTTTTCCCGCAACGGCGGCGTATCGACAGGGATCTATGCCGGCCTCAATGGCGGCATCGGCTCGAACGACGATCCGACCCATGTCGCGGAAAACCGCCGCCGGATGGCCGCACAGATGGGCGTCACGCCGGAGCGTTTTCTCAACGTCCACCAGACCCATTCGCCCGACGTCGTGGTGGCTACCGGGCCATGGCCAGATGGGCCACGACCGCGCGCCGACGCCATCGTGACGCGCACCGAGGGTCTTGCCATCGGGGCCACGGCGGCCGATTGCGGCCCGATCCTGCTGGTCGATCCGGCCGCGCGGGTGATCGGCGCCGCGCATGCGGGATGGAAGGGCGCGCTGTCCGGCATTCTGGAATCCACCATTGCGGCGATGGAGAAACTCGGCGCCAAGCGTAACGGCCTAATCGCCGCCATCGGTCCGCTGATCCGCCAGCCAAGCTATGAGGTGGGCGGCGAATTCGTCGCGCGCTTCACGGAAGCCGACGCCGGCAATGCGGTTTTCTTCATGCCATCCGAGCGCGAGGGCCACGCGATGTTCGACCTCGCCGGCTTCATCCGGCGCCGGCTTGAAAACGCCGGCGTGCTGATGATCGACGACGTCGGTGTCGACACCTATGCGGACGAAAACTTCTACAGCTACCGCCGCTCGGTGCATCGCAACGAGCCGGATTACGGCCGCCACATCCACGCCATCGCGCTGGAGTCCTGAAGATCGACGCAAAACTGTTTCAACTTGAAGCAGATTTCACGTCCGGCTGTGCGAACCTTAAGCCGCGTTTACCTTTGCGATCGACCTGCCCTAGACGTTAATGGATTTTAACGATATCGCATGGGTAATGTGGGATGCGTCATTGATTTCGTTGCGACCCGGCCGGGTCGCAACGCGTGCGGTGATTGCCGTAACGTTGGTGGTGTTGGCGTGCGGGCTTGGCGGCTGTGCCGGCAGCGGCGTCATCGGCAACGCCGAAGCGGTCAGCAACGCCTATGCCATGGCGGGCGGCAGCGGACCGACCGTTACCTTTGAATCGATCGATGGGCCGCCGCCGCAGGTGTTTGACCGGATGGTCGGCGTGTTGAACAGCGAGTTGAAGCTCCGCAACCTTGCGATCGTGTCCCGCGAGGGCCAGGCTGCCTACCGCGTGCGCAGCTATCTTGCCGCCGAGGTCAGCCGCGGCCGCACCACCATCGCCTGGGTCTGGGACGTCTATGACGCCAACCAGCAGCGCGCGCTGCGACTGAGCGGCGAGGAACCGGCCGGCAAGGCCGCAGTACGTGACGCCTGGACCACGGCCGATGATCTGGTGCTGCGGCGGATCGCGCAGGCGGGCTTCAGCGGCCTCAGCGCCATGGTCAATGGAACGACGCCTTCGGATGCGCCTCCGCAGGCACCGGCCATGCCGGACAAGGACGATCCCGTGGTCGCGGCGGCGGAGCAAGCTTCGCCCGCGTCGGATACATTCGAGGTCAGCGCGCTCGGCTACAGCGCCCGTTAACCGACAAATAAGCCTTTTATCGCCGATTTTGCGCAGGAAAACCGGCGCAACGGGTTGCCAGCCAAGCCACCTCCTTGATAGTACGTCGCTCGTCAAAGGCGGCGGTTCCATGGGTATTCCGATATGTTGAACGTTGTGTCCAGCAAGGCACGGGGAGAAGCGTCCATGTCGGCCAAGAACGGCTCCATCAAGCTGGTTGCCGGCAACTCCAATCCCGAGCTGGCACTGTCAATCTCCAAATGGCTCAACGTGCCGCCGACCAAGGCCATCGTCCGTCGCTTTGCCGACATGGAGATCTTCGTCGAAATCCAGGAAAACGTGCGCGGCTCGGACGTGTTCGTAATCCAGTCGACCTCGTTTCCGGCCAACGACCACCTGATGGAACTGCTGATCATCACCGATGCGCTGCGCCGGGCGTCCGCGCGCCGTATCACCGCGGTGGTGCCTTATTTCGGCTACGCCAGGCAGGACCGCAAGGTCGGCTCGCGCTCGCCGATCTCGGCCAAGCTGGTGGCCAATCTGATCACCAACGCCGGCGTCGATCGCGTCCTGACGCTTGATCTGCATGCCGGACAGATCCAGGGCTTCTTCGACATCCCGACCGACAATCTCTACGCCTCGCCGGTCATGGTGCGCGACATCCGCGAACGCTTCGACCTCAGCAACGTCATGGTGGTGTCGCCCGACGTCGGCGGCGTGGTGCGGGCGCGCGGCCTCGCCAAGCGCATCAACGCGCCGCTGGCGATCATCGACAAGCGCCGCGAACGCGCCGGCGAATCCGAGGTCATGAACGTGATCGGCGACGCTGCCGGATATACCTGCATCCTGGTCGACGACATCGTGGACTCCGGTGGCACGCTGGTGAACGCCGCCGACGCGCTGATCGCCAACGGCGCCAAGGAAGTCTACGCCTACATCACCCACGGCGTGCTGTCCGGCGGAGCCGCGGCGCGCATCACGAGTTCCAAGCTGAAGGAATTGGTGATCACCGATTCGATCCAGCCGACTGAGGCGGTCCGCAACGCCCCCAACATCCGCCTGCTCTCGATCGCCGGCCTGATCGGCGAAGCCATCGGCCGCACCGCGGCCGAGGAGTCGGTGTCGAGTCTGTTCGACTAAGAATTCTGGTTGCCGCAAGCGATCGAGCCGACAGCGCACGGCGCGATCGGTCCGCGGACTATCCCTGATGCACTGTCCAAACAACTTAGCTCTATCCGGTGGCCTCATAGCTTGAGACGCGCCATGAGGCGTTGAGAGAACAAGGCGTCGCGTATCCGCGGTTGCTGCGCGGTCCCGTTTTCCCTCTCCCCTTGCGGGAGAGGGTTGCGGCCTCGCGTTATGTTGATACCCCTCATCCGGCACGCACGACGTGCGCGCCACCTTCTCCCGCAAGGGGAGAAGGAAGGCAGTTGCTGATTCAATTTTCAAAGAGCCTAGAGCATGTTGTTTTTTACCGGAATCGGGATTCCCAATTAGGAGGATTTCTGATTTCAAACTCCATGCTGGAACCGGGGGCCAGCATGGATGACGCGACCCTATTCAGAAGACATTCGCGAACGCGCTCTGGCGCGTTCTGACGCTGGTGAGACGGTTCGCGCAATTGCCGAAGCGCTCCAGATCAGTCCGTCGTGTGTGACGAAGTGGAAGAATCTGAGACGGGAGACCGGGGGTCTTTCGCCCGGCAAGATCGGAGGTCACAAGAAGCCGGTTCTGTCTGGCGCCAATGCCGACTGGCTGCGCGAGCGCATTCGCTCGGGGCCGTTCACCTTGCGCAAGCTGGCGCGGGAGTTGGTAGCGCGCGGGATCAAGACAGATGTGCGGGCGGTGTGGACCTTTGTTCACGCCGAGGGGCTGAGTTTCAAAAAAACGATTCGGCCAGCCGAACAGGGCCGCCCCGATATCGCCCGTAAACGGACGCGCTGGAAGGCCCATCAAGGCAGGATTGACGCTTCACGTCTGGTCTTCATCGACGAGACCTGGATCAAAACCAACATGGCACCGCTGCGCGGCTGGGGACCGAGCGGGCAGCGTCTCGAGGCATCTGCGCCCTTCGGCCACTGGAAGACCATGACCTTCATCGCGGCACTACGCTACGACCGCATCAGCGCGCCGTGGGTCATCGACGGTCCTATCAATGGCGAACTCTTCACCCTCTATGTCGAGAAGGTGTTGGCGCCCACTTTGACAAGGGGCGAAGTCGTTATCCTGGACAACCTCGGCAGTCACAAAGGCAAGCCCGCCCGTAACGCTATTCGCGCCAAGGGAGCGCATCTGCTTTTCTTGCCGCCCTACAGCCCCGACCTCAACCCGATCGAGCAGGTCTTTGCCAAACTCAAACATCTGATCCGAGCGGCCGAGCCACGCGACATCGAGGCAACCTGGCGAAAAGTCGGCGAACTCCTCGATCTCTTCTCCACCGAGGAGTGCACCAACTATCTCAAAAACTCAGGATATGTTTCCGTATAAAAACATCATGCTCTAGCTGCATCCATGGCCTCATGGTTCGAGACGCGCGGCAATGCCGCGCTCCTCACCATGAGGGACTGCCCCCGTGCCGCGTGTGACGACCTCATCCTGAGGAGCGACGTCTGCGTCGCGTCTCGAAGGATGGGCCGCGACAGGATCGTCGGCACACCTTCGCATTCTCGCAGCACGAAGTGCCCGAGTTACGGCCTCAACGCTGTCCCTCAACATAGAGGGCGCAGGGAATGCCGGGTGCCCGTCGCACCCGCGGTCCGTGTGCAGAAGGTAGTAAGCACACGGTAGTCACCACAGGTACGCCAGAAGCGACCCGGCATTCCCTGCACAATGGTTTTACGGCTTACTCCGCGCTCTTGTGTGCGGAAAATCTGTCAGAATGTGCGAACGGGCGGTTCTGACCAACCGCCCGTCGCTGGAAGCCCATGCAACTGTTCGGGTTAAGGAAGACACCGGATCTGTCCCTCGCTCCCCGACAGGCTCTCGGGCCTTTGAGCACGATCGGGCTCAGGCTTCGAGCCCGAACCGAGCAAGGAAGGGAATGGATGATGGCACAAATCGGATCGGTTGTCGTCGGTATCGATGTGGCCAAGGACAAGGTGGATGCGTGCATTCGCTCGTTGTCTCAGCGGCAGACCTTCCTCAGTGATGCGCAGGGGCGGCGCAAGCTGATTGCCTGGCTTCGCAAGCACCAGATTGGCAAGGCGGGGCTTGGCAAGGTCTCTTCCGCCGGCCTGATCGCGGCGATGCCGGAGCTCGGTCAGGTCAGCAACAAAATCGCCGCGGCCCTGTTGGGGGTCGCTCCCTACGATGACGATAGCGGCCAACGGCGGGGGAATGTCACATCAAGGGCGGACGCCGCAAGGTCCGCAATCTCTTCTACATGGCCTGTCTTGGGGCCGCCACCCGGCATAACCCCGTGATCAAGGCCTTCTATGATCGCCTGATCAACAAAGGGAAGAAGCCGAAGGTCGCGCTCACCGCCTGCATGCGCAAGCTCATCGGTATCCTCAACATCCTGATCGCGCGGCGCCAGAAATGGGATGCCAGTCATTCCAAACTGAGCGACCCCGCTCGGCTCCCGCCGAGCGCATGCACAGCCTAAAGACCTGGGACCGGACGGGGTCAAGGCCGCCAGCCGCCGCCGGCGGTGGCGCGCAGCGCCAGCCTTGAGGCCGGCCGATCCCTGGTCTACTTCACAGTTGCTCCCTGGTGACCGGGCTTTCTTGCCACCATCGCCGGTAAAGATGCGAAGCGACATCACTTGCGTGATGCGAAACACCATCACCAACTTGACGCCAGCGTCGGGGCGTCAGGACCACACGTCTATATTTTGAAGGACGGTGAAAGGTCCTGAACGCAACAAAACCCTTTAAAACAAGGGGTTTTCCATTACCCTACCTCATCGGCTTTCAGCGTATTTCGCCAAATCAAGGGCCCGGCCCTAAGCCTCTCTCGACCCTCCAAGGACTGAGAGGCCCAAGGCCGCGCCCATGGTCCCAAACCCTTCAGGAGCCTGAAACCACCATGGATACTATCACAACAACCGAACCCGCTGGCAAACGCAGTCGCAACGGCAGCGTCATCCTCACCGACCGCATGTGCGAGAAGCGCGTTGCCAAGCGGGTCAAAATCTACGACCGCAAATGCCGCGGCCTCTACGTCAGCATCACCTCGGCTGGCGTGGCGACCTTTTCATTCAAGTTCACCGACCCCGAGACCGGCAAGCAGCGCACCGGTTGGCTTGGCGTCTACAACCCCGAGACCTTCGCCGTCGAGGACGCCCGCAGCAGGGTCTACCGCCTTCGGGGCACAGGCGTTTCGGCGCTCGCCGAAACCTTCCGCGACCGGAAAGTGCGGCAGACGAAGCGGGGCAAGACCGTCGACGACATCATCGACGAGCGGATTGACTGGATGAAGACGCCGGTTCGCAAGCCGGACGGCGAGATGCGGCCCCGGCTGGAAAGCTGGGAGAACACCGCAAGCCACCTCGACCGTTTCGTCCGACCTCGGCTCGGCAAAAAGCTCGCGGGCGAGGTGACGAAGCACGACATTGCGACGCTGTCGAATGACATTGTCGCAGGCAGGTTCGGCGTTCCCTCGGTCAGCAATGCGCGGCACATGCGCAAGGCGGTCTCTGGCCTGTTCAACTGGGCGGCGGAAGCGGGCCGCGACTATGTGACCGCGAGTCCCTGCATCAATCTGCCGAAGCTCGACCCGGAGCATCCGCGCACGCGGGTCCTGACCGAAGACGAGATCAGGATTCTCTGGCACGGTCTCGACCGCGAGGACATGCCGTGGGACCGCAAGACCCGCCTCGCGCTGAAGTTCGAACTGGCCACCATGCTGCGGTCGGGCGAACTGCTGGCTGCGCACCGCGGCGAACTGTTCGATCTCGACGGCGACAATCCGCGTTTCGACGTGCCGCTTAAGCGGGTCAAGAAGCGCCGCGTGATCCAGCAGCCGCTGTCCGAACTGGCGGTGGAGGTCATCCGGGAAGCGCTGGAGGACGGCAACGAGTACGTTTTCGCCAGCCCGCTTGGCGATCAGCCGATGGACCGCAAGGTCATGGCGACCGCGTTGCGCGGCACCAAGTACAAGAGCGGCAAGGTGAAGTCTCCCGGCATCTGCGCACTGCTCGGTTTGCGGCCGTTCACGCCGCACGATCTGCGGCGGACGGCGGCGACCTTGGCGGGCGATCTCGGCTTTGACGACGCTTGGATCGCAAAATGCCTCGATCACGCCGCGAGCAAGAAGCAGCAGGAGACCGTGCCCAGCGTCACCGGCAAGGTCTACAATCACTCCAAGCGGATGAAGGAAAAGCGCGCGGTGCTGGATGGCGTTGCAGCGGAGCTGCGGCGGATCATCGGCGGCGCGCCCGGAGTGAACGCCGTTGATCGGGCTGAGCTGCGGCTCGCCGCCTGATCAACCGAAACAGCACGACGGGAGGGCGGCCATTGCGCCGCCCTTTACTTTTCGGCCGCCCACAGTGCCCTACCGCGGCTGCTTGGCGGCGTGAATAGCGTAGCGTTTTCAACGCGGTGAAGGATCGGGGTCGGGTCCGGGTCGGGACCAGCTTTTTCGTGATCACCGGCCGTCATGTTCGCTTGCTAAAAGCAAGCGGCCCGTCGCTGGCCTTGCGTCCGCCACGTCGGTTCGGTCCAGCAACGGCTTAGCCGGAAAATCCAATGACACTGTCATTGGGGTCGGACAAAGGCTGGCGGCGGGTGCGATGGTCACGCATGCTCACCACCGCATGACAAAAAAGATCCTGCTGGCGCAGTCGCGCCAGTTCTACGACTCGTCCGGCAAGGTCGTCGGCCGCGCCAGAGCAGAAAAATGATGGCCGGCCGCCACATCGATTTGCTAAAAGCAAGTGCCCGTCGTCGGCCACGTCCGCGACGTCGGCCCGGTACCTCCACGGCTGGGTCGGCGTTGGAGGCTGGCGGCGGGCGCACAGCAACAGGATGAAGCATCATGCCCATGATCCTGCTGGCCTTGTTGATGCTCGCGACGATGACCGGCCAAGCCTCGGCACAACAGCAACGATACTATAACTCGTCCGGGCGAAGCCTCGGCACCGCGTCGACCGACAGCCAAGGCACGACCGTGTTCCGCGATGCGGGCGGTCGCGTCACCGGACGCGAAATCCAGAACCGGCAACACGACGACGATCTATGATGATCGCGGACGGACTGTCGGCCGGGTCACGACGAACCGCTGATGGCGAAGCAGAGTGATTACAAATTTTCGCCTTGAGGAGATCGAGCGGCACCGCGGGTCCTTCGGCTAGGCAAAAAACTTGGGGACTGCGGCAACCGTGGTCAGCCTGTGATTGCCTGCGTGGGAAGGTTGATCCACACACACACAACCTTACCCTAAATAGCACGGGAATCACCAAGATGGCCGCGCGTGATCTTCAAGATTTTCAGGCAGAAATCGATCAGATGATCGCGCAAGCCGAGGCTCATCTCGGTGTTGCGCACGGAACGATAGCCGACGTTGCAAAAGACAGTGACTACCTTGCCATTCTAAAAATTCACGCAACTATCGAACCGCTGATTAACGAGCTGTTGAAAGAAAATATCACGCGGGTCTTAAAGCATCCCAAGGTCAATTTTCCGGGCGCAGAGGCGCTAGCTGAGTTTGTTTTGGCGCGAAATTTGGACGAGAAGCGGACGTTAGCCGTTAAATCCGAACTGATCGACACTCGCCGGAGTGAATTCATCCGCAATGTTGCAAGCGTACGGCACAGATACGCTCATAATATAAAGAATATTTCGCTATCGATCCCCCAAATCGCTCAAAAAATATCCCCGAAGGACAATGGCGCAGCAATTTTGAGAAGCTTGAGCAATATCAAGACTCCGAGCGACAGCTTCATCCTGCGTGTATTCTTGTACTGGAATTTTGCTTTTCTACTTTCGGAAGTCATCAAAGGAATAAAGCCGCCAGAGTGGAAGGGTGGTGGCGGAATCTTGAGTGAGTTTCTCAAGCCATCAGGTGAACCGTCAGAGGCGGAGTGAAGGCCGGGGATGATTCAGATGCTGAATAGGAGAATAATCCATTGGAAGTGATCTTTTTGACGGGCCTGCTGCTTCTCGGTGGGTACGCTTGGATGCGCAAGAACGAACGAAGTCTTGAGCAAGGAAAAGTTCTTACTGAACTGAGTGCCCGGGCGCTTCATGCAAGTGGCTATCAGTTAGTACATTGGGGTGAAGAAGACAGGAAGGGGAAGACCGCATCCATTTATCCCCAGAAGTTCGAGAAGGAATACACCCTCGACGGTGTACCGTTTAGCTCGTCCATCGAACTACACAGCCCACAGAAGAACAGAGCTGTCGTCATGGCTTCGATCTATTCTCGCACCAAACCGCCACTGTGTTACTACCGGAGCTACAAGAGCGGTGCCCCCCGAACTCCCAAGCTGAACGAACTTGACATTCAAACGCTGGAAGTCCGTGCCCTACAAAACTTCAAGGCGAACAAGCGACAATAAAAGCGCGGCCTCGCCACCCTCTCGCGGATCTGCGAGAGGGGCTCGGCCCTGCGCTTTGCTCTGTCAAACGGTGCTTCTGCCGGGGTTTCGACAATCGGCCCCCTGATTGGTGTCATCTTCGGAGCGCTCCGAAGATGACCTCATGTCAACAAGCGGTCACCCCGCCGCCACCAGCGCCAGCGCCGCCATCATGAGCGCGACAGTTGCGATGAAAACCGCCGCCTCGAAATCCGACATGATCCACATGGTGCGCCCTCTCCAAAATTTGGGGATTTGGAAATCCTCAAAGTTTGAGGATTTGGAAATCCCGAACAGTTCGGTATTTGAAATCCCCAACAGTTGGGGATTTGGAAACCCCAACAAAGTTGGGATTCACTCGGCCTGCCGCTGCTCGGCCGCGGCAAGTGCAGCCAGCGGATCGGGTTCGTATATGCTGCAACCAACCGCGCGCAGCTTTTTAATGATTTCGGCCGCCTCGCGCTTCCCGGAAGGATCACCGAAAGGCTCGCGCAGGGCGGCGTCGAAATGATGGGGCCGCGAGTAGTACAGCGGCGGCTGTTGCCATGGCTTCAAATCCAGCACGGCGAACTGACAATGGTACGCGCAAGATATCGCAACGCTCTCCCAAGCGTCGCCTTTGGCCAATCGCTCCTCGATCCATTTGAGCCGCTCCGGGGCTTTGCGCGCGGTCTCAAAGGCTCCCGACAACGCCGCTCGATCAGTTTCGTCCATCTCTCGCGGCCTCCATTGCGATCTTCTGATAGGCGGAGACCGGCGCGTCCGGCTCGCTCGACTTCGTCGGCAGTCTGCCGGCCGGGTTTATGTTGAGTCGCCTCGCCGTTGTCGTCAGCACACGGGCGTGGGCTACCATGACCGCAAGCCACGGTGATGGCCTGCCATCGACGATGGGCGAGGCCTGAAATTCACCGAATGCGATGCGCTCGCCGACGATGTGGCGGGCATGGAGGCTGATCATTGAAATGTCGGCGGGTAAAAAATGGTTCGCCGGGGAGCCGAGAACGACGTTGATGAATTCCTGCTTTTCGAGCGGGTTCAAATCGGCGGGCGGCTGAATCAACTGGCGCGTCGTGCCGTTGGCGGCGAAGGATTGGGCGGCACTGGATTGTCTGGGCATTTATAGATCCCAACTTGGGACTTATTTTACGGCCTCGGCCGGGTTCCCTGCAGGATAGGCCGAAAGAGAATAATTTGCTAGGCGGCCAGAAACACCTACAACGGGAGGTTGCACAGCCGGTGCGCCGCCGCGCGGGAACCTGTTACCTCCACCTTTTTTCTCAGGTCCCCCCCGGCCCCTTTGGGTCCTGCGCGGGCTTGCGGGCCTTGTGGGGGCCTCCGGACCGCCTCATCGATCGCGTCTATGCCGAGCGTGGCGGGCGGGTACGGAAGCACGCCGTTCCGCATACGTGGCGTTTGGGGTGGCTAGTCATGCAGGCTTTCCATCTGGACGCTTGACCAGTTTGAATGTGGCAACGTGAGTGTCTTCCGCCCAAGACTCTAATACCGCTCCGCAGACTTCACAGGATACGTGGCCGCTATGCGGCATTAAGCACATTGGTTCGACGCGCTTATATTCAGCGCCGCACCGGCACTGGACAACAGTTGTTTCCATTCTCGAAATATGCGCCCGTAACCACCCGTTTTCCAGTGCATAAGCCCGCCACAATCGTCGCCGTCGACCTTGAACTAGCTCATGGGAGGCCTTCCCAGAGGCTCGGCTTTTGCCGCCGGTAACCTCTTGCTTTCGTTGCGGTTTTCCTACCAAGCGAGGATCCTTAACTCCTTGATCTTACAGCGCTATTTCCAATCCAGCCTTGTCCAATTGCGCACGGGGCGGTTGTGCTCCCGTAGAATAACTTTCCAAAAGCCAGCGGCGCGGTCCCAACTCATGCGGCTTTATCGATCCCTATGAGCTGTTCAACTAATGCGAGTGCTCGGTGGAAGTAGTCTCGCTCTCTCAAGACCAGCAACGTCAGCACGTTTTCGCGCTCGATGGGATCGGCCGGCAGGACCGGAATCTGCCGCTGCCGGGCGCGCTTCAAGGTAGCCAGCTCGACACAGGTGTCGCGAAGATCGGCGAGCCTCGACCGCGCCAGCAGATCGAGCGCGATAGGGTCGAGCCTGTCGCCGGATTCACGCATGCCGGCTCCTCGGCAGATCAATGACCGCGGCACTGTCGCCGCTGTTCTGTCGCTGCAACTTATCGACTTCGCCCAGCAACGCGCTGATCCGCAAATCATGTTCGCTTCGCAGCTTGTCGATCTCGGCGCCCCAGCGCTTTCGCTCATCGCTGATCAGCTTGCCGTGGCTGTCGAGCCGGACCGGGTCCAAAAACGTGTCATCGATCATCCGCCTGACATCGAGCGCAGTCAGCGCCCGCGGTTGCTTGGCCAGCTCGTCAGCGATCATTTTGAAAAGCTCGGCCTTCGCGTCGGCGATCTTCGCCTCGACCTCGGCCATCGTCGGCGGCGCCGGCTTTTTCGGCATGCCGCGCGACCACGCTGTCAGCATCCCATCGTCGTCGTGATCGCGATACTCGACCCGGACATCGGCGATACGCTCCAGCGTCTCGTGGCTCTCGGCCTTGGCTCAGCGACAGCGACATCGCTTGCGGCGGCGCGCAGACGAACGCGATGGAGTTGGTGTCGATACCAGCCTCGCTGATCTCCGCGACCAGCGCGCCTAAGTCCTTCGACATACTGGCGCTGCCGGTGACCGCCGCAGCTCCGACAAGCAATCCGCCCGGAGCGTCGTCGGTCGCGGCGCTGTTGGAAAGCAGGATGCCGTCCGCGCCTCGCCGGATCGCATTCTCCAGCAGGCCGCTCATGATTGTCGTCGCAGCGCCGCCGCTCGCGGTTTCCAGTTCGCCGCTCATCGCTGTCAGCAGCGCCAGTTTTTTGATCTGGCCGACGCTCATCCCGCTGAACGTGCCCTGGCGAACAGGAATCGCGGCTCCTTCAGCGATGAAAGCCGCAGCGGCCCAATTGTCCGGCAGCGGGACGGTAACAGTGATTCCGCTCAGGTCGATTCTGGTCGCCAGCGGCGCGAGCTGGGCGATTGTGCTCGACGGCGCGAGCGTGATGAAACGGGTGACACTGTCATCGGGAAAATCGGAAGCCTTCAACGGCACGACAGGGGACCGGACCAGCATATCGCGCCTGATTTCGGCGGCGCTGGTCTTGCGAAGGATCGACAACACCTTGACGGTCGCGTCAGTGACGAAGCTGCGCCTCCAGTCAGCGGCAAGCTGCGAGGCGGACGTTCGGTAAAGTGGGTTGCGATCTAGGTCTGTCATGGCGGCGATCATAAGCCTGCCGGGACCGGCTCGATGTCACGCTGTGACAAGTTATTTTCGCTCGTACCAATGCGCAGCAAAATCATCAAGGACGGCGAACGCCAAGGCGGCGACCTTCTTCGGGTCGTTCGCGTCGCGCTCGGCTTCCGCTTTGCTCGCGCCGAAATAGATCGCGCGGGCCTTCATGGCCTCGATGAACGCCGGACTACAGCGGCCGGGAAAGGTGATTGTCCCGTCGCCCTCGCGCTCCCGCTGTTCGCGCTTGCGCTTGGCGTCCTGCTCACGCTTGCGTCCCTCCCGCTCGCGCACCTCCGCCGCCGTCAACCGCTTCCGGCGACGGCGGCGTTTTTCATCGGCTGGGCGAACCGGCGCGCGGTCAGTGCCTGTGCTCCGATCCGGACAGCGGCGACCACTCTTCATGTGTGGTCTGGCCGTGCTCGTTCAGCATCGCCTCTGCGTTATCGCGCAGCATCAGAAACATCTCGATCTCCCCGCCTTCCAGCTTCATGTAGGTGAAGAAGTGTTCGATTCCGCCGAGCACGATCACGCCCTCGCATATGTCGGGAAAATCGATCAGGTGGCGCCGGACGCAGCGCTGGAGTTTGTCCAACGCGCGCGGCGTAAGATCGACGCCGCTTGCGCAGGTAAGCCAGACCCTCGGTGTCGTCGTCATGGTCAGTTGCCCGCCAGGATCAGCCCGGCGCCCTTGGTCTCCGCAAGCTGGTCGTCTAGGTCGTAAAGCATCGCGTCCGCGGTGCCGGCCAACACATCGAGCCTTTCGAGGGCGGCGCGGTCTCCCTGCCCAACGCGGAGGAGCATGGCCTCGATGTGCGGCTTGGCGGCTTGAATCGAGTCAATCAGACGGATCACGACTTCGTCGCGGGTCATGGTTGCGGTGCTCCTTGTTCCTGAGTGGGGCGTACAATGGGAAAACAAGCGTGCGTGACGTGCGTGCCGTCTCGAAAGTGGGAGCTTACAATGCAAACGCACGCGTGCGTGACGTGCGTGCCGGTGAACCACACAGTTACGCACGCTACGCACGCCTCTTTTTGCATTGTAGGCCGTACTCATCATGAGCCGGTCTCCTCGTCCTCGCCGGACCGCAGGTCGATCCCCGTGTAGACGCGGACCCGGTTGTGGGTGCCGGGCATTCGGACCCGGATGCTGCCGACCGCGGCCCGCAGATCTCTGGCGAAAACCGGCATCGGGCTTTTTGGATAGTTGTTCGCGTCGCACCACAGTTTGAAAGCCTCGAACAGCAGGCCGACCTCGATCTCCTTGTTGATTCTGACCTCGCATTTTTCGCGAACGAACGCGGCGACCGGGCTCGCCAGATCGCGCATCACGTTGACCATGTCCTCGGCAGCGGTGAGCCGCGTGAATCTATTTTTGTTCTCGATGGACAGCCGCTGAAGACCGCTCAAGCACCAGTTCAGGATGCCGGACAGTTCGCTGTGCAGCCGCAGTTCGAGATCGTAGTCTTCCTTACCCAGCCATGATTGCGACAGCGGCAGCAGGATGATGCGACCAACGATGGCCGCGCTGGCATCGCCCAGCTTCGGCAGTTCGTTGCTGATGACGTGCAACCGGGAGGGCAGCTTGCCGGTCCATTGATCGCGGAATTTGCGATTGACCGTCAGGGTATCTTCGCCGCTGATGCTCAACAGCCGTTCGACCACGATGTTGCCGTCCTTGCCGCTAAGGCGCGCGTCGGAGATGATCGCCAACGGCTTTCCGATCAACGGGGCCATCCCAAAGTCGCCGCTCAAGCTGTGCAGCGTCGGCCCGGCGACGTTCTCCTTGCCAACCAGTTGCCTGAGTACGCGCGCGATCACGCCCTTGCCGCCTCTGGTGGGGCCGACCATCAGCATGATCTTGTGCAAATCAGTCCGGCCAGAGATGACGTATCCGCACCATTCGGCGAGAAGGTTGATCGAGTCCTCGTCCTGCGGCCATAGCGCGTTGAGGAAATTCAGCCACTGTTGCGGCTTTGCGGCGCGCGGCTCGTAAGCAAACGGCACGCAGGTCTGGTTGAAAAAATATGGCGTGTGCGGATACAGATCGCGCGAAACCAGATCGAGCAATCCGTTGCCGACAGCGATGATGGTGCCGCTGTTGCGATGGTCGAGCCAACTCGGCTGATGAGTATCGTCCGGCAGGATAATGATGCTGCCGAGAGCTTCGAGCAGGTCTCCAATCTTGCGCCGGTTCGGCCCCCAAGGGGCGAGGCCGAACTTGCCAGCTTCGTAAACCGCGTGCTCGGTGAAAGCGTACAACAGCGAACGCACGGTGCGGTTCTCGACCTCAATCCAATGCGAGGTGCGCCACGCCCACCATCCGCCGCGCCAGTATCGCAGCGTCGGTGCATCGGGGATGCCGTCAACCAACAGTGAATGCGTCACGAACGCGCGGGCGACCTGCATCGGCGCCGATGGTGGCGGCAGCATCTGCGGCGGCGTGCGGTTTTCGCCTTCGCGGTCGTTGGCTTCCCGAGCTTTGCGCTCATGCCGGATGCGTGCAAGCTCGGCATCTACCACGTCGTGCTTGGTCATAGCTGATCCCCTAACTTAAACAGCAGCTCGTCGGTGATGTTCGGATAGCGGGACCGCAGCGCGATCAGGCGCCTGATGACGTCGTGGATCTGATCACTCGACAGGTCCGAAAGGCGGTTGAGGAATGTACGTTCCGACAGCGCCGCGGCGCCGCGCTCGCGCAGGCTGAATATCAGCGCGTCGACGGTCACTTTCGCTGCTTCACGGTGCTTCGGTGTCGGCTCCGCGGACGGACGCGGGTGAACGCGGCAGCGCCGGAATGATTGCGCCATGATCGCCTGCACGGCGTCCTGACCGATGGTCCGCAGGAGTCCGCAGGCTGTTGCAAGGTTCTGCGCGCGATCCACGGCATCGAGGAAACGTACGCGGTCGACCTCGTCGCCCGCGTCGGCGACATCGGCGAGCGCGTTGCAGACGGTCGAGAACGTCTCCGGGCTCGGGGCAGCGAGAAGCGCCGAGCTCGCGGCCTGAGCGGACTGGTCTCGATGTCGGCAGGGTCGAGGCGTTTGCTGGCGTTCGGCATGTTGCGAGCCCGGTCGGTTTCGCGCTATCACCGTCGCCGCCTGTCCAAGGCGCACAGCGACGATGCCTATGCAGAAGACGCGCCGCCCCGGTCCCCAAAGAGCCGGGGCGGTCTCGTCAGCAGCAAAATGGAAAGCGAAGGCGGTGCCTGTTCGAATCTCGTCGAAAAGGTCCGCGCGGTTAATCTTGGGCTTGCCCGCCGGTGAAGTTCAGCCCGGACATTTTGGTCCGGGGTCGTGCTTGATCAGACCCTCTCAGGGGTGGGATGGTGCCGACGACCGCGACCGCGTCCATCGACCTCCTGCTGCCACGCGATGACTTGATCCACGAACCGAACTCTCCGGTTCGCGCTGACGTAGCTCGGTTTCGGAAATCGATTCTGCTTTAGCAGCCGCCACAACGTCACAGATGAGATTCCGATCAACGCAAGAATCTCCTGTTCGTTGATCATGCGTCGGAGCCCAACATTTTCTGCTTCGGCCCCCGGCTTTTTCGCTGCTTCGGTCATCGCAAACCTCTCCATCACACGCATTGGGCTTCATCATCGTGCGTGTTGAGTTTGGCCTGACATCGGGAGCAAGTACAGGAAACGTGGTGTAACCGCCGCGCAACGCGAGCCCAAAAAGTCGTTTCACGAAGCGCCATGATTTCCGCGGTTGAACGCGCATCTATTTATTTCAAGCGTTTGCGCATATTGTCGCTGACATAACCGGTCACAACGTTTTCTACGTAGCAGTTCGTTTCATTTCACTGATTTCCGGATGGTTGGCCATGAAGCGCGTGGAATAGGGCCTATCGGGGCCCGGCCAAAACGGGCGGCCCTTTTTCATTTCCGGGGTAAATTGAAAAAGCCCCTGTCTTGCAGGGGTTTCTTTCATTTTCGGCGCTCGAAAAATAGTGCTGGACGACAAGTCCACACGGCTTCGCCGTCCGCAACAGCGCCGTTCGTCTGCGCGCGCCGCTGCGTCCATCGTATCCCGCAACCCAACGTCCGTGACGATCGCGATACGCCCCTCTCGTGGGACGGGATGGCGGGAGATAAGCCGGTGATTTGGGTGGAATGGAAAGCAGAATGTTTTTGCGGGGCGGACTGGACGAGCCAAATCAGCTTGAATTGGCTGAACAAATCGAGGTTTCCGCGCAGGCGAACTTTTACACTTTTTGCTGGGCAAAAGCCTTTCGCCCACTCAAAGGAAGGTCCTCCAACGAGCAGAAGCCTCGCCCGAAGCGGCCAGCAAGATTTTCTGAGGACACCCCCTTACTCCGTCATGAAGCACAGAAGGGCTGCAATCGGGAGGGCAAAGCCGATCCCTGCGGTCAGCGTCCATCCTCCGTCTGCATAGGCCCAACCGCCCACAGCCGAGCCGGTCGCACTGCCGGCGAAGAAGCTTGCGGTGTAAAGTCCATTGAGACGACCGCGAAACTCCGCCCCAAGCGAGAAGATCATGCGTTGTCCGACAGCTGCGTTGGCGGACACGCCGGAATCGAGCAGGATCGCGGCCGCGACCAGCAATAGCAGGGCGAGCATCGAGCCTTCAGGGACGATCAGTGTGATCAGGAAGGCCCCGGCAACCGCCAGCATGACGAAAGCCGTGGCGCGCCGGCCCCATCCCCGATCGGCGACGCGGCCGGCAAGCGGAGCAGCCGCGGCCCCGGAAACGCCAGCCAGCGCGAACAGGCCGATGCCGCCCTGCGAAAGATGAAATAGTGGCCCTGCCAACAGCAGCGGCGCTGTGGTCCAGAACAGGCCGAATGCGGCGCCCAGCAAGGCGTGGTAGAGAGCACGCCTTTGGAGGACCGGCGTCGTTGTTGCTAGCTTGCCCAGTGAGGCGAGCAATCCACCATAACCGAGCGTCGAGGTGGGAACGCGTCTCGGCAGCGCCACGCCGAGGACCAGTGCCAGCACAGCCATCGTACCGGCGGATACGAAGAACACAGCTTGCCAAGAGAACAGTTCAGCGATGAAGCTGGCAATCGGACGCGCCGCCATAATGCCGAGCAGCAGCCCACTCATAACGTTGCCGACCACCCGACCGCGCTCGGCTTCGGGAGCTATGTGCGCAGCATAGGGAATGAGCACCTGCACAGCGACCGTACCGAAGCCGATAAAGAGTGCCGCGGCAAAGAAGAGCAACGCGTCGGGCGACAATGCTGCGCCAAGTAGCGCGAGCACAGAGACCGCGATCATGATGAGGGTGAGGCGGCGATTTTCGATAAGGTCACTAAGCGGCACGATCAACAGCAAGCCGGCGCCATATCCGATCTGCATCAGCGTAACGATCAATCCCGTTGCACGCGAAGAGAGGCCCTGCGCTGCGCTGATCGGCCCGGCGAGCGGTTGGGCGGTGTAGAGATTGGTCGCGATCAATCCGCAGGCTGCCGCAAGAAGAAAGGTCATCCATGAGGAAACCGCGCGCTCGGCAGGCGCGTTGTCGGTGACTGTAGTGGTCATGCTCATCTCCAAAAGGTGGAAATCGTTTCCGACACCGCGGTCGCATCTTAGGGCTATCATTCCAATCGATCGGAGATAGCCGTAAAACTCTGGAGATAGTGTTCAAGAAATTTGATATGCTGGGGCCGGCTTGCCCAACCAAGAATTGCTTCGGAGCATTCCTTGCTATTGTCGAACCGGCAGTTTTGCGCGAGGTCCGATGGTGAGGCGGGCGCGCGGCGGGCGCTCCCAAAATTCGCACGACCCGGGTTGCAGGATGTGCATTGACGGCTACATCTACAGCTACCGCTGACCTTCAAATCGATCGATGAGCCAAGAGCCCGCCGGTCCCGGCGGCGTGTCCGTCCGGTAAATCGCATCGAGGCGGATAGACGCGCTTATCCAGTCCGGCATATCAAGCCGGACGAGCCGCCCTCTTTCGATATCCTCGCGCACCATCGGTTCGGGCATAAAGCCCCAGCCGACACCCTCCTTCAGCAGCAAGTGCTTTGAGCCGAGATCCGCCAAACGCCATGTCTGGGCCCCGACCACTCCCTTATCCTCGCCCTCGGTGAGCGGCGAGCGGTCCGTCAGCACAAGCTGGATGTGGTCGCGCCCAGCGCCCGGGGGATTGCGGCCCGCGCACGCCAGCGGATGATCGGGAGCGGCAACGGGGATCAGTTCGACGCTGCCGATCGCGATGCGCTCGATTCCGGCGACCTCCACATCGAGCGCCGCGGCGACCCCAATTGTGGCCGTGCGGTTGAGCACCATTTGCCTCACCGCCCCGAGCGATTCGATATAGAGGCGCAGTGACACCGTCGGAAATTCCGCTCGGAATGCCTTCAGTGCATCGGCCACGCGCGACGCGGGCAGCCTGACGTCGAGGACGACGTGGAGTTCTGCCTCGAGGCCCCGGAGCAGGCCTTTCAACTTGGCCTGGAGTCCGCTGATGACATTGATGGTGGTGTGCGCTTCCGATAGCACCGTGCGCCCGGCATTCGTCAGCTGGGGTTTGCGCGTCGAACTCGCGATCGAACAACAAGACCCCGAGTTGCGCCTCCAGATTGGCGATCGAATAGCTGACGGCCGTATTCGCCCGGCCCAGCTTTCGCGCCGCGCCCGCGAAGCTGCCCTCGTCGACCACCGCCAGAAAGACCCGCAATTGATCGAGCGTCGGGCTACCGGGATCGGATGGCATATCAATTTCCTTGAGGGTTAGTTCTGAAATTACGTCAGTTTCGCTAACCGGCCAACCGCCTTAAGACGCATATCATAGTTCACCTAAAGATATCGCTTCGCCTCACTTCAGGCATGCGAGTGATCAATCCCCGGGTGATCAAGGGCGCCAAGGTCCGGAATAGAAATCTATTTTCTTTTCTGAATCGGGCTCCAAAAAGCCTCGGCTGCAGAGCTCATGCGGGCTCGTGCTGGGGGCGGACAAAACGGAAAAAGTTATTGATCGGATTCAGAACATCGAGCAAGTCAATGACATCGGAGAGCTGGCACGACTGCTCACCGCTTAAAGCCATGGCCCGGGTAGGAAGATATCGTGCTGCCGGGCCCCAATAGAGGATCGGACGACAATTCGTCGTTCCGCGCAAGCGAACTTTTCCGCTTTTTGCCGGCCGGTATGCCATCTGCCCCGCGACAACTTCGTTCCGCGAGGCGCGGTCACGGAGGCGTTGGCATGCCCTTCAATATGGACGTGACCGCTCCAGCGCGTCGAGGCTCAATCCGAAATCGGGTGTTCAGGACGGCGTCTTGAAGTCGTACGAGATACGCCCTGCAGGGAGATAGAACAGAGCGATCAAGGCTCCGCCCTTTACCTCGGGGTAATGGCGGCTTCCCGGATCCGGAGCGGTCCAACCCGGCCCTTGCCATCCCTGTAAACCTTTGATTTCGGCGCCAGGGTCGATCGGTATCACCAAATTCAGTTCTCCGTATGGATGAGCGTGATACTGCCCCCGAAGAACCTCGTCGTCGTGTTCGTCCCTGAACCGCTTCGGATCTTTGCTGTCCATGTAGACTGCGGTGATACTGAAGTAGGAGGTCTCCGGCGAAGGCTCCTGAATTCTGCTTCGCCGATAGTTCGGCCCGTCGACTTCCTGGTTGGCGGCCCAGCCTTCCTGCACGCCGATTTTGGTCAGCCTGGCGAGGTCCTGGTAGAGATCGCTGTTCTCTCCGTACGTCGCGTTCAACCACATTTCCATTACCCTGCCCGGGGTCATGTCCTTGACCTCCCGCAAAAACGGAATGCTTCGTTGGATTAGCTCATCGCGATGTCTCATCTGCATTTCTTCCAGTTGTCGGCCGCGACGGCGGAACCATTGCGCGGGCCGGTTGCTCGCGCACGCGGCTGATACAACCGCGGACCTCGAGCGGTCGGGTAGCCGACAGGCCACGCCTTCCGCCCGGTAGTATCGGCCTCCTCGGCGGGTCGATATTCCCGGCGAACGGCGTGCTCCGGAAGTGAAACTATAGCAGGGTGAAAATGCACGATCTTCAGCACGACCCGTCCCGACGCTGTCTCGGGCAAAGCGTGTAACAGTCCACGTTTGCGAGGGATTCGCAATTTGGGGCTCGTTGCTTAATATCTCGAAACTGGAGCCGAGCCCTCCCGGCCGCCCCAAAAATCGGCGGCCTTGATTATCCCAGCACTCGAAAGGTCCGGCTGACGCCGGCAACATATCGGACGTACGATGGCAGCCTTTTTCAGTACCCTCGACCTCAACCTCTTGCGCGTGTTCGATGCCGTGATGGAGGAACGAAGCGTCGTCCGGGCCAGCCAGAAGGTCTGCCTCAGCCAGTCCGCGGTCAGTCATTCGCTGGCCCGACTGAGGGAGATGCTGGACGATGAATTGTTTATTCGGACTTCGACGGGGATGCAGCCCACCGCAAGAGCGATGGCGATGGCGGGCATGGTCAGGGATGCCCTCAAGACCCTGCAAACCGCGATCGAGCTGCCACGGTTTGAACCTTCAACCTCAGCAAAGAAATTCACAATCGCAGCGAACGATTTCACCACCATGGTCCTCGCTCCGCATCTGCTTCGTGTCCTGCGAACGGAGGCGCCCCACATCGACATTGCCATCAAGCCCGTCACTCGGATCGACCTGGCGGAGCAGGTTGATCTTGGCAGGATCGATGCTGCCATCGGCACTTTCTCCACTGTGCCCACGCGGTTCAAGTCCGACTCGTTGTTCGAATATGACGATGTCCTCATCACGCACTCGTCGCACCAGCTCGGCTCGGTTACCACCGAGATACTTTCCGGACTTCCGATCATCGTCGTCTCGTTCGGCGGCGAACAGGAGGGCGCGGTTGAAGGCTTCATCTCCGAGCGCGGCTTGGCGCGCAGATCGGAAATGTACGACCGCGCTGCACTCGAGCGCGCGATGTCCGCATCGGAACACGTGTCGCGGATTGCCGTATCGTTGCCCCACTTTCTCGCTCTTCCGGCTTTCCTGGACGGCTCCGGAATGTCGGCAATCGTCCCGCGCCCGCTCGCCAATTCCTTCGCCCTCACCTATCCGATTTCGATTCACGAACTCCCCTATCCGACGACACGGCTGGAGGTCCGATCGCTGTGGCACGAACGTCATGAGGGCGACGCGTCGCAGGACTGGCTTCACGACGTCATGAGGCGTACGACCGAGCATCTTCGCGCGGTGGCCGTTACACCAATGGCCTAAGGGTCCGCTGGCTCGGGCAATCCTCGAAAAACTTGTCATAACTTGCATCGTTTGTCGCAACACCAACGACACAATCTTATGTTGTAGTGTTGCCACCTCACCATCGCTCAAAGTGGCGTTACCACGCACCAGCAGAAGAGGCGCACCACATGAATCCAGTCGTCGATTCCAACAAGCTCGAACGGACGAAGGTTTGGGGAGAAAGTGATTCGGCGGTGCGTTGGCAGGGCGCCTTCGCCCGCTATGGCGCGCACGGTGCGACGGCCTCATCGACGATCGTTTACGAGATCGAGCCGGGCGGCCGCCTCGGTTGGCACACTGACGCCACTGAGGAGACGCAATACATCGTCGCAGGTACCGGTAAGCTCTATCTTGAGGACGGCTCAACCTACCCTGTCGGGCCCGGCAGCGTCTTCGTTTTGCCGACGCCCATGCGCCACGATCTCGAAAACACAGGCAAGGAAACCCTTCGAGCGGTCGCCTTCTTCGCGGCGGCGATGTTCACGCAGACCTTTGACCAAGTGATGATGCCGCCGAAGAGCCACGTTCTTGGCACGCCCAATCGTGAGGGTGAAACCGGATACTGACGGGGACCTTCGCAGCAAGCTCATGCGGCAATCGCAATCGCGCGCAGCGATTAAATGCAACCTGTAACTACGCAGCTATTGCTCGTCGCAAACGCGACGAGCAATAGCTTCCCTTCGCTACGGAGTTTAGATCCCCGAAGGGGACGTTAAGCACCTACATCTGCCAATGGAGGCGGGTGGCAAAAATGTTGATCGGCCCACGATCGCCATTGGAGCCGGGGTTTGCAAAAAACTGGTAATCGAAGGAAACACTCGTCGAGGTGTTCACCTGCCCACTGTAATAGGCCTCCAAGACATTCTCGGCCTGAGGGTTAGCTAGTTGTCCGTCTCCGATAAACGAACCGAAGCCTCCGAGATTTAGATACTGCTGCTCAGCCTTGGAGATCCTGTTGTATATGTAACCAACCCCGATCGTATCGCTCGGCCTCCCCCACATTGTACCCGCCACCGAAACACCCCCGGAGACGAACAAGTTACTGTCCGTAACCGCAAGAGCCTCGATATAACCTGGCGCCCAGCCGAACTCGAGAGAAGATCCCGATATCCGGGGTAATAGCCTGCTCGATATTAATGTGTGCGTCGACCTTTTGGGTATAACGACGCACACAGGATAATGCAGGTATACCCATGGCGCACCTTTCAATTACCCACAACTTGGCCCACTCGGGCTGATCCGCTGATCGGCGAAATCTTGAGTCGAAAGAATCACTTGTGATTCCTTGCTGAGCACCTGATTCGCGAGGGGGGTGCTCCATGGGGCGCATGTTGAGGGATCGAGCGGCAAAGGGCGGTTTGCGATCCTTGGCAGGTGAATGCTGGATTGATCGAGAGATTAGTGGATGCGAGTTTAGGGACGCGCGGCTCGGCGGCAGATTCCGCAAACTGCTGACGCAGATTGGAAGCGCAATGGGACAAAGCATTCCGCTCGTCTGCCAGGATTGGGCAAATACCAAGGCGGCCTACCGCTTCTTCTCCAATGACCGGGTCAGCGAGGCGGACATTCTGGCCGGCCATTTCCAATCGACACGAGATCGTGTTGCGGCCACTGAAGGTCTTGTTCTTGTGCTGCACGATACAACCGAGTTTAGCTATCAACGCGAGAAGTCAGAAGCGATCGGCATCACCAAGAGCATCAACAGTGGACGGGACAAGGCGGGTCGCCTGAGATCGCACACGGTTTGCGGCATCCTGATGCACTCGAGCCTCGCAGTTACAATCGAGGGTGTGCCGCTTGGGTTGGCGGCCGTTAAGTTCTGGACCCGGAAGAAATTCAAGGGGACCGCCGCGCTTAAAAAGAAGATCAATCCAACCCGGATCCCCATCGAGAAAAAGGAAAGCGTCCGGTGGTTGGAAAATCTGAAGCAGTCTACGCAACTCTTGGATCATCCGGGCCGATGCATTCATATCGGTGATCGCGAGAGTGACATCTACGAGCTTTTCTGCGCAGCACAGGAGACCGGAACCCATTTCCTAATCAGGACCTGCGTCGATCGCTTGGCTGGAGATGGGGATCACACGATCGCCGACGAAATGGACGAGGTTGCCGTCAAAGGGCTCCATCGCATCGAGGTCAGAGACAGTAACGGCGATCCCGACGAAGCCGTTCTTGAGATCAGGTACCGCAAGATTCGGGTCCTGCCGCCGATCGGAAAGCAGAAACGCTATCCCGCACTGACCCTGACGGTGATCCATGCGGAGGAGCGCGGGACGCCGAAAAACAGAAAGAAGATCGATTGGAAGCTGATCACCGACCTGCCTGTTGGTTCCCGCACCGACGCGGTCGAGAAGCTCGAATGGTATGCCTTGAGATGGAAAATCGAGGTGTTCCACAAGATCCTCAAATCGGGCTGCAAAGCTGAGGAATTGAAGCTCAGGACCGCCCAGCGTCTGACCAATCTGATCTCACTCTTTTGCATCCTGAGTTGGCGGGTCTTCTGGATGACGATGCTCAATCGTTCAGCCCCAGACGCGCCGCCAACCCTCGCGTTGACAGCGACTGAAATCGGCGTGCTCGATCGCCTCGTCAACGACAAACAAAAAGCAAGACAGAAAACGCTCTCGCACTATCTGATCAAGATCGCCCGGCTCGGCGGTTATCTCGCCCGCGCCAGCGATCCGCCGCCCGGCAATACCGTCATGTGGCGCGGGCTGTCACGCCTCACCGACATCGCGCTGGGCGCCACGGTCGGAGGAGTAATTGTGGGTAATTGAAAGATGGCGCACGCCGAATTGGCCTGCGCAATGGCATCCCCATATGTGCCCAAGCGAGCGCTGATCATATTGAGGATGAGCTTAACTTTACCCGGCTGTCCCCACAGCTCATGCCGCTCTTCAATTTCACCAATGATGTCATATTGGCCGAACGTCGGATCAACGCCATAATCTGTAGAAGCGGGGGTGTTGCCGCTGATGGCCGATTTTTCCGTGTCGAACCACCCCAAGCGGTATGTGAAGCGGCCTTGGTACCATTCGGCGGTGGCGCCCCAGCCGTATCCCCAAGCGTCACCACCCCAATCGAATGGCAGACCATAGAGGAATCCCCAGTTCAAAAATTGGGTTCTGGAGTTGTTGGCATACCTGTTCGTGTCAAAAACATCGAGCGGGGACATCCTGCCAGCGGTCAATACAAGGCGATCCGCGGTTCGGGTTCCGGCGAACTGATTGATATCGGCCGCCACATTCTCCGTTTCGCCTCCAAGATTGATCGTCTGCCGGATGAAAAGGCGCTGCACCTTGGCATACGGCGCGGACGAGCCGATCTTAAAAGACTCGCCGTTCGGGAAGGCGGAAACACCTATGCTGTTACCAAGCCCGAGGCCTTGATCAATCTCCGGATTGACCCAGACTTCAGCGCCGGTCCAAGGCCGGTAGCCCACATAGAGCGTGCCTTCACCGATCGCGCGGCCTTCTCCGCCATTAGGGAAGCCCAAATAGCCTGGAAGAATAGATCCCGGAGCCTGCTTGAATGCGGGATAGCCCTGCCATGTATACGTGGCCTGGGCATGAACGTTGACCCTATCCGGATCAATGAAACCGGCAGGGTTCGCGTCCTTTTCGCCCCAACGATAATTTAGGCCTACGCGAACCTCCTGCTCGGAAAGGTCGGAGGTGAACTGCTGGCCCGCGGATGGGAAGCCTATGTTTCTATTGCCGTAGCCGGTGTACAAATACTCGGCTCTTACAGTCCAGTGGGGGATCAGCGGTCCTTCAACACCACCTCCCACCGCCCAGCCCATTCGTTGCTGGAATGTGGAATCTGTGCTGTTCGCGGTCGTCAGGCTGAATTGCTCCGAAGACCAGGCAAAGCCGCCGGTCGCATAAAAGAGCCAGTCCCCGGGCGCATAGCCGATGCGGCCCCGCACCGTGCCCGAAAGAAACGCGTTGTCGCTGTAGCTGCCAGCGCCCTGCAAAACGCTGATCGTGTTACCGATCCTGTTGCCAGCGTAGTTTGCAAAGGATGCAACACTGACATCCGCTTCCGCGCCGATCACAACGCGGTTTGCGAGCATGCGGTCATAGCCGATCTGCAGGCCGTTAAACCAGCTTCCCCCCTGGTTGTTCGCGTCATAGCCCTGCGCCAAGCTGAGCGAGCCCTTGTCGATGACGGACCCGCCCGAACTGACAGTCCAATTTGAATTCCCCCATGCATAACCTCCGTGAACGCCGAAGTAGAAACCTGTCCAGTCATATGCTGCAGACTCTGCGGACGGGAGCGCTGCCGGGGCTTTATATTGGAGATCGGCCGCTGCAGCGGCGCCCGTGAACAGAATCGCCACAGACGCTCCGCCAAATGCCTGACGCCATTCCGGCAGCCGATATCTTGCCTTGGCAACGTAGTAGAAGAACGTCATTCTCAAGAAAAACCTCCCCGATCAGGGTCTAAACCTGTCCAAGAGGGAGGCTGAGCCTTTCGGAGGGAAGCGCTTCGCGGAAGGCTTCGCCGAAAGGAACGAAACGTTCCCCCTCGGTGCGAACCTCCCGGGCTTTTATCCCTCCGTGTGTCCGGCCCGTCCCCAGGGAGCGAACCGGATTGCGACTCTCGGACCAGACACCGCTTCGATGAGCAGCCGGAACCCTAGTCGCATCAACCTATAAGCGAAAAGCGTGCCAACAAAAAAAACCGGCTTTTCCGTCGCTCACGGCCAAGCCTGTCAAACCTTTAGCCATTCAGCCGGTGAAAAAATCAGCCGCGCATCGATAAAAAGGCAGCGCGAGAAAAGCTAGGCCAATCCCAGACCTGCAGACGAGGCTGGCTCTCTCCTTGCGAAAAAGCCCGGCAGGTGCCGGCTTTTGCAGCAGCTGGAAGAGATCGCGTCAGAACCTGTAGCTCACACCCAACGTGCTCGTGACGTTGCTGAAGCTGACCTGGTTGAGTTCGCCACTCAACGACGTGTCATTGCGTATCGAAATCGGTGTAGCGAACCTCACCGCGCACGCTCCAGTTCAATCGAGAGCGTATTCGGTGCCGAGATCTGCGGTCCAGCCGACGCGGGTTGCACGTTGCGTGGCATCAACAAGCGCGCATCCTGCTTTGTTACTCCACGAGAAAAGATACTCGAGCACTACGAGCAAGCTGAGTAGCGCCGAGTATTATTCATTTGTGACAATACAAGCCGCGGTCGGCGTTTTGCGTCGACGTTGACGCCACCTTCGCAGCATCGGCGCGAGCGTTGCGTGTGATGAACCTCAGACAAAGATTTGTCTGAATCGCGCCCGATTATCATCACGGGCGACACACTCTCACCGAATTCATGACGCGCCTCTGCTCCGGATCACTTCGGTCCGGTGACGGCGGAGCATGCCTGGCGCGGCGTTGCTTCGATGAGCGTCGCTTCACTGCTCGATAAGTCGAATCAACGACTTCGGGCCAAATAAGGAAATGCGTCCATGCCATCACTCCCAGGCCAGCCTACATTCCAAGGCCAAGAGTATCTCATCAGTGATGCCTCGGTCGAACACGAACCCTGGCAAATCGACCCGACACAGACGGTCCTTGGGAATGGTGACATTCTCGTCGCGTGGGAAACCGCAGAGCGTACCGATGAGCACCCAGCCTCCGAGATCGATGCGCGTATTTTGCTTCCCGATGGAACCGTCTGGTCGCCGGAGTTGGTCTTGGAGATCAACACGCAACAAACGTTCGGCCCTTTGTCGATACAGACCTTGCCGAACGGCGACGCGCTCGTGAACGGGCAGTGGGTCCTCGATGCGTCAGGACACGTCACGCCTCCACCGGCCAACGTACCGGCACCGCAACCAACACTTCTCAGCAACGGCAACGAATTGGTGACGTCGGTTGTGGTGACACCGGACTTCAATGTCGAGCTTCACGGCCACATTGTCGATCCCGCCAGCGGAGCGGCCGGACCGGACTTCGTGATCGGAAATCCGAACTTTGAAGTGATCGGAGACGCCGATTCCGTGACCGCGCTTGCCGACGGACGGGCCGTTGTCACTTGGGGAACGGACACCGGCATTGAGGCGCGCGTCATCAATGCCGACGGGAGCATGGACAATCCGTTTGTCGTCTCCTCGACGCCGAACGCAGCTGGACGCTTCCCGCACGTGACGGAGCTTCCCAATGGCGAGATCCTTGTGACGTGGAGCTCGACCGCAGGAGGCGACCTCGATATTCATGGCCGGACGTTCTCGCTCGACCACACCATCAGCGGAACGACAGATAATGATGTTCTGCACGGCACCGACGGGGCTGATGACATCTATGGTGCCGCGGGCAACGACACCATCAACGGCGGCGCCGGGAACGATACCCTCTCCGGCGGCTCCGGCCATAATTTCATGTGGGGCCAAGACGGCAACGACACCTTCCTCGGCGGTTCAGGGACCGACGCGTTCGCCGGCGGCAACGGAATCGACACCGTCCGTTACGAGCAGTCCACTGCCGGCGTGACGGTCAACCTTGCGACCGGCACCGCGAGCGGCGGTGACGCGGCCGGAGATAGCTTCACTTCGATCGAGAATCTCACCGGCAGCACGCACAATGACGCGCTCACCGGAGACGCCGGCGCGAACCGCCTCGACGGCAACGCCGGGGACGACCGGATTTGGGGCGGTGACGGCAACGACACGCTGATCGGCGGCCACGGCGCCGACGTGCTTGCGGGCGGCCAGGGCAACGATACCGTCGACTACAGCACGTCGCTGAGCGCGGTCACGGTCAATCTTGCGACCGGCACCGGGAGCGGCGGCGATGCGCAGGGCGACAAGCTGTCGTCGATCGAGAATGTCACAGGCAGCGGATTCGACGATCACCTCACCGGCAACGCGGTCGCGAACCAGATCTTCGGCGGCGGCGGAGCGGACATCCTGACCGGCGGAGCCGGCGCCGATACGTTCGTCTTCAAGGCAATTCTTGACAGCGCGCCCGGGCACGAAGACCAGATCACCGACTTCTCGAGCGCCCAAGGGGACCACATCTCTCTCGTGGGCATCGATGCCAACACGAAGGTCGCCGGTGACCAGGCCTTTAACTATATCGGCAGCACCGCGTTCAGCGATGTCGCCGGCCAATTGCGCTACGCCGACCATTTCCTTGAAGGAGACGTCAACGGCGACGGCATCGCCGATTTTCGCGTGCAGGTAAACGTCGCGAGCCTGTCGCACAGCGACCTTCTGGTGTAATGCCAGCAGGCTTCAGTCGTGGGAGGCCGCCACAGTTGGCGGCCTCCTGCATATCAGAGCAAGCCGCAATGCCGGCTGTCGGCACACCGCGGGCGTACCGGACACGCCGACCGATTACTGTTTTCGGCCAGGCATGAGCGCGGCAGCAATCGCGTTCTTATCCTGCTTTTCTGTCAGATGGCCCTGCGAGTGCCGCTCCGTCATAAAGCTCGGCGAGCGCCTGACGGATGATTTGCGAGCCCCCGGAAAGCCCCAGCGCGGCCATGATCGAAGCCACGATCAGGTCCGGCCACCCGGTGCCGGTTCCGAATACACCCGCCGCCGCGAGAAGGACCGCGAGGTTGCCGATTGCGTCGTTACGCGAGCATATCCACACCGAACGCATATTCGCGTCGCCGCCTCGGAAGCGATAGAGCATGACGGCAACCGCTCCGTTAGCGAACAGAGCCAGAAATCCGACGATGCCCATCACTTCGGCTCGGGGCAGCGTGCCGAAATAAGCATGAACCGCGGTGGAGCCGACAACCCATAGGCCGAGCGCGAAGAGAGTGACGCCCTTCAGGAGCGCCGCGCGGGCACGCCATCCGAGCGCCATCCCAGCCACGCCTAAGCTAATGGCGTAATTGGCCGCGTCGCCCAGGAAGTCGAGCGCATCGGCCTGCAGTGACGCCGAGCCTGCCGCGACGCCTGCACCGATTTCGGCAACAAACATGGCGGCGTTGACAAATAGCGCGACCCAAAGCGCGCGACGCCATGCGGGGCTATTGAGCGCCCCTGTGACGGAGGAACAGCCGTCGTCGTTGCAGCAGCCGGACATCTCGTGACCCAATTTTCCTGGACGGACTGATCGAAAATATGCATCCTCTAGTGACTAGAGGAGCAAGAGGAATCTTGTACGATGCCGATGGTACTCAACATCGGGGAGGTCGCCCGCAAAACGGGCATCAAGGTGCCCACCATCCGCTATTACGAGCAGATCGGCCTTCTGCACCCGCCGCCCCGCTCCGATGGCAACCGCCGCCGCTACGGCGCCGGCGAGGTCGGCCGACTGACGTTTATCCGGCACGCGCGCGAACTGGGTTTCGATATCGAGGCGATAAGGACTTTGCTTGCCTTACAAGATCGGCCCGAGCGTTCGTGCTGTGAGATTGATGCTCTTACGCGGGATCATTTGGCTGCGATCGACAGCAAGATTTCGCAACTCGTCGCGATGCGGGAGGAGTTGCAACGCATGTTGGATTGTTGCTCCGGGGGGCGCGTTGCCGAATGCCGCATTATAGAATCCATCGGCCGGGCCAACGACGGCGCCCCTCTGCGCACGCCCCCTCAGGCTAACGGCCGCACATCTCACAATTAATATGATCGATCCGCGCGATCGCCGTCACTTCTGTGCTTGCAGGACGCGTTTCATTGCCGAAAAACTACCAGGTCTGTTCGAACGGACGACATGGCCGGTCGCATCGGCAGACACTGCGGCTCGCACGGCCGGCCAAGATCTAAAGCTGGATTATCAGTGCCAACATGCGCGGGATGTGGAGATAGAACCGATAACCAGCCTGAACGGACGCACCGCGTCGAGCCCGCATTAAACTGCTTGTCAAGCCATCGAAATAATGCAGAACCAGAATAGATGGGAATCGGCAGCCCGCGGCACATCGCACGTCCTTAACCCTCCTCGCTCCCAATGGATGTCATGACCGAACAAACCCTGACGGAGCCGATCGCCAAGCCGCAAGAGCTATCCCGCGGCTTTTCGCGCTACCAGTCAATCCTCGTTGCGCTGCTGGCGCTGGTCCAGTTCACGATCATCATCGATTTCATGATCATGTCGCCGCTCGGTGCCATCATCATGCCGGCGCTGAATATTTCTGCCGGACAGTTCGGGGTGGCGGTCTCGGCCTACGCATTCAGCGCGGGAATTTCCGGCATCCTGGCGGCCGGCTTTGCCGATCGGTTCGATCGCAAGTGGCTGCTCTTGTTTTTTTATGTCGGCTTTACCCTTGGAACGGCGCTTTGCGCGGTCGCTCCAAACTATGATGTGCTGTTGCTTGCGCGGATCGTTACCGGCTTGTTCGGCGGCGTGATCGGCTCCGTGGTACTTGCCATCATCACCGATCTCTTTGCGCTACAATTGCGCGGCCGCGCCATGGGCATCCTGCAAACCGCCTTCGCCGCAAGCCAGGTGCTTGGCATCCCCGCCGGTCTTTTTCTTTCCAACCATTGGAATTGGCACGTCGCGTTCGGCGCATTGGTCGCCCTGTCGATCGCCGGGATGGCCGCGGTGCTGTTTTTGATGAAACCGGTGAACGGCCATCTCTTGCTGAAGCAGGACAAAAGCGCGTTCCGGCATCTGATCGCAACGGTCGCACAGCCACGCTATTGGACGGCATTCGCGGTGACGACGCTGCTGGCAACCGGTGGCTACATGCTGATGCCGTTCGGCAGCGCCTACACCGTGCATAATCTCGGCATCGATATCAGTCAGTTGCCGACGATCTATCTCGTCCCCGGCCTGTTTAGCATTTTCATCGGACCGCTGGTGGGACGCGCGAGCGATGCCTTTGGCAAATTCCCGACCTTCGCCTTCGGCAGCGCCATGTCCATTGTCATGGTGCTGATCTACACGCATCTCGGTCAGGTGAGTTCTGGCGGTCGCGATCCTGGTCAACGTCTTGATGTTCGTCGGCATCTTTTCGCGCATGATCCCGTCGCAGGCGTTGATTTCCGCAATCCCCGAGCCCGCACAGCGCGGCTCCTTCAGCGCGGTCAGCGCTTCCCTGCAACAACTCTCCGGCGGCCTCGGCTCCGTGCTCGCCGCCGCGCTCATCGCACAAGATGCCGACGGTTCGCTCCGGCATTTCGACCGGCTGGGATACGTCGTCGTTACAACGGCGCTGATTTCCCTGATCCTGATGTATTTTGTGCAGAGGCCGATCGCGGCCCAGGCTGGCAAACGCGTTGTTTAAGGCGTCGGTTTTGATGATGTCCGTTTCACAGGGGCGAAGCGGAAATTACGTCCCGGATGCGATGAGCGCGGCGCCGCAGCCGATCATTGCAATTCCAAGCCATCCGGCCGGCGAAGGCCGCTCACCGAGAGCGAGCACACCAAAGATCGCAACAAGAACCACGCTCAGCTTGTCTACCGGCGCGACCAGCGACGCCGGTCCCAATTTCAGGGCGCGGAAATAGCACAGCCACGACGCGCCGGTTCCAAGACCTGACAGAATCAGGAACGTCCAACTACGACCCGAAACCGCACTGGGCTGCACGAACTGGCCGGTCGCCAGCAGCAACACCAGAAGGCTGAAGAGAACCACGACTGTCCGGATGAACGTCGCCAGGTCCGAGTTGATGTTTTCGACACCGATTTTCGCAAAGATCGCGGTGAGAGCAGCAAACACCGCAGACAGCGCGGCCCACACCTGCCAGGATTCGAAATTCATTCAGAGTTCCTTTCTTTTGGTTATGCGCGCCAGCCAGGCGCGAACTCATCAATTCAAAATGTGAACAGCACGGCGGCGTACCAGGAAACTTGATCGGTCTCGTCGGTATTTTCGATACCGCGCCTGACATAGCCGAGTAGATGGTAGTTATCATTCAGGTCGTAGCGCCATCCGACACCGACGCTGGTGGTCGCAGGCGTGCCGCTCGAATCCGCGGTCTGGTGAAACAGTTCGGCACCGATCTGAAGCCTCGGCAGAAGCTGATAGGTCAGGACGCCGCCGACCTGGCAGAAGTCGACGGCGCGGAACGCGCTGACCGTACATCCGCCGCCGCCGAACGCCGACCATCCGCCGTTCCAATCCTTCTGGACCCAGATCGGCAGCAGTAGCGACGCGTGATTGTCACCAACGAGGCTCGAACCACTTGGAAGAAAGATGCGCGGGAAGATGCTGACGTCGAGCCCGAGCCCATCCTGATGCAGAAAGCGGTATTTGGCGGCAAGTTCGATATTGCTCGCGCCAAGGCTGGTGCCGCCGCCGACAGGCCGGTCAAAACCCGCAGGCAGGGTTGCGGTCAACTGAAGATCGGGCGCCGCACCGTAGTTGAAGTCGATCCCGCTCTCGCCCGCCGTACCCATGTGCGTCGCCGTTCCGTTGTTGAACGTGTAGATCTCGAAATGCTGATAGTCGGTCGGCTCGGGGTCATCGGAAACATAGGGCGGACCGGCAACAACAGAACGCGCGGAAAGGGCCAGCGCCATGCCAGCTCCGACACACAACCGCATCAGGCGCGGGCAGCATTCGGCCATCCGGCGCTTCATCCACTTGAATTCCAGTCCATGTAGTATATACTACCTAAATTCATGTCGAGCATAATTCGCTACTTGCCCGACAATTCCGGCCGCCGGGAGAGCTATTTTGACAAGTGCCGTCGTCGCCTCCTGGTCCGGGCTCGATCAAATGCTGCGGCAGGCAAAGCAGCAACTCGGCGCTGCCGGTCTCCGCGTCGCAAAATTCATCGACGAAAACCGGCAGATCGTTTTGGCCAGTTCTGCTGCCGCGCTGGGCGACCGCATCGGCACTTCTGACGCCACCGTGCTCCGCACGATTCAAACGCTGGGTTTCGCCAGCCTGGCTGATCTCAAAAGCGCCATTCTAAATGGAGAATCGGTCTCGACGCCCGCCGACGATATGCGGCGAACGCTGGTCGACGTGGATCAGGCGACCGGCGTCGCGCTCGACGGCATCTTACGGACGCATGCCGACGGCCTCGATATTCTGCGATCGGAAAAATGCCGCGCCCAGATGGCCGCCGGCGTGCGTGTTCTGGATGGCACCGACCGCATCGTCGTATTTGGGATAGGCCCCTCGTCCGCGCTAGCGAACTATGTGTCCATGTTGCTGGTGCGAAATGGCCGCCGCAGCCGGACGATCAGCGCGACCGGCTCGATGTTGGCCGATCAACTTCTCGATTTGCGCAAAGGTGATGCGCTGCTGATCCTCGCCTATGGCCGCCTCTACCGCGAAGTGAAGGCCGTCTTTGCCGAAGCTACAGCGCTTCACCTGCCGACTGTTCTGATTACCGAGGCCGACGATACTCCGCTGGCAAAGCTGGCCGATGTTTGCCTGGCCATTCCGCGCGGGCGCCCGGGTCAAATGGCGCTGCATGGCGCGACCCTCGTCGGCCTGGAAGCATTGGTGCTCTCGCTGGCGGCCGCCAGGCCGGAAGCTGCCCTGACCTCGCTCGATAATCTTAATCGGCTGCGACGAGCAACCGAGGTTCAGCGCAAAACCGCAAGATAGCGCGAGCCCGACACCCGAAGGATATCCGCATGGATCAGAAGATCGAACACAGCAAGGTTCCGGAGATCACGCTGGTGTTCTGGATCATCAAGATCCTGGCGACCACACTCGGCGAAACCGGTGGCGATGCCGTATCGATGTCCATGGACCTCGGCTATGCCATGAGCAGCGTGATCTTCATCGGTATCTTCGTCGTCGCGGTGATTGCGCAGATTTCGGCAAAGAAATTTCGTCCGTTCCTGTACTGGCTTGTTGTGATCGCGACCACGACGGCAGGCACGACCATGGCCGACCTCGCCGACCGCTCGCTTGGCATTGGCTACCCCGGCGGCGCTTCGCTGCTGTTCGTTCTGCTGATGGCGTCCCTCGCGGTCTGGTATCGGTCGGCCGGATCAATCTCGGTCAACACGGTTTCGACGCCGGAAATTGAGACGTTCTACTGGGTCGCTATCCTGTTCTCGCAAACACTCGGCACGGCGCTCGGCGATTGGATGGCCGACACCAACGGGCTCGGTTACGAAGGCGGCGCGCTGGTATTCGCCGCCGGCCTCGTACTGATTGCGGTAGCCTACTTCTATACCGGCATATCGAAAACGCTGCTGTTCTGGGCTGCCTTCATCCTAACCCGTCCGTTGGGTGCCACGCTGGGGGACCTTCTCGACAAGCCGCTGGACAGCGGCGGTCTAGCGTTCAGCAGGTTCTACGCTTCAGCAATCCTCATCGCCATCATCGTTGCGTGCGTGGCACTCCTCCCGCAACGCGCCGGCACGCACCCGGGCAAGCCCCACGCGACCGCGATTTGATCTGAAGACAACTCGATGCAGCTCCAAGCGTAACCGACGAAAGGCCGCTGCGGCTATTGGCATAGACAATCGTTGCTCGCTCAACACCTCAAAGGGGCCTGATTTCGCATGGCGAAAGATCGGTGTGCGGACCTTATGCATCATCTGCATGCTTGGTTACTGCTGTAAACAGCGGGATTGATACCATCTCCTTCCGCACGATAGCTGTCGCGCGCGATGGTCGTTGCTCATGGCGAAGATAACGAGAGACGCACGCAAACAGGTTCGAACTTAAATTAGCATCTGCGCTTTCGCGGGCTGCAGCGCGTAGCGCTGCAGCAGCGTTTAAGTTCGTCATTCTTATGTGCGCTGATCAATTCAGACTAATATCCAGTCACATCTTAGAGCGACGTTCAACTTTTCTTCTGATTGTAATGAAGCGTAGGCAACTTCCGGCGACGCCGACACGCAGCAACTTAGCTGCAGGCGAAGCATGGAGAGACCCCGAATGAATGCACGATCACGCCGTTCTGACAGGCTACCGATTTTTCAATCGAGCCTGACAGCCACACTTTTCATGTCCGCCATCGTTGGCGCGACGGGCGCTCTTGCCGAAGACCGCGGCGTTGAATTCAAGCCGGGAAATCTCCTGGTCAGCCGTTCGGTCTACGACAATAAAGCGGCGAATGTCGCCACGGGAATGCCGCTGCCGCCCAACTGCATCGCTCCTAACTGCTTCACCGCGACGAGCGACGGATCCTATCCGAATGTCTGGAACAACGTGCTCGCCGACGCCAGCTTCGGTATCACCTCGAAGATCATGCTGGATCAGCTCAAGCCATCAGGCGAACTGATCAACTCGCTCGAGGTGCCTAACAGCTCGGACCGCGGCACTCCGGCAACCAAGGATCAGATGGTCACCAGTTTCTCGTCAAGCTCGGAGATGGCGCTCAATCTGTCGACCGATGGGCGGGTAGTGACGTTTATGGGATACTTGGCGCCGATCAACACGATCGATGTCTCGAATTCCAATACACCGGCGGCGTTCGACCCCACCGACCCTGTCCCCGGAAGTTTTTCGCGGGTAGTCGCCGAGCTCGACCAGAATGGACGGTTCAACTTCACCAAAACCAACGCTTACAGCGGCAATAACGGACGTGCTGCGATCCTGAACGGCAACGTCATCTACACCGTCGGCAATGCCGGCAATGGCTCAAATCCCCAGCCAAACGGAATCATTATTGGCGCGGGCGCGCAGATCATGACCGCGGAACGGAAGCCGCTCGCCGCACAGGATCCCGGGCTGCCAACGCCGGTCGGCAGCTTCAGCATCAGCCAACTGGGACTGAAAGCGGACAAGGTCGGCAAAGACACCAATTTCCGGGGTCTGACGACCTTCAACAACGCTGTCTATACCACCAAGGGCAGCGGCAGCAACGGCATCAACACGGTCTACTTCATCGACACGACCGGCTTCGAATTCGACCGGCAAGCCGCGTGCGTGCCCGAACGGCGTCGGCCTGCCGCGTCCGACCGCCCGCCTGCCTTCCGCTCCGATCTATTATGACGCAAATCAGCTGCAGACCAACGGCGTCGTCCCCTACAACATGTGCATCCTGAAGGGCTTTCCGACCACGCTGGCAAAAACATCGACCTCGTTCCCGTTCGGAGTGTGGTTCGCCGACAGCAAGACGCTCTATGTCTCCGACGAAGGCAACGGTACCGCGACGTTTGATCCGGCGTCCGGCAAGTACACTGCCGCGGCTTCGCAGAGCACGGCGGGACTGCAGAAGTGGGTGTTCGACAGCGGCGTCGGCGCGTGGAAACTGGCCTATGTGCTACAGACTGGGCTGAACCTCGGCGTGCCATACACCGTGAAGGGTTATCCGGGCGGTCAAAATCCCAAGACCGGTCTCCCGTGGTCGCCAGCCACTGATGGTCTTCGGAACATCATGGGCCGCGTCAACCGCGATGGCACCGCAACGATATGGGCGATCACCGCGACGGTCAGCGGCAACGGCGACCAGGGTGCCGATCCGAACCAGCTCGTCATGATTACCGATCACTTGGCCGCCATCGGCCTGCCCGCAGGTGAACGCTTCACAACGGTTCAACGGGCGCGCTTCGGCGAAGTGCTCCGCGGCGTTTCGTTTACGCCAGGAACCGATCTCGATCATCTCGCCGACGGCGGGCATGACAACGACCATGGACACGGCAATAACGGCGAGCACCACGCCGACGCCCAGTAACAACCAAGATGCAAAATGGTCAGCCGGCAGAAGCAGTGCCGGCTGATCGCTCAAGATCGCCCCTCCTCTGCCCGGCAGCTACAGATCTTGTCGAGCGCATCGGCTGGGCCGCGTCATCCCGAATACGCAGCCGGGCGAACGCGGATCGGCTGCGGATGAAGCGTGACGACACGGGCAGTGCAGCGGCCGTCGCTGGCGCAGCCGCGTGCGAGGTCGCAGCCTCTCGACAGGCCGCGCCCCCTCACCCGCCTCGCATCGAGCGATGCGAGACACCCCGGCGGAGCTTTGCCCTTTCCCTCCTCACAAGGAGAGAGGGAAAGGCACTAAACGATGCCTGCGGCGACCTGGCCGCGCAGCCGTTCGAGACTATGCAGTGTCTTGGCGCAGGCTTCCGCAACCTCTATCCCCTTGATCGCGAAATGCTTGCGGAAGAATTCGAAATGCACGGCGCTCTCGTGGAATTGCTGCGGCGTCAGCACCGCCGAGAACACCGGCACCTCGGTCCGCAACTGCACATCCATCAGCGCCTTGATCACGGTGTCGGCGACGAACTCATGGCGGTAGATGCCACCGTCGACCACAAGGCCCGCCGCGACGATCGCGGTGTAGCGCCTGGTCTTGGCGAGCAGTTGCGCGTGCAGCGGGATCTCGAACGAGCCCGGCACCTCGAACACATCGACCTGCGCCCGCGCGATCCCGCGCGCCTCGATCTCGCCGAAGAAGGCGATGCGGCATTCTTCCACCACGTCGCGGTGCCAGGCGGCTTGCACGAAGGCGACACGCTGCGGTTTTGCGAACCGCGGATGCACCGGCGCGGCAGGCGGATCGATGGTTTCGGGAGGGTCCTCGACCTGCGAGGCCTCGACCTGAGACGCCTCGATCTCGGGTTCTCGGATTTCGGATTTTTGGATTCGGGAATCTTGAACTTCGGATTCTTCCAACATCTGATTCATGGCTTTCCTCTTTCAGGACCAGAATCAGGGCTTACGGACTACTTCAGCCACGCGCGAAGACGCAGCCGCCGCAACCGTTCTCTTTCATCCGGACTCTCACCGTCGGCTTCGGAGTCACACCGAATCTGCTGACCCTTCCTGCCAAGGAAACTCCGGTTGGAATTTTCCGAGCGAAGAAGGCGCTCGCGGGCTTGGGCTGCTTCACCCTTACCGCCGGTGGGGACTTTCACCCCGCCCTGAGAACATGAGCTGCCCGGGACGGGCAACCCATCCGGAATATGGCGAATAGCGGGCGGCGCAGCAAGGGCTGCGCCATCTGGAATCCGCATGTCGCTATGCCCCATGGGGAGCCTGACGCCCGATGGTGGGTATCCGATCCGTGCCGGCAATCCTCGGGCGACGATCGTCAGCACACGACCTACGCCGCGTGCTGACCGGTCTTCATTAGTTCGAGAATGCCCTCAAGCCGCGCGGTTACGTCACTGGTTTCGAGTATCCGTTGCTTCTGCTCGATCCCGATCGACAGCAACTGCACGACGGAATCGGCCAGCAGGCTGGCCTCGCCGATGTTAGGCAGGCGGATACGCGCTTGCGGCTGCAGCGCCAGCGCGGTGAAATCGACTTTCGCGTAGATCTGGTAGGCATCCAGAACCGCGCGCGACAGCGCGACCGCCTCCGCCGTATTGCCCCTGCTCTCATCGATCCGCGCCACCTCGGCCGCCAGGAATTCCGCCTCGACAGGCCTGACGATCGCGGTGCGCTCGAGGCCGGAGACAAATAGCTTAAGCGTCCCATCGACCTGCGTCGCGCAATTGACGATCGCCGCCGTGACTCCCACCGGGTAGAGCGCATCAAGCGCCGGATGATCGTCGGTCGCGCGCCGCTGCGTGACCACGAGAACGCGACCATCTGCCGCCAAGGCTTTCTCAACGGCAAGCCTGGTCTTTTCGCGCCCGACGAAAATCGGCGTGACCATCTGCGGAAACAACACGAGATCGCGGATCGGCAGGATCGGGAGAGTTGTCGCTGTCGAAACCGAAGGTGGAACGGGCAAAATTCCCTTACCGGAGGAAGCAAGCGTTGGCTGGCTCGCCTGAATTCTCGCAGCCAGAAAATTCCAATCGGACACACCAAATGCCTTGGCGATCAGTTCCAGGCTCTCGCTGTGGGTCAGCGAAACGGACTTGGCTTTCAAGGCGTCGCGCAGGGTTTGCGCCATAGCTTTAGCATCGCGGAAATCGCGCATGGGAGAGTCCTCTGCTTTGGCGAACGAGAAATATCAGGCGCTTGCGTTACTGACTCATTCGCTCGGGCAAAGGAGGACTGGAGCGGCTTGATACGTTCACCGTACCCCTCAAGGGGGCGCAAGCAGCGGGCCGTATCCACCCGGCCGAAAATATGCGCCCGGGCAAAAGGCGCTGTCAATCATGGCTCCCTAAATTAGCCACCAAGGCGGGGGCTGATTCGACCCGCCTTGGCCGAAGCTGGTGCGCCGGACTCGATCCGCCGGAATCCGATTCCGGTTTGTTCTCAAATTGACAATTAGGGGGTGCGATCAGCTGTGGACGAGCCGCGCTTTGCCTGTGGACGGACTCGGCGTGCGGTTGCGCGGATTCCGCAAATCACATCACTTGATGCTCGCAGGCCCCAAGGTGCTCGAAGGCGTACGGGGGATTGCAGTCGGCAGCGACGCCCCAGCCGCGTGCCGGTCCCCGCGTGCGTATTAAATAACATCAAGAAGCAAGGTCGAGACGGCATGTCCCTCCTCGAAGGCATTATCGATTCCCGGAACAACCCGCTGGCGGTGGTCGAGGATATTGCGGCCGACAACAACTGGTCGTTCGAGCGTTCCGGCGAGGACGAAGTGACGATCGTGTCCAGGGGCGACTGGACCGATTATCAATTGTCCTTCACCTGGATGAACGAGATCGAGGCGCTGCATCTGGCCTGCGCCTTCGACATGAAGATTCCCGCCGCGCGTCGCGCGGAAGTGCAGCGACTGATCGCACTGATCAACGAACAATTGTGGGTCGGGCATTTCGATATCTGGACCCACACCGGCATGATCATGTACCGGCAGGCGCTGGTGCTGCCGGGCGGCATGTCGGCTTCGACGGCGCAATGCGAAACCATGCTGGTCGGCGCCATCCACGCCTGCGAGCGTTACTATCCGGCACTCCAGTTCGTGGTCTGGGCCGGCAAGACCGCATCCGAAGCCATGAGCGCCGCGATGTTCGACACCGAGGGCGAGGCGTAGGCGTTTGCGCCCTGAACACATTCCGATAGGCGACGCATTTCTCCGCCGTCATGCCCGGGCTTGTCCCGGGCATCCACGTCTCGGTTAGCGCACAAGGAAAGACGTGGATGGCCGGGACAAGCCCACGGCTGTCCGGTTGGATTTTAGTGGACGAAGCGCACGGCGTTGATTGTATTCGGTGCTGGACGTCTGCAAGCGTTCCGGGACACGAATGGAGATCCTCGCCGTGCAGCATCACAATACAGTATTCCGTGACATTCTGAAGCTGGTGCCGTGGGACCGGTTTGACGCGCTTGTGGATCATCATGGCGCCGACACCGGGGTGCGGCGATTATCGACCAAGGGCCAGTTTGTGGCGTTGCTCTACGGTCAGCTTTCCGGCTCGTCGAGCTTGCGCGAGATCGTGACCGGGCTTTCGAGCCACGCGGCACGCCTTTACCATTTGGGAGCGGGGCCAGTTCGACGCTCGACCTTTTCCGACGCCAACACGCAACGGCCTTCTGAGGTATTTACCGAGTTGCTGACTGTCATGATGAAGCAAGCTCATCGCGGGCTTCGTCGCAAACTGGCTGAGACGGTCTACCTGGTCGATGCCAGCAGTGTTCGGCTGAACCAACACCATGCCGGCTGGGCGCGTTTCTCCGCAGGGGTCTGCGGCGCCAAGGTACATGTGGTCCATGACGCCGATGCCGCCTGCCCGGTCTATGCTGCGGTCAGCACCGCCAACGTCAATGACATCACTATCGCCCAGCAGATGCCGATCGAGCCGGGCGCCACTTATGTGTTCGACCTCGGCTATTACGATTACGCCTGGTGGGCCGCGCTCGATGCCGCCGGTTGCCGGATCGTCACCCGCTTCAAGTCCAACACACCGCTTAAACTGGTGGAGGAACTGCCCGTCGCCAAGGATGGCAAGATTCTCTCTGACCGCATCGGCTTTCTGCCCGCCCGCCAGGCCAGGAGCCGACGTAACCCGATGCAGGATGCCGTGCGGGAAGTGCGGGTTAAGATCGATACCGGGAAGGTTCTGCGTGTATTGTCAAACGATCTGGACGCCAGCGCCGAAGAAATTGCCGATCTTTACCGCCGGCGCTGGGCCATCGAGTTGTTCTTCCGCTGGGTCAAGCAAACTCTCAAGATCACCCGTTTTGTCGGCACCTGCGAAAATGCAGTGCGCATTCAGATCGCCGTGGCGCTGATCGCCTTCCTGCTGCTGCGCCTGGCGCAGGCCTCCCAGAAAGTCATTCCAGGTCCGCTCGCCTTCGCAAGGTTGGTTCGCGCCACCCTCATGCACCGCCGGTCAATCGCCAATCTGCTCGATCCGCCGCCCACCTTCCAAGATGCACGACAGATGAACTTGGCCCTATGCTAAATCCAACCGGACAGCCGTGGGACAAGCCCGGCCATGACGAGCTATGTTGTTGGCGGGGTTAACATCGGGATATCGCAATGAACACCGCTCAACCACTGCAAAACATCGACGGCACCATCGTCCTCGCCGGCGCCGGCAAGATGGGCGGGGCGATGCTGTCGGGCTGGCTGGCGGGTGGGCTGGACGCCACGCGCGTTATGGTGATCGAGCCCTCGCCTTCCGACGACATCCGTGCGCTGGCCGCCAAGGGACTTCGCCTTAATCCGCCGGCACAGGACGCCGGCAACGCTACGACGCTGGTGCTCGCGCTGAAGCCGCAGATGTTTCGCGAAGCCGGCGCGATGCTGAAACCTCTGGCCGGCCCCGCCACGCTGGTGGTGTCGATCATGGCGGGTATCACGATGGCGTCGATCGCCGAGGTCTGCGGCGGCATGGTGGTTCGCGCCATGCCCAACACGCCGGCTGCGATCGGCCGCGGCATCACGGTTGCGGTGGCCGCAAACACTGTCAGTGCGGCGCAGCGCACGGTGGCCGACGCGCTGCTGCGCGCCACCGGCTCGGTCGAGTGGATCGATGACGAACAACTGATGGATGCGGTGACCGCGGTCTCCGGCTCCGGTCCGGCCTATGTGTTCCTGTTGGCGGAAGAGCTCGCGCGCGCGGGAGTCCAAGCCGGGCTGCCGCCCGAGCTCGCGACCAGGCTCGCGCGCGAGACTGTGGCCGGCTCCGGCGAATTGCTGCATCGCTCGGACTTGCCCTCCGCCACGCTACGCCAGAACGTGACTTCGCCCGGCGGCACCACGGCGGCGGCGCTGGAAGTGCTGATGGGACCGGACGGCATGCAATCGCTGCTGACACGCGCCGTCGCTGCGGCGACCCGGCGCTCGAAAGAACTGGCGAAGTAGTTGTGCCGTCGTCCTCATCCTGAAAGCATAGCCCGAAAAGCGATCAACAAATCACGGAGAATGAACTCGTCATTGCGAGGAGCCAACGGGTCCCGCCTTCGGCGGGCCCGATGATAAACTCCGCGACGAAGATTCCATGGGGGTGGATAGCGACCAAGTCTGAAGCCAGACTGAGGTTGCAAAACCACTCAACCTGGAGACGACAATGTTGTTGGATCATCTTTGCGACGGACCGGCCGCTATCCGCACCCATATTGGCGCAATTTTTGTGTCGCTGGAACTGAGCCGATCGACGTGGCTGGTGACGTCGCTGTCGCCCGGCAAGGGCGAGAAGATGTCCAGGCACAGCGTCCCGGCCGGCGATACCGCTGAGCTGATGAAGCTGTTTGCGGAACGCAAGCGCAAGGCGGCGGTCCAGATCGGCCAGAGCTGTCCGGTCATCACGATCCAGGAGGCGGGGCTGGACGGGTTCTGGCTGCATCGCGTCCTGCAGCAGGAAGGCATCGAGAGCCATGTGGTCGATCCGGCCTCGATTGCGACGCCGCGACGGCGACGGCGGGCCAAGACGGACAAGCTCGATGGCGAGACGTTGTTGCGGGCACTTCTCGCCTACAAGCGCGGCGAGCCACGGGTCTGCGCGATGGTGGTTGCGCCCTCGCCCGAAGAGGAGGACCGGCGGAGAGTTCTGTCGCGAACGTCAGACGTTGATCGCCGAGCGGATCACGCATGTGAACCGGATCAAGGGCCTTCTGTTCGCCCAGGGCGTATCCGACTATGCGCCATTGCGGCGCGACCGGCGAGTGCGGCTTGAGGCCTTGCGCACCGGCGACGGACGCGAACTGCCGTTGCATTTGAAAGTCCAGATCGGCCGTGAGCTGGATCGGCTCGAACTTTTGCTCGACCATATCAAGGCGGTGGAGGCCGAGCAGGAGGCGTTGTTGGCGGCGGCCAGAAAGCCTGCAACCGAGACGGCCGCACCGGATCCGGTGACGCTGCTGCTGGGCCTGAAGGCCATGGGTGCCAACTTTGCGGCGGTGCTCTGGTCGGAGGCTTTTTACCGCCACTTCGCCAACCGCCGCCAGCTTGCCGCTTATGCCGGCCTTGCGCCGACGCCCTGGCGCAGCGGCAGCATCGAGCGCGAGCAAGGCGTGTCCAAAGCCGGTAATCCGCGGCTGCGAACCATGATGATCCAGCTCGCCTGGCTGTGGCTGCGGCACCAGCCGCAATCGGAGCTGGCGCGCTGGTTCAAGGCGCACAGCCAGCGCGGCCGCAAGAGCGCGATCGTGGCGCTGGCGCGCAAGCTGCTCGTGGCGTTGTGGAAGTATGTGACCAGCGGCGTCATCATCGAGGGGGCCGTGATGAAGAGCGCCGCATAACATCAGGCTTCTTCTCAAGGAAAACCAATCCGCCGAGGCCCGATCAGCCTCGGCCGATCCGGGTGGACGAACCGATGGATTGCATGGCTTCAAACGCCGCAACGAAGAATGGCCCCGTCCTCTCGAGCCTGCCCGCCGCAAGCGGAATTGTGGTGCAGTCGCCTCGCGCGACGACCGGATGTGAGTTTGATCTGGCAAGCAAACCAGATTGCCAAACCGGCTCGAACCTGGGATCGCAAATACGAGGAGCGCAGATGTCCTGACAGAACCGCCAAAAGCAGGAGCGTAACAGCTTATCCTTGACACACACATTCCCCATGTGAGCAATCCAGTCCTTGCTTGCTCCCTGGATTGCTTCGCTTCGCTCGCAATGACGAAAAATGAGATCGCGCGCTTACTTCGCGCCAAACCGCGCCGCAAAGCTCGCGGCATCGACCAGCCCGCGGGCGTGGCGGCCCTCGCCGATGCGGCGCTTTTCGTCAAAGGCCTCGACCTCGAAGCGGATCACCCGGCGCTCCACCGCGATCACCTCGGCAGTGGTGCGCACCCGCGAGCCGACCGCGGTCGCGGCCAGATGCCGGATATCGACTTCGGTACCGACCGTGATCCAGCCCTGTTCAAGAAACGGAGAAATCGCGTCAGCAGACGCCAGCTCCATCTCCAGGATCATCATCGGCGTCGCATAGACCATCGGCATATGCGGGACGAAATGCCCGACGGTGCGCTCCGCCGGCACCACCAGCGTGCGCTCGGCGCTCATGCCGACCTTGATAACGTCGCGTGCGTCCATGACTCTGTGTCGCCTCGCTTCATAACGTCGTCCCGGCGAAGGCCGGGACCCATACGCCGAGGCATTGCGCTCAGGCAGTGAAGCAAACGCCTTCAGCAACCAGCGATGCCAGGGGTTATGGGTCCCTGCGCCTTACGCGCAATTGCGCGCCGGGCAGGGACGACGAAGGAGATTACTTCTTCGCCGCGGCGGCGCGTTCCACGAACGTCTTGCCGCCCTTCATCTTGTGCGTCAGCGGCGCCTCGTTGATCTGGATCACGACGTTATCGGCATCGACGCCAAGGTTCTTCACCAGCGCTTGCGTGATATCGCGCATCATGCCGGCCTTCTGCTCGTCGGTGCGGCCGGCGGCCATGCTTACGGTAATTTCAGGCATTTTATCTCCCTTTGCTCTTGCTGTAGTCGCCACGAACTCGGTCCTCATCCTGAGGAGCGGCCGAAGGCCGCGTCTCGAAGGATGCCTATTGTCTCCATGGTTCGAGACGGCGCAAGCGCGCCTCCTCACCATGAGGGCTCAATTCCACTTCACATCATGCCGCGCCAGCACTTCACGCACTTTTGCGACGAGTTCGGCCTCGCCGCACGAAAACTGCGCCGGACGGGTCTCGCGCCATTCCTGGTTAGAGGCGATCGCGGCGGCCGCCTTGGCGCCCTCGATCAGATCCTTGATCTGCACCTCGCCGCGCGCCTTCTCATCCGAGCCCTGAATGATGACGCAAGGCGAGTTGCGGCGGTCGGCGTATTTGAGCTGGTTGCCCATGTTCTTGGGATTGCCGAGATAGAGCTCGGCGCGGATATCGGCGTTGCGCAAGCTTGCGACCATCTTCTGATAGTCCGCGACGCGGTCGCGATCGAACACGGTGACCACGACCGGCCCGAACTCAGGCCGCGTATCGATCTTGCCGAGCATCGTCAGCGCCGCCTGCAACCGCGACACGCCGATCGAAAAGCCGGTCGCCGGCACCGGCTCACCGCGAAAGCGCGAGACCAGGCCGTCATAACGCCCGCCGCCCCCGACCGAACCGAAACGAACCGGGCGGCCTTTCTCGTCCTTGGTCTCCAGCGTCAGTTCAACCTCGTAGACCGGACCGGTGTAATATTCGAGACCGCGCACGACGGAGGGATCGATGCGGATGCGATCATCGCCGTAACCGGACGCGGCTATCAATTTTGCGATTTCCTCGAGCTCGCTGACACCGGCTTTGCCGGTCTCGCTCTTCGCCAGATAGGTCTCGGCCGCAGCGGCCGCCTGTTTCCAGTCGTCGCGCTTTTGCGTGACGGCCAGCACGATATCGGCGTCGGCGGGGCTGAGCGCGGCGCCTTTGGTGAAATCGCCCTTGCCTTCCTCGCCGCCATCCCATCGTCCGGGACCAAGCAGCTTGCGGACTTCATCGGCAGGAAATTTATCCAGCTTGTCGATCGCGCGCAGCACCGTCAGCCGGCGTCCGGCATTCTCCTCGCCGCCGAGCCCGATCGACTCGAGCACGCCGTCGAGCACCTTGCGGTTATTCACCTTCACCACATAGCTGCCGCGGGGAATGCCCAGCGCTTCCATGGTGTCGGCCGCCATCATGCACATCTCGGCATCCGCCGCCGGCGATGCGCTGCCGACGGTGTCGGCGTCGAACTGCATGAACTGGCGGAAGCGGCCGGGACCCGGCTTCTCGTTGCGATAGACGTAGCCGGCGCGGTAGCTGCGATAGGGTTTTGGCAGATTGTCAAAATTCTCGGCGACGTAGCGCGCGAGCGGCGCCGTCAAATCGTAGCGCAGGCTTATCCACTGCTCGTCGTCATCCTGGAACGAGAACACGCCCTCATTGGGCCGGTCCTGATCGGGCAGGAACTTACCGAGCGCGTCGGTGAATTCCATCGCCGGCGTCTCCACCGGCTCGAAGCCGTAGCGCTCATAGACCGCGCGGATTGTGTCGGTCATCGCCCGCGTCGCGGCGATCGCAGCGGGGCCACGATCCTCCAGCCCGCGCGGCAGCCGGGCGCGAAGTTTCTGCGGTTTTTTCGGTTTGTCGGTCATGGCTGGGTTGGTACCAGCCGACACGCGATGCGGCAACCGGGGCTGTCTATCGGTACGCCGTCATTCCGGGGCGCGTCGAAGACGCGAACCCGGAATCTCGAGATTCCGGGTCTGGTCCTACGGACCATCCCGGAATGACGGTGCCTTCGTCACAGTATCTTCCTGATCCAGTTGTGCGGGTCGGCCGCGCGACCTTGCTGGATGTCGACCAGCTTCTTGCGCAGCCCCATGGCGACGGGGCCGGCGGCGCCGCCGCTGATCTGAAAATCGCCGCTCACGGAATGCACCTTGCCGATCGGGGAGATGACGGCCGCGGTGCCGCAGGCAAAGGCCTCTTTCAGCTTGCCGCTGGCGGCGTCCGCGCGCCACTGGTCGATCGTGTAGGCCTCCTCGCGCACGCGCGCGCCGGAATCCCTCGCCAGCGTGATGATCGAATCGCGGGTGATCCCCGGCAGGATGGTGCCGAGCGGCGGCGTCAACAGCGAACCGTCGTCGAACACGAAGAACACGTTCATACCGCCGAGTTCCTCGACATAGCGGCGCTCGACCGCATCGAGGAAAACCACCTGATCACAGCCATGTTCGATGGCCTCGGCCTGCGCGCGCAGGCTCGCGGCGTAATTGCCGCCGCATTTGACGGCGCCGGTGCCGCCAACCGCGGCGCGGGTGTACTTCTCCGAAACCCAGATCGACACCGGCGAAGGTCCGCCCTTGAAATAGGAGCCGACCGGCGAGGCGATGACGGCGAAGAGGTACTCCGCGGAAGGCTTCACGCCGAGGAAGACCTCGCTCGCGATCATGAAGGGCCGCAAATAGAGACTGCCGTCGCCGCCTGGCATCCAGGCGCGGTCGATGCGCACGAGCTGCTCGACCGCTTCGATGAACACCGGCTCAGGCAGCGGCGGCATCGCCATGCGCTCAGCCGAATTCCTGAAGCGCCGCGCATTGGCGTCGGGGCGGAACAGGTTCACGCCGCCGTCATCGCGCTTGTAAGCTTTGAGGCCTTCGAAAATCTCCTGCGCGTAATGCAGAACGGCTGCGGCCGGATCCAGCTGGAAATGCGTACGGCGTTCGATGCGCGCGCCGTGCCAGCCCTTTGCCGGATTGTGGCGGACCAGCGCAATGTGATCGGTGAAAACCCGACCGAAGCCCGGATCGACGAGCTTCGCCGTGCGCTCCTGCTCGGGCGTCTGGTTGGCTGCCGGCTCGATTTCGAATGTCAAATTCATTGCCTTGCTTTCCGCTGTCGAAACCGGCGCGATTGCTTCCGGGGCCCGGGCAGATTGGTCTATTGAAACTCCCATGGGCTCTCTCCCGGGTTGCCGCGCTGCCGCGCAGTTTGCGCCGTGGCGCGGTTGATGACGCCTGGCCCTGCCTGCGCCAGCCCGGGGGCCGGTTTCGGTTCACATCCCGGAGGACATGCTTTTGTAGACGGCAGAAGTCCAGTATGTTTGTCGACATGCCGCTCGACAATCGTACGGTTAACAAAATGCGCGGCCGGCGCCGCCCAAACTTTTCCTGGCTTCCCCAGGCTTCGCCCCGGCCACCTACCACCGATCCGCCGATCGAAACGACTTAATGTTTCGTTGCAGATGATGATTTTGTAACATTGAACCCAGATATGTCAATATGGCTGACATAAATATCTCAAACGCCTCGCCGGACCCCGATGTCAGGGGCGCCGGCCGACCTGGCGTCCCGCGAAGCGGCGAGTTTCGCTGGGACATCATCGAGCTGTTGTTCTTCGCCTACCGCGATTTCGTCGGTGACGCCGATCACGAGTTGGAAGTGTTCGGATTCGGCCGGGCGCATCACCGGGTCATCCATTTCGTCCACCGCTATCCCGGGCTGAAGGTGGCCGATCTCCTCGACGTGCTGCGCATCACCAAGCAGTCGCTGGGACGGGTGCTCAAGCAATTGCTCGATGAAGGCTACATCGTACAACGGACCGGCAACAACGACCGGCGGCAGCGCCTTCTTTTTGCCACCGCAAAGGGTGAGGCGCTGGTGGCCAAGCTCGCGGGACTGCAGACCGACCGGATCAACCGCGCGCTGCGGGACATCGGTCCGGCCGGCAAGGATGCGGTCTGCCAGTTCCTGCGCGCCATGATCGATCACGACGATCCCGACAAGGTGCTGGAGAAGATCCTTGCAACTGCCAATCCAACCGCAAAGGAATGATGTGGCCCAGGCTGCACCCTTCGCTCAGCTGACGCGGCGACCGGCCGACGACGCGCCGCATTTGCTGCTGGTCGACGACGACCGCCGCATCCGCGACCTGCTGTCGCGCTTCCTGTGCGGCGAAGGCTACCGGGTCACGACCGCGATGAGCGCCAAGGACGCGCGCTCCAAGCTGCTCGGCCTGCATTTCGACATGCTTATTCTCGATGTCATGATGCCCGGCGAAACCGGCTTCGAGCTGGCCCGCTTCATCCGCACCTCGTCGTCGGTGCCGATCATCATGCTGACGGCGCGGCATGAAGCGGAAAGCCGGATCGAGGGCCTGCAGATCGGCGCCGACGATTACGTCGCCAAGCCGTTCGAACCCCGCGAGCTGGTGCTTCGCATCGGCAATATCCTCAAGCGCACCGCGCCGCCGCCGGTGGAGGCGCTGGAGTCGATCGCGTTCGGGCCTTACGTCTATCACCTCGATCGCGGCGAACTGCGCCAAGGTGATGAAGTGATCCATCTCACCGACCGCGAACGCGACATGCTGCGCATTCTGGCGGCGACGCCGGGCGAGACGGTGCCGCGCGGCGCGCTGACCGGTGGCGACGGCTCCGTCAACGAGCGCGCGGTCGACGTTCAAATCAACCGGCTGCGGCGCAAGATCGAACGCGATCCCGCCAGTCCGCTGTTCCTGCAGGCGGTGCGCGGCGTCGGCTATCGCCTGGTCGCATCGCCTTGATCCGTTCGCAACCCATCTCGACCGATCCGAATCCTGACCGATGAGCACGCTCGACACCGGCCTTACGCTGATCCGCACCGCCGCCGGCCGCGTCTCCGCGGTCAATGGCTGGATGGGCAACGCGTTCAAAGGCTGGATGCCGACGGGACTCTATGCCCGCGCGCTGCTGATCATGATCGTGCCGATGGTGGTGCTGCAGTCGGTGGTGGCGTTCGTTTTCATGGAGCGCAACTGGAACACCGTGACCCGGCGCCTCTCGGCGTCGGTGGTGCAGGACATCGCCGGCCTGATCGACATTTACAACGGCTATCCGCAGGACAAAGAGCGCACGCTGTTGCGGCGCATTGCCCAGCAACGGCTGGGGCTGGTGGTGGACTTCCTGCCCGTCGGCGACATGCCGGCACCCGGCCCGAAGCCGTTTTTCTCGCTGCTCGATCAATCGCTGTCCAAGCAGTTGGGCCGGCAGGTCGGCAAGCCGTTCTGGATCGATACTGTCGGGCGCTCCAACCTGCTGGAAATCCGCATTCAGCTTGACGACGCAGTGATGCGGATATTCGCCCAGCGCAGCGCCGCCTATGCGCCGAACTCGGAGATCTTCCTGCTCTGGATGGTCGGCACGTCCTCGATCCTGCTGGTCGTCTCGGTGCTGTTCCTGCGCAACCAGATCAAGCCGATCCTGCGGCTCGCCGACGCCGCCGAAAGTTTTGGCAAGGGCCGCGAAGCGCCGAACTTCCGCCCGCGGGGCGCGCGGGAAGTGCGCCGTGCCGCGCAGGCATTTCTGGAGATGAAATCGCGCATCGAGCGCAGCATCGAGCAGCGCACCGCGATGCTCGCCGGCGTCTCGCATGACCTGCGAACCATCCTGACCCGGTTCAAGCTCGAACTGGCACTGATCGGGGATAGCCCCGAAGTCGAGGGCATGCGCAAGGACGTCGACGAAATGTCCGGCATGCTCGAAGCCTATCTGGCGTTTGCCCGCGGCGACGGTGGCGAGCGCGCGCAGCCGACCGATATGGCGCAGGCGCTGGAAGAGTTGCGCATCGACGCCGAACGCAATGGCCACCGTGCCACCGTGCAGTTCAACGGCCTGCCCGTGGTCACGGTGAAATCCGCCTCCTTCAAGCGCTGCCTCGGCAACCTGGTATCGAACGCGGCGCGGCACGCCGACACGATTGCGATCACGGGCCACCGCGACCACCGCTATCTGTCCGTGACGATCGACGACGACGGCCCGGGCATTCCACAGGAAATGCGCGAAGAAGTGTTCAAGCCGTTCCTGCGGCTCGACGACGCCCGCAACCAGGATGAAGGTGGATCCGGGCTTGGCCTCGCGATTGCCCGCGACATCGCGCGCTCGCATGGCGGCGACATCATGCTCGGCGACAGCCCGGCCGGCGGGCTTCGCGCCACGGTGCGGATACCGGTTTAGCGCCTGCTGCGTTCAGATTTTCTCCCTCGCCTCGCTCTTGCGGGGGCGAGACGAGCAAAGCTCGCTCTGAGAGCGCTGGGGTGAGGGGCTCTTGCCGCGAATTCTGACTCGCGGATAGGCCCCCTCACCCGAAATTCGCTTTGCAAATTTCGACCTCTCCCCGCGCGCGGGGAGAGGAAACAAGCCCACGACGCGTCGCCCAGGTTCGATCACTATTTCGGCAACAGGCCTTTGAGCTTTCCCGCGTCCTTGATGTTCAGCCTGAAACCGCCGGGCATCACGACGTCGCCGGGCTTCTGATCGGGCTTGCAGGCGCCGAGCCACTTCGCCTCGATCATCGTCACGTGTTCGCCCCGCGCGGCCGCCGCGCCACCGTCGCCGTGCGAGGTGGATTTGACGGTGTAGGCGGAGTTGAAGTCGCCGACGATCTCGGAGTGGGAGGCAATCGACACGCCGGCAGCGCTGCACTCGGAATCCATGACGTAACCGCTTGCGGTCTTCCGGATGTCCTGCTTGGCGCAGACCTCTTTCGACAGCGGCGAGAATGCGGTGCTCATCTGCCGGTCGGTGCTCTCGTCAGTGCATTGCTGCACCTTCATTTCGGGGAGCGGCGAACCGCCGCCGGACACCTTCATTTCCCACAGGCCGGCCTTGCGAATCGGCAGTTCGTCGGCCTCGGCGCGGGGCACCGGCAGCGAGGCCAGCAGACAGGAGGCCAAACAAAATGAATAAAGCCGTCGCATCATCGTCAGCGCTTCCGCTTAAATCCGTGGCAACGAACGTGCCGGCTATGTCAGTAGCGGGCCGCGAGCGGCGGCGCTCCGGAGCCATATGGCACCCAGCGACAGGCGAACGAGATATAGCCGCCGTAATGGGGCTCGACGGCGAGGAACCTCGCCACCTTGCCGTACTGCGCGCAGTGATTGATCGCCAGTGTGCGGATGTCGGTCTGCTGCGTCAGCGTATAGGCGATGATGCCGCCGGTGTCGTTGCCCTTGAAGGGTGGCACGGTGTCGGCCCGCGCCGGCACAAGCGCCAACATCCCACAGGTGGCAACCAAGCTCGCGGCCCAAATCATTCGCATCGCAGACTCCATTTCGCTCGCGGAGCACCTTAGAGCGCAACCATGGCCATGAAAAGAACGGCTGCGGGTTCCCCGCGGAGTTAATCGGAAGTGTTGCCGCGCTGCACTTGACCTTGCCGGGGATTTCGCGGCACGGTTCCGCGCTACTTCATCCGGCGGATTCTCCATGCGCAACTTCTCGACCTCTTCCCGAAAATCCGGCCTTGGCGCCGCTCTCGGCGTCCTGCTTGGCTTGTTTGCTTTCGGACAGGCGGCCGAGGCAGCAAACGGGTTCGAACTGAATTTCTGGCTGTCCGGGCCGCGATATGACGGCCGGGTGGCCGAATGTCCGGCAGCGCTGGCAACGATCTCGTCGCAATTCCAGGAAAAGGAAAGCACGTACTGGAATTCCGCTCTGCAGATCACGGGCTATGCGCAGATTCATGAAATCGCATTCCGGCCGTGGCAGTCGGACAACATTCCGCGCCGTTACTGCAGCGCGAATGTCCTGCTCAATGACGGCAAGCAGCGCACGGTGTACTACTCGATCATCGAGGATGGTGGTTTCGCCAGCTTCACCCAGGGTGTCGAATGGTGCGTCACCGGACTCGATCGCGACTGGGCCTATAACCCCAATTGCAGGCTGGCCCGCCCCTGATTTGCGAGCCGGCTGGCTTGGCAAGCAGCCTGGGTTGCTCGGCTAGTTATCAGTTTGTTCTTGAAATGTTCCAGATGGCTCTGCTAGGCTTTCCTGCAGTCTAGGGAGGGGCGTTGTCATGGTTCAAAATCCGCGAACATCAATTTCCGCTTGGGTCACTTCGGGGCTGGCCGCCTACGGCCTGCTCCTGATCTCGGCGCTGATCGGATCGGGAACGGCATCGGCGCAAGATCGCCGGCAAAATACCCCCGGTCAGTTCGATTATTACGTGCTGTCGCTGTCCTGGTCGCCGTCGTTCTGCGAGGAGGCGGAAGAACGCGGCAGCGCTCGGCGTTCCCAGGCGCAATGCGGCGGGCGGCCGTTTTCCTTCGTGGTGCACGGGCTGTGGCCGCAATACGAGCGCGGCTTTCCCGAATATTGCCAGCGGCCGTCGCCGCGGCTGGACCGCAACGTGATGTCGTCGATGCTCGATTTGATGCCGGCGCCCGGCCTGATTTTCAACGAATGGGACAAGCACGGCACCTGCTCCGGCCTCGGTGAGCGCGCCTATTTCGAGACCGTCCGCAAGGCCCGCGCGGCGGTCAAAATCCCCGAGGAATATCTCGATCTGTCGGAGCCGAAGACGGTCGCGCCGTCGGAGGTCGAGGACGCCTTCATCAAGGCCAACCCCGGACTGAGTTCATCAGCCATCGCCGTGACCTGCAACCGGACGCGGCTCAGCGAGGTGCGCATCTGCCTGAGCAAGGATCTGCAGTTCCGCGCGTGCGAGGAGATCGACCGCCGCGGCTGCCGGCGCGACCAAGTGTCGATGCCTCCGATGCGGGGCGGCTAGAGCGTTTTCCAGCGAAGTGGACACCGGTTCGCGTAAAGAAAACGCGTCAAACCAAGAATCTAGAGCCCCGTTCCGATTCCATCGGAACGGAAAAGGCTCTAGCCGAGCAACGTCATTCCGGGGCGGCGTGAAACGCCGAACCCGGAATCTCGAGATTCTCCGATGTGCAATTGCACATCGGAGTTCGATGCGGGTGTGCAATTGCACATCGTAGTTCGATGCGGGGCCTGTCATCGGGCCGCGCCTCGCGCGGACCCGGTGGCATCGCCCCGGAATGACGAGCGTTACTTTTGCGGCCCGATGTCGTAACCCCTCTGCCATGAATTATCGTCACGCCTTTCACGCCGGCGGCTTCGCCGACGTCATCAAGCACATCGTGCTGGTGCGCATTCTCACCTATTTGCACGACAAGCCGGCGGCATTCCGCGTCATCGACACTCATGCCGGCGCGGGGATCTACGATCTTGCCGGCGACGAGGCACAGCGCAGCGGCGAGTGGCTCACCGGTATCGCGCGGATGATGCAGGCGCGCTTCTCGGAATCGGTCGCGCCGCTGGTGGCGCCCTATCTCGATATCGTCAGAGCCTTCAATCCGCGCGCCGAACTCAAGGCCTATCCCGGATCGCCGCTGATCACGCGCGCGCTGCTGCGGCCGCAGGATCGGCTGACGGCGTGCGAAGTCGAGCCGAACGCGCGCAAGCACCTGATCGATGCGTTGCGCCGCGATCCCCAGGCCCGGGTGGTCGACCTCGACGGCTGGATGGCATTGCCGGCCTTCGTGCCGCCCAACGAACGCCGCGGCCTGATCCTGATCGACCCTCCCTACGAGGCCAAGGACGAATTCACGCGGATTGCCGAGGGTTTTGCCGCAGCCTTCGCGAAATGGCCGAGCGGCAGCTATTTGCTGTGGTATCCGGCGAAAAGCCGGCGCGCCACCGACGGCCTCGCGCAGCGGGTTGCCGAGGTCGCCGACACCGGCCCATCACCGGGAAAATGCCTGCGTCTGGAGTTCAGCGTCGCGCCGCAGACCGCGGATTCCGCCCTCGTCTCGACCGGCCTATTGCTGGTCAATCCGCCGTGGAGTTTGGCCAGCGAGCTCAAGGCCATCCTTCCCGAACTGGAGAGGCCGCTCGGCCAGGGCGGTCCCGGCCGGTTCAGGCTTGAAGTGCCCAAACCCTGAGGGTGGTTGCGGCGTGGCGCGCTTCGCGCCCCGAAGCGCGCAACTCCTGGTCTGGACAAACCGCCGCACCTGACGCGATGGGGAAAGTCCGATTTCAACCGTAGGCAATTGACCGCAAAGCGTATTATGCTCGCGATTATTGGGACTGGCTTTACGTTCCGCTTCCGCGAATGGTAGCGGCGGAGTGATTGGGCCTCGAATATTTTTTCAAGACGGATCGGCGACCTTCGCCTAATCCGCAAAGTGATGGCCAAGCTTTCCGGCGGTGAATGCCCGGTCGAGCCGATACGCAAGGTGCGTGGCGGCAAAAAGCAATACGGGGGGTTTCCCGATGGCCATGACGGGGACGGTCAAGTTCTTTAATGCGGAACGCGGCTACGGCTTCATCAAGCCCGACGACGGCGGTCGCGACGTGTTCGTTCACGTCACCGCGGTCGAGCGCGCCGGGTTGAAGGATCTAGCCGAAGGACAGCGCATCACATTCGAGGTCGAACCTGACAAGAAGGGCAAAGGCCCCAAGGCGGTCAACCTGGTGATCTCGCCGTAGAACTAAGCGTCAACTCGGTTGAGCCTATTCGAGGCAAAAAAATCCCGGCCGCGAGGCGGCCGGGAGGTTGTGGTCCGATATTTTCTTGTTGCTCAGAAGTGATAGTTCACGCCGGCGCGCACCGCGCCGAACTGATAGCCGTTCGATACGCCGGTGATGCTGAAGCGCTCGTCGGACAGGTCGACATAGAGGTATTCGATCTTGGCGCTCCAGTTCGGGGCAAGGCCGAATTCGGCGCCGACACCCGCGGTCCAACCGGCCGTGGTGTGGGATTCCGACAGGCCGAAGGTCTCGCCGCGCAATTCACCGAACGCCAAGCCGGCGGTGCCGTAGAACATGATGTTGCTGAAGGCATAGCCGACCCGGCCGCGCGCCGTCCCGAACCACGGGTTCGAGAACTTCCAGGGCGCGAACGTGTCGTCGGCGCCGCTCGCCTGAATGTCGGCTTCGACGCCGAACACCAGTGGCCCCGACTGCCAATTGTAGCCGCCCTGGACGCCGCCAACCAAACCATCCGGATCGGTCGGGCTGCGATCGACCGAGCCCCAGGCGTAGCCGATATTGCCGCCGAGATAGGGGCCGGCCCAGCTGTAGGCATTGAGCGGCTGATTGACGGTATAGGGAGCGCGCGATCCGTAAAAGTCGGCCGCCTGTGCTGACGCTGCCCACCCTGCAGCGATCAACGCGGCGGTGCCCAACACGAATCTGTTCATCTTTACTCTCCCGAACGCAACTGCCGCCGATGCCGATTCGCGCAGGATGCGAGCCGGCATGGTTACGGAACTCCATTTTGTACTGATCGGATTTATCGAGACTTTTAAGTTAAAGGGTTGTTAAGACCTGGCCCGCGCCGCTTCGTAGTGTTAAAAAAGCGTTACCGCTCCCCTTGCGGAACGGTTACCGCTCCCCTTGCGGAACGAAGGGGCCTCGCGGCGATTGCTGCAGCAGCGCTGGCGATACGATGTCCAAACGCTTAATTTACGCCGATGGATAGCGACCAGACTGACAAGCCCCGCCGACCCGATGAACCGAGTGCACCGCTAGACGCGTCAGGGCATGCGCGCCTGCCTGGTCAAGGTTCCGAACTGGTTCCGGAACTCCAGGAACTGCCGCCGCAAGACCTGGCGTCCGGCGAACTGGACCCGGCGACGACGCCTGGCACCGAAGAGGACGACGAAGCGGGGCTGCCGGACCTTCCTGAGGAAAGCGGCGAGGTCATCCCGGACGGCCGGCTCGCGGTCGGCCACGCCGCGATCGAGCACGCGGTGCGCCTCGCGCCCACCTCCCCCGGCGTCTATCGCATGCTCAATGCGGCCAACGACGTGCTCTATGTCGGCAAGGCCAAAAACGTCCGCAAGCGGCTCGCGTCCTACGCCCGGGTCACCGCGCTCCAGCCGGCGCGCATCATGCGCATGATCGCGGCGACCGTGACCGTCGAGATCGTCTCGACCGCGACGGAAACCGAGGCATTGCTGCTCGAGGCCAACCTGATCAAGCAGTTGCGCCCGCGGTTCAACGTGCAACTGCGGGACGACAAGTCGTTTCCCTATATCTTGATCACCGGGGATCACTGGGCGCCGCAGATTCTCAAGCACCGCGGCGCCCAATCGCGGCCCGGGCGATATTTCGGACCGTTCGCCTCGGCAGGCGCGGTCAACCGCACCATCACGGCGCTGCAGCGCGCGTTCCTGGTGCGCTCGTGCACCGACGGTTTTTTTGAAAGCCGCACCAGGCCTTGCCTGCTCTATCAAATCCGGCGCTGCGCCGGGCCGTGCACCGGCGAGATCGACTTTCCCGGCTACACCGAGCTGGTACGCGAGGCGACCGATTTCCTGTCCGGCCGCAGCCGTTCGGTAAAGCAGGACCTGGCCGCCGAAATGGAAAAGGCGTCGGCCGATCTCGCCTTTGAAACCGCGGCGGTCTACCGCGACCGCCTTGCGGCGCTGTCGGCGATCCAGTCGCAGCAAGGCATCAATCCGCGCACGGTAGAGGAAGCCGACGTGTTCGCCATCCACCAGGAAGGCGGATATTCCTGCGTCGAAGTGTTCTTCTTCCGCACCGGACAGAACTGGGGCAACCGCGCCTATTTTCCGCGCGCGGAGAAGTCGTTTACGCCGGAAGAGGTGCTGGCCTCGTTCCTTGCGCAGTTCTACGACGACAAGCCGCCGCCGAAACTCGTGCTGCTCTCGCACAAGATCGAAGAAGCCGAGCTGCTGGCCGATGCGCTCTCGGTCAAGGCCGGCTTCAAGGTCGAAGTCACGACGCCGCAACGTGGTGAAAAGAAAGAACTGATCACCCACGCGCTGACCAATGCCCGCGAGGCGCTTGGCCGCAAGCTCGCCGACACCGCGACCCAAAGCCGGCTGTTGCAGGGGATGGTCACGACTCTCGGACTGCCGCACGCGCCACAGCGGATCGAGGTCTATGACAACAGCCACATCCAGGGCACCAACGCGGTCGGCGCCATGATCGTGGCGGGGCCGGACGGCTTCATCAAGAACCAGTACCGGAAGTTCAACATCCGGTCCGAAGGCCTGACGCCGGGCGACGATTACGCGATGATGCGCGAGGTGCTGGAGCGCCGCTTCAAGCGGCTGCTGACCGCACCGGCGGAAGGCACCACGCCCGACGACGATTCGTTTCCGCAATGGCCGGACCTGGTCATCATCGACGGTGGCCGCGGCCAGCTCAACGCCGTGCGCGAGATTTTCGACGGGTTCGGATTGACGCAGGTGTCGCTGCTGGCGGTCGCCAAGGGACCCGATCGCGACGCCGGCCGCGAGACGTTGTTCATGCCCGACCGCGAGCCGATCAAGCTCGAACCGCGCGATCCCGTGTTGTATTTCATCCAGCGGTTGCGCGACGAGGCGCATCGCTTCGTGATCGGCTCGCACCGCAAGCTGCGCAAAAAGGACATTCGCGAGGCGGGTTTGCAGGAGATTCCCGGCATCGGACCGTCGCGCAAACGGGCCTTGCTACATCATTTTGGAACGTTAAAAGAAATCGAGCGGGCCTCGATCGCCGACCTCGGCAAGGTTCCCGGCGTGAGTGCCGAAAGCGCCCGCAAGATTTTCGAGTTTTTCCACACGCGCCCGGGTTAGCAGCGGTTTTGGTGTCATATTTGCGTCGTCACCAACAGTTCACGTGGGCCGCACAGTTGACCTTCATGCCCGGGCGGTATTGGTAATGCTGATGAACATTGCGACGACCAAGCAGGCGGCAAAAAGCTCGCTGTCCCTGCCGAATATCCTGACTTACGCGCGAATCGCCGCCATCCCGGTGGTGGTCGGTTGCGTGTTTGCCGAGTCCATCATGGACGGCCCGTTGTGGCTGCGCTGGGTGGCGCTGGCCGTATTCATCGCCGCAGGAGTGACCGATTATCTCGACGGTTACTATGCCCGAATCTGGGACCAGCAATCGGCGTTCGGCCGCATGCTCGATCCGATCGCCGACAAGCTCCTGGTCGCCTCCTGCCTGCTGATGCTGGCCGCCGACAACAGCATCCATGGCTGGACGCTGTGGGCGGCGATCGTGATCCTGTGCCGCGAAATCCTGGTGTCGGGTCTGCGCGAATACCTCGCCGCCCTGCGCGTCAGCGTCCCCGTCACCAAACTCGCCAAGTGGAAGACCACCGTGCAGCTGGTCGCGATCGGATTTTTGATCGCGGGCGAAGCGGGCGAGGTGATTTTGCCCGCCACCACTCTGATCGGCATCGTGCTGTTGTGGATCTCGGCGATCGTCACGATGTATACCGGCTACGACTACTTCCGCGCCGGCATCCATCATCTCATCGAGGAGGATGAGGGATGAAAGTCAAATATTTCGCATGGGTGCGTGAACGGATCGGCAAGGCTGAAGAAACGGTCGAGCCGCCGGCTGATATCCGCACCGTGAAGGATTTGATCGGCTGGTTGGCGCGGCGCGGCGACACCTACGCCTATGCGTTCGAGGCGCCGCAGGTGATTCGCGCTGCGATCGATCACACCCACGTCAAATCCGATACGACGATCGCGGGCGCCCGCGAGATCGCTTTTTTCCCGCCCATGACCGGCGGGTAAGCCCTTTGGAGGGCGCGTCCGATCGAAGCGCTCCCGCTTTGCATCGGGACCGCTTAGATCAAGCCAGAGATACAGCCATCGCGAAAACCACAATGAGCGCTGCCGTCACCATCCGCATTCAGGAAAGCGATTTCGACATCGCGCAGGAAATCGCCGTACTGACGCGCGGGCGCACGGATATCGGCGCGGTCGTCAGTTTTTCCGGCATCTGCCGCGGCAACGACGGCGGCGACGCCGTTGCCGCGCTGACGCTTGAACATTATGCCGGCATGGCGGAAGCCGAAATTACCCGCCATGCCGAGACCGCGATGGCGCGCTGGCCATTAACCGGCCTCACCATCATTCACCGCGTCGGCCGTATCGCGGCCGGCGAGAACATCGTGCTGGTGCTGACGGCCTCGGCGCATCGGCAGGCGGCGTTTCAGGCGGCGGAGTTTTTGATGGACTATCTGAAGGCCAATGCACCGTTCTGGAAGCGCGAGGAAAGTGCTGCGGGATCGAGCTGGGTCGAGGCGCGCGATCACGACGATGCCGCCGCCGAGCGCTGGACCAAATCCTGATGGCGAAGCGAGTTATGCCTGCAAAGAAAGCGGCGAAGCGCGGCCGCGTGTCAGCGCCGCGGCCGAAAGCATTCGCCGTTCCGAAGGTCGCCGCCGGCGAGTTGCTGACCCTGCTCGATTTCGTCCGCTATGCGGTGAGCCGCTTTATCGAGGCCGAACTGGTGTTCGCGCACGGCACCACCGACCCCCTCGCCGAGGCCGCGTTTCTGGTGTGCGAAACCCTTCATCTTCATCCCGACCAGTTCGAAACCTTCGCGATGGCGCGTGTCACCGCCGCAGAATCGAAGCAGATTCTCGACGTGATTGCCCGCCGCGTCACCACGCGACAGCCCGCCGCCTATCTCGTCAACAAGATCTACATGCGCGGGCTGCCGTTTTATGTTGACGAGCGCACCATCGTACCGCGCTCCTTCATCGGTGAGCTGCTGGACTCCCATTTCGGCGGCCAGGACGACGAGAACGGCGGTTCGCTAGTCGATGATGCCCATGCAGTGGAGAGCGTGCTCGACCTCTGCACCGGGTCGGGATGCCTTGCGGTGCTGGCGAGCCGGAATTTTCCCAACGCGCAGATCGATGCGGTGGACTTTTCCAGCGACGCGCTCGATGTTGCAGCGCGCAATATTGCCGATCATGGGCTCGAAGACCGTGTCACATTGCACCGCGGTGACCTGTTCGAACCGCTTGGCGACACGCGTTACGACCTCATCATTTCCAATCCACCCTATGTCGATGCGCAGGGCATGGCCGCCTTGCCGCGGGAGTGCCGGGCCGAGCCGAAGATGGCTTTCGACGGCGGCGCCGACGGACTCGATATCATCAGGCGGATTTTACAGGAGGCCGGCGGGCATCTGACGCCGCAGGGCGGGCTGTTGTGCGAGGTCGGCCGCGGCCGCGGGCCGATCGAGGCCGCGTTTCCGCAACTGCCGCTGTTATGGCTCGATACCGAGGCCTCCGACGGCGAAGTGTTCTGGATCGGCGCCGCCGATTTGTGAGGCAAGTTGAGCGAAATGCGGCGCCGCTAAAATCGCCGCATTGAGTTCAAATATCGCAGCCTCGGCGTTCCCGTATCGCGACGAAGCTGATAGCCTGCTTCGAGCCCCGAAACCGAAAAAACACAAGAGGCCACCATGCTCGACAAGAGCTCACGCCCCGCCGCCGTCAACGTCCCGAACGACCTCGCCGCGCACTGGATGCCGTTCACCGCCAACCGCGCCTTCAAGAAGGCGCCGAGGCTGCTCGCCGGCGCCAAGGACATGCACTACATCACGGTCGACGGCCGCAAAATCATCGACGCCGCCGCGGGCATGTGGTGCACCAATGCCGGTCACGGCCGCGCCCAGATCTCCGCGGCGATAGCCAAGATGGCCGAGACGCTGGACTATGCCCCGCCGTTCCAGTTCGGCATTCCGCAGGCCTTTGAGCTCGCAAACCGCATCTCCGACCTGGCGCCGGCCGGCCTTGACCACGTGTTTTTCTGCAATTCCGGATCGGAAGCGGCCGACACCGCGCTGAAGATCGCGCTGGCCTATCATCAGCTCAGCGGCCAGGGCACGCGCACCCGCCTGATCGGCCGCGAACGCGGCTATCATGGCGTCGGCTTCGGCGGCACCTCGGTCGGCGGCATCGTCAATAACCGCAAGATGTTCGGCACGCTGTTGGCCGGCGTCGATCATCTGCCCCACACCTACGACCGCTCGAAGCAGGCCTTCAGCAAGGGCGAGCCGGAATATGGCATCCATTTCGCCGACGAACTGGAGCGGCTGGTCAACCTGCACGGCGCGTCGACCATCGCGGCCGTGATCGTCGAGCCGATGGCGGGATCGACCGGCGTGCTGCCGGCGCCGAAGGGCTATCTCAAGCGGTTGCGCGAGATCACCCAGAAGCACGGCATTCTGTTGATCTTCGACGAGGTCATCACCGGTTACGGCCGGCTCGGCTACGCCTTTGCCGCGGAACGTTACGGCGTGCTGCCCGACATGATCACCTTCGCCAAGGGGATCACCAACGGCGCCGCGCCGATGGGCGGCGTGGTGGTGCGCGATACCATCCACGACGCCTTCATGACCGGCCCGGAGCACGTCGTGGAGTTGACCCACGGCTATACCTATTCGGCACATCCGCTGGCCTGCGCCGCGGCGCTGGCGACGCTCGATATCTACCGCGATGAAAAGCTGTTCGAGCGCGCCAACAAGCTCGAGCCGAAATTCGCCGACGCCGTGATGTCGCTGAAGAACGAGCCGAATGTGGTGGACATCCGCACCGTCGGACTGACGGCGGGTATCGACCTCGCCCCGCACCCCGATTCGCCGGGCAAGCGCGGCTTCGATGGGCTCAACAGCGCCTTCCACGACAACGACCTGATGCTGCGCGTCGCCGGCGATACCCTGGCGCTGACGCCGCCGCTGATCGTCAGCGACGATCAGATCGGCGAAATCATCGAGAAGGTCGCCAAGGTGATCCGAGCGGTGGCGTAAGCCACCGCGCTCGGGGCGGGATGGCACCATCCCGCCCTTTCTATTTATCTACGCATGATCTCCGCGCCGACGCTTCGCGTTTGTCGCGCGGGAAAACCGGGATCCACTTTGCGCTGACGCGGCCCTGCGGGACCGGATCATTGCTCTAGCGACAACGCTCCCGGACCGGGGGGCGGGCCGACCGGGGCACGGCGACGTGTGATGCCCAAAGAACATTAGCTCTCCGAATCAACAATGATGCTAAGCTTGAGGCGCTTGGGGGAGATGGACAGCCTTGTGCGATGAGCATTGCGCGTTTTTCCGAAGCCTGGAGACCATCGAGCTGAAGGCCTCGCGCGCAACATGATCCGCATTTCCACGATTTTCATCGCAATCTGCATGGTGCTGGTCGCCGCCTCGCTCGGCCTTGTCCTGTATGCGATGGCCGGCATCAGTGCGATGGAATCCGCGATCATAGCCCTCACCGCGCTGACCTTCCTGATCCTCTACAACGCGGTGTCGATGCGGTTGCGCGATCGCAGCGATGTCGGCAGCCAGATCTCCGACCTGTCGCGCGGCACCGCCGACCTGGCCCGGCAGGTTGCCGAATTCGGCCGTCGTCTGGCCGCGGTCGAAGGCCGGCTGGTGTCGGCCAACTCAACCAGCGCGGACCGCATCCAGGCGGTTGTCGGCGAGATCAATGAACTGGGCGGGCTGGTCAAGCAACTCGCGGCGTCCGTCGCAAGCCATGACGACCTCCTGACATCGGTTATGTCGGAAGCCACGGCAACGATCAGCCCGGAAGACGATCGGCCAAATAGTCGGCCAAGCAATCGGCCAAGCGAACTGCGCGTCTCCGGCGAAGATGCCGGCGTTGCGAAAGCGGCGGCACCGGCGAGTTTCGCCACCGGCGCCGGACCTTCGCGCAGCCAGGCGCAGCTGCTTGCCGCGGTGAAAAATGCGGTCGAGCAAAACCGCCTCGACCTTTATCTGCAGCCGATGGTGAGCCTGCCGCAGCGCAAGGTGCGCTTCTACGAGGCGGTGACGCGGCTGCGCGACGACAGCGATCAGATCATCACCGCCGACGATTTCGTCGGTATCGCGGAAGCCGCCGGCCTGATCGGGCGGATCGATCACATGGTGATGCTGCGATGCGTGCAGGTGCTGCGCCGGCTGATGGTGCGCAACAAGGAGGTCGGGGTGTTCTGCAACGTCGCCGCGGCGACGCTCGGCAATCCCGCCACCTTCGCGCAATGCCTCGATTTCCTGGAAGCCAATCGCGCGCTGGCAGCCTCGTTCGTGCTTGAATTCAAGCAGGCGACGTTTCGCAACCTGGGCCCGACGGAGACCGAACACCTGGCGGCGTTGGCGCAGCGCGGCTTCCGCTTCTCTATCGACCACGTCACCGATCTCAGGATCGAGCCGCGCGAACTGGCCGACCGCGGCGTCCGCTTCATCAAGGTGCCTGCCGCGCTGCTGCTCGATCAACGGCAGGCCTCCACCGCCGACATTCACGCTTCCGACCTTTCCGATCTGCTCGGCCGGTTCGGCATCGACCTGATCGCCGAACGAATCGAGGGCGAACGCGCCGTCGTCGACCTGCTCGACTACGATGTGCGGTTCGGCCAGGGATTTCTGTTTGCACCTCCCCGGCCGTTGCGGCCGGAGGGGGCGTCTGCTACCGGCGGGGGCGCTTCCAACAAGGTGCAGGAACCCAATGGCTTCGGCAAAACGGCCTCCGTCGATCTTCCCACCGTCGATGCTCCGCGAACGAGCGGCGTGGCCGCTTTGGCGCGCCGCGTCGCCGGGCCGGGCTGACCGGCCATCCGCGCCATGACACCCCTTCGGTTTATCGAGCGGTTGCGCGACCTCGTTGGCGACGTCGACGTCGTGCTCAGCGACATCTGGGGCGTCGTTCACAACGGCCTCGAGGCGTTCCCCGAGGCCTGCGAAGCCCTGCACACTTTCCGCAGCCGGGGCGGCACCGTGATTCTCATCACCAACGCGCCGCGGCCCGCGGATTCGGTACAGCGACAATTGCGCAAGCTCGGTGTCGCCGACGACACCTATGACGCCATCGTCAGTTCAGGCGATCTGACCCGGCGCTTCGTTGCCGATCATCCGGGCGGCAAGGTGTTCCAGCTTGGCCCGGAGCGCGACTATTCGATCTACCGCGGGCTTGATCTGGCGCTGGCTCCGCTGGAGCAGGCCGATTACATCGTCTGCACCGGCCTGTTCGACGACGAGACCGAGACCGCCGAAGACTATCGCGGCATGATGCTGCAGGCGCGTGAGCGCAAGCTGCCGCTGATCTGCGCCAATCCCGACATCGTCGTCGAGCGCGGCGACCGCCTGATCTATTGCGCGGGCGCGATCGCCGAACTCTATCGCGAACTCGGCGGCGACGTGACCTTCTACGGCAAACCGCATCGGCCGATCTATGAGCGCGCGATGGCGCTCGCCGGCGAACGTGACGGACGCACCATACCGCTCAGCCGCGTGCTCGCGATCGGCGATTCCGTGCGGACGGACCTGGCGGGCGCCCACGGCTTCGGGATCGACTGTCTGTTCGTAACGCGCGGCATCCACGCCGAGGACTTCAACGGCATCGACCAACTCGACCCCGCTTCGGTGAAGGAACTGTTCGGCCATCCGCCGCGCGCGGTGACGCGGGAGCTGAGGTGGTAGGCGGGGCGTATTCGTCGAAACGCGCAGCACAGCCATCACTTTAGGTCGTCATGGCCGGGCATAGCCGTCCGAAGGACGGCGTCGCTGCCGCTCGCCTAGGTCCCGGCCATCCACGTCTTGAAACACTCACGGCATCAAAGACGTGGATGCCCGGGACAAGCCCGGGCATGACGAACTTTGATACTTATCGCTTGGAAAGGCTAGTCACCTGTAGGGTGGGCAAAGCGAAGCGTGCCCACCATTACATACGCGGACCAAGTCGGTGGGCACGGCGCAAGCGCGCCTTTGCCCACCCTACAATTCGCTTACGCGCTCGCCATGTCCGGGAAGACCGCTTCAATCTTGTTCTTCAACGTGGCGGCGTTGAAAGGCTTGACGATGTAATTGTTCACGCCGGCCTTCTTGGCGGCGATCACGTTTTCGGTCTTGGATTCCGCGGTGATCATGATGAAGGGCGTGGTGGCGAGGTTGGGGTCGGCCCGCACTTCCCTCAGCAGATCGTAACCGGTCATCGGCTCCATATTCCAGTCCGAGATCACGAGGCCGTATTTCTTGCCGCGCATCTTGTTCAGCGCCGCCGATCCGTCGCTGGCATCGTCGATGTTCTCGAAGCCAAGCTGCTTCAGCAGATTCCGGATGATGCGGATCATGGTGTTGTAGTCATCCACCACCAGAACCGACATCGACAAATCAACAGCCATCTTGGATCCCCCGCACGACAATAAATGCCGCAAACCATTCGTCGCTCGCGGGGGACCGGAATGCCCCGCAGTTCACCCCAGAACTAGCATCAGCCTTTAAACAGCCCGTTAACCCGCCACCGCCGAACACATGCCCGGCACCAGCGCACCCGACGGCCGGGCTGCGCTTGACTTCGCGGGGGCCGCCACGTCACCGTCGCCCCCCTCACCGGCCAAAGTTGAAGAATCCTGAAAATGACGTCTGGCTTCACCATTATCCGCGATTCCACGCCCTCGGCTGCGATCCCCAAGGGGACCGTGGTAGCGATGGGCAATTTCGATGGCGTCCACCTCGGCCATCGCGCCGTCGTCGCGGCCGCGCTGGCGATGGGGCGCGCGCACGGCAAGCCGGCGCTGGCGGTGACGTTCGAGCCGCATCCGCGCAGCTATTTCAGCCCGCATTCCCCCCAGTTCCGCCTCACCGACGAGGATGGCAAGCTTCGGCTGTTGGCCGGAACCGGGCTCGCGGGCGCGGTGGTGATGACCTTCGACAAGGCCCGCGCCGAGACCACAGCGCAGGATTTCGTTCACCATGATCTGATCGACCGGCTCGGCGTCAGCGGCATCGCGGTCGGCTACGACTTCCACTTCGGCAAGGGCCGGGTCGGTTCGCCGAGCCTGTTGGTTGGCGAGGCGCCCCGGCTCGGCATCGAGGTCGACGTCCAGCCCCACGTCGATATCGCGGAGCGGCCGGTGTCCTCCAGCGCCATTCGCATGGCGCTGGCCGAGGGACAGATCAGTGAGGCCACCGCGATGCTTGGTGGCCCCTGGTTCATCTCCGGCGAGGTGATTCACGGCGAGAAGCGCGGCCGCGATCTCGGCTATCCCACCGCCAACATCCGGCTCGACAGGAATTGCGGCCTCAGGCACGGCATCTACGCCGTGCGGGTCGGCCACAAGGGACAAGATCAACCGCGCTTCGACGGCGTCGCAAGCTTCGGCCGCCGCCCGACCTTCGACAACGGTGCCCCGCTGCTGGAAGTCTTCCTGTTCGACTTCAAGGGCGATCTCTATGGCGCCGCGCTGGATGTCGCCTTCATCGGCTTCATCCGCGAGGAACTGAAATTCGACAGCGTCCCGGCGCTGGTGCGCCAGATGGACGATGACAGCGCCAAGGCCCGCGCCATGCTGGCCGCCGCACCCAGCGCTTTCCCCAAATTCGGAGCGATCGGTTGAACAAGACCGAAAAGCAAAAGATGTTGGCGGGCGAATTATACCGCCCCGATGCCGAGCTCGGCGCCGATCAGGCGGAGACCAAGGCGTGGCTGGCGCGCTACAATGCGGCATTGGCGCTGCCCGTCTCGGAACGCCACCGATTATTGTGCGAGCGTCTCGCTTATGTCGGCAGCGATGCCGTGATCCGGCCGCCGTTCTTTTGCGATTACGGCTACAACATCCGGCTTGGCGACGGCGTGTTCCTGAATTTCAACTGCGTCATCCTCGACGTCGTCGACGTCAGCATCGGCGACCGCACCCAGATCGGGCCGGCCGTGCAGATTTACGCCGCGGACCATCCGCGCGATGCGGCAACACGGCGGAGCGGCCTCGAGTTCGGGCGTCCGGTACGGATCGGCGCCGACGTCTGGATCGGCGGCGGCGCCATCATATTGCCCGGCGTGACGATCGGTGACGGGGCTGTGATCGGCGCCGGCAGCGTCGTGACGCGAGACGTCGGGGCTGAGCAGACGGTCGCTGGAAATCCGGCCCGCCCCCTTCCGCCCACACCAAAAGTCTGACGATCGTGCCATTTTCTGCCGGAATGGCCGAGATCGCGGGCTTTGCGATCCGCCAACCGGCTGCTAAGGAAAGCCGCATGTTTGCGCGGCGCACCATCAGCATTAGCGGCCCGGCTTCCGACTGAGTTTCGGCTCAGCGCAAGACCGGGATTTCCTGTTCATCCGCGATCGATCGCATTTCAGCGCCCTTGAGCCGAACCAGAGCCTCTATGACCGACAAGCCGCAAAAACCCGACGTCACCGATTATTCCAAAACCCTGTTCCTGCCGCAGACAGAATTCCCGATGCGCGCGGGCCTGCCGCAGCGCGAGCCGGAAATCCTCAAGCACTGGTCCGAGATCGACCTCTACGCCAGGCTGCGCAAGACCGCGGCCGGCCGGGCCAAATTTGTCCTGCATGACGGGCCGCCCTACGCCAACGGCAACATCCATATCGGCCACGCGCTGAACAAGATCCTCAAGGACGTCGTGACCAAGAGCCAGCAGATGCTCGGCTTCGATTCCAATTACGTGCCGGGCTGGGACTGCCACGGCCTGCCGATCGAATGGAAGATCGAGGAAGAAAATTACCGTTCCAAGGGCAAGCCGAAGCCCGACTTTCGGGATTCCACCGCGATGGTGGCGTTCCGCAAGGAATGCCGCGCCTATGCCAACCATTGGCTCGACGTGCAGCGCGAGGAATTCAAGCGGCTCGGCGTGATCGGCGACTGGGATCACCGCTACGCCACGATGGATTATTTCGCCGAAGCCCAGATCGCCCGCGAATTGATGAAGTTCGCCGCCAACGGCACGCTCTATCGCGGCTCCAAGCCGGTGATGTGGAGCGTGGTGGAGAAAACCGCGCTGGCCGAGGCCGAGGTCGAATACGAGGACTACACCTCGGATACCGTGTGGGTGAAATTTCCGATCTCATCGCCCGTGCACGGTGCGTTGGCTTCCGCCTCCGTGGTGATCTGGACCACCACGCCATGGACCCTGCCCGGCAACCGCGCCATCAGCTTCTCGCCAAAAATCGCCTATGGCCTCTACAAGGTCACGGATGCGGCCGCCGACAACTGGGCCAAGCCCGGCGACCTGTTGCTGCTGGCGGATGCGCTCGCCGAAAGCGTGTTCAAGCAGGCGCGCGTCACCGCTTATGAGAAGGTCCGCGACATGCCGGCCGACACCCTCGATGTGGTGGAGTGCGCGCATCCGCTGAAGGGGGTTGGCGGCGGCTACCAGTTCACGGTCCCGCTGCTGGCCGGCGATCACGTCACCGACGACACCGGCACCGGCTTCGTGCACACCGCGCCGGGCCATGGCCGCGAGGACTTCGAGGTCTGGACCTCGAATGCGCGCGACCTGGAAGCGCGCGGCATCAACACCGTCATTCCCTACACCGTCGACGAGAACGGCGCGCTGACCGATCAGGCCCCCGGCTTTACCGGCAAGCGCGTTATCAACGACAAGGGCGAAAAGGGCGACGCCAACGAGGCCGTGATCGAGGCGCTGGTCGAGGCCGGCATGCTGCTGGCGCGCGGCCGGCTCAAGCATCAATACCCGCATTCCTGGCGTTCGAAGAAACCGGTGATCTTCCGCAATACGCCGCAATGGTTCATCGCGATGGACAAGCCACTTTCTATTCCCTCCCCCCTTGCGGGGGAGGGTCAGGGAGGGGGGTATGCCGCAAAGACTGCGGCTGTGGCTACCCCCACCCCCAACCCCTCCCCGCAAGGGGGAGGGGAGCAAAGCCTGCGCGCCCGCGCGCTGCATGCGATCTCGGTGACGCAGTGGGTGCCGCCGTCGGGCCAGAACCGCATCAACGGCATGGTCAATAGCAAGCCCGATTGGGTGATCTCGCGGCAGCGCGCCTGGGGCGTGCCGATCGCGGTGTTCGTGCGCGAAAAGGGCGACGGCACCGCCGAAATCCTGCAGGACGAGGCCGTCAACAAGCGCATCGCCGAGGCCTTCGAACAGGAAGGCGCCGACGCCTGGTACATGGACGGCGCGCGCGAGCGCTTCCTGGGCTCGCGCGCCAACGAGGAATGGAAAAAGGTCGACGACATCTGCGACGTCTGGTTCGATTCCGGCTCGACCCACGCCTTCGTGCTGGAAGATCCGGTGCACTTTCCCGGCCTTGCCGGGATCAAGCGTAAAGTCGACGGCGGCGCGGATACCGTGATGTATCTCGAGGGCTCGGACCAGCATCGCGGTTGGTTCCAGTCGTCGCTATTGGAGAGCTGCGGCACCCGTGGTCGTGCGCCGTTCGACGTGGTGCTGACGCACGGCTTCACGCTCGACGAGAACGGCCGCAAGATGTCGAAGTCGGTCGGCAATACCGTGGAGCCGCAAAAGGTGATCGCGCAATCCGGCGCTGATATCCTGCGGCTTTGGGTCTGCGCCACCGACTATGCCGACGACCAGCGCATCGGCCCGGAGATCCTCAAGAACACCATCGAGACCTACCGCAAGCTGCGCAACTCGATCCGCTGGATGCTCGGCACGCTGCATCATTTCAAGCGCAGCGAGGCGGTCGCGCCTGCCGAGATGCCGGAGCTGGAGCGGCTCATGCTGCATCAGCTCGCCGGACAGGCAGCGGTCGTGCGCGAGGCCTACGCCACGTTCGACTACAAGACCGTGATCGCCAGCCTATCGGCATTCATGAACACCGAACTGTCGGCGTTCTATTTCGATATCCGCAAGGACACGCTGTATTGCGATCCGCCGTCGTCGCTGGTGCGCAAGGCGGCATTGACCACCATCGACATTCTTTGCGACGCGATCCTGAAATGGGTGGCGCCGGTGCTGTCGTTCACTTCCGAAGAGGCGTGGCGGATGTACCGGCCCGACGCCGAGCCGTCGGTGCACCTCACGCTGTTTCCGGAGGGCCTTGAGGCATTCCGCAACGACGCGCTGGCCGCCAAATGGGAAATCATCCGCGATGTCCGCCGGGTCGTGACCGGCGCGCTGGAAGTCGAGCGCGCCGCCAAGCGGATCGGCTCGTCGCTGGAGGCCTCGCCGCTGGTCTACGTGTCGGACCCGAAGATCTTCAACACGCTGTTCGATACCGATCTGGCAGAGGTTTGCATCACCTCGAATGCGATGGCGACCAATGACGAGGCCCCGGCCGATGCGTTCCGTTTGAACGAGGTGCCCGGCGTCGCTGTGGTGGTCGAGAAGGCTGAGGGCACCAAATGCGCGCGGTCGTGGAAGATCCTGCCTGACGTCGGCGAGGACCCGGAATACCCCGATGTCTCGCCGCGCGACGCGAAGGCGCTACGTGAGTGGAAGGCGCTCGGAGTGACGGTTTGATATCCGGCATGCCTTCACGAAGACTGTTGATGACGAAACAGGCGGTTGCCGCAGCTCTTGCTTACCCTCCCCTTGAGGGGGAGGGTCGGCTCGAACTCGTGCGAAGCACGATGCGAGACGGGGTGGGGTGCGCGGCGCCAAAGACGGGTGGACAGGCTGCGGATGAACAATCACCCCACCCCGACCGCTGCGCGGTCGACCCTCCCCCTCAAGGGGAGGGTGAAGCAAAGATTCTTCGCCGTCGCTTATTCCATCATATGCGAAGCAGCCGTGGCATGACCCCTCACCTCCGTTTTGGCGTCATCGCGGCCGTCGCCACGCTGGCGATCGACCAGGCCTCCAAATTGTGGCTGCTGTTCGTGTTCGACCTCGCCCGCCGCGGCGCCGTGAGGCTGACGCCGTTCCTCGATTTGGTGCTGGCCTGGAATGTCGGGATCAGCTTCGGCTGGTTTCAGAACGACAGCCCGATGGCACAGATCGTGCTGATGGTCATCAAGGCCGTGGCGGTGGTCGTGCTGGCGATCTGGATGGCGCGGTCGCGCACCCTGCTCGCGACCATCGCGCTCGGCATGATCATCGGCGGCGCCATCGGCAACGGGATCGATCGCTTCGCCTATGGCGCGGTGGTCGATTTCGCCCTGTTCCACGTCCAGATCTGGGGAAAAACCTTCAATTGGTACGTGTTTAACCTTGCCGACGTGGCGATTGTTGCCGGGGTAGCGGCCCTACTGTATGATTCCTTCCTGGGGGTACCCGCCGCAAAAGCGCCCTGATCCGGGCTGATATGGCCTTTAAAGCTGAACCTTGCAGGAGCGGAGCTGCGCCCCTATGTGGCGGCAACCCGCGGTAGACCTTGAATAGGAAGAGCTCGATGCGCGAGACCGAAGGCAGCGGTGGGTTAATTCAGAATTCGATGCGCGTGCTGCGGCTATCCGCCGTCGTGTTCGGGGTTGGCCTGGTGATGGCGACCGGCGCGGCGCGGGCCGGCGACGACGATGACGAAGACAAGTCTTTCGAAGACAAGATCATCGAAAGCATCATGACCGGTATCGGCGGCACCAACATGGACAACCGCGGCATCGATTACCGCGAGCGTTCGCCGCTGGTGGTTCCCCCCAAGCTCGATCTGCCGCCCCCCGCCTCGCCCCAGGCCGAGGTGAAGGTGCCGAACTGGCCGAAAGATCCCGACGTGGTGCGCCGCAAGGAAAGGATCGCGGCCAAGAAGAAGGAAAACAAGGACCCGGTCGAAGCGGCGCGCATCCTGACGCCGGACGAACTCAACAAGGGCAAGGTCGCGGCCACGCCGCGCACCGCCGGCGGCAGCGGCGAAAACGTGGTGCCAGGCGGCGAACCCGGGGCCACGGCGATCCTCAGCCCGTCCCAGCTTGGGTTTACCGGCAGCTTCAGCAGCCTTTTCGGTGGCAGCAAATCCGAAACCACCACGTTCAAGGGCGAGCCGACCCGGGAATCCCTGACCGAGCCGCCGAGCGGATATCAGACGCCCTCGCCGAATTTCGCTTATGGCACCGGCCCCAAGGAATCGCTCAACAAGGAATATAACCCTGCCGCCGGCAAATATGGCGACTGATAACGCCAGTCACTGCGCGACGTGACGCAGCTATGTGACAATGTCTTAAGGTCCGGCGGCCGATGCGCGGTGTACAGTGCCGCGGTTTCACCTCGAACAATTTCGTTCGGGCCGCCAGACAGGTCATGATGTCCTCACAGCGTTTTGCCGTCCATCTCATCGCAGCGTTCGCTTTGGCGTTCGCTTTCTCCGCACCGGCCGCATTGGCCCAGACCACGATTACCTCCGATCCTCCCGCCACCTTCACCCTCGGCAACGGCCTGACGGTCGTGGTGATCCCGGACCGCCGCACGCCGGTCGTCACCCAGATGATCTGGTACAAGGTCGGCTCCGCCGACGAGACACCGGGCAAATCGGGCCTCGCGCACTTCCTCGAACATCTGATGTTCAAGGGCACCAGCAAGCATCCGGCCGGTGAATTCTCCCAGACCGTGCTTCGGATCGGCGGCAACGAGAACGCCTTCACCTCCACCGACTATACCGGCTACTTCCAGCGGGTGCCGCGCGACCAGTTGGCCACGGTGATGGAATTCGAAGCCGACCGCATGACCGGCCTCGTCCTCAAGGATGAGAATGTGCTGCCGGAGCGCGACGTCGTGCTTGAGGAATACAACATGCGCGTGGCCAACAATCCGGAAGCGCGGCTGACCGAACAGATCATGGCGGCGCTGTATCTCAACCATCCCTACGGCCGTCCCGTGATCGGCTGGCATCAGGAAATCGAGAAGCTCGACCGCGAGGACGCGCTGGCGTTCTACAAGCGCTTCTACGCGCCTAACAACGCGACACTGGTGATCGCCGGCGACGTCAATGCCGACGAGGTCCGCCCGTTGGCGGAGCGGACATTCGGCGTGGTTCCGGCGCAGCCTGCGATTCCGGCGCGACGTCTCCGTCCGCAGGAGCCGACCCCGATCGCGCCGCGCACCGTGACGTTTTCCGATCCCCGCGTCGAACAGCCCAAAGTATCGCGCTACTATCTGGTCCCGTCCGCCACCACCGCGGCCGCCGGAGAAAGCGCCGCGCTCGACGTGCTCGCGCAACTGCTCGGCGGCGGCAGCAACTCCTATCTCTACCGCGCGCTGGTGGTCGACAAGCCGCTCGCCGTCAACGCGGGTGCCGGATATCAGGGCACTGCGCTCGATTTCGACCCAGTTCACGATTTCGGCCTCGCCGAAGTCGGGCGTCGGGTTCGCGCAGGTCGAACAAACGATCGATGACGTGATCGCGAAGCTCGCCCAAGACACGGTGGCGGCCGAGGATCTCGAGCGCGTCAAGACCCAGTTGATCGCCGAGGCCATCTATGCGCAGGACAACCAGGCCACGCTGGCGCGCTGGTACGGCGCCGCGCTCACCACCGGCTTGAGCATTGAGGATATCCGAAGCTGGCCGGACCGGATTCGCGCCGTCACCGCCGAACAGGTTCGCGCCGCCGCACAAAAATGGCTGGACAAGAAGCGCTCGGTGACCGGCTACCTGATCAAGGACACTACGGCCAAACGCGAGGAGAAACGCTCGTGACTTACTTGAAAGTGACTTGCTTGAAAGTTTGCGCACGACACATCGCGTTGGTGTTCGCCGTCTGCGTCGCCCTGGCGACGCTGGCGTCAACGCCGTCGCACGCCTCGGCCAAGATACAGCATCTGGTCTCGCCGGGCGGGATCGAGGCCTGGTTTGTGCAGGACGCCACCGTGCCGCTGATCGCGATGGAATACGCCTTCGGCGGCGGTGCCAGCCAGGATCCGGCCGGCAAGCCCGGGGTCGGCAATCTGGTCGCCAGTCTGCTCGATGAAGGTTCCGGCGAGCTGGATTCCAAGACTTTCCACGAACGGCTCGAGCGCCGTGCCATCGAGCTCAGCTTCAGTTCGACGCGGGATTATTTCCGCGGCTCGCTGCGCATGCTCAAGGGTACCAAGGACGAGGCCTTCGACCTGCTGCGGATGTCGCTGACCTCGCCGCATTTCAATAGCGCCGATGTGGAGCGCATTCGCTCGCAGGTTTTGTCCAACCTGCAAAGCGAAACCACCAGTCCGACCGCACTTGCCGGCCGCAAGTTCCTGCAATTGGCGTTTGGCAACCATCCCTACGGCCGGCCGGCCGAGGGCACGCTGGAAAGCGTGCCTTCGATCGACGTTGCCGACCTGAAAGATTATGTCCGCCGCGTGCTGGCCAAGGATACGTTGAAGATCGCTGTCGTCGGTGACGTCGACGCCGACACGCTCGGCAAATTATTGGATCAAACCTTCGGCAGCCTGCCGGCCAAGGCCGACCTGACGCCGGTTCCCGATGTCGAGGCCGCCAAGCCGCCGCAACGCGCGTTCATTCCGCTCGACGTGCCGCAGACCGTGGTGACGTTCGGCGGCCCCGGCGTGCGGCGCCACGATCCGGATTTCATGGCCGCCTATATCGTCAATCACATCATCGGCGGCGGAGCGTTGTCGTCACGGCTCTATCACGAGGTCCGCGAGAAGCGCGGCCTGGCCTATTCGGTCTATGAAGCGCTGCTGTGGATGAAGCATTCCGCGCTGTTCATCGGAAACACCGGGACGCGCGCCGACCGCGCCGGCGAGACCGTGGAAGCCATCACGAGGGAAATCGGCCGCATGGGCGAGGATGGTCCGACCCAGCAGGAATTGGACGAGGCCAAGTCCTACCTCAAGGGCTCGCAAATGCTGGCGTTGGACACCTCCTCCAAGCTCGCCTCGGGGATGCTGCAGTATCAGCTGGATGGGCTTCCCATCGACTATATCGAGAAACGCAACGCGATCGTCGACGCGGTCACCCTGGAGGACACGAAGCGGGTCGCCAAACGCCTGTGGGGACAAGGCCTTCTCACCGTGATCGTCGGCCGCGCCCCGCAAGCCGCAGCCCAGCCGGCAGCCGGACAGCCCCCGGCCTCGGCGAATTGAGTCTCTAACCGGGCACAACGCGCTACAGGAATGACGCGTTGCTGCCCGGCGCGGCCTGCTCTCTCGGGGAGAGTTGGAGAGGGGGGTACCGCGAGTCCGGCGCTTGGAGTTCACCCCCTCCCTAGCCCTCCCCCACAAGGGGGGAGGGAATGACCAATCCGCGGCCCAAGCCAACCCCGCACAAAACCGCTATCCTCCATGCTCCGATTCCCGCTGGGATCACCCCCGGCCTCCCGGTGACGCCATGCTGCGGATTTCCCGCGATCTTGCGGTCGACGAAGACGACATCGAGGTCAGCTTCGTGCGCGCCTCGGGTCCGGGCGGCCAGAACGTCAACAAGCTTTCCACCGCCGCCCAATTGCGTTTCGACACCCGCAAGATCACGCTGGCCGACGACGCCGCAGCGCGGCTCAACCGGCTCGCGGGCCAGCGCATGACCAAGGACGGCGTGATCGTGATCCACGCGCAGCGGTTCCGCACCCAGGAGCGCAACCGCGCCGATGCCATCGACCGCCTGCTGGAACTGCTGCGCGAGGCCCTGGTGCGGCCGACGCCGCGCCGCGCCACGCGGCCGACTCTCGGCTCGAAACAACGCCGGCTGGACGGCAAGAAGCGCCGCGGCGACGTCAAGGCGAAGCGCGGCTCGGGCGGCTACGACGATTAAGTCCGACTTTGCGTGAGGATACGCCGGATAACGGGGAGAGCGTCCTGCCGGCCCTCCCATCTGCGGCCGAAAGCTCCTAAATTGCGGCTCCATTCCACGAGTTCACCTTGAACCCATGCCGGTCCGCCAGCTTCCCGAACAGGTCGTCAACCGCATCGCCGCCGGCGAAGTGGTCGAGCGGCCGGCGAGCGTGGTCAAGGAACTCGTCGAGAACGCCATCGATGCCGGCGCCAGCCGGATCGATATTTTCACCGACGGCGGCGGGCGGCGGCGGATCGGCATCACCGACGATGGCGGCGGCATGACCTGCAGCGATTTGGCGCTGGCGGTGGATCGCCACGCCACCTCCAAGCTCGACGACGAGGATCTCCTGCACATCCGCACGCTCGGGTTTCGCGGCGAGGCGCTGCCCTCGATCGGCGCGGTGGCCAGGCTCGGCATCACCACCCGCCACGCCAGCGAACCGCATGCCTGGTCGCTGTCGGTCGAAGGCGGCCAGAAATCGGCGATCATGCCGGCGGCGCTCGGCCACGGCACCCGCGTCGAAGTCAGCGATCTGTTTTACGCGACGCCGGCGCGGCTGAAATTTCTCAAGACCGACCGCACCGAAGCCGAGGCGATCCGCGAGGTGGTGCGTCGGCTGGCAATGGCGCGGCCCGACATTGCCTTCACGCTGTCGGGCGAAGAGCGTGCGCCCGTCACTTGGGCCGCGGCGCTGCCCGGTGCCCCCGGCCGGCTCACCCGCCTTGGCGATATCCTGGGCAGCGATTTTCGCGCCAGCGCCATCGAAGTGCGCGCCGAACGCGAAGGCACCCTGGTCGAAGGCTTCGCCGCGGCCCCGTCGCTGACCCGCGCCAATGCGCTCGGACAATATCTGTTCGTCAACGGCCGCCCGGTGCGGGACAAATTGATCCTGGGCGCGGTGCGCGCCGCCTATTCCGATTATCTGCCGCGCGACCGCCATCCGGTGGTGGCGCTGTTCGTCACGCTCGGCCCGCAGGAGGTTGATGCCAATGTGCATCCGGCCAAGACCGAGGTGCGGTTTCGCAACGCCGGGCTGGTCCGCGCCTTGATCGTGCACGCGTTGAAAGAAGGCCTCGCCCGCGAGGGCCGGCGCACCGCGGCCAACAGCGACGGTGCCGCCCTCGCCTCGTTCCGTCCCGCGTTCACGCCGCGCCCCGCCAATTGGGATTGGCAGCGCTCGCCGGCCTTTCCTCCTCAAGCGAGGTCGCCGGGCGGATCGCGGCCGGCATTCGAAGCCGCCGCGACAGCAGCCTTTGCCGAGCCCGGCCAGGCCGCGTTCGACGTCGGGACGCCGACCGCCGATGTGCGTTTCGAGCAAGCGCCCTCCGCCGACCTGCTCGACCGTCCGCTCGGTGCGGCGCGGACTCGAATTCACGAGACCTACATCGTGTCGCAGACCCGCGACGGGCTTGTTGTGGTGGACCAGCACGCCGCGCATGAGCGCATCGTCTATGAAAAGCTCAAGGCCTCGCTGGCCAGAAACGGCGTGCAGCGGCAGATCCTGCTCATTCCCGAGATCGTCGAACTCGACGAGGCGACGGTGGAGAAGATCGTCGACCGCGCCGAGGAACTCGCGTCGTTCGGGCTCGCGATCGATTCCTTCGGCCCCGGCGCGGTCGCGGTGCGCGAGACGCCCTCGCTGCTCGGCAAGACCAATGCCGCTTCGCTGCTGCGCGACCTCGCCGAGCACATGGCGGAATGGGATGAAGCGCTGCCGCTGGAACGCCGCCTGATGCATGTGGCGGCCACCATGGCCTGCCACGGCTCGGTGCGCGCCGGCCGCCGCCTCAAGCCGGAGGAGATGAACGCGCTGTTGCGCGAGATGGAAGACACGCCGAATTCCGGGCAATGCAACCACGGACGCCCGACCTATGTGGAATTGAAGTTGTCGGATATCGAGAAACTGTTCGGGCGACGGTGATGTGCCGCATCATCCGCCCTCATGGTGAGGAGGCGCTTCTTAGCGCCGTCTCCGGACGATGCTTCGCATCGCCGGGAGAACCATGATTTTTGCGGCCCATCCTTCGAGACGCGCGCAAACGCGCGCTCCTCAGGATGAGGTGATTATACCGCGCGCAAAAACGTAAACTCGGTATCGTCGTAGGCCCGCCGCTCCAGTTCCTCGAAACCATCCGGCGCCGCAAACGCCGCCGCCTTGGCCTCTTCGACCACCAGCAGCGCGGCCGGCTTCAACCAGCCGCCATCGCGCAATGAGGCCAGCGACTTCTCGGCCAACTTCATGCGATAGGGCGGATCGAGGAACACCAGCGAGAACGGGTCCATCGGATGCGCCGGGCCGAGATTGCCGGCGTCGCGGCGATAGACTTTCGTCACGCCGCCCAAACCCAGCGCCTCGACATTGTTGCGCAACAGCGCGCGGGCTTCGGCGCCGTTGTCGACGAACAGTGCAAACGCCGCACCGCGCGAGACGGCCTCGATGCCGAGCGCGCCGGTGCCGGCGAACAGGTCGAGCACCCGTGCGTCGGCGATCGGATCGTCATAGGCATGGATCAGAATGTTGAACAGCGCCTCGCGCAACCGGTCCGCGGTCGGACGGATGTCGCGCGACGACGGCGACGCCAGATTGCGACCCTTCAATCGCCCACCAACGACACGCATCAGGCAGTCCGTATCATCGTCGCAGCAGCAGCCGGCGTGCTCGCTCCCACCTTGCGGGAGAGGGCAATCGCATATGAAACGAGTGGCTGCCGCAACTCTTGCTTACCCTCCCCTTGAGGGGGTCCGAGACGAGCGAAGCTCGCTCGTAGGTCGACGCGTGTCGCGCGAAGCATGACGCGCGTCGGGATGGGGTGCACGGCGCGAAAGACAGACGGACAGGCTGCGGATGAACAATCACCCCACCCCGCTCGCTGCGCGAGCGACCCTCCCCCTCGAGGGGAGGGTGAAGGAAGATTCTGCGCAGCCTCGATAGCAATAGCGAGCTTCATCGAGCCGCCTCACTCGTCCCGCGGCTTCAGATCGCGCTTGCCGTGATAGCCGCGCTGCGGGCGGCGCGGCGGGCCGTAGCCGTTGGCTTCGGCCTCATTGCGCGCGCGGGCTTCGTCGCTGCCGGTGCGTTGCACCAGCACGCGGCGACCCTTGCGGTCGGCGATCAGGCCGCTCTTGCCGGCCGGCTTGAACGGCTTTTTGCCGCGCGGGGCGTCGGCCGCTTCATCATCCGGAGTAGCCTGGGATTCGCCCGGCATCGGCCGGGCGAAATCCGCGCCCGCGAGCGCCGCAATCTTCTCGCCGAGCTGTTCGCGCAGCACCCGGGTCCTGACCTCCTCGACCTCGCCTTCGGGAAGTTCGGCCAATTGGAACGGACCATAGGACACCCGGATCAGGCGGTTCACCTCGAGGCCGAGATGCGCCATCACGTTGCGCACTTCGCGGTTCTTACCTTCTCGGATCGCAAATAACAGCCAGACATTGGCGCCCTGGTCGCGCTCCAGCGTCGCATCGATCGAGCCATATTTGACGCCGTCGACCTCGATGCCCTTTTTCAGCTCATCGAGCTGCGCCTGCGTCACCTCGCCATGGGCCCGCACCCGGTAGCGCCGCAACCAGCCGGTATCGGGCAGTTCGAGCGCCCGCGCCAAACCGCCGTCATTGGTCAGCAGCAAGAGGCCCTCGGTGTTGAAATCGAGCCGTCCGATCGAGATCAGCCGCGGCAGGCCTTCCGGCAGATTGTCGAACACCGTCGGCCGGCCTTCCGGGTCGGCGTGGGTTGTCATCAGCCCGCGCGGCTTGTGAAACAAAAACAGCCGCGTGCGCTCGCGCGGCGGCAACGGCTTGCCGTCAACGGTAATGACGTCGTTGACGGTGACATCAAGCGCCGGCGAGTTGATCACCCGGCCGTTGACCGTGACGCGGCCCTGCATGATCCATTCTTCAGCGTCGCGGCGCGAGGCCAACCCTGCCCGCGACACCACCTTGGCGATGCGCTCGCCGGATTTCTTTTCGCGCGGCGGGCGGGGCGGACGACGCTCTTCGGATGTGCGCTCACGATAGGCGCCGCGGCCGCCGAACGCCGGACGTTTGACGAAAACCTTGCTGTCGTCTTCGTTGTCGCGGCGCGGCCGGTCGGAAAAACCGCCAGAGGACCGCTCCTCGCTACGCGGGTGCTCCTGCCAGGCATTGCGCCCCTCGCGCGGGCGTGAAAATCGCGGACGCTCATCGCCGCCGCGCTCTTCACCGGCCCTTGCGTCGCGCGGTCCGTCGTAGCGGGGCCTGTCGAATTTAGGCTTGTCAAAGCTCCGCGCGCCATCGCGGGACGGCCGTGAACGATGGCCGGCGTCGTCGCGCGAACCCGCATCGCGTTTCTGCCACGGCTTCGAATCGCCGCGTGCAAACTTCCGGTCGTCGCCAAACTTTCTGTCCGGGCGGTCGCCGCGCGGGCGGTCATGATCGCGCGAGGCACGATCGCCATAGGGCCGATCGCCGCCTTTTCGAAAGCCCTCACCACGCGGCGTGTAGGGGCGCTTTTCGTCGCCGCCCTCCCGCGCCGCATAAGGCTTCTTGTCGCCGAACTTCCGGTCGGAAAATCGCCCGGCCGGGCGGGCATCACCGCGCTCGCCGCGCGGGGTATAGGGACGCTTCTCATCGCGGGGCCGGTCATCCCGGTTGAACCGTTGCGGACGATCGGCAAACGGCCGGTCGCTGCGAGCGCGCGGCGCATCGCCATCGTGGCGGCGGGGCGCGCCTTCATAATCGCGGCGCGGCGGCCGGCCATCGTCGCGCTTGCCGGCGTAGGGCTTGCCCGAACCCGAATAGGGCTTCTTCTCGTAAGGCTTCTTCTCGTACGGCTTATCATACGATTTGGCGCGATCCGGCTTGCCGGCATACGGCCGCCGCTCGCCGTCGTCGCTCTTGCCGGCAAAGCCGCGCTTGGCGAATTTCTTCTCCGGCCCCCGGGCCGCGCCGGAACGGCCCTTGCCACCGCCGGTGCGGCTCTTGCCGCTACCGGGCCGATCACGCCGGCCGCGCGGGGAATCGTTGTTTTTGTCGTTATCGCGAGGCATGAATGGTCTCACCAGAATACGGCTGAAAACGCGAAAGGGCTGGCACGGCGATGACGCGCGCGCTCATCCTTGAGCCGCAGAGTCACGCAAAACCGGTATCCACTTTTGCTGAAGCATATCCAGTAGCAGAGTTCTGCGAGCGATACGAGACATGACCGCACCATCTTTCATGGATTTGGCGCTGAAAGCGGCCGAAAACGCCGGAAAAGCCGGCGAAGTGCCGATCGGATGCGTGATCGTGCGGAACAACGAGGTGATTGCCGCGGCCGGGAACCGGACCCTGACCGACCGCGACCCGACCGCGCACGCCGAAATCCTCGCCATCCGGCAGGCCACGGCTGCCGTCGGCAGCGAACGGCTGGTCGATTGCGACCTCTATGTCACGCTGGAGCCGTGCACGATGTGCGCCGGCGCGATCTCATTGACGCGGATCCGGCGGCTCTATTACGGCGCGGCCGACCCCAAGGGCGGCGCGGTCGATTCCGGCGTGCGGTTCTTCGCCTCGCCCACCTGCCATCACGTGCCCGAAGTCTATTCCGCGGTCGGCGAAGCCGAAGCCGCCATATTGCTGCGGGAGTTTTTCAAGGCGCGGCGGTGATGGATTTGATTGCGTCATTCCGGGGCGATGCGAAGCATCGAACCCGGAATCTCGAGATTCCGGGTCTGGTGCTGACGCACCATCCCGGAATGACGGATCTAAGAAACTACCCAGCCAGAAAAAACTCCTTCAGCTTCTTCGCCGTCACATCCGGATTTTCCTCGGGAAGGAAGTGCCCGGAATCAACCGGTGAGCCCGTCACATTGGTGGCCCAGGTTTTCCAGGTGTCGAGCGGCGTTGCCGCGGCGGTGGCGATGCCGACATCGCCCCACAGCGCCAGCATCGGGATCGTGATCTTCTTGCCGGCGTCGTGATCGGCCTTGTCGATGTCGTAGTCGGCATAGGCGCCGGCGCGATAGTCCTCGCACATCGCATGCACCCGTGAGGGGTCGCGGAACGGCGCCAGATAATGTTCCAGTGCGCGCGGATCGATTTCCTTGAGCGTCTTCGACTTGGTCTGGCTCGCCATCTTTTGCTTGAGGAAGTAATCCGGATTGCCGCCGATCAGGGTCTCCGGCAGCGGATAGGGCTGCGCCAGGAAGGTCCAATGATAGATCTTCAGCGCATAGAGCCGGTTCATCTTCTCCCAGTAATTATAGGTCGGCAGGATATCCAGCACCGCCAGTCTGGAAAGCCGTCCCGGATGATCGAGCGCCAGGCGATAGGACACGCGGCCACCGCGGTCATGCCCGGCGAGCGCGAAATGCACGTAGCCGAGTTGCTCCATGGCTTCGACCAGCGTCTTTGCCATCGCGCGCTTGGTGTAGGGCGTGTGGTCCTTGTCGCTCTCCGGCATGTCCGACCAGCCGTAGCCGGGCAGATCGGCAATGATCAGCGTGAACTTGTCCGCAAGCTGCGGCGCAACTGTGTGCCACATCACATGGGTTGACGAAAACCCGTGCAACAACAGCAATGGCGGCCCCTCGCCGCCGACGCGGGCGAAGATGCGGCCGGATTTGGTGTTGATCCATTCGGACGCGTATCCGGGGAACAAATCGGCAAGATCAGGCATGTCGCACTCTCAGTCGTCATCAGCAGCGGATGGTTCAGTAAACATCAGGGCTCAGCTTCTGCAAGCGACGTCGCCGCATACTGGATAGCACGCTCATGCGGGACGAGCCGCTTGCGATTCAAATTTTGTTTGCGTTGCTGCTACGTCGCCCCGGTTATATCCGTCCATCAACCCAGCCAACAAGAACCAAAGGGAAGGAATGCCAATGTCGATTGATTTCGAAGTGCCGGCCGAGGCCAAGGCGATCCGCGAGAAAGTCCGCAAATGGGTGCACGAGGAGTGCATTCCCGCGGAGAAGGAATTGGACTCCAAGCCGCTCGACGAAGTGCTGGGCCCATTGCGCCAGAAAGCCCGCGCGCAGGGCCTGTGGTGTCCGTTCGTGCCGAAGGAATATGGCGGCATGGGGCTCGGACCACTCGCCAATGCACTGGTCCAGATGGAGCTCGGCGAAAGCATGCTCGGCGCGCTCTCGATGAACACGCAGGGCCCCGACGACGCCTCGATGATGACCATCCTGGAGCACGGCACGGAACATCAGAAAGAAAAATTCCTGAAGCCGCTGCTCAACGGCGACAAGCGCATCTGCTTTTCGATGACGGAAAAGGCCGCGGGCGCTGATGCCACCGGCATGCAGACATCGGCGGTGAAAGACGGCAACGAGAATTACATCCTCAACGGCGAGAAGTGGTTTTCCTCTTCCGCCAGCGTCGCCGACATCGCGCTGGTGATGGCCAAGACCGATCCGAACGCGCCGCGCCACAAGCAGTTCTCGACCTTCATTGTCGAACTGCCGAACCCCGGTTACCGCATCAAGCGCAACGTCGAGAACATGGCGATCCACGGCCCGCATTACGACGCATTGTCCGGCGGCCATTCCGAAATCGAAATCAGGGATCTCAAGGTGCCGGCCGACAACCTGCTCGGCGGCGAAGGCAACGGCTTCAATATGGGGCAGCATCGCCTCGCCTATGGCCGGCTGCGCCACGGCATGCACAACATCGCCAAGGCCCAGCGCGCGCTCGACATGGCGGTGGCCCATATCACCAAGCGCTCGACCTTCGGCGTGCTGCTCGCCGACCGCCAGGCGGTGCAGTTCATGCTCGCCGAATGCGCCAGCCAGCTTTATATCGGCCGGCTGATGCTGCTGCATATCGCCTACAAGGCGGAAAAGGGCATGGACCTGCGACAGGAAAACTCGATCGCCAAAGTGTATCTGGCCCACATGGTGCACAAGGTGATCGACACCGCGATCCAGCTCCACGGCGCGCTCGGATTCAGCCAGGATACGCCGCTGGCGGCCTGGTACACTCAGGTGCGTTCACAGCGGCTGGTGGACGGTCCCGATGAAGTGCACAAATGGCGGGTCGGCCGCAACGTCATCAAGGCATTCCGCGAACACGGCACCACGGCGTCGGCGGCGGGCGGCGATTTGCTTTGAGTTGGGCGAGCCGACGCGTGCGAAAGGAAACAAGATCGTCATTGCCGGGCTTGACCCGGCAATCCATCTCCTTCGCATGAGTCTTTTGAAGATCGATGGATGCCCGGGTCAAGCCCGGGCATGACGAACGAAGGGCCGACGCGTCTGACTAACGCGAACCTCAGGCCTTCTCCCGCTCCACCGCCTGCCAGCCGATGTCGCGCCGGCAAAATCCGTCCGGCCATTGGATGCGGTCGACCGCTGCATAGGCTTGGCGCTGCGCCTCGGTGACGGTCTTGCCCAGCGCGCAGACATTGAGCACGCGGCCACCATTGGCGAGGATGGCAGCGTCCGTTGATATCGTGCCGGCATGGAAAATCTCAACGCCCTCGACCGTGGCGGCGTCATCGAGCCCCGAGATTGCCGTGCCCTTCTTGTAATCGCCGGGATAGCCCTTCGCCGCCATCACCACTGTCAGCGCAGCTTCTGGATACCAGCGCAGGTCGAAATTCTTCAACTGCCCGTCGATGGACGCAAGCATCGCCGGCACGATGTCGGACATCATACGCAGCATCAGCACCTGGCATTCCGGATCGCCGAAGCGAACATTGTATTCGAACAGTTTCGGCCCGTCCGCCGTAAGCATCACCCCGGCATAGAGCACGCCACGAAACGGCGTCCCGCGCGCCTTCATCCCGGCAACCGTCGGCAGGATGATCTTCGCCATGATCTCGGCATGGATTTCCGGCGTCACGAACGGCGTCGGCGAATAGGCGCCCATGCCGCCGGTGTTCGGGCCCTGGTCATGATCGAACACGCGCTTGTGGTCCTGCGCCGAGGCCAACGCGATCGCGGTCTCGCCGTCGGACAACGCAAAGAAGCTGATCTCGCGGCCGGTGAGATATTCCTCGATCACGACCTCGGCGCCGGCCGCGCCAAAGCCGCCATCGAACATCATGCCGATGGCCTCCTCGGCTTCGCGCAGGATTTGCGCGACTACGACGCCCTTGCCCGCGGCCAGCCCGTCCGCCTTGACCACGATCGGCGCGCCCTGCGCACGCACGTAAGTTAGAGCCTCAGCGGCGGTGGTGAAGCGCCGATACGCCCCGGTCGGGATGTTGAATTCGGTGCAGAGGTCTTTGGTAAAGCCCTTGGAGCCCTCGAGCTGCGCGGCCAGTTTGCTCGGCCCGAACGCCTTGATGCCGGCGCTCGCGAGGTCATCGACCAGACCGGCGGCCAGCGGCGTTTCCGGGCCGACCACGACGAGATCGACGGCGTTGCGTTGGCAGAAGGCGATCACCGCGGCATGGTCGGTGATATCGAGCGCCACGCATTCGGCCTCACGCGCAATGCCGGCGTTGCCCGGCGCGCACCAGAGTTTTGTCACCAGCGGCGACGCGGCGATCTTCCACGCCAGCGCGTGCTCGCGGCCACCGGAACCGAGTAGGAGAATATGCATACGATGCAGCCAGACCGACGTTGCCGCGATGAGGCGCACGGTTTAACATGGCCCCGGCCCGCTGCAACAAACACCGCAGCCCCGGTGTGGATATGTGCTTTGCCGGCCACGGTGCGCATCGAGAACCTTGCGCGAACCCCAAAACCCCGATTCAATCGCCAAAGATGCCCGTAACCGACGCTTTGATCAACGCGCCCGAATTTACCGTCTCGGAACTCTCCTCCGCGCTGAAGCGGACGGTGGAGGACGCCTATGGCCATGTCCGGGTGCGCGGCGAAATCTCCGGTTTCCGCGGGCCGCACGCCTCCGGGCACTGCTATTTTGCGCTGAAGGACGAGAGCGCCAAGATCGAGGCGGTGATCTGGAAGGGCGTCCATGGCCGGATGCGCTTCAAGCCGCAGGAAGGCCTCGAGGTCATCGCCACCGGCAAGCTCACCACCTACCCCGGCTCGTCGAAATACCAGATTGTGATCGAGGCGATCGAGCCCGCCGGCATCGGCGCGCTGATGGCACTGATGGAAGAGCGCAAGCGCAAGCTCGCCGCCGAGGGACTGTTCGACGAGGCGCGCAAGCAGCTGTTGCCGTGGCTGCCGGAAGTCATCGGCGTCGTCACCTCGCCGACCGGCGCCGTCATCCGCGACATCCTGCACCGGTTGGAAGACCGCTTCCCGCGCCGCGTCCTGGTGTGGCCGGTCCGGGTCCAGGGCGAAGGCTCGGCCGAGCAGGTCGCGGCGGCGATCCGCGGCTTCAACGCGCTGCCCGAGCAGGGCCGGATTCCGCGGCCTGATCTTCTGATCGTGGCGCGCGGCGGCGGCTCGCTGGAGGATCTGTGGTCCTTCAACGAAGAGATCGTGGTCCGCGCCGCTGCCGAAAGCATGATCCCGCTGATCTCCGCGGTCGGCCATGAGACCGACATCACGCTGATCGACTTCGCCGCCGACAAGCGCGCACCGACGCCTACGGCCGCGGCCGAAATGGCGGTACCCGTGCGCAGCGAACTGTTTGTCGAGGTCTCGACGCTGGCGCGGCGCACGATGGTGTGCTGGCAGCGCGGCCAGGAAAGCCGCCGCAACGAACTGCGGGCCGCGGTCCGCGCGCTTCCGCTGGCCGGCGAATTGCTGGCTATCCCGCGTCAGCGGCTGGACGGCGCCGCGAGCGCCCTGCCCCGCGCACTGAAGGCCAATACGCATGCTCATTTCCGCCGTTTCGCCGGTGCCGGCGCCCGACTGACGCTGCGGGTGCTGCGCGGACAGGTCGCCCAGGCGCAGCAGCGGCTGACCGCTTCCGGCGAGCGCATGATGCATTCAGCGCGCTCGCTGCTGCGGGCGCGCCGGGATCGTTATGCCGGGCTTGAGGCCCGGCTCAAGGCGTCAAAACTTTCCAACGCGCAGGTGCAGCGCCAGACCATCGCGCGCAACCGCGAACGCGCGCAGCGGCTCGCCGAGCGCGCGCAGCGCGCATTGATCACAGCGATGCAGCGCCATGAAGCGCGGGTCACCCATAGCGGGCAACTGCTGGCGGCGCTGTCGTATCGCGGCGTATTGGCCCGCGGGTTCGCGCTGGTGCGCGACGAGCACGGCCTCGCCGTGCACGCCGCCGATGCGATCGGGCCGGGCGCGCATCTCTCCATCGAGTTCGCCGATGGACGCGTCAGCGCCACTGCAGACTCGGACCGGCCGGCAGCCACACCTGCCGTCAAGCCGGCCGCCGAACAGAGCAAAGAACCGAAAGAGCCATCGAAGCCGGCTGCGCCGAAGCGCGTTGCCAAGCCGGTCGATCAGGGAAGCCTGTTTTAGAAAAGATTTATCGCGCCAGCCATTCGGCGACGCGCTTTTGCGAATCCGCGCGGGCCTCGACATCGGTGCCGAGATGGCCGCGCTCGGGCGCGCCGGCATCCGCGTTCCCGGCCACCGCACGCAGCGGCAAATTAGCGCGGTCGAAATCGTGATAGGCGTCGGGATACACGACAATCCGTGCCAGCGCACTGCGCCCGCGGGCGCCCTCGATCATCTGGCGGCAGGCGGGCGGCGAACTGATGTCGTCCTTGGCGCCGATCAAGACCAGCGTCGGCACCCGCGCGCTCCATCCGAGGCCGGAAGCGAGACGACAGTCCGGATAGAATGCAATCGCCGAGCGGAAATCCGGCTCAACGTTGCGCCAAGAGAGTTGCGGACGCACCGCCCACAACACCGCGCTCGCGCCATTCGCCCAACCCAGCAGGCTGATGCGGTCGCGCGCGGCCCAGGGCTGCGCCACCAGCCATTGCCGGGACGCCATGATGTCCGCGACCCGGTCGCGGCGGGCAAGCACCCGGCTCTCTCGGACGCGGCATTGCGGGCCGAGTTCGCGCGAACCGTAGCTGTCGGGCAGCAACACCGCTTCGCCGGCCTTCAACAACTGCTCGGCCCAATCGCGATAGCGCAGCAGGACCGGCTCGGAACGGCCGGCCAGCCCGTCGCAGCCATGCAGGGCGATCACCGAGGGGAACGGGCCATTGCCAGCGGGGCGGTAGAGTTGGGCGTGCAGCACCCCGTTGCCGGTGGGAATGTCGACTTGATGCGGGGCCGGCAGCGGCGCTGCGTCGGCGGTAAAAGTCACGGCAAACAATGCCAAAATGGCGATTACTGAGGGCAGGCGCATCGGGTTTGCCGGATCGTTCTGGGAGCTGGCAACCAGCGCCCATGTGAAAAAACTATCATGCGCCACGCCGCCAATTCATCACAAATCGGTGGGTTGGACGGGCGGACATCGAGACCTATCTATGGTTAGATCAAATCCCTAAACATTCAGTCCGGTCGGAGCGGCCGGGTCTTGTCGGAGCTCAACCGTGCTGAATAAATTCGGACCCTCGGGCCATGGCGAAGCGCAGGTGCAATATCTCGACGGCGATTTCCGGGTGATCTCGCCGGGGACCTATGTACGCTGCGCGGTGACCGATGCGCGCATTCCGCTCGACGAATTGAAATACTGGAGCGTCGACCTGCAAGAGGCTTACGCCGTTCCTACCGCGGTCCTGCAGCGGCATTATCCCGGCGCGCTGAAGACGCAGGATTAGTCGCGCGTACGAAAGTTTTTTTGACGCGCCTTGAACAATTGGTCCGTCACGAATCTCCGCAGCGCCGCCGCGTCGTGAAATTGCAGCGTGACCGCGAACACGCTGATGTCGCGGCGCCAGTTTGAAAACTTCTCGCTGCCCTGCAGCCGCGCCTGATCCTTCTCCGTCGTCACCAGCGTCAGCCCGTCGCGTTTCGCCTCCGCGATCAGGGCCTCGATCTCATCCGGCGAAAACGGATGGTGATCGGCAAACGCCCGCTCCCGCGCGACCTCGATGCCGCAGCCGCGCAGCGTTCGGAAAAACCGGCCGGGATCGCCGATCCCGGCAAACGCCAGCACGCGCTTGCCGCCGAGCGAGGCCAATGATGCCGCGCCCGGCACCAGGCGCGCCGGCAGCACCGGCTTGGCTTGCGCGGCGATCGCGGCCGCCACCTTGGCAGCGGCGGTGCCATCGCCGACCACGATCAGCGCGTCGGTGCGGGCTAATTGCGGCGGCAGCGGCGCCCGCAACGGACCGGCGGGAAACACGGCGCCATTACCGAGGCCGCGGTCACCATCGATGACGATCAGCGACGCGTCCTTGGCGATCGCGGGATTCTGGAAACCGTCGTCCATCACGATCACGCTGGCGCCCTGCGACCGCGCCAACGCCACGCCCTCGACGCGGTCGCGCGCGATCACCACGGAAACCGTCTGCGACAACATCATGGGTTCGTCGCCGACATCGGCGGCGACGTGGCGCGCGGGATCGACCTTGACCGGCCCGCGAAGTCGTCCGCCATAACCGCGACTCAGCACCACCGGGGTCTCGCCGAGGTCGCGCAGCAGCTTCACCAACGCCAGCACCGTCGGGGTCTTGCCGGCGCCGCCGGAATGATAATTGCCAACGCACAGCACGGGGATGCCGGCATCAAGACCCTCGCCCGCCAGCCGCCAGCCGGCGACCAGACCATAGATCGCGCCGAACGGCATTAGTATGCGGGATATCCATGAAGGCGGCCGGTACCAGAAGGCCGGCTCACGCACTGGCCGCTCCCATTTCGAGCCGCAGCTGCAACAGATACGGCTCGAGCGCGGCGAGCGTGCGCTCTAGCGCACCGCCGAGCTGCTCGACCACGCCGACGGATGCCGCAACCGACGCCTCGCGCGCGGCCGGATCGGACAGCAATTGGCCGAGTTGCCGCACCAGCGCTTCCTGCGTATCGGCCTGACGGGCGCCACCGGCACGGTCGAGCGCCTCGTAAACGTCGGTGAAGTTGAAGACGTGCGGGCCATGAACGATCGACGCACCGAGCTTGATCGCCTCGATCGGATTTTGCCCGCCATGCGGAACCAGCGACCCGCCCATGAACACGATCGGTGCAAGCCGGTAGAACAGCCCCAATTCGCCCATGGTGTCCGCGACATAAATATCGGTCGTCGCGATCGGCAATTCCTCGCGCGAACGTAGCGCGACATGCAGGCCCGCCGCGGTGATCAGACGGGCGACGGCAGCACCGCGATCCGGGTGGCGCGGCACGATCACGGTCAGCAGCGATGGAAAGTAGCCTGCCAGCGTGCGGTGCACTCCCAGCAGGATTTCCTCTTCGCCGGGATGCGTCGACGCCGCGACGATGATCGGGCGACCGCGCGTCACCGCCATCAGCCGCTCCAGCCTGGCTGCATCGGCGGGCGGTGCCGGCACATCGAGCTTCAGGTTTCCGGTGGTGATGACGTTGCGGCTGCCAAGCGCCGCGAAGCGGTCCGCATCGGCGTCCGATTGCGCCAGACAAATATCGAACCGGCCGAGCAGCGCCGAGATCGTGCCGGCCACCCGGCGCCAGCGCGGAAACGAGCGGTGCGACATCCGGCCGTTGATCAAGACCATCGGCAGTCGCCGTGCCGCGCTCGCGAGGATGAGATTGGGCCACAGGTCCGACTCGATGAACAGCGCCAGCGAAGGCTGCCAATGATCGAGAAAGCGCGCGACGTAGCGCGGCGAATCATAAGGCACGTATTGGTGGATGATATCGGCGGGGAAGCGCTTGGCGACGATCGCCGCCGAGGTCACCGTGCCTGATGTCAGCAGGATGCGCATGTTCAGCGCCCGCAACCGTTCGATCAGGGCCGCCGCCGCCAGCACTTCGCCGACACTGGCGCCGTGAATCCAGATCAGCGGCCCGGCCGGCCGAATGCCCGCGCTCATGCCGCGCCGCTCTCCGACCCGCGCCGGATCCTCCTTGCCCTGCTTCAGCCGCCGCTTGATCAGCGCCGGCGCCAGCGGCACCGCGACCGCGGACAGCCGCCGGTACAGCCGCAGGGTCATCGGCAGCGAGCTAGCCATGCCCCGCCTCTTCCGGGCGGCCGATCCGGGCGTAGGCCTGGCGGGTCGCCTCGTTCAAGATCGCCTCGACATGTGCGCGGATTTTTTCCATCGCCTCGGCGTCGGCGTCCGGCGGCACCCAAATCGCTTCGATGCCGACCAGGCTGCCGCGGCCGAACGGTAGGTTGATCGTGGTGCGATCCCAGTTCTTCAGGCGGATAAAACGGCTGGTCGCCATCGCGAATGGCATGATCGGCCGTCCGGATTCCCTTGCCAGCATGATGAGGCCAAGTCCCACGACGCGCGAACGCTTCGGTACATCCGCCGTCAGCGCCACGTTATAACCATCTTCCAGCGCACGCACCATTTCCTTGAAGGCGCCGAGGCCGCCTTTGCGGTGAAAAGCCGAGCCGTGATCGCCGGAGCCGCGGATGGTGCCGACGCCGAGCCGTTCGGCGGCGATCGCGTTGAATTCGCCGTCGCGATGCCGGGAGATCAGCACCTTGGCGCGGTAGCTCGCCTTGTTCTTGATGAACGGCGTCATGAAATGCTGGCCATGCCAGAATGTGAGAATCGCCGGCATCTCCGGCTCGACCCGGTCGTAAATGTCGAGCGGCTCAAGGCTGAACTTGTTGGTGAGCCAGACCAGCCGCAGGTATTCGGCCGCGAGAAATCCCACAGCGCGCTGAAGCCAGCTGCTGCGCAGCCCGTTACGAAGCAGCTTTCTCAATGGCCAGGCTTCGCGTCTTGCCCTGGATCGAGCAGCCGATGCAGGTGGACCACAAAATAGCGCATGTGGGCGTTGTCCACGGTCTGCTGCGCCTTCGCCTTCCAGGCCGCAAAGGCGGTGGCGTAGTTAGGGAACACCCCGACGATATCCAACTGATCGAGATCCTTGAACGTGATGTGTTCGAGATCGGTCAGTTCGCCACCGATGACGAGATGGAGCAGCTGTTGCGGGGCAGTATCTGGCATGTCTCTCATTTTCCTAGCGTGATGCCCCGGCACGTAAAACTTCCGAGGCGCAACCGGAGCGCTCAGGGCAGCGGACGATTGCGGAAATGCTCGACAATGCTCGCATGACGATCGTGCCCCGCTGCCACAAGCACCCCGTGTGTCACCTCGCGGCGATTGTAAAGGATGGGGTCACCCGAAAGCGCGGTCATATTACCATTCGCTTCCTGCACGATCAAATTGGCCGCGGCAAGATCCCAATCACGACTCTGTCCACCGGCAAACCCGGCATCGAGGCGTCCTTCCGCGACCCGGCACAGCCGCAGCGCCAGCGATCCGATTCGCGGATGGAGCGTAATGTCGCCGCTCCCTCTGGTCAGCCGCTCGACCAGCGGCTTGGGGCCGGCGATTCGGGAGAAATCCAGCTCAGTGCCCGATGTCGCGTGGAGGCGCGCACCGTTGCGTGTAGCGCCCTCGCCCCGCGCGGCAAAGAAAAACTCATCGCTTGCCGGCACGAACACCGCCGCCAGCACCGGCAGTGCGTCCTCGACCAGGGCCGCGCTCACGCACCAGTCTTCACGGCCGGCGAGGTATCCGCGGGTGCCGTCGATCGGATCGACAATCCAGACCAGCGGTTTGCCGAGACGCGCCGGGTCATCGGCACTTTCCTCCGACAGCCAGCCATAGTCCGGCGTGGCGGATCGCAATCGCTTCTCGAGCAGGTCGTTGACCGCGATATCGGCTTCGGACACCGGCGACGACGCGCCCTTGGTCCAGTTTTTCAGGTCGGTGCGGAACATCGACAGCGCCAGCGCGCCGGCGTCCCGCACCGCCTTCGTCAACAACGCGGCGTCGCGCGCCAAAGCCTCGCGGGATAAAACGCTGCTGTGCTCGTCGCCGGCGTTAACGTCCGCCAAGCGTCAATCCCTCGATGCGCACGGTCGGTGCGTTGACGCCATAGCGGAATTCCAAATCGCTCGCCGGCACCAGCGACTTGAACATCTCGAGCAGGTGGCCCGCGATCGTCACTTCGCTCACCGGATAGGTGATCTCGCCATTCTCGATCCAGAAGCCGGAGGCCCCGCGGCTGTAATCGCCGGTCACGCCGTTGACGCCGGAGCCGATCAGGTCGGTGACGTAAAATCCCTGCTTGATGTCGGACATCAATTCGGCGGGCGTCGGCTCGCCGGCTTCGAGATGGAGGTTATATGACCCGGGCGACGGCGGCGACGACACGCCGCGGTGGGCATGACCGGTCGTGACCATGTTAAGCTCACGTGCGGTTGCCGAATCCAGCAGCCACGAGGTCAGCACGCCCTCGTCGATGATGGCGAGCTTCTTGACCTTGACGCCTTCGGCGTCGAACGTTTGCGAGCGCAATCCGCGCACCCGCAACGGATCGTCGATGATGCGGACGTTCTTGGCAAACAACTGTTGGCCGAGCCGATCCCTAAGGAAACTGGTCTTGCGCGCGATCGACGCACCGTTGACCGCGCCGACCAGATGACCGACCAGCGATCCGGAAACCCGGGGGGCGAACACGACCGGCACCTTGCAGGTCTCGACCTTGCGCGGGTTGGCGCGCGCCACAGTACGCTCGCCCGCGGTGCGGCCGACGCTTTCGGGCGATGCCAGATCAGCGGCGTGCGGCGCGGTGGTGAAATCATAGTCGCGCTCCATCCCGGTGCCTTCGCCCGAGATCGCGGTCATCGAAATGCTTTGGCTCGACCGCAGATAGGAGCCGTGGAAGCCGGTCGAGGTCACCAGCACCATGCCGCCAATTCCGGATGAGGCCGATCCGCCGCCGGACTTGGTCACGCCCTTGACGGCGAGGCCCGCGGCCTCCGCCTCGCAGGCCCGCCGTTCCAGCTCCGATGTCGACGGGACCTTCGAGTCCAACAGATCGAGGTCAGGAAAATCGCGCGCCAGCAGCGCCGGATCGGCGAGGCCGACATACTTATCGTCCGGCGCAACGCGCGCCATCGCGACGGCGCGCTCGGCAAGCTTGGCGATACCGTCGCCGCTCACATCGTTGGTTGACACCACCGCCTGTCGCCTTCCGACCAGCACGCGCAGTCCGACGTCGTCACCTTCGGAGCGCTCGGATTCCTCGACGCGCCCGTCGCGCACTTCGACGCCCTGCGAAACGCCACGCACCGCAACCGCGTCGGCGGCATCAGCACCCGCGCGTCGCGCGGCCTCGACAAGCCGCTGCGCCAGCGTGCTGAGGGCGGATTGATCGAACAGTCCGGAAGCGGCGGCGTCCGATGAAAGCGGCGACACGGCTGATGGTGAAGAGATCACGAACGAAATCCCCGCGATTGAAGATGAACGATGGAAGGCTCGGCGTAAATCGGCTGACCCATGAGATGTGCCCGATTCATGCGTACTTCAAGCATTTTCGGGCGTGAAAAGCCAAAGATTTCCAGTCGCGCGGCAAGGTCTCGTCAATCATGTGAGCCAAGGACTTGTCAATCATGCGGACGAATGCAGGCCGGGTGACCTTCGATTAACCAGGCTTTTTAAGCTGAAACGGACACGGCTCTGGCAAGGTCTCAGCCATCGACCGGGCACATAAGCCTGGCGGGGAGATAAAGTCGTGAGGCGTCAAACAGCAACAAGCGGGATCAATCCCGCCGGGTCGAGCCGTGCATTGCGGCTCGACCCTCTCTCTCTGCCCGTCAGCTTCGATACGCACGACACCCGTGCGGACGGCGGCGTGCGGCAGATCGAACTTCATCGCGAACGCGTGGTTCTGCGCCGTGCGCTTCACGGCATGCGGATGGCGGTCAATGTCCGCGTCAGCGATTTTCTCGGCGTCGCGCTACGCGGCATCGACGATGCCCAGATGCTGGTGCTGGCCCATCGCGATCCGTCGCTGACGATTCCATTATGCGTGAGTTCGGATCGCGACGAGATCGCATCCGCCTGGCAGATGTGGAGCGACATCTTCGCGCTTCCGCAATTGCCCGAGGACAAGGTACGGGAGCCGGCGACGCGACGCCGTCGTCGCAACGCGATCCGGGCGCGGCGTCCGAAATTCCTGGTGCGGCGGCGCGCAGGATATCTGCTCAATCCGGCGAATAGCTATCGAGGCGAGCGCGAGATTGTTGCGCGGGATTGAGCGTTGATGCACAGCCTGGATACCTGCGAAGGCGGGTATCCCGTACGCCGCAACCTCTCGATCCATCTTTGACACTTACGAATACTGGATCGCCCGCAGCACCGCATCGACTAACAATCCGGCGAACAGCAGCAAGCCGGCATCGCGGTTGGATTTAAAGATGCGCAGGCACAACACGGGGTCGCCGATCTCAAACCGCCAGACCTGCCAGGCCAGATGCGCGGCGAACACCGCAAGCCCGGTCCATGCCGGCCAGCCCGCGCCCGCGGACATCAAGGCGATGCCGATGAGGACCACCGCCAATCCGTAAAACGCCGCCAGCGCCGGACGGGTGCGCGTGCCAAACAGCCGTGCGGTTGATTTGACCCCGATCAGCGCGTCGTCTTCGGCGTCCTGGTGCGCGTATATGGTATCGTAGGCGATCACCCACGCGATCGAGCCGGCGTAGAGCCATAGCGCCGCGGCATCGATCCGTCCGAGCATGACGGCAAAGCCCATCAACGCGCCCCACGAGAACGCAAGCCCGAGCACGATCTGCGGCCACCAGGTGATCCGCTTCATGAACGGATAGATCGCGACGATAAGGAGCGAGGCGATGCCGGTCACAACCGCGAAACGGTTGAATTGCAGGAGCACCGCAAGACCGACCAGCGCCTGAACGACCAGAAAGGCCGCCGCCTGCGGCACGCTCACTTGCCCCGCCGGAATTGGCCGCGATCGCGTTCGCTCGACCAGCGCGTCCAGATCGCGGTCGGTAATGTCGTTCCAGGTGCAGCCGGCACCGCGCATTACGAACGCGCCGACAAAGAACAGCACGACCACGAGCGGCAACCGGCTGACGTCATGCGCAACGCCGGCAGCCAACGCGGCCGACCACCAGCACGGCAGCAGCAGCAGCCAGGATCCGATCGGCCGGTCGAACCGAGCCAGCCGCAGATAAGGCCGTGACCATGAGGGCGCGCGGGTATCGACCCAGTTGCCGGTGGAGTCAGCCACGCGGGCAGCCACGCCGCTCATGCGACCCGAGTCCATTGCCAGATTTCGTCAGTCATTGCGGCATCCCTGGAGCCTTTTCCTTCCCGATTGAATCGGGACGGGGCTCCAGATTTTTGATCTGACGCGCTTTCTTTACGCGAACCGGTATCCACTTCGCTGGAAACCGCTCTAGCAGCGCGAACGCCGGAGCCGCGGCAGCGGTCATCGCGTCAGCACATTGCCGTTCAAGGTATCGAAGGTGCTGCCACCCTTCTTGGTCTTGGTGGCCTCCGGAAGTTCAGCCGCTGAGCCGAGCACATCGCTCAGGGTCGGGCCGGCCGGTCCCCGTTGTGCGGCCGCCTGCGCAGCCGCGCAGACCTTCTGCTGCATGGTCTCGGTGTTCTTGTGGCCGTTTTTCAACTGCTCGGTGATCTGCGGCGGAATCCCGCACTTTTCCTTGTGGCTCTCGACATATTTGATCATCTTGATCTCGGCCTGGCCGAACCCTGTGATCAGCTTACAGGCCTCGTCGGGACTCGCGCGGCGGTCGCTAGCGGCCTTGATCAGCTTGCCGCGCCTCTCGGCGTCCTCACGCAGCGGCAGGAATTGCTTCATGCACTCGTCGGGCGGCCCCGCCTGCGACGGCGCCGCCGGTGGACGCGGCGAGAATCCGCCGGTGATCGGAGCCGCGCCGGTAACCGGGAACGAACTCGGCGCAGCGCCGATGGCCGCAACCGGCGCCTGACCGTTCACCGGGGGAAATGCGGGATCGTTGACTGGAGCGGCGGCTTGACCGGGCAGCGGCGCCGGGAAGGCACCCTGCGCCAAGGCCTGACCCGCATGGGCAGCAAAAAAGGCCACGGTGAGCGGCACAATCAGGCGGCGGATGATCAAAACGATTCCTCCGGCAAGGTCCAATGATTCCCTAACATCTTCGCGCGGAAGAGCGGCTTTCCAATGGAGGCTATGTACGATTCCTGCCTGCCCTTAACAAGCCGCGGAATTTGGCAACAGCGCGGCGTAAGTTCGTGCCGGACGTCAATAATTGGGCAAAACGGGGCTGACTGGGCTAAAAGGCCGCGGATTGGAACATGGATCATGCCTGAATTCGACTTTCGCAGCCCCCGCCTGTTCATCGATGCCCGGCTGGCGGCCGGCGAAACGATCGCGCTCGAGCGCAATCAGAGCAACTATCTCGGCAATGTGCTGCGGCTCGCGGCGGGCGGGACGGTGCTCGCCTTCAATGGCCGCGACGGCGAATGGCGGGCCTCGATCGCCGGACGCAAGCGGCCCGATAGCCTGAGCATCATCGCCCAGACCCGGCCGCAGGACCGCCTGCCCGACCTCGCCTACGTTTTTGCGCCACTAAAGCACGCCCGGCTCGACTACATGGTGCAGAAGGCGGTCGAGATGGGTGCGTCCTCGCTGCAGCCGGTTTTGACCCGGTTCACCCAGGTCGCGCGGGTCAACGGCGAGCGGATGCGCGCCAATGTGATTGAGGCTGCCGAGCAATGCGGTATCCTGAGCCTTGCCGCGGTGGCCGAGCCGGTGACGCTCGATCGCTACCTCAGCCAACGCGAGGCGCAGCGCCTGCTCGTGTTCTGCGACGAAGCCGCGGATGTCGCGAATCCCTTGCTTGCGCTTCGGAGCGACCAGGCGGCCGGCACCGGAACCGACATCTTGATCGGACCCGAGGGCGGGTTCGCCGAGGAAGAGCGCGTCCTCTTGCTGCGACAACCGCGGGTGCTGAGGCTTTCGCTGGGGCCGAGGGTGCTGCGCGCCGACACCGCGGGGGTGGCCGCGCTGGCGCTGGTGCAGGCGGCGCGGGGTGACTGGACCCCGTATCGGGGGGTAAATTAAGCCTTAACCACCGCCCTAGCCTTCGCATTAAGCCACTTGGCCGATCCGGGTCGAAACGCTGCGCCGACCGTGCTAAGGGCTGCGCCATCGGAGCTTTTGGAACTTTTCCAGGATATTTGGACGTCGAGATGACCCTGACCGCCGCCCGTGGTGCCACCGGATCCGCCGCATGGGCGGACGCCCTGCTATTGTCGTTCGCGCAGGCGGGCTACGTGCAGGCCGAGCCCGCAATTCTGCAGCCGGCCGAGCCGTTCCTCGATCTCTCCGGCGAGGACATCCGGAAAAGCCTCTACCTGACCACCGACCCCAGCGGCGAGGAACTTTGCCTGCGCCCCGACCTCACCATTCCGGTGGCGCGGGATTACCTCGCCTCCAGCCGCGCCGGTCAACCCGCCGGCTTCAGCTATCTTGGACCGGTGTTCCGCTATCGCGGCGGCCGGCCGAACGAATTCCTGCAGGCCGGCATCGAATCCTTCGGCCGGCAGGATCGCGCCGCGGCCGACGCCGAGATGCTCGCGCTGGCGCTGGAGGCAACCGCGGCGTTCGGACTGACCGAAGTTGAAATCCGCACCGGCGACGTGGCGCTGTTCATCGCGCTGATCGACGCGCTCGATCTTTACCCGGTATGGCGGCGGCGGCTGATCAAGGATTTCAACCGCAAGATCAGCCTGGAGCAGGATCTTGAGCGGCTGACGCTCGCAACCGGCGCCGGCCGCAACGAATATGAGGGTGTGCTCGCCGCACTCGCGGGCTCCGACCGCAAGGCAGCGCTGGCGCTGGTCACCGACCTGATGTCGATCGCCGGCACCACCAATGTCGGCGGCCGCACGGTTTCGGAAATCGCCGATCGCTTCCTCGAACAGTCGACCCTGAAAGGCGGCACGCTGCCGCGCGATGCGCTGGGCCTGATCAAGCGATTCCTGGCGATCGGAGGCGACCCCGACGATGCCGTCGCGCAATTGCGGGCGCTGGCCGACGACGCCAAGCTCGACCTCACCGCAGCGATCGACCAGCTCGAAAGCCGCATCGGTTTCATGGCCGCACGCGGCATCGATACCAGCGCGACGCGGTTTTCCACTTCGTTCGGGCGCGGGATTGACTACTACACCGGCTTCGAGTTCGAGCTGCACGCCAAAGGCAATGGCGTCGAACCGCTGGTCGCGGGCGGACGTTACGACGGCGTGATGACCCAGCTTGGCTCGAGCGTGCCGATCCCCGCGGTCGGATTTTCCGTGTGGATCGAGACCCTGACCCAGATCGGCCGCGCGCCGGCCACACGCAGCGTCAATGGGAGCGCAACATGACCGCGCCATTCGTTCTCGCGGTCCCCTCCAAGGGTCGCCTGCAGGAAAATTCCGAAGCATTCTTTGCCCGGGCCGGTCTGGCGCTGGCGAAGCCGCGCGGGGCCCGCGACTATCGCGGCACCATCAGCGGGCTCGACGATGTCGAGATCGCCTATCTCTCGGCCAGCGAAATCGCTGCGCAGCTCGCGCGCGGCGCGGTGCATCTCGGCATCACCGGCGAGGATCTGGTGCGCGAGAGTATCGTCGACGCCGACAAGCGCGTCGCGCTGATCGACAACCTCGGTTTCGGCAGCGCCAATGTCGTGGTCGCGGTGCCGCAGGCCTGGATCGACGTCCGCACCATGGCCGATCTCGACGACGTCACCACCGGCTTTCGCGCGCAGCATAACCGGCGGATGCGGGTCGCCACCAAATACATCAACCTGACCCGCAACTTCTTCGCATCCCACGGCGTCGTCGACTACCGCATCGTCGAGAGTGCCGGCGCGACCGAAGGCGCGCCCGCGGTCGGGACCGCGGAGATGATCGTCGACATCACGACCACAGGTGCAACGCTTGCCGCCAACGGGCTCAAGGTGCTCGACGACGGCGTGATCCTGCGCAGCCAGGCCAACCTCGTGGCTTCACGCGATGCCGACTGGTCGAGCGAGGCACGCGAGACCGCGCGCGTGATTTTCGATCACATCGCCGCGCAGGCGCGCGCCAGCAAATACAAGGAAGTCCGCACCCGCTTTTCGGAATGCAATGCTGCGCTGCTCGCCGAAGCCCGCGAGCGCTTCGGAGTGGTCTCGCCGTTCGGCGGCCCGACTTCGTCGGGAATGGTGACGCTGCATTGTCCGCCGGCACAGATCTACGCGCTCGGCAGCTTTCTGCGCGCGCATGGTGCCGATACGGTTTCGGTGGCCTCGCTCGAATACGTGCTGGACCGCGAGAACCCGCTGTTCGCCAAGCTGGAGGCGTTCCTGCGACAGTAACGCCGAAGCCTCAGCCCACGGCCTGTGGCGACAATACCCCGCGATTGCCATATGCTGTTTTCCCGATGGTTGAGACTTGATCGATGATGCTCGGTACGGATGTTTCTGGCCTGTCCACCACCGCCGCCAACGCCGCGGTGCGCGGGCTATCGGTCGTCGTGCCGCTGTATAATGAGGCGGCCGGACTCGCAGCGCTCCACACCCGGCTCAGCGAACTGGCAAGAACGCTGAAGGACCGCTACGGCCTCGCCTGCGAGGTGGTCTATGTCGATGACGGCAGCGCCGACGCCACGCTCAGCATCGCACGCGACCTTGCCGCCGAGGCGCTCGATGTTCAGGTGGTGTCGCTGTCGCGCAATTTCGGCAAGGAAGCCGCGCTGATGGCGGGGCTGGACCACGCCCGGCGCGGCGCCGTGCTGTTCATGGATGGCGACGGCCAGCATCCGCCTAACCTCGTCGAAAAGCTCGTCGGTCACTGGATCGAGGATGGCTACGACGTGGTCTATACCGCTAAGGCTAATCGCGACAATGAATTGTTGCTGCGGCGGCTTGCCGTGCACGGCTTTTACTCGCTGATCAATTGGGGCGCGCGGCAGAAAATTCCGGAGGATGCCGGCGACTTCCGCCTGTTGTCGCCGCGCGCGGCGGCCGCGCTGCGGCAGCTTCCCGAGCGCAATCGCTTCTTCAAGGGTCTGGCGAGCTGGATCGGTTTCCGCCAGATCCGCGTCGATTACGAACCCGCCGCCCGTGAGCATGGCGTTACCACCTTCAGCGCGGGCCGGCTGGTCGGGCTGTCGATCGAGGGCCTGACATCGTTCTCGGTCGCGCCGCTGCGCTTTGCCAGCCTGCTCGGGGTTCTGCTGGCGACGGTGGCGTTTCTGTTTGGTCTCTCCATCCTCTGGGAAACCTGGACGACCGGAAAGTCGGTTCCTGGCTATCCGTCGCTGGTGGTCGGCCTGATGACCATCGGCGGCGTGCAGCTCATCATGATCGGCATCGTCGGCGAATATATCGGGAAGATTCTTTCGGAGCTGAAGGCGCGCCCGATCTATTTCGTCGCCGAGCACAGTGAGAAACGGGTGACCGCGGATTCCGACAGCAGCGCCGGCGAAAGGTCCGCGGCCGAATGAACGAGGTCGCGACGCCGCGCCGGATCTGGCTGTGCGCCGACGATTACGGCATCAGCCCCGGCGTCAACCGCGCCATTCGCGAACTGATCGAAGCCGGCCGGCTCAACGCGACATCGGTGATGGTGGTCGGCCCGGCCATCGGCCGCGACGAGGTCGGTTCGCTGCAAGCCGCCGCCGCGAACCGTCCGCGATGCGCGATCGGCCTGCATGCGACGCTGACGGCGCCGTTCCGGCCTCTGACCATGCACTTCAAACCGGTCGACGGCGGTCTGTTCCCGGCCTTCCCCAAGCTGCTGCGCGCCGGCCTGCTGCGGCGGCTCGATGCTGAAATCATCCGCGCCGAACTGATGGTACAGCTTACCACCTTCAGCGAATTATTCGGCCGTCCGCCGGATTTCGTCGACGGCCATCAACATGCGCAGCTATTCCCGGTGGTGCGCGACGCGTTCCTGTCGGCCGTAAAGGACGCCGCGCCTAACGCCTGGGTCCGCCAGGGCGGGCGCCGGCAGCCGCTGACGCAGCGGCTCGGGTCTCCCAAGGCGCTGGTGCTGGACATGCTCAGCGCACAATTTCGAAAGCGCGCCTCGCGCGCCGGCATCGCGTTCAATCCCGGCTTCGCCGGGGCCTATGATTTTTCCGGTGAACCCGATTTTGCCGCGCTGATGGCCAACTTTCTCGAGGGATTGCCCGGCGGCGGCCTAATCATGTGTCACCCGGGATTCGTCGACGAGACCCTCGTCAGCCTCGACCCGCTGACCGGCCAACGTGAACGTGAATACACCTATCTCGCCGGCGAGCAGTTTCCGGCCTTGCTGGCCTCGAACAAAGTTACATTGGACTGAGATCGTCCGCGGCAGCCGGCATGCCGTTTTGTCGCATACCGAAATTTAATTCGGCCCGGCACTACTTGCGACACAAAGCCCGCATACATCTTTGTTCGCGTTTCGGAGCGAGGGAGAGAACGCCATGACGCCGCAAGAACGACAACTGATTGACGATCTTTTCGATCGCCTTTCGAAGCTGGAAGGGTCGCCGCGCGATCCGGACGCGGTGGCAGCGATCGCGCAAGGCCTGCGCGCCGCGCCCAACGCCGTTTACGCGCTGGTACAGACCGTGCTGATTCAGGACGAGGCGCTGAAGCGCGCCAACGCCCATATCCAGCAATTGGAAGCCGCCGGCGCGCAGCAACCTGCCCAATCCGGCAGCTTCCTCGATACCATGCGGGATGCGGTATTTGGGCAAGGCCAAGGACAAGGCTCGGTGCCAAGTGTCCGGCCGCCTGACACGTCCGGCCGTCCGGTCTGGAACAGCGGCCAGGTGCTGCAGCAGGGCCAGTCGCCCGGGCGGTACGATCAGGGCCAAGGCCAATATAACCAGGGTTCGTATAACCAGGGCTCTTACGGCCAACCCTATGGGGCGGCTCAGGGTCCCGGCGGCAGTCCGATCGGCGGCGGTGGCGGCTCATTTCTCGGAACCGCGGCTGCGGCGGCGGCCGGCGCGGTCGGTGGCTCGCTGCTGCTCAACAGCATCCGTTCGATGATGGGCGGCAACCACCAGGCCTTCGGCGACGTTGGCAATCGGGCCTCCAACTCAGTTGGCGACCAGTCCGGCAGCGATCTTGCGCGCGACGCCGGCGTCAAGGATATCGGCTCATCGGACAATCGCGACAACGACAATTCGCGCTCCGGGTTGTTCGATTCGGCATCCAACAACGACGATCATGACGACCAGGATTCCGATGGCTTCGGCGACGATGGTGACAGCGACTACGCCTGATCCGTTTCTGCCGTTCACGGCTTAAAAACGCGGCCGCCCCAATTTCGGGCGGCCGTTTGTTTTAGCCTCGCGACAAACGCGAAGCGTTTGCGCGGAGATCATGCTCATAAAAGATAGATCGGGATGGCGATTCGAAGAAAAGCTATCCTGCTCTAAAGAAGATTTAGATCACGACGACTTTGGCGCCGACATTGACGCGGCCGTAGAGGTCGATCACATCCTGGTTGCGCATTCGGATGCAGCCGGACGAGACGTTGGTGCCGATGGTCCAGGGCTCGTTGGAGCCGTGGATGCGATAGAGCGACGATCCCAGATACATCGCGCGCGCGCCGAGCGGATTTTCCGGACCGCCTTCCATGTGCCGTGGCAGATCGGGCCGGCGCTGCAGCATTTCCGCCGGCGGCGTCCAGTCCGGCCATTCTCTTTTCGCCGAAACCGTCTTCACGCCCGACCAGGTAAATCCCGGCTTGCCGACGCCGATGCCGTAACGCAGCGCCTTGCCGTTGCCTTCCACCAAAAACAGAAACTTGTTCGGCGTGTCGACGATGATGGTGCCCGGCTTTTCTCTGCCGCTGTATTCGACAAGCTGCTTCTCGTATTTCGGATCGAACGGACGTCGCGTCGGATCGTCGGCTTGCAGCTGCTGCGGATATCCCGGCGCCATTGGAGGCTCCGCCCCGTAAACCGGCGCGTAATAAGTTGGCTGCTGCTGATACACCGGCGGCTGCTGCTGATAGCGCCCGCTTTGCTGCTGTCCGTCGCCGAACAGGAATTCGATAAAGCCGCCGCCCATATTGGAGCGTTCGGCATAGGCCGTGCGTACCGGCTGCGCGGCTTGATTGGCGTAGATCACCGCGGGTTCCTGGAGCGGCGCCGCTTCAATCGCCGCGGCCTGATGGAGTCCGGCGCCCAGCGAGGACGCTCCGGCGAAGAGCGCAAGGGTCATTCGTTTGAACATCGACGTACTCTGTACTGTTTCGTCGTGGGAGCGCCCGATCAGCGCCTTTGCACGCCGTCAATTAAAATCAAATCCGCATCGGTTTGGTAAACAGAAGCGGCCCTCGGATTCACCACGTCGCCGATTCCGCGCGGTTTTAGCCGGTACCGTTTATTTTCAATGAATGCAGGGCCTGCATGGTTAATCGCTGGTTTGGGCGCCGGCCCCTGCACAGCTTGCGCGAGTTCCCGGCGTGAACCACCCGTTAAATCGCATCTGCTTTAAGGGTGGCAGTGACGTTTAGGGAAGATCACATGGCGATTCATCGCAGACGTTTTCGTATCGAAGAAGCAGGTGCCGGCGACACGCCGATTCCTCCGGTCGTCGCCGACGGCGACGCCGATCCGATGCATCGCGAGATCATGAACGAACTGCGCGCGATACGCAGCCAGATGAGCGCTCCCGGCAACCGCGCGGTCACGGGATCGGCGGTACCGAACGCGTTAGAAATCGCCGAGGCCGATGCGATGCTTGAGACCTATCGCGCCCAGATCGAGCAATGCGAGAAGCTCAAGGTCGAACTCGATCTCATCTACGACGCCATCAACCGCACCAAGCGGGAAATCGCGGTGCTGCACGGCAAGAGCTTCAACGGCGAGGAAATGGCCCGCGTCAACGGCGAACTCGGCGCCGTGGTCGGCGGCACCGAAGAAGCCACCCAGCAGATTCTAGAGGCCGCCGAGGCGATCGACCAGGCGGCGAGCGCATTGACCAAGGTAAACTCGCCCGATCAGCAAAAGCTGATCAGCGAGGAAATCCAGGAGCGGGTGGTTTCGATTTTCGAGGCCTGCAATTTCCAGGACCTGACCGGGCAGCGCATCAAGAAGGTGATGAACACGATGAAGTTCATCGAGAACCACATCACCGTCATGATGGATATCTGGGGCGGCGTCGATGCGATCAAGGCCCACGCGCCGCCGATCGTCGACAACCGCGCAGAAGACGAGAAGCTTTTGAACGGTCCGAAGCTCGCGGAGGACGCCGGTCACGCTTCGCAGGACGACATCGACGCGCTGTTCGACTGAACGCGCGCGCATCCGCCCAAAACAAAACGCCGGCAATACGTCGGCGTTTTTGTTTTCGGAATTAATCTGAGGCCGTCATTCCGGGGCGATGCCACCGGGTCCGCGCGAAGCGCGGCCCGATGACAGGCTCCGCGAAGCAATCCAGAAAGCCACAAAGCAGGACTGGATTGCTCACATGGGGAATGTGTGTGTCAAGGATAAGCTGTTACGCTCCTGCTTTTGGCGGTTCTGTCAGGACATCTGCGCTCCTCGTATTTGCGATCCCAGGTTCGAGCCGGTTTGGCAATCTGGTTTGCTTGCCAGATCAAACTCACATCCGGTCGTCGCGCGAGGCGACTGCACCACAATTCCGCTTGCGGCGGGCAGGCTCGAGAGGACGGGGCCATTCTTCGTTGCGGCGTTTGAAGCCATGCAATCCATCGGTTCGTCCACCCGGATCGGCCGAGGCTGATCGGGCCTCGGCGGATTGGTTTTCCTTGAGAAGAAGCCTGATGTTATGCGGCGCTCTTCATCACGGCCCCCTCGATGATGACGCCGCTGGTCACATACTTCCACAACGCCACGAGCAGCTTGCGCGCCAGCGCCACGATCGCGCTCTTGCGGCCGCGCTGGCTGTGCGCCTTGAACCAGCGCGCCAGCTCCGATTGCGGCTGGTGCCGCAGCCACAGCCAGGCGAGCTGGATCATCATGGTTCGCAGCCGCGGATTACCGGCTTTGGACACGCCTTGCTCGCGCTCGATGCTGCCGCTGCGCCAGGGCGTCGGCGCCAGGCCGGCATAAGCGGCAAGCTGGCGGCGGTTGGCGAAGTGGCGGTAAAAAGCCTCCGACCAGAGCACCGCCGCAAAGTTGGCACCCATGGCCTTCAGGCCCAGCAGCAGCGTCACCGGATCCGGTGCGGCCGTCTCGGTTGCAGGCTTTCTGGCCGCCGCCAACAACGCCTCCTGCTCGGCCTCCACCGCCTTGATATGGTCGAGCAAAAGTTCGAGCCGATCCAGCTCACGGCCGATCTGGACTTTCAAATGCAACGGCAGTTCGCGTCCGTCGCCGGTGCGCAAGGCCTCAAGCCGCACTCGCCGGTCGCGCCGCAATGGCGCATAGTCGGATACGCCCTGGGCGAACAGAAGGCCCTTGATCCGGTTCACATGCGTGATCCGCTCGGCGATCAACGTCTGACGTTCGCGACAGACTCTCCGCCGGTCCTCCTCTTCGGGCGAGGGCGCAACCACCATCGCGCAGACCCGTGGCTCGCCGCGCTTGTAGGCGAGAAGTGCCCGCAACAACGTCTCGCCATCGAGCTTGTCCGTCTTGGCCCGCCGTCGCCGTCGCGGCGTCGCAATCGAGGCCGGATCGACCACATGGCTCTCGATGCCTTCCTGCTGCAGGACGCGATGCAGCCAGAACCCGTCCAGCCCCGCCTCCTGGATCGTGATGACCGGACAGCTCTGGCCGATCTGGACCGCCGCCTTGCGCTTGCGTTCCGCAAACAGCTTCATCAGCTCAGCGGTATCGCCGGCCGGGACGCTGTGCCTGGACATCTTCTCGCCCTTGCCGGGCGACAGCGACGTCACCAGCCACGTCGATCGGCTCAGTTCCAGCGACACAAAAATTGCGCCAATATGGGTGCGGATAGCGGCCGGTCCGTCGCAAAGATGATCCAACAACATTGTCGTCTCCAGGTTGAGTGGTTTTGCAACCTCAGTCTGGCTTCAGACTTGGTCGCTATCCACCCCCATGGAATCTTCGTCGCTTGCGGTCCTCGCAATGACGAAACCAGATGGATTTGAATCACGCCCGAGGGGCGCAGCGGACATAGACCATGTTGCCGTAGCGGGTCGCGGCATCTGCGTTGATGAAACGCGTGACCATCACGCGGCCATCGAAGGAAAGGATTTCGCGGTCCTGGTCCCCGCCTGCCGGCCCTGGAGGTCCGATATAGTTCTTGCCGCTCGGGCTGCCCTTGAGCCGCAATTCCTGCGGCGTCGCCTGGTCGGCCAGATGCATGATCACGCCGCCGGAAGAACCGGCGCCGATCACGTAAGGTTGCTTGCACTGCCCTTTGGCTGCGGCCTCGGTGCGCGCGCGATCCTTCGGGTCCTGGAACGACGCCAGGCCCCAGCGGCCGACGATCTCGTCCGGACGAATGCTGGCCGGCATTTCGGGCACCACGTCCGGCACCGGCGTGGACGTGAGGTTCGAACTTGCGCATGCCCCGAGGAAGATCGTCAGCGCCGCGGCGATCCCCACATTGGCAACCGTTCGCGCGCTACGTGACCTGATCATGGTATCCCCCAGGGTTAGATTCGCGGCCGCACCCGTCCCGCAGCCAAGCGTAAAACTGCCGTCGGAGCAATGACGGCCAGCGGATCAGGCTGGCGCTCCGGTCTGGTTTGCTTTGGAGCATCCTATATCGGTCTCACCAACGGCTTAATCCCCCCTTTGCTTGACAGGACGAGTGCCAAGTCATATCCCCGAGCGCCCAATTAGCACTCCGAAAGCACGATTGCTAAGGGATACCGGCGGTCCGGCGCCTTTTCGGCGGCGTCGAATACGTTGCGTATTTCAAGCTGCTTTCGATAGCAAACCATATCTAGAAACGAGCCTCCAAAGGAACCGTCATGGCTAAAACCAAATTTCGTCCGCTGCATGACCGTGTTGTGGTCAAGCGTATCGACGCCGAAGAAAAATCCAAGGGCGGCATCATCATTCCGGACAGCGCCAAGGAAAAGCCCTCGCAGGGCGAGATCACCGCAGTTGGACCCGGCGGCCGTGACGAGGCCGGCAAGCTGATCCCGATCGATCTCAAGGTCGGCGATCGCGTACTGTTCGGCAAATGGTCGGGCACCGAAGTCAAGCTCGACGGCGAGGAGCTCCTGATCATGAAGGAGTCCGACATCATGGGCGTGCTCGCCTAAGCGGGTAAACCTGAACGGCCGCAGCCCTTACGGCCGTCATGTCCGGACTGGATCCGGGCATCCGTCACTCTTCGAAAGAGATGGATTGCCGGGTCAAGCCCGGCAATGACGGTTGAAAGCACGGCGCGATTGCATTCAATACTCAAGGAATCACAACAATGGCAGCCAAGCACGTTAAGTTTTCCGGAGACGCGCGCGATCGCATGATGCGCGGCGTCGATATTCTGGCCAATGCGGTCAAGGTGACGCTCGGCCCCAAGGGCCGCAACGTCGTCATCGACAAGAGCTTCGGCGCACCGCGCATCACCAAGGACGGCGTCACCGTCGCCAAGGAGATCGAGCTCGAAGACAAGTTCGAGAACATGGGCGCGCAGATGCTGCGCGAAGTCGCCTCCAAGACCAACGACAAGGCCGGCGACGGCACCACCACCGCCACCGTGCTCGCCCAGGCGATCGTGCGGGAAGGCGCCAAGTCGGTCGCCGCGGGCATGAACCCGATGGACCTCAAGCGCGGCATCGAGATCGCGGTCGCGGCCGTGATCAAGGACATCGAGAAGCGCGCCAAGCCGGTCGCGTCATCCTCCGAGGTCGCGCAGGTCGGCACCATCTCGTCGAACGGCGACACGGCGATCGGCAAGATGATCGCCCAGGCGATGCAGAAGGTCGGCAATGAAGGCGTCATCACGGTCGAGGAAAACAAGTCCCTCGCCACCGAAGTCGATATCGTCGAGGGCATGAAGTTCGATCGCGGCTACCTGTCGCCCTACTTCATCACCAACGCCGAGAAGATGACCGCCGAGCTCGAGGACGTCTACGTATTGCTGCACGAAAAGAAGCTGTCGGGCCTGCAATCGATGTTGCCGGTACTCGAAGCCGTGGTGCAATCGGGCCGTCCGCTGCTGATCATCTCGGAAGACGTCGAAGGCGAAGCCCTGGCGACGCTGGTCGTCAACCGCCTGCGCGGCGGCCTCAAGGTCGCCGCCGTCAAGGCGCCCGGCTTCGGCGACCGCCGCAAGGCGATGCTGGAAGACATCGCGATCCTGACCGGCGGTCAGCTGATCTCCGACGAACTCGGCATGAAGCTTGAAAGCGTGACGGTCAACATGCTGGGACGCGCGCGCAAAGTGGTGATCGACAAGGAAAACACCACCATCATCAACGGCTCCGGCAAGAAAAAGGACATCGATGCCCGGGTCGGCCAGATCAAGGCGCAGATCGAGGAAACCACCTCGGACTACGACCGCGAGAAGCTGCAGGAGCGTTTGGCCAAGCTCGCCGGCGGCGTCGCGATCATTCGCGTCGGCGGCGCGACCGAGATCGAGGTGAAGGAGAAAAAGGATCGCGTCGAGGACGCCCTCAATGCGACCCGCGCGGCCGTTCAGGAAGGCATCGTCCCGGGCGGCGGCGTTGCCCTGCTGCGCGCCAAGAAGGCGGTCGGCCGCATCAGCAACGACAACCCCGACGTCCAGGCCGGCATCAATATCGTGCTGAAGGCACTGGAGGCCCCGGTGCGCCAGATCGCCGAGAATGCCGGCGTCGAAGGCTCGATCGTGGTTGGCAAGATTCTGGAGAACAAGTCCGAGACCTTCGGCTTCGACGCCCAGACCGACGAATATGTCGACATGGTCGCCAAGGGCATCATCGACCCCGCCAAGGTGGTGCGCACCGCGCTGCTGGACGCCTCATCTGTGGCGGCCCTGTTGGTGACGACCGAGGCCATGGTCGCCGAGCTGCCGAGGGAGCCGGCGCCGGCGATGCCCGGCGGTGGCGGCATGGGTGGAATGGGCGGCATGGGCGGCATGGGCGGTATGGGCTTCTGAAGCACCCGCTCTGGCTCGCCCGCCAAACGATCGACAAGAAGGCCGCCTCCGGGCGGCCTTCTTTTTTGGCGAAAGCAAGGGAGGTTTGCTAGAGCATGATCCGGAAAAGTGGAAACCGGTTTTCCGAAAAGATCATGCTCAAACAAAGAGATGAGATCATGATCCGATTCCGTTTAATCGGATCATGATCTAGAGCGTTTTCCAGCGAAGTGGATACCGGTTCGCGTAAAGAAAACGCGTCAAGCCAAGAATCTAGAGCCCCGTTCCGATTCCATCGGAACGGAAAAGGCTCTAAAGGCTCTAGTGAAGGATCCAGCCGGTCACGAGAATGCCGGCAGCTGATTCTGTTGCTTCAAGGAATTTGACATGCGCGCGCTCCTGCTCTGCCTGGTCGGCCTGATGACCGCCTCCTCGGATGTCGCCTTCGCCGAATTGAAGCTTTCGACCAAACCCGCCCCCGGGACCAGTGAAGTCAGGTATTTCACCTCCATCGATGGCTTGATGGACGGCAACGCCGACGTAATCCTCAAGGAAACCCGCCAAGGCAAGACCGTCACGTCGGCGGTGCTCGACGTCTGCTATCCCGCCGAGAAAGGCTCCGATCGCAAGGACCGTTTCGTCGCCAACCTCACCGTGAACGGCCAGTCCCTGACCGGCGCCACCCAGAGCCTCGGCGACAAACTGCCTGTGACGGTGAAACTCGCGCGGCGGCCGACCGGGGACACTTTCGAGTTCAAAGGTCAGATCAGCGTCGGCCAGACCGTGACGGAGGTCACCTCGTCGGACAATTCCGACCTGAGCGAAAAGGAATACCAGGACAACCAGTCGAGCGACGACGGCATCACCACCGCGCCGGCGGATTTTACCGAGGTTTCGCCGGAATCCATCGCCGTGAAGGTGAAGCTGGAGGCGGCGGCGGATTTCCTCAAGGCCTTAAGGGGCCAGGAACTGGAGGTGTCCCTGAACGGTCTCGCCGTCACCTGTGACGCGTTGCGCACCGGCGCGCAGACCGTCAGCCTGAGCGTCGATCCGGCGCGCGCCGCCGCGCTGATTGCAAAAGCCAAATCGTCGCCCGGCGTAATCGCCGCCGGCTGGACCAGCGGAATCGTGGAAATGGACCGCGCCATCCGTTTCGCGGCGGCCGGCTGGCGCGACGGCGACCGGCTCGACAGGGACAAGCTCGCGACCACGATCGCGAACGTGCTGGCCAAAACGCTTGCTGCAAAACCGGCAGCGTCGGCATGGGACGCCAATACCGGGAAGCTGAAACTGACCTTCAAGCGCCCGAGCCAGATCCTGCCAGCGCTCGACCTCACCGAAACGATTGATGTCGCGGCCCTGGTATCAGCCGACAAGCCCGGCGGATCGGACCGGCTGATGCTGTGGGTCAGCACGCCGGCGATCTCGACGGTAGACGAAGCCGCCGGCCCGAAGCTCAATTTGGCCGAGGAGTCCAGCACCGACGAGGAAACCGATCCTGTGAACGACAACGGTTCGGTCGAGGCGCTGACCAAGGAGTTCAACGGTCAACGCTGGGACGCCGACAAGTCAGCCTGGAAATAACCCTATCGCCGACATCCCGCGCGCTTGCGCCATGCAATCGCGCATTTGACATGCCGTGCGGCAACGGCAATGAACACTTCACATCCGCGAACGGGCTTTCAGGGTTTCACCGATGGCACGCTATGACGTAGTGGTGATCGGTGCCGGCCTTGGCGGCCTGACGGCCGGCGCGATTCTGGCGCGCGCGGGGCGCAAGGTTCTGGTCATCGAGCGCAGCAACTCGGTGGGCGGCGCGGCCTCGAGTTACAAATCCGGCGATCTGTTCGTCGAAGGATCGCTGCACGAGACCAGCGGCCCGCACGATGCGCGCGATCCGAAACACGACGCGCTGACGCGTGCGGGGGTCATCGATGCCGTCAAATGGATTCCGTCCGGTACGTTTTACGAAGTGCGCGGCGGCCCGCTCGACCGGCCTTTCATGCTGCCGGACAATTTCGAGGCGGCGCGGCACGCGCTGAGCGAGCGCTTCCCGGAAGCCCGCGCCGGAATCGATCAATTGCTCGGCGAGATGGCGCGTATCGCCGCCGCGATGGGCGGCCTTGCGCATGGCTGGGGCGCCTACCGGGATCCGCGCGAAAGCGTCGCCGCGCTTTTGAAACTGGTCCCCGCGATCGACGACTGGCGGCTGTCGCTTTCCGAAAAGCTCGATCGGGTTTTTGGCGGCCATGAAGCGGTCAAATGTGCGCTGTCGGCCAATCTCTCCTATTTTCACGACGATCCCACCGCGCTGTGGTGGATTTTCTTCGCGATGACGCAAGGCAGTTATCTGCAAAGCGGCGGCCGCTACGTGCAAGGCGGTTCGCAGCGGCTGTCGAGTGCGCTGGCCCGCGCCATCAAGGTCGCCGGCGGCGAGGTGCTGCTGCGCCGCCTCGTCAGCGGCGTCGCGCTGGATGAGCATGGCCACGCCAGTCTCGTCACGCACACCGCGCGCGACGGCAGCGACGCCCGGACGGTCGATTGCCTGCGCGTCATCAGCAATGCCGCGCCGGAGGTGACCGCAACCTTGTTGCCGGTCGCTGCCGCGGAAAAACTCAAAGAGAGCTACGCGCAGCAGGCCCCGTCGATATCGCTGTTCGCCCTCACGCTGGGGCTTGCGCAGCCGCCACGTGAATTCGGGGTTAGTGCCTATTCCACGCAGTTGCTGCCGCGCGACCTGACGCGGCTGGCCGATTATGCGCAAGGCGCGACGCTGATGGCTGGCGAACCGGGCGAGCGCATGCCGCCGATGTCGATGGTCGACTTTGCCGCGATCGATTCCGGCGTCCCCGCTCCCCCCTACGTGCTCTCGATCCTGGGGCCGGACCGGCTGTCGAACTGGGACAGTTCGGACATGGACGCCTACCGCGAGAAACGTGGGCGATGGCAGGACGCGATCGTCCGCTATCTCGATTCGGTTTATCCGGGCCTTGCAGCAAGCGTTGTTGCTTCGTCGTTCAACACCGCGCTGTCGGTCCGGCAATACCTCAACGCGCCCCATGGAGCGGTCTACGGCTTCGCGCCGACTTCGCCGTCCTCGATCTGGCACATCCCGAAGCGTTCGCCGCGCACGGTGGTGCCGGGGCTGTATCTCGCGTCGGCCTATGCCGGCTTCGGCGGCTATTCCGGCGTGGTGCAGTCCGCCGGCGCCTGCGCCGACATGATTCTGCACGAGGGCTGAAGCTCGTCGCTTTGCTCCTCGCAATGACGAAGCTCCCTTAACCGGAGTGAGCTTCCGACTTCAATTGGTATTGATGTGGAAGTGCAGCGATTTCGTGCCGATGAACGAGACCATATCGCCCTGACGCTTCCAGGTGGTGGCCTCGCTCAGCGCCGTGAACAGTTCGTCGTCGGCTTCCGCGCGACCCGGCGGGCAGGCGCGATCCTCCATCGGACCGGCGACGAAGATCACGGTGTTGCCTGCAACCGAGAACTGGCCCTTGCCGGCCTTGCACCACAGGTCGAGCGTCACCTCGCCATTATCGCCGATCTCCAGCGTGGGCAGCCGCTTCGAGCCGGGCTGACGCGCCGTATCCAGCGTCATCTCGAATCCGAACGGAAACCCGTCATCGGCGTGAGCGGGAATGGCGCCAAGCGCAGCCGCGGTTAGCGCCAGCGCTGCGGCGGCTTGTCTGAAAAAAACTGTCGCTGAAAACATGCGGCTTCCTGCTCCGGCTAAAGCATGATCCGGAAAAGTGGACATCGGTTTTCCCTTGCGACACACGCGGAGCGTTTGCGCGGAGATCATGCTCAAACAAAAAGATAGAGCGGGATGGCGATTCGAAGAAAAGCCATCACGCTCTATCGACACGCGCGCCGTTCTAGTCGAGCCGCATCGGATTGGCCAGTTGGCCGCCGCATTAATTGCAGGTCATAAATTGCCGGTCATGAAAAATCCCCGCAACCGGCGGCCGCGGGGATTTTGTTGTCTTGGTCCGAAGTGGCCGGTTATTTCAAGACCATCTCGGTGAACGGATACACATAGGCCTGCAACATCACGAGAACGCCGACAAGGCACGCCAGCACAATGGAGTGCCCGAACACATAGCGAAGGATCGAACCTTCATGCCCATACCAATTGGTCGCGGTAGAGGCGACGACGATCGACTGCGCATCGATCATCTTGCCCATCACGCCGCCGGACGAGTTGGCAGCGGCCATCAGGATCGGCGACAGCCCCAATTGTTCCGAGGTAATCTTCTGGAGATTGCCGAATAGCACGTTGGAGGCGGTATCCGAACCCGTCAGTGCCACGCCCAGCCAGCCGAGCAGCGTGCCAAAGAAGGGGTAGAGCACGCCGGTCGCGGCAAACGCCAGACCGAGTGTCGCATCGACGCCCGACAGCCGGGTCAGCGTGCCGATCGCCAGCATTGCCGATATCGTGATCAGCGAAATCGCGCAGAGCTTGATGGTGCGGCCATATTCCGCAATCATCTTGGCGGGCGAAATGCCCATCAGGAAGCCGGAAATGATCGCCGCGATCAGCATGCCGGTTCCGGTAAACGATAACCAGGTAAACCCAAAGACGGCGCTTTCCGGCGTCGGCTTCGCCGCCACCGGCGGCACCTTGTTGATCATGTTGTGCAGCTCGGGAACCGGATAATTCCAAACGAAATTTGCGTTCGCCCAGCTCTTGAACGCGCCAGTGCCCCAGATCAGCATCACCACACAGACAATAATCCACGGCAGCAGCGCACCCCAAACCTGCGCCTGAGTCAGCGGCGTCCTATCCATGGCCTTCGGTGCCGCCATCGTCGCAGCCGATTCATCCTTGCCGCGCAATGCCGGCGACAGCCAGAGCTCCCGCGGTTGCCAAACCTTGAGAAACAGGATGAGGCAGCCCATCGAAATCAGGGACGCACCGATATCGACGATCCAGGGATTGATGAAGTTCGAGATCACGAATTGCGGGACCGCGAAAGACACGCCGGTAACGAGAATGGCCGGCCAGATCGCCACCATGCCACGCCAGCCCGCGAACGCCCAAATCAGCCAGAATGGAACGAGCAGCGAGAAGAACGGCAACTGCCGCCCGACCATCGCACCGAGGATATAAGGATCGAGGCCGGTGACGGAGGCGAGCCCCTGGATCGGCGTACCGAGCGCGCCGTAGGCCACCGGTGCGGTATTGGCGATCAGCGACAAGCCGGAAGCCGCCAGCGGCGAAAATCCGAGACCGATCAAAACTGCGCCGGTGATCGCGACGGGCGTACCGAAGCCGGATGCGCCTTCGAAAAATGCGCCGAACGCAAATGCAATGAGGAGCAGTTGCAGGCGGCGGTCGGTGGTGACGCCGCCAATCGCACGTTTCAGCAATTCGAACCGTCCGGTCTCGACCGTGATGCGATAAAGGAAGATGACGTTAAGGACGATCCAGCCGATCGGGAAGAAGCCGACCACAACACCGAGCAGCGATGCCTTGATCGACATGGCGGGGGGCATCGTGTAGATGAAAATCGTGATGATATTGGCGACGATCAGCGCGACAAGGGCCGCGATATGCGCCTTCACTTTTCCGCTAGCGATCAGCACCAGAAGCGTCACCACCGGAATAGCGGCGGCGGTGGTTGACAACGTTACGTTGCCGAGCGGGTTATAGATTTGATTCCACATTGCGGTTCCTCCCCACGCCGATCTGTGGTGCCCCGACCAGCGTGGACGGTCAGGCGCACCTGGCGTGATCGCGGGAATACCTCGGCAATGAGCGAAATCGACTGCGGACCCGGCAGCGCCGCAATCCGCTCACAACCTCGCGAAGTTTAAAGGCCCCCACCCCTCGCCGTTATGCGCATGCTAGGGTCGACTCAAAGGCGGCGACAAGCCAACGCAAGCCGACATATCCACAACTTTAGTATAATCTCTTGCATCCCGCAATGTTCAGGCCTCTGAAGCCATTCGCCCTGGAGAGAGTCACCCGTGAACAATATCCGCTCGACGCTTGCCGCCGTATGGCGGATTGCGGCTCCCTATTTCAGCTCCGAGGATAAATGGGCCGGCCGCATTCTTCTGGCTGCCGTGATCGCCATTGAACTCACGATCGTCGGAATCAATGTGCTGCTCAACGCCTGGAACAACCGCTTCTACAACGCGCTTCAGGAAAAGAACTGGGACGGCTTCGTGCGGGAAATCGGCATCTTCTCGCTGCTGGCGACCTGCTTCATCGCGCTCTCCGTCTACCAGCTTTATCTCAATCAATGGCTTCAGATCCGCTGGCGGCGCTGGATGACCACGCATTATCTCGGCGAGTGGCTGCACGACGCCAACCACTATCGGATGCAGTTGCAGGGCGACGTCGCCGACAACCCGGATCAGCGCATCGCCGACGACGTCAAGCAGTTCGTCGAACAAACGCTGGGCATCACGGTGGGCCTGCTAAGCGCGGTGGTGACGTTGGGATCGTTCGTCATCATCCTGTGGGGGCTCTCTGCCAACGCACCGCTGACGATCTTCGGCGGCGAATTCAACGTTCCCGGCTATTTGGTCTGGGGCGCGCTGATCTACGCCATCTTCGGTACCGCGCTGACGCAATGGATCGGTTCGCCTCTCGTGAACCTTGCCTTTCAACAGCAGCGCTACGAGGCCGATTTCCGCTTCAACCTGGTCCGGGTGCGGGAAAACTCCGAACAGATCGCACTGCTCAAGGGCGAGAGCGCCGAACGCGGACAGCTTTCCGGCCGGTTTGGCCGCGTCATCGACAATTGGTACGCCATCATGAGCCGGACCAAGCGGCTGACCGCATTTACCTCGAGCTACTCCCAGGCCGCGGTGATTTTTCCCTATGTCCTGGTGGCGCCGGCTTACTTCGCAAACAAGATCCAGCTCGGCGGCATGATGCAGACCGCATCCGCCTTCTCCAGCGTGCAGGCATCGTTGTCGTTTTTCATCACGATCTACCGGTCGCTGGCGGAATGGCGATCCGTCGTCGCACGTCTCGACGGTTTCGAGATGTCGATTGCCAGCGCCACCAGGACCGGCACCGGCTCGATCCATATCGCGTCGTCCACCGGCAGCGATAAAATCGATCTCGAAAAGCTTCTGGTGCGATTGCCCAATGGAACGCCGCTGGTCTCGGCGGACGGCTTCAGCCTTCGCCCGCATCAACGCACCCTGGTCATGGGTCCATCCGGTGCCGGCAAGTCGACCTTGTTCCGCGCCATCGCCGGCGTCTGGCCGTTCGGCGGCGGCTCCATCGCCGTTCCGGCGAACGCCAGCCTGATGATGCTGCCGCAACGGCCGTATTTTCCGATCGGCTCGCTGCAGGCGGCGATCTCCTATCCTGCGAAAGCGGGCGCTTACAGTCCGGACCGGATCAAGGAAGTTCTCGTCGACGTGGGGCTGCCTAAACTGGCCACGCGATTGGACGAGGAAGCGCACTGGAACCGAATGCTTTCGCTCGGCGAACAGCAGCGACTAGGCCTCGCGCGGGCGCTGCTGCTCGCGCCGCAATATCTGTTCCTCGATGAGGCCACCGCTTCGCTCGATGAAGCTTCGGAGGCGGCGCTCTATCGCCTCATCGAGCAGAAATTGCCGCAGACCACCGTCGTGTCGATCGGTCATCGCTCAACGCTCGAGGCTTTTCATCAGCGCAAGATCACACTCGCGCGCGATGGCGATCAATTCAGGCTGCAGGAGCGGAGCGAGCATGCCAAGCCGTTGTAAGAGCCCAGCTCAAAGCAGCAGTGGAATGAAGCGCGGACCACGTCCCGCTCGATCTTCTTGTCTAAGCATGATCTCCGCGCAAACGCTTCGCGTTTGCCGCGAGGGAAAACCGGCGTCCGCTTTGCGCTAACGCGGCCCTGCGGATTCGGATCATGCTTTGGCTCACCCGCAAACAAAAGGGGCGGCAGATCGCTCTGCCGCCCCTCGCGTACGAGTAAGAAACTTACTTCAGGCTGGAGATCGCGGTCAGGTCGGCCGAGAGCTTGGCAATGCCGGCCGCGCCGCACCAGTTCGAGCTTGCGCCAGTCGGATTGATCGCGGTGATGCTGGTCGTTCCGGTCGAGTTGAACGCGCTCGTGAAAGCGTTGCAATCCCCCTTCGACAGGTCGGTGTCGGAGTAACGCAGATCGAGCGTGAACACCTTGTAGGTGAAGCCGATGCCGATGTTCCAGGTGTTGTAGTCGGCGTATTTGATGCCGTTCGGGAACGGTCCGGCGAAGCCCGGGTTGGTGAAGCCCGTTCCATAGAACGAATCCGACGTTCCAAGCCACTGCCGTCCGAACTCGCCGGAGACATACATGCCGATGCCACTGTCGCCGAAGGTCGTGCTCGGCGCCGTAAACTTGCCGGTGATCGAGGAATAGTTGCCCCAGGCGCCGGAGTTCAGGAAGTTCGGCGTATAGTATTCGTTTATGCCGAACGCCCAGTTGTCACTGATGGTGTAGTTCAGCTTGCCGTAGACTTCGAAGAAGCTGACGTCCTTCTTCATGACGTTGCCGTCGAACAGGAAATTGGTCGCGCATTGCTGGCTAAGCACATTGCCTGCGGTGTCGACGGGGGCGCCGAAGTGGCAAACTCCACCCGGATAGAGATAGCCCCAGACACCGAAGTCGAAGGCTGCGGGGCCGAAGGTCGGGCGGATACCGCCGTAGATATCGACTTCGGCAGCGGCACGGTTCGCGAAGGAGATGCTCTCGATCGAGGTACCGATGTAGAGCTGCAGGTCCTTGTTGACGTTATAGCGCGGCTCGAAATAGGCGGTGACTGACGCTTGGTGGTTCGACTGCGTAATGCCGCGGAAGATGTAGTCGTTCATGACGCCGGCGCCGAAGGCGAAATCCCAAGGCTGGAAGGCAACCGGCGGCGGCGGCGCGATCGCCTTCAACGGCATATCCGCTGCGTAAGCGGACCCCGCGGTCACCGCCAGCATCGCTGCGGCCACAACTACTTTCTTCATGAACATCCCCATCACATTTTGAAGAGCAGTCAACTTTCGGTGTCCCAAGACGGCGAAAATCGACTGCCACTAAGTTTCGGGAACAATCTGGAACGCGGCACCCACCACTGCTAGCAAAAAACGTAATCATTTGCTGACTTTTTGAGCATTTTTGACGTCTGGAAAAATGTTGTCGGCATGTGTTGCATTACAACAACAATTTTTGATCGATTCGAACGGCATTGTGATGGCCTCCGGGAAAGGTTGGATCGAGCTTGCGGCCGGCGCACGGAGCGTCCAGCCCCACGCCGGGCGGCTTCACAAAAACACATCGAATCATCCGACCAACCGATCGCCGGCGCGGCGCCGACATCAAAAAGGCCGCAGCGACAAGCGCTGCGGCCTGAATACGGTCCGCGGGAGTCTCCGAACTTCCGCTAGCGCTCGTCGTCGTCGCCAGCAGATGGCGGCCGATGATCGCTCGAATGCCCCCATGACGGAGTAAGGCTCGGCTCGGGAGGGGGCGCCGCAGAAGAACTTGGCCCCGCCCAACTCATCGCCGCGGGAGCCGGAGCCGGCGCCACCGAATCGGGGCTCGGCGCAGCCGCGGGGGGTTTAGGTTTGGGGGCCGCCACAGGTTTGGATGCCGCCGGCTTGGCAGCCGCAGGTTTCGGAGCTTTCGGCGCAGCCGGCTTGGGCGCCGGTTTGGCTGCGGCGGGCGCGGCCGCGGCAACCGGCGCAGGCGCCATAGGCGTCGCCGCGCCCTTATCGACGCCAGCCTTCTTAGCTGATTTCTTCGCTAATTTCTTGGCTGGTTTCTTCGGCGCAGCCTTTGACTTCGCAGACTTTGACTTCGCAGACTTGGATTTCTTAGCTGCTTTTTTCGCAGATTTCTTAACTGACTTCTTGCCGGACTTTTTCACCGATTTCTTTGCCGACTTTTTTGCGGATTTTTTCGAAACCTTCTTCGAAGTTTTTTTGGCGGATTTCTTTTTCGCCATTAGAATAAGCATTTTCTTGTTCTTTTTATCTTTCTTGCGTTTCTTGTCCTTCTTATTTTTGTTCTTTTTGTCCTTAGCCATCGTGATCCTCCTGTTGCCGCCGATCAATATCGATCGATCAAATCTGTCGATTACTGTCCATCGGGCACTTGGAAATCCGGCACTTGGAACGCACCTTCGCTACAGGGCACCAATCGATCAGTTCACGCCTGGCCGCGGCCCCCCCGTCGCCCAATCGAGAAGCTCAACCGTGTGCACAACAGGAACTGACGTACCGCCGGCAATCTGCACCATGCATCCAATATTGCCTGCGGCGATCATGTCCGGCTTGACCATCGCAATATTGGCGACCTTACGATCGCGCAACCGGTTCGCAATGTCAGGCTGGAGAATGTTGTAAGTCCCCGCCGAACCGCAACACAAATGGCTCTCGGGTACATCTTTCACCACGAATCCGTTCTTGGAAAGCAATTCTTTCGGAGCCTGCGTGATTTTCTGTCCGTGCTGCAGCGAACATGCCGAGTGGTAAGCGATGATGAGATCGCCATGCTGCTGCTGCGCCGGCTGCAGGTCGAGGCCGCCGAGATACTCGGTGATGTCCTTAGCTAGCGCAGAAACCTTGGCGGCCGGGCCCGCAAAATCGCGATCCTCGCGCAGCAGGAAACCGTAGTCCTTGATGACCGTGCCGCAGCCGGACGTCGTCACCAGGATGGCGTCGAGGCCGCCGCGCTCGGCCTCGCCGAGCCAGGCGGCGATGTTGGCGCGGGCGCGCGCCAGTGCATCGCCGTCGTGGCCGAGGTGGTGGGTAAGCGCGCCGCAACATTGCTCGTCCTTGACCAGCACGACCTCGATGCCGTGGCGCGTCAAAAGATTGATGGCGGCCTGGTTGATGCGCGGCGCCAGCACCTGTTGCGCGCAGCCTTGCAGCAGCGCCACCCGGCCGCGCCGGACGCCGAGCGCCGGGAAAACGCTGCCGCCAGCCGCGCCCCGCGCCGGCAGGCGTCCCGGCGCAAGTGCCAGCATCGCGCTGATTCGCCGCCACAGCGTCGGTGACGGCGACGCCGGTTGCGGCGCCGGCAACAAGCCGGCCAGCGGCCGGGCCAGCCGCGCCAGCACCATGCTGGCGCGAAACAAAGCGGGTCGCGGCAGGACCAGGGCAAGCAGTGCGCGCAACGCGCGCTCGGGCAGCGGCCGCTGGTAGTCCTTTTCGATCTTCACCCGCGCCTGGTCGACCAGGTGCATGTAATTCACCCCCGAGGGGCAGGTGGTCATGCAGGCGAGGCAGGAGAGACAGCGGTCGATATGTTTGACCACCTCCGGCGTCGGCGGCCGGTCTTTCTCCAGCATCTCCTTGATGAGGTAAATGCGGCCGCGCGGGCTGTCGAGTTCGTCGCCGAGCAGCACATAGGTCGGGCAGGTCGCGGTGCAGAATCCGCAATGGACGCAAGCGCGCAGGATCTTGTCGGCTTCCGCGATATCGGGATCGGCGAGCTGCGCCAGGCTGAATTCGGTCTTCATGTCAGGGATCCACGCGTCAGGCGGCCGCGGTTGAGGATGTTCTTGGGATCGAAGCTGTGGCGGACGCGTTCGCCGAGCGCGGCGAGGCCGGCCGGCTGCGGATGAAACACATCGACATTGCGCCGCACCTCGTCGGAGGCCCGCAGCAAGGTCGCGTGGCCGCCGGCGGCATCGACGCGCGGGCGCAGCAGCGCGGCGTGAGCGTCGGGCTTGGGCGGCAGCGCGGCCCAGATCAGGCCCCCGCCCCAGTCGTAGATCACGTCGCCGCCGCCCTCACGCGCCAGCGCCTGACCGAGGGCGCCGCCGGATGCCGGCGGACACACGATCCGCCATACCGGCCAACCGCCAAGCGCACCGCCGGCCGCGAACGGCTGGACGTCACGCACGAAAACCCAGAGCGCGGCCGAAGCGGCGTCTTCGACCATCTCGGCTGTGCCGAACGGCGCCAGCGCCTTGACGAGCGCGGCGGCGCGGTGGGCGACAGACGCCGCAATGCCTTCCAGCCGCAGCAAAGTAAGCGCCGATCCCTCGCCGCCAAGTCCGCCGGGCGCGGCGGCCGATCGAAACACCGAGTTCGGCAGATGCGCCGCCCCGGACACGTCGAACGGCGAGCCCAACGCCGCCGTCATCGCGCGGTTCGCGGTGACGTCGTCCAGCCCGCGCAGCACCAGCGTGCGTTCGCTTTCCGGTCGCGGCATTACCTTCAAGGTCACCTCGGTCATCACCGCCAGCGTGCCCCATGACCCCGCCAACAGCTTGCAGAGATCGTAGCCGGTGACGTTTTTCACGACCTTGCCGCCGGCCTTGAAGCTGTCGCCGAACCCCGACACCGCATGCGCTCCCAACAGATGGTCGCGCACCCCGCCGGCCTTGATGCGCCGTGGTCCCGCCAGCCCGGCGCCGATCATGCCGCCGATGGTGCCGACCTCGGGCGTGCCCAGCAGCAGCGCGGTGTTGACCGGCTCGAACGCAAATTGCTGATTTTTGGAATCGATCAGCGACAGCACGTCGGCGAGCGGCGCGCCCGCCTGCACGGTGATGATCAATTCGGTCGGCTCGTAGGATGTCACCGCGTTGAGAGCCGACAGATCGAGCAGCGCATTGGTCGCCATCGGCTGGCCGACCAACCGCTTGGAGCCATGGCCGATGATTTCCAGCGGCTGTTCGCTGGCCAGTGCGGCGCGCACCACCTGCTCGACATCCGCCGCGTCACGTACTTTCAGTGTGTCCACGATTGCCCCGTCTTCAGCTTGTTCCCTCCCCCCTTGTGGGGGAGGGCTAGGGAGAGGGGTAAACCGCAAAGGCAGCGCTCGTGGCTATCCCCCTCTCCACCTCTCCCCCACAAGGGGGGAGAGAGCACGCTGTGTTCGATCACCAAGTTGCCGTTTATCATCCGCTCAGAACCTGGGAATGTCGGGAAACGCAAGCTTGCCGTGGTGGACATGGACGCGGCCAAGCTCGGCGCAGCGATGCAAGGTCGGAAACACCTTGCCCGGATTAAGCAGGCCCTGCGCGTCGAATGCGCATTTCAGCCGCTGCTGCTGATTGAGATCGATCTCGCTGAACATCTCCGGCATCAGGTCGCGCTTCTCGACGCCGACGCCATGCTCGCCGGTCAGCACGCCGCCGAGTTCGACGCAGCATCGCAGGATGTCGGCACCGAAGGCCTCGGCCTTGTCCATCTCGCCGGGCTTGTTGGCATCGTACAGAATCAGCGGATGCAGATTGCCGTCGCCGGCGTGAAACACATTGGCGACGCCGAGGCCGTATTTTTCCGAGAGTTCACGAATCCGGGTCAGCGCCTGCGGCAGCGCGGCGCGCGGAATGGTGCCGTCCATGCACAGATAGTCCGGTGAAATCCGCCCCACCGCGGGAAACGCCGCCTTGCGCCCGGCCCAGAACAGGTTGCGCTCCTGCTCGGAATTGGAGATCTGGACGGTCGTCGAGCCGCAGCTACGCGCGATCTTCTCGACGCGCGCGATCAGTTCATCGACTTCGACGCCGGGGCCATCGAGCTCGATGATCAACAGCGCCTCGACGTCGAGCGGATAGCCGGCATGGACGAAAGCTTCGGCGGCGTGGATCGCGGGCTTGTCCATCATCTCCATGCCGCCCGGGATGATCCCGGCGCCGATGATCTGGGCCACGCATTCGCCGGCGGCCTCGACCTGCGCAAAGCCGACCATCAGCGCCCGCGCGGTCTCCGGCTTTTGCAGAATCCGCACCGTGATCTCGGTGATGACGCCAAGCAGACCTTCAGAACCGGTGATGATGCCCATCAGGTCGTAGCCGCCCGTCTCCGGCGACTTGCCGCCGACCTTGATGATCTCGCCGGACATCAGCACGATTTCGCAGCCAAGCACGTTGTTGGTGGTCATGCCGTATTTCAGGCAATGCACGCCGCCGGAATTCTCCGCGACATTGCCGCCGATCGAACAGGCAATCTGCGACGACGGATCGGGCGCGTAGTAGAAACCGGCATGCGCCACCGCCTGGCTGATGGCGAGATTGGTCACCCCGGGCTCGGTCACGACCACGCGGTTGTCGAAATCGATCTCGCGGATGCGCTTGAACTTGCCGAGCCCGAGCAGCACGCCGTCGGCAAGCGGCAGCGCCCCGCCGGACAGCGACGTACCGGACCCGCGCGGCACCACCTTGATGCCCTGCGCATGGCAATATTTCAGCACCTCGGCGACCTGTTCGGTGGTGTCGGGAAGCACCACCACCATCGGCGGTTGGCGATAAGCCATCAGCCCGTCGGACTCGTAAGGCAGCATCTCGGCTGCACTATCGATCACACCCTCGCCCGGCACGATCGCGCGCAGCGCCGCAACGATGGCGTCGCGACGCCCGAGAACCGCCTGATCCGACGCAGGCATTAGGATGGTCATGTGCGTTTCTCCCACGGGCGCCTGGCGCGCCAGCGCAGCCGCCATCGTCGATTTGTCTTCGCAAATTTTATCTTGGCAAATCAAGCACGTCTGGGCCGTTTTGGGTAGCTCTCCAATGGCTAGCTCTCCAAACGGTGAGTAGACCTTTTGGGCCAACTGTCCCAACAAGGCCGCCGGGATGCATGGGATCCAGACCCTTGTCCGGCTTGTCCAGCGCAAGCCAGCCATGCCACAACCCGCCCCGAAATCCTCCTAACCCCACCAAGAGTCCTTCATGAAAAAACTGACCGTGAGCGCGTTGATTGTTATCGCATCGTCCGTGGCCGCCTCTGCCGCACTGGCGCAGGACGCCCCGGCCGGCAAGACGGTGTTCAACAAGTGCATCGCCTGCCATGCGGTCGGCGAAGGCGCCAAGAACAAGGTCGGTCCGGAACTCAACGGGCTGGACGGTCGCCAGGCCGGCACGGCGCCGGGATATTCCTATTCGGAAGCCAACAAGAATTCCGGCATCACCTGGCACGAGGCCGAATTCAAGGACTACATCAAGGACCCGAAGGCGAAGGTTCCAGGCACCAAGATGACCTTTGCCGGCATCAAGAACGAAAAGGACGTCGGCGACCTCTGGGCCTACGTCTCGCAATACGACGCGGACGGCAAGGCCAAGTAAAGGCCAAGTAGCCGCCGGCCCACACGACGGCCGCGTGCGGAATTAGCCGCCGCGGCTCGCGGCCACGGTCTGGCTGCCCGCGATCGTGCCGATCATGGCCTCGATCTCGGCTACGACGCGTTCGGTCGCGGCGTGCTGCACCATGTGGCCGACGCCCGGCAGCACGACCAGTTTCGCATTGGGAACGGCCGCCGCGAGCGGCCGTGAATGGATGTCCAACGATACGGTCGCGTCGGTATCCCCCGATATGATCACGGTCGACGCCGCAATGGCCTCATAGCGCGGCGCCTGCTCGGTCACCCCTGCCTTCAACGTGACGAGATCCCGGGCATTGGCGCTGAACGCGCGCGGACGCAGCAGCAATGGCGTCGCCGTGGCCTTCACGAAGCCATCCGGCATGATCTGCGGCAGAAACACCCCGCGGGCGCCGGGGCCGGTCAGAAACAAACCGAGCGGCAGCGTGATCGTGTAGGCCAGTAACGGGCCCACCACGGGCGTGGTGATTGCCTTGTTGTACCATCCGACGCCGCCCCGCCACGGATAGGCCACCGGCGCCAGCATCACGAGACCGGCGACGCGCTCGGGATAATCCAGCGCCATCCGCGCACCCAATGCGCCGGCCCAGGAGTGGACCACGAAGATCGCCCGGCCGACGCCCAGCCGTTCGAGCGCTTCCTCGATCATCCGGCCCTGAACCGCCAGTGTCGAATCCTGAAGCCGCGTGCGCCGGCTCCAGCCATGGCCGGGGCGATCGATCAGGATCACACGATGGTTTTGGGCAAGCCGGTCACCCAGCGGCCAGCGCAGGGTTTCCAGGTTTGAACTCGCGCCATGGATCATGACGATCGGCGGCGCCGCGTCGCGTGGACCGATGTCGACCACGTGAAGGGTTGCCCCGGAGACTTCGATCATCTTGCCCTGCGCGGGATAGGCCCGCTGCAAAGCGAGGACCCCGGCCTGCGTCAGCAGCGCCAGGATCAACAGCGCCAACAACACGAGAGATATCATTTGCGATGTCCGGATGATCTTGGGCGAATGATCTTGGGCACGAACCAGCTACGATTCTAACCGGGCGATGGTTTCGCCGCCAACGCACGGTCGAACACATCGGCGTCACCTACCAACCAAAACCCACGCGGCCCAATCCCGGCAACTTGATCGCGGGACGGCGCAGATCGAGACCGAACACCGCGCCGAGCAAGTTGATCTCGATGCCCTCGATCCAGCCGATCGTGAGCCCGAGATAACCGCCAAGCGTAACGCGGACGCCGGTTCCAGAAGGTGTCAGCCCAAACACGCCGCCGTCGTAAGGATAATCCTTGCCGATCGCGTTAGGGGGCAGCGCGGCTTGCAATTCCGGAACCGACGCGAGCACGGCCGTGACGAAGGTGTTGGAATTCGGCCCGGGCCAGGCGCGATAGTCGCCTCGGGCATGCCAACTATAATCACCGATCGCGGCATGGATTTTCGGGATCATGCGCGAGGCGGCCTCGCCCTCGGCGGCGGCAATGGTTTGCGGTACGACACCGAACCATCGCCCGTCGGGCGCAAAGCCATTGACGCGGATCGGCTCGCCCCAGGCGGTGTAGTCGTAACGGGTGAAGCGCGGCGCGCCGGCCTCCTTGACCACGATCCAGCAATGCACCGCAAAGATGCCGCGCCAGCGCACCGTTCGCGCGGCGTAAACCCGGACCAAAGCTTCCGGATGTTCCGCAGGCGTCGGCAACAGCCCGGCGCTGGAACGGTCGGCCGTCTGCCAATTGCCGACGCGATCCCCGAGCAGATACCTCGCGGCCGATATCGTGAGTGGGGCGATAAGAAGGAGAAGCAGAACTATCAACGTCTTTCTCACCGGGCAGCACTCATGCGGCGGAAATTTCACACAGCCGTCATCGCCCCGTTTATATAGTAGGCATAGGCATGCCTTGCCACGTCGTACGCGCGTGTCATCGTGATTGACGCTGTCCACACAATCCACAGGAACGTGGGTTGGGCGTCAGAATTATTCCAATATTGTGCGAAGTAAAATTGGAGGGTTTTGATGACTTCCCGAGCGAACGAGATGGCGATCGACGAGATCGTCGCCAGTTGCGATGGCGACATGCGCGGAGCGCTGAAGGCCCTGTTGCTGGTCAACGAACGGCTCGAGGCTGAACTGGCGCAGCTCTACGCGGTTGTCGGCCATGGTAGCTTGGAACGCGGCGGCAGCGCCCTGCACTAACTTCGGCTCGGCTGGCGCGCTTCCGTCGCCACCGGCGATGGGTTTTTATGCCGCGATCAGATGTCGCGGCCTTCGACTTTCTCGCTCAAGGTCTTGACCAGTTCCGGCACCTTCTCAAGGTACGGATTGACCGCGAGCGCCTTGCGGAACGCGCCCAGCGCGCGTTTGTCGTCGCCGAGATCCTGCATAATCATGCCGAGCCCCGCCAGCGCCCCGAAATGACGGGGTTCGCGGATGAGCACCTGTTCGATGTCCTGGAGCGAACGGGCATAATCGTTTTGCAGATAATACACTGTCGCTCGCCGGTTCCATGCCTCGATGTAATCGGGACGCAGCTTGACCACGGCATCGAGCAATTTCTGCGCGACGTCCAGCTTCTGGGCGTCCATCGCGGCCTTGGCACGCACCATCAAGAGCGCCGCCGTATCGCTCGGCGTCTGCATCCAAAGCGCCCAGATCCGCGCTTCGACATGCTTGGCGCTGGCCTCATCCGGCGCCACCTTGAGCGCGCCGAGCAGGAAGTCCAGCCCACGGGTGCGGTCGGCGCCGACCTTCGGCAATTTGCCGGGCGCTTCCGGTAGCTTTTTCTGCTGATTCGGCGGCGGCTTAATCCCGGGGGCCTGCGCCAGTGCCGGAATCGGCGCAGCGACCAACGCCGCAGCAATCAGGATTGCGGACCGGCAGTTGAACGCGCGAGGGAATCTCGATGCCATCGCTGAAGTCTAGACGCAGCAAAACCGTCTTGCAAAGCGCAAGACGTCAAACGGCCGTGAAAAGCCTAAAATTCATGCTGAAACCGACGACCGGAAGGTCTCGACCGCGATGAATCAACCCTGGCGTGCCTTGAAACGGCGCTGCACCTTGTTGATTACATACATCCGGCCCTTGCGGCGGACCAGACGGTTATTGCGATGCCGACCGCGCAGCGATTTCAAGGAGTTACGGACCTTCATGGGACAATCCTGATGCTTTGAAAGGCCGTGTGCGAGGCCGAATCTGATTAGAAACCCGAAAGTGGCAAAGAGGGGCTGGTCCCGCTGGCGCCATACCGCCCGGGACGCGCGGTTTCTAGGCCATCCCGGGGCCGAATGTCAATCCGGCCGGCATGGGCCGGGAACCACGCCACGGAGCACGGGCGAGCGGGCCAGCGGCCGCTGATGGGATCGCAATGTTACGATTGTAACGCGATTTATTCGCGCTGAAATCACGCTGTTACCGGATCCTCCTCACGCTGCGATGGCGCGCGTGGCACGCCAAGCGCACGCGACGGATGTTCTCTTTGGGAGGAGCACGGATGACCATCGTTCTTGTCCACGGAAACCCTGAAACCCAGGCGATCTGGGACGATCTTGTCCCGCATCTGCGCGACCATCATGTCGTTCGTCTCTCTCCACCCGGATTTGGGTCTGCCATCCCTCCCGGCTTTGATTGTTCTATTGATGCTTATCGCGACTGGCTTGAGGGCGAACTCAAGAAGTTGGCGCAACCGATCGATCTCGTGGGGCATGACTGGGGCGGAGGACATGTCGTGCGCATCGCGATGGACCGTCCGGGTCTAATACGATCTTGGGCGAGCGATATTCTGGGCGCGTTCGACGCGGATTACGTCTGGCACGACCTAGCGCGGACCTGGCAGACGCCGGAAATCGGTGAGCAGGTGGTTGCGCAGATGGCAGGCATGCCGACCAAGGCCCGAGCCCAGCAGTTCGAGAGCTTGGGCATGACCTCGGCAATCGCCCAGAAAGTGGCTGCTGGTGCGAACGAGGACATGGGCAAGGCAATCCTGGCGCTGTACAGATCGGCCGCTCAACCGGTGATGCGCGATCTCGGTAGCAGCTTGTCCCGGGCAGCCGCCAAACCCGGCCTGGCGCTGATCGCGACGGAAGACCCCTACTGTGGCGGCGAGGCGCTCGCGCGCCGTTGTGCCAAGCACGCCGGCGCAAAGGTCGCACTTCTGGAAGGGGCGGGTCATTGGTGGATGTGCCAGCAGCCAAAACAAGGTGCTGACGCGATCAACACATTTCTAGCGCAGCTTAACTAGGTGAGCTCCGCTCAGCAGCAACACGATTCGCGATGAGGGTGTCTGCTCCGGGGTCATAAGCTGACATCGGGCGCGCCTTGGGTCGTCTCCATTAGAGGCTCAACAGCTGCTGTTGTAGACCTCCCTCCATATGCGATTGCGATTTGCGTCGTGTCCGACGTTGGTCGGAGCGATCGGCATGTCCGCAATGGGGCCGATAACGAGAGTGTCGTGCCACTACCTGGACCCCGCACCGGCGTTGCGTCGGTGCAGCGCGCACTTTGATAGAGCGCACTGAAGATCGGTCTCTCTCCTGAGCGCGTTGCCGCCGACAGTGCCTGCGGGGGCAGCCGGGATGCTGGGCTGGTTGGTTAGAGCGCGCAATCGAGCCGCACATTTCCGCACTGATTGGGACATTCTCGCAGAGCCGATCACAAGCCGCCCGCACACCGCTACATCACCACGTAGACCCACAGCGTGATCCTTCCGACACGCATCGGCATCTTCGCTAAACTGTCACGCCTTGGTCGTCGTTCCTTCTTATAATCAACCGGTAGTTGAGTAAAATTTGCAACGACCGGGGTACCAAAACTTCGGCGACAGGGAGAAAGCACAATGAAGACTAACGAACGACGACACAGTCGGCGAGCCTCAACTTATTTGCAATCCGCCGCTGCGGCTGCGGCGATTGGGTTTACGGCATCCCCAGCCGCCGCTTCAACGTGTTCTCAACTGGCCAGCAAATTTCATCGGCCGAACACGACGATAACAGCCGCACAGACTGTTCCGGCTGGAACGTTTGCCACGCCGACCGTTCCGCCCCAATCAATTACGGGGTTGCCGCAATTCTGCCGGGTGGCAGGATTTACGACGCCGACCAAGGACTCGCACATCAATTTCGAAGTGTGGGTGCCGGAATCGGGATGGAACCAGAAGTACCTTCAAGTGGGCTGCGGCGGCTTCTGTGGGTCGATCTCCTACAGCAGCTTGGCCGATCCGCTTCGCAGAGGGTATGCCGTAGCGGCGACCGACGATGGCCATCAGGCCAGTGGCACCGACGCGTCCTGGGCTGCAGGTCATCCTGAGAAGGTGGTCGATTTCGGATATCGATCGCTCAAAGAGACCACCGACGTTGCCAAAGACATTCTCATGGCGTTCGAATCGAGTGGCCCTCGCCGCTCCTATTTCATGGGCTGTTCGGATGGCGGCCGCGAAGCCTTGATGGAAGCACAGCGATACCCGCGGGACTTCGATGGGATCGTGGCCGGATCTCCGGCGAATGACTGGACCCACTTATTCACCGGGTTCGTCTGGAACCAGAAAGCGCTTGCCTCAATTTCCAGCGGTGATCTTTCGCAAGCCGACCTTGAGCGTCGTCAGCAATGCCATGCTGGCACAGTGCGCCGGACACGACGGTGGGCTGAGCTCGGATCAATTCCTGAACAATCCGCTGGCCTGTCACTTCAACCCGGAAAAGCTGTCGCTGCCGCATGACAAGATCGAGGCGATCAAGAAGATCTTCTCGGGTCCTCCTGGGATCTTCCCGGGCTATCGTGTGGGGGGCGACGAAGCGAGTAACCCGGCTAACTGGCCGGCATGGCTGACGGATAGCGGCAATCCGGCCAATGCAGCGCAGGGATTGTTCGGGGACAATTATTTCAAGTACATCGTGTTTCCGAACTCTGGATGGACCCTGGACACTTTTAGCATCGCCGAAAACGCTCGCCAGGCCGACATTCGAACCGGCGCGATCTTGAATTCCGTCGATCCCGATCTGCGTCCCTTCCGGTCGCATGGCGGCAAGCTGATCCAATATGTCGGCTGGGGTGACACCGCCATCTCACCTGAGAACGACATCAACTACTATAACGACGTTAAGCGAGAAATCGGCGGCCACGAAGACATCGGGGAATTCTATCGTCTCTTCATGGTTCCGGGGATGGCACACTGCAGTGGCGGACCCGGTGCGAATGCATTCGGTCAAGGGCTCAACGGGCCGAACCCCTCCGATGCTGCTGACGATATTCTCACGGCCCTCGACCATTGGGTCGAAAACCGCCGTGCGCCGGAAAAAATCGTCGCCACCAAATACGTGAATGACGATCCGAAGCAGGGCATCGCGTTCCAGCGACCGCTTTGTCCGTTCCCGCAAATTGCGAAATACAAGGGGACCGGCAGTACGACGAGCGCCGCGAGCTTTGCGTGCGTGAAATCAGATCATGACGATCACCATTCAGCTCACGACGATCATCATTCAGATCATGGCGATCACGACAAGGAAGCAAGCAATCGCTGAGCTTGGCGATCGGCCGCGGGCGTCCAATGGCCCGCGGCCGATCGGCTTTCTGTAGTGCGCGCCCAAACGTTGCTCCGATAGAAACTGGCTCAGCGCCTTCGTGCCGCCTCGATTGGCGCGATGTCGATCTTCTTCACGACGTAAGCCTGTCGCTTACAGACTAACGCAGATGGAGCAGCTAATCATAGGGGCCTACGAACGGCAGCGTGGCGACAGGTCCAATGACCTTAACATACTGCCGAAGGCGTCCTGCCGACATCGGAACACGTTGCTCGTTCTTTTTCCGTGATTGTTGTCCGCGTTTGTCTTCTCTGGTCTGGCTTTCGTATGCCGGCGAGGCGGTGACTCAGCAATCAGCTTGGCGTTGGCATCTTGCCAGCGACGGTGCGCAATCTTTTTGGGTGTTGTGTCGATTGTCTTGCGAGCTGGCGCGTCGATTGTGCTGGGTGTTGTATCGAGACTGCTCGACGGCGCCTCCGCAGACATTGTCGGAGCAACCGGCGCAACGGGATCGGCGTCCGCCGGCTTACCGATGTCGATGAGCGGCAACCTGTCTGATTTCGCCGCTGTATTCAGCTCGAATGTGACCCCTCTCGCGTTTGGATCATGCGTGTCCGCAACGGCCTGGGGCGCCGGCATCGCGACCTTGATCGCAATCATCGCGCCCAGGGCAGCGAGGCAGGAAAGGGCGAACCACATCGTCCTGAGCATTCTCGGTCTCAACGTTCTGAGTGGGAGACGAGAGCCCATCCTCGCAACCGCAGGAGCACTAAGAGCTTATCTTGAAGACTGAATTCGGGCGACTCGGAGGCGGGCTGAACGCATATGTGGCCTCATCCGGGGGCAGGCTTACAATCTATGATTGCTGTGAGTTTGCCTTACCAAAGCCACCGACTACAGGCTATCCAGAAAGGCTTCACGTTAGAGGTGCATTGACGCCGGCGAATCCGGCGCGGCATCGAAATGGTCCGAACTTGGCTTTCTGGAAAATGCTCAAGACCGGCAACGGTCACTTCGAGACGACATATCTCGAACCTAAGGTAGAGGTGTGCGATCGCCTCTATGTGTTCGATGCGCAACCTCCCGGCCGATCTAACGCATTTGCGGGATTCCGCCCGACTCCATGATAAAGAACCGTTCGAAGCTGTCTGATTGAGCCCGCTGTTTCAATGAAAGATGCGTCCAGAGTCGATGACGACGGTCTGGCCGGTCATGGTCTCGGTGCGGCACATGGCGACCACCATGTCGGCGCAGTCGTCCTTGTCAGCAGGCTTCTTCAGGAGCGAGCTCGATGCGGAGCGCTCGATCTGCTCGGACCGGAGATTGGCTGTCGCGCGCGTGCCGTCCAGCAGACCCGGTGCCACGCAGTTGACGAGTGTCTCGGGCGCTAGCGCCACTGCCATGCAACGCGTCAGATGAATGAGCCCCGCCTTCGCCACGGCATAGGCGATAGAAGAGCCGGTTGGGCTGAGCCCTGCTACCGAAGCAATGTTGATGATGCGGCCTCGGCCCTGGGCCTTCATGATAGGGGCTACCGCCTTGGTCAGGCGCATCGGCCCTGTCAGATTGATGGCCATGATCCTGTCCCACACCTCCAGCGTCAGATTGTCGAGATCGCCGAAGGGGATCGCGACGTTGTAAGCGGCGTCGTTGACCAGAACATCAAGGCGGCCGAAGGCCTGGGTTACCTCGCCGACCAGCCGATCCACAGCCGCGCCGTCCGTTATGTCACAGGCGAAAGCTTGAGCTTTGATTTGATAACGCGACGTCAGTTCGCTAGCGACGCTTTCCGCTTGGTCGCGGCTGCGAGCGTACATGACAGCGACATGTGCGCCCTCCTGCGCGAGCGCGTGGCAGATGCGCTGCCCCAGCCCGCCATTGCCGCCCGTCACTAGTGCAACCACGCCCTTCAGGTCCATCGCTTCTCTCCCTTAAGGCGGGCGCGCTGTCGCATCGCGCCACCCTGCCGCTTCTTCAGCTTGTTCGATGACACGTTTCGTCCAACAAGCCGAGATCAAAAGCAAGTTTCATCACGTGATCGAAATGCCCATAGGCTGACATCGAGCGCCACCGCTAGGGACCCCAACGGCTCCCATCATAGACCTCCCTGCAGGGGAAACCCGGCCGCGACGAGCTATCGCCAAATCTTGGTGACGTCCGGGCCGGTCAGGCGGCGGCGGTTGTGGACTGACGGTCGGTCGGCTTGGCGATGACCTCGATCCCGTCGTTGAATGTCACACCGAGAACGAGTTTTGGCAACTGGTTGTGACCGTCGAGACGGCGCCAGCTTTTCTGTGCGCCCTCGACCAGTTTGAAGACCATCGCGAGCGCGGTCCCGTTCGACAGGCAGCCCTTGGATCGGATGGTGCGGTGGCGCACGGTGGCGAAGGTGCTTTCGATGGGGTTGGTCGTTCGTAGATGTTTCCAGTGCTCGGCCGGGAAGTCGTAGAAAGCGAGCAGCGTGTCTCGATCGTTGCCCAGGCAGTCGGCCGCCTTCTCGTATTTCAGCGCGTAGCTCTCGATGAAGGCGTCGAACGCTAATTCGGCGGCGACCTTCGTTTCGGCCATCCATATCTCCTGCAACGCGCGTTTGGCTTTCGGCTGCTGGCTCTTCGGCAACTTGGCGAGCACGTTCGCGGTCTTGTGCACCCAGCAGCGCTGCTCGCGCGTTTTCGGCCAGACCTCACCGGCCGCCTTCCAGAACCCGAGTGCGCCATCGGCGATGACGAGCCGCGGGGGCACGTCGAGCCCGCGCCGCTTCAGATCGAGCAGCAGATCACGCCAGTCGTGCGCGCTCTCGCGGGCGCCATCAGTGAAGCCGACCAGTTCCTTGCGGCCTTCCGGCGTCGCGCCGATCAGCACGAGGATGCACTGCTTTTCGTCTTCGAGGCGTGCTTCGAGATGGATGCCGTCAGCCCAGATGTAGACGTAGCGCTTCGCCGATAGATCGCGCTTCTGCCAGGCGGCGTGCTCGTCGAACCAGCCGTCCTTCAGGCGGCCGATGGCGGATGCTGACAACCCGGCAGCATCCTTGCCGAGCAGCGCCGCCAGCGCCTCAGAGAAGTCGCCAGTCGAGACACCCTTCAGGTAAAGGATCGGCAGCAACGTCTCGATCGACTTCGACCGGCGCATGTAGGGTGGCAGGATCGACGGCGAGAACCGGATGCGGCCGGGATCGGTGGCGGTGGCCTCGCGATCGCGCACACGCGGCTGGCGGACGGCGACCGGACCGATACCGGTCATCACCTCGCGCTCCGGCAAGTGACCGTGGCGGACGACGCGCTGGTGGCCGTCCCCGGTCTTCAAATCGGCATGCTTGTCGAGAAAGTCCGCGACCTCGGCCTCGACCGCCTGGGCCAACAGCGCCCGTGCCCCATTACGCAAGATTTCGGTGAGTTGGTCGTCGACGTTTCCTGGCTGAATCAGCTTGATGATGTTATCTTTAGACACGGCATATCGCTCCTTCGGTGGAGAAGTGGAGGCGTCAAGCACCCCCACGATATGCCGCCTTTCCGATTCCCGCCGTCACCAACTATGGGCGATAGCTCCCTCCTTAGCTTCCCCGCCAGAGCGTCGAACTGCCCGGTAACGGCCTGGCGATAGGCCGTGATGTCGATGGAACAGCTTCGAAAACGCTGTCGCGGTCTCATAGCCGACCCGGCGCGCAATCCGTGCGATCCCCTCGTCGGTTGTTTCGAGCAGAAACGCAGCCTCCATCATCCGGCGTGCGATCAGGTAACGCTGCATGGGCTGGCCGACGAGCTTAGTGAAGCGAGCCGAAAACGCCGAGCGACCGAGACCGACACGCTCCCCGAGGTTGCGAAGGGTCCAGGGACGATCCGGTTGTTCGTGGATCAAGTGAAGCGCCGGTCCGATATGCGGGTCCGGTATCGCGCCGAGCCATCCGCCTTGTCCTGGACCGAGAGAGTTGATCCAGCTTCGGAGCACCTCGACAAAAAGCACTTCCGTCAGTCGTGAGAGCGCGACGTCTTGGCCGGGGCGCTCGATCGCCGACTCGCTCACCATGCGCCGCAAAATCGCTTCGAGCCAATCACCGTCCGCCGCCGGCTTTAGGTGAAGCACGGGCGGAAGTAATTCCAGCACGCTGCCGAACACGGGCCGCGACACGGTGAAATTGCCACAAATCATGGTTGAGAGCGGCGGCGTACTCCCTCCGTGACGAACGACTCCAAGACGTGGGGATGGTCGATCGACCTCGTGAACCGGGACCGGTGTCGTCTGACGATCAGAATAAAGCACATGCGGCTCGCCGCGTGTGACGACGACCAGGTCGCCCTCGGTCATGGGGAGTTCGCTTCCCTGTTCGAGTGCGAGGGTAGCAGAGCCACGACTGAGATAATGGAACAGGGCGTAGGGGCGTGCCGGCAATGCCAGATTCCAGGGATGACCCAGCTCGAAGTGGAACAGCAGGGTCCCACCAAGACGGACACGATCAAGCATTTGGGCAAGGAGATCCATGCACCCGATGTTAGTCCGGTGGACGGTCCGACACAATTCCGGTGGACGGTCCGACACAATACTTGGACGGTTGCGCCCTACCGTCTGGGAAATCCACATACTAGGTCATGTCGCGTCGGTCGGACGCGCTGGGCGAATAATTTGGCCAACAGCAGCACAAGAACCGCGAGCTTAGGGAAACGCCTATCCATTCCCCGGACCCGATTGCGACAGGAACACTCAATGCGAAATATTCTACTCTCAGTTGCCACCATGCTTTTGGCTGGAACCGCAGCTGCCGCCTCCGCCCAATCGGCTCACCTGCCCGACGGGGCGGCTCGCAACATCGTACTTGTGCACGGCGCTTTCGTGGACCAGACCAGTTGGCAGCCCGTTGCTGATATCCTCACGAAGAAGGGCTACAACGTCACGCTCGTCGAAAATCCGCTTACCTCCCTTGCTGCTGACGTCGATGCCACCAAACAGGCGCTGGCGAAGCAGAATGGCAAGACCGTTCTCGTCGGCCATTCCTGGGGTGGCGTGGTCATCACCCAAGCCGGTAACGATCCTAAGGTCTCGGCGTTAGTTTACGTCTCCGCTTTAGCGCCTGACGTGGGACAATCTATGGCAACACTCTCCAAGAGCGGCCCGGTAACCGAAGGTGCCGCGGCGGTTCATCCTGACGACAAAGGCAACCTCTACATCGATCCCAAGGTGTTTCCTTCGGCCGTCGCGGCTGATCTTCCCCCGCATATCGCCGAATCCCTGGCAAACCATCAGCTTCCGTTGAATCACACGGCGTTCGAGGCACCGGTGGATACCGCCGCTTGGCACGACAAGCCGACGTTCTACGTGATCAGCACCAAGGATAAGGTGATCGCACCCGAGGCTCAGAAATTTTTTGCCACCAATATGAAGGCGCAGATAACGGAAGTCGCCGGCAGCCATGCTTCGCTCGTCGTTCATGCGAAGGAAGTCGCCGCGGTGATTGAAAAGGCCTCGCTCGTGAAGTGACAAGACTGCTCCCGGCACTTTCGTGCCGGGAGCGGCCACGCCTGCCCAAAGGAATATAGAGCGCACCGGACCGCGAATGGTGCAAACCGCCAAGACTGCGGAAGTGACTGCGGAAGTGGCATCGGCATCCTTGAGTAAGGTCTCGGTCGCTGCGCCACACCGGTCCTCCCAACTCGGTATTACATACCAAGCATTCGAAGGATGACATGACTCAACTCAACATCGCACAAGACGGCGCTACACTTGAGACGGCACCCACCCATTACATCGAAGGCCTGGGAATCCGCTTCGCCTATCGCCGCCTCGGCCCATCGACCGGAACGCCGCTGGTTCTCCTGCAACATTTCTCGGGCAACATCGATGCGTGGGATCCCGCCGTCGTCAACGCCCTCGCCGCCAATCGCCCTGTAATCGCATTCGACAACGCCGGGGTCGGCCGCTCGACCGGTCAAACGCCCGACAATATCGCAGCGATGGCGCGAGACGCGGTCGCCTTCATCAACCTGCTTGGCCTTTCTGAAGTCGACCTGCTGGGCTTTTCCCTCGGCGGCTGCGTCGCTCAGCAGATCGCCGCCGAGCACGGACAGCTGATCCGCAAGCTCATCCTCGTCGGCACCGCGCCGAGAGGTGGAGAGGAACACCTGTTAGCGGTTCTGCGCGAGGCGTTTTCCCAATCCGATGCGCCGGACGCCCGCCTGCCGCTGTTCTTCACCGAGTTGTCCGCAAGCCGGTCGTCTGGCCTGGCGTTCCTGAAGCGGACGAAGGTACGTAAGGACGATCGGGACACCGATAACGGCAGCGCCGTGACCGATCCGCAGGCTAAGGCGCTGATCACCTGGTGCGCCACACCTGATCCCGAACACGCCATTCTGCGCGCCATCCGCCAGCCCACTCTTGTCGTCAGCGGTAGCCACGACACCATGCTGCCCGCGAGCAACGCCTACGCAATGTTCAAGGAACTCAGCAACGCTCAATTGGTCCTTTATCCCGATTCAGGGCACGGCGCCCTGTTTCAGCACCACGAGACGTTCGTCAGCCACGTCAGGACCTTCCTGAAAGCATAGCCCGCGGCTGCGTGATCCCGGCGCGTTAGCGGCTCGGTGGTCACGGTCGACGGCGGCGTTTCCGCGTCCGCGCTCGCGGAAACGCTCTCGACAGCATGGACCGGCTTAGTGGCGCAGGGAGTTAGGCTCAGGACGCCGTCCGCTGCGATCGGCGAGGTTCCACGCGAAGCCGCCAATGATTGAGATCGTCCTCGACAAGGTACGCGTCTCGATCGTGGTCTCGGGGCACAATCAACGGCGTCCAGTCGAAAGTACGCGTTACGGAACTCCACAGGACGCGGATTAATGCGGCACGCTGCAACGGCGGCTGAGCATGTCAACGTGGCGAGCGCCACAGCCTCACGGTCACCGTAAGCGCCTTCATTCGAGATCACGACAGCAAATGAACGATGAGAATATCGGCTCGGAAAATATTGTCATCGTCGATGATGATCCAGGGTTAAAACAGACGGTCAGTGCCTATTTTGCGAACCACAATCTGCCGACGTTCTTGGCATCCAATCGGACTGAATTGGGGCAGCAGATTGCTACTAACAACCCGAGTTTGATAATCCTTGACCTGAAACTGGGCGAAGAGAATGGGCTGGATGTACTACGATCTCTTCGATCGCGGTCGGATGTTCCCATTATTATTATTACTGGCTATCACCTCGATGAGATTGATCGCGCCATTGGTCTTGAGCTTGGTGCGGACGACTACGTAGGAAAGCCATTTGGTCTTCGAGAATTGCTTGCTCGAGTTCGTGCTGTGTTACGGCGGCAGGGACGGCGGCAGATAGAGCAATCTTCCGAGATGATCTCATGCGGTCCCGAGGAGAAGAATGGCTATAGATTTGGCGGGTGGACGCTAGAGCGCAGCAGCAGCCGACGTTTGTTCAACCCGGATGGAGCAAGGGTGCCGCTCACAAGGGCGGAATATGCCTTGCTGCTAGCATTTCTCGGGGCGCCGCAGCGCGTACTCTCCCGAGAGCAATTGATGCAACTGACGCGGATGCGGGAAGATATCCATGACAGAACCGTCGACAATCAAATCTTACGTTTAAGACGCAAGTTGGAGGTCGATTGGAACCATCCCCTCATGATCCAAACTAAACACGGTGTCGGATATGTTTTCACGTCGCCGGTGGAGTTGTTCTGACGCGGTGTGAGGAGCGCCTGCGCGATGGCCCGCCAGCGTGCTGCCGCGTGGGGACGGATCGACGGCAGGCGCCGACCCAGAACGCTCCATCACGCGAGTTCTTCGAGATGCCCGAGACCCAGACCGCCGACGACGGCCTTCTGGACGGGCGCGACGTCGGCATTGATCTTGTCAGCACCGAACGACGTGCCCACCACCGTCCGAGCGGCGCGACTGCCTTTCGCCTGACCGACGAGCTTGGCGACGGCCTCGGCAACGTCCTGAAGCTTCGGAGCGTCCTTATCCCGCAACATTGACGTGAAGGTCTTGTGAATGGCATCGGGAATCTGGCCGAGTTCGCCGTAGGACTTCGTGATGTCGTCGTCGGCAGGCCTCTGGATGCTCGAGTACAGGCTTGTCGGGTAAGCGCCAGGCTGAACTTCCACCACGTCTACGCCGAGTTGGGAGACCTCCAGCCGAATGCTGTCGGTCAAAGCTTCGATCGCCATCTTGCTCGCGCCATAGATGCCGACGAAGGGGAACGTCACCCGGCCGAGGACCGAGCCCATGTTGATAATGAGGCCTTCGCGCTCCCGACGCATCGAAGGCAGCACTGCCCGCGTAACGCGGAGGAACCCGATGACGTTGGTGTCGAAGATCGTCTTCGCCTGATCGGCCGTGAAGGCTTCGGTCACGCCGACCGACGCAATGCCGGCGTTGTTGACCAGCACGTTGATCTTGCCGGCCTCGGCGAGGATAGAAGCAATGGCGCGATCGACCGAGCCGTCATCGGTAACGTCGAGTTCCACGACGCCTATGTTCTGGCTTCGCAGCGCGTCGGCGTGGCTGCGATTGCGGCCGGCGATGTCGCGCATCGCGGCGAACACCCGATAGCCGTCGCGCGCCAGCCTTTCCGCGGTTTCGCGGCCGAAGCCGCTCGATGTGCCGGTGATGAGGATAGTCCTGGTCATGGTTTGCCTCCGGTGATGAGGGTTGCGGGTCAATGCGAGATGATCAGCCGGTATGGCTGGTCAGGAACTGGCGGGTACCGCGACCGGGATGTCCGAGAGCGAGCTTGAGCAGACGTCGGGAGCGGCGGCTTGCGGTGATGAAGCCTTGGACGCGAGTCAGAAGGCGAATTCCAAGCTGGCGTGTGCAACCAACTTTCCCGTAGATGCAAACGAAACGCGGGTTTCCGTGAAGGCCGACGCTTTGCCAAAGCGCAATACTTCTGCTCTTACATGATAGTCATCGTTGACCGCAGGACGCAGGAAGTGAGTGTGCTGATACACGGTGCCTTTAGTGATGCGCCCCGTCGTGCCCACCGACAGTGATGCAACCGAGTCGATGGCTGCCATAATTGCCTGGCCACATACCGCACCGCTTGAAAATTTGAGCGCATCATTTTGCGGAAACAGCGCGGACACGATGCCCGGGCAGACCTTGAACTCACGAAGGCCGAGCATTTTCGCCCAAGGCGCGAAAACATATTCGTACAACTCAAGAACTGTGGCATCTGTCACTGGCAAACAATGAAGCGGAACAGTCATTTCAGGCCGCCTAACTCCCAAGGCAGGATCGGACTCGTTTTGCGTTGCCTGCTCGGTCACAAGAGCCCGGTTTCCCGTTAGCGTCATTGTATTCTCAACTTCTGTAATCATCGTTCTCTCCGAATTCTCGTCAACGCGTGACTATCAAGATCGGACTCTAGGCGGCTGGACCTCAGGAGTCGCGGGGCGATCGCGCTCAATCGAACGTACTAGCGCGCAACGCCCGGTGCGCCGCGCGGCGGGATTGACACGATCTCGGAACAGCAGCGTGAAGGCAAACGATGCAGGTTGAATTCGCATCGGTGGAATATCCGATACGTTTCTGGTTTCGCACATCGTCGGATGCGGCGTGTGTCCGCGGAGAACGGCCTCGCAGACGAAGGACGGAAGGATCAGCGTTCCCATCCTTCCCTGGTTGTGGAAGCAAATCATCAATTGGGGGCGACACGTCGACCTTGCTTGGCGACTGTGGTGCCGCCCCGGTCGCTAATCTCATTCGACCGTTGTGAGACTTGGTTGATGATCCGCAGGATTTCGGAGCGAGTGTCGATGCTCTTGAACTCGTCGGCCATAGCCGAGGCGCCCGAACGATAGTCCGGTTTGTCGAGCACGGTCCGCACGGCCTCGCGCAACGCTTGCGGTGTCGGATTGTTGGTCGCAAGGTTGATTCCGACCCCGGACCATGCCACACGCGCGTTCACGTCCGCCTTGTCTTCCGTCAACCCTGCGGCCACAAGCGGAATTCCAAAGCTCATCGCCTGGTTGACACTCCCATATCCACCGTTCGTGACGAGCACGTCGACCTTAGGCAGAAGCCACTCGAACGGCAGATAGCTGGCGAGACGCGCATTGCCGGGAATTGGGCCAGGAATGTCGCCGACCGCGCGACCGCCCGCTGTGGCGACCACAAGCAAGTCAGGTTCGTTCGCGAGACCCGCGAGCGCCGGCGCGATCAAAAGGTCGAAATCGTGGTTTGCCAACGTACCCTGCGTCACCAGCACGACCTTGCGCGAGCCGTCCAGTTCGTGCGCCCACGACGGCAGCGGGACCTGGTTGGGTATAATCGGAGGGGTGCCAACAAAAGTCACCGAGGAAGGAATATCGCGTGGAAACTCAAAACGCGGCACCGTCAGCTGCATATAGGCATCTGCAAGCTCTACGACGGATTCAAAGAGAGGCTTGGTCACCGGTCCAACGCCCAACTCCCTCAGGTACCGATTGACGCAAAGGCCGAGAGGCCCGTCGACGATCTTGTCCTGTTCTCGCGCGAAGGCGGCATATTCGTCGAGTTGCGCTCGGGTGGCTGCGGGCGGCAAACCCGCAAAAACTGGCGCTCTGTCGTTGCGTTGCCAGTGCAAGATGGATGTGCCGCAAAGAACGATGGGCGGGCGTTTCGAGCGCGGTCCGAGCAGCATCGGCAGGACGCCAAAAAACATGTCGTCGCCGATGATGACGTCGGCGGGGAATTCCCGCAGGACCTTGTGCATGCCGCTGTACTGACCGGGAATGGTATCGACGAAGAGGCGTTCGATTACTAGGCGCCGCCATTGTGGCCCGAGTGGCGCTGCCTTTACTTCGTCGGACATGACGATATCGTTCGCATTAATATCCGCCTCTTTGGGGAGCGGATAGAATTTTGCTTTGAACCGCTGGACACGGCTACGCAGGGGGCTCCCGGTCAAAAAGGCAAGTTCGTGGCCCTCCGCGATCAAGATGTGGCCGATCGCAAGCAGCGGATTGAGATGGCCGGTCATGGGGGTCGAAACGACGAGAATCTTCATATGATCGTGTCCTCTGACCGTCGACATAACGATCTCCTTTTGGGCGAGATAAAAGCTGTAAAGCGTAGAGGCTGAAGAGCGCTGCGACGCGCCGGCCGGGCGATGTCGTCCGGCGCGCCATACCGACCTGATGCGAGGAACTGTTGGCTCTCTGTGATTCTCCGCAATGCGTGACTACCGAGAGCGGAATCTAGGCGGGTGGACCTTAGGTGTCGTGAGGCGATCGCGCTCAATCGAACGTACTAGCGCGCAACGCGCCCAATGTGAGGCGCAAGGTCTACCTTGGGTCTTGGCTATGTAAAAACGCAAAGACGCTTGATGGTGATAGAAGAAGTTATTCGTTTCAGGACTGACTTAGTGCTCAAACTCGCAAGCGCATTCAACTTAAAGAGTGAACTGAAGATTCTCGCCACGATTCGAGCGTTCGCGTTTTCACACCGCCAGGGTCACAAGGCGCCAATGCCGGAGTCGAGGCCGCGTGTCCGCTTTGCGTTCGATAATGTCGCAAAACTCCGAAAATGCCGGGCGACTAATTTTCCGCGAAAGGACAAAAGGAGCGACAATCCCCGATCAATGCAGCCTCAAACCCGTTACCGAAATCGCCTGTGAGTGGCGCACGGCGGCGTAGTCCCTCACATAATTATTCGATCGTCGCGCCTACGGTTCGGTGAATTTGAGACCCATGCCGCAAAAAGACTTTTGCAACAGTATCCCCCACGAGCGGACTTCGTCAGCCAGGTTATGTCCGTTAGCCACGGCTTCGTCATGACGGCTTTGGGTCACTAGCGTCGATTTGGCCGCGCGCCGCCCTGCCTCGATGAACAGACATTCCCGCATTCCATCGGCATGTCCAAAAGTGCCAAAGCCGGTCATGCAAATCATGACAATCAAATTATGACATCTCAATCATTGTGCCCTGCGCCAAAATCTTTGAACCTAAATCAAATAGCGGCGACCCATCATTGCACTCAAAAGTAGAAGGTTCGACACGGCGCGCCCCCGATATCTCAAGTTGAGGAAATAGGCATCGAAACCGGCTAGGAGAACGCAAATGTTTCGCCTTTTGCTCGGACTGTTTTGTCTTTTCTTGCCGGCGTTGTCGATCTCCGTTGCGCAAGCCCAGGATCAACCCGCCGGTAAACTTACTGCTCGGGTACTCGCCGTCGGAATACCCGGCGCGAGCGCCGTCGCGCCCGTTGGAACGTTTCATAAGGGCGGACCGATTCATGACAAACCAGATTTTGCGGCTTCCACTCAACCGGGTCGGATTCTGGATCCGAGGCGCATTCTGGTCACAAGCCATTCCAATTTCGGTGCGCCGCTCGCTCAACTTGATGCGGCAGAAGGCGCCGTGCTGTCACTGGACCCGGACGGCCCGACCCTGGTTATCCCGAAGCAGTTCGCAACCAGCGGCAAACAAACTCACGTACTGGAGGGGCGAGTTCAACTCTTTACCGCGCAAAGTCCCGAATTCCTGAACGGCATCCATACGCCCGGCGCAACGAGCGCAGCGTATCCATCGGTCAGCAACCCGATCGGCATCTCGATCAATAATGGCTTCGGTCGACTATGGTTTTCCAACACGCCCTATGGGGCGCAGCAAATCGGGACGGAATCGATTGTCGATCCGACCGGTGAACCCCTAAATAATGCGCCAAGCAAGCTTCTCGGCGGAATATTTGCGGGCAACATCACCAATCGCTCGCCGCAGATTGCGCCAGGCGCCCTGAACTCCGGCGGCGTCGCCAGCGCGCTGCTCGGGATGTCGCCTGACGGCAGCAAACGCGCAGTATTCGCCGTCCTGACCGCAGACGGCTCGCTCGCGCAGGCCCACACGGAATTCGCGCTCGACGGCTTGGCCCCGCCGGCAACCATCATGCCGATCGCAGTCCCGCCGCCCGCAACCGCCGCCATGACGATGCAAACTCGGGCCGGCATGATCTTCAACTGGGTGCCCGAGCGCATTTTGTATATCACCGACCCGCAGCGCAACGCGATCGTTGCACTGACGCTCACGAGCGATGAAAAAATCTTCCGGGTACGGGATAACCGAACATTCACACCGCCTGAGTTGAACGTCCCGGTCGATCTTGCGCCTGTCGTTCCTGAAATCGCCAATCCCGGCTTTGCCAGCAACACAACGCTCGCCGGCAATTCGGACATGTACGTGCTCAATCGTGGCAATGGCACTATCGTTCGCATGCGCCAGGACGGCACGGTCGTCGCCACGAGAAGGATCGCGCTGGAGACAGGCGACGAGATCGGCCCGGGGCGGCTCAACGGCATAGCTGTATCGCCTGACGCGCAGCGCATTTGGGTGACCGTCAGTGGCGCAATTCCGCTGTATCCGAATGAACCGGGCGTCTTGCTTGAAGTGCCCGCTTTCGGATCGGGTCGTGCAAGCATCGCCGAACCCATTAGACTTGCGTCAAATGATGGCGGTGCGGATAACGTCGAGTTGGCGAACCATGGCTCGACCCTATTCCACAAGGAGTTTGGACCCACAGACGGACTAGGTCCGCTCTACAATGCACGATCGTGCCTCGCATGCCATCACAGTCCGACATCCGGAGGTATGGGACTGAATGGCCTCGCCCTAGTGTCTCGCATCGGAAACATCGGCCAAGGATCATCTGAGTTCAGGCTCAAGGACGGTGTTCCGGTTGCCCGCGACAAATCGATTGCCGAACTTGGCTTTCCTTGCCGATTGACACACGGGCCGCCACCCACCGCCAACCTGATTTCGCTTCGAAATGCCTCGCCGCTTTACGGACTTGGACTCATCGAAGAAATTGCCGACGAGGTGATTCTTGCCACCGCCGCTCGGCAAACTGGCATGAAGGGGCGGCCGAACATCGTCAAGGACAGTCGAGGCCGGGAAAGCGTCGGGCGGTTTGGCTGGAAGGGCGATGTCGCCAATCTTGAGCAATTTGTCGCGGATGCATTTCGCAACGAAATCGGAATAACGAGTCCTCTGGCCCCACAAGACATTGCAATTTCGGCCGATCATGGCTGCGGCCTGATCAATCCAGGACTTGACGATAACGGATCAATCATTCGCGCCGTGACCGCCTATCTCGCTGCTTTGCCCGCGCCACTTCCCGAGCCCTCCATGCTAAAGGATGCGAAATCCTACCAGCTGGGCCAGCAGTTGTTTTCGTCCGCGGGTTGTGCGTCGTGCCATACCCCCACGCTATCATCCAAGCGTGGCGATGCCGCGCTCTATTCGGATTTGCTATTGCACGACATGGGCGCTTCTCTCAATGACGGCATCATTCAGGGCAACGCCACAGGCGCGGAATGGCGAACAACGCCGCTGTGGGGTCTTCGCTTGCGCACCCGATTTCTTCACGATGGCAGGGCAGCAACGCCCGCCGAAGCGATTCTAGCGCACGATGGCGAGGGCGCGGCTGCGGCGCGCACATTCCGCCAGTTGACGCGCGATGACCGCAAAGCATTGCTGGACTTCCTGTCTGTCCTTTGAATAAACGCCTCTAGCGCTCCGGATCGATCCGGCGCATTTGTCCGCTTGGGATCAATCGCGCGTCACTTTGACCTTGCGACCCCCGCTTCCGGTCTTTCTCAACATCCATACGGCTCAGACTGTCGTTCGCTAGCCGCGTGCGCGGCCGCGCGATTTTATCGAACGGATTCAGTCTGATTTGGGCTGTCCAGCCGCCTCTGAAAAACATTCCGGTTTTCGATCGCCCCAAATCACATCTACAACTCCGTCATCCCGTCCCGCGAGAGGGGCGTATCGCGATCGTCACGGACGTTGGGATGGGATGCGGTGGACGCGGCAGCGTCGTCGCGCGCGGGGATTGCAGGGCAGGCGTTCGATTGAGCGAAGGCCTGTGAGCGATCAACCGGCGCGTGGACGAACGGCGCTTCAACGCCTTTGCTGAAATGCAGTCGGCAGCACATGGCCGGCTGTGGATTGGTGGAGGCGGCTCGCGTACGGCAAAACCGTGTGGTCCTGGCACCCGTTGCTGGTGCCAAGTCGGCGGAGGAATTGCGGCCCAACCGGGTTCGACAAAACCTTTAATCCGCCGATGATGGTGGCAAGACGAATTCGTCACCTAGGAGAGCGCGGCATAAGCCGTTAAAACCATCGCGCAGGGAATGCCGGGTCGCTTCCGGCGTACCTGTGGTGACTACCGTGTGCTTACTACCTTTCGCACACGGGCCGCGGGTGCAACGGGCACCCGGCATTCCCTGCGTCCCTCTTGGGATCGCCCGCGCCCTCTCTTGAGGGCCGCGCTGCGCCCTCTCTCGAGGGTCGCCGAACGGCTTTCAAAACCCGGGCGATCGCGCCGCGGGACCGCGAAGTCGTATCCAATCGTGATCGCCACCGCCGGCGCGGCTGCTTGCCAAGTTCGTTATCTGGTATAATCAATTTGCCGGACGTCAAAGCCAGCCGCTGGGAAATCAGATGCCGAAACTGAAAGTGCTCAACCCGGACGATTTCGTCGCGATCGACATCCACACCCATGCGGAAGAGCCCTGCGGCATGCATGGCGACGACGGCTACGACGACTTCCAGGCGCAGATGGCCGAGTATTTCAAGTCGCCGAACAAGCATCCGCCGACCGTTCCGGAAACCGCGGCCTACTACCGCGCCAAGAAGATCGCCGCGGTGATCTTTCCGGTCGATGCCGAGCGCGAGACGGGTTTCCGCCGCTACAACAACGACGAGATGCTGGAAGTCGCTGCGCAGAATTCCGACGTGCTGATCCCCTTTGTCAGCATCGATCCCCACAAAGGCAAGCTCGGCGTCCGCGAGGCGCGCCGGCTGATCGAGGAATTCGGCGTCAAAGGCTTCAAATTCCATCCGACCATGCAGGGCTTCTATCCCAACGACCGCATGGCCTATCCGCTGTATGAAGCCATCAACGACGGCGGCGCGATCGCGCTGTTCCACACCGGCCAGACCGGCGTCGGCTCCGGCATGCCGGGCGGCATGGGGATGCGGCTGAAATATTCCAACCCGATGTACATGGACGACGTGGCGGCGGATTTTCCCGACCTGAAGATCATCCTCGCGCACCCGTCGTTTCCCTGGCAGGAAGAGGCGCTGTCGGTCGCAACCCACAAGCCGAACGTCTACATCGACCTCTCCGGCTGGTCGCCGAAATATTTCCCGCCGATTCTGGTGCGCTACATCAACTCGATCCTGCAGGACAAGATGCTGTTCGGGTCGGACTGGCCGGTGATTACGCCCGACCGCTGGCTCGCCGACTTCGCCAAGCTCGACATCCGTGACGAGATCAGGCCTAAGGTGTTAAAAGCCAACGCGCGGAAGCTATTGGGTATCTGACGCCAACCAACCGGAAGAGCAGCCTGGTGACCATCAAAGCCGTTGTGTTCGATGCCTATGGCACGCTGTATGACATCCAGTCGGTGGCCGCCGTCACCGAACAGGCGTTTCCCGGTTATGGCGAGATCGTCACGCAGATTTGGCGGATCAAGCAGCTGGAATACACCTGGCTGCGCTCGCTGATGCGACGCTACGAGGATTTCTCCGTCGTCACGCGGGAGTCGCTTGCCTACACACTGCGGATACTCGCGCTTAAACCCGACGACGGCGCCTTCGAGCGCATCATGGAAAAATACCTCCACCTCGATCTCTATCCCGATGCGGCCGCGGCGCTGACTGCGATGCGCGGCCGGAAGCTCGCCATCCTGTCCAACGGCAGCACCGACATGCTCAACGCGCTGGTGCGCAACAGCGGGCTCGATCGAGTGCTCGATGCCACCATCAGCGTCGACTCGACGAAAACCTTCAAGCCCAGCCCGGACGCCTACGCCCTAATCGAATCCAGGCTTGGCGTGTCACCGGCGGACGTGCTGTTCGTGTCGTCGAATCCCTGGGATGTCTGCGGCGCCAAAGCGTTCGGACTCAACGTCGCCTGGATCGAACGGGTGACGCCGGAAGCGATGGCGCTGGCATTCGCCAAGACCGACCTCCTCCCGCCGCTCACCCTGTTCAAGGCGATCCGGATGCAGATGGACGAACTCGACCTCGCGCCCGATTATCGCATTCGCGCGCTCTCCGAATTGCCGGCGCTGGTCGCCGCCCACCAATCCCTGAGCTGAGCCCTGCACATGAGTCTCGAGTCGGTCCGCGCGTTCTTTGCCGACAACGCTCCCGATATTGCCGTGATCGAATTGCCGCTGAGTTCGGCGACGGTGGCGCTGGCCGCCGAAGCCTATGGCGTCGCGCCGGAACGGATCGCGAAAACGCTGTCGCTGCGGGTCGGCGAGCGCGTGGTGCTGATCGTGGCCAGTGGCACGGCGCGCATGGACAACAAGAAGGTGAAGGCGCTGCTCGGCGGCAAGCCGAAGATGCTCGGTCTCGACGAAGTCACCGACGTCACCGGCCATGAAGTCGGCGGCGTCTGTCCGTTCGGCCTGAAGACGCCGCTGCCGATCTATTGCGACCTATCGCTGAAGGCGTTCGACGAGGTGGTGCCGGCCGCAGGCTCGATCTACAGCGCGGTGCGGATCGCGCCGGCGCGGATGGCGGAACTGGTCAGCGCCGAATGGGTCGATGTGTGCCAAGATCAGTCGTGATCCGTCGTGACGGCGCGCGGTCCGGACAACGACGACGGCCCGCGACGCTTCAGCCGCAACTGGCTCCGCTTCGACGACCGCCACCCGCTGCGCTTGCGGCGGATCGTGCTGCTGATCGCAACGATTGCAATCCTCCTGATCGCTACCGCATTGCTTGCATTTTTCAGCGATCATGTCCCGCGGTGACTGAGCTCACTGCGTTGGCTTGCTATAAATCGTGGCGCACTCCTTGCATGCGCTTTGCGCGTGAAATCACCCGCCTGTGCCGGGCAACCCCGAGATTGGATTTTTGATGAGTGACAAAATAGCACGACGCGATTTTTTGGGCACGATGGCGCTGGTCGGCGCCGCCGCCGCGGCTGGACAGTGCTTTGCCGCCAAGCCGGCCAGTGCGGCCGGCATTACCGACAATCCAATCATTTCGTCGTCGGCCGGCGAACTCGCCGATGCCATCCGATCGAAGAAGCTGAGTTCCAAGGCCATCGTCGAAGCGCATCTTGAGCAGATCGCCAAGGTCAATCCGAAACTCAATGCCGTGGTCCAGTTGACGGCAGACTCGGCACGCAAGGAAGCCGACGAGGCCGACGCCGCGCTCGCGCGCGGCGAAATCAAGGGACCGCTGCATGGCGTGCCCATGACCATCAAAGACACGCTGGAGACATCAGGCGTGATCTGCACCGGCGGCACCAAGGGCCGGGCCAATTACGTTCCCAGCGCCGACGCCACCGCCGTGGCGCGGCTGCGCGCCGCCGGCGCCATCTTTCTCGGCAAGACCAATGTGCCTGAGCTCGCCGGCGCGATCGAAACCGACAATCTGGTCTACGGACGCACCAACAATCCCTATGACCTCGCGCGCACGCCGGGCGGCAGCAGCGGCGGCGAAGCCGCGATCGTTGCGGCCTGCGGCTCGCCGCTCGGTCTCGGCACCGACGCCGGCGGCAGCATTCGCGTCCCCGCGCATTTCTGCGGGCTCGCGGCGATCAAGCCGACCTCGGGCCGGGTGCCGCGCACCGGACAATTTCCGCAGCCGATGGGCGCCCGCGCCCCGGTATTCCATGTCAGCCTGGTTGCGCGACGGGTTGCGGATCTGGCGCTGGCGCTGCCGATCATCTCCGGGCCGGACTTCCGCGACAATTCGATCGTCGGCATGCCGCTGTTGGACCCGAAGGCCGTCACGCTGAGTGAATTGAAGCTGGCCTTCTTCGAGGACGACGGCGCGGCAACCCCGACCAAGGAAATCGCCACCGCGGTGCGCGATTGCGCCAGGGCATTCATGGATGCCGGCGTCAAGGTGGAGGAGAAGCGCACGCCCGATGCGGAGAAAGCTGCTACCGTCTATCACGACATGAGCCGGGGCGACGGTGGCGCGGGCACCCGCGCGTTTCTCAAGAGCATCGGCAGCGACCCGATCTCACCGCTGTTCGAGAAGGCGCTGACCTATTCGGTGGCGCCGGCGATGGCCAACACCACCGACGCGCTGGCGGCGTTCGTCCGCTGGGACCTGTTTCGCAATTCGATGCTGCGCTTCATGGAAAATCACGACGCCGTGCTCTCGCCGGTCGCGCCTTTTCCGGCGCTGTTGCATGGCACGAGTTTCGACGAGCAAAACCGCAAGGGGTTCGGTTACGCGCAGATGTACAATCTGACGGGATGGCCGACCGCCACCGTGCGCGTCGGCACCTCGCCGGAAGGCCTGCCGCTCGGCGTTCAAATCGCGGCGCGGCCGTGGCGCGAGGACGTCGCGCTGGCGCTGGTGGCGCATCTCGAAAAGACCTTCGGCGGCTGGAAGATGCCGACCGCGGTTTGAGCGGAAGGATGAGCGCCGTTGGCGCGTCCCTGTTACCGCGCGGTGTTGGACCGCGCGGCGCTGTCGGTCCGTGCACGAACGTCGCGCGGTTGTGGCGCCGCTGGCTGCTGCATGCTGGCGTTCGACTCGAACACCGCACGACATGGCTGGCTCAGTTGCAGCGTGTTTTGCCGCAGGCAAGCGACAATCCGGTTGCTGTCCGGGATATGTTCGCCGCACAGCCTGAACACATCAGGCGTGCAGGCCATCTGCTGCTCCATGGTTCCCCGGTAGTCCTGCGAAAACGCCGGCGTTTGAACGGCGACGCCGCAACCGGTCGCTATCGCAAAGCCCAAGGCAAGCCGATCTGCCCGCATATGCAATCCTTCCTTCGGATCAATTTGGCGCGCTTTTCATGCGGCCAATCCGTCACAAGCTTCAAAATAAATGAGGCTCGGGAAAGTTCACGGCAGACAAGAAAATGTGAAATCAAACCTTTCCGGCTGGGAAGGGAAAGGCCGCGGCCGGCACTACTCCACCCTGCCGATCTGCTTCACTGCCGCGATCAAGCGCGCGCTGTCTTGTGCGATGAATTGCGTGAATTCCGGCGCGTCCAGGTAGGCCACCGGGCTGCCCGCGGTCAGCAACGGCCTGGTGACTTCGGGCCTCTTTACGGCTCGCGCCATCGCTTCGCGCAGCCGCGTCATGATCGGCGCCGGCAAGGCGCTTTGCGCGAACAGCCCGGCCCAGATGTAGAACTCGACATCCTTGTAGCCGAGCTCCTTGAACGTCGGCACGTGCGGAAAACTTGGGATCCGCTCCGCGCCCCAGTTCGCCAAGACGCGCATCTTGCCGTTGTCGACATGCTGTTTCAGCGTGCCCGGCGCCGACGCCAGCGCGTGGATCGTGCTGCTCAGCAGCGCGTTGAGCGCCGGGCCTGCACCGCGAAACGGGATGTGCAAGAGCTTGATGTCGGCGCTGGCGGCAAACATTTCCATCGCCACGTGAAGCGTACCGTAGGGACCGGACGAGCCGTACGGAATGGCGCCGGGCCGCCTCTTGGCGTCTTCGACGAAATCCTGCAGCGTCTTCCATGGCGCCGACGCCGGCACCGCCAGCAAGGTCGGATCGGCCAGCACGCGCGCGATCGGCGCGAATTGCGAGACTTCGTAGGTCGGCGCGCGGTTGAACAAGCGGTCGGCTTCCGGCAGCACCGCCAGCGACGACAGCGTCATCAGCAAGGTGTAGCCGTCGGGCTCGGCGCGCGCCGCAAGCGCGTTGCCGATCGCCCCGCCGGCGCCGCCGGCACGGTTGTCGACAACCACGGACCTGCCGAGCACTTCTTCCAGCGCCTGCGCAACCGGCCGCGCGGCCAGATCGGCTTGCCCGCCTGCCGGAAACGGCACGATCATATTGATGGTGCGGACCGGCCATTTCTCCGCCGCGCCGGCCGGATTGCCGAGCGCCGCATGCGCCAGCGGCAGCGCCGCAGTCACCTTGAGAAGTTCACGTCGATTCATCGGTCGGCCTCTCCCCCAGCGGATTTATTATTAATTGGGGACAGCCTAACCAAATCGCGTGCGCTGCGAAAGTCGCGCGGCTATTTGCCCAACGGCGATTTATGCCTTGGCGTGCTGGCAAAATGCCTGACCAGGAAATCAGCCAGCACCTCGACGCGCGCCGGGCGCGGGCCACCCGGCGGCATCACCAGGTGCACCGCGCTTTCGGCCTGACGCCAGCCCTGGAGGATCACTTCGACCTCACCCGATGCGACGGCCTCCCCGACGATGAACTCCGGCAGGTCGGCGATGCCGAGGCCTGCCAGCAAGGCCGGCATCAGCGCCTCGCCATTGTTGACGCGCAGCGGCCCGCCCGGTCGCACGCTTGCCTGCTCGCCCTCGGCGTTGGTGTAGTGCCAGAGGTTCGGCGTTGAGTGGTAGGCATAACCGAGGCACCTGTGCTCGGCGAGTTGCATCGGATGGGTCGGCCGGCCGTACCGTTTAAGGTAGGCTGGCGCAGCCACCGTGTAGCGCGGCATGGCGCACAACCGTCGTGCGATCAATGAGGAGTCCGGCAGGCGCGCGATCCGCAGGCCCATGTCGAAGCCCTCGCCGATCAGGTCCACCGTCGCGTCGCTGAGATGGAGATCGATCGCGACATCGGGATATTGGCCGAGAAACTCCGGCAGGATCGGCGCCACCGATCGGACCCCGAACGTCATGGGGACGGAAAGCCGCACCAGCCCGCGCGGCGCCACCGCTTGAGACAGCGCTTCGTTTTCCGCCGCCTCGCCGTCAGCCAACAGCCGCGTCGCGCGATCGGACAGTTTCTGTCCCGCATCGGTCAAAGCGAGCCGCCGCGAGGTCCGGTTGAACAGCCGGGCGCCGAGCCGCTCCTCCAGCCGGCCGATCGCCTTCGACACCGTGGCCTTGGACAGCGCGAGCTCGCTCGCCGCCGCCGCAAACGACCGCAATTCCACGACTTTCGCAAAAATCGCGAGCGCCTCGAAATCAGGCAGTTTTGCCATGTTCGATCACCTTAGGATTAATTTCGGAAACAATGTGTTTCTATAGTTTCTATTTATAAACCGAAACCGAATTCGTATCCACACTGCAGCGAATTTTCAGGGAATGGAGCAATCCAATGACCAAGAAACTCTCAGGCAAGGTGGCACTGGTTACCGGCGGTTCACGTGGCATCGGCAAGGCAAGTGCGTTGGCTCTCGCCGACGAAGGCGCCAACGTCGCGATCAGTTATGTGGCTTCCGCCGACAAGGCCGAAGCGATTGTCGAACAACTGAAGGCGAAGGGAGTGCAAGCGCGCGCCTTCAAGGCCGATCAGGCGTCGTCAACGGAGGTCGAACAACTGGTGAAAGACGTCGCATCGCATTTCGGCAGATTAGACATCCTCGTCAACAATGCGGGCGTCGTTGCCCACGCAGCGGTCGACGATCCCAACAGCGACACCGCAGCGCTTGACCACCAAGATGCGGTCAACGTGCATGGCGTGATTACCGCAATCCGCGCGGCGTCCAAACTGATGGGCGAAGGCGGCCGTATCGTCACCGTAGGCTCGTACCTCGCCTCCCGCGCTTCGTTTCCGGGGCTGGCCGATTACGTCGCCACCAAGGCTGCGATCGTCGGCTACACCAAGGGCGCGGCGCGCGATCTTGGGCCACGAGGCATCACCGTGAACGTGCTGCACCCCGGCTCGATCGACACCGATATGAATCCGAAGGACAACGGCGACTTCGCCGAAGGCCAGCGCAAGCTGCACGCACTGCAACGTTACGGAACAGCCGAGGAAATCGCAGCCGGTGTGGTCTTCCTCACCAGCCCTGGCGCCTCGTTCGTAACCGGTGCCGTGCTCGACGTCGATGGCGGCGTGAACGCTTGATTCAAACAGCTGCGGGAGCGGGCGTAACGCGCCCGCCTCCTCGCAAAACAATTCGTACTAAAGGAGCATCACATGATTGAACTCAGACCCTTCAACAAGCTCGGCAGTGCCGACCACGGCTGGCTGAAAGCAAAGCACCACTTCTCGTTCGGTAGCCACTACGACCCCAACAATATGGGCCACGGCGCCCTGCGCGTCTGGAACGATGACGAGATCGCGCCGAACACCGGCTTTCCGGCGCACCCGCACGAAAACATGGAAATCATCACCTATGTCCGCGAGGGGGCCATCACCCATCAGGACAGTCTCGGCAACAAGGGACGCACCGTAGCCGGCGACGTGCAGGTGATGAGCGCGGGGACCGGCGTACGCCATTCCGAGTACAATCTCGAGCCGACCAAGACGAAGATATTCCAGATCTGGATCGAGCCGACGACGGAAGGCGGCCAGCCGACCTGGGGCGCGAAGCCGTTTCCGAAATCGGACCGCTCGGGCAACTTCGTCACCATCGCCAGTGGCTTCAAGGCCGACAAGGAGGCGCTGCCGATCCGTGCCGATGCGCGCGTTCTCGCCACCACGCTGAAGGCCGGCGAAAGCGCGGAATACGTTCCCAGCAAGACGCGCAACCTCTATCTCGTGCCGGCTGCCGGCGCGGTCGAGATCAATGGCGTGCGGGTCAATGCCCGCGACGGCGCCGCGATCCGCGACGAAGCGCGGCTCAAGATCACCGCGCTGGAAGATGCCGAACTCGTGCTGGTCGACGCGGCGTGAGGCGCTTCGCCGGCGAACAGCTTCCGTTCGTCATGGCCGGAACTTCGTCCCGGCCGGCCACGTCCTGACTGGCGAAAAGACGTGGAGCCCGGCATCGCAACAAGTTTACGCGAGTTCGCGTGAGCGGTCTGCTATCGCCGTGCATGACCAACTCGATTCCAAGACTCAACCAGGAGACTATCTATGACGAAAGTTCTTGTGCTCTATTATTCCGCCTACGGCCACATCGAGACGATGGCGAACGCCGTCGCCGAAGGCGCCCGCGAAGCCGGCGCCACGGTCGACATCAAGCGCGTGCCCGAACTGGTGCCGGCTGAAGTCGCAAAAGCGTCGCATTACAAGATCGATCAGGCCGCGCCGATCGCCAAGGTCGAAGACCTTGCCAATTACGACGCCGTTATCGTCGGCACCGGCACGCGCTTCGGCCGGATGGCATCGCAGATGGCGAACTTCCTCGATCAGGCGGGAGGCCTCTGGGCTAAGGGCGCGCTGCACGGCAAGGTCGGCGGCGCATTCACCTCGACCGCAACCCAGCACGGCGGCCAGGAAACCACGCTTTTCTCGATCATCACCAACCTGCTGCATTTCGGGATGACCGTGGTCGGCCTGAATTACGGCTTTACAGGCCAGATGGAACTTAACGACGTCACCGGCGGCTCGCCTTATGGCGCGACCACAATTGCCGGCGGCGACGGCAGTCGGAAGCCGAGCGCCAACGAACTCGCCGGCGCGCGCTATCAGGGACGTGTCATCGCGGAAACCGCCAAAAAACTGCATGGCTGATGCGATTTGGGCGGCATTCTCCTTGGGGAATGCCGCCCTATCTGTCCGTGAGGAAGCGACGGACAGCGTTATGATCGAAATGCTTTTTATTTATCAGTTAGCTAGAAATCCGGTGCGGGCGATCGCCCGGCGCTGGTGGTGCCGTAGCCTGTACCGTGCCTCGCGCGGCCGGCGACGATGCCCGGAATGCACGCAGCCGTAACATTTGGTGCCCACCGAACCTGCTATCGTAGAACGTTAGCTTTCGGTTCCGCCGGGTTGCCGGCGGACTTCGCTATGCGCGGGATAGCACCAACCAACCGGGCAACACAATTGCATCGAATTCGCCTATAAAGGCCGGGCCGTTCGCGCCCGGTCCTGTTACGTGTAACGCTGCCTAATGACGGCCTATCCGGTGATCCATGAGCAATGCGCCCCAAGCTCCGTGGCCTGAACTGCCCACCGCCGCATGGCGCGAAACCTATGCGACGCTGCATTTGTGGACGCAGATCGTCGGAAAGGTTCGCCTCGTCCGCACACCGTGGCTGAATCATTCCTGGCATGTCGCGCTCTACGTGACCGCGCGCGGCCTGACGACCTCGCCGATCCCCAACGGCAACAAGACCTTCCAAATCGACTTCGACTTCATCGATCATGTCCTGCGCATTTCCGACAGCGACGGCGCGGAGCGACGGTTTGCCCTGGCTGGACATTCGGTCGCAAGTTTTTTCGCCACGTCGCTCGCCGCGCTCGCCGAACTCGGCATCCAGGTCGAGATCAACGAGATGCCGAACGAAATAGCGGAGCCGATCCGGTTTTCGCAGGATCACGAACATTCCTCCTACGATCCGGAGGCGGTGCAGCGCTTTTTCCAGATCCTCGTCAACACCGATCGTGTGTTCAAGCAATTCCGTACCGGCTTCCTCGGCAAGGCAAGTCCGGTGCACTTCTTCTGGGGCAGCTTCGACCTCGCGGTGACGCGTTTTTCCGGACGCCGCGCGCCGCGCCACCCCGGCGGGGTACCCCATCTGCCGGATGCGGTGGCCAGCGAAGCTTATTCCCACGAGGTGAGCAGCGCAGGCTTCTGGCCGGGCGGTGGCGTGATCGACTACCCCGCGTTCTATTCCTATGCCTATCCCGAACCCGCAGGCTACCGCACCACTGCAGTGAAGCCGGACGCGGCCTTTTTCGGCGAAGCGCTCGGCGAATTCATCCTGCCTTATGACGCGGTGCGCGTGGCCGATGATCCCGACAAGGTGCTGCTCGAATTCCTGCAAAGCACCTACGAAGCGGTGGCCAATGCCGCGAAATGGGACCGCGATGCGCTGGAAGGCCCGTCAGGCCAGCCCCGCGTGGTACGGCAGGTCTGAGGTTGAAGTTCACAAACCGCAGCTAAATCCAGACGATAGGTTCGGTGCAGATGGCGAAAGCACCGAGCCGACTACCGTGCCGCAGCGACTAGCGATGCGGTAGAGGTATCACCGATCTAAATAACCCTATCAATCCTTACACTGATTGCACGTTCAATCGCCACATAGGCCTCATCAAGGCCATCAGCGCACAGGAAGAAAATGTATTCCGACCGTTAACGACGTTTTGCAAATCATGGCGAATGACCCGATTCGTAAACATCGATAAACTATCTGCCGGCCCGGAACGATTGCCGGTCGGAGCTCTGCCAGCAGACAAGCTCTACACCCCGACGATTGAAGATTTGTTACGACGCCTCGCCGCGATCAACGCGCCGGAGCGTGACACCCAGCCCAAATTCCGCTTCGGACCATGGACCGTTGTCGCCACCTTCCTGGTCTCCATCTGCGTGCCCGGATGCGCCGCCGCCGCAATATTCCTGATCAAATCGCACACCATCGACCCAGCCCAGACGCAGCAGGCCCTTGCGCGAGCCGACCGGTTGGACCGGACCGAAGCATTCGTGCGAACCGTTCATCCCGCAGAAGAAAGCCAGGCGCCGGTTCGGGAAACTCTCAACGTCGTCGACTTGCTGGAGCCGATCACCTTCCGTGGCAGCATCGAAGGCGCTTCGTTGACGGTGCTTTCTCCAGCCCCGGTCCCAGTTCCTTCGCATAAACAAAAATCAAAGCGCAGCGCCGGCCGTACGCCGCCACCCAAGCTTCCCGTCGAAATTCCGCAACCAGAACCGCAACCGCCTTCATTCTTCGAACGGCTGTTCGGGGTCAACGTTCCTGCAACCCAAACTCAAACCCCACCTCAAACATGAGGACGACAATGAACAACGCGGCGATGAATTTCGATATCAAGGCTCTGCTGACTTTGCTCCTGCTCAAATCCGGCACGAGTTCGAAGGATATTCAGACCGCGGTCAACATGGCGGCGGCGGCGCGCCTGATGGTCGCGGAAGAAAGCGCGGAGCCCGAGCAAAGCGCTGAGGCGCAGGAAACCAACGCCAGCAATGTCACCAAGATTTCGGCCGATTCGGAACGGCGAAGCCGAACCCGCACCTCACCCGCGGACGTTCGAGCCGCACGCCGACGCCATGAACTCCGACATCAAGGCGCTGCTAACCTTGCTGTTGCTTCAGAACGGCGCCAGTTCGAAGGAAATTCAAACAACCCTGCGGATGGCCGCGGCGGTACGCAGCATGATGGCGGGTGAGCCGACTGAGCTACCCCCGGCAGATATCTCCCCCGCTGCGGTCGGCCGCATTCTGGAAACACGCCCTGCGCCAAAGCAAGCAGTCCGCAATGACCATCTCGCTCCGGTGAAGGTGAGAGAATTCGTCGCCGCATAAGACGTGCGGCGCACCGTCAGGTGCCGGATTGATCAATACTCTTCGCGGGAGGGCGGTTTGCCGAGCACCCGCCCGACACGGGCGGCAAGCTGCGGATGGCGGCGCAGCGCGCGCGCGGCACGATCGCGCAACGCGAAGGGCAATCCGCGCCAGCTCACCGCCGCGGTGATTTCCGCCAGCGCCAGCGGCGCCACGCCGAACCGCCGTTTGTAGGCGTAATTGCCGATGCTGAAATCGAAATGCCGAACGCCATCACGATGCAGCTCCGCCATGGTGCGCTCGATGATCAGCCGACCGGGCGAACATTTCGACCATTTCTCGCCAGCATTGCTGATCCGCACCATCAAATAGCGCGAACCGCTGCGTATTCCCAGAAGCGTTGCGACCACCTCTTCGCCGACCGTCAGCGCCGACAAAACGGCATAGCCGTTGCCGAGATTCTCATCGACAAGATGCCGATAGAACGCGGCGCATGTCTCCTCGTTGAGGATGAAATTCAACCCGAGACTCCGCATTCGGGCGTCCTGCTGAACTTCCATCGTCGATAGAATGCGCCGTGCCTCTTCGCCGCCGGTGACGATCTGAAACGCTGCGCCCGGATCGCGCGTGAACACGCGCCAACTTCGCTCGAGTTCCTTGCGCACCGTGCGCTCCAGCGAGTACCGGTAGGCATCAAAATCATCGCCCATCGCCACGACGTTGCCGTTCAACGAGCTAATCTGCGCCGCATCGATCAGCGTCAGCGGATTACGCAAGCCGGGATCAATAGGCATCTTGCGCAGCCGAACCAGATCGGCGCCCCCCGGGATCCGCCGAAGCGCCGCCAGCAGATCCCGCCACAATGCACGCGCCGCGATCGCGTCGCGCGGCGCCGCCGTGCCGAGCAGCGGCGCATTGTAGTCGGTTAGTTCGAGATCGGCGAATTCGACGACCTGGATGCCGTTCTGCAGCCGGCGGACCAGCGGCAGCAAAGCGACCTGATCTGCCGTCGCCGCTTCCGAGATGATGACGATCAGGGGTTCGACAGCGTCGACGCCGGCAAACGCCTGGTACCAGGCGTCGAGCCAGCGATGATCCTGGAACAGTATCGACGAGCCGGCATCGTGCCAGCGCGCGATAGCCTGTTTCCAGTCATGGAAGAACTCGACGCGATATGCGGCAGTCTGATTTGCTGCTCGCGCGTCCAGATGCCCTACCCTTGCTACCAAAGCGGTCATTGCCCACCGAACTGCTTCAGGCCGCCTTCGGCAGATCGACGATCTTGCCGGGTTGGGCGGCATCGAGCCGGAATTCGGTCGGACGCCGCGCGCTGCGCTGACGCTTGACCCAGCCGCTGTCGCGATAGAGCTTCTGCATCACCGCTTTGGCAAAATAGGATGGGCCGCGCGTGTCACGGGCCTTGGCGGTGTAACCAAAGCGGTGTCGCAACAGCCCGTTGGCGAGGTTGACGATCTCCGCGCGCCGGATCTGATCGTTGGTATAGGAAACGGTCATCGAAATGCTGAACGTGTCGAGATTTTCCACGCGGTGCGGCGCGTTCAATTCCCAATTGAGCATCTGCCCCGGACCGATATCGAATACCTTGGCGTACTTATCGTACCAGGGCTCGTAGGGAATATCGACTTCGACATTGAAAACGGCAACGTCTTCGAGCATCGCGGGCGTCAGGAACGGCGCGGTGTTCGGATAGACGTAAACGCGCTTGCGACCGGCGATCTGCATCAGCGCCTGGCCCGGCAGGTCGAAATGATAATAGACCTGCGCATCCGGAGACGAGATCAGGATGCTTTCCTGGTGATCGCGCACGCTAAATCCCGGAACTTTCGCCCCGACTTCCTCGAACATATTGTCCAGCATTTCGCGGTAACGGCGATCGACCGCACCGACATTGCGCATGTTGAGCCAAAGCCCGCCGCCGGAAATCGCCTCCATCACCTGATGACCGCTGAGATTGCCGATTTCGCCCTCGCGCCAAACCCGGCTCGAGCCACGGGCGCCGGTTTGCACCAGGCTGTAGTGCTCGCGCGGATAACGCTCGATCAGTTCGGCGAGCACATCCTTGGAGAACAAGAGCGACTGATGGGCTTGGTGCGCCAGTTGGATCGGCTGGTGTCCCCACAGTAGCGAATGGGTGTCATCCCAGCTTGAAAACACTCTCTCCTTTGTCATCATCGCACTCCTGTCCATTCCTCGTTCCCCATTGACCCGGTGACGGCCATTCCGGCCCACTTCACGCGCTGTTTCGAAAACCGGTGGCTGTCACCCGCATGTAGACGATTGTACCAATGCGAAACGGACGGCCGATCTTCAGTCAATCTATGGCAAGAACAATGCCCGAGGCAGCGGCGGACGGCTGCCGGACGACAATGTCTGTAATGTATGGCTAACGCAGCCTGTTCCGGACTTGCTTGGGAGCCAACTAAAGTCGAACTGCCGACATACGAACACCCGACGCCATTATCGAGCGCCAGTTCTCTCGACGCAGCCAAGCCGCGTTCGGCCGTTCACCTTGTTGTTGGATCAGAAACCGAACCAGGCGGTTACACGACACTAATCCTAAACCGCCTCGAAAGCACAATTGATGACATCGCGGGGCAGCCGGATCGACGCGAATGGAATTTGTTGCGGGTCCACTGAGCCCCGAGGCTTGTCGTGTTTCGCTGGCCAGCCGCGCAGTCCGCGGCACCGCTGCCGGGTCGACGGATCATCCCAACTGCGCGCGACCTACCGAACCTGCACCGATTGTACCATGCTGATACGGTCTAGATGTTTTCGCCGCTGCGCCCGCGCCGGTTCGTCGACGATCGGCAGGCAACTGTACCGGCGATGATCCCGCCGGATTTCGAAAATTCGGTCCAAATGCGTTGGTCCGGCTTGCGCCGACGGCACGAAAATCATCGACAGTCATAGCCGATTTGCCATCGAGCAATTGGCCCAAGGTACCAGCGAGAGCGGGACTTGCAGACCGGTGGCGACCTTGAGCAAGTCGGTTCTGAAGCCAAGCTGTTGCTCGCGCGAACCACTCCTGTCCCGGCTTCTCGATGAAATGGTGGCTGGCGCTCGCCACAGCGACGACTAGGCCCGCAAAAAGCAGCGTCACCAAGATTGGCACGACGTGGCCGCCAAATACGATCAATTTGACCGCTTCCCCTCCGAGGGCCGGATCGGCGCCTTCGGTCGCCGTAAAGGCCTGGCCGGTCACCTTTTCCAGCATCGAAACGGGGCGATCGACGAAGTTGAAGATGATGAAGGCCTGCCACATATAGATCGAATAAGAAATTCGGCCGAGCCACGCATTGCCTCTGTTCAACATCACGCTCGATATTGGCCCCGCCTCAAACGCAAAGACGAAAACGACCGCCGCGAAGACGAGCGGCGCGCAAAACGAAATCGCGGTGTGGCCGGCGCAAGATACGTAGCCTGCGACTAAAATGAGCGATCCCACTTCCAGAAGCTTGGTACCAAACCTGACGTGGGAAGTCGCCTGCCAAAGGCGATAGGTCAGATGTCCGACGAAAAAGCCATACACACACCGCACGAGGCCTAGATCATAAGTCGCGTCTATGCCCTGTCGCGCGAACAGGACGAGAATCGAGACACTACCAATCAGCAATGCGGCGATAAGGATCTCGGTTGCGAAGCGGATGTGACGGAGCCACGTTGTCCCGAGCAGCAGCACGCTGCCAAAAACAAGATACGTCCAGAACTCCGCGGAAATGCTCCAGCTCGGAGGATTCCAGGTCAACTGCCCTTCGATCCCGAGGGATTGCGCGAACCCAATATGGGTCAAGATCGAATGCAGCGAGGTGGTCCCAGTGAATGGCGGATTGTAAAAAGAAGTTCCGCGCGCAGCGGAAAAAGCCCTTGCGCTTTCGATGATCACGAGCGCCAGCAGTACTGTGGCATGTAACGGCCAGAGCCGGCCGAGGCGCCGGAGCGCAAAGCTGCCCAAGTCCTTCGGGGTCCGGACGCGGGCGCCGTAGCTGTGGGTGATGACGAACCCGCTCAATACGAAAAAGAAGTCGACGAAAAGATATGCGTTGCGGATGAAATCGAGGGAGTAGATTGCGCTGAAGACGTTGAGGTGAAATATCGCCACCAGCACTGCGGCAACGCCGCGCCAGCTGTCCAACACGCGAAAGTGCATTTTGGCGTTCCCTGCCGGGGACGGGGGCAGATTATTCGTTATCGTTGTATTCATCGGCATGCCTATCGCTCTGTCATCCCCTCATTGCAAGCACGCGGCATGTGCCGAACGCTTGCAGCATGCCGCTTGAAGCTGTCCCGACGTGAGACGGCGGCTAAAGTCTCGGCCAACATGTGGCAAGAACGGTGCCGCGCGCTTACGGTACGATAACGTCTGGGCTGTATGGCTAACGCGATGCTTTCAAACATTGCCGACGCCGCACGATGACTTCAGGACCCACCTATCGGGCGCTCTTTCTGGGCGCCGGCCCGCAGATGCAATGCGGTGTTGGGCAGTTCACCCGCTTGCTGGGTGAGAACATCGAACAGCTCGCCCCCGGCAACACCACGACGTTAACCCTAACTCGCTCGGAAGGGTCGATCGCCGATATCTGGCGGGCCGTAGGGTCCGTGCAGAGCGTGGTCTGCAACTTTCCCATCGTGGCGTGGAAACGGGTGGTGTTTCGTCCACTGCTGGCGCTGGCCATCGCGCGGCTGCGGGGTCGCCGTGTTGTGCTGATTCAGCACGAATGGCGCGGATTACGCTGGCCGCGCCGGATCACTTACATTCCCGCCCTGCTGCTCGCCGATACGATCGTGATGTTCTCGCCGCTGGTGCGTCGCGAACTCGCCGACGACCCCTTGGTTGGCTGGACCGCGAAAAAAAGCGTGCTGGCGCCGTTGCCGCCCAACATCGAGGCTCCGGCCGTCACGACCGACTCCCCATTGCGCCGGCAACTCGCCGCGGCGCGCGAGGGCGGGCGGCTGGTGATCGGTCATTTCGGATCGATCTATCCCGGAAAGCAGCCCAACGCGCTGCTTAACATATGTGCGCGCCTGAGGGCGCGCGGACTCAAGCCGTTACTGGTCTATGTCGGCTCGTTCATCCGCGGCCTCGACGGAGTGGAGAAAGACTTTTACGCTCGCGCCGCCGAGCTCGGCATTGCCGATGACGTCATCGTCAGCGGCTATGTTGCGTCGGATGATCAAGTGTTCGGGATCTTCAGCGAGATCGATGCATTCTGCTATCCCCTTGAAGAAGGGATCACCGCGCGGCGCGGCAGCATTCTCGCCTGTGTGCGATCGGGTCGGCCGGTTATCGTCACCTGCCCGGCCGCGCCGGACGAGTTCGATCATCATCCGCGCTTCAAGGCGTTAATCGATCGCGGCGCGATCGTGCTAGTTGACCGCGGCAGCGGCGAGGACGCCTATGTCGACGGTATTGTATCCGCACTCAACCGGCCGCCGGTGCAGACCCCGTTCGATTTCGATGGCTGGTGGCGCGACATCGCGCAGGCCGTGCGGGCGCAGCTCTGAGACAAAAGCGTGCTTTCTTCGCACCTACCCCCGTCCGCTTCACCCCCTGAGGCGGAAGCGGGCCAGATAGTGCAAGCCGAACACCGCCACCAGAAAGGTGAACCAGAGCGGATCGGCACGATCGAGGAAGAAGCTCTCCATCGACGACAGATAGAGCCCGAACAGCCAGATCTGCAGCAGCAGCATCGGCAGCGGGCCGGTATTGCCGCCTTGGTCGGCGGCGTGAAAATTGCGCAAGGGGGCAATCACCAACACGCCGATCAAGAGCGCCAGTCCCGGCAGACCCATCGCCAGCGCGGTGTCGAGATATCCGTTATGGCTGTGCGAGGCATATTCCGCCCATTCCATGCCTTGCGGTAGATTCTGGATCGAACTGGAGCCCCAGAACGCGGCAAACCCGTAGCCCGTCGGCAGCCGCAGTTGCAGCGCTTGCACCGCGAAGGTCCAGATGTCGGTGCGGCCGGTGAAGGTCGTGTCAAACGGCAGCATCTTGGCAATGCCGGCAAGCCCCTCATTCATGACCGTGCCGACGCTCAGCAGGTTCAAGACCAACAACGGCACCAGCAAGATAACCGCGCGAAGCCAGAGCGAGCGGACGACCGCTGTGAGCGAGGTCAACACCAACACCGTAAAGAACAATGCGAACGAACTTTTTCCCTCGGCCTTGAGCAGGAACAGGAACGAAAGCGCGATGATCGCCCCGCCCGACAACCTGCCCCCGGAACGAACGACGTAAATGCCCAGAAACAGCAGCATCGCCATCACGGCCGCAGCCAAATTCTTGTGGCCGAACGAGCCGCGCCAGGCGCCGGCGAGGTGAGGCTCCTGCGTGTCGGTTGCCAGGTGGATCGACAGGTTCGGCGCCAGCAATATTCCGAGATAACAGGTCGCCAGCAGCACCAGCGCGGCGATGCTGAACCACCGTGTCAACTCGGCTTCGGATTTCGGCAAAAGCATCAGCGCCGCGGCGACGGAGACGACGCAGACGGTCAGCGCGAAGCGGCGGATGGATGTGTCGGGATCGAGCGACAGCACCACGGACAACACAATCCAGCCGGCGAACAGGATGTAGCCCGGCGACAGCAGCGTCATCAGCCCCGGCAAGTGGTCGCGCATCGCCAAAGCGAGCGTCAACGCGGCGAATCCGCCGAATGCAAGATAGGTCAGCGTCTCATTGCCGGTGGAAAGGTCCTTGAGCTCCGCATTGCCGAGGTCGATGAACGGCCGAAGCGATACCCAGGCCAGCAACAGCGCACCGATGAAGGCAGCGGCGCGCAGCACATCCGTTACCTGCAGACGCCGCACTTCACCGAAGACGGCGCCAACTTCCGACGTGGTGACGAATTGGCTCACGATACGATCTTCGAGGCTTTGTAGGGTTGCGGTTCGATTCCGATCGACGCCAGCGCACTACCGAGGGCCACCGCCATCGGGTGCAGCGCGATGATGGTCTTTTGTTCGGTGACCGCAAGCTGGCCGGCGCGCACGATCGACAAGGGCAGCCTTGCGAGCATCCTCGCCAGCAATCGCAGCCGCGCTCGTGCCGTGCCGGCCGCCTTGAGCTCGACATGATAGTTGATGGCGCCGATCCGCAAGCCGCGCAGCGCCAGCCATCCGAGCGCGGTTCGGTTCGGCGGCACCGTCTCGGTAATGACGGCGTCGGCAGCCCAGTAGAATTTCATGCCGACTTGTCGGCAGCGCACGAAAAAATCGGTGTCGCCGCCGCCGAGAAAATTGAATCGGAGATCGAATGCGGGATCCCGAAGCCTGGCAAACACCGTTCGCCTGATCAGGCAGTTGCCACAGCCATAGATGACCGGCACCGGGCCGCTCGCGTCATAGGCCGGGCGAAACGCCGGATGACGACCGAGCCCGCGCTTGGCTTGGTCATCGAAGTCCGGAAATACCGGGCCGCCGACCAGATCGACGCCGGTCGTCTCGGCGGCGCTGATCATCCGCTCGAGCCAGTCCGGTGATGCAATCTCGTCATCATCGATCATCAGCAGATGCTGCGCAGCCGGGAACGTCGCCAGCGCGGTCTCGAAGGCGGCGTTGATCGCGTGGCAATTGCCCTGCCGCGGCTCAACCACGCAGAGCCCCTGCAGGCGGTCGGAGCGCAGGAATTCCGCAGCGACAGGGGCGCCCTCGCAGCCCATGGCGTCGTTTTCGACGACGACCACGGCGAAGCGACGCCGGCTGCGCTGCTCGGCGAGCGATTGCAGTGTCCGCCGCAGATGCTGCGGCCGGCGGAAGCTCGGAATGCACACGACGGTGTCGATCGAGCGATCGATCGAACGCGACGTCGCCACCAGTCCGCGGGAGGGAGGCGACAGGATGTCAGAGGCTTCCATCGGCCGGCACCTCGAGCCATTGCAACTGCGACAGCCCCGGCCACCATTTGGCGCGCATCTCGCCGGCCGCGGGGTTGGCGTCGAGCGCCGTCACTGGGATTTCGGGCACCTCGGCCGCCAGCACGTCGTCGCGCAGGAAGATCGCGTTGAAGCCAAGCGCGTTGATCCCCACTAGCCGATAGCCCTTGCGCCGGCCGACAGCGACATAGGCAGCAAGGCTGGCCGAGCGGAATAAGGCCTGATCAGGCGGCAGCGCGGCAAAATTGAAATCGCGCTGATAGGGTATCGTGAGCGCGAGCGTGCTGGGCACCGCATTGTTGAACTCGCAGATCAGGATCCGCGGCCGCAACGTCATCGCGTTCCATAGATGCAGGTCGTTGCCGTCGATATCGAGCGACAGCACGTCGACCTGGCCGGGCACGCCGGCCGCCGCCAGCGCCCGATTGACGTTTTCGCGCGTGAACCATTCCGCCCTCATGTACGGCGGCAGCGCCCGGGTGGCGGGATGGCGCGCAAAGAAGCGCTGGCCGTCGGCCACGAACACCGGGTCGCCGTCGAACAGAAAACCGCGCCAGCGATGATGCACCAGCAGGTTGGTCGCCATGCAAGTGCGGCCATCCTGCGAACTGATTTCAACCACCGTGCGCGAAGTCGATCCGGCAAGCGTCAGCAGATACAGCAGATGACCGTCTTCCTCGAATTCCGAAAAGCGGCTGAAGCCGACCTGGTCGAGCGGCAGGATCACGCCAGCCGCCTGAAGCTGCTTCCATGTGGCCATCAGGCTCTTCTGCGCGACTTCCGAGTTCCGGTAGATCACCTCCTCGGGCCCGCGCTCGAGCTGGATCAACCGGCGCTTGATCTCGCGCAGCCACGTTACCTTGCGCAGGCGGGCGATCGCTGCGCTGCGCAATCGCCGGCCCCAGCTGGGAGTAGCCGTGGCAGCGCGGCGCGAGTGGGTCTCAAATTCAGTCGAAGTCTGGCTCATGGTGCAGTTTGGTCCGTCGTGGCTTGGTTAGGGATTCTTGATCAGGCAGGCCGGCGCCTGAATTCTTCGATGATGCCGAACAGCGGTTTGCGCTTGAGGTCGGCATCGAGCGGCAGCGGACGGTTGGGCATGCCGTCACGGCGCGTGAAATAGGTCGGCACCCAGGTGTATCGGTCGCTCAGTCCCCAGGTCAGAATCGCCTTTGGACGGACGACATCGCCAACCGCTGTCAGGAATCGCGCGGCCAACGTGGCGACCATCGCGTCGCGTTTGCTGACGTCGCCGGGCAATTCATAATCGATCACATCGAGCTCGGTGACCAATACGTCGAGCTTGAGCGCCTTGATCTCGGCGAGCATCGCCTGCAAGCCGTCGATGTCGAGGGTACGGCCCGCAAACAGGTGCGCCTGCAATCCGACGGCATGCAACGGCACGTCGCGATCGCGCAGCGAGCGCAGCAGCTGCACGAGCGCCTCGCGGCGCGCCGCGAAGCGCGCTCCCTCATATTCCACATCGTACTCGTTGAGCACGAGCTGCGCATCGGGATCGGCCAGCGCGGCAGTACGCAGCGCGATCGACAGGTAGTCCGGGCCGAGCCGCCTGGACCAGATCGACGGGCGCAGCGACGTTGCATCCTTTGGCCATTCCGCCAGCGGTTCGTTCACCACGTCCCAGGACGGGATCGCGCCGCGATATCGGGACACAACCGTTCCAATGTGATCGACCAGTTCGCGCTCGGCTTCGGCGCGGGTGGCGATCTCTTCGGTCCAGGCCGGCAAGGCGCCGTACCAGGCCAGCGTATGACCACGGACTTCGATGTTGTTCTGGCGCCCGAAGTCGACGAGCGCGTCGGAGCGTTCGAACCTGAACTCATTGCGGGTCGGCCGCAACTCGAGCCATTTCAGCTCACTTTCCGGCACGATCATCTGGCAATTCGCGACGATTGCATCGCGATAGGACAGATCGGACACCAGCGCGTTGGACCGCGCCGCAGCACCATAAGGAATTAGCCCGGCCGGCTTCGCGGATGGCAACGCCAGCGGCGTCGCAAATGCGGACACGCCGGACAGCGTGGCTGTGCCGGAAATACCCAATGCGGCAAGCTTCGCTGCATTGGCGAGAAAATCACGCCGGGAATGCGTTCTTATCGACATGCGCGCTCTCTCCAAGTGAGCCGATCCAAACGATACGGCGAGAGCACTGCAATATCCGGTCCAGCGCCGGGCATTCACGTCACGCGAAGCTTCGCGATGGTTACCGGCGCGCGCGATTAACCAAGAGCAAAGCACGGCCAGCGGCGATCGAACGGTTCGGCACCGATCTTGCTGTCTTGATGCACGATGAAGCTCGACCCTTTAAGCACGCTCGAACTGGACATGCCGGTAGTCTCGCGGGTCACACGCCTGCGCGAAATGCTGGCCCGTACCTTCCGCGCCCAGATCGCCAACTATCTTCAGGTCTTTGCCGGCACCGGTTTGCGGCTCGGCCTGCAGGCGGTCTACTTCTTCATTCTCGCCAACACCCTGTCGCTGCATGACATGGGCGTGTTCGCCTCCACCTCGGCGACCGGCATCATGATCGGCTGCTTCTCCGGACTGGGCTTCTCGTCATTTGCCTTCCGGGCCGCCGCCGGCAAGCGCCGCGTGCTCGGCGGCTATCTCGCGGTGTTCTATGTGAGCTGGCTGATTTCGTTGCCGCTGTGCCTCGCCGCCTCGCTGCCGGTGTTTTATCTCCTGTTCACCACGTCACTGTCGCTGACCGCCTTCATCGTCATCATACTGGTCGAAGCCGGGACCTGGCGCATCGTGGAGATGATCCATCAGGTCAACAACGGTCTCGGCCGCTACGCGCAAGCGTCGTTCGTCATCAGCCTCGGCACCGCCTTGCGCACGGTGGGGGCGGTCGTTTTCGTCGCGTCGGGCCGGCACGACATCGAGACCTGGTCCGGCGTCTATGTGTTCTTCAATCTCGCCGCGATGTTGCTGGCGATCGCAATCTATCAGCCACGCGTCAGGCTGCGCTGGCGCGCGTCGCTCTTCCTGGCGCGGATTCGCGACGCGTTGATGTTCGCGATCGCCTATTGCGCCTTTATCTCGCAGAACGAGATCGACAAGGTGGTGATGCTGTCATTGGCGGACCAGCGAACCGTCGGCATCTATGCGATCGCCTCGCGTATCATCGATTTCACCTCGGTGCCGATCCGCACCTTTTATGTGCTGTATTCGCGCAAGCTGATCCTGGAAGTTCGCGCACGCAATCAGATTGCCCGCAGCCTGGGCGTTGAAACTATGATCGCAGTGATTTCAACCGCCGGCTTCATGGGACTGCTGGCGGTATTGTCGATCTGGCCGAATTTGCTGGGCCACAACATCGCGTCGGCCACGTCATTCTTGTTTGTTCTGTTGGCCGTCCCGGCCTTCAAGAACCTGCTCGAATATCATTCCGAGCTGTTCTTCGCCTACCAGCGCATGACGATCCGTGCCGTGCTCGCAACATCGCAGGTCGCCTTGAAAGCCCTGGCTCTGGCGCTGCTGCTGATCTCGTTCAACGGCATCGCCGAATGGGGTGTCTGGCTCAATGCTATTTATATCGGCCTCTACGTGCTGTCGGCCGTCATCGTCTACAGCCTTGTATTCGGGAATGAAAAGCAATGAATAAGACTGCAACCACCGATTTCCGCTATCTATCGTCCCTCAATGCAACGCGACAGAGGCGTGCGTCGACCGCCATGCCGGCGCACCCGCAATCGCTACTCGACCTGCCGCCCGGCGAAGCGCGCGACAGCTTGCTTACCGTTCACGGCATACTCTCTGCCGAGTTTGCCGCGTATCCCAGGCTCGCGATCTACGAGGCCGGCGGCGGTTCGACCAGCTTTTTGCCGCTGAGCCTGATGCGCCGCGCTCAGGTCACCGTGGTCGACATCGACGCCGATCAGATTCGTAACAACAATTACGCGCAGGAGAAGATCCTCGGCGACATCCAGACCTATCGGTTCAAGCCGGGCAGTTTTGATCTCATCATCTGCTACAATGTGATCGAGCATCTGGCCGATACCGAGTCCGCCTTGCTCGGCTTTTGCAAGTCATTGAGGCAGAATGGTCTGCTTCTGATCGGCGCGCCGAACCCGAAGTCACTGTCCGGCGTCGTCACCAAATACACGCCGCATTGGTTCCACATCTGGTATTATCGTTACGTGCGCGGCGACCGCAATGCGGGCAAGCCGGGCGAGGCGCCGTTCCCGACATTTTTCCATCCGCTGGTCACGCTATCCAAGCTCGAAGCTTTCGCAGCCACCCATGGCCTGGAAATACTCTACCGGAACGAATACGAAAGCCCGCGCTTTCCGGAGATGCGAGCCCGCAAGCCGGCGCTCGCCGCGCTGCTCGACGCCGCCGCTGCCATATTGAATTTCTTCTTGCCGGGGAAAGTCGACGTGCGACGCGGCGACTATCATGTCATTTTGCGAAAGCGATGATCATGAATACGAAGCAGTTCGATAGAAACGCCTCCAAAGGCTCAGCGAGGCGTTGGCACTTAAACCCTTTCTTTGCCATTCTGGTGAATGATCGCTCAATCGGCATGGTTAATTTTTTCTATTGCGTGGGTTTCGCCCCAAAACCACGCGCGGCCGGCGTGCCCCGAAGCGTAGCCCCTAGGCCGATGTGCGCGGCGTTTGGAATGAAAGTTGGGGCCCATGCTTGCGTATGATCAGCCGATAGGTCGGACCAAATCCGAAGCCGCGCCGGCGTCGCCGCGGGCTTCGGCAGGCTTCAGCGTGCTGGAGTTGAGCCGTTTGTTATGGCAGCGAAAGGCGGCCATTGCAGCAGCCGGGCTGATCTGCGCCTGCGCCGCCGTCGCGGTCGGCAAGAGCCTGTCGCCGAAATATTCGGCCACCGCCCAGCTCTACGTCGACCCCCGCGAACTGCAGCTGGTCGATCGCGAGTTGACTCCGCGCGCCCAGGATGTGTCCGGACTTGCGATGGTGGTCGAGAGCCAGGCGCGCCTGATCACCTCGAACAACGTCTTGCTGCAAGTGATCCAGAGCACTGGCCTAGACCAGGATCCTGAATTCGGCGGCGGTTCGAAGGGTGGCCTGACGTCCCTGTTCGGTTTGTTGGGGAGCCGGGCACCCTCGGCCGAGGAGACCAAGCGCGTGCAGATGGTCGCGCTCGACGCGTTGAACCGCCATGTCAGCGTGAAGAAGACCGATCGCAGCTTCATCGTCGACATCGATGTCTGGTCGCGCGACCCGGCAAAGGCGGCGATGATCGCCAACGCGCTCGCCAACGCCTACCTGACGGAATCGAGGAACTCGCAGGCCACCGCCGCGCGTCGCGCGACCACCGATCTGTCGGGTCGCCTCAAGGAACTGAAGGAACGGCTTCGCAATGCGGAGAACGCGCTTGCGGTCTACAAGGCCCAGAACAACTTTGTCGGCACTCAGGACACGCTGATCAGTGACCAGCAGCTTTCCGCCAGCAATCAACGGCTGGCCTCGGCGCATGCGCTGACACTGGACGCCCAAGCCAAATACGACCAGATCGAAACCAGCCGCCGCGTCGCCGCCGATAACGGCGCCATTCCCGAGGCATTGCAGTCCCAGACCATCGCCAATCTGCGCGCGCAGTATGCCGAAGCACGCAAGCGTTATGCGGAACTGACCAGCGAACTCGGACCGCGTCACCCCTCGCTGCGTCAAATGGAGAAGCAGGTCGAGGATTTGCGCCACACTATCGGTGAAGAGATCGATCGGTTCACGACCTCGGCGAAAAATGACCTGACCCGCGCCCGCGACTACGAGGCCTCGCTGAACAAAGCGCTCGATGCGCAGAAACGCCAGAGCGTTCAGATGAGCCAGGCATCGGTTCGGCTTCGCGAGCTCGAACGTGATGTGGAAGCGAGCCGCGACGTCTATCAGGCGTTTCTGAAGCGCTCGCGCGAAACCGAGGAACAGGAAAGCCTCAACACCTCGAGCGCGCGCATCATCGGTGAAGCGACGATACCGCAGACCCGCAGGTTCCCACCGGCCTTGAGCCTTTTGGCGATGATCGGTTTGATGTTCGGCGCGCTCGCCGCGGCGGCCTGGACGGTGATGGCCGATCGGCTGTCGCCCGGTACGACTGAATCGCACCCGGTCAAATCCGCGAGCGAATCATCGGCCCCGCCACCGGTGCCAGCACCGCAATCGTCGGCCGCGGTGGCGTTGATCGAAAAGCCGCTGATCGCACGCCTGCAGGAATCCGACGTGATGCGGACGCTGGGCGGAATCCTGACAAGTGGCGGGATCGCCGACGTGACGCAAATGGGCTGGCCGACCCTGCGGATGGGCTTGCCCCTGACGGCCTTCCTCAGCGCCATGCGTGAGATGCGTGCGCCATTGATGCAGCGCTCGCCAGCGGACCCCACACCGATCATGGCCGTGATCGGCGCCGGCACCGCGGAAGACCGCAGCATCGCCGCGCTCAACATCGCACTGGCGGCGGCGCGCGACGGGATCAAGGTGCTGATGATCGATGCCGATCGTGTCACGCACGGCCTCTCGAATAAGGTGCCCCGCGACGGCAAGGGCGAGAGCCGCCGCTTCGGTTGGTTCGGCGTCGGCAGCAAGGCTGCCAGCGCGATCGAAACCTTGAACGGCATTTCCATCCTGCCGGTCGCCGTAGGATCCGACAAGACGAGTGACGCCATCCGCACGGCAATCGCCCAGGCCCGCTCCGGCGGCGGCTATGATCTGGTAATCCTCGACGGACCGGCGACGCCCTGGAGCGCCGCTGACCGCCAGCTACTCGATCTCGCCAGCGGCCTCGTTGCGGTGCTGCCCGCGAACCTCGACATCAACGAGTGCATGGAGAACATCATCACTGGGCTCGGTGGAGCCGAACGTAAGCTGGTGGGTGTCGTCCTTAGCGAACTTCACCTTGGGGCCACCAACCGCCGGCAGGACAAACAATATGCTTGAGCGCCGCACAAACCCCGTCGGAAGGGCCGCCACGGCGATCGTGCCTCGAATCTCGCTCGGCGGACTTCGGCTCGCCGTGCTCGACGTCGACCAGACCGCGAATTTCATGATCGACATGGTCTTCCCGGTGCGCCGGGTTGACCGGCCGCTGTATCTGACTTCCGCCAATGGCGAGGTACTGGCGCGCTGTTCGACCGAGCCGATGACCGGACGGCTGTTCCGCGCCGCCGACCTGATCAATGCCGACGGCCAACCACTCGTCACGGTGTCGCGACTGAAATCGCCGACGCCGTTGCCGGAGCGCGTTGCGACCACCGACCTGTTCGAGGTCGTGGCGCGCAAGGCGGCGGCGGCCGGTCTGACGTTCTATATGCTTGGCGCCGATGAAGCGGAAAATGCCGCGGCCGTCGCCAGGGTCCAGAAGAAGTTCCCCGCGCTTCGGATCGTCGGGCATTGCCATGGCTATCTGAGGGGCGAAGCCCTGCGCCGCAAGGTCGACGAAATCAACGCGCTGGCGCCGGATTACCTTTGGGTGGCGCTCGGCGTGCCCTATGAGCAAGTTTTCGTCGAACAGTTCACGCCGTTCCTGTCAAATGTCGGCGTCATCAAGACCTCGGGCGGCCTGTTTAATTTCCTTTCGGGCAGCCGCTCCCGTGCCCCAAAATGGATGCAGGCCGCGGGCCTCGAATGGGCTTGGCGGATTTGGCTTGAGCCACGCCGGCTGTTCTGGCGTTATCTGACAACCAACCCGCGCGCCCTCTATCTGCTGTTCAACAAGAGCCGACCTTCAGGCAACGATCGGACCCAATACAGCTAGCGCTTCGATCCGGAGTTTCTGACGATGGACCGCGACCCGAAACAAGGCACTGGCATGAACAATCGTCCGGCCGTTCTGGTCACCGGCGGCGCGGGCTATATCGGCGCGCATTGCTGCAGGGCGCTGGTCGCGGCAGGGTATCATCCGGTCGTCTACGACAATTTTTCGACCGGCCACCGCAGCTTCGTCACCGGCTCGCTGGTGTCGGGAGATCTCGCCGACAGGCCGATGCTGGCGCGCGCATTCGCGCAGTACCCTGTTGTCGCGGTCATGCATTTTGCCGCCGCGAGCCTGGTTGGCGAATCCGTTGCCGACCCGCAGAAATATTATCTCAACAACGTCGCGGGCACGCTGTCGCTGCTAAGCGCGATGCGTGAGGCCAGATGCCATCGCCTGGTGTTCTCCTCGACCGGCGCAGTCTATGGCAACGCCGACAGCAACGCGCTGCCGGAAAGCTACGCCTGCGCGCCGATCAATCCCTACGGCGCATCGAAATGGATGATCGAGCGGATGCTTTCGGACTATCGCGACGCTTACGGATTTGGGGCGTTCTGCCTGCGCTATTTCAACGCCAGCGGCGCTGACGCATCCGGCGAGATCGGTGAGTTGCGCGACAACGAAACTCACCTCATTCCCCGCGCGATGATGGCGCTGCAGGGTCACGTGGCGGATTTCGCCGTGTTCGGCGACGACTACGATACGCCGGACGGCACCGCGATCCGCGACTACATCCATGTCACCGACCTCGCGGCGGCGCATGTTCTGGCACTGAAGCTGCTGATGCAGGGACATCGCGGTGGCGCCTTCAACCTTGGCACCGGGACGGGCTTTTCAGTACGGGAAATCCTGACCGCCATTGCGGCCGAAACCGGCCGCGAGGTGCCCCATGTCGTCAAGCCGCGTCGCCCCGGCGATCCGCCCTATCTGGTCGCCGATGCCAGCGCGGCGCACGAAACGCTGGGATTCCGCGCCGCGCATTCGGATCTCCCGACCATCATCCGCACCGCCTGGGCGTGGCACTGCAAAGCTCACCCGCTTAAAGGCGGATAAGCTCGCCAAAGCCGTAAGATCCTGTCGACGTCTGACTGAGTCACCGTTGCGTGATCGACCACCTCGGAACCATCGCAAGAGGATCCATTCACTGTCGGTCTCGGCGGGTGCGTCTTGCACTGCTGGAACGAGACCGGCTAGCATGGCAATGCAGAAAATAAATCCGGCGGCAGCATTCAGGTCGCGGAATTCAGTGGAGGAAATCTTGAAAGTCACGAAGCGGTTTTGGCGCTACCTTGCGGTGCCTCTCGTGTTTGCGAGCATGTTAAGCATCGGCTCCGCCGCCGAACTCAATCCCGCCGCCGTCGTCTATAAATTGCCAGACCAGATCCCGTGGGGTCCGGTCAATGCGGCCGGCGCGCAAACGGCGGTCGTGGTGGGCGACCCGACCAAGCCGGGCTTCTATGCCGTCTACAACAAATGGACCAAGGGCAATCATTTCAGCCGTCCGCACTTCCACCCCAACGACCGTTACATCGTCGTATTGAAGGGCACGTGGTGGGTGGGCTCCGGCCCGAAATTCGATCCCGAACATGGAACCACGCCGCTGCCGGCCGGCAGCTTTGTCACGCATTACGGCAAACAAGTTCATTGGGATGGCGCCAAGGACGAAGACGCCGTGCTGCTGATCATGGGCGAAGGCCCGGCCACCGCGACCGAAGTCGAACAGGCGAAGTAAGCCGGCTGCGCCGATCGCTTCCGCCACAATATTTCGACGAAATCAAAAAATGCGACGTGACCGACCGGAAATGCGGTCGTCACTGCGCTTTTGGTCGTGACGCACGCTCAAACCTGTATGCGATGTCGACCTGTCGCGGTGCGCGCGATCCGTCCGACGCCGTCATGACGCAAGAAAGCCGCAAGGTCGATAAGCCTCACCCCTGACGCGTTGCCAATGGAGGGTGCGAGGCGCACCATCGCGGACCTTGATTGCATCTTCCCGAGGTCTTCATGGTTGGTTTCGTACGGCCGCCTTGCGACACGGGTGTCATCCGCGCGGCGCCGGATTTTCCCGCTGCCCTGACGCTGAAGTGCAAGCGCCTGACGCTGGCGGCAACGATCCTTGGATCGAGCATGGCGTTCATCGACGGCTCGGTGGTCAATATCGCCCTCCCCGCGGTCCAGCAGGCGCTGCATGCGGACGCCGCATCGACGCAATGGATCGTCAACGGATACCTGCTGCTGCTCGGCGCACTCGTGCTGACCGGCGGCTCGGCAGCGGACCTCTACGGCCGCCGGCGTATTTTCCTGCTCGGCATCGCGATCTTTACGGCGGCCTCGATCGCATGCGGGCTGTCGCCGGATGTCAACACGCTCGTGGTCAGCCGTGCGGTGCAGGGCCTCGGCGCTGCGCTGCTGACCCCGGCCAGCCTCGCGATGCTAGGAGCGACGTTCGAGCCGCACGAACGCAGCCATGCGATCGGCTTATGGGCGGGGGTCGGCGCGCTGGTGATGGCCGCCGGTCCCGTGCTCGGCGGCTGGTTGGTCGATCAGGTCTCGTGGCGCGCGATCTTCCTGCTCAACATACCGTTGGCCATTGCCGCGGCCGGCCTTGCAGCAGGCTTTGCGCGCGAGAGCCGCGATCCCCAGGCCATGCCGCTCGACTGGAAAGGCTCGATCGCAGCCGCCCTGGGACTGGCAGCGACCGCCTGGGCGCTCAGCGCAATTCCAACGTTAGGATTTCGCAATACGGCCGTACTCGGCGCACTGGGCGTGGGCTTGGCGTTGCTGGCATCCTTTGTCGCAATCGAAGCCTGGTCGGGGCAACGGGCGATGATGCCGCTGTCGCTGTATCGCTCGCGCAATTTTTCCGGAACCAACGCGCTGACGCTGATGGTTTACTTCGCGCTGGGTGGCGCGCTGTATTACCTGCCGTTCGGCCTGATCCGGCTCGGTGGCTATTCCGCGACGCAGGCCGGCGCCGCCTTGTTGCCATTAGCCCTGATCATGGGTTTCGGCGCGTCATTCGCCGGCGCCGTCGCCGACCATTACGGACCGCGGCTGTCGCTGGCCGCAGGACCCATCATCGCCGCCGTTGGCCTCGTGCTGCTCGCGTTCGCGCCGCTGACGGGTCCATATTGGGTTGGTGTGTTTCCCGCCATCTGCGTGTTCGCCATCGGCATGACCGTCACCGTTCCGCCGCTGACCTCGACCGTGATGACGTCTGTGGGCGACGCCCACGCCGGCATCGCATCGGGGGTCAACAATGCGGTGTCCCGCGTAGCCGGGTTGTTTGCGGTCGCGGTGTCTGGTGCTGTGCTGTTCGCGAGCTTTTCGCATCAGCTTGCCGGGTTCGCACCCGCGCAGGCGAGCGAGGCGTTGAATGCGGTGCTGGCCGGAGCGGCCGGCGCCACCGCGGACGCCAAAGCCGCATTCGACCGCGCGCTGCGCACGGTGTTGCTGATGGCTGCGCTCTGCGCGCTGCTTGGCGGTATCGCCGGCTGGCTCTGGATCCAACCGGTCAGTCCCAAGACAACACGCTGACCGACCCCGTCGCATCGGCCGCCATTTCAAACTGGCGTAGCCTCAATTCCGCCCGGCGAAATCTGGTCGGCGCGGACCAGCATTGCGGCGGCGAAGCTTCTTGCTACTTGCCCTCCGGCCACCGCTTTGAGAGCATTGCACAACACTCGCAAGCAAGACCCGTTGAAACGCGGGCGTCGAAACGGGAATTCCCATGCCGATCATTCAGGCCGACCGTCTTACGCGCATCGGCGCGGCGCTACTGACCGCCGCCGGCGCGTCTGAAGAGGAAGCCAGCGCTGTCGCCGTTGGCTGCGTCAACGCCAACCTCGCGGGTCATGACTCCCACGGTGTCATCGCGATTCCAACCTACATCGACCGCATCAAGGCCGGACATATCGTTCCCGGCGCCAAGTGGACCATCGTGCAGGAATCGCCGACCACGACGGTGATCGATGGCCATTGGGGCTTTGGTTTTCACGTCAACGCCAAGGCGATGGCGCTGACGATCGAGAAGGCGAAAACCGCCAACCTCGCCGCCTGCACCGTGTTTCGGCAAAGCCATGTCGGGCGGCTTGCCGCCTATCCGATGATGGCGATGCGCGAGGGCATGATCGGGCTGGCCGCCGCCAATTCCGGGCGATCGCCCAAATTCGTCGCACCCTTTGGCGGCCGCGAGGCGCGGCTCGGCACCAATCCGATTTCAATCGCGGTACCATCGGACCTCGAGGCCCCCTTTTACCTCGACATGGCGACGTCGGCGGTCGCAGCCGGCAAGATTGCGCTCGCCACCGCGCGCGGCGAGGAAATCCCGACCGGATGGATCATCGATGCCGAGGGACGGCAGACCACCGATCCCCGGCAATTCCGCAAGGGCGGCGCGCTGCTGCCGCTCGGCGGCACCGAGGGCTACAAGGGCAGCGGCCTCGCGGCGATGGTCGAGGTGCTGTGCGGACTGCTCACCGGCCTGGGCTTCGGGGTGGAGCCGACCGGCCGGCACAATGACGGATGCTTCATGGCGGTGTTCAATGTCGCCGCGTTCCGCCCGTTGAAGGACTTCAAGAAGGAAGTCGCCGAATTCGCGCGCTATCTCAAATCGACGCCGCCGTCGGTGGGTTCACCCGGCGTGTTCTATCCGGGCGAGGTCGAGTACATGCGCGAGCAGAAGCGGAAGGTCGAGGGCATCGAGATCGAGGACGCGACCTGGGACAAACTGCGGGCGCTGGCGAGCGAATACAAACTCGCCGCCGAACTCGATCTGGCGTGACGGCAGCCAGAACAGGGAGAGCAATATGACGCGGCAAATGGCGATGGTCGGTTTCCTGCAGGCGCAGAACTGCACCAACCTGCCAAGTTCGTGGCGCCATCCGGAATCCCGCGACGATTCGATGTCGGCGGACTATTATCAGGAAATCGCGAGAATTCTCGAATCCGGCAAGTTCCATATGGCGTTCTTCGACGATCGCCTGGCGATGCCGGACCGTTACGGCAACGATCATGCCCATACGGTCGAATACGGCATCCGCTGCGTGAAGATGGATCCGATCGTGGTGCTTACCACGATGGGGATGGTCACCGACAAACTCGGGCTGGCATCGACCTGCTCGACCACATACTTCGAACCATTCGACGTGGCGCGCCGCTTCGCCACCCTCGACCTCATGACCAACGGCCGCGCGGCGTGGAACGTCGTCACTTCGGTGAACGACGGCGAAGCGCACAACATGGGGCGCGAGCAGCATCTCGAACATGACCTGCGCTATGACCGCGCCGACGAATTCATGGAGGTCGTGCTCGGCCACTGGGATTCCTGGGAAGACGGCGCGCTGATCATCGACAAGAAGAGCGGGCGTTTCGCCGATCCGAGCAAGGTGAAGCGGCTCGATCACAACGGTGCTTTCTTCAGGTCGCGCGGACCTTTCACGGTGCCGCGCTCGCCGCAGGGCCATCCCGTCATCATCCAGGCCGGCGCCAGTGGCCGCGGCCAACGCTTTGCTGGGCGATGGGGCGAAGTGATCTTCACCGCGGCGCGCAACCTCGCCAATGCCAAGCAGGGCTACGACGCCATCAAGAACGAAGCCGCCAAGGCCGGACGCGACCCGGACCAAATGTTCCTCTGCAATCTGGTGACGCCGGTTGCCGGCGCGACCAAAGCGGAGGCCGAAGATAAGATGGCGTTGATCGAGAAGCTGCCGCTGGAGATCGACGCGCTGTCGCTGCTGTCGGAGGGCCTGAACTATGATTTCGCCGCCAAGCATATCGACGAGCCGCTGACCACGGAAGAACTGCAGGGCATGCAGGGCATGATCGGCATCCGCGACGGTGTGTTGCGGACCAGCGGCAAGACCAACCCGAGCACGCGCGACTTCATCACCTTCTCCGGCCGCGGCCAGACCCAGGACGCCATGGTCGGCGGGCCGAAGGAAATCGCCGATCGGCTCGAAGAGATGTTCGTGGACCGCGGCTGCGACGGCTTTGTGGTCGCGGCGACCTATGTGCCGGGCTCTTACGCCGATTTCGTCCGCCACGTCGTGCCGGAACTGCAGCGGCGCGGCTTGTTCCATCGCGACTACGCCGGCAAAACCTTGCGGGAGAATCTCGGCCTGCGGCGCCCCGCCGCCGGCGCATGGAAAACCGAGCCGCGCCTCGCGGCCGAATAACAACAAAAAGGATGAGAGATGCGTTGGCTTAAATTCACCGCGGCCGGACAGACGTCCTGGGGCATCGTCGAAGCCGACAAGGTCATCACCGTCAGCGGCGACCCGTTCGGCGAGTGGAAGCGCACCGCGCAATCCCACGCGCTAAAGGACGTGAAGATCGAGCTGCCGCTGGTGCCGCGCACATTCTATTGCGTTGGCCTGAACTACCTTACGCACCTCAAGGAAGCCGCCGACAAGGCCGGCACCGTGCCCAATGTCCCGGACCGGCCCGAGATCGGCTATCGCGCGCAGAACGCGCTGATCGCGCATGACGAAGACGTCGTGATTCCGGCGACCGCCACCGAGAAGATCCATTACGAGGGCGAACTGGTCGTCGTCATCGGCAAAAAGGCCAAGCATCTGTCGGAAGCCGACGCGATGTCGTGCGTGTTCGGCTATACCATCGGCAACGATGTCAGCGAACGCACCTGGCAGAAGGCCGATCGCGGGCTGTGGCGCGCCAAGAACGCCGATACCTTCAAGCCGATGGGACCGTGGATCGAGACCGACGTCGATCTCGACACTATGGAAACCGTGGTCAGGGTCAACGGCAAGGAGAGCAATCGCTTCCACACCAACGACATGATCTTCGGCATCACGCCGTTCATCGTCGAACTGACCAAATACTTCACGCTATGGCCGGGCGACGTGATCTGGATGGGCACCGACGGCGCCTCCCCCGACCTGAAGGCCGGCGATGTCGTCGAGATCGACATCACCGGCATCGGTACCCTCCGCAACAGGTTTGTCGCGGAAAAACGATAGCCGGCCTTAGGACGGCACCGTCGCGCGCCGTGCAGCGGGCGCGACCAGCGACAGCACGACGGTCGCAACCGCGGCGACCACGACGTTGAGGATCAACGCCCCAAGCCCGACGTAGAAGACATAGCTGGCGCCGCCGAGATCGATCGTCGCGAGCGGCTTCAGCCCATTGCTCCACGCCGTCCAAGACCCCCATCCGATGCCGACGGCCCAGCCGAGCAGCAGGCCTCCGGCACGGAACCAGCGCGTGAACAAGCCGAATACCAGCGCCGGAAAGGTCTGCAGGATCCACAAGCCGCCGAGCAATTGCAGGTCGAGCGCGTATTGCGTCGGCAGGAACAGGATGAAGGCGAGCGCGCCGACCTTGACCACCAGCGAGGCGAGCTTGGCGACCGAGGCCTCGCCGGCGTGGCTGATGTTGGGGTTGACGTAGGATTTCCAGACGTTGCGGGTAAAGAGGTTGGCGGCGCCGATGCTCATCACCGCGGCGGGCACCAGCGCGCCGATGGCGATCGCCGAAAACGAGAAGCCAGCGAACCACGGCGGGAACAGCACCTTGAACAAGGTCGGCACCACATCGTTGGGCGAATCCACCTTGATGTGGGCGGCGTGCGCCATGTAGCCGAGCAGCGCGATCAGGCCGAGCAGCAGCGTATAGGCCGGCAGCAGGATTGCGTTCTTACGGATGGTGTCGGCGGACTTCGATGCGAACACGCCCGTGAGCGTATGCGGATACATGAACGCTGCCAGCGCCGAGCCCAGCGCCAGCGTGGCGTAAGGCAGCATCTGCGACGGCTTGAGCAACAGGCCGGTCGCGCCGCCCTTGGCTGCGAAAGCATCGCCGGCCGCGGCGAACACCGCACCATAGCCGCCGAGCTTCGAGGGCACCACCACCACCGCCACCAGCACCACGATGTAGATCATGATGTCCTTGACGAAGGCAATCAGCGCCGGCGCCCGCAGGCCCGAGCTGTAGGTGTACAAGGCAAGAATGACGAAGGCGGCGACGATCGGCAATTCGCCGGTCAGGCCCATCGCCTTGATCACGACGCCCATGCCGATCAATTGCAGGGCAATATAGGGCATGGTCGCGACGATGCCGGTGATCGCGACGACCAGTTCCAGCGCGCGTGAACTATAGGTGCCCAGGACCACATCGGCGGCAGTGACGTGGCCATTGGCATGGGCCACCTTCCACAGATACGGCATCACCATAAACACGAAGGGATAGACGATGATGGTGTAGGGCAGCGCAAAGAAACCATAGGCGCCGACCGCATAGACCAAAGCGGGCACCGCGATCACGGTATAGGCGGTGTAGAAATCGCCGCCGACCAGAAACCAGGTGATCCAGGTGCCGAATTGCCGTCCGCCGAGCCCCCATTCGTCGAGATGTTCGCTGACCGGGCCGGATTTCCAGCGTGCGGCCATGAATCCCATTACGGTGACGAGGACAAAGAAAAAGATAAAGACTGCGAGCGCAGTCCAGTCGAGCTGAGCGGCCATTTATACTGCCTTGTTAGAAATTTGCTTTATCGCGTCTATCGCGTCTGGTCGGGGGTGCGGCGGTAAACCAGCCAGATCAGCAGCGCGGTGATCGGCACCCACATCAGCTGGTACCAGTAGAAGAAGGGAAAGCCGAACAGCGTCGGATCCTTAAAATTGTAAAACGGCACCCACAACAGACCGATAAAGGGCAGCAGCAACAGCACCCGCATGGGCGGACTCCAGCTTTGTTCGGGGGATGGATTTGATGGCGATACGTTGCGTCGGCTTCGCACTTTGGCGTGATATACTGAGCCGATCGTTAGGTCGTCCAGCGAAAAACGTCTGGACATGCCACCCTGCGGATGACGCATCGGCTGCGCCGCACAATTCACCGCGTCAGGGCGCGGGAAGTCTGGTTCCGCGATGCCGCAGTGCAGCGCGGAACCGCGTCCGGGAAATATGGCTTTTTCGGGCTATTTCACCACTTCAGCGCCGGCCTTGCAGATCGTGGCGTCCTGGTCGCCGGTGCCGCCGCTACAACCGACGGCGCCGATCAGCTTGCCGCCTTCGACCAGGGGAAAGCCGCCGGGGCTTGCGACCAGGGTCGGGTCCAATGTGCCGGTATAGGGATGGCCGGTTTCATAGGCATTGTAGAACGCGCGGGATTCGCGACGAAACCGCGCCGAGGTGCGCGCCTTGCCGATCGAGATCGGACCGGAAGCGATCTGCGCGCCTTCCATCCGCGCGAATTCCACGAGCTCGCCGTTGGTATCGACCACGGCAATGTTCATCTTCCAGTTTCGCCGCTTGGCTTCGGCCTCCGCTGCGGCCATCACCTGTTTGGCGCGCTCGAGCCCGATCGACGTGCCGTAGGGAATATCGAACGGAATCGCATCCGGCGTTCCGCCCGCGGCCGGTTGCGCCGGCGGCGCTACCGGCGGCGATGTTTGGGCTGATGCCGGCGAATTCACGACCGCGATGACGCAAGCCACGAGGGTGATTGAAGCGATTGAACGCAAGATAGCCTCCAAGTTGATGATTATTGTGGTTGCGGGAACGAGAACGATGTGACGTCAGGTGCGATGGGTTTGAATTCTCCTCGATCGATCGAAGCGGCTACTTCCCCAGATGCTTGTCAAAGAAGCCGGCGATCTCTTCAAAGGCTTCCTTGGCTTCGGGAGAGGTGTCGTCGCGATAAAACTGGGCGTGGGATTGGCCCTCGAACACCTGCAGCGCGGCCTCGACGCCGGCCTGGCGCAGCTTGCGATGAACCCGCACGGTGTTGCTCAGCAAGAGGTCGCGCGTTCCGCTGGTCAGGATGGTCGGCGGAAAGCCCTGCATCTCGCCATAGACCGGTGACAGCAAGGGATCGTGCAGGTCGTGGCCGTTGGCATAGACCTTGGTGCCGGCATCGCAGAACCCGTCAGGCGACACCAAAACGTTGTCGAGCATGGCGTTGGTGACGAAGGTGTCGCCGACTTTGGTCACGTCCGACATCGGCGTGCCCGGCGCAATCGCGCCCGGCATCGGCAATCCCAGCTGCCTGGCTTTCAGGATCATTTCCAGCGTCAGCGCGCCACCCGCCGAACTGCCGAAGATCGCGATGTTGCTCGGACTCGTAGTCTTGATCGCGTTCTTATAGACGGTCAGGCCGTCGTCGAGCGCCGCCGGGAAATAGGCTTCGGGCGGCATCCGGTAGTCCACCGCGATCACCTTGAAATGACCGAAGCCCGCCATGAACAGCGCTTCGGGAAGCGCCGCCTCGCCGGGATTGAGGACATAGCAGCCGCCATGAACGTGGATCAGCAACCGGTTGCGGTTCTCGGGCGGGATCACGTCGGGCGTGACAACAAAGGCCCTGACGCCGTCGATGACGGTCTTCTCGACCTTGACGTGCAGCCGCTCCATCATGCCAGGAATATTCTTGATGGTGGCAGCCGCGCCCGCGTCGGCAACCGTCCGCCATTCCTCGCCGGTCTTCGGCAGGACATTCCAGTTGCTGCGAAGCGGCGCCCCGATGATCTTGGCCATTTGCGGGCTGACGGTCGAGGGCACCGGCACCGAACGCGCCGGCACTTGCAGCACCGGGCTTTCAACGGTTTGGGCGTGCCCGGCAGGGATTCCCATCATCGCAATCGCAGCGCACAAAACTGCGCTTGGACCGAACCTGGATTTCACAAAGCCGCTGGATTTCACAACGCCACCAACGGCGTCCGCCCCACTCCTCATCGCGCTCTCCCCTTCAGTCTTTTTGTTGATGTTTCAATGTTTGGCGCAACAAGTCGCTCGCTGCGGACAACTCTCTGCAACACCCATGGCCCCGCAATATTCCTGAAAAGAATATTTCTGGGAATGCACATTCGTGAAACAAGATCGTGGCGGTGGATGGGCCTGGCGCGGTCATTTTATTCGACCTTGATCCCCGCGGCCTGGATCACGCCGCGCCAGCGCGCTTCCTCGCCACGAAAATAGCGATCGAGTTCGTCGGGCGGCTGCGCGACCATGACGAGGCCCTCATTGCGGCCGAGCCGTTTGAACGCCTCGGATTGCGCGGCCATCGCTGCTGACTTGTTGAGGCGCGCGATCACTTCGGGCGGGGTTTTGGCGGGTGCGAACAGGCCGTACCAGCTTTCCGCGGCGTAGCCGGGCACGCCAGCCTCGGCAACCGTCGGCAGATCCGGAAATGCCGGAGACCGCTCAGCCGACGTCACTGCGAGCGCGCGCAACTGCCCGCTCTCGATCAGCGCGGCGGCGCTCGCGACCGTCGTGAACATGACTTGGATCTGGCCGCTGATGAGGTCGGTGATGGCAGGCGCCGCGCCTTTGTAATGGATGGTCGCCAGATTGACCTTCGCCATGCTCTTGAACAGCTCGGCCGCGAGATGCGCCGAGGTGCCGATGCCAAAGGTCCCATAGGACAGTTTATTGGGATCGGCGCGGGCCGCGGCGATCAGATCGGCGATCGATTTGAACGGCGATTTGGGATTGACCACGACGATATTGAACGAGCGGGCCACCAGCGCGACCGGGACGAAATCCTTGTGCGGGTCGTACGGCAGCCTGGCGTTCAGGCTCGGGTTGACCGCGTTGGCGAACGTACCCATCAGCAGCGTGTATCCATCCGGCTCGCTCGCGGCGACGGCCTGGGTGCCGATGATGGTCCCCGCTCCCGGCTTGTTCTCGATCACGACGGTGGTGCCGACATCCTTTGCCATTTCCTGCGCCAGCGTGCGCGCAATTACGTCGGTGCCGCCGCCCGGCGCGAACGGAACCACGATCTTGATCACATGGTCCGGATAGGTGGCCCACGCTGCGTCGTTCGGGGCGCACGACAGCAACGCCAATGCTGCAAGCGCGAACGGCAACACACGCGCTGTGAGGCCGGTGCGATGTGCCACATCTCTGAGCAGAAGCATGATCATTTCCCCCCAAGCCCCGGATGCGCCGATCATTGCAGGCTATGCGCCCGATGATGAGCGTCATGACGGCGGAGCCGCCTTGCAAAGATGGCGCAGCAGGTGCCATAGACTCACCTCGTTTCGACGACACTGCAAAGATAAAAGCAAAACGCGCGCGCCTAACGCCCGCGCCTTGGGAAGAACATGATGAAGCATTGCCTGATCGGATTGCTGTTGCTGGCGGGGACGCCGGCCCTGGCGCAGCAGAACGTCCCCACGATTCCCTTCGACTCCGTCCCCAATCCGCTGAAGCTGCCGACCAACATGTATTTCGGTGAAGCAACCGGCGTCTCGGTCAATTCTAAGGGGCACGTTTTCGTGCTGTCGCGCGGCAACACCACCGGCCCGGCCTACGCCGCCGCCGCGGCGCAGTTGCTGGAATTCGATGCCAACGGCAAGTTCGTCCGCGAAATCGGCAAGAACCTGTACGCCTGGTCGTTCGGCCATTCCGTCAAGATCGATCCCCAGGACAACATCTGGGTGACCGACAAGGGCTCCGACATGGTGATCAAGTTCGATCCCGAGGGCCGCGTCGTCATGGTGTTCGGCCGCAAGCAGGAAGCCTCCGACGAGGACACCGAGCCGTTGAAGCATCCGAAGCCGCCGCTGCCCTCTGAGGACGGCCGGTTTCGCCAGGTCACCGACGTCGCATGGGACAAGGCCGGCGACACCTTCATCAGCGACGGCTACATCAATTCGCGCGTCGCCAAGGTCGACAAGGACGGCAACTGGCTGAAGTCGTGGGGCGAGCGCGGCAAGGAGCCCGGGCAGTTCAACACCCCGCACTCGATCGCCACCGACGCCGACGACAACGTCTATGTCGCCGATCGCGGCAACCACCGCATCCAGGTGTTCGACAAGGACGGCAAATTCCTGCGCCAGATCGTGATCGACGTGCCGGTGCCGGCGGACGCCAAGCCCGCGATCGGCAAGATTCCGGACGAGGCGATGATGGCCGGCGGCACCTTCACGCCGGGCTCGCCCTGGGCGATCTGCATCACGCCGCCGCCGCATCAGGTGCTCTACAGCTCTGACGCCTGGCCCGGCCGCATCTACAAGCTCAGCCTCGACGGCAAGGTGCTCGGCATGCTCGGCAAGTCCGGCAAGCAGCCCAAGCAGTTCGGCTGGATCCACGCGATGGCCTGCCCGTCCGAAAACGTGATCTACGCTGCCGAGCTGTTGAACTGGCGAGTGCAGAAGCTGATCCTGAAGCCGTAAGGCGGGTTCATCGCATATCGCCTCGTTCGTCATTCTCCGATGTGCAGTTCACGTCGGAGATGCGCGTAAGCGCAAAGCGCTGCTCCACAACAGCCGTCGTCCCCGCGAACGCGGGGACCCATAACCCCTGGCGTCGGTTGTGAAGGAAAGCATCGACCACACTGCTTAAACGAGAAGACACGGCGTGGCGATGAGCGCAATTGCGCTCACGCTGGGGTCCCGGCTCAAGGCCGGGACGACGTGGATGGATGTTGCGATTCAATTTTCAAACAGCCGCCGCTTAACACGCGCGGCTTCGCGATCACGCCGCGGATCACGCGCGAGTTTGGCCTGAAAGCGTTCGCCCACGAAAATCAGAGGGCGCAGGGAAATGCCGGGTGCCCGCTGCACCCGTAGCCCGTGTGCGAAGTGTAGTAAGCACACGGTAGTCACCACAGGTACTCCGGACACCCGGCATTCCCTGCGCAATGGTTTTAACGGCTTATGCCGCGCTCTCCTTGGCGACGAATTCGTCTTGCCACCATCATCGGCGAATTGGCGGTGTTGCAAAGGCCCGGTCGGGCTCGCAACACCTCCGCCGATTTAGCACCAGCAACGGGTGCCAGGACCACACGGTTTTGCCGTACGCGAGCCGCCTTCACCAATCCGCAGCCGGCCATGTGCTGCCGACCGCATTCCAGCAAAGGCGTTTCAGCGCCGTTCGTCTGCACGCGGTTTGGTCGCTCACGAGAAACCCGCCCTGCGAAAACCAGTCGCGCCCGACGCTGCCGCGTCCACCGCATCCCGCCCCGCGTTCGTGACGATCGCGAGCCGCCCCTCCTTGGGAGCGGGACAAAACGGCTATAGGGGTGATTTTAGCAAACAAGGAAGCGGAATATTTTTCCAGGCAGGGCTGGACGGGGGTTAAGTGATTTAAGCGACGGTAGTTTTTGGTGCGCAAAATAACCGCCGTCATTCCGGGATGGTCCGAAGGACCAAACCCGGAATCTCGAGATTCCGGGTTCATCGCTGCGCGATGCCCCGGAATGACGTAGCAGCACTCGTCATGCCCGGCCTTGTGCCGGGCATCCACGTCTTTACCGAGGCGTCCCAAGAAAGACGTGGATGGCCGGGCATAGGCGAGCGGAAGCGTCTTTTCTACGGCTATGCCCGGCCATGACGAGAGACCGCGAACGTCAGCCCTTTTTTATCGATGAAACAAAGCGCCGGACGCCGGTTTCGTCCAGAACAAATTCGGGATCATAGCCCCTTCGATCGATATCCTTCACCAGCAGCATCGTCAGATTGTCCATCAGCAGCCAGTGCCCATCCTCATAGACGCCGACCACCATGTGATGCTCCTTGCGGGCGGTGTTGTGCACAATGATGAGCCGGATATGGGTCGGCGAAACACCCGCCATGAGCAGCGCGGCATATTTGGCGATCGAGTAATCCTTGCAATCGCCGCTGCCCAATTTCAAGGTATCGAGCGCACTGGTCCAACCACCGTCGGAGGGCTTGATCATGAGGTTGATGGATCGGTTGATGTGGCCGATGATGGCGCGGCCTTGATACTGGCGGGCATCATCTACAACACCCATCAGTTTTTTTGCCGCTACGCATTCATCGGTTTCGGTATCGATACAGGAAGCGACGATCAGGTCGTCCAATTGAATTTGTTTGCGCAACGCGCTCCAGGTCTCGGCAAGCGGCTCATAGGCAAATTCCTTCACCGTGGTCTTGCCGAAAGGATCGCTCGGTCTTTCGTTCGGAGCCGCAGCACCGTTCCCCGCAGTTCCCAACATCATGAGCGCGGTCGAGAGCGCCATTATCAATGACCGTGGCGCGGCCAGCCCGAGCCCGCGGAACCCTGAAGCCGTGCTTACGTCGTCACGGCGCGCAATCGTGTTGATGTCCTGCATCGCTGGAAGATAGGTCGACGAAGCCGGGAATCGACCTCTGGACTTAGTGACAGGCTGCCCGCTCACGCGCTAGTGACCGGGAGGACATCGAAATGTCGCGGCAGCGGCCAAGTGGAACCGGATGCTTGGCCGCGCCGTGAAGCGGATGAAAAAATCCTGTCTTCCGTCATTCCGGGATGGTCCGAAGGACCAGACCCGGAATTCTCCGATGTGCAATTGCACATCGTAGTCCGCGCTTCGCGCGCCCCGGAATGACGAAGCTATGGGACGGTCCTTAGCCCGCGAATTCGCACACCGGACGACGTGACCGCCACCTCACAGATACACGCCATGTATATCCACCGACGACTCCACGCCCAGCTTGGAGAAGTTGTTCGCGAGCCAGTCGCCAGCGCATTTTCGCCCCTGGTCGCGAAGGAAAGTGAGAAACTCCCAGTCGGCGTTGTACTTGCTGGTCGCACTGAGCGCGCCCATGAAGGCGTCGTCGGAGATGCTGTGGATCAGCACGCGCGGCAACGCGCCATCAACGATACGATCTTGCGTGATGAGATTGGTGACGAAGCTGACCGCCCGCATTTCCCGCATCAGCGATGAGTTGAAGCTGATCTCGTTGATGCGGTTCAAAATGTCGCCTGCCGCATGCGGCACGTCCTGGCGGAACAGCGGGTTGATATGCACGATGACGATGTCGGTGCTCTTGCAGTTGTAGATCAGCGGAAACAGCGCCGGATTTCCCATGTAGCCGCCGTCCCAATAGGCTTCGCCGTCGATCTCGACGGCGTGAAACATCGTGGGGAGGCACGCCGACGCCATCACGGCAGCCACTGAAATTTCACTTCCGGCAAAGACCTTGACCTTGCCGGTGCGCACGTTCGTTGCGGAGAGAAAGAGTTTGACCGGGCAGTCCGGCCGCTTCAACACCTCGAAATCAATCGACTGCGCGACGATCTCGCGCAGCGGGTTATAGTCGGCGGGGTTGAACTGATAGGGCGAGAGCACGCGCGTCACAAAACCCATCCAGGAGAAGATCGGCGACCAGCTCAGCCTGTGATCACCGAGCGCCTGGTCGATCGGGCTTGGCTGCAGCGGCCCGAGCCTCGCCGCATCGCTGACCCGTTTCCAATAGCCGGCAAGCGCCCGGCGCGCGCCTTCGCGACCGTCGACCGCCAACCCATAGGCGAAGACCGCCGCATTCATCGCTCCCGAGCTCGTTGCACTGAGCCCCTCGAAGGCGAGGTCTTTCTCTTCTGTTAGCCGGTCGAGCACGCCCCAGGTAAAGGCGCCATGCGCACCGCCGCCCTGAAGGGCCAGGTTGATCGTCCTGACCGGGTTGGCGGATGTCCGCTTGCGGCTCGTTGCCGCGGCCGCCTTCGGCTTTTTCGGCGAACTCCGCTTCGATGTGGTTGGCATGGCCGAACCCCGATCCGTTCACCTGCATGCGCAAAGCATTCAACGACAACGATCGGATGATCCGCAAGTGCGGAAGGGCGCATGCGGCAATTGGGCGTCGGGGAGTCCACAGCTACACCAGCCATGATGTGAGCGTGTAAGTTCGTCATTCCGGAAGCCGCGCAGCGGCTGTCCGGAATCCATAACCACGGTGGTTCAGTTCTGCGCCAACACTGCTACAGGGGTTATGGATTCCGGGCCTGCGCCAAGTGGCGCATCTACGATGTGCAATTGCACATCGGAGAATGACGATGTTGATGTTGCGAGGCGGTGCATTCCGCCTCGTCATGGCCGGGCTTGACCCACGGCTGTCCGGTTGGATTTAGCATAGGGCCAAGTTCATCTGTCGTGCATCTTGGAAGGTGGGCGGCGGATCGAGCAGATTGGCGATTGACCGGCGGTGCATGAGGGTGGCGCGAACCAACCTTGCGAAGGCGAGCGGACCTGGAATGACTTTCTGGGAGGCCTGCGCCAGGCGCAGCAGCAGGAAGGCGATCAGCGCCACGGCGATCTGAATGCGCACTGCATTTTCGGAGGTGCCGACAAAACGGGTGATCTTGAGAGGCTGCTTGACCCAGCGGAAGAACAACTCGATGGCCCAGCGCCGGCGGTAAAGATCGGCAATTTCTTCGGCGCTGGCGTCCAGATCGTTTGACAATACACGCAGAACCTTCCCGGTATCGATCTTAACCCGCACTTCCCGCACGGCATCCTGCATCGGGTTACGTCGGCTCCTGGCCTGGCGGGCGGGCAGAAAGCCGATGCGGTCAGAGAGAATCTTGCCATCCTTGGCGACGGGCAGTTCCTCCACCAGTTTAAGCGGTGTGTTGGACTTGAAGCGGGTGACGATCCGGCAACCGGCGGCATCGAGCGCGGCCCACCAGGCGTAATCGTAATAGCCGAGGTCGAACACATAAGTGGCGCCCGGCTCGATCGGCATCTGCTGGGCGATAGTGATGTCATTGACGTTGGCGGTGCTGACCGCAGCATAGACCGGGCAGGCGGCATCGGCGTCATGGACCACATGTACCTTGGCGCCGCAGACCCCTGCGGAGAAACGCGCCCAGCCGGCATGGTGTTGGTTCAGCCGAACACTGCTGGCATCGACCAGGTAGACCGTCTCAGCCAGTTTGCGACGAAGCCCGCGATGAGCTTGCTTCATCATGACAGTCAGCAACTCGGTAAATACCTCAGAAGGCCGTTGCGTGTTGGCGTCGGAAAAGGTCGAGCGTCGAACTGGCCCCGCTCCCAAATGGTAAAGGCGTGCCGCGTGGCTCGAAAGCCCGGTCACGATCTCGCGCAAGCTCGACGAGCCGGAAAGCTGACCGTAGAGCAACGCCACAAACTGGCCCTTGGTCGATAATCGCCGCACCCCGGTGTCGGCGCCATGATGATCCACAAGCGCGTCAAACCGGTCCCACGGCACCAGCTTCAGAATGTCACGGAATACTGTATTGTGATGCTGCACGGCGAGGATCTCCATTCGTGTCCCGGAACGCTTGCAGACGTCCAGCACCGAATACAATCAACGCCGTGCGCTTCGTCCACTAAAATCCAACCGGACAGCCGTGGGCTTGTCCCGGCCATCCACGTCTTTCTTGCCGCGAGACCGCAAGACGTGGATGCCCGGCAGCGCAGACAAGTTTACGCAGTCTGCGCAAGGCAGACTACTATGGCCGGGCATGACGCGTGATCGGCAATCCATCAAAACAAAACGGCGGGCCGAAAAAGCCCGCCGTTTCCGCTTTTGACCGGCTCACGCCTTACTTCTTCTTCGCGCCGACCCGGCTGATGCTCTTGATCTCCAGCGGCGTGCGGCCGGATTTCTCGGCGATCTCGCGGTCCTGTTCCAGGATGTAGGCGCGTGCGGGTTCGTCGCCGTCGAGACCACCGAGCAGCTCGGCCGGCACGCGCCGGTTGGAGCGGATCGAGTCGTCTTCATAAACGACGTTGAAAAAGGCGAATTCGCCCTTGGGATTGGTTCCAGGTTTCTTGGGCATGGCTGGCTTGTCGTCGATCAGCGCGCCGCTGTCAAAGAAAATGACGCGGTTTCCGAGCGGGACAGGCACGCGCGGGGAGTGTGGGTGGGCATGTGATTTGGCAGAGACCAGCAACGCGTAGGATGGGTGGAGCGAAAGCGATACCCATCAATAGCAACTAGAGCATGATCCGGAAAAGTGGAAACCGGTTTTCCGAAAAGATCATGCTTAAACAAAGAGATGAGATCATGATCCGATTCCGTCTAATCGGATCATGATCTAGCAAAAGAGATGGGTTTCGCGAACGGCTCAACCCATCCTACGCGCTCATCTCGCCATCCTTCGCCCCCGCCCGCGACGCGATAAATATCTCCCACGTCACCATGAAAATCGCTGCAATCATCGGGCCGATGACAAAGCCGTTGAGGCCGAACACCTTGATGCCGCCGAGCGTCGAGATCAGCACGACATAGTCGGGCAGCTTGGTGCCTTTGCCGACCAGCCTTGGCCGGAGCAGGTTGTCCACGAGGCCGATCACCAGCACGCCCCAGAGAATGAGGCCGACGCCGTGCCACACCGCGCCGCTCGCCAGCAGGTAGATCGCGACGGGAATCCAGACCAGGCCGGCGCCGATCGCCGGCACCAGCGACAGGAAGGCCATCAGCACGCCCCACAGCAGTGCGCCATGGATTCCCAAAAACCAGAACGCCAGGCCCCCCAGTGCGCCCTGCACCATGGCGACCAGGATGCCGCCTTTCACCGTGGCGCGAACGACATCGGCGAAGCGGCTGAACAGCGCGGTCTTCTGATCGGTGCGCAGTGGAATGGCCGTCTTGATCAGATCGGCCAGTGTCTTCCCGTCGCGCAACAGGAAAAACAACAGATACAGCATGAGGCCGAAACCGATCACGGAGTCGAAGGTGTTCAACCCGATGGTCAGCGCCTGCGGCGCCAGCAGCTGCCCGCCTTTCATCAGGCCGGAAGCGAGCGCTTCGCGAACTTCTTTGAGGTTGGTCAGGTTGAACCGGTCCAGCAGGCCGGTCACCCACGGCGGCAGCACATCGAAGATCTGCTGAATGTAGGTAGCAAGGTTGTACTCGCCGGATTGGATCCGGTCGTAAAGGCTGGCGGCTTCCTTGGCCAGCGACGTCGCGACCATCGCCAGCGGCAGGATGACCATGGCGACGATGATCAGCAGCGTCAGCGCGGCCGCGAGGCTCGGCCGCCCGGGCATAACTCGCATCAAGCTGCGGTTGAGGGGTGCGAAGATGACGGCAGCGACGATCGCCCACAGAACGGCGCCGTCGAAGGGCTCGATGATCCAGGCAAACGCCAGCGTCGTCGCCAACAGCAACAGCCGGAACGTTTGATCTTCGATGCTGCGCACGGGGCGGCCTCGCTGTTTCATTCGTAGCCCTGCCGCGCCGGCGGACCGGGGAAGCCAGCCTATCCGGTCGCGCCGCGTCATCCAATCGGTTAGAGCGTGATCGGTACTGCGGTCTATTTGTCCCAGTCTATTTGTCCCCGGCTACTTGTCGTATGTCGCCCGCAAGCCTCGAACAGCGGGCGCGAACATGCTAAAAGGGGCCCTATTGCTCCCGTGCCCTCCAAGAACGGCTTCCCCATGCATTTGTCCCGCCTCGCCACGGCGCTTTGCGCGTCCGCTTTCGCAAGCCTTGTTCTTACCACCCCCAGCCTGGCCGCCCGCTGCGGCGGCGATTTCAACAGCTTCATCGCCGGCATCTCGGCGGAGGCGGCTTCTGCCGGGGTCTCGCAAGCCGTGATCTCGCAGGCCTTCGGCAGCGTCACCGAGGATGCCGCGGTGCTGAGCTTCGACCGGCGCCAGCGCTACACCTTCAACAAGAGCTTCGAGCAGTATGTCTCGACCCGCGTCGGATCGGGGCGCATCAACACCGGGCGGGCGATGCTGCAGCGGAACGCGGCGCTTTTGTCGCGCATCGAGGCGCAGTATGGCGTGCCCCGGCAGATCCTGGTCGCGATCTGGGGGCTCGAGACCGATTTCGGCAAGGGCGACATGGGCAAGCTGCCGGTGATCCGCACGCTGGCGACGCTCGCGCATGATTGCCGCCGCACCGAACTGTTTCAGGGCGAGTTGCTGGCGGCGCTGAAGATCGTGCAGCGCGGCGACCTGCCGTTGCGGGATTTGATCGGCGCTTACGCCGGCGAAATCGGCCAGACCCAATTCCTGCCGTCGTCCTACATCAAATACGGCGTCGATTTCGACGGCGACGGCCACGTCGACCTGCGCCACTCCGTGCCCGACGTGCTCGCCTCCACCGCGAATTTGCTGCACACCAACGGCTTCAAGATGGGCGCGCCCTATGACGAGGGATCGGCAAACTTCGAGGCCATGCGCGAGTGGAACAGGGCCACCATCTATCGCAAGACGATCGGGTATTTTGCGGATCGGCTGATGGGGCGGTGAGGGTGGACGTCGAGTAACGGCTATTCGTCATGCCCGGCCGTAGTAGTCTGCTGCGCAGACTACGTAGACTTGTCTGCGCTGCCGGGCATCCACGCCTTACGGAGCCGCCTCAAGAAAGACGTGGATGGCCGGGTCAAGCCCACGGCTGTCCGGTTGGATTTTAGTGGACGAAGCGCACGGCGTTGATTCTATTCGGTGCTGGACGTCTGCAAGCGTTCCGGGACACGAATGGAGATCCTCGCCGTGCAGCATCACAATACAGTATTCCGTGACATTCTGAAGCTGGTGCCGTGGGACCGGTTTGACGCGCTTGTGGATCATCATGGCGCCGACACCGGGGTGCGGCGATTATCGACCAAGGGCCAGTTTGTGGCGTTGCTCTACGGTCAGCTTTCCGGCTCGTCGAGCTTGCGCGAGATCGTGACCGGGCTTTCGAGCCACGCGGCACGCCTTTACCATTTGGGAGCGGGGCCAGTTCGACGCTCGACCTTTTCCGACGCCAACACGCAACGGCCTTCTGAGGTATTTACCGAGTTGCTGACTGTCATGATGAAGCAAGCTCATCGCGGGCTTCGTCGCAAACTGGCTGAGACGGTCTACCTGGTCGATGCCAGCAGTGTTCGGCTGAACCAACACCATGCCGGCTGGGCGCGTTTCTCCGCAGGGGTCTGCGGCGCCAAGGTACATGTGGTCCATGACGCCGATGCCGCCTGCCCGGTCTATGCTGCGGTCAGCACCGCCAACGTCAATGACATCACTATCGCCCAGCAGATGCCGATCGAGCCGGGCGCCACTTATGTGTTCGACCTCGGCTATTACGATTACGCCTGGTGGGCCGCGCTCGATGCCGCCGGTTGCCGGATCGTCACCCGCTTCAAGTCCAACACACCGCTTAAACTGGTGGAGGAACTGCCCGTCGCCAAGGATGGCAAGATTCTCTCTGACCGCATCGGCTTTCTGCCCGCCCGCCAGGCCAGGAGCCGACGTAACCCGATGCAGGATGCCGTGCGGGAAGTGCGGGTTAAGATCGATACCGGGAAGGTTCTGCGTGTATTGTCAAACGATCTGGACGCCAGCGCCGAAGAAATTGCCGATCTTTACCGCCGGCGCTGGGCCATCGAGTTGTTCTTCCGCTGGGTCAAGCAGACTCTCAAGATCACCCGTTTTGTCGGCACCTCCGAAAATGCAGTGCGCATTCAGATCGCCGTGGCGCTGATCGCCTTCCTGCTGCTGCGCCTAGCGCAGGCCTCCCAGAAAGTCATTCCAGGTCCGCTCGCCTTCGCAAGGTTGGTTCGCGCCACCCTCATGCACCGCCGGTCAATCGCCAATCTGCTCGATCCGCCGCCCACCTTCCAAGATGCACGACAGATGAACTTGGCCCTATGCTAAATCCAACCGGACAGCCGTGGGACAAGCCCAGCCATGACGGGTCGAGGGTGGTCAATTATCCAAGAAGCTCCGCAGCTTCCTTGACCGTGACGGATGCTTCAGCTTGCGCAGCGCCTTCGCCTCGATCTGGCGGATACGCTCTCTGGTCACCGAGAACTGCTGGCCGACTTCTTCCAGCGTGTGGTCGGTGTTCATGCCGATGCCGAAGCGCATGCGCAGCACGCGCTCTTCGCGCGGGGTGAGCGAGGCCAGCACGCGCGTGGTGGTTTCGCGCAGGTTGGACTGGATCGCCGCGTCGATCGGCAGGATTGCGTTCTTGTCCTCGATGAAATCGCCGAGGTGTGAATCTTCCTCGTCACCGACAGGCGTTTCCAGCGACAGCGGCTCCTTGGCGATCTTGAGGACCTTGCGGACCTTCTCCAGGGGCATGCCGAGCTTTTCGGCGAGCTCTTCCGGGGTCGGCTCGCGGCCGATCTCGTTGAGCATCTGGCGCGAGGTGCGCACGATCTTGTTGATGGTCTCGATCATGTGCACGGGAATGCGGATGGTGCGGGCCTGGTCGGCGATCGAACGCGTGATCGCCTGCCGGATCCACCAGGTCGCATAGGTCGAGAACTTGTAGCCGCGGCGGTACTCGAACTTGTCGACCGCCTTCATCAGGCCGATGTTGCCTTCCTGGATCAGGTCGAGGAACTGCAAACCGCGGTTGGTGTATTTCTTGGCGATCGAGATCACGAGCCGAAGGTTGGCTTCCACCATTTCCTTCTTGGCCTGGCGCGCCTCGCGCTCGCCCTTCTGCACGCCGTGCACGATCTTGCGGAATTCGCCGATCTCAAGCCCGGTCAAGGCCGCCAGCGACTGGATCTCGTGGCGCAGTTCCTTGATGCGGTCCTTCTCGTGATGGACGAAATTCTTCCAGCCCTTGGCCGAGAGTTTCGAGACCCGGTTGAGCCAGCGCGGATCGAGCTCCGAGCCCTGGTAGTTGCGCAGGAAATCCTCGCGCGCGACGCCGTGGCTGTCGCCGAGGCGCAGCAGGCGGCCCTCGAACGATACCAGCTTCTTGTTGATGTCGTAGAGCTGCTCGACCAGCGAATCGATGCGGGCCTGGTTGAGCCGCAGCGACTTCACCTCGACGATGATCTCGTCCTTGAGCTTCTTGTACTTGCGCTCCTGCGACGGCGACAGCGACTCGCTCTGCAGCTGGTTGGCGATGTCCTGCTCCTGCAGGCGGCGCAGCTTCTTGTAGTTGTCGGCGATCTTGTCGAAGGTCTCGACCACCTTCGGCTTCAGCTCGGCCTCGATGGCCGCGAGCGACATCTGGTTCTCGAACTCGTCGTCATCCAGGTCGCCTTCGGCTGACGCCTCGGACGTGGCCTCGCCACCGGCGGCCGCAGCCGGCGCCGGACGGAACGGGGTCGGAGCCGGCGGTGCGGCCGGCGGCGCGACATGCGCGGGGGCAGCGTCGGTTGCCGCGCCGTCGCCATTGGCGGCTGCCAGCGGCTGGCCGTCGGGGCCGAGCGGAGCGGCAAGCATCGCCGGGTTCATGTTGTTCTTGGCGTCGGGGCCGGCATAGGTGGCCTCGAGATCGATGATGTCGCGGAGGAAGATCTTTCCTTCGTTGAGTTCATCGCGCCAGATGATGATGGCCTGGAACGTCAGCGGGCTTTCGCAGAGGCCCGCGATCATCGCCTCGCGGCCAGCCTCGATGCGCTTGGCGATGGCGATTTCGCCCTCGCGCGACAGCAGCTCGACGGTGCCCATCTCGCGCAGATACATGCGGACGGGATCGTCGGTGCGCTCGCCGGGCTCGGATTTCTTGACTTCGGTGACGGCCTTTTGCGTGACCTCGACCAGCTCGTTGTCGGTCTCGTCGTCGGCCTCTTCCTTGGCCTCGTCCTCGCTGTCGGTGTCCTCGGCCTCGGAGACGTTGATGCCCATGTCGGAGAGCATCGACATGATGTCCTCGATCTGCTCCGGCGAGGTGGTGTCGGACGGCAGCACTTCATTGAGCTGATCGAAGGTCACGAAGCCGCGCTTCTTGGCCTGCTTGATCATCTTCTTGACAGCGGCGTCGGACAGGTCGAGCAAAGGCGACGGCGCGTCGGGCGAGTCCTTCTCGGGGGCGTCGGCTGCCTTGTCGTCTTTTTCTTTGTCTTTTACCTGCAGCGTCTTTGCCTTGGTGGCCATTCAGTGCTCCTAAAACGCGCTTAAGCTGGATCGTCGCCGCGACCGCCTTGCAACCAGCGTCATCTATGACGCACAAAAGGCGGCGCACAACATCGCCACCCCTCGAAATTTCCCTAACTGGTTACGAACTCTTAGCCCGCAGGCTGTTAAGCTTCGATTAACCCCGTTTGTGCAGCCAAACCATGGGTTTGGCGAGTTTTTTCGCGGTTTCGGCGCGGGCCGTCCGCAGCATTTTTAATTAGACGCCTTTTTGGAACCGGCCCGACAACTCGCCGAACCCCTCGATCAGGGCCTCGGTGCCGTCCATTTCAGCCATCCGCGCCTTGACGTCCCGCAGCCAAGCCATATTGGCCTCGCTGGCCTCTTCGCCCAGGGCCAGCTCGGCATCTTTCAACTCCCTAAGTAAGGAGTGCCATTGGCGATGCAAGGAGACGAGCTGGTGCCAGGTCGAAAGAACATCCTCCCGCGCCGCGCCGGCCCGCACGCCCCACACCGCCGAGGTCGTGATCGCCCGCTCAACCCGTTGAAGGACTTGCGAAAATCCGCCCGCCTCGAGATCGGCGCGCATTTTATCGCTTTGCTCCGAGGGCTCGGCGCTGTGGTGATGGTCGTTGGCAAAGGCCGCGATGATGCCGGCGCGCAGCTTGTGGGCCTCCGGGTGGGCGAGTTCCAGCGCCGCCACCTCCTCGAGATGGTGGTCCAATAGCCAGGGATGATTGATCAGGGATTGCAGGATCAGCGCCTCGCGACGCGAGATCGCGCTGCGCTGGCCGCGCATGATCGAGCTCATGGCAAGCTGCGGGCTCGCCACCTGGTAGGGCCCGCGGTTGATGGTCTGGGGCCCGGCGGGCCCCTGCCCGCGGCCGCCGCGCGGCTCGAATCGGCCGCCGCCGGGAGGGCGCGGCGCAAACCGCCGGCCTGATTCGCCGACGCCCGCGCGGAAATTGCCGCGGCCGTAGCCGCCCCGGCCGCCCTCCGGCGCAAAGGTTCGCGCGAGCCGCTCCGCCAGATCCTGGCGATAATAGCGCCGCACCACCTCGTCGCGGATACCGTTCGAGAGTTCGCCGATCCGCGCCTCCAGCGCCGCGCGCCGCTCCGGCGTGGCGTAGCTGCCGCCCTCGATCTCGCGCGACCAGATCACGTCGGCCAATCCGCGCGCCGCCGCGATCACTTCCTCGATCGCGCCGCGACCGCCGGAACGGGCGAGATCGTCGGGATCCTGGCCCTCCGGCAACAGCGCAAAGCGCAGGCTTTTTCCCGGCTTGAGATGCGGCAATGCGAGTTCGGCGGCGCGCCACGCCGCCTTCTGGCCGGCCTTGTCGCCGTCGAAACACAGGATCGGCTCGTCCGCCATCTTCCACAGCAGCGCGAGCTGGTTTTCGGTCAAGGCGGTGCCGAGCGGCGCGACGCTGCCGACAAAGCCGGCGCCGACCATGGCGATGACGTCGACATAGCCTTCCACCACCACCACGGCCGCGCCGTTGTGGGCGGCGAGCCGCGCGGTGGCGAGGTTGTAGAGGTTGTCGCCCTTATGAAACAGCGGGGTTTCCGGCGAGTTCAGGTATTTCGCCGGAACGTCCTTTTCCAGCGCGCGGCCACCGAACGCGATCACCCGCCCGCGTGCATCCGTAATCGGAAACATCACGCGGTCGCGGAAGCGGTCATAGGGCACCGGAATGTCGTCGCCGCCGATCAACAGCCCCGCTTCCACCATGTCGTCGACCGGAACGCCCTGCGCGCCGAGATGCTCCTTCAGCGCAAAGCGCTCGCCGGGCGCATAACCGAGGCGGAACTGAAGTTGCGTCGCCGGCGAAAGCGCGCGGTCGGCGAGATAGCCGCGAGCCTTGGCGCCGTGGCGCGAGGCGAGCGTGTCGGCGAAGAACTTCGCCGCCAGTTCCATCACGTCATGCAGCGTCTTGCGGCGTTGCTCGTGGCGCGCGGCGTCCGGCGTCGCCGCCGGCAACGCCAGCCCGGCCATCGACGCCAGCCGCTCGACCGCTTCCGGAAACGACACGCCATCGGTCTCCATCACGAAGTCGAAGATGTTGCCGTGCTTGCCGGTGGAGAAGTCGTGGTAGAACTGCTTCTGGTCGTTGACGGTGAACGACGGCGTCTTTTCCTGCTGGAACGGCGACAGCCCTTTCCACTCCCGCCCCGCCTTCTTCAACTTCACGCGCCGGCCCACGACTTCCGAAACCGGAAGCCGGGCGCGCAGTTCGTCGAGGAATTCGGGCGTGAAGCGCATGCGATGTCGTGGTTCGGCCAAGCGAGTGATAACCGACCATCGGTATAGGACATTAAGTCCTATACACGAATAATGTTGAGCTTATCCGAGCTATACACAGGGACCGTCATTCCGGGGCGCCCGAAGGGCGAACCCGGAATCTCGAGATTCTCTGATGTGCAAGTGCACATCATAGTCCGATGCTTCGCATCGTCCCGGAATGACGAACAACCACGCATGACGAGAATGCCGGTCACACCTCCAAAAACCGCCCCGAGGCGATCCGCGGCAGTTTTGTCACCGGCCAATTGTAGATGTAGGTCCAGGCTTCGGTGGGCGCCTCGCCCGCCGCGCCGTCCTCCAGCGCGACCGGCAGCATGCGCCGGATGTATTCGGTCGGCTCCTTAAACCCCTCGCCGCAGGCCTCGTACATGTCGAACTCGGCGAGCAATTCGGCGGGCTGGCGCAGCCGGTACAGTTCGCCATACACGACGTCGGCTTCGTCTTCCGACAGCACCAGTCCGGGATAATGCCTGACGAGATAGAGCCGGCCGCGGCAGCGCGCGGTGCCGATGAAATCCGCGCTGCGCGACAACAGTTGCGCCATCGGATGATCGAAGTCACGCATCAGCGTGCCGTAGACGAAGAGACGATCGGAGGTCATGGGCGCTTGTTATCGCGGCGGCGCGAGGGGAATCAAGCCGTCACCACCTCGTCGCTGATGACGAGGAATTTGACCAGGTCCATGCGGCCGAAACTCGTGCTCAGCGCCACGTCGGCGGCGTCGCGGCCGGTGGCCATCAGGATGCGGCCGATCCGCGGGTGATTGTGGCGGGCGTCGAAGGTGTACCACTGGCCCGACAGATAGACTTCAAACCAGCCGGAGAAATCCATCGGCGCTGGATCCGGCGGAATGCCGATGTCGCCCAGATAGCCGGTGCAATAGCGCGCCGGGATGCCCATGCAGCGGCAAAAGGTCAGCGCCAGATGCGCGAAGTCGCGGCACACGCCGGCGCGCTGCTCATAGACGTCGTGCGCGGATTTCATGTGATCGGCGTGCTGGTAGCCAAAGCTGACATGGTGGTGGACGAAGTCAGTAATCGCCTGGACCCGCGCCCAGCCGGGCGCGGTCTGGCCGAACAGCGACCAGGCCACGTCCATGAGCTTGTCGGTCTCGCAATAGCGGCTCGGCATCAGATATTGCAGCATCTCGTCCGGCAGCTGGTCGATCGGCACCTGCTGCGCGGTCGGCACTACCACGTCGGGCAATCCGCTGTCGCGCACCAGCGCGTTGCCGCGCAAGGTGATGCCGCCGCTCGGCGCCACCAGCCGGCCGCAGACATTGCCGAAGCTGTCGCGGTAGAATCCGATCGGCACATCGGGCTCGGTCACGATGGTCTCGGTGCCGACGATGTCGGAAAAGCGCGACGGGTGGATGTTGAGCATGGTCACCATCGGCGTCGGCTGCGCCGCCGCATACGCGATCTCAAAGCCTACCTTGATTTCCATGATCAGGCCTTTGCATCCTCACTGGCGGAGACAACGTTGATGCTGACGTCCATGCCGACAAACGCATCGGGTGAGCCGAGATAGGTGCCGTGCAGCGGGATCGCCTGGCGCGGATCGCGCGCGACAGCAACCCGGACCAGATCGCGGGTGCCGACGATGCCGTTGGTCGGATCGAACTCGATCCAGCCGGCATCCGGCAGGTAGACCTGAACCCAGGCATGGGTCGAACCGCCGCCGACATAGCCATGCGCCCGATCGCCCGGAACGAACAGGTATCCCGACACGAAGCGCGCGGCGATACCGAGCCGCCGCAGCGCCTCGATCATGAACAGCGCATAATCGCGGCAGGTCCCGGATTTCGTTTGCAGCGTATCGAGCGGATGCTGGGTGCCCTGCTGGTGCCGCTTACGGTAGATGAAGGCGTTGCGGATGCCGTGCGTCATGCCGCTGAGAATATCGTAGGTCAGCGTCGCGCCGTCGCCATTGAGGAATCTCCGCGCCCATCCCGATAGTTCACCATCCGGATCGCCATATCGTGGCGTGATGAACTGAACGAGGTCCGGAAACTCCTCGTGGTCGTAGAGGAAGGGATAAAAAAAAGCGGGATCCTCGGCGGTCAGCGCGAACGCATCGGCGGGATGGTGCTCCACCGTCGCCGTGCTGCTGAACGACAGCGTTTGCGCCCGCGTCTCGAACGTCGCGATGGCGACGCTGTTGCCGAACACGTCGTGAATCCAGCGCAACGACGAAGGTTGCGGCACGATCTCAAGAATGCCTGAAAGCACCCGCAGATCGTGCCCGTCGCGTGGGCGCAGCATGATTCGGTGTTCGCCGAACGCGACCGGATGCGTATAGCGATACTCGGTCTTGTGATGGATGGTCAGCAAGGGCATCGTCACGCTGATCGTAATGAGCTGGTGCGATCTAATCTACTGCGATACTTGCTTAATCCCGGAGCGGTATGCCGCTCTAAGAGGCAACAACAATTGAGGAAACGGCTTTGGACAGTGCGGGTGACATATCTTTACTCCTTGGAAGCGCGGATGTTCCGCCGGTTCATGAAGATAATACGACAGGACGATCGCCATTTCTGCTCACCTGCGACCATTACGGCCGGCTGATTCCGAGCGCGCTGGGCGACCTCGGGTTGCCCGCGGAAGAGCTGACCCGCCACATCGCCTGGGATATCGGCATCGCCGGCGTGGCGGACGGGCTGTCGAAGCAACTCGACGCGCATCTGGTCGCGCAGCGTTACTCGCGGCTGGTGATCGACTGCAACCGGCCGCCGACGGCGCCAAGCTCGATCCCGCGCATCAGCGAAGCGACCATGATCCCCGGCAATGAGGGCCTGACCCGCGACGCGCTTGAGGCGCGGCGGGCGCAGATCTTCGATCCCTATCACCGCCGTATCGACGAGATCATTGACGCCCGCCTGCGCGATGGCATGCCGACGGTGCTGGTGGCGCTGCACAGCTTCACGCCGGTCTATGCCGGAATCCGCCGGCCCTGGCATATCGGAACGCTCTATCAGCGCGACACACGGCTGCCGCCGCGGCTGCTCAGGCTGCTGCGCGCCGAGGCCGATCTCGTGGTCGGCGACAACGAACCCTACGCGGTGAGCGACGCCACCGACTACACCATTCCGGTGCATGGCGAGGCGCGCGGCCTGATGAACTCCGGCATCGAAATCCGCCAGGACCTGATCGCCGATCCGGCCGGCGAGCAGCAATGGGCCGATCGGCTGGCGCGTATCCTTGGCGAGATCGAAATCGCGTTCCGGGCAGAAGGGTTGATCTAACGCGCTCACGTCAGCGCCGGCCCCGCATCATCGGTCGACCGAACGAGACGTATCCAACGCAAGCCAAGCTCCATGCCGGCGCGCGATTTTCTCAATCGCCACCTCGCAAGCGACGGTCGCTGCGCTTGGCATCGTTACAAATGTAATAAATGAGGCCTTAAGAGTAGCCGTTTCGTAGCCCGACCATGGTTTGACAAGCCAGATCAGCCGCGAAGGATAGCCATGAAACAGCCGCTTGCTCATTCTCGCATCGAACGATCGTCCCTTGATCCGAGCCTGGAATGCTGTCTGCAGGGAGAGCGGTGATGTCCGCCTCCCTGGGTCAACGCGCAATCGTCATTGGCGCCGGCATGAGCGGACTGGCGGCTGCAGCGGCGCTCTCAGAACGCTTCGATCGTGTGATCGTGCTGGAAAGGGACACTCTTCCCGGCGTCGCTTCGGCCCGGCCGGGCACGCCGCAAGCGGTCCATCCGCATATCCTGCTGTTCGGCGGCTTGCGCGCGCTGTGCGAAATATTCCCTGGATTTGATCGCGATCTCGCCAATGCCGGAGCGCTTCCGTTCGGCAATGGCGCCATGCGCCAGGAATTCCCGGGCTTTGATCCCTATTTCCCGAAGCGGGACTTCGAGTGGACAGGCTTTGCGATGTCGCGGCCCTTGCTCGAACTGGTCACGCGACGGCGCACGCAACACTTGTCAAACGTTGAATTGCGCGATCAATGTCGCGTAACCCAGATTATCCCGGCCGACGATGGCTCCGTTGCAGGCGTCAAGTACCAGAGCGGCGAGGCCGAGATGACGCTGACTGCGGATCTCGTTGTCGATGCATCCGCCCGCGGTACGCTGGCATTTGATTTTCTCAAGGCCACGTCGCAACAGCTGCCGGAAGTTACCAGCATCGGTATCGACATTAGTTACGCAACGACCACATTCGAGATCCCGAAAGGCGATCGGGATTGGCAGTTGGCGGTCACCTTTCCCGATCCAAAAATTAGCACCAGAGCCGGCTACCTCAATCCAATCGAGGGTAACCGCTGGATGGTTCTTGTCAGCGAACGTCACAGCGAACCGCCCTCGTCGGACATGGGGCATTTCCTTGAACTTGCGAAAAGTCTCAGGACCTCGACCATCTTCGATGCCATCAAGGATGCAAAGCCGGTCGATCAAATTCATCGTTTTGCCTTTCCCGAAAGCTCATGGAGCCACTACGAGCGCCTTGATGAGCTTCCGACGGGATTGCTGGCCATTGGAGACGCGATCTGCCGCCTCAACCCGGCTTACGGCCAGGGAATGGCAGTGGCGACACAGGAAGCGAAAGCACTCAAGAACCTGCTTCGAGAATGGGGCGGGGCCGGAAAAAAAACTCCGCTCGCCGGGCTGGGCAGCGCGTTCATGAAGGCGGTATCTCCGATTATCGAAGTGGCATGGTCCCAGTCGGCGGTTCCGGATCTTGCTCATCCGCAGGCACGCGGCGAGCGGCCCGCCGATCTCGAGAATACGCTCCGCTTCGGAGCTGCGCTGATGCGGCTGGCGGCCGCCGATCCGGAGATCCATAAATTGATGGTCGCCGTTCGCCACCTCCTCGAACCCGCGAGCGCCCTGCACAAACCGGAGATCGTGCGGCGCATCGAAGCGGAAATGGCACAGGCCGCCTGACAGCCAACGGGAAGACTGCGCTCATCAGTTTGCAGCCAAATGCCGATGGCTGCGAGCTTGACGAAGGCTAATTAGTTGCCCCCGAGGCACGGCTTTGGGCGATTGAATCGCGTCCAGGCCGGTGTCTCCACAGGCAAATCCGGGCAATAGGGACTTCCAAACCCCTAGCCGATCAGAAACGTCCCGGGAGGGACATTGACCTGTCGCCTTGCCGGCGTACGCTCCAACCATCGACAATCAGGGAGCGACCTTCACGGACATCAATGCTCGCGGAAGCCGGCGCCGAACGCCGCGTCTGCAAATGCCGCTGAAAGGAATCTCGCATGAGTACGCGAATTACCCGCCGCGACACCATTCTTGCCGCATCGACGCTTGCTGCTACTTCGCTTTTTACCGGTGAAGGATCTCGTCGGGCTCAAGCCGCCGAGTTGAATCCGCAGCCGTTACCGCACTCGCCGGGATGGGCGCGGGCCTTGCCGCCCGGGCCCGACACCCGCGTCAAAATGACCGAGGCTTACGCCAAGCTCGTTGCGCGGGACGCTTATTTCTGGGCGTGGCCGCTGGTCAACATTTTCAATCGGCGGCAGGCCTTCAAGGACATCACTGAGATCGTGATGGCGGGGCCGGTTCCGACTGCTCCACTCAACCGCTTCGCCATGCTCACCGACTATATTACGCCGGACCAGCGGCTCGTGGCCTGTCCCAATCAGGACGTGGTGTATGGCGCGGGCGCATTGGCGCTCGATATCACGCCGGTGGTGATCCAGGTGCCAAACTTCGGCGAACGCTTCTGGGTCTATCAGGTGGTCGATCTGCGCACCGACGGCGTCGTGCAACTCGGCAAGATGTACGGCACGACGCCAGGCTTCTACATGGTGGTCGGGCCGGACTGGCAAGGCGAGGTACCGAAGGGCATCACCGAGGTGTTCCGCTCGCCGACGAACACCGGCTTCATCGCACCGCGCATTTTTCAGGATGACACACCGGAAGACAAACGCGCCATTCAGAGCGTGCTGCAGGTCTCGATGTACCCGCTGGCCGAGTACGACGGCACGATCAAGACCAAGGACTGGAGTCAGATAAAGAAGCTGCCGCCGAAAGAAGCGAGCGGCGATTCCGAAACACAATGGGTCTTCCCGGAGAAATTCTTCGATGAGCTTCCGGCCGTTCTCGCCGATGCGCCGCCGCTGCCGGGCGAAGAAGCGCGCTATGCGCAAATGCGGGCTCTGCTTGAAGCGATCAAGAACAATCCCGCGCTCAAACCGGTTCTGGTCAAGACCGTTGCGGAGGCAGACGACGAACTCGTCAAGCCGCTGTTCCAGTTCCGCAACTATGGACAACAGCTTCCCTATAGCTGGAGCACGATCAGCAACGAGGCCGCGTTCGGCGTCGATTATTACACCCGCACGGCGGCCGCAAAGTCCAACATTCTCGTCAATTCACCCAACGAAACGAAATATTTCTATCAAGACCTTGATGCGGCCCGTGCGCGGCTCAACGGCGCCAACCGCTACACGGTAACCTTCCCCAGGGATCAGACGCCGCCGGTCAACGGCTTCTGGTCGCTGACGCTTTACAACGAGCATCATTTCTTTGTGCCCAACGACCTCAAACGTTATTCGCTCGGCACCAAAAACAAGGCGTTGAAGACCAACCCGGACGGCTCGCTCACACTCCATGTGCAGTCTGATGCACCGCCCGAAGCGCAGCAGACGAATTGGCTGCCGGCGCCCAAGGGCGCCGACTTCTCGCTTTACGTTCGCGCCTATTGGCCGAAGACACCAGTCATCGACGGCTCGTGGACGCCGCCCGCGGTGCTGAAAGCCAGTTGACGACCCTCAAGCGAATGAGGCCAGCCGTGAAAAAGATAGTGCTCGCAATCCTCAGTGCTGTCGCCATCACGGCATCGGCATGGGCGCAGACGCCTCCAGGCAAGCCGGACGAAAAGACCCTCTCCGAGGCTTATATCTATCTGCTGGGGCGCGCGCTCGTGATCCGGCAGGAGCACATCGACCGACGTGGCAACGCCTTCGCCTACAACGCGATCAAGTACAATCCGCTCGGGTCCGCCGATTTCGTCAATCCCAACTTCGACGTCGCCTACTTGGAAGCGTGGTTTGCGGTGGATGATCGGACGCCCGTCCTGCTCGAAATTCCAGAGATCAAGGGCCGGTACTACACGGCGCAGATTCTCGATGAATGGGGCGAGGTGATCGCCAACATCAACGAGCGGACATTTCCCTCCAAGCCGTACGGCAAGTTCGCGCTGGTGAAGCCGGACTTCCGAGGCACAATTCCAGTCGATGCAGCGCGCATCGAATTACATTCCAGCAAGGCCAAGATGCTGGGCCGCGTCGAGATCAGGGGCGATCCCGAAGGCGCCGTTCGGCTTCAGCAGCAGTTCAAGGCGACGGCGCTGGGTACGCCGCTGACCGCGCCGCCTCCCGCGATCACGATGTTCGACAACGCGGACCTGATCGGCGCAGACATCTTCGATGATGTCGATACCCGCCTGTCGAGCGCGCTTGATGTCGCGCCCAATGCCGCCGAGATGCAGCAGAAAGTGCGTGCCGTCGCGGCCTATGTCGGGTCCAGCAAAGAGGCCCGCGCCGAAATTGATCGGCAACTACGCGGGATTATCTCGCAGTTCAAGCAAGATGCGTTGACCAAAACCGCGCCATACCGAAACCATTGGCTTTGCGCGAACACCGGCGGCAACTACGGAGCCAGCTATCAGCTGCGCACGGCGGCCAACTACGCGGGCATCTGGGCCAACACCCCGAGTGAAGTGGTTTACTTCATCGGGACCCGCGATGCCAACGAGCAAACTCTCAATGGCAGCAACGGATATGTCATGCACTTTCCCGCCGACAAGCTGCCGGGACTGGTTGCGGAGGCCTATTGGTCGGTGATCCTGGTCGGTGTGCCTGACTATCGCGTCGTCCCCAATGCCTTGAAGCGTTACAATCTCAACAACCATTCGCAACTTCAGAAGGAAGCGGACGGATCGTTGAAAATCGCAGTCGGGCCGAAGCCGGTTTCAAGCGTTCCCGAATCGAACTGGCTGCCATCGGCGGAGGGTAAGCCGTTTTCGCTGAATTTCCGCACCTATGTGCCAAGAGAGGCCGCGCAGAAATGCGAGTGGACCCCGCCGCCGCTGGAAAAGGTGAACTGACGAGTAGCAATTCCCGAGCGATCGGTGATCACCGTCCGGCTCACGACAATGATCGGCGGGCTCACCAGTGAAGTGCAACTCCCTTCCCGAGTTCGCAGTCGAATGCGGCATCATGGAGCACAGAAAAATTCGCTGCGTTCAGGGCGCGCGAGCGCACTTCCACCTTGCCGCTTGGTTGGGCCCGGAACGAAAGAAACTCCGTGACCGGCGAATTGTCGTTTCGCACGGTGAAATGCGTCATCGAGAATGCAATGTGATCCTCCAGAACCATGAAGGCATCGACCCGCGCGCTGCCACGGATTGACGGACCCGGTTTGTCCGTGCCTTGTACCGCGCAATTCGAAAGATCGAGCGTCATGCGGATGTCTTTTCCGTCAAGCACCGCCTTTTGGAAATCGGCATAACCCTGATTTTCAGCCAGAGCTGCGTTGCAGCTACCACCGACAACCACCAGGGCAAGAGCAACGCCTAGTTTGATCAGCATGGCCGGCTGTTTCCTATTTTTTTGCATCGGTACTTTTCTCAAAATCGTGGGCCTCTTCGACATCTGCGAGCGCACGGATGTGGCGCCCGGTAACGGACAAAGCATTTATTGTCGGCGCGGAGAAGTGCACGGTTTTGTTACCCGCCGGTTTCCAGATTTCGAAAACGAGCTACAACAGTTACCCGGGAGCGGAAGTAATCGAGATTTCCCTCAGAGGATGCCCATCGTCGTTCTGACGCAGGTTGAAGGGGGATGTGCGCTTGGGAGGTCAGACGTGGCTGTTCGCTGCGGACATGTCGCATTTCGATGAGTGAATGTGACCGCGCGTCGCCGATGACGGCTACGACTGCAATCGTCTTTGTTCCTTCCAGCAATCATAAAGTAACTCCAGAGGACGACACAGGCTCCGCTGATCGCGGTAGGCCGGTGTCGGTCGGCGCTTTCAGTCGCTCAACGCAAAGGCAAGTCGTATGCTGAAGCAAGCTCTTCTGACTTTTTCACTCCTGACTGCACTTGTTCTCCCTGCCAACGCATCGCCCGCCAGGCAGTTGGCCGCCCTCGCGGACATTGAAAATGCGCTCAATAATGGCGCCACCGTCTCGGTGGCGGTCGATCTGAGCCGCTGCGCGCCCGGTGGCGATACCAAAACGCGTGGCGCGACGAGCGGCGGCTTGAAGATCGGGCCTTACCGGATCATGCCCGACGGTACCTTGAGTTTTTCGGACTCGCACGAGAGCGTCAGCCCCGATGGCCAGCCGCTCTGGCAATTTATCCGCTATCAGGTCAAGGCCGATCAGACGATTTTATTTACGAGCGACCTCTTCTCCCTGCCATCGTACACCCGTCTGGCGCCACAGGTCGCTTATGGCTGCGCCATCGATCAGAGCGTAAAGTTCTTTACCGATGCGCCCTGAAATTCTGCGGCCTGGTCACGACTAGATTCCGCCAGGCAAATCAGGGTTCGATTGCGCTGATGCGAAGCGACTGACACCATCCGTGTCGTCAGCCTGCATATCGACCGGCAGGCATTCGGCTGCGATGGCTGCAACGTGACGGTGATCCGTACCGCAGCAACCGCCAAGAATCCGCATTGACGGGAATGCCGCCCTCAAGCCGCGATAGCGGCGACCGAGATCTTGCATGTCGCCGGCGTCAAGCGTTTCGGACTCGTTGAGTTCGGCGTGACTTCGCGTCGAGGCATTGGCTCTAATGCCGTAAATGCGCTTGGTCCAGCCGGCGCTGCGGTCGAGCGCTTGCTCGAAGTGCGTCGGATGGGCGCAGTTCACCATGAAATATTCCGGCGCTGCATTTGTCCCCTGGTCGACGGTTTCGATCGCCTGCTGCAGGGTCTCGCCATTCACCAGGCGGCCGTCCGTCTCCACCGTGAACGAAATCGCACACGGAATACTGTGTCTTTTGGCGGCGCGGGCGATGCCGACGGCCTCATTGACGTTGGTGAGTGTAAAGGCTGTCACCATGTCGGCCGCGCTCTCGACGAAAGAGGCGATCTGCTCGGCGTGATAGGCTTCCGCCTCTTCCGCATTCATCCGCCCGGCCTTGTAGCCGTCGCCACGCGGACCGATCGACCCGTTGATGACACAAGGCAGATGCGAGGGTCCAGAGGCCGTTTCCCATGCCTCACGCAGATTTTCGGCAAACGCGATGGATTCTTTATTGATCGCATCGAGCGCCGCAGAATAGTAGCCCAGCTTCGCTCCCCAATCGCGGCTGGCGCGCCAGGTCGGACTACTGAGCACGAACCCGACGCGGTGGCGCTGCGCAATCGCGAGATAGGATTGATAATACCTGGTCAGACACTCACGTCCCGATTCGGACTCGAGCAATACGAATCCGGCGAGGTACGGCAGATCGATGCCCTCATGGAACATCAACGTCGTGAGCATTCCACCATCGGTGAGAAAGCTACCGCCGTGGCGTTGGGGCAGGTCCTGACGATATTGGGCCATTCACTCTTCCTGATGAGGTCATTCCGCGAGAGTGGCAACTGCGCATGCATGCCTGATCTCGTCTGCTTCGCCTGAAGGTCAAATAGGGCGGAGGGGATGCCGGATTGCAAATCAACAGCCAATCAACTGATCGACACCGGCGCTTGGCGCGGAACTCTCTCCTCCCGTCGCCGCACGCGTCCGCTGGTCGTCATAAGGCCGGCGGCGTTATTCGGTCAAATCCGCGCATGGAACGAGAAAGCGTTGGCTAATTGCCGTGAAAGCGCGCACGGTGGGGGATGTCCCAACATCCGAGCGTCCTGTCGCGCCGAAATGCCGGTCGATCGAGATGACCACGCGCACGCGCCGAGAAACGATTCATTTCAGGCATCCATTCCAGATCAAGGGAATCGATCGCTTGCTGCCGCCCGGCGGCTACGAGGTCGTCACCGACGATGAGATGATCGAAGGCCTGTCCTTTCCCAGCTTTCGCCGTGTCGCCACCATGATCATGGTGCCGTGCGCCGCACCGCGCCAATCCTCGACCGAGATGGTTTCGATCAGTTCGATCGACCTGTCCGACGCGCAGCGCATTGATGCGAGCTCATCGCATGACTGACAATCCCGTCGATCTGGACAAGCATCGCGGCATGGCGGCACAAAAGGCGACCGACATCCGCCGCGTGCTCGCCGACGTCGAGGCTAACGCCAAGCTGTTGCGCGACCGCCAGGGTTTTGTCGAAAGCCAACTCCTTGCCGCGCCGGCCACTTCGTGGCCCGAGGCGGCGGCCAAGGCGCGCTACGTCTTGAACCTATACGCGGCGGAACTCGCCCCCGCCGATACGCATCATCGCGATCTGGTTGCGGCAGTCCTTGCGGACTTGGCCCGGCTCTCCGGGGAAAGCTGAACGACATCGCAATCCGCCTCGAAAGCTCAAAACCTCACCTTGTTCGAGCAATCTCGAACACCAACTTGAAAGCACTTCATGCAAAATCTTTCGCCGCGTCACGTCAAAACGGAAGAGTCGCTTCGCCTTGGCGTGGTGTCCGGCTGGTACGCGACCAAGGTCAGCGGAACCTTTGTCTCGGGCCCGCATGATTCCGAAGCCGATTGCCTTCGCAAGATCGATGAGATCAATCCGCCGGTAAAGCAACGAAAATGAGTGAGGAGGCCCGTCAAATGACGCTTCAACGCGGCAATGTCAGAGGTTTCGAGCAAGACCGGATGGTGATGCTGTTTTCCATGATGGACGGGACCAGGGAAGTCGCTTGCGCCATCAGCAGTTCGGCCATGGACGATCTGGAACGCGGCCCCCGGGCCAAGCTGGACCAGCGCGAAGAACAGTTCCTGCGCTTGCGCGGCCAAATCGAGCAATGTGCCTCGAAAAAATTCGACGCCCGGGAGTTTGAGGGCACACCGCCCGGGATCATCCTGCGCAGCGTCGATTTTCGCAGCTAGGTTTAGGGTGTTGGCCAGGATGGTAATTCTGGCCTCACACTAGGCCGATCGCCGTTGCTCTTGTGGCTGCGAGTAGCGCCTTTAGCGCGCCCGCGTCAGCGCGAGCCAAATGCCGCCGCCGATCACTCACGCCTCAACAGCACTTTCCGTTCTGCTGGATCGGCGGGCACGGGACTGAGCCGTATGAGCAGAACACACAGCAATCGCCGGGCTTAGGCTTGAGCCGCTGGCCGCAGACCTTGCAATCATAGAAAAACTGGCAGGCGTCGGTCGGCATCGTCTCGGTGGCTTGATGGCCACACTGTGGGCACGTGAGAGTAGATTCCAACTGCATCAGCGGTGCGCTCGGATCATTTTGAGCAGCGGGGGTTCAAGGCGATCCCATGCTGCTGCGGTGCCGACGAACACCGTTGCAATTGCAAGCGCCAGAGCCGTGCTCCGCGCGCCGCGTCTGCGAATGTAGACGGCCCATGCCACTGCTAACAACGCGGCGCTGAGGACTAGGATCGCGGTTCGATGGTCGGCCAGCACTTCGAGGATCAAGAACAACCCGGCACCGGCACCGAGCCCACCGAGCATCAAAGGCAGCACACAACAGGATGCCGCGAAAACCGCGCCCGCTCCAGTGAAGATGCTGAGAGCGGCAAGGATGCCGGACAGGGGGTGCTTTGAGGTATTCTCCATGCCGCCGTTCTACTGGAAACAGGCGGCAGGCGCGAGGCCGCGGGAAGCGCGCCATATCCGGTACGACGCGAATAAAATCCCGTCCGAAGGATTCGGACGGGATGTTTCGGAATGTCGCAACTCGCCACTAAAGCGTGACAGGCAGGGGTTTACCGGTCGATGTCCTCTTTTTTTCCTCCGTCCCCGCCGCCATTTCCCTAGCCGTTGTTTCCTTTGCCATCGTGATGGCCGTTTGCATTGCCGTTTCCGTTTCCGTTTCCATTGCCATTTCCATTGCTGCTGGGTCCTGCAGATCCTGCAATGGCGGTAGAGGTTAAGGATGTCGACAAGAGCATCGTAATCGCCGGAGGGGTGACCACTGCGAATTTTCCGCAGGCGGCTAGGAATTTCCGCCGATCAGCGTCTGACGCGGCCTCGTTTAGTGAGTTGGGCATCTGCGGACTGGGCATGGAATTTTCCCTCTCAGCTACGATGAACGAAATCCCCGAATGTGGTAACGATTAGGTTGACTATTTTTAAAGTCAAATAACATTTAATTTCCATTTAAGTTAAATGTCCATTCTATGGTTTTCTCTGACCATGGATGCCCGGCAGGGCCGCCCAGCGCGCGGGGGCGGGGCTCCGCAAACGATCCGGGATGGGCTAGAAAAGGCGGGGAAAACGGCTCAAAGCCGTCCCGGAGCGCCGAACGCGCATCGGGACAGAAACGGGACATTTTTTCGCCTAACCATTATAATCATTAGGCTTTTTCCCATTACCGGGCTCCCGCAAGGGGAGAAGGAATAAGGGGCGTCAACGCCCATCCATTACAGCCACCATCCATCGCCCCATATCATCCGAGCCCAGAAACGCCCGCGCGGCGCGCTGGACGGCGGCGGCGGGTCCGCTGCCTTGCGCCACCGCAACAAGCAGATCGCAGCGCCGCGACAGCGCGAAGCCGACGGCGGCGTGCCGCGAGCCGTCCGCCATATCGAGCTGATAGGCCCGCGATCGCCCGGACAGGCCGTCAAGCCGGACCACCTCGCCCGCTTCCAGCGGCATAAAACGCTGGCTCATCAGGTCGAGGTCGGCGACGCGGTCGACCTCATCGTCATCGGCGACGCCGCTGTCGCAATTGCAGAAGCCGATTTTCGGCCGAACATAAAGCTCGACCTGTTCACCGCAGGAATCGGCGCTGCAACGAAATGCGCGGCCCGCGGGCCAGCCGTCGCGCGGGAACGGCCAGGCGATCTCGCGCCAGACCGCGCTTCGCGAGGCCTCAGAACCCGCGATTTCGATGCCTGAGCGGGCATGCTGGTAGGCGGCGACGCCGGAGAGCGTGCCAACCGCCACTACACATCCGATCAGGAGCCCGCGCATCGCCCCTCGCCGATCAGCGCAAGCCGGCGACGGTGCGCGCGGGGCCGGTCAGCTCCAGGATGTGCAGGCCGGTATTGGCGCGATCGACGATGTAGATGTAGCCGCGATCGTCGGTTTCGACATTATTGGTCTGGATCGCGACCTTGCAGCGGTCCTTGCCGTCGACCGTGACGCAGCGCTTGTCGGTCGCCGCGGTGATCGAGGGAATGAAATAGCCGATTTCCTTCGGATGGTAGGGATCGCGGATATCGAGCGCCCGGACGCCGGCATTGAAGAAGGCGATGAACGCCATCTTCTTGTAGTAGACCGGCGCCATGCTCTCGCTGGAGGAATGCGAGCCGAAGCGGCCGCCGCGTTCGCAGAACGAGCCGCTGGCTTCCGGCACCGTGTAGCTCGATATCATCATCGGCCGGGCCTCCGTGGTGACGTCGGCAAACCACACCATCTGCCGGGGTTCGCCGCATTCGTTCTGGATCGCCTCATCGACGATCATGACGATGTCGCGGGTCTTGCCGTCCTTGTCGTTGGCATATTCCGCAATCGGCATGTTGAGCATCGGGAATGTGGTGTGGGCACCGTTGAAAGCCGACATCGGCATCCGCGCGATTTCCGGAAACCGCAGGTTCTCCGGCGTCGGCTCCTTCGGCCCATGCAGCAGCTTGTCGCGATCGATGATCTGCAGGAAGCCGCCCTTGTTGGTGCCGTAGCCGAAAAAGATCCGGTTGCCGCTGGGCCCGGTCGAGATCGGCCCATGCACCTCGGTCGGCACCGCCCCGGTCGAGCCCGGCTCCTGGCCAGGAAGCCCGAAGTCGCGGATCTTGACGGGGTGCGCGGGGTCGCTGAGGTCGTAGACCTGGGTCATGCGCCGCGTCCGCCAGTCGGGCGCGCCCGACACGAGGTAGGCGATGCCGGTGTCGCATTCCCACCAGTTCTTGTGCGTGTCCTTGAGGCCGCCGATCCGCGTGATCAGAACCGGTTTGGCGGGATCGGCGACATTCCAGATTTCGTGCGCCTCGCTGCCGAAGGTGCGCAGCATGTAGACCGCGTTGGGATCACCCTTGGGCAGGCTGCTGCCGTCGCAGACGCGCACCATCTGCCCGCCGCCGCTCTCGTATTTTCCTTCCTGGCCGGGGATGTGTTGCAGATATTTCGGATGCGCGGGATCGGTGACGTCGACGATCGACGTCCCGTTGGGCTCGGCCTTCCCGGTCATCGGATTGACGGGGTCCGGAATATCATCGGTGCCGCCATGGTGCCCGATATAGGCGATCCAGCGGTCGCCCTGATGATGGATCGTCGGCTGATAGGCGCTGCGCGCCTGCAGGTCGTTGGTACCGACCAGTTGCATATTGGAGGCTTCGGGCGGCGCCCCGATCACCTGCTGCTGCGCCTGCGCGCCGCCTGTAATCACAACGAAACCCATCGCGACGGACGCGATCAGGAAGGCCCTGCACTTCATGTCTTCCACCCCAACTGTTCAAAGCCAATCTGCGGTTGGCTGACCGCAACGATAGCACGGCCGGTCGGTTTGCAAAGACATGCGCTTGACATGCAACCATTTGGTTGCCTATTATGCTGTCCATGGAATCTGGCGATGGATGAAGTCTTCAAAGCGCTGGCCGATGCTTCCCGGCGGTCGCTGCTGGACCGGCTTCACGCCAGCAACGGACAGACCCTGAACGAACTCTGCGACGGCCTCGCCATGACGCGGCAGGCCGTGACCAAGCACCTTGCGATCCTCGAGGCCGCCAACCTCGTCACCACGTTCCGGCACGGCCGCGAGAAGCTGCACTACCTCAACCCGGTGCCGATCCATCAGATCGGCGAGCGGTGGATCAAGAAATTCGAGCGCGGCAAGCTCACGGCGCTCAGCGAGTTGAAACGGCAACTGGAGAAACGCGATGAGTAAGCCCGAATTCGTCTACGTCACCTATATCGAGACCACGCCGGAAAAATTGTGGGAGGCGCTGACCGATGGCGATTTCACCGAGCGTTACTGGTTCGGTGTCCATCTCCGGTCGGACTGGAAGGTCGGCTCGTCATTTGAGATGGTGCGGAGCGATGGCAGTGTCTCCGATGCGGGCAAAGTCGTCGGTTACGACCCGCCGCGACGGCTCGCCTATACCTTCGTCAATCTGTCGGACACATATAAAGGCGAACCTCCGGCGCTGGCGACCTTCGTGATCGAACCCTATGGCAAGCTGGTCAAGCTGACGCTGACGCATGAGGGCTTCGTCGAAGGCGGCAAGTTCCTGGACGGCATCTCCAATGGATGGCCCGCCATCCTGTCCGGCCTCAAGAGCATGTTGGAAACCGGGCGGCCACTGGAAATCCCCTACGCCGCCATGAAAGGCAACAGCTGAGGATTGCGATGGACATCAGCAGTTTCAAGCCGACAACCGTCTACACCATCTACATCGCCGCCACGCCGGAGCAGGTGTGGCAGGCGCTGACGACGGCCGAGCTCAGCCGCCGGTATTTTTTCGGCAATGCGGTCGAGGTTGATTTGAAGGTCGGCGGCGCGTTCATGGTCCGCACCGCCGATGGCTCGCTGCACATCAGCGGCGAGGTGTTCGAATGCGATCCGCCGCGCCGGCTCACCGTCACCTTCAACGTCAACTGGCCGGCGCTGGTCGAAAAGCTGGGGCCGACGCTGGTGACCTACGAGATCGAACCGGCCGGCAACGCCGTCCGGCTCACCATGACCGAGTCGCACGACCGGCCGATCGACGACGATATCCTCTCCGGCGGACGGCAGGGTTGGCCGGCGATCCTGTCGAGCCTGAAGAGCCTGCTCGAGACTGGCGAGCCACTCACGGTGAAGATGGCGCCGCCGCAGCAGATGCTGGACGCGCTGAAGAAGCTCGGCATTCAGACGCCGTAGGAATCGCGATCTCAGCCGTCATACGCGGGCTTGACCCGCGTATCCATCCTTAAAAAGAGTCTTGCGAAGCAAGATGGATTGCCGGGTCAAGCCCACGGCTGTCCGGTTGGATTTAGCATAGGGCCAAGTTCATCTGTCGTGCATCCTGGAAGGTGGGCGGCGGATCGAGCAGATTGGCGATTGACCGGCGGTGCATGAGGGTGGCGCGAACCAACCTTGCGAAGGCGAGCGGACCTGGAATGACTTTCTGGGAGGCCTGCGCTAGGCGCAGCAGCAGGAAGGCGATCAGCGCCACGGCGATCTGAATGCGCACTGCATTTTCGGAGGTGCCGACAAAACGGGTGATCTTGAGAGTCTGCTTGACCCAGCGGAAGAACAACTCGATGGCCCAGCGCCGGCGGTAAAGATCGGCAATTTCTTCGGCGCTGGCGTCCAGATCGTTTGACAATACACGCAGAACCTTCCCGGTATCGATCTTAACCCGCACTTCCCGCACGGCATCCTGCATCGGGTTACGTCGGCTCCTGGCCTGGCGGGCGGGCAGAAAGCCGATGCGGTCAGAGAGAATCTTGCCATCCTTGGCGACGGGCAGTTCCTCCACCAGTTTAAGCGGTGTGTTGGACTTGAAGCGGGTGACGATCCGGCAACCGGCGGCATCGAGCGCGGCCCACCAGGCGTAATCGTAATAGCCGAGGTCGAACACATAAGTGGCGCCCGGCTCGATCGGCATCTGCTGGGCGATAGTGATGTCATTGACGTTGGCGGTGCTGACCGCAGCATAGACCGGGCAGGCGGCATCGGCGTCATGGACCACATGTACCTTGGCGCCGCAGACCCCTGCGGAGAAACGCGCCCAGCCGGCATGGTGTTGGTTCAGCCGAACACTGCTGGCATCGACCAGGTAGACCGTCTCAGCCAGTTTGCGACGAAGCCCGCGATGAGCTTGCTTCATCATGACAGTCAGCAACTCGGTAAATACCTCAGAAGGCCGTTGCGTGTTGGCGTCGGAAAAGGTCGAGCGTCGAACTGGCCCCGCTCCCAAATGGTAAAGGCGTGCCGCGTGGCTCGAAAGCCCGGTCACGATCTCGCGCAAGCTCGACGAGCCGGAAAGCTGACCGTAGAGCAACGCCACAAACTGGCCCTTGGTCGATAATCGCCGCACCCCGGTGTCGGCGCCATGATGATCCACAAGCGCGTCAAACCGGTCCCACGGCACCAGCTTCAGAATGTCACGGAATACTGTATTGTGATGCTGCACGGCGAGGATCTCCATTCGTGTCCCGGAACGCTTGCAGACGTCCAGCACCGAATACAATCAACGCCGTGCGCTTCGTCCACTAAAATCCAACCGGACAGCCGTGGGTCAAGCCCGGCCATGACGAGCAAGGCGGTCGCTCGGTGAGCCCGGCAATGACGGCATTGTCCCCTACCCCAGCGCCCTCAATTCTCGCCGCAGCACCTTCCCCGTCGCGGTCAGCGGCAATTGCTCCGCGAACTGCACGAAGCGCGGATATTCATGCGCGGCGAGTTGCACCTTGACGAACTCCTGGATCTCGCGCGCCAACTCGTCACTGGGCGCAAACCCCGGGCGCAGCACGATCCAGGCCTTGATCGCCTCGGTGCGGATCGGATCGGGAATCCCGACCACCGCCGACATCGCCACCGCCGGATGTTTCATCAGCGTGTGTTCGATTTCCGATGGCCCGACGCGATAGCCGGCGGTCGTTATCACATCGTCCTCGCGGCTGACGTACCAGAAATAGCCGTCCGCATCCTGGATGCCGAGGTCGCCGGTGAGCAGGAATTCGCCGGCATATTTCTTCGCCGTCGCTTCGGGGTTGCGCCAATATTCGAGCATGGTGCACGGATTGGGCTGGCGCACGCCGATGATGCCGCGCTCGCCGCGCGGCAATTCCTCGCCCCGCTCGTTGACGATGCGCACATCGAATCCCGGCGTCGCCTTGCCCATCGCGCCGGGGCGGATCGGAAACAGTTTGGAGTTGCAGCCAACCACGAGGTTGCACTCGGTCTGGCCGTAGATCTCGTGGGCCTCGATGCCGAACGTCGCACGCACCCAGTCCAGCAGCTCGGCGCCGAGCGACTCGCCGCCCGACAGCATGCTGCGCAGCTTGACGCCCGCGTGCTTCACGCCCGCCTGCCGCATCAGCTTCAGCGCGGTCGGCGGCAGGAACACGTTGCGCACGTTAAGGTCGGCCATCAGCTGCATCGCGGCCTGCGGCTCGAATTTCCTGGCGCGATGGCCGACCACGGGAACGCCGTGGTACCAGGCCGGAAACAGCGCATCGAACAAACCGCCGATCCATGCCCAATCGGCAGGCGTCCACATCACGTCGCCGGGCTTGGGCAGGAATTCATGCACCATCTCGACGTTCGGCAAATGCCCGAGCAGCACGCGATGGGCGTGCAGCGCGCCTTTCGGATTTCCTGTCGTACCCGAGGTGTAGATGATGATGGCGGGATCATCGGCCGAGGTATCGACCGTCGCAAAGCCGGGCGACGCCGATTCGATCGACGACCAGAACGATTTGGCGCCGCCATTGGCCGTCCCGCCGGCGACGTAGATGCTTTGCAGGTCCGGCAAGCGGTCGCGGATTTTCGACAGCTTTTCCCAGCCGCCTGCATCGGTCACGACGGCCCTGGCGCCGGAATTGGCGAGGCGAAATTCCAGCGCGTCTTCACCGAACAGCGTGAACAGTGGCACCGAGACCAGGCCGGAGCGCAAGGCGGCGAGATGGGCGATCGGCAGTTCCAGCGATTGCGACAGAAACACCGCGACCCGATCGCCGCGGGCAAGGCCGTCGTCTATCAGCACATTGGCGAAGCGGCGGGAGAACGCGCTGATCTGGTCGAACGAGGTGCGCGAGGCGCCGCCGTCCTCATCGACATAGATCAGCGCCAGCCGGCCGCTGCCGTCAGCGTAACGGTCGCAGCACGCGGTCGCGATGTTGAAGCGCGCCGGGATGTCCCAGCGGAAGTCGCGGTAGAGCTCGTCGTAATTCGAAGCCTCGGTGAGCATGGCGCGCTCTCATTCTGTCGTCCCCGCGAAGGCGGGGACCCATAACCCCTGGCGCTGATGGCCGTGGCGCGCCAGTCCAACAAGGATACTAACGCTTCCCTGAACACAGGCGACACGGCGTATGGGTCCCCGCCTTCGCGGGGACGACGTCTCGTTCGGGATTACCCCGCAAGCGCCGCCTTCACCAGGCCGCTGGCCTTGCCGAAATCCATCTGGCCGGCGTATTTCGCCTTCAGCTCGGCGATCACCTTGCCCATGTCCTTCATCCCCGCGGCACCGGTCGCGGCGATCACGGCGGCGATCGCCGCCTTGACGTCGTCTTCCGACATCTGCTTCGGCAGGTACGCCGAGATGATCGCGATCTCCTCGCGCTCCTGCGCGGCGAGCTCGGCGCGGCCGCCCTTGTCGTAGAGTTCGACGGATTCCTGGCGCTGCTTGATCATCTTCTGAAACACGCTCAAGAGATCGCCGTCGCTGAGCGGCGGCTTGCCCTGTCCGCGCGCCTCGATATCGGCGTTCTTGATGGTCGAATTGACCATGCGCAGGGTGGAGAGCTTGCGCTCGTCCTTGGCCCGCATCGCGTCCTTGACCGCGTTGTTGATGTCGTCGCGCAGCATCGTTTTCCCCTCGCGGCCGCCGGGCCGCACTGTCATAAACCTCTGATCTAGGCCGTTCGCACCGATCCGACAACGGGTTCCGCGAGCGCCGCGCCTTGGCATCGCCCTCGGCTCCCGAGCGAGACCCCGGCCGGACCGCCGAAACCGACGGCGCGGCGGCTCTCCTGACCGCCGGAGACGACGGTTTTCGGAAAAATCCACTCCTCGGCGACAAACCGCAACCTGAAGGCCCGGTGCGGCGGCCGATACCGCCAAACCGCGTGTGAATCCGCGCCTTTCGCCCTTTGACGCCCGCAGACGCGACGACTATGTAATGCGCTCATGACAATCATTGAAAACGCCTCAGCCTGGCCGGACCACAAACCGACCGCGCTCCTCGTGCTCGCCGACGGTACCGTGTTGCAAGGCTTTGGCCTCGGCGCGGAAGGCCAAGCCGTTGGTGAGGTCTGCTTCAACACCGCGATGACCGGTTATGAGGAAATCCTCACCGATCCCTCCTATGCCGGGCAGCTCATCACCTTTACCTTCCCGCATATCGGCAACGTCGGCACCAACGACGAGGACATCGAGACGGTCAACATGGCGTCGACGCCGGGCGCGCGCGGCGTGATCCTGCGCTCCGCCATCACCGATCCCTCGAACTATCGCGCAACGCGGCACCTCGACCAATGGCTGAAGAACCGCGGCATCATCGGCCTTTCCGGCATCGATACCCGGGCGCTGACGGCGCTGATCCGCAGCAAGGGCATGCCGAACGCGGTCATCGCCCACGCCAGGAACGGCCAATTCGACCTGCACGGCCTCAAGGAAGAGGCCCGCGAATGGCCCGGCCTCGAGGGCATGGACCTGGTGCCGATGGTGACATCCGGCCAGCGCTTCACCTGGGACGAAACCCCGTGGGCATGGGAAAAAGGCTTCGGCCGCCAGACCGAGCCCGAGTTTAACGTCGTCGCCATCGACTACGGCATCAAGCGCAATATCCTGCGGCTGCTGGCCGGCGAAGGCTGCAAGATCACGGTGGTGCCGGCCACGACCTCGGCCGAAGACATCCTGGCTCTGAAACCCGACGGCGTGTTCCTGTCGAACGGCCCGGGCGACCCGGCCGAGACCGGCAAATATGCGGTGCCGGTGATTCAGAAAGTGATCGATTCCGGCACGCCGACCTTCGGCATCTGTCTGGGTCACCAGATGCTGGGCCTCGCCGTCGGCGCCAAGACCAAGAAGATGCATCAGGGCCATCACGGCGCCAATCATCCGGTCAAGGACGAGACCACCGGCAAGGTGGAGATCACCTCGATGAACCACGGCTTCGCGGTGGATCAGGCAACCTTGCCGAAGGGCGCGACGCAGACCCATGTCTCGCTGTTCGACGGCTCCAATTGCGGCATCCAGCTTGAGGGCAAGCCGGTATTCTCGGTGCAGTACCACCCCGAGGCCTCGCCCGGCCCGCGCGACTCCCACTATTTGTTCAAGCGGTTCGCCGATCTGATGCGGTCGAAGAAAAGCGCGTAAGGCGCGGCTCAAGGCACCGCGGACAATTAATCTGCCGTCATGCCCGGGCAGAAGCGCGAAGCGCGTCTTCGCGCTAGACGTCCCGGGCATCCACGTCTTTACGATCTTGCAGCTGGACCCAAGACGTGGATGGCCGGGACATAGACCAGCGGAAGCGACGCCGTCCTTCGGACAGCTGTGCCCGGCCATGACGCGGGAAATGCGCGCACAACGCTGGCGTTTGAACTATTCGATTAGTATGATGATCGTAATCAAATAGCGCTATAGGAGTTCCCCATGGACGCCACCGCCCCCAAGGTCGAATACGGCGTCACCCCAACGGAAGTCATGGCCTCGATGGCAGGAATCGATTTCGTCCGCGCCATCTTCTCCGGCAAGGCGCCGACGCCGCCGATCATGCAGACCGTCGAGCCGTTCGATTGCACGGCCGAACCCGGCGTCGTCGTGCTCAACAGCGTGCCGGGCATCCGCCATTACAATCCGATCGGCTCGGTGCATGGCGGCTATGCCGCGATCCTGCTCGACTCGGCGATGGGGCTCGCCGTCCACACCATGCTGCCGGCAGGCACCGGTTACACCACGCTCGAATTCAAGATCAGCTTCATCAAGGGCATGACCAAGGACACCGGTCCGGTCCGCAGCGAAGGCCGTATCCTCAATGTCGGCCGCCGCGCCGCCACCGCCGAGGCCCGGATCACCGACGCGAGCGGCCGGCTGCTGGCGCACGCCACCACGACCTGCCTGGTGTTCGAGATCCCCAAATAACGCCGGCGATAAAGACGAAAAACGCGAATGGCTGGGCTGCGCGATCGCGCGCGACGTGCCGTGGCGGGCGTAGTATCACTTGCCGATAAGCCCGGAACCAGCCGTCGGCACCCATTCTCACCTGTCGTGTGCGGACTGACGTTCCCCGGGTAAGCGCACGGTGAAGAAGGGAAACGCCCGATGACTTCCGAAAACCCCGACATGACCATTCGCGATGTGCGCGTGACCATGCTGCGCATGCCCTGGGCCGACGATCCCTGGCTCAAGGGACACGCACTGGGAACGACGCGCGACATTCTGGTCTGCGACGTCGAGACGGCCGGCGGCATCACCGGGATGGGCTATCTGTTCCTGTTCCGGCCCGGTCTCAAGTCGATCGCGGCCTGTCTCGAGGAATGCATCATCGCGCGCGTGAAGGGCAAGGACGCCACCTCGATCGAGGCGATCTGGCGTGACCTGTGGACCGCGACGATGACCTATGGCCGCGGCGGCATCGCCGCGATGGCGATGTCGGCGCTCGATATTGCGCTGTGGGATGCCGTGGGCAAGCGCGCCGGGCTGCCGCTGCATCGGCTATGGGGCCACTACCGCTCGCAAATTCCAATCTACGGCTCGGGCTGCTTCCGTGGCGCCGGCGGCGACGGGATGATCGAGAAGGCGCTGCATTATGTGAAGCAGGGTTACAAGGCGATCAAGATGCAGGTCGCGCATGTTCACACGCCGGCCGAAGACCTCGACAATGTGCGCCGCATGCGCGAGGCGCTCGGTCCCGACATCGACATCATGATCGACGTCAACATGGGCTGGAGCGCGGACATCGCGATCGAGATGGGACGCAAGTTCGAAAAATATAACATCTACTGGCTCGAAGAGCCGGTGCCCGCGGACGACTTCGCCGGCTACCAGCGGATATCAGCGGCGCTCGACATGCGCGTGGTCGGTGGCGAGACCCATTTCACCCGCTACGACTTGCGGCCGTTCTTCCTCAATCCCTGCCTGCCGATCCTGCAGCCCGATCCGATGCGCGGCGGGATGACGGACCTGCGCAAGATCGCCACGCTGGCGGACACCTGGGGTGTCACCATCGCGCCGCATCTATTCCCCGAACTCAACGTGCACCTGCTCGCGTCGATTCCGAACGGCATCTGGTGCGAGAACATGGGGCTGATCGACGATCTCTGGGTCGATCCGCCCGAGATCAGCAATGGCATGATCACGGCGCCGGAGCGGCCCGGACACGGGTTGAGGTTCAAGGAAGAGGTCATGAAATTCCGGATCTGACCGTACGGAGGTTCATTATTCCCGCCCGATCGAGGGAACGCGAGCCGCACGTCCTGCTTTGATGAACGTGTGTTGTGTCTTTGGCGCGGAGGAGAATGTCATGCCCGTCGTCAACGCAGACGTCGAACCGCTCACTTTCGTCTTTGCGGACGACGGTCTCGTTCCGAATAATCCGATGCCGTTCCTGGTCTACAAAGGCGCGGTCGCGGTCGACAACGAACACCCGGAGAAGACCATCGAGGGATTGTTCGGCGCCAATGGCTGGGGCGAGATGTGGCGCAACGGCGTCTATGATTATCTTCACTACCACGCCACGGTTCACGAGGCGCTCGGCGTGGCCCGAGGACGTGCACGCGTGCGGTTTGGCGGTGATCAAGGAAAAGAGCTGGAGATTTCAGCCGGCGACGTGGCCATCCTGCCCGCCGGGACCGGGCACCAATGTCTTTCCGCAAGCGATGATTTCTGCGTGGTCGGGGCCTATCCGCCGGGGCCGAAGATGCAGATCACGCGACCGACGCCTGACAATCACCGGAAGGCGCTCAAGACGATTCGGGAAGTGAAGCGGCCCAAAACCGATCCCGTCATGGGAGAGGACGGTCCCCTGGTGCGGCTTTGGACACGGGATTAGCCGTTCGCCAAGCGCCGTTGTTTGAACGCTATTCGCCCTCGCCGTCAGCATCAAAAACGATTTTATTTTCGGTCCGATGGACCTCGCTGAAAGTGCGTGGGGCGACGGCGTTGACACGCCATGCCCCACGCGCGTCATCAACCTTCCCGGCGAACGACGCAGCGGGCCATGGATCAGGCCTCGTTGCCGCCTTCCTGGCGGCTTGCTTCGAACAGGAACCAGGTGCGGCGCTCAGCGGCGTCGATGAAGTTTTCCAGAATGCTGGTGGTGGCGGAATCGTTGTACTTGTCGGCGATCTCGTGCGCCTTGCGCATGTTGACCACGGTCTTCTTGTTGTCTTCCATCAACTCGCGCAGCATCTCGCGCGGCGGCACGTAGCTCTCGTCGTTGTCCTGGATGGTCTGCTGCTTGGCGACCTGGCCGATCGAACGCATGGTAACGCCGCCGATCTTGCGGATGCGCTCGGCAAGGTCATCGATCTGGGCGAAGATCGCCTCGCCCTGCTCGTCCAGCATCAAATGATAATCGCGGAAATGCCGGCCGCTGACGTGCCAGTGGAAATTCTTGGTCTTCAGGTAGAGCGCGAAGGCGTCGGCGATCAACGGATTAATCGCGGCTGAGATCTTCTCCACGGCCTCGGGCGACAGATCGGTGGGCGTATCGAGATCAGCGGACACTTTGTCAGACTTGGTTTTGCTCACGATGAACCTTCCTGTTAGGAACCGGGGGAGTTGGCGGCATGGACATCGCACGCCGAACACTCTAACGCATCATATATGTACCGGTTCCTGGACCGGAACCACCGTTTTACCGGACGCCTGCAAAGATGGACGACTGGATCGATTATTACGATTCCACGCACACGATCTACGCCAGCAAGTTGCATCGTGACCTGCATTTCCAGCTAATCGCGAAAGATATCATCGCCTACGTCCCCTCCGCGGATGCCGCGGTGCTGGATTATGCCTGCGGCGAGGCGCTGTGTGCGGCGGAGGTGGCGGATGCCTGCGGCAAGCTGATTTTGGCCGAACCTGCGCCCGGCGTGCGCGGACGCTTGATCGCGCGGTTTGCGCCCAACACGAAGATCAGGGTGCGGTCGCTGGATGAACTGCGAAACATGGAAGAGAATTCGATCGATCTCGCGGTCATGAATTCAGTGGCGCAATACATGACATCGGCCGAGCTCGATTCGGCGTTAGCGGTGATGCGGCGGCTGTTGAAGCCCGGCGGCCGGCTGATTTTGGGCGATGTGCTGCGCCCGGAGGTCGGCATGCCCAAGGACGTATTCGCATTGCTGCGCTTCGCGCGCGCCCACGGCTTCCTGAAAGACGCCTTGCTCGGATTGGTCAGCACCGCGCTATCGGACTATCGGCAACTGCGCTCGCGCGTCGGGCTGCAGCGTTACGGTGAAGACGAGATGCTGGCCAAACTCGCGGCGAGCGGATTTAGCGGCTCGCGGGCGCCCACCAATATCGGGCACAATCCGTGGCGGATGACATTCGTCGCACGGCAGGCCTTGCGCTCACCCGGTTAAGGTTAATCGGGACGAGGCGTAGCCGGGAACGACACAATCGGTAATCATGCTCGTGGCCCGGTGGCGGAAGTGTCGACGCGGGGGCAGTGCATTGCTCTTTATCCTGGTTCAAATCCAGGCCGGGCCTCCAACCTTTGTTGCTGTCGAGCCGCGCAGCACACAATCAATCGGCGCCAACCGTCTCGCCATCGGAAATCTGCGACCGCTCGGCGTCGCGGTCGGCGGATTTGGTCACCGCGTCCAGCAGCCCGGGAAAGCGGGCATCGAGATCTTCCCGGCGCAACTTCATCAGCCGGTTGGTTCCGACGATCCGGGTCATCATCAGCCCTGACTCGCGCAGCTTCGCGAAATGGTAGGCGAGGTTGGATTTGCCGCTGAGCGCATTGAAATCCCCGCAGCACATTTCGGTTGCGGCATCCTCCTGCCGCGCCAGAACGCAGACGATCGCAAGCCGGGTCGGATCGCTCAGGCAATCCAGCACCATCGGAAGCTCGATCTGGTCGCGGGTCGGGTGGTGAAGCGAACGGCTCATTTCGTAACAATAGTAACGCTGCTCGCAATGTTCAATAGTTATTGAACCGATTGACTTTGTGGCGAGCCCGCGCCATTTGTTAAATTGTTATTGAACTTTGGAGAAACCAACATGATCGTCCTTTGGCTGGCCGTGGCGACATTTGCGATCGGAACGGAAGCCTTTGTAATTTCGGGAATATTGCCGATCATGGCATCAGACCTTGGGATTTCGCTGGCTGCGGCGGGACAACTCGTGACGGCCTACGCGCTGACCTATGCCGTGGGCTCCCCGATCCTGGCTGTGGCCTTCAACAACCTTGACCGACGGACCGTGCTGACTTTGGCACTGGGCTCTTTCATCGCCAGCAATATTCTGGCCGTGTACGCAACCGGCTTCGCCACATTGCTTCTCGCCAGAATGCTGATGGCAGTCGGCGCCGGGCTGTGCACGCCGACCGCGCTGGCCGTCGCTGCTGCGATTTCTCCACCCGAACGTCGCGGCCGCGCCATGGCCTTGGTCACATCAGGCCTGACCATCTCGACCGTGCTTGGCGTCCCGCTCGGAACCTGGATTGGCGGTCTTTACGGTTGGCGCGCGACCTTCATCCTGGTCGCCGTCCTCGGCGCCGTCGCCCTCGCCGGGCTGCTGTTCGGACTGCCGCGCGGCCTGCCGCGCCACACGGCCTCACTAGGCCAGCGCCTCGCCATCGCACGTCACAGCGCCATACTGCATGCGCTTTTAGTCACGGCATTTTGGGCCATCGGCGCCTTCACCGTTCTCACCTATCTGGCAATCCCCCTGCGCAATCTGGGGCTTAGCCCCACTGAAGTCAGCCTCGGCCTGCTTGTCTTCGGCATCGCTGCAGCGCTCGGCAACATGGTGGGCGGCACCTTGGCCGATCGCATCGGCCCCATCCCGACCGTAACGTTGGGCCTGGTTACGATGATGATGGCGGTGACGCTGGAATCAGTCGTACTGAAAGTCATGGCGCCGGATCACGCGCGAGCGATTTTTCTCGGCCTGGTGTTTTTCCAGGGCTTCGGCGCGTTCATGTTCTACCCTGGCCAGACGGCCAATCTGGTCCGGATCGAACCGCAGGCGTCGATGATCGCGCTGTCGCTGAACGCCTCGGCGATGTATTTCGGCTTCGCTGCCGGCAGCGCGCTGGGCGGGTTCGTCCTGACCGCGCTTTCGCCGACCGACCTTGGCTGGGTTGGCGGCTTTAGCATCGCGGCAGCGGTCGCCGCAGTTGTGCTTCGCGGATGGCAGATGCGGCTGAAAACTGCATAGATATGCCGGTTGACAGGGCTTTTAAAGTTCTTCCCCGCCTGCGGAATCTGGTCTAAAGACCACCCGCGCGCGAGGGGAAACCCGGCGCTCAGGCTCAAGGGACGCGCGGCATGCGCGCCCTTTTTTTGTGCCCATTTTCCTGTCCGTGAGACTCGATGCCCAAAAGAACCGACATCTCCACCATCCTGATCATCGGCGCCGGTCCCATCGTGATCGGCCAAGCCTGCGAGTTCGATTATTCCGGCACCCAGGCGGTGAAGACGCTGAAGGATGAGGGCTACCGGATCGTTCTGGTCAATTCCAATCCGGCAACGATCATGACCGATCCTGAATTGGCGGATGCGACCTATATCGAGCCGATCACGCCCGAGATCGTCGCCAAGATCATCGAGAAGGAACGTTACGTCATTCCCGGCGGCTTCGCGCTGCTGCCGACCATGGGCGGGCAGACCGCGCTGAACTGCGCGTTGTCGCTGCGCAAGCAGGGAACGCTGGCGAAGTTCGATATCGAGATGATCGGCGCCACCGCCGACGCCATCGACAAGGCCGAGGACCGCGGCCGTTTCCGCGAGGCCATGACCCGGATCGGGCTGGAGACCCCGCGCTCGATCCAGACCAAGAACCTGCCTGATGCGCTGCGCGCGCTTGACGCCATCGGCCTGCCCGCGATCATCCGGCCGTCCTTCACCATGGGCGGCACCGGCGGCGGCATCGCCTACACCAAGGCGGAATTCATCGAGATCGTCGAGCGCGGCATCGACGCCTCTCCGACCGACGAGGTCCTGATCGAGGAATCCGTGATCGGCTGGAAAGAGTTCGAGATGGAGGTGGTGCGCGACAAGAACGACAATTGCATCATCGTCTGCTCGATCGAAAACCTCGACCCGATGGGCGTCCACACCGGCGACTCCATCACGGTGGCGCCGGCGCTGACGCTGACCGACAAGGAATACCAGATCATGCGCGACGCCTCGCTGGCGGTGCTGCGCGAAATCGGCGTCGAGACCGGCGGTTCCAACGTTCAATTCGGCGTCAACCCGGCCGATGGGCGGATGGTCGTGATCGAGATGAACCCGCGGGTGTCGCGCTCCTCCGCGCTGGCCTCGAAGGCCACCGGCTTTCCGATTGCAAAGGTCGCCGCCAAGCTCGCGGTCGGCTACACGCTCGACGAGATCGCCAACGACATCACCGGCGGAGCGACGCCGGCGTCGTTCGAGCCGACCATCGACTATGTCGTCACCAAGATTCCGCGCTTCGCATTCGAGAAGTTTCCCGGAGCCTCGACCACGCTGACCACCTCGATGAAGTCGGTCGGCGAAGTGATGGCGATCGGCCGCACCTTCCAGGAGAGCCTGCAGAAAGCCCTGCGCGGCCTCGAAACCGGGCTGACCGGGCTCGACGAGATCGAGATCGAGGGCCTCGGCCGCGGCGACGACAAGAACGCCATGCGCGCCGCGCTTGGCACGCCGACACCCAACCGGATCCTGCAGGTGGCGCAGGCGATGCGGCTCGGCTGGTCGAACGACGAAATCTTCACCTCCTGCAAGATCGATCCGTGGTTCCTGGCGGAAATGCGCGGCATCGTGGAGATGGAAACCAAGATCAAGGCCAACGGCCTGCCTGCCAACGCCTTCGCGATGCGCAGCCTGAAGGCGATGGGATTTTCCGACGCGCGCCTGGCGGTGCTGGCCGAGACCGGCGATGCCGAGGTGACGGCCCGGCGCCATGCGCTCGGGGTTCGCCCGGCGTTCAAGCGCATCGACACCTGCGCGGCGGAATTCGCTTCCCCGACCGCCTACATGTATTCGACCTATGAGACGCCGTTCGCAGGGCAGCTTGCGGACGAGAGCGCGCCGTCGGACAAGAAAAAGGTCATCATTCTCGGCGGCGGCCCCAACCGGATCGGTCAGGGAATCGAATTCGACTATTGCTGCTGCCACGCCTGCTTTGCGCTGCACGACTCCGGCTACGAGACCATCATGATCAACTGCAACCCGGAAACGGTGTCGACCGACTACGACACCGCGGATCGGTTGTACTTCGAGCCGCTGACGGCCGAAGACGTGCTGGAGATTATCGCAACGGAACGCCAGAACGGCACCCTGCACGGCGTGATCGTGCAGTTCGGCGGCCAGACTCCGCTCAAGCTGGCGCACGCGCTGGAAGAGGCCGACGTGCCGATCCTCGGCACCTCGCCCGATGCCATCGATCTCGCCGAAGACCGCGACCGTTTCAAGCGCGTGCTCGACAAGCTGAGATTGAAGCAGCCGAAAAACGGCATCGCCTATTCGGTCGAGCAGGCGCGGCTGGTAGCCGCCGATCTGGGACTACCCCTGGTGGTGCGTCCGTCCTACGTGCTCGGTGGACGTGCGATGCAGATCATCCGCGAGGAAGCTCAGCTCGGCGATTATCTGCTCGACACGCTGCCCGAGCTGGTGCCGGGCAACGTCAAGGCGCGCTACCCGAACGACAAGACCGGACAGATCAACACGGTGCTCGGCACCAATCCGCTGCTGTTCGATCGCTATCTGTCCGACGCCACCGAGATCGACGTCGACTGCCTCAGCGACGGCAAGGATACTTTCATCGTCGGCATCATGGAGCACATCGAGGAAGCCGGCATTCACTCCGGCGACTCCGCCTGCTCGCTGCCGCCGCACTCGCTCGACGCGGGGATGATTGCCGAACTCGAGCGGCAGACCCGCGAACTGGCGATCGGCCTCGACGTGGTCGGATTGATGAACGTGCAATACGCCATCAAGGACGGCGAGATCTACGTGCTCGAAGTCAATCCGCGGGCGTCGCGCACGGTGCCGTTCGTGGCCAAAGTGATGGGCGTGCCGGTGGCGAAGATTGCCGCGCGGATCATGGCCGGCGAGAAACTCGCCGACTTCGATCTGAAGAAGCGCAAGCTCGACCATGTCGGCGTCAAGGAATCGGTGTTTCCGTTCGCGCGATTCCCCGGCGTCGACACCGTGCTCGGTCCGGAGATGCGATCGACGGGCGAGGTGATGGGCCTCGACCGCTCGTTCGAAGTCGCGTTCGCCAAGAGCCAGCTCGGCGGCGGCACCCGGGTGCCGCGCAAGGGAACAGTGTTCGTGTCGGTCCGCGAGATCGACAAGACCCGGATCGTCGACGCGGTGCGGCTATTGTTTTCGCTCGGCTTCAAGGTCATGGCCACCTCGGGCACACAGCGCTTCCTCGCCGACAGCGGCGTCCCGACCGAAAAAGTGAACAAGGTGCTGGAGGGACGGCCGCATATCGTCGACGCCATCACGAACGGCGACATCCAGCTGGTGTTCAACACCACGGAAGGGCCGCAGGCGCTGGCCGACAGCCGCTCATTGCGACGAGCTGCCCTCTTGCATAAAGTGCCATATTACACCACTCTTTCAGGTGCCGTGGCGGCCGCACAGGGCATCCGTGCCTATCTGGGCGGGGACCTTGAGGTCCGCACCCTGCAGAGCTATTTTTCCGAAAGCTAATCGTTGGCCGGCTTAGTGCCCGGCAATTGATCGGCAGCGAAGCCCTTGTGACTGGAACTTGCCAGCCATGAGGGTGTTCCGTTTCGGCGTTTGTGCGTGCCGTGAATCGGCCCGCATAAAGTTGTAAGGACAGAACAGATGATGGATAAGGTCCCCATGACCGCAGGCGGCTATGCCGCCCTCGAGGTCGAGTTGAAGCAGCGCCAGTCGGTGGAGCGTCCGCGCATCATCGAGCACATCGCCGAGGCGCGCTCGCACGGCGACCTGTCGGAGAACGCGGAATACCACGCCGCGAAGGAAGAACAGTCGCACAATGAAGGCCGCATCGCCGAGCTCGAGGACAAGCTGGCGCGCGCCGATGTCATCGACATCAGCAAGCTCTCCGGCGACACCGTCAAATTCGGTGCGACGGTCACCTTGGTCGACGAGGACACCGAAAAGAAAGCGGTGTGGCAGATCGTCGGCGAGCCGGAAGCCGACGCCAAGAAAGGCCGCATCTCTATCACCTCGCCGCTGGCGCGCGCCCTGATCGGCAAGACAAAGGGCACTTCCGTGGAAGTCATGGCGCCCGGCGGCCCCAAGGCCTACGAGATCACCAAGGTCGAGTGGCGCTAGGGGTTTTCAGTCAATCTCTTTCGGAAAAAGGCCGCAGCTTATGCGGCCTTTTTTTTTGCGTTGAACACGCCAGACGACATCGATGTGGCATCGGAATGATCTAAGCTCGCCGGTGTTGACAACAGCGCCGGTGATAAAACACCGCGACGCACAAAGATTTTTCAAATCAACAGGGGGAACAACGCACATGGACCAGGTGTTTTCCAAATGGCAGCCGACAGCGCTCAGCCTTTTTCGCTTCATCACCGGGCTGTTGTTGTTTCAGTATGGCGTCGCCAAGATTTTCAAGTTTCCCGTGATGCCATATTTCGCCAACCTCCCGCCGCTGATCACGGTGGCCGGAATCATCGAGCTCGTGCTCGGTGGGCTGTTGATGATCGGTCTGCTCACACGCCCGGTGGCGTTCATTTTGGCGGGTGAAATGGCGTTCGCCTATTTCCTCGGGCACATGTTCAAGAATCCCGCCGAGCCGGTGTTCTTGCCCCTGCTCAACAACGGTACCTTAGCTATTCTGTTCTGCTTCGCCTGTCTTTACCTCGCCACCGCAGGCGGCGGCCCCTACAGTGTCGACGAGATACGCAACAAGCGCTGAGGGAAACGGAACGTCGTCCGACCCTGCCCAATTCCATCCGGAATGGGCGTAGCACCAGACCCCGATGTGCCGTTGCACGTTGGGGACATCTTGGGATTTACCGACCGCAATGCCGCGTCTGAGGTCGCGTCGTTCGACGCGCCGCGCGCGTTGTCTCAGCCTGGCACCTTCACCTCGAGCGGCACCGCGGCCGCGTATTTCGAGTTGTGCAGCACCAGCGAGGTCCTGACGTTGCGCACATGCGGCGCGGCGGTCAGGTGGGTGACGAAGTCCTGGAACGTCGCCATATCGGGCGCCACGCATTTCAGGATGAAGTCGACCTCGCCCGACAGCATCCAGCATTCCCGCACCAGAGGTTCGGCACGCACGAACTCCTCGAAGGCGCGCAGATCGGCGTCGGCCTGGCTGGACAGATGCACCGAGGCGAACACCGTGACGTCGAAACCGAGCCGGCGTGGATCCAAAAGCCCCCGATAGCCCTGGATGTAACCGGCTTCCTCGAGCGTTCTCACCCGTCGCAGGCACGGCGGCGGGGAAATACCGACCCGTTTGGCCAGTTCGACATTGGTGATTCGGCCATCGTCCTGGATTTCGCTGAGGATTTTCAGATCAATTTCATCAAGGTTCTTCGACACGCGGGTCCGGTTCCTGAGCTGACGGTGCTTATGGGATGCATTGGCAACAGTCATAGCGTAGCGAAGCCACCTTGCGCAATTTTATTGCGTGTGCGGTGCGTCATTTATTCCAACCGAACGGAAAAACTGGCCAGATGAATTGCAATTCTTGCATAGCTCTCCAGATATCTTAGACTTCGATTTGACACTTTCAGCGCCGTCGCGATGCCTTCCCGGGCGCTTTCCGCTAAAACGCTGACTAAATGCCCTAAAGAGGGGGAAATGCCCATGCTTGCCCCGATCCAGACCAAGGTCGTCATTATCGGCTCCGGCCCAGCCGGCTACACCGCGGCGATCTACGCGGCTCGCGCGATGCTCGAGCCGATCCTGATTCAGGGCATCCAGCCCGGCGGTCAGCTCACCATCACCACCGACGTGGAGAACTATCCAGGCTTTGCCGATGTCATCCAGGGCCCGTGGCTGATGGAGCAGATGGAGAAGCAGGCAGCCCATGTCGGCACCAAGATCGTCACCGATCTCGTCGTTAAGCTCGAACTCGGCCAGCGGCCGTTCCGGCTGACCTGCGACAGCGGCGATGTCTACCTCGCCGACACGGTCATCCTCGCCACCGGCGCGCAGGCGCGCTGGCTCGGCATCCCCTCAGAAGAGAAGTTCAAGGGCTTTGGCGTATCGGCCTGCGCGACCTGCGACGGGTTCTTCTACCGCGGCAAGGAGGTCGTGGTGGTCGGCGGCGGCAACACCGCCGTCGAGGAAGCGCTGTTTCTGACCAACTTCGCCTCGCAGGTGACGATTGTGCATCGCCGCGATCACTTCCGCGCCGAGCGCATCCTGCAGGACCGGCTGTTCAAGCACCCGAAGATCAAAGTGGTGTGGGAGAGCGCCATTGATGAAATCATCGGCACCGAAGACCCCAGCAAAGTCACCCATGTCCGCCTGAAAAATGTTAAAACCGGCGCGCTGACGGAGTTGCCGGCCGACGGCGTCTTCATCGCGATCGGCCATGCGCCGGCGACTGATTTGGTCGCGGGTCAGATCAAGTTGAAGCCGTCCGGTTATGTCGAGGTGGCGCCGAACTCGACGGCAACCTCGGTGCCGGGCCTGTTCGCCGCCGGCGACGTCGCCGATGAAACTTATCGACAGGCCGTCACGGCTGCGGGCCTCGGCTGCATGGCTGCGCTCGAAGCCGAGCGCTTTCTCGCCTTGCGCGCCAACGATCGCGTTGCTGCGGAATAGTAGGTATCATGGCTCGAACTCGCGACGGATTTACAGAGATGGATTGGGACAAGCTGAAGGTCTTTCACGCGGCAGCGGAAGCGGGCAGCTTCACGCATGCGGGCGAGCAGCTTGGGCTGTCGCAATCGGCGGTTTCGCGGCAGGTCAGCGCGCTGGAGCAAGAACTCTCGGTGTCGCTGTTCCACCGCCATGCCCGCGGCCTCATTCTCACCGAGCAGGGCGACCTGCTGTTCCGCACCGCACATGACGTGTTCATGCAGTTGCAGGCCGCGCGCGCCAAGCTGACCGACAGCCGCGAACGGCCGAGCGGCGACCTCAAGATCACGACCACGCCCGGCGTCGGCATCAACTGGCTGATCCCGCGGCTCGGCGAATTTACCGCGCTTTATCCGGAGATCCGGATTTCGCTGATTGTTACCGACGAAGAGCTCGACCTTTCGATGCGCGAGGCCGACGTCGCGATCCGCACCCGCAAACCGACGCAGCCCGACCTGATCCAGCGCAAATTGTTTGCGATGGGTTTCCATGCCTACTGCTCGCCGGAATACATCAAGCGTTTCGGCACACCGCGCACGCTTGACGAACTCGACGCGCATCGCATCATCACGCTGAGCGACGGGCAGGTCACGCCGCATCTGCAAAACCGCAACTGGCTGATCGAGGCTGGCCGCAACGGCAGCGGGCCGCGCGAAACTTACTTCAAGGTCAACAACATCCTCGGCCTGGTGCGCGCCTGCCAGCAGGGCCTCGGTATCGCGGCACTGCCGGACTATCTGGTCGAAGAAAATAACCGCCTGGTGCAGTTGTTCGGTGAATCCGATTCAATTCAGCTCGATACTTATTTCGTTTATCCCGAAGAACTTAAGACCGTGGCGCGCGTGCAGGTCTTCCGCGACTTCGTGGTGAGCAAGGCCCAGCGCTGGCCCTCCTGATTATCACTCGATAAGCCCCCGGGACTCCGCATGACTGACATGCGGAGTGATCGGTTGCCGCAAGGCCGTAACGGGGATCATAGTACTCCCACGCTGAGCACTCGCGCTGCGCTTTTGTCCCCCTCCTCCAGTGGCGCGGAGGCTCAGTAATCCCTCTTGGAAGGTGATTGTGTCGGCCTCACGTGGCCAATACCTTAAGCCGGACTCTCTGGAGTCCGGCTTTTTTTCGCGCCAGTGCGTGCGAAAGCAGCTAGTTCCGGAACACGTGAGCATCATTCGGATCAAAAGCGCCGCGTCAGTGAACATCGGCTTTCCGAAAAAGATCATGCGCAAATAATAAGATAGAGCGTTATGGTGCTCCGAAGACAAGCTGTCACGCTTGGTTCCCACCGTCCGGTTGTCCGAACGCGCGTTGACAACCGCACAACCTCCGATCATCATCGCACCATGATCACGAATCCGTGCATTGCAACGCTGGCCAAAAAAGTTCCCCTCGGGGGGAATGGAGATCGGCGCGCGCGATAGGCTACTCGTCAAACCGACCTCAAAACCCCGCCGTCTCGACGGGGTTTTTTATTGTCCCGTCTCCGGCGCAAAAACCCAAGGAGATGGACCATGTTCAACCGATCAAGTGCTGCTGGACCACGGGCTGCCCTGCAAAGCCAATTACAGGGCCTGTGGCTACCCCTCATCACGCCGTTTCGAGACGGCGCGCTTGACGAACGATCGTTGCGGCGGCTGATCAGACATTACGCGCACCGACCAATCGACGGGCTGGTCCTCGCGGCCACGTCCGGCGAAGGCATGACGTTGAGCATGGCTGAACTCGAGCGGATCGTCACCGTGACCCGGGACGAGCTCGTCGAACTCAGGCGCCCGATACCGATCTGCCTGGGATTGTCCGGCGCCGACACCGCGAAGATGCGCGATGCGCTCGATGAAACGGGGGTGTGGCCGATCGATGGCTATCTGATCGCAAGTCCCTATTACCTGCGGCCCTCGCAACGCGGCCTCCTGCAGCATTTCAGCGCGCTCGCCGATCACGCTTCGTGGCCGATCGTTCTCTACAACATTCCCTATCGCACATCCGTCAATCTCACCAACGAAACACTGCTGCATCTCGCCGAGCATCCAAATATCGTGGGCCTGAAGGATTGCTGCGCGGACCGCGCGCAGTCCATCGACCTGCTGCGCCGGCGGCCGGCAGGCTTCCGTGTTCTGACCGGCGAGGACGCGCAATATTACGACGCGCTCACCGACGGCGCCGACGGCGCGATCCTGCACTCGGCGCATGTCGAGACCGAAACCTTCGCGGCAGTGCGGACGCTGTTGCGCGAGGGAAAGCACGACGCCGCTGCAGCCCGCTGGCGTAGCGTTTGCGACCTCACCAAGCTTTTGTTCGCGGAGCCGAGTCCCGCGCCGGCGAAATATTGGCTCTCGCGCGCCGGTCTGATCGAAAGCGCACAAGTGCGGCTGCCGATGGTGGAGATCGGCGAGGCGCTGACGGCGCAGATCGATATCGAGATGGCGCAGCGCTCGATCGGTCCTCTCGCGCCCCGGACGGAACGAGAGGAAACGAAATCGCAAGTTCTCCTCAATCCAGCTTCGTTCGCGCGAGCCGCAGCGCGTTCGCAATGACGCTCACCGAGGACAACGCCATCGCGGCAGCGCCGACCATCGGCGACAGCAAAATCCCGAACACGGGATAGAGCACGCCGGCGGCGATCGGCACCCCGGCGGCGTTGTAGAGGAATGCGAAGGCGAGGTTCTGGCGGATGTTGCGCATGGTCGCGACCGACAACTGCCGCGCCCGCACCAGCCCCATCAGGTCGCCGGTGAGCAGCGTCACGCCTGCACTCTCGATCGCGACGTCGGTACCGCCGCCCATGGCGATGCCGACATCGGCCGCGGCCAGTGCCGGCGCGTCGTTGACGCCGTCGCCGACCATGGCGACGCGGCGGCCCTCGTTGCGCAGCCGCTGCACCACCTCGCCCTTGCGCTCCGGCAGCACACCGGCTTCGATCTCATCGACCCCAAGCGCCTTCGCGACAGCACGCGCGGTGGTGATGTTATCGCCGGTCAGCATGACGACGCGCAGGCCGTCGCCGCGCAACGCCGCCAGCGCAGCCTGCGCCGACGGTTTGATGGGATCGGCAATCGCGACGACGCCGGCGGCGTGGCCGTTGATCGCGAGATAGATCGCGGTGGCGCCACCTTGCCGCGCGGCTTCCGCGGCGGCGTCGAGCCCGCGCGTCGCCACGTTCAATTCCGTCATCAGCGCGGCGTTGCCGAGCGCAACGGACTGCCCCTCGACGGTTCCGCTCGCGCCCTTGCCGGCGTGCGATGTGAAATCACGCGCCTCGCCGAGATCGAGGCCACGCTCGGTAGCGGCCTGAAGGATCGCCTGCGCCAGCGGATGCTCGCTGCCGCGCTCGACGCTCGCCGCCAGCCGCAGCAACTGATCTTCCGCAACGCCCTCGGCCGGAACGATGCCGACAACGCTGGGCTTGCCTTCGGTGAGCGTGCCGGTCTTGTCGATCACGAGCGTGTCGATCGCCTCCAGCCGCTCCAACGCCTGCGCGTCGCGGATCAGGATTCCCGATTGCGCACCGCGGCCGACACCGACCATGATCGACATCGGCGTCGCCAGGCCGAGCGCGCAGGGACAGGCGATGATCAACACCGTCACCGCCGCGACCAGCGCAAACGTCAGGCGCGGCTCCGGCCCGAACAGCATCCAGGCCGCAAATGCCACGAGCGCCGCCGCGATCACCGCCGGCACGAACCAGCCGGCGACCCGGTCGGCGAGGCGCTGGATCGGCGCCTGTGATCGCTGCGCCCGCGCCACCATGTCCACGATCCGCGCCAGCATGGTGTCGCGGCCGACCCTCGCCGCGCGCACGACCAAACCGCCGTGCTGGTTGACGGTGCCGCCGATCACCTGCGCGCCGGCCGCCTTCGCCACCGGCATCGGCTCGCCGGTCACCATCGACTCGTCGACGAAGGAACTGCCTTCGGTGACCGCACCGTCGACCGGGATTTTCTCGCCGGGACGGACCCGCAAGAAATCGTCGACCGCGATCGCATCGATCGCGACCTCCTCGTCGCCATGGCCGGTGATCCGCCGCGCGGTCTTCGGCGCAAGCCCGAGCAGCGCGCGGATGGCGCCCGAGGTGCGCGCCCGCGCCCGCAATTCCAGCACCTGCCCGAGCAAGACCAGCACCGTAATGACGGCGGCGGCCTCGAAATACACCGCGACCGCGCCGTGCGTGTCGCGGAGCGCGGGCGGAAACAGTTGCGGCGCCAGCGTCCCCACCAGGCTGTAGAGCCAGGCGACCCCGGTGCCCATCGCGATCAGCGTGAACATGTTGAGGTTTCGCGTGGGCCTTTTGTCGGGGCTTGATCCGGTCCGAAAACCGGAAAGCCACTGTTCGGGATCAAGCCCTAGCGAGCGCCAGCCGCGGGCAAAGAACGGCGCGCCCGCCCACAGCACCACCGGCGTCGCCAATACCAGCGAGATCCAGTTCGACCATTGCAACGGAACGAAATGCATGAGGCCGACATGGCGGCCCATCTCGAGCACAAACACTGGCAGCGTCAGCGCGAGCGCGATCCAGAACCGTCGGGTCATGTCGATCAATTCGGGATCCGGCGCATCGTCGAGCGAGACCTGTTCGGGCTCCAGCGCCATGCCGCAGATCGGGCAACTGCCCGGGCCGACCTGCTTTACCTCGGGATGCATCGGACAGGTGTAGACGGCCCCGGCCGGCGCGGCCGGTTCGGGAGCGCGGGGCGCCAGGAATTTTTCCGGATCGGCCTCGAAGCGTTCGCGGCAGCGTCCGCCGCAGAAGAAGTAAGGCTGGCCCCGATATGAGAAGCGATGCTTGGCGGTGGCCGGATCGACCTTCATGCCGCAAACGGGATCGATGGCGTGGGACGCGTCATGCGCTTGATCGCTGGCGCAACCACCGCAGCAAGCGTGAGCCGCAGGTGCGTGGCCATGCATGTGTCCGTGAGAATGTTCGGTTGGCGCCACTGTCACTCTCCCGGCCTCTTGCTAACGATACCCTAGGGGGGTATATGAGCGAGATGCGCACGGAGATCAAGACCTCCTGTTTGAAGCGGCTGAAACGAATTGAAGGCCAGATCCGCGGCCTCGCCGCGATGGTCGAGGATGACCGCTATTGCATCGACGTGGTGACGCAGATCGCCGCGGCGAAGGCCGCGTTGCGCCGCGTCGAGGAGGAAATCCTGCGCGACCATGTCGCCCATTGCGTCGAGCATGCGATCTCATCCGGCGACAAGGCCGACCAGCGGCGCAAGATCGCGGAGCTGATGGACGTGGTCAGCCGCGCGGACCGGTAATGCGCCGGGCACCTTAATGACAGCCGCGCGTGGTTAATGCGCGGTGATGTCGAACATTCAAATCCGCACGGCACCGCGACCGTCATTTTAAAATTTGAGGCTTATTGAATCCCACAACAAGAAAATGGGGGAAACGATGAAGACTCAAACCAGGCAAAATCTCAGATATCCGAGCTGCCCGCGCGTCCAGATCATGCAGGATTTCTTCCTGGTATCGTCGTTTGCGCTATGGGGGGTTGTCCTGGGACTGTCGCCGGTGCTGGCGTTCCACATGCTGATCGGGGGCTGAGCAATCAGCAGGGGCGTACTTCGTTAACCGGCGGTAACCACCGTGTCCGAATGCAAGCGAAATCGCGACAGGCTTTGTTAAAATTCGAAGCGTATTGAGGCCCCTGCAACAGCAGAAAGCATGGGGCATCGTGAGCGGTCAGAACAATCCATCGCCGAACCAGAAGGGGTTTTGTACCCAGGACATTCTGTGGGCACTCGGCATATGGTCCGTGATCCTGAGCTTATCGCCGGTGATCATCATCTACATGCTGGCGATGATTTAGCTGCCCGAAACAAAAAACGCGCGGACCCCGCGCGTTCTTGCCGACCCCCGTTGTGCAGCGAGGCTACGCGGCCTGCTTATGCATCGCGCCGCTTGCCGACGCGGTACCGCGGATGGCCTTCACCGAACGCTCGATCGCAGCCCACAGCTTGCTGATTTCCGCTGCCGCACGGCCTTCAGCATAGTATTCGCGCGCGCCCTCACCCTTGCTAAGGGCCATCAAGAGATCGGCGCGGTTGGTGATCTGGCCGCCCCACACCGGCGCGCGGAATTTGGCCAGTGCCTCGCGGGCGATGGTGACGATCGGACTCTCCGCCTCATCGCGGCGCGCCGGCGCCCCGTTGATCACGACGGCATAGGGCTTGCGCGCCGAACGGCAGGTTTGAATCGTGTCCTGTACGGCATTGACGTCGAACACTCCCGGCCGCGCCGGAATGATCACCATCGTCGCGTTCTTGATGGCGTCTTCCACGACGGCCGACGTATTCGGCGGCGTGTCGATGAATACCCACTCGATGCCGTCGCGCTTGGCGGCGGCGACAATCCCGCTGACGGAATTGACGGCGGACTTGATCGGCGGTTCGTTGGTACCGCGCAGCTTGTGCCATAGTGTAAGCGATCCCTGCGGATCGGCATCGATAAGCAGACAGGGCTTCGTGGCCTTGTTGAGATGTGCAGCGAGGTGAGCAGCCAACGTACTTTTTCCCGAGCCGCCTTTACGCGATGCGAAAACAATAACGTTCATACCCTTAACCTCCAGATTGACCTCAGATGTTGAAAATGAATCAGTGTGGTGATTCGTGGAAGAAAAATTTACAACAACAGAAGACAAAACCTTGGTTTGTCTCGATGGTTGGCTTTTGAGTCACACTATGCGCCGCGATACCGCACACGATGCTTGCTCAACCTATACGGGTATCAAAATCGTTTGATGTTGGCGTCCGCTTGTCGCAAGTCTGACTGCGAACAAAACGAGTCCTCCTTGCCTCGAAGCAGGCGAAGCGCACGTGGCACACGAACATCGACACGCTAGGCAGTCACCGAACTCGGAAGACATCGACCTGGCTGAGAATCCAAGTTAGCTGCTTGACGTCGCTCGGTTCACGCCATCGAACCGCTGCAGCTATACTCACCAACGCAACATGCGCTGGCAGCGGTGTTGATGCCGCCGCGGCAGAATCCCGCAAGCCGCCGCCTCTTTCATAATATTGTCACGAATGAGGAGCGCGGCGTCACAGTGGCAGCGCGCCCCGCCTGCTGAAATAAGGCCGGACCGCGATAGGCATGGCCAGCCGACCTCGATCCCGATGTTGCCGGCGCCGGGATCTGTCGTTTTTAAGCGCGCGCCGGCGATGCGAACAAGGTCAGCGCGACGCCGGGCGGATGCGAAGGCGCCGACATCCTCGGCGCTGCCGCGAACCGTCAGGTGGAGTGCGGCTTGGCCGGCTTTTTAGCCTTGCGCCCTTTGGAGTCAGTCTCGAAGAACACCCGGCATTGCGGCGAAAGCTGCTGCTTGTTGCGGGCCATGCAGGCGGTGATGCGGTCGACATCGGGTATTTCAGGTCCGCAAAGCCGCATCGCGTCGGGACTGCAGGCCTGTTGCTGCTCGTCCGTATAGGCCTCACTCGCGGTCGGCAGCACCGACAACGAAAGCGCGGTTGCAAGCAGCAAGCCGAGATGGAAATTCCTGGACTGAACGATGCGCATAAATCCCCCTGGAGAATAGAATGTGGACCCGCGAATTGTGGGGGAACGGCGCGGGATTCGCAAGGCGGCGGTGAATCCCGCTGTCTCGAAAGCGCCGCATTCTCATCGCGGGCGATCGCTGCCGTCGCTTCAATTGTAGACCGACCGCGCGGGCAGTATTCGCAGCCAACGCACCGATCGAGAGCGCGACCCAAGATGTTGGTGACGTCGCCGCGCGTTGCAGCCGTAATCATTTAAATCCATCTCGTAAATGTGATAGGGTCCGTTTTAACTCTGCCAAACCCTGCGCTGACGGACGCTGGCTAATCGATGGGCTCGGAGATCCTGCGACGAGACGGCCAGGAAGTGGCCCCGACCTCCACGCCCGAGGTCGAATTCGCGTTGGTGCTGTCGCGCATGATCGATTCGGTCACGCAAGATCCTCAGCATCTGCGCCAGACAGTCTACGAATTGGCCCGGCGCAAGTTGCAGGAGCAATTCACCCACGAGAGCCCAGGCGACATGCGTTCGATCTCGAACGCGCTAGAAACCGCCATTCAAGGCGTCGAAGCCTTTTCCAGAAGGAGCGACTCCGCGTTGCCGGCTTTGCGGGGGCCGGAAACGGGGCAAGAAGCGCCGCACGCCTTTGTCGATCCGCAGCGCACCGATCCGCCGAGCGAGGAGATCGTTGCGCGCTGGGTACCGCCGGTACTGGAAGCGTCCGTCGAAAAGCCGGCTCCGCGCACCAAGCCTCAAAGCAAGATGCCAGGCTTTTCGCTGCCTTGGAATTCGCTATCTCGGAATTTTGCCGGGCGGCTCGCCTCGCTGCTTGCGGTCCTTGTCGTCATTGCCATCGCAGTGCAGCAGCGCGGCACCATTTCCGCAGCGTTTCAAACCAACGCCAATCTCGCCAAGGCGCCGCCGATCGCGGCGCCGCCGGCAGCACCTTCTGTGTCGCGGCCGGTCGCGCCAACGGCGAGCGAAGCCAAGGCGGCGGCGCCCTCGCCGCTCGTCCCGACCACTTACGGCATCCACGCGATCAGCGGCGACAAGCTTTACGAATTGGAGACGTTGCCCGGCCGCGCGCCGGACATCCGCGTGGCGATCTCGGCGGCGATCACGACGCCGAGCCGAACCACGCTGCCGGACGGACATCTCAGGTTCGTCGTGTTCCGGCGGGATTCAACCAGCAGCGCGGCGGACCGCGCCGAGGTTCGCGTCATCGCGAAGATCACGCGCGCGATCGGCTTCGATGCCGCCGGCAAGCCGGTCGATTCCAAAATCGACGACACCTGGGTGATCCGCAATATGTCGATTCCGTACCGAACTGCGCCGAGTAAAGACAATCCGGACATGTACGAAATCCAGAGCGAGAATCCGGAAGCGGCGTTGTCGCCCGGCCGCTATGCGCTGATCGTCAGGGGGCAAGCCTATGATTTCAGCGTCGCCGGCGCTGTCACCGATCCGCGGCACTGTCTCGAGCGATTAGCGGCGGCGAACGGACAGTTCTATTCGGAATGCAAGAAGCCCTAAACGCAATCGAGCGGACCTGGTTCCGCGAGCGGCGCGCACAACCGCGACGAGCAAGCGTGATCGACCAAACATGGTGCAATCCGACGAGGGAACAACCTTTTTTTGGCGCCGTTAACCTGCGGGCACTATACGAGAGGTTCCGCATGGACGATTTCGCCAATGCCTCGTTTCAACCCGATGTTGTCGCGTTGATGGATGCTGCGCTGGCAAACGCCGTCAGCAAGTTGCCGCATCCTGTGAGTTCCGCGCACGTGCACGCCATCGCACAGACCATCCTTCGAAGTGCGAGCGAAGGCGAACGCAATGTCGTCGCGCTCGAGACGTTAGCCTTGTTGGAATTGCAGCTCGCGTCCTAGGCGCGTTCGCGGCGCGAAATGGGATCGCTCAAACAGGCACTTTGGTATCCTCATAGGCCCATTGCCGGCGCGAGCGCTTTTCAAGACCGTCGACTCCCGCAAACTGCGCACAAGCATAATTTCGCAGGACTTTAACTACTCAGCTCATTTGGATGGAGATTTTCCAATGGGACAATCACAAGCCTGTAAACAAATTGCGCTCGTCGTGGAGGATGATCCGCTTCAGCGTGAGATCATCGTGACATTGCTCGAAGAGAGCGCGATGCAGGTCATTGAATGCGAGAGTGGCGAAGCCGCTGAACTGGTGTTGGAGCATGTCGGCGCCGACCTGACGACGTTGCTGACCGATGTCAATTTAGCCGGCTCCATGGACGGGATAGAACTGGCCCAGATCGCTCACCAACGATTTCCGGAACTTCGCATCGTCATCATGTCGGCCACCCCTCGCGTGAGCCGGCTTCCCGATGGCAGCTCGTTCATTGCGAAGCCCTGGAGACCGCTGGAGCTGCTTCGCGAAGCGGGACGTTAGAGCATGATCCAGACCCGTAGCACGCGATCGCAATGTGGACTGCGGGTTTTCCCTCGCGGCGCCAGTCAGGACCATCTAAGTTCCAGCTTTTGAAATTCTAATTTAATGGTCAGGGTCGATTTCAATCCTACATCAAGCGGGCCGGCATCTGACTTCAGCGTCTGAGGCGCGGATCGATGGTGCCTCCATCGAGGAACCGAATGATGAAGGATGTGAAATTCACGGTAGCGTTAGCCTGCGCGTTCGCGCTCACCAGTAGCTTCGCGCTTGCCCAGACGACTCATCACAAACCGGGCGTCAGGGCGCATCACGTGCATCGCAGCGTGCCGCAGGTCAGATCAGGCTTTGCTTATCCGGGTTACAGCGATCCCAGCGGTCCGGCCGGGGCGGCTTCCGCCGGCGGAACTTTGTGGAACGGAAGAAGCGCCTCCGAGTGGGGCGGCGGCTAGCATCCCAAGTGAAAGGGTCACCCGACTACTTTTATCTCCAGGGTTGTCCCTACGATCGTTCTCATACCGACAGATGAAAAGTGCCAATGGCCCGTTAGGCCTTGCCAACAGCTGGTCCGATCTGGCCGGCGACCGTGATCTGGCGGCAGTTTGCGCTGGCTGAGGCGGTCGAAATGCAGGTCTCGGCCGCAAGCGCGTGTCTCGTAACGGTGACACTAAAGCGTTTTCCAGCGAAGTGGATACCGGTTCGCGTAGAGAAAACGCGTCAAACCAGGAGTTTAGAGGCAGGGTGCTAGGCGAGAGCGAGCGCTCGCGCACGGTATGGTGGAGGGCCGCGCTCCCCAATTGCCGAGCGCGGCCCTGGTGCGCAGTCAGACTTGAAAGTCAGACTTGGAAAAGAAAATCGTTGGCGCTGACGTGATCGACCCCGAGCAGCTTGATGTGGTCCTGGCCGATATCGACGAGCGTCATCGCCGGTTTCGACGTCACCTGCACGTCGCTGAAGTTAATGGCGGGATCGACGCCGTGGATCTCCAGCAGGTCACCGGCATGAAAATCGTTCACCGTCACCGATGTCTGATGGCTGAAGTCGAACACGAAGGTGTCGTCGCTCCCGCCGCCGGTCACACTCTGAACGTTGCCGCTAGCCACCAGGGTGTCGTCGGCCGGGCCGCCCTGGATGTTGTCGCTAGCCGCGGTGCCGATGATGAGCTGCGGGGCGTCAGGGTCTTCCGCCTTGACGTCGCTGGCGTGTCGCTCGGCGGTGAGGAAGGCATCGGCCTGCATCACGTCGGTGTCGGTGTCACGCTCCATGATGTCCGACAGGGAAGTATTCTTCACCATCGCTACCGTTGCAGGGTCAAGTTGGTTCTCAAAGTAAAACTGGTCACCGCCACGCAGTGCCTCGAATTGATTAGCGATGATGGTGCCAAAGGTCTCGCCGATCATGGCTTCGGGCATGTGGTGCTCGGAAAGTCCGCCGGTCCAGAGGTCGACCTGATCGATCGAGGTGAAGGTCGCCTTCAGGCCAGCCAGCGTGCCGGGGTCGGTAGTGAGTTGTTCGAACGTGGTGTAGGGGGTCAGCTCAAGCGCGGCCCGCGTCTCGTTCAGCGTACCGAGGCCGAGATCATGTCCACGCGCGATGTTGATCGCCGCCAAGTCCATTCCGACAGGCGGATCGAACAGGAAGTTGCGCAGCCCGTCCACGATCCGCGCATCCATGGTTTGCGCCGGATCGGCGGCGAGGTGGCGCAAGAAGCCGTCGGCCCCGCCGAAGGCGTTAAACTCATCGGCCGGCAGGAAGAAGGCGTCCTTGAGTTCGATCCCGGGGCCGGTGACGTTGCCGAGATTGTCGAGCCGCTCGGTATCGTCAGACACGATGCTGTGCCCGAATCGGAAGGCCGCACCGGCAAACTCTTCAGTGATGCGCGGATCCACGCTCGGATCAAAACCGTGGTAAGCGTTAAGGAGGTTCGGCCCGAGCAGCTTCGGCAGGAATTCATCGTAAGTGATGTGCGCGATCTCGGCCCCGACAATGGCCCGCGCCTCCTGGTACAAATGATTGCCGTCCCAGTCCGGGTGTTGGGCTTTGAGCTGGTCGACCTGAAAATTGTGCTCGCGCACGAACAATGTTTGCAAAGCCGTGAGCGCGGGATTCTCTTGCGACCGCACGTCGCCAGCCATCATGGTGCCATCTGCCGCGATCGGCAGGTTGTTACCGTCCGACACTTTCATGTGTCCATCGGGTAAGCCCAGGTTGTCGGCGACCGCTTGCGTAGACCCATAGATCATGCTCGCGTCAAGCCAGCCGGTGATCTGGTTGATTGCCGTGGCAGGTACATCCGTTCCAGCTCCGGTTGCCGGATCAATCACGCTGCGGGTGATTGGGATCGATGAACCATCCGGAAAGATCGGATCACCGTTCGGGACCGCGACATCAATGTGGTTCACACCATCGGTGGTAACGAGATCGAGGTCGTGGTCGATGAACTGACCCCATGCATACATGAAGGCCGAAAGACCGTCCGGATTGGCCACGCCGGCGTCGCCTTCACCAACAATATTATTAGAAACGGTCCGCGGGTTGACGGTCTCGATCGGCACCGAGATGCCGTCGACAAAATGCGCAGTCCCCTCGCGCGTCATGTCGGTGCCGGTCGCGTTGAAGTTCTGGTTGTTGCCGGTGCCGTCGATTGAGCGGTATGCTGTCATGAGTGGCTCCTGCTTAGTTAAGCCCGGCCCCAACTCGATGATGATATGACGCGCGTCATTCGCGGCGCTAATGCGGCCGGGATGCGCGCTGCTCGCGGCACTAATGCGGCTGATTTGATTGGAAGCCAGGCCATCTTCCACGTCGAGAAAACAACGGGCGGTTGCGGTTTCGCGAGAACAGCACCCCGGTCGCCGGCCGAATATAGCGCCGGCCTCAGGCTGGCGATCGAGCGCGGCTGGCTGTGCACGAAAGCGGAACCTATGTGAAGTTCACGCCGGAAGGCGCCGAACTGTTTGCATAGGAAATCGCCTACTCGCATCCCACCGCAAATTCCTAGGTCCAGCTTTTGATTCTAATTTGATGGTGAGGGTCGATTTCAGTCCTACATCGGGCCGGGCGTCTGATTTCAGCGTCCAAGACGCGGATCGATAGTGCCCTCCATCGAGGAACCGAATGATGAAGGATGTGAAATTCGCGCTCGCATTTGCCTGCACATTCGCGCTCTCCAGTAACAGACGGCCCATCACAAATCGGGCGTCAGCGCGCATCACGTGCATCGGAGCGTGCCGCAGGTCAGGTCAGGTTCTATGTATCGGGGTTACGGCGATCCAGGCAGTCCGACCGGAACGGTATCGGCCGGCGGATGTTTATGGAATGGAAGAAGCGTTTCCGAGTGGGGCGGCGGCTAGCATCCACTCGACGACTTCTATCTCCAGGGCTGTCCCTGCGATCGTTCTCACGCTTAGAGATGAGAGCGCTACTTACGAGCAGCCTTTAGTTCTTTACGCGCCACAAAACCTCCGTTCCGCTTTGACGGCATCGGCAAATGAATCGACGTAGGCATCAAAGGCTTCGTCGGTCAGAGAAATCCGATCGATTTCGCAACGCATCAGCGCGACCAGCGCGGTCAGCCGCTCGTCTCGGCTGAACGGCACCATAGTGATGGCGATCAGGTTGGTCAGCAAACGGTAGCGGTACGACAGCGCCTGAACGGAGCTGGTCTCCAGCAGTTCAACAATGCTGGTCTCAACGGTCGTCATCCCTAGCGTTCCTTTTCTTATGATTGTTTAGTTCTTGTAATCGATCTTATTTTTCCTTGATCCGTTTCTGCTTGAACAGCACCGCCCATATCCTTTGCGCTTCGGATATCGCCGCCTGCAACTCGCCTTCGATGGGTGCCCGACCGATAATCAGCGCGGCATACATTCTCATGCGGGCAGCATCAGGTAGTTGTGTCTTCCGTTGCATGTCGCCGACAACGCCGGCCGATGCCGTCACGCCAGCCTGCACCAGCAATGGACGCCATGGCTGCGGCGCGATGTCGATCGTGCGCGCGATCGTCGCCTCGCTCAAATGTGCGGCTCCTGAACCCCGACTGCCTTCGCGGCCTGAAGTTGTTCCCGCTGACCGCCCAACATCGATCGGATGACAGAAGAGGTAGCACTAAGCGTCACAGAAAAACGCGCCTCACGGTTCATCGCCCCCCCAAACGAGTTCAGTTGCATTCCAGCAAAGGGAATAATGAAAAAGCAGATCGCGTCGCCCAATTCGGGACACGCAAAAAAACATCGCGCTACGCCAATCGAGCGCGGAAAAAAATCAGAGCACTAGCTCAGATTGCGATATACGATTGTCACAATCTATAACGAGATCGCCGTAATTGTGGCGATCAACCGCGACGTTGGAACTTTCTCATCCGCTGTTGCGCCTTGGCCACGTATGGACTGTGCTGCAGACCAATTCTGGTGGCTCTGACAAACCGTTTCTGCGGATCATGACGACAGGGCAGACGGTGGCGCCTTCAAGACATTTGATACGCTTCCAGGGAAGATTTCCGAAGGCGGCCAGAATGGGCGGTGCGGCCGGCATTGCCAACGCGATCGGTGTGGCATTCGCCGCGGTGGCACCTCGACCCGCCGCAATTCCACGGTGCGCTTGGCAACTGTGGCATCTGCAACCGGCGATCCGGGCAGTCCGACCGGAACGGTGTCCGCCGGCGGATATTTGTGGAACGGAAGAAGCGCTTCCGAATGGGGGGCGGCGGATAGCATCCCAAGTAAGAGGGTCAACCGGCGGCTCTATCTTCAGGGTTGTCCCTGCGATCGTTCTCACGCTTAGAGAGGAAGATTGCTCTGGTACAGTTGGGTGGGCTCGAACCACCGACCTCCTGTTCCACAGACAGGCGCTCTAACCAACTGAGCTACAACTGCATCCGGTATCGGCCCTCGAAATGGGGGGTGCCGAACGGGGCGGAAACTAGGTGTAACGCCGCGCTTTGGCAAGGCCGGGCGATGGTGGAATCCACGTCGTCGCGCCGGGGTCTCGGCGTTGTGAGCCCGCCGCACCTGCGCCAGCGATCCTGAACCGAAAAATTCCAAGAAAAAAGCCCGGACTTGCGGTCCGGGCTTTTCTCTCAAACAAAAAAGGCGACCGATCAGGCGGCCGGCTTGAAGATCTTCGACGCGCTGGCCTTGATCGGCTCGGCGGTTTCCGCGGCGACCTTCTGCGTCAGCTCGGCGAGTTCCTTGGTGCCGGCAGTGAACGACTCGAACTGCTTGCGGGCGTGCGAGGACCACAGCTCCATCGCTTCCGAAGGCGATTTCACGCCGATCAATTCCTGCGCGAAGTCGAGGTTGGCGGTGGTGGAGGACTTCATCATCTCCATCACTTTGGCGGAATAGGCGCTGGCGCCTTTGCTGAAAGTCGAGAACACCGCCTCCATGGCGCCGTTGTGGCTTTCGGCGGCGTCCTTGAACTTGGCGTAGTTGTCACGGGCTTGCGAAACGCCCTTTTCGGCGAACGCACGCACCTGCTCGGGAACTTCAAACGGGATAACGGAAGCGGAGAAAGGATCGGTATTAGCCATTGGCAAGCGTTCCTTCACAACGATGAGGTGATGTGTGACTCCCCTTGCGCGCGCGGCAAGTCCCATTCGGCCGCGAACGTCGACTTGGAATCACTCAGGTGGAGCCCTTTCCGGGCTGCGACCATGTTACACTTATAACATGTCAATTTTTTGCATTGCAACGAAATAATATGTGCAGCGCCGCAATTTCGCCGGCCAGCCGCCTCCCGCGGCAGGCCGGGATCGCCCCGGCGCCGGCAAACGAAAGGCTGTTTTCGGCCGCTTTTCCGTCTGCTGGGAAAGCTTTTGGCCGTCAGTTCTTGAGTTCTTCAGTTCTTCGGCTTAGCGGCGTCCATCGCAGCACGGCCGACGATCTGGCCCATTTCGCTGGCCTGCTCGGCCAACGCGCGCATCTGCGCCTGCACGTAATCACCATGCAGCCGCATCACCTCGGTCATATCCTTGGCGCGCAGCAAAGCCTGGGCATAGTCGAGCGACGCCTGCACGTTCTTTTCGGCATAGGAAATCGCCTTGGCGCCGATGTCCTTGGCGCCGGCGCGCACCGTCGCGCCACGTTCCTCGATCGAGCCGGCGGTCTGCTGCGCGGTTGCTACGAATTTCTCGAACGCCTGGCGGGCCTGCTCGAAGCTTGCCTCCGCCATCGAACGCATTTCTTTTGGAATCTCGAAACGATCACGCACGTCTTCGCTCATGGTCCCACTCCCATCGCTGCGGAGGAGGTCTATCCGCCGACCCCGATTCTCCGATTTCTGTGTACCGGCGAAGCACTGCATCGGTATGACGCCGCTTCTGTTTTGGTTCCCAGCGAAACCCCGGCGGACGTTATCAACAGCTTCAACGCGAAAGCGGGCTGGATGGTTCAGATGAATTAAGGTTATCGCGGCTTACAACAGCCTACCCGCCGCCAGCCCGTGGACCTGCCGCGTGCCGCGCGCGATACTAATGCTTTGTTAAGGCTGTCATCGTTTAGCCGCCGACGTCTGGCGCCCTTCTCGAGCAGCAGCCCAAGCTTCCGGGTCATGTCACTACGATGAATAACGTCGAATTCCAGTTGCAAGGCATCGGCGATCCGCGGCTGGCGGTTTATGCGACCAACGCGCTCCCGGCCTGGCTCTGGTCGATCGACGGCACCAGAATCTTGTGGGCCAACCCGGTCGGCGCCCGGCTGTTCGGTGCCCCCAATGCTGCTGATCTTGCCGCCAAGACGTTCGGTCCGGCCGATTCACACCGGCGTCAGGTGGCGCGGCTTGCCGGCCGGCTGCCGCCGAACGGCGCGATCCGGCTGCAACGGCTGCGCGGCTTTGGCGCGACGCTCGGCACGCTCGTCACCTGCGGCTGCGCGCGGCTCGCTTTTGCCGACGGCGGCCACGGCCTGCTGGTCGCCGCCGCCGAACCGGTCGGCCGCGCCATGCCGCTGGTCGAACGCCTGCAGCGGCTGGTCGACGGCATTGGGACGCCGATCGCCGTTTTCGCCCGCGACGGCATGTTCATCGCCGCCAGCGACGCCGCACGATCGCTGCCCGCTTTTCGTGATCTCGTCGAGGGCGGCCTCGGCGATACGCGACACCTCGCGCTGACGCAGGGCCACATCGAACTACCCGCTGACAACATCGGCCGCCTGGTGCTCCAACGGGTGGGCTGCGGCGCGGATGTCGGTCTGGTCGCCCTGATGGCCAATGGCGCGCTGCCGGACGCGCCCGAGCCGGCCGTTGCGCCCGCGAGCGAAGATAAAGTGCTGACGATATCGGCCGACATCGCCGCCGGATTGGTCCCGATCGACGAACTCGCTGAAATACCAGAAGAAATCGAAATCATGCTGGTTCAATCGGCGCCGCCGCCGTTGCCTGACGCTGATGCGAGCCCCACGCCGGACCAAGCCGCGGCCGAGGTCGGACCGATCGACGCACCGCTTGAACAGGCCATCGCGCCGGAAGCCACCATCGACGATCATCCGCATGAACCGTCGCCCTATGTCGAAGCAGTCGCCGACGAGCCTGAGCCCGAGCCTGAGCTTGCGCCTCCGCTTCCGTCTGCCGAGGAGCCCGCTTTGGTGATCGAACAAGCCGCCCCGACGTCACTGGCTCCGCCGGTCAACGCACCATCATGGCGCGACGAACCCGCGCGGACGACACGCCGGCACCCGCTGCGCTTCATGTGGCAAATGGATCCCGAGGGCCGCTTTGCGCTCGGTTCCGACGAGTTCACCCGCCTGATCGGCGCGCGTACCACCGCCGGCTTCGGTCGGCTGTGGAGCGAGATCGCCGAGGCGTTCGGGCTCGATCCTGACGGCCGCGTCCTCAAGGCTGTCGCCACGCACGACACCTGGAGCGGCATCATACTGAACTGGCCCGTCGACGGCGGCGGCCAATTGCCGGTCGAATTGTCGGGATTGCCGGTCTATGATCGCGGCCGCAATTTCGCCGGCTATCGCGGCTTCGGGGTCTGCCGAGACCTCGACGGCCTGGCGCGGTTGGCGGCATTGCGCCGCTATGAATTGTTCAGCGATTCGCCCGCAACGCCGGCGCCTTCGGCTGCCCCGGCTGGAATCATCACAGCCGAGGTCGCCAGAGAAGCGCGGTCGCCGGATGCCGGCGCTGCATCGTCCAGTCCGCGTGATACGCCTGAATTGTCTCCGCCAGATAAGCCCGAATCGCCAGCGACGCTTGCGCTTGAGACTTCACCGCCAACCGACTTGGAAACATCCGTGGAAACGCCCAAAAACGTCGTGCCGTTCCGGCCGGTCAACGAGGGCAAGTCCCCTGCCCTGACGCCGGTTGAAAACAGCGCCTTCAACGAACTCGCCCGCCAATTGGCGGAGCGGCTCGCGAACGAAGGCGGCGTACTCGCGGCGGCGGCGCCGATGGAAACCGTCGAGCCGGTGGTCGAGGAGGCTGTTGAAGAGCCGCCAGCGGCTGCGGAGACTCCCGAAGGCAGCGCGCAGCCGAATTGGCTCGCCCATCCCGAGCCGCCGGCGCAGGGCGAAACCCGTCGCGACCGAACGCTGCTCGATCTTCTTCCGGTCGGCGTCCTGATCTACCGGTTCGACCGGCTGCTCTATGCCAATCCGGCGTTTCTGGCGCGGATGGGCTATCACAGTCTGCATGCCCTTGAGGCCGCCGGCGGCCTCGACGCGCTCTATGTCGAGCCCGGCGTCTCGAGCGCCAGCAGCACGTCAGGGACCGGCACGCCGGTGACGATTTCCGCGGCGCAGCCATCGCGCGACCACGCCGCGCCGTCGACGACCGAGGCACATCTCTTCACCGTCAAGTGGGACGGTGATTCCGCTCTGGCCTTGATTTTTTCGGGTGCTTCGGCGCCGGCCGCCGAGGTGGCAGCCAAAATCGCCGATCCGGTCGCTGTCAGCGAACCGTCGGCCGTCGGTCACGCCAATGCCGAAGAACTCGGCGCCATCCTCGACACCACGGCCGAGGGCATTTTGATGTTCGACGCCGAGGGCAACATCAATTCGTGCAACCGCAGCGCTGAGGCGCTGTTCGGCTATGACGGCGCCGAACTCGTGCAGCGCAATCTCGTCGAACTGTTCGCGCCGGAAAGCGCGCCTGCGGTATTTGACTATCTGGCGAGCGTCAGGGGCGCCGACATCGCCAGCCTGCTCGACCACGGCCGCGATGCGCTGGCTGCCGTGCGCGGCGGCGGCCTGATCCCGGTGTCGCTGACAATGGGCCGGACACAGGCCCATGGCCCGAATTTCTTCGCGGTATTTCGCGACCTGTCGCAGAGCCGCAAGACCGAGAGCGAGTTGCGCGAGGCGCGGCGCCTCGCCGACCGCGCGGTCAACGCCAAGGCCGACATGCTGGCGCGGGTCAGCCACGAGGTCCGCACGCCGCTCAACGCCATCATCGGTTTTGCCGAGGTGATGATCGGTGCGCGGTTCGGCGCGCTCGGCAACGAGCGCTACGTCGAATACATGAAGGACATCCGCGCCTCCGGCGAACGCGTGATCGCCGTCATCAACGATCTGCTCGACCTGTCGCGGATTGAGACCGGCAAGCTCGACCTCGCCTTCACCAACCAGAACCTCAACGATCTGGTCGAGCAATGCGTCGCCGTGATGCAACCGCAGGCGAACCGCGAGCGCATCATCATCCGGACCTCGCTGGCGCATATGCTGCCGCCGGTGGTCGCCGACGCCCGCGCGCTGCGCCAGATCACGCTCAATTTGATCGGCAACTCGATCCACCTCGCCAATGCCGGCGGCCAGGTCATCGTCTCGACCGCGCTGTCCGACTTCGGCGACGTGGTGCTGCGGGTGCGCGATACCGGCCACGGACTGAACGACAACGAGGTCGCGGCCGCGATGGAGCCGTTCCGAAGCCCGGCGCCGTCGGATCAGGCCTCCGACAGTGCGGGCGTCAGCCTTTCCCTGACCAAGGCGCTGGTCGAAGCCAATCGCGCCCGGTTCCAGATCAAGACCGGCCCGCGTTCAGGCACGCTGATCGAAGTGGTGTTCACGCAGGCCAAGATGCGCGCCTAGAGCGGGATAGCTTTTCTTCGAATCGCCATCCCACTCTAGTTTATTATTTGAGCATGATCTTTTCGGAAAACCGGCATCCACTTTTCCGGATCATGCTCTGATAATATCGCGCCCGTCCGTTACGGCACATTCGACGGAAGCGGCGGTGCCGCTTGCTGCGGCTCAGGCGGTAGCGTCGCCAGCGCCACGGTCTCGGCCGCGCGACGCGCCGCCAGCAGTGGCGATATCAGCACGCGAATCTGTTTATCCTCACAGGTCTTGGCGAGCGAGGCTGTGCCGCCATAGGCCGCTTCGGTGCCGTCATAGCCAAGACAGGCGAGCCGATAGATCAGTTGCTGCGCCAGCGCGCCCTCGAAATAGCCGCCATGGACGTTCGGCTTTTGATGGCAAAAAACGTAGGCAAGAAGCAGGTGCAGGTGTGAATACCAGGGCAGTTTCGCCGTGGGATCGTTGCGTTTGAGGCACTTCGCGAAGGTGAGAAGCCCCACCGGCTTGCCGCCGTCTTTCGCCGGCTCGATATAGTCGGTGCAATCGAAATAGGTGAAGATCTTCGGCAGCAATGTCTGCGCCGGCAACGATGCCGCGCGGCGCCTGACGCGAGCCTGCTCAAGGGTGTCGTAGAGCTCCTGCAGCGTCAAATTGCCGATGCGCAGGGTGCGCAGAAAATCGGCCTCGGCAACCCCGAGGACGCCGTATTGACTCGACAGGATCTCGACATTCCCGAGCCGAAAGCCGTGCTTGCGCCGCTTGGTCGGAAACACGAAGTAATTTGCCAGCGTGGAGATTTGCCGCAGCACTTCGTCGCCCTCATTGCTGAACAGGTAGGCTTCCTGGAATTTCGTCAAGGTCGACGCCAGGAAATTTCCGCGGTTCGACAACAAGGTCTCGGCCGGAATGTCCGGCGACACCAGCACAAAGCGTCTCAGATTAAAGGCCTTGCCGATATTCGATGACGGCAATTCGGGCGATCCGGCGCCGTAGGAACTCAGCGATTGTACGTTCCTGCTGAACACGTCCGACAAGACGCGGATGGTATTGGTGACGACGAACCCGCCCATGCTGTGCCCGATGAAGGAAAGCTGGACATTATTATTTGGGCGGTTGCTGCCGCGCAGATTGACGATCTCGCCGTCGATCGCCCGGATGATCTGGACCAGATCCGGAACGCCGTAATTGGTCGCCCGGTATGTGTCGCGAAAGTAAACGATGGTGCGCAGCAGCGCCGCCGTGAGCACAAGGCCGGCGAGGACCAGGCCGACAATCGTCACCACATGATCGATGCCGACGGAGACGTCCGTGCGCCAATAACCGGAAGCGAAGAAGAATAGAAGGAGAGGCACGATCACCAGACCTGCGCCGAGATACAGGATCCAGGTCGGCAGAGTGGGCAAGGCATCCCAGGTGCCGTGGATCGGCTGTCCCATTTTTTCCGAAGGCCAGCGATAACCGACGCATACAAGACCTTGCCGGCCCGAAATCGCGGAGTTGGCCGCGATCGTTTCCGCTGCGGCCGTGTACATCCGAAACACGTCGGCTTCGGGATTATTGAAGCCATGGACCATCACGACCAGATTGGGACGGCCGCCATTCGCCAGTTCTGCGGCGATCTGCCGGACCGCCAGATCGGAATCGATCGGCTGCAATTCCGGCGACTCGATCGGCGGCTCCGGAACAATGTCGTCGACATTGTTCGGAGCGGTGCTCTCGATGAAATAGGTCGGTATGACCGTCCTGACAGCTTTGTGCGCGCGGAAGAAGTCCGACATGACCCGGTGCCCCCGATGCCGAGGCCCCGCGCCACGGTCATCGTCGCTGGTCAGGGTAGAAAGAGATCGGACTTTTTACAAGCCTAGGTTGCTTACAAGCGTAGCCAAAGCCGAACTTGCCAAAGTTTAGCTCGCCAAGACCGTACCACCCGCGGGCTGCGCCGAAAGAAAGGCGCCGATCGCATCCAGGAAAACCTCGGGTGCCTGCAGTTGCGGAACGTGGGCGCAGCCCGCGATGACCTGCAGCCGCGCGTTCGGCAGCCCGGCCGCCAGTTCATGGGACATCGGCGGCGGCGTCGCCTCATCGTGCTCGCCGACCAGCACCAGCACCGGGACCTTCACCTTGCCGAGTTCGGGCCGCAGGTCTAGGCCGGCCAGCGCGGCGCAGGCGGCGCGAAATACTTCCGGGTCGGTTCGCAGGAACGCCTCGCGGCGATCGCGCATCAGGTCGGGATGTTGCGCCTGGAATTCCGGCGCGAACAGCCGCCGCATCGCGACATCGGTGATGGCAGCGAGGCCCTTGGCCTTGGATGCCGCCGCCATGTTGCGGAAAGCCTCGCGGCCGGGTTCCGAAAACGCGGCGCCGCAATCGGCCAGAACGAGTTTGGCGGCGATGCCGGGGTGACGGATCGCCATCTGCAGCGCCACGAACCCGCCATAGCCGTTGCCGAGCACGATCGCCTCGCGGCCGCCGGCGCCATCCTTCACCGCCTCCGCCATGCGATCGGCAATCGCGGCGAAATCGCCAACCACGGCCGGCGACCGGCCGAAGCCCGGCAATTCCGGAACGATGACCCGGAACGACTGCGACAGACGGGGCGCGATGGCGTCGAAACTCGCGCGATCCGACAGCAGCGAGTGGAACAGGAACAGCGGCGGCCCGTCGCCGGATTGCGCTGCGTTCACGGCGCCATTGGCGAAAAATCGATCCATGCGGTCTCTCTCTTGAAATTCGGCGGCGGCGGACTGCGCCGCCTTTGTCGCGGCGATGAAGGCCACCGATTGATAGATCAATTCTCGCCGATTACAAGCCATCGTGGCTTGACGTGATATTTCACGACTGCGAATGTAATAGCCTCGGAGGAAGCAATTTCGATGCTTTTGCGCGATAATGTCTACGAAAGCCTACGCTCTGATATTCTGACATGTCGCCTGGCGCCTGGCGATGATATGCGCGAGCAGGAGCTCGCCGAGCGCTATGCCGTGAGCCGCCAGCCGGTGCGCGAGGCCCTTCTGCGGCTCGAGCGCGAACATCTCGTCACCGTGCAGCCGCGCCAGGGCTACCGCGTCAGTCCGATCTCGCTGGCCGACGCACGCGACCTGCTGCGGTTCCGGCTGGCGCTGGAGCCTGCCTGCGTGGCGGAGGCGATCGAGACCGCGCCGGACGATGTCTTGAAGGCGCTGGACGAGTTTCGCTTGTTTGCGGGCAACCACGAGGACTTCATCGCCTACAACCGCGCCTTCCACACCGCGTTGGCGCATGCCTCCGGCAACCGCCGCATGGCGGTCGCGCTGTGCGACCTGATCGGACAGGCCGATCGCCTGGTGCGCGTCAGCGTCGCCAATGTCAGGGGCCACGATCCGGCGCGGCTGGTCGCCGAGCATGTCGCGCTGATCGAGGCGATGCAGCAGCGCGACGCGCGAAGCGCCGCGCGCATCATCAAGGCGCATGTCATCCAAACCGAAAAGCGTGTGTTGCCGGCGTTGAAGCGCAACGCCGTCATAGTCGAAGGAAGAAACGCATGAATATTCCCGCCAAACCCACTGCCGTCGAAGTTGAAGTCCACGGCAATTTCGTCGATGGCCGCGAGATCGAGGCCGGCGCCGGCGCGATGCTCGACGTCCGCAACCCCGCCACCGGCGACGTGATCGCGCGGATTCCGAACTCGACTGCCGAGGATATCGACCGCGCGATGAAAAGCGCGCGCGCCGCGTTCGAAGGCAAAGCCTGGGGCGGCATGGACATCCGCGCGCGGGCACGGCTGGTCAATCGGCTGGCAGATGCCTTCGAGGCCAATCTGGAGCCGCTGTACCGGTTGGAAACCCTCAACAACGGCCGCCCGCTCAACGAGACCCGCGCCCAGCTGTCGCGGCTGCCGGATTTCTTCCGCTACTTCGCTGGCCTTGCGCTGGCGCGCCGCGACGCCGTCATCCCGGTCGAAGGCTCGTACCTGAACTACACCCTGCGCACGCCGATCGGCGTCGTCGCCAACTGCACGCCGTTCAACCATCCCTTGATGATCATGTGCAAATCGCTGGCCGCCGTGCTGGCGAGCGGATGCGTCACCGTGGTCAAGCCCTCCGAATACACCCCGCTGACGACGCTGAAGCTGGCGCAAATCTTCACCGAGGCGGGGCTGCCGCCCGGCGTGTTCAACGTCGTGCTCGGCCTCGGCCAGAGCGCCGGCAAGATGCTGGCCGAGCATCCCGACATCAACAAGCTGGTGCTGACCGGCGGCACCGAGGCCGGCCGCATCGCCGGCGCCTCGGCCGCGAAGGTGTTCGCGCATCAAACCATGGAGCTCGGCGGCAAGACGCCGGTGATGGTGTTCGACGATTTCGATATCGACCGCGCCGTCAACTACGCCGCGTTCGGCGCCTTCATCGGCGCGGGCCAGACCTGCGTCTGCGCGTCGCGCCACCTGGTGCAGGCCTCGATCTACGACGAGTTCGTCGCCAAGCTGAAAGCCAAGACGCAATCGATCCGGATCGGCGATCCCTTCGATCCCGCGACCCAGCTCGGCCCGGTGATCTCGGCCCGGCAGCGCGACCGCGTGCTGTCCTACTGCGGCTTCGGCCGCGAGGACGGCGCGCGGCTGGTCACCGGCGGTGTCGCCGCCAAGGTGCCCGGCCATGAGGGCGGATTCTTCGTCGAGCCGACGGTGTTCGCCGACGTGAAATCCAATATGCGCATCTTCCAGGAGGAAGTGTTCGGGCCCTTCACCTCGGTGACCCCGTTCAAGGACGAAGCCGATGCGCTGCGGCTCGCCAATGATTCGCCGTTCGGGCTCGCCGCCGCGATCCGGACCCGCGACATCGGACGCGCGCACCGCGTGGCCTCCGCCGTCAAGGCCGGCATCGTCTGGATCAACGATCACCATCGGCTCGACCCGGCATCGCCCTGGGGCGGCGTCGACGATTCAGGCATCGGGCGCGAATTCGGCACCGAGAGCTTCGACGACCATTTCGACACCAAGAGCGTCATGGTGGCAACCCATGACCAGCCGTTCGACTGGTACCGCGACACGGCGGCGCAACGACGATTGAACTGAATAAACGAACTCAACGAATGAACTGAATGAACAACCGGCGGCACCCGGAGAACCGGGGCCGCCTTCAAACAAAAGGGGGGAATCCATATGGCTTCAGCAGTGAACGCCGGCGCTCGTCTCGACCGGCTTCCGATCGGCCCATTCCACCGCCGCATCCTGTTCCTGATCGGCATCGGGATGTTCTTCGACGGTTTCGACATCTACATCGCCGGCACCGTGCTCGGCGTAACGCTGAAGACCGGCTTCTCCACGCTCTCGCAAAATGCCGTATTCATCTCCGTCACCTTCTTCGGAATGATGCTGGGATCGTTCGCCACAGGCTTTCTCGGCGACCGCTTCGGACGGCGGTTCACCTACCAGTTCAACCTCTTGATGTTCGGGCTGGCGTCGCTCGCAGCCGCCTTCGCGCCCAACATGACGTTCCTGATCGCCTGCCGCTTCGTGATGGGATTTGGCCTCGGCGCCGAAAACGTCGTCGGCTATTCGACCATGACCGAATTCGTGCCGGCGCAGACCCGCGGCAAATGGCTCGGCCTGATGGCGGTGTGCGTGGTGACGGGATTGCCGGTGGCATTGCTGGTCGCCTCAGTGCTGGTGCCGGCATTCGGCTGGCGCGCGATGTTCGTGCTCGGCGGTATCGGCGCGCTGGTGGTCTGGTATCTGCGCAAGAAGCTGCCGGAATCGCCACGCTGGCTCGAAGCGGTCGGCCGCACCGAGGAAGCCGAGGCACTGATGCAGTCGATCGAGCAGGAGGCGTCGCAGGGCCGGCCGCTACCGGCACCCGCCGCCGCCCCGACCGTGAAGATCTCCGGCGATCTCGGCACGCTGTTCACGCCGCCGCTGCTGTCGCGCATGATCGTAGGCTCCGTCTGCCTGATCACCATCAACACCCTGCTCTACGGCTTCGTCACTTGGCTGCCGGTGTTCTTCATCAAGCAGGGCTTCAGCGTTGCGACCTCGTTCGGTTATTCGTTGCTGATGGCGCTGGGTGCGCCGGTCGGCTCGGCGATCGGCGCGCTGACCGCGGATCGCTGGGGCCGCAAGCCGACAATCATCGGCTCCTCGCTAATCGCCGTGGTGCTCGGCATCATCTATCCGACGATATCGGATCCGGTGCTGCTGCCGGCGGTCGGCTTCGCGCTGACAGTGCCGATCTACGTGCTGGTGGCGCTGCTGTTCGGAATCTACATTCCGGAACTGTTCCCCACCGAAGTGCGGTTGCGCGCCTCCGGCATCGTCAACACGCTGGGCCGCGGCGCCACTATCGTTACGCCGTTCCTGGTGGTGACGCTGTTCGAGGCCCGCGGCGTCGCCGGCGTGATGTCGCTGATGATCGGGCTATTGGTGCTGCAGATCGTCACGGTATGGGCGTTCGGCATCGAACCGCGGCACCGCAGCCTGGAGGAGCTCAAGGGCGAGGAAGCCGCCCCGGCGCTGGTGAAGCAGACGACGTGAGAAGAGAAGCTTGAAGCAGAAGTCGTCATGCCCGGGCTCGTCCCGGGCATCCACGTCTTGGCGGCAAGCGAATTGGCAGCAAGCAAACCAGCAAAAAAGACCCAAAGACGTAGATGGCCGGGACATAGGCAAGCGGAAGCGACGCCGTCCTTCGGACGGCTATGCCCGGCCATGACGAAGAATAGTAAAACTACGGCGTGACCGCGCTCACGCGTTCTTCAGCGCGACGCGGAACTCGGCCTCGGTCTTCGACTTCACCTCGTCCAGCGTGACGCCGTCGGCAAGCTCGATCAGCGCCATGCCGTCCTTGCCATGCTTATCGATGGTGAAGACCGCGAGATCGGTCACCACCATGTCGACCACCCGCTCGCCGGTCAGCGGCAGCGTGCATTGCTTCAGCAGCTTGGCGCCGTCCTTGGCGGAATGCTCCATCACCACCACCACGCGCTTGACGCCGGCGACCAGGTCCATCGCGCCGCCCATGCCCTTGACCATCTTGCCCGGGATCATCCAGTTGGCGAGATCGCCGTTCTGCGCCACCTGCATCGCGCCGAGGATCGACAGATCGATATGCCCGCCGCGCACCATGCCGAAGGAATTGGCGCTGGAGAAATAGCTGGTCGACGGCAACTGGCTAACGGTCTGCTTGCCGGCGTTGATCAGGTCGGCGTCTTCCTCGCCCTCATAGGGGAATGGGCCCATGCCGAGCATGCCGTTCTCGCTCTGCAACTGCACGTCGACGCCGGCCGGGATGAAGTTCGAGACCAGCGTCGGGATGCCGATGCCGAGGTTGACGTAGTAGCCGTCACGCAATTCCTTGGCCGCGCGCGCGGCCATCTGTTCACGGGTCCAGGCCATGATGATCTCCTGCTAAGTCGGGCTCACGCCGCGGGACGCGGCCTTGTGTTGCGGAATTCGATGCGCTTGTTGGCGGAGCCGACTTCGATGATGCGCTTGACGAAGATGCCGGGCGTATGGATGTGGTCGGGATCGATCTCGCCGGCCGGCACCAGATGCTCGACTTCGGCGACGGTGATCTTGGCCGCGGTCGCCATCATCGGATTGAAGTTACGCGCGGTCTTGCGGTAGACCAGATTGCCGGCGGTATCGCCCTTCCAGGCGTGGACGATGGCGAGGTCGGCGAACAGCCCACGCTCCATCAGATATTTCTCGCCGTCGAATTCCTTCACTTCCTTGCCTTCGGCGATCAGGGTTCCGACACCGGTCTTGGTGTAGAAGGCCGGGATGCCGGCGCCGCCGGCGCGGATCCGTTCCGCCAGCGTGCCCTGCGGGGTGAATTCGAGTTCCAGTTCGCCCGCGAGATACTGCTGGGCGAACAGCTTGTTCTCGCCGACATAGGACGAGATCATTTTCTTGATCTGCCGGGTCTCCAGGAGCCGGCTCAACCCGATCCCATCGACGCCGGCATTGTTGGAAACGACGGTCAGGTTCTTGACGCCGGAGTCGCGCAAGGCATCGGACAGGGCCTCTGCGATACCGCACAGGCCGAAGCCCCCGGACATGATCATCATGCCGTCCTTCAGAATGCCCTCGAGTGCCGATTTGGCGTCGGGATAGACCTTGTTCATGGGAATGCAACCTGATCGAGTGAAGCGCTGCCCGCGGCGGGCGTGCGACGGTTCCGGGACACTGGTTGGGATTATTAGGCGCAATTCTCGCGACGCGTCAATGACGGGGCCTTCCACCAAAGGAGGTGGTCATAACCCCGCTACGGCCTTGAAAGCGTCAAGAAAACCCCGCAAGTTGCATAGGTTGGCGGGCGATCCAAGCCGGCAGGTGCCGACCTGGTCGACTTAATTTGCCGAATTCGGGTATACCCGAATTCGGTGGGTGCCCGGCCCCGCCGTTTTTCAACAACGACCCGACGACCTCAACCCGATCAGGAAATGTCATTGACCATGACCCAAGGAATAAGGCGCTTGGGGATGCCGATTGCGGCGTTTCTCGGTTTGGCGCTGATCGTCCTGATCGCAATGTCCTGGTTCATCAACCGGGACTCCCTGCGGCAGGCGGTGGAGGCCCAAATCCGCGCGGTCACCGGCCTCGACCTGGTGGTCAAGGGCAAAATCGATGTTTCGGTCTTTCCCGCCAGCTACGTCTCGTTCCATGACGTCGGGCTGAAGGGCGGCGGCACCGCCGACCCGGCGCTCCGGGTCGACATCCTGACCGCGAATTTGCGTTTGCTGCCGCTGTTGCTGCAGCGTTTCGAGATCGCCGACGTCATGATGTTGCGCCCGCATATCAATGTCGTCCGCTATCCCGATGGCGAGAGCAACTGGACGCCGTTCATCGAGACCATCGCGCGCAACATGAAGCCTGGCGCCGATAACCAGCTATCGTTCTCGGAAATCCGGGTCCAGGATGGCGTGCTGGCCTATGAGGATGCCGCCAATCACGTCGCCGAGACGCTCGATGACGTCGACCTTTCCCTCGCCTGGCCGTCGATCTCGCGCTCTTTTGCCGCAACCGGCCAATTCGACTGGCGCGGCGAGCGCGTCGACGGCAGCATCAGCGTCAGCGACTTCGTGGCGGCGCTGTCCGGCGACCGCTCCGGCCTCAAGGCACGGATTGCCAGCGCGCCGCTCAAGCTGGCGTTCGACGGCTCCGTCGCCGATCGCACCAGCATGATGATGGAAGGCACGCTGACCATCGACAGCCCGTCATTGCGCAACGCCCTGCGCTGGACCGGCCAAGCGCCGCCCGGCAGCGGCGGATTTGGCCGCTTCGCGTTGAAGGCGCGCGCCAATGTGGTCGGCGCATCGATCGCGCTGACCAATGTCAATGTCGAGCTGGACGGCAACGTCGCCGAAGGCGTGATGACCTACGCCAACAATGGCCGCCAGACGCTACAGGCGACGCTCGCCGCCGACGCGCTGGATTTCACGCCCTACATCTCCACCTTCCGCCTGCTCGCCAGCGGCGCGCGCGACTGGAATCGGCAATTGTTCGATCTGAACTCGCTTTCCACCACCGACCTCGACATGCGGCTATCCGCGGCCAAGGTGACGGTCGGCTCGTCGAAACTGGGGCGCACTGCGCTTGGCGCCAATCTGCGCGGCGGCACGCTGGCGCTCAGCATCGCCGAGGCGCAGATCTATGGCGGCATCGCCAAGGGCTCGTTCGGGATTGCGCGCTCCGACGCGGTCGCCGATATCAAGGCCGAATTCCAGTTCACCGATGTCGACCTGCAGGCCTGCGCCAGCGATCTGTTCGGCATCAACAAGCTGTCCGGCCGCGGCAACCTCAACGTCTCGCTGATGGCGTCCGGCTCGAGCCCGTTCGGGCTGGCGCAGTCGCTTGACGGCACCGCCACGCTGAACGGTCATGACGGCGCCATCAACGGCTTCAACGTTGAGCAATTGTTGAAGCGGCTGGAGCGCCGGCCGCTATCCGGCGCCGGCAATTTCCGCAGCGGCTCGACGCCCTACGACAACTTGACCATCGCGGTGAAATTCAGCGACGGGACCGCAACCGTCGACGATATCCGCGTCGAGGGACCCGCCGCGCGGCTCACCTTGACCGGCACCACCTCGGTGCCGGCGCGCGAATACGACCTCAAGGGCACCGCCAGCCTGATCTCGGCCGCGACCAGCGCGCCGGAATTCGATCTGCCGTTCGTGGTGCAGGGCCCGTGGGACGACCCGCTGATCTTCCCGGATCCGGAAAGCCTGATCCGGCGCTCGCCCGCGTCCGCCCCGTTGCTCGACGCGGTCAAGGATCGCAAGACCCGCGACGCGGTACGCTCCGTGCTCGAGCGCTTCACCGGCGGTGGGCAGAAGCCTACCACGCCCGACGCGGCGCCGGCCGCTACCGGGACTGCGAAACCGGACTAGCTCGTAAAGCCGGCTGAGAAGCAATCCACCGTCGCGCCAGCCACGTCCGCTGCGCTTGCGGCGATTTGCCTTAGCGCCCGCTATTGAGCATTTCGGGAAATAGAGTGAGCTTCCTTGCCGTCGATGGGGATAAAATAGCCCGGTTCAAATCCGCAACATAGTTGGGAGGGTTTTCATGAAAACCATTCACGGCATGCTTGCGGGCGCTAGTCTTCTTGCGCTGAGTTGCGTCACGGCAGGGGCGCAGCAGGTTACAGGCGTTCCTGGCTCGCCCGGTGCGACCACGACGATCACCGGACGGCAGCTTCCTCCCCCAGCACCGGATTTCGGCGGAGTGATCAGGGAGAAGGCCTCGGAGTCGACGGCGTGGTGGGCTCCGCGCGTTGTGCCGCCGAAGGGCGCGCCGAACGTTCTTCTGATCATGACGGACGACCAGGGTTTCGGCGCACCAAGCACCTTCGGCGGCGTCATACCCACTCCTGCCATGGATCGCATCGCCGCGCAGGGGTTGCGCTTCACGAATTTTCACTCCACGTCGCTCTGCTCGCCGACACGGGCGGCGATCATCACGGGACGCAACCATCACTCGGTGGGCTTCGGGGTGGTCGGCGAAATCGCGACCGGCTTCCCAGGTTACGACTTCATCATCCCGATCGAAAAAGGCACCATCGGTACAATTTTAAAAGAAAACGGCTACGCTACCTCGTGGTTTGGCAAGGACCACAACACGCCGTTCTACCAGGCAAGCCAAGCCGGGCCGTTTAATCAATGGCCAAATGGCATGGGCTTCGATTACTTCTATGGCTTCGTCGGCGGCGACACCAGCCAGTGGCAACCCAACCTGTTCCGCAATACGACGGCGATCTATCCGTTTCAGGATAATCCCAACTGGAATCTGGAGACGGCGATGGCCGACGAGGCCATCCAGCACATGAAGCAGCTCAAGGAGATCGCTCCCGGCAAGCCGTGGCTCGTCTATTACGCCCCGGGCGCCACTCATGCGCCCCATCACCCGACGCCGGAGTGGATCAAAAAGATCGGCGACATGCACCTGTTCGACGAAGGCTGGAACAAGATACGCGAGACCATCTTCGCCAACCAGAAGCGGTTGGGCATCATGCCGGAGAACGCCAAGCTGACGCCGTGGCCGAAGGGACTGCCGGAATGGGATTCCCTTAGTTGGGACGAGAAGAAGCTCTTCATCAAGCAAGCGGACGTCTATGGCGCCTACCTCGCCTACGCCGATCATGAGATCGGGCGGGTCATCCAGGCCGTCGAGGACCTCGGCGAACTCGACAACACCCTGATCATTTATATCGGTGGCGACAATGGCGCGAGCGCCGAAGGCATGCTCAACGGCACACCGAACGAATTGACCACCTTCAACGGCGTCGCCATGCCGGTGAAGGACCAGTTCCTCTGGTATCCGTTCTGGGGATCGGACCGGACCTTCCCGCATTTCGCAGCGGGCTGGGCGTGGGCCATGGACACCCCGTTCAAGTGGGTGAAGCAGGTGCCATCGCACTTCGGCGGGACGGCGCAGGGCGTGGCCATGTCCTGGCCCGGCCATATCAACGATTTGGGCGGCATCCGTCGCCAGTTTCATCACGTCATCGACATCGCGCCGACCATCCTCGAGGCGGCTGGCATTCAGCAACCCGATATGATCGACGGCATCAAGCAGATCCCCATCGAGGGGGTGAGCATGATGTACACGTGGGACAAGGCGAACGCGAACGCCCCGACCCCGCACACGACGCAATATTTCGAGATGCTCGGAAATCGCGCGATCTATCACGACGGATGGGTGGCGGCCACGACGCCAGCGACTCTCCCCTGGGAGCTGAGCATCAAGACGCCTCCGGATGTGATCACCGGCTACAAGTGGGAGCTCTACAACGTCCAGGAGGACCCCACCCAGTTCAATGACCTCGCCGCCAGCATGCCGGACAAGGTGAAAGAGCTGCAGGACCTCTTTTACGCCGAGGCAAAGAAGTACAACGTACTGCCGCTCGACAACACCACGCTCGGGCGCTGGAATGCGCCGCGCCCGAGCCTTACGGCCGGACGCACGGTCTTCACCTATTCGGGCGAACTGACCGGCGTGCCGTCCAGCGCTGCACCGAGGATCCTCAACAAGTCCTACACCATCACCGCCGAAGTGGAGATTCCCGAGGGCGGTGCGGAGGGCATGATCGTCACCGAAGGCGGGCGCTTCGGCGGCTATGGTCTGTTCCTGAGCAAGGGCATGGCCGGCATTGGTTCGGGCAAGCCCGTGTTCCTCTACAACCTGCTCAACCTCAAGCGCACGATCTGGTCGGGGCCGGAGCTCGGCGCCGGCAAGCACACCATCGTCTTCGACTTCAAGTCGGACGGTCCGGAGCTGGGAAAAGGCGGGACCGGCGTGCTCTCCGTGGACGGGAAGGAAGTGGACAGGAGATCCATCGAGCACGGCACCCCGATCGGGTTCCCGGAAGACGAAAGCTTCGACGTCGGCCAGGACACGCGCACCGGCGTTGCGATGATCGAGTATCGCTACGATCCTCCGTTCAAGTTCACCGGCAAGATAAGCAAGCTGACAATCAAGCTCGAACCGGAGCTCAAGGAGCCCGCGCAAGCCAAGGCAGAACTCGGACCTATGCCGGCGCCGGATCCGATTGAAGAGCCGCAGGCCCAAAAAACCGGCACGACCACCGGAAAGCGATGAAAGGCGCGCTGGCATTCGCGGCCGTTGGCGAGGCGGTCACAGGACTGGCGTTGCTGATCGCTCCCGCGCTGGTCGGTCAGTTGTTGCTGGGCGAGCCACTTGCCGGCGTCGCCATAGCGGTTGCGCGCGTGTGCGGCATCGCGCTGATTGCCTTGGGGATCGCCTGCTGGCCGGGTCCGCCGCTCCACGGCATGTTGACGTACAGCGCATTGGTAACGCTGTATCTTGCCTACCTCGGGCTTGCAAGTGGTTCGACCGGCGTCCTTCTGTGGCCGGCGGCCATCCTTCACGCGATCCTGACCGCGCTATTGACGCGTGACGTCGCACGAATGCGACACAGGTCACGCCAGTGAGCAGATCGTCATGCATCGCATGACAACACGTCCGTCCGCGATCGGCGGTTGACGGGACTAAAACTGCGGCCCGCGCTTTCCGTCACTGCGGCCCGCGCTTTCCGTCTCTTTGTCGACATCTTGAACAGTTTGTCGGATGACGATGCCCGCCTGGAGTTAGATGGGCATCGAATCCGGATTAGGTGGACGTCTTGCGAGTCAGCGGTGGCCCGGCGAACGTAACGCCTGCCAAGCCATGCACCATCAGGCTGCGGATGTTGGCATGATCAGTGCCATTGGGTGCGGCCAGCACGCTGCGATAGTGCTCACCGAACGCCAGCAACGCTTCGCGGTCGGTCAGTCTTTCCAGCTTGGCCAAGCCCAACGTCTTGCAGGAGCCTTCGTTCTCACCCGCCGCATTCTCCAGCTCGCCGTTGCGGAACGCCTGGGGCTTATAATCGTAATGCGTGGCGACGAAAGCCAAGGTGGCGGCGAACAAGTGCTGGCCCGACTCGAGACTGGCCAGCAGATCCCTCAGATCATTCATAAAGTTTTCCTTGGTTGAACCACCCGCGGAGTCATCTGCGGCGCGGGCTGCGGCGAATGTAAATCCTCCCACCAGAACGCAGCCAACGCCGAGTGTCAGCAGGCGCCTTCGCGCCAGGAGGATATCGTTGTCGTTGCCTCTCAACATACGGTCAGCACCACCCAAGATATGATGCTTGCCGTTTTTGCCGGAAACCTTGTCGTCTCCACCTTTGCCGACCATGCGGTCGGCGCCATCCGTACCCACCAATGTGCCGAGACATTCGGTGTCCACAATTGTACTCACGCCAAAGCATCCTTCGAGTTGCAAGAGTGCATAGCATAGCGATGCCATCGCAAGAATGTGCGTTAATTGAACGCCGTGGTGCATATCTCGCGCTGATTTGAAAATCAGATGGCCGGGCATCGCAGATCAGCATTGGTAATGCGGCCGGCCGTGAGCCGATACCGTTGAGCATGCCCCGCGAGCGGCAGTCCCGGTTGACACGGGCATCGGCGGCGCTACGTTGCGTGAACAATAAGAAAAGGACAGGGAACGACGTGAAACGCGTCATCGCGTCTTGAGCGGAGCCTCGCGGCCTTCCGCGCTCGCACCATTCCACATCCGTAACTATCGCTTTCAATGGCCATCCGATCTGCTCACCTCCTGGGCGTTCGAGGTGGAGACGCTTGTGCTCGGCTGGTACATCATGGTCGAGACCGGTTCGGTGCTTCTGCTCACCGTGCTCGCATCGCTGCAATATGTCGGGACGCTGGTTGCGCCGGTATTCGGCATGATCGGGGACCGCATCGGGCATCGGGATCTTCTGGCCGCGATGCGCTTCGCCTACACGGCACTCTCCGCGACCATCATGACGCTGGCGCTATCAGGCCATTTGGCCCCCCTTAACGTCATGATCATCGTCGCGATCATGGGCCTGATCCGGCCCTCGGATCTCGGCGTGCGCGGCGCCCTGCTCGCCGACATCATGCCCGCCGAGCAACTGATTGGTGCCATCAGTCTCGCGCGCACGACGCAGGACAGCGCGCGCATCGTTGGCGCGCTGAGCGGTGCCGGACTTTTCGCAGCGCTTGGGATTGGTTTTGTGTATGTGGCGATCGCCTGTCTCTATTTCTTGGCGGCCGTGTTGATGCTGTGCCTGACCCGCCCGTCGAAACATCTCGGAGCGGTTGATCACCCGGCCAACGTTACGCCCGGCTCGAAGCTGCTGCACGACCTTAGGGAGGGCGTGGTCCATGCCTGGAGCGGTCCGGGAATGCGCGCCGCGCTCTGCGTCGCGTTCCTGGCCAATCTCACCGCCTTTCCCCTGACGAACGGATTGCTGCCTTACGTCGCACGCGAAATCTTTCATACCGACCAGACCGGTCTCGGCTATCTATCGGCGAGCTTCGCGGTAGGCTCGCTGATTGGTTCGATCACGCTCAGTTTGGCCGGCGGTGTGCGGATCGCTCGGCTTTTGATCGGCGCGACGCTTGCCTGGTATGCGATGCTATTGGTTTTCGTCGAGATCAGGACCATGCCGGTGGCGATGGTCTGCCTTGTGCTTGCCGGCATAGCCCAGAGCATGTCGATGATTTCGGCTGCCGTGATCCTGATGCGCACGGCGAGCGCCCATCTGCGTGGCCGCGTGATGGGGGTGCGCATGATGGTGATCTACGGCCTGCCGCTGGGGTTGCTCGCGGCCGGCAGCCTGATTGATCTGATCGGCTATTCCGCCACCGGCTCGCTCTATGCGGTCCTAGGCCTGATCCTGATGACGGCGATCGCGTTGCATTGGCGCGCCGATCTTTGGCCGGCGAGTGCCGCGGCAAATGCGCGGTGAAGGGCGTGCTCAGCTACGGCGCAGGTGCCCGATGCCCCTCGAAATCGAGCAACGATGAATGCATCCGCGCGGGCTTGAAGCAGCCGACTGATCAGCCGCAGGTCCAGGCCGGCCCGATCGGCGTCTGCGACCAGCACGGGCCGATGCTGCCGCCATTGTAGCGACCGCGATAAAAGCCGGGCCGGCCGAAATAATACCGCTCGCCATCCCACCCATAATAGCTCGGAGTGGGATCGATATACCAAGGGCGCCGGTTGTAGCGCGCCAGGCGCGCAGCCCCATTCTTCTGCTTGTAAGCGGGAAGGCTGTTATTCAGGGGCTGTTGGTAACCCGGCAGGAAGCCGTAACCGTGCCAGCGTGGCACCGGTCGCTTGTGAGCCGGCGCCGCCGGCGCGACGACCGGTAGCAGTGACAGGACGATAGCAATCGATGAGAACAGCAAGCGGGACATAACCACACCATAGACGGCCGGCTGTCGGGAGGCGATTCAAATCTGCCGGCGAAACGACGCTTTGCGCCGGCAGCGGTCACACCGTAACCTCTGATGATCCAAAAAACCGAGGGTTTGCCTCGAACCTGACTTCCGCCTCTTGCGTTAGTCGCGAGGCGCGCGTGCCACGCCAAACGGCCAACTCAACCGCGACATTCCACTCAATGAAGAATCCGGGAGCAGCTGAACGATAACGAGCAGGCCAGCACGGCATCAACAGAACTTGACAGACGGCGCGCGAATCCGGCGCGCATCAGCCCAGCGAAAGGACAAGCAATGGCCAAGAACACGACCAAGAACACGATTTGCCTGTGGTACGACAAGGACGCAGAGGCTGCTGCCCGCTTCTACGCCGAAACCTTTCCCGACAGCGCTGTAGGCGCCGTCCACCGGGCACCCAGTGATTACCCCTCCGGCAAAAAGGGCGACGTGCTGACGGTAGAATTCACCGTCGCCGGCGTGCCCTGTCTTGGCCTCAATGGCGGTCCCATGTTTCAGCATAACGAAGCGTTCTCGTTCCAGATCGCCACCGATGATCAGCAAGAGACCGACCGTTACTGGAACGCCATTGTCGGCAATGGCGGCCAGGAGAGCGCGTGCGGCTGGTGCAAGGACAAGTGGGGCATCTCCTGGCAAATCACACCGCGCGTCCTGACGGAGGCGCTGGCGGCCGGTGGCGATGAAGCAAAGCGCGCATTCGATGCCATGATGGGCATGAAGAAAATCGACGTCGCCGCGATCAAGGCCGCGCGACGCGGCTGACCTTCAAGCAAGGACTTTTACAGATAGCCCTATATCGGACGGGCCCGACGACAAGACGCTATTCGTGAACTGGACAGTCGCCGAGCTTTAACTGAAACCTTCGGTTCAGTCGCTGCCATCCATCACGGACGAGCGACGCGATGCGTTGACCCGACAATCCGTCGAATAGAGCGGGATGGCGATACGAAGAAAAGTCATCACGCCCTAGTTCAGCGCCCCGCCATTGATGTCGCCGTCATGGCTCACCCTGACCGGCACGTTGGACTGCGTCGTCATATTCACTACGAAACCCAGACCGATCAAGATAACGAACAGCATCACGACGCCCATCCATCGTTTGCGATCGCCGGGTGGCACTCCCCGCAGGTTGCTAATGTTATAGGCCATGCCGCGCCGCCCGATGCTCCGAAAGATATTGCGGATCATCAAGGCGAAACCGATCAGCATGCATATGATGAGAAGCGCGAGGATTATTCCGCCGGCAATCGCGATCATTTAGTTCTCCAGAAGATTCCGCTTTCGCCGAGGAGCGGCAGAAGCGGCAGACGTGACAATTGAATGACATACGATTATGACTTTCACAAAGCGCTAACGGTGATGCGCCCACTCAAATCTGAGTGGGCTATCATTTAGCTAATCTGTAAGTTTGAATTGCCGCGCTTGATGGCAGGCCGGCCACGCGCTTAAGCAGATGCCTACATTTGCGCCCTGCTACTCGCATCGCCTCATAACGGAAGCGCCGGCTGCTGCGAATCCGCGAACGATGCACGAGCAAGCTGCACTAATTAATTCGCTCGGAATATTCCAGATGTAACAAAGCTACCCGCGTCGCGATACAGCAACCGGCTTTAGACCGATAGTGGTTCGAGTGATTGAGGAAACCAGGAAACCAATTTCAAGTCGGGGGGCCGTACCGGGCGCCTCTCTTGGACTGTCAACCAACGCCGGAGTTTGGCCCTTCTCCAACCTGGCGTTCGTGCTGGATGATGGTTGACGCGAGCGAACCGGAAACCATCGCTCTTTATTGGTATTTTGTATTTTGACCCGGAGCGGACATGGGGGGCCGTCATTTACCTCCCAGGCCGTTCATCAACATTAAATTTCATGGAAACCCTTCCGCCAACGGCGGGCGGGGGAAATTATTGCCGAATTGCAGGTTGAAGTTCCGGGAACAACGGAGGCTTCGGAAATGAGGAAAGCAGCATTAGCGTTAGCGACCGCTGCCACCATCGGCGTCTCTGCCTTGGTGGCGCCGTCACCAGCTCATGCGTGGCGAGGCGGCTGGGGAGGCGGCGGCTGGGGTGCTGGACTTGCGGCCGGACTGATTGGAGCGGCGGTGGTTGGTGGCATCGCCTCCAGCGCCTACGCCTATGGCCCAGGTTACGGCTACTATGGCGGACCGGGTTACGGATATTATGGCGGCCCGTACGGCTATTATGGCGGCGGCTATGCCCCCGCGTATTACGGCGGCTACGCCCCGGCCTATTACAATTACGGCTACGCCGCCCCCGCCTATTATGGCGGATACCGGTCCTACGGATATCGGCGCGTTATTCGCCCCGCATACGCCTACGGCCCTGGGTACTATCGCGGATATGGCTATCGCTGGTGATCGCCGGCGAGGCCCTGTAGTTCCGACAACGAAAGGTCGCGGCTGGCTGCGGCCTGTTTCGTGCCCGCGTGTATTTGAGTTTTCGTAGCGAGCGGCAACGACCGCGCTTTTTGCAGACGAGCGCACAGACGTTCGATCACAAGGGTTGCTATTCAAAGTCCGGCAACTGACTAACAGCACCCCAGGGCAAAGTCGTCGCACGACGGAATGCGTTCGGGGAAATGCCAAAGGCTGCCTTGAACAAGCGGCTGAAATGGGCAGCGTCGCTGCCCCCCCATTTCATCGCAATTTCGGTGATAGATCGTTCCTTGCGAACGTCAGCGAGGTCTGCGCGACACTGCGCGAGGCGGCGCAATCGAATCCACCCTCCGACGGTTATTCCACGCTCGCTGAAAAGCAGATGGAGATAACGCAGGCAAGCGGGTCGAAGATTGGCGGATATAGGTTTAACGGTTGGGTACTTGAACGGCGTGGCCGAAAGTTGCACGGCCCCGATACGGCTCCGGCTTCGCTGGTAAACGCGAGTATAAATTGCTGCTCGCGTTTCTGAATCACCTCAGCAGCCCCTTACAAGGGAGCATTTGATACTGTCACTCAACGACATGAAGATATTTCCGAGCGTAGCATTGATATGCAGGTCTTAAGGTTGCGGCGTAAACTGGAGGTCGATCCAGGCGCACCAAAGTTCTTCCGGATCAAGCGTGGCATCGGTTATGTCTTCATGCCATCGGTAATAGCTTTCTGAAGCACGCTCATCAGGATGTGTCCGCTCCAGCGCAGCAAAGCCAATACGCGATCGAACGCACGGTCAAATGCCGCATCGTGCGTGACGCCGGGTGACTTCAAATGTCGGCGGCACTTTTCGGCTCCTCAAACAACAGGTGTACCCATGCGCGTTTGCTACCGAGCCTGGCATGACTTCCGTGCTTGATGATCTCCGTTCACGCAGCAGCGGTGAGGAAATTAGCTGCCGTGTTTGAGGAGCTGACCCGCAGCTAATTTCATCGGTGGTCGCCCACCGCAAATGCGGAACCCGTTCGCTGTTGAAACGACTGTGGCACGACTGCCACTCGGATCAGAATTTTTCCGGCATCGCTGCTAAGGCGCCGGGATTTTCTTGCCCACCGACTTAGCAACTGCTTCACTCCTGCGTGATGAGTCAGGGACGCTCACCATGCAACACTCGGCATTTCTTGCTGTAGTGATTACCGCAGTCGGCAGCGCCTTCTGCGGCGGGGCGAGTTGGGCCGCCGACGCCGTCCCGTCCATGGTGCCCACCGCGGCTTCCGCGCCCCAGCCTTTCGCGCCCATGCCTTCCACGACCAAGCCTTCGACGCCCAAGTCATGCACCGACGCGTGGGACTTTGGTTCCACAAACTGCCAACTGTCCTGGTACGGCATCACGGTCTATGGCACAGTTGACACGGGGTTCGGCTGGCAGAGCCACGGCACGCGGTGGGACACGCAATCCGCCGTCGGAGCCTCCTACTTAATCCAGAAACAGAATAATAATGCGGTGTTTGGCCTAGCCCCCAACGCGTTGAGCAATTCATTCATTGGAATCAAGGGAACGGAGCCGATCGGCGGGGACGTCTCTGTTGTCTTTGCCCTGGACGCCGGCTTCGACCCTTATTCCCTGCGCTTCTCCGATGGACCGGGATCGGTTGCCGCGAACGCCGGCATCCCGCAAAACTTCGCCACCGCCTACTCCGATTCAAGCCGGGCGGGCCAGTGGTACAACGGCCAAGGCTATGTCGGCTTCAGTTCTCCGACCTATGGCACCCTGACCGTATTTCGGCAGAACTCGCTGACCCTGGACGCTGTCTTCGACTACGATCCGTTCAGCGCCTCTTACGGTTTTTCCCCGATCGGCTTCCAGGGAATAACCTGCGGCGGCGGCAATACCGAGAACTGCAGGAACACAACGTCTTTGAAGTATCAACTCAACGTCGACCACTTCCGGGCGGCGGCGTTGTGGCAGTTCGGCGGCTACGCCCAGAACAACGCCTCCAATGGAGCCTACCAATTCCAGCTCGGCGGCGACATCTCGACGTGGGGCACAGGTGTGCTCTCGCTCGACGCCATCTACAGCCATGTTACCGATTCCGTCGGGCTTTCGCTGGGGCCGGGAAGCAATAACGCCAGTGGCGTGCCGATCCCCCCGTTCCTGCCGCAGGCGCTCACCGCGACGATCTCCGACAATGAAGCCGTGATGTTCGTCGCCAAATACACCAATGGGCCGCTGAAGGTGTTTGCCGGTTACGAACATATTCTATACATGGCCCCGAGCCATCCGCAGACCGCTTTTAACAGCATATCTGGAGACTTTGTTTGCGCGGGCTGCGTTACGTTCAACAACACGAATATCAACAATGCCGCCTTCGGCGTGAACGGACTTGATAACAGGACTCTCCAGGTGATGTGGGTCGGCGCGAAATACGCCGTTAGCGAAGATCTCGATGTGATCGGCGGCTACTACCATTACATTCAGGATTTTTCTTCGGCACCGCCGCCTTGGGCCCCACGCCGTGCTTCGGTACCGAGCACACACAATGCGCCGGGACATTCGATGGCATCTCTGCCGCGGTCGATTGGCGGTTCGCACCGAAGTGGGATGTCTATTCCGGCATCATGTTCACCCAAGTGAGTGGCGGTTTGGCCTCCGGCTTCCTCCAGCGCAACAACATCGCCCCCACGGTCGGATTGCGCTTCCGCTTCTGAAAGCCGGCCACACTGTTCTGTGGGTTGTGCTTCGGACGGCGCGCGCCGACGCCCCGTCAGCGGTTAAGGTGTATGAGTGTGCTAGAGCCTTTTCCGTTCCGATAGAATCGGAACGGGGCTCTAGATTCTTGGTTTGACGCGTTTTCTTTACGCGAACCGGTATCCACTTCGCTGGAAAACGCTCTAGTAGGCCTTCCACGGACGTTGCGCTCAAGCTCGGATTTCCTGAACCGGATCAAGCTGCTTCCATCCGTCCAGCCCTCTTCCGAAAAACATTCCGCTTCGCATTTGTCCCAAATCAATCCCATAACTGCCGCCGTCCCGTCCCGCACGAGGGGCGTTGGCCATCGTCACGAACGTTGGGACGGGATGCGGTGGACGCGGCAGCGTCGGGCGCACAATTCCGGTCGCAGGGCGGTTTGCCGTGAGCGATCGAGGCGCGCGGACGAACGATGTTGCTTCCGTCTTCATCAATGCTCTGGCGGTTGTGCACATGCCGCCGGGGCCGCTTGGCGAAGAAGGGTCGCGGACGGCAAAACCGTGTGGTCCTGGCACCCGTTGCTGGTGCTAAATCGGCGGAGGTGTTGCGAGCCCGACCGGGCCTTTGCAAAACCGCCAATTCGCCGATGACGGTGACAAGACGAATTCGTCGCCGGGGAGCGCGTTATAAGCCGTTAAAACCATTGCGTGCGGGAATGCCGGGTGTTTCCGGTGCGACCGTGGTGACTACCGTGTGCACACTACCTTTTGCACACGGACTGCGGGTGCACCGCGCACCCGGCGTTTCCTGCGCCCTCTCTTGAGGGTCGCGCCGCGCCCTCACTTCTTTTTGGGCGGATGTTGATGCACAGCTCGGGCGCAGCGTGTCGCGAGAATGAAAAGTCATATCCACTGTCATTCCGGGGCGCGCGAAGCGCGAGCTACGATGTGCAATTGCACATCGGAGAATCCATAATCCCTGTGGCAGTGTTTAATGACGAACACAAACACAGGGGCTATGGATTCCGGGCCTGGCCAAAAGGCGCATCCCGGAATGACGAGCGTTGATATTTTCTCAGCGTTATTGTGAGGAGCACTTCGTCGCCGCAGACACGATCCGCCCGCCATTGCCGCTCGAAAGATATCGGCATGCCATCTGGACAGGCCAGCGCAATCCGTTAGTCTTTTCCCCAACTGGTTAAAAAACCAGACCAATGAGGGAGACGGTAAGGTGGGATCCAAGGGAATTCGTGCGCTTTCATTGTCGGTCGCCGCTATCGGCCTTCTGTATGCGGTCGCGCCCGCGATGGCTGAGGAAAAAATCACGGTCTGGTGGGGCAAGGGCTTTTACAGGTCCGAAGACGACGCGCTGCTGGAGGCGATCAAGAAATTCGAGGCCAAGACCGGCATCAAGGTCGAACTGTCGCAATACGCCATCCAGGACATGATCCCGAAGACAGTGGCGGCGCTCGATTCCGGCACCGTGCCGGATGTCGCCTATTCCGACACCTATGACGTGCAGGCGGCCGGCAAATGGGCCTTCGAGGGCAAGCTCGAAGACCTCTCCGACATTCTGACCCCGATGAAGTCTGCGTTCGCGCCGAACACGGTCGAGACCGCCTATCTCTACAACGACCAGACCAAGAAGAAGGCCTATTATGGCTTCCCGCTGAAGCAGCAAAGCATGCACGTCCAGATCTGGGGCGACCTGTTGGAGCAAGCGGGCTTCAAGCCAAGCGACATCCCGACCAAATGGGCGGATTACTGGTCGTTCTGGTGTGACAAGGTGCAGCCTGCCTACCGCAAGGCCTCAGGCAGCCGCGCCTACGGGATCGGCCAGCCGATGGGCGTGGAATCCACCGACTCGTTCCAGTCGTTCTACACCTTCATGGACGCCTACAATGTGAAACTCGTCGATGACGACGGCAAGCTCCTGGTCGACGATCCCAAGGTGAGGGAAGGCCTGATCGGCGCGCTCAAGGATTACACCGATCCCTATCTCAAGGGCTGCACGCCGCCCTCCTCTACTACCTGGAAGGATCCGGATAACAACGTCGCCTTCCATAACAAGACGACCGTGATGACCCACAACTTCACGATCTCGATCGCGGCGAAGTGGTTCGAGGATTCCAACAACCCGGCGCTGACGCCGGAGCAGCGCGCCGCCGGCAAGAAGGCCTACGAGGAAACCATCATCACCGCGGCGTTTCCCAACAAGCCGGACGGGTCGCCGATCAAATACCGCTCCGACGTCAAGACCGGCGTGATCTTCACCGCGGCGCCGCACAAGGCGCAGGCCAAGCAGTTCGTCACATTCCTGCTGCAGGAGGAAAACCTGCAGCCTTACGTCGAGGGCGCGCTCGGCCGCTGGTTTCCCGTGACGATCGCCGGGCAGAAGAGCGCGTTCTGGCAGGCCGACCATCATCGCAAGGCGGTCTATAACCAGTTCATGGGCGGCACGCAGCCGTTCGACTTCGTCAAGAACTACAAGTTCACCATCCTGAACAACGAGAACGTCTGGGCCAAGGCGATGAACCGGGTGGTGAGCGAGAAGGTGCCGGTCGACAAGGCCGTCGATGAATTGATCGCCCGCATCAAGCAGGTGGCGGGTTAGGACATGATTCAAACGGCCACATGGTTCGAGACGCGCGGCGTTGCCGCGCGTCTCGCCATGAGGGGTTCGGCCCTCATCCTGAGGAGCATCGCGAAGCGATGCGTCTCGAAGGATGAGGCCGCACTAGAAAATGTTTTTGCCCTGGCCGGCATCCACCTTGGGCGTGCAGCATGGCGACGATGACGCTTGCAACACCCGGCGATGCGGCCCCTCGCGGGCCGCTGTCGGCGCGTCTGACGACGCAGCAAATCTGGGGCATCGCGCTGCTTGTGCCCTACATCCTCGTATTCCTTGCCTTCGTGGTCTACCCGGTCGGCTACGGACTCTGGCTCGCGCGCCATCCGGCGAGCTATGTCGCGCTCTACCAGGATCCGATTTTTGCGCGCGCCGCGGTCAACACGCTGATCTTCCTGGTGATCGGCATCAACTTCAAGATGCTGGTGGCGCTGTTTCTGTCCGGCTTCTTCGTGCAGTCGCGCGCGTGGATAAGATGGCTATCGGTGCTGTTCATCCTGCCATGGGCGGTGCCGTCGATTCCGACCATCCTGTCGGTGCGATTCATGCTCAATCCTGAATGGGGCATGGTCAATCAGCTGATCTTCAAATTCACCGGCGAGGACGGCCCGAACTGGCTCAACGACCCCACGATCGCGCTCACCATGGCGATCCTGGTGCACATATGGAAATCGCTGCCGTTCTGGACCCTGATCCTGATGACCGGACGCCTCGCGATCTCGCAGGATCTGTTTGAGGCGGCCGATGTCGACGGCGCGAGCTGGTGGCAGAAATTCCGCTTCATCACCTGGCCTTCGCTGCGCACCCTTTATCTCACCTGTACCCTGCTCTCGATGATCTGGACGCTCGGCGATTTCAACAGCGTCTATCTCCTGACCGGCGGCGGGCCCGCCGACCTCACCCACGTGCTGTCCACGCTCGGCATCCGCTATCTCAGGCTCGATCAGCTCGACCTGTCGATGGCGGCGATCGTCTGCGCGCTGCCGCTGGTGCTCCCGCTGGTCTACTTCATGATGAAAAGGCTCTCGCGATGAAGCGCTCCGCGACCAATTTTCCGTCTTGGCGCGATGTCGGTACCGAGGCGCGCCTGCTGCTGATCGGCATCCCCGTCCTGATCTGGACCATGCTTCCGATCTACCACATGTTCCTGTTTGCGATCTCGCCGAAGCAAGACGCCTTCTCCGGCAAGTTCTGGCCCGATCATCCGACGCTGCACAATTTCGAGATCGTGTTTCGCCAGCAGCATTATTTCCTGCGGGATTTCTGGATTCAGTTCTGGAATTCGACCGTGATCGCGGTGGCGGTCGGCGCGTTGACGCTGTTCATCGCGACCGCAGCGGCGTTTTCGATCTCGCGGCTGCGCATCCCCGGTGGCCGCTGGGTGATGAACCTCGCGCTGCTGACCTATTTTATTCCTGCCGCGTTCCTGGCGGTTCCGATGTATCGCACCATGGGGACCTACGGGCTACTCAACAATCATTGGGCACTGATCCTCGCCATGGTGACGATCGCCGCGCCCTACGCGATCTGGGTGCTGAAGCAGGCCTCGGACAAATTGCCGGTCGAACTTGACGAGGCCGCGATCATGGACGGCGCGACCACGCTGCAATTGTTTCGCCTCGTCTATCTGCCGCTGATGATGCCGTCGCTGGTGGCGATCGGCACCTATGCGGTGCTGCTGGCCTGGAACGAATATCTCTACGCGTTCCTGCTATTGTCCAGAGACACCGACATCACCCTGCCGGTCGCGCTCGGCAACTTCCTCGCCGCCGACGATTCGCCCTGGGAACTGCTGATGACCACCGGCTTCATCTACGCGCTGCCGCCGGCGGCGATCTATTACGTGTTCCGCCGCTACATGGTCGGCGGCTTGACGGCGGGCGCGGTGAAGTCGTGATGGTCCAGATACTGTCATTCCGGGGCGATACGAAGCATCGAACTACGATGTGCAATTGCACATCGGAGAATCTCGAGATTCCCCGATGCGCAATTGCGCATCTGAGGTCTGGTGCTTACGCACCATCCCGGAATGACGGAGCCAATCCGTTGACCTCGATGACAAGCCTACAGCGGCGCCGCGCTCTCGCCCTGATCGCTCGACAGCTTCGAGACGAGCGATGCCATCACGATCACGGCTGCGATCAACCCGATGAACAGCGTGCAGATCGCGTTGATTTCAGGCTTCACCCCAAGCCGCACCTCGGAATAGATCCGGATCGGCAGCGTCGCCGAGCCCGGGCCGGTGGTGAAGCTTGCGATCACCAGATCGTCCAGCGACAGGATGAATGCCAGCATCCACCCGGCGGCGATCGCCGGCCAGATCAATGGCAGCGTCGCCGCGACGAAGGCCCGCACCGGATTGCAGCCGAGATCCATCGCGGCTTCCTCCAGGCTGCGGTCGAGCACGCGAAGGCGCGACTGCACCACAACGGTGACGAAGCACATCGTCAGCGTGGTATGCGCGATCGTCACGGTCCAAAAGCCGCGCTCGACGTTGAGCGCCACGAACAACAGCAACAGCGACAGCCCGGTAATGACTTCCGGCATCACCAGCGGCGCGTAGAGCATGCCGGAAAACAGCGTGCGGCCCCTGAAGCTTTCGCCGCGCGACAGCGCCACCGCAGCGAGCGTGCCGAGCAGCGTCGCCAGTGTGGCCGAGACGGCGCCGACGCGCAAACTCATCCACGACGCCTCCAGCATGGCGCTGTCGTTGAAGAACTCCGCGTACCAGCGCAGCGACCAGCCGCCCCACACCGTCACCAGCCGCGAGGCGTTGAACGAATAGATCACCAGGATCACGATCGGCAGGTACAGGAACGCAAGCCCGAGCGCGAGCGAAACGAGATTGAAGCGGGAGAGTTTGTAAGGTGCCGCAGCCATCAGCGCGTGCCTTCGAGCTGGCGGCGCTGCATCCGTTCGTACAGCAACAACGGCACCAGCAGCAGCGCCAGCAACAGCACCGCGGCGGCCGAGGCCACCGGCCAGTCCTTGTTGGTGAAGAACTCCAGCCACAGGGTCTGGCCGATCATCAGGGAATCAGAGCCCGCCAGAAGATCGGGGATCACGAACTCGCCGACAATCGGGATGAAGCACAGCAACACGCCGGCGGCGACTCCCGGCAACGACAGCGGAAACGTCACCAGCCAGAACGCCCGCAGCGGCGAGGCGCCGAGATCGCCGGCGGCCTCCAGCAGCGCCGGGTCCATCCTGGCGAGCGTCGCATAAAGCGGCAGGATCATGAACGGCAGGTAAGAGTAGATGATGCCAATATACATCGCGCTGTCGGTGGACAGCCACACCAGCGGCGCCGCGATCAGATGCAATGCGAGCAGGACCTTATTGAGCAGTCCATCGTGCTGCAGGACGTTGATCCAGGCATAGATGCGGATCAGGAACGAGGTCCAGAATGGAACGATCACCAGTATCATCGCCACGCCCTGCCAGCGCCGCGGCATCCGCGCCATGCCGTAGGCGATGGGATAGCCGATCACGAGCAGGATCGAAGTCGCGGTCGCCGATACCATGAGGCTGCGCAGGTAGGACAGAATATAGAGGTTGTCCGACAGCAGCAGCCTGAAATTGTCGAGCGACAACGCCGCAAAGGCCGCCTTGATCGCCGCCAAGCCCTGCGTCAGATCGAAGACCGGCAGATAGGGCGGCTGCGCAATCGCGGTTTGCGACAGGCTGATCTTGAGAACGAAAGCGAATGGCACCAGGAAAAACAGCACCATCCATAAATAGGGGGCGATCGCACCGCGCCGCGCCGGCGTTGCGAAGATGCGGCGGACGCTCATCGCTCCAGCACCACGCAATCTTCGGGCGAAAACCACGCCACCACCCGCTGGCTCGCTTGGTAGGCATCGACATCGAGCCGCGCCGTGTTGGCCATCGACGATTTCACGACCGCGCCGGTATCGAGCTTCACCTTGTAGGCGGTAACCCCGCCGAGATAGCTCACATCGGTCACGATGCCTTCCAGCCGATTGACCGCAGACGTACCGACCGCGTCCGGTACCGAACCGTTGCGCGAGAGCCTTACCTTTTCAGGACGCACGGCGACACAGACCGGCGCTTTCTGCAGGGGATCGGGCGGCTTTGCGGCAAGGATCGTTCCGGCATCCGGTGTCGCAACCGCGAGGCGGCCCGCATCAGCCGGCTGCGATTGCCCCGCGAATATATTGACGTCGCCGACGAACTCCGCGATCCAACGCGAGTTAGGCGCCTCGTAAAGCCGGCGCGGCGTCGCGACCTGTTCAAGCCGGCCGTTATGCATCACGCCGATCCGGTCGGCCATCGTCATCGCCTCTTCCTGATCGTGGGTGACGATCACGAAGGTCATGCCAAGCCGCCGCTGCAGCTCCATCAATTCGTGCTGGGTGCTTTCGCGCAGCTTCTTGTCGAGGGCTGCCAGCGGCTCGTCGAGCAGCAATACGCGCGGGCGGCGCGCCAGCGAGCGCGCCAGTGCCACACGCTGCCTTTGACCGCCGGAAAGCTGATCGGGCTTGCGCTTCTCGAGACCCTCGAGCCTGACCAGCGCAACCATTTCCGCCACGCGGATCTCGATGTCGGGTCTCGGCATGCCCGCGCGCTTCAACCCGAACGCGATGTTGTCCCGCACCGAGAGATGGGGGAACAGCGCGTAGTTCTGGAACATCATGTTGACCGGGCGCTGATGCGGCAGCACCTGGGCAAAGTCCTGGCCCGCCAGCAGGATGCGGCCCTCGTCGGGTGTCTCAAAGCCGGCGAGCATGCGCAGCAACGTGGTCTTGCCGCAACCGCTCGGGCCGAGCAGCGCAAAAAACTCGCCGGCCCCGATGTCAAGCGACAGCCGGTCCACCGCCCGCACCGCACCGAACTGTTTCACCACCCCGTCGATGCGCAACAGGGGCATATCGGCCGCGACAGCGCGCGATCCGGCCTTCGCCGAATCCGCCCCCTGTGCGGTTTCCCTTGCGTCTTTAGTCATAAGTCAAGCGCCCGCCTGGCCCGCCAAAGCCGGCAAGCTAGCGGTGGAACAGGCCGGACTCAACCGCGGCGCATCGCGCGCCGCTGCAATATTTTCGATGATCTTGCTCGTGTAACAAAGAGGCTGCGCGGCGGTCTGCGGCCGCCGCGCCTGATGACACCAGCTTTAGCTTACAGCGGCCTGATTTCCACCTTGCGAAACTTCACCACGCCGTGATCGTTCACAACACCTTTGTCGTCCTTGACGCCGGGGCCGTGCTGCAACGCGATTCGTCCGGTGGCAAACTTCGCGTCCTGCGCGCCGTCCACGGTCTTTTGCCCGTTGAGCGTTACGGTGAAGGTCGAACCCTTTGCCGTGATCTCATAGACGTTCCATTTGCCTGCAGCCTTGGGCATCGGATCGACCTTGCCGACGCTGACGATCGCGCCGGTGCCGTAGCTCGGATCCGGTCGCGTATCCCAGATGTTTACCTCGTAGGCATTGACGCTGCCGATCTTCTCGGGGTCCGTGCAGCGAATGAAAATTCCGCTATTGGCGTCGCTGTCGACCCAGAATTCGGCCCGGATCTGATAATCGGTATAGGCGTTCTTAGTAACCAGAAAGCCGTCGCCCTTGTCGGCAACGACGACGCCGTCTTCAATCCGCCAATTGGCGTCGCCGACTTTGTTGAAGTTGTCGAGATTCTTGCCGTCGAACAAGGTTATCCACCCGCCTTCACTCTGGGCGGACGCCTGATGGACCAATGGGAAAGCGGCGAACCCGGCCAGAAGCAGTGCGGCGCCAACGATTGATCGACGTTTCATGTTAGATATCCTCCCATGCGATTTTGGTGACGAGTCCGCTGTCGGACCGGCTAGGTTTTCCAGAGACCGGCCGACAAAGCAAGCGGTGGCTCCTTCCGGACCTTGTCGCGGCGGTCACGAAAGCTTGGGCAAAAATTTGCAAAAGGAGCGCGCTCAAGTTCTCGGTCAGGTAGCCGCCATGAACGCCGCAAGCGCGTCGCGATCCGCAGGCGCCATGGTCAAGCCCAGCTTCGAACGCCGCCACAGGATGTCCTCGGGAAACCGCGCCCATTCCCTGGCCATGAGATGGCGCACCTCGGCCCCCGTCAGCTCCGGCCCAAACGCCGGACCGAGTTCAGCCCGATCCTTGGCATGACCGAGAACGAACTCAAGCCGCGAGCCATAGGCCGCAACCAGGCGGCGGGCCTGGGCTTCGGTCAGAAAGCGCCAGCGCTCGCACGCCGCATCAACCTCGGCGTCGAACCGCGTCCAGGCAAAGTCCCCTCCGGGCAGCGCCGCCTTCGCGGTCCAGCGCGGCGACATCGGATAGAAGGGCGTGAGCCGGGAGACCGCCCGCTCCGCACGCCGGCGCGCGGTCGTGACATCGCCGCCGAAGATCGTCAGCAGCGGCGCCTTGCGCCGCCTGGCATGGAATGCCACCACGCCATCACGCGCCGCACGCCAATGCGCAGGGTGCATCACCGCGTTGGCACCGGCCACCGTCCGGACCACATCGGACGGATCAAGTCGCTCACGAAAATACCGGTTGGCTGCATCGCAGAGATACGCGATTTCATCGGCCGCTGCCGACACGATGGCCGGATCGCCCTTAAACGGCGCTCCCGCGGTGCCGATCAGCGTGAAATCGCGCTCATAGGGAGCGGCGAAAATCAAACGCCCGTCGTTGTGCTGGAATACGTAGACGTTGTCGGTATCGAACACGCGGCGGACCATGATTTGGCTGATCCTGGTTGCGCCGAGGATCGGCGGCGGCAGCCGCAGCACGGTCTCCGCGACCGAAGCCGTCCAGGCGCCGCTGGCGTTAGCGAGCGCCCTCGCCGTGACCACCCGGCGATGGCCGCGGTCGATAACCGCCAGCCGCCAGACGTCGAGCCGGTCGGCGCGAACGCAGCGCGCGCCGGTGCGGATGGCGGTACCGCGTTCGGCCGCATCGACGGCATTGGCGATCACCAGCCGCGAGTCGTCCACCACGCAATCGGAATATTCAAACGCGGTGCCGAACGGCCGCTTCAGCGCATTGCCGACGGGGTGGTGGGTGATGTCGATCGTCGCGGAGGTCGGCAGATTCCTGCCCGGCGCCAGCCGATCGTACAGCAGCAACCCTGTGCGCAGCAGCCACAAGGGACGCTGGTCGGAATGGGCGGGGATGACGAACCGCGCCGGACGAACCAAATGCGGCGCGGTCCGCAGCCAGATGTCGCGCTCGGCCAGCGCCGCGCGAACCTGGAAAAAGCTCCTGCGCTCCAGCGCCGCCAGATCGCCGTGGACCATGCGCGGGGTTGCCGAAGATGCGCCGCCGCCGAGGTCACCCTGTTCGAACAGAATGACCCGCAAGCCACGTCCGGCGGCGTCGCGCGCCACGCTGACGCCGTTCAAACCGCCGCCGATGATAGCAAGATCGTAGTCCGCCATGTGGACGCTATAGCGTTTTCAGACGACGTGAGTATTTACCCGGGTCGCCAACGCGTCGGGACCGGAAGACTCTTACCCGGTCTTGCGCGCGGGTGCGATCGCATCGGTGCCGCCCATCATCGCGAGGCACTGGCCGATCGGCGCCGGCTTGCCGATGAAATAGCCTTGTACCGCGTCGCAGCCCTCGTCGGCGAGAAAACCGAGCTGCTCCTGGTTTTCCACCCCTTCGGCGACGATCGACATTCCGAGGCCGTGGCCGAGGCCGATCACCGCCCGGACGATCGCGGCGGATTGCGGGTTGCGTCCGAGATTCATCACAAAGGCGCGGTCGATCTTGATCTTGTCGAACGGAAACGCCTGCAGATAGCTCAACGAGGAATAGCCGCTGCCGAAATCGTCCATCGAGACGCAGACGCCGAGCGCCTTCAACCGCCGCAGCAGCGCCAGCCCGCGGTCGAAGTCCTCGATCAGCACGCCCTCGGTAATTTCCAGCTCCAGCCGGCCCGGCGACAGGCCGGTTTCAAGCAGTATTGCGTGCACGAGTCCGACAACGTCGCCGTGCATGAACTGCGCCGGCGACAGGTTGACCGCGACCTGCAGCGGCGTCGGCCACGACGCGGCCTCCCGGCAAGCCTGGCGCAGGATCCATTCGCCCATCTCGACGATCAAGCCGCTTTCCTCCGCAAGCGGAATGAAATCGCCGGGCGGGACGAAGCCGCGCACCGGATGCAGCCACCGTGCCAGCGCCTCGAAGCCGATGATTTTGCTGCTCGCCACGGTGTGGCGCGCCACCGCTTGCGGTTGATAGTACAGCGACAGCTCGCCGTTCTTGATCGCGACCGACAGTTCCTGGTGCAGCACCCGACGATCGCGAACCTGCTGGTCCATTTCGGGTTCATAGACGCTGATCGAGCCGCGCGATTTCGCCTTGGCGCGAAACAACGCCGCGCCCGCATTGGCCAGCAGGGAAGCGGCGTCCGAGCCGTCATGCGGAAACACCGAGATGCCGGTGGTGACACCGGTGCGAACCGATTTGCCGTCGATCTGGAACTCGTTGGCCATCGCTTCGGCGAGTTGCTCCGCCAGCGCCAAGCCGGCGTCGGGCTGCTTACCGTCGATGATCAACCCGAATTCGTCGCCGCTGAGCCGGGCGACGACACCGCCACGCGCCGCGATCTGGATGCGGCGCGCTACTTCGACCAGCAATTTATCGCCGATCGCGTGACCGAACACGTCGTTGATTTCCTTCAGGCCATCGAGATCGACCGACAGCACGGCGAATTCCTCGTCGGTACCGGAGCAGGCCTCGATCATCTGCGCCAGCGCCTGCAGGAATGCCGCGCGGTTCGGCAAATCGGTCAGGCCGTCGTGATACGCCATGTGCGCCATCCGGGATTCGGTCTGGCGGCGATCGGTGACGTCCTCGTGGGTCTTGATCAAATATTGCGGCTCACCGGCTTCATCAAGCACCGTCATGCGCCGGGTCAGGAACAGCCTTAAGCCGTCCTTGGTGCTGATCGGATGTTCCTCGGTGAGCAGGCCGCGCTTCTTGATCGCCGCCTCGTCGCGCGCGATGATCAGCTTGGCTTCCTTGGGATTGAAGATATCCGCAGCCGTCAATCCAGTGGCATCCTCGCGGCGCCGGTTGAGGATGGTCTCGGCGCTGCGATTGGCGAGCAGATATCGTCCGTCGCTGACGCGCTCGACGATCAGCGAAACCGGAATGTTATCGACGATCAGTTCAAGAAACTTCTTGGTATTTTCGAGCTCCTTCGACAGTGACCGGCGGTCGGTGACGTCATCGAACAGCGCGATCAGGAATTCGGGCCGGTTCTTGTCGTCGCGCGCGAGCACGCGGTTGCTGGCGAGCAGACGTTTCTTCGATCCGCGCTCGACGACGAACTCGCTGCGATGCTGGCCGTCGGGTGAATTGAGCGCGGCCTCGTCGGCCGCCTCGATGCTCGCCGCGGTCGCCGGCCGGAAGATCTCATCGGCCCGCTTGCCGACGATGTTGTCGCGGGAATAGCGGGAGAAGCGCTCGAACGCACGGTTCGCGAAAATGTAGCGGCGATCCTCGATGCTCTTGGCGGCGACGCAGACCGGCACGTTGTCGAGCACCGACTCCAGGAACTGCTTGGTCGTCGCAAGCTGCCGCGAAAGCGCGCGCTGCGCGGTGCAATCCTCGTGCGTTGCCACCGCGCCACCGTTAGGCAGCGCAAAATATCTGACCAGCACTGCCCGCCCGCCCGGCAGTTCGGTGACGAGGCCTTCCAGCCCGCCGGCCGTCGCGTAGAAATCCTCGGCGCTGACGTCGAGCACGCCGCGCGCGCGCCGCATCGCCAGCAGTTCCGGCCCTGTCATGTTGGCAGAGATATCCGAACGCACCAGGCCATAGATTTCCAGATAGCGATCGTTGACGAACACCACGCGCTGCTTGGCATCGGTCATCACCACCCCATGGCTGAGGTTGTTCAGGGCGGAACTGACAAACGCATTTCGGCGCATCTGCGCGCGCTGGACCTTGCGCAACGCCGAGAGAATCCACAGCGCTACGGCAGCCAAGAAAGAGCACACGACGAGGCCGCCGATCAGCGCTTCCCAAAGCATGGTGGGATCGGCCGAGCCGATATAGCTCGCCGGCGCAAAGTCATCGGATACACCCCAGGCGGCGCCGAGCGGCGCGATCACGCCGATCAGGCACGCGGCGACGCGTGCGGGCATCAAGATCTTGCCGCCGCTAGTCTGCCAATTCTTGCCAGCCATCAGTCACCCGCGGATTTCCAAGGGGAGTGTCTGGCTTCACCGGTTTGGATCAGGTAAACGCGTACCCTTGCGATCCAAAAATGTGACTTAAATTACGGCAATTGCCTGGCATGATTAACGCATCCCTAACGGGCGCCAGGCCTGTAAGGCGGCTCAAAAAGAATTCAACCGGCACGAGCGAAGGGCTATCCCAAACAACGCGATAATGTGTGAAATGCCATTCCGCCTTGGGCGTGCGCCAGCGGAGACGGGCGCCGGGGCGAGTAACCCACAAATCCCGGATTTGAACTGCGAATGGATAAAGTTGATTGCGTCGTAGTCGGCGCGGGGGTGGTCGGTCTGGCCATAGCTCGGCGGCTGGCACAAGCGGGCCGCGAGGTCATCGTTCTGGAGGCAGCGGAAGGCATCGGCACGGTCACGTCGTCGCGCAACAGCGAGGTGATCCACGCCGGCATTTACTATCCTGCCGGAAGCCTGATGGCGCGGATGTGCGTCAGCGGCAAGCGCGCCCTCTATGAATACTGCAGGGATCACGGCATCCCGCATCGGAATTCCGGCAAGCTGATCGTCGCGACCACGCCGAAGGAAACCGAAAAGCTGCAATCGATCCGGGCCCACGCCGAAGCCAACGGCGTGCTCGACCTGCAAACCCTCTCCGGCGCAGCCGCGCGCGCGCTGGAGCCGGAGCTCAACTGCGACGCCGCCCTGCTCTCGCCCTCCACCGGTATCATCGACAGCCACGCTTACATGCTGGCGCTGCGCGGCGACGCCGAGGATGCCGGCGCAGCCTTTGCCTTCCACACCCCGCTGCTGGCAGCCAGGGTGCTCGGCGACCGCATAGAACTCGATGCCGGCGGCGACACGCCGATGACCATCGAATGCAGTCTCTTCGTCAACGCCGCAGGGCTCGGCGCGCCCGCCGTCGCACGCACCATCGACGGCATGCCGATCGACCAGATCCCGCGGGCCTATCTCGCCAAGGGAAACTACTTCAGCTGCAGTGCCCGGGCGCCATTCTCGCGCCTGATCTACCCGGTGCCCGAACCCGGTGGCCTCGGCGTCCACCTCACCCTCGACATGGCGGGACAGGCGCGGTTCGGCCCCGACGTCGAATGGGTCAATGCAATCGATTATGCCGTCGATCCGGCGCGGGCCGAGCGGTTTTATCCGGCGATCAGGCGCTACTGGCCGACGTTGCCGGACGGCGCACTGATGCCGAGCTATTCGGGAATTCGACCCAAAATCGTGCCGCCGGCGGTTGCGACCCAGGATTTCCTGATCCAGGGTCCGAAGGACCATGGCGTTGCCGGCTTGATCAACTTGTTCGGGATCGAATCGCCGGGACTGACATCCTCGCTGGCGATCGCCGACCATGTCGGCGGGATGGCGGGACTATAGACGCCGGCCGCATGATATCCACAATATCCACAGCTCATCTTTGGTGAGCCCGATGCAGGCGCCATCGCGGCGCCTGCATCATTCAAAATGCCGAAATGCGCGACGACAACCCGATCAGTCGAGCTGTGCGATCAAGCCTGTCAAAACAGTGATACTGTGCGCCGCGTTGTTGTTATCCACGACAACGGACCCGTCCCACGGCGAGCGCCCCGATGGCTGATGCCAGGATGGCTTGTGCCAAGACTGCTTGTGCCAAGACTGCTAGTGCAATGTGTCGTTGGCCGTCTGTTTCAGGCGTTCGATTTCATCCTTAACCATTAGTTTCCGGCGCTTTAGTTCGACAATTTGCAGGTCGTCGGTGGAAAGATGCACAAGAGCTTCGTGTAATTCGTTTTCGAGGATCTTGTGTTTGCGTTCCAGTTCAACAAGATGCGCCTGCATTGCCATACGAAATCTCCTCGGTGAAGTTAGACCTCAGGTTCGATCCGGACGAATAAGTGTACACCCACCGCCGAATCTGTCGATGGATATCGGAAACGGCGCCTCTCATATTTCGGTGCTGTCTGTCATCAATGGTAACGATGGAACCGTCCCGGCCTTGCCGCCCCGAAGTTCACCGAACCTTGCTGCGCCTGCGAGCTTGCGGACCGAGCCGGCAAGAACAATATGCTTTGACAGCGTTCTTGAACGGCGTGTCGAAACACTTCGCAACCTCATCGCATTTTTCGGCTAACGTGCGCCATGACCGATGAAGATGAGCGCGAACTCGTATCCGAACTCGCGCGGCTGCAGCAGGAACATCGTGATCTCGACGCGGCAATCGATGCGCTGCATCAATCTCCCGCGCCGGATTTGCTGCGGCTGCAACGGCTGAAAAAGCGCAAACTGCAACTGCGCGACCGCATCGCCTTCATCGAAGACCAGATCACGCCTGACATTATCGCCTAGCCCGACCGGTTCGGCCCTCGCCCGGGGCGGCGGCCCGAAACGACAGGCTCGGATTCACCCGACCACCGTCAATTCTCGCAACACGCCCGTAACTTGGGCCGGACTATAAGGTTTTGGCAGGAACCGCCCGCCTTCAGGCAAATCGACTTGCCCGACATTTCCGGAGGTGGCGATGATCTTGATCGGGGGCCAGCGTCCCCGGACCGCCCGGGCCAGTTTAAGCCCGTCCATAGAACCGGGCATCTGAATGTCGGTAAAGACCACCGTGATGTCGGACCGCGATTCCAGGATTTCGATCGCCTCATCAGCATTGGCGGCTTCTATTACTTCGAAGCCCGCGGCGGCGATGACGTCAGCTGCATCAATCCGCAACAGAAACTCGTCCTCAACCACCAGCACCACGGGTCTTCTGAGTTCCCCAAGACCCATGATCTTATTCTCCTACCGAATTACCCGATAAGCGCCGGATATTGTTTTAGTTCCTGTGCAACTTTCGGCGGACGCGTTGCCCGGCCTCATTTCCGCTTGGGGCACAACGCGGCCAGTGACGATCTTCAAAGCTCAAGCCAAGGTTGTTGATAAACACTCGTCAGCTTGAACGCGCTTGACTCCAAAAGAACAAAATAGGAACATTCGCTATCGCCCTCACAGCCGATCGGGAATCTCGCCATGTCAGAACCATCCGTGCCGTCGGATAACAGCCATTACGAGCGGGCCTGCGACCAGGCCATCGCGATGTGTGATGGAAACCTGCGCAGCACCATCAAGGCGCTGATCATGGCGAACGAATATCTGGAAGCCGAATTGGAGGAACTGCGGGCGGCCTCGAACGCACTAACGCTGGACACCAAGGTCGCCTGAAGCCGGCGGTACCGCCTGATTGTTGGATTTGTCCCGGAGCAAATAGCCATGGCCGATGTCACCTATTACGTCGCGCTGCCCTTCCTTCAAGATGATGCGGGCTCGCCGGTCCCCGGCGCCGCGGAAGAATGCCAGAGTTCGTCAGCGGCATTACGGCGTGCGGAAATTTTGTCGAGGGTCGCCGGTTGCATCGGCGCGGTGGCTTTCAGCCGCACCGGCGATCCCATGATCGGCGAATTCGGCGACGCTCAATTGCTGAGAAAATTCGGCAACGTGCCGGATGATCTGAGCGCGCTGTGAACTCAACGCAGTTCCCGGAAGAAGGCGCGCACCTCGCCGGCGAGCAACTCTGGTTGTTCCAACGCAGCGAAATGTCCGCCCTTGGGCATGATGCTCCAACGGCGAAGATCGGTGAACACGCGGGCACAGGCCGTGCGCGGCGGCTTGAGGATTTCGCGCGGAAACTCCGCGTAGCCGGTGGGCACCGAGATCGTATCGTCGGCAGGCAAGATCGCCGCACCGTGCAGGCGGGCATAATAGGGCCAAAACGACGAGCCAATCGCCCCGGTAAACCAATAGAGCGCGATGTCGGCGAGCATGCGGTCGCGGCTGATCGCGCTCTCGACGTCGCCGCCGCAATCAGACCAGGCGCGGAATTTCTCGACGATCCACGCCGCCAGGCCGACGGGTGAATCCGTAAGACCGAAGGCAAGGGTTTGCGGTCGCGTGCCCTGGATCCATTGATAGCCGGTCTCTTCGCGCGTCCATTGCGCCAGCTCAACCGGGTAGCGGCGCTCCTCCTCGCTCGAATCGGTAAACGCGGAAGGGTCGCGGCCCGCAGCCATCATTAGATTGATGTGAATGCCGATCATGCGATCTGCATGTGCATAGCCAAGCCGACTCGTGATCGCGGCCCCCCAATCGCCACCTTGCGCGCCGAAGCGGGTGTAACCCAGCACGTCATGCATGAGGGCCGCGACACAATCGGCCATTTCGACAACACCGAACCGCTTCTGGCCGGGCCGGAACGAGAGACCGAATCCCGGCAAGGATGGCGCTACCACGGTGAAGGCGTCGCGCGCATCGCCGCCGAAACGCGCGGGATCGGTCAGGCGCGGTATGAAGTCGAGAAACTCGAACACCGAGCCGGGCCAGCCGTGCAGCAAGAGCAACGGCATCGGGTTCGGACCGACGCCGGGCACATGCAGATAGTGGAGGTCGACGCCGTCGAGCGGAACGCGGAATTGCGGAAAGGCGTTCAGTGCGGCTTCCTCGGCCCGCCAGTCGAACCGGTTGCGCCAATGTTCGGTGAGGTCGCGGAGGTAAGTGACATCGGTGCCGTAGGCCCAGGCATCACCGGGCGCTTGGTCGGGGAAACGCGCGCGGGCAAGACGGTCGCGGAGGTCCGTGATGTCGGCGTCCGGAATGCGAAGCGTGAATGGGGCCGGCTTGGCGGTCATGATGCTATTTCCCCTGCTAATTTGGCCTCACGCTTCATGCCGCCGCTGCGCCTTGCGCAGGTACATCGCGCAGTCCGCCGCTTCCAGCGCCTTGCCGGCTTCGGCGTGGGGACCGAGGATCGCGATACCGGCGGATATTCCCGCGGTCACCGTGTGGCCGCGAAAGGTGAAGGTCAGCGCGTCGACCGCCCGTTCCAGCAATGCCGCCTTGGCCCGCGCATCGGTCTCGCTGAGATTCCATAACAGCAGCGCGAACTCGTCGCCGCCCAGCCGCCCGATCAGATCGGACGAACGCACCTGCCCTTGCAGCACCGCCACGATGGCTCTCAGCACCTGATCGCCCGCCGTGTGCCCAAATGCATCGTTGATCGGCTTGAGACGATCGACGTCGAGCACGACCAACGCGCCGCTCGCCCGATAACGGTGGATATAGGCAATCGAGCGATGGAGCTCACGCTCGAAGCCGCGCCGGTTTGGAATGCCCAGCAGGTAGTCGGTATCGGCGGAAGCCTGCAGTTCATCGATTCGCGCCGCAGCCTTTGCCAATTGCGCCTTCAGCCGGCGAACAGCCTGTCTGGCGTCGGCGAGCGCAGCCGACAACCGGGGGGCTGCGGCGGAAACCTTCGGCCGCCCGTCCCGCCACTGCGCAATTTTGCGTGACCCGCCGCCATTTTTGCCGGGCTTTACAAGCCTTGAGGCGGGCACCCTTGTTTTCTTGGTCATGAACGTGCCTGAGAGGCTTGCCGGGATTCACCAAGACAGGATAGTCCATTCCGGCCCCCTTGCCACGCCTTGCCGAACCTTGGGCCGATCCTATAATCCGCCCTATGTTTTTGGATTCCTGCAAAGAATTGACTGCATGACCGCCCCGATCGCCATCATCATGGGAAGCCAGTCCGACTGGGACACCATGCGCCACGCCGCCGAAACCCTGACCGCCCTTGGGGTCGGCAGCGAGAAACACATCGTCTCGGCGCATCGAACCCCGGACCGGCTGTTCGCCTTCGCCAAAGGCGCCAAGGCGGCCGGCTTCAAGATCATCATCGCCGGCGCCGGCGGCGCGGCGCATCTGCCCGGCATGACCGCCTCGCTGACGGAACTTCCGGTATTTGGTGTTCCCATTGAATCCAAGGCGTTGTCCGGCGTGGATTCGCTTTATTCCATCGTCCAGATGCCGGCCGGGATTCCGGTCGGGACGCTGGCGATCGGCAAGCCCGGCGCCATCAACGCCGCACTGCTTGCCGCGAGCGTGCTTGCGCTGAACGATCCGGCGCTGTCGGCCCGGCTGGCGGCCTGGCGCAAGCAGCAGACCGAAGCGGTCAGTGAGCGCCCGGAGGAATCGGCGTGACGGCCCCGGATCGGGTGAAGCTCAAGCCCGGCGACACCATCGGCATCCTCGGCGGCGGGCAGTTGGGCCGTATGCTGGCGATGGCGGCGGCACGGCTCGGCTTGCGATGCCAGGTGTTTTCGCCGGACCCGGACTCGCCGGCCTTTGACGTTGTGCTCAACGCGACCTGCGCCGAATATGCCGATGTCGAGGCGCTGGAGCTGTTTGCCGCTGACGTCGACGTTATCACCTACGAATTCGAGAATGTGCCGGCGGCCTCCGCGATGATCCTGGCGGCGCGGCGGCCGGTGCTGCCGAACCGGAAAATCCTGGAAACGACGCAGGACCGGCTCGCAGAGAAGGACTTCGTGCGACAGCTGGAGATCGGTACCGCCGACTATGCCGATGTGCCGTCGGCTGCGGCGCTGCGCGCGGCGATCGACAAAATCGGCCTGCCCGCGGTGATCAAGACCCGCCGCTTCGGCTATGACGGCAAGGGCCAGGCGATCATCCGCAAGGGCGACGACCCCGACCGGATATGGGAAGATCTCGCCACCAGATCGGCGATCCTGGAAGCCTTCGTGCCGTTCGAGCGCGAGATTTCGGTGATCGCGGCGCGCAACGCCGAAGGACAGGTCGAATGCTTCGACGTGACCGAAAACGAACACAGCGATCATATTCTGAAAACCTCGCGCGTGCCGGCGATGATCTCCGATACGCTGGCGGCGGAGGCACGCGATATCGCCAAACGAATCGCCAGTGCACTGGACTATATCGGCGTGCTCGCCGTTGAGATGTTCGTGGTGCCCGGGAGCAACGGGCCGAAGATCCTGGTCAACGAAATCGCGCCCCGGGTGCACAATTCCGGGCACTGGACGCTGGACGGCGCATCGATCTCGCAGTTCGAGCAGCACATCCGCGCCATTGCCGGTTGGCCGCTCGGCAAACCGGTCCGGCACGGGCCTGTCACCATGACCAACCTGATCGGGGATGAAGTCGACAACTACGCGCAGTGGCTGACCGTTCCCGGCGCAACCGTGCACCTTTACGGCAAAGCCGCATCGCGGCCAGGCCGGAAGATGGGCCATGTGACGCAGGTCGAGGCTGGACCCTCAAAAAGCGCCTGAGCGGGATCAAATAGCCGGATTTGGCTGCGCGGGAGCTGCATATTTGCATTCCCGCAGGTAGACATTCCCCGCCCGATCTGATACATCCGCGCGCTCAGGGTTAAGGGTAAGGCCTATTGCCGACCTTCTGCCCTACCAGATTCCAATCCGATCCATTGAAGAGGATACCGCGTGCAGGTTCTCGTTCGCGATAACAATGTCGACCAAGCCCTCAAGGCGCTGAAGAAGAAGATGCAGCGCGAGGGTATTTTCCGCGAGATGAAGCTTCGCGGCCATTACGAAAAGCCCTCCGAGAAGAAGGCCCGCGAAAAGGCTGAGGCCGTGCGGCGTGCGCGCAAGCTTGCGCGCAAGAAGCTGCAGCGCGAAGGCCTGTTGCCGATGAAGCCGAAGCCGGTGTTTGGCGCAGGTCCGGGAGCGGATCGCGGTGGCGCTGGCGGCCGTGGTGGCCCCGGCGCAGGTCCGCGCGGACCGCGCTGATCTCCAGAATTTCGAAGAACTGATTTGAATAACGCGGGCCTGGGGTCCGCGTTATTTTTTGGCTGCTGCATTCCTCGGATGGTGACGCGTGGACTATGGCAATGCGCCCGGCCGCACTACGCCCAAGCCGGGCCTATTGCGGCAGAACCGCGTGGAAGACCGATTTAGCGGCCGACAACATGTCCTGGGCCACGTTGCCCTGCTCGCGCGGCTGCGGCTCGGCGGCCGCGGCGCGCAGATCAAACGGCGCCGCTGACGGGATGTCGGCCGGCGGCGTTGGACGGCGGGGATCGTCGATCTGTACCTGGTTCGAATAGGGCTGTTGCGGCTGCGACGGTCCAGCGGCGGAACCGAGGCCCTCGCTCGGCGGGATCGAAACCATGATCGGCGGCGGAAGCGGCCGCACCGCCGGCGCTTCAGGAACCGATGCTTGCGGCGCCGATACGACACGGGGCGGCTCCGCGCTGCGGGCGGCCTCCTGGGTCCGGGCTCGGTCATTCGTCCCGCGCAGGCGCTCGATCGCGGCCCGGGCCAGATCGTTGGCGTCCGGGGCATTAGTGGCTTCAACCGGCGGCCCAGCGTTGGGCGCGGCGACCGCCGGCGGCGCGGTCACGGGAACGGTCTTGGCCATCGTCTTTTCACGCGGCGGATGCCGGCGCGTTTCGGTGGGAATGCTCGCCGTCTCTGCCGGCTTGTCTTCGGATTTCTCGGGCGATTTCTCGGCGGTCTTTTCTGCGGTGGACTTCTCCAAGACGGCCTTTTCGGAGACGGCCTTTTCGGAGATTCCCTTGGCTCTGACGCCGGCCGGCGGAATATTGGCGACTTCGGGGGTGGTTTCCGCGGCCTTCACATCGCGGTTGGCGTCAGGCCTGTTCGGCTCAGCCGTCGATGCCGCGGTAGCCGCCGGAGCATTAACGGCAGGCTTGGCCACGATGTAATGATTGACAATGTAAGCCCCGATGATCGTCGCCGCCACCGAAGGCAATATATCCATCGCTAGTTTGGATAGGTATTTCAGCATTCCGACCACTCCCCGCGTGGATTTATTGCGGGAACTTTGAGGCACATTGAGGGATCAAGTACGACAGATCGGTGGCAATTCGGTAAACGAAAGTCCGCATCCAACTACCGTTTTAGTTCAATTTCCAGGAACACGATTTCGCTCGCGGTCTCGTTGAGCACATCGTGCTGGACGCCGGCCTTGCGGAAGTAAGATTTGCCGACGCCGAGCTGCGCCTTGGACCGTTCCCCGTTGGGGGCCACGATGGTCATTTCGCCCGCTGTCACGGGGACGATGACATAATCCATCCCGTGGGTGTGATGGCCGGTCGCGCTACCCGGTGCCAGCCGCCATTCGGTGACGCGGACCTCCGGCGTATCGACCTGAACATCGGACTTGGCACTGAGCATGGTCGTTATCCTTTTTATGGGTCTTGGAGCGCGATCAGCCGCGAGCCGATCTATGGCACGAACACCAGGAATATGAATATCGCAAACACCACCAGATGAATCAGCCCAAACAGGATATTGGTGCGGCCGGTTCCGAAGGTCAGCATGCTCAGGATGAACGTTAATACCAAGATCACGATCTCGCGGTCCTCGAGACCGAGAATGAGTGTCTTGTCCAGCGCGTAGGCCGCCACCGCCACGGCTGGAACTGTCAGCCCGATGGTTGCGAGCGACGACCCCAAAGCCAAGTTGATGCTCTTCTGCAGGTCGTTCTTGCGGGCGGCCGACAAGGCGGCGACGCTTTCCGGCAACAGGATGAGGAACGCCACCAGAATGCCGGCGAACGCCGGCGGCGCGCCGATCACCGCGGCGCCGGCGTCGACCACCAGCGAGAACTTCTTCGCCAGCAGCACCACCGCCAACAGCGAAATCAGCAGCAATCCGACGCTCGGCAACAACGCGACGCCGGAATCCGCTCCGGCGTGACTCGAGGCCCCGTCCTCCTCACGGACAAAATAGTCACGGTGCCGGATGGCCTGGGTATAGAGAAACACGCAATAGAGGATGATCGTCGCGACACTGACGAAACCCAGCTGGGCTTCGGAATAAAACGGGCCCGGCGTCGTCAGCGTGTAATTCGGGAGCACCAGCGTGATGGTCGCAAGCACGACCAGCACCGACAGGTACAGATTGGCCCCCGAAACTTGAAAGTCCTGCTCGCGATAGCGCAGGCCGCCGACGAGAATGCAAACGCCGACAAGGCCGTTGCACACGATCATGACCACGGCAAAGACCGTATCGCGGGCCAGCGTCGGCACCGCCTTGGCCCCGAGCATAATGCTTGCGATCAGCGCAACCTCGATGATGGTGACCGACAGCGTGAGCAGCAGTGTGCCATAGGGCTCGCCGATCCGCTCGGCGATCACCTCGGCATGATGGACCGCCGCAAACACCGTGCCGAACAGGATTGCCAGCAGCGCGGCCGCAAACACCAGGCCGCCGGCCGATGGCACGAAGTCGTAGCCGGCCGCGGTGACGGCGGCAAAAAGCAGCACTGCCAAGGCGGGGAAAATCCAAGCCGATCTGGGCATCCGGCTGTGCGCGCTCATCTCGTCGCATCCTCAAGGCTTGGGGCGTTGACTAAACACCCGACATTAGCAGCCCTCAGCGATTCGAATCGTCCATGAAATGGCGAGCCGTTTCGATCGCGCCGTAATGGTCCAGATTGTTGTGGCCGGCTTCGGGGAACCGCACAAGTTGCTTCGGCTCATGCGCGAGCGCAAACAGGCGTTCGCCAAAACGGATCGGAACGGTGGCATCGCGGCCGCCATGCATGATCAGAAGCGGCGCGGTGACGGCCGCAATCCGTTCGTCGGAACGAAATTGATCCCACAGCAACCAGTGTACCGGGATAAGCCGATACTGCGGGCGCGCAACGGCGACGTCCGCAATCGACGTATAGGGTGCTTCAAGGATCAGCTTGCTGACCGGATGATCGGCCGCCAGTGCCACCGCAACGCCGGTCCCGAGCGAGAATCCCCAGATGACGATCTGATCGGCCTTGTAGCGCTCGGCCGTGAAGGCGTAGGCCGCTGCGGCGTCGTTAAGCAGTCCCTGCTCGCTGGGCTTTCCGCTCGAGCCCCCGTAGCCCCGATACGACAGGGCGACGAGCCCGGTGCCGTCAGCAGTGATTTCGCGAAAGCGCCCGGCGGCGCGGGCGAGGGTATCGCCGTTACCGGGAAAATAGAGGACGACAGGGTGTCCTGCTTTAGCTGGCACGTGCCAGACGATGACCTTTTCACCATCCGTCGTCGTCAGCATATGTTCTTCGGCTTCCGGAAAGTGAGCCGCCTCAGGTGAGGTTCGCACGGCCTCCGGGATCGGGAAAACCAGCGCACGCTGCGCAAAAAAGAGGATGGCAACGCTGCCGACATAACCAACCGAAACGAAAACGACGAGCCATTTGAGCATGGTCAACGTTGTTCCGGCGGCAGTCATGGCCCCTCGTCGGCAGCCTCACATGGCCTTGACGATATTCTCGGTCATCTTCTTGGCATCGCCCAATAACATCATGGTGTTGTCGCGATAGAACAGCGGATTGTCGATACCGGCATAACCCGACGCCAGCGAGCGCTTGATGAACATCACGGTGCCGGCCTTCCAGACCTGGAGCACCGGCATGCCGTAGATCGGCGAGGTCTTGTCTTCTTCCGCCGCCGGATTGGTGACGTCGTTGGCGCCGATCACAAAGGCAACGTCGGCCTGGGCGAATTCGGAGTTGATGTCTTCGAGTTCGAACACCTCGTCATAGGGCACGTTGGCTTCGGCCAACAGCACGTTCATGTGGCCGGGCATGCGGCCCGCCACCGGGTGAATGGCGTATTTCACCTCGACGCCTTCTTTCTTGAGCGTATCGGCCATTTCGCGCAGCGCGTGCTGCGCCTGCGCCACCGCCATGCCGTAGCCCGGCACGATGATGACCTTCTGCGCGTTCTTCATGATGAACGCGGCGTCGTCAGCGGAGCCGAGCTTTACCGGGCGCGCTTCGGCCGCACCGCCGGCCGCGGCCACGGTCTCGCCGCCGAAACCGCCGAGGATGACCGAGATGAAGGAGCGGTTCATCGCGTGGCACATGATGTAGGACAGGATCGCGCCGCTGGATCCGACCAGCGCGCCGGTGATGATCAGCGCCGAATTGCCCAGTGTGAAACCGATGCCGGCGGCGGCCCAGCCGGAATAGGAATTCAGCATCGAGATCACGACCGGCATGTCGGCGCCGCCGATCGGGATGATCAGGAGTGCGCCGAGCACCAGCGCCAGAATGACGATCAGCCAGAAGTCGAGCGCGCTGCCCGACATCACGAGGCCGACGATGAACACCACCAGTGCGACGCCGAGCAGGATGTTGATGATATGGCGCGCCGGCAGGATGATCGGCGCGCCGCTCATCCGCCCGGACAGTTTTGCGAACGCGATCACCGAGCCGGTGAAGGTCAGCGCGCCGATCGCGACGCCGAGCGACATTTCAACCAGGCTCTGCGCGTGGATGTTGCCGGGCGTGCCGATGTCGAACGCCTCGGGCGCATAGAAGGCGCCGGCGGCGACCAGCACCGCGGCCATGCCGACCAGCGAGTGAAACGCCGCGACCAGTTCCGGCATCGAGGTCATCGGCACCCGACGGGCGATCACCGCGCCGATGCCGCCGCCGATCGCGATGCCAAGGATCACCAGCACCCAGGCAACACCGTCGGCGGGTGGATGCGACGCCAGCGTGGTGGCCACCGCGATCGCCATGCCGATCATGCCGAAGAAGTTGCCCTGGCGCGAGGATGCCGGACTGGACAGCCCGCGCAGCGACAGGATGAACAGGACGCCGGCAACGAGATACAGTACTGCGGATAGATTGGCGTTCATCTTGAGGCCCCCATCGACTTCGTCACCACGAGATGCACACCGCTCACTTGGTTTTCTTCTTGTACATCGCCAGCATTCGCTGGGTGACCAGGAAGCCGCCGAAAATATTCACGCAGGCGAAGATCAGCGCGACGAAGCCGAAGCCGCGGGCCCAGCCGCTGCCGCTTGAGATCATCCCGACGCCGACCGCGAGCAACGCGCCGACCACGATCACCGAGGAAATCGCGTTGGTCACTGACATCAGCGGCGTATGCAGCGCTGGCGTCACCGACCACACCACGAAATAGCCGACGAATACGGCGAGCACGAAAATCGACAGCCGGAACACAAAGGGATCGACAGCCTGCGCGATATGATCCATGGCGGCTCTCCTGTTAGGACGTCATGTCCGGGCTGGCGCTGCGCGCCGGACCCGGAAGCTCGAAGTTTGGAAAGAGATTCCGGGTACGCCGGAAAGACGAAATGCCTTGCGCGCGCGTCATCTTTTTCACGCGCTCTTGGGCTGGAAGTTCGGATGAATCACGGCGCCGTCCTTGGTCAGTGCCGTAGCCTTGACCAGTTCGTCGTCCCACTTCACGTCGAGCGCCTTGGTCGATTTGTCAACCAGCGTCTCAATGAAGGAAAACAGGTTGCGCGCGTATAGGCTTGAGGCCGACGCCGCGACACGGCCGGCCACGTTGGTGAAGCCGACGATCTTGATGCCGCCGACATCGGCGACCTCGCCAGCTTTGGCGCCCTCGATATTGCCGCCGCGCTCGACCGCAAGATCGACCAGCACCGAGCCCGGCTTCATCGACTTCACCATTTCCATCGTGACCAGGCGCGGCGCCGGCCGCCCCGGAATCAGCGCAGTGGTGATGATGATATCCTGCTTCTTGATATGTTCGGCGGTGAGCGCGGCCTGCTTGGCCTGATATTCTTTCGACATTTCCTTGGCGTAGCCGCCCGCCGTCTGCGCGTTCTTGAACTCGTCGTCCTCGACCGCGAGGTATTTCGCGCCCAGGCTCTCGACCTGCTCCTTGGTGGCGGGGCGCACGTCGGTGGCGGTGACGACGGCGCCGAGCCGCCGCGCGGTCGCGATTGCCTGCAGGCCGGCAACGCCGACGCCCATCACGAACACCTTTGCCGCGGGGATGGTGCCCGCCGCCGTCATCATCATGGGAAAGGCACGGCCGAAGGCCTCCGCCGCCTCGATCACCGCGCGATAGCCGGCCAGGTTGGCCTGACTCGACAGCACGTCCATGACCTGGGCGCGGGTGATCCGCGGCATCAATTCCATCGCGAAGGCAGAAACTCCGGCGTCCGCCATGGTCTTCAGCGCCGCGTCGTTGCCGTAGGGATCCATGATCGCGATGACCAGCGCGCCGCGCTTGTAATTGGCCAGTTCCGAAGCCTCGGGCCGCTTCACCTTGATGATGACATCGGCGTCTTTCAGCGCGTCCGCGCTGACGGTCGCACCCGCCGCGGTGAATTCCGAATCCGGAAGCCCCGACTTGACGCCGGCCCCGGGCTCGACCGCGACGTCGACGCCCAACGCCCTATATTTCTTCACAGTGTCAGGCGAAGCGGCGACCCGCGGTTCGGACGGATCGATTTCCTTGGCGACGGCAATCTTCATGGAGCCTCCGGCGGCGCGGGGCACGCGCACGAGCAAGCTAGCGCTATTTCCACGGGGATGGATACCGGTTCGGAACCGGAATTAGCGGGAAAGTTTCCGTTTCGCGCCGCCTCGGCGGCGCGATGCGGGGATCAGGTCAGGAAAATCGCCATCATGGCGAGAATGAAGATAACGGCGGCGGTGCCGTATTTCACCAGCTTGATGAAGCCTTCATAGGTCTGCTCATGGGCTAAATAATCATTGCCGTCAGCCGTTGTGTAGGCCACTTCGCTATGCTCTGCCATCGCCATCCTCAGTCGGTACGCTCTAACGTGGAATTACCGCAAACCCGCTCGCAGGGCAACGATGAGCGGTCGATCGGGACCCTTATTTGGAAAATTCCGGGGGCCAATTGTCCCTGATCCATCGAGTCAGGCCTTCTTCGTTCACCTCACCTGCCGCGAGAGCAAGTATCATGGCCGTAGCGTGCGCGGGGTCGGGCGCAAAGGCGATGTCGTTGCCGCGCAGAAAGACCATCATGGCGTGAAACGCAATGCGCTTATTACCATCCACAAAAGCGTGGTTGCGGGCAAGGCCGAACGCATAGGCTGCGGCCAACGCAGCAACATCAGTCTGTCCATAGTGCCATTGATTGACCGGTCGCAAAACAGCCGACTCGAGAAGGCCACGGTCTCGAAGGCCTTCCGGTCCACCGAACATCGCAAGCTGTTCCGCATGCATGTCGATGATCTCATCGACATCGAGCCAAATTGGCTCGCTCATTTTGCTAGCGCAGCGAACGTATCGCGATATTCGTGCATAATTTGTCGGGCGATTTCCATCGTCCGCGCATGTTTCGGGTTGAAGGGCGACAGTCGTATGCTGCCATCCGGTTGCTCAACCGGATAAAATTTGTCGCCCTCCTTTAGATTAAGTCGCGCCAGAAGCTCCTTCGGCAGGATTACGCCGACCGAATTCCCGATTTTCCTGATTTGGAGGGCGGTATCTTCAATTTTAGACTTACGAGCAGCTTCATTCATGGGGCAAAACTCCGTTATACAAATGTATAACGGAGTTTTGTGCTGCGTTCAACAGATGTTTTACGCCCCGACGCCGCTCAGGACATCGCCTCCAGTTCATCGATCATGCCGGAGATCACCGACAATCCGCCGTCCCAGAATTTCGGGTCCCTGGCGTCGAGGCCGAACGGTTTAAGCAGCTCAGAATAATGCTTGGTGCCGCCGGCCGAGAGCATCGCCAAATAGCGCTCGGCAAAGCCGCTTTGCGCGTTTTCGTAGACCGCATACAGCGAATTCACCAGACAATCGCCGAACGCATAGGCGTAGACGTAGAACGGCGAATGGATGAAGTGCGGGATGTACATCCAGAAATTCTCGTAGCCCGGCCGGATATCGATCGCGGGCCCGAGGCTCTCGCCCTGCACGCTCAGCCAGATTTCGCCGATGCGCTGGGCGGTCAATTCGCCCTTGCACCGCTCGGTATGGATCGCGCGCTCGAACGAATAAAACGCGATCTGCCGCACCACGGTGTTGATCATGTCCTCGGCCTTGCCGGCGAGCAGCGCCTGGCGTGTCTTGGCGCTCTTGGTCTGCGCCAGCAGCCGCTTGAAGGTCAGCATCTCGCCGAACACGCTGGCGGTCTCCGCCAGCGTCAACGGCGTCGGCGCCATCAGCGCTCCATTTTTGGCGGCCAGCACCTGATGCACGCCGTGGCCAAGTTCATGGGCGAGCGTCATCACGTCGCGCGGTTTGCCCTGATAATTCATCAGCACATAGGGATGCGCCGACGGCGTGGTCGGATGCGAGAACGCGCCCGGCGCCTTTCCAGTCCGCACCGGCGCATCGATCCAGCGATCGTTGAAAAAGCGCTCGGCGATGGCGGCCATCTCGGGCGAGAAACCGCGATAGGCCGTCAGCACCATATTTTTGGCCTCCGGCCAGGCGATACTGTCGGTGGCGGCAAACGGCAGCGGCGCATTGCGATCCCAGTGCGCCAACTTCTTCTTTTTGAACCAGCCTGCCTTCAGCCGGTAATAGCGGTGCGACAGCTGCGGATAGGCCGCGCGAACCGAGTTCACCAGCGCATCGACGACCTCGCGCTCGACCCGATTGTTCAGGTGCCGGGAATCCGCGACATCCTGGAAGCCGCGCCAGCGATCGGAAATCTCCTTGTCCTTCGCGAGCGTATTGGTGATGAGCGCAAAGGTGCGCTCATTGGCCTTGAAGGTGGTCGCCAGCGCCTGCGCCGCCGCCTTGCGCTTTTGCGGCGCGCGGTCCTGCAGCAAGTTAAGGGTGGGCTCAATCGCGAGTTCACGGCCCGCCACCTTGAAGCGCAACCCGGAGATCGTTTGATCGAACAGCCGGTTCCAGGCGGCGTAACCGCTCTGGGATTTCTCGTGGAACAGCTGCTCGACGCGGTCTTCCAGTTGATACGGCTTGTCCTTGCGCAGATCCTCGATCCACGGCCGATAATGCCCGAGCTCGGGCGTCTGCATGGCGTGGTCGATCGCGGCATCGTCGATGCGGTTGAGTTCGAGCGCAAAGAACAGCAAATGCACGGAGGCCGCCGTCAGCCGCTCGGATACGTCGCCATAGAATTTGGTGATCGCGGGATCGACGCTGTCGCCGGCATGCACCAGGCCGGCATAGGATCCGAGACGGCCGGCGAGATCGTCGATCCCCTCATAGCGCCTGACAGCCTCGGCCAGCCATTTGCCGCCGCCTTCGGCCGCAATCTCTGCGGCAAGCTTGCCCTTGTAGTCGGTCTCAAACGCAACGCATTCCGCGTCCATCCTGGCAAGATCGCGGGCGATTTCTGGTGCGCCAATGTCGGCATAGAGATCGGCCAGGTTCCATTCCGGCAGCTTGCCGGCTTTGTTCTTGACCGCGTTTTTGGAAGGCTTCTTGGAAACGTCCTTGGAAAGCTTCTTGGCCACGGATGTTTTGGCTGCTTTCTGGGTTGAGGATTTCTGGATGTTGGAATTGCGTCGGGAGGGAGGCTTGCGGATAGCGGATGAGGAGCGCGAGGTCATCTGGTTCGAGCCTGTATGTACATTTCGACATGGACCGGCCGAGCGATGGCGAGCTCAACCGTTAAGAGGGCGTTAAGTGGCTTGAGCGAGAGTGCCCCGATTCGAGACAGATAGTTCTAACGCCCGAGGAAAGCCATGGCTGCCTGCATTCTGATCGCCGACGACGACGCCGTCCAGCGCCGCCTGGTCGAAAATATGGTGCAGAAATGCGGCTACGAGGCGCGCGTCGTCGACAGCGGTGACGCGGCCCTCGCCATGCTTACCGCCCCGGACGCGCCCGACATCGACGCCGTCGTGCTTGATCTCGTGATGCCGGGCCTCGACGGCATGGGGGTACTGGCAAAAATCCGTGAAACGGGCCTCACTGTCCCCGTCATTGTGCAGACAGCCCATGGCGGCATCGACAACGTGGTGTCGGCGATGCGCGCGGGCGCCCAGGACTTCGTGGTCAAGCCGGTAGGCCTCGAGCGGCTGCAGGTGTCGCTGCGCAACGCGCTCAATACCAGCGCGCTGAAGGGAGAGCTGCAGCGCATCAAGCACAGCCGCGAAGGCAAGTTGACCTTCGCCGATATCATCACCCGCAGCGAAACCATGGCCGGGGTGCTCCGCACGGCGCAAAAGGCCGCGGCCTCCACCATTCCGGTGTTGATCGAGGGCGAATCCGGCGTCGGCAAGGAGTTGTTCGCCCGCGCCATCCATGGCAGCGGCGAGCGCAAGTCGAAGCCGTTCGTGGCCGTCAATTGCGGCGCGATCCCCGACAATCTGGTGGAATCGATCCTGTTCGGCCACGAGAAGGGCGCCTTCACCGGCGCCACCGAGCGCCACATGGGCAAGTTCGTCGAAGCCTCCGGCGGCACGCTATTTCTCGACGAAGTCAGCGAACTGCCGCTAACCGCCCAGGTGAAGCTGCTTCGCGCACTGCAGGAAGGCGCCGTCGAGGCGGTCGGCGGCCGCAAACCGGTGAAGGTCGATGTCCGCATCGTCTCCGCGACCAACCGCAAGCTCCTGGACCGCGTCAAAGGCGGACACTTTCGCGAAGACTTGTTCTATCGCCTGCATGTACTGCCGCTGACGGTTCCGCCGCTGCGGATGCGGCGCGAAGACATTCCGCATCTGCTCCGGCACTTTCTGGCGCGCTTCTGCGCCGAAGAAAATCGCTCCATCACCGGCATCAGCGGCGAAGCGATGGCGCTGTTGTCGCAACTCGAATGGCCGGGCAACATCCGTCAGCTCGAGAACACGGTCTATCGTGCGGTGGTGATGAGCGAAACCGACCAGCTCGGCATTGCCGATTTCCCGCACGTTGCGGCGCAATCGGCTGCGGCCGAGGTGCACGAGGTGCCGAGCGAACCACTGCTTATCGCACCCGGTTCACATTCGACCGCCCCAGACATGATTTCTGGTAATGAAATACCTATCGCACCACTCCCGCCCGCCGGTACGCTGGCGATGCTGACCAGCACCGGTGAAGTTCGACCGCTCGAAGACATGGAGAGCGAAATCATCCGCTTCGCGATTTCGCATTATCGCGGGCAGATGTCGGAAGTCGCGCGCCGATTGAAAATCGGGCGCTCCACACTTTATCGCAAGCTTGACGAAGCCGCCGCCAACGATACGGCCGACGGCGACACCGACAACACGAACTGACGGGGTCGACATCCGATCGCCTCGCCGTGGCGATAGCGAAGGCATCGAAGGCCCGGCCCGTCCAGAAGATTTGGATCGTGGCTTGCCGGTAACAGACAAAGGCTGCATCGCGTGGCAAGTTCACGCTTTCAATTGTAAGTGGGTTCTACGAAGTCAGTTTGTCGTGATGGCCCCGCGTGGCGCTGGTCGCAAAAACAGGGCCCGTGTATCGTCTGCGTGTGTATCGTTGCGTGCAGGCGTACCGGTTCAGGAAAGATTTAGAGCGAATTCAGCCGCAGACCATACAATCGGCGGAATGTGCTGAATCGATCGGGCCGGCACTTCAACTAAGGCTGATGCGAATTTAACGGACTGCTTCCATGCCGGGGCAGTGCCACCCAAGGGGTCTGATGATGCGTGACTGTTCGAAGACCCGTGCCGGGTTCGACCGCGTGCTGATGGCTGTTGCGGCGACCTTCCTCACGGTATCCGCGACTTCGGTATTGGCTCAGGCCGATCCAGCCCGCAACAGCGCTGCCGAACTGGCGATCGATGCCGCCGTTCCGCGCCCCGAGCCCGCAAACGTGCCGCCGCCGACCGTCAACGACTTCAAGCCCGACGCCACCATCTCCGAGGCGGCCAAGGCGGCAGAGAAGCCTGCCGAGACCAAACCGTCCGACCTCGCAACCGCGCCAGCCGCGGACACCGGCAAGACCGAGAACAGCAAGGACAACACGGCCAACGCCGATACTGCCAAGCCCGACGCCGCCGTAACCGACGCGGCGAAGACCGATGCCGCGACGGCGCCCACCTCGCCTCCGGCAGCGGCCGCCGCGACATCGGCTACACCCGACAAGGAATTGGCCACGGCGCCCGAGAAGGAAGCGACCAAGACCGCAAGCAACGTTCCGGCCGCAGATCAACCGGTCGCCGACAAGCTCCGTGACATGCTCGGCGCAAAATCGTTACGTTATTTCGACCGCAAGGGAGAGCGGGCCGCCGTGGAGAAGTTCTACACTGCGCGCGACTTCGCGCCGCTGTGGACCCAGGGCGGTAGCCTGACGGATAGCGCCAAGGGCGTCATCGCGCGCTTGAAGGACGCCGCCTCCGACGGCCTCGACGCCGCCGATTATCCGGCGCCGGATTTCGCCGCGGCGACCAGCCCGGATGCGCTCGCGGAAGCCGACCTGAAATTGACCGAGAGCATGTTGGATTATGCGCGCCAGGCCCAGAGCGGCCGGATGCACTGGTCGCAGCTCAGCGGGGATATCCAGTATCCCGAGCACCCGATCGATCCGGCGGAAGTGCTGGCCAATGTCAGCTCGGCCCAGGACGCATCAACCGCGCTCGACAGCTACAACCCGCCGCAAAAGCCCTATCGCGAACTCAAAGCGAAGCTCGCCGAACTGCGCGGCCAGGGCCCGGGCGCGGCGATCCAGATCGCCGATGGCCCGGCGCTCAAATTCACGCCGGCGCCCAGCAAGAAGCAGCCTGCGGAAACCATGGAAGACCCGCGCGTCCCGCAATTGCGCGCCAAGCTCGGCATCTCTGAGAACGCCGACGACACCCGTTACGACGGCAAGGTGGCCGAGGCGGTGCGGAGATTCCAGGCGGGAGTTGGACTCAAGCCGACCGGAGTCCTCGACGACCGGACCGTCAGGGCCATCAACAGCCCGAAGCGAGACAAGCAGATCGACACCGTGATCGTCAACATGGAGCGTTGGCGCTGGTTGCCGCGCGACCTCGGCGCGCCCTCGATCGGCGACGCCTATGTCAATCTCAACATTCCCGACTTTACGCTGAAGGTGATGCAGCACGGCGCTCAGGTCTGGACCACCCGCGTGGTGTTGGGAAAGCCCGGCATTCATGCGACGCCGCTCCTGACCGAAACAATGAAGTTCATCACCGTCAATCCGACCTGGAACGTGCCTCCGTCGATCATCTACAATGAGTACTTACCGGCGCTGCAGCAGGATCCGACCGTGCTGGACCGCATGGGCCTGCGGCTCGAACGCGGCCGTGACGGCAGCATCCACATTTCGCAGCCGCCCGGCGAAGCCAATGCGCTCGGCCGCGTCCGCTTCAATTTCCCGAACAAATTCCTGGTCTATCAGCACGATACCCCCGACAAATATCTGTTCGCCAAGGAAGAGCGCGCCTACAGCCATGGCTGCATGCGGGTGCAGTATCCAGATCAATACGCCGCGGTCCTGCTCAACATCACCGAACCGAATGCGCATTACACGCCGGAGAGAATCCGCAGCATGTACGGCCGCAGCGAGATTGATCTCAAATTCCCGACCCCGATTCCGGTCCACCTCACCTATCAGACCGCGTTCGTGGACGATGCGGGCAAGCTGCAGTTCCGCAAGGACGTCTATGGCCGCGATGCCGCCATGCTGGCGCTGCTGCGCAACACCCGCAACAAGGATCTGGAAGCCGTGGTGGCGCATTCGCAGCCGAGCTATTCCCGGCCGGCCGGCAATATTCCCAGCGTCAACATGGCCAGCGATAACACGGCGTATTCGGGACCGTCGTTCTTCGAGCGGCTGTTCGGAGGCCCGACCCCCGCTCCGGTGCCGCCGGGCCGCCGGCCGCCACGGGGGATTTTCACCCGTTGAATCAGCCCCCGATCGGCAGGCGGCTGAGTTTCGAGGATCAATCAACGGCCTCGCCAGACCTGGCGGGGCCGTTTGCATTAACCCTCCTCCACCTCGTTTTAACCACCGGGCTACTTTTTGCCACACTCGACAGGTTAGTTGGCCGCCTGACTTGGGGGCGGGAGGTAAATCTCGGTTAACCCTCCCGCTTTAGGACTGCATTCACCTTCTTTCGCTGCTTGGGACAGCGCGGGAATTCTTCGATCGGTCGTCCTCTGGGTGGGCTCATACGTGCTGGCTGTCTTTGCACGCCAAATCAACTCATTGTCGTTGACTCGGGCCGGATATCGGGCCGGGTGTCGTTTTGGCCTGACGTCGTTGCTGCTGCTGGCCGGCGCCGGCACGGTGCATGATGCGGCTGCGCTGAACGAAACCCGCACCCTGTCGTTCCACCACACCCATTCCAATGAAGATATCACCGTCACCTTCAAACGCGACGGGCGTTACGACGAAGAGGCGCTGAAGCAGCTCAATCATTACCTGCGTGACTGGCGTACCCAGGACCAGACCACGATGGATCGCCATCTGTTCGACATCCTCTGGGAAGTCTACCGCGACGTCGACGGCAAGAAGCCGATCCAGATCATCTCCGCCTACCGCTCCCCCGCCACCAACGCGATGCTCCACCGCCGCTCCTCCGGGGTCGCCCGCTTCAGCCAGCACATGCTGGGGCATGCGATGGATTTTTTCATCCCGGACGTGCCGCTTGAGCAGATCCGTTTTGCCGGGCTTCGGCTGCAGCGCGGCGGCGTCGGATTCTATCCGGAATCGGGATCGCCGTTCGTTCATCTCGACACCGGCAGCATCCGTCACTGGCCGCGCATGAGCCACGATCAGCTGGCCCGGGTATTCCCGAACGGCCGCACCGTGCATGTTCCGTCCGACGGCACACCGCTTAGCGGCTATCAGCTGGCCCGCGCCGACATCGAAAAACGCGAAGGCGACGAGCGCGCGATGACCAAGCGCAGCCCAAGCCTGTGGGCCGCTTTGTTCAAGACCCGATCGAAAGACGACGAGGATGAGGGCGTCGGCGCGCCGTCGCCCGCCCCCGTTCAGCTGGCCGACGCCACGCCCGCCAAATCCACCGATCCGGTGCCGGTACCGCGCGCGAAGCCGCGTGCCCCCTCGGCCTTCCAGTTGGCCTCGGCCGACATGCAAATGGCTCAGATCGCCACGCCGACGCCCGCCCCGCCGACTGACAGCAGCGCAGCCAAGCCGCAAACGCCGGCCGACATCATCAATGCCCGCGGCTTCTGGGGCGACACCCCGGCCATCGCGAAGCAGGCGACCCCCGCGCAGATAGCGGCGATCCAGGCGCGCCAGGCGGTCACCTCGGGAGATCCGCAATCCACGGCCAGCATTTCCGCTTCGTTCCAGGCGCTGGCCTATGCGCCGGCTCCCAATGCGCCGGTGGATCGCTCCAATATCGTTACAGCCGGCGCGCCGATCCCCCATAGCGCGCGGCCGATCCCGCGCAACGCCGGAACCGCGGCCACCGAGATCAACACCATCGCCACCAAGGGATCACAGGGGCAGCGCGGCATGGTCACCACCTCCGCCCGGATCGCCGCGGCCAAAGGCAGCGACGTCTGGATGCGCGCCATGATCCTGGCGCCGAGCGTCAGTACGTCGATGGCTTCGACGGTGCTGGGCGATACCGACATGACCCTGATGCGCACTTACTTCGTCAAGCCGCAGGCCACAGTGACGATGATCTTCTCAGATGATCCGCAGATGGGCGTTCTCAGCGAGCGCTTCACCGGATCGGCCATGGCACGCTTGGCCACGACATCGTTTGTCGTGCAGACCGCCTCGCTGCGCTGAAGCCTTCGAAGTTAATCGCGTTCTGGAAAATCCGTGGGGATCACCCCACCGAGTGCGCTACTGCGCTTCTGTCAGTCGACGAAAATCCTGTTGGTCCGAGCCGGAAACGGCCCTGGCCATAACGCGAAGCCCGACATCCCAATTTTGGTGTGGCGCCGTAAACGCTTTTTAGACTAAACGGCCGCTGGCCGTTCGACTGATCCCGTTCCTGTGGCGGCAGCGAACACTTCCCGGATCCAATCGACAAAGACCCGAACGCGTGGCGAAAGATGACGGCTCTGCGGATAGACCACGGAGACCGACATCGGCGGAGGCCTCAATTCCGGCAACACCACACGCAGCAGGTCTTTCTGCAGTTGATCCTCGATCCGATAGCGCGGCACCTGAATCAATCCGAAACCCGCTATGGCTGCAGCCGTATAGATCTCCGCGCCGGTGACCGTCAGAAGTCCATCCAGCGATACGAGCTGGGCCTCTCCGGCCACGAGGAACTTTAGCGGAGAAGGCTGCCCTGTCGACGAAGAGACGTAGCGCACCATGCGGTGTGCAGCCAGGTCGTTCAGCGAGCGGGGTACGCCATGCCGTGCAAGGTATGCCGGACTGGCGCAGGTCACTTGTTCGAGCGCCGCAACGCGCCGACTGATTAGCGAGGAATCTTTCAACTCACCCGCTCTCAGCGCGCAATCGATTCCCTCCGGTATAAAATCCACCATCCGCTCCCCCTCCCCGAGGCGCAGATTGATGTCCGGATAGCGCTCGACGAAGTCCGGCAGGGCCGGCAATACGAAATGACGTGCAAGCGTGCCTTGAAGATCAATGCGCAGCGGACCATGCGGTACGGCGCCGCGGAATGCGCTCTCGATATCCTCGAGGTCCGCGATCAGCCGGGCACATCGCTGGTAGCAGGCATTACCGTCAAGCGTTGGGCTGACATGACGCGTGGTGCGTTCAAGGAGCCGAGTTCCAAGGACCGCTTCGAGTTCTTGAATAGTATGGGTCACGGTCGGGCGTGGTATCTGCAGATCACGCGCGGCCTGAGCAAAACTCCCGCATTCCACAATCCGCATGAACACGCGCATAGCTTGGATACGATCCATCTTCGCGCTCCGCAGGACAGGAATTGTTATCCAGCCGTGAATTATGATGTCAGCCGGCGACATCTATTCCGATTTTCGCGAACGCCTACCTGTACGTCAATCCCGACATTCGCCGATGCGCGTCCGGGATCTGCTTCTTCACCGCAAGCACAGGCCCAGGCGGCATCCAATTTCGCCTTGCCCTAATTAGTTGAGCCGGCGGTGACCCAAAACCTAGTTCATGACCCTTGTTCGCGGAGGCTATTTGCCATGCGGTTCCATGCTTTGCCACATCACAGACGAAAATCACCCACGTCCGGGCCGACCACCCGCCTTCATTCGCCACAAATAGTCAGTCACGCGCATCCGGTTCACTAGAGCCTGGCCGCGCTGTTCCAAAAGACCCTGATGCGACCAGTTGGTGGGACCGACAACTTCGATCGGCAACGCACCCTTACGTTCAATCAAAAAGGCATTTCTAGAAAGATGACAGGATACCTGATCGCCAAGCCTGACGCAGAGCGAGCGCCAGCCAGCGAATCTCGCGAAACGACGCGAGCAGATCACGTTCTAATCGTAGACGACGATCCTGAAGCGCGCGAAGTCATTGGACGTTTTCTTGAGGATCACGGCTTTTCGGTTGTAGCCGTGTCTGACCGCGCGAGCGCCCGGCGTCATCTTGCAATCACTGAGCCTCGCCTAGTCCTTCTCGACTTGCGAGTGGGACCAGACGACGGGTTAGACATACTGAGAGAAATCAGGACTCATTCGGACGTACCTATCATTCTCATGATGGGTCGCCGTCCGGAGGAACCGGATGTCGTTATCGCCCTGGAGCTGGGCGCAGACGCCTACATGGTCAAGCCCGTTGCATTGCGAAAAATGTTGGCTCTGGTCAGAGCGATCTTTCGAAGGCAGGAAATGGAGTGGCTCGGACGAAGTCGCCAATCCGAACGTGGCGGATATAAGTTTGAAGGCTGGCGACTTGAGCGACGCGGGCGGCAGCTATTTGATCCCTCCGGGGTGCGGGTGCCGCTCACTAAGGGCCAATATGCTTTGCTGGTGGCTTTTCTCGACGCCCCCCAACGATCTCTCACTCGTGAATATCTATTGCAAGCGACGCGCGTGCACGAGGATATTTTCGATCGTAGCGTTGACGTGCAGGTGACCCGTTTGCGGCGCAAATTGGAGCCAGATCCCGCCTCGCCCAAGATGATCCTTGCCCAGCGAGGTATTGGATATGTACTGGTGTGCGATGTCGAGCGGTACTAACGAGCGCGCTCTCCAAGGTTCGCAATCGTCGGCCTGCTTTGAAGAAGCATCCGAGACAACCACATCGCGCTCTACGCAAACGCCCGGGGATCTCCGTTGAAAGACACCCCGGACGGTCTTGCGATGAAGGTCTCTACATCATTCCAACACAGTCGCTAGACGAACGTGCCGGTGTTCCCCGCAAGCGCGGTGCACATCGCCCCGACGCGGGGTCCGCCGACCAGGCCAACTTGATATTCCCTGTAAAGACTGATCGCGCCAGGGTTGCTGAGGTTCGTGATGATCATCGGCAGATGACCGTTCGCTGCGTTGCCGGTTGAGATCACAGCCGTGCCTGCTTCGTTCCAGACCTCGGCATTAGCCAAGGGTGGCAGGATCGATCCAATGGCTTCTGCCGCGACCAGGCTCTGTTGGCCGTCGGCCGACCGAACGACTGCCATGGGTTGAACCGTCCAGGTGCCGTTCGAATTGTACGACACGTTGAAGGTCGTATATCCCGGTGTAGCGTCGCAAAGAGCGGCAGTGATCGACGAGGACGTGAAATTCATCACGGTACCGGCGGTGTAGGTACCGGTCCCCACGTAGAATTTGATAACAGGCTGGCAGTCGAGGTTGGAATTCGGCGGAGCCGTCACGAAGTTGGAGAGCGTGATCGCTCCCGAAAGCGTTTTAACTGCGGATCCCGCATTGTAGTTAGCGAGAGTCGGATTGAAGATCGGCGTAATGATGCGGAACGATCCCGGCTGCGGACCCGTCGTCGAAACCGGCACCGACAGCCCGAGCGAGGGCGATACGGTCATGGTCGTGGTGTTGTTGGTCGGCGTGCCACCGGGTGCAGGTGTGAGGTTGATCGCTTGGATCGCCGCAAGCTGTCCCGAAGGTTGGCCGATTTGCGGCGGCGAGACCTGCTGCTCCACGCCGGCATTATATTGCAGAAGCATCGAAAAGCTGAGCACTGCTCCCGACGTTGCGTAGGGCAACAGAGCCTGAGTGTAGAGGCTGTTGGTGTAGACTTGCGCTCCGCCGGAATAAATTGCCGGCTGCTGGAAAAAGAAGAAGTTCTGCAGCGTCGTGCTGTTGTTCGTGACATTGATTGTTATGAGCGTTGCCATTTTTTCTTCCTGCTGAACGAATCGGGAGTTTCCTCCGACGACGGTTGCCGTCGAGAGCAATACAACCTCAAACTGATATCAATTTTATGTATCTAAGCTTGCGTCTCTGACAAGAGACCGCGAATTCGCTTGCGCGGTGCGCAACCGTCACTCTTCGCGTTGTTTAGGCAGAAGAGAATCCATGAACGCGATCAGAAGCGACTTGGAATGATCGCTTAACGTCGCCTCGAATCTTTGGAAATGAGCCAGAAGCTTATCTTGAGTAATGCTTGGCATCTGCACGTTTAGTTTGTGAGAGTTCATTGATCCGGTTCCGTTCAAGAACCAATCCAGAGAAATGTCGAGTTCTTTGCAAAGTAGAACGGCACTATTGACGGACATCGGTCCGTTGGCTTTCCAGCGAGTAATCGTGCTTTCATTGACGCCTAAAGCGCTGGCGAGAGCGTGTTGCTTTGTCGTTCCACGCAGCTTCATCGCCTCCACTATTCTCTCCCCACGTGTTTGCATTTTTGCAAGATCTCCACCCGAGACCGCGCAAGCGCATCCATTCATCGCAAGAGGCGATGAGCATGCAGTGAGAGCGACGGCTCTTTCGGGCGAATCTCTATTGAACGGATCGACGATGTGACGCAATCGCGCAGCGAGTTGGATCGACAAGACGTGATCCGCTCACTTTGTACTCGCTTGGTTCGGCTTCACTCACGAACCGGCATTTTATTGAGGGCTTTAGTGCAACGTCTGACGCAGCCGTATCAGTGCGTTGTTTCGACGCACTCCCGCCTCGCCGACACAGCGGGTCGCGATGCGGCAGGCCGTTGTGTCAAATCCCGGTAAGCGTTCCGCAGAAAGACATGGAGCGGCGCGCGCAGCCTCACCCCCTGGGGTAAGGCTGACGCTAATCTCTAGCAAACGGATTCGGACATGATCGACGAATCGGTATCCGTGTGAGTTCTAGTCGCCCACAGCGCCAAGTTCGAGCAGACAGTGTTGCGCTCGAGCGGGTCGATACTCAGAGCATTCCCAGCGCCTGCATGTAGGTCTCCAGGATGGTTTCCTGTTCGGCGCGCTCATTGGCGTCCTGCTTGCGCATCCGCACAATGGTGCGCAACGCCTTGACGTCGTAGCCATTGCCTTTGGCTTCCGCATAGACGTCGCGGATATCGTCCGAGATCGTTTTCTTTTCCTCTTCCAGCCGCTCGATACGCTCGATGATGGCCTTGAGCTGGTCCTTTGCGAACTGTGTCGCGGGCTCTTCCTTGACGGCGGCAGCAGTGGCCATCTGGTACTCCTGGTGAACTGATGGGTGGAGGCGCGGGACGAAGCGCGGGGCTTTCGCTGGGCGTGCATCCCAAAATGACCCTCGGCAGTGGCGCCGCTTCCGTCAAGGCGGCATCGCGCTCATCCACAGCGCGCCCACAAGAGAAGACGCTTGCACAAGACGCGTCGTCCGGGGGTGGGGATTCGATACAGCCGAATAAGCTAGAGCGTTTTCCAGCGAAGTGGATACCGGTTCGCGTGAAGAAAACGCGTCAAACCAAGAATCTAGAGCCCCGTTCCAATTCCATCGGAACGGAAAAGGCTCTAGTGCCCGCTTTGGGCCTTTTTCATCGCGGCGAGTTGCTCGGGACTGGCCGCGCCCTGATGGGTCGCCTTCCAGGTCTCGTAGGGCATGCCATAGACCGCTTCGCGGCTCTCGTCCTTGCCCATCTCGACGCCTTTGGCGTCGGCAGCCTCTTTCAGCCAGTTGGAGAGGCAGTTGCGGCAGAAGCCGGCCAGATTCATCAGGTCGATGTTCTGGACATCGGTGCGCGAACGCAGATGTTGGACGAGTCGCCGGAAAACCGCGGCTTCAAGTTCTGTTCTGGTTTTGTCGTCAATCGCCATGTCGCTATTCCCGGACCGTTGTCACGCCATTTCGCGGAAGTGTTATCGAACCCTAGGTAGGGGGTGTCACAGATTTTGCCATATCGCGGCGCAAACCGACTGTCCAACGACGGAATTTCGGTGGCCCGAGCGCCTGAAAGAGCCCCTGAACCGTTGACAGCCCCCGCCGGCGCGCGCGAAATCTTCAGAAAATTGATATAGCTTCGCTGAATGATCCCAGTAAATCCACATCGCGCCCATTCATTCTCAACGCGCATAACAGCCGGTTTGCTGCCGGCGGTGGTGCTATTGTTGGCGTGCGTCTGGAATAGCCCGGCCGCCGCGGACTTTCGGCTCTGCAACAATACCTCGAGCCGGGTCGGCATCGCGCTCGGCTACAAGGACGCCGAGGGCTGGACCACCGAGGGCTGGTGGAATGTGTCTTCGCGCAGTTGCGAGACGCTGCTGAAGGGCACGCTGGTTGCGCGCTACTATTACATCTATGCGCTCGATTACGACCGCGGCGGCGAGTGGTCCGGGCAGGCCTTCATGTGCTCGCGCGACAAGGAATTCACGATCAAGGGGACCGATAATTGCCTGGCCCGCGGGTTCGACCGCACCGGCTTCTTCGAGGTCGATACCGGCGAGCAGCGCGCCTGGACTGTGCAACTGACCGAATCCAGTGAACAACAGCCGGCGCAGCGGGTGCCGGGAATCCCGGGAACGGTCGATCCCAACAAGCCCGGCGGACTTCCAGGCATCTCCAATTCGCCGGGTGGAGCCCCCGGCCTGCCCGTTTCGCCGGGCGGAACGCCTCCGGGCGCGTCTGGTACACCGCCAGCCGCAGCGCCCGGAAGCAAACCATGAGGCGCCTGCGCCGAATCAAGATTCTGGCAACGCTCGGCCCCGCCTCCTCCGACAGCGCGATGATCCGGCGGCTGTTCGAAGCCGGCGCCGATGTGTTCCGCATCAATATGAGCCATACCTCGCACGACAAGATGCGCGAACTGGTCACCACCATTCGTAACGTCGAATCGAGCTATGGCCGGCCGATCGGCATTCTGGTCGATCTTCAGGGACCAAAGCTTCGGCTGGGCTCGTTCGCCGAGGGGGCGATCCAGCTCAAGAACGGCGAAAGCTTCGCGCTCGATTCGGACAAGACGCCGGGCGACAACACCCGCGTTCAGCTTCCGCATCCGGAAATCCTGGCCGCGCTCAGGCCGGGTCACGCACTGCTGCTCGACGATGGCAAAGTGCGCCTGATCGCCGAGGAGACCTCTCCGCAGCGCGCCGTTACCCGTGTCGTGATCGGCGGCAAGATGTCCGATCGAAAGGGCGTCAGCCTGCCCGATACCGATCTGCCGGTATCCGCCATGACGCCGAAGGACCGCGCCGACCTCGAGGCGGCATTGGTGACCGGGATCGATTGGGTCGCGCTCTCCTTTGTGCAGCGCGCCGAAGACGTCAATGAGGCGAAGAAAATGATCCGCGGCCGCGCGGCGGTCATGGCCAAGATCGAGAAGCCACAGGCGATCGATCGGCTCGCCGAGATTGTGGAGGCATCCGATGCCTTGATGGTGGCGCGTGGCGACCTTGGCGTCGAGCTGCCGCTGGAGCGGGTGCCGAGCCTGCAGAGACAGATGACACGGCTGGCGCGGCGCGCGGGCAAGCCGGTGGTGGTCGCCACCCAGATGCTGGAATCGATGATCCAAAGCCCGGTGCCGACACGCGCCGAGGTCTCCGACGTCGCTACCGCCGTCTATGAAGGCGCCGACGCCATCATGCTGTCGGCGGAATCGGCGGCCGGCAAGTTTCCGGTCGAGGCCGTCTCGACGATGAACCGCATCGGCGAGGAAGTGGAGCGCGACCCGACCTATCGCAGCGTGCTCACCGCCCAACGCGCCGAGCCGGAGCCGACCGTCGGCGACGCCATTGCGGACGCCGCCCGGCAGATCGCCGAAACCCTCGATTTATCCGCGATCATTTGCTGGACCAGTTCCGGATCGACCGCGCTCCGCGTTGCGCGCGAGCGGCCGAAGCCGCCGGTGGTCGCGATCACGCCCAATCTCTCCACCGGGCGAAAATTGTCCGCAGTCTGGGGCGTGCATTGCGTGGTCGCGGAAGACGCCCAGAATCAGGACGACATGGTCAACCGCGCCGGCTCGATCGCGTTTCGCGACGGCTTCGCTAAGGCCGGGCAGCGCGTGATCGTCGTCGCCGGCGTGCCGCTCGGCACCCCCGGCGCCACCAACATGCTGCGCATCGCCTATGTCGGCCGCGACAGCGACGCAGATATTTGATGAGCTGCGGCGGCGCTCGTTCGACATTGTGAGCGTCATTCCGGGGTGCGCCGCTTGGCGCAGACCCGGAATTTCCAGATTCTCCGATGTGCAAGCGCACATCTTGGTTTGCGCTTGCGCGCGCCCCGGAAACGACGAATCAAAATTACAGCAGCGTCGCGTCCAGCGTGATCTTGGTGTTCAGCACCTTCGATACCGGGCATCCGGCCTTGGCCATCGCGGTCAATTCATCGAATTTGGCCTTGTCCGCGCCCGGAATTTTCGCCTTCAAGGTAAGGTGCACGGAGGTGATGGCAAAACCGTCGGCCACCTTATCGAGGGTGACGTCGGCCTTGGTCTCCATCTGCTCGGCAGTGAGCTTGGCTTCGCCGAGGATGAGCGACAGCGCCATCGTGAAGCAGGCGGCGTGCGCCGCACCGATCAACTCCTCCGGATTGGAGCCGGGCTTGCCCTCGAAGCGGCTGGCGAAGCCGTAGGGGTAGTCGTTCAGCGCGCCGCTCTTGGTCGAGATTGCACCCTTGCCGTCCTTTATACCGCCCTGCCATTTGGCGGATCCTGATGTCGTTGGCATATGTGACTCCTTGCGTCCTGGTTGAGGCTGCCGCTTGCAGGGCAGTTCGCCCGATCCTAGAGCCTTTTCCGTTCCGATTGAATCGGAACGGAGCTCTAAATTCCTGATGGACGCGTTTTCTTTACGCGAACCGGTATCCGCTTCGCTTGAAAACGCTCTAACGGCTCGCTTGCGTCAAAGCGATGTCACTCAGGCCCCGACCAGAGCTTTCGCCGGCATCGCCGCCTGCACCACGAGACCGCGCGCGCGAGCGTCCATCACTCCGACGGCCCGCAGCGCCAACAGCGTGACGGTTTGAACGGCGTCCCGCAGCCTCCCCGGGTCATCCAGATTGTCCGGCGCCAAAGGCCCGACCAGCGCTTCATGCAGCGCGCCGAGCAGTGCGGTGGCAGCCAGGGCGGTGTCCTGCGCGGGCAAATGCCCGGCGCGGACCGCGGCCTCGATCCGGGTGCCGATCTCGCCGGCGATCTCGCGACGGCTTGCCAGCCGCGAGGCGGTGACGTCGACATCGACCGGCTCCGCCAGGATGCCCCAGGCGAGCTTGCGCTGCGACAGCACGTGCACTGCGACGGTCGTAACGGCCGCCGCCAGCGCCGATGACGGCCCAGGGGCGGCATCGGCCGCACGGCGAATCGCGGTCAATTCATCGCGCGAGACGTCCGCAATCAACTCGGAAATCAGGTCCGCCTTGGAGGGGAAATAACGATAGACGGTGCCGGCGGCGACATTGGCCCGGACCGCGACCGGCGCGATTTGGACGGCCCCCATGCCGCCATCGGCCGCGGCATTGCGTGCTGCCGCTAAAATTGCGCTGCGTCGCGCCGCAAGGCGCTTTACCACCTGATGGGTTCGTCGGTAGACCATGTGCGTTTCTCGTCCCCAGCGCGGCGTGGCGCCCGATTGGCGGCAGCGCGCGTCTTGATGCTTTTTGGCGGTTTAGTGCAAACCGCTTTGAAGAACTGAACAACTATTCATGCCAAATGACAAGGCCCTTTGAGATCTTCACGCAGATTTGCTAAGCGGAGCCTCAACGACACGCAGGACGGGTTTGTTCCAGCCTTCCAACCGGCGGTGTGCGGTAGTCGCCGCCGACAAGGGGCCCGTGCTGGCGCGGCCGGCAAAAGAATGAAGGTGGCGCGAGCTTCTTCGGCAAGCTCAGGATGTCGATCACGGCGCCGCTAATCTTTTGCCGTTCCTCCAACCCGGCTTCGGGCGCCGGTATCGCGATCATGGCACTGCGCGGCGTCACGGCCGCCAGACCGGTCATCAGTGCACGCTACGCTATCGGGACCGCAGCGTCATTCGGCACGAGAAAAGGCCTCAAGATGGCTCGGTCGATGTGCCACCGATCCCGGCGTTGACGACGGGACATCCAGCGAGCTCGGCGAGGTCGATGCTTCCGCAATGCCATCACCGAGAATGACGATGGGTCATCGAGCCGCGCCAGCGTAGACCCCGATAACGAATTGCCGGGTTGCCCGATGAGCGTCGCGTACGACTTCACGCCTTGGCCATGCCGCCAACGCGCAGGCGGGGCCGCCATTGCAACAAGCGCGACGCGCGTGCGTCCATCGGCGGCTACCATGTGGCTTGCCGGCGCTGGCCAGCCAAGCTCCAGGCCAAATTGCATACAGACATTTTGTCAATTCTTAATTGAAACCTTCTAGAAAACTCATCGGACCCATTTTTGGCCTGCCGGCTTTTTTCGGCCCGCAAACGGGCAATTGGTCAGGTGAGATAAACATGCACGATATGCACGGCGGCCACGCGAAAGAGGACGCCAATCACAGGCTCGTCCGAGTCTTCGCAATCTGCTTCGGCACCCTTGTGCTTGCCTATTCAACGCTGGAATTTCGCCTGTTTTTGAATCGGGGCTCATACCAGTCCCTGGACTTGTTGATGATCTCGGTTCGCGTGCTGCTCGGCGCGGCGGCGATCTTGCTCATCCTTCACCCGCCCCAACTTGAACGCATGTGGCGTCGTCAGATCGAACTCGATGAGTTCTCTGTTCGAAGAAAGTTTTTCGCATTCAAGCGCGAAGGAAAAAATCAAACTCGTCGTGCTCGTTACAATGGTCAGCCTGCTGCTCGAGCTTGTTATGATCCGCTGGCTTGCATCCGTGTTTCCCGTGTTCTCGTTTTTTAAGAACTTCACGCTTTTGGCATGCTTCCTCGGTCTGGGTGCGGGATACGCGGTCTCGGACAGGCAGCGGTGCGCTCCGGCGCTTGTGTTGCCAATGCTGGCCTTGTTTGTCAGCATTATTACTCTGCTGCGTTACGACACCAGTTCGGACGTCAGCTTCTTTGCCGCCCTTCCGATGCTCGAGCAAACCTCCATCAGCATATGGATGGAGAAGTTGGATCTAGTGACACTGCTCGTTCAAAGTATTCCCTTGTACCTGTTGCTGGCGATGAGCTTCGTCATCTGCGCATGCATCTGCTATCCGGTCGGCCAACTTTGCGGAAAACTGCTTCATAGCGCACCTCCCCTGAAAGCCTACAGCCTCAACCTGCTCGGGAGCATTCTCGGTGTCGCCGTCCTGTTCGCCATGAGCCTGTTCTGGCTACCACCGGTCACCTGGTTCACCACAGCGGGCGGCGTGCTGCTGTTTTTTGTGCTGTCGCGGGACGCGCACCAGCGCGTCGGGATTGCGAGTCTCTGTCTAATAGTCGTGGTGTTGTCTTGGCCGGTCCAGCCCGCGATACAGCGACTTTACTCTCCCTATCAATTGCTGGAGCGCATGAGCAAACCCGATGGCCTCATGAACATCCTGTCGGGCGGTGCTTACTATCAGAAAGTATTTAATCTGGCGGAGAGCAATCGCGGACACGAGTCCGAGCAAGATCGCTACGTCCGAGCCTACTACGAATTTCCGTTCAACTTCAGAAAACGGCCGGAGCGCGTCGCCATCGTCGGCGCGGGCAGCGGCAATGACGTGGCGGCGGCGCTGCGCATGGGCGCCTCCCAGGTCGATGCGATCGAGATCGATCCCGCCATCGTATATCTCGGGAAAACAAATCATCCAGAGCACCCTTACGACGATCCTCGTGTCACGGTGATCGTCAATGATGCCCGCAATTTCTTTCGAACGGCGCACCAACAATACGATTTGATCATCTACGGCGTGCTCGATTCACACACCGCGCTCAGCCACGCCTCCAACTTGCGGGTCAACTCCTACGTCTACACCCGCGAGGGGATCACGGAGGCTTTCAAGCTGCTCAAGCCCGACGGTGTCATGTCGATCGCGTTTGCACTGCCGAACGAATCCCTTGGGTACAAGCTGTCGCACATTCTTCAGGGCATACCGGGCGCCGGAACGCCGCTAGCGATTCGCGTGCGGTATGACTCGAGCACGACGACGGCATTTGTTACCCAGAAGGGTCGCGATGTGACGATGCCCGACAACAACGATTTCGCTGCTTTCGGGTTCGAGAATGTTTCAAAATACTTCGCGCAACCCTATCCGGAAGCCAGCATCCCTACCGACGATTGGCCGTTCTTCTACATGATCAACCGTACTTACCCGATCAGCTACATGGTAGCGCTCGGCATGGTGATGCTTCTAAGCTACATGTTTGTGCGCAAGACAATCGGCCTTAACGACCCGATCGAACGCGGCTACGTACCGTTTTTCTTTTTGGGATCCGGCTTCATGCTCGTAGAGACCAAAGCCATCACCGAGTTGGGACTGCATCTCGGTGGCACATGGTTTGTGGTAGCCGCAACGATCACAATGGTCTTGGTCATGGCATTTCTCGCGAACCTGCTCGTGCAACGCAAGCGTTTCCGGCAGAGCGGCTACGCCTATGTCGGCCTGCTCATGAGTCTGCTCGTCGGGTACTTCTATGCTCGTAACCATGAATTGATCGCGTTCAGCTCGCCGCTGGCAAGCGTCGTGACGAGCTGCGTGCTCCTCACCATCCCGATGTTTTTTTCCGGTATCGTTTTTTCAACGCTGATCGGCAAAAGCGAAAACAACATTTCCACCGCGCTCGCCTACAATCTCATGGGAGCTCTGTTCGGTGGACTGATGGAATACAACTCGATGTATTTCGGGTTTGCATTCCTGTATCTGCTGGCAATGGGCTTCTACGTTTTGGCTTGGGTGTTTTCCCTCGACCCGACCGCGCTGCCGGCATTGTCGCGGCTCGGCATTCCGCGCCCCGCCCCGAGGATCAGGCCCTGAAAGGGCTCGCACTGAACCGCCCCAACGTCCGGGGCCGGATCGGAAAACGGTCGGTTCGATTTATCCGAGACTAGATCATGATCCGATTAGACGGAATCGGATCATGATCCCATCTCGTTGTTTGAGCATGATCTTTTCGGAAAACCGGTTTCCACTTTTCCGGATCATGCTCTGTATGCCGTTATTCGCCGCTGATGCCGGCCTCGGGCCCCGCGAACGTCATACCCTGGCGGCCGCTACCAGCGCCGGCACCGGCGTGCGTCGCCACGGGCTGGCGCGGCGCACAATCAGGCTTGCGACGATCAGAATGGCGCCCAGGCCGACCGGCACCCCACTGAACATGAAGCTGAAGATCAATGCCGCCGCGCAACCCAGTGCCGGCAGCTCGTAAGGGCGGAAGCCGGTCCTGAGCCCGATGCGAACCAGGAACGCCACCGGTATCGCCAGCACCATCATGTCGTACATAAACAGGTAGGGCGTGACCAGCAGCGTGCCTGTCGCGAGCGCCGCAGCCTTCAATGAATAGCTGATCCGGCTGCGCCACATCACCGCCAGGGCCACCGCGACCGTGGCGCTCAGGATCCAGTGGAATGCCCACGCCAATTGTTCGGTGCCGCCAAAATACCTGACCAACGAGAACAGGCTCTGCAGTTTCCACCACGGAGCTTTGCCGTCGGTAAGGAAGGTCTGTGAAAACATCGGTATCCAATGGAAGAAGGCCTGCCAGCTCTCGATACCAAAAGCGAGCCCCGAGACCAGCGCCATCAGGACCGTGACCGCCGCGGCGGTGAAGAACACGGTCCATTGCGACGCCGCGATCAGCACCAAGGGAAACAGCAGGCCATATTGCGGCTTGTAGCTCAGCAAGCCCAGGCAGATGCCCGCGAGTACCGGCCGCACTGGCATCAGATAAAGCGTGCCGCCGATCAATGCGGCGGTGAGGAAGCCGTTCTGCCCGACCAGGGCGTTGTTGAGCACGACCGGAAAGCCGATCGCCAGCACCAGGCCGACTGCGCGGCCGACAATCGCGCGCATCACCGCGAGATAGGGCAGCAGACTGACCGAGAGCCAGCCGATGAACGCCACGGGGTACGAGAACCATGCCAGCACCGAGGCCACGAACAGGAACGGCGGCGGATAGTGCCAGGCGAAATAGCCCGTGAAATCCTGCTGCAGCACCGCAAGTTCAACCTGCCGCTGAATGTCCCAATTCCAGGCTTGTGCCGAATGTCCCTCGAGCGCCAGCCGGCCGGCGGCCCAGACGTTGACGAAGTCGGTCGGGATGCCCAGCCCGTTTGAATCGTAGATCCACCAATGCGAAAAATACATCGTTGGAAAAAGCGACACGTTGATCGCGAACAGCACGAAGCAGACGTTGAACAGCGACGGGGGAATGGCGCTGCGATCAGGAATCCTCGGGACAGAGGCGGGCACGACCATGCGAAGTCCTTTTCCCGGGCGTCGCGCCTTGGCGGCCCGCCACGCCCTCCCCAGCGATAGGCACACTGCCTTGAGGAAGCCTTAAGCTTTAAGGCCGCTCGGGTCGGATTTTCGTGGCGAACGCGCGCAATATCGATAACAGTCCGGCCGCGACATTTTCACCGTCCGGAACGAGGCGGGACTGGAGGAATAAGATGACTGGCAACTGGACGCGGCGATCACTGTTGGCAGGCGCAGCGTCAGGGCTGACGCTGCTCGTCAGGCCCTTGCGCGCTGCCGAGTACAGATTCGCGCAGTATCACAACCAGGCGGCCTCCGGCCCGCTGCACAAGAACCTGACCGCGATGTGGGAGGCCGTGCGGGCCGAGACCAACGGGCGGGTTGAGACCACGGTCTACGCGGAAAACAACAAGCTGCCCGGCGGCGATCCCGACGCGCTCAAGATGCTGATCGCGGGCGAGATTCAATTTTTCACCCTGATGGGCGGCATCATCGGCACCGTGGTGCCGGTTGCCGAAGCGCAGCAATTGCCGTTCGCGTTCAAGTCGGCGGCCGAAGCGCACAAGGCGATCGACGGTCCGCTTGGAAAATATATCGGCGAAGAGATGGCGGCGAAGGGAATGCATCTGTTTCCGGTTGCCGGTTTCGACAACGGCATGCGCCAGGTCGCCTCGATCCCACGCCCGATTGCAACGCCCGACGATTTCGCCGGCATGAACATCAGGGTGCCGCCGGGCCAGATGATGCTCGATACCTTCAGCGCGTTCGGCGCCAAACCGGTGACGACACCAGCCAACCAGATTTACGACGCGCTGAAAACCGGCAAGGTCGATTCGCAGGAAAATCCGCTGGCGATCCTCGAAGGTTTCAAACTTTACGAGCTGGTGAAGTATGTCAGCCTGACCAACCACATGTGGTCCGGCTTCAACGCGATGGCCCATCCCGCGACCTGGAAGGCGCTGCCCGACGACATCAAAGCGGTGATCGAGCGCAATTTCACCAAATATGTCCGTCAGCAGCGCCAGGATCAGGCGGCGCTGAATACGAAACTGCGCGACGATTTCGTCAAGCGTGGCCTCGTGTTCAACGAAACCGATCAGGCCGCTTTCCGCGCCCGGCTTTCCGGTGTGTACGCGACCTGGAAGGAAAAGCTCGGCACCAAATGCTGGTCACTGGTGGAAGCTGAAGTCGGCAGGCTGGGTTGATCGCCCCGTCATGCCGGGGCGCCTCTGCACAGCCGGCAGAATTAACGAGAGCTCAATTCCCCGTCTGCAGCTCCCCGAAACGCTCCCAGCTCTGGCCGTTGAAGCGCATGAACTGCATCTGGTCGACCGGAACGTGATCGGTGGGGCTGGTGTTGATCTTGATCCCCGGCAATAGCATCGGCAGTTGCAAATCCCTGATAGCATAGGCCTGCTTAAGGAGGTTCTCGGTCGAAAGGTCGTCGCCGCAGGCTTTCAGCACCGCCTCCAGCGCCATCGCGCTGTTGTAGGCGTTGACGTAATTGGTGTCGTGCAGGTCGCCGTCGGGGACGTATTTGATCATGAATTCCCGCCATGCCTTGACGCCGGCGTCGTCGTTCCAGGCGAGATCGTCGGGGTCCTTGACATAGGCGCTCGACAGGATCCCGACGCCGGCCTCCAGCCCCGCCGGCTGCATCACCGTGGAAACCAGACCGCGACATTCGATAAAAACGTCATCGGCTTCCAACCGATCTCAAAGGCCTTGCGGATCGACTGCGCGGCGAATTACGGCGTCGCCGCGATGACGAACACGTCGGCGCCGGAGGCCTTCAGCTTGACGATCTGCGAGTTGATGGTTGGATCCGATATCTCATAGGTCGCGGCGGTGACCACCTGATCGTATTTCTCGCCGAGCACATCTTTCAGCCCCGCCAGATAGTCGCGGCCAAAATCGTCGTTCTGCGAGATCACGGCGAATCTGGCATTCGGATTTTTTGCCAGCGCATGTCGCGCATACAGCCGTGCCTCGTAGCGGAACGGCGCCTGCACGCCGACCGTCGCCTGCGGGTATTGCGCGATGTCGGCGAATTTCGAAGCGCCGGAGGCCAGGAATAGTTGTGGGACGTTCTTGCCCTGCAGGTATTTGGCGATCGCGGTATTATGCGCGGTGCCAATCGACGAGAAGATCAGGGCCACCTCGTCGCTCTCCACCAGCCGACGGGTCTGTTCAACGGTCTTCGGCGGCGCGTAACTGTCGTCGAGCGAGATCAGGTTGACCTTGCGGCCGTTGATGCCGCCGCGGTCGTTGACCATCTTGAAATAGCCGACCTCGCCTTTACCCAACGCACCGAACGCTGACACCGGCCCGCTGTAGGGCATGGTTTGGCCGATCTTGATCTCGGTGGAGCTGATGCCGCGCATCTCGGCGGCTTCTGAGCCAGCAGGCCATGCCAATAACACGGCCAGCATCGCGCCAAATCTCGCGACCTCACGCACCGACGTCCCCTCCCCTTTTAGCCGGCTCGCTCAGATCGCGGCCACCTCGGGCGCGGTTCGTCCGCGCTCTCGCTGTGACGAAAACATGCCATGATGCCCACAGCGGTGCCAACCGGAATCGTCGGGGAGCGGACAGATGGGTCGCGTGCCGCGAACATAAAAAAACGCGGCGTTGCCGCCGCGTTTTTCGATATTAAGGACGCAAGCTGCTCAAGCCTGCGGCTGCGGCTCCAGCCCGGGATCCGGATCGGGACGCGGGCGCGGCTTGCCGGCCGGCGGCACCGCTGAGGCGCGCGGCGTGCTCGGCTCCAGCACCGACTCGCGGTTCGGCTTCTTGCCTTTCAGCAGGTCGACGATCTCGTCGCCGGACAGCGTTTCGAACTCGAGCAAACCCTTGGCCAAGGCTTCAAGATCGGCCCGCTTTTCGGTGAGGATCTTGGTCGCCTCGTTGTAGCCTTCCTCGACTAGCCGCCTGATTTCGGAGTCGATCTTCTGGACGGTGGCTTCAGAGGCGTTTTGCGTGCGCGACACTGACATGCCCAGGAAGACCTCGTCCTGGTTCTCACCGTAGGACACCGTGCCGAGCTCTTCCGACAGGCCCCAGCGCGTCACCATCATCCGCGCCAATCGGGTCGCCTGCTCGATATCGGAGGCCGCGCCGGAAGTAACCTTCTCGCGGCCGAAGATCAGTTCTTCGGCGACCCGGCCGCCCATCATGATGGCCAGCCGCGAGGTCATCTGCTCCAGCGACATCGACAGCTTGTCGCGCTCCGGCAACTGCATCACCATGCCGAGCGCGCGGCCGCGTGGAATGATCGTGGCCTTGTGGATCGGATCGGTCGCCACGACGTTGAGGCCGACAATCGCGTGGCCTCCCTCGTGATAGGCGGTCAGCAGTTTCTCTTCCTCGGTCATGACGAGCGACTTGCGCTCGGCGCCCATCATCACCTTGTCCTTGGCCTCTTCGAACTCGGCCTGGGTCACCATGCGCTTGTTGCGCCGTGCCGCGGTCAGCGCCGCCTCGTTGACGAGATTCATCAGGTCGGCGCCGGAGAAGCCGGGCGTGCCGCGCGCGATGGTCTTGAGGTTGATATCCGGCGCCAGCGGCACCTTGCGGACGTGAACCTTGAGGATCTGTTCGCGACCAACGACATCCGGATTCGGGACCACCACCTGGCGATCGAACCGGCCGGGGCGCAGCAGTGCGGGATCGAGCACGTCGGGCCGGTTGGTCGCCGCGATCAGGATCACGCCTTCGTTGGCCTCGAAGCCGTCCATCTCGACCAGCAACTGGTTCAAGGTCTGCTCGCGCTCGTCATTGCCGCCGCCGAGGCCGGCACCGCGATGGCGGCCGACCGCGTCGATTTCGTCGATGAAGATGATGCAGGGCGCGTTCTTCTTGGCCTGCTCGAACATGTCACGGACGCGGCTGGCGCCGACGCCGACGAACATTTCGACGAAGTCCGAACCCGAAATGGTGAAAAACGGCACATTGGCTTCGCCCGCCACCGCGCGCGCGATCAGCGTCTTACCGGTGCCGGGAGGGCCGACCAGCAGCACACCGCGCGGAATGCGGCCGCCGAGGCGCTGGAATTTTCCGGGATCGCGCAGGAATTCGACAATCTCCTGCAGATCCTGCTTGGCCTCATCGACGCCGGCGACGTCCTCGAACGTCACTCGGCCATGGGCCTCGGTCAGCATCTTGGCGCGCGATTTGCCGAAGCCCATCGCCTTGCCGGCGCCGCCCTGCATCTGCCGCGATAGGAAAATCCACACCCCGATCAGCGCGATGAACGGCAGCCAGGAGACCAAGAGCGACACGAACCACGGCACGTTGTCGCCGGGCGGCTTCGCGGTGATGGAGACCTTGCCGTTATACAACCGCGAGACCAGCGTCGGATCGTTCGGCGCATAGGTCTGGAAGCTGGAGCCGTTGGTGAAGGTGCCGTGGATCTCCGGCCCCTGGATCACGACGTCGCGAACGTGGTTCGCGTCAACCTCGGTCAGAAGCTGCGAGAACGAAATGTCCTGCGAGGAGGTGCGCTGACCAGGGTTCTGGAAGAGCGTGAACAAGGCCAATAACAGCAAGACAATAATAACCCAGAGGGCGAAATTGCGCAGATTGGCGTTCATTGATCTTCCTTCGTGGTCGCGCGGATCGCGACCCTGTATCCTTGGCGGTATTCTCGACAGTATTCTTGATTCTTGGGTAGTCCGCGGGGAATCCCCCGGTCGACACTGTTCACAATCTAGGTGTCGCCCGGGTCGCTGCCAAGGGAACTACGCAGGACTATTTAGCGCATTCTAGCCTATTTCCCGATCAAATGATGGCGTCGATATCGGTGTTTTCGGGGGGTGGTTAAGGCTTGGCGCGCGGTTTTGGCGGAAATGACGTGGTAGGCCCCTAATCTTACCTGCGGCGACGCGGCGGCGCCCGTTGGACGCGGATTTGGCCGTCAACCAGGCCGATCAGGGCGCCGGCCAGGGTTTGCTTCAACTTCGGTCGCCGCCCATCGGTCTTCTTTTGGCTGGCCTGGTCTAAGGCCGCCAGCAGCGCTTCAACCTTCCCCAGTTCCGCGGGTCCCTCGTCCCCGAAACGATCGATCGCGCGCTGCAGGAGCCGAACCCGGATTTCCTCGGGGACCGCGGCAAAAGCCCTGAAGTCGAAGACCTTGCCGTCGAATCCGGGACCGGGGAGGTCGCGACCCGTCAGTGCCAGATAGCGCTCGGCGCCATCAGCCAGGACTTCCACAGCCGCGTTGGCCCGCGCGAGCCGCGCAGCCAGCCGCGCCAGATTGCGGGCATCGCCACCCTCGGCGGCAAGTGCCGGCATCAGGGCACGGAGCCTCGGGCGGGTGAAATTCGTGTCGCGGTTGGTCGGATCATCGGCGAAGTCGATCCTGGCTTTCGCAAGCGTCGCGACCAGTTGCGATTTGGAAATATGCAGAAACGGACGTGCCAGCACCACGCTGTCGCGCCGGGAATGCCGGGACATTGCCGCCAGACCGGCGATACCGCTGCCGCGGAACATTCGCATCAGCAGCGTCTCAGCCTGATCGTCGCGGGTATGTGCGGTAAGAATGTGCATGGCGCCGTGGTCTTGTGCGGCCTTCGCCAGCAGACGGTACCGCGCTGTCCGTGCCGCAGCCGGCAAGCCGGATTTCGGTTTAGGTCCGGTCCAGCGCATCGTGCGATGCGGCAGGTCGAGGGCCTGAGCCAGGCGCCTGACATCGCTTGCCTCGCGCGCCGACGCCGGGCGCAAACCATGGTCGACCGTGACGGCCATCAGGCGCGGACCGCGCGCCAAAGCCCGTCGCCACCGCGCCGCAAGCCACATCAACGCAACGGAATCAGGGCCCCCGGAAACCGCAAGCACGATCGCGGGAACAGACTTCCACTCCGCGAACAGCTGCTTCGCATCCCGAGCCGAGATCGCCGAATGGTCGTCGTCAGACATCGTATCGCCGGTTAAAGCGTCTTTAGTTAACGGCCCGCGCCGCACGCGGGCGCCGGTTCGCGTGGCAAAGCGCGTCAAACAGGGACTTCAAGCAAAAGCTTCCACCCAAGCAGGAGCTTTCCAACAAGGGCCTGGAAAATCTCAGCTTGGGAAACTCAGCTTGGGAAACAAGGGCTTTGAAAGCAAGAACTTCCGCCCCAACCTGAGGCCGCGATGCGATTGCAGCTTCGCACCATCTGAGGCAATCGTCGCGTCGCCGCGCCCAGCGCGAGTGTCGAATCTCAGCACTTGACGCGCTTTTGTTCCCGATCCACCGCCGCTTTGACGCCGCTTGAGGCGCGGGGATATTTCCGCGTCACCTCGCCAAAGGCGGCGCAGGCCGCCTCCTTCTCCTTCAAGGCCGCCAGCGACTGTCCGAGCCGCAGCAAAGCGTCCGGTGCCTTCGCTGACTTGTCGAATTTGGTGGTCACCGCGAGGAACGCCTCCGCGGCATCCCGGTATTGCTGGCGCTGGAAGAAGCTTTCGCCCAGCCAATATTGCGAGTCCGCGACCATCGGATCACTTGGATATTTCTGCGCGAAGTTGCGCATGGTCTCGGCAGCGAGCGCGTAGTCCTTGCGCTGCATATAGCCGATGCCGAGGTCGAACTCGTCCCTTGGTGTGGCCGATGGCGGCAAGGTGGTCAGCCCGGACGAGCCGGCGCCGCGCGGCGGCGGCGCGCCGGCGGCGTCGCGCTGGCTTGGACTCTCAAGGCTAAGCGGTTCGCCCGCGGCACGTCCGCCGGGCGCGCCAACCGGCGCCCCGGGGGCAATCGGCAACTGACCCCCGCCAAGCGCGCGCGGTATGCCCGGCGCATTGGGATTCTGGCTGGGGTCGAACGCATCACCGCGGCGACGGCCACCCTGCGCCGGCACTTCTTCCTGATAGATCGGCGCGGGCGCGGCGATCTGCGGCTGGTCATAACCCGGTTGACCTGCCGGCTGCCGATAGGTCGGATTCGGCTGCGGCGGGGGAAGCGCGGCCATGCCAGGCTGAACGCCTCCGGGCGGGCCGCCGGGGGCTGCCTGCACACCTCCCTGAAGTGCCCTCAAGCGTTCTTGAAGCTGCTGGTTCTGGTGCTGCAGCTCCTCGTTCTGACCGGTGAGCTGCCGCAGCTGACCCTCCAGCTGCTGAATTCGCATTTCCGGATCGCCATCATCGGATTGCGCCAGGACCTGCGAAAAGGCCGGCAATGAAAGGGCCTGCGACCCAAGCGCCAGTATCGCGGAGAGTGCCGCGGCGCGGGTGATGAGACGAAATCTGGATGACATGTTGGCCTGACGACGAAAGCAGCGTGACATCGCAAAGTACCTGGCAAAGCCTTGGCAAAGTCCCAGGCAGCCCTCGGAAAGCGAACCACATTGAGAGACGGAGTACGCCAAAAATGTGACTGGTACAAACACACAATCGAAGCCCGTCGCCATAACAAAACCGGCGCCCTAAGGCGCCGGCGATGAAACTTCGCGGCCGTGAAGCTTATGAACTGGCGTTCAGGACCGTGACGGCGCGGCGATTTTGCGACCAGCACGAGATGTCGTTACAGACCGCCACCGGGCGTTCCTTGCCGTAGGAGATGGTCCGCATCCGGCTGGGATCGATGCCGCGCGACGCGAGGAATGTACGAACCGACTGGGCACGCCGCGCACCGAGCGCAATGTTGTACTCACGGGTGCCGCGCTCGTCCGCATGACCTTCGATGGTGAAGGAGTAGCGGTTGTAGGTCTGGAGCCACTGCGCCTGCTTTTCCAGGGTCGCGATCGCCTGCGGCGACAGATCGGTCTGATCGCTCTCGAAGAACACGCGATCGCCGACATTAACCACGAAATCCTGCTGGCTGCCCGGAGTTGCCGCACTGGCCATCGCGCCGTCGGCACCGAGGTTTTTGTTGGCGCAGGCCCCCATCGACAACGCCACCGCGAGCACTGCAGCCAGCTTCAATCCCTGGAGGATACGCATCTGATGTTTCATTCGGGAGCCTCCACGCTCACGTTATCCAACTGTTATCCGGTCTACAGGGGGATGGTTAAGCGAACGTTCCGTCAACCTTGACGGTGTGTTGCGAAAATCGGTCAAAGGCCCCCAAACGCCGAAAAGCGACCGCGATGGTTAATGAGTTGTAAATGTGGCGTGAGGGTGGAGGCGAGCCGGAATGACGATCCTGGCCAGCCCTATTCGGATCGGAACAGCAGAAAGAGGGTTCCTCGGAAAGCTTTCAGCGCGGCGCCGGGGGTATCTATCCCCGACGGTTGGTGGTCCCCCGCCTTCGTCCGGATCGGGACACGGTCAGCCTACGCTTTTAGTGGGAACTCTGACACACCCGTGGCCGGCGACGACTGGCCACTTGCACGTTCGAAAAGCATGCGCCGCTCGAAATAATTCGAACGCAGGTATGGGTAACGGACAAACACCTTGTCACGCATCTTAGGGAAATCGATCGCCATCAAACTAATCGGCTTGATCAAGCCAGGGTAATCTCGGGGCGGCGAGATCGGCTGCAAGAACACGCGGCGATAAAATGACTGATGCTCGGCACGTACAGAGGCCAGACCAAGGTCCGCACGAAAATATTCGCAAGCTACGTAGGCCAGCCGCAACGTCATGTATGGCAATTCCAGGAGGCGATTTGCGCGCGCCGGATCGGCAACGAAACGGGTGGGGTCGACCAGCACCTTCCCCTTCGCCAATTCGGGCTTCAATATATCGGGAAAGACACCCATTGACGGCGTATCCGGCTGATCCGGAGAAGCGACGCTGATCCGAAGCGAACTGGCGAGGACACCCTCGAAATAGACGCCAAAAATCCAGGAGTTCGGCAAGTCGTCGAAGCGATCGGTAACCCTCCCCTCGCGATTGGCTTCGATTGCACCTTCGTTGAAGTAGGCGCGGTACCGCAGACGGTAAATCTCGTCTTTCTCTTCTGCAGTCTCGGCGAGGCGGTAGTCGATCTGGTCGAGAAGTTCGATTCCGCGTTCAACAGGACGGCTTGGCTTTATTGTTCGTTCAGCGACTCTCATTTGCATACCCTAGCTGCCGACGCGCAACTAAAGCGGCGACAACCAGAGGTTAACGCCTCCTTAATAATTGTGCAAAGAAATCGATAATTTAGAGTTAATTTGTCTTATACCCCGATTAATTTCCGTAACCCCCCGCAGTATTCGCTTAGTGGCGCCCTATTCGCCGGCACGCTTGACCAGCAATTTCGAGCAGCTCCGGCCGTGCCCGGCGCGGCTCTGCACGGCAAAGGAGTTGATCCCCTACGCCGGTTCCGTTTTCCGACAGGCTTTCAAGCGATTGATCGCGCCGGCAGATCCCGGGACGTCTCGCCGGGAGCTTGGCGGCCGTGCGAGGCGTTCAGCAGCTGGCGCACCCGCACCGCCGGCACCGGACGGCTGAACAAATAACCCTGCCCCTCGGTCACCGTGCCGTCGACGTTGATCAGTTCGAGTTGCTCATTGGTCTCGATGCCCTCGACTACCACTGACATGCCGAGATCGGCGCTGAGCCGCGCCACGCCTCGCAGCAGCGTCAACGGACGGTCGGAATCAATCCCTTCCAGGAAGGAGCGATCAATCTTTACCTTCTGCAATGGAAAATTGTGCAGATAGCTCAGGCTTGAATAGCCGGTGCCGAAATCGTCCAGCGAAATCCGCACGCCGATCGCGCTCAATTGGGACAGCACGTCGTGGGTCAATTGGGTATTGCGCAGCAGCGACGATTCGGTGATCTCGATCTCAAGCCGATGCGCGGGTAGGCCGGAAACTTCCAACGCGTAACGAACCTCGCTCAGCACATCGCGCTGGTGGAATTGCTGCGGCGAGAAATTCACGGCAACGCTAACGGCTTCGGGCCACTTCATGCACTCCATGCACGCCTTGCGCAGAATCCAGCGGCCGAGATCGACGATCAGGCCCATGTCCTCGGCGACCGGGATGATATCGATCGGGGAAACCGTGCCGCGCTGCGGATGATTCCAGCGCAGCAGCGCCTCGCAGGTCGAGATCCGCCCGGACTTCAGATTGACCAGCGGCTGATAGAATAGTTCGAACTCCTCGTGGGCTAGCGCCTTGCGCAGGTCGAGTTCGAGGATGCGGCGTGCCTCGACGGTTTGCGCCATTTCGTCGCGGAAAAAGCAGAAGGTGCCGCGCCCGTCCGCCTTGGCGCGATAGAGCGCCATATCGGCATTCTTCAGCAACGTGTCCGCATTGATCCCCGGCGCCGTCATCGCAATGCCGACACTGGCGCCGATCTCGACCAGATGACTGTTTATCTTGTAGCGCTCGCTCAAGCGATCGACGATGCGCCTCGCCAGACTAGCCGCATCCTCATTTGATTTGATGTTCTGTTGAAATACCACGAATTCGTCGCCGCCGAAACGCGCAACGAAGTCCTCGGGGCGCAGCATTTCGTGCAGCCGGCCGGCGACCGCGCACAGCAACTGGTCGCCGCAAGGATGACCGAGCGTATCGTTCACCTGCTTGAACTGATCGAGGTCGACGAATAACAGCGCCGACAACTGCTCGGCGCCCTGTTGAACGGCGAGAAGGCGCCCGATCTCGTCACGGAAATTGACCCGGTTGGGAAGTGCAGTCAATTCATCATAACGCGCCAAATGGCTGATCCGGGCTTCGGCATTTCGTCGTTCGGTGACGTCATCGAGCAGTACGACCGCGCCGCCGCCGGCCATCGGCTGGAATGTCCACGACAGCGACCGGTCTCGGGCGGCATCGGGATCGGTCGTAATCATATCGCGCGCCTGGGTGTTCTCGATTTCGGCAAGGATCATCTTGCCGCTGACTTCAGAAATCGAACCAGATTTAACGCAGGCGGCGATGATATCCGCTGCCCCTGCACTCTGCTGCACGAGATCATCCGGCAGGTGCATCATTTCGCTGAAACGATGATTCATGACCGCAAGAGAACCGTCGGCCCGAAACATGCACAGCCCGTGAGGCATGTTGTTCAGCGCGGTGTCGAATTGCCCGGCAAGCGCCGCTTCACGCTCTCTAGCGATCCATGCATTCAGATAAATACGCTGGAGACTGGATGTGAGACGCCGGAGCGCTACAAAAAAAACGATGCTCAAAAGAGCGAGAGAGAAATGATAGGCTCCGCCGACAAACATCAGCGCGGCAATCAGAGGTCCACAAGACAGAAGAACCTGCAAATGAAAAATTCGGGGGCGTCCGAACGTTCGCCCGACGCCCGCCGACGTATAAGCGACCACCGTTGTGGTGCAGAGCATGTGTGCGGCCGGATCATCGGTCCGCAGCAAAACCGTGCAGGACCAAATACCGAGTGCGATTCCGTAGGCGACGGCACCGAATTGATATCGCTTTTCCCAGATCGCCGCTTCGTCTATGGTCAACGGCGAGTTTCGTCGCTTGTAGCGGTACATCTGAAACGCGCGCGCCATGCCCACCATGACGAACAAGGGCACACATAACCAGATCCAGACATCACCAGTTACGCTCCCAATAACGGCGCCGGCAATCGCAGGGCCGAAAGCGCCGAAGATCATGGGCGCAGGATTCATAAACAGAGAATCCACCAGCGCCGCGTTAATCGACGGCGACATGGCCTGATCGGGCTCTCCGCTCTGGCTTGCAAGTTGCATTTTAATTGTACGCATCCTGTCCAGCGCGTACTGTTACCTGCAGCAGGTGAAGTCTTTCTGAGCGAACATCGTTACCGAGACGTTGTTTTTTATGCCAGACGGACCCGAATTTGCTCGACGAATCAGCGAGCTAGGCAAGGATTGCCGTGTCCGGCATCGGACACCGGCCCATCATATGGCTCGTCTGGCTACGACAGCAGCGGCGACCAGGCCGGATCGGACGCAAAGCCCGGGGTGGGCACCCGCAGTTCGGTGCGTCCGGAAATGTCGATGGTGAACAGCGAGGGTCCTGCATCTCCGCCCGGATCGCGGAAAAACATCAGCACGCGGCCGTTCGGCGCAAAGGTCGGACCTTCGTTGTGGAAGCCGGCCGTGAGGATCCGTTCGCCTGAGCCGTCAGGCTTGATGATGCCGATCGCGAACTGTCCACCGCCCTGTTTGGTGAAGGCGATGTAGTCGCCCCGCGGCGACCACACCGGGGTCGAATAGGAGCCGTCCCCAAAGGATATGCGCTGCGCGGGTCCGCCCGCTGCCGGCATGATGTAGATCTGCGGCTTGCCGCCGCGATCGGATTCGAAGCACAGGCGTGACCCGTCCGGCGCGTAAGACGGCGAGGTATCGATCGCCGGCGTATCGGTCAGGCGCGTGGTCGATTTCGACCGCAGATCCATCACAAACAGGTTGGAATTGCCGCCCTGTTGCAAGCTCATGATGACGCGCTGCCCGTCCGGCGAGAAACGCGGCGAGAACGACATGCCGGGGAAGTTGCCGACGATCTCGCGCTGCCCGGTTTCGATATTGTAGAGATAGACACGCGGGTCGCCCTGGCCGAACTCCATATAGGTGATTTCCTGGGTCGAGGGCGAGAACCGCGGGGTCAGCACGAGGTCGGCGCCGCGGGTCAGGTAACGTACGTTCGCGCCGTCCTGATCCATCAGCGCCAGCCGCTTGACGCGCCGTTGCGCGGACCCGGTTTCGTCGACGAAGACTACGCGGCTGTCGAAATAGCCTTTCTCACCGGTCAGGCGTTCGTAGATCTGGTCGGAAATGATGTGCGCGATCCGCCGCCAGTATTCCGGCGACGTGAAGTATTGCTGGCCGGCGAGCTGTTGGCCGGTGGCCACGTCCCACAGGCGAAATTCCGCTTTGAGACGTCCGTCGCCCTGGCGGGTCATGCGGCCTGTGACCAGTGCCTGCGCGCTGATAGTCTTCCAGTTCTGGAATTGCGGCGGCGTATCGATGGTGGTGATCCGCTCGATGTAGGCAGCCTGATCGATCGGTGCGAACAGCCCGCTGCGCTTGAGGTTATTGGTGATCACCTGCGTCACGCCGGCACTGACATCGCCGTCCGCGGGCGAACCCGGCACGAAATTGGGAATCGCAATCGGCAAGGGCTGAAATTCGCCCCCAGGCAGAGGAACAACTTTGGGCGCTTGGGCCAAAGCATTTCGGGCACCGGCGGTTGCCAGCGCACTGAGCGAGGCCATTCCGGAAATGATCTGTCGACGGCTCGGGCGGAACGTCATCTCACGCAATCCATCTTTGTAAGTCACTGTTACCGACTTCGTTTCAAAAGTATCGTGCGGCCGATAGCGATCGCACTTAGGTCTTTGGCTCGGTGAATAACCCGCTGAAGTATTTCCAGTCGTCAAACATGGCCTGGGGCAGCTTATAGGGCTGGCACTCGATGACCGCACGCAAAGCACTCTCCTGATAGGCGCGAAGATAGGGTGTGGCCGGGGTGCCTACCGGGACCGGCGGCGCTTCCAGCGTACCGTCGCGCTTTAGCCTGATATCGATCACGACTTGGGGTTTCTGACTTTCGATTCCACCGTAAGGCACTTTCCAGCAGCGGTTGACCTGTTCCAGAAACATGCCGCCCCAGGCTGCGGAGTTATCCGCGGCCTTGCCCTTGGACAGGCCAAGCGCGGCATTGGAATTCAAGGTGTCGCCGGTCACCGCTTGCCGGGTCGGATCGCGCTTATCAAGCAGCGCCGCGATCTTCGACTGATCGAAGGTCCGCTCCTTCGGCTTGCTCTGCTGCGGCGGAGGCGTAGCCGCCTGGGTCTGCGGCTTCGGCGGCGGCTTCTTCTCTTCCTTCTTCAAAGCTTCCGCGATCGGATCGACCTTGGGCGGATCCGGCTTTTTCTCGATCGGCTTCGGCTCTTCCTTCGGCTTGCTTTCCGCGACCGGCTTTGGCGGATCCGGCTTCTTCTCGACCGGCTTTTCCGGAGGCTTCTCCTGAGGCGGCGGCGCCGTTTCGGTCACGACCGGCGGCTTTTCGCTGATCTTGCCGACGGCATCGTCATCGACCGGCTTGGCCTCGGCGACCTTTTCCACCAGCGGCTTGGGATTTTCCTTCTTGCCGGTCTTTATGCCGGCAGTGACCTTGGGCAACTGGTCAGCCGAAATGACATCGACGGGTAAAGATTCTTCCGGCATGGCTTCGAAAGCCTTGGACGAGAACGACACCAGTCCCCACCCGATCATGAGGACGTGCAGGGCCACAGACGCAACAAGTGTCTTGTCGACCTTTAGCTCCACCCGTTTAGGACCCCTGATCCACTTCGGTGACCAGCGCCAGCCGCTTGAAGCCCGCGCCGGACAGTTGGCCCATCACTTTGGCGACGGTGCCGTAATCGGCCTTCTTGTCCGCCCGCATGAAAATGCGCTCATCGAGGCCGCCGCGGGCGTCGGTGATCGCCTTCAACTTCGGCACGAGGTCATTCATCGCGACTTCGGTATCGTTGATGAACACCCGTCCCTTGATATCGACCGAAAGCTGCAGCGGCGTCTTGTCCTGCTCGAGGCTCTTGGCCTGGGTCTGCGGCAGGTCGAGCGGCACCCCCACGGTCAACAGCGGCGCCGACACCATGAAGATGATGAGCAACACCAGCATGACGTCCACCATCGGCGTGACGTTGATCTCCGCCATCACCGGGCGACGACGGCTGCGGCGACCGCCGCTCGCCGAACCTGCCATGTTCATCGCCATGTTCTGGTGCTCACGATGCGCTCACATATACCGCTTCTCACGCCCGCTCGTCGATCTGACGAGACAAGATGGCCGAAAATTCATCTGCGAAGCCCTCGAGCCGCTGGGCCTGCCGGTTCACTTCGGAGGTGAACTTATTGTAGAAAATAGTCGCCGGGATGGCGGCGATAAGGCCGATTGCGGTGGCAAACAGCGCTTCCGCGATGCCGGGGGCCACCACCGCCAGCGAGGTGTTTTTCGAGGCCGCGATCGACTGGAAGCTCGACATGATGCCCCAGACGGTGCCGAACAGACCGACAAAGGGCCCGGCCGAGCCGACCGTCGCCAGTACCAGCAGCCGCCGTTCCAGCCGCTCGATTTCGCGCGCGATCGATACGTTCATCACCTTCTCGATGCGCATCTGAAGCCCGGCAAAGGATCGCGCCTGACTTTCGAACGACCGTTTCCATTCGCGCATCGCGGCGACGAAACAGGCCGCCATCGACTGGGTCGGCTTGGTCGACAGCGCGCGATAGAGCTCCTCGATCGACTGGCCGGACCAGAATGCCTGCTCGAAGCGATCCATGGCGCGCTTGGTGCGCGCATACAGAATGATCTTGTCGATCGCGATCGCCCAGACCCATACCGAGCAAGCAAGCAGTCCCAGCATGACCACCTTGACGATCCACGCGGCCTGCAGAAACAGGGCGATCAACGATACATCGCTGGATGCTATTGGTAAGGCTGACTGAGCCACGTCGGCCGGATTCATTATCGGTGTCCTCTCAACGCATGTCTTCCAATTCCCCGGGGCGCAAGGGGCTGCCGGTTCTGCAGCCGCTTGTCAGGCGCGCAACCGCGCCAGCGCTAGAGCCTTGTTGTGTCGCATGGGAGGCCCGTCCGAAGCCGAGGCCTGAATCCCCTGTCAACATGTCAAAACGAGGGCTATCGGCGCGTCCTTACGCCCCTCACCAGACGCTAAGCATGGTTAAGGCGGAGTTACCAATAGGGATTTTGGCTGCGGCAAAAGAGACGGCGGCTGGATCGATGGAACGCCCCCCGAATGGCGCGCCGACCGGCAAACCACAGGTAACACCATGCCGCCCGCCTGCTTTCGCAGACGGGCGGCATGGTGCCATGAGAGACTTGAAACCGCAGCTCAAGCCTTGCGTTCTCTACTTGGGCTCAGATCCGCCTCAGGCTCTGGAACTTAAGTCTTAGTTCTGCGGCTGGTCGTTTGGCGGCGTCGGGCGCTGACGATGCTGCGCCATGAACAGGTCGAACTCTTCCTTGTCCTTGGCGTGACGCAGGCGATTCAGGAATTCCTTGAATTCGGTCTGCTCCTCCTCGAGGCGCCGCAAGGTGTCCATGCGGTATTCGTCGAAGGCGCGGTTGCCGCTCGAGGGCGGCCCGAAGCCGAAGCCACCGCGCTCCATGCGGTCGCGCATCCGCTCCATCTTGTTCTGCCAGCGATCCGAATGACTCCAGCAACCCATGTTCATGCTCCTGAGTGTGAAGAAGAGGAAGGCAAGGCCGATCGGCCACCAGATCAGGAAGCCGAGAATGGTCGCGATCACCATGCCGGGGTGGATGCGCGTTTGCGGGCGGTAGGGCTCCTCTGAAGCGCCGCGCCATCGATGGGCATCTGCGGTGTAGGCCATTTCCCTCTCCATGACGGCGTAAGCCGTTGTGAATGTAAATAACATTTACATAACTAAACCATGCAACGGTTTTGTCAAGCCAGGCGCCGCCGGCGGGCTTCAATTTATTTTGGGGTTCCCCACGGTCCGGCCGGGGCCGCGGACTTCTGGCTGGCCTGGTCCTTTGGATCAGCCGGCCTGCGGTCGGTCGGGAATCCGAGACCGCGCAGATAAATCAGCACCTCGGCCTCCAGCAGATCCTCTGCCGACATCGGCAGCTTGCGCCGGGCCGCATCGCCGCGGGCGAACAGTGACGCCACGCCATGCGACATCGACCAGATATGCAGCGCCATCATCAGCGCCGGTGGCCGCGGCACTCCTGGCGGCGCCAGTGCCGCGAGGCGCTCCGCCGCTGCCCGGATGATGCCGAAGGCGCGCTCGCTCGCCGCGAGCAGCGCCGGATTGACGTCGACGGGAAGTCCGGACTCGAACATCGCCGAATAGAACGCCGGCTCCTCGCGGGCAAACGCGAGATAGGCCTTGCCGACCCGTTCGAAGGCGGTGACGGTGTCGGGACGGCCATCGTCCCACGCCGCGTTCAGCACTGCTTCGAACTGCTCGAAGCCGCGCTGCGCGATGCTGGAAAGCAGTTCGTCGCGATCGCGGAAATGCCGGTACGGAGCCGCGGGGCTGACGCCAGCCGAGCGGGCGGCGTCGGCAAAGGTGAAGCCGGCAGGACCTTTCTCCGCGATCAAGCCAAGGGCTGCCTGCAGCAGCGCTTCCTTCAGATTGCCGTGGTGATAGCCGCGCTCGGCGCGGCTTTGTTCCTTGCGCCAGCTCATGTGAATGGCTTTTACATGAGCCCGACGCAAACGTCACTAGAGCGTTTTCCAGCGAAGTGGATACCGGTTCGCGTAAAGAAAACGCGTCAAACCAAGAATCTAGAGCCCCGTTCCGATTCCATCGGAACGGAAAAGGCTCTAGACAACGGCGCACTATCCAGAGGCGCGAGCCTGCCGAACAAGCGCGATGATCGACCAGTCCACCCGGCGACGCTCGGGCTCGCCCGATCAGGCGCTAGCGGCGATCGAGCAGTTCGCTAAACCCGGCGGCCGCCTCCTGAACATCGGGGGGAAAATCCGCTATTTCCTGCACCTGTCGGATTTCGATGACCTCGTTGCTGGACGCCGGGCAACGCTTCGCCCACGCGATCGCTTCCTCTCGGGACGCCACGTCGATCATCCAATAACCGCCGATCACCTCTTTGGCCTCGGTAAAGGGGCCATCGGTCACCACAGGCGTGCCGCCGGCAAAGGAAACCCGCGCGCCCGTCGACGGCGGATGCAGCCCGTCGAGCGTGATCAGCACGCCCGCCGCTTTCAGTTCCTCGTTGTATTTCATCATCGCGGCGACGGCCTCGGCAGTGGGCACCGCGCCGGGTGCCGCCGTCTCGTAGCCCCTTGGGATCATCAGCATCATGAATCGCATGGTCGTTTCCTGTCGTTTGGTCGATTACCTGTCTGCGACCTGCGCGCGGAGGCGAGTTTCCTGCTCGCGCAGGTCCGGCGTCAGTGCGTCTCCAAAATCTTCCGGCGCGAAGACCTGCCGGATTTCGATCTCGGTGCCACCGTCAAATGGCGCGCGCTTCATCCAGTCGATCGCCTCTTCCAGCGATTTGGCCTGAATGAGCCAAAAGCCGGCGACGAGATCACCGGTCAGCTTGAAAGGTCCACGGCTAACGCTGCTGCCGCCTTCAGAATATTTCAGTCGCGCGCCTTTTGAAGACGGATGCAACCCCTCGCCCGCCTGCATCATGCCGGCCTTCACCAGTTCCTCGTTGAACTTGCCCATGGCGGTGAGCAACTCGGTACTTGGCATCACACCAGCTTCGGAATCCCTGCTGGCCTTTACGATCACCATAAATCGCATTTTGCTCTCCGATCGGCTCGAATCCGGGACCGGTTGTAAAGCCGGCGCTCATTCACAAGACGAATGGCGTTTTGCGATGCCGACATGTTTTGCGAAATTATTTCCGCGGTAATTGCACCGACCTGGCGGCCTCTCTCGGCTCAATCACCGGCCGGCTTCAATGCGGCTGCTTGACAAAAACACCGTCCTGGTAGCTGGCGCCGAAGTAAACCTGGATGCACCTGATCTTGTCACCCTCGAAAGCAAAGAATTCGGTATTCCGAAAACTCTTCCCATCCTTGGCCAGGCACCGGTACTTCACAAAGGCCTCGCTGTCTTCGACGCATATCTTTTCGAGTTCGTGCCGTTCGATCCAGTCGCTGCCGCGCCAGCATCGGGCGAAATAAGTCGCCTTGTCGATCGCGTCGTCATACGGACTGGTGAAGCTGAAATCATCCGTCAGGGCGTCCTCGACAGCCTCGCGATCATTCGCGAGGTAGGCCGCAAACAGCGCGCGGATGAGATCGGACTTGCTGCAGCTCATCTCAGGCCTCCTGCGGGAACGTGCGAAAATAGGGCTCGGCCTCCCGAAGCGCCCGCGCAGCAAGGACGTGCCTTTAGGCGATCCGAAATAGGCTGCCAGGGTTCTGCAGTTATCGCCGAGCGAATGAACTTGCTGGCGTAGAAAGTGCCGGCGACACCGAACCATCGGCCATACCGAACGCCTTGCCCATCTCACCAGTTCCGGACCGGCGACCAAGCGCCTCGATCTATTGCCCGTAAAATTACGGAGCGACAGCCGCCTGACCGGCGCGGCGCACGCTCCGCACGTTTCGGTGCACACGCGAAAATTACGCGGACAACTGAGAGACATAGACGCTCACCGCCAGTCCCATCGATACAAAACCGCGGCAAGTTTCTATCGGGCAATAAAACTCGCTCTCCAAAGTCTTTACTGTTGCTAAACCTGGATTTGCAACCGTACCGCTAATTTTAGTCGAATACCCGCTATTCTCCCAAGTCCATTTCCGGAACCAGAACGGAGCTCGAAGTGTTCAATTTGCAACGTAAGGCGAGCCTGCAGAATGCACTCGCACAGTCGGCCGCCATCAATAAATCGCAGGCCGTCATCGAGTTCAACCTGGATGGGACCATTATCACGGCGAACCAGAATTTCCTCGCGGCGCTCGGTTACTCACTCGAGGAATCAAGGGCAAGCATCACAGCATGTTCGTCGACCCGGCCAAGCGCGACGGCGGCGAATATCGCGAGTTCTGGGCCAGCCTGAACCGCGGCGAGTTTCAGGCGGCGGAATACAGGCGGATCGGCAAGGGCGGCAAGGAAGTGTGGATCCAAGCGTCCTACAATCCAATTTTCGATACCAAGGGAAAACCGGTCAAGGTGATCAAGTTCGCCACCGACATCACCGCCCAAAAAATTCAGAGCATGGAAGCCTCCGGCAAGATCGCGGCAATGAGCCGGGCCCAGGCCGTCATCGAATTCAACATGGACGGCACCATCGTGACGGCGAACGAAAATTTTCTCGGCGCGATGGGGTATTCGCTTGCCGAGGTTCAAGGCCGGCACCACAGCATGTTTGTCACGCCCGCCGATCGCGACAGCGCGGCCTATCGTGAGTTCTGGGCAAGCCTCAACCGCGGCGATTATCAGGCCGCCGAATACAAGCGCGTCGGCAAGGGCGGTCGGGAAGTCTGGATTCTCGCGACCTACAATCCGATTCTCGATGAGAGCGGCAAGCCATTCAAGGTGGTCAAGTTCGCCACCGACGTCACCGATCAAAAGCTGAAGGCGGCGGACGCTGACGGGCAGATCGCCGCGATCGGCAAGTCGCAGGCAGTGATCGAGTTCAACATGGACGGCACCATCAGGATGGCCAACCAGAACTTTCTCGATGCCATGGGTTATGTGCTCGCCGAAATCCAGGGCAAGCATCACAGCCTGTTCGTCGAGCCCGACGAGCGCAATTCCCAGACCTACCGCGAGTTCTGGGACAGCCTTAGCCGCGGCCAGTATCAGGCGGCCGAATACAAGCGGATTGCCAAGGGCGGCCGCGAAGTCTGGATTCAGGCTTCCTACAACCCGATCCTCGATTTCAACGGCAAGCCGTTCAAGGTCGTGAAATACGCCACCGACATCACGGCGCAGGCGATGGCGCGCAAGAAGGCGGAAAGCGCCCGCTCGCTGATCGAGCAGGTCGCCGAGGGCAGCGAGGCGATGAGCGGCTCGGTTCGGGAAATCTCGGAATCGATGGTCAAGTCGCGGCAGACCACGGCCGCGGCCGTCGAGCGCGTCGAGGCCGCCGACCTGCAGGCGCAGCGGCTCAGCACGACGACCCAGGCGATGGGCGGCATCGTCAAGCTGATCGGCGACATCACCGGCCAGATCAATTTGCTCGCCCTTAATGCCACGATCGAATTGGCGCGCGCCGGCGAAGCCGGCCGCGGCTTCGCCGTGGTCGCCTCGGAAGTCAAGAATTTGGCCAACCAGGCCAAACAGGCAACCGACAAGATCAGCACCGAGATCGATTCCCTGAACAGCGTGTCCGGCGACGTCGTCAGCACGCTCAACGCGATCAAATCGGCGTTCGAGAACGTCAACGAATACGTCACTTCCACCGCTGCGGCGGTGGAGGAGCAGGCCACCGTGACGAGCGAAATGTCGTCCAATATGCAGCGCGCCGCAGCCGAACTGGCTGCGTAACCGCGCGACTTGTTCGAGGTTCTTCGGTCGTGGCTGCGAAGAACCGGCGACGCTGGCATCACGAGGCCGACGCGGCGTGGCGATGCCGGCTTTGCCGCCACCGTCCGGGGCGGGATCGCCTACCCATCCACACGCCCATCGCGCTTGTCGTCTTTGTGGCCCGAATCCACAGCGTTCGCTGCATTTTCGTTGAATCCTTCGCGAACGCAGCATGACTTCCCGAGCCAAGCGCATAAGCTCTACCAGGCGGCGATGGTCCGGCGTCGTGCACGCTGAAACTGAACACCGGATCGGGGGAGTATCACGTCATGTCGGGATTACTCATCAATCTGATCATACAAATCGTCAGCGGCGCCATTGGCGGAAATGTCGCCGGAAGCGCAGCCAAGGGTATCGATCTCGGTTCGGTTGGAAACACTATCGCTGGTGCGATCGGCGGCGGCGTCGGGGGACAGATCCTCGGCATGCTGATTCCACTGCTTGCCAATACCTCCGCAACACCGGATATCGGCAGCATCATCGGCCAGGTGGCCGGTGGCGGCGTTGCGGGAGCTGTTCTCACCGCGATCGTGGGCGCCATCAAGAACAGGACGGTGGCTTGACCCACGTGCGGTTTCCGTCTTTTTGATGCGCCAGCTCCGCGACGTGAATGCTTCGCGGAGCCAGCGTATCTCAAAGACTGGCGGCAAAAAGCATGATCCCCTCCCCGCAAAAAGTCGCGCTGGTCACCGGCGCTGCACGCGGCATCGGGCTTGCGGTAGCGAAGCGATTTCTGACCGAAGGCTGGCGCGTCGCGCTGCTCGACATCGAGGGCGAATTGTTGGATCGCGCGCTCGCGGCGATGGCCAATCCGGATCATACGCTTGCGGTACATTGCGACGTCTCCGATGCCGATGCGGTCGCGGCCGCGATGGAAGCGGTTAATCAACGCTTCGGCAGACTCGACGCGCTGGTCAACAATGCCGGGATCGCGGTGTTCGCGCCGTTGTTGGAAACGTCAGACCAGGATTGGAACCGGGTGCTGGCGGTCAATCTCACCGGACCCTTCCTTTGCACCAAGGCGGCCGCGCCGCTGCTGCGTGACTCGGGCGGCGGGGCGATCGTCAACATCACATCGGTCTCGGCGGTACGTGCCTCGACGCTGCGTTCGGCCTACGGCACCAGCAAGGCCGGGCTCGCGCACCTCACCAAGCAACTCGCCGTCGAACTGGCATCGCTCGGCATTCGCGTCAACGGCGTCGCGCCCGGTCCTGTCGAGACCGCGATGGCGAAAGCCGTTCACACGCCGGAAATCCGTGCCGACTATCACGATGCGATACCGCTCAACCGTTACGGCCTCGAAGAGGAATTGGCGGAGGCGGTGTTCTTCCTATGCAGCGACCGCGCCAGCTACATCACCGGACAAATCCTCGCGGTCGATGGCGGTTTCGATGCCGCCGGTATTGGATTGCCCACCCTGCGCGGCCAGCGCAGAAACAGCTAGGGAACTCCATCTCGCTCGCAACGGATGCATGCAAAAACGGCATTTGCCTAAGACCTTTCCTGCTTGTATAAGCCAGTAGCTTCTTCTCCTGTTTGAAGAGGCTTACATGAACGATTTGCATACGTGGCTCGCCAAGCAGCACCACGGTCTGCGCACCTTCCGCGATTTTCAGCAAAAACTTGAAGCCTTGAGCCAAGGCGACCCCGAGCAACGTGCGTTGTGCCGGGTGCTGAGCGGAATCGTCGGCAGCTATGTCGAAACCTTTGATGAAGAGCCCCTGCCGGTTCCGGTTGCCGACCGCGCCTATCAGCGCCTGCTCGATCTGGTGGCAAGCTTGGATTTCCGCGCCAGCGCGGATCGGCGTCTTGCTGACATCAATCGCGTCGCGGCCTGCGATCTGCGGCATTGATCGCGAAGGCTGAGGGCGCAAAGCGCGTCGTCGCGCAACCTGCTGCTGACTAATTTGCACAGCGTTGTCAGGTCTCGAGGAGCCGCTGACCATGCGAAAGGCAGGCCTAATATCTCTCGCGGCAATGGCGTTATGCGCTCTCATTTCGCCACCGGCGCGCGCCGAGGTACGCATCCTCGGCAGTCAGGGCGGCCAGGTCGGCCCGTTCCTTGATCTGTTCGAAGGAGTTCGCGCCTCCGGCGAACGGGTCGTGATCGATGGTCCGTGCCTATCGGCGTGCACGCTGGTGCTGAGCATCGTTCCAAACGAGCGTATCTGCGTGACGCGCCGCGCCGTGCTGGGATTTCACGCAGCCCGATCGATTGACCGGCGCGGGCGGATGTATGCCGAGCCGGAAGCATCCGAATTGGTGCTCGAAGCTTATCCCGCCGCGGTGCGAGGCTGGATTCAGCGCCGCGGCGGATTGTCGTCTCGCCTGTTGTTGCTGCGTGGCCGCGACCTTGCAGCCATTTACCCGCCGTGCCGGTAGTCTTTGTTCAGAGAGCTGCCTGCAACAGAAACGACGCCCCGCTAATGATTTTCCAGCGGGCTGTTGACCATCCAGGGAATTCCGAACTGATCGACGCACATGCCGAAGCCCTTGGAGAAGAAGGTCTTCCCAAACGGCATGTTGACGCTGCCGCCCTCACTGAGCGCCTTGAACTTGCGTTCGGCTTCCGCCGGGTCGGCAACGGTAATCGAGACTGAAAAGCCTTGCGGCTTGTTGAAATGGTCAGGCGGCGCATCGGATGCCATCAGCACCTGACCGTCGATCGACATCCTGCCATGCATGATTTTCTTCTTCCGCACCGGCGGCGACGGCATATCGGCCGGCGCGTCTTCATTTCTCAGCATCATCTCGATCTTGCCGCCGAGCGTCTTCTCGTAAAACTTGAAGGCCGCTTCGCAATTGCCGTCATAAAACAGATAAGGATTGATCTGCATCGTCGTCTCCTTCCTCGTTGCTCTTCTTGGGGTCGCGAACGCTTGAACTATTCGACTGGTTTTCTTCGACTATTTTTCGGTGAGCTGTTTCAGGTTGGCGAGGCCTGCCTCAAAGTCCTTGCCGATCATACGATCCATATCCATGAACACCTGCATCACCCTGGACAGGAGCGGCGCCGGGCCGTGCATCCTCCAGGTCAGGCGCGTGCTATCGCCCTGCGGCAGCATAATGAACTCGGCGATATTGTGCCCCTCGAACGGTTTGAAAAAATCCAGCTTGATGACGACTGCTGCAGGCGGCGGAGCCTGCAGGATTTCCATGCGGCCAGAGCCGACGTTGCGGTTGCCTTCCCACGCATAAACCGCACCCTTGCCGCTCTCCGCGCCGCTGTAGCTGCGTTTCAGCGCCGGATCCCTGTTCTCGTAAGGTGACCACGAACGCCACTGGCGGAAGTCGCTGATCAGCGGAAAGATTTTTTGCGGCGGCGACTTGATGTCGATCGCGCGCTCGACGCTGAAGGTATTTGGCTTGGCCGCGGCAAGGATCAGTACGGTCGCAATGGCGATCGCGAGCACGATAGCAACGATTTCGAACATGAGTTTCCTATCCGTGAAAAATCGAACGGCGGGTCAGTGCAAAAAGGGTATTAAAGTGCGCAAGCTCCTGTTCCGCAACCACAGCCCGCCCCACACCATCAATCCCAGATAAAATCCAAACAAAATATGGCTGAACAGCGGGCTGCCGATCCGTACATGCGAGGCCATCGCGCCACCGAGATAGCCGGTCAGCAAGATCGCGCCGAGAATGGAAGTCGGAGGCACCGCATAAAGGATCGTGCAAACCAGGGTGATGATCCCAAGGCTTCGCGCCATCGTTTCGCTCGACCCATAGCCGATCCGGTCCATCGTTTCCGTGACAACCGGCCACGGCACCAGTTTGACGGCGCCATCGAACAGCAAGAACAGGATAACGAGGCCGCTCAGGGCGCGGCCGGTCCAAAGCGCTGATTTCGAGACCGGCGCGGCGTCGGCAATCGCGGGCATGGCTTGCTCCATTGGTGATGCTTGATCACTGGACGAATGGCGCGAGCGCGGCCCGACAGGGCGCGATTATTTTTTTGAGCGCTTGGAAGGGCGAGGCTGGCTGTCGCGGATCAGGCGATCGATATGCATGCGGATGTGGGCGGCCTCCGCCGACGTATTGGCAAGCGCGATGGCGCGGTCGAACGCGACCCGCGCCTCATCATTACGGCCGAGTTGCATCAGGAACGCGCCCCGCACGCCGAAAAAATGGAAATAGCTCGACAGCCGTTCGCCCAACGGCTCGATCATCGCCAGCGCCGCTTCGGGCCCGCGCACCTTGGATACGGCCACCGCGCGATTCAAACTCACCACCGGCGACGGCTGCATGAGTTCGAGCGCACCGTAAAGCAGATCGATCTGGGTCCAGTCGGTATCCTCGGGCGTTGCGGCGCGGGCATGCAAGGCCGCGATCGCCGCCTGGATCTGATAGGGCCCGCTGCGGCGGTGGCGCATCGCCTTGTCGATCAGCGCCAGCCCCTCCGCGATCAGGGCCTGATTCCATAGGCTGCGATCCTGATCGTCGAGCAGGACCAGCGCGCCCGCGGCGTCAAACCGCGCCGCAGCGCGGGCATGCTGCAGCAATAACAGCGCCGTCAGTCCCATGATCTCGGGCTCGCCCTGGAACAGCCGCAGCAACAGCCGGGCGAGGCGGATCGCCTCCTCACACAACGGTGCGCGGATCGGCGCGCTGTCGCCGCTGGCGGAATAGCCTTCGTTGAAAATCAGGTAAATCATCGCCGCGACGGCACTGACGCGCTCGGTGCGCTCCACCGCGCCGGGCGTCTCGAACGGCACGTCAGCAGCGGCGACCCGGGCCTTGGCGCGGGTGATGCGCTGCTCCATCGCAGCTTCGTTGACCAAAAAGGCGCGCGCGATCTGCTTGACGGTCAGCCCCGATACGATGCGGAGCGCCAGCGCAATCTGCTGCGTCGCCGGCAGCTCGGGATGGCAGCAGATAAACAACAGCCGCAGGATGTCATCGCGATAGTGCGAACCGTCGAGCCGTTCGGCGAGCCGCTCCTCGGCGTCGTCGAGGTCGGAAATGACGTCATCCTCGGGCAGCGGCGTCTGCTTGCTGCTCCGCCGGATGTCGTCGATCGCAACGTTGCGCCCGACCATGATCAACCACGCGGCGGGATCGCGCGGCGGGCCATTCTGCGGCCAGCTTTTCAGTGCGCGCAGGCAGGCGTTCTGGAACGCCTCCTCAGCGGTGTCGAGATTGCGGAAATAGCGCAACAGCGCGCCAACCGCCTGGGGACGCGCCGAGGTCAGGGCGGCATCGATCCAGGCGGTATCGGTCACGCTGGCACACTCCCCGGCACGAACAGGCCGACCGGGCGGATTTCATAGGCCCCGCCGGGATTGGCCTCGCCGAGATCGCGCGCGACATCGAGCGCTTCATCGAGATTCTTGCAGTCGACGAGATAGAAGCCGAGCAATTGCTCCTTGGTCTCGGCGAAGGGGCCGTCGATCACGACCGGCGGATTCTCCTTGCGCAGCGTCGTCGCCGCGGTGGTCGGCAACAGCCGGGCGACCGGGCCCAGCTTGCCCTGCCTGGTCAGTTTGTCCTGAACGACGGCGAGTTTCTTCATCACCGCGGCGTCCTGGTCCTTGCTCCAAGCGCCAACGACGTCTTCATCGTGATAGCAGAGGATGGCATACAGCATGCAAATGGATCCCTGTTCAGATCGAGGACGACCGAGTATGCCCGGAGCCGACAGGAAAACGGAAATATTTTGTCCATCTGGCCGGGCCGGTATGTCGCCAAATCTTCAAAGGTAAATCCCGATGAATAAAGCCACCCTCGCGCTCCTGATCCATGGCGGGACCGAAAACTGGTCGCCCGAACGATGGAAGCGCCGGTTCGACGATGTCTGCCGCGACCGCCATGTAGTGCTGACGCCGAACGCGGCACTCGATCCCGCTGAAGTGCACTATGCCGCGGTCTGGAAGCCGGCGCCGGGAGAATTGGCGGCATTTCCGAACCTGCGCGTCATCTTCAATCTTGGAGCCGGTGTCGACGCGCTGATGGCCGATGCGAGCCTGCCGAACGTGCCGCTGGTACGTGTCGCAGTCTCCGACCTGACGGCGCGCATGACGGAATATGTCGTGCTGCACGTCCTGATGCATCACCGGCAGGAGCTTTATCTCCGGGCCAGCCAGCGCGAGAAACGCTGGGCCCCGAAGTTTCAATGGCCGGCCCGGGCGATTTCGGTCGGCATCATGGGGCTCGGCACGCTCGGTATCAGCGCGGCGCAGGCGCTGCTCCATCTCGGCTTTCGCGTTTCCGGCTGGGCCCGAAGCGAGCGGCACCTCGACGGCGTCGAATGCTTTCACGGCGCAGCGCAACTCGATGCGTTTCTCAACGCAACCGACATCCTCGTCTGTTTGCTTCCCCTCACACCGGACACCCGGCATATCCTCAATCGCGGATTATTCGCCAAGCTACGCCGCAACAGCCCGATGGGGGCGCCGGTTCTGATCAATGCCGGGCGTGGCGGCCTGCAGAACGAAGCCGATATTCTGCAGTGCCTTGACGATGGCACGCTCGGTGCCGCCTCGCTCGATGTGTATGCAACGGAGCCGTTGCCCACCGACAGCCGGTTCTGGACGCATCCGAAGGTCGTGCTGACACCGCACAACGCCGCCGACACCGATCCCGACGAGATATCGAAATACGTGGCGCGCCAGATCGAACGCTTCGAGGCCGGCGAGGCGCTGGAAAACGTGGTCGATCCCGCGCGCGGCTATTAGAGCGTTTTCGAGCGAAGTGGATACCGGTTCGCGTAAAGAAAACGCGTCAAACTAAGAATCTAGAGCCTCGTTCCGATTCAATCGGAACGGAAGGCTCTAGCGGCTTGCGATAGGCGGCCCCACCATCACGTCGATGGCGCCCTTTACGATCGTCTCCAGCTCCTTGCGCGGCACCCGTGCCCGGGCACGGATCGCGATGGTGTGGATGGTGGCCGAGGCGAGTTGCGCCAGCACCAGGGGATCAACGGTTTTGGGCAGTTCGCCGTTTTCGCTGGCAAGCCGGAAGCAGGCCGCGAACGCGTTGTCGAGTTCGGAAAGCCCATCGAGCACCATCGCGCGGATGTCCGGATCGGACACCGCTTCCGATGCGGCCGTCATGACCGTGAAGCAGCCACGCGGGCCGGCCTCGCCGGACAGATAGATATCGAGCGCCACCGCAAAGATCCGCTCCAGCCGTTTGCGGATCGGCATGTCGTCTTTGAAAATGTCGATCATCACCGCGCGCGCGTCGGCGCGATAGCGCGCATAGCTCTTGATGTAGAGCTCACGCTTGTCGCCGAACGCGCCGTAGAGGCTCGGGCGGTTCATGCCCGTCGCGGTGCTGAGATCATCGAGCGAGGTCGCCGCAAAACCGTTGTTGCGAAACAAATCGAGCGCCCGGCCGAGGGCGACCTCAGGCTGATAGGCGCGCGGGCGGCCGCGCCGCTTGGGCGGCGCATCGGGTTCAATTGGCGGACCTTGTATTTTTTGTACCATTTCGCACAAATTCCTTGACGCCGCTTATATTATGCGAAACGGTATAAAAATCAAACCGGCTCCGAAACGAGTGGGCCGAGACCAAGGAGGCAACCCATGGATCTTTATTTCTCGCCACTTGCCTGTTCGATGGCGACCCGGATCGCACTGTATGAGGCCGGAGAAAATGCCAACTATTTGGAGGTCGATCCGAAAACCAAGGTCGTGCAGAACGACGGCACGGACTTCTACCGGGTCAATCCGCTCGGCCTGGTGCCGACGCTGCGGACCGACGAGGGCCTCGTCCTGACTGAAAACGCCGCGATCCTGCAGTACGTCGCCGATCGCTTTCCGCAGGCCGGCATCGCCGCCGGAGCGGGCGTGGAGCGCAGCCGGCTGCACCAGTGGCTCTGCTTCATCGGCACCGAACTGCACAAGGGACTGTTCGCGCCGATGCTCGACAAGAAGGCGCCGGCGGAGATGAAGACATACGTCCTCAGTAAAGGCCTGTCGCGGCTCGACTTCCTCGACAACTATCTCAAAGGCCGCGAATTCCTGCTCGATCATTTCAGTGTTGCCGACGCGTATCTGGTGACCGTCATCAACTGGACCATGGCGACGCCACCGATCGAGCTCGCCAAATGGCCCGCCGTGAAGGCGTATTACGAGCGGCTGCGCACACGCCCGAGCATCGCAAGGGCGGTGGCCGAGGAATTCAAGCTGTACCAGGCAGAACTGGCGCGCCATCAAGCGGCGGCATAAGCTATATACTTTATCCGTCCCCCTTGCAGCTGCAAAGGGGACGGAGTCGGCAGTAGATAGAGGCCGGCGATGCGATCGATCGGCCTCCATCGCATTTTCACTGAGCCGCAAACAGCGCTGCGGTCAGCGCGTGTCATGCATCCGCCAATTCCATTTGCACGCGCTGCGCCAGATCGGGGTCGTGTAGTGCGGACGCAGGCTTGATCAGGTAGCGAACCGACAGCATCAATTCGTGGACCTTGGGGTCATGTGCGGCGAGGCGTATCAGTCCCGCTTCGAAGCGCATTGAGTTCTCCAGATCCTTTGGCGGTGTACCCCGGGTCATGGGATTGGCGAAATCCGGAACGGCAGACATCGACCAGGGTCCTGCAATCAGGGGTGTGATTGCAGCGAAGTAGGCCGGCGCCAATCCGTCGAGCGGATCGTTGTCTCCGGCACGCTCAAGCAGATCCCTGAGCGCGCACGCTTGCTGGAGAGCGACCGACATGCCCTGACCATGGATCGGATTGAAACGGCAGATGGCATCGCCGAGCGGAATCAGCCCGCGGGGAAAATCGGCGAGTTGCTCGTAGTGGCGCCACGAACTCTCGGGGAAGGAGAAGCGATGTACTTTGCCGACCGGTCTGGCATTTTTGAGGGTATCGTAGATCGTCGAGGTTCTGAGCTGCCGTGTCATATCCAGAAAGCCGTCAAAGCTGTCAGGCGGCGGTGGTGCATGCCTTTCTCCGACGAGGGCCATCCACCGGCCGCCCTCGATTTGAAAGAGGTAGCCGGTTTTGCCCTCGGATGGCTTCTCGGGAAAAGTAACCGTCACCTTCCAGTCGCTTGGCGCTTCCGAAACCTCGAAGGCGGCGCTGGCGTAGCCCATATCGATACCGATATCGGTCTGTTCGGGTTTCGGCAGCCCGACTGATTTCAGCAACGCAAGCGTCAGCGATCCCTGCCCGGAGGCATCGACGACGAGATCGGCGCGCAGCGACCTCACCGGGCTATCGACAACGCCGCACCGGACCTCGGTGACCGAGCCATCATCCGCCGCCACCAGTTCGACGACACGGCAGCGATCGAGCAGCATGACATTGCCCAGTTTCCGCAGCCGCTGTCGCATGACGTGCTCGAGCAGCGGCCGCGACATTGTGTAACCCGTCCAGCCGAAGTCGCGCTGCGGGAACGGGTCGAAACCCGGCATTTCCAGCCGGATCTGGGAAGCGATCCGGGACGGCACCGCTCCAGCCTCTGCAAGATACCGATTAAAGTCCGGGAAAAGCTCGCCAAGCGCCGACAATCCGCCGGTTAGAAGCCCATGCAAATGCCGAGACTGAGCCACACCCGGCCGCGTGGCGGGCTCGTAGCCGAGTTCGTCGCGCTCCAGCACCGTAACGTGGTTAAAATAACCGGCGAGCGCCGCAGCCGCCGCCAGGCCACCAATTCCAGCGCCGATGACAACGGCGTGGTCACCGCAATGTTTCGACATCAGCGCGTGCCTCCCGAGCAACGGACCAACGGCGGCAACGTTCGAACCCGAAAGCGGACCGAATAGGCACAACTTCTCATCATCAAATTTTTTGCGTTCATCTCAAACTCCATCCCAGCGGAAAGAAGTTCGGACGCTGCAGTTACGCTACAATTTCACTGATGGTGAGTTTCGTTACCGCTGTAATGTCGGAAAGCGGTCATTGGAAACACAAGCTTTTGCACGCTCGCCTTCGGCTCGAGCGAGGCGGTTTCTGTTCCTGCTAGACTTGGTCGGCCTTCAGCAATATCCGCAACGCCTTCGGGATCGGCTGCGCCCGCCCCTCGCTGATGAAGGCGACACGCACCTGTGCCGTGACCAGGACGTCGTCGCCGCGCCGGACTTCCTGCCCCATGATGATCGAGGCGCCCTTCACCGCGATCGGCCAAGTCACCACATCAAGCACGTCATCCATGCGCGCCGGCTTCAGATAATCGATCTGCATCGAGCGCACCACGAACGCAAAGCCCGGCGTTTCGCGCTCAGCTTCGGCAAACAGCGCGTGTTGCTCGGCGCCCATCAGCCGCAAATGATTGGTCCGCCCGCGCTCCATAAAGCGCAGGTAATTGGCGTGATAGACAATGCCGGAAAAATCGGTGTCCTCGTAGTAGACCCGCACCTGCATGTGATGGCGACCGTCGCGTATCACGCCGTCGAGATGAGCCGTCATCGCCGATGCAGAGGATTTGATCACGTTTCTTCCTCGCTTCCGCCCCCGAACAACCCGAACTGCGCCGGATCCCGGGCGGGCTCGGCGAGACCGAGATGGCGGAAGGCATGCGCCGTCAGCAGCCTCCCCCGCGGGGTGCGCTGCAGATAGCCGCACTGGATCAGGAACGGCTCGATGATGTCCTCGATGGCGTCACGTGGCTCGGACAAGGCCGCCGCCATGGTTTCGACACCGACAGGACCGCCGCCGTAATTCAGAGCGATGGTGGTGAGATAGCGCCGATCCATCGCATCGAGGCCGGCAGCGTCGACTTCCAGCGCGCCGAGCGCGTTGTCGGCGATTTTGCGATCGATCGCGGCTGCGTCGGCGGCCGATGCAAAATCCCGCACCCGCCGCAACAGCCGTCCGGCGATGCGTGGCGTTCCGCGGGCACGGCGCGCGATTTCATTGGCGCCATCTCCCGTCATGCCGATGTTGAGCACGCGCGCCCCTCGGCTGACGATCTTTTCCAGCTCTTCGACGGTGTAGAAATTCAACCGCACGGGAATTCCGAAGCGGTCGCGCAGCGGATTGGTCAACAGTCCGGCGCGCGTGGTGGCGCCGACCAGCGTGAATTTCGCCAGTTCGATCTTGACCGAACGCGCGGCGGGACCTTCGCCGATGATGAGGTCGAGCTGGAAATCCTCCATCGCCGGATACAGCACTTCCTCGACCGCGGGGCTGAGCCGATGGATCTCATCGATGAAGAGAACGTCGCGCTCTTCGAGATTGGTCAGTAATGCCGCGAGGTCGCCCGCCTTGGCAATGACAGGGCCCGACGTGGCCCGAAAGCCGACGCCGAGTTCGCGCGCCACGATCTGGGCCAGCGTGGTCTTGCCGAGTCCGGGCGGACCGACGAACAGCACATGGTCCAGCGCCTCGGCGCGCTTGCGCGCAGCCTCGATAAAGATCGCAAGGTTGGCACGCGCCTGCGCCTGGCCGACGAATTCCGACAGCAGTTGCGGTCGCAGCGCGGTGTCGCCGACATCATCGGCGCGGCGCTCGGGGGTGACGATGCGGGAGGGCGGGTTCATGCGGCGATGTTAGCACGGTGTGCTGGGAGCTCCTTCTCCCCGCCTGCGGTGAGAAGGTCGGGATGAGGCAGCTTCGCAGCATATTCTCGCTCGCGGACAAGCCCCCTCACCGGGATCGCCGGAGGCGATCCGACCTCTCCCCACACGCGGGGCGAGGTAAAGAGAACGGGCCTGAACATCAGATGGCGGTCACTCTTCACTTCGCCAATTCCTTCAATCCGAGCCGGATCAACTGTGCTGTCTCCGCGTCTTCGCCGGCGCTGCGCGACGCGCTGGCAATGGCCGCGGCCGCCTGCGGCTGGCCGTAACCGAGATTGACCAGCGCCGAGATCGCATCGGTGACCGGGCGTGGCGCGCTTTGATCATCGATCGCACCGGCCAAATGCACCACCGCCGGATCGACATTGGCGAACGCCGGCGCCTTGTCCTTGAGTTCGGTGACGATGCGCTCGGCAACTTTCGGGCCAACGCCCGGCGCGCGCTTCACCGCGACTTTGTCGCGCAGCGCGATCGCGTTCGCGAGTTCCGCCGGCGGCAAGGTCGAGAGCACCGCGAGCGCCACCTTCGCGCCGACGCCCTGCACGGTCTGCAGCAATCGAAACCATTCGCGCTCGACATCGCTGCGAAAGCCGAACAGCTTGATCTGATCCTCGCGGACGTAAGTCTCGATCGACAGTGCCGCAGCCTCGCCGGGCGACGGCAAAGCCTGCAGCGTTCGCGCCGAGCAATACACCTGATAGCCGACGCCGCCCACGTCGAGGATCACGTAGTCCTCGCCGTAGCTGTCGATCAGGCCCTTGAGCTTGCCGATCATAGCCCGACCACCTTCAGCTTAAGCGCTATACTTGCGCGATGATGCGCGTGGGTGATCGCGATCGCGAGGGCGTCGGCAGCATCGGGAGATTTCGGTTCGGCCTTCGGCAACAGTATCTTCAGCATCACCAGAATCTGGTTCTTGTCGGCATGTCCGGCGCCGACCACGGTTTTCTTGACCTGGTTCGGGGCGTATTCCGCCACCGATATCCCGAACAGGGCCGGCGCCAGCATCGCCACGCCCCGCGCCTGCCCCAGCTTCAGCGTCGCGACGCCGTCCTTGTTGACGAAGGTCTGCTCGACCGCCGCCTCCGCCGGCCGGTGCTCACCGAGCACGGCGGCAAGCCCCTCATGGATCGCCAGCAAGCGGCCCGCCAGCGGCAGGCCTTCCGGCGGTTCCACCGAGCCGCAGCCAACAAATGTCAGCCGGTTGCCGTCGATATCGATCACGCCCCAGCCGGTGCGGCGCAGACCCGGATCGATGCCGAGAATGCGGATGGGATGGCGAATCGGCTGAGATGTCATGGAGCAGTGATAACGCCGGAATACCGTGAACGAAACACAAACAGGACGTCATCCCCGCGAAAGCATCGAAGCACGCCGGTGATGCGTGGGGCCGACCTCCCCATTCATCTCGAACGGAACGGCGCTGCAGATAGAGAACTGAGGCCGATTCCAACCGGCAGAACGCGGGGGTAGCCTACCCGCCCATCTTGGCGATCAACACCTCGGAGACCTCGAAATTGGCGAAGACGTTCTGCACGTCGTCATGTTCATTCAAGAGATCGATCAGCTTCAGCAGCTTCTCGCCGGTCTCATCATCCACCGCGATCGTGTTCTGCGGCTTCCAGGTCAGCGCCGCCTTGCGGGCTTCGCCAAACTTCGCCTCCAGCGCCTTGACGACGTCGTGGAACGATTCCGGCGAGGCATAGACCTCGTGACCGTCCTCGCTCGAGAGGACGTCGTCGGCGCCGGCGTCGATCGCCGCCTCCAGCATCGCGTCGTCCGAGGCGACCTTGCTGTCATATTCGATGATGCCGGTGCGATCGAACATGAAGGCGACCGAGCCGGTTTCACCGAGATTGCCGCCGGATTTGGTGAAATAGGAACGGATATCGGACGCCGCGCGGTTGCGGTTGTCGGTCAGCGCCTCGACGATAACTGCGACACCACCGGGACCATACCCCTCATAACGAATCTCGTCGTAGCTCTCCGCTTCGCTGCCGGTGGCCTTTTTGATCGCGCGCTCGATCGTATCCTTCGACATGCTTTCCTGGCGGGCGGCATTCACGGCGGCGCGGAGCCGCGCATTCATGGCAGGGTCGGGCAAGCCCATCTTGGCAGCAACGGTGATTTCGCGCGCCAGCTTGCCGAACACCTTCGACTTCTGCGCGTCCTGTCGCCCCTTGCGGTGCATGATGTTCTTGAATTGGGAGTGTCCGGCCATGGCGGTTTCTTTCGAGCTTCGTCCAGGATGTATCGGAGGCGCGGCCTTATAGGCCCGGCACCGGTAAAATCAAAGATGTGCCGGCATAGGGGTATTTAGGTAGCGATGAGCAATTGGTGGAATCAAGGCGTCGTTTAACCATGACTTCACGCGTCGATGCGACACTCGCATCATATTACCTACGGCGGTCAAGTTGGAAATCGTCACCGGTACCCACCGCGCCGATGCGACCTACGCCGATCATCATTTGCACCATTTACTATCGCTGCCACGCGCTGATTGCCTGCCACCAGATCACACCGAACCGGTCGTCCAGTCTCCCCGAAAGGATTTAGTAATGTCGGTCGCACAGCCCGCCAGATTGGACGACGTCGTCGCGCCCCGCCCGGAAGCCGAACGCCTGATCGATCAACTGGCGGACCGGATCGGCGGCCTCGGCGTCGAACTGGCTGACGTCGCCGGCAACCTAAAGGAGGTCGCCGTCCGCGTCGGCGGCCAGTCCGACCGGTTCGGGCATCTGCAGACGACCGCAGAGACAATGGTTTCCGCCAATCACGACATCGCAACCGCATCACGCGCCGTGCAATCCGCCACGTCGGCCGCGGTCGCCGAGATCGCGCAATCGCGCACCGCGGTGGAAACCGCGGTGCAGCGCATCGCCGAATTGATCGAGGCCGTCGGCCGCATCGAGCTTCGGCTCGGAACGGTCGGCAGCGCGCTTGCGGAAGTCGCCAAAGTATCTGGCTCGATCGAGGCGATCGCGAGGAAGACCAATCTGCTGGCGCTCAACGCGACCATCGAGGCCGCCCGCGCCGGTGCGGCGGGACGAGGCTTTGCGGTCGTCGCCAACGAGGTGAAAAATCTCGCCGAGGCGACACGCCAGGCCACCCAACTGATCGGTAAAACCGTTCGCGACCTTGACGGCGAGGTCGGCAGCCTGATCGGCGAGAGCGGTGAGGCCTCGCTCCGGGCTCAAAACGCCGGCGACGGCGCCCGTCAGATCCAGGATATCATTACGCGCTTGCAGGACGGCTTCGCAGCCGTCGGCCAGGAGATCGATGGGGTCGCCAAAGCCGCCACGTCCAACCTCGGCCATTGCGACCTGGTGATTTCTGAACTCGGCGACCTCGCAACCGGCGTCGATCTGTCATCGACCGACCTGAAGCAGGCGGATGACAGGGTCGCCCGGCTGCTCGACGCGTCCGAAGGGTTGATCGAGCTCATCGCCAACAGCGGGGTCGAGACATCGGACGCCGCGCTGATCCGTGTCGTGATCGATACCGCGGCGCGGATCACCGCCGCTTTCGAAGCCGGCATCGCGCGGGGCGACATCACGGCCGCGCAATTGATGGACGAGAACTATCGCGAGATTCCGGGCACCGACCCCAAGCAGTACCTGACAGACTACGTCGCGTTCACCGACCGGATCCTGCCGCCGATCCAGGATCCCATTCAAAAAATAGACCCGCGGATCGTCTTCTGTGTGGCATGGGCGAACGGCGGATATCTGCCGACGCACAATCCGAACTACCGGCTGCCGCAGGGCACTGACCCGGTCTGGAACAACGCCAACTGCCGCAACAGGCGGCTGTTCAACGATCGCGCGGTGCGCAAGGTGGCTGCAAACATCAAGCCGTTCTTGCTGCAGACCTACCGGCGCGACATGGGCGGCGGCAATTTCGTTTTGATGAAAGATCTCTCGTCGCCGATTTACGTCCGCGGCCGCCATTGGGGCGCATTCCGCATGGGCTTTCGCCACGCCTGAGCGCCGGTCCGTCGGGCGATGACGAATTTGTTCAACGCTGAGATGGGGCGCTAACGCATGAACGATCGCATCGCTGATTTACGGGAACGCTGGAGCAATCCGCTGCTTCGTTGCCGCACTGATACCGAAGGCGTTTGCAGGGATGTCGATCGAAGACACTCCCGCCCTCCCCAGCAATCTGATCTATTTCAGCTTCGTAACGCTGACCACCACGGGGCTATGGCGACATTTTTCCGGTGCACCCGATCGCGCGCAGCCTGTGCAATGAATCAATCTTCGGCCAGCTTTATCCCGCAACCTTGCTTGCGAGAACTTCGTGACGCTCGAGATCGAGCATCGCCGCTGAGACTCGCGAGTTCGCGCGACCTAGGCCGCCCAGAACGCCGGCAGCGTCTGCTCCAGCCGGCCACCGATCCGCACCGGTGCGATCCGCAGCGCCAATCCGGTCGCATCATCGGTCTCGACCGCGACGCCGCTCAGCGTCGCCACGCCGAGCGCCGGTTCGAACCGCCCCGACGGAATGCCCGAAGTGAAGCGGCGCAGCGGCTCTTCCTTCTGCATTCCGATGATCGAATCATAGTCTCCGGTCATGCCGGCATCGGTCATATACGCCGTGCCGCCAGGAAGGATCTGATGGTCGGCGGTCGGCACATGGGTATGGGTGCCGACCACGAGACTGGCACGGCCATCACAAAAAAACCCGATGCCCTGCTTTTCGCTGGAGGCCTCGCCGTGGAAGTCGACCACGATCGCATCCGCCGCCGCGCGCAGCGGACAGGCATCGAGTTCGCGGTTGAGGACCGCGAAGGGATCGTCGAACGGCGTCATGAAGACGCGGCCGATGGCGTTAACGACCAGCGCGCGCTTGCCGTTCTTGGTGTCAATCAGTGCGGCGCCGCGTCCCGGCGTCCCCATGGGGAAATTCGCCGGGCGGATGAGCCGTGGCGCGCGCTCGATAAAGACCAGCGCCTCGCGCTGGTCCCAGGAATGGTTGCCGAGCGTGATCGCATCGGCGCCGGCATCGATGAACTCCTGATAGATCAGCTCGGTGATCCCGAAGCCACCGGCGGAATTCTCGCCATTGACGACGACAAGATCGAGCGCCCAGTCCCGGATCATGCCGGGAAGATGATCCGAGATGGCAGTGCGCCCGGCCCTGCCGACCACGTCACCGACGAACAGAATACGCAAGTCATGAGCTCCGGAAATCGAACATTCGTGTTTCCGTTAGCACATAATCCAGCGGCACGTCGTGTGACAACGCCGGTACAGCCTCGATTTCCTGCGCGGCAAAGGCAATGCCGATGGCGGTGATGTGCTTCAACTTGCGTAAGTGGGCGAGGCTGCGGTCATAATGGCCGGCACCATAACCGATACGGTGGCCCAATTGATCGAAGGCCGCCAGCGGCACCAGCATGACGTCGGGAATAACTTCAGCGGCGGCCGGCGATGGCTCAAGGATTCCGAGCGGGCCGAGCACCATCTTGTCACGTGGGGACCACGCACGAAATACAAGCGATTGACCGCGCGCCGTCACCGTCGGCATTGCCAGCCGCGCGCCGTGCGCGGCGAGCTTCAACATCAGCGGCATCGGATCGATCTCGCTGCGGATCGGTGCGTAACCCGAAACGACCATGTTGGGCAGGATATCGACCGGCACCCCGCGCTCGCCGACGGCCGCGGCCGCGGCGGCGCGCTGCGCCTCGCTCAGCGCATCGCGCGCTGCGAGCGCTGCCGCGCGCAGCTCAGCTTTCGATCGGGTTGAAGAGATGTCGGACATGCTGCGTGATATTCCGCCGTCCACCACATTTGCCGTCATCACCCGAGAAGCGAGTGATCAGTATTCATGAACGCTCGTGAGTGGGCAGTGCTTCCATGACAGACGTCACGAGCAAAAAAATAAGTGCGAAGCCGCGATGGCCGTTGGAGCGCTCGATCCCGGAGTTCCCTACGAAAGTAGGTGGGCACCATATAACCAAGTCCACGGACCTGGCCAGGGACAGTTCCCGGAAGGATCGATAAGGCCCCGGGGATATATGGCTCCTGACGTGCGACACAGCTTCGCCCGACCAATGTAACCACGGTTCGGTCAAACCGCCAGCGCTAAGCACGGCAACATGGCGTTTTCAGACCAATGGGCCGCGGTTCGCGTCAACAAAACCCGTCAAAAACAAATGGCCTGTCAACCGATCGCCACGCCGCCGCCGATCGTGCGGTTCAGTACCTGCGTGGTTTTCTCGATCCGCTCGGCGGCCGCGTTCAGCGCGTTGGCGACCGCCGTTTGCGTCGCCTTGGCGTGATCCGCCGCGACCGTGCGAACGTTGCGCAAGCTTTCGAGTTCTTGCTCAAGGCTGCGGACCCGATGACCGATGTCGAGCAATTCGTCGCACACCATGAGCGCCGCCATGACCGTGAGGCGGGCGTCACCGATTTCACCGAACTTGCCCCGCAGCTCTGCGATCCGTGCCTCGAAGCTTTCCGCCAGGTTTAAGAGCCGCGTTTCCTGGCCTTCCTCACAGGCCATGCGATATTGCCGGCCGTTGATGGTGACGTTGACGTGGCTCATCAGCTTTCTCCCGCGTCGAGCACCGCGCGGATGGTGCCGATCGCCGCATCCAGCCGTTCGGCGATCTCGCGATTGGCGCGCTCCAACCGGCGCGACTTGACCAACGATCCATCGAGTTCGTCGGCCAACCGCGAGCGATCCGCGCCAAGCGCCTGAATGCGGCTCGCCAACTCGTCCTCATCGCGATCGGCCTCGCGGCGCCGTTCGGCCGCGCTTTCCAACGCGTCGAGCGCGCTCATCAGCCGCCGCGTCGCGGCGTCAATATCGGCCGAGGGCGGCTCGGCATATCCCAAACCGTTGGCGGGACGATCGCTCATGTAGTCGGCGCGGACCTCCGTAAAGCAGCCGCCGAGCGACAAAACCCGCGGCTCGGCAAGCGTTTAGGTGGTTAAATTTACGTGGCAAGGGAGGCCAGCGCAACGCCGCTGCAGAACTATGCACTGCAAAGCAACTTTTCGGCCCCACAGCGCGTTTCATTGCCTTGGACTTCGGGAACACAGATGCTATCCCAGCCCCAATTCCTCGTGACCACCACCCCCTAAGCCCGGCAATCGTCCAGCTAGGTATCTCAACCAAGCACCTCATTTCAGACGGATTTTCATCATGACGCAGGTCGACCACACCCGCATGGCCAACGCGATCCGCGGCCTCGCAATGGACGCCGTCGAGAAGGCCAAATCAGGCCATCCCGGCCTGCCGATGGGTGCCGCCGACATTGCCACCGTCCTGTTCACCCAGTTCCTGAAATATGATGCGGCCGACCCGAAATGGCCGGATCGCGACCGCTTCGTCCTGTCGGCCGGCCACGGTTCGATGCTGCTGTATGCGCTGCTGTATCTGACCGGCAATGCCGATATGCCGCTCGACCAACTCAAGCATTTCCGCCAACTGGGTTCGCTGACCCCGGGCCATCCGGAAAACTTCCACACCAAGGGCATCGAGACCACGACGGGACCGCTCGGTCAGGGCATCGCGACATCCGTCGGCATCGCGGTTGCGGAGAAGATGCTGGCGGCCGAATTCGGCAAGAAGGCCGTCGACCATCACACTTACGTGCTCGTTTCCGACGGCGATTTGATGGAAGGCGTCTCGCAGGAAGCGATCGCACTCGCCGGGCACTGGAAGCTCAACAAGCTGATCGTGCTCTATGACGACAACGGTATTTCGATCGACGGGCCAACGACGCTGTCGGACTCGGTCGACCAGGTAAAGCGCTTCAAGTCGGCCGGCTGGGCGGCTGAACTGATCGACGGCCAGGATCAGCAGGCCATCGCCGCCGCGATCACCCGCGCGCAGAAATCCAACAAGCCGTCGATGATCGCCTGCAAGACCACGATTGGTTACGGCGCGCCGACCAAAGCCGGCACCAACAAGGTGCACGGCGAAGCGCTCGGCGCCGATGAACTCAAGGCCGCCAAGGAAAAACTCGGTATCTCGCTGGAGCCTTTCTCGGTACCCGACGACGTCTTGAAGAGCTGGCGCGAAGCCGGCGCCCGCGGGGCCCAGGCGCGCAAGGAATGGGACGAGCGGATGGCGACGTTCTCCGATCGCAAGCGCGCGGAGTTCGATCGTCGCCTGCGCCACGAGCGGCCGGCCGCGCTCGCCAAAGCGCTCAAGGCCCACAAGAAGGCGCTGCTTGAGACGCCGCAGAATATCGCGACCCGTAAATCTTCTGAGCTTGCGATCGACGCGATCGCAACCGCCATGCCGATGGAGTTCCTTTCGGGCTCGGCCGACCTGACCGGTTCAACCAACAACAAGGCGAAATCCGCCACAAATTTTTCGGCGAAGACCCCAAAGGGCCGTTTCGTTCATTACGGCATCCGCGAGCACGGCATGGCCGCTGCCATGAACGGTATCTATCTGCACGGCGGCTTCGCGCCGAGCGGCGCGACGTTCCTGGTGTTCACCGATTATGCCCGCCCGGCCATGCGTCTCGCAGCGTTGATGGGCACCAGTGTGGTCTATATCATGACCCACAATTCGATCGGCCTTGGCGAAGACGGACCGACCCATCAGCCTGTTGAACATCTGGCGGCGCTGCGCGCGATGCCGAACATGCGTGTGTTTCGGCCCTGCGATGCAATCGAGGTTGCCGAGTGCTGGGAACTGGCGCTGAACCGCACCGATGGTCCGACCGTGTTGGCGTTGACGCGACAGAACCTCCCGCAGTTGCGGACCTCGACGCCGGCAGACAATCCTTGCAGTCATGGCGGTTACGAGCTGGTCGCAGCCCAAGGTGAAGCCAAGGTCTCGCTGTTCGCTACCGGTTCCGAGGTTCAGATCGCGGTCGACGCCCAGAAGCAGCTTGCCGAGCGCGGCATTGCGGCGCGGGTCGTCTCGGTGCCGTCGATGGAACTTCTGCTGGCGCAGCCGGCGGACCGCCGGAAAGCAATCATCGGCAATGCGCCGGTCAAGATCGCCATTGAAGCCGCTGTACGGTTCGGTTGGGACGCAATCATCGGCGCTGACGGCGAATTTATCGGCATGCACGGTTTCGGCGCCAGCGCCCCGGCCAAGGATCTATATAAACATTTCGGAATTACCGCTGAGGCTGCGGTTAACGCAGCGCTGAAGCGATTGGGCTGACGGTTGAGGTTACCCGGAAAACAGGCTACCTAACCCTTACATAGTCCGTTCTCGCCCGGCCGAACCGGGCGATCCGCCGTAAGCACCTCCGTGGATGAAGCAACATCCTCCGCGCGGGGACCGCGGCGCCATGTGGCGCCAGCCAGTAAGGGAGAACTACGTATGGCAGTCCGGGTCGCAATCAACGGGTTTGGCCGCATCGGCCGCAATGTGCTTCGGGCCATCGCAGAATCCGGTCGCAAGGACATCGAGGTGGTCGGCATCAACGACCTCGGCCCGGTCGAGACCAACGCCCACCTGCTGCGCTTCGACTCCGTCCATGGCCGCTTCCCCGGCATCGTGACGGTGGAAGGCGACTCGATCAACGTCGGCAACGGCAAGATCAAGGTTTCCGCCGAGCGCGACCCCGCCAAACTGCCCTGGAAAGAGCTTGGCGTCGACATTGCGCTGGAATGCACCGGCATCTTTACCGCCAAGGATAAGGCCTCCGCCCATCTGACCGCCGGCGCCAAGCGCGTGCTGGTATCCGCGCCCGCCGATAACGCCGACGCGACCATCGTCTTCGGGGTCAATCACGATACCTTGACCCGGGATCATCTGGTCGTTTCCAACGGCTCCTGCACCACCAACTGTCTCGCGCCGGTAGCCAAGGTTTTAAACGACACCGTCGGCATCGAGACCGGCTTCATGACCACCATTCATGCCTACACCGGCGACCAGCCGACGCTCGACACCATGCACAAGGATCTCTATCGCGGCCGCGCCGCGGCAATGTCGATGATCCCGACTTCGACGGGAGCGGCTAAGGCGATCGGCCTGGTGCTGCCGGAGCTAAAGGGCAAGCTCGACGGCGTTGCGATCCGCGTGCCGACGCCGAACGTCTCGGTGGTCGATCTCAAGATCATCGCGAAGCGCAAGACCGATGCGAAGGAAATCAACGAGGCGATGAAGCGCGCCAGCGAGCAGCAGCTCAAGGGCATTCTCGGCTACACCACTGCGCCCAACGTCTCGATCGATTTCAATCACGATCCACACTCCTCCACCTTCCACATGGATCAGACCAAGGTGCAGAACGGCACGCTGGTGCGCGTGATGTCCTGGTACGACAACGAGTGGGGCTTCTCCAACCGCATGGCCGACACCGCCGTCGCGATGGGCAAGCTGCTGTAAGAGATCCCGTCATGCGGGGTTCACCCCCGCGTGTGTGCATTTAGTTGCACCGGCATTCCGGGATGGTCCGACGGACCAGACCTCAGATGCGCAATTGCGCATCGGGGAATTTCGAGATTGTCCGATGTGCAATTGCACATCCGGGTTCGATGCGAAGCCTGTCATCGGGCGGCGCTTTGCGCCGACCCGGTGGCGTCGCCCCGGAATGACGGGCCAAGGAAGCGTCCAATGTACAAGTTCCATACCCTCGACGACGTCGACGTAAAGAACAAGCGCGTGCTGCTGCGCGTCGATCTCAATGTGCCGATGGAGGATGGCCGCGTCACCGACGGCACCCGGCTCGAGCGCGTTGCACCGACCATTACTGAAATTTCCGACAAGGGCGGCAAAGCCATCCTGCTGGCGCATTTCGGCCGGCCCAAAGGCCGGGACAGCAAGGACTCGCTGAAGCCGGTCGCCGCGGCGCTGGCGCAGATCATCAAGCGGCCGGTCGGTTTCGCGGATGATTGCATCGGCGAGGCCGCCGAAAAGGTGGTCGGCGCGATGAAGGACGGCGAGATCCTTTGCCTGGAGAATACCCGCTTCCATAAAGAGGAAGAAAAGAACGATCCGGCCTTCGTGGCGGCACTGGCAAAATTGGGCGACATCTGGGTCAACGACGCATTTTCGGCGGCACACCGCGCCCACGCCTCGACCGAGGGCCTCGGCCACAAGCTGCCGGCCTATGCCGGCCGCACCATGCAGGCCGAACTCGACGCGCTCGGCAAGGCGCTGGAAGCGCCGACCAAGCCCGTGATTGCGGTGATCGGCGGCGCCAAGGTTTCGACCAAGATCGACCTTCTGGAAAACCTGGTCAGCAAGGTCGATGCCCTGGTGATCGGCGGCGGCATGGCCAACACCTTCCTGCATGCGCAGGGCGTCGGCATCGGCAAGTCGCTGGCGGAAAAAGATCTCGCCGCCACCGCGCTGCGGATTATGGAAAAGGCCGAGGCGGCCAATTGCGCGATCATCCTGCCGGTCGACGCGGTGGTGGCGTCGCATTTTGCCGCCAATTCGCCGTCGCACGCCTATGGCCTGGATGCGATCCCGGCGGACGGCATGATCCTCGACGTCGGCCCGCGCTCGATCGCAAGAATCCATGCGGCGATCGACGACGCCGCGACGCTGGTGTGGAACGGCCCGCTTGGCGCCTTCGAAATGACACCGTTCGACCGCGGCACCGTGCTGGCTGCCAAGCACGCGGCGGAGCGGACCAAGGCCAAAAAACTGATTTCGGTGGCTGGCGGCGGCGATACCGTGGCGGCGTTGAACCAGGCCGGCGTGGCCGGCGATTTCACCTATATTTCGACCGCCGGCGGCGCATTTCTCGAATGGATGGAAGGCAAGCCGCTGCCGGGAGTAGAAGTTCTAAAAATACGCTAGAATATCATCCGTCAAAGTAAGCGCGATTTTCGGGACGATCGCAAAGCGTCGCCCGGACATCGTGCTCAAAAAATAAGATAGAGGGAGGATGACGATTTGACGAAAAACCATTTCAAAGAAAAGTCATCGCATTGCGGGATCTGATCCGGCTTCGTTAATCAAACTCGCCGCCTATCTTTTTTTCGGCATGATCTTTTCCGACAACAGCTTTCCACTTCTCGGAATCATCCCCTAGATCATCGGGCGAAGGCCCAAGCGGAGAATAGAAACCATGGCTCGTATTACGTTGCGCCAATTGCTCGACCACGCGGCGGAGCACGACTATGGCGTGCCGGCATTCAACATCAACAATATGGAGCAGGCGCTCGCGATCATGGAAGCCGCCTCCGAGGTTGAAGCGCCGGTGATCATTCAGGCTTCGCGCGGCGCCCGCTCCTACGCCAACGACGTGATGCTGAAGCACATGATGGATGCGGTCACAGAAATCTATCCGCAGATTCCGGTCTGCGTGCATCTCGATCACGGCAACGAACCCGCCACTTGCATGACGGCGATCCAGGCCGGCTTCACCTCGGTGATGATGGACGGTTCGCTGAAAGCCGACGGCAAGACCCCGGGCGACTGGGACTATAATGTCGGCGTCACCAAGACGGTCACCGACATGGCCCATCTCGGCGGCATTTCGGTGGAAGGCGAACTTGGCGTGCTGGGATCGCTCGAGACCGGCATGGGCGACAAGGAAGACGGCCACGGCGCGGAAGGCAAGCTCTCCCACGACCAGTTGCTCACCAACCCCGACGAAGCGGTCAAGTTCGTCAAGCAGACCAAGGTCGATGCGCTGGCGATCGCGATGGGCACCTCGCACGGCGCCTACAAGTTCACCCGCAAGCCCGACGGCGACATCCTGGCAATGAAGGTCATCGAGGAAATTCACCGCAAGCTGCCCAACATGCATCTGGTGATGCACGGTTCGTCGTCGGTGCCGCAGGACCTGCAGGACGTCATCAATGCCTATGGCGGCAAGATGAAGCCGACCTGGGGCGTCCCGGTTTCCGAAATTCAGCGCGGCATCAAGAACGGCGTGCGCAAGATCAATATCGACACCGACAACCGGATGGCGATGACCGGCCAGATTCGTAAGGTGCTGAGCGAAAATCCCGGTGAGTTTGACCCGCGCAAATATCTCAAGCCCGCGATGGAAGCGATGACCAAGCTGTGCAAGCAGCGGCTGCAGGAATTCAACACCGCGGGCCAGGCCGGCAAGATCAAGAAGGTGCTGACCCCGGCGGAGATGGCCAAGCGCTACACCAAGGGCGAGCTCGATCCGAAAGTCGCATAGGCTTGCCAGGGGCGGGCCGGTTCCCGCCCCTTTTTTGGCCGCAGTCCGGGGGCAGCTAGTGCCCCGGCTCATGACATCCGTTGCAGCCTGTGCTGTTGCGGATGTTGCCGCCGATCGGACCCCTGCAATTGAGAGGATTGCGGTGCGGCTTAGGATTTGACATTCGCCGCGAGGACGCGTGGAAGATGCTGAAGCGAATGTCAGTTCCACCGCACTAGCGAGATCATGGCCCCCAAACCCGCCCCGCCGCGCCCAGCGCCACGACTCTATCTCGCAACACCTGTCGTGGACGATCCCTCGGCGCTGGCGGCAGGCCTCGCCGGCGCGCTGGCCGAGACCGATGTCGCCGCGGTGCTGCTGCGGCTGAAGCCGACCGATCCACGCACGATGATCACGCGCGTCAAGGCGCTCGCGCCGGTGGTTCAGCCTAGCGGCGCGGCGCTTTTGCTCCACGGCCATGTTGACCTGGTCGCGCGTGGCGGCGCCGATGGCGCGCACCTGACCGGTATCGAAGCCATGGCCGAGGCGCTGCCGACCCTGAAACCCGACCGCATCGCCGGCGTCGGCGGCCTGGTGACCCGGCACGATTCGATGTCCGCGGGCGAAGCCGGCGCCGACTATGTGCTGTTCGGCGAACCCGATGCGCGGGGGCAGCGGCCATCCACCGAGGCAATTGCCGAGCGCCTGCAATGGTGGGCCGAACTGTTTGAGCCCCCCTGCGTCGGGTTTGCGGGATCGCGCGAAGAGGCCCACGAGTTTGCTGCGGCCGGCGCCGATTTCGTCCTGGTCGGGGATTTCATTTGGGCGGATTCGCGCGGCCCAACGGCAGCGCTAAAGGAGATAGAGCAAACGATCGGACAAGCCTACGCCGCGACATCCGGAACCGGGCGGGGATAGCGCCGGAAATGAACATCCTGCGTCCGATATCGATCCTCGCCACCGGCCTGATGCTGGTGAGCGGCACAGCGAACGCGCAAATCTCGCTGACGCCTCCCAAAGCGGAAAAGCCCGCGGCGGCCAGCAAGCCGGCCGCCAAGCCGAAAGCGAAGCCGCGCGAGGCCGCCAAGCCCAAGGCCGCGGTCAAGGAACCCGCCAAGGAACCTGCCAAGAAACCCGCAGCGCCGAAATCGGAAGTGACATTGCCGACCCCGACGGTAACCCCGGCGCCCACTCCGGACGATCCCAATGTCGACTTCGTCTACGCCACCTATCAGCGCGGGCAGTACAAGACCTGCTTCGATCTGGCGACCAAGCGGGCGCAGGAAAGAAACGACCCGAAGGCGATGACGATGCTCGGCGAGCTCTACGCCAATGGGCAGGGCGTCAAGCTCGACTACAACAAGGCCATCGATTGGTACAAACGCGGCGCCGCCGCCGGCGACCGCGAGGCGATGTTCGCGCTGGCGATGCTTCGCATGTCCGGACGCGGCGGCCCGCCCAACAGCGAGGAAGCCGCGAAACTGCTGGCGTCCTCGGCCAAGCTTGGCAACCCCAAGGCGGCGTATAATCTGGCGCTGCTCTACATCGACGGACAGACGCTGCCGCAGGACCTCAAGCGCGCCGCGCAATTGCTTCGCCAATCCGCCGATGCCGGCAATCCGGAAGCGCAATACGCGCTGGCGACCTTCTACAAAGAGGGCACCGCCGTCGAAAAGGACATCGATAAGTCGGTGCGGCTGCTGCAGGCGGCATCGCTGGCCGACAATGTCGATGCCGAGGTCGAATATGCCATCGCGCTGTATAACGGCACCGGCACGCCGCGGAACCAGCCGGCCGCAGTGGCGCTGTTGCGCAAGGCTGCCCGGCAAAACAGTCCGATCGCGCAAAACCGGCTCGCCTGGGTGCTGGTGAACGGACAAGGCGCGCCGATGGACAAGGTCGAGGCCTTCAAATGGCACCTGGTCGCGAAAACAGCAGGCAAAGGCGACCCGGCGCTCGATGACGCCTTCTCCAGCCTCAGTCCCGACGATCGCGCCAAGGCCGAGGCAGCCGCGCGGAAATGGCTCGGCACATCCGCCTTGACGGCCGGCCAGCCACAGGGCACCCAATCCAAGGCTAGGTGATGGCATCGGTCGCTTTCGCATCTTCCCCGGCGGGGAGGGGAACTCCCCTCGGACTTGATCCGCGGGTCGGCGCGCATGGCGAAGCGAGGTGTCGCTGCACAGCGCCGGGTGAGGAAGTTCGAACCTCACCGGATCCGTAACCCCCAGCTCTCTCCCGGTCGGAGAGGGAGCGCGTCTTTTCCCGTCGCAACGTCAGTCAACGTCAATCACAAGCCGAGCTCATGCTGCAATCAGCCCTTATGAACGTCATGATCAAAGCTGCGCGCCGCGCCGGCCGCAGCCTCAAGCGCGACCTCGGCGAGGTCGAGAACCTTCAGGTATCGCTGAAAGGTCCCGCCAATTTCGTTACGATGGCCGACCGCCGCGCCGAAGAGATCCTCTACGAAGACCTGACCAAGGCACGGCCGGGTTACGGCTTCATTGGTGAGGAAGGCGGCACTCGCGAGGGCGCCGACAAGAGCCACACCTGGATCGTCGACCCGCTCGACGGCACCACCAATTTCCTGCACGGCATCCCGCAATTTGCGATCTCGATCGGCCTGCAGCGCGAAGGCACCGTAATCGCTGGCGTGATCTATAACCCGGCCAATGAAGAGCTCTACTTCGCCGAACGCGGCAAGGGCGCCTTCCTCAACGATCAGCGGCTGCGCGTTTCGGGACGCCGCCAGCTCCACGATTGCGTGGTCGCCTGCGGCCTGCCGCATATCGGACGCGGCGACCTTGATCTGTCGCGCCGCGAGATGACCGAAATCCAGAACCGGGTTGCCGGATTGCGCCGGTTCGGCGCAGCATCGCTCGACATGGCTTTCGTCGCCGCTGGCCGCCTCGACGGCTATTGGGAGCGCAACCTGAAGTCCTGGGATATGGCGGCGGGCGTCATCCTGGTTAAGGAAGCCGGCGGAACCGTGAGCTGCGTCGATGGCGCGAGCGATCCTCTCAAGACCGGCAACCTGATCTGCGGCAATGAATATATCCACGCCGAACTGGTGAAGATCCTACGGCCCCTCGAGAAGTAAGCCCTATTCGGCGGGGCCCTGCACCGGCGCCGCCGGTCCATAGGTCTCGCTTGCGGGTTGTTGCGCCGTTTCGCGATCCCCCGCCAGCCAGCGCTGCACCCAGACGAAGAATACCGGGACCATCAGCAGCGCGAGAATCACGACCGCGATCATGCCGCCCATGACACCGGTGCCAAGCGCTTGCTGGCTCGCACCGCCCGCGCCGGTTGCGATCACCATCGGCAGGACGCCACAGACGAAAGCAACGCCCGTCATCAGGATCGGACGGAAGCGCAACCTGCAGGCCTCGACCGTCGCCTCGATCAGCGGTTTGCCCTGGGCACGCAGATCCTTGGCGAATTCAATGATGAGGATGGCATCCTTGGCAGCGAGCCCGATGATGGTGATCAACCCCACGGTAAAATAGACATCGTTCGGTAAGCCGCGCAGCATCGCCGCCAGCACGGCGCCCGAGATGCCAAGCGGCACCGTCATCAACACCGCCAACGGGATGGTCCAGCTCTCATAGAGCGCGGCAAGGCACAGGAACACCACCAGCGCGGAAAGACCAAGCAGCAGCGGCGCCTGCGATCCCGACAGCTTCTCCTGCAGCGACTGCCCCGTCCATTCGTAGCCGAAACCGCGGGGTAGCCTGTCAGCCAGCCGCTCCATCTCCGCGATCGCGTCGCCCGAAGTGTATCCCGGCTTGGCTTCGCCGCTGATCCGCACCGCAGGGTAGTAGTTGAAGCCGGCGATCTGCGTTGGGCCCCTCGACCATTCGACCGTGGCAAACGCGGAGAACGGCACAAGCTGGCCCCGGCTGTTCTTCACATTGTAGTTCAGGATGTCTTGCGCATTCATGCGATGGTCGCGATCCGCCTGAACGATCACGCGCTGCATTCGCCCGCGGTTGGCAAAATCGTTGACGTAGTTCGATCCGAGGTTGGTGGAGATGGTATTGTTGATGTCCTCGAAGGTGACGCCGAACACGCCGGCCTTTTCGCGATCGATCATGAGATTGACCTGCGCGGCCGGCGGCAGACCCTCGATGTAGACCTTTTGCAGAACCTCGCTTGCATTGGCTTCCGCGATCAACTGATCGGCCGCGGCGGTCAGCGCCGCATAGCCCTTTTGGCCGCGATCCTGCAGGCGGAAGCTGAAGCCGGACGAGTTGCCGAGATTGTCGATCGGTGGCGGCTGCAGTGCCGAAATCCTGGCGTCGCGGATCGATGACAGGTCCCTGTTGATATCGGCCACGATTGCGGCGGCGGAGTCCTTTGCCGGCCGCTCGGACCAATCCTTCAGCGAAATAAAGGCCTGCGCCGTGTTCATGCCCTGGCCCAGAAAGCTGAAGCCGGTCAGGAACGTCACGTTTTCGACGCCGGCGCGCTGCGCGAGATATTTCTCGACCTTCTCGACCGCGGCCTCGGTCCGCGCGAACGAGGAGTCCGACGGCGTCTGCACGTCGGTCGTGATAAAGCCCTGATCGTCGACCGGCAAAAAGCCGCCGGGCAGCCGAACGAAGGCCCAGCCAAGCCCGATCAGAAGCGCGGCGTAAATCAGCATGAGCCGTCCGGTGCGCTTGAGCGACCAGCCCACGGTGCCGGCATAGCGCGTCTTGACGCTGTCGACGCCGCGATTGAACAGGCCAAAAAAGCCCTTGCTCGCGCGACCATGGCCCTTCGTCACCGGTTTGAGCAGCGTCGCACACAGCGCTGGCGTCAGCGACAGCGCCAGCAGTGCGGAAAACATGATGGCGGCGACCATCGTGACCGAGAACTGCCGGTAGATGATACCGACCGATCCCGGGAAGAACGCCATCGGAACAAACACCGCGCCAAGCACCAGCGTAATGCCGATGATCGCGCCGGTGATTTGCGACATGGCCTTGCGGGTCGCCTCCTTCGGCGGCAGTCCCTCCTCCGCCATGATGCGCTCGACGTTCTCGACCACGACGATCGCGTCATCGACGAGGATGCCGACCGCCAGCACCATGCCGAACATCGTCAGCATGTTGATCGAGTAGCCCGCGAGCAGCAACACCGCACAGGTACCGAGCAGCGCCACCGGGACCACGATGGTCGGAATGATGGTGTAGCGGATGTTCTGCAAGAACAGGAACATCACGATGAACACGAGTACCACCGCCTCGACCAGCGTCGACACCACCTTTTCGATCGACGCCTTCACGACCGGCGTGATGTTGTAGGGAATCTGATAGGTGATGTTGGCGGGGAAGAAGCGCGACAGCTCCTTCATCTTGGCCTCGACCGCCTTCGCCGTGGCCAGCGCGTTGCCGGTCGGCGATAACAGCACCGAAAGACCTGCGGTGGGCTTGCCGTTGAGGCGGGTGTTGAATTGGTAGCTTAAGCCGCCGATCTCGATGCGCGCGACATCGCGCAAACGAACGGTTGAGCCGTCCGAGTTTGCGCGCAGGATGATCGAACCGAATTCATCGATCGATCCGAGCTGGCCCTTGACCAGCACCAGCGCGGAAACCTTCTGGTCCGGCGTGCTCGGCTCTGCGCCGATGCTGCCGGAGGCGACCTGGGCGTTTTGGGCGTTGATCGCTTTGGTCACGTCGTCGGCCGTCAAGCCATAGCCAACGAGCTTGGCGGGATCGAGCCAGACCCGCAGCGAGCGTTCAGTCGAATAGAGCGTCGCGCGACCGACACCGGGAATGCGCCGGATTTCGCCGAGCACGTTGCGAATCATGAAATCGCCGAGCCCGATTTCGTCGAGGCTACCGTCGGTGGATCCTAGCGTGATGATCTGCAGCACCGCGCTGGACGCCTCTTCGATAAGAATGCCCTGCTGGATCACCGCACGCGGCAACCGGGCCTCTACGCGCTTAATGCGGTTCTGAACCTCCACCGACGCCGCACTGGTTTCGGTGCCAGGCACGAAGTTGGCGATGATTTCGACCTGTCCCAGCGAGTCACTGGTCGATTCGAAATTCAGGATGCCGGACGCGCCATTGAGCTCCTCCTCGATCAACCGCGTGACGCTGTTGTAGAGATTCTCGGGCGAAGCGCCCGGATAGCTGGTGCTGATCGAAATCGAGGGAGGCGCGATGATCGGATATTGCGCGATCGCGAGCAGCGGAATCGAGATCGCACCGACCAAGCAGATGAAAAGCGCTACCACCCAGGCGAAGATCGGCCTGTCGATAAAGAAGCTCGGCATTGCGCGTTACCGGTTTGCTTCCGCGGTCAAATTCGTCGTTGGTATTACGGTTGACGATGCGTCCGCTTCCCTCCAAGCCTGCGGCCTGACTTTGTCGCCAGCGGCGAATTTCTGGAAACCTTCGACCACGATCCTGTCGCCGGCTTTCAACCCTTCGGTGACGAACCATTTGCCGTCTTGTAGCGATCCGGTGCGGACGGGCTGGGTCGCGACAAGGTTATCGTCCTTGAGCACGAACACTTCGCTGCCGCCGCCGCCATTGTGCTGGATCGCTTGCTGCGGCACGGCGATAGCGTCGGCATCGATGCCCTGCTCGATCAGTACGCGGACATACATGCCCGGCAACAATTCGCGTTTCGGATTTGGAAATTCGCCACGCAGCGTCACCTGGCCGGTGTGCACGTCCACCTTGGCTTCGGAAAACAACAATTTGCCAGCGAACGGATAAATCGATCCGTCATCAAGAACCAGCCGCACCTTCATGGCATCGGTCGCGATGCGATCGAGGTCGCCGTTTTCAAAAGCCCGTCGCAGTTGGTTAAGTTCGGTCACCGACTGGGTGAAGTCAGCGTAGATCGGATCGAGCTGTTGAATCGTCGCCAGGCTCGCCGTGTCGTTCTGCACCACGAGCGCACCCTCGCTGACCAGCGCTGCGCCGACGACACCATCGATGGGCGCCCTGATCGTCGCGTAATCGAGGTTGAGTTCGGCACGCGCCACATCGGCCTTGCGTCCCTCGACATCGGCCTCTGCCTGACGCTGGGCCGCGACGGCTTTTTCGTTCTCGGCTTCCGGAGCCGCGCGTTGGCTGGTCAATGTCGCGATGCGGCGTGCATGTTGCGAAGCCTGTTCGAGCACTGCCGTGGCCCTCGCAAGCGCCGCTTCAGCGGACTGCACCTCAACTTCGAAGGGCCTTGGATCGATCTGGTAAAGCGGGTCGCCGGCTTTGACCTCGCTGCCCTGACTGAACATCCGCTTGATAACGATGCCGGAGACACGCGGGCGCACGTCGGAGACGCGCGTCGGTGCGACACGCCCGGGCAATTCACGCACCATCGCGCGGGATTGCTGTTCGACGGTGACGACGCTGACCTCGGGTTCCGGAGACTGAGGCGCGGCGGAAGCAGAATTCGGTTCGTTGCATCCCGCGAGCAAAGGAGCGACCACGGTAAGCATCAAAGCAATGCATACCGACTGCGAACGATATCCTGACATTGAGATCATGTCCCCAAAGTTAGCGTTCAAACGCAAGACCGTTGATGATTCGCACCGCATGACGTACGGCGCGTTGATGGGAAGAAGGATATGGAGACCCTATTGCGATGCAATGTGCGAAGCGGGCGGCGCAATGTCACACGCGCGTATCACACTGACCAAACAACGATTTTCATCATCTGCTAAATTGTCGCGGGCGATATTTCTATTTCTAGGAACAACGAGCTAAGGGAACCAATAAAGAGAGACAACATTCACTGCGTACAATGGCAACAATCTGCAAGACTGTGAGACAGAGTCGCGTTTGTTAGGTTCCGGCGCAGCGAATCAATTGACCCGGCCGCGGTCTGATAACTTGATTTGATGCGATGGCTGCTGCCCACCGTTGCGGTCACCACTACACTATTTAAGAAATAGTTTAGATAGCGCGAGCAGCGCCGCGGCTCGTTATCGCAGGCCCCGCCCTTTGTGGATTCCGCGGCGAAGATTTCGAGCGATGCGTCGACAGACTCATCACTGGCGCGTCCCCTGCTGATCCTAAACACAGGTGGAGCCTGAGGACCCGCGACACTCCCGAATGGAAAACACCGGCCGAAATGATGCGGCGGTAATTTTTGCGAGATCCTACGCCGCGAATCGATTTCTGTTCGCGCCTCCACACAACCCTGCGTTTCGCAAGACGTATGCCCGACCGGACAGCAGTCAGAGCGCAGATAACGAGGATTCCAGCCAAAGCCTCATCCGCTAAGCATCGGAGGCGTTGAAGATTTCTCAATACGCTCAAAGTCTAACCCGATTTCGCGCCGAAATCCCCTATTCCGGTCACGAACGGCGCAACTGGCCTTTTTTCCCGACACCGCTGTGCCATATTGGCGGCCGAAGCGTTCCCCTCGCAACAGGTGGCGATCCGCCAATGCCCTCAAGTCCCCCTTCCCGCTCCGCGATGGAAATTGAACTGACCAAGCTGTCGTCGCCTCGGATCTTCCTGGTGCGGATGCTGGTGTTTCTGGTGCTGTGCGCCCTGGTGACGGTGGTACTGTACAAGCAGATCATCGTCGCCTTCTTCGCCAATCCCGGCCTCAACGCGCTGATCGGCGTCGTGCTTCTGATCGGGACCATCCTCGCGTTCCGCCAGGTGATCCGGCTCTATCCCGAGGTGGCCTGGGTCAATAATTTCCGTATCGCCGACCCCGGCCTTGCCCTCGACCGACGGCCCAAGCTGCTGGCGCCGATGGCAGCGATCCTCGGCGGCGAGCGCTCCGGCCGGATGACGATCTCGCAGCAGACCATGCGGCATCTCTTGGACTCAATCGCGACCCGGCTCGACGAAGCCCGCGATATTTCCCGCTACATGACCGGCCTGTTGGTATTCCTCGGGCTGCTCGGCACCTTCTGGGGTCTGATCGAAACGGTCGGCTCCGTCGGCAAGGTGATTGAGGGCCTGAAAGTCGGCGGCGACTCCGGTGCCTTGTTCGACACGCTCAAGGAAGGCCTGGCGGCGCCGCTCGGCGGCATGGGCATTTCGTTCTCGTCGTCACTGTTCGGTCTTGCCGGTTCGCTGATCCTCGGCTTTCTCGACCTGCAGTCCAGCCAGGCGCAAAACCGGTTCTACACCGACCTCGAAGATTGGCTCGCCTCCACCGTGCGCGAATATTCCGGCGAGGCCGGCGGCACCAGCGGCGAGTTGCAGAACGCGCTTGAGCGGTTGCGGGCGACCATGGACGAAAGCGGCGCCAGCCGTGGCACCACCGCGGCGATGGCCAACCTTGCCGAGGCCATCCAGGGGCTAGTGACGCATATGCGCACCGAACAGCAGATGATCCGGGAATGGGCGGACGGCCAGGGCGAGCAGAACCGCGAAATCAGGAAATTGCTCGAGCTGATCGCGCGCCAGCCCGAGAAAAACTAAACCGGAGAATCCTCGATGGCCCTTGCCCGTGCACGCCGCAGCGAGTCCGGTTTCAACTACTGGCCGGGCTTCGTCGACGCGCTGTCGACGCTGGTGCTCTCCATCGTTTTCCTGCTGTCGGTCTTTCTGGTGGTGCAGTTCTTCCTGTCGCAGGAGGTCACCGGCAAAGACAAGGCGCTGGCGCAGCTCAACGCCAAGATCGCGCAGCTCAACGACCTGTTGTCGCTGGAAAAGCTCGGCAAGCTCAATCTTGACGACCAGATCTCGCAGCTCAAGGCTGGGCTAGCCTCGGCCGAAACCGACCGCGATCGCGTCAAGGGCCTTTATGAAGGCCTCGCCGGCGCCGGCAATGACGCCGCCGGCCGCGCCGGTGAGCTCAACAAGGCGCTGGATTCCGAAAAGCAGGTGTCGGCGCGGGCGCTGGCACAGATCGAGGTTTTGACCCAGCAGATCAGTGCGCTGCGCCGCCAGCTTGCCGCGCTCGAGGAAGCGCTCGACGCCTCGGAGAAACGCGACAAGGAATCGCAGGGGCGGATCGCCGATCTCGGACAGCGGTTGAACGTCGCGCTGGCGCAGCGGGTCCAGGAACTATCGCGCTACCGGTCGGAATTCTTCGGCCGGCTTCGCGCCATCCTCGGCAACCGGCCGGACATCCGGGTCGTCGGCGACCGCTTCGTGTTCCAGTCGGAAGTATTTTTCGACACCGGACAGGCACTGTTGCTGCCCGAAGGCCGCGCCGAACTCGATCAAGTCGCCACCGCGTTGATCGATCTCGACAAGCAAATCCCGAGCGAAATCGCCTGGGTGCTGCGCGTCGACGGCCACACCGATGTGCGGCCGATCAATAGCCCGATCTTCAAGTCGAACTGGGAATTGTCGTCGGCGCGCGCGATTTCGGTGGTGCAATATCTGGTGTCGCTCGGCGTGCCGCCGCAGCGGCTGGTCGCGGCGGGCTTTGCCGAATTCCAGCCGCTCGACAGCGCGCAGACCGAGGACGCCTACAAGCGCAACCGCCGCATCGAACTGAAGCTGACGGAACGATAGGTGGCGACGACCTTCCAGCTTCGTCCCTATCGCGCCGAAGACGAGGACGCGGCGATCGCGCTGTGGCTGGCGACCTGGCAGCGGACCTACCCGGAGATCGATTTCGCCGCGCGCGTGACATGGTGGCGCGCGCGCTGGCGCAGCGAGTTGGTGCCGAACGCCGCGGTCATTGTCGCCGAGCAAGGGGCCGAACTGGTTGGCTTCGTCACGATCGATGCCGGGGGTTATCTCGACCAATTGGTGGTCGCGCCCGATCACTGGGGTTCGCCGCTCGGCGATGCGCTGATCGGTGAGGCGAAGCAGCGTTCACCCCATCAGATCACGCTATTGGTCAATCGGGACAACGCCCGCGCCATCCGCTTCTACACCCGCAATGGCTTTGTGGCTGCGGGTGACGACGTCAATCCGACCTCGGGCCGGCCGGTGCTGCGGATGCAGTGGAAGCCGTAGACTGCCTATATGCCCTCGAACTGCAACCGCGCCAGCCGGGCATAGAGTCCGTTGGCCGCGACCAGCGAGGCGTGGGTGCCGTGCTCGACGATGCGGCCCTGGTCCATCACCAGGATGCGGTCGCAGGACAATACGGTAGCGAGGCGATGGGCGATCACCAGCGTGGTACGGTGGCGCATCAGTTCTTCCAGAGCGGTTTGCACCAGCGTTTCGGATTCCGCATCGAGCGACGAGGTGGCCTCGTCGAGCAGCAGCAGCGGCGCGTCGCGCAGGATCGCGCGCGCGATAGCGATGCGCTGGCGCTGGCCGCCCGATAGCGTCACGCCGCGCTCGCCCAGTTGCGCCTCGAAGCCGCCGGGCAGACGGCGGATGAACTCGGTCGCGTGAGCCAGGTCCGACGCGTGCTCGACCTCGGCGTCGGTGGCATCCGGCCGGCCGAAACGGATGTTCTCCCGCGCGGTCGCGGCAAACGCCACCGACTCCTGCGGAACCAGCGCAATGCGGGAACGCATGTCATGCGGATCGGCCGCTTTGATCGGCACGCCGTCGAGCAGGATCGTCCCCGATGCAGGGTCGTAGAACCGCAGCAGCAGATGAAACAGCGTGCTCTTGCCCGCGCCCGAGGGGCCGACAATTGCGATCTTTTCGCCGGCGCGGACCGACAATGAAACGCCGTCCACCGCCGACACATCCGGCCGCGTCGGATAGGCGAAGCGGACGTTTTCGAAATTGACATCGCCACGGGCCGGCAGCGGCAACGCGCGCGGCGAGGCCGGCGCCGTGATCTGCGATTTGACGCGAAGGATTTCGAACAACCGCTCCGCCGCGCCGGAGGCCGACGAGATCTCGCCCCAGACCTCGCTGAGCTGGCCGAGCGCCGCCGCGGCAAACGCCGCATACAGGACGAACTGGCCGAGCCGGCCCGGCGTGATCGAGCCGATCAGCACGTCGTGCGAGCCGATCCACAAAATCATCACGACGCTGGTGAAGACGATGAAAATGATGATCGCGGTCAGGACCGCGCGGGCGCGGGTCGACGTGCGCGCCGCCTCATAGGCCTGCTCGACCTCGTTGCCGAAGCGTGCATTGGCAAGGCTCTCGCTGGTATAGGCCTGCACGGTTCGGATGGCACCGATCAGTTCGGACGCGTAGGCCGACGCATCGGCCAGCGTATCCTGGGCATTGCGCGACAGCCGCCGAACCCAGCGGCCAAAGGCCACCAGCGGCAGCACGATCAGCGGAATAGCGAGCAACACGAAGCCCGACAGCCGGGGGCTGGTGATCACCATCATCGCGGTGGCGCCGAGGAACAGCAGCAGGTTGCGTAAGGCGATCGATGCCGACGCGCCGGCCGCAGACTTGATCTGCGTGGTGTCGGCGGTGAGGCGCGAGATCAGTTCGCCGCTGCGCGCGGAATCGAAGAAGGCCGGCGAGAGTGAAATCAGATGCGCAAACACGTCGCGCCTGAGATCGGCGACGATGCGCTCGCCGAGCGTCATCACCAGATAGTAGCGCGAAGCGCTGGCGCCGGCGAGCACGGCCACCACCGCGATCATCACGCTGAAGTAGCTGTTGATCATCGCGATGCCCTCCGGGGTGAACCCGAAGTCGATCATCCGGCGCACCGCGACCGGCACCACGAGTGTCGTGATCGCGGCGACCGTGAGCGAGATCAGCGCCAAAATGGCGCGCCAGCGGTAACGCGCCACGTAAGGGGCCAGCGCCAGCAGCGGACGCAGTTGCGCGCGACCTTTCGGCGGCGGCGCCGTCAGCACAGCTTCGACGGAGGGCACGCCTGCCGGATCGGAGTCCTGCAACCGCGGCGGTTTACCATTCGCGTCGTCAAGCCGTTCCATTGCGCTCATCGGTATTACCTGCTGTATTGTTGCCCCCAGATAGGCCCCGCAGCCACCGCTGGCAAATCGGGCAATGGGTTGGCCCAAACGACAGCCACCGGGCAGCGCTGGCTTGTTTTAAGAGGCCGGCTACGTTATAGAGCGCCTCAAATCCGCCCTCACACACACGAAAAGCAGGCGCCGGCGCGCCGAAGGATGTGCCATGAAAGCCGAAATTCACCCGGATTATCATATGATTACGGTTGTAATGACCGATGGCACCGAGTACCCGACGCGTACCACTTGGGGCAAGGCCGGCGACAAGATGAATCTCGACATCGACGCCAAATCGCACCCGGCCTGGACCGGCGGTTCCCAGCAGATCCTCGATCGCGGCGGCCGCGTGTCCAGGTTCCAGAAGAAATTTTCGGGCTTCCTCAAGAAAGACTGAGGCCTGTTACGGCCGAGACGATCAAACGCCCCTGCCCGGCAGGGGCGTTTTTGTTTGTGTTGCGCGTCACGGCCGGCGGACAGATCGGCGCCAACCGGCCGCACCAGGCGCGGGCTGCCCCGACGTAAACCTCGGCCTATTGCTCGAAGGCCGCCTTCAGGCGGTTGAGCTGCGGCACCAGCGGATTGCCGATCGCGGCGCGTTCGCTCGCCGGCGCGTGGATCGTGGTGTCGAGCCGGCGGACCTTACTTTGCAGCGTCATCGAGCGGGCGATCAGGTCCTGCAATTGCTGCGGCAGCTTTTCGATGACGTCGGTTGCACCGGGGTCGGCGGCGCTGAGCTTGACCTTGGTCTTTTCGCGATTGGCCTGGGTCAGCGTCATCTCGCCTTCCTTCACCGCCCGATGCAGCAACAGCCATGACGCCAGTTGCATCAGCCGGGTTGTCAGCCGCATGCTTTCGGTCGCGTAAGTGAGGCTGACGGAGCGATCGAGGGCCTTGGCCTCGGCGCGACCGACGCCGTCGAGATAGGCCGCCGTTTCCTCGACCAGATCCATGCCTTCCCGAAACAGGGTGCCGAACGCCGCGGAATTGGTCAGCCGCTCGCTGAACTGCACCAGCGCGGCATCTCCTTGCGAACGATCCAACATGGTTAACGCCTCACGCCACTGTTTATTTACGCAACCGGCTGAAGCGCCGGCTTATGATGAACAAATCATTGCGCGACCGCGCATGAGAGTCCAGCGACAAGACTTTTTATGGTTTCCGCCTGATGCGGCAGGTGACGCCAAAAAAGAGCCGCCGTTTCCGGCGGCTTTTGAAGTTGATAACAGGGAGGCGTCAAACAGAGTGGACAGGAGCCACTCGGTGTCCAAACGAGGACGTCCCCAGTTATAAACGAGAAAGCCTAACAGGCCGTAAACGAGCGATTTTCTTCAGGTTTTGTTTGCCATGTCGGCCATTGGCCGACTGCGTCATGTCTCCGTCACGATTTGAAGAAGCTGTTGGCGGCGTCCCGGGACGCCCGCTTTTTGTCCATCGCGACCTGCAACCGCTCGATCTCCGCGGTCATCAGCGCGATCCGCTCGCCAAGCTCTTCGACCGACAAAAGCGACAGGTCCTGCCCGATCTCGTGGGTGACTTTCTTCCTCGGCTTGTCGTCGTCCTCGATGGCCATGCGATCTCCTCCTCGCAGCGATGGTCGGTGAACGGTTGCCAGTCGAAGCGCGGCTGGCTAAGCAAATGCCTCGCTACAATAATAATTCCAGCGTTTCGCAAGGACAAACCATGGACAAGCTGCCCGCGCAAATGACCGTCATCGGCATCAGCAAGCCCGGCGGGCCGGAAGTGCTTGTGCCTGAGACCCGCGCGGTACCGGCGCCCGGCCCGGGCGAGATCCTGGTCAAGGTGGCCGCCGCGGGCGTCAATCGTCCGGACGTGGCGCAGCGCTCGGGCGTCTACCCGCCGCCGCCCGGCGCCAGCGACCTGCCCGGGCTTGAAATCGCCGGCGAAGTCGTCGCGGTCGGACCCGACGTCAAGCGGCACAAGATCGGCGACAAGGTGATGTCGCTGGTCGCCGGCGGCGGCTACGCGCAATATTGCATCGCACAGGACGCCCAGGCGATGGCGGTGCCGGCGGCGCTGTCGATGCTCGAGGCCGGCGCCATCCCGGAAACGCTGATGACGGTGTGGCACAATGTGTTCGAGCGCGGCGCGCTGCAGGCCGGCGAGACGCTGCTGATCCATGGCGGCTCCTCCGGCATCGGCACCATGGCGATCCAATTGGCCAAGGCGTTCGGCGCCAAGGTGATCGTCACCGTCGGCTCGAAGGACAAGGCCGACGCCTGCCGCAAGCTCGGCGCCGACCACGCCATCAACTACAAGACCGAGGACTTTGTCGCCGCGGTCAAGTCCGCAACCGCGGGCGCCGGCGCCAACCTGATCCTCGACATGGTCGGCGGCGAGTACGTCGATCGCAATTATGACGCCGCCGCGGTCGATGGCCGCATTGTCCAGATCGCCCTGCTCGGCGGACCGAAGGCCACCGTCAACATCTCCAAGGTGATGGTGAAACGGCTGCATCACACCGGCTCGACGCTGCGCCCCCGCAGCAATGCGGACAAGGCGGCGATGGTGGCCGCTATCGAAGCCAAGGTGATGCCGCTGTTGCGCGACGGGCGGGTCAAACCGCTGATGGACAGCACATTCCCGCTGGAAAAAGCCGCCGACGCACACCGGCGCATGGAGACCAGCGAACATATTGGCAAAATTGTGTTGGCAGTTTAGCGCAGGTGAATGCGGCGTTACCCAAAACCCTTTGATTTGCTTCGCTTTCATGTCATTTATCCCGCCACCCCGAACGCGCTGGCCGCGTTCGGGTAGCGTCTCGAACGCTGACATCGCGTCGAACCGGAGAGCTGACATTGCGACTGATCAGGCGCCTTGCGTCCCTCGCGCTGGGCCTCATGATTTTTGCCGCCGCCACACCGGCGCGCGCCGTCGACGCCGTCAGCGTCCGCAGTGACGCGCCTGCGATCGACCTCACCGCGGTCCTCGATCACCAGCATAGCGACACCGACCGCATTCAGGTCTCGACCGCGCCGGGCACCGACGGCATTGTCCGCCGCATCGAGGTCCGCGCCCGCGAGGGCGGCCAGAACTGGGTAGTGTTTGCGCTCGCCAACAACACCGACGACCAGCTCGACCGCCTGATCGTCGCGCCGCATTACCGCATCGTGTCGTCGGGCCTGTTGTGGCCCGACCTTGGCCTGTCGCGCATCGCGACCATCACGCCGTCGACCGGTGATCGTCCGGAGCGCCAGGAGAGCGCCACCGCGGACATCTTCCGCATCACGCTCGACCCCGGCGCGGTCGTCACCTTTGTCGCGGAATTGCGCACCGACAAGTTGCCGCAGCTCTATCTGTGGGAGCCCGACGCCTACAAGGACAAGGTCAACTCGTTCACGCTGTACCAGGGCATCGTGATCGGCATTTCCGGCCTGCTGGCGCTGGTGCTGACCATCCTGTTCGTGGTCAAGGGCAGCATCATGTTCCCGGCCGCCGCGGCGCTGGCGTGGGCGGTGCTGGTCTATATCGGCGTCGACTTCGGCTTCTGGGGTAAAGTGCTCGACATGTCGAACAATGCCGAGCGGGTCTGGCGCGCGGCGGGCGAGGCGATCCTGGCCGCGACGCTGCTGGTGTTCCTGTTCGCCTATCTCAACCTCAGCCGCTGGCATGTCCGCTATTCCCATATCACCATCGGCTGGCTGGCCTTTCTCGGCTCGCTGGTGGCGCTGGCGCTGTTCGATCCGGCGGTCGCCTCGGGCATCGCGCGAATATCGCTGGTGCTGATCGCGTTCGCGGGCTTTGCGCTGATCGTCTATCTCTCGACCCACGGCTTCGACCGCGCGGTGCTGCTGATCCCGACCTGGTTCCTGCTGGTGGTCTGGGTGGTCGCGGCCGGCATGGCGGTCGCCGGCAGCGTCACCAACGACATCGTCGGACCCGCGCTGCTCGGCGGCCTGGTGCTGATCGTGATGCTGATCGGGTTCACCGTCATGCAACACGCCTTTGCCGGCGGCGGCGCCACCACCGGCGTGGTGTCCGACGTCGAACGCCGCGCGCTGGCACTGACGGGCTCCGGCGACCTGATCTGGGATTGGGACGTTTCCGCCGACAAGGTCTTCACCAGCCCCGAGACCGAAAGCCTGCTCGGGCTGAAACGCGGCGCGTTGGAAGGCCCGGCCGCGACATGGCTCGAGGTGCTGCACCCGCTCGATCAGGACCGCTTCCGCGCCGCGCTCGACAGCGTGCTCGACCAGCGGCGCGGCCGGCTGGTGCAGGATTTCCGGCTGCGCACCCCGGACGGCCATTTCATGTGGTTCGCGCTCAAGGCGCGGCCGGTGGTCGGCTCCGACGGCGAGGTTTCCCGCGTGGTGGGCACGCTCACCGACGTTACCGAGGCCAAGAACGCCGAAGAACGAATGCTGCACGACTCCGTGCATGACAACCTCACCGGCCTGCCGAACCGCAAGCTGTTCATCGACCGTCTCAACGCCGTCGCCAATTTGGCCAAGACCGTGCCGAACCTGCGGCCGACGCTGATGGTGATCGATCTCGATCGCTTCAAGCAGGTCAACGATTCCGTCGGCATCGCGGTCGGCAACTCGATCCTGCTGACGCTGGCGCGGCGGCTGACGCGGATCCTGAAACCGCAGGACACCGTCGCGCGGCTGGCCGGCGACCAGTTCGGCCTGATCATCATGTCGGAACAGGATCCGGCGCGCATTACCGCCTTCGCCGAGACCATCCGCAAGACCATCCGCGCGCCAATCGCTTTCAACGACCGCGAGATCTTCCTCACCGCCTCGATCGGCATGGCGCTCAGCGATCCGCAGACCCAGCTGTCCGACGAGATCATCAAGGATGCCGAGCTTGCGATGTACCATTCCAAGCGCATCGGCGGCGACCGCATCGACGTCTACAAGCCGGTGATGCGCTCGCGCAAGACCGACCGGCTGACGCTGGAGTCCGAATTGCGCCGCGCCATCGAGCGCGAGGAAATCACCATCCTGTATCAGCCGATCGTGCGGCTGGAGGATCGCTCGATCGCGGGCTTCGAGGCGCTGGCGCGCTGGGACCATCCCAAGCTCGGGCGGATGGCGCCGACGGAGTTCATCTCGATCGCCGAGGAGATCGGCCTGATCGTCGATCTCGGCATGTTCGTGATGGACCAGACCGCCAAGCAGCTTGCGGTCTGGCAGCGCGCGATGCGCTCGCGCGAGCCGATCTTCGCCAGCGTCAACGTCTCCTCGCGGCAGTTGCTGCGGCACGACCTGATCCATGACGTCCGCACCGTGCTGTCGCGCTCCACGGTGGCGCGCGGCACGCTGAAACTCGAACTGACCGAATCGCTGGTGATGGAGAATCCCGAGCATGCGGCGCAGATGCTGACGCGGATCCGCGAGCTCGGCGTCGGCCTGTCGCTGGACGATTTCGGCACCGGCCATTCGTCGCTGGCCTATCTGCAGCGGTTTCCGTTCGACACCATCAAGATCGACCAGTCGTTCGTGCGCACCACCAGCCGCGGCACGCGGCCCACCATCCTGAAATCGATCATCGCGCTGGCCCATGACCTCGGCATGGACGTGGTCGCCGAGGGCGCCGAGACCGATTCGGACGCGGTCGAGCTCTATCAGCTCGGCTGCGAATACGCCCAAGGCTTTGCCTTCGGCGAGCCGATGGACGCCGACGCCGCGATGCGGCTGCTGACGGAAGAGCGGCTGGAAGCGGCGGCGAGCTGAAGGCGGTGCGGCGAGACAATGTTTTGAAAAAACCGATCCACCGATCACCGTCGTTGCGAGCACAAGCGCCCAAGCCGTCATTCCGGGGCGATGCGAAGCATCGAACCCGGAATCTCGAGATTCCGGGTCTGGTCCTTCGGACCATCCCGGAATGACCGCGGACACAGTTTCACGTTCTCGCGACACGGTGCGCCCGAGTTATTCATCAACATTCGCCCATAAAAAGTAGAGGGCGCAGGGAAATGCCGGGTGCCCGCTGCACCCGCAGCCCGTGTGCGAAGTGTAGTAAGCACACGGTAGTCACCACAGGTACTCCGGACCCCCGGCATTCCCTGCGCAATGGTTTTAACGGCTTATGGCGCGCTCTCCTTGGCGACGAATTCGTCTTGCCACCGTCATCGGCGAATTAGCGGTTTTGCGAAGGCCCGGTCGGGCTCGCACCACCTCCGCCGACTTAGCACCAGCAACGGGTGCCAGGACCACACGGTTTTGCCGTCCGCGAGCCGCCTCGACCAATCCGCGATCGGCCATGTGCCGCCGATCGCATTTCAGCCAAGGCGTTTCAGCGCCGTTCGTCTGCACGCCGATCGATCGCTCACGGCAAGCCGCCCTGCGAGAACCACTGCGCACCCGACGCTGCTGCGTCCACCGCATCCCATCCCAACGTTCGTGACGATGGCCAACGCCCCTCCTGGGGGATGAGACGGCGGGGATAAAGAGGTGATTTGGGTCGGAAGGAAACCGGAATATTTCTGCAATCACGGCTGGACCGGGCAAATCAGATTGATCCGGCTCGACAAATTCGCCGACCTTGCAACGACGAAACGTACTCAGTCGGTGCCCAGTTTTCCGCGGGCTGCCGTCAATTCGACGCGTCATGCCTTGGGTATTCGAGTTGCATGGCGACGAAATCAGCGGTGCGCATTCCGTAGCGGGTCTCGATTCCATGAAGCGCTTGGTCCAATGCTTTTGCCGGTTGCAGCCCTGCAATCGCCGGCAGCCGCCGGTCCGCGGGCCAGCTTGCGGCGACCTGCTGCGGCAGAATGCGCAAGCCGTTGCGGGTCTGCAGCGCACCGGCAGTGCCGGCAAAGGTCACCGCGCGTGAGCGATAGGTCCGCGACCAGGCGTCCGCAACGAGCGCCAGCGACACTTCGTCGACACCTGGAACGAGTTCGATGCCGAGCTGTTCGTTATTCCAAAAAGCCAGTGTGTTGCCGATCGCCGTCAACGCGAACGGACGCGTAAACTGAAACGCATCACTGTCGTGACGCGCGTCCCAATGGGTGAGACCGAGATCCCGGCCAACCGCCTCGGCCTTGTCGCGGCCGGCAATGGCTTCGACGAGGGTGAGCGACATCGGGATCGAGGCGGTGATGCCGGTCGTCGTCGCCACGCCCCGGTCGACCACCAGCCGCCGGTCCGCGACATAGTGGATCGCGGGATGCTTGTCGCGCAGCTCCTTGACGGAATACCAGTGAGTGGTCGCCCGCCTGCCGTCGAGCAGTCCGGTATTGCCGACCACCTTGGCTCCGACGCAGACGCCGACGATGATCGCACCCTTGGCCGACTGACTTTTGATCCATTGCAGCACCGCCGGATCGTCGTCGCGGGTCATGGCGGGTACGATGACATAGTCCGCGCCTTCGGGATGCTGCGCATCGAACTCCGCGACCGTCGCCTGCGGCTCAACGCTGAGCACCGGAAAAAGCGTCACAGGCCCCGGCGCCGTTGCCAGCGCCACCACGTCGGCGACGTCGGCGCGGCGAAGGATGCCATAGGGCATCAGATAGTCGGTGGTCTCGCTGCTGTCATTAATACCGATGATCGCGATCAATGGCCGACGGCGTTTCGGCGGCTTCAGGGCCGCGATGGTGGCGTCGGCCTCCTCTTGCGCGATCGGCGGCGCGGCTACGGAAGACCGCGCCGGAGGCAGCGTGAAAATCCAGGCACCAGCGATTGCCACCAGAAGTGCGGCGGCACCCAGCCCGCTCCACAATACAAGCCGCCCATTCATGATTGCTTGCTCTGCAGTTGCATGACGCGACGCACATTTTACTGCGCGCATGCCTCATCGGAAATGACGTAAATCCCGCAAAAACTGCCAGCCATCGAGCATGGGTCCGACGATGTTTGTCGTCCCGGCCTCCGCGCCGGGACCCATAGCCGCCAGCGCTGCTTAGTATGGAAGGCGTTTGGCTCCGCGGCCTAAACGAAACGACACGGCGTATAGGTCCCGGCGCAAGGCCGGGACGACGTTCGTGATTGTTGTGAGTGCCAAGCGCGCTCCACATTCAGCCGTCATACCCGCCACCGGGTCTCGCCTTCGGCGAGACCGATGACAGGCTCCAGCGGGTATCCAGCCGTAGGATGAAGCCGTCTTTCGCTCAGGCGGCTTCCGGCGTTTCCAGCAGGCCGCGGCGGCGCAGCAGCGCGTCAGGCTCCGGCTCGCGGCCGCGGAAGGCGACATAGGCGTCTTCCGGATCACGCGAACCGCCCGAGGCATAGATGTCGTCATGCAGCCGTTTGGCGACCGCGGGGTCGAAGATGTCGCCGGCCTCCTCGAAGGCGCCGAACGCGTCGGCATCCATCACCTCCGACCACATGTAGCTGTAATAGCCCGAGGCATAATGGTCGCCGGAGAAGATATGGCCGAACTGCTGCGGCCGGTGCCGCATCGCGATTTCGGCCGGCATGCCGATCTTGGCCAGCTCCTCGCGCTCGAACGCCCGCACGTCGCGGCTGGCCGCGGCCGGCTGGGTGTGGAATTCGAGGTCGACCAGCGCCGAGGAAACGAACTCCACGGTGGCAAAGCCCTGGTTGAATTTGCGCGCGGCGATGAAGCGCTGCAGCAGATCGTCCGGCAGCGGCTCGCCGGTCCGGTAGTGCCGCGCGAACTGGCGCAGCACCTGCGGCTGCTCCTGCCAGTGTTCATAGAGCTGCGAGGGCAGCTCGACGAAATCGGTGAAGACGCTAGTGCCGGACAGCGACGGATAGGTCACGTCCGATAGCATGCCATGCAGGCCGTGGCCGAATTCGTGGAACAGGGTGCGGGCATCGTCCGGTGAAAGCAGCGCCGGCTCGCCCTCGGCGCCCTTGGCGAAGTTGCAGACATTGATGATCAGCGGAGCGACGTCGCCGTCGAGCTTCTGCTGATCGCGCAACGACGTCATCCAGGCGCCCGAGCGCTTCGAGGGCCGGGCGAAGTAGTCGCCGTAGAACAGCGCCTTGTGCTTGCCGGCGCGATCCTTCACTTCCCACACCCGTACGTCCGGATGCCAGACCGGGATATCCTTGCGCTCGGCAAAGCTGACGCCGAACAGGCGGGTGGCGCAGTCGAACGCGGCATCGATCATGTGGTCGAGCGACAAATAGGGCTTGATCGCGGCGTCGTCGAAATTGGCCCGGCGCTGGCGCAGCTTCTCGGCGTAGTAGCGCCAGTCCCACGGCGCGAGCGCGAAATTACCACCTTCCTCCGCCACCAGCGCCTGCAGCGCATCGCGATCGGCAAGCGCCCGCGCCCGCGCCGGCTTCCAGACCCGCTCCAACAGGCCGCGCACGGCTTCCGGCGTCTTGGCCATCGAGTTCCTCCAGCCGGTAGGCGGCGAAGGTCGGAAAGCCCAACAGCCTGGCGCTCTCCTCGCGCAGCGCCAGGATCTCGACGATGGCGGCGTTGTTGTCGTTGGCGTTGCCATTGTCGCCGCGCGCGACGAAGGCCTTGAACACCTTCTCGCGCAGATCGCGCCGGGCCGAGCTCTTCAGGAACGGCTCGACGGAGGAGCGCGACAGCGTCACGATCGCCTTGCCGGCCATGCCGCGCGCCTCGGCGGCGGCTTCGGCCGCGGCGACGAAGGTCTCCGAGAGGCCCTCGCGATCGGCCTCGCCAAGCTCCATGAACCAGTCCTGCTCATCGCCGAGCAAATGGTGGCCGAACGCGGTCCCAAGATGCGCCAGCCGCTCGTTGATCTCGGCCATCCGCGCCTTGGCCGCCTCGTCGAGGCCGGCGCCGGCGCGGTGGAAGCGCGTATAGGTGCGATCCAGGAGCCGCACCTGCTCGGGCGTCAGTCCCAGCGTGGCGCGGTTGTCGCGCAGCATCGCGATCCGGCCGAACAGCACCGCGTTCATCATGATCGGGTTCCAGTGCCGCGCCATCCGCAAAGACACCTCGGTGTCGATCGCGAGCAGCTCCGGATTGGAGTGCGCGCCGACCAGGTCGTAGAACACCGCCGAGACTCGCGCGAGCAGCTTGCCCGAGCGCTCCAGCGCGGTGATGGTGTTGGCGAAATCAGGCGTCGCCGGATCGTGGACGATGGCGGCGACCTCGGCTGCGTGGTCGGCAAAAGCCTGCTCGAAGGCGGGAAGGAAATGCTCGGGCGCAATCTCCGCGAACGGCGGCGTCTCGAACGGCGTCTGCCACGCTTTCAAGAGCGGGTTTGCCTGGCCAGCCGGCTGCAGAGGTTCTGACATCATACTTCCCGTTTTTCGCCACGAAATGGATCGACAATCTATACCACGCGATCAGGCCCTTTTGGGCCTTTTACGCTTGATAGCGGGGGCCTTTTCGGAGAGATTGCCCCTCTGAAAAGGACGCAGACAATGAATTCGCAGCCCTCCCCGACCGCCGCCCGCCAGATCGTTTGGCCGAGCGTCGTCACCGTGATCAGCGCGGCAATCCTGATCGGCGCCGAAGTGTTCGGCGCGGCGTTTGCCGGCGGCTGGGCGCTCTCGATCCTGTTCGGGCTCGGCGACACCGGCGCCCACATCCTGCAGGCGGTGCTGTTTGCGGTCGGCGTGCTCGTCATGATCGCGTTCATCCGTGCCGCACAGCGCGTCGAGCCGTTCACGCGCCGCGCGTGAGTGCATCGCGCGAGAAAGCCGCGCGACGCCTGCGCCAAACACTCACACCTCGTTAAAGAAACTTAACGGCTGTTCATGTGCGGCGAGGCTGCTCGCGCTCCGCGAGAGAATTTTGTCCGCACCGCAAAAAATTTCTTGCGAAGCAGACTCAAAACCCCTATTTGCACTCTTGCCCAATTTCGCACGTGCCTGTGGTCGTGTGTCAGTCGGTAGGTATCCGGACAAGAGGCCGGACAGCCGCCAAGGGATGAAGAACCGAGGGTCGCTCAAGTCAGTTAAGACTTGAGAGTCCAGCGTCTCTCTCAAGAGATGCCGTTGAAGGTCTCTTTGCCCCTTGCAACCGTGACTGGCAGCCGGAGGCGAACCGGCGCACCTCGTTCTCAACGAGGAACGCGACTTAAAGCAACGACGGAGCGGGCTTTTTTGGTCTCTGCCGGCTTTCCACCAGCCGGCGCGAATACCGAAGAGGCTTGTCCTTCATTGCCAGGTGTGCGGTCGGGAGCATTCCCAACCAATCCACGGCAGCACTATTCGGTCTGAGCTTTTTGGCCTCGCCGCGCCTCCATCGCGCGGAGCGGCTGGAATGCTTTGATCCGAGATCATTTTTGAACGTGTCCCGTGGCCGGGCCGTTTGGAGGGTGCTATGACCGAACGTATTCAGGAATTCCTGCGCAACCGCCGCAGCGAGGGCCGGGACACCGAGCCGTGCTTGGTCGTCGACCTCGAGGTCGTGCGCGATAACTATCAGACCTTTGCGAAGGCGCTGCCGGACAGCCGCGTGTTCTACGCGGTGAAGGCAAACCCTGCGCCCGAAGTGCTGTCGCTGCTCGCCTCGATGGGCTCGTGCTTCGACACCGCGACCGTCGCCGAGATCGAGATGGCGCTGGCCGCCGGTGCGACGCCGGACCGTGTCTCGTTCGGCAATACGATCAAGAAAGAGCGCGACATCGCGCGCGCCTTCGCGCTCGGCATCCGCCTGTTCGCGGTCGACTGCTCTGCCGAAGTCCAGAAGATCGCCCGCGCCGCGCCCGGCGCCAAGGTGTTCTGCCGCATCCTCTATGATTGCGCAGGCGCCGAATGGCCGCTGTCGCGCAAGTTCGGCTGCGATCCGGAAATGGCGGTCGAGGTGCTCGACCTCGCCAAGCGTCTCGGGCTGGAGCCGGTCGGCATCTCGTTCCATGTCGGCTCGCAGCAGCGCAAGGTGAAGGCGTGGGACCGCGCATTGGCGATGGCCTCAACGGTGTTCCGTGACTGCGCCGAGCGTGGGATCAACCTTTCCATGGTCAACATGGGCGGTGGATTCCCGACCAAGTACCTCAAGGACGTTCCGCCGGTCGTGCAATACGGCCGATCGATCTTCCGTGCGCTGCGCAAGCATTTCGGCAACCAGATCCCGGAGACCATCATCGAGCCGGGTCGCGGCATGGTCGGCAATGCCGGCATCATCGAGACCGAAGTCGTTCTGATTTCCAAGAAGAGCGACGACGACGAGGTGCGCTGGGTGTATCTCGACATCGGCAAATTCGGCGGTCTCGCCGAGACGATGGACGAGTCGATCCGCTACGCCATCCGCACGCCGCATGACGGCGCGGAGATGACACCGTGCGTGCTCGCGGGCCCGACCTGCGATTCCGCCGACGTGCTGTATGAGAGGATGCCGTATCCGCTTCCGGTGACGCTCGAGATCGGCGACAAGCTGCTGATCGAAGGCACCGGCGCCTATACGTCGACCTACTCGGCGGTGGCCTTCAACGGCATTCCGCCGCTCAAGACCTATCATATTTGATCGGCCTCACGGAGGCCTGAATCGTCGGGAGCCGGCGCGCCGGCTCCCATCCTTTCATATTTGCATTTTCTGACAACGCTTCCGGCGGCCCGTTGACCGCAGGAAGCGGGGACTGACGTGCCATGACTGCTTTGCGAAAGATCGCCATTGCCCCCACCCCGAATGCCGCTCCGTTCGCGATCCGTGCGGAACGGGCATCGGACGTCGTCGCGCGTGAAACGCTGCTGGATGCCTGCTTTGGCGCTAACCGCCTTGCCCGCACCTGCCAGCGCCTGCGCGATGGACGCGCGCCCGCCGAAGGCCTTGCCCTGTCGGTCGTGCGCCCGGGAAGGCAAAGCGGGCTGATCGGAACGCTGCGGTTGTGGCACGTCAGCGCCGGGGGCGTCCCGGCGCTGATGCTCGGCCCGCTGGCGGTCGATGCCGCCTGCCGCAAGCTCGGCGTCGGCGCCGCCCTGATGGACCACGCGCTGGCGCTCGCCAGCCAGCGCGGCCACGGCGCGGTGATCCTGCTGGGCGATGCGCCCTATTACGCCCGTTTCGGCTTCTCGGCGCAGAAGACCGGCGAACTGTCGCTGCCCGGCCCGTTCGAGCGCGAGCGCCTGCTCGGGCTCGAGCTGCGCCAAGGCGCGCTCGATGACGCCTGGGGGATGATCGCGCCGACCGGCGAGCCGGTTGCGGAGACCAAGCACCGGATTCGGGCACCGCGCGCCAGGCTGCTGCGCGCCGCAATGCGCACGGCATGAGCGCATCATGCCGGCGGAACAACCCCCGACGCGCGACGTCGCCAATCCACGCACCCGGATCGTCGCAAACATCCTGTTGATCATGCTCGCCGGCATGATCATCATGGACGTATTTGCTCGCCGGCGCGCTGCTGCCGCGCGCTCGCTTCCGGCGTAATTTGCCGCTCATCGTGCCGCAGCGAATGGCTGTGTCACCCCCGTTCCTGCCAGAGATTGAGGTCCTGATGTCACGCCGTCTGATTTCCACCGGGTCGCCGTTCGAGAAGACCGCCGGCTACAGCCGCGCCGTGGTCGATGGCGATTTCGCCTTTGTCTCCGGTACCACCGGCTACGACTACGCCACCATGACGATGCCGGCTGACGTCACCAGCCAGGCCCGCAACTGCTTCAAGACCATCGAGGCCGCGCTCAAGGAAGGCGGCTTCGCGATGGCCGACATCGTGCGGGCGACCTACTACATCACCGACGCCAAGGACGCCGACGCCGTGTTCGCGGTCTGCGGCGAAAACTTAAGCGAGATCCGGCCGGCCGCCACCCTTCTGGTGGTCGCGGGGCTCTACAAGCCCGAGATGAAAATCGAAATTGAAGTGACCGCGAAGCGCCGCACCGCCTGATTGGCGGCGTACGGCCAACCCTTCTGGAGAAGAATTGATGAACCCGCCCTACCCCATCCACGCGAGCATTTCCGGCCCCATTGTCATGATCGGTTTCGGCTCGATCGGCAAAGCCACGCTGCCGCTGATCGAGCGTCATTTGAATTACGACAAGTCCCGTTTCGTGATCATCGACCCGAACGAAGACGGCGCGCTCGCGCGGCAGCACGGCGTGCGCTTCATTCGGGAGGCCGTAACTGAAGAGAATTACCGCGAACTGCTGACGCCGCTGCTGACCGAAGGCGACGGCCAGGGCTTTTGCGTCAACCTGTCGGTGGATACGTCGTCGGTCGATATCATGACGCTGTGCCGTGAACTCAGCACGCTCTATATCGACACGGTGGTGGAGCCGTGGCTCGGCTTTTATTTCGACAAGAACGTCACGACCGAAGCCCGCTCGAACTACGCGCTGCGCGAGACGCTGCTGGCGGCCAAGCACAAGTCGCCGGGCGGAACCACCGCGGTTTCCACCTGCGGCGCCAATCCCGGCATGGTGTCGTGGTTCGTCAAGCAGGCGCTGCTCGATGTCGCCCGCGACACCGACACGCCGTTCAACGAGCCGAAGAGCCGCGAAGGCTGGGCCGAGCTCGCCCGCAAGCTCGGCGTCAAAGGCTTTCATATCGCCGAGCGCGACACCCAGCGCGCGAAGAAGCCAAAGCCGATGAACGTATTCGTCAACACCTGGTCGGCGGAGGGCTTCGTCTCCGAGGGCATGCAGCCCGCCGAACTCGGCTGGGGCACTCACGAAAACTGGATGCCGGACAATGCCCGTACCCACGAGGCAGGCTGCGGCGCCGCGATCTATTTGCTGCAGGCCGGCGCCAATACGCGGGTGCGCTCCTGGTGCCCGACACCTGGCCCGCAATACGGTTTTCTCATTACCCACAATGAGGCGATCTCGATCTCGGATTACTTCACGGTGCGCGACGGCCAGCGCGTGGTGTATCGCCCGACCTGCCACTACGCCTATCACCCCGCCAACGACGCGGTGTTGTCGGTGCACGAATGGTTGGGCGCGGCCGGCAAGGAGCAGCCGAGCTGGCACATCCTGGGCGAGAGCGAGATCGCGGACGGCACCGATGAACTCGGCGTCTTGGTCTACGGCCACGGCAAGAACGCCTATTGGTACGGTTCGCAGCTCTCGATCGAGGAAACCCGCAAGCTTGCGCCGTACCAGAACGCCACCGGCATGCAGGTGTCGTCGGCGGTCATCGCCGGCATGGTGTGGGCGCTGGAAAATCCCGAAGCCGGCATCGTCGAGGCCGACGAGATGGATTTCCGCCGCTGCCTCGAAATCCAGATGCCCTATCTCGGGCCGGTGAAGGGCTACTACACCGACTGGACCCCACTGAAAGACCGACCGGGGCTGTTCCCGGAAGACATCGACCCCAGCGACCCCTGGCAGTTCAGCAACGTGCTGGTGCGCTGAACGCGCGACAAGCGTGCAATTAAATCGGTCGTCATTCCGGGGCGCGCGTAGCGCGAGCTTTGATGCGCAATTGCGCATCAGAGAATCCATAACCACGACAGGGAGTATAGATTCCGGGCCTGCGCCAAGAGGCGCATCCCGGAATGACGGCTTCTCTACTCTTCACTTCGCCAGATAATCGAACGCGACGCTGCCGAGCCCCAGCGTCAGATCGGCCTTGAAGTGCTGCGCCGAGATCACCTCGCGCACCGGCAGGCGTGCGACGTCGGCCAGCGCGTGCGGAAACAGGCCAAGCGCGGCGGGGCCGGTCCAGGCCTCCTTCAGCGTGATGTCCTCGAGATGAAAGCGGACCAGCTCGCAGATCCGCGGGCTGCCGTCGACATGCGGAATGATCTTCAAAATGAAGTTCGGTGCCTTCATTCCCTTCAGCACCGTGTCGTGGTCGAGCGGACGATGCTTGTAACCCATGGTGGCAGAGGCACACAGCACCGAGCCGTAGTGCAGCGATCCCACCAACACGTCGCTCTCGACTTCGATCTTCGGTGTCGCCCGCTTCTTGGGAAATCCCCATAGCTCGCGGCCACCGGCAATCGGCGCATCGTCATCGAGATACATCGCGTGGGTATAGGCGCCATCCTCGCCGTTGAAGCGCACCGGGATCACCTGCCCGGTTTCGGTATAGTCGCCGAAGCCGGTGGAGTCCGGCATCCGGATGAATTCGTATTTGACCACGGGCTCGGTCACTTGCAGCGGCTCCGGCACCACCGCGGCGAGCGCTTCCGGATCGGTGCGATAGCTGATGACGAAATATTCCCGATTGAAGAACCGGTAGGGCCCGGGCGGGAATGAAGGGCTGGTCAGCGGCATCGAATAGGCGGTTCGGCGGACATCGTCGATTTTCATCGCTTGCCTCATTTGTGATCCGCGCTGCTGTCGCGCATGTCCGACCATTATGCGGCAGCGCATCACAACAATCGAGGCCGGAAAATCGGCAAATGACGCCGTGCCACATGCCTGCCCGTGGCCGGCAGGTTCATACCACTGTCATGCCGGCATGCCTCGGCGGCAGAATTTCGTGAGACTGAGCCGAGCGGCCCTTATTTTTTTGGCTGGATCGGCGCGGCGGTCTTTTCGGCCGGCGCCGGCGGCAACACAGCAGGCGCGCCCTCCTTCTGCGCCTGGGTGTCAGGACGCGCGGGCTGCGGCGCCGGCGTGGTCGGACGCTCGCCGCCGGGCTTGGATTCGGCCGGCGCGGTGTTCTCGCCCGGCGTCGGCGGCGAGGACTGCAGCGGATGGGTGGCCTGTGCCAAATCGCTTGTGGTGCTCTGCGCGCTGATCTGCGGCACCGGTTGCACATTGCGGGCGCTGAACGCGGTCAGCGAAAGACCCGACATCACGAGGCCGGTCGCAACGATCGTCGATGCGAACAGCAGTTCCTTGCGGTACCTTTTTCTGTCGTCCGGGATCATGTTTCCACCCATCCGTTGTCTTTGATTTCAACGGTCGGCAGGGAGCAATGTTCCGCGTTGACGGACGGCCGGATGGGCGCGCTAAACCGCTGAAAGATCGTGGTTAATCCTTGGTACTCACTTCCCAGGTGGCATGGCGGACGCCGGGCTGCCGCTCAAGGTCGGCCACCACCGCTTCGAGCTCGGCCGGATCAATGGCGGTGCTGACCAGCGTCGCCACGATCTCCAACAGTTCATCGCCATGTTCGACGATATTGACGGCAGCGACCGGATAGTTGGCGCTTTCCAACCGCTCCACCAGCCGGTCGCGCATATCGGGTAACGCCTCCGGCGTGACGGCGAGCTTGAACTGATAGGTCGCCTCCGACGCCTGCGCATTCAACGGCGTGCGATTGATCGCATTCACCAACGGACGCAGCAGCGTGTTGCCGGCGAGCACGAACACGGTCAGCGCCGCGGCCTGCGCGATCATGTCGGCGCCGGCGCAGGATCCGACCGCCGCGGACCCCCACAGCGTTGCCGCGGTATTGAGGCCGCGCACATCCATGCCCTGTTTCATGATGACGCCGGCGCCGAGGAAGCCGATCCCCGAAACCACATAGGCGATCACGCGCACCGCGCCGTCATTGCCGGTCAGATGCATCGCCAGGTCGACGAACGCGGCGGCGCCGACCGCGACCAATACGTTGGTGCGCAAACCGGCGGTGCGCTGCCGGTACTGCCGCTCCGCCCCGATCAGGGTGCCGAGAACGAACGCCGTGATCAGGCTGACCAGCGTATCGACGAAATCGTAAAGCTGAAAGGTCGTCAGAAACCGCATGTCGCTCCCCCGCAAGGACTGCGTGGGGGCTTACCTATCACAGCTCCAGAAGACCAGCGTCACCATCCTCGGCGGCGAATGCCAGCAGCGTGCCTTTGGCATTCCAAGCCAGCGCGGAAACCGCGGGAGCGCTGTCTTGCTTGCTGTTCTTGCGCACCAGAATCTCGGCGCCGTCATGCATGCGGACCATCAGGATAGTGCCGTCGCTATAGCCCGCGGCCAGAATGTCCTGCTTCGGATGGCAGGCGACCATCGAGACGCGCGCCTGCAGCGGCGCCAGCATCGCCGGCTGCTTGCCCATCGGGCCGTCCTTGCTGGCGAACGGCCACATGATCACGCTGTCGGCGCCCGAGGTCGCCAGCGCCTTGCCGTTGGAGCTCCACGACATCGACCGGACCCGCCCGGGATAGCCGGTCATGCGCATGTGCCGGTGATCGGCCAGCCGCCAGCCGTGCAGCGCCGGCTCATGCATTGCGGTGACCAGAAACTTGTTGTCGGGGCTGAACATTACGCCGAGATGCGAGCCGGCCCATTCCAGAAATTCAGCGTTGGCGGCCATGTTCGGAAACCACAGCGTCACGCCATTGTAATGCGCGATCGCAAGCCGCAGCCCTTTCGGCGCGAACGCCAGCCCGCCGACCGTCGAGGGCACTTCGAACGATTTTTCTTCGCTCTTGCCGCCGCGAACGTAAGCGGTCTTGCCGACCGACCACGCCACCGTACCATCCGGATGCAGCGCGACATTGTCGATCCAGCGCCGCTTCGGATCGGTCGCGAGAAGCGCGACCTCGCCCGCTTTATCCAGCGCGACCAGCTTGCCGTCATCGCCGCCCATCACAATGCGGGCGCCGTCGGAGGCGGCGCACAGGATGCCGCCGCTATGGACGGAAACCGGCGAGATCTCGCCTGCGCTATCGACCAGGAAGACGTTCTCCTCGGCGCCGACAAAGGCGGCGCGGTCGCCGAGGAAATGCACGGCGGTCACCGGCGCGCCGATCGAGAGCGGACGCACCCGATCGGTGACGGAAACGATGGATGCCGATTGACCGGCCGGATCGAACGCGCTCATCACGATGTGATGCACTGCTCGAAGCCGTCGCGGATCGTCTGCTCCGGCAATTCGCGACCGATGAAGACGAGGCGGCTTTCGCGCGGCTCGCCGTCTTTCCAGGCGCGCTGGTGATCGCCCTCCAGCATCATGTGCACGCCCTGGAAGACATAGCGGTCGTCATCGTCGCTGAACGCCAGGATGCCCTTCGAGCGCAGGATCTTCTGGCCCTCGCTGGCGACGAGGTTTTGCAGCCACGGCATGAACTTCTCGGGATCGAGCGGCTTGCTGGTGCGCAGCGACAGCGACTGCATGTCCTCGTCATGATAGTGCTTGAGGCCGCCATGGCCATGCTCATGGTCGTGGTGGTGATGGTCATGACCGTGGTCGTTGTCGTGATGATGATGATCGTCGCCAACTTCGAGGAATTCCGGCTCGATCTCGAGGATGCGGTCGAGGTCGAAGGCGCCGCGCTCCAGCACGTCGGCCAGCGCGACCTGGCAGCGCTCAGTGCGGTGCAGCGTGGCGTAAGGGTTGATGGCGCGAATCCGCGCCTCGACTTCCGCCAGTTCGGGCTTGGAAACCAGGTCGGTCTTGTTGAGCACGATGACGTCGGCAAACGCGATCTGGTTCTTGGCTTCCGGGGCGTCCTTGAGCCGGTCGCTCAGCCATTTGGCGTCGGCCACCGTCACCACGGCGTCGAGCCGGGCGTTCTTCTGCACGTCCTCGTCGACGAAGAAGGTCTGCGCCACCGGCGCCGGATCGGCCAGCCCCGTGGTCTCGACGATGATGGCGTCGAACTTGCCCTTGCGCTTCATCAGGCCGTCGAGAATGCGCACGAGGTCGCCGCGCACGGTGCAGCACACGCAACCGTTGTTCATTTCGAACACTTCCTCGTCGGCACCGATGATGAGATCGTTGTCGATGCCGATCTCGCCAAACTCGTTGACGATGACGGCGTATTTCTTGCCGTGGTTTTCCGACAGGATGCGATTAAGCAGCGTGGTCTTGCCGGCGCCGAGATAGCCCGTCAGCACGGTTACAGGAATTTTCTGGGACGTCATTTCTGGCATATCAGCTCCGGAAGATGTCTGGCGCCGGCAGCAGGGAGGCCCCTGCCGTAGAGCGGGATCGCTTTGCCCTAAGGTTCAAGCGCGGTGGTCAGGGCCTTTATATTGTGCCTGACCATATCAATGTAAGTGGGGGCAGCGCCGTTTTCCGCGCTCAGGCTGTCGGAATAGAGCACTCCCCCGACCTTGACGCCGGTCTCGGCCGATATCCGCCGGATCAACCGGTCATCACTAATATTTTCGAGAAAAACCGCCGGAATGTTCAGGGTCCTGATTTTCGTGATGATCCCGGCGATATCGCGCGCGCTGGGCTCGGAATCGGTGGAAATGCCGAGCGGCGCGACGAATTCGACGTCGTAAGCGGCGGCAAAATAGCTGAAGGCGCCGTGGGTCGAGATCACCCTGCGGCGCGCCGGCCGAATCTGCGCCACCGCCGCCCGGACGTCGCGATCGAGTTCATCGAGCTTGGTCAGGTAGCCGTCCGCATTGGCGCGGAAAACCGCGGCGTCCGCGGGATCGGTTGCGACCAGCGCGTCGCGGATATTGATCACATAGCGCTTGGCGTTGACCACCGACTGCCAGGCATGGGCGTCCGCGGCGGAGCCGGTCTTGATCGGGATGATGCCGTCGGTCGCGGTCACCACCATAGCCTTGCTGCCGGAGGATTGCAGCAGCCGCGGCAGCCAGCCTTCGAGGCCAAGGCCGTTGATGATGACGAGTTGCGCGGCCGCGATTTTCTTCGCGTCCGCAGGCGCTGGCGTATAGATGTGGACGTCGCTATCGGGGCCGACCAGGGTCGTCACTTCGACGCGCTCGCCGCCGACGTTTTTGGCGAAATCACCCAGGATCGAAAAACTGGCAACGACTTTGATGTGATCCGGCACGCGGTCCTGCGCGCGCACCGGCAGCGCCGCCAGCGCGACCCCCAACCCGATCAGCCACAATTGAAATCGCCGCATTACTACGCTTCGAGATGGCGGCCGGGAAACAACTGCCGGACCAGGCCGCTGACGCTGCCGAACAGCACGGAAACACTGTAGAGCGCCGCCGCCACCAGGATGATCGCGGGACCCGACGGCACCCGGGTGTGAAACGACAGCACCAGCCCGACATAGCCGGAAATCAGAGCGCTTATGACGGCGATGCATATCATGCCGGTGATGTCGCGCGACCAGAAGCGGGCGATACCCGCCGGCAGGATCATCAATCCGACCGCCAGCAGGGTGCCGAGCGCATGAAAACCGCTGACCAGGTTGACGACGACCAGCGCCAGGAACGCCAGATGCGCCGGCGCGCCGGCCCGGCTCACGGTGCGCAGGAAAACCGGATCGACGCTTTCGATCACCAGCGGGCGGTAGATCACCGCAAGCACCAGCAGGGTGACGGTGGTGTTGAGCGCGATCACCAGCAGCGTCGGGTCGTCCATCGCCAGGATGTTGCCGAACAGCACGTGCAGCAGATCGATATTGGTGCCCCGGATCGACACGATGCTGACGCCGAGCGCCAGCGACACCAGATAGAATGTGGCCAGCGAGGCGTCCTCTTTCAACTCGGTGGTGCGCGCCACCGCACCGGCGAGAATCGCGACCGTGAAGCCTGCGATCAGGCCGCCGGTCGTCATTGCAAACAGATTGAGTCCCGAGAGCAAGAATCCGATTGCCGCGCCCGGCAGGATCGCATGCGCCATAGCGTCGCCGACCAGGCTCATGCGCCGCAGCATCAAGAACACGCCGATCGGCGCGCCGCCCAGCGCCAGCGCCATCACCGCCGCGAGCGCGCGGCGCATGAATTCGAACTCGGTGAAGGGCGCAATCAGCGCATCATAGATCATCACGCTCAGGCCGCTCGTGAGGACGTGGCGTGCACGGCGCAGGCCGCGGCGCCATCGTCGAACGCCTCACACATCCGCAGTGCCTCCCGCAAATTTTCCGCGGTCAAGACTTCGGCCGTGGCGCCCCAGGCGACTTTGCCGCGCGCCAAGAGCAGCGTTTCCGGAAAATTCATACGCACCAGATCCATGTCGTGCAGCGCCGCCAACACCGTGCGCCCCTCGGTGTGCCAGCGCCGCACCAGCGCCAGCAGATCGGCCGAGGTCTTGGCGTCGATGGCATTGAAGGGTTCGTCGAGCACGATCACGCGCGCGTCCTGCAACAGCACCCGCGCGAACAACAGCCGCTGCATCTGTCCGCCCGACAGCGTGCCGATGCCGCGGTTCTCGAAACCGTTGAGGCCGACGGCCGCGAGCGCCCGGGCGATCTTGTCGCGCGCGGATCGGCCGATGCCGCCGAAAAAGCCGGTCGAGCGCCACAGCCCGGTGCCGACGAAATCGAACACCGAGATCGGAAAGCTGCGGTCGATGTCGGCGCTCTGCGGCAGGTAGGCGATGTCGCGGATATCGAGATCGCCGCGCTCGATGACGCCCGCGAGCGGCTTGAGGATGCCGACGAGGCCGCGAAACAGGGTGGATTTGCCGGCACCGTTGGGGCCGACCACCGCCACCAGCGCGCCGGCGGCGACTTCGCCGCTGAGGTGGTGCACCGCCGGATGGCGGTCGTAGCCCAGCGTCACGTCGCGGAATTGCAGTTGGGCGGCCATGCTCACCTCATCGCCAGCCAGACCACCGCCCACAGCCCGGCGCTGACGGCGGTCGCCGCGGCCAGCCGCGCGGTCACGGTCATGCGCAGGATCGACCAGGGCGCGGTTTGCGCCGGATGCGGCGATGCCGGCCCGTGGCTGTGGGCATGGCTATGCCCGGGACCGTGGTCGTAGGTGGAACTGGCAGGATTGGAGGAGTTCATCAAAAAACGTTATGATATAACATAACGGGTGTCCACAGGGACGCCCGGCCGTCCCTCGCCTTTGCCTGTGGCGGTCGTGAACCCGACCTTCTCAGCTACGGCCGCTCACGCGAAATGGCGCACCAAAGCGAGACCGGCGAACAGGCCGGCGATCGACAGCACCACCGACCCCAGCACATAGAACAAAGCGAGCCCAATCTCGCCGCGCTCGTAGAGCACGGCGGCATCGAGCGAGAACGCCGAGAACGTGGTGTAGCCGCCGAGAATGCCGGTCATCAGGAACAGCCGCCACGAGGCCGCGGCTTCGCCCTTCAAGGCGAGGTAGCCCGCGATCAGGCCCATCACGGTCGAGCCGGTGATGTTGATGATGAAGGTGTGATAGGGGAAGGCCGCGCCCAGCAAGCGCGGGGAAACGATGTTGACGATGTAGCGCAGCACCGAGCCCAGGCCGCCCCCGACGAAAACCAGCAGATAATTCATCGACAGTTTTTCCCCGCGCCGCGGCCGGACATGACCGCCCCCCGATCTACGCAGGTTTTGCCGCAAGCCCGCGATCCCCGCAAGGATGGCGACGCCGGCGGCCAAAACGAAAAGGGCGGCAGCTCCGCGCTGCCGCCCCAATCCGTTGACCCGGTTGGTATCAGGCCTTCGAGAACAGCTGGTCGACGTATTCCCAGTTCACCAGATGATCGACGAACGCCTTGAGATAATCCGGACGGCGATTGCGATAATCGATGTAGTAGGAGTGCTCCCAGACGTCGACGCCGAGGATCGGCGTGGCGCCGTGCACCAGCGGGTTTTCGCCATTGGGCGTCTTGGAGATTTCGAGCTTGCCGTTCTTCATCGACAGCCAGGCCCAGCCCGAACCGAACTGGCCGACACCGGCCGCGGCGAAGTCCGCCTTGAACTTCTCCAGCCCGCCGAGGTCCTCGGTGATTTTCTTTTCAAGGCGGCCCGGCAGCTTGTTGCCGCCGCCATTGGGCTTCATCCAGTTCCAGAAATGCAGATGGTTGTAGTGCTGCCCGGCATTGTTGAAGACCGCGGCGTTCTTACCGAACGAGCCCTTCACGATCTCCTCGAGGGACTTACCTTCGAATTCGGTCCCCTTGATCGCGTTGTTGCCGTTGGTCACGTAAGCCTGGTGATGCTTGTCGTGGTGGTACTCCAGCGTTTCCTTCGACATATGGGGCGCGAGGGCGTCATGAGCGTAGGGAAGGTTGGGGAGCGTGAAGGTCATGGGATGATGTCCGCAATGATGTGAGACGAGACTTGATAGATTCGGCCCGAAGGATGGGCCCATGGAAGACTAGGCCTGAAGACTAGGTCTAACGGGAACCCTTATAGAAGGTTCCATCGCGCTTAGACACCGCAATTTGAAAAGTTGGGGCGCGTGCCAGGAGCGGCATGCCTTTTCTTCGAATCGTCATCCCGCTCTATCTTGTTATTCGCGCATGATCTTTTCGGAAAACCGGTGTCCACTTTGCGCTAACGCGGCCCTCCGGGGCCGGATCATGCTTCAACTGCGCGCCAGTGAGGGAAGAATGAGCATCGAGATCGACGTTGTGAACGGTGACGCCGGGTGGCCGGCGGCCAAACCGCTGTTTGACGCCGTATGGCCGCCGCAGGTGGTGGAAAAATTGCCGTGGGCCAACATCATGTTTGCCCATCCCGAATTGCGGGTGCTGGTTGAAAGCGAAACGGAGGGCACCGTTGCCCATGTCGGCATCTATCGCCGCGCGCTCAAATGGAATGGCCGCACGGTCCCGGCGGGCGGCATCGGCGGCGTTGTGACGCGGCCCGATCTGCGGCGCCGCGGATACGCCAGCCTGGCGCTGAATGCGGCGGTGCAAACCCTCAAGCACGAAGGCTCGACCGCTTTCGCGCTGTTGTTTTGCGAGCCGCACAACGCGCCGTTCTATATGGCGCGGGGCTGGAAGCGATTCGACGGCGAGATCTACACCGATCAGCCCGCGGGCCGCGTCCGTTTCGAAGCCATGGACCCGTATGTCTACAGCCTCAAGCACGCGCCGACGCAAGGCGTCATCGACCTCTGCGGCCTGCCCTGGTGATCGCAATCCGGTGAACCGGGTGCATGTTCCATCGCTGTTGGCCAGCGCCGGCCGCTGATCACAAATCAAAAAGCGCGGATGCGGGCCGGATGCGGCGTGGCAGGCACCCGATCTTTTGTTATGGAGGTCGCCCACTTGGGGAGAATCTCATGACATTCGATTTCGCGGCTCTCAGGTTGATGTCTCTGCGATTCATTTCATCCAGATCATCCGGATGGATCGGCGGTTTGATTTTGACCGTCGCGGCCTTGGCGACAGTGCTTGCGGCGCCGCCGGCGCGGGCCCAGGCCGGCGGCGAGGTCAGCGGTATCTGGCTGACCCAGAAGGGCGACGCCAGGGTCCGCGTCAGCAAATGCAGCGGCGGCATTTGCGGCGTCATTGTCTGGCTCAGAAGTCCCAACGATCCCGCCACCGGAAGGCCGGCAACCGACGACAAGAATCATAATCCGGCGCTGAAACAGCGCCCCATGATCGGGCTTGCGCTGTTCAGCGGCATGCGGCCCTCGGGCCCGAACCGATGGTCGGGGCAAATCTACAACGCCGACGATGGCGGCACCTATGCCAGCAACATCTCGCTGGCCGGTCCGGACGCGCTGAAGGTGGAAGGCTGCGTCGGCGCATTTTGCGGCGGCGAAACCTGGAGCCGGTCGGGGCGCTAAGCCTGGTCTCCGGAATATCGTCGTGGCCGGGCAAAAGCAGTCTGCCTTGCGCAGACTACTATGGCCGGGCATGACGAACTTTGTTCCTACCCCAGCGTCGCCTTCAGCGCCGTGGCCGCCGAGGCATAGCCGCCGCGGGCGCCGTCGATGAAATGGACGTGATCGCTTCGCAGCGCCGACGGCGTGAAGCAGGTCATCATCGCGGCGTCCTGCCGGTGCAGGCCATATCGCGCCACGCCGTTGGTAGCCGCATCGGCGAGGCGCTGCGTCAGCGCCTGCTCCAGCTCCGGCGCACAATCGAGCACCATGCGCAATCCGTCGTCGTATTTGCGGAAGTCTGAATTCTCCACCAGCTGCTGCACATAGGTCTTGGGAACAAAGCCGCCGACACTGATGCCAAAGCGTATGATGAAATAGCTGAACAAGGTCACGACGCGTACCCGCGCGCGCCGCCAAGGCAGCGATCCCCCGCGCGCGGCGCGGGCCTCGAATTCGACGCCGGCCGACGGCCATCGCAGCGGCGGCCCGCCCGGCGGCACCGGGCGTCCGGCATCCGGAATGCGCTCGACCAGCGCGATGATATCCTCAATCAGCCTGCGGAACGCCGCCGGGTCGGCGCCGCGCGCCGGCACGATCAACACCGACAGCATCAGCCCGCGCCGCGCGGGAATTTCCTCGAACCGGCAGGACAGCCCGGTCAAGTCGGGCTGGGTGCCGGACGGCGCGGCCGGGATCACGAACTCGCCGCGCTTCATCGCCGCTTCCGCCCAGCCGAGACCACCGCCGGAAAACATCGCATAGGACAAATTCGGCGACGGCCCGAACCGGGCGATGCGCACATCGAGATTTTGCGCACGCACGGCCGCCACCGGCACCAGCGCAACCCGCATCGTAAGATCGAGATCGTCCTTGACCCATGCCGCGGTGGCCGCCAGCGCCTCGCGGGCGCGAACGAGATCGTCGGGCGACACCGCGAAGCTCGCGCCATCACCACCGAACACGAACGGAAATTCGCGTCCATCGAGCGCATTGGTGACCGCGGCAATCACAGCGGCGCCGGCCATATTGACGGCCTTGTAACGCGCCTCGGCAATCGCCTTGGTCGAGGCCACGATATCGGCGATGCCGATGCTCCAGTCGTCCGGCAACGGCGAATACAGCGCCGGATCCATCAGGCGGCCGAAGCCGCGAAACACCGGAATGCCGCCGTAGAAAGTATCGCTGCCGCCGGGCGTGGTCATGGTGGTGCAAGTGACCCCGTATTGAAAGCTCTCTCCCAGATACGGGTTTGCAACCGACCGCGCTAGAGCCCCGCTCCGATTCGGAGCGGGGCTCTAGATTCTTGATTTGACGCGTTTTCTTTATGCGAACCGGTATCCACTTCGCTTGAAAACGCTTTAAAGCTTGAGACCTCGCAGCACCAGTTGATTGAGCCTGTTGGCAAAGGCCGTGGGATTCTCCGGCAATTCGCCGTCAAGGATCTGCGCCTGCTCCAGCAGCAAGAACGACAAATCTTTTGACGCATCATTGGCGGCGGAGATCGTTGCCACCAGCGGGTGGCGCATGTTGATCTCGAGGATCGGCTTGGTCACCATGCCCCGGTTCTGCTGCGCCAGCAGGCGCTCGAGTGCGCGGTCCTGTCCGTTGCCACCGGCGACGAGACACGAGGCGCTTGATGTCAACCGCGCCGACGCCCGGACGTCGGACACCCGCTCGCCCAGCGCGTCCTTGACCACCGCGATGATCGCAGCGTCGTCGGTGGCCGGCTTGGTCTCGTCCTTGTCGTCCTTCTTCTCATCCAGCAGCGGGATCAATCCGAAATCGATATCGCCCTGGCTCAGCGACTTGAGCGGCTTGCCGCCAAAATCGAGCGGCGCCGAAGTCCAGAACGCATCGACCGGATCGGTCAGCAGCAGCACCTCGATGCCGCGCGCCGTGGCGGATTCAAGCTTCGGGTTCGACTTCAGGCGCTCGACGCTGTCGCCGGTGAGATAATAGATCTCGGTCTGGTTCGGCTTCAGGGCTTCGGCATATTGCTGCAACGACCGCATCTCGCCCGCGGTGGTGGTGAAGCGCGACAGCGCCAGCAGTTTCTCGCGCCGCTCGTAATCCTCCCAAAGGCCTTCCTTGATCACCGGGCCGAAGGCATCCCAAATCTTGGCGAAGGCTTCGGGTTCTTTTTCGCCGAGGCTTTCCAGTTCGCCGATCACGCGGGTGGTCACGGCCTTTCGGATTTGCGCGAGCTGCGGATTGTTCTGCAGCATCTCACGGGACAGATTGAGCGGCAGATCCTCGCTGTCGATCACGCCGCGAATGAAGCGCAGGTAAGCCGGCAGCAGATCGGCATCGTCGGCGATGAAGACGCGGCGGACGTAGAGTTTCACCTTGCCCTTGCGCTGCGGCTCGAACAGATCGAACGGCTTGGCCGACGGCGCGAACAACAACACCGCATAGGACTGGCGTCCCTCGGCGCGATAATGCAGCGTCATCGCGGGCTCATCGAAGGCACCGGCGATCGCCTTGTAAGCCTGCTTGTAATCTTCCGCCGTCAGTTCCGACTTCGAGCGCTGCCACAACGCGCTCGCCGAATTGATTTGATGCGGTTCGCCCTCCTCCGGGACCAGCTCGATCGGAAACTGGATGTTGTCGGAATAGGCGCGAACGATGCGTTCAATCTCGTAGCTCTCGAGATATTTCTTGGCGTCGTCCTTCAAATGCAGGACGATTTCGGTCCCCCGCGTGAGGCGCTGCGTGTCCGCTTCGCTTGCGGGAGCGATTTCGAATCCGCTGCCGCCGGATGATGACCACACCCAGACCTGGTCCGTTCCGGCGCGGCGGCTGGTGACGACGATGCGCTCGGCGACCATGAACGCCGCGTAGAAGCCGACCCCGAACTGGCCGATCAACCCGGCGCCGTCCTTGGCGTCGCTCAGCTTGGACAGGAATGACTTGGTGCCGGAGCGCGCGATGGTGCCGAGATTGTCGATCAGCTCCTGCCGGTCCATACCGATGCCGCTGTCGATCACCGAAAGCGTATTGGCTTTCTTGTCCGGCGCGATGCGGATTTTGGGCGGCGTCCCATCGCCGATCAGGTCCGGGGCCGCGATCGCCTCATAGCGCAACTTGTCGCAGGCATCCGAGGCGTTGGAGATCAGCTCGCGGAGGAAGATATCGGTTTCCGAATAGACCGAATGCACCATCAGGTTCAGGAGTTCGGCGACCTCAGCCTGGAACGGCTGGGATTGGGCAGATGTGGCGGTGTCGGCGGTCATTATTCACGCTCGCTTGATGTCATATTCGAAGGAATTGCGGAAAAACCGATATAGCGACGCCATTTGGGTGGCAAGGTTTCGGCTTTCAAGTTTCGCGGCGGCGCACTATTTCGAAAGCAAAAAACGCTGGCCATTCATAGACCGCCAGTCTGCTCTGCCGAGATGACCCGGCTGCCTCATTGCCACCCTCCCCGCCAATCAATATTAAGAAAAGCAAAACACGTCGGGCGTGACGATCGGACACCGGTCGCGCATTCGGCGAAAAACAAGGGTGAGGATTACGCCTATGGAAGCTCTGGTCAGCGCCGTATCGCATTCGGTTCAGCAATGGTCGCCCTCGTCGGAGGCGAGCGACATCGTCAAGAACATCCACGCCATGCTGCATCCGCGCAACATCGTGCTGGTGGGCGCCACCGACAAGCCCGGCAACTACGCCGAGCGGATCTGGAACAACCTGGTCAAGTACAAGTTCGAGGGCGGGCTTTATCCCGTCAACGCCAAGCGCGAAACCATCTGGGGCGTGCCCTGCTACAGGGATTTCGCCAGCCTGCCGGACAAGCCCGATCACGTGTTGGTGCTGGTCCCAGCCCGGTTCGCCGTTCAGGTGATCCGCGACGCCGCCGCGGCCGGCGCCCGCTCGGCGACCATCGTGACTTCGGGCTTCAGCGAATTGCAGGACGCGGAAAGCCAGCGGCTCGCCGCCGAACTGCAGCAGGCGATCCGCGAAACCGGGCTCGCGGTCACCGGCCCGAACTGTCTCGGCAACCTCAGCGCCGGCGAGAAGCTGTTCACCAATATCGACGACCGCATCGTCACCATGGAAGCAGGGCCGGTAGCGATTGCCGGCCAGTCCGGCGCGATCGTGATGGCGATCCGCCAGGCGCTGGAGGATCGCGGCGTCGGCGTCGGCTACATGGTCACGACCGGCAACGAGGCCGGGCTCGAAACCCCGGACCTGATGGCCTATTTCGCCGCCGATCCCTCGATCCGCGTGATCGTGGTCTATCTGGAAGGCGTGCGCAACACCAAGGGCTTCCGCCAAGCCTGCAAGGCGGCGCGCGCCGCCGGCAAGCCGGTGATCGCGCTCAAGCTCGGCGCGTCCGAAGGCGGCCGCGCGGCCGCGATGGCGCATACCGGCGCGCTCGCCGGTTCAATCGAGACATTTGATGCGATCTCGACCCGCGTAGGCGTGATCAGGGTGCGCGGCCTCGACGAATTGATCGAGACCACCGAATGCTTCGTGCATGCCGATACGCCCAAGGGCAACCGGCTCGCCGCCGTGACGCTGTCGGGCGGCAAGCGCGGCCTGTTGATCGATGCCTTCCACGCGGCCGGGCTGAATTTCGCCGGGCTCGGCGCCGGCGCGACCGAAAAGCTCGCCAAGATGCTCGGTCCCGGCAGCATTGTCGGCAACCCGCTCGATGCCGGCTTCGCCGCGGTGGTCGACCCGTCGGTCTACATGCAGTCGATCCAGATCATGATCGACGATCCCGACACCGATATCGTGATCATCGATGCCGAATTGCCGAAGGCGCCGCATGAATTGCGCGAGCGCAACCTGCGCATCGTCAACGAGAAGGCTGCGAAGGCCAACAAGCCGGTGATCTACATCAGCACGATGTCGATCGGCTTCACCGAATTCACCAAGGCGCTGCGCAAGTCGTTGCCGCATATCGCGGTGATGCAGGGCCTCGACCGCGCGGTCGGCGCGATCAAATCGCTGATCGACTACGCCTCGCTGCGCAAGGAGGTGCCGGACACGGTCTCAAGCTCCAGCGCGACCGCACGCGCGACCTTGGAGCACACGCTCAAGGCCGCCAACGGCGCGGCGCTCGACGAGGTCACCTCGAAGAAGCTGCTCAAGGCCTATGGCATTCCGGTCTCGAACGAAGCCATCGCGCAGACCGCAACTGACGCGGTCAAGATCGCCCGGAAAATCGGCTTCCCCGTCGTCGCCAAGGTGGTCAGCGCCGATATCCTGCACAAGTCGGACGTCGGCGGCGTGATGCTGAATCTCAACACCTCGGCCGATGTCAGGAAGGCGTTCGAGGTCATCACCACGCGGGTGAAGAAACTCAAGGGCAAGCCGAAGCTCGAGGGCATCCTGATCGCGCAGCAGGTCAAGGCCGACCTCGAGCTCGTCGTCGGCGCCTCGCTCGACGCCGAGATGGGCCCGGTGGTGCTGTTCGGCACCGGCGGCGTCGATATCGAACTGATGAAGGATGTCGCGCTGGCCGGTGCGCCGCTCGATGCGGCCGAGGCGATGGAACTGATCAACCGCACCAAGGCCGGCGTCAAACTGAAGGGCTATCGCGGCAAGCCGGCGCTGCATGAGGCCTCGGTGGTGAAGGCCATTGTCGGCCTCTCCAATCTGATGGCGGACGCCGGCAGCCGCATCGCCTCGATCGACGTCAACCCGTTCCTGATCAATGCCAAGACCGGCGTCGCGGTCGACGGCCTGATCGTGCTCAACAACGCCGCCGCCCGCGCTGCCGCGCACTAGCTCGGCGGCACCGGCGCCGAAGAGCCGGCCGTGCGCCTGCCACGCCGGCCTTTCGGCCGGCATGCTTTGCCGGTACAATCCGCCAGTGGCGCCGCGCCATCGTTCCCTTCAACCCGGCGCATCGGAGCCGGTTCTCAAGATGAAGGTGCGGGCCAGCAACCTGTTGATCGGCACCGCGGCGCTGGCGGCGGTTGCGATCGCGTTGTCAGGCTTTCTCGGATACCGCAAGTTCCACGCAGTCGCGCAACGCAGCCCGCTCCGCATCGTGTTCGAAGGCTCGGCATCCGGCCTCGCCAAGGGCGGCAGCGTGAACTTCGACGGCGTGCATGTGGGCGAGGTGACCTCGATCCGGCTCGACGGCCCCCGCAACGTGGTAGCGCTGGTCACGCTGGAAAACAACGCACCGATCCGCAAGGACACCGTAGTGGGCCTGGAAGCCCAGGGACTGACGGGCCTGATGGCAATCGCGCTGACGGGCGGCGATGCGGCCGCACCTCCAGTGCCACTGGATGCCGACGGCATCCCGACGCTGACGGCCGACCTGTCCGAGGTTCAGTCGATTCGCGATACCCTGCACAATGTCGACCGCATTCTCATCGACAACCGCGACGTCATGAACAATGCGGTGCGCAGCTTCGAGACCTATACGGCGACGCTGGCGGCCAACGGGGACGTGATCGACGACGCGCTGCGCAAGGCGGATACTGCGCTTGCCGGCTTTGACCGCACCATCGCCGGGATCGACGACTTCATTCCGGGCATCGCGGGCGGCAAGGACGGCGAGCTCTTCAACAAAGTAAAGTCGATCCGCGAACTGGCCCAGAGTTTCAACAAGCGTTCGGCCGCCGTCATGGATGAGGGCCGTCGCTCGCTGCTCGATATCAGCGAGGCCGCCACCAAGGTGAACCAGAAATTCGATCCGCAACCACGGCCGCCGCGAAGCACGTCGCGTCAGTAGGGGTTAGAGTCGCGACCTTCGCCGAGAGTGGCAGGGTTTTGATTGCGTTGATCGCGCCGCGGCTTTCTTTGCGCTTTGTCGGACATAACGGAGTTGGCTGCAGCGAAGAGGCTTGCGTCACCCTCCCCTTGAGGGGGTCCGAGACGAGCGGAGCTCGCTCGTGGGTCGACGCGAAGCGGCGGGGTGGGGTGAGGCCCCGGAACGAAGCGTCTCCACCCCACCCCTCTCACATTTCGCTTCGCTCAATGTGAGCCGACCCACGAGCGAGCTCCGCTCGTCTCGGACCCCTTCAGGGGAGGGTAAAGGAAGGGACTCCGACATCGCAAATTCCGCAACACCCCCTAGGGGAGGGTGAAGATTCTGCGCCTCAGCCACGATAGCCCTGCGACGAAACAGGTCGCGCTTCTGTCGTTACGGATCGAACCTATCGGATCATGCCCCTCAATGGCCCTGCACCAGCCGCGGCACTGCGAGCGTGAACCAGGGCACGAAGGCCACGACCAGCACGCCGAGGATCAGCACGGCGAGATAGGGCAGCATCGCCTTGCTGGTCGCCTCGAGCCGGCTCTCCGACACCGTACAGGACACGTAAAATCCGATGCCGATCGGCGGGATGAAGATTCCGACGCCCATCGCGAGGATCATGATCATGCTGTAGTGGATGATGTCGATGCCATATTGGCTGGCGATCGGCATCAACAGCGGCCCCAGGATGATCAGCGCCGGAAGGCCTTCCAGCAGCGATCCAACCACGATCAGCAGCACGATCGATCCGAGGATGAACACCGTGCGGTTGTCGCCGATCGAATGCAGGATCATCGCGAGGTTGGACGGCAGGTTGGCGGCGGTCAGGGTCCAGGCGAACGAGAACGCGGCTGCGATAATGAACAGCACCATTCCCGCCAGCAGGCAGGATTCCACCGCGATGTCGTAGAGTGTCTTGATGCCGACGGCGCGGTAGATCACGAACGCCAGGATCAACCCGTACAGCACCGCGACGCTGGACACCTCGGTGGGCGTCGCGACGCCGAAACGGATGCCGATCACCATGATCACCGGCATCACCAGCGGCAGGATGGCGCCGCCGGTGGCGCGCAACAGTTCCGATCCGGTTGCGCGCGGCACCGACGCCATGTTGCGGCGCCGCGACAACGCGTAATTCAGGATCATCAGCAACAGCGCGATCACTGCTGCCGGCATCAGGCCGGCGATGAACAGCGTCCCGATTGAGATCGGCGCCACCGATCCCAGCACCAGCATCGCAAGGCTCGGCGGGATCGTCTCCGACATCGCCGCCGACGACGCCAGCACGGCGGCGCCCTGCTCGGGCTTGTAGCCCTGCTTCCGGAGTTCGCGGCGGAGCACCGATCCGACCGCAACCACGTCGGCGATCTTGGAGCCGGAAATGCCGGAGACCATGTAGATCGTCAGCACCACCACCTGCAGCAGGCCGCCGCGCATGTGGCCGACCAGCGTCATCGCGAAGCGCACCAGGCGGAGGCTAATGCCGCCCTTCTCCATGATGAGGCCGGCCCAGATGAAGAATGGCAGCGTCAGCAGGATGAAATTGCCGGTGCCATCGAAAGTGTTCTGCGCCACCGCAATCAACGGCGCCACGCCGCTGATCAACAGGAATGTCAGCGACCCCAGCAGCATCGCAAAACTGACCGGCAGGCCCAAAAGCACCGCGAGCAGGAAGGCGACCAGCATGACGCCCAGCGCCGTGCCGTTGCCAAAATGCAGCGAGGGCACGCTGCTGATGGCGTAGACAACACCGACCAATGCCGCGACGGCGACGGCCGCCGGAATAACGGCACGAAGTGAATAGAGATAGAACAGGCGCTCAACGACAAACAGCACGACCAGCGCCATTCCGACCGTCAGCGGCAACACCAGCCATGCCGCATTGATGTCGAGGATCGGCGTGTTCGACGTCGCCGAGATCGACAGCAGGTCGAGCGACACATATCCAACCGCCAGCGCCGCCACCAAAATGAGCAGATCGATGCCGATCGCCACCGACGCCCGCCAGCGCGGCGAGAACCGTCCGGTTAAAAACTCGACGGTGGTGTGGTGCCGGGCCCGGTACGCCAACGCGCCGCCGATGAACGCGGTCATCGACAGGAACAGCTTGGCAGCCTCGTCAGCCCACAGCAGCGATTCGTCGAACCAGAATCGCGACACGATCCCGGTCAGCACGATCGCGAGCTGGATCACCAGCGCGACCACCAGAATCGCGCGGAAGCCGAAATCCAGCCCGTTCAGCCCGGCGCGAATCCGGTCCGCGACGAAGCCGCGCCTTGGTGACGGTGTGCCCGCGTCGAGCGATCCGGGCACATTCGCAAGCTCGCCGTCGGCAAGCGCCGGCAGCGGATCATGCATGCCCGGCTTCCCGCAGCACGGCCTCGTAGAGCTCGGCGCCGATGATGTCCTTGAACTGCGGATACACGCTTTCGGTCGCCTTGCGATAGGCTTCGTGGTTGACCTCGACGATGTTCAGGCCCTTGGCCTTGTAACGCTCTTCGGTCTCGGCGCTCTTGGCCGCGATCGTCGCCCGCCAATCCTTGGTGAGGGTGACGCTGGCGGCTCGGATCGCTCCTTGCGCATCGGCGGGCAGCGCGTCGAACTTGGCCTTGCTCGCCATCATGACACCGACGTTGTAGACCTGATTGGTCAGGTTGATGGTGTTGATGATCTCGTCATGCTTGGTCGCCGCCAGCGAAATCATCGGCGTCTCGACCGCGTCGATGACGCGCTGCGACAGCGCCAGATAGACTTCGGTCAGGTCGATCGCGATCGGGTTGGCGCCGAGCGCACGGAAGGTCGCAGCGAAGATCGCGCCGGGCTGCACCCTGATCTTCAAGCCTTTCATCGCCTCGGGCTCGGGCGCCTTCTTGCCGATGGTCGACACCACGCGCCATCCCCAATGGCCCCACCCCAAGCCGTAGATGCCCTTTGACGGCATCATCTCGAGCAGCTTGGTGCCGGTCGGGCCATCGAGCACGCGCTCGGCCGACGCGGAATCCGCAAACAGGAACGGCAAATCGACGACCTGGAATTTCGGGAAGATGGTGTCGATGAATCCGGAGGTGTGGGCGCAGAAATCGATGATGCCGGTCTGCAAGCCGGTCATAATGTTGGTGCCGCTGCCGAGCTGCCCGATGCTGAAGACCTGGATTTCGACGGCGCCGGAAGTGCGCTTCGACACGTCCTCGGAAAAGCGCTTGAGGACTTCGTAGAGCGGATGGTTCTGGGTGTCCGCGAAGGTCAGTTTGAGCGTGTGGGTCGGGGTCGCCGCCCATCCGGTGCGGCCGACGAAGGGCATCGCCACCGACGCCGCAAGGCCGGATGCACCGATTTTCAGGAGCTTGCGCCGTGCGATCATGATGTTTGTTTCTCCCTGGGAACCGTTTTTGCGTGTTATTCGCACGTCGTCGATGTGCGCCGGTGCGGTTACGGCTCGCCCAGTACCATGAGTTTCGGCCGATGCCTACCGTCTGTTGGTCGGTGCCGGCCTTCACCGGCCGTTGCGGCTCCGGTCAGGCTAGGGCTATCGCATGTACAGCAGGCGGGGGCTGCAGCTCTCTTGCTTACCCTCCCCTTGAGGGGTCCGAGACGAGCGGAGCTCGCTCGTGGGTCGACGCGAAGCGGCGGGGTGGGGTGAGGTCCCGGAACGAAGCATCTCCACCCCACCCCGTCTCACATCTCGCTGCGCTCAATGTGAGCCGACCCTCCCCCTCCAGGGGAGGGTGAAGGGAGGATCTTCGACCTCGCAAATTCCGCAACATGCGATAGCCCTGCCCCTCAAGGGGAGGGTAGGCTCTTCTCCGCCGCTAATTGCATCATATACGACGCCCTTGCCCGTCAGGAGATCGCGGCGAGATAGCGCCGCACCGAGGCAGTAAAGGCCGCCTTGGCATCGCCGTCGATGTTGCGACCCCACCAGGCGCCGTAGATCCGATCGAACGCCAGCGGTTCGACCGCACGGGCAATCCGTTGTACAGCGGCGGCATTGAGTGGGATGTAATTTGGATAGCTGTACATGAAGCTGACCGCGCGGCGATCCATCGCCACCATCGCAATGTCACCGGTGAACAGCGCGCCCCGTCCCTGCGCCGCCGCACGCCAGTGCAGCACCGTGGCGCCGGCGAAATGGCCGCCGGTGCGCAGGATCACAATGTCATCGGAGAGCCGGCAGCTTTCGCCGTCCCACAACACGATGGATCGATGGGGCCGGGTGACAAAGGCGCGATCGTCGCCATGCAGATAGATCGGCACGCCGCCGAAGGCCTCGCTCCAGTCGGCAATGGCGCCGTAATAATGCGGGTGCGAGACCGCGATCGCCTTCAGGCCGCCGAGCGAGCGGACGTAATCCACCGCATCATCGGTCACGAGCGGAATGCAGTCCCACATCACGCAGCCGTCGGGCTCGCACAGCAGCAGCGCGCGTTGCCCGATCGCAAAAGAAGGCTCAACGCCGATGCCGGGAACATCGAGATCGTCACGCCATACCAGCCGATGGCGTTGGGCCAGCTCCTGTGGCGTGAGCCAGGTCTGGCCCTTCCAGTTGACGTACTGCCGCTCGTCCTCGCAGACCTGACATGACGAGGGCGGCGTGGCGCGATCGGGAAACTGGGCACCACATTGTTCGCAGATCCAAAAAGGCATGACGGCTCCAATTGTTTCGGCGTTGTCTTGACTGTAACAGATGTCTCAAGAAGGCTACGCCGTGAAGACGGTCCAGGCAGCACAACGGGACGGACCTCATGCAGGGATGGCGCACGCGGATCGGATTTCTGGTGCCGCCGGGAAATCCGACGGTCGAGCCGGAAATGGCGCAACTGACGCCACCGGGCGTATCGCTCCACTTCACGCGCATGAATGCGGAAGGTCCGGCCGGCACGCATGCGGGCCAGGAAGAACGCAATCGCAGCCAGGTCGAAAGCATTCCCGCTTGCGTCCGGCTGCTGGCGATGGTCGCGCCCAGCGTCATCGTCATGGCGCATACCGCCACCAGCTATACGCTCGGCCAGGCGCGCGAGGCCGAACTGGTGGCTGAAATGGAGACGATCGGCCGCGCGCGCTTCATCACCGCATTCGGCAGCGTGCTGGCAGCGCTGCAGCATCTTGGCATCAGGCGTATCGCCTATGCGACGCCCTACTCCGCGGAGATGACCACGCGCGGCAGGCTGCACCTGGAAAGCTGCGGCATCGATGTCGTGAACGCCGGGCATCTCGACAACGTCCGCAACATCTACGAGGAGAGCAGCGAACGCGCCTATGCCATCGCCCGGCAGGTCGATCGCCCCGAGGCGGAAGCCATTTTCCTCTCCGGCGTCGGGATGCCGACCCTCGATGCGCTGCAGCCGCTGGAAGAAGACACCGGCAAGCCGGTGATCTCCGCCGCCTCCGCGATGATGTGGCACGCGCTCCGCACCGCCGGCGTCCGTCACAAGTTTACGGGTTTTGGGCAACTGCTGCGCGACGGGTTTTCCTAAACGTCGGCGCGGGACGGCCACGCCCCGCCTCCCGGAGACGCAATACTTCCGCCACCACCGCAAGCGGCGGCCATTCGCGCCCCCTTTTTGCATTCACCCGATCGGCAACCGCGCGCGCCGGAAGACGCTTGACATCGCGCCCTCTGTTGTAATGTTATAACATTACATTTGGAATTGCAGATGCCGCCCACACGCATAGGCCCCCGGGCCCTGAAAAGGTTGTTCGATCTTGATGCCAAAGCTCCCCGTCACTGTCTTGTCCGGCTTCCTCGGTTCGGGGAAGACGACGCTGATGAACCACGTGCTCAACAATCGCGAGGGCCTGAAGGTGGCCGTGATCGTGAACGACATGAGCGAGGTGAGTATCGACGCCGACCTGATCCGCGATGGCGGTGCCAACCTGTCGAGGACTGACGAGAAGCTGGTCGAGATGACCAATGGCTGCATCTGCTGCACCCTACGCGATGATCTGCTGCAAGAAGTCAGGCGTCTCGCCGAAGCCGGCCAGTTCGATTACCTGCTGATCGAATCAACCGGGATTGCCGAGCCGCTTCCGGTGGCCGCGACCTTTGATTTCAGGAGCGAGGACGGCGACAGCCTTTCCGACGTGGCGAGGCTCGATACGATGGTAACGGTGGTCGATGCCGTCAATCTCCTCAAGGATTACTCCTCCACCGCGTTTCTCAGGGATCGCGGTGAGTCCCTTGGCGAGGACGACAAGCGCACGCTGGTCGACCTGCTCGTCGAGCAGATCGAATTCGCCGACGTGGTGGTGCTGAACAAGATCAGCGACGCGACGCCCGCGCAGCGCGATGCGGCGCGCAAGATCATCCGCGCGCTCAACCCGGAAGCCGACCTGATCGAGGCGGATTTTTCCGCCGTGCCGCACGACCGCATTCTCGACACCGGCCGTTTCGACTTCGAGAAGGCGCAGCAGCATCCGCTGTGGTTCAAGGAGCTTTACGGTTTCGCCGAGCACACGCCGGAGACGGAAGAATACGGCGTGAAGAATTTCGTCTATCGCGCCAGGCGGCCGTTCGATCCGGTCAAGTTCAACAGGTTCCTGCAGGAGAGCTGGCCGGGCGTGATCCGCGCCAAGGGACATTTCTGGATCGCCACGCGCCCGCAATGGGTCGGCGAACTGAGCCAGGCCGGCGCGATCATCCGGACCGAAGGACTGGGACACTGGTGGGCCAACATTCCAACGGAACGCTGGCCGAACGATCCTCACTGGCGGCTGTCGCTCAAGAAAAACTGGAGCACTATTTACGGCGACCGGCGGCAGGAGATCGTGTTTATCGGAACCGGCATGGATGAAGAGCGACTGAGGAGCCGCCTCGATGCGTGCCTCATTTACGGGCGCCCCGCCATGGAGATCGCCGCATGGGCGAAGTTGCCGGATCCGTTTCCGGTGTGGCGAAGAGAGAAGGAAGTGGCGTAGGGGTGGAGGCAGGTCTGTCCTTGAAGATCACACCCAGTCCAACCGAAGCGAAGCGGCCTATCTTCCAACCGTCACGCCCGCGGTCGTGCTCAGGGCGTCCCTGAGGGTCGTGGCGTTCTTGTCGTCCAAAACCTGCCTGGTGATGACGGTGACTTGGCCGGGGATATTGAGGATCGGCTGGCCGCCCCAGGACGGCGAAAGACGGTCGGCTTTATAGGGCGACGCTGGATTGGCGTAGGGGTCGGCTGCCAGCGTCCGGACAGCTTTTTGTTTCCGCTGCGTCGTGCGCAAGGGTGCCTTGAGCGCGTGCTCTGATCGCGAGAAGCCTGATCCGTGAACTGGCGCTGCCGTGTCACGCGATCGTTCGCCGCCGGCGAGCGCGCCATCGGAGCAGCCGATAGCGAAAACCGCGATCGCGACCACGCGCAACATTCTGGCGGGCATGCGGTGTTCCATGGTGCAATGAGTGTAGCACATCAAGCCAACAAAAAAGCCGTCCCAAGGGACGGCTTTTTTAGAATGCTTGGTTGCGGGGACAGGATTTGAACCTGTGACCTTCAGGTTATGAGCCTGACGAGCTACCGGGCTGCTCCACCCCGCGATAAGCCATTGCGCGCCTTTACAAAAAACCGAACCCGAAATGAACCGGCCAACGCCTGAGGGGCGCCGATCGATCCCGTCCGGAGGCTTCCTGAGAAGGCAACCCGGGCAACGCCCTTGGGCCGCGAGGGGTATGTACCAATGCAAGATGGGTTTGGAAAGGCCCGCGAGCGATCTTTTACCAATTTTATGACAGCGAATTGGGGATTTATTCTGCCAATCCGGACCGGCGGGCGGCTTTTGTCAGAACTCGTGCAAAAACAAGCCTTACGGGCCAAGCTTCGGGGAAGGCCGGTCGGGGCAGCCTCGCAACCCTGCGCACATCAGCCATCCTTCGAGACGCGCGCGAGAAGCGCGCTCCTCTGGATGAGGACGGTGCATGCAGGAGCGATCGGTCAGCTCAGCAAGAACCCGCCATCCACCGTGACCACGCTGCCGGTCATGTAGCGCGAGGCGTTGGAGGCGAGCAGCATGATGGCGCCATCGAGGTCGGACTCGGCGCCGATCCGGCGCTGCGGGATCCGTTTGATCAGTTTCTCTCCGCCGGGTGTCGACCAGAATTCGTGATTGATCTCGGTGTCGATGTAGCCGGGCGCCAGCGCGTTGACGCGGATGCGGTTCCCGGCGAGCTCAAGCGCCATCACCTTGGTGGCCTGCACGATGCCGGCCTTCGAGATCGCATACGGCGACACGAACTTCAGCACCCCGAAACCCAGCACCGAGGCGACATTGATGATATTGCCCTCCTGCTTGCGCGCGATCATCCGCCGCGCCATTTCGGTCGCAGCGAAATAGGCGCCCTTGAGGTTGGCGTTGATGACCGCGTCCCAATCGGCTTCGGTCTGGTCCACCGCGAGTTTCTCCACCACGATGCCGGCATTGTTGATGAGCACGCTGACGGGGCCGAGCGCCGCCTCGGCGCTGTCGATGGCTTTTGCGATCGACGCCGTGTCGGTCACGTCCATCTGCACCGCAACCGCACGGCCGCCGCGACCACGAATCTCGTCCTCGAGGCTTTTCAGCTTGGCGGTCTGTCGCGCCGCCAGCGCGACCGCCGCGCCATGCGCCGACAGCACCCGCGCGAATTGCCGGCCGAGCCCCTGTGAGGCGCCGGTGATAAGGATGATTTCTTTACTGACGTCGAATAGATCGGACATGACCAACTCCGCAGGCTAGAGCGGGCGTATTGATACAGACGATTTTCACGACCGCAAACCGGCTTCGCTGACCACGATCAGGACAACCCGCACCGCCAGAGTCGTCAGCCATGAACAGCTTCGATGCCGTGATCTATCTCGCGTTGGCTATAGCCGTTGTCATCGGGTTCAATGCCGGCTTGTTGCGCAGCGCGATCACGATCCTGGCTTATCTGTTCGCGGCGCCGCTCGCGCTATGGATCATGTCGTTGGTATCGCCGATGATCGGCGGCGCGCCCGGCGGGTCGCAAACGCAAAGTTCGCTCTCGTTCTTTGCCATCTTTCTTGCTGTCGGCATGCTGCTCGGGAAGCTTTCGCGAATGGCGCTTGACGAAGCCATCGGATCCGAGTCCGGCATCGGCGACCGCCTCGCGGGCGCGGCGCTTGGTGCCGTGCGCGTCGGCCTCGTCGCGACCACGCTGGTGCTGATTTTCGATCGGCTCGTTCCGGCCGATCGCCAACCCGCCTACCTCACCGGTTCGCAACTTCGGCCGCTGCTGTCGATGGCCGCCCAGCGCGGCTTCCGTTCCTTGCCACCCGATCTCGCCGCCACGATCGATCGGCTGAAGCAAGAGCAGAGAATATAGGTACCGCCGGCGTACCGGTATTCGTTCGCTGATATGCGTTTCAGCCGGCGGGGGCCACTTATCACGGCCGCCGGACTTGGTTACAGTGAGGACTGGCTACAGTGACGACTGGCTGCAGTGAAGACATCGGACTGCAAAATCATCTGACGTAACGGGAGTGAGATAGTGGATCTTGGGATTAAGGGCCGCCGCGCCATCGTTTGCGCATCCAGCAAGGGTTTGGGACGCGCCTGCGCGATCGCGCTTGCCGCCGAGGGCGTACATGTCACGTTGACCGCGCGCGGCGCGGAAGCGCTGGCGAAGACCGCCGCGGAAATTCGCAAACTGAGCCCCGGCGTCACGGTGACGGAGGTTGCCGGCGACATCACCACGCCCGCCGGCCGCGAAGCCGCGCTGAAAGCCTGTCCCGAGCCGGATATCCTGATCAACAACGCCGGCGGTCCTCCCCCGGGCGATTTCCGCAACTGGACCCGCGACGACTGGATCAAGGCGATCGACGCCAACATGCTGACGCCGATCGAGCTGATCAAGGCGACAGTGGACGGCATGATGGCGCGCAAGTTCGGCCGCATCGTCAACATCACCTCCGCCGCGGTGAAAGCGCCGATCGAAATCCTTGGTCTCTCCAATGGCGCGCGCGCGGGCCTCACCGGCTTTGTCGCCGGTCTGTCGCGCAAGACGGTGATCAATAATGTCACGATCAATGCCCTGTTGCCGGGCCCGTTCGCAACCGACCGCTTATTCGGCACAGCCAAGGCTGAGGCTGAGAAGCGCGGCTCTACCGTCGATCAGGTCATGGCCGATCGCGCCAAGCAGAACCCGGCCGGACGCTTTGGCCAGCCGGATGAGTTCGGTGAGGCCTGCGCCTTCCTGTGCAGCGCGAAAGCCGGCTTCATCACCGGACAGAACATCCTGCTCGATGGCGGCGCCTTCCCCGGCACGCTGTGAGCACCATCGCGCGATGAACCTTTCTTTTGCGTGATTTCCAGATGACAGCGGCGCCGAACTGATCCAGGTCGGCGCCGCCGCTACTCATCCTTCATCGACTCCGGCAGTTCGTCGACCCACGAGACGCCGAACTGATCGAGTCCGTCTGCCAATAGATCGCCCAGTAAGGGTTCGCCGAGCACGTAGTCCGCGGTTTCTTCCTGCGGGTTGCGATATTCGCTCCGCCGCTCGGCTGATCGCGCACGCAAATCTTCCCACTCTTCGATCGCCCCCTCGCCGCGTCCGAGCCACATCAGCGCGATGAGATCGATCTGTTCGTCCTCATTGAGCGCCTTGATGAAGCTGGCCATCTCGCTGGCAACCGAATCCGAGTCGTCATCTTCCAGCACCCCAATCGCGCTGTCGTCGCTGGCGTTTGACCCGGACTCGAGCTCGGTAGGCAAATCCTTGACGTCGAATTCCTGCGCCTTGTCGATCAGGAAGGCGACCTTCTCGCGCGAGATATTGAGCTCCGGCATGGATCACTCCCTTGTTCCCGATGATTTCCCTCAACGCACCGGCCGGCCAGATGATCCATTGCGCGCGACGCTGGAAACCAGCATCCTTGACGCAAAGAAACGCTAAAAATGCAGGAGCGGCCGGATGCGTTGGACCGTGGGCAAGGTCAGGATCACCAAAGTCGTCGAACTCGAGACGGTCGGCAGCACCCGGTTCATCCTTCCCTTGGCGACCCCTGAGGAAATCCAGAAGCTGCCATGGCTCATTCCCGAGTTCGCCACCGCGGAGGGCCGGCTCAAAATGTCGATCCATTCGCTGGTGGTCGAGACGCCTTCGCGCCGAATCGTGGTCGACACCGGGCTCGGTAACGACAAGGAAGGCCGCAAGGTGCCGACCTGGAACAACCGTCAAGAGCCCTTCCTCGAAACCATGACCGCGGCAGGCTTTCCGCCTGACAGCATCGATACCGTGTTCTGCACGCATCTCCATGTCGACCATGTCGGCTGGAACACCAAGCTCGTCGACGGCAAATGGGTACCGGCCTTCGCGAATGCGCGCTACGTGTTCGGCAAGACCGAATACGAGCACTGGAGCGACCCCGGCCACGAGCCGGACAAGCTTGCCGTCTTCAACGATTCCGTGCGGCCGATCGTCGAGGCGGGCAAGGTCGATCTGGTCGCGAGCGACGCCAGGCTTTGCGATGAGATCACCCTGATTTCGACGCCCGGCCACAGCCCCGGCCATCTCAGCCTTCACATCAAATCAGACGGCGAAGAGGCCCTACTGAGCGGCGACGTCGCCCATCACCCCTGCCAGATGGCACATCTCGACTGGTCATCGACCGCCGATTCCGATCCGGCGCTGTCAGCGGCGACGCGGCGCGAAGTGTTCTCGCGCTTTGCCGGCACGCCGACGCTGGTGATCGGCGGCCATTTCAATGCCGGCCGCATCCAGCGCGACGGCGACGCCTTTAAATATGTCGTTTAGCCAGTTGAATTTCGTTCCGCGCTGATCCATGAAGCGTGCCAAGTAAGTAAAACCCTCAAGGGAGTGATTAAAAATGAAGCTTGTTCGTTACGGCGCGATCGGCCAGGAAAAGCCCGGTCTGATTGATAAATCCGGGCAGCTGCGCGATCTGTCGGCCCAGGTGAAGGACCTCAATGGCGAGGCCTACGCACCGGCGTCGCTGGCCAAGCTCGCCGCCCTCGATCCCGCCAAGCTTCCAGCCGTCGACGGCAAGCCCCGGATCGGCGCGCCCGTCACCGGCATTTCGAAATTCGTCGCAATCGGCCTGAATTATGTCGATCACGCCAAGGAAACCGGAAACCCGATACCGCCGGAACCGATCTTTTTCCTCAAGGCCAACACCAGCCTGAGCGGACCCAACGACTCCGTGGAGAAGCCGCGCGGCTCGACCAAGCTCGACTGGGAAGTCGAGATCGCCGCCATCATCGGCACCCGCGCCAAATATGTTTCCGAGGCCGACGCACTCAACCACGTGGCGGGCTATTGCATCTGCAACGACATCTCCGAGCGCAATTTCCAGATCGAGCGCGGTGGAACCTGGACCAAGGGCAAGTCGCACGACACCTTCGGCCCGCTCGGTCCCTGGCTCGTCACCAAGGACGAGATTGCCGACGTGCAGAAGCTGTCAATGTGGCTCGACGTCAACGGCAAGCGCTGCCAGACCGGATCGACCTCGACCATGATCTTCTCGATGGCGAAGTGCATTTCCTACGTCTCGCAATTCCTGACGCTGTTACCGGGCGACATCATCACCACAGGCACCCCGCCCGGCGTCGGCACCGGCATGAAGCCGCCGAAGTACCTCAACGCCGGCGACGTGATCACGCTCGGCATCGAAGGCCTCGGCGAGCAGCGCCAGGAAATCATCGCGGCGTAAAGTTCGTTGATGCTTCGTCATGCCCGGGCAGAAGCGCGAAGCGCGTCTTGGCGCTGGATGTCCCGGGCGTCCACGTCTTGAAGACGTGGATGGCAAGCGGAACCGACGCCGTCCTTCGGACGGCTAGGCCCGGCCACGACGTAGGAGAGATTTTCGAGGGTTCTGAAAAATGAAGCTCACATTCTCTGCCGCCTCGCCTTTTGCCCGCAAGGTTCGTATCGCCGCGATCGAACTCGGCCTGATCGACAAGATCGAGCTGATGCCGGCGACCGTTGCGCCGATGCAGACCAGCGAAGACTATGCGCGCATCAATCCGCTGAAGAAGCTCCCGGCGCTGATCCTCGACAATGGCGAGGTGATGCTCGATTCCTACGTGATCACGGAATATCTCGATGAGCTCGCCGGCGGCGGAAAGCTGATCCCGGCGTCCGGCGCTATCAGATGGCGGGTCAAGAGCGAGCATTCGCTGCTGCAGGGCATGCTGGATTCGATGCTGCTTTGCCGCTACGAGCGAATGGTGCGGCCGCAAGGGTTGCAATGGCAGGCATGGTCTGACGATCATTGGAACCGGGCCTGGAGCGGCATGGCACACTTCGAGAAGCAGCCGGACATGTTGTCGCGACCGCTCGACGTGGCACAGATCGGCCTTGTCTGCGTGCTCGGCTATGCCGACTTCCGCTTTGCCGATTGCGGCTGGCACAAGGCTTATCCCAGGCTCGACGCCTTCCATCAAAAGATGCTGGAGCGGCCTTCGGTCAAGATCTCGGTGCCACCATCAACCTAATTGCGGGAGGCTGCCATGAGTCTCAGATTTGCCCTCGGCAATCTCACCGTCCACCGCATCATCGAACAGGAAACCACGTTTCTGCCGGCGCAGGAAATGCTGCCTGGGCTGACGCCGGAGTTGCTGGCGGAGAACCGGCCGTGGCTGCGGCAGGCCGGCGCGCTCGACGCGAGCGACGTACTGATTTTGTGTTTTCAGTCCTACATCGTGAAAACCCCGCATCACACCATCCTGGTCGATAGCTGCATCGGCAACGACAAGCCGCGACCGCAACGCCCGAAGTGGCACCAAAAAACCGACGATCACTACATGCGCGCGCTCGCCGCTGCGGGCTTTGCCGTCGGCGACATCGATTTCGTGATGTGCACGCATCTGCATGTCGACCACGTCGGATGGAACACGCGGCTCGAAAATGGCCGCTGGGTGCCGACTTTTCCGAACGCGCGCTATGTGTTCGACCAAGACGAATTCGATTACTGGCGCGAGCAGAACGCCCAGGAGGAGGAGCCGCCCTTCGTCGACAGCGTCCTGCCGATCGTCGAGGCCGACAAAGCCGAGATCGTGCGCAACGACTACGCCATCGGCGATCATGTCCGCATTCTGCCGACGCCAGGGCATACGCCGGGCCACGTCGCATTCACGTTCGGCCGCGGCAAGGACGACGCGGTGATGTGCGGCGACCTGATGCACTCGCCGCTGCAGACACGTTATCCGGAATTGTCGGTGAAATTCGATGTCGATCAGAAGCAGGCAGCGGTGCAGCGGCGCAATTTCCTCGAGCGCTATTGCGATACCGATACGCTGTGCTGCACGACGCATTTCCCCTCGCCCTCGACCGGGAATATCCGACGCTGGGGCAACGGCTTTTCCTGCGAAGCGGTGGCGGCCGGTTAGCTTCAGCCTCGTCACGCTCCCTCACCTGATTTGCGAAGCAAAGCGACCTCTCCCCGGCGGGGCGAGGTGAGAGAAGCAGCTCAATCGAACAGGCTCGGGGTGTAGTTCACCACCGCGCCTTCGATCGCCAGCATCTTGAGCTTGGTCACCACGCCGCCATTGGCGGAAAATCCGCCGGGCTTGTCGCCGGCCGCGAGCACGCGGTGACACGGCACCACGATCGGACAGGGATTTTGCCCGAGCGCCTGGCCGACGTCGCGCGACAGCTCGACGCCGCCGAGCTTCCTGGCGATGTCGCCATAGGTCAGCGTCTTGCCCGGCGGAATCGTGCGCGCAATCGCGTAGACGCCGCGATTGAATTCCGGAACGCCATCGAGATCGAGCACGACGTTGCTGAGATCGTTCGGCTCGCCCGCCAATAGTTCAACGATGCCGTCGATCGCGGCCTGCACCTGGGCAGGCGGCGGCGCTTCCGCGATGTCGCCATGGCGCTGGCGGAGACGGCCGCGGGTCTTGTCCTCGCTGCCCATCGGCAGCTGCACCGCGTTGATGCCGCGGTCGCCCCACACCAGGCCGCAGCGGCCGATCGCAGTATCGAAGATCGCAAAACAGTAGCCGGTCATCGCTGGCTCCTACGCTTGCTTTGCCGACGTCGCATGCTGCCAATTCTTGCAACGCATGGAATCTAGGGATGAATGCGGTTGCGGTCCACCCGGATTCCGGGGCAATTTGCCGGCAATCAAAAGTCGAGCCCATCGATCGAAAGCTGCTCCCGCCATGCAAACCCTCCCCATCAACGGATACGACATGGCCTATCTCGAAATCGGCGAGGGGCGGCCGTTGGTCTGCGTGCATGGCACGCTCGGCGATTTCCGCACCTGGTCGCCGGTCATGGGACCGCTCTCGAAACGGCATCGGGTGATTGCGGTCAGCCTGCGGCACTTTTTTCCCGAGCACTGGGATGGCATCGGCGACGACTACCGGATGGCGCAGCACATAGCCGACGTGATCGGCTTCATCGAGAAACGGAACGACGGTCCAGTCGACCTGATGGGCCATTCCCGCGGCGGCCACATCGCGTTCCGCGTAGCGCAGCAGCGGCCGGAATTGTTGCGCAAGCTGGTGCTGGCCGAGCCGGGCGGCGAGCTCGACCCTACGCTGGATCCGGCAGCCGCAACCACCGGTTCGTCGCGGTTCGCCGCATCGGCTGCGAAGGTCGCGGATGGCGACATCGAGGGCGGGCTGAAGCTGTTCTTCGAAGCCATCGAGGGCGAAGGCGCGTGGAGCCGGCTCGCCGCCGCGGCGAAGCAGCAGCTCCGCGACAACGCCTTCACCCTGGTCGGGCAGGTCAACGAGGACAGAAAGCCCTACTCGAAAGCGGACGCGCGATCGATCAGGACACCGACGCTCTTTGTCGGGGGCACCGACACCAAGGGAAGTCTGCCCGCGGTGCTGCGTGCGCTGGCGCCGCAGGTTCCCGGCGCGCAGACCGTGATGATATCCGGCGCCGGCCACTGGATGTTCGAGCAAGGGCCGGAACAGTTCTGCAAAAGCGTGCTGGATTTCCTCGCGGCGTGATCGCGCGGGTTTGTTGCGCTGCGTCACCCTTCCCCAAATGGCTTCGGTTGGTCAAACAGCCGGCCGATGCTATCCTCTCTGCCAATAAAACCCGCGATGACGGAGCGCGCAAGGCGTCCGCAGAACCAAAGCCGGGAAACGACAGGGAGAACCCATCATGAAGCTGACCCAGCAACAGATCGAGGATTTCAATCGCGAAGGCTGGCTGTTTCTGCCCGAGCTGTTTAGCGGCGAGGAAGTCGAGCTGCTGGCGCGCGAGGCGGAGGGCATTTACGACGCCAATCGCCCGGAGGTGTGGCGCGAGAAGAGCGGCGCGCCACGCACCGCCTTTGCTGCGCATCTCTACAACGAGGCGTTCGGCCTGCTCGGCGCCCATCCGCGCATGATCGAGCCGGTGGAGCAGATCTTCGGCGAGAAGGTCTACATGCACCAATACAAGATCAACGCCAAATCCGCCTTCACCGGCGACGTCTGGCAGTGGCACCAGGACTACGGCACCTGGAAGCGCGACGACGGCATGCCGCAGCCGCGCGCGATGAACATCGCGATCTTCCTCGACGAGGTGATGCCGATCAACGGCCCGCTGATGCTGGTGCCGAAGAGCCAACACGCCGGCGATCTCAAGGCGGCGCATGATCTTGCGACCACCTCCTATCCGCTATGGACCTTGGACGAGGAGACGGTGACCCGGCTGGTGAAGGAAGGCGGCATTGTCGCGCCGACCGGAAAACCGGGTGGCATGCTGATGTTCCACGGCAATCTGGTTCACGGCTCGGCCGGCAACATCACGCCCTATCCGCGCAAGATCGTTTACCTGACACTGAACGCGGTTTCGAACTATATCCGCACGCCGACCCGGCCGGAATATATCGCGCATCGCGACTTCACGCCGATCCAGACGGTCGACGATGACTCGCTGATACAGCTCGCACGGGCCCAGCGCCAGGCGGCGGAGTAGAGCGTCTTCCGGAGCGCGGGCTGGGCGATGGCCCGGAATCTATCCTCCCCGCAGGGCGATGGATTCCGGACTCGCTTCCACAGCCTGTCATTCCGGTCGACGCAGCTCAGTGTGGCGTTCCGGAATGACAGATTTTCACGTTGCTGCCGAGCGCAACGGCGCGGCGATAAACGTGTCTTACTGCTGATCGCTGCCCATCGAGGCGGCGAGCTTGTCGTAGTACTTGGCCACTAGGTCGATGTTGCCCTTGTTCTGGATCGGCGCCACCGGGTTTTTCAGCGCGTCGTTGAGATCGGCGAGCGCATCCTTCTTGTCCTGCGCCGACATCTTCTTGTCGGCCTGGACCTGGGTGATCTGGCTCTTGATCACGGTTTCGGTGCCGACATATTTCTTGGTCACGGGATCAAAGCCCGCGATCACCATGCCGATATTGTCGGTGACGTTGTTGTAGTCGTCATAGCTGGCAAAGCCGTTTTTCTTGGCAATGGCGTCGAGCTGCCCGGTGACCTTGGCATCCGGCTCGGCGTTGTCCGGCAGCTTCTCCAGGACCGCATCCATGTCTTTGCCCGCGGCCAACACGCCCTCGATCTGCTTTTCGGTCAGCGCGATCTGCTTCACGGGGGCTTCCTGCGCCGGCGCAGATTGTGCGGGTGCGGCTTGCGGCTGGGCCTGCGCGAGCGCATCGCTGCTCGAGACAATGGCCATCGAAGCTGCCAGGCAGGCGATGCTCAGGGCGGCGGCGACGGGGCGAACGAACTCACGCATAGGAGTCTCCTCGGTTGGGGTAGCCTGAAGTTCTAAAGGCAGGACTTGGTAGATAGGACTTGGTAGGTAGGGCTTGGGTACGAATTCCGAAATGAACGGCCAATGAACTCGGGCCGCCATGCTGACTGCCAATCGTGGCCGAAAATCGCGCTGCTGCATGTTCCCGGGGGATGCGTGGTTAATCACATCGGTAACACGACTAGGTTGAGCTGAAATCCATTCGTAACCCCGCTGTGCAGAATCAAGGGGCATGGCGATGGATTTCGGGATGGATCTGCGGAGCGAAGGCCCGTCGGCTCGGATACGCCGCGTTGGGGCAATCGAGCGCGCAGGCTCGACCGCGATCCTCAATGGATTTGGCAGAAGCCTCGGAGACAGCATCATCGGGCTGCAGGCGCTGACACTCGCGCTTGAGGCCG
>CAWCXD010000010.1:0-447500 GCA_963799475.1 uncultured Alphaproteobacteria bacterium | reverse complement strand
CAAGCCCCTAACGACTAGGAGCACCGCTCGCGCGCACCGGCTCATCGCCAATGCATCGCACAAGCGCAAGCCCCTGGCGCGTGTTCGTCCGCGAAGAAAGAGAAACGAAGACGGCGAAATCCCGCCAATGCAGCTCAACAATCCTGACGACTGATGGCCCCTGATGTTTCTAAAACGATCCGATAGAACAGCCTAAACTGATCTGAAGGATCATCCTTAGAAAGGAGGTGATCCAGCCGCAGGTTCCCCTACGGCTACCTTGTTACGACTTCACCCCAGTCGCTGACCCTACCGTGGCCGGCTGCCCCCTTTCGGTTAGCGCACCGTCTTCAGGTAGAACCAACTCCCATGGTGTGACGGGCGGTGTGTACAAGGCCCGGGAACGTATTCACCGTGGCGTGCTGATCCACGATTACTAGCGATTCCAACTTCATGGGCTCGAGTTGCAGAGCCCAATCCGAACTGAGACGGTTTTTTGAGATTTGCGAAGGGTTACCCCTTAGCTTCCCATTGTCACCGCCATTGTAGCACGTGTGTAGCCCAGCCCGTAAGGGCCATGAGGACTTGACGTCATCCCCACCTTCCTCGCGGCTTATCACCGGCAGTCTCCTTAGAGTGCTCAACTAAATGGTAGCAACTAAGGACGGGGGTTGCGCTCGTTGCGGGACTTAACCCAACATCTCACGACACGAGCTGACGACAGCCATGCAGCACCTGTGTTCCGGACTCCGAAGAGAGGGTCACATCTCTGCGACCGGTCCCGGACATGTCAAGGGCTGGTAAGGTTCTGCGCGTTGCGTCGAATTAAACCACATGCTCCACCGCTTGTGCGGGCCCCCGTCAATTCCTTTGAGTTTTAATCTTGCGACCGTACTCCCCAGGCGGAATGCTTAAAGCGTTAGCTGCGCCACTAGTGAGTAAACCCACTAACGGCTGGCATTCATCGTTTACGGCGTGGACTACCAGGGTATCTAATCCTGTTTGCTCCCCACGCTTTCGTGCCTCAGCGTCAGTATCGGGCCAGTGAGCCGCCTTCGCCACTGGTGTTCTTGCGAATATCTACGAATTTCACCTCTACACTCGCAGTTCCACTCACCTCTCCCGAACTCAAGATCCTCAGTATCAAAGGCAGTTCTGGAGTTGAGCTCCAGGATTTCACCCCTGACTTAAAGACCCGCCTACGCACCCTTTACGCCCAGTGATTCCGAGCAACGCTAGCCCCCTTCGTATTACCGCGGCTGCTGGCACGAAGTTAGCCGGGGCTTATTCTTGCGGTACCGTCATTATCTTCCCGCACAAAAGAGCTTTACAACCCTAGGGCCTTCATCACTCACGCGGCATGGCTGGATCAGGCTTGCGCCCATTGTCCAATATTCCCCACTGCTGCCTCCCGTAGGAGTTTGGGCCGTGTCTCAGTCCCAATGTGGCTGATCATCCTCTCAGACCAGCTACTGATCGTCGCCTTGGTGGGCCGTTACCCCACCAACTAGCTAATCAGACGCGGGCCGATCTTTCGGCGATAAATCTTTCCCCGTAAGGGCTTATTCGGTATTAGCACAAGTTTCCCTGTGTTGTTCCGAACCAAAAGGTACGTTCCCACGCGTTACTCACCCGTCTGCCGCTGACGTATTGCTACGTCCGCTCGACTTGCATGTGTTAAGCCTGCCGCCAGCGTTCGCTCTGAGCCAGGATCAAACTCTCAAGTTGGACTTGAAACCTTGAACCGGCTGATCACAACGTTTGACGAGGTCCCACCATATTTATTGAACGCGATTTACATCGCGAACAACGATGGTGTAACCTATGTAAACGTGTACCGCCGAAGTCTTTCGTCCAGCCCCGACAGATGAAAACCGAAGCTTCCAACCCGTCGAGACTCGCAAGGACTCCGCCGTCCACGTTTCTCTTTCTTCATCTTCACTTGTCAAACAGCCCGGGGTCCGAAAACCCCATCTCCCATCGCTGGGAGCTAATCTCGCAGCCCTCATCCGACGACAAATAACAACCGATGACTATCGGCTGTTGATTCACTCATCTTAGTGAGGAGCTTGACCGGCACGGAAGCTCGCCTTGGCCAAGGGCCAAAACAGCGCCGCGCTCAGTGGTCGGTTTATAAGCTGGCCCGATCGGAGTTGTCAACGCCTGTTGTCAGAAAATCGTCGCATCGCCCCAGCGAATCTTGCGAGCCTGGAAAGTCTCGATTTTTAGGGACTTTACGCCGCACTTGAGCCACAATACTGCGACGTTCTGCCTGTACTGAGCGTTGAATTGTCGGATGCCGTGGGGGCTGCCGGTGATTTTTTTACCGAGGGATCGGCGATCTCAAAAGACGACCCGTCGCCTTTTCCTAGCGACCTTGGAAACATCGAGAGACCTGAGCACCATTGATGTTCGTGATCTGACCGGAGTCTTGGCTCTACCAGAGTCCCGGCTTTTGTTTTCCGAACATCCATGCGGCATGCGACGCCCGAATCTCCGCTCTTGAGGCGAGTTCGGGTCCGAGCTGAGCAAAGGTGGCTTCGATGTTGATGAAATTTGGGGGACGGTGGCTTGAACCACAGGACGTCACGCGGCGGCTACGGACGCGAGACCGGGATCATTGATCTTGGCCACGAACCGCCGCTTTCGGTGGATGGCTCCGAGGCCGCGGTGATCGATCGCCGCCGCGTCTCCGTACAATGGTTCAGCGGCACTATCCTGACCGGTCTGTGCGGCGCGGCTCTGATCGGCGGCGCCGTTTTTGCGTCGCTGGACGGCGAAATGACCTTTGCCAAGGTCCCGGAGCGAGTCGAGGGCGCGCTGCGGGGCGCGTTCGGCGCCAATGACCGAACCGCTACCCTGCACAAGAGCGACCGCCTGCCGCCGCCCGGCGAGTCGACGGCCGCACGCAGCATGGTGCGGGTTTCGACCGTTACCCGGGTCGGTAACCGCGACGTGATGCGTGTGCGGCCGTTCATTCGAATCTCCGGCAACCTGTCGCTGACGACGAGCGATCTCAGCGCCAAGATCCCCCCATTCAACGCTCAACGCATGCTGGCTGACGTCGGCGACACCGTGCCCGCCGCCACCGACGGTCCGAGTGCCGCCGATGCCGCTGCCGAACCCGATGCCGAGGTTTCGTTTGTCACCAAGGACCTCGCGCCGGTTCTGCCCAAGGCCAAGCTCGCTGCGGTGGTCACGCTGGACGATGTGCTGATGCGCGTGCGCGACGTCTCCAATTGGCACGGCAACAACGGCGGCGTGCGTTATGCCTCGCTCGCCAGCGCTGCCGCCGACGCCAGCGGCGCGTCCGATATGAAATTGTCCTACGCCTCCGAGGGGACGGTGACCGACCCCTACGCCGGTTTTGAAACGCGCGTGGTTCCGGAAAACGTCACCCTGCTGCCGAAGACCAAGGAACAGGTCACCGGCGGCAATCCGATCGGCGAACGCATCCATCTGGTCAAGAAGAGCGATAGCGTGACCTCGATCCTGCGCGACCAAGGCGCCACGCCGGATGAAGCGAAGGCGATCGCGACCATGCTCGGTCCCTACGGCCGCGACGGCGGCCTGAAAGAAGGCCAGCGGCTGCGGATCCTGATGACACCCGCCGGTCCCGGACCGAACCCGCGGCTCGTGCCTTCCCGGGTGATCGTCGCCAACGATTCCTCTGTCGAAGCCGTCGCCGCGTTGTCCGACATGGGCAAATACGTCGCCGTCGACGTCCAGAGCCTGAACACCGTCGTCGAGACTGCCGATAACGCCAGCCCTGACGACGACGATGACGATGGCAGCGGGGTGCGGCTCTATCAAAGCATCTATGAGACCGCGCTGCGCAATAAGGTGCCGCCGAGCGTCATTGACGACATGATCCGGATCTACTCCTACGACGTCGATTTCCAGCGCAAGGTGCAGGCTGGCGATTCCTTCGATGTCTTCTACGCCGGCGAGGACGACAACGCCTCGACCTCCGAAAAGAACGACGTGCTGTTCGCCTCGCTCACCGTCGGCGGCGAGACCAAAAAATATTACCGGTTCCAGACCCCCGACGACTCGGTGGTCGATTACTACGACGAGACCGGCAAGAGCGCGAAGAAGTTCCTGGTGCGCAAGCCCGTCAACAACGCGATCATGCGATCGGGCTTCGGCAGCCGCCGCCATCCGATCCTCGGTTACGTCAAGATGCACACCGGCGTCGACTGGGCCACGGCCTATGGAACGCCGATTTTCGCTTCCGGCAACGGCGTCGTCGAAGTCGCCGGCTGGGAAGGCGGCTACGGAAAATACGTCAAGCTGAAGCATAACAACGGCTACGAGACGGCTTACGGACATATGTCCGCCTTCGCCAAGGGGCTCGAGGTCGGCAAGCGGGTTCGCCAGGGCCAGGTGATCGGCTTCGTCGGTTCGACCGGGCAATCGACCGGTGCCCACGTCCATTACGAAATCTTGGTGAACGGCCGTTTCGTCGATCCGATGCGCATCAAGCTGCCGCGCGGCCGCTCGCTTGAGGGCCCGATGATGGCGGGCTTCGAGAAAGAGCGCGATCGTCTCGATGCCATGATGAGCAACCGAAACGGCGCCGCCCGCATCTCCGACGCCAGCGGCGGGCCGTGGCGGGTGCAGCAGGTCAGCACCCGCTGAAGACCGACCCGCGGGCCCCTCCCCCATGCGAATCGGGCCAACCGGCGTATGCCTCAACCCAAACGACGGGACCATTGCGGCCAGTAGGCGTCGTTGGTCTGCCGGGGTGAACCGCGCTTTCACCCCGGCGCCAAGGGACAAAATTGCCGCACGGCGCTGCGGTTTCATTAAATTTTCCGGCCCGCTTGGAACCGGCAGGGCAGCGGTTCGATTGATATGAACGGAAGCCTTTATCGGAAATGGAGGCTGTCATGGAAAAATGGTCGAACCCAAAATTATGCGACGTTGCGAACCTGATCCTCGGCGCGTTCCTGTTCGTTTCGCCCTGGATTTTCGGATTTCCCGCAGGGGCCTCTGAAAACGCCAACATCGCCGGCATCGTGATCGCGATTCTCGCGATCGCGGCGCTCGCGGCCTTCGCGGTTTGGGAGGAGTGGCTGAACCTCATCGTTGGACTGTGGACGCTGGTTTCGCCCTGGGTATTGGGTTTCCAGGGAACCACTGCGATGACGGTTCATGTGCTCGTGGGTGCCGCCGTGGCGGTCCTGGCGGCGATTGAGCTCTGGCTCATGTCCCAGAACCCGCCTCGGCTGACCACGGAGCGCTGAGGCGCCTTAGCGGAGGGCCACAGGCCTGCATCAAACGATTGCCCTGGGTACGGGCGACGTACCCAGGGGAATGTTGTTTGTGACGCTTGGTCCAGCTTGGACACTCAGTTCAGCTTGCGTTTCGACGCCGGCGCCTCGAACGAGGCGATTTCGGCGGTTTGCGCCGGCTTGCCGTTGAAGGTCAGCACATTGCCCTTCGCCGAGATCACGACGCGATCGCCATCCTTCACGTCGCCGGCGAGAATCATCTCGGCCAGCGGATCCTGCAGGTTGCGCTGGATCACCCGTTTCAGCGGCCGCGCGCCGTAAGCGGGATCCCAGCCCTTGGCGGCGAGCCAGTCGCGCGCCGCGGCATCGAGCGTGAGCGTGATCTTGCGATCTTCCAATAGCCTCTGCAGCCGCGCGAACTGGATTTCGACGATCCGGCCCATCTCGCTCTTCTGCAAGCGGTGGAACAGGATGATCTCGTCGACACGGTTGAGGAACTCGGGACGGAAATGCGCCCGCACCGTCGCCATGACCTGCTCGCGGACCGCGGACGTGTCCTCGCCTTCCGGCTGGTTGACGAGGAATTCCGAACCGAGGTTCGAGGTCATGATGATCAGCGTGTTGCGGAAATCGACCGTGCGGCCCTGACCGTCGGTCAGGCGGCCGTCGTCGAGCACCTGCAGCAGCACGTTGAAGACGTCGGGATGCGCCTTCTCGATCTCGTCGAACAGCACGACCTGGTACGGCCGCCGCCGCACCGCCTCGGTGAGCGCGCCGCCCTCGTCATAGCCGACATAGCCCGGAGGCGCGCCGATCAGCCGCGACACCGAATGCTTCTCCATGAATTCGGACATGTCGAGCCGAACCATCGCGGTCTCGTCGTTGAACAGATACTCCGCCAGGGCTTTGGTCAGCTCGGTCTTGCCGACGCCGGTGGGGCCTAAGAACATGAACGAGCCCATCGGACGGTTGGGGTCCTGAAGGCCCGCCCGCGAACGGCGCACCGCGGTTGCGACCGCATGCACGGCTTCGGCCTGGCCGACGACGCGGTTGCCGAGGCTTTCCTCCATCCGCAGCAGCTTGTCCTTTTCGCCCTCCAGCATCTTGTCGACCGGCACGCCGGTCCAGCGCGAGACCACCTGCGCGATGTGGTTGGCGGTGACCGCCTCCTCCATCATCTCGCCCGAGTTTTCCTTGGCCTCGATCCCGGCGAGCTTCTTCTCAAGCTCGGGAATCCGGCCATGGGTCAATTCACCGGCGCGTTGATATTCGCCGCGGCGCTCCGCATTGGCGAGTTCGATGCGTAAGCCGTCGAGTTGGCTCTTGAGCTTCTGGGCGTTCGACAGCTTGTTTTTCTCCGCGCTCCAGCGCGAGGTCAACGTGGCCGACCGCTCCTCAAGCTCGGCGAGTTCCTTCACCAACGTCTGCAGGCGGCTTTTCGAGCCGGCATCGCTTTCCTTCTTGAGCGCCTCCTGCTCGATCTTCAGCCGGATGATTTCCCGATCCAACGAATTGAGTTCTTCCGGCTTGGAGTCGACTTGCATCTTCAGCCGCGCGGCTGCTTCGTCCATCAGGTCGATCGCCTTGTCGGGCAGAAAACGATCGGTGATGTAGCGATTCGACAGCGTGGCCGCCGCCACCAGCGCGGAGTCGGTGATGCGCACGCCGTGGTGCTGCTCGTATTTGTCCTTCAGGCCGCGCAGGATCGAGATGGTATCCTCGACCGTCGGCTCGGTGACGAAGATCGGCTGGAAGCGCCGCGCCAGTGCCGCGTCTTTTTCGACGTGCTTGCGATACTCATCCAGCGTGGTGGCGCCGATGCAATGCAGTTCGCCCCGCGCCAGCGCGGGCTTGAGCAGGTTGGAGGCGTCCATGGCGCCATCGGCCTTGCCGGCGCCGATCAGCGTGTGCATCTCGTCGATGAACAGGATGATGCTGCCCTCCGCCGCGGTCACTTCCTGCAGCACGGCTTTCAGCCGTTCCTCGAACTCGCCGCGGTATTTCGCACCCGCAATCAGCGCACCGAGATCGAGCGACAGCAATTTCTTGTCTTTCAGGCTTTCCGGCACGTCACCATTAAGGATGCGCAACGCCAGACCCTCGACGATCGCGGTCTTGCCGACCCCGGGTTCGCCGATCAGCACCGGATTGTTCTTGGTGCGCCGTGACAACACCTGGATGGTGCGGCGGATTTCCTCGTCGCGCCCGATCACCGGATCGAGCTTGCCGTCGCGCGCCGCCTGGGTCAGGTCGCGGGCATATTTCTTCAGCGCGTCATAGGCGTTTTCGGCGGTCGCGCTGTCCGCGGTACGGCCCTTGCGCAAGGCTTCGATCGCCGCGTTGAGGTTCTGCGGCGTGACCCCGCCCTTCTTCAGGATGGCGCCGGCCTCGCTGTCCTTGTCCAGCGTCAGTCCCAACAGCAGCCGTTCGACGGTGACAAAACTGTCGCCGGCCTTGTCGGCGGCCTTCTCGGCCGCATCGAACGCCCGCGCCAGTTCGGGCGCGAGGTAAACCTGTCCCGCGCCGCTCCCAGAAACTTTCGGCAGCTTGTTGAGCGCCTCCTCGGTCGCCTTGAGGATGGCGCGCGAATTGCCACCGGCGCGGTCGATCAGGCCGCCGGCAAGGCCCTCGCTGTCGTCCAACAGCACTTTCAGCAGATGCAGCGACGAGAACTGCTGGTGGCCGTCGCGCATCGCCAACGATTGCGCCGACTGGACGAAGCCGCGCGACCGCTCGGTGTATTTTTCTATATTCATCGGTGGGTATCCCTCAGCCTGCCGTTCCGCCCAGAAAGGCACGGAAAACAGCATCTTCATTGGGTTCCGCTGGCCGCGCTGACATTCCTCAACCGGCAGGCGATGTCGTCGCCGACGTTCGCGCCGGCTTGGGGCTGATGTGGGAACAGGTTTTTGGAAACGGAAGGGGCGGCCTCACAAATTCGTGGGCGGAGCCAGGCTGCCCCCAAAGGCGGGCGCCTTCCGCTTATTTGCTGGCCTCCATCCTGATCGCCGCCCGACAGCAGGAGCCTGCGGGCGGCGGCCTCTCGCCGGAATCGGGGAGAGGCGATGGGGTAATAGGCAACGCCGATCTTAGCTGGTCGGCACCACATAGGCGTAAATCCGCCCGCGCGGATAGGTTGCTTCCCGGACCCGATGGCCGCTGTTGCCGGACACCAGGATCGGATTGCCATGGGCGTCGATGCCGCTGATGATCCCGACGTGACCACCGCCGCGACGGCTCATCACGGCGATCGCGCCGATCTCGGGACCGGACACCCGCTGGCCGTAATGCGCAAACGAACTGGCGAGGTCCGAGCCGGTGCCGCGATGACCCGACCGCTCCAGCACCATGTTCATGAAGCGCGCGCACCACAGGCTGCGGCGGCTGGTGGGATTGCCGCCGATGTAACGGCGGGCTTCGGCGACCACGTTCGACGAACCGAACCCGGCCGACGGGGTCGTCTCAGTGGAGGTCGCGTTCGGCGCGATACTGGCATTGGCGTTAGCGACGCCGCCCGCCTGCATCTGCGCCACGCCGACGTCCCAGCGCGACCGCCGCGCGGCGTGCCGATGATGGCGAATTCCGAAATGCCGCCTGTGATGACCGGCGTGGGCATGCCGCCCTGCGCCGTGATGAGACCTTGCTGAAGCCGGGGCGACCGTCGCCGCCGAACACAATGCCAGGGCTCCGACGCATAGAGAAACAACGCGGAGCGACCGGCGATACGCACGCAACTGAACCATTACTCATCCTCTGTGACACCCCCGTTTCCCATCGGCATCCCCTCGCGTTTTGGTCTGAGCGTGAGGTAGCCGACATCGGTGGTTGTATGTGCGGTGCGGTGTGGCGACAGCGTGGCGCAATGCGGCGGCGAACCCGCGGTTTCGGGGTGATTCCCCGGCGATTTGATGACGAAAAAGAATCGATGCCGCCGCATTGCGGCCGCGTGCATTAATTGCGATTTTCCCGCGTGGCTTGAGAACAACGACAAGAAAAGGAATCGTGGAATGCCCCACGCCGTCACCAGCGACAATGTCCGGCTCCATTTCGAGGAAGCCGGCAGCGGAACGCCGATCATTTTCCTGCACGAGTTTGCGGCCGACCATACCAATTGGGAGCCGCAGATGCGCTACTTCTCGCGCGGCCACCGCTGCATCGCCTATTCGGCGCGCGGCTATACCCCGTCTGACGTGCCTGATACGGCCGAGGCCTACACCTACAAGCATTTCTATACCGACGCGCTCGCCGTGCTCGATCACCTCAAGATCGCAAAAGCGCATTTCGTCGGGCTCTCGATGGGCTCCTACTCCTCGCTGCAGGTCGGCCTGCACGCGCCGGAACGGGCGCTGTCGATGACGCTGGCCGGCGTCGGCTCGGGATCCGACCTTGCCAATCTCGACGGCTTTCGCCGGCAGTGCCTGGCCAATGCCGAACAATTCGAAACCATCGGCGCGGCGGAAGTCGCCAAGGTCACGCGCGAGGCGCCGGGCAGGATTCCGTTTCTCATCAAGGACCCGCGCGGACATGCGGATTTCTACCAGGCGTTGGCCCGACATGATTCCAAAGGCTCCGCCAACACCATGCGCGGCTTCCAGGGCGGCCGGCCCTCGATCTACACTTTGACCGAGGCGATCCGGAAAGTGCCGACGCCGGCCTTGATCATCTGCGGCGACGAGGACGACGCCTGCGTTGAGCCCAGCCTGTTCCTGAAAAAGCACCTTCCCGCCGCCGGGCTGACGTTTTTTCCGAAGTCGGGCCATGTGCTCAATCTCGAAGAGCCCGCGCTGTTCAATGAAATGGTCGAACGCTTCATCGCGCTGGTCGAAGCCGCGCGCTGGCCGGCACGTGACCCGCGCTCGATGGCGGCGTGAGTGTCGCGAAGACGGGAGAAAGCACAGGCGTTCACCAAAGCCGTCATTCCGGGATGGTCCCAACGGGTCGGCGCTATGCGCCGCCCGATGACAGGCTCCGGACCAGACCCGGAATCTCGAGATTCTCCGATGTGCAATTGCACATCGTAGTTCGCGCTTCGCGCGCCCCGGAATGACGTTGAGATGTAATTCCGCGATCTCGCGGCGCGGCGCGCCCGAGTTTTGCGTGAAGTCTTCGCCTTCGAAAAATTCGAGGGCGCAGGGAAAACCGGGTGCCCATTGCACCCGCAGTCCGTGTGCAAAAGGTAGAAAGCACACGGTAGTCACCACAGGTACTCCGGACACCCGGCCTTCCCTGCGCGATGGTTTTACGGCTTATTCCGCGCTCTCCTTGGTGACCGGGCTTTCTTGCCACCATCGCCTGCGGGATACTTCCCGCAAACTTGAACGCCAGCGTCGGGGCGTCAGGACCACACGGCTTTGCCGCCGCTGTAGCGCCGCTCGTCCGCACGCCATTGGCGCGGCGACGCCACCGCGTCCATCGCATCCCAAACCCTACGTCCGTGACGATCGCGAAACGCCCCTCGCTCGGGAACGGGATGGCGGAGATATGGACTTGATTTGGGAAAAAGGAGAAGCGGATTATTTTTCGGATGGAGACTGGACCGGTAGAAACAGATTGATCCGGTTCAGGAAATCAGGGATTACGCGCAGGAGATTTCGAGCAATTGGACCAAGCGCAATCGTTACCCACCCAGTGCTCTTTCCAGAGCAACGAGTGATACGAAGACGAGCGACACGGTTCCGACGAAGACGATGGCATAGACGCAGGGCTTAAAGAATAGTCCACGCCGGCCGCCTGCCGCGCGTTTTGGCACAGACATCTGTGATACGGACGCGCCCACCTCACGGTCCTTCTTGCGGGATTTAATTTCCCCACGTTCAAATTTTGTCTTTTCTTTTTGCGTCGCCTGCAGGAAGCGGTCGCGCGGCGTTACGGCTACCCGAATATGGTTCATCATCATCACGAATGCTGTTCCAGTCACCTCCATTTCAATTCGCAGGGGCGGGGAAAGTTCACTCTCAGTCATCAGTGCCGGATTTAGTCAGCCGCCTGAGCCCGATAGATCCGCGAGCTGCCAATATCATTGCTGTCCGGGTCGTACTTTCGAACCGCTCGCCGCAGGCGTAGCGTGCCAGACATTTTCCGGCATCGAGCACCCCTGCCGGCGAGGCCTGACCGTGACTCATGCCCGGCCAACACTTGTGATCGCATTTGCCGCCTTCACCCGGCCTTCCCTGCGCAATGATTTTACGGCTTATAGCGCGCTCCCTGGTGACCGGGCTTTCTTGCCACCATCGCCGGTGTCCCTGCGCCCCAGCCGCCCGGCGCGCTGTACGGCCTTCCTGCGGCCTCGACGCTGCCGCCTGCCCGTCGCCTGTCCGTGCTCACTGTGTTTTACTGCACTTGTTTTTCACCAAGAAGGCGGGAGCGATAAATGATCAAGCAAGCAGCTTCGATTGCACTCGTTGGGTTGGGACTGACATTTTCGGCGGCTGCTCAAACGCCGACCACAAAGCGAACCGAACTCACCAGAGGCGATTTGACCGGCACAAATATGGAAATCATCGTTAGCGTGGTGGAATACCCGCCGGGCGCTGTGAGTGAGCTACATACCCACCCGGGCGAGGAAGCCTTCTATGTGCTTGAGGGCGCTACGCTTGAAACTCCGGACGGGAAGCCTCTCACGCCGACAACTGGCGTATCGAGGATCAACGTCCGTGACGTGCCACACGGAGCGTTCAAGGTGACCGGCGACAAGACATTCAAGCTGCTGGCTGTCCATATCGTTGACAAAGGGAAAACAGTGTTAGTCCCAGTCAAGCCCTAAGATACCACCAAGAGATACGAACCGCTGCAAGCAAGGCCGCGCCGCTGCCTATGCGCTGGCGCGGCCTTGGCCGGTGCGCTGCACTGGCGCGCTGTATGGCCTTCCCGCGGCTGCGGCTGCGGTCCCGGTCGCGTCCGAACCCGGCGAGGAAATTTTAGACAGTCGTGCCCTATAAAAGAGGTGCTACGAACACAGAGCGTGCCAAAGTATGTGCCTTGGACCATATTCGCCCGTCCAGGCGCTGATCTTCATCGCGGCATGCGCTGTCATGATCGCGCTGATGCTGCTGGCCTGATCGAGGGCGATTTCGGTCGTTCGGGGTTGGACCTTTCCAACGGCCCCGACTAAATTTGCGGTGTCATGCAACTGCGATCAACTCTCGTCTGTCCGTCCTGCCAGCACTCCAGCACCGAGGCCATGCCGACGGACGCCTGCCAGTTTTTCTATGACTGCAAGGGCTGCGGCCAGCGGCTAAAGCCTAAACCCGGCGATTGCTGTGTGTTCTGCTCATACGGCTCGGTGCCGTGCCCGCCGGTCCAGCAGAACGGGCGGTGCTGTTAGCTCGAACTTGCGTTCACGACCAGGCGTACCCGCCAATTTTCGAAACGCCACTTGAGGAATGAAGCATCGGAGGGACCGATGTGGCGCATGTCGAACCTTCAGGCACTGATCTTCATCGCGGCGGTCGTCGCCATGGTCGTGGCGTGGTTGCTGGTGCCCGCCTGATCGAAGGTCAGGTGTCACGCCGACACAGTGTCGGCGGATCAACCGATGATCACGCCACCCCGCGGCGGCGGGCGTACTTTCAATGGATTGGCACAACTCACCGGCCTATGCGGCGCGCCACGAAACCGGATGTGAAGTCCGCTTCCGGGAGCGTAGCGCACCAATTGTACTCAAAGCGAGCTCTTCCGATGCCGTCGCCAACAACGCGATCATGACTTTACGGAACATGATGCTTGCGGCCGGGTATGGATTTTCCGGAGCGAGCCGGTAGGCGACGGAAACGACGACGCATTCTGCGCGGTTTGCCAGCGCCCGAAGTAGAGTGTCGCGACTGTCCAAATCTCCCGCGACAAAGCCTCCGCCATGGTAGTAGACAAGCGTCGGCATGAATTCCGGCGCGGGCGCCTCTACTTGCGGGGCATAAAGTCGAACCGGAATCTTTCCTTCAGGCCCAGGCAAGCCGAGGTTTTCGACCCGAAAGACCGACTAGAACGGAGGCCCCAGCGGTTGAAGGCGTTGCATCATCTGACGCAGTACAACTCGCCTGCAGCCGGCGCATTCTTCACATCGATTGCCGCACATTCGACCGTGTCATGGCGATACTCTCCATCCCGGTCCGATCCGGCTTTCACGCCTCTGCCCTCGAAAAACCATCAACGTATTTCAGCCGCAGTCAATTTCGCGCACGCTGTAGCCAGCACGTAATATCCATGCCCCAGTTTGATCTCGAAACAGCTGCCGAAACTCCGCTTCGGACCAGGCTGCCGTGGCGCGCCGAGCCACCCAGAAACCGAGATCCCATGAAAATCCTTGTTGCCTCTACTCCCGCTCATCGGTCATCTGAATCCGATCCTGGCCGTCAGCAACGTCCTGATCGCCGCGGGTCACGAGGTCGTCGGCCTCACGGCGACCTGGCTACGCGACCGCGTCGAAGACGCCGGACTGAAATTCTATCCGCTTCCCGTGGGCGCGGATCTGGATACGCGCGACATCCTCGCACTGGTTCCCGAACTGAGGGATCTTCCTCCCGGGCAGCCTCCCGGGCCGGAACAGATCTGCACGGCGGTCTACCGCTTCTTCGCCGACACCATCCCTGGCCAGCACAAAGGCTTGCAGCAGGTCCTGCAGGATTTCCCTGCCGACGTCATCGTCGCCGACGATGCGTATTACGGCGTGCTGCCGATGCTGCTCGGGCCGCGCGCGAAACGCCCTCCTATCGTTCTCTGCGGCACGTCGATCCTGCACGGTCGGCGCGACGACGGAGCGCCGAACTTTGCTGGTCTGCCGCCCGCGACGACCCAGGCGCAGCGCGACGAATACGCGGCCCTCGCACGGAAGCGTGACAACGAGATAGAACTGCCCGTGCTCCGTCGCGTGAACGGGCACCTGGCCGATTTGGGTGCCCCGCCGCTGACGATGATTCTCCCCGAGTCGACCGTCGAATTGGCGGACAGTTACATCCAGTTGACGGTGCCAAGCTTCGAGTTTCCGCAAAACTTTCCGCACTCGGTGCAATTCGTCGGCACCCCGCCGATCGTTCCGAACCAGGTCCCGCTGCCGTCCTGGGCCCACGAAGTGGACGGCTCGCGCAAGGTCGTACTGGTCACCCAGGGAACGGCCGCAAACTTCGATCTCGGCCTGCTGGTCGGCCCGACCCTCGCGGCGCTCGCCAACGAACCCGACCTGCTGGTGATCGCGACCGCAGGCGGCCGGCCGATCGATGCGATCCCCGGTCCCATTCCCGCCAATGCGCGCGTGGCCAGCTACCTGCCGTTCGAGTGGGCACTGGCCAAGGCCGACGTGCTCGTCACCAACGGCGGCTATGGCAGCGTCAACCAAGCCATGAGCTTTGGCGTTCCGCTCGTCACCGCGGGCCTGACGGAAGACAAGCCCGACGTCAACGTGCGCGTCGCATGGTCGGGCGTCGGGATCAATCTCGCCACCAACGAGCCGACGCCGCAGGCGTTGCGCGATGCCGTTCGCACCGTGCTCGACAAGCCGGATTATCGCGTGGCGCGCGTCGTCGATGGCCGCCGAGTTCGCCGCGATCGACACCCGATCCGAGATTCTTCGGATCATCAGCGAGGCGGTGCCGGCTCGCGCGCAGGTGGCCCGAAGGGCCGCATCGTGACACCGGGAAACCCGACGACAGGCGACCGGATGATGAGAGACCTGCGAGCAAAGCCGGCCGAACTCTGGAAATGGGACGCCGCAGACCTTGCTCAGTTGATTGTCCAGGTAACTAATGGATCGACCGAAGCCGGGATATTTGGCCTTGATCCGTGGCTTGCGGACACTCATGCCAGGCTTTAACCGCGGCCAGGATCTTCGTGGTTTCGCGAAAAAATCCGCCGCGGGTGAAAAGCCGCGAAAGGTCACGCCGCTATGAGGCCGCGCTAGCGCGGCCGTAGCGCGATGTCGGGCCAGTCGTGCAGATTAACCGCCTCACCGCATCTGCTTCAGTATCCGGAGAACCTCTGATCGAGTATCGATGCCGCGCGCCTGTTCAGCAAACAACGCCGCATTCGCACGATATGTCGGATCATTCAACACCGAACGTACGCCTGACCGTAGCGCATCCACGGTCGGCTCATTGGTCGCCAGATTGACGCCGACACCGGACCAGTCGACCCGCACGCCAACGTCGCCCCGGTCCCCCATCGTCCCAGCGGTCACGATTGGGACGCCAAAACTCAAGGCCTGGTTGACACTGCCGTAACCGCCATTCGTAACGAACGCGTCGATTTTCGACAACGCCCACTCGAACGGCAGGTATTGCGCGACTCGCGCATTTCCGGGCAGCGGGCGACCGATGGTTTCGACCGGTTTGCCGCCGGTGGTGACCAGCACGATGATATCGGGTTCGTTCTCCAGCGCCTCCAATGTCGGGATCACCAGCTCGCTGAAGTCGTCATTGCTCAAAGTCCCCTGCGTCACCAGCACGACTTTCCGTGAACCATCCAGATCCCCCTTCCAGTCCGGAATCGGGGCTTGATTGGGCGGAATCGGCAGTGGACCGACAAAGTGGATAGAAGATGACAGCTTCCGCCGCGGCAACTCGAAGCGCGGCACCGTCAGCTGCAAATAAGCGTCCGGCAGCTCGACCATCGCTTCGTACAGGTTCATCTGCAACGGGCGAACGCCGAGCCCAGTCAAGTCGCGGTTCACACGGTCGCGGAGAGGCTTGAAGGCGAGTTCCTCATATTCCTGATAGCGCGCGGCAGCCTCCTTGCGCTGCGCTTCGCTACGCGCGAGCGGAAAGCCAAGGTCGTACGGAGCCCCATCATCGCGACGCGAGAGAAGATAGGTGGTTCCGAGCACCGCTATCGGTGGCCTCTGCGATCGGGGACCGAGCAGCATGGGTAGCACGCCCAGCATAATGTGATCGGCGATGATGATGTCCGCCGGGAACTCCCGCATCGCGTCCTTGATGCTCTCATATTGCGGCATCATGCGATCGACAAAGGGACGCTCCAGGCCAACCCGCTTCCTTTCCGGGCCGGGAGGAGTGGCGCTAAGCTCGGCCATGAATTCTTCTTTGAATCGCGAATCGAAATCTGCGGCGGGTAAAAAGCCGCGAAACGCCGCGCCGATACCTTCAACACGATCCCGCAAATCATTCGACGAGAGGCCCATGACTTCGTGCCCGTCGGCCATCAGGATCCGACCGACCCCCAGCAACGGATTAAGATGACCTATCAATGCTGTCGAAACGAGAAGTGCTTTCATAAGGCCTCTGAGTTGGTCGATGCGATTGCGCGCACCTCACCTCTGATCGGCAACGTGACGCGTCCGCGCGAACTAGCCGCCTCGCGTTGCCGGGCCGTTACTAAAGGCCGAAAAAAGCACTACCGAAGTCATACGCTGGGGGCATGCACAATGTCGTTACAGCAAGGGCCCCCGCCGTCTCGGCAGCGTTAGCGAACGGGCGCGCGACATCCGGTATCGCCCCAACCCAGGCAGCCCGCGGCTTTTGCAGGCCTGCTCCAATCCCTGGGTGCAACGCGTACCTAACTGTCCAGGCTATTTCCTGTTCAGGTCATTTCTGCGTCGCAAGCTGTTCGTCGGACCATTTCTGGAGTGCGGACGGCTCAGTAGAGCCCTCGATGGTTGTTGTCTTGCCATCGCGGGAAACCAGAATGGTACGCGGTATGTCACCCTGCCAAGCGGGATCGATTTCGTAGCGAAGCCGCTCCGCAAAGCCGTCGCTGAACATCCAATTCTCCGCGGAGGACAGGCCAGCGCGCCGCAACATCGACTGGGCCGCAGCGTTCGAATTCGGAACGAGGTCAGCATTGATCGTGACGACATCGACGCCCGGGTGCTGTTTCATGAATGTGCCGAGTTCAGGTAGCTCGACCCGGCACGGCCCGCACGTCACTCCCCAAAAATGCACCAAGGTCGGGCGGCCTGCGTGCGAATGCAAAAGCTTTTGCCAGCTTCCCCGCTCGAACGGCGTCAGCTTCGATTTCTCGGACGCAGCCTCCGCATGCAAGCCTGCCAACAGCAGCATCGTGGCAAATAACAATCGCTTCATGGTTCGCCCTCGATCGATTGCAGTCGGTAGCCGTCGGCCTTGGTCATCCAAGAAAGATAGTATTTCCGGCCGTCCGAAACCAACAGCGGGTGATCGGACGCGTCGGACGTGGTGGCGACGACCCGGGCCTGCGACCAGGTTTTGCCGTCGTCCGGCGACGTCATGAGGTTGACCGAGGTCTTCTCGCCATCGAACTCCTTCCACACGATGGCGGTCCCCTGAGGTCCGGCCATGACATAAGGCCGCGACGGTGCTTTGCCGGGCTGACCGATCGGCATCGGTTGGGAGAAGGTCTTCCCGCCGTCGCGTGACTGCGCGTAGAACAGACCCTTGCGAAGCTTGCCGTTAGTGTACCAGACCACATGGTACGTTCCGTTCGGCGCGATCGACAGGCTCGGTCCGTGGTGGGGACATGCCGCGATCTGCCAGTCATCCTCGCTCACACGATGTACTTCGCCCGGGACTCCCTGGTCAGTGAACGTGACGATCGCGTGGTCTCTGATGCCGCCCTCGAATATGTTCCGGAACACGATCACGGGATGACCGGACGGGTCGAATGCGAGACCGAGCCGGCAGCATTCACAGGTGTTGTCCACGACCATCTTGGCCTGGGAATAGGTCGCGCCGCCATCTTTCGAGCTTGCGAAGAATAGCGCAGCGCCGTCGTATTTCTTGCCGGCCTTCTGAACCGGAACGCGATTGCGCTTGTCGAGCCACGCCGCAAACAAGGTGCCGTCGGGGTCGAAGCCTAGCGCCTCGAAGCGCTGACTTTCGGTGTTGTCGGTGATCGGCTGCGGAGCAGCGAAGCTCTTTCCGCCATCGGTCGATCGACTGTAGAAAACCTCGCCATTGAACGCCTTGTCGCGGAAGGTGGAGAAAGCCACCGCGATGCCGCCTTTGCGATCAAGCGCGATCTTCGGGCGCGCGTCGGGGCCCCAATCCAATTCGAGTTTGCCTTGCGTGACCTGGGCGGGAGCAGAAAGCGTGTGTCCTCCATCTGTCGAGTTTGCGACGGACACCTGCCCGCCGGCTGTCCATGCCAGCCACAACGTTCCGTCGGGCCCGAACGCGGGCGTGACTCTGGAAGCGCAGCGCAATTCGGTGGTTTCGCAAGCGGATTCCGAAACGTGGTTGTGGCTCATCTGCGCCCAGGCGCTTCCCTGGGTCAGCGTCAGCGCAACCGCGAGGATTAATCTTCGATGCATCATGATTGGTTCTCCACCCAAGGTCACCGGAAGGCGAGCTTCATGCCCGCGATAAAGGCGCGCGGTGATCCGGCATAGATCGATCCGGTCTGCGTTGCCGCGAGCACGCTGGCGGGATTCTGGATACCGGCTGAAGTCACGGTATTCGCGATGTTGTTCGCGGAGGCGACATAGGTCTTGTCGAACACGTTTTGTACCTCGAGAAATAAAGTGAGTTGTCGGAAATAGTCCGACGCAAGGTCCGTCTTGTAGTGCAGGTTGAGATTGACCAGGTCATAGCCTGGCGCTTTCAGGAAGTTGGCATTATCCATGTAGAAGGAGTCCTTCCACACCACCTCGACGAAGCCCGCCGAGACCCGTCAATGCGCCGTGAAGCTCGTCGTACCCCAGACGTGCCGTCAGCTCGTTCGGCGAGATACCGGGAATCTTGTTGCCGACGCGGTTGAAGCTGAACCCACTGATGCTTTCGGTGTAGTCGGTGTAGATTTCGTCCAGATAGGTATAGGCCGCCGTAAACTGCCATCCCTCATGGAAGGCCCATTGGGCTAAGAGTTCGACGCCGCGATGTTCCGAGCGCGGGACGTTGAAGGTGTAGCTGATGCCGGGCATCGGCGTCGCCTGTGACACCAGTTCATTGTGGAAGAACTCGTAGAAGGCCGTCGCGCTTACCTTCACGGACTTGTTGGGGGTCCAGTCTGCACCGACGTCGTAACCGAGATTGGTCTGCGTCGTGAGCGAGGTGTTGTTGCCCGGCAGGCCACTGGGGAGGACAAAAAGATTGCTGACCTGCGGCGTGCCGTAGCCGGTCGCGACACGCGCGCGCCACTGCCATTCGTTGTCCGGCTTGTAGACCAGCGCCAGTTCGGGCGCGGTGTTGTGAAACTGCGGCGCGGCCGTGGTGATGGTTGGGACGACGACAGCCGGGTTGTTCACCACGGGATATCCAAAGGCGGTGTTGATGCCGTTCAACGTCGTCGTTTCCCAGCCGATCCCGGCAACCGCGGTGAGCGTCGGGATGATCTTCAGTTCCTCCCGCGCGCGCACGCCGTAGTCGGTGGTCGACTGGAATTGCCTGCTTTGCCACAGGCCGAGCGTGGCATTGCCCCCCGGCATCAGGTTGCGGGTATCGCTGGTCGTCGTGAGCGTATTGTACCAGCCTCCGACAAGGGTGGTGGAATCCATCCCGAACAGTTCGCCGCGCTTGGTCATGTCGCTCATGAGATTGTACGACGGGAAATCGCCGATCGCGCTGGTCGTGCCCGTGGGCTGGCTGATGTTGCGGTCGTCAAACACGAACTGATTGCGCCAGGTGGTCGTGTTGTCGAAATCGTGCTCCCAGCGACCGCCGACAATGGTGCGGCGGTCGTCGCGGCCAAGACCGGCGACGATCGCCGTCTGCGCGGTCCGTGAGCCGTTGAAGCCGTTGTTGAACAGCGACACCGTTCCGCAGCCGAGCGTGCCGGGCAGCTCGCACCCGGACTGGAACGGGTTCTGATTGAATTGATTGAGCGACAACCGCAGCGGCAGGCGGGTGACCACGTCGTTGTTGATCAGCTTGAATGTGAGCCGGTCGTCCGGCGTGGCCTTCAAGGTAGCGAGGAAGTTCACGGTCTGGGTGTTGAACCAGCTGTTCTGGATGAAACCATCCCCGCGCACATCGCTCGCAAACAGCGACGCCTCGAAATTGCCGACCTTCTGGCCGGCGGTGACGTAGTTGTTGAGATAGCCGAAGCTTCCGCCTTCGGTCCCGTATTCGACGCCGTTGATGCTGCCGCCCGGCCGCGTCCGGAAGTTCAGGGCGCCGCCGGTGGCGTAGTTTCCATAGAGCGCCGACGACGGCCCCCGGATGACGTCGATGGCACCGTAGGCATGCGGGTCGATCAGATCGGTTCTGGAAAGCCCGTCCGGCTGGGTAACCGGGAAGCCGTCATCGAAGATCACCAGATTGCGAATGCCGAAGCCGTTGCGGGCGTTCGAACCGCGGATCGAAATCCCGAGATCGCGGGGCCCGTTACCCTGTTTGATCGAGATGCCGGGACTGTCGCGTAAAATATCGGCCACCGAGAACGCGGGACCATTGTCGTACTGGCTTCGATCAATCGTCGTCGCCGTCTGACCGGTCGGCGCCTGGTCGAGGTTGGCCAGCGCCGCGCTGGGAGTGACGCTTGCAACCGCCGCGGCCAAGTTCGTTGCCGGTGGCGGCGCCGGCACGCGAGCCGGTTTTGCCTGTCGCGGAGCCGAGGCCGTGCGGATTCTTCGGCTTGGCGGGCTTGGCGCGCACTGGGGCGGGCGCCTCCACCGTAACAGGCGGCAGCACCTGACCTGCGTTTTGAGCACTGGCCATTCGAGCCGACGCAGCCAGCGCCAGCCCGACGGCGACAGCACTCACACCGCAGAGGGCATGAACGCGCGACATCTAGAGACCTTCCTTGGCCAACGCCGGGCGCTGACCGCAAAACGCAAATCTGACGGCTAGGCTCTAGGCCGCGCCGATGGACTTAAAGTTTACTCAGGAAGAAAATGGCGGCGCGCGCGCTTGCGCGTTGGAGCCGACGCGCAAGGCCGACGGGTCCGGCCTCGGGTCGTGCCACGCCACGCCAATCAGTTCGCGATAGGGAGCCGCAAAGGCCGCCAGCTTAGGCGTATCGAGGGATGCGCCGGCGCTCACAAGGCAACAGATGGCACACTCGCTGCCGTGCTGACTGTGTTGACCGCCCTGATCGGTGGGCTGGTCGGCGGCGACGCCGCTGCTGTGGCAGATTTCAGCAACGCTCAGCGGATTTGAGGCAGCGGCGACAGCCGCCCAGCATACGCCTATTGGTGCAAGGACCTGCACCAACAAAGCGATGAAAAAGATCGGCAAATATTTCTGCAGTCGCGCCCGCATCTCGATGGTCCCTGAGCGGCGACCAATTAATCATGCTGGCAATGGCGAGTCGAGCGCCATGATGGAACACGGACCGACGCACGGCCGACGCAGGCATGACGATTAGTTTACTTCGCCTGCCCCGCGCGGCTGAGCAGGAACACGCCCTGCTCGCCGAACATGTTCCAGAACCACCAGGGCAAGTTGACCCGCAGCGGACGGCCGTACAGATCGAGCGCGACCGCGCGCTCCATCTTGACGTTGATCTCGTCGCAAAGCTGCACGAAATCCTTGATGGTGCAGAAATGGATGTTCGGCGTGTCATACCAGGTCGACGGCAGGTTTTCGGTGCGCGGCATGTGCCCGCCGACCAAGAGTTGCAGCCGCATCCTCCAGAAGCCGAAATTGGGAAATGAGACGATGGCGCGGCGCCCGATCCGCAGCAGGTTTTCCAGCACCACGCGCGGCCGCCGCGTCGCCTGCAGGGTCTGCGACAGGATCACGTAATCGAAGGCGTCATCGGGATAGTTGACGAGGTCGGTGTCAGCGTCCCCCTGCACCACCGCCAATCCCTTGGCGACGCAACGGTTGACGCCCTCGCGCGACAATTCGATGCCGCGCCCGTCGATACCGCGGGTCTCCAGCAGTTGCAGCAGATCGCCCTCGCCGCAGCCGACGTCGAGTACTTTGGAGCCGCGTTCGACCATTTCCGCCACCAGCAGATGGTCGCCGCGATAATGTCGGGGCTGGTCCAGTTCGATGCCGTTGAGCGGCAGAACTTGTTGCTGCATGGCCATATCAGTCGCCCGTCGTGGTCAGGCCGCGCGCCTTGGCTGCGGATTGCAGGAACGCGCGCGAGATGTCGAAAAATTCGGGAACATCGAGCAGGAACGCATCGTGGCCGCGGTCGGTCTCGATCTCCGCGAACGACACCCGCGCACTCGAGGCGTTGAGCGCATGCACCAGCGCGCGCGATTCCGATGTCGGGAATAGCCAATCACTGGTGAAGGACACCACGCAGAAGCGGGTCTGGATGCCGCGAAACGCCTGCGCCAGCACGCCGTCGTGATCGGCGGCGATGTCGAAATAGTCCATCGCCCGCGTCAGGAAGAGATAGCTGTTGGCGTCGAAGCGCTCGACGAATGACGAGCCCTGATGGCGCAGATAGCTCTCGACCTGGAAGTCCGCGTCGAACGAGAAGGTCGGCAGTTCGCGGTCCTGCATGCGGCGGCCGAATTTGCGGTGCAGCGCGGCGTCCGACAGATAGGTGATATGCGCCGCCATCCGCGCCACGCCGAGGCCGCGGTGCGGATGCGTGCCCTGCTCGAAGTAGCGACCGTGGTGCCAGTCGGGATCGGCCATCACGGCCTGGCGGCCGAGTTCATGGAACGCGATGTTCTGCGCCGAATGCCGCGTGCTGCACGCCACCGCCAGCGCCGAGAACACGCGTTGAGGATAGGCCGCGGTCCATTGCAGCGCCTGCATGCCGCCCATCGAGCCGCCGATCACGCAGAACAGGGTTTCGATGCCCAGCCGGTCGATCAACATAGTTTGAGCGCGCACCATGTCGGGAATGGTGATGATCGGAAAATCCAGCCCCCACAATTTGCCGGTGGCAGGATTGGTCGAAGCCGGGCCGGTCGAGCCCATGCAGCCGCCGATCACGTTCGAGCAGATGATGAAGTAACGGTCGGTATCGAGCGGGCGGCCGGGACCGACCATGGTTTCCCACCAGCCCGGCTTGCCGGTCACCGGATGCACATTGGCGACATGCTGGTCGCCGGTCAGCGCGTGGAAAACCAAAATCGCGTTGGAACGCGCAGCATCGAGCGTGCCGTAGGTTTGATATGCGATCTGGAACGGCGCCAGATCAACGCCACAATCGAGCTTCAATGGCTGATCGATGCCGAAGCTTGCCACCAGCGAACGTGGATGGTCCGCCTCGTGCGCACGCTCTTCAGCATGGATCGTCGGACTTGGCGTCGGACTTGGCATCGACCGAAGGTTAGTCATCCTGGCACCGAAACTCTTCCGGAGGTCCCACCCCCAAAAATCAGGCCATAAAAAACCCGGCCTGAACATGCGTTCGACCGGGATCAAAACTGTCCCCGGCCTGTTTAGCGAGTTCTTTAACGTGGCTGCAAGCCGGCCGGCTCAAATGACCACGGAACGTAACCGAAGCTAGTCGCAGGTGAGCTTTTCGTCAAGAGTAGCTTGGGGTTAACCGTCCTCCCGACCGCCTGCCGCCAGCAGGGAACGCCCAACGTTTTCTTTGCTTTCAGCGGCTGACTTACCTAATCAATGCCCCTGTCGCCAGTCCTAGCCGATCCGGCTTGTAAGGTTTCAACATGCCTCAATCGCCCCCCGCTCCGCCCTCCCTGCAGGACCTCCGCAAGGAAATCGACGCCATCGACGAGCAGGTCCACCACCTGCTGATGGCGCGCGGCGACATCATCGATCGCCTGATTTCGGTCAAGCAGACCCAGGAGGTCGGCTCCGCGTTTCGTCCGGCACGCGAGGCCGACATGATGCGGCGGCTGGTGCAACGCCATCGCGGCATCCTGCCGCTCGACACCATCGAAAGCATCTGGCGCGTCATCATCTCGACCTTCACCTATGTGCAGGCGCCATTTTCAATCCACGCCGATATTTCGCACGACGCGTCGGCGATGCGGGATTCGGCGAGATTTCATTTCGGCTTCACCGTTCCCTATCTCGCGCATGCCAATGCGGCCGAGGCGGTCGATGCGGTGGCGAAGTCGAAGGGCGACCTGGCGCTGGTCTCCGCCACTTCCAGCCGCACTCCCTGGTGGGTCGCACTCGAAGCCGACGGTGCGCCGAAGATCATCGCGCGGCTGCCGTTCGTCGAGCGCTCCAACCATCCGGCGGCGCTGCCGGTGTTCGTGGTGTCGCGCGTTGCCGACAACGCCATGGTGACCGAGGTCGAGATGTGGAGCGTGCGCGTATCCGGCTGGAACGCGGAGACCGCCCGGGCGCTGTCGCCGCTGGCCGAAATTGTCGCGGTGCCGGATACGGCCTTCGACGGCGCAGCCCTGCTGGTGTCGGTCGCGACCAGCAGCAGCCTCGAAAAAATTAAATCGGCCCTGATCCAGGCCGGCGCATCGGTGCGTTCATCGGCTCTCGTCGGCAGCCACGCCGCGCGCTATACGGTGCCAAGCTAGGGTCCCGGCCAGGCCCCAGCATGGTATCGTATGAGTTTCGGCGTGCGTTTTGGGTTTGACATTCGCGTGATAACTCGCGGATAGCATGGGGCGGAATTCCCCGCATGCGCGGGGCCGCGAAATCCTGAAGGCCGTGCCGATTATCCGGAGTTGAAGATGTCCCGTCCCGTGCCGAACCCCGGCATTCTCGATATCGCACCCTATACGCCGGGCAAAAGCCCGGTGGCAGAGCCGGGGCGCAAGGTATTCAAGCTGTCGGCCAATGAGACGCCGTTCGGGCCGTCACCGAAAGCGATCGAGGTCTACAGGGAGGCCGCGAGCCATCTGCATGACTATCCGGAAGGCAGCTCGCGGGTGCTGCGCGAAGCGATCGGCCGCGCCTTCGGGCTCGATCCCGCCCGCATCATCTGCGGCGCCGGTTCCGATGAACTGCTCAATCTGCTGGCGCACACCTTTCTCAGCCATGGCGACGAAGCGATCAGCACCACGCACGGCTTCCTGGTGTATCCGATCGCGACCCGGGCGAGCGGCGGCGTCAGCGTGGTCGCGCCCGAAACCAACCACACCGCCGACGTCGACGCGATCCTGAAGCTGGTCTCGCCGCGCACCAAGCTGGTGTGGGTCGCCAACCCGAACAATCCGACCGGCACCTATCTGCCCTACGATGAGATCAAACGGCTGCGCGCCGGACTGCCGCCGCATGTGCTGCTGGTGATCGATGCCGCGTACGCCGATTACGTGTCGCGCAACGATTACGCCATGGGCATCGAACTGGTGTCGACGACCGAGAACACAGTCGTGACCCACACCTTCTCGAAGATCCACGGGCTGGCGGCGCTGCGGGTCGGCTGGATGTTCGCCTGCGCCCACATCATCGACGCGGTCAACCGGGTTCGCGGGCCCTTCAACGTATCGACGCCGGCGATGCTGGCGGCGGTCGCGGCGATCGAGGACACTGCACATTTGCAGATGTCAAAGACGCATAATGAGAAATGGCGCAACTGGCTCACCGAGGAAATCTCGAAGCTTGGCCTCAAGGTGACGCCGAGCGTGGCGAATTTCGTGCTGATCCATTTCCCGCTGGAAAAGGGCAAGACCTCGGCCGATGCCGACGCGTTTCTGACCAGCCGCGGCCTGGTGCTGCGCGCGCTGAACAATTACGGCCTGCCGCACGCGCTGCGCATGACCGTCGGCACCGAGGAGGCCAACCGCCTGGTGGTGGATGGGCTGCGCGACTTCATGGCCGCCAAGTGAACCGAAAAGTGAACGCGACGCCGCTATTCAACAAAGTTGCGCTGATCGGCTTCGGCCTGATCGGCGGCTCGATCGCGCGCGCAGCGCGGGCACAGGGCTTGGCGGGCGAAATCGTCACCACCGCGCGCTCGGCGAAAACCCGCGCGCGGGTGGCCGAACTCGGTATCGTCGACCGCGTCGTGGAAACCAACATCGAGGCGGCAACCGATGCCGATCTCGTCATCCTGTGCATCCCGGTCGGCGCCTGCGGCCCGGTCGCGCAGGAAATCGCTCGCCATCTCAAACCGGGTGCGATCATCTCCGACGTCGGCTCGGTCAAGGGTTCGGTGGTGCGGGACATGGCGCCGTTCCTGCCTCCGGCCGTCCATTTCGTGCCGGCGCATCCGGTCGCGGGCACCGAGCACTCCGGACCGGATTCCGGTTTCGCCGAACTGTTCATCAACCGCTGGTGCATTCTCACCCCGCCTGACGGCACCGATCCTGATGCGGTGGAGAAGCTGCGCGCGTTCTGGGCCGGGCTCGGCGCCAAGGTCGAGACCATGACGCCCGACCATCACGACCTGGTGCTCGCCATCACCAGCCATCTGCCGCATTTGATCGCCTACACCATCGTCGGCACCGCCGACGAACTCGGCCAGGTGACGTCGTCGGAAGTGATGAAATTCTCGGCCGGCGGCTTTCGCGATTTCACCCGCATCGCGGCCTCCGACCCGACCATGTGGCGCGACGTGTTCCTGGCCAACAAGGACGCGGTGCTGGAAATGCTCGGCACCTTCAACGAGGATCTCTCCAAGCTGACCCGGGCGATCCGCCGCGGCGACGGCGAAGCGCTGTTTGAGCATTTCACCCGCACGCGCGCGATCCGGCGCGGCATCGTCGAAATCGGCCAGGACTCAGCGGCGCCCGACTTCGGCCGTCCGCACGCCAACCTGGAGAAGAAGCCGTAGCCGTTTGGAAAAGCTCCTAGAGCCTCTTCCGTTCCGATGGAATCGGAACGAAGCTCTAAATTCTTGGTTTGACGCGTTTTCTTTACGCGAACCGGTATCCACTTCGCTGGAAAACGCTAGCCGTCATTGCCGGGCTTGACCCGGCAATCCATCTCCCTGCGAAGTGAGATGGATACCGCGGGTCAAGCCCGCGTATGACGCCCATGGTCGATCGGCGGCGCTCGATCAAAACAGCGGCGGAATCTGCCCGACCTTGAGCGGTCCCAAAAACACCGCGCCATCGACAAAGCGCAGCGGGAACGCCCGCGCCTTTTTGCCTTCCAGCACGGCTTCCTTGCCCAGCGCATCGATGCCGGCGGCGAGGCCGGCATTGGCGTTCTGCTTTACGACCTTGCCGAGGCCCGGGATCGCCCGGTCGAGCGCGCCGAACAGGTTGTTGATGTCCTGGGTTTTGACGCCCGGTGCGACCCGATCGAGCGTGGCCTGCGGCACGCCGTCGTCGAGCATTTTCTCGAGGCCGAGCGCCGGAATCACCTTCTCCAGTCCGGCTACCGTCATCTGCAGTTCGCCGTCGAGACGGCCCGCGGCGCTGAGGCCAAGCGTACCTGCCGCGACCGCGATCACGTCGCCCTGCGCAATCCGGGACTGCACGATCTCGACATGGCCGCCGGCCGCCTGGATTTCGCGAAACCGCTGCGGCCACGGCTTGGGCGAGAAATCCTTCAACCCGCTCAGCTTCGCCCGCATATCGGCATCGAACGGCTGCGCCAGCAGCGGATGCACATCCTGCAGGCTGCCGCCCTCGATCTGCACCACGGTTTCAATCACAGGGTGATCGGTCGGCGATCCCTCGGCGATACGACCGTGCAGTTCGACATGTTTGGCACGCGCCAATGGCGCCTGCATCGATCCGTCGACGCGATCGATCGCGGGATCGTCGAACACCAGCGACGCACGCTGCGGGATGGCCGGCAATCCGACCACGCTGCTGCGGGCGGTGCGCCAGTTCGCGATCATCGACGGCGCGCCATTGTGGTCGGAAATGGTCGCCGGCGCGGTGAATTCCGCGATCAAGAGTTTCGGATCGTAGACCTGCGCCACCACCAGGATCTGGTCGAGCTTGGCCGTGATCGGCGGCTGCGTCGCAGCCCCCGCCGTCTGGGAGGTCAGCGACACGCTGGCGCCGTCGCAGCGCACCTCGAGCCGAAATGGATAGCCGGTGACCGAGCGCCTGGCGCATTCGTAGTCGCGGCCGGATCTGGCTTCGCGCGCGCGCCAGGCGTCGGCCGTCTCATCGACTTTCGACGCCGAATAGAACCAGAACGCGCTCCACGCCGCGGCGGCGATCACGAGCAAGACCGGCATGATGAAAAGGCGCCAAAGCGGGCGCCGGCGCGGCGCGAAGGGCATATCGGACATCTGGCGACCTTTGACCAATGATTTTGTCAAAATAAGCGGTGCAGGCGCACCGCTTGCGGTTTAACGCATTTTCTAACTTAACTTCCAAGTTAACGGATTTTCATCGAGCGCGGGATTCTGCTAGTCGTCCGCAATGTCAGCAAAAATACTACCCGAAGCGGAATTGTCCAAAGGCGACCTGTGGGTGTTCGGCTATGGGTCGTTGATGTGGCGGCCCGGGTTCGAATTCATCGAGCAGGTGCCGGCGCGGTTGATCGGCGAGCATCGCGCGCTCTGCGTCTACTCCTTTGTACACCGGGGAACGCCGCAAAAACCCGGACTTGTGCTCGGCCTCGATCGCGGCGGAGCCTGTCGCGGCATTGCATTCCGGGTCGCCGAAAAGCATCGCGCCGCCACCGTTAACTATTTGCGCGGACGCGAACAGGTCACGTCGGTCTATCGTGAGGTGATGCGGTCGGTGTGGCTGGAGAACACCGCGCGGCAACGGGTCAGCGCGCTGGCCTATGTCGTCGATCGCGGTCACGTGCAGTACGCCGGGCGGTTGTCGCTCGCGGAGCAATTGCGCCATGTGCAGCAGGGGCACGGCCAATCCGGCGCCAATCGCGACTACGTTCTCGCCACCGTCGGCGCGATCGAGGCGGAAGGGTTTCGCGACCAACCGTTGCACCAGCTCGCCGCGATGCTGCACGACGACAGCTCGTTGCACAGATAGAGCGCGATGGCTCTTCTTCGAATCGCCATCCCGCTATATCTTGCCATGTGAGCATGATCTTTTCGGAAAACCGGCGTCCACTTTTCCGGATCATGCTCTAACTTCATCGACGACTTTTGTTCGCGCCCAGCGCGGGCGCGGGCCGGCAGCGACCGGTCTATGCCTTCGCCCGCGCCGTGTCCGGCACCCGGCCAAACAACCGGGCCTGCTCCTGCCGCGCGGTCTCGATCAGCCGGTTGCTGGCGTCCTCGATCGCGGTGCTGATCCGCGCGAGGAATTCACGGCGCGGCAGCCCGGGCGGCAACGGATCGAGAAATTCGACGATGATCGTTCCGGGGTAGCGCATGAAGGTCCGGCGCGGCCAGAACAGACCGGAATTGAGCGCGACCGGCACGCAGGGCGTGCCACAATCGACATAGACCTGGGCGACGCCGCTCTTGTAGTCCGGAGGGGCACCGACGGGACGCCGCGTGCCTTCCGGAAAGATGATCAGCTGCCGGCCGCGGCGGACCGCCTCGCCGGCCCGGCGCGTCATCGCCAGCAGCGCGCGGCCGCCGGCTTTGCGATCGACCCCGATCATGTTGGCTTTCTTCAGGTACCAGCCGAAAAACGGGATCCATTCCAGTTCGCGCTTGAGGATATAGAGCGGCTGGTCGAAGAATTGCAGCAGCGCGAAGGTTTCCCACATCGACTGGTGCTTCGATGCGACGATCAGCGGACCCTTCGGAATCTTTTCCAGTCCGCGATATTCCACCTTGGTGTTGCAGATCACACGCATCAGCCAGATGCTGCTGCGCGCCCAATATCTCGCGACATTCATGATGGCCCAGCGCGGCATCACGAAGGTGGGGAGCGCCACAATCACCCAACACGCCAGCAGCAGGTAAAACAGCAGGTTGTAGATCAGCGAACGCACGAAAATCGAAGCCATCGAAATCCCGATCAATTTACCTGGGCCGTCGCAGGCTTGCGCGGCGCGACCGAACCGGTCGGCATATCCGCCGCCTCGGAGGTCGGGTCGAGCCCGACATCGGCCAGCCGCACCCGCAGTTCGGCGGCAACGTATTTGACGTATTCCGATATCAGCAACCGCAGCGTCGGGCCACTCGTCCACCACGGCTCATCGCGCCATTTCTCGCCGACCACAGCGAATGGAATAAGCGCAATATCGGGCATCGCATGCGACAGTTCGACGATCGCGCGGGGCATGTGATAATTCGAGGTCACCACGATCAACGATTTGAAGCCGCGCTCGTGCGCCCAGCGCCGGGTCTCCGCGGCATTGCTGCGGGTGTTGACGGCCGAACGATCGAGATCGACGCAGCACCCCAGCAACGACTGGTTGTCGGGCAGCGAGCGGGAAATGTCGCTGACCGCATTGGTCGGGTGTACGCCGGAGATCAACAGCCGCTTGCCATAGCCATCGGCCAGCAATTCCATCGCATCGGAGACGCGCGACGAACCGCCGGTCAGGACCACGATGCCGTCGGCGTGGTGGCCGGGCTTGGTTTCGGCCCCGCGCAACTGCGACAGAAAGCCGACGAAGCCGATCGCGGCGCCGACGAACATGAGCGCCAATGCCGCAACGACCGCGGGGCGCAGCAGGCGCCGCGGCGCTTTGGTCGGGATATCGTCGGGCCTTGAGTCCATGCGATGCCGGCGATCTTCCTTTGAGGTCAAGTGTGCCGAAATTGAAGCCGGCTCCGCCGGTCTCTCAAGATCAGAAAGAGCGTCCGGTTGCACCCTAGAACGTTTTCAGCCCGAGCTTAAGTCCGGCTGACGCGGTATTCAGGCACAAACCCCGACCTTCACAGGTCAGTCTCTTCCAAGTCAGTCAATGTCATCAAGCGTGGCGAACAGCGTTCGCCGCGAGGCCCAGGCGGTGATCGCGGCGATCAGCACCGCCTGCGCTGCCAGCGCCAGGTAACCGGAAGGCCGCAGCGAAAACGTCCCCAGCAGGGCGGCGAATTGATCGCCGACCGGCGTGCCCGAAAACCAGCCGGCGATCGATTCGGAGAACCCGAACCCCAGCATCGCCACGCCGCCGCCGATCAAACCGCCCTCGAGCCCGAGCCTAAGAAAATGCCGCTGGAACCGGTTGGCGATGTAGCGGTCGCCGGCGCCGACGAAGTGTAAGACCTCGACGATCGGACGATTGGCCGCCATCGCGCCGCGGGTCGCGAACGACACCGAAATGATGGTCGCGATAATCACCAGCGCGAGGATGCCGATGCCGGCGAATACCGTGGCGCCGGTCATCGAGCGCATCCGCTCGATCCAGGCGCGGTGATCGTCGACGCTGGCGGATGGCGCCGCCTGGGTCACCCGGCCACGCAAGCCCGCCAGATCGAGCGCGGCACCGGGCTGAACCCGCGCGACAATGACGCGCGGCACCGGCAGGTCGTCGAACGAAAGCCCGGTCCCCAGCCAGGGCTCGAGCAATTTGGCGGATTCCTGCTTGGTGAACGGCCTGACCTCGACGATACCCGGCTGGGCGCGGATCGCATCCGCCACCGCCGCGGTGTCGCGGTCGAGATCATGCCCGGTCACCGGGCGCACCTGGATGGTGATTTCGCTGGCGATATCCGACTGCCATTCCGCCGCCGATGCGCTGACCAAAAGCACCGCGCCGGTCGTGATCGAGGCCAGAAACGTCATGATGGCGACGACGGCGACCAGCGCGCGGCCGGCGATCGAAGCCCGCGGCACGATCGGCGACAGATTGCGCGCCCGCGCCGGCACCTGCGGGCGCTCAAGTCCGAGATCCACCAACGGGCCGTGTTCGTCCCCGGTTCTATTCATAGATATGCAGCCGCCCCTGATGCAGCACCAGTCGCCGCGCCTCGTACTGGTCCATCAGCGTGATGTCGTGGGTTGCGATGACGACGGCGGTGCCGGATTTGTTCAATTCGATGAACAGCCGCAGCAAACGCCGCCCCAACGTCGGATCGACGTTGCCGGTCGGCTCATCGGCCAGCAACAAATGCGGCCGCGAGATCACCGCCCGCGCGATCGCCGCGCGCTGCTTCTCGCCGCCGGACAGGATCGGCGGCAGCGCATCCATGCGCTCGCCGAGGCCGACCCATTTCAGCAGGTCGATCACCTCGCGGCGATAGCTCAATTCATCACGGCCCATCACCCGAAACGGCAACGCCACGTTTTCGTAGGTGGTCATGTGATCGAGCAGACGAAAGTCCTGCAGCACGATGCCGATCCGCTTGCGCAGATTGGCAATCTCATCCTTGCCGAGCAGCGAGACGTCGTGGCCGAACAGGTTGACCAGCCCCCGCGTCGGCCGCAGCGACAGGAACAACAGCCGCAGCAGCGAGGTCTTCCCGGCGCCGGACGGCCCGGTGAGGAACTGAAAGGAATGCGCGGGAATCACGAAACTGAGGTCGCGCAGAATCTCCGGGCCAAGCCCGTAGCGCAATCCGACATTTTCGAACCGAACCAAGCTCAGCTCCGTTCGATATGGGTCCCGGCTCAAGGCCAGCAACCGAACTCCACCACTCGCTGCGGCTTCGAACCGAGCGAAACGGTTTTGCGTCGGTTATGGTTTCCGATTCGTTAACGGTCGCCTTGTAACATTCTCGCAGGATTCTTGTGTAGAGCGACTCCATGCACATCGTCTGCCCGCATTGTACAACCTCCTACGTCATTAATCCGGCAACCCTGGGCGCAGCCGGCCGTACCGTTCGCTGTTCCCGCTGCAAGGAAGTCTGGCTGGCGCGTCCGGAGGATGCGGTTGCGGTCGCGGCTGCGGTCCCCGCAACAGTGGCCGGTCCATCGGCCCGCGAGCGTGACGCGGTTGCGGAATGGGAAGCGTTGGCGCGCGCGGACGAGCGCCGGGAACGCGACGTACCGGTGATCGACAGCCCCTCGATATCGGCGGATTGGTCGGACGACCGCACGTCTGCAGCCGAAGCCGATTGGCCCGCGGCAGCCCGGAACGAGCCTGTGGCCGCCGACCTGGACAACGGCGACGCCGGCGGTCGCTCGGGGCGCCGGTCGTGGCCCCCGCGTTTGTGGAAGCCGCGGGGACCACGGCGCGCGCCACGCAAATCGTCCGCCGGCCTGCCCACCGCCTGCGCCGCCATGGGCGCGCTGGTGCTGGCCCTGATCATCTGGCGCGCCGACGTCGTGCGTCTGCTGCCGCAGACCGCGGCGTTCTACAAAATGGCCGGCATCGAGGTGAACCTGCGCGGGCTAGCGTTCAAGGACGTGAAGATCAGCAACGAAACCGTCGACGGCAAGCCGGTGCTGGTGATCGAGGGCCAGATTGTCGGCGAAGCCCGCAAGACAATGGAACTGCCGCGGTTGCGCTTCAGTGTCCGCGATGTGCACGGCGCCGAAATCTACGCCTGGAACGCAGTCATGGACCAGCCCGTGCTCAAGCCGGGCGAAAAAGCCTGGTTCAAGTCGCGGCTGGCTTCGCCGCCACCTGAAGGGCGCAATATCGACGTACGCTTCTTCACCAAGCGGGATATCGCGGGCGGCAGTGCCTGAGCGGATAACGTCATCGTGCTGGCGCGTGATGGCCTTCCTTCGAATCGTCATCGCGTTCTGGTTTTTTTATTCGAGCATGATCTTTTCGGAAAAGCGGCGTTCACTTTTCCGGATGATGCTGTTGGAAGTGACGGAGTTTTGGAAGTGACGGAGTTTTGATGCCGCGCGTGCTGATCGCCGATGACGAAGACTCGATGCGCAGGCTGGTGGCGCGCGCCATAGCCATGGACGGCCATGCCACCACAACCGCCGAAGACGGCGCCGAGGCCCTGGAAATCCTGAGCCGCGAAGACGGCGGGTTCGATTTGCTGCTGACGGATATCCAGATGCCGGTGATGGACGGGATCGCGCTGGCACTGACCGCGGCCCGCGATTTTCCCGATCTGACGATTTTACTGATGACGGGTTTTGCCCATCAGCGCGAACGCGCATCCGGCCTCGACGCCATCGTGCATGACGTCGTCACCAAGCCGTTTTCGGTCGCCGATATCCGCACCGCGGTCGCCGACGCGCTGGCGGCGCGGAGAGCGTAGGGGGCGCGCGCTTTACACCGCGTCATTGCCGGGCGTAGTAGTCTGCCTTGCGCAGACTACGTACACTTGTCTGCGCCCCGGCAATCCAGCCTTCGCATGACTCGTTTGAAGATCGATGGATACGCGGGTCAAGCCCGCGTATGACGCTTTTACTTGGTGGGGACCCTCTCAGTAATCCTTCAGCAGCCGCTCGAGGTAATCGAGTTCGATCTGCGGCCGCGCCGGATCGCCGAGGCGGCGGCGTAGCTCTTCCAGAATCCGGCGCGCCCGCTGCACGTCGATTTCGCCGGGAATCTTTACCGTCAGGTCGTCGCCGAATTCGCGCCCATGCAGCGGCCGCCCGAGCGGATCGTTGGCGTTGCCGCCGCTCTGCTGCCGGCCGACGCGATTGCCGGGGCCGTCGCCCTGCCCGTCGCCATCCCCCTGCTGCATCGCATCGGCGAGACTTTGCGCGCCCTTGCGCATCGCTTCCAGCGCCCTGCCCTGCGAATCCACCGCGCCATCGGCATTGCCTTCGCCGAGCTTGCCGCCGGCATCATCCATCGCGCTATCGGCATCGCCGAGCGCGTCGGCGCCGTCGCCCTGCTGCGGATCGCCGTCCTGACCCGGTTCCCCCTGCTGGCCTGGCTGGCCCTTCTGGCCTTTCTGGCCTTTCTGCCCCTGCCCCATGCCGCGCTTGGCGAGTTCCTGCTGCAATTTCTTCAGCCGGTCGCGCAGGCCCTGCTGATCCTGCTGCAGATCGCCCATGCTCTGGTCGCCCTGCTTGCCGCGCATGCGGTCGCGCCGCGAATCCTGGCCCTGCTTGAAGGTCTTGTCGCGCAACTGCTGCTGCTTGCGGATCACATCGCCGAGCTCGTTCAGCGCCTGCTCCATGTCGCCGTCGCCGGACTGGCCGGGCTGCGCCATCTGCAGGTTTTCCAGCATCTGCTGCAGCTGTTCGAGCAACTGCTTGGCGGCGTCCTTGTCGCCGGAGCGCGACAGCCGCTCCATGCGCTCGATCATGTTGTTGAGATCCTGCTGGCGCATCACCTTGGTATTGGGATCGAGCGGCCGCGCCAGTGCCTGCGGATTGTTGCGCAACTGCTCGGCGAGCTGGCGCATGAAATTATCCAGCGCCGCGCGCAAATCCTCGGTGAGCTTCTTGATCTCCTCGTCGCTGGCGCCGCGCTCCAACGCCTGCTTGAGCGCATCCTGCGCTGCGCGCAGAGCCTTGTCGACGTCGGTGATGTTGCCGTCTTCGATCGTGACGGCAAGGGCCCACAGGCTGGCGACGACGTCGCGCAGCGCATCGTCGGTGTGGGCCGCCTCCAGTTGCCGCGCGACGCTGAAGAGGCCGAGATATTGGCCGGCCTCCGGCGTGAACAATTCCGGCGCGATCATCAGCGCGTCGAGCGCCGCATAGACCTGCCCGTTCTGATTGGCATCGAGCGCCAGGATGCGGCGCTGCTCGATCAGCGCCCTCGCCAGCGGCTTGGTGAACAGCCGTTCCGGGAGCCGCATGTCGAACGGCTCGCTGCGGCCCTCATTGCCGGCCTCGTCCTTGGCCGTCAGCGTCAGCGTGACGTTGGCGCCGGCGTAGGGATTTTCGCTGAGATCCTTGACCGTCTGCCCAACGCCGCTGCGGGTCCGCGCATTGGGAAGCACGAGCGGAAATTGCGGCGGATCGAACAACGGCCGCGGCGCCGCCTCGGCCTTCGCTCCATCGCCGGGACGCACGGCAAAATTCGCCTGCGCTTCGGTGACGCCGTAATCGTCCTCGATCTTGTAGGACATCTGCAGCGAACCGCGGGCCTGACGTTCCGGATCCTTTGCCAGCGCAATCGAGGGCGCGCGGTCGGCGATGGCGCTAAACTTCCATTGCGGCTGACCGGAGGGCGCGCGCACATGGACGGTGCCATCGCCTGAAATGGTGAAATGCCGCTCATTGGTGCCCTTCGGCGCCTGCTCGCTCGGCACGGCTTCGGTCACGCTGCCGGCTGTGGCCACATCGAGGGTGCCGCCGCTCGAACGCACGATCAACGTGGAGCCCGCCGGAACCGGCAACGGCGCCGCGCCGGCGCCGGGCCCGGCGGCTTCTTTATTGGCGGCCGACAGGATGATCGGCGGCCTGCCGGTATAGCGCGGTGGCGTCACCCAGGCGTCGACCCGCACATTGGCCGGCGCCAGCACCCCGTTCCAGTCGAACGCCGCCGCGGTGCGCAGCGAGCGCTCGTCGCCCGCGGCCACATAGGTCGCAACCATCAGCACCACGATCAATGCGCGTAGCGCCCAGGGATCGTGGATCGGGAGCCGCGGTGACGGCAGGCCGGCGCGGATGCGCTTGATCGATGCCAGGGTCCGTTCACGCTGGGCCTGCCATAGGGCCAGGGCGACGGGATCCTGCGTCGCCAGCGTATCGGTCAGCGCGGTCGCCGGGCGATGGCGGATGCCTGCGCCACGGTCGAGACGACTGAGCGCCTCGTCGCGGCGGGGCCAGCGAAACCGCAGCAGCGGAAACAGGGCTGCAAGGGCCAGCAGCCCGAACAGGCCGAGCCCAATGGCGCGACCGATGGACGGCAACACCAGCCACAGGCCGGCCCACGACACCACCAAGAACAATCCGACGACGCTCAATAACCGCGCCAGGTGCGGCCAGCCGCGCTCCCAGGCGATCGCATATTTTGCCCGCTGCAAGGCCTGCGTCAGCTGAAGCCGGGAAGCGGCCTCAGGGTCGCGCACGGGGTTTGGCTGCTCGGGGGTCGCGCCGTTCAATAACGTCTCCGTGGTTGCCCGCACAGCACCCTACCACGGCGGCGGCAATGAGGCACCTGTTCCCTGCCGGTATCCGGCACCCGGAACACGCATGACACGGACTCGTGAGCGGCATGCAGCCGATGCCAAGGCGGCTGCGCGGGCCGACGTTGACAGCCCCCGTAGCGCGCGCGAAGTGTTCCGAGAAATCGATAAGCGCCGAGGAGGAAACACCGTGGATATTGGATTTATTGGCCTGGGAAAGATGGGATTTCCCATGGCGCGGCGCTTGGTCGCGGCCGGCCACCAGCTGGTGGTGTGCGACCAGCGCAAGGTCGTGGTCGACGGGCTGGTTGCGCTCGGCGCGCGGGCTGCGGCCTCCCCGAAAGAAGTTGCCGATCAGGCCGAGACGGTGCTGGCGAGCCTGCCGTCGCTGCAGGCCTCGCTCGAAGTGGCCACCGGGCCCAACGGCGTGATCGAAGGCAAGCGCGTCAAACGTTTTGTCGATCTTTCGACGGTCGGTTCGCAGATGGCGGTGCGGATCCACGATCTGTTGGCCGAAAAAAACATCGTGCAGCTCGACAGCCCCGTCAGCGGCGGCGTCGGCGGCGCCGAAAAGGGCACGCTCGCGGTCATGGTGTCGGGTCCGGCCGTCGATTTTGCGGCGGTGAAACCCGCGCTCGACGTTATCGGCAAGGTGTTCTTCATCGGCGAGAAGCCCGGCTCGGCCCAGACCATGAAGCTTGCCAACAATTTCCTGTCGGCGACCGCCATGGTCGCGACATCGGAAGCCGTGGTGATGGGGGTCAAGGCGGGGCTCGATCCCAGCGTCATGATCGATGTCATCAATTCAGGCTCGGGCATGAACACCGCAAGCCGCGACAAGTTTCCACGCTCGGTGCTGCCGCGCAGCTTCGACTTCGGGTTTGCCACCGGCTTGATGGTGAAAGACGTCCGGCTTTGTCTCGATGAGATGAAATCGCTCGGCCTGTCGATGGAAGTCGCCGAGGCGGTCGGGCGTCTCTGGGAAGTGGTGATCCGCGACATGGGCGCGGACTCCGATTTCACCTCGGCGATCAAGCCGATTGAAAAGGCCGCCGGCGTGGTGGTGGGCGGTAAAAGTGTTCACGCTGCGAAGTGAGCACTCTCACAGCCACGGCGCTGGCTTGTCCAATGCAATCAGGGCGTCAGCGTCGATACGAGGCCGCACCACCGCGTACTGGTCGTCCTTGACCAGCACCTCGGGAATGAGCGCGCGGGTGTTGTAGGTGCCGGACTGCACGGCGCCATAAGCACCCGCCGTCATGATGGCCAAGAGGTCGCCGGCCTTGGGCTCAGGCAGGCTGCGGTCGAGCGCGAGATAATCGCCGCTTTCGCAGACCGGCCCGACCACGTCGGCGACGATCGAGCGCGTGCCTTTCGCCGGCTCGCGCAGCGGCAGGATGTCGTGGTGCGCCTCGTATAGCGTCGGCCGGATCAGGTCGTTCATCGCGGCGTCGATGATGACGAAATGCTTGGCGTCGCCATGCTTCACGTAGATCACGCGGGTCACGAGGATGCCGGCGTTGCCGACGATCAGCCGCCCCGGCTCGAACATCAGCGTGCAGCCGAGATTGTGCGTCACCCGCTTGACCATCGCGGCATAGGCCGCCGGCGCCGGCGGCGCCTCGCGGTCCATGTAATAGGGGATGCCGAGACCGCCGCCGAAATCGATGTGGGAAATGGCGTGGCCATCGGCGCGTAGCGTCTGGACGAATTCGGCCAGGATCCGGAATGCCGTTTCCATTTTGCCGAGATCGGTGATCTGGCTGCCGATATGCATGTCGGCGCCGGTGACCTGGATTCCCGGCAGCTTCGCTGCGCGAGCGTAAACGCCGCGCGCCCGCGCCAGCGGAATGCCGAACTTGTTTTCCGATTTACCGGTGGAGATCTTGGCGTGGGTGCCGGCATCGACGTCGGGATTGACCCGCACCGAGATCCGCGCGGTTTTCCCGCTCTCGACGGCAAGCCGTGACAGCAGTTCGAGTTCCGGCTCGGATTCGATGTTGATGCACAGGATGTCCGCGGCCAGCGCCGCGCGCAATTCGGCTTCGGTCTTGCCGATGCCGGAGAATAATATCTTTTGCGGCGGGATGCCGGCGGCCAGCGCGCGCTTCAACTCGCCGCCCGAAACCACATCCGCGCCGGCGCCGAGCTTGGCCAGGGTGCGCAGCACCGACTGGTTGGAGTTGGCCTTCATGGCGTAGCACACCAGCGCCTTCTCCCCGGCGAAGGCTTCGCTGAAGACCCGGTAGTGACGCTCGAGGGTTGCGGTCGAATAGCAGTAGAACGGCGTGCCGACGGCATCCGCCAGCGCCGTAAGATCAACCGCCTCGGCGTGAAGCACGCCGTTGCGATAGTCGAAGTGATTCATAGCTGAGGTTCCGGTCTTAGACCGTGATGGCTTTTCTTCGAATCGCCATCCCGCTCTATCTTGTTATCTGAGCATGATCGTTTCGGAAAACCGGCGTCCACTTTTCCGGATCATGCTCGGAGCTTGGTATCCCACGGCCAAGAGTCCTTTTGCAAATGTCGGCCGCTTACGGGAATCGGCAAACAAACTCCGGTCGGGTTTGGATTTGAGAATAGCCACGAGTGCCGAAGACCCGTAGCGATCGTCAGGTCGTCCGCGCCAGGTTCAGTCCCCCAGCAGCGGATCGAGCAGGAATGATTTCTTGCTGCCCTTGGGGGCAGCCGGCTGCGCGTCGCTTCCGTAGGCCGGATTGAACACGCTCGGCTTGCTCGCCCGCTCGGTTTCGGTGTCGGCCGGAGCCGGGGCCGCCGCAGACGGCTGCGTTCCGGTCGGCGGCAGGTCGAGCGGACCTTTGCGCCCGCAGCCCGCCAGCGCCAGCACTGCGGCAGCAAGCAGGATGACGGCCCATTTCGGCGATAAAGGGCTTGAACTACAATTCACGGCGATATCCCCAAAGCGGCGGCACCATACAAAGATTGCCCCGCCGTGGCGAGACCGAAGGGCAAGGAAATTCCCGCCCAAATCACGCTTCAGCCCGATTTTCGCTCTTTTTCCAGCCGCTTGAGCCAGGCTTTGGCCTGCGAAAGCACGTTTTTGGGCGCGGTTCCCCCATAGCTGGTACGGCTCTTCACGGAGGCCTCGACCGACAGCACCTTCAGTGCATCGCCGGTGATCTTGGGCTCCATGGCCTGCATCGCCTGCAACGACAGTTCGTGCAGGGCGATACCTTGCCTGGACGCCTCGGCGACGATACGCCCGGTCACGTGATGAGCGTCGCGGAACGGCATTTTCAGCGTCCGCACCAGCCAGTCGGCTAGATCGGTGGCGGTGGCGTAGCCCTCGCCCGCCGCCAGTTTCATCCGTGCCACGTCCGGCTCCAGGTCGGCGACCATGCCAGTCATGGCCCGGATCGCCAGCGAGAGCGCGCCGAACGCCTCCATCGCGCCCTGCTTGTCCTCCTGCATGTCCTTTTGATAGGCGAGCGGCAGGCCCTTCATCACGATCAGCAGGGCGGTCAGGGCACCGATCACCCGGCCGGTCTTGGCGCGCACCAGTTCGGCGGCGTCCGGATTGCGTTTCTGCGGCATGATCGAGGAGCCGGAAGTGAACTTGTCGCTCAGCCGCACCAGCCCGACCAGCGGCGAGGTCCAGATCACGATTTCCTCGGCGAAACGCGACAAATGCACCGCAGCGATCGACGCCGCCGCAAGGGTTTCCAGCACGAAGTCGCGGTCCGAAACCGCGTCGAGCGAATTGGCCATCGGCCGGTCGAATCCAAGCGCCTTCGCGGTAGCGTAGCGATCGATCGGAAACGATGTGCCGGCCAGCGCCGCCGCGCCAAGCGGCGATTTGTTCAGGCGCTTGCGCGCATCGGCGAAGCGGCCGCGGTCGCGCGCGGCCATCTCGACATAGGCCAAGAGATGATGACCGAACGTCACCGGCTGCGCGGTCTGCAGATGCGTGAACCCCGGCATCACGGTGCCGGCATGTTCGATCGCCCGCTCCACCAACACGCGCTGGAACGCTGCCAGCGCCGCGTCGATCTCGTCGATGACGTCGCGAACATAGAGCCGGAAATCGGTCGCGACCTGATCGTTGCGCGAACGCGCGGTGTGCAGCCGGCCCGAGGCCGGTCCGATCAATTCGCCGAGCCGGCTCTCGACATTCATGTGAATGTCCTCCAGCGCGCGCTTGAAATCGAACGATCCCTTGCCGATTTCTGACAAGATCGTGTCTAGACCCTTACCGATGTTTTTCGCATCATTGGCGGTTATGATGCCCTGGGCTGACAGCATTGCAGCGTGGGCCTTGGACGCGGCGATGTCCTGGGCGTAGAGGTGACGATCGACGTCGATGGAGACGTTGATTTCCTCCATGATGGCATCGGGACGCTCGGTGAACCGCCCGCCCCACATCTTGTTGCTCATGACTTGTTGCTCATATCCTGCCGCTGATCGTCGCGCCCGCCTGCGGAACGCGCCTCGCGGGACCGCCTCGACCGACCGTAACATAGGCTCTGCATAGCCGTATCTGATACAGGATGACAAACGATATGCCTGACCTGCCCTCGCCCCGCCCGGCTGCCACGCGCCGGATTCCCCTCGTGATTGGCGCCGTGCTGGTCGGAGCCGTGATCGGCTATGCCGGGGTATACGGGCTCGGCGGACTGGGACGCACGGCGGCCGGCGATCCGGTCTGCGGGCCGGCGGTCGCGCTGTCGAAGAAGCTCGCGCCGCTGGCGCAAGGCGAGGTCGCCGCGCTGACCATGGCGACGGCCCCGATGAAGTTGCCCGACCTTGCCTTTGAGGACGCCAACGGCAAACCGAAAAAGCTCTCGGACTGGCGCGGACGCACCGTGCTATTGAACCTGTGGGCCACCTGGTGCGTGCCGTGCCGGAAGGAGATGCCGGCGCTCGACCGCCTGCAGGCCAAACTCGGCGGACCCGACTTCGAGGTGGTTGCCGTCAACATCGATACCCGCGACCCCGACAAGCCCCGGAATTTCCTGAAAGACGCCAATCTGACCCGGCTCGGCTTTTTCAGCGACGACAAAGCCAAGGTTTTCCAGGATCTTAAAAGCGTAGGCCGGGCGCTCGGAATGCCGACCTCGGTGTTGGTCGATGGCAAGGGCTGCGAGATCGCCACCATCGCCGGTCCGGCCGAATGGGCCAGCGACGACGCCGTCAAGCTGATCTCGGCGGCGCTGAAACCGGCCGCCGCGGGTCTTTAGCCCGCTCTGCCAAGCTTAGGCTGCAACGTTGAGGTTGCCGCCAATTCCGGGGCCGAGATTGGCCGTCGACGGCGGCATGCCGAGCAGCGTCTGAACCGCGGATTTCTCGGCATCCATGTTCGACTTCAGGACCGACGTCGCGACCTGCGTCTGCGTGTTACCCGCCTGGGCCATCATGAAGGCCGCAACCAAACTCATATCCATACGCAAGCACTCCAGTGCGCGCACCGTAGCCAGCACCGGTTAAGAAAATTCAAATGGCCTGCGGTGGTTGAAGCTCAGCGCGTCGGAATCGGCTTGTCGCCGCGATAATCGTAGAAGCCGCGCTGGGTTTTACGTCCGAGCCAGCCGGCTTCGACATACTTCACCAGCAGCGGGCACGGCCGGTATTTGGAATCCGCCAGCCCCTCATGCAGCACCTGCATGATCGACAGACAGGTATCGAGACCGATGAAATCAGCCAGTTCGAGCGGCCCCATCGGGTGGTGCGCGCCGAGCTTCATCGCCGCATCGATCGCCTCGACGTTGCCGACGCCCTCATACAGCGTGTAGATCGCCTCGTTGATCATCGGCAGCAGGATGCGGTTGACGATGAAGGCCGGAAAATCCTCCGACACGGCGACCTGCTTGCCCAATTTGATGACGAATTCCTTGGCCGCGTCGAAGGTCACGTCGTCGGTGGCGATGCCGCGGATCAGTTCGACCAGTTCCATCCGCGGCACCGGATTCATGAAATGAATGCCGATGAAGCGCTCGGGGCGGTCGGTGGACGCGGCGAGCCGCGTGATCGAGATCGACGAGGTGTTGGAGGCGACGATCGCTTCCGGCTTCAGCACCACGCAGAGGTCGTGAAAGATCTTGCGCTTGATCTCTTCCCTCTCGACCGCGGTCTCGATCACCAGGTCGCAATCGGCAACCCCGTCCATCGTCTCGGTGGAAACGATCCGGCCGAGCGCCTGCTTGCGGTCGTCGTCGGTGATGATCTTTTTGGAAACCTGGCGCAACAGATTGCCGTTGATGGTTGCCATGCCGGACTTCAGCCGGTCGGCCGATACATCATTGAGCACCACGTCGAGCCCGGCCAGCGCCGCCACATGGGCGATGCCGTTGCCCATCTGGCCCGACCCGATCACGCCGACCTTCTTGATTTTCACAGCCATCTTGTCATCTCACCGGCCGACGCGCCGCACGCCTGCCCATCCCCTTCATAACACACCGGACGGAAACTTTCCGGCAGAGCATTCTGTTTCAGAGAATGCTCCTGATCCAGACCTCCGGTCCAGACCTGGTAATCCAGACCCTTAATCCAGACTTTGCGCGTATCCTGATGACGGAATCAGGTCCGCTTCACGAGATACGCACGATTCGCAACGACTGTTACTTCCCGAGCTTGCCGAGCGCCTCGGTCAGTTCGGGAACCGCCTGATACAGATCCGCCACCAGGCCGTAATCGGCGACCTGGAAGATCGGCGCGTCCTCATCCTTGTTGATCGCGACGATCACCTTGGAGTCCTTCATGCCGGCGAGATGCTGGATCGCACCGGAGATGCCGATCGCGACATACAGCTCTGGCGCCACCACCTTGCCGGTCTGGCCGACCTGCCAGTCGTTCGGCGCATATCCGGCATCGACCGCCGCGCGCGACGCACCGACGCCGGCGCCGAGCTTGTCGGCGAGCGGCTCGATATATTTGGCGAAATTCTCCCGGCTCTGCATCGCGCGCCCGCCGGAGACGATGATCTTCGCCGAGGTCAGTTCAGGGCGATCGCTCTTGGCGACTTCCTCGCCGATGAAGCTCGACAGCGCGGGATCGGCCGCGGCCGCGGCATTTTCGATCGCAGCACTGCCGCCATCGCCGGCCGCGGCGAAGGTCGAGGTGCGCACCGTGACGACTTTCTTGGCGTCCTTTGACTTCACCGTCTGGATCGCGTTGCCGGCATAGATCGGCCGCTCGAACGTGTCGGGCGAAACCACCTTGATGATTTCCGACACCTGCATCACGTCGAGCAGCGCGGCGACGCGCGGCATCACGTTCTTGAAGCGCGAGGTCGCGGGCGCGACAAAGGCGTCATAGCCGGGCGCCAGCGCCACGATCAGCGCGGCCAGCGGTTCGGCGAGATCGTGGGCATAGGCATCGCCCTCGGCGACCAGCACCTTCTTGACGCCGGCGAGCTTGGCGGCCGCCTCGGCCGCGGCCTTGGTACCCTCACCGCCACCGGCAACCAGCACATGGACCTCGCCGCCCATTTGGGTGGCCGCGGTCAGCGCCTTGTTGGTGGAATCCTTGAGCGCGGCGTGTTCGTGTTCGGCAATCAGCAGCGTCGTCATTTAGAGCACCCCGGCTTCGTTCTTCAGCTTCGATACCAGTTCCGCGACATCCTTGACCTTGACGCCTCCCTTGCGGCCCGGCGGCTCGGATGTCTTGAGGATTTCGAGGTGCGGGGCGAGATCGACGCCGTAGTCGGAAGCGTTTTTCTCGGCGATCGGCTTCTTCTTCGCCTTCATGATGTTGGGCAGGCTGGCGTAGCGCGGCTCGTTCAGCCGCAGGTCGGTGGTGACGATCGCCGGTCCCTTCAGCTTGACGGTCTGCAGGCCGCCATCGACTTCGCGCGTCACCTTAAAATCGGAACCGTCGACTTCGAGCTTGGAGGCGAAGGTCGCCTGCGACCAGCCGAGCAGCGCGGCCAGCATCTGGCCGGTCTGGTTGGAGTCGTCGTCGATCGCCTGCTTGCCAAGGATGACGAGGCCGGGCTTCTCCTCATCGGCGATGGCTTTCAGAATTTTCGCCACCGCCAGCGGCTCGACATTGCCTTCGGCCTTGACCAGGATACCGCGGTCGGCGCCCATGGCGAGACCGGTCCGGATGGTTTCCGACGCCTGCGCCGGCCCGATCGATACCACCACGACCTCGGTCGCCTTGCCGGCTTCTTTCAGCCGCAGCGCTTCCTCGACGGCGATTTCATCGAATGGGTTCATCGACATCTTGACGTTGGACAGTTCAACGCCCGATCCGTCGCTCTTGACGCGGACCTTGACGTTGTAATCGACCACCCTTTTTACCGGCACCAGAACCTTCATCGATCCACTTCCACTTGAATTTCAGGTTTGATTACTCGTTAGACACTTGTTTAGCACTTCGGCGCGGAACCTAAAGCTCCCGCCAACCCCGGTCAACCAACGCGCGGCGGTTAAAGATCCCCCGGCGCCGGTGCGTTCAGCGGTTCTGTCCGGGCACCCATAGCACATCGCCCGCACCATTATTGTTCGCGCATCGGCTGGCCACAAACAGGAAGTCAGACAGGCGGTTCATGTAGTGGATCGCGGCGGCGCCGACGGGTTCGTTGGGCGATGCTGCAAGTTCCACGATGATCCGTTCCGCCCTGCGGCAAATGGTACGCGCCAGATGCAGGTGTGCCGCGGCCGGCGTACCGCCCGGCAGCACAAATGAGGTCAACGGCGAAAGCCGCGCATTCAGGGTGTCGATGTCGCGCTCAAGGCGTTCGACCTGGCTGGCGAGCACCCGCAGCCGCTCTGCCCTGCCGTCACGCTGCGGCACCGCCAGATCGGCGCCGAGATCGAACAGGTCGTTCTGGATCAGGCCCAGCATCGCATCGAGTTCGCGCGCCTCCGCCAGATGCAGTCGCACGACGCCGATCGCGGCGTTGGTCTCGTCCACGGTTCCATAGGCTTCGATGCGCAAATCATACTTCGGGCGGCGTTCGCCGCTGCCGAGCGCCGTGGTGCCGTCATCGCCGGTTCGCGTGTAAATCCGATTGAGGACGACCATCTCCGGCTCCCGTTTTCTCTTTGCCGTCTCCCAACAAGGAGAGCGTACATCGGCGCTGCAACCTGCCGATAAATTACTTCACCTAGCGGCCCAACGCCCAGACCGTGAGCATGGTGAGGACGATCGCGACGAATTGCAGCAGCACCCGCAGTTGCATCAGCTTCTGCGACCGGTTCGGCGAACCGCCCCGCATCATGTTGAGGAGGCCAAGCAACAGCACCAGAGTAACGGCGCCGACCGCGATGGGAAGGATAATCGAACTCAGGAAGGAAGCCATCGCGGGTACATAGCACCGCACCGGACGGTCCGCCAACGCCGCCGTCACCCGGCGCGCGACGCCGGGGAACGATCTGGCTTTTAATTCAATAATATCAGAAGGTACGCCGTGCTTCGCTTTCGAACTTTATCCTCGTGCGCTTGCCGCAGCCGGTGCGGTTAACCTCACGTCAGCAGCACCGGCGCGACAATTGAATTCGGTCCAGAACCGTCTTGCCAGGTCAGGTGCAATGTGAGGCAAATTCGCTACGTCTATCAGGTGGCCATGGATGCGTTTTACACGTTCCTCGCCGATGACGGCTGGGCGATCGCCAGCCACATCGCGCTGTCGACCTTGATGGCGCTGTTCCCTTTCCTGATCGTGCTGACGTCGCTGGCGGGCTTCTTCGGATCCAAGGAACTCGCCGACCAGGCCGCCGGGCTGTTTCTGCAAACCTGGCCAGACCAGGTCGCCGACGCGCTGTCGACCCAAATTCACCAGGTGCTGACGACAACCCGCGGCGACGCGCTGACGATCGGCGCGGCATTCGCCGTATATTTTGCCTCCAATGGCGTCGAAGCGCTGCGCGTCGCCCTCAACCGCGCCTATGCCATAGTTGAGCCGAGGGCGTGGTACTGGCTCCGGCTTGAGTCGATCGGCTACACGCTGGTTGCCGCCTTTACGTCACTGGCGATGGCATTTCTGATCGTGCTCGGCCCCTTGATGCTGGAAGCCGCACGCCGCCACATTCCGTTGATCGTCGAAACCAATGAGCAGTTCCTCAACGTCGCGCGCTACGGCATCACGACCCTGGCGCTGATTGTTGCGCTGCTGATTCTGCACGCCTGGCTTCCGGCGGGGCGCCGCAGCCTTTCACAGATTCTGCCGGGCATCGTCTTTACCTTCGTGGCCTCGTTGATATCGGGCATCGTGTTCGGCCAATATCTCGCGCGCTTCGCCAACAATTACGTCACGATGTATGCCGGGCTGGCGTCCGTGGTCATTGCCCTCGTGTTCTTGTATTTCATCGCCGCGATCTTCGTGTATGGCGGCGAACTGAACGCGGCGATCATCAAATCGCGGCTGCCCGAGGGCGTGTCGCTTCAAGCAGCGCAGTCGCTAAAGCCCTCGGGCTCACAGGCTTGAGCAGAAAGGCGTCGGCGCCGGCCGCGCGCGACGCCGCCTCATCATCGCCGCGGCCCGACACCCCGATGATCGCAATCCGGCCGAGCGGCGCGCTTAAGGAGCGAATGCGCTTGATCGCCTCGACGCCGTCGATGCCCGGCAAGACCATGTCCATCAGCACCGCATCGAACTCGCCCCGCCCGATCCGTTCGGGCGCCTCCTCGCCACGTCCGATGAATTCCGCCTGATGACCGAGTTCAGTCAGGATCGTGTTGAGCACGACGCGGCCGAACGGGTTGTCCTCGACGCTGAGTATCCGCAACGCGGGCATCGAAGCCGACGGCAGATCGGCAGCCATGCTGCCGTTGGCGGCCTTCGCAGCCTTCGCGCGTGCCAATGTTACTGTCAGCGTGAAGGTGGTGCCGCCGCCGCGCCGCGGCGCAATGGCGATGTCGCCCCCCATCGTCCGCGCCAGCTGTTTGACCGACGACAATCCCAGCCCGGCGCCGCCGAAGCGCGATGCGATGCTGACATTGGCCTGGGAAAACGGACGGAACAGCCGCTTGATCTCGGCCAGCGTGATGCCGATACCGCTGTCGGAAACCGCGAAGGCGATGACGACCTTGCCTTTCTCGCCCCGCTTGGCCGACACCGCCAGCGCGACCCCGCCCTGTTCGGTGAACTTCACCGCGTTATCGATCAGGTTTTCCAGCGCGGCGCGGAGACGAACGGGATCGCCGACCATCAGCGCCGGCAACTTTTCCGAAATATCGACCGACGATCGCAGTCCCTTCGCCGCGGCCCGGCCGGCCAGCGAATCCCCGACGGTGCGCGCCAACGCCCGCAGGTCGAACATATCCTGCCGGACGCCGGGGCCGGCCTTGGAGGTTTTTTTGGCGCTTTTTGCGGCGTCGACGAACAGCGTCGCGAGGCTGGCGAGGTGCTCCGCGCCCGCCTTGATGGTATCGACCCAGCGCCGCTCGCGCTCGTCGAGGCCGGACGTCGCCAGGAGATCGCTGATAGCCAGAATTCCGGTGAGCGGCGTGCGCACTTCGTGGGCGAAGGCAGCGAGCGCCGCTTCGACGATACCGGAACCAGCGGCCGCGGCCGTGCGTTTGCGTGGCTTGCCCGCGGCAGCGCGTCTCTTCGTTGGCCGCCGTTTCAACAGCGGCATATTGCGTGGTGAGCGCGATCTTGGCGCCATGTTTCCCCTGACCCCGGCCCGGCCTGAGCATGCCATGGCCAGCCGCCGGAAGTCACGCGGCGCGCGTGCTACCAGCCGATTCGCCGTCATTGGGGCAGCCCGACCAGGCGGCGAATGTCGGCCGGTGTGGCGCCGCCAGCGCGAAGCTCGCGCAGGCCGGTGGCTGCGCTCGACTTCGACAGCTTTTGTCCGGCAGCGTCCAGCACCAGCCGGTGGTGCCGGTAGACCGGCACAGGCAGACCGAGCAGCCCCTGCAACAGCCGATGCACGCTCGTCGACCAGAACAGGTCCTGGCCGCGCACCACCTCCGTCACGCCCTGCAGCGCATCGTCGAGCACCACCGAGAGGTGATAGCTGGTCGGCGTTTCCTTGCGCGCCAGAATAACGTCGCCCCAGGCCTGCGGCCGCGCCGTCACGGCACCGGTCTCCCCTGCCGGTCCCTCGCCGCGCTCGATCCAGCCAAGCTCGCCGGCCCGCGCACACGCGGCTGCCACATCGAGCCGCAGCGCGTAAGCCGCGCCTGATTCGAGCAGCCGCGCGCGCGCATCAGGCGACAGCCGCTTCGCCGTGCCGGGATAGAGCGGCGCACCATCGGGGTCGCGCGGCCACGGGCCATCGGTCTCGCGCTGCGCCACCAGGCCTGCAATCTCGGTGCGGCTTTCAAAGCCCGGATAGACCAGCCCCTGTGCCGATAAGGTCTCGACCGCTGCGCGATAGTCGGCGAAATGATTGGACTGGCGCCGCACCGGTTCTTCCCAGGCGATGCCGAGCCAGGCGAGGTCCTGATAGATCGCGGTCTCGAATTCGGGTTTGCAGCGAACCGTATCGATATCTTCGAGCCGCAGCAGAAATTTCCCGCCGGCCTGCCGCGCCAGGTCGAAATTCAACAGCGCCGAAAAAGCATGGCCGAGGTGCAGATAGCCGTTCGGGCTCGGTGCAAATCGGAAAACGGGTGGCGGCATTATTGTATAAATCTCGACAACCTAGGTCTCATGATGGCCGGACGTTATCGTCCGTCCTGGCAGGCGATGAAAGCCGTCCGCATTTCCCGGCCATAACCAAGAATTGTGAAAAATGACTATCCACTTAGAAACCCAGGCCGACCTCGATGACGCCATCGAGACTTTGGTCGCACGCGACCCGCGACTCAAGCCTGTCCTCCAACTCACGGGCATGCCGGCCTTGCGGCGGCGCGAGCCAGGCTTTGCAGGTCTTGCCGCGATCGTCACCGGCCAGCAACTCTCCACCGCCAGCGCAGCCGCCATCTGGGCCCGGCTAAGCGCCGCGTTCGATCCGTTCGATCACAACGCGCTGCTGCGCGCCCGCGCCGATCGCCTGGGCCGGCTCGGATTGTCGGCAGCTAAGATCAAGACCTTGAAGAGCATCGCGCGCGAACTCGCCGCGGAGCGATTGAATCTCGACGTGCTGGCGAATGAGGAAGCCGACGCCGCACACAACACGCTGACGGCGCTGCATGGGATCGGTCCGTGGACCGCTGAGATCTACCTGCTGTTTTGTCTCGGGCATGGCGACGCCTGGCCCGCCGGCGACATCGCCGTGCAGGAAGCGGTCAAGATCGGCCTCGGACTGAAGGCGCGGCCGACGTTCAAGGAGATGGCGCCGCTCGCCGAACCCTGGCGGCCGATGCGCGGCGCCGCGGCACATTTGTGGTGGAGTTACTACCGCGTCCTGAAAAAGCGTGAGGGTGTGATCGGCCAGGCGACGGAAGTCTAGAAACTGCGTGCTCGACAGTTCACGACTGCGTCATAGAGTCTCATCCGACCTTACGAAGGCCGTTTTCGCCAACCAGCTTGGATTGTTCGTGATCCACCTATTTCTATTTGGAGCGATACGCGCCTGATGAAGTTCGGTGAATTTCGCTGTGCACACAACGACGGCAGTCCGCCGCTGACGCTCACGACCGGAAACCCGCCAGGCGAAAGCGGTGTATCGGTGCTCCGTATGAGATTCGAGCGTGGCGCGCATTTCAGCGCAACGACGCGACAACATCTGATCTTTTTTCAATTGTCCCCCCGCCTGCGGCTTGATTGCCGCATGGCGAGCCGGACCCTGCAGCACCAGACCGAGACCGGATCGCTGGCGATCTGTCCGGCGGGAACCGACTGCTCTGCCGAGACCGACAGCAGTATCGATAGCCTGCTCATCGCGATCAAGCCGGGCCAGCTGACGCTGGCAGCTGCACGAGGATGCCGCGCTTGAGGCGCAATTGCAGGAACGACTGTCGGGCAATGATCAGCAGCTTTTCCGTACCGCGCGTGCCCTCGAAGCGGAAAGTGCGGACGGGTATCCCAACGGACCGCTATTCTGGAACGAGGCCGCCAGCAGCTTTATCAACCGTCTGATCTCCGGTCACACATCGATACCTGTTCATCGGACGCGGGGCATGTTGGGCAGACACGCGCTGCAACGCATCAAGGACTACATCCTCGCGCATCTGGCGGAACCCATCGAAGTCGCCGAACTGGCAAAACTCGCGGGCCGAAGCTCATTCCATTTCTCACGCGTGTTCACCCGATCGGTCGGCACGACGCCCCACCGCTACATCGTTCACCTGCGGCTGCAGGCCGCGATCGAGCAAATTCGACAGAGACGCGCGAGCCTGGCCGAGATCGCGGCAGATACCGGTTTTTCAGACCAGAGTCATTTGTCGCGATGGGTCCGCCGTGTTCACGGCGTCGCGCCCTCGGAGCTCGCCTGAGCGCTACCCAAAACAGCAGGAATATTCACGAACGGGCGTTCGCTCTTCCGTAAATCGATTGGAAACCACGCGCTGAGGGTTCCCGCTCGCGGCGCCGGACCGGAGAGCAAAACCATGACCGACCCGATCGAAACGGCATTACACCGCCTGAGCCAGCAATTGCCCGGGCAAGTTTCAATGCCCGGCGACGATGGCTATACCGTCGCAACCGCCATCTGGGCAAAACCCCTTGATGCGCGTCCGCGCTGCGCCGTCTATTGCCGGACGGCCGAAGATGTTCAGGCGACCGTTCGGGCGGCGCGCGATGCGGGCATCGCGGTTTCGGTTCGTGGCGGCGGTCACGATTGGGCCGGCCGCTCGCTCTGCAACGGCATCGTGATCGATCTCAGCGGGATGCGAAACGTCGTGCTTAATTCCGATCGTCGGACGGCGACGATACCCGGAGGCGCCTGCGCCGCGGATGTTACCAAGGTCACCGATCCGCTTCAGCTTGCGGCCGTCGCAGGCTCGGTCTCTGCCGTCGGTATGACGGGGCTTGCACTTGGCGGCGGCTACGGCCCCCTGATCGGACGCTTCGGCCTTGCACTCGACAACATCGTCGACGCGCAAGTCGTGCTCGCGGACGGAAGGATCGTTTCCGCCGATTCCGAGACCAACCCGGACTTGTTCTGGGCGCTGCGCGGCGGTGGCGGAAATTTCGGAGTCGTGACCGCGGCGCGTCACCGTGTCCATCATCTGGAGAGCGTCCATTCAGGTCTGCTGGTTTACGCCTTTTCCGAAGCCAAGGCTGTGCTGACGCGGTGCGTCGAAATTGCCGCCTCCGCGCCGGATGAACTGACGGTGCAGCTTGGCCTCGTTGCGGATCCGAGCGGAACGGTGGTGGTGATGATCATTCCAACGTGGTGCGGCCGGCCAAGCGAAGGCGAAGCGCAGTTGGCGCCATTCACGAAACTCGGCAACCTGCTGGCGGGCACCATCGAACGAAAATCATACGGCGCTCTGCTGGCGACGTTCGACCCCTACCTCGTCAACGGACTGCACGCCGTCATGGAGACGTGCTGGCTTCCGACACTCGACGACCAGGGCATCGATACGTTGATCGATGCGATGCAGCCGCCGGCCTATCCGGGATACGCGATCTTCACCCATGAATTCAAAGGCGCCGCGTCCCGCATCCCCGAGAGCGCGACCGCGTTCGGACTTCGCCGCGATCATGTCGTTATCGAGGTGCTCGCGACCTTCCCCGATGCCAGCGATGAACCCGCGCGCCGACTCTGGGCTCGCGCTGCGCGCGAAGCCTTCGCGACCGCGTTGCCCGGTGGCTATCCCCAGTTCCTCACTAGCCGCGACGCGGACCGTGTCGCCCGCAGCTATGGCGGCAACGCCAAGCGGCTGATTGAGGCAAAACGCCGCTACGATCCCGACAATTTCTTCTCCTCCGCCATCCCGCTGCCGGATCGCGCGTGACACCAAGAGGCGTCCACGCCGACCGAGCCAGTTCCGGAAGTTAGAAAAAGCGAACAGCGTTTTAAACATTGTTGCTGTTGCAAAACGGTCGTCAAACAAAGCAAAGATCATGACGGAGCAAAGCCGGGATCGAACAGATGAAATCCACGGACTTCGTCGTCGCGCGCCACGATCTGCAGCAATGCAAATTCATCGACGTGGAGATCGATGACGCCCGGTTGCCCGAAGACGCGCTGCTGATCAAGGTCGATCGCTTCGCCTTCACCGCCAATAACATCACCTATGCCGTGCTCGGCGATGAACTGAAGTACTGGCAGCTTTTTCCTGCACCAGAAGGTTTCGGCAATATTCCGGTGTGGGGATTTGGCGAGGTGATCGCCTCGCGTCATCCGAATGTCGCTGTAGGCGAACGGCTGTTCGGCTATTTCCCGATGGCGACGCATCTGGTGATCGAGGCCGCTGACGTCAGCAAGCGCGGCCTGCGCGACGCCGCCGCGCATCGCCAGGGCGTCGCGCCGGTCTATAACGCCTATGCGCGCGTCGGTAGCGATCCCGCTTTCGCCGGACGGCAGGGCGACCACCAGGCGCTGCTGCGGCCGCTGTTCATGCTGTCGTTCCTGGTCGACGATTATCTCGCGGAGCACGAATTTTACGGCGCGCGCCGGATCATGCTGTCCAGCGCTTCCAGCAAGACCGCGTTCGGCCTCGCGCACCTCCTGCATGCGCGGGGCGATATCGAGGTGATCGGGCTGACCTCGACGGCGAATGCCGATTTCGTCCGCTCGCTCGGCTGTTACCACGACGTCGTCAGCTACGACCGCGTGACCTCGCTGCCATCGGACTCACCGGTGGCGTTGGTGGATATGGCCGGCAACAGCGCCTTGCGCGCGACACTGCACCGGCATTTCGGCGAGCAGATGAAATATTCCGGACGCATCGGGCTGACCCATCGCGCCACATCCGCGAGCGAACCGGATCTGCCGGGCGCCAAGCCAGAATGGTTCTTCGCGCCCGACCAGATTCGCAAGCGTGCCAAGGAGTGGGGACCCGGCGGCATCGACAAAAGGTTTGGCGCGGCGTGGTCGGGCTTTGCCCCGATGCTGGAACGCTGCCTCACCGTGATCGAAGGCCGCGGTCCGCAAGCCGTGCAGCAGGTCTACCTCGATACGCTGGCTGGCCGCATTCCGCCGGATCAAGGGCATATGCTGTCCGTGCTGGACTAGATTCCGTTCCGATTGAATCGGAACGGGCTCCAGATTCTTGGTTTGACGCGTTTTCTTTACGCGAACCGGTATCCACTTCGCTGGAAAACGCTCTGAGGCGCTTTCTGCACCTGCCCAAAGCGTATAGCGTCCTTGACAGGGAAACGCCGCGAAGGCCCGCGAAGACAGGCTGTTGCGAGGTCGCTAATGCTGGACAAGACAGACGACATCTCGGTCGCCGCGGAACGCTGGCTGGTGCATTTCGAACGCGCCCTCGCCGCGCCCGACGATGGCACATTGAGCGCCCTGTTTCATCCCGACAGTTTTTGGCGCGACGTGCTGGCGCTGAGCTGGAACCTGCAGACGATCAACGGCGCCACTGGCATTTTGGCAGAATTGAAAGCGCTCGCCAGAGCGGCAGCACCGACCGGCTTCCGGATCGATCCGGACCGCGCGCCGCCGCGTCGCGTCACCCGCGCCGGCACCTCCACCATCGAAGCGATTTTCAAGTTCGAAACCGCGTTCGGCCGCGGCAGCGGAATTTTGCGGCTGATCCCGGATGCCGGCGACGGCGACCGGTTGAAGGCCTGGACGCTGCTGACGGCGCTCGATGAATTGAAGGGATTCGAGGAGCAGCAGGGAATTTCACGGCCGCGTGGCCAGTCCTACTCGCGTGATTTCAGAGGTCCCAATTGGCTCGATCAACGCCACGCCGCGGTTCGCTATGACGACCGCGATCCCGATGTGCTGGTGGTCGGCGGCGGCCAGGCCGGGCTGTCGATCGCGGCACGGTTGAAGCAATTGCACATCGATGCGCTGATCGTCGACCGCGAGGCCCGGGTCGGCGACAACTGGCGCAAGCGCTACCATGCCCTGACATTGCACAATCAAGTGCAGGTCAACCACCTGCCCTACATGCCGTTCCCGCCGAACTGGCCGGTCTATATCCCGAAAGACAAGCTGGCCAATTGGTTCGAGGCCTATGTCGAGAGCATGGAGCTGAACTTCTGGACCGGCACCGCGCTCGAAAGCGGCGCCTATGACGCGGCCGAAGGCCGTTGGTCGGTGGTGTTGCGCCGAACCGACGGCGCCGCTCGCACGCTGCGTCCGCGGCATATCGTGATGGCGACCGGCGTCAGCGGCATTCCGAACCTGCCCGACATCGCCGGCTTGAAAAGCTTCACCGGCACGGTGCTGCATTCCAGCGGATACGATGACGGCGAGGCTTGGAAAGGCAAGAAAGCCATCGTGATCGGCTCCAGCAACAGCGGCCACGACATCGCGCAAGACCTGCATTCGAGCGGCGCTGAGGTGACGCTGGTTCAGCGCAGTTCGACCTTGATCACCAATATCGAACCGTCGGCGCAACTGGCCTATGCGACGTACAACGAGGGCACGCTGGAAGACAACGACCTGATCGCGACCTCGATGCCGCTGACGCTGGCGAAACGAAACCACGTCATGCTGACCGAACAGTCGAAAAAGCTCGACAAGGAATTGCTCGATGCACTAGCGCGCGTCGGCTTCAGGCTCGATTTCGGCGACGGCGGCACCGGCTGGCAGTTCAAATATCTCACCCGCGGTGGCGGCTATTACTTCAACGTCGGCTGCTCCGATCTGGTCGCGGCCGGCGCGATCAAGCTCGTGCAGTTCGCCGATATCGATTCGTTCATCGCCGGCGGCGCGTGCATGAAGGACGGCACAACGATGCCGGCCCACCTGATCGTGCTGGCGACAGGCTACAAACCGCAAGAGCATCTGGTCCGCCAGCTGTTCGGCGATGAAGTGACGGCGCGGGTCGGGCCGATCTGGGGATTTGGTGACTGTCAGGAATTGCGCAACATGTACACCCGCACCGGCCAGCCCGGCCTCTGGTTCATCGCCGGCAGCCTGGCGCAATGCCGCATCAACTCGAAATATCTGGCGCTGCAGATCAAGGCCATCGAGGAAGGCTTGTTGCCGCGTAAGGTCGGGCCACGGCTTGAGATCAAATGAAACGCATGCGTCATTCCGGAACGCACGAAGTGCGAGCTCCGATGTGCGCTTGCACGTCGGAGAATCGCGAGATTCATCGATGCGTGATTGCGCGTCTTAGGTCTCACACTAGAACATGATCCGAAAAAGTGGATACCGGTTTTTCCTCGCGACAAACGCGAAGCGTTTGCGCGGAGATCGCGCTCAAATAACAAGATAGAGCGCGATGACGATTCGAAGAAAAGTCACCACGCTCTAAGAGGAAGGGACGTACCCGCAGGTACGCCCCTTCCAGGCAAGTCAGGAGCTTGCGCGAGGGCTCTATCCTGCGGCCTTGAGGGTCAGCAGGCCACCCATCGCCGGATCCGAAATGCTGTCGCGTCCGGTCTCGATGTGCCCGGCCAGTCGGTTCTCGAAGCTCGGATCCTCCGCGACCGTGATGACCAGATCGTACCAGCCTTGGAACTGGTCGAATGACAGCTTGCTCTCGGCCCCCCCACGCGGGCCAAGCACGCGGGTGTCCTTCTTGCCGGTGTAGGCGTCAAGCACGGTCACAGTGGCTTTCTGCGAGCCGAGATTTACTATGAACAGGAAGATGGCGCCGTGGCCCTCCTTTACGTATTCAGAACGCACGTCGAGCGCCGCTGCGTGGGGGCCAGCACTGCCCTTGAAGAAGCGTACGAACCCGTTCGGTCCATATACGGAGAGGTCATACGAACCCGAGACGGTCCAGTTCCCCGACAGCGCCTTTCCGGCTTCGACGGTGTAGTTGCGGATCGGATCGGTAGTGCTGCCCGAGCGGACCTGGAACACCGCACCAGCCTTGCCGGTGTTGATGAAATCCAAGTCAAGCGCGCTGCCGGAAGCGTTTACCTTGCTGAAGACATTGAGCTCGTAAGGCAAGGCACGCGCCGGCCGGACGCCCTCTTCCTGCTCTGGAATGCCGATGATCACGCCGTCCTTCGTGGGCACGATAGTCGGTGGGCGGGAGGTGCCGGAGAGCTCCCCCGTCGATGGCAGGAAGTGAGCGGTGGACGGCAGTTTCAGCCGATCACCATTGCCCTGATCCCCATTCGGGTCCTCGAAATTGAACGCTGACGTCAGGTCGCCACAGACGGCGCGGCGCCAGGGCGAGATGTTGCGCAAATGAACGCCAAAGCGCTTCTCGATAAACTGGACCGTCGATGTGTGGTCGAAGACCTGCGAGTTCACGTAACCGCCCTTGCTCCAGGGCGAGATCACGAGGGCTGGCACGCGGTTCCCCAGTCCGATCGGGCCGTGCGGATCGGCCGTCGTGACGATCTCGTTGTGATAGTCAACCGTCGAGGCGCCGATATCGGGCGTGGCCGGGAAGGCGGCCGGCGGTGATGGCGGAACGACGTGGTCGAAGCTGCCATCGGCTTCATCGTAGTTGATGATGAACGCGGTCTTGCTGAACACTTCGGGGTTCGACACCAGGATATCGAGCACTTGCGAGATGTACCAGGCACCATAATCGACCGGCCAGTCGGAGTGCTCAGAGTAGCCGGCCGGTGCGCACAGCCACGACACCTGGGGCAACGTATCGTGCTGCACGTCGTGCTTGAATGGGGCGAACAGTCCGAGGGCCCAGTCCTTCCAGGCAGCGTCCGAGGCGCCAGCCGCTGGCTTGTTCAACGAGAGCTGCGTGCCCGTGCAGCCGTTGTCGAAGAGCGAGCTGCCCGGGTTAGACGCCGCATACTGGGCAAAGTACAGCAGCGAATTATCGGTGAAATTTCCGGAGAAATCGTCGGCGGGCGCTCCGTCCCCGAAATCCGGGGCGAAGGTAGCGCCTGCGAGATCCTGATAGACCTTCCAGGTCACCCCCGCCTTGTCCAGTACCTCGGGCAACGTCTCCCACACCCAGGGGTGGCCCAGCGGGCTGATGCCGTTGTTGGTCGCCGGGCCAGAGCCGAAGCCATCTGTTCCGCCCGCGCCCAGAAAATCGACGTTTCCGATGCAACCGGTCCACATGTAGCACCAATTCGGGTTCGTCGAGCTCATGATCGAGTGGTAGTAACCGTCCAGCACCGTAAAGGCGTCGGCAAGCGCGAAGTGATAGGGAATGTCCTCGCGGTTGAAGTACGACATCGCAATCGGGCCCTTCTGGATCGGCCATTGGTCGTACTGCCCCAAGTTCCAGGCGGCGTGAGTGCCGCTCCAGCTGTGGTCGGTTCCAGGGAGATAGGTGAGGCCGAGGTTGCTGATCCCGAGTTTTTTCGGATCCATGCGGAACGGCGGGATCACGGGAACGCCGTTCGCCGGGCCGCCCAGGTTGCCGGAGTTGGCCGGAACGCCGAAACCGTTAGCGACGTTGGTCGCGCCGGCTGGCTGCAAGTACACCGACGCTTTGACGGTTTCGCCGGATTGAAGCGGGAAATTGATTTTGACAGCGCGCGGATCTGAGAAGCCGCGGACACCGCGCAGCGTGCCGAAGTGATGGTCGAACGGACGGTTCTCCTGCATCAGGATCACGATATGCTCGACGTCGTTGATTGTGCCCGTGCGGCGCTTAGCGGGGATTGCAAGCGCCTTCTCGATGGTCGGGCCAAACGTGCCCGCCAGAGCGCCCGCGCCTAACATCTGCAGAACCTGGCGACGGTCGGTATTCTTTTTTCGATGAGCCATTAGACGTTTTTTCTTTCGATGAGCGAATGCACGCCCTCGCAATCGTCGCGCATGCGCGATTGATCGAGCCAGCATGTCGGAGTGAGGTCGGCCGATATCGTCTCGAAATCGGCCTGAGGGAGGGATTACGTTGGCAACGTAGGTAATACGTTCGTAACGTAGATATTACGTTGTTACCGTATGTATTACGTTTAGTAGCCAATTGTTGCGCGCGCATGAAAGAACAGTGAAGCGACCGATGACCGAAACTCCCCACGAATCACAAATGACGGCATTCTTCGTGAACGAGTTGCGCCGTATCCATGAACTGACTTGGACTCACCAGCACACCGAGGCACTGGCGGCGGCACGCGTACTGTTGCGGCGCGCGCCGTCGCAGCGGGGCGCGCTTTACTTGGCGGCGCTTAACCAGCGTTTGCTCAATCAATCTAAGAATGCACTGGAGACTCTAGATACGCTTGAGCGGGCGCACCCGGACTACAGCCTTCTGTTCCAGGAGCGCGGTCATTGCCATTTCGCGTTGGGCGATGCAGCGCGTGCGATTAAGTCATTCGAACGTGCGGTCAAACTCAATCCGGCGCTGGCGTCGAGTTGGGAGATGCTGAAACAACTGCTGAGCGCGGCTGGCCACCCGGAGAGAGCGGGCGTTGCATCGCAGCACCTTTCGAAGCTGCAGGAGCTGCCGCCTGCGATTGTCGAGGCGGGCAGTCGGTTCTGCGACGGCGAGCATGCGGCGGCAGAAAGCCTTTTGACGAGCTACATCGCCACAGAAGGAAGGCATGTTGAAGCGCTGCGCCTACTCGGACGGATCGCGCAGCGACGCGGCGCAGCAGAGCGGGCCGAGGAGCTGTTGCGCGAAGCGGTGGACAGCGCGCCGGGTTACGCCGACGCGCGGCTGGATTTCGTCCGCGTTTTGATTGAGCGCCAGAAATATGCGGAAGCTCTCGATCAGGTCGACACGCGGCTGCGGACCGGACCTTCCGATCCCGAGGCCCGATTTCTCCGCGCCACGATACTCGCGGGCCTCGGACGCCACGTTGATGCGGTTCTGATCTTCCGCGAACTGCTCTCAGAGACTCCGCAGCGCAATCACTTGCGTATCGTGCTGGGCCATTCGCTGAAAGCGCTCGGCAGGACCGAGGAGGCCGTGCGCGCCTACCGGGATGCAACGAGCAGCCAGGGTGATATCGGCGACGCGTTCTGGAGCCTCGCCAACCTGAAGACCTATCGCTTCAGCGACCACGAGGTCGAGCGCATGCGGGGCCTCGAGGCTCTGCCTGGTCCCGGACTGCCGGACCGCGCACACCTGTGCTTCGCGATAGGTAAGGCATTGGAGGATCGGGCCGACTATAGTGGATCCTGGACATTCTACGAACGCGGGAATTCGCTAGTTCGGGCGAAGAGCGGCTACCGTCCCGACGCGAAAGAGGATCTTTCCCAACGCCTGATTGAGGTTTGCAGCGAGGAATTCTTCGTCTCCCGCACCCACGCTGGCGCGACGGCTCGCGACCCGATCTTCATTGTCGGTTTGCCGCGCTCCGGCTCCACGCTGCTTGAACAGATCCTGGCGTCACATCCGGACGTCGATGGCACGCACGAATTGCACGACATTCCTCGAATCGTCGCGGAACTGCAGGGACAGGAACCGGATTGCCGCGATGCGCGCTACCCGGATCTGCTGCCGGGCCTAGACCCGCTGATATTCGAACGGCTCGGGCGCCACTATCTGGAAGAGACGCGTATCTATCGGCGCGAACGACCGCGTTTCATCGACAAGATGCCGAATAACTTTTGGCACATAGGGCTGATCCACCTGATGCTCCCAAATGCGAGGATCATCGACATCCGGCGCGAGCCGATGGCTTGCTGCGTCAGCAACCTGAAGCAGTTTTACGCGAGAGGACAGGAGTTCTGCTACGGAACTGAGGAGATCGCTAGGTATTACCGGACGTATTTGCAGCTGATGCGTCACTGGGATCGGGTCCTGCCGGGACGGGTGCTCCGGGTCAGCTACGAGGACCTGGTCGAAGACCTCGAGACCAGCGTACGCCAAGTTCTTGCGCATTGCGGACTCGAATTCGACGCCGCTTGTCTGGCGTTCCACCGCAGCCGGCGCGTGATAAACACCCCGAGCTCAGAACAGGTGCGCCAGCCACTCTTCCGCGATGGACTTTCCCAGTGGCGGCATTACGATTCCTGGCTCGATCCCTTGAGGGAAGCGCTGGGCGACGCAATCGTTCGGTACCGTGACTAGAGCCTTTTCCGTTCCGATGGAATCGGAACGGGGCTCTAAATTCTTGGTTTGACGCGTTTTCTTTGCGCGAACCGGTATCCACTTCGCTGGAAAACGCTCTATAGATCATGATCCGATTAGATGGAATCGGATCATGATCTAATCTCTTTGTTTGAGCATGATTTTTTCGGAAAACCGGTTTCCACTTTTCCGAATCATGCTCTAGCGCCGTCATTCTCCCTTGAGGCCGGACGCCTTGATGATCGGCCACCATCGGTCCGCTTCGACTTTTTGGAATGTGCGCAGCGCCTCGGGAGATTGCTGATCGTGCGGCGAGACCTGAATGCCGAGATCATCGAGGCGCTTTCGCGTCGACGGATTGGCCAAGACCTGGACCATGGTGACATTCAGCTTTGCAACGATGTCCTTCGGCGTGCCTTTGGGGACCCAAAGCCCGTACCACAGCGAAGCAAAGAACCCAGGCAGGCCGGCCGCGTCCGCTGTCGGAATATCCGATGACGAAGCTAATCGCGTGGCTCCGGTGATCGCAAAGGGCTTGACGCTTTTGGTACCGAGCAATGCCTTGAAGTTCGAGGATGGCTCGACCATGAAATCGATCTGTCCAGCCAAGAGATCCTGCATCGCCGGCGCGTTGCCGCGATAGGGCACGAATTGAAACTTGGTCCCGGTCGCCTTCTGGAACGCGATTCCCGTGAGGTGACCCGTGGCGCCGACGCCGGCGATGCCCACCGAGGCCTTGTCCGGATTCGCCTTGAGATAGGCGATCAGTCCGGCCAGATCGTCCGCCGGCAGGCCATTTTTGCCGACGATCAGGAGCGGCTCGCTGCCGATCAGGATGATCGGGTCCAGGCCTTTCAACAGGTCGAACGGAAGGGTGTAGAGGCCGCCGGTCAACATGTGCGTGGTCGAGGTGCCGATACTCAGCGTGTAGCCGTCGGCCGGCGCGCGAACGGCGCGGCCGACACCGAGGCTGCCAGCGGCCCCCGCCACATTCTCGATGATGATGGGTTGCCCCAGGATCGGCCGCATCCGCTCAGCCAGATAGCGCGCCAGGGTATCGGTCGCACCCCCCGCCGGGAACGGCACAATCATGGTGATCGGCCGCGTTGGATATTCCTGCGCGGCGGCGATTGCCGGCGCCAGGCCGGCGATGACTGCCAAAGCCCTCAACCATCTGCGCATGCGGCTTCCCCGAAACGGACGCAGCGTATTATCCTCCGCCGCTTCGGGTCAAATATCGCCGATCGCCTCGCGCCGGCGTTGCTCGGATTCTTCGGCGTAGCGCCGCACCGCGTGGGCCTCGCTCAGAACGCCGATCGGCCGCTGCTCGCCGTTGGATTCGACCACGGCCAGCGATTCCGCTTCCGCGGCATCGAACACGGCGATGGCTTCCTGGATGTTCATGACGGGGTGCAGCACGACATCCCGATAATGAAGGATATCGTTAAGACTGCTCGCCGCCTCGATATCGGCCGCATGCGCCTCGGCCACCAGCGCCAGCCCAACGTAGCGGCCCACAGCATCGACCGCGACCACCTGGGTCTTCGATCCCAGCGGAAACTTGCGGCGGAATTCTTCAATGGTGATGTCGGCACTCACGGTGGTCAGGTCAGGGCGCATCAGGCGCCGCACCGTGAGATCGCGGATCCAGCCCACATCCGCCGCGCTGCGGATGGTTTCGCCGCGCAGGTGCAGTCGCCAGGTCGCGAACGAATAGCCGAACAACTCGCGCGTCATTTGGGTCGAGATGATGACGGCCACCAGCACGGCTGTCGTGAGCCAGAGGTTGCCGGTCAATTCCAGCGCGATGAACGACATCGTCAGCGGCCCGCCGATCACGGAGGCCGACAGCGCACTCATGCCGATGATCGCATAGACGTTCGGATCCAGCTTGAGATCGGGCCAGATCGCATCAAAGCCCGCGGCGAACAGGTGGCCGCCCAGCGCCCCCAGAAAAAGCGCGGCGAAGAACAATCCGCCGCGAAAGCCGCTGCCCAGCGAGATGATGGACGCGATCGCTTTCAGCAGGAAGATCGTGGCGACGACCGCCATCGGTATGGAGACAAACCCGGCAAAGTGCAGCGCGCCGTGCCCCGACGACATCACCTGCGGTGTCACCAATGCAAGCAGGCCGACGGCGAGACCGCCCAGGGCCACGCGCAATGGCGGCCAGATTCCGGTCTTTGCCAGCAACGCCTCGCAGAGCGCGACGCCGCGCATGATGGCAATGCCGAACAGTGCCGACAGAACCCCGAGCAGCGCGGCGATGGCGAGATCGCGCCCCAGCACATCGCCGACCGGGCCGACGCCGACACCCACCTGCAGCACGGTGAAGGCATGCGCGACAAAATAACCCGCAACCGCAGCGACGCCGACCGGCGTCAGACTGGCCGGCGTATAGCCTCCGATCACCAACTCGAATGCATAGAAGGCGCCGGCCAGCGGTGCACCGAAGGCGCCCGCGATCGCGGCGGCAGCGCCGCAGCCGACCATGATGCGCTGATCGGCGCGGCGCAGATGGAAGCCGCGACCGAGCGAGGCGCCGATGCCGCTGGCGAGTTGGGTGTAACCTGCCTCGAGCCCGACCGAAGCGCCGACGCCGCTGGACCACACCGTCTGCAACGCCACAATCACGCTGCCGCGGAACGACATTCGTCCACCATGCAGCGCGTTGGCCTCGATCGGATCGATTTCACGCGCCGGCCGCCATCGCGCCAGCCACAGGAAGGCAACGCCGAGCAGCAGGCCGCCGAGGCTCGGCACCAGCAGCGCGCGCAACGGGTCGATCTGGAACTGGCTCGAAAGCCGTTGTCCGATGTCGAGGTCGAACAACAAGACGTGAAGGCCTTCAACCGCGGCGCTCATCGCGGCCACCACCAATCCGCCGATGGTTCCAATTAGCGCCGCAAGAACGACCAGGCTGGTTTCATGCGCCCGAACAAATGCCCGCAACCGGCGCGGCGCCTCGAGATAGCGGGACGTGGTGACCATTTCGCTGGATCCGTACGCGGCGGAAATAAGATGCCGACCGGCCCGGTTTAGCGGGGTTCACGCCGGTCACGCAATCGGGATACCTACCGGGGGGCGGCGGATAAAGCCCCGAACGCTCTTCACAATGCCGTCACGCTGCCTGTAGTATGTCTTATCAAGCTGCTTCGCAGCCAAATCGGGGGCCAGGAGCGTTACTTGAACGCACATGTCTCGCAAGGCGGTTGGCCGGTGCTGGTTTTGAACGCGGACTTCCGGCCGCTAAGTTACTATCCGCTGTCTCTCTGGTCGTGGCAGGACGCGATCAAGGCGGTGTTCCTCGATCGCGTCAATATCGTCGAACATTACGACCGCGCGGTGCGCAGCCCCTCCTTCGAAATTCAGCTGCCCAGCGTGGTGTCGCTGAAATCCTTCGTCAAGCCGACCACCCATCCCGCCTTCACCCGGTTCAATGTTTTCCTGCGTGACCGCTTCGTCTGCCAGTATTGCTCGGCCGGTGACGACCTCACCTTCGATCATATCATCCCGCGCAGCAAAGGTGGCCAGACCACCTGGGAGAACGTTGTCGCGGCATGTTCGCCGTGCAACCTGCGCAAGGGAAACATGACCACCGCGCAAGCGCAGATGTTTCCGAAGCAGGCCCCGTTCGCACCGACGGTGCATCAGTTGCATCGCAACGGCCGGCTGTTTCCGCCAAATTATTTGCACGACAGCTGGCTCGATTATTTGTACTGGGACACCGAACTCGATCCGTAGAAAAACGGGCAACCGTTTTTGTACTGGCATTCCTCGCGACTTTCGCGATTCGACGCATCATCCTGGAAATTTCATCCTGGAAATTTCCGCGGTGTGGTGTTGGCTGCAGACCGCGCGACAAAAACAGTTCACGTTAGCCTCACACGGAGCGACGGGCCTTGTCCTGATCGTATGCGAACAGCGAGGCGATCGCCACGAACACGGCGCTTACCACACAGATCGTGCCGAAGTCGGTCATGTCCATCCCCCAGCCGCCCAGGAACGCACCCAATGCGGCCGCCACCGATGACGAGGCATTGAACACACCGAGCGCCTCCCCTTTCTCCGCGGGTGCGTTCTGCGCGACCAACGCTGTGCTGCTTACGCCCAGCAAAGGCCACGCCATCACAAGAACGGCAAACCCGGTGAGGGCCAGCGGCACGCCGCTGACATGCGCCAGGAAGGCCACGCCAAGTATCGCGATGGCGATCGTGCGCACCACAAATCCGACGCGCAGCACAAACCATTCGCTATGCCGCTCTGCGATACTCACCGCCCAGGGAAAAATGACGAGACTGGCAGCCGAAGCGAAAGCGTAAGCCGTGGCGGGCAAGCCATCCGAGACGGAGAACGCCCGAACCAGCGCCAGCGGAAACATCGTCAGTACCGCGCTCATCGCAGCGTATGACACAAACCAGACGATGGACAGCCTTGCGAAGGGCATTTCGAGTTCGCAGAGCAGGTTTCCGAGTCCCGACCAGGTCGGCAAATGAAAATGCCGCTGTGGCGAGCCGGCGCAGCTTTGACCGCCAACCGGCGAGTGCGCCACCGCCGCGGCGCGCGAAACCGGCACCTGAACGCCGCGCAGCGTCATCAATGCAATGGGCAGTGCCGAGGCGACCAGTGCCGCCGAAACCCCGAAAGCGAGCGCGTGGCGACCGCCGATGATCCCGGCGAGCAGAAGGCCAACGACCTCGCCGAGTCCCATCAGCAACTGCAAGGCGCCGATGCGGGCATCCCATTCTTCCTGGGGCCGCACGCTAATAATGAAGATATTCGCCACCGTGTTCGCGGCGGCAAAGCCGATACCAAGAATTCCGGCAATAGCGATCTGGAGCGGCAGGCCGAGATGCGCGGGCATCAGCAACAGCGCGACGGTCACGACCAGCATGCCAGCCACCAGCACTTGGCGATGCAGCCGCCGCCGGTCGGCGAAATGGCCCCAGAACGGCGAGGTCAAACCGGCGAGGTTCATCACACCGACAATCGCGCCCGCATGGCTCGAGCCGCCGGCAGAGAGCGGCAATAACAGCGGCAGCACGCCGTCCTGCACGATGCCCAGACACGCGTAAATAAAGAACCAGGGCTCGATCCACGGCAACACCCGGCGCGGGAAGGCAATCAGCCCATGTCGCAGATGCGGCAGTTGATGGCGGTGCTTCAGGCGCCCTGGAACCGATGCATCAACCATTCTACTCCTGCCCCTTGGCGCGCGGATGTATCCAAGCGCAAACGCCAGGCGTAGGCTGCTCTACGTTCAGGTCAGCGCCATTGAAGCGGATTGAATGCGAACTCGAGGGTCATGCCCAGCAAGACGCGGCACCGGGCGACCGGCGCGCCGGCGAACTGATCGAACATCTCGGGAATCCGTAACGCATAACTTGGGACGCGGCTCGTCGACCAATCGCCCAGTTCTTATTGTTCTTTCGCAGGCTGCGTGCGCGCATGTACCCATCTGGGACATAGGAAATCGAGAGGGAACAACCTCCGTTTTATAAGCGCAGAATAAAGGTAGCCGATCGCTGATCGGACAATTGACCGGATTACGAAAGGTGCAAGGTCTGCGCGCGTGCCGCGGGCCAGCAACGTGCTGTCGGTGACGCGCGTGGCTTTGAAGGCGACAGGTCCAGGACCTAGGGCAAAAAATGAACGGCGTGTCCTTCTCTCGCGTGATTTGCCCGTTCGAGGCCAAGCGGACCGATGCAAAAGATAAAAGTCGATCTCAGCACAAATAGCCGTACCGGGACAAAGGTCAGCGTTCGGAGGCGTTGACGAAGCGGCGGTAAACGGGGCAGCTTGCCGGGCGTCCCGATGGTAGACCAACGATCCCGATTTGGGCCGTTGAAATCCCGATTACGAATGCCAAGATAGAAACTGCCGCCGGCGGCAATTTTGTCCTGAACGCTGCGGCGGGCGTGCGTAGATGGACTTTGGTGATAGTTATCGAACTGGCGCTGGACGGCTGCGTTAGTTTTGCCCTGATTAAACAGGAGAGCCTGCATGCCCTCTTTGACTGAATGGAAAGTACCGCCGGCCAACCAGCCCCGCGCGAGCGACTACAGCTTCGACCTCGACCGCGCGCTGGCCTCGGTGGTGGGACTGCATTCGATCATTCCCAGCGATGCCTTTAGCGCCGACAATCTCGGCACCGAGCGCGCCGGCAACGGCGTGCTGATCGAGGATGGGTTGGTGCTGACCATCGGTTATCTGATCACCGAGGCCGAAACGGTCTGGTTGCATCTCGGCGACGACCGCGTGATGGAGGGCCATGTGCTCGGCTTCGATGCCGAAACCGGCTTCGGCCTGGTGCAGGCGTTGGGCCATATCGATCTCGCGCCGCTGCCGCTCGGCAATTCGGCGGCCACCCAGATCGGCGATCGCGTGGTGCTGGGCGGCGCGGGTGGGCGGACGCGTTCGGTTGCGAGCCATATCGCCGCCAAGCAGGAGTTCGCCGGTTACTGGGAATATTTGCTCAACGAGGCGCTCTTCACCTATCCCGCACATCCCAATTGGGGCGGCGCCGGGCTGATCTCGAACCGTGGCGAGTTGATCGGCATCGGCTCGCTGCAGCTTGAGCGCGAGCGCGACGGCAAGAGCGAGCATGTCAACATGATCGTGCCGATCGACCTGCTCAAGCCGGTGCTCGAGGACCTCAAGAAATTCGGCCGCGTCAACAAACCGGCGCGGCCCTGGCTCGGGATGTACTCGGCCGAGATCGAAAACAAGGTCGTGGTGGTCGGCATCTCCGCCAAGGGACCGGCGGCGCGCGCCGAGTTCAAGGCCGGCGACGTCATTCTGGCGGTCGACGGCGAGACCATCACCAGTCAGACGCAATTCTACCGGAAACTGTGGGCGCTCGGGCCTGCGGGCGTTGACGTGCCGCTGACCGTCTACCACGAAGGCGTCACCTTCGACGTGGTGCTGGCCTCGACCGATCGCGCCAAAATGCTGAAGGCGCCGCGGATGCATTGACCGCGGATGAGTGGCGGTAGGAGCCTGCGATGAGCGAGGCCGTGGTGGATGACATCGTGGCCGTGCTGCCGCCGCTGCTGCAGTCGATCGAGGCACTGGCCTTTGTCGCGCGCCATTTCGACCCGCAGGACTTCGCCCAGGTCATGGACGCCGCCGGTACGCCCGAGCAGCCGCTGAGGAACCTCCGTGAGCGGCTCGCAGCCTGGCCCGAGTCCTTCGCCGACATTCGGACCTCGCTAGTGGCAGCGAGCGAGGCTGTCGTGACGGGGTTCGACGGCTTGCGCGCGGTGCAACAGGGGCACGGCGACCTAGGCAACCTGTTTCGCGCGTTGCGCTACGGCCCGCGCGCGCAGCAAGCGTTGTATCCGCTGGCTGCCAGATTTCCGCCGGTGAGCGACTTCTTCCTTGACCCGGCCTTGCGCGAGGACGCGGCGCTCGCGGCGCGGCTCGCGGCACCCGCCTATCAAGGCAGCGGCGTCATTCATGACCATAACGACCCCGGCAGCCGTGGCGGCTTCTCGCTCTATGTGCCGGAATATTACACGCCCGATCGCGCCTGGCCGCTGGTGATGGCGCTGCACGGCGGCAGCGGCAACGGCCGTGGTTTCCTGTGGAGCTGGCTGCGCGACGCACGCAGCTTCGGTGCCGTGCTGGTCGCCCCCACGGCAACCGGCCCAACCTGGGCCTTGATGGGTGAGGACGCCGATACGCCAAACCTCGCCCGCATTCTCGACCTCGTGCGCGCGCGCTGGAACATCGATCCCACGCGGCTGCTGTTGACCGGCATGAGCGACGGCGGGACATTCAGCTATGTCAGCGGGCTGGAGTACGGCTCTCCCTTCACCCACCTCGCTCCTGTCGCCGCGACCTTTCATCCGCTGATGGCGCAGACCGCCGATGCAGCGAGATTACGCGGCCTTCCGGTCTACATCGTACACGGCCGGCTCGACTGGATGTTTCCGGTCGAAGTCGCGCGGCAGGCACGCGCGGTATTGTCGGCCGCCGGCGCAAATGTCACCTATCGCGAGCTTGACGATCTCAGCCATGCTTACCCGCGCGAGATCAACCAGGCGATTCTCAAATGGCTGCGCGGCGATTAAGGGACCGTGCCGCCATTGGCGCACAGCAGCGCGCCTTCAAGTCCGCGTGATCCCAGGCTCGATGTTTCTCGATGACCCCTTGGTGGTTTCCCGGCAGGGAACCCTCAGGGTGCGCGGGCGTTGATCTGCGTCATCGGAGGTTACCATGCGCGTTTTTCTAGGAATGATCTTGGGTATGTTGTTGCTGGTCGCGGGCGTCTACATTTCCGACTCCATGTCGACCTCGACGGTGGCCGCCGGCGACGTCGCGCAAAACGGGCGCACCATTGTGAACTGGGACGTGGCCGCGGCCGACTGGGACAAGCTCAAACTGAGCGCGCGTGACAATTGGATCAGGCTGTCGTCGAAATAATTTCGCTTGCGAACGCGCGCGTTAGCAGCGAGTTGTGAGGCGGCTACCTGACGGCAGCCGCCTTGCGCGCATCGGCGATCACCTGACCGAATTGCTCCATGGTCAAGACGCCAGGCACGCGGAATTTTCCGACGATAAAGGACGGCGTGCCCCTGAAGCCGAACGCTGTGGCCTGGTCATTGTTGCGGGCGACCAGGGCTTCGATCGCCTTGCTGTTGGTCGCGAGGTCGCGGTTGAGACGATCGATATCGATCCCCGCGCCGGCCAGCACTTCGCGGATGCGCGACTCGGTCAGCTTGGAATTGATCGCCATCATCGCTTCATGGGCCTGGACGTATTTGTCCTGATATCGGCTTGCCAGCGCCATCCGCGTGGCGACCACCGAGATCGGGCCGAGGATCGGCCAGTCCTTCCAGATCAGACGAACCTTGCCGTCGTCCTGCACCACCTGTCGCAGTTCGGGCTCGAGCTTGCGGCAGTACGGACACTGGTAGTCGAAATATTCGACGATCGTGATGTCGCCATCGGCATTGCCGGCCACCGGAATATCCGGATCGCGCAGCACCAGCGCCTCGGTCAGCACGGTCTCCTCGTCGTCGCCGGCCGCCCGGACCACTTGCGGCACGGCCCCGAGGCCGAGCGCGATCGCGCCGGTCCCGAACAGAGCCAGCGCCTCGCGCCGGTTTGCCATGTCGATCAATCTGGTCATGTGTTCTCTCCGGCCGGCCCGAGCGCCGATCAACCTAATACGCTCAGGATAGAGATAAGTTACGCGCCAGCATATAGAGCGCGACCGCGATAATGACCGCTGCGAATACGAGGTTGAGCGCGCCGCGCTGTACCGCCAACAGCCGCGCCGAGCGGGTGCCGATCAAGCCGCCGGCAACGCCGCCGGCGACGAACAAACCCGCCAACGGCCACGAAACCAGGCCGGACCAGGCATAACTGGTTGCCGTGGTCAGGCCGAACGCCGTGACGGCAACCAGCGACGAACTGACCGCGTTCATGATCGACATGCCTGTCGCCAGCATCAGTGCCGGCACGATCAGAAAGCCGCCGCCGATGCCGAAAAAGCCGGATAGCGTTCCCGTCGCAAGGCCAAGACCGACGACGGCGGGCATATTGGCCCAGCTCATCTCGACATCAGCTAATCCGACCCGCGATCGCGTCTTCAGCATCAGCGCGGCGATCACCAGCATCAGCAATGCGAACAGCGCCAGCAATTTCTGGCCATCGAGCATTTTGCCGAAGATCGTTCCGATGAAGGCGCCGACGATTCCCGCCGCCGCGAAAGTCAGCGCACACGACCACCGCACCGTGCCGCCGCGCGCATGGTTCGACAGATTGAAAGCGGCGTTGGCGGCGACCGCGATGGCGCTGGTGCCGATCGCCACATGGGCGTCGGGTACACCGACCGCATAGACCATCAGCGGCACCGCGAGAATCGATCCGCCGCCACCGACGAGGCCGAGTGAAAATCCGACCAGCGATCCCGACGCCAGTCCCAGCAAGCCTTGCATCGCGGAAATGATCACGCCGAAGTCTCGTTTACGCCGGTGCGATGCCAGAGGATATCAAGACATGATCCGGAAAAAGCCTGCCCCGCAGGTGATGTGGGGTGGTACCGGCCTGCTTCGGAGCGAACGCCAGTCGTTTGCCCGAAGATCACGCCCAGCGATAGCGTCGATCGCGATCAGCAGAGTGGAAGCCCGGGCATAACAACGACGTTATGCCCGGGCTGTCAAATCCGACTTATGCGCCCTTCAGCTTCTTGGTGCATTCGCTGTAGTAGCCGCCGCCCTTCTGGATCCACTTCAAGCCGCCATTGCCGTTAGCAGCTTTGTTGGCGTTGTACTGGTCGACGCAGGTATGCATGCGGGCCTTGCCCGCGGTTTCCTTGGCGTATTTCGGATCCACCGATGAGGGGAACACCGCAATGCCGGCCGACACCGGCGCGGCAGCGGGCTTGGCCTCGGCAGCAGCAGGCGTGGCTGGGGCGGCCGCAGGCGCCGCGGCGGCGTCCCCGCCGCATTGAGCTTTACGGAAATCGTTCCACTTCTGCCCGTTGAGCGTGCCGGCGGACTTGGCAGCCTGATATTTCGCGCTGCATTCCTGCGTCGTCAGCGCCTGGGCGGGCGACACCGCGGCCAACGCGGCAAAACCCGACATGGCAACTGCACACAATAAAAATTTTGTTTGAACGGACATTCGAGGTCTCCTTGAGCCTGACAAACTAAAGTTCCCCATCCTAGCCCAGCGAAGGCGCGTGACAACGGAGCCCTCCGTTCCGCGTGTAAAATATCGTGGCCGCGAAGTGACGGCCAACCGCGCCTCATTCATCCACGGTTCAGCATCGCGAGTCGACGGTGCGGGCATCGTCAACCCGAGGTGCTCTCCATGATGACACTGTCTTCCCGCGCGGTCGCGACCGCCTTCGCATCCCTGCTCCTGATGAACTCGGCGTTTGCGCAAACGGCCGCGCCGGCCCCCGCCGCGCCGGCGGCGACTGCCACACCTGCCGCGCCTGCCGCAAAGAAGGCCCAAAAGCCCCGGACCGCCGCCTCGCTCGAATGCTCGAAGGAAGCCGACACCAAGGGTGTACACGGCAAGGAACGCAAGAAATTCATGTCCGATTGCAAGAAGGCTGCAAAGGACGCTGCTCCCAAGACCAATTGATCTTGCACCAGCCTTTCGCCATGCGCGAAAGGCTGGCACGCCTCATCGGAGGCAAACCAAAGGACGGAGCCGAACACGGCGGCTGCGCGGCGAAGGGCATGCATTGCTGCCTTCGCATCGACGCAATTGTCTCCGTGGCGGTGATTTGACATAAAAAGGCGTGAGCCAAGTTCCTGCATCGGCGGCCTTTGCGATTCCCAGCCGCGCCAACACCCTCAACACCCTTGAGACGCTCGCGCTCGGTACCGCCGGCGGCGTACTGTTTTTATGGGCGCAGCTTCCGGGCGGGTTGATTTCCGGCGCCATGTTCGCGGTAGGCGTCGGTGCGATCGCGGGCCGGCCGCTGACGGTGCCGCCGATCCTGACCCAGGCGATGCTGGTGTTACTCGGGATTTCCTTGGGCGCGTTGATGTCGCGGCAGCTGCTGCAGCATGTCAGCGCCTATCCCGTGACCATCGCGCTGCTGGCGCTGGCCACGTTCTGCTCGACATTCGGCAGCAGCTATTATCTGCAGCGCGTCCACGGCTGGGACCAGACCTCGGCGTTCCTGGCAGGAGCCCCCGGCGCGTTGTCACAAATCACCATCCTTGCCGCCGAGAAAGGCGCGGACGTGCCCGCGATCGCCGTGGTGCAGACCATGCGGGTGATCATTCTGACCGCCGCGCTGCCGCTGCTGTTGACGATGACAGGGATAGCGCCCTCGTCTCCCCCGACCGCCATGATGGCTGTTGCCTCTTCTTTTGGCATGGTCGAGCTGATCGCGGCATCGGTGGCGGTATCGCTGCTGCTGCGGCTGATCAAATTTCCGGCAAGCTGGATGTTCGGCGCGATGATCGGCTCGAGCGCACTGCACGGCGCCGGCCTGGTCGACGGCGGTTTGCCGCCCTCGGTGCGAGCGATCGCGCTGGTCGGCATCGGCGCAGTGATCGGGTCGAAGTTCGCGCGGATGCGGCTCAAGACCCTATTGAGCCATGTCAACGCGGCGCTGGGGTCGTTCGCCATCGCTATCGCTATTTCCGCGATCTTTGTCGCGGTGATCGCGCTGACCACCCATGTGCGGTTCTCCGACGTGGTCGTCGCGTTCGCACCCGGCGCCATGGACGCCATGCTGGCGCTGGCGCTGACACTTCATATCGATCCGATCTTCGTCGGCGCGCATCACCTGTCGCGCTTCGTGTTCGTCACCATTGCCATGCCCGGCATCGTCCACCTGTTCGGACGGCCGCAGGACGATGTCGACGACTAGAGCATGATTCGGAAAAGTGGAAACCGGTTTTCCGGAAGAATCATGCTCAAACAATGAGATGAGTTCATGATCCGATCCATCTAATCGGATCATGATCTAGCCTTGACGGCTTGTCCTGACGAAACCCCAGGCCGCGACCGCAGCCATTAGGAGCGAGATCAGCACGTTGTAGCCGGCCAGCGACAGGCCGAGGAAACGCCACTGCACTTCGTCGCAGCGAATCACCTTCACGGTGTCGAGACGCGAAAACAGATTACCGGCGCTGCCGAGATTGCCGATCGGGCCGCTGCAATCGGTCGGCCCCTGGAAGAAATGCCACTCGACGCCGGCGTGATATCCGCCGAGCACGGCATTGCCGAGCGCGGCGAGGCCGAGCAGAACGAGGCCCGTCAGCACGATCGGGCGCGGGGCGCCTTTCGCCGCAGCAAAAGCCACCAGCGCGCCGAGCGGTACCGCCAGGTAATAGGCATAGCGCTGCTCAAGGCAGAGCGGACAGGGAAGAATTTCCAGCACGAGCTGGAAGAACCAGGCGCCCGCCAGCGTCGCCGCCGCAATGAGCATGATGGCCAGGGCGGCCGTCAGCGCCGGACCGGCGCGCGTGTGCGATGGGTGTGCCGTAGCGTCAAAGGTCACGTTCAACTCCCTGTGCCAAGCGTCGTATCCCCTGGGTCCGAGGCTGTCGAGGCGGCCTTTATCACACGGGAGTGTCCGGACGTACCGGTGACGCGCCGAAATGGCCTACTCCTGTGCAGAAAGCGGCGGCCGGCCCACGGGGCTGGGCACAAGCGGCCGGACTCTGGGGACTGGCCGATACGCTCGGGTTGACCCGCGGGGCGCGCCAGCTATATTCCGCCGGCTTCGCGATGTTCCTCCCTCGGTAGGACGTCCGGATGCCCCTGTGGCGGAATTGGTAGACGCGCTCGAACTCAAAATCGAGTTCCGCAAGGAGTGCTGGTTCGATTCCGGCCAGGGGCACCATTCCTGAACAGCTTTGCGAACCACCGCCTCAAAATTGGCTCGCCGCAGCTTTCGCCGATCAATCTCCACACTTCGGCAGCAGCGCCGACACGTCGCGGACCAGATCGGGCATCACCTGCTCCGCCGTCCGCTTGCCCATCACCAGGCTTTCGATGTGGTCCTTGATCACCTCGATCACCTTCAAGGAGTTATCGCCGGGAAACGACGCCCACTCGGTGAGAACCGGCAATTGTTGCACGCTGGTCATGTGGTTCGGGTGCTCGGCATAGAACGCGCCGAGCAGTTCCGGCTGCTTCACCGCGATTTCGTTGCCGGGCATGTAGCCGGTATAGTTGGTCATCAGGGTCTGGCCGACCGGCCCCGTGACGAATTTCACGTACTCCCAGGCTGCCTTCTGGCGCTCGGCATCCTTCGCAAACACCATCGCCACGTTGCCGCCGGCCGGCAGCTTGCCGTCGGACGCCGCGAGGGGAAAGGCGACCGTCTTGAGCTTGAACTTGCCGGCGATCTGCCGTTCGGCAGCGGCAACATAGGAGGTGGAATCCACCAGCATCCCGATGCTTCCGGCAACGAACGACTGCCGGGACTGGCCGATCGCGAGATTGGGCATGCCGGCCTTGCCGAAGGCTTCGAGCGTCTTCAGCGCCCATATGCCGGCCTCGTCGTCGAAGGCGATGTGACAGCCATCGGGCTTCAGCATATGGCCACCTTTGCTCGTCACCAGCGATTGGAATAGCCAATTCCCGGTTTGCTCCCACTGAAAGTAGAAGCCGGTGACCGGCGCGCCGGCCTTCGCCTCGATGGTCTTGCCCACGGCGACAAGGTCGGGCCAGTTCTTCGGCAGCGAGGCGACATCGATGCCCGCTTTGGCGAGGAGATCGCTGTTCACGTAGAGCACCGGGGTGGAGACGGCAAAGGTGAGGCCATAAAGCTTGCCCTTCCATTTGCCGAGCTCCGCGAGCGTCGGGTAATAGCCGAGCTTGGCAAGGCCGCCGTCCTGTTCTGCGAACGTATCCAAGGGCGCCCCGAGCCCGCGATCGACGAACAGCCCGATCTGGTTGATGCCATTGAAGGCCACGTCCGGCAGGCGTCCGGTTACCCGATCACGCAGAATCTGTTGCGCCGCTTCCTCGTAACCGGCCACCGGGTTGCGAAACTTCACCTTGATGTCGGGATGCGCCTCGGTGAAGCGTTTCGCCAGCTCCTGATGCAGCGCACTGAAGGTGCCCGGCGTGGTGTAGAGCACGTCGAGCGTGACCTCCGCCTGCGCGCAAGTTGCGCCCATCGCCAGCAACGCAGCGGCGCCTGCGAGCATCCGGCCAAGCTGAGCAATTGTTCGGTCGAACATGGGAGGGTCTCCGGTTGAGGTTATTTCATCGAGGTGACCGCGAGGCCGTCGATGAAACGGCGTTGCGCGACCAGAAAGGCTAGGAGCAAGGGGGCGACGATGATCACGGCACCCGCCATGAGCGGACCGAGCAACTGGCCGGCCTCGTCGTCGCGGAAAAGCAGGATCCCGAGTGCAGGCGTGGAGATTTCCTCACTGCGCACGGCGATCAGCGGCCAGAACAGATCGTTCCAATGAGCGACCACCGAGAAGATGCCGAAGGCGGCCAGCGCCGGCACACTCATGGGCATCATGATGCGCCAGATGATCTCGAACTCGCCCAATCCGTCGAGCCGGGCGGCATGGATCACGTCGTCCGGCACGGAGCGGAAGAACTGCCGCAACAGGAAGACGCCAAACGCGGAAATCGCCCAGGGCAGGATCAGCGCCGCATAGGTGTCCAGCAGCCCGAAGACGTAGAGCAGCACGAAATGCGGAATCGCAAGCGCCTGCGGCGGCACCAGCAGACCGACAAGTACGGCTGAGAACAACGTATCCCGGCCGCGGAAGCGCAGTTTCGCCAGGGCATAGGCGCAGGGCACGCAGACAAGCAGCTGCAACGTGAAGATCGCCCCGCACACGATCACGCCGTTCAGCAGGAAGCGGAACATCGGCGCCGAAGTCAGGGCTGCGCGATAATTCTCCACGCCGTGAAAGCTGGTCGGCCAGAAGTGAAAAGCGGTCTGGAATATCTCTTCCGGCGGCTTCAGCGACAGGCTCACCATCCAGATGAAAGGCAGCAACGCAAAAGCGCCGGTGCCGATCAGAATGACGTGCCGCGCGAGCCGGCCCACCAGACGGCGGCCAAAGAAGCGCGGGCGCATGGATGCGGGCTCATGCATAGTGAACCCGACGTTCGAGAACTTTCGCCTGGGTCAATGTAAGCACCATGACGATCGCGAGATAGACGACGGTCAATGCCGCTCCATAGCCCGTACGCAGGAAGTCGAAGCTCTCGGTATAGAGCCGGTGCAGCAACACTTCGGAGGCGTAGTTCGGCCCACCCTGCGTGAGCACCCGAACGCTATCGAACACCTCGAAGGCGCGCGCCGCCGTCAGGATGACGACGAACATGGTGACCGGCCCAAGCATGGGCAGCGTCACGAGGCGCAGGCGATCCAGAATACCGTCAGCGCCATCGATCGCGGCCGCATCGTAGAGATGCTGCGGCACAGCCTTCAGGCCTGACACGAACAGCACCATGGCAAAGCCGAAGCCCTGCCAGATGCCGATGACGGCCAGAGCAAACAGAGCCGTATGCTCGTCCCGCAGCCAGTTTACCCCGGCGATCCCGACCGCGCCCAGCGCACGATTCACGAGACCGATGCTCGGGTGGAGCATGGTGCCCCAGACAATCGCCATGGCCGACATGGTGGACATGACGGGAAGGAAATGGGCGGCGCGGTAGAATCCGCGCAAGCCCGGGCTCGCCTCGATCAGCAGCGCTACGGCAAGACCGAGCAACACGGTGCCCGGCACGACGATGGCGACATAGAGCAAGGTGTTGCACAGCGCCTTCCAGAACGGCGGGTCCGCGAACAGCGACGCGAAATTGGCCAGCCCGACGAAGTGGAAGCTGGATGCTCCTAATTGCCAGTCGGTCAGCGAAAACAACACCACGGCGGTCGCCGGGCCGAAAAGCAGTCCGATCAGCAGCGTCACGGCGGGCGAAACCGCGAGCCAGCCAACCCTGGCCTCGCTTTGTCTTCTCGCGGGCCTTCCTGGTGCGTCAGAAATGCCGCGGCAGTCTTGACCGGGGACCGTCAAGCTAGGGCCGCCTTTCGCTCGGTGTGTCTGAGGCGCTTGCCGGAGCTGTTGAACTGCATCAGTCGGGCGGGATTGACCCGGACGCCGACCGAACGCCCGGCCTCGACGCGCGGCGCGTCGGGATGCATGCGCACCACGACGCTGTCATCCCCGTTGGCGAGGGCCACGGTCAGGAAAATGTCGGAGCCGAGATTCTCGATAGTTGCGACCGTGCCGCCGAGGGCGCCATGTCCCGGAGCCGTTATTCCAGCCTCCTCCGGCCGGAAGGCCAAATGCATCGCGTCGTCATCAATTCCGGCCGGCAGTCCGCCGTGTCCGGTCCAGCGCGTGCGTGACACAACGTTGATCTTGGGGCTGCCGATCATTTCTGCGACGCGCAGCTCCTGCGGATCGCGGTAGAGCTGCTCCGGCGGGGCGACCTGGAGCAGTTCTCCGCCCATCATCACCGCGACCCGGTCGGACATCGTCATCGCTTCCGACTGGTCGTGGGTGACATAGACGAAGGTGACGCCGAGCCGGCGGTGTAGCGCGGTAATCTCGGCCCGCATCTGGACCCGCAGCTTGGCGTCGAGATTGGACAGCGGTTCATCCATCAGGAAAACGGCGGGATGCCGCACCATGGCTCGGCCCAGTGCAACGCGCTGGCGTTGTCCGCCGGACAGTTGCCCCGGCTTGCGATGCAGCAGATGCGCCACGTCGAGCATGGCAGCCGCCTGTTCGACGTCGGCACGGATGGTCTGCTCGACCTTGCGTCGTCGCGGAAAGGCGTGGCCAAGCAAGGGCAACCTTTCAACGAAGCTCAGCCGCCGCGTTCTCAGCGGGAGCGCGATATTGTCGAAGACGGAAAGATGCGGATACAGCGCGTAGGATTGGAACACCATGGCGATGTCCCGTTGCTTCGGGCGCCTGTCGTCCACGCAACGCCCGCCGACATGCACCTCGCCGCTGTCCTGGGCTTCCAACCCAGCGATGATGCGCAGCAGGGTTGACTTGCCGCAGCCGGAGGGACCGACCAGCGTAAGAAACTCGCCGTCACGAATATCCAGCGAAATGTTGTTGACGACGGTCGTCTCACCGTAGCGCTTCCGGATGCCGAGCAATCCGATCTCAGCCATGCCGGCTTCCTGGCAACGGCGGCTGCAGCACGCGACCATCCATGCCCGAGACCGGAAGCCGGAGATGCGTGAGAACGGTCGGGGCGATGTCGATAACGCAAGCCGCGTCGGGCCTGACGCTGCCCGTGCCGAAGCCATCGCCCGCGATCATGAGGAATGGCGACTGTTCGCCAGAGCCGAGCCCTCCATGTTGACCGGCGCCGATCACGTCGGCCTTATCGCCCGCGCGCCGTGCGGCAAGGCTGATGCCGCGGATGCCGAATGCGTTGGCGGCGTTGCTCGAGCGCATCGAGACCGCAAAGGCCAACCCGTGGTCGGAAGTGTGCCCGATCGACGCAAGCTCACTCCTGGCGACGATCGTTCCGGCCCAATCGCGGCCCGCGAGGAACGCGGCGATTTTCGGCTCACGCGCCGCGAAATCCGAATGCAGATAGATCAGCGCGGACGTACCGTTGGAAGCGACCACCACGTCACTGGAGTCGGGGCTTTCCTTCAGTTCCGCCGCGACAAGCTCAGCCTCAATGTCGACCACGCCTTCGACCGTCTGGTGGCCATGGTCCGAACCCACCATCAGAAGGACGTCATCCTGGTCCGGCAGGCTGGCAACGGCATCCATGACGCGCTTCGCATTGCGATCCGCCTGTTCCAGAATCGCGAGGTGGGCCGGCGAGCCGAGCGGGATGGCGTGTTGCGAGGCGTCGGGCTCACCAAGCCAGAGCACGGCAAGGGCCGGCACATCTGTCGAAGCGAGCACCGCCTCGGCGATGAATCGTTCCGTCATCGCCCGATCGCCGGCGACATCCAGCGTGACGCGAAGCTGATCGGCCTCGGCCACCGGAATGCGGCCGCGGCCGAAAGACCCGGCCCGGTGATAGACGCGGCCGTGCCCGTCGGGATCATGGGCATAGGCAGCGCCGGGGGACACATTGTTGAAGATGACGGCGCCACCGTCCTGCCGCAACCGTTCGGCCAAGGTCGGGACCGCCAGTGAGCGTCCCGTCACGCGCCGTTTATGCTGGAGAAACTCGGGAGCGCCCGCGTCGTGCCGCACGATGCGTCCGCCTTCCATCAGCGCCATGGTGTTGCCCTGCAGTCCGTGGCGCGCGGGATGGCAGCCGGTGGCGAGGCTGGCCGAGACGACCCGCGTGCACGACGGAAACACCGTGCGATAGGCGGCGAACTGCTCCGAGCGCTTTGCGAACGCTGCAAGGTGCGGTGTGGTCTCGGGCGAGATCAGGTCCCGACGAAGACCATCGAGGATGACGAGTATCGCGCGACGCATGCCTAATCGAACTGCCCGTTGTCTGTCCGCAGGAGGTAGCAATCGCGCGCGACACATTTGTGACGGCGTTGGAACACTTGACCCGAATGTGATAATCGGGGCGCCCCGATTGCCATAAGGGCGCATCGCGCCAGCGAGAACAGCGAGGATCTGATTTGAGTCCGACAATTGGTCTGCCTGGTGGCGAAATCGAGAGCGGGGAAGTCGGCGTCGATGCAGCCCTCGTTGCGCGAATCTGCTGGTATTATTTCAAGGAAGGTCAGACGCAGGACGCCATCGCCCAACGCCTGAAAATCACTCGAAAACGGGTCAACCGTATTCTCGGCGATGCGCGGGAGAAGGGCTTCGTCCAGATCACCATTACCGATCCGGTGGGCGCCTGCGTGGCGCTGGAAGCAGGCCTCGTCGAGCGTTTCGGTCTGCGCCGCGCTATTGTCGTGCCCGCTCCGATGACGGACACCGATGTTCGGGTGTTTCTCGGGGCGGCGGCGGGACGCTATGTGTCCGAGGCCCTGCCAGCCGGCGGCTCGCTTGGAATCAGCTGGGGCGGCACGATCAACGCCGCGGCGCAAAACCTGACGCGCAGGACGCGTGACGGAAGTCGGGTGGTGCTGTTGTGCGGCGGATTGGCTGAGAGCACCGACGTTAACCCCTTCGACAATGCCGCCATGGTGGCGCGCGCGCTCGACGCGACCTGCTTTTATCTTACCGCGCCGATGTTCGCGGAATCGCCTGAGCTTCGAGACGCCCTCGTCGCCAGCGAGCCTGTGCGCTCCGTACTGGCAATGGTGCCGCAGTTGGATCTTGCGCTGCTCAGCGCTGTCGACTTGTCGGAGCGGTCCAAGGCGCTCGAATATGGCGTGATCTCACGCGAAACCTTCCACTCCCTGCTGGATGCAGGCGCAGTGGGAGACGTCTGTGGGCACTATCTCAACGCGGATGGCGTCGAGATCGAGCATCCGCTCAGACATCGTGTCATCAATCCATCGTTGCAGGATCTGCTGGCAGTCAAGGAACGGATCCTGGCCGCCGGGGGCGCGCAGAAGATCCCTATTTTGAGGGCGGCTATACGCGCGGGCCTCTGTCACGTGCTGATCACTGACGAGCAAACGGCACAGGCTCTCTTAAGCAGGTGAATGCCGATTGCCATCACGTCCTTTGTCATCCACGCAACGCGAACACTCAGGATGAAGCGCTCGCTGGAGCGACGAATGACGGTCACCCTGATTGCGGCGGAGCTCATGTGAACGGATAGTGAGTCAGTCCGTAATCACGCCAAACGCCTTGCCCAACGAAACCATCTCTTCCTTATAGTTCGAAAGAAGCGAGGCTCCATAGAACAACAGGCCGAAGCCGGCGCCCGTGCATCATCAATATGGCAGGATTTGATTTACGGTAGGTCCAGCTTGGGCAAGAACACGCTGACATGAGATCCAGTGGAGAACGTTTATGTTTCTGATGGCATCTCCCCCCGATGGCTGGAGCAATCAGGACGGCCGCGTCCTTTTCGATGCCGAGCGCCAAGCCGAACGCTTCGCCTCCAATGCGCGACTGGCCTTTTCGCTGACGATCGCAACTTTGATGTTGCTGCTTTCCATTATGGTCGGACGATGGAATGATTGGCTTGCGGTAATCGCGGTGGTCAACATCGCCATTTCCGCGCTCGGTGCGTTTCTCGCGCGCCTCGCCGTCCTTCCCAGGATCATGCCCTGGCTCGGGATTTGCGCCGACGCTTTGCTGCTGTTCGGAATCGGCTGGTTTGGACCCTGGCTGGATGACCTTCCCACCGGAACGCGGTCCGTCTTGGTATCGCCGTGGGGAGCATTTCTGCTGCTCGCCATTACATCGCTTGGGGTGAACGCCTGGCGATTGCTGGTCCAGACGCTGCTACTTTGCCTTGCAATTAGTATACTCATCTGGTGGCCATCACCGGCGGCCGAAACTGGCCTCGCCATCGATCCGAGATTGCAGCCGCTCTTCTCGGATGTCTCCAACATAACGAGGCTGGCGATTGTGCTTCTTACGGGTCTTGCCATGGCGCTGGCGGCCTCGCGCGCGCGGCGAACGCTAATGGTAGCGATCAGGACTGCCAGGGAAAGGGCACTCCTCCAAAGGTTTAATTCCGAGGAGGTCACTCGCTATGTCTTGTCCAGCAGTGTCGAAATACTACGCAGCGGCGTACGCCAGAAGGTCTGCGTCCTCTTTGCCGACATCCGCGGATTTACCGCCATTTCGGAGGCAATGGACCCATCACAGGTCGCGTCGCTTCTCAATTCGTTCCGCTCGCTGGCCGAGCAGGCGATCACAGCCAATGGCGGTGTGATCGATAAATTCATCGGCGACGGTCTGCTTGCTATCTTCGGCTTGCCATCGCCCCAGTCGACTGATGCGACAAGTGCAATAACCGCCGCGACCACGCTCGCGGCGACCGTCGAGAAGTGGAGCCTGAAGCGCCAAGGCGATGGCGGGCAGTCTATCGAAATCGGCATCGGCGTACATGTCGGAGAGGTATTCGTCGGGCTTCTCGGTGACCAGCGGTATGAATTCACGGTGGTTGGAGACGCAGTCAATGTCGGCCAGCGGCTACAAGCCGAATCCCGCCGCCTCGATGCATCCGTCGTTGTTTCGGCTCAGGCCTTCGGCGAGGGCTCCATCAATGAGGCTGATTCCAACAGATGGTTGCGGCACAACAATGTGCATCTGCGCGGGCGCAGCGAGACGATCGACGTCTACGCATACAGATAGACGGTCGCAATCCTGACGGTTCCACACGGAACAGCAGTACTTGCGGCTCTCCTCCTGAGAGCCGAAATGTCGCAGGTGTATCGAGCTTCGCCTATTACCATGTTTGCTATGTCCCGAGCCGGCTGAAAGCCGTCGGGCGCGCACCACTGTACGAATTGCGCAACAAAATCTTCTAGTCTTCCGTTGAGAGACGGCCATGGTTGGTACAGGCAGCTTCACGGTCCAAACTCGGGATCTCGATGAGGCGATCGAGGCAGTCACCCGCGTGTATAGCCGTCACGAGACCGCTGTAACCGGTCGTCCGACCGACCTCAACGTGGTGCTCCGGGTTTTCGGTCGCACCGCGCAGCCTTTGGTGAGTCTCAGCTACGGTACCGAAGTCTCCATTGATGCCGGCGAGTTTTCCAATTTTATTGCGATCACGAAATGCGCCAGCGGTAGCGCCTCGGCGCGCCAGGGGAGCCGGAGGGTCGATTGGCGGAACGGTCAGACGATGCCGTTTTCGCCGGGTCTTGGAACCGATTTCCGGTTTGATGGAACCTTCTCGCAGGCCAGCGTCAGGCTTGACATCGACCGGTTGGAACGCCTCTGCGGCCGCTTGCTAGGGCGACCGCTCGATCGACAGCTGCGTTTTGTTCTGCAGCCCTTTTCGCCGGAACTGCAACGTCTGTGGGACCGGCTGCTGATGTTCCTGCAATGCGTAAACGAGGATCAACTGGCACTCGGTGCGGTTGTTGCCGCCTCGCTCGACGATTTCATTCTAACGACGGTGCTGCAGGGTCATCCCCATTCCTTCACTGATGACCTGGCCGCGCCGGTTGCCCCTGCCGTCCCTCGGATCGTGCGCTGTGCCGAGCGGTACATGGCGGAGAACGCCGCGGCTCCGCTCACAATCGCCGATATCGCGCTCGAAGTCGGGGTGAGCGCCCGCGCGTTGCAGGCGGGCTTCCGCGAATGGCGGCAAACCACACCCATGGCCGCGCTGCGGCATACCCGCTTGCAAGGCGCGCGCGCGGCGCTCCTGGAGCCCGACGAAGCGACCGAAGTGACTGATGTGGCGCTGCGGTGGGGCTTCGCCCATCTCGGCCGGTTCAGCGCCAGCTACAAGGCAATCTTCGACGAAACTCCGGGGTCGACGCTGCGGCGCAGGCGATCCAGGGCCGTTGAGCGCCCATGACGACGCGCGGCAACTCCGCAACGGCCGACCAAGCATCGCCGAAGGGGTAACCGCCCGGAGGTTCCGCGGTCTCTTCACTCTCGGCGTGTTCCAAATGGTGGCTTTCGCCACATTCGGGGTTATCGGGAATCTCCCGCCCTTGCACATTCATGACACGCTTCAACGGCGCCGAAGTGATTGGCCGGATCAGCAAGCGACTTTATCCAGCCGCTGGTGCCGCGGCGACGCAATCCCGCTTGCGCCTGCACCGACGAGGCAAGCGAACGAGTTTTGGCCGCTCAATAAAACTCTAGTCCCCCCACCTTCCGGGTGCGCATCGAAAGTGTGCAGCTTGAATACTGCGCTCTCTCTGCCAAGAGACAGCTTCTGATTTTTGCGCCATTTGGATTGTGCTGCGTTAAACGGCTTTCGACCGCTTCGCCGCGAGAGCATGTTCAGCCCGCGCCCAGAGATGCAAGCCAGGCCGGAGGTCAACAACCCCGGCCCGATGGCGTTCATGCTGGCAAGGAACGCCTCCTTGGAGAGATAGCAGCGATAGCCATGAGTGAGAACAACCGCGGCACGAGCCGCAGGGGACTGTTTCGCGCGGCAGCCGGTCTTGCCGCGCTTCCAATCGCAGCGCGTGCGGGACTCCTTACCTGCACCAACGGTCGAAGGCGATGCAAGCCTTGCCGAGTTCGTCCTGAATGTGAATGGTCGCGACCACCGCGTCGCGCTTGATGTGAGGACGACGCTTCTCGACGCGCTGCGCGAGCACATAGACCTCGTCGGCTCGAAGAAGGGCTGTGACCATGGACAGTGCGGGGCCTGCACAGTCCACATCGATGGGCAACGGGTTCTCTCATGCCTCACCTTGGCCGTTGCCGTGCAGGGCGAGCCGGTCAAGACAATCGAAGGACTCGCAGCGCCGGACGGCACGCTGCATCCGATGCAACAGGCCTTCATCGACCACGACGGATTTCAGTGCGGCTACTGTACCCCTGGCCAGATCATGTCCGCCGTCGCGTGCGTCCGCGAGGGACACGCCACCACCGACGCTGATATCCGGGAATATATGAGCGGCAATCTATGCCGTTGCGCGGCCTATCCCAAGATTGTTACCGCAATCAAGCAGGCTCGCGAGCAGATGGAGCGCGCCTGATGCGGCCGTTCACTTATAACCGCGCGGTCGACCTGGCGCAGGCCGCTCGCCTCGGACAGCAAACTGGCCAGGGCCAGACGGACGCGCCGGTCCAGTTCCTCGCGGGAGGAACATCGCTTATTGATCTCATGAAGCTCGATGTCTTGACCCCCGAGCGCGTCGTGGACATCACGCCGCTGCGGGCAAATCATGCAACCGTCCAAGCGGGGCACGACGGGTTGCGGCTGGGCGCTCTCGCCAAGATGGCTGCGGTAGCAGCGCACCCGGCAGTGCTGGCCGACTACCCCGTAATCGCGCAAAGCTTGCAGCTCGCGGCCAGCGCTCAACTGCGGAACATGGCGACGCTGGGTGGCAACGTGCTGCAGCGAACCCGCTGCACGTATTTTCGCGATCCGAGCTGGTCTGCGTGCAACAAGCGCAACCCCGGCTCCGGCTGCGCGGCGATCGCGGGGATCAACCGTAACCACGCCGTCCTCGGCGTTGATGCAAGCTGCATCTCGCAATATCCCGGTGACCTGGGCGTGGCCTTGACCGCGCTTGACGCGCAGCTTGATCTCGTTGGGCCGCAGGGATCGCACCTTATCCGGTTCGCCTCCCTGCACCGGCCGGCAGAAGGTCAGCCGCATATCGAGACCACTTTGCGGGCTGGCGAGGTCATCACCAGCTTCTTCGTGCCGGCAGGCGCCTGGACCCGGCGATCCCTTTACCTGAAGGTGCGGGACCGAGCGTCTTACGAGTTCGCCATCGCGTCGACGGCGGTCGCGCTGGACATGGACGGGGACATCGTGCGCCAGGCGCGGATTGGGCTCGGCGGCATGGCTTATCGGCCGTGGCGCGCGCTGTCAGCGGAAGCGGCGCTGGTTGGCCGGCCGCTCACCACGGCCAATGCGGAGGCGGCCGCTGCGGCCGCGCTCGAAGGCGCCATCACCCACGGCCACAACGACTACAAGCCGGAGCTTGGGCGTCGAACCATTGTGCGCGCGCTGATGCAAGCCAAGACGATGCCGATCGCCGCTGCGTCGCCGCCGACCAGGAAGGCCTGACATGACCGTTGATATGACCAAACTCTTCGGCCACCCCGTGACGCGCGTCGATGGTGTCGCCAAGGTCACGGGCGCGGCGCGCTACGCGTCCGACGAGTCGCTGGCGAACCCCGCGTATGCCTATCTCGTTACCAGCACCATTTCCCGAGGCAGGCTCACCGGGCTCAAGCTCGACCGCGCGAAGGCGGTTCGAGGCGTGCTCGATATCCTCACTCACGAGAACGTCGGTACTCAGGTCAAGCCGCAGCTTGGGCCGACCGGCGGGCCGACCACCACGACGCTGGAGAGCGACCGCATCTGGCACGATGGTCAGATTATCGCTGTCGTCGTAGCGGAAACCTTCGAGGCGGCGCGGGAAGCTGCGAACAAAGTCGAAGCTCGCTATGACAGCGAGCCGGCAAGCGCAAGCGTGCACTCCGAAGGCGTCCAGATCGAGGCGCATAAGGGCCGGGAACCAGATCCTAGCAAAGGCGATGCCGAGGCCGCCTTCGATACCGCCCCCGTCAAAATCGACGGCCGTTATTCGACGCCGACCCAGCACCACAACCCGTTGGAGCTCTACACGACCACCTGCGTCTGGGAAGGACCCAGGCTGACCGTGTACGAACCGTCTCAAGGCATGTGGGGGCTCAAGGCTGCAGTTGCGGCGCGGCTTGGGATCGACATCGCCAACGTCCGCACCATCTCGCGCTTTGTCGGCGGGGCGTTCGGCGGCAAGGGGGCGGCCACCGCGCGCACGGCGTGGATTGCTATCGCCGCACGGCGTATCGGCCGCCCGGTCAAGCTGGTGCCGACCCGGGCACAAGGCTTCAGCATCGTCACCTACCGAGCGGAAACGCAGCAGCGCGTGAAGCTCGGCGCGGCAGAGGACGGACGGCTCACCTCGTTCTCGCAGGAAGTCTGGGAGGTCACGTCCCGCCCATCAGCCCTCGTCATTGCCGGAGTCGACTTGTCGACGCGGATATATGCGTCTCCCAACATCGCTACGACCGTGCACGTGGTGCACGCCGATCGCGCGACGCCCGGCTTCATGCGCGGACCCGAGTCAACGTACATGTTCGGTCTGGAGAGCGCGATCGACGAACTGGCCCACGCATTGCGCATGGATCCGGTCGAGCTGCGGCGGGTCAACGACACACAGATAGACCCGGTGACTGGGTTGCCGTTCTCATCCCGCTCGCTGATGCAGTGCTTCGACCAGGCGGCGGCGCGGTTCGGCTGGAGCAACCGCAATGCCGAGCCGGGGATGACGCGGGACGGCGACTGGCTGGTCGGCTATGGCTGCGCTGCGGCCAGCTACCCGACCAACGTCGCCCCCGCGGCGGCGCGCCTGTCGCTCACGCCTGACGGCAAAGCAACCATTGGGCTGGCGGGACATGAGATCGGCACGGGAGCATACACCACGGTGGCCATCACGGTCGCCGGCTCGCTCGGCATCGACGTCAAGGATGTGACGGTGCGGTTGGGCGACAGCGATCTTCCGCCCGTGACGCTCGCGGGCGGCTCCAACAATGCCGCAACCACGACGCTGGTGGCCGTGAAGGCGTGCGCAGCGCTCCAGCGCCGCGTTGCCGAGTCCGCCGTTCTGGCCGGGGACAGCCCGTTCCACGGCGCTGACCCGGCGTCCCTGACCCTCGCGGACGGCAAGCTCACGGCGGCGGACGGACGTAGCGAACCGTTGCGTACGGCGGTAGACCGCACGGGTGGGCTGCTCGAAGTCTATGCCGAGAACGTGCCGGCGGGCCTCCCTACCGCCGCCGCGGCGGGACTGTACCAGGGCAGGGTACAGTTTTTGCGCGGCGCAGGAGGGCGCAAGGACATCGCAGCCCTCTCCTTCGGCGCCCATTTCGTCGAGGTACGCGTCCACGCCATGACGCGGGAAGTGCGCGTGCCGCGCGCAGTCTCGGCCTTTGCCGCTGGGACGATCATCAATCCGATGACGGCCCACAGCCAGTACATGGCCGGGGTGATTTGGGGCCTGTCGTCCGCCCTGCACGAAGGCACCGAGGTTGATCCGGTTTCGGCTCGCATCATTAACAACAATCTCGCCGACTACATGGTGCCGGTGAATGCCGACGTACCATCCATCGAAATTATCATGGTACCCGAGAAGGATGAGCGGGTGAACTCGCTGGGGGTCAAGGGCATCGGCGAGATCGGCATCGTCGGCGTGAACGCCGCCGTGGCCAATGCCGTCTTCAATGCCACGGGCAAAAGAGTGCGCGACCTTCCGATCCGGGCGGAAGCACTTCTCTAGGGCCTGGGGCCGGCACGCGCCGCCGCCTTCCTTATCTGATCTGAGCCCGTCGTTCGGCAGGAGTCAGTCCGTAACCACGCCAAACGCCTTGCCCAACGAAACCATCTCTTCCTTATAGTTCGAAAGAAGCGAGGCGCCGTAGAACAACAGGCCGAAGCCGGCGCCCCTGATCAGGGTCGTGGTGATCGGTGAGCGAGGTTTCACGGCCGGCAGCAGATCGTAATTGTCCTTGATGAATCCCTGGAGACGTTTCGGCCAGACGAGCGCCCATAATCCGAGCGCCGCTACGCCGAAGCCCGCTAGAAGCTGAATGAGAAAGAAGATTGGCCCTCGGCTCATCGGGCATCACGACACGTTATGGATCGTCGCTGCTATGCACGATTTGAGGTTTCCGGTCCATATCGCGAAGCCCCGCACTACACGGCGGCGGCGCGCGCGCAGAGTCCGTACATGAGCGATACGTAGCATTGCGGCTCGCTCGAGATCGGCGTGCCGATCATCAGAGACTATCCGGTCTACGACTTCAAATCGCAGCTCAGGCTTGATGCTGTATTTAGAAAGCCGGGAGCGAAGCAGCGCGGACATCCACAGTCCGCGCTCGCTCAGATCATCGAGGCGACTCTTTCCAGGCCGATCAGCCGGGCCAGCGAACGCACTTCGCGCTTCTGGTCTTCGCGCAGCTGCCACAGCAACGGCATCGCGGCCGATTTCAACTGCTCGACCTCCGGGGAGTCGGGATCGATCGGAGGCGCGCCGGTCGCGTGCGGATCGGCCTGACGGGTCGCATGGATCTTGCGGGCGACGGCGCGCAGCGCGGTCTCCACCGCCGGCCAATAATACTCCTGGTCCGGCGACAGCTTGAGGCGTCCCTTGATGCCGGCGATCTGCTCGTCGCTCAGTAGCGCGTAGGGTTTCGGCGGCGCCGGCTTGGCGACAACTTTCGGTGCCGGTTGCGCCAGCGGCGCCGGTGGCATCGCGGCCGGGACGGCCGGCGCGACCATTTTCGGCGTCTCGATCTCGGCAGGGGTCTGGGCGGCGAACGCCTGCCGCAGCGGCGCATTCGTGTCGGCGGCAGGTTGCTGCGGCTCGAACGCCGCCATGGCCAATGCCGCGACCGCGAGCCGGTCCTGCTTGCCTTCTTTGTTCGAAACGAGCTTTTGAACGACAGGCGGGGGGTCGGTCACCGCTCCCGCAGCCGGAACGCTGTTGCGGCCGAGAATACTGGCAGCCGCCGCGCCGACGACCAGGAAGCAAGTCAGCGCAATGATCGTGATCGCCCGGGTCAAGCCGTTCTCCGTTTCGGTGGATCAAGCACGGCTACCTTCCCCAAGACTGGGTACGAATTAAGGCCTAACCGTGCCGCCCGCGCGGCGCCTGCGGACCGGGCGCTGCGCGATTTTCGCGGCGGAACCGGAAGATCAGGCCGCAGTGGCAAGCTCGTAGGCGTCCTGAATGTCGGCGACGATCTCGGATGCCTCCCAAAGAGCGTCTCGGCCGACCGAGTGCAGGCTGATGGTCCAGTTTGACTTGCTGGTGCGGGGCATGCTGACGATGTCGAATTGCACGCCACGACATAAAGGATGCCGCTCGAGCGCGTTGGCGACGCGTACCCTGATCTCGTCGAGCGTTGCCGGAGTCTTTGCAAAGTGAGTCTCGAAATCCATTGCGACATTTCCTTGAACGGAAATTTTTGCGTGGCCGCTACCCGGGACTGGCGAACGGCCTTGAGGACTGTTTGGGGCGGGATTGGTTAATGGCGCGTTAAGTTCGCCTGTTATCGCTGACCGTCGCGACGACGGCAAGATCATATTCCACTGCGCGATCCATCATGCTTGCGGGAAGAACTCCGGCCACATCGCGCGCCACGCCGGCAGCAAGGCAGCGAAGTCAGCCGGTTCAGTGTCGTGACATCCGGCATTGGCAGCCGGCACGACCCAGGCCTGCGCGCTTCGCGTGAACAAATGCGCGACCGGCACCAACCACGAAGTATCGTCCAAGGTGCCGGCACGCAGGTTGACGATTTCGGCACGCCCGCTTCGCTCGCCATAGAGCCTGCCGCCGCAATCGCCGCAAAACCGAGACGTGACCTCGACCCCCCTTGGGCGATAGATGGCGCCATCCCCTGGGGTCCCCATGCAGGATACGAAACCCCTTCGATAGCACCGGCGTGTTGAGCGCGAACGCGCTGCCGGACGCCCGCTGACAATCCGTGCAATGACAGCAATAAAGCAGCAGCGGAAACGATGCGATCTCATAGCGGATCGCGCCGCACGGACAGCCGCCGGTCATGGGAAGCGCAGGTCGGCTCACAGGCATGGTCTAACTCCGGCCGAAGTCCGATCCGAGCCTATCCGGAAACGATCCGCCTCGGGCGCGAATTTTTCCCTGAATCCACCCCGCCTGATCTATCGCTGCTCGATGACGAGGCTTTGAACGACGCGGCCGAAATAGCCGTTCACATCGGCGAGCCGCGCCATGGCGAGGCCCGCGCCGTCGGGTCCGATCCATGACTCCGCATCGACCAGGATCCATTCGCCGACCGGCACGCGGGCGAAGCTCACGGTGAGATCGGCATTGAGAAACGTCCAATCCCGGAAATCCAGTGCGGCGGCGGTGCCGTTGCAGAAATCCGCGGCAACCACCGCGCGCATCGCGTGCGAGACCGGCGAAGCCTCGATCAGCGGCCGGTCAACCCGGTACCAGATCGCGCCCGGACCCGGCACGCCGAAGTGACCGCGGGCGGCGCGCAGCGAGATGCCCGTCACGAAAGGGCTGCTCGAATGGCTCGGCTCTTCCACGGGCGACTGATCGGGGCCGGGAAGCTCGAGCGCGATATCGGTGACCTCCGGCGGCAACGCCAAAACTTGCGTCTTGATTTTGAGCACGGTGGCGCCGACGACGACGGTATTGCCGGCCCGCAGCCGCACCGCGCATAGCTGGATCTTACGCCCCTCGCGCAGAACCTCGGTCTCAAGCGTCAATGGCGCAACCGGCACCGGCCGCATCAGATCGATGGTCACGCGCGCAATGTGCATGGGCACCGGGGTCGGAATGGCCTCAGCGGCCCACACCACCAGCGCCGCCGGCGCGGAGCCGTGCTGCATGCCGGCATCCCACGGGCCGGCCGCGTTTGGGCTGGTGGTGACGCGGCTGCCTTCAACGCGATAGATGGCGTCCATCAGACGGCTTTCTCAGCAGCGCGCGGCGCGATGGCGGCGTTTTCGCCCAGGAGTTTTCGCACTCTTGGAATCACTTCACCGCCGTAGAGGCTGATATTGCGCATCAGTTTTTCATGAGACAACGCGCCGGCGCTGTATTTCAGATCGAACCGTGCGATGCCAAGTGCCTTCACGGTCGACGCGATCTTGCGTGCCACCGTATCCGGCGAGCCGACATACAGCGAACCGCTATCCGCCTCGCGGTCGAACTCGGCGCGTTGCATCGGCGGCCAGCCGCGCTCGGCACCGATCCGGTCGCGCATCAGCTTATAATCCGGCCACAGCTCCTCGCGCGCCTGTCGGTCGGTTTCCGCGACATATCCCGGTGAATGAACGCCAATCGGCAGCACCGGCTTGCCGAGCTGGCCGAGCGCGCGGTGATAGAGGTCCACGTAGGGCAAGAACCGGTTCGGGTCGCCGCCGATGATCGCCAGCATCAGCGGCAGGCCGTAGCGGGCCGCGCGCACGACGGATTCCGGACTGCCGCCGACGCCGATCCAGGTCTTCAGCGCGCCGGTTTCGATCGGCGGGAAAACCCGCTGCTGCCTCAGCGGCGGGCGCAGCGTGCCCTGCCAGGTGACGGGTTGCTGGCCGATCAATGCCGCGAACAGATCGAGCTTCTCTTCAAACAGCTGCTCGTACTGATCGAGCTTGTAACCAAACAGCGGAAAGGATTCGGTGAACGAACCACGCCCGAGGATGACCTCGGCGCGGCCGCGCGACACGGCGTCCAGCGTGGCAAATCGCTGAAACACCCGGATCGGGTCGTCCGAACTGAGCACGGTCACGGCCGAGCCGAGGCGGATACGTTCGGTGCGGGCCGCGATGGCGGCGAGAACGACCTCCGGCGAGGACACCGCGAAATCGGCGCGATGGTGCTCGCCGACGCCGAAGAAATCGATATCAAGCGAGTCCGCCAGCACGGCCTCGTCAATGACGTTTCTGATGACCTGGGCGTGCGACAGCGGGCTGCCGCCGGTCGCCGATGTCACATCGCCGAATGTATCCAGACCAAGTTCGAGAGCGGATTGGAGATCAATTGCCATACTAATAATCGCCTTTCATGAAGCGCAGGTTATTTAGGGCCCATCCCCAGTTGCGCAATCCCGCGTGATCGCCGGTCACCCCTGACATCCGGCTGCTTGACCCGGCGCTCCAACTCGCGCTTTTCGTACCCGGTTGAAGGCCGGTCGAAGCGTGCCCATCATATGTAATCAGAGAAGTAGGCGCGTCTCATGAAGCTGTTCATGTTCTACGTCGGCGGCAACTGTGGCAATTCGAATATCGAATTGCATGATATGCGGTTTTCGATCGGGGAGACCGCCGAAGACTGTCACCACGATCTGCGCCAACAATGGTGGGGCGACGCGACCAGCCTGCATCTGGATTGCTGGGGCGAGATCAATCAGGCCGACGGCTATGACGTTGCGCTGACCGCGGACGCCCCGCGCGATGGCGTGAACAAATTATTCTTTGTCAATCTCGGCGGCTACGATCCCCGCGAATTCGGCGAGTTGCACAAGAACATCCTGCTGGTAGCGCCGGATGCGAAAGCTGCGAAAGCAAAGGCGCTGTCGCAGATCCAGCGTTGGTCGGAGCCCCACAAGGACAACCTGTTCGAGGTTGAAGCCGCCGTCGACGTCTAGGCATCGATGCGGCGCTACGGCTTTTTCCTGGAACTGACGAAGGCTGTGGTCGAACAGCCCTTCACCTTCGTCTGCAAATATCTGCCGATCGCTTAGAGCGTTTTCCAGCGAAGTGGATACCGGTTCGCGTAAAGAAAACGCGTCAAACCAAGAATCTAAAGTCCCGTTCCGATTCCATCGGAACGGAAAAGGCTCTAGGCATCGACGACATTACAGCGCCGGATCGACCGCTTCGGCATATTCCCGCTTGAACCGCGCGATCAACTCGGCGGCAGGCAATATCTGGCCGACGCTGCCGACGCCCTGCCCGCTGCCCCAGATTTCCTTCCAGGCTTTCGGCTTGGCGCGCTCGCCCGAGGCGTCGGTGCCGAAGCTCATTTTGGATGCGTCGGATTGCGGGAGGTTGTCCGGGTCCATTCCGGCCGCGACGATCGACGGCTTCAGATAATTGCCGTGCACGCCGGTGAAGAGGTTGGAATAGACGATGTCCTCCGCGCCGGACGTGGTGATCATCTGCTTGTAGCTGTCCACCGCATTGGCCTCGGTGGTGGCGATGAAGGCCGAACCGATATAGGCAAAGTCAGCGCCGAGCAGCCGCGCCGCGCGGATCGCGCGGCCGGTGCCGATCGCGCCCGACAGCGCGATCGGTCCGTCGAACCACTGCCGGGTCTCGGCCACGAAGGCGAACGGCGATATCTCGCCGGCATGGCCGCCCGCCCCGGCCGAGACCAGGATCAGACCGTCGGCCCCCTTCTCGATCGCCTTATGCGCGAATTTCTGATTGATCACGTCGTGAAATACAATGCCGCCCCAGCCGTGCGCGGCCTGGTTGAGATCCTCACGCGCACCGAGCGAGGTGATGATCATCGGCACCTTGTGCTTCTCGCAAAGCGCTAGATCGGCATCCAGCCGGTTGTTCGACCGGTGCACGATTTGATTGACCGCGAACGGCGCCGATAGCTGCTCGGGGTGCGCCTTGTCATGCGCGGCGAGTTCTTCCTTGATCCGTGCCAGCCACTCGTCGAGCAGCGCCGGCGGCCGGGCATTCAGCGCCGGAAACGCGCCGACGACGCCGGCCTTGCATTGCGCGATGACGAGATCAGGCACCGAGATGATGAACAGCGGCGCACCGATCACCGGAAGCGACAGACGGCCCTTGAACAAGGCAGGCATGGCCATTCGACAAGATCCTTCCGATTATTCGGGGAAAGGCATTTCTGGGCGCTAAGGATGCCAGACATCATACTATCAAGGCAATCACGTCCTTGCGGTAGCTGCCCCCTGTCCTATCGCTACTGGCATAGCGCGCGGGTGACATAGGTGTCGGTCCGGCAGTCATCCGGCTTTCGGGTCCGGCCCGGTATCAAGACCTTGGGCGAGCAGGTTTCCGCCGAATCGGTGGTAATGCTCTTGCCTTCCTTGAACGCCTTGGTCTGGCATAATTTATCGGAGGCCGTCTTGCAGTCCGGCGCGCCGTTGACCGACGCGAGACAGATCATGCGCCCGCTCACGACAGAAGGCTGAGCGAGGCGAGTCAAGGTGTCAGTTGCGTCCTTGGCCGCGTCTTTGGCACGGGTGTTGAACTCATCGATGCTCTCGCCGGTGCTTTTCAGCGTCGGCAGGTGGTCGAACATCTTTCCGATCTCGTGGATCAGCCCCGGATTTTCTTCTCGCGTCGGCGGACCGGGCGATGGAGTGGACGTCCCTCGCGGAGATGCCGGCTGACCCGGCATCGCCTGCTGAAATCGGTGGCGGCGTCGATGGCGGCGGCGGCGTCTGGGACCAAGCCGTGCCAAACACAGCCGGCAACACCAGCAGCGCGATGGCCGCGGGCGCGACGAGCATCCTGGCAAGCGCGGGAAGATGGCCGGGCCGATCGAGCATAAATCGAAAGGTAACCCGAAGTTGCCGGCCGGCAAAGCGCTCGGCTAGACTAGGCGGTATGCGATGTAAAAACCGAACACCAGAACCGCGGTGCCGATGGCAACCCACGTGCCCAGCCGTTTTTCCAACTCGGCCCGGATGTAATCACCATATCTGTTGAGCACGATGGCCACGATGAAGAACCGGCCGCCGCGGGCGACGATCGAGCACAGGATAAATAGCCAGATGTTGTAGCCGGCAAATCCTGAAGTGATCGTCACGAGCTTGTAGGGGATCGGCGTCAGCCCTTTGAGCAGAATGATCACCGCACCCCATTCGGCATAGGAGGCGCGAAACGCCTCGACCTTGCCGCTGAGACCGTAGAGCTGAATCAGCCAATGCCCGATCGAATCGTACAGCAGGGCACCGATCGCATATCCCAGCAAACCGCCGGCCACGGAAGTCACCGTACAAACCGTGGCGAACAACCATGCCCGCTTCGGCTGTGCCAGCGACATCGGCAGCAGCATGATATCGGGGGGCACCGGGAAGAAAGAGCTTTCCGCGAACGCAACGGCTCCTAGAATCCAAAGCGCGTAGGGTTTGTGGGCGGCGTCGATACACCAGTCATAGATCCGTCTGAGCATGGCGCGATGAACCACCATGAGACGGATTTGTCCATGCCGGGGACCGGGAAATTCAGAAATGGCTAGAGCATCATCCGGAACCGCGAATGCCGGTTTTTCGAAAAGTTCATGCTCGAATAACAGGATAGAGCGTTGATGCGGCGCCGCTGCGAAATCATCACGCTCTAGTGTCGCTTGCGTAACCCGCGGCTCTCGATCGCGACAATTGGTCGCCGCGCCACCCTGGCCGGTGTCGCCTTCGGCATTTTCACCGCCGACTTCGGCAACTTCTCGGCGATTCCGAGCAGATGCTCGCGCCGCTCCATCTCCCGCCACACATCGTCGGGCTGCACACCGGCGGATGCCCACAGCACCGTGAGATTATAGAGCAGGTCGGCGCTCTCGCGGATCACGGCGTCCGGCTTGTTATTGACGGCATCGATCACGACTTCGATGGCTTCTTCGGCCAGCTTCTTGGCCATCTTGGCCGGGCCGCGCTGAAACAGCCGCGCCGTTCGCGAAACCGCCGGATCGAGATCCTTGGCCGCGATCACCGCTTGGTAAAGCCGTTCGACCGAATCACTCATGATGCACAAAACTACTCGAAACTGGTGGCCAGCGTGTTAACAAACGGCCTTTTTTGCCACTATTTTGCCACAAAAATCTCTTCGGCGGCGCACGGCCCCCGTTACGACGATCAATTTAGAACGGGATGGTTACCAACCGGCCAGCGGGTGGCCTTTGAAGCGAGGCACGCCCGACCGATAGCCGCCGCCATAGCCATAATACGGCCCATCGCCATAATAGACGGGACCGCCGCCGTAATAGACCGGGCCTCCGCCATAGTAATCGTCATAGTAGGTGCGCCGGTTTTGGGCCGCCGCGATCGCAATGCCGGTGCCGACAATGCTGGCGAAAGCCGCCGCGGCCGCCGCTCCGCCGTTGTTGCGGTAAACCCTGCGGCGGGCGCTGAAATCGGTGGCGTCGCGTCTCGCGGTCGCAGCCGTAGCTGCAGCCTGAGCCTTGCCGGATGAAGCCGACCCCGCCAGCGCCGGGGCGGGTCCGATGGACGTCAGCACGACCGCCGAAACCGCCGCCATGACGGCGGAGCGACCGATGCGCGGAAACAGGCCCTCTCGTGCGAACATCTCAACACCCTCCGTGGCCGCCCCGCCTGGCGGGGCTATCAGAATCAATCCCCGGGTTCACGTTGGGTTCCTCAGGGAACACAAGCTGAACGGGTGACGCACTTGTCTGCGTCGTTGATCGTGCTCGCATCGGCCGACCGATCGCGCATCTTCGGAAACACCAAGTACGAGCACCGCTCCGCCGTTGGGCGCCGCCCGGATTCAGCGCGTGACTCCGATCAACAGGTCCCCAACGAAATAGTGATGGCGGCATTGGCGCCTTGCGGACCGCTGCATCGTTCTGCACGAGTTTCCGTGCTTGTGGCGTTCGCTTTTCCGGACCATGCTCCGCTGCCATTTCATGAATTGCCCCCGAGCCTTCGTTTCATGTCGCTGCTTCGCCTCTATACGCGCGTCCTTGATCTGCTGGGCAAAGAGGCGCGGCTCGGCTGGATACTTGCCGGCGCCAACCTGCTGCTCGCCGGGGCGCAATTCGCCGAACCCGTGCTGTTTGGCCGCATCGTCGACGTTCTCTCCCGCCAGCCGACCACGGGTCCGGTCGCGTCATCGTCGGCGTGGCCGTTGCTGGCGGCCTGGGCGGCGTTCGGCCTGTTCACCATCTTGTGCAGCGCCACCGTCGCGCTGCACGCCGACCGGCTGGCGCACCGGCAGCGCCAGGCGGTGCTGACGAATTATTTCGAGCACATCATGCAGTTGCCGCTGACCTTTCACACCGGCACCCATTCGGGCCGGTTGATGAAGGTGATGCTGAACGGCACGGACTCGCTGTGGCGGCTATGGCTCGGATTCTTCCGGGAGCATTTCGCAGCGATCATGTCGCTGGTGGTGTTGCTGCCGCTGGCATTTTACATCAACTGGCGGCTCGCCATTCTGCTGTTCGTTCTCTGCATCGTGTTCACGGTGATGACCACACTGGTGGTGCGCAAGACCTACGGTATGCAGAGCGAAGTCGAGGCGCATTATAGCGACCTCTCGGCGCGGGCATCCGACGCGCTCGGCAATGTCGCGCTGGTGCAAAGCTTCGTGCGCATCGATGCCGAGGTGCAGGGACTGCGCTTTGTCGCCGACAAGCTGTTGGCGGTGCAAATCCCGGTGCTGTCGTGGTGGGCGCTGGTCACCGTCATCACGCGCGCGTCGACCACCATCACGGTGCTTGCGATCTTCACCGTCGGCATCGCGCTGCACGAACGGGGGCTGACCACCGTCGGCGAGATCGTGATGTTCGTGAGTTTCGCCACCATGCTGATCCAGAAGCTCGAGCAGGTGGTGAGCTTCATCAACAGCCTGTTCATGGAAGCACCGCGGCTGCAGGAATTCTTCAACGTGCTCGATGCCGTTCCGACGGTGCGTGACCGGCCGGACGCGATCGATACCGGCCGGCTCGCGGGCCTGATCGAGTTCAACAACGTCTCGTTTTCATATGACGGCAAGCGGCCGGCGATCGAGGATCTCTCCTTCACGGCACTGCCGGGCCAGACGATTGCGCTGGTCGGCCCGACCGGCGCCGGCAAATCGACCGCCATCGCACTGTTGCATCGGGCCTTCGATCCGCAATCCGGCATCATCAGGATCGATGGCATGGACGTCCGCGGCCTGACGCTGACGGCGCTGCGGCGGAATATCGGCGTGGTGTTTCAGGAAGCATTATTGTTCGACCGCTCGATTGCCGACAATCTGCGCGTCGGCAAACCTGATGCCACCGAAGAGGAAATGCGGATCGCGGCGGCGCGCGCCCAGGCGCTGGATTTCATCGAGCGCAGTGAACGGAAGTTCGATACCAATGTCGGCGAGCGCGGCCGTATGTTGTCCGGCGGCGAGCGGCAGCGGCTGTCGATCGCCCGCGCGATGCTGAAGGATCCCCCAATCCTGATCCTCGATGAAGCCACCAGCGCGCTCGATGCCGTGACCGAGGCCAAGGTTAACGCGGCGCTCGACGAAGTGATGAAGGGACGCACTTCCTTCGTAATCGCGCACCGGCTTTCGACCATTCGCAACGCCACGCGCATCCTGCTGTTCGACGCCGGGCGCGTGATCGAAAGCGGAACCTTTGATGAACTGGTGGCAAAAGGGGGCCGCTTTGCCGAGCTCGCAAAGGCCCAGTTCATGGTACAGGAAAACGCGCGAAGTGTTGATTTGCAGGGTCCAGACAGCGCGACGGTGAAGATTGAGTAAACGCGGAATTCGACCTAATTCGTCCACGATTTGATCACACAAGCTCTGTTCTGAAACCGCAAGCCGGTATAGGTTCGCAGCCGCCGCGAGCGATAATGCAAGCCGCACTTGGCAAGCCGCACTTGGCAAGCCACACTTGGCAAGCCACGCTCTGGCAAGACACGCTTGAAGACCGCACGCTTGTAACCTGAACGTCACGCGCCATGCCCCCTGTCGCAGGGGCGGGTTCTCAAAGGACCGGAATCGGATCGTGCATTTCCTTCGTCCGCTGCTTCGTAAACCATCGTTAAGTTGGATCGCCGTCGTCGCGGCGCTCGTCGTGGTCGCGCCGCGGCTGGCGCATGCCGAAGCCTTGCTGCTGATCGAGGCCGATACCGGAAAGGTCCTGCAGGCCGACAACGCCACCATGCCATGGTATCCGGCATCGCTGTCGAAGTTGATGACGGCCTATGTCACGCTCACAGCCGTCAAGGAAGGGCGCATTTCGCTCGATACGCTGCTCAGCGTATCGCCTACCGCGGCTTCGCAATCGCCTTCGAAGATGGGCTTCCGGCCTGGCACGCAGGTCACGGTCGATAACGCGCTTAAGATGATGATGGTGAAGTCGGCCAACGACATGGCCGTGGTGCTCGCCGAAGGCATCGGTGGTTCGATCGACGGATTTTCGGCTCAAATGAACGCGACGGCACAGCGGCTCGGCATGACGCAGACGAGCTATGTCAATCCCAACGGCCTGCCCGCCGACGGTCAGATCACATCGGCGCGCGATATGGCGATTCTCGCCCGCGCGATCATTCGCGACCTGCCGGAATACGAATATTTCGTCCACATCCCCTCGATCCGCTTCGGCCGCAGGGTGACCCCAAACTTCAATAAGCTGATCGGGCGCTACCCGGGCGCCGATGGCTTCAAGACCGGGTTCATCTGCGCTTCCGGTTACAACCTGGTCGGATCTGCCACGCGCGACGGTAAGCGGCTGATCGCGGTGGTACTCGGCGCATCCTCGGGCCGGATGCGTGCGGTCAGGGCCGCGCAGTTGCTCGATCGGGGCTTTGCCGGCAACAACCTGTCGTGGCTGGGTCCCTCGCTCGGTACGGTGAATAATCTCGTTCCGGTCGACGCCTCGCCGCCGAACCTGCGCGACGAGATGTGCAGCGGCAAACACAGGCCCGCCAGCGACGAAGATGAGGATACCTTCGTCAGTGCGGCTCCGGCCATTGGTGAAACCGCACTGTCGTTTTTCGCGACGGGATCGCAGCCGCCGACGCTGAAGCCATCGGAATTGGTTGCCGGACCGGCGGCGCCGTCCGAGCCGATTCCAGTCTATACCGGCCCGACCAAAACCGGCGCGGCACTGATTGCCGCAGTAGCCGCCGATTCCGACAAGCAGGCCGCGCACCCAAAGGCCAAAAAGTCGCGGCTGGCGGCAAAGAAGCCGGACAACGGCGCCGAGGCGAAGACCGAAGCCAAGGATACCAGCAAGAATACCAGCAAGGATGCCAAGGACGCCGGCAAGGGCGCCAAGCCCGAAACGGCGGCCAAGCCGGCTGGGGTCCGGCACGCCAACGCCAAGCCGGACGGCACGCCGAAATCCGCCGACAAAGCCGCGGCAAATGCCAACCAGCCTAAACCCGCAAAGCCGAAGGCGGCGGCGAAGCCGACCGCCAAACCCTCCCCCAAGAACACTGGCGACGCCAAGCCGGCCGGCTAGCCCAAGGCCGTTGCCCCTTTATCCCGGGCTCGACCGTCCGCGGTCGGCCAACGAGGCGCCAGTACCGGTCGCCGCTTGCCATGGGTGGCTTCATTGCTCAATATTGCCCAAAACAAGGCGGCCCGTCGAAAGAAACGGGAAAGCAAAACCGGAGGGGAATAACATGGAGCGAATTTGGCTCAAGCAATATCCGGCGGGCGTGCCCGCCGAGATCGATGTCACGCAATACGTCTCTCTCGTCGAATTGCTGGAAGAGAGCTTTGCGAAGTTTCGCGACCGCAAAGCCTTCATCTGCATGGACAAGTCGATCAGCTATCGCGATCTCGACGAGATGTCGCTGGCGCTCGCCGCCTATCTGCAAAGCAAAGGCCTGCAAAAGGGCGCCCGCGTCGCGCTGATGATGCCGAACGTGTTGCAATATCCGGTGTCGACCGCTGCCGTGCTGCGCGCCGGCTACGCGGTCGTCAACGTCAACCCGCTGTACACGCCGCGTGAACTCGAGCATCAGCTCAAGGATTCCGGCGCCGAAGCCATCATCGTGCTGGAGAACTTCGCGACCACGGTACAACAGGTGATCGCGAAGACCGAGGTGAAGCATGTCATCGTCGGCAGCATGGGCGACCTGCTCGGCTTGAAGGGCCTCATCGTCAACCTGGTGGTACGCCGGGTGAAGAAAATGGTGCCGCCCTATTCGCTTCCGCACGCCGTGGCCTTCAACGACGCGGTGGCGGCCGGCCGCAACATGAAGCTCAACAAGCCGAAGATCGCGCCCGACGACGTCGCCTTCCTGCAATATACCGGTGGCACCACCGGCGTCTCCAAGGGCGCAACGCTGCTTCATCGCAACATTCTCGCCAACGTGCTGCAGAACGATGCCTGGCTGCAGCCGGCGCTGAAGAAGCCGCCGCATGTCGATCAATTGTTCATCGTCTGCGCGCTGCCGCTCTATCATATCTTCGCATTGACGGCGTGCTTCCTGCTGGCGATGCGCGCCGGCGGCGTCAACCTTCTGATTCCCAATCCGCGCGACATGCCAGGCTTCGTCAAGGAGCTGATGAAATATCAGGTCAACAGCTTCCCGGCGGTCAACACGCTCTACAACGCCCTGCTGCATACGCCCGGTTTCGACAAGGTCGACTTCTCCAAGTTGAAAACCTCTTTCGGCGGCGGCATGGCCACACAGAAGGCGGTCGCCGAGGCTTGGCTGACGACCACGGGCTGCGCGCTGTCGGAAGGCTATGGCCTTTCGGAAACCTCGCCGACGCTGACCTGCAACCCCGCAGATACCGACAAATTCTCCGGCTCGATCGGGATCCCCGTCCCCTCGACCTATCTCTCGATCCGCGATGACGACGGCAACGAAGTGCCGCTCGGCGAGGCTGGCGAAATCTGCGCCAAGGGTCCGCAGGTGATGGCCGGCTACTGGAATCGGCCCGACGAAACCGCGAAAGTGATGACCGCCGACGGCTACTTCCGTACCGGCGATATCGGCGTGATGACCCCGGACGGTTACACCAAGATCGTCGATCGCAAGAAGGATATGATCCTGGTATCGGGCTTCAACGTCTATCCGAACGAGATCGAAGACGTGATCGCCGGTCATCCGGGGGTGCTGGAATGCGCCGTGATCGGGGTGCCGGATGCGCGGTCCGGCGAAGCCGTCAAGGCGTTTGTAGTGCGGAAGGACCCGAACCTGACCGCCGAGGACGTCATCAAGTTCTGCGGCACGCAGCTCACCAACTACAAGATCCCGAAGCAGATCGAGTTTCGGACCGACCTGCCGAAGACCAATGTCGGAAAAATCTTGCGCCGCGAACTGCGCGACGAGAAAAAGGCTGCGGCTTAAACCGGCAACGCCCCGGTGGCGAGACGGCGCTCTTCAGGGAGCGCCGTCTGAAGCGTGAGACGACCGCCAATCTTTCGTCTTTCTTGACGCGGCGAACCGCAGCTCGGGATGCGTCCGCATCGAATGCGGCTCCCGCACCCATGACAGATCGATGAAAGTGCTTGTCCACGCGTCTTCGCCGCGCCCCAATATTGCGCGCGCGACGAGCCCGGTTTAAGACACTTCCGCAAACTCCAAGGAGAATTGACGATGACCATCAAAGTTGGCGACAAGCTGCCCGAAGCCAAGTTTCGCGTAATGACGGCGGAAGGCCCGCAGGTCAAAACAACGGACGATATCTTCAAGGGCAAGAAGGTCGCGTTGTTCGCGGTGCCTGGCGCCTATACCGGCACCTGCCACAAGATGCACCTGCCGAGCATTTTCCTGAACGCCTATGCCATCAAGGACAAGGGCGTGAACACGATCGCGATTGTTTCGGTCAACGACGCCTTCGTCATGAACGCCTGGAAGCGCGACACCGACCAGCGCGATGAAGCGACCTTCCTCGCCGACGGCAATGCCGAATTCACCAAGTCCATCGGCATGGAGCTCGACGCCTCCGGTAATGGTCTCGGCATCCGCTCCAAGCGCTATTCGATGCTGGTCGAAGACGGTGTCGTGAAAAAGCTGAACCTTGAACCGGCACCCGGCAAAGTCGAGGTCTCCGGCGGCGACACGCTGCTTGCTCAGCTCTGAGCCGTAAAGGTCTCTCACCACGGATGAGGTCGTCATCACCCTGCGGTCATGACGACCTTGTTCGATGGAAGATACGACGCTGCGCGCAAGCTTACGCAGTCGCCTTCCAGATACCTTCGACAAAAACCGCTTCATCCATGCCGGGCCACGGCGGCATGGTGGTCCCGACGATCACCAGCGGTTCGGCATCATCGGCACGAAATTGAAAGTGCGTGCCGACGGGAAGCGAAACCGAAATTCCCGCTTCCACATCATCAATCACTTCTTCGTCGTTCAGCTTACGCCACAGCCGCCCGCGACCCGAAATGAAGTACCAGACTTCGTCGACAGTCCGGTGCACGACGGCTTTCGACACCGCCTTCGCCGGCAAGGTGAATAGCGCCATGCTGCCGCGGGTCGTCCCGCACAGCACGCGAACTTCGGATCCATCCGGCGCCGTAACGTCCGGTGCGACGGAAGTCCGCCTGGTCGCAAGCATCATGTTATGCACTCCATATCGTCATTCAGAATATCGTCATTGAGACTTTTCGTTTTGGCCGGTTCTGTGACGCAACGGAAACGGACGTCACCTCATCCTTCTCCACCGAAAACATAAATGCGCGGCACCTGAATTGAACGGCCGGGAATAGCGCATTCGTCGCGATGGACGATTGTTTTTCCTGATTGTGATGAACATGACGTTTGATCGCGTCGAAGTGACCTTACCGAACGCATTTACCGCTCATTCTTGAAAAATAATCGCTCGTTCTGGAAAACGAAGAGGCCACCCATGAATCCGACGAGCGCTGCTTTCGATCGCTCCGGCAAGCCCGACGCAAAGAAATTAAGGGCAAACGCCGAGTTCATGACAAACGTAACCAATCGCCTGCTCGCCGATGTCCTGGCACTGGCCCCGGAAATCACCAGACGGGCCGCGGAGATCGAAGCCGGACGCCGGGTCCCGCTCGATCTGGTGCAAAAGCTGCGGTCAATCGGGCTTTTTCGCGCGCTTGTGCCGCGAAGCCATGGCGGGCTCGAGCTCGATATGCCCGCCGCTCTCAGGATCATGGAAGCGGTCTGCAAGATTGAAGGTTCGGTCGGTTGGATCAGCATGATCGGGGTGGGATGCGCGATATTAGCGCCGAGGCTGCCGCGGGAAGTCTACGAGCAGATCTACCGCGAAGGTCCCGACGTGATCATTGCCGCTTCGACGCAACCGGCGGGAACGGCCGAAGCTGTCGAAGGCGGATGGCGAGTCAGCGGGCGCTGGCCGTTCGCCAGCGGCTGCCAGCATGCTGACTGGATGTTCGGACTCTGCACCATGACCAAGGACGGCAAGGCCCTCCCCGAACCGACGGGCGGAGCGCCTATGATTCGCGGCGTGATGTTGCCGGCGAGCGATTGGCGGATCGAGGACACCTGGTACGTTGCAGGGCTGGAAGGCAGCGGAAGCCATCACATCACGCTCAAGGACAAGGTGGTACCGGAGGCTCATTTCTTCGACCTGATGGGCGGTCCGGCGTGCGTACCGGGACCGCTCTACGAGGCATCTCGGCATTTCATCCCACTGATGCATGGCGCCGCCGCGTTAGGTGTTGCCGAGGGCGCGTTGGACGAACTGGTTGAGCTTGCCAATACCGGGCGGCAACAGCAGCGCACCATGGTGCCGATGCGGGATTCCGAATTATTCCAGCAAGCGCTCGGACGGATCGAAGCTGAACTTAGGTCGGCGCGCGCCTATGGGGACGCTCAAAGCGAAAGTCATTGGCGCCACGCGCTCGCCGGGACGCTGAGAGTTGATGCCCTTTTCACGCAGGCAGGCCAGGCCGCGACCTGGATCACGGCAGCCTGCGTTGGCATCGTAGATGAGTGCTTCAGGCTTGGCGGTAGCAGCGCGCTGTACGAGACCTCGCCGCTGCAGCGGCGGTTGCGCGACATCCACGCCATGGCGCAACATGCCATGGTGCATCAACGAAACCACGGACCTGCAGGCAAGGTATTGCTCGACAGTTCACGCACCGATCGTTCGCACGGCCTGACAGGCCACAAGGCCATGCGCGATAGCTAAGATCAATGCACCGCCCGCGCAATTCTGAGCGGAACTGCATCCCGCCATCACAGACGTCATCACTCAATGTCGCGTGGAAGTGACCCGGCCGAACGCATTTGCCGCTCATTCTTCAAGAATGGTCGCTTCTTCTTTTGGAAACGATGAGACCGTCAATGAAGCCCACGAACGCAGCTGCCGATCGCCACGGACATCCCGGCGCGCAGAATTCCGCGGCAAACGCCGCGCTCATGGCTGATATGACCAACCGCATACTTGCCGACGTCGAGGCGCTAGCTCCGGAAATCGGGGAACGCGCCGCAGAGATCGAAGCCGGGCGCCGGATTCCGCGCGATCTGGTAGAAAAGCTGCGATCAACCGGGATTTTCCGTGCGCTTGCGCCTCGAAGCCACGGCGGGCTCGAACTCGGTGTGCCCTCGGCGATCAGGATCATCGAAGCGTTCTGCAGAATCGACGGTTCGGTCGGCTGGATCTCGATGCTTGGAATAGGAGCCGCAACGTTTGCGGCCCTTGCCTCGCGGGAACTCTACGAACAGATTTACGCGAAAGGCCCCGACATAGTGTTTGCCGGCTCTGCCCAACCTGGAGGAACGGCCGAAGCGGCGGATGGCGGTTGGCGCGTCAACGGGCGCTGGCCGTTTGCCAGCGGCTGTCAGCATGCCGACTGGATATTCGGCCTCTGTGTCATGTCGAAGAACGGCAAGCCCCTCCCCGGACCAATGGGTGAGAATGGACCGCCAATGATGCGAGGCTTCCTGCTCCCGGCGCGGGAGTGGCAGATCGAAGACACGTGGCACGTCATGGGCCTCCAGGGAACCGGGAGCCATCACATCTCGCTCAAGGAAAAGATGATCCCGGCGGACAAATTCTTCGATCTCGGCGGCGAGGCGTGCTTGTCCGGACCGCTTTACCAAACCCCGTCGCACTTTGTTCCATTGATGCACCTTCCAACCGCGACAGGCGTGGCCGCGGGCGCGTTGGACGAACTCCTGCAGCTTGCCAATACCGGGCGGCAGCAGCAGCGCACGACGGTGCCGATGCGGGACTCGGAACTATTTCAACATGAAATCGGCCGGATCGAAGCTGAACTCAAAGCCGCTCGCGCGTTTGCGGATGCTCAAGTCGAAAGCCATTGGCGCCACGCTCTCGCCGGGACGCTGAAGAACGACGCCCTTCTCATGCAGGGAGCCCAAGCCGCAGCCTGGATCACAGCAACCTGCGTTCGCGTCGTGGATGAGTGCTTCAGGCTTGGCGGCGGCGTTGCGCTGTACGAGACCTCGCCGCTGCAACGGCGGATGCGCGACATTCACGCGGTGGCCCAACACGCTGCCGTGCACCAACGAAACTACGTGAGCGCAGGGAAGCTGTTGCTGGACAATTCACGCGCTGCACCGGCTGTTCGTGCGGCCTGACATGCGAAGTCGCTGCGCGCGATAGCCGAGACCAATACGTCGGCTCGGGCAATTCCGATCGGCGGCTACCTCGCGGCAATCACCGACGTCATCACTTGCCTTCGCGGGTGATGAACGGCGGCGCTTCATCCCGATCGTGATAAAACGCGGCGTTCGACTCGCGTTGAAGTGAACCGGCAGAACCGCACTTGCAGTCCTTTTTAGTAAACAGTCATTCCTTCTTGGAAATGACGAGAACTCCGACATGAATTCCACGAGCGTCGCCCTTGATCGGGCCCACCATACCGATATAAAAAATTCTGCGGCGAATACCGGGCTCACGACAAATGTAGCCAACCGCATACTTGCCGATATTCACGCGCTGGCCCCCGAAATCACGGCACGCGCCGCGGAGATCGAAAACGGGCGCCGGGTCCCGATCGACCTGGTGGACAAGCTGAAATCGATCGGCGTTTTTCGCGCGCTCGCACCTCGCAGCCATGGCGGGCTCGAACTCGATCTGCCGGCGGCGATCAGGATCATGGAGACGCTGTGCCGGATCGACGGTTCGGTCGGCTGGATCGCCATGATCGGGACGGGGTCTGGACTACTTGCGCCGCTTGTCCCGCGAGAAATCTTCGAACAGATGTACGCGAACGGTCCCGACGTCATCTTTGCCGGCTCTATCCAGCCGGCAGGAACGGCCGAGGCGGTGGGCGGCGGCTGGAGAGTCACCGGACGCTGGCCGTTTGCCAGCGGCTGCCAGCATGCCGACTGGATGTTCGGGCTCGCCATCATGTCCAAGGACGGCAAACCCCTTCCCGGACCGGCGGGCGAAGACGGACCGCCGCTGACGCGCGTGTTCGCGCTGCCGGCGAGCGATTGGCAGATCGAAGACACATGGTACGTCGCGGGCCTCAGGGGAACCGGGAGCCATCACATTTCGCTCAAGGACAAGCTGATCCCGGCAGACAAGTTCTTCGATCTCGCGACCGCCACGTCGTGCGTGCCCGGACCGCTCTACCAGGCCGTACCGCAGTTTGTTCCGCTGGTGCACCTTCCTGCGGCGACGGGTGTGGCCGCGGGCGCGTTGGACGAACTCGTCCAGCTTGCCAATACCGGACGGCAACAGCAGCGTACCGCCGCGCCGATGCGGGATTTGGAAACATTTCAGTATGAGCTGGGCCGGATCGAAGCTGATCTGCGGGCGGCTCGTGCCTATGCGGATGCTCAAATCGAAAGCCATTGGCGTCACGCGCTCGCCGGAACGTTGAAGGACGAAGCCCTTCTCACGCAGGGTGCCCAGGCCGCAGCCTGGGTCACGTCAGCCTGCGTACGCGTCGCGGATGAGTGTTTCAGGCTCGGCGGCAGCAGCGCGCTATACGAAACCTCGCCGCTGCAGCGACGGTTGCGCGATCTGCACGTCGTGGCCCAGCACGCCGCCGTGCATCAGCGGATTTACGGTGGCGCGGGTAAGCTATTGCTGGGCCGTTCCTAAAGTGAACCTCGCTACGTCTGCTTCAACCGCGCCATCGCGACACCGTCGCGCGCCAGTTGGTCGGCGCGCTCGTTCTCATCGTGGCCGGCGTGCCCTTTGATCCAGTGCCAGCGCACCTGATGCGGCTTGAGTGCGGCGTCCAGCCGCTGCCAGAGATCGACGTTCTTGACCGGCTTTTTGTCGGCGGTGCGCCAGCCGTTCTTCTTCCAGCCATGGATCCAGCCGGTGATGCCCTGGCGCACATATTGGCTGTCGGTGGTGATATCAACCGTGCAGGGCTTCTTGAGCGCCTCCAGCGCCGATATCGCCGCCATCAATTCCATGCGGTTGTTGGTGGTGTGCGGCTCGCCGCCCTTCAATTCCTTTTCGACATCGCCGAATTTGAGGATCGCGCCCCAGCCGCCCGGCCCGGGATTGCCCGAGCAGGCGCCGTCAGTGTGAATCACGACCGAGGGCGGCGCGCTCATGCCACCAGCCCCGAGGGCGCAACGCCGTAGTCGCGCATGCTGGCCACGTGCTGCTGAAACCGCAGCTTGCGGACATATTCCAGCGGATCCTTGGGCTGCACCAGCGCACCCGGCGGAACGTTGAGAAAATCGACCAGCCGCGTGAGCAGGAAGCGCAGCGCTGCGCCGCGTGCCAATAGCGGCAGCGCGTGTTGTTCGGCGTCGGTCAGTTGGCGCTCGCGGCCGTAAGCGTTGAGGAACGCCCGCGCCTTGGTGACGTTGAGTGCACCGTCGCTCTCGAAGCACCAGGCGTTGAGGCAGATCGCGACGTCATAGGCGAGCGCATCGTTGCAGGCGAATGTGAAATCGATGATGCCGGACAGCTTCTCGTCGAGAAAGAACACATTGTCGGGAAACAGGTCGGCGTGGATCACGCCCTGCGGCAGGTCTTTAGGCCAGACGCCACCTTCCAGATAATCCAGCTCAGTGCCGATGAACGCCCGCAATCCGTGCTGCACTTCGTCGGCGCGCGACGCCGCCTGCTCGAACAACGGACGCCAGCCCGACACCGACAGCGCGTTGGCGCGCGACATCGCAAAATCGCGCCCCGCCAAATGCATCTTGGCCAGCGCCTGACCGACGCCGGCGCAGTGGATGGCGGCAGGCTTGCGCGGCCAGATGCCTTCCAGAAAGTTGATGATCGCCGCGGGCCGCCCGGCCAGCACACCCAAAGCTTCGCCGCTGCTGGTCTTAAGCGGCTGCGGACAATTGATGCCGTGCGCAGCGAGATGCGACATCAGGCCGAGGAAGAACGGCAGGTCGCCCTTGGCGACGCGCTTTTCGTACAGCGTCAGGATGAACGATCCTGCCGTGGTGTGCAGCAGAAAGTTGGAATTCTCGACGCCTTCGGCGATGCCCTTGTAAGAGAGCAATTCGCCGATGTCGTAACGCTTGAGAAATTCCGCGAGCTCATCGGCGGCGACGTCGGTGTAAACCGCCATGGCGGTTACTCGGCTGCGTCGGGCCGCAGCGACCGCGGCAACGGGAAGAACTCGTTCTCTTCCGCGGCCGAAACCGTCTCCACATGCAATTCATAGCGTTCGGCAAACGCACCCATGATCTCTTCGACGATCACTTCCGGCGCCGAGGCGCCGGCGGTAATGCCGAGGCTCTTGATGCCCTCGAAGCGCGACCAATCAAGATCGCTCGCGCGCTGCGCCAGCACCGCGATCGGGCAGCCCTCGCGCTCGGCGACTTCGCGCAAGCGCTGCGAGTTCGACGAGTTCGGCGCGCCGACCACGATCAGGGCATCGACCACGGGCGCCACCTTCTTGACCGCCAACTGGCGGTTGGTGGTGGCATAGCAGATGTCTTCCTTGTGCGGTCCCGAGATGTTCGGGAAGCGCCCCTTCAGCATCGCGACGATCTCGGCGGTGTCATCGATCGACAGCGTGGTCTGGGTCACAAAGGCCAGATTGTCGGGGTCCTTCGGCGTGAAGGTCGCAGCATCGTTCGCGGTCTCGATCAGCGTCACAGCACCGGGCGGCAACTGGCCGAGCGTGCCGACCACTTCCGGGTGATGGGAATGCCCGATCAGCAGGATTTCGCGGCCCCGCTTGAAATGGATCGCGGCCTCGCGGTGCACCTTGGTGACCAAGGGACAGGTGGCGTCGAGCGAAAAGAAATTGCGGGCCTGGGCGTCCGCCGGCACCGACTTGGGAACCCCATGGGCCGAAAATACCACCGGGGCGTTGGTGTTATCCGGGATTTCCGCGAGTTCCTCGACGAAAATCGCCCCCTTGGTCTTGAGGCTGTCGACCACATAGCGGTTATGGACTATCTCGTGGCGGACGTAGACCGGGGCACCATAGATAGTGAGTGCCCGCTCCACGGTGTCGATAGCCCGCACCACACCGGCACAGAAGCCCCGTGGCGAGCAAAGCACGATTTTTAACGCTGGTTTAGCCTGCATAGGAGCGATCTCGGACCGAATCACCCCTTGCCGGCGGGCAGGGAACGGTCAATTGCAGTAACGACTTGGGACTGCTTTCGGGCGCTGTCAAGACCGTTTTAGCAAACCATTGCGCGGTCCGCCCCGGACAGTTTATATAGGACTCATAATTCCCGTCATCGCTGATGACCACGGCTTCGTCTCCGCAAAAAGAGGTGGGCGAAGCACAAAGGAGATTTGCCATGAGCAATGCACCGCTGATGCCAAAAGCGACTGCCGTGTGGCTGGTCGACAATACCGCGCTGACATTCGATCAGGTGGCGGATTTCACCAAAATGCACCCGCTCGAGGTCCGTGCCATCGCCGACGGCGACGCCGCCCAGGGCATCAAGGGCATGGATCCGATTTCCAACGGGCAGTTGACCCGGCTCGAGATCGAAAAGGGTGAACAGGACCCGAACTACCGGCTCCGGCTCGAGGAAAGCAAGGTGATGCTGCCGCCGGCTGCCAAGAAGAAGGGCCCGCGCTATACGCCGGTGTCGCGCCGTCACGAGCGGCCGAGCGCGATCCTGTGGCTGGTGCGCAACCATCCTGAACTGAAGGACGCCCAGATCATGCGGCTGGTCGGCACCACCAAGACCACGATCGCCAGCGTGCGCGACCGTACCCATTGGAACGCCTCGACGCTGACGCCGATGGACCCGGTGACGCTCGGCCTGACCTCGCAGATCGAGCTCGATTTCGAGGTGCAGCGCGCTGCCAAGGAGAAGCCGATCGATGCCGCCTATGGCGGCGCGACCCTGCTGCCGGCCTCCGAGACCACCCGCAAGGAGCCGGAGTTCGAGCCGACCGAGAAACAGCGCGACGACCTCAACGTCGATGCCGTGTTCGCCAAATTGAAAACCATCGGCGGCAAAAAGCACGACGACGACGAAGAGTAGGCCTGTGCTTTCGGCCAGCATCCGGGGCCACAAGCAAGGACTGGATTGCTTCCGCCTTTGCCAAGAAGCTACGGCGGACGGGTCGTCGTTTCGCTCCTCGCAATGACGGGAATAGCGTAAACTCGGAATCTAAAACCGTCATTCCGGGATGCGCCTTCGGTCGGCAATTGCCGACCTGAGGCGCAGGCCCGGAATCTATAACCCTGTGGCAATGTTTGGTGATGAACTTAAACACGGGGATTATAGATTCCGGACAGCCGCTACGCGGCTTCCGGAATGACGACGTTGTGGTGATGCGCCAAGACATAAGTCCGCATTCTCGCGACAAGATGTGCCCGAGTTTTTCATGAACGTTTCGCCCAAAGATAAAGAGGGCGCAGGGAAATGCCGGGTGCCCGCTGCACCCGCAGCCCGTGTGCAAAAGGTAGGTAGCACACGGTAGTCACCACAGGTCACCGGGACACCCGGCATTCCCTGCGCAATGGTTTTACGGCTTATGCCGCGCTCTCCTTGGCGACGAATTCGTCTTGTCACCGTCGTCGGCGAATTGGCGGTGTTGCGAGGGCCCGGTTGGGCTCGCAACACCTCCGCCGACTTAGCACCAGCAACGGGTGCCAGGACCACACGGTTTTGCCGTCCGCATTAGCGCCGTTCGTCCACGCGCCGGTCGATCGCTCACAGGCCTTCGCTCAATCGAAAGCCCGCCCTGCATTCACCTCGCGCGACGACGCTGCCGCGTCCACCGCATCCCATCCCAACGTTCGTGACGATCGCGATACGCCCCTCCAAGGGGATGAGACGGCGGGGATAAAGAGGTGATTTGGGCCAGAAGGAAACCAGAATGTTTTTGCAATAACGACTGGACCGGCCAAATCAGCTTGAACTGGTTGAACAAATAGAGGTCTCTGCGCAGGCGATTTTTTCGCTTTTGTCGGACGAAATCCATTCGCGCATGACGCGCGCGGCCCAGTCATGTCGAGGCCATCGAGGGGCGTCACCCAGCTGGACCTGATACTGCTGTGGCCTCTGAGCGGAATGCTTCGCCGCGACAACGCGCTAGATCAAGCCGACCATCTTTCCTGCTCCTTGCGGTGATCATCTTCGTTGAGACGGTCCGCGATATCCTCTGCGATGGCTGGCGTTTTCGCGCTGGCGATTGGCTTGCCATCTGCAGTCACTAGTTTCTCCCCCTCAACCTCGACCGGGAAGTCATCAGGCTTGAGGGGCTTATCAGTTGCCATGTCATCCTCCCACGTTAAAGAAAAAGCCGCCCGGGCATTACGCCGAGCGGCTTTTCGAGCAACTGCCAGCCAAATCGGCCCCGGTTCCGTTGCTGGAGTGCCAACATCGATCTAAAGGAAAAGTTCCTCTCTCCCGGAAACAAGGCGCATCGAAAACCATTCTGCCGCAGCACGACCACACCGCGGTCATCGAACACGCCATACTGGCGCGCTTGACGTTAAATGCAGATCCAATGGTGGCGAAGCAGCAATTGTCTGGAGCGAAAGTGGTGGTCCCCCAACATCTGGACCGTCCGGGCCGTCAGAAGTGGCACCAAGCTCGTTATTAGCAGTCTCCCGGATCAGCTCGGCGGATATCGGCGAGTTGCCCGCCGACTGGCGCGGTCATCACCCTTCAGGTGAGTGAGGCTCGGCTCGGCGCATAAGACAGCGCTCCTGTCCGAGTCTGACAGGAAACTGACCAGCCGTGCCGGCCGAATGATATCCGTTGATCGGGGGAGATCGGAAGTGATCGGTAGCCGTGCTCTTCTATAGAGGAGGGCAATGATTAGGTACGGAGGGGGGCAACTCAAGGAGTTGTCATGAAAAGAACTCTGACGATACCGGATGAGCCGCAACCCCGCAACATTACACGCGCTGACCTTGTGATGACCGAAGGCTTCGGCTTGCAAGTCGATGGCCGGATGAAGACAGTATTTCCAACACTTGAAGCGGCCCGGAAAAGAGCGAAGGATCTCAAAACGGAGTTTCCGATGCTGCAAGTCAAGGTGTACGACGCAGCGCAAAGGAAGTTGCTGGAATTGTCGCCAACTGAGTGATGCTAGGTTGCGATGGCCATAGCTACAGGCGATCGCACGCCGTCACAGCCAACCTGCTCGTCGGCTAGTTGTACGCCAAGTCCAACCGCCTAGGTGGCTGAATGCTGGCAGATGTGGCGCGCGCCCATCATCCGTTGAAGCGGATGGAGACATCTATCACCGGCAATCCGACAGGATCGTCTGGAGTATTCGATCCATGAATTACCCCCACTCGGCAAAGCAGCGCGCCACAAACAAGGATCAGAGCCAACGGGCGCGTTTGAAACGCACGTAAAGCACAGTGCAAAGCAGAGCGATAATGCCAACGACGACAAAGTAGCCGTATTGCGTCTTCAACTCGGGCATATTTTCGAAGTTCATGCCGTAAATCCCAGCGATCGCGGTGGGCACGGCCAGTATCGCGGCCCAGGCGGCCAACTGCCGCGTGATCGCGCTCTGACGCTGCTGCTCCAATAGATTGCTCACTTCAAAAACCGAAGTCAGCACATCTCGCAGCGAGTTCACCATCGCTTCGACGCGTCGCACGTGGTCCAGGACGTCCTTAAAATAGGGACGAGCGTTGGCATCGAGGCACGGTGTCTCAAGGTGTACGAGCCGACCGCAGACCTCCGTCATGGGGCCGATAATTCGCTGAAAGCGGAACAGTTCTTGGCGTAGCCCGAAGATTCGTTTGACCTCTGCGCTGCTGAGGAAGCTGTCGAGCGCGCTTTGCTCCATTGCTAGAACGCGTTCCTCGATCGTCTCGACCACCGGGAGATACCCATCAACGATAAAGTCGAGGATGGCGTGCAGAACATAGTCTGGGCCATGGCCCAGTAGGCTCGGCGCCGCTTCGAGTTGAGCGCGGAGGTCGCTATGCGCTCGTGCCGAGCCATGCCGAACCGTAATGATAAAATTCTTCCCGACAAAGATTGCTGTTTCGCCGTAGGCAATGTGATCGTGCTCAAGATGAGCGGTGCGCGTCATCACAAACAGTTGGTCGCCATAAACGTCAACCTTCGGCAATTGGTTCGCTTTGTGCGCATCCTCAATCGCAAGAGGATGAAGCCCATAGTTCTTCTCGAGTTGATCGAGTTCTCGTTCCGAAGGCTCGAACAATCCGATCCAGACAAACTCAGACTTGCCCTTCTTGCAATCGATAGGCTCATCCAATGAAACGGTTTTTACATTCTTACCGTTGCGATACAGCTGGGCTGCCACGACGCTCATAGCGAGCTTCCTTCAAACTTATCCAGCGGAAGCCGTGCATGTTGACGGTCAAGTGCCAAGGCTAGAATACTCGCAACGATGTTGACTGGCGTATCTACCGCCGAAGGACGTTCGTCCGGGTCGAAGGCGAGTCCAATAACGGCATTCTGGCCTTCTGCCGTCTGCACAGGCCAAAAGTCAATGCGCGAGGCCAGATTCGGGTAGATGCCGCTGCGCACGACAGTTCCAGTCGCCAGGGACGATCGCGCCGCTTCTAATTCGGCCTCCTGCGGTTCTACGTCGCCGAGCCTCTCCAGCGAAACCACCCTGTCCTGCGTGACGAGCATCACGACGACAGGAACCTGGAAGAGAGTCGCAAGAGCTTGGGAAGTAATTGAGACGATCGCCTTCGCATTATCGGCCGCGACGAGCTCACGGCTGTAGCTTTGCAGCACGGTCGCCTGCCTTCTTAACAGTGCCGCCTCGGTCGCCCTCTGGCGGGAGGTGAAGGCAACGCCACTCACGATGAGTCCGACGACAAACAGCAGTCCAATCGCCCAGATGTTTGCCGGGTCGTCGACGGCGAGTGTGTAGCGAGGCTCAGTAAGGAAGAAATTGAAGGCTAGCGGGCCTAGTATCGCCGAACAGAGTGACGGACCCAAGCCGAGGCCCACGCCCGCGATGATCACTGGCACCACAAACACGAGGGACAGGTTGGGGACCGTCACCTTGATGTCGACACCGACGGCCACGATCGTCGCGGCGGCAGTCATTGCAATTGAAGCAAGGTAGCGCATCACCTCCGACGCTGCCGGGCCCAAAAGGGGATCGGCATCGGACACCGGGGTGACGTGCTGCCGCAGCTTCGATTTGACACCGGCCACCGGTTCAACTCCTGCCTAGTACTCAGGCTGCAATTCGTTGGCTGAAGAGCAAACCAGCCAAAGCGAGGTCGCGGCCGTGATAAACTAGCCGATTATACACCAGCTTCATTGGCGGGTGAGCCCGAATGAACCATCAATTCCATTCTCTCGGTGGTGCCGTCGATTTTGAACATTGGGAAGCAAAGCAGGGATTGCGCCGCCGGCGAAGCGACCGAAGCTAGCGTCAACTTCGTGGTGACTGGAGTCTCTGGCTTTCGATATTTGATAGGTTTCAGGCATGGTGCCACGACAAAGGGACGCCTTAGCGTCTAAGGAGTGCCCGCGATCCGTCGTGCCGGTGCGCTTCCCGACCTGCTGACGGCTGGATGGGAGTTTAGCGACAGATACAGCAACGTCCAGGCCCGGCTCTTCGACCCGGGATGCTCGCTGTTTTCCCAGCGCCGCAGCGACATGCCGAGGACTGCGAGAATGGCAATTCATCGGTGCCGAGCGGACGTGAGCGGCGCACGGCCAAAGCGGCGCTCCTGCCCCATTTCGGGCATCAGCCTGATGATCGTCAGAGGCCATGGCTCACCTCGAAACCCTCTCGACACTTATTATTTTCCTATAACATTGAGGTAACGGACATCTCGAAAACATATGCGTGAACGTGGCAGCCTCGAATTCGGTGCAACCAGACGCTTATCGTTCTTGATCCATCGCCATCTTCTTTCCCGGAGCGCGCAACTATCGCGCACGGGCAGGCGCGAAAGGAGCACCTCATGCTTGATGTCTTGATGGTGGCCCTCGGGCTGGGCTTCTTTTTGGTGGCAGTGGCTTATGCGCATGCCTGCGAACGCCGCCTCTGAGGAGAAAGAAAATGGCATTCGATTATACACTCGCCGCCCTCGTCGCTGTCGGCTTGCTGTGTTACTTGTTCTACGCACTGCTGCGACCTGAGCGATTTTAGCGCCAATACCGATCAGGCTCGCGCCAAAAGCGCGCGGCCTTGGATCCGGTGCATCTCCTTATGAGCTAATGACGCTGATGCCGCTCTCCGCATAGTGGGCGAATTGTTCAAGCGCAATGTCACGCTCTGGTGGGCCTGCCCGTGGACACTTTCTCTCGCGGTCGTGCAGGGCGGCGGGCTCGGGATGGTTGCGCTCGGCTTGACTTTGTTGAGCACCGGCAGAAAAGCCGTTGATGACGGCACGCTCGCACCTTGGCTATGCGCGCTTGGGCTGCTCGGCGTTTTTGCCGTCGGCTATCCCGGCTATTTTGCGTTCAACTCGGTCTGGCCCAATTTTTATCATGGGCCTGATATCGCCGGAAAGAATGCCTGGCTGCTGAGCCAAGCCTTCTTCTTCGCAATCTACTTCGTCGGCATGGTACTCGGCTTCAACGCCGCCAGCCATTCCCTCCGCATGGTTCTCGCGAGTGCATCGTCGGGGCGTGGCGCTTGAACTGAAAACGACGGAGTGACCTCGGTCGAGCCACCCACCGATGGCGACGCTACAGTCGCGATCGCAACCACATCGGCGGGCTCACCCTCGATCGGTATTTGCCGGGGCCAGGTCAGCGTCGGCCGTCGTCCCTCGCCAGGCTCGGCGAACGGCCGTCGGTGCTGCGCCATCTCCTCAGCGGAGAGTTTCCACAGGATGGCGTTCGGCATGATTTCTTCGATGAAATAGTTGTTCTGCAGGGCCATCGTCTCGCGGCCTCCGAGCGCAGCGCCTCCAAGGCTGAACGCATTCCCATCTTGTCCCAGTGGTCTTTGCCTTGCGGCGCCACGATCGGTGCGTATAGCTTCGTCCGACCGTGACGTCGGTGTGGATCGTGCTTTACGGGCGCTGTCTTCGTGTCGCGGCAGGCAGCACACTACGCTCTTGGGCTAGCTCCAACGTCGTTGTCTCGCGCGCCGCGATCACCCGCTGGACATCCTGCTTCAGCAGATAGACAGAGACAGTCAGCAAAACGAGATCCTTCAAAAGGAAGGCCGAAACGATTGTCATGGCCGGAAACCCTCCAGCGCCGGGGTCCCACGCGTCAGGAACGAACGGCATGACCGTGACGGTAGCAATGAAGGTGAAGCAAGAACCGAGAGCGCCCAGCACGCCCAATTTCTTATTCCAGTATCCCAAGAGCAGTAACAAACCAAAAGTCCATTCTGATGTTCCCAGGAAGTAGCTGGTGCCTCGAATGCCCAAGACCGGAATCGTCCAGAAGATAAACGGGCCGTGGGTGATTATTGGAAGCAGTCCTCTGATTTCAGCTTCGAACCATTTGTCGTACCCGAACCACGCGAAGATGATCACCATCGAGGCACGGAGCAGGTGATAGTCGAGATCGCGCCGGAGCAGGCCCGAACGGCCGAGCGCATCGACGATAAAGTTCATGGTGTTCTCCTATTGAGAAAAGAACGGGGGCGCCGCCATGATGGCGCCCCGCTGGGGGCCGAGGGAATGCCGTCACTCGCGATTTGCAACAGTGGTCTCTGAATCAGTGACCTGCGATCTGGCCGCCATCAACATGAATGGTTTCGCCGGTTACGAAGCTGGCGTCTTCCAAGTAGAGGATCGCCTGCGCAATATCCTCGGGTTCACCCATCCGCTTGAGCGGATGGAGCGATGCGATAGCCTCGTGCGTCTCGGGAGCGTGAAGAGGTGTCTTGATCATGCCGGGAGCCACCGCATTTACCCGAATGCCGCGGGAGGCGTATTCGATCGCGAGACCACGCGTCGCTGCGGCGAGGCCGCCCTTGGTTATCAACGCCAGCACTGCAGGGACGTTTGAGTTGGCGTATTCGACCAGGGTAGTGGTGATCTGGACGACGTGACCACTTCCTTGCTTCAGCATGGCCTCGATGGCGTGCTGGGTAATGAAGAAGAAGCCGTTCAGGTTGGTCGCGAGAACGTCTTTGTAGTTCTGTTCGGTGTATTTCTCGAACGGCCCAGGGATGAAGATACCGGCATTATTGATCAACGTGTCAACACGTCCGAACCGCTCCAAAGCAGAACTCGATGACGCGCCTTCCAGTTTCCGGATCAGCGATATCACCGCGAATTGCCAGAAAGTCTGGATCGGAAGATGGGGCGATCGATCGAGAAGTTGCGACAACGCGATAGTTGCGATCGCGATATCCCTTGACGATTGCTTCGCCAAGACCCCGCGAAGCCCCCGTAACGACAACAACTTTCTGGTCCGTGTTCATGGTACACTTGGTTTGGTGTGCTGTACTTCAGCTACAAACATTTAGACGGCGTGCCCAACCGCGAGAATATATCGGTCCGAGTAGCAATTTTTCGGAAAGTGAGAAGCCGCCCCCGGTCAGATGATGCAGTGCCTGTTGTAGGATGCTCATTGAAACGAGTGACCACAATCTGTCGGTTATGATGCAGTATCGCATACCGAAGTATGGGTTTTTTCGACTATTGGCTGGCTGCAGGACATTCGTAGAGCACGGCCTTCTTAATACAGCCGCTTGCCTTGCACATTTCTCATCCAACCAACCGCGCTCGACAACCTCGTTATCGATCATCTGTCGCGGCGACTGTTCACCGCGGAGCGCTGACCGAGATCCTCTCGGCTGCTTTTGCCCGGCGCGGCCGAAAAGGCCGCTGAGGTCGACCACCGCGCCGCCGCGCTCCAACGTGAAGTAGTCGACGCTACCGATAAGCTGAAGCGTCTTTATCGGGCGGTCGAGGGCGGCGTCACCGAACTGGATGATATCCTGCGTGATAGTATCGCGAGCCTCAAACTCGACCGCGAGTGGGCACGGGCGGCACTTGATCGCATCCAGACCCAAGCCGCCCCGCCAACCGAAATCTCGCTGGAAACGATCGAGCAATTCGGCCGTGTCATGCGCGAGCATAGCGCCAACGGCGAAGTCCCGTCCCACAAGGCTTACCTTCGCGCCGTCTAGACCCAGCGGAAGCCACTATTGTGCGCGGTCGCACTTCCATTTTTGGAGCCGGAGCAAACTTCGCCTATCCACCATTCCCTTGTTTCCATAGGTATGCTGAGGTATTTACCGGAGTACGAGTTCCCCAAAAATAATCGTGGACGAGTGACCGCTTGAGACGGCTTGGGCAAATGCCACAAATAAAAGGGCCCCGCCAGAAGCAGAAAACCCGCCGAAAACGCTCTCAACTCCCTGCATCGGCCCACTCCAAGCTGAAAGATGAGCTGACTGAGGTCACTCGGCACCGGGCGGCCATCGCTGAAGTGCTACGCGCGATAGCCGGCTCGCCGCATGATTTGCAGCCCGTATTCGATACAATTCTCGACAGCGCCACGCGCCTCTGCCAAGCCGAAGCGGGCAGTTTACGCGTCAGCGAGCAAGCAGGCCTTCGTCTGGTTGCGTTAAAGGGTAATCTGCCGTCGTCACCGCCTGAACTTTTGGAGCATAGCAGTTACACTGGTCTGATCGCCGCAAGCCGGTCGCCAGTCCACATCCCCGACCAGGCAGCACATGAAACCTATCTACGGGGCGACCCTTACACTCTGACGAGGGTCAACGCGTGGGGCTTTCGGACGGTCCTCTTCGTCCCGATGGCCAAGGACGAGGAGGTAATCGGAATCCTTATTGTGGGCCGGACGTGCGTGCAGCCGTTTACGGACAAACAGATTGAATTAGTCACGGACTTAGCTGCAGAAGCAGCCATTGCTTTACAGTTTACCCGTCGCGAGCGGGAGTATCGACAGCTCCAGAAGGAGCTTGCGCACGCCAATCGCTTGGCGACCATGGGGCAACTCACAGCCTCGATTGCCCATGAACTCAAGCAGCCGTTGACCGCAGCGGTGACGCGCGGGGATGCTAGTTTGCGTTGGCTGACGAGACAGCCGCCTGAAATTGAAGAAGCAAGACGATCCGTTGAGCAGATGATCAAGGATGTCAAGCGAGCCTCCGATGTGATCGACCGAATCCATGGTCTCGTCAAGAAACATACGCCCGGGAAGGAAAAGCTGGATATCAACGGCGCGATCCTGGAGGTTGTCGGCCTGATAAGGAACGAAGTGGTCAAGAATGGCGTCACCGCGCGGATGGAGTTGGCAAAGTCCCTGCCACACGTTCAAGGAGATCGAGTCCAGCTCCAACAAGTGATCCTCAACTTGATGATCAACTCCATTCAGGCGATGAACGATTTGGCTGGGGGCGAGCGCGAACTGCATGTCATCACAGAGATGATCGCATCGGAAGGTGTTCGCGTCGCGGTGCGGGACACTGGTCCAGGGTTCTCCGCAGAGAGCCTGTTTCTGCCGTTTTACACGACGAAACCCAACGGCATGGGCATGGGCCTATCGATCTGCCGGTCGATCATCGAGGACCACGGAGGAAGGCTGTGGGCGAACCAGATAGACCCCCAAGGGGCGCAGTTTCAGTTTACAATCCCAGTCACTCAGCCGGTCAAATCATGATCAGGTCGACGTCGCTTGTTGGCACTTTCGGACCTAAGCGACCAAGCTAACGATTTCGGTTTTTCGCAGTAGGGCGGACGTCGCAAGCCGATCCCGCACCGTCAGCCACAGCACCGTTAGCCACCTATAGCCGTGCCGGGTCAGTGACTGCGAAGAGCTTGGTGCCGTGCGGCTGTGATGTCGTCGTCAAGACCGCCATCCGAACCGTTGGAATCGCGGACATCGCAATTCGCTTCCGGGACCGCAGCGTCCGCGATCAGCAGAGGCTGTTTCGGCATTTCGGCGAGGCGGGCACGGCAGTATTCCCGGTAAAGGAAATCGAAGATGGCGGGCATGATCGACCTCCGTCATTTGATCACCGCCACGCTATCATTTCTCTCCAGTGCCATACGTCATCTAGATCACAGCTCCGCTCGACGAATTGGGCACTCTAACGGCGCGCGGACTAGGCATAAAGTCCGCCGTCAGGCTCGATCAAGGCCGGACGCCGCGAGGAGGCGGCCGCTGGCTGACATCGTCTTGGTTGCGGTCAACTGATCAAAACTGCCGGCGAGAAAGTCAGCCCTTAGAGGCAAACCCGACCTGCGTCGGCAGACAATTTGGGTCTAAGCTCCTTCGCCGCATACTCGACAAAAGCCCGGGTTGCCGGCGCCACCCCACGTCAACTCGTGAATACCAAATGGACAATGCTGTCCGGCGCACGCCAGGCCGGCAAGAGGTGCACCAGGCGCCCAGAGGAAAGAGCCTCGCGGGCAAAGATCTCCGGAAGCAACGCAATCCCTGTTCCATCTAAGGTCGCCTCCAATAGAACTTGCAAGTCGCTAAAGGCAAGCCTCGGTGTGAAATCTACAAACGCCTCTTCGCCGTCCTCGTGCCACAGAGTCCAACGCTCATCGATCACTTCATCGCCGACAGCGAGCAGCGGCCCGTTCGGAAGATCCGTCACCGCACGGACCGGGGCACGTCGCGAGAGATGCGCCGGGTCCGCGACGAGAATCCGCCTGCTCACGCCGAGCCGCTGCACCACGAGATCTTGATCCGTGTCCACCCGTTCGCGCACACGAATCGCGACGTCGAAGCCGTCTTCCACCAGGCCAACCCTGCGGTTTGAGACCGCGAGCGCCAACCGTACCTCCGGATAAGCTGCCATAAAGCCCGATAGTATCGGCCTCATCATGTTTGAGAGACCCGGCGGGCAAGCGACCCGCACTATACCTCTAGGAAGCGAGATGGCCTCGGCCGCGACCACGGCTGCGGTCTCCGCGGCGGCTACCATTGTCTCGCACTGCTCGTGAATAGCTCGCCCAACGGGCGTAATCCGAAGGCTGCGCGTTGACCGCTCTATCAGGCGTACTCCGTAGAACTCCTCCAGCCTGGCGACCCGCTTGCTGAGCGAAGACTTGGTCACATGCAGCGCGCGCGCCGCGGCGCTAAACCCCCCGTGCTGAACGACCTTAGCAAAGGCAAACAGATCGTTGAGGTCGTGCATTTGGGAGTCTCTGCTGTCCTCGTTTTGGAAACGGTGCGTTCTCGATCACCTATCTAGTCGCGATCCTGCTTCCGGTCCAGGTTCACACCCAATGGAACATTCGCCCCTGCAGGCTGGGCGGACGTTGTCGCGCACCGCGCCCCTAGCAGAAAGACCTGGCTGATAGATGGAGTATGAAGTTTTGAGCAACGAATTCGATGTCGTCGTAGTCGGCGCGGGCCCCGTCGGGCTGTGGGTTGCCTGCGAACTCGCTCTCGCGAAAGTGAACGTCACAGTGCTCGAGCGACGCACCGATCCTATTACTCATTCCCGTGCACTGGCGATCCAAGGCCGGACCGTTGAGGTGTTCGGCCTGCGCGGCCTCGCCGATCGCTTCCTCTCGCGCGGCCGCAAGATCCCGAAGGGCCATTTTGGCGGAATTAGCACGCCGTTAGACTTCTCGGTGTTCGACACGCGCTTTCCCTTTACACTGTTTCTGCCTCAGGCCACGACGGAGGCGCTGCTCGAAGAGCGGGCGCTGGAACTTGGTGTGGAAATCAGGCGCGGCCACGTCGTCGAAGCCGCAACGCCGGGTCCGGACGGCGTTGTCCTCGAGGGCAAAAAAGGCGAGGCATCCTTCCGTTTTTCCGCGCGCTATGTCGTCGGAGCTGATGGCGCTCGGAGCCTGATACGCCGTACAGCCGGCATCGATTTCGTCGGCCATCCAGCACAGCACGCTTTCATGATGGCAGAGGCTGTGCTCGATGCGCCGCCGGCACAACCGTTGATCACGATGGTGAACGAAGCTGGTGCCTTGCTTGTGGTGCCTGGCGTCGACGGCGTACATCACCGGGTCGTCGTGGATGCCCCGGTGGCGGCGCTCTCCGAACCTGTATCGCTCTCTGAACTTGCGGCCAAGGCGGCGCGCATCGCCGGGACCGATTTTCGTCCGCACGATCCGATCTGGCTCACACGCTTCACCGACGAAACGCGTCTCGCGCAGCACTACCGGAAGGGCCGCATTATCCTCGTTGGCGATGCCGCCCATATCCATGCCCCAATGGGTGGCCAGGGCTTGAACGTCGGCATCCAGGACGCCATGAACCTCGGCTGGAAGCTGGCAAGTGTTCTGCGCGGCAACGCATCCGAAGCGTTGCTCGACACCTATGAACGGGAGCGTTGGCAGGTCGGCGAGGTACTTCGCCGCAACACGCTTGCGCAGATTGCTCTCTTCTGTAAGTTCGATCCTGCCACGCTTGCGCTGCGGGAGGTGTTCGACGATCTCCTGCGTAAACCCGACATCAACCGACAACTCGCGGCCGAGGGTACTGGCTTCGGAGTCTCCTATCCCGAGCCGCTTTTCCCGCCGGATCCAGGCTGGGAGCATCGGGACGGAGTAAGCGGGCAGCGCCTTCCCGACGTGGATCTCGTGCTGGAGGACGGCTCTCGGACAACGCTCTACCGCTTCCTTGAGGATGGCCGCTGGGTCCGGCTGCAAAGTGCGACAGAAAAAGAAACCTTCGCGAATGCGGAGTGGATCACGAGCGTTAACTTGGCGCCCAAAGGCAATGAAGGGCTGCTGGCTGATCTTGCTTCGGTGCTCGTGCGCCCAGACGGTTATGTCGCTCACGTGCGCCCTCGCGAAATCTCCTCATCGCGCGGCCGACAGGTGTAATTAGGCTGAAATAGGAGCGCGGCTTCATCGTGCCCACGGGCAAGAGAGCCGCCTATTGCTGTGGATCAACGCGCGGTGCGGAATTCTGTCGCCATATAGCGGCCCGCACCGACAAGCGTGATAAGCGCCCCGATCAAAACGCAAACCAGGCCTTGGCGACGACCGTTGCTCCGCACCAATTCGAAACCAGGCCGGCCGGGTTGGTGACGAGATCAACGCGGCCACCGGGCCGCGCGTTGGGATCGCCGGTAAAGATGAAGCAGTTCTCCTTCGATAGATTGGTGTCGTAATAGCGCAGGTCGAAGTTGAAATGCTTGTGGGTGAATGTCACGCCCGCCTGCCAATTGAGATAGGCCGGCAGCGGGAAGCCGCCGAGCTGCGGAGCCTGATTGCCGAACCAGGAATAGCCGGCTGCCGCCGTGAAGGACATGCCGAGGTTCTGCGGGAGGACGCGGCTTGGCACCTCGAAGCCCAGGCCGGCCGCCGCATATTGGCTCCAAGCGCCGGTGTTCGAGACATTCGGGGAATAGGCGTAGCCACTCGCGATGCGGATCAACTCACTGAGGCTCCTATCGCCACGGATGGCCGCCTCCCAATAATTGATGCCGTGGGTCTCGCCGGGAAGCCTTTCTCCGGGATAGCCGAAATAGGTTACGCCGAGATCGAAATCGATCGTTGCGATCTTCCGGCGGATCCCGCCAGCCGCCGTGAACTCAGCGACCGGTTCGGTCGGCAGCTTGACGGTGGCCACCGTGGTGCCGGCGTATAGCGCGCCAAATGTTGCTTCAACGGCGGCCCCGGCCGCGGGCCCGTGATCGGACAGCGTCGTCCCGCGATAAATGTAGTCAGATGCGACGCCCGCGCGGGCGCTGAAATCGAGCGCATCCTCAGACGTTGCGTGGCTGGTATCGGTAGCGGACCAGCCGCGATTGCCAAGACCGATAGCACCGCCCGAGCTGGCCTCGGGGCTTTCGGCGCGCGCCGGACCGCCGGTCATCGCCACAAACCACAAACCAAGCAATGCGGAGCATAGTATCGGGCGTCGCAGCACGACCGGCCCCTCCGACTTTGTGTTGGGCGCCATCGGCCGCAATAAACGTACGCCGCCCATGAGTCCCAGCCCATGAGTCCCGATGATGTGTGGGTTGTCGCCGGAAGTCAAAGCCATTGATTGGCGCGTGATCCGCGATCAGCAGGTAAAGGATGTGAGGCCCTTGGGGTAGCGCCGGTACACTATTTAGTTCGTCAACAGCGCAGTAGTTCATACTGGATTGCAGCCGCGCCAAGCGATGCATGCCCCGCGCAGCGGCGCTCACTTCAGCGGGCAGACATTGACGGGCGTTAGACCCGCTCCCTTACCTCAGAAAGCGGAACCTCCACAACAGGACGGCAGGACACGCTTTTTGCGCACAAGGATATCTGTGCGCATTGCGGGGCGGTTCTTTCTCGGATACTGGTCCACGAAATTAACGATAGGAAACCCGGGAGATCTGGCGATGTCCAGCAATACAGTGACCGTGGACGCCGCCCTGCTGGACGATGGCTCAGATCGGCGGCGGCGGATTTGGGCTATTTTCGGAAGCTCCTCCGGAAACCTGGTCGAGTGGTTCGACTTCTATGCCTACGCCTTCACGGCGCTGTATTTTGCTCCGTCGTTCTTTCCGAAGGGTAATCAGACAACCCAGCTCTTGCAGACCGCCGCCGTGTTTGCGATCGGCTTCCTGATGCGGCCGATCGGCGGCTATGTCTTCGGCTTTATCGCCGACCGATATGGCCGCAAGAACTCGATGATGATCTCGGTCCTGATGATGTGCGCAGGATCACTCGCCATCGCCATCATGCCGACCTATGCGACGATCGGGACGGCCGCACCGGTGTTGTTGCTGCTCGCCCGCATGGTGCAAGGACTGTCGGTCGGCGGCGAATATGGCACCAGCGCCACCTATATGAGTGAAGTCGCGATGCCCGGAAAGCGCGGCTTTTATGCCTCGTTTCAATACGTCACGCTGATCGGCGGACAGCTCTTGGCCTCCCTGGTCATCTTGCTGGTTCAGTTCGCGCTGTCCGATAGCGAATTGAGAGCCTGGGGATGGCGCATCCCGTTTTTCCTCGGGGCCATACTCGCGGTCGTCGCTCTGTTCCTGCGGGCGTCGCTGACTGAGACCTCTTCGGCCGAAGACCGCGCGCGCAAGGAAGCAGGTTCGATCCGTGAGATCCTCACCCACCACACGCGGCCGTTTCTCATCGTTCTCGGATACACCGCGGGCGGCTCGCTCATCTTCTACACCTTCACCACCTACATGCAGAAATACCTGGTGAACACCGCGCACATGCACGACCGGACTGCAAACGTGGTGATGACCGCGGTGCTGTGCACCTACATGATCCTGCAGCCGCCGTTCGGCGCCTTTTCCGACCGCTTCGGCCGCAAGACATCGATGCTGTTGTTCGGCGGGTTAGCGACCGTGTTTACGGTCCCGCTGATGTACGCGATCGGCGACGTCCAAAATCCTTTCGTGGCGTATGTCCTGATCGTGCTGGCGCTCTCGATCGTGTCGTTCTACACCTCGATCAGCGGCCTCGTGAAAGCCGAAATGTTCCCGCCGGAGATCCGGGCCATGAGCGTCGGCCTGGCCTACGCGATCGCCAACGCGGTGTTCGGTGGCTCCGCTGAATATGTCGCGCTACTGTTCAAGGACAGCGGCAACGAATCCAACTTCTATTGGTACGTCACGTTCATGTGCGCCATCGCACTTGTCGCGTCGATCATCATGCCGAACCCGAAGGTGAAGGGCTACCTGCAGGGAAACAGCTGACGGGTTTTGGGGCGGCCTTGGTGGCGACTAACGGAGGGATGCATTGCGCCGTGTCCTCGACGGGCGAGCCGGCAACCCCGGTGATCAGTCGCGCCCCGCGCTGGAGCGTCAGGTAGTTCCACACCCAGTTCATCGCCACGATGGTGCGATTGCGAAAACCCGTCAGATAGTAGATTTGCGCGACGCTCCACACGAGCCAGCCCGGCAAACCTGTGAGCTTCAGCCAATGTATTTGTACGATTGCACTCTCGCGCCCGATCGCCGCGATCGAACCGAGGTGGCGGTAGCGAAATGGCGGGAACGTCCTCGACTTGCTGCGTGCGATCAGTAGCTTCGCGACATATTTGCCCTGTTGCTTGGCGACCCCCGCGTCGCCGGGCATCGGCTTGCCGTCGGCGCCGATCATGAGCGCGGCGTCGCCGATGACGAAGATGTTCGGATGACCGGAGACCGAAAGGTCGGGCTCGACCTTGACGCGGCCGGCGCGATCGCGCTCTGCGCCGAGCCATTCGGCGGCGGGCGTTGCCTTGACGCCGGCAGCCCAAATAATGGTGCGGGTCTCGATGCGTTCCGCGCCGATCGACACGCCGTCGCCATCGCATTCGGTGACACCCGCTTTGAGGCGCACCTCGACCCCAAGCTGTTCGAGGGAGCGCTGCGCCGTCTCGGACAGTAAGGGGTCGAAGGACGACAGCAGCCTCGGCGCGGCCTCGACCAGGATGATGCGGGTGAAGCGCGGGTCGATGACCCGGAAGTCCGACGCAAGCGTGCGATTGGCGAGTTGCGCGATGGCGCCCGCCATTTCGACCCCGGTCGGCCCGCCGCCCACCACGACGAAATTCAACAGCCGCCGCTGCTCGCCCGCGTCCGGTTCGGTCTCGGCACGCTCGAAGGCGAGCAGTATCCGGCGCCGGATATAGGTGGCGTCGTCGATTGTCTTGAGGCCGGGTGAGAACTGCGCCCAGTCGGTCCCGAAATAGTCATGCTGGGCGCCGGTGGCGATGATCAACTCATCGAACGGAATGCGGCGCCCTTCGGCAAGGACCTCCCGGCGCTTGACATCGACGCCGGAGACCTTGGCCAGGATGATCTTGACGTTGTCGGCATTCCGAAGAATGCCGCGGATGGGAGATGCAATGTCGGCTGGTGACAGGCCAGCAGTCGCCACCTGATACAGCAGCGGCTGGAACAGGTGATAATTGTGTTGATCCACGACGGTGACGTCGAACGGCATCTTTGCCAGACGTTTGGCGGCGGTTAAGCCGCCAAACCCGGCTCCAACGATGACGATGCGAGAGAGGACCACTTTATTGCCGGATCAGGCGAACCACGCCCTGCCTTAGGAGGTAGAACGAGACGGCGAGCAGAACGACGTCCTTCATCAGGAAGGGAACGTTGCCCGTCATCGCAGGGAAGCCTCCCGCGGCGACATCCCAGCCTTCAGGCATGAACGGAATGATCGTGACCGTCGCGATGAAGGTGCCGGTCGAGCCGAGGGCGCCAAGGACGCCGAGCCGCTTGTCCCAGAACCCCGCCAGCAGCAGGCTGCCGAAAGTCCACTCCGAGACGCCCAGGAAGTAGCTGGCGCCGGCGTGGCCGAACACGGGATAGAGCCACCAGATCAGCGGGCCGTTGCTGATAAACGGGACCAGCCTTTCGAACTCATACGGAAACCATTTTTGGTAACCGAAGAAGAAAAACATGATCACCATGGCGGCGCGGACGAGATGATAGTCGATATCCTTGGCGAGCAGGCCGGACCGGCACAGGACACGGACAAGCTGATTTTGCCTGGTGGCGGTAATCGTGGTCATGCGGAATCCTTTCATTGAAAGATGTGGGGGCGCAGTCGCTTCACGTGACTGCGGGAAAACCGATCTCGGTGTGGTTGATGCGGTTGGAGAGGTAGGCGAGCATGCCCGCGGCCAACGCCGGGCTGATTTTCATCCCCCGCGAGTCGCCGCAGTCAGCAAATTTGAAGTTCGGGACTGAAAGACGAGACATGGGCGGCCCTCGTGGTTGGCGCCGATGAACGGCTGCAAACTGAAACTATGGCCGTTACCTGAGACTTTAAATGTCACGTAAGCTCTATTACATGCTCTATAGTCTCATATTTGGTGCTGTCAGGAGGTCACATGGACTGGCTCAGCCGGCTGTTCGAGATGATGCCGGTGCGCGGGCGGCTCGACCTGCGCTGCAACTACGGCGCCCCGTGGCGCATCGAGCAGGGGCCGAGCCAGGCCAACGAAATTCCGTACCACGCCGTTCTCGCCGGCTCCGCGATGCTGGAGGACCCGGCGGGCGGTCGACCGCTGCAGCTGAAGCCCGGGGACATCCTGCTGCTGCCCGGCAATGCCCGTCACGTCATGCACGACGGCAGCGGGGCCGCGCCGCTGCCGGCACGCAACCGCGCCTCCCTTAACTTCACGATCAGCGAAAATCCCGGTTCGGATGAACGGCTCGATCTGTTGTGCGGACACTTCGCCGTCACCCCGCCGCACGATCGGCTGCTGCGCAGCTATCTGCCGCCGCACCTGGTCGTGCACGCCGGCACCGACCCCGGACAAAGCGAAACGGCCACGCTGCTCGCCGGCCTCGTCTCACTGATGCGGAGCGAGGCCGCGCGCGATCATCTCGGCGGACGCGCGATGCTGAACGCACTGTCGACGGCGATGTTCGCGCTTGTGCTGCGGCTCGCCAGCGAGATGGACGACGCGCCGCGGGGGCTGCTCGCGCTGGCCGGCCACCCGCGCCTCGCGCCGGCGGTGGCCGCCATGTTCAATGAGCCTGCGCGCGCATGGTCGCTGCCGGAGCTCGCGCGTCTGTCCAACATGTCCCGCGCAACGCTCGCCCGCCAATTCCAGGAGAAGCTCGGACGATCGGCTACTGACCTGCTGACCGACATTCGAATGACGCTCGCAGCGAATGAACTGGCGCGATCGGGCCTTTCCACCGCCGCTGTGGCGGAGGCGGTGGGCTATCAATCCGAAGCGGCGTTCCAGCGCGCGTTCAAAGGCCACATGGGCGTCACGCCGGCCCAATGGCGCAGAATGCGAGAGCCCTCCAGCCACGACGTCTTCGCAAGGCCGCCGGCCTCAACCATTGCGAAAGCGTTGCCCGATGAGCGCAGTCTGCAGCCTGGCGCCGAGCGGAGCTCCAGCGAAGCTTCGAAGGCCTGATCTAGCCGAGTTCGATCTCGTCGGTTACCTCATGGCTGAGGATGACGCCGCCGAGCGTGAGAACCATTTTCACCGGCAGCTTTTCATCGCCCTTAAGACGGCCGGCTTCGATCGCGTCGCGCACCGACTTTTCGATTTCGCGTTGCGAGGTGACGCCGACCTTCTTGAGGAATTTTCGCAAGCTGGTGTTGAAAATATCCTCGTTCATGCTCGCCTCCCGATGTTACGGCCTCACTGGATTGTTCAGCATGTATTCGCCGAGATCGCGCTGGCGGCGGTCGGCGCGCGAGTTGGCGGCGTCGCGCTGAACGTCGCGGTCCTTGCGGCAGGCAATGTATTCGGACGAGCCGGGCTGGACGTTGTTGGCACGGCAGAACGCGTCGTCGTCATTGCCGCCCGAGATCATCGTCTGCTGTCCCCGCTCAAGGCAGCCGCCAAGCAGCGGCGCGATCAGCGCCAGCGCGATCAGAGGGGGCGGAATGGTCAGACGCATGCTTGGATCCTATCGATTGTTCCGAAAGCCGTCAGTGCCGGATATCGATCAGGCTTGCCCCGGCAATCCATCGAAAACAAGGCATTTCGTTGGTCGAGGATGGGTGCCCGGAGCCTGTGGCGCGGGGTGTCCTCACGCCCTCCCCTTCAGCGCCTCGCCGATTTCGTCCAGCACCTTGGGGTCCTCGATGGTCGCGGGCATGGTCCAGGGCTCGCCGTCGGCGATCTTCTTGATGGTGCCGCGCAGGATCTTGCCCGAGCGGGTTTTCGGCAACCGGCCGACCGTGATCGCGAGCTTGAACGCCGCCACCGGACCGAGCTTGTCGCGCACCAACGCCACCACGTCCTTTTCCACCTCGGCGTGGGTCCGGGTGACGCCGGCCTTGAGCACCAGGAAGCCGCAGGGCACCTCGCCCTTGATGGCGTCCTTGATGCCGAGCACCGCGCATTCGGCGACGTCGGGGTGGGAGGCGAGAATTTCCTCCATGCCGCCGGTCGAGAGCCGGTGGCCGGCGACATTGATGATGTCGTCGGTGCGGCCCATCACATAGACATAGCCGTCCTCGTCCCGGTAACCGGCGTCGGAGGTTTTGTAATAGCCGGGAAACTCATTGAAATAGGCCTCCTTGCAGCGCACGTCCTGCTGCCACAAGGTCGGCAGGCAGGCCGGCGGCAGCGGCAGCTTGATCACGATCGAGCCCATGGTGCCTGCGGGCAGCGGCTTGGCCGCTTCATCGACCACCTCGACCCGGTAGCCCGGCATCGGCACCGTCGGCGAGCCATGCTTGACCGGCAGCATGCCGAGGCCGACCGGATTGCCGGCGATGCACCAGCCGGTTTCGGTCTGCCACCAGTGATCGATCACCGGCACTTGCAATTGCTGCTCGGCCCATTCCACCGTCGGCGGATCGGCGCGTTCGCCGGCAAGGAACAGCGTGCGGAATTTCGACAGGTCGTATCGGCGGATGAATGTGCCGGCGGGATCTTCCTTGCGGATGGCGCGGAACGCGGTCGGCGCGGTGAACAGCGCCACCGCCCGATGCTCGGATATCACCCGCCAGAACGCGCCCGCGTCCGGCGTGCCGATCGGCTTGCCTTCATACATCACCGAGGTCGCGCCATGAAACAGCGGCCCATAGACGATGTAGCTGTGGCCGACCACCCAGCCGATGTCGGAGCCGCACCACCAGACTTCGCCGGGCCTGACGCCGTAGAGATTGAACATCGACCACTTCAGCGCCACCAGGTGGCCGCCATTGTCGCGCACCACGCCCTTGGGCTTCCCGGTGGTGCCCGAGGTGTAGAGGATGTAGAGCGGGTCGGTCGCCTGCACCGGCACACAGGCGGCCGACTTGTTCGCTGCGATGGCCTTGGCGCGCAACGCGGCCCAATCGTGATCGCGACCATCTTTGAGGTCGCATGATTGCTGCGGCCGTTGCAGGATGATGCAGGCCTCGGGCTTGGCGCTGGAAAGCCCGATCGCTTCGTCGAGCAGCGGCTTGTACTGGACGATGCGGCCGGGCTCGAGCCCGCAACTCGCCGAGAAGATCAGCTTCGGCTTGGCATCTTCGATCCGGCTCGCGAGTTCCTTGGCCGCAAAGCCGCCGAACACCACGCTATGCACCGCACCGATCCGCGCGCAGGCCAGCATCGCGACCACGGCCTCCGGCACCATCGGCATGTAGAGGATGACGCGGTCGCCCTTGCTGACGCCGAAATCCTGCATGATGGCGGCGAGCGTTTGCACCTCGTGCAGCATCTGCGCGTAGGTGAATTTCGTGACGTGGCCTGCGAGCGGCGAATCATGGATCAGGGCGAGCTGGTCGGCGCGGCCGCCCGCGACATGGCGGTCAAGCGCGTTGTAGCAGGTGTTGACCACGGCGCCCGCAAACCAGCGGCCATACAGTCCCATCGCGGGATCGAAGATTTTCTTCGCCGGCTCGATCCAGTCGATCTCGCGCGCCGCCTCGCCCCAGAAACCCGCGGGATCGGCCAGCGAACGGGCGTGGACCTCGTGATACCTGGTGTTTTCCTCGATGTTCATGGCTTCGCTCCCTTTGCCGCCATTGTCACGGGAACAAGACGCGATTCAAGCTGGAAAACGCGGTGGTTGTGTCGGACAAGACAGGCTTACAGCGGAGAACTAAAGCGTGGCCGCTAGCCGCTGCCGCGAATGACGCGCTGCTCTCTCCCCCCTTGTGGGGGAGAGGTGGAGAGGGGGTAACACGAGCACTGCCTTTGCGGCTCACCCCCTCCCTGGCCCTCCCCCACAAGGGGGGAGGGAACGGACGACGCCACGCGGCTTAATGCCGTTCGAGCGCCAGCAGATGATCGAGCCGCTCGGCCATGGCGCGCTGCAGGTCATAATCCGGCTGGCCGAACGCGGCGTCGCGGCGCGCGATAAAATCGTGCTGCTCGCGCTGCAGGACGCGGCCGGCGCGCGGATACTCGCGGGCGGCGTCGCTGACCACCTTGGCATTCACCGCGGTGATCTCGCGGTCGAGAGTGACCAATAGCGGATTGCCGCAGATCGCTTTCTCCACCGGGCGCCGGGCGGTCGCGCAATCGAAGCTGGGCTTGTTGTTGAGCGCCAGCAGCGCGCCGAGACGCTCAAGCTCCAGCGCCAGCGATTTGTAATTGCTCCGTGCCGCGGAATGGTTCGGGTTGAGTTTGATCGCCGCGGCGAAATCCTGCAGCGCGCGCGGCCGGTCGCCCTTGCGGCGCCACAGTTCACCGCGGGCGGTATAGATATCGGCGAGACCAGGATCGAGCTGCAGCGCCATGCCGTAATCATCGATGGCGCGGTCGATGAGATCTTTGCGATCATAGGCACCGGCGCGTGCGAGCAGCGCCTTGACGCGATCGGCCTTCGCGACCTTGTCGCTGTCGATCAGAAGCCCGCAGGCAGCGATGACCTTGGCATCATCACTGGCCGCTATTGCCGCGACGCAAGGCGCGGGATCAACCTGTGAATCCGTGGGCGCCGTCTCGGTCGCGCCGGCGCCGAGCGGCAGCGCCGTCCACCAAAGAGTAGCGATCACCATGTTCCGGATTAGTTCTACGCAACGATACAACATCGATGACCAACTTGCTCTTCTCATTTCGTGGCGACCCTAGCGCGGATCGAGGCAAGGTGGAATTCGTGCGGTGATGACATCAGGTTTTTGATGCTAGATTGCATGCTTAATTTCGACGGACCTATGGGATTTGAAGCTTGATCACATTCGAATGGATCATTGCGTTGCTGCTTGGGGCAGTCGCGCTGTCGGCGCTGGCGCGGCGGGTCAAGGTTCCCTATCCGACTTTTCTGGCGATCGGCGGCGCCTTGCTCGCCTTTGTGCCGTCGAGCCCGTCCTGGACGCTGGAACCTGACCTGGCGCTAGCGCTGTTTGTGGCGCCGGTATTGATGGACGCTGCGTTCGATACCTCGCTGCGCGATCTTCGGGACAACTGGCTGCCGGTCTCGACCCTGGTCTTCATCGCGGTCGGCCTGACCACCGGCGTGGTGGCGGTGCTGGTTCACTGGCTGGTACCGGAAATGCCATGGGCGGCCGCGATCGCGCTCGGCGCCATCGTCGCGCCGCCAGACGCAGCCGCGGCAACGGCCATTCTCCGCCAGATCAAGCTGCCCTACCGGATCCTGAAGATTCTCGAAGGCGAAAGCCTGCTCAACGACGCCAGCGCGCTTTTGATCTATCGCGTCGCGGTCGGCGCCGCCGCGATCGAGCATTTCAAGTGGAGCGAATTCGCGCCGTCGATCGCGCTGGCGTTGGCGGGCAGCCTTGTCGCCGGCTATGTCTTTGCAAAAATCTGGATGCCGCTCACCGAGAAGATCAGCGATGCGCCGAGTGCGATCATCATGCAATTCGCCGGGACCTTCACGGTGTGGATCGTGGCCGAGCACATCGGGCTCTCCGGAATCCTGACCATCGTCGCCTATGCGATCACCATTGCGCGCACCGCGCCGGCGAAAATACCGGCGCGGCTGCGCGTGCCGGCCTATGCGGTGTGGGACACCGTGGTGTTCGTGCTCAACGCGCTGGCATTCATGCTGATCGGCATGCAGTTGCGACCGATCTGGGAGCGGCTCGACGATCCGGTGCGGCTGAAATACTGCGTCGTAGCGGCCTGCGTCCTCGCCATCGCAATCCTTACCCGCATCGCCTGGGTGATGTCCTACGGAACGGCGTTGCTGTTCACGATCAAACGCCTCGGCTTTCATCCGCGCCGGCCGATGGCGGGGCCGAGCGTCCAGGGCAACATCGTCATCGCCTGGTGCGGCATGCGCGGTATCGTCACGCTGGCGGCGGCATTCGCGCTGCCGGAAAGCTTTCCGTACCGCGACTTGATGCTGCTGACCGCGTTTGCCGTGGTGCTGGGATCATTGGTGATCCAGGGCCTGACGTTGCGCCCGCTGGTATCGTCGCTGCGGCTGAAGGACGATAACGCCGTGGCGACCGAGGTAGCGCGCGCGCGTGCCGTCGCCTATCGGGCGGCGCTGGACGAGATCGACGGCGACCCGTCCGAAGAAGCCGAAATCCTCCGACTTGAATACCACGCGATACTGCTTCGCGCGGAAAGCGATCTCGACGGCGGCGTCTCCACCGGCGAGCGTCCGGCCGACCCGCTGCGGCGCCGCGCCATCAGCGCCGCGCGGAACGCGATTCTTGCGCTGCGTGAATCCGAAGATATCGGCGACGACGCCTTTCACCGGCTCGAGGAAGAACTCGACTGGGCTGAATTGAGCGCGCAGGGGCGCTGACACTTCATGCGCAGGGGACAACTGCAATCGCCGCAGCCCTTCTAATTGTGTGCATGGTGATTGGGCTGCGTTTCAGGAAGTAGTGCCCTATGGCCGGCCTCTTCCAAACGAACCGCGCCGGGGAAATCGCGATCCGAACGCGGCCCATCCAAACCTGAAAGGACCGCTGGGGTCGACCTATTGGGCTTTGAGCACACCGAGCTTGATTAACGGCTCGGTGTTGGCCTTACACCCGGTTTTCTTGTGGGCCTCCAGATCTGCTGAAATGGCATTGGCCGCCTCAACCACCTTCCGGGTCACCGCCGGAATAAGCGCGGTGCTGTCATATTCTCGATTGGCGTTGACCAGCAAAGCGTTCACGATGGCGGCCCCGATCTTTTCTCTATCGATTCCGACTTGATCGGCAAGCCGCTGAATGCCTTCTGGCACAAGAACAACGCCGGAGCACTTGGTGCTGACCAGCATGGACCCTACGACAAGCCCGACATAGGCACCCTCTTGCTCTGATAACGGTTCGGCGGCCGATGCGGCTTCGCCGAGGCACAGCGCCAACATAGATACACAGATTCCAAGCTTAATTCCCACTTCACATTCTCTTTCCAACGATAGATGTTTCCGCCAAAGCGAACGTTCCGGCGTCGTTTCTAAAAACTGTGATATCCCGCGCCTTAAACAAATTGCTGAGCTGATCCGACTTGAATTGGCCGGTCTTTACCATCTCCTCCACCTTAAAATCATCGACGATGAACCGCTTTCCTGCGATCCGGCAGACCACGTCATTGCTGCAATAGACATCACCGGGAATTGCCGAAATGGCGGAGGCATCGCGCGCGACTTGACGGGAGCCGATTTCGAAGTGAGTCCGGAAGTCGGGTTGAAACATCATGAGCGCCGGTTCTTGCCGACCGGTCACGACGAGCCGGAGCAGTAGCATGATGACCATTGCGTCGCGCAGATAGTTGGCCCGGATGTATCCGGCGAACAACGAAAACTCGATGCGCGCAAACGTCACGCCCGTACCGAGTCCCAGCGCGAGGATGAGGTCAAACTCGGCGTTGCCGCTCACGCCATCGCCAAACCATTGCAGGATGCACGCGCCGAACCCGAGAACGATGTGCAGCGCAGTGAATTGAGCGACTTTCGATTTGAGATCAACGAGTGCCCACATCGCCCAGATCACGGCGGCGAGGGCGTACCATTGCAGATGACCAACGTTGGTAAGGACATTGCCTAACCCGTATGCCCGCGTGGCCAGCAAATCGGAATAGAACTCGTGACCGAATAGCAGGCCGCAAATCCCGAGCCCGGCGAAGATGGCCCCAACGCTGGCGATGATTTGCGGAATTGCGCGCGACCGATCCCGCCATAGAATCCAGGTGACAGCCGCCAATGGCACGGCAATCATGTTGTGCTTCCAGAACCCGGCAAGAACCATCAGGATTAGCGCCGGTACAACGGGGCGACCGACAGCGTCTAGCGCCAGAAATAGCGCCAAGGCGGCCCCCATAATGGCCTCGCCCGCGATCTGCGGGTCATTTGCGCCGACATAGGCGGTCGCATTGTGCGACATGATCGCCAAGTACCAAAGCGCACCGAACAGCGGGCCGATTGTGCTGCGGGTGAGGATGCGGGCACAAATGAAAATATCGACGGCCACGCCAAACAGGCCGATGATCGATACCGCGCGGCCGACATATAAGCTGTCAAGACCGGTCAGTCGGGCAAGGAGCCCAATCGTATAAAACGATAACGGCGGATAGTTATTGCCGGTTAGCTGATCGGCCGCTGGGTAGAGTTTGTTGAAAGTCCCGGCCGCGTCTTGAAGGTAGGCATTCCAACCCTCGGTAAACCATATCTCCAGCGGAAACTGAGCCCGCCAAATCGGCCATGCCAGGAAGTAGACGGCCACAAGGCCCATGCTGCCGATGTAGAATAGTGACCGGGGCTCGATGCGAGCCCCGGCCACGGCGGAACGCGCGCAAATAGGCGCGCTGATCGCCGCTTCAATTGTTTTCAAGATGACTTATGCCCCAGCCACTTACGCGTGCATTGCTAGCTCGTTACCTGTGGTGGCGCAATCGTGGTGCTATTTATACCGGCCGCTTTTTTGAAGGCCGTCGCGCTTAAATAGTAAGCAACGGCGGCGTTGGGTTGTGCGTCCAATCTCGCACGCTGGCGGGGATCACGCGTGATCGCCGGTGAGCCAGTCTACGGGCGAGGGCGATAATATGGTGCCGCATATCGAGGACTGGAATCGCCACGTCTTCATGGGGAAGGCGCGTACGCCTGGGTCTGGTTTGGGATGGTCCCGGACCCCAACGCGGTTGGCGCGAACGCCCGCATGTTCATGGCTGCCCCGGAATGACGATCTCCGACGGGGTCGCACTAACTCGCCTTCAGCGTCACGCCGCCGTCGACCACGAGTTCGAGCCCGGTGACATATTTCGACTCGTCGGAGGCGAGAAACAGCGCCGCATTGGCGACATCCCAGGCATCGCCCATATGCCCCATCGGCACCTGCGCATCGCGCGCGCGCCACATCGCCTCGACGTCGCCTGCAGCGTATGAGGCCGCCAGCCCTGCGGAGTGCTCGACCATCGGCGTTTTCATCAGGCCGGGAAGCACCGCATTCACCCTGATGTGGCTCGACGCGTATTGGACCGCGGTGGTCTTCGTCATCTGGTTCATCGCCGCCTTGCTGGCTCCATACGAGACATAGGAGATGCCGAGATGACGGATCGAGGCAATCGACGAGATGTTGATGATCGAGCCGCCGCCCTGCCGCTGCATCACCGGGATGACGTGCTTCATCGCCAGGAAGGCGCTCTTGAGATTGACGGCGAAGACGCGGTCCCATTCGAACTCCGTCACCTCGACCACGGATCCCATCTCGGCGATGCCGACGTTGTTGTCGAGCACGTCGATCCGGCCGTAGCTCTTGAGGCAGGCGGCGACCATGGCCTCGATGTCGCTGGCTTTGGCCGCGTCGGCGGTAAACGCGGTTGCCTTGCCGCCTTCGGAGGCGATGATCCCGGCGGTTTCCTCCGCCGCGGCACCGTTGCGATCGACGCAAAACACCTGCGCGCCCTCGCGCGCAAAGGTCACGGCGGTCGCCTTGCCATTGCCCCACCCCGGCCCGATCGAGCCCGCGCCGACCACCAATGCGGTTTTTCCCTTGAGCCGATTCATCGGCCGCTCCCTTTTTAATCTATTATCGTTAGCTATTATTGCTTGCAGCCGCGCAGCGTCGTGACCTTGAGGCTCGTTGGATATCCAAGGATATCCGACAGCGTGCGACAACCCCCATCATGGCACAACCGCCATTCGCCGGCGGCGCCGGAATTTGCCAGCACGAGCTCCGGCATCGGCGCGCGCGCAGGTCTCCACTGAAACCAGCCGTCGACAAGCCGCGCCTCGGGCGGCGGCTCCATGCCGGCGCCGGAGCCTTTGACGCGCGCCTGCACCAGTTCGAGCCCCTGCGGCGTGATCTGCCAGTCTTCCTGCCAATCGATCTTTTCGACCGAATGGGTCCAGACCAGCGTGAAGGCCGCGACCGACAGCGCCTTCACCACGCCGGCGGACAGCAGGCAGAGGCTCAAGCCGTCACCACCGCGCGCTGACGCTGCCGCCATTGCCAGGCGACGCAGGCAGCCGTCAGGATAAAGCCTGCCGTATCGCTGAAACGGAAATCGCCGAGCAGGCAAAGCGCGGCGAGAAAGGCCACGCCCCGCTCGAACAGCGTCAGCCGCGTGAACAGGAAGCCGATCGCGACCATGCCGAACAGGCCGATGGCGGTCAGCGCCTTGAGCGTCGCAAACGCCACCGCGCTGTAGAACCCAAGCTGTGCCGCCAAGGGGTCGCCGGGCTGCAGCATCAGCGAAGGCGAATAGACGAAGATAAACGGGATGACATAGCCGGCGAGCGCGATGCGCATCGCCTCCCAGCCGATCTTGTCCGGACTTTCCTTCGCGATCGGCGCGGCGGCTAGCGCCGCCAGCGCCACCGGCGGCGAGAGGTCGGCCATGATGCCGTAATAGAATGCGAACATGTGGCTGACGATCAGCGCCACGCCGAGCTTGGCAAGCGCCGGCGCTGCCAGTGCCGCGGTGATGATGTAGGTCGGGATCGTCGGAATGCCGGTGCCGAGCAGGATCGACAGCAGCATGGTCATGACCAGCGCGAGGAACAGGCTGTTGGCGCCGAGTCCGATGATCCAGTTGCCGAAGATGGTGCCGACGCCGGTCTGCGTCATCATGCCGATGATACTGCCGACGATGGCGCAGGCCATGCCGACGGCGAGCGCCGACTTGGCGCTGTCAGCGAGCGAGTCGCGGCACGCCGCAAGCGTCGCCCGGCCGCCGCGGGTGATCGCGGCGATCAGCAGCAGGGCGCCGACCACAGCCGCCACCGCGGCAATCTGAAGACCATTGCGCGATACCGCGGCGATCACCAGCGCGAGCCCGATCCAGAAGATATAGCGCAGCACGTTGCCGGAGAAACCGAGCGTGATGCTGGCGCCGAGGATCAGGGCCACCGTCAATGCAAGTCCGATGGCGCCGGCATAGAGCGGAGTGAAACCTTCGAACAGCATGTACACCAGGGCCGCCAGCGGCAGCGCCAGGTACCAGCGCGCCACCAATGCCTTCCAGGCGTTCGGAATCTCCGCGCGGTTCATGCCGACGAGGCCGTGCTTGCCGGCTTCAAGGTGGACCATCCAGAACGCCGAGGCAAAATAGAGGATCGCCGGGATCACCGCAGCCTTGACGATGACGGAATAATCGACGCCCAGCGTTTCCGCCATGATGAAGGCGACCGCGCCCATCACCGGTGGCATGATCTGCCCGCCCATTGAAGCGGTGGCTTCGACGCCGGCGGCGAAGGCGCGGCGATAGCCGAATTTGACCATCAGCGGGATCGTGAACTGGCCGATGGTGACGACATTGGCGAGGCCGGAGCCCGATATCGTCCCCATCATGCCCGAGGCGAACACCGCCACCTTGGCCGGGCCGCCGCGGGTGCCGCCGAACAGACCCAGCGACACCTCGGTGAACAACTGGATCATGCCGGCGCGCTCGAGGAACGCGCCAAACAGGATGAACAGGAAGATGTAGGTCGTCGAGACATAGATCGGCACGCCGTAGAAGCCCTCGGTGCCGTAGGACAGATGGCTGATGATCTGATCGAAATCGTAGCCGCGATGGTTGAACGGCGCCGGCAGGTACTGGCCGAAGAACCAGTACAGCACGCAGGCGCCGCACATCAGCGGCAGCGCCAGCCCCATCAACCGCCGCGTGCCTTCGAAGATCAGGACCGCCAGCAGGGTCCCGACCGCCAGATCGAGCCGCGTTGGATCGCCGTCGCGCGCGATCAGCTCGGCGTAGAAGATCCACTGATACAGGCCGCACAAAAATCCGGCGCTGCCGATCAGCCAGCCCGCGGCGCGGCCAGCATTGTTCTTTGTGGTGAAATTGCCGATCAGGCCGAAGCTCATCAGGAGCAGAAATCCGACGTGAACGCCGCGCACCACCTGGCTCGGCAGCACGTTCCACGCCGCGATCACCAATTGAAACGTCGCGAATGCGAGGCCGACGGCATAGGCGAGACGTCCCCAGCCGCCCGGGCCGAAGCCTTCCGAAAATCCATGCTCAAAATTATCGAATTCAATCCCGACCGGCCGGTCGGCGCGCTCCGCCTTCAACATCAGCCCATCCCCGACAATGTAAATCGTCCCGAGAACAGCGCGCAGGCTGCTGGGACCCTATGGATCAGATCAAACATTGGTCTTGCGCCGGCGCGGCAATTCGCGCCGGTCCGGCCGCAGCGGCGACCGACCGTCCTTAACTGATCAAGCCTTTTACTTGATCAAACCTTTTTCCTTGTAATAGCGGATCGCACCGGGATGCAGCGGCACCGGACTGCCGCTCGCTGCGGTCTCGAGCTTGATGTCCTTGCCGGCGACATGCGCGTTCACGAGCTCCGGCAGCGACTCGAACACCAACTTGGTCATCTGGTAGGCGAGATCGTCGGACACGGCTGAACTGGTCACGAGATAATTGATCACCGCCGCGGTCGGCACGTCCTTGTCCTGGCCGGTATAGGTATCGGCCGGGATGACCGTCGAGACGAACGGTGGACCGATCTTGTCGACGATGCTCTTGGGGACCGACACGACGTTGATATCGCTCGCGGTGCTGAGATCCTTCAGTGAGGCCACCCCGAGGCCCGCCGATTGCAACGTCGCATCCAGTTGGCGATTTTTCATCAGATCGACGGATTCGGCGAACGGCAGATATTCGACCTTGCCGATATCCTTGTAGCTCAATCCCGCGGCAGCAAGGATGGCGCGCGAGTTGAGCTCGGTGCCGGATTTCGGCGCCCCCACCGAAAGGCTTTTGCCTTTGAGATCGGCCAGAGTCTTGATCTTGCTGTCTGCGGTTGCGACGATCTGAATGTAGTTTGGATAGATCGCACCGATGGTGCGCAGCTTGTCCAACTTGGACTTGAAGCCCGCCTCCTCGTCGCCCTCCCAGGCGGCTTTGAGCGAATTGCCCAATACAAAGGCAATCTCGCCGCGGCCCTGCTGCAGCAAGATCAGGTTCTCCACCGACGCCTTGGTGGCCTGCACCTGGGTTTTCACGTTCGGCAGCTTGTCGCTGAAGATTTTTCCGATGGCGACGCCGAGCGGATAGTAGACGCCGGATGTGCCGCCGGTGAGCACATTGACGAATTGCTGGGCCCTCGCCGCCGGCGCCGACAAAAATGCGACTACCGCAATAGCCGCGGCAGTCACCCTCAAATCAATACGCATTATTTCCCCCAGACAATATCGCGGGAAATTGGCCGGACGATGTTACGCGGTCAAGCCATTCGATTGGCCTAGACCAAGCCATGCAGCACGGTCGCCGAGGTCGGCCGCTTCGCACTGGCACCAAGAGCTCTGAACGCGTACGGTGCGGTGGTGAAATCGGCTCATCAGAGGCCGGTCTTTCTGGGAGAACGTCATAATGCCTGCCAATCGTACGGTTCGTTTAGCGTTGGGAGCGGCCGCCCTGCTCGCCGGCTCCAGCCTCACGCTCGCTCATGCCAAGCCGTTCATGGTCGTCGGTCTCGATGAGAAGACGACATGGGACGGCGACGGAAAGACGGTCCTCTCGCCCAGCGGCAAGGATCAGGTTCTGATTGTCGACCTCGCCAATGCCGAGAGCCCGAAGATCGTCGCCAGCCTGCCGCTGAAGAACTCGGTGGTCGGACCGCCCGTCAATCTCGACATCGACCCGACCGGCTCGATCGCGCTGGTGGCGGATTCGGTCGACGTGACCAAGGATGGCGAGGCGCTGAAGCAGGTGCCGGACAACAAGATCTACGTCATCGACCTGAAAGCCAACCCGCCCAAGCTGGCAGCGACCGTCACTGGCGGCAAGCAACCGTCGGGGCTCAGCATCAGCCCGGACGGCAAGATGGCGCTCGTCGCCAACCGCGGCGACAATTCGATCAGCGTGCTTTCGATCAACGGCACCGATGTCAAGGTCACCGACACTGTCGCGATGCCCGACAGCGTCGCGCATGTGATGTTCACGCCGGACGGCAAGCGGGCGCTGGCGGTGAGATTCCCCGGGAACAAGGTATCGGTGCTCGATATCGCCGGCGGCAAGGTGACCTACAACAAGGTCGACCTGCCGACCGGTCAATGGCCCTACAACGTCGTGGTGGCGCCGAACGGCAAGATCGCCCTGACCGCGGACAACGGCGCGGCCGGCGCATCCGATGGCAGCGTCGACACCTCGAGCATCATCGATCTCGAAGCCAACCCGCCACGCATTACCGATCGCGTGGTGGTCGGCGATGGTCCCGAGGGCCTCGCGATGTCGCCGAAAGGCGACCTCGCGGTCGCCGTCATCCTGCGTGGATCCAACATGAAGAATGCGTTCTTCCATCAGAAGAACGGCAGCGTCTCGGTGCTGAAAGTCGACGGCAAGAAGGTGACCAAGGTCGGTGATATCGAGGTCGGCGGTCTGCCTGAAGCCGCGCAGTTCACGCCCGACGGCAAATACATCCTGGTCGGAAACTACCTGAGCGAGGATTTCTCGATTCTCAAGGTCAACGGCACCAAGGTCACGGATACCGGCAAGCGCTTCAAGGTGCCGGGGCATCCGGCGTCGGCGCGCATCAGCCGCTAGGATAAGTTTCCGATCTGCAGGCCGCGTGAGCGTGAAGAAATCGTGTGGACGTAAAGCGCAAAACCGGCTCAGCAGAATCACGTCTGAACAAAAAAGCGAGAGCTGAAAAAACAAAAGCTGGAGTCTGATTCCAACATCAGGCTCCAGCTGCGATCTGAAAACACCCGCTCGAATTGTTGCATCGCGTTGCTGCGACGCATGATGGACATCGCGCGACGTCAAAAAAAGTGGCGCCGATTCTCCTTCGTCGATCGCCGGTCACAACATGATTGGACGCTGATCGCCTCAGTCAAAGCTTCACTCGACACAGGCGTTAACGTGTGTCGTGGATCGGACATTTGTCGCAGCGCACCCACCGGGTGTGTTTAAAAAATTTGCGTCAGCGCGATGAACATTAGTTGACGCCTTTTCAGTCTGTCACCCCTGCAGCCGTTAAGCGGCATCTCGTTTTTTGATTACAATTTTATTTTCAATCGCCCGTTTAACCTTACCCATGCAATCCTCGCGTCGTCCACAAAACTCCATCATTGCCCCCCGGCCTGGATGTACCACAATCACTACAATCCACTCTAAGAGGGGCACCATGAAAAACATCAATCCCAACGACATCGTGCGGCCCGCCTGGTTCGGACATCGAAAGTTGAAGCCACGGGCCTGTGTGACCGACAGCAAGAAGCATCTCCGCTCATTCCTGGCCGATGTTCTCGAGGACATCGGCTTCATGACCAGCGAGTGCAGCCAGCCCAGCGAATTGGCGGGAGTGCTGGACGCGCAACAGCCTGATCTCCTCGTCCTGGGGGTGTCCGTCGACGGGATCGAGGTCGGCAAAATCCTCGATACGCTGGTTAAAAAAAGCTTCAGCGGCAAGGTTCTGGTGATCGGCCCGCAGCAGTCGATTATGGTAAAAGCCGTGCTGCAAATTGGTGAGGAATACGGCCTCGAAATGCTGCCTTCCCTGCCCACGCCTTTCAGCGCCGGGAGTTTGCGGGCCAGTGTCGCGATGCTGCTGCCGGTCGAGCCGGCTCCAAGCCCGGCAGTGGACGTCGCCGAAGCGCTCAAAGCCGACTGGCTTGAACTATGGTATCAGCAGAAAATCAACGTTCGCACTTTGGTCCCGAGCGGTGCCGAGGCACTCGTGCGGATGCGGCACCCCACATGGGGCGTAGTGCCGCCAGCTTACTTCGTTCGCGATGAAAAGGATCCTCATTTTCGCGCGTTGTCGAAATTTGTGATCGGCCGCGCGATCGAGGACTGGCACTATCTTCTGGAGCAGCAAGGTCCGGTCGATCTCTCGATCAACCTGCCGGTTTCATTTCTGGCGGATCGCCAAGCGGTGCGCGACCTGTGCCGCTGGATGCCGGCCCATCCGGGGTTCGGCGGCTTGCTGATCGAGGTCAACAGCGGTGAGGTGATCGACAATCTCGATCTCATGATCGACGTCGCCAAAGAGGTGCGGCTTCATAATATCGCAATCGCGATCGACAATATCGGCACGGACTGGCCGGCTCTGATGGATGTCCGGAGCTTTCCGTTCGTCGAATTGAAGGTCGATCGTCAATTTGTCACCGGCTGCGCCGAGGACCGGCTGAAGCAGTCGGTATGCCGCAGGATCATCGAACTGGCCCAGGGCTATGGCGCGCGCACCCTGGCCCAAGGCGTCGAAACCCGCGCCGACTTTCTGACCGCCCATGACATGGGTTTCGACTACGTCCAAGGCTACCTGTTCAGCAAACCGATGGGGGTCAAGAAGTTTGCCCGGTCGCGCCCGTTGCTCGCGGCCGGCTTTCTGGAAAAGCCGTAAGTGCCGCGCCTTGGTGAGTTCATTGGAACGTCATATCAAGGCATTTTGAAATGTCCGAGCCGAGGCCGGAGCTGATGGTGATGCAGCCGCGAACTTTCTGCGCGGTGGTGTCGCTGGCCCAAATGGCGTAGCCGCCGGGACCGAAAAACGAATTGGTGTTCGGCGCTTCGGTTTCGGTGGCGTCGAAATCGTAATGGGAGTCGGTCTCGAAAATGCGAGGCCGCTTGGTGCAGCCGCCGTCTGCCTGGACGTTGATCACTTCCTTGTTGTCACGCGTCAGCGCCAGGCTGACCTGGCACCTGAAATATTCCGAGGTCTTGGTGTTGAAGATGTAGGCGTAGGACCTGCAGGTCGCGGTATTGAGCTTGCCCGGGCTCAGGCCGCGGCTGCAGGCAATGCGCTGGTTGTGGCTGAGCTGGAAGTCATCGGCATGGGCGACGGGAGCCAGCATCACAAGCGACAGTGCGGCGCCCAGGCAAATCTTCATGACAAGGTTCATCCGAATCATCCCCGTGACCTGTTTTGCGAATATCGTTTCTAAACCGAAACAGTAGGATAGTCGCGAAGCCGGACGCAAAAAGTACGACGCCGCGCGAAAGCGCGACACTGCGAACCACCTCCGCATATTGACGGGCAAATGACGTTCGTGGTTTGTTCAGGACAAGGCGACGCGCAGTTAGATTTTTCAAGCTGGTTGCTGGGAGAAGACAGGATGATGAAATCGTCGACGAAGGCCGCGTTGATGGCCGCCGCGCTAACCGCCCTGACCACGACCGCGTTTGCCCAGGCCGCGGCGCCGAACGCGCCGACCCCTTGGGTGCTGAGCCCGGACATGGGCTATGGCTACGACAAGGAAGGCAAGACGGCTTCCTACAAGATGGGTACCAACAATGCGGGCGTGCTGCTGAAGGGCGCCAAGAAAGTACCGAAGGGCACATTGTTCTTCATCGGCCAGAACGGGCAGCTTTATATGCGCACCGGGCCGTACCTCGACGGCAGCGGCAAATTCCTGTTCGGGTCGAACTGAAGCGTTATTCGGGGTCGTCCCGGCGAACGCCGCGACCCATACGCCGTGTCGTCGCGTTCAGGCGGTGGAATCGATGGCTTCCGTTGAGCCCGACTCACGCGCCGTTGCACGCCGGGCCGGGACGCCCTCCAGCTAAAACGCCGCAGCCAGATCCTTTGCACCTTGCAACTGGCTGTTGCTGTCCATCCGGCTGTCGGTAATCGCCAGCAGTTTCGCCACCGTGTTATGGCGGATCGCCACCGGGTTGCGCTCATAGCCGTTGCGCTGGAAAAAGTTCGAGGTCGGGACCCGTTCGCGCAGCGCCTGCGGCATCGTCACCATGTCGAGGCCGGTGCCGTCGCCGGTTAGGTTCATCATCTCAAGCTCGGCAGCGGTGAGCGGACGGGTATAGCCCTTGGCGCGCGCGAAGATCACCGAGGTCAGGAGCTTGTGGGTCTGCAGCAACGGGCCGACGTCGATGTCGAGCACCATCGCATGAATCGCCCAGCCCTGCGGCGTATCCGCGAGCTTCTCGTGCTGCGACCACTCGTCCGGCACCGAGCGCGCAAACGCCACCATCCGCTTCAGCACCGCGAGCTTGGTGTCCATCGCCTTGCGCGCCGGCCCGGACAATGTCGCGGCCTTCGCCGTCAGGGCTCTTACCAACTCGTGGCCCTGCTCGGCGACCAGTTCGACGCTGTTGGTGGTGAGGAGCTGGTTGTAACCGATCGCGGTGGAGATGGCGCGCGTGCCGCCATGCTCGATTCCGGACTGCACATCGTAATTGCCGGTGCCGCCGGTCTCGAACGAATAGACCCGGACCGCCTGCTCGCGCGTCAGCCCCGCCGCCGCCGCGACGCGCGCATAGGCACGCTTGAACTCGAGCTCGCTGGCCGGCCGTTGCGGCGTAAACTGGAATTGCTCGGCGGCAGCGCGCATCAGATCGGCGACCACGGGAATGTATTTACGTTCGCGCGGCGGCCGTTCGGGTTCGGGCTCGGGGTTGATCGGCCGCTTCGGCCCGGCATAGAGCGGCGGCTGCGTCAGCACGTAATCGTCGAGTTCGATCGATTGCCGCTCGCGCCGCTTGGCGTTCCGGCCCCGTCGCTTGTCGGCAATCGATCCCCAATACGCGCCTGCTTCGGCCTCGAACGCGGCGCGCGCCTCCTGATAGTCCCTGAGCTTGCGGCGATACTCCGCGATCGCCTGCGGCGAAGCCGCCTGCGCCATCGCATCCGCCATGGACGCGGGCAACGTCGACGCAGGTGCCGCCGACGGCGCGCTCAAGAGCAGCGCGAGCGCGAGATATCCGGAACGGGAGCGAATCGCATGGGGCCACATCGCTCTGTTGTAGCAAGCGGAGCGTGCAAGTCAGCCTGGAACTGCTCTGGTTTTCCTCTCCCGGCGGACTTTCCCTCTCCCCTTGTGGGAGAGGGTGGACGCGATGCAAAGCATCGCGGACGGGTGAGGGGTATCGGCCTCTCGTTATGTTGCTACCCCTCATCCGCCTTCGCTTCGCGAAGGCACCTTCTCCCACAAGGGGAGAAGGGAAGAAGCACCCGCCTCATTCCTGTTCCACGCCGCTGGCCCTGATCAGCTCCGACCACTTCTTTTCATCCTTGTCGATGAAATCGGCATAGTCTTCCGGCGTGTCCGGGGTGATCTCGGTGCCGTCCGCCGCCAACTGCTTTTTGACCTCGTCGGAGGCGAGCGCGGCCCGCAACTCCTTGTTCAGCCGGTCGATCACCGGCCGCGGCGCGCCGGCCGGCGCGACCAGGCCGTAATACAGCGACGCCTCGAAGCCGGTCAGGCCGGATTCGGCGATGGTCGGCACATCGGGCATCAGGCCGTTGCGCGTCTTGCCCGTCACCGCCAGCGCGCGCAGCAGTCCGGCCGCGACACTGGCGTGGATGGCGGGGATCGGCGCCAGCGCCATCGGGATGTGGCCGCCCAACAGATCGGTCAGCGCCGGGCCGGTCCCCCTGTAGGGGACATGCATCAGCGTGATACCGGCTTCGCGCGCGAAATACTCCCCGGTGATGTGGTTGACCGACCCTACGCCCGCTGAACCGAAATTGACCTTGCCGGGGTTGGCCTTGGCATAAGCGATCAACTCGGCGATCGACTTGGCGCCGAAGGAGGGATGCACCACCAGCGCGCTCGGTGCATTGCCGATCATGCCGATCGGCGCGAAATCCTTGCGCGGATCGTAGCCGGCCTCTTTGTACAGCGACGGCCCGATCGCGAGCGTACCGGTATAACCTAACAGGATCGTGTAACCGTCGGGCTCGCTCTTGGCCGCCAAGCGGGTGCCGACGGTGCCGCCGGCTCCCGGCCGGTTGTCGACAACGATGCTTTGGCCGAGCAACTGACTCATCTTGTCGGCGATCACCCGTCCGACAATCGAGGTGCTGCCGCCGGGCGCGAACGGAATGATCAGCGTGATGGTGCGTTTCGGAAAGGCCTGGTCCGGGGAGGTCTGGGCATCGGCGCGATCGAACGCGCCGAACACGGCCGACGCAATGGCGGCGGCGCAAAGCAGTAACTTCCAACGCATTCGAACGAAACTCCCCGGGATTATTGTTGTTGCTTTATCGTGGGCGAAAGCTCCGGAAGCGGCAAGCCGACTCCGGACGATGGCAGCTATGCCCTACTTCCAGGCAAAAACCGGCTGTTCCAGTTCGGTCACGCGGGTATCGCGACCCGCGAGCACCTCGCGGAACTGGTAGATCATCGCCGCCGTCGGCGCGTGAATGAATTGACCGCCGAGATGAAACCGGATCACGCGCCGCGTGCTCTCAGGGATTGCGGTAAAGTCGAACGCATCGGCGCGCTCGATATCGTGAAGCGCGATCCGGTGCACCGAGGCGACCTCGGCGGGATTGGCCGTGATCGCGGTGCCTTGCGCCGCCCACAGCACGACGGGCGCGATGAGATAACCCGACCGAGTCGGATAATCGTCGAGCAGGCCGAGCACATTTGCGGGCCCGAGTTCAAGGCCGAGTTCTTCGTGGAGTTCGCGCAGCGCAGCCGCAACTTGTGTCTCGCCTGCGTCGCAGCGTCCGCCCGGCAGCGCCCATTGGCCGCGATGGGCGCGCAGGCCGGCGGCGCGCCGTGTCAGCAGCAAGGCTGTTCCACCGATGGCATCGTCCGCCTCGACCAGCACGATCGCGACCGCAGCAGGTTTCAGCCCGGGCGCCGGTTCGCAGGCAGGCTGGCGGGCAAACGCCGCGCAAAGCTCTGCGATATTCCGCCGGGTGGTATCATCAAAAGGCCGAACCATGCAGCTTGACTACAACACGCCGGCGATTGATGAAATGGCCGCAATTTGCCCCCTCCACCGAGACTGGAACAACCCCGACATGACTGACGCCGCCGCGGGAAAACTCACATCCGACGGCTGGACCATCCTCGACACCACGGGTTTCCTCAGCCTGGTCGGGCCGCTGTGGCAGCGGATCGTCAACGGCGAGCCGGAATACGCGCTGGTCGCACAGGACAAGCATCACAATCGCCGCGGCGTGGTGCAGGGCGGGCTGTTGATGACATTCGCCGACCGCGCCTGCGGCATGACGGCGCGATTTGTCTCGGGCCGGCCGACGCTGGCGACGGTTCAGCTCGATGTTCACTTTATCGATAGCGGCAAGATCGGCGAAGTCCTGCTGGCGAAGCCGCGCGTCATCCGCACCACGCGCAGCCTCATTTTCATGACCACCGAAGTAACCGCAAGCAACCGCTGCATCGCCACGGCGAGCGGCGTATTCAAGATCCTGAAGGATAATGGCTGACGCTTTCCGCAACCCAATATTTCCGTCATTCCGGGATGCTCCGAAGGACCAGACCGGAATGACGAACCCATAGAAGGGACCAACCGATGCAATATCGTCCACTCGGCCGCAGCGGCCTGAAAATCTCGCCGATCTGCCTCGGCACCATGATGTTCGGCGGGCCGGCCGACGAGGCGACCTCGGGGCGGATCGTCGCCAAGGCGAGCGAAGCCGGCATCAACTTCATCGATACCGCGGACGCGTATAATGGCGGCAACTCGGAGCAGGTGGTGGGCCGCGCCATTTCCAACAGCCGGCAGAAGTGGGTGCTTGCGACTAAGCTCGCTAACCCGATGGGCGACGATCCCAACCGTGGCGGACTGTCACGGCGCTGGGTGTTGCAGGCGGCGGAAGAAAGCCTGAAGCGGCTCGGCACCGACTACATCGACATCTATTATCTGCATAAGGAAGACCATTCGACGCCGCTGGAAGAGACCGTGCGCGCGATGGGCGAACTGATGCGCCAGGGCAAGGTGCGCTATTTCGGCGTTTCGAATTACCGGGCGTGGCGGGTGGCCGAGATCTGCAACATCTGCGACCGGCTCGGCATCGACCGCCCGGTGGTCAGCCAGCCCTATTACAACGCCATGAACCGCATGCCCGAGGTCGAGCATTTCCCGGCCTGCGGCTATTACGGCCTCGGCATCGTGCCCTATAGCCCGCTGGCGCGCGGCGTACTGACCGGCAAATACCGACCGGATGCCGCGCCCGACAAGGACACCCGCGCCGGTCGCGCCGACAAGCGCATGATGCAGACCGAATGGCGTCCGGAATCGCTGCAACTGGCGCAGGAGATCCGTCAATACGCCGAGGCCAAGGGCATCACGGCCGGACAGTTCGCGGTGTCGTGGGTGCTGAATTCCTCGTTCGTCTCGGCCGTGATCGCCGGCCCCCGCACCGAGGAACAGTGGGACGACTATCTGCGCGCGCTCGACTATCGCTTCACCGCTGAGGACGAGGCCTTGATTGATCGCCTGGTCGCAAGCGGCCATCCCTCAACGCCGGGCTTCAACGATCCGGCCTATCCGATCGAAGGACGACGGGCGCGAACGGCGGGATAAGGGCACGCGAAGCGCGGGGAGGTTTTCGACCTCCCGCCGCTATCGCACTAGGCCGTCAGTCGGGTCGGCGACGCCTGCCACCAATCGCTGATCAGCTTCTGACGGCGCTTAAGTTGAACCGAAAGGTCGGCGAACGGTCGCGCCTTGGTCGGAATGGCGCCCTCGAGCTTAGCCACCGCGATCGCGCCTTCCCGCGCATCCACCTCGCCGTTGAAGCGGTGGATTTCGAAATCGCGATAGTTGGGCATCATGTGCTGAAAGCCGAGATGCGCGAGCCAACTCAGTTGCAGGAGTTCGTTCAGCGAGAAATCGATGCGGATTCTTCCCTCCGCCGGCGCCCTTCGACGCATGCCGGCGGCGTGCCCCTTGAGCCAGCACGCCTCGCCGATCGCGTTGCCCAATATCCAAAGCGCCGCGTGGTGGGGATTGGTCGCGCCCTTGACGGGCTTCCAGCTTTTCCTGGAGACCGCTTTCACTGCCTTCAAGGCCTGGGCCACGGGCTCGGGTATGCCTTGCCCCTCGAGTTCGTAATGCGAACTGATCCCTTTGGCGAATTCGCGAGTGGCTTCCTTCATGCCCTGGAGCCGCCCCTTCTCGAAGTAGGAACGTGCGCAGGAAAAAGCCGCATAGATGAGCGCGGCGTTGAGACCACCCAGGATGATGAGGATATCCACAGCCCAAATCCCACTTTGCCCGAAGTGTGTTCGAGCATACCGCCCATACTAAAATTACGAGAACTTCGTTAATACAATCGTAAACATCGCCGACGCGGGCGCGGGAGGAATGGCTGGTCACCACGCAGTTCCGCGATGAGGAACCACGCGTCGATGGCAGCGCGCTAACGACTTTGTCATGCCCGGCCTTAGTAGTCTGCCTTGCGCAGACTACGTGACTTGTCTGCGCTGCCGGGCATCCACGTCTTATGTGCATCTGAGCAAGAAAGACGTGGATGGCCGGGACAAGCCCGGCCATGACGGCTCTTCAAGCCAGACTCTAAGTCCTGCTTTTGCCGTTGCCGTTTTTCTCGGCGGCGCGGCGCAGGGCTTCGGCGAGTGCGCCGCCGCCCGACGGCTCCTGCGGCTTGCGCGGTGCCGACGAGGTCATCGACGCCCGGGAGAAGTCGCGCGGCTTGTTCTGCGCCGGCCGCTCGCTTTTGCCGGGCTCGTCGTCGAGACGCAGCGTCAGCGCGATGCGCTTGCGGTCAACCTCGACCTCCAGCACCTTCACCTTGACGACGTCGCCCGACTTCACCACCTCGCGTGGATCCTTGATGAAGTTTTTTGACATCGCCGAGATGTGCACCAGCCCGTCCTGATGCACGCCGATATCGACGAAGGCGCCGAACGCCGCCACGTTGGTCACCGTGCCCTCCAGGATCATGCCGCGCTTGAGATCCTTCAGCGTCTCGACACCCTCCTTGAACACCGCAGCCTTGAAGGCCGGGCGCGGATCGCGGCCGGGCTTTTCCAGTTCGCGCAGGATGTCGGTCACCGTCGGCAGGCCAAAGGTGTCGTCGACGAAAGTCTGCGGCTTCAACTGGCGCACGATCTCGGCATTGCCGATCAGCGCCTTGATATCGCTCTTGGTCGCCGCCAGAATCCGCCGGACCACCGGATAGGCTTCCGGATGCACGCCGGAGGTATCGAGCGGGTCCTCGCCGCCATTGATGCGCAAAAAGCCCGCGCATTGCTCGAACGCCTTCGGTCCCAGCCGAGGCACATCCTTCAGCGCCTTGCGCGACTTGAACGGGCCGTTGGAGTCGCGATGCTGCACGATACTTTGCGCAAGGCCGGATCCGATGCCCGACACCCGCGCCAGCAGCGGCGCGGAGGCGGTGTTGGCATCGACGCCGACCGCGTTGACGCAGTCTTCCACTACCGCATCGAGCGAGCGCGCCAGTTTGGTTTCGCCGAGATCGTGCTGATACTGGCCGACGCCGATCGCCTTCGGATCGATCTTCACCAACTCGGCGAGCGGATCCTGCAAGCGCCGCGCGATCGATACCGCGCCGCGCAAGGTCACGTCGAGCTCCGGCAATTCCTCTGAAGCAAAGGCCGAGGCCGAATACACCGAAGCGCCCGCCTCCGACACGACGATCTTCGACATCTTGAGATCCGGCAGCAGCTTGACCAGATCCGTTGCCAGCTTGTCGGTCTCGCGCGACGCCGTGCCGTTGCCGATCGCGATCAGATCGACGCGGTGCGCGACCGCCAGCTTGCCCAGGATCGCCAGCGCCTCGTCCCACTGCCGCTGCGGCTCGTGGGGATAGACGGCGGTGGTGGCCACCACCTTACCGGTGGCATCGACGACGGCGACCTTGACGCCGGAGCGGAAGCCGGGATCGAGGCCCATGGTGACGCGCGCGCCGGCCGGCGCCGCCAGCAACAAATCGCGCAAGTTCGACGCGAACACGCGCACGGCCTCGGTTTCCGCCGCCGTCCACAGCCGCATCCGCAGATCGATGTTGAGATGCACCTGGATTTTGGTGCGCCACGCCCACTGCACGGTTTCCGACAGCCAGCGGTCGCCCGGGCGGCCCTGGCTGGAAACACCAAAGCGATGCATGATCTTCAGCTCGTAAGAACTGGGCACGCCGGCGACCGCCGCCTGGGCGCCGGGCTTCATCTGCAGCTCTAGGATTTCTTCCTTCTCGCCGCGGAACATCGCCAGAATGCGATGCGACGGCAGCTTGTTCAACGGCTCGCTGAAATCGAAATAGTCCTTGAACTTCTCGCCCTCGGTCTTCTTGCCGGTGCGCACCGTGGAGGCCATCAGCCCGCTCGACCACATCTGCTCGCGAAGCGCGCCGATCAGGTCGGCATCTTCGGCGAAACGCTCGACCAGAATCGCGCGCGCGCCGTCGAGTGCCGCCGCCACGTCGGCGACTTGCTTCTCGGCATTGACGAAACCCGCAGCCACAACCTGCGGATCGTTTTGCGGCTGCGTCAGCAGCAGCTCGGACAACGGCTCAAGACCGGCCTCCTTGGCGATCTCGGCCTTGGTGCGGCGCTTCGGCTTGAACGGCAGATAAATGTCTTCCAGGCGCCCTTTGCTGTCGGCGGCCAGAATCGCTGCCTCCAGCGCGGCATCGAGCTTGCCCTGTTCGCGGACCGACTTCAGAATCGCGGCACGACGTTCTTCAAGCTCACGCAGATAGGTCATGCGTTCTTCGAGCGTGCGCAATTGCGCATCGTCGAGCCCGCCGGTGATTTCCTTGCGGTATCGCGCAACGAACGGCACCGTAGCGCCGCCGTCGAGCAATGCCACGGTCGCCTCCACCTGCTGCTCGCGAACGCCAAGTTCTTCCGCAATTTGTCGATTGATATTTGCCACGCGAAATCTCTCTGAAGCCGTCGCGGCAGCTGAATTGCCGGCCGCCGGGAGGCCGCTTATGGACCATCCCCGATTGATTCATCAACCCGCCGCTCCAAACAAATTGATTTGTGGATGGACCATCTTGCTTGCGGAACGCGGTATTGTTCGCATGAGACGCTACCCACCTGCATTGCGCAACAAGATAACGGTGGATCGGTGGCATTTTAGTGTGTAGAGGGACGCTCCCTCTGGAGCGCCCATGTCGACCTGCGGACTTGATTTCGGAACGTCGAACACGACGCTCGGCACCATTCAAAACCAAACACCCGTCCTGGCGGAGTTGGAAACCGGCCACACCACGGTTCCAAGCTCGATCTTCTATGAGGCGAGCGGGGCCGTTCTGATCGGCCGCAAAGCGCTCGCGGCTTATGTCGAGGGTGTGCCCGGCCGGCTGATGCGCAGCCTCAAATCGGTGCTCGGCACCTCGCTGATCGACGAGACCACGAGGCTCGGGCGCCAGCGCACCGGGTTTCGTGATGTGATCGCCTACTACCTCGCTACGGTGAAACGGCGCGCCGAGCAGGCGACCGGCTGCGAACTGCGCGACGTGGTGCATGGCCGTCCGGTGCACTTCGTCGACAACGCAGAGGATGCCGATCGCAAGGCAGAACAGACGCTGCGGGAGATTGCCCGCGAGATCGGCTTCCGCGAGGTCACCTTCCAGTTCGAACCGATCGCCGCGGCGCTGGACTATGAGCGGCAGATCTCCGCGGAGGAAGTGGCGTTGATCGCCGATATCGGCGGCGGCACCTCGGACTTCTCGATCGTGCGACTGGGACCGCAGCGTCACGGCAAGGCTGATCGCAGTGCCGACATTCTCGCCAATGACGGCGTGCGCATCGGCGGCACCGATTTCGATCGTCAGCTCAGTCTCGGCGTCGTCATGCCGCTGTTCGGCTTCGGCAGTGCCATGAAGCGCGACGGGCTCGACGTGCCCTCGAGTTATTTTCACGACCTCGCCACCTGGTCGAACATCAACCGCATGTATGAACCGCGCGTACTTGCCGATATCCGCCAGGTCCGGCGCGAGGCGCGGGAGCCGGAGCTGCTGGATCGGCTGGTGCGCGTGGTCGACGAACAGCGCGGCCACACGCTGGCGCTGGAGGTCGAGGAAGCCAAGATTGCACTGTCCGATACGAAGACAGCAGACATCCCGCTGGAGTGGGTCGCGCCGGGGCTCAGCGCTCCCGTCGGTCGCGGCGATCTGGTCAACCATACCAGGCAATTGGCCGAGCGCGTCGCGGCCCGCATCAAGATCTGCCTCGCGCAGGCAAAACTTTCCGCCGACGCCATCGACGCCGTGTTCCTGACCGGCGGTTCGGTGCGGCTCGCCCATGTCCGCAAGGCCATCACCGAGGCGGTGCCGTCGGCCCGTGTCGTCGAAGGCGACACCTTCGGCGCGGTCGGCAAGGGTCTCACGCTTGAGGCGCTGCGGCGCTACGGACCGTGCGATTGAGGTAGCGCCAAGCGCCGCTTGAACTTCCGCGTGCCAGGGGCGCAGCCGCCAAATTTCTAGCACTGTGATATAAGCAAGCCGCGACCCGACGCTGCCGGCGCGGACGTGGCCACCGCTGCGCCGGAGGTCGGCGCCAAAATTATTCGAGGCAGCCCAGACATCCATCAGCGCGTGCAGATCAAGCAGCTTGAGTTCGAACCTAATCCCTCACGGTAGGTCAAACACTCATGTCGACAGCCATTTCCATCCTGGGCGGTGTGGGCTTGTTTCTGCTCGGCATGACGGTGATGACCGACGGGCTCAAGGCGATGGCGGGTTCGGCCTTGCGTACGGTGCTGGGCAAGGCTGCGGCCACACCACTTCGCGGAGCTTTCTGGGGCGCCATCGCCACGCTGATCGTGCAATCTTCAAGTGCGACGACGATGACGACGATCGGCCTCGTCAGCGCAGGCCTGCTGACCTTTCCGCAAGGGTTGGGTCTGGTGTTCGGCGCCAATATCGGAACAACCGGCACCGGCTGGCTGGTCGCTTTGATCGGCGTTCGCGTTTCACTGACCGCAGCCGCGCTGCCGATGATCTTTGTCGGCGCGCTGGTCAAACTGCTGGGCAGCGGTCGCATTGCCGGCGCCGGCGCGGCGCTGGCCGGCTTTGCCCTGGTCCTGTTTGGACTGACGACGTTGCAGCAAGGCATGGGCGGACTGGCAGAACGGCTGAACCCGGCCGATCTTCCAACCGTTCTCGCGGCCCCCGGCGCCGCCTGGTGGTCCGGCATGATTGGCGTCCTGACCCTGGTGCTGGTCGGGCTGGTGATGACCGCGGTGATGCAATCCTCCACCGCCTCGATTGCCTTGACACTATCGGCTCACTATGCCGGCGCGGTCGGATTGGATCAGGCGTGCGCGCTCATTATCGGCCAGAACATCGGAACCGCGACCAGTTCGGCCATGGCCGCGATCGGTGCGAGCACGACCGCCAAGCGGCTGGCGGTCGCGTATATTCTGTTCAAGTTGATCGCCGCGGTCATTGCCCTGGTGTTATTCCCGATCGTGACGCCGCTGCTGATCCGGGCGTCGCACACGATTGACGGCGTAACGCTGCTGGCGGGGTATCACACGGCATACAATGTGATCGGCGTCGCGATCCTGCTGCCGATCGTCAACGGCTTCACGCGTTTGGTCGAGCGCATGCTTCCAGATCGAAACCGGGCGCTGACGCGCTGCCTCGATCCGTCGGCGCTCACGGTCCCCATCGCAACCGAGCAAGCCGTGCGGCGAACGGTTGCGCGCGCGCTGGATGCCGTGTGCCAATCGCTCGGCGAGGTTCTTGCCGGAACGCTGCCGCCCGACAAGGCGGCGACCTCTGCGCACGAAGCCGCCCGAGCGCTAAGTCAGGCACAGGAATTCATGTCCGAAGTAAGCGGGCCACCGGAATCACCGGACGAGCAGCGCAGGCTCACCGCCACCATGCATGCGCTGGATCACGCGGCGCGCTTGGCTGACGCAGCGGCCGAAACCGGCATCCTGGCCGTGCACGATGGCACCGAAGCCAGCCGCGCCGCCCAACTTTGCACGGATGCATTGAAGTGTGCAGCCGAGATCGCGGCGCAGGTTGCTGCTGCGCCCGGCATTCGCCCAGATGACGAGACGCAGCGAAAACCGTCATCATCCGAGCCATCGAAGCCGATCGTTGATTCCGCAACGCCCATGCAGCAATCGCTGCTTCACCTTGAACAGCGTTCCAAGGACCTGCGTTCGCTGCAGAAGGATCACCGCGTTGCCACCCTCGGCGCGATTGCCAATGGTTCAATGACGGCAAGCGACGCCATGGCCTCTGTCGACGCGGTGCGCCGCCTGGACGCGATCGCGCATCATGCCTGGCGCTCGGCTTCCCAACTGCTCGCGGACCATCCGGAGTCGCTTTCGGTAGCCGTGAACAAAAATTAGTATTTCAATTCAACTAACCGCCTGCCCTTCAACGTCGCCCGATCGTCGTAAGCGCCCTTGGTCGAGCGCTTGGGAAGCTTCACTTTCCTTGGCTTCAGCTTCGGATATGGAATCGCGTTGAGGAGGTGATTGATGCAATTGAGCCGCGCACGGCGCTTGTCGTCGGAGGGCACAATGTACCAGGGCGCGAACTTGGTATCAGTCGCCGCGAACATGGCGTCCCGGGCCCGCGAATATTCGAACCATTTGCTGCGCGAGTACAGATCGGTCGGGCTCAGCTTCCAATGGCGCAGCGGATCGGTGATGCGGGCTTCGAAACGGCGTTTCTGCTGCTCGTCGCTGACTTCCAGCCAGAACTTGATGAGCAGGATGCCGTCGTCGACGACATACATCTCGAATTCGGGACAGACTTTAAGAAAACGCTGATACTGCGCCTTCGAACAGAAGCCCATCACGTATTCGACGCCGGCCCGGTTGTACCAGCTGCGATCGAAAATTACGATTTCACCCGCCGCGGGAAAATGTCGGAGGTAGCGCTGCATATAGAGCTGCGTCTTGTCGCGGTCAGACGGCGCCGGCAGCGCAACGACCCGAAAAACGCGGGGACTGACCCGCTCGGTGATCACCTTGATGATACCGCCCTTGCCGGCGGCATCGCGCCCCTCGAACACGACGACGACGCGCAGGCCGGCTTTCTTGACCCAGTCCTGCAGCGCACACAGCTCGACCTGCAGGGCACGGAGCGCCTTGTCATATTCCTCCCGCCCCATCGACTTGTCGCGTCCATCCATTGGCTTCCTCCGCTGCTCTGAACTCTCAGTTGCGCTACGTGGTCGGCCGGATTTAACGACGCGATACTGCGGCTGCAGCCGCGGCATTACAAGCTGCGGCACCGGTGGTAAGCGAGCCTAAGAAGATTCACCTGCGACTCAAACAACAGACGACACCGTGGTGCTGCTCTGAAGTTGCCGCGGCGCAACATCGTCGACTGGCAGTTCATGCGCGCGACCGGGCACCGGCCTCACGGATGCCATTTCGTGCCGCTCGACTGGCGTTTCTGCTAAGATCGCCTTCAAGATCGGCTTCTCAGATTGCCCAAATGGCTCCTGAAGTCATTTGGTGGCCGCACCGGATAGAACGGGATCGCTTCGAATCCGGATGCATGATCAGATCGCGGAGCACGGTGATGAACTCTCAAGTCACGACCGGATCACCAAGCGACGTCACGCCGTGGCATGCCGTCGCAGCGGACGACGTATTGCGGCGTCTCGACACCAACGTTCAATCCGGACTGTCTGCGACCAGCGTGCAGCAGCGGCTGGCGAAGTATGGCCATAACCGGTTGCCGGAGGGTCGTAAGCAAGGGCCGTTGATGCGGTTCTTGCAGCAGTTCAACAACATCCTTGTCTACGTCTTGCTCGGCGCCGGTTTCGTCAAGCTGATGGTCGGCCTGTGGCTCGATGCCTCGATTATTCTGGCCGTGGTGGTCCTCAACGCATTGCTCGGCTTTTTCCAGGAAGGAAAAGCCGAGAAGGCGCTGGACTCGATCCGAAACATGCTATCGGCCGAGGCCCGAACCGTGCGCGGCGGCGAAACCCGTCTGGTCCCGTCCGAGGATCTGGTCCCCGGCGACATCGTGCTTCTCGAATCCGGTGACAAGATCCCGGCGGATTTGCGCCTGGTCGATGTAAAGAACCTGCGAACCGAAGAGGCCGCGCTCACCGGCGAGTCCGTTCCCGTCGACAAGACCACGGAGCCCGTGTCCGAACGGGCAACCGTCGGCGATCGGGAAGGAATGGCCTTCTCCGGAACGCTGGTCGCCTCCGGACGCGGCACCGGTATCGTTGTCGGAACCGGCGACAATACGGAATTGGGTCGCATCAACCAGATGATGGCGGCGGTCAGCGCGCTCGAAACGCCGCTGCTGCGTCAGATCAAGAAATTCGGTTACGCGATCACCGCCGTAATCGGCGTGGTCAGCGTCATCGTGTTTGCCTTCGGGCGATGGGTGCGGGAGATGCCCTTTGTCGACATCTTCCAGGCCGTGGTCAGTATCGCGGTGTCGGTCATTCCGGAAGGCCTGCCGGCGCTGATCACCGTGACGCTGGCGATCGGCGTTCAGCGGATGGCACAACGCAACGCCATCATTCGGCGTCTCCCGGCGGTCGAGACACTCGGATCGGTGTCCCGGATTTGCTCCGACAAGACCGGCACGCTCACTTTGATGGAGATGATGGTCGTCTCCGCGGTCACGGGGCAGTCGACCTACAGCATCACCGGCCAGGGCTACGCCGCGGCGGGCGAAATCCTCAGGGATGGAAAGGCCGCGGACAAGGATCCGGTTTTGACGCTGATGGGTCGGGTGTCGATGCTCTGCAACGATGCCGAACTGCTGGAACAGGACGGCGTCTGGAAAGTCGAGGGCGATCCGACTGAGGGCGCGCTGTATCCGTTCGCCGCCAAGATCGGGCTTGACCGGCAGGCCGAGCAAGCGGCGTATCGCCGGATCGATATCATCCCCTTCGAATCCGAACATAAATTCATGGCCACCCTGAACGAGGATGCGACCGGGAAAAAGATGCTGCTGGTCAAGGGCGCGCCGGAAGTCATCCTGGAGAATTGCGACCGGCAGCAGGCCGGCGAAGCTGCGCCGATCCAGCGTGACTATTGGCTGCAAATGTCGGACAAGCTCGCTGCGCAAGGCGAACGCGTGCTGGCCATGGCATGGCAGGAACAGTCGGACGTCAAGGCCGGGGACCTTGGTCCAGCCGATCTTCCCAAGAAATTCTTGTTCTGCTCGGGCTGATCGGCTTGCTTGATCCGCCGCGCGAAGAAGCCATTGAAGCGGTCAAGGAGTGCCATGGCGGAGGCATTCGCGTCACGATGATCACCGGCGATCACAAGATCACAGCCGCCGCGATCGCCAAGATGCTGGGCATCGGCGATGGCAAGACCGCGATCACCGGCGCGGAAATCGAGGATATGGACACCGCGACGCTGCAGGAGCGCGTTCGCGACATCGATGTGTTTGCGCGGGCGAGTCCCGAACACAAGCTCCGTCTCGTCAAGGCAATTCAGGCCAACAGGCAGGTCGTGGCGATGACCGGCGATGGGGTGAACGATGCGCCCGCGCTCAAGAAAGCCGATATCGGCGTTGCGATGGGAATCAAAGGCACCGAGGTCACCAAGGAAGCCGCCGAGATGGTGCTGGCCGACGACAATTTCGCCTCGATCACGGCCGCGGTGAAAGAAGGGCGCACGGTGTTCAATAACATCGAAAAGGCAATCCTGTTCATGTTGCCGACCAACGTGGCGCAGGGGCTCGTGATCATGGTTGCCATTTTCGTTGGCTTCACGGCGCCGATCACCGCACCACAGATCCTCTGGGTGAACATGGTGACGTCGGTCGCTCTCGGACTTGTCGTCTCCTTCGAACCTCACGAACTCGACGTGATGCAGCGGTCACCGCGCGCGGTTGACCTGCCGATTCTGGATGCTTTCGGAATCTGGCGTGTCGTCTTCGTCGGCCTGGCGCTGCTTGCCCTTACCCTGTCGGCGTTTTTCTGGATGAAGCACAATGGGGCATCGGATGCGCTGGCGCGGGCGGTTGCCGTCAATGCTCTTGTCATCGGCCAGATATTCTATCTGCTCAACAGCCGTTACAAGGTTTCATCGTCACTATCGGTGAAGGCGCATCTGGACAACAAGTACCTGCCGCTCGGCATTGGCGCGGTCGTGATCCTGCAGCTTCTGTTCACCTATGCGCCGCCGCTGCAGGCCCTGTTCGACACCGAAGCCATTCCACTGCGCATATGGCCCTGGCTGCTGCTGGGAGGCCTGGTGTTCTTCCTCGTGGTGGAAGCCGAGAAACTGATCATCCGGCTCATGCGCGCATCGCCAGAGGCAACCGCGCCTGTTCGAATGGCCTGAATGATGTCGCTGCCCTGATCGCGAAACGCTCTTGTTCTAATCCGGAGCGCGCATGCGGTAACCGATCCCGGTCTCTGTCAGCACATATCGATGCTGCTGCACATCGTCTTCGATCTTTTGCCTGAGTTGCCGCACGTAAACGCGGAGGTACTGAGCGTCCGCAAAATTGTCCCATAGCGAGTTCAACAGGAACCTGTGCGTGAGGACCTTGCCCGCATGTTGAACCAGCAGACGCAAGAGATCGTATTCTTTCGGGGATAGCCTGACATCCCGCTCGCCCAACCGAACCACACGCCGGACAAGATCAACCGACAGATTTCCTGTCCGAAAAATCGGTCGTTCGCCGCTAACGTTGAGCTGATGTCGAAGAGCCGCCCGCATCCGCGCCAGCAATTCGTTCATCCCGAATGGCTTCGTCACATAGTCGTCAGCGCCGAGATCGAGCGCCTTCACCTTTCCGGCTTCATCTCCCCTGCTCGACAAAATAATGATCGGGACAACTTCGTCTTGACCACGCATCATGCGCAGAAGTTCATGGCCCGGAATGTCGGGAAGAACGATATCCGTCAGCACAAGATTGGGCTTTTCGACCCCCAATCGTTCCAATGCCTCTGTGCCGGTCGGCACATCGCAAATGTCGTACCCTTGAGCTCGCAGCCCTATCCGCAGCAATTTGCGGATTGCCGGTTCATTGTCTACAACGAGGATCTTGGGTGACTCGACATCCATGGACACTCTCCCAGTTCTTGGCCTTTGGCGGGCTCTTGCAGTAATTGCGCTACGATGCTTGGTCCCTCGCGTTTACCGCTCCGCCAATCTGGCAGGCGCGTCCGGGGGAACATCGAGACCAGCAAGGCGATAGCCGACTTGAAGTTCTGTGATCAAGTGCAGAGGTTGCGTCGGATCGTCTTCGAGCTTCTGGCGCAGATTCGCCATGTAGATACGGATGTAATGCGGGCGCTCGACGTGCCCGGGCCCCCAGACGTCCAGCAGCAACTGGCGATGCGTGAGTACTTTGCCATGCCCGCGGATCAGGGAAGCGAGCAGACGGAATTCGATCGGCGTCAGGTGCACCGGCTCGCCGCCGCGAGTGACCTCGTGGGTCGCGACGTCGACGGACACCTGGCCGAACCTGATGATCGATGACGCCGCGCCAACCGGCGAGACGATACTCGCTCTGCGCAATTGAGCTCTTACCCGAGCAAGCAATTCGGGAACGCCGAACGGTTTCACCAGATAATCATCCGCACCGGCATCCAAGGCGTCGACCTTTTCTGTTTCCTGCTCGCGGGCCGACAGGACAACGACGGGCGCCGTTGACCAAGTCCGCAGCTCCCGGATGAAACTCTTGCCGTCGTCGTCGGGCAATCCCAGATCAACGATGACCAGCTCGGGCTTTCGGCTCGCCGAATCGATACGGGCCTGCGCCGCAGTCGAAGCCTCGAAGATGGCCATCCCTTCCTTTTCCAATGCCATTCTGACGAACCTGCGGATATCGGCTTCGTCTTCGACGATCAGGATGCGGGGCTTGCTCATCCGGCACTCTCGCGTTCGATCTCAGGCGGGGCTCCCAGCGGAAGCTGTATCTCAAAGCGCGCGCCATGTGGCTCGCCCTGCTCCGCGCGAATGGTGCCGGCATGGGCCGAAACGATGCTGCGGCACAAAGCGAGCCCCAATCCCACGCCGCTGATCGAAGACTCCTTTTGACCGCGGGTGAACGGTGCAAATAGACGCTCAATGTCCGAAGTCGGCAACCCCGGGCCATCATCTTCCACGAAGAGGTACATCGTTTTGCCCAAAGCGCTTGCACGAATCCGAACGATCGATTCCGCGGGCGTGTATTTCACCGCATTATCGAGAAGATTGACCAGCACACGCTCCAACAGCGTAGCATCAACTTCAACCAACGGAAGATCCGCCGGCAAATCGGTCTTCACCCGGCCTTTGTCAAGCACCGGACCAAAGCGGGCAAGCGCGCTCCCCACGATCTCATCCAGAGCATGCCACTCTTTGTTTATTTTTACACCGGCGCTCTGCATCCGCGCAAGATCGAGCAGGTTCGTGACCAGCCGCTGCAAACCCTCCGCCTGAAGCCGAATGGCGCGCGCCAGTTCGGCGTGTTCCGCGGCCGTCAGGCTATGCGGTTGTTCGAGCGTCTCCGCCAGACCACGGATCGCGGTCAAGGGAGTCTTCAGATCATGCGAGACGGCGGCGAGCAGCGCGTTGCGGAGACGTTCACCCTCCATGCGCACAAGCGTATCCTGGGCAACGTCGACAAAATGGATACGCTCCAGCGCAAGTGCGATCGACGAACAGCACGCATCCAGCAGGCGCCGATCATCGGGATCGTTCGGCAACGCGCCCTCCTTCGGCTGCAACACCAGCACGCCGCGCGAACGCATCGGCGCCTTGAGCGGAAGATAAAGCGCGCCGGCACCGTTCAAGGTCTGGGTGCCCAGCCCGGCAGGCGCCCCGTGGTCGTACGCCCATTGCGCCACCGGGATATCGACAAAATCGACACCAGGCGCGACCAGCAACCGGTCAGCCGCATCCGGTAGCAACAACGCAACATTTGCGCCGAACAGAGGAGCAATCGTGTCCGCACAGGTTGTCGCGATTTGTTGCGTGCGGATGGCGGCAGACAAATCCCGCGCCACCCGCGCTACGGCCGATGCGCGACGCTCACCTGCGACGGCGACCTTCGCCTCCAACTGAAGCCGGACCGCCAACTGACTGGTCACCAGCGCGACAACGAGCATCAGCGCAAAGGTGAATATATACTGCGTATCGGAAACGGCGAACGACAGGCGCGGTTCGACGAAAAAGAAATCCAAGCAGGCGACACTCATCAAGGCAGCCCATACGCCCGCCACGCGGCCGAGCCGCAAGGCGACGAAGACGACCGTCACCAGGAACAGCATGACCACGTTAGAGAGGTCGAAGACCCTTAAGAGCTCGCCTGCGGCGAATGTCGTCAAACCGCACACCAGCGTGGCCAGGCCGAGCGAACGGGCATAGCTGGAGGGTGCGGCCGTCTCCTTAGGGCGCGCACGAGCTGCGGTCGGCTTCCCCGGATTGAGAAGGACTAGATCCAGGCCCGGATCGGCCCGCGCAATCTGCTCGGAGAGGTGCAACCGCCAAGGCCGCTTCGATGGCCCGGTTCCGTATCCCATGACGAGTTTGGTCGCGTTACGGGCGCGTGCATAATCGAGCAGCGTCTCCACAATGTCTTCGCCGGGAACGTTGGCGAACTCCGCGCCCAGCGTCTCCGCAGATTTTGCCAAGTTCAGCAAGACTTCGCGGGCGTCGTGCTCTTGATCGCGGTTCGGTTGATCGACATGCACGACGATCCAATCGGCCTGCAAGCGCTGTGCAAGGCGAGCCGCCTCCCGCATCAGATTTTCCTGGGACGGGTCGGCGCGCACGCAGACCATCAACCTCTCCCGGGTCGGCCAGATCGTGCGGATGGCGTTGTAGGTACGGTAACTGCACACATCGGTATTGACCCGATCGGCGACCCGCCGCAGGGCGAGTTCGCGCAAGGCGATGAGATTGCCCTTGCGGAAAAAATTCTGGCGCGCGTGGTTGGCGGAAACCGGCAGGTAAACCTTGCCGGCGTCAAGGCGAGCCAACAAGTCGTCGGGCGGCAGATCGACCAGCACGACGTCGGCGGCGGTATCGAAGACGCGGTCCGGCACGGTTTCGCGCACGCGGATGCCGATGATGCCACCAACGATATCGTTCAAGCTGTCCAGATGCTGAACATTGAGCGTGGTGTAGACGTCAATACCGGCTTCGAGCAGTTCCTCGACATCTTGCCAACGCTTTGCATGGCGGCTGCCGGGTGCGTTGGTGTGAGCCAATTCGTCGACCAGAACCAGTTGCAAGCCGGCCGTGAGAGCTTGGTCAAGGTCGAACTCATGGACAACGCGTCCACCATAGTCGACGACCCGGCCGGGGATTTCGGTCATTCCATTCAGCAGCGCGCGCGTCTCGCCCCGAGCGTGTGTCTCCACGACACCGATTCCGACGGACACCCCTTCCGCCTGCCTCTGACGCGCCGCCTGCAACATCGCGTAGGTTTTTCCGACACCCGCGCAGGCGCCGAAAAAGATCTTGAGCTGTCCGTGGCCACTCCTCGCGACTTCTTTCGCCGCGAGGTCGAGCAGGTCGTCGGGATTAGGGCGCAAATCCCTCATGATGAATCTTCACCGTCACATAGAAGTAGTTTCAGCTGCCATGCGTGTCACTCAGATAAAATGCCCGGCATGCCTCACCTCAGAACAGCGGCGAGAGTATGATATCGATCAGCTTGATGCCAACAAAGGGAGCGATCACGCCGCCGACGCCGTAGATCATCAGATTGCGCCACAACAGGCTTTGGGCCGGTTCAGCACGATATCGCACACCTTTCAAGGCCAGCGGTATCAGCACGACGATGATCAGGGCATTGAAGATGACAGCCGACAGGATCGCCGAGGTCGGGCTATGCAGCCTCATGATATTGAGCGCACCGAGCGGCGGATAAGTGGCAACAAACGCCGCCGGTATGATCGCGAAGTATTTCGCGAGGTCGTTGGCGACGCTGAACGTCGTCAGTGCGCCGCGCGTCATGATCATCTGCTTTCCAACCTCGACGACCTGCAGCAGCTTGGTCGGGTTGCTGTCGAGGTCGACCATATTGCCAGCCTCTTTGGCCGCCTGGGTACCGCTGTTCATCGACACCGCGACATCCGCCTGCGCCAGCGCCGGCGCATCGTTGGTGCCGTCACCGGTCATGGCAACCAGCCGGCCTTCGGCCTGATGGTCACGAATGAGGCGCAGCTTGTCCTCCGGCGTCGCCTCGGCGAGATAATCATCCACGCCGGCCTCGGCCGCAATGGCAGCGGCGGTCAGGCGGTTATCGCCGGTGATCATCACCGTCTTGATGCCCATCTTCCGCAGCTCGGCAAAGCGCTCCTTGATGCCGCCCTTGACGATGTCCTTGAGCTCCACGATGCCCAGGACACGCCCGCCATCGGCGACGACCAGCGGCGTGCTGCCCCGGCGCGAGATGTCGTCCACCAGCTTCGCCACTTCCGCGGGGAATACGCCGCCCACGCCTTCGACATAGGTACGAATGGCGCTGGCGGCGCCCTTGCGGATTTGCCGCTCGCCGACGTCGAGGCCGCTCATCCGCGTACGCGCACTGAAGGGGATGGGCACGCTGTCCTTAAGTTCAACTGCGCGGAGGCCGAAGCGGTTCTTCGCCAACACCACAATGGAGCGCCCTTCGGGGGTCTCGTCGGACAAGGAGGCCAACTGCGCCGCATCGGCAAGGGTGCGCTCATCGACACCGGGTGCCGGTACAAACACGGTCGCCTCGCGGTTGCCCAGCGTGATCGTGCCGGTTTTATCGAGCAGCAGCACATCGACGTCGCCCGCGGCTTCGATCGCACGGCCGGAGGATGCCAGCACATTGGCTCGCATCATGCGACTCATACCGGCAATACCGATGGCCGACAGAAGCGCCCCGATCGTGGTCGGGATCAGGCACACCAGCAGCGCGATCAACACCGTGAGGGTGACCAACTGTCCAGCGCCGGCGAGAACAACGGAGAAACTCGAAAACGGCAGCAGCGTCACGCAAACAAGCAGGAAGATGAAGGTCAACGCCACCAGGAGGATGGTGAGCGCGAGCTCATTGGGCGTCTTGTTGCGCTTGGCGCCTTCGACCATGGCAATCATGCGATCGAGAAACGCCTCGCCCGGATTGGCAGTTACGCGAACGACAATCCAATCCGAGAGCAGCCGAGTGCCGCCGGTGACCGATGAAAAGTCGCCGCCGGATTCCCGGATGACGGGCGCCGATTCTCCGGTGATCGCCGATTCGTCGACGGTGGCGACGCCTTCAATCACCTCACCGTCGGCCGGTATGATGTCGCCGGCTTCGACCAGCACGATCGTGCCCGCGCGGAGATCATCTCCCGGGACAAGATGCGATTTGGCGCCGTATTTGGGTTGATCGAGCACCTTGGCCTGCACCCGCTGTCGCGTTGCACGCAATGCCTCGGCTTGCGCCTTACCTCGTCCTTCCGCCAATGCCTCGGCGGCGTTGGCGAACAGCACGGTGAACCAGAGCCAGAATGCGATGGCGAAGATGAAGCCCGAAGAGGCTTCCCCGGCGCCGCGCAGGGCCTGCACCCACAACAGGGTGGTCACGATGCTGCCGAGGTAGACGACAAACATCACCGGGTTCTTCCACTGGATCTGAGGCGCCAGCTTCTTGATGGATTCGGCAACAACGACTTGCCAGGTTACGCGGGCCTGGGCGGAGCCATGAGCAACGGAAATATCGGCTTGAGACATGGGATTACCTTGGGATTACCTTGAGCTTCCGCTTACCGAGCGGCGTTTTGTTTCGCGGAAATCGCGTCGAGCTGCAGATTGAGCTGGAGGACATTGACGCGCGGATCTCCGAACACACCGAGCTGTCGCTGGGTGGTCTGTTGCTCGACGAGCGCCGACACCTGCTGCAGCGAGAGGCCTCTCGCTGTGGCGACACGGGCGGCCTGCAACTTCGCATTGGCTACTGAAATATCCGGATCCAGACCGGAGCCGGAGGCCGTCACGGCATCGACAGGCACAGGCGCATCAGCGGCGAGACCGTTGTCCGTGCGGAAGGCCTCCACTCTGGCCTTGACCTGATCGATCAGCTTCTTGCTGGTTGGCCCCTGATTGCTCGCCGCGCTCGACGCGGCGTTATACGGCTGATCGACGGACTTGCTCGAATCGGAGGGGTCCGGCCCGGTGGTTACGCTGGGACGCGGATGGAAATAGCCCGGCTTGGTAAAGTCCTGGCCGATAACCGCCGATCCCACGATCTGGCCGTCGCGCACGATCATGCTGCCTTCCGACTGATCATGAAGCAGCAACTGCGCCACCCCCGTGGTCAGAAGCGGATAGCCGATGCCGGAGACCAGCATGAAGAATACGGCGGAGACCAGCACGGGCCGGGTCAGCCCTCGCAGCACAGGCCCGTGGTAAGGGTTGCTTTTAGTTACTTCGTTCATGACGATGTCCTTAGAACAGCTGGCCGGATGACATAAGCAACTGCTCGACGATTGGACCAAGCGCGAGTGAGGGAAGGAAGGTCAGGCCGCCCACCACGATGATCACGAAGACCAGCAAACCGGTGAAAAGAGGCGTTGAGGTCGACAATGTGCCGGGGCCTTCGGGCACGGTCTTCTTCGCCGCCAACGAGCCCGCAACCGCAAGCATCGGCAGCAGGGTCAGATAGCGGCCGATCAGCATGGCAAAGCCGATCGTGGTGTTGAAGAACGGCGTGTTCGCGTTCAGTCCGGCGAAGGCAGATCCGTTGTTCGCCGTGCCCGAAGTGTAGGCGTAAAGCACCTCGCTGAATCCGTGAGGGCCCTGATTGGCGAGACTGTCCAGTGTCGAGGGCACTACCGCAGCAAGTGCCGTGAAGCCCAGGATGCTGAAGGGGTGCGCGAGCACCGCAAGCATCACCAGTTTCATCTCCCGTGCTTCGATCTTCTTGCCCAGGAATTCCGGGGTACGGCCGATCATCATGCCGACCAGAAACACGGTCAGGATGGCGAAGGTCACCAGATTGATGAGACCGACACCGTCGCCGCCGAACACGTTGTTCAGCATCATCTCTGCGATCGGAACAAGGCCACCGAGCGGCGTGAGGGAGTCGTGCATCGCATCGACAGATCCGGTCGTGGCGGCCGTCGTCACCGCAATGAACAAGCTCGTCTGCGCGATGCCGAAACGCGTCTCCTTGCCTTCCATGTTTCCGCCCGCCTGCAATGCGCTCGCCTGCTGATCGGCCCCTGCCGCCGTGAGCAGCGGGTTGCCGCTCTGCTCGGCGCCGTAGACCAGCGCCATAAAGCCGACGAACATGACCAGGAATGCCGCGAAGAACGCCCAGCCCTGGCGGCGGCGGAAAAGCATCGAGCCGAGGGTAAACGTCAGCGCCGACGGAATCAGTAGCATGCTCAGCATGTGCAGCGTGTTGGTCAGCGCCGTCGGATTTTCGAACGGATGCGCGGAATTCATCCCGAAGAAGCCGCCGCCGTTGGTGCCGAGATGCTTGATCGATTCGAGGCTCGCGACCGGCCCCATCAGGATCTGCTGCTTCACGCCTTCCAGCGTGGTCGCGACGGCATCGCTGCTCAGCGTTTGCGGCATCCCCTGCCAGACATAGACGAGCGCCATGACAAAACACAACGGGAAGAACACGCGATAAAGAACGCGCGTGAAATCAACCCAGTAATTGCCGATGTCGGAAGCGCTTTTCCGGCTCAAGCCGCGAATGAAGCCGCCGGCCGCGGCAACGCCGGTCGTAGCGCTCGCCATCATCAGAAACGTGATGACCGCCATTTGCGAGAAATTGGAGAGGCTGCTCTCGCCGGAGTAGGACTGCCAGTTGGTGTTGGTGATGAACGACGCCGCTGTGTTGAACGCCAGATCCGGCCCCTGCGCTGCACGCTGCAGCGAATCGAACGGCAGATAGTCCTGCATCCGCAGCAGGAAATAGCCGAGGATCATCATGGCCGCATTGCTGAGAACGAGCACCATGCCGTAGCGCTGCCACGACATCGCTTCCGAAGGGTCTACTCCCAGCAGGTTGTAGGTCCATCGCTCAGGCGCCCCGTGATGCGGCGACACAAACACCCGCGTCAGCCATGTGCCGAGAATCGCCACCAGCCCGGTCATAAGGCCGAGCACGATTACGAATTGCAGAAGATCGTCGAACATTTGGAAGCCCCCCTCATATCCTGTCGAGCGCGACGATGAACGCCGCCGAAAACAGGAAGAAGCCGAGCGTTGCCGCTACGAAAATCAGGTCGTTCATAAAGTTCACCAAATTTAGGAATGTTGGACTTGCCGCGCCGCTCAGAACCGCTCGGGTTTGATCAGGGCGTAAAACAGGTATGCAAACAGCCCCATCGCGAGCAGGCCCGCCAGCCAGGTCATCGCATTAGCGCCCATGATTGAGCTCACGAGGCTTGATTGAGGAACATTCTGCGATCGTGACATCGGCACCAACGGCGCCGAGTCTTGGAAAAATCAATGCGAGCATTGCCGACTCCTTTGCAAAGGCTGACGGCAACCTACGATGGTGCATATCAAGGTGGCGTTGAATTCGAAGTCGGGGATATCAAGACGGCATAAAGATCAAGCGCCCGCATTGATGTCGCGACGGTGCCCGGACTGGAGGCAGGCTGGCGGAGAGTTGCCGGCCCAGAGTTGTTCTACCTGCCGCGCCATTGGATCAGAGAAAATTTGTGCCGCTCCCTTGTCGATACCTCGGACGATATTTGCATCTGCGGAGACGGGCGTTACTTTCTCGTGCGGGTTGTTCTTTGCTATCCAGTCGCCGAAGTCCAGGTTCGCGGCTTGTTCAATAAGACATCGACATCGGTAGTAGCAGCGGCTGCCTGCTTCACTAGATTATTATCGGTCACATCCAACTGCCATGGTACGATACGGGCCTCATCAAGATCAGGCAGGGACTTCACGTCGCGGTCAGCCGTATTTGCCAGGAGCAAATAAAACATGCTTATGCATGGACTCGTCAAAGACACGCTGTTCGAAGGTACAAAACTTCAAATCGTACAATGGGCGTTCGACCGATTTTACGAGGAAGGATTTCACGTAACCGGCATCGATTCAGTCCTGGCGGGCAGCGGTATCTCGAAACGCACGTTCCATAAGTATTTCTCCTCAAAGGAGGAGCTAATCGAGGCTGTCCTTGAATACTACAGCGCCGGAATCGGGTGCCAGCTCTTTGACCCGATAATCTCTGCAAGTGACGATCCTCGTCAACAGATCGTCGCGTTTTTTGATATCCTTAAGGTGGCGATCGACCAAACTCCGGTGCGCGGATGTCTGGGGATTAGGGCGGCGCAGGAATATCTCGGCAAACACGAAAACATCGCCGAATTGGGACGGAACGCGGCGTTGGGCGTGGAACGACGATTTATCAAAATCTGCGAACAGGCCCACTTTGGCGAGCCAGATAAACTAGGGAAAGAAATCAATATATTATTCCAGGGAGCGCTACTCCTTTCTCAAGTTCATGGTAACAGTTCCCCGTTCGTCTCGGCAAAGTCAGCGGTAGCCGCCCTATTGGAAAAAGCCGCCGCAGGAGGATCTCGCGGAAGCAAAGCCAGCAATTGACTATTCGTCCTTTTCGATCTGACTGGTCCGCGACCAAATCCGAGTACGAACTTCGTGCCTGACTCAAGGCGCTTTTTGCCTACCTTGGCCGCTTCTGTTTTGAGAAACATCTTTATAGTTACCCCGGCGTCCGTGGAGCGGCTGCCGCATCGTTGAAAACCCATGCCAAGGTATGTGTCGAGCTAGCACAACCGAGGGATTGTGACCGTGCGGCACCGAAGGCATGGTTCGGCTGCACGCTATGCAGTCATTGGGGCACTGGGTGAGTTCAATCCACCACGGGAACGATGCCATGCATGCAGCCGCTAAGCGCCGACTTACGCCGTCTCCATTGCAATCCCGGCGGCATCGCGCCGCCCAAGATCGCGCAAGCAACCATTCCTCCAACGAAACCATTCCTCCAGCGAATGGACGGCACTTACTTTCGGTTCATGACGGATCGGCCGGTCGAAGCGCCCGGCCAGTTCTGATCAGTTGTACTAAACGAAGGAGAACCACCATGATCTCTGCAGCATTTCCATACCAAAAGCAGCGGCGGCAGGTCCTTGGCCGAGAGATGGCCTATGTGGAGGTGGGCCAAGGCGACCCCATCGTGCTGCTGCACGGCAACCCCACCTCATCCTATCTCTGGCGCAACGTGTTGCCCCACCTGCAGTCACTGGGCCGCTGTATCGCCCCCGACCTGATCGGCATGGGCGACTCCGACAAGCTGCCTGACAGTGGCCCCGGCTCGTACCGCTTCGTCGAGCACCGCCGTTACCTCGACGCCCTGCTCGAGGCGTTGGATGTGCGCAAGCGGGTTATCTTCGTCATCCATGACTGGGGTTCGGCGCTCGGCTTCGACTGGGCTAACCGTCACCGCGACGCCGTGAAGGGTATCGCGTATATGGAGGCGATCGTCGGGCCGCAGGCGTGGGACCACTGGGATAAGTTCGGGATGCGCGGGGCCTTGCAGGCGCTGCGTTCCGAGGCCGGCGAGGTGATGGTTCTGCAAGATAATTATTTCATCGAGCAGATCCTGCCGAAGGCCATCTTGCGTACCCTCTCCGCAGAGGAGATGGCGGAATATCGACGGCCGTTCGCCGAACCAGGCGAGGGACGACGGCCGACGCTGACATGGCCCCGGCAGATTCCCATCGAGGGCGAGCCCGCCGACGTGTCTGCGATTGCCGCTGCCTATGCGGAGTGGCTGGCGAAAAGCAGCCTGCCCAAGCTGTTCCTGAAGGCCGAGCCCGGCGGCATCCTCGCCGGCGCGGTCCTCGACGCCGCCAGCAAGTGGCCGGCACAGACCCAAGTGACGATCAAGGGAATCCATTTCGTCCAGGAAGATTCGCCGGACGAAATTGGGCAGGCCGTCGCCGGCTGGATCAAGACGCTGGGCTGAACGGCCATGCAGGCATAGCCTATTACATCAGAGGAAACGCCTGGACGCTGATGATGGGATTCCAGAAGTCGCACTTGTGCTGTTCCGAGAAATTGAGCAATGGCCTCGTACCATCTGGATCCAATGACTGGATGGTAGCTCCGCGAGAACCAATCCGCTGCCATTCCGGGACGCGGTAGCCATTAGGGTTGCCGGTCTTTGCGAAATTTGTCCAATAGCGCACCATCGTCTGCGCCAGCTTTTGCTCTGCGGACGTAAGCGGCTTGACGGGCTGATGACCCAAGCCATCGAACAGAAACTGTAGTTCGCTCGCATGCGCCGCCGCATAGGCGAAACTCACCGGCGGGAGGAACCGCTCCGGCGCGTTGTCGTCTTTGAACTCGTATTCGAATACGTGCACGAAAGGCGCAGCCAAAGTGCCAGCTCGCGCCGTGTTGCACGAGAAGCTTGCATCGGTCTCGAGTGCCGCGAGAGCGAGTGCCGGACTCGCAAATGACGACACAGGATACTGTTCAAGGATTTTGTCGGCGATGCCCGGAAGTTCCTGTTTAACGAACGCGGCGTAGCCCTGCGCCGACAGCGGTGTGCCCATCAGATCAAATAGCACCGCAACGAAAAGCCTCCCTTCATCGTGATTTGAGCCGGTCATGATTGGAACCGCGTTAAATTTCCCCGTCTTCAGCGCGACGTCTATGGACAAGGGGATGACTTTCCCGTCGAGAACGGTTGTATCCTGCTCGGGCGCCTGGTTCGCCAGCACCACCTTTACAGGAAGTTGACGCAGGCAGGCGGCCGATTGATCGGGACAGCCTGCCTTTGTAGCAAAAGCAGTACCTTGCGTTTCGGCTTGCACAAGGGTTGGTAGGATGAGGCTATAAGCGCCGCTCTGGTTGATTGCCCGGGCGAACAGCCCGCGAGCCCCCGGCGATACCAAATTGGATAATACACTTTGTCCGCCGGCTGACTGGCCGAATATAGTAACGTTGCGGGGATCGCCTCCAAACCCAGCAATATTGTCCTTTACCCATTTCAAAGCGGCTTGCTGATCGAGCAGACCGTAGTTCACACCTGGATGTGCTTCGGCATCCAGCGATGGGTGGGCGAGAAAACCCAATGCCCCCAACCGGTAATTGATCGTGACGACTATGACGCCTTGCTTCACAAGATGGACAGGGTTGAAGTCGTCGCTTTCGCCTGAAACAAGATTGCCGCCATGAATCCACACCATCACCGGATAATGCGAGCGCCGCGAAATGGCATGTGGCGTGTACACATTAAGAAACAGGCAGTCCTCGCTTGAGCTCGCCGTCCCGAACGGCGACGCGACCTGCGGACAGTGAGGGCCAAATGCATCCGCCTTTGTGGTGACGGTGGTGGCCGGCCGTGGTGGCTGCCAGCGCAACTCGCCGATCGGCGGTTGCGCATAACGGATTCCAAGAAACTCTTTGAAGTCCTGCGTTTCCAGCCCGACGACCGCAATCCGCCCGATCTTTGCATAGGCGGGTCGGTTCGTGTTTTGGGCCTTCGCCGGGAAAGAAAATCCGGCGGCCGCAACCGCGAGCGCGATACCGATCGACAATGAAAACAGGCGCAAACACCGCGCCAAGTCCGTGCCCATCCTTGGAGCCCCCGCATTACAAGCAAAGCATGCATCGTTGCATGTCTGTGCAAATTGGGGTTTCCGAACTACCGATGTATGTCAGTTCAGACGCAAATGATTATCGTTGTAATATGATGAGGCCCGCAAAGCAGCTGTCCTCTTCGCAAATCAAATCTGAGAATATTGTTGGTGCAATTCGCTAGGATCGGATGGCAGATAATGCGTCCAGCTGTCTGCGGCGGGTGACATCGGTGCATCCTTCGCTTTCGCAACGCAACGCATCGCCAAGAGAGCGGTCGGTTCGCAGAATATTCCTCGCAAAGAGACACGGGGAGGTGTAGCCTCGCGCCGCGCGGGCTACCGACGAGGCTCCCCGCAATAGGCACTCGGAACCTCACCGCGTCGGCCGCCTGACCCTTGCGACACCGGGCCAACGAGACCGCGGCCGCTGCTGTGCGGGTCGCATCGAGCCTCGGCACGCAAATGATGTCAGGTGGTCCTGTCGGCGAAGCCGCTATGGCGACGACAGCCTTGGGCGTCACGTCAAGACATTCAATGCTGTCGTTCGCGTGTTCAAGCCGTTGTCGCATCACATAGGCGGAGGACTCCACTTCGATACTTGCAACGGTTGACATCGTTCCAAATGGACCAGCAGCGGCCTGCCGAGACGAAGCAGGGCCAACTTCAACTGGAGGAAACGACGATGCGTAACGACTTGAGAAGCGCATGTGACGGGATTTTGCAAACGACTGCGACCGGTGTTCCCGGCGTGGTGGCGATGATCACCGACCGCTCGGGCAATATCTACGAAGGCGCCGCCGGCAAACGCAGCCTTGGCGGCAATCAGCCAATGACAACCGACTCCGTCTTCGCCATCTACTCGACCACCAAGGCAATCACCGGCACGGCGGTCCTGCAATGCGTCGAGGAAGGCAAACTCGACCTTGACGCGCCGGCCAAGAATTACGCCCCCGATATCGGCAAGCTCGAGGTGCTCGACGGGTTCGACGCCGACGGGACTCCAAAGCTGCGGGCGCCGAAGCGCGACATCTCCACCCGCATGCTGATGCTGCACACCGCCGGCCTCGGCTACGACTTCTTCAATACCAGTTACCTGCGCCTGGCGCAGGAGCGCGGCCAACCCAGCGTGATTACCTGCTCGAAGGCATCCTTGATGACTCCGCTGCTGTTCGATCCCGGCGACAAATGGGAGTACGGCAGCAACATCGATTGGTGCGGGCAGGTCGTCGAGAACATCCGCGGCAAGCGGCTCGGCGAGGTGATGGCCGAGCGAATCTTTGCACCGCTCGGCATCGAGGACCTGGCCTTTTCGCTGACCCCCTCCATGCGCGAGCGCCTCGCCACCATCCACCAACGGGAAGCCGACGGGTCACTGACTCCCCTTCCCGACATGCAATTGCCGCCTGATCCGGAAGTCGATATGGGCGGCCACGGTCTCCATGGCTCGATCGGCGAGTACATGAAATTCATCCGCATGTGGCTGAACGACGGAGAGGGGCCGCACGGCCGCGTGCTCAACAGGGAGACGGTCGAGGCTGCTGTCTGCAACGGCCTGCAAGCGCATCAGACGGTCACGGTGCTGCCCGGCGTCATTCCGGCCATATCGAACGATGCCGAGTTCTTCCCCGGCCTCAAGAAATCCTGGTCCTACACCTTCATGGTGAACGACGAGGACGCGCCCACCGGCCGGCCGGCCGGCGCGCTCGGCTGGGCCGGACTCCCGAACCTGTTCTACTGGATCGATCGAAAGAACGGGTTCGGCGGATATTGGGCGACGCAGATCCTGCCGTTCGGCGATCCAACTTCGTTCGGCGGTTACCTGGATTTCGAGACGGCCACCTATGCGGCTGGTGAGGCGCGCGCGGCGGCTTAATACCGGCGAACGCGGCTTCTTGCGTGACGGCGCCTCCCGGCTCTCGGAATTGAACGGAGCGAGAGGCGTCGTGAGCGCGTGCCTTGCACGTTGCCGGCTCTAGCGCCTGGACAATCGAATCGAAGATGCACGGAGAATGCTCACAACGGGAGGTCTGTCATGACGAATGTGGAAGCTGAGTCGCAAAGGGTTGGCGTAAAAACCGACTTCGATGCGGTCATCATCGGCGCCGGCTTCTCCGGCATGTACATGCTGCATTCGCTGCGCGACAAGCTCGACCTGAACGCCACCGTATTCGAGGCCGGCGACGGCGTGGGTGGCACCTGGTACTGGAATCGCTATCCCGGCGCCCGCTGCGACTCCGACAGCTACATCTACTGTTACACGTTCGACAAGAACCTGTTGCAGGAATGGAATTGGTCCGAGCGCTATCCGGAGCAGGACGAGATCCTGCGCTACCTCGAGCACTGCGCCGAGCGCTTCGACCTCAAGCCCGACATCCAGTTCGGCAAGCGCGTCGTCGAGGTCACCTTCGACGACGACACCGAGTGTTGGACGGTGCGCACCGACAAAGGCGACGTCGTCCGGACGCACTTCGTCATCGCAGCGGTCGGCGCCCTGTCGACCGCCAATATGCCGCCGATCAAGGGGCTGGGCTCGTTTACCGGCAAGTGCTACCACACCAGCCAGTGGCCGCACGACGGCGTGGACTTCACCGCCAAGCGTGTCGGCGTCATCGGCACAGGCGCCACCGCGGTGCAGGCGATCCCGGAGATTGCGCAGCAGGCCAAGCACCTGACGGTCTTCCAGCGCACGCCGAACTTCTGCGTGCCTGCGCGCAACGGCCGTATCGATCCCGAGGTGACCAAGGCGCGCAAGGCCGATTACGACGCGATCCGCCAGCGCATCAAGGATTCCTTCTTCGGCTTCGAGCTGAACTTCATACCGAAGCCGGTGCTTGAGACAACGCCCGAGGAGCGCGAGCAGGAGTTCGACAGGATGTGGGACGCCGGCGGTTTCGCCTTCTGGCTGGCCAACTACCAGGACATGTTTTTCTCCAAGGAGGCAAACGATGTCATTGCCGACTACCTCAAGCGCAGGATCCGTTCGATCGTCAATGACCCCGCGACCGCCGAGAAGTTGACCCCCAAGACTTACCCCTATGGCACCAAGCGCCAGCCACTGGACACCAACTATTTTGAAACCTTCAACAAGAAGAACGTGGAGCTGGTGGACGCGACCGTCGACGGCCCAATCGAGGAGATCACGTCGAACGGCATTCGTGCGGCCGGTAAAGAGTACCCGCTCGACATCATCGTTGTCGCTACCGGCTTCGACGCGCTGACAGGCCCGCTGAAAAAACTCGGCATCAAAGGGCGCGGCGGCAGGGCGTTGGCACAGGAGTGGGAGGACGGCCCGCAGACCTATCTCGGCTTGGCCATAGCCGGCTACCCGAACCTGTTTATGATCACCGGCCCGCAAAGTCCCTCGGTGTTGTCGAACATGCCGGTATCGATCGAGCAGCACGTCGAGTGGATCACCGAATGCATCGCCTATATGGGGAGAAACGAGCTAGTAACGATCGAGGCGACGCCGCAAGCGCAGGACGCGTGGGGCATCCATGTCGCCGATATCGTGAATTCGACCCTGATGCCGACCGCCAATTCCTGGTACATGGGAGCCAATGTCGCCGGCAAGGCGCGGCGTTTCTTGCCCTACCTCGGCCCGGAGGGCGTCGGTGGATACCGCCGGAAATGCGCCGAGGTCGCCGCGAAGGGATACGAAGGCTTCGCGTTCGCGGGCCAGGATCAAAGCGGGAGCGTGCACACGATCGCTGCCGAATAAACCTAGAGCCTTTTCCGTTCCGATGGAATCGGAACGGAGCTCTAGATTCTTGGTTTGACGCGTTTTCTTTACGCGAACCGGTATCCACTTCGCTGGAAAACGCTTTAGCCAGCGCTTGACCGGGCGCTGCGCCCCATGTCGCGGCTCCCGGCACCGCCACAGCCGCTATTCGACGAGCAGCAGCCCGCGCTTCTTGTCGCCGTCGAGCGAGTTTATCGCAGCGAACAAGCGCGGAAGCTCGACCAGCCACGGTTGGTAGTCCGAATTGATATCAAGCACGAACACCAGGTCCTCGGTTTCGAGATAGCCGCCGACAGGCGAATGGTGCCCGACGCCGGCGCCGAAAATTTTCTCGCGATCGAAGTTCACGATGTAGCGCCGGCGCGGATCGTTGGAGTGGCGCATGTGTTCGCGGAACTGGGCTTCGCTGAGATCGCGCAGCACGGTAATTTTTCGATCGGCATTGGTCCGCGCAACATCGGCCAGTTCGTCGAGCGTGAGGCCTAGGATGCACACGCCGGTCCAGCACCGACCCGTGCCGGCGAGCACCTTGCTCTCGGTGCTTGCCGCCTCCCCGAGCGAACGATTGACGTTGGCAACGGCAGCCGGTCCGCAATGCGACGCATTGGATTGCCAGGCAAGCTGCCGGTTGAACGTGGCCGCCACCGGCAGGCGCCACGCGCGCTCGATCAAGTCCGGCGCACGCGTGACTGAGGACGCGATGGCCTGCGGCGACACTGTGGACGGGCCAACCACCGCCAGCGCCCCGGCGACCAGGAGGCCTGCAGCGGCGAGAACGCCAATATCAATATAGTGTCTCTGCTTCATGCGCCTTCTGCTGAAATGACCTTGGTCAAGTCAGACTAACGCTGTCGGCAAAGATCGGCGCACGGTTTTCGAGATTGGCCCTGACCGCCTCAACTTGGTTCGGGCTACCAATCAAGGCACGCTGTTCGCTGGTTTCGGCGGTAAGCCCTGTCAGCGCGTCGCAAGTGGCGGCCCGATTCAGCAGACGTTTGGCGGCGCGGATCGCGTCAGGGCTCTTTTCCGCGATCTTGCGCGCCGTGGCCAAGGCCTCGACAAGGGGATTCTCAACCACTCGTGTGACAAACCCGTAAGCGAGCGCTTCTTCGGCAGAAAAGATTCGCGCCGTGTAGGTTAATTCGCGGATCACGTCCTCGCGCGCCAGATATCGCATCAGCTGTGTGCCGGCCATGTCGGGCACCAAGCCCCATTTGCTCTCGATGATACCCAGCCGCGTCTCCGGCGCCACGTAGCGAAAGTCGGCGCCGAGCGCGAGCTGGAAGCCCCCGCCGAAAGCAACGCCGTGTACGGCCGCGATCACGGGCACGGGCAGTTCGCGCCAGATCCAAACGATGTGCTGAACGTAATTGGCAATGCCGTGGGTGCGCTTGGTAAGGTCGGCGAAGGGAAGCAGGCTGCTACCCTGCGTCAGCGCAGTGATCCGCTCCACGTCGAGCCCGGCGCAAAAGGCACGGCCCTCCCCTGAGAGCACCACCGCGCGCACGCTGCTATTCTCCTTGAGCCGCGCACCGGTTTCGGCAATGGCCTTGAACATGGCGGGATCAAGCGCGTTCATCTTGTCCGCTCGATTGAGCCGAACGTCGGCAACGCCGTTGGTTATCGTCAGGCGGATGCGGTCTTCCATGTCACGACCTCCGTAATGATTTCTGATATGCGGCGGCTTGGCGATGATCCGGGAAGACGAGCGGCCGGCAAAACCTCACGCGGCGGCCCGTTGCTCGATCGATAGCCTGGCGATGTTGGAAAATCCCCGGCGCCATGATGGATGCGCCGGCGTCCAGCCGAATTCCGTTCTGGCCTTCGCATTCGACCCCGCGCGCGCCTGCGTCATCATCGAAACGAGGTGTTCGCCCGCGACAATCCTGGCGATCCAGGCCGGCAGATGAAACGGCCGCTTCGCATCCAGCATCGCTGCGAGCGCCGGAAGCCATTCTCCGACCTGAGCAGGATCATCGTCGACGATGTTGTAGATGTTGCCGGCTTTGCCGCGTTCGAGTGCCTTGACTGTCGCGACAGCCGCATCGTCGACGTGCACGAATGACCACCAGCCCGCACCGCTGCCGATCAACGGCACCCGGCGGCTGCGTATTTGCTCCACCATGACGCGATCGAGCATCCCGGTGCCGGGCCCGTAGAATGCGCCGTAACGCAGAACGATGCCTTCTGGCTTCACGGAGGCGGTAACGGTTCGTTCCAGGTATTGGATCGCCTTTAGCGAAGCGAGAAATTCGGCCGGCGGATCGGGATCCAGCGCGTCCGCCTTGGTCTTCACAGCATCGCCGGAGCGGGCATACGGCCATCCGCAATAGCTTTGAGCGATAAACCGTTTGACGCCGTTTTCTTTCGCGGCTGCCAGCAGGATGTCGAGGCCCCGTGTCCTCAACTGGTTGCTGGCTGCGAACGCCCGGTCAAAATGCCGGAGATCGCTCGCACCGGAGAGGTCGGTCATTTCATGAACGATCGCATCTGGCGTGTTCGAGCCTATCGCCGCCTCAATGGCCGCCGCATCGAGCCCGTTGGCTATGACGGGCTTGGCACCCATCCGCTCGATGATGGCAGCCTTTGCGGCTGTTCGGGTCAGACCGACAACTGAATGGCCGGCTGTTATCAGGGTGGCAACGAGCGGGCGTCCCACGGCGCCGGTGGCACCTGCAACGAAAATCCTCATGGCAAGTTCCTTCGATTGAACTAGAATACCTACCCGTGAGTAGGTTACTTATAGCTGGGGTAGCGATGAAAGCAAGACCTCGAAAACGGCTCACGCTGGATGAGCGGCGGATCAAGATCCTGGCAGCGGCGACGCGTCTCTTCGCCCGCAAGGGTTACGACGGTGCGTCGATGAGCGGGATTGCAGCGGCCGCCGGCATTACCAAGCCGGTGCTTTACGATCACTTCGCCTCGAAAGACGCTCTGTTCGAGACCCTGCTTCGTTCGATTCGCGACGATCTGCTGGCAAAGGGCAGCGCGATCGGAAAGTCAGCCGTTAGCGAGGAACACAGGTTTCGGACTGCGGTCGACGCGTTCTTTGCCTTCGTGGAAGATCAGCCGGAGGCAGCGATGATCCTGCTGATCGTGCCGCAGGGAAATCCGGTCACTATGAAGCTGTCGCGAGCGGTCCAGCAGGGCGCCACGACCGCGATTGCCAAGCTCCTGAAGAGCTACCTTCCGCCCGGCGGAAGCTGGCAATACGAGGCCGCCGGTGAATTTCTCAAGGAAGGGCTGCACGCGCTCGCGCTATGGTGGCTGAGCCACCCAGGGCCAAGCCGTAGCGAGATCGTGGACCTCGTCCTGCGTGCCTGTTGGATGGGATTTCGGAGCGGCGAACAAGAAACCCGGCGAGAATCCGCCAGACAGTCAGCCGAGTGACCATCGCGATTCTCCGAGCCAAAGCGTCGGCATGCGAGATGATTGGCGCGATCAGAAAACGGGCGTCGGCTCAGGCGCTAATTTATCTTTTCCGCTTTCAGAACAGCCACTTAGGAGCGGCATGGTGCCCAGGGGCGGGATCGAACCACCGACACTGCGATTTTCAGTCGCATGCTCTACCAACTGAGCTACCTGGGCACTTCCAACCCGCGAACGGGGTCGGGAGCGCCGGTTTATAGTCAGGCCGGGCAGCCCTGTCCACCCACCCTGTGACAGCTTCGTATCGCGCGGAATGTGGCCTATTCCGCGTCCTCGTCGTCATCCCTGGCGGCAGGAATGACATAGGAATTCGACAGCCAGCGATTCAGATCGACATCCCGGCAGGGCTCGGAACAAAACGGGCGCGAGGCCTCGGTGGCCGGCTTCCTGCAAATCGGGCAAGGCTTGGTTGAAGACGGCTTGACTGAAGACCGCTTGCCTCGAGACGTCTTTGAAGGCGTCTTGGCTGAAGGCGGCTTGATCGAAGACGGTTTGGCGGCAGCCGGCTTCGCCGCTCCCTTGGCGGGCCCGCCCGCGCCTGGCGGCTTAACTGGCATTCAACCAGCCGAAGCGAACCGGAAAGCCCTCGCCGCCGAGCAAGGACACCGATTCATAAAGCGGCAGGCCGACGATGTTGGTGTAGGAGCCGACCATCTTGACCACGAATGTGCCGGCAATGCCCTGCACGGCATAGCCGCCGGCCTTGCCGCGCCATTCGCCGGAACCGATATAGGCCTGGATATCGTCTTCGCTCAGCCGCTTGAAACGCACGCGTGATTCGATCAGGCGCTGGCGAAAGGTCTCCTTCGGCGTCACCAGGCAGATCGCGGTATAGACGCGATGGTTGCGGCCCGACAACAGCCGCAGGCATTGCGAGGCTTCATCGACCAGGTTGGCCTTCGGCAGGATGCGGCGGCCCACCGCGACCACGGTGTCGGCGGCCAGAATGAAGGCGCCGCGCAATTCGTCATCGAGTTGCACCGATTTGAGCGCGGCGTCGGCCTTGGCGCGGGCGAGCCGGTTGGCGCAGGCGCGCGGCAGCTCGCCCCGCCGCGGGGTCTCATCGACATCGGCGGGACGCAGCGCATCGGGCTCGATGCCGGCCTGGTTGAGCAGGCTGAGCCGGCGCGGCGAACCGGAAGCGAGAACGAATTTGGGGCGGCCTAGCATGCGGATTTATCGGCGGGAGACCAGGAGGACGAACGCGCGCGGAACCTATCGGAAGGGCTTGCCTGAGACAACCGTGGAACAGGCCTTTGTCGTCCCGGCGAAAGCCGGGGCCTATGACACCGCGCCATATTTATTCGACCAACCAGATCCCGCTTTCGCCCAGATGACATTTTCCAGATCATCCTATCGACATCGCGGGTTCATTACCCGCTCGCTGCCCCGACTCTCGAAAAACGCTTGCGGATACGCCGCACCAGCCCGTCGCAGACCTCCCGGTAGGCTTGCAGCCTCTGCTCACGGTTGCCCTCGGTGCCGGTCGGATCCTGCGTCGGCCAATATTCCACATCGGCCGCCAACGTACGGGTCAGCTCCAGCGCCTTATGATGTGCTTCGGGTGACAATGTGATGATGAGGTCGAAATTGAGCCCCTCCCAGTCATCCAGTTCCTCGAAGGTCGTGGGCTTGTGTCCGGAGATATCCTGGCCCAGTTCCGCCATCACGGCGACCGCGAACGGATCAAGCTCGCCTTTCTTGACGCCGGCGGATTTCACATAGAGCGCCTGCGGAAACATCCGCTGCAGCAGGCTTTCGGCCATCGGCGAGCGCACGCTGTTCAAGCCGCAGGCAAACAGCACGGCTTGCGGGGCACGCGCAGGCGGGAACGTCACCATGACGCCTAGATTTCTCTGGTGTGGGGCACGACCTTTTCGGACCGATGTCGCGCAGTATGCGGAATCATGCGTCCTGGCCCTTCCAGTGCAGAACGCTGATCAGCGTGAACAGCCGGCGGGCGGTTTCGAAATCGATCCGCACCTTGCCCTTCAACCGGTCCTGCAGCGTCCGCGAACCCTCGTCGTGAATACCGCGGCGGCCCATGTCGATGGCCTCGATCCGATCCGGCGTCGCGGTACGAATCGCCTGATAATAGCTGTCGCAAATCATGAAATAGTCTTTCACGATCCGCCGGAACGGCGTCAGCGACAACAGGTGCGCCACCACCGGCGTGCCGTCTTCGCGGCGGATATCGAACACCAGCCGGTTGCCGGTGATCCCAAGATGCAGGGTGAAAGGCCCGGCCTCGGCACCGTCGGGCGCGAACAGGTTCTTTTCAACAAGATCGTAGATTGCGATTGCCCGCTCGTGCTCGATATCGGGCCCGGAACGCCCGATCGATTCCTCATCAAGCGTCACCGCGACGATACGATTGTGCGAATCGTCCATCGGCGGCGGCCCGGTCATGGCAGATTGAGGCGCAGTCCGACCGAACGGGCGTGGGCGTCGAGCCCTTCGGCCTTGCCCAGCGTCATCGCCGCCGGCCCCAGCGCCCGCAACTGATCCGGCCCGCATTTGAGGATCGACGTTCGCTTCATGAAGTCGAGCACGCCGAGGCCGGAGGAGAACCGCGCCGAGCGTGCGGTCGGCAGCACGTGATTGGAACCGCCGACATAATCGCCGATCGCCTCCGGGGTGTGCGGCCCGAGGAAGATCGCGCCGGCATTGCGGATTTGCGAGGCCAGCGCCTCGGGCTCCGCCGTCATGATCTCCAGATGTTCGGCGGCGATATCGTTGGCCAGCGCCACCGCCTGATCGAGCTTCTCGACCATGATGATCGCGCCGAACTCATCCCACGAGGCCCGCGCGATCGCTGCCCGCGGCAGCGTATTCAACTGGGATTCCACCGCGCGCGCGACCTCATCGGCCAGCGCGGCATCATCGGTGATCAGGATCGATTGCGCATTGGTATCGTGCTCGGCCTGCGCCAGCAGATCGGCCGCGATCCAGCCGGCGTTGCCGGTGCGGTCGGCGATCACCAGCACCTCCGAGGGACCGGCGATCATGTCGATGCCGACTTTACCGAACACCAGCCGCTTGGCGGCGGCGACATAGGCATTGCCGGGGCCGACGATCTTGGCCACCGGCGCGATCGTGGCGGTGCCGTAGGCCAGCGCGGCCACCGCCTGCGCGCCGCCGACGCGGTAGATCTCCGACACGCCGCCGAGATGCGCCGCCGCCAGCACCAGCGGATTGAGCTTGCCGTCGGGCGACGGCACCACCATCACCACGCGCGGAACGCCGGCAACCCTGGCCGGCACCGCGTTCATCAAGACCGAGGACGGATAGGCCGCGGTACCACCCGGAACATAAAGACCGACCGCGTCGATGGCGCTCCAGCGCCAGCCGAGTTCGACGCCCTGCGCATCGGTGAAGCGATGATCCCGCGGCAGTTGCTGGCGGTGGAAACTTTCGATCCGGTCGCGGGCAAATCGAAGCGCGTCCAGCGTTGCGGCATCGCAGGCCTTCACGGCCGCGTCGACTTCCTCGGCCGTTATGCGCAGACGGCTCGCGTCGAGATCGAGACGGTCGAACCTGCGCGTCGCTTCGATCAGCGCCAGATCGCCGCGCGCCGCCACATCATCGACGATGACACGGGTGGCGCCCTCGATATCAGCGGAAACCTCGCGTTTGGCTGCGAGAAATTTTCCGAATCGCTTGGCGAAATCGGCGCTGCTTCGGTCTAGGCGGACAGGCATGGTGGTTTTCCGGGGCGGCACATATCATCAACCGCCCCCGCCTCAATGGCGCGGCGACCAATCGCCGTCAACCCTTCAGCCCGCGGATGGCCGGGGCTGCCAGGCACCAAAGCCGCCGGGCAGGCAGACGCGCCATAGTTTACCCATTCGCCGTTGCTCAAAGATCCGGCTCGAGCGGGTCGGTGCCTTCGCCGCGGATCCCAAGATCATCGGGGCCGAGATCGGCCAGTTCGCATTCGAGACATTCAACGTCGAGCCGAAGCGCCCCGCCCTGGTTGAACAGCAGCACCACGCTACCACCAGGCGCCTCACCGGGATGGAATTCGATGCCGAGCAGTTCCAGCACGGCTTCCGGCATCTCCAGGTCGATATTGCGGGACTTGCACGCCAACACGCGATCGAAACGCAGCGCCGATATCAGGCGACGCGGGCTGGTTTCACCTTCCAGCGTCTGCTCCCAGTCCAGCCGGTTCATGCCGACCACCAGCCGCTTTTCGCCCTGCCGCCAGATGATATCGGCCACCTGGACGCGGGCATCCTGGACATGCGCAGAAATGACGACGAGGTCGTCGGCGTCGAGGGCAATCAATTTGTGCTGGGCCGTCACCGGGGCATCCCAGATGTTCAATCGCTGATCCGCTGGATCGACGCGCCGCACGCCGACAGTTTTTCCTCAAGCCGTTCAAAGCCCCGGTCGAGGTGGTAGACACGGTTGACCATGGTTTCGCCCTCGGCGGCCAGCGCCGCGATCACCAGCGACACCGACGCGCGGAGGTCCGTCGCCATCACCGGCGCGCCGCGCAGCTTGGCGATGCCGTCGATGGTAGCGGTCTCGCCGTCGAGGCTGATCCGTGCGCCGAACCGCGCCAGTTCCTGCACATGCATGAATCGGTTTTCGAAGATCGTCTCGGTGATCTGCGACGAGCCCTTGGCGCAGGCCATCAGCGCCATCAATTGCGCCTGTAGGTCGGTGGGAAACCCCGGAAACGGTGCGGTCGAAACCTTCACCGGTCCGATCCCGACGCCATTGCGGGCGACGCGAATGCCTTCATTGTTGACCGTGATGTCGGCACCGGCCGCGGTCAGCACGTCGAGCGCCGACTGCAACAGCTCCGGCCGTGCGCCGGCCAGTTGCACCTCGCCGCCGGTCATCGCCACCGCCATGGCATAGGTGCCGGTTTCGATTCGGTCGGGCAGCACGGTGTGCCGCGCGCCGTGCAGTTTGGCGACGCCTTCGACCACGATGCGGGGCGTGCCGGCGCCGGAGACGCGGGCGCCCATCTTGTTCAGGCAGTCGGCGACATCGAGAATTTCCGGCTCGCAGGCGGCGTTGCTGATGACGGTGGTACCCTTCGCCAAGGTCGCCGCCATCAACGCGACATGGGTGCCGCTGACCGTGACCTTGGGAAAGTCGATCTCGGCCCCGATCAGGCCGCCAGGCGCCTTCGCAATCACATAGCCGCCATCGATGGCGATATCGGCGCCGAGTTTTTCCAGCGCCATGATCAGCAGATCGACCGGCCGGGTGCCGATGGCGCAGCCGCCGGGCAGCGATACCCTGGCCTCATGCATCCGCGCCACCAGCGGCGCGATCACCCAGAAGCTCGCCCGCATCCGCGAGACCAGCTCGTAGGGTGCCGTGGTGTCGATGATATCGGCCGCCGAAATGTGCAGGGTCTGCCCCTGGTATTCACGATCGCCGGGCCGCTTTCCCGCCGACATGATGTCGACGCCGTGATTGCCGAGAATGCGCTGCAGTTGCGCGACATCGGCAAGCCGCGGCACGTTATCGAGAATCAGCGTTTCCTTGGACAGCAGGCCCGCGATCATCAGCGGCAGCGCCGCATTCTTTGCGCCTGAGATCGGAATGGTGCCGTTGAGCTTGTTGCCGCCAACGATGCGAATGCGATCCATACCGATACCTGCCCCTTGCGATCAACAAAGTATAGGGCAGACGACGCCCATATGGCAAAGGTATGAAATTTGCGGCAATTTCGTGGGGTCGTGACGGTTTTGGTGGCTCACGCCCCGATGGTACCGTCAGCCGAAGCCTGTGCGACCTTGGGTCAAATTGGTAAACGGAGACGCGGATGAGGTGCAAACCGGCTAACGTCGCGATCGAGGCCGGACATGCTCGCGGGCGTCAAGCGATCGACCGTCGCACGCTGATCACGGGCCTGTCGGCGGTTTTGATGGCGCCGCGCCGCGCCTTCGCGGCGACGGTAAACGACGCTGCGGGGCGTGCAGTTACCGTTCCTGCAACCGTCACACGCGTGTTTCCTGCCGGGCCGCCGGCCGCGATCCTGCTTTACACCCTGGCGCCTGACATGCTGATTGGCTGGCCGCGCGCCAACCGGCCGGAAGAGTGTGTCTACATGCTGCCGGAGATCTGCACGCGGCCGGAAGTCGGGCGCATCACCGGACGCGGCAACACCGCCAACCTGGAAACGGTGCTCGCGCTCAAGCCCGACCTGATTCTCGATGTCGGATCGACCAGCCCCACCTTTGTTTCGCTCGCCGATCGCGTGCAGGAACAAACCGCCATTCCCTACGCGCTGCTGGATGGCCGCTTCGCCGGGATCGCCGGCACCTATCGTTCGCTCGGCGAATTGATCGGACGCCGTGAGGATGCCGAGAAGCTTGCGCGGTACACAGAGGACACGCTCAAGACCATTCTCGGCCGCGTCGAACCGATCGCTGCGAGCGAACGGCCGCGGGTCTATTATGCGCGAGGGCCGCGCGGACTCGAAACCGGCCTCGGCGGCTCGATCAACGTCGAGACCATCGAACTGATCAGCCGCAATGTCGCGGGCGAAACCAAAGGCGGTCTCGCCAATGTTTCGATCGAACAGATTCTTCTCTGGAATCCCGACGTCATCGTCACCATCGACCAGGAGTTCGCCGCTACCGTACGCAACGCCCCCGCCTGGGCTTCGGTCAAGGCAGTGCGCGACGACCGGGTACATCTGTCGCCCAAGATGCCGTTCGGCTGGGTGGATTTTCCGCCATCGGTGAACCGGCTGATCGGGCTTTGGTGGCTCGCCAAGATTCTGTATCCGGAGCGGTTTCCGGAAGATCTGCGCGTGCTGACGCAGGACTTCTATTCCCGCTTCTATCACGTCGTGCCGACGCCGGCGCAAATCGACCATGTACTTGCAGGCAGGGATTGATAGCCTTGATCGCATGAGCTGCCTCCGATGAGCCATGCCTGATGAGCCTTGCCCGATCCGCCGTGCCCGGATTTGCGATCGCCATCGCGGTCCTGATCGCGGGACTGTTGCTTGCGCTCACCGTCGGCCGCTATCCGGTGGGGCTTGGCGATCTCATGAGCCTTCTTTATGCGAAGGCGGCCGGCCACCCAGCAGACGTCTCGCCGACGGTCGAAAGTGTCATCCTGCAGGTTCGCGGTCCGCGCGTGATCGCCGCGATGCTGGTCGGTGCGGCGCTCGCGGTTGCCGGCACAGCGTTTCAGGGGCTGTTTCGCAATCCATTGGTGTCTCCCGATATTTTGGGAGCATCGTCGGGCGCGGCGCTTGGCGCCGTGGGCGGCATCTATCTCTCGCTCAGCGTATTCTTGATCCAGATGGTCGCCTTCCTCGGCGGTCTGATCGCGGTCGGGATCGTCTATGCGATCGGCACGTCGGTGCGCTCGCGCGATCCGATCCTGGTGCTGGTATTGACCGGCGTCGTGGTTGGATCGCTGTTCGGCGCCGGCGTTGGCCTCGTGAAATATCTTGCCGATCCTTACAACCAGCTTCCAGCCATGACATTCTGGCTGCTGGGCAGCCTGTCCGCGACCGGGGTCGGGGATCTGCTTCCGCTGTTCGGCCCGGTTGCGGCCGGCACGGCCGTTCTGGTCGCCCTGCGCTGGCGGATGAATGTGATGTCGCTTCCCGAAGAGGAGGCGCGCGCGCTCGGCGTCGCCACCGGCCCCTTGCGCATCGCCATCGTCGCCGCGGCGACGCTCGTTACGTCCGCCAGCGTCGCCACCGCAGGGATCATCGGCTGGGTCGGACTCGTGGTGCCGCATCTGGCAAGGTCGCTGGTCGGCCCCGATTTCGCGCGGCTGCTGCCTGCGGCGGCCATCCTTGGCGGCGGCTATCTTCTGCTGATCGACACGCTGGCGCGCACCATGGCACAGGTGGAAATTCCGCTCGGCATCCTGACGGCCGTGATCGGCACGCCCTTCTTCATCTGGCTGCTCGCCAGTGTGCAAAAGAGCTGGTCATGATCTTGGAAGGTCACGAACTCACCATTGGCTATCAGGATCGCGTGGTCGGCGCCGGGCTCAATGTCAGACTGCAGAACGGCGAGGTGCTGGCGCTGCTGGGACCCAATGGCGGCGGCAAGACCACGCTGCTCAAGACGCTGCTTGGACTATTGAGGCCGAAAGCGGGTGAGGTACGGCTCGATGGCGCCTCGCTTGCTTCCCGCACGGTGCGGGAACGCGCCCGCCTGATCGCCTATGTGCCGCAAACCCATGTCGCGACATTTGCATTCTCCGTCGAAGCGGTTGTGCTGATGGGCCGCACGGCGCACGGCGATCTGTTCGCCCGGCCGACCTTGAAAGACCGCACCGTCGCCGCCGCCATGCTCGATCGCCTCGGGATCGCGCCGCTTGCGCAGCGGCCCTACACCATGATCTCGGGGGGCGAGCGCCAACTAGTCTTGCTGGCGCGCGCGCTGGCCCAGGAGCCGCAATTCATCGTGCTGGACGAGCCGACCGCGAATCTCGACTTCGGCAACCAGGGCAAGGTCATGCGCGAGATCCGCGCGCTGGCCGGTTCCGGCCTTGGCGTCCTCTTCACCACCCATGATCCCAATCACGCGTTGCGCGCCGCCGACCGGGCCTATCTGCTGCGGGACGGCGAGCGCCTCGCCGAAGGACCGGTGCAGCAAATCCTGACGCGGGAGCGTTTGGAAGCGCTTTACGGAGCTGCGGTGCACATGATTACCGATGAGAGCGGCACGGCGTTTATTCCGGGCTAAGACGATTAGACGACCGCGTTGATGTCTTCGCTTTCGAGCACCGGTCGCGGATAGCCGTCGCGCGCCACCTTGATCATGGCCCGGCCGAGCTGTTCGGTGGTCGTCACATATTTCGGCGCGACACGGTGGAGCAGCGTCAGCACGGGTGCTGCCAGGACATAAATAGCCTGGTACCAGGCGGTCTTGGAACGGATGCCGTGCAGCGGCTGGATGGCCCCGGGTCGGAACATATAGGCCGCCTTGAACGGCAGCTTGCGCAGCTCGTTTTCGGTCTTGCCCTTGACCCGCGCCCACATCAGCCGGCCCTGCTCGGTGCTGTCGGTGCCTTGCCCGGTGACATAGATGAACACCATGCCCGGATTGCGCTTCGACAGCGCCGTCGCCGCGGCCAGCGTCAGGTCGTAGGTCAGGTGCCGATAGCGCTGCTCGCTCATGCCGACCGAGCTGACCCCGAGACAGAAGAAGCAGGTGTCGAACCCGGCAAGCTCGGATTCGATCGCCGAGAAATCGAAGAAGTTATCGTGCAGGATCTCGCGCAGCTTAGCATTTCGCTGGCCGGTCGGACTGCGTCCGACCGCGAGCACGATTTCGACGCCGGGATCCAGCAGACATTCGCGTAACACACCCTGCCCGACCATCCCCGTGGCACCGAACAGGATGACTTTCATTTCTTGATGAACGCCAGCAGGTCGGCGTTGATGGTTTCCGCCTCCGTGGTCGGCATGCCGTGCGGAAAACCCTTATAGGTCTTCAACGTCCCGTTCTTCAAAAGCTTGGCCGACATTGGCCCGGACGCGACATACGGCACGATCTGATCGTCCTCGCTATGCATCACCAGGATCGGCACGGTGATCTTTTTGAGATCTTCGGTGAAGTCGGTTTGTGAGAAGGCGACGATCCCATCATAGTGAGCCTTGGCGCCCCCCATCATACCCTGCCGCCACCAGTTCGCGATCACGGCCTCCGAGGGTTTGCCCGAGCGGTTGTAGCCGTAGAACGGCCCTTCCGCGACGTCGCGATAGAATTTGGAGCGATTGGCGGCGAGCTGCTTTTGAAAATCGTCGAACACGTCCTTGGGAAGGCCGTTTGGATTGGCCGGGGTCTTCACCATCAGCGGCGGCACCGCGCTGATCAGGGCCGCCTTCGCGACCCGGCTCTCGCCGTGCCGTGCCAGATAGTGTGCGACCTCGCCGCCGCCGGTGGAGTGGCCGACATGGATCGCATTCTTCAGACCGAGATGCGTCGTCACCGCCGCCAGGTCATCGGCATAGTGATCCATGTCGTGCCCGTCGCCGACCTGGGTGGAGCGGCCATGGCCGCGGCGGTCATGGGCGATGACGCGATAGCCCTGGTTGAGGAAGAACAGCATCTGCGCGTCCCAGTCATCGGCCGACAGCGGCCAGCCGTGGCTGAAGACGATCGGCTGGCCCTTGCCCCAGTCCTTGTAAAAGATCTCCACGCTGTCTTTCGTTGTGACCGTTGGCATGACGAATGCTCCTTTGCATATGCTAATGCAGCTGCGCCCCGTCATCGGGACACTGTGGGTAGACCACAACGACGAGCTTGGTGCGAAAATATGTCGTTTAAGCGTATGCCGCCGCCGGCCGGAACCGCCGCACCGCGCCGGTGATCACAACGATGAAGAACAACAGCGCGATGCCTTGTACAACCGCGAACACCGGTCCGGACGGCGGATTACCTGGCGCCAGCGCCGTCAACGCCGGAATCTTGAGGAAACTCTGGATGATCAGCACGAACACGTTCAGGTAGAGCGAAGCCATCGCGGTCACGACGTAAATCCACCGCCATGCGCCGGAAAGCTTCATGCCGTACAGCGCGACGCACGCTGCTGCCAGCAGCACCAGCGAAAGGATACCAAGTATATGCGACGGCAGCAGCTGGGTGAACGGAAACAGAAAACCGGTCACGCTGGTCAAAATCGTGGACAGCAGGAATATCGCGGTCATGCCCGGCTTTCGGTCGGCGCCGAGCAGACCAAACATGACGATGATACCGGACACGATACCGATCAGGCTGATGATCACATGGACCATCGTAAACGTAGCCAAACTCATACCTAAAATCATGATGCGCTCGCCCCCAATTAGAACGAGCGAATGCTACGACCCCTGATGGAAAAAATCCACGTGCTCGCGGATTAAAAGTGTGAGCGACCTTGCTCGAAAATTTTGCACAACCCCTTAACAAACTGTGCCGTGCCGATGGGCGATTGATCGACTTAATCAATTTTGGATCACCCGATCTGATCTCCCCCGTGTTGGAAACGTCTCCAAGTTGGAAATGTCTCCAACCAAACTTTTTCAATCATAGCGCGGGATCGGACCGTTATGCGGGGTCTTGCGGTCCGATAGATCGAACGGGACCTGATCGACATAACACCAGCCCCACCCTTCGGGCGGGTCATAACCTTCGATGATCGGATGCCCGGTGGCGTGGAAATGTCCGGTGGCGTGCTTGTGAGGAGAATCGTCGCAGCAGCCGACATGGCCGCAGGTCCGGCAGATTCGCAGATGCAGCCACGGGCTGCCGAGTTTCAGGCATTCTTCGCAGCCGAGCGCGCTCGGCGTGACGTCGCGGATACCGCTGAGATGGGTGCAGCGTTTTGCCATCGATGATGCTTTCGCTAGAGCATGATCCGGAAAAGCATGCCTCGGGCTCCGACCCGATGGGTGGAAACCGGTTTTCCCTCGCGACAAACGCGAAGCGTTTGCGCTGAGATCATGCTCAAACAAAGAGATGAGATCATGATCTAGAGCGCGGGCTTGGCGGTGTCGCCGAGAAAGCCATGCAGCGCCGCCACCACCTGGGCGCCCTCGCCGATCGCGCCGCCGACCCGCTTGACCGATCCCGAGCGCACGTCGCCGACGGCGAACACGCCGGGCACCGAGGTTTCCAGCGCCGATGCCAATTGCCCTTCGCCCGCCTTGCAATGGCCGCCGGTGATGACGAAACCGCCGCGATCGACCATGACGCCGCAGCCTTCGAGCCAGCCGGTGGCGGGATCGGCGCCTACGAACAGAAACAGGTTGCGGGTATCGATCGTGTTGGTTTCTCCGGACAGCCGGCTGCGACAACGCACCCGCTCGAGCGACAGGTCCTGCGCTCCCTCCAGCCCGACCACCTCGGTGTTGAACACCAATTCGATGTTGGAAGCGGCTTCGATGCGCTCGATCAGATAGCGCGACATGCTGGCGCCCAGTCCACCGCCGCGGATCACCATGTGGATCTTGCGGGCGTGCCCGGACAAGAACACCGCGGCCTGTCCGGCGGAATTGCCGCCGCCGACCAGCACCACTTCCTGTTCGGAACATAGCCGCGCCTCGATCGGCGACGCCCAGTACCAGACGCCGCGGCCCTCGAAATCGGCAAGGCTTTCAATGTCGGGGCGACGGTAGCGCGCACCGCTCGCCACCACGACGGATCGCGCACGCAACAGGTCGCCACCCTCGAGCTTCAAGTCGAAGATGCCGTCCCTGCACGTGCAATCGAGCGCCGTCACCGCCATCGGGATCATGATGTCGGCGCCAAATTTTTGCGCCTGGTTGTAGGCGCGGGCGGTTAGCGCCAGCCCGGAGATTCCGGTCGGAAAGCCGAGGTAATTTTCGATCCGCGCGCTGGCGCCGGCTTGCCCGCCGAACGCCCGCGTGTCGCACACTGCAACCGCAAGCCCCTCGGAGGCGGCATAAACCGCCGTCGACAATCCGGCGGGACCGCTGCCGACCACAGCGACATCGTATACCTTGCCCTTGGCGATCGCGCGTATCATACCCAACGCGCGCGCCAGGTCGGACATGCTGGGATTGCGCAGCACGCTGCCATCGGGAACGACCACCAGCGGCCAATCCGTCGGCGAGGGTGAATAGCGCGCGATCAGCTCGGCGGCATCGTTATCCCTGGCCGGGTCGAGCAGATGATGCGGATAGCCGTTGCGGGTGAGGAAGCCCTGCAGGCGAATGATGGCGCCCGAGTTCGAAGGCCCGATCAGCACCGGGCCGCCGATGCCGCCCTGGATCAGGTTGACCCGACGCAGAATAAGGGCGCGCATGATGCGTTCGCCAAGATCGGCTTCGGCGATCAGCAGCGCACGCAAGCGCTCGGGCGGTATCAGCAGCGTTTCGACGTCACCTTCGGCGTGGCCATCGACCAGCGAGATGCGGCCCGACAGTTGACCGATTTCGGCGAGAAACTGACCCGGCCCCTGATCGATCACCGGCGTGACAAAGCCGAGCGCGTCGCGCTGGGTAATCGCGACATGGCCGGACAAGATGACAAACATCCCCGGTCCGGTCCTGCCCGCCTCGAACAGCGCTTCGCCATCCTTGAAAAGCCTGATTTCCCCGAACCGGCGCATCCGCGCGATCTCCTGCGGCGTCAGCGCAGGGAAGGTCTGCTCATGACGCGGGAAGGAGGACGCCGCCGGGGCGTGCGCTCGGGTTGTGTTTCCTGTCGTGGTGTCCAAACCTGTCTCCGTCTCAGCTCGCTAAGAAAATCAAAACACGTCGCGGCCGGCCGAACCCGGCTACCCGCGCGGCTTCTCTCCGCCGTCGTCATATGGCAAGGCACTCTCGACATTGGAAGGCGCCGATGCCGGGTCGCCGCGGCCTCGCGCTTGCGATTTCCGCCGCTTGAGATTTTCGCGCAAGGCCAGCTTCAACCGGTCCTGCTTCAAGTCCTTTGCCGATTTTTTCGCCGGCGTGCCGACTTGTCGCTCGCGCTCGCCGCTGTCATCCTTCATCGTCAATCCGTTCGAAAATGCAATGGTACCATCTGGAGGTATAGACCGATGGCCGAAATACTTGCACTGGCGGCCTTGCCGCAGCGGACGCTGGATGGCTGGCACGCTTTCGTTGCCTCGGGCGACGCCGATCGGCTGTCGCCCCTGCTATCGGATCATATTGTGTTTCGCTCGCCGTTCGTGCAATCGCCGATTCCGGGACGCACCGCGACCGTGCTGGTGCTGACCACGGTGGTGCAGATTTTCGAGAATTTTCGCTACTACCGGACCTTCGTTTCGGGGCCTCGCGATGTCGCGCTGGAATTTGGCGCCAATATCGGCAAATGGCAGCTGAAAGGCGTCGATCTCATCAAGTTCAATGATGCCGGGGAAATGGTCGATTTCGAGGTCATGATCCGCCCCATCAAGGCGCTGCAGGCGCTCGGGGAGGAAATGGGGAACCGAATCGGCCCGCAATTGGCCCAATTGAAGGAGGCCGCGGCCGCGGGGCACTGACCGGGCCATTTTTGGTGTCTTTGCAGCGCGTCCCGCGCTTGCGCGAACGGGGACCATGTGGCAAGGATCGGCCGCCTTGTAGGGGCCCTCTGGGCCGATTCCCTATCCGGGTCACGCTGCCGTAGCTCAGTGGTAGAGCACTCCATTGGTAATGGAGAGGTCGACAGTTCAATCCTGTCTGGCAGCACCAGCTCTTTCACTTCAGAAACCCTTTTATTTCCTGCACAAATCGACGTCTCCATCTTTCCGGCGCGAGCTCGTAAAGGCCCGCCATTTCGGCTATTTCGACCAGAACGAACGGTGAAACGCTGTGTCAACTGACACAAAACTGGCACGAGTGTTTATGATTTGTTTTGGCTGCATCGTCGACGAAGACCGCGCACCATATTGCTTGGACCGCCGGCTTCTCGCACCCTAGCCGGAGCCACCGGGCCGGTGCGGCCTGCCTAAAGCCCTCTAGCGCCTGGCTGGGTTCCTGACGGGATTAGGCCCGAGATCGACTGAGCACATTCCGCGTGCGAAACCGCTTGCATAAGTCGCAAACTTCGGACTTGAGGTAACTGTTCGCGATGATCAAGCCGCGGGTCGATCTGGGATCGCCGCCGCATGCTGCGATGGCTTGAGCCGCGGGAGCTCGCTGGCATTCGTCGACTTGGGTTATGGCTGCTCACGGTTTAGGAAGCCGTTTTCGAGGTAATGATTTCAATAGGTTAGGGGTGTCGCGCTGCAAATGTGTTGTGCACATGCCGGGCACAACGAAGCTGGCACCGGTTTCGTAGTCTGGGTTGAACCGATGAAATCATTGAGGTCCGTAAGAACGGTAGAAACTTGCGTACACCCCTTACCCCGAAATAGTCGAGTTTCGCGGCCGGAGCGAGTCGTCGCTGCTCGACGCCGATCCGGAGGGCTCCTCGAGGCGAGAAGATGACGTCATGTCGCTGATTTCAGTCATGCGCACTAAAGTGCCCGTGCGGTGCGTTGGCTGTCAGGCGCGCAAACTGCTCATGACTCAGATGAAGTAGCGTCTCGTGATCGCCGGCTTCCATATAGATTTCCGGTTGTGCCTCGATGCTATCGTCGACGATGAGATCCAGTCCATAGCACTTGCCAATGGCCGGAACAGCGCCGTGGGTGCAGTCGCGGAACAGCTGATTGATCTCGGCTTCATTGGCCATCTCGACATTGTCACCGAGTTTTGTCCTCAGTTCCAACAGGCGGAGGTGATGCGATGCGGGCATGACGGCCAGCAAATATTCGCCGCCGTGCCGCAACACGATGCCCTTGGCTAGACGATCGCCCGAGATGTGGCATGCCTCAGCGGTGCGATTGGACGACATGCTGAGTTCGTGCGGGATCTCCTCGTATTGAATGTTCTCAGCGGCCAGATATCTTTTAAGTGTGGGAGCAATGGACATGGCGTGACCTCCGGTGCAAGACGCAAACCGTCCACTGTAGGCCTTGCTGCAAACTCTCGCCTTACGATGGGCGACTGCGTGGTTATAGGGCCAACATAGGCCTTCCATCCGCCAGCTACAATTCTTCGTCCCTGAGCCGAGTTGGTTCCCTTATGCGGATCAGGCCGACTTGGCGAGGACGCTATCGTCCAGTCCGGCCCTGATCACCAAGCGTTCGAAACAGCTTCAGTTGCTCCGCTGTGCCTGGGACAGAGCTTTCGGCACGCGCATGCGCTGCCCTGGCGCGTCAATCCGGGCCAGGAATCAAGCGGTAAACGTCCTTCCTTTCTGCTATCATGCACACATGACGATCGGGATTGCCGGACCCGCACGCAAGGTGCCAGGGCGGAGTGCCGTGGTCAGGTGGATCATTGCGGCCGTCGGCGTGGGTATTTGCCTGATCCTGCTCCAGCTCGTGAGTGGCTTCCTGGTTGACTGGCTGTGGTTTTCCTCGATCGGCTATCTGCAGGTTTTTTTAACGAGCATCGGGGCCAAGGCCGTTGTCTTTTTCGCCGTGTTAACGGCGACCGCTATCATCCTTTGGCTGAACGGATGGCTCGCAGTTCGCTTTGCCCGACGGCAATCGACAGAAACTGCCGCCACCTCCCAAGCCATGGGCAACCCCCGTCCGGCCGATCTGTGGGCGCTCACGCGCGATCGACTGCCGTGGCCCCAGATTGTCGCAGGCGGTGCGGCTTTGATCTCTCTGCTGGTTGCCGCGGCAGAAGCCGGCAATTGGGGCGTCTTCCTGCGGTTTCTCTACCACGTGCCATATGGCGCAGACGATCCACTCTACAACAAGGACATCGGCTTCTATCTCTTCGTACTGCCCGCCTATATCGTCATCAAGAACTGGATGCTGCTTACACTCGTTCTGAGCGCGCTTTTCGCCGGAACCATCTACTGGGTACACGGCGACATCGAATACGACATTCACCACCGATCAATGTCGCCGACGGTGATTGCTCACGGCTCAGCGCTGCTCGGTCTTCTCTTCGCGGTGAACGCCTGGTCCTATGGTCTCGATCGTTATCTACTACTCTACGGCGACAACGGCGTAGTCGTTGGCGCAAGCTACACCGATATACACGTGGGGCTACCGGGCCTGTGGCTACTGATCGGACTTTCGATCGTCGCGGCGATCGCCGCGTGGGCAAACCTCCGGGCGCGCACCTACAGGCTTCCTGCCGCCGCGCTCATAGCCGTCGGCGTCGGCTCTTTCGTGCTGTCCGGCGTGGCCCCTGGCCTGTTCCGGCACTTCTTCGTCAAACCGAGCGAGTTGGAGCTGGAGAAGCCCTACATCGAACGCAACATCGCGCTCACCCGGGAGGCATACAATCTCGATCAGATCACGGCCAAGCCGTTTGCCGCCGAACAGAAGCTTAGCTTCAAGACGCTCGACGCCAACAAGGCGACAATCGAGAATATCAGGCTGTGGGACTGGCTGCCCTTGTCGGACACCTACGCGCAGCTGCAAGAGATCCGGACTTACTACAAATTCCATCATCTTGACGTCGATCGCTACTGGCTCGATGGCTCCTACCAAAGCGTAATGCTCTCGGCTCGCGAACTGCGGCCTTCCTTGCTGCCGCCGAATGCCCAGACATGGGTCAACCGCCACGTCCTGTTTACTCACGGCACCGGCGCGGTGATGAGCCCGGTCACCCGCAAGAGCACCGAAGGGCTGCCATTCTTTTATTTGCGGGACATACCTCCTGTTGCGGACGGAGGCCCCCACATCCAAGAACCGCGCATCTATTACGGCGAAGAGCTCGACAGCTACGTCATCGTCAACGGGAGCACACCTGAGTTCGACTATCCGAAGGGGAAAGAAAATGTCTACGCGGCTTATGACGGCACGGGCGGCGTTCCGATAGGAGCGACAGTGTGGAGAGGCTTGTTTGCCTATTACTTCAACGACCCGAACCTGCTCCTCTCAAGCTACATCACCACCGACAGCCGGATCATGATCCGCCGCAATATCCAGGAACGGGTGCGAACGATCGCTCCGTTTCTCAGGCTCGATCGCGATCCTTATCTGGTCATCAGTGATGGGCGGATGTTCTGGATGCAGGACGCCTATACGGTGAGTTCCTATTTCCCCTCGGCACAGCCGGCGCAAGACCTGGATCTCAACTACATTCGCAATTCAGTTAAGGTCATCGTCGATGCCTATAACGGAACCGTCGACTTTTATCTGATGGAAACCGGCGACCCGGTCGCCGCGACCTACCAGCGCATCTTTCCGAGCTTGTTCAAGCCGTTCTCGGCTATGCCGGCGGACCTGCAGAAGCACATTCGGTACCCGGAGGACCTGTTCGTGATTCAGGCGCTGCTCTATCAGACCTACCACATGGAGGCCGCCGACGTTTTCTATAACCGCGAGGATCTCTGGCAGTTCCCGCGCCAGCCGGGCGGCGGCGGCATTGCAACGATGGCCCCCTATTACATCATCATGCGCCTGCCGGGCGAGCCGCAGGCCGAGTTCTTCCTCATGCTCCCCATGGTGCCGAGCCGCCGCGACAACATGATCGCGTGGCTGGCCGCGCGCTGCGACTCACCCGACTACGGCAAGCTGATCGTCTACGAGTTTCCCAAAGAGAAGCTCGTCTATGGTCCATTCCAGATCGAAGCGCGGATCAATCAGAGCACCGAGATATCTCAACAAATTACGCTGTGGAACCAGATGGGCTCGCGAGTGATACGCGGTGCGAACTTGCTTGTTATCCCGATCGAGAACTCGATCCTTTATGTAACGCCGCTCTATTTGCGAGCGGAGCACGGATACCTGCCGGAGCTGAAACGCGTGATCGCAGCCTACGGTGAGCAAGTGGTGATGAAGGAGACGCTCGCCGAAGCCTTGTCAGCGCTGTTCCTAGAGCCCGGCGCTGCGCCGGCAGCTTCAAGCACGACAAAGGAGATGCCCGCCACAAGCCCAGCGGCAAGTCAAGCGCAGGAGGCGCTTGATCGCTACAATCAAGCAGTGGAGCGATTGAAGTCTGGAGATTGGAAAGGCTTCGGTACGCAGTTCGACGCAATGCGCGAGCTTTTGGAGGAAATGAACCGACACTCGACCGGCCACTAATGCCTCTTACTCTGAGTCGCGTGCCAGTTTCCAAGAAAATCTGGTTGCCGCGGGCTAACCGCCGCGGCGCCGCCTTCCTCGTTATGGGTTACGGCGGATGCGTCGCTTTAGGGTAGGCCGCGAGCCAGTTCTCGGCGGCCGGTTGCAAGCATATCGGCGACCGCCTTCTTTCCGCGGCTGCGATCTGATCAACGGCACGGTCGATGGCGAGCCGATCGAAAGGATCGTGCGTCGGCGCAAAACACTTCGCTGCAGTTTTTCGCGCTGCGCGATTGTCTTACTATGTCGCGCGGCCTAGGCTCAACATCTGACCGCGCGGCTACCGCGAGAGGAGCGCTGACCCTGTTTCAGTGATGGGCCGAAACGCTCTTGACGCACTCGGACAGCAAATCACCGGACGCAGAATGGCTGACGTCACCCAGACTGATGATGCCGACCATCCGCTTGCTCTTGTTCATCACCGGCAGCCTGCGAAGCTTCAGCTTCTCCATGTGATGCACCGCCTTTGCGAGGTCATCGTCCTCCCGGCAACAATGGATGCCTTCCGTCATCACGTCGCGAGCCATCGCGCGGCCAGCATCGAAGTCGTTGCTCGCAAGCCCTTTGCAAACGATGTCGCGGTCGGTCACCATCCCGATCAGTCGGTCGTCCTCCCCAATTGGAATGCAGCCGATGTCATGCTCCCGCATCAATTTCGCGAGTTCGGTGACAGGCGTGTTGGGGCTAACCCAGTCGACACCCTTATGCATCATATCTTTGACTTTCATGGCGGACCTCCGTTTCTGGAGTTTCAAGTGCCCTTGATGCAATGCAGCACACCCCATTATTCTTGTAACTATACAACCGATCGTGTGCGAAGTAGCAGAAGAAAGCATCATTTCTGCGCGATCGGACCAGACAAACGACGCAGCGGTTGCTGCCGCGGCATTGGACAGGGAATGGCTCTATCAACTAGCTTGACACTCTGTGTGGTTGCGCGCCTCGAGGTGGATCAAAGGGCATGAAAGAGAAAAAGGACATCGTAGAAAACTGGCTGCCGCGTTACACCGGCACGCCGCTTGCTGAATTCGGCAAATACGTTCTCTTGACCAATTTCGACAACTACGTCGAATGGTTCGCCACGGCGTACGGCGGCTTGGTAAAGGGCGTAGATCGACCGATGCCCAACGTGACTGCCGATGGATTCACTCTGATCAATTTCGGCATGGGAAGTCCGAACGCCGCGACCGTGATGGATCTGTTAAGCGCCATCGAGCCGAAAGCCGTATTGTTTCTCGGCAAATGCGGCGGATTGAAGCGCAAAAATCAAATTGGCGACTTGGTTCTACCGATTGCAGCCATTCGGGGCGAAGGTACCTCGAATGATTACCTGCCCCCGGAGGTCCCGGCACTGCCCGCGTTCCAGTTGCAACGCGCGGTGTCCACCATGATCCGCGATCTCGGTCACGACTATTGGACAGGTACTGTATACACGACCAATCGCCGTGTCTGGGAACATGATGATCGCTTCAGGGATGTGTTGCGTCGCACACGAAGCATGGCGATCGACATGGAGACCGCAACGATCTTTGCTGCAGGATTTGCCAACCACATTTCGACCGGCGCGCTGCTTCTCGTGTCCGATCAACCGATGATCCCCGAGGGGGTGAAGACCGAAACGTCGGATCAGATGGTGACCGCTAACTATGTCGAAAGGCATATCAAGATCGGGGTAGAAGCCCTGAGGCTTGTGCGGCGCCGCGGCCGCAGCATCAAGCATTTGCGTTTCGAAGACGATTTCGATGCAGGGCATGAGACCTAACACGGCGTCGTATCGCCGCATTGTCCGCTACGGCACTTTTTCGGACGTGACCTATCGAGCTGGCGAAGTCGGCTTATCGGGGATTAGCGTACCGCGCAACCGCGTACGTTCCGCTACTCACCAAGGAAAATCTCGCAAGCCGCTCTCCTCTTTTTTGATGGAGCGGTGTAAAATTGCGTGAGCCAGATTGAGACTTCCGGTTCAACGGCACTTGGATTGGGGCCGCAGACAGGCATCGGTCTCTGCGGTTCCCCCGGGCGTGGTGGAACAACAGGAGAGCGACATGATATCTGAGATACAGGTTCACGTGATCGCGCGTCAGATGTTCGAGAAGCACGGCCTCGAGGCTATCGCCCAGGCGGCCCAGAATGCCGAAGCTTGCGAGAACAAGGGCGACACCGAAGAAGCCAGAGAGTGGCGCCACATCGAAGACGCCATGAAGATGATGCGGGGACCGCATCAAAGCTGATGGGACTGCAATGCTCCTCCAATGAGCACAAGAGGGCGCCCTGGCGTGAGGGCGATCACGCTCCGGCGCGCACGATCGAGAGATCCTTGAACCGCGCGCTGGCGACAAGCGGCACAACAATATCTCTTTGAACGCCATTTGCTGACTCCATTGATGTCGCAGCGCGTAGCCGCTCGGTTCGATGCAATCGAGTTCGATCCGACAATCGCTTCGGTCGATGTACTCTACGATCTTGCCTTCCCCTTGATGGATTTCCTCCGGTATGGGCGGTATGACGCTGCAAACGGCCTCCTCAACAGATATCTCGGGACGAATTCCAGCGATAATCTCGATGCGCTCGCGGCACTACCTCTGTTCATGTCGCTGCGCGCCGCCATTCGTGCCAAAGTGCTGCTCGCCCGCCTCGATCAGGCATCTCGCGACAAGGTTGATGTCATGCAATCCGCGCGCGAATATTTTGAACTCGCGCGCCTGCTGATCCATCCATCGGTCCCGGTTCTGATCGCTGTCGGCGGACTGTCTGGAACCGGAAAATCGTTATTGGCACGCGCTCTGGCACCGAACATCACGCCCCAACCAGGTGCCGTCATATTACGCACCGACGTCCTACGTAAACAGCAATTCAAGATCAAGGAAACCGAAAAGCTGCCGGAAGGCGTCTATCGGCCGGAAGTAACTGAGTTGATTTACGATGCCCTTGCGCAACGTGCAGGCCAGATCCTTTCGCAGGGTCATTCCGTCGTCGTTGACGGAGTATTTGCGCGTGAGTCGGAACGAGCCGAGATCAGCGACGTTGCGCGCAAGCTAAGTATCCCGTTTGTTGGTTTCTTTCTCACGACGGACCTTGCAACCAGACGACGCCGCGTTGGTCGTCGCATGGCAGATGCATCCGACGCTACTCCAGAGATCGCCGAGCTTCAGGAAAAATACGATATTGGTGCAATCGATTGGATCACTACCGACGCGTCCGGACCATCCGAGCAGACCTTGACGCAATGCCAGCGCCATTTGTAATCCCACCTTTAACCGTGCACATCAAGAAGCTGATCAGATCTGTGGCTGGTCACGTTTGCAGATAAGAAAGTTCAAAAGGCTGCGCATCACATCGATCGCATTCCCTTGTGTGACAGATCGCCAACCAATTCCGCAATGATTGGAGGCTTTTCGCTCTTTCACCCCGACTACCCGACGTGTCTTCCTGAGAACGGGATCGTGTTGAAGCTGTACGATCGAGCATCACTTTAAGCTCTTCTTCGAGCGATCGCGGCGAAATTCCGAGTAGGCCAAAACCCGGCAGGCTATCCGAGGCCGTCGTGTCGATCTGCATAAGCTCAACCTGATTGCGCGTGAGCGGAGGGTGCGGCAAGACTTCAGCGAGGCCGGCGACGGCATCCCAGAAAGCAAAGGGTATCCGCAACAGCACTGGCCGCAATCCAGCGATACGCGCAATGGTCTGCAACAGCTCCCTGTAAGAGTAGACACGCGGACCGGCCAGTTCGTAGATTGGGTATGGTCTCTGTGTTTGCCGCAGGACTTGTGCGATCGCCGCAGCGACGTCGTCCACATGCACCGGCTGAAGCCTCGTCCTGCCGTCGCCAAATAGCGGATAAGCCGGCGAGGTGCGAAGCAGCCTAAGAATTGTCGTGAGAAAGGCATCGTTCGGACCGAACATTACCGCCGGGCGGATAACGACTGCGCCAGGAAATGTGGCTTGCACGACCGCCTCGCCCTCACCGCGACTACGAATATAAGGCGAAGACGACGCGGCCTCAGCGCCTATTCCTGATAGATGCACAAACCGTTTGGTCCCAGCCCGCCGCGCCAATCTGGCGATCCTTTCGGCCGCTTCGACGTGCACCGAATGAAATGTGTCGCCTCCATGCTCGACGTAGAGGCTGATCGCGTTGACGACGCCGTCGGCACCCATAACCGCGGCCTCGACGGAGCGCTCGTCATGTGCATCGGCGACAATTTGTTCCACGTTGTCGCCCTCAGCCGGCGCAGAATGCCGTGAAGCTATGCGTACCGTAGTGGTGGCGTCGCTCAAATGGCCCACGACGCGACGACCAGCAAAGCCAGTGCCCCCAAACACGGTTATGCGGTTCATTCCCGGATCCATCCCACGATGCTGTGCGCCGTTCTGAATTGTCCCGCTGAGCGCCGCTCGCACTGTTTCAGCGGCCTCTGCTGCCGAACTGCCTTGGTTGAGATGATGTGAGATCACATCGATCAAAATTTGCACTGCGGGTCCGACCGTTTGCCATTCTTTCTCAGCTTGATCGATCAGCGGCTTCGCTTCGGTATAAAGCGTTTCCGCCTGTTCGATAATCGGATGTGCTCTATTGAGAAGATCGATCAGCGCTTTGGTCGCTGGCAATGATTGCTCAATTTTTTCAAGTTGCGCGTCGCTGAGCCCCGAAAGGTGACCAATGACACTAGTGAGCAAGTGTTTCAGCATAGTGCAACCTTTCTGGTAGCGACGCATCAACTCAGACCAACCAACCCGAAGTAGGGCTCGGGCTTTTCGTCAGTTGCCGCGACTACGTCGATCGTCCTGCCTTGATGCCCCATATCCCCGTGAACGAGGAGCCTGGCTCCAGCCGGATCAGAGCATCCCCGGTTCGAAATGCGTTCGGTGGACACGTCATAGGCTCGACGGCAAGACTGCGACGATTGACGTCAGGAAGCGGGTCACCGGTGAAGAGCATCACGTAAGGGTAGCTCTGGTCGATCCAAAGCGAGACTTGCATTCCGCGGTCCGGATCTCGGAGCTCCACACAAGCGCGGCCGTCCCGATCCCGCCTAAGGTCGGTGAACGCATGGTCGAGCCTTGTCGAGCCGATCCGCCGCGGCTGTTGAAAATCGTACTGCGTGCCCTCGACGATTTCCTTGGTGACTGGCAGCCCGCGTTCGTCGGATTGCAGGACCGATCGCCCAGGAACATGCAACGTCAAGCGATCGATAGAACCGGTCCCAAGCGTTAGATAAGGATGAGCACCACTGCCATAGGGGCATGGGTCCTCGCCTAGGTTCGTGGCCGTTGTCCGCACCATGAGACCGCTATCCGATAGTGCATATTCGATACTGATCCCAAGCATGAACGGGTAGCCTGGTTGCGGATACAGCACATGTTTCATCACGGCTCGATGTGGCTCCTGTTCGGCTGCGGTCCACTTTGCCCAGCGCACGAGGCCGTGGATCGCGTTATGGCGCTCTGGCTCGTTCAGCGGGAGTTGAAGGCGCCGTCCGTCAAATTGGTAGCTGCCATCTTGCAACCGGTTTGGCCACGGGATCAGCACTTGGCCCCGACCCGAGGAGCTCATTTCGTCTTCTCTGTATCCATCGACAAGCTCCCGGCCACCCGCGGAGTAGGAGCGAAGCCCTCCACCAACCTCGACGACCACGGCCCGCTGATCTCCGGCTGTGATCGTGATCTGCTTACCGGATGGTGTGATCACCGCTGCCTCCCATCAGGCCAGTTGTAAGACTGCACCCGAGAGCCACGATGGACCAAGCTAGAGTGATCACGTCATGCGTCCTTTGGTCAGAAATGCGTTTGCGCCGGGATGATCATGCGCGCCGCCGCCTCGATTAGCGCGAGGTGCGAGAATGCCTGCGGAAAATTCCCCAGGTGGCTTCCCGTCTCGGGGTCGAACTCCTCAGCATAAAGACCGAGCGGCGAGGCGATCCCCAGCAGCCGTTCCATTAGGTCACGGGCTCGTTGCATCTCTCCAACGATCGCGAACGCCGACACCAGCCAAAACGAGCAGATCAAAAACGTGCCCTCCTTGCCGGAAAGCCCATCGTCGGTCTCATCAGTGCGGTAGCGAAGGACGAAGCCGTTTTCTGTTAAATCCTCGGCGATCGCAAGCACAGTATTCCGCAGGCGTTCGTCGTCATGTGCGAGAAAATTGAAGCTCCCCGCCAGCAGCGTCGAGGCATCGAGCGCATCCGTCCCGTAGTGCTGGCGTAGCACGCCTCGGTCGCTGACGCCGTGCGCCAGGATATCGGCCCGGATCTCGTTCGCCGTTGCGCGCCATGTATCTGCCAGTTTCGGATCGCCGCGAATCTCCGCCAGCGCGCTCGCCCGATCCAGGGCGACCCAGCACATTAATTTAGAGGACACGTAGTGCTGTGGTTCGCCGCGAGCTTCCCAGATGCCCTGGTCGGGGTTGCGCCAGACACGGCTGGCGCACTCCGCCTGTGACTCGACGATCGGCCAGAGCCGGCTCGGCAAGCGCTCGTTTCGCCGCGTGTGGATCAGGATTGAATCGAGGACTGCGCCGAAGACATCGTTTTGGCGCTGAGTATAGGCTGCGTTACCGACGCGAACCGGACGCGCACCTGCATAACCAGAAAGGTCGTCCCGCGTGGATTCGGGTAACTCGCGGCGGCCGTCGATTCCATACATGATTTGCAGCGAGCCGTCCTCGGTCGTCTTAACATCGGCAACGAACTCCATGAAGTCGTTGGCTTCCGAGTCCAGTTCGAGCCAGTGCAGCGCTTGGAGCATGAAGGTTGAATTGCGCATCCACGTGTAGCGATAATCCCAATTGCGCTCTCCGCCCGGTGTCTCTGGAAGGGAGGTGGTGGGCGCAGCGACAGCCGCGCCGGTGGGCATAAAAGTTAGACCTTTGATGGCGAGTGCCGAGCGCGCGATGGGGGAGCGGTAACGATGGTCTGGAATGCGCGCCTCCCCAAGCCACGCCCGCCAGTAGCGCGTTGTGGCCGCAATTCGTGCCTCGGCTTCGTCGACGTTGCGCGGCGCAACGAGTCCTTCAGCCCAAGAGAGCGCACAATACGCGCGTTCACCCGGCCTCAGGATGTGGCGCGCCCGCACGCGGTTACCCTCAATCCCCAGCCGGAGATCCGTGCAAAGCCGGATTGTCTGCCCCGCACCGGTGGCGTCGGCTACGTGATGGTCGCCATCGACCGCTCGCCATTCCGCCGCTGTGTGGCCGTAGTCGAACGCTGGTTCGCAGATGAGTTCGACCTCGACGCTGCCTTCGAGGCAGAGGACCGTTCGCACCAGTAGATGGTCAGCGTCGTTGTCGTCGGGCGGCCGGGTATGGGGCGTGATCTTGTCCTCGTGTTCACGCGGACCGATCGTCAACGCTTCGCGTACAACAATCCAGCCGGACGGCGATTTCCAAGTCGTGACCATGACGTTCGTGCCCGGCTCATAGGTCCGCGCTGTAGGGTGGTTGATCCCGAAGGGTCCCAAGCGAAAACTCCCGGCCTCCCGGTCGAGCAGGCTGCCGAACACACTTGGTGAGTCGAAACGGGGCACGCAGAGCCAGTCGATCGAACCATCCGGGGCCACGAGCGCGCCGGTGTGGCAGTTTGATAAGAACGCGTAATCGGCGATCTGCGGAAATGGCGAGGGTGCAGCCGCACTCTGCTCCTGCGGCTGCCTGGGCGGCTGGGGTGCCGGCGCTCTGTTCTCGCCGGCACTCACGTCGTCCACCCGATGTCGAAACGGATCCGCGAGTAGAACTCCATCACCATCTCTCTGATAAGGCAGCTTACTGTCGGTACGTCGGATCACCGCTTTGCATCTACATCTCAACCTTAGCCCAATCCTCTTCCTTGTTCGATAAATTTTTCAGGCGAAGCGGCGGAGGGCCACTCGTCAGTCGAGCAAAAATTCACCCTGCACGAGCATCTTAAAGGCTTGCTCCGTCGCACAATTTTGCGTCAACTGTACGAAGCACGAGGCGCTGGAGGCTGGCTACGACTTCGTGGTGCTTCGAGCAGATGCAATGGATACCTACCGGAAGGATCGTGTATCGAAGATAGATTCGGGAGACCATCATGCCCTCGATCCAGCCTCCTCGCGTGGTCATTATCGGAGCAGGGTTCGGCGGACTTTCCGCAGCAAAGGCGCTCGCCAAAGGCCCGTTTAACGTCGTTCTGATCGACCGCTACAACTATCACATGTTCCAGCCATTGCTTTACCAGATCGCGACCGCGGAACTATCACCGGCCGACATCGCATTTCCGATCCGTACCGTGTTTCGACGCAGGCCCAATGTGAGCGTCATGCTTGCGACCGTTTCCGCGATTGACGCAGAGCGGAACGAAGTGGTTGCCGGAGGCCACAGGATATCGTTCGACTACCTGATCGTCGCAACCGGCGCGCGGCAAGCCTATTTCGGACACGACGACTGGGCACAGCATGCCCTCGGCCTGAAGACGATTGGCGATGCGGTCTATCTCCGAAGCCGGATTCTCCTCGCGTTTGAAAGGGCCGAAACCGAGCCTGAGCCTGACGAGCGCCGCCGATTGCTGAACTTCGTGGTCGTCGGTGGCGGGGCGACGGGGGTCGAGCTGACCGGAGCCGTCGCCGAATTGGCGAGACGCACGCTTGCGTCGGATTTCCGAACGATTAATCCGAGTTGCGCGCGGATTGTGCTCGTTGAAGCTGGACCGCGCCTTTTGCGTCAATTCGATGAATTTATTTCACGTTCCGCTCTACGAGCCCTCAAGCAGTTGGGTGCCGAGGTCCGTTTGGGAACCACGGTGACAAGCTGCGATGAAGCGGGAATCGCCATGGGAACCGAGCGGATCGAAAGTAGGACGATCATGTGGTCGGCTGGCGTTGAGGCCTCTCCGGCCGGTCGATGGCTCGGCGCGGCGACCGATCGGGCGGGACGGGTTAAGGTCGAGCCCGACCTCTCGCTGCCTGGGCGTCCACATATCTTCGTGCTGGGAGATACGGCGCTGGTCCTTGCTGGGGACGGAGAACCACTTCCCGGGGTCGCTCCGGTTGCCAAGCAACAAGGCGCCTATGTCGCTCGCGTCATTGCCGCCCGCACCGGTGGGCGACCCGTTATCCCGTTCGAGTATCGGGACTTCGGTATGCTGGCGACCATCGGAAGGAGCCACGCCGTGGCGCAGTTCGGGCGCGTCAAGCTCAGCGGCCTTCTCGCCTGGGTGCTCTGGTGCTTCGCACACATCTATTTTCTCATCGGATTCAGAAGCCGTGTTTTCGTTATGCTGAATTGGGCGTGGAGTTTTCTTAGCTCCCGGCGAGGCGCACGGCTCATCATTGCAATGGGTGGGGCACCGATGACCATGGAACATACCGAAGACCAGTCCAACCCCTACGGGGCGTGAGATGGCATCACACCAGCCGCAAACCTAACGGGACCCACCACCGCCCTCCCAAATGGGGTGATCGCGGAGGTAAGCTGCTCGCAACTGAACCGAACCGAGGGAGGAACTGCGTGGATTGCTCGATCCTTTTTGCTCCACGTCTTACATCGCGGTTGCCGATCGACCCGAGTTCGGCACCTCCTCGGCACAAATCAGGTGTCGGAGCAATCGTGCTCGTCATCAGGGCTTTTTTGACCCCCGGTATTCTGGCGCTGGCTCTGGCGTTGTCGGGCAATGTTGGGTATGCGCGCGATCGCCTAACGGGCGATGTGGAGCGTCTGAAAATGATCGGCTTTACGGTAGCCGATATCGACCGGGAAACGGCTTTCTTTACTAAAGTCCTATCTTTCGAGAAGGTGTCCGAATTTCGCGTGTCGGGCAGCGAATATGACAAGATGCAAGGCGTATTCAACGCGAACATGCGAATCGTCCATTTGAAATTAGGTGAGCAGGTCGTTGAGCTCACGCAGTATGTATCTCCTCCTACCGGACGACCGATCCCAATTCCTTCATACAGCAATGACCAGTGGTTCGAGCATCTGGCCATCGTTGTCCGCGATATGGATGCCGCATACAAGATCCTGCAAGAAAACAACGTCCAGCAGATTTCCTCAAATCCAATCACGATCCCTGACTCGAATCCCGGCGCATCCGGCATCAAGGCGATCAAGTTCCGCGATCCCGAGGGGCACGATCTGGAACTAATTTATTTTCCGGCCGGCAAGGGCGACCCGGCCTGGCAGAAACCCACCAACCGGCTGTTCCTTGGGATCGACCACACGGCAATGACCGTGCACAGTACGGAGAAGGGGGTGACATTCTATCGAGATTTGTTGGGGTTCGACGTTGGTAGCGTCACGTTCAACGCGGGAGCAACACAGGAGGTGCTGGACGATCTATTCAACGACACATGCCTCGTCACGGCGATCGTGCCCCTCTCTCCCCCGCCACACATAGAATTCCTCGACTACAAGACGCCCCCCGGCGGCCGGCCAATGCCCGTGGATACCAAAGCCAACGATCTCTGGCATTGGCAGACGACACTGGTTTCCAAAAATATTCAGGCACCCGCCGAACGATTGCGCAAAGCAGGCGCACAACTTATTACGCCGGACATTGTGTCGATCCCCGAAGAAGCGCAAGCTAAACTGGGCTTTAAAAAAGCACTGATGGTCCGTGATCCAAATGGGCACACCATACGTCTGGTTGAGGAATAGAAAATGAGATCTCAGCCTCAAAACCTAGCTCGCGACACCCAGGACACCACGAGAGAACACAATCGATTACTTGCGTTTATTGCGCAATTTTGTCTGGTCCTAATATTCCCTTTGAGTTGCCTCAACAAGATATTCGACTGGCAATCGGCGATGGCACAAGCCGCCCACGGGTGGATACCGCTCCCGCCGACGATGGCGGCGCTGTTGTTGGTGCTCGGTGGAATCCTCGAGGCTGTCGGTCCTCTTTGCATCCTGTTTGGTTTTTATCGTCGTCAGGCAGCGTTGCTGTTCATATTCTACGTAGTCGCGACCGCGGTCCTATTTCACAACTTCTGGAGTTTTCCTTTCAACGGCGATGCGTGGAATGAGAATTTCTGGCCGTTCATCAAGAATCTTGGGCTGGCTGGCGGTTTCCTGTACATTGCTGCCGACGCAAAGATGGAATCGCTGCGCGGCGCCTTCTCATTGAGAGAGCACGAGGCCTCAAAATGAGCGAGCCCAAATCGAAGGGTGCCGCCTCCGAACCGTTTCAAGCAACCGGTCACGCCGGCGCCGCCTCATCGAAGCCGCAGGCTAAATCACCCGCGCAATCTACTGCGGCTGAAATTCAAGCATGTTTGGTTAAATTTTCGGGGACGATCATTGTAGCGCAGCAAGAGGCCGCCGAATGACGAACCAGGCAACGACGACCAACGGCGCGGCGACGATGCTGCCGGTCGCGAAGATCGTGGAGTATGGCAACCCGGTCATATCCCGTAACGCACCGGTTCCGAACGCAGCGACGCCGTAGCCGAGTTGATAAAAGGCGATTAGCTCCCCCGCCATCACGGCCGAGAGGTGGGGAAACTCTTTACCACCGAAGCTGATGCTGAGTGGCAGAAATGCCGAGCACGCGAGGCCAGCTAACCCGAAGGCGATTATCCCTCCGGTTTCTTCCTGCACTCGAGAGGAAACCTGAAAGACAATGAGCAGCAGGATCGGAAGCGCGAAATAGATCCAGCGTGCAGGCACGGCCCAGGAGATGAACGCGATCAGCACGCGTCCGGCTGTCACCATCGCCCAGAACGCCGCGAGCGCGAAGGAAGCCCCCTGGGCCGACACGCCACGCTCCTCGCTCAGATACAGCTTTGCCCAGTTGCCGTTCAACGTCTCAAGGACGCCGTAGAGAAACACGGCGGCGGCATAGAGCCAGAACCTATTTGGCAAATTTCTCGAACCGATCGATGTCGCCGCGCTTGCGACAGCCGTCCCCGCGGAGGTCTTCAGTGGCTTCGTCAGAGCAATGCCGAGGATCAGCATCATAATGCAAGCGACGATGACGGGGAGCAGCCACCAGAACTCCAAGGCCGACGACGATCGCGATCAGCAACGGCGCCAAAGCGGTACCCAACCCAAGCAGCGCATTCAGCGCCAGAACCGCTCCGTCGGTGCGTTGCGGAAAGAACGCCTCGGCGTATGTATTGAGCGCCATGACCGTCGCACCAAAGCCGAGGCCCAACGCTCCAGTGGCAATCAGAAGCACGCCGAAAGCCGTGTCCGGCACGCCGACCAGAAGCCGGGACAGAGCCAGCAGCGTCATAGAGACGATATTGCAGGCGAATCCGAACAGCATTACTCCGCGCAGGCTCCACCGGCGAGCCAATTTCGGAGCCAGGCTAGAGGCAAGGATAGCAAGCACCACCTGGGGTATGAACATCGTCCCATAGCGGGTGCTATCAAACCCGAATCCGTCGGGGCTTGTGAAAATTGAGCTGGCCGCAGGGAACGTCACGAGAGCCAACCCCTGCACAACGGCGGCAGAGAAAACTACGCCGATTTCAGTGCGACTTACCGTTGCGGCAACGTTCATGGCCAAGGTTCTCGCGGCCTGCCTCGCGTGGTCTTTTCCGGCATTCGTCCAAGCCCGTCATCGGTGCGATCGCCAGCTTATCTCAGCCTTCCCAACAAATGATCTCCGATGCGGATGGCATTGGCAATCGCAGTCAGGGACGGATTCACCGCACCGATACTGACAAAGAAACTCGTATCCACGACATAAAGATTGTCGAGCTGATGCGCCTTGCAGTTCCTGTCCAAGACCGAGGTCTTCGCGTCCGCGCCAAACCGGCATGTCCCAGCCTGATGGGCACAGCCGGCGATTGGGATATCGGTCTTCATATAGATATTGCGCGGAATCAGGTGCTCCGGATGCATACCCAGATGGGGCAGGATTGATTTTAGCTTATCGTACAGCTTCTGCTTGGGCACCTGATTGTTCGGTGTGTAACTCAATACCAGATTGCCGGATCTGTCGACAGTCACGCGATTCTCGGGATCGGGGAGGTCTTCCGTCGTAAGCCAGAAATCGACGGCATGGTCCGCTAGGTCGTCAAGCAGGCCCGTCGGGAGCAATGCAGTTACAAGCGGCTGCTCACCCCGGTACATCGGGCCGAGAGACTTGCCGATCATCTGGATGTTGCCCATCGGATACTCGAACCCGTCCATCCCAAAATAGAAGTCGTTCAACGCGATGGTCTTCTGAAATACGGTAGGGTTGGGCTGGCGCGAAATCGCGAGCACGGCCTGACTGTTATGGAACATGTAGTTGCGCCCCACCTGATCGGAGCCGTTGGCAAGCCCGTTTGGATGCTTGTCGTTGGCCGACATTAGCAGCAGCTTGGCCGTGTTCGCCGCACCACATGATACGACGACGATGTCGCCGCGGAAGGTCTCCCTCTCCGCTCCGACTTCCGCGACGACCTCGGTGACCGCCGTGCCCCCGGCATTCGTCTGCAATTTCACAGCCTTCGCGTTGCGCAACAGGGTCACATTTGAAAACTCAAGAGCGGGTCGCACGGCCACTATTTCTGCGTCGGATTTGCCGTGGACGAGGCACGGAAAGCCGTCGCAGGTCTGACAGCGGATGCAACTGCTGTACGCCATGTTCCGCTCGTCCATCATGACGGCACAGGGAGCTGGGAACGGATGGTAGCCAGCTGCTGTCAGGTCTTCGAAGAGCCGCTGGATGCGCGGCTCATTTGAAACCGGCTGACACGGATAGGGGCCGCTGGCAGGAGGCTCGGTCGGATCCTGGCCCCTGAGCCCGTGGACGTGGTACATCTGCTCGGCTTTTGTGTAATACGGCTCCAGCTCTTCGTAGGGGATCGGCCAGGCCGGGGAGGTGCCGTCGTGATGATGCAACTCGCCGAAATCCTGCTGCCGAAGGCGATACAGGGCTGCACCGAACATCTTCGTGGCGCCGCCGACGAAATAGTGTATCTGCGGCTGGAACGATCTACCGTCGCGGTCGTACCAGGTATCGGGCGAGATATAGCGGTTCTGCACGAAGACTGCTGTCGCATCCCAGTTCTTCGCCTCGCGCCTAAGCCAGTCGCCGCGCTCGAGGATCAGGATGCTCTTGCCCGCGGGCGCGAGGCTGCGGGCGAGCGTGCCGCCACCCGCCCCGCTGCCTATGATGATGATGTCGAAGCGCTTATCCATTCCAATCTCCGCTAGAGACCGGGGCTGCTTTGCATTATGCCGCCATCGGTGAAGATGGTTGTCGCTGTGAGATAGCTTGCACCGTCACCGGCGAGAAACCCGACCACGGTGGCAATCTCCTCGGGGCGCGCCATGCGCCCCAGCGGTATCGCGGCATTTAGCTGCGCAAGCTTGGCCGGGTCGTTCATTGTCAGGAGATTGATCGGCGTTGCGACCGCACCCGGGCCCACTCCGACGACTAGGATGTTGTGTTTAGCGAGTTCGACACCCGCGGTGCGCGTGAGCATGCGCATACCGCCCTTGCTCAGACAATAGGCGGTGTTACCGGGCATCGGCCAGTCCTCGTGCACCGAAGTAATGTTGACGATACGACCACCGCCACCCTGCTTGATCATCTGCTTGGCCGCAATTTGCGAGCCGAAGAACGCACTCTTGAGGTTGATCGCCATCACCTTGTCGTATTGATCCTCCGTGGTGTCGAGGACTGAGGTTCGCGTCTCGATGCCAGCGCAGTTAACCATGATATCCAAGCGGCCGAACCTGCTCACCGCCATGTCAACGAGCTTCCGCAGGTCGGGGAGCTTGCTTACATCGGCGTCGACTCCAATGGACTGATCACCGAGTTCGGCGATCTGCCGCTCAAGCGCCTCAGTCGCCTCAGGATGAACTACATAATCGATGACGATGTTCGCACCTAATCGGGCCAGTTCCAGAACAATCGCCTGACCGATCCCGCTGTTACCACCGGTGACAATAGCAATCTTGTTCCTTAGTGACATGATCATCCTCCATGGGCGAACGCGATATGGTCGTCGAAATGCGCCCCGTCGTCACGCCGGACCGGGTCGGATTCGGCTTCGGCGATCCGCCCACATTGTCGCACGTGGCGACCCCCTCCCGTGCGTAGCTCAGGTGGAGCATGGGCCCGATTGGAAGCGTGCGCTATGCAGATTCGGCGCTCCCGCTCTATGACGCGCCCTGCGCATTAAGCTAACTGCGTAACCTTACCGCAACAAGTGAGAAGCGCGCGTGGCCTAAAATGGGTAGCGTTCGCAGACGTCTCCGCTTTCCTTCAAATATGGCCGATACCGGAGACAATAGATCTCCTTTGCAATTTCACCATGCCCACCAGCAGCGGGCTTTTCGTTCGTAATAAGCCATGAAAGTCCCGCCGGTACTACCTTTCATCGGCGATCTGGCTTCATGGCCACCTGGCGACCGCTCTATAAGAACGTTTCTGACGAGCGAGAGGATGTGAGACTGGAAAACCTCTCGTGCGCAAACAAGCTTTTCCGCCGCTTGCCCGGCGAGGGAAAACCTTCGATTCGGGACCCACTATTTTTGACCATATTTGTCATCATTCAAAATTCATAAAGATGCAAATGAAGAAGCCTGCGAACCCGAAAGAACAGAAATGCCCGTCCTGCGATGGCACCGGATGCGAACGTGTGGCGCAACCACCGCAGCCGGGCCGGAGAATTTACCCGGCCCGGTGCAAGGAATGCGGTGGCAAGGGCAAGATTACGAACGCCAACTGAGACATCGCAGCAAAATTCGCCCCACCAGCCCGCAATCTGCGCGCATTGAACTCAATGCGCCAGAAATCTATAGGCGGCGATTAGGGCCACCAGGGCTGCGAAAATCAGCAGGGCCGGCAAGGATTTTTGGGTGGCTGGTTTGGCCGAAGCGCCCGCGGTCCGCGGACCGGACTGAGGCTTACGCGGCCTCTGAAATCGTGCGACGTTGTCATCCGCCGATTTACTTGCGGCTACTGGTTCCGGCGGCGCGCCCGCGCCTCCCATCTCGCTATAATAGGCAACGTAGACCTCGCGAATTGCGAGCGCTGTCGAACTCGGCCTCGCTCATTCGTTCGAGCCTGTCTCGATAGCTGGTCAAGAAGCCCTGCGCGTTTGGAGGCAAGTTATCGAAACTACCGAGCTTAGCCATCATAAGCCATGTGGCAAAATCCGACTCAGCTTTCGAGCGAGCTTTTCGGGCGATGCGGATGCTCGGGCGTGAGGCCATAACTGTCGATCAATTTGCCATGCAAACTCGTGGGCGCTCAAAACGATCGTTGAACGTTCAGCTAGGTATGCGAGTTATTCAAACTGACGCCTTGCTTTGGAGTCGGCTTTTGCATTAGCCCACGTCAAGCCGCCTGCCACCTATTACTTTACCATAGCAAACCGAAAATCTGCTTGCACTGCAATAACCATCAATCCCTCGTTTCCTCTTGCCGGCCTAAGACTTCAGGTAATTTCCGCGGCCACATTCACATTCGGGTGCATTCTTGTTTCGGCGTAATCTTCCGCAGCCGCGAGCGATACTGACTCGCATGACTGGATCTCAAGTGATGATTTGCTAACACGTCGCTATGACATCCTGATCGATGCTGTGATGGAATATCAGATAGAAGAGGACCCTATGACGATCTCGAAGGTCAAATGCGTGGTCGGACATAGCCCGAGTTAACTCCAACGCCTGCAGTTGCAAGCCGTCCTTGCGCGTCCGATCACCGCCCGCTTGCGGCAAAGCCGCGGCCTCGACGCGGGGATGCGCGTCCTCTATATCGGAACTGGCGCTGGCGAGGCCGCCCGGCTTGCCTCAAGGAAAACCGTCCAAACTCACTGGCCAGATCAGCACCATGCGAATATAAGTCGAACCACAATCTCCGTCGCGGTCGGCCATGGGCTTCGCCCGGAGAGCCTGCCGCGTCTTTTTGAACCATTCTACACGACCAAGCCCGAGGGCATGGGCATGGGCCTATCTATCTGCCGCTCGATTATCGAAGCCCATGGCGGGCGGCTGTGGGCGACCGGGTGCGAGCCGCGGGGTGCGCTCTTTCAGTTTACGATCCCAGCCACCTGAACGGACGGATCGTGATCGAATCGATGCCGCTCTTTGGCACATCGCGTCCCTGGTTCGGCGCAGCAACACGTCCGAAGTTGGGGTAGACCGGAAGTGGACGGCGCCCGGTGAAAACGACGCGATTGACTCGAAACGGACATGCTCACATGGATGCAATTGTTGCCGGCACCGATGTGCACCTGTTTTCACCAAGTGTTATCTACCTCACGGCCGCGACCAGATTGTCGGGCTATCTTGGCGAGCGCGGACGGATCGGTTGTCCATCGAAGAACTGTCGCTTATCGCCTCGTGTGATGCTTGCTTCCACCCGTGGAAGAGCGCCCTCGAACTCGGTCCACCACGGTACTTACGTCGATAACTACGAGTGGGAGGTGTCTTCACAACAGCTGGAACTCAGTCGCAGTCCTGTGCTGCGCGCAATGGCAGAAAGGAGGATTGTCATGGCGAACGTCATCGAAATCGCGAAGGCCTTGATCATTTCTTACAACGAGAAGAACTGGATCAAGGTGAAGGACATGTTGGCTGCCGACGCCGTGTACGACGAAAAGGCAACCCACCGTCAAATCCAAGGCGTTGGCAAGATCATCCACGCTTGGCAGGATTGGGGTAAGACCATCCCCGACTCCAAGGCCACATTCGTGCGCGAATTCGCGAGTGGGGACACCGCTGTCTTTGAGATTGTGTGGAAGGGCATTCACGCCGGACCGCTGCAGACATCAACGGGTAACATACCGGCATTGAGAGGATTGATTGAGTTTCCAGCATGCGAAATCGTCCAGGTCGAAGGCGGCAAGGTCAAGAGGATCTCGCACTACTTTGACATGCTCACGCTGCTCACACAGACCGGCGCCACAAAGGGTTAGCCGCAGCAGAATGAGCTGCAACCAGGCATTTGAGACGCCTCTGGAGGCGCGTGTTCTTAGGGTGAACCGGAAGTGGACGGCGCAGGATCGAATTAGCGCTATTGACCCACAGCCGACGTTGGATGTTCGGCCGATCTTCGGTTGGACGGCCAAGAGAGCTATCGCGAACTGCGGCTGGAGCTATTATACTGCCCTCACCGTCTAAGCCGAGGAACGCTCCACATGACCGGGAGTATTCATCGAGGGACCACTTCTGAGCCGCAAGATCACAGTTCGAGCGCGGCACATTCGATCGACGTGCCCCCTGAAATTGTCCGAAAATGGCAAGAGTTTGTGAATCTCCTTGCCGAGATCATGCACGTGCCCTCTGCCTCCATAATGCGGGTCGAGCCTCCCCACATCAAAGTTTTCGTCTCCAGCACATCCGAAGGAAATCCTTGTGAACCGGGCGCTCTCGATACGGGACCATATTGTGAGACCGTCATGAGGACAGGTCAGCCGCTGCTCGTCCCTGACGCTCTCGAGAACGAAGCATGGAAAGCGAACCCGCATGTCAGGTTGGGGATGATCTCTTACCTGGGCGTCCCGATCGCTTGGCCCGATGGCCGGTTATTCGGGACGATTTGCGTTCGCGATACCAAAAGGAATGAGTACAGCGGGGCCTATCTCAAGCTACTGCTGCACTTTCGTGACATGTTGCAGGCTGACTTGAAGTCATTCGTAACATTGCACAGCCAGCTCGAACAGCACGAAGCCAAGATCCGGCACCTAGTCGACGCGAACATCATCGGCATCATCATCTGGGATCTCGAAGGTCGCATTCTTGAGGCAAACGACGCGTTTCTCAGCATGGGGGGATACGATCGAAAGGATCTTCTTTCGGGCCGCCTGAACCGAACGGATCTGACGCCGCCGGAATGGCGCGAGCGCGACGCGCGAACCGATGCAGAACTGAAAATGACCGGGGCAGTCCAACCATTCGAAAAGGAGTACTTTCGGAAAGATGGGGGCCGCGTATCCGTGTTGATCGGTTTAGCTGCGTTCGGCGAAGAACGAGACCAGGGCGTCGCATTCGTGCTCGATCTGACGGAACGCAAGCGCGCCGAGGACGCGCTGCGTGAGAGAGAGGCTCAACTCACCGAGGCACGGCGCGAGCTGCGGCAGATGATCGATACCATCCCAATCCCCATGGCGAGCTATTCGGCAGACGCCAGGCGCGACTTCGTCAACGCCGCCTGGAAACGATACACGGGCCTTTCCGACGAGGCTGCGCTCGGCACGGAATGGTCCGTCGTGGCGCATCCCGACCACATTGCGACCATCGATAGAATGTGGCGTGACGCCCTTGCCACTGGCGAGCCGTGGCATACGGAGGAGCGCATCCGGAGGGCCGACGGGCAGTATCGCTGGTTCGCCATCGATCGTGTCAATCTGCGCGACGAGAACGGCAAGATCATTAAGTGGTACGGGACCGCCTACGACATCGAGGATCGCAAGCGCCTAGAGGAACGCCTCCGCGTGCAGCACACGGTCGCGCAGATTTTGACAGAGGCGGCCACGATCGAAGAAGCCACTCCAAGAATACTGTGGGCTATGGGTGAGTGTCTGGGATGGGACGTGGGCGCGCTCTGGCGCGTGGACCGGGACGCCGAGGCGCTGCGCTGTGTTGAGCTTTGGCATAAAGCGTCGATAGAAGTCCCGGAATTTGAAAGAGTCAGCCGGGAGTTCACTTTTGCTCCGGGCTTGGGACTACCGGGCCGGGTGTGGTCCAGCCTTGAGCCCGAATACGTTCCTGACGTCGTTCCTGATGAGAACTTTCCGCGCGGACCCATCGCCGAACGCGAAGGACTACACGCGGCCTTCGGCTTTCCTATCCTGCTCGGGGGCGACGTCCTGGGCGTGATCGAGTTTTTCAGTCGCGAGATCAGGCAGCCCGATCAGGAGCTGCTTAGCATGCTGGCTACCGTCGGCAGCCAGATCGGTCAATTCATCGAGCGTAAGCGCGCTGAAGAGGCATTTCGCAAGGCGCAACTGGAGCTCGCGCACGCCAACCGCGTCGCGATGATGGGCCAGTTGACGGCCACGATCACCCATGAAGTGAACCAGCCGATCACAGCGGCAATCACATACGCGTTAGCCGCTCGGCGTTTCCTAAACGGGGAGCCGCCAAACTTTCATGAGGTGGATGACGCTCTGTCTCTCATTGTCAGGGAGGGGAATCGCGCAGGCGAGGTCGTCGAGCGAGTTCGTGCGCTCATTAAAAAGGTGCCCCCCCGAAAGGACGCCATAGCGATTGACGATGCCATGCTTGAAGTTATTGCCCTCACCCGTGCGGAGGCTGCAAACAATGGCGTGTCGGTGCGGACGCAATTTGCGAAGAGCTTGCCGCGTGTCCAGGGCGATCGGGTCCAACTGCAACAAGTAATGCTGAACTTAATCGTCAACGCCATTCAGGCCATGAGCGGCATTGGGGAAGGCACACGCGAACTACAGATCAGCATCGACGCTGTCCCATCCGAAGGTGGCGTGTGCGTCGGGGTGCGGGACACCGGCGCGGGGTTGAGCCCGGAGAGCCTTTCCCGTCTGTTCGAGCCATTCTACACGACCAAGCCCGAGGGCATGGGCATGGGCCTATCTATCTGCCACTCGATCATCGAAGCCCACGGCGGACGGCTGCGGGCGATTCCGTGCGAACCGCAGGGTGCTCTCTTTCAGTTTACGATCCCTGCCACCTGAGCGAACCGATCGTGATCGAATCGATGTCGCTCCTGGCACAAATGCGAAGTGCCGAGCCGTGCGGAAATTGTCTGCTCATCGGGGTAGACCGGAAATGACCGGACACAGTCAGAATGACGCGATTACCCTTCGCCGCTTCAATTGTCCGTTCTGGGTACGGCTCAGCGGTCGCGCCGACAAGAAGGATCCATGCCGGGCCAGTGAAGCCATGCGCGATCGTATCGTCTTCTACAGGCCGATCGGCACAGATCCAAGTCAGGCCGAAGGTAACGGATTCGGTTCCCGAGGGCATGGAGCTACAAACGGTGACGTTTCGCTACAAGCACGGGCTCCGGCACGTGTGTATCTGACACGATGACCTGTATCGGTGAGTTCGCTCGAACGAACCGATGAATTTGCTTGGCCGCGTTAAGGTAGCCCAGCCGAGAACCGTTGAACGAGGAGCTCGGTAAAGCCAGTCGCTGGTAGAACGCGGAGGTACCTCGTGAACAACACCGATAATGCGGTTTTAGAATCCGCCGAAAACCTTGCCTAGCAAATATGCGTATTGGGAAGAGTCTGAATCATGCGTTCCTTTCGTCAGTTGCTCGTCCTGTCATTCGCCATTTCGACGGGATTCCTTTCTCTTGCTGGCTGTAGTTCTCTTCCCAGAACACCCTATACGGCATCCGACGCTGCGTCCGCACGGGTATTGAACGTCAATGAACTGCGCAGATACACCGATGAGCCGGCCGCAACGTTCCTCAAGGAACCACCTGTCAGTCTACGTGCCGGACCTGTCAGCTACCTTGCCCTGTCGGGAGGCGGGGCCGACGGTGCTTATGGGGCGGGCGTACTGAACGGTTGGACTAAGGCAGGTACACGCCCAAAGTTTACAGTCGTTTCGGGTGTGAGCACGGGCGGGTTGATTGCGCCATTTGCATTTCTTGGCCCCGCCTATGACGCTACATTGCGGGACGTATACACCAGCGGTATTGCTGAAAGCCTTCTGGATACGCCGAGCATCTTGAACGCGTTTTTCGGATCTGGCCTGTTTGGAAACACCCGGCTTCGCGAGTTGGTGGCCCGCTATGTCGACCAGAATATGCTCGCGGCAATTGCCGAGGAACACGCCAAGGGCAGGGATCTTCTCATCGTGACGACCGATCTCGATACCCAACGCACAGCGGTATGGGACATGGGTCGCATTGCTGAAATCGGGACACCCCAGGCGCTAAGCTTGTTCCGTGATGTCACGGCTGCCTCGGCAAGTATCCCAGTGGTTTTCCCGCCGATATTGATTGACGCGGAAGCGAACGGAAAACACTTCCAGGAAATGCACGTGGACGGTGGAGTGACGGCACCGGTGCTGACGTTGCCGGAAGCATTTATTTTACGAAACCGGGCGTTCGTCCGAGGTGCACGTATAAACATTTACATCCTGATCAACAACAAGGTCGAGCGAGATTTCCAACTGGTTCCGGACAGAACGATCGACATCGCGGCACGGGCTTCGGCTTCCGTCACGAAGACGCAAACCCGCTCTATTCTCTATGAGACGTTTGACTTCGCTCGCCGCAACAATTTCGGATTCAATCTGACCTATATCGACAAAAGCTTTCCGTCGTCAGGCTCCTCCGGCTTTGAAACGAACTACATGCGTTCTCTTTATCAGTACGGATATGACAAGGCCAAAGCCGGTAATTTTTGGGTCAAGGGGCCGCCATCGGATGATGTCTCATCAGGCGGTTTCCGGTTCAAAAGTTCCGCAATGTAGTGGTGGTCTACAGAGCACCCGCGAGCGAAGTTCGGCGGGTGCGATAACAAAATCCAGATTTGTTTGCCGATCACGGAAGGTGAAAGAGCGTCAATGTCGATCAGGGTGACCTCGTTCGGCAGGCCACGAACGCTGCTAGTGAGGGCTCAATTTCGCAAAACCGCTCGGTTTACGGAGGTCATCACAACATGAACCGGCCGGCACCGAAATCGTTGCGGCGGCGTTTTTTCCTGGCGCTCGGCCATGCCATTCACGTGACGTGGCCGGTGCTGTCGGCGCTTCTAGTGGTTCAGCTTGCCCTCGGCTTGCTGACTGGTTTTGTTGAGCGCTGGCCTCTCGGAGATGCGGTCTACTTCACTTTCACTACCGGCCTCACGATTGGTTACGGTGATCTCGTTCCAAGGCAGGCGTTGACGCGCGCACTTGCGATCGGAATTGGCTTTTTCGGTCTCTTTGTTACGGCTCTCATAGCGGCGATTGCCGTCTACGCCATGCGCTCAGCGCTCACCGATGACGGGCGTGGCAATGAGTGACCTTATATCGACGAGGGATTCCGCTTGCTTGCTGAGCTCTCGCGGAGAACCAAGCAGCCATCGTCCCCCAAGTCAGCCCGAGCGTGTCACAACTTAGTGACAACGCGAGTGTGCAGGCCGTAACGCGAGCGCACGGAAACAGCATAACAAGACGTTGTTAAACAGCATAACAGGGAACGTTTCTGCGCAGCGCAAATCCGCAATTCATCCACAAAATGAGGCAGGTCGTTGCCCTCGAATCGACCGTGAATGTTGCGAATTTGTTTCGAGGGGTTGTTAAACAACATAACAACGGATTGTTAAACAGCATAACAAGGCGCTTTTCTGTGCAGCGCAAATCCGCAATTCATCCGATCGTGCCAAAGCGGGTGTTTCGTTTCTGAGGCCGAGCGGCTAGAACCAGCGGTAACACACACATCGCCGCAGCGGTCCGCCAAGATTAGGCTTTCGAATTGATCGTTGCATGAGAGACGCTATCATCTATGGACGTTGTATCCTTTGGACCATTCCGGCTGTACCCAACGCAACGCCTTCTTAAAAAAGGGGAAGACCCGGTCAGACTGGGCGCCAGGGCTTTCGACATTCTATTGGCGTTGGTCGAACGGGCCGGAGAGGTGGTCACTCAAAAAGAACTCCTCGCGAAGGTTTGGCCGGACGTCTTTGTGGAAGCGATCAGTCTACGCGTGCACATCGTTTCTCTGCGTAAAGCGCTCGATGGAGAACAATCCAGCGAGCATTACATCACCAACGTGAAGGGCCGCGGCTATTGTTTTAGCGCCCCTGTTTCGTACGAACGCTCCGCGCCGGACGTCAAATCGCCGCTCGACACACCCATCTATCACCTTCCCCGACGTTTGGCACACGCGCAAGGGCGCGACGATACCGTCCAGCTGGAGCGGATCGCCAATCCGGGCGGCATGCTGATTTCCGAGATGGTGTATAGCGAAGAAGGCAAGTGGAACGTTGGCTTCGAGGATAGCGGCGAGCAGCAGCTCGAGAACATCCCCAATCCGGTCCGTGAGTATGCGGTATCAGCGGGAACGCATAGCGCGCCGATCAATAGTTTGGGTGTGGCCCTTTCACTCCCAGACAAGCCTTCCATTGCTGTACTGCCGTTTCAGAACCTGAGCAGCGATCCCGAGCAGGAATTCTTCGCCGATGGCATGGTGGAAGAAATCATCACTGCGTTGTCCCGTTTCAAGGCATTATTCGTCATCGCCCGCAACTCGAGCTTTACCTATAAGGGGCGCGCGGTCCAAGTGACGCAGGTCGGACGTGAGCTTGGGGTGCGCTACGTGCTGGAAGGCAGCGTTCGCAAGGCCGCAAACCGGGTCCGTATCGCAGGACAACTCATCGATGCCGCCACGGGTGCGTACTTTTGGGCCGATCGGTTCGACGGCGGGCTCGGCGACATCTTCGATTTGCAGGATCAAGTGACCGAGAGGGTGGTTGGGGCGCTCGCCCCGGCGGTCGAAACAGCCGAAATAGAACGTGCCAAGTACAAGCCGACGGAGAGCCTCGATGCCCATACCATCTACTTGCGGGGGCTGGCTAAGTTTTATCAGTACGGCAATCAGCAGGCCACAGCCGAAGCGCTGCGCCTGTTCAACAGCGCGATCGAACTCGATCCAGATTTTTCGCTCGCCTACAGTCATGCGAGTCACTGCTATGCCCACGCCAAAACCAACAGCTGGTCTTCAGGCACGGAGAACGAGATTGCTGAAGCATCGAGGTTAGCCCAGCGGGCGCTTGAACTCGGCAAAGATGATGCGAGCGTGCTCTGCGGTAGCGGATGGACCTTGGCGTTTGTTGCTCGTGACCTCGGCGTCGGAACAGGCCTGCTCGATCGCGCCCTTATGCTCAATTCCAATTTGGCCGAGGCGTGGCGTTGCAGCGGCTGGATGAAAATCTGGCTCGGAGATCCAAAAATGGCCATCGAGCATTTTGCACGAGCCATGCGCCTAAGTCCGCTTGGTCGGTGGCTGGTAGACATTCAAAGCGGGATCGCGCATGCACATTTCTTCTCAGGCCGTTATGACGAAGCGGCATCGTGGGCGGCGTTGGCATTGCAGAACAATCCGGATTTTCAAGCTGGAATACGTATCAGCGCCGCAACCAATGGAATGGCTGGACGGCTTGAGGACGCACATGAGATGGTGGCCCGGCTGCGGCGGCTAAATCCCACGCTGCGCGTTTCGAATCTCATACACGTGCTTGGCCCTTATCGACGTGCCGAAGACTTGGCGCTGTACGAGGAGGGATTGCGGAAAGCAGGGCTACCTGAATGACAGGCCAACCCGCATCTTCATGAGACGACAAGTAACGACTCCCGCTAACGGCACCCTTCGGGCGTGCCGCGATGCCTAGTGCCTTCGGTGGTAATTAGTTATACATAACATTAGTTATACATAACAATGCTTATGACCACGTGGCGGCTAATATCGGGCATCAGCACAGATCCACGTTTCTAACACTGATTTTTGCTTACACCAGTTCCTTCCAATACTCGCTCACGTCATACCTCCTGACCTCCTCCACGCAGGTGGTCTCCACGCCTTGCCGTGCAATTAGCCGGTTGTAGAAGTGGGGTATGTCCTCGCGCTGATAGAGAATGCCGCAGGCGATGCGTTCCTGAACCTGCGTAGCGAGCGCCTTCGCCTGCTGCAGATTGCTTGAGTCGTGACCTTCGGCATTTGCATCGAAATGCTTATCCAACAGATATTCGTGCGTCGCGAAGTGATTGTATGTCGGACACGCCTGCAGCATGTCGACAAAGGCAAAGCCGCGGTGCTGGATGGCCGCTTTGAGTATACGGGTCATCAATTTGATGTCGCCGCTAAAGCCGCGCGCAACGAAGGTAGGCTTCAGCGAGAAGATGAGATCCATGCTCGCCAAAGTCTGCTCAGGGATGCCGTTCGGGCTCGTGTTCATCGGCTGGTCCTGCCACGTGAGCGAACTCGCCTGACCAGTTGTTAGTCCGTAATTCGCATTGTTGTGCAGAATGAACGTGATGGGATAATTGCTCCTCAGTCCATGTACTAGGTGTCCTATTCCCTCGGAGAAGGTCGCGCCATCCCCGCCAAAAGCGATCACCGGAACATTCATATTTGCAAGCTGCGCGCCCGCCGCGAACGGGATGACGCGACCGTGGAGCCCGTGGAAGCGGTAACCCTGGATCTTGTCCGAACCGTTACCGTTACAGCCTACGTCGTAGCAAAGGCATACTTGCCACGGGTGCAAGTTCAGTTCCGCCAGTGCATACTTTACGGCTGTCCAGATACCGTAATTGCCGCAGCCGTCGCACCAGTTGCATTTGGTTTCCGAGTAGTACTCTGTGAGAGAGAGCGGGTGGGTCTCAAGAGCGGTACTCATGATGAGCTACCTGCGAGTTCAATGCCGTGATAATTCTCCCGGCTTGCCGAGGTGCCGGCACATTTCTCCATCACCGACAAGAGGAGTTCATCGTAGAAGAATGGTCGACCGTCGTATTTCAGAATTTTATCCGGAATTTCCAATCCGCACTCCATTCTGATGAGCATGCCCAACTGCCCCTGATAGTTCTGCTCCACCAGGACAATGCGTTTCGATCTCTTTGCCAATTTCTGGAGCTCTCTGGTACGAAGCGGCCAGAGATATGTGTAGTGCAAGTAGACGATCTTCCGCTCTCGCAGTTCGTCGCTGCACATAACATCCTGAAATACATCACCGCTGCTTCCCCAGCCGATCGCGAGCAACTCGATCTCGTTGCCTTCATCCATCCAGTGGGTAGTGTTCTCACCGTGACCGGTGACGCTCAAATGAGGCTCGGGAAGACCAGCCTTTAATCCATGGAACTTCCGCAGCCGCTTTTCCATTTGCAACTTGGTATTGACGTTGGACTCCTCCACGGCGCCCATGGAATTGTGTTCATCGGCTTGCGCGCAGTAGGTTGCGGCGTCGCTGCCGGGAAGCCATCGCGATGAAATGCCGCCCTCGGCATTGGGATCATATCGATCGGAAGGTTTCAACGCATTCAGTCTGTCGGGATCGACGATGAGCCTACCGCGATCGATATCGGCTTTTTCCAGGTCGTACGGATGCTGTGTGTAGAGCGCCTCGGCGATCTGCTTATCGGTAAGAACAATGACACTGATTTGATACTTCTCTGCCATATTGAATGCGACCGGCATCAAATCGAAGGCGTCCTGACTGTTGCTGACCGAGATTACGCAGCGCGTGAATTCCCCGGCAGAACAGTTCACGGCCTGTAACAGACCACCTTGAGCCGTCCAGGTCGGCAGGCCGGTCGCCGGACCGGGACGTTGCGCCAGCACAAACACCGTCGGGTTCTCGATCATGGCATTCAGAGACAATGTCTCGCTCATAAGATCAAATCCGACACCGGAGGTGGCGGTGAGCGCCCGGGTTCCCATGTACATAGCTCCGCTGACGATCTGCGCGGCGGTGATTTCGTCTTCCGCCTGCTTAACCACCATGTGAGTCTTGTTTTCGAGCCCGGCGATGAATGAAAGCAGCGGGCTGGAGGGCGTCATAGGATAGCCTGCATAGAGACGTACCCCCGCGTGGATTGCGCCGAGTCCCATCGCTTGACTGCCTGTAATCAGAAGGTGGTTGGCGAAGTCCCGGTCGGGCTGTGGCAACGCCACGGAAATCGTTCCTTGATCTGGATCGACAAAGGAATATCCCTCATCGATGCATCGCATGTTGAGTTCCAGTAGCGCTTTCTTCTTCGCAAACGTCTCTCCGACGAGAGACTTGAGGGCATCAATGTCTTGGTCAAGCAGAGACCAGACAAAGGCGGTCAGCAGCACGTTCGACATAATTGCCTTCGCGCCTAGGCGATCAAGAATGTCGTCAACCGGAAAATAGATGACGCGAAGGCTGCGCTCCGCGATCAGTTTCTGATGATGCTCCGGAAACTGCCACCCGGGCGTCACGTGCAGCACGATCCCTCCCTGTTTCAGTTCCTCCATATTCAGCTCGAGTCCGTGATGGTTGAGCGCGACAAGCACGTTCACCTTTGTTTCGGTACTCCGGATATCTTGATTTGAGATGTCCAGTTGATAGCTCGCGTGCCCGCCCTTGATGAGCGAGGGATATTCGCGGTAGCCGAACACGCAATATCCGGATCTCTTGATCCCTTTGGCTACAATCGCGCCAATGGAGTTGATCCCCTGTCCGGACGCGCCAACTATTTTGAGAGATATGCGGGGCATCGCCTAACAACAATCCACTGGCTTCGAAGCATCGACCAACTGTTTGCCCCATACTCTGACCGCCCCCTCCTGGCCGTAGGGTTCGTCTATGATTTTAAGCGTTGGAACAATCAGCCGGCCATTATGGGCCTTAACATAGCGCTGCAAATGATCCGCCGCTCGCGCCGTGTAGAAGTATCGATGGTCGCCGAGCCCGATGCACGCGCACGATTTGCCGGCCAAGTCCAGGCTCTTCGCCTTGTCGTGGAGCAGCGCCCACATATGCGGATTCAATTGCCCCTCGATGCTCCCCGTATTCCAGGTCGAGGAGGCGAGCAGGAGAACGTCTCCACTTAGCAAATCCTGTGGCTGCGCTTTCTCGGCTATCGTTTCCTTGATCTCCAGGCCGGGGGCATCGCTCCTCAAAGAATCGATCAGCACATCCACCACGTACTTCGTGTGACCGCTAGTGGAGGCAACGACGATATGGAGGGACCGACGCTGAGCGAAGTGCGGGACGGCCTCAGCGGCGTCGGCGGTGCTGTTCACGAGTTACCTCCGCTTTTCCGCAGATGACGGTTCCCGGTTCTATCTTGACGTACCAGGTAATTTCATCAGCTCCCTGACCCGGATGCTTTCGATCGCTTGTAGGGTGCACTTGCGGGCGGGAAATGCTATTTCGGTGATGTGTGTTGCTCACCACGCTGAAACACTGCTTTGACGCCTCCATTCTGCAGGGTTTCGACAATACTATCTGCAGCTACCTTGCAATGCATTCAGACCTCCCCATTCCTGCCACAACATGCACCCAACTGCGCACCTCTGGCTTGTATCGAAATGCGAGGACTTGAATCCGACTGCGCAGACAGCGCCCAATAATGATGGTGGCGCTCTAGCCCTCGGCCTTCGTGCTGGCAGGAGCTAGTTGAGGATTCGCGGGCATATGATAGCAGATGGTTTCATCTTGGTCACGAAGGCTCGCCCTTGTCGATGCGACCGTGCCGGGCCGGGCTCAAAGCCCCACTCTGGCGACTTCCGCAGTCGGCAATTTTCCGACATGATGTTCGTGCTTGATGATATCGGTGATTGGCCCTCTCAAATTCATCGCGAAGAAACTCCTCCCCGCTAACGATTACTTAAGAACAAGCTTTTCAGCAGCTAGATCGGAACCGGTGGCGGCGATGTCGCGCAATTTGGCGGCAAGATCCATGCTCACAATCCGGAGAAGGTTTGCTCGGAGTTCTGGTCTGTTATCAGTAAACTCTCTCACGTGCTGCAGGTCCCACTTTGCGAGAGTGGTGGGACCACGAGCGACGACGTCTGCTGGACAGGCCAAACCGCTGTACGCGCTCACGTCCCCGATGAGCTGACCGGGTCGCAGCGCCATTCTAGAGTTGCCGCTTAGCATGGCTTCGACGTCGCCAGCTATGACGACGATGGCCTCCGATATGTGTTGACCCTTTTTGACAATAACCTCCCCGGGCGAGCAGTCGATCCATCGGGCAAGGCTGACGAGCTTCAAGAATTCACGCTCGTCGATCGAACTAAATGCGGCGCGGTAGAGCTTTTCTTCCTTGTCGCTGAGAATCACCGGCCGCCGCTCCAAAGCCGTCGCCACGACGCGGACTGAGTTGACTATCATGAACGCTACGCCCCAAAAAAGTGGCGGCCACAGTTTTTCGTTCTGGAAATAGTAGTATGGCAGGGTCAGCGCCTCACCTACGATGGCCAAAATGCGCAGCTTGAGGACGTCTCGCACTGAGTAAGCCACGAGAAAAACAATGTTCGATAAGTTGATCAGACCGCCGACCCCGAGAACCTGATGGGACATAAACTCGTACATAAAGACTCCCATGATATTTTCACGCTCAACTACTAGCCGAGCAACGAAGAGGACGACCGAGGCTACCCGGACCGTCAATTTGCTTCCAGAAAATGCCCGCCTATCAATGAGTCCCGATGCGCGACACGCCTGCGCAACGCGGCTTTTGACATCTTTAGCCTAGCCGCCCACCGGAGCTGACAGCACTCCCCGCTCGCGCCCAATGTTGGTAGCTCCTTGCGATGACGATCCCTGGCCAGGCGAGTCGATCGAAATGCTCTTGCGGTCTTGCTTTGGGCTCGCACGGGCTTGCGATGAGCATCAACCGGCCTTGCCTCAGGACTCGGCTTGGCCAGGGCGTGAGCGCTCGTTTGATCCGTCATTTTGTCAGGCGGAGACTCCGCCAACTGCTCCGCCGTCGCCACCTCGGCGGTCAGTAGCGAGAATATCGGTTGAACGGTATCAAGAATGACTTTCTCTGGCCATTTGCGGTCGGACTTGATCCGGATAGTCGCCCTGCTGACGATATCCGGTCGATTAGGAAAGCTTGGCGGAGACTCCGGTAAGGACCAACCGGCTATTATCAAAAGAGCCGTAAGCGCGCTTCCGACAACCATGAAATATCTGGCTATGGGCACAGCCGATAGCTCCCGCGAATTGGGCAATCGCGGTCAGCCCATGGCAGCGATGCTTGGTCACACTCATGTTGAGCGGCAATCGTAATGCAGTGCCACACTGCCGCATCGCGCTTTCACTTGGAAGACGACACCTCGACTAGAAGATATTCTCCTTCCACTTCCCAGACATTCGTCCAACTGCCGCGCTCGCCGAAGAAAACGCCACCTCATCGCTGGCTCTATTCGTGACCAGCTTATCTCCGCATTCGAACTCTACTTTGACCATTCTTTCCACAACATGCACTCAACCTCGGGCCTGAGGCTTGTATCCGAATGCGAGGACTTGAACGCGACTGCGCAGAAAGCTCACAGCACCCGAAGGTCACGATTTAGCCGACGGCCTCAGTGCCTGATTGCAGCGGGCTAAGCATCGCAGGGCCCATCGCTCCCGCGCTGCGCGAGTGTTACCCAGTTGGCTGGAATGCGTTGAAATGGCCGAGGTCTCATCGCGATCAGGTTATTGCCGCGCCGACCCAACATTCCACGCCGATGCTGGGCGAATATTTCCAGATGGACCGGAATTGACTCGGGCTCTTTCGGCCTTTGCCAGAACCAACAGCGCAGCTTTTTGCGATTCTTCGAGGTAGCCAGCGATGTATTCCGCATGCCGGCGAAGGACTACGTCGACTTCGGCATGCTCCGCCAATTTTTCGAGCGCATGTGCTCGCGTCGTGTTCAGTAACCGATATTGTGCCTGCGTTTCGTCGATCCGAGTGGCTATCAATGACTTCTCGACCAAACCCGCGATCGCGTCAAAAATCTCTCCGCTGCTTGCATCGAGTTCGCCGGCCACATACCGCGCGCCATCGAGGGTGAAATGGCCGACGAAAGGAGCCAGTCGTCGGAGAACAATCCTCTCTCCGGCAGACAGAAGATTGTAGCTCCAATCCAATGTCGCCTTAAGAGTCCGATGTCTGAGAACCGCAGTCCGACGGCTTAGTCTCAGCAGTTCCAGCCGAGACGCCAGGCGAGCAACAGTGTTCCTGATACCGAGTGCTGCCGCCTGACCCGCCGCCATCTCGATTGCCAACGGTATGCCGTCCAGCATACGGCACATCTCCGCGACAAACGGCGCCTCCCCGTCGGTGAGAGCGAAGCTCTCCGCTCTCGCCACCACGCGGCGTACAAACAACTGCACCGCCGGATATCGAAGCACGGCATTTGCCGTCTGCTCCGTGCCGTCTGGTGGGTAATCAAGCGGAAGAAGCCGATAGCAATGCTCACCCTCTACTTTCAGCAATTCTCAACTCGTGGTCAGAACATGGATCTCTTCCGTTTGCCGGTAGAGTTGCTCGGCAAGCGAGGCGACTGCCTCGATCACATGCTCGCAGCTATCGAGAATGATAAGAAGCTTTCGCGACCGAACGAGGTCGACCAGCTCCGAGCCGGGATCTTTCGATTTTAGTGCGAATCCCAGGGATGCCGCGACGGCGTCTGCAGCATGCAGCGGATTGGTAACGCTTTCTAAGTCTACAAAATGGACTTTCGCGCCGAACTCCTCGGCGACGGCGCGGCCAACAGCTAATGCAATGGTCGTCTTGCCAATGCCACCGGGACCGAGCACCGTTACGAACCGCTCATCCCGAAGCTTGTCGATTACCTCGTTGACGACCGTTTCGCGCCCAACCATCATGATCGCTCGCACGGGGAACCAGCCTTGGCGCCGGAACCTTGCGTTCCTGCTTTCCGGGCTACCAACAAGGGAGACAACGGTACCGACGAACGAGTATCCTCGTCCCTTGATGTTGGCGATGTATCGGTTGCCAAATTGACCGTCACCAAGTGCCTTGCGGATTGCGGCCACGTGAACTCGGAGGCTTCCCTCCTCGACCGTTACGTCCGACCAGACGTGATCGATGAGGTCCTGCTTCGCGATGACATCGCCCGGGTGTTCAACAAGATAGATCAAAAGATCCAAGGCCCGCCCCCCGAGGGGAAGCGCCTGACCGTCGCGCCGGAGTATCCTCTCGCCAATCGAAAGTTCGAAAGGGCCGAACCTCAGCTTCCTATGAACTGTGACGCCAGACATATGTCAGCCAAATGATGGATTTTCCCCTGCATGCCTACTCTCGGTTGACAAACGCCACAATTGTACGCGCGTAACGTTGAGCACAACGAAACTCTTAGGCTTCCGACGCCTTTGGAAAGGGCGAACTAAACTCTGGTATAGCCTCAGCGAGGAGGCGTCAGCCGACCCGGCGGCGCTGCGATAACAATGACGGGATGAGCAACGTGCGTCCGTACGACCGTCCAGCACCGCACGTCCAGTCGCCGAACCTGGTTGCACAAAAATCACTGGCAGATAACGCGTTGGTCTGTTTGTTCGCGCTCTCTGAGAGACCGATGTGAATAGCTGCGATCGCCGATGCGGCCGTGATGGTTTACGTGTCGCGTGTCTAGCAGCCATTAAGCACCGTAGGCAAGCTCAGGTGCGCCTCAATCTTCCTTTGCGCGATCTAAAGCGGCCTGAATACAATTCAGGAGGGCGCTCTCATCAAACGGCTTGGGCAGATAGCAGATGACCCCAGCCTGAAGTGCGCGGGCACGAACATCATCGCTCGGATAGGCAGTTATCAGTATGGTGGGAATCTCTTTACCCAATCGAGCCAAATCGTTGTGCAAATCAAGACCACTCATCTCGGGCATGTCGAAGTCAACAACCAAGCAGACGGTGCGGCTCAGTTCGGGCGAGCGCAAGAACTCCTCCCCCGACAAAAATGCCTGGGCGACCAACCCGAGCGAACGCATTAAAACTTCGATCGCGTTTCCAACCGCTTGGTCGTCATCGACTATGGCAACTATTGGTCCGCTATTTGGCACTTGGCAAGACCGGTAACCGCGAGCAGCTTTTACGGAACAACGGATGTCGTCCGCGGGACAATTTCTTATGTAGCGTACGCGCAACCGGTACGTGCTTCGATTATACGAATGTATAGGAACTCAACGATTGATTTCGGAGATCCGGAAACCCCTGTGTTCTATGGAGCAAGAGCATCACAGGTATCGCCCTTCAGATCACCCTAGCCAACGTTAGCACACTAGAGTTTCTCCCAGCTTGGACCGCGCTGGACGAGAAAGTGAGGCCGCCGGGAGTGATCGACCTCGCAGGAGAACGATGATGACACGCATTAGCGCTTACTATTGATGTAGCGAAAAGTTGGAATTCAGATAAGGGGGGCACGTACTATGGAAGGTTGTGCGCTGCCAGCTTAGTCGGCTCGACTTGGTGGCACTGATGCAGAAACTGACCGACTTGAACCGGCTAGCTTGCCGATGGTTGCAGCCCGTCGGAGCCGTTGGTCTGGTCGTCCCCTCTATCGCCCGCACGGTAATCTCGCTATGCTCCATGGGGGGCTGGCCAGGCTAATGCGCATGTCAACGAGGCACATGTGGTAGAGCAACAAGCCCAAGACCAACCGCCAACCGTGATAGTCATCGACGATGATCCGGGAGTGCGAAACTCACTAGGCAAGCTGCTTCAATCGGCAGGCTTGCGGATCAGCCTACTCGGTTCGGTGAGCGAATTTCTCGAGACGGATCTGCCAGACGGCCCCACTTGCTTGGTGCTTGACGTGCGACTGCCCGGCCAGAGCGGACTCGAGCTGCAGCGCGAACTAGTAGGGGCCAAAAGACAGCTCCCAATCATCTTCATTACCGGACATGGTGACATTCCGATGACGGTGCAGGCAATGAAGGGTGGCGCGATCGAATTCCTAACCAAGCCATTCCGAGAGCAGGAATTGCTTGAAGCGATCCAGCTCGGTCATGCCCGCGATCGAGCACGCCTTGAGCAGGAACGAACTTTGGCAGAATTGAAAGTTCGTTTTGAAACACTGACACCGCGGGAGCGCGAGATCATGGCGGTCGTGGTGACCGGGCGGTTAAATAAGCAGATCGCAGCCGATCTCGGCGTAAGTGAAATCACGGTAAAAGTTCATCGTGGCCAAGTAATGCGCAAAATGCGGGCATCGTCCTTACCTGACTTGGCGCGCATGGCCGATCTATTGCAAGTGACACCGACAAAGCCGCGTAGCCCGGGTCGCGTTGCCTAGCACAAACGCCCGTAACGTATTCTGCGTGCCGGCGGAAGACCACGTGGGTTTCCGCGTGCTCCTCCAGTTTTTCAAGCGCATATGCCCGCGTCGTGTTCAGCAACCGATACCGTGCCAGCGTTTCGTCGATCCGGGCGACTATCAATGACTTCTCGACTAGGCCGGCGATCGCATCAAAAATCTCTCCGCTGTCTGCACCGAGCTCGCCTGCGACATACCACGCGCCTTCAAGAGTGAAATGGCCGACGAAAGGAGCAATGCGTCGAAAGACAATTTTCTCCACTTCAGACAACAGCTCGTAGCCCCAATCCAATGTCGCCTTAAGCGTCCGATGTCTGGGAACCTCCGTCCGATGGCTTAGTTTTAGCAGTTCCAGCCGGGACACCAGGCGGGAGACAGTGTGCTTGAGGCCGAAGGCGGCCACATGGCCCGCTACCAGTTCAATTGCCAACGGCATCCCATCGAGCTTTCGGCATATTTCCGCAACAAACGGAGCTTCCTCGTCGGTGAGAACGATGCTTCCCGCTCGCGCCGCGACGCGCCGTAAAAACAACTGCACGGCAGGATATCGAATCGCGGCATTTGCCGTCTGCTCCGACCCGTCTGGTGGGAAATCGAGAGGGAGCACCCGGCAACAATTCTCACCCTCTACTTTCAGTAGTTCGCGGCTCGTGGCCAGAAGATAGACTTGTTCTGTTTCCCGGTAGAGTTGCTCGGCAAGCAGAGCGACCGCCTCGACAACATGCTCGCAGCTATCGAGAATAATGAGAAGCTTTCGCGACCGAACGAGGTCGAGCAATTCCAAGCCGGTACTCCTTGATTTGAGTGCGAGCCCCAGGGATGCCGCGACGGCCCCCGCAACAAGGTGCGGATCGGTAAGACTTTCCAAGTCAGCAAAATAGACGTCCCCCCCAAAATCCTCGGAAACGGCGTGGCCAACAGCCAAGGCAATGGTTGTCTTGCCAATGCCGCCAGGACCAAACAGTGTTACGAATCGCTCATGTCGAATCTTATTGCTTACCTCACTGATGACCGTCTCGCGCCCAATCATCGTGACCGGTCTCAGGAGGAGCCTGCCTTGGTGACGGACCCTCACTTTGCGGGTCTTCGTACTGCCTGCGAAAGGAGTGACGTCGCCGACGAATGAATAGCCCCGTCCCTTAACGTTCGCGATGTATCGGTTGCCGAATTGGCCGTCACCAAGTGCCTTGCGGATCGCGGCCACGTGGACCCGGACGCTCCCCTCTTCGACGGTTACATCCGACCAGACGTGATTGATCAGTTCCTGCTTCGCGATCACCTCACCCGGACGCTCGGCAAGGTAGATCAGCAGGTCCAGGGCCCTGCCACCAAGGGGCACCACCGCACCCTCGCGCTGCAGCACCCTCTCCCTGCTTGAAAGCTCAAAACGGCCAAAATGCAGAATCCTATCAGAACGGTCAGCCATGGCTCTAAGCTCGTGCGCTGCCCGGGTTGCTCAATAAAAAGCTCAAAACCCAGGCGGGTCCCTGATCGACGTTTGCTTGGTTCGGCTGTTGCGCGGAGCCTTGCCCAAAAGAGATCAGCACTCGGCGATCACATGCGGGATGCCGAGATGGACGATACCTAGCGCTTCCATACCGCTGACAGAGATCGTACACTTTCCCCACTGTCGGTACCCCCCGAACGGGGGAGGACCGTCCTGTGTAGGGGGAGCCCTTGATCCAGCCGCGCTCGAGCCATCGCGCACTTGGAACGGGCAGCTTGCCCGGCAAAAGACAGCTGCCATTCCTGGCGACCAAGATAATGCCGGCAGGCTTTGGGGGGCTGGTCGCACGTCCTCGGCTTATCACTATTTTGTCCGAACTTCGGGCCAAGCGACTTGCGGTGATCAAGGCGCCAGCGGGCTTCGGCAAGAGCTCATTAGCGGCAACTTTGGCCGAGAAGCTCAAGCAAGAAGGCAATTGTGTTGGGTGGCTAACCATCGATTCAGACGACGACGAAGCCACACGCTTTCTATTTTACGTAGCTCAGGCCCTACACCATTGCTGTCCGGACGTTGGCGCCGGTGCGATCGAACTGATCCTCGAGAACAACTTGATCGACCCAACAGCCATCCTGTCCAGCGTGATCAACGACCTGGCAGAGATCGAAGATGATGTGTATCTTTTCGTCGAAGACTATCATTGGCTCAGCGCTTCTCGCATCCATCAGATAGTTGCGTATTTTCTGAAACACGCGCCGTCTCACTGCCATGTGGTGCTTACGACGCGTACGGAACCTCCTCTCCCACTCGCGACCCTGCGAGCCCTGAATCAGTTGATCGAAATTGATACCGCAGCCCTGCGATTCGATATGCAGGAGACGCAAGCCTTTCTCAACAGCACCAGGCCTGGCGCGCTGGAACTCCCTGACGTCCAACTGTTGCAACGCAAGACTGAAGGGTGGCCCGCCGCCCTGCGAATTGTCGCGTCCATGCCCTCACAGTACGGATTGGCCTTCAAGGAGTATGTACGCAGTCTCTCTGGTTCGCAGCGTCCCATCGCAGCCTATTTGTCGGAGGTGTTGGATGCGCTTCCGGTCGAAATAGTGGACTTCATGCTGCGAACGGCCATTCTTGATCGACTCTCCGTTCCGCTATGCGAGGCCGTCACTGGATTAAGCTCAAGCCGTGCGATCTTGGCATCGCTTGCCCAGCGCCAACTGCTGCTCACGCCGCTCGACAATGACGGTGTCTGGTTTCGCTATCACCCGCTGCTTGCCGAGTATCTGGGACAGAGGTTGGAGGCGGACCGCGGCATCGAAGTTCCTCAGCTGCACGGACGTGCTGCTCTTTGGTATGCATCTCAACAATTATGGACTGAGGCGGTCCAACACGCGATCGCTGCTGGCGCTTCTGATCGTGCAATCAGCTGGATCAACAAATGCGCAATGGCCTTGATCAAGAGAGGCGATCTCTTCACCTTGCTCGAATGGCAACGCCAGTTTCCCGAAGAACTCATGCGAGGTCAGTGTGAGGTCCGATTGGCGATCGCCTGGGGCCTCGCACTCGCGCTACGTTTTGATGAAGCACTGAAGCTCGCAACTGACATAGAGGACGATATCGCTGCGGTGCAGCCGGCGCAAGGCGATCTGCTGTGCGAATGCCAGGCAATCCGCTCTATCGCTATCGCACTGAAGGATGATAGCGAGCAGGCGCTGCCTCTGGCGCAGGATTGTATGAACCGCTCATCCGATCCGTGGACCGCGAACGTTGCTTCAAACGCAGTTCGTTTCGGCCATATGAAGGCAGGCAATCTCAAGCAATTCCATGCGACGCCATGGATTCCCTATTCAGTCGAGGAAGATCGCAGGAATGTCTTTGCCTCGGTGTATCGACATTGCCTGAACGGGCTTCTGGAGGAGCGGCAGATACGTCTTGCGGCGGCAGATCAGCATTACCGCGAAGCCTTACGGATCGCCGAGCATAATGCCGGGCCGAATTCGATTGCGGCAGCTTTGCCCGCCAGTCTGATTGCGCGAATTAAATACGAACAAGGTCAGCTCGATGAAGCAGAGGCATGGGTGATCGACCGCGCATCCCTGATCAGCTCCGGGACGATGCTCGACTGCGTGTGGAGCGCGTATTTCGTGATCGCCAGAGTCGCTGCCAATCGGCGGAATTTCGAGCGTGCCCGCACCATGCTGGAGCGAGCCGAAAATCAGGGCAGCGCGCGAGACTGGGGACGGCTCTCGGCTGGCGCGATAGCAGAGCAAGCGCGGCTCTATTTGAACGATGGCCGGCGGGATGAAGCCGCCGCATGCGTCGATCGTCTGGAGCGCCTCGCGCAGAAGTACCCGGCACCTAAGCCTTGCGCCTGGTCAGAAATTGGTTGGTACCACAAGTTGGCGCTTGCTCATTTGTTGGAGCAGCAAGCTCGTCCCGACGAAGCCATTTCAATCCTACAGCAGCTACAGCGCGAAGCCGAAGCAATGCAGCATCGTCAATTCCTGATCCGCATTGCTATGCGTCTGTCGGCGGTTCAGTACAGCGTGGGAAAAGCCGCCGAGGCGGTGAGCCGTTTTCGCCGCGTGCTCGCCGCTTGTGCTGCAGCCGGTCTTTATCAAACCATTTTGGACGAGGGGCCCGTTACTTCCGAGCTTCTTCAGGCGACGCGGGACAGCGGCAATGTCAAAACAGATTTGATGCCCTATGTCGACCGGCTGGCGGCAAGTCTGCAGCGAGGAGAACAAGATGGATTGGCTTCGACCTCCGGCGCCGGGATCCTTAGCGCATTGAGTCCTCGCGAAACTGACATTCTCACGCTGATCGCTAGAGGATTGTCCAACAAGGAAACCGCCCGGAGCCTTAATATTGGTCCTGAGACCGTCAAATCGCACCTAAAGAGCGTTTTCGCCAAGCTGGGCGTGGAAAGGCGAGCGCAAGCGGTATCACGCGCGCAGACCCTGGGTCTTGTCATCACGCAGTGAAGCCCAGCCGAGGGGCTATTCGATACAGAAAGAAAGAACCGAAGAAGATTAGGCCCTTGCTCGAGGTTTAAAGGTACCTGCTGCCGCTTGACCTTCACCAAGCGCCTAACGAAGCACCCCATGCCAACCTGCAGGCGCGCGGTAGTTGCTTCCGACCCACGCGCCATCCATGACAACTTTCTGGGCTGCTATCCCGTTATACTCGGCGAGATCGCGCAGAATATTGAACGACCTCCTCTGGAGGCACGTTACCCTCGTGCTCAGCACCCACTGGAGCTTCCGTTGGGGCCTGCTCGAACAGATTGCGAGGGATGTTTTTCGACAACCGTCTCGAAAAGTTCGCGTGCCGCGCCGCTATGGAATCGTGCTCACCGCTTAAAACGAGTTTCTCCATTGCATAGCAGCGCGTTATTTCCAGCAATCGGTAAACTTTCCGCCGGAAGCTGATCCGAACTTCTACAAGTGATTTCTTGACAAGGCTGTCTATTGCACCCTCGACTTCAGACTGGCTGGTATCCTCTTCCTTCGCCACGGCGAGCGCCGCCTCCAGCGAGAAGTCCCCGATCAGGAGCGCAATCCGCCGCAGCACAACTCGTTCGAACTCCGAAAGGTGGTCGTGACTCCAATCCAGGCTCGTTTTGAGCGTCTGATGCCGCGGATTCGCAGTTCGACGACCGAACTTCAAGAGATCGAGACGCGAACCCAGCTTTGCCGCTGTGTTTCCGATGCCGAAACTAGCGGCTCTTCCAGCTGCGAGTTCGATTGCGAGTGCGATCCCGTCAAGTTTGCGGCAGATCTCCGCGACAATCCGGGCTTCGTCGTCACTGAGTAAAAAGTCGCCACCGCGAGCGTTGATACGTTCGACGAACAACCGTACAGCCGGATAGGCAATCAACTCTGATACAGTCAGCCTCGGCTGCTCCGGCGGGCACTCCAATGTAGGAAGACGAAATACACACTCACTGGCGAGCTGCAGTTCTTCCCTGCTGGTCACAAGCATACGAACTTCAGGAGCATTTAGAAGAATGCTATCGGCGATTTCCGCAGTCTTTTCGACGAGATGCTCGCAACCATCAAGGATGACAAGAACCCTTCGGCGGCGCAGAAAATCGAGCAGCGCATCGCTGCGATCGACAAACCGCGGGTCAGCTCCGAGCGCGGATGCGATGGCGACGATGACGTGCTCATTGTCGCTTACGGCCGCCAGATCGACAAGAAATACCGCGCCGGAGAAGTCCGCCAACGCCGCATGTCCGACTGCCAAGGCAACCGTTGTCTTGCCAATGCCGCCGGTACCCAGGATTGTAACCAGCCGCCGCTCTTTCTGGAGCCAACCCTGGATCTCACGGACAACATTGTCGCGACCAACCATGCGTCCCAGTACGGGCGGCAGGTTGGACAATCCGGCAGATGGGCTACCGCCGCGATCCTCGTGCAGGCGAGTGACCGGCGCGATGAAGCTGTAACCCTCGCCTTGTAGATTCGCGATGTACTTGTTACCGAACTGTCCGTCACCCAACGCCTTGCGCAACGCCGACAAATGGACGCGCAGACTGCCTTCCCCGACCGTTACGTCAGGCCATGCCTTAGCGATCAATTCGGCCTTCGTAACAACCTCACCAGCATTGTCGAGAAGCGCGATCAGGATGTCGTAAGCCCTGCCACCCAGCGGGATGACTTTTTTCGCCCTCGTAAGCGAGCGCTCGGCGACATCCAGCTCGAATGGGCCAAACCGAACCCGGACTGCACTCGGTGAGCCAATCTGTTGAACCGACATAAATTATTCCGCCAAGGTCCTCGACGATCTGATTCCTGCGCCGCTCGTCGTCGATCCTGTGCAAATGCACACCCACCCAGCCCATCGAGGGTTAGCCGAAACTTCCTTTGGCAACAAGATGTCAATGTATGGAACTGATGGCGCTATCGTTCCAGTATGAGCCGTCTAGCACCTGCTTAGCCAGCCGTAGATCGGAGGTCTCCAGGCCTTCTCGAAATTTGGCGTGGGTGGCTTGCAAAGTCCGCCACGCATCCTGCTTTCGCTCGGCCGACTTTTCGGCAATAGCAAGGCTAGTCGCGGCCCGGAGCGCCCACGACAAGCTTGCTTGCTTGTCCGATAGTTCGAGCGCTCCGACAAAATACTGTCTGCCAATTGCGAGCCCCTCGTTGTTGGCAAGGGCCAGTTCACCCCTGATGCGACACAGTTCCGGAGCGCTCCATTGGGCGTCGCGAAGGTTGATTTTCGCTCGTTCGAAGATAGCAAGTCCTTGCCGAGGGCGACCGCCAGCGGCAACACATCGTGCAAACTCTGCTTGCAGAATCCAATTGAAAACTCCGTATCGCGCCGCTGACAACTTCTCCAAACCGCGGTAGAGCGTCGCCGAAGCTGTATCCCCCTCGTTCCGCCTTGCTCCACAGAGAGCCTGCATGCTGAGGCCGAAGCCGAGGTAGCTTTCCACAGCGTACTTTCCGGCGTGGTCGACAAGTTCGTTGGCGAGCGCTTCAGTTTCGATATCGTCCGGACCTATCAGGTACGTGTTGAAGCTTGCCCAGGCAAGCGCCACGCAAAGCGGCACCGCTTGGTCTAGTTGGCGCGCCTCCGCGACCGACATCAAGCTGAGGCGCCGCGCCTGATCGGGACACCCCCGTAGCCAGGCCAGATTGGCCAACACTGCCAAGGCGTCGACTTTTCGATCGTAGCCAAACCGCTTGAGGAGAGACTGTCGGGACGCTTCATCGCCGCGATACAGGGATAATTCGAAGTGAGCTTCGGCCTGCAGTATTCGCCCAGTGTGGTGGTATGTTACGCCACGCATGTAATTAGCCGTTGCGATCGCGCCACCATTTCCGGTCCCGTCAGCGACATCGCCGCATTGATCTGCCAATTCTGTCGCCTCGACATAACTTGGAAGCCGTATTCGGTGTGCCCAGAGAACAAGAAGAGAATCGAGCTGACATTCGGTGTCTTTGAGACACTCGGCAAGAAGGCGCGCTTTCGTCCAAATCGCATACGACTCTTCAGTCATACCATCCGTGAACATCATGCTACTGGCGAGCGCGGATTGGATTATCATTTCTTCCCGTGAGCCGGAGCTTGTATCGTGGATTCGACTCCCGGCTTTTGTCATCCAAGCCCGACATTCGGTAAGAAGGCCCATTGCCATCCAGGTGCTTGCCGAGGCGGCGGCAAGCTCAACGCCAGTCTTCTCATCACCCTCGACTGAAAAAGCCCAATTTAGAGCGGCTCTGAGATTGTCGATCTCGCCTTCAAGCCCTCTGAGTTTTTCCGGCAAATCAATTGAGGCGCCTTGTTTGAATAAGTCGCAGAAGTAAAGGGCGTGACGCCGGCGAAAGTGATTCTCTTCATCGCTTTTGGCAAGTCGTCGTGAAGCGAAAGCAAGAGTGGTGTCGAGCAAACGCAACCGCCCCTCTTGTCCCCGAGCGGCGATCATCGACTTTGAACGAAGCTCCCAAACGCAATCCGCGACACTTGCTTCATCTATGGTCTCGTCCGCGACAACGGCGACCGCCGCTTCGAATGTAAATCCGCCGGCAAAAACACTGAGCCTGCTCAGCACGCGCTTCTCCGCCTCGTGGAGCAGATCATAGCTCCACTCCAGCGCGGCATTTAAGGTCTGGTGCTTCGGCAGGGCCGTTCTACGCCCCACCCATGACAGGTTTAACCGATTGTCGAGCAAGCTTGCGGTCTTGCGGAGGCCAAATACGTCAACCCTCCCGGCTGCAAGCTCGATTGCCAAAGGAATTCCATCAAGCCGCCGACAGATTCCCGCGGCAGTCGGCGCATCCGCATCTACCAGTTCGAAGTCAGATCGTACGGCGCGCACACGATCGACCAGCAGTTGGACAGAGGGATATTGTAGGACTTCGCGGGCCGACAAGCTGCCATCTTCCGGAGGGCATGAGAGCGGGGAGAGTTCAAAGACATGTTCGCCTTCGACACGCATCGCCTCCCGACTGGTCGCGAGCAGATACAGAGTCGGGACACGGCAAATCAACTCCTCTGCCACGGCAGAAGCCCCGTCGATAACATGTTCGCAACAGTCGAAAATGATGAGCGTCGGCCTTTCCTGCAAACGTTCAATCAAGGCTGGCACGACATTGTTTGTTTGTACCGATACGCCGAGTGCTGCGGCCACGGCCGACGCGACGAGCGAAGCACAGCCGAGAGCACTCAGGTCGACGAAATGAACCTGACTGTTGAGGACCGAGCTCATTTCATGGGCAACGGCAACCGCTACTGTGGTCTTGCCAATGCCGCCAGGTCCGACGATCGTCACAAATTTCTGTTCGGAAAGCTTCATCTGGATCGCGGCCAAGGCGTCCGTGCGCCCGAGCATTCGCATCAAGCGCGCAGGCAGTCGGGACCTTGAAGAGGAATTGATATCCCCCGATGCCGGCGAGGAAACTAACGTTACGGGTACAACGAAACTGTACCCCCGCCCGGGTACGTTCGCGATATATCGCCTGCCAGGGTCACTCTGATCGAGGGCCTTCCGTAGCGCCGAGATGTGGACCCGCAGGCTGACTTGTTCTACTCCCCTTTTTGGCCAAACGCGCTCGATCAGGGTTCTCCTGCCAACGACTTTGTTTGGTTGCTCCGCGAGGACGATGAGGAGATCCATGGCACGAGAGCCGAGCGGCACGACCTTTGCGCCATTTGTGAGAACTCTGCTTCCGATCGAGAGTTCAAAAGGGCCGAAGTTCAGCACTTTGCCGCGGTAGTCGCTCATGGGATCGCACCATCCATGTCGGGTCTTGAGATCACCTCGCCGGGGATTCCGCGCTCGCGCCGCCAGTTGGCGGGACTTTGACCAAAGGCCTGCCTGAAGAGCCTGCACAGATGTGCTTGATCCGAAAAACCTACACTCAAGGCTATTTCACTCAGTGATGTCGCACTGGTCACCATCAGGTGACAGGCTCTCTCCAGGCGTTTTCTCACTACATAGGCGTGCGGCGACTCGCCGACAGCCAGTTTGAATTTCCGAGAGAAGTGTGCAGGGCTTCGACGTGCAACAGCACTGAGATCGCGAATGTGAATGGTGAGGTGTAAGTTGCTGTCAATGTAATCTCGCACACGAAGGATCTGCCAAGCAGCCAAGCCGCCTCTTACGGAGCCGTTGGCGCCCGAACAACGCTCGATTTCCGCTTGCAAGATGTGTGACGCTGTAGCCAGCGAGGCCTTCGCCACCTCCCGGTCACGCTCCAACTCTCGCCTTGCCGTTTCCAGCAGCTTGGCCAGACTGTTAGCAATCAGGTGGAACTGTTGGTCAGCGGCAAAGGATGACTCTGGCGCGGTAGTTCGAAGTGCTTCCATAATCATTACCCTCGACGAACGATCCGACGCACTGGATCGGCGAGAGAGTGCCGCAGGGGACTTGTTTTGGCTTGTTAATCAGCGTTACGGAAGGTTAATGGTGCTCCGGCTCAAAGAACGAATTTGTAACGACATATCAATATGTTACGGCAACGATAACCTTTGGTTCGCAACAATTCCGAACACTCCGGCAGCCGCGCCGGCTACGCAAGCGGTGGTCTTCGCGAATATTGATTTCAATCCGAGGCGACCAACAGCCAATCGAAAGGCGATCGGGAACACCAACGAAAGAAATAGATTTCGCATAGAGGCAACGTGCCCCCTCGTCAGCAGCCGAGATTTGCTCTCGCAAGGTCGAAGCTGGCTCGTCCGGTCGTCGAAAACGGCCTTCGCCATATAGTCAGCTTCGACCAGAAATATTCGGATCCAGTTTTGCCCATCAAATCACGTCACCTGTCGCAAGAACTCCCGCCGCCGAGGGTCTCCGCGAGGCGGCGGCCGCGAAGACCCTCACGGCGGAGCGCGGGAGGACTAACGCTTCGCCGTTATGGCAGGAGTATTTGCATTCAGTACCAAGCTGTGGTCTTCGAGAATCCTCAGATCGCTCACGGAGTAGGAGAGCGAGTAACGGAATCCGCACTCGATCCGCCGCGGCGTTAACGCGTGGAGTTCTTCGCCTTTCGTTTCCGGAACGTTGAGCTCTCCTTTCCCGATCCATGCGCCGGCAACCGTGAGATTGTCGGTGATCGACATCGCCAGTTCGTTAACCGCTGGCTTATCGTGGAATCCGACAGCCAGTCTCGGGAAGTATCGCAACAAGACGGTCGGGCGGCGGAGGAAATACGGTCCGCCCTCGATCGGCTTGCGCAAGGTGACGCAGGCTTCCGCAAGACGTTGGCCATGCGCGGAGAGACTCGCACCAAATCGACTACCCGACGCAACCCGCCCAGCGGCTGGGCCTGAGGCCGCAAAGGAGCGCGTCTGAAAAATGCCGCCCAATTTCTTTGGAAAGCCCCGCGTCCAACCGCAGGCGAGCGCGGCATCATTGTCGACAAAAATGTAGGGACACCACATCACCGGTACGTCGCGATACATGGCGTCGACCAGAATGGATGCCTCGCGATACTGATAACGAGCCGGGTCGAGATATTCGTCGTCCTGGGCCGTGAATTGCCAATCCAAAAAAATCATGACAGCGCGACCGTTCGACTTCGGATCCCGGGAAAGACCATTCGGCAATGTCGCCGCCGTCGCATCCGGGTCCGTCCAGAACTCGACTCCAACAGCATCGCCCGCATAATGCCAGGGTGGCAGCGGAGATAGAGCGGCCTGGCCGAATGGGGATTTCGGAACTGTAAAGCCCTTTAGCATTCCCGTGTCCCGATGCACTTTCTCTTTCGCCACTGAAACTACCGAACGCGGCGATAATTGATTTGATCGAAGTGCGTCGACTTGTCTATTCCTGCGGCAATCCCGAACGGGTTTGGCGGCATCAGCCGCGATTGCTAGGCGGTCAGGTCTGCCAGTATCTCGATATCTGTGACGGAATAGGAAAACGAGAACCGATATCCACGCCCCACCCTGAGCGGTCCCAGCACTTCCAACTCTTCCCCATAGGCTTCCGGAAAATTGAGATCGCCATCGCCGGTCCAGATGTTTGTGATCCGGAGTTGGTTCGAGACGCATCGAACGAGTTCATCAACCGCTGGCTTGTCGTGCATGCCCGCGGCGAGCCGCGGAAAATGCCGCCGCCCCACAATCCGCCGATCGAGTAGGCCGACAAGACGCTCTGCTCTTTCACGCAGGGTGACATGGGCTTGTACCAGCATCCGACCATGAGCCGACATACAGGCGGAGAACTTTGTATCCTGTGCAAGGGGTGCAGAAGCCGGACTCGCGGCGGCGAAAGTGCGAGTCTGGTGTACGGCGCCGAATTTCCTTGGATAACCTTGGATCCAGCCTCTCATCAAAGCAGCGTCGTTATCGGCATAACAATATGGACACCACGCTATCCGCACCCCCTTCCACATCGCATCGAGAAGGACGCTAAACCCTCGACTTTGATATCGGGCTGGATCGAGATATTCATCGTTCTGCGCAGTGAACTGGTAGTCCGTGAACAGTGCGACGGAGCGGCCTGGACATTTCGTGTCAAGCTCGACACCTGTGGGAAGAGTATGGACTGATATATCGGGATCATTCCAAAATTCCACCGCCAGAACGTCACCTGCGAAATGCCAGGGAGGCGACGGGACCAGCGCAGCAACACCAAGGGGAGACCGAGGGGCCGTGAATCCTTTGAGCATTTCCTCGCCCCGCCGCCCGCAACGCACCGTTCGTGCATTCTTTTCAACATAAAACGTTAGGTTGGTTATGCGCCCGACGCTTGGATAAAGCTGCGACAGTTTGGTGGTTTGTGCGCGCACTCGACGTCGATGACAAAATTCACCGAACCGGACAGCCTAGCGCAGCTGCTGGATGCTCCCTACGCCCCTTTTGAGAACTGCAGTGGCCGATTGCTACAAACGCCAACGCTTCGCTACAAGCGCCAGCTCCCGCAGGCGGGTACGTTATCAGCACCGATGAAGCCCGCGTATCGGCTTCGACCATGCATAGCGAGACCTCTGATGAACAGACAAGGCCAAGACAAATGGACACTTCGCCGGCCGAAGCCTTTGGCGCGCTCGTTCGTGTCACTGGCGTTGCTATGCGCGACCGCCTCGTCCTCCTTCGCGCAGGGGACACCGGAACAACGCTCGGCGTGCACGCCGGACGTGTTCAGACTTTGCAGCGCATACATCCCCGATGCAGACGAGATAACGACTTGTCTGAGACAGAGGAACGCCGAGCTCAGCGACGCATGCAGGACCGCGATGCATGCATCGATGACGCAGACCCCCGCCGTTAGCAATGGCACCGGAGCCCGTAAACGCACAGCAAGATAGCCGGATCCGTGAGATGACCGTTTGCAAGATGACGTTTGTGCTGGTGAATGACGTGGCGCCGTACAGACGGTCCACCTGCGCTGCGTGTTTGCGACCGCTGGAACGCGGCTACTTGCATGATTTTTCCTCCTCTAAGCGCTACTGTGGATTCAAGTGCTATCCCCGACGGACGGTCGTGGGGGGAATGTTCGGATCAATTGCTCCGGCGACTCCATTGGACCCGGCTATGACTTGGCCACAGCTGACGTTCGACGTCGCGTCGGCGTTGTTCGACAACGCCCGGTGCGACCATCGCGACTGACGCTTGAGGCGCGCTCCATCGACCCTGTTCCGGCCTGAAAGGCGAGGCCACCGAGCGGTGGCCGACAGTGGTCGTTCCGGCTTTACAAGACTGAGTGGCCGGTTTTCCCCAAGTAAGGAACAATCGGAAGCCGGCGGAGCAATTGATCATTCACTTTTGTATACACACTGCCATTGTCGTCGACCTTGCGACAGCGTTTATCGACCTGGACGGAGGCTGCACTGCCAGGACTCAAAGAAAATTCTCTTTCACCATCTCCCAGACATCGCTTCCCCGTCCGTGCAAGACCGCACGGGTCGTATAGAGCGCCATTCCAATCGCCGGTTCCGCGGCCGTGAATGGCGGCATGACCAGTTGCATTGGGTTGACATGGACGTGAAGGAGCGCGGGCCCAGATTGGGCCAGCCAGACCTTAACTGCGCTCTCGAGCTGGTCTGCCTTTGATACCGTCTGTCCCCAGAGGCCGAGCGCCCGCGCCACATCCCCAAAGTTCGGATTCTTCAACTTCGTGAAGGTATCGAGCATGCCTTCCGCCTTTTGCTCGATCTCGACAAAGCCAAGCTTGCCGTTGTCAAACACTGCAATCTTGATAGGCAATTCCTGTTGAACTACAGTCATCAGGTCGCCCAAGAGCATGGAAATTCCGCCGTCGCCCGCCATGCAGATGACCTGGCGACCGGGATGCGATTTTTGAAGCCCAATCGCCGATGGCATCCCATTTGCCATTGTTCCGTGCAGCAGGCTGGCGAAAATCCGGCGCTGACCATTGGCCTCGATATGACGATAGGCCCAAGCCGCAGGGGTCCCATCGTCGGCGGTAAACAGCGCGTCCCTCGCAGCGCTTTGGCCGATCACTTTTGCCAGCCAGCTGCCGGGAATGCTCCCGTCGTGGCCCGCGACGACCTTTTGCTTTTCCGATTCCTTATATTTTGCGTAGCGCTTCAAATATTCGCTGCAGAACGAATCGTCGCTGCGCTCATCCAGCTTCGGCAGTAATGCTTCCAGTGATGCCTTGATATCACCGACCACGCCTTTCGTGACCGGATGCCGTCGGCCAAGATGGGTCGGTTCGATATCAATCTGAACGATCTTCGCCTTGTCCGGATAGAACTGCCGCCACGCAAAGTCGGCCCCCAGCATCAACAACGTGTCGCAGTTGAGCAGGGCATGATAGCCCGCCTCATTGCCGAGCATTCCGGTCATTCCGATGTTGTAGGGGTTATCGTGCTCAAGGAAATCCTTCGCACGCGAAGTATGTGCGATCGGCGCCTTCAACCTTTCCGCGACCGCCAGGATGCGCTGGTTCGCCGCTTGGCAACCCGATCCGCCATAAATGGCGATCTTCTTACCCTTGTTCAGAATGTCGGCGATTTCCGTGAGGTCCGCATCGCTCGGCCGAACGATCGGGTTTGAAACATGCACGGAAAATGGGACCTCGTCGTGCACGGATGACGCGGAAACGTCCGCCGGCACGATCAGAACGGCAACACCGCGCTTCGCCAAGGCCGTTTGGCAGGCGATCACAGTCTTCCGGCGCGCCTGCTCCGGCGTGTAGATCATGTCGCAGAAGACGCTGCAGTCCCTGTAGACCTGCTTGAAGTCGACCTCCTGGATGAAATCGAAGCCCAATTCGTCGCGAATGATTTGACTTGCGATCAGGATGACGGGGGCGCGATTTCGATTAGCCTCATATATTCCGTTGATGAAGTGCAAGCTGCCGGGGCCACAGCTTCCGGCCACGGCCGTCAAGCGACCCGTTGCCTGCGCTTCCGCCTGCGCGGCAAATGCGCCGGCTTCCTCGTGCCGCATCGAGACCCATTCGATTTTGCTTTTCTCGAGCGAGCGAGCGATCAGATTAAGCGTGTCGCCCACGATGCCGTAGCAATGCCTGACGCCCGCGCTCTGCAGCGTCTCTACTATGATATCTGCGACCCTCTTGCTCATGACATTCTGACCCATTTTGGCGTTGTGCCGTATCATGCGCATGGCCGTGAGATTGGGCTTGTAGGGGATTGCGAGGATTTGGACCGGACTGCGCAGGCGACGGGACACCTGATCAATTTTTTTAGCCGACGGCTTTGATGCTGCCGATTTGACGGGGATCGTCGTGTCTCATGATGGGTTTGACCTATCAACGGTGTACAGTGCTGGCACAATATGCGGACGAACGCCCTCTTCCTCACGTGGTATTTCGCGCGAGAATTTTGATCTGATGTCCTATGGACCAAGCTGCACAAATATCTTCGCCGCGCTGCAGTCTGTATTGGCAAGATTTTGACGGGTGAGTGATTTGCCGGTCGAGTTTCCCACCAAGTTTTTCGTCAACTTCAAGACCGCAAAGTCAGTCGGCATCGAACTGCATTGACGAATTTTTCACTGGCGCAAAACGGCGCTTCACCTCACGACCGGTAAGCTCGTTTGGCCGGAGCAAACGTCTAGGCGGCAGAAAGCCTTCCGGGGTCTACAATCGAAGGGGTCGGCTTCATTGGCCCCGGCATCTTTGGTGAACATGAATTCACAACAATTCGGAACACCCGACAGTAGTTCAGATCCAAAATACGATGAGAGACACAAGGATGCAGACGTAGAGAGCCGCTTCCGCAAGGGGTGGATTAGCGAACATCGACCTCAACCCGAGGCGACCGACAACAAATCGAACGGCGATCAGGATCACTAACGCGAGAAACAGATATCGTACAAAGGGAGACACCAGAATGCCTCCCAAATCAATATCCCTCGGTGCGCTCATTGGATCTCCCTAAAGCAGGCTTTCCAGCCGATCGAAGAGGCCCCGCTCGTGCCTGGCCACCGGGCTTCCCTTTCCCCTCACAACCGCGACGCTGCAGGTCATTCCTGCAACAAGCGATACCTCCGGCGGCATTTGTTCGATTCTGACACGCACTGGAATTCTCTGGGCAAGCCGAACCCAAGTGAAGATCGGGTCGACGTTTGGAAGGCCCTGCGTGCTGCTTGCCGCGTTCGCAACGCTGATGCCGCCCGTGATGCTCTCGATCCTTCCGTTGATCGGAGTTTGGAAGCCCAGCAGAGTTGCTTCCACCGGATCACCGACATGAATATTGGCGAATTTCGTTTCTTCGAAATAGGCATCGATCCAATAGGAATGCTCGTCGATCACCGACAGGTTGGGCGTGCCAACTCGGGCAAAGTCGCCCACACGCATGAGAAGATTTGTGACATAGCCGTCCACGGGAGCCCGTACCTCCGTCCTCTGAAGATTGATCTCGGCTTGCGAAAGCCCCGCCCGGGCACTAGCAAGCGCGGCTTCTGCCATCTTCGCGTTGCCCGCGAACTGCTGTTTCTCCTCAATCGAGGTGGACAGTGTCGTAAGAGCTTCCCGCCGGGCGTTCTCCGCTCTCTTGACTGCTAGGTCGGCCTCTCGGGTCAACACGGCTGCCTTGGCATTGTCCAACGCCACGTCGAAATCAAACTTCTCGATGACGTAGAGCACGTCTCCTTTGCGTACGTGCGCGTTGTCGTATGTTCGCACCTCAACAATCTGCCCCGAGATCTGGGGCGCCACGTTTGCGACCTGTACACGGACCGTCCCATCGCGCGTCCATGGAGATGTCGTGTAGATCCACCAGCCATAACGCGCGCCAGCAAGCGCCGCGAGGACAAGCACGCCGGTTGCACCATAGCGGAGCACCTTGAACGCGGATCGCCTTCCCGTTTTTATCGCAACGACCATCGAGCATCTCCTTTCCTGACCGAGCCATGGTCGCATAAATGCCGGATACTTCGCTTCTCACGCTCAAGCACCAAGCCTGCCGACCAGAGGTCGGTCGCTACGCCCAAAAGTGCCTCACGTGACTCGGCCTGACTAACGTGCAGCCGCCGAAGAACGGATCTGGATCCAGCACAAAGTCGCCCGCTGTTCCCGGACCAAAGAGCACGTTGCAATTGGCCAATTCTGGAACGCACTGCCGGGTCGTCCGAGCTCTGCGCCAAATGAAGGTAAGCGGACGCTGCAGCGAGCGAAAAATCATTGATCGAAAGCAGGCCCCTCAGGATTTCCCAACGCGGACGACGTGCGCCGGCAGCCGACGCGACGTAGTCGGAGATCCGGGAAGCCAAACTAAATTCGAGCACAGACAAGCTGTGTTCGGCGCCGACGACGGATGCCACCAATGCTTTCTGTGTCGCCTTGATGACCGCATGTTGCTTGTCGGACGCGGACACCGGCCACGCCAGGCGAGAGGCTAGAAACACCACGGCGAGGGCGAGAGCGACGAACATGCATTCGGAATAGAAACTGAGCGGATCGTAAACTTGAGGATTAGACGGCGAGAGCAGGACCAGGAAAATAACGTTCATGATCAGTCCGATGCCGGCGATCGCCGGACGGACGCTGAGCAAGCAGCCACAAATCAAGACGGGTGCGAGTGCAACAGCAAGTCGCACGAAATCCTGCGACTCCGTCAGGAAGTAGAAGCGCACGATTCCAGCGCTCACCGAAGCGAGCACGAAGCTGATCATGGCTGCCACCGCAAATTTTGAAGGACTTGGCATTGTGACGCTAAGCGCGCAGAGGATCGCTGTAATTGTCAGGGCAGCCACAGACGCCGGCCATCCCGCAAACACCAGGAACGTCGCTCCCGCGAGTAGCGCAATTCCGATGCGCGTTGCGTTGCCCAACGCAAAGGCAAATTCCCTTTGGTACGGCATCCGTACGTCGCGCGCCGGCTCGAAGCCTTCGCGCAAGGATCTCAGTCCGTCGTCAAGCAGGCATTCCGACTCGACGAAGCGGATAGCCTGCTGAATTTGCCAAATGTCTTCTGCAACAACATCCAGGCGCGACAACTCGATCTCACGTAGCTTTGTCAGGGCGACAAGAGCCTCGGAGTGATGGTCGTCGAGAGCGGCAAGATATTGGTCTTTAATGGTAAAGGCCAATCGATCGTCGTGCGTAAGCAACCTCAACAGCCGGACTTGTTGGACGATCTCGACGAGTGCGAGCATAGCACTCCTTGCGCCCGCAGCCCTTTGCTGCCCGTCCGCCATATCGTGAGCGACGATGTCAACCTGATCTCTCAACCCTGAGATTTGGGCGAGGAGTTCTCCGGCTCGTTCGGGCTTCGCCGTATTATCGGTCAGCAGATCGCGCGCATAGCTGCGAACATCGCGCCAAATATCGTCTATCTGGCGGCCCAATCCGCGCCACACTGGCGGTGATCCGAACACATCATTTATCAGCGTCACGCACAGGATGCCGATCGTGATCGCCGCCATTCGATCAGTCATCGTCGTGAACACATTCTGCGGCGTATCGATGTTAACGAGCGTAATGATTGCGACCGTATAGCCGGATAATACCGCGGCGTAGGCCTGATAGCCGCGGAGGTAGCTCGCGACGAAAACACAAATGCATATCCAGCAAATGAAGGCGCCGAGCATTCCGACCGGCTCGCCAGCAAAGAGTCCGGCGATCACGACTGACATGGTAGCGCCTATAACTGTCGCCGCTATTCTGTTAGCCGCTTTGGCAAGCGCCCCGCCGCGCGTCGGCTGCGCCAAAATTGCCACGGTGACGGCTGCCGATGATGCTCCTCCAAGCTGTAGCCAAAATGCCACGTAGAGGGCGACTACCGCCGCCAACCATATCCTGAAGGCATACGCCCAAATGTGAATTGGTATCACCATGCCCGAACCCTACCTGCCTTCAAGGAACCGCTCCTGTCCCCGCCTCAGGATTGCTGCGGAGACCGCCGTCAACGGTACCGATCACAATACCCTTGATCGACCTCGCCGCCGCGCCGATCGAAATCGCGCTGCGCGAGATGGTATGCTCGATCAGCAGTCAGCATCTTTGCGTTATTCTTCAATGCTGCATCTGCAGATTCATCAGCTCTGCCGCGGGCATCATGTTGTCGTTCAGATCCGCCATAATCAAAAGCGATCCGACGACGACCAAGAAAACAATCAACACACCAAACGCCAGCGCCATCACATTGTTGGTGTTATCTGGACCGGTGGTTACATGGAGGAAAAAGACCAGATGGACGCCCATTTGCGCGATCGCGAGGATCGTCAGTCCGAGCGTGATACCGCCCGCCCAGAGCCATGAGGTGTTGGCGACCCAGAACGACAAGGCGGTGAGGACCACCGCGAGACCCAATCCGATGGTGTAAACAAGCAGGCCGGACGACGTGCCCTCTTCCACATCGGGAAGGGCTGACGCGTCGCCGGGCGCGCGATCGTACTGCGTGTCGGTCATGAAAGGACTCCCATCAGATACACCACCGTGAACAGCCATACCCAGACGATGTCGAGCGCGTGCCAGAACAGTGAAAAACAAAGCAGTCGTCGCTCCACGGTCGCGTGAAAGCCTTTGACCGAGACCTGGGCCATCATCACCGCCAGCCAGACCAAGCCAGCGGTAACATGCAGCCCGTGACAACCGACAAGGGTAAAAAAAGCCGAAAGGAAAGCGCTGCGTTGCGGACCGGCCCCGACCGCGATCATGCCGGCGAACTCCCGCACTTCCAGCGCGAGAAAGCACGCCCCGAGCACGAAAGTGACGAGGCCCATCAAGTAAGTGACGGCATAGCGCCGAGAACTAATGGCCATAGACATCAATCCGCAGGTGTAACTCGAGGCGAGAAGGCAACCGGTTTCGATCGCAACACTGGTCAGGTTGAATAGCTGCGCGCCGCCTGGACCGCCGGCCGTTGCATGGGCAAGCACCGCGTAAGCAGCGAAGAACGCCGAGAACATCACGATGTCGCTCAGGAGGAATATCCAGAAGCCATAGGCGACCACAATCCGCTTTGCCGCCGGCCCCGTCTCGCTTGCACTCAGATGCGCTTCGTGAAAACTCTCTTCTTCAACTGCAACCGCGATATTCATGCTGCGATCTCCGCTCGGTTCGCCTGCTCGAACCGGGCAATCTGCTCAACCGGAATTTCGACTTCCTCTTCGTTACGAAATGCGAAGACAAGCATGGTAAGAAGGATTCCGATTACGCCCGCGCCGGCCATCCACCAGATGTGCCAGATCATCGCGAAGCCGGTAACGACCGAGAAAAATGCGGTGACGAAACCGGTCGCGCTGTTCTTCGGCATCTCGATCGGTTCAAATTGTCGCTCCTTCGTTGGCTGGGCTTGTTGCGTGCGCTGACCGAGCTTCTTCGTCCAGAGGGCGTCGATATCCGTGACTTGCGGCAGGACGGCGAAATTCCAGGCTGGCGGTGGCGAAGCGGTCGCCCATTCAAGCGTGCGGCCGTTCCATGGGTCCGCAGCCTCCTTCAGTTGTTCGCGATCGCGGATCGACACCACAAGCTGAATGACCTGGCATACGACCCCCACGAAAATGACGGCGGCGCCAATCGCCGCTGCCACCAACCACGGTTGCCAGCTGACAACGTCGTAGTGCTGCATACGGCGGGTCATGCCCATGAGTCCCAGCACGTAGAGTGGCATGAAAGCAAGGTAGAAGCCGATGAACCAGCACCAGAACGATGCAGCACCCCAACGTTCATCAAGCCTGAATCCAAATGCTTTGGGGAACCAGTAATTGTAACCGGCCATGAGACCGAACACGACTCCGCCGATGATGACGTTGTGGAAGTGGGCGACAAGAAACAGGCTGTTGTGCAGTTGGAAATCGGCAGGGGGGACAGCCATCAACACGCCGGTCATGCCGCCGATTACGAATGTTACCATGAAGCCGATCGACCACAGGATCGGAACGGTGAACCGGACGCGGCCGCCATACATCGTGAACAGCCAGTTAAAGACTTTGACGCCAGTCGGCACGGCGATGATCATCGTCATGACGCCAAAGAAGCCGTTGACGTTCGCACTGGCCCCCATGGTGAAAAAGTGGTGCAGCCACACGATGAACGACAACACGCAGATCGCCATCGTGGCGGCAACCATGGAGCGATAGCCGAACAGCGGCTTGCCGGAGAACGTCGAGACAACCTCGGAAAAGATGCCGAACGCCGGCAGCACCAGGATGTAGACCTCAGGATGTCCCCAAACCCAGAACAGGTTGACGTACATCATCGCATTGCCCTGACCATCGACCGTGAAGAAATGAAAGCCGAGGTAACGATCGAGCAGCAGCATCGCGAAGGTCGCGGTTAGGACAGGGAATGCGGCGACAATCAGCAGGTTCGAAGCGAGCGCCGTCCAGCAGAAAACGGGCATGCGCATATAGCTCATCCCCGGTGCCCGCGTTTTCAGGATCGTCGCGACGAAATTTATGCCCGTCATCAACGTGCCGACGCCGGAGATTTGCAATGACCAGAGATAGTAGTCGACCCCGACGCCGGGCGAGAATTGCAGTTCGCTCAACGGTGGATACGCGACCCAGCCGGTTTTCGCGAACTCGCCGACCGCGAGCGAGATATTCGTCAGAAGGATACCTGACGCGGTCAACCCGAGTGCTACCGAGTTCAATGTCGGAAACGCCATGTCGCGGACGCCGAGCTGCAGCGGCACCACGAAATTCATCATCCCGATCACGAATGGCATCGCCATAAAGAAGATCATGATAGTGCCATGTGCCGAGAAGATCTGGTCGAAATGCTCAGGCGGCAGGTAACCCTGCGCACCACCTGCGGCGACGGCCTGCTGCGCCCGCATCATGGCGGCGTCGGCAAAGCCGCGCAGCAGCATGATCAGCGCCAGTATGATGTACATGATGCCGATGCGTTTATGGTCGACGGAGGTGATCCACTCTCGCCACAGGTAAGGCACATACCCCTTGAGCGTTACCCACGAAAGAATTGCTACGATAACCAGGACCACGCCGCCCGACGCGCCCATGATGATCGGCTGGTCAAGGGGAATCGCACTCCAGGTAAGCTTACCAAGCAGGTTCATTTTTCCGCCCTCATTGACGTCGGACCCCGACACATGGCGTCGTCGGACTTCACTTCGGAGACTAGGATGCTGTCGAATAGGCCGGGCGCGACTGAGCGATAGGTGAATGGCGTCACGGCAGCACTCGGCTTCGCCAGATTTGCGTAAGTTTCCGCATCGAGCTGCGGACCGGCGCTATGAGCAGTGTTGAGCCACTGCGTGAACTTTTCGTCCGGCACGGCATTCGCTTCGAAATGCATGTCGGCAAAGCCCTCGCCACTGAACTGAGCGGAGAATCCGCGATATGTTCCGGGATAGTCGGCCTGCAGGTGGAGACGGGTGATCATTCCCGACATGGCGTAGATTTGACTGCCAAGCTGCGGCACAAAGAAGCTGTTCATCACGCCCGAAGACGTCAGTTCCAGACTGACCGGCGTGCCAACGGGAATGGTCAGATGATTGACGCTTGCGACCCCCTGATCGGGATAGATGAAGAGCCATTTCCAATCGAGCGAGACGACCTGAATTCGCAACGGTTTCACCGTGGACACGATCGGCTTGCGCGGGCTCACATCATGCGAGCTGACCCATGCAACGCCCCCAACCAGGAACACCGTCATGGCCGGGATCGACCAGATCAGCATTTCGATGCGACCGGAATAAGTGAAGTTCGGCCGATAGCGCGCGCGTCCATTCGATTCACGAAACCAGAACGCAACGCCAAGTATTGCCAGGATCACCGGAATCACGATGGCCAGCATGATGCCAAGCGAGTTCAGAAGAATCTGCCGCTCGGCGCTGGCAATCGGCCCTTTCGGGTCGAGCACGCCTCCAGTGCAGCCGCCAAGTGCCGCCGCGCTGAGTATCGCAGCGCCGATCAGAACCATAGAGGGCAACCGGTATCGCATGTTAGACCTCGCTGAAGTGGACGATGCCGCATGCGCTGCGGGCGAGGCCTGACTTGAGTTCTGCATGCACCAAAACGCCGCCGCCAACTTGCGACGACCGCATGGGCGAGAGTGAGCCGCTTCCATGGTCGATCAGGAAGGCCGCGAACAACACGAACAAATAGAAGATCGAGAATATAAACAACCTGTCAGCAGGGCGGCGATCGGTCTCAATGCTTCTATTCAGATGGCATGCAAGCAGAAGGAAAAGTGCCCCGAAGATCGCGACGATCACGCCATAGACTGCTCCTGCAAATCCGAGCATCCAGGGCAGTTCCGAAGCAAGCACCAGCAGGCCGCTGTAGATCAGTATCTGCCGAGTCGTCGCCGACCTTCCCGCAACCACCGGCAGCATGGGAACGCCGGCACGGGCATAGTCATCGGTACGATTAAGCGCGAGAGCCCAGAAATGGGGCGGCGTCCAAAGGAAGATAATGAGAAACAGAACAAGCGGCTCGAGCCCGACGTCTCCGGTTGCGGCAACCCATCCGATCAAGGGCGGCAGCGCACCGGCGGCGCCTCCGATAACGATGTTCTGTCGCGACGTCCGCTTCAGCCACGCCGTGTACACGACGACATAAAAGAGGATCGTGCTCGCCAACAGCGCGGCTGCTGTGAGGTTCGTCGCCACAGCAAGAACCACCACTGCGAAACCGCCAAGAACAAGTCCAAGGACAAGCGCCTCGAACCGGGAGACCTTACCGCGGGGAATTGGCCGCATCGCAGTGCGGCTCATGACTGCATCGATATCTGCGTCGTACCACATGTTGAGCACCCCGGCGGCTCCAGCTCCCGCAGCAATGGCAAGAACCGTGGCAAGAGTGGTTAGCGGATCGAGTCGCACAGGAGCACTGCCCAATCCGACAAGTGCGGTGAAGACGGAGAGCATCATGACACGTGGCTTTGTGAGGGCGACGAGGTCAGACAAAATCCAACGGCCGGCCAACGGATGAGCGGATTCAGACGAAGATGCAATGCGAGCGCGTCTTTCTCCAAGCCGGCCAGCAATGGATCTTACGTTCATCTCGTTGCTCCAAGTTCTTTCCAAATGAGGCGTGTCGTGTCAGTTCGAGCAGATGCAATGCGTGCATCCAATATTCATCCTCGCCCTCGGCCGCGATTGAACGCGGCTGCTCGATTAGGGCCAATCATGCTCAAAACTGTCAGCTGACGGGTTCAGCACGCTACGCATCGGATCGCACGATTCAGGATAATTCGAGCACGTTTCAACAAGCGCTCCACGCAAGTTTCCCCTAAGGCGGGTCGTCGCTTGGATAACCGCACCGCGCCGCTTTCTAATTCTAATATCGGCGAGGTCCGTTGCGCTGGCCCGGGGCGGCCGCCTTGCTTAACGGAGACCTGTCAATGAAACGGCCCTTGCTCTGGATGATTTTAGCTGGCTGCTTTATCGCTCCGGCTGCGATACAGGCGCGTTCTGCTTATGATGGCTCCTGGAATCTCGTCTTCGTGACGCAATCGGGCACATGCGATCCCAGCTACAACTTCACTGTCAATGTTGCCGATGGAGTTGTGACTCATCCCAACCTTGTAAGGTTCAGGGGATACGTCGCGAGATCTGGATCCGTTCATGCATCGGTGACCGTTCAGGACAAATTCGCCTCCGGCTCGGGCAAGTTTTTCGGCAATTCGGGTCGCGGAAGCTGGCGCGGCCGCGCGGGAAGTGTGCGATGCACTGGCTATTGGACCGCGCAACGCAATTGAGCATTTGAAGGGGAAACACTATGTCCCGAGAGCCGCTGACGTGCGAGGCGGCACTAAAAACGACCGCGCTGGCAGCCACGTTGCTGTTTACTCACGGGCAGACCACCGAACGGACGGTTACCGCTGCCGAGCGGCTTGGGCGCGCTCTCGGCGTGCCGGCCAGGGTGCTACCTTACTGGGGCGAGATTACCGTCGAACTCGACGGCTCGACCATATCACAAATCGTCCCCGCCAAGCCGCTGGGTGTCGATATGGGCAGAGTATCGGCCGTCACGACCGTAATCGATCAAGTCTACGACGGTACGTTGTCGGCGGAGGCTGCGCAATCCGCGTTAGAGGCGGCTGGCCGGCTGCCGCCGGCTTCCACGCTACGTTTCACCTTGTTCTCAGCCATCGGCGCGGCCTCGCTCGGCATCATTTTCGGTGCGCTCGACGCGACGAGCCTGCTGCTGATCGCGGCCAGCGCCGCCATCGGTGCGCTCGTCCGCCGCTGGCTGTCCGGTTTCACCCATAATCCGCTGATCCAGCCGATGTGCGCCGCGTTTGTCGCGGGTATTGTGGCCGCCACTGCCAGCCGCTTCCAGCTATCGCAAGCAGCAACGCTGGTCGCTTTCTGTCCCTGCATGGTGTTGATCCCTGGTCCGCATATCCTCAACGGTGCCATCGACCTCGGCCGCACGCGGATCGCACTGGGAATCGCGCGCTTGACATATGCCGGCGTCATCGTGCTCCTAATTTGCGCCGGCCTTCTGTTCGGGTTCGCGGCTGTCGGCGCAAGCCTTGAAATAGGCGAATCGTCTCCGCCTGTGCCGCTGGTCATCGATGTGATTGCGGCAGGATGTGCTGTCGCCTCATTCGGCACTTTCTTCTCAATGCCCTGGCGCCTGCTGGGATTCCCGATCGCGGCCGGGATGCTCGCCCATGCCGCACGTTGGGTGCTGATCTCCTTCGCCGGGGGAAGTGCCCCAACCGGCGCGTTCGTTGCCTGCATGCTCGTCAGCGTTCTCGCAAGCCCGGTCGCCGATCGCCTGCATCTGCCCTTCGCAGCTATTGCCTTTTCTTCTGTCGTCTCACTGATGCCGGGCTTTTTTCTGTTCAACGTCGCGACGGGCCTTGTCGAATTAGTCTCGGCCGGGCCGAGGGCGCCGACGGCTCTGCTGACAAGTATTGCCGCGAGCGGCGTCACGGCACTGCTGATCATCATGGCCATGACCTTTGGTCTGATCCTCCCGCGCATGCTGTTCGAGCGTGTACGTCCCTCCGTGCGGTGAGGCACGATCGTTCAATGCACCGCAGCGCCGTCCAAGAATAGTCCGGATCCTCGTTGTATCGGTGCTGATCCGGGCGGCTGGCCCCAAAAGACCGTCGGTACATCCATGACTACAGTTCTGACCAAATCGTTCCCACAGGAAAGTCTGGCCGAAAGCAAGGCGGTCCCGGCAAAAAAGCGCGTCGTGATCGTCGGCGGTGGTTTTGCCGGCATTGCGGCCGCGCGCGCACTGAAACGAGCCGATGCCGAAGTCACGCTAATTGACCGGCGTAATCACCATATCTTTCAGCCGCTCCTATACCAAGTCGCCACCGCTGTTTTAGCGCCGTCCGAGATCGCGGCGCCGATCCGTCAGTTGGAGGCGAAACAGAAAAACCTTAGCGTATTGCTGGCAGAGGTTAAGGGCATCAATCTCGACGCTCGCACCGTCGAGGCTATTTGTCCGGGTATTGGCAGTCGAACTCTCGAGTACGATTTCCTGATGATCGCCACTGGAATGCAGCCGAGCTATTTCGGCCATGACGAGTTCGCGCGTTTTTCGCCAGGCCTCAAGAGCCTCAACGACGCCGAGACGATCCGAACGAAGATCCTGAGCGCATTTGAATTGGCTGAGTCGACCGATGACGAAAACGAACGCGCCCGCCAAATGACTTTCGTTCTAGTTGGCGCCGGCCCGACCGGCGTCGAGCTTGCCGCGTCAATAGCCCAACTTGTTGCGGTGACGTTGCGCAACAATTTCCGAAAGATCGATCCTGCCAAAAGCCGAATTGTATTACTGGACGGCGGCGCTCGTATTCTTCCAACATTTGCGGAATCGCTGTCGCGAAAGGCGGAAAAACGACTAACGAAGCTCGGCGTTGAAGTTTCGACGAGTGTAAAGGTCGAGAAGGTTGATGAACAAGGCGTTATCGCAGCTGGCGTCCGTATTCTCAGCGCCACTGTGCTTTGGACGGCAGGCGTTAGCGCCTCGCCTGTCGTAAAAATGCTGGGGACAAAGACGGATCGCGCCGGGCGCGCATTCGTTGGCGCTTTCATGGATATTCCCGAGACGCCCAATGTGTTTGTGGCGGGCGATGCAGCAAGGGTAGCCCAGGATGGTCAGCCCGTGCCCGGAGTGGCACAGGCAGCCATTCAACAGGGACGATTTGTCGGACATGTCATCGCCAACCGTCTGAGAGGACACCAGGATGGTCGACCGTTCCGGTACCGCAACAAAGGCAGTATGGCGGTAGTCGGTAAGAACTTCGCCGTTCTCGAGGCGGGTTATTTCCGCAGCAGCGGCTTTCTGACCTGGTGGGTGTGGGCCACGCTACACGTGCTCGCGCTGCCGCAGCTTCAGAACCGGTTCCGCGTCCAAACGCAATGGTTCTGGTCTTATCTGTCGGGGCAGCGCAGTTCGCGCCTGATTTCCGAGGGGCCGCCGTCGTCCGCCTCGCAGCCCTAGTCGGGCCAGCTAGTCATCACTGCCGGAATTTGCCGCTGGTTAGGAACTGCACCTGTGGACGCCTCCATCCTCCCCGCGCTCGCCGCCCTGACCGGAGCAGCTGTCGGCGGCCTAACGAGCGGACTTGCGAATTGGCTGAGCCAACGAAGTCAGCTCCGCGCCGATTGGATTCTTCACGAGAAGGCCCCTCGGCAGATCCTTTACAGAGATTTCATCGAGGACGCAGCCAAATGCTACATTGACGCGCTCCAGCACGATAAACCCGACATTCCCGGCTTGGTCAGTCTTTACGCCAAGCTGAGCGCAATGCGGGCGCTGTCTTCAAGCAAAGTGGTCCAGTGCGCCGATGATGTTGGCCGAAAAATCCTGGATACCTATTTGGAGCCGGACAAGAGCTTCGGCGAACTGCGCGAGATGGCTATCGACGGCTCGATCGATCTGTTGCAAAACTTCAGCGCGGCGTGCCGCGACGAATTCGAGGAAATGCGGGCTAAGCAATTTTGAGCTTTATCCCGCGACAAGAACGGGACCATCGCAGCATCTGAATCTCGTTCTCGCAAGAATCTGGAACAGCATCGACCTGCATCTTCGATCGCTGGATCTGGAAATCAGATCGCGACATTTCGACCTTCTCCCTTCAGTTCGTCCTCGGTTCCAACAGTCGAGTAAGCAACGAGATTGCCCCAAGTAGCGGCGGCACCAGGAAACACCAGACACCGTACCGTGCGTACAGCAGGGCCGCCGCTCCGCACCCGATGGCGAAGACGATGACATTTGTCGACATCTTCATGACCCGCGAGTTGATTTGGCCGTGCGGAACCTCCCTCGTATAAATTATATCTGCAAGATCAATCATGATCTGCGTCGTCGTGCCGGTCATCAGCGTAGAAGGTGGCGCGCTTCCCATGTAAATGCGATGGATAGTGTTCTGAATCGCCATAGCGGCGACAAGGACCATTCCGGTGAGCACTGCCCGCCAACTATCACCGTCGTGGAAAGGACCATATCGGATCGCGAGCGTAGCGCCGACGCCCAGCAGAAGGATTTTCAGGACAAGAAGTGCTTCGAACACCGGGCGGTAGTGGCCCGAAAGCATTGAGGCGAGCAATCGCATCCCGATCACGACGACGCAGAAGACCGGAAGCGCCAGGAGTTTTGCGATAACCCCCGAGGTCCCCAGCGCAAGAGACGCGCCGAGGGTCACGAAATTGCCGGTGACGTGCGCTGTGAAGAGGCCCTGTAATGCAAGAAAGCCCGCCGTATCGACGTAGCCAGCAGTGAGAACTCAAAACGAGCGGGAGAAGCGACTGGTTTCCAGTGTCAGCCATTGTTCCTCATGACTCAAGAGCGTGCAAAGCCACTTTGTACCGAATCATCCTCAAGCCAATAACGTGAAGATCGGTATCGGATTTGCGGCGCGCTAAGAATGTGATCACAGGGAGTATGCAAATAAATCGGCTTTGCGACGAGCCGGGCAGTCGTCTGAGGTGCGGTGTCGTTGATCCATTCGACTCTACCACCCGCGTTTGATCTCAATGCCTACATAGTTGGAGTCGTGGCCGCCGGCGCTGCGCAGCGCGTTGCCGACCACAAAATGCACCGCTTCGATTGCGAAGGATGTCGCGCGGTCGATGGTCCAATCGAGCCGAAACTGGCCGTAGCTCCCGGTATATGCGCCAGGCCGGCCGGCGGTGTTCGGAACAGGGACGTCGGGTTGCGTGTAGACAGCATCGGCCGTGTTTTGGCGCCATTGAGCTGCGGCTGCGAGCGTGATCTTCAGCGACGAGGATGGATGCAGGGTCAGCGACGGCTTGACGTGGATGAAGTTGACGTATCCCGTGTATCCCGCAAGCGTCAGGTAGTAGCCATTGGGAAATAGCGGATTGAATGTGCCGAATGCGTGCCCCGGCGAATTACCGTCGCCCGATGCGGCATCGATCTGTATGCCAAGCCTTGGGGTCCAGTCGACTTCAGCAAATGTGTAGCCGGCGAGCGAGCCAAAGGCCCAGGCTTCGATCGTTTGAGTTCCGATCCGGCCGGTCTGATTCATCGCCTCCAAGTCCCAGTCGACATGATTGGCGGTGCCGGTCGTGCGTACGTCGAGGATGTCCCGCCTCTCGTCACCTGCCGCGTTCGGAAAGTGCACGTTGGCTTGGGTGAAGTTCGCATAATAGGCGTTGATGCTTATTGAGTCGGATAACTTGCGCTCCATCCGCACGCCTCCGAACGTCTGCTGGGTGACACTGCTGTAATCGTCGAATATCGTGATATCCCGAACCTGGACCGGAAGACTGTAGAAGGCGATAAACCGCCAGGGACCGTTCTCGTAGTCTGCCCAGCCGGCATCGTAGGATTGCCGGACGTTGGGACCGTCGCGCACGGACACGAAGCGTTGCAGGTCGAACGCAAACTGCTGGCGGCCGGCACGCAGCTTCAGTGTTCCGCCACCGACAGGCTCGGTCAGCGTGACGAACGCCTGCTCGAGATCGAGCCGATCCCGATCGACCGGCGTCAACATGGTCTTCCAGGGTGCATAGTCGGCCTGAAACTGCACAAACGCCTGCACTTGATTGGCGATGCGAAGGTCCGCATGAAATTCGTTTCGGCTGATGACGTAGTCCTGGTTGCGGTTCGACCCCGTACCGAAACCAGCGGCGTTGTTAGCCTCAAACCGCTCACGCGTGTTCACACCAAACGACAGATATGTGTAGCGATCGGTATCGGACAGCGGAATATATTTGAACTGGTCGAACGGCTCACGTTGGACGCGTGGGTCCGCGAGCACCGACCAGTCCTCCTGCCATCGGTTGAACATGATGGCCGGCCGCTGCGGCGTCGCACTCTGAGAACTCTGATCATCCGCCCGGGCCACCTGCGGCGCCGAGATCAAGCAAATCACGATTGCCGCGCATCCGCGCCGCATCAAAAGAATCGGTGATGACGGGCCCGCCATCGCATCTTCTACTTCGGCGCGGTCGTATGAACTTCTGCGATATACCCGCCCGGGAACTGAACCATGGCCGCGGCCCGACCGTCAGTCGTGTATGGGTCGACTAGCACGATGGCGCCAGAGGCCTTTGCCTTTGTCAAAGTCGCCTGCAGGTTTTGAACCTCATAGCCGGTCATTTCGCGCCCGTACGGGTACGGCAGGTGACCGTCGGTGACGAATACGGTCATCTTCCCGAATACGGATTCGATGCGGACGCGCCGATACCTGTCCTTTGATCGACCGATCTCCGCGCCGGGTGCATGTGCATCGTCGGAAACGACTTTCCCGTGCGAAAAGCGGAGGAAGCCACGGATAAAGACGTCCGCCTGCTCTGGAGAGACATAAACGCGGTTCTCAGGGATCGTCTCAAAGGGCGCATAGGACGGTTTTGTCATGTGCCAATAGAGTTGCATGTTGACGCCGCCAGGCCATTGAATCACCACATCGCGTCCGATCGGATCCGGAAAGGTAGCGACCAACACGCCCGCTCCCGCCTTCTTTGCGGTCTCCACCGCTTCGTCGATGTCGGTGACGAGATAGCCGGTCCGCTCCGCGCCGAAAGGATAGGGAATTGGCGTCTTAAAGCCGAATAGGGAGACAGTGCCTACTGGCGTTTGCAGAAGTTGCGACGTCGTGCTGCTCGGCGTCGGTGTCACCGTGGCGACGACCTGCTTCGTGCTCTGCCCGCCAAAGGTCGCCAGAAAACTCGCAGCAAATTTGTCGACGTCTTCAGGCGCGACATAGACATGGGTCGTGTCGTATTGCGGACCGACGCCGACCTGGGAATCCGACTGGCGCGCTGCATCCTTTGCGACCGCTGCTGATGCGCCACCTAGCAGCGACGCGAGCATGAGGAACTTGATCAGATGATGGTTGCCAGTCATGGCATGCCTCGTTGCTAGAGTGCGCTCTGTTCGCGCAGGGACAGTAGGGAAATGAGCACCAGGCCGGCAATCAGGCCGAGATGCTCGAAGAAGGCGTTAGTGGCCATGAAGCGGTCAGGGCCGATCTTCGCCCAGAAATTGTTCGCGGTTAGCATAGCGACCGCCGTCAGCACGCCGAGACCGCCGGCCCCCAGCCAGACCCATCGTCCGAAAATCAACAACGCCGAGCCGCCTAGTTCGACCACAATGGCCGTAGCGGCCCAGAGCCAGGCTGGCTGAAGACCGAAATGCGCCTGCTCCGCAACGGCCGCGGGGAAATCGATTAGCTTCTGGATTCCGCCTATCAGGAAGGCCGAGACCAATGCAACTCTCGAGATCGGCAGGAGCCACCGTAACGAAAGGATGGCCGCGATCCAGCGCGGAGTGTCGGTCTTCGGCCTCATCTCATACCGCCCAGCAGGCACAGCCGAGCGCGCCCCAGAAACTCTTGAGATCCGAAACCGGAAGCCGGCCGGACCAGGCGCGAGCATGATCATGACCGTGCATACCGCAGGTATTGGCGCACCCGCACATCTGCATCGCGTTGGCTCTCACGGCCTGTGCCTTGCCGTCCGCGCCGACCCAATTACCGTATCCGCCGAAGCTGCGCACAGGCGACCAATCCGGCATCGCCGGCGGCGGAGCGCTGGCATCGAGCGCCTTGAATTCGCCGGCACCATAGACGATGCGCCCGCCGATCACCGTGAGGTCGCTCGTCGTGTCCGCGATTTCGTTGTCGGCGCAAGAAAAGAAGTCGCGGTCCGGAACGATCATGTCCGCGAACTGACCGACCTGGATGCGGCCTTTCCTGCCCTCTTCGTTCGAGAACCAAGTGACGTTCTCTGTCCACATCCTAAGCGCGGTCTCGCGATCCAGGCAATTGCGCTGCGGATAGAGGCGCATGCCCCCCACGGTCCTGCCAGTGACAAGCCAGGCCAACGCAACCCACGGGTTGTAGGAGGCTACTCTCGTCGCATCCGTTCCAGCGGAGACCTTGACGCCCTTGTCGAGAATCCTCCTCACCGGCGGCGTCGCTTCAGCAGCGCCCAATCCGTAGCGCTCCACGAAATACTCGCCCTGATAGGCCATGCGGTGCTGCACGGCGATGCCGCCGCCGAGCGCCGCGATGCGGTCGATGGACTGATCGGATATGGTCTCCGCGTGGTCGAAGAACCAGTTCAGGCCTTGGAGCGGAGTATCCTGGTTGACCTTCTCGAACACGTCGAGCGCGCGCGAAATCGTCTCGTCATAGGTCGCGTGCAGCCGCCACGGCCATTTGTTCTGAACGAGAATGCGAACCACATCCTCCAGCTCGCCCTCCATCTCGGGCGGCATGTCCGGACGCGGCACGCGGAAGTCTTCGAAATCGGCGGCCGAGAACACCAGCATCTCGCCTGCGCCGTTGTGTCGGAAGTAGTCGGTGCCCTGCTTGTACTTCGACGTGCTCGTCCAGTTCAGAAAGTCCTGCTTCTCGCTCTTCGGCTTCTGGGTGAACAGGTTGTAGGCCAGGCGGATCGTTAACTGCCCTTCATCGGAGAGCTTCTGGATGACAGCATAGTCCTCGGGATAGTTCTGAAAACCGCCGCCGGCGTCGATCGCGCCGGTGACGCCGAGCCTATTCAGTTCGCGCATGAAGTGACGGGTCGAATTGACCTGGTATTCGAACGGGAGCTTGGGCCCTTTCGCCAGCGTAGCATAGAGAATGTTCGCGTTCGGCTTGGCAAGGAGGAGTCCAGTCGGGTTGCCTTTCGCGTCGCGCACGATCTCGCCGCCCGGGGGCGCTGGGGTGTTCTTGGTGTAGCCGACGACACGTAGCGCAGCGGCGTTCAGGATGGCGCGGTCGTACAGGTGCAGGATGAAGACGGGAGTGTCGGGTGCGGCGGCATTGAGTTCGTCGATGGTCGGCAACCGCTTCTCGGCGAACTGGTGCTCGGTGAATCCGCCAACGACACGCACCCACTGCGGCGGCGGCGTGATCGCAACCTGCTTCCTCAGCATGGCCATTGCGTCGGCGAGCGACCATACGCCGTCCCAGCGCAATTCCATGTTGAAATTGAGCCCGCCGCGGATGATGTGAAGGTGATTGTCGATGAGCCCGGGCAGGACACGGCGTCCCTTCAAGTCAATGACTTTGGTGGATGGCCCAGCCAGCTTCCCAATCTCATGGTCGTGGCCGACCGCCATGAAGACGCCGTCCTTGATCGCGACTGCGCTCGCGGTTGGGTTTGACCGATCGAGGGTCGTGAAAACGCCGCGGCGGAAAATCGTATCGGGAGCGTTCATGGTATTTTCTCCGCAACTTCAATGGGCGCATTGGCCTCGTCGGCCTGTCGCCCGGGTAGCGCGCCGAACATGTGAGGTGCGCACTTCGCCAGGCGCCATGCGGTGGCAAGGCCTTGACCGGCGACGAGCTGCTTGGCGACGGGAATGATCTGCTCGCCGGCAAGAATGCCCAGCAAGCCCACCAGGGCGACCAAAGGAGGCGCGGGCGAGCGCACGTTAAGCAGGCTGTAGATCACCCCGACGAGAACGCCCGCGCCTAGCGACAAGAAGTAAATCTTCATGCCCGGGCCAAAGTTACATCGGCCCCGACTCGGACCCATGCTCGCCGAGCGCCCACTTCGAGAAACGCACCTGGATCCCGTAGGGCGAGTGCGCCCGCAGGATGTCCATCACGCCTTCGTAGGTTTCGGAACGCGCCCAGTCCTGCTGCAGTTCGAAGACGTATTGGGCCGAGGTGATGGGAACCGCGCCGGCCTGGACCGCGCGGTCCATCGAGCGGTTGTGGGCTTCGATCGACAGATCGCCGCAGGCATCGGCCGGAATGTAGATCTCGTAACCCTCCTTCAGCATGTCCAGCGTCGGAAACATCACGCAGGCTTCGGTCCACAGGCCGGCGATGACGAACTTCTTGCGCCCGGTCGCGGCGACGGCCTTGCGGAATCCCGCGTCGAGCCAGGAGTTCATCGAGGTCCGGTCGATGATGGTGTGGTTAGGAAATAACTCGGTCACTTCCGGCATGAACGGACCCGAGAATGAATCCTTGGCAACCGTCGTGAGAACTGTCGGAATCTTGAAAAGCTTCGCTGCCTTGGCGAGGATCTGGATGTTGTTAGCGGTTACCAGGCGATCGTGCGACTGGACGCCCTGATACATGGCTGGCTGATAGTCAATCAACGCGATCGCACTGTTTTGAGGGGTGAGCATCTCGAGTTTCGACAACTAATTTCTCCTTCAGCGATAGCGTTCCGATGGCAACGGCCACCGGATCGGGCCTGTTGATCTAGTCCCAGGCTCCTTCCTGACGCTTGGAGACGTCTGCTATGCCTTGGCTGTTACTGCGCTCTCGGAGGCCGCTTCGCTTCAATGCTGCGAACAAGCGCGCGGCGTACGAGCGCGGTACAATTGTCGATTCTTGAATGGCTCGCAGCGCCGACCAGCGTGCCGGGACACAGCAGCATGACGGCCGCGGCAATGTTCGCGCCGTTGGAATTGGCAAGAGCGATTGCACGATCGATGCCGGGTCGACGCGGCGCGTCGGCTACGACGTCCGCGAGTTCGAATGCACGGTGCCAAAGGTCGCCCTCGCCGAATACGCGTTCCGCGAGGCGGCGGAAGAAGAGGGGCATTCCATGCTCGAGCACGCGCCCGCACGCGAAAGCAACGCCGAATTCGGCGACACCATCGTTCCGAATTGCAGGAGATCGTTTTCGTCGCTGCCAGTGCCGTTCAGGAGAAGGAGCGGAGACACTCCATCTCCCATCGCCGGCACGAAGCGGTAGGTGAATTCGATCTCACAGCGCCACCTTCTAGAGAACGGGCAGTATGCCCTCGATCTCCTTGCGACGCGGTTCGAGAAACTTCGGCAGCTCCAAGTTTCGACCAAGCGACTCGACCGGCTCGTCGACCGCAAATCCGGGAGTATCGGTCGCGATCTCAAACAGAACACCGCCGGGCTCCCGGAAGTAGATCGAGCGGAAGTACTTGCGATCCTTCTGTTCGGTCGGGTGCCGGCCATGGGTGCGGATCAGCTTCTCGGTCAGTTGCGCCTGCTGCGCGTCGTCGGCCGCGCGGAAGGCGATGTGATGCACCGACCCGCGTCCCTGGTGCCCTCGCTGGATTCCCGGCGCCTCGTAGAGGTCGACTATACTGCCTTTCACGTTGCCTGCCGCGGCGAAACGGATCACCGATCCTTCACGGGCGACTTCGCGGAAGCCGAACACATCGGTCAGGATCGCTGCCGTCTTCTCCGCGCTTTCGAGAAGCAGCGTCACGCCATGGAAGCCGCGAATCGCATGTTCGGAGGGAATGTCCTGGTTGCTCCAGCCCGGCTCATTCTCGGCGCCGGCGACGCCGACGAGCGCGAGCATCATCCCATCCTGATCCGTGAAAGGCAGCACGAACTCACCGAAGCGCTTCTCCAACGCCTGATAAAAAATTCCCTTCTCGATGAAACGCTGATTCCAGTAGCGGATGGAGCGCAGCGGGACGCGGAAGGCGGTCTGGCGTGTTTCGCCGACACCGCGCAGGCCCGCCGGGGCATCTGGCCAGGGGAAGAAGGTCAGGATAGTGCCGGGACTACCGGTCTCGTCACCGAAATAGAAGTGGTAAGTTGACGGATCGTCGAAGTTGACTGTCTTCTTGACAAAGCGCAGCCCGAGATCGCGTGTGTAGAAGTTCAAATTCTTGAGGGGATCGCCGGCAATTGCCGTCACGTGATGGATGCCTGGCATAGTTTCTCCTTTAGGCCGAAATCCTTGGCCGCTTCATCGAGGGACAATCAGAGCGCGGCTGCCGTTGGATCGCGTTTCGATCGCAATCAAATTGATCAGCATGCGCCGGGCTACACATGCTTGCGGGAATGTCCGGCGAGTTGCGAAGCGACTTGGCAGCTTTTCAGGCACGATTGCGTCCTGCCGGGCAGGTGCAGCTGCACTTCCCCAGAGGAGTGGCGCTCCTCCGGAACACAGCGGGCTGGTTTGAAATCTTCCATCAGGGCGATCGCGTGTCGGCGGAATCGTATATCCGCCTACGCGGTCGCGGCAGCTTTGCGGGTTCTTGTGAAGTCGGGTTTGCGCTTTTCCAGAAACGCCGTAAGCGCCTCCTTTGCGTCGTCAGAGCGGATCAGCGCACTGAACTCTTCGTTCTCGGCTTTCATCGCAGCCTTGATCTGCTCGCGAAATGGCTGCTTCATGAGCCTCTTGCTGGCCTGCAGTGCCGTCGCCGGCTTCGCTGCCAACTTGCCAGCCGTCTCAGTCGCTTTTTCCAAGACGTCCTTGTCAGATATGACCTGTGTAACCAGACCCAAGTCCGCGGCGCGCTTGGCATCGAAGGGGATTCCCAACAAAATCAGTTCCGCCGCTCGGAGGTGACCGATCCGCGCCGGCACCGAGTAACTCGATCCAAATTCCGGTACGACGGCCAGATTGATGAATGGCATCTGGAATTGCGTGCTCTCGCCCGCGTAGACGAAGTCACAATGCGTCAGCATGGTGGTGCCGCCGCCGATCGCGGCGCCCTGGACCGCCGCAACCACCGGCTTGTCGAAGTTGACCAGCGCGTCCATCAGTCGGGATTGTGGAGATTCTCCGGGTCCGGGAGGATTCTTCAGAAAATCCCCGACGTCATTGCCGGCACAGAAGGAATCTCCCGCGCCGTGCCAGAGGACGACACGGGTGTTCTCGTCCTTCGCCGCCTCATTGAAAAGGTCTGCGAGAGCCACGTACATGGCTGATGTCATCGCGTTCCGCTTGGTTGGCCGGTTCAACTGTATACGTAAGACGCTTCCGGCCTGTTCGGTAATAATATCGTCCATTGTCGAAGTCCCGATCCCTGAGGGAAATTTTCCGCAGTTAGAGGGGCGCCCCACGCCGCCCCGAACAGTGTCGTCGCTAGGCCGCCTGTCCCTTTGCTTTTGGAATGGCGCCGCTCGCACGCAAGCCATCGATTTCGGTCGCGCTAAATCCGAGCTGCAAAAGAACCTCCTCGTTGTGTTCTCCAATCTTCGGCGCGCGCTTCGCGGATACCTTGGCGACGCCATGCACCTGAAGCGGGCTAGAGATAGTGGAGGTCAGCTTGCCGCCGGCACCTTCGAGCGGAACGATGATGTCGTTCGCCCGGAGCTGGGGATCGTTGATCACCTCCTGCGGCCCACGCACCGCTCCGAAGGTCACGTGAACGCCGTTGAACACGCTATACCAATGCTCCATCGGCTCGGCGCAAAAGGTTTCGTCGAAAATTGCCGTAAGCTCCGTCATGTTCGCCATCAGCTTCGCCGGGTCGGCAAATCGCGGATCCGTCAGGAGATCAGGCCGGCCGATCGCCTTCGCCACAGCCTCCAGCTTGTCAGGCGTGATGATGAGAACAAACCAGGTGCCATCCTTGGTGCGATAGACATTCATCGCCGCATTGGCAGGATGCATACGATCGTGCAACCCAAAGAATTTCGCCTCACACAGCGCGGCCTGGATCGAGACACTCGCGGACCATACGCCTTCGGCGAGCAGCGAGGTCGTGACATGCGCCCCCTCGCCGGTGCGTTCGCGACGATAAAGCGCAGTGACGATCGCCGAATAGAGTCCGACGGCCGTCGCATTGTCACCGCTCCCGGCGACCGGCCAAGTTGGCGGCGCACCGGCATCGCGCGTCATCGACAGCAATCCACTGCGGGCCCAATACGACGTGATGTCGAAGCCAGGGAGATCCGCGTCGGGCCCCTTGTCACCGAAGCCCGTGAGATCGGCGTAGATCAGCCGAGGATTCCACCGCACCACGTCTTCATATTCGAGCTTCAGTCGCGCACGTGCCGGGTGCGGCGTGTTGACGATGAGAACATCGGCCCATTTGACGAGTTTTTCGAGAACTTGCCCGGCATTTGGCGACTTCAGGTCAAGCGCCACACCCCGCTTGTTGCGATTGGCGAGGTGCCAGGGGTAAGCATCCTCCGCGACCGGTTGCGGTGGCATCTTGTTCGCGTGCCGCCATAGCTCGCCGCTGGGCGGCTCCACCTTGATGACGTCAGCGCCGAAGTCCGACAGGATCACCGCGGCGCTGGGGCCGGCGATGAAGCTCGCCAAGTCCACCACTTTTAGTCCGGAGAAAATGTTATCGCTTGCCATAGCTGTCCTTTCTGAATCGCTATATGCGGCGGCCGGCTTACCGACCTTGAAACTGCGGCGCGCGCTTCTCGAGGAAGGCGGAGGTGCCTTCCTTCTTGTCTTCGGTGGCGGCGCAAATGCCGAAGTATGAAGCTTCCAGGGCAAGGCCTTCGCTTTGGCTGGTTTCAAGCCCCTTGTTCGCGGCTTCCAGCGAGAATTTCACGGCAATCGGCGCGTTGCCGGCGATCTGCTTCAGAATCGTCTCGGCACGGTCAATCAGGCCGGCTGCAGGAACGACTTCATTGACGAGGCCAATGCGATAGGCCTCCTGCGCGGAAATCGTTTCGCCCGTAAGGATCAGCTGTAGCGCACGACCCTTCCCCACCAGACGCGGCAAACGTTGCGTTCCGCCACCGCCCGGCAGCAGGCCCAGCTTGACTTCGGGCTGGCCAAATTTGGCGTGCTCTGCTGCGATCCTCATCGTGCAAGCCATTGCTGTCTCGCAACCACCGCCAAGCGCAAAGCCGTTAATCGCCGCGATCACCGGCTTGCCGAGATTTTCAATGAGGTCCAGTACCTTCTGCCCAAACCGGCTGGACTCCTCCGCGTCGTAGGCGTCGACATGCGCGAGTTCACCGATATCTGCACCGGCGATGAAAGCCTTGTCGCCCGCGCCGGTGAGGATCACGCCGCGCACAGACTTGTCGGCCTTTGCATCCTCGAATGCGACCTGCAAATCGGTCCATGTCGGTGTGTTGAGCGCGTTGAGCACCTTGGGCCGATTGACCGTCACGTAGGCGATCGAGCCCTTTTTCTCGTACTGGACGTTCGCAAGCGCCAATGCCGCTCTGGACGAGGAGTTGAGGTCTGTTGCAGGCGAAGTGGTGGTGATCGGTGAGGCTTGCGAAACCATAATCATATCTCCTGGATGGGGGACGGCCGGCCGCGGGACGCCGGCCGCCGCAATGTCACACGAAGGCGCCGTAGCCGGTGATGGCTTTGCCGACGATCATATTTTGCATCTGATAGGTGCCTTCGTAGGAGTACAGCGCCTCCGCATCGTTGAAGAAGCGCGCGAGGTTGTAGTCGGCGACGATGCCATTGCCGCCTAGGACCTCGCGGCCCCATGCGACCGTCTCGCGCGATTTCGCCGTGCAGAACGATTTCGCCAGCGCCGCATGATGATCGCCAAGCTTGCCTTCGTCATCGAGCTGCGCCAGACGGAGCATCAGGCACTGGCACGCGGTCAGATTGCCAAGCATCTTGGCGAGCAGATCCTGAATCAGCTGAAACGAAGCGATCGGCCTGCCGAATTGCAACCGCTCTTGCGCGTATTTGAGGGTCGCTTCGAACGCGCCCATCTGGATTCCGGTTGACGCCCAGCCCACCATGTATCGCGTCATCCGCAATACGCGGGCGGTATCGCGGAATGAGTTGCCGCCCTGCAGGCGATTCGCTTCTGATACCCGCACATCCTTGAGAGTGATCTGGCCGTTCTGGACTACCTTGAGCGCAACCTTGTGCTCGATCTTCTCTACGCTGAAGCCCGGCGTCGACTTATTCTCGACGATGAAGCCCTTGACCTGGTTATCCGCCAGATCGCGCGCCCAGATGATGGAGAGGTCGCACCAAGTCGAGTTGCCGATCCAGCGCTTCTGGCCATTGAGAATCCAGGTGTCTCCCTCGCGCTTGGCCGTCGTGGTGAGACCGCCGCTGGTTCCGGAACCGACCAGCGGCTCGGTCAACCCGAAACACCCGATCTTTTCGTAACGCGCCATTTGCGGCAGCCATTTCTGCTTCTGCTCCTCAGATCCATCCAGATAGATCGAGCCCATCGCCAAGCCGCTATGGACGCCCCAGAACGTACATATCGACGCGTCGACGCGCGCGATCTCCATCGCGACGAAACCGAAGAGCTTTTGGCTGCCGCCGGCGCAGCCGTAACCCTCGAAGCCCAGCCCGCCGATGCCGAGATCCTTGAACGATGGCACCAGCTCGAACGGAAACGCGTCATCGGACCAATACTTGTTGATGATCGGCTGGACCTTGCCCTCCATATAGCTCCGCACCTTTGCAACGACTGCTTTCTCCTCAGGCGTGAGAAGCTCGATCAGCTGATAGAAGTCGCCGTTGGGTACGGGCACCGGCTTCGGCGCGGCGGTCTTGGTTGCTGCGGCTGCTGTGGGCATTTGGGATATCTCCTCGCTGCGGCTCGAAAGCCTGAAAAGTTGAAGGACGGGTCGGAAGAATGTTCGAGCTCGCCGGAGACTCTTCGTCTCAGGAGACCGGCGCCGTCAATTTCGCTCGGCTCGACTTGGCAGCCTTGTTGCGTAACTCAATCAGGCCGAGCAGGACTTCGTCGCGTTCCGTCTCCAGCTCGTCGATCGTGCGCGATCCGACTTCGTCATGGACGCCGTCGATGAGCTTCTTTTGCACTTCCGGAGTTAGCACCGGCGAGCCGAGGGTCTTCCACCAAGCCGTCATCGGACCGGTGAATTGCTGGAAGAAGTGCTCAATGCCGCCCGGACCGCCGCCGAGATGATTGAGCATCAGGTTGCCCATGACGCCCCAGCGCAGGCCCGGCCCCCAGCAGAGTGCAGTGTCAGCGTCCGCGGCGCTCACGACGCCTTCGGCAACGAGGTAATAAACCTCACGTGCCAACGCAGCCTGAAGGCGGTTGGCGACATGGCCTGGCATTTCCTTGTTGAGGCGCACCGTCCGCTGCCCGATCGACGTATAGAATTCCGCGGCGCGCCGGATCGTCGCTTCCGAAGTCTTTGCGCCGCCGACGATTTCGACCAGCGGTATCAAGTGCGGCGGGTTGAACGGATGGGCGATGACGCAGCGCTCCGGATGGGCCGCGGCGCCCGACTGGATTTCGCTCATGGTGAGACCCGACGAGCTCGATGCGATGATCACGTTGGGCGGCAGCAGCTCGTCGAGCTGGCCATAGAGCTTCCGCTTGAAATCGATCCGTTCGGGCCCGTTCTCCTGGACGAGATCGACCCCTGCGAGCGCCTGCGCGATGTCAGCCGTGAACGTGAGGTTGGACTGCGACGCTCCGGGCGAAAGGCCCAATCGCTTGAGCGCCGGCCAGGCAGCCTCGACAAACTTCCTCAGCGCAGCTTCCGCGTTCGGCGCAATGTCCGTCGCGACGACCGGCAGTCCCTTGGCGAGAAACAGCGCGGTCCAGCTCGCGCCGATCACGCCGGTGCCGATAATGGCGATGCGGCGGATGGGCTTGGTGTCGTTCATGTCATTGTCTCCCATGCGTTTGTCAGATTTCGGCGTAGGCGATGCCGGTGAGGTTGCCCTGGGCGTAGAGGAAATTTCGTTCCTCGGATCCATCGAGCCGTGCGGAGTAAACCGAGCCGGCGAAATCGGTTACGAACATGCGATCGTTTGGAATGTCGAGCGCGATACCGATCCCCTCCATGAGGTGGGTCACCACGATTCCCGGGACGACCGGCTTGTTGTCGATCGAGGCTCGGTTCACGGTATTGCCGCGCGGAGGGTCGCCGCGATCGGTCCAATAGAGAACACGGTTCTTGTGGTCGAGCTCGAGATCGATCGGCTCCGGCAAACCGTCGAAGAAGATCTCGATGTCAGACCTGGTCGCTGCAGTTTGGCCGGCGGGAATCTCGACATTGGCACGGAAGATGCGGCCAAGCCCGGCATTGTCCGGGCCTTTTTGGCTCCAGTAGATGTGCCCGAATTTCGGGTCGATCGTCAGCCCAACGCACCATCGAGTCGGATCCCGACTATCGGCTTCGCCGCGTCCGGCTTCGATGAGCGTCTCCAGCTGCGTACCGTCGAGATTGCAGCGCATGACGCGCATACCCTCGCGGTCGCACCAATAGAGCTTGCCGCCTTTCTTATCTAGGATGATCTGCTTCGGAGTGTGCGTGTCGCCCTTTGCGACGATTATCTTGCGGTTCTTGCCGTCGATGTCGGCACGCTCGACTGAACCGTCGTTCAGGTTCGGGATGCCCATATTGGTCCAGTAGATATGGCCGGCCTCGGCATCAACGACGATGCCATCAGGCAGATGGCAATCCGATACGATGGTCTTGCGGTCGGAACCGTCCGTATTCATGGAGTGAATGCGGCCGGCGTTAATCTCAAGGACAAAGAGACGCGGGGCGACGGCGCTGGCACCAGCGCTTCGACTGTTCTTAACGGCTTCGGACATGTGGCACCTTTACGACGGTCTGACGCGAACTGGATCAGCGCTCGACCGCGACTGTGCCGCGAATGGTTGCCACGAGATTGGATGAGACGATCGCCGCTGGAATGGTTGTGCTTCCCCATCGCTGCCGTGCAGCGCGGCCCCATCCCTGCTCCCGTAGCGCCTTCCGGCTCGAAACCAGCGGCAACGGTCCTGTTGCCCCTGATTGACGCTCGCTTGCATCAGGAAAGCGCCGCAGCGCCCGCGCAGACGCCGCAGATGTCCCGCCACTTGGAGGAACGTGCGACAACTTGTCGATTTCTGCGCACTCAACACCGTCAAGCACAGACCGGAACGCAATTGACCGCACGAACCTGCAAGGCAAAGTATATTCAGCGCTCCGAAGCAGATTTCGACAACCCTAAATTCAGATAGTCACAGTGGCAGATCTGGATCGCTGGCTAATGGCACCCTTTGACCAATCCGACTACCCGGGAGAGAATGACCAAATCGGGCACGAGAAGGCGGCGTTTGCTTTCCGCCTATAGATGCCAGACAATCCCGGGGGATGCGGACTCACGAAAAATTGTTACCCTCGCACGTGACTCCGTGTCACTCGTTTGTCTTCCTGCTCGAGGAATGAGTCGGACGGAGCCCTACACGCGGGTCGGACAACGCTAAAATAACCAAGACTATCATGAGTTAAGTGGAGCCCGGCATGGACAAACCGACCTCTGAGAAGGAAGTTCAGAGCAGGTCCGATGCACCAGGTGACGGACAAGCGAAGAGCACGCACACCGCGACGCGTGTTCCTTCCATTATCGTCGGCATCGTTGCAGCTGCCGTTGCGGCGTTATCCGTCTTCTATCTCTTGCGACCGGAACCGCTCCTTGTGCAGGGCGAGGTCGATGCAACACGCCTCGATCTAGCCGCACGTGTCGACGGACGGGTCAAACAAATTCCTGTCCAGCGCGGTCAAAACGTTTCTGCGGGGGCGGTGCTCGTACAGATCGATAATCCCGAGACGGTGGCCAAGCACGAGCAAATGAATACGGCAAAGGCTGTTGCGGAGGCGCAGCTTGCTAACATACTCGCTGGCACACGAGCGGAGACCATTGCTGCACGGAAAGCAGAAATGGAGCGAGCGCAAGCGGCGCTGGTGTTGGCGCAGAAGACTTTCGATCGCACTCACACATTGACCGAGCAGGGCAACGCGCCGCAAGCCCGCCTCGACCAAGTGACTGATGCGCTGCACGAAAGTGAACGCGCCGTCGATCAGGCCAAATCGGCCTACGATCAGGCCGTCAATGGCTACACAAAAGAGGAGCGGGCTATTGCCCGGACCAGCGTCGAAAAGGCAGATGCCGATATCCAAAGCGTTCAATCGATCATCGATCAACTCGTGGTCTACGCCCCGGTGGCCTCGCAGGTCTATCAGCGCAATGTAGAGCCGGGCGAATATGTATCGCCGGGGGTGCCGCTCGTTACTTTGATCGATCTGGCCGACGTCTGGGTCCACTTCGACCTGCGCGAGGATCTCATCAAGAATTTGAAGGTCGGCGATCGGTTCGATGTCCGGATTCCGGCCCTCGATGACCGCCGTGTCACGGTCGAGGTCAAGCTTATTGCGACCAAGGGCGAATATGCGAGCTGGCGCGCCACGCGCGCTTCGGGCGACTTCGATTTGCGAACATTTTCGATCCGCGCCTACCCGGTCCAGCCGGTACCCGAACTGCGACCGGGGATGAGCGCCTATCTCGACTGGCGGTCACGGCAATGAGGCCGGCATCGAAGCCCGGATTTCTGATGGTCGCGCAGCGCGAGTGTCGCTGGCTGTTTCACGATCGTGTGGCGCTGCTTTTGATCTTCGGCGTGCCTCTGTTTGCGTTCGTGGTTCTCACGACCGTCTTTAGCCATCCGGTCATTCGCGGACTCGGGGTGACGGTCGTCGACGAGGACAGGTCGGACGCTTCGCAAGCGTTGGTGGAATACGTCGCGGCGTCTCCGAGCCTGAAAATCGTCGACCGCTCGGGTACGCTGTCCACGGCCGTGCAAGATATACGGGCCGGCAAAGCGATCTCGGCAATCTATATTCCACCGAATTTCGAGCGCGACTTGAAGGCTCAACGACGCCCGCAAGTCGTCGGTTTCTACAACCAGCAATTTTTGACTGCTGCCGGCATTGCCTCCTCCGGCCTGAGCGATGTGCTTTCCGCCGCGGCATCTGTGGCCGCCCCTGCCAAGCGCGCGGCACCTGCACCAACTTCTGTCGGAACCCTCGCCGGGGAGACCATCGCGCTCGTCAATCCGCAAAAGAACTATGCGCAGTTCCTGCTGCGCGCGCTGCTGCCGATGATCATCCATGTGGTGATCACGCTCGCTGCGGGCTATTCGGTCGGATCGGAATTCCGCCGCCGCGACGCGCGAGCCTGGCTCGAAAGCGCCGGAGGCGATCCGGTCGTCGCGCTGGCCGGCAAGCTCGCGCCGCTGTTCGGCATCTTCTTCCTGATCATGCTGGTCGAGCCGCTCTTCCTGGAGGGCGTATTGCAAGTCCCCTTCAAGGGCGACTTACTATTGATGGTGGCTGCGGGCTCACTCTTGATTGTCGCTTACCTGTCGCTGGGAGCCCTGCTGCAGCTTCTGGCCCGCGACCTGGCGACAGGCCTGGGGCTTGCGGGTCTTTTTGTCTCTCCTGCATTCGGCTATGCCGGCGTTGGTTTTCCCACGATCGGTATGAACGCGTTTGCGCAAGGCTGGAGCGCGATCCTACCGCTGCGCTGGTATATGGCCGTGTTGCTGGGACAAGCAGCGCGGGGATTGCCGGTCTCGGAATCCGCAGTTCCCTTCGCGGCGCTCGCCGGCCTGACGATGCTCTACGCCGGCCTCGCCTTGCTCCGCATGGCGAGCCTCAAGCGCACGGGCTGGTTTGACGCGCCGCAACCCGCCGAGCCACTCGAGACTGGCGAGCCATCGCGGAGCATCGGCGGCGCCTTCAAGGCCGAGTGGCGGCGCGTGCTCGGGACGCGGAGCGCCTTCACCCTCTTGTTCCTGGCTCCCTTGATCTACGGTCTTTACTATCCGCAACCCTATCTGAACCAGATCCTTCGCAAGCTTCCCATCGCGGTCGTCGATAATGACTTGAGCGATCTCAGTCGCGAGATCGTCGAGACACTCGATGCGAGCGGAGCATTAAGCGTTGCAGTTCGCGCCCGCACGCTTGCCGAGGCGCGCACCGCGATCGATCGTGGCAAGGCTTTTGCGGCTGTCGAAATCCCGGCAGACACCGAGCGCGATGTGCTCAAGGGCATCACCGCTCACATCCCGATTTACGCGGATGCCACCTACCTGTTTGTATTCAGGTCGAGCGCAAGCGGCGTCGCGACCGCCGTTGGAACCTTGACGTCCGATCTCGTTTCGCGAGGCGCACGCACCGATGGAAGCATTGTCAAAGCAAAGTTGGCGAGCTCGAGCCCGGCCGACGTCCTGCTGCAACCGATCTTCAATCCGGTCGGCGGCTATGCGAGCTACATCGTCCCGGCGGCGTTTGTGTTGATCCTGCAGCAAACACTGCTGATCGGCGCTGCGATGTTGACACGTGGTGCGCTGGCAAAGGCCGACAACGCGTTTGCCGGCGTGTTCGGCCGCGGCATCGCCCATCTGACCATTTACCTGCCAGCGATCGCGCTCTATCTCATCGTGCTGCCGCGATTCTACGGCTTTTCGACACTCGGACATCTTCCACAGCTTCTCGCCCTTGCTACGGTCTTTTTGCTTGCGACCAGCTTTATGGGGCAGACCATCGGGGCCTGGTTCACGCGGCCGGAGAACGCGACCATCCTCCTTCTTGCAACCAGCCTGCCTCAGTTTTTCATGGCCGGCTTTGCATGGCCGCGCGAAGCAATCCCCGACGCGGCGCTCGCATTGGGTCGCATTTTCCCTGCCGATTTCGCGATTGATGGTCTTGTTCGCATCAACCAGCTGGGTGCCAGCCTCTGGGAGGTCGCCCATGACTGGCTCGGACTGTGGTGTCTGACCTTGGCCTATTTCGCTCTTGCCGTGATCTCGGCGTTTGCCGTCAAGAGAGGGCAGCGACATGCGCAGGGTTAAAATCGCCGCCGTTGTTGCAATCGCACTCGGGCTTGCCGCTGGCGTGCTGATCTATTCCGCGCGTTATTCCGGATCAGCGGCCGCAATTGTGGGCGTGGTCCGTGCGACCGAAGTCAGGGTGGAGCCGGAGGTGGACGGCCAACTCGTGTCAATCACAGTCAAGAAGGGAGCCCAGGTGCACGCGGGCGATGTCCTGGCGAGCCTCTCCGCGGTGGAGTTGACTGCACAAGCGGACCAGGCGCGCGCCGCGCTCGCATCGGCAACCGCAAACCGTAATAACGTCTATGCGGGCGTCCGTCAGGAACAGATCGACTCTCTGAAAGCTGAGATCGCCAAAGCGAGCGCCCGCCTCGAATATCTGCAGGCCCAACTCACAAGGACCAGCACGCTGGCGCGCCAAAGCTTTGAATCCCAGCAGGCGCTTGACCAGGCCGAAAACGACGCTGCGGGCGCGCGTGCCGATGTGGCGAAGGCCCAAGCGAACTACGATGCGGCCATTGCGGGCCCGACCCGGGAGGAACGCGCGATCGCTGACGCGCAGGTGCAGGCCGCGGCAGCCGCGCTCGCAGTACTGGAGCGGCGTCTTGAAAAGACGATCCTGCGCGCTCCTGCCGACGGTACCGTTAGCGTGGTAGTCGCGGAGGTGGGTGAGAACGTTCGCGCAGGGCAACCGATCCTGATGGTCGAGGCGGCGGGCAGGCAGTGGCTCTCGTTCAATGTACGCGAAGACCATCTCAGCAGATTAGCGGTGGGAAAAACAGTAAGCGTGATGCGAAACGGTGCCGATGGGGCAACCAAAGCCGTCATCACCGAACTACGGCCGCTGGGAACCTTCGCCACTTGGCAAGCCGAACGGGTTATCGGCGATCATGACCGCAACACCCTTCGCTTGCGCCTCGATCCGGAGGGACAGCCGGCGGGCCTCGAGCCGGGAATGACTGTCTGGATCGAGGACTAGCGAGGACGGGTGCCGAAGCGTCCAGTAGTTCGCAAGTTTGACCACAGGTGTCCGGTTCTAATTCGTTAGGGCCGAGATTTGCCTATGGGCGGCCGCTTTGCTCTTCCGTCTGCGGACGCGTTGAACGGCACAGGTAACTGCGGCAGCCCGGACCGTTTTCCCGAATCCAACAGCGTTAGGATGGGCCTACCGCAGATCACGCGGCCCCGGTACGTGTCAGCTGTTCATCGAGTTCGTAGCGGCTTGCGCAGATCAGAACCGTTCCGACAAGCAGGCTCTCCGTCGTCCAGGCTGGTAGGGAAGGCCACTGCGTCCAGGCGTCTGCCGCAAGGGACCACCGACTGTGGGCCGTACTTTGTTACGTCGCGACCGCCAACAGCCTTGACCCGTTGCCATCACCCATCCGCGATCGATTCCGTGTAGTGACGTTCCCGAAACCCCGCGCGGACGATCTTGACGCACTGCTTTCGGCCGTGATTACCGACCTCGCGAAGGAACGCGGCTTGGACCAAAGCTGGGTGCAGCCGCTCGATGGCACGGAACATGAGGCCGTTGCGCAGCACTGGAGCGGCGGTTCGGTGCGCCGGCTGCGGCGCATCGTCGAGGCGATTCTGCGTGAGCGCGCGAACTCCACGCCACGAGGAACTGAGCATGTCACATGACACCGACAAAAAGCCGAGACCGGCCTCGCCGTTCAGGCCATCACCATTGCCGCGACCGACTCGATTGCCGGGGATAACGCCGCGTTCCGGCCTAAGTAGTTCCCCTCGCGATTGCGCTCCGGCAGTCACTGATTGAGCTCGCTGGCAGCCGACAAGCTCAGGAAGGCCAGCAGACCAAGATGGCGTTGGTCTATCGGTACCTCACGGGCCAGGGCTTTCGTCACCGTATCGACGCCATTGTTGAAAAGTTCACGGACATGCAGGCCGACCTTGATCGGGAGCGCAAGACCATGATGCGAATGTGGGCCAAGCGCGAGGAACAGCTCAGGGGCGTGCTGGACTCCACTGCGGGTCTTTACGGCGATCTTCAGGGCATTGCCGGCCGTGCCATGCCGGAGATCGAGAGCCTGGATGTGCGGATGATTGAGGCAAGTGCGGATTCGTCCTCGTCGTAAGCTGTTTGCACGTCCGCCTAACCGCTCCTCCATCGAGGTCAGCGATGAGCGCCTGCGTCATGGGATCGACGTCGCCGGCTGTGAAGAGCCCCTCACAGCCGTTCGGATCGGCACGGTTTTCAGCAGTCCCCTTTGCCTTGAGCTGGCGAGTTCCGTTCGGTCGCCCGCGACGCGCACAGTAGCGTCCGCGCGTTCCGGAACCGGTCAGCACGCTGATAACCGCCGGCAGACCCTTCGCCGCCGAACGCGATTTTCGGCGGGTTCTCAATTGTTTCCAACCCAATCGACTGTGCGGCGATCGTCGAGCGATTAACCATCTAAGCTGTTGAGTAACGGTCAGTCGGGTTGGGGCCTCAACCAGAACGGCTCTGTTTAACGTCATCGTTGAGGCCCCAACGGCGCCGCGCCGAACGATCCGACGAAAAAGGGGGATAGGACTTGGTCCCACCCCCGCTTTGTCAGCGCTTCTTCTTGCTGGAAGGCACCCTGGCCCGCCGCTCTCTGTCGAGATCCGAGACGACGCCGGCTGCGTATTCTTCCGGCGCCGCGAACCGGTAATGTGCATTCGCGACCTCGGGCGTGATCAAGAGCTTGCCGCACGCCTTGTAGAACGACGCGTGGAAGTTCGGGGACGACACCGGTTCGGCGACCGAATTGAACACGATCTTCCGTTCGGCATGGGCCCCGTACGACCTCACGCCGGACCAGCGCGTGTCGTCGATCTTCGACAGAACGAAGAGCGTCGATGCCGAGACCTTGGCATACAACTTTCGCGCATCGAGTTCCGGATTGTCGCTGCTCGTCACGAAGAAGCTTTCGCTCCGGCGGCCCTTGAGGATCCAGTCGCGCGCGCCGCCCTTCCTCGTATAATCGTGCAGTGCGTCGTACAGGCCGTTCGTGTCGATCAACTCGCCGACGAACCACTCCTTGTGCGGATATTGCGCCCCATCTCGTGATATACGAGCTTCAGCGCAAGTCACTTGTGGAATGGACCTACCATATGTGCACGATGTGGAATGGACCAAATTTAGTAACCACCCCCGGGTCACAATTCGCTGCGTTATGCAGCTTGCTCTTTGCAAGCTATGACCGGCGAGGCGGACGAGGGCTTAGCAGGCGCCATAAACCGTTACGCACGTAGCGATGAGCGAAAAGAATGGGATGAGCAAGGCGAGGAACAACTGGCTGAAGACGACAATTTACTTCCCAGAAGAACGCCATGAGATTTAGCGCGCGCGAGATAGAGTTATGTAGGACTTTACTCGACAAAGCTAAATTCTCAACGATGGCCGAAATACTTCTGCTGATGAGGATCAACAAGGAGCGGCAGAAGCATGATGAGGCTTGCACCAAATATGGCCCTCACCAAGTCTACATGAGTCAACTTAATCCGGAACAGATAGATGCCATGTTAGGAGAAGCAATTAGCCGCTTAAGCCCTGAAAAATTGGAGGAGCTGGGTACGCGCGTTGGCGAATCAAGCGCCGCTGTGGACATTTCGTTGGGCGAAACGAGACGATCCGCGCGCAGACAGGAGTTCGACGCTTAATTCCCGGTTTTTGGAAATTGGCGTCAACTTTAAAGGCCGCGATTCGGCTACGTGGATGAGGCGCGTCTGCAGCGTAGCTCAACTGGATAGAGCCCCCGATTTCTACACAACTCGTCGTCGGGGAAGATGCAGGTTCGACTCCTGCCGCCGCGTCGCGCTTTTGATCAATTTCCCTTACTGCCACAAAAACACTTAGAACAAGGACTCAAATGGCAAACTCGTCCGCGCAAATTCCACGCAAAGAAGCCGCTGCGGCACAGCCACGAAAACGGCGCCGGCCAAATGGCCGGCGCCGAGGAACCACGCGATGTGCGATTGAGCGTGCTGTTTCAGCTCACTTCCGGCTGGTCGTCTTGGTGACGACGGTGCCCAAGGTCGGATCGAGGGTCAGCGGCGTCGCATGGGACAAGTTGAAGTTGAACATGTCGTCGATCGCACCGGTCGTGGCATCGAAGGAGCCGCCGCCGAGACGCTGACCGTTCAGCCAGTTGTCCTCGATGAAGCGCGGGATCGAGGCCTGCGTGATCTGCACGTGACTGACATAGTTCTTCTTCGCATAGGGCGAGATCACCATGAACGGCAGGCGCGTACCCGGGCCGCAGCGACCCGCGACAGGCTGGCCGCTGAGGCCTGTGGGTTCGGGCGTCTGCCCCGGGACGCCGCAGTTGCCGGTGCCGTTCAACACATCCGCAGGCGAGAACGAGCCACGCGAGATCGGGGCGGAGGCGTGGTCGTACCAACCGTCCGAGTTGTCATAGGTGATGATCACGGCCGTGGAGTCCCAGTCCGGCCCCTGCTGAAGGAAGTTGATCAGGTTGACCAGTCCGGTCTGCTCGTCGAGCGGATTGGAGTTGCCGGGGTGGGCGTCCTGGTAGGATGCCGTCTTGATGAAGGAAACCGCCGGGTAATTGCCCGATTGAACCGCGGTGACGAAGTCGTTGAGATCGTAGGCATGGTTGGCCGGATCGACCTTTCCGGTGCCCGGCACCGTCGTGTAGCCGATCGCACTGGTCGAGGACGGACGGGCGTGGGTCGGGTTGGACGTCGACGCGTAATACTGGAACCAGATGTGATGCGGGACATAGTCGCCGTGCGAGCCGCCGGTGACCGGGCTGACGGTGGAGCGTTTGCAGCCGGTGCTGCCGTTGGCATTAACGGCTTGCAGGTTGAAACCACCGACAAACGAGCCCCACGGAATGCTTGCGGCATTCAGCAGGTCGCCGATGTTCTTGGCCGTCATCTGCACCTGAACGCTCGGACTTGAGCACAGGTCGCCGGCTGGATCGATATCGCCGGTGAGCGTGTAGCTGCCATCGCTGTTCGGGACCCCGGCGCCGGCTTGCAGAAGCAACTGGCCGATAGTCGAGGGAGGCGTGCCGGGCGGGACCCCGACCGGGATCGTGAACCCGTTGGTCTGGCCGGCGAACATGTTGAGCGCGCCCGGCGTCGATGGACCGAAATGGTCGTCCCAGGCATTGTCGCTCATCGCGTAATTCTGGGCATAATTCCAGAGAGCGGTGACGGTGTTGCCGTCGAAATAGCCCATCACCTGGGCCGCGGTGCCGAAGGCGCCGGCGCCGCCGCTGGAGCCCTTACCCACGTCCTTCGGGAAGAGATCGTTCTTGCCGCCGTCATAGGCGGCCTGCTCGGAGGTGTAGCCGTGGTTCTGGTCCGCCGTGTTGGCTTGGGAGCGATCGAGACGGAATGGATTGGCGGCAGCCGTGCCGTTGGCCGGGTTCAGGTTGGGATTGTTGTCGAGCAGACCCGGGTTCGTCGAAAGGTTGTTGATGTCCCCCTGCGTGTTCTTGGCGGGCTCGAAACGGGGCTCACCTTCGGGATTCATCGCATTCGGATACGTCGCGAAGTAATGATCAAACGACACGTTCTCGTTGAAGATGACGACGAGGTGCTTGATCGGGCTCTTGGTCGGCAACGCATTCGGGCCGGCGGCCGAAGTCTTCTCGGGGGCAAGGCTCTTGCCTGCCATCGAAGTCGTTGAAGTGACGGAGGCCGCGACAGCGATCAGCGCAGCCGTAGATAGCAGGATGCTACTAAGCGTTCGGTTTCTCATTTTTTTCCCTTGTGCCTCTCAAAACAATCTTGAGTCGTGCGCAGGGACAGATAGGGAACCTCGGTGACACACATGTGTAGGTTTTAAAAAGCGCACGGTTCGCGCGTCGGCATGCAGTCCTTGCGGCTCGCCAGCAAGCACGACGCCGGCTTGCGAAAGCACGCCGATCGAGAACAAGGTCAGAATCAAGAAAGCTTGCGGCCGGCTTTAAAGGCGTCTCAATGCGAACGCCGTCATGGCGCGTCATGCCATACCGGATCGGTGCAGGGATATCGCATATGGCTGAGTTGAGCCGCGTGTCGATGCGATTGTTGCCTCGCGCAACCTCTCAACGGGTCGTCCCTGCGTTCGCAGGGACGACTCGTTGAAATACCACGTAGCGACAAGAAAAATTCGGCCAAGGGCCAGACAAGGTTTCCATATGCGATAGCCCTGCGGATCGGTTGCGGGCCGCGAACTCTCAGTTCATGGCGCTTATTGTTCAGGACCCTCACCGCTGGCCCGCAATGCGATCAGCCCCTCGCGATAGGTCGGATAGCGCAGAGTGACGCCGAGCTCTCTGTGAATGAGATCATTCCGAACGCGCTTGGACTCGCTGAAAAAGCTTCGTGCTATGGGCGAAAGCTCCGCCGATTCGAACGGCACTTCAGGCGGGGACTGCAAACCGCAAAGCCTTGCCGCAAACTCGATAACGTCCTGGGGCGGCGCCGGTTCGTTATCCGTTACGTTGTAGACGCCTCCGGAGCGCGGTCGAGCCAACGACGCTTCGATAACGGCGGCAATATCCGTAACGTGAATCCGATTGAACACCTGTCCTGGCTTGATGACGCGCCGCGCTGTTCCCGCAGCAAGTTGCACGAGCGGGTTTCGTCCCGGACCGTAGATTCCAGATAGCCTGAAAATATGCACGGCTACTCCGCGGGCCGCACCGAAGGCCAGCCATGCCTGCTCCGCCATTGCCCGGATCCGCGAACGCTCCTGCAGCCGCGTTGGCGCGGTTTTTTCGTCAACCCAATTGCCGTTATGGTCGCCATACACGCCAATCGTGGAGAGATAGCCCAACCAACGCAGGTTTGGCGCTGCCGCGACATGGTCGGCGAAGGAGGAGAGGACTGGATCGCCTGTTTGATCTGGAGGGATTGAGACCAGAATAGCCTCGCTGGCGGCGATATCTCCGGTGATCGCCTCATCGCAATATTCCGGCGAGAACACCCTCGCCGTGATGCCCGTCTGCGCGAGCCGTTCGGCTTTTTCGCTGCTACGCACGGTCGCAGTTACCTGGGCTCCGGCAACCTGCAACCGCTGCGAAATGTGCAGCGCCGAATAGCCAAATCCGAAAACCAGAAACTTCATGTGCACCGATGGAGGAGCCGACAATGCGCCCCCTCAGCAAAAATCCTGGCCGACAGGCCCTCCGCTCAAAGACCGCGGAATGTTGCCAAGGGAAAGAGCGACTTTCGTCTGCGCCGCCCTGAAGCGCAAGTAGCTCTGCGTGCCAACAGGCGCGCAGAGCAGATGCGCTCGCAAGCGCTTTTATCGCGGCTCGCTCTTCCCGTGGCTTTCACCGGAAGAGCGACCGCTGCGGGGTATCAGCCGCCCGCTTGAAGTTTGTCCACGGTCGCCTCCGGCACATCCACCATGTTGTTGGAAAGCAGGTACTTCGGAGCGGTCGCCATCCAGTGATTGAGGGTGATCTCTTCGAACTTTCCAGCGTTCCAGGTCTGGATGATCTCCAGGTCCTCGTTGCCCGTATTGACCATTGCGTGCCCGTAGCCGGCCGGGATGTAAGCGGAGTCGCCGGTCTTGACCTCGGCCACCTTGCCGCGGCCACCCGATCCAAACAGTGCCACTTGGCCCTTGCCGCTGAGGATATACTGGAATTCGCTGGCATTCGGATTCCAGTGCAGCTCCTTCATCTGGCCGGGCTTGATCACCATCAAGCCGCCCGACATGGTCCTGGAGATCGGCCACTCATCGACGGAAGCGACCCTGAAAGTCCCGCCCGCAAAGTCGCGCTTTGCCCGCGTATCCCCCAAAAGGCTGAACCTATGCGTCGACTCCTTAGGCCAGGGGGCGTCGATGGCTTTGGCCACCGGGACCACCGGACCGGACTGGATATAGGATTCGCCCTTCGGGAAGACATCGAAGGCTTCCTTCGGAAGGCCGAAATCTTTCGCGAGCATGTCCTTGGGACTGACGTCAATCCAGTCGGTAATCGAGAAGGTGCCGTGCTCGGAGAAGGCCCCGTTGTCGAAAGAAAGAATGAAATGGCAGGGCTTATCGCCGATCGTCTGGATCGAATGGCCATGGCCCTTGGGGAAAAACCACAGATCGCCCGGACCATAATTGTTGATCTCGGTCTGCCCCGAGGGGTCGAGCACCACCGTCTGGCATCGGCCGTCGATCACGAACGCCCATTCGGCCGCAATCGCATGCCAGTGCAGTTCGCGCGAAGCGCCGGGGTTCAGGAACATGTGGACCCCCGCAATACCCTCCATGATCGGCAGCTGGTGCACCGTCGATTCCTTGGCCCATCCGCCGGAGGTTATCTTCGGCTTCGATCCGTCGAGCGAGCGGGTGAAATCCGGCATCGCGCCGACGTCCTTGGGATCGTGATAGGCGACCTTCTGGCCCGGCGGCAACACTGAGACATTCCGTCCGAAACCGCCCTCACCGGGGGTTCCGGCGTCCGCCTTGACCGCGTCGGCAGAAGCCGCGCTGGTCAGCATGACTAAGCTACCCGCACCAAGTGCTGCGGTACCGAGGAATTCGCGTCTGCTGCTGTCCATGTACATTTACTCCCTTCGAGGTGGCTATTGCAAAATGGCGAAGTGATCGGCCATTTATGCCGTGGGCGTCGATGCGGTGGGAATTGCAGCCGACTTTGATGGTGGGAGAAACAATCACCCAGTGAGCATCGGCGCGCCTACGCCGCGCTCGATCATGCTTTTGTCGCCGCGGGTCAACAATCTATCGGTTGTGCTACCTCATCCACACCTTTGGTAGTGGATTAGCTGCAGATGAAATGTGTTTACTTCAGCTGAAAGGCGTTCGTTACACCTGCAAATTCGACATTTGAGGATTGATTTGCAGAGGATGCATCCCGTTGTCGGATCTCTTCACCGCCGACACACGAATTAGTGAGCGATTGCCCAGGAAACCGCCGCGCCAGATGCGAATTGCTCACGCGCCCGCACCCGTGCGCGAAGCACGATGGTGGCGTAGACCTATGACGTCATCTGAACGTCGTAAGCGACGGAGGAAGCATCATGTACAGCGTGTATGGAACGGGTCTGCCCGCGATCACCTCAACACACCGCGGGTCGGGCAGACGGCGCCTGTTTGCTGTCGCGGCGGGGACGCTGATGCTGTCATGCGCCGCGGTAATACCGGCCAAGGCTGCGGACCCGAACTGCAAGGATGACGCAACAGGCATCACCCTTCCTGACGGCTTCTGCGCCACGATCTTCGCCGACAATATCGGCCACGCCCGCCAGATGGCGGTCGCGCCTGACGGAACGCTCTACGTCAACACCTGGAGCGGCATCTATTACAACAACGGCACGGTTCCGCCCGGCGGCTTTGTCGTCGCGCTGAAGGACAAGGATGGCGACGGGCGCGCCGACGTCACCGAACGATTTGGGGAGAGCGTTGCAAGCGGCGGCCACGGCGGTACCGGCCTCGCCCTCTACAACGGCATGGTTTACGCCGAGATCAACGACCGCATCGTGCGTTACCGGCTCAACCAAGGCGAGATCGCACCGAAGGATAAAGGCGAAACGGTTGTCTCAGGCCTGCCCACCACAGGCGATCATCCGATGCATCCATTTCTGATCTCGCCGAAAGGCGATCTCTTCGTCGACCTCGGCTCGGCCACCAATGCTTGCGAAGTAAAGAACCGGTTTCCGCACTCACCGGGTCACCAGCCGTGCACGGAGAAGGAAACCCGCGCCGGCGTCTGGCGCTATGATGCGAACCAGACCGGCCAGCACTTCTCGCCGGCGGAACGCTTCGCGTCGGGCCTGCGCAACGGCGAGGGATTTACGATGGATGCCGCCGGCCGGATTTTCGTCACGCAGCATGGACGAGACCAACTCCGCGAGGACTGGCCGGAGCTTTACACCGCGCAACAGGGGCAGGAACTGCCGGCCGAAGAATTGGTCGAACTGAAACAGGGTGCGGACTACGGCTGGCCGGAATGCTACTTCGACAACAAGCAGCAAAAGCTGGTGCTCGCGCCCGAATATGGCGGCGATGGCGGCAAGAAAGTCGGCCTTTGCGCCGAACGGCAGGGACCCGTCGCATTCTTCCCGGCGCACTGGGCGCCCAACGATGCGAAGATCTACCTCGGCTCCGCCTTCCCGAAAGCCTATCAGGGCGGTGCCTTTGTGGCGTTCCACGGCTCCTGGAACAGGGCGCCGGGACCGCAGGGCGGCTACAACGTCGTATTCCAGCCGCTTGCCGACGGAAAAGCGGCCGGCCCCTATGTCGTCTTTGCCGACGGCTTCGCCGGCGCGGTGAGAAATCCCGGCCGTGCCGCATTCCGGCCGTCAGGTCTGGCCGTCGCGCCCGACGGCGCGTTGTTCATCTCGGACGACGTGCATGGCAGGATCTGGCGCGTCACCTATCAGGGCGGCAATCCCGATGCTGCGATCGCCGCAGCGCCGGCGAGCCCGGCACGAGCGACCGCCTCGCGCGAGGCCCGGCCGCCGGAGGGCATTCATCCCGATGCAGGCAAGGACGCGGCTGCACTGCCGGTGCCCCAAGGGTTCACCCAAGAGCAGGTCGCGCTGGGAAACCGTGTCTTCCACGGCGAAGCGGCGGGCGGCACCTGCGGCGGCTGCCACGGCGCCGACGCCAAGGGATCACCGATCGGGCCCGATCTGACCAGCGGCAAATGGCTGTGGAGCGACGGCAGCCTGCAGGGGCTGGAAACCACGATCCGAAACGGCGTGCCCGAGCCGAAGTCCCATCCCGGCGCGATGCCGCCGATGGGCGGTGTCGACCTTTCAAAGGCCGACCTTGACGCCGTCGCCGCCTATGTTTGGGCGATCAGTCACCGAACCCAGTGACGGGCGCGACCATCTGGCGGTCGTAGCGCCGGCGGCTATTCGGCGATCACTTCGCCGGAGCCGCCGGACCGGGCCGTAATATCCTTCAGCTTAGGCAGACCGTCGCGGATCGGCAGCACCTTGTCTCCGTAGTAAATGTGAACCGACGGTTCAAACTCGAGCGTCGGCAGCGTCGGGCCAAAAACATCAACCATGCCGATCGACGGAATACGGGCCATCACGTGCCCGCCGCACAGGGCGCAGAACTGGCGTTCGGCCAGTTCAGTCGCTTGGAATGTCCTGAGATGCTCCCCGCCCGACGTGATTTTGACTCCGTCTGCTTTCCATAGGCTGATGGCCGTAAGCGGCGCGCCGGACCATGACCGGCAAATCCCGCAGTGACAGTAACCCATTAGCTCCGGCGATCCTGTGGCCTCGAGTTCAATTGCCCCGCAAGTGCAGCGTCCGATGTAGCTCATAGATTGCATTCCCATGCGCGTCTGGGGTTGATCGACCTCGGGCCCAAGCCACCGCGAAGCCTGGGACATGATCTGTGAAACGATCGCGTCCCTGGCCGCGTGTTCGCGCTTTGACGTAACCTGTCGATTACGGCGCCTGGAGAAATCGGTTACCGACGTAACCTTGCAGGGTCATCACGGAGTGGCCGCCGACTTCGACGACAGACCGCGATAAGCGTAGACGGCGGCCCGCGCCGAGGACCACGGGTGCAGCCACCGCCGCCGCGGCGCAGGTGCAGCGATTGCCGCTACTCCGCGATCACGTCGCCGGAGCCGCCGACCTCGGCCGGAAGATCCTTCATCTTAGGCAGGCCATCCCGGATCGGCAGCACCGTTTCTGCGTAATGGATGTGAATGGTCGGTTCGAATTCAAGGGTCGGAAGCGTCGGGGCGAAGATATCCACCAGGCCCACGGACGGAATACGATTCATCAGGTGCCCGCCGCACAGGTTGCAGAACTGTCGGTCGACTTGCTCGGTCTTTTTGAATGTCCTGATATGCTCTGCGCCCGATGTGACGCTCACTGCGTCTACCTTCCAAATGGTGAAGGCCGTTACCGGTGTGGCGGACCATGACCGGCATGATTCGCAGTGACAGTACCCCATTACGTCCGGCGATCCCGTGGCCTCAAGTTCAACTGCGCCGCAAGTGCAGCGTCCGATGTAGGTCATAGATTTTATCCGTCTGGGTTGATCGGCTGGGACCCAGGCAACGGCAAATGCGCGGCGTGGGAAACGATCGTACGTCCTGAGGACGGGTTGGCGCTTCTGTGTTACCGCATGATTGCGGGCGCGCGAGATTCGATTACAGGCGTAATCTCGGGAACTGCCTGTTCGCGGGCACCACAAGGACGTGAGTTATCCGATCGCGATCACAGCGGTTGGGTCCCACCAGTTGTTTCTTAGATCGTGGCATGCACGACATGAGCACCTGCAAGCGCAGAATCGGAAATGGCCAGGAAGCATTTTGACCATGCCACGAGTGCGAGCGCCGAGACACATGCCTGTCGATAGCGGAGATTGAGAGGCCGAACGCGGCGTCCCCACGCGCCCATGAGGCGTTATCCGGTGACGATGATCCTTGAAGCTTGGTATCATAACGAACCTGCCCAGCGCCATCGTCACCTTTGAAGCCTGTTTTCGCGATTAGAAAACCTGCGTCTTGCCGCGTGAGGTGATGGCTCCGTGCACCTCCCAGGCGTTGCGGTCCACCCAATTGTGCCGGAGCAGTCCATCCTCACCGACTTCCCACACTGCGGTGCCGACCATTTCGATGGGCGCACCGTTTGGCTCGGTACCCATGATACCGTTGTTGCGGCCTGTCACGCGCCACCGCGAAGCGACCCGACTACCATCGTGATTCTGGAAGGTCTCGACAGCCTCGAAATCCATATCGAGCACCTTGGACTGGAACTCGATCACCCAAGCCTTGAATGCATCCCGCGAGACGATGTCATTGCCGCCCGAGGTGATGACGAAATCCTCGGTCACTAACTTATCGATGGCATGCGGATTCTGCGGGCGCCGCCAGACCTCAGCCCAGAAATGCTCGACGATCGCAACACTGTCTTGTTTAGTCATTTTCGCCTCCGTCATGAGAGGGCCCTACCGGGACCCGACTGGGAAACATCGTCATCCGGTTGCTGTTGAGAGCCGCCGGCATCCAAGTAATCGGCTGATGCCGGCCTGGATGTTCAGGCTCTTGCTCCGGCGTCAGCTAAGTTCGGCATCGTCTCTTCGGGGACTATCGGCGACGCTGCTGTCCGGGTATATGCGGGCTGGCTATCCGGTATAAATTCGCCACAAACACCCAACCATTGTGAAATTTTCCGCACATGCCCGACTGGGAGAACCTGCGGTATTTCTTGATCCTGGCGCGAAACGGCACCTTGTCCGGAGCGGCCCGCCAGCTCGCCGTCGAGCATGCCACGGTAGCGCGCCGTATCGCGGCCCTCGAGGAAGAGTTGGGCGTCCGGCTGGTCGATCGCCGCGGCCGGCGACTGTCACTGACCTCCGCCGGAGAGCGCATCGCCGAAATGGCGGGCCGGATGAACGCTCAAGCCGAAGCCATCGAGCGGGCGGCCGCCGGCGGGCGGGTCGAGATCGCCGGCCAGGTGACGGTCAGTGCGCTGCCGGCCCTGGCCGCGACCATGCTGGCCGAACCCCTCGCCGAGTTGCGCCGCCATCATCCCGGGCTTCTCATCCGCGTGCTGGCCGAAAACCGGTACTCCTCGCTCGATCACCGCGAGGCCGATATCGCGGTTCGCTTTGGCCGCCCCACGAGCGGCGACCTGACCGCCACGAAAGTCGGCGTCGTGACCTTTCATCTCTACGGAAGCCTGAAATATCTGAAGGCCACCGCCGACTCGGACTGGGCCTTCATCGGCTATGATGAATCGCTCGATGCCACGCCGCCTCAAGTCGCCCTCCACCGGCTCGCGGGCGACGCGCCTTTGGCTCTGCGTTCGAGCTCTATGGAACTTCAGTTGGCGCTGGTCCAAGCGGGAGCAGGCGTAGCGGTGCTGCCCGATTTCATCGTAGCCGGCGATCCGACGCTGTCGCGGGCTCAGCCCGGTGAAATATCGAAACGCGAGGTCTGGCTGGTGTTCCACACCGACCTCAAGAGCTCCGTTCCGGTCCGAACGGTTGCGAACGGCCTGCGCGAGTCCTTGCGCACCAGGCTGGCGACGGCCGGAGACTGACTCGGCCATCTCGATCGCGATGCTGCTCGCAATCGAACTGATTTCACAATTTTGTCATCGAATGACAGCTCACGCGCGTGCCTGATTTCGCGAAATACCGAAGCACGTTGGTCGCGACTTGCGCATTCGTCCTTATTTTTCAAAGGGAAGCGCTTGGTTAACAAATTAAGGCGCTATTTAGGTTTATTAGCACTTCATTAATCACAAATAGTTGTGGTTCCACAAAGGGTTGGGTTGCGGGTCACTGTGGCCGATCGGTGACAGCAATTTATGCAAAACGTGGCTATCTCCGCGCCATGGATGGAGCCGGGTCACGGCTAATCTAGAAAACGATCTGCTGGAGAACGATACCAATGAAGAAGCTTCTACTTGCGACTGTGGCTCTCGTCGCCCTCGGCGCGACTGCGCCAGCGCTCGCCGCCGATCTCGCACCGCGCACCTACACCAAGGCTCCGGCCTATGTCGCGCCGATCTATAGCTGGACCGGCTTCTACATCGGCGGTCACATCGGCGGCGCGTTCTCCGGCGACAACAGCCTGCAGGGTGACAGCCGCTTCCTCGGCGGTGTGCAGGGTGGTTACGACTATCAGTTCTACAACAACATCGTGCTCGGTGTGGAAGCGCAGTACAGCTGGCTGAGCGACAACAACAGCGATGGTGGCGTGTTGCTGCCGGGCGGCGCCCGCGTGTCCGAGAGCAATGACGGACTTGGATCGGTCACCGGCCGGTTGGGCTACACCTGGGGACCCACCTTGCTGTACGCCAAGGGTGGTTATGCCTGGAAGGACGGCAACAACCTCAATGTGAGCCTGAACGGCGTGCCGGCCGCGTTCGGCACCGATGGTGGCCATCATGACGGTTACACCGTCGGCGGCGGCCTCGAATACATGTTCGCGCCGAGCTGGTCCGCCAAGATCGAATACCAGTACTACGACTTCGGCAGCACCACCTTCTTCACGCCGGCCGGCTTCAATAACCGCTTCCGCGACGACGAGCACACGGTGAAGGCTGCCGTGAACTATCGCTTCAACTGGGGTGGCCCGATGGGCGCCCGGTACTGATCCTTTCCGATCGATACCAGCAGGAAGGCCGGCCTCGCGCCGGCCTTTTTGTTTGGATGCGCAAAAATGGCGCACTACCGTTCAAATTGCCCGATTTTGTTAACTCGGTAACACGATACTGCCGCGCGAGATTCATCCTCCAAGGATGAACACAGGGAGCGGGGCAGACAACATGGCGTTACGGTTCACCTTCGGCAAACTCCGGAAGCTCGGCTTTTTGCGGCTGCAATGGGGCGTCCGCGGCAGCCTGTTTGCCGCCTTCGCCGTGATCGCGGGCATGGCCATTGTCATCAGCGCCGGCGCCGGCCTGGTGCTGGGACATCTCGGCGGCGCCATGGTTGATCTGAGCAAGCAGGACATCCCGCGCCTCGCGGCCAGCCTGCAGCTGGCGGCCCAGAGCGCCAGCCTGGCCAGCCAGGGTCCGGCGCTGCTGGCCTCGCGGAGCGCGGAGGCGCTCGATGACCGCGCCCGGAGAATGAAGGAAACCCAGCAGGTCGCACTCGCCAAGCTCGGCGAGATCACCGAACTCGGCGCCGACAAGACCGTCGTCGCCGCGCTTGGCGAAACCGTCAAGAATATCGACGACACCATCAAGAGCCTGGACTCGGCGGCCCGCGAACGGTTGGAAGTCGCAGCCCAGCATGACAAGCAATATAGCGCCCTGCGCGCCGCGCAGGCGGCCTTCGTGGCCGCCGCGGGCCCGGCGATGATGAACGCCCAGACCCAGATCAATGCCGTGCTCGGCTCGGCGCAGCTTGACGTCGATGATGCGACGCACGCGGCCCGAACCGTCGATCAGCTCGGCAATGTCATCGCCAGCGGCCATCAGGCAGCCTCGGAGATGAATGCCGCGCTTTCCGCCAACAATAGCGACACGCTCGAGGCGATCGAAAAGGAATTCAAGGACGCCAGCGCGCACGTCATGTCGAACCTCGATCTGCTGCCGAAGGACCGTGAAAACAAGATACTCGGCGATGCCGCACAGAACATGCTGGCGCTCGGCGAAGGCAAGACCGGCGTCTTCAAGGTTCGCCAAAAGCAACTCGACGCCAACGATTACGGCGACCTCATCCTCGAGGAAGCCGGCAAGCTCAATGTCGGCCTCGGCACCAGCGTGCAGCAGCTCGTCGAAGCCGTGCAAAGCGAAACCAACGCCGCGACCGCGCTGACACGCCGCGAGATTTCGCTGGCCACCGTCATCATGCTCGCGCTCGGTGGCCTCACCTTGGTCGGCTCGGCGCTGTTCGTCTGGCTCTATGTCGGTCGCAGCATCCTGCGGCGGATCGGCGATCTGCAACGATCGATGCAGCGTCTGTCCGAGGGCGATCTGCAATCGGAGATTTATCAGAGCCGCCAGCATGACGAGATCGCGGCAATGGCCAGCTCGCTGCAGGTTTTCCGCGAAAGCATGATCCAAGGCCGGTCGCTGAGCGCCGAACAGGACAGAGATCGCACGGCCAAGGCTGAACGCGCGTCCCGCATGGAAGTCCGGATCGCCGAATTCGAGGCCACCGTCCGCGCCGCGCTGGACGGCCTGCAGAGCTCGGCCAATTCCATGCAAATCACCGCGGAATCCATGTCGGCGACCGCCGATCAATCCAGCGCGCTGGTGAGCGCGGTGGCATCGGCGGTCGAGGAAACCTCGGTCAACGTGCAGACCGTGTCGGCCGGCACCGAAGAACTGTCGTCATCGATCGCCGAGATCAGCCGCCAAGTCGTCACCTCGGCGCAAATTGCCCGCAAGGCGGTCGACGAAGCCGGCGTGACCGACGCCACCATGCAGGGGCTTGCCGAAAACGCCAGCCGCATCAGCATCGTGGTGGACCTTATTCAAGTCATCGCCTCGCAGACCAACCTCTTGGCGCTGAACGCCACCATCGAGGCCGCGCGTGCCGGCGAGGCCGGCCGCGGCTTTGCCGTGGTCGCCTCGGAAGTGAAGAATCTCGCCAACCAGACCGCCAACGCGACCGACGAGATTCGCACGCAGATCGCCAATATGCAGCAAGTGACGACGTCGGCGGTCGGCGCCATCAGGAACATCGGCCTCACCATCACCGAGATCAACGAGGTGACCACCGCGATCGCCTCCGCAGTCGAGCAGCAGGGCGCCGCGACGCGCGAGATTGCCCGCAATATTCAGCATGCCGCGGGCGGAACCAGCGAGGTTTCCAGCAATATCGTTGGCGTCAGCAGTGCCAGCGCCGAGGCCGGATCGGCGGCCAGCGAAGTGCTCGGCGCCTCCGGCGCGCTCCGCCGCCAGGCCGAAGGGCTGCGTTCGGAAATCGATGGTTTCCTCTCCGGCATCCGGGCCGCCTAGAGCCGGATAGCTATTGTTCGAACGCCGTTCTGCTCTACCTCATTATTTAAGAATGATCTGCGCGCAAAACACTTGGCGTTTGACACCACGAGTTCACTTCGGATCAGGCCAAGCTCTTGTCATGCGCTGCAGGCCGCGGCCTGCGCCCGCCACGCATGGGTGGTGTCATCTCCGGACACCGCGACCGTTTTTCGTCTGGCGCCCTGCTGCGCCTGCGGCTAAGCCGGTTATAATCACATCAATAGAAAAAATGACGGGCGCCGATGCATTCGAAAACAGAGCCGGTCCAATCCTCGGTAGAGGCGCTGCGATACCCCTGGACAAACCACCCCGGCCCCGACGAGGTCGTCGAGGTCATGCCTGGGGTGCTGTGGGTGCGGCTCAAGCTGCCGTTCCGCCTCAACCATGTGAACATCTATTTGCTCGCCGACGGCGACGGCTGGACCATGGTGGACTCCGGGTTCGGCAACGAGGAATCGATCGCGGCCTGGACCGCGCTGTTCGAGGGTCCGCTGGCCCAGGTGAAAATCAGCCGGCTGATCGTCACCCATTCGCATCCCGATCACGTCGGGCTGGCCGGATGGGTGGTCGAGCGCTTCAACTGCGCACTCTACATGTCGCAGGTCGAATATCTGCAGTCGGTCTATCATCAGAACCGCGGCACCGAGGAACGTCGAAACGCGCAGCGCCTGTTCTTCCGCCGTCACGGCATGGACGAGAGTCTGACCGATAAGCTGCTCGGCCGCGGCCAGGATTACCTGAAGCGGGTGTCGATCCTGCCGCCGTCCTATCGCCGCATCGCGCATGGCGACGAAATCTCGATCGGCACGCGACGCTTCAAGGTCATCACCGGCGGCGGCCATGCGCTCGATCAGGTGATGCTCTATTGCGCCGCCGACAAGCTATTCTTGTCCGCCGACCAGGTGCTGAGCAAGATTTCACCCAATGTCAGCGTGTGGGCGGTCGAGCCCGATCAGAACTCGCTTGGCGAATACCTCGCCTCATTGGCAAGCCTCACCACCACCCTGCCCTATGATGTTCTGGTATTGCCCGGCCATGGCGTGCCGTTTTACGGATTGAAGACCCGCATCAAGCAATTGGCCGACCATCACGAAGAACGTTGCAGGCTGATTGCCGACGCCTGCCGCGAAACATCGAAAACGTCCAAGGAGCTGGTGCCGGTGGTGTTTCACAAGCATGTACTGGACGCGCACCAGATGGGGTTCGCCGCCGGCGAGCTGATCGCCCACGTCAATTACATGCTGGTCGAAGGCCGTCTGAAGGCTGAAGAGGCCGATGGTGTGCTGCAATTCCGCACCACCTGATTTCCGTGGCGGAGATGATTAGCGTTGGCAAGATGGCCGGCGGGGCGCCCGACATTTGCGGTGCAAGATACTGTGTTTTAAAACGATTCTAACCCGTACTCGATTGGTTCACACCCGTTGGCAACTCATTTGGCCTATGGATTGTCAAACGGAACGTCAGAACCAACAGCCACCTTCGATCGGTGAATAAGTTGAAATCACTAGGACAAGCGAACCGCGGGTTCGTCGGCCGAATTCATTCGATCCGTGCTGAGAGCTGCGCTTCGATCCTGTCGCCAACCGAGCTCGAAAGCCGTCTGGTCGAGATGGGTTTTGTGGAGGGCGCCAGCGTGGAAATCCTTCACGAAGGCATCTTTGGCAAAGATCCGATCGCCGTCCGCGTCGATAACGCCACGGTCGCCATACGCCGCCGCGAGGCGATGGCCATCATGGTCACCTGATTCATGCTGTCGCCGCTTACCACTTCGCTGAACCTTGCTCTGGTCGGCACCCCGAACAGCGGCAAGACGTCGTTGTTCAACGCTTTGACCGGCAGCCGGCAGCGTGCGGCCAATTATCCCGGGGTCACCGTCGAACGAAAATCCGGAATGCTTCAGACCCCGGCGGGTCGCGCGGTGACCGTGCTCGACTTGCCCGGCACTTACTCGTTGCGCGGGCGAAGTCCGGACGAGCAGATCACGCGCGAAGTTGTGTTTGGTGAACTGCGCGACGAGAAGATTCCGGACTGCATCGTCTGCGTCGCCGACGCAACCAACCTGCGGCTCAGCTTCCGCCTGCTGCTCGAGTTGAAGCAGGTTGGCCGGCCCATGGTGCTCGTGCTCAACATGATCGACCTCGCGCGCCGCCGCGGCATCGTGTTCGATCTGGATCGGCTTTCATCGGAGCTCGGCATCCCCGTCGTGACGGCCGTTTCGGTCCGCAAGGGCGGCACCGCCGATCTGCTGCGCCATCTGGACGGGATGGTGTCCGAGCCGACCGACCGCTCGCCAAATACCTGGCAGCCCCACTCGGCAAGCGCGCTGCGCGCTCTACAGCGGGAGGCCGATCGCATCATCGCGGCGACGGTCACGCCGCCGGCCAAGCCGGATACCGCCACGAACCGGATCGATTCAGTGGTGCTGCATCCGGTGGCCGGGCTGTTGATCCTGTTGACCGTGCTGTTTGTGATGTTCCAGGCGGTGTTCAGTTGGGCCCAGCCTGCGATGGACCTGTTGTCGGACAGTTTCGCCTCGCTTGGACAGTTGGTTCACGATCATCTGCCTGACGGGTTGCTGCAGAGCTTCCTGCAGAACGGCGTGATTTCGGGCGTCGGCAGTGTCGTGGTTTTTCTGCCGCAGATTCTCATCCTGTTCCTGTTCATCCTGCTCCTGGAAGATTTCGGCTACATGGCGCGGGCGGCGTTCCTGATGGACCGCATCATGGGCGGCGCCGGCCTGCACGGCCGCGCCTTCATTCCGCTGTTGTCGAGCTTCGCCTGCGCCATTCCCGGCATCATGTCGGCGCGCGTCATCGATAACCGCCGCGACCGGCTGACCACCATCCTGATTGCCCCCTTGATGACCTGTTCGGCGCGCATACCGGTCTACACGCTGATCATTTCGGCGTTCATTCCGCGGCGCGACGTGTTCGGCATCGTCAACCTGCAGGGCCTCGTGATGTTCGGTCTCTATGCCGCCGGCATTTTCAGCGCGCTCGCGGTGTCGTTCATCGCCAAGGTGGTGATGTGGCGCGACTACGAACCCTCGCCCTTCATGATGGAGCTGCCGGACTACAAATTGCCGCGGTACACGAGCATCGCGCTCGGCCTCTACATGCGCGCGACAGCGTTCCTGTATCGCGCCGGTACCACGATCTTCTCGATGATGGTGCTGATCTGGTTCCTGGCGTCATTCCCGCAGCCCCCGGCCGGCGCGGAAGGCCCAGCCATCGATTACAGCTTGGCCGCGATGATCGGACACGCGATCGAGCCGGTACTCGCGCCGCTCGGTTTCAACTGGCAGATCGCGGTGGCGCTCATTCCGGGCATGGCCGCGCGGGAAGTGGCCGTGGCCGCGCTCGGCACGGTCTACGCCATCGAGGGCGGCAAGGAGGCCGCGGACCAGATCGGGCAGGTGCTTGCTGCCAACTGGAGCTTGGCCACCGCCCTCTCCCTGCTGGTCTGGTATATCTTCGCGCCGCAATGCGCTTCCACGCTGGCGGTGATCCGGCGGGAGACCGGCAGCTGGAAATGGATGGCCATTACATTTGGCTACATGCTGGCGCTGGCCTATGTAGCGTCGCTGATCGCCTACAACGTCGCGCGAAGCCTTGGGGCGGGATAACACACCCTGGACGTGTGAGCGCTTTCCACATGTAGCACCTTGATCCGGAACGGTTTCGACCTGCGCGCCGGGCAACCTGGCTGCCCGTTCACGATGCGGGGAAGGCCTAATTCTGGCTCGACATCAATCCTGGAAACGCTCTAAAAAGGCGGCGGCCACCGGGGCCTTCGTCTCCGTTTTCAGGTTTCGCCATGGATTACAGCAAGTTCTTCAGTGCCGCCCTCAGCCGCCTGCATGACGAGCGGCGTTACCGGGTGTTCGCCGATCTCGAGCGCATCGCAGGCCGGTTCCCGCACGCGGTGTGGCATTGCCCGACCGGACCGCGGAATGTCGTGATCTGGTGCTCCAACGACTACCTCGGTATGGGCCAGCATCCCAAGGTGGTCGGCGCCATGGTCGAAACCGCCACCCGGGTGGGAACCGGCGCCGGCGGAACCCGCAACATCGCGGGCACCCATCATCCCCTGGTGCAGCTCGAACAGGAACTCGCCGACCTGCACGGCAAGGAAGCGTCGCTGTTGTTCACCTCGGGCTACGTCTCGAACCAGACGGGTATCCCGACCATCGCCAAGCTCATTCCGAATTGCCTGATTTTGTCGGATGCGCTCAACCATAATTCGATGATCGAAGGCATCCGCCAGTCCGGCTGCGAGCGGCAGGTGTTCCGCCACAGCGACACCGAGCATCTTGAGGAACTGTTGCGCGCCGCAGGGCCGGATCGGCCGAAACTGATCGCCTGCGAAAGCCTGTACTCGATGGACGGCGACACCGCGCCGCTGGCAAAGATCTGCGATCTCGCCGAGCGCTATGGTGCGATGACCTATGTCGACGAAGTCCATGCGGTCGGCATGTACGGTCCGCGCGGCGGCGGCATCGCCGAGCGTGACGGCGTCATGCACCGCATCGACATCCTGGAAGGCACGCTGGCCAAGGCGTTTGGTTGTCTCGGCGGCTATATCGCCGGCAATGCCGACATCATCGATGCCGTGCGCTCTTACGCCCCGGGCTTCATCTTCACCACCGCACTGCCGCCCGCGGTGTGTTCGGCGGCAACCGCCGCGATCCGACACCTCAAGACTTCGAACTGGGAGCGCGAGCGTCACCAGGACCGTGCCGCCCGTGTCAAGGCGATCCTGAACGCCGCGGGGTTGCCGGTGATGTCGAGCGACACCCATATCGTGCCGCTGTTTGTCGGCGATCCCGAGCACTGCAAGAAGGCTTCCGACCTGCTGCTGGAAGAACACGGCATCTACATCCAGCCGATCAATTACCCGACGGTCGCCAAAGGCACCGAACGGCTGCGGATCACGCCGTCGCCCTACCACGATGACGCGTTGATCGATCAGCTTGCCGAAGCGCTGCTGCAAGTCTGGGAGCGCCTCGGTCTGCCGCTGCAGCGGAAAATTCTGGCCGCCGAATAGGCCGTTAACCACCGGCCACGCCGACGACACCCTGCCTAGCCGCGCGCTGACTGAGGGAGCGCGTTGCTCCGGTAATTTCTTGGCGCCCGCCGGGCTTAACGACGATCCTAATCCCTGATTTTTATGAGATAATCGCTGTCGCTTGCGATCGCGCAACGCGTTAGGTTCCGGGGTGTGGGCCGCGACAGGGAGTAAGCAGCAATGCTGCACGACTGGGGCGTGATTGCAGCCGCCTTCGGCTACATCGGGTTCCTGTTTTTCATTGCCAGCCGCGGCGATCGCATGTCCGCGAGCCAGCGCGGCCGTGTCAGCGGGCTGATCTATCCGCTGTCACTGGCGATCTATTGCACGTCCTGGACCTATTACGGCTCGGTTGGCTTCGCCACCCGCACCAGCGTCGATTTCCTTGCGATCTATATCGGCCCGATCCTGATGGTCGCGCTCTGTACGCCGCTGCTGCGCCGGGTGATCAAGCTGGCAAAATCGCAGAACATCACCTCGATTGCGGACTTCATCGGCGCACGATACGGCAAGAGCCAGGCCGTCGCCGCAACCGTGGCGCTGATCGCGATCATCGGTTCGGTTCCCTACATCGCGCTCCAGCTCAAGGCGGTGGCGTCGTCGTTAGAGACAATCCTCAGCGAGGACCAGGCCTTCTCCGGCATTCCGCTCATCGGCGACATCGCGCTGATGGTGACGCTGGCGATGGCGACGTTTGCGGTGCTGTTCGGCACCCGCCAGACCGATGCGACCGAACACCAGCATGGGCTGATGTTGGCGGTCGCCACCGAATTGATCGTTAAGCTGGTGGCGTTTCTCGCGGCCGGCGCCTTCGTCGCGTTCTGGATGTTCAGCCCAGTCGAGTTGATCGAACGGGCGATGAAAACGCCGGAAGCGGTGCGGGCGATCAATTACGTGCCCTCGATCGGCAATTTCACCACCATGGTGCTGCTGTCGTTTTGCGCGATTGTGCTGCTACCGCGCCAGTTTCACGTCAGCGTGGTCGAGAATTCGAGCGATGCCGAGGTCGGTCGGGCGCGCTGGCTGTTTCCGCTATATCTGGTCGCCATCAATGTGTTCGTGATTCCGATCGCGATCGCAGGCCTCGTGACCTTTCCGTTCGGCGCCGTCGACAGCGACATGTTCGTGCTGGCATTGCCGATGGAGGGCAATGCGACGCTGCTGAGCGTCGCCGTTTTCGTCGGCGGCCTCTCGGCATCCACCGCCATGGTGATGGTGGAATGCGTTGCGCTCGCGATCATGGTCTCGAACGACATCGTCTTGCCGCTGGTGCTGCAACGCAGCCCGCAGTCGCGCACCGGCAAGCAGGATTTCGGCAATTTCGTGCTCAGGGTACGGCGCTTCGCAATCTTCGCCATCATGGTGATGGCCTATTTGTATTACCATGCGCTGGGCAATGCCCAGCTGGCCTCGATCGGCCTGTTGTCCTTTGCAGCCATCGCGCAACTCGCGCCGGCATTTTTCGGCGGCCTGTTCTGGCAGCGCGCCACCGCCAGCGGAGCTATCGGCGGCATGCTGGTCGGCGTCGCCGTGTGGATCTACACGTTGTTTCTTCCGAGTTTCCTCGACGGCAATACGGCTGGAGTGATGCTCCTCCAGCACGGTCCGTTCGGGATCGAGGCGTTGCGCCCGCAGGCGCTGTTCGGCGCCGATCTGACGCCGCTCCTCCATGGCGTGCTTTGGAGTCTCTCGCTCAACATCCTGACGTATGTCACGCTGTCGCTGGCGCGCGCGCCCTCCTCGATCGAACGCTTGCAGGCGGACCTGTTCGTCCCGAATGCGCTCGCGCCGATCGCCCCGACATTCCGGCGCTGGCGCACCACCGTGACGGTGCAGGACATTCAGACCACCGTTGCGCAATATCTCGGCCCCGACCGGGCGCGCCATGCCTTTGAAGCCTTCCAGATCACCCATCCGCTTCCGCACGATCCGACGGCGCCGGCGAGTTTCGAGTTGCTGCAGCGCGCCGAGCACCTGATCGCATCGTCGATCGGAGCCGCCTCTTCGCGGCTGGTGATGTCGCTACTGCTGCGCAAGCGCACCGTCTCCGCCAAGGCCGCGCTCAAGCTGCTCGACGACTCGCACGCCGCGCTGCATTTCAACCGTGAGATCCTGCAGACCGCGCTGAACCATGTGCGGCAGGGCATCGCCGTGTTCGATGCCGACTTGCAGCTGATCTGTTCGAACCATCAGTTCGGCGAAATCCTCGGCCTGCCGCCGCATCTGGTCCAGCTCGGGATTCCCTTGCGCGAAATCCTCGAATTCATGGGCAGCACCGGCCTGCCCGGTTTCGACCATAGCGATGCGCTGCTGGAAAGGCGGCTTGCGGCCTATACCACCGAAGGCGAGCCGTATCTGGAGCGGTTTCCGGACCGCCACGTGGTGATCGAGGTGCGCACCAACCGGATGCCGGGTGGCGGACTGGTCATCACCTTTTCGGACGTCACGCCGAGCTTCGAGGCGGCCGAGGCGCTGGAACGCGCCAATGCCACGCTGGAAAAGCGCGTGCGCGACCGCACCGAGGAGCTGACACGCCTGAATTCGGAGCTCGCTGCGGCCAAGAGCACCGCCGAGGACGCCAACATCTCGAAGACCCGCTTTCTGGCGGCGGCGAGCCACGACATCCTGCAGCCGTTGAACGCGGCGCGACTTTACGTAACCAGCCTGGTTGAACGCCAGAACGGCGGCGAGGACTCACGGCTGGTCGAAAACATCGACAATTCGCTGGAAGCGATCGAGGAAATCCTCGGCGCGCTATTGGATATTTCGCGGCTCGACGCCGGCGCCATGGCAACATCGATCTCCAGTTTCAAGATCGGCGACCTGATGCGTTCGCTTGAAATCGAGTTTGCGCCGCTGGCACGGGGCAAGGGGCTGAAGCTGACCTTCGTCTCCAGCTCGCTGCCGGTTGAATCCGATCGGCTGCTGCTGCGACGGCTGCTGCAGAACCTGATCTCCAACGCCATCAAATACACGCCGCGCGGCCGTGTGCTGGTCGGCTGCCGGCGGCGCGGGCAGTCGCTGCAGATCGGCATCTACGACACCGGCGTCGGCATTCCCGTCCTCAAGCGTGGCGAGATCTTCAAGGAATTCCATCGGCTGGAACAGGGTGCGCGGATCGCCCGCGGCCTCGGGCTCGGGCTGTCGATCGTCGAGCGCCTGGCGCGCGTGCTCAACCACGGCATCGCGCTCGACGCCAACGCCGGCGGCGGCTCGGTGTTTTCGGTGACGGTGCCGATCGCAAAGGCCATCAACCACACCGCCGCGGTCACCAGTGCGACCCCGCTTTCGAGGACGTCGATGAGCGGCGCCCTGATCGTCTGTATCGAGAACGACCCCGCCATTCTCGATGGCATGAAGACCCTGCTGAATGGCTGGAACGCCGAGGTCATCGCGGTGGCCGATCCCGATGCCGCCATCGAGGCGATCGAGGCCGCGGGCCGACCGGTCACCGGACTTCTGGTCGACTACCATCTGGACCGCGGCAATGGCGTCGCCGCGATCCGGGATATCCGCCAGCGCTTCGGCGACAACATCCCGGCGATTCTCATCACTGCGGATCGTAGTCCCCATGTCAGGTCGGCTGCGCGCGGGGAAAATATCGCGGTGCTGAACAAGCCGCTCAAACCGGCATCGCTGCGGGCATTGCTGGGCCAGTGGCGTACCCAGCAGATGGTGGCAGCGGAATAGACCTTTTGGGGCTGGGGCGTATTCTCAACGCCATCTCGCCCGGCCGCCACGCTCCCGCTTTTGTGGAATACGCGCTATTGCGGCGCCGGGATCGCCTGCCGCCACTGAGCGCCGGCGATCTTTGCCGCCGCGATCACGGCCTGGGTGCGGCTTTCGACGCCCAGCTTTTGCAGGATCGCCGACACATGCGCCTTGATCGTCGCTTCCGATACCCCGAGTTCGTAGGCGATCTGCTTGTTGAGCAGCCCTTCCGAGAGCATCATCAGCACCCTCACCTGTTGCGGGGTGAGCGTCACCAGGCGGTCGCGCAGCCGCGTCATATCCGGGTCAGCGGCAGATGACAGGTCGGTGTCGGTGGGTACCCAGACATCGCCATCCATCACCTTTCCAATCGCATCGCGCAGGGTGTCGACACCGAACCGCTTGGGGATGAAGCCGGAGGCGCCAAAATCCAGCGACCTACGGATGGTGATGCTGTCATCGCTGGCCGACACGATTACCACTGGGATCGCCGGATATTGCGCGCGCAGGTAGATGAGGCCCGAAAACCCGCTGATCCCCGGCATCGACAGGTCAAGCAGGATCAAATCGACGTCCGAATCCTGCTCGAGCAGCGAAGTCAGCTCATCGAACGATCCGGCTTCGTCGATCCTCGCCACGGTCACAACGCTCGCGACGGCTTGTCGCAGCGCGTCGCGAAACAGCGGGTGGTCATCAGCGATGACGAGATGGGTGCTGGCAGCCATTCTTTTCTTGCACGGCAGTTGCATCAAACCTGTGACTGCTCCCTGGACGTTTGCCAAGCGGGCTTTTTGCTGGAGCAATTGTCTCTCGGCAAGCCGCCGCATGCAAGCGCGCAATGTCGCCTTGCGGCGAAGCGGTTAACCCGCCCCCCGGTTGTGCATCGCAACACAGCCGATGTCTTGTGCAAAATGCCGGCCGACGCCCGACGCCGACGCAAAGAGAGCCGAAAGTCTTATTTGGACTGTTATCACGACGATGTTACCTTGATTCTAATCCCAGGCTTAATCCGGCGAAGTTCGGCAACCTGGGGCGCACACTCATCAACCCTGATCGGGGAGCGAACAAATGACGATGGCTGCAACAGCGGGCCGCGAAATCCGCACCGGAGGAATGACGGCCGAGGAGCGAAAGGTCATTTTCGCATCCTCGCTGGGTACCGTTTTCGAATGGTACGATTTCTACATCTACGGAACGCTCGGCGCGTTTCTCGCCAAGTACTTCTTTTCCAACGTGCCGCCGAACGTCGGCTTCATCTTCGCCCTGCTCGCCTTTGCGGCGGGCTTTGCCGTTCGTCCGTTCGGCGCGCTGATCTTCGGCCGCCTCGGCGATCTCGTCGGCCGCAAATACACCTTCCTGATCACGATGAGCCTGATGGGCATCGGCACCTTCTTCATCGGCTTGCTGCCGAGCTATGCGACCTGGGGCATTGCGGCACCGATCCTGTTGATCGCGCTCCGGCTGGTCCAGGGCCTTGCACTCGGCGGCGAGTACGGAGGTGCTGCGATTTACGTCGCGGAGCATGCGCCGGCCAACAAGCGCGGCTACTACACCTCATGGATTCAGACGACGGCGACGCTCGGTCTGTTCATGGCGCTACTGTTGGTGCTGGGCATTCGCACCTGGATGGGAGAAGCAGCGTTCAGCGATTGGGGTTGGCGCATTCCGTTCCTGCTGTCGGGCATCCTGCTCGCGGTGTCGATCTGGATTCGCTTGAGCCTGAACGAATCGCCGGTCTTCCGGCAAATGAAGGAAGAAGGAACCACATCGAAGCGGCCGTTGAGCGAAGCGTTCGGTGAATGGAAGAACGCGAAGATCGCGATCCTGGCTTTGTTCGGCGCGACGGCGGGCGAAGCTGTGGTGTGGTACGGCGGACAGTTCTACGCGCTGTTCTTCCTGACCCAGACCATCAAGGTGCCGGCGGTCGACGCGCAGATCATGATCGTGATCGCGCTGTTGCTCGCGACGCCGGGCTTCATCTTGTTCGGCTGGCTGTCGGACAAGATCGGCCGCAAGCCGATCATTCTCGCCGGTTTCCTGCTGGCGGCGCTGACCTACTTCCCGATCTTCAAGGCCATCACTCACTTCGCCAATCCGAGGCTCGAAGCGGCGCTTGCGGCGTCGCCCGTCACCGTGATCGCCGACCCGGCGGAGTGCTCGTTCCAGTTCAAGGCAACCGGCACCGAGAAATTCACCACAAGCTGCGACGTCGCCAAATCCGGCCTCGTCAATCTGTCGGTGAACTACAACAACGAAGTCGCGCCGGCCGGGACCAAGGCCAAAGTGAAGATCGGCGAGCAGGTCCTGGAGGCCGATAGTCCCGGTTTCGGCGCGGCATTGGCTGCGGCGATCAAGGCCCACGGCTATCCGGCGTCGGCCAATCCGGACGAAATCAACCGGGTCATGACGACATTCATGCTCTGGATACTGGTGGTCTACGTGACACTGGTCTATGCGCCGATCGCCGCGTGGCTGGTTGAACTGTTCCCGAGCCGGATCCGCTACAGCGGATTGTCGTTGCCGTATCACATCGGCAACGGCTGGTTCGGTGGCTTCCTGCCCGCGACCGTATTCGCGATCGCGGCCGCGACCGGAAACATCTATTCCGGCCTGTGGTACCCGATCGGCGTAGCGCTCATGAGCCTGGTGATCGGTTTCCTGTTCCTGCCGGAAACCAAGGACGTCGATATCACCAAGACCTGAGATTGATCGGAGGAATCCGATGATCGGATCGGCCGCGGCGCCAGCCGCGGCCGATTTTCTTTGTCAGCCAATGCGTCCGATGAATTGCAGCACGATCTCGCGCCGATGCGGACGCGCGCGGTGCTCGATCAGATAGATCGCTTGCCATGTTCCCAAAGCGAGTTCGCGTTCCAACACCGGAACGTGCAGCGAGGTCGCCGTCAGCATGGTCCTGATATGGGCGGGCATGTCGTCAGGACCTTCGGTATCGTGACGCCAGCCACCGTCCTCCGGCGCCAGCCGGCCCAGCGCCGTCATCAGATCATCGAGCACCGTGGGATCGGCATTTTCCTGGATCGTCAGCGATGCCGAGGTGTGACGGACGAACAGCACCACCGCGCCTTCCCGCGCGGAGGCTTCCTTGACGAATTTCGCAACCTCGGCAGTGAGATCGACAAAACCGGCACCCGCGGTTTGAACCGTCAGCACGGACGTCACCAGCGCATCGGCGGTGACCGCCGACGGTGCGGTGCGGGAGATGGATCGCATCATGAAACATCAGCCATTGTTATCGTCCCAAGGCGCGAAGCGCCGCCTTGAAGGATCGGGATCAAATTTTGCCGCCGACGTCCTTCTGCATCCGATTGGCCATGTCGACGAGGCGTTGCCATGCGCGTTGCAGAAACGACATCATGCGGTCCATGTCGCGGTCGCTCGGCAGCGGGATCTCGATCTTGCGCTCGCCGTCGGTCAGTTTCGACCCCGGCGGCTTCAGCGAGTCGGTCTTCGGCAGCGGTTCGTCGATTTTGCCTGCGACGGTCGGCCCGCGCTCGGCCAGTTGTGCTTTCAGCTTCTCATTGTCGGCCTGCAACCGGCCGATTTCGGCGTCGAGCGCGGCGCGCTCGTCAGGCACGGAATAACAGGCCCAGCCCGCACCCGAGTCGGTGCAGGTCGACACGGCGCCGGTCCGCGTATCGAGCCTGATCACGCCATCCGTGATCGGCGACAATATATAGCGGCCATTCTCGGTATCCGGCATCGACTGCGCCGCGGCGCTCCCGACGAGAAAAACCACCGCGGCGGCGGCATGCGAAATGGCTAATCTAAAAATCGATGCCGATATCACCATGGGATTGCTCCCTTTCAAAATCGCCACGGCGCCTGGGACTAAATCTCGGGGCTAAACCTGCGAACGATAGGGCGCGCGGCGTGATTTCAACGCGTCTGCGAGCAATTCGATCCGATCCTGCCCCCAGAACACTTCGCCGTCGAGCACATAGACCGGCGACCCGAACACGTCGGCCGCGAGCGCTTCCTGGCGGTTCTGCTCATAGGCTGCGCTGATCGCCTCCGACTCGGAGCGCTCAACCAGTTGCTTGCCCGGCAGTCCGCAACCGTCGGCGAGCTTAACCAGCGTCGCCGGATCGGCCAGATTGAGCTGGTCCTCCCACACGGCTGCAAAGGCCCGCCGCAGGAATGGATCGGGATCGAGGCCGGCCTCGATCGCCGCGATCACAACGCCATCGGCCAGCCGCGCGTTGAACGGCCAGTTCGCGGGCTGAAGATGAAAGTTCAGACCACGCTTGTCGCGCCACCGCTGCAGTTCGACCATACGATAACGTTGTCGCACCGGATGACGCTTCATGAGGGGCAGCCCGCCGGTTTCGGAAAACAGGTCGACCAGCACCACCGGCTTGTGATTGACCTTGAGGTTATGGGCGTCGGCGACTTCCCGGAATAATTTGTGCCCGATATAGGCCCACGGGGATTGAAGCGAAAAATAGTAATCGACCTGACGCGGCATGCGGGCTTCCCGAAATAGATGTGCTCGCCATCATCCCAACAGACCCGCCAATCCGATGCAAGATCGATCGTCCTGAAGCCGGGCGGCTTGCCCCGACGTCCGCATTTGCACGACAAGACGCGCGGCCAAAGCCAGGATCAACATGCCGACCGGCATATCAACGAGCAGGATGCCGGCCTTTTGCAGATCGGTCTCGAAGCCCGAGGCCAACGCTTGAAAGCCGCGTGCCGGCCGGGTCGAGGATGTCCGGAGCACCGGGGTGGCCGAACGACGCATGAATTCCTATCGAGCAATTAATCGGTTAAACTCCTTCGTGAAATCGCACGCGCGGTTTGGCAATCTTGGCCGCGGCTGCTGCAGCGCCGCGACCGCTCCACAGCCGGCGCGGCTTTGGGTCGATAAATCGAACTAAATCAACGCACTAACTGGTTACGGCGCAACCTTGACTTGGTCAGACACGATAAGTATGGTCCGCGCGGCTTTTAAGGGCGACGGGGCGTTATTTCCTTCAACACGACATCGTTTCGGGTCTCCACAGCATGGCTGAAGGCACGGACGGCGGTGGAAGCGGAAATCACGACAAACCGTCGTTCGACGAAGCTGCGCTTTCCGCAAGGCTCGGAAGTCTGGATCACCGGTTGTCCGAAATTCGAGACAGCCGCAAAATCGGGACTGACCAACCCGGATCTGAAGGTGGGGACGGATCGGCCAGAGCCTCGGCGATGGCGCGCGGTTTCCAGCTTTCTTCCGAGTTGATCGCCGGGGTTGTCGTCGGTGCGGGGATTGGCTGGGGCATCGACCGCTTGCTGTCGACGTCGCCGTTCGGACTGATCGTGTTCTTGCTGCTCGGCTTCACGGCCGGCGTGGTCAACGTGATAAGATCGGCGAACGCAACTCCGGACAAGACCGGCCGTTGAAGGCGGACGAGTTGATTGCAGAACGCCGGCGTGGCCGGCGGACCAAGAGATGCGGCGCGGATGATCGATCCGATCGAACAGTTCAACATCCACAAAATCTTCACGATTGGCCATATTGGCCAACACGAGATCGCCTTCACCAATTCCACGGCCTACATGCTGGGCTCGGTGGCGCTGATTTCGCTGATGATGATCGGCGGCGTTGCCGGCAAGCGGCTGGTGCCCGGGCGGCTGCAGTCGATCGCTGAAATCAGCTACGAATTCGTCGCCAACACGATCCGCTCGACGGCCGGCAAGGAAGGCATGAAGTTCTTCCCGCTGGTGTTCTCGCTGTTCATGTTCATCACTGTGACGAACATGATCGGGGTCATCCCCTACAACTTCACGGTCGCCAGCCACCTGATCGTCACCGCGGCGTTGGCGATGATCGTGTTTTTGACCGTGCTGATCTACGGTTTCTACAAGAACGGCCTGAAATTCTTCAAACTGTTCGTTCCGTCGGGCATTCCGATCTTCATCCTGCCGCTGGTCGTGTTCATCGAGGTGTTCTCGTTCTTCCTGCGGCCGATCTCGCACTCGGTACGTCTGTTCGCAAACATGCTTGCCGGCCATATCGCATTGGCTGTGTTCGCAAGCTTCATTCCGCTGTTGGCTGGACTTGGCATTGCCGGCTATTTCGGTGCCGTGCTGCCGCTGGGCATGGTGATCGCGCTGACCGCGCTCGAGCTGCTGGTCGCGTTCCTCCAGGCCTACGTCTTCACCATCCTCACCTGCATCTACATCAACGATGCGATTCATCCGGGCCACTAGGCCCGGTCTCTCTAGCCAAAACCCCAAAAAGGAGTTCGTTTCATGGATCCGATTGCCGCGAAGTACATTGGCGCTGGTATTGCCTGCATTGGCATGGGTGGCGCGGGCGCCGGCGTGGGCATCATTTTCGGCAACTATCTTGCCGCCGCGGTACGCAATCCTTCGGCAGCCCAGGGCCAGTTCGGCAACCTGATTTTCGGCTTCGCCGTGACCGAAGCGCTCGGCATCTTCTCGCTGCTGATCGCTCTGCTGCTGTTGTTCGCACTCTGATAGCTGCCCGCGCGTATCCTGCTTGGGGATACGCGCCAAGCCGAACAGGAGAAGCCAGTGGCTGAAAGTCATGGCGACGCCAAGGGCACGACGGCCCACACCGAAGCCAATGCTGAAAAGCGTGAGTTTCCGCCGTTCCAGAAGGACACCTTTGCCTCGCAACTGGTGTCGCTGCTGATCGCATTCGTCGCGCTTTATCTGATCGTGTCGCGTATCGCATTGCCGCGGGTCGGCGAAGTGATCGATGCGCGCGCGAACACGATCGAGGGCGACCTGGCCGACGCGCAAAAGCTGAAGGACCAGTCCGACGCCGCGCTGAAGTCGTATGAAAGCGAACTGGCTGCGGCGCGCGGCCGGGCGCAGGCGATCGGCGCCGAGACCCGCGAAAAGCTCAACGCCGCGTCCGAAGCCGAGCGCAAGGCGCTCGAAGAGAAGTTGTCGCTCAAGCTCGCCGAGGCCGAAAAGACCATCGATTCGACCCGCCAGGCGGCGATGAGCAACGTTCGCGGCATTGCCGCGGATGCGGCAACGGCGATCGTACAGCGGCTTTCCGGTGTGCAACCCGACGCCCGATCCGTGAACAGCGCCGTCGACGCTTCTTTGAAGGGATAGAGATAGATGTTCGCCGAACCGGAATTCTGGGTCGCCGTCGCCTTCGTTATCCTGCTGGGCGTGTTCGCCTATATCGGCGTCCATCGCACGGTGCTGACGGCGCTGGATCATCGCGCCGCCCGGATCAAGGGCGAGCTCGACGATGCGCGCCGCCTCAAGGAAGAGGCCGCCAAACTGCTCGCCGAATACAAGGCCCGGCACGCCAGCGCCGAGCGCGAGGCCCAGGACATCGTGGCGTCGGCGAAAGCCGAGGCCGAGCGCATCGCGGCTGAAGCCAAGACCAAGATGGAAGACTTCGTCGCGCGGCGGACCAAGACCGCCGAGGGCAAGATCGCGCTGGCCGAAGCCCAGGCGATCGCCGACGTCCGCTCGGCGGCGGCCAACGCCGCGGTCGCCGCAGCCTCCAGCATTCTATCGCAATCGGTCAAAGGCGACGTCGCCGACGATCTGTTGTCCAAGGGCATCGCGGAAGTTCGCGCCAAGCTGAACTGAAAAAAACCAATTCGAAAACGAGAAGCCGGTGCGAGACGATCGCGCCGGCTTTTTTGTTTGTCGTCCCGGCGAACGAGCGCCCGGCCTGCATACGCGACGAGGAAATCGAAAAGTCGCGGCGGCTAAATCCCGCGGCGGAGCCTCGGGCTCACCTGCAGGGATGACGGCTTCGAATGTGAGGTGATTTGGGTCGGCCCGTAAAGGCCAACTCCGCTATTTCTTCTTGCGCTTGGCCGCCTTCGGCTCCGGCGCCAGCGCCTGCGGGTCGAAGCCGATATAGAAGATGTAGGCATCGCTAGCCGCAGCGGTCGGCGCCGGATACACCATATCGTCGATCACCAGCGTGAACGGCATCGACCCGTCTTCCGACATCGTCACCGTGGTCCGATAGGCCTTGGTGGCGATGGTCTGTTCGGTCACACCGCCCTGGACCACGGCGACGCGCAAGGGCACCTCGACCGTCTCCGGCGCGCCGGCCGGACCGGCAATGACCCGCCCCTGGATGCCGATTCGTGCGGTGATCTCGCCGCCGTTGCGGGTGCAATCGCGCGCGGTGCGGGTGATCGTGGCCTGATAGCGCAAATCATTGCCGATCGCCTGCTTGCCGGGCGCCGCCACTGCATAGGTGGACGCACCGGCGCGGATGCTGACCGGAGGACAGTTCATGTCGGGGCCGTCGACCGGCGCCGCGGGCGCGGCCTGCGCCGGCTCTTCCGACTTGCCGCCGAACAGGCTCTTGAAGCGATCGGTCAGCGATTGCGCCGACGCCGGCGCGGCAACAGCACCGCAAACCGCGACCACTGAAACTGCGGCCAACATCGCCATCCCACGATACCGGCGTGCGCGAGCCGCCGTCATGATCTCACGATTGTCACCCATCCGACGTCCCTGGCCTCTCACGTCATTCGATCGTCATTTCCGCGCCGGGTTATAGCAGCGCAATGGCGGCAAACCCAAGGCAAATGGAACCCCGGCTAGCCCGGCGCATCCGATCGCGCCTACAGCCGCCGGGCTAACCGCGGAAATCCTCATGCAGCAGGCCGAACAGCAGATGGTCCTGCCAGACCCCGTTGATGCAGAGATAGCGCCGCGCCAAACCCTCGCGGGTGAAGCCGCATTTCTCCAGCACCCGGATCGACGGCGTATTGGAAGGAATGCAGGCGGCCTCGATGCGGTGCAGGTTGAGTTCGCCGAACAGCGAGGGCAACAGCACGCGTAGCGCCGCCGTCATGTAACCGCGATGCGCGTGGGGTTCGCCGACCCAATAACCGATGGTGCCGGCCTGCACGATCCCGCGACGGACGTTCGCCAGCGTCACCCCGCCAATCATGGCGCCGTCGGATTCGCGGAACACGATGAACGGATAGGAGCGGTCGGCGGCGATATCCTCGGCGTAGCGGCGCAACCGTCGCCGGAAGCCGGAGCGGCTCAGGTCGTCGGACGGCCAGATCGGCTCCCACGGCGTCAGATAGTTCCGGCTCGCTTCGCGCAAATGCGCCCATTGCAGAAAATCGGACATCTGCGGGGCCCGCAGCAAAAGGCCGTGGCCGCGCGGCGCGAGCGCGGCAGATCCGCTGGACGGCAATCGAAACAACGCCATGGGCAATACTCCCCCGGTGTTCGAGCCCGACCGCCGCGCGACAGTCCCTGACGCAGACGCGGCCCCTGGAGCGTGATGACTTTTCTTCGAATTGTCATCACGCTCTATCTTTTATTTGAGCATGATCTCCGCGCAAACGCACCGCGTTTGTCGCGACGAAACCGGCACCCACTTTGCGCTAACGCGGCCCTCCGGGTCCGGATCATGCTCTAGTGAAGGCGAGCTTTGGCCTTCGGTTTGGTCAATCCTTCCGCAAAAGTTACCGCCGTGTCCAGACCCCTGCCGCTGCCCAGCGCAACCACCGCCGGGCGGCTGCGCGACAGCAATCCCCGCGCCGCGTTGCGGGTTGATTCTACGCTTACTGCGTCGATCCGGGCCACCAGTTCTTCCACCGTCAGCGGCCGTCCATAAGCCAGGATATGGCGCGCCAGCTGTTCGGCGCGGGAACTGCAGCTTTCCAGCGCCATCAGCAGGCCTGCCTTCATCTGCGCCTTGGCGCGCGCGACTTCGGCCTCTGTCAGGGTCTCGACCGCATCGTTGATGACGTCGACGATCACCTCCATCATTTCCGGCGCGTCGTCCGGGTCGGTCCCGGTGTAGAGCCCGAAAAAGCCGGTGTCGGTATAGGGCGCGTGGAAGGTATAGATCGAATAGCACAGGCCGCGCTTTTCGCGCACTTCCTGGAACAGCCGCGACGACATCCCGCCGCCGAGCGTGTTGGTGAAGACCTGCAAGGAAAACAGCGACAGGTCGGTTTGCGGCACGCCCTCCAGCGCCAGCGTCAGGTGGGCCTGCTCGAGTTCACGATGCACCACGCGCGAGCCGCCCTTGCCGAACACCGCGGCCTGCGGCTTTGGCGCCGGCGCCGAATCGAAACCGGCAAAGCGCTGCGTCACTTCCTCGACCACCCGCTTGTGGTCGACGGCGCCGGCGGCGGCCACCACCATGTCGGGACCGCGATAATGCGTCGACAGATAGCCGTGCAGCGTGTCGCGGTTGAATTCCTTCAGGGTCTTTGCCGTTCCCAGCAATGAGCGCCCCATCGGCTGATCCGGGTAGCAGAGCTCGTTGAGATGCTCGAACACCACGTCGTCAGGGGTATCCTGCGCGGCGCCGATCTCCTGCACGATGACGTTCTTTTCGCGCTCCAGCTCATCCGGCACGAAGGAGGGATTGGCGAGGATGTCAGACAGCACGTCGAGCGCCAGCGGCACGTCGGCCTTCATCACCCGGGCGTAATAGGCCGTGGTTTCGGTCGAGGTGCCGGCATTGAGGTCGCCGCCGACCGCCTCGATTTCCTCGACGATCTCGCGCGAGGAGCGCCGCGCGGTGCCTTTGAACGCCATGTGTTCGAGCAGATGCGAGATGCCGTGCTCATCCGGCTTTTCGTCGCGGCCGCCGACGCCGGCCCACACCCCGAGAGCCGCGGTTTCGAGATGCGGCATGCTGTCGGTGATGACCGTGAGGCCGGAGGGCAGCTTGGTGACGTCGACGCTCATCCGGCAACTCCTTGTTTTGCGGCGCGGCTGACTGAACGCACGAACCGCTCAACCTCAACCTGATCGTTCTTCATGACTTGAATGTGCTCGGGCTTTGTCATCAGACCCTCGAGCCAGGCCGGCAGTTGCGGACGCACACCGCAGGCGGCTTCCACCGCGTCGGGAAATTTCGCGGCATGCGCGGTCGACAGCACGATGTTGGGAATCGTCGAATCCGAAGTGTCGCGATCCGCGACCGCGAGCGCCACCGCGGTGTGGGGATCGACGAGATCGCCGGCCTCGCGCCAGGCGGCGCGGATCGCCGCCGCGGTCTCGGTCTCGTCGGCGCGCCCGGCATCGAATTCGCGGCGGATCGCCGCCAGCGTTGCATCGGGCAACACGAATCGGCCGGACTGTTTCAGCGAATCCATCAGCCGGCGCACACCGGGCGCATCGCGGCCGCTGGCCTCGAACAACAGCCGCTCGAAATTCGACGACACCTGGATATCCATCGACGGCGAGGCCGACGCGTGTACCTCGCGTACCTCATAAATGCCGGTCTTGAGCGTACGCGGCAGGATGTCGTTGACGTTGGATGCGATGCGCAGCCATCGCACCGGCAGGCCCATCCGCTTGGCGACATAGCCGGCGAAGATATCGCCGAAGTTTCCGGTCGGCACCGTGAAATCCACGGTGCGCGCGGGCGCGCCGAGCGCGACGGCAGAGGTGAAATAATACACCACCTGGGCGACGATCCGCGCCCAGTTGATGGAGTTGACGCCGGACAAGGCGACGGCATCGCGGAAGTCGTGATGGTTGAACAGCGCCTTCACGATCGCCTGGCAATCGTCGAAGGTGCCTTCGATCGCCACGGCGTGAACGTTGCTCGCGCCGGTGGTCGTCATCATCCGCCGCTGCACGTCCGAAATCCGGCCGTGTGGAAACAGCACGATCAGATCGACATTGCCGAGCCCGGCAAAAGCATCGACCGCGGCGCCGCCGGTATCGCCTGAGGTCGCGACCACAATGGTGGTGCGTTGCGCGCGCTTGGCCAGCACGTGATCCATCAGCCGCGAGATCAACTGCATCGCGACGTCCTTGAACGCCAGCGTCGGACCGTGAAACAATTCCAGCACGAATTCATTGGCGCCGATCTGATCCAGCGGCACCACGGCCGGATGGCGGAACGTGGCATAGGCCTCGTTGGCCATGCGGCCGAGTTCGGCGTCCGAAATCTCGCCGCCGACAAACGGCCGGATGACCTCGACCGCGACTTCCCAATAAGGCCGGCCGAAGAAGCCGGCGATGGTTTCAGGTGAAAGCTGCGGCCACACCTCAGGCACATAGAGGCCGCCGTCGCGGGCAAGCCCGGTCAGCATCACGTCGCAGAAGCCCAGTACGGGGGCCTCACCCCGGGTCGAAATATACCGCGTCAAACCGCCCTCCAAAGGCCCGGAGATTCGCCTAAGCCTTTGATGTTGATAAATAATACACCCCAATGGCGGGGAATTCAGGCCGCACCATAAAGCGTTTTCGACTGCAGGGGAAATGCCGGAATGATGAAAGGTTAGGGCGTTCGATGTGATTGATGGTCGCGGTCCGTTTTGGTTAGGGAGTTCCGTTGGGGGGCCACAAGCAAGGACTGGGTTGCTTCCGCCTTCGCTGAGAAGCTACGGCGGACAGGTCGTCGCAAGAGTTTCTCGCAATGACGAGCGAGGTGCGTACGCTCAACCCAAGCCGTCATTCCGGGATGGTCCGAAGGACCAGACCCGGAATCTCGAGATTCTCCGATGTGCAATTGCACATCGTAGTTCGCGCTTCGCGCGCCCCGGAATGACGACGTTGTGGTGATGCGCCGAGACATAACTCCGCATTCTCGCAACTCGATGCGCCCGAGTTGTGCTTGAAGGTCCGCCCAAAAGATAAAGAGGGCGCAGGAAACGCCGGGTGCGCGGTGCACCCGCAGCCCGTGTGCAAAAGGTAGTAAGCACACGGTAGTCACCACAGGTTCACCGAAAACACCCGGCGTTTCCTGCGCGATGGCTTTAACGGCTTATGCCGCGCTCTTCCCGGCGACGAATTCGTCTTGCCACCGTCACCGGCGAATTAAAAGCACATGAGACCCGGTTGGGCTCGTGCGCCTCCGCCGATTTAGCACCAGCAACGGGTGCCAGAACCACACGGTTTTGCCGTACGCAGCGACCTCAACTAATTCTCGGCCGGCCATGTGCTGCCGACCGCATTTCAGCCAAGGCGTTGAAGCGCCGTTCGTCTGCACGCCGTTTGATCGCTCACGGAAAATCCGCCCTGCGAAAACAAGCGTACCCGACGCTGCCGCGTCCACCGCATCCCGCACCCAACGTTCGTGACGATGGCCAACGCCCCTCTTGTGGGACAGGACGGTGGGAGATAGGCCGGTGATTTGGGTCAGAAGAAAAGAGCAAATATTTTTCAAGAAGAGCCTGGACAGGGCAAATCGTCAACAAAACGTTTCGCTTTTTCGCGCGAAAAAAATCGGTGCCCATTTTGCGCTAACGCGGCCCTAAGGGTCCGGATCATGCGCTATGTCGACCGCCCCGGTAAAATCTGCATCAGCAGCGGCTTGATCCGCGACAGTTCGTCCAGATGCGCCGCGGACAACTCGGCGAGATGTTGTTCGGCCCGATCGGTGAGCTTCAGCAACACCCGCCGCTGATCGTTGGGATCGGCGACACGCTCCACCAATTTTGCCGCCGCGAGCCGATCGATCAGCCCCACGGCAGTGTGATGCTTGACGCGTAACCGTTCGGCGAGAGCGCCGATTGCGATCGGCGCACCGCCCGGGTAGCCGCGGATCGCAAGCAGCGCCTGGTGCTGCATCGGGGCGAGTCCCACGGCCTTGGCCGCGTCCTGGCTGAATTCCAGGAAGCAGCGGATCAGGTAGCGGAACTCGGACAGCGCTTCATAGTCGGCCTGCGTCGGCAGTCGTTTCCGGCCGGAACCAGATGCCTTCGCGCGTTTTTTCATTGCCGCCATTCGATTCAAAGTCCTCCACAGCCTTGCGTAATTATATCGTAATGCGATACGAAGCGGCCAAACTTCAAGCCTCTCGTTCCGAGTAAGCGTATTCATGAGCGTTCTTTCGGCCAAACCGAACCCCCCCGTCAAAATCGATCATCAACTCGGCGACTTCACGACTAATCCGCGGGTTCTGGTGATTGCGGGAATCGCCGTGATTGTCGCAACCGCGGGCGTGCTCGCCGGCATCGCCCTGCTCGCGCTGATCAAGCTCGCCACCAACATCGCCTATTTCGGCCGGTTCAGCCTGGCTGAAGTGAGCTTGCAGGATTCGCCGCTCGGCCTTTGGGCCGTGGGCGTGCCGGTGGTCGGCGCGCTGATCATCGGCCTGATGGCGCGTTTCGGCAGCGAGAAGATCCGCGGCCACGGCATTCCTGAAGCGATCGAGGCGATTCTACTGGGCCGCTCCCGCCTTGACATCAAGGTCGCGATTCTGAAGCCGCTTTCGTCGGCTGTGGCGATCGGCACCGGCGGTCCGTTCGGCGCGGAGGGACCCATCATCATGACGGGCGGCGCGATCGGCTCGCTGATCGCGCAGATGCTTCCGGTCAGCGACAACGAACGCAAGACCTTGCTGGTGGCCGGCGCGGCGGCCGGCATGACCACGGTGTTCGGAACACCGATCGCCGCCATCATGCTCGCGGTGGAACTGCTGCTGTTCGAATGGACGCCACGCAGTTTCATTCCCGTCGCCGTCGCCGCTGTCGTCGCGATGGTGGAGCGGACCCTTCTGCACATGCCTGCGCCGCTGTTTCCGTTTTTAGGCAGCGTGGATATTTCCGTGATCCAGTTCGGTGCGTGGGTGCTGGTCGGCATCCTCGCCGGGCTGCTGTCCGGCGTATTGACGAAACTCGTTTATGGTTTCGAAGACGGCTTTCTCAAGCTGCCGATCCACTGGATGTGGTGGCCGCTGATCGGCGGCGTCGTGATCGGCCTCGGCGGCCTGATCGACCCGCACGCGCTCAGCGTCGGATACGACAATATTTCGGGAATGCTCCAGGGCGACATCGTTCCGAAGGCCGCGCTGCTGCTGCTGGTGGTCAAGGCGATCATCTGGTCGGTGGCACTCGGCTCCGGCACCTCGGGCGGTGTGCTCGCACCGCTGTTGATCATGGGCGGAGCGATGGGCACCGCGCTCAGCTTCTATCTCCCGGCAGCGAGCCCCGGCTTCTGGGCGCTGCTCGCGATGGCGGCGACCATGGGCGGCACGATGCGCTCGCCGCTGACGGCGACCTTTTTCGCGGTCGAGCTGACCGGCAATACGCATGTGCTGCTGCCGCTGATCGCCGCCTGCGGCGCGGCCCATGCCGTGACGGTGCTGCTGATGCGACGCTCGATCCTGACCGAGAAGGTGGCGCGGCGCGGTCACCATCTGGTGCGTGAATATCGCATCGACCCGTTCGCGTTGACCCGGGTCCGCGAGGTCATGACCACGAGCGTGGAAACCGTGCCCGCCTCGATGACGCTGCATGGCGCCGCGGCGTTTCTCACCAACCCGCGGACCATGCACCCGAGCTTCCCGGTGGTGGATGAGCACGACCGCGTGCTCGGGATCATCGACCCGCCGTCGGTGTTGCGCTGGCGGCGGGCGGGCAGGCGCCGCCGGACGACGCTCGGCGAATTGCTGGCGGGCAGCAAGCTCAGCTTCGCCTATCCGGACGAATACCTCGCGGGCCTGGCCGACCGGCTCTCGCAAGCCAATGTCGCCCATCTGGCGGTGGTATCGCGAGAGGATCAGCGTCTCGTGGGCTATATCGGCTGGAAAGACCTGATGCGGGTGCGCGCCAAGCTGCAGGCCGAGGAAAGCCAGAAGGCGTCGTTTTTCCGGTTCGGAAAGCGCCGATGAATGGAGCGCGGCAGGCGGTTACGCCGCCCGCCGCTGCGCCCGCCACCACACGCCGAACGCAATCACCATCGCCGCCGCGAGCCCGAACCAGGTGATGGCATATTGCAAGTGATCGTCCTTGAGATGGACGTCCAGCGGGCCGGGCTTCGGCACGCCGCTGGCGGGCACCGGCAACTCCAGGTCGATATAGAACGGCGCGACGTTGGCCCAGCCGAGCGCCTGCGCAATGGCGAGGTGATCCCGCGTGAACCACAGCCGCTTGTCGTGGTTTTCCGCCGGCGTCAGCATCCCGGCCGATTCCGGGAAGCGGAGATAGCCGGTCAGCATGACCGGCCGATGGGTGATGAGCTGCTCCACCGCGCGATCCTGCTCGCCGCGATCCTGCATCATATTGGGCACAAAACCCGCGTTGACCGCGACGGTCTCGCCGTCAGCGAGCCGGGCGGGAAGGAAAGCCCATGTGCCGGGACCGGAAACATCGCCGCGGATGGCGGAGCCGGAGGTGTAGACCATCGCGTCGAGGCGGGCCTGGTAGGTCGCGGTGAAGCGGACGCGGCGGAATTCGTCATGTTCCGAATTGAGCGCGCCCCACTGCGCGGGCGGCGGCAGCGGTGTGGGCGCGGCCGCGAGCCGTTCGGTCAGGACTGCGATCAGCGCATGCTTTTCGGCCCGGCGCTGCAACTGCCAGACGCCGAGGCCCAAGAACAGCAGCACCATGGCCAGCATGAAGAGGCCGAAGCCGGCAATGCGGTGCGAGGTGGTGGTTTTGGCGGTCATGTCGGCTCGCGGGTGACGGTACGGCCTTCGGCGGCCTTGTGGTGGAATTGCAGCGCGATCAGCAGCGACTTCATCGCGCGCAGCGGCAACAGCGTAGTAGCGAGAATGAGCGGCAGCCACAGCACCGCATGAATCCAGAACGGCGGCTGGTATTTGATCTCGACCACGAGCGCCGAGCCGACCACGATGGCGCCGGCGATCATGATGATGAAGATCGCGGGGCCGTCGCCGGAATCGATGAAGGCGTAATCGAGCCCGCAGCGGTCGCAGCAGGGCCGCAGCGTCAGGAAGCGCGCATAGAGTTTGCCCTTGCCGCAGCGCGGACACTTGCAGGCCAGCCCGCGCAGCGCGGTTTCGGCGATCGTGGGCAAGGTTGGATCCGGCATCGGCTGGTCTTTCGCACCGCCCGCAAAACAAAAGGGCGGCCCTGCGGCCGCCCCTTTTAGCACAATTAGTGCGCGATCAATGGGCGCCATGCGCCATGGTCTCGGCGCCGTGGCCCCAGACATAGATGCAGATGAACAGGAACAGCCACACCACGTCGACGAAGTGCCAGTACCAGGCGGCGAACTCGAAGCCGAGATGCTGCTTGGGCGTGAAATGCCCGGCATAGGCGCGCGCTAGGCAGACGATCAGGAAGATGGTGCCGACCAGCACGTGGAAACCATGGAAGCCGGTCGCCATGAAGAAGGTGGCGCCATAGATGTTGCCGGCGAACGAGAACGCGGCGTGGCTGTACTCGAAGGCCTGCACGCAGGTGAAGGTCGCGCCGAGCAGGATGGTCAGGATCAGCCCGTATTTCAGGCCCTTGCGGTCGCCCTCGAGCAGCGCGTGGTGCGCCCAGGTCACCGTGGTGCCCGAGGTCAAGAGTATCAGCGTGTTCAACAGCGGCAGGTGCCAGGGGTCGAAGGTCTCGATGCCCTTCGGAGGCCAGACGCCGCCGAACAGCGCGTCACGGGTGAAATGGACGGGGTCGGCGGGGAACAGCGCCGAGTTGAAGTAGGCCCAGAACCAGGCGACGAAGAACATCACCTCGGAGGCGATGAACAGGATCATGCCGTAGCGGTGGCTGATCTGCACCACGCGGGTGTGGTCGCCCTTGTACTGCGCCTCGCGGATCACATCCGCCCACCAGCTCGCCATGGTGTAGAGCACGCCGATCACGCCGACGCCGAAAACCAGCGGCGCCGCGGCGAACATGTGGTGCATCCAGCTGACCGCGCCGACCGCCATGATGAAGGCCGCGATCGAGCCAACGACCGGCCACGGGCTCGGATCGACGAGGTGGTAATCGTGGTGCTTGACGTGCGCCGTAGCCATTGCGGTCTCTCCGTTAGCGGTGCCGGTGATGTTCGGCACTTCTTGTCTCAAAAACCAAAATTCACGATCGCGAAATGCGTAAAATCCCGGCCCCTTTCGGCGATCAGAGGTCCCCCTTGCGTTTTTCCGGCTCGGCCGCAGCCACAGGCTTCGGCGACGGATCGCGCACGGGGTAGAACGTATAGGACAGCGTGATTGTGTTGAGCCCGTCGTTCTCGCTGTCCTTGACCAAAGCAGGATCGACGTAGAACACCACCGGCATCTGGCGGGTTTCGCCCGGCGCCATGGTCTGCTCGGTGAAGCAGAAGCAATTGATCTTCTGGAAATACGCACCAACGGTGAGCGGCGCCACATTATAGGCGGCCTGCCCGGTGGTGGTCCGCGCCGATTGATTGGTCACGCTATAGTAGACGGTGACGACCTCACCGATCCTGACGTTGATTTCGGTCTGTTCCGGCTCGAACTTCCACGGCAATCCGCCCGCGACGTTGGAATCGAAACGCACCGCGACCTGGCGCGCCAGCGGCGCCGAGGTCGGAGCCGCTTCCGCAACTTGCGTGGTGCCGTTGAAGCCGGTGGCGCGGCAGAACCAGTTATAGAACGGCACCGCCGCATAGGAGGCGCCGACCATCAGCACCACGACTAGGCCGCAGATCGACGCCACCAGCGCGTCGCGGCCGAGCCGCGGCGCAGCCTTCGCGCTTCCAGTGCTGGAGCGTTCGGCGGGCGGTTGCGGCAGCGTGGGCTTGGTCTCCATGTCCTTCTTTCAAGTTCACATATCGTCCAAAATCACATGTCTTCCAAATTACATGGGCCGCACTAGCACGGCAGGCCCCTTGACCATGGTGACTGCGAAAAACAAGACGACGAGCACACCGAGCGCCCAGGCAATCGCGATCGACCGACGGCGACGGCTCCTGAGTTGCGCCTCGGTGAGGACAATTCCTTCTGGCTTCCGTTGCTCGTCCATTTTGTCGCCATGCGCCCTTTACCAGATCAACGGTGCAACAGCGCGGACCACGACCTCGAGCAGCAAGGTCGCGAACAGCCCGAACAGGTAAAAGATCGAGAACGCAAACAGCTTGCGGTTCGCGCGCAAGGATTCGCTGCGCTCGCGACGGCGATAGACGTTGACCGCGAGCGCCAGCATCACGGCGCTGAGCACCAGCGCAACCACGCCATAGACCGCATCGAAATAACCGAGCGGCCAGGGCGCGACCGCAACCGCGACCAGAACGATCGTATAGAGCAGGATCTGCAGCCGGGTCGCGTCTGCGCCGGCGACCACCGGCAGCATCGGTATGCCGGCCCGCGCGTAGTCGTCGCTGCGGAACAGCGCCAGCGCCCAGAAATGCGGCGGGGTCCAGAAAAAGGTAATCAGAAACAGCAAAATCGGCTCGACCGACAGCGACCCGGTGGCGGCAGCCCAGGCCACCACGGGCGGCAGCGCACCCGCGGCGCCACCGATCACGATGTTCTGCGCGGTCCAGCGCTTCAACCACATCGTGTAGATCACGACGTAAAAGAAGATGGTGAAGGCAAGCAGCGCGCCGGCCAGCCAGTTGACCAGGATGCCGAGCGTCAGCACCGAGAAGAACGCCAGCGTCATGCCGAACGTCATCGCTTCGGGCTGGGTGATGCGTCCGCGCGGGATCGGCCGGTTCGCCGTGCGGGTCATCAGCGCGTCAACGTCGCCTTCCAGCGCCATGTTGAGCGCGCCGGAGGCACCGGCGCCGACCGCGATGCACAGGATCGAGGTGAACGCCAGCACCGGGTGGACGTGCCCCGGCGCGATCACGAGACCGACCAGCGCGGTGAAGATCACCAACGACATCACCCGCGGCTTCAGCAGCGCGATGTAATCGCTGACGTCGGCCTCGGAAATCCGCGGCGACGCTAGGTCAATGGCATTGTGATCGACAACCGACAAAACAGGACTCGCTTTTTCAAGAGGACGCGGCGCCAACAAGGCGCCGCGCATTCACATTACTGCACGCGCGGCAGCACTTCGAACTGGTGGAACGGCGGCGGCGACGACAGCGTCCATTCCAGCGTGGTGGCACCCGGTCCCCACGGATTATTCGCCGCCTGCTGCTTGCGCATGAAGGCATCGATCACCCCGTAGATGAAGATCAGCACGCCGATGCCGGAGATGTAGGAGCCGATCGAGGAGACATAGTTCCAGCCGGCAAACGCGTCCGGATAATCGACGTAGCGGCGCGGCATGCCCGACAGGCCGAGGAAGTGCTGCGGGAAGAACACCAGGTTGACGCCGATGAAGGTGAACCAGAAGTGCGCCTTGGCGATGGTTTCCGAATACATGTAACCGAACATCTTCGGGAACCAGTAGTACCAGCCGGCGAAGATGCCGAACACCGCGCCGAGCGACAGCACATAGTGGAAGTGCGCGACCACGTAATAGGTGTCCTGCAGCACGCGATCGACGCCGGCATTCGCCAGCACGACGCCGGTGACGCCGCCGAGCGTGAACAGGAAGATGAAGCCGATCGCCCACAGCATCGGCGCCTTGAACTCGATCGAGCCGCCCCACATCGTGGCGATCCAGGAGAAGATCTTCACGCCTGTCGGCACCGCGATCACCATGGTGGCGGCGACGAAATAGGCCTGCGTCGCGCTCGACATGCCGACCGTGTACATGTGGTGCGCCCACACCACGAAGCCGATGCCGCCGATGGCGACCATCGCGTAGGCCATGCCGAGATACCCGAACACCGGCTTGCGCGAGAAGGTCGAGACGATCTGGCTGACCATGCCGAAGGCCGGCAGGATCAGGATGTAAACTTCGGGGTGGCCGAAGAACCAGAACAGATGCTGGAACAGCACCGGATCGCCGCCGCCTTCGGCGGCGAAGAAGGTGGTGCCGAAGTTACGGTCGGTGAGCAGCATGGTAATCGCGCCGGCGAGCACCGGCAGCGACAACAGCAGCAGGAACACCGTCACCAGGATAGACCAAACGAACAGCGGCATCTTGTGCAGGGTCATGCCCGGCGCGCGCATGTTGAAGATCGTGGTGATGAAATTGATGGCGCCGAGGATCGATGACGCGCCGGCCAGATGCAGCGCCAGGATCGCGAAGTCGACCGCCGGCCCCGGATGGCCCGAGGTCGACAGCGGCGCGTACATGGTCCAGCCCGCCCCGACGCCATTGGCGCCCGGCTCGCCTTCGACGAAGGTCGAGATGAGCAGCAGCGCGAACGCGGCCGGCAGCAGCCAGAACGAGATGTTGTTCATGCGCGGGAACGCCATGTCCGGCGCGCCGATCATCAGCGGCACCATCCAGTTGCCGAAGCCGCCGATCATGGCCGGCATCACCATGAAGAAGATCATGATCAGGCCGTGCGAGGTCACGAACACGTTGTAGGTGTGGGTCTCGTGGAAGATCTGGACGCCCGGATACATCAGCTCGGCGCGGATCGCGATCGACATCGCGGCGCCGATGATGCCCGCGATGATCGCAAACACCAGGTACATCGTGCCGATGTCCTTGTGGTTGGTCGAATAGACGAAGCGCCGCCACCCGGTCGGATGGGCATGCGCGTGATCGTCATGGGCGTGATCGTCGTGAGCTGTTGCTGCCGTCGTTGCCATTTTCAAATCCTGCCTTGCAGTCCCTGTAAGACCCTTGAAGACCCTTTAAAGACCTTGGGTCCCCTCGCCCTTATCCCGTGATGCGCCCCAGGCCGCGGCCTACTGCGCCGCTCCCGCGGCCGAAGCGAACGTGCTGGTCGGCGCGCTTGCAAACTTCTTCTTCGCCGACTCGACCCACTCGGCGAATTCCTGCTCGTTCACCACCCGCACCGTGATCGGCATGAAGGCGTGATCCTTGCCGCACAATTCCGAGCACTGGCCGTAGAACATGCCGGTCTTGGTGGCCTTGAACCAGGTTTCGTTGAGGCGGCCGGGGATCGCGTCGATCTTGATCCCGAACGCCGGCACCGCGAAGGAATGGATCACGTCGGCGCCGGTGGTCTGCACCCGGATCACCTTGTTGACCGGCACCACCATCTCATTGTCGACGCCGAGCAGGCGGGGCTGCTTGTCCTGCGCCATCAGCGAATCGAACTCGAACTTGCCGTTATCCGGGTAAGCATAGCTCCAGTACCACTGCTTGCCGGTGGCCTTGATGGTCAGGTCGGCCTTCGGAACGTCCAGCTGCAGGAACAGCAGGCGGAACGACGGCACCGCAATGCTGACCAGGATCAGCACCGGAATCAGGGTCCAGGCCACTTCGATCAGCGTGTTATGGGTGGTCTTGGAGGGGACCGGGTTGGTTTTGGCGTTGAACTTGACGACGACGGCGATCAGGAGCGCCAGAACGAACAGGGTTATGACCGTGATCACAACCAGCAGGAAGTTATGAAACCAGACGATGTTCTCCATCACCGGAGAGGCGGCTTCCTGGAGCTTCATTTCCCACGGCGCCGGCTGTCCCATTTCGGCGAATGCCGTCCCGCTGGCCGCCAGCGCAACGCCAGCCACAGCTATCCCCAGCAACCGCCGGCCAAATTGGCCCTTCGACATCGTCATGCCGTTCGCGCTCCCTTGATAGTTCCCCTGAGCATCCGGCCAGTTGGCTGAGAATGCCTTTTGCCCGATCCGCGCCCTGGCATACGACCTTCCGATACGCCAGAAGTATACTTGGGAAGTACGCTTCAACAGTACCGGGGCCGGATATTGGAACGCGTCGAAATCTTGCCTCTCAAACCATAATTCTCCGGCGCTCGCAATGCAGTAGTAAGGTGTGAGCGATGCATAGCCGCGCGGGCGGGCGTGCAATATTTTCCCGAGAAATAAGGCCGAAGCGCCGCTTTTGCCGCGGGGCCGCGCTTGACAGGCCGATTGCCCGATGTAGGCACAGCAATGGTGTTCCACAGGAACCTGATTCGCGCGTATGGAATTGGCTTGCCGCTGGCGCCGGGCTGCCTTCAAGGCGCCGTCATTGCCGTATCAGTCCAATGTTCGCACTGAATTGCCCAAGAGACCCCAAAGGGACCCGAAGGGACTTCAAGGGACGCCAGGGGCATCGGCCAAGGACGTGCGGTCCGAGGACATATTGGAAGGATCGAGCCCGATGGGGCCTTCGAACGATCAGAACAGCCGTAATGCCGGCCGGGGCGCCCGATGGTCCGCCGCGCCGCTTGCAACATTGCGCTGCGCCTGCCTCGCCATCGCCGCCCTGCTCGGCCTGACCGCGGCTGCCCAGGCCCAGGGCGCGGTGCGCTCGGTCCATGGCGATTGGCAGATCCGCTGCGATACCCCGCCCGGCGCCCAGGCCGAGCAATGCGCGCTGATCCAGAGCGTGGTGGCGGAGGACCGCTCCAACGCCGGATTGACCGTGATCGTACTCAAAACCGCCGACCAGAAGAGCAAGCTGATGCGGGTGGTGGCGCCGCTCGGCGTGCTGCTGCCCTCCGGCCTCGGCCTGAAACTCGACAATGTCGATGTCGGCCGCGCCGGTTTCGTGCGATGCCTGCCCAATGGCTGCGTTGCCGAAGTCGTGATGGACGACAAGCTGTTGGGCCAGTTGCGCTCCGCCAAGACCGCAACATTCATCATCTTCGAGACCCCGGAAGAGGGCATCGGCTTCCCGCTCAGCCTCAACGGGCTCGGCGAGGGGTATGACAAGCTGCCGTGACAGCGGCGCGACGTCGCACGCTATCTTATTATTTGAGCGTGATCTTTTCGGAGAACCCGCATCCACTTTGCGCTAATGCGGCCCTGCGGGTCCGGATCGGGCTTGAGAACCGTTTGCAGCCCCTCCCGCTTTCGTACCATCATCCCTATCTTCGTCATCAATTCGTCGTCCCGGCCAAGGAGCGGGTCGGCACCCACGCCGCATGATGACCGGCTCTGAACGAGTTGGGAGCCACCGCCACAGGTTTCTGTATTGTAAGATGAGATCGCCGCAGGCCCGTGCTTAGCTTTCGAGCCTGCGGTTATGGGCCCCGCTGCCGGCGCGCCATTGTGCGCCAGGTGGGGACGACTAGGATGCTTGCACTGGAGTTCCAATGACCAATCCGGCCACCACCTCCCTGCTCGACCGCGCCAATCTCGACCGCGATTCCGTTCGCCATGAGGTGGCGCGCGGGCTGGCGGGCGCCGATGATGGCGAACTGTTCCTCGAATACAGCCAGACCGAAGCGCTGATGTTCGACAATGGCCGGCTGAAGCAGGCGACCTACGACACTTCGCAAGGCTTTGGTTTACGCGCGGTAAAGGACGACGCGGTTGGATACGCGCATTCCTCCGACGTGTCGCTGCCGGCGCTGATCCGCGCCGCAGACGCGGTGCATGCGGTGCGCGGCGGCTATTCCGGCAGCTTCGCCGCCCCGCCGGCGCACACCAATGTCCGGCTTTACGGCGACGACAATCCGTTGGATGCGCCGGGCTTCGAAAGCAAGGTCAAGCTGCTGGCCGAAATCGACGCCTATGTCCGCGACAAGGATCCGCGGGTGCGGCAGGTCACGGTCAGCCTCGGCGCCACCTGGCAGGTGGTGGAAATCCTGCGCCCCGACGGCGAGAGCTACCGCGATATCCGCCCGCTGGTGCGTGTCAACATCTCCGTGGTGGCCGGCCAGGGCGACCGCCAGGAGAGCGGCAGCAAGGGCTATGGCGGCCGCGAGGGGTATGCGCGCTTCATCGAAACCAAGGCGTGGCGCGAGGCCGCCGACGGCGCGATCCGCGAGGCGCTGGTCAACCTTGAATCGGTGCCGGCGCCCGCCGGCGAGATGGACGTCGTGCTCGGTGCCGGCTGGCCCGGCGTGATGCTGCACGAAGCGGTCGGTCACGGGCTCGAGGGCGATTTCAACCGCAAGAAGACCTCCGCCTTCGCCGGCCTGATGGGCCAGCAGGTGGCGGCCAAGGGCGTCACCGTGGTCGACGACGGCACCATGGCGTCGCGGCGTGGCTCGCTGTCGATCGACGACGAGGGCACGCCGACCAATCGCACCATGCTGATCGAGGACGGCATCCTGGTCGGCTACATGCAGGACCGCCAGAACGCCCGGCTGATGAACATGAAGCCGACCGGCAACGGCCGCCGCCAGGGCTATGCCCATGTGCCGATGCCGCGCATGACCAACACCTACATGCTGGCAGGTCAGCGCGACCCCGCGGAAATCCTGGCCTCGGTCAAGAACGGCATCTACGCCGCCAATTTCGGCGGCGGCCAGGTCGACATCACATCGGGCAAGTATGTGTTCCAGTGCACCGAGGCCTACAAAATCGAAAACGGCAAGCTCGGCGCGCCGCTGAAGGGCGCCATGCTGATCGGCAACGGACCGACCGACCTGCACCGCATTACCATGATCGGCAACGATCTCGCGCTCGACACCGGCATCGGCACCTGCGGCAAGCAAGGCCAGGGCGTGCCGGTCGGCGTCGGCCAGCCGACGCTGCGGATGGAGCGCATCACCGTCGGAGGAACCGGCGGATGAGCGTCGATAAAGTCTCGACCAGCACGAAATCCGGCTGGGGCGCGCAAGCGCTGCAGCTGGTGGCGATCGTCCTGATCGTTTTCCTCGCCAAGGGCGCCATCGCCGAACCGTTCTATGTGCCGTCGGGCTCGATGGAGCCGACGCTCTTGATCGGCGATGCGCTGTTGGCGTCGAAATATCCCTACGGCTACAGCGCCGCCTCGCTGCCGGTGCAGATCACGCTGCCGGAGACCGGGCGGCTGTTCGGCGGCACGCCGAAACGCGGCGACGTGGTGGTGTTCCGCTGGCCGGGCGACCGCTCGCAGGCCTGGGTCAAGCGCGTCGTCGGCCTGCCCGGCGACCGGATCCAGATGCGGCAGGGCCAGCTCTTCATCAACGACCATCCGGCGTCTCTGCAGGCCGACGGCATCGGCGACGCCGAGGACGACAATGGCAGCGCCGAGCCCGCACACCGCTACATCGAGACCCTGCCGGGCGGCGTGCGCCACGAGATTTTCAAGCTCTACGACAATGGCCGGCTCGACAACACGCCGGAAGTGACGGTGCCGCCGGGCCGGCTGTTCGTGATGGGCGACAACCGCGACAACTCCGCCGACAGCCGCGTATCCGTGCGCGACGGCGGCGTCGGGCTGTTGCCGATGGACGATCTGGTCGGCCGCGCCGATGCCGTGGTCGGATCCTGGGATCTCGGCATCCGCAGCCAGCCGGTCTGGACCTGGCTGTCGGGCTTCCGCCTGGCGCGGTTTTTCACCGCGGTGCATTGAGGGAAGTACTCACTTCATTTTCGGTCATGGCCGGGCATAGCCGTCCGAAGACGGCGTCGCTCCCGCTCGCCTATGCCCGGCCATCCACGTCTTTCTTGCTTAAGCTCAGCGAAGACGTGGATACCCGGGACAAGCCCGGGCATGACGAATTCTTCGATAGCTCGCTAACACGAAAGAATGAGCACGTGACCTTCGACGACATCCGAAAGCTCACGCTGAGCTGGCCCGAGGTCGAAGACGGCAGCTCCTACGGCACGCCTGCGCTCAAGGTGCGCAAGAAGATGCTGGTGCGCCTCAAAGAGGACGGCGACAGCCTGGTCATGCCGGGCGTTCCGCCCGACGAGCGCGACATGCTGGTGGAAAGCCGGCCGGCGGTGTTCTATTTCACCGACCACTACAAGGATTACCCGATGGTGCTGATCCGGCTATCGAAGGCCAAGCCTGCGATGGTCGAACCGCTGCTGCGCCGGCAATGGCGCGCGCTGGCCTCGAAAGCCGCGGTGCGGGAATTCGATGTGGGTTAATTCAGAAGCGTAGCCCGGATGAGTGTAACGATATCAGCCGGGCATCGCAGTTTCCGTCATGCCGGGCTCGTCCCGGGCATCCACGTCTTTCTCGCTGAGACCAATAAGACGTGGATGGCCGGGACGTAGGCGAGCGGAAGCGACGCCGTCCTTCGGACGGCTATGCCCGGCCATGACGAAACAGAGGCCGGCGACAAATGTCGTGACTACCGCACCACGCCGGAAATGAACCCCGGCTTGCGGCGCGGAGGCTTGATTTCTTTTTTCAGGAAGCAGCGCGCCTCGCGGCCGACATAGCCCGGCCGTGCGTAGGTCCAGGCCCGGCATTTGTTGTCGGCGGCACAGGCCAGCTTGCAGGCTGCGTCGCCATCGCCGCGTTTGAGTTCGAAACTGCGGTAATCGCCGCCGAAGCGGTCGATCGAGGTTTCAACGGCGCCATTGCGCAATTCGACCACGCCGGCACCGCGCACGCCCGACACGCAGCAATCATCCGCCACGCGCGCGGGCACGCTGCTCTTGAGCCAGCACACCGCGCCGCGCGTGATGTCGGTCGGATAGTTGAAGCTCCAGGCCCGGCAGCGCCGGTCGCGTTCGCACATCATCGCGCAATCCGCCGGATCGCCCGAGGCAACCGGAGTGCTCTGGTAATCGCCACCCGGACGATCGAAGTTGGCCTGGGCTTGTGCCGGTCGTGTGGCCGCAAGGACCACCAACAACGCCGCTGTCACCAAACACGCCCGGAGCAGGCGGCCTCCCCACATTCGCAATGGCTTTCGACTATCTGGACTGGACCGCAGTCTGGACTGGACCACGGTTTGCGGGGTGTCATTTGATCGCCATCAACCTGTACCGCAGATGAACGGCGCCGTTTCGGCTCCGACATCGTCGGAATCCGGCTGATAAGCCTTCAATTTGAGTAAATTTCCTTGTCGGCCGGTATCCGCGTCGCTTCCGCCCGCTTCGTCAAGCCCGAGGCTTGCCGGCCGAGGAACGGCATCGCTTCGCCCGCCTATGTCCCGACCAGCCACGTCGTTCGAGCAACAATTCAGATAAGTCGTGAATGCCCGGCACAAGGCCGGGCATCATGAGGCTGCTATTAAGTCGGCCGCTCAGAACGCGTATTCCTCATAGGCCGGATCCACCGACCCTTTCCAGGTGCCGTGGAATTTCTCCAGCATCTCCTCGGCCGGGGTACGCCCGGTGTCGATGATCCGCTCCAGCGGCTCGAGATAACGGCTCTCATCACGGCCGGACTGATCGGCGCGGGCACGCCGCCGCAGGCCCGAATGCGACAGCGTCAGGCATTCCTTGGCGATCTCGAACAGATAGCGGCCACGGACCCGGGCCTTGAAGCCGAAACGCGGGACGTCGTCGCGCAGCGCCTGACGCTCCTGCGCATTCCAGTGCTTGACGATGTCCCACGCCGCATCGAGGCTGACGTCGTCATAGAGCAGGCCGACCCAGAACGCCGGCAGCGCCGGCAGCCGGCCCCATGGCACCCCGTCGGCGCCGCGCATTTCCAGATAGCGCTTCAACCGCACCTCGGGGAAGATCGTCGACAGATGGTTGGCCCAATCCGACAGCGTCGGACGCTCGCCCGGCAGCACCGAATTTTTGCCGGCGAAGAAATCGCGGAACGACGATCCCGACACGTCGATATAGGCGTCGCCGCGCTTGACGAAATACATCGGCACGTCGAGCGCGTAGTCGACCCAACGCTCGAATCCCATCCCGTTCTCGAACGCCCAGGGGAGCATCCCGGCGCGCGCGTTGTCGGTGTCGCGCCAGATCTCGGAGCGGAACGACAGGAAGCCGTTGGGCTTGCCTTCGGTAAACGGCGAATTGGCGAACAGCGCGGTCGCCACCGGCTGCAGCGCCACCGACACCCGCAACTTCTTGACCATGTCGGCTTCCGACGAGAAGTCGAGATTGGTCTGCACGGTGCAGGTCCGGTACATCATGTCGAGGCCGTATCGGCCGACCTTCGGCATGTAGCTGCTCATGATCTTGTAGCGGCCCTTGGGCATCACCGGAATCTGCGCGCGCGACCATGACGGCGTCATGCCGAGCCCGAGAAATCCGATGCCGAGCGGGGTCGCGATTTCGCGCACCTGCGCCAGATGCGACATCAATTCGGATTGGGTCTGGTGCACGGTCTCTACCGGCGCTCCAGACAGTTCGAACTGCCCGCCGGGCTCGAGCGAGATCGCCCCGCCGCCGGTGACGTCGTACAGGCCGATGATGTTACCGCGCTCCATGATCGGCTCCCAACCGAGCAGGAGTTTCATGCCGTCGAGTAGCGCGCCGATGCCGCGCGCACCCTCGTAGGCCACGGGTTGATAGCCTTGCAGCGTGAACGGTGTCTTTTCGTGTTCGGTGCCGATCCGGAATTCGGAAGCAGGCCTCACGCCGGCTGCCAGCCACGCGACCAACTCGTCGCGCGATTGCAGGGGTGTCATATCGATCTGGTCACGCGCCATAGAAAATCCGGGTAAAGGGCGCTTCGACCGAACGCGCACGGTGTCGGGAATATCCCGGGACCGACCGGTCCGGGGATGCGGGGTATCTAAACAACGTCATCGTGACAGCACGGCGTCTCGGGCGACCGCGGCCTGGGCCTCGTCGCAGGAGCAGCCCAACCGGTCGAGCAAGCCGCAAAGTTTCAGGGCGTCGTTATCGGACAGTTTCGAGCCGACATGCTTTTCGATCGCTGCCGAATACGCGCTGCACATTTTCTTCTGCAACTCACGGCCGGCTTCGGTGATTTCGACAAACTGGCCGCGCTTGTCGATCTTGCATTCGCGGCGCGCCGCCAACCCCTCGTCCACCAGGCGGTCGATCAGCCGCGAGGTCGAGTATTGCGGGATCAGCATCTGCTTTTCCAGTTCCACCGGACGCAACTCGCCCGACGGCGCGCGCGACAGCTCGACCAGCGCATCGTACCACGCCAATGCGGGGAAGCCGGCCTTTTTCAAGTCCTGTTCGACCGCCCCGAGCACCCGGCTCTGGATGCGCATCAGGCGGATCCAGGCGGCGGTCGCTTCGGTTGAAGGTTTGCGTTTCATAGGGTCCGGTCCAAGATGTCCGCGATCACTCTAGCGCATTAAATGCAGCTGCATCAATCTTGACTACTTCATGCAAATGCATTTAGTCGTAAGCCGCTCAAATAAGCAAATTCACAGGGAAGGAAAATTGTCATGAAGCTGTTTTATTCACCCGGCGCCTGTTCGCTGTCGCCCCACATCGCGCTTCATGAAGCCGGGCTCGCCCACGAACTTGTCAAGGTCGACCTCAAGGCGAAGAAAACCGAGAACGGCGACGACTTCACCGCCATCAATCCGAAGGGCCAGGTGCCGGCGCTGATGCTGGACAGCGGCGAGCTTTTGACCGAAGGCCCGGTGATCGTGCAGGTCATCGCCGACAAGGCGCCGGCCAAGAATCTCGCGCCGGTCAACGGCACCGAGCAACGCTATAAGATGCAGGAATGGCTGAACTTCACCACCAGCGAGTTGCACAAGAATTTCAGCCCGCTGTTCAATCCGGCGATCCCGGATGACGTCAAGAAATTCTTCGTCGACCGCATCATGGGCAAATTCAAATATGCCGACTCCCAGCTTGCCGACCGCGACTACCTGATGGGCAAACAGTTCACGGTTGCCGACGGCTATCTGTTCGTGATGCTGGCCTGGGCGGACCGGATGAAGATGGACCTATCCGACATGAAGAACCTGATGGCCTTCAAGGCCCGCGTCGCGGCACGCCCCAACGTGCAGGCCGCGCTCAAGATGGAAGGCCTGTTGAAGGCGGCGTGAGCTTTCTGTTCCTTCCCTCTTGTGGGGAGGGCCATCGCATATAACGCAAAGAGCGACGGCGGATGATCTCTCACCCTCCCCTGAAGGGGGAGGGTCGACCACGTTGGACGAAGCGCAGCTTCGTTCGATGTGGTCGGGGTGGGGTGATTGTTCATCCGCAGCCTGTCCACCCGTCTTTTGCGCCGCGCACCCCACCCCGCCGCGTGTCGCGCTTCGCGCAACACGCGCCGACCCACGAGCGAGCTTTGCTCGTCTCGGACCCCTCCAGGGGAGGGTAAGCAAAAGCCGAGGCACCTGCTCGTTGCAAATGCGATAGCCGTCATGGTGGGGGGTGAGCAACAAGCACCCACGTTGAGGTTACCCCCCTCTCCAACTCTCCCCCACAAGGGGGGAGAGAGCCGACCAACCGCGTTGCCCGTTCGCGGACGAACTCTCGACTACGCCGCCGCCTGCTTCTTCGGCGGGAAGCGGCCGTAGAAGGTCTCGTCCTTGGCAGCCATCTCGATCAACAGCTTCGGCGGCGTGAAGCGCGAACCGTATTTGGCCTCCAGCTTGCGGCACAGTTCGACGAATTTCTTCGTGCCCATGAAATCAATGTAGGAGAGCGTGCCGCCGGTGAAGGGCGCAAAGCCGAAGCCGAGGATCGAGCCGACATCGGCCTCGCGCATATCGGTGATGACGTGGTCCTCCACGGTGCGCGCCGCTTCCACCGCCTGCACGACGAGAAAACGCTGCTTCAACTCCTCGATGTCGAGCGTATCGGGGTCGAGGTGTTTCGGCTGCAACCCGCTAAGTTCCGACCACAGGCTCTTCTGGCCCTTGCCCTTCTCGGGATAATCGTAAAAGCCCTTGGCGTTCTTGCGGCCGAAGCGGCCTTGCTTCTCGACCATCTCGACCAGAAGCTTCTTCTGGCTCTGGTCGATGGCATTGGCGCCGAGATCGGCCTCGGTCGCCTTCATGATCTTGAGCACGAGATCGAGCGCGACCTCGTCGGACAGCGACAGCGGCCCGACCGGCATGCCCGCCATCTTCGCGGTGTTCTCGATCATCGCCGGCGGCACGCCCTCCATCAGCATTTCCAGGCCTTCGGCGGTGAAGCGCAGCACGCAGCGGTTGGCAAAGAAGCCTCTGCTGTCATTGACCACGATCGGGGTCTTACCGATGGTGCGCACGTAATCGAGCGCGGTCGCCAGCGCGACATCCCCGGTGTTCTTGCCGACGATGATCTCCACCAGCATCATCTTCTCGACCGGCGAGAAGAAATGAATGCCGATGAATTTGCCCTGGTCCTTGAACTCTTCCGCCAGCGAATTGATCGGCAGCGTCGAAGTGTTGGAGGCGAAGATCGCATCCGGCTTCAACAACGGCTGCGCCTTGGCGTAGGTTTCCGCCTTGACCTTGCGGTCCTCGAACACCGCCTCGATCACGAGGTCGCAATCCTTCAACACGCCGTAATCCGCGGTGGCGCTGATGCGCGACAGGATGGTGTCGCGGTCGGCTTCCTTGGCGCGGCCCTTCTTGATCAGATCGTCGATCACGGATTTGGCGTGCGCCTTGCCCTTGTCGGCGCTTTCCTGGTCGCGATCGATCAGCACGACCTCGATGCCGGCGCGGGCCGAGACATAGCCGACGCTGGCGCCCATGAAGCCCGCGCCAATCACCGCCAGCTTCTTGACCTTGGTCGGCGGCACGTTTTGCGGACGGCGGGCGCCCTTGTTTAGTTCCTGCATCGACAGGAACAGGCTGCGGATCATCGCCGCCGCTTCCTTGCTGCGCAGGATCTGCGCGAAGTAGCGCGACTCGACCCGCAGCGCGGCGTCGATCGGCAGCTGCAGGCCCTCATAGACGCACTGCATGACGGCGCGCGCCGCCGGATAATTGTCGAAGGTCTCGCGCCGGAAGATGGCGTTACCGGCCGGGAACATCATCATCCCGGCTTTCGAATAGACCGGTCCGCCCGGTAGTTTAAAACCCTTCTCGTCCCAGGGCGCCACCGCCTTGCCGCCACCCTTGATCCAGTCTTTGGCGGTCTTGATCAGGTCGGCGGCCGGCACCACGGCGTCGACCAGCTTGAGCGTCTTGGCCCTGTCGAGATTGATCGCCTCGCCCTTGAGCAGCAATTGCATCGCATCCTGCGGTGGCACGATGCGCGGCACGCGCTGGGTGCCGCCGGCGCCGGGAAACAGCCCGACCTTGATTTCCGGCAGCCCGAGACGGGTCTTGGGGTTTTCGGCGGCGACACGGTAGTGGCACGACAGCGTCAGCTCAAACCCGCCGCCGAGCGCTAATCCGTTGATCGCGGCAACCCACGGCTTGCCGCTGGTTTCGATGCCGCGGAACACCTGCGAGAAGCGGCGGCTCTGGTCGAACAGCATCTGGTTGGCGGCCACTTCGCCCTTGGCCGCCAGCGTCTCGGCGTAAGTGCGGCTCATGCCCTCGAGCATCGAGAGATCGGCGCCTGCCGATAATGCTTCCTTGCCCGAGGTGATGACGACGCCCTTCACCGCGGCATCGGCGGAGGTCTGCTGCACGATCGCCTCGAGTTCGTTGATCGAGGTCTCGTCGAGCACATTCATCGAACGGCCCGGGCTGTCCCAGGTCACCAGCGCGATGCCGTCGGCGTCGGTCTCGAGCTTGAAATTCTTGAAGGCCATGGTGTTTGCTCCCAATTGGAACGGTGCCGTTATTCGTGTGGCTGAGGACCTGCTCCCTCCCCCCTTGCGGGGGAGGGTTGGGGTGGGGGGTAGCCGCAAGCTCAGTGCCTGGAGACCCCACCCCCGCCCCCTCCCCGCAAGGGGGAGGGGAGAAGAAGCTAAACCCGCTCGATAATCGTCGCTGTGCCCATGCCGCCGCCGATGCACAGCGTGACCAAAGCGGTCGATTTGTCGCTGCGTTCGAGTTCGTCGAGCACGGTGCCCAGGATCATCGCGCCGGTGGCGCCGAGCGGATGGCCGAGCGCGATCGCGCCGCCATTGACGTTGATCTTGGCGTGGTCGATGTCAAAGGCCTGGATGTAGCGCAGCACCACCGAGGCGAACGCCTCGTTCAATTCGAACAGGTCGATGTCCGATTGCTTCATGCCGGAGCGTTCGAACAGCTTGCGGGTCACATCGACCGGACCGGTCAGCATCATCGCCGGCTCCGAGCCGATGTTGGTGAAGGCGCGAATCTTGGCGCGCGGCTTGAGGCCGTGCTTGCTGCCTGCTTCCTTGCTGCCGAGCAGAACCGCGCCGGCGCCGTCAACGATGCCGGACGAATTGCCGGCGTGATGGACGTAATTGATGCGCTCGATTTCCGGGTGCGACTGGATCGCCACCGCATCGAAGCCGCCCATCTGGCCGACGGTCGCAAACGACGGCTGCAGCTGGCCGAGCGACTGCATCGTGGTCGAGGGCCGCATGTGCTCGTCCTTGGCAAGGATGGTGAGGCCGTTGACGTCCTTGACCGGAACCACCGAATTCTTGAAGCGGCCCTCGTCCCAGGCTTTCGCCGCGCGCTGCTGGCTCTGTACCGCATAGGCATCGACGTCATCGCGCGAGAAACCATATTTGGTCGCGATCAGATCGGCCGAGACGCCCTGCGGCATGAAATAGGCCGGCACCGCGATCGAGGGGTCCATCGGCCATGCTCCGCCGGAGGCGCCGATGCCGACGCGGCTCATCGATTCGGCGCCGCCGCCGATGGTGAGTTCGTTCTGGCCGCTCATGATCTGCGCGGCGGCGAAGTTTACCGCATCGAGGCCGGAGGCGCAGAAGCGGCTGATCTGGACGCCGGGGACGGATTCGCCGAGCCCGGCCTTGATCGCGGCGAAGCGCGCGATATCCGAACCGGCTTCGCCGACCGGATCGACCACGCCGAGCACGACGTCGTCGACGACACCTTCGCCGAGGTTATTGCGCTCCTTGAGCGCCTTCAACGGCGCCGTTGCCAGCGCCAGCGCCGTCACCTCATGCAGCGCGCCATCGGGCTTGCCGCGGCCGCGCGGGGTGCGAACGTGATCGTAGATATATGCCTCAGGCATGACGCCCTCCTGGTATGACGATCATAATGTATAGGCGAACGGCGGATGTGGCGACAAGATTCGGTGGATTGTAGAGCCACGAAAGCATTCGCGCATCAGAAAGCTTCCGCCGCCAATTCCATCGTGGTCGCGCTTCCGGTCTGGATGCGCGCGAGATGCAGCGCGGTTTCCGGCAGCATCCGTTCCATGAAGAAGCGGCCGGTCACGAGCTTGGTGGTCAGATAGGGCGTGGCGCCGCCGCTCGCGATCTTGTCCTGCGCGACCTTGGCCATCCGCGCCCACATATAGGCAAAGGTGACGAGGCCGAACAATTGCATGTAATCGGTGGCGCCGGCGCCGGCATTGTCGGGCTTAGCCATCGCATTCTGCATCAGCCAGGTGGTCGCCTGCTGCAAATGGCCGAGCGCGGTACTCAGGGGCGCGGCAAAAGGCTGCATCGCCTCGTCGGCGGCGTGATCCTTGGCGAAAGCGGCGACCTCGCTAAAGAAGGCCATCACCGCGCGGCCGCCATTGCGCGGCAGTTTGCGCCCGACCAGGTCGAGCGCCTGGATGCCGTTGGCGCCTTCATAGATCATGGCGATGCGCGCATCGCGCACGAACTGCTCCATGCCGTTTTCGGCGATATAGCCGTGGCCGCCATACACCTGCTGCGCCAGCACCGCATTGGAAAATCCGCCATCGGTCAGAACGCCTTTCAAGACCGGCGTCATCAGCCCCATGTGATCGTCGGCGGCCTCGCGGTCCTTCGGGTCGCTGGAGCGATGCGCGACGTCGCTCTTGAGAGAGGTCCACACCACCATTGCGCGCGCCGCCTCGTTGAAGGCGCGGATCGTCAACAGCGTGCGGCGCACGTCGGGATGCACGATGATCGGATCGGCCGGCTTGTCCGGCGCCTGCGGCCCGGACAGCGCGCGACCCTGCAGGCGGTCGCGGGCATAGGCGACGGCATTCTGGTAGGCGACCTCGGACTGCGCCAGTCCCTGCACTGCGACGCCGAGCCGGGCCTCGTTCATCATCACGAACATGCCCTGCATGCCCTTATTTTCCTCGCCGATCAGCCAGCCGGTGGCGCCGTCATAGTTCATCACGCAGGTGGAATTGCCGTGAATGCCCATCTTGTGCTCGATCGAGCCGCAGGACACGCCGTTGCGCGCGCCCAGCGAGCCGTCGGCATTGACCAGGACCTTCGGCACCACGAACAGCGACACTCCCTTGATACCGGCGGGAGCGCCCTCGATCCGGGCCAGCACCAGGTGAATGATGTTTTCCGCGAGGTCGTGTTCGCCGGCCGAGATGAAGATCTTGGTGCCGGTGATCTTGTAGCTGCCGTCGGCCTGCTTGACGGCCTTGGTGCGGAGCAGGCCGAGGTCCGTGCCGCATTGCGGCTCGGTGAGGTTCATGGTGCCGGTCCACTGCCCCGCCACCATCTTCGGCACGTAGGCCGCCTTCTGCTCGGGCTTGCCATGCACGATCAGCGCCGCCGTCGCCCCCATGGTCAGGCCGCCATACATCGAAAACGCCATATTGGCCGAGCACTGGAATTCGGTGACGACCTGGCTGAGCGTGACCGGCAGCCCCTGCCCGCCGAACTCGGCCGGCGCCGAGAGCCCGAGCCAGCCGCCTTCGGCGACCTGGGCAAATGCTTCCTTGAAGCCTTTCGGGGTGGTCACCCGGCCGTCGTCGTGGCGGATGCAGCCCTCGAGATCACCGGCCCGGTTGAGGGGCTGCAACACCTGTTCGCTGAGCTTGGCGGCCTCGGACAGGATTGCCTCGCGCACGTCGGCGGAGGCGTCGGTAAAGCCGGGGAGGTTGTCGTAGCGATCAATCTGAAACACGTCGTTGAGCAGGAAATCGACGTCCTCCAACGGGGCCTTGTAGATCGGCATGATGTTCTCCCGGCTTGTTCTCTCCTCCCTTAAGGAGGATTTTGCGACGCAGCAACGCTTCCGTTCCGGAAAACGACCCTAGCCGGTTCCGGCCGTGTGGGGCAGTCACTGCGACATCGCGCCCAAAACAATCCTCAATCCCGCAGACGGCCGCGACCGGTCGCCTCGGCCGGTATGCCCGCAAGGTAACTTTAAGCCGGGCCGGCCCCATTCCTTAACCCGTTATTTACCGTAACGCGAAAAAGTCGATGCCTGAGGCAGACGACCTGCGCGCAATTCGATTGTCTCTTCAATGGGGACGCGCGGGAAGGACGCAAGGCGCGAAATTGGCGCCGGAGTCGGGACCGGATCAGATCATGAATTCGCGCGTATCGTCGAGTGTAGAGGGCATCGATCCATCCGTCCGTGAGCGGGCCGAGGCTGCGGCGCGGCGGGCCGGTATGTCGCTGAACGATTGGCTTAATTCCACCATCGGCGAATCCGAGCCGGCGAATTTCCGAACCACGGCGGACGCACGTCCGGCGATGCCGAGCCGGGAGACGCAGGACGTCGCCGACATCCACCAGCGGCTGGATTCCATCACCCGCCAGATCGAACAGATTGCGCGGCCTGCGCCGCGAAACGACGCGCCGCGCGGCGAGCCCGGCGTCGCCCGGCAGCTGAACGACGCCATCTCGCGGCTCGACGCCCGGCTGTCGCAGATCTCCAGTCCCACGCCGGCGAAAAACCCCCAGTTCGCCGAGCGGCAGCGCCAGGCCGACACGGTCGATCGCGCCGCCGCCCAGCTCTATCGCCCCGCGCCGACGCTCGATTCGAACCCAGTCTCGTTCGACTCCGCGATCGCGGAAATCGTCGCGCGCCAGAGCGAGCTCGATAACGCCGCAGTGCGGGCGGCGACGACGCGCAGCGCGCCCCCGGCCGCATCCGTTGCGCCGGCGCCCGCAGCACCGACGGGCCCGGATTTTTCGCAGCTCGAGCGCCATCTGATCAACATCACCAGCCAGATCGAGGCGCTGCGGCGCCCCGATGGCATCGAGGAGTCGATTGCGGCGTTCCGCACTGAACTGGCGGAAATTCGCGCCGCCATCACCGAGGCGATGCCGCGCCGGGCGATCGAATTGATCGAGAACGACATCCGCGCGCTGTCGCGCCGCATCGACGACAGCCGCCAGGGCGGCATCGACACCCAGGCGCTGGCCAACATCGAACGCGCGCTCAACGAAATCCGCGAAGCGCTGCGCTCGCTGACCCCTGCAGAGCAGCTTGCCGGCTACGACGAGGCGATTCGCAATCTCGGCGGCAAGCTCGACCTGATCCTGCGCAGCAATGACGACCCCTCGACCGTGCATCAGCTCGAAGGCGCCATCGCCGCGCTGCGCTCCATCGTCTCCAACGTTGCCTCCACCGACGCGCTGACGCGGCTGAGCGACGACGTGCAGACGCTGTCGGCCAAGGTCGACCAGTTGGCCCGCGCCGGCGGCAACAACGATTTCTTCGCCATTCTCGAGCAGCGCATCGCCGCCTTGACCTCGACGCTCGAGAACCGCGAACGGCCGCTGGTGAGCGAAAATACCGAGCAGCTGGAGAGCGCGGTGCGGGCCTTGTCCGACCGCCTCGACCGCATTTCCGTCGGCAGTGACAGCGTCTCCGCCTTCGCCCATCTCGAGCAGCGCGTGACTTATCTGCTCGAACGGCTGGAATCTTCCACGGACCACCGCGCCGGCAACCTCGGACGGGTCGAGGACGGGCTGCAGGACATCCTGCGCCACCTCGAAAACCAGCAGGCGAGCTTTGCCGCGCTGTCCGGAAACGGCCGCGGCCCGGCGGAAGCGCCGGACAGCGCGCTGTTCGACATCGTCAAGCGCGAATTGTCCGACATCCGTTTCACCCAGTCGGAAACCGACCGCCATACCCAGGATTTGCTCGAAGCCGTCCACAACACCCTCGGCCATGTGGTGGACCGGCTGGCGATGATCGAGGGCGATCTGCGCACCGTGCGCGCCGCGCCGGTGATACCGCCGCCTGAACCGCCGCTGGCGCCGCGCCATGCCCCGCCGCAAGGTGCCGCGCCGCGCGTATCGCTGCCGCCGCAGCCCAAACCGGAACTGCCGAACCCGGCCGCGTCCGAGCTGCATTTCGCTGCGGCGCCCCGGGATTTCCAGAGCGCCGCGCCGGCTGTCTCAACCGCGACACGCGCAATCAGCGATATTCTGGAGCCGCAGGCCGCGCCGGCCCGCGCCGCAATCGCGCCGGAGCTGCCGCCGGATCATCCGCTCGAGCCGGGAACCCGGCCGGCGGGGCGCTCGGGGTCGCCATCGGAGCGGATTGCCGCCTCGGAAGACGCCATCAGCGAGATTGCGGCGGCTGCACCCGAGCCGGCGACCACGTCGAACTTCATCGCCGCTGCGCGCCGGGCCGCCCAGGCCGCCGCCGCCGCGCAGCCCAACGCCAAAGCCAAGACCGCGCGCGGTCCGCTGAAGCCCTCCAAAGAGAGCACCAGCGACAAGGCACCGTCGACCATCACCTCCAAGATTCGCTCGCTATTGGTCGGCGCCAGCGTGGTCGTGATCGTCCTCGGCACCTTCAAGATGGCGATGACGCTGCTCGACACCGGCAGCGTGCTGCAGCAGTCGACCATCGAGGAAGCAAATGAGCCGCCGGCACCGGCCGCAGCCGCAGCGCCCGCCGAGCAGACCGCCAAACCGGCCGCGCCGATACAAGCGACGCCGGCGATGACCGCGCCGACCCCGATCGACCGCCAATCCTTCAACACGTCGGTTCCGGATAACACCGCGACCGCCTCGGTGCCGATTCCGCAAGCCCCAACCCCGTCGCCGGCCGTGGCGGGCGACATTACCGGCTCGATTCCGGTGACCGCACCGCCAGCGGTGAGCCACAAGCTCGGCCTGGTGCAGATTCCGTCGACCGAACGCCTGCCCGACACCATTGGCGGACCCGCGCTGCGGGCCGCCGCGCTCAAGGGCGATGCTGGCGCGGCCTATGAGATCGGTATGCGTTACGCCGAGGGCAAAGGCGTGACTGCCAACTTGGACGAAGCGGCAAAATGGTACGACCGCGCCGCGCAGGCTGGCGTGGTGCCGGCGATCTTCAGGCTTGGGACCTTCTACGAGAAGGGTATCAGCGTGAAAAAAGACGCTGATATCGCCCGCCGCTACTACATCCAGGCCGCCGACCGTGGCAACGCCAAGGCGATGCATAATCTGGCGGTGCTGGATGCCGATGGCGGCGGCAAGGGCGCCGACTACAAGAGCGCCTCGCAATGGTTCCGCAAGGCCGCCGACCGCGGCGTGGCCGACAGTCAGTTCAACCTCGGCATCCTCTATGCCCGCGGCATCGGCGTCGAGCAGAACCTCGCCGAATCCTTCAAATGGTTCAGCCTGGCGGCGGCGCAGGGCGATGCCGACGCCGGTCACAAGCGCGACGATATCGCCAAGCGGCTCGATGCGCAGTCGCTTGCGGCCGCCAAGCTCGCGATCCAGACCTTCACGATCGAACCGCAGCCGGACGACGCCGTCAACGTGCCGGCCCCGGCCGGCGGATGGGACAGCGCGGCGACGCAGTCCAGCGCGGTCAAGCCCGCGGCAAAACCGGGCTTGATCAAGCGCGCCTCGCGTTAGAGCCCTTCAGTTCTGATGGAATCAGAACTGGGCTCTATTTTATTGTTTTGACGCGTTTTCTTCACGCGAACCGAAGCCATTCGCTTGAAAACGCTATGGTCTGAATCGTTCACCACATCAAAAAATACGCGGCGGCTGCGGCAAAAAGAGCCGCCCGTTGCGGATTCTTTAGTCCCTCCGGCTTTCAATTTCGGTTATGCAGGGGCGCGGTGATTGATCCGCGCTCTCGAAGCAACCATGCCGTGAGCGGTTTCGACCGGCCTCAGGGCTCATTCGAAGCAGACGCGCGTGCAACTGTTCCTTCCGATCGCCGACATTCCGGTCAATGTCTTCCTCATCCTGGCGATGGGCGCCGCGGTCGGCTTCGTATCGGGCATGTTCGGCATCGGCGGCGGGTTCCTGATGACGCCGCTGCTGATCTTCATCGGCATCGCACCCGCGGTCGCGGTCGCCTCGGTCGCCAGCCATATCGCCGCTTCATCCTTTTCCGGCGCCATCTCCTACTGGCGCCGCCGCGCCATCGATCCGGCGCTGGCGCTGGTGCTTCTGAGCGGCGGCATCATCGGCACCGCGCTCGGGGTCTGGACCTTCACGCTATTGCGTTCGCTCGGCCAGCTCGACCTGATGATCGCGTTGTCCTATGTCGTGCTGCTGACGGCGGTCGGCGCCGCGATGTTCTACGAAGGGATGCGCGCGGTGCTGCGCGTGCGCCGCGGCGTCGCGGTGTCGCTGCGCCGCTCCGGCAGCCATGGCTGGATCCACGGCTTGCCGCTGAAGATGCGCTTCAAACGCTCCAAGATCTACCTGTCGGTGATTCCTATCATCGTCGTCGGTCTGTTCATCGGATTCATCGGCGCCGTGATGGGGATCGGCGGCAGTTTCATCCTGATCCCGATCATGATCTACCTGCTGCGCGTACCGACCTCGACCGTGATCGGAACCTCGATGGTGCTGACGCTGGTCACCATGGTGTTCGCTACGATGCTGCACGCGGTCACCAATCATCTGGTCGACGCCGTGCTGGCGCTGATCCTGATGATCGGCGGCGTCACCGGCGCGCAGTTCGGCGCCCGCGCCGGCCAGAAGATCCGCGGCGAACATTTGCGGCTGCTGCTCGGGCTCTTGATTCTCGCGGTCGGAATTCGTTTCGCGGTCGAGCTGGTGATCCGGCCCGACGAGCTCTTCACCATCCGCGAAATGGGGGGCACCGGATGATCGCGCGCGCGTCCCTCGCGGTTATCGGCGCAGTGCTGCTGCTGGGCACGGCCGGCGCTGTGTCGGCCGCGCGGGCGGAGCGGCTGATCGTGTCCGTCTCGAACCACCGGGTGTTGGTGACGCCGAATTATGCCGGTGAAGACCTAGTGTTGTTCGGCTCGGTCGAAAGGGACGCATCCACACCGGCCAACCGCAGCAGTTACGACCTCGTCGTCACCGTCCGCGGACCGCGCGCCAACATGGTGACGCGGCGCAAGGAGCGCAAACTAGGCATCTGGGTCAACACCGACTACCGGCAGTTCCTGCAGGTGCCGACCTATCTGGCGATATTTTCCAACCGGCCCATCGACGCGATCGCCTCACCCGAAGTCCAGCGCCGCCAGCAGCTCGGCCTCAACAACGTGCTGCTCACGCAACGGGTCGGGCCTGACTATGCCGACGTGGTGCCGAACGATGCGTTCCGCAGCGCCTTTGTGCGGCTGCGCGCCGAACATGGCCTCTATCGCGAGGAGACCTCGGCGGTGACGTTCCTGACGCCGACGCTGTTTCGCACCGGCATACCGTTGCCGGCCGAGGTGCCGATCGGGACCTATGACGTCGAGATCGAGTTGTTTTCCGAGGGCGCCCTGGTAACGCAGACCAAAACGGCATTCGAAATCGTCAAGGTCGGTTTCGAGCAGTTCGTCGCCACCAGCGCCCGCCAGGACGGCTTTGTCTACGGGTTGGCCGTGGCGTTCATGGCGCTGATGTCGGGCTGGATGGCGTCGATCGTATTCCGGAAGGACTGATATTTTCCGTCATTGCGAGGAGCCAACGGGCGGCGCTTTGCGCCGACCCGTTGGCTCGCAATGACGAGTTTTCAGAATGGGGCCGACACCTACAGCGGCTCAATCACAGTAGCCACGCCCGGTTCGAGAATCCGCAGGCGCTTGCCGAAGCCGAGCGTATCGAAGGTCGCGCGCAGATCGGCCGCGTTCTGGCGGAAATGCGCCCAGCCGTCGGTATGAATGGGCACGATCACCGCATCGGGAAACGCGCGCGCGGTCTCAACGGTGTCGTTGGTATCCATAGTGAGATGGAACGGCCCACGGGTCTGCGCCGCGCCGGCAAACGGCAGCACCACCGCGGCCTTGAACCGCCGCGCCACTTCCGCCACGCCGTCATACCAGACGGTGTCGCCGCTGATGTAGATCGGACGGCTGCCCGCCTTCGTCGAGGTCAACACGAAGCCAATGACGTCGCCGGAGAGCGGCTCGATCCCGGCCGGACCATGGCGCGCCGGCGTCGCGGTGACGGTGAGCGCGCGGCCGTTCTTGCCGGTCAGTTCGGTGGTCGCCCACGGCGCCAGCCCTTCGGCCCGACCGCCGAGCCGCTTGGCGCCGGCGATCGTGGTCAGCACCCGCGGCGCCTTCTGCAGGAAGTCCCTGCCGGAATTGTCGAGGTTGTCGGAGTGCTGGTCGTGGCTGAGCAGCACCGCGTCGACGCTACCGACCGCATCGGCACTGAGCGCGGGGCCGGTCAGTTTTTCCAGCTTCGTATGCGGAAGTTGGTACGATGTTCCCGGCGCATCGAATGTCGGATCGGTCAGAATCCGAAGGCCGTCGATTTCGATCAGGGCGGTGGGACCGCCGACGAGGGTGATACGAATTGGATTCATCGCGACCTCTTTGCTTTAGTGCATGATCCCGAAAGGTGGACGCCGGTTTTCGGACGAGGTCATGCACAACAAAAAGATCAGCGGCGAGTTCGGTTTGACAGAGTTGATCAGACTTGAGGCGTCGAAAACAATGCTACAATAGCATGTCGATGGTGCCGTTATCGCCGCGACTCAAGGCAGGAATCCAAGGCAGGAACATCTGCAGGAGCATCCCATGCCAGCAAGACCCAGACTGTTCGCGGCAATGGCCGGCTTCCTCACGCTGATGGGGTCGGCCTATGCCCAACCGAATCCACAAAACGGAACTTCCGCCGCTGCGCCGGCGACAACTCCAAGCAGTTCTTCGACCGTGGGATCGGGCACCGGAGAATCGCAAGTGATCGATCACACCGCGGGCTCCGCGCGACCGAGTCACGCCGACCCCGGACGGACGACCAACGAGGGCTCGCCCGGCAGCGAGGCGACGCCCGGAAGCGCTGGCCAGGGTAACGTCCATGAGCCGCCCCCCGGCACGCCGAAATAGCGCCGCTATCAGTCCCGCGCCGATGCTGCCTTCTGGGCTGCCGACTTATCGGCCGCCAACTGCGCGCGGACGCGGCGCACATCGTCTTCCTTGACCGCGGGAGCCTGGTTGCCCCAGCTCGTCCGCACGAAGGTGGCGAGCTGGGCAATGTCCGCATCATTGTAGCGCCATCCGAACGCCGGCATTGCCAGCCCCGATGGTGCGCCCTCGGTCGACGGCAGGCGATTGCCTTGCAGGATGATGGCGATCAGGGAATCCGCATTCGAGTTCAGGACACTGGCGTTTCCGGCCAGCCTGGGAAAGCCGCGCCCCGCGCCGCTGCCGTCAAGCCGATGACAGGCCGAACAACTGTCCATGAAGATGCGGCCGCCCGGCGCGCTCTGGCTGCCGTCCATGAAGGCCTGGATGGTCGCGTTGGATTTTTCAAACCCCGGCTGCGTGTCTGCCGGCGCCGGCGAAAGCGACTTGAGGTAGACCGCGATGGCCTTCAGGTCGGCATCGCTCATGAATTGCGTGCTGTCCTGGACCACTTCCGTCATCGGTCCGTGCACCGCCGAGAAGGCCGATCGGCCGGTCTTCAGCAGGTCGACGATGTCCTGCTCGCTCCAGCTGCCAAGCCCCGAACCGTTATTGCCGCGCAGATTGGTCGGCGAGAAGCCCGCCAGCACTCCGCCCGCCAGAAATTCGTTGCTGTGTCCGGTGAGATCCTTCTCCTGCAGAGCCAAGCCGCGCGGCGTATGACAGGTGCCGCAATGGGTGAGGCCCTGCACCAGATAGGCGCCGCGATTCCAGTCCGCCGATTTGGTCGAATCGGGCTGGAACGGCGTGTCGTCATGAAACACGGCATTCCAAAGCGCGAGCGGCCAGCGCATCGACAGCGGCCACGATGCCTCGATCGGACGATTGACCGCGGCAACCGGCGTCAGTTGTTGGAGATAGGCCAGCAGGTCCTGGAGGTCCTCATCGGACACCTTGGCGTAAGCCGTGTACGGCATCGCCGGATAGACCCGGCGACCGTCCCGGGCGACGCCGAACCGCATCAGGCGAATGAAATCCTGCAGCGTGTAATTGCCGATTCCGTTGTCGCGGTCCGCGGTGATGTTGGTGGAGAACACGGTACCGACCGGGGTGGCAAACGGCAGCCCTCCGGCAAACGGTTTTCCGCCGGGCGCGGTATGACAGGCGACGCAATCGCCTGCGATGGCAATATAGGCGCCCTTGTGCGGATCGCCCTGACGCTGCGCCAGCGCAGCCGAAACCACCGGCTCGGGCTTGTGCAGGGCGATGCCCGCAACGACCGCCGCGGCGGCGGCAGCCACGGCGACGACTGCAGTGAAAGCTTTACCGGTACGGGTCATGTCGGCACCAGCGCGCCCGGGTTCTTCAGGTATTGCGAGCGGATATTGGCCGCTGCCCAATAGGCCAACGTCCCGACAAGGCCGGTCGGGTTGTAGCCGATGCCATGGGCGAACACGTTGGCGCCCAGCACGAACAGGTTGGAGACATCCCAGCTCTGCAGGTACTTGTTGACGACGCTGGTGCGCGGGTCGGCGCCCATCGCCGTGCCGCCGTTGATGTGCGTGCTCTGATACTCACGCGTATCCCAGGACATGCCCGGCTTGATGATGCGGCCCGAGATCGACAACGGCTTCATGGCGCGGCCGACCTGCATCATTTTTCCGGACACATATTCGGACATACGCAGGTCGTTGTCCTGCCAGTTCAGCGTCATCCGCAGCAGCGGCTGTCCGTAAGCGTCCCGATAGGTCGGATCGAGATCCATATAGCAGCCGCGGTAGGCCATGTTGCTGCACTGGGCCTCGATGCGCCCGGTGTGCAGGAAGTTCTGCTTGACGGCCTTCTTCCAGTCGCTGCCCCATCGCGGCGTACCGGACGGAACGGGAATGCCGCGCACCGGACCGTTGCCGGTTTGGCGGCCCCAGATGACGCCGCCGCCGATGAAGTTGAGCGGGCCATGGTCGAAATTGTCGGCGTTGAAGTCGTCAATCGCCTGCCCCACGCCGCCGGCGCCGAGGAACTGATTGATGTAGGTTTTCTCGTCGAAGAACATGTTGACGCTGTTGAGGAGCTGATAACAGAAGTTGCGCCCGACGGTGCCTTCTCCGGTATCCGGATTATAGGGCTGACCGATGCCGGAGGAGAGCATCAGCCGCACATTGTGCAGATGGAACGCCGCCAGCACCACCATCGATGCCGGCTGCTCCACCTCGCGGCCCTGCGCATCGATATAGGTGACGCCGGTCGCCTTCTTGCCCGTGCTGTCGACATTTACTTTGGTGACATGGGCGTGGGTCTTGAACGCGAAATTCGGCTTGCGAAACAGCGCCGGCATGATCGCCGTCTGCGGCGTCGCCTTGGAATAGTTCAGGCAGCCGTAGTCGCTGCAGAAGCCGCAGAAGTTGCAGGGGCCGAGCTGGCAGCCATAGACGTTGGTGTACGGCTGCGAGGCATTCGCGGCCGGCAACGGCGACGGATGGAAGCCAACCTCGGCCGCGGCCTTGGCGAACAGCACGCTGGTCGGCGGATCCTTCAGCGGCGGCAGCGGGAATTCGTTCGACCGCGGCGCCTCGAATGGATTGCCGCCGGGGACAATACGGCCCTGCAGATTGCCCGCCTTGCCTGATGTGCCGCAGACCCGTTCGAAGCGGTCGAAGTGAGGCTCGAGCTCATCGTAGGTGACGCCCCAATCCTGCAGCGTCATGTCTTCCGGAATAAACTTCTCGCCGTAGCGCTCGGTGACGTGGCTGCGCAGCCGCAGCTCCTCCGGCATGACCCGCGAATGCACGCCCGACCAGTGGATGCCCGCGCCGCCGACGCCTTCGCCCGGCTTGAACGAACCGATCTGACGGTACGGCACCGCGCGATCGGCTTTCGAATGCCGGAGCGTCACCGTCGTGCGCGCCAGGTTCTGCAGCAGCCCATTGCGGGCAGACTGGGCGATTTCGTCATTCACCTTGGGATAGGCGAAGTCCGGAACGGTATCGCGAAAATCGCCGCGCTCGAGCGCGAGGACGTTGAGGCCGGCATCGGCGAGTTCGATCGCCATGATCGCACCGGTCCAGCCAAATCCGACGATCACCGCGTCGACCGGCTTGTTGCGTATCGCCATCGTTAGCCCCGCTGACCGTGAATGCTGACGGGCCCATAAGGGTAGCGCTTGCTCTGATCGACCCATTCCAGGAAGTCGGCGCGAACGCCGGGATAGCCGATCATCTTCCAGGCACCCATGTCTTTGTTTCCGCCGTACATCGGGTCACCGAAGTAGCCCTCCATCGTGTTGCGCAGCAGGAAAGACGAGAAGAACGTCCGCAGCGGCGCTTCCTCGCTTTTGATCTTACCGGCTTCAATCTGCTTCAGGATATCGGTCTGCTGGTCGGCGCCGAGCTCCGCAAACGCCTTGCCGAAGGTCTTGCGGCAGTAGCCGTCGATCGCGCGGATCCCGAGGCGATATTGCTGCTTCGGCGTGAGCTGCGACTGGTAGCCGAATTCCGGCGCGGCCTCGACAAACGGACCTTGCATGTACCAGATCGCGCCATCGGCATACGGCGTCTGCATCTGGCGGTCGATGTATTGGGGGACGCCAAGCTCGACCGCGCCGGGGCCGTGCTCGTCGTGGGGAATCAGCCGGTCACAGGCGGCGTTGACGAAAGCCCATTCATCGGCGGTGAAGTAGCGGGGTTGATAGTAATCGACCGCTGGCGTCGCGGGCTGCGCCGCACTGGCGGCAATATCCGGCGTCGGCCGGGTTTCCTGCAGCGCTTCTTGCGCCACAGCCGAAGGTAGTGCGGCGATGGGAACGAGTGTTGCTGTTGCAGAAAGAAAACGCCGACGTGTCGGTGTCTGTGGCATCGGAACCTCGCGGCGGAGCGCCGGGATACAATTAAAGTTATACGCGCGGCGAACGTTCCAGGCACCGGGCCAGGATTTCGCCACGTCATATGCGTGCCTAGACCAGGCGCGGTAGAAATTAGTTTCTTGTTCGCGCTAAGTTTCGATACGTCGACGCAGGAGGCGTCGCTCGCCGCAGTCACTACGCTGCGGTCGCCTTGTGTTACAACAGTGATACCTTGTGCGACCGAAACAAATCGTCGTTACCGGTCCGTGATCAGGGAATAACGCGACGCTGCTAGGGCCGCGCCGGCGCGGCGGGCCGTGTCACCAGATAGATGCCGAGCGCCACCGGAACGATGCCGTAGAGGTCCCGGAGTTCGACATGCTCGCCGAGCACGAGCCAGGCGAACCCCATGCCGAGCGGCGGCATCAGGAAATGATAGGCGCTGGCGGCGGTTGCGCCGCATACCTTCAGCAGGTGAAACCACAACAAATAGGCCAGGATCGACCCGCCGAGCACCAAAAACGCGAAGGCGGCGACAAGCTGCGCGTTGAACGCAATATCGCTTAGCTGCGAGAAGGTGAGCGCGAACGGCAGCAGCGCTAGTCCGCCCGCAAGGTTCTGGATGCCGTTACCCAGCCATAGGCTGCCCTTCGGCGCCAGCAGCTTGAACAGGATGGTGCCGGCCACGATCGAGGCCAGTGATGCCAGCGTGAACAGGATGCCGTGGAAGCTATCGGTGCCGACCGACATCCGGTGCCAGACGATGAAGCTGACGCCGACGATGCCGAGCGCAAGGCCCACGCCTTTGCGCCAGGTCATCGTCTCCCCGAGGACCAATGCGGCCAGCATGGCCGTGAAGACCGGGTTGGCGCTGACGATCAGGCCGCCGAGGCCGGCGGACACCGTCTTGAGCCCGGTATAGCCGAGCCCGAGATACAGCGCGTTATTGGCGACGCCCAGGATCGCAAACACCGCTGCGTCCCGCCAGCTCAACTGCCACCCCTCGCCGCGCATAGCGGCGATGCCGAGGATCAAAATTCCCGCCAGCGAGAACCGCGCGGTGAGCAGGATTAGCGGCGGACAATAGGTGACGCCGATCTTGCCGGCGACGAAGGCGAAGCTCCAGAGCAGGCAGAAGATCGCAATGTAAAAGGGCAGCGGATTGAGGCGGCCGCGGGGAACTGCGATCGAGGGCGCGAGCGACATGGCGAATCTCCTTGATGGCCCAGATGTAGGCCCGCGCCTTGATATTTGAAAATTAAATGATAAACTTCCATCCAGTGGAAATTCAAATGGGTGAGCACCATGCTGGACCTGGAACTGCTGCGCAGTTTTGTCTCGGTGGTCGATGCCGGTGGCTTCACCCGCGCCGGTGAGCGCGTTCACCGCACCCAATCCACCGTCAGCCAGCAGATCAAGCGCCTGGAGGACGATCTCGGCCAGCCGCTGCTCCATCGCACCGGCAAGGAGGTCACGCCGACCGAAGCCGGCGAACGGCTGCTGTCCTATGCGCGGCGGTTGTTGTCGCTGGCGGAGGAAACCCGCGACGTGATGGCGCGGCCCGGCAGCGAAGGCGCGGTGCGGCTCGGCATTCCCGAAGATTTCGCGGCCTATCGGCTGACCAAATTGCTCGCGGCGTTCTCGCGCTCGAAGCCCGGCCTGCGACTCGACGTGCGGGCCGATCAAAGCACCATGCTGCGGCGCGACCTCGAGCGTGGCGAGATTGATCTGGCGCTGCTCAAGCGCAATGCCGGCGAACAGGGCGGCATCGCACGCTGGCCCGAGCGGGTCCACTGGGTCACCAGCAAAGCCCATCCGATCGATGCGGAAGTTTCTTCCGTGCCACTGATCGGCTTCCCGGCCGGATGCCTGTACCGGACGCGCGCGATTCATGCGATCGAAAGCGCCGGTCGCTCCTGGCACATGGCCTATACCAGCTCGAGCCTCGCCGGCATCCAAGCCGCGGTCGCCGCCGGCTTGGGCGTCAGCATCCTCTCCGAGATGGCGATCCAGGCCGACCATCGGAGGCTGACCGCCAAGGACGGCTTCGCACCGATCGACAAGACCGAGATGGCATTGGTGGCCTCGCCTAACGCGAGCGCCGCGACGTTGCGATTGGCCGATCGGCTCGCCGAGTTCTGCGATACCGTGCAGGCAAAGGCGGCGTAGCCAGCTCAGTAACAGCGCGAGGCGGCGATGGCGTGCAGCCTGGCGTCGCCGAGCACGTGCGCCATGAAGCCCGGCGTTCCGAATATTTTCGAGAACGCGGCGTCGCGAATGTTCAGCCCGCCGGTGTAGGCGCCGAACGCCGGCATCACCGCGCGCTCGCCGTCGCTGGCAAAACAGCGCCGTTCCATCGAGCGGCCGCGCGTCGACACGCGTGCCTTCGGATGCAAATGGCCGGCGATTTCGCCCGAGGCGCCGGTCGGCTCATGACGAAACGCAATCGGCCCGATCGCCACTTCGCTCGTGACCGCGCCGCCGAGGTCGGACGGCAGCGCCGGGTCGTGATTGCCCGAGATCCAGATCCAGTCGCGGCGGACCTGCAGCGCCGCGATCGCCTCGCGATCCGGCGCCGACAGCCGCCCATGGGCGTTACGGTCGTGAAAGCTATCGCCGAGCGCGATCACCATGCGCGGGTCGTGCCGCGCAATCACCGCGCCGAGGCGGCCAAGCGTCGCCGCCGTATCGTAAGGCGGCAGCAACACGCCGCGCGCGGCGAAGCTCGAGCCCTTTTCCAGATGTAGGTCGGAAACGACGAGCAGGCTTTGCTCTTCCCAGAACAAAGCGCCAGAGAGATCGGCCAGGAAAGTGACGTCGCTGATCGTGACGGACGACGCGCGCGGCTTCTCACGATCTTCGGAAGATTGCGCGCGTCCCGTCACGTTCTGTCCTGTTATCCGGCAGCCTCTTTGACAAGCTCATCGGCGGCTTCCGCCAGCAACTCGTCGGATGCTTCGCCATAAACTGACTCGCGGCCGATTTCCAGCATCACCGGTACCGCCAGCGGCGAAACGTGATCGAGTTCCCGGTGGACGATCCGCCCCTGGATACGCGACAGCATGTCGCCGAGCCGGCGCAGATCCAACAGCCCGGTCGCGGCGTCGGCCCGCGCCGCCCGCAGCAGCACGTGATCCGGCTGGTGCTTGCGCAGCACGTCGTAGATCAGATCGGTCGAGAACAGGACCTGACGGCGGGTTTTCTCCTCGCCGGTGAACCGCCGCGCGATCAATCCGGAGATGATCGCGCAGGTGCGGAAGGTGCGCTTCATCAGCGCGGATTCGGCGAGCCAGGCCTCGAGATCGTCCCCCAGCATGTCCGGCTCGAACAATGCATCGAGATCGAGCCGCCCCTGCCGGATCATCGACGACATGTCACCGAGCCCCCATACCGCGAGCGCGTATTCATTGGCGACGAAGCCGAGCGGCCGCACCCGGCCGCGCTCCATCCGCCGCGTCAACAGCATGCCCAGCGTCTGATGCGCGAGCCGCCCCTCGAACGGGTAGCAGACCAGGTAATGCTTGTTGGCGCGCGGAAAGGTCTCGACCAGCAGCTCGCGCGCCGCCGGCACGCGTGACACCTCGCGTTGCAGCGCCAGCCAATCGCGCACCTGATCCGGCAGCGCGGCCCAGGCGCGCTGGTGGTCGAGCAATTGGCGGACCCGCTCGGCAAGATAAGTCGACAGTGGGAATTTGCCGCCCATATAGGACGGCACCTTGGCGTCGGCGTCGTTGGCGCGCGACACGTATACCTGATCTTCCGCCAGCGCCTCGTAACGCACCACCTCGCCGCCGAAGACAAAGGTGTCGCCGATCACGAGACCCTCGATGAAGGCTTCCTCGATCTCCCCGAGCATGCGGCCGCCGCGTCCCAACGCGCCGGTCAATCCCGATCCTCCACTGCGCGACCGCACCAGCCGCACCTTCAGCATGGTGTCTTCGACGATGGTGCCGACATTCAGGCGATAGCTCTGGCGCACCCGCGGATTGGCGACGCGCCAGCGGCCGGCCTTGTCCTGCTTGATGCGGGCGAAACGTTCATAGGTTTTCAGCGCGTAACCGCCGGTGGCGACGAAATCAACCACGTCATCGAAATCGGCCCGGGCAAGGCCCGCATAGGTCGCCGCGGTCAGCACTTCCTTGTAGAGCTCGTCGGCGAGGAACGGTTCGCCGCAGGCGCGGCCGAGCACATGTTGCGCCAGCACGTCGAGCGCGCCGGTCCTTAAGGGAGGGGTGTCCTGCGCGTTTTCGGCGATGGCGTCGATCGCGACGGCGCACTCCAGCACCTCGAAGCGGTTGGCCGGCACCAGCACCGCGCGCGAGGCTTCGTCGATGCGGTGATTGGCGCGGCCGATCCGCTGCATCAGCCGCGAAGCACCCTTGGGCGCGCCGATATTGATGACGAGATCGACATCGCCCCAGTCGACGCCGAGGTCGAGCGACGAGGTGCAGACCACGCCGCGCAGTTTGCCGGCCGCCATCGCGTCCTCGACCTTGCGGCGCTGCGCGACGTCGAGCGAGCCGTGATGCAGCGCGATCGCAAGCCCGTCGTCGTTCATCCGCCACAGATCCTGAAACAGCATCTCGGCCTGGCTGCGGGTGTTGACGAACACCAGCGTGGTCTTGTTGCGCTTGATCAGATCGTAGATTTCACCGAGCGCGTGCCGCGCCGAATGTCCGGCCCAGGGCAGCCGCTCCCGCGTATCGAGCATCTCGACGATCGGCGCCGCCGCACCGCCGGCGACCACGATGTCGGCGGCTTCGCTCTGGCCGTTGCGCTGCGGCACCAGGAATCGCGCCAGCGATTCCGGCTCGGCGACGGTCGCGGACAGGCCGATCGCCCGCATCGCGGGCGCCAACTGCCACAGCCGCGCCAGCCCGAGCGACAGCAGATCGCCACGCTTCGAGGTGACGAGCGCGTGCAACTCGTCGAGCACGATGCGCTTGAGCGAGGAAAACAGGAATGGCGCATCATCGGAAGACAGCAACAGCGCCAGTTGTTCGGGCGTGGTGAGCAGGATGTCCGGCGGATAGCGCCGCTGGCGCTGCCGCCGCGACACCGGGGTGTCGCCGGTGCGGGTCTCGATCTTGATCGGCAATCCCATCTCGGCAACCGGCGCTTCCAGGTTGCGCGCGATGTCGACCGCGAGCGCTTTCAGCGGCGAAATGTAGAGCGTGTGCAGGCCGCGGCTGCGTTTCCCCTCTCCCCGCGCGCCGGGAAAGGGTGGCGCGGCGGACGAAGTGCGCCGCGTCGGGTGAGGGGGCACCGCGGATGTAATGACCGCGTCAGCACCCCCCTCACCCGGCTCGTTCGCTTCGCTCACAAGCCGATCTCTCCCCGCAAGCGGTGAGAGGTTAGCAAGGCCAGCCTCACTCAGCTCCACCAGGGTCGGCAGGAATCCCGCGAGCGTCTTGCCGGCGCCGGTCGGGGCGATCAATAGCGCCGAGCGATCGGCGCGGGCCTTGGCGAGCAGCGCCAACTGGTGTTCGCGCGGCAGCCAGCCGCGCGCGGCGAACCATTGACGAAAGCGGTCCGGCAGCAGTTCGGCGGGGGCTAAGGAAACAATGCTGGGCGGCGGCACAACCAAAGAGGTAAGGCTTCCGGCCGGTTTCGTCGAGGGCAGCGCCGGGACAAATCGACCCGATGCCGCCCTCGTGGCAGCGCCTTACTCGGTGACCGGCTGATCGGAAATATCCCAGTCCTTGCCGTTGAAGATCGAGATGTAGAGCGTCTTCATCGGCGTGTAGTCGCCGGGCGTGTAGCTGTAGTCGACGCCGTCGAGGAAGAACGGCGAATGGAATCCGGCCAAGGTGCGCGCGTGCTTCAGCACATTGGCGCGGGTCAGCTCGTCGCCACAGCGCCGCAGGATTTCGCTCATCGTCGCGACCTGGCCATAGCCGGCGAATGCAATGGTGTTGTCGGGATCGACGTTGGGCAGATAGTTCTTGCGCAGCTCCTCGAACGCCATCACGTCGCGATCTTTCTCCCAGCGCGGCACGCCGGCGTCCTTGGCATAGCGGATGGCGACGATTCCGGTTGCGTTTTCCAGACCGGCGGCGCTGAGGATCGAACGGCCGGTCGACCCGGCCGAAAGCAATTGCAACGGCTTCCAGCCGAGCTCGGCCACCTTTCGGACCGACTGCGACGTCGCCTTGCCGGTGCTGATATTATAGAAAACGTCCGCGCCCGACTTGGAGAGATTGATGAGCTGGGAATCGACGGTCGGATCGGTCAGGTCGTAGGTTTGCTCCAGGATCACCTTGGCCGTGCCACCGGCATCCGCCAGCACCTGCTTGAAGGGGCCGAGGAAGTCGCGGCCGAAATCGTCGTTCTGATAGAGAATGCCGATCTTCGCGTTCGGCTTCACGCCCACGACATGCTTGGCGAGAATGCGCGCTTCGGTCGGATATAGCGGCAGTCCCGCCATGGTCCATTTGTTGTTTTTCGGATCGTTCCATTTCGACGCGCCGGTATTGAGCAGAAGCTGCGGCACGCCCTTTGAATTGAGATATTTATGCACAGCGGTCTGCGGCGCGGTGCCGAGCGATCCGAACAGCGCCAGCACTTCCTCCTGCTCGACCAGCCGCCGGGTCGCCTCGACGCATTTCGGCGCGCTGTAGGCATCGTCCAAAGTAAGGAACTTGATCTTGCGTCCGTTGATGCCGCCCTGTTCGTTCAGCATCTGGAAATAAGCTTCGCCGATCCGGCCGAGAACACCATACAGCGAACCCGGGCCGCTGTGCGGGACGGTCTGTCCTAATTTGATTTCGGTGTCGCTGGCACCGGGATCGTATTTTTTCTCTGCTGCCCAGACGTAAGGCGCGGGCACGGCCGACGCGATGATGGTTGCAAGCGCGGTGGCGCCGAATTCGCGCCTCGACTGTTTATTGTTCATTGTTTTGTTTCTCCCTAGGGTGAGTATTGATCTACATTCCCCGGGGATCGGCAATAGCGAATTTTTCCTCGCTGCGACGCAATGCCGTCGCTATTCTGCGGTCTTCGCAACGTGCAGGCTTAATTTGTCAGCACGCGATCCGGTAGCGGACGAAAGCCATCAGCGACGGCTGAAGTTCTGCCCTTTCGCGGCCACCACGACCAGGCTCGGCACCGGCACATTGTCTTCGTTGCGGGTCGATCGCGGCTCGCATTGCGACAGGATGAGACGAGCGGCCGCGACATGCGCGCGCACGTAAGACGCGCCGTGGGTATAGCGTAGTCCTTCGCCGATCAGGACATCCTGGCCGTCTTTGCTGTCGTGCGTTTCCACCGTGAAGGCGAACAGGCCTCCTGCCGTCAGCACCCGCGCCGCCTCATGCAGCAACGGCACAAGGTCGGCCACATAGACCATGGCGTCGGAAGCCAAAATCAGCTCGGCGCTGGCGTCGGGTTTGCCACGCAAACTCTGCAGCATGTCCGCGACCTCGAGCTCCGCATAAAGCCCGGTCGTGCGCGCCCATTCGATCATGCGCGGTGACAGGTCGACACCGATAAAATGATCGACCTCCCGGGCAAACGCCAAGGCGCCAAGGCCGGTGCCGCAGCCGAGATCGATGGCGCGCTTGAAGAAGGCGGGCTTGCGGGCACTGGCGCGGACCGAAAGAACCGCCTTGAACAACAGCCCCGGGCCGCGATAGCCGAGGTCGTTGATCAGCGCCGCATCAAATCGCGGCGCATACTGATCGAACAGCGTCTGCACATAGGCCGGCGGCATTGCCGACACTTGCTCGGCACCGTGCCGCATCAAATGCAGGCTGGCGCCGTGCCGGTCATCAGGGTCGGCGGCACGCGCCCGACGGAAGGCCGCAATGGCCTCGTCGCGCTGGCCAAGCCTTTCGTAAATCTGGCCGAGCGTAAACCACGCCGAGGTGAAGTTGGGCATCAGTTCGAGCGCTTGCGACAGCAAATCGGCGGCAGCGGCGAGGTCGCCCTTCAACAGCAGGTCGCGGGCGAATTCAAACCGGCGATCGGCAAGCAGATCGCCGGAAGACAAAAACAGGCGGACGGACATCGTTTCGAGGTTCACCATTGCCAGGTCCTGCACCCAACATGGTTGGGTATCTTCCGGCAGTGCATCAGGCAGGAATTCTTAAGACGGATGCGCAAAGCCCGCGCATCACGGCTAAAAAGTCGATCTAATTCACCCTATATAACCGAAATGCGCCCGCAAGACATCCTGGTGCCCGTCCCCGCCGGGCTATGCTGCAAGCCGGGGCAGTTCTACATCGATCCGACGCGGCCGGTCGATCGCGCCGTGATCACCCATGGTCATTCCGACCACGCCCGGCCCGGCCATGGCGCGGTGCTGGCGACCCAGGAAACCCTGGACATGATGCGGCTGCGCTACGGCGATGATTTCGCGCGGACCACGCAGGCCATCGGCTACGGCGAAGCGATCAGGCTCGGCGACGTCACGGTCAGATTTCATCCCGCCGGCCACGTGTTGGGATCGGCGCAGATCGCGGTCTCCTGCAAGGATACCTGCATCGTCGCCTCCGGCGACTACAAGGACGCGCCAGATCCTACCTGCACGCCGTTCGAGATCGTGCCGTGCGACGTCTTCATCACCGAGGCCACCTTCGGGCTACCGGTGTTCCGTCACGGCAATGCCGCTGAAGAGGTGAAGAAGCTGCTTGCCTCGGTGGCGTTGTTTCCGGAGCGCGCTCATCTGGTCGGCGCCTATTCGCTCGGCAAGGCGCAGCGTGTGATCGCGCTGTTGCGCGCGGCCGGCTACGACGCGCCGATCTACCTGCACGGCGCGATGGAAAAGATCACGCGCTATTATGAGACCCGCGGCGTGGCGCTGGGCGAATTACGGATGGTCAAGGGCGTGAAAAAGGCCGACCTCGCCGGCACCATCACGCTGGCGCCGCCGTCGGCCACTTCGGACATCTGGACGCGGCGGTTTCCCGATCCGGTCACGGCCTTTGCGTCGGGCTGGATGCGGGTGCGCGCCCGTGCGCGGCAGCGCGGCGTCGAACTGCCGCTGGTGATTTCCGACCATGCCGACTGGGACGGGTTGACGGCGACGATCGAGGCCACCGGCGCCGGCGAAATCTGGGTCACGCACGGCCAGGAAGACGCGCTGGTGCATTGGTGCCAAACCAAGGGTCTCGCCGCGCGTCCGCTCGATCTCGTCGGCTATGGCGACGAGGATGAAGGCGATGCGCCGGCAACCGAGGATGCCCAAGAGGCGGGCGCATGAACCGCTTCGCCGAGTTGCTCGATCGCCTCGCCTATGAACCCGGCCGCAACAACAAGCTGCGGTTGATCACCAATTATTTCTGCGAAGTCGAGGATCCCGATCGCGGCTACGCGCTGGCGGCACTGACCGGCGCGCTGTCGTTCAAGCACGCCAAGCCTGCGCTTATCCGCGACCTGATCGCGGCCCGCACCGATCCGGTGCTGTTCGCGCTGTCGTATGACTATGTCGGCGATTTGTCGGAGACGGTGGCGCTGATGTGGCCGAAGCACGGGTTCAACCACGACGAATCTTTGCTGAGCCACCCCTCTCCCCAACCCTCCCCCACAAGGGGGGAGGGAGCCGCGCAAGATTCGGAGCAGCCACCTCACAACAAATCGAAAGCAGACAAGACAACAAGTGCGCAGCGGGCAAGAGCGGAAGCGTCGAGGGTCGAAACTACGGTTCTTCCTGTTCCCTCCCCCCTTGTGGGGTCCGAGGCGAGCGGAGCTCGCTCTCGAGGCCAGGGAGGGGGGTACCGCGGGCAGAGTGTTCATGACGGCGAACGACCTCACCTCCTCCACAACAACCCGCCGCCAACACTCACCGACGTCGTCACCACGCTACGCACGCTCGGCAAGACCGAACTGCCGAAACAACTCGCGCGTTGGCTCGATGAGTTGGACGAAACCGGCCGCTGGGCGCTGTTGAAACTTGTCACCGGCGCGATGCGGATCGGGGTCTCGGCGCGGCTGGCAAAGACCGCCGCCGCCGCGCTCGGCGACAAGGACGCGCATGATGTCGAGTTGATGTGGCCCGGGCTGACGCCGCCCTATCTCGACCTGTTCGCATGGCTGGAGGGTCGTGGCGAGCCTCCGGTCAACCGCGATCCGGCGCCGTTCCGCCCGGTGATGCTGGCGCATGCGATCGAGGATGCGGATTTCGCCAATCTCGCGCCCGGCGATTTTATCGCGGAATGGAAGTGGGACGGCATTCGCGCCCAGGCGGTCTGCGGCCGCGACGCGCACGGCCATTTGCAGGCACGGCTTTATTCGCGCACCGGCGAGGACATCACCAACAGCTTTCCCGACCTGCTGCCGTCGCTGCGGCTTCCCGGTGCCATCGACGGCGAGCTGCTGGTGATGCGCGAAGGAAGGGTGCAGACCTTCAACGTGCTGCAGCAGCGGCTCAATCGCAAGGTGGTGTCGCCCAAGCTGCTGAAGGAATACCCCATTCATCTGCGCGCCTACGACCTTCTCAGCGAGGGCGATACGGATTTGCGCGCGCTGCCGTTTGCCGAACGCCGCGCCCGGCTTGAAGCGTTCGTCGCCGCGCTCGACGATGACAGGATCGACCTGTCGCCGACGATTGCCTTCGATGATTGGGACGCGCTGAGATCGGCGCGCGCCGATCCCGAGAGCGCGGGCGCCGGCGACGACGCTGAGGCGGTCGAAGGGGTGATGCTCAAACGCCGCGACGCGTCGTATCTGCCGGGCCGCCCGAAAGGCCAGTGGTGGAAGTGGAAGCGCGACCCGCACATCATCGATGCCGTGCTGATGTATGCCCAGCGCGGCCACGGCAAACGCTCCTCGTATTATTCCGACTATACGTTCGGGGTCTGGACCAGAGGCGAAGACGGCGAGCAGCTCGTGCCGGTCGGCAAGGCCTATTTCGGCTTCACCGACGAGGAGTTGTTGCAGATCGATCGTTTCGTACGACGTAATACCACCGAAAAATTCGGACCGGTCCGCCATGTCGTGCATGAGCCCGATCAAGGCCTGGTGCTGGAGGTCGCCTTCGAGGGATTGGCGCGCTCGCCGCGGCACAAATCCGGGGTGGCGATGCGGTTTCCGCGCATCAGCCGGCTGCGCTGGGACAAACCGCCGCGCGAGGCCGACCGACTAGAAACGCTGGAGCGGATGCTGAAAGCGGAGACATCCGTTCCGGCGGAAGCGATTCTCGGCGACGCGGGACCGGGTGCACGTTAAGAAAACGCATCAAAATGCGAGACGGTGGGCAGACATTGACGGCGACACACGGGTTCCCCATCTGCCCAAATGGAGCTTTTGACGGCGCTTGATCCGGAAAACCGATACCCGTTTTGATGGATCATGCTTTAGAATGCCCTCGAATCCGCGCAGGAGACCAATGATGCCCAACGACACCAGGGAATTGCCGGCTAACAATGACGGCATGACCCGCTTTCTCGGCGGCTCGCCGCTGAATGTGGCGTTTCGGCTGATCCTGCTGTCGATTTTGGTCGGCGTGGTGCTGGCCGCCATCGGCTTCGATCCCTGGAATATCGTCCACAGCATCCGGCTGTTGTTTCAGCGGATCTGGGATCTGGGGTTCGACGCGATCAACGGCTTGTGGCGCTACTTCCTGCTCGGCGCTGTGATCGTGATTCCGGTCTGGCTGCTCTCCCGGCTGGTCGGCGCGCCGCGCGGCCGATAATTCCTCGCAAACCGGTAGCCGGCGATGCAACTGAGATTTGTCGGCTGCGGCGATGCGCTCGGCTCAGGCGGCCGCAACAACACCTGCTTTCACCTCACCGGCGCGACCATCAATTTCCTGATCGATTGCGGCGCGTCGTCGCTGCCGGCCTTGCAGCGGCTCGGCATCGCACGTGACGATATCGACTTGGTCCTGATCACGCATTTTCATGGCGACCATTTCGCCGGCCTGCCGTTCCTGCTGCTCGATGCCCAGTTCAGCCGCCGCAGCCGCCCGCTTGTGATCGCCGGGCCGCAAGGAATCGAAGCGCGGCTGGCGCAGGTGATGGAAGCGCTGTTCGAACATTCATCGACGACCAAGCAGCGGTTTGAACTCAGCGTCGTTGCGTTGAATCCGGAAGAGACGCGCGAGCTTGGCGCCGTCAAGGTCACCCCTTATCCGGTGGTGCACGGCAGCTCCGGCGGGCCATTTTTGGCTTACCGGATCGAGGCCGAGGGCCGCGTCATCGCCTACAGTGCCGACACCGAATGGACGGAGACGCTGATCCCGCTGGCGCGCGATGCCGACCTGTTCATCGCCGAGGCCTATTATTACGACAGGGTCGTCAAGAACCATCTCAGCCTGACCACGTTGGAGCAACACCTGCCGGCGATCAGACCGAAGCGTCTGATCCTGACCCATATGAGCGACGACATGCTGAGGCGGCTGGATTCGCTGGCCTACACCACGGCCAGCGACGGCATGGTCGTCGAGTTGTAGGGATGGCACAGATCGATTTAAGTTCTCGATCGAAAGTAACCAGCGCGCAGGTCTTTGCGATCGCCGGCCCGGCGATGGTCGCGAACTTGACGACGCCGCTGATCGGAATCGTCTCGACCACCGCGATCGGTCGGCTGGGCGATGCCACCCTGCTCGGCGGCGTTGCGATGGCTTCGGTACTGTTCGACTGCATGTTCTGGCTGTTCGCTTTCCTACGCATGAGCACGGTCGCGTTCACGGCACAGTCGCTGGGGTCTAGCGAAACCCAGGAAATGCGGGCGATATTGCTGCGCGGCTTTATCGTCGCAGGTGTGATCGGCGCAGGCCTGATCGCGCTGCAATTGCCGCTCGCCACCCTCCTGCTCGGCGCGATGGGCGGCAGCGAAGGCGTCACCCGCGCCGCCCGGACTTACTTCATCATCCGGATCTGGTCGGCACCGCTGGCGCTCGCCAACTACGTCGTGCTCGGCTGGCTGATCGGGCAGGCCCGCGCCAGGCTCGCGCTTGCGGTCCAGATCGCGATCAACCTCATCAATATGGCGGCGACCGTGCTGCTGGTGCTGGGGCTCGATGCCGGCGTCGCCGGTGCGGCGATCGCCGCCGTGATCGCCGAAGCCGTTGGGCTCGTGATCGGCGTCGCGATCGCCCGGCAGCTCGCGCAGGGACAGCCGGCGATCCCGCGCGCCACGCTGTTCGAACGCGCCAAGCTGATGCGGATGCTGGCCGTCAATCGCGACATCATGATCCGCACCGCAGCGCTGATCGCGGCGTTCCTGTTCTTCACCGCGCAGGGCGCGCGCGCCGGCGACGTGACGCTCGCCGCCAACGCCGTGCTCAACAACTTCCTTCTGATCAGCGCCTTCTTCCTCGACGGGCTCGCCAACGCCGCCGAGCAGCTCTGCGGCCGCGCCTATGGCGCCCGCGACAAGGACGGATTTGCCAGCGCGACGCGGCGCGTGATCTGGTGGGGATTCGCCTTTGCCGTCGCGGTGACCATGGCTTTCGCGCTGTTCGGTCCAACCTTGATCGATATCATGACCGCGAGCGAACAGGTGCGCCAGGGCGCGCGCAACTATCTGCGCTTCGTGATCCTGGCGCCGGTGCTCGGCGTGTTCGCCTTCGCCTATGACGGCGTCTACATCGGCGCGACCTGGGCACGCGACATGCGCAATCTCATGGTTTTGTCGCTCGTGATCTTTGTCGGCGCGTGGCTGGCGCTACGCTCGTTCGGCAATGCCGGGCTGTGGGGCGCGCTGCTGATCCATTACGCCGCGCGCGGCGGCCTCGAGGCGCTGCGCTACCCGTCGCTGTTCAAGGCGTCGTTTAAGTCGTGAAGGGACTCCTCCATTTCCCCGCTGCCAACGAGGTTGCCGCACATAAAACGGGTAGCTATTGCAGCTCGTCCGTAACTCTCCCCTTGAGGGGTCCGAGACGAGCGAAGATCGCTCATGGGTCGGCGCCTGTTGCGCGAAGCGCGGAATTTGCGATGTCGAAGACCCTTTCTTCACCCTCCCCTGGAGGGGGAGGGTCGGCTCACATTGAGCGCAGCGAATGTGCGACGGGGTGGGGTGGAGAGACTTCGTTCCGGGGCCTCACCCCACCCCGCCGCTTCGCGTCGACCCACGAGCGAGTTCCGCTCGTCTCGGACCCCTCAAGGGGAGGGTAAGGGAAAGAGAAGTAACAAAAGCATCTACTGCACCGGCCAGTCCTCGGCCGTAATCGTCGCGGCATCTGCGCCAACGATCTCCGACAAAGAGTCGCGGCCGGTGCGCAGCAGGGTCGAAGACAGGTCGTTCTTGATATCGTCGACCAGACCCAGGCCCTTGTAGATCAGTGAGGAGTAAAGCTGGATCAGGCTGGCGCCGGCGCGGATCTTGGTCAGCGCGGCGCCGCCGCTATCGATGCCGCCGACGCCGATAAGCGGAAACGCGCCCTCGGCGCGCACATAGGTCTCCGCCACCATCCGGGTCGAGAGCCGGAACAGCGGCCGCCCGGACAATCCGCCCTGCTCGCCGGCGCGGCCGCCTTTGCGCAAGGTCGATGGCCGCGCCAATGTGGTGTTTGCCACGATCATGCCGTCGACCCGGCGCGAGCGCGCGATCTGAACGACATCGTCGAGCTCGGACAAACTCAGGTCCGGCGCGATCTTGAGCAGCACCGGCGAATCGCCGGCGTTGCGGCGTACCCGCTCGCGTGCGTCGATCACCTTCGCCAGGAGATCGTCGAGAGCTGCGGCCTGCTGCAGGTTGCGCAGTCCCGGCGTATTCGGCGACGACACATTGACGGTGAAGTAGCTCGCGACCGGCGCGAAGGTCTCGATCAGCTTGACATAATCGGCGACCCGGTCGGCGGTATCCTTGTTGGCGCCGACATTGACGCCGACGATGCCGCCGAGATGCGCGCGCGCGGCGAGCCGTCGCAGCACCGCTTGGGCCCCGTCATTGTTGAAACCCATGCGGTTGATGACCGCCTCATCGCGCTCCAGCCGAAAAAGACGCGGCCGCGGATTGCCGGCTTGCGGCTTCGGCGTCACCGAGCCGATCTCGACAAATCCGAAGCCGAGCCGCAGCAACGCGTCCGGCGCCTCCGCGCTCTTGTCGAAGCCCGCGGCCATGCCGATCGGATTGGGGAAATTCAGGCCGAACGCCCGCACCGCCAATTTCGGATCGTCCGGCCGCGGCCGCATCGGCGGCAGCAACCGCAGGCCCTGGATCGCCATGCGGTGCGCGTCTTCTGGATCAAACCAGCGCAGCAAGGGCAGAGAAAAGGCATCGAACGCGCGGATCACAGCAACAACTCCGGAACATCATGGTACCCATCGGGACGGGCGTGCAGATCGCGCACCTCCGCCACCGCGCCGAGATCAAGCTCGCCATAGAGATGCGGAAACAGCTCATCGTTGCGCGAGCGCTCCCATTTGAGCGCATCGCCGAGCGCGTCAGCATCGACCCGGATCAGGAACAGCCCGGTTTGGCCGGAAAAGTGCTTCCGGGCCGTCCCGGCCACCTGCGAGGCCGCGGAAAAGTGGATAAAGCCGTCCCGGGCATCATCGGCGCTGCCGCGGTATACCCCTTGCCGTTCGGCCTCGCGCCAGGCCGAAGCGGGACAAATTTTATAGATCCAGCGCACCGGCCGAGCGTCCTGCTTGTCGTTGAGTCTCTTGGGATTTCCCGGAAATCCGGAATCCTGGGACGACCGTATCGGCGCCCCCCGCTTAACTCAAGGCCCGCTTCGGGCGCTTATGCCCGATGGTGAAAAGCGGCCGGTTAAGGTAAAAGTTCCCAGCTCTTGCCCGGGTTCGACCATGGTCAGACACCCAAAAGCGCCGCGAATGCTGACCCACGCGCAGGTCTGGGCCGCGCTTGATCGGTTGGCGGAGCGTGCCGGATTGTCAGCCTCGGGGCTGGCCAAAAAATCCGGCCTGGATCCGACCACATTCAACAAATCCAAGCGCATCACCTCCGACGGCCGCGAACGCTGGCCTTCGACCGAATCGATCGCCAAGGCGCTGGCCGCGACCAACAGTTCGATCGACAGTTTCGTCCAGTTGATCGGCGATAGCCCGCGCAGCGTGCAATCGATGCCGCTGCTCGATTTCGCGCAGGCCGGGGCGAGCGGTGCGTTCGACAACAATGGCGCGCCGACCGGCAAAGGCTGGGGCGAGACGGCCCTGCCATCCGCCGGCGACGAACATGCCTATGCGCTGGAGATTTCCGGCGATGCGATGCGGCCGGTTTATCGCGACGGCGACATCCTCGTGATTTCGCCGGCGACGGCGATCCGGCGCGGCGACCGGGTGGTGGTGAAGACCGGCGACGGCGCGGTGACGGTCGGGGAATTGAAGCGCCGGACCGCGCGGACCTTCGAGTTGCAGCCGCTGGACCCCAGCGCGGCCGAGCGCACCTTGACGGCCGAGGAAGTCAACTGGATCGCCCGGATCGTGTGGGTGAAGCAATAAGCCGGATTGTCCGCCCTTCACGCGCCGTATTCGCCGGGATTGTGCGATCTCACTCGGGCATGACCACCGTGCCGATGTCGGGTAGTGCTGAGTTGATATGCCGCTAGACAACAACATCGTCGCCGCCGTGCCGGACGTCCTTCCGGACATGCTGCGGGATTCCCTTCACGTCGTTTTGTGCGGGACTGCGGTCGGCACCGCATCGGCGGTGGCGCAGGCCTATTACGCGCACAAACAGAACAAGTTCTGGAAAATCCTGCACGAGACCGGGCTGACGCCGGAACGGCTGCAACCTCAACAATACCGTGAACTGTTGCGGTATCGGATCGGCCTGACGGACTTCGTAAAGACGCATTCCGGCATGGATCACCAGATACCGCTGTCAAAGCTGGCGAACGATTCCCGCGCCCGCCTGCACGCTTCGATCGCAACTTATCGGCCGACATTTCTGGCGTTCACGAGCAAGATGGCCGGCCAACGTTTTCTCGGCGGCCGACGGGATTACGGCGAGCAGGCCGAGCGGATCGCCGAAACCCAAATCTGGATCCTGCCTTCCACCTCGGGCGCCGCCAACGGCAGCTGGCGGCCGGAGATCTGGCATCGGTTTGCGGCGCGGGTGAGAGCAAGCGTTGGCTGATGGGCGGTGGCAACGCGGTTCGCGATACTTCTGGAGAACACGACATCTGTCTTCCCTTCTCCCCTTGTGGGAGATGGTGCCTGAGCGAAGCGAAGGCGGATGAGGGGTAGCAACATAACGAGGCACTGCAACCCCTCATCCGGCTCGCTGCCGCTTCGCGCCAGCGATCCACCTTCTCCCACAAGGGGAGAAGGACAAAGTCACATCGCGTAGTCCGGCTCCTTGCGGTCGAGGATGCGCTTCAGAGCATCGAAGTGCCGCTGCGCCGGGGTGGGTCCCTTGTACAGGTTAGCGCCGCCGATATCGCGCTTGGTCTTCTCGACCACGGCTTGCGGCAACTGTTTCAACTTCTGTCCGGTCCACATCGCGTAAATCTGCACCTGCGCGGCGCGCTCGATGTAATAAAGTCGGTCATAGGCGTCGGCGACGGTTTCGCCGACCGTGCTGATGCCGTGATTGGCCATGAACAGGATCGTCCTGTCGCCGATCACGCCGGCGAGGCGGGCGCCCTCGGCGGGATCGAGCGCCGGGCCGGTATATTCGTCGTCATAGGCAATCTCGCCGGACATCCCGACCTCGGTCTGGCCGATCTCCTTGATGCGCGGATCTTCGAGCCGGGTCAGCGCGCTCGCATATGGCATGTGGGTATGAAACACCGCCTTGGCTTGCGGCAGCGCCTTATGGATCGGCGCATGGATGCAATAGCAGGAGCGCTCGACCTCACCCTCGCCGCGCTTGACCTCGCCATCGTCGACGCCGACTTCCATGAAGGACGAGGCGGTCACCTCGGACCAGTGCATTCCGAACGGGATTTGGTAATAACGGTCGCTGCGCCCCGGCACCATCAAGGTCAAATGGTTGAAGATGCCTTCGTGGAAACCGTGCATCACGGCCAGACGATGCGCCGCCGCAAGATCGACCCGCGCCAGCCATTCCTCGGCACTGCTCTCACTGAGCGTCTTCGGTGAAACCCTGAACTGCATGAGCGTCCTCCCTGCTGAAGCCCGCATGAATGCCCGGCCCTTCAATAAAGCCGGACCGTCTTTATGGGGTCATGCTAACGCAATTTTGGGCCGGTCTCGGCTTGAAATTGTGGCGGGGCTCCCATCCGGATTTGCGGGCGCATGGCAAGAAAATGGGCGGCTTTCTCCCCTCGCGGGGGCGGACGCGATGTGAAGCATCGCGGATGGGTGAGGGATCGCAGCATCCAGCCACGCGCGAACTCTTTATGCACGAGATGCCGGTCGAGTTGATGCGGCCCCCGAGATCACGCCCGGCCTCGTCACGCGCATTGTTGCCGAGGTCCAGCAGCGTGCGACGATCTGGACGATGCCGTTTTCATTTTCCAACGATGAGATGGCGACGGTTCCATAATCGTTATTCGAACCGGCGCTGCGACAAAAATGAACGCCTAGATTGTGACTGGGGTCACAGGGCGCTGGGTTGTGAATGTGAGATGGTTGATGCGGGAAAGGGCGACAACCGAAAGGAGCGCAGTCATGAAAACCCTTGCAGTTCTTGCCGCCGCTCTGGCGATCTCTCTCGCGTGCGCTGAAACCGCTTCGGCTCAAGCTGGTAATTCGGTTAGCGAGACACGGACCTTCATCGATGCATTCGGCAACAAACACAGTGTCACCCGCATCCGCAATTCCGATGGTTCGGTTACCAAGACACGGAGCGGCACTGACGCCTTCGGCAACCAACGGAGCGTCACCCTCAGGACTACCGACGAGGGCGGCCTTACTTGCCAAACGGTCACCCGTCGCTCCAAAAACGCTTTGGGCGCCAGCGCGTCCCGCACTCAGCGCCGTTGTGCAGCTGATTTCTGATCCAGTGATGCCGGGTCCTTGTTGATGCACCGAACGACATCCGACACGTCGTCGTCTGGATCGTGGAGAAGGAAGAAAGTTACCCCGACCGTGCCAGCGCGCCGTCGATCATCGTCACCGAGTTCTGCAGGCCATAGACCGCGACGAACGAGCCGAAGCGCGGGCCTTTTTCCTGACCGAGCAGCACCTGGTAGAGCATGTTGAACCAGTCGAGCGAAACGCCGGGACGGCCGTCCTTGCCCTTCTTGACCGGATCAAGGAACGGCTCGCGGCGGCCGATCTCGTAGACCACGTTCTGGATGTCCCCGGCCGAGGATTCCGGCGCCAGTTGCGACAGCGCGTCGCGCAGATCCTGCAGCGCGGCCCGCTCGCCATCGGTCGGCTCGCGGAATTGCTTGGTTGGTGCCACGAAGTCGCGGTAATAATTGATGGCGTAGCCGACCATGGCATCGAGCTTCGGATGCGTCTGCGGCGTCACCCCGGGACGGTAGCGCCCGATGAACCCCCACAGCGTCGCAGCGTTCTCCGCATTCGACGACGACACCAGCGTCAGCAGCAGCTGGAACGTCACCGGCATGTCGATCGCGGGCGGACGGCCGGCATGGATATGCCAGACCGGGTTCACGAGTTGCTGCCGGCCATCCTGGCGCGGAAAGCCGTCGATGAATTGCTGGTAGTCGTCGACGTTGCGCGGGATCACGTCGAAATACAGCCGCTTCGCAGCCTTCGGTTCGCGGTACATGAACAGCGACAGCGACTCCGGCGAGGCATAGCGCAGCCACTCGTCGATGGTGAGACCGTTACCCTTCGACTTCGAAATCTTCTGGCCCTTCTCGTCGAGGAACAGTTCGTAATTGAAGCCTTCAGGCGGGATGCCGCCGAGCGCGCTGCAGATCTTGCCCGACAGCTTGACCGAATCGATCAAATCCTTGCCGGCCATTTCATAATCGATGCCGAGCGCGAACCAGCGCATCGCCCAGTCCGGCTTCCACTGCAGCTTGCAGTGCCCGCCGGTGACCGGCAGCGTGACGCTCTCTTTGGTTTGGGGATCGTCATAGGAAATGGTGCCGGCCTTGACGTCATGGGTCGTGATCGGCACCTGCAGCACCACGCCGGTGCGCGGGCAAACGGGCAGGAACGGCGAGTAGCTCGACGCGCGCTCCTCGCGCAACGACGGCAGCATAATGGCCATCACCGCATCGAACCGCTCCAACACGCGCAGCAGCGCCGAGTCGAACTTGCCCGACGTGTAGTAATCGGTGGAGCTGGCGAACTCGTAGTCGAAGCCGAAAGTATCCAGAAACGCGCGCAGCCGCGCATTGTTGTGCGCGCCGAAACTCGGATGGGTGCCGAACGGATCGGGCACCCGGGTCAGCGGCTTGCCGAGGTGCTGTTCCAGCATTTCCTTGTTCGGCACATTGTCCGGCACCTTGCGCAGGCCGTCCATGTCGTCGGAGAACGCGATCAGCCGGGTCTTGATCTTGTCCTCGGTCAGCACCCGAAACGCATGGCGGACCATGGTGGTGCGGGCGACTTCGCCGAAGGTGCCGATGTGCGGCAGGCCGGATGGACCATAGCCGGTCTCGAACGACACCTCGTCCTTTGGTTTTTTCTTCAGCCGCGCGACGAGCTGCTTTGCCTGCTCGAATGGCCAGGCGTTGGATTGTTCGGCGAGCGCGCGCAGGTCGCTCGGGCTGACGGCGGAATCGATTGTGGACATCTAAGATGGTCTCCGGAAGCCGCGGAAACTAACAATTCCGCGACAAAATGCAAAAACATGGACTACGTCATTCCGGGGCGATGCGAAGCATCGAACCCGGAATCCCGAGATTCAGAATCTCGAGAAAGAGGCATCAGGCATTAAACATCTCGGGATTCCGGATCGACGCGCAAGGCGCGCCGTCCGGAATGACGGTGTGTGTAACCTAAAACGGGCTGACCGAAAAATAATGCAGCCACAGGTCGGTAAATCGGCCTTTTTCCCAGACCCGGAACAGCGCCCAGTTCAGCGCCTGCCGCAACAGGTCATTGCCTTTGCGCACGGCGATGCCGACGCCCTCGCCGAAATAGCGGCTCTCGACGAACGGGCCGCCGGAGAATGCGCAGCAATTGTCGGAATCGGTGCCGTTGACCCAGAACGCGAGCGAGATCGCATCGCCAAAAATGAAATCGACCTCGCCGCGGCGCAGACCCAGCCGCAGCGCGTCGTCATTGGGGTAGGCGTGCAGTTCGGCATCGGTGAACATCGCCTTGAGATAGGCCTCGTGCGAAGAACCGCCGATCACGCCGACTTTCTTGCCCTCGAGATATTCCGGCCGTACCTCGGGGATCACCCCGTCGCGCCGCGACACGAAGCGGGCCGAAGCCCGGTAATAGGGGTCGGTGAAATCGAGCCGCCCCCGCAGCTGCGGGGTCACCGCCAGCGAAGCAATGATGGCGTCGCCCCGGTTGCTCGCGAGCGCGTCGACCAGGGTCTCGAACCGTCGCATCTGGATGGTGCAGGAGACCTTGATCTCGTCGCACAGCGCCCGCGCCAGGTCGACATTGAAGCCCGCGGGATTGCCGTCGGCCCCGGTGAAGTTGAACGGCGGATAGTCGGTTTCGGTCAGAAACCGGATCACCGTCAACCGGGACAGATCCGGCCGTTCCGGCCGCCGCCTCGGGTCCCAGAAGCCGGGCACCGCCTGCGGTGCGGCCTGGGTCCCAGGCTTGGGCATGGCTTGGGCGTATGCCGCGCCGCCCCCCAGGCTCGCCGTCAGCCAGACCGTGGCCACAACCAGGACGGTCCGCAGAGCTGCCACATGGCGGGATGAAATGATGGTTTGTGAAAGCATTACCGGCGGTTTTCTCGGGAACCCGACGGCCTTATAGACCATTCGGCCGATAACTCGTCATTTGTTTTGACGCGCTTCTTGCGGACCGGCTTCGCTCGAAAACGCTATGGCCGGCGATAACTCAGAGGGAACGAACTCAGAGGTAGCGCCTGAGGTCGGCCGCGGCTTCCTCGGGCTTGCGGTTGAGATTGAACGGCGACACGAACTTGCCGTCGCGATCCATCAGATAGATCAGCGCGGTGTGGTCCATGGTGTAGTCGCCATCCTTCAGCGGGACTTTCTTGGCGTAAACCCGGTAATCCGAAACCACCTTCGACACCGCATCGGCACTGCCGGTCAGGCCCTTGAGATGCGGATCGAAGCTCGACAAATAGTCCTTCATCGCCGCCTGGGTGTCGCGCTCCGGATCGACGGAGACGAAATAGGCGTTGACGCGGTCGGCATCCTTGCCCATCGCGCGCAGCACCTCGGAAATCTGGAACAGCTCGGTCGGACACACATCGGGGCAATGCGTGAAGCCGAAGAAGATCAGCGTCGGGCGTCCGAGCAGGCTCTTTTCAGTCACGGTCTGGCCTGACTGGTCCGTGAGCTGGAACGGCCCCCCGATGGCGGCCGGAGACGCCACATTTCGCATCCCGCCAAACGCCCACAGCATCAGCGCCAGCCCCACAACGAGGCTCGCGCCGAAGGCGCCGATAATGACCAGCGGGCGGGTGGTCCGATTCATCATGAAATTCCTTTAGCCCGGTTCAGACGCAGACGGAACGCCGGTTACCGCAAGTCATGGCTGCTTCCCGGAACGGTACATACCGGCGTCGACGCCGTCCGCGACCGCCCGGATGCGCCAGTCTCGGCAACAACGCCGCGTCATCACTCAACCCTTTGATTTCAAATAGGGCTGGCCGCCTAAACCGGCAAGCTCACGCCCGGGATGCGTGATCACGTCATCCTGATGCGAGGGGTGCGTCGGTGCGGGAGCGTTAGCGCCAGGAGGCCTGGGCGTCGAGGTAGCAAGGGCGGAACATGCTCATCAACTGCTTGCCGCGCAGGAAGATCATGTGCGGGGTCAAGCCCCCGCGCGAGGCGATCCAGCGCCGGATCGGCGACGGGTACATCGAGTACAGCATCTGCGTCGCTTCTGCATTGGTGACCGCGCGGCCATTGGCGCCGAAGTCCCAAGCGGCATGGAACCCGAGATTGGCGTGGGAGGTGACGCAAATCTTGTCATGAGGAACCGCACCCAGGACGATGGTGCAGGCGGAGGCACACAAGCCGTCGATGATCACGGTCTGACCGGAGGTACGCAGTGCCTGATACTTGTCGACGTAGGTGCCAATTCGGCCGCCCCGGTCTTCGCCGATGCGAACCACCGCATGGCTCGCCCCGACGCCTGCCAACAGGAGAAGCGCCGCGAGCAGCCCCGTCACCAGTTTCATATCCAGCCCCCAGTCCAAACTGTCGAACCCGAATCTGACCGTCGTGTGATGCTTCAGCAGCGTGTTGCGAGATCGTGATTTTGTCCAGCCGCCTGACATGGCTCAAAACAGATTCAAATCAGGTGTTGCACGCCTGCTGCACCTTGCGGCCGCGAGGTCCCAAACTGGAACAGGGCCGGCTCGCCGCGGCTCGGCCGTGAGGTAGAGCGGTAGGCTTTTCTTTCGGAAGCGCGCCTTCCCGCGCTATCTCATTACTGAAGCGGGATCTTTTCGGAAAAACCGCTGCCCCCGTTCCCCAGTTGCGCACCGGGGAACCATTTGTCGTTGACCGCCGACGACCCTGCGCGCTTCAATCGGCAAAAAGGGCGGGGATGTGGCGATGGCCGATGATGCAGACGTGATTGTGGTCGGTGGCGGGCTGGCAGGGCTGGTTGCGGCGACGGAGATTGCCGACGCCGGCAAACGCGTCATCGTTGTCGAACAGGAGGGCGAACAAAGCCTTGGCGGCCAGGCCTTCTGGTCGCTCGGCGGCTTGTTTCTGGTGGATACGCCGGAGCAGCGCCGGCTCGGCATCAACGACAGCTATCAGCTGGCGCTGCAGGACTGGTTGGGGTCGGCGGGCTTCGACCGCGACGAAGACCTGTGGCCGAGACGCTGGGCCGAAGCCTATGTCGCGTTCGCAGCCGGCGAGAAACGCGGGTGGTTGCGGGCGATGGGCCATCGCATCTTTCCCGTGGTCGGCTGGGCCGAGCGCGGCGGCTATGATGCGGCGAGCCATGGCAACTCGGTGCCGCGGTTTCATGTCAGTTGGGGCACCGGTCCCGGCGTCGTCGAGCCGTTCGAGCGGCGGGCGCGACAGGCCGAGGCGAGCGGACTACTGCGCTTCCGATTTCGCCACCGCGTCGATGCGCTGACGATGTCAGGCGGCACCGTCGACGGTATCAGCGGCGCGATCCTCGAGCCGACCAATGTCGCGCGCGGCGAGAGCAGCTCGCGCACGGTCACCGGCGATTTCACGCTGCGCGCCCAGGCCGTCATCATCGCCTCTGGCGGCATCGGCGGCAATCATGAGCTGGTGCGGCAGAACTGGCCGAAGCGGCTCGGCGAGCCGCCGCGCAGCATGATCTCCGGTGTGCCCGAACATGTCGACGGCCGGATGATCGGCATCACCGAGGCCGCCGGCGGCCGGCTCATCAACCGCGACCGGATGTGGCACTATGTCGAGGGCATCCAGAACTGGAATCCGATCTGGCCGCGCCACGGCATCCGCATCCTGCCCGGGCCGTCCTCGATGTGGTTCGACGCCACCGGCACGCGGCTGCCCTCGCCGCTGTTTCCGGGCTCCGACACGCTCGGCCAGCTGCAGCACATCATGGGCACCGGCTACGACTATTCGTGGTTCGTGCTGACGCAGAGCATCATCAAGAAGGAATTCGCGCTGTCGGGCTCCGAACAGAACCCCGACCTCACCGGCAAGAGCTGGCGGATGACGCTGAAGCGCGCCACCAACAAGGGCGCGCCCGCACCGGTGGAGGCGTTCAAGACCCGCGGCGTCGACTTCGTGGTGCGCGATAACCTCGCCGACCTCGTCGCCACCATGAACGCGCTCAGCGGCGACAATCTGTTGAAGCTCGAATACATCAAGGCCCAGATCGAGGCGCGCGACCGCGAGATGTCCAATCCCTATGTGAAGGACACCCAGGTGATGAACATCCACAATGCGCGCCGCTATATCGGCGACCGGTTGATCCGCACCGCCGCGCCGCACCGGATTCTCGATCCCGCGCATGGGCCCCTGATCGCGGTGAAACTCAACATCCTGACCCGCAAGACGCTGGGCGGCTTCGAGACCGACCTTGATTCGCGCGTGTTCGGCCAGGACGGCCGCATCATCCCGGGGCTTTACGCCGCCGGGGAAGCCGCCGGCTTCGGCGGCGGCGGCATGCACGGTTACCGGTCGCTGGAAGGCACGTTTCTTGGCGGCTGTCTGTTTTCGGGCCGCAACGCCGGGCGCGCCGCGGCGAAGGCGGCGGGATAGTTACTAAGGCGACGCTCGAGGTGCGCCGTAACGCACGACATGACCTCCGAGGTAATCGATTTGATCGCGCCAACCTTCGATAGTCGATCAGCCGGGCGATCCGGCGCCATCGAAGGAGAACGAAATGACCGATCCCAAAACGACAGACCCGAGGACGATTGCCAGCCGCTACATCAGCCTGTGGAACGAACGCGCCGCCGACCGCCGGCGCGAAATCCTGCAGCAGAGCTGGACGGACGATGCGAAATACGTGGACCCGCTGATGAGCGGCGACGGCCATGACGGCGTCGACGCGCTGATCGCCGGCGTGCAGCAGCGTTTTCCGGATTTCAAGTTTCAATTGATCGGCGAACCCAACGGCTTCGGCGACCACGTCCGATTTTCTTGGGGGCTCGGTCCCGATGGTGCCGACAGCCCGATCAAGGGCACCGACTTCGCAGTGCTCAGGGATGGGCGGATTCGCAGCATCACCGGTTTCCTCGATCAGGTGCCGCAGGGCGCCTGACCGGTTGCCGTCCGGAGAGCGTAATCCGCCTGCCGCGGCGGGTTACCCTCGCCGCCCTTCATCTGACCCTGAGCGAAAACTTGATCGGGTGATCCGCCGTGGACTCAATGCACAATTGGCATCGAGCCATGCACGGCTGTCCGTATCGCCCAGATGGCGAGTGTGAGCAATACGATCCACGTTCCCACCGCGCCAATGAGTTGCATCGTGAACCGGGGGCGCTCGATACCGAAGGCGTGAAGAACTCGCGCGAGCAAGTAGACGATACCAGCTGCCTTCAACAGCTCGGCTGATCCGCCAGCATATTCGAGCAGCGCCATCAGGATCAGGACGAAGGGCGTATATTCAACGAAATTAGCGTGCGCGCGCATCCGGGCCCGCAGCACCGGAATTCCGAGGTCGCCCACGCCCCCCGGTCCGTTCACCCGGATTCGGACGCAACGGTAGGCGAGCCACAGGTTGAACAACGCAAAAGCTCCGGCGAAGCCGAGCGAGATGGGCAAGGGCATGGCGGGAGCTTCCTGTTATTTTCGCCTTGATGCAGTTTTGCTCTCGACTGCGCTGCCGAGCGAAAGGCACGGTGCGAATCGCCGGTTGTAAAGCGCTGGAGCGGGCGAAGGGAATCGAACCCTCGTATGCAGCTTGGGAAGCTGCCGTTCTACCATTGAACTACGCCCGCGAATCAACGGCCCGGATGGTATTCGGACTCTGCGTTACTCGCCACCCTACATCGAAATCGCGGCTGCAATCCAGTCGCTCTCACCGATGTGACCACCCACCAAGCGTCGCGAGGCAGTTGACACACGAACTCAAGCGGGACTGCAGGGACGAGCAGCCTGACGCTGCCGATGCTATTTCAGCAATTTCCAGGTGGACGTCGCATGCGCCATCGTTTCCCCCCGCAGCGTCATAGGCGTGCGACTGCAGGAAGAAAATCGAGCGGCCCTTTTTCAAAGACCCGGACTGACATGCGCCGGGTGCACCATATCAATTAGCCGGCCTTTTTAGGATCGGTCCAGTTGTAGGCTTCAATAACCGTTGCGCTCACCTGCAAGAAGGCTACGTAATTAAAATGGGCAACCAACAAACCCAGATCCATTAGTTTGAACGCAGGTTCCCATGTGCTCTCTCTCGGCACGGGCGCGCCCCCTTGAATAACCAGAGGCCGAAAGCCGCGGCCGTGCTGCCGGCGTTTTGCGCTCGGTTGGATGCCATCCGAACAATGGATTAGTTGCAAACATGGCTTTGACATATCAATCCTCAGATTTGCGGGTCGATGAGACGGCGATCGTTGAACGAGAAACCAAAGCCGTGAGCACGTTGCGGTACGCTGCGCCCCGTGTCTCGCCCTATTGCAGTGCCAGATAGCTTTCCCGTCGCTCGGTTGGCCGAGTTACGCGCCAAGCCTAACCATAGAGAGAGGGACCGGACCATTGTACCGAGGTTGAGCCGTGCGTTACGTTGGTCGCACACCGATATACCTAGGTAAGTCGGGTATTCCTGTGAAAACGGGAATTGGAGTCTGCGCCAGAGTCAGGCGTTGCCGCTGCTCCGCCGCTAGTCCGAGAATTTTCGTTCCCGTGCAAACATGCCCCAATGCGAGTAGCTGATCCATTCATCATGATCGTTCATGTCGTCAGTTCCCTGTGTACATCATTCACGATCTGCACAACGGTCAGCGTCCCCTGTTGTGCGGATTTTTCTTAGATAAGACCAGACCCCGCCTTCACCATTAAAATTTTCTTTATACAAGTGTGACCGCCTAGTTCCGCTTTTGACGGGACAGTTAAATCTTCGATCGTCACGACGAATCGTTGGGCGAGCGTTTGTAGCCTCCAAAGGCCGACACGCGGAGGTCAATAGCGTTGAACTCCATTCGCGGATGACAGCGCTGGCGATGTGCCGAGATGCTATTTCAGCAATTTCCAGGTGGACGTCGCATGCGCCATCGTTTCCCCTGCGGCGTCATAGGCGTGCGACTGCAGGAAGAAAATCGAGCGGCCCTTTTTCAAAAATCCGGACTGACAACGCACGACACCGGCTCGCGCCGGGCTGAAGTACTGCACCTTCATCTCCAGCGTCGATCCCGCGCCGACATAGTGCTTGAGAAGATGCCCCATCGAGATATCCAGCGCGGTTGCCAGCACCCCGCCGTGCAGCGAGCCCTGCGGATTGTACATTGGCGGCTTCACCTCGAACGCTACGATGCAGTTCTCGTTCTCATAGGAGATCTGCATCCCAAAAAAACGCGACAGGAAAAACGAACCGAACTCATGCCGGTCATCGGCCAGGGCTTGTTCAAACATGGTCTGGGCTGCATCACGCATCGTGCCGGTTTCCATTGAGTTTAATCTATCGTCGTCGTGAAGCCGGGTCGCGCACCGGCCATCGCCCCGCTTCAACCAGATTCAGGAAACGCTCCAGCGTCTCGTTGAACAGCGCGGGCTCTTCGAGATTGATGATATGTCCGGTTTTCGGAAACATCGCTAGGCCCGATGCCGGCAGATGCTCTTTCAGGAACAGGCTCGGCTGAATGCAGGCGTCATCTTCATCGCCGACGATCACGAGCGCAGGCGCGACGAGCGCTTCGATCGCCTCCCTGAATTCATAGATCGAGGGGCGTGCGCCCTGAAATCCCCGCTGGGTGTGTGCCGATCCCTGCGCATCATGGCGCGACAGCGCGTCCATGAATTCCTGGAAGCCGCGCGGGTCCTTGATCCGGAAAGGAATCCGGTTCGGCGAGTTGCCGTAGGTTTTCGCGACTTCCGGCGAGCCCAGCGTTTCGAAATCGTGGGCGTTCTTTTGCGAGTTCTTCCGAAAGGTCTCGATGTGCGCCGGCTCGGAACCGGAGCCGACGCCGGCCAACGTCAACGACAGCACGCGCGCCGGGTTGTGGAGACCGACCTGCAGGCAGGAATAGGCGCCCATCGACAGGCCGACAAAATGCGCGCGCTCGATGCCGAGATGGTCCAGCACCGCCAGCGCGTCGTCGCGAAAATGCTGGTAGGTGAAGGCATCCGCCGACGGGACCTGTGACGGCGTGTATCCGCGTGCCGAATAGGCAATGCAACGATGCTGCCGCGAGAAATAGCGCATCTGCGGCTCCCAGCTCGCATAGTCGGCGGCGAACTCGTGCAGGAAGATCACCGCAGAGCCCTGCCCGACTTCTTCGTAATACAGGCGCGTGTTGTCGCGTGCGACGGCATAAGGCATTCGCAAATCCTCCGATCGATATCAAAAACCGTAAAGCCGCGCCGGATTGTCGGCGAAGATGCGCTGCCGAAGCATCGCGTCCGGAATCCATCTGGCGATGCAGTTGAAGAGCTGCGCATCGTCCGGCAGCTCGGCCAGCGAGGGATGCGGCCAGTTCGTCGCCCAGACCAGGCGGTCCGGCGCGATGGTCACGACATGCTTCACCAGGGCTTCGACATCTTCGTAATGCGGCGGCCCTGAACGCGATGCCCAGTACGGCGCCGAAAGCTTCAACCAGACCCGGCCGGTCGCGAGCAGGCGCGACAAGCACCGAACCGCGGAATGATCCGGCGTGACCCCGCCCGAAAACTTGCCGATGTGATCGATGACGATGGGTCCGGGCCAGCTAAGTATCTGGGTCTCGCGGGCCGGAAGCTGCAGTCCGTCCAACTGCAACTGCGTGTGCCAGCCGACCGCCTGGACCTTGCGCACGATCGCATCGGCATCGTCCCATCCGATGGCGCCGCCCGGGATCATCGCCAGCCGCAAGCCGCGCATGCCGGCGTCGGTGAGATCGCGCAACTCCTGCGCACTGATTTGACCGTCGACCACGGCAACACCGCGCGCCGCGTCGCGCCCGAGCGCGGCGATGCTGGCCAGCGTGCAGCTGTTATCAAAGCCATAGGCCGCGGGCTGGACGATGACGGTCCGCGAAATGCCTAGCGTTTGCCTGAGCGCGCGATAGTTTTCCAGCGTACCGCGCGCAGGCGCCGTCGCGCCCGCAACCGTCGGATAGCCGGCTTGGTAGATATGCATGTGGGTATCGCAGAGCCCCGGCGGCGGTTGAAAATTCAAGCGCTCCGTCGCAACCGCATCAGCCGCCATCTCTGCATCCCCTGCCGTTCCTGCCGTGCGGGCAACAACGCTCCTCACCGCCGGCGCCCGATTAATCCGAACCGATCAGGGCGGACAATGTCCATTGCAGCAGTGCAGGTCGCCAAATTTGCCGAGCCCGGTTCTTACGACGCGATCGCTGCAAGACAGGTATTCGGCACGCCCGGAGTTTGCGCGTTGACAAAGATCACGAATGACAGCAAGTGACCGACCATCATCGATCATGGTGAATAATGCGCCGATCAAATCTCTTATTGCTGCGGCTGGCGTTGTTGTTGATTCTGGCGTTGCCGCTGCCGGTCGCCGCGCAGGATTATCCGAACCACACGATCAAGATCATTGTGCCCACCGGCGTCGGCGGCATCACCGATATCCTCGCCCGCCTCGTCGCCAAGAGCATGAGCGAGCAACTCGGCCAGCCCGTGATCATCGACAATCGCGCGGGCGCGGGCGGCATCGTTGGCACGCGCATCGCAGCCCAGGCGGACCCGGACGGCTACACGCTGTTGATGGTGTTCCCAAGTCATGCCGCGAACCCGGCGCTTTATGCGAACCTGCCCTATGACAGCGAAAAGGATTTCGCGCCGGTTTCGATGGTGACCAAGGTCAGCGAAATCCTGCTGGTGCCGCCCTCCTCCCCTGCGAAGAACGTCAAGGAATTCATCGAGCTCGCGCGATCGCGGCAACTCAACTATGGGTCGGTCGGCGTCGGCAGCCTGGCGCATCTGGCGACCGAACTCTTCCTCTCGATGGCCGGCGTGAAGATGACGCATATCCCCTATCGCGGCGTGCCGCAGGCGCAGCAGGCGGTGATGACCGACGAGGTCGCAGCGTTCTTCGACACACCGATCACGGCATTGCCGCAAATCCGAGCGGGCACCGTGCGCGCGCTCGGGATCAGCGCCCGGCACCGGCTGGCGGCTGCGCCCGATATCCCGACGATCGCCGAGGCCGGATTGCCGGATTATGAAGTGACCGGCTGGAACGGCATCCTGGCGCCGGCGCGCACACCGCGACCGATCATAGACAAATTGAACAAGATTATCGTCGACGCGCTTCAGACACCGGAAATCCAGAAGGCGCTCGCCGAGCAGGGACTTGAGCCTGCCGGCAACAGCCCGGAGGAATTTGCGCAGCTGCTGCATGCCGACATCGAGAAATGGAAGCAGGTGACGCGCGCTGCCGGAATTCAGCCGCAATAGGCCACCAACGCGGTTGGCGGCAACCTTGCACATGAGATTGGGAGCAGATCACTTCCGTTTCATGCGTGGTTTCGATAAAGACGCACGATCGCCTCACGACAATCAACGGGCGACACAAAACAAAATAAAGGGAGAGGCCTCTCGCGCGCCCGATGTGGCTGCCGCGGGCGCCGGACAGGGAAGGCCATCATGTCACAGTCGGAGATCGAACAACGCACCTTGCGGAAGGTCTCCTGGCGCGTGCTTCCCCTGGTGCTGGCCGCCTATTTCCTCGCCAATCTGGATCGATCGAACATCAGCTACGCCGCGCTGCAGATGAATCACGACCTTCATCTGACTGCGGAAGAATTCGGCCTCGCCGCCGGCCTGTTCTCGCTGACCTATCTGCTGCTGGAGATCCCGAGCAATCTCGCGCTGGAACGCTTCGGCGCGCGGCTATGGATCGCCCGCATCATGATCAGTTGGGGACTTCTCTCCGCGGCAACCGCCTTTGTGGTCGGACCGAACAGCTTCGTCGCGCTGCGTCTGCTTCTCGGTGCTGCGGAAGCGGGACTGGTGCCGGGCGTCCTGCTCTACATCACCTACTGGTTCCCCGACGTTCTGCGCGGCCGCGCGGTCGCGATATTCCTGGTCGCCGCGCCGGTTTCAAATATCGTCAGCGCGCTGCTGTCGGTGCCGTTGCTCGCCATGCACGGCTTTCTGGGTCTTGGCGGCTGGCAATGGCTGCTCATCATCGAGGCTTTGCCCGCCGTCATTCTCGGCGTCATCACCGCGCTGGTGATGACGAACAAGCCATCCGATGCAAAATGGTTGAGCGCCGATGAGAAATCCTGGCTGCAGCGCCGCCTCGACAGCGAAAAGGTCGCGCCGACGGGCGCCAAACCGAGCCTGTGGCAAACCATCCGCAAACCGCGCGTGATGGCGCTGGCGGTGATCTATGCCCTGCGCAATGTCGGGGCATTCGGAATCACCTTCTTTCTTCCGCAAATCGTCCGCGACCTCGGCTTGAGCAATACGGAGATCGGCGGCGTGAATTCCCTTTCCTACCTCGTGGCGGTTGTCGGCATGGTGATGTGGGCGCGCAGTTCCGACCGCACCGGCGAGCGCCGCTGGCATCTGACGGCCTCGATGCTTGTTGCAGCGGCCGGCCTCGCCTGCGCCGCCTGGCTCGGCGGCTCGCACTGGTCGCTGGTCGCGCTCGCGATCGCCAGCATCGGCTACTACGCCTGCCCGCCCTGTATCTTCGCGATCTCGCCGAGCGTGCTCGCGCCCGTGGAGGCGGCCGCGGGCATCGCCTTCATCAACTGCTTCGCACAGATCGGTTCGATCGTCGGCCCTTATGGTGCAGGCTGGATCCGATCGGAGACCGGCAGTTTTCAGGGCGCGATGTATTTCATGGCGGCCTGCTCGGTTTTGGCCGCGGTGATCGCCGCGCTGATCAAAGCCCCCAATACCGCGACCGCAAGCCGGCACGCCATCACGCAGCCGAGCGTGGCGCGAAGCTGATCGATCACATGACGCCCTTGCACGAGGGCACCTTTTACCTCGACCTGCGCCGTGTTAAGCGTCGCGGCCAAGGCCGGCACATGACCGGCCACACGGGAGAAAAGCAGATGTCGGCATCGCGAACGTCCTATTGGCGCAGCCTGCTAAGTGTTGCTGCGGCCATCGGTGCCATTGGATTTGCAGCGCCGGGGCGCGCCGATCCGATTCCACCGGGCTGGGCGGCGAGCCATTTCGAACCGGTCGGCTACAGCGCCATGGACAACCGGCTCGGCGCCTTCAAGATGGCGATCAGGAAGGTCAACGGCCGCTGGTACCTCTACACGGGACATCTATGGCACCAGGGCTGGAGCATCGTCGACGTAACCGATCCGAAGGATCCCAAACTCGTCAAGTTCATCCCCGGTCCTGAAAACACCTGGACCATCCAGATGACGTTGCACGACAACATCATGGTCACGGCGCTACAGAAATCCTCGCCGGCCTGGGGCGCCGACGCCGGCAAACCCAATGCCGAAGGCGTCTTGATCTGGGACATCAGCGATCCGGTCAATCCAAAGCAGGTCTCGGAATGGAAGACCGGCGGCAGCGGCACGCACCGCAATGCCTATCCTGGCGGCAAATATGCTTATCTGTCGGCGGGCATGCCCGGCTATGACAGCAACATCCTGGTGATCCTCGATGTCAGCGATCCCGCGCATCCGAAAGAGGCCGGACGCTGGTCGATGCCGGGACAGAAGCCAGGCGAGCCCCGCGGCATCGGTCCGCAAGGTTTTCACGGCCCCGCCATGATCAGCCCCGACGGCAAAACGGCCACGATGGGTTACGCGCCCGGGTTGATCAATCTCGACATCACCGATATCGCCAATCCCAAGCTGGTCGGACAGCTCAATTTCAGCCCACCATTCCTGGCGGCGGGTTCGCAGTCGGTGCACTCGGCGCTGCCGCTGTGGGACCGCAACTTGATGTTCGTCAGTTCGGAGGCGAGCGCGGAGCGCTGTGCCGAGGCGCTGAATTTTGCGGCGCTGGTCGACAACCAGAATCCGGCGCAACCTCGTCTGTTGTCGCTGCTGCCGCTGCCCGCCCCACCGCCGGGCGCGCCCTACAAGAATTTCTGCGAAAAGGGCGGCCGCTTCGGGCCGCATAATACCAACCAGGAAACCCACCTGCCCGACGTCGAGAAGCCCGGCAACCTGATCTATCTGACCTACTTCAACGCCGGCCTGCGGGTCTTCGACATCAAGGATCCGATCATGCCGGTCGAGACCGGATGGTTCATTCCGCCCCAACCCGCCAAGAATGTCGGTCCGCTGCCGAAAGACGTCGTCACCCAGACCGAAGACGTCCTCGTTGACACCCGCGGCTACGTCTACATCACCGACAAGAATTGGGGCCTGTGGATCACGCGCTACACCGGTCCGGACCAGCCGGCGCCGACCGATCGCTGAAGCTCCCAGTGAACAAGCTCTCAGTCATAACGAGCCAATCCCGGCTGTCGTCGAAGAACGTGCCTTCGTGAGACGGCGGCGTGCGGCTCAATAACAAAAGGCGGAGGTTCTAATGTGGTATAATCAAGTCGAGGGGACAGACATCGTCGTTCTCGATCCGCGCTTCAAGGCTTGCTTTCCCGGCCACGTGCGCGTCGAACGCTTGTGGTCGGGGGCGCGCTGGGCCGAAGGTCCGGCTTGGTTCGCTGCCGGCCGCTATCTCGTCTGGTCGGACATTCCGAACAACCGCATGATGCGGTTTGCCGAGCCCTCGGGCGAAGTCTCGGTCTTCCGCGAATGTTCCAACAATTCGAACGGCAACACCGTGGACAATCAAGGCCGGCTTGTCACCTGCGAGCACCTCACGCGCCGCGTGACCCGAACAGAGATTGACGGATCGATTTCTGTCCTTGCGGACAAGTGGGACGGCAAGCGTCTGAACTCGCCCAATGATGTCGTGGTGAAGTCGGACAATTCGATCTGGTTCACCGACCCCGCCTACGGCATTGACACCGATTACGAAGGTGATCGCGCGGATCAGGAGATCGACGGCTGCCACGTATATCGCGTCGACGCCAAGTCCGGGACGGTAAAGGCCGTCATCACCGACATGGTTCGCCCAAACGGCATCGCATTCTCGCCCGACGAGAAATACCTGTATGTCGCCGACACAGGCGCAACCCACAAAGAGAACGGTCCGCGCCACATTCGCCGCTTCCGAACCGACGGGGACGGAGCGAAATTGTCGGGCGGCGAGATCTTCGCGGCATCAACCGCAGGTCTGTTCGATGGCTTTCGCGTCGATCGGAACGGGCGCATTTGGACGAGTACCGCAGAGGGCGTGCATTGCTACGACCCTGACGGCTCGCTGATCGGCAAAATCCTGATTCCCGAAATGGTTGCGAACGTGACGTTCGGCGGCACCAAGCTCAACCGTCTGTTCATTTGCGGAACCACGTCGCTCTATTCGATCTACGTTACCGCGAACGGCTGCAAGCTCGGCTGACGGACGGTGGATTTCTGTCGGGTCAAACAAGATAGGTCGCTCGGTGCCAGGAGGCGGCAAAGCAGCGGTAGCGAGCGCAAAAGATTGGAGCGGGCGAAGGGAATCGAACCCTCGTATGCAGCTTGGGAAGCTGCCGTTCTACCATTGAACTACGCCCGCGAACGCCTCTCCTGATTAGCCGAGACCGGGCGCGCCGCCAAGCCGGTTGGCGCGCGCCGGCGTCTCGCGCCCCCGGCTCTTAACCGAATTTTAACTTTCCACGTGCGGTGGTTGATGGCCGTGCTAATATCCCACCTGGGGTTGGGGTAGCGCTATGGCAGGACGTGGTTACACGGTCTTTGACACGGCGATTGGCCGGTGCGGCATCGCCTGGAGCGATGTCGGCATCGTCGGCGTGCAATTACCCGAAGCACGCGAGATCGAAACCCGCCGCCGCCTGTTCCGGCTTTATCCAGAGGCGCGCGAACTTCCGCCGCCCCCGAACGTCGAAAACGCGATCGAAGGCATCGTCGGATTGCTGCGCGGGAGGCCAGGCGACTTTGCCGACATCACGCTCGACATGAACGACATACCGCCCTTCAATCAGCGCGTTTACGACTTCACACGCACGATCCCGCGCGGTGAAACCCGCAGTTATGGCGAGGTCGCCTCCCGCCTCAAGGCATCGGGCGCCACGTATTCGGTGGCGCAGGCGATTTCCCGCAATCCGCTGGTGATCATCATACCCTGCCACCGCGTGCTCGAAACCGGCGGCTACACCGACAAGATGTCCGCCCATGGCGGCATCATCTCCAAGCGCCGGCTATTGTCGATCGAGGGCGCGCTCAGCCCCGCCGGTAAGACCTTGTTTGACGTGCTGCTCCCGGTTGCGCCGCCACGCCTGCAGACTTAGATTCGCGGGATGCGGGTAACGACGCTTCTGCAGCGCCCGGCGATTTCGGTGTCCGACTTCCGTTGCGACGCCAAGCTTGGTGATACGCCGTTCGTGGAACGGCATCGCGCCCACTCGATCTCCTATGTACGCAAGGGCAGCTTCGGCTGCTGCAGCCGCGGCCGCTCCTTCGAGCTGGTGGCGGGATCGGTGCTGGTCGGCCATCCCGGCGACGAATATGTCTGCAGCCACGACCATGTCTGCGGCGACGAATGCCTGTCGTTTTTCCTCAGCCCCGAACTGGTGCAGGCGATCGGCGACCGGGCTGAAACCTGGCAGATCGGCTGCGCGCCGCCGCTACCGGAACTGATGGTCCTCGGTGAATGGGCCCAGGCCGCCGCCGATGGCCGCAGCGATGCCGGCCTCGATGAGATCGGAGAACTGTTCGCCGGCCGGTTTGTCGAAGTGGTTACCGGACGCACGCCGAAACTGGCGCCGGCGACGGCCCGCGATCGCCGTCGCGTGGTCGAGGCGGCGCTATGGATCGAGGCACATTCGCACCGGGAAATCGACCTGGCGCAGGCCGCGCGCCAGGCCGACATCAGCCGCTTTCACTTCCTGCGGCTGTTCGCGGGCGTGTTCGGCGTCACCCCGCACCAATATCTGGTGCGGTCGCGGCTGCGCCATGCCGCCCGCCTGTTGGCCGACGACGACAGGCCGATCACCGACATCGCCTACGATGTAGGGTTCAATGATCTCTCCAACTTCGTGCGCAGCTTTCACCGCGCCGCAGGGGTCTCGCCGCTTAGATTCCGCCGGGCTTCGCGCGGCGACCGTGCGGTGTTCGGTAGCAAGATTCTCCAAGAACCGTCCGCCCGGCACTGACTAGGCTGATGTCCAGGCGGCACGATCGGGCGCGCCGCAATTGGAGACCACACCATGTACGACCACATCGGACTGAAGGTCAGCAACCTCGACGCCAGCGTGCACTTCTACAGCGAGGCCCTGGCGCCGCTCGGATATGTGCTGTGTTCGCATGACGCGACCGGGGCCGGCCTCGGGCCCAAGGGCGAGCCCGCGCTCTGGCTATATCCGCACCAGGGCGCAACCGGCGCCCCCACCCATATCGCGTTCCGCGCGCCCGATCATGCCGCCATCGGCAAGTTTCACGCCGCGGGGCTGAAGGCGGGAGGCCGCGACAACGGCGCCGCCGGCCTGCGCGCCGATTACAGCCCGACCTATTATGCCGCGTTCCTGATCGATCCCGACGGCAACAATGTCGAGGCGGTTTGTACTTAAGGCAATGCTGTTAACGCGCCATTGCAAGCCGACAGTCGCGCTCATGCGCGCCCGACCCAAGGCCGTCATTCCGGGGCGATGCGAAGCATCGAACCCGGAATCTCGAAACGACCCGACGCGATGTTTCGCTCACCCGCAAGAAAGACCGTCATCATGGCCTCACTCCAAAAGGACATCCCGCTCAACGCCCGCGCCGACGAGGTCTGGGACGCCGTGCGCGATTTCGGCGCGCTGCATACGCGGCTGGTGCCGGGCTTCGTGCTCGACACGCGCCTCGACGGCGACGACGCGCGCATGGTGACCTTCGCCAACGGCACCGTCTTGCGCGAAATCCTGGTCGATTGCGACGAACGGCAGCAGCGGCTGGTCTATGCCGTGATCAGCGAGCGGGTGACGCATTACAACGCAGCGGTACAAGTGATCGGCGACGGCGAGGCGCGCTGCCGGCTGATCTGGACCATCGACCTCCTGCCCCACGACATCGCGCCCTATATCGGCGGTCAGATGGAGCAGGCCGCGCTCGCCATGCAAAAGACCTTCCGTGGTTAGGGTAATGCCGGACGAATCTCGGGGATCGGGCCGCGCCTTGGTCCCCACCGCGTCAGAACCACGCTCGACGAGGAGAGCACGCCGAGCACCACCATCGATGCTGCCGCCAGCACAAAGAAGTTCGCGGCGGTCGCGCCATGCGTCGACAGCCACCAGCCGCCGCCGGCGATGAACAACAGCCGCGCACTCTGCGCCAGCACCGGCCCGAGCACCTTGGCTGCGCCCTGCGAAGAAAAATACATCGACATCGCAAGCCCGATGAACGCGTACATCGGCGCCGCCGTCGACAAATATTGCCGGCTCGCGGCGCGCACGCCCGCGTCCCCGGTGAAAAGATTGACCCAGAGATCAGGGAAGATCGCGATGACGGTGGCGATCGCTCCCACCGACACGAACGAGAGCGCGCCCGCGGTCCAGGCGATCCGCCGTGCACGCACGACGCGTCCGGCGCCGATCGCCATGCCGATCATCGGCACCGAGGCGATGCCGACCGCAAACGCCACCGAGGTCAGCATGAATTCCAGCCGGGCACCGATGCCGTAGCCGGCGAGAATCTCGGTGCCGAACCCAGCCAGCAAATGCGTGAAAATGCTGATCGTCAGCACCGACTGCAGCGGCGAAAAACAGGAGACGGCGCCGACCTTAAGAATGTCGACGAACATCGCCCGCCGAATGCGAAGTCCCCTGATCTTCGGGAACACCCGCGCCCTGCCCGAAAACAAATACCATGCCATCACCGAGATGCTGATCGCGTAAGCGATCAGCGAACCCGCGGCGACGCCGCGCATGCCCAATTGAGGCACCGGCCCGAGACCCAGACCGAGTGTGCCGCCGAGAATGATCTGGCAGACGGCGGAGCTGAGGATCATCAGCGAGGGCAGTTTCATGTTGCCGGTGCCGCGCAGGATTCCGGCCATGGTATTCATCAGCCACGGCAGCACCGCGCCGCCGAAAAAGATCTGCGTATAGGCGATGGCGTTGGCCAACACATTGCCGCGGCCACCCAGCACTTCCAGCAAACGGGGGCCGAAGATCAGCATGCCGAGCATGAAGGTCAGCCCGAAGCAGATGCCGATCAGCAAGGCATGCGCGGCCAGCGTCGAGGCGCGATCGAGGTCGCCGGCGCCCAGCGCCCGTGCGATCGCGGACGCAACGCCGCCGCCCATCGCGCCACCGGACATCGTCATGGTCAGGATGACGCAGGGAAACACCAGCGCCATCGCCGCCAGCGCTTCGACGCCGAGCCGGCCGATATAGGAAGTCTCCGCGATGACGACGCAGGTGCCGGCGCTGAGTGCGATGACGTTCGGCCAGGACAGCCACAACAGCGTGCGCAGGATCGGGCCGTCGAGCAGCGCATTCTTCGCAGGCACCGAAATCGGGGGAAGCGGTTGTTCGTCGTCGTCCACGGGAATTTCGGCGACAGCGAGATCGGACATTTCTTCTCCCTGGCCCGCGCTCCGCCAACGCAATTTGGCAATGCGACCACGCGCCGATCCAATTAGCTTGAAATGCGGTCCCGGTGCCGCACCGTGATCGTTCTAGCACGGTCCGGCCGGTCGCCCCGTGCGTCCGGCGCATGGGGCGCCTGCGCGATCGGGCTCCTTATCCCCTCGCGCAAACGGGAAGCGAAACAATTCAGCCGATCGACCACAGGAACGGCGGAATGCCGCCGGCCGACGGTCGCATCTGCACCGGGATGCGGCGACCACAACCGGCCGCGAGGCCCTCGACCAACCCTTCAAGTGCCCGGGCACAGGCGGGGTGATAATCGCCCACACCAGCCATCAGCTTCCAGGTCTGCTGCCGGATTTCGAACGCGCCAGCGGATTCGTCTATCGCGGCGACGTCATCCTGCGCTTCGAACAGCATAAGCAGGAATCGGGCGAAATCTTTCGCCTGCCCCCGGCCCGCCGCGAAACCGGCCGCGACCTCGTCGAAGAGCTGCATGCCGATCAGCTTGCCGGTCAGGTGCAAGAGATAGCCGGCGTCTTCAGGGCCGAACAACTGCACCATCACGGGTGCGGCCGTCCGCACATATTCCATGGCGTAGTTCCGATAGGCTTTTTGCAGCCGCGACTTCGGCCAGCTCGAAACCGGCAATGCAGGCGCCTGCTCCGGAACGAACAAGGGGGCTTCGAGATGTCGCGCGAATACCAGGCGCTGATCGATCTCGAGCGCATGGTCGTATTCGCAATAATAGCCTTCGAGGCCGTCCTGGCCGTCGACGCTTTGCTTGGTGCAGACAAAGCCGAGATTGGGATTGCCGAGCGAAACCCCGTTGTTGCCATGCCATCCGCGCAGCATCGCGCGCGACACCTCGCCCGGCACGCCGCAGATCGCCGTTCCCCGCCAGATCCAGCGCGGCGGCGGATAGCGGATCCACGCCTTGCGGTCGGACTCGTACATGTACTCGACGCTGACGCCGCCGATCCAGTTGGAAAGATAATGGTACTGTGCCGCCGCTACCGCCGGCGGCAAATCTTTGAGGCCGAGCTTCTCAAGCCCGGGCAGGAAGCGCTCCTGCTGCTGTCGGCGAAACACCCTGAAGACGAATTCCGCTGCATGGGCAGTCCCGCGTCGGGTCACCACAGTAAGGATGAGGCCGGTAAAATAGCTGTGGTAGAGGTCGGCGACGCTGCGCCATCTCCGCCATTGCATGGCCTGCGCATGGTCTTGCCCACTGTCCATTTCCATTCCCTAACACCCTGTTGGTTGCCGCCAGCATAGCCCGCACGGCTGTTTCACATGGATTTCATGCGAACAAAGCGAACGTTCACGGCTTTCCCGCATTATAACAAGCCACATGCCAGGAGCGACCATGCGCAACGGAATTCGGCTGGTGATGTTCGTCGGGGCGCTGGCGCTTCCGCTTGCCTCCTGCAACGATGCGCAGGACACCGTCACCGCCCAGCAGAGTTTCGGACCGTCACCGACATTGCCAGAGCCGCAAACCTCATTGATTCCGACCGTCAACGTCGCCTTCGCGACCCGATGGCCGGACGGCGCCAAGCCGATCGCGGGCGACGACATGGCCGTCAACGCATTCGCTACCGGGCTCGATCACCCGCGCTCGCTTTACGTGCTGCCCAACGGCGACGTGCTGGTGGCCGAGACCAACGCGCCGCCGAAGCCCGACGATGGCTCAGGCATCCTGCGTTGGGCGACGCGGTGGGTGATGGGGCGCGCCGGCGCCAACACCCCGAGCGCCAACCGCATCACGCTGTTGCGCGACGCCGATGGCGACGGCATTGCCGAGACCAGGAGCGTTTTTATCGAAGGGCTAAATTCGCCGTTCGGAATGGCGCTGGTCGGCGATGACTTCTATGTCGCCGATTCCGATGCCATCATGAAGTTTCCCTATCATGCCGGCGATACCAAAATCAGCGCGCCCGGCGTCAAGCTGGCGGACCTGCCGGCCGGCCGCATCAACCATCACTGGACCAAGGATCTGACCGCCAGCCCCGACGGCACCAAGCTGTACGCCACCGTCGGCTCCAACAGCAATGTCGGTGAAAACGGCGTCGACGCCGAAATCAATCGCGCGGCCGTGCTCGAAGTCGATCGCGCCACCGGCAAGTGGCGCGTGTTCGCATCGGGCCTTCGCAATCCGAATGGACCGTCATGGCAGCCGCAGAGCGGCGCGTTGTGGGTGACGGTCAACGAGCGCGACGAGCTCGGCGACGATCTCGTTCCTGACTACATGACATCGGTCAAAGACGGCGCATTCTATGGCTGGCCCTACAGCTATTTCGGTCAACACGTCGATGACCGCGTCAAGCCACCGCGGCCCGATCTGGTGGCGAAGGCCATCGCGCCCGACTACGCGCTCGGCGCGCACACGGCTTCGCTCGGACTGACTTTCAACACCGGCAATTTGTTTCCGGCGGCGATGGCCGGCGGCGCCTTCATCGGCCAGCACGGTTCGTGGAATCGCAAGCCGCGCGCCGGTTACAAAGTGATCTTCGTGCCGTTCACCGACGGCAAGCCTTCGGGCGGCCCGCGCGACGTGCTGACCGGATTCCTCAACGCCAAAGGCGAAGCGCAAGGCAGGCCGGTCGGCGTCAAGATCGACAAGCAGGGCGCCCTGCTGGTGGCCGACGATGTCGGCAACACGATCTGGCGCGTGACGCCGGCGGAGAAGTCGGCGGCCCGCTAGGCAATTGCGTCAGTGCTGCGCGACAATTGCCCGCGAAAGCTCTGCCGCGCTCTTGCAGCTTGATTGAAGCGTTGAGCAGCTTCCGACCGCAAGCCTTCGTTCTAGCCTGAAGGCCGCCATTTCAGGCTAGCCGGCCAGCTCAGCCGACAGACGGCGCCGCCGAGTCACGATGTGCGGGAATGACGGGTGATTTAGGACGGTCTTCCCACCTCCTCGATTAATAACTAATTGATTTAGCTTGCTAAAATGTTTCCTTTCTGAATCCTTGAAATCTGTCCAAATTTGGATTATATCCAGATTGGATAGGAAGTAGTCATGCTGCCCAACCGAAAAACGAAGCTGGCCGAGATCGAGAAGGGGCCGCAGCGGCTCGACAACTCACGTTTCCTGCCGGCCAATCGAAGGCGGCTCAGCGCCCCTGCCCTGCGGACCTTCCTCACCATTGCGGACTTATGGGGGTTAACGGAGGAGCAGCGCCTCCTGGTGCTCGGTTATCCCTCCCGGTCCACGTATCACAACTGGTGCAAGCTCGCGCGCCAGCATGGCGCTTTCACGCTCGATGTCGATGTGCTGACGCGCATCTCGGCCATCCTCGGAATTCATCAAGGGCTGGCGATCCTGTTTCCGACCGAGCAGCTTGGTGTCGAATGGCTGCGAACCGCGCATAGCGCCATGGTCTTCGGCGGCCGCCTGCCGCTCGACCTCGTCACCAGCGGCTCGCAGGACGGGCTGCTCTCGGTGCGCCGTTTCCTCGACGGCGCGCGCGGTGGCCTTTACATGCAACCGAACGCCATCGACGAAGCCTTCACGCCGTACGACGACACGGAAATTGTGCTGCGGTGACGGACGCTCTCGCATCCGCGCCGCGGCCTGCCCATCGTCTGATCCCGTCGCAATTTCCTCCCATCGGGCTGTTCGATACGGTTGCGACCGCGGCCGATCTGGCGGCCGTGATGGAGCTGGTCGGCTGGACCAATGACCGGCTGGTCGGTTACCGCATCGCGCGGCTGCCGCAGGCCGAATGGGTGTATGGCGTCCCCAATGCCAGCATTGTCATGGCGGCTTTTCTGCACGTCCCTCCCGGTGGCATGCGGTTCAACGGTCCCGAACTCGGCGCCTGGTACGCCGCCGACGATATCCGGACGGCTGCCGCGGAAGTCGGCCATCATCTGCGGCGCGAAACGGTCGCCCGGAACGTAGTCACCATGACCCGGACCTACAGGGCATATGGCGCAACGTTGTTGGGCGACTATCGCGATATCAGGGAGCAGCAAGCCGCGCTCGCCGAAGTCTACGCAAGCGACCGTTATGACGCCGCCCAGAAGTTCGGCGAGGAGATCCGCGCATCAGGCGGCGCGGGACTGCTCTACCATAGCCTGCGACGCCTGAACGGCACCAATGTCGTTGCTTACCGGCCGCGCAACGTCACGAACATTGTGCAGACCGATCATTTCGAAATCACGGTGACGGCCGCATCGCGCAGGATCGACGTCCGCAAACTATCGGCATCCTAAGATAACCACAGGCCAAGCAGAGACAAATGATGCGCTTCACTGATGAGCGATGAAAGCTGCGCGGCCTACTATTGGATGGGCACGAAGATTCGCTGTCCTTGCCGTCGTCTCCCGCTCGATTAGTTGCCGGCGTCAATCATATCAGTTTAGTTGCGCAACGTTGTGACAGGTGCCGAGGCTGCCGCCGAATGGCGGCAAACAAGACGTGCCATCCGGGGAAAATTGGCATAGCGTTGCTCCAGCCTCCAACGAGAAAGTCGGTGGAGCCTATGCAGGAGATTGCGGACTGGCTCGAGAAGCTTGGGCTTGGGCAATACGCGCTGCGTTTTGCCGAGAACGGGATTGATTTCAGTGTCCTTCCTGAACTAACGGACCAGGACCTGGATAAGCTCGGGGTCCTACTCGGCCATCGTCGTAAGATGCTGCGCGCCATTGCCGAACTTAATCAAGCCGAATTGGTCGCCGAGCCGGCTCGTGAGAACAATGCCGAGCGACGGCACCTCACCGTCATGTTCTGCGATCTGGTAGGCTCGACTGCGCTATCGGCGCGCCTCGATCCCGAGGACATGTGGGAGGTGATCCGGGCCTATCGGGCCGCCTGCGCGAGGGTCATTGCCGCTTACGACGGTATCATCGCCCGGTTCTTGGGCGATGGAATACTCGCCTATTTCGGGTATCCCCGTGCGCATGAGGATGATGCGGAGCGCGCAGTGCGAGCGGGACTCGACATCATCGCCGCCATAAGGTTACTCGAAACGCGGGAAGAGCGGGTTGAGGTACGGATCGCAATCGCGACCGGGCTTGTGGTGGTCGGCGACCTCATCAGCGAGGGCGCGTCAGAGCAGCAGGCAATGGTCGGCGATACACCGAACGTCGCCGCCCGGCTCCAGAGCTTGGCGGAGCCGGGAGCGGTTGTCGTCGCTGCTTCGACGCGCCGGCTGCTCGGCGATTTATTCACTTTTCGCAATCTAGGCCACCGCGAGGTCAAGGGCATTTCCGATCCCATCGCGGTCTGGGCGGTCGAAGGTGGGGGCGTCTCGGAGACCCGCTTCGAGGCGGTGCGCACCGCGCGCTCATTGGGCTTTGTCGGCCGCAAGGCAGAGATCGCATTCGCGCTCTCGCGCCAGCGGCTGGCGTGGCAGGACCAGGGTCAAATGGTGTTGATTTCCGGCGAGGCCGGGATCGGCAAATCGCGCCTCGTGGCAATGCTTTCCGAGAGCCTGGCGTTGGGGTCGCATCGCCGGGTGCGCTATCAGTGCTCGCCTTACCACACGAACAGCGCGCTTCATCCGTTCATCGCTCAGCTCGATCGCGCCGCTGGCATCAGGTCGCAGGACACACCGGGGCAAAAGCTCGACAAGCTTGAGGCAATGCTGGCGCTTGGTACGCAGCAGGTAGCTACAGCGACGCCGCTCATTGCCTCGCTTCTTTCTATTCCAACCGGCGAGCGTTATCCGCCGGTCGGCTTGAATCCAGTGCAGCAGCGGCGACAGACCTTCGCCGCCCTTCTCGACCAGCTAGAGGGACTGGCGCGGCAGCAACCGGTGCTGGTTGTCTGCGAGGATATGCATTGGGCCGATGCCACGACGCTCGAGCTGTTCGACCTCACGGTCGATCGGATCAGGGCACTGCCGGCCCTTGTGCTCATGACATTCCGGCCCGAGTTCGAGCCGCCTTGGACCGGCCTTGCCAACGTCAGCCTGCTGCGGCTCGATCGGCTCGACCGGCAGGACACGCGCGCTCTGGTCGAGCAAGTGACCATCGGTCGGCAGCTGCCAGACGAAATGATGACGCAGATCGTTGACAGGACGGACGGTATTCCTCTGTTCGTCGAGGAGTTGACCAAGATGGTGTTGGAATCCGGGCTGCTCGTGGAAGATACCGGGCGCTATCGTCTCGGCAGTCCGCTACCGCCGCTCGCCATTCCCGCAACGCTGCAGGACTCGCTTATGGCGCGGCTGGACCGGCTGGCGCCGGTCAAGGAGGTGGCACAGATAGGCGCTGCCATCGGCCGCGACTTCTCATACGCGCTGCTGCGATGTGTAGCGGGGCGCGATGATCGGGCGCTGAACGCCGCACTGGCGCAGCTCGAAGAGGCCGAACTGCTATTGCGCCGCGGGACGCCGCCGGAGGCGAGCTATACCTTCAAGCACGCGTTGGTTCAGGAAGCCGCTTACGAGAGCCTGCTCAAGAGCCGCCGGCAACTGCTTCATTGTCACATTGGCGATGTCCTGCGCGATCAGTTTCCGGTCATCGCCGAAAACGAGCCGGAAGTGGTCGCATACCACTTCACTGAGGCAGGGTTGAGCGAGGTAGCCCTCGACTGGTGGCGCAAGGCGGGCGAGCAGGCGTTGAGGCGCTCGGCATATTCCGAGGCAATCGCTCATCTCGGCAAGGCGGTTGCCATGGCCAATAAGCTGCCTGATGGGACGATGGAGCTTGTGAACCGGCTCCATCTTCAAATCGAATATGGGCGTGCGTTACGCGGCAGCCTTGGGCACAGCGCCCCGGAAACGGTGGCCGCCTGGACGCGCGCCCGAGAGTTCGCCGCTGACATTCATGATCCGGTTGAACTGGCGCCGATCCATTCGGGCTTGTTCAATGCCAGCCTCACTCACGGCGAGATCGCGCCGATGCGGGAATTGGCGGACGCAATCATGAGTACGGCGAACCGACGACCGGATTCGCCGGTGGCCGCAATCGTCGCACACTACGCCAGCGGAGTGACCTGTTGGTTCGGGGGCGATTATTTGAATGCGAAGGTACATCTCGAGCGAGCCCTCGCGATCTATGAGGCCGAGCCGAATCCCGCGACCTTCAAGGCATCGACGCTGGACCTGCCCTCCGTTATCAAAAGGTTTCTTGCGCTGGTGCTTTGGCCGCTTGGCGAGATTGGTCGGTCGCGCCGGCTCGCCGAGGAAGCGGTGGGCGCCCCCGGAGAAAAACGCGCGCTTGCTCAAGTCAACGCGCTCGTTCACAGGGCCGTTTTCGACGGACTACGCGGTGGCACGTTACAGGAAACAGAGACGATCCTCGCCCTCGCCCGCGACCATATGATGCCGCTGTATATGGCCGCCGGCACGCACCTGAACGGCTTGGCAAAGTGGCGTGCCGGCGACCGAACGGGTGGACTGACGGAAATGCGCCGAGGCTGGAGATTACTTCACGAAAATGACTGCTACCTTTGTGAACCATTTTGGGCGATGCAGGTTGCCGTGGCCAACGCAGAGGCAGGGCAAATCGATACCGGGCTGGAAATTCTAGGTGAGTCGATCGGATGGACGGAACTAACCGGTCAGCATTGGCTGGATGCGGAACTGCATCGCGTCCGTGGCGAGCTTTTGTTGCGTCGTGACACCTCAAATGTTTCTGCCGCCCAAGATGCCTTCAATACAGCCCTCGAAATCGCTCGAAGCCAACAGACGAAGACTTTCGAGCTGCGCGGCGCACTTGAACTTGCGCGCCTTTACCTAAGAGATAATCGAGCGGCGGCCGTATCCGAGGTACTGGCGCCGGTGTTTGTCGATTTCGCTACTGAGCAAGATCTTCCTCAAATCGAAGAAGCGCAGAAATTGCTGAAGTATGCGCAGTAGCCAGGCCGCTATTCTTTTGAAACCGCGGGCAGCAGTCCGAGCATGGCGTACCCTTTAAGCAAGTTGACAATCTAGTCCTTTTGATTGGCGACATCCGGGAACCGACGCTTTTTATGATTCAACGTGTCGTTCGGCCTGCAAAAATTTGCAAGCCGATTGACACGCCGCGCTCACGGATGCGTGGCAGATAGGTCGAATAGCCGGCAAGCATCGGGCAACGCAGCGCCAGCGCCTCGCGGCGCGGCAGCAGGTGCGCGGCGACCCAGTACATTCAGCGCGACCAGCGGACGGTGCCACCGACAAGATTCGGCGGATCGAGTGGTCGCGCTGGGCGGCGGCAATGATGGGGTGCAAGGCGCCGGGACCGATCACCGGCACGCTCTGCAACGCAGCGGAGACTTGCGTGATGAAGGCTTGACGGCGATCGGGCGCAAGCGGCGCGGCGGCGAGCAAACGGCGTCAAGCTGTTCGCTGGTCCGTTGGATGGGCATTGCCGCAACCTACTACGCCCGAGTCAGGCAAGATCGCGCAGCCGCCACAGACCGAGCGACTTGTCGGCGTAGCGACCGCCCGCCTCGGTGCAGCCTTCGACCAGCAACCGGAGCGGAGCCGGAAAGCGGAACGGCGGCAACTGAAGGTTTACCGGGCGCCAGTCGCCGGTCGCGATGTCGGCATTGGTCGACAGCTTTGGGAACGTGGTGGTGAGAAGATAAGTGGAGCCGCTGCGCATGAAATTACCCACTGCGCGCCACATGTCCTCATAGGAGAAATGAACGAGGCAGTCCCGGCACAGGACGACGTCGACCGCCGGCAGCTCGTCGCACGTGACATCGAGCTTGACGAAGCGGCGGCCCTTGGCGGCGTACTTCCGCCCGTTCTCGAGAAGGAGATCGTGCAGGATGTCGGCGCCAATGTAGTCGTCGAGGCCGAGCGCCACATGCTTCATCCAGTTGAAATCCCCGCACGGCGCATCGAGCAGCGACCTCGCCTCCAGGCTCTGCAGCAGATGCGGCAAGGCGCGGCGAAGCTCCAACGTCTGCGCCAGGCATGAGCCCGGGCCGGACACCGATTCGTCCGCAACCTTGCGGCGCTCCTGCAGCACCTGCTCGAACACGCGGACCATGGGCGACGCGGCCGCAACCTGTCGCGGATCGCTGCGCGAAAGCAGGAAAGCGCCCAGCTCGCCCGGCGCGAACCAGCTGGCCTGAACGCTGCCCAGGGCGAGATAGTCGCGCCGGCTCCAGCGCAGCGGTCGATCGCCGTTGCAGCGGTGCTCGGCATCGACCCGTCCCCAGGCGAGCACATAGGGCGCGAGCCGCAGTGCCTTGTCGACCAGCGTCCGGGCGACCTCGGGCGGCCGCGCGTCCAGCGCGCCGGCGATCAGGATCAGATCCCATTCTCGATCTTCTTGCGCCAGCGGGTCGGCCGCGTCGGCGACGCACAGCTCATCGTACAGGGCGGCGTGGCAGGCCGTCGCATCACCAGGCGACAGGTTGATCCCGGCGAGATGCAGACCCCGCGACACGCCTTCGGTGGTCGCGTCCTGTTCGACGAGGTCGCGCAGCAGCATTCCCCACGTGCCGCGGCCGACGCCGACCTCGAGCACGCGCCGTGGCGCGATCCTGGCCGCCGCTGAGAGGAAGAACGGGATGTGCTCGGAGAGCGGCGCTGTTGGCGGCGCGGCGGCGACGGCCGGCGCGGTGAGCGACTGTTTCAGCAGATAGCGGAAGAACGTTCCGTCGGCGGTGAGCGATTGGCGCGGATGGGCCGCCTGGTGCTTGCGGATCTCGGTGTTCGACAGCATGTAGCAATAGGCTCCCGGGTCGAGCGCGCGCGCGTGCTCGGCATCATTTGCCACGGCGAAGAACACCTCGGGCCTGCTCCAGCACACCGGCTGAATGAGTTCGCAGGCGAGTTCATGCCACGGCACGTCAGTGGTCTTCAGCAGCTCCGTGAGGGGCTGACCGCCAAGCCCGATCCAGCCGATCGGCTTGCCCGAGCGCAGCACGCGGCAGACCTTCTGGTAGAACGCCTGCGCGATCCGGCTGTCGGTTGCGGCGCCGATGAAGCCGTTCGGATAAAATCCCTGACGGTCGCGGTGCGCGATGAAGTCGTGCCGCGCCAGCAGATCGAGCAGCGGCTGCAGCGGCTTCATCGCGATGCAGTCCGAATCGATCCACAGGCCGCCGTAGCGTGCGAGCAGGAAGGCGCGCACGAAATCGGCGCGATGCGCCGGCTGAAGGCGCTCGATGTCGATGTCGCGATCGCGGTCCCACAACGCGTCGAAGCTCGCCCGGTTGAGCAACCGCACGTCGGACGCGTGCTCGGCGATGGTCCGCTGGCATGCCTTGATCCAGTCCGGGCAATCGCCTTCCCAGTACAGCCACACCGCATGGCCCATGGCGTTCGTCTCCTCTCGCCTCGGCTGGTCGTCCTCCGACGGTGGCGCGCCACCGCCCAGCGCCAGGCTCAACGGCTGGACCACCGCAATGCCGGCCGCGAGCGCGCCGGCGTCGGACGGCAGCGTGAACGTCGTGATGCCGGCGCGCAGCGCAAGCGCGCGCCCGATCGCATCATCGGTCACCGCGACGGCCGCGGCCTGACGCAACGCTGCCACGCCTGCATCCGCGAACGGCTCGAGTGTTTCGAGCACCGCGACGGTCCTGGCGCGCAGCTGCGCGCGGGCATTGTCGGCGAAGGCCGCGGCGGCCAGTGAGGCGCCCACCAGGATGACGGCGTCCGCCGACCGCTCGGCGATATCGACGAGCCGGTCCGGTGCGGCCACGATCAACCCGGGATCGATGGCATGGAGCTCGCGCAGCCCCGCAGCCATCAGTCCCGCCTGCGCATGCAACGCACCTTCGTTTCGTTCCACCACGAGACTGATGCGCCGATCCGGCGGCCAGGGGCAGCGTGCGATCGGCGCGGCGCCGAAGCGCTCGACAAAGCGTTCGCGCTGGCGAATGGCGCGTATCTCGTACAACAGCGCCACATTGCTCTGGTAATAGGGATTCTGCCGCTGCGGTGCCGCCTCATGGGCGCCCGAGCCGGAATGGAACAGATGATACAGGCGCTGCTCGCGCCGGTCGGTGATCGCGTAGCGTCCGAACAGCGTGACCTTGTGGATCCAGGCGTTGTCCTCGCCGCCCCATCCGCGAAACGCCTCCAGCATACCGCCATGGCGCAGCAGGAACTGCCGGGTCACGAGCCCTGCCCCACCGCTCACGTGCCGGCCCGACAACAGGGTCCTGGCCGGGCGGCAGCGAGCCGGATCGCGCTCTCCCGCCATGACGGCCTGCGTGTCCGCCTGCGAGAGGTAATCGATGCTCGCATAGGGTACGAGATAATCGGCGCCGCGCGCCCGCAGTTCGGCCGCCGCGTTCACCACGAAGCCGGTCGGGACGACGAGGTCATTGTCCTTCCATAGGATCAATTCGCGCTCGGCCAATGCCGAGCCGACATTCAGGCTGCGCGCGCGTTCAAAGACGTCGTCGTTCTTCACGAAGACATATTTGGCGCCCCAGCGGCGGGCCAGACGAGCCGCCACCGGCACCGGGCCCATGTCGACGACGATGATCTCGTCGACCCCGGCACACTGGCTGAGATCGGCGAGCGAGAAGGCGAGATGCGGCAACCGCTCCTCCCCGCCGTGCGGAATGACGACGCTGACCCCGGGCCGCACGCCGGCCGCAGGTCTCGCATCGTCGGCGCGCTGCGCCGGACGGGCGGGCACCGGACGGGGGGGCGCCGGATCGGGCGGCACGACGACAGGCGGCATGACGGCAGCCGGCACGAGGCTTCGGTGCGTCAGCCTGGCCTGTGCGCGCGCCCGCTCGATCGCCGGCTGCCAGTACCGCTGCCACTGCGCGCCGAACTCCCAATGGTGCTCCATCCAGTCGCGATTGCGCTGGCCATCGGCCGCGAGCGCTGCGGCACCCTGCTCGATCAGCCCGACCAACACGCTTTCGAGCGAGGCGCGCGTGGCATGGACGAACGGGACGCTTCCGGCTTCGGGCGCGCAGCGCCGCAGCACGTCAGTCACGCCGGCAAGCAGTCCGACGCCGTTCACCACCACGCAGCCGAGCGCCAAGCCTTCGAGGCTGTTGCGGTGGTAGCTCCCGGTCACGCATTCGTCGATGACGATGTGGGCGCGCTGCTTGCCCGTCAGCGCCTCGGCATGGCTGAGCTGCCGGTCGCGCACGGCGAACACCTCGACGCCATGGCGTGCCGCCAGGCGATCGAGCGCCCGCATGGTGCTGGAATAGCCCTTGCCGTGCCAATAGAGCCGATGGCCTTGCGGGTAGGCCTCATGCTTGCCGGATGGCGTATAGGCGATGCAGACGCGATCGCTCTTGCGGCCGGGCTGGAACGCCGGCTCCCACAGCGGCATCGGGCTCGGCACTGCGGTCCAGCCGGCGAACTCCCGCAGCGTCGCCTGGTACTGCCCGACCACGATGCCGGGAAAGCCCTGCTGCACGAAGGTCGGATCGACGTTCCACATGTAATTATGCGCCATGGTGACGATCGCCTTGCCGGACATCAGCGCGCGATGTCGCGGCTCGACCTTGCCGTTGTGCACGATGACGATATCGGCCTCGCGCAGCGCCGCCTCGGCTTCCGCCGGGCGCTTGGCCCATTCGATGTCGCCGGCGAAGTCGACGCCGTTGCCGTATCCGCTGCGCGCCCAGACGCAGCGCGCGCGATGCGGCGTGCGCGCCGTGATGCAGCGCGCCAGCACGCTGGGCACGCCCGCGACCGGCGTGGTTGCGTAGGATACGATGCGCAGCGCCGCTGTATCCGCCGCCGGCTCAGGCGCGCCGGCGGACAGGAAAGCCGTGATCGACATGCGAGGAAACGCGGTCAGGCGACTGGCAGGGCTCAGGTTCACGACCTCGACGCCGAGCCGCGCAAGCGCTTCGTTGAGCCGCCCGTATTGCTGGTCGATCGCGGCGAGCTGGCGCGTCAGCGGATGCACGCCGGTGCGGGCGAAGAAATGATGCTCGGTAAAGTCGACGCCGATCAGCCCGATGCGTTTCGCGCCCATGTGCACCGCGAGGCACAACGCCACATAGGGCGAGTTCTGAGTGAAGTGCAGCATGTCGGGATCGGTGAAATCGGTGCCGCCATGCCGGCCGAGGCGAAACTTGATCACCGCGGGATGCGCGACCTGCAGGTCGAGCTGGGTGAACAGGTAGCGCGCGCGCGAGCTCTCGACGTATTTGAAGCGATCGCCGGCGAACTGGTTACGCGGGTTGACCACGACCAGATAGTCCGGATCGAGGTGCCGGCCGACGTCGTTGACCCCGATGGTGACGGCGCCGACCGGCGGCGTGAGCTCGGCGAGCGAGGCGCCGCAGCCGCACACGATGATGCGCTCGCCAGCATGCAGGCCGCGAAATGAAGCGAGCGAGCGCAGCGGCGCGCGGGCGGTCGATCCGGTGGACAGGGGTGCGTTCACGGAATTATGGCCTCCGGCACCATGTTCAGAGCTGGGCCAGGATCTCGAGGTAGGGAATCATCTCGACAACCCTCAGGGATTCGGCGTCCGGGCTCTCCCAATCGTTGCGCGGCCACGCCCGTATCTCCGTCTAGCCGGCGACCAGTACCGGTCCAACCGACTTGAGCGGACAATGCCCGCCGGTCTTGCGGTATTCGCGGATCAGCGCCGCGCGCAGGTGCGTCTCCGCCAGCTTCTGCCCGGCTTCGAGCGCCAGCAGCCGCGCATGCAGCGCGACATTGCGCAGCTGCCCGCCGGTGAGCGCGCAGCGGCAGGCCAGCTCCTGCAGGAAACCGTCGTCGACTTCATGCGTGCCAAGCTCGAGGCGGAGGATGTCATAGCGCCGCAGCTCGTCGGGCGCACGGAAGGGAATCACCACGTCCATGCGCCGTGCAAACGCCTTGTCGATGCGCTCGGCCGCATTGGTGGTCACCAGCAGGATGCCGCCGAACGACTCAATGCGTTGCAGCAGGAAATTGGTCTCGAGATTCGCATAGCGGTCGTTGGACGAGCCGACATCGGTGCGCGCGCCCATGAGGGCGTCGCCCTCGTCGAGCAGCAGCACGATGTCGAGTTCCTCCGCGGCGCTGAACGCGCGGTCGAGGTTCTTCTCGGTCTCGCCGAGATACTTGTTGACGGTCGCCGCCACGTCGACGCGGTAGAGGTCCTTGTCGAGCACTCCCGCCAGGATGCGGGCGGCGAGCGTCTTGCCGGTGCCGCTCGGCCCGCTCAGCAAGGCGCGCACGCCGCGCGCCTGCACATCGCCGTCGCCGACCGCCGCCGCCAGCGCCTCGCGATGGCGGCAGCGCGTCAGCAGGGTTTCCACTTCGCGCCGCGTGATCTCGTCGAGGGCGAGATCGTCGAGCCCGCCGCGCGTCTCAAGGCGTGTCGCCAGCGTTTCGAGCCGCGCGTTGTGCAGGCCGCGGCAGGCGAGTTGCACGTCGCCGGGCGTGATCGCCACGCGGCCGTCGAGTTGCGCATGGCCGCACGCCGCGCGCGCCGCGCGGCGGATGTTGCCGCTGGTCAGGTGCACCGTGCTGGCCAACAGGTCGAGCATCGCGCCGTCCTCGGCCGGGACGGCGGCCTGCCAATGGGCGCGACGACACGCGGCTTCGGGCGGCGGCAGCGTCACGGCGAGAATCGTGCGGCCATCGCCGGCATGCACGCCACCGCCCCAGCCGGTGACCACGGCGAGCGGGCCGCTCACCAGCGGCAGTGCCGGCAGCGTGCGATTCTCGCCCGGCGCGAGTGCGAACTCGATCACCGGCAGCGCGTCGAGCACGACCGAGAGCACGCCGATCTGGTGCCAGCGCGTCTCGTCCTCCAGCGCGGCCTCGGTCGCGATCAGCAGAGACTTGCCCATCGCGTGCGCGACGGCGCCGAGCAATGTCTTGCGGCCGTTGTGGTGCGGCCCGCGCACTAGGACGAGCCGTTTCGCGTCCGCCGCCAGCACCTGCGGCAACTGGCGGCCGAGACGCATGACGGCGGCCGGCGCCACGTAGCGGTCGAACGGCAGCAGATCAGCATGCGCCACGTGACGCAGCCACGGCAGCACCGGCGCCTCGCCGCGCAGCGCATCCCACACCGGCGGCGCCACCGCGAGCGCCCATTCGGAGCGCGGCGCGCCGGGGTTGAGGACCTGCAGCAGCCCCAGCCGGACCAGCCCGACCAGGGCGCGACGCACATCGTCGGCGCGGTCCTCGCCGGACTCGCCACCGCGCCACCATGCCAGCAGCAGACCGGCGGTCGGCCGCCGCTCTCGCCCGAGCACGTGCTCGAACAGGTCGGAGAAGCGCGGATCCTCCTCCGGCAGGCCGACGGCCAGCAGCACTTCGAGATCGAGCGGAGCGAGCCCTGCCGCCGCCAGCGCGCAGAGCGGCAGGCCCGCCTCGGCGCCCGCCTTCCAGGCGGCAAGCGCGCGCCGCCACTGCGCCGCCGACGCATCGCGGCGCTGCAGGCGCGCGGCGATTTCGTCCGCATAGGCGGCAAGAAACGGATGCGCCTCGAGCACGGCAGCGCGATCCTGCGCGGTTGCGGCCTCGATCAGGTGGGCGATCACGCCCAGCATGGTCAGGCGGAAATGCTCGGCCGCGGTGCGCGGCACCTCGCCGAACGGCTCCTTTGCGAAAACCTTCACCCGCGACGAGATCGACATGGACGCCTCATTCGAAATGGAAAGCGACGATACGGCCGGCAGCCGGGATCCAGCCGGGATCGCGGTCGAGGCCGGCAAAGCGAAGCGGGAGCGGCAGCGTCGCGAGCGACAGCTCGATGTCGAGCGCTGTCGCGGTGCAGCGCAGCCGCGCCGGATAACGGCACACCAGGCCGGTGACGTCAGCGCTCTCCTCGACACCGAGCGCGCGCGCGAGCCGCGCGTCCAAATAGGGCATGATGCGGTGCATCCAGCGTCCGATCGGCCGTCGCACCGCGACCTGCAGTGCGCGCCGCAGCGGCAGTTGCCCACCGCCCGCCAGGCGCGTTTCACCCAGAGCTTGGTGCCGCGCGCAAAGCGCCCGCGCCTGCGCGAGCGGCGTCACGGCCCGCTCGCGCGGCACGTCGATGACGACGAAGCCCGCCGCGTGGCAGACGCGCAGCCGGGTGCGGCCCGCATGGACCCTGAGCGCCGCGACCGGGCTCCACGGCGCCAGCCAGTCGGGCGGCAGCATCCAGTCATCCGGCGGAGCGAAGTCTTTTCCCGGCGGCTGGCCGGGCGAACGCCCGGCGAGAGTCGCAAGCAGCGCCCACGCGGGGTCGCGCTGGAATTCGCTGCCGAACCAGGCCGATGCGACGAGCGCCAGCCAGTCCCACGGCGACAGCGCGATGTTCGGGCCGCGCGGCTGCGTGAAGTCGCCGTAGAGGTTGAGCGCAAGCGCAACGTTGAGAAGATAGAAGACGCCGCCGAACCGCGTCTCGACCGCCTCGACCGGCGGCGCTTCCAAGCGCGCAGCGATGCTCGGCCTCGCTGCCGCCGCGGTCGCAGAATGCGCCTCCGGTTGCCATGGCGCGCCACGGTCGTCCGGCACATCGGGCGCGCGTTCTTGATGTGGCACCGCTGCGGTTTCGTGCGCCGGCAGGATTGGATGCGCGGGGACCTGCGCGCTCTGCTGCCGCGGCGCGCGGCTCGTAGCGGCCTTGCCCGATGCCGCGGCGATGCGTTCAGGCGCGCGCGTGGGAGGCGGCGCTGACGCCCCGCTGGCGGCCTGCGGCGTCACTGCCGGCGCGATGGTGCGCTCCGGCAGAGAATGTGGTTCGGCCTCCGGCTGCTCCTCGGTCGGCACTGCCGCAACGGAGGGCCACGGCGGCTGCCGCGCCGGATGCACGGTCCGTGGCGACGCCACGATGGCGTCGAGCGCACGCAGCACGGCTGCGAAGCCGGCACTGTGCGCCCACGCGGGCGCGCGCTGCAAGCCGAGCCCGAGCGCGAGAAGGCGGCATTGCATCGGTGCGAGATTGCCTGCCAACACTTCCGGCACGCATCCGGCCAGGGCCTTGATGTCCTCCTTCGGCGCCGGCGCGCGTGCGACCGGCGCCGGGGGGACCGCGCCACGCGCCGCCGAGGGAGCCGCGCCGTGCGCCGTCGACGGTTGCGGCACCGGAGCGTCGACCGCACGGCCATCCGGGATGGTCAGGGCATGCGCGGCGCTGATTGCGGCGACGGCCTCGGCGGCCTCGTCCTCGGTCAGCCTGCACACCCATGCGGCCGCCGCCTCCTGCGTCGCCAGTTGCTCCAGCACCGCCGGCAGAATATCGCCACGGGGCAGCACCTCGCGCCGCCACCATTGCGACACCGCAACGCCGCGCAGCACGGATGCTGCCCACCAGCGCTCGGCCAGCATGCCGCGCAACCAGTCGCGCAGCACGCAGGCAATCAGCTCGCTCTCATCGGCGAACAGCACCGCCTGCGCGGCAGCGGCTTCGCCATCGCGCCAGGGGCGGCGCGCCGACCTCATCCGCTCGGTGAGTTCGGCGCGAACGGCCTGCGCGAAGACATCAGGCGGTGCGCCAAGCCGCAACCGTGCCGCCGGCGCGACGCGGCGCACCACCAGCAGCGCCCCGTGCAGCAATCCCACCGATGCGGGCGCCACCGCCGCGATCGCGGCCTCGAACCGCCGGCGGGCGATAACCCCGTCGGCGGCGCCGGAGACACGGGCGCGGCAGACCTGCACCGTGTCGGATCGTGCGCCGCTCGCCAGCATGGCCACTGCCCTATGGCGTCCGCAACAGCCGGATCAACAGCACGACCAGCAACACGAGCAGGACCAGCAGAAGCAACAGCACCAAGATGCCTGCTGCCACCAGCACCAGCCACACCCACCAAGGCCACGGCTCGGCGGGCCCGGGCACCGTCACGTCGGGCGTGGTCCGGATATCCGCGACGACCTGGTTGGCCGGCGTCAGCGTTCCGGGCGACGGCACGAAATCGTCGGCGCGATAGACCGGCTCGGGCAGGAAGTGCAGCGAGACCTTCGGCGGCGCGCCGCCCGCCAGCGCGATCTGCCCCGTATAGGTGCCATCGAGCTGATCGATCGCCTTCACCGGGGCGCCGCCATCGGTGGCGAACCAGAAGTACCCGCCCCAGCCGGGACCGAGCTTGCCTTTGCGGGGATTGCGTGGGGTCACGTTGGCCACCAGGACCTTCTTGTCCGCGACGGTGGCGACGGTAGCCGTATAGGTGGTCGCGCCGCCGTCCGGCATGGAGCGCACATGCACCGTGCGTATCTGCTGGCGAACGAAGCGGCCGCCACTTTGCGATTGACCTTCGATCCAGAACAGAAAGTTGTAGTTGCCTTCGAAGTCGGTCGGCACGAGGGCGCTATAGACACCATCGTTCGCCCTGTCGTCGCCGCTCGCCGTATCTCCGCTGTCGGCCAGCGTCACCACGTCCTCGTTGCGCACGAGGGCATTCGGATTGGCCGCGAGAATGGCCTGCAGCTTGCGTTGTGCGGCGTTGGCGAGATCTGCGGTCGGCTCCGGCACCGGCACCGACGTGTCCGCGAGCACGTCGCCGAGGTTGTTTCCCGGGCGCACGACAAAGACCTGTACGCGTGCGCCGCTTTGCGTGCCGAGCCCAGCGATCGGCTGGCCGAGATCGTTGACCCGAGCGGTCAGCTTGATCTTGCCGCCCACCGAATATTCCGCCTTTACGGCAGCGAGCGACGAGTTCAGGGCGGCGTCATCCCCGAGCAACATGAAGTTGAACGGCACACCGACCCTCGAGTCGTTGTTGGTGACGACCCGGATGGTCCAATCACCGGCGGTCACGACGCTGCCCGGCACCGTCGCCGGCACGGGAAACGGGACATTGCCGGTCAGCGTTCCGGCCCCGGGGGCGGAGGTAAACGACAACGGAGAACCGCCGCCCGGCGGCACCAATTGCACCGTCAGCGGCCCCAGGGCGGAATTCCAGTTGGCATTGAACGCGAGGCCATGGGTGGTGGTCGTCACCGGCACCTGCAGCTGGAACGGAGCATTGAACCGCGCCGAGCCCTTGACGATGCGCAGGGTCTCGATCGTGGCGAATCGCGCTGCATTCTGCAGGACCTGCAGGAACAGGTTCGGCAGGTCATCCGCCTGCGTCTGCGTGTTCAACATGAAGCCGCCGCCGAGAGCAGCCAGTTGCTGGTTGACGGCGTCGTTGACCGCAACGCCGGTCCCGACCGTCACCGGATAGATCTGCATCTCTGCCTGATTGGGCAGCGGGGATGTGACAGCACCCATCTTGGTGACGATTTGCTGACCTTGGAAGTCCACCTTCGGATCCGTGTTCTGGATGCCGTCGGTCATCAGCAGCACGACCTTGCGTGTGGGGTCGGCGATGACCGGCGTGAATGCATCCGCGGCCTTGAGCAGACCGCCTCCGATGGAGGTCGCCCCGGCCGGGGGCACCGCCTTGATGGCGGTGACTTCGTTGGCCAATTTCGGGTCGGTGGCTTCGAGCGTGCCGAAATCCTTGAGGCCGTCGATCTTGGAGGCCGGCTGCAGATCCTTCAGCCAGTTCACCTGATGGTCGAAGAACACGACGCCGATGCGGTCGGCGGGCCCGCCGAGCGGGGGGACCTGTCCGATCGCCGGACAGAGGACACTGAAGTTCGTGCACTCGTTCGCGCGCAAGGCGCTCCACATCTTGATGAAGCTTTCCGCCGCCTCGCCCAGGCGCTTGATCTTCGGGTCGGGAGAGTTGCCCAGCGGGCTCGACATGCTGCCCGAGTGATCGAGCACCAGAACGGCATCCACGCCGATGCGCGCGCCGGCCAGGTTCGTGGCTGCACCGCTGACGGTCGCCACCGGCGCGTCGCCCTTCGGGATCGGCCGATAAGTGTTGCCGCACGCGGGATTGCCCGACCCCTGCCCCTGCAGGTCGAAGCTTTGCACCGAGATCGCCGCGATGCGCGATGATGCATTCCCCATGCCGTCGACCGTGCTGACCGTCCACGCCTCATCACCGGTCATCGTCGACTTGCATTTGTCGGCGGGCACGCCGGCAAATCGGTCGAGGTTGGAATGGAGCGCCAGGATGAGCACCAGGGTTCTCTGTGCCGTGGCGAGGTCGCCGCCGACCGCTGCCGGCTTCACCACCGACAGCACGTCCGACAGTGTTATGGGAACGGAGGTGTCGAGCTTGACATTGAAGCAAGTGTTTCCCGAGAAGCAGGTGTCCGCCGGATCCGCCAATGTAAGCATGTCGGTGGTTACTTCGTCGGTCAGCGCAAGCGTCTTTATGCCCGGCCCTTTCAAGCGGACCCGAACCGGCGCGTCGCTGTCCAGGTAGATCGAGATCTTCAAAAGAGCGATCTCCATCTTCACCTGCGTCTTCGCCGGATCCCGTATCGGGATGGTGAACGGCACGTCGCTGACCGGCGCGGCTGCCGCTGCGCACGGCAACGCGAGAGCACAAGCAACGCCCAGCATGTGCACAATCATGCGCCTGAGCTTTAGAGCAATCATGACCATCACTCCTCAAGGAACGTTTTCATTCACGACATGCGCTTGATCGAGACGTTTTTGGTCACAGCGTTGCTCGCGCCGGTCGCGGTGATCCGCAGCACGGCGGCGCCGAACCCGCCCACGGGAATGCCGACCGCGGCGGTCAGCTTCGGACAGATGACAATCAAGGTGGACTTCTGTGGTGACGGCTTGATCGAAGACGAGGGATCGACCGTCAACGGGACGATGATCGAGTTTGCTCCCGACCCGAACACGAGCTCGGCCGTATTGTTGGCCGCTGGTGTCGCGTAATTCACTCCGGTGATGACGGCGGGTTTTTCCGACCGCATCTCGGTGTCGATGTAGGTAACGTCCTGGTCCTTCACGGTCTCGATGGTCGGATCGGGCGCAGCCGCTACCGCCGGCATCAGCAGATAGTCGCGCTGGTTGATGCCCTTGCTGTTGGCGATCCGAACCTTCACGGATTTCTTGGTGTTGGGGGTGACCTGAATGGACTGAGGTATGATGAATACCAATTGCAGATTGGAGCTCGCATCCGTCAACGCCGACGATGCCACCGGTATGCCGTCGACCGTGATGAGATTGTTGACCAGCGGAAAATCGAAGTTGCCGAACACGGTCAGCGTCTTGCCGACGTTCTGTCCGACGTCCTCCGGGGGACTGAACCCGGTGATCACCTGCCCTTGCGAGCCGCCCGCCGCGCCGGCAGCCAGCTTCGCGTCATGATCGTTGAGCATCGCGATGATGCGGTTCATCAGGTCCGACGAGATGACGTCGCCCGGTCGAATGGTGTCGATAATGCTTGCCATGTCGATCTCCTTCGCATCGGCGGCTACGAGCTGCCGCAGCAGCTCGCGAAATTGCTGAAGTCGAGGCGCGCCAGGTCGAAGCGCGCGATCGCCGGATTGGGCATCTGGCCGCTGGCGAAGACCAGAGTCGGTTGGACGCTCGTGCCGTCCAGGACGGGCTGCACGTTCTGCCAGGGACGAAAGACCCAGATAAATTCCTTGGCCGTGATGTCCGTCGGCGCATACTCCAGCGCCTGCTGCCGCAACGTGCCGAGCAGGCGCGCATCGACGAACTCGGTCTGCTGGTGGCCGCCGGGCGGCGGGCGGCGGATCAGGCCGGAGAAAAAACTGTCCTCGAGGAAGCCGCGCAGCGGCAGGCTCTGCAGCGGCAGCATGCCGAATGGTGGGAGATAACGGAAATAGTCCCCGGCAATAACCGTGAGCGGCTGCACGCTCGCGGCCAGCAGATCGGCGAGCTGCGCCTGGAACTGCGCACACATCGCGTGCGTCTCGACGAGACGCCGCTGACGGGCGACGAATGCGCCGGCTGACAGGGCGTCCGGCGCGATCAAGGCGCGGCGAACCGCCCACATGTCGATGAACTGCACGCCGCCGGCCGACCAGAAGACGAGAGCGAGCGGGACGTCGCGGTCGTCGAGACCTTCCTGGCGCAACGCATCGACCAGCCCGTAGCTTTCGGGGTCCTCGCGCCAGGGATCGGCGAGGCTGCGCTCGCGTGCCTCGATGCCGAGGCAACGATAGGCGAGACGATTGCGGAACTGCTTGCCGGCGGAATCGAGGTCGCCGTAATGCGTCGGCTTGACGGCCAGCAGCCGGAACTGCACCGCCTCGACCGTCGCGTCGGTGTTGCAGCGCACGTTGCCCGGATCGAGCCCGTTGGTCGGAGCGCGTCCCTCGCTGGCTTCCGCCGGCGCCACGGTGAGCAGATAGATGCCGGCGCCGGCCACGTAGGTGCCGCCGCTCAGCGGCACGCAGTCGGCAAACAGGCAATCGGCGCCGGCGGCGTCGAACCGGCGCGCCAGCGCCAGCTGCACGTCGTCGCTCAGGCGCAGCGTCTGGCCGAGCCGGTTGACCGCCAGGCCGGCGCGCACGCGCAGCACCGGCGCGGCCGGCAGCGATTGCGATCTGTCCTCGTCGACCTCGAGGCCGAATGCCACGCCGTCGCCGAGCGCAAGCCCGAGGCGCGAGTCGGCCTCGCGCCGCGCCGCCTGCTCGCGCGAGAGATCCTTGCCGGCGAGCAGCCGCCCGTTGAAGAAGTTCACCGAGCGGATGCCGCCCTGCTTGAGCGGTTGTTGCAACTGCAGCAGATCGTCCATGATCAGCCCTCGCTTAGTTAGACGACCGTCGCGATGACGTGCCAAGATTTCTGGCCGTTCGACACGACGGTCAGCGCGTTCTTGGCGCCGACGGTCGCGGCCGGACCGCTCAAGGCGGCGGTCGGACCTTCGATGGCGTCGCCGGCGGTGCACTGCAGCGTCGCCTTGTTCATGACCTTCACCACGTAGACGCGTCCCTTGGCGCTGAGCGCGGCCGGCAGCGTGATCTGCTGTCCGGATGCCGCGGTGCCGACCACGACGTGGTGCGTGGCGTCGAGGGCGATGTTCTGGTCGGTCTCGAGATATCCGATCTGCTCGGCCCCAGTGGTGGTGAGGCTGGCGAATGTCGGCGAGCTGCCCTGGCCGCTGCAGGCGCAACCGCACAGCAGCCACTCCTGCAGCAGCCGCGCATGCGCCTGAATGGGTCGGCCGCTTTCGTCGATCGCGATGCCGGCCGCCGTGCCGTCGACCTGCCAGGCGCCGCTCGGCGATCCGCCCACCCAGACGATCGACACGTCGAGCTGCGCCAGCAGCACGCAATCGTCGTCCGGCTTGCCGAGGTTGCCGCACATGCGCGTCATCCAGAGCGGCCGCAGATCGGTTACCCAGAAACGGAACGCGACACGCAGGAACGCGCACAGCTGGTCGCGCCCGATCGACAGGCCGGGCGAGCCGAACATGTAGTCGCTCAGCGACGCCGGCGGCGAGGGCTGCGGGCTCGCATTCATGACGTCGAACCACGGCTGCGCCGCGGCCTTGAGACCGACGATCCAGGCGGCCTCGTCGGCCAGCGGCTCCCCCGAATCGACGATCGGCACGTGCCTGAGCCAGGAGACGAAATCGCGGATCGCGTCTTCCTCGGTCTGCGCCGGGGCCTCGGTGCGCAGCTCGAGCTTGTAGTCGTCGGCGACGCGCGACGGCGCCATCAGATCGTCGTCGGAGCGGCACGGCTCGCCCGGGATCGGCACCAGCGCGGTCTTGCAGTCGGCGTAGCACAGCGTGAGCCACAGCGAGATGTTCACGGGGGTGTTGGGCGGCGACTGCGGCGGCGAGCCGAGCAGCAGATGATCTATCTTGCTGGCGTTGTCCTTCTTGGCCAACCACTTGTTGAGCACGCCGCATTGGTCGGCCGGCACGCAGATGAGCTTGCCGCTCGGTGCGGCGGCGGCACCGCGCGTGACGCGCACGCGCGGCCCATCGGCGGTGTCCTCGACCGTCACCGCGAGCCCGCTGGTGGTGCCGTAGCCGACAAGCTCGGCCACCATCCAGTTGTCGCGACCGGCGAGATAAGCGAATTCCTGCATGAAGTCGTCGACGCCGAGCACCATGCCCTTGGCGTAGTTGACATGCAGGGCGGGATTTTGCACCGACGCCGCCAGCGTCGCCGAAGGCCCGTTACAGCAGCCCATGATGCGCTCCCCTTGCATGCGAATGGCGGACCATGATCGACCTCAACACATGAGAAGACGGCGATCGCCGTCGTTGGGCGGTGGAGCACCACCGACGAAGCTTTCGCCCACATAGGCGCGGCCGAGCACCGCATCGGGCACGAGCTGCGGCGCGCGGCTGCCGACGTCGAGCAGCGTGTCGATCCCGAGACGCGCTTCGCCGATGCGATTGAGCGCCCAGTAGAAGCGGACGTCGAACACGGTGTGGGCCGGCTTTTCCAGATCGACGATGCGGCGGGCGAGCCGTAGCCGCTGCTCCATGGCGAACGGGTCCTCGGTCACGCTCGTGACCGGCAGCAGAACGGAGAAGCGATGCGCGGTACGCGCCATCGCCAGCAGCTGCCGTTCGAACTGCAGCCAGTCGACCTGCGCGATTGCGGTCGCGGGCAGATGGTCGGGTATTGCCACGAGATCGAGCGAAGGCCAGGCGGTGTGGAAGGTTGCGTTCAAACGCTCGATGCGCCGGTAGCGGCGCGCGAGAAAATCCTGCCAGCGCCCGCGCATGTCGCTCGAAAGCGCGCAATAGTCGCGCCAGTCGTCCTTCGCGGCCGCGGCGTCCGGCCAGTCCGCCGGCTGATCGATCGCCGAGAAGCCGGCGTGCTGCGTGCCGTGAACTGCATTGAGCGCGCCGACCTCGCCGTAGCGCGTCCGGAGGAAGCGCTGCCAGCGCGCGCGCTCATCGGCGCCGGCGCGCGGCACGAAGCCGAGATTGGCCTGCGCGAAAGCCGACCAACCCGCCTGGCGCCGCGCATTTTCTTCCGCCGGTGCTGCCGGATCGAACGGCGGCGTCAGGGCGCAGGGGGCGACCTCCTCGGCCGGCGTCGCCGAGCGCCCCAGCCACCGCGCAAGGCGCTCGACCAGCCCGGCATTGCCTTCCTGCGGCGACCACAGCACCTTGAGCGCGACGGCGCGCGGTCCGCCGCCGTCGGAGGCGCCGGGATCGCCCGCCGCCAACGCGCCGATGCGCCGCGTCAGATGGGCTTCGACGATGCGGAGGGATTGCGCGCAGACGCAATCCGGATCGGGATCGTCGAATGTGTGTTCGTCGATGCAAGGATCGAATGCAAGCGCGAGCGCCACGCGCAGGCCGTGCACGGTGCCGCGCCAGCGAAAGAACCTCATGGCGTGCCGCACGAACAGGCGCTGCCGCCGCGCGTCCCAGTTCGGATCGAGCGCGAGATCGAACCACTCGGCGAGCCATGCCAGACTCTCCGGCCGGGGCCGAGCGCGGATCGATCAGAGCCTGCGCCTGCGCGATGCGGCCTTCCAGCGTCGTGTTGACGCCCTCGAGGTTCGCCAGGAAGCGGTCGAGGAAGTCGGCCGATGCCCGGTCCTCGCGATAGACGCCGGGCAGGAAGCGCTGCGGATAGGAGAAGCGCGGGAACCACAGCCGCATCCCACGCAGCGACGGCGTCAGCCTGCCGTTGCCCGACAGGCGCAGCCGCACTTGCAGATAGCGCCCGCGCGCCCCTTGTAGCAGCAATTCCCAGGTGCCGGTCCCGCTGTCGCGCCGCGGCGGCCGCACCGCCTCGGCACGCATCCACGGCAGCTCGGCCCCGTCGCCGCGCAGGTAAGGTTGCGGCTGCGCGCGCCAACCGCCGATCACCTCGTCTTCCTCGTCCGGAAACGCGTCGGCGCGCGGGGCACGCTCGTCGGACGCCCGGCACCACACCTCGACGCGGGAATCCGCCGGGATGCAGGCGTCGAGCATCAGGCGATCCCACACGCATTGCAGCTCGCCGCCGTCGAGCACCGGCGTGACCAGCTCGCCGCTGTCGCGGTAGCGCGAGCGCGGCTGCTGCACGATCGGCACCCAGCGCAGGCCGGCAAGCCCGCTGTCGTAGCAGGCGACGCCGCGGATCTCCGGCAGCGCCCGTCCGCCGAAGCGGCGCAGCGGAAAGAGCTCGATGGCCCCGTCCAGGCGGAACGGCTCCGTGTCTGGGCCGAGCGCGAAGGCGAGTGCCTGGTTGCCCGAAGCCGGCGCGACGAGGAGCTGGGTGGCTGGAAGTCCGGGGGCGCGGACTGTCGGGCGTGCCAGCACGAAGTCGTGCGCCAGCCGGTCGAGCCAGACCGGCGCCGCGACATCGATGCTGTCGCCGTGGCGCAGCAGGCGGAACACGCGCGAGCGTCCGGCCGCGCCATCGCGGTCGAGAATGAGCACGCCGTGCGCGAGCGGCTCGACGGCGATTGCATCGATCGCCGGATCGGCCGCCGCCCGCAGATCGATGCCGGCCGGGAACGCGGTCGCGGCCTGCGTGCGGGCCGGGCCGGCGACCGGCTGGAACACATCGACCTCCGCCGGCGACAGCGGCGTCTCGCCTTGCGCGCAACCGACCACCGCGAGCCTGCGGTCGAGCTCCCATAGCCGCGCGTGCTCGCGATCGAGCACCCATACGCCGCCGCCGCAGCGGCGCGCCATGTCGAACGGCGCGAACGGCACGGCGGCCGGCCACAGCGTCTCGACCGGCAGGCCCCCGGCCATCAGGTCGAAAGCCAGGATGCCTTTGTCCGGACCGGCGAAAGCCGCAACGAGATAATGGTCTTCCGTGACCGCCAGCGCACCGAACAGGTGATCGACCACAGGGCTCGACGTCACCGCCGCAAAGTCGCCGTCGCGCGTGGCCGGGTGGTTCGCGCCCTGCGGCGCGCCGTCGGGCCAGAAGGCGCTTTCGCGGTCGCTGCCGACCGACCACACCCGCAGTCGGCGCCGGTCACCATCGATCCAATAAACATTGCCGTAGCGATCGGCGGCGGCGGCGCGCCGCGCGTCCGGCGTCAGCGGCATCCCGCCCGGCGGTGTCGGGGAGCACGATCGGCAGGCCCTGTAGTCGCAGTTCATCGCGCTGGGCATCCCAGGTCAATGGCGGCGCGTCATGGCCGGCAGGACTGACCATGGCCTGCGCGCCGCCCCGCGCCCACAGCACGCTCAGCTGCTCGCCCGGCACATCATCGGCCAGCACGCGGCAGCGTCCCCAATCGGCCGCGCCGAGCAGCAGTTGAAAGCGGCTGCCGTTCACGTTCATCAGCACTTCTCCGGAATGATCGGCACCGGCAGCAGTGGCGGTGATGCCGGCAATCCGGCGCCGGCGTCGCCGCGCAGGGCGGCGATCGACAGCGGCTCGCCCGCCATGACTGCGATGCCGAGGACGCGCGGCAGTTCGAGGCCGGTCATGTCGATCACGGCGGCGGCGGCGGACGTTCCTTCCGCCAGCAGCACGTCGATCACCGAGGTCACGCCGGAGACACGAGCGCTTTCCGCCAGCAGCACGCGGGCGGCGACCGGCCTGCGCAGCGGCCAGCCGCGCGCCGCCGCAGCCGACGGCGGACCGAACAGCAGGCCGCTCTGCGCCGCAAAGCCGGCGCCGTCCTGCACGGCCGGCGCGAGCGGCGCCAGGAACTGGCGCAGCCGCTGCTTGACCGCCTCGACCACCTCGGCCACGGCGAATCCCGCGGCGACGTCGATGCCGACCGAGATCCACAGCGGCTTGTAGATCGGGCCGCGCACGATCAGCTCGGTGGTGACGAGGCGGCGTGGATCGAGGTAGCGGCACAGCGTGTTGAGGAACAGGCGATCGGCGCGCGGCGCATCGGGCTGCTCTGGGTCGAAGCGTGGGATCGCCATGATGGTGACGACGCCGGGCGCGGCTCCCGGCTCGTTGGGGACGAGGTCCGGATGGAAGGCGGCGAGTACGTCGATGCGTCCGACATCGACGCCCGGCGCCCGCCAGGCGATCGACTCGAAATCCTCGGCGCTCACCAAGCGATCACGATGCTGCAGGAAGCGCCTGATCTGCTTCTCGCCGTCGGCGACCGATCTCGGCGTCGGCGCCGCCCCAGGTCCGCACCGGGTTGGTGACCGTGAAACCCGATGGCAGCAGCGGCGCGCTGTTGATCGCCTGCGGCGCGACGTTGCCGGCGGCGCCTTGGCAGAACGCGTAGCTCGCGAACACGCGCGCGCCGAGCGGCAGGCGCCGGCCGCGCAAGCCGTCGCCGAAAGTGAGCAGGCCGGCCTCGTGATCGGCCGCGAAGACGTCAGTCGGCGCCGACAGCGGCGGCGGCACGCCAGGCGCGAGGCGGTCGTCGCGGATCGGCACTTCCGGACCGGCCGCCATAAGGTCGTCGATCTCGCTCCAGCGCCGCATCTCGGTTCCGGCCTCGGTGACCACCTCGATCGAGCCGGCCAGCACCGGCGCCCGCGCAAGGCGCCGCACCTGATCGGGCGCGCCGTCGCCGTCGGCAAGCGGCTCGGCCACGATGCGCTCGCGCTGGCGCACCGGCACGGTGTTGACGCCGACCCACAGCACGCGGGCGCGCGCCGCCCCGGTGGCGCGCACGCGCAGCCACGTGATCAGTCGCTCGGCGAGGCTCGAGTCGTCGAGCGAAGGCGGCAGATCGCCGACGCCGGCTTCGAGCGGCTCGAGGTCGTTCCACATGCGGATATCGTCGGCCGCCGGCAGGGTGAGCTGCACCACGCCCGGCGTCGTCAGCAGGTCGACGTCGGTGCGCGGATCGAGCTGGCGATAGCGCGGCTGCGGGCGCCCCGACGCGTCGCGCACGATGGCGCCGCCGGTGGTGAGCTGCGGCAGTTCGAACGCGAGCAAATCGCCCGGCACCGACCGGCCGGCGGCGGCGAGGCGCGCCTGCACGGCATCGAGCGCAGGGACGAGACCGAGCGTGAGCGTGTGGCCGCCGAGTTCGTCGCGCACCGGCTTCCACGGGTCGTTCGGATCCGGTCCTTGATCCCCTTTGCGGCCGAGCAGCGGCGATCCACAGCGAGCGGTCGACCGTGTCGGTCGCGAGATCGACCCGATCGACCACCGCGCGATCGAACGCGACGGTTTCGTAGAGCTGCGGGTCGACCGGCATCTCGGTCTGATAGGAGGCGTAGAGCAGCCGGTAGTAGTCGACCAGGGTCGGCGGCGGCGCGGCGAGACGGCGCTTGAAGTAGACGCGCGTCTCGACCGGCAGCACGTCGAGTCCGAGCTCGGTGCGGAACGGCAACCGCGCCGGCGCGCAGCTCGAGATCGGACGGCGAGCGTCTGGGTGCGGACTGGGCCGCGCTCGTTGTTGATGGCGACGAGGCCGCGCGCCTCGCTCGCCGGTGCGAGCGGCACCCCGAGCAGCTGCAGGAACTTGACGCGGTTGCGCTCCGGGATCTGGTTGGCGCGGTAGAGCAGGTTCTCGGTCAGGAAGGCGAACAGCTGGACCAGCGTGACGCCCGGATCGCTGTGATTGAAATTGGTCCATTCGGGCGTATGCACCGGCACGCGCGCCAGCGTCTCGTCCACCAGTTGCTGGTAGCGACGGTCGTCGATGACGGGCGGTGCGAGCGGCATGGTTCACCTCGATGTCGCGCCGAGCGGCACGGAAACGCTGGTGCGCTCGCGCGTTCCGGTCGCCACCAGGCGATACGTGATGGTGGCAAGAGCCGCAGACAGCAACGATTCGTCCGCCACGACCTCGACGCTCTCGACTTCGATGCGCAGCTCCCAGCGCGCGAGCGCCGTCGTGATCGCGTACTCGATCTGCGCGTGCGTCGCCGCGTTGTTCGGCTCGAACAGGAAGCGGCCAAGTCCCGCGCCGAAATCGGGCAGCGCGATGCGCTCGTCCCGCTCCGTCTTCAGGATGACGGCGATCGACTCGCGGATGTTGTCCTCGCCCTTCGACCAGACGAGGCGCCCATCGCTCCCGACGCGCAGCGGGAACGAGAGGCTGCGGCCGAGCACGCTGCCCAGATCGCTCATTTCTTCCCCTTCAATCCAGGAACCGGGAAGCAGAGCACGAAGTACGGCAGCCAGCGGAAGATGAAATCGAGCAGCGTCACGATGATCATCAGCAGGATCAGCGCGCAGATCGTGATGATCGGGATCGACAGCGAGCAGATCATGCCGATGTTGACGCCGCCGTTGTCGCGGCAGGCGCCGCCGCCGCCGATGTCGAGATCCTTGTGCAGCGGCCACGGCAGCACCGAGCGCACGAGATCGCCGAGCCCGAGCCCGCTTGGCGCGCTGGATCTGGCCACACAGCAGGTCGGAAATGACGAAGGCCGTGTTCTTGTTGTGCTTGCGCAGTCCGGCCGGCGTCGTGTCGGTCGGCAGCGTGATGCGGATCGGCCGGGCCGGCGCGTCGGAATCGAAGAAGTTGGCGAGCTGGAAGCGTTGCGTGGGTGCCGAGAGTGCGGGCGGATGCAGCGGTCCGCACTCGCGGTTGAGATGAGACGCAGCGGATCACGAACCAGCCGGGATCGCCGACCGTCGCGGCGATTGCCTTGCGCAGCTGGAGCGCGAACGGCACCGGCGGCGCATCGGTCTCCCGCGTCGGCTCGAGCGCGCGCACCACCAGAGCGGTGAGGCGGTCGAGCTTCTCGGCCGCGATCTGGGCGGACGTGAGTGTCGTATTGGGATGCGGGTCGGGCTCGGCGTCGTCAACACCCGGCGCGCCCAGCGTGTCGAGCGCGCTGAACGGACCGGCGGGCTGCAACGAAGGAGTCGAGTCCCGCCAGCAGGAAATGGAAAGCCGGCCAGTCGGCGTCGCTCTGATTGCCTGCGTCATAGAGCAGCTCGGTCCGCTCCAGGCCGGCGCGCGCCGGGCCGATCGCCTGCAGCGCGGCGCGCAGCGACGCCGAGGCCGGCTTGTCCGGGGATGGCGGCGACCAGCGCCGGCGTCATCGTGGCAGTAGCGAGGCAGTCATAGAGGTCCTTGCGTGCACCCGTTAGGCTCGCGGCGCCGACGCCGGAATCGATGGCCGCCCACACGTCGGGCAGATGCGCGGCGAGATAGTCGGCGAAATCGAGCAGGATCAGCCACGACTGCATCTGCCACTGCATGTTGAGGGCGCGCGCCCGCGCCGTCCGCGCGCTGGCCGGCTCGCTGTCCGAGAGTCCCTGAGCCTTGGGCTCGCCGAGCGAGGCGGCGGCGATGTGACTGGACCGGATCAGATTCTTCCACGGTTCGGCCACTTCGAAATTGAACTGCATGCGGCGCGCCGTCTTGGCATTGATCGGCGCCGGCGCCACGGCCGGTTGCAGCGACTGAAGCTGTGCGGATACGAGCGAAGCCGTCGTGCGGTCGATGGTCGAACCGAGATATTCCTCGCGCCGGCCGACGGGGATCAGCCCGCTCCACAGCGTTCGCGCATGGTTCGCCTCGTCGCGGAAGTTGAGCGGGAATAGCGGCAGGATTTCCTCGCCCGGTGCGAGCCGCGATCCGTCGTCGCCGGCGAGCCGGCGCCAGCGCGCGCCGGCGTCGTCCTTCACGAAGGCGAACTCGCGTAGCCCGCCGTCATCGACCGCCGCGAGAGTCGGCGGCAGCATGCGCCGCAGCACGAAGCCGACCTGCTCCACTGCCGGCTGGGTCACCGCGCGGTCGGGGAAACCAACGAGGCCGCATACGAGGTTGGCGGCGACCAGGTAATAACGTTGATGCGCCGGCTGGTAGAGCTTCAGCGGCAGCGTGACTTGTTGCGCCTTCTCGACCGCGCTCGACGTCCGCGGCACCAGCGGCACCGTGGCCTTCGGCCGGGCGAGCGCGCGCTTCAGCGCGGCATCTTTGGCGCGCTGCGGCAGCGCAACGCGCTCGACCAGATCGGCGCCAGCGCCCGGCCGCGTGCGCCAGGTCTCCGGCCGCGCCAGGAGATCGTCGATGCGCGCCGGATCGCGCGTCAGCAAACCGAGCAGCTGATCCATGAAATCGTCGCCAGCGAAGCGCAGGATGGCGGGGCGCATCTGGTCCGGCGCGGTCGCGGCTTGCGCCGTCGTCGACCCGAAGCGCCCCCACAACGGAGCCGGCGTGTGCCATTGGATCGGGTGTGCGCTCATCACTTCACCAGATGTTGCCGGCGCCCGGCGTGTAGGACGCCGAGATGACGGAGTTGCTGATGACGGTGTCGGCCTGCAACACGCCGGAAAAGCGCGACATCCCGGCGTTGACCGTGACAAGACCGGCCGAGACCGCGATCTGGCTGGCGTTGACGGTGACCTTGGCGACTGCCGTGACGGTGATGCCGGCCGGCTCGAGCTTGATCGAGTTGCCCGTAGCTGTCGACGATCTCGACCGCGCCCGGCCCGTCCTTGAGGGTGACGCGCTGGCCGCCCGGCGTCTCCAGCACGAGGTTCTCGCGTCCGTCCTGGTCGTCGAGCGTGATCTTCACGCCGTTGCGCGAGCGCAGCACCTTTTTGTTGTTGCTGCCGGCGCCGTCCATGGATTCCGGCGCCTTGTCGCGGCCGTTCCACAGGCCGCCGAGCACATAGGCGCGCCGCGCGTCGCCGTGCTCGAACGCGACCAGCACCTCGTCGCCGACGTCGGGCACGAACCAGCTGCCACGATTGTTGCCGCCGAACAGCGTCGCGAGCCGCGCCCATGCCTCGTAGCGGCCGCCACTTGCGTCCGGCGCCCATGGCAGCGTGACCTTCACGCGTCCCTGGTTCTCCGGGTCCTTGATGTCGATCACCTCGGCGGGAAACACGCCGTACCAGCGGCCGCCCCAGCCGGTGGGCAGGCGCTCGTTCAGCTGCTGCTCGTGAGCGGCGAGATCGATCAGTATGTTCATGCCGCCCTCCCGAGCCATGGACGATCGCAACGGAATTCAGTGCGCAGTCCGTTCCCGAGGTCGAAGCGATGGTGCAGCCAGATGCACGTGTAATCGCCGTCGAACAGCGGTCCGAGACCGGAAAGCTTCAGCTTGACGCCCACCACCAGTTTGGCCGACGTCTCGGCCACGCCGCTGCCGACCACGAAGCGCCGGGCAAGATGGCGCAGGCTCGCCTCCGCCAGGGCGCGCGCGTCGCTGCCGTCGAACGCGAGTCCATGCGCAAGCGTGTCGATACGCTTGCCGAAGGCGCGCTGCAGCGTCGCGACACCGCTGTCACCGGCGGTGACTTCCGGACGCACCGCCGCCTCGTCGGCCTCGTGCTTGGCCACCTGTTTGCCGCCGACGTCCCAGCCGCTCGCGATCAGGCTGGTGCGCTGGTGCGCCAGATCGGCAGACACGGTGAACTCGCGCAGCTTGCCGGCCCACGGCAGCTCGACGCTTCCGCTGTCGCGCCGCGTGCGGCTCGCCGCCTTGAGTTTGATGCCGTCGACCCAGATCTGCGCATCCTCGCGCCGCGCGAAATCGCGCAGGAACGCGAGGTCGCTCTGGTTCACCTGGGCGAGGACCTTGTGCCGCTCACCCGCGAGATCGATCTGCGTCTGCAGCCCGTGATCGCCGGCAACCTGCCTGACCACGTCGGCAAGCGACACGTCGGCGAAGCAGCGGGTGCGCCGCGTCATCCGCAGATCCTGCAGGCGGTCCTCGAGGCAGATGCCGACCTGGGGCGGACCGCCTTCGGGAAAGCTGGCATGGATCGCGCTCACCCGCCCGTCGAACAGCGTGTCATTGGCCAGCTTCACCTTGAACGCCTTGCCGAATTCGAGCCTGCTGCGGTCGAAATGCTGGAAGCCGCCCTTGTCGGGCCCGCCCCAGTTGCCGAACAGCAGCTCGCAACGCGCCAGACCGTCAGTCGAGTTGACGATGTCGAGGCCGAGCATCGATGCCGTCAGCGTGGCATCGGGCCTGCCTTCGATCTCGATCGACGGCCGTGCATCCTGGACTGGCAGGCTGTCGGACATGCGGTGAGCTCCTCTCCCTAGTGCGCCCAGCAGCGCAGAGCCTGCTGTGCCAGGACGTGCAGCACCGGCGCGATGTCGCGCGGCTCGGGTCGCGCCGACGTACCCCCGCCCTGCTCCCGCCTGGCCTCCTGCCCGGTCGGCTGGGTCGGCGGCGCTTCCGCCACCGCCTCGAAATCGTTGATCACGACCGCCATTGCCGGTCTCCCTCAGTTCGTTCCGAATGCGCCGCTCACGCTGCCGCCGAGCGAAGCATTGAGGCGCGGCGCACTCGCCGACACCGCGATGCCCGCACTCGCGCCGGCGATGCCCGCAGTCGCGCCGGCGGAGATGCCCACGCCGCCGCTGATACCGATGCCGCCGGAAACGCCGACATCGAGGTCGAGCAGTTGTCCCGGCGGCAGGCGCAGCGGATCCTCGACGCCGTTAGCCGCCGCGATCGACTGCCAATCGCCCTTGCCGTTCTTGGCTGCCATCTTCTGCACGGAGTCGCCGCTGTTGGCACTTTTGAGCGGCTTGCGGCCCGGCTCGGCCGGCACCCGGCCGTCGTCGCCGAACTTGGTGGTGAGAATCTTCTGTTGCGAGAAGGTCATCGAGATGTTGGCGCGCAGCGGTTTGCCGTCGGGCGAGAAGAAATCGAGGGTCTGCTCGAGTCCCTCGACGATCCCGTCGAACTGGAACGAGCCCCACGAGAAGCGCACGCCGGGCGGCGCCTTCTTCTTGCGATCGACCTCCGATGTCTGCGCCGTCATGAAGTAGATCACCTTCTCGGTGAGGCGCCGGACGTCGTCGACCGGGTCCTTCTGCATCGCCGTGACGTCGAACCACAGCTGCAGCGCGAGCTTGGTGGTGCCTGAGCCGACGAACTGGCGGCCGGGATTGCCGCTCGACTGGTCACCGCCCTTGGCCTGCTCCAACTGGTTCGCGTAAGTGACCTTGAGCGAGTCGGGATTGAACTGGACCTCGACCTCCCGGCCGCCCGCCTTCTTGTCTGTGAAGGTCTGGTTCAGCTCGATCAGCATCGCTTTTGCCAATTCGCCCATCGTCGTTCCCGTGTCAGGATTTTCCCGCCTTGAACGTCATCGTCTCGTAGGCGATCTGCAGCTCCTCTATCGCAACCTGGCCGTCCTTGGCGTTGAGGGCCGGCGCCTTGACCTTGATCGGCATGCAGCGGGCGAGCTGAAAGCGCGCGCGCGCGGTGGCCCCGTCGGCAGACAGCAGCACGACCTCGGCGTCGGCGCGCAGGCGCGGATTGCGCACGCTGTCGCTGAACCAGGTCCACAGGTCGAAGTTCACCGTCATGCCGCGCTTGAGCGTCAGCTGACCGTGATTGACCGGACCGCTCAGCCGGATCTGCCGGTCGTTGGCTCCGCCCTCGCGGATGGTCTTGACGTCCATCGTCATCTCGAGCCCGTCGCATTCGGCAAACGCGGCGTTCGCCAGCGGGGCGCCGTCCTGGCCGCGATTGATCTCGACCGAGAAGTTGAAGGCAGTGAACGGATATGGCGGGAGCGGGGGAGCCATGTCACAGCTCCTCCGTCACGGTGAGGCGATCGCCGCTCTGCGCCAGGCGTACGGTGAGGAACTGTAGCGGCCACGACGGCGCGACGCGCAGCTCCACCAGGAAGCGGCCGGCATCGCGGTCCTGGTCGGTGTTGATCGCGCCTTCGGTCACCACCTTGAACGACTTGTCGGCGGTCGCACCCGCGAACGCGCCACGCTCGAACATGTCGGTCAGCAGCAAGGTGAAGCCGCGCTCGACCGAGCGCCGCAGCATCTCGCCATAGGGCTCGAACACGTAGCTGGTGCTGCGGCGCAGCGCCAAGCGCCGCAGCAGGATGAGGAGGCGCCGCACGTTGATCGGCCGCCGATCGAGCTCTGCCGCCAACGTGTCGGCGCCGAGCGTCAGGAAGCCGCGCGCATGGTCGAGGATCAGATTGACCTGTGCTTCCTGGAGCGCCGGCCAGGTCTCGTCCTCGATCAGCGGTGTCAGCGCGACCACGTCCTTGAGCGGCTCGTTGGCGGGCGCGATCCAGGCGCCGCGGCGGGACGCACGCGCGGCGAGCACGCCGGCCATGCTGCCGTCCGGCGGGAGAACGCGCTGCCGGTTGACCGCCGCGCGCGGCCGCCGCGACGGCGCGGTGCCAGGCGGCACTGTGGTGTCGACCGCACGCGGCGCCTGCAGCGTTCCGGACACCTGCCACGGGTGGTAGAGCGCGCCGTAGGACAGCGCCCCGCCCTCGTTGAAGTCGAACGCGTCGGGCTCGGCCGTGCCGCGCGCGGCGCGCAGGCGGGCCGCGTAGCGCAGCACGTCGGGTGCGCGGTAGTGGCGCGGCATGGCGAGTACCGCGAGCAACTGTCCGCTTGCCGCAGCGAGGCGCAGCACGGCACGATGCACGCGGACCAGTTCGTCCTCGCCGCTCGCCGCAAAGTCGGCCGACGTCGCGAGCGACCAGGCTTCGTCGCGCACGGTCACCACGATGGCATTGGAGGCGGCATTGCGCTCGTCGCCCACCCGTGCGCTCACGCGGTAGTACAGGACGCCCTCGCGCCCGGCCTGGACGTCCGCGTGGAGCGCACTCCCGCGATAGATCTCGCGCGCGTCGGCGAAGTTCTCGCGCTCGGCTTCCTCCAGCAGATACTCGCCCCCCGGCTCGGACGCCGTCCAGGTGAGCCGGAAGGCACCGAGCCGCACCGATAGCGGACCGCTCAGCGCTGGCGCCGCCAGCAGGCGGGTGCCGCAATCGAGAAATTGCGCGAAGTCGGGCTCGCTCCCGGCCTCCGCCGGTACCGCGGCGCAAGGACCCCGATGGGTAAACCAGGACGCCGGCGGCTCGGTCGGCGCGGATGCCGGCGGCAGGGGAAGCGGGTCGACGCGCCGCATCCAACCGACATGCAGCGCGTCTGGGACGGCAATCAGGCTCGCTTCGTTGTAAAGGCCGCCAGCCCCTACCGAGAACGCCGCGTGCAGGCCGAACAGCGCGCGCGGAGCCGCGCGCACGAACCGGATGGCGTCGGCCTCGGCCATCAGCGTATCGATGCGGAGCTGCGCAAGCTCGGGATCGAGGAACAACTCGGCATCGAAGCGAGACAACCCGTCGCGTTCGAGCGCCGTACCCGGCTGCGGCAGCGGCCCGGGCGCCGCGCCGTGGAGCGCGTTCACGCCGAGCGGGATGAAGGCGCGCGGCGGCCTGTCGACTTCCTCGTCGAGCGCGGCGAGCGGGAAGTCGCGTGCGCCGCGCTCGGTGTCGATGCCGGCGAAACCAGGCCGATCCGGCTGCATCGCATAATAGCGATCGTCGCCGGTCTGCTGCCACCAGCCGGCGCGATGTAGCGGCGTCAGGCCGATGCCGCCGAGCCGCGCCGCATCGTCCCGGCCGCTTGCGGCGCGCAGGTCGAGCGCGAGAAGCAGGGCGCGGCGCGGCGGCGCCGGCGGCAATGGCGGCAGCGTCGTCTCGCGCCATGCCGGCCCTTCGAGCGCCACGTCGGTCAATCCCGGACCGGACGTGGTGGCACGTGCGCTCATCGCGTCGATCCGCAGCCACAGGGGCGGCCCGCCGTCGTGCCAGCGCACCCACTGACCCTCGGCGACACCCGCCGGCACCGCCACGGTGAAGTGCAGGCGCGCGCCCGCCGTCGCGGCCGGATCGGCCTGCAGGGTCGCGGCCAGCGGCGCAGCCGTCACGCCAAGGATCTCGGCCGTGCCGACGCCCGCAAAGGAGACCCCGCCGAGCGTGGTGAAGGCGGCGAGGATGGTCGCCTCGACCGCGCGCACGGCGGTACCGCCGCTCGCCGCGATGCTCACCCGATCGATGCTCGCGAAAGCGCGCACCGGGCCGGCCGAGGCGGGCGCGAGATCGTCGAGTTCGATCAGGTCGCCCGGCTGCAGCGCCGCGCGCGTGCGGAAGCCGACGCGCGGCTCGACGTCGGATGGCAGCGCTCCGTACGCCTCGAGCGCGAACCCCGTGGCGGAGAGCGCGGTCGCGACGCGCAGTCCGTCCGACCACGATCCAACGCTGCGCGCCTGCGCCTCGGCGGGAAGGAGGATGGCGCCGTTGCGCGCGCACAGCACGCCCGGCAGTGCAAAACGGTTGGCGCTCGCGACGTCGGCGGCAGCGACGTCCTTCTCGCGCACGCCGCGCCACAGCGCCTCGAGCGCGAGCGTGCGCGCCACGCGGATCACCCAGCAGCGCCGCCCGCCATTGGAGAAGAAAGCCCGCACGGCCGGCGCCGAGATGAGCGCAGCCGCGCTCGCCGCGTTCGCCGTCCCATGCCAGCGGCGCGTCCGGACCGAACACCGCCGCGCACTGCGCGACACTTTCGATGACGACCGGCCGGTGCACCGGGCCGCGTCGCCGCGAAGCCGACGAACACCGCGACGTCCATGCGCGGCAGCACCTCGGCCAGCGGCGGCGGCGCGACGTCGATCCGAATGCCCGGCAGGCGGCGCAGTGCGCAGCATCTCGATGCTACTCCATCTCGAGCCGCTCGTAGGCCAGCACCAGTTCCTCCATGGCCACGTCGGTGCCCTTGGCGTTGAACGGACCGCTGGTGTGCTTGATGATGCGCGCGCGCAGCAGCTTCCAGGTCTGCACCACGGCGGTGTGATCCTCGTTCTGCAGCTGGATCGTGACGGTGCGCATCGCGTCCTGGTCGCCGTTGCGGATCTGATGCGAGCCACTCGTAGAGATTGAGCGAGCCGATCACGCCGCGCTTCATCGTGACGTCGGTCGACTTGTTCATCCCGGTGATCTTCATCACGCTGTTTTCCTTGGAGTTGCCGGTGCGATATTCGGACACGGTGACTTCCATGCCGATGTTGCTGACCTCCTGGAAGCCGGCCGCCGGACCCTCGGTGACGCCGTCGCCGAGGTCGACCAGGAAGTTGAACTGCACGTACGGGCGCTCGCGTCAGCATGGCCATGGTGCGCTCCTCCTCAGACTTTGCGATCGGCCGTCCACTGGCCGATGCGGAAGATGACGAATTCGGCGGGACGCAGCGGCGCGACGCCGATCAGGCAGATCAGCCGGCCGTTATCGAGGTCGTTCTGCGACATGGTCGAGCGGTCGCACTTGACGAAGTAGGCCTTCTCGGGCTTGTCGCCGAGCAGCGCGCCGTTCTGCCATTCGTTGAGCAGGAAATCCTCGATGGTGCGGCGCACGTTGGCCCACAGCTGCTCGCCGTTCGGCTCGAACACCGCCCATTGCGTGCCCTTGTCGATCGAGCGCTCGAGATAGGCGAAGTAGCGCCGCAGGTTGACGTACTTCCATTCCGGATCGGAGCTGATCGTGCGGGCGCCCCACAGCCGCATGCCGCGCCCCTCGAAGAAGCGGAAGCAGTTGATGCCCTCGGGATTGAGCACGTCCTGCTGCGACTTGTTGAGAAGCTGCTCGAAGCCGATCGCGAGGTTGACCACCTCGTTGGCCGGGCGCCTTGTAGACCGCGCGATTGATGTCGTTGCGCGCGTAGATGCCGGCCACGAAGCCGGACGGCGGCAAGTTGATCTCCCGCTGCGACAGCGGGTCGAGCACGCGCACCCACGGGTAGTACAGCGCGCGCGTAGGTGGAGTCGAGCTGCGCGCGCATCGCGCGCACCTCGCTGATCGCCTGGCCGTCGCCGCTGTCGAGCACGGCGATGCGGTAGCGCATGCGTTGGGCATGCGCGATCAGCAGGCTGACGATCGTCTGCGCGTCGCTCTGGTAGCCGTTGCGGTAGCCGAAGGTCGAGCCGGGCGCGGCGACGATCGAGATGTCCTCGATATCCTCGAACTGCACGAGGCCGGTCTTGCGCCCGGTCGCCGGGTCCTCCGCGCCCTCATATTCGCTCGCCCTCGGGCGATCGCCGTCGTCGCCGCCCGACAGCACGACCAGCACGCTGCGCTGCTCGGCGGTGCTGGCGGGATCCTCCAGGTCGATCTGAAGCGGCGGCGACGCGGCACCGGCCGATGCGTCCGCGGCGAACAGGTCCTGCAGCACCGCGACGCCGCCGATCGTCCCCGGATCCTCGATGACGATCGGGATGGTGCGCGCGCGCGCCTGGCTGGCCGGGTGGGCGGCGAAATAGGCGAACAAGGAGTCAGGCGAGCCGGCGCGCTGGTGCTGCGGATCGAGCGGCAGGTCGGCGGTGACGAACGGGAGCGTCCCGGGCGTCAACGGCTGCACCGTGACCGTGACGGTGACGATGCCTACCTGATCGCTGCCGGGCGTGAGCGAGCCGATCGCCGGCGCGCCGCTGCCCTCGAGCGACCAGGTCTGGTCCTGCGCGTTCCAGCGCGCCAGGCAGTAGTCAAAGGTCGGCGGGCTGCCGGCCTGCCGCACCTGCACGACGTCGCGATCCACGGCGGAGCGGAGCACATTGACGCCGCTCTCGGCGACCAGAACGTTCTGTCCGACCTTGAGCGTGAAGGTCACGCGTGCATTGCCGTACACGCCGGGGAAGCGCGCCCTGATCTGCAGGCTTGGCGGGCTGCCCGCGAGCAAGCCCTGGGCATAGCCCGAGAGAGGATCGGAATTGCTCGTCGGCCGGTATGTACGGCTGACATAGAGACGCTTGCCGCCCTCCTCGAAGAATGCGCGCACCGCGTGCCAGAGGTAATTGTCGATCGGGCCAATGTCCGCGAAGTCGAGCTTCTCGCGGCCGCCATAGGTCCGTTCGAACTCGACCAGGCTGGTGACGATGTCGGGCTCGATGTCGAGCGGCCCGTAGCGTGTCGGGCCGATGAAGCCGGTCGTGGTCGTACTGACGCCTTCAATCGACTTGGCGCGAAACGACGTTTCTTCGACATAGACGCCAGGTGCTAGGTATTCGGGCATGGCGTTTCACCTCGCCTCATCTCGGGGTCAGTCAGGCGGTTTCGACGTACAGATACGAAGACGGTCCGGCTGGACCGACCTCGGTGCGAACGGTCAACGGTACGCGATAGTCGAGCGATAGCAGCGGCAGTTCCTGCGGCGGCGACGCCACCGAGCGAAACAGCGTGCGCGGGTGGCCGGCCTGCGCCAGCACGGCGGCGAGGTCGGCGATGTCCGGCACCGGCGCGTCTGCCGGCGGCGGATCGTAATAGGCGGCGAGCTCGACGCTCCAGCGAAAGTCGTTGGTGGCGGAGGGTGGCGAAGTCAGCGTCGGGCGCGGCGGCTCGGGATAGGCGAACAGCACGGCGACGCGGCCTTGACGGTCGGAAATGCCGAAGCCGCATACGCTGCCGCCGATCGAAGCCGTGACCAGGCACCACGCGGCCGGCCGTTCGCTGCCCAACTCGCGCAGCTCCGCGCGCACCACGGCCAGCACCTCCGGCACGGGACGGCTCGGCGCCGAGATCAGTGGAATGCCCTCGATCACCAGCTGAGGCGGCGAGCCGAGCCCGGGGAGCGCGATCGGCGGCGACAGTGACGGTGCGACTGCGCCGAGCAGGCCGCGTACCGGCAGGTCGGAATCGAACCAGAACGGCAGGAAGCGGCCCTGCGGATCGCGGATCTCGATGCGGTAGTGGCGCATCGTCGCGCTCCAGGCCGCGGCATCGTCGGCTTCGCGAAGTTCAAAGCCGCGCAGGCCGGGCAGGCCAAGCGCACAGTAGATTCCGCTGCGATTGGCGAAGGCGCGCACCGACGCCTCGGGGCGGGCGCGCCGACGCACGTCGATCTCGAGCCCGTCGGCCAGATGGGTCGCACGTGCGATATCCCACAGGCGTAGCCCGAGCGCCGCGCGCCGCACCACATGCTCGAAGACGCGCACCGCCACGGTCACGTCACCATCTCCCCGAGCTCGAAGTGGCGCGTCTGCACCGGCGCGCCCTCGCTCACGACGAGCTCGGAGTCGAGCAGCACCATGCGCAGCACGTAGGTGATGGAGGGCGGCAGCGTGCGCAGCCGGTCCCAGATCGTGAAGTAGTCGCTCAACGACAGCGGATCGCACACGATGTCGACGCTTTCGATCGGCGCGAAGGTGTCGGTCTCGGCGATGTAGTGATTGAGGTGACTTGCGCTGAGCTGGCCGATGTCCTCGAGCATGCGCATGGCCCAGCCGAGCATGCGGTGCTGCCGTTCGGTGTCCTCCGCCCAGGCGGTGACCATGAAGGCGAGATCGACCGGCAGCGACGGACGGAAACGGCTGCCGTCCGGCGCGCGCCGGTTGACCATGTTGCGCAGCGCGCCGTTGATCGAGACGCGATAGAGGAAAACCGAAAACCCCTCGCGCATCGGTGTCGTGAAATCGCGGGTCTGATAGAGCGCGACCTCCAGCGCCGTGCCGAACTCGCCGCGCGGATAACGGTCGCGAATGAGGCCGGTGAGGGTCGCTCCCGCCGCCGCGATGGCACGATAGGTGGCCATGCGGTGCCCCTACTCGCTCTCGGCCGCGACGCGAATGGCCGCCAGCAGCCGATCCGCCGACATCTCGCCAAGCGCGATGCGATGCGGCCGCAGCTCGCACAGGTAACCCTGCTGCCCGTCCTCGGCGAGCGTGATCACCTTCACGGGACGCTGAGCCGAGACCAGAACGGCCGGCCCGAACTCGGCGTCACCGCCGGTTTCGCGCGCGATGATCACCGTCGCGCGCGCGCGCCGCGCAGCAGGCCCGACATTCTCCGCCGTCGTCATGGTGGCAACGACCTCGAAGTCGGGTTGTGAGGTGATGACCTCGGTAAGGATGTCCAGCAGCATCGTTGGCATTCCAACGAGGAGGATTCGGGTCTTTTTCACCGGTCCCTCGCCTTTCGGACAGTGTGAGCGGGTCCGTCGAACACACAAATGGATTGAATGGCCTGGAAATGGTCCGGTCGGAGATGCAGACCGCGATTGCGCGACGGCGTGGACCGAGCGGGCGGAGTTGCCGGGTGCGCGGCGCGGATGGTCATCGCGGCGCTGCCGCCTGAATGTGCGGCACCCCCGGAAATGCAGCAGTCTCAGAGTGGAATGGTTTCTCTTCGAATCGTCATGCGCTAGTCGGAACGCGACGGCGCAGTCCTGACCGGCAGCAAGGCCGAGAAGCGCAGGTCGCCTCCGGTGCGCGGTGGCTTTGCGCGCTTCTCCGGCTCGCGGCGAGGTCCGACGTCGACCTTCACGGCGTGGCGGGCAAGCCGCGCGCGAGCGTTCCCCGGCGCAACGCCCCCCGCCGGCTCGGACGGCGCGCGCTTCACGCGCGCCGCGCGACGGCGGCCCGCCTGCTGCAGCCGCACCATCTCGCGCAGCCGCGCGGCCGCCTCGACATTCCCGCCTTCAGCCGCGCGCGCATACCAGCGCGCCACCGCGGCCCAGTCAGGCCGCTTGCTGTTCGCGAGACGCGCGCCGCGGTTGAGGCAGGCGCGCGGATGCCCGGCCGCGGCGGCCTTCGCCTCCCAGAGGCGGGCGCCGCGCACATCGATCGGCCCGCCGAGCCCTTGCGCGAGCAGGAGCGACAATTCGAATTGGGCCTCGGGCAAACCGCAATTGGCGGCCGCGCGCTGCAGCTCACGCGCCGCGGCGGCGTTGCGCGCGACGACTTGCCCGTGCAAGCAGGCGAGGCCGAGCAGGTGCAATGCCTCCGCCTCGCCCTGCTGCGCGGCCGCACACAGCAGCTCCAGGCCCTCGCGCTGCGATCCCGGGGTCGACCACAGGATCTTGCCAAGCCTGAGCGCAGCCCGTTGCTCGACCGCGCCGCGCCTGCGCGCCGCCCCGCCTCGGCCCGGCACCTTCCGTGCCCGCGCCGTCCCGGTGCCGGAGCCGCTCATGGGCCCTTGCCTCGCTCGACCGCAGTCAGTTCCAGTTTCTTCGCCCTGTTGAATTTCGACACCGCCTGATCGATCAAGTCCTGAACGTCCTTGGCATGAGCGCGAAACTCCCGGACGTCGTCGATCGTGAATGTCCTCTGGCGATAGTCGAACTGCTTGACCCCAGCGGTTGTCATGCTCTGCTCGATCGTCGCCCACAGAGTCGACGAGGTCAGGACGATCTTCTGCTGCAACAGGTCGGCCCGTTTGAGCAACGTGACGAGCCCATTCACCGTCGTGCGATGCGATATCTCGGACACGAAGGAGGACGCGATCGTCAGCTCGAACGGAACGTCGGGATATCCCTTCTTGGCCTGTTCGATCAGGCTCACCAGGTGCGACGACGCGCACCCGTCGCATGGGGTGCGGGTCAGCTCCAGGTGGATGGGAATTCTCTCTTTGTCGGCTGTTTTGAGGACCTTGCGTTTCCGATCGCGCCGAATGCGGTCGAGCAGTTGGGGAAACTTGTCGCGTTGGAGCCAGAATTCGGCGTGCCCGGGAGCTCCGCCCGCTTTCTGTGCGACGGACCCGAACGACTTTTCCCTGTCGTAGAACAGGTAGATCGTCGTCCTTCCGGCATACAGGTGCATCCGTCCGCCGATCGACTGCAGCTCTTCGAAGCCCTTGGCAGCCCAGACACTGACTTCGCCGACAGGCTCGGTGGCGCTGGCGCTGACGAGCACGTCGAGGATGCGTCGCTGCTTCGCGCTCGGCTGGAATCGAATGCCCTTCAGCCCGTCCTTGTTGTGCCGGCCGAACACCGACGAGATCAAAGCCGTTTCCTCGGCTTCGGTCTTGACCCTCTTGCCCGCCACGTCCGACTTCACTTTCGCCCGGATCTCCATACTGCGCATCTGAGTGAACAGATCCTTCAGCACCGCCTCCAGCTTGTGCTCGTCTGCCTTGAGCTTCTTGTTCTTGTCCTTGCGGCTCGGCTTGCTGCCGCCCTTCTTCTTGCGCTTCTCCTTACCGTGTTTCTTGTAGGTTTCCTCCGCCCGGCGCTCGGCCTCCTTCATGGCCGCGACCTGACCGGCCTCGTTCTGGATCACGGGCAACTGCGCCCGCGCCTGCCCGATCAGACGCGCGGCGACCGGACGATCGCGGTCCAGCAAATCCTTGCCCTTTCCTTGCAACTCGCCGAGCCGCTCGGCCACGGGCTGCTCTTTGCTGGCCACCATCAGCTTCGCTTCACCCGGCTTCTCCTCGAACCACAGGCGGTGCGCGTCCTTGCCGTCGGAGAACGTGATCGGTTCGCCCACCGGCTCGCTGTCGAAGCCGGGCTCGCCGGGCCTGCGGCCGGCGCCGCCCTTGTTGCTCGCGCCGCCCGGCCCGCCGCCGCCCAGCCCCTCCTTCCATTCGCCCTGTTTCTTCTGCTCGGCGCCGCTGCCCGAATCGGCGTTGTCGTTCATCACGTCGGTGAGGAACTTGGACGAGTCGAAATTGACCTCGCCGAACTCGATCTTCGGCCACTGCTTCGATCCCAGCACATAGTCGACATCGGCCCCGATGCCGAACTCGCCGGGCAACGGGTATTCGAGGCTGAACAGCGGCCAGGTCCAGCGCTTGTCGGACAGCGGCGACCACCACGGCGTTTCGATCTCGACGAACAGCTCGCCGCTGAAGCCGAGGATCGGGCTGCGCGGCGATCTCCAGGTGCCCCTGGATGTAGTACTGCCGCTGGCCCGGCGCCGGCTCGCGCATGCCGATGCGCGGCACCGCCTCGACATAGCCGCGCACGCCCGCGATGGCGGCGAGCCCGACGCCCGCCTTGATGTCGTGCCCGATGATGGTGACGACGAGACCTGCCTCGGCGCGTGCGCGCAGGCCGGCGAAGGCCGAGATGTTGAGCGTGCCCTCGATGCTGAGCTGCTTCGGCACGCGCGGATCGGTCGAATAGGCGCCGGTCGAGCTTAATGTTGTAGAGCTTGCCCGGACCGATCTTGGCGAGCGCATCGAGCGCGATGCTGGCGAAGATCGCGACCTGGCCGACCACCGGAATGCCGTAGCCCGCGCGGATCTCGAGCTTGAAGATCTGCTTTATCCATTCCTTCTGCTCGAACAGGATGAACTCGCGCGGCGGCGCGATCTCACCGACGATGGTCGCCTGCCCCTTGCTGTTGACGATCACGGTGGCAGTACCGGCGAGCCAGTCGGTGACCCGGAAGGTGAGCCGGCCCCAGCCGCAATAGGCGCGCTTGCCGGGCTTGACCGGCTTGTCGGGGCCGGGCAGCTCGATCGGCACCTCGCCGCCTTCCGGCTTCTTGAGCGTGACGTCGCGCGCCGTCGCCTCGTCGGTGGCCACCAGGGTCACCTTGCCGCTCAGGCGATCGCCGTTGTAGCCGACGCTGCCCATGACGCTGACGAAGCCGTTCGCCAGTGTCGCCGTCACGGTGCCGCCGACCTTGCCGATGGCGACCTGCATGTCGAGCTTGCCCGACAGCAGGCCGGCCGGATCCTTCTTGATCCGCAGCTCGCCGCCCGAGCCGCCGGGGATCTCGATCTTGGCGGAGCCATCGAACGACAGCGCCTTGTTGTCAAGCGCGGCGCTGCCGCTGCCGCTCAGGAAGCCGCCGACCTTGAAGGCGAGCCGTTCCGCCCGCACGTCGAGGCTGCCGTTGGCAAACTGGTTGTGGAAGGCCGGAATGGTGATGCCTGACAGGCCGGCCCAGCCGAGCACGTCGCCCGCCTTGGTCATCGCCTCGAACAGCGAGCGGGAGGTGCCGCGCACCGGGCCCGGTGCGCCGACCCCGACCCAGCCGGAGACCGTGTCGTCGGCGACGTGCAGCACCAGCATGGTCGGCGTGACCGCGCTGAAAGCGCCGAGCGCCGGATGGGCGAGCAGAATGCCCTGGTCGCGCAGCGTGGAAAAATGCTCACCGCGCCGGCGCAGCTTGAGGTCGCCCTCGGCGAGGCCGGGCAGCCGCACCTTGACGTCGAGGTCGCCCCCGTCCTTGACCGTGTCGACCACGGCGGGCGCCAGCGTCACCTTGCCGCTCGACAGATCGACCTCGTCGGCCGCGACCTTGCCGCTGACCTGCGGGGCGACCGGCTTGGCGGGGAGCAGCGTCGAGACCTTGTTGCTCGACATCGAGCCTGACGCGCGCGGCCGCGCGGCGGCCGGTTGCGCCGGCGCGGTCTTGCCCGCCGGTTTGCGATCGGCCGTCTGGGTTGTCGCCATGCAGAGGCCTCTGTGGCACCTCGTGGGTGCGGCCAGGACGCGCGTTCGATGCCGGCTCGCATCGGTCATCGCGCCGGCGGACTGCCGGCAGCTTGCATGGCCGCACCACGCTTGTCGTGGATCGTTCGGTCTAGTCCAATGAGGAGGCGGCGGCCTGGACCGTGGCGGAGAGAGGTGCGCCGGCCGGCCGCGCTCGCACCGCGGTTGCCGCCCGCAGGCCGTCGTGGCGGATGCGCGCCGCGACCTCGCCGCGCCGCCGCACGTGCAGCTTTTCCAGGATATTGTGGATGTGGTTCTTCACCGTCGCCGCGCCGACGCGCAGCAGGCGTGCGATCTCCTTGTTGGACAACCCCTGCTCCAGCAGCGGAATGATCTCACGCTCGCGATGGGTCAGCACTTCGATCAGGACGGGCGGCTCGCGTTTGGCCGACAGCGTGGCGACATGGCCGAACAGCAGCGCGGCGACGCGCGGCGTGCACATGAGTTCGCCGCGCCATGCCTGGTGGACCGCCGCGATCAGGTCGGCGGCCGAGCCGTCACGCGGCACGAACGCCGAGATGCCGGCCTCGGCGCACGCGATCACGTCGCGATCGCCCTCCGAGACCGCGATGGCCACCACCTTGAGGCCCGGCAGCATCTCGAGCATGCGCCGCGGCAGCCCCGGGCGATCGATCAGGGAGTAATCGAGCAACGCGACGTTCGGGCGCAGTTCGGCGATCTGGGAGAGCATGTCGGCCGCATCCCCGAGCCCGACGACGTCGAGGGTTTCGTCCTGCGCAAGGGTCATCGCCACCCCTTCGCGATAGAGCCGGACGTTGCTCACGACGAAGATTCGCAGGCGGCCGGTGGAGACGCAAAGCGGGTGGTCGCTCAGGACGACCCGTTGTTCGTCCGTCTGATGGTTTCGCCCGTGCGCCGGCATCACGCTCCCTCCCTCCGCACATCATGTGCGGGTGTCGAGACGTTAAGATCGGTCGTCGAACTTGCTCGAACCATACCTAAGACTGAAATAGATCATATCTGCAACGTTCCATTGTGGCTACGGCAATCATGCCCGCCCGTTCTGTGTTGTCCACCGGCGTCAGCGCTGAACTACCTCCGGTTGTCACCGAGCCCTTGGTTAATTGACCGCTATACCGAAACACTACGCAATTCGGATGATGAGGCCTGTGACCGCGCCGGCTGTCCGGCACGGCCCCGGGAGCGCCGCATACGCGACACCGCCCGTCAATTAGTTGCGCGACGGCACGCGAAGGTTTCAATCGTTTTGGTTGCGCCCTCGTCCGTAGTGAGCCGCAATTCGCCATCAGCTTGTCAGGCGATCGAAGGGCTCGTGGAGCTGGCCATTGGGACCGCTGTTCGCGAACTTTCGCGAACCACTGACGACCGGCTCATCGAGTTCGGCAACAAATAGCACTCCGAGCGCTTGAAGTCGTAGCGCGAGACGTAGTCGCCAAAGATGCGCTTGGTGATCTCATCCTGCTTGAACAGAGGCGTTCCAGTGAAGCCAATGAAGGCGGCATTTGGCGGCGCGAGCCGCATGTTGCGCGCCAGGCGTCATGATTGCGTGCGGTGCGCCTCGTCGGAAATCACGATGATGTCGTCGCGCTCGCTGTAGGGGTGTTTGGGATCGACATCCCTGTTGAACTTGTGAATCAGGCTGAAAATGTACGGATGGTTTTCCTTCAAGAGGCGTTCGAGGTCGTCTCCCGTTGCGGCCCGCGGCGTCTCCTTGCCGGTGATGCCGCTGCCGGCGAAAGTCTTGTAGATCTGGTCGTCGAGGTCGTGCCGGTCAGTCATTAGCAGGAAGGTAAAATTTCCTTCCACTTTCCTCCGCACATTCTCGGTGGAAAATGCCATCGAATATGACTTGCCGCGAGAGCGCGTCTAAACCCGGAAATGCTTGCTCAGCTTCAGGCCCTGCGCCTGATAGTTCGAGCCGATGCGCTGGCCGTACAACGCGTCGGGCCGCGCCAGCATTTTTTCGTAGACGAGCCGGCCGACGATCTGGCCGTGTTCGAGGATGAACGGCACCTCGCGCGAGCGCACTTCAAGCACCGCGCGGGAGCCCTGCCCGCCGGCGCCGGCATAGCCGAAGCCGGGATCGAAAAAGCCGGCATAATGCACGCGGAATTCGCCGACCAGGGGATCGAACGGCACCATCTCGGCGGCGTAATCCGGCGGCACCTGCACGGCCTCTTTGGAGGCCAGAATGTAGAACTCGCCGGGATCGAGGATCAGGCTGCCATCGGGCCGCGCCGCGATCGCCTCCCAGAACTCGCCCGCCGCGTAACCGCCGCGGCGATCGATATCGACGACGCCGGTGTGCCGCTTGGCGCGGTAGCCGACAAAGCCATTGGCTTTCTCGCCCGACAGATCGACGCTCAGCGCGACCCCGTTGGCGAGATCGGCGTCGTCGCAGTCGACCAGCCGCTCCAGATCATGCAGCGCATCGAGCTCATCGGTGTTGAGGGTGGCATCGCCGACGCGAAACCGCACCTGCGAAAGCCGCGATCCCTCGCGCAGCAGCACCGGAAATGTTTTCGGGCTGATCTCGGCATAGAGCGGGCCGTGGTAACCCGCGCCGATCATGTCGAACCGCCTGGTCCCGTCGGCGATCACGCGCGTGAAGACGTCGAGCCGGCCGGTCGAACTTTTCGGATTGGCCGCGGCGACGATTTCCGGCGGCAGCGCCAGGCTCTCCAGCAGCGGCACGATGTAGACGCAGTTCGTCTCCAGCACCGCGCCGTCGCTGAGATCGATCTCGTGCAGCTTCAACTCATCGATGCGCTCGGCCACGGTCGCGCCCGGCCCCGGCAGGAAACTCGCGCGCACCCGATAGGCGATATCGCCGAGGCGCAGGTCGAGACTCGCCGGCTGGATCTGGCTTTCGACGAACGGATAGGCCGGCAGAATGAGGCCGGCATCCGCCATCGCCGCGATCATGCGGTCGGGCAGAATGCCGTTGGCATCGGGTTGGAGCGTGAACGACAATTTCTGAACCACCACGCCAATTTGAAGATCCTGCCCCACTTGAGGCAAGTTTGTCAGGGACTTCAAATAGTAATTCGTGCATCCACCGCCAAAATGACGGGCTTTTACCCGTTATCTTATGGTTGCCTTGACGGAAAGGGCACGACGGAATAAGAGCATGACTTATCCCGTGGTGATTTGAGCCGGCCGGCTTGCAGCCACGTTAAATAAGTCGCTAAACAGGCCGGGGACATGTGTGATCCCGGCCTTTTGGAACCTGTTCCAGGCCGGTTTTTTTGTGACCATCTTCCGCGGTGGTCGCGATGGAGGTCACATGTCTGAGATTAAACCGCCGACGTCACCAACCGCCCGCTACCGCCCCGAAACCCGGCTGGTCCATTCCGGCACGCTGCGCTCGCAATTCGGCGAAACATCCGAGGCGCTGTTTCTGACGCAGGGCTTTGTTTACGATAGCGCCGAGCAGTGCGAAGCGCGATTCAAGGGAGAGGAAGCTGGTTTCCTCTACTCGCGCTTTTCCAATCCCAACATCGCGATGTTCGAGCGGCGCATGATCGAGCTCGAGGGCGCGGAGGCTGCGCGCGCCACCGCCACCGGCATGGCTGCGGTGACGACAGCCATTCTCGCGCCGCTGAAAGCCGGCGATCACGTGGTCGCCTCGAAAGCGATGTTCGGATCGTGCCGCTATGTCGTGGAGGATCTGCTGCCGCGCTACGGCATTCAATCCACGCTGGTCGACGGGCTTAACCTCGACCAGTGGCGCAAGGCGATGCGGCCGAACACCAAGACCTGCTTTCTGGAGAGCCCGACCAATCCGACGCTCGACGTGCTCGACATCGGCGCCATCGCCGAGATCGCGCATCAGGGCGGCGCACGGCTGATCGTCGACAACGTGTTTGCGACGCCGATCTGGCAGAGCCCGCTGTCGCTCGGCGCCGACGTCGTGGTGTATTCCGCGACCAAGCACATCGACGGCCAGGGCCGCTGCCTCGGCGGCATCATCCTGTCGTCGGAGGCGTTCATCGCCGAACACATCCATAATTTCATGCGGCAGACCGGCCCGTCGATGTCGCCTTTCAACGCCTGGACCTTGCTGAAAGGGCTGGAGACGCTGGCGATACGGGTGCGCGCGCAGACCGAATCCGCTGCCGCCATTGCGGAGACGCTGGCGCAGCATCCGAAAATCTCGCGGCTGATTTATCCGGGCCGCGCCGATCATCCGCAGGCCGCTTTGGTGAAGAAGCAGATGCGTGCCGGCTCGACGCTGGTCGGGTTCGAGGTCAAAGGCGGCAAGGCGGCGGCGTTCCGCGCGCTCAACGCGATGAAAGTGGCGCGGATATCGAACAATCTCGGAGACGCCAAGAGCCTCGTCACCCATCCCGCGACCACCACGCATCAGCGGTTGACGCCGGAAGCGCGCGCCGAGCTTGGCATCAGCGAGGGCTTCATCCGACTTTCGGTCGGCCTCGAACACCGCGACGATCTGATCGAGGATCTGCAGGGCGCGCTGGAGAAGGCGTGAGGCGGAAGTAGCGAACAGTAGCGAGTAGCGAGTAGCGAGTAGCGAGTAGCGAGTAGATATCCCCCTATTCGCTATTCGCCACTCCCTATTCGCCTATTTTACATCGGCCGATAGGTCAGTACGTTCGACGGCACGTTGACGCCGAGCTTGATCTTGCCCACCGACCGGATGATGTCGTCGCCGAGCAATTGCGCAAAGCAGGCATAACCCCAGTCGTTCATGTGCAGGCCGTCGGCGATCACGAAGCTGTCGATCGGCAGCGCCTGGTTTTCGTGCCATTCCCGCATCACCTCGAAGCGCGGAAAAATGCCGACACGGCGGAGTTCGGCAATCTTGCCGAGCACGCTCACCATTCGGCTCGCGCTTTCGCCGCGTTCGATGACCCGTGGCGAATATTGCGGATCGACCAGCACGAGATCGGCGCCCGCCGCCTGAATGCGCGCGATGCCGTCGTCCACCATCTTTGCGGTTTCCGCCGGATCAAGGTTGCGCAGCACCGCGTTGGTGCCGACCTGCCAGATCACCAAATCGGGCTTCCGATCGATCACCGAAGTCTGCAGCCGCTTCATCATTTCGGGGGCGTCTTCGCCGCCATGGCCGCTATTGAGGACGGTGATGTCGGCGCCCGGATACTGCCGTTGCAACTGCGCCGCCAGACGGTTGGGGTAGTTGAATTCAGGCGACGACGAGCCATAACCCTGCGTCGAAGACGATCCGAATGCGACGATGACCACGGGCTGCCCGGACGCGAGCTTAGCCGCGACATGCGGCAGCGACCCCATCGATTTGGCGCTGCGCTTCGGCGGCAGGCACGGAACGCGGCTGAAGATGTCGCCGGCCGATTTCGCAACCCGCTGCACCTTTTCGATCGCTTTGGTGGCGAGGCTCTTGGACTGTGCCGGATTGGCCTGATCGGCCGCGGCGGGGTTACCCGCACCGGTCGTCGGGGTCGGAGCTGCCGGCGGCTTGACGCCATCCGATTTGGCGGTGTTGGCGTTGTCCGATAGCGTCGCCTGCTGGGCGGCTTGGGCGCGCGCGGGCCGCAGCGAGGCCGGACCCGGCAGCACCAGTGCCGCGGCCGCCGCCAGCAATGAGATCGCGAAAAAAGGGCGGTGGAAACGTATCAATGCTCGATCCTCAATTCTCCTGTGCTGCGTTGACACGTGAGGCGTCGATCACAAACGTCGACAGCGCGCGACCAAGGCAGTCGTGAACGCGCTTCGCCAGTTCGGGGCCGTGCGACGCGCTGAAAAAGTCGAAGTCTCCTGCATCATTCCACTGCCGCATGATGGCAAACCGGTCGAACAGCGGAACATCGTACTGCTGGGCCACCACGCGCATATTATCTAGGTACGGCGGGCCCGAAATCATCGATTCCGTGCGCGGACTATATTGCAGGTTCATCAAAATTACGTCGGTTCCGGCCTTTTGCAGCGCAGCGACGCCATCGGCCAGCGCGGCGCGGAAATCATCCGGATCGATCGAGCGCATGGCGTCGACGGTGCCGGTCTGCCAGATCACCAGCGTCGGCTTCTTATCCTCCACCAGCTTACCGAAGCCGGCAGCCACCTCCTCGGCGGTGTTCTTCGAATGAAGGTCCAACGTCACGTTAACCACGAGCGAGGGCAACTTCTCCTTCAGCATCGCCTGCAGCCGGGCCGGATAGGCGCCCGATTCCGACGAGGTGATGGTCGAGGACCGGCTCCCCACCACTAAAATATCCAGCGGATGGCCACTTTTTATGGCTTCCGCGACTTTCGGGAGCTTGCTCTCGGTTGTGAGCAGATAGGCTGGAACGTCGCAGGCCTGGGCAGGCGGAGTAGTTGGCGGCAGAGGTTCTTCGGCGCGTGCGGGGGCTGCGGTCCAAAGACCCGCCAGCACTATCAGCCCCAGGACAGCCTGCATGACAGCCTCCTTGGACCTCATAAGCTCCCCCCTGCCAGATCGGCATTGCCGATGGTGCTTTTTGATCGCGATGCACTCTTGTCGGCAGAATGCTTGTACCACGAAAACAACCATGCCGCGCCGGACATGATGAGGATTCCGGCGAGGGTAACCAGCGCATGCAGCCCGGCGCCGCCGGGAACCTCGGCCAGCACGAAATGTCCCGCGAACGCCAGGAACACACCGAGGCAGAAGATTTCCAGCGAGTGCTGCCCGCACAGGATCAATGGCCGCAGCCAACGCGACTTCAGTCCCGGCCAGTCCCTTGGCAGGAAGCGCACGGTCACGGCCGCCAGCGCCAGGAAATGGGCGAACCGCAGTACATCGAGATCGGTCTTATCGATCGGATACATCCACTGCTCGAGCCGGCGCGGCATCAGAAAGCTCAGCTGCGGCAGATACCAGGTCAGTGTGACGCAAAATGCGGCGAACAAATAGGCCAGGGAGATCCACAGCGTGACCCGCGACGAAAGAATGCGCGACATCCGTTTGGCGCCGCCCTGCGCGCACCAGGCTCCGAACACGAACAGCAACTGCCAGGCGAATGGGTTGAAGGCCCAGAAGCCATTCGGATAAGCGCTCAGATACAGATCGTAGTGCCAGGTGATGGCGTAGAGGAAAACCGACAGCGCCAGCGTGACATCGGTCCTCCACTTCATCAGCCACAGGATGACAGGCAGAAACAGCATCAGCACGATGTACAGCGGCAGCACGTCCATGTTGACGGGTCGGAACCGCAGCAGCAGGGCCTGGACGATGGTGACGTCCGGCTGCTTGAGGAAATCCATGATCCCCATTTCTTCGGTGTAGAGCGGGTTCTCGAAGCTGGTGGCGACGTATGAGATCTCGGCGAGGAAGATCGTGAACAGAAACACATGTGCGACATAGATCTGCCAGACCCGACGCAGGATGCGCGCGGTCGCCACCACGAAGCCGGCGTCGCGCATGGCGCGGCCATAGACGAACGCCGCGGTGTAACCGGAGATGAAAATGAAGATCTC
>CAWCXD010000009.1:0-19482 GCA_963799475.1 uncultured Alphaproteobacteria bacterium | reverse complement strand
ATAAGTGGGCGGCGCAGCACTGCTCAATTTGTGAGATGACTCACCATTTTCTCACAAGGGACCAATAGTGTCGCGTCCAGCGCGGTGATCTAGGGTAGCGATGATCATAGCGTCAGAATTGCGATCCCCCTGGTCGATAATGTCTGCGTTAGTCAATTTCGGACCTCAGCTGATTCCTTTGCCGACCTGACCGAGGAGACATTTACTTTTGCCTCATCGCGTGCCCGGCGAGCGGTTTCGGGTAGACGATTCCGCCAAGCGGCGCCACATCCCCAGCGGCGTGCCCACTCGCTGGCATCACGCTTATGGTGGCCACATATCTTGGTTGCCGAACGGACCCGGATCGGTAGGTGCACGCCGACGACGTATTGAACAAGGCACCATTTGCACTCGTCGTTTGCTGTGGTGCATGAGTCCGTAAGTGGCACATCGCGTCATTTCGTTGCGATGCAGAATTTGGTCGCTACCGGGGGCATAGCGGACATTGGCCAGGCCCGCACCAATCGAGTTCGATTGATGAGTAAGCGCCCTAAACTGATGACGGCCGATTAGATGCACTGTCACCGCAGCCACCAGCACAATATCGGTGGCGCGCGGCCGGAGCGGCGGATTACGCCGGAGCCTGTCATCGGGCCGCGCTTCGCGCGGACCCGTTGGGCTCAATCCGCCCGCCGGACCTGCGGGATTTCGTGCACGTCAATTCGTGATGGGCCGTCATTCCGGGATGGTCCGAAGGACCAGACCTCAGATGCGCAATTGCGCATCGGGGAATCTCGAATTCTCAGGTGCGCAATTGCGCACCATAGTTCGCATCTTCGATGCGCCCCGGAATGACGCCAGCGCTGGGCTAAGTTGCATTTGCGCAGTAACATCCGCCCGAGGCCGACCGCTCAAGAGTTCGTCCCGGGAGGAACCACCATGCGGCTTTCAATCCATCTCCGAGCACTCGCGCTCGGCATCCTCAGCGCATTCCTGTTCACCGCCGCGGCCTCTGCCGCCGAGGTCCGCGTGATGATCTCCGGCGGACTGACGGCCGCCTACAAGGCGCTGGTTCCGGAATTCGAGCGCGCCACCGGCCACAAGGTGCTGACCGCCTACGGGCCGTCGATGGGCACGACGACCAATGCTATCCCGTCCGGCTGGAGCGCGGCGAAGCTGCTGATGTCCTGATCATGGTCGGCTACGCACTCGACAATCTCGCCAAGGAGGGCAAGGTGATATCGGACAGCCGTGTCGAGCTGGTCAAATCGCCGATCGGCGTCGCGGTGAAATCAGGCACGCCGAAGCCGGACATCAGCAGCGCGGAGGCGCTCAAGCGCGCCCTTCTGGCGGTGAAGACCGTCGCCTATTCCGACAGCGCCAGCGGCGTCTATGTCTCGACCGAAATGTTCGGCAAGCTCGGCATCACTGAGGCGATGAAGGACAAGGCCAGGAAAATTCCGGCAACGCCCGTCGGCGAGATCGTCGCGCGTGGCGACGCCGAGATCGGCTTCCAGCAGGTCAGCGAATTGAAGCCGGTGGAAGGCATCGACATCGTCGGCCCGCTGCCGTATGAGCTGCAGAAGATCACGGTGTTTTCCGCCGGCATCGCCAGCGTCTCGAAAGAGCCCGATGCCGGCAAGGCGCTGATCAGGTTCCTCGCCTCGCCCGCTGCGCGTGGCGAGATCGTCAAGAGCGGCATGGATCCGATTGCTGCGGCGTCGAATTAGTAGCCGGAATCAAGCACCGGTATCGCAGCCCATCCTTCGAGACGGCCGCTTCGCGGCCTCCTCAGGATGAGGTCCAACTTGTTGAAACATACCAACCTCATGCTGAGGAGCGAGCATCGCGAGCGTCTCGAAGCATGGGCAACAAGCGACTCACCAGCGTCAGCATCACCGATGCCCGCCGTGCTGCATGGCAAGCAGCACGATCACGGCCAGCGCCAGCACGATGGTGGTGCATTTCCAGAACAGCAGCGGATTGCGTTCGATCAGGGGTGTCGATGACGTAGAGAGATAGTTCGAATTGGGATGGCGCAGATCGAACAGGAATTCCGACAGGCTGTCGTAGCGCTTGTAGGGATTGGGGTGGACCGCCTTCTCCAGCGTCCCGTCGATCCATTGCGGCAGTTCGCGGTCGCCATGTGACGCCGGGCGGTAGACCAGCCTGTTGAACTGCGACCGCGTCCGTGCCTTTGCCATCTGCGCACCGTAGGGCAGCTTTCCCGTCAGCATCTGATAGGTGATGACACCGAGCGAGAACAGATCGGAGCGCGAGGTGGGCGGCTCGCCCAGAAAGTATTCTGGCGCGGTGTATTGCTGCGTGCCCAGAATGTCGTCGCGGTTTCCGGACGGCGCGGCCTCGACGACGCCGGTAATCCTGGTCGAACCGAAATCGATGATCTTCACCGTTCCCGTCGCGTCGATCATGATGTTGTCGGGCCTGATATCCTGATGCAGCATCTCCTTGCGGTGGAAGGCGCGCAGGCCCTTGGCGATCTGCTCGACGATGCCGCGCACGGTCTCGACGCCCGGCTTTGGATTGTCGATCATCCATTGCGTCAGCGTCTGTCCGTCGATGTATTCGGTGACGACGTACAGGAAATTGCGCTTGCGCTGCAGCAGGCAGGGTTTCAGCACATGCGGGCTGTCGATCCGCCGCGCCACCCACTCCTCCATCATGAACCGCTTCAGGTAGGCGGGATCGTCGCGCAGATCGATCGACGGGATCTTGATGGTGACCACGGCGTCGGTCTCGATGTCGACGGCGAGATAGATGTGGCTGCGGCTGGAGCCGTGCAGTTCGCGGACGATCCGGTAGCCATCGAACACCGCCCTCGCCTCGAGCAGCGGCGGCAGCGGCAGTTCGCGCGGCTGCGCGAACACTTCGGCTGCGACGCCGTCGGGCACTTCATCGACGCGGACGATCTGGACCGTGAGGTTGTCCTCGCTGCCAGCGTCAAAAGCCTGGTCGACAATCCCCTTCGCGGCTGCGTCGAGATCGGCGCTGCCTTCGTTCACCGCCTTTGCAATGCGACGGGCGCTCAGATGCTCGTAGATGCCGTCGGTCGCGAGCACAAAGACGTCGCCCGGCTCGAGCCGCAGCATCTGGTAGTCGATCTCGATTTGCGGATTTACGCCGAGCGCCCGGCCGAGATAGCTCTGCTGCGAGGAGACGACGATACGGTGGTCGTTGGTCAGTTGCTCCAGCGTGTTGCCGGAGAGACGATAGATCCGGCTATCGCCGACGTGAAAGATGTGCGCCGTGGTCGACTTGATGACCATGGCGGAGAGCGTACAGACGTAACCGCGGTCCTTGTCATAGGCATACTGGCTGCGCGTCTGCGAATGCAGCCATGAATTGGTCGCCTCCAGTACGCGCTGGGCCGAGGTGCGCACCGACCAGGATTCCGAGGTGCAGTAATAGTCGGTCAAAAACCCCTTGACCGCCGATTCCGCGGCGACCCGGCTGACCTTGCTCGTGCTGATGCCGTCGGCCAGCACGATGGAAATGCCCTTGAGGCTGAGCAGGGGCTCGTCCGGGATCAGGACGCCATGGAAATCCTGGTTGGTTTCCTTAGCTCCCTTATCGGAAAATTGTCCGACCGATATTTTCAGCTCGCGCGGCATTCCCGGCTTTCACGACAATGGGCCTCTCCCCTTTGCGAGCAGAGGCCCATCCTCATCTTGAGATCAAGCGGCAATGCGGGAGGACGGCCGCGAAGACGCCGCAGCCGACGCGTTGCGCGACGGGCCGGTCTTGACGTGGGTCGCGTACAGGGTCAGCCCGGTGAAGGCGAGGCCGCCGACGAGGTTGCCGACGACGGTCGGGATCTCATTCCAGATCAGGTAGTCCCACCAGGTGAACTTGCCGCCGAGCAGAAGACCCGACGGGAACAGGAACATGTTCACGATGGAATGTTCGAAGGTCATGAAGAAGAACAGCATGATCGGCATCCACATCGCGATCACCTTTCCGCTGACGTGCGTGGAAATCATCGCGCCGACGACGCCGGCAGAAACCATCCAGTTGCAGAGCATGCCGCGGATGAAAAGAGTGAGCATGCCGGCCGCGCCATGATTGGCATAGCCGACGGTGCGGCTCTCGCCGATGGTGCCGATCACCTGGCCGACCTTGTCTGGCGGCTGCGACCAGCCGAAGGTGAACACGATCGACATCATCACCGCGACCGTGAAGGCGCCGGCGAAATTGCCGATGAATACGAGGCCCCAGTTGCGCAGCACGCCGCCGAGCGTCACGCCCGGGCGCTTGTCGATCAGCGCCAGCGGCGCCAGCACGAACACGCCGGTGAGCAGGTCGAAGCCGAGCAGATACAGCATGCAGAAGCCGACGGGAAACAGAGCAGCGCCGACGATCGGCACGCCGGTCTGCACGTTGATGGTGATCGCAAACGCCGCGGCAAGCGCGAGGATCGCTCCGGCCATGTAGGCGCGGATGATCGTATCGCGCGTCGACATGAAGATTTTGGATTCTCCGGCGTCGACCATCTTGGTCACGAATTCCGAAGGCGCGAGATAGGCCATTCCAGTTCCCCTTGTTTCACAGACAGGATTCAAAGCGAGCGCCGGCAACAACTGCCGCGCCGATGAAAAGTGAGAGCCGAGCCGTCCTCGCGCGCGTGCCGGATGCAACGCCTGCGCAGAACAAACGCGTTCTGCGCTGGCGCCGCGAACAACACGGTCACGCTCGATCGGAGACAGAGATGCGCAAGCTCGTGGGAACAGGTTTTCTTGGGAAATGGTCCCGATGACTGCTGCGGGCGCCTCGGCGAGGTCACCCGATCCCTGCGCCTTTGCCAACGCTGGCTTCGGCAATCCGTAGGACGGCAGTCGTCATTGACTGAGAACCAATTAAGCAATCAATGTGCCAACCGGGATTTGGCCGCCGGTACGAAAAAGCTCGTGATTTTAAGGGATTATTGCGTCGTCAGGCATCCCTGACACGAGCGGAATGCCTCGTATTTGTGCAGTTGCCCATATGTTGGCGCATGCCGCCCCGTCATTCCGGGGCGCGCGTAGCGCGAGCTATGATGTGCAATTGCACATCAGAGAATCCATTTCACACCTTGTGCTGAGGCCCGATGGATTCCGGGCTCGATGCTTCGCATCGCCCCGGAATGACGGGCGGATAGGGCAACCGTCAGACAGCTCTCGCCTATCTGGTTTGCGTCCGGATCGGCGAATCCTTCAGGCCGTTATTGTCATAGGCCTTGCGTAGCGTGCCGTTCGTGATTGCTTCAGTCAGGAACTTGACCGCAAACGCCAGCGACTGCGGGTGATTGGGCGGCACCGCCACCGCCGTGACGGTCTGCTTGAAGGTCTCGTCCAGCACGCGCGTGCCCGGGATCTTCTTCGCCATGGCGTTGAGCTGGTCGCGCGACAACGCGAACGCGTCGACCTCACCTTTCGAAAGCAGGCCGAAGATTTCGTCATAGCTCTGATAGCCGGTAACCTTGGCATTCTTCAGATGCGCGATCGCGCCGCGCATGGTGGTCGTGTTGTTGACGGCGGCGACCTTGATGCCGGGCTGGTCCAGGGTTGCGAAGTTTGTCACCGTCGAACCCGGCTTGACGATGTAGGTGGCGTCCGCGACCTCATAGATCGGACCGAACGACATCCTGCCTTCTCGTTCAGGGTCCTTCGGCAGGAAGGTAATGTCCCAGGTACCCTTCGAAGCGGCGTCGACGATCTGACCCGAATTCTGATGCGCGACATATTCGACGGGGACGCCAAGCTGCGCCGCCATCTCGCGGCCGAGGTCGACCGGCACGCCGGCATAGCCGGATTCAGTTTTGGTCGACCAGAAAGCGCCGCCGGCCGGGCTGATCGCGATCGCCACCCGCAACTTGCCGGTCGGCGCGATCTCGTCTTTCAGTGCATCGGCACCGGCAGGCGTGGTCATCATGACAGCTAATCCCACAAGGAGACCGGACATTCCCGGCCGGAACTGATTGAACATTGAGTGCTCCTCCCGGCCCGCTTCTGGTCGCGGGCCTTTAGCGCTGATCCATCCGGAGATGTTCAGCGGTTCTTTTTCTTCGCCCCCGCTGGGCCTTTTTGGGCCGGCGCTGCCGGCTTGGCCGGTTCGGCCGTTTCGAACTTCCCAAACGCAACGATCAGGACGCGCGCATTGGCAGGCGACGCCGGACGATTGACATCCTGCAACTGTTCCTCGCCAAGTCCAAGAGCCTGAAGCCGCTTCGGCGACACCTTGAAGGTGTTCACGAGCACGTCCCGGATCGATTCGGCGCGCCGCTGGCTCAGGATCAGATTGTGGTCGCGACGGCCGGCGGATTCGACATGATCGACGATCAGATAGCGGTAAGGACGCAGTTTCGGATCGGTCAGAGCATCGGCGATGCTGCCGATCGTCTGATAGGAAGCCGGCCGGATCAGGGAGGAGTCCTGGTCGAACACGATTTCGAAACGGATTTGCGGCAGTTTCGACAGTTGGGGCGCGATCGGCGGCCGCTTTTGCGGCTGGGCATCCGCTCTCGCCTTGATGCGTTCGGCGGCCTGCTGGCGCAACGCAGCCAGGTCGATATCCGACTCGGCTTCAACGGCAAGTTTCTCAATGATGTCTGCCGGTCGACGTAGCCGATTGCGCGCGGGCCGCCGCCATCGGCCAGGCAAACAGGGACAGGGCACCCAGCAACACGCCGATGTCGCGCAGCCTCCCTCTTCCCGAACGCATCAGCGATACCCCGCAGCAGCTGATCGCCTTGTTACAGTTCGGGGTCGCCTTCTTGGTGGATTCCAGCAGGCATTGCAGGCCCTTGACCGGATCGGTTCGCACCTCGCCGCACAGCTTGTTCAATTCCCAATTGCACAGTTTTACAAGGGAAGCTGCGCGCCGTGATGCGCTGCTGGATGGCGCCGAGCGCCTGGGGATAATCGGCCTTGCACTTCGCCGACACCACGTCCTGGTTTCGGCTCAGGCACTCCTTCAGGCGCGTAGCGTCGAGATTGACGCCGCGGCAATTGTCGTCGATGTCCTTGCCGCAGCTCGCGGCCAGCATGGCCGCGGCCTCTTCGAATTTCATGGACTGCGCTGTCTGCGCCGCCGCCAGCGAAGGCGCTGACATCGCAATGATGCAAAGGAAAAGCCGGATTCGGGTCATGCGCGCACCTCACACAAGGAGGGTAGCGATGGTCAAGTGTTCTGTTTGAGTTCACGGCCGTATAGAGCTATTGCGCCGCAGCAAATCGTCGCGGGTAGCCCGGGGCCGCTCACCCCGATATGCAAGAACCTCATGCCCCAAGAACCGCCCAAGCCTCCCGCACCATGACAGAGTGATGACGCCATGAGTTCGACAGCCGCGTTTCTGGCTTCCCTCGCCTCGATCCTGATCGGTGCGGCTGTTGGCATGGTCCTGAAGCGGGCCTTGCCCGCCGACCTGCTCGAGGGAGGATCCAAGGAAGCCGTCCGCCTCGGCGCCGGCTTCCTCTCGACGCTCGCCGCGCTCGTGATCGGGCTGATGATCGCCTCGGCGAAAAACACCTACGATACCCAGAACACCAATATCCGGCAGCTCGGCACCAACGCCGTGCTGGTCGACCAGATGCTGATCAAGTACGGGCCGGAAGCAAACGCGGCGCGCAGCCTGTTGCGGGAGACGATCCCCTCGGCAACGGCCCGGATCTGGCAGGAGAATATTGCTGGCGCAGGCGGATCGACTTTCGTCCTCAGCGGCACCGGCGAACGCTTCTACAACGCGGTCGAAGGTCTAAAGCCTGCCAACGCCGAACAGAGCTCGCTGAAAGCCCGCATCATCCAGATCACCACCGAACTGGGCCGGACGCGGCTGCTCGTATTCACGCAGAACGAGAACGCGATCCCGGTGCCGTTCTTCATCGTGCTGGTATTCTGGCTGGTCGTGATCTTTGCCAGCTTCAGCCTGTTCGCCGAACCGAGCCCGTTCGTCATTGCCGCAACCCTTGTTTTCGCACTCTCGGTATCGAGCGCGCTGTTTTTGATCGTCGATCTCAGTCATCCCTTCCAGGGGCTGATGCAGGTCTCGAACCATCATCTGCACATGGTGTTGCCGAAAATCGAATGAGTTTCACGGCGCGGTCTGCGCCGCCGGCACCTTGATCTCCTGCGGCAGGATGACCGCAGCCACGATCACCAGCAGGCATAGCGCGCCGAACGTCTGCAGCATGGTGACGAAGCCGCCCTGCTCATACAGCCATGCCACCAGGCCGACGGAAGCGCCCGCCGCGGTGAAGCCGATGAAGTAGCGCACCGAATAGGCCCGCGAACGCCATTCCTCGCTGGTGTATTTGCCGACCATGGCGTCGTTGACGGTGACCTGTCCGAACGCGCCCATCACGATGCCGATGGAGGCGATGATCAGCGGCAGGTTCGACAGCGTCGCCGCGAAATACAGGAACGGCGCCAGCACGAACGACAGCGGCAGCATCACGGTCTTCAGCGAATAATGGTCGATCAGCTTGCCGATCGTGTATTGCGTCATCGCGCCGAACACATAGACGCCGGCCGCGATCAGGCCGAGCGCCGCCGGGCTGTTGGTGAGGTCGGCCAGCCGCTCCGCGAACAGCTTTGGCAGCGCCACGGTGACGGCATTGAAGGTCGTGGAAACCGCGATCACGACGATCAGGAGCGAAAGGATCACCCGCCACATGTCCTGCTTCGCCACCCGCGCCTGCGCCGCCGCCTGCTTGAAGCCGGAACGGTCCTCGTGAACGACCATCCGCGCGAACGCCACGCCGATCAGCATCGTGACGATCCCCGGCACGATGAAGGCCCAGCGCCAGCCGAGATACTGCCCGATCACGCCGGTGACCAGCGCCGACGACGCCACGCCAAGATTGCCCCAGACGCCGTTCAGGCCCATCTCGCGGCCGAGCTTGTCGGCATAGGATACGATCATCGCGGTGCCGACCGGATGATAGATCGAGGCGAACAGGCCGATCGCCAGCAGCGCCGCGCCGAGTTGCAGCGGCGTTTGCACCAGGCCGACCGCGATCATCGAGGCGCCGATGCCGGCAAAGAAGATCACCATCATGTGGCGGCGGCTCCAGCGGTCGCCGAGCCAGCCGGTGATCAGCGAGCCCGCACCGAAGGCGACGAAGCCCGGGGTGGCGTAAGGCAGCAGTTCCGAATAGGCCATGCCGAGCGCCGGCCCCATGATGATGACGGCGGCGGCGAAGATCAGCATCGCATAATGGTCGATGAAATGGGCGGCGTTGACGAAAGAGATCACCCGGCTGGGGCTGTTCATGGTCGATTCCCGAATCCCGCAATTTTCCGAAATAGGTTATACGTTGTTGGCCTGACGGGATGTCGCCAATGAATATCGCCGAAAAGCCAATTGCCGCCATTATCGGACGCCTCACCTCGACCGGCGACGGCATCCACATGATCGCGAACGGCTACAAGAAGGGCTTCCGGATCGGCACCCACATGCACCGGGAGGCGCAACTGGTCTACGCCGCCAAGGGCACCATGCAGGTCACCACGCCGAAGGGCCGCTGGCTGGTGCCGCCCGACCGCGCGGTCTGGGTGCCGGCGCAGCTCGAACATGCCATCGACGTGCTGGCCGACATCGAGATGCGGACGCTGTATTTCGATCTGGCGTGGCTGAAACGCGAACGGCGCAGCAAGAGCCTGGCGCAGGAATTCGTCGTCCGGGTATCGCCGCTGCTGCATCAGGCGATCCTCGCGCTGTTCGACGAGCACAACACGCCCGACCGCACCGCCCTGCTGATCAAGCTGGCCATGCTCGAATTGCACCGGGCCGAGGATTCCACGACCTTCGTCCCGCTGCCGCATGAACCGCGCTGCCGGCGCGCCGCCGATATCGTGCTTGCGGACCCGACCGCCACCCACGAGATCGAGACGCTGGCGCGCGAGGTCGGCACCTCGGCGCGGACGCTGTCGCGACTGTTCTCGTCGGAGACCCAGTTGAGCTTCAAGAGCTGGTGCCAGCGCGCCCGCATCGCCGCGGCAATCGAAAAACTGTCGACGGATGCCTGCGTCTCGGTCAAGCAGCTTGCCTCGGATTTGGGCTATGCCAGCGTCCCGGCGTTTTCCCATGCCTTCCGGCAGGTAACCGGCAAGACGCCGACGGAATTCGCCGCGAAGGCTTGAATTATTCTTACCTGGAGGCATGACATACTTCCGTACGATCCATGCTTGATTGTGATCGGCATCGCCCTAAATCCCGTGTAAGATTCCGCAAAACCCATTGGATTTGACCCACCGCATGGCCAACGCCTTCTTCTCTGACCTTCTCTCGACGATATCAGAACGGGGCCGCACGCTGCTTCGGCGCGGTGAGCCATCAGTCGCCCGCCAGGATGCCTCGGAGCTGCTTGAGTTATGTCAGGCGCTGTTGTCGGGCCGGGGCGAAGCTTCCGGCACCGCGATGGCGCGCGACGTGCTCGATCGTTACCACGACCTCGACGCCGCCGGCCGGCTTGACGTTCTTCGAGACGCTGGCGAGGGACTTCGGCCCCGACCGCGAAAAGCTGTCGCGGGCGATCGAGAGCTGGCGCGCCCAGCCGAACGACACCGATGCCAGCGACCTTCATTTCGCGTCCGAGCCGCGGCGGCAGGAATTGATCCGCCGGCTCAACCGCGCGCCCGGCGGCACCAGCGACCTGGTGGCGATGCGCGCCGACCTGCTTGCCCTGATGAAGGGCAACAAGGATCTGGCCGCGCTGGACCGCGACGTCGTGCATCTATTGTCTTCTTGGTTCAACAGGGGATTTCTCGTGCTGCGCAGGATAGACTGGTCGACGCCAGCGAATATTCTGGAACAGATCATCCGTTACGAGGCGGTGCACGAAATCCGCGACTGGAACGACCTCCGCCGCCGCATCGACCCGATCGACCGCCGCTGCTACGCGTTCTTTCACCCGCAGCTCACCGACGAGCCGCTGATCTTCGTCGAGGTCGCGCTTACCGAGACGATCCCGACCGCGATCGCCCCCCTGCTCGCCGCCGAGCGGCAGCCGGTGCCGATCGAACGCGCGCGCACCGCCGTGTTCTATTCGATTTCGAATACGCAGAAAGGACTTGGCGGCATTTCCTTCGGCAGTTTCCTGATCAAGCAGGTGGTCGAGGAGTTGCGGCGCGAACTACCCAAGCTCGACACTTTCATCACGCTGTCGCCGGTGCCGGGCTTCATGCAATGGTTGAAGCAGGCCGACGATGTTCCGGTCACCGACGAGGAACGGACGCTGCTGGAAAGCCTCGACAAGCCGGACTGGTTCGAGAATCCGGAACTGACCGCGCAATTGCGCGCCGTGATCGAGCCGCTGGCGGCGCATTATTTCCTCAAAGCCCGCACATCCAAGGGACGGCTGATCGATTCGGTGGCGCGCTTCCATATCGGCAACGGCGCGCGGCTGGAGAAGATCGACTGGCTCGGCGACCTCTCGTCCAAGGGCCGGCGCGAATCCGCAGGCATCATGGTCAATTACCTCTACCGGCTCGAGGATATCGAGAAAAACCACGAGGCCTACGCCAACCAGGGCGAGATCGCCGCTTCAAGCGCGGTGAAGAAGCTGCTCAAGACCGAAGGCCGGCGGCTGCTGGATATGCGGCTGTCGTAGACGCTGCGTATCTCGTCATTCCGGGATGGTCCGAAGGACGAGACCTCAGATGCGCAATTGCGCATGGGGAATCTCGAGATTCCGGGTTCGCATCTTCGATGCGCCCCGGAATGACGTGTCCCAACTCACGCCGCCAGCGCCTTCATCTCCTTGTAGAGATCGGACTTCCCCTCGAACCCGATGCCCGGCAGATCCGGCATGGTGATGTGGCCGTTCTCGACGCGAACGCCGTCCGGGAAACCGCCATAGGGCTGGAACAGGTCCGGATAGCTCTCATTGCCGCCGAGGCCGAGGCCCGCCGCGATATTGAGCGACATCTGATGGCCGCCGTGGGGAATGCAGCGGCTCGGCGACCAGCCGTGGGTCTTCAGCACGGCCAGCGTGCGCTGGTATTCGCACAGCCCGTAGGACAGCGCGCAATCGAACTGCAGCCAGTCGCGGTCCGGCCGCATGCCGCCGTAGCGGATCAGATTCTTCGCATCCTGGTGGCTGAAAAAATTCTCGCCGGTCGCCATGGCTGCGGGATAAAATTCGGCCAGCGCCGCTTGCAGCGCGAAATCGAGGGGATCGCCGGCTTCCTCGTACCAGAACAGCGGATAGTCCCGCAGCATTTTGGCGTAGGCGATCGCGGTTTCCAGGTCGAAGCGGCCATTGGCGTCGACGGCGAGTTGCGCGTCCTTGCCGATTTCCTTCAGCACGGCTTCGATACGCTCGCGGTCTTCCGCGATCGGCGCGCCGCCGATCTTCATCTTCACGACGTTGTAGCCGCGGTCGAGATAGCCGCGCATTTCGCCGCGCAGCGCCGACAGATCCTTGCCGGGATAATAGTAGCCGCCGGCCGCATAGACGAACACGCGCGGATTGGCCTTAAGGCCGTGGCGCTCGGCGAGCAATCGAAACAGCGGCTTGCCGGCGATCTTCGCCACCGCGTCCCACACCGCCATGTCGATGGTGCCGACCGCAACCGAGCGCTCGCCGTGGCCGCCGGGTTTTTCGTTGGACATCAAGGTGGCCCAGACCTTGTCCGGATCGAGATTATCGCCGCTTGCATCGAGCAACGCCTTGGGATCGGCCTCCTTAAGCCGCGGCGCAAAGCGCTCGCGGATCAGCCCGCCCTGCCCGTAGCGGCCGTTGGAATTGAAGCCGTAACCGACCACGCGCTTGCCGTCGCGCACGGCGTCGGTGACGACGGCGACGAGACTCGTCGTCATCTTGGTGAAGTCGATATAGGCGTTGCGGATCGGCGAGGAGATCGGCTTTGTGATTTCGCAGACGTCGACGATGCGGACGGTCATGGCGGATTGCTTTCAGTCGCTGGTTTTTCTCGCCGTCATTGCGGGCTGACCCGGCCATCCAGTCTTTCTTGCTGCGACACCGTCAAGACGTGGATGCCCGGGTCATCTAGCGCGAAGACGTCGCTTCGCCCGGGCATGACGAGTTTATGAGGTCGCTTGTGCGCGTTCATTCAGGATCACGCCTTATCCCGGAAATACGGCTCGACCGGGCCATGCACCTTGATCGTCAGCGGGTTGCCGTAGCGGTCCTTGGCATTGCCCGCGGTGACGCGCACCCAGCCTTCGCTGATGCAGTACTCCTCGACATTGGTTTTCTCGACGCCCTTGAAGCGAATGCCGACATCGCGCGCAAGTATGTCGGCATTGTAGTACGGGCTGCCCGGATCGACCGACAGACGGTCGGGAAATTCGTCGTTCATCGCTTTGTTGGTCTCGCTCACAGCAGTGCCTCGATTTCTCTTCGTATTCCCTCGGGAGTAGCGGTCGGGGCGTAACGCCCGACCACCTTGCCCGACCGGTCGACCAGGAATTTGGTGAAATTCCATTTGATCGACGAACCGAGCAACCCCGATTTCTCGTTCTTCAAATGGTTGAACAACGGATGCGCGTGGCTGCCATTGACGTCGATCTTGGCGAACATCGGAAACGTCACGTCATACTTGGTTTCGCAGAACGCCTCGATCTGTTTGGCGTCGCCCGGCTCCTGCGCGCCGAACTGGTTGCAGGGGAAGCCGAGCACCGCAAAGCCCCGCGGCCCAAGCTCGCGCTGCAATTGCTCCAGGCCCTTGTACTGCGGCGTGAACCCGCAGGCGCTCGCGGTGTTGACGATCAGGAGCACCTGACCCTCAAACCGCTTCAACGGCACCTCTTCGCCGGCGAGCGACTGCGCCGTAAAATCATAAACGCCTGGCATCGTGTTCTCTCGAAATCAGCCGGCGGGATCGATCGCGGCCGACGGCGTTCCGCCGGCCTCGATCGCCTCGCCGGCAGCGAGGCAGAGGTCCTCCCGGTAACGCCCGGAGACGAGTTGCACGCCGACGGGAATCCGTCCCACCAGCCCGGTCGAAACCGTTAGCCCCGGGAGACCCATGAAGGGAATGGCGATCTGCGGCAATTGGGCATGCCAGACCCGCGCGAAGGATGCCTCGTCCTTGCGGTCGAGATGATCGGGGAACGGCAATTCGCCGGACACCGGCATCAGCAGCACGGCATATTTTTCAAAGAATACAAGCCATTCGCGCGTCAACGTCGCACGCCGCGTCAGCGCCCTGGACAGATCGAACGGATGCACCTTGGCCCTGTTGCCGCGCAGGCAGGCCAGCGCGCCGGGATCGCCCTCGCGCTCGGCGGCTTCGAGTTGCGCCTCATAGCCGTCGCCAAGCCAGAGCTTGGTCTGGAGGTCGGCCGCCTCGCGCAGCGGCGGGGTGTTGGCGATCTCCTCGACGATCCAGCCCGCGCGTTCGAGCCGCTTGCCGGCGTCGGCAACGGCGGCCTTCACTTCGGGAACGGGGTCGAGGCCATCAGGGTTGAGGCACATCGCGACGCGCTTCGGCATCGCCGGGCCTTCCAGCGGCGCCGGCACCCACCAGGGATCGCGCGCATCCTTGCCCGACATCGCGGCGAGCGCGATCCTGACATCGCCGATGGTGCGCGCCAGCGGGCCGGAGACCGCGCTGATCTGCGGGCCGATCGGCCGCTCCGGCAGCGCCGCGTTGAACGCCGGAATGCGGCCCATGGTCGGCCGCAGGCCATGCACGCCGCAAGCATAGGCGGGATAGCGGATCGATCCCGCGATATCAGTGCCATGCGCGATATGCCCGATGCCCGCCGCGACCGCAGCCCCTGCCCCACCGGACGAGCCGCCCGGCGTGATGCCGGGATCGCGCGGGTTTTTGGTGTCGCCATGCACCAGGTTGGTGGTGAACCAGCGATAGGAGAACGCCGGGCAATTGGTGCGGCCCAGAATGACGGCGCCCGACTTGCGCAGATTGTCGATCACCGGGCTGTTGCTCTTCGCGATGGCGTCGCGCTGCAGCTTCAACCCGTTGGTGGTGGCAAAGCCTTCCTGGTCGATATTGACCTTCACCGTGACCGGTACGCCTGCCAGCGGGCCCGGATCTTCGCCGCGCCCGATCGCGGCATCGATGGCGGACGCCTGCGCCAGAACGTCGGCGGGCCTGTGGTCGACGACGGCATTGATTTTGGGGTTCACCGCATCCAGCCGTGCCAGCGCCGCGGTCGCCGCCTCCTTCGCCGAGACTTTTTTCGACCTGATCAGCGAAGCCATTTCGGCGGCCGACAGGCGCCAGAGATCCTGCATGCAAAACTCCGTTGGATTGCTGCCCTTTTAGAGCGTTTTCCAGCGAAGTGGAAACCGGTTCGCGCCAAGAAAACGCGTCAAATCAAAAATCCAGCGCCGCCCGCAAGGCAACGCCAGCGGGCCCGCCGCTCGGATCTAGCGCACGCGGGCGATGAAATACGCCAGATCGGCGATCTGCTCAGGCGTGATCGGTCCCATCACGTCGGCCATGCTGCCGTCATAGCCATGGCGGCTGTTGTCCTTGTACTCGCCAAGCGTCTTGGCGAGGTAGTCCTCGCGCTGGTTGGCGATGCGCGGGACGTTTTCCTTGCCGGAAAGGTCGGGATTGTGGCAGGTGTCGCAGCGGTGCTGCTGCACCAGCGCCTGCCCCCGCTGCAGCCGCGCCGGCTCGCCGACGTCGGCCGGCAGTGCCGGCTTCGGCAGCCTGGCGATGAATTCAGAAAAGACGCGAAGATCATCGTCGGTCAGCGCCTTTGCCATCTCGTTCATCGGCTCGAAGGCGCGCAACTTCTCGCGGAACATGAAGAGCTGGATCAGCGTGTACGGCGCCTGCTGGCCGCCAAGCGAGGGGGTATTCTCGGTCTCGGATTGGCCCTTCTCGCCGTGACAGGCCAGACAAGGCGCGGTGCGCTCCTCAATTGTCTCTGCACCTGCAGCGAACGCGATGGAGGCAAACATCAGCGCCATCATTGTCTTACGCATCGATATGCACTTTTCAACCGAACTCGTTGTTCAACCGAACGCGTTATGCCCGGCCTTGGGCCGGGCATAACGTCTTGACTGATCCAGGCAACGAAGAGGTGGATGGCCGGGAGTTTGCGCGAAGACGCGCTTCGCGCTTCAGCCCGGCCATGACGAGGTGAGAGATCACTCGAAGGTAGCTATTGTTTGGGTAGCTACTGTTTTCCGGCCACCTTCTGCTTGCCGTAGGTGACGCGATAGACGGCGCCGTTCCAGTCGTCGGACACCAGCAGCGAGCCATCCTTCATCGGCAGCACGTCGACCGGACGGCCGATATACTTGTTGTCTTCCAGGAAGCCCGTGATCAACGGCTCCATCGACTTCATGCTGCCGTCCTTGTTCAGCTTGACGACGACGACGTCACCGCCAACCTTCTTCGACCGGTTCCACGAGCCGTGCCGGGCGATGATGGCCACGTTCTTGTAAGCCTTCGGAAACATGTTGCCGGTATAGAAGCGCATGCCGAGGGCTGCGGAATGCGGACCCAGGAGGCCGACGGGCGCGATGAATTCGCTGCAGGATCTGCCCCAGCCGAATTCGGGATCGACGATATTGCCCTGCAGGCAATAGGGTGCGCCAAAATGTTCACCGGCTTTGGCAACGCGGTTGAGCTCGTCCTCGGGCACGTCTTCCGACATCCAGTCGCGGCCGTTGTCGGTGAAGTAGAGCTGCTTGGTCTCGGGATTCCAGTCGAAGCCGACGGTGTTGCGGACACCCTTGGCGATCACTTCCACGCCTGAGCCGTCGAGATTCATCCGGCGGATCTGGCCGTGCTCGTCGCTATGCAGCACGTTGTTGCCGGGCTGGCCGACCGGAACGTAGAGCTTGTTGTCGGGGCCGATGCCGATGAACTTCCAGCCATGGGCCTCGTCCTTTGGCAGCTTGTCGTAGATCAAGGTCGGCTTCGGCGGGTTGTCCAGGACGTCCTCGACCTTGTCGATCTTGGAGACCTTGGACAGTTCGGCGATGTAGAGCGTGCCATCCTTGAACGCGATGCCGTTCGGACGATAGAGGCCGGAGGCCAGCACCTTGACCTCGCGCTTTCCGTCCTTGTTGACGATGGCATAGACCTTGTCGACGAGGCGGCTGCCGACGAACACCGTGCCCTTGTCGCCCACCGCGAGCGAGCGCGCATTCGCCATGCCCGCGGCATAGACCTCGATGTTGAATCCGGCCGGAACCTTGAGCTTCGCCGTCGGCAATTTGTCCGGCGCGGCCGCAATCGGCGGCGGCGCCACCGGCGCGAGCTTGGCGGCGGCCTCATTGCCCGCGGGACGCCCGATCAATGGAGACCCCGGCGGAAGCGCAGGCGCGGCCGCGGGGGCTGCGCCGGAGGCTGGCGCGGCGGGCTGCTGGGCAGCGGCGGTCAATGTGAACGCACTGAAGAATGCACCGGCCAGCAACAGGCTGCGCGGCGCCGACGAACGACTTATCATTGGTTTTCTCCCTCGCGGAAGCCGCTCTCTGCGCGCCCCCCAACATGAAGCCGGCGCCGGTGGCTTTCCGAAACCGCAGTCTCCGACATTTACCTCCCGATGCGCAATCGGAAACAGCTCAGCCGAAGTTGCAGAACGGGAATGCGTGGGGCGCGCCGTCAATGCCTCGTAATAGGTCCGCCGGGGGCGTCGAGGATCGCTTCCGCGAACGGAAACTCGAGCACGATCTCGCCTTCGTCGTCGGTCACCTCGATGGTCGCATTCAATAGCGCGCCGTCGGCGCCATCGGTCTTCAGCAGTTCCCGGATCATGGCGCGCGCCATTTCCCAGGCGCGGTCGGGATCCCTGAGCACTTCGCCGTCGGGGTCGGAAATCAGCTCATCGCCGATACGGGTGTTGAAGAAATATCGCGGCATCGGCGGAAACCTGACTCCAGCTGGAGGCCCGCAACCGGGGGCCCTTCATCATTCTCACACGTTCTTTATTGGAGCCGGCAGCACTCCGTCGGACCTAAAATCACCAATCGTCGCGTTGCGAACAACCGCGAAACGCTTGATCCCACGTTGTTTTGACTGCGGGAAACCACACAACCCCGTGAAAGCCTTTCGCGATGCAGCATAAACACACGGCGGCCCAAGGCAAAAGATTTTACTGGCGAACTTTTTGATCCGAAGTACCTTAACCCCGAAGGGCGGAATTTCGTCCGGTATCAAGGGAGAGCAACAAAATGGCCTGGAAAGCACCAAAGATCGTCGAAGTGCCGGTCGGCATGGAAATCAACATGTATATGTGCGCTACCCGCAAGTAAGCGGCAGCGTCTTCTCGAGTCTTGCGCAGGTGGACCTCGGGCCTGACACGTCCCCGATAGCGGGGCTGTGTCGGTGCCAGTGTCCGCCTCGCGGCGTTTGTACGTTCAGATTTTGAAATCTCCAGGAGACGGATCATGCTTCGCGTCGTCGTCCTGGGCGCCGCGGCAGGTGGCGGCGTTCCACAGTGGAATTGCGGATGTCCGGTGTGCCGGAAAGCGCGAAGCGACCATCCCGAACTGCAAAGCACCCAGGCCTCGATCGCGGTCAGCGCCGACGGCAAGCACTGGTATCTCGTCAACGCGTCGCCCGACCTGCGGCAGCAGTTGATCGCGACGCCGCAGCTTCATCCCGAGGCAGGACAGCTCAGGCACAGCCCGATCGCGGGCGTGATCCTGACCAATGGCGAAATCGACGCCGTCGCCGGCCTGTTGTCGATGCGCGAGGGCTCGCCCTTCACGCTCTATGCGCATCAAAGAGTACTTGCGATTCTCAAATCCAACAGCATCTTCAATGTGCTCAGCGCTGAGAACGTGAAGCGCCGGCCGATCGAGGTGGAAAAGGCGTTCGAACCCGCACTGCCCGACGGGTCGCCGTCCGGCATCGAGGTTCTCCCCTTCGAGGTTCCCGGCAAGGGCGCGTGGTATCTCGAAGGCAAGGCGCATCCGGCGGGCGGTGACAGCGCGGGCGATACGCTGGGCTTGCGGATTCTGGACAAGTCGAGCGGCAAATACTTCTATTTCCTGGCCGCCTGCGCGCGCGTGACGGACGATCTGAAGTCCCGGCTGGCGGGCGCGGCGCTGGTGTTTTTCGACGGCACCGTTTGGCGCGACGACGAATTGATCACAGCGGGCCTCGGCGCCAAGACGGGACAGAGCATGGGCCATATTTCGATGTCGGGCGATCACGGGGCGATCGAGAGCCTTGCCGGCCTCGACATCGGGAGGAAGATGTTCTTGCATATCAACAACTCCAACCCGGCGCTGCTGCGCGGCTCGAACGAGCGCAAAATCGCCGAACAGGCAGGCTGGCACATCCCCGCCGACGGAACGGAGATCACGCTGTGAACGTCGTCGCCATGACCCAAATGACCGCGCAGTCGATCGGCAAGGGCATCACGCTCAACAGCGCCGAGGAACTGGAAGCAACGCTGCGCCATATCGGCGCGACCCGTTACCACAATCTGCACCCGTTTCACCGGCTCCTGCACGGCGGCAAGCTCAACAAGGGCCAGGTGCAGGCCTGGGCGCTCAACCGTTATTATTACCAGAGCACGATCCCGCTCAAGGACGCGATGGT
>CAWCXD010000008.1:0-484742 GCA_963799475.1 uncultured Alphaproteobacteria bacterium | reverse complement strand
AATGGTTTTACGGCTTACTCCGAGCTCTCCCTGGTGACCGGGCTTTCTTGCCACCATCATCAGTGTGATGCGAAGCATCATCACCAACTTAAACGCCAGCGTCGGGGCGTCAGGACCACACGGCTTCGCCGTCCGCATCAGCACCATTCGTCAAAGGCGCCGCCGCGTCCATCGCATCCCGCACCCAACGTCCGTGACGATCGCGAAACGCCCCTCTCGTGAGACGGGATGGCGGGAGATAAGCCGATGATTTGGGTCAAAACGGAAGTGGGAAATTTTTCGCGGAAGGGCTGGACAGGGGGAGCGCAAAATTGCCCGTCGGGCAAATCAGTGGATGATGGCCGAGCCCCTTGCGCACCACGTTGTTTCGAGGCGCGCATCTACATTCTTGCGAGCACGGCGCTCGGCATCTTGAACTGAGACAGGGCGTATGGATTCCGGGCCCGCGCCTCAGGTCGGCAATTGCCGACCGAAGGCGCGTCCCGGAATGACGAAAGAGAGTTTCTCTGCCCTCATCCTCACCAACACGCCCATCACGCGGCTCACTCGATGATCGGAACGTGCTTCGCGACATCGCGCGGCACTGTCCCGTCAAGACGTGGATCGTCAGCGATTTCGATCTGCCGCCGGAACGGGCGGAAGCCCGATCGCTGATAGAAGGGCAGCGCCGCCGGATGATCGAAGGTGCAAGTGTGTAGCCAGACGCGCACCACCGGCCGCGACCATGCCAGCTCCAGCGCGCGGTTCATCAGCCAACGGCTGGCTCCGCTACCGATCAGGTTCGCGGTGACGCCGAAGAAAACCAGCTCGCATTGCCCTGGAATACGGAAATCCAGTTCAAGCAGGCCTTCGTCGCGGCCGTTGTGTACCAGCGCATACACTTCCACCAACGGCGAGCCAAAGATCGCGGCCAATTCGACGTCCGGAATCCGCAAACGCGACAACCACAGCCATTCGTCGCCGATGCGGCGATAGAGGTCACGAAACCAGTCGAGATCGGGCGCTTCGGCCCTGCGCAGCCTCCACGCGCCCGAAGGATCGCGAGGAAGATCTACGGGTTCTGTCATCTCCAGATGCGTGACGACGGCGGCGACCTTGCCGGCGGGAACATCGGAGAAACCGTCGGGCAGAATCATTCGCCTTACTCCCCCTCGTCGCTCGCCAGCACACCCTTCACCGCCCTTGCCCATCCCATAAGTTTGCGCTCGCGCGTCGCCGCACTCATCGCCGGCTTGAAGCGATGCTCCAGCCGCCAGTTGTCGGCAAACTTTGACGGCTCCGGATAGACGCCCGCGTTGAGCCCTGCGAGATAGGCGGCGCCAAGCGCCGTGGTTTCCTGGATCATCGGGCGGTCGACCGGCGCGTTCAGCAGGTCCGCCAGGCGCTGCATGGTCCAGTCGGAGGCGGTCATGCCGCCGTCGACGCGCAGCACGATGTTGGCGGCTTTGGCTTCCGGCCAGTCGGCGCGCATCGCGGCCCAAAGATCAAAGGTCTGGTAGCAGACGCTTTCGAGCACGGCATGCGCGAGCTCAGCGGGGCCGGTGTTGCGGGTCAGCCCGAACAGCGCGCCGCGGACCCGCGGATTCCAGTAGGGCGCGCCCAGGCCGACGAAGGCCGGCACCAGATAGACACTCTGCATGGAATCGGACTGGTCGGCGAGCGGGCCGGTCTCGCTCGCGTGCTTGATGAGGCCGAGGCCGTCGCGCAGCCACTGCACCGCGGAGCCGGCGACGAAGATCGAGCCTTCGAGGGCGTAGGTGCGCTTGCCGTTAAGCTGATAGGCGATGGTGGTCAGGAGTTTGTTCTTTGAAGCAACCGGCGTCGCGCCGGTGTTGAGCAGCGCAAAGCAGCCGGTGCCGTAGGTCGACTTGATCATGCCGGGCGTGAAGCAGGCCTGGCCGATGGTCGCGGCCTGCTGGTCGCCGGCGATGCCGGAGATCGCGATCGGGCCGCCGAACAATTCCGGCACGCTGTCGCCGAATTTTGCCGAGGAGTCCTTTACCTCCGGCAGCATCGAGCGCGGCACGCGCAGGATGTCGAGGAGTTCGTCGTCCCACGCTCCGCTGTGGATGTTGAACAACAGCGTGCGCGAGGCGTTGGTGGCGTCGGTGGCATGTACCTTGCCGCCGGTCAGCCGCCACAACAAATAGCAGTCGACCGTGCCGAACATCAGTTCGCCGCGTTCCGCGCGATCGCGGGCGCCGGGCACGTGATCGAGGATCCAGGCGACTTTGGTGCCGGAGAAATAGGGATCGATGATCAGCCCGGTCTTGGCCGAGATCGCGGGCTCGTGGCCTTCGCTCTTCAATCGGGCGCAGATGTCGGCGGTGCGGCGGTCCTGCCAGACGATGGCGCGGTGTACTGCGGTGCCGGTTAAGCGGTCCCACACCACGGTGGTCTCGCGCTGGTTGGTGATGCCGATGGCGGCGATGTCCTTCGCGGTGACGCCGGCCTTGTTCAGCGCCTCGCGGCAGGTCGCGACCGTCGAACTCCAGATGTCCTCCGGCTCATGCTCGACCCAGCCCGAGGCCGGAAAATATTGCGCGAATTCGGCCTGCGCCGATGCCGCGATCGAAATGTCGTCGCGAAACACGATGGCGCGCGAGGATGTGGTGCCCTGATCGATGGCCAGCACATGGGACATGGTGGTTATTCCTGGCGTTGCTTCCCGGGAGGTTTTGTGTTGCGACAAGGCAAGCTGATTGGACTGACTTCGTCAACGTTGGCGTGCTCCCCTCCCCCTTGCGGGGTCCGAGGCGAGCGAAGCTCGCTCTCGAGGTTGGGGGTGGGGGTCAACAGGCACGGCCATCGCGACCGAGTCGCGTACAGATTCACAAAATTCTTCAATCCGTTTGCGATTCGAGTCGGTGCGAACGTCTCGATCTCTGTGTGTGCGGACCCCCACCCCCGACCTCGAGAGCGAGCTTCGCTCGCCTCGGACCCCGCAAGGGGGAGGGGAGAAAAAAGCCCTACACCGACGCGGTGGTCACGCCGCCGTCGACCACGATGGTTTGGCCGGTCATGAAGGTCGAGGCGTCAGAACCGAGATAGGCGACCGCACCGGCGATTTCGTCGGGCTCGCCGATGCGGCGTAGCGGCGTGGTGGCGCAGCGGTGTTTCAGGCGCTCCTCGTCTTCCCACAGCGCGCGGGCGAAATCGGTCTTGACCAGGCCGGGTGCGACGCAATTGACGCGCACGCCCTTCGGGCCCCATTCGCCGGCGAGGCTGCGGCACAGCGCGAAATCCGCCGCCTTGGAAATCCCGTAGGCGCCGATCACGGTCGAGCCGCGCAAGCCGCCGATCGAGGAGATGATGACGACGGAGCCGCTGCCGCGCTCGGCCATCTGCGGGATCGCCAGCGAACACAGCCAGATGTTGCTCTTGACGTTCGAGCCCATGATCTTGTCGAAGGCCTCGTCCTTGATGTCGAGCAGCGGCCCGTAATAGGGATTGACCGCGGCGTTGCAGACGAGAATGTCGATCTTGCCGTAGTGCTTGGTCGCGCCCGCCACCAGCGCCTCGACCTCCTCGCGCCGCGAGATGTTGCAGGGAATGACGTGGGCATCGCCGCCCGCCTTCTTGATGCCATCAGCGACTTCCTCGCAGGCGTCGGCCTTGCGGCTGGAGATCACGACTTTGGCGCCGAGCTTCGCCATCAGTTCGGCCGATGCGCGGCCGATGCCGCGGCTCGAGCCGGTGATGACGGCGACCTTGCCGGTGAGATCGAACGGGGTGTTTTTCAAAGTCACTCTCCCTGTTTTCTTGTTGTTTGCCTGCGCAGATTAACTGGAACGTCATGCCCGGGCTTGACCCGGGCATCCATCGATCTTCGTGAAATGCTTTTTCAGATGGATTGCCGGGTCAAGCCCGGCAATGACGATGGTTACGTGTCATTCCGGGATGCGCCGCAAGGCGCAGACCCGGAATCCAGAGATGAACAGATCGAGATTCCGGGTTCGCGCTTCGCGCGCCCCGGAATGACGCTTGTGACCTACACCAACCCCGCGCTCTCGGTGACGCGGCGCAGGTGATAGTCGGTGTCACCAAAGGTGTTCTCGATCATGGTGAGCCGCTTGAAGTAGTGGCCGATCTTGGCCTCCATGGTCATGCCGATGCCGCCGTGGAGCTGGATCGACTGCTGGCCGACGAACTTTGCGGACTTGCCGATCTGCACTTTCGCCGCCGCGACCGCGGTGGCGCGCTCCTTGGCGTCGTCGAAGTCCAAGGCCATGGTGGCGAACATCGACATGCTGCGGGCCTGTTCGACCGCGACGAACATGTCGGCGGCGCGGTGCTGCAGGGTCTGGAAGCTGCCGATCGGCACGCCGAACTGCTTGCGGGTTTTCAGATATTCGACCGTGGTCTTGAGCGACTCGTCCATCGCGCCGACCGCTTCGGCGCAGAGCGCGGTGCGGGCGTCATCGACCACGCGCTCAATCAGCGGCAGGCCGTTCTCGGGATCGCCGATTGCGGCGTCGGCGCCGACCTCGACGCCGGTCAGCGTGATATCGGCGGCGTGCAGGCCATCCTGGGTCGGATAGCCTTTTTTGGTGATGCCCTTGGCATTGCCGGGCACCAGGAACACGCCGATGCCGCTTTTGTCGCGCTGGCCGCCCTTGGTCCGCGCGGTGACCACCAGCATATCGGCGGCCTCGCCGTTGAGCACGACGAACTTCTCGCCGTCGAGGACGTAAGCCCCGCCTTTTTTCTTGGCGGTGGTCGAGACATCGTTGAGGTCGTAGCGCGAATTCTTCTCGAGCTGCGCGAAAGCAAACGTCTTGCTGCCGTCGATGATGCCGGGAATGTGCGCGGCCTTCTGCTCGGTCGAGCCGCCGCGGCGCAGGAAGCCGCCGGCGATCACGACGGTGGCGAGATAAGGCTCGAGCAACAGCGCCTTGCCCAAGGCCTCCATCACGATCATGGTCTCGACGCCGCCGGCACCGAAGCCGCCGTCGTCCTCGGAGAACGGCAGCCCGAGCAGGCCCTGCTCGGCGAGCTTGCCCCAGAGCGCTTTGCTCCAGCCGCCCTTCTCCGCCATGTATTTCTTGCGCTGGTCGAAATCGTAGGAGTCGGTCAGCAGCCCGTCGACGCTTTCCTTGAGAAGCCGCTGCTCCTCGGACAAATCAAAATCCATTTGCTCTACTCTCCGGCTAACCAAATTTTTCGTCATGCCCGCGCTTGTCGCGGGCATCCACGTCTTCCTTCTTCGCGTTCAAGACGTGGATGGCCGGGTCAAGCCCGGCCATGACGACAGTGCGTACGGCCACGTTGTCGCGCTGACGAACTAAAGCCCCAGCACCGCCTTGGTGATGATGTTGCGCTGGATCTCGTTGGAGCCGCCGTAGATCGAGACCTTGCGGTTGTTGAAGTAGCTCGGCGCGATTTGCGCGGTCCAGTCCATCGCCTCGTTGCTGCCGTCGTCGCCGTGCTCGTCGAAGGGAGCGGCGAACGGGCCGATCACTTCCATCAAGAGCTCAGTGGTCGCCTGCTGGATTTCCGAGCCCTTGATCTTGAGCACCGAGGATGCCGGGTTGGGCTTGCCCTTGCCGTGCTTGCCTTCGTCGGCGACGACGCGAAGCTGGGTCAATTCCAGCGCCTTCAGCTCGATCTCGACCGCGGCGAGTTTCTCGCGGAAGCCCTGGTCCTGCATCACAGGCTTGCCGCCGGATTCGACCTTGGAGGCGAGGTCCTTGATGCGGCGGATCCGCTCCTTGGACACGCCGACCCGGGCGATGCCGGTGCGCTCATTGCCGAGCAGGAACTTGGCGTAGTCCCAGCCCTTGTTTTCTTCGCCGATCAGATTCTCGACCGGGACCTCGACGTCGTCGAAGAACACCTCGTTGACCTCATGGCCGCCGTCGATGGTCTGGATCGGGCGCACGGTGACGCCCTTCGACTTCATGTCGAACACGATGAAGGAGATGCCCATCTGCTTCTTGGCCGAGGAATCCGTGCGGCACAGGCAGAAGATCATATCGGCGTGCTGCGCCAGCGTGGTCCAGGTCTTCTGGCCGTTGATGATGTACTTGTCGCCCTTGCGCTCGGCCTTGGTCTTGAGCGAGGCGAGATCGGAGCCCGAGCCCGGCTCGGAGAAGCCCTGGCACCACCAGTCGTCGACACTGGCGATGCGCGGCAGATAATGCTTCTTCTGCGCCTCGTTGCCGAAGGTGTAGATCACGGGGCCGACCATGCTGACGCCGAAGGCGAGCGGCGCCGGCGCCGGCGCCATCTGCAGCTCCTCGTTGAAGATGTAGTGCTGCACCGAGCTCCAGCCGGTGCCGCCATATTCCTTGGGCCAATGCGACACGCCCCAGCCCTTCTTGTTCAGGATGCGCCACCAGGTAACCATCTCGTCCTTCGACAGATGACGGCCTTCCTGCAGTTTCTGCCGCGTCGCCGGCGGCACGTTGTCACGAAAGAAGGCCCGCACCTCGTCGCGAAACGCCACTTCTTCCTTGCTGAAGCTGAGATCCATCGGATCCTCCTGTGAGCGAAACTCTAGTCGCTATCTTTTTTCTTCCGTCGTCCCCGCGAAAGCGGGGACCCATAACCCCTGGCGCCCGTGGCAAGCAAAAGGCATCCACCACAATGCCGAAACGAGAATCCGCGCCGTATGGGTCCCGGCTCAAGGCCGGGACGACAACGACGATGGCGTTTACTGCAGCACCTCGAACAGTCCGGCCGCGCCCATGCCGCCGCCGACGCACATGGTCACCACCGCATACTTGGCCTTGCGGCGGCGACCCTCGATCAGCGCGTGACCGGTGAGGCGCGCGCCCGACATGCCGTAGGGATGGCCGACCGAGATCGCGCCGCCATTGACGTTGATCCTTTCCGGGTCGATGCCGAGCTTGTCGCGGCAATAGAGCACCTGCACCGCGAAGGCTTCGTTCAATTCCCAGAGGTCGATGTCGTCGACCTTGAGGCCGTGGCGCTTGAGCAGCCGCGGCACCGCGAATACCGGGCCGATGCCCATTTCATCGGGCTCGCAGCCGGCGGCGACGAAGCCGCGGAAGATGCCGAGCGGCTTCAACCCGCGCTTTGAAGCTTCCTTGTCGCTCATGATCACCGAGGCGCTGGCGCCGTCCGACAACTGGCTGGCATTGCCCGCGGTGATGGTAAAGCCTTCGCCGCGCACCGGCTTGAGGCCGGCGAGGCCTTCCGCCGAGGTGTCGGGGCGCGGGCCTTCGTCCTTCGACAGCGTGATGTCCTTGAACGAGACCTCGCCGGTGGCCTTGTCGGCGACGCCCATCTTGGTGGTGATCGGCGCCAGCTCGTCATTGAACCTGCCGCCCTGCTGCGCGGCCGCGGTGCGGCGCTGGCTTTCCAGCGAATATTCGTCCTGGCGTTCGCGCGAAATGCCGTAGCGCTTCGCGACCACTTCGGCGGTGTCGATCATCGGCATGTAGACCTCGCCCTTGATCTTGAGCAGCGCCGGATCCTGGGTGTGGAATTTGTTGGCGTGGTCGTTCTGCACCAGGCTGATCGAACTCGCCGCCGCCGCCGACCGCGATCTCGACGCCGTCGAAGATCACCGAGCGCGCCGCGAGCGCAATCGCCTGCAGGCCGGAGGCGCATTGCCGGTCGATGGTGGTGCCGCCGACGGTGACGGGAAGGCCGGCGCGAAGCAGCGCCTTGCGGGCGATGTTGCCGCCGGTCGAGCCCTGCTGCAGCGCCGCGCCCATCACCACGTCCTCGACTTCTTTGGGATCGACCTTGGCGCGGGCGACGGCCTCGCCGATGGCGTGGCCGAGCAGGGTCGCGCCCTCGGTGGCGTTGAGCGCGCCGCGATAGGCCTTGCCGATCGGGGTGCGGGCGGTGGAGACGATTACGGCATCGGTCATGGGCGACCTCCTGTTGCAAGTTGTTGTTTGGCAGGTTGTTGTTTGGATTCGGCAGTTGGTGGTGAGGGTTGCTGCTGGCGCAGCTCGTGGCGCGAAAGCTTGCCGACCGAGGTGCGCGGCAGCTCGTTGACGAAATCGAGCGCCGCCGGAATTTCGTGCTTGCCGAGCTTGCCGGTCAGGAACGCCTTGAGTTCTTCCAGCGTGAACTGCCGGGCGCCGGCGCGCAATTTGACAAACGCCTTGGCCGCCTCACCGCGGTAATCGTCGGGAATGCCGATCACGATTACTTCCTGCACGGAAGGGTGGGTGTAGATCGCCTGCTCGATCATCTGCGGATAGACGTTGAAGCCGCCGGAGATGATCATGTCCTTCTTGCGATCGACCAGATAGAAATAGCCGTCGACGTCCATGTAGCCGATATCGCCGGTCAGGAAGCGGTCATCGACAAACGCCTCCGCGGTTTCCTTCGGCCTGTTCCAGTAGCCTTTGGTCACGTTCGGACCGCGGATGCGGATTTCGCCGACCTCGCCGACCTTCATCAGCTCAGTCGGATCGTTCAGCGAGACCACATCCATCTCGATGCCCGGCAGCATCAGCCCGATCGAGCCCGGCTTGTCCGGGCCATCGGCGGGATGGCCGGTGCCGGGCGAGCAGGTCTCGGTCATGCCCCAGCCGCTCTTCAGCTTCATCTTGACCTTGCGCTCGAAGATCCGGGCGACCTCGACCGGCAGCGGCGCGCCGCCGGACCCACAGCTCACCAGCGACGACAAATCGCGGCTTTCGAGGTCGGGCAAGTTGGCGATCGCGATCCACATCGTCGGCACGCCGGGGAACGCGGTGGCCCGCTTGACCTCGATGTCGCGCATCACGGCCTCGACGTCGAAGCGCTGATGCAGCGAGATCAACGTGCCGCGCTGCAGGCAGGACAACAGCACCACGGTCAGCGCATAGATATGAAACAGCGGCAGCACGCAGATCACGCGATCGGCCACGCTGCGCTCGGCGCGCGCCTTCCTGCCCCAGATATCGTAGATCGATACCGCCGAGGTCAGATTGCTATGGCTCAGCATCGCGCCCTTCGGCAGCCCGGTGGTGCCGCCGGTATATTGCAGCAGCGCGACGTCGTCGGCGCTGATGTCCGGCCATTGCGCCGGCTTCACGGCGCCGTCGACGAATTGCTTGAAGGTGACGACCGCGGGGTTGTCCGGAAGCGGCGCTTGCGGCGTGCCGACCTTGCCCCAACGGTCGTCTTCGCAAACCACCAGGCGGTCGAGCAGGCCCTTGTCGAGGAATTTCAGCGCGGTCGGCAGCAGCGCCGATAGATTTGAAGTTACCAGCACCCGTGCCCCGGAATCCGAGAGCTTGTGCGACAGCGCGATCTCGCCGTCGAGCGGCGACAGGTGCACCACGCGGGCGCCGGCCTTCAGCGCACCGAAGAAATTGACGGGATGATCGGGCGTGTTGCCGAGGAACAGCGCGACCGTACTGTTGCTGCCATAGCCGGCGCGCAGGAACGCCGCGGCTGCGGTTTCGGCCATCGCTTCCAGTTCAGTGTAGCTGATCGGACGGTCGCGGAATTCGATCGCCGGCCGCGCTCCGAATTCATCGGCCGCCTTTGACAGCAGATCAGGCAGCGTGCCCCGCGCGATCGGATCGTCCCAGCGGACGCCTTCCGGATAGAATTTCTCGCCGGGGTGGGTCATCGATGCTTTGCGCAATATGGAGTGAGCACAAGGTTGCGTGCTCCCCTCCCCCCTGCGGGGTCCGAGGCGAGCGAAGATCGCTCTCGAGGTTGGGGGTGGGGGTTCCGCGAGCACGGTGCTTGTGGCACACCCCCCTCCCCGACCCTCCCCCGCAAGGGGGGAGGGAGCAGGAAGGCCGTTCTTTTCCCGCCAATCCCCATCAGGCCGCTTTCGCGCTCTGCGCCAGCGAGGCGAAGGTCTTGCCTTCGGCGGCGAGGCGCTTGAGCAGCGGCGCGGGCTCGAGGCTCGGATCGTTGGTCTCCTTGGCGTAGAATGCCAGCCGGTCGGCGATGTGCTTGAGGCCGACCTGATCGGCATAGAACATCGGGCCGCCGCGATAGATCGGCCAGCCGTAGCCATAGAGCCAGATCACATCGACATCGCTTGGACGCGCCGCGATCTTCTCTTCCAGGATCCGGGCGCCCTCGTTGATCATCGGATACATCATGCGCTCGAGGATTTCGTCGTCTGAGACCACGCGGCGCTTGCGCCCGAGCCGCTGCAGGGTCTCGTCGATCAGCTTCTCGACTTCCGGATCGGGCATCGGCGCGCGCGAGCCCGCCTCATACTTGTAATAGCCCTTGCCGGTCTTCTGGCCGAAGCGGCCGGCTTCGCACAGCGCGTCGGCGATCTCCGACTTGATGCCGCGGTCCTTGCGCGAGCGCCAGCCGATATCGAGGCCGGCGAGATCGCCCATCGCAAACGGGCCCATCGGCATGCCGAATTTCGTCACGACGGCATCGACCTGCTGCGGCAGCGCGCCTTCGAACAACAGCTTCTCCGCCTGCTTGCCGCGCTGCGCCAGCATCCGGTTGCCGACGAAGCCGTCGCAGACGCCGACCACCGCCGGCACTTTTGCTATTTTGCGTGCCACCGAGACCGCGGTCGTCAGCGCGTCCGGCGCGGTCTTCTCCGCGCGCACGATTTCGCACAACTTCATCACATTGGCCGGGCTGAAGAAGTGCATGCCCAGCACGTCCTGCGGACGTTTTGTCACTTTCGCGATTTCGTCGATGTTGAGGTAGGAGGTGTTGGACGCAAGCACCGCACCCGGCTTGGCGTATTGGTCCAGCGCCGTGAACACCTCTTTCTTGATCGCCATGGTCTCGAACACGGCCTCGATGATCAGGTCAGCGTCCTTGACGTTCTCAAGCCCGACCACGCCGTTGATCAGTCCCATGCGCTTGGCAGGCGCGTCGGCCGGAATGCCGCCGCGGGCCGCGGTGGCTTCGTAATTCTTCTGCATCACGCCCATGCCGCGCTTGAGCTGCTCGTCGCCGGTTTCGATCAGCGTGACAGGAATGCCGGCATTGGCAAACGACATCGCGATACCGCCGCCCATGGTGCCGGCGCCGATGATGGCCACCCGCTCGACATTGCGCGGCTTGGTGCCCTCGGGAACGCCGGCGATCTTGGCGGCCTCGCGCTCGGAGAAGAACGCGTAGCGCTGCGCCTTCGACTGGTCGCTGGCGACCAGCTTGAGGAAGCCCTCGCGTTCCTTCTTCAGCCCTTCGTCGAACGGCAGGTCGATGGCGGCGCCGACGGCGTCGGCGGCCGCGAACGGCGCCTCCAGCCCGCGCGCCTTCTTGGTCATCGCGGCAACCGCATTGGTGAAGATCGAGCGATCGGCCTTGGCGGCGGCGAGCTTGCTGTCGTCGTCGCGCAGCTTGCGCAATGGGCGCTTCTCGGCCAGCACCTTGCGGGCGAACGCCTCGCCGCCGGCGGCGGGGCCCTCGACGATTTCCTCGATCAGGCCATTCTTGAGTGCATCCGCGGTGCCGATCGGATCACCGCCGACGATCATCTTGACCGCCAGCTCAGGACCTACCGCACGCGGCAAGCGTTGCGTGCCGCCGGCGCCCGGCAGCAGGCCGAGTTTCACCTCGGGCAGGCCGAGCCTGGCATCCTTGGTCGCGACGCGGAAGTGACAGGCCAGCGCCACTTCGAGACCGCCGCCGAGCGCAGTGCCGTGGATCGCGGCCACGATCGGCTTCGGGCTGTTCTCCATTTCGACGAGCACTTCGTGCAGACCCGGCGACTTCGGCGGCTTGCCGAATTCGGTGATGTCGGCGCCGGCAATGAAGGTGCGGCCGGCGCAGGTCAGCACGATCGCCTTGATGGCGGGATCGGCGATGGCTGCCTTCATGTTTTCCAGGATGCCGCCGCGGACCGCAGCGCTCAGCGCGTTTACAGGCGGACTGTCGACCGTGACGATGGCGATGACGTCACGACGCTCAAGCTTGACCACTTCGTTCACGAAACTCTCCCTGGATACCGGTTTCCGCCGTATTTCGCACTGCGGAATTTAATTCCACATCTTGACACGGAGGGTTATTTTGAAGCACGTCCCTTGTCAACGAGGTCCGTGCAGCAGGCGATGAAACGTCCAAGCAAGAAAGTGGCGACTGATCGCAGCTTCGTCGTCGCGCTTGCCCGCGGCCTTGATGTGTTGCGCGCATTCCATCCCAATGACGGGCTTCTTGGCAATCAAGAGATCGCGGCCCGTACCAACTTGCCAAAGCCGACCGTTTCCCGGCTGACCTATACTCTGACCAAGCTCGGTTACCTTACACCGGTTCCGCGGTTCGAGAAGTATCAGCTTGCGCCAGCAGCAATGTCACTGGGGTATGCCGCACTTGCTAACCTCGGCGTTCGGCATTTGTCCGAAGCGTACCGCGAGGAAGTCATGCGCGAGACCGGCGGCGCCGTCGCGGTCGGCGCCCGCGACCGCCTCAGCATGATTTACGTCGGCCAAAGCCGCAACGGATTGACGCTGGGCGTACAACTCGACGTCGGCTCGCGCATCCCGATCGCGACCACCGCAATGGGCCGGGCGTATATCTGGGCCCTGCCGGATGACGAACGTGCGGTATTGTTGCGCGAACTTCGCGAGCATTACGGCAGCCGCTGGCCGCGGATGCGCGATGGTATCGAACGCTCCGGCGAAACGCTGGCCCGACACGGCTTTACGATTTCGGCAGGCGAGTGGCAGGACGATGTCGCCGCCGTCGGCGTCGCGCTGAAGCTCAACGACGGCACCGGGCCTTACGCTTTCAATTGTGGCGCGCCCGCATTCCGTTTCACGGAAGATCGATTGCGCAGCGATATTGGACCTCGCCTCGTCGCGATGGTAAGGAATATCGAGACTGCATTGGGCGGCGCTGCGCCACAATCACCAAAAGAAGAAAACAAAAAATCAAAAGCAGGAGGAAAAGTTGCACGTGTGGTCGAGGGGATCAGGTAACCGCGTCATTTTGACCGACGAATGCGTTCGCATGGTTCTTCCCGCGCGACGCGACAGCCGGGTGTAACGATATGACGCAGGCACAGCTCGCGCAGGGAAAAGCCAGTTCGGATCCCCTGCTCGCGGTTCGCGACGTCAGCGTCGTGTTCGGCGGTATCGTCGCGTTGAACGGCGTGTCCTTCGACATGCAACAGGGGCAGATCCTCGGCCTGATCGGGCCGAACGGCGCCGGCAAGACCACGTTGTTCAATTGCCTGAGCCGGCTTTACCAGCCGAGCACCGGCGACATCCTGATGGAAGGCCGCAGCATATTGTCGCGGCCGCCGCACCGGATCGCCGAAATCGGCATCGGCCGCACCTTCCAGAACGTGGCCCTGTTCGCCAACCTCTCGGTGCTCGACAACGTCCGCGTCGGCACCCATGCGCGCAGCAACAGCGACATCATCAGCGACTCCCTGCGATTACCCTGGGTTCGCCGCGGCGAGGCCGCGCTCAACAAGCACGTTCACGAGATCCTGGCCTACCTCAACCTTGAAGACGTCGCGCATGTCACGGTTTCCGGCCTGCCGTTCGGCACGCAGAAACGCGTCGAACTGGCGCGCGCACTGGCGGCCGACCCGAAAATCCTGCTGCTCGACGAACCCGCCGGCGGCCTCAACCACGAGGAAGTCCACGTGCTCGGCGACCTGATCCGCCGGATTCGCGACGACCGCAAGATGACGGTGCTGCTGGTCGAACATCACATGGGGCTGGTGATGTCGATCGCCGATCATGTGGTCGCGCTCAACTTCGGCCGCAAGCTTGCCGAGGGAACGCCGGCACAGGTGCAATCCGACCCCGACGTCATCAAGGCCTATCTGGGGAGCAAGGATCAATGACGGCGCTGCTCAATGTAAAGGATCTGCGCGCTTATTACGGCCAGGTCCAGGCGCTTCACGGTCTGCAGTTCTCGCTCGATGAAGGCAGCCTGACCACGCTGCTCGGCGCCAACGGCGCCGGCAAGACCACGACCTTGCGCGCGATCTGCAATATGGTGCGCTCGACCGGCGCAATCGAATTCGACGGAGCATCGCTCTCGGGCCGTTCGACCGAGAACATCGTTCGGCTCGGCATCGCGCATGTACCGCAAGGACGCGGCACCTTCACCACCATGACGGTGGAAGAAAACCTTCAGCTCGGCTCGATCACACGCAAGGACAAGAGTGCGATCGTGTCCGACATCGAGCGCATGTACGATCATTTCCCGGTCTTGAAGACCCGGCATACCCAGCAGGCCGGCACGCTTTCGGGCGGCGAACAGCAGATGCTCGCGGTCGCCCGCGCCTTGATGCTGCGTCCAAGGCTGATGCTTCTGGACGAGCCATCGTTCGGCCTCGCGCCGCTGATCGTGCGCGACCTGTTCCGGATTCTCGGCAAGATCAACCGCGAGGACAAGGTCACGATCCTGGTGGTGGAGCAGAACGCGCAACTGGCGCTGGAGCTTGCCGACAAGGCCTACGTCATCGAAACCGGCCGCATCGTCATGTCGGGCAGCGCCAGCGAGATCGCCAACAACGAAGACGTCCGTAAATCCTACCTGGGATATTGAGGGAGCGCGGCCATGGAGCTTTTTACCAACCAGGTCCTGGCCGGCATCGCCACCGGCGCGATCTACGCCTGCATGGCGCTCGCCATCGTCATGATCTACCAGGCGATCGATCACCTCAATTTCGCCCAGGGCGAGATGGCGATGTTTTCGACTTTCACCGCCTGGCAGCTGCTGCAGTGGGGCGTGCCCTACTGGGGAGCGTTCCTGCTCACGGTGGTGTTCTCCTTTATCGGCGGCATCCTCATCGAGCGGCTGTTGTTCAAGCCGCTGGCAAAGGCGCCGATCCTGACCAACGTCGCCGGCTTCATCGCGTTGTTTGCCATCATCAACAGTTGCGCCGGCCTGATCTGGGACTTCACCATCAAGCAGTTTCCGACGCCGTTCGGGTCCTCGCCGTTTCTCGGCAGCCAGCTGATCTCGACCCACCAGGCCGGCATGATCGGCGTGACGTTGATCCTGCTGACCCTGCTGTTCATCTTTTTCCGCTTCACGCGGATCGGCCTGGCGATGCGCGCCGCCGCCTCGCTGCCTGAATCGGCCCGGCTGGTCGGCATCAATACCAGCTGGATGATCGCGCTCGGCTGGGGCATGGCGGCCGCGATCGGCTCCATTGCCGGCATGCTGATCGCGCCGGTGGTGTTTCTGGAGCCGAACATGATGGGCGGTGTGCTGATCTACGGCTTTGCCGCCGCGGTGCTGGGCGGATTGACCAGCCCGTTAGGCGCAGTGGTCGGCGGTTTCCTGGTCGGCATCTTCGAAAACCTCGCCGGGACCTATATCCCCGGAGTCGGCAATGAGCTGAAACTGCCGATCGCGCTGGCACTCATCATCGTCGTATTGGTCGTCAAACCGGCAGGCCTGTTCGGCCGCTCCATTGTGAAGCGAGTTTGATCATGAGCGCAGTCCAGGAAGTCGTCACCGAAGCCCCCGCCGTCGAGGCCGTTCCCAAGAAGGCGATGACGCTCGGTTATGGAACGTCATTGGCCATGCTGGCGCTGCTGATCGTGGTGCCGCTGTTTGTGAAGAACTTCATCATCTTCCAGATGACGATGCTGTTGATCTACGCGCTCGCGGTGCTGGCGCTGAACATCCTGACCGGCGGCAGCGGCCAGTTTTCGCTCGGACAGAGCGCGTTCTACGCGGTCGGCGCCTATACGTCGGCGATTCTGATGGAACACGCCAACATCAACTACGCGCTGACACTGCCGGTCGCCGGCATCATCTGCTTTGCATTCGGCTTCCTGTTCGGCCAGCCGGCACTGCGGTTGAGCGGGGTCTATCTGGCGCTGGCGACCTTCGCGCTAGCCACCGCGATGCCCCAGCTTTTGAAGCTCGGGTTTTTCGAGCACTGGACCGGCGGCGTGCAGGGCCTGGTCGTGACCAAGCCCGATGCGCCGTTCGGCCTGCCGATGTCGCAGGACATGTGGCTGTATTATTTTACGCTCGTGATCTCGATCGCGATCTACATTTTCTCCGTCAACCTGCTGAGATCGCGCTCCGGCCGCGCCTTCATGGCGATCCGCGACAATGAGATCGCAGCATCGGCGATGGGCATCGATGTCGCGCTGTACAAGACACTGGCGTTCGGCGTCAGCGCCGGCATCACCGGTGTCGCCGGCGCGCTGGGCGCTATCGCCGTGCAGTTCGTCGCACCCGACAGCTACACCGTTACGCTCGCGATCGCGCTGTTTCTCGGCATGGTGGTCGGCGGTGTCGGCTGGTTGCCCGGATCGATCGTCGGCTCGGCCTTCATTATCTTCGTACCCAACATCGCGGAAGGAATCTCGAAAGGATTGTCCGGTGCGGTGTTCGGCGTCCTTCTGTTCCTGGTGATCTTCCTGGTGCCGCACGGCGCCCGGCAGGTGGTCGTGGTTACGCAGCAACTGATTGGCAAACTTAAAAAGAGCTGAGGAGAAATAATGTTTTCGAGACAACAATTACGTATCGCCGCATTTTCGACGGCGGTCGTTGCTTTCGCTGCCACGAGCGGCAGCGCATTCGCCCAGAAGAAATACGATACCGGCGCCTCCGATACCGAAATCAAGGTCGGCAACATTATGCCGTACAGCGGTCCTGCCTCCGCCTATGGCGTGATCGGCAAGATCGAGGACGCCTATTTCAAGATGATCAACGAGCAGGGCGGCATCAATGGCCGCAAGATCAATTTCGTCACCTATGACGATGGCTACAGCCCGCCGAAGGCCGTCGAACAGGCGCGCAAGCTGGTCGAGAGCGACGAGGTTCTTTTCGTTTTCAGCCCGCTCGGAACGCCGTCGAACTCGGCGATTCAGAAATATTTGAACTCCAAGAAGGTCCCGCAGCTGTTCGTGGCGACCGGCGCCACCAAGTTCGGCGAACCGAAGGAGTTTCCCTGGACCATGGGATGGCAGCCGCCATACCAGAGCGAAGGTCGGATCTATGCGAAGTATCTCCTGAAGGAGAAACCGGACGCCAAGATAGCGGTCCTGTACCAGAATGACGACTTCGGTAAGGATCTGCTGAAGGGCCTCAAGGACGGTCTCGGCGCCAAGGCGTCGTCGATGATCGTGGCCGAGGAAAGCTACGAGGTTTCCGAGCCGACCATCGAATCGCACATCGTCAAGCTGAAATCCTCGGGCGCCGACGTGTATTTCAGCATGACCACGCCGAAATTCTCTGCCCAAAGCATCAAGAAGGTCGCCGAGCTCGGCTGGAAGCCGATGTACTTCCAGAGCAACGTCGGCGCGTCCGTCGGCTCGGTGCTCAAGCCGGCCGGCTTCGAAAATGCCCAAGGCATTATGTCGGCGGCTTATGCCAAGGACGGGGCCGACGCCCAGTGGGACAATGACGAGGGCATGAAGAAGTTCTACGCCTTCCTGGCCAAATACGCTCCCGACGCCAACAAGACCGACGGATCGGTCGTGTTCGGCTACGGCCAGGCGCAAACTGCGGTTCAGGTGTTGAAGCAGGCCGGCGACAACCTGACCCGCGAGAACATCATGAAGCAGGCTGCAAGCCTGAAGAATTTTGCGCCCGACACGATGCTGCCCGGCGTCACGCTCAATACCAGTGCGACTGATTTCTACCCGATCGAACAGCTGCAGATGATGCAGTTTAAGGGCGAGAAATGGGACCTGTTCGGCCCGGTCATCTCGGGTGAAATCGGCGGTTAACCCTATGAAATAGCCGGCCCTGTCCGGCCCGGCACGACCAAAAGAAGCCCCCTGCGACCTTATCGCAGGGGGCTTTTTGTTGATGGCCATCCTTGAACGGTATTGAATGTGGGCTGGAGCCGGAAAAAAGGCGCTCCCAATCAAAAAAGCACACAATCCACCGTGACCCAGGGAGGTCAAGATGCCTGCTATCCAGCTGCGATTGGGAGCCTTTTCGGCTGCCCTGGCCATACTAGCCGCGACCAGCAGCGGCGCCCTTGCCCAAAAGAAATACGACACCGGCGCCACCGATACCGAAATCAAAATCGGCAACACCATGCCCTACAGCGGTCCCGCATCCGCCTACGGCGTGATCGGCAAGACCGAAGAGGCCTATTTCAGGAAGGTCAATGCCGAGGGCGGCATCAACGGCCGCAAGATCAATTTCATCAGTTACGACGATGCCTACAGCCCGCCGAAAACCGTCGAGCAGGCGCGCAAGCTGGTAGAAAGCGATGAGGTTCTTTTCCTGTTCGGCCCGCTTGGAACGCCATCGAACACGGCGATTCAGAAGTATCTAAACGCCAAGAAAGTTCCGCAGCTTTTCGTCGCCACCGGCGCCACCAAATGGAACGATCCCAAGGAATTTCCGTGGACCATGGGATGGCAGCCGAACTATCAGAGCGAAACGCAGATCTATGCGAAATACATCCTGAAGGAAAAGCCGGACGCCAAGATCGCCGTGCTGTTTCAGAACGACGATTACGGCAAAGACTACCTCAAGGGCTTGAAGGACGGCCTCGGCGCCAAGGCCGCCTCGATGATTGTCGCCGAAGAAAGCTACGAGACCTCCGAACCGACAATCGACTCGCACATCGTCAAGCTTAAAGCGACCAATGCCGATGTGTTCATCAATATCACCACGCCGAAATTCGCCGCACAGGCGATCAAGAAAAACGCCGAGATCGGCTGGAAGCCGCTGCACTTTCTCAACAACGTCAGCTCTTCGATTGGCAGCGTGATCAAGCCCGCCGGTATGGAAAACGCGCAGGGCATCATCTCTTCGGCCTACCTCAAGGATCCAACGGACCCGCAATGGAAGAACGACGCGGGTATGAAGGCCTGGAATGAATTCCTGGACAAATACTTCCCGGACGCAAATCGCGCGGATGCGTCGGTGATTTACGGTTACACCGTGGCGCAAACGCTGGTTCAGGTGCTAAAACAGTGCGGCGATAATCTCACCCGAGAGAACGTCATGAAGCAGGCGGCCAGCCTCAAAAACGTTGAGCTGGGCGGCTTCCTTCCCGGCGTCCAGGTCAACACCAGCGCCACCGACTTTGCGCCACTTTCGCAACTACAGCTCATGAAGCTCAAGGGCGAGACGTGGGAACGGTTCGGTGACGTCATCAGCGCCGACGTCGGCGGTTGACGCGAGTGTACTGACTACTAAAGAAGCAGCCCCTCGCGCATCGCGCGCGGGGCTTTTCTTGTGAGGGTTCCGGCAAGATGGTATTCGGTATAGCTAAATTACAAAGAGCTTTCGTTCAAGAAAGCCATGACACACGTCACCGCATCATCGCAAAATAGGGAGATCTGTAATGCTCGTTACCGCTAACAGGTTTGCAATTGTTTCGGCTGCTTTCGCGCTGGTCGCCGTAACCAGCAGCGGCGCAATTGCCCAAAAGAAATACGACGTTGGCGCCACCGACACCGAAATCAAGGTCGGAAACATCATGCCCTATAGTGGCCCTGCGTCTGCCTATGGCGTGATCGGCAAGACCGAGGCGGCCTATATCAAGAAGATCAACGATGCCGGCGGCGTCAACGGACGCAAGATCAATTTCATCAGCTACGACGACGCCTATAGCCCACCGAAAGCGGTGGAGCAGGCGCGCAAGCTGGTGGAGAGCGACGAGGTTCTCTTGATCTTCAATTCGCTGGGAACGCCGTCGAATACCGCAATCCAGAAATACATGAATGCGAAGAAGGTGCCGCAACTGTTCGTCGCCACCGGCGCCACCAAGTGGAACGATCCCAAGGAATTCCCCTGGACCATGGGCTGGCAGCCGAGCTACCAGAGCGAAACCCAGATCTATGCGAAATATTTGCTGAAGGAAAAGCCCAACGCCAAGATCGGGGTGCTGTTTCAGAACGATGATTACGGCAAGGACTACCTGAAAGGCCTGAAGGACGGCCTCGGGGCCAAGGCTGCCTCGATGATCGTGCTGGAGGAAAGTTTTGAAACTTCCGAGCCCACCATCGACAGCCATATCGTCAAACTGAAAGCGAGCGGCGCCGATGTGTTCGTCAATATCGCCACGCCGAAATTCGCCGCACAAGCGATCAAGAAGGTCGCCGAGATCGACTGGAAGCCGCTGCACTTCCTCAACAACGTCTCCGCCTCGGTCGGCAGCGTGCTCAAGCCGGCCGGCTTCGACAATGCGCAGAACATCATTTCCGCTGCCTATCTGAAGGATGCGTCAGACAAGCAGTGGGACAACGATCCCGGCATGAAGGAATTCTATTCCTTCATGGCCAAGGACTTTCCGGAGGGCGACAAGCTCGACGGCGGCACCGTGGTCGGTTACGGCGTCGCGCAGACTTTGGTCCAGGTGCTCAAGCAGTGCGGTGACAACCTCACCCGCGAGAACATCATGAAGCAGGCGGCAAGCCTGAAGGATTTCCGCACCGAAGTCCTGCTGCCCGGCATCAAGATCAACACCAGCCCGACCGATTACGCGCCGATCTCCTCGCTTCAACTGATGCGGTTCAAGGGCGACCGCTGGGAGCTGTTCGGCGACGTCATCAGCGCGGATGTCGGCGGCTGACGCTGCTGGCACGCATTAAGCAACAATCGCGACTTGAACGCCCCCGCATTGATTTGCGGGGGTTTTCTTTTGCCTGAATCGGATGGGTAACCGGGACCATCAGGGCGATCCTGGTAGATTGAAAGTGGCCCTCATGGTGAGGAGCGCGGCTTCCTGGCAGCGCTTGCGCTGTCCGGCGCGCGTCTCGAACCATGAGCGCGTAGACAGCATCCTTCGAGACGCCGCGCAAATGCGCGGCTCCTCAGGATGAGGTTTCCGTTATTCCGGGCGTGAGCAAAGTAAGCAAGCCGGGAATCTCGCGGCCATCATCTCTAGATTCTCCGATGTGCAATTGCACATCGGAGTTCGTCGCTTTGCGACGTCCCGGAATGACGACGCGCTAAAAATCCCGCGCGATTGTCGCGAGCATTTCGAGCAGCGCCGCACGGTTGGCGGGCCCGAGCAATTCCTTGAGCCGCGCCTCGTGCTTGGTGGCGACGAGGTGCTTGGCCCGCGTCAGCACCGCGCGGCCCTTGTCGGTCAGCACCAAGATGTGGGAGCGGCGGTCGTTGGTGGAGCGGCTTCGCGCGCACAATTCGCGGCTCTCCAGCCCATCGAGCATCGCCACGAAATTCGGCCGGAGGATGCCGAGCGTATTGGCGATTTCGGTCTGATTGCGTCCCGGGTTCTTGTCGAGCAGCAACAACACGGAGAATTGCGCCGGGGTCAGCTGCAGCGGCGCCACGCAGCGCAGGAAATCCTCGAACACTTTTAGTTGCGCACGCTTGAGCGTATAGCCCAAAAGTTCGGACAATTCGCCGAGCTGCAATGGTGCGCCCTCGGCCGCGATCTCGACCTGCGGCTTGCGGGCGCGGCGCGGCGCCTTGGTGGGATCGACGGCGGGTCTGGAAACAGGCATCGCGTGAGGCTCGCAATCTCGATAGATTGAAAAGGCCTTCCGAAATCGCGCCGGCCTTGAGATTATATTCGATAATTGTTATCCACCGTATCAAATACGGGCGCTGATGTTCAACGGCTGTGATCGGGCGTTCGGGCGGCGTCGTCACCTTGCGATCGGCCCGACATCTTAAGGGGAGCGTCCGGTCTTGAACACGACGATCATGCTGTTCCTGCTGCAGGACGGCATCACCAACGGCGCGATCTATGCGTTGCTGGGGCTCGCGCTGGTGCTCGTGTTTGCGGTCACGCGCGTGATCCTGATTCCGCAAGGCGAGTTCGTCACCTATGGCGCGCTGACTTATGCCTCGCTGTCGGCGGGCCAGTTTCCGGGCACCGTACGGCTGGCGTTGGCGATGGGCGTCGTCGCATTCTGCTTCGATCTGTTCGCCGGCCGCCGGGCGCTGCACCGCAGACTGGTCGGGCGTGCGCTCGCGGTCAACATCGTCCTGCCCGCGATCGTCTATGCATTGACCTCCACCCTCGCCGGCCGACACGCCGGCATCGCCGTCAACATCGCGCTGTCGCTCGTGATCGTCGCGATGATCGGGCTGTATCTCTATCGCATCGCGTTCCAGCCGATCGCGCAGACCTCGGTCCTGGTGCTCTTGATCGCCTCGGTCGGCTGCCATCTCGCGATGCAGGGCTTCGGGCTGGTGTTCTTCGGCGCCGAGGGCCAGCGCGGCCCGGCGATTTCGACCGCTTCCTTCACCGTCGGCCCGCTGCGCTTCACCGGCCAGAGCATCGCCGTCTACGCCATCACGGTAGCGTTCATGGTCGGCCTCTGGCTGTTCTTCGGCCACACCCTCACCGGCAAGGCATTGCGCGCCACTGCCGTCAATCGCCTCGGCGCGCGGCTGGCCGGAATCAGGACCACGCTGGCGGGGCAGATCGCCTTTCTGATGGCCGCGGTGATCGGGGCGATTTCGGGCATCCTGATCGTGCCGATCACGACGCTGTATTACGACACCGGCTTCCTGATCGGCCTCAAGGGCTTTGTCGCCGCGATCATCGGCGGCCTCGTCAGCTATCCCATGACGGCAATCGCCGCGCTGGTAGTCGGGGCCGTCGAAGCTTTCTCCTCGTTCTACGCGAGCAACTTCAAGGAAGTCATCGTGTTCACGCTGATCCTTCCCGTGCTGGTGCTGCGATCGCTGTCGGCGCCCGCGGTCGAGGAGGAGAAGGACTGATGGCGATGCCGCAGCGGCTGCCCATGAGCCTGTTCGCGCTTCTGATGGCCGCCATTCCGTTCATCCCCGGCGTGCCGCCGTTCTGGATCGTGCTGTTGGACAATATCGGCCTGTCGGCGCTGGTCGCGATGGGGCTCGTGCTGTTGACCGGCGTCGGCGGCCTCACCTCGTTCGGCCAGGCCGCGTTCTGCGGCTTCGGCGCCTACACCACGGCGCTGTTGACCACGGCCTACGGCCTGTCACCATGGCTGACGCTGCCGCTTTCGCTGATCGTGAGCGGCCTCGCCGCGGTGGTGCTCGGGCTGATCACGGTGCGGCTGTCCGGCCACTATCTGCCCCTCGGCACCATCGCCTGGGGCATCGGCCTGTTTTACCTATTCAGCAAGCTCGAATTCCTTGGCCGCAACGACGGCATATCGGGCATTCCGCCGCTGTCGATCGGCTCGCTGAAGATGATCGATCCCGGCACCATCTATTTCGCGATCTGGATCGCGGTATTGCTGAGCGCGCTGCTGACCTTGAACCTGCTGGACTCCCGCACCGGGCGCGCCATCCGCGCGCTGCGGCGCGGCCACGTCGCCGCCGAAGCGTTCGGCGTGCAGACCCCGCGGGCCAAGCTGCTGGTCTTCATCTATGCCGCGGTGCTGGCGGGCTTGTCGGGCTGGCTCTGCGCGCATTTCGTTCGCGCCGTGAACCCGACCCCGTTCGGCGCGCAGGCCGGCATCGAATATCTGTTCATCGCGGTGGTCGGCGGCGCCGGCTATGTCTGGGGCGGCGTGCTCGGCGCCGCCATCGTCGTCATCCTGAAAGAGATCCTGCAGAGCTACCTGCCGTATCTGTTCGGCGGCCAGGGCCAGTTGGAAACCATCGTGTTCGGCATCCTGCTGGTGATGCTCTTGCAGCTGGCGCCATCAGGCGTGTGGCCATGGCTGATGGCGCGGCTGCCGTTCAAGCCAAACCGCAAGCGGCCCGACACGTCCCTGACCTTGCCGTCACGACCCCGCGCGGCGGCGACGCCGGCCGTGCTGCTGCAGATCGACCGCGCCCGCAAGCAGTTCGGCGGCGTGATTGCCGTCAACGACGTTTCGTTCAACGTCGGCGCGCGCGAGATCGTAGCGCTGATCGGGCCGAACGGCGCCGGCAAGAGCACGACCTTCAACCTCGTCACCGGTGTGCTCGCCTCGTCGGGCGGCACCATCTCGGCGCTCGGCAGGAACATCAGCCACGCCGCGCCGCAGGAGATCGTCAACCTCGGCGTCGCCCGCACCTTCCAGCACGTCAAGCTGGTGCCCGACATGACCGTGCTGGAGAATGTCGCGATCGGCGCACACCTACGCGGCCACGCCGGCGCGGTCGCCAGCATGTTGCGGCTCGATCGATCGGACGAGGCGAAACTGCTGGCGGAAGCGGCGCGCCAGATCGCGCGCGTCGGCCTGTCCGACCAGATCGATCAATTGGCCGGCAGCCTGTCGCTCGGCCAGCAGCGCATCGTCGAAATCGCGCGTGCGCTCTGCGTCGATCCGTTGCTGCTCTTGCTCGACGAGCCCGCCGCCGGCTTGCGGCACATGGAGAAGCAGCGGCTCGCGGCGCTGCTGCGCCAGTTGCGGGACGGCGGTATGTCGGTGCTGTTGGTCGAGCATGACATGGGCTTCGTGATGGATCTCGCCGACCGCGTCGTGGTGCTGGATTTCGGCACCAAGATCGCCGAAGGCACGCCGGCCGAGATCAAGGCCAACCCGGACGTGATCAAGGCCTATCTCGGAGCGGTCGCATGACTCCCGGCACGCGGGCGCTGCTCAGGGTTACCGACGCGCATGTCGCCTACGGCAAGGTCGAAGCCGTCCGCGCGGTGTCGCTCGACGTCGCCGACAACGAGATCGTCACCATCATCGGCGCCAACGGCGCCGGCAAGACCACGCTATTGAATGCCATGATGGGCATCCTGCCGCTCAGGGGCGCGGCCAGCTTCGCCGGTCAGGACATGGCGCCGCTCGATATCGAGGACCGCGTCGCGGCCGGCTTGAGCCTCGTGCCAGAACACCGCGAATTGTTCTCGACCATGAATGTCGAAGACAATCTGCAGCTCGGCGCGTTCCGGATCGCGAAGGCCGCTACCGCAATTGCCTTCGAACGGGTCTATCATCTGTTTCCCCGGCTGAAGGAGCGGCGCAAACAGCTCGCCGGCACGCTGTCGGGTGGCGAGCAGCAGATGCTGGCGATGGGCCGCGCCTTGATGGGCGCGCCGAAGCTGTTGATGTTGGATGAGCCGAGCCTTGGGCTGGCGCCGATCATCGTCGCGGATATTTTCCGCACCATCGGCGAGTTGCGCGCCAACGGCGTCTCGGTGCTGCTGGTCGAACAGAACGCGCAGGCCGCGCTGCAAATCGCCGACCGCGCCTATGTGATGGAGCTCGGCGAGTTCATCCTGAGCGGACCGGCCCACGAAATCGCCGCCAACCAACGCGTCGCCGCGAGCTATCTCGGTTTTGCGAATGGAGAGAGCGGGGTTTAATCGCCGCCGCTTGTCGTTGCGCGATGCGCTCCACTTCACCCTCCCCTTGAGGGGGAGGGTCGCTCGCTTTGGCGAGCGAGGTGGGGTGAGCCGCACGCGAGGTCTCTAATTCGACCCGCCGAGTCGCCGCGGGGAAGCGACACATCAACAAGACTGGATGGCTGCTAAAACGTCTCCGTTGACGATCGGCTGTCACCCCACCCCGCCTGCTGCGCAGGCGACCCTCCCCCTCGAGGGGAGGGTGAGAGAGACACGTCCCTCACTTCGCGGGGACGTATTTGCCGTCCTTCACCGTCAGCAGGATGCGAGAGCGGTCGTCAAGGCCGGAGCGGTCCTTTTCGGTGAAGTTATAGACGCCATGGGACGCGGCGATTTCGCGCTCGCTGAGAAGGGCCTCGCGAATGGCGTCGCGGAATTCCGGCGTGCCGGGCTTTGCCTTTTTCAACGCCACCGGAACGACACGCTCCAGCACCAGGAAGGCGTCGTAGGCGTGGCCGGCGAACTGGCTGCGGCTGTTGGGACCGTACTTGCCCTCATAGGCGCTGTTGAGCGCCAGCCCCGGCTTCTTGGTCAACGCGCTGTTGGGCTGGTCTTCGGGGTCCATCACCGGACCCGAGGCCATGATCACGCCTTCGGCGGATTTGCCGGCGATGCGGATGAAGTCCATCGTGGCGGCGCCGTGGGTCTGATAGATCAACCCCTTGTAGCCGCGGTCGCGAAGTTCCTGCTGCGGCAGGCCGGCGGCCGTGCCGGACGCGCCGATCAGAATCGCATCGGGATTGGCCGCGACCAGCTTCAGCACCTGCCCCGCGACCGACGTATCCGGCCGCGCAAAGCGTTCTTCGTCGACGATCTGCAGGCCCATCGGCTCACCCTGCTTCTTCAGGTCGTTGAACCAAAGATCGCCATAGGAATCGGAGTAGCCGATGTAGCCGACGGTCTTGATGTTGTGCGTCTTCATGTGCTCGTACAGCACCTTGCCCATGATCTGCACCGGCTGCGGCATGTCGACCGACCATTTAGCCCGCTCGGGCGTGATCGGAAACGGCGCAAGCGCGATATGGGGAATGCCGGCCTCGTTGGCGACATTGGAGATCGCGATGGTCGGCGGCGTCGTCGATGACCCGATGATGACGTCGGCCTTGGATTCGGTGACGAAGCGCCGCGCATTGGTGGTGGCGTTGGTCGGATCGCCGCCGTCGTCGAGCACGATCAGCTTAAGCGGCACGCCGCCGATCTCCTTGGCAACGAACTCCAGCGCGTTGCGTTCGGGAATGCCAAGCGCCGCAGCCGGCCCGGTGGTCGAGATCGAAATACCGATGGTGATGTCACTGGTCTGCGCGCGCGCCGGCAAGGCCAGCGCCGCCGCGGCGATCGCAGCGATCGCGGCAGACAGATAAAATCTCTTCATGCATTCCTCCGTGGGCATTCTCTGGTCTGGACCAACATCCGTGGCGACAATCCGGCCCCTGTTTAGGTCATCTGCCCCGCGGAGTCAGCCCTGCGCGAACCTTGCGATGATCAGCGCGGCGCCATGCGCAGTGAGGCATCGAGCCGCACCACCTCGCCGTTCAAATAGGGGTTGTCGATCATGTGCAGCGCCAGCGAGGCGAACTCCTCGGCGTGTCCGAGCCGGCGCGGGAACGGGATCGCGGCGGCCAGGCTGTCCTGCGCTTCCTGCGGCAGACTGGCCAGCAGCGGCGTCAGGAACAGGCCGGGCGCGATGGTCAGCACGCGAATGCCGAACTGCGCCAGTTCGCGCGCGATCGGCAGGGTCATGCCGACGATGCCGCCCTTCGACGCCGAATAGGCCGCCTGCCCGATTTGACCGTCATACGCGGCGATCGACGCGGTCGAAATCACGACGCCGCGCTCGCCGGTCGACAGCGGCTCGAGCTTTGACATTTCCGCCGTCGCCAGCCGCAGCATGTTGAACGACCCGATCAGGTTGATCCGGATCACTTTGTCGAAATCGGCCAGCGGCATCGGCCCCTCGCGGCCGATCACCCGCTTGGCGACACCGATGCCGGCGCAATTGATCAGCACGCGCGCCGGCCCATGCGACTTGGCGGCCTGAACAACCGCGGCTTCGGCCGAGGCCGCATCGGCGACATCGCACACGACCGCGACGCCGCCGATCTCGGCAGCCACGGTTTCGGCGAGCTTGGCGTTGAGATCGCAGATGGCAACCTTGGCGCCCTGGCTAGCGAGCCGGCGCGCGGTTGCGGCGCCCAATCCTGACGCCCCACCGGTGACGATTGCGGCCTGATCCTTCAACTGCATGGGTTCCTCCTCCGAAACTGACCGTTCGATTAAAGCGTTATAACATGCGCTGAAGGCACCGGCGCATAGAGCTCCTCGATCATATGGCTGCGATGATCCAGCACCGCGCGCTGGTTGATCGACCCTTTATCGGTGACTTCGCCACTATCGATCGACAGCGGCGTATCGAGCAGCATGGCGCGGGTGATCCGGGACGACGACCCCGACGAGGCCGCCAGAAAGCCGGCGAAGCGCACGCGGAAGGCATCGCGGACCTCAGGGTCGGTCGCCGCCGCCGTCATGTCGCCGGTCGAAAGCGCCGGGTTGATAAGGCGGCAGCCGTCGAGATCGAGCACCACCAGCGCCGACACCTCGTCGCGGTTGATGCCCGCGATCACGACATCGCGCACCATCGGCGCGCAGGCGGCGATAAATCGCGCACGCAGCGGACCGACACTGACCCAGGTGCCGCTGGCGAGCTTGAAATCCTCGGCGATACGGCCGTCGAAATCGAAGCCGGCGTCGAAATCATCAGGCACGGCCGGCTTGATCGCATCGCCGAGTTTGTAGAAGCCTTCGTCGTCGAATGCCGCCGCGGTCAGTTCCGGCTGACGCCAATAGCCCGGCGTGACGTTCGGCCCCTTGGCACGAACCTCCAGCTTGCCGTTGTCCGGCACCAGCTTGGCATCGCTGCCGGACACCGGAAGTCCGACATGGCCGGAGCGGCTGGTTTCGGGCCGCACCGACATGAAGAACGGCGCCGTCTCCGTCGCGCCAAGCCCGGTCAAGATAGGCACGCGAAAGCCGGTCTCCTGCACGGCAAACGCATCGAGGCTGTTCCAGACATAGGGCGACATCGCCGCGCCCGAGAAGAACATCGCCTGCAGCGACGCAAAGAATTTAGCGCGCAGGTCGCTGTCTTCGCGCAGATAAGGCAGCAGCGACTCATAGCCCTTGGGCACATTGAAATAGACCGTCGGCGAAACTTCACGGAGATTGCGCACGGTCTCGCCGATGCCGTCTAGCGTCGGCTTGCCCTCGTCGAGGTACATCGAACCGCCGTTGAACAGCGTCAGCCCGATATTGTGATTGCCGCCGAAGGTGTGATTCCACGGCAGCCAGTCGACAATGACCGGCGGCGCATCCTTCAGGAACGCCAGCGTCGCGCGAATCATCGCCTGGTTGGCGCAGAGCATCCGATGGGTGTTGATCACCGCCTTGGGATTGCCGGTCGAGCCAGAGGTCAGCAGAAATTTCGCGATCATGTCGGGTCCGATGGCGTCATGAGCGGCGTCGAGGCCCGGATGCTCCGGACATGACAAAAGATCGGCAAGCAGCGTTACCGCGCGGCCCGGCACGGTGCCTCGTACAGCGACGATCTCGGCTGTCGCGGGAACATTGGCCTTGAGCGCATCGGCAAATCTGTCAGCGTCGTCGGCGAAAACCAGCCCGGGCGTCAGCAGCTTGATCGCGAAGGCAAGCTTGCCGTAATCCCTGGAGATCAGCGAATAGGCCGGCGAGACCGGACAGAAGGGAATGCCGGCATAGAGCGCGCCGAACGCGAGCAGTGCATGGTCGATCGAGTTGCCGGAGAGAATGACGACCGGTCGCTCCGCCGACAAACCACGCGCGAGCAAGGCGGATGCGATGTGCCGGCTCGAGGTCAGCAATTGCGCGTAGCTGATCCGCCGCCAGTCGCCGCCGGCGCCGCGCTCGGCCATGAAAGTGCGATCGGGCGCGGCCCCAGCCCAATGATGCAGGCGGTCGGTCAGCCGGACCGGGTAGTCGCCGAGCGCCGTTTTTGGCCGCAGATAAATGATGCCGTCATCGCGCCGCTCAACCGACACTGCGGGATCGCCGAACGCAATCGCGCGCAGCGGATGGTCGGCATGACCGGGTACGCTGCCGGTTGCAGCGGCCGTCTCGGTGATGGCGGGCTTCGTGCTCATGTCAGGCGGGCTAGGCCCTGCTAGGAATAGTTATGTTCTATAATCATTGCTGCGGGAGTCAATGAAGGTAGCGGTTTGTCCGTTACGCTCCCTGGAAGGTCCGAGACGAGCGGAACCCGCTCGTGGATCGACGCGAATGAAATGAGCGGCGAGGTACGGTGGTGACGGGCCGTTTCGTGGCTTCACCCCCTCAAGGGAGGGTAAGAGTGGCAACCGCCCGCCCTACAGCACCTGATGCAACGTCGGCATCGGGACTTCAGCGGCCCTTTGCGGATATTGTTATATGATATAATTATCATTGCAAGCCGTGCGGCAGTGTCCGCAACGAATGCCACGGCAAGCATATAATTTAAGGGGAGCAACGATTGCGGACGAAAGTAGCCATCATCGGCGCGGGACCAGCGGGCTTGCTGCTCGGACAACTGTGTCACGCCTACGGCATCGACAACGTCATCCTGGAACGCCAGACGCCGGACTACGTGCTCGGCCGCATCCGTGCGGGGCTGCTTGAAGAGGGAACGGTCGCGTTGCTCGACGAAATCGGCGTCGGCGCGCGCGCGCATCGCGAGGGCCTGGTCCATCACGGCGTCGAGCTCGCCTTCGGCGGCGAGCGCCACCGCATTGATATGCATGCCGCCACCGGCAAGACCGTGATGATCTACGGCCAGACCGAAGTGACGCTCGATCTGATGAACGCGCGCAAGGCTGCCGGGCTCGCCACGGTCTATGAAGCCTCCAACGTCACGCCGCTCGATTTCGACAGCGATCAGCCCCGCGTCTCCTATGTCAAGGACGGCGTCAGCCACGAGCTCGCCTGCGATTTCATCGCCGGCTGCGACGGCTTTCATGGCGTCAGCCGCGCCAGCGTGAAGCCGTCGGCGATCACGACATTCGAGCGGGTCTATCCGTTCGGCTGGCTCGGCATCCTGTCGGAGACACCGCCGGTCAGCCATGAACTGATCTACAGCAATCACGCGCGTGGATTTGCGCTTTGCACCATGCGCTCGACCCATCGCAGCCGCTACTACGTGCAATGTCCGCTCGACGATCACATCGACCAATGGCCGGACGAACGGTTCTGGGATGAACTGAAACGCCGGCTGGACCAGAAGGCCGTCGACGAACTCGTCACCGGGCCGTCAATCGAGAAAAGTATCGCGCCGCTGCGCAGTTTCGTCGCTGAGCCGATGCGATTCGGCCGCATGTTCCTGGCCGGCGACGCCGCGCATATCGTGCCGCCGACCGGCGCCAAGGGGCTCAACCTCGCCGCCAGCGACGTGCACTATCTCTCGCACGCGTTCCGCGAATATTACGACGAGAAATCTTCCGCCGAGATCGACGCCTATTCGGCGAAGGCGCTGGCGCGGGTCTGGAAGGCGGTGCGGTTCTCGTGGTGGATGACCTCGATGCTGCACAAATTCCCCGATCAAGGCGAATTCGGCGCGCGCATCCAGCTTGCCGAATTGAATTACCTCGTCAGTTCGCAGGCGGCGATGACGTCGCTGTCTGAGAATTATGTCGGGTTGCCGTATTAGGGTGGCAACTGAGAGGCCCTCATGGTGAGGAGCCGCGAAGCGGCGTCTCGAACCATGCGAACGCGGCCCATCCTTCGAGACGCGCGCGATGCGCGCTCCTCAGGATGACGTGTGATTTGTTGAAGCGGGATGAAGCCGGAAGCGCACCATGTTTCAAACAACCCGCGAAATCCCGTTTAAAACTTTGTATGCGGTGCATTTGGCCTCAGCTTCGCATTCAATGATGAGATCGATTGCCTCAATGAGAGCTGCATCATGTCATCCGATATCCCGGCCGGTTTCGAACGCCACTACCGGCAGAGCCCGCTCACCGATCCCTGGGAGCCGCTCTATTCAAAACGCACCGACAAAGCCGTCATCATCGGATTGCGGCTGGCAAAGCCGCACACCAACGGCCGTGGCCTGATCCACGGCGGGCTGATTGCCGCGCTCGCCGACAACGCGATGGGGCATAGCTGCGGTCATCAGATGGGCGGCGCGACCTCGCTGGTGACGATCGGGTTGGCGGTCGATTTCGTCGGCACGGCGAAGGTCGGCCAATGGCTGGTGATCGAGAGCGACGTCATCCGAACCGGTCGCACCATCTGCTTCGCGCAAAGCCTGATCAAGGCCGACGATGTCGTGATCGCGCGCGCCAATGCAACGTTCCGAGTGGTGGAGAACAATGACAACGTCATTCCGGGGCGCGCCAACGGGTCCGCGCAAAGCGCGGCCCGATGACAGGCTCCGCGCGAACTACGATGTGCAGTCGCACATCGGAGAATCTCGAGATTCCGGGTCCATGCTGCCGCTGTCCCGGAATGACTATTCCTTGCTGAAATGCCACGCATCGGTCTCCACCACGAGATCGATGAAAGCGCGGACCTTGGCCGACAACAGGCGCGACGTCGGATAGACGATATGAATCGGCAAGGGCGGCGGCTCGAATTTCGCCAGCACGATCTTGAGCCGCTTGTGCTTGATTGCCTCCGCCGCCTGATAGGCCAGCACCCGGGTCAGGCCACCGCCCTGCGCGGCATAATGAATCGCGGCGTCGGAGCTGTTGCTGGTGAAACGCGGCGCGACCATCACGCGGAGCTCACGGCCGTCCTTGATGAAACGCCATTCCGGGGCCGCGGTCGCCGCGCCAAATTGAATGGTGGCATGCGATATGACGGATTCCGGCGTCGCCGGCTCGCCGTATCGCTTGAGATAGCTGCTGGACGCGACCACGATCCGTCGCATCTCGCCGACGCGGCGCGCGACCAGCGTGGAGTCGCCGAGGTGACCGACCCGGACCGCGAGATCGACGCCCTCTTCGACCAGGTTGATCATGCGATCCGACAACCGCAGCTCGGCCGTGACCTCCGGATAGCGCGCCAGATATGCCGACACCAGCGGACTGACGTGGAGGCGGCCGAATCCGAGCGGCGCCGATACCACGAGCCGTCCGCTCGGCCGCGTGCGCTCGCCTTCAACCGAACGCTCGGCCTCCTCGACGTCGGCCAGGATACGGCGGGCGCGCTCCAGATAACGCGTGCCAGCGTCGGTCAATGTCAGGGAGCGCGTGGTCCGCTGCAGCAGCCGCGCGCCGAGGCGCTCCTCCAATGCTGCGATCAGCCGCGTGACCCCCGAAGGCGACAGCCCGAGCTTGCGCGCCGCCGGGGCAAACCCCTTGAGGTCGGCGACCGCAACAAAGGCCTGCATGGCGTCGATCCGGTCCATGGCATTATTTCATATATTGCAATAATGAAGTGTCAATCGGCGCGATTGTGGAATTTCCGGAAGGGGCCATTTTGCGGATGAAAGCGAGCTTTGCCCCCGCTTCGAGGATTTCCCGATGTCAGACCCCCTCCGCTATTCCAGCGATGTCGCCTTCACCCCGGCGGTGAAAGCCATTCAAACCCGCAAAGGGTCGCGCGAAGGCTACGCGCAAGTCGAACAGAACGGCGGCTGGCGTACCGAAATCGACGACAATCTCGCGGCCTTCCTGGCGGAGGCCAATAGTTTCTATCTCGCCACCGCCAACGCGGAGGGCCAGCCCTATATCCAGCATCGCGGCGGCCCGAAGGGTTTTCTCAAGGTGCTCGACAAGAATACGCTGGCGTTCGCCGACTACAGCGGCAACCGGCAATTCGTTTCGCAGGGCAATCTGTCCGAAAACCCGAAGGCGCATATTTTCGTGATGGATTATGCGCATCGCCGCCGGGTCAAGATCTGGGGCGAGGTGCGCGTGGTTGATGACGATCCGGCGCTGACGAGATCGCTGATGCCACAAGGCTACAGGGCACGGCCAGAGCAGGTGTTCCTGTTCAAGATTTCCGCGTGGGACACCAACTGCCCGCAACATATCCCGCAAAAATTCGACGTCGCCGACGTGGCGGCGGCGCTGGCATCGCGCGACGCGCGGATTGCTGAGCTGGAGGACGAACTGGCGGCATTGAAAGGCGTGGTCGCGCCGGCGCATTAGATCATGATCCGATTAGATGGAATCGGATCATGATCTAATCTCTTTGTTTGAGCATGATTTTTTCGGAAAACCGGTTTCCACTTTTCCGAATCATGCTCTAGCATCCCGGTGATCCCTGAGATGCATCTTCCGGCCGGCTGGCCGTTTGCTCGATTCCCGGCTAGACCGGAGCCGTGGAAAACAGCGATTCAGCAATTGAGGCGGAAAGTCCCTGCCAGGCGTGCGGGGCCTGCTGTTCCTATTCGTCGAACTGGCCGCGCTTCACCACCGAGGACGACGCCGCGCTCGATTTGATTCCACACAAGTTCGTCAACGAAAGGCTGTCGGGCATGCGCTGCGACGGCGACCGGTGCTCGGCGTTGTCGGGCCGGATCGGCATCGAAACCGCCTGCGGTATTTATGCGGTGCGCCCCGAGGTCTGCCGCACCTGCATGCCCGGCGATCCCGAATGCGCCATGGCGCGGCGACGGCACGGCCTGCCGGTGCTGAGCTAGAGCCTTTTCCGTTCCGATGGAATCGGAACGGGGCTCTAGATTCTTGGTTTGACGCGTTTTCTTTACGCGAACCGGTATCCACTTCGCTGGAAAACGCTCTGGGACTTTGCAAAGGCGCAGGTGGTACTGCGATAGAGATCAAGCCGTGACGGCGTCCGCGAACTCTTCGTCGGTTTCGTCCTCGAGCGGCGAGAACGTGCTGAGCGGTTTGGTCGACAGCGTGATCGGCTTGCGCTGACCATAGGCCGAGGACGGCCTGACACGCGCGGCCGGGCTTCGAGACAGCGCGTACAGGGTGGATCCGACGCGCCCGCCGAAGTGGATCAATTCGCGCTCGCTGCAGCTGCCCGCGATTGCGAGCGCCAACGGGTGCAAATGGCTGCGCCGATAGCAGAACAGCGCCAGCATGGCACGGACTTCGGACGAGACGCTCTCGACTAGTCGGGGAAGGCCGTGTTCGTTGGCGCGGTACATCTCGCCGAGCAACTCTTCCCGGACCGGGCAGAAATCGTTCTCAAAGGCTTCGCGACTTGAAAACATTACAGCTCTCCCAGTTCGGGAGAATGCAATGCAATTCTCTAACGCGGGGTTAACCACCCAAGACAGTAATCACACCGAGGTGATTGATCCGCGTTCGCGAATCAGATCAGCGCCCCAACTCAGCGCAATCAAAGCGCGTTGGCCTTCATCCATGAAGCCACAGCCTGACCGATGGCCGGCCCGGAATCCTCCTGAATGAAGTGCGAGCCCGGCACGGTCACCTCGGTCTGGTTTTTCCAGCGTCGACAGAAGTCACGGACCGCGCCGACCAGGATCGCGCCGGGTTCGGCGTTGACGAATAGTTTCGGGATGTCGTTCTCCGCCATCCAGGTCGAATAATCCGCGGCAATCCGCGCCACATCGGCGGGTTCGCCCGCGATTGGAATTTGTCGCGGCCAGGTCAGCGTCGGCCGGCGGTGCTCAGCGGTCGCGAAAGGCCGGCGATATTCCGCCATCTCGGCCTCGGTCAGCTTGCGCAGCACCGACCCTGGCAGCACCCGCTCGACGAACATGTTGCGCTCGAGGATCATCTGTTCGCCCTTGTCGGAGCGGAATCCCTGGAAGATCGGCGTCGCGGCCGCGCTCCATTCATCCCATGAGACGATCGGCCGCACGATCGCCTCCATATAGGCGATGCCGCGGACCCGATCGCGGTGACGATTGGCCCAGTCGAACCCGAGCGCCGAGCCCCAGTCGTGCAACACAAGCACGACCGATTCGCCCTGATCCACGACCTTGTCGATGAAGGCGCCGAGATAGTCGCGGTGGGTCGTGAAGCGGTAAGTATCGTTATCGGGATCAGGCAATTTGGCGGAATTGCCCATGCCGATCAGGTCCGGCACGATCAGCCGGCCCTGCCCCTTCAATTGCGGAATGACGTTGCGCCAGAGGTAGGACGACGTGGGATTGCCGTGCAGGAACAGCACGGGGGCGCCTTCGCCGCGCTCATGATAGGCCATGCTTGCGCCGAGCACGTCGACGTAGCTTTTCGCGAGCGGCTGTTCCGTCATCTGATTTTCCCTGACTTGCGCTCACCAAGCATGCCGCGGGAACGCAGCCAGCGCAAATCAAGCCGCCGCAACTAAAGCGTTTTCCAGCGAAGTGGATACCGGTTCGCGTAAAGAAAACGCGTCAAACCAAGAATCTAGAGCCCCGTTCCGATTCCATCGGAACGGAAAAGGCTCTAGCCGTTCGCCGCCATGAAAATCGACAGGCCGAAACCAGTCAGATGATGCAGCGCCTGGTCGACCCCGATCAGCGTCCAGAACCACCGATGTTCCACGGTCACGTCCCAAGTCGAGGCGACCAGCCCCTTGGCGCGGTCGATCGCGAGGTGAATGACAAAATCGATCAGGGCAACGAACCAGAATCGCGGCGCGATGATCAGGATCAGTGCCAGCGATACCGCAAGGTGCACCAGACAATGTGCCAGCAACGGCAGCGCCCATCCCGTCTTCTGGTCCTTGCCGATCGCCATCCAGGATGTCTGCAGGAGGAAATCGGCGATGACGTGCTTAACGGTGAGAACAAGCATCCATCCGACAAGTGCGCCTACCGGGACCGACGATGACATGGCGGGAAACAACAAAGCTGACGCCCTTTGCTGGAATTGAATCGGGAACGAACAACGCGAACAAGGCAACAAGGCGTCAGTGCAACATCTTCGCTCCGGACCATCCGCTTAAGATCGATCATTTATGCCACCTCCCAGGCCGGAATGCACCTGTGGGAAATCCGAAAACCCGAACCGTAACCCAACGGCGAAAGCCTGCAACCTCATACACGCTCCGCGAGTATGACTGCCAGCGCGGCCGGTTTGCAATCCACCTGGCGCCACATATCATCCGACAGCCGAAATTTTATGGTTCTTTTTTGGACTTTTGCGATCACGTTCATCCCCAGCCGAAAGCCGCCCGTCTTCGCGCGCCATCCTAATGTATCGTCGACCACTGGTGCAGATTGCCGCGGTGATTTTTATGCTTACCATCGTAACGGTTCATGGTGCTGTCGCTCGACTAAAGCGGTAAGAAACGCTGACCTTTTCGGCCCGCGCTAAGCGCGCGGGCGGAGCGCCGGCCGCAGGCCAAATGCTTACGCGTGAGTCGTACCCGACAACACCGGCGCACCGGACTGCTGAACCTCGGACTGCGCCCGCGTGCGGATTTCGGCTATTTTGTGCTTGAGGGCGGTCTGCCGCGGATCGGGCATGGCGGCAGCGCGCGCCTCGGCGAGGGCGCCGGCAAGATCGGGCAAAGGCAACGCGCCGTCGAAGGTCGGCTTGGCAAGACCGTCGATGATCGCATGCCAGTCGGCCATACCCTGACGGTAGCGGTCGCCGTAGCCTTGAACCATCGTCGCGGTCTGCACGATCTCGGAGGCCGCCGCCGGCTGCTTGGTCAGACTGCGGTCGATCATATGCAGCCAACGCTCAACCCACATCCGCTCCTTGGCGTAGCGCACCGAAAACCGGCGCCAGCGGCGCAGCCCCGCCTCGATCTTCAAGCGGAAGATCCCGAGCCGGCTGGCGCCGTTGAACTTGATCGAGACCGGCATGTGGGTCCAGCCAGCCCACTCCAGCATATCGAGCAATGGCTCAGCAACGAGCGCGGGCAGCGCGCCGATCAACTCATCAAGCCGGAATTTTCGGATGTCGCGGGTTGGCGCGGGGCAGCCAAGATCGCTGGCCGCCTCGCATTCGGCGAGCTTCAATTGGGCGATCCGGATCGGATCCTCGTAACTCATCCGCATCGCCATCAGTTGCGCGATCTCACCCAGCATCCCGGCATCCACGCCGGCCCGGCCGATGAATCGCCGTAACCGGTACAGGTAAAGCCGCGCATATTTGGCGCTCTGATATTCAACTAATTGACGGATACATTCGCTGACATCGGGCGCGATGGCCTCGGGCAGATTTTCCGGCAGCGGCGGTGGCGTGCCGCCATCGTCGCCGATGAAATCGGCGAACAAATAACGAAGCGAGGAACGGATGCCTGCCACGCCGACGATTCCAATTCTGTTCAGGCAGGCGCCGGAGCCGCGGCAGCCGATGCCTGCTGCGCGAGCCGCTGCTCCAGCGTTCCGATGTTCTGAAACAGCCGGGCGCTGGCGAGACGCAGGAAGTAGAAGCCGAACTCCGGATTCTGCACGTACAGTTCCTCGACCTTGCTGTAGCTGACGCTGAGGATGGTGCCGGACTCCACGCATTCCAGCGTCTGGGTGCGCGCGTTCGACGGCGACAGCATGCCGAGTTCGCCGACGATAGCCCCGACCGGCAGTTCGATGCCCGATTCGACCAGCTTGAATTGGCCGCTGACGATGTAGAGCATGTCCTCGGCCTTCTCGTCCTTGTAGAACAGCACCTCGCCCGCCTCGCATTTGCGCTCGGTCATGAACGGCTTCAGCCACTCCATCGACAGGTCGCTGTTCACCGACCGTTTCACGTCGCGCACCAGTTGCAGCATCTGGTGCAGCCGGTAGGAATTCAGCACCAGCAGGACGACATGCAGCAGGCCGGTCGCATAGTTATGGGTCGGAATCGATATCGTGATCAGGATGATATTGGTGAGGATGCCGAAGACCCTCAAAGGGATCATCGTCCGCATCGTCGTCGTCGCAACCACGAAGATCGAAGCGAACAACGTGCCGGCCATACCGGCGTGCTGTGCAAGATGTGAGGTATCCATCTGAGCCACCCGATTTCTGGGGCGAACGCCTTCGCGAACCGTATGCCGGCCCGCCATCATAATGTCCGTGGAAGGTTTGATATACCGAGAAAAAGCGACGTTTTGTCTTGGTTTCCTGGCTCCACTAGGCCGAGCGACCATGTCGACGTCGGTCCGGAGCGTCGGACATTTCTTACGTCCTCCCCGGCGTCATCCCTGAGTTTACCCGGCGTGAGCAGATAAACTTGGTTCCCCACCGTCGTTGACGGCCTTGTCCCGCCCGGGCACTTTGTCGGCCCGGTCACGCCCCGGCAGGGCTGGCGCAGACCTTAATCCTTACCGACCAGACGCCGCCCCACATGTCGAAGCCGCTTGCCACCCCCGCTCTGGCGCAATTTGTAGCCGCGACCGCCGGCCGCAACATGACGCGGCCGGCCTACGCCGCAGTCATCGCCGGCCTCGCCATGGTGGTCCTACTCACCGTCGATCCCGCCTACGACGTTGCATATCGCTGGATCTACACTGTGCTGTGGGCCTGTCTGGCCTTCTTCGTTTTCGAATGGACGGTCCGGCTGCGCCAAGCCTTTCAGGCGCAACGCGCCTTGACCTATAGCCTTTCCGGCCGCGGGCTCGCCGATGCCGCCGGCGCGCTGGCCGTACCGCTGGCGTTGGCACTCGGGACCCATCCCAGGACCGCATGGCTGCTCGGCATCCTGTGGCCCCTGAAGGTGCTGCCGGGCGTTCGGGGGTTGCGACAATTGCGCCGGGTGCTGGTGCAGGAATCCGGACCGCTGCTGAGCGTGCTGGTGATTTTCCTGATGGTGCTGTTTGTCGCCTCGGCCGCGGTCTATTACCTGGAGCGCGACGTGCAGCCGGGGACCTTCGGCAGCATTCCCGCGGCGCTGTGGTGGGCGGTCGCGACCCTGACCACGACCGGATATGGCGACGTGGTGCCGATCACGCCGCTCGGCCGGCTGGTCGCAGCCATTGTGATGATCTGCGGCCTCGGCGTATTCGGTCTCTGGACCGGTATTCTCGCCACCGGCTTTGCCGCGGAGACTCGTCGCGACAATTTTCTCAAGACCTGGGAGGCGGTCAGCAAGGTGCCGTTCTTTGCAGCGCTCGGCCCGGCGGCGATCGCCGACGTCACGGGCATGCTCCGCACCATGGACCTGCCGGCGCGCACCACGATCATCCGCAAGGGCCAGACCGGCGACTGCATGTATTTCATCGCCGCCGGCGAAGTCGAAGTCGATCTGCCCGACAAGAAGGTCCAGCTCGGCGAAGGCGCCTTCTTCGGCGAGATGGCGCTGCTCGGCAACAATTTGCGCTCCGCCAACATCGCCACCACGCGAGTATCGAAGCTGCTGGTCCTTGATCTCGTCGATTTCCGGTTGCTAATGGCGCGGCATCCTGAACTGTCCGAAACCATCGATGCCGAAGCCAGACGGCGGGCATCCGAAAATGAGTGATGGAGACACTATGACCGCAGCGGCAGAGACCGGGAGCGCGCCGATACTCGACATCGACGGTCCGCGCGCCACCATCCGCCTCAACCGTCCCCGGCATTTGAACCGGCTGCAGGCCGATGACCTCGAGGCCATGCTGAAGCTGTTCGATCGCATCGAGGCCGACCCGGCGGTGCGGGTATTGGTGCTCACCGGCACCGGTCGCGCCTTCAGCGCCGGCTATGACCTGAACTCGGTCGCCGAGCGCGCCGTCAGCGTCGTCGAAGAGCAAAGCGCCGGATCGGCGTTCGAAATTGTGGTCAACCGGCTGGAGGACCTCGGCGTTCCCACCATCTGCCGGCTCAACGGCGGCGTCTATGGCGGCTCGACCGACCTGGCGCTGGCCTGCGATTTCCGCATCGGCCTCGACAGCTGCGAAATGTTCATGCCGGCGGCGCGGCTGGGGCTGCATTACTACAAGAGCGGGATCATGCGCTATGTGTCGCGGCTCGGGGTCGACAACGCCAAGAAGCTGTTTTTGACCGCGGAGAAGATCGACGCGCCGGAAATGCTGCGGATCGGTTACCTCACCGCGATGGTCCCGGCGGCAATGCTTGACCGGGAGGTCGACCGACTCGCGACTATTCTGGCCGGCAACGCGCCGGTCGCGATGCGCGGCATGAAGCGCACCATCAACGAATTCGCCCGCGGCCAGCTCGACGAGGAAGCCGCCGACCGCCGCCACCGCGACAGCATGCGCGGCGCCGAGATCAAGGAAGGCATCAAGGCGTTCGCGGAAAAGCGTTCGCCGAGGTTTTGAAAAAGAAAGCGCTAAGCATCCATTTTCTTCGTCATGGCCGGGCATAGCCGTCCGAAGGACGGCGTCGCTTCCGCTCGCCTATGTCCCGGCCATCCACGTCTTGCTCACCGCGGCGCCGTAAAACGTGGATGCCCGGGACAAGCCCGGGCATGACGAACTTTACGTTCCTTACCGCCCCTACTCCTCCAAAAACGTTACGGCATCGCCAACGTTCGCGCGCGAAGTCCGGTAGCTGTTGATCTTGTGATCGCTGTCAGGGAAGCCGAACGAAATCCCGCAGACCACCCGCCGGTCATCGCCGAGCCCGAAATGACGCCGGATCAGGCCGGAATGACGCGCCAGCGCCGCCTGCGGGATGGTCCCGAGTCCCAGCGCCTGCGCCGCCAGCATGAAATTGCCGACATAGGCGCCGCAATCGATCGCGCCGTAGACCCCGAGCGCCTCGGTCGAGTGGATGATCGCGACATGCGGCGCCCCGAACAGATTGTAATTCTCCAACGCCTGCCTGGCGTAAGCCGCCTTGTCGCCGCGCGGGATCCCGAGCGTGTTGTAAAGCTGGAAACCGCTCTCGCGGCGGCGCTCCAGATAAACGCCGAGATATTCGCGCGGAAACGGAAAGTCGCCGCTTTCGGGCGCGCCGGAATTGGCCTCGGCGTAGATCGCCTCGCGAAAACGCTCCTTCGCCGCGCCGCTCGCGATCACGACCTGCCACGGCTGGCTATTGCACCATGAAGCGGTCCGCTGCGCCGCCGCCAGGATGCGATCGATGGTCGGGCGCGGCACCAGCCGATCTTGGAACGCGCGGCAGGAATAGCGCTCGTGCAACAATTCCTCCAGCACGCCGATCCGTTGCTCGGTGCTGGAGCGCTCGTCGTGCGGTTTCGCGACGTCCGGCATTTTCATCGCCCCTTGGTTGGGATCTTGTTGAACGGCACGTCCTTATCGACGCGGATATCGCCGGGCAGACCCAGCACACGCTCGGCGATGATGTTGCGCAGGATCTCGTCGGTGCCGCCGGCGATCCGCATCGACGGCGAACTCAGCAGCATCTGCTGAAACTGGCCGCGCGCCACGTCCTCGGCTTCCCCGGTGAGAACACCGGCGGCGCCTTCCAGGTCCATCGCATAGGTCGCGATATCCTGCAGCATCGAACCCGCGACCAGTTTCCCGATCGAATTCTCCGGGCCCGGCCGTTCGCCCTTGGAAAGCGCTGATATCGCGCGGTAGCTGGTGTATTTCAGGCCACTGGCCTTCACCGCCCAGCTTGCGAGCTTCGAACGCGTGGCACGGTCGTCGATCGCGGGCCCGTTCTGCGTCATCAGGTTGGAGCAGAACTCGAACATCTCGGGGAAGCCGGTCGCGAGCCGCGCGCCGATCGACATCCGCTCGTTCATCAGCGTGGTCAGCGACACGTTCCAGCCGTCGCCGACCGCGCCGAGGCGCTGATGATCGGGAATCACAACGTCGGTGAAATACACCTCGTTGAATTCCTGCATGCCGTTGGCCTGCTTGATCGGCCGCACCTCGACGCCCTTGCTCTTCATATCGAGGAAGAACATCGTCAATCCCTTGTGCTTGGGCACATTGGGATCGGTGCGCGTGATCAACAGTCCGTAGTCGGAATAATGCGCGCCCGAGGTCCAGATCTTCTGACCGTTGACGATCCAGTTATCGCCATTCTTCTCGGCGCGCGTGCGCAGGCCCGCGACGTCGGAACCGCCCGCCGGCTCGGAAAACAACTGGCACCAGACATGTTCGCCGGAGGCGAGCTTCGGCAGGTAATGCCGTTTGTGTTGTTCGCTGCCATAGGCCATCACTGTCGGCCCGCACATGCCCTCGCCGATCTGGAACGGCTGTGTCAGCTTGCCGTAGACGCCCTCTTCCTGCTGCCAGATCACGCGCTCGATCGGGCTCGCGCCGCGGCCTCCATATTCCCTCGGCCAATGCAGGCAGGCCCAGCCGGCGTCGGCCTTTTTCTTCTGCCAGGCCTTGCCGACGTCAACGATCTCTTCCTTCTCGAGCCTGATCCGGCCAAGCGACGCCTTCGACAGCTCCACCGCATATTGCTTGGGCGCGTTGGCCTCGATCCATTGGCGGGCCTCGCTGCGAAACGCGGCTTCCTGCGGGGTGTCATCGAAATTCATGGCGGCTTCCTCTTTTCTTGTCATTCCGGGGCGGGCGCGGGACGCGTACGAACTACGATGTGCAATTGCACATCGGAGAATCTCGATCCAAAACCTCTGGATTCCGGGTCTGCGCCTGCGGCGCATCCCGCGTAAAACTTTACGCCGCGTTGCGCTGGCGCATCCGCTCGATCAGCGCGTCTTCCCAATAGGACAAACTGCCGAGCCCAAGCGCGGCTGCGTTGGCGCGGCGGTAATACATGTGGCAGTCGAACTCCCAGGTGAAACCCATGCCGCCATGGACTTGGATGTTGTTCTTGGCGCAGTGCTGGAACGCTTGCGTCGCGCTGATGCGCGCCGCGGCCGCGGCTTCCGGCAGTTCCGACGCATTCGTCGAGAGCGCCCAGGCGCCGTAATAGCAGTTCGAGCGCGCCAGCGTCGCCGAGACATACATGTCGGCGAGCATGTGTTTCACCGCCTGGAACGAGCCGATCGGGCGGCCGAATGCGATGCGGTCGAGCGCGTAGTCGCGGCCCATCTCGAGCGCGCGGTCGGCGCCGCCGACCTGCTCAAAGGCCATCAGCACCGCGGCACGGTCAAGCAGTTGGGAAAGGATGCTCCAGCCCTCGCCCGCCGCGCCGAGCGGCTCGGCCTCGCAGTCATGGAAAGTAAGTTCGGCCTGGCCGCGTGACGGATCGACGTTGGTCAGCGTCTTCGCCTCGACACCGCCGGCCTTCATGTCGACCAGAAACAGCGAGATATCGGTTTCGCGCCCGCTCGAAGCGGTGCGCGCGGCAACGATGGCGAAATCGGCAATCGCGCCATCGGGCACCGGTTTCTTGATGCCATTGAGGCTTGCGCCCGAAGCCGACAGCTTGATTGCCTGTGGCGACGGATTGCCGGTGCCCTCGAACAGCGCCAGCGTGCCGATCGCCTCGCCCGACGCGATCGCCGGAAGCCATTTTTGCTTTTGCGCCTCGCTGCCGGCAAGCAGCAGAGCTTCCGCCGCAAGGTATACCGTCGACGAAAACGGCACCGGCGCCAGCGAGCGCCCGATCTCTTCCGCGATCACGCAGAGTTCGAGGTGGCCGGCGCCGGCACCGCCAAAGTCTTCGGGAATCGCAACGCCGAGGAAGCCCATCTCGGCGAGCCCCTTCCACAGCGCACGGTCATACGCCTCCTTGCCGTCGAGCACCGCACGCACCGCCTTTGGCGGGCACTGCTCGGCAAGGAATTTCCGCGCCGCATCGCGCAGTTGCTTCTGGTCGTCGGAGAAATCGAAGTTCATGGCGTGTTACTCGGGTTGAGGATCAAAATGAAATCGTCATTCCGGGGCGTGCGAAGCGCGAACCCGGAATCTCGAGATTCCGGGTCTGGTCCTTTGGACCATCCCGGAATGACGTGCTGCAGCGGAATTCGTGACTTCAAGACGATGACACCGTCGGGCCGCCGCTCAACCGCGATATCGCGCTCCAGCCATTTGATCTTGCGAAAGGCCGGCTTGGTCAGCGCTACGGCCGCATTCCCAGTCATGTCGCACCTCCCCAAATGGCCTCTTGTCGGGCCTTTTGTTTTCGTGCCTTCGCCGCCGATGGCGACGTCAGTTGCGGCGCCCTCTCCCCTTGCGGGAGAGGGCATCATCGACATTCACTCCGTATGCCGCCCGGTGAGGGGTACGGGCTCGAATGACCCCTCACCCGTCTCGAATTCGCTACGCCCATTCGCGCCACCCTCTCCCGCAAGGGGAGAGGGAGAAGAAAAAACTTACCTCGGCGCCATGCGGATGGCGCCGTCGAGCCGGATGGTCTCGCCGTTCAGCATCGAGTTCTCGACAATGTGCACGGCAAGGTTGCCGTATTCGGATGCATCGCCGAGCCGCGCCGGATGCGGCACCTGCGCGCCGAGGCTGTTGCGCGCCTCTTCGCTCAAGCCCATCAATAGCGGCGTCAAGAACAAGCCCGGCGCGATGGTGTTGACGCGGATCTTTTGCGAGGCGAGGTCGCGGGCGGCCGGTAACGTCAGGCCGACCACGCCACCCTTCGAGGCCGAATAGGCGATCTGCCCGATCTGGCCCTCATAGGCCGCGACGCTGGCGGTATTGATGATGACGCCGCGCTCCTCGCCGATCGGCTCGGCCGTCACCAGCCGTTCGGCGAACAGGCGCAGCACGTTGAAGGTGCCGATCAGGTTGACGTTGATGATGCGCGCAAACTTGGCCAAGGGATAAACCCCGTCCCTGCCGACGATGCGCTGCGAGCCGCCGATGCCGGCGCAGTTCATCAGTACGCGCGCGACGCCATGGGCGGACTTGGCCTTGGCGATGCCCGCCTTGACCTGCTCCTCGTCGGTGACGTCAGCATGGACCGCGACGCCCTTTACCTCGGCTGCGACCTTCTCGGCGTTCTCCTTGCTCTGGTCGAGCACGGCGATCTTCGCACCTTTGGCCGCCATGGCGCGGGCGGTGGCGGCGCCGAGACCGGAGCCCCCGCCGGTGATGAGGACGGCAACGTCTTTCAACTGCATCTTATAACCTTCCTTGGGCGTTTTTTTTAAATCAGGCGAATGGCGAATAGGGAGTAGCGAATGAAAAGAAGGAAAACCCTTTCGCTACTCGCTACTCGCTACTCGCCATTCGCTACTCTTCATCACCACGCCGCCGCAGATCAGCGCTTCCATGTGCTTGATGTATTGCCGGCAGACTTCATCGGTGACCGGCCCGACGCCGCTCGCGCGTGACATCGCGTGACGTCCGAAAAACAGGTGATCGCAGGCCCCGATCAGGCTGGTGTAGAACAGCACGGGATCGATATGGCGGAACTCGCCGGCCTTGACGCCTTCCGCCAGCAGGCGGCGGTGAAAATCCAACAGCGGCGCGACAAAGAATTTCGAGACCTCGTCGGCGGCCTTCGCGCTGCTTTCATGCAGCAAATAGTGGATCAGCCGGTTCATGTACGGGAATTGATGATAGGCCTTGATGATCCCGGCGATGTGCAGCCGCAGCTTCGCGGTCGGCGTGATCGGCTGCGCCAGCAGATATTCGAGGCTCGACACTTCGGTCGCAGCGTCCCGCGCCAATAGCGCCAGCAGCAGGCCATCCTTGTTGCCGAAATGGTACTTCACCAGGGCTGAGTTGACGCCGGACTGTTGCGCGATGTCGCTCAGCGATACCTCGATCGACGAGCGCTCGATCATCAATTCGCTGGCGGCAACGATCAGCTTCTCGGCCGTGGTGTTTTTTCCACCCGCAAGCTTGACCGGTACGCTGGTATTCAACGCTGACGCCATGACCGCCTGACCAGAAAATCCTCTCGCAGCTAAGCCGAAGCTGAAGCCGCACTCAAGAGTTAATTGATCGATTGACTAAGTCGAGCGCCGCCACTTTAATCCGTTCAACCAACCAAACACACGTCAAGAAACGATCAGGGAGAACCGAGATGGCCGAGGCTTATATCGTCGCCGCCGCACGCACCGCCGGCGGCCGCAAGGGCGGACGCCTCGCGGGCTGGCATCCGGCGGATCTGGCGGCGTCGGTACTCGATGCGCTGGTCGAACGGTCGGGCGCGGCGCCCGACCAGATCGAGGACGTCATCATGGGCTGCGTGATGCAAGCCGGCGAACAGTCCAACAACATCGCGCGCAACGCCATCATGGCGTCGAAACTGCCGGAGAGCGTGCCCGGAACATCGGTCGACCGGCAGTGCGGATCGTCGCAGCAGGCGCTGCATTTCGCGGCGCAAGCGGTGATGTCGGGAACCATGGACGTCGTGATCGCCGCCGGCGTCGAGGCCATGACCCGGGTGCCGATGGGGCTTGCGTCTTCGCTGCCGGCGAAAAACGGTTTCGGACACTACAAGAGCCCGAACATCGAGAAGCGCTATCCGAACATCCAGTTCAGCCAATTCACCGGCGCGGAAATGATGGCGGAGAAATACGGCCTCTCCAAAGACGACCTCGACCGATATGCGTTTGAGAGTCACCAGCGCGCGATTGCCGCGACCCGGGCCGGTCGCTTCAAGGACGAAATCATCCCGCTGCCGATCACCCGCGCTGATGGATCGACCGACACCCACACGATCGACGAAGGCATCCGCTTCGACGCCAGCCTCGAGGGCATCCGAAGCGTCAAGCTGATCGCGGAGAACGGCAAGCTTACCGCCGCCAGCGCCAGCCAGATCTGCGACGGCGCCTCGGGCGTGATGGTGGTCAACGAAAAGGGCTTGAAGTCGCTCGGCGTCAAGCCGATGGCGCGGATTCATCACATGACCATGATCGGCGGCGATCCCGTGATCATGCTGGAAGCGCCGCTGCCCGCAACCGAGCGCGCTCTCAAAAAGGCCGGCATGTCGATCGACGACATCGACCTGTTCGAGGTCAACGAAGCCTTTGCCTCGGTGCCGACGGCCTGGCTGAAGACCACCGGCGCCGACCCCGCAAAACTCAACGTCAACGGCGGCGCCATCGCGCTCGGCCATCCCCTCGGCGGCTCCGGCACCAAGCTGATGACGACACTCGTGAACGCGCTTCAGCAACGCAACAAGCGCTATGGCCTGCAGACCATGTGCGAGGGCGGCGGCATGGCGAATGTGACGATCGTTGAAAGGCTTTAGGAGGGCGAATGGCGAGTGGCGAATAGCGAATGGTGGAGGACGAAGAGAGCGACGTCCCAGCCTCCTATTGGCCATTCGCTACTCGCTATTCGCCCTTTATCCACTTGAGGCAACTCCATGACTCACCCGTCGGTGCACGCACGGACCCAGCCGGACAAGATCGCCTACCAGATGGCCGGTACCGGCAAGGCGATCACCTATCGCGAGCTCGATGAGTTGTCGAACCAGGGCGCGCAGCTGTTTCGTGCGCTGGGTCTGAAGGCCGGCGACCACGTTGCGTTCCTGCTGGAGAATCGCCTGGCGTTCATGGAACTCTGCTGGGCGGCGCAGCGCTGCGGGCTCTACTACACCGCGATCAGCCGTTATCTGACCGAGGACGAGATCGCCTACATCGTCAAAGATTGCGGCGCCAAGGTCGTCATCACCTCACCGAAATGCGCCGAGCAGATCAAAGGCCTGGTCAAGGGCGAGCCCGGTGAACCCCTGTTCTTCATGCTCGACGATCCCCCGCCCGGTTTCCGCTCGTGGGACACGGAAGCTATTGCACAGCCGCCCACGCCGATCGCGGACGAGGTGGCCGGCTACGACATGCTGTATTCGTCGGGAACCACCGGGCGACCGAAAGGCATCAAGCGGCCGTTCGAAAACAATCCGATAGCGCAGCCGAGTCCGTTTCTGCGACTGCTTTGCGCTGACATGTGCGGCATGAATACTGACAGCGTCTATCTGTCGCCGGCGCCGCTCTATCACGCGGCACCGTTGCGCTTCAACATGATGGCGGTCATCCTCGGCGGCACTTCCGTGATCATGGAGTCCTTCGACGCCGAAACATTTTTGAAACTGGTCGAAAAGCACAAGATCACCCAGTCGCAGCTGGTCCCGACCATGTTCGTGCGCATGTTGAAACTGCCGGATGAACTACGCAGTCGCTACGACGTCTCATCGCTCAAGGGCGCGATTCACGCCGCGGCGCCCTGCCCGATCGACGTCAAGGCAAAGATGATCGAATGGTGGGGACCGATCCTGATCGAATACTACGCGGGCTCCGAAAGCAATGGCGTCACGGTATCGACCTCGCAGCAATGGCTGGAACATCGCGGCACCGTCGGCCGCGCTGTGGTCGGCAAGGTCAAGATCGTCGACGAGAACGATCAGGAATTGCCGGCCGGGCAGATCGGCACGGTGTATTTTGCCGACGGGCCGGTATTCTCCTATCACAACGATCCCGACAAGACGAAGCGCGCCTACAATGCCAGAGGCTGGTCGACGCTCGGTGACGTCGGCTATCTCGACGACGAGGGCTTTCTCTATCTCACCGACCGCAAGTCCTACATGATCATTTCCGGCGGCGTGAATATCTATCCGCAGGAGACCGAGGACGTCTTGATCACGCATCCCGAAGTCGCCGACGTCGCGGTATTCGGCGTGCCGAACGAGGAGATGGGCGAAGAGGTCAAGGCCGTGGTGCAGCCGCACGACATGGCCCGGGCCGGCAAAGCGCTGGAAGCGGAGCTGATGCTGTTTTGCCGGCAGCATCTGTCGCCGATCAAATGTCCGCGCAGCATCGACTTCGAGGCCGAGCTGCCGCGCACGCCGACCGGCAAGCTGGTGAAGCGGCATCTGCGCGACCGCTATTGGCCGAAGGCGACAGTGCGGGTTTAGGGGCACGGTCCTCATCCTGAAGGAGCGCGCTTGCGCGCGTCTCGAAGGATGGCGCCACATGCGGCCATGGTTCGAGACGGCGCAAACGCGCCTCCTCACCATGAGGGCCGTGAATTTATTGACCGCCACAATTCGACATTGATCGAAACATCTTAGCTGATCCAGCTGGCACACTCTGTCCATCGCCAACCGAGACGGATTGGCCAACCCAAAAGGAGTGGACGGATGACGGATACCAACAATGGCAAGCAGAGCCTGATCGTCACGGCGTTCTGGCAGGTCAATCCCGGCGAGGAAAGCACCATTGCCGGCTTGTTGAAGCAATTTTTGCCACAGGCGCAGAAGGAGCCCGGTGTGGAGGCGTTTCAAATTCACCAGAACACCGCCAAGCCCGGGGAATTTTTCTTCTACGAAGTCTTCGCCGGAGAGGCCGCGTTCGCTGAGCATCAGCAGACGGCGCACTTCAAGGACATCATCGTCGCGCAGGCCCTGCCTAAGCTCGCGAAGCGCGAACGCATGCAATTTCGTTACATCTGAAGGCGGCGTTTGCCTGTCGAAATCGTCATGCCCGGCCATCGTAGCCTGCCTTGCGCAGACTACGATGACTTGTCTACGCTGCCGGGGATCCACGTCTTCACAACATTTCAACAAGAAGACGTAGATGGCCGGAACAAATCCGGCCATGGTGAGGAAACGCTGCAATGACATCCCTCCCCGATATCCCGCTGCCTCCCGGCATCCGATCGCGCTATGTCGACGGCATCAACGGCCTGCGCGTGCATGTGCTGGAAGCGGGCTTCGAGACCGGCGGCCGGCCATGCGTGCTGCTACTGCACGGCTTTCCCGAACTCGCCTATAGCTGGCGCAAGGTGATGCCGGTGCTGGCGGAGGCCGGCTATCACGTGATCGCGCCGGACCAACGTGGCTATGGCCGCACCACCGGCTGGGACGCCGACTATGATGGCGACCTGCATTCGTTCCGGCTGCTCAACCTGGTGCGTGACGCGCTCGGCGTGGTGTCGGCGTTCGGCTACCGTTCGGTCGATGCCGTGGTCGGGCATGATTTCGGCAGTTCGGTCGCCGCCTGGTGCGCGCTGGTGCGGCCCGATGTGTTTCGCTCGGTTGCGCTGATGAGCGCGCCGTTTGCCGGCCCACCACCGCTGCCGTTTGCAACAGCGGACGCGCCGCCGAAGCCGAAGTCTGTGGATCCCGTGCATCGCGAACTTGCCGACCTGCCGCGCCCGCGCAAGCATTATCAGTGGTACTACTCGACGCGTGAGGCCAACGCCGACATGCACCGCGCGCCGCAGGGCGTGCACGATTTCCTGCGTGCCTATTATCACCACAAGAGCGCCGACTGGAAAGCTAATGCGCCCTATCCGCTGCAATCATGGTCCGCGGGCGAACTGGCGAAGCTGCCGACCTATTACGTGATGGACCTCGCCAGCACCATGGCCGAGACCGTCGCAGCGGAAATGCCGTCGGCGGAGGCGATCGCCGCGAACCGATGGCTGCCCGACCGCGAACTCGCCTTCTACAGCGCCGAATACGCCCGCACCGGCTTTCAGGGCGGGCTGCAGTGGTACCGCTGCGGCACATCCGGCGAATTCATTCCCGAACTCCAGACCTGGTCGGGCCGCAGCATCGACGTGCCGTCCTGCTTCATCTCGGGCAAGCAGGATTGGGGCACCTACCAGCGCCCCGGCGTGTTCGAAACGATGCAGACGGCCGCCTGCACGCGGATGATCGGTGTTCATCTGGTCGAGGGCGCCGGCCACTGGGTGCAGCAGGAGCAGCCCGAAGCCGTCAGCCGGCTGCTGCTGCAACTCCTGCGCGCGGGTTCGAACGGCTAGAACGGGATGACTTTTCTTCGAATAGCCATCCCGCTCCAGCATATCGTCTGAGCATGATCTTTTCGGAAAACCGGCGTCCACCCATCGGGTCGGAGCCCGAGGGCATGCTTTTCCGGATCATGCTCTAAGGCAATCCTCGGATTAAGAAGCCGTCATCTGCGCGTCGTGATTAGAGCTTTTCTAGCAAGGCGCCGGAGGCTGTGTACTGAAAGTGCACGGCTTCCAGCCTAAGACCACGCCAGCTTCCGAACCAAGAGCGATCATGACTGAACGTCTGCAAGATTACGGCACCACCGCGAAAGTATTCCACTGGCTCATCGTAGCGCTGCTACTCGTGCAATTTCCGCTGGGCTGGCTGATGCCGGATATCCATCGCGGCATGCAGCCCGGCGACGCCATGACCCTCCACATCTCGATTGGGATTGTCATTCTCGCCCTGATCGTCCTGCGGCTGATTTGGCAGCTGATGCATCCGGTCGCACCGGAAAGCTCGCTGGTCACCTGGCAGCGGGTGGCGTCTGCAACCATGCACTGGCTGCTCTACGTCCTGGTACTCGCCAGCACGATCAGCGGCTGGCTGTTCGCCTCGTTTCGCGGCTGGTCGATCTCTTTCTTCTTCCTGATCCCGCTGCCGATGTTGAGCTCGGAGAATTTGCCCGCCATTCGCGTGATCAACCATTGGCATCAGAAGTTCGAGTGGACCTTGCTGATCCTGATCGGCCTGCACGTCGCGGCGGCACTGTCCCATCTGTTGATCTACCGCAACCGTGTCATGCACCGGATGCTTCCGGGATAGCCCATACGCTCGCGGTGCACCTGCGGTCCCAGGGTGCGCGAAAGCGTAAACCGGAAGCTAGAAGTTGTTTGGCGGGATTCCGGGTTCGCATCTTCGATGCGCCCCGGAATGACGGACCAACTTCATCCGACGATAAGCGAGCTAACGCTTAGGCATCAAACATGATCACGCTGCGAACGGTCTTGCCAGCCTTCATGTTGGCGACGCCTTCAATCGAAGCCTATGCTGAGGACAGCAATTCGCCAACCTCCGCCATGCCGACATCGCGCTCGCCGAGCAGATGGCCGGTGATGGCGCGCTGCGCGGCATTTTCCGTGAGCCGGAACGGATCGCCGGCCGAGAGTCGGTGATCGATCACTAGGCGCGACAGCAGCAGCCGTCGCGCGTCGCCGCGCATCGCGTGGATACGCCCGCCCTCCCATGCCAGCGCCACCGCACTGGCAACATGATAGAGCAGGCTGGTGGCGCGGCGCGCTTCAGCCTCGTTGTCGGAACGGCTGGCGACCTCGCGGGCAAAACCAACGGCGCGATCGCTCAAGGCCCGCAGACGGTCGCGCCAGCCTTGCGGCACATCGGCGCTGTCGTCGAGCCGGGCGTGCAGATCGGCCGACAGGGCAGCCTCGGCGCCGTGGCGGCCGACCGCCCGCTTCAGCGCGTCCAGCGCCACGATGTTGCCGGTGCCTTCCCAGATCGAGCCGAGATGGGCATCCCGCAACAGCCGTGCGGTGGCGAATTCCTCGATGTAGCCGATGCCGCCGCGCATCTCCAACGCATCGCCGCAGACCTTGCGGGCATCGCGGGTAGCGCGGAATTTCAGCGTCGGCGTCAGGATGCGCAACAGCGCCGCGGCGTCCTGGCTGCCGGCCTCGGCGCGGTCCAGCGCATCGGCGGTGAGAAAGCTCATCGACAGCGCCTGTTCGGTCGCAAGCCCGATCTTCATCAGCTGCCGTCGTGCCAGCGGCAGATCGATGATGCGGCTGCCGAACACCACGCGATTGCGCGCCACCGTCATGGCGTCGTGATGCGCGCGGCGCATCAGCGCGGTGGATTTGACACCGTTCGAGAGCCGCGATGAGTTGACCATTTCGGCCATCTGCACGAAGCCGCGATCGAGCTTGCCGACCGCATAGGCAATCGCGCCTTCCAGCTTGATCTCGCCCGACGCCATCGAGCGGGTGCCGAGCTTGTCCTTCAGGCGGACGATCCGGTAGTGGTTTTGCGAACCATCGTCGAGCCGTCGCGGCATCAGGAACAGGCCGACGCCGCGGGTGCCGGCTTCGGCGCCTTGCGGCCGGGCCAGCAGCATCACCACTTCGGCGTCGGCATTGGAGCAGAACCACTTCTCACCATAGAGCCGCCAGTGATCGCCTTCCTGCACCGCCGTGGTGGTGAGTGTGCCGACGTCGGAGCCGCCTTCCTTTTCGGTCATGAACTGGCCGCCCTGGGTCAGTTTGCTCATGTCGGTCTGGGTCAGGCCGTCGAGATACCGGGCCTTCAACGCTTCGCTGCCGAAATTGGCGAGCAGCTTGGCGCAGCCATCGGTGACATTGATCGGACAGCCGAGCCCGAACTCGGCCTGATTGAATAAAAACGTAAAGGCATGCTTGGCCACTACCGGATATTTGTCGGGCCAGCCCAGAATGCCCTTGCGGATCGACATCGCGTGGATGCCGAATTCGCCGAACGCGGCGCGCTCCAGCTCTCGATAGGCCGGATGATACTCGATCCACTGGGCATCGCAGCCGAATCGGTCGCGCGGGTGCAGCACCGGCACATGGCGGTCGGCCAGCCGCGCGCATTCGTCGAGATGCCCGCCGGCGAGCCCGCCCAGCCGATCGAGATGCGGCTCGATATGCCGAAACAGCGCATCAGGCAGATGGATTTGCAGCAGGTCCGTCAGTGCCGGGTCGGCGCGGTAGAAATTCATGCCTGATGTGTCCGGCGCCAGCAAACCAATGGGATCGGCGGGCGTTGTGCCGTCTGGACGTTGGTTAGGTTGATACATCGGCGCCTCTTGTTCGTTCCGAACCCGGTTTTAGATGATATAGATCATCTCTCGGTCGATCAGGCGATCGACCGGGCGAACCTTGAGTGGAGTTCGTTGCCATCGACAACGGCGGTCGCATTTTCGACGCCTGGATATTGCCTACTCGATCAGGGTACGCGGCCGGACGCCGTTAGAGAAGAAGGAAAACACGCATGGAAGCCCCGAAATACAAGACCGCCCTCATCGTCGGCGTCGGCGAGGGCCTGAGCGCGTCGCTGGCGCGGTTATTCGCGCGCCAAGGCATTCGCGTCGCGTTGGCCGCGCGCAGCATTGAAAAGCTCGGTGCATTGTGCAGCGAGACCAATGCCCGCGCGTTCGCCTGCGACGCCACCAATGCCGACGAGGTCCAGCGCCTGTTCGGCCTGGTCGAGCGCGAGATCAGCGCCCCGGACGTCGTGGTCTACAACGCCAGCGCGCGGGCGCGCGGCGCATTTGCCGATCTGGTGCCGGCGGAAGTCGCCCAGTCGATCGCGGTCAGCGCGTTCGGCGGCTTCCTGGTGGCGCAGCAGGCCGTGAAGCGGATGCTGCCCAATAAACACGGCGCGATCCTGTTCACCGGCGCGTCGGCGAGCGTCAAGGGCTACCCGCAATCGGCATCGTTTGCGATGGGCAAGTTCGCCTTGCGCGGACTGGCGCAAAGCCTGGCGCGCGAACTGTCGCCGCAGGGCATCCACGTAGCGCATTTCGTTATCGACGGCGGCATCCGCAGCGCCACGCGCGTGGAAGCGCCCGAGCGGCCGGATTCGATGCTTGATCCCGACGCGATTGCGCTGAGCTACTGGAATGTACTGCAACAGCCGCGCAGCGCCTGGTCATGGGAGTTGGAATTGCGGCCATGGGTCGAGAAGTTTTAGCGCGATTATAGCCCGACGGACCTGCCGTCATTGGAGCGAAGCGACGAAGCAATCCAGTCCTTCCTTGCAGCCCTGGATTGCTTCGCTTCGCTCGCAATGACGGAAACAAATACACTGGGGGAAACATGACCACCGAAACCAAAATCGATACCGGCACCGACGAACTGCTGTGCGCGATCCGCGACCGGGTCGCCATCATCACACTGAACCGGCCCGAAGCGCGCAACGCGATGTCGGATCAGCTGACCCCGGCGCTGCGCACCATGATCAAGACCTGCGGTGAAAACCGCGAGATCGGCGCGCTGTTGATTACCGGCGCCGGCACCGCCTTCTGCGCGGGCGGCAACGTCAAGGGCATGGGCGCCCACCGCGACCAGAAGAAGCTCGATATGTCGCATGATGAGAAGGTCGCGGACCTGCAGGAGCGGCAGCGGCTGTTGACGGGCGCGCTGGTCTCGCTGCGCAAACCGACCATCGCGGCGCTGCCAGGGGCCGCGGTCGGCGCCGGCCTTGCGCTGGCCATGGCCTGCGATATCCGCATCGCCGCGCAATCGGCTTTCGTTTCTACCGGCTATCTGCGGATGGGCCTCAGCGGCGACTACGGCATCGCGTGGCTGCTGACGCGGCTGGTCGGCACGGCGCGGGCGCGGGAAATGATGTTCACCGCCGACAAGGTCGACGCTGCGCGGTGCGAAGCCATCGGCCTCGTCAACCGCGTGGTGCCGGACGACAGACTGCAGGCCGAAGCCTTTGCGCTCGCCAAATCGATCGCCGAAGGCCCGACCATCGCCTTGCGCTACATGAAAGACAATCTCGACGAAGCCCTGCTGTTCGATTTCGCCACCGCCAGGGACCACGAAGCCGAACGCCTGATCCGGACCACGATGACGTCGGATCATCGCGAGGCGGTGCAGGCGTTCATCGAGAAGCGCAAGCCGGTGTTCGGGGGTAATTAGCTTACTTCGGCGCGGCCTTCACAAAATCGACGAAAGCGCGCAAGGCGCCTGAGAAAAACGGCCCGGTTCAAACAGAACCGGGCCTAGTTTTGTCAACTCGCGGGAGGACTCATCGCGAGATGGCGAAAGGTTGCGGCCAATCTCATGCTCGCGCAGGGAACGTCCTGCGCGGCGTCGATATGTTTTTCGAAGCGCACAAGCTTCCAGTCGTCGGGGCTGGCCGCGAAGGCAAAGCCGGACTTGCGGGCCAGTCCGATCATGGCGTCGTTGGAACGCAAGGTGTCGCCGAACAGGCGATCCGCGCCGAACGCTGCGGCGCGGCACTCGAGATTGCGTAGCAGCGCCGAACCGATGCCGTGGCCCTGCCAATTGTCGTCGATCGACAGGGCAAACTCAAACTCCGCGGTCTCGGCGTTGATCGCGTAGCGGGCCTCACCGACGATGGTCTCGCTGCCATCGATCACTATCGTTGCAATCACGCTGAAGCGATCATCCTCGCCAGCATGAGTGAAGTGATCGAGTTCGGTTGGCGACAACTCGCTCATCGCGCCAAGGAATCGGTTGTGGCGGGAACGGGTCGCGAGTGACCGAAAATAGGTCTGCAATGGCTCGGCGTCGCGCGGCTCGACAAACCGCAGATTTAACAGCGCGCCGCCGCGCAGCCGCAGGACATCAGTATGCTGCCGCAATTCACCGAAACCAAACGTCGTCATCATCCGCTCCATCCGTACCGAAAGACGATGGCCGGCGCCCCCTGGAGGCAGCGCCAGCTAGGCTGCACCTCATGCCCGCCAAAACGGTTTTTCGGCTTCGTTGACGATATCGCTCCGGGAGATGCCGACGTCGTGCAGGTCGCGGTCACTCCATTGCGCCAGCTCGCGCCGGCTGCGCACGCGCTCCCGCCAGACGTGGAGTGTTTCGGCGATCTGGGTTAAAATCCCTGAACCATGATGATTTATCATCGATTGATGCGAATAAGTGGACATTTTCAGCTCCTAAAACTAAAGTGTTGGAGCTAATATCTGCGCCGTCCGGGCCTTTCACAAACGACACTTTGTTCCGCCTCAGATGAGATAATCTCATGTATTTGGGGGCCGGGAGATGACCGCCAGACTGCCGTCGCTGAATGGATTGCGGGCGTTCGAAGCCGCCGCGCGGCACCTGAGTTTCACCAACGCGGCGAGCGAACTGAACGTCACGCAAACAGCGATCAGCCATCAAATTCGGCGGCTCGAAGAGGAATTGGGAATCCGCCTGTTCGTCCGGCAGAACCGGGCGCTGGCGCTGACGCCGCAGGCCAGGGATTACCTGCCCGGCGTCCGCGCCGCGTTCAACGATTTGCGGCTCGCCACCGACCGCTTGCTGCGCCATGACAACGAGCATGTGCTGACGATCTCGACACTGGCATCGCTGGCGGCAAAATGGCTGCTGCCGCGACTGTCGGCGTTTCAGGAAGCCTATCCCGGCATCGACGTCCGCATCACCACGTCGACCGCCCTGGTCGACTTCAAGAGCGGCGATGTCGATGCTGCGATCCGCTACGGCCGCGGGCACTGGCCGGGAGTGCGCGCCGACTGGCTGACGGCCGATGAACTTTTTCCGGTGTGCAGTCCGGCGCTGCTCACGGGGAGCAAGCCGCTGCGGTGCCCGCAAGATCTCGCCCATCACACGCTGCTGCACTCAAGCGGCGGCTATGACGACGACTGGCGGCTGTGGCTCACCGCCGCGGGATTGCCTACCGATATCTCAAAGCAGCCTGGACTGACCTTCGACCTGATGCTGGTGACGGTACAGGCTGCGATCGACGGCATCGGGGTGGCGATGGGCCGGACCTCCTATGTCGAGGCCGACATCGCCAAGGGAAGCCTGGTGGTGCCGTTCAAGATCACCCTACCGGCGGACGCCGGCTTTTACCTGGTTTCGCCCGAGGCCCGCGCGGATCCCCCCAAGCTTGCCGCATTCCGCCAGTGGCTGAGCACGACGGTGCAGAACAAACCCTGAAACGCGCCGGCATCGGCCCGCGATGTCCGGTCTGATAAGCGTTTTCCGTGTTGGTCGCGCCGCGTCGGCGTGGCAGATTGACGCGTCAAAAGCAATTGTCGGCGGGCGAGAAGTCTTTCCGCACCGGCCACCGAACGGGGGAAGAATCTCGCCATGCAAACATCGATGTCCCCGCCGCCCGCGATCAAGTCGCGGATCGGCGCCATTCTGCGCGCCACCAGCGGCAATTTCCTCGAACAGTTCGACTTCTTCCTGTTCGGGTTTTACGCGCCCTTTATAGCCAAGGCGTTCTTTCCCTCCGAGAACGAGACTGCGGCCTTGTTGAACGCCTTTGGTGTATTCTGGCTGGGTGCGTTGATGCGTCCCGTCGGCGCAATCGTGCTCGGGGCCTATATCGACCGGATCGGCCGCCGCAAGGGACTGATTCTAACTCTTGCGATCATGGCAGCCGGTACGATCATCATTACCGTTTGCCCAACCTATTCAACCATAGGCGTCGCCGCGCCCATCATTGTGCTGATCGGACGGTTAGTGCAGGGATTTTCCGCAGGCGTTGAACTTGGCGGCGTCTCAGTCTATCTCGCCGAGATTTCGACGCCCGGCAATAGGGGCTTCTATACCTCGTTCCAATCCTCAAGCCAGCAGGTCGCTATTTTCGTCGCCTCCCTTATCGGCTATGTACTGAACGAAGTGATGCCGCAGGATATGATCGCGGCGATCGGCTGGCGGATTCCTTTCTTGATCGGCTGCCTCATTATTCCTTTTATTTTCGTGCTGCGCCGGACACTGGAGGAAACTCCTGCATTCCTGTCCATGAAGAAACACCCGAGCACTGCGGAGGTATTCTCATCGGCGGCAGAGAATTGGCGCATTATCGTTCTCGGCATGATGCTGGCGGCGATGACGACCGTGACCTTCTATTTCGTTACCATCTACACGCCAACTTTTGCCAAGAACGTGCTGAAGCTTCCGGACCAGAACGCCCTGCTGGTCACTATGATGGTTGCCGTCACCAACTTTATCTGGAACCCGGTCGGCGGCGCACTGTCCGACCGTATCGGCCGAAAGCCTGTGCTGCTGGCGATCGCGGGCCTCTCTTTCGTGACGGCCTATCCGGCACTGCTCTGGCTCACCGCCGCGCCGACATTCGGCAAGTTGTTTACGGTCGGGATGATGTTTTCGCTCTATTTCGGCGTTTACAGCGGCGCGATGCTGGGTGCGCTAGTTGAAGTGGTGCCCGCGCATGTCCGCACCACCTGTTTCTCACTGGCCTTTGCCTTGGCGGCTGGCCTGTTCGGAACGTTTACGCCATTCGCAGCGACGAAATTAGTCGCCGTGACCGGAGACAAGGCCTCCGCGGGCTTTTGGCTGATGTGCGCCGCGGCCAGCGGCATCTTCGCCGCGCTGATGATCTACCGCGAAAAGGCAGTAGCCGCGCGAGAGGCCGTCACCGCATAGGCCTCTGTGCACCGCGCTTGCAGCAATCGGCTCCGGCCGATTGCTTCTTCCATGCAAACAAGAGAAAACGACCGCATGGTCGACCTAACCCAAAAATTTGACGTGCTTGTGATCGGCGGCGGCAATGCCGCGTTATGCGCCGCGATCAGTGCGCGGCGTGCCGGAGCGTCGGTACTGGTGCTGGAAGGCGCCCCGAAGTTTTACCGGGGCGGCAATACCCGCCATACGCGCAACATGCGCTGCGCCCATGACGCCGCGACCGATATCCTCACCGGCCCCTATACCGAGCAGGAATTCTGGGACGATCTGTTGCGCCTGACCGGCGGCCAGACCGACGAGGAACTCGCGAAGCACATGATCAGGGAGTCCAAGGACATCCTGGGCTGGGTCGTCGAGCAGGGCGTGCGCTGGCAGCCGTCGCTCGGCGGCACGCTCAGCCTCGGCCGCACCAACTCGTTCTTTCTCGGCGGCGGCCGGGCAATGCTGAATGCGCTCTATCTCACCGCCGAACAACTCGGCGTCGAGATTCTTTATGACGCGGAAGTGATCGACCTCACCGTCGAGGACGGCATGTTCCTGTCCGCAACGCTGAAACAGGGCATGGATCGCAGCGCGGAGGTGCGCGCCTCGACTCTGGTCGCCGCCGCCGGCGGCTTTGAAGCCAACATCGAGTGGCTGAAACAGTATTGGGGCGATGCCGCCGACAACTTCCTCATCCGCGGCACGCCCTATAACCGCGGCTCCATCCTCAAGATGCTGCTGGACAATGGCGTGCAGGAGGTCGGCGACCCCACGCAATGCCACGCGGTTGCGATCGACGCGCGCGCGCCGAAATTCGACGGCGGCATTATCACCCGTCACGATTCCGTGGTGTTCGGCATCGTCGTCAACAAGCACGCACAGCGCTTCTACGACGAGGGCGAGGACATCTGGCCGAAGCGCTATGCGATCTGGGGCCGGCTGGTCGCCGCCCAGCCCGACCAGATAGCCTATATCATTTTCGATTCAACCGTCCTGAACAGCTTCATGCCGACGCTGTTCCCGCCGATCAAGGCCGGCTCGATCGCCGAGCTCGCCGGCAAGTTCGATCTCGATCCGGTGGTGCTGGAAAAGACCGTCACCGAGTTCAACGCCGCGGTGCGTCCCGGCACTTTCGATCACACCGTGCTCGACGATTGCCGCACCGAAGGATTGACGCCGCCGAAGACCCATTGGGCGCGCCGGATCGAGACGCCGCCCTATTATGCCTATCCGGTGCGGCCCGGTATCACCTTCACCTATCTCGGTACCCGTGTGAACAAGCAGGCCCGCATGCTGATGAAAGACGGCAAGCCCGCGGCCAACATGTTCGCCGCCGGTGAGATCATGGCGGGCAACGTGTTGGGCAAAGGCTACGCAGCCGGCATCGGAATGACCATCGGCAGCGTGTTCGGGCGGATCGCGGGACGGGAAGCAGCGCAAAATGCACGGAACTAGGATTCTCGAGGAAGCCGACCGCCTGATGACGGTCTGCAACTCCTGCCGCTATTGCGAGGGGCTATGCGCGGTATTCCCGGCGATGGAAATGCGCCGCTCGTTCTCCGACGGCGACCTCAATTATCTCGCCAATCTCTGCCACTCGTGCGGCGCCTGCTATACCGATTGCCAGTTCTCGCCGCCACATGAGTACAACGTCAACGTCCCGCAGACGCTGGCGATCGCGCGCGCCGAATCCTATGCCGCCTATGCGTGGCCTCGCGCCTTCTCCGGGCTGTTCGCGCGCAACGGCCTTGTCATCGCCGTGATCGCCGCGCTCAGCGTGGCGGCATTCATTTTCGGCTTCGCCGCCTTCAACGACAAGCAAGTCCTCTATGGAATTCACACGGGACCGGGCGCCTTCTACGCGCTGATGCCGCACAACGCGATGGCGCTGCTGTTCGGCGCCGCCTTCCTCTACGCGATCGTCGCGCTGGCCATGGGAGTGCGCGCCTTCTGGCGCGACATCGGTGAGCCCGTCGGTCGGCGGATGGACCCGGGGTCGCTGTGGCAGGCGATGAGGGATGCGGGAGAATTACGCTATCTCGACGGCGGCGGGGTCGGCTGCTTCAACGACGACGAGCGGCCGAGCGACCGGCGCAAGATGTTTCATCACCTGACGTTCTACGGCTTGCTGCTGTGCTTTGCGGCGACCGTGGTGGGAACGCTCTATCATTATCTGCTCGCGCGCGAGGCACCGTATCCGTGGTGGGATTTGCCGGTCGTGCTCGGCACGGTGGGCGGCATCGGCATCGTGATCGGACCGATCGGGCTGTTGACGGAAAAATGGAAGCGCGATCCCGCGCTGGTCGACCAGCAACGCGGCGGCATGGACGTGGCCTTCATCGCCATGCTGTTCATGACCGGCCTGACCGGCCTCGCGCTTCTGTTATGGCGCGACACGGCGGCGATGGGACCGCTGCTGGCGCTGCACCTCGGCGTGGTGTTCGCGCTCTTCATCACCATGCCCTACGGCAAGTTCGTGCACGGCATCTACCGCTACGTGGCGCTGGTGCGCTACGCGCGCGAGCGGCGGATGATGCTGGGGCATGGGGCTTGATCTAGGTTCGTCATTCCGGGGCGATGCGCAGCATCGAACTACGGTGCGCACTTGCGCACCTGAGAATCTCGAGATTCTCCGATGTGCAACTGCACATCGTAGTCCACGCTTACGCGTGTCCCGGAATGACGGCGTTAGCGGATCTACAAATCCACCACCACGTAGTCGCGTTCGATCGATACCTTGATGGTCTCGGCCACATACGGCCCCTTCACCACGCTAGCGCCGGACTCGACGCTCGCCGGATAGGCCTTGACCCGGAATCGCTTCGGCTCGCAGTAGGATTGCCCGGTCCGGATATCGAATTCCCAACCGTGCCAGGGGCAGCGGATGATTTCGCCGAGCCGGGTATATTCGATCTCGCCGGGATCGGAGGATTGCGCAAGGCCGATCAGCGGCCCCTCGCACAGCGCGGCGCCCTGATGCGGGCACCGGTTCAGTAGGCCGAAGAACTCGCCCTTGATATTGAAGACGGCGATCGGCCGCTCATCGATGGTGAGGAACTTGCGTGTGCCCGGCGGCAACTCCGCCACCGGCGCGATGACGTGACGTGTCATGGTGTTTCTTTACGCACTGTTTCGGATCATGCGAGCCCGTACAGCTTCCGCGCATTGCCGAGATAGAACGCCTCGCGGTTGGCGTCGCTGACGCCCGCGGGCAGCACCCGCGACGGCTCGTCGTAATCCCAGTGCGGGTAGTCGGTCGCGAACAGCAATTTGTCCCAGCCGATCCAGTCGATTACGTCGAACAGATGATCGCGCCTCTCGGGGTCTTCCATCGGCTGCGTGGTCCAGTAGATGTGGTCGCGGATATATTCCGACGGCGGCCGCTTGACGTGCGGCACCTCGCTGCGCATCCGCTGCCAGCTCTTGTCGAGCCGCCACGACAGCGACGGCGCCCAGCCGAAACCGGCCTCGATCATCACCATCTTGAGCGTCGGGTGCCGCTCGAACACCCCCTCCAGCACGAGGCTCGCGAGCGCGGTCTGCTGGCACTGCGAATGGCCGACCATCTCCTCGATGTAATAGCTCGGCCAGCCCGATGCCGTGATCGGATTGCCGCCGAAACCGAAGGCATGGATGCCGATCGGGAGCCCCGCCTCCTCCGCCGCCTGATAGACCGGCCAATAGCGGCGCTGCCCGAGCGGCTCGATGTTGCGGCTGAGCAGCAGCACCTGCACGAAGTTCTTGTCGCCGGCGCGCTTGCCGATTTCAGCGGCCGCAGCCGGACCATCCTCATTGGCCACCACCACCGATCCCTTGAGGCGGCTGTCCTTGCTGGTCCATTCCGCGATCTGCCAGTCGTTGACGGCAGTCGCCAGCGCCGCGCTCAGATCCTGGTTGCGAATGCCCTGCCCGGTCTGCAGCGGACACAACACGCCGAGCGCGACATTGTTCGGATCGAGATGCTGCTGCTGCATGAACGACAGCGACGAGCCCTGCTGGCCGCCTTCCGGCGGATAGGCGTCGCGGCGCGATGCATTGGGCTGCGCCTTCGGATAGGGCGGGCCCTCCATCATGCCTTGATACGGATGCTTGCCGTAGGTCTCGAGATGTTCGTGCCATCGCTTGGCAAGATAGGGATAGAGATCCTTCGGACTTTTGCGCGCCGGATGGATATCGCAGTCCGCAATCGCGGTTTTGGTTCCCGCGGAAACATCGGGTTTGGTGCCGGGTCGGAACTGGATGTTCATGGCGTCGCCTCCTTGAACACAGCCTGTTTTAGGCGGCTGTAGGTCGCATGCGGGTTGTCGATCATAATCTTGCGCACGAGATCGGGCGACATCCCCTCGGGCAGCGCCGCCTCGCCATCGAACTGCCAATGCGGATAGTCGGTGGAGAATAGGAGCAATTCATCCGACTGCATATGGTCAAACAGCCGATTTAAGGTCGCCGGATCGGGCGGCGCATCGATCGGTTGCAGCGAAAACCGGATATTGCTGCGCACAATTTCGAGCGGTGGGCGATCCACCCACGGCGTTTCCATGCGGATGCCGCGCCAGAACTTGTGCAGCCGCCAGAGATAGGATGGCAGCCAGGTGAAGCCCGACTCCAGCATCACCATTTTCAGCTTCGGGTGTCGCGCAAAAACGCCCTCGACGATCAGGCTGGTCAGTTGGGTCTGGAACGCCTGCGCCTGGGCGACATAATCCTCGATGTGATAGGAGCCCCAGCCGACCGAGCTCGGCGGGTTATGATAATTGCTGCCGGCGTGAATGCCGATCGGCAAGCCCAGCCGCTCCGCCGCGGCATAGATCGGCCAGTAAGCGCGCTTGCCCAAGGGCATGTCGCCCATCACCAGCATCAGCACCTGCACGAAGCGCTTGTCTGCGGCGCAGCGCTCGATCTCGGCGACCGACTTCTCGATGCTTTGCGCAGGGATTACGATCGAGCCGCGCAACCGTGCATCCTTGTCGAGCCATTCCTTCACCAGCCAGTCGTTCAGCGCGCGGCAGAACGCATCGGCCATGTCCTCGCTGAACACCATCTGCACCCCGTAGAGCGGGTTGCAGATGCCGTAGTTGACGCCGAACGGATCGAGCGCCTGTGCCTGCATGTCGGTGAGGCTAGACCCGGGCTTGCCTTTCGAGGGCCGCCAATCCGGCCGCGATGTGATCGGCGAATTGGCCGGATAGGATTGCGACACCAGGTCGACCATGCCGCGGGTGGTGACCTGATCGCGCCAATAATCGTTGAGATAGGGCAGCAGGCTCGTCAAATGCGGAACGGCCGGATGCAGATCGCAATCCACGCCTCCCGCGACCGGTGACGTCATGGCAGGTTTCCTCCCGCTCATCCTGGAGCGTGATGGCTTCCGTTCGAATGGCCATCCCGCTCTATCTTGTTACTTGAGCATGATCTCCGCGCAAACGCTTCGCGTTTGTCGCAAGGGAAAACCGGCTTCCACTTTGCCCTAACGGGGCCCTGCGGGTCCGGATCATGCTCCAAGCGCTTCATCACGGCATGTTGTCAGCCGCGCCGCTTGGTTCTTGAACTGCATTCAAGCAGGCTCGCTTGCCGCGCGCAACTCGGCAGGCGATAGGTGACGTGATAGAAATCAAAAAGGGCGAGGAGGAGATTTCATGCAGCGGCTGGGAATGACTTTTTGCGGGACAGGCATGCGATGAAGGAATTGGTTGCGATCGCCGAGCAGATAGCCGCCAAACTGATCGAGCGGCGCCAAACCATCGCGGTCGCGGAATCCTCAACCGGCGGCTTGATCTCCGCATCACTGCTCGCGGTGCCGGGCGCATCGGCCTATTTCCTTGGCGGCGCCGTGGTCTATACGCGCGACGCGCGACGGATCCTGATGGACATTCCCGACGATGCGATGAAGGGAATTCGTTCGGCATCGGAAGTGTATGCGATGCTGCTGGCGAGCCAAATCCGCGGACGCTTTTCCACCGATTGGGGCCTCTCCGAGACCGGCGCGGCCGGGCCTACCGGCAACCGCTACGGCGATGCCGCCGGCCATAGCTGCATCGGCGTCGCGGGCGTGCAGCCGGTGGCGATGACGCTCGAGACCGGCAGTGATGACCGGCTCGGCAACATGCACGCCTTTGCCGCCAGCGCGCTGAATTTTCTGCTGCAGCATTTGTCGCGGGCATAATTCAGTAACAAACCATCGTCGTCCCGGCCAGGCGCGCAATTGCGCGTTAGGCGCCGGGACCCATAGCCCCTAGCGTAAGTTGTAGCGGGAGGCATCCGCTCCACCGCAAAAACGAAGCGACACGGCGTATGGGTCCCGGCTTTCGCCGGGACGACAGTGTACGTACTTTCGGGGGACGACGATTCCCTCACCGCTCGCGGAACGCGCGCATCAGTTGATCCCTAAGCGGCTTGACCAAATACGACATCACGGTGCGATCGCCGGTCTGCACGAAGGCTTCGACCGGCATGCCCGGTATCAGCTTGACCTCGCCGAGGCGTGCGACCTCATCCGGCGGCATCGAGACGCGGATGGTGTAGTAAGATTGCCCGGTGCGCTGATCGGTGGTGACGTCGGGCGAAACCCGGATCACCGCGCCGTTCAATTCCGGCGTGGTGCGCTGGTTGAAGGCCGACAGCCGCAGCAGGGTCTTTTCGCCGATCTGCAGCTTGTCGATGTCCTGCGGGTTGACCTTGGCCTCGACCTGAAGTTCATCGGCCTGCGGAACGATCATCATGATGGCATCGCCAGCGTTGATCACGCCGCCGACGGTATGAACCGTCGACCGCTCCACCATCCCGTCCTGCGGCGCCCGGATATCGATCCGACGTAACTGATCCTCGGCGGTCACCTTGCGCTCGACGAATTCACCGATCTTGTCGTTGGTCTCGCGCAAATCCTTGGAGACGTCGCTGACCATATCCTTGTCGACCTGGATGATCTGTAGTTCGGTCTCGGTAATCTTGCCCTTGGCCTGCGCCTTCGACGCGATGTATTGCGCGCGTTCGCCGGCGAGCCTGGCGGCGTCGCGCTCGAGCGTCGTGAGCCGGGTGATCTGCACCAGATGCTGCTCGAACAGCGCGCGAACCCCGACCAGTTCCTTTTCCACCAGCGCGATTTCCTGATTTTTCGCGGCCTGCTGCGCATCGAGGCCGGCAATCTCTTCCTTCAACTGCGCGACCCGCTCGTGCAATTGCGCCTTCTGCCCGGCCCTTCCGGTGGTGCGGACCTCGAACAGCTTGGTCTCGCTGGCGATGACGTTTTTGACGTCGGGATCGGCCATCCGATCCAGCAGCGATGCCGGAAACACCACCTTGTCGAGGCCCTGCTGCTCGGCCTGCAGCCGCGCCGCGCGCGCCCACAAGCCATCAAGAATTTCTTGGTGACGATCGCGAGGTTGGCCTTGGTGACGGTGTCATCCAGCCGCACCACGACATCGCCGGTCTTGACCAGATCGCCGTCACGCGCGCGCACTTCGCCGACGACGCCGCCGGTCGGATGCTGCACCTTCTTGACGTTGGATTCGACAACGATCGATCCCGGCGCGATCAGCGCGCCCGAGATCTCCGTCGTCGATGCCCAGCCGCCGAGGCCGCCTGCCAGCAGGACGACCACGGTCAGCCCGATGATCAGATGCAACCTTATCGATGAATGCGCGCGCGGCGCCTGGCTGGGGCTCATGGCTTGGTCACTCCGCCATCGGCGACGATCTTGATCGGAGGTGGCGGCGCGACCCGCTGCAGCACCTGCGCCAACACCGCCTCCTTGGGACCAAAGGCCTGCACGCGGCCGTCCTTCAGGACCAGAAGCTGATCGACCGCCTCGATCCCAATCGGCCGGTGCGCAACGACGACGACGATGGCGCCGCGCTCGCGCGCCGCGCGGACCGCCCGCGTCAGTGCCTCGTCGCCCTCGGTATCGAGATTGGAATTGGGCTCGTCGAGGACGATCAGGAACGGATTGCCATAGAGCGCCCGGGCCAGCGCCACGCGCTGCGCCTGGCCGGCCGATAGCGCGGCCCCCTGCTCGCCCACCTGGGTGTCGTAGCCGTCGCGCATCTTGATGATGATCTGATGCACGCCCGCATCCTTGGCGGCTGAAATGATGCCTTCAGAGGTGGCATCGGGATCGAAGCGCGAGATATTCTGGGCGACGGTGCCGGCGAACAGTTCGACATCCTGCGGCAAATATCCAATGTAACGACCGAGCACGTCCGACGACCACTGATCGAGCGCCGCGCCGTCGAGCCGCACCTTGCCGCGGAACGGCTGCCACACGCCGACCAGCGCCCGCACCAGCGATGACTTGCCCGATCCGCTCGGCCCGATGACGCCCAATCCCTGCCCCGCTTCAAGCGCAAAGGTCACGTCCTGCACGATGACCTTCTGATCGCCCGGCGGCACGATGCTGACAGCCTCGACCGAAAGGCGGCTGGATGGGTCCTGCAACAGCGTCTGTGCCGCCCGCGGCGGCAACTGCTCCAGCAGCCGGTTAAGCCGATGCCAGCTCTGGCGCGCGGCGACGAAACCCTTCCAGTGCGCAATCGCCAGATCGACCGGCGCGAGCGCTCGCGCGCTCAGAATCGAGCCCGCGATGATGATGCCCGCGGTCGCCTCCTGATGGATCACGAGATAGGCGCCGACGGCGAGCACCGCCGACTGCAGCATCATGCGCATCACCTTGGCGATCGCACCGAGACCGCCGACGATGTCGCTGGCGCGCTGATTGCCCGCCAGATAATTCTCGTTGACCTCGCTCCAGCGGCCGGTCAGGCGATCGGACATGCCCATCGCCACCAGCACCTCGGCGTTGCGCCGACTGGTCGCGGCAAGGTCGTTGCGGCGCGCCGCCAGTCCCGTCGCCTCGCGCGCGGGCGCGCGCGACATATACTCGGTGACAAGCGTAAGGCCGACCAGGATGATGGCGCCGACCAGCGCGGTCAGGCCGATCATGACATGGAAGGCGAAACAGATCGCCAGATAGAACGGCAGCCACGGCAGGTCGAAGAAGGCCCCCGGTCCCATGCCGGCGAGGAACGAGCGAACGTTGTCGAGATCACGCAGCGGCTGCAGGCCCTCGTTGCGTCCGCCGACGATCAGCGGCAACCGCACCATGGTTTCGAACACACGGCGATTGAGGGATTCATCCAGCGCGGTTCCAATGCGTCCGAGGATTCGCCCGCGAAGCAAGTCGAGAACGCCTTGGGCCAGATACAATCCGCCGGCGAGAATCGCCAGACCGACCAGCGTCGGTACGCTGCGGCTCGGAAGCACCCGGTCATAGACCTCCAGCATGAACAGCGAGCCGGTCAGATAAAGCACGTTGATCATGCAGCTCATGACGCCGACGCCGATGAAGGCGTTGCGGCAACTGCGCAGGGCATCGCCAAGTTCGGAATGACGGGCACCGGGAGCGGCCATCGACCGTGTACTCTTCAATCGTTACTGGAACCCGCAACCTTACCGATGTTTCCGGTAATCGTCCATTTGAGTCCCATTAACCTGAATGCCACCGGCCAAAGCGCGCCCTGCCCAATCACAAATTCGGAGAAAAAGCAGGAACCTAATGCGCCCCAGATCCGTTGTTGAGCATCATAACCACTCCAAGGAGCTATCATGATCCGACGTTTTATCGGAATTGCGGCGCTTGCGGCTGCGATGATATTGCCTGCCCTCGCGCAGGCTCAAGGCGTGCCGGGTGGCGTTGAGCGCGGGTCAAGAGAGGGCGAGCGCGCTGCGGGTCCTGTCGGTGCAGTGGTTGGCGGTGTCCTCGGCGGCGTAGCCGGTGGCGTTGCAGGCGTGCTGGGCGTCGATCAGCGTCCACGCTTTCGCAGCTATGTCGTCGAACGACATTATCCGTCCTATCGATATGATGGGGATGTCCGTGTCGGTGAAGCGCTACCCGAACAAGGCGTCACCTACTATGACGTTCCGCCGGAATATGGAGTTCGGGATTACCGCTATACGATCGTGAACAACCGCACGGTGCTGGTCGATCCCCGCACCCGCCGGATCGTCGACATCGTCGAATAATCGCAATTTGCGCCTTGAAAAATGAATGGGGCCGTCCTTCGTGACGGCCTCATTTTTTTCAACGATATGACGTCCCAAGCGCAAATTCAGATCGATTGACGATGCTTCGCCGTCAGAAACGGCCGCCGGTTCGAAATCAGCCGCACAATCAGCAGCAGCAAAATCGCGCCGATCGCGGAATAGATGATCGCGGATACCAGACCGACGCCGAGATGAATGCCGAGCCGCGGGAACAGCCAGCTTGAGATGAAGGCTCCGGCGATACCGACGAGAATATCGCCGATGATGCCAAAGCCGGTGCCGCGTACGATCTTGCCGGCAAGCCAGCCCGCGACCAGGCCGACGAACAAGATCACGATCAGGCTTTCATTGGACATCCGCATAACAACTCCCCCCGTGTTGGCGCACGCCATGCCGGCGCGCTGCGGGGGAACCTAGCTATAATTGCGAGGTGTGACGACTCCCAATCTCCGGAATCTGGTTCGACCGGTTGGACGGTCGCTCACCGCGGAAGGTGCGCCAAATCACCGCTACCGAAAGCGTGAAACTTTCGCGCATCAGCGGTGTTATATCGGCATGACACAACCCGACATCTGGTACGTGGCCTTTGGGCCCGACAAAGCGCAAAAAGCCAACGCCGCCGCGGATGGTTCGGCACGATCGACCCGGACGTTCAAATCGGAAATCGATGCCAAGCTGTTCGCGATGCAGATCCTGGCGAAGGGCTGGAGCGCCAGCGCCGGCACACTCAATCCGCATCAACCCAAGCGCGTGGTTGCCGCCTCCGAGGTGGAACGCTGGGCCGATCCGGGCCTTGGTGGCTGAGGGCGTGGCTGCAGCTTCGTAGTCCAGCAACCTCACCTCGCGCCGACGATAGTCTCCATACCCTCAGCAAGGATGCAGCGGGCGGCTCTGCCCGGCCCAACCTGCACATTGGGCGGCAGACGCTCGACACAGCGCGGCTGCGCAAAGCGGCAGCGGGGCGCGAAGGCGCAGCTTGCGGGTGCCTTGTCCAGCGACGGCGGCGTTCCCGGAATGGTTTCCAATCGCTGGCCCCGTTTGGCGCCATGGACGGTGGAGGCCAGCAGCCCCTGCGCGTAGGGATGCAGCGGCGAGCGCACGATCTGGCTGAGCGTGCCCTGCTCGACGATCTGGCCCGCATACATCACCGCGACCCGGTCGCAGATTTCGATCGCCACGCCGATGTCGTGGGTGACGAAAATGACCGACATCCCGAACTCGCGCTGCAGTTCGCGCAGCAACAACAGGATCTGTATCTGCACGGTGGCGTCGAGCGCCGTGGTCGGTTCGTCGGCCAACAGGATCTTCGGCTTGCAGGCCAGCGCCAGCGCGATCATCGCGCGCTGCCGCATGCCGCCGGACATCTCGTGCGGATAGGCTTCGAGCCGCCGCTTGGCGGAGGGAATCCGCACCACTTCCAGCATTTCCAGCGCACGCGCCAGCGCGTCACGATGGCTCTTGCCCTCGTGACGCATCACGGTTTCCGCGATCTGCCGGCCGATGGTGTAGACGGGATCGAGCGCGAGCGCCGGCTCCTGAAAGATCATCGAGACGGTCTGACCCCGAAACGCCGATAGTTCCTCGTCGTCGAGCGCCAGCACGTCGCGCCCCAGGACCTGGACGCTGCCGGTGATCTGCGTGCGTTTTCGCGGCAACAGCCGCATCAGCGCACGCAAGGTCACACTCTTGCCCGAACCGGACTCGCCAAGCAGCCCAAGCACCTCGCCATCGCCCAGCGACAGGCTGAGATCGTTCACCGCATGAACGGTACGTTCGCCGGTGAAGCGAATGTTGAGACCGCGGATATCGACGAGGTTGCTCATGCTAGCTTTGGTACCCGATCGTGGAAATCGGTCGCGCGCTGGAACGCGGCACCGATCCGCAACAGCGTAGCTTCATCGAAGGAACGGCCGATCAACTGCAACCCGACCGGAAGACCGCTACGGGTGAAGCCCGAGGGAATCGCGAGCGACGGCAGGCCGAGATAATTCACCGGCCGCGTGAAGCGCGTCAGCCGCTGGATCACGGCTTCTGCGTCGGGGGCATTGCCGACGTCGCTCTCGGCGATCGTGGGGGCGGCGACCGGCGATACCGGCGCGATCACGGCATCGACCTTTGCTGTCGCCGCGGCATGTGCGGCGAGCGCCTGGCCGCGCCAGCGCATCGCCTCGAGATAGGTGACCGCGGGAACCGAAAGCCCGTTCTCCAGCCGCATCCGGACCTGCGGGCCGTAATCCTGCAGCCGCTCGATCATCCAACGCTTGTGAAACGCGGCCGCCTCGACCGCGAGCACGAGCTGACTGGCGGAAGCGAGCTGGCGCTGGTCGGGCAATTCGACCTGCACAACGCTTGCGCCCTCGCGCTTGAGCGCCGCGATCGTTTCGTCGAGAACGCGGGCAACTTCGGGATCGAGGTCGTCGACGTAGAAGCTCGCGGGAACGCCGACGGTCAGGCCTTTGATCGGCGCCTGCGTCGCCGCCATGTAATCCGGCACCGGTGCGACAGACGCGGTCGGATCCTCGGGATCAGCGCCCGCCATCAAGCCGAGCAGCAGCGCGCAATCCTGCGCCGATTGCGCCAGCGGACCGACGGTGTCGAGCGACTGCGACAGCGGCATCGCGCCGGCGCGACTGACCCGGCCGACGGTGGTCTTCAGTCCGGTCACGCCACAGAAATGCGCGGGCATTCGCACCGAGCCGCCGGTATCCGACCCCAGCGCCGCGAAGGTCAACCGTGCTGCGACCGCCGCGCCCGATCCCGACGACGAGCCGCCGGTGATGTGATCGACATGCCAGGGGTTGTGGACGGGACCAAAATGCGCGTTGTGCCCGGTCGGCCCATAGGCGAACTCCGCCATCTGCAATGAGCCGAGGCGGACCGTACCGGCATCCTTCAGACGCTGCAGCGCCGTCGAGGTCGTGGTGGCGACGAAATCGCGACGGATTTTCGAGCCGCAGGTGACCACCTTGCCGGCTTCGTAATACATGTCCTTGTGCGCCAGCGGCACGCCATGCAGGACGCCGCGACGGTTGCCCTTGGCCAGCGCCGCGTCGGCCGCATCGGCGGCGGCCAGTGCCGCCTCCGCCTCGATGGCGACGAAGGCATTGAGACGCGGCTGCCACTGATCAATTCGACCAAGGCAGGATTGCGTGACTTCGCGCGAGGAAAACTGCTTCTCGGCGATCGCCTTTGCAATCGACGTCAGCGACATCAGGGCCGGTTCAGTGCTCATTTCGAAACCTTGGCAGTTTGGGCGACAACAAAGCTTGCAGGCTCCAGATCGAACGACAGCGTGCCGGCGATCGGTGCAAATCCTTCAAAGGCGGGACCGATGGAGTTGGCGACCCGCGTTGCAACGTCGGCGCTGACGGGCACGCCCGCAACGTCGGCCATCGCCTTGATCTCCTTGGCAGTCGGTTTGTTCATGCGAGTTTCACTCCCCTTGTAGGTGCGCGGCTGTGACCGGAGCCCGGTATGGCCATGTAGCACGCCGCCTGATGACCCATTGTATCGACCGCGGTGAGCTTGGGTGACGCATTTGCGCAGAGCGGCTCTGCGAACGGACAGCGGGTGTGAAACCTGCATCCCGACGGCGGATCGATCGGATTGGGCGGATCGCCCGAAATCGGCGGCGTCTGCGTCCGCTTGTCGGGATCCGCAGACGGCATCGCCGCCAGCAGCGCGCGTGTATAGGGATGCGCCGGCGCGTCCCAGACGTGATCGACCGGTCCGAGCTCGACCACTTCGCCGAGATACATCACGAGCACGCGGTCGGAGATGTAGCGCACGACATTGAGATCATGGCTGATGAAGAGATAGGTCAGGCCGAATTCGCGCTTGAGGTCGGCCAGCAGATTGAGCACCTGCGCCTCGACCGACTTGTCGAGCGCCGACACCGCCTCGTCGAGGATCACGAGCCGCGGCGACAGGGCCAGCCCACGGGCGATATTGACGCGCTGGCGCTGGCCGCCGGACACCTCATGCGGATAGCGGTTGGCGAAGATTTCCGGCCGCAAGCCCACCTTGCCCAGGAGTTCACGCGCCAGTGTCCGCGCCGTCGCATCGGCCATGCCATGCACCTTCGGGCCGAAGGCGATCGATTGCTCGATGGTCAGGCGCGGATTGAGCGAAGCGTAACTGTCCTGGAACACCATCTGCATGGCGCGGCGGAGCTCGCGCAGCGACAGCGAGGGTCCGACCGCCATGCCGTCATAGATGATCTCGCCGGCATCGCGGTTCATCAAGTGCATCAGCAGCCGCGCGGTGGTCGACTTGCCGCAGCCGGATTCGCCGACGATTCCGACCGTCTCGCCCTTAGCGATGGAAAAAGACACATTGTCGACCGCGCGCACGGTCTTGCGCGCGCCGAACAGTTCGCCACGCACCGGAAAGTGCTTGGTTAGTCCGTTGACCTGCAGCAGCGGCTGCGCGGCGCCGCCGACATCCTCGATCGGCTCAAGCATATCGGCCGGTAGACTGGTTGGGTTCATGGCGTCAGTTCCGGATATCCATGGCGCTGCGCATGCCGTCGCTCAGCAGGTTGAAACAGATCGACACCGCGAAGATCATGACGCCGGGCAATGCCGCGACCCATGGGTTGACGTAGATCGCGGTGCGCAGCGTGTTGAGCATGAGGCCCCATTCCGGTTCCGGCGGCTTGGTGCCGAGGCCGAGGAACGACAGACCCGCCGCCAGGATCATCGAGACCGAGATCAGCCCGGTCGAATAGACGAAGATCGGCCCCAGCACGTTGCCGAGCATGTGCACGCGCATGATGGTAAGGGGGCCGGCGCCGGATGCGCGCGCGGCATCGACGAAATCCATGTTGCGCACGCCGGTGGTGACGCTCTCGGCAACGCGGGTGATCTGCGGCATGAACACCACCGTCAGCGAGACGATCGAGTTGACGATGCCGGCGCCCAGCGCCCCCGAAATCGCGATCGCCAGCAAAACTGACGGAAACGCATAGAACACGTCGATGGTGCGCATGATCGCGGTGTTGACCTTGCCGCCGGCATAACCGGCGATCAGGCCGAACCCGGTCCCGATCACGAAGGCCAAGATGACCGGGAGGATGCCGATCACCAGTGACAACCGCCCGCCATAGATCAACCGCGCCAGCATATCGCGGCCGAGTTCGTCGGTGCCGAGCGGATAGCCCGGCGTGCCGATATGACGAAGCCGCCGGATCATCGAGCCCTGATAGGGGTCGGCGAGATGAAGCCATGGCGCCAGCAAGGCGGAAAGAAAGATTGCCGCCAGGATCAGCGCGCAGGCCATGCTGACCTTGTCGCGCAGGATGCGGCGGCCGACGGTCGTCCAGTAGCCGCGCGCCTTGTCGGCGGGCGCTGCCTGCAGAGCCGGTTCTGAGATCGCGGTCATGGATTCAGCTCCGTTTGATCCGCGGGTCGATCGAGGCTTGCACGATGTCGACGAGGAGGTTGAGCAACACGAAGAACAACGCCAGCACCAGGATCGTGCCCTGCAGCAGCGGCAGATCACGCTGGAAGATCGCGGAATTGAGCAACAGTCCCGAGCCCGGCCACGAGAACACGGTCTCGATCAGGATCGAGCCGCCCAGCATGTAGCCGAGTTGCAGGCCCATCACCGCGAGTGCGGTCGGCGCCGCGTTCTTGATGACATGGCGGAATACATAGGTTTCGCGCAGGCCTTTGGCGCGCAACGCTTCGACGAAATCCTGACTGAGGATATCGCCGGTCAGCGCGCGCACCGTGCGCGTCACGATTCCCATCGGAATCACTGCCGTCGTGATCGCGGGCAGGATCAAATAGCGGATGTGCTCCCAGTCCCATGCCCAGGCGCCGGAGCCGCCGGGACCGGCGCCGACCGCAGGCAACCAGTTGAGCTGCACCGAAAAGATGATCACGAGCACCATGCCGAGCCAGTAATGCGGCACCGAGACGCCGGCGATCGCGATCGAGGTCGCGACCTTGTCGACCCAGGTGTCACGGAAATAGCCGGCGATCAGGCCGAAGAACAATCCGAGGGAAAATCCGATCATCGCCGCGGCGATCGCAAGCGTGACGGTGTTGCCGACCGCGCGCAGCACTTCAGAGAGAACCGGACGGCCGGTCGCGATCGAATGACCGAGATCGCCGTGCAGCGCTCTCCATAGCCAAAGCCCGAACTGCACCGGAAGCGGACGATCGAAGCCATAGGCAACGCGCAATTGCTGCGCCAGCTCCTGCGACGCATCGGCCGGCAAGACCGCCACCAGGGGATCGCCGGGCGTGATGTGCACCAGCAGAAAACACACCAGCGCCACGCTGATGATGATCGGAATGACGTAGACGATACGCCGGGTTACGTAGAGAAACACAGATCACCTTCCTGAAGCCTCAAGACTTCCCCTCCCCCTTGCGGGGAGGGGGCGGGGGTGGGGGTCCGCAAGCACTGAGCTTGTGGCTACCCCCCTCCCTGACCCTCCCCCGCAAGGGGGGAGGGAAAGCGAGCGCCGCGCCTAGCGAAGGCGATTACTACGCTCATCGACATAACCTCACGGCGCCATCGATATCGGCGAGAAATCGACGAACCAGCTCTTCGGTTGCACGAAGCCCTTGATCTTGGGACTCAGGGCGCGCGGCGCGACGTCATGCGCCACATAGAGGAACGCCGCATCATCGACCGAGGCGGCATGCAATTCGGCCAGCGCTTCATCGCGCGCGGCCGGATCGAAAGTCTGGCGCGCCTTGGTGATCAGCGCGTCGAATTTCGGATTGTTGATGTAGCCCCAGTTATTCGAGACCGGCGGCGCCATCCCGGATTGCAGAAACCGCACCAGCGCGAAGAACGGGTCCATCGCCGCGTAGGTCACGTTGGTGGCGTTGGCACCGTTGGCGGAGGGATCCTTGGTGCCGCGGCGCCAATTCGTGAACAGCGTATTCCATTCGATGACGTCGAGTTGGACGTCGAAGTAACACTCCGCCAGCGCCTGCTGCAGGTATTCGTTCATCGGCAGCGGCAACATCTGGCCGGAGCCCGATGCCGAGGTCTGCACCTTCACGGTCAGCCGCTTGTTCGGACCGTAGCCCGCCTCCTGCATCAACTTCTGGGCCGCGGGCTTATCATACTTGATCTCGAAGGTCGGCTTGCCGCGCCAGGGATGACCCGGCTCGAAGGTGCCGGTGGCCGGCACCATCAGGCCGGCAAGCAGGCCGTCTTTCAAGCCTTCGCGATCGACGCAGAGATTGGCCGCTTTGCGAACGCGAATGTCGTTCCACGGCGAGCCTTCAACCCGTGAAAACTGCCAGGGCCAGACATGCGGTTCCTCGTTGGAGTATATATTGAAGCCGCGCTGCTTGATTTCCGCGATCGCGTCCGGCGCGGGCGCCTCGATCCAGTTGACCTGGCCGGAGAGCAAGGCCGCGGTCCGGGCATTGGCCTCGGGCATCGGCAGCAGCACCATCTTGTCGACCTTGGGAATTCGCGCCTTGTCCCAATAATTCTCGTTCCTGACCAGTTCTAGCCGTTCGCGCGGCGTGAAGTTCGACATTTTCCAGGGCCCGGTGCCCGACGCATCGCGCGCGAAGGCGGCCCACGCGGCCTGCGACTTGGCCTTGGTGTCCGCGCCCTGGGCGGCGTCGAATAACTTCTGCCATTTCGCCGGGCTCGCCATGAACAGATTGGTGATGTTGATAGGCAGGAAGCTGTCCGGCTCCTTGGTGACCAATTCCACCGTCATGTCGTCGATCTTGCGGGCCGAGACCAGCGTCGGCATCCGCGACGCGGTCACACCGACCTGGCTCGGATCGAACTGCGGTGCTTCCTGATTGAGCACCTTCTCGACATTCCAGACCACCGCGTCGGCATTGAACGGCGAGCCGTCGTGAAAGGTGACGCCGGGGCGAAGCTTGAACGTCCACTTTTTCTTGTCGTCATTCTCCACGGTCCACTCGGTCGCAAGCCCGGGAATGACCACGCTGGCCTTGTCGGCAGACGAGAGGTCCCACATCGTCAGCGAGTCGTACATCGTCACGCCGGTGAAGCGATTGCCCTCGAAACCCTGGTCGGGCTGCCCCAGCGTGCGCGGGATGTCGGCCGCGGTCATACCGATGCGTAGAACGGTTTCGGCCCGGGCACTCCCGGGCAATCCGGCCAGAGCAGTCATCGCGAGCACAACCGCCGCCAATGCGGCGCGGCCCAGTCCCGGTTTTTCGATAAGCATCGCCCAAACCCCTTCTCGAATTTCGTGACTATTTTCTATGCAAACGTATGCAACCGCTGTGCCAATGGCGCCTGCGGAGTCAGAAGCTCGCTGAATTGCGGTTGGCGCGCAACTCCTTGACGGGAAAGCACGAAGAAAAGGCCCGATGCCTAATCTGGCATCAAGCTTGCAAGCTGGTTGCCGGTATTTCTCCAGTGGAGCTTATTCATGCGTGCCCGAAAACTGATGCTTCTCGCGGCGATGGCGTTAGCCACCGCCGCCGGCCTGCCGGCCTCTTCCGCGCGCGCCGAGACGGTGGTGCGATACGGCATCTCGATGGCGGATATTCCGCTGACCACCGGCCAGCCCGACCGCGGTGCGGGTGCCTATCAATTCACCGCCTACACCATTTATGATCCATTGGTTGCCTGGGAAATGGACGTGGCCGATCGGCCCGGCAAACTGGTGCCCGGCCTCGCCACCGAATGGAAGGTCGACGACAACGACAAGACCAAATGGCGTTTCACGCTGCGCAAGGGCGTCAAATTCCACGACGGCAGCGATTTCAACGCCGATGCCGTGATCTGGAACCTGGACAAGGTCCTGAACGACAAGGCTCCGCAATTCGACAAGCGCCAAAGCGCGCAGGTGAAGACCCGGCTGCCATCGGTGGCGAGTTACGCCAAGATCGATGATTTCACGGTCGAGATCACGACCAAGACCGTCAACTCCTTCTTTCCCTATCAGATGCTGTGGTTTCTGGTGTCGAGCCCGGCGCAATACGAGAAACTCGGCAAGGACTGGGACAAATTCGCCAGCCAACCTTCAGGCACCGGCCCGTTCAAGCTGACCAAGCTGGTGCCGCGCGAACTGGCCGAACTGACCAAGAATCCAGATTACTGGGACAAGAAGCGGATTCCGAAGGTCGACAAGATCGTCCTGATCCCGATGCCGGAAGCGCTGACGCGAACCAATGCGCTGTTGGCCGGCCAGGTCGACCTGATCGAGACGCCGGCGCCTGACGCGGTGCCGCAGCTCAAGGCCGCGGGAATGCGGATCGTCGACAACATCACGCCGCATGTGTGGAATTATCACCTCAGCGTGCTGCCGGGTTCGCCCTGGACCGACATCCGGCTGCGCAAGGCGCTTAACCTCGCCATCGACCGCGACGGCGTGGTCGGATTGATGAACGGTCTCGCCAAGCCCGCCAAGGGCCAGGTCGATCCGTCGAGCCCGTGGTTCGGCAAGCCGACCTTCGACCTCAAATACGATCCCGCCGAAGCCAAGAAGCTGGTCGAGCAGGCCGGTTATTCCAAGGAAAAGCCGCTGAAGGCGACCTTCATCATCGCGCAGGGCGGCACCGGGCAGATGCTGTCGCTGCCGATGAACGAATTCCTGCAGCAAAGCTTCAAGGAGATCGGCATCGATGTCGATTTCAAGGTGGTCGAACTCGAGACGCTTTACACGCATTGGCGCAAGGGCGCGGCGGACGAGATGAACGCCGGCATTACCGCCAATAACATCGCCTATGTGACCTCAGACCCGCTCTACGCCATCGTCCGCTTCTTTGCCTCCGACCAGATCGCGCCGGTCGGCGTGAACTGGGGTGGCTACAAGAACCCCAAGGTCGATGCGCTGATCAATGAGGCCAAGCAGACCTTCGATACCGCCAAGCAGGACGCGCTGATCGCGCAGGCACATGCACTGATCGTCGACGACGCCACATTGGTGTGGGTGGTGCACGACACCAATCCGCATGCGCTGTCGCCGAAGGTCAAGCAATTCGTGCAGGCGCAGCATTGGTTCCAGGACCTGACCACGATCGGCGTGGAGTAGGATGAACTAAGAATGCCGTTGTCATTGCCGGGCATGACCCGGCAATCAATTGCCCCGCAAGGCAGACGTAGCAACCATTAAGCATTCGCCGTCATTCCGGACGACGCGAAGCGGCGATCCGGAATCTCGAGATTCCGGATCTGGTCCTGCGGACCATCCCGGAATGACGGTCGTGTTTAACGACGCGATTGCGCCCGCATCATTTCGTCAGCAGCGCGTAGGCTCCGTCCCAATCATCCGGCGGCGGGTTTTTCTCGAAGTTGCGAATCCGCGCTTCGTAGAGATTGTAGAGCAGCTCCAGCGAGTTCGCGTCGTCGGTGTGGCGGCCGCGCTCGATCGCTGCGAGAGCGCCCTCCCAGTTGCGGCTGCGATAACAGGCCAGCATCTCAATGGTCAGGTTGCGTAGCCGCTGAAAGCGCCCGGATTGCAAGACATCCTCACGGCCGGCGATGGCGTAGATGACCTCGGGCTCCTTCTTGCCTTTGACCATGATGAAGTCGAGCTCAAGAATGGCGAACTTATCCTTGACCGCCAGCGCGGTGTTGGAGCCGACGATGATCGGAAAGCCATACTCCTTCGATTGCCCCTCCAGCCGCGATGCCAGATTGACGCTGTCGCCCAGCACGGAATAGTCGAACCGCAGGTCCGACCCCATATTGCCGACGACGCAGGGTCCGGTATTGAGCCCGACGCCGACGTTGAGCGGAATGTAGGGGTGATCGCCCGCCTTCGCTTCGAGTTCGCGTGCCTTGTTGAGTTCGTCGATGCGCTCAAGCATATCGAGCGCGGCCTCGCAGGCGTTACGCTGATGCTGCGGGTCGTTCAGCGGCGCGTTCCAGAACGCCATGATCGCATCGCCCATATATTTGTCGATCGTGCCCTTGCGCGCCAGGATCGCGTTGGTCAGCGGCGTCAGGAAGCGGTTCATCAGCGCCGTGAGCCCCTGCGGGTCGTGCTTGTAGGATTCCGAGATCGTGGTGAACCCGCGGACGTCACTGAACATGATGGTCATCTCGCGCTCCTCGCCGCCGAGCACGAGCTTTTCCGGAGACTGCGCCAGCTGCTCGACCAGCGCCGGCGACAGATACTGGCCGAACGCCGAGCGAATCTGCCGCCGCTGCGCCTGCTCGCGCACAAAGCTCGAGAAAATGAGCGTCAGATAGATCGCCGTCGTCGACAACAGCGGGTAGGTGAAATCGACCAGCAGCCGGTGCTGCGTGTAGAAATACCAGGACGTCCCGATCAACAGCGTTGCGAACAGCGCGCCGACTGCGACGAGCGTAACCGGCCCGAACAACGGCGCCAGCGCGATCACCAGCAGGCCAAGCACAAGAGCCGCACCGAATTCCAGGAGCGGGCCATATGGCGGCTGCGACAGCAGTGACTTGGTCAGTGCAGCCTCCAGCACCTGGGCGTGTATTTCGACTCCCGGCATGGCCGGTGAGACCGGCGTGGTCTTGATATCGCTAAGCCCGACCGCCGACGTTCCGATCAATACCAGCTTGCGCGCAATCATTTCGGGCCGGACGCGGCCTTCGAGCACGTCGACGGCTGACACGTAGATCGAGGGATCGTTACGCGCGAAGTGAACCCAAAGCTGACCGTTGCGATCGGTCGGAACTTCGAATCCCTTCACCGCGATACTCTTGATGCCAGCGCGGTGGTCGGTCTTGATCAAGATCGTGTCCGCGCCGCTTGCGACCCGCAGCACTTCAAAGCTCAGCGACGGCATGGTGGCACCCTGCGCCAGCATGATCATCGGCACCCGCCGGATGATGCCGTCACGCTCGGGCTTGATCGTAAACAATCCGCGCCCGCTGGCGGCCTCTTCCAGGACATGGACATTGCGCAAAAGGCCGGGAAAATCGAACATGAAACGCTGCGGCTCGTCGCCCAGCATCGCCAATCCCGTCAGCGGCAGCGATTTGTCGAACTCGGAAACCACATAAGGCAACCCGGACTCGCCTAGCACAACGCGCGACTTGCGCATCGCGTCCGCGAGGATCTGGTCATTGCTCGGAAGCGCGCGCAGCTTGTCGCGGGTCTGCTCATCGAGGTTGCGAAACGTATCGGCCGCGGCAACCGGATTGAGCCGATCCGGCTCAGGGAACACGATGTCGAAAGCGATCACCACCGCGCCCAGCCGAGTCAGGTTGGTGACGAGATCAGCGATGCGCGTCCGCGGCCAGGGAAACTGGCCCAGCTTACCGAGGCTCTTTTCGTCGATATCGACAATGGTGACCGGCCTTGCGGTCTTCACGCGCGGATCGATGTGCTGCAGGGTATCGAAAGTCCGGAGCCGCAATTCCTCCACCGGCGCGGGGTCGGCGATGCGGAGCGCCGCGAGCCCGACTAGGAGCGCCAGGCACGCCAGCCTCGCATAGCCGAACTTTCGCGCGAACCAGCGCCGCAATACCCTCAGTCGCTTCATGCTGTCCAATTATCAGATTTGAACACTTTGATCACGTTCAAGAGCGTGTCGTTGTGCCGCGACATCCGATCTGACACCGCCTTTTCCTCACCGACACCGCACCGTCGTCGCGATTGCTGCAGAGCGGCAATCTGCGCTCTCGTCACATAACGAGTGAAGAAATTCAGACTAAAACAGATGGAAATTGCTTGCGTGCATGAGATCGGCAACCGTCACACCAGATAGGATGATCTGGTCGTGAGCCGCATCGGTGATGATCGTATCGTGTCCTGAATTGGTAGGATGCGCGCTCTGCAAGATTTCTCTCACGCTCGAAAACAGCGAATGGTCGATATCGATCGTATCGTTGTGGACGTCAAAGTCACCGATCGTCGCGCTACCGAAATCCTTGTTGAAGACGAAATGATCCTGACCGCCCTTGCCGAAAATCGTGACGCCACCGCCGACGTTGGCAAAGGTATCGTTGCCGGAGGTCCCATTCACCACCGCAGAGCCCGCGCCGACGAGCGTGACCGACAGGGTCTGGCTGCCGGTTGTGGCGTGCCCGTCGCTGACCAGCGCCTTGAAGGCCAAGGTTAGCGTGTCTCCCGGCTTCAGAAAATCGAGATCGGCATTGCCTGGATGGTAGGTCCAGTCCAGGACATCCGACTGGCCGGTGGTTTTGACACTGTCAAATGTGATGGCGCGGGGATCGGTCAGCGCCGAGAGATCCACGCCAGTCGGCAAGGTCGTTGAGCCGTTGTATTCAACGGCGACAGGCTCGGTCACTGACGCCGTCAGCGTATCGCCGATCTCGGTGTCACTGACCGTAATCGTGCCAGCGACCGGGCCGAGGTGAATGTGAGAATCGGAACTTCCGTCGTCCAGCGGCGGCGCAATGTCCGCGCCCGCGTAGGAAGCCAGTTTGCCGCCACTGTGCCAACTGAAGAAATCACCGTGATCGCGATCGTGGTTCGACGCCGCATCGGCGGAGAAATCGTGGGATGTCCCGGTTGGCATTCGCAGCGAGCTGCTGCTCACCCCTGCCCTTAAGACATCTGGCGACTGGTGCACGGCGATCGTCTGCGTCGAGGGATCGGTCTCGTCAGGGATGACAGGCGCGTCCGCGGCGCCATAGAGCGTGATCGTGACCGTCGCCGAATCGTTGCCGCCTTGATGATCGGTCAGTTCAACCGTCGACGTCACGGTCGCGGTCTGCCCCTCGGCCAGGAAATCCAACGCGCCGTCGGTAATCGCATAGGTCCAGTCGATCGTTCCGTTATTGGTGTTGTCCAGTTGTGCCAGCGATAACGCATGCTCCAGCGCGCAGATTTGGTCGCTCGTCAGCGTGCCGCCGGTCGAAGTTACGCTCTGCGATGTAACACAAGCCGTCGGCCGGTCGGTCAGATCGATATCGGTGAAGTCGATGGCGCCGCTGGCTTTATGTAATACCGACGATCCGGTTACACCGGCACGTTCCGTCACCGAACTGATTTCGGCCTTATCCTCGGCCGCGATGACCGGGGCTTCGTTACGGGCATTCAGCGTGATCAGCGTGCCGCCGTTTCCGTCGGATGCGCCGGCGAAATGCCCGTCTTCGTAGTTGCCGACCAGCGTCATTTCGATCGAATGCGTGCCGTCGGTGATGGTCAGGACCCCGCTGGCATAGGTGCCGGTCGTGTTCGAACCGTAGCCGATGACCCGCAGATCAATCTTATTGGTTGCCGCGAGGTCGACTAGGCTGCCGTTGAATTCGCAGCTATCGATCTGCAATTTGGCGCCCTCGCCGTGGAAAACCACGTTTTGCGTGTCCGAGCCGTTGAGCTCGAACAGGGCGCCGGCGTCGATCTGCACCGATCCGACGGGGCCATTCCCACTTCCGATCTCGCCGGTGAGCTTCAGCGTACCGCTGGTGATCTCGATCGTCCCGTCATTCGTCACGGCGGTGTCGGTGAGGATGACGTCGCCGGTGGTCTTGACCGTCGCGTGTGCGTCGACCGTCACCGCGCCGCCGGACACGGTCACGTTATTCAGCGTCAGCGTGTCGCGACCCTCGACGTGAAGGGTAGCACCGCGCGCGACGTCGTTGAACGCGGTGCCGGTCACTACGCCGCCTTCGAATGTCAGCGTCTGGCCAGTCTCGATCGTCACATTGCCGTAGTTCAAATGGGCATGGCTGATCGTGCTGGAGCCGGTGACGTCGATCTCGCCGCCAAGGATATCGCCGGACGTGGGCGCATTGCTGTAATTGTTGATGGTACCACCGTCGATGGTGGCCCCGTTCAAAGCCAGCAGCCCAGTGCCGTCGATCGTGATGACGCCGCGGGCATTGGCGATGGTGGTGTACTGACCTAGCGCGAGCGCACCGGCGAAAATCTCCAACGCGCAGGTGTTGGTGATGGTTTCGTGGTCAAGCGCGTTGCCGGTGCCGCTAACGTTGATGTGGCCGGAATTGTTGAGCGTGCCGTTTTTCAAAATGGCACCGCCGGTAAGGGCGATCGTGCCCTCGTTGGAAACCCTGCCGCTAGCGATGGCCGCACCGTGAAGCGCCAACGCCGCCATTGAGTCAATCGTAATGAGGCCGGAGTTGGCAATATCGACCTGAACGTTGAGCGTGCCACCCGACGCCTCGATCGATCCGGTACCGGCGTTCGAGATGTTGCTGGTGTCCTTGAAGTCGCCGCCCTGCTCAAGGGTAAGGACGCCGCTATTTTGCAGCACGCTGTGATCCAAGACTTCCATCAGGCCACCGACGCGAATCGTGCCGGAGTTGTAGACAATGGAGTCGGCGCTGAGTTTGAAGGCGCCGCCAATCGCCAGCGTGCTGTGATTGATCAGCTTCGGCGGGGAAGTCCCGAAGTCGTTCATCGTCACCGACTTGGCGACGGCCGGGGCGTCGATCGTCACCGGATACGATGGCGTCAGCCCCCGCAACTGATCAGTGATGATGATGACGTCATCGTTTGCCGTGGGAACGGTGCCGGTTTCCCAATTCGACGCATCGCTCCACAGTCCGCCGGGTTGCTCGCCGGGCTTGGTCGTCGCGATCCACACCACCGCGGGTGCGTCCGTGCCGGTGATCGTCACCGTAATGTTCTGAGTGGAGGTCGAACCGTGCGAATCCTTCACCGTCACCGCGTAGGTGAGCGTGAGAGTTTGGCCTTTGGGAATGAAGTCGGCCAAGTACACCGGAAGATCGTCAAACGCCCAGTTGACCGTCCCGATTCCGGTGTGGGTACTGTCGATTGCGATCGAGGCCTTGAGCGCTTTTTCAAGCATCGCCCGCGGCGCCGGTGGCAGGTTCACTCCGGACGACAAGAACGCCACTGAAACCGTATGCGTGTCGGTGAGATCGGGATCGTCAAATGTCAGCGTTCCGGATGTCGGCACGTGGGTCTGCAAATTGCCGCCGATGATGCTGGTGCCGCCTGTATACGCGATCGTTTGCGGTGTGATCGACGCGATCACTGGAACGTCGTTGGTCCCGACGATGGTGATGACGATCGGCTGACTGGTGATCTGGGGAGCCGGCGTAAAATTGTTGTTGACCTGCACCAGGTAGGTCAACGTCAACGTCTCGCCGGCGCCGAGAAAATCGAACGCACTGTCAGGAAGGCTGTAAGTCCACGTCGCCGACCCGATATTGGTGTTTCCCGGGGTCTGGTTCACGGACAGCGGTATCGCCACCGCCCGCACCGCCGCCAACTCCTGTGCCGTCAGGTTTGCCGTGATGTTTTCGCGCTGGGCGTTCTCGTAAGTGAAGGACTCAAACCTCGCGCTTGCCGTCGGACGATCGCCGGCGTTGATATCGAAAAAGGTGATCGGGCCGCTCGCGGTATCGATTGCCGAGCTTCTGGTAAGGTTGAAGTGCTCGGCCGAGCTGCCGCCGACGGCCACGACGAGCGGTGCCTGATCGATGTGCTGAATTAAGTGCGTCGCGTCGCTGGTATCGCTGGACGGCGATTGGCTGGTGAAGGTTACATTCAAAACGACGAGTGTCGCGGTCGTGCCGTCCGCAAATTTAAGCGGCGTGAACAACTGCGGATTGATCGAGTCGGTATAGTGCTCGAACGATTTGGTATTCGGATTGTTGTCGGTGAATTTGATCGTGAACACATCCTGGATCAGCCGTTGGATCTCAGGCGACAGCCCCGCCGGCCCGGTGGTGACGACGCCGTTAACGACACTGACCTGTTGCCCGGCCTGATTGACCGTCGCGATCGGCAGCAGCGTCGTCTTGTCGTACAGGACGTATGAACCTGTGGTGCCATTCGGCTCGACCAGGACTTGGAATCTGGCATCGGGCAGGCTCTGGCCGGGAACGTTGAATCCGATCTCGACCAGCACCGCGGTGCCGCGGATGCCCATGGTCGCGACCGGCGTGTCGACCTTCATGTCGCCGTGTTTTGCGGTCTCGCCGGCGACAAAGGAGATGGTGCCCGCGACCAGGCTCAGCAGCGACGAATTGTTCGACCCGTTGGGATCGTAGACCATTTCGTTGAGCACCATTCGCGCGTTCGACGACAGGCCGAACACGGTGCCGTCGATGAAGGTGATGCCGACGGTCGAGTTCGATCCGGATTGGACCACATCGCCTTTTTGAACGTCGTCGCCATTGTTCAGGATGATCGAGACGCCGTTGCGGATGCAGGTCGCAGAGCCCGCGAGCTTGGAGACATGGCCGATGATTTTGGGCGCGTCCGCGACGCCACCGGCCTGCGCATAGTCGACCTGACCGGTCAGCGCGTTGACGATGTCGCCGGTGAGGTGGGCGCCATCGGGCGAGGCCAGCGCTGCGCGCTTCTCGCCTTTGAAATAATCGTGCAGAACCAGTTCACGGTCTGCGTTGGAGAGGATGAGGTCGACGCCGGACCGCTTGAAGTCCGCACTGAACAGCAGCTGAGCATCGGGGACGACAATCGCGCCCGCAGGCGCGTGTGCGGATAGTGGATCGGCGTGGGAGTGCGGCCCGGAATGTGTATCCGGAACGTGCAAAGGCAGCTTGGCGTCAAATTTGCCAACGAAATTCAAAGCGCCACCATAAAGGGTTAATTATTATATAATTTTTTAAACTCAGGCATTCATACCATTATGGAACGCGCCGCGAAACCGGAACGTGGGCATGCGGATACCGTGCCGCCCCCGCCGGCGCCGACGGACAGTGGACGAATATTCAGATTAAAACTGTGACTTAGGTAACAAATCGGACCGATCCGGCAAAATTAGCTCTATCCGGCGGAAATCATTACAAAAACGGCCGCGCGCCGCCTCCGCCGGTGCTAGCGACCGCTTTCTGAAAAGAAGCAATCCATCTCGCTCAGTTTGGCAGAAGCTCCTGAATATCCAGGCGATGCGCGCATTGATGGGATTTGCGGCAGCCCGTTCACCGCGCCGAAATCTCTTCGGTTCATGTTCACATCCAGACCCGGAACCCGGCGGATCTGAAACCGACCTGGATTGTCCCGACATCATGAAGCCCGCCGAGCCGCCGTCCGCACTGCAGGTGCGAGGGTTAACCAAGCGCTTTGACCGTCTCGCGGTCGACACGCTCGACCTCACCGTCCGGCCCGGCGAATTCTATGCGCTGCTCGGCCCCAACGGTGCCGGCAAGACCACGACGCTGCGCATGGTCGCCGGCCTGCTCCGGCCCGACGCCGGTTCGGTATCGGTGCTCGGCATCGATGCGCTGGCCGACCCCATCGCCGCCAAGCAGATCACGGCGTGGGTCTCGGACGAGCCGATGATCTACGACAAGCTGACCCCGCTGGAATACCTCGCCTTCATCGCGGGCCTCTGGGGCATCGATCCCAAGACCTCGGAATCATCCGCGCGCGAGCTACTGGTCTCGCTCGGGCTCGAGCCGCATCTGCACGAGCGTTGCGAGGGATTTTCCAAGGGCATGCGCCAGAAGGTCGCGCTGGCCGGCGCACTGGTGCACGATCCCCGGCTGATCATCCTGGACGAGCCGTTGACCGGCCTCGATGCGCTGTCCGCGCGTCACGTCAAGGGACTGCTCGGGGACCGGGTGCGGGCCGGCTGTACCGTGATCATGACCACCCATATTCTGGAAGTGGCCGAGCGCATGGCCGACCGGATCGGCGTCATCGCGGCAGGACGGCTCGTCGCCGAAGGCACGCTGGCCGAGCTGCGCCAGCAGAACGGACATAACGACACCAGCCTTGAAGACATGTTCATCGCACTGGTCGACGTCGAAGCCGCCGCATGAGGCCGGCGGCATCCCTGAACTGGTTTGCCCGGCACGAAATCCGGCTGGCCTGGCGCGAATGGCTCGCCATGATGACCGGCGGCCGGCGCAAGCGAAAACGTGCGGTGATCGGATTGATCGCCTTTGCCGCGATCATGCACCTGCCGGCCTATGCCGTGATCGGCCGCTTTGCCGGCCTGCAGGCGCCGCTCGACAAATCGTCTTTGATCGTCATTACCTCGACCATCTTCCTGGCATGGGCCCTGATGCTGTCGCAGGCGATCGAATCGGTGACGCGGGTATTTTACGCGCGCGCCGACCTCGATCTGATCATGTCGTCGCCGGTTTCGCTGACCAATGTGTTCTCGGTTCGCATCGCCGCGATCGCGCTATCGGTGACCGCCATGGCGCTGGTGCTGTCGACGCCCTTTGTCGATGTTCTCGTGATCGGCGGCGGCGCGCGGTGGTTCGCGGCCTATGGTGTCGTGGTGGCCATCGGCTTGTCCGCCGCCGCCGTGGCGATCGCGATCACGGTCGCGCTGTTTCGCCTGATCGGCCCGAGCCGGACCCGGCTGGCCGCGCAAATCCTCGCCGCGATCATCGGCGCCGGTTTCGTGATCGCCCTGCAGATCGCAGCGATCCTGTCCTATGGGACGTTGTCGCGCTTCGCGGTGCTCACCTCGGACGCGACGGCGGCCTTCGCACCCGATCTTGACAGCGCCATTTGGTGGCCGGCGCGCGCAACGCGTGGCGACGGCGAGATCCTGCTGCTTCTGCTGGCCTTCGGTCTCACGCTGCTTGGCGCCGTGATGGCGATTTTCTCGCGCCAATTCGCCGTCACGGCGGTGCAGGTGACCGCCAACGCCGCGCCGGTCAAGCGAGGCTCACATACGCGCGTCTTCCACGGCGGCTCTCGGCAACAGGCGTTGCGCTGGAAGGAATTCATGCTGCTGCGGCGCGATCCGTGGCTGGTTTCGCAGACCCTGATGCAGCTGTTGTATCTGGTGCCGCCGGCGCTGATGTTGTGGCGAAGCTTTTCCGACAGCTCGACCGCCATCCTGCTGATTACGCCGGTCGTGGTGATGGCGGCGGGCCAGCTCTCTGGCGGCCTGGCCTGGCTGACGATATCGGGCGAGGACGCCGCCGACCTGGTGGCAACCGCGCCATTATCCCCTTCGCGCGTCATCCGCGCCAAGATCGAGGTGGTGCTGATCACGATCGGCGTGCTGTTCGCGCCGCTTATTGGCGCGCTGACTTTTGCCTCGCCCTTGCAGGCCGCCGTCACCGCGTCGGGCGTGGCGATTGCGACCATTTCAGCCACCGCGATCCAGCTCTGGTTCCGGGTGCAGGCCCGGCGCAGCCAGTTCCGCCGCCGCCAGACCTCGTCACGGCTTGCGACCTTCGCGGAAGCCTTCTCGTCGATCGGCTGGGCCGCAACCGCTGCTCTTGCGCTGGCGCTTCCGGTCGTCGCCGTCGTCACAGGATTGATAACCGCGGGCATCGTTGCGGCGACCTGGAAGATCAGCCCGCGGCGGGGCTAGTCGCCCATCCAGCGCTACGCCTTCACCAACTCCATCACCGCCGCCGTGAACGCTTCGGGCGCTTCCTGCGGCAGGTTGTGGCCGACGCCGGGAATGACGCGATGGACGCGACGGTTTTTGAATTTCGCCGCGGTCGCGGTGCCGTCGGTCGGCGGGACAACGCCATCGGCACCGCCGTCCAGCGTGATGGTGGGCACGGTGATCGCCGGGAGCTGCGCGAGCCGGCGCTGTAGCTCGGCATAGTGCGGATCGCCCTCGGCCATGCCGAAGCGGTGGCGATAGCTGTGGACCACGACATCGACATAATCCGGATTGTCATGCGCCATCGCCGTCCGCTCGAAGGTCGCATCGTCGAAATGCCAGTTCGGCGACCACTGCTTCCATAATATCTTCGCGATCCCGCGCCGGTCGGCCGCGAGCCCGGCCCGGCCGCGCTCGAGTTGAAAATAATACTGGTACCAGAGCGGGACCTCGTATTCCGGCTTCGCCGGCACCATGGCCTTTGCGATGTTCTGAATGAGATAGCTGTTGACCGACACCAATCCCGCGCAGCGATCCGGCCACAGCGCCGCGGCGACGCAGGCTGCGCGGCCGCCCCAGTCGTAGCCCGCGAACACCGCGCGCTTCACGGAAAGCGCATCCATCAGCGCCATCAGATCGGCACCGACCGCGGCCTGCTCTCCCGAGCGCGGCGTCGCCGGGTCGCGAAAACGCGTGGGGCCATAGCCGCGCAGGTAGGGAACAATGACACGGCAGCGCTGCGCGGCAAGCTGTGGAGCCACTTCGACGAAGGAATGGATGTCGTAGGGGAAGCCGTGCATCAGCATCACCACCGGGCCGTCCGCCGGTCCCGCTTCGAAGTATGCGATGCTGAGCGCGCCGGCGTCGACGTGGCGGAGCGGCTCCAGCCGTGTTGCGGAAGAAGCCCGTGCTGATCCTACTGAGGTCGATTCCATCGCATTCACTCCAGAGCAAAACCGGGCCCAAAATCAAGCGGCACAGACGATCTATTGATTGCGAACATGATAGTTCGGCCAGCCATTCGACGATACGCTATCGTTTTCCGCATCGTTGGAGAGGGCCTCGTTATGCTGCGATCGCTTTTCATCGGTTTCGCCTTACTCGGCTCGCTGGCCCTGCCGGCCGCCGCCCAGGAGAAGCCGCGCAGTGAATGCCTGGCGGTGGCGAACGCACCGCCGCGGGCGACGCCGGTCAGCCTCAAGCGCGCTGCCGCCAAGGCCAACGAAAAGGCGGACGAAGTCGCAATCACCTATGCCGGCCACTCGACCTATCTCATCGACACACCCGGCGGCGTCCGGATCGCGACCGACTACACCGGCGCCTATCAGATCGGCCGCCTGCCTGACGTCGTCACCATGAACCGCGCCCACTCGACGCACTACACGTTCTTTCCCGATCCTCGCATTTTGCATGTGCTGCATGGTTGGGGCAACAACGGCCGACCCGCGCACATCGATGAGCGCATCGGCGACGTCCATATCCGTAATGTGACCACCGACATTCGCCGCTATTTCGGCGATGGTCCCGGCGGCGAAATGATCAGGGACGACAATTCGATCTTTATCTTCGAGGTCGCGGGCCTCTGCATCGGCCATCTCGGGCACCTGCATGTTCCGCTCGACGACACTCATCTCGCGGCGATCGGCCGGCTCGATATCGTGATGGTGCCGATCGACGGCACCTACACCATGTCGCTGGACGGAATATCCGACATCACCCGCCGCTTGCGCGCCTCCATCGTGCTGCCGATGCATCGCTTCGCAACCCCGCTGGATGAATTCATGCGCCGGATCGGCCAGCAATTCGCAATCGATGTCCGCGCCGAGCGAACGCTGCGGATTTCGCGGGACTTGCTGCCGGGCTCGCCAACGGTCATCATCCTTGACGGGGTCTAACGGCCCCGCGGAAACAAATCGATTCAACAAGAACAAAAAAGGGAGTGACCATCCATGGTTTCCGGCAATGCCGCCGCGTCCAAGACCGGCCTTTATGCAGATCCCCGCGAAGACTGGCTCGCGCTCCACAAGGAACCGATCATCGACCCGCAGCGACCGATCGTCGATCCGCATCACCATCTGTGGGATCGCGGCGGCCTGCGCTACCTGATCGAGGAGATGACCGACGACATCGCCTCCGGCCACAACATCGTCGCGACCGTCTATGTCGATTGCCGCTCGATGTACCGCGCCGGCGGACCGGAGGCCTTTCGTCCCGTCGGCGAAGTCGAATTTGCCAACGGCGTTGCCGCCATGAGCGCAAGCGGCGGTTATGGCAAGGCCGCGATCTGCGCCGGCATCGTCAGCCACGTCAACCTGCTGCTCGGCGAAGGCGCCCGCCCGGTGCTCGAGGCCGAGATCGTCGCCGGCAACGGCCGCTTCCGCGGCATCCGGCATTCCTCGCCCTGGGACGCCGATCCCGAGGTCGCCGGCATCTATGCCACCCGGCCGAAGGGCCTGCTGCTGGATCCGACCTTTCGCAAGGGCTTTGCCTGTCTTGCACCGCTCGGCCTCAGCTTCGATGCCTGGCTGTTTCACCCGCAAATCGGCGAACTGGCCGGTCTCGCCCGCGCCTTCCCGGATACCCGCATCGTGCTCGACCATTGCGGCGGGCCGATCGGAATCGGCAGCTATGCCAACCGGCGTGAGGAGATTTTTCCGCTGTGGAAGGCCTCGATCCAGGAGATCGCCAAGTGCCCGAACGTCGTCGTGAAGCTCGGCGGGCTCGCCATGCGGCTGCTGGGCTATGACTTCCATGAGCGGGCGATGCCGCCGTCGTCGGAAGAGGCCGCCGCGGCGTGGCGGCCCTATATCGAGACCTGCATCGAGGCGTTCGGCCCCGGACGCGCGATGTTCGAGAGCAACTTTCCGCCCGACAAGGGCCAATGCAGCTATCAGGTGATCTTCAACGCGTTCAAGCGCATCGCCGCGCAATACAGCGACGCCGAGCAGACCGCGCTGTTCTCCAAGACGGCGACGGATTTCTACCGGCTCAAGCTCGACTGAGGCTCTCAACCGGCTCAGGAAGAGCCCATCAGGCTTGCCGGCTGACGCTCGTCGGCCGGCAAGATCATTTTCTTCAGCTTCAAAAACACGCGCAGCGCAAAGCCGAGCCAGACCGGCTGGGTCTTGCGGCAGAACGCCAGTTTGCGGACGCGGCCCTCGACATGCCATCTGGCATGCGCGCCGTCCTTGAAGAAGATGACGTCGCCGGCGACGTAGCGGGTCGGCGGCATGGTGTCGCTTTCAAGCACGATCGAGCCTTCGAGGATCAGCACCGTCTCGTCGAAATCGTAATACCAGTTGAACCTGCCTTCGCTGCATTCCCACACCATGGTCGATGCGAGGCCATCGGCGCTTTGCGACAGCACGCACCATTGCGCCAGCGGATTGCCCTCGATGATCCAGGATGGCTCGATCGGGCGCGGCGTCAGCTTGACGGCAAGGTTGGCGGTTTCAATCAGGTTAGGAGACATGACGAACCTCAAACGGATGCGAAAAAATGCTTGTTATTCAACAAGATGCGGCACGACGAAAATTTCGCGTCACGCTAGAGGTAACCTTTTAAGCATTCCTTACGGCTGATCTTTCAATCCGCGGCAACACGCGCCCGAGCGCCGCGACATTGCGACGCCCGGCTGAAGACGTCAGGCCCACTCGCCCTTGCGGAACACCGGCACGCGCCGGCCGTCGGCGTGAATGCCGTCGATATCCATGTGCTCCGAGCCAATCATCCAATCGATATGGATCAGGCTCTGGTTGCCGCCCTGCGCCGCGATCTGCGCCGGCGCCAGCTTGGTGCCGTTGATGAAGCATTTCGAATAGCACTGGCCGAGCGCGATGTGGCTGGCGGCGTTCTCGTCGAACAGCGTGTTGAAGAACAACAGCCCGCTTTTCGAGATCGGCGAGGAATGCGGCACCAGTGCCACCTCACCAAGCCGGCGCGCGCCATCGTCGGTATCGAGCACCTTGTTCAGCACCTCCCCGCCATGCGATGCCTTGGCCTCGACGATGCGGCCGTCTTCGAACCGCACCGCGATGTTGTCGATCAGCGAACCCTGATAGGACAGCGGCTTGGTGCTGACGACGTGACCCTGCACCCGCCGGGCATGCGGCGTGGTGAAGACTTCCTCGGTCGGAATGTTGGGATTGCAGGTGATTCCATTGCTGGCGGTGGCGGCGCCGCCCACCCATTCGTGGCCATCGGCAAGCCCGATCGTCAGGTTGGTGCCGGGTCCGGTATAATGCAGCTCGCTGAACCGCTGTCCGTTCAGCCATTCGGTACGGCTGCGCAGCGCGGCGTTATGTTTCTCCCACAAGGCGATCGGATCTTCATTGTCGACCCGCGACGCCGCGAAGATGGCGTCGGCGAGCTTGCCAACGGCGACTTCTTCCTCGTCGTCGGGAAAAACCTGCTTCGCCCATGACGCGCTCGGATAGGCGACGATGTTCCAATTGATGTCGAAATTGACGATCCGCTCCAGCGCCGGCTTGTAGGCGATGGAGTTGGCCTTGCTGGCGCGCGCGACCTTGGCGGGATCCTGACCGGCAAGCAGCATCGGATCGTCGCCGACCACGGCGAGCCGCGCGGTATTAGCGGCGAAAGCTTTCGCCATGCCCTCATAGAGCCAGCTCGCGGCACGGTCGAACCCGTCTCCGCGGCCGAACCTGTAGCGCGCCAGCGTGATCGCCTCATCGCCAAAGATCGGCGTCACCAGGCCGGCGCCGGCCTTGTAGGCATGCTCGGCGATCTTGCGCACCAAGGGCAGTGCCATCGTCGGCGCGGTCACGAGCAGGTCCTGTCCTTCCTGCAACCGCAGCCCCACTTTCACGGCCACCTCGGCCAACCGGTCGAGCTTGACGGAATCGATCGGGGTCGAAAAATCGCCTTGGTGCGCGGTCATGCAAGTCCTCTTACAAATTATTCCATGGTGAAGAGATAGGCGAACTGACCGAGCCGTTCAACGCCTTGCGGCGCCAAGCACCCGATCGACCATTTGAGGCGCGAGGCCGAGATAGTTTGCTGGCGATGTCAGCCGATCGATGGTAGCGCGATCGATGCGTCCGGACACTTGCGGATTTGCCGATAGTGCATCCGCAAGCGACATGCCGTTCTCATTGGCGAGACGACAGGCGTCGTAGACCACGTCGTGCGCTTCCTGCCGGCCGATCTCGGGCGCAAGCCCCATCATGACGGCTTCAGCGACAATCAGCCCGCGGCTGATATCGAGATTTTCCGCCATCTTTTTCTCGTCGACGATCAGCCCGCCGAGCGCGAACTTCGCCTGATGTAGGCTGCCTGCGGTCAACACAAAGCTTTCCGGGATCGCCATCCACTCGGCATGCCACGGCCCGGTGGCGCGCTCGAAATCCTGCACCATCGCATCCAACATCAGGCCGGCGTGCTGGCGCACGGCCTTGCAAGCCGCGAGCATCAGTTCCGAGGAAATCGGGTTGCGTTTCTGCGGCATGGTCGAGGATGCACCGCGCCCTTTCACGAAAGGTTCATAGACCTCCGCGAATTCCGTCGAGGCCATCACCATGACATCGAGCGCGATTTTGCCGAGCGTGCCGGTCACAAGGCCGAAGAAATTCACTACTTCGGCAAGGCCGTCGCGTGCGACATGCCAGGTGGCAACGGGAACGCCGAGGCCGAGCTCTTCGCACAGCGCTTGCTGCACAGCGAAACCCTTGTCGCCGAGCGAAGCCAGCGTGCCGGCGGCGCCGCCGAACTGGCCGACCAGCACGCGCGGCTTCAATTGCGCCAGACGTTCGGCGTGGCGATCGAACATCGCAAGCCAGATTGCGGTCTTGTAGCCGAACGTTACCGGCAGCGCCTGCTGAAGGTGGGTGCGGCCCGCCATCGGCGTGTCGCGGTAGCGCCGCGAAAGATCAGCGAGGATGCCGCGCAGCGCGGCGATATCTTCCTCGATGATCGTAAGGCCGTCGCGCACCTGCAGGACGACGGCGGTATCCATGATGTCCTGCGTGGTCGCGCCCCAATGGACATAGCGGCCGGCCTCGCCGCACTGCTTCGCCAGTTGGTGGACCAGCGGCAGGATCGGATAGCCAACGACGTCGGTCTCGCGACGCAGCAGATCGAAATCGAGCTTTGAGGCGTCGGCACGCCTGGCGATCTCGGCGGCGGCCTCACGCGGGATCACATCGCAGCGCGCCTCGGCTTTCGCCAGCGCGACCTCGACTTCGACATAGCGGGCGATCAGGCTGAAGTCCGAGAACACCTCACGCATGCGCGGCGTGCCGAAGGCGTCGCGGAACAGGATGGAGTTGAGAACGGTCGTCGAGGTCGGAACAGCGGCCATGTCGTTTCCTGAGAGTTTGGCTCAATTGCTGCCAATAGAAGCGAGATTTTTTAGCATGATTACGGTGCTGAGTGAGCCGTCATTCTTCGAATTACAATTGCAGATGGGAGACATGCGTCTTTGTTGCGAAACCGTCATTGCTGTCGTCCCTGCGAACGCAGGGACCCATAACCACAGCCGTTGGTTAGAGAAGAAAGGCATCTGTCCCACTGCTTACACGATAGGACACGGCGTATGGGTCCCGGCTCGCGCTTCGCTTGGCCGGGACGACGTGATTGATTGTTTCCGATACAAAAAAAGATTCACCGATAACCGTCATTGCGAGTCGCTAGAAGCTACGGCGGACAAGTCGTCGCAAGGACGAGCTTAGCATGAGCGCCCAGGCCGAGCAGTCATTCCGGGGCGCGCTCTTGCGCGAACTACAATGTGCAATTGCACATCGTAGAATCTCGAGATTCCGGGTCTGGTCCTTCGGACCATCCCGGAATGACGTTGAGATGTGATTTCGCATTCTCGCGACATGATGCGCCCGAGTTATGCATATGTGTGTCGCCCGGCTGAGGGCGCGGGGAATGCCGGGTGCACGGTGCACCCGCAGCCCGTGTGCAAAAGGTAGTAAGCACACGGTAGTCACCACGGTCGCACCGGAAACACCCGGCATTCCCGCACGCAATGGTTTTAACGGCTTATGCCGTACTCTCCCCGGCGACGAATTCGTCTTGTCGCCGTCATCGGCGAATTGGCGGTGTTGCGAGGCCCGGTTGGGCTCGCATCACCTCCGCCGATTTAGCACCAGCAACGGATGCCAGGACCACACGGTTTTGCTGTACGCAGCGACCTCGACCAATCCGCGACCGGCCATGTGCTGCCGACCGCATTTCAGGCAAAGGCGTTTCAGCGCCGTTCGTCCACACGCCGGTCGATTGCTCACAGGCCTTCGCTCAATCGAATGCCTGCCCTGCAATTCCCGTGCGCGACGACGCTGCCGCGTCCACCGCATCCCATCCCAACGTTCGTGACGATCGCGATACGCCCCTCCTCGGGGATGAGACGAGGCAGATAAAGAAGTGATTTGGGTCAGAAGAAAACCGAAATATTTTCAATAAAGCGACTGGACCTGCCAAATCAGATTGATCCGCTTGGCGAATTTCGCTTTTCCGAACTGCGGGCTGCCAATAATCGAGAGCCCGTCTCGGTAAGGAGGCGCGGTCGCGCCATCTCGAGCCGTGGGGTCACTTGCGATCCTCAAACGCATCGCTCCGCGATGCGCACTCGCGAGCATTTCTGGTCCAACAGGATTCACCTCCTGCCGATCGTCAGCGCACCTTCGTCGCCTACGGTGGCTTCGAATTTTTCAGTAAAGCCGTCGGCGATCAAGAGACCCACAATGTCGTGCAACGCCTTGGCCTGACTCCTGCCGATCTGCTTTTCAAAACCTTGCTGCGCCCTTTCCCAAAGCGCATCGGACTGCTTGAGTTTGGCCTTGCCGGCCGGCGTAAGCCGAATCGACCGGCTGCGCCGGTCATCCGGATCGGGGCCGATCGTGACGAGGCCGTCGCGCACAAGCGGCTTCAAGGTATGCGCAAGACCACCGGCATCCATCACCATCGCTTCCGCAAGCGCACCGACGGTCGCAGTTTCCGAGCGACTGATTTGCACAAGGATCGCGCGCTGCGTGACCTTCAGCCCACTCGGCGCGAGCGCAGCATCATAAAGCTGCGAGATGCGCCGGGACGCCTTCCTGAGGGCGGTGCAATGGCACCGGCTTCGCGAACCGGGAGTGTCTTTATTCATGGAAATGCCTCCGACCTCTTGCAATATCAGCATATGCTTGTATTTGTCCGTTACAAGCATATGCGTGTAATCCGCAGATGACGCGAATATCGTGCGCCTGCATCCAGATCGCAACGCCTTCCTGAGAGGGTCGCCAATGACCGGTACCGACTTAAAGTCCCGCGCCGCCCCGCACTACGCCTGGGTGATCGTCGCGGTCACCTTCCTGACCCTTCTCGTCACCGCTGGCGCCATGTCGACGCCGGGGCTGTTGCTGGTATCCCTGCAGAAGGAATTCGGTTGGTCGGCCGCGACCATTTCGGCCTCGCTTTCCTTGCGCCTTGCCGTCTTCGGGTTGATGGCTCCCTTTGCCGCTGCGCTGATGCTCCGCTTCGGTATGCGCCGGATCATGACGATTGCCGTCATTGTCACGGCGATCGGGACCGGCCTTACCGCCTTCGTCTCGCAATCATGGCAACTCGACATCCTGTGGGGGCTCGTCGTCGGCGGCGGTACCGGCATGACCGCCCTCGTGCTTGGCGCCACGGTCGCCAATACCTGGTTCGCGCAACGCCGGGGGCTCGTTATCGGTTTGATGACCGCAAGTTCCGCCTCGGGTCAGCTGCTGTTCTTGCCGCTTTTTGCCCATATCAACGAAGTTTACGGCTGGAGGACGCTCGTCACACTGGTCGCTTGTGTCCTTTTAGGCGTTGCGCCCCTCATTGCACTTTTGATGCGCAATCGTCCTTCCGATATCGGCCTCACGCCGTATGGCTCGCCGGCCGGAACAGCTCTTGCCTATGCGAAGCCGCCTTCGGAAAACCCCGTCGCCGTCTCCTTGCGCGCGCTGAAGAGCGCTGCCAGGACAAGAAATTTCTGGCTCTTGTGTTTTGGCTTTTTTGTTTGCGGCCTCAGCACCAACGGGCTGATCGGCACTCATCTCATCGCAGCCTGCGGCGATCACGGCATCGCCGAAGTGGCAGCCGCAGGCCTTCTTGCCTTGATGGGATTCTTCGATCTCTTTGGAACGGTGGCCTCCGGGTGGCTGTCGGACAAATACGACAACCGCGTCCTCCTTTGTGTCTATTACACGCTGCGGGGCTTGTCGCTCCTCTACCTTCCCCTCGCGCTGGGCATGGACCTCTACTCGGTCTCGCTCTTCGCCGCGTTTTACGGGCTCGATTGGTTCGCAACGCTGCCGCCCACCATTCGCCTCACGACCGACCGTTTCGGCACCACGCTTGGGCCGTTGGTCTTCGGCTGGATGTTCGTGGCCCACCAGATCGGTGCCTCGATAGCCGCCTACGGCGCCGGCCTCACCCGCACGCTGGATGGCACCTACACGCCGGCCTTCGCGCTCTCCGGGATTCTATGCATCGTCGCCGGCTTTGCCTCCTTGGCGATCAGCGGCAACCAGAAGAAGGACACAAGCGCGGCCGCGACGGCGGCGCGCGCCGCCTAACCGGCCGGGATGGTTCGCGTTTCCAAGAGCAATCCGGCTGCCAAATGGGGCAGTTCCGCTATCTCAACAACACGTGATTATATTATGATTATAATGTCATTGCCAGGAATTGAACCATGCTTATCTGAGCTGGAGGTGTCGCGAAGGACTGCAATCACGGTTGCGGCTTCGGCTACAGGCCAAAGGAGATGCGGTATGAAACGTCTGGTTCTCTTTGCCGCCGTTGCGGTCGTGATCTTACAGGGAGCCGATGGGGTTGCCGCCGCGGAACTCCCGACTTACGAATCGATGGGCCTCCCGATCACCGCTCTCGAGATTTCTGTTGTGGGATCGACTTATGTTCAAGAGGTCTCGCCCGTCCCCACTCTGACGGTTGGAGGCATGCCCGCCTCTCCTCATCAGATCGCGGTCCTGACGCCGCGTAAAAAGGTTGTCGGGGAGTTGGCCGAAAAACCGACCACTGGGGGCAGCGGGGTAACACGCTAGGGCGACGCGGCCGCGCCCGCAGCGATGGACCGGCACATCTGCTCGAAGATACGCTTCGCGCTGTTGTCCGGGCATACGAGGTTTGGTGGAACGCACCACTTTCCGGTCACGCGTTTCGTGCGCGATCAATACGTCGCCGCCAGGTAATCGACGATCTTACTCACGTCTGCCTCATCGATCGGCGCGCCGTAAACCTTGATCATTTTGGTCACCTCGGCATGCCAGAAGTCCTTCTTGAACTTCGGGCCCTGCGGCTGGGTCGCGATGTAGTCGGCCGAATGACACGCGGCGCAATTGCCCTGGACGACCTCGAGGTTCGGGCCCGGCTTGAACGCAGCGGTTTCCTCGGGCAACTGATAGCCGATCGGTTTTGCCATTGAGATCATCGGCGTCGCGCTGATCGCGACGATCGAGACGGCGGCGAGGATGAAAATTTTCGACACTGAAATCTTCTTGGACATGATCGCTCCCCTCAGGCCGCCGTCACGGATGTGGTTTCGATCACGTTTCGCATGTAGCCCGGCGGATTCCACAGCGGCTTGTCCGGCTGGGTCTGCCCGGCCTGGTTGGTGGCGCGCACCTTGATGTCGTGCGCTCCGGCCGAGAGGGTGACCGGCAACTGCCACTCACGGAACGAGTAATTGCCGAGGTCCTTGCCCAATTGGCTCGCGACCCAGGTGGCACCGCCATCGATCGAAACGCTGACGTCCTTGATGCCCTTGCCGCCATCGAAGGCGATGCCTTTGAGAAGCGTGGACCCGGTCTTGACCTTGGCGCCGCTGCTCAGATTGGTGATGAACGAGCGAACGTTGAACTTGTTGATCGGGATGGTCGCCTGGGGCGACGTTCCCGGCTCGACGCAGGCGCAATCATTGTCCGGGATGCGGTAGGCGGATTTCATCCAGAACCCGTCGAACACGCTGTCGATCACGGTGATTTCGTTGAGGTGCTTCAGCCAGTAGGTGCCGTAATAGCCGGGGACGATCAGCCGGAGCGGAAATCCATTGAGCAGCGGCAAATCCGCGTCATTCATCGAATAGGCCAGCATCACCTCGCCGTCCCGGGCATGGTCGACATCGAGCGCCTTGGCAAAGTCAGGAGTCTTATCGAACACCGGGCCGTCCATGCCGTTGAACACGACCTGCCTGGCGCCCGCCTGCACGCCCGCCATATCGAGCACCGCCTTGAGCGGGACGCCCTTCCACCGCGCGTTGCCCATCGCGCCATTGCCGAGCTGACCTCCCGCGACGCGCGGCTCGACGAAGCCGCGGCTATTGCCGGAGCACTGGTTGACGGCCACCAGTTCGATGGCGGGCATCTTCTTGATGTCGGCAAGCGACAGCTTGACCGGCTTGTCCACATTGCCCTTGATCTCGACCGAAAACGTGTCGGCATCGATGTCATAGGGGATGTCGGCCAGGTGGTAACGCACAAAGAACGCATCGTTCGGCGTGATGACGCCCTCGTCGAACACCGAGAACGGGGTTTCGAGCTGCGGCGGGCGGCTGGTGAGCCCGATCATCGGCCGCTTCTGGGGATATTTGACGAGCGGCCGCTCGCCGTTCTCGAACGGCAGCGTCACTGTCTCAGCCAAAGCTAACTTTGACGAAAAGGATATAGCGGCACCGGATGCTGCAAGCATAATTCCGGAGTGCATGAGGGTGCGTCTGTCGATCATGGTGGTCCTCTCGTTGCCTTCGTCCGAGTGACGTTCAGCTGTCGCTGATCTCAACCGGGTAGAGAATGATGTGGCTTTCGAACGGCATCACCTTGCGGGGCCTCGCAGGTATCTGGTGCCAACGGCGAAATATCGGCCGAACCCGTGCCCGCCGGCCGCGGCGCAAACTGAAAAGTTATGCTTTTCGAAGAAGTTGGCAACCGACTGGCACGTGTGGACAGATCGTCCCTCAATGAAAAGGAGCGGGCTGCATTACTGACGGCGACCTGCTCGCTGTTAATTGTTCGATTGTTAATTGTTCGATGCTGGATCGAGAGTGAAGCGCCGATCCGATACTCCGTTGCCGCTTTTACAATGCCAACTTTTTCTATTGAATCTCCCATTACGTCACCCCGCTGCTGTTCGATGGGGTCGTAGATTGCACGTTGTCCATGATGGCTACCTCTGCGAACGTGGCGTAATGGCATCTCAGATAAGCCATCGAGCGGGCGGCGGCGTGGCTATACTGTCTATAGTCCTTCGTACACAAGCTTTGTGAAGAATGCCGAATCGATCACAAATCTTCCCCATTTATCGTCGAAGGCCGCGGTCGGCTTGGCCGCTATGACGTCTTCGAGGGATTTACCCTGTGACTTCAGTGCAGCGACCTTATCGCGCACCGTGACCAGCATGTCGCGAAATTCAATCAATTGAGCGCGGTTGCCGACCTGCCCATGACCAGGAATCAGGATTGTTTTATCCGTGGTGCGTTCGATAGCCTTGTTGGCAAAGGCGATGGCCGAATTGACGCTGCCGCCGTCTTCGTTGTCGATGAACGGATAGTTTCCGTTCCAGAAGGTGTCGCCGAGGGCCATCACATCGGCCTTTTCGAAATACACCGACACATCGCCGTCGGTATGGCCGGGGCCGAGATGCTCCACCTTTATGGACTCGCCCGCAAAGGTGAACTTTTTCTCATTTTGCACGATGATCGTCGGGCGCGCGCCGGCCGGAACGGGAGCGAACGTCCAATTCCAATCATCGACGTGAGTGGTCTCGGAAAGATGCTTCAGCGTATTTCTCTGCGCAATGATCGTGGCGCCGGCTGCATGCATCCACTCGTTTCCGTCGGTATGATCCCAGTGCCAATGGGTGTTTACGACGTATTTCAACGGTGACGGGCCGATCTTATTGAGAGCCGCCTGCAATTTGTCTTTCGACGGCTTGATGCCGGCATCGACGAGGAACTTGCCTTCGCTTCCCGACAGAACCACGATATTCCCGCCAGATCCCATCAGGACATTGATGTTGCCGCGCAAGGGCACGGTGACGATGTCGCCCTTGGCTCGCTCCAGATATCGCGCGCCGGCCCCGGTATGGAAATAGTCTCCTTTTACTGGTGCACCGGCGGTTGCGGGGGCGGTATATCCAAAAGCAAGAAGAGCCGAACACAGGAATACGGCGATCGATGGAACCGTAAGCAGGTTTATTGGCATGATCTGGATCTCCTTTCCTAACGCAACCGGCATTAAGAGTTGGGCATATGCGCCAGAGATGTTTTGCATGCTACTCCCAGACAAGTGATGCGCATGCGAAACTGAACTGAGCAGAATGGAATCTCACGACGCGGCCGTCGGCAGCGAGCCATCACAGATAGGCCATCGAGCGGGCGGCGTCGTGGGTCTAACGCGTCCTTTCGTGCCTTACCCCACGCACTAGGTTGGCCGCGTCGCTCAACTCACTTCCAAAAACATCACGCTCAAAAAATTACGATAAGAATCAACACTCGTGGTCGTGGGCCGGGTGGACAGGTGATCCCGGTCTAAACGGAAGCGCTGTCGTTCAAATCGAACGCTTCCGCTTCAAACAATACTATCGGCCCGACCCGCCCTCGCTGTAAAGGGTCGAAGGCGGGGGGGGGAACCAAACGCTACCCCTACTTCATTCCGGTGATGGAGGCGCTGACGGCCCGGGGATCGCGGTTCGGCCAGCGTCCGCTTTCGACCTGGGCAAGGAAGTCGCCGACCAGCCGGTTGTACTCGTCGGGCTCTTCGATGTTGATCGCGTGGCCCGCATTCGGCATCACCACCAGCGCCGCTGAAGGGATGCTTTGCTTCATCAGGATACCCGGCAACAGGCAGGGCCAATCTTCATCGCCGGTGATGATCAGCGTCGGCACGGTGAGGCGCTTCATTTCCTCGACCAGCGTATAGAGCGAGGGTCGCTCCTTCTGAACGCCCTGCTGGGTGTTCGCCGATCCGATCGCGGAATGCTCCGCCAGCATCGCCTTGAACTCGGCGTGGCCGCGCGGATCCTTGTTTTCATACTGAACGCGGGTCGGCCCATAGGCATAACGCTCGGCAAAGGCCGGCATGCCCTCGGTCCGTATCATGCCGGCAATCACGTCGGCTTCGGCCCGGAAGGTGTCGCGCTTGTCGGGTTCGGCGCCGTAGCCGCAGCCGCCGATGCATAGCGACAGCGCCCGCTGCGGGTGCCGCAGCCCGAAATGCAGCGTCGCGAAGCCGCCCATCGACAGCCCGATGATATGTGCCTGCCGCTCGCCGATATGATCGAGCACGGCGAGGATGTCATCGGCGGCGCAGGCCTGCGAATAGGAAGAAACCTGCTCCGGCACATCGGACGGCGGGAAACCGCGGGCATTGAAGGCGATGGCGCGATAACGCTTGCCGAAATGACGCATCTGCGGTTCCCAGCTGCGCAGATCGCCGGCGAATTCATGAACCAGGATGACGGGGTGACCCGACCCGGTTTCCTCAAAATACAGACGCACTCCGTCGTCGGTGGTCGCGTAAGGCATATCGTCTCCTGCATTCGGCTTGTTGAAGGTTATTGAGTGATGCGTTCAGGCTGAAGCGTATTCTCCTTCGCCCGCGCGCGGCAGGGCTATCGCAGATGAGCCTTCTTTCACCCTCCCCTGGAGGGGGAGGGTCGGCTCACATTGAGCGAAGCGAAATGTGAGACGGGGTGGGGTGGAGACGCTTCGTTCCGGGGTCTCACCCCACCCCGCCGCTTCGCGTCGACCCTCCCCCTCCAGGGGAGGGTGAACAAGAGAAGCGTTTGCCATTAGTTTCCTATGCAATAGCCCTGCCGCACGCGGGGAGAGGTAAGAAACTCGCCGCGCGATTGATGAGATGAAAACCCGTCACGATCTAGGCAGCGTCGGCCGCTGGCGGCTTGCTCCGCGGCAGATAGGTGCCATGGCCTTTCGCGCCGACCAGCACGCCGTCGTCGACCACGACGCGGCCGCGCACCATGGTCAGCACCGGCCAGCCTGTCACCTCCAACCCTTCATACGGCGTGTAGTCGGCGCCGTCGTGGATGAGGTCATGGCTGATCGTGACTTTTCGCTTCGGATCCCACAAGGCGATGTCGGCGTCCGATCCGACCGCGATCGTCCCCTTGCGCGGATAGAGGCCGTAGATCTTGGCGTGGTTGGTCGCGGTCAGCGCGACGAAACGATTGAGGTCGATACGGCCTTTCACCACGCCTTCCGAGAACAGAATCGGAAGACGCGTTGCCACGCCTGGAATTCCGTTCGGCACCCAGCGGAAGCTGGTACGGCCCTTGGGCAGGAGCTTGCCTTGCGGATCGTCGTAGCGGAACGGACAATGGTCGGACGAGAACACCGAGAACACGCTCTGCTGCAGGCCTTCCCAGCACGCCTGCTGGCTCGCCATGTCGCGCGGCGGCGGCGAACAGACATATTTGCTGCCTTCCATGTTCAGCCGGTCGAGATCCTTCTCGGTCAGCACCAGGTATTGCGGGCAGGTCTCGCCCATCACCTTGAGACCGCGCTGCTGGGCGCGGCGGATTTCCTCCATCGCCTCGCGGTTCGATACGTGCACGATCATGATCGGCACGTCGACGAGTTCGGACAGCGAGATGGCGCGATGCGTGGCCTCGCGCTCGACCGGAATCGGCCGCGAGGTCGCGTGAAAGCGCGGCGCGATATTGCCGCCACGCTCGAGCCGGTCGGTGAGGAAGCGGATGGCATCGAAGTTTTCCGCATGCACCATCAGCACCGCGCCGGTCTCGCGCGCGACCGACATGGTTTCCAGCAATTCGCGGTCCGAGAGCGCCAACCCCTCATAGGTCATGAACACCTTGAGCGAGGTGTAGCCGTCCTCGACCAGCGCCGGCAGCTCCTGCCCGAGCACCTGCTCGGTCGGATCGGTGACGATGAGGTGAAAGGCCACGTCGACGTGGCATTCGCCCTCGGCCAGCGTGTGATAGTGTCGCAACGCCTCGCGCAGCGTCTGGCCCTTTTCCTGCAAACAGAACGGCATCACCGTGGTGTTGCCGCCGAACGCCGCCGAGCGCGTGCCGGTGGCGAAGCCGTCCGCCATGACGATGCCGTCGCCCGATGGCTGGGCGAAGTGAACGTGGCTGTCGATGCCGCCCGGCAAGACCAGCCGGCCGCTCGCATCGATGATGGTTTCGGCCGCGCCGAGATCGTGGCCCAGCGACGCGATGCGCCCGTCACGAATGCCGATGTCGCAGGCAAAGGTGTCGGCGGCGGTGGCGATCGTGCCGCCGCGAATGATGGTGTCGAATGGCATCAGGTGACTTCTCCTTGCTTGCCCGCTTGCGGCCGATGCTCGATGACGGCGGCGAGCGGCTCCGCCAGTCCAACGGTCGGCTTCGGGTCCGGACGACGAAATGTCCCGGCGATGGCCTTGCGCGGCTTGAGGGAGACGAGCGTTTCTGCCTGTCTTACGGCGGCGGCAATCGGATCGACCACCGGGACCGGGATTCGATCGCGGACCTTGCCGGCGAGGCCGGCCAGCGGCGCGCCCGACAGGATGACGACATCGGCATCGTCCTGTTCGACAGCGCGGTTCGCCAGCGCCACCAGAAGCTCTTCCTTCTCGGCCTGGACATCGGAAATGGAGCGGAACGTGCCGTCGAGCGCGCGGATTCCGGCACAACGGGCGTCGAGACCGTGCATGGCGACGCACTCCTGGTACCAGGGCGCCAGCGCCCGCGCGAAGGTCACGATCGCAAACCGCCGGCCGAGCATGCAGGCGGTCAGCATCGCGGCTTCGGCGAGGCCGACCACCGGAATATCGAACAGCTCGCGCGCGCCGAACAGGCCGGGATCGCCGAACGCCGCGATGATAGCGCCATCGACGCTCGCGCCGGCCTCGGCCAGCATTTCCAGCGCGATAGCACCGCCGATCTGCGCTTCGGCACGGGTAGCGATGTAGGGCACGCCGCGCTTCGCGGTCGCCATGACCAGTTCGGTGCCTGGTGAAGCGGCCTTGGCGCCGGCGGCGTGCAGCAGATCGGTCACGTCAGCGGTGGTGTTCGGATTGAGCAGCAGGATTTTCACGATCCGGCCTTCCCCGGCGTGGTGCTCCGGACGTTGCGTCGCGTCTTGACGGCGCCGGCATCGTCGGCTTCGGCCGGCAGCGTGCCGGCCACGACCTCGCCGGTGCGGCGGACGTGGTGCCCCAGCAACTTGCCGGCGCGCTCGCCGTCGCCACGCTTGAGCGCGGCCAAAATCTCCTGATGGTCGCGCACCGATTCATCCCACCGCCCCAGGACCGACAGCCCGAAGAAGCGCGCACGCTCGGCGCGGGGCAGCAAGGCGTCGTGGGTCGCCTTCAACACGCCGTTGCGGGCGAAGCCGACGATGGCGCGGTGGATCTGCTGATTGATTTCGAAATAGTCCCGCATTTCATCACGGCCGCGATGCCATTCGATGCGGTCCTGCAGCGCTTCGAGCTGTTCGAGATCGCGCGCCGTCATGCGTGCCGCGGCAAGCTCGGCGGCGCAGCGCTCGATCCCGCTCAACGCCTCGAACAATTCGGTCAGCGCTTCACGGCGCAGCGGCGCAACGATGGCGCTGCGGTTGAGGCGAAGCTCGACCAGGCCTTCGGACGCCAGTTGCCGCAAGGCCTCGCGCAGCGGCGTCCGCGACACCCCGAGCGCCTCGGACAGGTCGGTTTCGAGCAATGGCTGACCCGGCGCAAGCTCGCCGCGCACGATCAGGGTGCGAAGCCGCGTTGCGGCCTGCTCGTGGAGACCGGCGCGCGGCATGCGCAGCCGCCGCCGCTGCAACGCCGTGACGCCACGCCGACGCTTGGAGTTGTCTTTGGTCTTGGGCTTCGTCTTGGTGTCGGTCTTCGTCACGGTCGGGTTTTCATCTGGTTCACTAATATTACGAGCCTTGTGCATCCTTGCGCGCATCCGCGGCCGACGTTGCGCCGAGCCCAAGCTCGGGCGTCGTAAACAGCCGTCCCCAGCCCTCGATCCGCGCCGGATCTGTTCCGGTCGCGATCAAGCATGCCCACAACGTCACCGCAATCGAATCGAAAACCGGCACCCCGAGTCTTGCTTCAAGGACCTCGGCGGGGCCGGCGCCGCGCATATTGGTGCACACCACGGCAACCGCGTCGCAGCCCTCGCGCACGACTTCTTCGATCAGCCGCGCGACCTCGGCTTCCGGCACTTCGGCGAAGGAAAAATTATCCTGCAGCGAGAGATGCCGCTCCGCGACGCATTGCAATCCTTCCGAACCCCAGACAGCGATGATCTTGTCCTGGACGTCCTTGCGATAGGGCGTGACCAATCCGACACGCGCAATCTTGAGCCGCCGGAACAGATCGCGATAGGCGAGCACGGTGGTTCGCGCCTGGATGCCGGTCGAGGCGGTGATGCGTTCGCACAGCCGCTCGTCGCGCTCGAAGCCGAGCCAGCTTGCGGAGGTGCCGTTCCAGGCGATGACGTCGACCTTGGCATCCGCCAAAAGCTCGGCCGCGCGCAGGATTTCGCTGTCGTCGAACTGGCGCAACGCGGAATCGGACAGGGCGATCTCGGTCACCTTGAAGCGCGAAAAATGCGCCGAGACGTCGGCGATCCCGGCCAGCATCGCGTTCGTGATCGGCTCGAGCGCGGTGTTGGACGACGGGGTCAACATGCCGAGCCGGACGTGGCGTGTCATCGTGCGAACCTCGTGAGCGAACCAGAAGCCGGTGCGCGGCCCGCATCTGAAGTCACCGGCTGCCGCGGCTTTTCCTTACCCTCCCCTTGAGGGGGAGGGTCGGCTCGTAGCGTGCGAAGCACGATACGAGGCGGGGTGGGGTGCGCGGCGCGAAAGACGGGTGGAGATGTTACGGATGAACAATCACCCCACCCCGACAACATCCGACGAAGCGGAGCTTCGTCCGATGTTCTCGACCCTCCCCCTCCAGGGGAGGGTGAAGGAAAGTTCTTCGCTAATTCCATCATATGCGATCGTCCTGCACCCACTTGTGTCATACCGGCAGTTTGCGGCTGTAATCGATCAAGCTCGAACAGATCAGCAATGCGACGCCGGCGGCGGCAAAGAACATCAGCGCCAGGAAGTAGGACCCGGTGGCCTGGACGATGAAGCCGACGATCAGCGGCGTCAGGATGCCCGCAATGTTGCCGCCGAGATTCATGCAGCCGCCGAGGAAACCGGACTTGTCGCGGCCCGCGAGCGCGGACGGGATCACCCAATACATTCCGCACCAGCGCAGAAAGAACAGCGTCGAGGACAGCAGCACCACGACCGCGACGGGATCCCGGACATAGGCCACCGAGAAGATCGACACCGTCGCCATGATCGCGGCGATGCCGAACAGGGTTCGGAACACCAGGTTGGGCCCGCCGCCGCGGCTGCGCCAGAAGTCGCCGATCCATCCGCCGACCAGTTCGCCGACAAAGCCGGAGAAGAAGATGATGAAGGAGGCGCCGCCGAGCGTCTTGATGTCAAAGCCGTGCACCTTGAACAGATAGGTCGGCATCCACGTCAACAAGCCGTAAAAGGTGGTGTTGAAGAACATCCAGCCGAGGCACATGCACCACACCGAACGGAATCGAAAATAGGCCATCCAGCTTCCGCCTGAAGACGCCGGGGTTGCGGCATCTTCCAGCGCGTGCGCCTGTTCGATGAAACGCGCCTCCGCTTCATTCACCGAGGGATGCTGCCGCGGCGAATTGCGGATGTAGTACCAGGCCCAGAGGCCGCACAGCATGGTGCCGACACCGGCGATGACAAAGGCCGCGCGCCAGGAATCGAAGGCTGCGATCAGCCAGGCGATCACGATCGAGCCCAAGGCGGCGCCGAGCGGCGCGCCGCCATCGAGCAGCGTCGCACCCCGCCCCCGCTCGTTCTGCGTCATCCAGATGGCGTTGAGCTTGCCGCCGGCCGGATAGATCGGCGCTTCTGAGGCGCCGAGTCCGAGCCGGGTCAGCAACAACACTCCCCAGTTGGTCGCGACCGCGGCAATCGCCTGGAACGCGCCCCAGAAGATCGTCGCCAGCGCGATCACGATCCGCGGCTTGAAGCGGTCGGCCAGCATGCCGCCCGGCACCTGCATCACCGCATAGGTCCAGAAGAACGAACTAAGGATCAGACCCTGCATCGCAGGATCGATATCGAACTCTTTGGAGATCAGGGGCATCGCGACCGATAGCGAGGCGCGGTCGATGTAGTTGATCGAAACCAGGAACAGCATCAGGAAGAAAATATTCCAGCGCACGCCGGTCGGTCTGGCGGTGCTGGTCGCGGGGATGGCCGAGGCGGCGTGATCGCTCATTTCTCTCTCCAATTGCCGGCGCATCAAATCTGCGGCATTTGGCGAGAGCGGGCAACGATATTTAGTATGCTGTATACAAAATGTATTATCTTATTGATTATAAACGAATATTTGTTGACATAGATTGGCCTGAGCCGCAAATTATTGCAGGCCGTGCCTGATGTATTGGCAACCGGCAACGGCGGTCCGGACGGCGAGGCGCGCCGTGCCAGATCCAAAGCCGCAGAAACTTAGCTTATCGAAGAGGTCCGGCCGACGAGCTCATCCCGCCGGAACGGCGATCGATTTTGGGATGCGGGCCGACGAAAAAACCGCCGCGGGCCGCGTCAGCGTCTCGGCTTGTCCGAGCGGGTCGCGCGCTCAGCCGTTCACGGCTGATCCGTCGCGTTCGATACCTTCGCGAGGTTGGACTCTTCCTGCAGGCCGCCGTGCTTTTCCAGCCATTTCGGCCCGCGGCCACGCATATAGTGCGACTCCGGCCAGTACTGCGTCGGCGATCCGCCCCACAGGAAAATCAGCAGCCTTTCCATGGCGCCACGCCTGGTTTTTCGGAGCGGCGGGCGGGCCGAATTTTGCAGTTCCATCTGACGACGCACGTTCAACCTCCACCCTTTCTTCTGATCTGTGAAGCCAGGGGGAAAAATGTCGATCGCGATGTAGGATTTCGATGTGAGTTGACGGATCACCTTATAGGCGCAAAATAGCCATCAAAGGCGGCCGCGAAAGCCGCGGCGGCGCTTTGGATTACCCGCAAGCCGGCTTCATCGCCGCCCTGCAGACGAAGGGGGTTCGGCGGCTAGGCGGCAATCACGCAATTGCGGCCTTCATGCTTGGCGCGATAGAGCCGCTGATCGGAGGCCTGCAGCAGCGCGTCGACGTCGTGTCCGTCGGGTCCGTATTCCGACACCCCGATACTGATGGTGAGGTTGATCGGCTGGTTTCCGACCTTGAACGTACTGCCCGCGATCGCCATGCGAAGCCGTTCGCCAACCGCGCAGGCAGCGTCAAGCGTCGCCCCCGGCAGCAGGACCACGAACTCTTCGCCGCCGACGCGCGCGACGAAGTCGTAGGGACGAATTGCCTCGCGGCATTTCTTCACAAAGCAGCAGAGGATCTCGTCGCCGCCCTGGTGGCCGTACAGATCGTTGATCTCCTTGAAATGATCGAGGTCGAGCGACAGCAGCGACAGCGCGGCGCCGGTTCGCTGCGATCGCGAGATCTCGGACTCGATGCGCTCGATGAATTGCCGCCGGTTGCCGGCGCCGGTCAATGGATCGGTGCCCGCAAGATATTCCAGTTTCTGATTGGCCTTCTGCACCTCAAGCAACGCGCTTTGCGTGCCGGCCACCGCCTCGGACAGGCGGGTCATCAACTCTTCCTGGCTGTAGATGGTCGAGAACGATCGTGTCGTCCGGAACGCCCGAACCACGCCATAGCTCAGCAGGAAAAATCCCCCGGCAAAGATCGCGTGGGCGAGCCACCACATGTGATTCCACGGCCGCCCCAGAATGAAGGCAAGCGACGACAGCCCGAACCACGCCACCGAAATGCCGAAGATCACCATCAGCGGCGAGCGGATCCGGCGCATCAGCAGCGCCAGGATGTTGAGCACGCTGAACACCAGTGCCCCGCCCTCCATCGACAGCCGCACCGCGGGATAGCCGGCATAGGGGGAAAAGGCGATGATAGCGACGGCGACATCGATCACCACGAACAGCCCGATCCATGTCAGCCAGGTCGGACGCTGATCGAACTCATCCGGCGGCTGGTTATAGGAGAGCAGCCCGATGAAGAGCAGCACCGACATGGTCAGGCGTGACGCCGGACCGTAGAGCAGAAACAGCCAGATGTTGTGGTGGGCCATTCCGGTGAAGGCGCCGTGCGGCGCGTAGACCACCACGAAGCCGAGGAAACCCAGCGTCAGCCACCGCAACAAGGGTTCGCCGGAAGACTGGTAGCAGCGCCACGCCACATAGGTGACGAACAGCCCTTCAAGGGTGGCAATGGCGATCGCGACTTCGTGGAACAGATGATCTTCAAACTTCAGCGCGGGGTCCTGGTAGAAATCCAGGTAGGCGATCAGGAAGATCGGAAGCAGGGCGAACAATGTGAGGAGAAGACTTATATAGGCTTGCGTGATCAGCCTGAGCGCGGCGGGCGGCTCGAAAGTGGCGACGTCAGTATTTATCTGCATGGGTCGTCTCCAATGGCGAGTGGCGGTCCTCCGTGGGACCGTTCGTTACGCATCGGCCGCGAGCCTGCGGTCCATCATTTCGTCAGTTGGAATCCTCTAGAGCATCCTGAGGTAGAGCAGCCAGTCACACCGCGACCAGTTCCGTGTCCGGAACCTAACCTCCACTCGCGAGCGGCAACTGGCACGCGCCCGACCAGCATACCACAACCACAACCCAGGATACACTAGGACCGATCGAGTTTCGCGCGTCGTCACGCGCCAGCGGATCGCTTTCTAATTTCATGGTGAAGGATCGCGTGCGCGAGCAGCGGTTTGCCGGTTCAGGCGACGACGAATGCGTCGGGACGAGGCGACCGCAAGCGCGGCTTGATCGCCGCCGCCGAAACTGGGTGACTAATTAGATACCCCAGCATCGCGGCGCAGCCGCATTCGCGGCCGTCCCATTGCTAACCCTGACGTTTTTTCTTTGTCTTTTTGCCGAATGCAGGTTTCGCAGAAGGCGGACCTGCAGGGTGCGGCTGTCCGGCATGCGCCGGCTTGCCCTGGTGTCGCTTTTTCTTGTGGGAACGGGCCTCGTCAAACCGCGGCCGGCTGTCGCGGAAAGGCTCGCTGTGTTGCTGCGGCGCTGCGTGATCGCGAGATGTGGCGTTTGGCCGCGCGTCGCGACCGAACTCCCCGGCTTCGCGCCGCTTCTCGGAGCGAACCTCGCCCTTCGGGGCATCGGCCAGCGGTTCGATACGGATGTTATCTTCCTTATCCGGCCGCCGGATCTTGACGGCGAACAGTTCTGCCACCCGCCCGGAGATTTCGAACTCGGTGGTGGTGTCGAGAACGCGGATGGCGCCGACGTCCTGCTTGTCGATGCCGCCGCGACGGCAGATCATCGGCAGCAGCCAGCGCGCTTCCGCATTCTTGCGCCGCCCGATCGCGGCGCGATACCACACGCTGCCCTCCGCCATCCCGTGGCGAAGAGATGATTTTGCCGGCTTCGGCCGCGGTCCGCTGTCACGATCGTCGCCGCGCGCGGTTCGCCCGTCCCGTGCCCGGCCGCGATCGTCGCGCGGGCGGCCGGGGTCGAGAATGTCCTCGGGCGACGGCAGCCGCGCCTGATAGAACCGCACCAGCGCCGCAGCGATTTCCTCAGCCGATCGCTCGGCGAGCAACGCGCGCGCCAGCACCATGTCGTCGGCGGTCGTTTCCTGCGCAAACAACGCATCGTGCAACAGCCGCTCCTGATCGAGCTTGCGGATTTCAGCCGCGCTAGGCGCCGTGCCCCATGCGGCATCGATGCCGGCCAATAACAATTCCGCGCGCCGCCGTCGCGCCGGCGGCACCAGCAAGACGCTCACGCCCTTGCGGCCGGCGCGACCGGTGCGGCCGGAGCGATGCTGCAGGATCTCGGCGTCATTCGGCAGATCGGCATGGATCACGAGGTCAAGCTTGGGCAGGTCAAGGCCGCGTGCCGCGACGTCGGTGGCGACGCAGACGCGGGCCCTTCCGTCCCGCAAACCCTGCAGCGCCTGGGTTCGCTCGTTCTGCGTCAATTCGCCCGACAGCGCGACCACCGAAAACCCGCGCTCCAGAAGCGTCGCCTGCAAGTGACGGACCGCATCGCGCGTGTTGCAAAAGACAATCGTGCTGGGCGATTCAAAGAAGCGCAGCACATTGACCACCGCATGCTCGGCATCGCCGGCCGCGATCCGGATGGCGCGATATTCGATATCGGCGTGACCGCCATCGTCGCCGCCGACCTCGATGCGATGGGCTGATTGTTGATACTGCTTGGCCAGCGCGACGATGCCGCGCGGCAGGGTCGCCGAGAACAGCAGCGTCCGACGGGTCTCCGGCGTGGTCTTGAGGATAAACTCCATATCCTCGCGAAAACCGAGGTCGAGCATTTCGTCGGCCTCGTCGAGCACCACAGCCTTCAATTCCGAGACGTCGAGACGGCCGCGCCGCAGATGATCGCACAACCGCCCCGGTGTGCCGACCACGATGTGGGCGCCCGCGGCGAGTTCGCGCTGTTCGCGGCGCGGATCCATGCCGCCGACGCAGGAAACCACGCGCGCGTCGGCATGTTGATAGAGCCAAGCCAGTTCGCGCTGCACCTGCAGCGCGAGCTCCCGCGTCGGCGCCACGATCAAGGCAAGCGGTGCGGCAGCCCGCTGGAATCGGTCAGCCTCCTCCAGAAGATTCTTAGCAATCGCCAGCCCATACGCGACCGTTTTACCCGAGCCGGTTCGCGCCGAGACCAGCAGGTCACGATCGGCGGCGGCCTCCGCCAGCACCGCAGTCTGGACCGGCGTCGGCTGATCGTAGTTGCGCTCCGCCAAGGCTCGGGCGAGCGGCGGACTTGTCGGCAGGAATGTCACGAGATGGCTGACCTTGGTTGGCGTCTGGCGCCGGAACGTTGAACAGGGCCTCGACCGAACGGATCGAAGTGACTGCCTCAAAGATGCAGCCGTGGAGCCCGACGAATTGGCGTGAGGTGAGGTGCTTGTAGGCCAAGCGAAGCCAAAGCGCCATTCATTGCCGGCGGTTTCGCGCAAAATCAGCAGAAATCACCCCGCACTATGCGGCCAAGGCGGTCAGGCGACCCCGTATACATCTGATATTATTAAATAATCCATCAACCGGGCGGGCGATCTGTGGCAAGGTTCACGACTTGACGTTGCGCCATCAACCGAGGTTGCGGCCTTTGCTTATGGTCAATTGCGCGGTTCGCTACGTCCGTGATCGGATTTTGATCGAATGTCCCCGAACAAGCTGACACTGCGAGCTTTCCTGGTCGGTCGATAATAGTGTCGGAAAAGACCATCGGTCACACGGACAAAACAACGTGTGAATCGACATGCTTTCACAGTTCGGTACTATTGAAGCATAGGTCGTCGCGTAACGACGGGGGGTAACAAAAATGGACTTGGATCCAGTTTTCCTGTCGCGCCTGCAATTCGCCTGGGTGATCGGGTGGCACATCCTGCTTCCGGCGTTCACCATCGGGCTCGCGGCGTTCATCGCGGTCCTTGAAGGCATCCACTTCTTTACCGGACGCGAGGTTTACCTTCGCGTCTCGATGTTCTGGATCAAGATCTTTTCAATCGCGTTCGGAATGGGCGTGGTCACGGGCATCGTTATGCCCTTTCAGATTGGTACCAACTGGAGCCGCTATGCGGATGCCACTGCCAACGTGTTGTCCCCCCTGTTCGCCTATGAGGGGCTGACTGCGTTCTTTCTCGAGGCGGCTTTTCTGGGCGTGCTTTTGTTCGGACGCAAGCTGGTACCGCCTTGGGCGCACTTCCTTGCCTCAGTCATGGTGTTGCTCGGCACTCTCTTCTCCTCGTTCTGGATCCTGGCGGCCAACAGCTGGATGCAGACGCCGGCCGGCTATGAGGTGATCGACGGACGCTTTTTCCCGACCGACTGGTTTCAGGTCATCTTCAATCCGTCATTTCTCCCGCGTCTCGCCCACACCGTGGTCGCGTTTTTCATCACGACAGGTTTTGTCGTGCTCGGCGCCGGGGCCTACCTGATGAAGCGTGACCGGTTCGCCCAGGAAGGCCGAACCATGGTGTCGATGACGCTCTGGCTGCTCACCGTACTGGTGCCGCTGCAGCTTTTTCTCGGCGACCATCACGGACTCAACACGCTGGAGCACCAGCCGGCCAAGCTTGCGGCGATCGAGGCGCACTGGACCACCGGGCGCCGTGTTCCCCTTGTCCTCTTCGCGATTCCCGACGAAAAGGCCGAAACCAACCGGTTCGCGATCGAGCTGCCGGACGTCGGCAGCTTGATCCTTACCCACGAACTGGATGGAAAGGTTATCGGCCTCAAGGACTTCCCGGCCGATCAAAGGCCTCCCGTCGCGATTCCGTTTTTCGCCTTCCGGATTATGGTCGGCATCGGCCTGTTGATGCTCGGTGTCGTCGCACTCGGCGGCTGGCTGCGCTGGCGCGGCCGGCTGATGGATACCCCGCTATTCCTTCGACTGTGCATGCTCACGACGCCGATCGGCTTCATCGCTGTGATCGCCGGATGGGTCACGACGGAGGTCGGCCGACAACCCTGGACGGTCTATGGCCTGTTGCGTACCGAGCACTCGGTGTCTCCGTCCCTGACAGGCTCGGACGTGCTGATTTCGCTGCTGGCTTACATGATTGTCTATCTCTTCATGTATCCGGTCGGCGTGCTGTTGATGTGGCGTCTCGTGCGCAGGGGCCCCGCCGTTGCCGACGAGCCCGATGTGGAGATTGAATCCGGCCGGCCCAAAGCCCCGGTTCTGGCCGGAGCAGCTATCAGTGGAGGGAAGGAGCCATGAGCCCAGCTATCGGCCAAGTCCTCGACTTCGTTCCGATCTGGACACTGATCCTCGGAATGGCGGTGTTCTTATATGTGCTGCTTGACGGCTTCGACCTCGGCGTCGGTATATTGTACGGCCTTGCGCCGGATACGGCGTCGCGCAACACCATCATGAATTCCATCGCGCCGATCTGGGACGGCAACGAGACCTGGCTCGTGTTTGGCGGCCTGGGCCTGATGGCAGCGTTCCCGGTTGCCTTCGCCATCATTATCCCTGCGGTCTATTTCCCGATCCTTGTGATGCTGCTTGCGCTGGTGTTTCGCGGCGTCGCGTTCGAGTTTCGCTTTCGGGATGCCGAGCACAAGACGTTTTGGGATCACGCCTTTTCATACGGATCGGGGATCGCGACGTTTGCGCAGGGCGTCGTGCTGGGAAGCTTCATCCAGGGATACGAAGTCACCGGGCGGGTATTTTCGGGCAGCTCTTTTGCTTTCCTGACACCGTTCTCGGTAATGACGGGGATCGCGCTGCTGTTCGGCTATAGCCTGCTCGGTGCCGGCTGGCTGATCCTGAAGACCGAAGGCGACATTCAACGTGACGCGCGCCGACACGGCCGGATTTGCCTGATCGGCGTGCTGGCGGCCATCGCCATCGTGAGCATCTGGACGCCGCTCGCAAATCCCGCCGTGGCCTCGCGCTGGTTCGCCTGGCCGAACCTGCTGCTGCTGGCGCCGGTGCCGATCGCAACCGCCGCGGTCGCCCTGATGACATGGCGGGCGCTTGACGGCCGCGCCGAAGTGCTTCCCTTCGTCGGCGGGATCGGCCTGTTCGTGCTGTCATACCTCGGAATCGCGATCAGCCTCTATCCGATGATCGTGCCGGGTCATTTCACCTTGTGGGAGGCGGCCTCCTCCGATCGAACCCAGGCGTTCCTTCTGGTCGGAACGCTGGTGCTGCTGCCGGTGATCCTGATGTACAGCGGCTGGTCCTATTGGGTGTTTCGCGGCAAGGTCCGCACGGACATCGGGTATCATTGAGCGTGCGCCGGGTTGAGCGCTGAACTGCGGCTGCGGTCACTAACCCAAGACTTAATTAGCTACGGCGGCCAACCTTGTTTTACCCTCCCCTTGAGGGGGAGGGTGAAGGTCATCTGCCGTTACTAATTCCGCCCAAGCCTCACCAAGTCTCAGTCATCGCCCTGCCCTCTGCATTTCCGGCTCGCGGTGGGAATCCCAGGCGCGGGTTTCCTCGGTTTCCACAAAACCCTTCTGCAATTCGCTCTTGGCGACCGCCATATCGACGGCGCCGACCCAGCGGCCGACCACGAGCGTTGCGATGATGTTGGACGTCAGGTTGGTGGCGGCGCGGATTTCGGCCATGAAGCGGTCGACCCCGAGCAACAGCGCGATGCCCGCGACCGGCACCGCGTCCACCACCGGCAGCGTTGCCGCCAGCGCAATGAAGCCGCCGCCGGTCACACCGGCCGCGCCCTTGGAGGTGAACAGCATCACAAACAGCACCGCGAGCTGGTGCGACAGCGACAGCTCGACGTTGAAGGCGTGGGCGAGAAACAGCACGGCCATGGTCATATAGATCGCGGTGCCGTCCATGTTGAACGAGAAACCGCCCGGCATCACCAGGCCGACGACTTCCCTGGAGACGCCGACCTTTTCCAGCTTCTGCATCGATTTCGGCATCATGGTCTCCGCCGAGGTCGCGGCGAACACGAACAGGATCTCGTCCTTGAAGTAGTTCAGCACGCGCCAGATGCCGAAGCCGGCGATGCGCAGGAACGTCCCAAGCACCACGACGACAAACAGGATGCTGACGATGTAGACCGATGCGACCAACTGGCCGAGATCGAGCAGCGTCCGCAGCCCGTATTTGCCGACCGTGAATGCCATCGCGCACAGCGCCGCGATCGGCGCGAAATACATGATGATCCGCACCATGCCGAACAGGGCGACCGAGGCGGAATCGAGAAAGGCGACGATCGGCTGGCCGCGGCTGCGCGCCATCGCCAGCGACAGGCCCAGCAGCACGGCGATGAAGAGCACCGGCATGATGTCGCCCTTGACGAACGGTTCGGCAAAGGAGGTCGGGATCATCGACAGGAAGAAGTCCGACAAGGTGACGCCCTTGGCGATCTTGGCGTAGGCCTCAACCGCCTTGGTATCGAACGCCGCCGGATCGGCGTTGAGGCCGAGCCCGACCTTCCAGACGTTGCCGACCACCATGCCGATGATCAAGGCGATGGTCGAGGCGACCTCGAAATACACCAGCGCCTTGACGCCGACATTGGCGACGCGGCGGATATCCCCCATCTTGGCGATGCCCACGACAATGGTGGTGAAGATGACGGGCGCGACCACGACCTTGATCGCCTTCACGAAGGCATCGCCGTATGCCTTCAGCGAAACCGAAAATTCCGGGTAGAGATAACCCAGCGCGGCGCCGATCGCGATTGCGATCAGCACCTGCACGTAGAGCTTGCGATAAAACGGCGTTTTCCCAGCCGCAGCTGTTGCGGCCGACGGCCCGCCGACGGGAACTTCGGATGCGGCGCGGTCGGCTTCGATCGCTGACATGGTATCTCCCCCGTGCGTGTTCTATTGGTGGCTTGCAGCTTCCACTTCTTTTCGAGCGTCATGGTCGCTGGCAGCCAAAGCTGCCAGCGCATCAGCCGATGAACCGGGATCGAAGTGCCAACCGCAAATCGGCATGCGGCTTTCTTCGAATCGCCATCCCTCTCTATCTTGTTATTTTGATCTTTTCGGAAAACCGGTTTCCACTTTTCCGGATCATGCTCTATTCCGCGGCGACGCGGCTGATGGCGGCGTGACCGTGGGTCTTGATGACGACCTTGATCGCATCCTCGATGCGTTCGCGGGCGTAGCGCAGCGCGGTCGGAAGATCCTCGAGCGCGAAGGTGTGGGTGTGGACCTTGGTCGCATCAAAGCGTTTTTGCGCCATGAAGGCCTCGGCGCGGTGCGTGGCGCTCTTGCCTTCGCCGCGAATGCCGAACACGTAGATGTTGTTGCGAACGAGATAGGCGATATCGACCTCGGCCGGCTTGCCCGGAAAGGCGGCCAGACAGATCTTGCCGCCGCGATTGACCATGCGCGCGGCTTCATTGACCGCATCGGGCGCGCCGGAGCATTCGACGACGTAGTCGACGCCCTTGCCGCCATTCAACCGCCGCACCGCCGCGACCGGATCTTCTTCCTTGGCGTTGATGACATAATCGGCGCCGAGTTCGAGACCGATCTTGAGGCGGTTTTCGCGCGTGCCGGTCAGAATCACCGGGTGGGCGCCGAGCGCCTTGGCTACGGCGACGCCCAACAGCCCGATCGGCCCGGGGCCGGTCACCACCACGCTTTCCCCGGCAACCAGACCGCCGAGTTCGGTCAATCCGTACATCGCGGTGCCGGCGGTTACCACCAGCGTCGCCTCTTCGTCCGACATCGCATCGGACACCCGCACCAGCGTATTGACGTGGTTGACCGCGTATTCGGCAAAACCGCCGTCGGTGGTGAAGCCGTTGGCGCGATGACCCTTGTCGACGTCGCCATAATTCAAACCGTAGTTATGGCAGGAGGTGTACATGCCCTCGCGGCAGCGCTTGCACTGGCCGCAGCCGGCGTGGATCTCGACGGTCACGCGTTCGCCGATGCGGTATTCGTCGACGCCGGGTCCGAGCGCCGCGACGGTGCCCATATATTCATGGCCGGGCGTGAAGTTCTTGTTGTAGGGCAGCCCACCCTGGATCATCGCCGGCGGACCGTGAGAAATGATCTCGAGGTCGGTCGCGCAAATTGCCACCGCATCGATCCGCACCAGCACCTCGGCCCGCTTGGGGACCGGGACCGGCTTGGTCGAGAGTGTGAGCTGATCCGGATCGCCGAGCACCCAGGCGCGCATGGTTTCCGGAATCGGAAAGTCCGGCGAGGTTTTCACGTTGTCGGGCTTGTACATCAATCGCTCTCCCTGGTCTGAATGGTGTAATTATTCCGCCGCGGCGGGTTTGACGGATCCGCGCAGGGTGGCTCCAGGCGCGCCAAGCTCCATCGACAGTTCATCGGTCGCAGCGAGCAGGTGAAGCTTGATCTGATCGAGATAGTCGGCGGTCGCGCGAAACACCGGCGACGACACGCTGATGGATCCGACCACCGCGCCGGCGTGATCGCGGATCGCCGCGCCGAGGCAGATGACGCCGGGCTGAAACTCCTCGCGGTCGACCGCAAAACCATTCCGCCGCGTCAGCCGCAGTTCTTCCTTTAGCTGATCCAGGGTCACAATCGTATTGGGCGTGAACGCCGTCAGTCCCTGGTCGGCAATGATGCGGTCGAGTTCGCGGGGCGGCAGCCAGGCCAGGATGGCCTTGCCGATCGCGGTGGCGTGCGCTGCGTTGGATTTTCCGCCCAGTCCCGCGTCGACCCGCACCACGTGCCGCGCATCGCGGCGCAGGACATTGACCAGGCTGGTGTCCTGCATGATCGCGAGCTGCACGGCTTCGCGGGTCTGCTCGTTGAGGCGATCGACAAAACTTTGGGCGCGTCTGGGCAAGTCGACCTGACGCAGACAGGCGGCGCTGAGATGCAGGATGCGCGATCCCAGCACATACGTTTTGCTGCCGGGGCCGCGGGCGACATAGCCCCAATTGCACAGCGTCGAAATCAAATGATGGCAGGTCGACACGTTCAGGCCGGCCGCTGCGCTGATCTCCGTGAGCTTCGCTTCGCCACCGGCGTCGGCAATGACATCCAGGATCAGGAAGGCGCGATCGAGCGCCTGGATTCCACCCTTGTCCCGGCCGATGGGCGGACGGGCCGGCATCACGCGGTGCGGTTGATCCACCCTGGCCAGATCCGTCGGCACGCTCCGTCCCCTGCAGCTTTATTGCCGCCATTGAGCGGCAATCGGCCGGTATAAGCAAACGACTTTTCACATCGCGGAATGGATTTTTATTAGGTGAAAATTGTTGACTTCGGCACCCACCTTCGCGGCGAGCCGGCCCTCAATAATTCGGCCCTCCATAATAAAGAATGGGACGCGAGCGCTGCGCACCTGTCCCACATCTTCCATTGCTCGATCGGTCACAAGGCGAAGGGGGTATTTGCGCCGACACACCGCACGCCTGATTTGGCGGCCAACGCCGCTTCAGCCCGGCGACGCCAGTTGACGTTCAACGGCCTTCGGATCATTCGCGAGACCTGCGGCGATGCCGCGCGCCATCTCGCCGACATAGATATCTTCTCCGCCGGCCTCGAAGCCATCGAGGATATCGGCGGCGGCCGCGGCCGTCGACATTTTCGGGATCGTCAGCACCGCGGTCATCCGGGTATCGATCGCACCGGGCAACACCGCGACGATGCGTACGCCCTGCGGCCCCAATTCGCCGCGCAATCCCTGGGTCAGGCTGAGGGCCGCCGCCTTCGAGGCGCAGTAGGACCCCATGAACGGCAGGTTGACCCGTGCCAGTATCGTCAGCAGGTTGAGCACGGCGCCGCCGTTGGCGATCAGCGCGGGCGCGAAGGCCCGCGTCACGCGCAGCGGCGCGAGATAGTTGGTCTCGATTTCCTCGCGGGCAAGCTCAAGGTCCGGAGCGACCATGAAACCGGTATTGTAGTTAACGCCCGCGTTGTTGATCAGCAGCGTGACGTCGGTCGCCACCGTGGCGGCCTTGGTAACGTCATCGTCGCTGGTGACATCCATCTTGATCGGCACCAGGCGGTCCGACGCGGTCAGTCCGGATATATCGCGCGCCGCGGTATAGATCTTGGCGGCGCCGCGGGTGGCAAGGCCGGCGATGAGCGCCTGTGCGATTGCGCCGCTGGCCCCGGTGATGAGAACGACAGAATCCTTGATGGTCTCGGTCATGTGGCGGGGTCCTTGGGGTTGGGGAGCGGAAAATCGGGAAACGCGCGGACCCAACTCCACACGATGAAACGGCGCCCGGGTCCGACGCCGTGGGGTGAAGGCGAACTAATCGGCAGCTTGCGGGGCGCTTTCGGACCAGCGCGCCATCAGCGTATTCGACGGCAGCGTTTCATCGACGAGCTTCTTTGCGGTCGCGACGCCGGCAACCGGCAGCAGCGCCGGATCGAGCAGCCCGATCTGCACCAGCACGGACGCCTGATCCCAATAGATGTGCTCGTTGTAAAGCTTGTCGCCGCGGAAGCGGACGATGGCGACCAGCGGGATCTCGACATATTTGCCGGTCGGCGCCACGCCGGGCAGCATCCAGTCGATCTCGATATCGTGGGTGAAGCAGAACAGCATCTCGTCGACCACGCGATCGGCGCCGATAGTGCGCGAGATCGGGATCAGCCGGGTGTCCTTGGGCGTCTTCGGAATGAAATGGTTGGCGTAAAAGCGCAGCAGATCACGATAGCCGACGCCGCCGGTCATGGTCGGAATGTGGTTGACATAGGGCTCTGCGACCATCGTTCCCATCGTCGCCTCAGCCGAGCGCACCGCGAATTCCAGTTCGGTGTGACGGTCCCACAGCGTCGAGAGATCGTAATGCGGGCCCATCACCTTGCGGAACAGCGCAATCGAGCGCGAATGCGCCATCAAGGCCGCGGGCTTGTCGAAGCTCGCACGCTCGCGCGCCGCGAAAGCATGGTCGCAGCCGGGATAGAGATACAGTTCGACGTCGGGACGTCCGGCAAAGGCGGCCTTGATCTGCGCGCGGGCTTCGGCGGGCGCGAACTTGTCGAGCTCGGCGAAGTGAAACACCAGGGGGATTTTGATCTGTGCGGCCTCGCCGAGATCGGCCTCGATGCCGACGCCATAGTAAGAGACGGCGCAATCGATGTCGGTGCGCGCCGCCGCCAGATAGGCCAGCTTGCCACCGAGGCAGAAGCCGAGCGCGCCGACCTTGCCGACGCACTCTGGGCGCGCGCGCAGCGCCTTCAGCGCAAAGGCCGTATCCTTGATCGCCTGATCGGCATCGAAGCGCTGGTAGTAGCCCATCGCGCGGCCGAAATCGGCTTCGGTGTAGCCGAGCTCGACGCCGGGCTCCATCCGCCAGAACAGATCCGGCACCAGAACGACATAACCTTCCTCGGCATAGTAATCGGCGACCTCGCGCATCGCGGCATTGACGCCGAAGATCTCCTGCAACAGCAGGATGCCGGGACCTGATCCCGATGGCGGAACGGCGAGATACCCCCTGAACCTACCGCCATCCGCAGCCGCAATATCGATCCATTGTCCTGCCATCGCATCGTCCTCCGCTCGGAACGCTTCGTACGCCACTTCATCGTGCTTTCATGGAAGCGCGGTGATGTTGATTGGATTGAGCCTGACTTGCCTAGTCCTTCAATCACACGACCTCGTGAGACCGTTTTTTACAACGGCCGCGGGAAACCAATCTCAGTCTGACGATGAGCTGGCTGTGCTGCTCGGATGTGCGATGAGGCTGGCGCACACCGTTACGAACGCAGCGCCTGCTTCAACTTCAGCACCGCGCTATCCGGCGTGGTCACCACCGGACGTCCGGACAGGCGGGCGACCAGCGCCGCCGCCGGTGCCATGCTGTACTGCGCGAGCGCGATCAGGTCGCAGTCGCGCAGGTCCTTCGACGCCTCCCCGACCAGACGATCATGCTCGGCGCGGTCGCCGCGGTCGAGCGCGGCCAAGGCACCCTCGGCGAGTTTCGGCACGATCTCGACCGAGCCGGGAAACTCCGGCGGCATCGAGACCAGCGTCGGCGCGAAGGTCGAAAGCAGGCCGATCTTGCGGCCCTGTTCGACCGCCTGCGCGATCATCGCCTCATTGGGCTTGAGCACCGGCATCGGCGCGTGTTCGCGCGCGACGGCTTCGATACAGGCACCGAACGCCGAACAGGTGAACAGGATCGCATCGGCGCCGGTGCCGACCGCATAACGCCCCAGCCGCAGGAAGCGTTCGGTCATCGCATCGGTGATCCGGCCGTCGCGCGCCACATCGGCCGACAGGCTGTCGTCGAGCAGGTTCATCAGGCGGGCGTCCGGCCAAAGCTGCGCGAACGCGGCTTCGATCGGCACGATCGAATGCTTCAGGGCATGAATCAGGGCAATACGCATAGGGGACAATCCTGCGGCAAGGGGATGAGGCCGGCGACTATAGCGCGCCCGTGGAAATGTGAAACGCCGCGCCGCTCCGAAAATTTGCCGTCGGCCCGTCAGCTCTGCGTGTCGACCTGGCTTGCCTGCCGCCCTGACGCGAATGACGCGACTGCAAAGTCCCGCTGAGGGATCGCTGATCGTGATGAGTTGGCATTTCGATTTGCGATCTACCTAGGCTTGCATTCATAACGCGGAGTGATATAGTCCGAGTTATGGCACATCTAACGACACAGGTGGAGTACGGGATTCACTGCCTGCTCTGGCTGAGTTGTTCAAATGGCGTACCATTGAGCAGCCGCGAACTCGCTCAATTTCAGGGCGTCTCTCCCACGCTTGTCGCCAAGATTTTTCCAAAGCTCGAGAAAGCGGGCATCGTTCGTGCGTCCGAAGGCGCGCGGGGCGGCTACGCGCTTGCGAGAGAGCCAAAGGACATCAGCTTTCTCGAAATTGTCGACGCGATCGAAGGCGAGAAACCCCTGTTCGATTGTCGGGAAATCCGCGGCCGTTGCGCGGTGTTTGGCGCTCGGCCGCCCGCTTGGGCAACAAACGGCGTTTGCGCAATACATGCTGTGATGCTGCGAGCGGAAAAGGCGATGCGACAGGAGCTTGCGCGCCAGTCGCTAGGCGATGTCGCTCGCGCTGTCGATGGCAAGGCACCGGTCCAATTTTCCAGCGACGTTCAAGCCTGGTTCGCCCGCCGGGAAACGGCGCGCGGTCGAAAGCGTTCCGTCCGCGATCGGGCCTCCTGAGACACGGTCACTCCAGCGCGAGCACAAATCCATGAGTGAACCGATCTTGCGCAATCCCTCGCAGGCGGATCCGCCAACCGTGTCCGAGAGGCGCCAGCCCAACTTGCCGACTGCCGACCGCCGTCCCGCCGACCTGGAGATGGCGCGGGTGCTCAGAACTGCACCGTTTCGTATGGCTTCGGACCCGTCCAGTGGCATGATCGCCCATTGGAAACATGGCGCTCTGCACGACGTCGTCGAGCCCATGACTGATCACGTCGTCATGACTTACGCGGGCTCAATGCAGCGCCTGGAGCGGCGCTCGGGAACGTCAGTCGCGATTGGAACGGCGCGTACAGGCGTTGTGACGATCATTCCAGCCGGCTCTAGCGCCCGATGGGACATTCCCGGGCCTGTCAACGTCGTTCAGCTCTATCTTCCACACGCAACACTCGAACGCATTGCGGGCGAAGCCGATCAGGCGGCACCGGGCCATCTCCTGGAGCGAACGGGACATCCCGACCCTATTACATCCCGGCTGCTCATGAGTGCGGCCGATGTCATGGAGGGTAACGCGGCCCTGGATGCCCTATTCAGGCAGCAACTGACGGACCTCCTGGCCACGCGTCTCCTGGCTGCGCACGCCGGCGCGCCAACCACGATCCAGCCGGTCACGGGCGGGCTGGCGCCGAAGGCCCTGCTTCGCGCAATCGAACGCTTGCGTTCGGACAGCGATGCGGACGTCTCGCTCGCGGCTCTCGCTTCGGAGGCCGGCCTGTCGCGGTTTCACTTCTGTCGTGCCTTCAAGGAAAGCACAGGCCTTTCACCTCATGCCTGGCTGCGCCAGCACCGGCTCGAGCAGGCCATGAACATGTTGCGCGACACTGACGCCTCGGTCGTGTCGGTCGCGGCTGCCCTTGGTTATGGCTCCCAAACCGCCTTCGCCGCGGCGTTCCGGAAGCTGACCGGAGAAACCCCGAGCGATTGGCGACGACGCGCGCGTTAGCAGCAATTGCTCTGTAACCGGGTCAATCGCTCTGGAGCGAGCGATGAGCCTTTTGCGCCAACTCGAGCCCATACCGCACCTCGGCAATCTTGCGGATTGGCTTCCGATCCGCGCGCCGAAGGACCTCACGACGTTCGCCGATGGCCAGCAGAAGGCCAGGGCTCCCCGTCTCACTTCAGCGGCAGGGATCGGTCGTGTCGGTCGCAGCGCGCTTAGCTATCCTCCCAGACCGCCTTCACTACGGCCTTTAGGCAATTGACCTAATTTCCACCGCTTGGCGACGACGCACGCGTTAGCAGCAATCGCTCTGCAGGTATGGCAATCGCTCTGGGGCAGTCGCCGGCTTGGTTCGCTAGATCATTGCCGTGCCCACAACAACCGACCGAGGAGACAAACGATGGTCTGGAAGAGCTTCATCGGCCAGCTTGCAATCGCATCACGACGGAAAGTCTTCACTGCCGCAATCGGGTACGCGATTTCGCTGATCATTCATTTCACTTCACCGGCAGGCGACGGAAGGCAAACTCCAATGCGTTCCGCTCAAAGGACCGACTCCCTCGAACTTCGCAACGTTGTTCACGTCGGCCTTTCCACCCGCGGCCGCTAACGCGCTCACGTCTGAGAAAAATCAACCACAGGAGTGAATCACATGCGACTTGTCATCATCGGCGCCGGCTTCGCCGGCATGTACGCCGCACTTTCCGCAGCCCGGCTGCGCGACATCCAGGGTGTTTCGCCCGAACAACTCGAGATCGCGTTGGTTGCACCGGAGCCGACGCTGGTGATCCGCCCACGGCTTTACGAACAGAAGCCCGAAACCCTGAAGGCACCGCTGCAGGATGTCCTCAAGGCGATCGATGTTGTCTACGTCCAAGGCAGCGCAGTGTCGATCGACACCAAATCCCGCGCCGTTGAAATCGTTACTGCAAAGGGTGCGAATAAGAGCCTTTCCTACGATCGGCTCGTCGTGGCCACCGGCAGCCGGCTGTTTCGCCCGAACATTCCCGGCCTTGCAGAGCACGGCTTCAGCGTCGACCAACTCGACGACGCGATCGCGCTCGACCGGCACCTGCAAAGCCTGGCTGAACGGCCACCCTTGAACGGACGCGACACGGTTGTCGTTGCCGGCGGCGGCTTCACCGGTATCGAGACCGCGACGGAGATGCCCGCCCGGCTTCGCGCGATCCTCGGCAAGGATGCCAGTCCGCGCGTGATCATCGTCGATCGGAACAGTGCGATCGCTCCCGATATGGGCGCGGGCCCTCGTCCCGTCATCGAGGACGCGCTGCGAAAGCTCGGCGTGGAGACCCGGCTCAGCGCCGGCGTCGCGGCGCTCGACGAATCCGGCGTCACGCTGGCCGACGGCGAACGCATCGAAGCCGAGACCGTGATCTGGGCGGCAGGCATTCGCGCCGCTCCGCTGACCGCGCAAATCCCCGCCGAACGCGACAATTTCGGCCGGCTGCTCGTGGACGGATGCCTGCGCGTGCCATCAGTGCCCGGTGTGTTTGCCACCGGCGATGCGGCGCGCGCCGCATGCGATGACGTCGGCAACTACGCACTGATGTCGTGCCAGCACGCCACGCGGATGGGCGCCTTCGCCGGCCACAATGCCGCCGCCGAACTGCTGGGCGCGCCGACCAAGCCGTATCATCAGAAGGCTTACGTCACCTGCCTCGACCTCGGCGAAGCCGGCGCGCTCTTCACGCGAGGCTGGGACCGCACGGTCGAGATGGTCGGCGAGACCGCAAAGAAGACCAAGCAGGAGATCAACACCGTCTGGATCTATCCGCCGCGGGCCGAGCGCGCCGCCGCGCTGGCGTCGGCCGATCCGGAACGCGTGACTAACCTCTAGACGCCCAAGCGATGACGGTCGCGCTCGCCGCTGGCTGCGCGGCCTGCTCAACCGCGACCAGCCAGCAGCCTTTACCATGAAGCAGGAGACAAACATGAGCCTAACAGACTTGAGCCGAGACAACACCTCACACCCCGGCAGACGGGGGCCCGAAGAATTGGTTCCGTCGCGCTACGCGGTGCGGGTCGGCGACATTGACGTGCTGGTGGTCAGCGATGGCGTGCTGCCGCTCCCAACCGCAATGTTGGGACACAATGCCGACCCCGCCGTCCGGGCGGCGTGGCTGAACGACATGTTCCTGCCATCGGACGCTTTCGATTGGGCGCTGAACGTGGTCGTGGTGCGTAGCGGCGGTCAGACCATCCTCATCGACGCTGGGCTGGGGTTCGACCCGGACTTGCACTTGCCGCGGGCCGGGCAGTTGATCAAGCGACTGGAGGCCGCCGGCATCGATCTGGCGTCCGTGACCGACGTGGTGCTTACCCACATGCACATGGATCACGTTGGCGGGCTGCTCGTCGACGGGGTGAAGGACCGGCTGCGTCCGGGCCTGCGGATCCACGTAGCGGCCGCCGAGGTCCAGTTCTGGGAGGCGCCTGATTTCTCTCACGTCTCCATGCCGCCGGGGTTCCCGGACGCGCTTCGGTCGGCCGCCAAGCGGTTCATGAAAGAGTACCGCAGCCATCTGCGGCCGTTCGACGAGGAGTACGAGGTGGCGCCGGGGGTGATCGTCCATCGCACCGGCGGCCACACCCCCGGGCACAGCGTGGTCCGCCTGGCGTCCGGCGGCGACGCGCTGACGTTCGCCGGCGACGCCGTGTTCGCGGTCGGGTTCGACCACCCCGACTGGCACAACGGTTTCGAACATGACCCCGAGGAGGCGGCGCGCGTTCGGGTCCGTCTTTTGCGGGAGCTGGCTGAGACCGGCGAGATGCTGGTGGCCACTCACCTGCCGTTCCCGTCCGTCGGACGGGTGGCGGTCGACGGCGACGCCTTTCGTTGGGTACCGGTCTTCTGGGACTACTGACCGCTTGTTAAGTTAAGGCCGAACCAGGGCGCGCACTCATCGCGCTAATGAGTCCGCGCCTAGCTCGACCATTTGAAATGCGAGAGACGTGAAGTGGACGCTGTTAAGGATGTCCGCTTTGGGACACACACTTTCCGGAAGTGCCGCAATGTCCGACATGAGTCCGGAAAGCACCCCAAAGCGGACGTTCGCCAATTACCCCTGAATTTGAGAGCAGGCGCCTAGCTCGACGGCAGCGCCGCCGCTGGTATTGGGCTCAAACTACCGCGGCTTTCCAGCGCTTCTTCACGGGAGGACAAAGACCTGTCCAGGATAGATACGATTTGGATTTCGGATTTGGTTCCGATTCGCCTTGTAGACGACTCCGTACCGCATGCCTGCACCGTAGGTAACCTGGCTGATGCGCCAGAGGCTGTCGCCGCGGGATACGACCGCAGTTGCGCCTTTCGGTACGACTATGGCCGACGTTGAGCCTCCATCTTGAAGCGACGCAACGGCCAGCACAGAGCGGTTAGCCGCCACCGTCTCCGGCGCATTGAACGGCACTTCGGCGCGCGATCGGACCGCACCGGGGCGGGACTCCATCGCGTCTAATGCGACCACCACACTCTGCTTGGACGCTGTCAGCTTGCCGTCCGGCTGTGTGGATCTCAACGTTAGCTCATAGTTCCCAGCGGGAAGCCGGGAAGGGACCATGACGAATTGTCCGGATTGATCTGCGACCGCTTGATCATGGTGCTCGCCGTTGCGCAACAGCTCCACGATCGCGCCTGGCGTAGCGCTGCCGGCGATGACAGCGTCGCCCGTTCGCTCGATGCGGGCAATGTCGAAAGCCGGTACAGACTCATCCATGTTGCGGGGTGAGGAGGCTGAGGCTGGTGCATCCGCCACGGCGCTTTTTTCAGCTTGTGTGTTTGCGAGGGCAGGCTCATCTCGGACGCCCGATGCAGGCGGCGAAACCGACGGCGCGGCGGTTGCGGTTTTGGTTGCAGCCGGTGACTCGTGCCAGACGTGCGTGGTGCCGAAGACCACTGCGGCACCACACGCCGCACCCAGCGCCAGAACCGGCACTACTAATCGGCTTATCGAGGTGACAGTCATAACACTCGATCCTTGATTAGATCGTTGCTTCGCCACGCACCACCAGCGACCACCCTGCGCCGATTTGTTCCGATCATCAAGTCAGAACGAAATATTCCCATCAGCTAAGTCGTGCCGAGCATTGCCCTTAGCGCTGCCACGGCGGGTCGCGGCTGCGACGATCGTTATGGACATGCGCTAGATCGGGGTCCTCGCCGGGATCGCCGCGACGCCGGTTCAGAACGCCGGCGCCCAGTTCGTTTCCCCGGCGCGGCTTGGCGGCGCCAGTGCCTTCCTTTGTTCCCCTGCGGCAGGCCAGATCACGGGCACCGCGATCTCGGTCGATCGCGGCTGGACCACGCAGTAGCGCGAAACACCGCGCATTCAGGATTGCCCGTCATCAACTTCCATGTCGCCTGGTGCCAGCCGGTTGAATTTGTGGCGGCGGAGCCCTATCGGTGGTGGATGAGCACCCCAGCCTGCGCCGAAAAACCCCTGATTTCCCTGTCCCCCCACCGGGCATCTCCCGGCAAGGCGGCGCCGTTCCTGCCGATGAGCCGCGCCGAGATGACGGCGCTCGGCTGGGATGCCTGCGACATCGTGCTGGTGACGGGCGACGCCTATGTCGATCATCCGAGCTTCGGCATGGCGATCATCGGCAGGCTGCTCGAGGCCCAAGGCTTCAGGGTCGGCATCATCGCGCAGCCCGATTGGCAATCGGCCGAGCCGTTCAAGGCGCTGGGCAAGCCGACCGTGTTCTTCGGCGTCACCGGCGGCAACATGGACTCGATGGTAAACCGCTACACGGCGGACCGCCGGCTGCGCCACGACGACGCCTACACGCCGGGCGCCGAAGGCGGCCGGCGGCCGGACCGCTGTACCGTCGTCTATGCCCAACGCTGCCGCGAGGCGTTCAAGGACGTGCCGATCGTGCTCGGCGGCATCGAGGCGTCACTGCGCCGCATCGCGCATTTCGACTACTGGTCCGAGAAGGTGCGCCGCTCGGTGCTGGCCGACGCCAAGGCGGATCTTTTGCTCTACGGCAACGCCGAGCGTGCCGTCGTCGAGGTGGCGCACCGGCTCGCCGCCGGCGAGGCGCCGCGCGATCTCGACTCCATCCGGGGCGTCGCGCTGTTCCGCCGCGTGCCCGAGCATTACACCGAACTGCACGCCGACGATCTCGACTCCGCCGATGAGGGCGCGGCCCGCCGCCCCGGTGACACGGTGATCCGGCTGCCGGCGTATGAGCAGGTCGAGGAGGATCGCGAGGCCTACGCCCGCGCCTCGCGCGTGCTGCACCGGGAGAGCAACCCCGGCAATGCGCGGGCGCTGGTGCAGCGCCACGGCGACCGCGACCTGTGGCTGAACCCGCCGCCGATCCCGCTGACGTCGGCCGAGATGGATTCCGTCTACGACCTGCCCTACGCCCGCGCGCCGCATCCCTCCTATGGCGATGCCAAGATCCCGGCCTGGGACATGATCAAGTTCTCGGTGACGATCATGCGCGGCTGCTTCGGTGGCTGCACGTTCTGCTCGATCACCGAGCACGAAGGCCGTATCATCCAGAACCGTTCGGAGGGCTCGATCCTGCGCGAGATCGAGCGGATCCGCGACAAGACGCCGGGCTTCACCGGCGTGATCTCCGACATCGGCGGGCCAACCGCCAACATGTACCGGATGGCGTGCAAGGATCCGAAGATCGAAGCGGCGTGCCGGCTACCATCCTGCGTCTTCCCCGACATCTGCCCGAACCTGAACACCTCGCATGACGACCTGATTCGGCTCTATCGCAAGGTGCGCGAGGTGCAGGGCGTCAAGAAGGTGATGGTCGCTTCCGGCGTGCGTTATGACCTGGCGGTGAAGAGTCCCCAATACATCAAGGAGCTGGTCGAACACCATGTCGGCGGCTATCTGAAGATCGCGCCCGAACACACCGAGCGCGGTCCGCTCGACAAGATGATGAAGCCGGGCATCGGCGCCTACAACCGCTTCAAGCAGATGTTCGAGGCCGCCGCGCAGCGAGCCGGAAAAAAATATTACCTGATTCCATATTTCATCGCGGCGCATCCGGGCACGACCGACGAGGACATGATGAACCTCGCGCTCTGGCTCAAGAAGAACCGCTACCGCGCCGACCAGGTGCAGACCTTCCTGCCCTCGCCGATGGCAACCGCCACGGCGATGTACCATACCGGCGTCAATCCGCTGCGCGGCGTCAGGCGCGGCGGCAGCGACAAGGTGGAGGCGATCAAGGGACTTCGGCAGCGCCGGCTGCACAAGGCCTTCCTGCGCTATCACGACCCCGACAACTGGCCGCTGCTGCGCGAGGCGCTGATAGAGATGGGGCGCCGCGATCTGATCGGCTCGCGTCCCGACCAACTCGTACCGGCGCATCAGCCGCCCGGCACCGGCAAGGCCGCCGGCACGCGGCGGCCGGTGCGCCGCGACGGCAAAACACAGCGCTTCACCACCAAGGGACTGCCGATGGGCAAATGAACCCGCGTGCGGATGGACACGATCCATACCGCCGCGATTAGTCGCTGCACGCCTCGACGCATCGTCCCTCGACGCAATGCTCATAGGAAGGGCGCGCACCAGTTCGACCTGATTGCGGATCACCGGGCCTCTCGTGGATTCGACGCAACTGGCGGTCAGCAGCCGCTCGAAATTGAAGCTGCGGTTCATGCCATCTGCGGCGAATGTTACGGACACGATGCCGTATCAAGGCGTCCGGCGCGATGATGGCTACGACCGCGGCGCAAGCTTCGGCGCGATCGTAAGCGGTTGGATATCCGCTGGGTACGGCCTGCCAACTGGTCACTCTCGATGTCCACGGCCGCCGCCGCCAGGCGATACCCGCCGATCATCCCGATGATGTCAGCGGCCGAGATCGACGGCCGCCCCCCGTTAGGGCCGCGCGGGATAGAGGGTGAACCAATCGTTAGCCTGGTCGCGGCATCGACACAGACGGCGCGGTACGCCGAATTCTTGGGTTGGATCACGATCACGCATTCCCGGTGAGACGAATATGGCGTCCGAAAGCTCAGGTAGGAAACGGTCATGGTCAGTCCTGTCCGTGGACAAAGCTCCGCCGTTCGCAGACAGGAGACGCCTGCGGGAATTGCTTCCTGAGGTTGGGAGATCGCCTAGGTTTCGATGGGACCACGCGATGCGCCCGGAAGGCGTGCAAGCAGCGTGTGGGCCGATGTACTCATGAGCCCACACATAATCCGAAAATTTGAAAGGTCTTGCCGCGAGATCGCTAAAATTTGAACGAATGCGCACGGCATGTGAGGCGGAAGGCCGTCGCGTTAAATCAGTTTACTCCGAGCCGCCGGAACAATAGTTCGCTCTGCTCGCTGAATTCTTTCGCGCCGCCCTGATGCACGATCTGCCCGGTTTCCAGGATGTACACCCTGTCGGCAACGGCCAGCGCGCTGTAGAGGTTCTGCTCGACCAGCAGAATCGACAATCCTTCGCGCTTGAGATCGAGGATGATCTGCTCGAGATGCTGGACAATCACCGGCGCCAGACCTTCGGACGGCTCGTCCATCAGGATAAGCTGCGGATCGATCATCAGCGCGCGGCCGACCGCGAGCATGCCGCGCTCGCCGCCGGACAACTGGCCGCCGCGATGGTGGCGACGTTCGGCGAGGCGCGGGAAAATCCCGAACACACGATCAACGGTCCAGCCATCTTTCGCGCGCAAGCTCTTGAGCATGGTGAGATGCTCGATCACCGTCAGTGAGGGAAACAGCCGCCGCCCCTGCGGCACGATGGCGATCTTGCGCGCGGCAATGTCATGCGGCCGCAGGCCGATCAGGCTCTCGCCGCGCCAGGCGATGGTACCACTGTGAATTTGCGGCGGCGCCAGCCCCATGATCGAGCGGATCAAAGTGGTCTTGCCCATGCCGTTGCGGCCGAGCAATGCGACGATTTCACCGGCGCCCACGTCGAGCGAAACCCCGCGCACCACGACCGCCTCGCCGTAACCGCTGTAGAGATCCCTGACCTCAAGCATGGCGCGGCTTCCCGAGGTAGACTTCCTGGACTTTGGCGTTGCGCCGGATGCCTTCCGGCGGCTCCTCGACAAGGACGCGGCCCTCGAACATGCAGGTCACGTGGTCGACCAGCCCGAGCGCCAGATCCATGTCGTGCTCGATCAGCACCACCGTGATGTCACGGCTAAGCGAGCGGATGATCTCCGCGACCATGGAGCGCTCCGCCGGAGACAGGCCGGCGGCGGGCTCGTCCAGCAGCAGCATGGTCGGCGTGGTGACCAGCGCAATCGCGAGCTCGAGTTGGCGCTGCTCGCCATAGGACATGTCCTTGACCGTAATGTCGGCGCGCTCGCCGATCCGCGCCGCCTGCAGCGCCGCGGCGATGCGCGTGGCTTCTTCCCGATCGGTATCGGGTGTTCCGAGCAGCGAGAACTTACGCGGCGACAGGCCACGCAACGCGAGAACCATGTTGTCCTGCACGCTCAGCGTCGGAAACAGGTTGGTGATCTGGAAGGTCCGGGAAATGCCGCGTTGGGCACGCCGGTGCGGCGGCAGCTTGGTGATGTCGTGACCGTCGAACAGAATTTTGCCCGAACTCGGCGGTACCGCGCCGGCGATGGCGTTGAACAGCGTGGTCTTGCCGGCGCCGTTGGGGCCGATGATGGCGCGCCGCTGGCCGCGCGGCACGGCCAGGCTCACGCCATCGACGGCTTTCAGAGCGTCGAAGGCCACCACCACATCTGTCAGGGTCAGGATCGGTTCGGACACGCAAATCGTCCAATCAAGGAGACGCGGCCGCAAAAGGCCGCGTCCCAGTGCGAGTGATAGGATCAGGCTTTCTTGATGCCCTGGAAAGTCCGCGAATAGGGCGGCTGCTTCATGTAGGTTTCCGGATCGTACTTCCAGAACTGCGATACATTGGGGTAGGTCTCGAGCGGCACGTTCCAATACTTGCCATCGGCGCGCTTGACGACCTTGCGGATATACACGTCGTAAACCGGGTTGCCGTAGGCGTCGAACTTCACGGCCTTGCCGAGCGGCGAATTGTCGAGCTCGGTCTTCAATACCGTATCGATGAAAGCCTCGCGGTCCTCAACCTTGCCGTCCATCTTCTTGAGCGCGGTATCGATCCACATCATGCCGGAATACATCGAGAACCCGTACAACGACGGTATCTTGCCGTACTTCGCCTCATAATCCCTGGTGAACTTCGCGGTCACCGGATTGTCCGAACCTTCCGCGAAATGCGCCGCCGCGACGATGCCTTCGCATTCCTCGCCGAGCGTGCGGATCACCGATTGATCCGTGGCATTCATTGCCATCATCAGCGGCGTTTTCGCCTTCAGACCGAAGCCGGCATATTGCTGGATCAGGCGGGTCGAGTTGGCGCCGGTTTCCATGCCGAACACGGCATCGATCTTGAGGTCGGCAAGCTGGCCGAGATAGGGGCTGAAGTCTGCGGTGTTGAGCGGATGCCAGAACTGCTGAACGATTTCGCCGCCGCCTTCCGTGAACACCTGGGCGAGCCCGCCGCATTGCTCGTGGCCGAACGTGTAATCCTGGCTGATGGTCGCAATCCGCTTGTAACCCTGCTTCAGCGCCCAATCCCCGAACGGATGGGTAAATGCGCTGGCGGAGTAGCCGGCTGCCCGAATGACATTCTTGATGCGCGCCCGCTGAGTCAGATCGTCGGCGGCGATGATCGGGATAAAATAGGGTGTGCCGTTGCCTTTGACATAATTGGCAACAGCAAGACCGGTATTGGCGAGCAGATCGCCGATCAGGAAATGACAATTGCCTTGCTCGACCAGCCGGCGCGCCTTCTGCAGCGCCGTGTCAGGGTTCGAGGCGTCGTCCTCGATTATGAGTTCGACCTTGCGGCCGCCGATCTCGTTCTTGACCTGCTCGAGATAGAACTGCACGCCCTCAACCATTTCCTTGCCGCCCGATGCGACCACGCCGGTCAGCGGCGCCAACAGGCCGATCTTGATCGGGGCGGCCTGGGCCCGGGCAACGCGCAACGGTGCGGCGCCGACGCCGGCGGCGGTCAACGCTGCGCTGGTACTTTTCAGGAATTGCCTGCGGTCCATTTCGATATCCTTTCGTGAAAGATTCGATTAGATCATGATCCGATTAGACGGAATCGGATCATGATCTCTCATCTCTTTATTTGAGCATGATCTCCGCGCAAACGCTTCGCGTTTGTCGCGAGGGAAAACCGGTTTCCACTTTTCCGGATCATGCTCTAACTCGCCTTGCGCGTCAGTATGGCGCGCAGCTTGCCAATAATGCCCTCGGGGGCAAAGATCATGATCAATACAAAAGTGACGCCAAGTACCATCTGCCAGCGCTCGGTATAGGCGCTGACGACGTTCTCCAGTGCGATGATCGCGGCGGCGCCGACGAAGGCGCCGAACAGCGTACCGACGCCACCGGCGATCATCATCAGGACGCCCTCGACCGACTGCGCCAGCGCCACCGTCGATGGGCTGACAAAGTTATTGAACATCGCGTAGAGCGCGCCCGCGACACCCGCGAAGAAGCCGGACACGGTAAAGCCGATGAACAAATGCAGCGGAACATTGTAACCGAGGCTGCGCATCCGGCTTTCGCTGTCACGGATGCCGCGCAACGTCAGTCCGAACGGCGAGCGCACGAAGCGCCACATCACAAAGCTAACCACGACGGCTCCCGCCAGCACCATCCAATAAAACGGGGCACTGTTCAGCAGCAGTGGCGGACGGACATCTGCGCGCAGGCCGTTCTCGCCACCGGTCACCTGGGTCCATCGCAGGCAAATTCCCCAGACGATCATGCCAAGCGCCAAGGTCAGCAGCAGGAAATAGACGCCGGAGGTGCGGACCGCGAGCAAGCCGAACACCATCGCCACCACCGTCGCGGTCAGCACGCCTGCCGCAAAGGCGACCGCCGGTGACAGCCCGGCCTGGGCCGTCGCATAGACCACTACATAAGTAGAGACGCCGAAAATCGCCCCGTGGCCGAGCGAGGTGCGGCCTGCGAAGCCCGCGAGGATATCGATCGACATGGCGAGGATACCGAAGATCAGCACTTCGGTAGCCAGCCCGACTTGATAGTTGGAAAGTATCAGGGGCAACGCCGCGGCCGCGGCGACAATCAAGCCGGCTACCAACGCCGCGCGACCAGTCACGCCGGCGACGGTCTTGGGCAAGGTCTTGGGCGCTGAAACGGCTGGCGTTGTCGTCATGCGGGGCGTCCGAACAGGCCAAGGGGACGAAACGCCAGCAACACCGCCATCGGACCGAAGATGACGAAATAGGCGAGTTCCGGGAACATCACCTGACCAAGCGTATTGAGCAGGCCGACCAGAAGGCTGCCGATCCCGACACCTACCAGGCTGCCGCGCCCGCCGATGATGACAACGGCCAGGCTGAACACCAGGATTTCGGCATCGGCGGACGGATAGAGCGAGAGAAAGGCGCCTCCCATCAGTCCACCCAGCCCGGCCAAGGCCGACCCGAGCAGGAAGGTCACCAGGAACACACGGCGGATATTGACCCCTGAGGCTTCCACCATCTCGGCGTCATCGACGCCGGCACGGATCAAGGCGCCCAGCCGGGTGTGATTGAGCAATAGCCAAAGCGCCGCGAACACCACAATGCCGGCCACCAGCACGAACAGGCGGTAGGTCGGATAGAACACGCCGAACACCCGCATGCCGCCGCGCAGCATCTGCGGAATCGGCACCGTAAAGCTGTCGCCGCCCCAGATCACCAGCGCCAGATCGTTCAGCACGAAGGCAAAGCCGAGCGTCAGCAGCACCTGACGCAGCTCGTGCCCACGCACGAAGCGCAGCAAGCCCTGGTCGAGCACGAAGCCGATCGCGGCCACCGCGACCATGGCGCCGATGCCGCCAAGCACAAAGCTGCCTGTTTTTGCCGCAAGAGTGAAGCCGATATAGCCGCCGAACAAATACAGCGCGCCATGGGCGAGATTGACGATGCGCAGCAATCCGAAGATCAACGTGAAACCGCTCGCCACCACGAACAGGAGTGCTGCGAAGGTCAGCCCGTTGAGAAGTTGAAAGATGCTCATCCCTTGACTTTGCTATGGCGCCTTTGGTCCCACCGAAAGGTACCAATCGAGGATCTGTTCTCCGGTCATGAACGCAACATTGGGCTTTTTCCGTATGGTTTCAAAAATACGGCGAAAATGTTTCAGGCGATGCGGCGCACCCATGATGTAGGGATGCACAACTAATGCCATGATGCGGGCGGATTCCGCCGCATCTTCATAAATCTGGTCGAACTGGTCGATGGCCCGATCGTAGTATTCCGACGCTTTGTGATGCTGGATCAGCATCATGGCGACGTCGTTGCACTCCTGGGTATAGGGCACATTGACAATCGGCTTGGTGGTGGTCTTGAGCCAGACCGGCTGGTCGTCCAGCACCCAGTCGGCAACATAGTCGTATCCCTCTTGCTTCAGCAGGTCGGGCGTCTCCCAGGTCTCGGTCAGGCCGGGACCGAGCCAGCCGCGCGGCCGCTTGCCGGTGGCCTCGGCGATGACGTCCGCCGTTTTGCGGATGTCTTCGCGCTCGTTCTCCACTTTCTGCATATTGCGCTGGGTAAAACCGTGGCCCATGAACTCCCAGTTACGCGCGATCGCAGCCTCCGCGATCGGCGGATAGGCGCGGAGCGCCGAGCCGTTGATCGCGAGTACGCCGGGGATCTTGAACTCGTCGAATACTTTGAGCATGCGCCAGAACCCGACGCGGTTGCCATATTCGTGCCAGGCCCAGTTCGGGATGTCCGGCATTGGCGCGCCGCCGGCCGGCGGCGTCAACACGGTGCGCGGCATCGTCTGCTTGGCGTCCCATTCCTCGACATTGACGATCACCCAGACCGCCATTCGCGCGCCGTTCGGCAACTTCAACGGCGGTCGCGCCGAAATCGGTGAATAGTCGATGCGTTCGGTTGGCAACATATGCTCAAGCCCCGGATTGAATGATGGTGATGGTAAGCGACGGCAGTTCGGTTGCGGCAATCGCCGGCAGCAGGCGTGAAATCACGGCATTCACGCCTTCCCCGTCTGCGCTGCGGTCTGCCCGTTGAACCAGTCAAGGATCTGTTCGCCGTTCCAGTGCACGACGCCATCGAACTTGTTGACGTAATCGTAGATCGCCTTGAGATATTTGATCCGGAACGGCTGGCCGCTGATGTAGGGGTGGATCGCAAGCGACAGGATCTTTGGGCGGTTCGCGCTCTCTTCGTACAGTTGATCGAAGCTTTCGACGGCGCGTTTCAGCAGGTGATCGCTCTCATGATGCTGCACCAGCATCATCGGAATATCGTTCAACTCCACCGTATAGGGCAGCGTCACCAGCGGCCCCTTTGCGGTTCGGATCACCGTCGGCTCGTCGTCATACACCCAGTCGCCGATGTATTTGACGCCCGCTTCGGCGAGATGCTCCGGCGTCTCCAAGGTCTGCGTCAGGCCGGGCCCGAGCCAACCCACCGGCCGCTTGCCGGTGAATTTTTCGATGGCGCCCATCGCACGCTCGATCATCGCCTTCTGGTCCGGCTCCTTGTGGATCGGCCCCTGCTCATAGGCATGGCCCATGAATTCCCATCCGGCGTTCTTGGCCTGCAGGGCCACGCGCGGATAATCCTCGCAGACCCGCGCATTGATGGAGAGCGTCGGCGCGATCCCGAGCTTCTTGTACAGATCGAAGAACCGCCACACCCCGACGCGCATGCCATATTCGTGCCAGCTCCAGTTCGGCACATCCGGCAGCAGTGGAATTCCGGTCGGCGCCGGAATCACCTGGCGCGCCATCGGCTTGCCGATGTCCCAGACTTCGAGATTGACGATGGTCCAGATCACGATCCGCGCACCGCCAGGCAATTTCATGGGCGGACGGTCGACGATAGCGGAATAGTCGCAGCGATCGCGTGGAATCATGAAATCAGTCATCGTGCAATCCCGTTGAATCGGTCGAGAGGAAAGCGGTCATGCGGCGCCGGCGCGGAGCCAGGCCGTCGAGCGCCATCACGGTGTCGGTGTTCAGCACGAAGCCAAACGCGGTCCTGATGCAAGTAAGCCCGGCCGCGTGCAGTTCGGGGCCGTCCATGCTGTCGACGCAGTCCTCGACCACGATCACGGCGTAGTCGCGGACATTGGCCGCGGTTGTCGTCGCGAGCACGCACGAATTGGTATTTACGCCGGTAACCAGCAGCGTATTGATGCCATGCGACCGCAACAGGAAATCGAGGTCGGTGCCTAAAAAGCAATCGTACCGCTTCTTGGTGCCGACAATGAAGTCACGCGGATCGAGCAATTGCGGCATCACGGTGCAGCCGGGACCACCGATGATGTTATGCCGCATCACGTTCTTGCGGGTCGCCTTGGGGTCTTCGGCGCGGGTTCGCCAAAAGGGATTGGCGCGAATTTCCTCCGCGTCGCGGTAGCAGGTCAGCTGGTGGATCACTGGTATATCGACGCTACGGCACCAGTCGAATAGCCGCTTATTGGCGGCAATGATGCGGGTTGCGACATCGGGCGTGGTCGGCATGGTCGCCACTGTCATGTCGAGGTGGCCGCGATGCAGATCGATCGCCACCACGGCAGCCTTCGGACGGTCGACACCAAGATCCATGCTATGCCTCGCAGCAGCGGGTTGACGGACGGTTTCAGCAGCGCCCGTCAACCTAGCGCGGACAACCTGCGAGGTGAAGCTCCTCAACTTCGATACCTTGGTCGGAGTCGGTCACAAATCGCGGTCTCGCTTGAGGCGTCAAGAATAACCGGCTTTCCTCCGTAACCGGAGCCAGGATCAAGTCCGCTGGTGACATCGGGCTGCTTGCGGCGCGATCCTCATCGGCGCTCCCCCTTTCGAGGCTCAGGAGGTCTTAGATCCGCCTTCGGCTCGATCAAAGGGGAGCGGCGTCGCCGAGAAGAAGCCATCCGGGTCGAAACGACGCTTCACCGCCTGAAGTCGCGTGATGTTATCCCCATAGGCGTGAGCGATCTGATCCTGAGCATGCGGTCCCAGAAGGTTGGGATAGCCTCCGGGCAACGACAATGGTGCCAATGCCTGACAAAGCTCACGGGCCCAGCCTTTGTGGACGGAGCCGTTATCGCCAGCAGTCGGATCCCAGGACGCGATGATCTCAACCATGAGATGTTCACGTCGCAGCCCGAAGGCAGTGCTGTGCGGCGGCAATTGCGCGGGCAGGCCGCGGAAATGCTGGAGGATGATCGTCGAGAATAGCGAGGTTCGACTGGCGCCGCCTGCAATCAAGGCAGCAATCACTTCTGGACTAAGCGCCGGTATCCAGCGGGTCTCGAGTGCATGGTGCCGGTCATTGGCCACACGCTCATCAAAGCTCTGAATCAAGTCCTGATAACTCATTGAAGCGATCTGCACGTGCATGGGACTACCGCAGCGCTTCAGGACCTCCATCGCTAATTCGCCGTCGGATAGCTCGCCGGTCCACGCCGGCGCCAGGAAGAGAGCCGGGCTGCCGTCCGGCAGAGAAATGATTCCGACAACGACGGAGAGATTATTGCTGGCAACGGCTATTGCCTTGGCATATCGGCCCAACACGGCCTCTGCTTCTTCCCATGGAAACAGGATCATACCGCCCAGAACCTGGCGGGCGGGGTGCAAGCGGACTTTCATCGACGTGACCACGCCGAAATTGCCGCCGCCGCCCTTGAGAGCCCAAAGTAGATCCGGATTGTTGTCCTGGTCGACGGTGAGGCGTTGCCCATCGGCAAGGACAAGCTCGGCGCCAATCAGGCTATCCAACGCCAGACCGTGGCGCGCGATCAGAGGGCCATAACCACCGACCGTCACCGACCCAGTTATTCCCGGCAAGCCATGCCAGCCCGTCACGGCAATAAGGTTGCTTGCTGTGGCGGCGGCGATAACTTTGGCGGCGCTGGCGCCGCCGGCAACGGTCGCGACGTGGCCATCGATTTCGACGTATTCCATCAGAGCAAGGTCGATGACGAGCGCGTCTGGCCGGACCGAACGCCCGGCGGCGTCGTGTCCACGGCTGCGAACCGATACCGGGACGTTGTGGGCACGCGCCGCTCGCACGGCAGCCTGAACGTCTTCCGTGTGTTTGCAAAAGGCAATCGCGACCGGATGGTGATCCAGCGCGCCGTTCCATACCTTACGGGCGCTGTCGTAGCCTTCGTTTCCCCGTACGGTGACTTGGCCCTGCATTTGGGCCTCCAGATCATGCATCGCTTGGTCGAACCCGGTAGCGTTCTGCGCCATTATTTTCTGACTCTCGGTTGGGATACGCAGCCGAGAGGATACAGCAGACGATATCGGAGATCGCAGGATGGATCGTTAGCGCCGCAGTCTTTTGCGACCTGTATTCAATCGCGCAGGACGACGCCCGGGCAGATTCCGTATTGCCGCTTATAGGCGATGATGAAGCTGGAAGTCGTAGCATAGCCCGCATAGCGGGCCGCCTGCTTGACGCTTGCTCCCAATTCTTTCAGGGCGCAGTCGGCCCGTTGCAGCATGATTGCCGTGCGATATCCCGACAGCGTCGTGCCGTATATCTGCTTGAAAGCCGATCGAAGCTTGGTCCTGTTCATGGCGGCGACGCGCGAGAGATCATCGACATCCAAAACGCGATGCGGTGCCCGGTCGATCATCTGCTTCACCACGCCCAGCCGGTCAAGAATGTCCGGATCGAAGGCACCTTCGCCGGCGCGCAAAGCATCGCGCCGGGAGACCTCGTTCAACAGGGCAGAAACCAACTCGAACGCTTTGCCCTCATAATAAAGTGTAGCGAGAGACGGAAACATGGCCCGTCGGGCGGCAACGTCCCTTGCGATTGCGCCAAAATGGCCGGGGGCGAGCGTATCCATCGCGATCTGCCGCCCTTGGATGGTGCGCAGAAGCGAGTCCGGCAACATCGCAGCAGGGAGGCCACGAGAGTTCATCATAGACATCACGTCGACGACGAGAGTTACGGCCTTGAGACCTCGCGAAACACTCGTTGCAAATTGGAAGCGCTCGTGTTGCGGCACAAAGACCATCGTCATATCCGCACCGATGGCATCAACACGGCTATCGCCGACGGCGAAGCCCGTCCGGGCTTTGTCTTGATTAAGTACAGCGCTACATACGATGACGTCGGTATTTGCCAACGCCTCCAGCTCGACGGTTTTCGAATCCGCCCAATCGAGTACGAAAATGCCCATATCGCGTCCTGCCCACGCGACATTACCAACGACCGCTGTCTCTCCAGCGGTTGACCATGGAACCTCGGTCATATTTCCGCCTAGGAGCTGCATGCCGGTGCGACTTAAGACTTCCTCGAAATCGACTTGCGACATATTGAGCTCCGATATCTTCGTCGCCGAAACAATGATGCGAGCGAATGATAGCGGAGGCCAAAACCCGATGAACTCAAATCGCACTCAAATCGTTGTGCGTTTTTGCGAACTAAATACACCTGATGCGTGTCTTAGCAAGCGATGCGCATGCGTGCCGTGTTCTACTGCACAGTCATGCAAAGAAAGCCGAGGGGATAATTAAGTGAGGCGACGGAATTCGATCGTCGCCATGTTGCGCCGCCGAGGCGATGAGATACGTCGCCGCGACTTAGATCGCGGCGAGCCGAAATTGGCGCAGAGATTCCAACACCGGGCGCGCCTTGCCGCGAGCTGCTGCCGATCTCAGGGAGCCGTTGTCGATTTGGCTGCCATCTCCTTCAACACTTTCGACATCGCTTCGACGACAGGCTTGGCGGCTTCGCCGACACCATGCCGATGTGTGAGGTAGGCCGGATCATTATAAGAAAGGAAAGTGTTGCCGGCTTCATCCTGCCAGACCAGCGCTTTCAACGGCAGGTCGATACCGATCGTTTGCACCGATTGCATCAGCGGCGTGCCGCCCTTAGCTCCCCCGAAGATCAGCAGATCCGTCGGACGCAGTGGCAGGCCGACGGCGGCGGCGCCGGCGGAGTGGTCGATATGGCTAAATATCGTCATCCCCCTGTCACGGACCTCCGCCTCCAAGCGCTCCATCGTCTCTTTTGGGCCAAAGCTGCTGCGCAGCGTGATCAATCCGTCAGCGGACATTGCATGCTCTCCTGATAACCCTGTCGTTGCAATCAACACGAAGATGATAGTCCTTATGAAGCAAATAGTCCTTATGAAGCCCATTCTCACTTCCCTTTGAACGGCTTGGCCGGGCGGCTCAGGCGGCATGGGACAAGTGCAAGTTCGCGGCAAAGACCGGTAGCAAGCTCGCCACGAACACGCTCATCACCGAGCGGCCAGGCGTATCCCCCAGCGACGACCTTCAGAACCTGGACGGCTTCTACGGGCCGAACAACAGCAACATCGTTACGCTGCAACGGCGTGGCATGGTGTTCGTCGCATGCCATGACTCCATCCACGCGATCTCGCGCGACCTCCACAAGAGTGCGGAACACTCGGAGGTGTCTGCGGATGAGATTGCCGCCGATCTGACCAACAGCCTTGTGCCAGGGGCCGTGCTGGTCCCGAGCGTCATGGCTTTCATCGCCGAGTTGCAGCGGACCGGCTACTCCTATGCCAAGGCTGCTTAGGCTAAGGCTGCCTAGACTAAGGCGGCCTAGGCTCGCCGAAGGAGCTGGCGGCGAGGACCGCGATCGCGCGATCCTCCCGCCCGTGCTGGCGTTTGAAGTTCGGGACGAGTTCGGCATGAAATGAAAAGGCGCCCGAAGGCGCCTTTCCAAATCGCGGAGGTGATTGTGCACCTCGTCAAAACTGGTCCGTCATGGCCATGCCAGGATCGGTTACCGAATCGCGGCCGGTCTCCACATGGCCGGCGACGCGCCGGTAGAAGCTGCTGTCCGAGTCGCTGGTGATGACGAAGTCATACCATTGCGCGGACGTGCGCAGGTTGAAGTACACCTCGGCGGGGCGACCAGAAGCGGGCACTTTGACATCCCACGACGTGGTCGGACCGTGGCCGAAGATGGCTCCGGGGAAGAAGGCCGACGGCGGGAAGCCGAAACCGGGTTGGCCGAAGACGGGACGCCCCGGCATACCGGGCACTGGGGCGGAGCCCACCGGATTGACGCCGGGAAGCGGACCGAATCCCGGAGCCTGAGGCACGGTTGCGGCCGACACCGCAGCACCAATAGCGAGCTGCGGCCCATAGATCTTGTTCGACTTAATGTCGAAGTTCAGATGGCCGTTGCCTTCGTTGCGCAGCTGCAAGAACAGACCGCCCTCGAAGACATTGTAGCCAACGAAGATCTCGGGGTTGGGCGCATTTTTCGCCCGCACCGTGCTGAGGTCGCCCTTGAAGTGACGGTGGAAGCCGTTGGGGCCGAGCACCCACAGATCATAAGCGCCGTCGTCGCCGACCGTCCATTCGTCGTCCAGCATATGGCCAGCCTCGACCGTGTAGCGCCGCGGAATCAAATCCAGGTGCAGCTTGTCGTAGACGTGGAACACGGCGCCGGCGAAGCCGGTGTTGACGAACAGGAGCCTGACCGAACCCTTGTTGGCGTCGACTTGCGCGCTGGTGTGCAGAAGGTAGGGCAGCGCGCGCGAGTAGCGAACGCCTTTTTCCTGGAATAGCGGCTGCGGAGTAGCCGGCGCAACCGGTGCCGGCAGTGTGCGCTGGTGCGCGTCCGATGCAGCCCATTGGCTCGTGTCGGGCAGTTCCGGAAGCCTGGGATCGTTGGGATGCTCGAAGTCGAAGACCGAGGTGAGGTCGCCCGCAATGGCGCGATTCCAAGGACTGATCGCGTCGACATGGATGCCGAAACGCTTCTCGAGGAACATACCCGCTGACGTGTGATTGAATGTCTGCGAGTCGATCCAGCCGCCCCTGCTCCACGGCGAAATCGCGATCATCGGTACGCGCGCGCTGCAACCAAAGGGACGGACGTTGCCGCTGATCGTGTCCAGGGCGTTCAGGACATTGCCGACGGTGTTGGAGAAATACTCACCCGCGAGCGGCATCGTCGCCTTGCCCATCAGCTTGCCGTTGATGTCATAGGACGGCACTGCCGGTGCCGGCATGTGATCGAAGAAGCCGTCATTCTCGTCGAAGGTCATGATGAAGATGGTCTGGCTCCAGACCTCTTCGTTGGAGGTCAGCGCTTCCAGGATCTGGTTGGTGAAGTCGCCGCCATGGGTCGGGCTGCCGCCGCCGGGATGTTCGGACGAGGCCTGCGTCGGCAAAATCCACGACACTTGTGGCAGGTTGCCGCTCATGACGTCGGCCTTCAACTTCTCCAGATAGTCCGGTCCGCCGGTGAGGCCATGCACATAGTTCGGATCTCCGGGCTGTGCGTGGCGGAAGCTGGCGAATGCCAGGCAGCCGTTCATCGCGCCGGTCCAGTTGTCGTTCATGTCCTGGTAGATGTGCCAGCTGACGCCGGCTTTGGTCAGCAGGTCAGGCAGGGTATCCCAGTTGAAGTCGCTACCGACGTACTTGTAGGTCGGCTGCGGCTGGGGCTGACCGGCCACCCATTTGCTGGGGCTCGGCCAGCAGCGCAGGTTGTTGGGCTCGGAGTCGGTCGAGGTGGGGTTGATGCCCTGCTTGCGCAGCGCGGGATTGGCGTTGGAGCCCGACCAGAAGGTGATGCGGTTGGGGTCGGTGCCGGTGGTGATGGAGCAATGGTGGCCGTCGCACAGCGTGAAGGCGCTGGCCAGCGCGGACTGGAACGGGATGTCCTCGGGCTTGTAGTAGCCCATCGAGTACTGGCTCTTCCATGCGGGCCAGAAACCCGTTTTGCCCTGGTTCCACGCACCCTGCATGTCGGAGAATGAGTGCGGCGTGCCGAAACCGACCAGCGCGCTGGTGGTCGCGGGATCGCGGTGGTAGGGCGGAATCTCACGGGTTGTGTCGGACTGGAACCAGACCGGCTTGCCGCTTTCGAGCGGAATCGGGAAACGGTCGCCGAAGCCGCGCACGCCGCGCATGGTACCGTAGTAGTGGTCGGTCCCACGGTTCTCCTGCATCAAGAACACGATGTGCTTGACGTCCTTGATGGTTCCGGTCCGGCGCAGCGCCGGAATGGCCAGCGCCTTGCTGATGCTGGGGAAGGTAGCCGCCGCGGCGGCGCTGCCCATTAGAAAATTACGACGTGTTGTCATTCTATGTCGACCTTATCGTGAGAAGAAGTGACCCATCACAGGGCGCGAAGCAGCACACGGCGCGGGATCAATCGGCCGTGAGGTAGCAAGGCGACTTGACGCCGGTGTGAATATTTCATTTCAGAAATACTTTTAAATGAGTTTTTCTCAGTTTTGTGGTAATCTCGTCCGGACCGAATAGCTGGCAACGTTTTTTCGGAGAGCAGAAAGGGGATGGAGCCACGACGCCGCGAGCCGCTGTTCAATCCGAGCGGCTCTGAATTTGAGCTTTTCTCACTATGGCGACCAGCGCGGCATCGGTTCGGGCGCCGCAGGAAAGCGAGTACGAACAGGGATAATCACGATAGGCGCGGCTGCCGCGCGCTGTGCGTGTCCGGCAATCCGCCGTTGACATCGCAACTGGCGGCGCACTTGATGTTACGGTTATAACCTTGATATTGCGGCGGTAACATAGATATCGCAATTGTCACCGTATTGCGTGTTAAGGGCGATGACGAGGCGAATCCCCGTTGTCGGGAGCGCGCGAGGCGAAACACTTGAACATCGATTCAGGACAGTCTGTGAACGCTATCCTATCCCGCATTCGTGAATTGCAGTCCGACCTTCCTCCGAAAGCCAAGCAAATCGCCGAGCTGATTATCGGGAAGCCTGAATCTTTCATTCACATGTCGATCACCGAGGTTGCCGAGACATGCGGTCTCAGCGAAGGCACGATCGTTTCCTTTTGCGGCCGGGTGGGCGTTCGTGGATTTCAGGAGCTGAAGATTCTCCTGGCCCGGGATCTGATCGAGCCGGTTCGTCTGATTCAGGAGGATCTGCATCGGGGCGACGATCCGGCGACCGTCACCGATCACATCTTTGCCGCCCACGCAGCTTCACTCCACGAGACACGCCGCCTTCTGTCAATGGAATCGCTGGCGCAGGCGGCAAGCTTATTGAGGCAGGCGCAGAGGATTGAAATCTACGGCATCGGAAGTTCGGCGCCGATTGCGCAGGACCTTTCCTATCGCTTGCTTCAGCTGGGGCTCGCAGCCAGCACCGTCGTCGATTCCCATGTCCAGGCCGTCAGCGCCGGTATGACCGACCCGACAGTCACCACCGTCACGGTGTCTCACTCGGGCAGCACGGTCGAAACGGTGCTCGCGACCCGGCTGGCGCGGGAAGCCGGTGCCCGGACCATTGGCATCACGCGGCTCGGCAAGTCGCCTCTCGCCGCCTATTGCGACGTTCTGCTCTATACCGTCGCCAATGAGACCCGATATCGGCCCGAGGCCATGAGCAGCCGCGTAGCTCAGCTCGCTATCATCGATACCCTGGTCAGCTGTTGCGCTCTTACCGACACCGAGCGCTCTGTTGACAGACTTCAACACGCAGCGCGTATTCTTTCCGAGAAGCGCTTTTGAGCTGTTCTCGCTGTCGAGGCCTCCCCTACAACGGCGGCCTCTTAGGTTGACTCTCCACTTGCGGACGCTGCTGCTCTCAAGATCATTCACAAGCCCGACCTTGCTGTCGGCCGACGTTCAAAACCTGCACATACCAAGGTATGGGAAGATCATCCCGACCGACAGATTGCATGCATGCAACGTCGCAGGCGAGCATAGCGCTACGAGAGATCCGTTGGGCCTCCGTAGATCCTGTTGGGAAATCCCGAAACCACCTGTGCCATCCCGGCGACGAAGATCACGCGGGCTTTGCCCAGGGGCAATTGAGGATTTGAGGACGATGACCAAAGCCTACTGGATCGTGACTTATCGCTCGGTCAGCAATCCGGATGCATTGGCTGGCTACACCAAGCTCAGCGGCCCAGCGATCACAGCCGCCGGCGGCCGCATCCTCGCACGCGGGCTTCCGGCGCAGGTGTACGAGGCGGGGCTTGAGCAGCGCACGGTCGTGCTCGAATTCGATAATTTGGATCAAGCCCTCGCGGCCCATGACAGTCCGGCCTACCAGAAAGCCTTGGCGGTGCTAGCGGATGGGGCCGAGCGCGACCTGCGCATCGTGGAGGGAATCTAGACGGCTCTCGTGAACCACGGCTGGATAGCCCCCAGGATATCGGCGGTTACCTGCGCCCGGCACGCTTCACAGGCGCATATGTTCGTCAATCCGTTCCGCGGAGCCGGCATCGACCGGCCCGCTATCCACCACCTCGCCGCGCTTGAACACAGCAAAGCGGTCGGCAAGTCCGAGGACGAAGGGCAGATGCTGCTCGACCACCAGCATCGCGGTGCCGCGATCGCGCCGCGTCGCGGCCAACACTTCGGCGAGCCGGTCCACCACCGACGGCTGCAGCCCTTCCGTCACTTCGTCGAGCAGCAGCAGACGCGGTTTGGCAATTAGTCCGCGCGCCACGATCAGCATTTTCTGTTCGCCTCCCGATAAGGTACCGGCGCGCTGCGACAGTCGCGCGGTGAGTACGGGAAACCAGCCGCTGACGTCGGCGAGGCTTGCCTCGAAGCCGCGATCGTCACTGAGCCCGAGCCGGAGGTTGTCGCGGACGCTCAGATCCTGGAACAGCGCCTTTTCCTGCGGAGCATAGGCCAAGCCAAGTGCGCGCTTGCGAAACGGCGCAAGCCGCGTCACATCGCGTCCGTCGAGGCGGACCGCGCCGTCCCATGCCGGCAGAAACGAAAGGATCGTCTTCAACAGCGACGACTTGCCCATGCCGTTTTTTCCGACCAGGGCGAAGATCTCGCCGGGAGCGATCTGCATCGAAACGCCGTGCACGACGGTCGAGCTTCCATAGCCACTCGTCAGGTTGACGAGTTCGAGAGCGGCGGTCATGGCGTCACTCGGCTCCCTGCGGACGATTGTTGCCGGTGTAGATCTCGCGGATCAGAGGATCGTCGACCACGTCGGCGACCGGGCCGTCTAACGCGACGCGTCCCTGATGCAACACGATGATGCGGGATGATATCTGGCGGACAAAATCCAGATCATGCTCGATAATCAGCACGCATAGCCGTTCGCGCGCCACCAGGTCGGTGAGGATCCCGGCAAAGCGTTGGCGCTCGGCGCGGGTCAATCCCGCCGTCGGCTCGTCCAGCAACAGCACACGCGGCTCGAGCGCCAGCACCATCGCGAGTTCGAGCGCCTGTTTCAGACCGTGGCTGAGGAAGCGTGCTTCCTCGCCGAGCCGCTCGGCCAGACCTGAGCTCTCCACCACGGCGCGTGCCGCGGCCGGCAGCGCTAGAATCGGCGAGGTGCGGACGAATGACGGCGGCTCGCTCTTGGCGCGCGCTATGCGCAGGCAATCCGCTACACTTAACGTTTCAAACACCGACGCCGCCTGGAACTTGCGCCCCAGACCGAGGCCCACGATGCGGTCGGGCGCCAGACGCGCGATGGTGTGCCCGGCGAGGCGCACCGTTCCTCCTGACCGCTCGCGGCCGTCGGCGAGACAGCGGATCAAGGTGGTCTTGCCGGCACCGTTCGGCCCGACAATGCTGACCAGTTCACCCTGCCGCGCCGTAAACGAGACGCCCGCGAGCACCGACAGGCTGCCGAAATGTTTGGAGACGCTGTCGGCCTCGATCACGATGGCGTTGCTGTCGGGCGCAACGGCGGCCCGCTCCAGCGTCGTCAGCGTGATTGGCGAAGAAGCTCGCGCCGGTGTAGCGGCAAAGCGTCCACGCAACGCAGTGGCGGCGTCGCGCAAACTGCCGAACAGACCGCCGGGCAGCAGGACGATGACCACGACGAAAGCGACGCCGACGATCAACTCCCATACGAAAGGCAGGCTGCTCGAGAGATAAGCGCTGGCGACCTCGATCACCAAGGCGCCCACCACCGCCCCGACCAGGGATCCGCGCCCGCCGAGCGCCACCATGACCACGAGCTGCGTACCGAACACGAAGCCGGCATTTTCCGGCGCGGCGACGCCGCTGAAGCCGACATAGCCGAAACCGGCCAGGGCGGCGACCACGCCCGCGATGACCATCAGACCGATGCGCACCAGCGACGTATCGATCCCGAGATACGCGCAGCGTTCGTCATTGTCGCGCATCGCACTGAGCACGCGTCCGGCGTCGCTGGAGAGCGCGACCGAGGCCACGACCAGGGCGGCAATGACGGCGACTCCGGCCAGCCGGAACCAGCCCTCGAGCGACAGATCGAAACTTTCGAAGCCGACGAGCCCGCTGGAAGAGCCGGTGAACGAACCGCCAGAATAAAGAATCTGGACCACGACGATGGGCAGCACCAGCGAGATCACGGAAGCATAGAGCGGGGTAGAACCCGGGTAGAACGACAGCCAACCCACAAAGCCCGCCACCGCAGCGGCCAATCCCACCGCAGCCGCGAGTGCCAGCAATGCTTGCCACGGGCCAAAGCCGAATTGAGTGAAGACAATCGCCAGCGCGTAGGCGCCGATGCCGAAGAAGGCGGATTGCCCGAATGTCAGCGTGCCGCTGAACCCCCACAACACATCGACGGTGATCGCAACGATCGCGACGAACAAGGCGCGAACCAGGATGTTCAACGTGTAGGTATCGAGGAACGAGGGCCCGGCAATGACCAGCGCCACCGCCAGAAGAGCGGGAAGCCCAACGCGGACAAGGCCACGCGGCACGCCCGGCAAAGATATCAACGTCATCGACCTCAGCGCAGAATCACGATCAGGCACGGGCAAATCCCTCCGGCCGGAGACGAAGCGCCACGGCCGCAAGCACCGCGATGGTCAGTCCGCCCAGGATCGGGCTGATGAAAGTGGAAGCCAGCACCTGCAAGCCGCCGAGCACGAAGCAAGACAGGCCCAGCGTCAGCAACGAGCCGCCTGAAATCATCACCAGCATGAAGGCGCCGATCAGCCAGGATAGACCCATGTTGGGATCGACGCTGGCGAGCGGCGTGATCAGGCCGCCGGCGACCGCCGCGAGGCCGCAACCGATGCCGAAGGTGATCATGCGGACTCGCGTGCTGTCGATGCCCAGCCCTTGCGCCAAGGTCTCGTTCATGATCACGGCGCGGGTGGAAAGGCCGAGCCGCGTGCCGTTGAGGAGCCCGGTGAACAGTGCGGCAATCACCATCGCCGCCAGCACCATCAGCAGCCGATAGCTCGAATAGTCTTCACCCAGGATCATGACGGTGCCCGAGACCGGAGCCGGCACGAACTGCACCTCGCGCCCGAAGGCAAGCGTCACCAATTGGCCGATCACGATGCTCAGTCCCCACGTCGCCAGGATCGCATCCAGCGGTCGGCCGTAGAGCCGCCGCACCACGATACGCTCGGCGGCGACGCCGATCAGGCCGCCGGCAAGAAAGGCCAGAGCGGGAGCCAGCACCGGCGGCAGCCCGAGGCGGGAGGCCACCAACGCTGCATAGGCCCCGACCGTGATGAAGGACGCGTGGGCGAAGTTGATGATCTTCATCACTCCGAACACGATCAACAGACCGGCGGAGACGATGAAGAGGATCGCGGCGGTGGTGATGATATCGAAAACGAGCGTGATCATAAGGCGAACCAGATTGAGCCGCGGCAGAAGAAGGCAGTCACCTGCTTCCGCCGCCGGCCGTTAACGTCAGGACTTCAGGTTCGGGCACTGCGCGCCCGGATCGACATTGGGGAAGCTCTTGATGACCTTGACCGAACCGTCGGCCTGCACCTGCCCGAGATACATCGTCAGCGGCGCGTGATGCTGTTTCGACATGTCGATCTTGCCGCGCGGACCTTCTACCGAGACCTCGCCGAGCGCCTTCAGAACCTTGGCTTGCTCGGTGCTGCCGGCCTTTTCCGCGGCGGCCTTGTAGGCATAGACGGCTTCATATTCCGGCACCGAAAGGTCGTTCGGAGTCTTCGCCTCGGCACCGAATTTCTTCTGTATGGCGGCCAGGAACGTTTTGTTGGCCGCGCTGTCGATCCCGGTGACATAGGAGGCCGAGAGATAAATGCCTTCAGCGTCGGTGCCCATGCTCTTGGCGGTGCCCTCGTCGACCGCGAGGTTGCCGTAGGGCAACGCGACGCCGGCGGCGCGGAGCTGCTTGGTCAGCGTGACGTTCGGCGCCCCGCCGGCTGTCGAGGTGATCAGGGCGTCGGGCGCCGCGCTCTTCAGCTTCGAGATGATCGGCGTCCAGTCGCTGCCGTCCATCGGCAGATATTCTTCGCCGACGACCTTGCCGCCGGTCTTTTCGATATAGGCCTTGGTGAAAGCCAGCATGCCGCGGCCAAACGTGTAGTCCGAGCCGATCAGGAAGAACTTCTTGGCGCCCTTCTCATTGGCGAAATAATCGACTACCGGCGGCACCTGCTGTTCCGGTACCCAGGCGTTGACAAACATGTAGGGACTGCAGGCTTTGCCCTCATAAAAGGAGGTGTAGATGAAGGGCACCTTGCCGCGCGACACGATGGGCAACCCCGCATTGCGGGCCGCGCTCGTCTCCATCGAGATCAGCACGTCGACCTTCTTCTGGAAGACCAGGCTATCGAATGCTTTCTGCGCACCGGCGGCGCCGGATGCATCATCGGCGACTTCCAGCGCCAGTTGACGGCCGAGCACGCCACCCTTGGCGTTGATCTCATCGACGGCGAGCTGGGCCGACTGCACCACAGAGGGCGCGACGACACTGTTGGCCCCGGACAGGCCGACCGGCACGCCAATCTTGATGGGATCCGCAGCCAGCGCGGGCGCGGCAAGGATGGCCGCACCGGCCGCGGCGGCAAGCAGCGTCGAGAGCGAACGAGTGAATGTCATGGTTTGATACTCCTGAGGTTGGTGAAAGCACTTCCTGGATACGAGGTCAGTGGGTCAGTACCAGCTACGCTCGGCGCCGGAGCCGAGCATCTCGTCGTAGACGTCGGTGCGGCGGTCGCGCATGACTTGGTTGAAGGCATTCCAATTGCGCTTGCGCCGGGCCTCACCGAGATCAACCTCGGCGATGAGGATCTCTTCTGCGTCGCGGCTGGCCGGCCCGGCGACAGGCCAACCGGTGTAACTGACGATCAGGCTCTGGCCCTCGAAGGGTTGCCCTCGCTCGACGCCAACGCGGTCGGCGCAGGCGATGAAGATCGAATTGCTGTGGGCCGCAGCCTTGACGAGGACATTCGCCATCGCCTCACGGCCTTCGGCCTGACCTGGAATCGGCACCCAGTTGGTCGGCACGCAGACAATATCGGCTCCCTGCAGGGCACAGAGCCTAAAGGTCTCCGGAAACCAGCCATCGTAGCAAATTGCGACGCCGATGCGGCCGATCGGCGTATGGAACACCGGGAAGCCGAGATTGCCAGGCTCGAAGAACAGGTTTTCTTCGTTCCAGAGATGCACTTTCCGGAACGTGCCGATGTAACCTTCGGGACCGATCACCACGGCGCTGTTGTAGAGATCGGGTCCCGAGCGTTCGGTGATCCCCGCGACGATATGGATGCCGCGCCGCGCCGCGCACGCCGCCCAGGCTTCAACCGACGGTCCGCCCGGAACCGGCTCGGCAAGATCGAACGCTTCCTGCCGCGAGGCGAACATGTAACCGGTATTGGCCAGCTCCGGCAGCACGACGAGGTCGGCGCCTTGCGATGCCGCCTTTTCGATCAGCTCCAGGCTATGCGCGACATTGGCGGCGACGTTGCCGAACACCGGTTGCATCTGAATACAGGCCACTTTGATCAATCGGACCGCCGGTGAAGTAGAGACGTGCGAGGTCATCGCCCAAAACTCCCTGGGACGTGCAAAACAAAAACCCCCGATAGCGCCGTCAGGCACCCATCGAGGGCTACATAGCCACATGTTGAAAGCAGCCGACCGGCCGCCGTGACGATCTCAACCGGGGTCGAACATCGCCAGCGGGCGAACTACAGCCGTACCGCTATCGTGTTGTCAATCATGCGGCAGGATCGAATTATTAGCAGCAATGATTACGTCTTGTGCAGATGGCCAGGTGTCTCAGAGTTCACCGATCAGACCCAAGCCAGCCATCACATCCTGCGCGCCGATGATGGTGGTTGCGATCTGGGCCATCGACAATCTCTTCTGTGTCGCCTGCGCGCGGATCAATTCATAGGCCTCCGCGTCGCCGATCTTCTTCAGTGTCACCAGGATCTTCACTGCCTTGTCGACATCGCGGCGCGCTTTCAACGTCTCTTCGAGTTTCTGTACTTTGCCCTCCAGGCGCCGCGTATAGCCGTGCAGCGAGCGGGCAAGCACGAGCGAGGAGAGGATGCCGAACGAGCGGATCGGCTTGTTGATGACGCCGTGAGCGTTGCTGTCGAGCAGCCGCCGCAGCACCGTCGGATTCTCGTAGTCGACGATGGCGACGAAGGTCGGCCCGTCGGCGGACGCGGAAGCGACGAAAGCCGGCGTCTCCGCGGTTTCCACCAGATGAAACACCGTATCGATGTCGTTGGGTAATTCGACCGGCGGTGGCCATATGCCGCGCACGTTGCAGCCGATGCGCTTCAGCTGATCGAGCAGCGCATCGCCTTCGGCATCGCGCGGATGCACGACCAGGACGCGCGCGCCGCGCAGCTCTTCGATGAGACGGCGGATGCCCGGCTTCATGCGACCGATACCTCGTCTCCGATCCAGCGGCCGCCGAGCGGCGAGAAGGCCAGATAGGGATCCGGTTTCACCGCCGCCTTGGCTTCCCAGACCACATCGAAGCCGCCGTCGCGCCGAACCCGGCCGATCCGAGGCGTCAGCCAGGTATGGTTGTTGTCGGGATCGATCTGGACCGTGCCTTCCGGCGCCTCGTAGGAAAGACCGAGCGCCGCCTCGACCAACCGCTGGGTGTCGAGCGTCCGGGCCCGCTCCAACGCCAGCGCGAACAGATTCACCTGGGCATAGGCGCCGGCGCTCCACATGCTGATCGGCCTGTCGGCGCCAAAGGCGCGATGGAAGTTTGCCGCGAACCGGCGATTGCTGGAGCCCTGCAGTGATCCGAAATGGGTCGCCGCCGTGATGTGCCCTTCGCACAGCGCCGCGCCGATCTCACGCACCTCGCCTTCGGCCATGGTCAGGCTGGCGATCGGCATCGATGCCGGATCGAGACCAGCCTCGCGGTAGAGCCGGTAGAACATCTGCGTGGAGCGACCGACAATAGTCGAAAACACCACATCCGGCGTCAGCTCCTTGGCCCGCGCCACGACTTCGCGCAACCGCGATTCCGACGCCGCCATGGGGACGTAGACTTCGTCGACGATCTTGCCGCCATAGGACTCGACGAGATCGCGCATGATGCGGTTCGATTCCCGCGGATAGACGTAGTCCGAGCCGGCCATCAGCACCCGGCGCCCATGGTTGCGAACGAGATATTCCGCGAGCGGAAAGCTGTTCTGGTTCGGCGACGCCCCGGTATAGATCACGTTGGGCGAATATTCGAAGCCTTCATAGAGCGACGGATACCACAGCAACCCATTGCGACGTTCGATCGCGGGCAGCACCGCCTTGCGCTGCGCCGACGAACTGCAGCCGAAGATCACGGAAATGCCGTCCTCCGTCAGCAGCCGGTCGGCCAGACGGCGATAGGTTTCAGGATCGGAACCCGGATCATAGGCGACGACTTCGATCTCGCGCCCGAGGATGCCTCCAGCCTGATTGATTTCCTGGATCGCCAGTGCCGTGCCGAGAAAGTGCTCAGTCTCGGTGACGGCCGTCAACCCAGTGCGGGAAAACAGGACACCCACCCTCCATGTATCCGCCATAGATGCTGTGCTGCTGACCACCGCCACGTCCTTCGCCAAGAGGCCCCGAATGGCCGTTGATAAAACCTCCGTTCATTGGATCACTATGAACAATCTGTCCAGAGCCGACCTTTCGCGGCTATTGCACTTCTCGGGCGCCAATCATCCCTTCGACAGGCTTCACAGTAAGCCTAATTCACTGTGGCGCGATGAAAGCCGACGCCATGAATCCCTGTGGTTGAGGGAGCAACAAGCGCTGTGAATAAATTCGGAGGAGTCGCGAGACATCAAGCCGGCAAGGCTGATCGAGGCTGGCGTTGAAAGCACTCGCCTCAATGCGCGCTCGCCGACAAAACGCCTGGGCATAACGACCGGGATCTGAACTCCATGAGATCCCGGCGCGGCACGAACAAGGAGCGCCCCCAACATATGATCGGCTGCGCAGGTCGGACCAGTCCCGCCGATCACACACGGTGCTCACTCCGAGTGGTCGGCGGAGGTGGCTCTTTTGCGCTAGGCCCAGCTATGAGAGAGCGTTGCGATCCGAAGTTCTGCGCAGTTGAGCGATCACGGATGAATTCCGTCGAGCTCGGGCATCAGCACGACGCTCTCCTGCTCGTTCGGGTCGGTGCGAGCGATGACGGCGACGCAACTCTCGGTCGTGCTTGGATTGTAGGGCAGGTGCGGCATGTCGGCGGGGATATAGAGGAAATCCCCAGCCCGCACCATCAAGTGCTGCTCCAGCCGCTCGCCATACCACATGCCGGATTCGCCGCTCAGCACATGGATCGCGGTCTCGTGGGCCTCGTGGCGGTGCGCCTTGGCGCGGCCGCCCGGTGGAATGGTAACGATCTGCATATGGATGCCGCGGGCGTCCGCAGATTCGGCCGAGATCCCCGGCGTGTAGGACAGCGCCTGTTTGCCGGTGAAGCGCGCCCCGGCACCCACCACGCGACAGGTCGGCTTGAGATCCGTCATATCCATCATTTGGCTCCCTATCATGTCGACATGTCCGCATGATAAGAGCGCCCGGATTGCAATCGCGTTGCAGAACGCCCAAACAAAAGCTGCAGCGGTAACACAACCAAGGCGATGCCGGGCGTGGCTTGTTGCCAGGAGCTAGAGGGGTTACGGCCTCTCGTTAAGCGCCCCCCGATTGCTACGCAAATCGACCTCTCCCCGGCGGGGAGAGGTGGGTTGAAAGGTCCGCACAAGATTGACGCTGTTCGACAGGACCGAAACGTCGGCGCGCTACGGATCGCCTGATCATCGGGACGAGAGAACGTCCCGCTTCACCTCAAGCATGGCCGCTGCAATCTGCTCAACTTCTGCGCTGGAGAGATCGGGGTACATCGGAATTGTAACCACTTCGCGTGATGCCGTTTCGGTGTTTGGCAGATCGCTTCCGTACGATGCGAAGAGCTCTTGTTCGTGTAGAGGTGGATCGAAGTGAACCGATGCCTCTATGCCCTTCTTGTTGAGTGCCATAACAAATGCATTGCGGTTGATCTGGCCGCCGACGCGCATAACAAACATCTGGTCGACGTGTTCGGCTCGTGGATCACGAGGCAAGCCGAGTTCATTTTCGGTGCCGAGCAATTGCATGAGGTGGGCAGGGTTATCACGCCGACGACCGTTCATTTCATCGAGTCTATCGAGTTGCACGACGCCGATCGCTGCGAGGATGCTCGAAAGGCTGAAATTAAAGCCAGCGCTGCTGGCCGATCGCTGCCATGGCCATGGCCGATTGACGGAAGCACGAACGCCATGGGCGACCAATTCGCGAACCCGCCCGGCGAGCGCCGCATCACGTGGATTCTTTGCAATCAATGGGTTTAGTAGCTTGACTGCAAAATGATAGCCGACCCGATTTGCAACTACGGCGTCTGTGTGAGAACGCCGTTATATCCGAAAGGAAGCAAACAACGCTCTTTCCGCCTGACTCGCATAGCGATCCTTGTGCCGCAGAGCGAAAAACGAGCGCGTAGGCAGATCAATCTTGACGCGGTGAAGCGTTCCCGCAGCTAACGACTGCACCACGACCAGGTTCGAAATCGCAGTGGCGCAGTCACCGGTTTCGACAGCAGCGCGTACGGCCTCGTTCGATGGTAACTCAAGACGGATATCAAGGTCCGACAACTTGATGCCAAATTTCTTGAGTGCAGCCTCGAACATCGATCTGGTGCCCGAGCCTCGCTCGCGCAAAATCCAACATGTCTCGAGCAAAAGTTTTGGCGTGATGCGCGCCTTGCCGATCCACGGGTGGCTCGCTCCGACCACCAAAGCCAACGAATTGCCTTCCATTTTACGAACAGCTAGCGACGGATCGCCAACCTCGCCTTCAACGAAACCGATATCCGCACTTCCGCCATGGACGGCCTGGGCGACTTGCTCAGTGTTTGCGATCGTCACGTGCAGATCGATGCCGGGATGGGCCTTGCGAAATGTCTCGATACGTGGCGGCAGCCAGTAATTTGCGACGGTCTGGCTGGCTGCCAGGCTGATCGAGCCACGCTTGAGGCCAGCCAAATCGTCCAGGACCTGTGCTGCGGCCTTGGCGCGCGCCACAACCTCGCGTGCCTCATTCAGGAAGTCGCGGCCGGTTTGGGTCAGCATGATGCCACGGCCGACGCGGTCAAACAGCTTGACCCCGTAACGCCTTTCAAGCGCCGCGATAGCGGCGCTCGTTGCTGATTGCGTCAGATTTAGTTCGCTTGCTGCCTGGGTAACATGCTGCTTTTCGGCCACCGCGATAAAGATGCGCAACTGCTCCAGAGTCATAGAATGTTACTCCATCAATTGATGAGCCTGAGGCTGAAGCCCACCATGAGCAGGAAGGCGAGTGCACCGGGCTCAGGGCCGGCACCGTCTATCGATCTAATCGATTAGAAGGATGAAAACAATGAATTGGATTAGTGAAATGAGGGCACCTACGTTGAGCCACGCATCAATCTCACACTGATCTGACGTTCGTGGCGCGATTGCCTGCGAAACCTGTAGGAGACCCTGCTATGTGCATGAAAAGCGAGAACTGGTCCGGCACGGCTGTGCATCCCGTTGGACTGATCATTCGGCAAAAAGATCCGAATAATCTCGAAATGCCGTTCGATCAGCTCGGCGACTTCATCACGCCGTCCGAACTTTTCTACATACGCAGTCATTTCCCCACGCCGGAGCTGGATCCCGTTACGTATCGCCTGTCGATAAAGGGCGCGGTGCGGAACGAACTAAGCCTGAGCTACGGCGACATCCGCGCCATGCCTTCACGGACATCCGTCGCCACACTGGAATGCGCTGGGAACAGCCGCGTGTTCCTGGTGCCGCCGGTGCCTGGCGCACAATGGGAACTCGGTGCGGTCGGCAATGCCGAATGGACCGGTGTTCCCCTTTCCGTGCTGCTGGAAAGGGCCGGATTGCCCGATGATGTATGCGAGCTTGTTTTGGAGGGCGCCGATCGCGGCGTGCCGAACGGAGAGCCAAAGCCGCCAGGTCCGATCTCCTATGCCCGCAGTATCTCAAGGGCGCGGGCGATGGAGCCCGACGTGCTGATCGCCTACCAGATGAACGGGCAGGATCTGACGGCCGATCACGGCTATCCGCTGCGTGCCATCGTGCCAGGGCATTACGGCATGGCGTCGGTCAAGTGGCTGACCAACATCGTTGCGGCCACGGAGCCGTTTCAGGGCTATTGGCAAACGTCCGACTATGGCTATTGGGATGATTCCGAGGGGATGCCTGTGCGCCGGCCGCTCGCTGAAATGAAACTGAAGTCGCAGATCGCACGTCCTCGCGTGTACGAGAGGCTGGACCCGGGTCGCCCCTACACCATTTTCGGCGCCGCTTGGGCGGGGGACACCGATGCCACCGAGATCTGGATCAGCCTCGATGGCGGCGCATCGTGGGTTCAGGGCGATTTCCTCGACCCGATACACCGGCATGCGTGGCGCCGCTGGAAGTACGATTGGATCACACCGACACAACCGGGCCGCTATACGCTGTTGGCCCGTGCGAAGGGAGTAGACCAACGTGTCCAGCCGGACGCTCACAATCCAAATTTCGGCAGCTATGTGATCGATCACCCACTGCCGATTGAGGTCTTTGTAGCTGCGTCTTGAACTGCGGCGCACGCCGCTCAGTAAGCCGCAATGCTTCTTTCAGCAAAAAGGCCGCCCATCGGGTTCGGCGTCTAAGGCGAGGCGCAGTCTCGCTCTTTCTGAGTATTTCGCATTTTGATTCTTCCTCGGACATGACCGCCCTTCCTTGTCACCGCCCTGTGCACACGCCATGCACATGTCCTCACAAAAACTCCCGCGAAGCGATGAATGCCGACAGTTCGCGGTGAAAGGCAAAGCGAAGAGGCAATCCCTCGCGCTCTGCTCACCGAAGGCGCAACGTCATGCTTTGGTCTAGATATTGTATCCCGTCTGAGTAATCTGAGTATCCTCAGGTACAATCGAAATATCGTCGCGGCTTAGTTACAGTTGCTTCCGGCTCAAAGACCTTGGGAGGTCGTGCTCGAGGATCTGGAGGCGAGATGCTGAACAAGGAATATTTAGCTACCGCGCGGACCTTGCTCCGCGATGCTCAAACCATGACTGACCCAATAGTTTCGGCGCAGCTCAAAGCGCTTGCCGAGGACTACGAGCTTCGAGCTGAGAAAGCTTCGCACGCTGATGCGGCTAAGGCATTGGCGGGGTCGGCTGCTCGCGCTGACCGTGACGAAAGCACGCTGAACCAAGGCACGGTCCGGGAATCACCGAAAAGGCGCACAGATGCGAAGTCCTTAGCTCGAAGAGAGGACATCATGACCGACACAAACGAACGGCTTACAGGAGCCACCGAAGCCATGGGGGCCGGCGCCGCCCTAGGAATGGAAGGCACGGCAGATATTCAGCGGACCACCGACTTTCAGGCCATCCTCCTCACCATCGCTGGCCATGATCTACGGCAGCCATTGCAAATCATCCAAAGCGCTCACGACCGTCTCGGCATCGGCATCCGGACCAAATCCGAGCAAGATCTGCTGCAAATGGGTCAAATAGCAATCGATAACCTCAGCGGGCAGCTCGATCAACTGTTGGATGCTCTTCGCCTCTTTGAGCATTCGAAGAAAGCGAAGCTGTCGCCCGTCAAGCTCCAGCCGCTATTTCAGCAAGCATGCTACGAAAATGAGGAAAGGGCATCGCAGAAGGGGATTGCCGTCCGTGTGTGCCCCACCAGCGCGTCGGTCATGAGCAATTCGCTGATTCTCAGTGGCATCCTCCGAAATCTGGTTAGCAACGCTATCGAATATACCCAGCCCAACGGCCAGATTCTCGTTGGCTGCCGCCGTCTGCGTCAGAACGTGCGCATCGACATTTGCGACACCGGCATTGGTATCGCCGATGAGCAATTGCTTAGAATCTTCGAGGCGTTCACGCGACTTGATTCCACGCGGCATGATGGACTCGGAGTCGGGTTATTCATCGTACGTCGGGCCATTGGAGTGCTCGGACATCGGGTCAATGTTAAGTCAGCCGCTTCCCGGGGATCGCGTTTTTCCATCATCGCAGCGCGAGCCGAATAACGCAGTACATAAACGCCTCCGCGTGGCTGGCGACGCAGTATTGATCCAACCCGTCTCCAGATGAATTGCCGGCAACCAGAGAATTTCACAAGGTATTTCGCGCGGACGTGCGACCAGCGTCGCAAAAATTGCGTCAGTGCACTGTCGCCGCATCCCCACTTCAGTTCATGCTTTCCACAAGCAATTCGGGTCGAGGTTGACTCCGCGCACGACCTGACGTTGATGACGCCATTTGGGAATATTGGGGGCGACGATGCGCGGCCATCTGGGAATCTTCGTTGTGGCCACGTGTCTCGCGGGGTGCGCATCGGGTCCTACTGGAAGCATGACTCTGACAGACAACGTCAGACCAGGTGCCACACGTCTGGTGATCTACCGTGCTTCCGCGATGGGACTTGCGGTCCAGCCAGACTATGTCGTGGACGGACGGGTGATTGCGGGCAGCCAACCCGCCGGGTTCGTGGTGTGCGATCTGCCACCGGGTTCCCATGAGGTCGCCGTCTCCAACATGCCGTTGAGCACCAATCTGTTCGGACACGGGAGCGAGAAGATCAGCGTCGATCTGCGCGCCGGCAGCACCGCCTATCTGTCCGCCGAGCCGCAATTGGGAATAGTGACGCCCGGCCAGATAACGCTCATCCAGGTGACGGAAAACCAGGGCCGCGCCGACGTCGCCAACCTGCATCAGACCAGCGGCGTGTGTGGCAAGGCCTGATCCGCCGGTTCGCCGTCAAGCCGCCTGTGCGCCGCTACCCGTGGTGACAACTGATCGCGGGTACTTTGCAGGTGGCCGCCGCGCGAATGCGGTAGAGGTCACAACATAGCACGCGCCATCGAAGACCAAACCGCACCGATTCCTCAATCGGCACATCAGTGGTCCTCAATGGCGCAAGTCAGTCCTTTTCCCAGTCAGACATCCCTTACATTAAGCTCAAGATTTGTCCGGCAGGGCATACGCGATCAGGTAGTCGCCGGCGGGAGTCAGCATGCTGTGATGACCACCAGCCATGATGACGACAAACTGCTTGCCTCCAGCCTCATAGGTCATGGGCGCAGCCTGGCCACCCGCAGGAAGCTGATCCGACCAAAGGGTCTTTCCAGTCTTGAGATCGATGGCGCGAATCAAATCATCCGTCGTGGCCGAGATGAAGATCAAGCCGCTTGCCGTCGTGACCGGGCCACCATTATTGGGCGTACCGATTCGCAATGGCAGCATCGAAGGAATGCCAAAAGGTCCGTTGCGCTGCGCGCTGCCGAGCGGATGATCCCACAGCGTCTTGCCGCTGGCGAGATCGATGGCGCGGATGCCGCCATAGGGCGGTTGCTTGCACAGCACGCCTGTCGGCATCACCCAACCCTGATTTGCCGAGATGCCGTAGGCCAGGTCCGCCTGCGGGCGGTTGTTGCCCGGACCGGGGCCCCTGTAGCGCGGATCGCCCATGTAGAACACGCCGAGCGCATCGTCGACCGCGCGCGGCACCAGCGTGGTGTAGCTCGGGAACATATTGTAGTTGGCCACGATCACGCCGCGCCGCACATCGACCGACAGGCTGCCCCAGTCGGAACCACCATTGTTGCCGGGATATTCGATGAACGGCTTATCGACGGTCGGTGGCGTGAAGATGCCCTCGTAATGCGCCGAACGGAACTGGATGCGGCACAGCATCTGGTCGATCGGCGAGATGCCCCACATCTGGCTTTCGGTGATGTCGGGCTGCTGCGTGGTGTTGTACAGCGAGCGCGTCTGGGTCGGCGACCGTTCGGCCGGTTCGACGCCGCCCTGCGGCACCTTGACGTCGGCCACTTTGCTCAGCAGTTCGCCGCTGCGACGATCGAGAATGAAGATGTCGCCCATCTTCGTTGTCTGAACCAGCGCAGGCACGTTGCCGTTCGGCGTCGGGAAATCCACCAGGCTCGGCTGCGACGGCGTGTCGTAGTCCCACACGTCGTTCTTGACGAACTGATGCACCCATCGCGGCTTGCCGGTCTCGACATCGAGCGCCGTGACCGAAGAGCCGTATTTGCGCTCTTCCGGAGTACGGGTTGAACTCAGATAGTCGCCGGCCGGATTGGCCATCGGCAGATAGACCAGGCCGAGCGACTCATCACCAACCGCGATCGACCACATGTTCGGCGTGCCGAGCGTGTAGGTCTTGCCCTCGGGCGGCAGCGTCGTGATGTCGGGCTGTCCCATATCCCAGGCAAACTTCAGCGTGCCCGACACGGCATCGTAGCCGCGGACGACGCCTGACGGGGCGAGCCGGCGCTGGCCGTCCATGATCTGCTGACTGGTGACGACCACACCGTGCACGATGGTCAGCGCTGAGGTGACCGAAACCATGCCCGGTACGGTTGGGCCGAGGCCTTCGGTCAGATCGACATAGCCGTCCTTGCCGAACGCCTGGCAGGACTGCCCGGTGGCGGCATCGACCGCCATCAGCTTGCCATCGAGCGTGCCGGCAACGATGCGCTCGGCACAGGGTGTGCTTGCCTGCGCATTCGTTTGCTTGTAATAGGCAACGCCGCGGCAGGCCGAGTTCGGCGGTGCATAGGCCGCCGGCGTCTTTGGATCGAACTCCCACTTCTGCTTGCCGGTCACAGCGTCCAGCGCGAACAGCTTGTGGCGCGAGGTGCAACCATAGAGCACGTCGTCGACCTTGAGCGGCGTCATTTCGACGCCGTAGTTCTTGGGAAGGTCGCCGGTGCGAAATACCCAGGCCTGCTTTAGCTGGCCGACATTCTCCGGCGTGATCTGCGAAAGCTCAGAATAGCGCTGGCCGCCGTGGCCGCCGCCAAAGGTCGGCCAATCTTTTGCCGCCGGGGTTATCGACTCATCGAAGTAGGCATTGCCGGCTTGCGCCGCGGGAATCGGCAACGGAGCGACCGACGGTTCGGCCATGGGAACGGCGATAGCGAGACCGAGCGCGGACAACACTGCGAGCCCGGCGCTGTATGCCCTGCCCGTGCGCTTGCCATTCGGCAATCGCGACGGCATCACCAGCACCGCCAGGACAAGAAGGATGAAGGGCCCGACGAGGCGAGGAACGAGCGCCCAGCCGTCGAGTCCAACCTCCCAAAGCGACCAGACAAGTGTAAACACGAAGGCAATAGTATAAAGATAAAGCCCTGTCACGCGACCCCGGATGGCCAAGAGTCCGGCGGCCATCAAAAACAAACCAATGATAACGTAATATAAACTTCCGCCCAATGCTGCGAGCTTAAATCCTCCAACAGTAAGCACGGCGCCAATGACAAAAAATATCACGCCCAATATACGAAGCAGCCAAAGCCGAATGCGCGATTGGGGATGTGTGTCATTCATATCAATATCCATCGTTCGACGCTTCTATCGCGCCATACTCTCGTCGTACTGCTTCCATCGGCGAGCGTGGGCTTAGTACCGTCACGAAATGGGGAATGAAAGAACCGAAAGACGAGTCACACACATGTGATTCAATCTCGGGAATTCACCACGAGTTATTATGTACAGTGGATCCTCGCGCACGCAGTGCGAACTAAATTCTGTTTCAGAATGAAGGTCGGTGCGACAGCATTCCCGTCACAGATGGCTGGTGGCCATTTTCTACTTTGACCATTCGCCGACACGTTCCGTCCATGCGCTGAACGGGCTCTCGGTGACAATAATGTGTGCGCTCTACAAGCTATTAGACTTGAGCCTTAAAGGTGAGATTATCGCTCCCTGAAGGCGCGCATGATCTGGTCGGCTAGCGGCTTGGTCAGATACGAAAGCACCGTCCGGTCGCCAGTCTTGATGAACGATTCCACGATCATGCCTGGCACCAACCTCACATCCCCAAGACGAGCCAGTTCGGATGGCGGAATATCGATGCGAACTGTGTAGTAGGACTGTCCGGTACGTTGATCCGTGATCGAATCTGCAGAAACCCGACTGACAATGCCGTTGATCTGCGGCGTCGTTCTGGCGTTGAACGCGGTAAACCGCAAGGATGCCTGCTGCCCCACCGCCAGGCGGTCAATGTCTTGCGGCAAGACCTTGGCCTCGGCACCAAGCGTGTCGTTTGACGGCACAATGAGCATCATCTGCTCGGCAGGCCCCACGACACCACCGACAGTGTGTACGCTCAATTGATGCACGACGCCATCTTGCGGTGCTCGCACATTGATGCGCTTCAATTGATCTTCCGCCGCGATCTTTCGTTCGGAAAATTCTCCGATTTTGGCCTCGACCTCGCGCAGCTCCTTGGACACGTCGCTCGCGAGATCCTGGGTAATCTGCACGATCTGAAGCGTGATCTCCGCGATCTTGCCGCGCGACTGCGCGATGGAGGCAATAAGCTGCGCGCGTTCGCCCCCAATGCGCGCGGCCTCTCGCTGAAGAGCGGTCAGACGGCTCATCGGAATCAGTTTCTTATCCCAGAGCTCGGACACGCCGGAAAGCTCGCGCTGAATCAGCTCGATCTCCTGCCCCTTGGATTCCTGCTGCGCCTCCAAACCAGAAATTTCCTGCTTGAGTTGAGCAATACGCTGCTCAAGCTGCTCCTTCTGACCGGTACGCGCCGCGTGCCGCATGGCGAACAGGCGGCGCTCTCCGTACATGACCTTCATGACAAGGGGCTCGGTTTCGCGGCCGGCGAATGCCGACGGCACCGTGATGTCGTCCAGCCCGTCGCGCTCGCTTTCCAGGCGCGCGGCGCGCGCGGTCAACTCGTCCAGCCCATTCGAGACGATAGCAAGATTGGCTCGCAGCGTCGTGTCATCGAGCCGCACCAGGACGTCGCCGGCATGAACGAAATCACCGTCCCGAACGTTCAGCTGTCCGATCACCCCACCGGTGGGGTGCTGGACCTTCTTGACGTCCGTATCGACAATAATCTGGCTCTGCGCAATCAAGGCACCTGAAATGTCGGTTGTCGCCGCCCATCCGCCCATGCCGATCGCAACAATCAAGAAACCCAGGATCCCGAGCAAGACATGCCGATGGATCGACAGGTTCGGATCGAACTCCAGCTCGAGCGTCGTCGAACTCATCGCGGACCTCCTGTCACCGCGACAACCTTTGCCAGCGTCTGCACAGGCTCCCGCTTGAGAACCTGCGCAAGAACCTCGTCCTTCGGACCGAACGCCTGTTGCCGGCCATTCACGAGCGCCAGCACGTGATCCACCCCGGCCAAGGCACTCGGACGATGAGCGATGACGATGACGATTCCCCCGCGCGCCCGGACGCCCAGGATCGCTTCCGTCAAGGCCGCGTCGCCTTCGGAATCGAGATTTGAGTTCGGCTCGTCGAGCACGACGAGAAATGGATTGCCATACAGCGCCCGCGCCAATGCAATCCGCTGCTGCTGGCCCGCGGACAGATTGCGGCCCTGCTCGCCGACCGGCGTATCATAGCCTTGCGGCAGGCGAACGATCAGTTCGTGCACGCCCGCAGACTTTGCCGCTTCCACAATGCTTTGGGGATCCGCCTCTGGATCGAAGCGCGCAACGTTCTCGCCCACCGTACCTTCGATCAGCTCGATGTCTTGAGGCAGGAATCCGATATGCCGGCCGAGAGCATCCGTGGACCATTGATCAAGCGCAGCGGAGTCAAGACGAATGCTTCCCTTTGCGGTTGCCCAGACGCCGACCAGGGCACGCGCCAGCGAGGATTTTCCGGACCCGCTCGAACCGATGATGCCGAGACCACTCCCGCTCTTCAGCATGAATGTGACGTCCTGAGCCACGGCCCGCGGCGACTGTGGCAATGTCACCGTGACATGCTCGACCGAAATCACGCGCGACGGCGCTGGAAGCGGCGTCGGCTCCGCCACCATCGGGATCATTTTGAGCAGCTTTTCCAGTCTAGCCTTCGCCTGCCGGGCGGACACAAGATTCTTCCACTGTGAAATCGCAAGATCCACCGGGGCAAGCGCCCGCGCCGACAGAATGGAGGATGCGATGATGATGCCGGCTGTCGCCTGCTGATCGATGACCAGATATGCACCGACGGCAAGCACCACCGATTGCAGCATGATCCGGAACACGCGTCCAGCCGAACCCAGGCCGTCGGTGACATCACTGGCGCGCAATTGGCTGACGACATACGTCCGGTTGGCATTCTGCCAGCGCGCCTGCAGGCGAGCCGTCATCCCCATTGCCGTAAGCGCTTCCGCATTACGCCGGCTCAGCTCCGCAAGGCGCATCCGCTCGGTACCGAGCTGCGTCGCCTCCTTCACTCTTACGCGCGAATAGGCTTCGGTCACGAGCGTCAGGGCGAACAGGATCACGGCTCCGGCCAGCACAGTGACGCCGATCCAGACATGAAAGGCAAAACATATCGCCAGATAGAACGGCAGCCACGGCAGATCGAACAGCGCCGTCGGCCCACGGCCGGAAAGATAGCCGCGGATCGCATCAAGATCGCGCAGTGGTTGAATGCCTTCGCCGCCGCGAGGCGCCTGAAGCGGAAGCCGGACAACCAATCGGTAAACCCGCTCCGTCAACATCAGATCAAGGCGCATGCCAATTCGGCTCAGCAGCCGGCCGCGAACCGCGTCGACAAACCCCTGAAAAAGATAAAGGACGATGACGAGGCAAAGCAGGCCGATAAGCGTCGGCACGCTCCGGCTTGGCAGGACGCGATCATACACTTCGAGCATGAACAGCGAGCCCGTCAGGGCCAGGATGTTGATGAAAGCGCTGAATACGCCGAATGCAACGAACGCATTCCCGCAAGCCGCCAGAGCAGACTTGATCTCTGACCTTTCAGATGTGCTCGCTGACCTCGCAATCGCCGCGTTCGCTCCCGGCCGTCGCGGCACATGGCCAGAAATCGCGAAACGCGGAAAATGAACTACCTGCCGCAGGTACCTCAGCAGACGCGCAAGCATTCAACCTCCCCCGGAAGATCGATAATACAGAATGACAAAATTCGCTGACAAAAAGGGAGGCATCGACAAGGATGCCTCCCTTTGGAAATTTAAAGCGCCGTTGCGTCAGGCGAAGTGAAAATCGTTTACCGTCAGATGCGCCTTGTCCACACCTGAGAGTGTGAGCGACGATCCATCGGCATACTGCAACTGAGCACCGGAGGCCGTGTCATGAACGGCGCTCATCAACGCCTTGAAATCGGCGAAGCTCTGCGCGTCAACTTCGACCACGTCGTGAGAAGATCCCGATGCCTGGAAGTCGAATACCGTATCGTGGCCATCGCTCGGCTTAAAGACGAACGTGTCAACGCCAGCACCACCAAAGAGCTGGTCATTGCCCTGCCCGCCGATGACACGGTCATTGCCGCCATTTGCGATGATCGTGTCGTTGCCTTTGCCGCCATCCAGGACTTCGCTTCCGGATCCGCCAACGATCGTGTCATTGCCGGCATCGCCATTCAGGACGGTGTTGCCGACGCCTCCGCTCAACATATCATTGCCGTCGCCGCCATTCACGGTCGCATTCCCCGTTTTGGCTGTCACGACGTCGTTGCCGGCACCGGCATCGACAATGTCCGAACCCGACGTGGTTGAGATGATGTCGTTGCCATTCCCGGCCACAATGTGATCGTTCCCCTTGGTATCAGACAGGATGTCTGGTCCGCCGGTTCCATTGATCGGATTGAGATCCGTGACGCCATCGACCGTAAGTACGAACTCGCCCGGCGTTTGGGCACCATCGCTGTCTTCTGCGGTGTAGCTGATGGTGATCGTGGCGTGGTCGTTGTCGTTCAGGGCGCCGAAAATATCGCCGCCATCGAACTGCAGTTTGCCATCGACGATGTGGAAAGCCGCAGAAGCCGCGTCGTTGCTGAGATTGATGCCGTCCACGCCGGTCACGGTGAAGCCGGAGAGAACCGGATGGCCATCTTCGACATCGGTATCGTTTGCGACGAGGTCAAACGTTGCGGTGTCGTGCTCATTAACCGTACCGACATCGTTTACGGCAACCGGCGCGTCGTTGACAGGAGTGACGGTCAGGTCGAGCGTGGTGTCGACCGTCGTATGGCCATCGCTGACCTGAACGACGAAGCTGTCCGAGCCGTTGTAGTTCTGATCCGGCGTGTAGGTCCAGTTACCCTGAGCATCAATGCTGAACGCGCCATGATGTTCCGAATTGTCCGGCACCAGCGTAAATGTCAGCTGGTCGCCATCCGCATCTGTTGCAGTAACGTGACCGGTCAGGCGTGTATCCTCGTCGGTGATTGCAGTCGTCGAGGAAGTCACGACCGGCGCACGGTTCGTTTCATCGACGATACCGTCCCGATCGATGACGGTGCCATCGTGGAACACGATATTTTCCACGCCGCCGCCGGTAAACTGATCCTTGACGACGATCTCGCTGCCGTTGCTCAGGACGATATCGAGATCATTTCCATCCCGCGACAGCGCGGCTCCGGAGAAGTCGATATCCGTCAGAACCAGCTTGTCCACGTCGCCGGTTTGGCCCGCACCTTCGACGATCGAGTCGTTGCCATCACCGAGAGCATAGTTAAACGTATCGGAGCCGTCGCCGCCGATCAGGGTGTCGTTGCCGGTGCCTACGGTGATGCTGTCGTTACCGACGCCTGCATCCACGGTGATCGCAGTGTGACCGGTGTCGGTCAGCGTATCATTGCCGGTGCCGAGCAGGATCTTGCCGGTGACCTGCGAGTCTCCGCTGAGCGTTACGGTGTCGCTGCCGTCACCCATGTCGATCTGGCCATCAATCAGGCCAGCATTGCTCAGGTGATCATCGCCGCCATCGGTGAAGATGCCGCCGATGATCTTTCCGGTTGCGGTATTGGTGATCGTGTCGGCATTGGTACCGAGGATATCGATCGCTTCGCGGCCGGCGAGAACGATGCCGGCATCCGTTCCCTCATCGAAGTCCACCGGACCATGGCCATCGCCCTGGATCAGGCCTTCGTTGATGATCGTGGTCGATGCAAAAGCACCGCCATTGTTCGAGTTGTCGATCTGGATCGCACGGCCATAGCCGTAGATGGTCGCGCCCGCTTCATTGTGGATCGTGCCGCCACCCGCAGCGACGCCTTCGGACACGTTGGCGCCGCCATCATGCGTGCCATGCGCGCCGAGACCGCTGATCTGGCCGTAGTTGTCCAGATTCACCAGGCCGTCGACGTCCACCGCATCACCGTCGCTGTCGCTCTGGTTCGGATCGGCCTCACCCAGCATCACTCCCTTGTTCACGACCGTGACTAGGTTGTCGGCCGACGCATCGTTGTCGATGTTCACCGCGCTGCCGCTCTGGCCGATGATCGTGCCGCCCAGATCGTTGATGACGGTGATGCCTTGCGAACCCGTCACACCATGGTGCGCCGCGATGATCGAGCCGCCGGCATAGTTATGGACGGTACCGTCACCATCGTCCTGGAAGTCGATGCCGTCATTGACGTCGCTGCCGGTCGCCGTGGAGCTGATCTGGCCGTAATTGTTGATGGTGGTATTGCCGCCGGCGCGAACCGCGTCGGCGTCGACCCCGATCAGCACGCCGCCGGCTTCGTTGGTGATGGTGATCCCGGTCGATTTGGAGGTGACTTCGGTGAAATCAATCGCCTGTCCACCCGTCGCCTTGATCACACCGGCGTTGTCGAGCGTGACCGTGCCATTGTCGAAATCAGCGTTGATGCGAACCGCGTCGTCATTCGCCACGATCTGACCGCCCGCGAGCACGTTGACCGTGAAGGTCGATCCGTCGGCAAGACCGTTCTTGGCGTCGATCGCGCGACCCGATGCCGGATTCAAGGTGCCGGCCACCGTGACTGCGATGCTGTCCGTCACCGCGATCGCGCTCGTCAGCGTGGCGCCGGCGGCAACATCGATGGTGTCGTAGGCGCCGGCGCCGGTCACCGACCAGGTACCGGCATCGATATCGAGATGTTCGGCATTCACCACCGCGCCGAACGTGCCGGCGCCGGTGCCGAGCAGATGCACCGTGTCGTTGCCGTCACCGAGGTTAATCTGACCGCTGACAGTCGAACCAACGTAGGCGTTGAAGATATCGTCACCGCCGTCGGTAAAGACACCCCCGATGATCTGACCCTTGTTGGTAATGGTATCCGCGAAGGTACCGAGAATGTCGATCGCCTCGCGGCCGGCAAGCACGATGCCGGCGTCCGTCCCCTCATCGAAGTCCACCGGACCATGGCCGTCGCCCTGGATCAGGCCTTCGTTGATGATCGTGGTCGAGGCAAAGGCACCGGCATTGTTCGAGTCGTCGATCTGGATCGCACGGCCGTAACCATAGATGGTCGCGTCCGCTTCATTGTGGATGGTGCCGCCACCCGCCGCGACGCCTTCGGACACGTTGGCGCCGCCATCATGCGTGCCATGCGCGCCGAGGCCGCTGATCTGGCCGTAGTTGTCCAGGTTCAGGAGGCCGTCGACGTCCACCGCGTCACCGTCGCTGTCGCTCTGGTTCGGATCGGCCTCACCCAGCATCACGCCCTTGTTCACCACCGTGACCAGGTTGTCGGCCGACGCATCGTTGTCGATGTTCACCGCGCTGCCGCTCTGGCCGATGATCGTGCCGCCCAGATCGTTGATGACGGTGATGCCTTGCGAACCCGTCACACCATGGTGCGCCGCGATGATCGAGCCGCCGGCATAGTTATGGACCGTGCCGTCACCATCGTCCTGGAAGTCGATGCCATCATTGACGTCGCTGCCGGTCGCCGTCGAGCTGATCTGGCCGTAATTGTTGATGGTGGTATTGCCGCCGGCGCGAACCGCGTCGGCGTCGACCCCGATCAGCACGCCGCCGGCTTCGTTGGTGATGGTGATCCCGGTCGATTTGGAGGTGACTTCGGTGAAATCAATCGCCTGTCCACCCGTCGCCTTGATCACACCGGCGTTGTCGAGCGTGACCGTGCCATTGTCGAAATCAGCGTTGATGCGAACCGCATCGTCATTCGCCACGATCTGTCCGCCCGCGAGCACATCGACCGTGAAGGCCGATCCGTCGGCAAGACCGTTCTTGGCGTCGATCGCGCGACCCGATGCCGGATCCAAGGTGCCGGCCACCGTGACTGCGATGCTGTCCGTCACCGCGATCGCGCTCGTCAGCGTGGCGCCGGCGGCAACATCGATGGTGTCGTAGGCGCCGGCGCCGGTCACCGACCAGGTACCGGCATCGATATCGAGATGTTCGGCATTCGCCACCGCGCCGAACGTGCCGGCGCCGGTGCCGAGCAGATGCACCGTGTCGTTGCCGTCACCGAGGTTAATTGCACCGGTAATGCTCGAACCGACCGAGGCATTGAGAACGTCGTCGCCGCCACCGAGCGAGACACCGCCGAGAATCTGGCCCCGATTGGACAGAGTATCGTTTTCGTTGCCGGCCAACGCGATGGCCTGACCCGACAGGCTCTGGATGACCCCCTCGTTGGTGATCACAACACCTGCGGCCGGTGAAGCGCCGGACGCAATTGCCGCACCGCTCGCCGTGATCGTGCCGCCTGCGCCGTTGTCGACCGAACCGCCGTCCATGACGATGGCGCGCGCATTGGGGCCGATGCCGAGGATTGCACCGGCGTTCGAAATCGTGGCGGCCCCGTCCGCCCGGATCGCATCGTCTCCATTGGTGACAAGGACGATGCCACCTGCAGACACCGAAATCGTACCCTGATCGGCAAGCTCGATCTGCGACATCACGGTCGCGCCGGAGGCAATGGTCACGTGGGCATAGGGCGCACTCCGGATCGTCCAGGAACCGCCTTCCACATTGAGATTCTCGAAGTTCTGGTTCGCGCCGATAGTGCCAAGACCGCTGCCTATCAGATTGAGCGTATCGTTGCCGGCACCGGCATCAATCAGGCCGGTCACCGTGGAGCCGGCATAGGCGTTGAAGGTATCATCGCCGCCATCGGTGAACACGCCACCGACGATCTGACCCTTGTTGGTGATGGTGTCGTTTTGCGTACCCAGGATGTCGATCGCCTCGCGGTTTTCGAGAACGATGCCCTTATCCGAGCCTGGGGTGAAATTCTGCGGCGGATTACCGTCGCCCTGGATCAGGCCTTCGTTGTAGATCGTGGTTGGGGCAAATCCCGGACCGTCAGCCGAATTGTCGATCTGGATCGCGCGGCCGTAGCCGTAGATCTCGCCACCGGCATAGTTGTTGATGATACCACCGCCGGCGGCGACGCCTTCGGAAACGTTCGCGCCGCCGTCGTGGGTCCCGTTGGCGCCGAGCCCCTTGACGTTGCCGTAGTTTTCAAGTGCCACCAGTCCGTCGGTGTCGATCGCGTCACCGTCGCTGTCAGCGTAGCCGGCGGATTCGCCGAAGATGTCGCCGTGGTTGGTGATGTGCACCGTGTTGGCAACGCTGGCATCGTTGTCGATGTTGACGCCTGAACCGTTACGGCCGATCAGCGTCGCGCCGGCATCGTTGATCACCGTCACCGCAACATCGCCGGTGACCGCGTGGTGCGATCCCTCGATCAAGCCGCCGGCCAGGTTGTGGACCACGCCACCGGCGTTGCTCTGGAAGTCGACCGCGTCGCCGCCGGTGACGATCGGGCTCGGATCGGCTGCGGCAATGATCTTGCCGGCGTTATCGATCTCGTTGTTGGCACCGGCACGGATGATATCGTCCGATGGGGAGTCGGAGGTGATCACACCGCCCGCGAGGTTGTGGATCCAATCCTGGCCGGGGGCCGCCGCGTTTGCCATCTCGATCGTCTTGGTGTGCGAGGAGATGGTGCCGGAATTGGTGATGGTGACCACCGCACTGGTGGCAACTTTGTGGGTGTCGATTTCGCCGAAGTCGGTCGCGCCCTCGTGGAGGGTGATCGCCAGCGTACCGGTGACGTTTTTATCGCCGATGATCGCAACGGAAGCGGCTGTGGGAAAGGTAAGGATGTCGCCGGAGATGTCGACGGTGGCGTTGCCGCCCTTCCAGTCGAGAGCGTTTACGCCGGAAGTCCCGCTGACATCAAGTTTGGCACCCGCGTCGATTTTGATCGAATTGGTTCCGCTGAGATTAACAGGCAGCGTGACCACTTGACCGGCGAAGATCTCGCCCGGCTCCGCGTCGTCGTTGGTGATTGTGCCGGTGGCCGTGGTGTTGGTTCCAATCACCACATTGGCGTCCGGGTTGGACGCAGACTGGAATATGAGATGGAAGATCTCGTTGGCTTCGTAGAGAGAATCTCCGGCGACGGTGATCGACACGGTGGTCGAGGTCTGGCCAGCGGCGATCACGCCGTTGATCACCGGCAGGGTGCCTCCGAAGTCCGCTGCATCGGCAACGCCGTTGATGTGCTCCGGCAGGACACCGACGGTGAAGGCGAGATCGCCCGAGGTGCCGTTCGTGCGCTCGACCGTGAAGGTGAACGTCGTCGTGGCGCCACCATTGCCCTCGCTGTGGCTGACCTTGACCGAGCTGGCCGCAAAGTCGACCTGCTGGGCAGTCGGGTCGATCGAGAAGGCGTAAGTCGGGAATGGCGTGTCGGGCGCGACGCCATCGGCGCCCTTCGCTCCCGTGAGCCAGTTGTGCGGATCGCTGATGGCCTTGGTATAATCGTCATAGGACGTGAGTCCGACCCGCGGACCGATGTACTGGGCAATCCCGATAAAAGCGGGCAGCTGAACGGCGTTGGTGCCGGCAGTCAAACCGATGCCGGACGTATTTCCCAACGAGCCGAGTGCGATGGCGGTAAGGTAGCCTGTCGGCTGGTTGGGAGCTCCCATATACGCAAAAATGCTGCCGCCGAAGGTGTCGAGATCAATTTGGGTGCCGGACGTGAACGTAATTGTCCCTTGATTGCTGGTGGCCGCTCCATGGCTCAAGTCGTCCATCGTGATGACCGAACCGGCCTTGATGTCCTCGGACGCGGTCCAGCTCCACTGCGTGCCACCCTGCTGGGCGTTGCTAAACTGGATGACCGTTCCCGCCGCGATGTCCGTGAATGTTGCGAACGACAGACTGTCGCTGCCGTCAACATTGATTCCGGTGAACGCGATCTTCGGCCCCGCATCGTCATTGACGATGGTGCCGGTCGCCACGGTGTGGTCGCCCAGGACCGTCTGATGCGATGAGTTCGACGCATTGTTCATCACAAGCGTGAACGTTTCATTCGAACTCGAAGGTGGTGTCGCCCTTGATGTGGATGGTCACCGTCCCGGACGTCGCGCCGTCGGCAATCGTGCCGGAGAACGTCAACGGTTGATTGAAATCGCTGGCATTGAGCAGCGGTTTGCCGTCGACATTGATGATACCGGAAAAATCAACCTCGCCTTCGGTGTTGTCACCAGTGCGCTGGACCGTAAAGGTCATGATCGTATCGCCGCTGTCGCCTTCGGCGTGCGAAATCGAGAGAGAATCAGCGGCAAAATTGACCGTCTGGGCATGCGGATCGGTCGAGAATCCGGCTTGCGAGAGTGGGGCATCCGGAGCGGTGCCGTCGTGGCTCCCCTTGCCACCGCTGAATTGCTGGGAGATCCAATTGGCCTTGTTGTTGATCAAGGACAGATAATCCGAGAAGTCGACGGAGCCGAGGTGAGGTCCGTTGTAGACGCCGATGTCCGAGGTGAAGCCCGCCTTAGGCTCCAGCGAGACGGCTGTCTGACCTTCGACCAGGCCCGTGCCGTCAAGCGTCGACGGATGAGAGGTAGATCCGGTGAGCGAGCCGCCCGAAATCGCCGACAAGAAAGCCGTTGGGGCGTTGGCGGAGCCGACGTAGGCGTAGACGACGTCGAAGTCGCTGACATGGAGGCCTGAGGCGGAAGACGCGATGTCGCCGTGATTGCTCGCAGGTGTCGCCGAATTGAGCATGTCCATGGTGATGACGGTGCCGGCGGTCACATCGTCAGTCGCTGTCCAGGTCCACGTGTCGCCCCCGCTTCCAAAGCTATGGCCGTTCCACGTACCGGCGTTGAAGCTGATCACCGTCCCTGCTGCAATGTCGGTCAAGGCAGCGAACGAGAGGGAGTCCGTGGAGTCCGGGGTATCAACGCTGAAACCGGTGAAAGCGATCGAGCCGGTGGTGAGATCGGTGGCCATGAGGCGCTCCTTCAGCAATTTGGGTAAGCAAAGGCGTGGCTTCGCAAGCGAAGCGGTGAAACGGTTGGTTTGGAAATGCAGCCCGATTGGAAATCAGGCCGCAGAAAACTCAGCGGGCTCTAATGAAGCTACTTGGTGCGGCGTACATCCGGTGTGATCCTAGATAGAATCGTGTGTCGGTCAGAAAATCGAACCGGCGTTATCGGCATCGTCAAACCCCAGCCAGGCACATGCGATCATCCGCAACGCAGACGGCCGTGTGCTCCATCAAAATGGCGCGTGAGCGCCCCCATAAGTTCGCACCAACTAGAAATTGTGCGGGAACCTGATGCCCTATAGGTGGCTTAAGTAACAAATTGTTGACGCTTTTTTAACCAAGCAGTTATGGCGAGCTGAATCAGGGGGTCGGCAAGGCGACGCCGTCAGGCGGTTAGCTGCAATCGGGTACAACACTATGGGTAGTTCAGCGAAGCAACTATCATCAGGTAGCAGAGTCCAAATAACCTTCGTGGGCGAGAGTCTGTTGAAACTCCTTGAATAGCCGAGGAACTACACGTGCGGGGCATCAGGGCTCCACGGGGCGACACGTGGCACCCAACGGCTGTCTCAAGGCTGCTGAACCGGCTCACACCGTAGAGGCAAGAACGGGTCTCATCGGCCGTCTCGTGCCGGCGCTCGGGAAACCGCCGGTTTGATTTGGGTCCTCTCCCGGTCGACCTACGGTTCTCAAATGACCGACATCCCCGGCTTCAGATTTGGAGGCTTCGCTGGCCAGCCGCTGCCGAACTGAGACGAGCAGCGCGGATTCCTGAAGATTTCCGCGCGGGCGGATTACGCGGACGATAGAGATAATCAACGTCAATGAAGATCATTGCCAAGACCGATTTTTACAGCGTCCAGAGAAACCTTGGCCTTACGAATATTCTCTGGGTCATGTGGGAAACACATAAGTGTGACGCTTGATCCAAAACTCATCGTGCTCGAACTGCTTCGCTTCCTCCTTAGAGCCAAGTGCGATTACGCGATATTCGATTTGCATTAGATGCGCTCCGACGTAAGCGCGCTTCTCCACGTTGTTACGCGTCCCCTTGCCGTCAGGATGCAAAGAGCACATGCGGTAAGCAACGTGTCCCGCCGTTCCGAATAGAACCGGTTGCCTGATATCGCTTCGCCGCAGCTCATAGCAACCCGGGCCGAAAGGAGCTGTGATAAATCCTCCCATTGAGGGGTCGGGAAACTGCTGCCAATCTGTCCAACGACCAATCATTGGTATTCTCCAACAGAGCGCGCATTCGGCTCATCACGTTATCCCGCCTTGCTTGATAACAAGCCTGTTCAGGCCTTCTGAACAGAAACGTTTCGTAACACAACGAAGCCCGTATGAAGAAACGGTAAGTTGGCTGAGCCTCTCGACCAACTAATCTCAGCGCGTCTTCTTATGGAGAGAAACCATGGACGCGAGGACAAGATATGCAGCGCTAGAGGCTGCGTGCCGTGAGCAGGCGTGTGCTGCCCAGAACGAAGTCAGATATTGGATGAACGAAGCCGACGAGTGGGCTCGGCTCAAGGAGAAAGCTGAGAGCGTCAGCATTAGCAGCCCCCCAATTCAGCTTGAATTGCCTGATCCCTCGTCGGATTGATGACCCGAGGGTTTTCGTTTATCGGCGCGCCTCCGTCGCCTCCCCATTTTAATTGTTGAAGATAGTCCCCGCTTTGGCAGCCATTGGGTCAGAGCGCCGGGTGCCTATGCTCTACTGCGGTCTCCTAGACCAACAAGGAAGAACGCTGTGCTAGAACCGCCGAAGTCGCTCATGACACCACGTCGTCGCATCACTGCAATCCGAATCGGAAACGCGCTGGCGCCACTTTTACGTCTAAACTCGAATATGCGCATGACTGTGGTGAGCATGTTTCTGATCGTTGGGCAGGAAGACGGCCTGACCGTGAACGAATTGGCTAGGCGTTGTGGTGTGCGGAAAAATATTGCATCGCGTTATCTGTGCGACTTGGGCGTGGTCGATAGACACGGCAGGCCTTCTGCGGAAGTGCTTACGCGACCTGCTTGAGGCTGATGCCTTCGGCTTGCGAACTGGCGCGCGGTAATAGGCGCCCCTAGAGGATAAACTCACGCTGTAGGGGCTCGAGACAGTCGCCAAGCAGAATTGTGCCACTGCTGAACCAGTGGACATGCTAACGCGCGAGGATGCCTTGTTTGGCGATGGTTTCGACATGGCGTCTGTCCCGTTCCTCGGCAGCAGGCGCATCAAGACCGCAACTTCCAATTTAGGCGGTCTTGGCGAGTGGCCGAGACAAGCCGCACCTGCGCCACAGGTGCGCCCTATTGTCTCCCCCTCGCCTCCTTAGTCTCCGTGCCAAAGTCGGGGATCCGTAGTCGGAATTGAATGGGGAAACCGCGGCGGCGCGGCTGGTGACATTGAAGATTTGGCAAGCAAGCTGTATCGCCGGCGCGCTGACCGCGACGTCGCTTGCCGCGATTCATCAGAACGCGGTATCGCACCCGAGCATCGCAACGCCGAATGCGAGAGTTGCTGATGCATTCAGCGCCATCCCCCTGAATGTGACGACGGTCCTGACAAACGCCCTCGCAGCGTTGCCGGCCCCGGTCCGCGAGGCGAAATTCGATACAAGATCATCGGCCAATGCGATTGTTGCGGCGGAATTTAGCGTCGCGGCGCTGGACGCGGTGATGCCGTCCGATGTGACCAGCTCGCTGCGGCGAGGACGAATGTTGCAGGCCAGTGCCAGCCCTGAGGCTGCGCCGCCCGAGAACGAGGCAACGCCACAGCAAGGCCGTCCGCCTGCTTCGCCCAATCCGGACGAAGGCGAACTGCCGTATCTGAAGTACTACGTCTACTCGGAAATTCCGCCGCCTGAGAAACCCGCGAAGATCGCCTTAGCGGCATTGAGCGACATTCCGCTCGGAACGCCCGTCCAGGAGATCGAACGCGCGGCCAAAGCGTTCGGTGTCGATGCCAATTTCATGAAGGCGGTCGCCAAAATCGAGTCCGATTTCAATCCCAGGGAACGCACCGGCTCCTATATCGGTCTGTTCCAGCTGAGCAAGTCTGAGTTCAGCGAATACGGGGCGGGCGACATCCTCAATCCTCGCGACAACGCTATGGCTGCCGCCTACAAGTTCGTCACCGAGGCTGCGCTGTTCGAAGTGATAACGCGCAAGAAGCCGACGTTTCCCGATCTCTACCTGATCCACCAGCAGGGCTGGGAAGGAGCCGCTCAACACGTCAGCCATCCGCAGCAGATTGCCTGGAAGTCGATGTGCGCAACCCAGGAGGGCTTGGCGAAGGGCGAGCGATGGTGCAAGCGCGCCATCTGGGGCAACACGCTGCCGGCGGTCAAACGCGAATGGAAGTCGGTCGATCTCCTCACCTCGGGCGCGTTCGTGGCGATGTGGCGGGACCGCGTCGACACGCTCTATGCCCGTTATCCAGCTCCCACGCTGGCAGCGGCCGAACGCTTGAGATGACAGATTGCGGCCTTGGTTGACACGGGAAGACGAAGCTATTGAACTATCAAGTTATTCCCAGAAAATAAGGGTTTCTGAAGTTGATGGCGCGCCCGAAGAGATTTCGAACTCCTGACCCCCAGATTCGTAGTCTGGTGCTCTATCCAGCTGAGCTACGGGCGCGTCTTTCGCTAGGCATTTCGAGGGGTTAAGACCCCAATGCCGCATGCGTTCGGCGAACACGGGGTTCGCGAAAGCGCGCCATAGCTACCGGCTCCGGACGGCGTTGGCAAGGTCCGATACGACGCCGTTGGGGCTATCGGCGAGTTTGGCTCACAAAAAATGCCAAGAAAACGCCAAGACCAAAAATCCGCCGGCAGCAGCGTCTTTCCGTTTACGCCCGCGCCCGCTCGTTGCGCACGCTGAGCAGTTCCACCGGCCGGTCCGGGATGGTGATCCGGAAGGTGGCCCCGATGGTGCCCTCGACCAAATTGATCTCGCCGCCATGGGCGCGCACCAGTTCGGCGGCGATCGCGAGGCCAAGCCCGCTGCCGCCGGGCCGCCCGGAAGTCTGGAAGGCCTCGAACAGATGGTCGCGGGCCTTGGTGGGCACGCCGGGGCCGGTGTCGGACACCTCGATGATCGCGACCGAGCCTTCGCGGCGGCCGGTGATCCGGATCTGTTGGGTCGCCGCATCGCTCTTGGGCCGGCCTTCGAGCGCCTGCGCGGCGTTGCGCACCAGATTGAGCAGGACCCGGAACAGTTGATCGGGATCGGCGTCGATGGTGAGCCCGCGCTCGATTGAGCTGACCCAGGTAATCGAGGCGTCCGTCGCCAGCCCTGCCGATTCGCGGACCTCGCTAACGACGGGCTCGATCAGCATGATGCGGCGATCGGGCGCCGCTTCCTGGGCACGGCCATAGGACAGCGTCGACTGGCAGAACGCGATGGCGCGCTCCAGCGAACGCATCAGCTTCGGCGCGAAGCGCTGCACCCGCGGATCGGGCACGCTGGCGAGCTGGTCCGACAGCAGTTGCGACGACGCCAAGAGGTTGCGGAGGTCGTGATTGATCTTCGATACCGCCAGGCCGAGGGCGGCGAGCCGGCTCTTTTGATGCAGCATCGACACCAGGTCGCGCTGCATCTCGGACAATTCGCGCTCGGCGACGCCGATCTCGTCGCCGCGCTGGCTGGGGACGATGATCCGGGCCGAGCTTTCAGGGTTTTCGTGAAAGCCGACCAGGCTTGCGGTCAGGCGCCGCATCGGCCGCACAAACAGATAATGCAGCGCCAGATACACCAGCGCCGCCGTCAGAACCGCGGTTAACAGCGATACCCACAACAGGTTGCGGGAGAACACGTACATCGCCCGGCGCAACGGCGCCTCGTCGACGACCGTCTCGATGAACTGCGCGCCGCCCGGCGCCGCACCGATCACGCGTATGGTCTGGTTGCCGGTCTCGAACATCATCTCGAACGAATCGACGATGGCGGACCACACCGTCAGCGATCGCAAGTCGACGTCATGATCGATGGCCGAGGGCAGGTCGGCGCTGGCCAACAACCGGCGCTGCTGGCCCATCTTGATCGCGACCGCGCGGGCGCCGATGCTGCCGAGGATTTTCCGCGCCAGCGAATCCGGCACCATGCCGGAGGGCGCCGCGTCCAGCACCAGCGCTGCGGTATTGGCGGCCGCCAATCGGTCGTGCAACCGGTTCGTCCAGAAATTGGCGATGGCGGGCACGTAGATCAGGACTTCCGCGATCATCACCAGCGGAATGGTCAGCAGCAGCAGTTTACCGGACAATCCGAGCCGGCGCGCCGGCAACGGCCGCGGCTTTTCGGTGATCGGCTGTTCTTCGCTGACTGACAAAATACTGGTGCCTTCGCTCACCTGGAGTTTGACGATGTAGCGCGCGTCGATGTCGGTTGGATTACGATCTCGTGGCCTTGACGTGGCCTCGACGCCTTCGTTGGCGCGTTGACGTGACCCTCGGCGCCTTCGTTGGCGCGTTCGCGGCGATTTCTGACAAGTCCCGCCGCCGCCAGCAGGGCAACTCGCTGGTCTCGTTCACAAAAAACATCGCCGTGAACGGTATATTCACGCCAAAATGGGCCCCGTTTCAAGGGAGTGAATTTCGATACCTGATGTTCAGAAATCGCGGTTCAGGCCTTGTGCCCGGCGCTGGCCGAAAAACCGGAATCAGGAATTCCACTGGAAGCCCATGATTTCAGTGCCATTTTTAATCAAAAGGTGTTTTCAAACCGATCTGCCCGGCAGGCTCAGAAGCTGCGAACGATCACGCGCGCTCGATTGACGAAAACAAGGCGCTCCCGTATAAGCCGCGCCAATCGTCCGCGATGGCCCGGTTTGACCGGGCCGGCTCATTTGGGCCGGAAGTGGTCCGCTTTGGGCCGACCAGCATCATCGGACCGATCTCATTAACAGGCAAATTGCCCGGTCAGCGGAGAACGACGCGTGAAGCGGACTTATCAACCCAGCAAACTGGTGCGCAAGCGCCGTCACGGCTTCCGTGCTCGCCTTGCAACGGCCGGCGGCCGCAAGGTCCTCGCCGCGCGCCGCGCGCGGGGCCGCAAGCGTTTGAGCGCCTGAGCCGGGCTTCCCGGGGAACTCTTATGGATCGGCTGAGGCAACGGGCGGACTTTGTCGCCGTTGCCAATGCGGCGCGGGTCAATTGCGCCGCCTTTGTGGTGCAAAGCCGCCGCCGCGACGATGACGGCCCGGTTCGGGTCGGCTTTACTGTTACCAGGAAAAACGGCACCGCGACCGAGCGCAACCGCATCCGGCGCAGGCTTCGCGAATTGGTAAAACGGCTCGACGCCATATCAATGCGGCCGCACAGTGATTATGTGCTAGTCGGCCGTCGTGCCGCTCTGAACCGTGATTTTGCGACTATGTTCGACGATCTCCGCTCGGCGCTCCATCGCCTCGATCGGCAGTCTATGAAGATGCGTGACGCAACCGCAGCCAGACCTGAATGACGAGACCTGAACGATGACCGACAACCGCAATACGATCCTTGCCGTCATTCTGTCCGGCCTGGTGCTGATCGGCTGGCAATATTTCTTCAACATGCCGCAGATGGAGAAGCGGCGCGCCGAGCAGGCGCAGAGCGAACTGGCGAAGACCGCGCCGAAGACCGATAGCGCCACCCCCGGCGCGGCGCCCTCGGCCAACGCGCCTGGCGCCATCCAGCCCGCCTCCGCGGCGCCGATCGTTGGCCGCGAAGCCGCCATTGCTTCCTCGGCGCGTATCAAGATCGACACGCCGCGCGTCACCGGCAGCATCGCGCTCAAGGGCGCGCGCATCGACGATCTGTCGCTGGTGCAATACCGCGAAACCGTCGATCCGAACTCGCCCGCGATCGTGCTGTTCTCGCCCTCGGGCACGGCGGAGCCTTATTATGCGGAGTTCGGATGGGTCGGGGCCAGCGGCGCCGCGGTCAAGATGCCGGACCAGAACACGGTGTGGCAGCAGGATGGTTCGGGCAGCCTTTCGCCGACCACGCCGGTGAAACTGAAATATGACAATGGCGAAGGCCTGACCTTCCATCGCACCATTTCGATCGACGATCGTTACCTGTTTTCGATCAAGGATGAAGTCACCAATACCGGCAGCGCGCCGGTCACGCTCTATCCGTTCGCGCTGATCTCGCGGCACGGCACCCCGAAGGTCGCGGGCTACTACATCCTGCATGAAGGCCTGATCGGCTATCTCGGCGACCAGGGCTTGCAGGAATACGGCTACAAGAAGATCGACGACGCCAAATCGGTCAGCTTCAAGGTCACCGACGGCTGGCTCGGCATCACCGACAAATACTGGGCCTCGGCGCTGCTGCCGGACACCAGCGCACAGTTGCAGGCGCGATTCTCGTCCAACCTCAACGGCACGGTGCGAACCTATCAGACCGATTATTTGCAGGACCCGCAGACCATCGCCCCCGGCGGCACCGGCAGCGCCAACGCCCGGCTGTTTGCCGGCGCCAAGGAAGCCAGCGTCGTCGGCCTCAATTTCCCGGTCGGCGGGTTCGGCGGCTACAACAAGGAACTCGGGCTCAACCATTTCGATCTGCTGATCGACTGGGGCTGGTTCTATTTCATCACCAAGCCGATGTTCATGGCGCTCGACTTCTTCTTCCACCTGTTCGGCAATTTCGGCATCGCCATTCTGCTGGTGACGGTGCTGGTCAAGCTCTTGTTCTTCCCGCTGGCCAACAAATCCTACGCGTCGATGGCCAAGATGAAATCGGTGCAGCCGCAACTGGCTGCGCTGAAGGAGCGCTATCCCGACGACAAGATGAAGCAGCAGCAGGAGATGATGGAAATCTACAAGAAGGAGAAGATCAACCCGATCGCCGGTTGCCTTCCGATCGCGCTGCAGATTCCGGTGTTCTTCTCGCTCTACAAGGTGCTGTTCGTCACCATTGAAATGCGGCACGCGCCGTTCTTCGGCTGGATCAGGGACCTGTCGGCGCCGGATCCGACCAACCTGTTCAACCTGTTCGGCCTGCTCCACTTCGATCCGACCGTGCTGCCGCTGCTCGGGCCCCATCTCGCGCTCGGCATCTGGCCGATCATCATGGGCATCACGATGTGGTTCCAGATGAAGCTCAACCCGACGCCGCCGGATCCGACCCAGCAGATGATCTTCGCCTGGATGCCGCTGATCTTCACCTTCATGCTGGCGGGCTTCCCGGCGGGCCTCGTGATCTACTGGGCCTGGAACAACACGCTGTCGGTGCTGCAGCAGAGCTTCATCATGCGCCGGAATGGCGTGAAGGTGGAACTGTTCGACAATATCAGGGCGACGTTTGCTTCGAAAAAAGCGACGTAGCGAGATTGGGGCCGAGTCGCTGCACAAAATTCCTCATCCTGAGGAGTGCGCCCTTGCGCACGTCTCGAAGGATGGGCCACACATCGTCATGGTTCGAGACGGCGCTAAGAAGCGCCTCCTCACCATGAGGGCGTGATCGGTTCACCCCCGCGAACACAACGGAAGCCCTTCGCATGACCGCCGACACCGATGCGGAGCTGATTGAGCAGGGCCGCAAGCTGTTCGCAGGCGACTGGCAGTTCGTCGCGGCTTCGCCCTCGATCGAAACCCTGCCGCCGATGGCCGGCATGGAGGTCGCGTTCGCCGGCCGTTCCAATGTCGGCAAATCCAGCCTGATCAACGCGCTGACCGGCCGTAACGCGCTGGCGCGCACCTCGCACACGCCGGGCCGCACCCAGGAATTGATCTTCTTTGAAGGTCCTGAAAAGGCCGGCTTCCGGCTGGTCGATATGCCGGGCTATGGCTACGCCTCGGCGCCAAAAGCCAAGGTCGCGTCCTGGACCACCTTGATCCACAAATTCCTGCAGGGCCGCGCCACGCTCGCGCGGGTCTATGTGCTGATCGATGCGCGGCACGGGTTCAAGGAAGTCGACCTCGACGTGCTCAAGACATTGGACAAATCGGCGGTCAGCTATCAGGTCGTGCTGACCAAGGCCGACCAGGTGAAGGCGACTGAGCTTGAAGCGAACATCGCCGCCACGGCCGCCGCGCTCGCCAAACATCCCGCTGCCTTCCCGGAAGTGCTGGCAACGTCCTCGCGCAGTGGCGCCGGAATGCCGGAGTTGCGCGCCGCCATGATACGGCTGCTCGGCGAGCGCGGCCGGTGAACCAATACCGCCTGTTCCGCATCCTGGTCATCCTGGCCGGCGTCATGGGGGCCGACGGCGTCATCCTGGCGGCCGGAGCCGCGCACTTAGCCGAAGCAACGCGACTGGCCTCAGCCTCATCGATGCTGCTGTTTCACGCCGCGGCGGTGCTCGCGGCCGTGGCGCTGATCGAGCGCGGCATCGTTCACGCCAGGATCGGGCTGACCGCGGCTTTTGGCCTTGCCATCGCGGCCATGCTGTTCGCCGGCGACCTGGCGTTGCGCCAATATGCCGGCCACGGCTTGTTTCCGTTGGCCGCGCCCACCGGGGGAACGCTGTTGATCGTGAGCTGGCTCGTGCTCGCGGTGGCCGCGGCGTGGCCGCAGCGGAGTTGACGAGGCGCGATCTTCTCCGCTTGTGGGGCGGCCAGGAAACCAGTCCAATGCTTTACGCCCGACCGGCCAATCGGATAGAACCCGCCCACCCTCCAGACCCGTGAGATCCGCTTCATGACCGACGCGCCAATCATCAGTCCGCTCGATCAGGCCCGAATCCTGTCCGAGGCGCTCCCGCATATGCAGGAGTATGACGAGGAAACCATCGTCATCAAATATGGCGGCCATGCCATGGGTGACGAGCACCTCGCCAAGGCGTTCGCGCGCGACATCGTTCTGCTCGAACAGACCGCCATCAATCCGGTGGTGGTGCATGGCGGCGGCCCGCAGATCGCGACCATGCTGAAGCGGCTCGGCATCGAATCGGAATTCGCCGCCGGCCTGCGCATCACCGATGCCGCGACCATCGAGATCGTCGAGATGGTGCTGGCGGGTTCGATCAACAAGCATTTGGTCGGCTACATCAACGAGGCCGGCGGCAAGGCCGTCGGGCTCTGCGGCAAGGACGGCAACATGGTGAGGGCGTCAAAGGTGACGCGCACCATGGTCGATCCGGGTTCGAATATCGAAAAGGTGGTCGACCTCGGCTTCGTCGGCGAACCCGAAAAGGTCGACCTGACGCTGTTGAACCAGCTCATCGGCTATGAGCTGATCCCGGTGCTGGCGCCGCTGGCGACGTCGAAGGAAGGCGATACCTTCAACGTCAATGCCGACACCTTCGCCGGCGCGGTCGCCGGCGCGCTGAAGGCCAAGCGGCTGTTGCTGCTGACCGATGTTCCCGGCGTGCTCGACAAGTCGAAGAAGCTGATCCCGGAACTGTCGGTGAAGGAGGCGCGCAAGCTGATCGCCGACGGGACCATTTCCGGCGGCATGATTCCCAAGGTCGAAACCTGCATCTACGCGCTCGAACAGGGCGTGCGCGGCGTAGTCATCATCGACGGCAAGACGCCGCACGCGGTCTTGCTCGAGCTGTTCACCAACCAGGGCACGGGAACGCTGATCCATAAGTGACGATGCCATCGGTCGACCCGTTACGAGTCGTCATGGCCGGGCTTGTCCCGGCCATCCACGTCCTTGTTTGTGGCCGAAAGAAAGACGTGGATGCCCGGGACGTCTGCGCGAAGACGCGCTTCGCGCTTTTGCCCGGGCATGACGGAGCACCAAAGCTGCTTCCCGTCCTGGCATCTTCTTTTCTAATCACTCTTATCTTTGTCCTTTCTTCCGCCCCGGCCCAAGCCGACCTAAAACTCTGCAACCGCATGAGCTATGTGGTCGAGGCCGCGATCGGCATCGACGACAAGGCAACCACCGCGACCCGCGGGTGGTTTCGCATCGACCCGGCGGCGTGCCGCGTCGTCGTTCAGGGCACGCTGACCGCCGAACGCATCCTGTTGAACGCCCGCGCGCTCAGCGTTTACGGCGCCTCGCCGATCCCGCAAAACGGCAATGACACGCTTTGCGTCGCGCCCGGCAATTTCGTGATCGCCGCGGCGCGACAGTGCCGTACCGGGCAAAGCCCGGCGGCCTTCACCCAGATCGTCCCGACTACGACCGACGACGGCAATCTGGTGGCCTACCTTGCCGAAGACAGTGAGTATGACGACGACGGGGCGCGGCTCGCCGGCATCCAGCGGCTGCTTCTGATCGCCGGTTATGACGCAGCCCCGATCGACGGCGTCGATGGCCCGAAAACCCAGGCCGCACTGGCGGCCTTCCTGAAAAGCCGCGGCCTGACGCCCGATGTCGTGCAGGCGCCGAATTTTTTCGCGACCATGATCGACGCGGTGCAAACCCCCTCCGCCATCGGACTGACCTGGTGCAACGACACCCCGCACCAGGTCATGGCCGCGGTCGCCACCGATGACGGCAAGACCGTGATCAGCCGCGGCTGGTATCGCATCGAGCCCGGCAAATGCCTGCATCCCGATGTGGTCGGCCAGGTCAGGCAGATCTTCAGCTTCGCCGAGGCCGTCGATGCCGACAACCGCACCATCAAGATCAAGGACAAGCCGCTGAACTGGGGCGGCACGACCAGGCTTTGCACCCGCGAGAGCAAGTTCGAGATCAACGAGCAGGGCGACTGCGGCGGCCGCGGCCTCGCCACCACGGGCTTTGTCTCCGTCGACATGAGCAGCGGCGGCAAAACCCTGCGCTTTGCGCTGCCGTGATGAAATCCGAACTGTTGCAAACACCCTCGACGTCATCATCCGCGAAAGCGGATGATCCAGTATTCCGGAACCTTAATGTTTTTCTCTCAGCGTCGCGGCATACTGGATGCCCGCTGGAGCCTGTCATCGGGCTCGCCGAAGGCGAGACCCGGTGGCGGGCATGACGGAGCTGGACTGAACGACCATGAAAAACGCCAAGCGCCCCTTCAGCCACATCACCACCTGGGTGTTCGACCTCGACAACACGCTGTATCCGCACCACGTCAATCTGTGGCAGCAGGTCGACGCGCGGATCGGCGAGTTCGTCGGCAACCATCTCAAAGTGTCCGCCGTGGAAGCGCGCCGGATCCAGAAGGACTATTACCGCCGCTACGGCACCACCATGCGCGGCATGATGACCGAGCACGGCATCAGCGCCGACGATTTTCTCGCCTATGTGCACAAGATCGATCATTCACCGCTAGAGCCGAACCCGGCGATGGGTGCAGCGATCGCCAAATTGCCCGGACGCAAGCTGATCCTGACCAACGGCTCGACCGACCATGCCGACATGGTGCTGCAGAGGCTCGGCATCGGCGCGCATTTCGAAGCGGTGTTCGACATCATCGCCGCCGAGCTCGAGCCCAAGCCGGCGCCGCAGACCTATCAGAAATTCCTGGGGCTTCACGGTGTCGATCCTCTGACCTCGGTGATGTTCGAGGACCTGGCGCGCAACCTGGTGGTGCCGCATCAGCTCGGCATGACGACGGTACTGGTGGTGCCGGACGGCACCAAGGAAGTGGTGCGCGAAGACTGGGAGCTGGAAGGCCGCGATGCGCTCCATGTCGATCACGTCACCGACGACCTGACCGGATTTTTACAGCGGCTGAGCCCCGCGACATGATCTGATCCATCGTGCCGGTACGACGCGCGATTGCCGTGTAACAATATATTGTACGAGGCTGAAACTGAGCGGCGTGGAAAGTCGCGCCGTCAGCCGCCACTTGCTGCCTGACGGTTTTGGCCAGCGATCCAAAAACAGTTCCAGGGCGTTGTCCGGGCCATGACTCCATAGTCCTGCAAGGAGTAGACGATGACCCCTGAGACATCCGCCAACGCGCTTTCCGTCATCACACCGGACAATCCGGCCTACGAAGCAGCGCGTCGCGTCTGGAACGGGGCAGTCGATCATCATCCCGCGTTGCTCGTACGTCCACGCAACGTGCAGGAAGTGGTTGAAGCATTGGCGCTCGCAAGCCGAAGTAACTTGCCGGTCGCCGTGCGGGGTGGCGGTTATGATTGGGCTGGCCGATCCGTACGTGACGGCGCCCTCATCATTGACCTTGCCGGCATGGCGCAGGTCGAAGTCGATCCGGCGGCCAGAACCGCGCCCGTCGGCGGCGGAGCAACCGGCGCACAGGTGATGGCGGCCTGCTCAGCCCATGGACTGGTGCCTGTCACCGGGTCAGTCGGCGGTGTCGGGTTCGCCGGGTTCATGCTGGGTGGCGGATATGGGCCGCTGACACCGGGACTTGGTTTGGGTCTCGACACATTGTTGGCGGCGCAAATGGTTCTTGCGGACGGCACCGTCGTGCGGATCGATGCGCAGTCGGAGCCCGATCTGTTCTGGGCCATCAGAGGCGGCGGCGGCAATTTCGGTGTCGTGACAAGCCTCACGGTGCGCCTCCATCCGGTATCCGAAGTCCGGGCCGGCAAGGCGCTCTATCCATGGCAAGGGGCGGCCGAGACGATCCGCGCATGGAGTGAACGTATGGCGGAGGCGCCGGACGCGCTGGCGGCGACACTCGCATTGATCGCGACGCCGGATGGCAAGCCGGCGGTCGCGCTCGCGCCGTGCTGGCAAGGTTCGCCCAACGAAGGCGAGGCGGTGATTTCCCACCTGCTCGGGCTCGGCACGCCGATCATGGCGAAGGTAGAGCCGATGCCGCCCGCCGCCGTGTTCTCGCTGTTTGAGCCCAACGCCGTCCCGGGGCGTCGGTACGCGCAGCAGACGCGCTGGCTTGCCTCGTTGACGCAGGGTGCGGTTTCGGCGCTGATCGCGGCCGCCGAAGCGCGCACATCCCCGCTATCGATCATCGCGCTGCAATCATTCCACGGAACGCCGACACGCGTGCCACCTGATGCGACCGCGTTTGCCACGCGTCAGCGTCATTTCCTCGTCGTTATCGTGGCGGCGTGGGAGGAAGCCAGTCCTGAAGCGGACGCGCGGCATGCGGACTGGGCCCGCGACACATCGGCAGCGCTTGAACCCTTCGCGCTCCCGGGCGGCTATGCCAATCTCCTTGGGCCAAACGAAACCGGTCAACTCGCCAATGTGTATGGCGCGAATCTGGATAGGCTCCGCGCGATCAAGCGCCGCGTCGATCCCACTGGTCGCTTCACCGCCAGCGGGCCGATCGGTTAGCGCATAAAGTGCCCCTCACCCGATTTGCACTGGACGATGCGGAGCCTGTCATCGGGCGCGCTTCGCGCGACCCGTTGGCATCGCCAGGGACAAATCGACCTCTCCCCGGCGGGGAGAGGTGGGTTGAAACATTTGTGCGGAACAACTCAATCAAAAGCCAATCCGCTTAGAGCTTCCGACGTCCTGTTCAGATTCCGTCAGCGCCGTCATCCGATAGCGCGACAAACGAACAGCCCCGCCGTCTTAGGACAAGGACCGTTGACAGCTACCGTCCTTTTACCATAACTGGCCGCGACGGTTCCCTTCGGGGATCAAAAGGGAATGCGGTGAGGAAAGCTCGTTCAACGGAGCCTCCGATTCCGCGGCTGCCCCCGCAACTGTAAGCGGCGAGCCTTTTCGCCACACGCCACTGGGCCTCACGGCCTGGGAAGGCGGCGAAAGGCACAGACCCGCGAGCCAGGAGACCTGCCGTTAGTCGTGGTCACACGCGAGCACATTGGGCGGGGTGTCCTGGTGGTAGCCGATCTTTCGTCCTTCAGTCGGGCGGCGGGGAGACTTCGTTCGCGGTGACGTGCCACGTTAACCGCGAGTCCCATCCCGTGATCTCCATCGCCATTTACGCGTCCCGCCGGCGGACGATGCTATGCTCCGTCGCTCTATCGTTGTTGTGTTTGCCAGCCGGTGTCCGGGCGCAGCAAGCGTCGGCGCCAAACCACGAACTCAATCCCGTTGTCGTCAACAGTCCGCCACCGAAGCCGGCGAGCAAGCGCCGCGCCGACGAGCGGCGAGCCGCTACTTCGAAGCGGTCGCCACGGAGCGGGGCGAACCCCGCCGCGACGGCCGCCGCCGCCTCACCCGCAACAGCCTCGAGCCAGCCAACTCCCACGTTCAATCTGAACGCGCCCACATCGACCGGCAGCCGGCTCGGTCTGACGCCGTTGCAGACGCCGGCGAGCGTCGAAGTGATCACGGCCGAAACCATCGCCGCGCGCGGCCAGCACAACATCATCGACGCCGTAACCCAGAACGCCACCGGCTTTACCGCGAGCCCCGCGCCCGGCAATGGCAGCCTGTCGTTCAACACCCGCGGCTTCACCGGCAACTCGACCGTGATGACGCTGTACGACGGCACCCGGCTCTACGTCGGTTCAGGTACCCTGACCTTTCCATTCGATACCTGGTCGGCGCAGCGCATCGAAGTGCTGCGTGGTCCCGCTTCGGTGATGTATGGCGAGGGCGCCATCGGCGGCGCCATCAATGTGATCTCCAAGATGCCGCTGCAGGTTCAGCACAATGAGGCGGAGATTTCGTTCGACACCAACCTGACCAGGCGGCTTGCGGTCGACAGCGGCGGTCCGATCAACAAGGATGTGTCGTACCGGATCACGGCCGTCGGCGATCTCTCGGACGGCTGGGTCGATCGCAACAAAACCTCTGACGTCGCGGTTTCGGCCGCGGTGCGCGTGCGGTCCTCGGACACGTTGTCGTGGACGCTGTCGACCGACTATGGAGATCGCAGCCCATCGCGCTATTTCGGCACGCCGCTAATCAACGGCCAGCTCAACGAAACCCTGCGCTTCAACAACTATAACGTCCTCGACAGCAACATCCGCTACAAGGATAGCTGGAATCAGCTCAAGACCGAATGGGAAGTCGCCGACGGCATCACCGTCCATAACAACCTGTATTACCTGAACAGCCAGCGCCACTGGCATGACGTCGAAAACTACGCCTTTAATCCCAAGACCGGCCTGATCGACCGCAGTTCCTACATCGAGATATTCCACGACCAGCAGCAGATCGGCGACCGCATGGACGCCACTTTCCGCGGCCATGTGCTTGGCATGGCCAACGAGTTCGTCGCCGGCTTCGATGTCAACCGTATCGACTTCAAGTCTACCGGCAACTCGCCATTTGGCGGCGCGTCGTCGGTCAATGCCTTTGCGTTCGATCCGGGCTACTTCCTCAGCCCCAATGCGACGGTGCCGTCGTTCAGTTCCGTGACCAATCAATACGCGCTGTTTGCCGAGGACCGGCTGTCGCTGACCGACCAGTGGTCGCTAATCGCGGGCGTCCGGCAAGATGAGCCGACCATCAACAACACCAACCTGGTCACGCCGGCCAGCAGTTTTGAAAGATCCTTCTCGGCGACAAGCTGGCGGGTCGGAACGGTCTACAACCCGATCAAGGACCTTGCGGTCTATGGCCAATATTCGGTGGCCGTCGATCCCGTCAGCAACCTGATTTCGCTGTCGTTCCCCAACAAGGATTTTGTGCTCTCCACCGGCAAGCAGGTTGAGATCGGCGTCAAGCAGTCGTTCTGGAACGGCAGAGGCGAGTGGACGCTGGCCGGCTATCAGATCGTCAAGAACAATTTGCTGGCGCGCGATCCGATCAATCCCAACCTGACGGATCAGATCGGCCAGCAATCGTCGCGGGGCATCGAGGCCTCACTCGGATTGGTGCTCGACTATGGCTGGCGCATCGACGCCAATACCGCATGGCTGCGCGCCAAATACGATAATTTTGTCCAGTCGGTGAATGGGGTCGCCGTCAACTTTGCCGGCAATGTCCCGATCAACGTACCGCAGCAGGTCTCCAATATCTGGCTGACCTGGGCGTTCGCGCCGCAATGGTCCGCCGATGCAGGGGTACAGATTGTCGGTAAGGAGTGGTCCGATAACGCCAACACCCAGGCGCGCTCCGCTTACACCGTGGTCAATGCCGGTTTGCAATTCAAGCCGGACGCCAACACGACCCTGTCGCTGCGTGTCTACAATTTGTTCGATACGGTCTACGCAACCTCCGGCACCACGGCGCAGTGGTTGCTGGGCATGCCGCGCACGGCGATGATCTCGCTCAACGAGAAGTTCTAACCGTGTCGCCGGCCGGGATGGTGCGCCGGTTGCGGCGGTGGCTCTATGTCGGCCACCGCTGGATCGGCATCGTCACCTGCCTGTTTTTCGTGATGTGGTTCGTATCAGGCGTTGTCATGATGTATGTCGCCTTTCCCGGTCTCTCGGACGGCGAACGGCTGGCAGCGCTGCCCGATATCGCGTGGGACAAGGTGAAACTGGCTCCAGACCGCATCATGACCATCGCCGGCGTCACGCATTATCCACGTGATCTGCGGCTCAACATGTTAAGCGACGAACCGGTGTACCGGCTCACCGATTGGGGCGGCAAGCGACAGGACATTTCCGCAGTCGACGGCCACACCATCGAGAGCATCACGGCGGAGCAAGCGCTGGCGGTGGCGCGCGCGCACCCTCTCGCCGCGGCGCCGCAGTTGCTCGGTGCGGTCGATCGCGACCAGTGGAGCGTCACCGCCCGTTACGATCGGCTGCGGCCGCTATTTCTGGTCGCGCTCGGCGACCCCGCCGGTACGCAGCTTTATATCTCGTCCCGCACCGGCGAGATCGCGCTCGACACCACGCGCACCGAGCGGGTGTGGAACTGGCTTGGCTCGATCCCGCACTGGATCTATCCCACCATCCTGCGCAAAGACGGCGCGCTATGGCGTGACGTGGTGCTGTGGATATCCGGCATCTGCATGATCGTTGCCGTTAGCGGCATCTGGATCGGTATCCTGCGCGTGCGGCTGCGACGGCGCTACACCGGCAATGGCATCTCGCCCTATCGCGGCTGGATGGCGTGGCATCACGTCACCGGCTTTTTCTCAGGTATTTTCGTGCTGACCTGGATGTTCAGCGGCTGGTTGTCGCTCAATCCCGGAAACTATTTCTCGGCCCGCAACATGAACAGCGAAATGATGGTTCGTTATGCAGGGCACGATGCGCCGGATATCGCCGCTCGATTTTCTTCGAAGCCGCAAGTCGCCGCCGTGGAAGCGCGTTTCGTCTGGCTCGGCGGCACGCCGCTGATGTTGCTCGCCGATCGCAATGGCGTGCAGACGTCCACCGATCCCTCAACCGGCAAAGCGATGCCGATCTCCGATCCGCAAATTTTTGCTGCGGCACGCGCGCTGTTGCCGCAGGCCGCGATGACCATGCAGGTGCGCCTCGATCATTACGATTCTTACTGGTATGCGCATCATCAGCGGCGCGTGCTTCCGGTATTGCGCTTAGGCTTCGATGACGCGGCGCAGAGCTGGTTTCATATCGACCCGCGTACCGGGGATATCGTGGGCCAGGCCGATCACAGCCGCCGTTCCTATCGCTGGCTGTTCAATGCGCTGCACAGTCTCGATTTCCCGCTGCTGCTGGCCTATCGCCCTGCATGGGATGCAGTAGTTTGGCTGCTGTCGCTCTTGGGACTGACGATTTCGGTGAGTGGCGTGGTCATCGGATGGCGACGATTGTTGCGATAGCATCACGGGTTTTTTGCGGTTGTAACAAACCTTCAGGCTGGCATGATGAATGTTCGTGGTTGCGCTCAAAGCAGAACCGCCAGAAAACTTACAACGGACAGCACCGAGGAACTGTACATGCACAGCGGGGCAAATCAGTGATTTGCCTGTCCAGTCCCGTTGCAAAAATATTTGCTCTTTTCTTCTGACCCAAATCACCGGCTTATTCCGCACCGTCCCGGCCCGAGAGAGGGGCGTATCGCGATCGTCACGAACGTTGGGCATGGGATGCGGTGGACGCGGCTGGCGTCGTCGCGCGCGGGAATGCAGGGCGGGCTTTCCATTGAGGGAAGGCCCGTGAGCATCTCCCCGGCGCGTGGACGAACGGCGCTGACGCGTACGGCAAAACCGTGTGGTCCTGGCGCCCGTTGCTGGCGTCAAGCCGGCGGAGGTGCAACGAGCCCAACCGGGCCTCGCTGTACCTTAATCCGCCGGCGATGGTGACAAGACGAATTCGTCGCCAGGGAGCAACTGTGTTGTTGAAGTAGACCTGTGATCGGCCATGCTCAAGGCTGGCGCTGCGCGCCACCGCCTCCGGCGGCAAGCGGCCTTGACCCCGTCCGCTCCCAGGTCTTTAGGCTGTGCATGCGCTCGGCGGGAGCCGAGCGGGGTCGCTCAGTTTGGAGTGACTGGCATCCCATTTCTGGCGCCGCGCGATCAGGGTGTTGAGGATGCCGATGAGCTTGCGCATGCAGGCGGTGAGCGCAACCTTCGGCTTTTTCCCTTTGTTGATCAGGCGATCATAGAAGGCCTTGATCACGGGGTTATGCCGGGTCGCGGCCCCAAGGCAGGCCATGTAGAAGAGATTGCGGACCTTGCGGCGTCCGCCCTTGATGTGGCGGTCGCCCCGCCGTTGGCCGCTATCGTCATCGTAAGCAGCGACCCCCAACAGGGCAGCGGCGATTTTGTTGCTGACCTGGCCAAGCTCCGGCATCGCCGCGATTAGGCCGGCGGAAGAGACCTTGCCAAGCCCCGGCACGCTCTCGATGATCTCGGCGAGTTCGGCAAGATGCGGTGTCGCCTTGATCATGGCCGCGATCTCGGCTTCGAGCTTGGCAACTTCGCGGGCGATGTTCCTTAGCAGACGCGCCTGCATTTTCTGTACAATCTCTGGCGTGGAATGCTCACTCCTGTTTTGCAGGTTGGTCTGCAGGTCGAGCAGGTTCTGGCGCGCCTTCACGATCTGCTCCAGCTTCTCACGTACCGCATCGAAGGCCCGGTTCGGCGCATCCGTAAAGGTCTCGGCGAACCAGGCGATCATCTCCGCATCGATCGCATCGTTCTTGGCGAGCATTCCGGCCGATCGGGCGAAGCTGCGCACCCGCTTGGGATCGTCGATTCGGACCTCGATGCCGGCCTCGCCCAGCGCCTTGGCCCAGTCCCGCTCATAGCCGCCGGAAGCCTCCATAGCCGCCTTGCCGACCTTGTGCTTGCGAAGCCAGGCAATCAGCTTGCGCCGCCCCTCCGCATCACTGAGGAACGTCTGCCGTTGAGACAACGAGCGAATGCACGCATCCACCTTGTCCTTGGCCACATCGATACCGACGACAACCAATCCGTTTTGTGCCATCATCCATTCCCTTCCTTGCTCGGTTCGGGCTCGAAGCCCATGCAACTGTTCGGGTTGAGGAAGACACCGGGTCTGTCCCTCGCTCCCCGACAGGCTCTCGGGCCTTTGAGCGCGATCGGGCTCAGATCCAGCGACGGGCGGTTGGTCAAAACCGCCCGTTCGCACATCTTGTCAGATATTGCGGACACAAGAGCGCGTTATAAGCCGTTAAAACCATCGCGCAGGAAACGCCGGATGTTTTCGGTGATCCTGTGGTGACTACCGTGTGCACACTACTCTTTGCACACGGGCCATGGGTGCACCGCGCACCCGGCGTTTCCTGCGCCCTTCTATTTTGGGCGGATGTTGTTGCACAACTCGGGCGCATCGTGTCGCGGGAATGCGGTGTCGTATCTGCGCTTTTTAAAATTAAGTCGCGACAATCATCTACGTCGTCCCGGCGAACGCCGGGACCCATACGCCGTGTCTTCTCGTTTACGCAGTGGATCAGATGCCTTCCATACCAAGCAGCGTCAGGGAGTATGGGTCCCGGCGCAAGGCCGGGACGACGGAGAATTGTCACACGCCCCGGGGCCGGAACGCTGCTCGCGGAAGCCTTGACTCTCCCCGCTCAAATCCCGACAAAAGCCCCACCAATATCGCCGTCATCATCCCGTTACTCGAGGAAATTTCGATGTCTCTCGCCTCCCTTGAAACCACCATCAACGCCGCGTTCGATGCCCGCGACGGGATCTCGACCGCCGCCAAGGGCGAGGTCCGCGAGGCCGTGGATCAGGCGCTGGAGCTGCTCGACAATGGCCATGCCCGCGTCGCCGAACGCGAGGCCAGCGGCAAGTGGAAAGTGCATCAGTGGCTGAAGAAGGCGGTGCTGCTGTCGTTCCGCCTCAACGACATGAGCGCGATTCCCGGCGGCCCCGGCAAGGCTTCGTGGTGGGACAAGGTGCCGTCGAAATTCGAGGGCTGGGGCGAGAACCGCTTTCGCGACGCCGGCTTCCGCGCGGTGCCCGGCGCGATCGTGCGCCGCTCGGCCTTCATCGCCAAGAACGTCGTGCTGATGCCGTCCTTCGTCAACCTCGGCGCCTATGTCGATGAATCGACCATGATCGACACCTGGTCGACGGTCGGCTCCTGCGCGCAGATCGGCAAGCGCGTGCACATTTCCGGCGGCGTCGGCATCGGCGGCGTGCTGGAGCCGCTGCAGGCCGAGCCCGTGATCGTCGAGGACGATTGCTTCATCGGCGCGCGCTCGGAAGTCGCCGAAGGCGTGATCGTGCGCAGGGGCGCGGTGCTGGCGATGGGCGTGTTCCTCGGCGCCTCCACCAAGATCGTCGATCGTGATACCGGCGAAACCTTCATCGGTGAGGTGCCGGAATATGCCGTCGTGGTGCCCGGGACCTTGCCGTCGCGGCCGCTGAAGAACGGCCAGCCCGGCCCCTCCACCGCCTGCGCCGTGATCGTCAAGCGCGTCGACGAGCGCACCCGCGCCAAGACCAGCATCAACGAGTTGCTGCGGGATTAAGTTCGAAACCAAGGGCTCAACTTAGGACTTTCTTTGGAAACCAAGCCTTTCGAACCCAGCATCTTTTCGCACGGCCAATCTCCCGGACCGCGACCCATTCCCGGCGGTCCGGAGGGCGGCGACGGGTTCGATCAACAAGACGCGATGGAAACCGTGCCGCATGGCGCTGGCCCGGTACCGGGGCCTCATGGTAAGCGGGAGCCATGACCGACGCCCTTTCGATCGCCCGCGACCTCGTGCGCTGTCCTTCCGTCACCCCGGCCGATGCCGGTGCGCTCGGCGTCGTCGAAAACATCCTTAAAGCGGCCGGCTTCGACGTTCACCGCGTCACCTTCAGCGAACCCGGGACCGCCGACATCGACAACCTCTACGCCCGCATCGGCACCGCGGCGCCGCACATCAGCTTTGCCGGGCATACCGACGTGGTGCCCGCCGGCGACGAGGCCGCCTGGAGCCATGGCGCGTTCTCGGGCGACGTCAAGGACGGTTTTCTCTATGGCCGCGGCGCGGTCGACATGAAGGGCGGCATCGCCTGCAGCATCGCCGCGGTGCTGGAATATCTCGCCGCCAATGGCGGCAAGCCGCGACAAGACGGTGCGGGCTCGATCTCGTTTTTGATCACCGGCGACGAGGAAGCGATCTCGGTCAACGGCACCGTCAAACTGTTGAAATGGGTCGCCGCGCGCGGCGACAAGCTTGACCATTGCGTGGTGGGCGAGCCCAGCAATGTCGAAACGCTCGGCGACTGCATTAAGATCGGCCGCCGCGGCTCCCAATCCGGCACGGTTTACGTCGACGGTATCCAGGGCCATGTCGCCTACCCGCATCGCGCCGCCAATCCGGTGCCCGATATCGCCCGCCTGATTGTGGCACTCAGCGATGAGCCACTCGACCATGGCAGCGCACAGTTCCAGGCGTCGAACCTCGAATTCACCTCCGTCGATGTCGGCAACAGCGCCAGCAACGTGATCCCGGGACAGGCGCACGCCAAATTCAACATTCGCTTCAACGATCACCACAGCCAGCAGACCTTGCGCGAACTGGTCGAGGCGCGGCTGGCTAAGGCTGTGGGAAATCGCATTCGCGCGCGGATCGTGTGGGAGCCGTCCAACTCCAACGTGTTCGTGACCAAACCCGGCGCCTTCACCGACCTCGCGGTTGCGGCGATCGAGGAAGTCACCGGCCGCAAGCCGGAGCTCTCGACCTCCGGCGGCACTTCGGATGCGCGCTTTATCGCCAGCTATTGTCCGGTGATCGAATTCGGCCTGGTCGGCCAAACCATGCACCAGGTCGACGAGCGCACGCCCGTCGCCGATCTGGAGAAGCTGACCAAAATCTACCGCGGCGTATTGGATCGTTACTTCGCATGACTGGCAAAATTCTCGTTCTCACCGCCCTCAACGACGAACTCGACAAAGCGCGCGCGCCCGAAGGCATCGAGGTGCTCTATACCGGGGTTGGCAAGGTCAATGCGGCAACCGCCACGACGCTGGCGCTGCTGGAGGTGCGCCCGGCCTTCGTGATCAATTACGGCACCGCCGGCAAGATCACCGAGAAGCTTGTTGGCCTGGTCGAAGTCGCTCATGTCCTGCAGCGCGACATGATGGCGATGCCGCTATCGCCGCGCGGGCAGACGCCGTTCTCCTCCGGCATCGACCGGCTGTCCTCGGGCCACGGCAATGTCACCTGCGGAACCGGCGACAGCTTCGTCACCTCGAGCGACCCATGGCTGAATGAAAATGGCGTCGACATCGTCGACATGGAATTGTTCGCGATCGCCCATGTCTGCCAGCGCCACACCGTGCCCTGGCGCGCGTTCAAGTTCATCACCGACGATGCCAACGACTTCGCCGCCGAACACTGGACCGCCAATGTCGCCGACGGGCAGAGTCTGTTTTGGGACGCGGTGAAGAAGATGAATCACTGAGCGCGGCTTCAGTAATCCACCCGCACCAGATAGAGCCCGTCCGGCGGCGCGACCGGACCGCAGGCGCTGCGGCTGCGGGCCTCGAGCGCCCGCTGCAGGTCATCGGCGGTCCAGCGGCTCTCGCCGACCCAGACCAGCGAGCCGACCATCGAGCGCACTTGGCTATGCAGGAACGAGCGCGCCGAGGTCACGATGTCGACGGCGTCGCCGGTCCTGATCACGTCGAGCTGGTCGAGGGTTTTCTCCGGCGACTTGGCCTGGCATTCGGTGTCGCGAAAGGTGGTGAAGTCGTGCTTGCCGACCAGCCGCTGCGCCGCTTCGTGCATCGCATCCGCATCGAGCGGGCGCGGCAGCCGCCAGACCCGGCCGATGTCGAGTGCAAGGTTGGCGCGGTGATTGCTGATGCGATAGCGGTAGTGCCGCCGCTTCGCCGAGAACCGCGCCTCGAACGTGTCGGGCACGATCTCGGCGGACAGCACCCCGATCGGATGCGGCCGCAGATGGGCGTTGAGGCCATCGCGCAACCGGCCCGCCACAAACGGCTTGGCAATGTCGCAATGCGCCACCTGCGCCAGTGCATGCACGCCGGCGTCGGTGCGGCCCGCGCCATGGACGCGGACCGGCTCGCCGCAGATCGCCTTGACCGCGGCCTCCAGCGCGCCCTGCACCGAGGCGCCGTTCTCCTGATACTGCCAGCCGCAGAACGGCCCGCCGTCATATTCGATGATGAGCTTGTAACGGGGCATGTCGGCGGTTCGATCTATCGGGGTTGTCATTGCCGGGCTCGACCCGGCAATCCATCGACTTCGTACGACGTTTGTGAAGATAGATGGATACGCGGGTCAAGCCCGCGCATGACGGTTGAAAGGTTCGGTACGCCACTAACTGAAACGAATCCCAGCCTTCAGCGGCGTGCCGCGCAGGAACTCCTCGGCCTTCATCGGCGCCTTGCCGGCGCGCTGCAGTTCGAGGATCCGGATCGCGCCGTGCTGGCAGGCCACGCCGAGCTGCGCATCGAGCACCTCGCCCGGGGCGCCCGAACGATCAATCGTCTCGGCACGCAGGATCTTGAGCCGAGCCGGCGCGCCTTCGATCGGCGCCTCGCACCACGCGCCCGGAAACGGCGACAGCCCGTGAATGTGGCGCAGCACCGCATGCGCCGGCCGGTTCCAGTCGATCCGCGCCTCGGCCTTGTCGATCTTGGCGGCGTAGGTCACGCCCTCTTCGCTTTGCCTCGTGAGTTGCAGTTTATCGCGCTCCAGCGCGCCCATCGCGCGCACCATCAGGTCGGCGCCGAGCGGCGCCAGCGCGTCGTGCAGGTCGGCGGCCGTCATCGTCTCGGTGATGGGGAGTTGCTCGGCCATCGCCACGTCGCCGGTGTCGAGACCGGCGTCCATTTTCATCACCATCACGCCGGACTCGGTATCGCCTTCCATGATGGCGCGATTGATCGGCGCGGCGCCGCGCCAGCGCGGCAGCAGCGACCCGTGCAGGTTGAAGCAGCCGAGCGGCGGCGCGTCGAGAATGGCCCGCGGCAGGATCATGCCATAGGCGACCACCACTGCCGCATCGGCGTTGTGCGCGCGAAACGTCTCGAGGGCCTCCGGCGTCTTCAGCGTCGCCGGCGTCAGCACAGCAATGCCGAGCCGCCGCGCCTCCTGCTCTACCGGGGTCGGTTGCAGCTTCATGCCGCGCCCGGCGGGTTTTGCCGCGCGGGTGTAGACGGCCGCGATCTCATGGCCATGGGCCGCGAGCTCCAGCAGCGTCGGCACCGCGAAATCCGGCGTGCCCATGAAGATCAAGCGAAGCGGCATTGCGTGGAAGCATCCCGGCCAACAGAGAGTTTACTCGTCATGGCCGGGCTTGTCCCGGCCATCCACGTCTTGAGCGCCTGCAAAAAGATGTGCGGCCTACTCGGCCGCGCGCTTGGCGGCCTTGGCAAACTTCTTCAGCACGCGGTCGCGCTTGAGCTTCGACAGATAGTCCACAAACAGCACGCCGTTGAGATGATCGATCTCGTGCTGGATGCAGGTGGCGAACAGCCCCTCGGCGTCCTCTTCGTGCACCTTGCCGTCGAGGTCGGTGAAGCGCACCCGCACCTTGGCCGGCCGCTCGACCTCCTCGTAATATTCCGGGATCGACAGACAGCCCTCCTCGTAGACCGAAAGTTCCTCCGACGCGGCAATGATTTCCGGATTGATGAAGACGCGCGGCTGCGGCGTCGTCTCGCCGCCGTCTTTGTCGGGCTTGACGAGATCCATCGTGATCAGCCGCAGCGGCTGGGCGACCTGGATCGCGGCGAGCCCGATGCCGGGCGCGTCGTACATGGTCTCGAACATGTCGTCGGCGAGCTTGCGCACCTCCGCCGTGACTTTCTCGATCGGCTTGGAGACGAGCCGCAACTGCTTGTCCGGGAGGACGATAATTTCGCGAATGGCCATGATTTTTAGATACCTCGGCCGGCGATTTAAGCTGCTGATCTGCCGGGGTCAATGCGCCGTCATCGTCCGTTCAGGCGTTCTCGGCCGCGATTTTGACCTGAGCGTTTCCGCCGAAATTAACCCGACGTTAACCATAAATGTTCCCTCTTCGTTCGCTCCAACACACGAATCGGCTACAAGGGCGGCATGAACCAAATCCTTTTCATGATGGGCGACCTGCCAATCCGCGTCGGCGCTGCGTTGATTAGCTTTGCAGTGCTGGCACTCCTGTTGCTGCTGTGCATTGCCATCGTGATCGCGCGGTCCGGCCGCCGTGGCGCGGAACTGGCGATGGAGCAGGCACTCCGCGCCGACGAGTTGGAAGCACGATTAAGCGAAATGCAGCGCGCCCAGAGCGAGGCCACCGGGCGGGTCGATGCGATGGGACAGGCGCTGGCCGGCCGCCAGGCCGAGATGGCGCGCGCGGTCAGCGAGCGGCTCGATTCGGTGACCCACCGCGTCGGCCAATCGATGGAACAGACCACGCGCAACACCATGGATTCCCTGCGCGTGCTGCACGAGCGGCTCGGCATCATCGACAGCGCGCACAAGAACCTCACCGACCTGACCTCGCAAGTCACCACGTTGCGCGACGTGCTCGCCAACAAGCAGTCGCGCGGCGCCTTCGGCCAGGCGCGGATGGAAGCGATCGTCCAGGACGGCATGCCGCAAGGTTCCTACGAATTCCAGTTCACGCTTTCGAGCGGCAAGCGGCCGGATTGCGTCGTGTTCCTGCCGGATCAGCGCCCGCTCTGCATCGATGCGAAATTTCCGCTCGAGGCGGTGACCGCGCTGCACGATGCGCGCTCGGACGAGGAAAAGAAATTCGCGGCGCAGCGGCTGCGCGCGGACGTGATGAAGCATGTCAGCGATATCGCCGAAAAGTACCTGATCGCCGGCGAGACGCAGGACACTGCGCTGATGTTCGTACCGTCGGAATCGGTCTACGCGGAAATTCACGACGGCTTTGACGACGTGATCCAGAAGGCCTACCGGGCGCGCGTGGTGCTGGTGTCGCCGTCGCTGTTGATGCTGGCGATCCAGGTGATGCAGCAGATTCTAAAAGACGCCCGGATGCGCGATGCCGCCGATCAGATTCGCACCGAAGTGCTCAACCTCGGCGACGATCTGGGACGACTGCGCGACCGCGTGCTGAAGCTGCAGAAGCACTTTGGCGACGTCAACGAGGACGTCCGGCAGATCCTGATCTCGGCCGACAAGATCGAAAAGCGCGCCGGCCGCATCGAGGAACTCGATTTCAGCAAGAGCGACGGACCGGCCGAGGCGCCACGGATCGTCAAACCAGCTGCGCCCGAGCTGTTCCCGCTGCCGCGCAAGCTGCAGGCGGGAGAGTAGAAGTTCCGCGCGACGCCCGGAAAACACAAAAGAGCCTCATCGCCCGGCTTGACCGGGCGATGGCTTTTTTGGTGGTCCCCCGAATCTGTTAGCATCAGGTCATGATCAGCGTGCCGGACAGTCTGCCAGACGCATCAATGGCGCCGAAACCGGACGCCGCCCCCCGCTCCTCCTGGCGCGATGGCCTTGTGGTCTATCTGCAGCGGCGGGTGCTGATCGTTCTCTTGCTCGGCTTTTCGTCCGGGCTGCCGCTGGCGCTGTCGGGTTCCACGCTTCTGGTGTGGATGCGCGAATCCGGCGTCGACCTCGGCACCATCGGGCTGTTCGCGCTGGTCGGCACGCCCTACACGCTGAAATTCCTCTGGGCGCCGCTGGTGGATGCGCTGCACGTGCCGCTGTTCACGCGCGCCTTCGGCCGCCGGCGCGGCTGGCTGGTTTTCTCGCAACTGTTGCTGATCCTGGCGATCCTGCTGCTGGCGCTGACCGATCCGGCGCGCGCGCCGCTGCTCGTGGCGCTGGGCGCGCTGCTGGTCGCCGCGACTTCATCGACCCAGGACATCGTGGTCGACGCGTTCCGGGTCGAGAGCCTGCCCGAGAGCGAGCAGGCCGCCGGCATGGCGTCCTATGTCGCGGCCTACCGTATCGGCATGTTGGTCTCGACCGCCGGCGCGCTGTTTTTGGTGAGCGCGTTCGAGGACACCGGTATCACACGCGGCTCGGCCTGGATGTGGGGCTACGTCGTGATGGCCGCGATGGTGCTGATCGGCACCGGCACGGCGCTGGCGGCGACCGAGCCCGAGCAATCGGCGCGCGCCGAGGCTGCGACCAGCACTGAGACCGCATTGACGCGCGTGCTGCACGCCGCGACCGGCGCCTTCTCCGAGTTCCTCAGCCGCCGGGACGCCTGGGCGGCGCTGGCCTTCGTGGTGCTGTTCAAGTTCACCGACGCGTTTTCCGGCACCATGACCGCGCCGTTCGTGATCGACCTCGGGTTCACCCGCAATGACTATGCCGCCATCGTCAAGGGCGTTGGCCTGGCCGCAACCTTGATCGGTGGTTTTGCCGGCGGCTTCGTGGCGCGGCGCTATTCGCTGGCGGCGAGCCTTTGGATCGGTGGCGTGCTGCAGGCCGCAGCGAACCTGTCGTTCTCATGGCTGGCGCTGATCGGAGTCAACGAATGGGCCCTGGCCTTTGCCATCACGGCGGAAAATTTCACCAGCGCCATCGGTACCGTGATCTTCGTCGCCTATCTGTCGGCGCTGTGCCGCAATCCGCTGCACACCGCGACCCAATACGCGCTGCTCACCGCGCTGGCCGCGGTGGGACGCACATATCTATCGTCGGGCGCGGGTTACGTGGCCAAGGCGACCGGCTGGCCGCTGTTTTTTGTGATCTGCGTGCTGGTCGCGATCCCCAGCCTGTTCTTGCTGGCATGGTTGCAACGGCGAGGACATTTCGCCGCGCTGGGGCCGATCAAGGTTTAGCACATTGGGGCAGCAGCTAGCGGTGCCACTGTCCCACCACTGCCTCAATGCTTCGTCACCACGCTCCATTTGGAGACGACAGCTTCGCTGATCTGCCCGGCCTCCTCGGCGCAGGCGACCTCCTCGACCTTGACCGAGACTTCCTTGCCGACAAAGCCTCTCAACTGCGCTACCTGGGCCGCGTTGTTGGTGACGATCTGAAAGGTTTCCGGGCCGGTTTCCAGGCCGCAAAGGCCGTTCGGCGGCGGCAGCTTGCGCGGTTCGCTGGTAAGCTGATAGGTGGCGACGCGCTTGCCGTTGGCGCCGCTGCGCATGCGCAATGCGTTGAGTTCACCCGATAACACGTCGCCGGCCTTGATCGGTTTGGCCGGCGTTGCGGCGGGTTCGGCGTCCTGTGCCATCGCCGCAGTCGCGGCTAGTATTGCGGCCGCTGCCGCAAGGCCCAGGCGTTTGCCGAATTGTCGTGTCATCATGTCCGTCATTTCCATTAGTGATTGCCGGAGCCAGGTTCTATAGCTTCGCCGAACCCGACTCGTCGCTCCTTCCTTTGTTGGGGTAGACCTTTTCCGAAAGCTGGTTCCCAGTCTTCAGAATCAGAACAGCGTCCGCTGCCGCATTGCGGCGGATAGCGTGCCCTCGTCGAGATAATCAAGCTCTCCGCCAACCGGCACGCCATGGGCGAGCCGCGTCACCTTGACGTTCGCTTCCTGCAACAAATCGGTGATGTAGTGGGCGGTAGTTTGACCATCGACGGTCGCATTCAAGGCCAGAATGATTTCCGTGACTCGCGGATCGTGCGCGCGCGCCACCAGCGCGTCGATGGTCAGGTCCTGTGGACCGACGCCGTCGAGTGGCGACAATGTCGCGCCGAGCACATGGTATGAGCCGTTGGTCGCGTGCGCGCGTTCCAGCGCCCAGAGGTCGGCGACATCGGCGACCACCACGATGATCGACGGATCGCGCCGCGGATCGGTGCAGACCGTGCAGGGATTCTGCGTATCGATATTGCCGCAGGTCTTGCAGACCTGAATCTTGTCGATTGCGACCTGCAGCGCGCTGGTCAGCGGCGTCATCAGCGCCTCGCGCTTCTTGATCAGGTGCAGCGCCGCGCGCCTCGCCGAGCGCGGACCGAGCCCAGGCAGGCGCGCCAACAGCTGGATCAGGCGTTCGATTTCGGGACCGGCAACCGCAGCAGGCATATCCGTCAGCCGAGCCCCAGGCCCGGCGGCAGCCCGAGGCCGCCAGTCAGACTTTGCATCTTCTCCTGCATCGCGGCCTCGGCCTTGCGCCGCGCGTCATTATGCGCGGTGACCAGCAGGTCCTCGAGGATTTCGCGCTCGTCCGCCTTCATCAAGGAGGCGTCGATCTTCACGGCCTTCACTTCCATCTTCGCCGTCATGCGCACGGTGACAAGGCCGCCGCCGGAAGTCCCCTCGACCTCGACGTGGCCAAGCTCTTCCTGCATCGCCTGCATCTTCGATTGCAGCTGCGCTGCCTGTTTCATCATGCCGAGAAAATCAGCCATTAGTCGTTCCTCTTGAAATTACTCTTGATCGTCGCTGTCGGAACTCTCGGCAAGATCTTCACCGATAGCACCGGATTCCGGCGGCTCGGGGGCAAGGCGGCGCACTTCGACGACCTTGGCGCCGGGAAACCGCGTCAGCACCTCCTGCACCCGCGGGTCGGCTTCCGCGGCGCGTTCCCGCTGGCTTTTCTCGATCTCGTTCTGCGAACGCAGCGTCGGCTGGCCCGGCTCGTTGGACACGATCACGGTCCAGCGCCGACCGGTCCATACCTCCAGCTTGCGGGACAACTCATTGATGAGCGTGCGCGAGGCGTTGCGCTCCAATGCGAGTTCGAGCCGGCCGTCCTCCATGCGGACCAACCGGACGTCGGCTTCGAGCGCGGCCTTGGTCATCAGGTCACGCTTCTGGCCGGCAAGCGCGACCAGCTGCGGAAAGCTGGTGATGCGAAGCGCGGGCGCCGACTGCGGCTCCGACGCAGACGCGACCAGCTGCGGACGCGCGGAGGCTTCGGCGCCGGAACGCGGCATACTGGGCGCGCGCATCGCTGATGCCGGTGGTGGTGACGGTGACATCGACGAGACGGTCGAGGCCGGTTCGCCCCGGGAACTAGCCCCCGCGGCAATGACCGGCGATGTGTCGCCATTCTGCTCGAGCATCCGGATCGCCTCGTCCGGCGTCGGCATGTCCGCGACATAGGCAATGCGCACCAGCACCATTTCAGCGGCCGCCGCCGGCCGCGTGGCGGCCTGCACCTCGGTGATGCCCTTCAACAGCATCTGCCAGGTGCGCGACAGCACCCGCATCGACAGTTTCGCGGCGAAGTCGCGGGCACGCAGCCGCTCGGTTTCGCCGAAGGCGACGTTATCGGCGGTCGCCGGCACGATCTTGACCCGGGTGACGAAATTGACGAATTCGGCAAGATCGCTCAGCACCACGATCGGATCGGCGCCGGTGTCGTATTGCTCGCGAAATTCCTTGAAGGCGCCGGCGATGTCGCCGCGAACCAGCGAGTCGAAGAGGTCGATCACCCGGGTGCGATCGGCAAGCCCCAGCATCTGCCGCACGGCGTCGGCACGCACCAACCCCGCCGCATGCGCGATCGCTTGATCGAACAGCGACAAGGAATCGCGCACCGAACCCTCGGCGGCACGGGCGATGATGCCGAGCGCCTCCGGCTCGACCTCGACGCCTTCCTTGGCTGCGATATTGGCGAGATGCTTCATCAGCACGTCGGCCTCGACGCGCCGCAGGTCGAAGCGCTGGCAGCGCGACAGCACCGTGACCGGCACTTTGCGGATCTCGGTGGTCGCGAATACGAATTTGGCGTGTTCCGGCGGCTCTTCCAGCGTCTTCAGGAAGGCGTTGAACGCCGCGGTCGACAGCATGTGCACTTCGTCGATGATGTAGACCTTGTAGCGCGCGCTGGCCGGTGCATAGCGCACGCTGTCGTTGATCTGACGCACATCATCGACGCCGGTATGGGACGCGGCGTCCATTTCCAGCACGTCCATGTGCCGGCTTTCCATGATCGCCTGGCACTGCAGGCCGGGCACCGGCATGTGGATGGTCGGGCCTTTCACCGACCCGTCCGGCAGTTCGTAGTTCAGCGCCCGGGCGAGGATTCGCGCCGTGGTGGTTTTGCCGACCCCGCGCACCCCGGTCAGGATCCAGGCCTGCGGAATCCGCCCGGTTTCGAACGCGTTGGAAACGGTCCGGACCATGGCCTCCTGGCCGATCAGGTCCTCGAAGCTGGACGGACGGTACTTCCGCGCCAATACGCGATACGGCTTGCCCGCCTCAGGGCGGCTGACGGGATCGGAGCTATCCTGATGGGCGCTGCCGGAATCGTTGGACGACATCTCGGAGGAAGACTCGGTTGGGACGCCAGCGTCAGTCATCGATCGATCCGCAATTGAGTGTCTCTCGAAGCCGGCTTGCGGAACAACGGTAGAATCCAGCGCGGGGCGGATCGCCCCTCTTTTACGCGATTCACTCGAAAAAACAGGTAGGAGACTGACGAGCGACCCGATCCGGACCTCGTTAGGGCTGCTTCCTTCCGGACCTGACCCGGTTGGCGAGTGGCTCGTCCACCGCCAATCTCCCGACCCTTATTTGGGGCCAAAAGGTCCGGAAAGCAAGCGTGGCGTCTTGACCCGCGCCCTCGCCGACGGGCACCGCGGCGGAGTCTATCGTGACCCTGTCGCCGATGAACAGGCGCACCGGAATACCCAATCCTGCGCTTTCGCCGATGCCGACGCCTTGATATGACGGGCGGCTAGATCTCAGGCCCAGACGAAGCCATCGGCAAAACGATGGACGCACCAGGAATCCCGATGCCCTCTGATGTTCCCACTTGGTCGCTGCATGCCCAGCTCAAGAAAGACACCATCGACATCGGCGACCTGCCGCTGTCCCGCGTGCTGGTGATCAAGGACGCGCACTATCCGTGGCTGCTGCTGGTACCGCGCCGGCCGGAGGCGGTGGAGATCATCGACCTCGATGAGGTCGAACAGGCACAGTTGATGACCGAAATCAGCCGCGTGTCGCGCGCCCTCAAAGAGATCACGAAATGCGACAAGTTGAATATCGCGGCCCTCGGCAATGCCGTGCCGCAGCTGCACGTCCACATCATCGCCCGCCGCACCAGTGACGCCGCCTGGCCGCGTCCGGTCTGGGGAGTGATGCCGCCGCTCGCGCATGATGCCGAGGAAGTCCAGAACTTCATCAGCGCGCTTCGTCGTAAAATCTGGCTGGGTTGATTCATGTCGGCATTCAATTCGTTTCCGCTCGGCCAGCCGGCCTTCGTCACTCACGTTCTGGATCGCGCCGCGCATCTGCGTAATGACGACACAAAGCTGATGGCGCTGGAAAGCCATCGTGATTCCCGCGCCTATGTGGTGCACCGCGATTCGCTGGTGATGAATCGGAGCGCCGACCAGCCGCGCGCGCTGTTGACGCTCGACGAGGCGATCAGATACGGCGCCAATCCCGGCACCATCTTTTTGGGCTTGCGCGACGGGGCTGCGGTGTTCGGCATGGGCATTGGCGCCCCCGCGGTGGAAAAGTTGCTGACCCGGGACGACGTCGCCGTGACCGAATTGCGCGGCATGGCGATGCAGGGCGTGGTGCCGCCGGACCAGCTTTCGGCGATCGCGATGGCGAAGTCGTTGGTGAACTGGCACCAGCGCCACGGCTACTGCGCGAACTGCGGCAACCGCACGGGGATGAGCCAGGGCGGCTGGAAGCGCGACTGCCCGAGCTGCAAGGCCGAGCATTTTCCGCGCACCGATCCCGTCGTGATCATGCTGGTGACCTCGGGCGACAAGTGCCTGATGGGCCGGCAAAAGCAGTTCATGCCCGGGATGTATTCGTGCCTGGCCGGTTTCGTCGAGGCCGCCGAAACCATCGAGGATGCGGTCCGCCGTGAAATCTTCGAGGAATCCGGGATTCGCTGCACCGATGTGAATTACTACATGACGCAGCCATGGCCTTACCCGTCGTCCCTGATGATCGGCTGCACCGCACGTGCTACCAATGAAGATATCATCGTTGACCGCTCGGAACTTGAGGACGCGCGCTGGTTCGACCGCGCCGAGGCCATGTTGATGATCGAGCGGCAGCACCCCGACGGCCTTGCCGGACCGCATCCTTTCGCGATCGCTCACCATTTGCTGGGGAGGTGGCTACATGCAGCCCCCAATACAGGTGCATAACGGGAACTTCATTACGGTTCGGACGATTAGTCTCCTACCTTGGTTCCGGCATACCGCGGAGCCCACATGACGGACCCCCAAATGAATTCCCACCAAGCCGCGCCGAAAACCCCGCCGCACATTTTGTGCATCGGCATCCCGGTGCGCGACCTGACGTTTCGCATCCAGGAGCTGCCGGCGCGCGGCTTCAAGGTAAACGCCACCCATTTCGACGAAATCAGCGGTGGCAACGCCCTTAATGCGGCAATCGGAATCGCACGGCTGGGCGTTCGCGTCTCGCTCTGCGGGCCGATGGGTGACGCGCGCGAGACCTCAAGCCGCTACATCTTCGACAAGCTGGGCCAAGAGGGCATCGATACCAAGCACCTGATTCACATGCCCGGACTGGTGACGCCGATCTCCAACATCATGATCGACCCCAGCGGCGAGCGCACCATCGTCACGTTCCGCGATCCGGAATTGTGGCGGGTCCGCCTGCCCAGCGCCGATACGCTGCTGGCGGATTGCAGCGCCATCCTGGTCGAAAACCGCTGCGCGGATTTCTGCACCGATCTCTGCGCCGAGGCGCGGCGGCGCGGCATCCCCGTGGTGGTCGACGTCGATCGCGCGATGTCGCAACGGGAGGGGCTGCTCACCGCGTCGTCGCATCTCGTGTTCTCCAGTGAGGCCCTGCAGGCGACCGCCGGCATCGCCGACGACGCGGAGGCGCTGAAACGCATGGCGGCGCTGACGCCCTCGTTCCTCGCGGGCACACAGGGTGCGCAGGGCACGCTCTGGCTCGACGAGAACCGGGCGCTGCAGCGGACGCCGGCCTTCCCGGTTCATACGGTGGATACGTTGGGCGCCGGGGACGTGTTCCATGGCGCGTTTACGGTGGCGATCACTGAAAATCAGGATATTCCGGCCGCGCTGCGCTTTGCCTCCGCCGCCGCGGCGCTGAAATGCACCCGTTTCGGCGGCGCTTTCGCCGCACCGCAACGTGCTGAAGTTGAAGAACTTTTGGCCCACGGCGTGACGGTCGCCCAAACTTCGCCCACCCGCTAACGGCCTTGATTTAGAAGAATATTCTCTATATGAGGGGATCAAACCTCACATATGGAAGAAAGTTCTTCTTATGACCGATCTTGCCGCACACGTTGAGCCCAACCGGCGGCTCGACGCCATCGACCGCAAAATCCTGACGGTGCTGCAGGAGGATGCCTCGCTGTCGGTCGCCGAGATCGGCGACCGGGTCGGCCTGTCCTCGACGCCGTGCTGGAAACGCATCCAGCGGCTTGAGGCCGACGGCGTCATCCTGCGCCGGGTGGCGCTGGTCGACCAGTACAAGATCGGGCTCGGCATTTCCGTGTTCGTGTCGGTCGAAAGCGCCGATCATTCGGAGGCCTGGCTGCGGAAATTTGCCGACGCGGTCAGCGCCATGCCGGAGGTGATGGAATTCTACCGGATGGCCGGCGACGTCGATTACATGCTGCGCGTCGTGGTCGCCGACATGCAGAGTTACGACGTGTTCTACAAGAAGCTGATCGGCGCCGTGCCGCTGAAGAACGTCACGTCGCGCTTTGCGATGGAGAAGATCAAATCGGTCACCGCACTGCCGGTGCCGGCGGCGTAGGCCGCGCAGATCTGGGCACCTGTGCCATCAGCGACCACAGCCGTCATACGCGGGCTTGACCCGCGTATCCGTCAATCATCACCTAAGCGGATGGATTGCCGGGATCGCAGACAAGTTTACGCAGTCTGCGCAAGGCAGACTGCTTTGCCCGGCAATGACGATGGTGAATCGACGAACGCCCGCTCAGATCTTCTGATTGTACTCGCCGACCTCGGGATGGGTGCGCAGCACCGAATCCATCGCCTCGAACATGTCGCGCATCCGCTGCTCGGCGACGGGGCTTTCGACAACCACCACGAGCTCCGGCTTGTTGGATGACGCCCGCACCAGGCCCCAGCTGCCGTCTTCGACCGTGACGCGCACGCCGTTGACGGTGACGAGATCGCGGATCGGCTGGCGGGCGACCTTTTCGCCCTTCTTCTGCATCGCCTCGAAATGCTTCACGACGGCGTCGACGACACCGTATTTGGCCTCGTCGGCGCAATGCGGCGACATGGTCGGCGACGACCAGGTCTTCGGCAGCGCGTTTTTCAGATCTGCCATCGACTTGCCCGGCGCCCGATCGAGCATTTCGCAGACCGCGATCGCCGAGATCAGGCCGTCGTCATAGCCGCGGCCGAACGGCTTGTTGAAGAAGAAGTGGCCGGACTTCTCGAAACCCGCGAGCGCGCCGAGCTCGTTGGTGCGGCGCTTCATGTAGGAATGGCCGGTTTTCCAATAGGTCGTCGTGGCACCCTGCTTTTGCAGCACGGGGTCGGTGACGAACAATCCGGTCGACTTCACGTCGACCACGAATTGCGCATTCTTGTGGATCGCCGACATGTCGCGGGCCAGCATCACGCCGACCTTGTCGGCGAAAATCTCCTCGCCGGTGTTGTCGACCACGCCGCAGCGGTCGCCGTCGCCGTCGAAACCCAAGCCGACGTCGGCCTTGTGCGCCAGCACCGCGTCGCGGATCGCGTGCAGCATTTCCATGTCTTCGGGATTGGGATTGTATTTCGGGAAGGTATGATCGAGCTCGGTGTCGAGCGGGATCACCTCGCAGCCGATCGCCTCCATCACCTGCGGCGCGAACGCACCCGCGGTGCCGTTGCCGCAGGCGACCACGGCCTTCAGCTTGCGCTTCAGCTTCGGCCGCTTGGTCAGATCAGCGATGTAGCGCGCCGGGAAATTTTCGTGGAACTGGTACGAACCGCCGACCTTGTTGTTGAACTCGGCATTGAGCACGATCGCTTTCAGCCGGTTCATTTCGTCGGGGCCGAAGGTGAGCGGGCGGTTGGCGCCCATTTTCACGCCGGTCCAGCCATTGTCATTATGCGACGCCGTCACCATCGCGACACAGGGAACGTCGAGTTCGAACTGGGCAAAATACGCCATCGGGGTCATGCAAAGCCCGATGTCGTGCACTTTGCAGCCCGACGCCAACAGACCCGAAATCAACGCATATTTGATCGAGGCCGAATAGCCGCGGAAATCGTGCCCGGTCACGACCTCCTGCTTCGCGCCCAGTTCGGTGATCAGCGTGCCGAGCCCCATGCCCAGCGCCTGGATGCCCATCAGGTTGATTTCCTTGCCGAACAACCAGCGGGCGTCGTACTCGCGAAATCCGGTGGCTTTCACCATCGGCTCGGATTCATAGGCATAGGTATTTGGTACCAGCACGGATTTCGGCTTCGGAAACATGCAAATGGCCTCGTCGTAAAAATGCTGAGAGCTGCACCGCAGCCATAGCGAATGCCGTGGCCATGCGGAAGGTAGGACGGGCGCTTTGTGGGAGCTAATTGCGGCGGATTGGCAGCGAAGAGCTACTGCTCCAGCACCATCATCCCGTTGGCGTATTCAAAACGCTTCAACTTTGAGAGGAAAGACAGGCCGAGCAGGTTCTCCGATAGCGCCTCGTCCGGCAGCACCATGGCATCGACATCGCGCACCACCAGCCCGCCGACGTCGATCATGGCAATCCGCGTGCGGGCACCCTTCACGGTGCCGTTCGCGGTCGTCACCGTGGCGTTATATTCGCCGCGCGACGGGCGCAGGCCGAACCGCGCCGCGGAGCTCTCGTTCAGCGCGATCACCGACGCCCCGGTATCGACCATGAAGCCGATGCGCTGGCCGTCGATCCGGCCTTCGGTGGCAAAATGGCCGCGGGCGTCGTGCGATATCTTAAGGCTGCGGCCGCTATTGCTCTCCACCGCGGCGATCTCGACGGGGGCGGCCTTTTTTGCGGCGGTGTTGGCGAGCGCGGGCGTCATGCGGTCCGCCATCTGGGCCATGACGGTGCCAAGGCCCGCGATAACGGCGGCAAAAATCATGATGTTACGCATCGCGTCACACTCGGTTCTAAAGCATGATCCGGAAAAGTGGACACCGGTTTTCCGAACAGATCGTGCTCAAATAGTGGGGTAGAGCGGGATGGCGCTTCGACGAAAGCCATCTCGCTCTAGCGGTTTCGAGCGCAGCAGCTACCGGTTCGCGGGCAGAAAACGCGTCAAACAAACGACGAGACCAGCCGATATCACCACGCCCGCCGCCGAGCCGCGACTGGCAGCGACGGTCAAGGGTTCTATTTTGGCGAAAAGGATGAGTGAAGCGTTAATGGACGGCGAACCCGATGACGACACCGTGTGGTACTTACGTGCCCCGCGGCTTCACCCGCCGCGTCGGCATCGCGCTTGCCGGATCCTCGGGCCAGGGATGCCGAGGGTAACGCCCGCGTAGATCGGAGCGAACCGCCGCATAGCTGCCGCGCCAAAAGCCCGGCAAGTCGCGGGTCACCTGCACCGGACGGTGCGCCGGCGACAGCAATTCCAGCACCAGCGGCACGGCGCCTTTCGCGATCGAGGGATGGGTATTGAGCCCGAACAATTCCTGCAGTCGCACGGCGATGGTCGGCCCCTGCTCGGCCTCGTAGTCGATCGGAAGCTGGGTGCCGGTCGGCGCCTCGAAATGCGTCGGAGCTTCCCGCTCCAGCCGCGCGCGCAAATCCCAGGGCAACAACGTCATCAACGCATCCGACAGATCGCCGGAACTAAGGTCCTTCAGCGCGGTCTTGTCGTAAAGCGACGGCACCAGCCATGCCTCGCGCTGGGTCGCAAGCGCGTCATCGGACAGATCGGGCCAAAAACTCGTTGAGCTGTCGCCTTCGGCCTTGCGCAGGAAGGTCACCCGATCCCGCCATTGTTTTGCGGATTTCGACCATGGCAGTCGCTCGAGGCCCAAGGCGATCAAGCCGTCGGCCAATACCCGCGCGGTCTCGGCCGACGGCTCGATCGTCATCGGCGCTTCCGACAGCGTGATCGCATGCAGCGTGCGCTTGCGCCGCGCCCGCAACGCCATCGCGTTGCGATCGAACGCAATCTCGTCGGTGAATTCGATCTGATCGGCAAAGCGCTGTTCAATGTCGGCTGGTGCGATCACCGCGGCCAGCAGAATGCGACCCTGTGCCGCCGTCCCCGTCAGTTCGCCGACCGCAATATAAGGCGCGCGCGCCAGCGCCGAGGTCTGGTCCACCGCCGCGCCCCGTCCGTTGGCGAGCACGAAACTGCCATTGCCGCGGTTGCGCGCGACGCGGTCGGGAAAGGCAAATGCCAACATGACGCCGGGGGTCAGTTCCTCGTCCGCTTGCACTGGGTTTTGCTTCCCGTTTTGTCGGGCGCCCTTCTGCTCTCCTCCCCCTTGCGGGGAGGGGCCGGGGGTGGGGGTGGCCACAACGGAAGCGCCAGCACTTGGAGGCCCCCCTCCCCGACCTCGAGAGCGAGCTTCGCTCGCCTCGGACCCCGCAGGGGGGGAGGGAGAATGAGGCGCGGCCTCGCTCGCGGCCACCTGCGCGGCCCAGCGCTGCGCCAGGCTGCGGGCGCTGGTGGCGCGTGGCGAGCGGTCGCGGCGGAATTGATCGAGCCGGGATTCCAGATCGATGCTGTCGCCGCCAAGGCCGCGCTCGGTGAGCACGGCGGCGATTTCGGCGGCCTCCTCGCCGGCGCCGAGCCGATGCGAATCCACGATCATGCGGGCGAGCCGCGGCGGCAGCGCCATCGCGCGCAGGCTCTCCCCCTCCGCGGTGATCCGGCCGTCGACATCGAGCGCCCCGAGTTCGCCCAGCAGGCTTCGCGCCTCTTTCAGAGCGGGGGCCGGCGGTGCATCCAGAAACGCCAGCGTCGAGGGATCGCTCACACCCCACTGCGCGAGGTCGAGCACCAGCGAGGAAAGATCGGCACTGAGAATTTCGGGCGAGGTGAAGGCCGCCAGCGACGCGGTCTGGGGTTCGTCCCACAGCCGATAGCAGACGCCGGGTTCGGTGCGGCCGGCGCGGCCGCGACGCTGATCGACGGCCGCGCGCGAGGCGCGCACGGTTTCCAGTCGCGTCAGGCCGATGTCCGGCTCATAGCGCGGCACCCGCGCCATGCCGGAGTTGACGACGATACGCACGCCCTCGATGGTCAGCGAAGTTTCCGCGATCGACGTCGCCAGCACCACCTTGCGATGGCCCTTGGGCGCGGGCGCAATCGCACGATCCTGCACTCCGGCATCGAGCGCGCCGAACAGCGGCACGATCTCGATCGAGGCGTCGTGGATCCGTTCGCCAAGAAAGTTCTGGGTGCGGCGAATTTCCGCAGCACCCGGCAGAAATGCCAACACCGAGCCGGGATCGGCCCGCAGCGCCGTGGCGATCGCATCCGCCATCTGCCGTTCCAGCGGCGCATCGGCCTTGCGGCCGAGATAGCGCGTCTCGACCGCAAAGGCACGACCTTCGCTGGCAATGACCGGGGCATCGCCGAGCAGGCTGGCGACCCGCGCCCCGTCGAGCGTCGCCGACATCACCAGGATGCGCAGGTCCTCGCGCAGTCCGGTTTGCGCATCGCGCGCCAGCGCCAATCCCAGGTCGGCATCGAGCGAGCGCTCGTGGAATTCGTCGAACAGGATCGCGCCGACGCCGGACAATTCCGGGTCGGCGAGAATCTGCCGCGAGAAGATCCCCTCGGTGACGACTTCGATGCGGGTCGCGCGCGAAACCTTGGAGCCGAAGCGGACCCGATACCCGACGGTCGCTCCGACGCGCTCGCCCAGCGTCTGCGCCATCCGCTCGGCGCTGGCGCGGGCGGCGATCCGGCGCGGTTCCAGCACAATGATTTTCTTATTTTCAAGCCAAGGTGCATCGAGCAGCGCCAGCGGCACCCGCGTGGTCTTGCCGGCGCCGGGCGGCGCCACCAGCACGGCGGTATTGCTGTTGCCGAGCGTGCGCGCGAGATCGTCGAGCACCGCGTCGATCGGAAGGGGGCTGTCGAAGCTGCGCGGCAAGATTTTATCCGTTGCGTCAACTATTCCCCATCGCTGCATTGTGCAGGGAGTGGGGTAAGGACCACCGCCTCATTGACTCGTCATACCCGGGCAAAAGCGCGAAGCGCGTCTTCGCGCTAGATGTCCCGGGTATCCATGTCTTCCCTTAGCGCTCAGAAAACAAGACGTGGATGGCCGTGACAAGCACGGCCATGACGAAAGCAGCTACGGTCTGTCCGGCATCAGTGCCCCGGTTGGGACCCGCGGCCGACGCTTTCATAGGTGAAGCCGTGCTCGGCCATGTCCTCGGGACGGTAGATGTTGCGCAGGTCGACGATCACGGGGTGCGCCATCTCGCGCTTGATGCGGGCGAGATCGAGGGTGCGGTACTGCACCCACTCGGTCACCACCACCATGGCGTCGGCGCCCTTTATGCAGGCGTACGGATCGTCGCAATATTCGATATCGGGCAGTTCGCGCCGCGCCTGTTCCATGCCGACCGGATCGTGCGCACGGACCTTGGCTCCCATGTCGAGCAACCCCGTCACCAGCGGGATCGACGGTGCCTCGCGCATGTCGTCGGTGTCGGGCTTGAAGGTGAGGCCGAGCACGGCAACGGTCTTGCCGCGCAAATTGCCGCCGGCGGCCGTGGCGACCTTGCGCGCCATCGCGCGCTTGCGGTTGTCATTGACCGCCAGCACCGATTCGACGATCCGCAGCGGGACATTGTGATCGAGCGCGATCTTGACCAGCGCGCGGGTGTCCTTCGGGAAGCAGGAGCCGCCATAGCCCGGCCCGGCATGCAGGAATTTCGAGCCGATGCGGTTGTCGAGCCCGATGCCGCGCGCGACTTCCTGCACATTGGCGCCGACCTTTTCCGACAGATCCGCGATCTCATTGATGAAGGTGATCTTGGTGGCGAGGAAGGCGTTGGCTGCGTATTTGATCAATTCGGCAGTCCGCCGCTCGGTGTACATCAGCGGCGCCTGATTGAGCGACAACGGGCGGTAGATGTCGCCGAGCACCTTGCGGCCGCGCTCGTCCGACGTGCCGACCACGATGCGGTCAGGAAACTTGAAGTCCCGAATCGCGGCACCCTCGCGCAAAAACTCCGGATTGGAGGCCACCACGACTTCGGCCGAAGGATTGGTTTCCGCAATCAGCCGCTCGACTTCATCGCCCGTGCCGACCGGCACCGTCGATTTCGTGACGACGACGGTGAAGCCCTTGAGCGCCTTTGCGATCTCACGCGCGGCGGTGTGAACGTAGGTCAGATCGGCATGGCCATCGCCACGCCGAGACGGCGTGCCGACCGCGATAAAAACCGCGTCGGCCTCGGCAACCGGCGCGGCAAGATCGGTGGCAAAATCCAGCCGGCCGGCCTTGACGTTGGAGGCGACCAATTCATCGAGGCCAGGCTCGAAAATCGGGATTTCACCCCGGCGCAAGGCTGCGATCTTGTCGCCGTCCTTGTCCACGCAGGTAACCTGGTGACCGAAATCCGCAAAACAGGCTCCGGAGACCAGCCCCACATAGCCCGTGCCAATCATGGCAATCCGCATAAGACAACCCTGCCTTTGATAGTTAACGACAACCCCGATTTTCCGCGCGGTCTTAAATCATTTCCGACACAGGGGGAACGGCCATGCTTAAGAAAAGCGACATGTCATTTGTATGAATAAAGGAGAATGAAACCGTTCCGGCCGATGATATCGCACGCGCAGCGCCGAATTAAATTAGCCACCGGCAACGATAATCCCACAGCGCCGCGGATCGATTTTCAGTTGCCGACAGGATTTTGCGACACCGGCCGTAGAAATTCACATCTGCGGCACTTGACGGCATTTGGCCGAAAGAGGACACCGATGGCACCCAACGGCACATCCGAGGTGACGAATTGTCCGGCGCCCTTAGCCGACGGCCGCGTCGACTGGGTCGATTACGCCAAAGGCATTTGCATCATCATGGTGGTCATGATGCATTCGGTGCTCGGCGTCGAGGCAGCCGCCGGCCAGACCGGCTTCATGCACCTGCTGGTCGAATTCGCAAAGCCGTTCCGGATGCCGGACTTTTTCCTGATCTCGGGCCTGTTCCTGCCGCTGGTGATCGACCGCGACTGGCGCACCTATCTCGACCGCAAGGTGGTCCATTTCGCCTATTTCTATGCGCTGTGGGTCACCATCCAGTTCGGCTTCAAGGCGCCATACTTCGCCAGCGAGGCGGGCTGGACCCATGTCGGCGTGATGTACCTGGAGGCCTTTATCGAGCCGTTCGGCACGCTGTGGTTCATTTACCTGCTGCCGATTTTCTTTGTCGTCATCAAGGCGACGCGACGTCTCCCGGCGCCGGCGATCTGGGGCGCGGCGGCGTTGCTGGAGATGGCGCATGTCAGCACCGGCTGGACCGTGATCGACGAGTTCTGCGCCCGTTTCGTCTACATCTATTCCGGCTATCTGTTTGCCGACGCCGTATTCGCCCTGTCCGATCGGGCGCGGGCGCGTCCCGGGCTGGCGCTCGCAGGGCTCGCGCTCTGGGCGCTCGTCAACGGCATCCTGGTCAAATTCGGCTTCAGCGAATGGCCGCTGATCTCGCTGGCGCTCGGACTTGCGGGCGCCTGCGCCATTGTCACGGCCGGCACGCTGCTCGCGCGCGCCCATTGGCTGATTGCGTTGCGCTTCTGCGGCGAGCATTCCATCGTGATCTATCTGGCATTCTTCCTGCCGATGGCGACGACACGGACACTGCTGCTGCGCGCCGGGCCGATCTTCGACATCGGCACGATTTCATTGCTCGTCACGATCGCGGGCGTGGTCGGTGCGCTGGTGATCTGGCGAATCGCACTCGCGGTCGGCGCCAATTTCCTGTTCGAGCGCCCCGCTGCGTTCTGGATCGCACCCAAAAAGCCGCGCGCGACGCTGCAGGCGGCGGAGTAGGTTTCTCACCCTCAACAAACTATGCCGTCATCCCCCGGCTTGACCGGGGGACCCAGTATTCCCGAGCGCCAGGGATGCACACGAGCCGTCTGGAGTACTGGATCACCCGCTTTCGCGGGTGATGACGACGGGGAAGTGGATAGCGTGAGCGAAGGCCAAAAAGCCGCTTCCCGAGGCTGTCAATCGCCGCAAAAATCCCTAAGTTGCGGCCATGCCGAAAACATCCGAAAAAACTGCCGCGAAACCCGCCGTCCAGGCCGCCGCCAAGCTTCCGGGCAAGGGCGACCACGTCTTCTTGGTCGACGGCTCCTCCTATATCTTCCGCGCCTATCACGCGCTGCCGCCGCTCACTCGCAAATCCGACGGGCTGCAGGTCAACGCCGTGCTCGGCTTCTGCAACATGCTGTGGAAGCTGTTGCGCGAGATGCCGCCGGACCACCGGCCGACGCATCTGGCCATCGTCTTCGACAAGTCGGAAGTCACCTTCCGTAACAAGCTCTATCCCGACTACAAGGCGCATCGGCCGCCGGCACCGGACGACCTGATCCCGCAATTTCCGCTGATCCGCGAGGCCGTGCGCGCGTTCGATCTGCCCTGCCTGGAGCAGGCCGGTTTCGAGGCCGACGATCTGATCGCGACCTATGCCCGTGAGGCCGGCGAGCGTGGCGCGGTCACGACCATCGTCTCCTCCGACAAGGATCTGATGCAACTCGTCACCGACCAGGTGACGATGTTCGACACCATGAAAGATCGCCGCATCGGCATTGCCGAGGTGATCGAGAAATTCGGCGTGCCGCCGGAAAAGGTGGTCGAAGTGCAGGCGCTGGCGGGCGATTCGACCGACAACGTCCCGGGGGTGCCTGGAATCGGCATCAAGACCGCAGCGCAATTGATCGTCGAATATGGCGACCTGGAAACGCTGCTGCTGCGTGCCGGCGAGATCAAGCAGCCGAAGCGGCGTGAGGCGCTGATCGAGAATGCCGAGAAGGCGCGGATTTCGCGGCAACTGGTGCTGCTCGACGACAAGGTGAAACTCGAGGTGGCGCTCGACGACCTCGCGGTACATGAGCCGGATGCGCGCAAGCTGATCGCATTCCTGAAGGCGATGGAGTTCTCCACCCTCACCCGCCGCGTTGCCGACTATTCGCAGATCGATCCCTCCGACGTGGAAGCGGATGCGGCAAACAAGAGCGGCGGCGCGGGCGCTTCGTCGCAGCCTTCCGTTGCGAAACAGAACTCGAGCGGTACGTCCGGCGATCTGTTTGCTTCGCCGCCTCCGGTGAAGGCATCGGGCACCGCTGGCACGGAGCGGCAGGACAAGGCCGGCAGCCTCAAAGGCACGCCGATCTCGCTCGCCGCAGCGCGGGCCGAAGCCGCGCGCAAGACGCCGGTCGATCGCAGCAAATACCAGACGATCCGCACGCTCGACCAACTCAACGCCTGGGTCGCACGCGTGCATGACCTCGGCCATGTCGCGATCGAAGCCAAGGCCGATACGATCGATCCGATGCAGGCCGAAATGTGCGGCATCGCGCTGGCGCTCGGGCCCAACGACGCCGCCTATATCCCGCTCGCCCACAAGCAATCCGGCGACGGCGCCGGACTGTTCGCCGCCGGGCGCGCGCCGGACCAGATCGAGGCCGGCGAGGCGCTGGCCGCGCTCAAGCCGATGCTGGAATCGGCGGGGATTCTGAAGATCGGCTTCAACATCAAGTTCAACGCCGTGATGTTCGCGCAGCATGGCATCGTGATCCGCAACCAAGACGACGCGCAGCTGATGTCGTACGCGCTCGACGCCGGCCGCAACGCCCACGGGCTCGACGCGCTGGCCGAACGCTGGCTCGGCCATGCCACCCTGAGCTATGGCGAACTGACCGGCAGCGGCAAGAACAAGCTCAGTTTCGGTCAGGTCGCGATCGACCGCGCCACCGCCTATTCGGCCGAGGACGCCGACGTGATCTTGCGGCTGTGGCGGGTGATGAAGCCGCGGCTGATCGCCGAGCGCATGACGACGGTCTACGAGACGCTGGAGCGGCCGCTGGTCCCGGTGCTGGCGCGCATGGAGCGCCGCGGCATCTCGATCGACCGCCAGGTGCTCTCGCGGCTATCCGGCGATTTCGCCCAGACCGCCGCGCGGGTCGAAGCCGAGATTCAGGAGATCGCCGGCGAGCCGGTCAATGTCGGCAGTCCGAAACAGATCGGCGACATCTTGTTCGGAAAAATGGGAATCCCCGGCGGCAGCAAGACCAAGACCGGCGCGTGGTCGACCTCGGCGCAGATCCTCGACGACCTCGCCGAGCAGGGCCACGAATTTCCGAAAAAGATCCTGGAGTGGCGGCAGGTCTCGAAGCTGAAATCGACCTACACCGACGCGCTGCCGACCTATGTGAATCCGCAGACCCACCGCGTTCACACCACCTACGCGCTGGCGGCGACCACCACCGGACGGCTGTCGTCGAACGAGCCGAACCTGCAGAACATCCCGGTCCGCACCGAAGACGGCCGCAAGATTCGCCGCGCCTTCATCGCATCCCCGGGACACAAGCTGGTGTCGGCGGATTATTCCCAGATCGAGCTTCGGCTGCTGGCCGAGATTGCCGATATCCCGGTCCTGAAGCAGGCCTTCCGCGACCATCTTGACATTCACGCCATGACCGCGTCGGAAATGTTCGGCGTGCCGATCAAGGGCATGCCGGCTGAAGTCCGGCGCCGCGCCAAGGCGATCAATTTCGGCATCATCTACGGCATCTCCGCGTTTGGCCTCGCCAACCAGCTCGGCATCGCGCGCGAGGAAGCCTCCGCCTACATCAAGAAATACTTCGAGCGCTTCCCGGGCATCCGCGCCTACATGGACGAGACCCGGGATTTCTGCCGCAAGCACGGCTATGTCGAGACGCTGTTCGGCCGCAAATGCCATTACCCCGACATCAAGGCCTCCAACGCCTCGGTCCGCTCCTTCAACGAGCGCGCCGCGATCAATGCGCGGCTGCAGGGCACCGCCGCCGACATCATCCGCCGCGCCATGATCCGGATGGAAGACGCACTGGCCGCGCACAAGCTCTCGGCGCAGATGCTCTTGCAGGTGCATGACGAGTTGATTTTCGAGGTGCCTGACGATGAGGTGGCGGCGACGCTGCCGGTGGTGCAGCACGTCATGCAGGATGCACCGTTCCCCGCGGTTCTTTTGTCGCTGCCGTTGCAGGTCGACGCGCGGGCGGCGAATAATTGGGACGAGGCGCATTGAGGTGCTCACTGTCGGCGCCCGGTCATCGTCACTGAAATATTCGACCACCAGCCGCGCTATTTAAGAAATGGCGTCGCGGTCTGGTGCGCGCTAGAAAAAGCGCGTCACGGCCGCGAGTCAAAGTATGCCCCAGCTTTCCGCCCTGCTCGGCTTCGCCCTGGTCTCCTTCGGTCTGGTGCTGACGCCGGGGCCGAACATGATCTACCTGATCTCGCGCTCGATCACGCAAGGCTCAGCAGCCGGCATCGTTTCGCTCGGCGGGGTCGCGCTCGGGTTTGTGTTCTACATGCTGTGCGCGGCATTCGGCATTACCGCGTTCCTGTTCGCGGTGCCCTTCGCCTATGACGCGCTGCGGCTGGCCGGCGCGGCGTATCTGCTGTGGCTGGCGTGGCAGGCGGTGAAGCCGAACGGCCGCTCGCCGTTCCAGGTGCGCGAGCTCAAGGTCGACGGGCCACGCAAGCTGTTCGCGATGGGGTTCGTCACCAACCTCCTGAACCCGAAGATCGCGATGCTGTATCTGGCGTTGCTGCCGCAATTCATCGACCCCGCACAGGGCAGCGTGCTGGCGCAGTCGCTGATGCTCGGATCGATCCAGATCGTCATCAGCGTCAGCGTGAATGCGATGATCGCGCTGACCGCCGGATCCATCACGGCGTTTCTCGGCACGCGGCCGAGCTGGCTGTTGGTGCAACGCTGGCTGATGGGCACGGTGCTCGCCGGCTTGGCGATCAAGATGGCGCTGGAGGCGAAGCGGGCGTGACCTCTCTCCTTCTCCCCTTGCGGGAGAAGGTGCCTTCGCGACAGCGAAGGCGGATGAGGGGTAGCGACATAACGAGAGGCCGCGCCCCTCACCCGTCTCGTCGACGCTCCGCGTCGTCGATCCACCCTCTCCCACAAGGGGAGAGGGGAATGCGCGCTTTGCTTTTCCTCAATCCAGTTTTGCTTCCATGCCGCGCTTGACGCCGGGGCGGGCCATCATGGCGTCGTACCAGCGCCCGACATGGGGGAAATCGGCAAACGAGACCTTGTGGCGCTCGTGCCGCCACGCCCAGCCGAGGATGGCGAAGTCGGCGACCGACAGGGGGCCGGCGACGAATTCGTGGGTAGCGAGCCGGCGATCGAGCACCCCGTAAAGCCGGCGCGTCTCCGCCATATAGCGCTTCAGACCATAAGCGCGGTCCTGCTCACTCTCCAGGGCGATGAAGTGGTGCACCTGTCCCGGCATCGGCCCGAAGCCACCCATCTGCCACATCAGCCATTCCAGCACGGGAATCCGCTCGATCAGGGACTTGGGCAGGAATTTGCCGGTCTTCTCGCCGAGATAAAGCAGGATCGCGCCGGATTCGAACACGCTGACGCGCTGGCCGCCTGGGCCGTCGGGATCGACGATCGCCGGAATCTTGTTGTTGGGGCTGATCGCCAGGAACGCCGGCGCCATCTGTTCGCCTTTGCTGATGTTGACGGGGATGACCTTGTAAGGAAGCCCCATTTCCTCCAGCGCAACGCTGATCTTACGGCCGTTCGGCGTGTTCCAGGTGTGCAATTCGATGGTCATTTTCTCTTTGCCTGTTCTGCCCGGTCTTGCCCGTGAAAGCGGGCATATCCCCTACCCCGGAACGTCCAGACGGTACAACCGGCAGCTTCCGCAGGCCCTCCCCGCGTTCAGGGACGATCCGGCCACGGGCTTGCCGCTGTTGACGGCGCGCGATCGGCGCTGGCATGTGCTGGCAACCGCCGATAGATTGCGCCTCATCCCCAAATGCCTGAAAGAACCGAACCATTGTCCAAATCAGCCTCCCGCGCCCGCCTCGCCGAGATCATCCGCAAACGCTCCTTCGGCCGTGGCGAAATCACCCTGGCCTCGGGGCGGAAGAGCGATTTCTACTTCAATCTCAAGCCGACCATGCTCGATCCCGAGGGCGCCGCGCTGTTGGCGGAACTAACCTATGAGACGCTGAAGGACGACGGCCTCGACTATGTCGGCGGCCTGGAAATGGGCGCGGTGCCGCTGGCCGGCGCAATCGCACAGCTCTCCTGGATCAAGGGCCATCCGATCGCGGCATTCTTCGTGCGCAAGAAGCCCAAGGAGCACGGTGCCCGGCTCGCTGTCGAAGGCCTCGCGAAGGGCGAGAGCCTGCAGGGCAAGCGCATCGTGATCGTCGAGGATGTCACCACCACCGGCAGCTCGGCGTTGAAGGCGGTGGAAGCCGTGCGCGAGGCCGGCGGCGAGATCGCGCTGGTGCTGACCATGGTCGACCGCGACGAGGGCGCCACCGAAACCTTCGCGGAGGCCGGACTGCCGTTCCGCGCGCTTTACAAGGCGGCTGAGTTCTTGAACGACTGATCGCCGCACGCTTCTTTCGTTCCTCGGTTTTGCCGAGCCGTGCTGGCGTCGCTCGCCTTTGAGTAGAACTTGTTCCGGGAGGGCCTGGGGCTCCAGGGCGCTTCCTCTCCCGGAAGCGGAGCGAGGCAGATAAAGCAAGCGCCGGCATTTCTTTTGGCCGCCTCAATTCTTGCTCATAGCTCGTTTACCATCCCAAACTAATCTCGATTCAGGCTGAGACGCGGACCGCGGCATCGGCTTTGTAATGTGGGGGGATGGAGTTCGTGTTGCGTACAGAGTGGTCCTATCCGCGCATGCGGCGGCACATCCTGTCGGTCTTCACGATCGCGCTCGGTTCCGTGGTCGCGCTTGCGCCGCACGCCGCGTCCGCCGAGGGGCTGTTCGATTTTCTGTTCGGCGGAATCCAGAAGCAGCACCAGTCCTCGCCGCAGACGAATTTCTTCAACGATCCGTTCGGTCTTAACCAGCAACCGGCGGCGCCGGCGTCCCGCCCGGTCGCGTCGAGCGGTTCCGGCCCGGCTTTCTGCGTGCGTAGCTGCGACGGCCGGTATTTCCCGCTGTCGCGCGCTAACGCCTCGCCGGCGCAGATGTGCCAGGCGTTTTGCCCGGCGAGCTCGACCAAGGTGTTCTACGGCAGCAACATCGAAAGCGCGTCAACGAGCAACGGCGAACGCTACGCCGATAGCGAGAACGCCTTCGCCTACCGCAAGGCGCTGCGCGCAGATTGCACCTGCAACGGCCGCGACTCTGCCGGCCTCGCGCCGGTCGACCTGACGCTCGACACCTCATTGCGCGCCGGCGACGTGATCGCCACGACCGACGGGCTGGTGGCCTATTCCGGCATCCGGGTTGGTAACAATCAGACCGCCGAATTCACCCCGGTCGCGTCCTATCCAGGCCTCACCGCCGATGTGCGCGCGCGGCTTGGCGAGATGAAGGTAGCGCCGGCAACCGCGGAGACGATCGCCGATCAGGCGCAGACGTCCGGCCTCAGCCGCGAAGCAATTCGTGCGGCCCCGATGCCGAAATCCGCGCTGGCAAGGGACAAACGCGCCGAGGCGAATTAGGTCTGACTAAAATCGTCATTCCGGAGCGATGCCACCGGGTCCGCGCGAAGCGCGGCCCGATGACAGGCTCCGCATCGAATCCGGAATCTCGAGATTCCCCGATGCGCAATTGCGCATCTGAGGTCTGGTCCTTTGGACCATCCCGGAATGACGGTCCCTTTTTTTCGTCGCTCGGTCCCTGGCAAAGGCGAAGCCTCACCTCCCGACGATGACGCCGATCACATTCGGTGCCGAGAGATATTTTTCCTCGATCGCCGCGCGCGCCGCCGCGCGGTTTTCCGGCGTCAGCAGCCCACGCTTCTCGGCGAGGATCATCCAGCAATAGCCCCACCAATCCGTCAGCATGCCGTTGTCGTCGATGAGGTCGTAGCCCTGCTCGGCGGCGAAGATGCGCGCATGCGCCTCATCGAGCGTATCGAGCCAGGCATGGTCCGCCACCGAGAACAGATCGTCGCTGAAATCATCCGTGGTGTAGCCCCACACCGACATGCAGACGGCGTTGAATTCGCGGTCGATCCGATCGTCATCGACCAGTTGGCGGCGCGCGGTCTGGTGCAGCCGCGACAGCGAGCGCGCGAAGTCGGCAATGCGGGTAAGGGCGAATTGATCAAAGGCGATGGTGGACATGTAGGCCTCGGAGGCTCGGATAGACCCTAGATGTTGTATTCGGCGCGTACCGAATCACTATGATATATCAAAGACTTGCTAAAATGTTCTTAATTTGTTCTGATTTTCCAGAGTTTCCTGTCCTAATTTTGGCGGCCCTCATTTGAAGGAGGCCTGTCCTGAAGGCTCAGACGAACCAAGACCTCTTCTGCTATTATTGCAGCGGCCCGGTCCTGCTGAGATTCTGCCAGCACGCCAGCGACAACAAGTGTCGCAGCTGAAAAGCGTCCTATGCGATCGCTCCACTCCAGATCCGTCTTTGCATCTTCCATGCAATCACCATAAGGCCGCATCAGTCGAGAAGTGCGTGCCGCACGAATCGAGGCGTTGGCCGAATCCGACCGCATCGAGCGCGCCGGCGATCTTCGGATGTGGAGCCATAGTGAGGTGCGATTGAAGTCTTGAAGAAGCGCGCTCTCATTGTGTGATTTAATAAGTGTTTCTTATTGTCGTCCCGGCGGAGGCCGGACCCCATAATCACCGGCGTTAGAGTTTTCGCAAGGTCGTGCCAACCATGTTCGCTGCAGGCATGCATTATGTCTACATTCCAGCGGCCGATATGGAACGCTCTACATCGGCGTCACCAATAGCTTACGGATAAGGCTTGAGCAGCATCGCAGCGGTCGTGGTTCGGAATTCGTCAAAAAGTATGGTGTGCATCGCCTCGTTCACGTCGAAGTGTTCGCATCGCCGCGAGACGCAATCGCACGTAAGAAACAGTTGAAAAATTGGCACCGCGACTGGAAGATACGTCTAATCGAAAAAGAAAATCTGGATTGGAGCGACTTATCCGACCTGCTTTAAAGGGCGGTGGTTATGGGTCCCGGCCTTCGCCGGGACGACAATAAGAGCATGCTACGCTGTTCAAAACTCACATCGCCGACAGCAGCTTGCCGCCACAATAATTCGCATAAAATTTACCGCCGCATTGTTGGCGGAGCGCGGCGCAACGCGCTGCGGGAGAAGCGTTGGACGGCACGCTGAACGTGCAGCCCAAGCCGTCGGCGCTTCGTGCCGGCTTGCCGGCGGCGAATGCTGCGCTGGTGGCGCTGATACAGACCATCAGGAGCGCGGCGGCGGCGATCTCGATCATCAATTTCATGACCCAGGCCTCCCTGAATGATCGCGACATCGTGTTTTGGTGCGTCATTCTACCACCAAAGCCGTCAATACACGCCGCCGCAAATCGGCCCATTCTTTGCATAAGAACCGCCCACGCCTTGCTCAGACGAAACCGCCGGCGGGTTTCGATCCCGCTGCAAGGCGCGTATCATTTCGCCGAGACCAGACCTTCAGGACGCAACCTTGTCAGATCCAGCTTTCCCAGCAAATTTCCCGGCCCTCGGCCAACCCATCGATGAGTTGGCGTTGGCCGAGATCAAGGGCGCGATCCTCGCCAAGCTGCGCCTGGCGATCGGCAAGGACGCCAATGTGGCGACCCGGCACGATTGGTACAAGGCGGCGGCGCTGACGCTGCGCGACCGCATCGTCCACCACTGGCTGACCGCGGACAAGCAGAGCTACGACGCCGGGCGCAAGCGGGTCTATTATCTCAGCCTGGAATTTTTGATCGGCCGCCTGTTCACCGATGCGCTGAACAATATGGGGCTATTGCCGCTGTTCGAACTGGCGCTCGGCGACCTCGGCGTTGCACTTTCGGATTTGCGCAAATGCGAGCCGGATGCAGCGCTCGGCAATGGCGGCCTCGGGCGGCTTGCGGCATGCTTCATGGAGAGCATGGCGACACTCGCGATCCCCGCCATCGGCTACGGCATCCGTTACGATTTCGGCCTGTTTCGCCAGATCATCGCGGAGGGCTGGCAACAGGAATATCCCGATGAATGGCTGGGGTTCGGCAACCCCTGGGAATTTCCGCGGCCCGAAGTGGTCTACCATGTGCATTTCGGTGGCGGCCTCGAGCGCATCACCGATCCCAACGGCCGCGAGCGCGTGGTCTGGCATCCGGCGGAAACCGTCCAGGCCGTCGCCTATGACACGCCGATCGTGGGTTGGCGTGGGCAACACGTCAATGCGCTGCGGCTGTGGTCGGCGCGCTCACCCGACCCGCTCAAGCTCGATGTGTTCAACACCGGCGACTATCTCGGCGCCAGCGCCGAGGAAGCCCGCGCGGAATCGATCTGCAAATTTCTCTATCCGAACGATGAGAGTCCGGCGGGGCGCGAGTTGCGGCTGCGCCAGGAATATTTCTTCGTCTCGGCATCGCTGCAGGACCTGGTCAATCGCCATCTCGCGTCCGACGGACAATTGCGCAGCCTGGCATCCAAAGCCGCGGTGCAGCTCAACGACACCCATCCAAGCCTCGCCGTCGCTGAGTTGATGCGCATCCTGGTCGATCTGCACAACTTCCGCTGGGAAGAGGCGTGGAAGATCACCGTGGCGACGCTGTCCTACACCAACCACACGCTGTTGCCGGAGGCGCTCGAGACCTGGCCGGTGGAACTATTCGAACGGATGCTGCCGCGGCATCTCGACATCATCTACCGCATCAACGTCGAGCACCTGGCGCTGGCTGACGCGCGTTGCCCGGGCGACGTCGAATTTCGTGCCTCGGTATCACTGATCGACGAGAAGTCCGGACGCCGGGTGCGAATGGGACAACTCGCTTTCGTCGGATCGCACCGCATCAACGGCGTCTCAGCGATGCATTCCGACCTGATGAAGGAGACCGTGTTCCACGACCTCCATCACCTCTACCCCTCGCGCATCACCAACAAAACCAACGGCATCACCTTCCGCCGCTGGCTGATGCTGGCCAATCCGCGCCTGACCGACCTGTTGCGCCGGGCCTGCGGCGACGCCGTGCTTGACGATCCCTCGCAGCTGCAGAGCCTCGAGGCTCTCGCCAGCGATCCTGCATTTCAGCTGCAATTCCGCAGCGTCAAGCACCACAACAAGATCGCGCTGGCGCGGGTGATCGGCGAGCGCCTCAACGTCAGGGTCGATCCGGCGGCGCTGTTCGACGTCCAGATCAAACGCATCCACGAATACAAGCGTCAACTGCTCAACATCCTGGAAACGGTCGCACTGTATCAGGCGATCCGCGACGAACCGCAGCGCAACTGGGTGCCGCGGGTGAAGATCTTCTCGGGCAAGGCGGCGGCAAGCTATCGTCACGCCAAGCTGATCATCAAGCTCATCAACGACGTCGCCGACGTCATCAACAACGATCCCGTCGTCGCCGGGCGCCTGAGCGTGGTGTTTCTGGCCGACTACAATGTCAGCCTCGCCGAGGTGATCATCCCGGCCGCCGACATTTCGGAACAGATTTCGACCGCGGGCATGGAAGCCTCCGGCACCGGCAACATGAAGCTGGCGCTCAACGGCGCGCTCACCATCGGCACGCTCGACGGCGCCAACATCGAAATCCGCGATCACGTCGGCGCCGAAAACATCGCGATCTTCGGCATGGAGGCGATGGATGTGATGGTGCGGCGCAAGCAAGGCCTGGATGCGACCGACATCATCGAACGCTCGCCTCGACTGTCGCGCGCCATCGATGCGATCGCGAGCGGCGAATTCTCGCCTGACGATCCGGGCCGGTTTGAATCGATCGCGCACGCCTTGCGCTATCTCGACCACTATATGGTCAGCGCGGATTTCGATTCTTATTATCAGGCGCAGCGCGGCATCGACGCGCGTTGGCAGATCCCTCCCGCATGGACGCGGGCCAGCATCCTAAATGTCGCGCGGATGGCATGGTTCTCATCGGACCGCACCATCCGCGAATATGCGCAGGAGATTTGGAACGTGCCGGTACCCGCCACGTCGCCGGCAGCGCTGATTGAGCCAGCCGCACAACGCGGCGCTACGCGTTGATCCCATGCTTGCCATGACAGCTCACCTCTTCGACGACGCAACCCGGATCACCGCTGGCGACAGCCGTTGGCAGGGACGGACCAGCGACGACTACTGGGCGTTCGTCGGACCATTCGGCGGCGCGACTGCAGCGACGATTCTGCGAGCGCTGATCGAGCATCCGCAACGCGCCGGCGATCCGCTCGCGCTCACCGTCAATTTTTGCGCGCCGATCGCGCAAGGTGAGTTCGATCTCGACCTCCGCCTGGTCAAGGCCAACCGGTCGACGCAACATTGGCTGGTCGAGATGACACAAGGCGGCTCTGACGTGGCGACACTCGCCACCGCGGTGTTTGCCGAGCGCCGTCCGTCCTGGTCGCATCAGCCGGCCGAATTTCCGAAAGCCACCGCATTCGAGCAAATACTGCCCTACACCAAAATCGCCGTGCCCTGGACCAAGCAATATGATTTCCGCTTTGTCGAGGGCGAGCCGCGGCTCAGGCCATCGCCTCAGGCTGAGCCCGGCAGCGCGTTCTCCAAATTGTGGATCAGCGATCGCGTTCCCCGCAAGATCGACGCGCTGTCGCTGATGTCGATGTCTGACGCGTTCTTCGGCCGGGTGTTTCACGCCCGAGGCGAGATCGGGCCCTTCGGCACGGTATCGCTGACGACGTACTTTCACAGCGACAGCGAAAGCCTCGCTGCGGAAGACATCACCCGCGTTCTCGCGGTCGCCGACGCCAGCATGTTTCACCGCAGTTACTGCGACCAACGCGGTGAGTTGTGGTCGCCCAACGGCCGCCTGCTCGCGACCACGACCCAGATCGCCTATTTCAAGGCATGAAAAAGGGCGGCTGTTCGGCCGCCCTTTTTGTCATTCCGGACGCTCCGTCTTCTGAGCGATCCGGAATCCAGAGATGTTGTTGCCGGAACGCGCGTTCCAGACTAACGCCTACTCCGCCGCCAGCTTGACTTCCGGCGCGGCGGCGCGGACGTCGGCATCGACCTGCGCCTCGAACTTGGCGAAGTTCTTCTGGAACATGCCGACCAGCGCGCGCGCGGTCTTGTCGAACTCGGCCTTGTCGGCCCAGGTCTTGATGGGGTCGAGGATATGCGGCTCGACGCCCGGCAGCGAGGTCGGCACCGCGAAGCCGAAATACTTGTCGGTGCGGAAATCGGCCTTGCGCAGCGAGCCGTTCAGCGCCGCGGTCAACAGCGCCCGCGTCACCTTGATCGGCATGCGCCGGCCGGTGCCGTACTTGCCGCCGGTCCAGCCGGTGTTGACCAGCCAGCAATCGACGTCGTGCTTGGCGATCAGGTCGCGCAGCATGTTGCCGTAGACCGAGGGATCGCGCGGCAGGAACGGCGAACCGAAGCAGGTCGAGAATTCCGGCTCCGGATCATTGCCCAGGCCGCGCTCGGTGCCCGCCACCTTGGCGGTGTAACCGGACAGGAAGTGATACATCGCCTGTGCCGGCGTCAGCTTGGCAATCGGCGGCATCACGCCGAACGCGTCGGCCGCCAGCATCACCACGTTCTTCGGGTGACCGGCGCGTCCGCTCCTCGAAGCGTTGGGAATGAATTCGAGCGGATAGGCCGAACGGGTGTTTTCGGTTTTCGAGCCGTCGTCGAAATCCGGCGCACGGGTCCGCTCATCCAGAACGACGTTCTCCAGCACCGCACCGAAGCGCTTGCTCGCGGCGTAAATCTCCGGCTCGGCCTCTTCGGACAGCTTGATGCATTTGGCGTAGCAGCCGCCTTCGAAGTTGAAGATGCCGTCGCTGCTCCAACCGTGCTCGTCGTCGCCGATCAGCGTGCGCTTGGGGTCCGCCGAAAGCGTGGTCTTGCCGGTGCCGGAGAGGCCGAAGAAGATCGCGGCATCGCCGTCGGGGCCGACATTGGCCGAGCAATGCATCGGCATTACACCCTTTTCGGGCAGATAGTAGTTCAGCGTGGTGAACACCGACTTCTTCATCTCGCCGGCATAATAAGACCCGCCGATCAGCACGATCTTGCGGGCGAAATCGATCGCGACCACGTTCTCCGAACGCGAGCCATGGCGTTTGGGATCGGCCTTGAAGCTCGGCAGGTCGATAATGGTCAGTTCGGGCACGAAGCTTGCGAGATCCGACGCCTCGGGGCGGATGAGCAGCGTGCGGATGAACAGCGAATGCCAGGCGAGTTCGGTGAAGACGCGGGTCTTGATCCGGTGGCTCGGGTCGGCGCCGCCGTACAAATCCTGCGCAAACAGCGTCATGCCTTCGGCATGCTTGAGGAAGTCCTGGTAGAGCCCCTCGAACTGTTCGGCCGTGATCGACTGATTGCCGGCCCACCACATGTTCTTGTCGGTGGTCGCGTCGCGAACCGTGAACTTATCCTTCGGGCTGCGGCCGGTGAATACGCCGGTGTCCGCGCACAGTGCGCCGTCGCTGGAAAGCACGGCTTCGCCATTGCGCAGCGAGTGCTCATAGAGCTGCGGCGCACCGAAATTCCAGTTCACACCTTTGAGATTTTTTAAGCCGAATTTGCCGGCACCGTAGGCACCGTTATGTACGCCCGTCTCTTGCACGGAAAACTCCTCCTCGAACCCGCATATCTTCTTGATAGCGCGAATGTCGCCAGACGCGCTTCAGTCGCGGTGACTTCCTTCAATATAGCCTTCCGGCTTCGATCCGGCGACCTAAATACTGATGAACGTCGGGCTTGCCAAGCCGATGCCGGGATATTTGGTTTATTCCAAGGCGGAAACGATGACGGCTGAATGACTTGCTGCAGCGCGAGCGGCGGCCTCATAGCCCAGCGCATCGGGCATGGCGCGACGATCCACCGCGGCCACTGCCGCATCTGACGCGCCGCCATAGACTTGCTGCGTCGCACAATTTCAAAGCTAGCGAGCAGCCCCTTCACAGACCAGCGCGAACGGCCCCCAGAATGCGGGATATGCATTTTTGGGCGAGGCGGTATCGTTGAGATAGTTAAGCATGGCTTGACGCATTGCCTCGACTAAGCGCGAGCGAGGGTTTAGCGAGAACCCTTCACGTCGAAGGCAACAATTTGCGCGCGAAAACCCGCGACACTTTCAAGCTTGCAATCGATGGCAGCACCGACACCGCCTGCCGTTTGAGCAACCGAGCCGCTTCGCGATGACCTTCGAACGATGCCGGGATTGCGCTGGCCGGCTTTTCGGTACGGATGTAACGGCGGCGCGGTCAGCGCGCCCGAAGGCACGACCAGCAGGCTGGGCTTGTACTTAACTAGCGCCTCGACCGGCTTCAACAGCGCGCCATACAGTTCATAGGCGAGCGCTTAGACCGAACAGTTCGGGACGCATTGCCAGGTCACCAGCATTCGCGATCTTATCGATCGAGCCCGCGTCGGAAAGCGACGACCTTTCGCGAAAGCGCTTGCGCACAGAATGCCGCGCGCCTCCAGTTGAAACTTTTGCGGATCACCGCCAGGACGTAGCGGGGCAAATGATGAGGCGCCAAGCTCGGGACTCATGCAAAGGTCGGCGCAGATCGTCAGACCGAATCGCGCGCGGATTTCATCCTGCCGGCCCGTACTGCGTTACCTTGACCGGCTCGCGCAGGGCCGTCGCGGGCGGTTGCGACATCGTGACTTCAGGCCGAATGTGCCATAGGTCTCGGCGGTCACCCCACCCGTTCGATGACATGCGGAGATTTTGCGCTACCCTTGCGCGCGGACTTCGTCCGCCAACCCGGCTAGCATCTTGCGCAGCTCCGTCGGCGCCGTCACCCGCCGCGGAAAATCCAGTCGCAGCGTCATTGCGCCTGCTTGCATGTCGAGGCCATCGGGATCGCAGCCGGTGCAATGCCATCCTCCTGGCGCGGCGGCCCCGAGCATCCGGGTCGCGTAGAGGTTCATGGCCTCGCGATGATCGGCATTCATCTGATCGATGGCTTCCTGCTCCGCCTCCAAGAGCGGCGCGGCATCGGAAATATCGGTCAGAAACTGCTTCGGTGCCAGGTCCACGATGCGTCCGAATCCGGCCACCAGATGCGCCCCGGCCGGCTCAATTCGGAAGAAAGAAAAATCCTTAAAATCGACAAAGGCTTCCGCGGACGGATGGGCGTTAAGATAGCGGCGGCGCAGGACCGCCAGATTGCTATTCGTAGCCTGTTCCGCCCGTCCCGCCAGCATGATCCGCGCGCCCTCCAGCGGGTCACCTGCAACTCGCTCATCCAGCATCAAGGAAACCCTAGCGTCGCCCAAAACGTTCTTTGTATGCAGCGCAAGGCGGGAAATCAGCAAAATCGGAGCGCCGTCGGGGTGACTGGCGAGGTTGACCAGCGAGCAATAGGGGTCGCCGCTGCCGGCCATCAGGGTCGCCAGCGCTCCTTGCCGGCTGCGCCGAAGTAGTGACCGGGCTAGCCTCGCGGGATCAAAATCAGTCGAGGGCCGCATGGAACCTTTCTAGACATCTCATTGCAAAACAGGTCTTTTTCCGGCTAAACCGACACCTATATACGCCGGTATACGCCGGCAGCCGCTGGACTGTTGCCGCCGTTTTGCGGAACCGGTCACACTTCAGCCCAGCTTGCATTGCTCGTTGACCCCGTTGGAAGCCCACTTAATACGGCGTATGGCACAATAGCTCGCCGTTTCAGCCACACGATTTCTGGAAGCAGGCTCATGCCCACAATCGCCTTGGTCGATGACGACCGCAACATCCTCACCTCGGTCTCGATCGCACTCGAAGCCGAAGGCTATCGGATCATGACCTACACCGATGGAGCTTCCGCGCTCGATGGCTTCCGTACCAGTCCCCCGGACCTTGCGATCCTCGACATCAAGATGCCGCGCATGGACGGCATGGAGACGCTGCGCAGGCTGCGGCAGAAGTCCGATCTGCCGGTGATCTTTCTCACCTCCAAGGACGAGGAAATCGACGAATTGTTCGGCCTCAAAATGGGCGCCGACGATTTCATCCGCAAGCCGTTCTCGCAGCGCCTGCTGGTCGAACGTGTGAAGGCCGTGCTGCGCCGCGCCGCCCCCAAAGACCCGACCGCGGTGCCGAAGGAAACCGACGCCAAAGCGCTGGACCGCGGGCTTTTGCGTATGGACCCCGAGCGGCACACCTGCACCTGGAAGAATGAGCCGGTGACGCTAACGGTGACGGAGTTCCTGATCCTGCAGGCGCTGGCGACGCGCCCCGGCGTGGTGAAAAGCCGCAATGCCCTGATGGACGCCGCCTATGACGATCAGGTCTATGTCGACGATCGCACCATCGACAGCCACATCAAGCGGCTGCGCAAGAAGTTCAAGGTCGCCGATGACGATTTTGAGATGATTGAAACCCTGTACGGGGTCGGTTACCGCTTCAAGGAAACCTGAACCGGGCGCGCGACGCGTGCATTGTTGACTGACGCCGCCGCCCGCTTGACATAGAGTGCCGCGGGATTGGTGTGCGCGACGCGCGCAAGCAGATCGCACGACGTGTCGAAACAACCGGTAGTTTGGCCCTTGCTCGATCGAACGCTGCCTGATCCAGAGCTGACCAACGAAGGCGCCTCTCCGGCCCTCGTTCTGGAATCCACAGCCGCCGACAGCGCAGGCGGCAAAGGCTGGCACTGGCCGCTTGGCTGGCTGCAACGCGCCGGGCAGTTTTTCTTTGCGCTCTCCTTCTCCAGCCTGACCCGGCGCATCGTTTCGCTCAACCTCGCCGGCCTGGTCGCGCTGGTGGCATGCATTCTCTATCTTTCGCAGTTCCGCGCCGGCCTGATCGACGCGGAGGCGCAGAGCCTGCAGATTCAGGCGGAAATCATCGCCGGCGCGATCGCGGCCTCCGCCACCGTCGACACCAACACCATCACCATCGATCCCGACCGGCTGCTCGACCTCAAGCCGGGCGAAACCTACGGCGCGCCCGACGAATCTTCCGGGCTGGACTTTTCGATCAATCCCGAACGGGTCGCACCGGTGTTGCGGCGGCTGATTTCCCCCACCAAGACCCGCGCCCGTATCTTCGACCGCGACGGCGGAATCATCCTCGACAGCCGCAATCTCATCGTCAGCGGCGACGTGCTGCGCTTCGAACTGCCGCCGCCTGCACTGGAAAAGCCCGGTTTCGCCGAGCGAACGATGATCGCGATCCGTACCTGGCTGAACCGCGGCGACCTGCCGCTCTATCACGAGCTCGGACCCGAAAACGGCAACGGTTATCAGGAGGTCGTTAAGGCATTAAACGGGCAAAAAGCCAGCATGGTGCGGGTCAACGAGCGCGGCGAGGTGATCGTCTCGGTCGCAGTACCGGTGCAACGGTTCCGCGCGGTACATGGCGCGCTGATGCTCTCGACCCAGGGCGGCGACATCGATCAGATGGTGACGGCCGAACGCCTCGCCATTCTGAAAGTCGGCGGCGTTGCCGCGGCGGTCATGATCGTGCTGTCGCTGCTGTTGGCGAGCACCATCGCCGGCCCCGTGCGCCGGCTCGCCGACAGCGCCGAGCGGGTTCGCCGCCGTATCCGGACCCGCGTCGAGATTCCCGACTTCACCCGCCGCCGCGACGAGATCGGCCATCTCTCCGGGGCGCTCCGCGACATGACCGACGCGCTGTATAACCGCATCGAGGCGATCGAAATGTTCGCCGCCGACGTCGCCCATGAATTGAAGAATCCGCTGACATCGCTGCGATCCGCGGTCGAAACGCTGCCGCTGGCGCGCAATGAAAGCAGCCGCACGCGGCTGCTGGCGGTGATCGAGCATGACGTCAAACGGCTCGATCGGCTGATATCGGACATTTCGGACGCAAGCCGGCTCGATGCCGAGTTGCAACGACAGGACATGGCGCCGGTCGATGTTCGCCGCCTGCTCACCACGCTGACATCGGTGGCGAACGAAACCAAGCTTGGCCACGATGTCGGCGTCCAGATCCGCTTCGATGGCCGGAGCGCGCACGACACCTTCTCGGTGCCCGGCCATGACTCACGGCTCGGCCAGGTGATTTCCAACCTGTTGGTCAACGCGCAGTCGTTCTCCCAGGCCGGCGGCAAGGTGCGGATCGTCTGCCGTCGCGTGAAATCGGAAATCGAAATCGTCGTCGATGACGATGGACCGGGGATTCGTGAGGATGCGCTGGAGCGCATCTTCGAGCGCTTCTACACCGACCGGCCGCATCAGGGGTTTGGCCAAAATTCCGGGCTGGGGCTGTCGATCTCCAAACAGATCGTCGAGGCCCATGGCGGCCGCATCTGGGCGGAAAACCGTGCAGGCCCCCCTGGCGACGATGGCGAGCCGACGGTGGCGGGCGCGCGCTTCGTGGTCCGGCTGCCCGCGCCATGACGGACGCCGCAGACACGAGCATTCACGCCACGGCAGTGCTGGTGGGAAATCGCGCCGTGCTGATCCGCGGCCCCTCGGGGGCCGGCAAATCGCGGCTGGCGTTCGAACTCCTGCTTGCCGGACGCGCGGGCCAAATTCCTCCCGCGGTGCTGATCGGCGACGACCGGGTGCACCTGCAAGCCAGCGGCGGCCACCTGACGGTCCGGCCGGCGCCACGGCTGGCGGGCCTGATCGAAATCCGCGGCCTCGGCATTCGCCGCTGCGACTTCGCCGCCGAAGGCATCGTCAGCCTCGTCGTCGACCTGGCCGCCGCCGATGCGGGGCGCCTGCCGGCGCCGGAAGCGCTGCAGACCCTTATCCATGGCGTTCAAATACCGCGACTTCCCGTAGATCCTGGGTTCGCGCCACTGCCTTTGGTTGCAGCGGCGTTAACGACCACCGAAAGTCTAAAGTCGCCCCGGCTTGCGGTCGATTGCGTGAAGGGGATTGGTAACCATATAAAGGCCAGTATTGCGACCGAGTAGACCGGCGCAGGCTCCCCCTCCAAGGCCAGTTTCCGGGAGAATCGCAAAGATCCCCTCTTGCGCGGGGGCTCTGGATGGTCAAAGTGGCGCGTTCGTGCGGTGCACCAAAAGCACCCACGAGGAGTTTTCGATGATTGGTCTAGTACTTGTGACGCATGGGCGCCTTGCCGACGAGTTCAAGGCGGCGCTCGAACACGTCATGGGCCCACAAAAGCAAATCGAAGCCGTCACGATCGGGGCCGAAGACGACTCTGATCTGTGTCGGAGTGACATCATTGAAGCGGTCAATCGGGTTGACAGTGGCGACGGCGTCGCGATCCTGACCGACATGTTCGGTGGCACGCCCTCCAACCTTGCGATTTCCTGTATGAGCCGACCGAAAGTGGAAGTGCTTGCCGGGATCAATCTTCCGATGCTGGTCAAGCTTGCCAAGGTTCGCGAAGAGCGGTCGCTCCCCGAGGCAATCGCGATGGCTCAGGAAGCCGGCCGCAAATACGTCACCATTGCCAGCCGCGTCCTCGCCGGCAAATGAGCGACGACGCGCCGCCCGAAGGCAATACCGGGCAAGGCGCCGTCCCGCCGCCCGGTGCGCTGACGCGGGAATTGCTGATCGTCAACAAACGCGGGCTTCATGCGCGGGCTTCGGCAAAATTCGTCCAATTGGTCGAGCGCTTCAATGCCGACGTCTGGGTGACCCGCGGCAACGAAACGGTCGGCGGCACCTCGATCATGGGCTTGATGATGCTGTCGGCAGCCCCGGGGACTTCGATTGTCGTCGCCGTGGCAGGTCCTGAGGCGGAAGCCGCGCTCGACGCCATCACCGCACTGGTTGCTGACAAATTCAACGAAGAAAGCACCTGACTCGCTGAAGCGAGAGCTTCGGGCGGGCATTCCGGGATGGTCCCACCGGGTCGGCGCTTTGCGCCGCCCGATGACAGGCTCCGGACCAGACCTCAGATGCACAATTGCGCATCGGAGTTCGCTTCGCGCCCCGGAATGACCCGGGCTCAGGTTTGCGTGCCCCGGCTGACGCGGGTCCGCCTATTTCGCCGGCGGCACGATATAGATTTTCCAGCTGGTCGATGGACCGGCATGCCCCTGGAAGAAACGCTGCGTCGTCATGACGAGCTGCTCGCCGTCGGAAGCATTCGCCTTCATCCATGCCTCGCAGGCCGGCAACCGTCCATCTGTCGTATCGCAAATGCCGATGAAGCCGAGCCGACGCGCCTCCTCAAGCGAGGTCAGGCCGGACGACCAGATCTCGCCCGGCGTGTAGGGCGCGGGGTGATCCGGACTGTAGAACGTCATCGGCTCGCCGATTTCCGTCGTCCCCGCCACCACCGCCCAGCGCGAGCCGAAGCGCTGATGCCAGGTTTGGGTCAATTCGCGGGCAAGCTCGGAGCGCGCGGTGTAGCCGGTGGCGCCGCTCGGATACTCGGCCAGTTCGCGCGCCGCGATGTAAGGCGATACCGCGAGAACCGCCAGGGTGATGACGAGCCAGACTGCGGCGATATGCGGCAGCGCGATCTTCTGAAGACGGAGCGCGGGGATCGCAACCAGCGCTAAGGGCGTCAGGAAAAACAGCGAGATGCCCCAATCGGTCTTCAGGTAGACGAGAAAAAAGAGCGCCCCGAGCGGCGGTCCGATCGCGACCACGACCTGGATGATCCAGATATTGAGCGCTTGCGACGTATTGACGCCCGGATTCGCGCCGCGCGACCAGGTGCGCGTCACCAGCGTCAACGGTTGCCGCACCAGACGCACCCACCATCGCGGGGCCCATGCCAGCACCGCCGCCGCCACCACGATCGGCGCGGCGAGCAGCGCCAGGTTATGGGCGATATAGCCAAACACGAGCTGAAGGGTCAGCGCGCGGTTGGTCAGCGCATAGACGTCTTCGGCATAAGTCAGGGGAGCGAAATCGACTTCCCGCAGCCACCACAGGTGCGGCAGCATCGCAACCACCAGCGCGCCAATCGCAACCCACGGCGCCGGTGAGCGCAGGAAAGCCCACCGATCGGGATGCAGCAGCGCCGCTATCCCGACCGCGCCGATCATGGTCAGCACCCAGTATTTGGTCATCAGCGCCAGCGCGGCGGCCAGTCCGAGCCACAGGCCGGCGCGCACGGTCCGCTTTTCGAACGCATGCAGATAGGCCAGCACCAACAGCGGCAGCGTTACCAGTTGCAGCAGATCCGGATTGTACTTGAAGCCCTTGAAATTGAAGATCGGGTAGAGCGCGAGCATCACCACGGTGAAGAACGCGCGGCGCCGGTCCACCACGTGCAGCGCGATCAGCCAGCAGATGACCAGCCCGCAGCCCAGCGTCGCCATCGCCAGCGCGTAAGCCGCCCAGTTGGTGGCCGGAAACAGCATGAACCAGAGGCCCGCGACCCATCCCGACAGCGGCGGATGCTTGCCATAGCCGAGCTGGAATTTTTGTCCCCAGGCGTAGGCTTCGGCGACGTCGAAGTGGATGTCCTGCGCCGCCTTGAGATCGACCAGGATAAAGGTCCACAGCACCGCATGCGCGATCGCAAAGCAAATCACCAGCCACAGGCCCTCTGCGCGGTTCGACGCCGACGCCGCGAGCCACGCCGCCAATCGCCGGATCCTTGAGGATGTGCGCGCCAGCTTTGCAGGCAGGTAATTTGCTAAAGACATGACCGGTTGGGTAGCGCGTTTTGGACGCAAGTGAAATCAGCTTGATGTGAAGTCGAGCCGCGAGGAACCCGATTTGCCAAAGCGAATCAGGCCTCCCGCCTTAAACTCTCGCTGGCGCCCTACCCCTCGGGAAATCGGGTTAAGGCCGCCGAAAGCTGCAATATAGTCGCGGCGATAGTTGCCGCGTCGGGGGGCGAATGCTATCCCGCGCCCATGACATCCATACCTATTTCCAACGTCCGTAACTTCGCCATCGTTGCGCATATCGATCATGGCAAATCGACCCTGGCCGACCGCCTGATCCAGCTCACCGGCGGCCTTTCGGATCGCGAAATGGCGGGCAAGGAGCAGGTGCTCGATTCCATGGATATCGAGCGCGAGCGCGGCATCACCATCAAGGCGCAAACCGTCCGGTTGAACTACCACGCCAAGGACGGCAAGGACTATATCTTCAACCTGATGGACACGCCGGGCCATGTCGACTTCGCCTATGAGGTGTCGCGATCGCTGGCGGCCTGCGAAGGCTCCCTGCTCGTGGTCGACGCCAGCCAGGGCGTCGAGGCGCAGACGCTCGCCAATGTCTATCAAGCGCTCGACAACAACCACGAAATCGTGCCGGTCCTCAACAAGGTTGACCTGCCCGCGGCCGAACCCGACAAGGTGAAGCAGCAGATCGAGGACGTGATCGGCATCGACGCCTCCGACGCCGTCATGATCTCGGCCAAGACCGGTCTCGGCGTTCCCGATGTGCTGGAGGCCATCGTCACCCGGCTGCCGCCGCCGAAAGGCGACCGCGACGCGACGCTGAAGGCGCTGCTGGTCGATAGCTGGTACGACGTTTACCTCGGCGTCGTTGTGCTGGTCCGCATCATCGATGGCGTGATGAAGAAGGGCATGCGGATCCGCATGATGGGCACCAACGCCGCCTATGACCTCGAGCGCGTCGGCTTTTTCACCCCGAAGATGCAGCAGAGCGAGGAACTCGGACCCGGCGAAATCGGTTTCATCACCGCCGCGATCAAGGAAGTGGCCGATACGCGTATCGGCGACACCATTACCGACGACCGCAAGCCGGTCACCGAAATGTTGGCGGGCTTCAAGCCCGCGATCCCGGTGGTGTTCTGCGGGCTGTTCCCGGTCGACGCCGACGACTTCGAAACCTTGCGCGCGGCGATGGGCAAGCTGCGGCTCAACGATGCGAGCTTTTCGTTCGAGATGGAAACCTCCGCTGCGCTCGGCTTCGGTTTCCGATGCGGCTTCCTCGGGCTGTTGCACCTCGAAATCATCCAGGAGCGCTTGTCGCGCGAGTTCGATCTCAACCTGATCGCGACCGCGCCGTCGGTGATCTACAAGATGCAGCTCACCGACGGGCAGACGATCGAAATTCACAACCCGATCGACATGCCCGACGTGGTCAAGATCGCCGAGATCCAGGAGCCGTGGATCGAGGCCACGATCCTGACGCCGGACGAATTTCTCGGCAGCGTGCTGAAACTGTGCCAGGACCGGCGCGGTGCGCAGAAAGAGCTGACCTATGTCGGCTCCCGCGCGATGGTGAAATACGATCTGCCGCTCAACGAGGTGGTGTTCGACTTTTACGACCGCCTGAAGTCGGTCTCCAAGGGCTATGCCTCGTTCGACTATCATCTCACCGATTACAAGCCGGCCGATCTCGTGAAGATGCAGATCCTGGTCAACAACGAGCCGGTCGACGCGCTGTCCATGCTGGTGCACCGGACCCGCGCCGAAGGCCGCGGCCGCGCCATGGTCGAGAAGATGAAGGAATTGATCCCGCCGCACATGTTCCAGATTCCGATCCAGGCGGCGATCGGCGGCAAGGTGATCGCGCGCGAGACCGTACGCGCGCTGCGCAAGGACGTCACCGCCAAGTGCTACGGCGGCGACATCTCGCGTAAACGCAAGCTTCTGGAGAAGCAGAAGGAAGGCAAGAAGAAGATGCGGCAGTTCGGCAAGGTCGACATTCCGCAGGAAGCCTTCATTGCTGCGCTGAAGGTGGATAGCTGAGAGCGGGCTGCCACCGCTCCTCGCGCCGAAGAGTCTGCTCGGCGCGCATCGGTGCAACCTGTCTCGTCTTCCGACCGAAGCATATCTGATCAACTCCGAAGGATACCTGTTCAGATGCCGATTCGCGGGAGGCTTGCGGCCTTCCGCGAAAGCTTGCTGCGGTCACGCGCTACCAGCGGATGAGCGCCGAGCCCCAGGTCAGTCCACCTCCCATCGCATCGAGCAGGACGAGATCGCCCTGCTTGATCCGACCATCATTTACGGCCTCTGCCAACGCGAGCGGGATCGACGCCGCAGAGGTGTTGCCATGGCGATCCAGCGTCAGGACGATCTTTTCTTTCGGCAGGTTAAGCTGGCGGCCGACCTCTTCGATGATGCGTTTGTTGGCCTGATGCGGAACGACCCAGTCGATCTCTGCCGAACTCAGGCCGTTCGCCGCCAGCGCCTCCGCCGCCGCCGCCGCCAGATTGATCACGGCGTTCTTGAACACCTCGCGCCCGTCCATGCGGACCCGGCCCACGGTTCCGGTCGAGGACGGGCCTCCATCGGTGCAGAGTATATCCTGGTAGCGACCATCAGAATGTAGATGCGTCGACAGGATGCCAGGTCCACCGGCACCGCCTTCGGCCTTGACCGCCTGCAGGACCACTGCACCGGCGCCGTCGCCGAACAGCACGCAGGTGCTCCGATCCGTCCAGTCGAGAAGGCGCGTGAAGGTCTCCGCCCCGATCACCAGGGCCGTCTGTACCTGACCGATCCGGATCATGCTGTCCGCAACCGAAAGCGCATAGACGAATCCGGAGCAGACGGCCTGCACATCGAAGGCCGCTCCCTTCGTCATGCCGAGCGCAGCCTGCACTCGCACCGCGGTCGCGGGAAAGGTCTGGTCCGGCGTGGTGGTTGCGAGCACGATCAGGTCGAGATCGGATCCGTTCATGCCGGCTCGTGTCAAAGCGGCCTGGGCCGCAGCGATCGCTAGATCGGACGTCTTCTCGCCCTCCCCGGCGATACGCCGCTCCCGGATTCCCGACCTTTGGGTGATCCACTCCTCGCTGGTATCAATCGTCTGCGCGAGTTCGGCGTTGGTCACGCGACGGGTCGGCAGCGCTGCGCCGCAGCCCACCACGCGCGCACGATAGGCCGCTGCGCTCAAGCTCTGGCTCCATCGCCCGGAACATGGCCCGACGGCTGGTAGGCTCGGAGCAGCCAGTTGGCCGCCTGAAGACCAAGTGTGTGATCCTCACCGCTTTGAATCGTGCAGCCTTGAATGTCCCGGAGCAGCTTTTCGACTGGATATTGTCGTCCGACCCCGTTTGCGCCGAAAATCCGAATTGCCTCCAATGCTACGTCCGTGGCGGACTCAATCGCGGTGGTCTTGGCCGTTATCGAGGCGAGGAGATGAGGACCGTTTGCCGAGAAATTAAACGCGGCAGCCCGACGCAGCATCGCACGTGAGACCTCCACCTTTCGCCACATCTCGTATAAACGCCATCTGACCAGTTGATGGCGAGCCAATGGCGCACCCCCTTGCTGGCGCTCGCGCGAATATTCGAGGGCGCACTCAAACGCTGCTGTCGCGACGCCCGTAGCAATGGCGCCAATGCTCATAACTGCAGCCGTAAGAATGCCAAACATCGAAACGTGGTACTCCTCTTTCCCATGTAGAAGGTACTTCTTGGGCAAGCGGACATCATCGAATTTTATGCTGCCTATTGGAAGACAACGCTGACCTATCATTTCACTGGGGGCGCTTTTGCTGACACCGGGTAGGTCAAGAGGCACGATCAGCACGGCGCCGAACACGCCGCCATCTGGCCGCAACGGACCGTCACCATAATCAGCAGGACAGTGAACGAGCGCGCATTCCGCAATCGGAGCACACGCTATCCATTCGGATGAGCGCCCGCTCAAAACGATCTCGCTGGAGCTCACTTTTGCTTGCAAGGTTCCCGCCGATTGCGTCGAGCCGGCCGCCAACTCGAAGGCTGAATAGTCAATCACGTCCGAACCACGATCGGGGTATGTCGCTACCCAGCAGCCGCGGAGATGGCCAAACTTTTTGATCAGCTCGGGATCACCACTTGCTCTTACTGCAAATTCCGTCCTTTTCGATATAAACGCAGCAACTGCCAAGCCCGCGTCGCCGTACCCGAGCTCTTCAAAGACGATCGGCAATATGCGCTTGAGGCGCTCCGGCCCAAGCTCCATCAGCATCGAGGGCGAGATGCCCAACTCTTCGAAGCTTCGGAGGTATTTCCACAAAGGGGAGTTGGGGCCGATCAGCTCTTGAGCGGTCATCTTATCCAACTGCGCCGCGGTGGGACGCATGACGTCCAGCGCAAAACGCCTGAGCTTAGCCTGAAACTCTCTTTCTTCCTTGGTGAGATCACCGTCCAAGCCGCTAACCTCAAGGTAAGGATTCTTAACTTCTTTCACGTCGAGCATCGCTACGCCTCCGTTGCATCAAAATAGTTTTCGCTAGACTGAATGGTGATTTCTCGAGGCCACCATGATCACGGCTTCACCATCGATCACGATTTTGTCGCCAACGGCGCATCGGGTCCGCAGCACGGCGCGGTTGCGCTCCGGCACCAGCTTGGCAACGGTGACATGTGCCGTGACCGTGTCGCCAGGACGCACCGGCGCAATGAACTTTAGGTTTTGCGAGACGTAGATTGATCCTGTTCCCGGCAGACGCGTGCCGATCACCGTCGAGATAAGGCTGGCGCTCAGCATCCCCTGCGAGATCCGGCCCTTGAAGCGGGTTGTCTCGGCATAGACCTGGTTGAGATGAACCGGGTTGGTGTCGCCGGACACACCGGAGAACAGCAGGATGTCGGCCTCGGTGACGGTTTTGGCGAAGCTCGCCGACATTCCTACTACGAGGTCCTCCATGCAGTAGCCTTCGGTTTGCTCCCGATAGCCACTTACAACGTTCATGATCGGCCTCCACCGCTATGAATCTTTGCGCCGGCGACCACGAGATCAGGCGTTCGTGATTCAACCATGTGCGAGCGGCGTATCGACGCCGCGCTGGTCTTCAATTCGATCTCGGGGATCGTCGTGATCGAATCAAGCGTCGCGCTTGCCCTCGATACCGTGCCCCTCGGGGCGGAGCTTTGGCTCATGCAATTTGTTCCTGCTTACTCGGCCATCATCGGCACAGCGCGTTCCAGATGCATCGACGCGACGCCGAGGAAACCAGCGACGCCCTGGATGGCCGGTGACCGCATGATCGAGAAATGATCGCTGTCGAAACCGAGCGCGGTGACCGGGCCGGCCGCCAGCCCTGCCAGTCGGTTGAGTGCCTCCTCGACGTTCTTGGCATTGTTGGACCGGAGCGCCAGCGCGTATCGGAGTGGCGCGCGGATCGCGCGGGGCACGTGGCGCGCGAGCGCGATGGCATTCGCCGCATGAATCCGGAGCAGCCGGTCGGACGTGTCGGCGTCGACAAGGCGCCGCAGACGTTCAATCCCATGCTGCGCGTCGAAGATCGCCTGGAAGCCCGGATCAGCGATCAGCCGGCCGAGCCTATCCTCGCTTTCGGCGTCATCGACGGTGTCGACGATCGCGCGCGCGCGGACGGCCCAGACGCCCTCGGGGAGCGGGCTGTCAATGACGACAATACCGGAGGGTTCGCCGCCTTCCTGCTCCCATTGCCGAGCCATCTCTTGCGCCACGGCGCCGCCGAACGACCAGCCGCCGATAATCGCGGGCGGTGCGCCGAGCGCGTCGATCAGGGCGCGACGATAGAGCTCGGCTGACTCAGGCACCGAACGGTAGCGGGTGTTCCCTTGCTCCGCCTCGGGATGCCTGACCCCGACGATCTTCCCATCGCCAGGCCATGCGGCTGCCAGTGCACCACAGCACAGCACATCACCGCCGACCGGATGGACGAGCGCTATTACTGACCCGCGCCCTTCTCGCAACGTCACGACCAGACCACGGTCGTCGGAGCGGCCGATCGCTCCCGAGGCCGGGCGCGGCGCCTCTATCTGAGATAAGGGAGTCTGTTTCTGCGGAGCGTCCGCCCGATCGATCGTTCCTCCGCTGTTGGCATAGAAGGCGGCGATGCCGCGGAGGCTCGCGCCGGCTGCGAGCATTCCCATCGGCAAGACGCGACCGAACCGCTTCTGCAACCGCGCTCGCACATCCATCAAGGCAAGCGAGTCGAAGCCGAGCTCGATCAGGGCTGTCTCGTCTTCACCGTCCAAGGCGACGCCGGAAACCGGCTCGACCGTATCTACGACGAGCTTCAGCACGGCGTCGATTGCCGTCCCTTCCGGTGCTTCGGGCGGCAGCGGCTCGACATCGGGATCGCCCACGGGAATCGCGCGTTCGTTCACCACGCGCCCCTCCAACGCAGGCAGTTCGATGTGCTTGGTTTCGAAGGTGTAGGTAGGCGCCTCGACAGGGGCGGGCGGCGTGCCGTAAAGGCGCTCCCATTTCGGCGCATGGCCCACGCAGTAGAGGCGCGCACAGGCATACGCGAAACCTTCTGGCTCGGCGTGATCGGCGCCTTCGGGGCCGTCGCATAGGGAAGAGATCGATCGGGTCCAATCACCGGTTGCCGCCTTGGCGAGGTTGGCAAGCCCGGCGCCCGGCCCGATCTCCAGGAAGCTGATGTCCTTGCCGGCGATCGTCGCCAATGCCGACTGGAACAGCACCGGTCGCTCGACCATATCCACCCAGTAATCGATGGTCGCTATCTCCTCTCCGGCGCGTCGTCCGGTGACGGTCGAGATCATCTCGATCTCAGGCGCTTTCAGCCGGACCGATGCCAATGCCGCGCGGAAGGGCGACAGGATCGGCGCCAGCAGCGGCGAGTGGCCGGGCGTGTCGTAAGTCTGGACGTTCGAGACCCGCAGCTCCAAGCCGGCGAGCATCTTTTCCGCGGCGGCCACGGCGGCCGGCGTACCGCTGAGAACCGTCTGCTCCGGTCCGTTGATCGCTGCGACGAACAGATCCTTGCCAAACGCCAACTTTTCGCCGAGCCATTCGGCACCGGCGGAAACCGCGAGCATGGCGCCCCGCGGCTTCAGCGCGTCGAACAGACGGCCGCGCGCCTCCACGGCCTTAAGGCCATCATCGAGCGACATGACGCCGGCCACGACAGCCGCCGCATGCTCGCCAAGGGAATGGCCAATCACGGCATCAGGACTAACGCCCAGCCGCATCCAGGTGCGAGCCAGCGAATGCAGCAGCACGAAATGGGCGAGCTGTCCCGGGTGATGGCGGTTGTAAGCTGGATCTTCTTCGAGGATCGCGCGCTTCACATCTGCCGCTACCTCGGTCGCGAGTCGCGCGATGCAGTCATCGACGGCCGACCGGAAGATCGGATTGTCGCGATAGAGAGCTGCACCGACGCCGGGCCGCCACCCTCCTTGCCCCGGAAACAGGAATACCAGCTTGGTCTTCTTGGCCTCGCGAGCATGCCAGCGGCCTGTCGGGATGCCGTTTGCGAACTCGCGCAACGCCTCGGCCATCTCCTCTCGGTTGGCGCCCAATATCGCGAGGCGATGAGCCCAATGCTCGCGCCGAACACTCGCCGTGTAGCAAAGATCTCTGAGGCTCGTGTCCGGTCGGGACAGCGGCTCTAGATAGGCGGTGGCGAGGTTGCGCAGCACTGCCGGGGAGCGTGCCGAAAGCGTCAACACCCGCATCCGATCCGGCTGCGGCGTCACCTGCGTCGCGGGGGGAGGCGCTAGCAGCGCATGCGCGTTGGTGCCGCTGATCCCGAATGCGCTGATTCCGACCAGATGCCCGTCAACCGACAACGCCCGGCCCGAGCTCACCTCCATCTGTGACCCTTCCCAGCGAAACCGCGGAGTCGGCGTGTCGAAACTGGCCTGGCGCGGCGCATATCGGTGGCGCAGGACCAGCATCGCCTTGATGAGCCCGGCTATCCCAGCCGCGCCTTCGAGATGGCCGATCTGCGTCTTCAAGGCGCCTAGCACAAGCGGCACCTTCCTTGCCGAAGTCGAGTAGACATTTCGCAGGGCCGTGAGCTCGATGGGGTCGCCGAGCGAGGTGCCGGTCCCGTGCGCTTCGACATACGCGACATCCTCCGGCTTCGCGCCGGCCTGTGCCAAAGCCTGCCGGATCACCGCTTCCTGGGCGGCGCCATTCGGCGCCGTCAGGCCGTTGCTGGCACCGTCATTGTTGACGGAAGATCCGACGAGCAGCGCCTCGATCCGGTCCTTGTCCGAGGTCGCCTCCTGTGCCCGCTTGAGGACGATAACAGCCCCTCCTTCGCCGCGCATATAGCCGTTGGCGGCACTGTCGAAGGTCCGGCAGCTATCCGTGGTCGACATCGCCCTGAGACGCGCGAATCCGATCGTCTCCTCCGGCCCCAGGATGAGATTGACGCCGCCGGCAATCGCCAGGTCGCAATCACCGCAGCGGAGGCTCTGCGCTGCCAGATGCACCGCGACCAGCGAGGCGGAGCACGCCGAATCCAAATAGATGGCCGGCCCTTGAAGGCCAAGCGTGTAGGCTACCCGACCGACACCGACCGCACGATTGGCGCCCAGCTTGCCGTAGAAGGTGATGCGGTGCAGATCGCCGGAGCCCACCGTCCGGCGGGCGTAATCGACATCGCCAGCCGTGAGGAACAGGCCGACGCGCTTGCCGCGCAATGACGAGGGAACGATCCCGGCATTTTCCAGCGCGCTCCAGCACAGTTGCAGCATCCAGCGCTGCTGCGGATCCATCTCCAATGCCTCCGCCATCGAGATGCGGAAGAAATTAGGATCGAAGAGATAGGGATCGCTGACATAGCCGGCGCGCCGCGAATAGGTCGTGCCGGAAAGGTCGGGATCGGTCGAATAATATTCGTCGATGTCGAAACGGTCGGCCGGGGTCTCGCGGATCGCCACCTTCCCGGCCTTGATGAATTCCCAAAGCGTGGACGGCGTGTCGTTGTCGCCCGGAAGCTGGAAGGCCATCCCGATGATGGCAACCGGGTCGACCGCCGAGACGGCTTTCTGCTGTGCTTGACCGTTCATTGCATCTGCTTTCCTACGAGGGTGGCGCGCATGCCTGCGCGGCTACCAATCGCCAGCGTCGGTAATCGGCCGGTCGTCGCTGGCCGAACTCTTAGCGCCATCCTGCTTTCCACCGCCGGACCGCTCCGCCAGGTGTTGCGCGAGGGCAGCGAACGTCGCTCTTTCCCAAATCACGGTCTCATCAACAGGGATGCCGAGCTTATCTTCGAGAAAAAAGGCCAGCTCGACCGAATGCATCGAGTCGAAACCGGCATCGGCGAAGGTTTGGCTCGTATCAGACGGTACTTGCATCTCATGATCCGCCGCCCATTGCCGGATCAGCTCGAGGACTGCTTCTGGACTGCTCACACTCTGTCTCCTTCATTCACATGGGTACGAACGGATCACCCGGTGCGACCAGCACGGATGTTATGTGCGCTGTATTCCAGCGCGGCGGATTTGCTGAAGCCGATCAATCCGTACTTGGCCGATCGGCACGCGCAGAATTTCATGCTGAGCAACGAGCCAGCACACTTTGAACCTTTACTCGGAGAGGAAGCCTTGACCGCGAGTGATCAATCCTGCCGACGTCCCTCGCCTTTGCGGGGCGCATGGACCAGAACCGCCATGTTCCCCGGCAAATGCTCATTCCTGAGCATCTTGGCGTGCGCCTCGGGCAACTCGCTCCATGGAAACACTTCGGACAGACAAGGATCGATACGGCCATCCAGAACCAGACGATTGGCCTCCGCCGCTTGCTTCATATTGGCGAAGTGGCTGCCCTGGATTCGCTTTTGCCGCATCCAGACGTACCGGGCATCGAAAGTGAGATCGAATCCGCTGGTCGCCGCGCAGAACACGACCATGCCGCCGCGTCTGACGATGAAACTCGAGACCGCGAAGGTGTTGCGGCCAGGATGCTCGAAGACGATATCGACCTCGCCGCTGCGCCCGGCGGCCTTGCGAACGGCTCGCCCGAATTCCTTGACCTTATTCAGATACGCTGCGTACTCGGCATTCGATTCCATCGACGGGGCGGTCCCCAGCAGTCGAATTTGGATCGGTTGATGACCTCGACTGCGCCGAGATTTCTTACATAGCTTGCCTTCGCATCGTCGGAGACGACAGCGATCGGGCGAGCACCTGCGGCGGCGGCAAGCTGGATCGCCATCGACCCCAAGCCACCCGCAGCACCCCAGACGAGGACCGTCTTTCCAGGGCCAATAACGTGGGGTGCATGGCCGAACAGCATCCGGTACGCAGTGGCCAGCACCAGCAGATAGCACGCACTGGCTTCCCAACTGAGATATTTGGGTCGCGGCAGAAGTTGTGTGGCCTGAACGCGGGTGAATTGCGCGAAGGCGCCGAACGAGGTCTCATAACCCCAAATGCGCTGTGACGATGACAGCATCGGATCGCCGCCATTGCACTCCTCGTCGTCGCCGTCGACCTGACAGCAATGCGCGACGACCTCGTCTCCCGGACGCCAAGTCCGGACGTTCGATCCGACAGCCCAGACGATTCCGGCAGCATCGGAGCCGGCGATGTGGAACGAATCGTCGTGGAAATCCAGCGGCGACACCGGATGGCCGAGCGCCGCCCATATGCCGTTGTAATTGATCCCGGCCGCCATCACGAGCACAAGCACGTCGTCCGGGCCTACGGCCGGGACGTCAACAATCTCCAGTTGAAATGCGGATCGCGGATCGCCGTGACGATCGCGCCGGATCGTCCATGCGTGCATTTTCTCCGGCACGATTCCGAGCGGCGCATCTTCTCCGATACTAAATAAAGTGGGGCGCGCCGCTTGTCGGTTGATGGAATCGATGTCGGGCTGAATTGTCACGGCTTTGCTCGCACTCATGAGGACGCGGAGTGAAAACTTCGAAGAGAGTCTCTGCATATTGAGACGCGTGGCGCCCTATCACGAGAAACGCAGAAGACTTGTTGGCCGCATCTAACAAACTTCTGAGTTGTGCTGCAATCAAGCGGCGAGTTGGAAGTCCATCATCTTCGCGTTACTTGCAATTGTATTGTTGCTACATACCCGCGTCATGTACGACGTGCTATTCGCAATGCTTCGAGTGAATGTCGAAAATTTACTCGAATGAGTCTTTCCTTAAATCGAAACGCCGTGCATCGCCGTCGACCAAAACCCCCTCCATCTCTCAAACCATCGCCGGCCGTCGGCCGAGTGCTATTATTTTGTGCGCGGGCGACACGGCATCAGGAACAGCGACTGTTCGTTATGTTAGCGATTGGCGTGAAATTCATCTTCGGATGAAATTCATCATCGGTCCGTCTTTCCTAATTAAATTCAGCAGCCTCCACTCCCCTTGCAACACGAACGCTTGCTAGTGGCGCCGCCGTCAGGAGAGGGGGCACGAGGTGCTCGATTGCATTCACTGGCAATGCGGGCGCAAAGCGGCCCCAACTGGAGATTGTGCTGCATCCAGAGAACAATGCCATCGATGACTGGATCAAAGCGGGTTTCGATTGGAGCGATTGGAAATGAAGCCGGACAGCTTTTCTTCGAATCGCCATTCCGCTTTGTCTGTTATTTAGGCACGATCTGTGCGCAAACGCTTCGCGCTTGTCGCGAGGGAGAACCGGCGTCAACTTTGCGCTAACGCGGCTCTACGGGTCCGGATCATGCTCTAAAATATTCTCGTGAGCCGCGACCTACGGCCCGCCGCGTTGCCAATTCTTAAGAAGTTTCTGAAATCTATGCGGAATCTTCCTCTCGCGGAATTCCGGCATCCCATGTTCAAACTTCGATCGATCGCGGCGCGTCTGATCCTTGCCATCTCGCTCACCGTCGCGGTGGCCTGCGCCATTCTCGGGACCTTTTCGGTTCTCCAGCAGCGCGCGCTGACCCAACTTGCGCTCAGTCAGCAGCTCAAGCTGCAATATGACAGCATTGTCGCCGCCCTCGACTATGAAGGGCGCGCGGCACTGGCCGTCAGCGCCGCAATCGCCACATTTCCTCCGGTCGTCGACGCGGTCGCCGCCGGCGATCGCGACAAGCTTGCCGTATTGCTGAAGGACCCACAGACGGCGCTGAAGGCGCAGGGCATCCCGCTGATCAGCTTCCATATCCCGCCGGGCATCGCCTTATACCGGGCTCACCTGCCAAAAGTATTTGGCGATGACGTTTCGGTGCGCCGCGTGACCGTTGCTGATTCGCTTAGGACCGGAAAACCGATCGTTGGCGTCGAACACGGAAAGGGTGACCTCGGTGTCTACGCCATGACACCAATCACGCAGGGGGCCAAAACCCTCGGGGTCGCCGATATCGGCCTCGAATTCGGCAAGGAATTCGTCGACCGCATCAAGCAGCGCTTCGGCGTCGATCTTGCCGTGCACCGGCTCGACGGCGCGACATTCAAGACGCTTTCGTCGACCTTCGACGGCCGTGCCGTGGCCACCGAGGACGAAATCAAGCGCACGTTCGACGGCACGCCGCTGCAGCGGGACGCCACCTTGGATCAACATCCTGCCGCGCTCTATCTCGGCCAGATCAAGAACTACGCAGGCGCGCCGATCGCAGTGCTCGAGGTCGTCAAGGACACCACGGCCTACGAGGCGGCGGCGGCGAGTTCACAGCGCAACCTCGTTCTCGGCGCCACCGCGATCCTTGCGGTCGCGGTGCTCGTGGCGTTCCTGCTCGGCCGCGGCCTGTCGCGCCCGCTGATCGCGATCACCGGGGTGATGAATCGCCTCTCCAGCGGCGATACCCAGGTGACGATCCCCGGCGCGGATCGTAAAGACGAACTCGGCACCATGGCGGCGACAGTCGATATATTCCGCCGCAACATGATCGAGGGGCTCACGCTGCGCCAAGCGCAGGAAGCCACCAAGCAGCAGACCGAGCTGGAAAAGAAGGCCCTGCAGCGCCAGATGGCCGACCGCTTCGAGACCGACGTCAGGAGCGTGGTCGGCGCGGTCGCGCAAGCCACCCGGGAAATGCAACGGGTCGCCGGCGAAATCACGACCAGCGTCAACGGCACCTCGGCGCGGGCCACGGCGGCGGCCGCAGCGTCCGACGAGGCATCGACCAGTGTCAGCACGGTCGCCGCTGCCACCGAGGAGCTGGCCTCCTCGGTCGCCGAGATCGGCCGTCAGGTCACTCACTCCAGCGGCGTTGCCGAAGGCGCGGTGACCAAGGCCGGCCAGACCACGAAAATGGTCGAAAGCCTCTCCGCCGCCGGCGAAAAGATCGGCGACGTGCTTCGCCTGATCAGCGCCATCGCCAGCCAAACCAATTTGCTGGCGCTCAACGCGACGATCGAGGCGGCACGCGCCGGCGACGCCGGCCGCGGCTTCGCGGTGGTCGCATCCGAGGTCAAGGAGCTCGCCGCCCAGACTGCCAAGGCGACGGAGGAGATCGCCGGACAGGTCACCGCGATTCAGTCCGCCACCGGCGATTGCGTGGTCGCGATCGATGACATCAGCAACACGATCCGCGAGATCAGCGGCATCGCTAACACGATCGCAGCGGCCGTCGAGGAGCAGGATTCGGCAACCCGCGAGATCGCGCGGAGCGTTCAACAGGCTGCCGCCGGCACCGGCGAGGTCACGCTCAACATCGCCGGCGCAAGCCAGGCGGCCGATCAATCGCGGGCGCTCGCCGACAACGCGCTGATGGCATCCGGCGAACTGAGCCAGCATGCCGCGGCGCTGCTCAAAAGTGTCGATACGTTCCTGGCCGGCCTGCGCGACGCCGCTTAGAGCATGATTCGGAAAAGTGGAAACCGGTTTTCCGAAAAAATCATGCTCAAACAAAGAGGTGAGATCATGATCCGATTCCATCTAATCGGATCATGATCTAGCCCGTCGGAAGACAGCATCGGGAGCGCCGCCGATCCTCCATCGGATCAGCCCGACGGCGCTCCCGCACAGTTCAAGCAGCAGCATATTGTTGCACGTGCCCGGGAGGGCACAGTCAAGAAGGTACGATCTGCATAGGGCCATTCGCACGGCAACGCGCATCTTGATCGAGGGCGGCGGATAGACCACCATGCGCCTTTGCCAAATCAAAAACCCTGGAAAAGGGCGAGGAAACCCATGAACAAGATACCCGGCTTCGGACTTATCGAGCGCGCGCGCGCGCTGGCGCCGCTGATCGCGCAGGAGGCCGACGAAATCGAACGAACCCGGCGCCTGACCCCCGCGGTGGTTTCGGCCCTGATCGAGAACCGGCTTTACCGCGCGCTGTTGCCGCAAAGCATCGGTGGCGCCGAGGCGCCGCCCGAGGTCTTCATGCAGATGCTGGAGGAGGTGGCCAAGGCCGACGCCTCGACGGCCTGGTGCCTCGGCCAGTGCAATGTCTGCGCCATGACCGCAGCCTATCTCGATCCAGAGGTGGCGCACGAGATTTTCGATGCCCCGGACAGCATCCTCGCTTGGGGTGCGATCGCTCATGCGGTTAAGGTCGTTCCCGGCGGCTATCGCATCACCGCGCGCTGGGACTTCGCCAGCGGCTCCCGACAGGCCAACTGGTTCGGCGCCCACGTTCAGGTCACCGAACCCGACGGCACCACGCGGATGAACCGCAAGGGCGTGCCGGAAATCCGCACCATCGTCTTTCCGGCCTCCAAGGTCACGATGTACGACGTCTGGGATGTGATCGGCCTGAACGGCACCGGCACCGATTCCTATTCGGTCGAAGACCTGTTCATCCCTGAGAATTTCGCGGCGTTGCGCGACGACTTCTCGGCGTTGCGCGAAAAGGGACCGCTGTACGGCATCACCACCTACACCATGTTCGGCCTGGGCTTTGCCGCGATCTCGTGCGGCATCGCGCGGGCGATACTTGATGCCGCGACCGACCTCGCACGCGAAAAGGCGTCGGTTGGCCTCAAGGCAATGCGTGAGAACAACGCGGTCCAAGGTGCTATCGGCCGCGCTGAAGGCAATCTGCGGGCGGCACGACATTATATCTATGGAACCGCCGCCGAAGCCTGGCGCGACACCGTCCGCGACGGCAAGCTCAGCGAGGAGCACCGCACGGCGATACGCCTGGCTTCGACCTGGACCATCCATCAGGCGGCCGCGGTGGTCGATGCCGCCTATCACATGGTCGGCGCCACTGCGGTGTTCAAGTCGAACAAGTTCGAGCGCCGCTTCCGCGACATGCACGCCATCAAGCAGCAGATCCAGGCCCGCGACACCCATTACGAGGACGTCGGCAAGGCGTTGCTGGGCGTCGGCGTGATCCCGCGCGGACCGACGACCTGAGCCGGCGATCTCGCCGCCTTTAGAGCATGATCCGGAAAAGTGGACGCCGGTTTTCCGAAAAGATCATGCTCAAATAATAAGCTAGAGTGGGATGGCGATTCGAAGAAAAGCTATCCCACTCTAGGCCACGGCGGTCGCGTCCACTGGCACGGTGACCGCCGCGCCGCACTGCGCTTCCAACAACCCGATGATTTCGTCATTGGGCCGAGCGCGGCTGAACAGGAAGCCCTGCCCCTCATGGCACCCCTCGGCGCGCAGGCAGCTCAGTTCGCTCTCGGTCTCGACGCCTTCGGCTGTGATTGTGACGCCGAGACCGACGCCGAGACTGATGATCGCCCGCACGATCGCCTGGGCGTCACGATTGGTCCCGAGGTCGCGCACGAAGGACTGGTCGATCTTGATCTTGTCGAACGGAAAGCTTCGGAGATAGCTCAGGCTCGAATAACCGGTCCCGAAATCGTCCATCGAGATGCGGACGCCCAACGCGCGAAGCGCATGCAGCGTGGCCTGCACCTGGCTGCTCTTTTCCAATAGCAGGGTCTCGGTGATCTCGAGTTCCAGCCGCTCGGCCGCCAGGCCGGATCGTTTCAGCGCGTCCATCACCTGCGACAACAGATTGCCGGCACGGAATTGCAACGGCGACAGATTGACCGCAACCCGAACGTTGTCGGGCCAGAGCGCGGCGTCAGCGCAGGCACGGTGCAGCATCAGCGCGCCAACCGCGCTGATCAGGCCGGTTTCTTCCGCAACCGGGATGAATTCGGCCGGCGAGATCATGCCGCGCTCGGGATCCGGCCAGCGCACCAGCGCTTCCAGTCCGGTGATGCGTCCGCTCGTGAGGTCGACCAGCGGCTGATAATATGGCTGCAGCATGTCGCGCTGAATCGCGTCGCGTAGATCGATCTCGATCTTGCGGCGGCTCTGGGCGCGGGCATCCATGCCGGCCTCGAAGAAGCTGAACATGCCGCGCGAATCATTCTTGGCGCGCGACAAAGCCATATCGGCATGCTTCAGGAGCTTCTCGGACTCATCGCCATCGCCCGGCGCCATGGCGATGCCAATGCTGGCGCCGATCACGACGGAATGGCCCTCCAGCAAATACGGTGCGCCGATCGCCTGCAACAGGCGCCGGGCCAGCAATGCGGCGTCCTCCGGGCGTGTCAGCCCGCTCTGGACGATCGCGAATTCATCGGAGTTGAGGCGGGCGAGCGTGTCCTCCTCGCACAGCATGGACCGCAAGCGCTTGGCGACGCCGCGCAGCAGCTTGTCGCCGATGCCATGGCCCAGCGTGTCGTTGACGGCCTTGAAGTTGTCGAGCCCCAGCACCAGCAACGCGATCTTTTCCGTGCCGCGCCGGGTATGCAGCAACATCTCATCCGTCTGCTGGCGCAGCAAATTGCGGTTCGGCAGTCCGGTCAGTCCATCATGTTGCGCCATGAACGCAAGCCGCGCCTCGGCTCGCTTGCGTTCGGTGATGTCCATCAACGCGAGCAGCACCGCGGGCTGATCGCCATAAACCAGTTGGCGCGAATAGATCGCCAGATCGATCAGCGTGCCATCGGCCCGGACATGCTTCCAGACGCGCGCGGTCAATTCGTCGCTGGAACGGTCGCCGGCCCAAGGCAGCTCGGATTCGAAGGCTTGGACGCTGCGGATCGTGAGATTTTCGAACTCCGCGCGGCTATAGCCGTAATGTGCGACCGCAGCGTCGTTGACGCCGAGGATGCGTTCGCTGTGCAACGCGCAGACGATCATCGGAACCGGATTGCTGTCGAACAGCAACCGAAACGAGGCTTCGCGCTGCTTCAGTTCGGTGATGTCGACGCGCAGGCCGATGATGCCGCCATCTTCGGTCAGCCGCTCCTCGATCAGGATGCAACGGCCGTCGGCAAGGGTCTGCTCGTGGCGCGCGCTGGGCTGATTGAGTTTGGCGAGCCGCTCGGCGATCCATTCCTCTTCCCGGCCGATCGCTTCGGGATAATCGCCGCGCTCGACGCCGACCCGAATGGTATCCCGCAGTCGCGCGCCCGGTTGGAACAAATCCGAACTGCGGCTGTAGATTTCCGAGTATTTCTTGTTCCAGAGAATGTAGCGGCCCTCGGCATCAAGAAACACGATGCCCTGCGGCAGGATGTCGATCGCCTCGCGCAGCCGCTCGTGCGATTTTTGCGCCGCTGCAATCGCGGCCTCGGCCTCGGCGCGCTTGCGTACGATCTCGGTGATCTCGACGGAGATGCGCCGGCGGCTGTCGCCCAAGCGCTTCGGACGCGGTTTTTCCGGCCGACCGCCAACGCGGCCGCGCGCGACGTGTTTCACTTCCTTGCCTGTCTTCGGCCGAATCCTCGGCATTGCTGAGCCTCACTCGCATTCTGCGTGGCGATGTTTTCCGATAAGTGTCTGAAAAAATGGTATCTCTTCCCGTCGACGACTACAGCGCCCATCTCAGGCTGCTCGTTTGGAAGGCTGGTCCGCACAAATACGTGTGGTTGTGCTTAGGGAACCCACGCTTCAATGGTGGATGCGCGGGACAAACCGTCAACGCCATGAGAATGGACGCTTTTCGTAACTCCCGATTGCACAATCTATGCGCGAAATGGCGCCGAACGCCTGAAGATTCGTCAATGATCGCTAGGGTTATCAGCCGGTTAAAGATGACGCCGAATTTCAGTCGCCGGCTGTACGCTGCGGGTCGTGAGTCCGCGCGAGCTGTTGCCTTGCCCGGTTCGAGCGATAAACTGTCCGTATGAATCTGCGCCTGATTCTGATTCCCCTTTTGACCTCGGCTGTCATCGCCAATGCGCCGATTGCGTCCGCACAAGACAAGGGCAGTGTCGATGCAAAGCCACTGCCGCCGCTGGCTAATCCCAACGACCCCAAGCTCGGCGCCAAGGAATTATTCGGCCGTAAGATCCTGCCTGCTAAACTGCCGACGCGAGTGATCGGCTTCTATGCCAAGGGTTGCATCGCAGGCGCGGAGGCACTCCCGATCAACGGCGAGACGTGGCAGGTGATGCGATTGTCGCGCAATCGCAATTGGGCGCACCCCGACATGATCGCGTTGCTGGAGCGGCTGTCGGCGAAGGCTCACAAGGATGCGGGCTGGCCGGGAATTTTGGTCGGCGACATGTCGCAGCCACGCGGCGGCCCAATGATCACCGGGCATGCCAGCCATCAGGTGGGACTAGACGCCGATGTCTGGCTGACGCCTATGCCGAACCGGCAACTGTCGCGCAACGAGCGCGAGGACATGTCCGCGGTGATGATGGTGCGCGCCGACCGGCTCGACATCGATCCAAAGGTCTGGACGCCGAGCCACCTCACGGTGATCCGCGACGCGGCGCGGGAGCCGCGGGTGCAACGCATCTTCGTCAATGCGGCGATCAAGAAAGCGCTGTGCCGCGAGGCCAAGGGCGATCGCAGTTGGCTTTCCAAGGTGCGACCGATGTATGGCCACGACTATCACTTCCACATCCGCATCACATGTCCCGCCGGTAGCGGCGAATGCGAACCGCAGCAAGCGCCGACGGAAGGCGAGGGCTGCAGCCCCGCCGACTTTGCCTACTGGTTCAAGGATGAGGTGATTCATCCGAAGCCGCCGATCACCCCGCCAAAGCCCAAGCCACCGGTGACGCTGGCGCAACTGCCGGCCGACTGCCGCCAGGTTTTGGCTGCCCCGGACGCCAAGCAATAACAAAAGCGTGGCGCAAGTTGATTGGATTGAGCCCTAAAACGCGCTAGCCTCAACACTGCCCCGCCGTAAGCGCGGGCGAAGCTTCGGGTCAGGGCTGCTGATCCCATTGCAATTCCCGATGTGTCGTTGCCTACCGGCGCCCTGCCCGGGAAAAACCACGAAGGACACACCATGCGCATCAGTGCACGTAACCAGATCAAGGGCACCGTCATCGAAGTGAAGAAGGGCGCGACCACCTCGCATGTCCGCGTCGATATCGGCAACGGTCAGGTGGTCACGTCCTCGATCACCAATGAGGCTGTGGACGAATTGGGCATCAAGGCCAAGAGTGCGGTGACCATTGTGGTGAAAGCCTCCGACGTCATGATCGGGGTGGATTGAAGATGCGCGCGCCCCTGCTGGTCGCCTTTGCGCTGCTCGGAACCGCGCCGGCCTGGGCGGCGGCGGAACCGAGCGGTTGCGACAAATTCAAATAGACCAAGGAAGCCTTTTCCCTCGAAACTCAGCCTGTTATGGTTTTGGTGAGCGAGACCCCGATCGACCGTAAGTCGTCGGGATCGACGGAACGGCGCTTCCGCCCTCGCGTTTGAAATCCCTCACGACTGATTTGCGCGCGCGATGCGCCGCGAACACGCACGGAGCGCCCCAATGCATCGTTTGGCCGGATTTTTGCTCGCCTTCACGATCCTGTTCGGATCGACCTGGTCGTCCGCCACGGCCCAGAGCAGCGACAAGAGCCTCACCATATTCGCCGCAGCATCGATGAAGAACGCGCTCGACGAGGTCGATGCCGCCTTCACCGCGAAGACCGGCGTCAAGACCACCGCCAGCTATGCTGCGAGTTCGGCGCTGGCCAAGCAGATCGAACAGGGTGCGCCGGCCGATATTTTCGTGTCCGCCGATTCCGACTGGATGGATTATGCGATCGGCAAGAAAAACATCAACGAAGCGACGCGGGTCAACCTGCTCGGCAACAGCATTGTGCTAATCGCGCCCAAGGATTCCAAAATCGACAATGTGACGATTGGACCGGGCTTCGATCTCTCCAAGCTCGCCGGCGACGGCAAGATCGCCACCGGCGACGTCAAGGCGGTGCCGGTCGGCAAATACGCGCAGGCCGCACTCGAAAAGCTCGGCGCGTGGCAGGCGGCGGCGCCGAAATTCGCAATGGCGGAGAGCGTCCGCGCCGCGTTGGCCCTGGTGGCGCGCGGTGAAGCCGTACTTGGGATCGTCTATTCGACCGATGCCAAGGTTGAACCCGGCGTGAAGATCGTCGGCACCTTCCCGGCCGATTCCCACCCTGCGATCATCTATCCGGTCGCGGCAACGTCGACCGCGAAGCCGCAAGCGACGGACTATCTCGCATTTCTGCGATCGTCGGCGGCCAAGGCCATTTTCGAGAAGTACGGCTTCAGATTTCTCGCCAGCCCGACCACCTAAGACCAGTGCCGCCGATTTGAAGTTCCTAAAGCAACTGCCGATAGCTCGATTAGGAACTTCAAATCGATAAGCGGCACTGAAGCATCAGTCTCAACGAGGCCCTTTTGTTTCCGAAGTTCGGATCAGAGGGGCCGCAACCGCATACGAACTTCGGAAACGGGCACTAGTGTTTGATATTTCGCCGACAGAGTGGACGGCAATCCAGCTTTCGCTGAGGGTCGCCACCGTCGCGACGCTGGTGGCGACACCGCTTGGGATCGGCATCGCGTGGCTGCTGGCGCGGCGGGATTTCCGGGGCAAAGCCCTGGTCGATGCGCTGATCTATCTGCCTCTGGTGCTGCCGCCGGTGGTCACCGGTTATCTGCTGCTGCTGACCTTCGGCAAGCGCGGCCTGGTCGGCGCCTGGCTTGCCGATCACCTCGGGATCGTGTTCGCATTCCGCTGGACCGGCGCCGCGCTCGCCTGCGGCGTGATGTCGTTTCCGCTTCTGGTGCGGCCGATCCGGCTCTCGATCGAGGCGGTCGATCAAAGGCTGGAGCAGGCGGCGGCAACGCTGGGCGCAGCGCCCTGGCGGGTGTTCCTGACCGTGACGCTGCCGCTGGCGCTGCCGGGCGTGCTGGCCGGCATGGTCATGGGCTTTGCCAAAGCGATCGGTGAGTTCGGCGCGACCATTACCTTCGTGTCGAACATTCCTGGCGAGACCCAGACTGTTTCGTCGGCGATCTATTCGCTGATCCAGACGCCGGACGGCGATACCGCGGCGCTGCGGTTGGTAGTGGTGTCAATCCTGATAGCGATGGTGGCCTTGGTCGCCTCCGAATGGTTCGTACGGCGCGCCACGCGGCGCCTGCATGGAAATTGACCATGCTGCACGTCGACATTTCAAAACAACTCGGCGATTTCTCGCTGGAGGCCTCGTTCACCAGCCAAGGCCGGGTCACCGGACTGTTCGGCGCGTCGGGGGCCGGCAAGTCATCGCTGATCAACATCATTGCCGGTCTGCTCAAGCCCGACCGTGGCGTTATCGCCATCGATGGCGAGATACTCGATGACACCACGGCACGCGTGCATGTACCGCCCCACCGCCGCCGCATCGGCTACGTGTTCCAGGATTCTCGGCTGTTTCCGCATCTCGATGTGCGCCAAAATCTCGACTACGGACGGCGGATGAATCACCTGGCGGACGATACCGCACAGCGCAAGCGCGTCGTCGATCTGCTCGATATCGGCGACCTCTTGAGCCGTCGCCCGGGGCAACTCTCGGGCGGCGAGCGCCAGCGCGTCGCCTTCGGTCGGGCGCTTTTGTCAAAGCCAAGATTGCTGTTGCTGGACGAGCCGTTGGGAGCCCTGGATGAAGGGCGAAAGATGGAAATCCTGCCCTATCTGGCGCGCCTCCGCGACGAGGCAGGAATTCCGATGGTCTATGTCAGCCACGACGCCGCCGAATTACGCCAACTGGCAACCCAGATCGTCATGCTCCGGCGCGGACGAATCTCCGCGTTTGGCGGCGTAAAGGTGCTGACCGGCGCCGCCTCGCCGATCTGACATCTCGAAGGGCGGCGCAGTGTTTCGGCCAGCGACTGGAGCCTTTTCCGTTCCGATGGAAGCGGAACGGGACTCCAGATTCTTAATTTTGACGCGTTTTCTTTACGCGAACCGGTATCCACTTCGCCGGAAAACGCTCTAACGCTGGACGTGAAGGACTTCACCCGTGGTGACGTCGACGTCCACCTCCATCCACCACCCGTTCGCATCCCGTCCCTCGACCTGCCATTCATCACCGGCAAACTGGGTATGCGATACCGTGACGAGGCCGAGATCGGTCGCTGTGTCCAACGCGGCCTGCATCGAAATGAGGCCTCCTGTGTCGTAGGCCATCGCGGGGGCTGCTGTCCCGAGCGCTACGGCTGCAACGATCGGCATGATGTATTTTCGCATCGGCTACTCCTGATCGGAACCATTTAAGCGATGTGCCGTAAAATCGGCGCAACGCCGCTAGCAACGATTTCGACGCGCCGCGCGTTCCGATATCGCGATCACGAAGTCGAGCAAATTTTGGGACGTTGCGGCGATTTGTTGGCCGCAGATTGACGACAGCGCGACAAGGTTTGCCCGGGCGTGCTGCCGGCCTGCTAGATTCCGGCCACCGACGACCACCACTTCGACAGCTTGCGTTTGAGCAACGCCGTTCGCGTCGGCGGTACAAACTCATCCTCATCTTCCGGCAGCCGGAGGCCGACCACGTTCACCCTGCCGCCGCTGAGCTTGCGGGCTACCAGCACAATGGTGTCGAGCGGGAGTGTGGCGCCTTCCTTTGGCGCGCGATCGAGATGGACGTCGAAATAATCGGCCAGCGTCAGCTTCGCCTGTTCTTCATCGACCCGTACGCCATAGATATCGGCGAGTTCGCTCAGCGTGTGCTCACCGGACACGGTAAAATCACCCAGCAGATGCGGATCGGGAGCCGCGCTCGGCAGCATGTCGGCAAAAAACCGATCGAGCGCTTCGGCCTTCTCCGGCGGCGCCAACAGGTAGATGTAGTCGCCGGCCGCGACCGGCTCGGCCTCCGCAGGGGAGAGAATCCGCTCGTCGCGAATGACCAGCGTCGGTTTTGACCAGGACGGGATCACCCCGCGTTTCAGATACAGGCTCTTCGGGCTGACCGGATAGCCGACCAGTTGCTGTTCGAGCTGGCCGGGCAGATCGAGCTCGACCCGCCGCGGCCCGCGCTCGGTGCGCGGCAACGCCACATGGAGCCGGCGCGCCGCCGCGGCCATGGTCCAGCCTTGCAGCAACAGCGAGATGAGGACGACGACAAAGGCGACATCGAAGTAAAGGTACGCCTTCGGCAGCCCGACCAATAACGGAATCGATGCCAGGAAGATCGCCACCGCCCCGCGCAGGCCGGTCCAGGCTATGAACAGCTTTTCCCGCCAGTTGAAGCGAAACGGCGCCAGGCAAAGAAACACCGCAAGCGGCCGGGCCACCAGCATCAGCACCAGCGCCACGATCACCGCAGGAACGGCGCTGCTGAGCAGCCGCTCCGGCGACACCAGGAGGCCGAGCAGGACGAACATCACGATCTGCGCCAGCCAGGTCGCGGCGTCGAGGAACGTCACCACCGAATTGTGTGCCCGCGTCGGCCGGTTGCCGATGATGATGCCGGCGAGATAGACCGCGAGAAATCCCGAGCCGTGCGCGATCTGCGCGCCCCCGAAAATAACCAGCGCGGCGGTGGCGACGAACGGGGCGTGCAGGCCCTGCGGCAGCGCGACGTGGTTCAGCGCCAGCACCACGAGCCGACCGCCGATCACGCCGACGATGGCGCCGAGCACGGCCTCGCGGCCGAATTCCAGCAGCACGTGCCAGGCCGAGCCACCGCCGCTCGAAATCAGTTCAACCAGCATCAGCGTCAGGAACACCGCGAATGGATCGTTGGTGCCGGACTCGACCTCAAGCGTCGCGCCGACGCGCGGCCGCAGCCGCAAGCCCTGGGCATGCACCAGCAAAAACACCGCCGCAGCATCCGTCGACGCCACCACGGCTCCCACCAAAAGCGCTTCGGTCCAGTTCAGATCGAGGGCATATTTGGCGACCGGCGCGGCGATCAGCGCCGTGAGCAGCACGCCGATCGTCGCCAGCACCATCGAGGGCGCGAGGACCGCGCGGATGCTTTGAAAGCGTGTTCTCAGACCGCCGTCGAACAGGATCAACGCCAGCGCCACCGAGCCGACCAGATAGGTCGTCCGCACGTCGTCGAACCGCAGCTGGCCCGGGCCGGAGTCGCCGGCCACCATGCCGATCACCAGAAACACGAGCAGTAAAGGCGCGCCGAAACGCAGCGCGAGCAGGCTCGACAGAATGCCTGTCATCACCAGAACGGCGCCAAGGAGAATGGCTATGCTGACCGAGTCGAGCGAGGCCATGAGCTTTCGCAAATCCCTGCAAATACCTGCAATTGCATCCTTATCGTCGCCATAGTTCGACGCCAAGGCCATTCTTGCCGCTGGCGACAATGTGCCCGATAAAATCGATTTTAGCTGACGTCGCTCACCCACCGCGGCGATGGCATCCGTGCCGCGGGTGTGGAAATCTCCCGGCATTCGAATCAAGCTTGTCCGACTGCCGTGCCGATCTGCCTCGAAATGAGATTTTGACGATGGACATGAAAGACATCCTCGATTTCCTGCATTCCGCCGCGCAATGGGTCGGCGCGGAAGTCGCATCGCCCTGGTTCTACTTTCAGCTCGGCCTGGTCCTGGCCGGTGCCGGAATCTCATTTGCGGCGGGTGCCGCCATCCGTGCGCGGGTCGACGTGACATCGCTTGCGATGGGCTGGCCGGCGCCGCTCCGGATGATCCTGCGCGTCCTCGTGGACAACTCCGCGACCGCGGTGTTCGCGGTGCTGCTGCGGATCGCGCGGGCGATCATGGTGGCATCGACCTGGCCCAGCCGGAGTTATCTGCTTGCGGTTTTCGCCAAGCTTGCACTGGCGTGGCTGGCCATCCGCCTCGTCACATCTGTCATCCGCAACGAATTCTTCGTCCGCCTGGTGTCGCTGGCGGCGTGGCTGGTGGCGGCGCTGAGCATTATCGGCCAGCTCGGCTCAACCATCGACGCGCTTGACTCGGTCTCGATCGTGCTTGGCGGTCTGCGGCTGACGCCGCTGTTGCTGATCAAGCTCGCCGTGCTGCTATCGGTAGCACTGTGGCTCACCAATATCGCCAGCAATTTCATCGAGCACCGAATCACACGGTCGGGGGATCTGACGCCGTCGATCCAGGTGCTGCTGGTCAAGATCATCCGGCTTGCGCTGATGGTATTTGCCGTCACGGTGGTCTTGAGTGCGGTCGGCATCAATCTCTCGGCGCTGGCGATCTTCTCCGGCGCGGCCGGCGTCGGTATCGGCTTCGGCCTGCAAAAGATCATCGCCAACTTTATCAGCGGCATTATCCTGCTGGCGGACAAATCGGTGAAGCCGGGCGATCTCGTCACCATCGGCGACAGTTCGGGGCGCATCAGCGCCATGAAGACCCGCTATATTTCGGTGGCCGCCGGCGATGGCCGCGAATTCCTGATCCCGAACGAAGACCTGGTGACGCAGAAGGTCACCAACTGGACCTATACCGACAAGAACACCCTGGTGAAGGTCAATTTCGGCACCAATTACGATGCCGATCCACGGCTGGTCTGCAAGCTGGCGATCGAGATTGCCGCCGCGGCCCCGCGTGCCCTCAAGGGCCGGCCACCTAGCTGCATCCTGGTGGAATTCGCCGAGGCCGGCATGAAATTTTCCCTGACCTTCTGGATCGCCGACCCGGACGGCATGGACACGGTAAAAAGCGACGTCATGCTGTCGCTGTGGGAGGTGTTCAAGCGCGAGGGCATCCGCGTGCCCTACCCGGTGCGCGAAATCCGCGTCCGGGGCGGCGCCTTGCCGGTCGAGACCACGCTGGAGGTACCGAGTTGACGCCACGGCCCCCCGGCTGCGGTTCCGTCTGCCCCGGTCATGCCATTTTCCAACCTTGGCTTGCGCTGACCGCTCCGATCATTAAATTAACGACAGAAAACGACCCATTATCGCCCTGCCCGTGAAGCATGATCCAGCAATGAGCTACGTCGAAGCCTCCGATACCTTCCTGCGCAAGACCGGACAGATCAAGCTGCATGGGCCGAGCGGCTTCGCGGGCATGCGCAAGGCCGGCGCGCTGGTGGCGCAGTGCCTCGATGAACTCACCGACCTGGTCAAATCGGGCGTGCCGACCTCCCGGATCGACGATTTCGTTCGCGATTTCGCCTTTGACCATGGTGCCTATCCCGCGACCCTGATGTACCGCGGCTATCGCTATTCGACCTGCACCTCGATCAACCATGTGGTCTGCCACGGCATGCCCGGCGACCGCGCGCTGAAGGATGGCGATGTCGTCAATATCGACGTGACCTTCATCGTCGACGGCTGGTACGGCGATTCCAGCCGGATGTATGCGGTGGGTCCGATCGCCCGCAAGGCCGAGCGGCTGATCGAAGTGACCTATGAAGCGATGATGCGCGGCATCGCCGCGGTCAAACCCGGCGCCACCACCGGCGATATCGGCCACGCCATTCAGAGCTTTGTCGAGCCGCAGGGCATGAGCGTGGTGCGCGACTTCTGCGGCCATGGCCTGGGCCGCATGTTTCACGACGAGCCGAACATCATTCATATCGGCCGGCCCGGCGAAGGCGTGGCGCTGAAGCCGGGCATGTTCTTCACCATCGAGCCGATGATCAATCTCGGCAAGCCGCATGTGAAGATCCTGTCCGACGGCTGGACCGCGGTGACACGCGACCGCTCGCTGTCGGCGCAATTCGAGCACTCGGTCGGCGTCACCGCCACCTGCGTCGAAATCTTCACACTGTCGCAACGCAACCGCGAACAGCCGCCGGCCGCGGCATAATCCATCAAAACAGGCGGCATCGCACGCTTAGGTCAGTGTGACATCGCTGGACTAATCGGCGTTGCCGCGGCTCAGGCAGTCTTGCCGGCCCGAAGCCGTGCGAAGCATTCGGTTGTTTCGCTTGCCAGCTTGAGCGTGAGTGCCTTGGCGGACATCTCCGTTGCGAGCGGAGCCGCCTGGCCCGACCACAGCGGCGTAAAATCGTTAATGCCCTGCTGCTCCGCCTTGGCGCGCAACGACGATATCTCGCCCATGGGCAACGGGAAGTCCGGCGCATCGTCTGAGACAGGGCCGAGATCGAGCGCCAAGCGGCTGGCGAGGACGCGCGCCGGCCGCCCGGTAAACACATTGGTGAGGACGGTCACGTGTTCACGCGCACGCCGGAGGGCCTCGCGGTGCAACGATGACGTCGCCGCTTCGGGACAAAGGAGAAATGCGGTCCCAATCTGCGCTCCTGCCGCACCCAGCGCAAACGCAGCCGCAATGCCCCGCCCATCGCCAATGCCTCCGGCAGCAATGACCGGCACGCTGACGGCGTCGACGATTTGCGGCACCAGCGCAAATGTGCCGACTTGTGAGACAGCGGCATGGTTGGGGTTCGCAGCGAGGAAAGTCGCGCGATGTCCGCCGGCCTCGCAGCCCTGAGCGATGATCGCGTCAGCACCTAGGGTCTCCAGCCATAACGCTTCTTCGACCGTCGTCGCCGACGAGATGACGCGGCATCCCGCCGCCTTGATCCGGGACAGCAATGGCGGCGTCGGCAGGCCAAAATGGAAACTCACCACCTCGGGCTTTGCGGCCTCGACCACCCTGCACATGGCATCGCCGAACGGCTCGATATCCAGCCGGGGCGGCGAAGGCTCCTGCTCGACGCCAAGCTCGCGAAAATAAGGCGACAGCCGATCATGCCAGGCTTGCTCGCGCTCAGCGTCGGCTTTTGCCCTGGTGTGACAAAAGAAATTGACGTTGATCGGGTTGCGCGTCAGCCGCCGCAGTTGCTCGATGGTCTCGGCCGCGAGCTGCGGTTGCATGGCTGCGCAACCGATCGACCCCAGCCCGCCGGCATCGCACACCGCCGCGGCAAGTGCGACGGTGCCAAGTCCCGCCATCGGCGCCAGGATAAGCGGCTGCTCGATCCCGAGAAGGTCAGTGAGGCGTCGGTCTGGCCACATCGTCCGTCCTCTACCAGCGGCCGGCGGAGGCGCCACCGTCGACGTGCAGGATCTCACCTGTGACAAATGCCGCTTTTTCCAGATACAGCACGGCGTCGAGAATTTCTTGCGTCTCCCCCATTCGCCCCATGGGTTGCAACCCGGCGAGAAACTGGTGCGTCTCTGGCGCATGCATCGGCGTTTTAATGACGCCCGGCGAGACCGCGTTCACGCGGATGCCCTGACCGGCGTATTCGATGGCAAGCGAACGCGTCACCGCATTGAGGCCGCCCTTTGTCAAAGCCGGGAGAGCAGCGCTAAGCGATGCCATCGGCTGTTGCGCGATCGTTGCCGTGATGTTGATGATATGCCCGGAGCCGTTCTTCAGCATGCTGGAGGCGGCCTTCTGCGAAATGTAAAAGAACCCGGCCAGATTGACGGCGATCATCGCTGCGAAATCGGCCTGGGAATAATCAACAAAAGGCTTCGGAAGGAAGAGGCCGGCGTTGTTGACGAGCGTGTCGATCCGTCCAAAGCGCTCAGAAGCTGCGGCAAGGATACGGTCCGCCGTGTCGGGAACGCCGATATCGCCGTCGACGAGCACTACCGCAGGATCAAGGCCCATGTCGCGTTTGCTGATCGAACGCGAATTGGCAACGACGCTATAACCGATGTCGCGAAATCCCTTTATCAGACCGGCACCAATGCCCCGCGAGGCACCGGTAATCACAACAACCTTTTGTTCAATGGTCACGATCGTCTCTGTTTCAGTGGGAGGTATCCGACCGGATTGATGAACCAATTTGCCCTGCGCTGGCTTTGCGCCGGTTGCTGGGATTTTGTCATTTCTTGCTGACATCGACGGGACCGCGGGGATTCAGCGGTGCAACGGCCGCTTGCCGCGGCCGATGAGTTCAAGCTGCGGAATTTCTCCGATACTGACCGGGCGTCAAACCGGTAACTTGCCGAAAGGCGCGGGTGAAATTGGCTTGGCAGGAGAAGTTGAGCGCGAGCGCAATGTCGGCCAAAGGCCGGTCACCACGGGCCAGCATCGCTTTGGCGCGCTCAAGGCGCTTGCCGCTGACGTAGCGATGAGGCGATTGACCGACGGCGCATTTGAAAGCCCGGGCGAAATGGAAGCGGCTGAGGCACGCGATCGAGGCAAGATGCTCAATCGTCAGATTTCCTTCGAGGTTGCTGTCGATGTAATCCAGCACCCGGGCCAGCCTGCGACGATCGAGTCCTTCCTGGAGGGCCCCCGCGGAGGGCGAGGACGTACCGAGGTGATTTTGAACCAGCCGTGCAGCAAGACTGGAAGCCAGCGTTTCAGCAAGCAGGCGACCGGCAGAAGTTTCGGTCTGGAGTTCAGCCAGAATCGCAAAGGCGATCTCGGCAACAAGAGGGTCCTGGAATGCACTCTCGTAGCGGAGTGACTCCGGCACCATTTGATCGGTCTCGGCGCCGAGATTGCCGGGCGAGAAGCAATTTGACGGAAGATAGAGATGAAGCATCCCCGGCAAAGGATCCGAGATATCGATGAAGTCTTCCTTTAAGCCAGCGGGAGAAAGCCAAATCGTGCCGCGCTCGGCACGCGCGCGATTGACGATACCACCGCCCCGTCGCGTGACGACCGATCGGCTGCCTCGGACGTCGACGCAAATCTCAACATCGGGCTGGGCATTGTTCCAGGCGAGGACGCCACTGCCATGACTGCGAAATTCCGCCGACAGTCCCGACCAGCCTCGATCCGCCGAAGAAGCCAACAATCCGTCCGGACCGTATTTCTCGACTGCGTATCCGAGCATCAAAATCGGTTCCTCGCGGGCCTCCGGGCCAATGCCAACAGAGAATATCTGCCTGGAGCTGAAGTACTGATGTGGTGCCTCAAATGACGATGGCAACCTGCTTGCGAGACGATACCCTTCTTCAGCTATGCGGCATCGCCCGCGATTTTCTCGCAGGGGTCGCGCCCCTTTGCTCCAATTTGCGGCCGCTCAAGCAAATGTGAAATGCTAACCTGAGGTGATGGACCCGTTGCCCGAAAGGTGCTGCTGTCGCCCTCCTCGGATTGCTACTCGTGTTCGGTTGCGAGATAGACAAGCGCCAGGAGCGGCAGCGCGCCGCCTATCCACGAAACCAGCGTCCAGCCGCCGTTGGCGTAAGCCCATGCACCGACAGCCGAGCCTGCCGCACCGGCCAGGAAGAACGTCGTCATGTAGAGTCCGTTCAGCCGGCCACGGACTTCGGCACCGAGCGCAAACAAGGTGCGATAGCCCAGCACCACATTCGCCTGTACCCCGAAATCGATGGCAATCGCGCCGCTGACCAGCAGCGCCATCGACCAGGTCGAGCCGAGATCGACCACCCGCGTCAGCGCGAAACCGCCGGCGGTGAGCAGCATCGCCGCAGCGGTTGCGGGCCGTGTCCAGCCCCGATCCGCAACGCGGCCGGCAAGCGGTGCCGAAATAGCGCCGGCAACACCGGCGAGAGCGAACATCGCGATGCCGGTTTGCGAGAGACGAAATGCAGACCCGGCGAGCACCAGGGGGATTGTCGTCCAGAACATGCTGAACACGCCGAACAGGCTGGCTTGATAGAACGCGCGACGGCGCAGAACAACGCTGGTCGTCGCCAGATGCATCATCGACACCAGCAGTTGGCCGTAGCGCAGACGCGTCGTGGGCTTACGCGGCGGGAGCAGCCGATGCAGCACCAGGACCAGCAAGACCATGGCGACGGCCGACACGATGTACACCATGTGCCAGGACGAGACCGCTGCGATGAAGCTGGCCACCGGTCGCGACAGCATCACGCCGATCATCAGCCCGGTGGTGACGTTGCCGACGGCACGTCCACGCGTCGCGGCCGGCGCCAAATGTCCGGCATAGGGAATCAGGATTTGCACGGCGACCGAACCAAGCCCGATGAACACCCCGGCGACGAGAAACGGCAGCGGATGGGTTGAATACGCGGCCCCTAGCAGCGACAGCGCGCCCAGGCTTGTAACCGCAATAACCAGCCGCCTGTTCTCGACGAGATCGCCGAGCGGCACGATCAACAGGAGACCCGCCCCATAACCGAGCTGCGTCATGGTCACGATGAGGCCGGCCGCCTGGGACGACAGCCCCAGATCCGCGCTGATCGGGCCAATCAGCGGTTGCGCGTAATAGAGATTGGCGACGATCAGCCCACAGGACACCGCAAGCAGTAACGTCAGCCACCCCGAAAGGATGCCAGGCGGCCGCGGAATATCCGAAACGATGGTGGTCACTCAAAGTCTCCGTTAGTGGGATCGCTCGTTTAGGAAAGAGCGACAAGTCAGGCATGCAAGTGCATCGCGACATCGACGGTGGCTGGCAGACAAACATCAGCGCGCCGCCGTTCCGACGAAGCACAAGTTCTGCTCACGACCGTCGCGCGCGCGGCGTCTTCCGATGGGCCCGCCTCGGGTGGGATTTGTCTGCACGACCTTGATAGATCAGGTCGACGATGAGCGCCTCGTTCTAGGCGAGGCTGCCGCTCAGCGCTGGCGCCGCCGACCGCAAAACGCGAGCAGCGGCGCAACACACCTAAGGGATTTCGCGCAGAAGACAAGCGCGTCCGAAGGGACCCGGCCCGCAGCCGTCACATGGCTGTCAGCGCGGCGCTCTATCCTGTAGAGGTGGCCGCGCCAGCGGTGCGGAGGCCGGCCCGATTTACACTTCGTGGTTGCAAAACCTGCGCGGCGCGGCATTCTGTGTATCGATGGCCGCGAACACCAGCGATCCGCAAACGTCGTCCAAGCCTGCCGAGAAGCCGGATTATCACGGCCATCGCGACCGGTTGCGGGAGCGCTTTCACAGTGCAGGGCCGGACGCGCTGAGCGACTATGAGCTGCTGGAGATGGCGCTGTTCGCAGCGCTGCCCCGGCGCGATACCAAGCCGCTTGCAAAGTCCCTGCTCAAGAAATTCGGCTCCTTTGCCGAAGTCATCCATGCGCCGGAAGCGCGACTGCGCGAAGTGGACGGAGTTGGCGATGCGTCCATCCACCAGATCAAGCTGATCGCGGCGGCGTCAACCCGCATCGCCAAAGGCCAGTTGAAGCCGCGCACGCTGCTGTCGTCATGGAATGACGTGATCGATTATTGCCGGACCAGCATGGCGTTCGCCGACAAGGAACAATTTCGACTGCTGTTCCTCGACAAGCGCAACCAGTTGATAGCAGACGAGGTACAACAGGTTGGCACGGTCGATCATACGCCGGTCTACCCGCGCGAGGTGATCAAGCGCGCATTGGAGCTATCCGCCACCGCGATCATTCTCGTGCACAACCACCCGTCCGGCGATCCGACGCCCTCGTCAGCCGATATCCAGATGACCAAGACAATCGTCAATATCGCGCAGCCCCTCGGCATATCGGTGCACGACCACATCATCGTCGGAAAGAACGGACATGCCAGCTTGAGAGCTTTAAAACTCATCTAACGCAGATTGCGTTTGCGGCTTTCTGTGTTTCGACCGCAACCCGTTACGTCGAGCATGGGCCGCATTGCTGCCTTATCGCAGCCTCCTAGTTAGGCCTGAATAAGTGACTTCACGCGCCCGGTTCCAACCTTGGAACTGGCGCAGTATATTTTGGGGTTATCGTTTGGAACTCTCTATCTTCACCCGCTCCGTGCAATCCGTGTCATCTAAGAAATGGAATCACGGCATCCGTTGTCCTCGATGTTTCTCTCCGATACGAGATCGAGGCGCTCATCCACGCTGCTCCAGCGCCGACTGCGAATACCACAAGACGGGATTTCCCGTCGTCAACTCACAGCCGGTGCTGATCGACTTTCCCGCCAGTGTTTTCAATCGCCAGATGTATCTGGGTAATAATGGTTCGGCGCTTCGCCGCGACGTGATGGGCAAGTCGATCGGCTCGCGCCTGCACCGGTTCGCCTTTGGCAAGAATCCGGTTGCGGAGACAAACTGCGCAAAATTCCTTGCTTTGCTGAAAGAAAAGTCCGAGCGGCCTACCGTGCTGGTGATTGGCGGCGGCGCCATCGGCTCGGGAGCAGATCAACTCTACAACGATCCGTCGATCGAATTAATCGGCACCGACGTCTACGCATCGCAGTACACGGTATTGGTCGCCGACGGCCATAAATTGCCGTTCGAGGATGGAATGTTCGACGGCGTCTGGGTCCAGGCGGTGCTCGAGCACGTGCTGGAGCCGGCAACGGTCGTCGCCGAAATTCATCGCGTGCTGCGCCCGAAGGGACTGGTCTACGCCGAGACGCCGTTCATGCAGCAGGTGCATGAACGCGCCTATGATTTCTCGCGCTTCACCCAAAGTGGCCATCGCTGGCTGTTTCGACGTTTCGCGGAAATCAGCGCCGGTCCGGTCAGCGGTCCCGGTGTCGCCCTGATCTGGTCGATCCGCTATTTCTTACGTGCGCTCGGCGCGGGCGACAAGATGTCGCGCGTGATCTCGCTTCCGTTCTTCTGGATCCGGTATCTGGACAGATTTACCCGTGGCCGTGCCGTTGCCGACGCCGCCTGCGGCTTTTTCTTTCTCGGACAGCGTTCGGATAAGGCGATCGATCCCTATTCGATGCCGCGTTACTACGATCAGCAGGGATGAGGCTGCGTCGCCTCTCTCGAGGCGACGCAACTATTGGACTTAGGCCCAGTCGTGACGGTCGATTTCATTCGGCCTCACGCCAATTAGGTCTATCGTTTCAGAACCGATGTGCAGCAGGGTTCCGCCGTGATGATCGGATGACTTCGCGACGAAAGCGTTGTTCAGAAGCTGCAACTGGTCGACCTTGGGATCGTAGTCGGTGATGACAGCGATGTTGTGTCCGCCCTTGAGGTTGTCGAGGTTGAACACAAAGGTATCGGCGCCGGCACGACCGGTCATGGTCATGTGACCGCGGGCCGCCACCAGCGTGTCATCGAGACCACCGCCGGTCAGCGTATCCCTGCCCGTGGATCCGATCACCAGTTGCGCCTGACCGCTTCCCGCATCGGCTCCGGTCGGGTCCACGCCGCCGAGCGTGCCGGAGTGACGCTCAGTCGACACGAACGCATCGGCCTGCATCGCCGTGGTTCCCGTCGTATCGCGCTCGATGATATCCGAGAGCGTGGTCGACTTGATCTCTTTCAGGGTCTGGCGGTCAAACCCCTGGTTCTCGAAATACAGCCGGTCGCCATCGCGTAAGGCCGTGAACTGATCGGCGATGATGGTACCGAAGGTCTGGCCGATGGCGGCACCGGCGGTGTGATCCTCGGCCAAGCCGCCGGTCCATAGATCAATGGCATCGACCGTGCCGTAAGCCTGCTTCAACGCCGAAGCCGTCGCCGGATCCGAGGTGATTTGGTCAAAGCTCGTGTAGGGCGTCAGTCCCAGGGCTTCCCGGGTTTGGTTCAGCGTACCGAGACCCAGATCATGCGCGCGCTGGATGTTGATCGCGGCCAGATCAATGCCATCAGGGGGATCGAATAGAAAGCTTCGGAGATCCTCGACGATATGCGTGTCCAGCGGTTGCGCGGTATCGCTGGAAAGATGCCGCAGCAATCCATCGGCACCACCATTGGCAACGAACGCCGCCGGCGACTCGAAGAAGCTTTCAGCCAGAGATTGCTCCGACGTGGTTGCACCAAGATCGTCGATGCCGTTGATGTCGCTCGACACGATGGAGTGACCGAAGCGGTAGGCGGCGCCTTCGAACTCCTCGGTGACGGTCGGATCAATACTGGGATCGTAGCCATGATAGGCGGGGATAGCGTCCGCCCCGAGCAAATGCGGCAGAAACTCGTTGTAGGTGATGTTGACCATTTCCGCCGTGGTGATGGCCTTGGCCGTCTCGTACAATTGGTCGCCGCTCCAGTGCGGATGCTCCTTTTGCAGCTGGTCGACCTGGTAATTGTGCTCGCGCACGAACAACGTCTGCAGCGCCGTGAGGTCAGGATTTTCCTGCGCCCGCACATCCCCCGCCGCAAATGCCGGTCCTTGCTCGGTCATGACAATGGGCAGATTGTTGCCGGCCGATACCTTCATGTGGCCGTCCGCGGTGCGCAGGCTCGCCGCAGTGGCGGCGTCGGATCCATACACCTGCGAACCGTCAAGCCAGCCGGTCACCGTGTTGATGGCCGTTGCCGGATGGCCGGGCACGCCGGTTGCCGGATCAATCGCCACCCGCGTCAGCGGAATCACGGATCCTTCGGGCAATGTATCCCCTGCCGGCACGGGAATGGAAATCTCCGCGGTGTTGATGCCGTCCGCCTCGAGATCAAGATCATGGTCGACGAACTGACCCCACGCATACATCATCCCGGATAGTGCCACGCCGTCGACTTCGAGATGGGTGTCGGGGCCGTCCGCCACGACAATGTTGCTGATCTCCCGAGGATTGGAGCCGGGCTGCATGGCGTGAACGCCATCGGCGAAATTAGCTGGTCCCACCCGGGCAAAGTCGGTGCCGGCTTGGTTCAGCGTTGGATTTTCAAGGTTGTTGTCGGAGCCGTCGATATTTCGAAAACGGAGCGCCATATAAGTCCCCTCCTGTTTGACGGTTTGTTATTGCCCCCTGCTCCAGCCTGCATTGACTCCGTTCCGAATGGCGCTTTGATGATATTTTGTGATCGTCGCGTGACTGTTGAGTGACATCACGTGAGCTTTTTCGACGGCAGGCAGCCCAACAAGAACGTTGCCACGCGCCGGAACTAAACTGCACCAAAGTCCGCCTTCATGCGGCTGGTTCCAGCTTACGGATGCCTAAAATAGTTGTTGGAAATGTTCCTCGCCTTGCGGAGGTTGCGGACCGTTCTGCCAAGCTAAGCCGAACTAAAAGTCTGACTCGCAGGCCAGCGAGCGCGAAACAGACCCGGAAAGTAGCAACGCGGATTGTGATCCGCGCGTTGTATCGCAATCACGTTCGCAGCCACGACAGTCTCAATTGAGAATGCGAGGACCTTTTCGATTTAATTCGATCTCGATTTCCTCGATGAGATTCACGAGGTCTTTGGTGGAGAAACCTGCAAGGGCTTTCCCGATGAGGATGTCCTGCCAGGTTTCCGGATCGCAGTGCGGATCTCTTGTTATGGGAAGGAGATGGTCCGCAATGACGACCATGACGTTGACCGCGCCGAGCAGTTCGTCGTTCTTGCCGATGACGGGCGTCGGAAACGGCAAAAAGCTCACGCGACTTCCGTCCGGACGTTCAGCGATTGCCGTGATGCCGCGAACGGTCTGTCTCGTTTGAATGGCTACAGCCATCGGACATTGGTCGTGCGGAAGAAACTCACCTTCGTTGGTATAGAGCTTCCAACTCACGCACCAACGATCGTCGCCTACGGTCGGCCGGCGCCCAGCGAACTCAATGCAACTCGGATTGAAATAGGATACGAAACCGTCGGCGTTGGTTACATAAATAGCGACCGGCAACAGGTCGAGAACGAGAAACTGAGCATGATCGCCGTTCTTTACAATATTAATTGCTAGTCGAAGTATTTGGTCAGCTACTGCACTTGATGGGACCACCGCACACCCCCATGACAATGCAAAACGCATCATCCTAGCCCGAAACGCGCCAAAGTTCCATATCAGCAGGTACGATGGTGGTAAAATCGTCCCGGGGCGGGACAACCCCACTAATTAGCAGGAGGCAGGCGCCTGACGCCGACCGACGAGCCCGCGACGCTTCGCCGCAGCGCGATCTGATTCAATGCCAAGCGGGTCGAAGGAAAATGATCAAGACGCAAGCTGTATCTTGCGGAATCAATTACTGGCGCAGCAGGATGAGCGGATCGGCGCTGTCGGGGACGCGCCGCCACTGCGCGTTGTCGTCGGCCTCGAACTGCCAGGTTTCGCCTTTGGCCGACATCAGCACGATCTGGCCGCGATCGAGCCGCCACTGTGTCGGCGCGAAAGCTGCGACCGCCGGGTCGCATTTCGGCTTCAGGAATACTTGGAAATTGTCGCCCGTCGCCTCGGTGTTGGTCAGCGTCAGGCCGCAGATCGATTGTCCGTTGCCGCGGAGCATCGCCCAGTCCCCGATCATCTGATCCATCGATTTCGCCAGCGAGCGCGCGGCGGCGAGGTTCTGCAGGATGTAGATTCCCTCGCCGGTCCGCAGGCCCTCGAAAATCCCGGTCTCGACTTCGGTGAAGTCGATCACCGGCTGGCCGGCTGCATCCTGCAGCCGCACGATATCGCCGAGACCCTTGATGCTCCAGGCCGCGATATCCTTGGTGAACGGCAACGCCGTCGCGCAGCCGGGCTCGAGTTCAAGCCTCAAGCCCTGCGCGGTCGCATCGTTCTTCAAGGTGACGACGCAGGTCTTGCTGCGCTCGGTGGTCGAGAGCTCCCACTGCCCGACCATATCCCGTTTCAACGAGGCATCCTGCGGCCACGCCGGCGATCCACAGGCCATCGACGCCAAAACCGCGGCAACCGCTATTTTGGCGCGACGGCCCGTCATCATCAGCGCGCCTTCACCGGGGTTTCCGGCACGGGCGTCAACGGCGGCTTTCCGGCAAACCAGACCTTCAGGTTGTCGACCACCAGCTGATCCATGGCATTGCGGGTCACGACCGATGCCGAGCCGATATGCGGAAGCAGCACCACGTTCTGCAGGGCGCGCAACTCGTCGGGCACGTTCGGTTCTTTCTCGAACACATCGAGCCCCGCCGCCAGAATGGTTCCCGACTTGAGCGCGGCGATCAGGGCCTGCTCGTCGACGACCGTGCCGCGCGCAACGTTGATAATGACGCCGCGCGGCCCGAGCGCCTTCATGACGTCGGCATTGATCATTTTCGCGGTCGAAGGGCCACCGGGGACGATCACCACGAGCGTATCGACCGCCTTCGCCATCTCCATCAGATCGGGATAATGCTGGTAGGCCACGCCGGCCGCCGGCTTGCGCGAATGATAGACCACCGGCACCAGCGAGGCCTCAAGCCGGCGTCCGATCGCCTGCCCGATCCGGCCCATGCCGACCATCCCGACCTTGCGGTCGCGCAACGAACCTGCGCTCAGCGGAAAACTCTGTGTGGTCCACAGCCCCGACCGCAGATAGCGGTCTGCCTTGATGAATTCGCGCAAGGTCGCGATCAGAAGTCCCATGGCGATGTCGGCGACCTCCTCGGTCAGGACATCCGGCGTGTTGGTGACGACGATATTGTGGTCCCGGGCATAGTTGACGTCGACGTGATCGTAGCCGACGCCAAAACTGGAGACGATTTCAAGTTTCGGAAACCGCGCCAGTGTCGCGCTGTCGCCGCGCGCCGTATTGTACGTGATCGCGGCGCCGCGGATATTGGCTGCAACCGCCGGAGTCAGTCGCTCCAGGTCGTGCTTGGTTTCAAACGCATGCAGGACGAACCGGTCGGAAAACCCGTTGTCGACGATCGGCTTGCTCGGCCCATAGACCAGCAAATCGATCTTCTCAGAAGAAATATTCCCGCTCGCCATCAGTTTTCCTTTCCAAGCGCACTCTCGTGCCAGCGCCGCAGCACCAGGTGCGAAATCAGCGCCAGCAGCCCATAAATGACAATTCCGGCGGCAGAGAGCAACAGCAGCGCGGCGAACATCCTGGGAATGTTGAGGCGATAGCCGGATTCAGCGATCCGATAGGCCAGCCCGGAGCCCGCCCCGGCGGAGCCCGCCGCGATTTCGGCGACCACGGCGCCAATCAACGACAGGCCGCCGGCGATGCGCAGACCGCCGAGGATGAACGGCAACGCCGCCGGCAATTTGAGATATCGCAACGTCTGCATTCGCGACGCGCCGTAAAGCTGAAACAGCCCGGCCAGATTGCGATCCACCGAATTGAGCCCGAGCGTGGTGTTGGACAGTACCGGAAAAAATCCGACGATCCAGGCGCAGACAACCACCGCGGTCTGCTGCGGAAGGTAGATCAACAACAGCGGCGCGATCGCGATGACTGGCGTGACCTGCAGCACCACCGCATAGGGAAACAGCGAATACTCCAGCCATTTCGATTGATTGAACAGAAGCGCCAACGCAATGCCGCCGACAGCGGCCGCGAGAAAACCTTCCAGCGTCGTCCGCAAGGTCGTCAGCAATGATGACCACAGCACCGGCCAGTCGTCGACCAGCGTCCGCCAAACCTCCGACGGTCCCGGCAGCACATAGGGCGGAATCTGGTTGATCCACACCACGAGGTCCCATGCCAAAACCCCGATCGCGAGCACGACGAGCGGAAGCAGGATTTGGACAAATTTCAGGGCGCGGCTATCCGGAGCCCGCGGCCCGCTGGACAGTGGCGGTGTTTGCAAGGCGCTCATCGGTCCGGCTGCCCCTGACGCTGCTGCGCCAGCGCGGCCGAGACCGTGCGACAATAGCCGGCATATTCGACCGAGGTTCGGAAGTCCTCGTCCCGCGGCTCGGCCGCGTCGATGCGAAACTCCGCGCCGATCCGCCCCGGCCGCGCGGTCATGACGACCACTCGTTGCGACAGATAAACGGACTCGAAGACCGAATGGGTGACGAAGATGACGGTCTTGCGCAGATTGCGCCAGAGCGCCAGCAGATCGTTGTTCAGCCGGAAGCGGGTGATCTCGTCGAGCGCAGCGAACGGCTCGTCCATCAACAAAATATCTGGATCGGTGACCAAGGCGCGGGCGAGCGAAACCCGCATCTTCATGCCGCCGGATAATTCGCGCGGGAAAGCAGTGGCGAATTCGGCCAACCCCACCTGCATCAGCGCCTCGTCGACGCGCGCGGTCGCCGCGGCGGCGGGTGCATGCGCCAGTTTCAGCGGCAGTCGCACGTTGTCGCGGACGCTGGCCCAAGGCATCAGCGTCGGCTCCTGGAACACAAAGCCGATCGAATGCCCGATCTGCGCCGGGCCGGGACGATGTGAAACCTGGACGGTGCCGGATGTCGGCGCGTTGAGGCCGGCGATCAGGCGCAGCGCCGTTGACTTTCCGCAGCCGGATGGCCCGAGCAGGGACACGAACTCGCCCCGTCGCACGTCGAGATCGAGCGGCCCCAACGCCATCACGCCGCTGTCATAAACCTTCGTGACCGCGCGCAGGCGTACGGCGCAGTCGGCCAACTCCAACCCGGCTGACCCAACCTCAACATCGGAAAAGTCAGCGCGATCGGCCATTGCGCCCCTAGTTCTTTGGCCGCAAATTCAGGCCGACACCCTTGTTGGTGAAGCGCAGCGTGAACGACTTTCGGAAGTCGAGGTCCGCACGCACGACGCCGGCGCGCACCATTTTATCGAAAAAGCTCGCCACCCGTGCCTCCGACATGGCGCCGATGCCGTCGCGCAAAGCGTCGCCGGAATCGACAATGCCATATTGCTTCATCTTGGCGACGGAATAGGCCAACAGTTCGTCCGACATTTCCGGATTGAGTGCCTTGATGAGCTTGTTGCCCGGCGCATTGTCGCCGTAGAGATAGTGGTACCAACCGACGATCGAGGCATCGACGAAACGCTGGACCATATCCGGCTTTTTGTCGATCAGGTCAGTGCGCGTTTCGATCATGGTCGAATAGGCATTAAAGCCATAGTCGGCCAGGAGCAGAACGCCCGGCTTGAATCCGGCCGCCTTTTCGATCGCGAGCGGCTCCGACGTGGCATAGCCCTGCATCGCGCTCTGCTTGTCGGCGAGGAACGGCTGCGGATTGAAGGTATAGGGTTTGACCTTTTCCTCGCTGAATCCGTATTCAGACTTCAGCCATTGGAAGTAGCTCGCGATCCCCTCCTTGGACACGAACAGCGTCAGCCCTTTGAGGTCCTCAAGTTTGGTCACCTTGGATTCCGGGTGGGTCACGAAGACCTGCGGATCCTTCTGGAAGATGGCCGCGACCTCGACGACCGGCACCTTGTTGGCGACCGCATCGAATGACTGCAGCGTGTTGGCGGTCAGGTAAAAATCGAGCTTGCCGGCGATCAGCTGAATGCGGTTGTTGTCATTGGCGCCGCCGGGCACGATCGTGACTTCGAGGCCGTATTGCCTGTAGGTGCCATCGGCCAATGCCTGGAAGAAGCCACCCTGCTCCGGCTCCGGCACCCAGTTGGTTCCGAAACTGACCTTGTCCAGCGTCTGCGCCCCCGCAGATGAAACAGCCGCGGAAATAACCAAGGCAGCGGCGACGAAGCGCGCCGTTAACATTCGCGGCAAGAGGGCCGGGTTCATGATTGGACTCCATAGGTCATTTTGGCACATGATGGGATGTGCCGCTGCAGAGCTAGCACGGTCTGTCCGGGAAGCGGCAAACTACCCTGCCAATCCTGTTAAGGAAATGTTTCAGCCGATGACATCAGGCGTTCCTCCCCGCGACTGGACCGACATTCACTGGCCGGACGTATCCGGCGCGTGCGTCGAACGATGGATCGCAGTCCTGCCGCTGGCGGCGACCGAGCAGCACGGCCCGCATCTGCCCGTCGGCACCGACGTCATGATCGCAGAAGCCTATCTTGGCCGGGTGCGCGAGCTTCTGCCGGACAGCGCGCCCGTGACATTCCTTCCCCTTCAGCCGATCGGAATTTCCACCGAGCATATCGATTATCCGGGCACGTTGACGCTGCCGGTCGAAACCGCGCTGAAGAACTGGATGGCCATTGGAGTAAGCGTAGCGCGCGCCGGCATCAAAAAGCTTGTTCTGGTGACAAGCCACGGCGGCAACAGTGCCGCCATGACCTTGGTCGCGCAAGACTTGCGGGCGGAATACGGCGTTCTCGCGGTCACCACCGGCTGGTCACGCTTTGGCGCGCCGGACGGATTGTTCTCGGCAGACGAATTGCGTCACGGGATCCACGGCGGCGCCGTCGAAACATCGATCATGCTGGCGCGATATCCGCAAGCGGTGCGCAACGACGCGATCGCCGATTTCCGCTCCGCGGGCATTGCAATGGAAAAAGATTATCGCTTGCTTTCCGCGCATCGGCCGTCGCCGTTCGCATGGCAGGCCCAGGACCTTCATCCAACCGGCGCGGCCGGCGACGCGACGCAGGCATCCGCGGAGAAAGGCCGGCAATTGCTCGATCACGGCGCAGCTGCGTTTTGTGAGTTGCTCGCCGATGTCGATCGGTTCGATCCGGCAACCCTGACCGGACGTCCGCGGGCCTGACCTGCGGCAATGACGCGGACAGCTTGCTGACCCGCAATCCATCGAACGAAACGACGGAGAATTCACCGCTCACCGCGCCGTGATCGAACCGGATTTGAAAATCTTCCGTCCAACGGGGCGTGCGGACCATAACGGGCCGCCTTCAACCGGATGGAGTCTCCGATGTCGATCAGAACCAAAGCTGCCGCGCTCGCCCTCGCCTTGCTTGCCGTCACCGGTGCCACTGTGTCCACCACGCCATCCGCCCAGGCCAAGGGCCTTGGCTGGGGCGTCGGCGCAGGAACTCGTCGGCGCAGCCGTGGTCGGAAGCGCGATCGCGGCCAACAACGGATATTATTATGACGGAAATTATTACCGCGGTTATCGCCACTGCGGCTGGGTTCGCCAATTCGATATTTACGGCAATTACATCGGCCGCATTCGCACCTGCAACTACTGACGCTCAACCGAGTTGTATCTGGACGCGTTTCCTTTGCGTGAACGGCATCGATCCCGCGAACGGCATCGACCCCACCAAAGGGTAAAGCCCGCTCACGCCGGGAAACGTTTTGATAGTGGATCCTGCGTCCGGCACGGGCGCCTCATCCACCCCCGTGCCGCACCCGACCCGCCCGGTTGTCCCCCCGGGCGGGTCATCTTTTTGAACTCGGGGTGAGTCTGGCCGCTGAGCCAGCGGTGTTGCACAGCCGTCACCTAACGATGCCATGCAAAACAACTCGTTCCACCCTTCTTGCAATTGCGAATTACTTGCAATATAGATTTGGAGGGTTCCAAGGCGCCGTTGCGACGGTTTTGACTGTAACAATCGGCGATCCGAGGTGGCCGAATTGACCGCTTCATTTCATTGGTGGCAGCACCGCAATTCATTGCATCGCGACGAAAGAGCCCGCCGGAATGCCGACGCTGGTATCGAAACGATGAGGCACAGCAGCCGATTCCGGAATGGGCTGTTCACATGCGCCGGGCTTTGCATGCTCGGCGGCAACAGCCCCGCTGCCGCCGCGGACTTGCCGCTCAAGGCGCCGGCCCTCAAAGCCGTCTATGACTGGACCGGATTTTATATCGGCGGCCACTTCGGCTACGGCGGCGGCAGTATCGGCCCCGGCACCAATCCGCTGCCGGAGCAGGGCGTGTTTTTTCCGACTAGCCTGACCGGCCTGATCGGCGGTTATCAGGCCGGGTATAACTGGCAGTTTTCCAACCATGTCGTGTTGGGCGTGGAAGCGGATGCATCGTTCACCAGTCCGCATGATGCGCCACGACTGGAGCCCGCGCCCTTCAACGCAACGCCCGATTATTTCGGCACCGTTCGCGGCCGGATCGGATACGCGTTCGGGCCCTGGATGCCCTATGTGACCGGCGGCTTTGCCTGGGGACACAGCCACGTCAATCTCAATGATAGCGATGGCGCGACCTTCGCCGCGCCCGGACAGATCCACTCCGGCTGGACCGCGGGCGCCGGCGCCGAATTCGCCGTCAGCGGCAACTGGAGCGCCAAGCTCGAATATGACTACGTCGATCTGTCGCGCCGGACCTATGATCTCGGCGGCTTCGGACTGCCGCGCATCGACGTCGATCCCAAGGTCCATCTCGTCAAGCTCGGACTGAATTACCGGCTTGGGGATACGCCCTGGACCGCAGCGGTTTCCGGAAGCGACAGAACCGCGCTGCCGGAATCCAGCGACTGGAACGTCCACGCCCAAACGACCTACCTGCCGTCAACCTACCCCTCATTCCGCTCGCCCTATGCGGGGGCGCAGAGCCTGCCCGGCCAGGGGCAAACCCAGGCGACCTGGACCACAACCGCGTTCCTCGGCGTGCGGCTCTGGCAGGGCGGCGAGTTCTATTTCAATCCGGAACTGGCGCAGGGGTTCGGCCTCGCCGGCACGCTCGGCCTCGCCGGCTTTCCGAACGGCGAAGCGCAGAAGGCCGGCGCCGCGGAGCCGAAATTGCGGGCGCAGCGCTACTACATCAAGCAGACCTTCGGCCTCGGCGGCGAACAGGAAGACGTTCCTGATGCCGCCAATCAACTCGCCGGCAAGCGCGACATCGACCGGGTCACGCTCGTGGTCGGGCGCTTCGCCGTCGGCGACTTCTTCGACGGCAACGCCTATGCCAAGGACCCGCGCGCCGACTTCATGAACTGGGCGATGTGGTCGTCGGCCGCCTATGACTTCCCCGCCGATTTGCCGGGCTATACGCGCGGCGCGGTGGTCGAATTCAACCGCAAGGACTGGGCGGTGCGCGCCGGACTATTCCAGGTGCCGAGCGCACCCAACAGCGACGTGCTGACCTTCAAGACCGGCGGCTCCGTGGTCGAGTTCGAAGAACGCCACCAGATCTTCGATCAACCCGGCAAACTGCGGGTCGGCCTGTTCGCCAACAGCGGCAACACCGGAAATTACCGGCAGGCGCTGGCGATCGAGGATGCCAACCCCACGCTCGACATCAACGCGGTGATGGCAAGCATCCGTCATGACAACCTCAAATATGGATTTTACCTCAACCTCGAACAGCAGATCGCCGGCGATGTCGGCCTGTTCGCGCGCGGCAGCTGGAATGACGGCCAGAACGAAATCCTTTCGTTCACCGACATCGATCGCAGCGTTTCAGGCGGCCTGTCGATCAAGGGCCGTTCCTGGGGCCGCCCAAACGACACGATCGGCATCGGCGGCGCGATCAACGGGCTTTCCAGCGCCCACAGCGCCTTCCTGGCCGCCGGCGGCAATGGCCTTTTGATCGGCGACGGCCGGCTCAACTATCGTCCCGAGCAGATTTTCGAGACGTACTACGCATATGCGATCCATAAGAATTTTACGGTCACCGCCGACTATCAACTCATCACAAATCCTGCATATAACGCCGACCGTGGACCCGTCTCCATCTTCTCGGGCCGTCTGCACGGCGAATTCTAGCGCGCGACCCGAAAGAATGGAGACCGGGGTTTCGTCCGGTGCCGCGCCCGCGCCTATCCGGAGATCGTGCTCGAACAGTAAGAAGGCGGCTGTTAATGGCGCTTCAGGATATTCGCCCGGCCGCACTGGGACAGGCGCTGCGGCCCAACATCTGGGACATGGTTGCGTTGATCCTCGTGACCGGCGCCATGGTGCTGATCGTCTATGGCGGCGAACAGACCGCGGACCCGCTGTCGACACTCAATGCCGCCCCGGTAACGCTCGATCCGGCTAACCTTCCCGCCTATGCGCTGCGAACCACGCTGCGGATGCTGCTGGCGATCGTCTGCTCGGTCATTTTCACCTTCATCTACTCCGCGCTGGCTGCCAAGAGCCGCCGCGCCGAGATGGTGATGATCCCGCTGCTCGATATCCTGCAGTCAGTGCCGATCCTCGGCTTTCTGACCTTCACAGTCATCTTTTTCATGAACCTGTTTCCCGGCCGCGTGCTCGGCGCCGAACTCGCCTGCGTGTTCGCGATCTTCACCAGCCAGGCCTGGAACATGACCTTCAGCATGTACCAGTCGATGCGCAACGTGCCGAAGGATCTGGAAGAGGCATCGCAAAGCTTCCACCTCAGCGGATGGCAGCGGTTCTGGCGCCTCGACGTGCCGTTCGCGATGCCGGGCCTGATCTGGAATGCGATGATGTCGATGTCGGGCGGCTGGTTCTTCGTGGTGGCAGCGGAAGCGATCACGGTCGGCAACACCACGGTCATGCTGCCCGGCATCGGCTCCTACGTCGCGCTCGCCATTCAGCAACGCAATCTGCCCGCCATCGGCTATGCGCTTCTGACAATGTTTCTGGTCATCATCGCCTACGATCAGCTGCTGTTCCGGCCGGTGGTGGCGTGGGCAGACAAGTTCCGGTTCGAACAGACCGCTTCAGGAAACGCGCCGACCTCCTGGATGCTCGACCTGTTCCGCCGGACGCGGGCACTGCGGGCTCTGTCGATTCCGTTCGCGGCGTTCAACCGGGTGATCTCGAATTTGCATATTGCGCCACCACCCCGGCAATGGAAACTGCCGTCGCGAAACCGCGGCGAGCCCTCCCGCTTCGTCGATGCGATCTGGATTGCCTTTATCGTCGCCAGCACCGGCTATGCCGCCTGGAAAGTCTACGCTTATCTGTCGGCGACCTTGAGCCTGTCGGATGTATTCATTGCTGTCGGCTACGGGCTGCTCACGTTGGCGCGCGTCATCGTGCTGATTGCGCTGGCCACGCTGGTATGGGTGCCGGTCGGCGTCTGGATTGGGCTGCGGCCCAAGCTCGCCGAGCGGATCCAGCCGCTGGCGCAGTTCCTGGCGGCGTTTCCCGCCAACCTCGCCTTTCCGGTGTTCGTGGTGTTTATCGTTCGCTACGGGTTGAACGCGAACGTCTGGCTCAGTCCGCTGATGATCCTGGGGACGCAGTGGTACATCCTGTTCAACGTGATTGCCGGCGCCAGCGCGTTTCCGACCGATCTTCGCGAAGCCGCCGGCAGCTTCCACCTGCGGGGGTGGCGATGGTGGATCAAGGTCGTGTTGCCTGGTATTTTTCCATACTACATCACCGGCGCCATCACCGCGTCCGGCGGCTCCTGGAATGCTTCGATCGTCGCCGAAGTCGCAAGCTGGGGCGACACCCACCTGACAGCCAGCGGTCTGGGCGCCTATATAGCAACCGCGACCGAAGCCGGTGACTTTCCCCGGGTCGTTCTCGGCATCGCTACCATGTGCATTCTGGTGACGCTCTTCAACCGGCTGCTCTGGAGGCCACTCTATGCCTTCGGCGAGCGCCGTCTCCGTCTCGGCTGATCAAGAGGAAACGCATGCTCGATCAAACCAAACAGACCAGCCTCGTTGAAATCCACGGCGTGTGCCGGTCGTTTCCGAAAGGCAGCGGCGAAGACCTGCTGGTTCTTGAACAGGTCGACCTGACGATCCACGCCGGCGAGATCGTGGGCCTGCTCGGCCGGTCCGGATCGGGCAAGTCGACGTTGCTGCGTATCATCGCGGGGCTGGTGATGCCGTCCTCCGGCCAGGCGAAATGCCGTGGCGAGAGCATCAAGGGGCCGCCGAACGGCGTCTCCATGGTATTCCAGTCCTTCGCACTGTTTCCCTGGCTGACCGTGCTGCAGAACGTCGAACTTGGTCTGGAAGCGCTCGGGATCGACAGTTCGGAGCGCCGCACCCGCGCACTCGCCGCGATCGACCTGATCGGTCTCGACGGCTTCGAGTCGGCCTATCCGAAAGAATTGTCGGGCGGCATGCGCCAGCGCGTCGGCTTCGCGCGGGCGCTGGTCGTGCATCCCGATCTGTTGCTGATGGATGAGCCGTTTTCAGCGCTGGACGTGCTGACGGCCGAGACGCTCCGCACCGACCTGATCGATCTGTGGACCGAAAACCGGCTGCCGATCAAATCGGTGCTGATGGTGACGCACAATATCGAAGAAGCGGTGTTGATGTGCGACCGCATTCTGGTGTTTTCATCCAATCCCGGGCGCGTCGCGGCCGAGATCAAGGTCGACCTGCCGCATCCGCGCAACCGTCTCGATCCGCCGTTCCGGCAGCTTGTCGACAGCATCTATGCCCGCATGACGCAGCGCGAGGAGCCGAAGATTCCCGCGCTCGAAGGTATTCCCGGCAGCGGCGTCGGGATGGTTCTCAATCATATCTCGTCCAACGTCCTCTCCGGCCTGATCGAGACGCTGGCGGGCGCGCCCTATAACGGGCACGCCGATCTGCCGGTGCTCGCGGGCAGCCTGCAGCTGGAAGCCGACGAAATCTTCCATTTCGCCGAGGCCCTGCAATTGCTGAGGTTTGCGCAGTTGAGCGAAGGCGATCTGATGCTGACGGACGCCGGCAAGCGCTTCGCCGACCTTGAGACCGACGCCCGCAAGAAGCTGTTCGCCGAACACCTCATCCATTATGTGCCGGTGGTGGGCCTGATCCACCGCGTCCTCGAGGAGCGGCCCTCGCACACCGCGCCGGCCGCGCGTTTCCGCAACGAACTCGAAGACTACATGTCGGAAGAATACGCCGACGAAACCCTCAAGACGATCGTGTCGTGGGGGCGCTACGCAGAGCTGTTCGCCTATGATGAGCAGTCGGAATTGTTCAGCCTTGAAAACCCGCATTAGCTGGCTGGGTCGGCAGCAGCAAACGGATTACCTTCTGTCGTCCCGGCCTTGAGCCGGGACCCATACGGCAAGGACTCTCATTTTAGTTTCGGTGGTGGATGGATGCCTATCGCGGCGCCTCATGCGCAATCGCCGTCATTCCGGGATGGTCCAAAGGACCAGACCCGGAATCTCGAGATTCTCCGATGTGCAATTGCACATCGTAGTTCGATGCTTCGCATCGCCCCGGAATGACGGTTCAAACATGCCTTCGCGCTCTCGCCGCGCGATGAACCGCCTACCTTCGGAAAATCACCTCCGGCGAGATGCGAATCCGGCGTGCACGAGGTGCTGATGTACTGTGACGACTATGGTCGCGATTTTGTCCCAGGAAACTACGTGAGTGCTTGACGGTCCACTCCGTCACCGTTGGCTGGAAGACATTTAAATCAATGAGCGAAGCCGCACGTTACCACGGCGTCGAGATAGCCACGTTTTTCAGCCGGAGGCGAATGGTATGGACTTTGGAGCACGCGTTGGGCCCGATACAAGCAGTCAGGTCGCCTGAGCCTCTTGAGCGATCAAGTTAGCGGGTGCGTATTGCAGCGGGGTCGGCGGCTGCTGCAAATGCCGCTTAGCATTTGAGGCCCGGAATCATCCAGCCACACCGCGGTTCCAATGTGCCCTTGCGGCAACCTTCCTGGCTGCACGGAGATTCTTAAAACATCATGCGGGGTTTTACATTTGCGGTTGATAAGCGCTAACGCCTAGCGCGAGACCTCGGCGAGCGGCATTAGATGGCGCGGAACTACGACGCGTTCGCCGGGCACGAGCCGGGCGTTCTCCATCAACCCTTATTGATCTGGATGAGCGACCACAGCGGCACCCGGTAAAGCCCCGCGATGGTTTGCAGCGTATCGCCCGGACGGGCGAACACCGGCATGCCACTGTCCCACAGCTCGATCGCAGCAGCATCAGGCGGAATGACATAGTTGAGCGGCGCCGGAACGCCGTCGACTATCGCCGGCGTGGTCGCGAGCTTTTCGATCTTGGCGAGAAATTGTTGGTGGAAGACGTCCTTCTCATCGATATTGAAGTGTGAAACCTCCTCGCGCTCCGAGAGATCGAAGCTCGCAAAGTGAGTTTGATAGCCCTGCGCCGGCTTGATGTGGCTGCCGCCGAGGACACTTTTCGACAGGAAGATGTTGAGATAGCGCTCGATATTGGGCGGCACGGGCGGGCTGACCTGAGGCGGATCGATCGTGACAGCGAGGCTGACCGGGATATTCTCGGTCTGCAGTATTTCCGAAAACTTCAGCACACAAAAACCGCCCATCGAATGCCCGATAAGAATAATCAAAGCGGGATCCTTGCGATACTCGCGAATGGCGCTTTCCGCGATCAGACGGCAAATCGTGAACTCGTAGACATTCGCTGGGATGCCCGCATTTTCGATCTCTTCCGCCAGATGATCCATCCCGCGCGAGAAGATTGGACCGAGCGCGCCGCGGAACAAGTAGGCACGCATGTGCGGTACCGCCGGCGGCTCGGCGGCGGCAGGAGGTGGTGTTGCAGCCACGCTCGATGCCGCGACCGGGCTTGCCGTCGCCGGATCATTAGAGCTAAGCTATGGCCAATCTGCCCGTCCGACGCTCATTTTCACAAATGACGAAACCGCTTTAGCCTACGTAGAGCGGAGCTTTGGCCCGACGGACCCGCTTGTCCGCATTGCGAGAACGCTGATAGCAGACCTCCAATGCCACCATTCGGACCGTCTGAAGGCGAAAGCCAAGTGCCAAGGATAATTGGCAACCAGGGGGGCAAGCCGCGAACCGCAGTCCGCTCACCGAAGCACCGCAGGCGGTGACCTCTGCACCAAACGATAAGCGCGCGATCAGTGGTTTTTAGATGGAGTCAAATCTCAACTTGAAAGCAGCGCTGGATCAAAGTCCAGTCCAGTCACACCATTCGAAGAGACGGCGGAGGCGTCAACCTCCGTTGCCGTCTCTTCCAATATCTCCGCGCTTTTGTGTCGATTGATGGCCTTGCGAGTGGCCCAGCGCCGCGCCTTGCGCATCCCGAAGCCTCGCCTGGAGTCCAGGATCCGGTATTGATATACAGTGACCTTGCCCATACTCGCCTGATACGCTGCTACTGCCGCCCGATCGAACCGCCGGCGCTTGACCCAAAACGACTCCGGCAGAGAGGCCCGGAGCCGCCTTGGGACCTCGATAAACCGGGAGGAAGACGAGGCAGATTCAAGAACCCCCACGGGCGGAGAATATTCCCGCATGTCATCAGCTCGTCAGGCTCTCCGCTTGCCGGATGCGATGAACAGCACCAGCGGCCGCACGAGCGAAAAATCAACCCGGAACGTCCACCGGCGCCGCTGATGTCAGCCGGCCGATTGTGGTGTGTTAGATGCCAAACGTCCGTGCGATCGAGCGGTTCGATAGACGGAATACTGCGAGTCCAGGCTGATGCTTTTCCCAAGACGTGCTGCCCATTCAAGAGCAACGCACTCGTTGGTGGGCTATCCGCAGTGAGTTCGTGAACATCTGCGGTAAGCGAGCTTTTTTCCAAGCTTCCTATTTGCGGCATCCGCGACTCTGTTGGCGCCCTCTTTGACCGCGTTCTTCGCATCGCCCTTAGCTTCTGCGCATCACCTTTGGCTTCCTGCGCGGCGCCCTCGCCTTCGAGCTTGTCAGATCCTACGGCCTTGCCGATACCCTGCTTGATCTTACAGCGGCTTCGTTGGCCATTCCCGCTGCCTGTCTGTCAATCGGCGTTCAAATTTGACCCCGTATCGGCGTCCAATTTTGGCTCCTTTGAGCGGCGTGTTTTGACGGTAGCGCTCGTCTCGTCGGAGCTGGCCGGGATTGCGGAGACGAGACGAGCGCGGGTTGCGTGATCGTCGTCTCGGCTTTTGAATCGCCAGTTGTCATTGCCGGTCTCGTCGATGGCGCAGTGGTGTCAGGCGGTCGAGCAGCGCCATGCAGCAGGCACTCCAGCGCTCCAGTCTGGTGCCGAGTGGGTTTGTTGTAGAGAGTGCGTACGTTCGAAGGTAATAAGGCCGTTATTGCGGTCCGGGCGTCGGGAAGCGTTGGTCTGTGCCCATCTTGCGGAACGGTTTCCCGACGCGTCCATAGCCGGTACCGGCGCCGTGTGACCGATCTTCCCCTTTCGGGACGGATCGTACAGCTTCTGGTGATTGCTCGTCGCTTCCGTTGCGACGCTGTCTTATGCGGGGCGCCAAATCTTCACCGAGCGCTTCGCCGAAGGGGTACTGGCGCCATCGGCGCGACGCACGGCAAGGCTGGATTCTATCGTCCATCACCTCGGTCTGGCGCTTGGCGGTCGACCGGCAGCAGGCTTCGCAAAGCGGCTGATGCTGCCGGTCGAGCAGAAGACACGCTCCTTCGCGTAGTTCCGGCGCCGTAGCCGTCCGCCGGCTGATCCGGCTCACGGTTATCGCGCATTGAGTGAGATTGGGCTTGGCGGCGCAATCATCGATACGCCAGCATCATCTGCAACCTCAGAACGGCGCCGGCATCGCCTCACGCTGCTGCCGGATCGCTGAACCCGCGACTGCCCAGGCCTGGCTCGCTGCTCATCCCACGATCGCGATCGTCGCCCGCGACCGTGGTGGACGGATCATGGCGAAGCCGACAGCAAACAGCGTTGCCGCACGCGGTACAGGTCGCAGATCGTTGGCATCTGCATGGCAGAACGCCAGTCGGGCTTTCCTCGATGCCGTTCGCAAATCGATGCGTCAGCATACGTACAGCTGATCGGTGCGACCACGATTGATCCCAAGCTACTCAACAGCCGCAGAGCGCGATCCAGTATGAGGGTTATCTGCGCCGCGAGCCGAGACCAATGCGGCTATCCTGGTCTCTCGTCCGCAAGAACGGCATACCGCATCACAGCAGATCGTGCGTCAGACTGGCCACAGTAGGAAGCTGGTACGACAGGTGATGCGCGCGCGAACGCTAACGATATCTTCCGGACCCGGCTAAAGTTCGCTGGACTTGCATTTGCCATGGCTCGACGATCAGTGCGGCGTCCGGCTGCGCGAAACGGGGCTGAACTTTGGCTGCCGCTTAACGGCGCGTGGCCCTTCCGAGGCTCGCTCCGCGTCATCAGCGAGATGGGCGACCCGCAGGCCGAACGGGCTGAAAGCCCGACGCATCAAAACCTTCAGCGGATTGCCTCGGCCAGAACGATCGCGCGCCTCATGACGATCGGGCGGGATCTGCTCACGAAAGCGGAGACCGTCACGGTCGCGGCGCATCGAAGCTGGCGTACCGACCCTGGTCGAGGCCCGCGAGATCATCGCCGAATTCCACACGATGCATCCGGCGCAAGGCCGAAGCATGGGCTCACGCCATCGGATCGACCGCGCTCCGCGCCAGTCTCGTTGCCTCTTTCGCCAGCGGCGTTGCGAACGCGATCGCACAGCGGCGGTCCGTGCGGCAATCACTTCGCCTTGGTCCAACGGACAGCACTGCAACGTGTCCACATCACGCGCCTCGACGCTCGCCTGAGACGGCAGATGTACGGTCGCGGGAAAAGTCGATCTGCTTCAAGCCAGACTAATCGGCGCAGAGTCAATCGTGAGCTGCACCAAAATTGCGTCAGAGCCAATATTGCAGGCCGAATGACAACGGCGACGTGACATATCCGGATGGGGCGCGAAACATAAATTCAGACGGAGTGCGCCACATAGTGCTACAAAATTAAGAAAGCCCCGCTCGAGGGCGGAGCTTTTTTTTCTCTCGCTTCGCGCGTTATGCGCATCCATCGAACGGCGAACCATGAAGGCCGCGATCCGCTGGTTTTACCTGCGTCTCGGGTATGTCCGCCAGGGATCAATCGCGTCGGTTTGCCCTTGCGCCGTCCACTTCCGGTCTACCCGCAACTTCGGACATGCCGCTACACCGAACTAAGTGACGCGATGTGCCATCAACAGACCGTCGGATTGGAGCACTTCCGGTGAGCTGCTTGTCAGGCGCGCGTCCTTCGCGGCGGCGGCGAGCTTCGACTTCGCATCGGTCTTGGCGGTGTCGAGCAGCGTCCCCGCTTGCGCGGCCCTAAGGACGGCCTTCTCCTTCTGCTCGCTCGCCCGTGCCCTGGCCTGGTCCGTCTCGGGTGACCCAGATTTGCTCCACCCAAATAAACGTCGAGGTCGTTCTAGCCAATGTCGCCGCTCATCACGCGTTGTGCTGGCGCTGCAAAATTCGCATGCTGGAGCTTCACGAATTCGCCTGGTCCACCTTGGCGCTTGAAAACGTCCTGCTCCATGCTCCGGGGAGCACGCGACGCTACCAGTCGGCGTGGCAAAGCCTTGCATCGTTCTGATCCGCTTCTGCCTTCAGCTCATGTTTCAGCCTTTTCAGCCTCCCTTCGTGCGGTCCACGGATGAGACCTGCACGAACAGTGGCATGCAAGCCGGGCATTTCGTGAACCGTCACAAATCAGAATTGAGGATTTGCGAGAAAGGGACTGACCGATCTCGCGCACGGTCCGGCCCTTCCCCTTGGATCCGTAGCTAGAGCCCGTCGCCAGGCGGTCGCAGAACTTCGAGTTGGAAATCAGGGCAATGCAATACGATCCGGAATCTGGCGCAATGACTGCGGCAGATAATCTCGCGCCAACCGCGAATTCCGGTGCCGCCGAGCACCTTAAGCGGGTCGATCGGCGGTGGACCTTGATGCCGGTCGCAGCGGCGTCCGGCTTTGCGGGCCTCGGTTATGAGATTGTGTGGATCCGGCAACTCAGCCTCGCCCTCGGGACAGAAATGATGGCGGTGCTGGGTGCGATCGCCGGATTTTTCTGCGGACTGGCGCTAGGTGCTTTTGCCCTCGATGGCCTGATCGCGCGGGCAAGGTCGCCGTACCTCGTATATGCGGCGCTCGAGGCGGTGATCGGGGTTTGGGGACTGGTGAACGTCTGGCTCCTGCCGCTCGCGGGCCGGGCTTTGCCACCCATGCTTGGCATCGAGCCCGGGCCGGCCCTGCTATGGGCGGCCAGCTTTGCGCTGCCGACGCTTGTCCTGCTCCCCGCAACCGTGGCCATGGGCGGAACGCTTGCGGCGCTCGAACGGATGGTAAGCGAAGCTCGCGGCGATGTTCGGGTCAGTGCAGGCGTCTATGGCGCGAATACGGCCGGCGCGGTGGCCGGCACCCTGGCTTCGACATTCGCGCTGATACCTACGCTCGGATTTTCCGGGACGCTGGTTTGTCTCGCCGTCGTGAACCTGGCATGCGCTTTGGGCGCGCTCGCCATGGCGCCGAAATCGAGCCCACGCACGGCAGGCCTCGACGATGTCAGGCGCCATTGGATCGGAAGCTCGCGGCTCACGGTCACCCTGTTTGTGACCGGCCTCCTCGGGATCGCGTTCGAGGTCCTGGTCGTCCGGCTGGCGGCCCAAGCGATGCAGGACACGGTGTATACCTTCGCGGGGCTGCTCGCGGCGTACCTGCTTGGCACCGCCGCCGGAAGCCTCATCTGGCAGCGGGCGGGGCGTCAGGACCGCGACGAAAACCTCGGCCTGCTGCTCGCCATGACGGCGCTCGCCTGTATGGCGACGGCGTTCCTTGCCCCTCACATCATCCGCTTTTCGCAGGCCACCGCTGAAGCCGGCATCTTCGGCGAACTGGGTGTCGCGATGGCGCTGTTCCTGGTGCCGTCGGCTGCGATGGGCGCGCTGTTTGGCTTGCTCGCGCAACGCGCGCGGGATCAGCGCGGATCGCTCGGATGGGCGGTCGGCATCAACAGCCTCGGCGCTTCGATCGCACCGTTGCTGGCGGCGCAATTCCTGATCCCAACCCTCGGCATATGGACGGCGCTCATTGCGGTTGCGCTGAGCTATCTTCTCCTGCTTCCACTCAGCCGGGCGGGGCTCGTCTGGTCCACCGCGCCGCTGGTCGTCGCCCTCGTCCTGTGGGTGCGTCCCGCGCCATCCCTGACGAGAGTGCCACCTGGCGGCACCCTGCTTGCCGTTCGCGAAGGGCCGATGGCGACTGCCAGTGTCGTCGATGACGCGTCGGGCATCCGATATCTTGAGGTGAACGGCCACTTCCGCATGGGCGGGACGAGTTCAAGCCGATCCGACTATCGCCAGGCGATGCTGCCGCTGTTGCTGCATCCGGCGCCACATCGCGCTCTATTCCTCGGCATCGGCACTGGCGCTACGGTGGTCGGCGGATCGAAGATGCCCGAGCTCGCAGTGCATGGCGTCGAATTGTCCCGCGAAGTGGTCGAGCTTCTGCCGTGGTTCGCCGATCCGCCGGCTGCCGGCCCGGCGCCCCGGATAACCGTCGCCGACGCACGCCGATATGTCGCCGCGGATACCGATCTATATGACGTGATCGTCGCGGATCTGTTTCATCCGGCGCTGGATGGCAGCGGCGCACTCTACACCATCGAGCATTTCGACGCCGTCAGGAAGCGACTCGCTTCCGGCGGCGTATTTTGTCAATGGCTGCCCCTGTACCAGCTCGATCTACCATCCCTCCGTGCCATTATCCGCGGATTTCTCAAGATCTATCCCGAAGGCTCAGCCTGGCTTAATCACTACAGCGTGCGGACACCCATGCTCGCGCTGATCGGTTTCCGGGAGGGCGGCCATTTCGATCTCGACGCGCTGACCGTGCGGCTTGGCAATCCGTTGGTCGCCCCCGTGGTGCATCCGCTTGGGTTTGAATCTTCGATCGATCTGCTTGGACAGTATATGGGAGGTCCGCGTGCGCTCTCCGCGTTCGCCGGCGGAGGTCCCCGCAATACGGACGACTATCCCTTCGTAACATTCGATGCGCGCCGGAACGTCAGCGCGCTAACCGCGCCACCCTGGTCCCTGCTGCTTGCCGTTATCCGAGCGATGCAGCCGGACGCGGCCGAGCTGCTCGACCCGCCGCATCGCAAGGTCTGGGGCGAACGTCTCGGTGCCTATTGGCGCGCGCGCAATTCGTTCCTTGAAGCGGGCGCGGCACTACCTGGCGACCCGCGTGGCATCGCGCTGATCGAAGCGGCATCGCCTGCGCTGCTTGATGCGCTTCGGCTCAGTCCGGAATTCGATCCGGCCTATGCCCCGCTAATGGGCATGGCGAAATCGCTGATAGCGTCCGACCGCGAGGCGGCTGCCCGCCTGCTGCGTGCGATCAACGATGCGGCGCCCATGCGCAGTGAGGCGAGACAGCTGCTCGCGCGCGAATTCGGCCGCTGAGCCGGGACCGATCGCACGAGATATCGCTTCGGGGAAAGCGGAGACAACTTTCGCCCGCAGAAGCTACGGAGCGAAGGTTACCCTATAGCCCCAGCAATCAAGGTGGTCGGGGATGGCGTTGAACGCGATCGTGATCCGTTGCTCGCCCTGGTTTCTTGGAACTTCGTGATAGAGATAGCTGGGGAAAAGAACGAGATCCCCCGAATTGGCCTCCGGCAGCATGTACTTGCCGGCATTGTACGGCCCCACTGCCGCGCCTCGCGTATGATGACGAAACGAGAAGTCGGATCCGCCAGGCGGCCGCACGAAAACAGTCTTGCTCGCCGGGTGCGACGGCGTCAGATAGAAGATGCCCGAGATGAAACTATTCGCATGGGCATGCAGCGTCTGGTTTCCTCCGGTTTCGAGCACGTTGGTCCACATTTCTTTCACGGTCCAACGCAGTTTCTCGCCAAAGAGAAGTTCGCCGAAATCGACCAGCTTCGGCGTGGCCAACCCGGCGATCTCCCGAAACAGCTTGTTTTCGCGGGGATCGGCTACCTCGGTATGAAAGAGCTGACCCGAGCGCAGATTGCTTTCGACGCGGGCATTACGGATTGCCGCGACGGCGGCGTCCGTCAGCTCCGGACCCAACAGGCCCGGCGAACGCATCAGCGGAATCGGAAACAGCGGCTCGATATGATCCATGTCTCAACATCCAAATATCGCAAATCCGTCAGACAATGCGCGGACGTGCTGACGCCCCGATGACAACGGGCAAGTCCCCGAACGCTCAGATCTGATTGCATCCGACCGACGGCTTCGGGCGGGCGCGATCGATGCCTTCCCGCCGCCATCGAAATTACTCATCGGGCTTGAGGATCTTCAGCGTTTCGCCGGGCGGCAACTCATGACGGCGCTCTCGCAATTCATCCGCCGCTCGGGCGGCCAACTCCATGCACTCGTCGAACTCTCTATTGCCAGCCTCGATCATGGCCTGGTGCAGGTCACGTTCGGCGAAATAGCGGGAGAGATCGCTGGCCGGCAAGGTAGCCGCCTTCGCGCGCGCTTGCCCGACCGCGATCTCACAATCCTCTCTGCCGGGCTCGGCCGAAACGGTTTCGGCGCTGCATGGCGAGACCACGCAGCAGGCCGGGCCCAAGAGCAGGAAGAGCAAGAAGAACTGGACGACTTTCAATTGGCTCAGCATGCGTTCAACGAAGCAGGCACAAGACCCTTTGGGCGACCTGCGGAAAAACTGGCGGAGCGAAACCACTCGCTCCGCCAGATCCTATCGGCTGTTGTGTCTTCCCGAAGTCAGAAGAAGAGGTGGCCGTAGCGATTCCACCAGCCGAAATGCCACCAGTCATGGGGGTAGCTGTGGCCCTGATGATCGTGCCCATGATCATGATCATTTCCGTGGCCTCCGAGGCTCTCCGCGAGCTCGGCGTTCTTCTCAACCAGCAGCTTGGGCGAGCCGTGTGGCCGGATGAAGATCGGGTTGGCATAGAACCAGACGTTCGCGTACGCCTGAACGTCGTAAGTCACCTTCTTGACGCCGTTTACCGTCTGCAGATGCGACGGACAAGCCGGATCCGTGCAGCTCACCTGAACGTTGCTGACATCGGGCAGCGGATTGCCGTCGCTGTCGCTGACGTTCGGCGTGGCCACCGGAATGTTCGTTCCGCGGGCGCGGACGTAGAACGCGGTCTTACCTGCCGTGAACGTGCTTGTGAAACGCAGGCGCACCGAACCATCCCGTTGATAGTCGCGCTGCATGTGCTTTGCGAGAATCTGCCGGGAGATTGCGGCGGTGGGGTTGTACACGATCGACGCACCGGCGACGCCGCTGGCGTTCGGCACCGCATAGCCCGGCTCACCCGGACCGATCGGACCCGTGATCTGACCGCTGATGAGATCGACATGGTCGAGCAACGGCTTGTTCAGCGGCTGCTTGATGCCAACCGGGAGCAGCAGCGGATTATTGAAGCCGTACGGGCTGTTGTTTTTGGCCGGGATGGTCATCTGCATCTCGAACGTGATCCGTTCGCCCGGCGTCACGACCAGCGTCTCGCCCATCGTCTTCCATTCGCCGTCGTGGCCCTTCGCGCGGAAGACCATGTTGGGACCGACGATGTCGGCGTTGACAGAATAGGAGTTGCCCGAACGCATGCCGTCAATAACGGATTGCGAGCGGAAATGCTCCTCGTTCGGAACGTAGAGCTTGGTATATTCGCCCGGGATGAAGTCACTGGTCGTAAAGGTGTCACGCGCACCGGCCGCACCGCGATTGTGCCAGTCGGAACTGACGTACACGAAGAAGTTGCGGCCTTCGCCGAGCAAACCATCCCACAGGCCGCCGACTTTGGCGGTGTAGATGCCGCTCATACCGTAAGTGCCGCCGCCAACCGCGCCGGTGGAGTAGGAACCGGAGCCGCCCGTGAGCGATCCTTGCGCCATGTGGCCAGGCGATTCGATGCCGAACGCCACGGTCGGGCCGGCATTGTTGAAATCGCGGAAGTGCTCGATGTTGTAGCCGCTGCTGTTGTTGGGATTGAATGGCCCCGCACGTTCCGAGTGAGTCGGGATCGCATAAGATTCCAGCGGATGGTTCTTCTGCAGCCACTGGATGCCGGCAACCGCCTTTTGATGGCCCGCCGTTCCGCTGTTGTTGACGTTGTCCTTGCCGGGCCAAACCGGCTTGTTCTTCGAATCCACCGGACCGATCGCGTCGTTATCGGAACGGTCGAAACGGAATTCGTATTCCGCCATCTTGTCGGCATTGCCGTAACCGCGCGGGTTCTGACCGGAAATGACAGCCACGTCAGTATGTTCGTGACCGGGAACCACCCACTCCAGGCCTTCGATCAACACCTTGTTGTAGATCGGAGCGCGATTGACGATCGTTGGATACTCGACTTCCCTGATCGACTGCCAGCGCCACATCTGGGCGTTCTCACCGGTGCCGTTCGGCGTGCCTTTCAGGCTGGTGATCGTGATACCGTCGATCGTTTTGCCCAGCGTCTGATTCCAGGTCCTGGTCGTGTCGCCAGGAATGTTGGCGCTGGTATCGCTGAAGCGGCAGTCGCGGTTGCCCGAACCGCCGTGGTTGCCGAGCGTGAACCAGTCGAGATCGAAGTTGTTTCCGCCCGCGGCAGCAGTGCCGGTCGCGACTGACCGGTCGATCGCATAGCCGGCGGATACCGAGCCGTCGGTGCATGTGTTGTGATTGTGCATGTCGCCTGCGACATACGGATTATCACGTTTGGAATCCGGCCGATCGTTGGCATGAGCCGAATGCGCCAACGCAAGCGAGACCGAAGCTGCCGTCAGCAGTAATTTCTTTGAAGATTGCGCCATGTAATCGCCCCCTGGATCGATATTTCGCACAAAGAAAAATGGAGCCACGCATCGGCTGCATCCGGCTCCCCATCGCTCAGACAACCAGAACTCGGAGACAGTTAGGTGACTTTTTTATTTTTGCAGCTCATATATTTTTTCGAGCCCGCGATCGATTGCGGAGTGACAGATCGGAGGCCTCGTTGCATAAGCCTGCGGCTGTAAGATCCCTCGCGTGTCCCGCGGCGATCATTTTGTGAAGCTTATGTGTCAACATCAACGATGACAGACATTGCGCATAGATTCCGGATATCGCCTTCCGCCAAGGCCGATGCATCTAACGAAAACTCGTCAGAATCCGCAGCAAAGCCGTCGCGCTTCAACCCGTTCGTCACCTTCCGCTTGCTCGGACGCGAGCCGCTCGTGCATTTTGTCCTCCTCGGGGCAATCATCTTCGGCATAGACGCCGCACTGCGACCGCCGGCGAAAGATGACAAGGTCATCACGGTGACCAAGGCGATGCGCAAGTCCTTCGTCGATAATTTCGACGAGGACAAGGAGCGAATCCCTTCCGACTCCGAACTTGCGAAGATGATCGACAGCTGGGTCGCGAGCGAGATTCTGTATCGCGAAGGCAAGGCGCTTGGCGTCGATCGCGGTGACGATATGATCCGCGATCGCATCGCCTTCAAGCTTCAACTGCTCATCTTCGACCAGGTCCGCGTGGCGCAGCCGACGGAAGAGCAGCTTCGAGCATGGTTCGCGAACAACCATGAGCGGTTCGATGAACCCGAGCAGGTAGGCTTCTACCTTACGCCGGCAACCGACGAGACGACGGCGCGGCGTCAGCTTGAAGATATCACATCGCAGCGGGAATCCGAAGAGCTCCGCAATCAGACGCGTGCGATCCTTGGACGTCCCGTCGCAAGCTTGCCAGCGTCGTTCGGGGAGGGCTTCCGCGATGCCCTGCTGACGATGCCGGAAGGACAATGGAAGGTGGTGCAGTCCAAGGAAGGCTGGCATGTCGTTCGCCTGGATGCACGCCGCGCGGGCGCACTCGCCAAGTTGGATGATGTGCAGGAAGAGGCCGCCAAACTCTGGTACGCCGAAGAGACCAGAAAGCAGGCGTGGGAGGCAGTGAGCCGCCTCAAGGCCAACTATAAAGTGCAGTACGAGTAGTAAGCCATGCGCCATCTTTGGGTCGCGCTACTCGTTTTCGCCACGCTGGTGCTGCCGCGCCAGCTCTTTGCGCACGAGGCCACGCTCGGCGTGCTCGAATTCCGGGAGATCCGGCCAGGCGCATTCGTCGGGCTCTGGACCATGGAGCCCACCATTGGAGCCGCGCGCGTCGATCTGCAAGTGCCGCCGCACTGCTTCCTTCAGCTGCCAGAGCTTAATTGCGGCGACAAGGGGCTGATCGGGCCCATCACGATCACCAATCTCGGCACCAACATGTCGGCGGTCCTCATCAAGGTGATTCCGATTGTGGGTGAGCCGCGCTCCTACACGATCTCGACGGCGAATCCCGTCGTTTCGGTGCTTGGCACCGGTGCCCCGACCCTGCAGACATGGATCGAATTGGCCAGGACCTACGTCAACTACGGCATCGACCATATCTTGCTTGGGGCCGATCACCTGTTATTCGTGCTCGGGCTAATCTGGATCGTCGGCCGCGGGTGGCGGCTAGTGAAGACAATCACGGCTTTCACGATCGGACACAGCGCCTCGCTTGCGGCAGCGGCATTCGGCCTGATCGGCGTGCCTGAGCGGCCGCTCAATGCCTGCATTGCGCTTAGCATCGTGTTCATCGGCGTGGAGATCGTAAAGCAGCAGCGCGGCGAAAGCGGGCTGACTGCACGTTACCCCTGGGCGGTCGCCTTCACGTTCGGCCTGGTTCACGGAATTGGGTTTGCGAGCGCACTGGCAGGACTTGGACTGGAGCGCCGACTGCTGCCGGTCGCCCTGCTTTTCTTCAATATCGGTGTGGAGATCGGCCAGCTCGCCTTTGTACTTCTGGTGCTGGCGCTGATGTGGGCCCATCGGCGGCTCGACGCGGTCTTGCCGCGCTGGGGCGACGCGCTACCCGCCTACGCTATCGGCTCGGTTTCGATGTTTTGGTTTTTAGGCCGCCTGCTACTCGTGCTCGGTGCAACATGACGGAAAGTGGTCGAACCATGTCCTTGCGTATCTTCCGAAGTCTTTCGTACGCGACCGCAGGCCTCGTCCTGCCGCAAGCCGCTTCCGCGCACGATCAGGTCGGCGTTGGCGGCGGGCTTGTCAGCGGGTTCTTGCATCCGCTGACAGGGATCGACCATCTGATAGCGATGGTCGCCGTTGGAATCTGGGGCGCGCAGCTCGGGGCTCCTGCCATTTGGGTGCTGCCGATCACCTTCCCGATGGTGATGGCGATCGGCGGGGTACTTGGAATTCTGCATGTTCCGCTGCCGATGCCTGAAGTCATGATCGCGCTCTCGGCTCTCATTCTCGGCGCCGCGGTCGCGGTGCGGATGCGGCTGCCGTTTGCGGCTGCAGCCGCAATCGTTGCCGTCTTTGCGATCTTTCACGGCCACGCGCACGGAGCCGAGCTTCCAAAATCCGCAAACCCGCTGGCCTACGGCGTGGGCTTTGTCGCCGCAACCGGCCTGCTTCACCTCTGCGGCATCACGATCGGCACATTGACCCGTTGGCCTGCCGGAGAACGATTGATTCAAGGGCTAGGCGTAGTGGTGGCCCTGCTCGGCGGGTACTTTCTCGCGCAAAGCCTGGGAGCTGTCGCATGAATTTCAGGCTCGGCCGCGGCTTGATCGCCGCAGTTGTGTTGCTCGCCCAGAACAGCGCGGCCGAGGCCCACATCGTCGCCTCGCGCCTTGGCGATTTTTATTCGGGCGCCCTGCATCCGTTGACGGACCTCCAGGATATCATCCTCTGGGGCGCAATGGGCGTGCTCGGGGGGACGCTTGGCGCAGCAAGGGGACGCTGGCTCGTGCTGGTGTTCCCGCTCGGACTACTGGCTGGGCTGGCGCTTGAGCAGTATTTCGCGATCGCCTCGACGGGGTCGACGGTCGATGCCGGCATCATTCTCGCGCTGGGCCTGCTGCTGGCGACAGCCGTGCGGATACCAACGGTCGCGCTGTGTGCGCTTGCTTTCGCATTGGCGGTGATCAGAGGGATGGCCAATGCAACCGATCTCGGACCTGAGACCGACCGACTGCTGTTCGCGGCAGGGCTTGCTTGCGGTGGCTACGCTGTGATCACGCTCGTCATGGCCCTGGTGCTGGCGTTCCGCGGAGCGGATACCGGCGCCTCGATCAGCTGGCGAAAGGTCACGCTGCAGGCGTTGGGTGGTTGGATTGCAGCGATCGGACTCATGATGGTGGGATATGGTCTCGCATCTTGAGCGAGGCCCAGCGCAAGCAATTCAAAGGCGCGAGATGCAAGAGAGTCAGCGCCCTCCGGTTGGGCGACGTGACCGCCCCGCCACAGGTGCAACTCTGGTCGGCGGCAATCGGCAACGAGAACGAGTGATGCCTGCTGGCGCGTGGGTGAGCCCCGACAGCCTTGGCGAAACCGCATCCATTGCGCAAGCGCGAGACGCGGAGGCCGCCGCCATCGACGGCGCGCTCGACGGCATCGAATCGGCCGAGTGGTGCCCCCAAGAGAGCAGGAGTTGCGGTGGTGCGGCGTGAATGGGGACTCGGGCTGGCAGCCCTATCGATGCTCAACGCCGGGACCTCTCGCGCCCAATCGCAGGCTAATGCCGAGACATTGCCGCCGGTGACGATGCAGGCGCCCACACGCTCGGCGAAACCGCACACGTTGCCAAAGCGCCATGCTCGCAAGCCGCCACCACCGTTGAAGCGCACGGTGGTGCCAAATTCGCCACAGGTTACGGTCGGTGGATCGGGCGCACCAAATGTGGCCTCCGGTCCCAAAGGCACGCCTAACATGGCGAGCCAAATGACAGTCTCAGGCGAAGACCTCAACGCGCGCCCGGTGACGCGGCCGGGCGAAGTCCTGGAAGCCACGCCGGGGCTGATCGTGACCCAGCACTCGGGCGACGGCAAAGCTAACCAGTATTTTCTGCGGGGCTACAATCTCGACCATGGCACCGATCTCGCGATTTATGTCGATGATGTGCCTGTCAACATGCGCACCCATGCTCATGGCCAGGGCTACGCCGACTTAAATTGGCTGATGCCGGAAACGATCAACACGCTCGACATCCGCAAAGGACCGTACTTCGCCGATGAAGGCGACTTTTCTTCCGTCGGCAATCTGCATATCGGGCTGATCGACAGCGTGCCGAAAGCAATCACGCAGATAACCGCAGGCAGTTTTGGCTATCGCCGAATCTTCGGCATGGACTCCGGCAAGGCCGGCGACGGCACTGTGCTGGTTGCGGGCGAGGCTGGCACCTATGATGGGCCTTGGGTTCACCCGGACGACATGGGTAAACTCAACGGCTTGGTACGTTATACCCAAGGCACCGCGCTTGACGGCTTCTCACTCACCGGCTTTGCCTATTCCAACAAATGGAATTCCACCGACCAGGTTCCTCAGCGCGCGATCCCTCTGATCGGGCTCTATGGCTCGGAGGACCCGAGCGATGGCGGCAACACCAACCGCTTCGCGTTGTCAGCGCGGGCGGCCGGCACGGACGATGCGGGATCGTGGAAGGCGAACGCATACGCCGTCAAAAGTCAGCTCGACCTATTTAACAACTTCACCTATTTTCTTGATGATCCCCTGCTCGGCGATCAATTCCATCAGCATGACGACCGTGTCATGGCCGGTGCCAATGCCTCGCGCACGCTGAACAGCTTGTTCGCGGGCCTGCAGATGCAGACCACCTTTGGCGTGCAAACGCGCTATGACGCCATCGACTTGGCGCTAACAGATACGTTCCAGCGCAGCTTCCTTTCCAACGTCCGCAGTGACAAGGTTGGCGAAGGAAGTGTCGGTGTTTACGCGCAGAATACAGTGAAGTGGACGGACTGGCTGAAAACCACGGTCGGTTGGCGCGGCGATTATTACCAAGCGCGCGTCAACTCCATCTTCGATGCCAACAATTCCGGTGAGGTCAGCGCCGGCATTGGCAGTCCGAAATTCACGGTTGTCGTCGGCCCATTCAACAAGACGGAATTCTTTGTCGGCGCCGGTTACGGTATGCACTCAAATGACGCCCGTGGCGCGACCATCACCGAGGACCCGACCGATCCCACGGCAAAATTGTCGTCCTCGCCGCTGCTGGTTCGTACCAAGGGCGCGGAGACCGGCGTGCGCACCAAGATCATTCCGGGGCTGGATTCCTCGATCAGCGTATTCATGCTCGACCAGGATTCTGAGATCGTGTTTCAGGGTGATGCGGGCGACACTTCGGCAAGCCGGGCCAGCCGACGCTATGGCGTGGAGCTGACCAACCGCTATCGGCCGGTGTCGTGGATCGATATTGATGCCGACTTCGCATATTCACACGCGCAGTTTGTCGGCTTCGACAGCGAGCAGCAGGCGCTCTTTGAATCACTCGCCGGTTTCCCGCAGGCGCAGGTTGGCAACGCGCCCGGCAACTTCATCCCCAACGCACCAGCGATTATCGCTTCCGCCGGCATCACGCTCGGTGAAAAGACCGGCCCGTTCGGCACGCTGCGGTGGCGCTATCTCGGCTCCAGCCCGCTGACGGAAGACAACGCATTCCGCTCACCCGCGACCAGCATCTTCAACGGCCGCCTCGGTTATCGGTATGAGAATGGCTGGCGCATCCAGCTTGACGTTCTCAATCTGCTCAACACCAAGGCTAATCAGATCACCTATGCCTACGGTTCGCTAATCAAAACCGACAGTCTCTACAATCTTTGCTTTCCCGTGCAGACGGCACCTGCGGCGGTATGCCAGACGGGTGTGATGGACTCGGTGCTACACCCGATTGAGCCGTTGGCTATCAGGATTACGGTAGCTGGCGCCTTTTGAATATGTGTAGTCCGTTGGTCGCTTGCGTCCGTTCTGGGTCAATCGCGTTGGTTAGGCCAAGTGCCGGCTTCTTTCCAGTCTTGCCCGAACAACGGACATCGTCAGGCCAGCCTGGCATGTCCTAAACGTGCCACCATGCCACATCTGTGGCTCATCCTCACGAAGCGAGCCAATGTCCCTTGTGAATATCGAATTTCACCGCGCCGTCGTCACGCATCTTCAATAGGAGCGATTGGCAGTCGTCCTGGTTCCTTATGTTCACGCGCTTCATGATTTCGAAAACCTTCAAAGGCTTTTCGCGAAGGGCAAGTAGAATCTTTTCTCGATCAGTCATTGGAGTTCCTTGCGCTGGCATCGGCGACGGTACGCTTTGTGCGGATCGTCGGCAACAACGGATGCGTTCGCTTGACGAGATCCGTTCGGGGTCAATCTCGTTGGTTTGACGTCCCGCCCCCTACTTCCGATCTACCCGAGTCAACGGACGTCGCGGAAGCGACCCGACTGGTCCGTTTCGGTGTGCACAGGTCCGTCATTTCGTCCGGCTGCTTAAACTGAGGTCGCGTGACTCGGTCTCTATGAGGCCCGGCATTCGAAGATACGTTGGCCGTGCTCGTCCACTACTAATACGAGGTTAGACCTGCAGAAATCGCCGGCCTTACTCAATTCGGCAGCGAGGCACTTAGCCTGATTTTTAGCTTCTTCTGAATTCGAAAAGCTCTTCCCCAGCTCATCGGCAAAGAGTTCCGAACCGTCTAGGATATGAAAAAAATACTGCGTCACGGGGAACCTCCAGAGGATCACGCGAAAATAAGTTGCGGTCTGGAGATAGTTTCTGACGTATTACGATGGGCTGTCTGTTGGATTAAGCTCGCGTAACAATCACGCTTTCTGCGTGGTCAGAGGGGAGACAAAAAGCCGCATTGGAAGCTTGCCACCGATTTTCCGTCACGAGCGTCGTTGCATCACCGCACAGATTTGAGGTGGATCTACACGTCCGCTTTGGGTCAAAAACCGGAACAACTCGAATAGAGCAATATCTTCTGCTGTTCACCCGATAACGGACATTGGGCAGTGCCATCAAATGCCCTCCGGTCCGGCTTCCTTAGTTGATTGTGGCATCAGTTTTGGTCGATACGATGGGCGATACATAGTGGGGGCTTTATCCTTTTCGTTGTTTCTCAAAAACCGCCCCATACCCCACCCCGTCCCCAGCCCTAGTTCACTCACGCGTGTCGCGCGCACCTGACTCTGCAGCGCAGTCGAGCTCGGTCTGTCGCGCGAATTGTCAGCCCCCTCGCGAAGCTAAGGAGGGATTTTTATGTCGAAGCGCAAGCCCCGTATCTCAGCGACCATTTCAAGTGAGGTACCGATGAACCTGTTTAATACGAAGAGATCGAGAAGCGGCCGCAACACGCGTGAGGTCGATGCCGAGCGAACAAGCGGGCCGGCCGGTCGACCGGGGAAGCAGATAGAGATGTTGTACGATCAACGTACAGGATTATCACGCGCCTACTGGAAATTCCGAGGCCGCCTGTCTTTGTCGCTTGCGCAAGGATCGTCGCGACATTCACTAACGCCTCCTCAACGACTGGACCGCGCACGCCGACATGATCGAGGTAGGCTTTCGGAAATGGTCGAGCGTCGAAAGCTGACCCCGGTCGAGCGGCTGTGCCGGCCCGTCGTGCTCCACGTTGTCGCTGTTCATCCCTGGATTTGCTGCAAATCTTACAACTCTTCGGGTCGTTGGGTTCCTGGTACACCAGAGGAATTTGGCGGCGCTCGTAGAGAGCGATCTGCCCCGCCTCCCAGGCCAACGAGATCGTTGGAGAATTAGGACCGTCGACGGTTATTCGATTGTAGCAGTATCGACCACATACCGCACTTACTTAACGTCCTCAAAGGCGATATGAGTTTCGTAGGTCCTCGCCCGTCAAATCTATCGGGTGTCCAAAATCCAACCAATGGCCTCGACGCTTATGACGAATGCAGGCCCGGCATCGTGGGCTTGTGGATATTCGGTCAGACCGCAGACGAGGGATCATCCTACACCGAAAAGTGGTCGCTTAAGTTGGATGCCAAAATTGCAACAGCAGCCCTTGGTGCTTTAATCTGGTCCGGTGAGCATTCGTTTGAGCGGATGTTTCGGCTCGGACTATTCACTATCACTGCACTGCTCGGTTTGTTACTTGGGGTGTTTGGACTGTTGGCATGGGTTGGTTCGTCGTTACACTCGATTTGGGGTTAAAGCCGCTTCGTTCCTCAGTGCCGCCAATGTCATATTCGATGCGCGTTCCCGCCGGGCGGCCGTGGCGGGTGATCTAGGTACCCAGCGCCACCCCACTTACGGGCGTGCTCCCCACTCCACGGTGTATCGGGATGGTTCTCGCACACCCAGCCGGTGTCCTCGCACAGGGCGCACTTCAAACCAGACACAAGGGCCTCGCGTACTTGGCCGTCCCCACCGGCTCGACACTGGGGATGAGAGCCGGTGGGGTGCGCCGGCAAAGGGCTGAAGGTCTTTGCCGCACCTTTCCTACCATCAGCGCCACGACGGCGATGAACGTCGCGCGATCGGTCATCATCCACATCAGTGAAGCACCCGCTCGGGCCGTCACCAAAGCGCTCGCAGGCTGTGGTCACTACTGCAAATTGTTGTAGAGCATGATCCCGATCATGCTTATCGAGCCGGCAGCGACCACCACCGAGCAGATCAAGTGCCAATCTTCGAGCACTGCTACAACCGTTGCCCGCCCGACAACGATTCTCTTTGTATGCGCTAAGCGCCACCCCGCCACACCCATCCGGAAACTCCGTTTGGCCCCCAACGCGGCGGTTGGACTCTATCAACGCGAAGCTCATTGGCTACAGCCAATTCGGGTGGGGCCGCTGGATATTGTCGGCGTGTAGCAAAAAAGCCGCAGGTGGGCATAACGATGATTAAATCCCTCGACGATATCGTTCTCGTTGCGACGCCCGTGTGCGTATCTTGGGCGGCAGCCCACGCCGCAAATGGATCGAAGAACGGCCATATTCGCGCCGAGCTTGGCAATGAAGGAGGTCGCGGAAATTTTCGCGATCAACCATCAGCCATGAGAGGGGGGACCAATGACGATTACGAAGCAAGACATGCACGCCGCCTTGGCGCGCCTCGCCGAATGCTTCCCGCAAACATTCGTGCGCGAAAAACATCTGCCGCACCGGCCGCTGAAGGTCGGAATCGCCGCCGACATCCTGGCGCGCTGCCCGGAGCTTGACCGGCGCGTGCTGAGCGCGGCGCTCGGCTACTTCACCAAGCGCGTGATGTATCTCCAAGGCCTTGTCGCCGGCGCGGCCCGCGTCGATCTCGACGGCAACCCGGTCGGCGAGGTAAGCGCCGAAACCGCCGAGCACGCCGCGGCGAGGCTGGCCGAGATCCTGGCCTCGCGGGAGGCCGGGCAAACCCTCGTGGCGGCAAGCCGTGCGGCGCGGACAAGACCGGCCGAGCCTACCGAAATCGTCTAGCGCGCCAGTAGACGGTCCTGATTTTCTTCGCCGATACGCGTCGCATATACCACAGAGATGAAACCGAGGCTCAATGCTGGCCCAACGTCCACCCTGTCCGAAATGCGGCATGGCGATGATCTTGACCCACAAAACGACGGATGCCGGCGGCTATGAACACGGCACGTTTGAATGCCTTCGGTGTGCTCATGTCGTGAAATCCGGCACCAAGCCGGAGAGCGAGCCCGAGCCTCGCACATAGCCCCCTCGCCGGTCTCGGTTTGTGCTCCTTCGAAAATAATTGCCCTATTATAAAAAGACCTGCCGTTCACGGGACGTCCCGCAACTTATTTAATTTAGATTCATCCCTTGCTTCGGTACTGTTAACCAGTGCGGTCTTCCTGCCGTTTCCGATGCTCGCCGACTGAGTTGCCGTTAATACGCACGACGATTTTCAGGGGCTATCGCCTGAATTCAGATAACTCCGCTGCGGCCTGGGTGAACTTCACATAGGTCCCCAACTCGTGCATCTGGAGCCAACCGCGCTCGGTCGCCAGGTCCAAGCCGGCCTTGTATTCGTCCGGGGTACCTTTCTCGCGGAACAGGAAAGGTCCGTTGATCAACTCGATGTAGATCCGGCCGTCCTGCACGGCTTCGACGGTGTTGGCGATCTCGACCAGCTTGCGGGCTGCGGCTTCAGGGTCGGCGTAAGGTCGTTCAGCGACGAATTTGTTCATGCCTTGGTCCCGATCTTCCTTGTGTCGACGCCGCTCGCCCCGATCTATTCGTCCGGCAACGGTTTCATCCCTGGGACATGGGCAGCGCAAGTCAGCAATGCACGAGCGCGACGCGCCGCAGATGGCCTTCAGCGCGCCGCAGCGCGTCGTCAGAAGAAACCCGGGCTCAAATCGAGGCCGTAGGTGGCCATGAGCAGCGACACAAACAAGCCAGCGCCGCACAACATGGCGATAGCTTTGAGCGTTTTGCGAGTACCGGGAAACGCGCGCGAGAGAGCAATGGTAGCCATTTGCGACCCTCCGAGTATCAACTCCGCGGACGGAGCCGGTTGGGCATTGGTAGCCCGCTCGGCGCGAGGCCCCTGTGAACCGGGTCACACCACCGAGCAATAATTCGCGCCGTCGCGCTTTGCTTGGCAATGGCCGGCGAGTGCTACGGCGTTTATTCTTTATTAACCCAGTCAAAAACGGCATTCGAACCGTGATCCGGATCACAAGCACCCATCCTGATGCAGCTTAGCTTGCGATGATTGTTGGCGACATCGTTTGTGACCGGAGAGCCTCCATGCTTGCAGAGAAGTTTTTCCTTTTGCTCGAAACCATCCGAAGCCACACTTACGACGACGGCGCCCCCCGCGTCACAAGCGCCTCCCGACACGTCCCGATTAATCTGATCGGCGCGAAGGGCACCTCTCCCCAGACCTCGACCGCGTTTTAGGTCGGCCCATACTCTCCGTTCGCGCGAACCTAGAAATATCGCCACGGACAACCGCGCGCAATCTGTGCGTTAGGAACTTTATTCAATCTCATCATCGTTCTAACATTTGTGCTGCCGCAGGCAGGACAGAAGAACCAAGACTCGCTTGCGATTACCCTCGGACCCGGACTGGGGTTGCTACCGCACATCGTTCGATGACATTGAAAACCGTCACAAGCATCATAACCCATGAATGCAATTTCAGGGGTGGGATAGCCTGAACAATACACTTTCGTTCCAGTCAAGCATTTACCACCGTCCCCATTTGAATCACTCTTCACATACGTCATTCCCAGATCAGTGCAGTCTGCTGGCGACGCGAAGCAAAATGGGGCTGTCCCGATCCACATCCCTGGCTCCGCGAACGCATCCGTGGCAAGCAAGATAGCGGTTATTGCGAAGACTATCCTGAATAGGATCATAGGAAGCCTCCCTATCTGGCTCCGGCCGCAGCGTCAACTCGGCACATCATCCATCAGCCGTGCCGCCGGACCTCTGACATGATCTGCTTGCCGATTTCCGCGCTCGCCTTCGACAGATCGTGTCCGGCCTGCATGGTGATCCAGAGTTCCGGCGTGGTGCCGAAATAGCGCGCCAGCCGCAACGCGGTATCGGCAGTGACCGCCCGCTCGCCGTTGATGATGGCGGTAATGCGGTTCGCCGGTACCCGTAACGCCAGCGCCAATGCGTTGGCGGACAAGCCCAAGGGCTTCATGAACTCCTCGAACAGGATCTTTCCGGGATGGCTGAGGATGCGGTTCTTCGGCGGCATCGCTGCGACACTCCGTCAATGATTGAGGCCGACGATCATATGCTATGTGTAATATGCAGCGCATAATGCGCCAACGGAGGTATTGAACTCAAGCTCTATTCGAAGGGATTTCAATCATGAAACGTATTCTCAACGTCATCGCTTTTGCCCTTGTCCTCGCCATGCTGGCACCCACGATCGCCGACGCCTGCTCCGGTCACCGGAGCAAGACCAAGGTAACCAAGTGCTCGTCGTATACGAACATCACGGGTACCACGCACAGTACCTGCCGCAGCCGATGACTCGCGACTGATTTGTCGGAGGATGACATGTTTAAACGCATTACCCCAACCGGTAGGGAGTTGATCCCGGTCGACGATGTCGTCGACAATTTGCCGTTCATCGTGCGGCGCGATCACCGTATCGTCGCCGCCTTCGCCCGCAAGCAGGCGGCGGTCGAATGGGCCGAGTTGCGCTCGGTCTGCGACGAAAGCCGCTTTTCGGTACACACGGCACAAGAGCTGATCGATGTCTATCAAGACGGAGAAAGCCAGAATGGCGCGTAATCGCCGCTTGGTGCCGATGCCAACCCGAGAGACGCCACGCGCCATCGGCGCGCCAAAGGTCAGCTATGCCGGCCCGTCGGGGCCGCCAGTGCCGCCAACCTTTCGCAATAGTTGGCCGCTGTTTGTGTGGCTGATCGCAACGGCGGTGGTGATGCATTTCGCGAAGTGGCCGATCCTGGTGATTGCGGCGATCGTCGGCATCATCCAGGTCTGGGCACTGCTGGCGCGGCGTTACCCGAAAACGATGTGGTTTTTACTCGGCGTGATTCGTGGCTTGATGCGGCGATGAGGGCGTAGCTGCTGCATTCCGCGCGTGCCAATACCGGCTGTCGCGCCATGTCCGATAGTCAGCCTCGGTGCGCTTGGCTGAGAATATTCGCCAAGCCGTTTCAAAGCCGATGCGGGCCTGCTCGAAGGTCGGCGCGGTGCCGCTCAAGTGCTCGCCGGGTTCGCTACCTGGGTAGAAGCCGCAGCTCCATTCCCACTGATCGACATCGAACGGCACGCTAGAGCGAACCGCGATCGTGCCAACATGCACGTCGCCGCAATAGACGCGCCAACAGTCCGGCCGCTCCGGATAGCGGTGACAGTAGCGGGCATGCGCCCATTGAAGCGCGGTTCGGCCAGCTGACCAAATTGTACCGCCGCCTTCCGCGTCTCAATCAATCACACATCGTTCTCTCAGGTGACAGGAGTGTCAGGCACCGCAGAAAACGGCGGACGATTCGGTTTTCAATCCGCGACGGCTGCACAATCGCCAATCAACGATCGGCGGTTAATTGCGCCGTTTGGCGTCCACCGTTTATCGCTTTGAGTTGATTTACGTATTCTTCAGGCATCAACAAGTGGAACGGGGCCTTCAGGCCCATGAAACTGGCAATTTCGCCTATGAAAAAAGTGCAGTTTGCTGTTTCGGCGTTCCAGAGCGGCGAGGTCGCCTGAAGATGCTTGATGTACGCGAACACCTTTTTCGCGTCTTCCTCATTCAGGTAAACGCGATAGCTGGCCGTTAAATATTGTTCGTCCAGGTCACCGTAGCTCGCCCCTGTCCCAGAGGGCACAAACGTGAGATGTCCCAACATGTAGGGAAGTTCGTCGCCTTCTGGCCACAGGCCGGCAACTTCAACCTGCTTTTCGCTCGTCTTACCGAACCAGACGAACGCATGGCCGTAAGTCGCCGCCGTGCGGGCACGAAAATCCACGTAGTAGGGTAACTGGGCTGCCGTGCCGGAGTGAGATCGTCGAGCCGGTTTCACGGTTGCCGCGGCACTCGGCGTAACGGCCGCCGTTGTCATGGCAGGCTTCACCGACGGTTTGCGCGAAATGTCCTGTTGCGAGGACTGCTGATCGGCTCGCGCCGCAAGTTGTTGAGCGCTGCCACTCTCAATTCCGAGGCCCAGGGAGGCCGCGATCACACTGATTCCAACAAAAAATTGCTGACTAGGTTGTTTCCGATTCGCTTTTGCCACGCTCAAACCCTCATAGAGGCAAGACAGCCAACGACACGTGTAGAGTGCGGTCGCGCGGCTTGGCAAGATCAAATGCGATTGGCATACCTGATCCGCTAGAACAATAAAAAGAGAGCGGGCAGGATGACAAAGTCAATCATCGAAGAAGTCGAGCTGAGCGGCACCGTAATGGCGCAATTCGACGGCAGCTACACGGTCACTTTCCGCATCGCGGGACTAACGCAAGACGACGCCAACGCCATTTCCGAATTGCTCCGGACGCCGATCAGTCAGGCGGTCGTCCAGGTGCTGATCAACCGCGGTCAGATCCTGTCACCAGAAGGACCCGGTTGGCTGCACTAGGCAGTCTCTCCCAAAACGCGCGGATCGGACAGATCAGCAATGTCTAATTTTTCCATGATCAAGGAAAGCTTCTGGCGTATGTTTCGCATCCCCGTCAGACAGCTCGGTGAGGAAGGCCGGTGCCAGCTCGAACGGCAGCGACGGGTGGCTGGTCACCTTGTGAATTCCGAACGGCAGCGCGAACCGCAGCCGCTTGATCTCGAACGGATTGGATTCGTCGGTGCGGATGCCCTCGTGAATGGCCCAGTTGACCGTGTCTTCGAGATACTGACGCACGCGGCCGGCGGTCGGATTCTTGGTTTGCCAGATCGGCACCAGCACTTGCTTGGCCTCGGCGAGCTTGATATCGGCGATCGGCAGATGGCCGATGATCGCATAGACGTGGTGACGCAGCCGCTGCTTGACCTGATCCGCGTGGCCCTCGGTCTTCCACCTCGCGCGCTGGGCCGTGATGTAACTCTCACACGCCGTTTGAACCGACAGCGCACTCGCCGCGACCTGACGCTTGGCGCCACGCGCGATAATCGGGTCGGTGCCGGCGTCGCGCAGCTTCTTCGCCTCGCCGTGGGCGATGCGCGCCGCCTTCAGCGTCGTGTCCGGATAGCTGCCAAGCCCCATGGTGCGCAGCCGGCCATGAATGCGATAGCGGTACACCCATGAGCGATGGCCCTTCTCGGTGACCTGCAGATACAGACCACCGCCATCGGCGTGGAGGCCACGCTTCCTCGCGGCCTTGGCCTTCACATCGTTCAAGCCGTACTTTGCCATTGCTAGGTTCTCCGCCGGTCTATGACCTTACGTTTAACCTATCAATTCGGTCTGTTTGCATCACAGCGAGGTCACCGGAATCGCCCGGCATTCCCGCACGCAATGGTTTTACGGCTTACTTCGTGATCTCCCCGGCGATCGGCTTTCGTGCCGCCGTCGCCTCGCGGATTTAAGGTTTTATCCGGCCCGGTTGGGCCGAACGCGCCTCCGCAAGACTTGACGCCAGCATCGAGGCGTCAGGACCACACGACTTCACCGTCCGCGTCTGCGCCGTCGTCCTGCGTGCTTAAGATCGCTCACGGAGAGCAATCCGCCCTGCGACCCCATCGCACGCCTGACGCAGCCCGCGTCCACCGCATCCCGTCCCGCGTCCGTGACGATCGCGATACGCCCCTCCTGAGGGACGAGACGGGAGAGGATATGGAGGTGATTTGGGGACAAACGAAATGGAAATATTTTTCGCTATGGGACTCGACAGCCCCGACCACACCAAATCTGGCTAGTCGGGCCAATCTTTTCATATGAGAATATGATCTGTCGACAGATGTCCGCTTCAGTGCGCACTCCGGACTCAGGTCGGACATTGCGGCACTTTCGAAAAGTGCCAATCGGCGACATAGGTATTGCTCTGGTATGTGGGCGCCCCTTACAGGGGCGCCTGCTTAGCCGTGTTAGCTCGTCTCGTACCGGCTATTCGGCGGGGTGGTTCGCGTTCGCATCCTGTATTTTCTTCAGGATGCCATCCAGATTGTAGGTCTCCGCCGCCTGCAGCGGTGGGAATTCCCTGTAGGACAAAAGTTCCTTCTCCCACATCAGCTGACCGATGGGCAGCATGTTCCAGTCGTACATAAAGGCGGTGGCTGCGCTGCCTAATGCCCCTTGAGCGGAGGCCAGGGTTTTCGAGTCTCCCACCCCGGGGATGCCCTGCTCGAAGGGATCGCGCTTGATATTCTGGACTATGGTCCAATGGAAATTGATGAGAGGTTCGACCCACCCGGCCGCCCCGGGCGCTGCCATGCTGTAGTACATCTTCCAGTTCTTGTAGCGCACCGCAGACGGCGTCGCGCCCGAGTAGTAGAAGAAGTAGTCCCGTGCCGACGTTTCGGACTTGCCTTCGAGATAGGCAAGCTGGTTGACGCCGTCGAGCTTGGTCTTGACGATCCCGGGATATCTACCCTCCTGGATCTGCTTGTTCAGGTCGTTGCCCTTCGGCCCGCCGGCGATTTCAACAAAAGTCGGCAGCCAGTCGAGGGCCGCGAACAGTTGGTCCTTGATCGTGCCCGGCGGGATGTGTCCCGGCCAGCGGACGACGCAAGGGACGCGGTAGCCACCCTCCCAGGCCGAGCCCTTCTGGCCCCTGAAGGGCGTGACGCCACCGTCCGGGAAGGTAACCTGCTGGGCCCCGTTGTCGGTGGTGAAGACGACGATGGTGTTGTCAAGCTGGCCCATGTCCTCGAGCTTCTTGAGCACGTAGCCGATGTTGTCGTCCATCTGCTTCATGCCGGCTTCGTTAACGCCCCAGTCCTTGCCGCCCGGCGTGCCCACCATGGCTTGATACTTGTCCGACAGCACGGTGGTGACATGCATGCGGGCCGGGTTGTACCAGACGAAGAAGGGCTTACTGGTTTTCTTGGGGTCGTTGCGGTCGAGGAAGTCGATTACCTTGGCGGAGATTTCCTCGTCCACTGTCTTCGACCGCTCCAGCGTCAGCGGGCCTTCGTCCCTGCACGTCTGACTCCTGGCTATGCCATCCGGGGACTTACAGGCGAGCATCGGACGCGGCGGCGTGAGGCAGGTCGTCGTCTTCGGGTCCACGGCACCAGGAACCGGCGGGACGCCCGGGATCAACGTGTTCTGGCATGGTGGGGCGATGGCCTGCACCAGCGGTGTCCTGTTGAGATCGGGGAAGCTCACCCCCTGCATTGCGTCGAGGTGATAGAGGTAGCCCCAGAATTCCTGGAAGCCGTGCGCGGTCGGTAGCGCGTCGGTGTGGTCGCCAAGGTGGTTCTTGCCGAACTGCCCGGTGTTGTAGCCGAGATCGATCAGGAACCTGGCGAGTGCGGGAGTGCCCGGCCGCAAATAGGACGGACTCCCTGGCAGTTGGGGCGGGATCATGCCGGTACGCAGTGGATACATGCCGGTGAAGAAGGCATTGCGCCCCGAGGTGCAGCTCTGCATGGCGACGTAGTCCATGAACTTGGCACCCTCACGCCCGATGCGGTCGATGTTGGGCGTTTCGCCAACCGCAAGGCCTTCATGATAGATGCGAGGCTGCATCCAGCCGATATCGTCGCCCATGATGAAGAGGATATTTGGCTTTGGCTGTTGCTGCTGTTGCGCCGCTGCGGGCGTGATAGCCGGTCCGGGCAGCGACACCAGTGTGATGGCGCCGAGAAGCGCGGCCCAGGATCGCTTATGCCAGCCTGCCGCCGTCTTGCGCAATGCGCTTCGGATGCCAGGCGATTTGTCCTTGAGCATACAATCGAGCATGGAGTCAGCCTCCTGTTTCTGATGCGTCAGAGGCTCCTCGCTTGACGCATCGAAAGCCAACGTGACTTGTCGATGTGTGCAACCGGCTCCGCGTGGCGGGCCGGTCGGTAGCGTCGGCAGTAATGGACTCCTTCGACTTGGCGTAACGCGGCTCGCGAAACCCGGTTTCGTATGCTGCCCCTCTGGTTGTGGCAGCCCAGTGCAGCCCAGTCCACACTCCGGCGCCGCACGCAGGCCCACTACCGGCGCGGCCGTCAAGTTTGATGCAAGTCACGCCTTTTGGCTATGCGAAAATGGCTCAAATGTCGCTAATAGGCCGATGCGGTCGAAAAAGTCCCAAACTGCTTTGCTGCTAATTTCCCGCCGAGAGACGGAACACGCAACGATTGCTCATCGATATCCGTCTCGCCTATGCAAGTTCGGCAGCAATGGTGACGTAACTAAGAGTGCGATGCGGCGCGGCGAAAGAGATCGACCAACCTCGTTGTTGCCGAAACGACACTGTATCGAAAATAACACGCTTGGTTTGAGCCGCATCACTCAAGTCCGTTGGGCAGAAGTCGCTTCTCGCAATATGCTTCGCAATTGTGGCCGACCTTCCGGAGGTGACGGTGCAGAAGCTTTTCCTTGCGGGCATCGCTGCTGCAGGATTGTTGAGCGGGTCTGCTCTTGCATCGGACTTACCTACCAAAGCCCCGGTGTACAAAGCACCGGTCGCAGCGCCGCCCTACAATTGGTCAGGGTTTTATGTAGGTGCCAACCTCGGCGGGGGATGGTCCAACGGCAGCCTGAACATTCCTGGCAACAATCTGTATGGTGGCCTGACCGAGTTCATTGGCGGCGTGCAGGCGGGATTTAATTTCCAGGCCGGTCACCTTCTATTTGGTGTGGAAGGTGATTTCGACGGAGCGACTTTTGGTCATCCCGCGCTTCCGACCCCTACACTCGGCTCGGTGAGCCAGAACTGGATTGGGACGGTGGCAGGCCGCGTCGGCCTCGTGGAGGATCGTTGGCTTGTCTACGGCAAGTTTGGCGGTGGCTGGGTGCAGAGCAATGCGTCGCTGAACTTTCCCGGCGTCACTTGGCAGGGGTCTAACACCAGTTCTGGCTGGCTAGCTGGAGTGGGCGTCGAGTACGGCTTCAAACCAAACTGGACGATAAAACTCGAATACGATCAAATTTTTCTGGGAAACTGGACTTCAGCCACCTTCCCCGCGATCCAGCTGAACCGCGACCTTCAAATGGTCAAGTTCGGTGCGAACTACAAGTTCGAGAGCGGCCTTGCCGATATGGTCGCGCCGACAAGAACCGGGCATTCTGCCGAAGCCTCCGAAGACGAAGACCTGGCCAAAAAATCGCAGAACCCTATCGCCGATCTCGTCAGCGTTCCACATTCAACCAGTCGTGCCGCTGCACATCAACGCAGATTGGAACTTGATCTCGCGCACGATCATGCCCGTGATCAGTCAGCCCAGCCCGATATTTAACAGCAACACGAATGGCATTGGCGATATTACCCAAGAATTCTTTTTCTCACCGACCCATCCGGGCCCACTGATCTGGGGCCTCGGTCCGGTCTTTACGATTCCGTCCGCGACCGATCCGATTCTCGGAACCGGTAAGGTGTTGTTAGGTCCGACCGCAGTTGCCCTTGTAACGCCCGGACATTGGGTCATCGGCGTATTGGTCAACAACCAGTGGTCAGTTGGCGGCAATCCGTTGCGCCAGAGCGTGAACCAATTTCTCGCGCAGCCGTTTATCAACTACAACATGGCGCACGGGTGGTTCCTGACAAGTTCACCAGTTATCACCGCGAACTGGCTGGCAGCGCCCGGTCAGCAGTGGACCGTCCCAATCGGTGGCGGCTTTGGTCGAATCTTCAAGCTCGGCGATCAGCCAGTGAGTGCGCAGATCCAGGGTTTTTATAACGTGACAAGACCAACTGGCGCCCCATCCTGGCAGTTGCGAACCGAATTGTCTCTGCTGTTCCCGGAGAGGTAAGTCTGCTGCAGGTCATTCGTGTCGTTCCGATCGGCCGCGCGTTTCCGCAACGAACTCGAAGACTACATGTCGGAAGAATACGCCGACGAAACCCTGAAGACGATCGTGTCGTGGGGGCGCTACGCCGAGCTGTTCGCCTATGACGAGCAGTCGGAATTGTTCAGCCTTGAAAACCCGCATTAGTTGGCTGGGTCGGCAGCAACGCACAGCATATCCAAGGTCGTCCCGGCGGACGCCGGGACGACGCGCTGAAGGATCGATCCACTGTCCGCTTCAGTGCGTACTCCGGACTCACGTCGGACACTACGGCACTTCCGAAAAGCGCTAGGAGCCGACATCACCAAGCGTAGCGGATGGTGCCCCTGCCGGCATAGGACGTCGTGACATTCGAGAACTCGCCCTCGAACGTGGCTGCCGCCGACCAGTCGTTGAACCATCTGATCTCAGCGGACGCGGTGGCGCGGAGTCGGATGCTTGCGCTGCGCCGTTGACCACGAAACTCGCTCCCGGCGGCGCCTGTCGCCGTCGACATCGACCTCATGGGGTGTGCCGTCGATCTTTGACGTGAAAGCCATGGATGCCTCTCGGTGGCTGGGACTGATAGGACGCAGCCGGCCGACCTGGACAGCAGTCGGCCGGCTGCGTGGATCAATGGGCGCGTGTCGCTCACGGACGAACGCGGATGATGGTCTTCCCCCTGCGTCGCTCGGTCGGGTTGAAGGCGGCGACGGCGTCGTCGAGGGTCGATATTTTGCCGATGTTCGTTCGCAGCCGTCCGTCCCGCACCCGCTGGATGATCTCACTCAGTTGGGCACGATCGGACTCGACAACGAAGTCGACCGCCACGCCGTCGGCGGGCCGTGCCTCGGCCGGCCCGACGATGGACACCAGCGTTCCTCCGGCTCGAATCAGGCCTGCGGACCGCTTCCCGATGTCGCCGCCGATGACATCGAACACCAGATCGACTCCGCCGACGTCTTCCAGGGCGTCGTTGTCGAGGTCGACGAACTCCTTCGCGCCGCAGTCGATTACCGTCTGACGGTCGGCGGCGCGTCCAGTGCCGATGACGTAGGCGCCGGCCTCTCGTGCGAGTTGCGTCACCATCGAACCGACTGCGCCGGCCGCGCCGTGCACGAGGACGCTCTGCCCCGCCTGAAGGCGGCCGTGCTGGAACAGTCCCTGCCACGCGGTCAGGCCCGAGATCGGCAGGCTCGCGCCCACCGTGAAGTCGACGTCGCCCGGCAGCGGCGCGAGGTTGCGTGCCTCGATCGCCACATACTCGGCTAGCGTGCCGTCGCGATACCAGTCCGCGAGGCCGAACACGCGCTGTCCCACCGACAGACCCGTTGTGCCATATCCGAGGGCGGATACCACTCCGGCCAGCTCGTGCCCGGGGATCGACGGTGTTCGATCACGGTCGAGGCGATCGGTCCAGGTCGAGGGCCACGCCAGCTCAGTCGGGACGAATCCCGACGCATGAACCTGAACGACGACGTCGTTTATCGCTGCCTGCGGCTCGGGCCGTTCCACCAGCGCCATCCCGACCGTTCCCGCAGCCTGGTCCGTTACCACGATTGCCTTCATGATAGTTTTCTCCTCGGTCATTTGTCTCTTGCTGGAAATGTTGCAGCGTTGGAAATTTGTTCGACATCTCATGCCAGGGCGATGATGCTGTCCCGTTTTTCCCGAAGGTGCCGTTTCACCGTGGATACGTCGATTGCGAACTCGACGCGCTTTACGCAATGCACCTCCATGCTTTCAGGTACGATGCGGAGGCAGCTTTCTGATGATCTCGAATTGGGCCACCGCGATCTGACTACCAACAGGTGGGCGCACCATCGAACTCCGCCGAGCCGGAAACTGTGGCTGACGTGATCACGCCTTCCGCGTTAGTCATCCTTGCCACGACAGATTGAAGTTGCATCAGCGCCGCTTGGGCCGTTGGTCACGGCGGATAGATGGGCCGCGCCTGATCGTAAAAACAGTACCAAGATTGCCGAATTTGGCTGTACCATCTCGCGACGGCTGATCTCCCCATCCAGCTCGATCGTGCGAAAGGGACCCCGCTCGCTGCCCAGATTTATTCGGCGATCCGAGAGGGCATCGACAACGGGCGGCTCGTCTGGGGTTACCCTCTTGGCAGGATCTGGCCGCTCAGCTCGGCGTCTCTCGCGGCACCGTGCGTGAAGCCCGGCGCAATTGAGGCGGTTAAACGCACATAGTCTGTTTCGGGTCATTCGCGACGCTTACACAATGTCAGCCGGAAGTCCTCTTTCCCCCGAGAACCGATATCATCAGCTAGGTCGGTAATGTCAGCGACATGATAAGGGATGGCTCCAGTGACGGCGGTGGTGTTTACGAAAAGTAGTTGGTCGGCGTGAAGCCGGTGACGCGCCGGAACATGTTGCTAAATGCTCCCACAGTGGAATACCCGCAATCGAGGGCGATCGCAGTGACAGGCTCGCCGGAGGCAAGGCGCGAGAGTGCCGTCACAACGATGGCCTGTTGCCGCCATTCCGATAGGCTCATTCCAGTCTCCTGACGGAATAGCCTTGTGAAGGCACGGCGGCTCATGTGCAGATCGGCCGCCCAGTCGTCAGTCGTGTCGCCCGTGTCCGGCTCCGCCAGAAAACGCCGGCATTTCGATTTTAGCCGCGCGTGCGCTGGTATTGGAACGTTCAGCGGAAGTTCGACGGACGAACGCAGCTCAAGGATGATGAGCTGCATGATGTGATTGGATCGATTGTCCGCTTCGTAAGCGACTGGAAGATCGACCGCTTCAATCATCAGGCGGCTCAGCAACGGAGAAATGCTTAGCACCTGACAGCAATTGGACGCCTTCTCGATCACGCCGTCCTCCAGATAGAGGCTGCGCGTCGAGACATCGCCAATCATTCGGATGTCATGATCGGTCCCGCCCGGAATCCAGATGGCACGTTCCGGCGGCACCACCCAAGTGCCTTGCGTGGTCCCGACGACCATGACCCCCGTCGATGCGTACAGGACCTGATTTCGCCGATGCCGATGGAGCGGATGCCTGTGGCCCGCCGGGTAGCTGTTACCGACAGCAACGATCGGCTCCGGCCGCGCTTCGAGCGAGGCCGCGCGCATGTTTCTGGCCATTGGCCCACTCGGTGACTAATTTGGCCCACGCACGAAAGCGGGCCACCTGTCCCCGTTCTATACCCGGTGGTGGCACGCTTTCAAGGAGATCGATTTTGCCCAGCTCGCAAGACGGTGGGACGCGTCCGGCGCCCGGTCTGTTTGAACTCTTCTCTGGCTTCCTCAGCCTCGGTCTGCTGGGCTTCGGAGGCATCGCGCCTTGGGCGCGTCACATCATCGTCGAACGGCGGAATTGGCTCTCCGAGAGCCAATACGCCGAATTTGTTGGCATCGGCCAGGTACTACCGGGCTCCAACACGGTCAACGCCGCGATCCTGATAGGGCAACGCTTTCACGGTGCAATGGGCGCAGCGATCGCGGTCACGGCGCTGCTGCTTATGCCGGTCCTCGTCATCGTCGTGCTGGCATCTTTATACGGACGCTACGCAGAAATTCCGGAGATCCACCACGCGCTGGCAGCCTGCGCCGCCGCTGCCGCCGGTCTCGTCATCGGCACGGCGATCAAGATGGCCATCAAGTTGCGCCTCACACCGACTGCTATCGCGCTCGGCGGAGCGGCCTTCGTGGCTTCGGGTGTCTTGAACCTTCCGTTGCTGCCGACCGTCGGCGCTCTCATCCCGCTTAGCCTCGCCTTCAATTTATGGAAGCGCCGATGACGAAGGGGGTAATTCTGGCAATCTTCGGTGCATTCGCGCCGATGTCGGTTCTTATGTTCGGCGGCGCGAATTCGATCATCCCCGAGTTGCACCGGCAGGTCGTGGACGTATATGCCTGGATGAGCAACGAAGAGTTCGCGACACTCTTCGCGGTTGCGCAGGCCGCACCGGGACCAAACATCCTCGTGGTGAGTCTGATTGGGTGGCAGGTCGCGGGGCTTGGCGGACTGCTCGCCGCGACGGTTGCAATCAACGCGCCACATTGTCTTCTGACCTACTTCATCGGCGGGATCGTCGGAAAGGGCTATAGCTGGATACGCGCCTTTAAGGAGTCGCTTGTGCCTGTCACGACCGGCCTGATCCTGGGCAGTGGCGTCGTCATGGCGAAAACCGCCGACCACAACCTGCTTACAATGGCGATATCGGCGGCCACCGCCGCCTACATCGTCTTCACGAATCGCAATCCACTTTGGGCGCTGGCCGTTGCGGCCTTGGCGGGGATCGCGCGTGGCGTTTCGCCGTTTTGACACGGCGAGCCGAACGAGCCACGCGGCGGTTTCGGCTTTGGCCAATTGGGCTGACGACTGCTTCGGGTCATTCGCGTCGATTTTGATAGCCTCGCGTCACGTCCGCCTAGAGAGCAGTCTCAGAAGTGGCAGTTATCTACTTCTGGCCGGCGTCGGATGGGTTGAGTCAACGGGTCCGGCCTTCGGCCGGCCCGTTGATAAACTCCGCGATACGTATCAATTCAAAAATTGCGGAGATGATGGGTTTCGCGAAGGGCTCAATCCATCCTACGAGCTGGCCGTTCGGGCTGGACGTAAGCACCGTCATTCCGAGATGGTCCGAACGAGCAGACCTCAGATGCGCAATTGCGCATCGGGGAATCTCGAGATTCTCCGATGTGCAATTGCACATCGTAGTTCGATGCTTCGTATCGCCCCGGAATGACAATCCATAGGTGACCGGAGCCAACGGGCCGGCGTTGTTCGCCGGGACGACGTGAAAGATGCGCGCGGACCCTCCTCGCTCAGGCGTTGACCAACCCGGCATCGCCGCTGGTCGCATGACGCCCGACACTCAGTGGAAGCCGGACGAACGAAATGGCGCACACCGCAATCGCGCTACCAATGATCAAGTCGAACAAATGATGCCCACCCTGGGGGATCGTGGACGCCAGCATCGCGCCATTGACGATAAAGGCGGGGATCAGGGTCCATCGCGAACCTCGTAGCGCATAAGTCATGATGATCGCGAGGATCGTGTGTCCCGACGGAAAGGTAATGAGGCAATTGGAGTTTGCCACATTGAAATCGATCACCGTGGTTTGGCCGGTTCGCACCGCTGTCAATAATTCATAGTGCCACATCCCGGCGCCTGCACCGAAATTCTCATAAGCAGCGAACGGGAGATGGTAATAGGAATAGGCGCCGGCGGCAGGCAAAATCATCATGCCAATGACGAGGCCGATGGGCGTGATACACAACAGCGCCAGAAATTCAGCCAGACGCGCGCCCTGTCCCGAGATGCAGAACCACAGCGTGATCCCGGTCAGCATATAGGGCGTGCTTTGATATGCCTTCCCTAATAGCCAGCTGGTCAGCTGGCTGGTATTGATGGCTTTCACGAAGCCGACCCAATCGAACCCCAGCCATTGGTCGATCTGCGCAAGGCGGGCATCCTGGAGAGGGAGTGCTGCAGCGGTGCCCAGATAGCAAGAGACGATTATAGTAATCGCCAGCAATCCAAAAACGAGCATCGCGATGGCAAACAATTCAACGCGTTTCGCGGCCTCGCGCAGCGCCGCGCCGACGCGGTCCGTTTCGCAAGCCAATCGATGCGAAGCTATTCCGCAGAATCCGAATGCGATGGCGATGAATAGAATCAGACGGATGATACTGTCGCGATTGCTGGCCGCAAAACTCAATCGCGAAAGCGACAGCCACACCGTATCGACGGAGGCAAGGCCGGCAAGCGCGATCCAAGCCGCAGCCATGTGAAACTTCGCTCGACTTCCATAGCCTCCCAAGAACAGCCAACGATCCGCCAGCGCCGCGACTGGATTGTCAGAAGATCGAGTTCTCACATTCGGTACGGTCATTTGCGATCCTCTCCGGTCGAGCTCCATAAGGTTGCAACGTACAATGTAATCAACCTATAAAGCGCCACATGCTAAATTTTGAATGAAACCAGATGCTGCTTCTGGCCGGCGTCGGATGGGTTGAGACAACGGGTCCGGCCTTCGGCCCGGCCCGTTGATAAACTTGCGATACGTATCAATTAAAAAATTGCGGAGATGATGGGTTTCGCGAAGGGCTCAATCCATCCTACGAGCTGGCCGTTCGGGCGGGACGTAAGCACCGTCATTCCGGGATGGTCCGAAGGAGCAGACCCCAGATGCGCAATTGCGCATCGGGGAATCTCGAGATTCTCCGATGTGCAATTGCACATCGTAGTTCGATGCTTCGCATCGCCCCGGAATGACAATCCATAGGTGACCGGAGCCAACGGGCCGGCGTTGTTCGCCGGGACGACGTGAAAGATGTATGGCGCGGGAAGCGTCGCATGCGGCAGCCTGCGGCTTTTGCCCGCCAGCGAGAACTTTTCACCCCGCAGCCGAGAAGCTTTCCGCCCGCGCCATCGCCCAGGCGTCACGAAAGCGCACGTCGCTGGTACCGTCGATCAATTCACCCGGGCGAAGCGTCGGATAGAGCTGCGCGAACGACTTCACCGTGGTGGAGGAGGTGCGTTGCGAGAAATGGATCGCCCGGATCTGCTGCGGATGTTCGAGCCCCGCGGCGGCGATCAATTCGGCCAGCGCATGCAGCGTGGAGTGATGATAGTTGTAGACCCGCTCGATCTTGTCCGGCACCACCAGCGCGCGATTGCGCGAGGGATCCTGTGTGGTCACGCCGGTCGGGCATCGATCGGTGTGGCAGCTGAGCGACTGGATACAGCCCAGCGAAAACATGAAGCCGCGCGCTGAATTGCACCAGTCGGCGCCGAGCGCCATGGCGCGGGCCATGTCGAACGCGGTGGCGATCTTTCCGGCCGCGCCGATGCGGATGCGGTCCCGCACATTGATGCCGACCAGCGCATTGTGGACGAAACTGACGCCATCGCGCATCGGCATGCCCAGATGGTCCATGAATTCGAGCGGAGCTGCGCCGGTGCCGCCTTCATTGCCGTCGACCACGATGAAGTCCGGGTAGATTCCGGTCTGCAGCATGGCCTTGCAGATCGCCAGAAACTCCCAGGGGTGACCGATGCAGAGCTTGAAACCGGCCGGCTTGCCGCCGGACAGCCGCCGCATCTCGGCGATGAAGGCCATCATTTCCAGCGGGGTCGAAAAGGCCCGGTGATACGCCGGCGAGATGCAATCCTCGCCCATGGACACGCCCCTGATCTTCGATATCTCTGCCGAGACCTTGGCGGCCGGCAGCACGCCGCCATGTCCGGGTTTGGCGCCCTGGCTGATCTTGAGTTCGACCATCTTGATCTGGTCGTCGGAGGCGACGCGCGCGAATTCCTCCGGATTGAACGAGCCGTCGCGGTTGCGGCAGCCGAAATAACCGGAGCCGATCTCCCAGATGATGTCGCCGCCATTCTCTCGATGATAGGGGCTGACTCCGCCCTCGCCGGTGTCGTGCGCGAAGCCGCCCTTTTTGGCGCCGGCATTGAGCGCGCGCACGGCATTCGGGCTTAGCGCGCCGAAGCTCATGGCGGAGATATTGAAGACTGATGCGGAATACGGCTTCTTGCAATCCGGACCGCCGATGGTGATGCGAAATTTTTCGTCGGCGCGCGGCTTCGGCGCCACCGAATGATGCATCCATTCATAACCCTCGCGATAGACGTCCTCCTGGGTGCCGAAGGGCCGCTTGTCGAGCGCCATCTTCGCGCGCTGATAGATGACGGCGCGGGTGTCGCGGCTGAACGGCATGCCGTCCTTTTCGCTCTCGAAGAAGTACTGCCGCATCTCCGGCCTGATCTCCTCGAGCAGGAAGCGGATATGTGCGGAGATCGGGTAATTCCGGAGCACCGCATGGCTTTTTTGCAGGAGATCGCGAATGCCGAGCAGGGTGAGCGCGCCGAAAACAATAATCGGAATTAAGACCACCAGCTTGAAGACCTTGTGATCGAAGATCCCAATGCCGAGCAGCAAGGCGGTGACGACACCACAAATGGTGAGCACGATGAATCGGGGAGAGAACGGAAGCAGCAATGTTTCCATGGGACTTCTCGGGCAAATCCTGTCGTCTTAATTCTTTTCGGCTGCAGCCTAATACAAAACGCGCGCTAACCGGTACACGTTATCCGCCGCGCCCGTCACGGATGTGACGAGCAGTGAGGCGACCTCCGGCGGAGGAAGCAATCCGCCCGCACAACCTGGAAGCCACCGCGCCTTTTTGCAGTGCACCCTAACAAGGCCATACGGCCGGCTAATGGCTGTGCGGGCGCATTCCGGCGGGAATGCCGCCCTTTTGCAGGCCGCCTTGCCGCAGCCAGGCGTCGGTGCTCTCGACCGCCCGCTGGATATGGTCGGCCGTTCGCGTGAAATCGTAGGGCGACCCCACCAGGGGACACAGGGGCGGCACGACGAAGTATTCGATGTCTGCGGGAAGATTTTCCAAATCGCTGATTAATTGCCGCGCGATCAGCAGGGTCAGCGCATGCAACGCATTGGCGACCGCGCCGACCGGCAGGGTGTGGGGCGAGCAGGCGTAGCCTGTCGGCAGAATGATCAGGCGCCGCGCGCCTTTCTCGACCGCGACCTTGACCGGCGTATTGCTCGCGATTGCGCCGTCGGCCAGGTAGAAATCCCGGTATCGGATCGGCGTGAAGGCGCCGGGGATCGCGGTCGACGCCACGATCGCCTGCGTGGCCGGGCCTTCCGACAGCACAACGGTGTCGCCCGAGACGATATCGGTGGTGACGATGTGAACCGGAAGCTTGGCGTCCTGCAGGTTTCGATAAGGCAGATGGTCCTCGACCAGCCTCGCAATTCCGTCATGCGGAATGAGGAAATCCCGGCGCCAGAAAAACCCCAGCAAGGTTCGCCACGTGACCGGAAAGACATCGTGACGTCGCAGGCCGCGCCAAATGGTTTCCAGGTGCAGCACGCCCTTCAGCGTGGGGTTGCCGGCATAGTAAGCCCCGTTCAGGGCGCCGACGCTGGAGCCAACCACCATATCGGCCGAAACGTCGTGGGCGGCGAGCGCATGCATCATGCCCACCTGAATGGCACCGAAACTGCCTCCACCCGCGAAGACAAACGCCGTCTTCGCTGGCCCGCCATGCCTGGATACGGACAAAGCCCCGTTCGCTCCCCTTATCGACGCGTTGGTGCGAAGCCACGCGACGTTTCGCCGAGCTTATAGCAGGCAGGAGGCGAAGCGCAGCATCAACAAAAGGTGGGACAGGAATTGTATTGCCCCGCGCAAGCGCTTAGCGCTTGCCGATCAGGACGAATGCCCAGACGCGAACACGGACATGACGGCCAGGAGAAGTCGAGCGTCAGCGTTCGACGAACGCCTTTTCGATCACGAAATGGCCCGGCTCATTGTGGCTGCCCTCGAGGAAGCCGCGCGATTCGAACATCTGGCGCAGTTCCTCCAGCATTCCCGGGCTACCGCACATCATGATCCGGTCGGTTTCGATATCGAGCGGGGGCTGGCCGATATCTCCGAACAGTTGTTCTGACGTGATCAGATCGGTGATACGGCCGCGGTTGCGGAACGGCTCGCGGGTGACGGTCGGATAGTAAACAAGCTTCTCGCTGAGCAGCGGCCCGAACAATTCGTCGTCGCGCAACCGCCCCACCAGTTGCTCGCCATAGGCCAATTCGGAGACCTGCCGGCAGCCGTGAACCAGCACGATGCTCTCAAACCGGTCATACACCTCGGGGTCCTTGATCAGGCTGGCGAACGGCGCCAGTCCCGTGCCGGTCGACAGCAACAGCAGGCGCTTGCCCGGGATCAGATTGTCGGTAATCAGCGTACCGGTGGCCTTGCGCCCGACCAGGATGGTGTCGCCTTCCTTGATCTGCTGCAGCCGTGAAGTCAGCGGCCCATCCGCCACTTTGATGCTGAAGAATTCGAGCGATTCTTCGTGATTGGCGCTCGCCATGCTGTAGGCGCGCAGCAGCGGGCGGCCATCGACCTCAAGGCCGATCATGGCAAACTGCCCGTTGAGGAATCGAAAGCCGGAATTGCGGGTGGCGGTGAAGCTGAAAAGCGTATCGGTCCAGTGCCGGACAGAAAGAACTTTCTCTCTATGGAACGCGCTCATGGTTTTTGGTTTTTCCGGTGGCTAGATGATAGAACAATCGTATCGCGCGGCCTTCGATCAGGCGAAAAACCCTGAAACGATTGGGGATTTGGCGTTGTGACCTACGCCGATGGCACAGATAGTCAACCTACGTTGCAGTGCAACCGAGGCTAAAAAATAGCGGTTGGTTTATTTTACAGCGAGGCTTGCCGCAAGCCTCAATAATGGCGGGTCACGCGCAATTAACTTGCCGATATTGGCACCCCTCGGGCAGTTAATTTCAGAAATTGCCGAGCTTCCATTAACGATTAAGCCATCCGTTCGAACATAGAGGCCCACCGGATATCGCATGCATCGCCTGGAAAAACTTCGATCGGGAAAGCCGGGCTCTTATCCCGACCAATCGATCCATGCCGCGTTTGCCTGCGCCGAATTTGGACTGGCGTTCGAGGATGTCGACGGCGGGACGGGACTTGTCGTCAGCGTCGCCTCGCCGGGCCGACGCATCTATTTCGGCGCCGGTCGATGTTCATGGTATCCGCAAAACAACGCCACCGCTTCCACGCTGGCGTCCGACAAATACTTCACCAACCTTATTCTCGAACGCGCCGGCGTGCCGACGCTGGGCGGCGAGTATTTTTTCCTGCATGACCGGTATCGAGCTTACCGCCCCGCCGGCCACGAAATCGACGATGCGTTGGCGTATTTCACAGCGCTGGGCGCAGCCGCGTTCGTCAAACCCTTGGTGGGATCGCGCGGCGATTTTGCGCAACCGCTCTATGACGAAGCCTCACTGGTTCGATACATCGGTGACATCGCGCGATATTACGATTCGATCCTGATCCAACCGATCGTTTCCGGGCTCGAGTACCGGATCTTCTTGCTCGACGACGAAGTGCTGTACGCAGCCCGCAAACATCCGCCCTTCGTGCTGGGTGACGGCGCGCGGTCGATCCGCGACCTGCTGATCGCTCATAACGCGGCCCTGCAGGCCCGCGGCCTTTCGCCGGCTTTCCTCGGCGCCGATCGCGACAGTTCACTCGATCGCGTGCTGCCCGACGGCGAGCGCTGGACTATCCCCGGCCGGATGAACCTGAGCGCCGGGGGAACGATGACCCTTGAGGCCCCGGATTCCGAGGCCGTCGTCGCCGAAGCGCGCAAGGCTGCCCGCGCGCTCAACCTTCGCGTCGCCGCGGTCGACGTGTTCACGAACATCGCAGGCGCCTCAAACGCCACCGCGGTGATCGAGGTGAATTCAAACCCCGCGATCCGGGTGCTGGAGGAGTGCGAGCGGCCCGACCTGATCCTGAAACTATGGCATCACACATTTTCGACGCTGGGTCTGCTGACGCCGCCGGGCGACGCGGTGAATGCGGGAGCGACAGGTGCGTGATCTGCCGTTTGATCTGCCGAAATATGGCGACGGCATTTGCCTGGCGCGGATGGCACAATTGCTCGACGTCCTCGCGATCGACCGGGCGTGGCTGGCGCGCATCGCGGTCGTCGTGACCGGATCCAACGGCAAAGGCAGCACCGCAGCCTTTTGCGCCGGAATCGGGCGCGCCCATGGCCTGCGGACCGGCCTGTTCACCTCGCCGCATCTCTATCGTTTCAACGAGCGGTTTCAGGTCGACGGCACGCCGATTGGCGACGACGATCTCGCGCGGCTGGCCGCCCGGGTCAGCGCCGCCATCTCAGGGCTTTCAGTACGGCGGACCGGACAATTCGGGGCCTTTGAAGCTCTGTTCGCGCTGGCCTGCCTGTATTTCCGGGAGCACGAATGCGATTTCGCCGTGTTCGAGGCCGGCATCGGCGGCCGCTACGATCCGGTACGCCTGGTCGGCGCGCGCGTCACGGCCGTGACCTCGGTCGACTACGAGCATGTCGCGCTGCTCGGCAATTCCCTGGAATTAATCGCCTCCGACAAAAGCGACGCCTGCGCAGCCGAAGGCACCATTGTCTATGGCGAGAATTGCCGGAGCCTGCGGCCGCATCTGCTCGAATATAATCGCTCCCGCCGGGTCGCCTCACAATTTGTCCGCGACCAGATCGCGCTGTCTGGCGAACAGGTCTCGGCGTCGGGGCAGCAATTCAATCTTGACTTCGAAGGCTACCAATTTCGCTCGCTGGAAACGGGCCTGACGGGCGCGTTTCAATTCAACAACGCCGCCATCGCGGTCGCGCTGTTCGTGCTCTGGCTGCGCGAGGCGCGCCCGCAGGCAACGCCGGCCGCCGTCGAGACCGCGGTGCGATCGGCGCTGCGCGAGACACGCTGGCCCGGCCGCCTCGATGTCATCCAGACCGAGCCGCTCACCGTCGTCGATGTCGGCCATACACCCGACGCCATCCGGCAAGCGCTCGCGAGCCTGCAGGCCATGCATGGCGGCGGGGGCTGGATCCTGGTGACCGGCGCTTCCTTTGACAAAAAGGCCGAAGAGATCGTGGGCGCACTGGCACCGTCGTTCGACACGGTGGTTTGCACGGCGGCGCATCACAAGGGCGCCGATGCCGCACTCATCGCCGCCGCGGTGCGTACGGCCAATCCGAAAGCCACAGTCCACGTCGCCGCCACGGTCGCGGAGGCGGTCGAGGTCAGCCGAACGCTGGCGCTGGCGCGCGGTGAAAGAATATATGTCGCCGGCGGGTTATTCCTGGCGGTCGAATACGCGACCATCGCCAACGGCGGCCGCGCGCAGGACCTGAATTTTTTCTAACAGGCTTTCCGCGTCCGAGCCGGCCATTAACGGCTCATTAACCATACCGGCCCGATGGTCTGCGCGCAGGGAGCCGCGCATGACCGACCTATCATCCATCACCTCGTCCGCCCGGACTTTTTTCGACAAGCAGACCGCACAATTCAACAAGGTGGCCAGCGACGTCAACAACGGCTTCACGCGCGCCCTGAACAACGTCGAAACCACAATCGGCGTCAAAGCCAAAACGGGCTTCACGCGCGGACCGACCTACGAGGCCAACTCGTTTGCGGGGCAAACCAAGACGGCGTTCAACAACGCCCTCAACGCGACCAAGTCCGCTCTCAACATCAAGTGATGGAATAGCGCTTTCCGGCCGATCACAGCCACAGCCACAGCGCAGCGGACGGCGACAAGGCTGATCGCCAAACAAGGAAGCCGCCCGAACGGGCGGCGCTCGCCGTGTTGGCTACCTGCGCGAAAGCAGACCAGCCGTTACTGCTGCATTTGCAGCAATGACGACATCAGATCGCTGCTGAGCGTCTGTGAGGCACTGGCGCCGATGGCGCCACCCGCACCGCTGGTGGTGTTCTGCAAATATTGATCGAGGGATTGTTGAAAGGCCGCGACGGGGTCTGACGATTTGGATTGCGACGGCTGCTTCGACGACGGCGGAGCCAACACACTTGGGCTACTATTGACAGCGGCGACCATGACGTCATCCTCGAACAGCAGAGTGCAGATTTACCGCCATTCAGTAGCCAGTTTGTGGTTAACCGGCGGTAAATCCGCCCGGGTTCAGCGCTAATTCGCGCCTCCGCTGTCGTCGAGCACCTTGAAGGCCTCCTCGAGTTGCGGCGAGATCGCGACGTTCAGCTTCTCGCCGGTCGGTAGCCGCGACACGAACCATTTGTTGTAGAGCGGGATCAGGTCGTGGCTGGTACCGAGCTTGCGGAACGCCCGCTCCACCACGGCCGCAAGCTGCGGCTCGCCCTTGCGAAACATGATGCCATAGGGATCATAGGACAGGTAATCGCCGGTGACGCGGAATTTGTCCTGCGACTTGTGCCGCGCGATCAGGCCGTAGAGCAGGATATCATCGGTCGCGAACGCATCTGCCTTGCCGTCCACCAGCGTCTGATAGGACTGCTCGTGATCCGGCGACACCACGATGTTCAGTGCAAGCGCGAATTTCTTGTCGAGCGCATGCATGGCCTGCTCGTTTGTCGTGCCCTTGGTGACCACAACGGTCTTGCCCTGAAGGTCCTTCGGCGCCGAGATCATTGATGACTTCGGCACCATCAATTTGGTGCCGGCTACGAACATCAGCGGCGAGAACGCCACCTGTTTGGCGCGCTCGGCGTTGGCGGTGGTCGACCCGCATTCGAGGTCGATCTTGTTCTGCACCACCGCCGGAATGCGGTCATCCGAGGTGACCTTGACGTAATCGATCTTCAGGTTGGGGTCGTCGACTTCGACGCCGATCTCCTCGACGATCGCTTCGCAAAGCTCGAGGCTGTAGCCGATCGGCCGGTTCGACGGATCAAGAAACGAGAACGGCGGCGAACTCTCGCGGTAGCCAAGCCGCACGGCGTGCGTGTTCTTGATGTTGGCAAGCGTCGGGCTCAGCCCTTCACTGCGGGCGGTCTGGGCGACAGCAACATGTGTCAGCAACCACACTGCCAGCAGCAGGCCGCCGGCGAAGGGTAATCTGTACAAGACTTGCTTGTCCAAGACTTGCTTATCCAAGACTTGCTTATCCAAGGCTTGCTTGCCCAAGAATTGGCGCATGCAGCGCTCCCGTCAATGGCCGGCCATCGCGGGGACCTCGCCGGGGATCATGTCCGGCGGCACGATGTCGTCGGGGCCGAGCGCATGCTCGGGCGCAAGCTCCCCTTCCCACTTCGCCACGACGGCGGTGGCGAGCGAGTTGCCGATCACATTGGTGGCGCTGCGTCCCATGTCGAGGAACGTGTCGATACCCATGATCATCAGCAAGCCGGCTTCCGGGATGTTGAACTGGCTCAAGGTCGAGGCGATCACCACCAGCGACGCGCGCGGAACGCCGGCGACGCCCTTTGAGGTCACCATCAAGGTCGCCAGCATCGCCAGCTGCGTGCCGAGCGACATTTCGATGTGATAGGTTTGCGCGATGAAGATACTGGCGAAGGTGCAGTACATCATCGTGCCGTCGAGGTTGAACGAATAGCCGAGCGGCAACACGAAGCTCGAGATCCGCGACGAGGCCCCGAAGCGGTTGAGGCCCTCAAGCGTCTTCGGATAGGCCGCTTCCGAGCTTGCCGTCGAGAACGCGATCATCAGCGGTTCACGGATCAGCCGCAGCAGATGGCTGTAACGTGGCCCGATCACGATGAAGCCTACGATGATGAGGACGGCCCACAACAACAGCAGCGACAGATAGAAGCCGCCCATGAAGACGACCAGCTTCCACAGCACCAGGAGACCGTTCTTCGCCACCGTCGCCGTGATCGCCGCCCACACCGCAATCGGCGCGAACAACATCACATAACCCGTCACCTTCAGCATGATATGGCCGAGGTCATCGATCAGCGAGAGGATCGGCTTGGATCGCTCCGGTGCAGCGCCGAGGGCGACCGAGAAGAACACCGCGAACACCACGATCTGCAGGATTTCGTTCTGCGCCATCGCGTCCGCAATCGATGTCGGAATCAGATGGGTCAGGAACTTCTCGATCGAGAACGCCGATACCGGCAGGCCCGTCGATTGCGCCTTGTCCGGCAACGTACCCGGGAAATTAGCACCCGGCTGCAGCAGATTGACCATCACGAGGCCGAGCAGCAACGACACGAACGATGCGCTGACAAACCAGCCCATGGTCTTTGCGAAAATGCGTCCAAGTCGTGCGCCGCTGCCCATATGGGCGATGCCGCCGACCAGCGTCGCGAACACCAGCGGTGCGATAATCATCTTAATCAGACGCAGGAACAGCATCGCGATCAGGTTTACGTCGGCGGCGATATCCGCCCGGCTGTCCGGAAGGTAGTTGAAGATCAGCGCCCCCATCGCAATGCCAAGCGCCATCGCAATCAGGATGTACTGTGTAAACCTGTTGGACATTGACTTACCCCCCGTAAGTTTCCAGCGGTCGCGAGTTTGGCAGATTTTAGATCGGGCGCAACAAGCTTCATAAAAGCGCCACTGACCGGCAAACGTTCCCGTTGTGCAATGCGCTTCGGCGGACTAGCGTTACGCACAGCGCACAATGTGTGCAGTTCGAGCATCTTGAGTGCACCAACTGCATCAAACAACAACACCTCGGGAGCGAACGCGATGAGCAACACGGTCAATCGTCAGATCCTGCTGGTCGAAAAGCCGACCGGCAAACTCGCGCCTGAACATTTCAAGATGATCGAGAGTGCGATGCCGGAACCCAAGGACGGCGAGGCGTTGCTGCGGGTGCGCTATATTTCGCTCGACGCCGCCAACCGGGCCTGGATGCACGGCGCCACCTACCGCGCCGCGGTCGAGGCCAACACCGTGATGGCGGGCGGCGGCATCGCCGAAGTGATGTCGTCGAAATCCCCACACCTCGCCCCCGGCGACCTCGTGTTCGGCGACACCGGCTGGCAGGAATACGCCACCGTCCCTGCCAAGCAGCTGGCCAAAATGCCGGCAGTCGAGCCGCTGACGCATCTGCTGAGCGTCTACGGTATCGCCGGCCTCACCGCCTATTTCGGCCTGCTCGACGTCGGCAAGCCGAAGGCCGGCGAAACCGTGGTGGTTTCGGCGGCGGCCGGCTCGGTCGGGTCGATCGTCGGCCAGATCGCCAAGATCAAAGGATGCCGCGTGGTCGGCATCGCCGGCGGCAAGGATAAATGTCATTGGCTGACCTCCGAACTCGGGTTTGACGCCGCCGTCGATTACAAGGACGGCGCGGTGTTCAAGGCGCTGAAGGCCGCCGCCCCGAACGGCATCGATGTTTATTTCGACAATGTCGGCGGCGACATTCTCGAAGCCTGCCTGGCGCAGATGAACAACCGCGGCCGCATCGCCTGCTGCGGTGCGATCTCGCAATATGACGGCGCGCCATCGGCCTCGGGTCCGCGCGGCGTGCCCGGATTGATCGTGGTGAAGCGTCTCATCATGCAGGGCTTCATCGTGATGGATTACATGCAGCAGCGCGACGCGGCGTTGTCCGACCTGCAATCCTGGGTCACCTCGGGCAAACTCAGGGTACAAGAGGATGTCATCGATGGCCTTGAGAATACGCCGAATGCGCTGATCGGTTTGCTGGCGGGGGAGAACCGCGGCAAGCGGATGATCCGGGTGTGACGTCACGCGTCGGCTAAGCATATCGTGCGCGCGTTCCTGCAGGCAACAATCTGCTTGCGGGAACTCGAAAAACGAAAATGATAGGGTTGCGAGAATTTTTCCATCAGGTTTTTTCTAAGATTTAGTTCGGTTGAAGCGGCTGATCCGGCGACAACAAAATAGGGATTGTTCAGATGATCAACACGTCGAGACGCGCGGCGACGCTTTGGGCATTGGTGATACCGATCACGCTCGCAGCAACAGCACCGGCATTTTCGCAGGCGCCGACCGATGCGCAACGCGCGGCCATCAGGTCCGCGTGCCGCGCTGACTACGAAGCGCATTGCGGCAGCATCCCGCCGGGCGGCATGGCGTCGCTGCAATGCCTGCAAAAGAACATGTCGAGTCTGGCGCCAGGCTGCCAGACCGCGGTGCGCGCGGTCGAAGCGCCGGCCGAACCCAAGGCGGAAGCGAAACCCGACTCCAAGCCCGACTCCAAATCGGAGTCCAAACCTGAATCCGCGCCGGCGGCCGCTACCGCCGCCCCGGCCGCCGAACCCGCGGCTCAACCCGCAGCGAAGGCCGCCGCCGGCGCTCCGGCTAAAAAGCCTGGCAGCGCGCAGGTCGCCGCGATCCGCAGCGCCTGCCGCGCCGATTATCAGAAAACCTGCGCCGGCGTGCCGACCGGCGGCGCCGCGGCGCTCAACTGTCTCGAGACCAACAAGTCGAAGCTGTCGGCGGGCTGCCAGCAGGCCGTCAACGCGGCAGGCGGCGGCGGTGCCGCGCCGGCAGCGGGCAGCGGCGCGGCTACAGCCACCGCCAGTCCGGCAGCCGCGCCCGCCACAGCGCCTGCGACGATGGCGCTGCGGCCGATGCGGCCACGCGAGGAGCTGTTCGTGCTGCGATCGGCATGCGGCGGCGATGTCCGTACGCTGTGCGGAGGGATAGCACCCGGCGGCGGCCGCATCGTGCAATGCCTGGCCTCGCAGGCCGCATCGCTGTCGCCCGCCTGCAAGGACGTCTTGGCTTCGTTTGCCGCGCGATAAACCGTCAACCGTCGTGCGACGTGACGTAATCCGTAGAACATTCAGACTCAGCGATCGATCAAAGCAAACCGGGAGCGCTCGTTTCTGCTTCTTGCAGCCGCGGTCCTCGCCTTTGGCGCGACCATGACCTTCGAATCGACCGACGCCAATGCCGTGGTGTACGCCCGCGGCGTCTATCGCGCCGGCTGCGCCGGCTATCGCGGCGGCGTGGTCGTGCGCCGGGCTCCGGTGGCTGCCTGCCGCTGGGTATGGGTCAACGGCGTTCGGGTGCGCCGCTGCGTATGATGCGGGCCAGTTACAGGAAGGCATGTTCTGTAACCCCGTCATTACAGGCGATGTCTTGCAAGCTATGATTCGTCATTCCGGGGCGCGCGCTTGCGCGAGCTTTGATGTGCAAGTGCACATCAGAGAATCCATAACCCCTGCGTTAGCTATGCCTTACTACGTCTATCTCCTTGCGAGCAAAAAGCACGGCACGCTGTATCTCGGCGTGACCAATGACGGAGCAAGGCTGCCGACGGCTTCACGTCGCGCTACGGCGTCGACAAGCTGGTTTGGTTCGAAATCTACGATGACGCCGCAACCGCAATCGCCCGCGAAAAGGAATTAAAGAAATGACGGCGGGACTGGAAAATTCGTTTGATCGAAGAACAGAATCCGGGATGGGTTGATTTGTACCCCGGCATTTCAAACTGACACCGGGCGTATGGATTCCGGGCCCGCGCCAAGGGGCGCGTCCCGGAATGACGGAGTTTCTCATTTCCGATTCAATTTTCAAACAGCAGGTACAGCGTCATACCCCGCGCATGCGGGGTATCCAGTACGCCGCGCGTTCTCGACTTCATCGCGGACGCCTCGGAATACTGGATCGTCCGGTCAAGCCGGACGATGACGACCGGATACAAGTCCGCATTCTCGCAACGCCAACGCGCCCGAGTTTTTGCCTGATCGCTGTCCCTCGCATCCAGTTACAAACGCCAGGGGTTATGGGTCCCAGCGGCACCGCCGGGGCGACGAAGCGTTTCGGCTAGTGGTCCAGCCCCGTGCCGCCATAGAGCCACGCCAGATCGGCGTAATAATCTGCCGACGTCTTCGCGCCCATGATGGCGTTGCGGAGGCGGGCATGTTCGCCCGAGGGATGGTAGATGTGTTCGCCGATGGCGCGGGACAGCAGCTGCACTCGCGCGGTGCGCGGGAAGCGCTGCGCCCGGTATTGCTCCAGCGCGGTCATCGGATCGTCTGGACTCGCGCCCAGCATATGCGACAGGCACACCGCGTCTTCCATCGCCTGGCAGGCACCCTGCGCGAAATATTGCAGCATCGGATGCGCGGCATCGCCGAGCAGGGCGACGCGGCCGTCGATCCAGCACTCGACGGGATCGCGATCGCACAGCACCCACAGCCGCCAGTTCTTGCCGTGGCGGATGATGGCTTGCGCGCGTGCATGCACATGCGCAAAGCCCTGCATCACCTCGTCATCCGACACCGGCTGGCCGGCGACCGGCTCCGGCGCGTCGTTGTGACAGGTCACAACCAGGTTGAACACCTTCCAGCCCGACAGCGGATAGTGAACGATATGGCATTTCGGCCCGGCCCATAGCGTCGCCGCGTTCCAGCGCATATCCTGCGGCATCTGCTCGGTCGGAATCACCGAGCGATAGGTGGTGTGGCCGGACACACGCGGCGGCCCGTCACCGATGACCTGCTTGCGGATGTTCGACCACAGCCCGTCCGCGCCGATCAACAGCGCCCCGGTAACGCGCTCGCCCGAGGCCAGCCGCGCCGTCACCGACGAGCCGTCCTGGTCGTAGCCTAAGACTTCGCTGTTGACGCGCAGTTCGATCAGGTCGTGGGCTTGGCACGCCCTAAGGAATACGCCGTGCAAATCGCCGCGATGAACCACCGCATAGGGATTGCCGAACCGTACGCGAAAGGCATCGCGCAGATCGACATGGGTGATCTCTTCGGCGCTCAGCGCATCCATCAGCCGCAGTTGATCGATATAGACCGCCATGCCGCGCGCCGCCTCGCCGACGCCGAGATAGTCAAAGGCATGGAAGGCGTTGGGTCCGAGCTGGATGCCGGCGCCGATTTCGCCGAGCGCCGCGGCCTTTTCGAGCAGCACCGAGCGGATGCCCTTTTGCGCAAGGCCCAGCGCCGCCGCCAGGCCGCCGATGCCGCCACCGGCAATCAGCACCGGCCGCGCGTTCACGCCGGATCCCATCAGCCCGATTTCCTAAAATGCTCGAGCGCGTCTTCGGCGCGCAGCGGCACCCGCGATGCTTCATTGTTGAGGTCGACCAGTTGCGCCAACAGTGCCCGCAACGTCTCGCGGTCCGCGGGCTGCAGCGGCTCCAGCATCCGCGCCTGCGCCTGTTCCACCGACGGCCTGATATCGCGCAGCAGCGCCGCGCCGGACTTGGTCAAATACAGCAGCTTGACGCGCTTGTCGTCGGCTGCCGGCCTTCGCTCGATATGACCCTTGACCTCCAGCCGCTCGATCACGCTGCCGAGCGTCGAGCGATCGAACGCAATCACAGCGGAAAGCCGGGTGGCATCGATGCCGGGATGGGTACGGATTGCGACCAGCGAAGCATATTGCACCGGCGTCATATCGTAGGCCTTGCACTCCTCGATGAAAATCGCGACCGCGATCTGCTGCATCCGGCGGAACAGATAGCCCGGCGCGGTGTAGACGGCGTCCATCGTGATGGGGAGTGATTTATTCGGCATCGGGCTGCCTGTCGGGTGCGGCGTCGACGAAGGCTTTAAGGCTTTTCGCGGCACTCTCCACCTTCAGCAGCCGCGGATAGGGGGTGAGGTCGACGCCGAAGCGCCGGGCATTGGCGAGCTGCGGCACCAGGCAGAGATCGGCGATCGTCGGCGCGGGTCCAAAGCAGAACGGGCCGGCCTCGCCCGCGATCAGTGTTTCGCAGGCGGCTAGGCCCTCGCGATTGGCCCACGCCGCCCAGTCCGTCACTTCCTGCTCGGGCAGGCCGAGCTGCCGCAGCCGCGCCAGCACTTTGAGGTTCTGCACCGGATGGGTATCGCAGGCGAGCGCCATCGCGAAGGCGCGGACCTTGGCGCGGCGCAGCGGATCCCTGGGCAGCAGGGGTGGCGTGGGGTGGGTTTCGTTCAGCCATTCGATGATCGCGAGCGATTGGGTGAGAATCGCGTTGCCGTCTTCCAGCGTCGGCACCAGCCCTTGCGGATTGAGGGCGAGATAGGCCGGCGCGCATTGCTCGCCCTTGCGCAGGTGATGCGGCAGGTGCTCGGCGCCCAAGCCCTTTAAATTCAGCGCGATCCTGACCCGGTAGGACGCGCTGCTGCGGAAATAGCCGTGCAGCTTCATCGGTTCCTCCCTTATGCCGTTTGGTTTGTTTTTTTCGGCGGCATTGACGCTATCTAATTCGTAAGTATGCTGTCAATTAATCCAGCGCTATCAAGCCGTGAAACAAACAAAGAATTTGGGAGGCTCCCATGGAAGCCGTGCAGAAAACGCCGGAACGCGAGGCGTTTTACAGGAAGATCGACGGCGAAAATCTCTCCGCACTGTGGAACGTGATGGGCGACCTTATCACGCCGGAGCCGAAGAGCGCCTGCCGGCCGCATCTGTGGCGCTTTGACGCGATCCGCGATTACATGACCGAAGCCGGCAAGCTGATCACCGCCAAGGAGGCCGAACGGCGGGTGCTGATCCTGGAAAACCCGGGGCTGCGCGGCCAATCGAAAATCACCACGTCGCTGTTTGCCGGCGTGCAGATGGTGATCCCCGGCGACGTCGCACCGGCACACCGTCACAGCCAATCGGCGTTGCGCTTCGTGCTCGAGGGCAAGGGCGCGTTCACCGCCGTCGACGGCGAGCGCACCGCGATGGAGCCCGGCGATTTCGTGATCACGCCATCGATGACCTGGCACGACCACTCCAACCAGACCTCGGAGCCGATGTTCTGGCTCGACGGGCTCGATATCCCGATGGTGCAGTTCTTCGATGCCTCGTTCGCGGAAGCGTCGAACGAGGACCAGCAGAAGATTACCAAACCCGCCGGCGACAGCTTTGCGCGCTATGGTCACAACCTGCTGCCGGTCGATCAGAAACGGATGTCAAAGACCTCGCCGATCTTCAACTACCCCTACAGCCATACGCGCGAGGCGCTGGAACAGGCCAAGGCGCGCGATGAGTGGGACGCCTGCCACGGCTTGAAGCTAAAATTCTCCAATCCCGAGACCGGCGACTTCGCGATGCCGACCATCGGCACCTTCATCCAATTGCTGCCGAAGGGATTCAAGACCGCGCGCTATCGGGCCACCGATGCCACCGTGTTCGCCGCGATCGAAGGCCGCGGGCGCACCCGGGTCGGCGAGCAGACCTTCGAATGGGGGCCGCGCGACCTGTTCGTGGTGCCGAGCTGGCAATGGGTCACCCACGAGGCCGACGCGGATTCGGTGCTGTTCAGCTTCTCCGACCGCCCGGTGCAGCAGAAGCTCGACCTGTTCCGCGAGGATCGCGGCAACGCGTGAGAGTGAGCTGTCATTCCGGGGCGATGCGTAGCATCGAACCCGGAATCTCGAGATTCCGGGTCTGGTGCTAACGCACCATCCCGGAATGACGGTGAGCGTAGCTACCGCCAATGCAATAGCCGTGCTTCCAGCCAATTGATCAGCTTGCCCACCGCCAGCCCGAACAGCGACAGGATGACGACGCCGGCCAGCAATTGATCGGTCTGCATCAGATTGCCGGCCTGCAGCACGAAGGCGCCGATGCCGTATTCGGCGCCGATCATCTCGGCGCTCACCACCAACAACAGCGCAATCGACGCGGTGATGCGGAAACCGGCGAGGATCGACGGCAGCGCGCCCGGCCAGATCACCCGGCGCACGATGGCGTGGAACGGCACGTTGAAGCTCTGCGCCATCCGGATCAAATTGCGCGGCACGGCATCGACGCCGCTATAGACCGAAATCGCGGTGGAGAAGAATACGCCGAGCGCGATGGTGGCGATCTTCGGCTCTTCGCCGATCCCGAGCCACAGGATCAGCAGCGGCAGCAGCGCGATTTTGGGAATCGGAAACAGCGCCGAGATGAAGGTGATGCCGACGCCGCGCGCTACGCTCGAGAGCCCGACCGCAAAGCCGACGATCACGCCGGTGACGGTCCCGAGCGTCCAGCCCACGCCGATCCGCATGATCGAATAGGACAGATGGTGCCAGAGCGCGCCACTCAGCGCCAACTGATAGATCGCGGCCGCGATCGCGGATGGCGCTGGCAGAAACAGGGGATTGACGAGCCCGGCGCTACTGGCGAGCTGCCAGATCGCAAGCACAAGCGCGAGCGCGATCCAGCCAGCATGGCGGCCCGCCGTCGGCGCAAACCCGCCGCCGCGAAACGCGACCGGCCGCGCTTCGGTATTGAGGTCGTCCCGAGCGGGCCCGTCGGGCTTTTCCGCGCGGTCAAGCACGCTGCACCTCCCGCTCGGCATCGATCGCGCCTTCGCGGATCAGCGCCCATAACTGGTTCTGCACGGTCAGTAACTTGCCGCGCGCGCCGATATCGCCGCGTTCGCCGCGCGTCATCGGGATGGTGACGACGTCGCGAATCCGGCCGGGCCGCCGCGACAGCACCACGATGCGGTCAGCCAATCGAACCGCTTCCTCGAGGTTATGCGTGACATAAACCGCGCCCATCGCACCGTCGGCGAGCAGCCGGATGAAATCTTCCATCAGCAGTTCGCGGGTTTGCGAATCCAGTGCCGACAGCGGCTCGTCCATTAACAGGATCGCCGGCCGCACCGCCAATGCGCGGGCGATGCCGACGCGCTGGCGCATGCCGCCCGACAATTGCTTGGGGTAGGTGGTGCGGAAATCCGAAAGCGAGGTGCGGCGCAGCGCATCGTCGACAATCGCGCGGCGCTCGGTTGCGGCGAGCCCGGTATGCAGTAGCGGAAACTCGACATTGGCTTCGACCGTCGACCACGGCAGCAGCGCAAAATCCTGAAACACGAAGGTCAGCGGATTGAAACTTCCCGGCGGCGGCGCGCCGCGCAATTCCGCCGCGCCCCCGCCCGGCTGCAGCAGGCCGCCGAGGATCGACAACAGCGTGCTCTTGCCACAGCCGGAGGGGCCGACGATCGCGACCACTTCGCCGTTGCCGACCGTGAACGACACGTCGTCGAGCACCTCGAGCGTGCCGAAGCGGTGGCTGATATGGTCGGCGATCAGGTCCATCACATCCTGGCTTTCAAGCGTCACTCCACACTGACTCTAGCCCTCATCCCGAGGAGCGGCCTTTCGGCCGCGTCGCGAAGGATGGCCACGCGCACTGCCCGTCGCCGTCCTTCGAAACGGCCGCATGGCGGCCTCCTCAGGACGAGGCTCATTCATATCAATCCGGCTTCACATAGTCCTTGGCAATAATGGCATCGACTCCGAAGCCCTTGTCGACGAACCCCTGCTCGCGCAGCCAGTTGATCTGGTTGGCGACGTCCTTGACGTCGAGTTTGCCGTCGGGATCGATATAGGCGCAATTGCCGACCACCTGCTCGACCGGCAGATTGGTGTATTTCGCGATGATCTCCAACAGCGGCCTGGTCTTGTCGTCGATCGGCGCCTTGCCGTCTTTGACTTCCGCCAGAATCACGTCGTGATATTCGCGGTCGGCGCGTTCCAGCGCGCCGAGCAGCTTCGTTACCAGCGCCTTGTCGGCCAGCGCTTTTGGCGACGCAAAGACCGCGCCGACTTGCCATGGCGTCTCGTCGCTGACCCAGCCCAGCAGTTTCGCGCCGTTGGCGTCCATCAGCTTGCGCGCGGCCGACACCGGCAGCAGCGCGGCGTCGACGGTCTCGCCTTGCAGCGCGGCGGCGGCGTTTGACAGCGATTGCAGCGGCAGCAGTTTTACGTCGCTGAGCTTGAAGTGATATTTATCCGCGAGCAGCCCGAGCGAATAGTGAAAGCTCGAACCGACCTGGGTCATGGCAATGCGCTTGCCGGCAAGATCCTTCGGCGTCTTGAGACCGGCGGCGTAGGCACTGTTGCTGGCGAAATAGCCGATCAGCGGATAGCCCGCTTTCTCGCGGCTCATGCCGCCGATCACCTTCAGCGTGCCCTTGCCGGCCAGATTGTAAAGCCCCGCCGTGAACGCAGTGACGCCGAAATCGACATCGCCCGACGCGGTGGCGACCGCGATCGGCTGTGCGGCATCGAAATATTTCAGTTCGACATCAAGGCCCGCGTCGCGGAAATAGCCCTTGTCCATCGCGATGAATACCGGCGCCGACGACGACAGCCGCAGCACGCCGATTTTCGCCTTCAGCAATTCATCGGCACGCGCGTTTCCGCCGAGAGCAAGCACAGACATGATCAGCAGGCACGCAAGTACAAGCCGTCGTGATCCCATCCACGCCTTGCCGGCGCGATAACCCTGCAACATCAATTCTCTCCGTGTCTGACTTTAGAGGCCTCTTTAGAGACCTTGGGGGATCGCCTGATCCAGCCCGATAAAGGCACCCTGATGTCTCAATTGGTGCTGCAGACGCTCCACGGCAATGTCGCGCGGCACGGCGTTGCCATCGAGCGCCAGCGCCGCCGCGGTTCCGGCCGCCTCGCCCATCGCAAAGCAGGCACCGGACACGCGCGCAGCCGATTGACCATCATGGGTCATCGAGGCACAGCGCCCGGCCACCAGCAGGTTGTCGAGGCCTTCGGGCGTCAGCATGCGATACGGCAGCTCGTTGAAGCCTCGCGATTGCGGAATCGACTGAAATGTAAAGACAACATCGCCCGCGACATGGGATTCCATCGGCCAGCTGTTGACGCCGATCGTATCGCCGAAAGAGGCGCAGCCGATCACGTCCGCGCCACTCAACATATAGCCCCCGACCACGCGGCGCGTCTCGCGGATGCCGAGTTGCGGCGGCAGATCGACGATGTAAGAGCTTTCGAAGCCGGGCACCGTTCGCAGAAAATTGAATGCCTCGACCGCCTGGCGACGGCCGTCGATCTCGCCGCGGGTGAGATCGTCGGGTTCGAGCCCGTTGATCGCGGTGCCGTCCTCGCGCGAAACTTGCGTGAAATTGACTCGCCATTCGATCTTTGAGCGTTGCGGCCGGACGATCGCGCCCTTGCGCCGGAAATGATGACTGCCGGCGGTTTCCGCCTGCGCCATCAATTCCGGAATGGTACGCCAAGCCTCGCCGGCCTGATCCGGATCGATGCCGTTGAGCCGGAACATCATCGAGGGATAAAGCATGCTGCCGGCATTGTCGCCAACCTCAAAGTGCGCCCCGGCCCAGGCCGCGAGATCACCGTCGCCGGAACAGTCGATGAAGATTTCGGCGCGAACCGCGCGGCGGCCCGCCTTGGTCTCGACCATCAGCGCGTTGATGCGCCTTTCATCCTGCATCACCGCGCCGGCGCCAAGCGCGTGAAAAATGAATATTGACGTTGTGGCTCGCCAGCAGGTCATCGGCGGGGATCTTGTAGGCCGGCGTGTCGTAGGCTTGGGCGAGGATTTTCCCCAACACCAGATGCGGCGCATTGAGCCCGCCGAGCCGATCGATCCGCGCCAATAGTTCGGACGCGACGCCCTGCACGACGCGATGCATCTCGCCATGAACATTGGCGTGAAGCCCGCAGAAATTCGTCACTCCCGCCGCGGTGCCCATGCCGCCGAGGAAGCCGTAGCGTTCAATCAAAAGTGTTCGCCGACCCGCGCGCGCCGCAGCCACCGCGGCCGCGATCCCGGCGGGCCCGCCGCCCAGCACGGCGACTTCATATTCGCCGTACAGCGGCACATGGCGCGCGGGCTCTTCGATGGTCTTGGGAGGCAAATTGAGTTTCCCAGATGGTGTGCAAGGTTTGTACAGGGGTTACAGCGCAAATTCAGTTATATCTCCTATGAGCCGCCCGCGTGGGACCGGCGCGAGCGCTACGCTCCCCACTTCGCCGCGCGCTTCTCCGCAAACGACGCCAGACCTTCCGAGGCCTCCTCGGTGCGGCGCTTGGCGGAATGCACCCTGACCAGCCGTGCGTACCTCTCGTGATCGACGCTCATGCCGCCGAACGAGCTTTCCATCGCCAGCTGCTTGGTCTCGGCCAGCGCGTCCGGCCCGTTGGCCAGCAATCGCTCCACGACCTTGTCGCCTGCGGAATCCAGTTCCGCCAGCGGCACCACCTCGTGCACGAGGCCGATGCGGCGGGCGTCCGGCGCGCCGAAACGCTCGCCGGTCAGCGCATAGCGGCGGACCTGGCGGACGCCGATGGCATCGCAGAGTTGTGGGATGATGATCGCGGCCGTCAGCCCCCAGCGCACTTCCGTGATCGAGAACATCGCGTTATCGGCCGCGATCACCACATCACAGGCGGAAATGATCCCGGTGCCGCCGCCGAAGCAGCCGCCCTGCACCAGCGCCACTGTCGGAATCGGCAGCGTGTTGAGCCGCTGCACGGCTTCGAAGGTGGCCCGCGAGACCGCCTCGTTGTCTGCATCCGAGCCCGGCCGCACTGCATTGATCCATTTCAGGTCGGCGCCGGCCTGGAAATGCTTGCCGTTGCCCTTGAGCACGACGACGCGAAGCTGCGGTTTCCTGCTGAGTTCATCCATCGCCGCGAGCACGCCGCCAATGAGACCGGCATCATAGGCGTTGTTCACCTCCGGCCGATTGAGCGTGACCGTGGCGACGCCGCGCGGATCAAGGCTCCACAACACTGGATTGGCGGACATGAACAACACTCCCTGGGCATTTGCGATTATGTGCCGACACTATGCCGAGCCGGCCGGCATTGATCCATCCCTTTCCCTCGCATCAGCGTTGCAGCTCGCAGGAACGGTTGCACGACGGGGCCGCCCCGTGGAAACTGGTTGCGAGTTCGTCAGGCCTTGAAACGGGGATATTTATTCGATGCGGATTTGTATTTTCGGCGCCGGCGCCGTCGGCGGCCATCTCGCGGTGCGGCTTGCGCGCGCCGGCCATGAGGTGTCCTGCGTGATGCGCGGACCGCACCTTGAGGCGGTCAAAGCCAAGGGCCTGACGCTTCGCGCCGGCGAGGCCGAGTTTACGGCAAAGGTGAAGGCGTCCGACGACCCGGCCGCGCTCGGTCCGCAGGACCTTGTGATCAGCACCTTGAAGGCGACCGGCTTGAACAGCCTCGCCGCCGGGCTGCCGCCGCTGCTTGGCGATGATGCCGCGATCGTGTTGGCGCAGAATGGCATTCCCTGGTGGTACGATCTCGGCCTGCCCGCGGATCATCCGCCGCCGCCCGACCTCGCCTTCCTCGATCCTGGCGGCCGGCTGCGCGCCGCGATTCCGATGCGGCGGATCATCGGCGGCGTGATCTTCTCGTCGAACGAAGTGGTCGCGCCCGGCATGGTCGAAAACCTGTCGCTCGACCGCAATAGATTGCTGGTCGGCGAATGCGATGACCGCGCGAGCGAGCGGATCACCCAATTGCGCGCCATCCTCGAGGAGGCCTCGATCGAATCGCCCGAGGTCGCGCAGATCAGGCAAACGATCTGGTCCAAGCTTCTCACCAACATGTCGATGTCGGTGCTCTGTCTCGTGACCGGGCAGACCGCGCGCGCGGTGCGGGAAGATCCTGACTTGCGCGAGGTGGTGCCGCGCCTGCTCGACGAAGCCGACAGCATCGCGCGAAGCTGCTACCCCGAGGTCAAACGCGTGACCCGCAGCGGTCCGGCGCCCGAGCACAAGCCGTCGATCCTGCAGGACTACGAACTCGGCCGCGCCATGGAGATCGACACGCTGATCCGCGCGCCCGGCGCCTTTGCCCGTGCCGCCGGTTTGCCGACGCCGATGCTCGACCTGCTGGCGGGATTGGCGATCCGTCAGGCGCGCGACAAGGGACTGTATCAGCCTCCGGCGTGATCACCAGTGCAGCCGATCAAGCCCTAACCGCGGATCGCAGCGATCCACGCCACGAGCGCATCGAGGATCTCGCGCATCACCTCGTCGAATTTCCGTCCCGAGCGCGCCGGCACATGGAAGGAATGATCGGCGCCCTCGACCACATGCAGCGATGCCGACGGCCCGAGGCCTTGCACGACCGGTTCGAGCAAGTTCATCTCCGCCAGGCTGTCGCGGGTGCCCTGCAGAAACAGCATCGGAATCCGGATAGAAGCGAGGTGCTCAGCGCGGTCGCGCGATGGTTTGCCGGCGGGATGCAACGGAAAACCGAAGAACGCCAGGCCATGCACGCCGGGCAGCGGCGCCGCGGCCTGCGCCTGCGAGGTCATGCGGCCGCCGAACGATTTGCCGCCCGCGATCAGCACGAGCCCCGGACAGCATCGCGCGGCTGCCGCCACCGCGGCGCGCACCGCCGCTTGCGCCACCGCCGGCGTGTCGGGCCGCCGGCTGCCTTTCTCCATGTAAGGGAATTGATAGCGCAGCGTCGTCACGCCCCGTTCAGCAAGGCCGTGCGCAATCGCTTCCATGAAAGCATGCGTCATGCCGGCACCCGCGCCATGGGCGAAGACAAAGCAGGCCTGCGCCTGCGGGGCCTCGGTTAGAAGCGCGGAGACGGGAGCCGCGTTGTCGATCTCGATCTCAAGCTTATGCGCGCCGGTCACGTCAGCGGGCGGCGGCATGAAGCTTGTCGATGAGGGCCGTCAGGTCCTTGTATGTGACCGGCTTGGAAAACTTTTGTAACACCGGACCGCGTCCCTTGCGAACCTCCATGCTTTTTCCATCGCGAGCATGGGTCACCTGATAACCCCGGTATAACCAAGTCTTGCCTTCGGTCCAGTTGGGCTGTCGCGCTCGCATCATCGCACTGTCCTCCCCGCATGTCTGACTGGATCAATCCGCCTTCCTGCCGGTCAAACCAATTCTCGCGGTGTGAACCATATCATAAATGTTTGATTGAACCTATGGTAGTAATCTTTCAGAGTAGCCTGTCCTCAAAGAGCGTCCCCCTCCCCAAAAGTTGCCCCCCTTCCTAAAAAATGAAGGCGACAGAAGATGGCACCGAATCCTATTGTCGTAGAAAACCAAAAAACGGGTACTGCTCAAGAAATATGGGACCTCGACGGACCGGCTTCCGCCAACATCGAGGGATTTGCCACCAGCATCAGCGTCGCCAGCGGGGACGAGATCGGGTTCAAGATCAATACGGACTCGACGGATTGGCGGATCGATATCTATCGGCTCGGATATTATAATACCCTGGGCGCCTGTTTCGTTGCAACGATTCCCCAGACAACCGCCTCGATCCAGCCGGCGGTCGGCGGCGATCCTTCGATTGGCCTGTACGATGCAGCCAACTGGAGCGTAACCACCACCTGGACCGTACCTTCGACCGCCGTCTCAGGCGTCTACATCGCGAAGCTGGTCCGTCAGGATTCGACTCCCGGCGCAAGTCACATCGTGTTTGTTGTCCGCAATGACGGCGTCACTCGGAACATCGTTTTCAAGACCTCCGATACAACCTGGCATGCGTACAATGGCTGGGGCGGGACAACTCCACCCGGTGAAACTCCATCGGGCGCCAACCTTTACGGGGGCAACGCAACGGCGAGCCCCGACGGGCGCGCCTACAAGGTCAGCTACAACCGTCCCTTTCGCACCCGCGATGGTATCGGGACTTTTGCCGGCCCGCAGGACTTTGTGTTCAGCGGCGAGTATGCCGCGATCCGTTGGCTGGAGCGAAATGGATTCGACGTCACCTACATCGCGAGCATCGATGCCGAACCGGGCCACGTGCCGCTGACGAACTACAAAGTGTTCATGTCGGTCGGGCACGACGAATACTGGTCGGGGGATCTGCGCAGCGGCGTGGAGGCTGCGCGTGACGCCGGTGTCCACCTCATCTTCATGAGCGGCAACGAGGTCTACTGGAAGACACGCTGGGAGGCGGACAGCAACGGCACGCCAAACCGTACGCTTGTTTGCTATAAGGAAACCCACGCCAGCGCCAAGATCGATCCCACGCCGATATGGACCGGGACCTGGCGCGATCCGAGCTTCAGTCCGCCCTCCGATGGAGGGCGCCCGGAAAATGCGCTGACCGGCACCATCTTCCAGGTCGATTCTTACCGGGGCGATGCCATCACCGTTCCGCCTGACCTTGCCCAACTCAGGTTCTGGCGGGACACGGCAGTGCAAGCCGGCACGACCAACACGCTGGCGATCGGAATGCTGGGTTACGAATGGGACGAAGCACCCGACAACGGCTTTCGGCCCGGCGGATTGATTTCCCTGTCGTCGACCACGATCGAGGTGGAATCCTATCTGCTCGACTACGGAAACACCACCGGCAACGGGACCGCGACCCACAATCTCACTTTGTACCGCGCGCCGAGCGGCGCGATCGTATTCGGCACTGGAACCGTTTTCCTGTCGTTCGGTCTCGACACCACGCATGACGAGGTCAACGACGATCCGAATCCCGTGGTGCCGACGCCAGAGGATCCCGACGTCCAGCAGGCCATGGTGAACCTGTTCGCGGATATGGGCGTCCAGCCGCAGACCCTGCAAACGAACCTGGTCGCCGCGAGCGCCTCGACAGATCACACACCGCCGGTCTCCATCATTTCGACTCCCACAGCCGGAGCAAGCCTAACCCAGCAGGAGCCTGTAACGATTTCCGGCTCCGCAAGCGATATTGGTGGGCTGGTCGCTGTGGTCGAGGTCTCCACCGATGGCGGAGCGACCTGGCATCCCGCGACCGGCACGACAGACTGGACCTACACCTGGTGGCCGCTGCTCCCGGGCACCTTCACCATCAAATCCCGCGCCGTTGACGACAGCCTCAACATGGAGACCCCCACCGCCCGTGTGACGGTGACGGTCACACCCGCAGCGACGGTCAGCCTGTTTACGCCCGCAGATACGCCGTTCGCTGTGCTTGCCAATGACCCCTCGGCCGTCGAACTTGGCGTTCACGTGCGAATTGGCGCGGCTGGCTCGGTCAGCGGCATCCGCTTCTACAAAGATGTCATGAACACGGGTCCACATGTCGGCAACTTCTGGAGCACCGACGGCACGCTGCTCGCGACAGCGGCATTCACCAACGAAACCGCTAGCGGTTGGCAAGAGGTGAGCTTCTCGACTCCCGTCGCCGTCACCGCGACCACGACCTATGTCGCGTCGTACCATACCGCTTCCGGCTTTTATTCGGCCGACCTGAACTATTTCTTCGACACCCGGACCGTTGGCGCTATCGCTGCTCCCGGGAGCGGCGCCAATGGCGTGTTCACCTATGGAACTACGAGCGCCTTTCCTGCGGATTCGAGCTTGAACGCCAATTACTGGGTGGATCTGGTGCTCAATCGCGCCGGCGGCGCCGGAAATCTTCCGCCCATCGCCAACAACGACAGCGGTTTTGTGACGCTGCAGAACACCGTGCTCACCATTCCCGCCGCATCGCTGTTGGCCAACGACACCGACCCGAACGGCTACACGCTGTCGGTCACGGGTGTCAGCAACCCGGTTGATGGAACGGTGAGCTACAACGCAACCACGCAAATTGTCAGCTTCACGCCGACGACCAGCTATTCCGGCCCGGCAAGCTTTACCTATGCAATCACCAACGGCCACGGCGGCACGGCTTCGGCGACGGTCTCATTGACCGTCACCGCTACCGGCACGGTCAGCCTGTTCTCGACCGGAACGACGCCGGCGAACGTCACGGTGAATGATTCCACCGCGGTCGAAGTGGGGGTCAAGTTCGAGACCTCCGTCGTTGGCGAGATCCTCGGCATCATGTTCTATAAGGGGCCGCAGAATACCGGCACGCACATCGTCAATCTCTGGGGTTCGACCGGCAGCCTGCTCGCGAGTGCGATCTCGGCCGATGAGACCCCGAGCGGATGGCAAAGCGTGAGCCTCGCCGTGCCCGTGAACTTGACCGCCAACACCGTCTATATCGCGTCCTATCACACCAGCGGTTTCTACTCGGCAGACGATAATTATTTCACCGCCGATCATGTCAGCGGGGTGCTCACGGCGCCCAGCAGTTCCGGCAGCGGTGGTAACGGCGTTTTCATCTACAGCCCTGGCAGCAGCTTTCCAACCGACACTTTCGGCGCCAGCAACTACTGGGTCGACGTGATCTTCAATCCGACCGGCACCGGCAATCTGCCCCCGATCGCGAACGATGACGGCGGCTTTACAACAGCGCAGAATTCGGTTCTCGACATCCCGGCCGCGGCGATTCTGGCCAACGACTCCGACCCGAACGGTTTTACGATATCGATTTCCGGCGTGAGCGATCCCTTGAACGGGACAGTCAGCTATGATGCAGCCACGCAGGTGGTGAGCTTTACACCCACGACGGGCTATCTCGGCGCAGCCAGCTTCGTCTACAGCATCACCAACGGCCATGGCGGGTCAGCCTCGGCAACGGTGTTCTTGACAGTCATCGTGAGCGGCACCGTCAGCCTGTTCCCGGCCGGGGCGACGCCGGCGATCATCAAGGCCGACGATCCCAATCCGGTGGAAGTCGGCATCAAGTTCGAGGCATCAGTCGGTGGCCAAATCCTCGGAATCCGGTTCTACAAGGGCCCGGACAACATTGGACCACACGTCGTCAATCTCTGGAGCTCGACCGGTGCCCTGCTCGCTAGCGAGACCGCCGATATCGAGACCGCCAGCGGTTGGCAGACCGTGATGCTTGCGACCCCGGTGACGCTGACCGCCGACACGATCTATGTTGCGTCCTATCACACCAGCGCCTTCTACTCGGCCGATAGCAATTATTTCGCCACCAGCGTGGTCAGCGGAGTTCTCACCGCGCCGAGCAGCGCCTCCAGCGGTGGCAACGGCGTGTATGCCTACGGCACCGGCAGCAACTTCCCTACCGATACCTTCGGTGCGAGCAACTACTGGGTCGACGTGATCTTCACCACGACGATCGCATAGCGCGCGACGACAACCGGATCAAAGGCATCCGAACAGCGGATCCGAGCCGTCGCGCTGCTGCCAGCCATCGATCCAGACCGCGTCGGACAACGGCGTCCGCGGCAACCAGCCCGCGGCTTCCAGATCCGGCTTCTGAAAGAAATGCGAGACATAACCCACGCACAGATAAGCGATCGGCTGGATCGACGGCGGGATACCGAGCGCTGCGCGCAAATCATCGAACTTGATGATGCTCACCCAGCCGACGCCGACATTTTCTGCGCGCGCGGCGAGCCAGAGATTTTGCACCGCGCAGACCGCGCTATAGAGATCCATGTCGGCCTGATGGGTTCGCCCGAGCACGACCTTGCCGGTGCGGCTGCGGTCACACGTGATGCAGATTCCGATCGGGGCCTCGACAATCCCCTGCAGCTTGAGCCGGCGATAGGTCTTTTGCCTGTCGTCCTCGAACATCTCAGCGGCCTCGAGGTTTGCGACCTCAAACGCGTCGCGCACCCGTTGCCTGACGGCGATATCCCTGACCACGATGAAATCCCAGGGCTGCATGAAGCCGACCGACGGCGCGTGGTGCGCCGCCCTGAGCAGGCGCGCCAGCACCGCATCGGGGATCGGGTCGGGCAGGAATTGCCCGCGCACGTCGCGGCGGTTGAAGATGCTTTTGTAGACGGCGTCGCGCTCGGCTGCGGAGAACTCCGCATCAGTCTGGATCTCGTTGGATTGCATCGTCATGCCTTTCAGCGCCCGGGCGCGGATTTGCGCAGCAGATAGGTGTCCATGATCCAGCCGTGGCGCTCGCGGGCGCGCTTGCGCACCGCCTCGATCTCATCTTTGACTTCGGCGAGCCGACCTGAACGCAGGATCTCGTGTTCGGTTCCAAGATAAGCGCCCCAGAAGATTTCCAGATCCGGCTCGGTCAATGTCGCGAAGGCTTGGGCGCCGTCGAGCAACACCACCACACTGCCGGCCTCGTTCGGGAAACCAGCGGCGAGCTTGCGTCCGGTGGTCAATAGCACGCTCTCGCCGATCTGGTTCAGCGCGATGCGATGCTTGGCCGCCAGCACCTGCACGGCGCTGATTCCGGGGATCACCTCGAATTCCAGCGCGAGCCCCTTGGCGCGCAAGCGTTCGATGATGCGCAGCGTGCTGTCGTAGATCGCAGGATCGCCCCAGACCAAGAGCGCGCCGACCTCGTTTTCGGCGAGCTCGCGTTCGAACAACCCGCCATAGATATCGGCAAGGCGGCCATGCCACTCATCGACGCCGTCAAGATAGTCGCCGGCGGTCGCGCGTGTCGGGATAACGACGTCGACGGTGCGGTAATCCGCGCCTTCAATGAAGCGCTGGCAGATCGCGGTCCGCAGATCGCGCAAGGCGGCCTTTTCGGTGCCCTTATCGGGAATGAAAAAGACATCGACCTGATTGAGGGCCTTGATCGCCTGCATCGTCATGTGGTCGGGATCGCCGACGCCGATGCCGATGACGAAAATCCTGCGCATCTGTCTCTCCAAACCTTTCAACGGTTGACGCCGACAATGCGCCATCCGTTGGTCAACCGGTCGATCCGGGTCAGCGATAGCGGATCGATCGCAAAGCGCAGCGCCTGATCCGGCGTAATCTCAAGCGCGACGGCCAGGGCCGCGCGTATCGTACCCGAATGCACCACCAATATGACGTCGCCCGGCGGCAGCCGCGCCAGGCCGTCGCGGACGCGCACCACCTGCTCAACAAAACTTTCGCCGTCCGGCGGCCGGCTATCCGCCGGCGCCCGCCAGAAATCAGGATAGGCGGCGCCGGGTTCGCGGACGAGATCGTCATGCCGGCGCCCGGTCCATTCGCCGAAATCCTGCTCGCGGAAATCCGGCTCGGCGACCGGGTGCAGCCCGAGCGCCGCCGCGGTTTGCAGCGTCCGGGCACTGGGGCTTGCGAACAGGGCAGCGCCTGCCGGCAATGTCGCGCGGAGCGCCGCGAGCGTCGCGTCATCGCTGAGATCAGCCGGGGCATCGGAATCGTGGATCACGCCCTTGGGTCCCAGCACCGGCGCATGCCGGATCAGCCACAGGCGGCACTCTTCGCTCATGGCCGCACTCATGACAGCCGTGCGGCGAGCAGAACCAGCACGGCAGCCTCAGCAACCTGCTCGACCGCACCGAACACGTCGCCGGTGACGCCGCCGATCTGCCGCCACGCCAGCGCCGCCACCGCCGCGGCCGCGACGGCCGTCATCAATAGCGCCAGCAAGGCCGTTTTCACCGGCAGGCACAGCAAAGCGATCACGACTGCGATCACCACTGCCGCAATCGCATCCGACGTTCCGGGGCGTCCCGCCGATTTGCCGAGCCCGTCTTCGCGCGCGAACGGCATGCGCGCCGCGAGCACCGGAATCGCCGCGCGCGCCAGCGCATGCGCCACAACCAGGCTTGGGACGATGGCGGCGACCGGCAGGCTCGCCAGCACCGAGAGCCGCGCCGAAAAGCCGACCAACAGAACCATCGCGCCGTAGGTGCCGAGCCGGCTGTCACGCATGATCGAAAGTTTGGCGGCGCGGTCGCGGCCGCCGCCGAACCCGTCGGCGAGATCGGCAAGGCCATCCTCGTGCAATGCGCCGGTCAAGGCGGCGCCGGCGCCGAGAGCCAGCGCCGCTGCAGCCAGCGCCGGAACGCCCATCGAAAGCAACGACCGGTCGACGAGGCCGACGGCGACGCCGATCATCGCGCCGACCAGCGGGAACGCGCGTTGCGCGCGCGCCAGAGCGTCCGGCACGAAACCTTTGGGATGCGGCATCGGCACCCGCGTCAGCAGCGCGATGGCAAGGCCGACATCGTCAAGCCAGCCCCGCAGGCCCGCGATCAGCTTCGACCGGGTTTCGCTATCGATCATTTCAGCCGCACGCCGCAGCCGGCGACCATCAGCCAGGCTTCCGTCGCCCGCGCCGCAGTGCGCTGGCCGAGCAGACCGGCGAGATCGCGAAACCGCCGCAGCCCCTTGTCCATCGGCACCGGTCCCCAACCGACCTCGTCGCCGACCACGACTACCGGATGCGGCGCCGCGCGAAAGCCGTCGAGCTGGCGCTCCCACGCGCCGATCACGCTCGCATCATCCTGATCGAAACGGTCGCCCAGCCACAGCGCGAGGCTGTCGATCACCGCGCCCGAAGGCTTAGGCTCCAGATCGGTCATCGCCTGCACGATGTCGGCGGGCGCTTCCAGTGTGCGCCATGTCGGCTTGCGCTCGGCGCGGTGCCGCCGCACCCGCTCGGCCATTTCAGCGTCCGCGGCATCGGCGCGGTAGGTGGCGACGAACACGACATCGTCGCCCCATCCGCGCGCAAGCTCGACCGCGCGCCGGCTTTTGCCGCTGCGGGTCGGTCCGGTGAGGAAAATCAGCTCAGCCATGTTGGCGGTCCGCCACGGGCTCCAGCGTACCGGCCATCACGTCCGCAAGATCCGCCATCTCGGTCAGGATGCCGCAGGCCGCGCGCAGCAGCGGCACTGTCATCACCGCCCCGGTGCCCTCGCCGAGCCGCAAGTCGAGATCGAGATAGGGGGTGGCATCGAGCGCGGCGAGCAACAGGTCGTGACCGCGCTCGGCGGAGCGGTGCGAAAACACGCAATAGTCGCGCGCCGCCGGTTGCAGCCGCACCGCGACCAGGGCGGCTGCCGCGGCGATGAAGCCGTCGACGATTACCGGGCGGCGGCGCTCGGCGCTTGCAAGTACCGCGCCGGCCATCATCGCGATCTCGTAGCCGCCGAATTCGCTCAAGACGTCGAGCGGCGACGTCGCATCGCTGCGTGCGGCGGCGCGTTCGGCGACCGCGAGCTTACGCGCGATTCCCGCGGCATCGAGCCCGGTGCCGGCGCCGACGCAGTCGGCGAGCGGTGCCGGCGCGAGCCGGTGCATCAACAGCGCCGCCGACGTCGTATTGCCGATGCCCATTTCCCCGATCGCCACCACGTCGGTACCATCAGCGATCGCGGCCGCGACGATCGACGCGCCTCGCGCCAGGCCATCGCGTGCCTCCTGCGGCGTCAGCGCCGCCTCGCGCGCGGCGTTACGGCTGCCGCGGCGGATCTTGGCATCGACCAGCCGCGGATGCGGCGGAATGTCGGCGTCGACGCCGGCATCGATCACCTGCACCTCAACATTCGAAGCCCTCGCGAGCACATTGACTCCGGCGCGGCCGGCGAGATAGGTCGCGACCATCGCGCGGGTGACCTCCGCCGGATAAAGCGAAACACCTTCGGCGGTGATGCCGTGATCGGCGGCGAACACGAACACGGTCGCGCGCTCCGTGCGCGGCGCTTGCGGGTGCCAGATCAAGCCGAGCTGAACGGCGAGATCTTCCAGGCGGCCGAGCGCGCCGAGCGGCTTCGCCTTGCCATCGATACGGGCGCGAAGTCGCGGTTCAAGCGACCGATCGACCGGTTCGATCAGTCGATCATTCAATTCAACGGAAGAAACGTTGGAAACCTTGCTGTGCATTCTGCCTCTCTTCGACCCACCGTCGAACGAGTTGATCTGGGTGTCTTGCGGCCGGTCTCCTGGCTCACGGACAATGTCCTCGATCGCCTTCCCGAAAAACGCCTGGCGGCGTTCAGTGACGTCATTGATCTCGGACGATCCGCCTACAGTTGCGGGGGCAGCCGCGGCATGGCCGGTCGAAGCCGGCGCACCGCATTCCCGTTTCACCTCTCGCGAGGCACCGAAAGACGAAAATACGAGAGCATGATACAGCTTACCACGCAAGCGCGGACGGGATCGCCGATCGCAGGAAGATCATGAGCGAAGCGGCAACCTTAGAGATACAAGACGTCCTCGTGGTTGGTGGCGGCAGCGCCGCATTGTGTGCCGCGATCGCCGCGCGGCGCTTGGGCGCCACGGTGCGTCTAATCGAGCAGGCGCCGGCGACCTTGCGCGGCGGCAACACCCGCCACGCGCGCAATTTCCGCCTTATGCATGAGCGGCCGGAATGGTACGTGCCCGATGCCTATGGCGAAGACGCCTTCTTCAAGGACCTCGTGCGGGTCACGCACGGCGCAAGCGACGAACGGCTGGCGCGCATCCTGATCCGCGGCTCCGCCACGATCGCAAATTGGCTCGGCGACAATGGCGTGCGCCTGCAAAATCCCGCCAAGAGCGCCATGCCCTATTCACGGCGCACGGCCTTCTTCCTTGGCGGCGGCAAGGCGATGATCAACGCGCTCTACGCGACCGCGCTGAAGCTCGGCGTGAGGATCGACTATGACAGCGAGATCGTCGCGCTTGGCTGCGGCGACGATCGTCACTGTACCGCCGACATCATGCAGAACAGGAAGATCGCGCGCGCCGCTGCCAGAACGCTCGTGCTGTGCACGGGTGGCCATCAGGCCAATCTCGACTGGCTGCGCGAGGGTTTCGGCGCCGCCGCCGACAATTTCATGATCCGCGGTACGCCTTACGCCACCGGCGCGGTGCTGCGTCTGCTGCTCGACGCCGGCGCAAAGCCGGTCGGCGATGCCTCGCGCGCGCACATGGTCGCGGTCGATGCCCGCGGACCCAAATTCGACGGCGGGATCGTCACCCGCATCACCGCGATCCCGCACGGCATCGTCGTCGACCGCAGCGGCAGACGATTTCACGACGAGGGCGAGGATGCCCGCAAGACGCATTTCGCTCGCTGGGGCGCGCGCATCGCCGACTGCCCCGATCAAATCGCCTATCTGATCCTGGATGCGCAAGGGTTTGCACGCGCTTTGCCGACGGCGCTGCCGCCGATCCGGGCCGACACCGTCGCGGCGCTCGCCACCAAGCTCGGCCTCGATGCGGCGGCGCTGCAAACCACAGTCGCAGACTTTAACGCCGCGACGCCGGCCGGCGATGACCTGTCGGCGACCAAGCGCCGCACCAGCGGGCTAACGCCGCCGAAATCGCGCGCCGCAGTCGCGCTCACGGCGCCGCCCTTTGCGGCCTATCCGGTACGGCCGGGCGTAACTTTCACGCATTTTGGCGTGGCCGTCGACGATCACATGCGGGTGATGAAGACCGATGGGCGGCCCATGCACAACGTGTTCGCGGCCGGCATGATCATGGGGGCGAACGTGCTGGGCGACGGCTATCTGGCAGGACTTGGCGTCACGCTGTCGACCGTGTTCGGGCGGCTTGCCGGCGAAGAGGCCGCGCGGCAGGCGCGGGCCGGTACGCTTAGACCTACAATGTAGCGCAGGCGGCCTCGAGCCGTTGCCACGCCGCTTCATCGACCGGAAGGCCAAAGCGATACTGCCGCGGTTCGTCGACATAGCCCCGGATCAGGATTCCTGCACGCGCAAAATGCTCGAGCAAATCGATCTCAGCGGCGACTTCGAACAGACCGAACAGGTCGGTGCCGCCCAGCGCGCGCAGGCCGGTGCGGCCGAGCACGTCGTCGAGCTTCCGCCGATCGGCCGATAGCCGCGTCCGCGTCGTCGCGATCCAGGCGGCATCGCGCAGCGCCAAGGTCGCGATCTCACAGGCCGGACCGGACACCGGCCAGTCGCCGAGCAGCCGACTCCAGGTCGATGCATCGGGCTCGGTGGCGACAACAAACCCGACGCGCAATCCGGCGAGGCCAAAGAACTTGCCGAGCGAGCGCAGCACGATGACGCCGGCGGGCAACTCCGGCAGCGCCAGCAGCGATACATCGGCCCGAACGTCGGCAAAGGCTTCATCGACAATCAGCCGCCGGCCGGTCGCCGTCCAGGCCTGCGCGAATCGGGCGAGTTCCGCACGCGCGATCGTGCGGCCATCGGGATTATTGGGGTTGACCACAACAATGGTCTCAAGCTCGCTGCGTCCGGGATCCGGCAGCGCGGCGATTTCGTGCACTTCGGCGCCGGCGTCGTGCCAGGCCGCGGCATGCGAGCCATAGGTCGGCGCCAGAATGCCGACGCGGCCGGCGCCGATCATGCGCGGCAACAGCCGGATCGCGATCTCGCTGCCGGGAACCGGCACGATCGAGGCATTCGCCGGCAGCCCATAGGCCGCCGCCGCAGCCGCCGTCAGTTGCGTGATCTCCTCCGCCAGGGGCAGCCGCTGATACCGGGCGAGCGCGATATCCGGCACCGGCCACGGGATGGGATTGATCCCGGTCGACAAATCGATCCATGGTCGCGGCGCCGTCGGATAAAGGCGCGCCGCGACATCGATCCGGCCGCCATGGATCCGCAAAGCGGCCGCCGACTTCCCGATCTCATCCCGCAAGCGCATGTTGCAATCCATGTTCGACCCGGCCGCCCGCGTCCTGATCCTGATCGTCGCCTGCGGCATCGAGGCCGTGCTGGCCTATCCCGCCATGCTCTTTCGCGCAATCGGCCATCCGGTGTCCTGGATCGGCGCGATGATCGCGACGCTCGATTCCACCCTGAACCGGCCGGACTCTTCGTTTGCCGCCCGCCGCGCCGCCGGCGTCGCAACCCTGCTGCTGCTGCTCGCGGCCAGCATCAGTGCCGGCCTTGTGCTGGAACTGGCCGCGCGCGCCATCCCTTATCTCGGACCAGCGCTGGCCGTTGTGACCGTCGCCGCGCTGATCGCCGGCGGCAACCTCGATCAGCACGTGCGCGCGGTCGCCGCGGCGCTGCGCAACGAGGGGCTTGCCGGCGGTCGGCACAGCATTGCTAAGATCGTCGGCCGCGATCCTGACTCGCTCGACGAGGCCGCGATCTGCCGCGCAGCGATCGAGAGCCTTGCCGAAAACGCCTCCGACGGCGTGACCGCGCCGGCGCTGTGGTTTCTCGTTGGCGGATTGCCCGGCATGATCACCTACAAGGCGATCAACACCGCCGACAGCATGATCGGCCATCTCACCGACCGGCACCGCGCGTTCGGCTGGGCGGCGGCCCGGCTCGACGATCTCGTCAACCTGCCGGCGTCGCGGCTGACGGGGCTGATGTTCATCGCCGCCGCCGCCATTGTGCCGGGCGCGTCGGCAGCGTCGGCATGGCGGGCCTATCGACGCGACGCGCGGCACCACCGCTCACCCAACGCCGGCTGGCCGGAAGCCGCCATGGCCGGCGCGCTGGGCCTGCGGCTCGCCGGCCCGCGCAGCTATGGCGGCGTGGTGGTCGACGATCACTGGATGGGCGATGGCCGAACTGAAGCCACCGCAGCGGATATCGATCGCGCGCTATTGATCTATCGCGCCGCCTTCGGCGGCGCGCTGTTGATCTTAGCTCTTATTGTCATGCTCTGGGTTTCGCTGCGCGGCTGATATGCGCTTCAGCGCGCGAGGCCGAGCAATCGATCGACGTCGAGATGCGCCTCCAGATGCGCGGCAAGCGCGTCGAGGGTCTGCTCGACCAGGGCTTCGTAACCGAGCGAACTCGCGGGCGCGCCGAGCCGCGCGAGCCACGCCGCGCGCTGCGCATCGCCGGCGAAAAACCCGTGCAGATAGGTGCCGGCAACGCGGCCGTCGGACGACACTGCGCCATCGGTGCGGCCATCCTCGAGCCGCAGCAGCGGCCGCGCCGTCCCAGTGCCGACGGTGCGGCCGATATGCATCTCATAACCGGCAACCGCAACCTCGTCGGCCACGGTGCGGCCCTTGACCGCGATCAATGATTTATCGCCGCTTATTTCCGTGGTGATTTCGAGCAAGCCAAGACCATCCGCCGAACCCGGCGGGCCTTCGATGCCGCCGGGATCGCTGACCTCGCGCCCCAGCATCTGATAGCCGCCGCACAGGCCGAGCACGCGGCCGCCGCGGCGGGCATGCGCGACGATGTCGGCATCCCAGCCCAGCGCGCGCATCGCCGCCAGATCCGCAATCGTCGCCTTCGAGCCCGGCAAAATAACGAGATCGGTATCGACCGGCAGCGGCGCGCCGTGACGTAGAAGGATGAGCTCGACGCCGGGCTCCAGCCGCAACGGATCGAGATCGTCGAAATTGGCGATGTGCGGCAGCACCGGCACGACCACACGAACACGACCTCCGGCAACGCCCGGCGCGTACGCCGCGGACGCCTCGAGGCCGAAGACATCTTCCGCCGGCAGCCGATGCGCATCGGCAAAATGCGGCACCAGCCCGATCGCGGCCCAGCCGGTGCGCTCCGCTACGAACGCCATGCCGTCGGCAAACAACGAAGGGTCGCCGCGCATCTTGTTAACGATGAAGCCCACGATCAACTTCGCGTCATCCGGATCGACCACCGCGGCGGTGCCGCACAGGCTCGCGATCACCCCGCCGCGGTCGATATCGCCGATCAGGATCACCGGCGCATCGACGGCGCGGGCAAAGCCCATATTGGCGATGTCATTGGCGCGCAGATTCACTTCCGACGCCGAGCCGGCGCCCTCGATCAAAACGATGTCGCACTGCGCGCGAACCTTGGCGAAGCTGTCGAGCACATAGGGCATCAGTTGCGGCTTGCGCGACTGGTATTCGCGCGCCCGCGCATTGCCGAACACGCGGCCCTGCACCACGATCTGCGCGCCGACCTCGCTTTGCGGCTTCAGCAGCACCGGATTCATATCGACCGACGGCGCCGTGCGCGCGGCGCGCGCCTGCAGCGCCTGGGCGCGTCCGATCTCACCGCCGTCCTCGGTCACCGCGGCGTTGTTCGACATGTTCTGCGGCTTGAACGGACGCACCTTGAGCCCGCGATTGGCCAGCAGGCGACACAGGCCGGCGACAATCAGCGACTTGCCGACGTCAGAGCCGGTCCCCTGGAACATCAGCGCGCGCGCGGTCATCAGAATTCGATGCCGGCCTGGGTTTTCACGCCGGCGGAAAAATGATGCTTGACCGCGCCCATTTCGGTGACGAGGTCGGCGGCTTCGATCAGCGCCGGCTTGGCATTGCGGCCGGTGACGATCACATGCAGATCGCTGCGCCGCGACGTGAGCTGCGCCACCACCTCGTCGAGCGGCAAATAATCGTAGCGCAGCGCGATGTTGAGCTCGTCGAGCACGACCAGGCCAATGCTCCGGTCATCCATCAGGCCGCGCGCGATCTCCCAGGCGCGTTGACAGGCGGCGATGTCGCGCGCCTTGTCCTGGGTTTCCCAGGTGAACCCTTCGCCGGCGGTGTGCCAGCTGACGCGGTCGCCGAACGATTCCAGCGCCGCCTGCTCACCGGTCGTGCGGCCCTTGATGAACTGCACGACGCCGACGCGCCAGCCATGGCCGAGCGCGCGCAAGGCGAGGCCGAAGGCCGCCGTCGACTTGCCCTTGCCGGGCCCGGTGTTGACCATCAGCAGGCCCTTGGCGATGGTCTTGGACGCCTCTTCGGCATCCTGCACCGCCTTGCGTTTGACCATCTTGGCGCGGTGACGCTCAGCCTCGTCGGTGTCGATTTCGCTCATGATGTCCTGCGCTATTGTCTGATGGCGGCGACAGGACCATATCGGTACCGTCTCGGCAACCGGCCGTGGGCTTCCCAAAGGGATTGACTCCACGGCGTTTCCGTCTGATTGAGTCCCCTAGCCGACGGTGTCTGGTCTTCGGACCGGACTAAGAGGGAATACCGGGCGCTAGGAGATCCGGGAAAGTTCCCCGGCCCTCAAGCGAAGCCGGAGCTGCCCCCGCAACTGTGAGCGGAAAGCCTGCACCGAAAGCCACTGGGTCGTCGACCCGGGAAGGCGGCGCCGGCATTGACCCGCGAGCCAGGAAACCTGCCGTCGCCTGCCATATCGCCATTCCGGACGGGGCGTCCCGGGGTGAGAAGGTTGGTCGAACGGAGTGCAGGTCCGCTCGCCGCTTGTCTGGCTCCCGCTTTGGCGGCGCCATCCATCGGGCTTTGTAATGGACCAATCTGCGCCGGACGCTCTTCTCGAAGAGGCAACAAGTACACCCGCCGATGCCGCGGTGACGCTGTATGTCTGCGTCACCTGTCTCGCCGGCGAAGACCGCGAAACCGAGCCCCGCGCCGGTCGCCGGCTGCATGACGCCCTCGCCGAGGCGCAGCGCGGTCAGGACGACCTGCAACGCTTTCGCATCGTCGAAGCCGAGTGCCTCTCGAATTGCAATCGCGGCTGCAGCGTCGCCCTCACCGGCCCCGGACGCTGGAGCTACATCTACGGCGATCTCAATCAGGCCTGCGTCGATGACCTGCTCGCCGGCGCCTCGCGTTACGCTGCCACCGCGGACGGCCTGGTGCCATGGCGCGAGCGGCCGACGATCTTCCGCAAGGGTGTGATCGCACGCATCCCGCCATCCTCACAGCCGGTTTAGGAACTTCACATGTCGATCGAAAAAATTCCCGTCACCATCATCACCGGCTTCCTCGGCGCCGGAAAGACCACGCTGGTTCGCCACCTGATGCAGAATCCGCAGGGCCGCCGGCTCGCGATCCTGGTCAACGAATTCGGCGACCTCGGCATCGACGGCGAGATCCTGAAAGGCTGCGCCGATGCCAACTGCCCCGAGGACGCCATCGTCGAACTCACCAATGGCTGCCTGTGCTGCACCGTCGCCGACGACTTCGTGCCGACCATCGAAGCGCTGCTGGCGCGGCCGCAGCCGCCCGATCACATCCTGATCGAGACCTCCGGGCTGGCGCTGCCGAAGCCGCTGTTGAAAGCATTCGAATGGCCGGACCTGCGATCCCGCATCACCGTTGACGGCGTGATCGCGGTGGCCGACGCGGAAGCGGTCGCCGATGGCCGCTTCGCCCCCGATCTCGAAGCCATCGCGCGGCAGCGCCTCGCCGACGAGAGCATCGACCACGACACCCCGCTCGGCGAAGTGTTCGAGGACCAGGTCGCCTGCGCCGACATCGTGATCCTCAACAAGGCCGACCTGGTCGATGCCGGCAAGCTGGCCGCGGCGCGTAGCACCGTGCTGGCGGAAGCGCCGCGCAACATTCCGGTGCTGGACGTCACCGAAGGCCGCATCGACCCGCGCGTCGTGCTCGGCCTTGGGGCGGCGGCCGAAGACGATCTCGACGCGCGGCCGAGCCATCACGAGGACCACGGCGAACACGATCATGACGACTTCGACACCATCGTGGTCACGCTGCCGCCCAACACAACGGCCGACGGCATCGTCGCCCGGATCGAGGCAATCGCGCGCGACCATAACGTGCTGCGCGCCAAAGGGTACGTCGCCGTCGCCGGCAAGCCGATGCGGCTGTTGGTGCAGGGCGTGGGAACGCGGGTACGCGCGCAGTTCGATCGTCCCTGGCGCGCCGACGAGCCGCGCCTATCGCGGATCGTCGTGATCGGCGAACGCGGTTTCGACCGCGACGCAATCACCGCCGCGCTGACGGGGTAGCGCATGCACATCCTGCTGCGGGAACGGCATGGACTGGAGGAAGCCGCGGCCGCCGAGGATCTCGGCCAGGCCCCGGCTGACCTGGTCGTGCTGTCGTTTGCCGACAGCGATCTCAGTGCCTTCGCGGCCGCCTGGCGCGGCGGGCGCGAGACGCTGCCGAGCCTGCGGCTGGCCAATCTGCGCCGCCTGACCCACCCGCTCTCGATCGATCTCTATCTTCAAAAAACACTATCGGGCGCGCGCGGGATCCTGATCCGCCTGCTCGGCGGCGTCGACTATTGGCGCTACGGCGTCGAGCAGGTCGCCGCGCTGGCGGCGGCCAAGGGCATCGCGCTGGCGTTCATTCCCGGCGACGGCCGGCCCGACCCGCGGCTCGACGCCGCCTCGAACCTGCCGCCCTCGACGCTGCGCCGGCTGAAGACGCTGTGCGACAGCGGCGGCGCCGATGCCGCGCGCGCCGCACTGGCGCAGCTCGCGCTCGCCGCGGGTCTTGCGGCGGTACCGCCGGTCGCGCGCGCCGCACTGCCTCGCCACGGCTTCTATGTTCCGGGCAAGGGCGTCGTTGAACCGTCCGATCTCGACCTCGCGCCTGACGGCGCGCCGATCGCGCTGGTGGTGTTCTATCGCGCCATTCTCGCGGCTTCCGACACCGATCCGGTCGACCGTTTAATCGACGAACTCGCACGCCGCGGCACCCGGCCGGTCGGCCTGTTTGCGACCAGCCTGAAGGATCCCGAAAGCGGCGGCTGGCTGCGGCAATGGATCACGAAGATCGCGCCCGACGTGATTATCAACGCCACGGCCTTTTCGGCGCGCGGCGATAGCGGGTCGAACCCGTCTTCGCCGCTCGATGTTGCCGATGCGCCGGTGCTGCAGGTCGCGCTATCGGGATCTAGCCGCGAGATGTGGGCGAAGTCCGATCGCGGGCTGTCGCCGCCTGACCTCGCCATCCATGCCGTGCTGCCGGAACTGGACGGCCGCCTGTTCGCGGGCGTCGCCTCGTTCAAGCAGGTCGAGGCCGCCGATCCCGAGCTCGGCTATGCCCGCACGGTTCATCGCGGCGATGACGACCGCATCGCCGCGATCGTTGCGCGCGCGCTGGCCTGGATCGCGCTGCGCCGGACCGCGCAGGCCGACAAGCGGCTGGCCATCGTGCTGTCGGCCTATCCCGGGCGCGACGACCAGATGGCGAATGCGGTCGGCCTCGACGCGCCGGAGAGCACCGTCGAAGTGTTGAACGTGCTGCGCGATCGCGGCTATGCCATCGCGGACCTGCCGGCCGACGGCGCGGCGCTGATCGACCGGCTGAAAACCGCCGAGATCCGCTGGCCGCTCGAAACCTACCGCGCCGCATTGGCGGGACTCGATCCCGCGCTGGTCGCGAGCCTCGAGGCGCAATGGGGCGCGCCCGAGAATGATCCAGCGATATCGGGCGGCGATTTCGTGTTCAAGGCGACCTATTGCGGCAACGTGCTGGTCGCGGCGCAATCCGACCGCGGACGGCGCGCCGACCGCGCCGCCGAGTATCACGATCCCCGGCGCGCGCCGCGGCATGGTTACGTCGCGTTTTATCTGTGGCTACGCCAAGCCGCGTGCTGCGACGCCATGATCCATATGGGCGCCCATGGCACGCTGGAATGGCTGCCGGGAAAATCCATCGCGCTGTCGTCGGCATGCTGGCCCGATGCGCTGCTCGGCCCGACGCCCGTGATCTACCCCTTCATCGTCAACAATCCCGGCGAAGCTGCCGCCGCCAAGCGCCGGCTCGGCGCCGTCACCATCGGGCACATGACGCCGCCGGTCAGCACCGGAAAACTGCCGCCGGGATTGCAGGCGATCGAGCGGCTGCTGGACGAATATTCCGTCGCCGACGGGCTCGATCCGCGCCGGCGCGAGCGGCTGGCGCAGGCGATCGTCGAGGCCGCACGCCAATCCGGCCTTGATCGCGACAGCGGCCTCGCCGCGACCATGACGCCGCTGGAATTGGTAGTGCGGCTCGACAGCTTCGTCTGCGACGTCAAGGATACGCTGGTCGCGGACGGGCTCCACATCTTCGGCCGCGTGCCGTTACCTTCCGTAGACACTGCCGATATTCCGTTCGATGCCTGTGCGGCCGGCGAACGTGCCGCCCTGCTCGCCGCGCTCGACGGCCGGCATGTCGCGCCGGGACCCGCCGGTTCACCGTGGCGCGGGCGGCGCGATGTATTGCCGACCGGCCGCAATCTGTTCACCGTCGATACGCGCGCGGTGCCGAGCCGCATCGCGACCGAACAGGGCAAGGGGCTCGCCGACGCCTTGCTGAAACGCCATCTCCAGGATCACGGCGATTATCCGCGCCACGTGATGCTGGATCTCTGGGGATCGGCGACCATGCGCACCGCCGGCGAAGAGTTCGCCATGGCGCTGCGGTTGATGGGCGTCGCGCCGGTGTGGGACACCACGTCGGACCGCGTCACCGGCTTTGACGTGATCACGCTGGCGGCGCTGGGCCGGCCGCGGATCGATGTGACCTTGCGGATCTCCGGCCTGTTCCGCGATGTGTTTCCGACGCTGCCCGGATTGTTCGAGCAGGCCGCGGCGGCGCTCGCCGCGCGCGACGAACCGGATGAAGAAAACCCCTATCATGCGGCCGGCGGTCCCCGCGTGTTCGGACCCGCACCCGGCGATTACGGGGCCGGCGACGCCCTCACCGAATTCACTCCCGCAACCTCGGAGGAGGCCGCCGAAGCCTGGCTTGCCGCCAGCGCCTTCGCCTATGGCAGCGGCGATGACGGCATGGCCGCGCGTCCGGCGCTGGAGCAACGTACCGCCGCCATCGATGCGTTCGTCCATCCGCAGGACCTGCCCGAGACCGATCTTCTCTCCGCGCCGGATTATGCCGCCCACGAAGGCGGCTTCGCCGCCGCCGCGCGCAAACTCAACGGCGCGGTGCCGACGCTCTATCATGCCGACTCGACAAACCCGGATGCGCCGCGGATGCGTACGCTCGCGGAAGAGATCGCGCGCGTGGTCCGCGGCCGCGCCGCCAATCCGCGCTGGATATTGGGCCAGATGCGGCACGGTTTCCGCGGCGCGGCCGAGATCGCCGCGACGCTCGACCAGATGGCGGCGTTCGCGCATCTCGCCGACGCCGTCGAAAGCCATCACTTCGACCTTTACTACGACGCGACGCTCGGCGACGACGCGGTGCGGCGCTTCATCGAACAGGCCAATCCCGAGGCCGCCGACATGATGCGGCGGCGCTTTCGGCAGATGCTCGACGCCGGCTACTGGACGACGCGGCGCAACAGTGCCATCGAGACCATTGCGATACTGCATGCAGATGCGAAGGCCGCGTCATGAACTACACCTATGAGACCGATGGTGCCGCGATCTACCGGCGCTCGTTCGCCATCATCCGCGCCGAGGCGCGGCTCGAGCGTTTCGATGCGGGCGACGAAAAGGTCGCGGTGCGGATCATCCACGCCAGCGGCATGGTCGATGTCGCCGACGACATCGTGTTCACGCCGGGTTTCAGCGCCGCTGCCTCAACCGCGCTGCGCGCGGGCGCGCCGATTTTCTGCGACGCCCAGATGGTCGCGCACGGCATCACGCGTGCGCGGCTGCCGGCCGACAACGCCGTGTTCTGCACGCTCTCCGATCCGCGCGTGCCGGCGCTTGCGGCCAAGCTCGCGACCACCCGCAGTGCGGCCGCGCTGGAACTGTGGCGCGAGCGATTGGCGGGATCGGTCGTGGTGATCGGCAACGCTCCGACCGCGCTGTTTCGCTTGCTGGAAATCCTGCAGGAGCTCGATGTGACGCCGCCCGCCGCGGTGATCGGAATTCCCGTCGGCTTCGTCGGCGCAGAAGAATCCAAGCAGGCGCTGCTCGACTGCCGTCTGGTGCCGAGCGTCATCGTGCGCGGCCGCCGCGGCGGCAGCGCGATGGCGGCTGCCGCGTTGAACGCGATTGCGAGTGAAACCGAATGACTATGCCTGCGACCATCTACGGTGTCGGCCTCGGTCCGGGCGATCCGGAACTGATGAGCCTGAAGGCGGCGCGACTGATCGCCAAGGCCGGCGTCATCGCGCATTTCCGCAAGCCCGGACGTCCCGGCAATGCCCGCACCGTAGTCGACGGCATGCTGGCGCCCGGCGTGATCGAGGAGGCGCTGGAATATCCCGTCACCACTGAGATCGCGCTCGAAGACCCCGCCTATAACAACGTGCTGAGAGATTTTTACGACGCGTGCGTACAGCGGCTCTTGCACCATGTCGATGCCGGACGCGACGTCACGGTGCTGTGCGAGGGCGATCCGTTCCTCTACGGCTCGTTCATGCATCTGCACGGCCGCATCAACGGCCGCGTGCCTGTCGTGGTGGTGCCCGGTATCTCCGGCATGTCGGGCTGCTGGACCGCGAGCGGCGTGCCGATCACTTTTGGCGACGATGTCCTGACCGTGGTGCCGGCGACGCTCGACGAGGCCACCTTGCGCGATCGGCTTCGATCGATCGATGCGCTGGTGGTGATGAAGCTCGGCCGCAATCTGCCGAAGGTTCGCCGCGCGCTGGAGGCCACGGGGCTCGCCGAGCGGGCGGTGTATGTCGAGCGCGGCACCATGGCCGGCGAGAAGGTGATGCCGCTCGCCGAGAAGACCGACGACGAGGCGCCCTATTTCTCGATGATCCTGGTCCATGGTCGCGGGCGGCGGCCATGAGCGGCTGGCTCGCCATCGCCGGCCTCGGCCCCGGCGCCGCGCAACTGATCACCCCGGAAGTGACGGAAGCGCTCGCGCAGGCCACCGACCTGATTGGCTACGCACCCTATGTGGCACGGGTGCCGGCGCGCGCGGGCCTGACGCGCCACGGCTCCGACAACCGCCAGGAGATTGACCGCGCCAGCCTGGCGCTGCGGCTCGCTGCGGAGGGCAAACGCGTCGTCGTGGTCTCGTCCGGCGATCCCGGCGTGTTCGCGATGGCCGCCGCGGTGTTCGAGGCGGTTGATGCCGGCGATCCCGCCTGGCGCGAGCTCGATATCCGCGTGCTGCCCGGCATCAGCGCGATGTTCGCCGCCGCGGCGCGGATCGGCGCACCGCTCGGCCATGATTTCTGCGCCATCAACCTGTCGGATAATCTGAAACCGTGGGATCTGATCGAACGCCGGTTGCGGCTGGCGGCACAGGCCGATTTTGTGATCGCACTCTACAACCCGCTGTCCTCGGCGCGCCCCCGACAACTCGGCCGCGCGTTCGACCTGTTGCGTGAAGAATTGCCGGATAGCGTGCCGGTGATTTTCGCGAGCGCCATCAGCGACGCCAAGGAAGCCATCGAGACCGTGACGTTGCGCGACGCAGCGGCAAACCGTGCCGATATGCGCACGGTGGTGTTGATCGGCTCGTCGCGGACGCGGTTGATCGCGCGCGCGAACGGCAAATCCTTCGTCTACACGCCGCGTTCGGTCGGAGCGGCGTCGTGATCGAGCCAGCGCAGCACCTCGGCTGTGGCTTCGACCTTTTCCCGCGCGGGAATCAAGGGACGGCGCACCATCACCACCGGCAGCCCGAGCTCGCGCGCGGCTTCGATCTTGGCCGAGGCCGAATCGCCGCCGGCATTGCGCGCCACGACGATGTCGATGCGATGCTCCGTCAGCATCGCGCGATCGCCGGCGAAATCGAACGGCCCGCGCGCCACGATCACTTCCGCGCCTTGCAGCGGCAGCGGCGCACGCGGTGGATCGACCAGCCGCAGCAGATAGGCGTGCTGCGGATGCGCGGCGAACACCTCGAGATGTTGCCGGCCGATGCCGAGAAACACCCGGAGCGGCTTTGGGCCCAACGCCTCAGCCGCCGCGGCAAGATCATCGACTTCGATCCAATGGTCGCCGGGCCCGCGCAGCCACGCCGGGCGCTCAAGCGCCAGCAGCGGCACGCCAGCGATCCCGCAGGCGGCGACCGCGTGCGCGCTGATTTGCGCGGCGAATGGATGGGTGGCATCGACAACGCGCGCGATCTTCGCTGTGCGAAGATAATTCACCAGGCCATCGATGCCGCCGAAGCCGCCGACGCGCCAGGCAATCGGCGGTGGCGTCGGGTTCTCGGTGCGGCCGGCATAGGACAGCACCGCATCAATGCGCGGCGCTTTCGCAACCGCCGCCACCAGCCGGTTGGCATCGGCGGTGCCGCCGAGGATCAGGACGCGCAAGCGTTGGGCCGGAGAGGATGTCATGATCGCAAGCGATGACACACCGGCGCCCTGGCTGTCCATCATCGGAATCGGCGAAGACGGGCTCGATGGACTCTCAGCGGCGGCGCGCGAGCGGCTCGCAGGCGCCGAACTGGTCGCCGGCGGGCGCAGGCACCTGACGCTGGTGGCCGCGCTCGGCAAACCGACGTTTGAGTGGGAGACGCCATTCGCGGCATCGATCCCGAAACTGCTGGCACATCGCGGCAAGCGCGTGGTCGTACTGTGTTCGGGGGACCCGTTCTGGTATGGCGCCGGCGCCGTGCTGGCCGAGGCGGTGCCGCCTTCGGAAACCATCGTGGTGCCGGCACCATCGACCTTTGCCTGGGCCGCGGCGCGGCTGCAATGGCGGCTTGAAGAAACGATCACGCTCGGCCTGCATGCGCGCCCGATCGAACTGCTGCGCCCGCATCTGCGAACCGGCACGCGCCTGATCGTGCTCGCGCGCGACGGCGCGGCGCCGGCACAGATCGCGAACTATTTAGCCGGCGTTGGTTTCGGGCCTTCGCGCCTGACCGTTCTTGAGTCGCTTGGCGGACCACAGGAGCGCATTCGCGTCGCGAATGCCGCAGACTTCACGCTGGACGACATCAAGTCTCCGGTCGCGCTCGCCATCGAAGCCGTCGCGGGACCGAACGCCACGATCATTCCGCGCGTCGCCGGATTGCCGGACGAAATGTTTGTTCACGATGGTCAACTGACCAAGCGCGAGATCCGCGCGGTGAGCCTGTCCACGCTGGCACCGCGCGGCGGCGAATTGTTATGGGATGTCGGCGCCGGCTCCGGCGCGATCGGCATCGAATGGCTGCTGGCGCATCCCGCCAACCGCGCCATCGGCATCGAGGCGCGCGAAGACCGGCTCAATACCGCGCGCGGCAACGCGCATGCGCTCGGCGTGCCGCATTTCGATCTCAGGCTCGGCACAGCGCCAGAAGCGCTGAAAGACTTGCCGACACCGGACGTCGTGTTCGTCGGCGGCGGCGCTAGCCGCGACGGCGTGCTCGACGCGGTGTGGCAGGCGTTGCCGTTGGGGGGCCGGCTGGTGGTCAATTCGGTGACGCTGGAAACCGAGGCCCTGTTGATCGCGTGGCAGGCGCGCCACGGCGGCGCCTTGTTGCGAATATCAGTCGAGCGCGCCGGCGCGGTCGGCGGCCGCACCGGCTGGCGTGCGGCGATGCCGGTGGTGCAGTGGAACGTCACCAAATGAATCAGCGAACAAACCGGCTTGTGATCGGATTGGGCTTTCGCGACGTCGCCAGCGCGCGGTCGATTGGCGAGGTGCTGTCCGCAGTTGCGTTGCAAGCCGCCCGGCCGGAACTTGCGACCGTGATCGCGGTCGTGGAAGACAAAGCCGCGCATCCGGGCCTGCGCGCGGCGGTTCAATCCGCGCGCCTGCCGGTCGAGACGATTGCGACCGAAACGATGCGCCAGGCGGGCACGCGGGTCACCACGCGATCTGAACTGGTCCTGAAAAAGCGGGGCGTCGGCAGTGTCAGCGAGGCCACCGCGCTTGCTGCCGCCGGCGCGGGCGCGCGCCTCGTCGTCACCCGCATGGTGTCGGCCGATCGCACCGCCACCGCCGCCGCCGCATTGAGCGAGGAGTTTGCGCCATGACCGTCCACTTCATCGGCGCCGGGCCCGGCGCGCCCGATCTGATCACCGTGCGCGGCCAGAACCTGGTGGCACGCTGCCCGGTGTGCCTGTTTGCGGGATCGCTGGTACCGCGCGAGATCGTCGCGCTATGCCCGCCGGGCGCGCGCGTGGTCGACACCGCGTCGCTCGATCTCGACGCTATCACCGCCGAATTCATCGCGGCCCATCAGGCCGGGCTCGACGTGGCGCGGCTGCATTCCGGCGACCTCTCGGTCTGGAGCGCGATGGGCGAGCAGATCCGGCGGCTCGAAGAGCACGGCATTCCCTACACCGTCACGCCCGGCGTGCCGTCCTTTGCCGCCGCCGCCGCCGTGCTCGGACGCGAGTTGACCTTGCCCGGTGTGGCGCAAACCGTGGTGCTGACGCGCACCTCGGGCCGCGCCTCGGCGATGCCGCCGGGCGAGAGCCTTGCCGCCTACGCCGCGACCGGCGCGACGCTCGCCATCCATCTGTCGATCCACGTGCTTGATGATGTGACCGCGACCCTGATCCCGCATTACGGCGCCGAGGGCGCGGTCGCCGTGGTGGTGCGTGCAAGCTGGCCGGAGCAGGTCATCATTCGCGGCACGCTATCGACGATCTCAGCCAAGGTGCGCGCCGCCGCGATCGAGCGCACGGCCTTGATTTTGGTCGGACCGGCTCTTTCCGCGCATGATTTCGCCGACAGCGCGCTGTATGACGCCAATTATGATCGCAGGTTCCGACCCTCCGCCGAGACCGGCCGTGCCCGCAAATAGCACGCCGGGACTGGTGATATCAGCGCCCGCCAGCGGCAGCGGCAAGACCACGCTGACGTTGGCGCTGCTGGCGGCGCTGCGCCGGCGCGGCCGCGTGGTGCAGCCCTACAAATGTGGACCGGATTATATCGACCCGGCCTTCCACACCGTCGCCGCCCATCGCGCGTCGTTCAACCTGGATTGCTGGGCCATGACCCGCGACCGCTTCGACGCGCTGCTCGATGTCGGCGCCGATGCCGATCTTTGCCTCGCCGAGGGCGTGATGGGACTTTTCGATGGCGTCGCCACGCGCGGAGCCTGGGGCAACGGCTCGACCGCCGATATCGCCGCGGCGACCGGCTGGCCAGTGGTGCTGGTGCTGGATGTCGGCGGGCAGGCGCAATCCGCCGCCGCGGTCGCGCTTGGCTTTGCGCGCTATCGCGACGATGTCACGGTCGCCGGCGTGATCCTCAACCAGGTGGCAAGCCCGCGCCACGCCGCGCTGGTGCGCGAAGGTTTTGTAGACCGCGGCATCAAGGTGTTTGGTTCGATCGGCCGCGACCAGACGCTGACGATGCCCGAGCGCCATCTTGGGCTGGTCCAGGCGCAGGAGGATCCGGCGCTGGCGGCGCGGCTCGCGGCGCTCGCCGATCTGGTCGAGCGCGACGTCGACCTCGCCGCGCTTGAAGCCGCGGCGGGTCCAACCCGGCGCCAGACGCAGGTGACCGCGCGGCGCCTGCCGCCGCCCGGACAACGCATTGCGCTGGCGCGTGACGAAGCCTTCTCATTTGTTTATCCGCATCTCATTGAGGATTGGCGCGCGGCGGGCGCCGAGATCATCACCTTCTCGCCGCTCGCCGACGAGCCGCCCGACCCTTCCTGCGACGTCGCATGGCTGCCCGGCGGCTATCCGGAACTGCATGCCGGCCGCCTCGCATCCGCCGCGCGCTTCGCCGCCGGCATCCGCGCCTTCGCGCAAACCCGCCCGGTGCATGGCGAGTGCGGCGGCTACATGACGCTCGGCACCGGCCTGATCGACGCCGCAGGGGAGCGTCATGCGATGCTCGGCTTGCTCGGCCTCGAGACCGATTTTGCACAGCGCCGGCTGCATCTCGGCTACCGGACCGCGACGCTGCTGGCGCCGATCCCGGGGCACGCGGCCGGGCGTGCGCTGCGGGGCCATGAATTTCATTACGCGCACGTGGTGGCGCAGCCCGATCCGCCGCTCGCCGACATCCGCGACGCCGCCGACGAGCCGACGGCGGAGACCGGCAGCCGGCGCGGCCACGTCACCGGAAGCTTCTTTCACATGGTGGATGTGGCAGAGGATGTCAGGCCATGACCGGTTCAGACTCGACATCTCCCGGCGCAACGCCGCTCGGCAGCATCGCCCTGATTGGCGGCGGTCCGGGCGACGTCGACCTGCTGACGCTGCGCGCGGTGGAGCGGCTGCGCACCGCCGATGTCATTCTCTATGACGACCTCGCCGGCGACGAGATCCTGTCATTCGCACGCCCCGATGCCGAACTGATCGCCGTCGGCAAGCGCGCCGGGCACCCGTCGCCGAAGCAGCAGGAATTGAACCGGCTGATGATCGGCTATGCCCAACTCGGCAAACGCGTGGTGCGGGTGAAATCCGGCGATCCTGCGATTTTCGCCCGTGCCGATGAAGAGGTCAGCGCCGCACACGCTGCCGGCGTGCCGATCGAGATCGTGCCGGGCATTACCACCGCGACCGCGGCGGCGGCCTATCTCGGCACCTCGCTCACTAAGCGCGGGGTCGCGCGGCGGCTGCAGATGGTCACCGGCCACGACGTCGACGGCCGGCTGCCGGAGGACCTCGATATCGCCGCGCTCGCCGATCCCGGCGCCACCACCTGCGTGTTCATGGGCAAGGCCACCTTCGCCGCTTTGGCCGAGCGGCTGCTCGCCCATGGCTTGCCGGGCGAGACGCCGACGGTGGTGGTCGAAAGCCTGGGGTCGCCGGCCACGCAAGTCATGGCAGGGTCACTGACGGAGATCGCGGCTCGCCTCGCCAACCAGAAGCCCGCCGGCCCCTGCATGATCCTGTACGGCGCCGCGCTCGCCGGCGTCGGTCACGACAGGACGTGACGCAACCAACCGCTGTCGCCCGAGGTTGCGCGACCTCACCTCGAAACGTATCATCACATGATACAAACCTCTTGCAAAATGTATCATAACGTGATACGCTCCTCTGCGTGATCAAGTCCTTCAAAAATGATCTGACCCGAGCCGCTTTCGAGGGCGAAGCGTCGAAGGGCTTTCCGGCCGATCTCTTGAGGGTCACCCGTCGCAAGCTGCAATATCTCAACGCGGCGGTTTCGCTGCACGACTTGCGGTCACCGCCGGGCAATCGACTGGAAGCGTTGAGGCACGATCGGGCCGGGCAACATTCCATCCGCGTGAACGATCAGTTCCGCATTTGCTTTATCTGGACTGCGGAAGGTCCAACAGACGTTGAATTTACCGACTACCACTAACCGCGGAGGGTCACACCATGACGAAGAAACTGGCACCGATGCACCCCGGCGAAGTTCTCCGGGAAGAATTCCTGATTCCGCTCAACCTGTCGCCCGGCGCGCTGGCGAAGGTGTGCGGCGTTCCCCGGACCAGGATCGAGCGGCTGGCAAACGAGTCAACCAGTATAACGGCGGACACGGCACTGAGGCTGTCGAAGGCTCTCAATACATCGGCGCAGCTCTGGCTCAACCTGCAGAACGCCTATGACGTGCGAACTGCTGAAATCGAGATCGGCAAGGAGTTGGCAAAAATAGAACCGATTATTGCCGACGCGGCCTGAAACCAAGATAAACCGTCACACGGACATTGGCGTCAAATCAATCCAGCGTCGGTTTTAAATCGTATCCCTTGAAACGGTAGACCAAAAACGACACCGCCCAACTGACGACGAACAGCGCGACGATGCCATAGCCGAGCGCGCCGAAATTTTCGTTGAGGCCGGAGATCGCGTTCCAGAAGGCGCCCTGGAGCTGAAATCGGTTGCCGACCAGCCCCAGCGTTTCGATGCCGCCGACCACCAGCGCCACCAGCACCGACACCGATGTGATGGTCAGGTTGTAGAACAGCTTGCGCATCGGGTTGCGATAGGCCCAGCCGTAAGCGCCCAGCATCAGCACGCCGTCGGTGGTGTCGACCAGCGTCATGCCGGCTGCGAACAGCGCGGGAAAGATCAGCAGCGACCAGCTGGAGACGGCGTTCGATGCCTGCGCCGAAAGGCCGAACAGGCTGATCTCGCTTGCGGTCTCGAAGCCCAGCGCAAACAGCAATCCTATCGGATAGAGGTGCCAGCTCTGTGAGACAAACCGGAACAGCGGCCGAAACAGCCGCGCGAGCCAGCCGCGCTGGTGCAGCAGCGCATCGATTTCGTCTTCCGTCATGTGCTTGCCGCGCTCGGCCGAGCGAAACGCCCGGTACACGCCGCGCAACACGATCAGATTTGCGATGGCGATAATGAAGAGAAACAGCGCCGATGCCGAGGTGCCGATGATCCCGCCGATTTCGCGATAGGAAACCAGCCGGTCGCTCAGCGCATTCGCCGTAAGGGCGACGGCGAGCGATGCGACGACGACGACGGTCGAATGGCCCAGTGCGAAGAAGAAGCCGACCGCGACCGGCCGCTTGCCCTCCTGCATCAGCTTGCGCGTCACATTGTCGATTGCCGCAATATGATCCGCATCGATCGCGTGACGGAGCCCGAGGCTGTACGCCAGCACCGCGGTTCCAATCAGCACCGGCTGATGCGCGAACGCCATGAAGGCCCAGACCCAAGCCGCCAGATTGGCGATGATGAGAACGGCATAGATCGCAACGATCCGGCCACGAAAACCGAACCAAGCTGGCGCGGTGTCGCCGGCCGTTACAACAGATTTCACGCGCGTGGCCATGATGGCCCCCCACTCACGAGACACTTCCATCGATGTCATCGCAGCGAAAGGCCGCCCCATGCGCGCGCACCGCACGCCGGTAGGATGACGTATTCAGGCCGGTCTCCTGGCTTGCGGGTCATAACCCTTCCTCGCCTTCCCGGGCTTTAAACAGCCCAGTGGCATCCCGAAGAAGGGCTAACCGCCTACAGTTGCGGGCGCAGCTCCGGATTTGGCTGCCATGACGATTGAGCCAGCCGTACCGGATTCCCTTTGCCGGTCGAGTTGACCAGCATCCCAAACGGCGGCACTCGAAACCAAGCCGCCTTCCTTGTCAAGGCTGACGCCGGCCGTCCCTGCGTCGACCCGCGTCGGTCGAGCGGGCCGGTCATCAGCGCCATGGCCAGCAGGCGCACCGTCGCCGCCCGGCCTCGCCATGCGTGCAATTTCCGGTGGCGACACCGCCCTCATGAGCTTGCTTGCGATAAGGCCTGGTCTCATACTTCGCAAAGCGGCGATTGCTAAAATAATTCTCACGTCGGATTACGTCGGAGACAAACATGCCCGTGAATCAACTCCATACCAACGCTTTTGTTTTGCTGATCCTGACTTCGACGGCGGCTTGGTTTCTCGCAGCGCCCGCCTCGGCCAAAAGCTCGTGTTCGGCCGAACTTCGCCGCACGCAGATCGCTGTCGACAGAGCGCTGGACCAACATGCGGCAGCTGCTCCGTTTGCGCCGGAATCGAAGTCGGCGAAGCTGAGCCATCAACCGACACCATCGACCATCGCGCGAGCCGAGAACAGGTTTGACCATTGGCCGAACGGAGATGTGGCCATTGCGGCCCTGCAACGCGCCCGCCAAGCCAACAAGCGAGGCGATCTGCAAGGCTGTCGCGAGGCGCTGCGTGAGGCCCGCACGGCGATCGGCACGAGATAGTCCCCTACTCGCCACGTTTGACGTGAGACGTTAGCTTCGGACCGCGATGCCCTTCATCACTCAGCGGCGCGCGGTCTGTTGACGGGACATCCAACCGGTCATCGAAACGAGCACGCCGTCGCGCCGGACCAGCCCATGAAACAGCGCCGCCGCGATGTGCAGCAGCACCAGCGCGAAGAAGGCGAACGCCAGATAGAAATGCGCGTTCCAGAGCATCGCGTGCAAAGTGTCGCTATGGGGAGCAATTGCCGGAAGCCGGATGCCTCCATAGAGCACGACGGGATAGCCTCCGGCCGACACCATCGCCCAGCCGATCAGCGGCATGCCGATCATGAGAAGATATAACGCGTAATGCGACAGATGCGCCGCCAGCTTCATCGGCGCGGGCAAATCGAGCGGCAAGGGTGGTGCGCCATAACGCAGACGCGTCACCAGACGAAGCAATGCGAGCACGAGAATGGCGATGCCGAGCGACTTATGCGTCGCGAGCAACGGCACGTATTTCGGCGTCACGGTCGAGACCATGCCAACGCCGATGAAGAACATCGCCAGAATACACACCGCCATGACCCAATGCAGCACGCGCTGGAGCAAGGTGAAATATCGACGGGGGCGTATCATGGTTTGGTGCTCGTTGCCGTTCGAGGATAATCCTTGGCCTCAGCCGTGCGGCGATCGAATGACACCGCATAGGCGGCCGATCGCGCCGCCGGGAACGGATCATCCGAGACCTGTATGCCGGGAGGCAGGATGGTGGGATCGAAGTTGATGTCGCGACACGGACCGTCCTCCTCGGCTTCGATCCGCTGAATGACCAGCGTGCCGGCTTCCACCGTCTTGCGGCCTTCCGGCCACGCCTTGCTCGGATCGGAAGTCGGGTCACCGGGATTGGCGACAGTCAGCGTCATGGTCCAGCGCTGCGGCGCGCCACGGACCCGTTCCACGATTTCCTCCGCCAGGAAGTTGGGACCACGCTTGGCAAGATCCTCCTGCGCAATCGCCTCGGGCTTTGCCGCGGGCAGCAGCGACCATCGGACCGCGTGCTCGGCTCCGGACTTGTCGACGAAGATGAAGGCGTTGAGCCCATAATAGGGCACGTCCGCGTAGCTTGCAGTCCAGGGCGCGGTCTTGGCCCATGCCCCGAATGCCGCGATTTCCGGATGCGCGGCAGAAAAATTCTTCATCGCCTCCGGATCTTTGCTCGCCGACGCGTGCAGCAGCTCATAAAAGGCTTGCGGGGAAGACACCGGGAAGACCGGAGCATCGATCATCCCGGTGCGCCATACCTCGCCGCCCGGGGTCGAAATCTGCAGTCCCATGCCTCGCACCCGAACTGTGGCATCGGCGGCGTTCGGATCAGCAGTGCCGAGATTGAAGCGGCCGAGCGCTGGATATTGCCCCGGGGCGAAAACCCCCGCCTGCGAAAGCGCCGCGCCGTTGCCGTTCAATTCGAACACGCCGGTAAAGCAGATGCCCTTGGCATGGTTTCGGCGATGGCCGAGCGCCGGCCCCGAAGGAGGCGCAAAGGCATCGACCATCTTTTGCGGTGTCAGGCGGTCCGGCGAGAACCATCCCGCGGTGTAGGCGAAGGCCGCAGCGCCGCCCGCGACGATGGCGGCGATCAGGACCAGCGATCCGAATACGGAGCGCGCAGGCGATTGGCTCGGCTCGGGCAATATTATCCTCCCTCAAATGACGGGCGCGAGGCTTTTCGTGAACAACATGTGTGAGCCGTCACACTCCGCGCGCCCGGACTAATTACTCCCATTTCGTCGCTGGATTGTTTTTGAAAATCTATTCACCCTTGCACAATTTCGTGACCAATTTTTTCGACGACGGGAAGTTTGGTCCGGATCGGCAATCGCACAGGGACCTGTGTGATACATGACTCCCTGTCTAATAAGACAAGTTAACGGGCAAAACGTTCAGTTCCAATTGGGCCCCGCTGGCTTGCGCCGGGATCGCGGAACGGAGACTTACGCGCGATCTCGAGCATGCCGCCACGCTGGGCTATAGCTAGGTCGGCCGGTTGAACCAACAACGTCGGAGGCATTGATGAAAATCGGGATCATCGGGACGGGGAATGTCGGTTGCGCCTGCGCCATGGCCGCCGCCCTGCGCGGCAGCGCACACGAGATCGTGCTGGTCAACCGCACCCGAAAGACCGCCGAAGCCGTGGCGACCGATATCCGATACGGCATCCCGGTCGGACGTAAGGTCGATATCAGGGATGGCGACTATGGCGATCTGGCAGGTGCCGAGGTCGTCTTGATCACCTCGGGCGTGAACGAAAAGACCGGCGGCGCCACCGACCGCAACGATCCGCAGGGACGCCTCAAGTTGCTGGATAAGAACGCCGAGATCTACCGCGACATCATTCCGAAGATCGTCAAGGCTGCGCCGCAGGCGGTGTTGCTGGTGGTGACCGACCCGCCCGATCCGCTCGCCGACGTCGCGCGCGAAACCTGTCCCGGCGCCATGGTGTTGAGTGCGGGTACCTATCTCGACAGCCAGCGCTTCCGAGTCCATCTCGGCAAACATTTCGGCGTCGACCCCGCACATGTCGAGGCGCAGGTCATCGGAGACCACGGAACGGCGCAGGTATTTTTATGGTCGTCGGCGCGGGTGGGTGGCGTCCAGATTTCCGCGCTACTCCAAAAGCGTGGCGAAAGGCTCGCCGACCTGCGCGCAAAAGTAGAGAAAGAAGTGCGTTACGCCAACATCACCATCATCGAAGGACATGACGCCAGCCAGTATGGCATCGGAATCGTGGCGGTCCGGATCGCCGAAATGATCTGCAACGACGAACGCGCCGTGATTCCGGTCGGAAGCTTTCAGGAGAAATTCGGAGTCACCTTGTCTCTGCCGAGCGTGATCGGCCGCGGCGGGCTCATCGAGGTGTTAGAACCGGATCTTTCGGAAGAGGAGCGGACCGGGCTTCAGAAAAGCGCGGCACTATTGAAAACGGCGCTGGAGCGAATTCGTCCGAAATAATGCTCTTTGATGCGCGAAGAGGCGAGAGCGCAGGCGGACTCATGGTGATGGCCCGGCCTTGGCCGATGGCTGCAGCGCCAGCGTGACATCGTAGATGCCGCGATCCTCGGGGTTAGTCTTGACCTCGAAGCCCAGTTCGCGGCACATTCGCAGCATCACCGTGTTTTCGTGCAGTATCTGGCCGAATATCTGCTTAAGGCCTTCGGACCTGGCATATTCGATCATCAGTTGCATCAGCGCCCACCCCAATCCCCGGCCTTTCAGGTCCGATCGCAGCAGGATCGCATACTCGCCGCCCTCGCCTGTCGCGTCGGAGTGAAGCCGGACAACGCCCAGCACATCGCCGTCTGTTTCATCGAAGGCGATGAATGCCATCGCGCGCGCATAGTCGAGCTGGGTCAGCTTGGCCAGGAACGAATGCGAGAATTGCTTGATCGAGTCGAAGAAACGCAGCCGCAGATCTTCCGGGCTGACATGCTGCAACAGCTGAAGGATCAGCGGCTCGTCGTCGGGCCGCACCGGCCGCACAAAGATCCGCCAACCGCCGCGGACAACGAGATGCCGCTCCCATTGCGAGGGATAGGGGCGGGCCGCGGAGTCGGTCGCGGCGCGATCGGGCGGTTTAGTTGGCGGGTCACGTTCAGGCATGGCCCTCACCCGATCCTTTCATCCGAAGCTCGATGGTCTCGCCCCCGGGTGATGTTAGTCGGCCTCGGAAGTGAAAGGCAAATGCACGTGACGTCGATATTGCTGCGACGCACTCGTCGCAAACCGTTCAACCAGCAGGAAATTTAGATAAAGCGGATTTTCAAAGCCTCGCCGTTTTCTCCTTGTCAGGGCTTCCCGATAACGTCAGATTTGGAAGGGAACCGGCCTATTCAACGACGCCGGCTCATCTCAGCGAAAAAACCGGGGCGGAAACATGAATAGATATTCGATGGTATGCGCCACACTACTCGTCAGCGGCTCATTGATTGGGCCGGGCAACACGCAGGAAGTCAAGCAAGAGGCCAAATCGACAAAGGGCCACGCGATCGTTTCGCCGGTTACGCAGGCGCAGCTCAACGCGGCTGACAAGAACGCCAAGAACTTCCTGCTCACCAACGGCAATTACGCCCAGACCCGTTTTTATCCCGCCAAGCAGATCACGCGCGGCAACGTGAAGGATCTGCACGTCGCGTGGATCTTCCAGACCGACGTCAAGGAATCGCTTGAGACTTCGCCGATCGTCGTCGACGGCGTCATGTTCGTGACGACGTCGTTCAGTCACGTCTATGCACTCGACGCCAAGACCGGCCAGCAACTCTGGCACTACAATCACAAGATGGGGCCGATCACCGTTTATTGCTGCGGTCCGAACAATCGCGGCGTTCAGGTGCTGGGCGATCGCGTCTACCTTGCCACCCTCGACGCCAAGTTGATCGCGCTGAACGCCAAGACTGGCGACGTGGTCTGGAGCACCGACATTGCCGATCCCGAACTCGGCTACAGCGAGACGATGGCGCCGACCGTCATCAACGATAAGGTCCTGATCGGAACGAATGGCGGCGAATACGGCATCCGCGGTTTTGTGAAGGCCTATGACGCGAAGACCGGCAAGCTGATCTGGACATTCAATACGATCCCCGAAAACTCGGTCGGCGTCTGGGCCACCAAGGATGCGACCGGCCGCGACATGCATCGCGATATTGCGGCCGAGAAGGCTCAGCTCGCCAAGACCGGCGATCCTTACGCCAGGTTGGGCGGCGGCGTGTGGCAGAACCCGGCCGTCGATCTGGCGACGAACCGGATCTATTTCGTGGTCGGCAATCCCTCCCCCGATCTCGACGGATCGAACCGTCCCGGCGACAATCTCTATACCAATTCGCTGGTCGCCCTCGATCTCGATACCGGGAAGTATGTCTGTCACTCCCAGTACATTGCCCACGACGTGTGGGATCTCGATGCGGCGAGCCCGCCGGTGCTTGTCGATGTGAAGGACAAGAGCGGCAAGACCATCCCCGGCGTCCTCCATGCCGGCAAGACCGGGCATATCTACGTCCACGATCGCAAGGATTGCAGCCTGATCCGCTTCTCCGAGGCCATGGTGGCACAGGAGAACATGTGGGTGCTTCCGACCAAGGAAGGCGCGCGCATGCTGCCGGGAGCGAATGGCGGCGTCGAATGGTCGCCGATCGCGACCGACCCGGGACAGCAACTCGCCTATGCGATCAACCTGCACCAGCCCATGACCTACCGGGTGGAGAGCTCGCCCTATCCGAATGGCAAGTTGTGGCTTGGCGGTGCCTTCACGGCGATCCCCGGTGAAGCGCAATCGGGCAACATCACCGCCGTCGATTACAACACCGGCAAGATCAAGTGGCAGGTGAAGACGCCGGAGCCGATGATCGGCGGCATCCTGGCAACCGCCGGAGGCCTGGTTTTCACTGGCGAAGGCAACGGCAAGTTCGCGGCCTATAATTCGTCGAACGGCAAGGAACTGTGGAGCTTCCGCGCCGGCGCCGGCGTCAACGCGCCGCCTTCCAGCTACACGGTGGACGGCAAGCAATATATCGTGGTCGGCGCGGGCGGAAACACCCAGATCGACTTCCGCCGCGGCAACAATATCATCGCGTTCTCGCTCGACTGAACGAACCGGCGATCATCGCAGTGCGGGGCGGGACCAAGTGCGGTCCCGCTTCTTTTATGGACTTGAGTGGATTGGATTGATGGGTGGCAGATTAAACGCGTGCATGTCCGGCGCCATCGCGCTGGCCATGACCTTCATCGGCGCTACGCTTTCGGACGCTCAAAGCATCGAAGAAAAAGTCCAGGTTTGCGCCGGCTGTCATGGCGAGGACGGCAAACCGATCGACAAGACGATCCCGACCATTTGGGGACAGCAGCAGGGCTACATCTATATCCAGCTGCGCGATTTCAAGCGGGGCGACCGCAAGAGCGAGATCATGCAGCCGATCGCCTCGGCCTTCGAGCGCGACGACATGCTCGCGATCGCGGCCCATTTTTCCCAGAAGCCGTGGCCCGATCTCGGTCAGCCGCGCGCGCCAAAAGATGTTTCCGCGCAAGCCTTGAAAGCCAACAGCTCGGTCGGCTGCACAGGTTGCCATCTCGACCAATTCCAGGGCGATGGCACGGTGCCGCGTCTGGCGGGAATGGGGCGGGACTATCTGGGAAAGACCATGGCCGATTTCCGCACCCGGGCGCGCGGCAATAATCCCGGCATGACCGATTTGATGCTTGCCACATCACCTGATGACCTCGCGGCGCTGGCGGAATATCTGTCGGGGTTGTGATGCCTCTAGTGAAGCGCCCTCACCCGATTTGCACCGGACGATGCTTCGCATCGCCGAGGCAAATCGACCTCTCCCCGGCGGGGAGAGGTGAAAGAATCTGCGCGGACCGACTCAATCAAAAGCCATCCATTCTAGCGCGGCGTGAGCTTTTCCCGCAGCGACGACAGCACGGTCAGGTCGGCGGCGCGTTTTCCGGCCTTGTCTTTCAGGGACGGATCGGCACCTCGCGCCAGCAGCAAACCGGAAATCTCGACATGGCCACCTTCGGCCGCGATCATCAGTGCGGTTCGGCCCCGGTCGTCGCGATCGTCGATATGGGCCCCTGCGTCGAGCAGATATGAGACCACCTCGATCGCTTGTGCTTCCGGAACGGTTTGATCCGGGCCCGATGCCCACATCAGCAGGCTAAGATCGTTGGCATAGCGCGCGTTGAGATCGACGCGGGTTGCCGTCATCAATTGCTTGACGATGTCGAGCCGGCCGCCGGCCGCGGCGTAGACCACGGGTGTTTTGCCGGTATCGTCAGGAGCGTGGGCATCAGCCCCGTGCGCAAGCAGGATTCCGACAATCGAGTCCCTGCCGGCATAGGCCGCGGCGGCCACCGGAGAAACGCCGCTCCGCCCTGTTAGATTGACGTCGGCGCCGCGCTCGATCAGCCGCTGCACGATCGAGGCATGGCCTCTTTCGGCCGCATGATAAAGCGCGGTCGCGCCGTTGAGATCACGCGCATTGATCGGGGCGTCACGGGCGAGCAGCAGGTCGACCATGTCCGGGTGGCCGGACTTTGCGGCGCGGCTGAGCGGCCGGCCACCGATCCGATCGCGAGCGTCGACCGACGCGCCCTGGTCCAGCAGTTGGGTCGCCAGGGTGACGCAGTTGCGGTCGGCGGCAGAAAACAGCGTCAACGACACTTCAACCGCCGTGATCTGGGATTTTCGAATTTCAAAGTTGCGGGTCAGCTCTCGGCAGCGTTCTGAGTCGGCGGCGTGGGCAAGCGGGGTCGCCCCCAGTAGCGCCACAACGGTCGAACAAAGGATAACGGCGCCACGGTGCAAGACGATCTCCCCATACAGGCTTCTTCCTTGTAACGAGGATGCCACGCCAGCAAGTCCTTGCCAACAAAGCAGCATTCACGCCGATTGACGGCAGGCGCGGTTGTTCGCTGTCGGAATGGCCAGGAAGGTGATGGTGCCGGGATCGAACGTTGCCATGCCGGCGGCGAGCGGAGTGCCTTTGATGTTGGGCAATGCGCCGCCCGCGTCCAGGCGGAGCGCGCTGCCGTTGAGCCTGATCTCGGCATCGTTCAGGTCCGCCGCATCAAGCGCATAGCGCAGCGAGGCGGTAGTGAGCATGAGTTGATGCGCGGCGGTGCGGTCGGTGTTGATGACCAGAAGAGAAACACCGCCCGATGTCTTTCTTTGGCAATGCGCGTAGACATGAAGGCCAGGCTGGAGCGGCGCGCCGGCGTCGAGCACGGTTCTTCCCATCAATCGCCGCCACAACAACGCCCCCCAATATTTCGGTCTCGGCTGCAGCGTATTCTCATCGAGCAGGCCATAGTCACTGGCCGCCAGCGTGTTGTGCATGACGACTTGCACGCCCGCGCGCGCCAGCCGTCCGAGCTGATCGAGATAGCGGAATGTATCGAGAAAGCTCACGGCCCATGGATTGCCGCCGCAGGCGGCATCGGCGGTCTCCGTGAGCCAAATCGGCTTGCCGGCCGCGAACCGGTCGCGAAGCTTCTGGTTGAACGCCAGCGCTCGACCGGTGCCCGCGAGCCAGTCTTCGGAAAGCGCCGTGTCCGACGCGCTCTTGCCGATGCATCGCTCGGAGAGCGCGCCATAGTAATGATAGGAGAGCGCGTCGAGGCTGGAGCCCGATACGGCAAGGAGCTGCGATGCAATCGCGGCCTCGTTTGTTGAACCGGGACCGAGGATCAACGTCTCCGGCGTCATGGTTTTGATCATCGTGCGGAATCGTTCGAAGTCCCGGCCGTAAGCGGCGGCATCGTAGCCCGCCGGTGCGCCGCCCATGTCAGCGAGATCCGGCTCGTTCATGAACTCAGCAGCGGCGATCTTCCCTCCAATCGCGCGGGTATAGGCAAGGAGACGCCGCGCCTGGTCCGGCTTCCACACGCCGGCCGCATCGCGGCTGCCGGCACTGATGGCGAACGAGGTCGCGATCCTGGCGTCGACGGCCCGCGCGAAGGCAACCACATTGCGCCATTGCGCCCGGGTCAGGATGCTCTTGAACCCCATCGGCAGATCCGCCGGCGGTTTGTCCTGGTCGGCGAAATAGGTGGTGTTGGCCCAGGTGCCGCTGACGCGAACGTAGGCCGGTCCGAGGGCGGCTGCGAGCATGCGCAGCCGCGCGCCGGTCAAATCGATCGGCGGTCGATACTGGAACAAGCGCGCGTCCATGTCGCCTGGAATATCCGATCCGGAATCCGCGGGCGCGTCGTCCACGCGTGATCGATAGGGCTTCCAGAATCTTCCACCGGTGATCTCAACCATTTCGATGTTGTAGGATTGGAAGCGCTCATCGACGGTGCCGATGCGCGGCATGCTGGAAGGAGTTACGGACACAACGTCCGCAGCCGCCAGGCAAGGCAGTGGCGACAACGCCAGTGCGAACATGACGCGGTAGCAGCATCGAGCGATGGCAGCATCGCGCACGGGGCGTTTCCAAACCCACGACAGGCCGCACGCTATCGATCGCATGGCCATGCTTGCCGTCCAACTGAACTTCATCGCCAACGTGCCCGAATTGATTTGCGGCACCTCCAGAATATCAAATATATTTCGGGAAACACGGGCGCCTGCGCGGCATCGACAAACCTGCCGTTCGACCGGGATGAGTGGGTAAGCCCTAAGGGAGGCGCGGCGTGGCTGTTTCGACACGTTATCTTGCCTGTTGCTCCGTAATTGCAATGGCCGTGTGCTGGGCGCAATCGGCCCTTGCGCTGGACCCGCGTTATCCGGACTGGCCGTGCCAGCAATTGAAAGTTCCGGGGATCGCGGTCGCGAGTGTCTGGACCGGCCCCCCGATCGAGGCCATCGACACGACAAAACCCGGCGACCCCAATCAATCCGACCTCGTGGCGCGCCTCGCGGCCCGCCGCACCCCCATCGAGGAGGCGCGGAAACTGATTGCGGACTATGTCACCGGAACGAACGCTGAAAAACAGGAAAAGGGGACGACGCTTTTCGCCAGCCTGTATTCGACGCTCAACGCCCAGCGCGACGAGGTGATGAACGGAATTGAGCGCTTTTCACGCAAGCAAAAGGCCGCAGCCGAAGACATCCGCGAAGAAGCTCGCAAATTGCGGGAGATCCAGGACAAGCCCGACGCCGATCCGGCGCAGAATCAAGAATTCGCCGACCGGCTGGCATGGCGAACGCGGATTTTCGAGGATCGGCGAAAATCGACGTCCTATGTCTGCGAGGTGCCCGTGCTGATCGAGAAGAGGCTGTTCGAGCTGGCAGCCGCAATTCAGAATGCGCTGAACGACGACGCGGCTGGGAAATGACGATTCCAGAACGTCGTCCTTAAGCGGATGGAGTGGCTCACTCGTCCGGGCGCGGCTCCGGCGCAGCATTCTGCGTAGGCAGCGCGGCGGCGAGCCAACCATCCGTGCCGTCGCGATACCACGCGATATTGGGATAGCCGAGCGAGCGTGCGCGCTTGGCGGCATTCCAGGACATCCAGCAATCCGCCAGACAATAGAGCACCAGCAATCTGGCGTGATCGCCGTTAGCCGCCTTCTCGAGACCCCTGGCGAAATAGTCGGCCACGCCGGGCGCGAGCTCGCCATAACCCGTATCAGGCAGCCAGATGCTGCCCGGAATATTGGCCCGCGGCTTGTCGTGCCACACGGTGCCCGCGGGCAGATTCCTTGGCCGCGGCGGCCGCGGCAGCACGTCGACAAAAGCCGCCGAACCGCTGCGCCAGATCTGTTCGGCCTCTTCCGTGGTTATGGTCCTGACGCCCTGCAACGTGGCAGGAACCGGGGCGCGATAATTTTCGAGCCGGTAGCCTTCCGGCTCAGGTACCTCTGCTGCCCGGACACTCCCTGCCAACGCGAACATCGCAAGCGCGACGCAGGCGGCGGCCCTGATCATGGCGACTTGGAAAGCGTCGCAGCCGTGATCGGGGCGTTCGACTCGTCGAGGATCGGGATGTTGTAACTGATCAGCAGCTTGTTGATCTCGGCCTGGTTTTCCATGATCAGTTTGTTGAGCGTACGCTTCAGCTCTTGATCCGCCGGACGCACCGCCATGCCGATGCGAAAGGTCAATGGCGGCCCCCTTGTTTCCTTGACCAGCGGCACGACGACCAGCTGCGGATCGGCCTGTTTTGCGAGGTAGCCCGCCATCGGCCCCCACAAGATGCCGCAATCGATATCTCCCCGGGCGAGATCGTCGATCATGGCCTGCGCCGACGAATCCGTGCGGGTGTCGATGAAGAGCGGATAGGATTTCGCGTGTCCCAGAAGGCCGTTGATCGCCATGTTCGTGCTGGGCGGCGTCTTCGCAACGATTCCAATCCGCTTATCCTTCAGCCTTGGATCGTTAATGGCCGTGACATCTTCAAGGCCGCTGCCGCGCTTGGTCACGAGGGCATAGGTAGTCCGGTAATAAGGGACCGTCACCTGTGCCTGGTCGTCACCTTGCGGGAATCCTAGGATCACATCGCACCGGTAAGCGTTCAGCGTCATCCGGACGAAACCAATTGCCTGCGGCACGTAGGTGTAGCTGAGCTTCTTGCCTAGCTTGGCGGCGACCAATTCGGCGAGCTTGTTTTCGAATCCCTCGCCCTTGTCGTTGGAGAGCGGCAGGTTGTGCGGGTCGCCACAGGCGCGGAAAACGTTGGGGTCGACGAGTTCAAGCGAACCCGGCTCGCCGCTGGCCTGGGCGTGAGCCCCGGCCGGCGACAACAAGACGGTCAGCCCAAACGCCAGCGCGCCCGCCAAGGCCGGCATCGCCCCCGCCGGTCGCCTCAGACCACGAGGCGTCGGCACCGTCGCCATTTCGATCCGTCGTGACGTCATTTGATGCCCGTACAACTGGTCTCGGCCGCTTTGGCGGCCGCCGGCTTGTCTTCATGGCTGGGCGGCCGTCCACCCGGTATCGCACCATTGGCCCGCGCACGCAGATACACATAGATGTCGTCGAGGTAGCACATCACGTTCACATTCGTCGCAAACCCCGGCATGACCTTGTCGTTGGAAGCGTTGACGTTATTGCGGCCGTTGGTGACGAGGTTGGTGAACTCGTCGTAGCTTAGTGCCTTCATCGAATTGGCCAGCGCCGGCGCATAAGTGGATCCATCGCCGTTGGGGCCGTGGCAGACGTGGCAATCCGAGTGATAGCGGCGAAAGCCCGAGAAAGTGTACCAGTCGACCACCCCCTCTTGGCTGATCTTGTAGGTGGGATTGCCCTCCTTATCCATGTACTTGCCGTTATCGGATGAAACGGCGGCCGGATCGCCCGGTCCTTCGGCGTAGGCGACCGCGGTAGCGAAGGTGCTCGCCATGACGACGAGTGCAAATTTCCAGTTATTGTTATTCACGTATGCTGTCCTTGCAGAGCGTTGAAAGAAAAATCGGCGCGCAGCAAAACCGCAGCGCGCCGATTGACTTCACCTTGGCGTCACACCTATTCGGACGGCAGTGCGAACACGGTCAGCGTCCCACCGAGCGAGGTGTAGGAAGCCAGACCCGCATAGCCGCCGACGGCGCCGAGGCCCGCCGTATCGACAGTCTTTTCCTTGGTCGGGAGTCTGCCCTGATCGACCGCGCCATGCCACGCCGCGGCGTTGTCATGCTCAAGCAGACCGGCCGCAAGGCCGATGCCCGCCCAACCGCCGACACCGGAAAGCACGGCAACATACTGCTTGCCGCCGTTTTCGTAGGTCATGACGTTGCCGATGATGCCAGACGGCGTCTTGAACTTGTAGAGTTCCTTGCCCGACTTGGCATCGACCGCCTTCAGGTAGCCTTCGAGCGTGCCGTAGAAGACGACGCCGCCGGCCGTTGCAAGAGCACCACCCCAGGCGGAGAACTGCTCCTTGTTGGACCAGATGATTTTGCCGGCCTTGTTGTCCCAGGCGATAAAGTTGCCCATGTGGGTATCGCCCTTGGGCGGATACATCGCCACGGCGGCGCCGACGTAAGCCTGACCAGCGGTGTAGGACACCTTGTAAGGCTCGTAGTCCATGCAGACGTGGTTGGTCGGGACATAGAACAGCTGCGTCTCCGGGCTATAGGCCGCCGGTTGCTGGTCTTTGGTACCCAACGCCGCCGGGCAAATGCCCTTCGAGTTGGTGTCTTCGCCGTTATGCTGGGTCGAATAGGCGTCAACGACCAGCGGACGACCATAGGTTTTGGACGACTTGTCCATGTCGACCTTGGTAGCCCAGTTCACGGACGGATCGTATTTCTCCGCGACCAGTAACTCGCCGGTGGCCCGATCGAGCGTGTAGCCGAAGCCATTACGATCAAAATGCGTCAGCAGCTTCCTTGATTTGCCGTCGAACGTTTGATCGGTCAGGATCATTTCATTGACGCCATCGTAGTCCCATTCGTCGTGCGGCGTCATCTGATAGACCCATTTGGCCATACCGGTATCGAGATCGCGCGCGAATATCGTCATCGACCAGCGATTGTCACCCGGTCGCTGCACAGGGTTCCACGTCGACGGATTGCCTGTGCCGTAATAGACGAGGTTCAACTGGGGATCGTACGAATACCAGCCCCAGGTGGTGCCGCCGCCAATCTTCCATTGGTCGCCTTGCCAGCTGGACAGCGATGAATCCTGCCCGACCGGCTTGCCGAGCGACGTCGTCTTGACGGGATCGACCAGCATTTCGGAGTCCGGCCCGGTCGAATAGGCACGCCAGACAAGCTTGCCGTCCTTGATGTTGTACGCAGTCATCGAGCCGCGGACACCGAACTCACCGCCGGAAATGCCTGTGATAACCTTGTCCTTGAACACAAACGGCGCGTTCGTTCCGGATTGACCTTTTCCGGGTTCGCCATTCATCACCGACCATACCTTGGCGCCGGTTTTGGCATCGAGCGCGACCAGAGTTGTGTCGGCCTGATGCAGGAATATCTTGCCGTCAGCGTAGGCCACGCCCCGATTGACCGTGTCGCAGCACATGATCGGGATGACGTTCGGATCCTGCCTGGGTTCATATTTCCAGAGGATCTTGCCTTCGTTCTTCAGATCGAGCGCATAAACCGTATTTGGAAACGGCGTATGGACGTACATGACATCGCCAATCACCAGCGGTCCGCCTTCGTGGCCGCGGAGCACGCCGGTTGAGAATGTCCAGGCTACTTGCAGCTTTTTGACATTGGATGCGTTGATTTGCTTGAGCTTCGAAAAACGCGTGTTCGCGTCATCGCCCTGCTGCATCACCCATTGCTTGGGATCCTTGGCAAGTCTATCCAACTCTTCGTCAGCCCGCGACGCCGACCCTTGCACGGCCATAAGGCCGAAGATCGACGTCGTAACGACCAAAACCTTTTTCATCGCTTCCTCCTGGGGTTTTTTGGTTTTTTAACCTCAGAGGGTAGCTGACGCTCCTTGGATACGCACACATTCTCCACGGGACGTCATTCGCCCTCTTTGGATGAATTGTTGTTGGCACCGTGTCACGCCCGTGAGACCAACTTCGCATCGCGCGAAGGTAGAGCGCAGCGAACAGTGCCTACCTATGTCCTTCGGCTACAACGGGCTCCCTTTCACCGTTGCACGGGAAGGCAAAAGCAAAAAAAGATTAGGTAACTCTGCGCACATAAGCAAGTTATGATTTGATGAAGTTTGACGTCCGACTCGACGGCCTCTCGCACTGCAACGAGAGCGGTGCCCAACCCAGGGACCGTGACGCGGCAGGCGTGAGAACCTTAACAAAAGAACTAAAATTTGGATGGCCCATAGACCGACGCATCAGCAAACGCTCTCAACCTGTTCGCGGGCTCATTTCGACGGACGCCCGGCTAAAGCTGCCGCTTTGGCGGGAACCGTCCTTGGGCTAATCTTTGTTTGCCTGCTGACTTCCAGCCATTGCCGCGCCGAGCAACAAGATCCGCTCACGCCGTTGCCGATTTCCGAAATAGCGCCCGGCGTCTATGTTCACGTCGGAACCATCGCGATGATGAGCGAGGCCAACCAGGGTGACACCGCCAATCTCGGCTTCGTGGTCGGCGATGAGGCGGTCGCGGTGATCGACACCGGCGGCAGCGCGCGCGAGGGAGAACGTCTGCTTGCCGCGATCCGCGCCGTGACATCGAAGCCAGTGCGGTACGTCATCAATACCCATGTCCACCCGGATCATCTATTCGGCAACGCGGCGTTCGCGCGGGACGGAACCATCTTCGTCGGACATAAGAACCTGCCCCGCGCGCTGCTGGCGCGAGGCGACTTTTATCTCAAGACATTTCAGGCCGTACTTGGCGATACTTTTATCGACGGCGTGAAGATTGTGCCGCCGACGCTACTGGTCGACGGCGAGAGGGACATCGACCTCGGCAACCGCGTCTTGACCCTGAAGGCCTGGCCCGCGGGCCATACCGACAACGACCTGACGGTCTTCGACCATGCAAGTTCAACGCTGTTTGCCGGCGATCTCCTGTTCATCGAGCATCTCCCGGTCATCGACGGCAGCCTTCGCGGTTTTCTCGCCGACTCCGCGGCGTTGTCGCGCCTGCCCGCCGAGCGCGTTGTGCCCGGGCATGGTCCTGTCGTCAGCGACTGGCGGGGGGCCGTTAACGACCAGAACCGCTACCTCGAAGGCCTCGCCAAGGATGTACGCAGTCTCATCAGGCGGGGAATCCCCCTTGCCAGGGCGGCAAGTGAGGCCGGCCGAAGCGAACAGTCGCGATGGAAGCTGTTCGAAGAATACAATTCACGCAACGTCATTGCGGCCTACGGCGAACTGGAATGGGAATGACCGTGGCGGCGAGCATGACCGTAGCGCAGCTTGCTGCCTGTCGGGTTTTCCGATAGATTTTTCAGCTCATTGTGGAAATGGATCTCGACCATGTCGATGTTTTCCAGAGTGATCGTTCCTGCCCTGGTGGTGGCGCTTTGTTTGGCGGGAACGCTGGCTGCGCGCGCTCAGGCCGCATCGACCGGCGCCGAACTGCCCTCCGAGGCAACCTGGAACAGCATCAAGGGCGATATCTTCAAAGATCGCCCCATCCTCGATGGCGCGGGCCTCGTGATCCTCGATGCGCCGCGGCGGGCGGAGAATGCCGCGCTCGTGCCGATCGGCATGCGCGTCAACCTCAGCGACGACGACAAACGAACGCTGCAATCTCTGACACTCGTCATTGACGAAAATCCTGCCCCCGTCGCCGGCACGTTCACGATCGGTCCGCATTCCGGTGTGACGTCGATTTCGACGCGCGTTCGGGTCGACAGCTATTCCTATGTTCGCCTCGTTGCCGAACTCAGCGACGGCAAGCTCTATGGCGTCAAGGCGTTCGTGAAGGCGTCCGGCGGATGCTCTGCGCCGGCGGCTTCGAATGCGGACGCCACCAAGTCGGCCCTTGGGCAAATGAAATTCCGCACCTTCCGCGCGGAAGGCAATGTGTTGCCGGAAGCGCAGCTCATGCTGCGGCATCCGCAGAACTCCGGCCTGCAGATGGATCAGCTGACGCGGCTTTACGTGCCGCCGTTCTTCATCGACAAGCTCAATATCTGGCAGGGCGATGAGCTCATGGTGGCGATGGACGGCGGCATCGCGATCTCGGAAGACCCGAATATTCGCTTCAACTACAAACCCAACGGCGCCGCCGATTTCCGCGTCGAGGCGATCGATACCAGCAAGCATGTGTTCAAGAACGAATGGCCGATCGAGAAGTCGATGCTGTAGCGATGCGGTTTTCGCCTTGCCCGGTCAGAAGCAGCGGATTTCGGCTTCGGCCTGCGCCCGGCGGAATTCCTGCAGCGCCAGCCGGGCCGGTTCGGTCGAACGAAACTCCGAGGCCCGCCCAGGAACCTGAGACAGCGAGAGAACTGTTTCGGCGGTGACGTACCGATCATACGGGATGATCGAGGCAATCACGTCGATCGAGCATGAGCATTTCTGCAGAAGTTGTTGCGTCTCCCCGTTGGCCTTCATGCACCCGAACACATAGTCTGCACGTGCCGATGTCGGGTAGTCGTTGAGGTCCTCGGCCCTCGCCTGCGCAACCGCAACGATGACCGGAATCGCCAAAAGAGCGCCTGATCGGAACAAGCTGTGCATACGAGCCATCGGCGGCACCTCTCGTCGCCACTAGTTCATGATCCGATTAGACGGAATCGGATCATGATCTCATCTCTTTGTTTGAGCATGATCTCCGCGCAAACGCTTCGCGTTTGTCGCGAGGGAAAACCGTTTTCCACTTTTCCGGATCATGCTCTAAGTTGGCTTACGGAGCTTGACATAAGAGCCTTTGCGCAAGACTTACGACTTTTTGCCGTCGGCTCCAAATTGCTTGAGGTAGGCGAGGACATTGTCGATATCCTCATCCTTCGTCAAACCAGGAAAGATCATCTTGGTGCCGGGAACCTTGGCGCGGGGATTTTTGAGATATTCCTTCAGCGTTGCCTCGTCCCAGGTGAAGCCTGAATTCTTGTTGGCATCAGTGTAGGCATAATCCGGAACAGTGCCGGCCTTGCGACCCACGAGACCATTCAGCACCGGACCGACGGCATTCTTCGCGCCTTCGCCGATCTGGTGGCAGGCCTTGCACTTGAGAAACACTTTCTCGCCGAGCGCCGCATCCTGAGCGGCTGCAGCGCCGATCGACCCCAACAAGGCAAGAGTAGCGAAACCGAAAAATCGAAAATGTGTCACTGGCTGATCCGCCATTCTGGATTCGATGAATGGCGAACTTTCGAAGCGCCAGTTAAATAATTTTGTCAGGATCAACATTGCAGGTCAAGCTTCCGCGTGAGCAGCACGCTTGGCAGCGACGTTAGCTTGATGGCAAGGCAAACGCGGCCATCGCATCGCGGACTTGCCGCCACTAGGCCAAACGGCCAATATCGAAGCTCATCGCATGCGCGCCAAAATAACCGGCGCGATGCCGCAGCGGCTGAACGGCGAAGCCGTTCGCGCGATTTTGGATGATCCACGTATCGCTCACGTGGACAGGCAGGGGCTTTCGGGAATGGTCACGAAACCATTCGACCTCACTCAGACCCCGGCACTTGCAATCACGCATGTCAGCCATCGCTATGGCGCGCGGGTCGCGCTCAACGACGTCAGCCTGACGGTTCGGCAATCGTCGTTTACCGTCTTGTTGGGATTGAACGGCGCCGGAAAATCGACGCTGTTTTCGTTGATCACCCGGCTCTATGCGATCCGGTCCGGTCAAATATGCATTTTCGGCCACGACGTCGCGCACGAGCCGGGTGCGGCTTTGAGCATGCTCGGCGTGGTTTTCCAATCGCGCGCGCTGGATATCGATATCTCGGTCAGACAGAACCTGATGTATCATGCTGCACTGCACGGTATTGCCAGCAAGCGCGCCAACGAATTGATCGCCCAGGTTCTGGACCGTGTGGCCATGGCCGATCGCAGCGCCGATCGCGTCGGCAACCTTTCGATCGGACAGATGCGGCGCATCGAGATTGCCCGCGCGCTGCTGCACCAACCTCGCCTCCTTCTGCTGGACGAACCGACCGTCGGCCTCGACATCAAGGCGCGCGCCGACATTCTCGATCACGTTCGCCGGCTGTCGGTGACGGAAGGCATTGGTGTGCTCTGGGCGACGCATCTGATCGACGAAGCCGGGGCCGGCGACGATGTCGTGGTGCTTCACAAAGGTAGTGTGCTGGCGCATGGCGTGATCGGCGATGTCATCCGCCAATCCGGCGGCACCGACCTGCGTGAGGCGTTCAACCGGCTGACCGGCGTCGCCGACCAAAGCGAACTGGAAACTGTCCGATGACCGCCGCCGTCGACGCGACAGAAAAGCACGGCTTCACATTGACGCAGTATTTGATCTGCCTCAAGGGAATCGTCTGGCGTGAAGCATTGCGCTTCATCCATCAGCGCGAACGCTTCGTCTCCGCGCTGGTCCGTCCGCTGGTATGGCTGTTCATTTTTGCCGCCGGATTCCGGCAGGTGCTCGGCGTCTCGATCATCCCGCCCTATGAGACCTATGTGCTGTATGAGGTCTACATCGCGCCAGGTCTGATCGCGATGATCCAGCTCTTCAACGGCATGCAGTCGTCGCTCACCATGGTCTATGACCGTGAAACCGGCGGGATGCGCACGCTGCTGGTCAGCCCGTTTCCGCGCTGGTGGCTGCTGACCTCGAAGCTGCTGGCCGGTACGCTGGTCTCGGTGCTGCAGGTCTACGCCTTCCTGCTGATTGCCTGGTTTTGGGAAATCGAACCGCCGCCGCTGGGCTATCTGACGCTGCTGCCGGCGCTGCTGCTCAGCGGCTTCATGCTGGGTGCGCTGGGCATGCTGATCTCGTCGCTGATCAAGCAGCTCGAGAATTTCGCCGGCGTCATGAACTTCGTGATCTTTCCGATGTTCTTTGCCTCGTCGGCGCTCTACCCGCTGTGGCGGGTCAAGGAATCGAGCCTGCTGTTATATTATGTGTGCGAACTCAACCCGTTCACGCACGCGACCGAACTGATACGCTTTGCGCTGTATGAACAGGTGGCCTGGATTTCGCTGGCGGTCGTGGCCGGCTGCACCATCGTCTTTCTGTTCGGTGCAATCCTGGCCTACGATCCGGCCCGCGGCTTTCTCGCCCGCCGCAACACGGCGGGATAACGAACGCGTCGGCAACGGTATAGTCGATGCTGGCTTGGGAGCGGCTAGGATTTGATTGTCCGACCTGATCGCTGCCGAAGCGGGATGCCCCCGCTTCTTCCGTTGAACCACGCGACCTCACACCAAAGCCGGCTTAGAACTTCACTTTGAGGCCGGCATATGCTGCGAGCGGCATCCCGGGCACAAAGGTGCGGGGATCGCTCAGCGACGCCAACAGGTTGGAGACGCCTCTTGTAGTGCTGGCAAAGCCTCCCGTCTCGAAGAACGTGCCCCCATAGTAATACTGCTGGTTGAGCACGTTGTTGATAAGGCCGAAGACCTCGATGTTCGGCGTAATCTGATAAGAGGTGTGGAGGTTCAGCACCGCATAGGCCGGCACCTTCGGGCTCTGGTTGGTATCATCGCGAACCAGCCATTGACTGCCGACCACGTTGAGATCGGCGCCGACCTTCCACGCATCGGTGACGGCATATTCGGTGCCGGCCTTGAAGCGGATGGCCGGAATACCGGGGATATGGTCGCCCGGCTTCACGTTGACGAATTGGACGTCGTCATTGTTCGGGTCGGTCAGGGCATTGGGATTGCTCGGCGAAAAGAGCGTGATCGGGCTTTGGTAGGTGGCGTCAACGTAAGTAAAGTTGGCATAGGCATTCCAGCGGTCATAGCGATAGTTGACCTTGGCCTCGATGCCCTGCCGCAGCGTTTGTCCGGCATTTTGGAAAAAGCCGAAATTGTTCACCCCGATGGGGCTGGTCACTTCGATGATGTCGTCGTCGGACAGGGTGTGGAAGACCCCGAGGCTCCAGGCCAACTGGCCGGTCCGAGCGTCCTTTCCATAGCCGCCGCGCACGCCCGCTTCGACGGTATGCGAGACCACCTGCTTGAGTGGCGGATCGGCCACCAGGAAGCTGTCGATCATGCAGGGATGGTTCGGATCGGAGCATCCAAGCTCTAAGGGTGTCGGCGCACGGTTGGCTTCCGAATAACCGGCGTAAACGGTCACGTTCGGTGTCACCTTATAGGTTGCGCCGATTACCGGGTTGAACCGCTGGAAGCGGTTGTTGCTATTGAGAAGCGGATTTGCTCCGGTCTGATCCTCCAAATCGATCATCGCCAGATTGAACCGGCCTCCTGCCGTGACGGACAGCCTGTTCGTGACATCGAAAGTATCCGTGGCGTAGATGCCAGTGTAGGTGTTGGAGGCGTGGAGATCCACCGGGCTGAGGCCGGCATCTGGCTGATTGATGAAGATTCCGGTGCCGGTAACGAACAGGTTCTGATCGATCGTCCCGAGTTCGCTCTCCGCGTTGAACTTGGTAAAGCCACGATCTACGCTGACGCCCGCGACCACATGATTGTCGTGGCCGAATATCTTGTCCGCGCTGGTGATTTGCGCGGTACCGCCGAAGGTGTTGGTGTCGGTGCGGTTGCGATCGACTTCGCCCAAAAAAGCAGTGCCAAGGGTGTTTGGCGTCGGGGAGCCGCCGACCGGACCCGAAAGCGGATCGTTGTCATGCTGGCCATCGATGCACAGGTTAAGCCCCCTGTTGCACGATTCAACATCGGTGCCATTACCGTCGACGTGGGACTGCTTGAAACCGCGGTAATAGACATTGCTTTGAAACGACAAAGTGTCGGAAAAATTGTGGTTCAGGCTCGTGTTGAGAAATACCAGCTGCAGATGGGTGCTCTGAGGCCAAGTATATACGCTCGCCCAGTTCTGATTAAGCATTTGGACGGGCGTCGCCGCAACATTCCCTAGTATGTTGTCAGCACCCGTGAAATTGACGTGCATCTCCGTATCGTCGTTGCGTGCGCCAACATCGACGTACATGCGGTTGACGTGCGACGAATTGGCAAAGTCGCGCCATCCCTTGTCATAGGCGGATTCGTATATCGCATACGCAGACACATTGCCGTTCTGCGCGCCGACCTGCGCGCTGCCCTGCACGCGGCCGTATGAGCCGCCCATCACCTCCACTTCAGTGCCATGATAGGTGAAGCCGTTCTTCATCTGGATACTCAGCGCGCCGCCGATCGCATTGAGGCCGAACACCGGATTGTTGGGAAAAAGCGAAAGCCGATCGATCGCTTTCTCCGGGATGAAATCCCAGTTGACCACGTCACCCCAGGATTTATTGATACGCACACCATTTTGGTACACGGCTATGCCTTGCGGCGTTCCCTGCACGGGCGACGCCGTGAAACCGCGGTAGTCGAGGTCCCGCTGGAATGGATTGCCGGTCTGATCGCCGAGCGAAACACCGGGAAGACCGCGATTTACCGCGTCTAGGAAATTGGTGGTGTACTCGTGGTTGAACTCACTCGAGGTCATCACCGCCGTGTTCGATGGGACCTTGTCGCGAGAGATCAGGGTCGGATCGCCATTCGTCGTGGCAGATGGACTTGGCACTAGCGCCGGCGCCGCCGTCGTCGCCGCGGCCGGCGTGCCGCGTGCTCTGGTCCGGGACCGCGACACCACCGGAACATTTTTTGGCTTTGCCGTCCGGGTGCCGGCCAGCGGCGAAGGAGCGATAACGTCAATCCCTGGCAGCTCAGTAGTTCCTGGCAACTCAGTCTGCGCAGATACGATTGGCGGAGCTATACATAACCCGACGGCGACCACAGAACCGACAGCCGAGGAGCGCCCGCCCCACCGGCAAACCTTCGTACTTCTCATACGCTTCCCCAACAACGCCCTTCGACGTACTTCGCGCCTTGGGACCAGCTTGGGGGATTCCTAATTTTTTGTCCATGTGACGAATTCCCGAGCCAATTCGGGAACAATTCCCGATCACTCCGGACGCATTGCAATCGCGCGCACAACGTCGCGAAGTCACGCGATTGACACTGATGTCAACGCGCGTCACTCGAGACAGCATTGGGAGATTTATCTTACGCTTAGATGCGTAACCGTTGCGCACCATCGACGCTAACAGATGGCTTCAATTGCCCGGGCTAGGCAGAAAGCATCTTATCTCGGGGAGACGAATTTTGTTCGGCCTTCGATCGCCGCTTCGTCCGGTACAAGGTAGCATTCGCCTTCAATGCCTACCTTGTACCGCTGCCGGTGATGGCTCATTGACACTGCCGCGAGCGGCTTGCCGTTATTTCAAGAGCCGCACAAGCGCCCGGCCTGCCGGGCTGTTCAGTTCCTTGGCGTCGAGGGTCCCGTCATTGTCCGGATTTGCGGCCTTGAAGCGCTGCTCGACGACGGCGAGATATTCGTCTTTCGTAAGCGTCCCGTCGTGATCGGGATCGGCGGCCGCCAGCTCTTTGGCCGACAATCTCTTCGCCAACTCACGCTTATCGAGCGTGCCGTCCTTGTCGCGTTCTAATTTATCGAACACCTTTGACGCCGCTGCCTTCGCTTCCGCGAGGTCCACCGTGCCGTCATTATCCGGGTCGAGCATTCGCATCAGACTGCTGGCGCGGGGTCTCGCCCAGGCCGGCACCATGGCCGCGGACATCGTCCCGGCGGTCAATGAAAAAACGAAAGTACGTCGAGACAACATCGTGTAATCCTTCCCATTCCAATTCATCGTCAAATTCAAGCGGCAGGAGCTCCGGTTCTACGACCGATTAACGCACGGCCACATGCCGACTTCGGGACAAAGCTACTAAAAGGTCGGGAATAAGTCGCCTGGAAAATCGCCTGAAATGACCGCTTACGCGGGTTGAAATACCTGAGGTTGCTGTATGCCGCAGGGTACCAGAGCCTCCACGGTAACCCCCTGGCTTGTCGACGTCACCGTCATGGCGCCGCCCAGCGCCAGCACCCGCTCGCGCATCCCGATCATGCCAAAGCCCTGTTTATGGTCGCTCGGCAGCCCCGCGCCATTGTCACGGATGCGGACCGCGATCGCCTCGGTCTGGGCGGCAGCGGTCCCCATCTGGGGGGATAAGGCTGGTTCAACCGTGATCTCGACGCGCGTCGCGTCGGCATGCCGGAAGACGTTGGTCAACGCTTCCTGGACAATGCGATAGACGGTCAGCTCGGCCGTCTCGCCGGTTGCCCCGAGCGATCGAGAAATCGCCGTCTGAACCACCACGCCGGGATGGGTCTCGCGCCACAGGCGCAGCAACGCGCCAATCGCCTCGTATAGACCGAGCTCCACCAAGCCCACCGGCCGCAGCCGTTCGAGAACCCGCCGGTTGAACTGCTGCAGGGCGTTTATCTGCTCCAGTATGGCGCTGCCGTGTTTTCGCAGCGTCTCGGTGCCGGGCTCCCCCTTGTCCGCAACCCGCATCAGCGAAGTGGCATGCGCCCGCAGCGCGAAGAGATAAGGACCGAATTCGTCGTGCAACTCGCGAGCGATCTCCTTGCGCTCGGCGTCCTGCACCGAAACCGCGCGTTCGGCGAGCCGTCGTTGGTCTTCGACGGCATCGCCTAATGTTGCTGCAAGGTGGTTCAGCTTGGTGCAGATCGCCGCAAGTTCGGGCGGGCCACCGGGCACCACACGCGTGTCATAATTGCCAGTCTCGATCCCTGTCATCGCCTCCGAAAGCGACCGGATCGGCGCCAGCGCGCGGCTCACCACCGTCATCGTGACCAGGAAAAGCGCAACCGCGACCGCGAAGCCGACCTCGAGCTGGGTGACGATCCCTTCCCAGATCTCGTTGATCTCGTCGTTCGGGTGTGACGTGATCACCAGCGAGCTTGATTTTCCCTTGATCGAAACCGGGACGGTCACGGCCGTTTTGTCCGGATGGATTAGCGCGACGAACCATGCGGGGGCCTGCGACAGCGCACGCTGGTCGCCGGCATCGCGGTCCACAGAGGGTTGTGCTGCCGCTGCGTCGTTCTGCCGCGTGATGCTGACATGACGCAGCCGGTTGAGGCCTTGCATGATCCCATCCAGTCGCGCGTCCGGATCCGCCGTTTCATTCAGGTTCACGACCAGGGTTTCGATGAATTCGCGGGCCAAGCGGATGACGCTTTGATCTTCCGCCTGCACGCGCGGGCCGGCCTCCAGCACCAGCCGCGCAATATTGACGGCCAAACCGATCATAAGAACCAGCGCCAGTAGCGTGTTGAGCCGGGCGCGCAAGGAAAGTTTCTGCCACATGGTCTTTGTCCAGAACCGCGCCGCGCCGGCTTCGTCATTCAGGGGAGAGCGTTGACAGGAAAAAAGCGCGGCTATCTAATCGAACCGTACAATAGTTGCGCGCAGGATGCCTAATCCAGCCGGAAGCAGCCCGTGGTGGATGCCTTGCTGCTATTCGGGCTGAATGCGCCGCAACCGTAGAGATTACTTTCGGAATTTGGATCAAGGCCGATGCGTGTTCTGATCGTCGACGATCATCCCATCGTGGCGTCAGGTTGCCGTGCGTTATTCGCGGGCGATGCCGAGATCGAAATCCTGGAGGCGTCCGACGCCGAGAGCGGTGAGCAAATATTTGCCGCCGAGCGCCCCGATGTCTGCGTCCTCGACATCAACCTGCCGACCGTCTCCGGATTTGAGTTGGCGCGACGCATCCTTACGCATACGGCGTCGGCGCGCATCATCATGTTCAGCATGAACGACGATCCGGTATTCGCCGCCCGCGCGATCGAGATCGGCGCCAAAGGTTACGTCTCCAAGTCCGGCGACCCCTGCGACCTCGTCGAGGCTATACGGGAAGTCGGAAATGGCGGCGTCTATCTGCCCGCGGCGATCGCGCGAAGCGTTGCGTTCGCGGGGCCCGCCTTCGCGCAGAGCCCGTTGTCGAAACTGTCGTCTCGGGAGATCGAGATATTGCGCCTGCTCAGCTCCGGAAAAAGCCTCTCCGAAATCGCCTGGCTGGTGCATTCGTCTTACAAAACCATCGCCAATACATCGTCCATCATTCGGCAGAAGCTTGGCTTGCGCACCTCTTCAGAGCTGGTGCGCTTCGCAATCGAGAGCCGGCTCGTTTGATTTCCGGGCTTAAGCTTTCCGGACAGCAGCAGCAGACCGCGCCAGCCGCGCGCGCAGTTCCTCGCTGATGGAGGCAATGACGTCTTGGCTGCGCTGTTCTTGCGGCGGCAGCCGCTCCTCGAAGACGATGCGCGTCGGTCGGTCGGATAGAAAAAACAAGCGATCCCCCAACTGGACGGCTTCCTCGATATCATGGGTCACCATGAGCGTTGTCACCTTGGTTCGTGTCGTCAACGCCGCGAGCTCGCTGCGCAGCCGGATCGCGACCGCCTCATCCAGCGATACGAAGGGCTCATCGAGCAGCAAAAAGTCCGGCCGGACCGCAAATGCCCGCGCAATCGCCGCGCGGCGCGCAAGTCCCAGCGACAATTCGCCGGGATATCGCGCCAGATGCGCGCCGAGGCCAAGTATCTCGACCAGGTCGGTGAGATCGACGCCGGCCGCATCGCCGGGCAGTGCCAGACGAATGTTTTGCTCGACCGTCCGCCACGGCAGCAGGCGGGGCTCCTGAAATACGATGCCGAGTTGTCCGGCCCCGGGGGTACGCAGCTGACCGCGGAAGTCCGGATCGAGCCCGGCCGCGATCCTGAGGATCGTCGTCTTGCCGCAGCCGGAAGGGCCAATCAGCACGCCAAACGATCCGGCCTCGAGCCGAAGTTTGAAGTCGCGAACGACCTCGACCGGCACGCCGTCGGCCGACAGAAAGCGCTTCGCATCGATGCGAAGTTCAAGCGCCGCGGCGTCTCCAGCGGTTTGCACGTCGTTCAAGCGGTTGCACCAAAAGGCTTTCGATCGCAAGCATAAGCACGATAAAGCAGATCGCATAGCTCAGTATCGTCGTCATGTCGAACAGCTGGAATGCCGACCCCAGGACGAAACCCACGCCGTTGGGGCGTCCGATCAACTCGACCACGAGCACGATCTTCCAGACAATCGCGAGACCTGACCGCGAGGCCGCGGCCAGGTACGGCGCAAGCTGCGGTATGACAACGTCGCGAATCCGCGAATGCCCGCTGAATTTGAACGCCCGTGCCATTTCGTCGATCTCGGGGTCGAGCGCGCGGGCGCCTTCGCGGACCATGACAATGACATTCGGCAGTTTGTTGATGGCCACGGCCAGGATCGCGGCGGTTTCGTTGAGGCCGATCCAGATGTAAGCGAAAATGATGACCACCAGCGCCGGCATGTTGATGAGTACGATCAGCCATGAGTTGGCAAACCGGTCGAGCGCTTTGGAGCGCCCCATCGCGTAACCTGCGATCGCGCCCAGGATCATGGCGATCGCGAAGGAGCCGACTACACGCGCGAGCGTACAGGCCATTTGAAACGGCAACTCGCCGGACCGGACATCGACAAGCGTGGCCGCGGCGACCGCCATCGGACCGGGCAGCAGCCGCGACTGCGCCAGCGCGGCCACAACGGCCCAAAGCAAGATCAGGGCGGCCAGCGAAAGGATTTTCGGCAGCAACGCTTATTCTCCGCGCAGGGCCGGTTGATAGTAAAGGCCTGGATCGAGCTCCTGCGATGGACCTACAAGTTGCGCGCCGCCGGTGCTTGCAAGCGCCTTGAACAGGGTTCGGGCGTCGGCCGCTTCGGCGGCAATCGGCCGCTGCAGCATGCCTTCCCTGGTTCGGTCGCGATAGGCTTTGAATGTCGCCTCATCCTCCGCGTTCATGAGCGGCCGCAGCGCGTCCCACTCTTGATCTGAATGCAGCATGATCTCATTGGCCTTTTGCGCAACCGCGATAAAGCGGTCGATCGTACTCTTGTGATCGGCGGCGAAGCCTTCAGAAAACGCATAACCGATCAGCGCGACCGGCTGGTTCAGCCCAAGGGCCGCCTCGGCGTCCCTCACGTCGAGCAGAGAGCGATAGCCATGCGTCTCCAGCCAGGCGCAGAAATTCCAGTAATTGAGGCTCGCTGCGGCCTCGCCTTGCTGCAATTTTTGCGACATCAGCGGCGGAGCGCCATACTGAAGTGTAGTATCTCCCTTGAGATCGATGCCCCGGCGCATCGCAGCCGCCTGCACGATCAGCCAGCTCTTATCGAGCGGTCCGCCCGCAATGGCGAGCACGTGGCCTTTGAGGTCCTCAATCCCGCGCAACGGTGAGTTGTTTTTCACCATGATGGCGCCGACCGCGCTGGAGTAGGGGTAGAACAGAAATTTGGCGCCAAGCGCGCGCGTGCGTGCGACCCATAGCCAATCGACGATGGCGAGATCGACCGAGCCGCTATTGAGAGCAAGCTTGCCGGCATCCGGCGAGGCGAATTCGGTGATCTGCAAGTCCAGCCCGGCGCTATCGGCCAAGCCGTGGCGGCGGATCACATCCAGTTGCCAGGCAAATGTGCCGGTGGTCTGCAGGCCGATGCGCAGGGTCTCGGCGGCCCACGTTGGAGCTGTCCCGACAACCAGCCAGAGCGCCAGAAGAATTCTGAACAAGGATATTTTTCTCACTCCCTCATTGATGCGAGAAATTGGCTGGCCTGTCCACTTGCGAGGGGGTGCCTTCGTCACCCGATTTCGCATTGTTGCCCGCGTGAAATAGCAACGTCGGTAAGGAATAGTATACGCTTAGGCATCGCTTTATCCGCATACGCAGCGCCAGCTTGGCCTGGAAGTTTAGATGCAGTGCGGCAAAGATACGAAGACTAGCCGGTGTCGACGGAGTTGCCGATTGAAGGAACGCCTGATCATTGCCGCCGATCCACCGCGATCGTCCGGCGAATTGTTCCATGCAGCGCTGAAGGCACCGAGGCGCTTTGCCGCAGCAGCGAAATGGAGTGAATTGGCCAAATCCTGCCTATTTGCCCTCGCCGCCCTTGCCGTCATTCCAACCGACGCGCGAACGCAGCCAATCGAGACCGAGCATCTGTTCGCCTTCACCATCGGCAGCGACGTCGGCGACCTCGGAGACCGGGAGATCGAGGGGTCCGTCACCGGGAGATTCGCGAAGCGGAACGGGACGTACAGCGCGAGTTCCAGCACGTTATCTGCTGAGTTCGTACCCTTGCCGAACCTTCGGACCGAATTTACCGGCGCGGTCAATTCCTACGGCATCTCCGGTGTCAGCGGACTAGCCGATCAGCATTACACCGCATTTGGCGGCCTGTCCGCCAGCATGCGCTACCGGTTCCTCAATCGCGATACCGCGCCATTCGGCTTTGCCCTTGGAGTCGAACCGCATTGGGGTCGGGCCGACGACATCACCGGCGCAGCCGGCAGCTTATATGGCGTCGACTTCGTTGCGGCCGCTGATTGGGAGGTCATTCCGGAGCGAATCGTTGCGGCATTCAACCTGCTCTATCAGCCCGACACCATGCGCTCGAGATTGACCAAAACCTGGTCGCAGGAATCGACAGCCGGCGGAACGATGGCGGTGATGGCGCAAGTGCATCCAGGAATCCTCATCGGCGGCGAAGCCCGCTATCTGCGCCGCTATGATGGATTTGGGCTGGATGATCGCTTTGAGGGCCAGGGCTTTTTCATCGGCCCGACGGTCTATGCGAAGTTCTCCGAACGCGCGTGGATGACCATCGCGTGGAGCGTCCAGGTCGCCGGCCACGCTACTGCGGTCCCCGGTTCACTCGATCTGGTCAATTTCGAGCGCCAGCAGGCACGTCTCCTGTTCGGCGTAAGTTTTTGAGGCCGCGGCCGGCATCGTAACCTATTTGCCGCAGCCTTTTAGGTCTTTTTCCTCGATGGTGAAGACGCCGCCGGTCTTGACCTCAATGCCCGGCACGATGCAGGTCCGTCCGCTGCGATCGACAAACTTGACGTCGTACACACCGGCGGCCGTATCGGTAATCTTCAGGCGCTCGTCATGATCGACCGTACGATCGCGATCATTGTCGGTCTGGTTCGGCCCCCACGCATTCTTGCCCGGCGGCGACAGTTGAAGCGACGTAATCGTATGGGCGGTCAGGTTCCAGAACCGGGTGTCTTTAGCCGAAGCCGCAACCGGAACGAACGCCAGGATGAAGGCCGTCAGAATAACCGCCCTAACCATTTTGCACTGCTCCCAAAACGTTGCGGTTCTCTGCGCCGCGCGAGAATGCGATTGACCCGCGAAAAGCCGGAAGCGGATGATGCCACCGCTACGCACCGGTGTTAACATCAATCCGGGATGCTCGTTAGCATCGGCAGATCAGGGAACGATGATGTCCGCTGGCGCAGTGACGCGGATTGCAGCCGTGGTTTTCGGTATCTTAGGCTGCACAGGATTGGCGGCGGCGGCACCCGCCACGGCAATCTTCCCATTTGAAATCTACGATACCAGCGGGGAGCCCCCGCGGCCGGACCTGAAGGAAAGGCTGGCGATGGCAACGCAAATCCTGACGGAAGCGCTGGAGAAAACCGGGCGCTATTCGCCGGTCGACCTCGGACCGCTCAGTGCTGACGTTGCGGCAACGGCACCGCGCTATCGTTGCGGGGATTGCTTCCTGCCGGTTGCCCGCAAAGCCGGCGCGGCATACGCTGCCGTGCCTGTGGTGCACAAGGTCTCGTCGCTGATCTCGACAATGGACATCTGGATTCTGGACGTATCCAACGGTGCCAGTGTCGCGCATCTGAATGGCCAGATCCGCGGCGACACGGCAGAGGCGTATGAACATGGTGTACGCTTCCTGGTCAAAAACCGCTTGCCGCAGGCTGCGCCTGCAGGGGACGGCGCCCCGGCCAAATAGCCCGCACTGGACGGGAATGGATACCTCGATCACCCGACCAATCGCGCGGCGTGCCAACGCAGGTGATCATCCATAAAGGTCGATATGAAATAATAGCTGTGGTCGTAACCCGGTTGGCGGCGCAGGGTCAGCGGGATATCGGCCTGCGCGCAGGCGCGCTGCAAAAGCTCCGGGCGAAGCTGTTCGGTTAAAAATTGGTCGGCGTCGCCGTAATCGACCAGCAGATCTGAAACCCGCGCGCCGTCCTCGATCAGCGCCACGGCATCGTGCCGGCGCCAGGTCGTGCGATCGTCTCCGAGATATCCGTCCAACGCCTTGATGCCCCACGGCACCTTCGAGGGCGCCACGATCGGCGCGAACGCACTGACGGCGCGATAGTGGCCGGGATGCCGCAGGCCTATCGTGAGCGCGCCATGGCCGCCCATGGAATGCCCGAGGATCGATTGTCGCTTGGGATCGACCGGAAAGTGCCCGGCGATCAGCTCGGGGAGTTCTTCCGTTACATAACTCCACATGCGGTAGTTTTCCGCGAAGGGCTGACGCGTAGCGTCGACGTAGAAGCCGGCGCCGAGTCCGAAATCATAGGCCCCGGCAGGATCGCCAGGCACGCCCTCGCCGCGGGGGCTGGTATCCGGGGCGACAAAGATCAGCCCCATCTCGGCGCAGGCGCGACGAAACTCACCTTTTTCGGTGACGTTGGCGTGCGTGCAGGTCAGGCCCGACAGATAAAAAACGACCGGCAATTTAGCGTCAGCGCGATGCGGCGGGACAAAGACCGAAAAGGTCATGGGCGTCTTGGTTTCGCGGCTGGCGTGCCGGTAAACACCTTGTACGCCGCCATGCGATTGATTCAGCGAAACAGTTTCGAGCGACATAACTTTACGGCTCCAGCGCCACAACGACGCGAAGATGATCAGGCGCAATCACTATTTGCCGGTGCACGACGCGGCTGGCGCGCTTACGTCGCATCAGCCGGTCGGGATTGCCTCTAGGCGAGCTTCGATCTCAGCTACTTCAAACCTAGGCCGACTCCAGTCTAGGCTGCCTTGGATTTCGCCACGTGGGTGGCGATCGCATCCATCAGCGGCGGGGACAGACAATCATAAGGCTCGAGCCCGAGTTCCTTGAGCCGTGACCTGATCCCGCTCATTTCGGACGGATCGACGCCGGATTCGATCACCGACGACACGAATGCTGCAAATCCCGGAGCGGCCCAACCGCCTTCGGTGAAAAGCTCGGGATGGACGAAGTCCAGACCATAGAATGGATGCGCCTTGTTCTCGATGCGACCATACATATGCGTACCGCATTCGTCGCAGGCGTACCGCTGGATCGCCGCCGACGTGTCAACCACATGGAGGTGGTCGCCGTGCTCGATAACGGTCACGTTGTCGCGCGGGACGACGGCCACCATCGAGAATGCGGCCCCCTCGGGCTTCCAGCACTTGGTGCAGCCGCAGGCGTGATTGTGGGCGACATCGCCCTGGATGCCGATCTTTACCGGCTCGTCTGCGCATTTGCAGACAAGCGTGCCGCCGGCAAAGGCGCCCGAGCCTTGCTTAATTCCATTGTCAATCGATGGATGGATATAGACAGCCATGGACCTATCCTCCTTGTGTTTGACGTCTTGTTTTAGAACGCGATTTCTAGAACACGACGACGGAGCGGATCGACTTGCCCTCGTGCATCAGCTCGAATCCCCTGTTGATGTCCTCGAGCTTGAGCACGTGGGTGATCATCGGGTCGATCTCGATCTTGCCGTTCATGTACCAGTCGACGATTTTCGGCACATCGGTCCGGCCGCGCGCGCCGCCGAACGCCGAGCCCTTCCAGACCCGCCCGGTGACGAGCTGGAACGGCCGCGTGGCGATCTCCTTGCCAGCTTCCGCGACCCCGATCACCACCGAGACGCCCCAGCCGCGATGACAGGCTTCCAGCGCCTGCCGCATGACGTTGGTGTTGCCGGTGCAATCGAAGGTGAAATCGGCGCCGCCGTCGGTCAGCGTGACCAGATGCGGCACGATATCGCCGTCGAGCTTCTTCGGGTTGACGAAATGCGTCATGCCGAAGCGGCGGCCCCATTCCTCCTTGGCGTCGTTGATGTCGACGCCGATGATCTTGTCGGCGCCGACCATCCGCGCGCCCTGGATCACGTTGAGCCCGATGCCGCCGAGCCCGAACACCACGACATTGGCGCCCGGCGTGACCTTGGCGGTGTTGACCACGGCGCCGACGCCGGTGGTGACGCCGCAGCCGATGTAGCAGCTCTTGTCGAACGGGGCGTCCTCGCGGATCTTGGCGACCGCGATCTCCGGCAGCACCGTGAAGTTCGAAAAGGTCGAGCAGCCCATATAGTGGAAGATCGGTTTGCCCTTATAGCTAAAGCGCGAGGTGCCGTCGGGCATCACGCCCTTGCCCTGGGTGGCGCGGATTTGGGTGCAGAGATTGGTCTTCTGGCTGAGGCAGCTTTTGCACTGCCGGCATTCCGGCGTGTAGAGCGGGATCACATGGTCGCCCGGCTTGACCGAGGTGACGCCCGGGCCGATCTCGCGGACGATGCCGGCGCCCTCATGGCCCAGGATCGAGGGGAAAATGCCCTCGCTGTCGAAGCCGTCGAGCGTATAGGCATCGGTGTGGCAAATGCCGGTCGCCTTGACCTCGACCAGCACCTCGCCGGCCTTGGGGCCTTCTAGATCAACCTCGACGATTTCCAGCGGTTTCTTGGCCTCGAACGCCACGGCGGCGCGTGTTTTCATTTGCCGATCCTCCCAACTTTTTCCTTGAAGCCGGATTGTTTCCGTCTTTTGCACTTTTTGAAGATCGTTCCACCATCTGGAAGACGGTGCATCGATGACGCAACACGCCGCAACGTCATGCGCGCGTAACGCCGACGACAAATCGCAAGATCATGGGCAAGACACTTATATGCCTCAAACATTGCACGTCGACATTCAATGTCAAGGCCGTCGATTTCGCCAATCCCGCCGTCCCGCGAAGAGCTGGACGTAGCGTTCGCCGCAGAGACCAAAGGTCTGCGCGTTTCCGCGCAGTGTGCGATGCGGCAGAGCTCGAAGATCAGCCGTCCAATCAGCGCAGGCCGGCAAGTCCACGTGGTCTGCTGTGATTGAGATGCGAACACGGCACGCGGGGGCGACGTCTTGGGCGGCGGAGCGAGCCGGAACCACGATCGGCCAAGAGCGAGAGCTGGCAAAATTCGAGACGTGCAGATCGATTCGTCGTAATATTTTCACGTTTCGCTTAGCGGAGAGCAGGAATGATCGAAATCGTCCTGACGGTCTGCGCCGTCGCCAATCCGGCCAATTGCGAAGAAAAATATCTTATGTTCGAATGGAACGGCTCGATCAATCAATGCGTGTTGGGCGCTCAGCCCTACATCGCCGAATGGATCGGCAAACATCCCGGATGGGTCGCCACGAAATGGAGCTGCGACTATCCAGGCCACGAGAAGCGGAGGATATAGCTCGGCACGAGCTATAGTCTGCCTCCCTGGCGATTTTCAGTTCGGGCCGAAGGCTACGCCCCAAGGCAATTCACCAACCTGAATCGATTTGATGACTTTCTGAGCCGCGACGTCGATAACGGAAACGTCGTTCGAAACGCCGTTGGTCACCAGCAGGTATTTCTCATCGGGCGAAAAGGCCCCGTGCCAAACGCGCTGCCCGACAAGCAAGTACTTCAAGACGGCATGCGTGGCGCCGTCGACCACCGCAACCCGGTTGGCGGGGCCCAAATTGATAAAGCCGAATTTGCCATCCTTGGTGATGTTGATCCCGACCGGCTGGATCGCTTCGGACCGCAGGCCCGGGATGGCGAAGGTGACGGTTTGCTTGAGCTTCCGGGACACCGGATCGATAATCGCAAGGTTACCGCCGATTTCCGAGGTCACCCATAACTCCGATCCGTCGGATTTGAACGCGGAAAAGCGGGGCCGGGAACCGACCAGCAAATTGTCCACGACCTCCCGACTGGCCGTATCGATGAAATGAACCATGCTCGTTGTTTCGGACGGACATATCAGCAGCTTGGAATCCGGACTGACCGATATCCCTTCGGGTTCGATCCCGACCGATACTTGGCCGGTAATGGCCCGTTTCTCCACGTCGATGATCGTCACCATCGCGTCGTTTTCATTGGCGACGTAAAGAATTTTTCCTGCTGGATCGAGTGCAAATTGTTCGGGATCCGGGCCAGACGGCAGGTTGCCGGCATCGCTGCGGCTCTTGGTGTCGAACACCTGGATTGTATCGTCGTCGCCGACTGCGACGAAAACGAATTTGCCGTCGCGTGTGACCTCAATGCCCCGCGGGCGCTGCCCGGTTTTGATGGTTGCAACCATCTCCATCTTGTCCGTGTCGATCACGGAGATCGAATTTCCCTTCTCATTGGAGACATAGGCAAGGAAAGCAAAGGCGGGATCAAATGAAAACAGCACCCCACACAGGGAAAGCCCTGCTACCACGATCCGGCGCAAATTGAACATGCGGCGTTCTCCAACCTGTCGTGTCCGGTTCGTGTCGATCGAACGCGAACGATTTCATTTTATCATTTGTTTACGCGGTTACGAACGGCCGAGCCTAGCACCTCGACATCCAGCGATCGACTTTCGCCTTGCTTGCGCCCAACGATAAAGAGAGTAGCCTGAAAGCTCAAACGGAAGGAAAGGCCGCAACCGGTTGGGCTCACGGCGATGGTTCGATCCAAAGCCCAATAGATCCATGTTGCGGCGCAATCGGGCCAAGCAGAATGTCCGAGCATAAAATGTCCGAAACATACGTTGGAGGCCCGATTTGCTCCGGCTTCTGATGGCCTTCTTTGTCCTGATCTCCCTGGACGGAGCCGCCCGGTCCGAGCAACCGGTGGAGATCAAGGTCGGCTACCTTCACCAGCCGCCGTCACGCATCCGGATTTCGCTGATAGATGTGCCTGCCGCCAATGACGGCCTCGCCGGCGCACAGTTGGGGATCGACGACGACAATACCACTGGCCGCTTTCTCAAGCAGCACTACAGCCTGGTCGAGAAACTGGTCGGCGACAACGACGATCCTGTCGCGGCGTTGAACGCGCTAGCCGACCAGGGCGCGTCGTTTATCGTCACCAGCCTCGATGCCGACCGTCTGCTGAAGGTCGCCGATGCCGGCAAGGCGCGCGGCATGACCATACTCAACGCCTTGGCGCTCGATGAACGCCTGCGCGAGCAGGATTGTCGCACCAATGTCTTTCATGTCGCCCCCAGCCGTTCCATGCTCGCCGATGCTCTGGCGCAGTATTTGGTCTGGAAGAAATGGCGCAAATGGATGGTGATCTCCGGCTCGCACGAAAACGACGGGCTGTTCGCGGACGCCTTGCGTCAGGCGGCGACACGCTTCGGCGCCAAGATCGTCGAGCAGCGGGTGTACAAGGACACCGGCGGCGCGCGGCGGACCGACAGCGGCGTTGCCGAAATCCAGCGGCAGATGCCCGTGATCACGCAAGGCGCACCCGAACATGACGTGCTGCTTGCGGCGGATGAAAGCGAGGTCTTTGCCGGCTATCTGCCCTATCGCACCTGGGATCCGCGCCTTGTGGCTGGTTCCGCCGGACTGGTGCCCACCACGTGGAATGCGTCGTTCGATCAATGGGGCGCCGTGCAATTGCAGAACCGTTTCACGAAAAACTTTCAGCGGTCGATGACCGCGCATGACATGCAGGTCTGGACGGCGGTCCGCATGATCGGTGAAGCCGCGAGCCGGGCCGGCTCCGGCGACGCAGCCAAAATGCTCTCTTATATGAAGAGCCCGGAATTCTCCGTCGCGGCGTTCAAGGGCCAAAAGTTGACGGTTCGCGACTGGAACCTGCAGCTTCGGCAACCGATCCTTCTTTTCGACGGCAGGAATACCGTGTCGGTGTCACCCCAGGAGGGGTTTCTTCATCAGGTCTCGACGCTCGACACGCTCGGTCTCGACCGGCCTGAGACCAAGTGCAAGCTCAACTGAGGATCCCAACAACGGCTCAAGAGATCGGAACAAAAAATCGGAAATTGTCACCGCGGCGGTTCATGTTCAGCGGCTTGAAGGAGTGGGCGCGCGGTCTGGTTCGGGACGTTCATGCCGTCTACCTCGCCGCCGGCGATCCCCGCGTGCCCTGGTACGCCAAGGTTCTCGCCGTCGCCGTTGCGGGCTACGCCCTCTCGCCTATCGATCTGATCCCGGATTTCATTCCCGTGCTGGGCTACCTCGACGACCTGATCATCGTGCCGCTCGGCCTATGGCTGGCGGTATCGTTGATCCCGGCGGAGGTTATGGCGGAGTATCGCGAGAAAGCCGATGAGGCCGGGCAGCTTCCGCGCAGCCGGAAAGCGGCGATGGTGATCGTTGCGATCTGGATTATCGTGGGTGCGGCGCTGGGCTGGGCCGTGTTGCATTTCGCCGTCGGCAAGTTCTGAAGGGCGGCTTGGCGTTTCCGGCCCATCAGAAAAGAGATGCCGGCCTAACCGGCCGGCATCCATGGCGTCCTAGACGGCGAGCCGTCAGGTCGAGACGGACATTTTGGCGATCTCGGCCGCACTCGGCAGGTTTTCGACGTTCCAGCAGGCGTCCATCACCTGCCGGATCATGGGAGCCGGAATGATGCCGTCAGCGAGATCGGAAAACTTGGTTTCGAGTTGCTTGTCGGTCATCGGCACCTCGACGCTGCCGATGGCATGCTTGATGTAGCGGTGCAACTGCCGGCCGTCCTTGAGCACGATCGTGAAATCCACCTGCGCCGCGTCAATGCCCGGCGTCACCACCGGAATGACCTTGCTGCGCAGTGCGACCACGGTGGGATCATTGACCGCCCGATCGCTGAACTGCTTCTCGCCTGCGGCTCCTTCGACCAGCGCGACCGCCACTGCATGATAGATGCTGAACTTGCCCTCGAGGCCTTGGTGCGGGGTCTTCTTGCCGGTCAGTTCGAGCACCAGCGGATGCACCTTGAGTTCGACGCGCTCGATCTGGTCCGCGGTCAGCTTGTTTTCGTTGCGCAACTGAATAGCGGCATCGATCGCCGGGTGCATCACGATCCCGCAGGCGAACGGCTTATAGGTGTTCAGGGTGGCTTCGTAGCGCTTTCCGAGATCGCCGAGGATCTCGTTGTAGTCTTGCTTGGTGCTGATCGCGTTGGCCCATCCGCGCTTGGCCTCGATCATAGCGTCGGAGGACGTGAAATTCTTGGATGCGAGCATCGCCGCGAAGATACCATTGCTGGCGGCGCGCCCCGGATTGAAGCTCTTGGTCATTGATCCGAAGGATTCACGGAAACCTACCGGCTGAGATGCTGCGAGACCCAGCGCCCATACCATTTGCTGCTCGTTGAGTTTCAGCAATTTGCCGATAGCCGCGGCCGATCCGAAAACACCGGCGGTGCCGGTGATATGCCAGCCGACATCGTAATGATTGGGGTAGACCGAATTTCCAATCCGGCACTCGGTCTCAACGCCAAGGACCAGCGCGTTGAGGAAATCCTTGCCCGAGACCGGCTGCATCTCCGAATAGGCAATGATGGCGGACGCCACCGGCCCGGCGGGATGAATGATCGTCTTCAGATGCGTATCGTCATAATCGAAAATATGGCTCGATACGCCGTTGATGAAGGCGGCGTTCATGATGTCGAACCGCTCGCGCCGTCCAAAAAGCGAAGCTTGGGCGGGACCGGAGAACGGCGACAGCGCCGCGACCGCGATGTCAACCGTCTGATGGCGCGATCCACCGATCGCAACGCCAACCCAGTTCAAGAGTGTCCGCGCACCTTCCTTGCGAACATTGGCGGGTAGATCGTCGTAGCTCGCGGTGACGAGGTAATGCGCCAGCGCGCGCGTCACGGCCGGCACCGGTTTCGGCGAAGCGGCGGACGTGGCATCCGGGGTTTGTGCCAAAGCCGTACCTGTGGTGACGGCAGCGAGGGGAAGTGCCACTGCGGTCTGAAGCAGGGTTCTCCGGTCGGTCGTGGACATGTGATTTCTCATAAGTTTCGTGTCGGCGAACTGCGTAGCGAGCCAGACCACGCTTTCGCGCGCACCGAGCTTAGCCACACCTCCGCCGAGGGCGTCGAACACCGTGTTGTTGATTGAAGCCGCGAAACGGTATCAGACCGTTGTCACGGTTTGTTTCAAATGGTGATACATTGCGACAACGCTGTCAAACGCGCCGTGAACACGCTGACGTCATCAGTTAGGACGAGATGCCTTGCAGGCGGCATCTTCCGCGGGCGAGCAGCATGACGAATCACTTTAACGTTGTGCTGCCGACTGACGTCAAACCAGCGCGAGGCGACAAACGACGACCATCTCATCGTGGAGCGGTCGCCGTTCAACGCCGTCGGTGATCCTGGCGTCCGAGATGGCCAGCGGCCGCTCGGTATCGCCAACAATCCACCTAACGATTCACCAGTCCCCGCTTCTTCCGCGAGGCGCCGTCCGTCTAGGCGCCGGAAAGGATCGGTTCACGCATTTCGGCTCGAACCTCTGGCACCTTCATCGGATGAGCTTTTTGATGCCATCCCCACGCCGTCCGCACGATCGTTGCAAGATCGGAAAATTTCGGCCTGAACAGCAGCGTTTCGAACGCTGCGGTCGGATCGGCGACCAGAATAGCGGGATCTCCAGCTCTTCGATCTTTCTGCAGCACAGGAACCGGACGGCCGACGCCGGCATTGATCGCCGACAGGATTTCCCGGACCGAATATCCGTTGCCTGTTCCAAGATTAAATGATCCGCCGACATCGCCATCGAGCAGTCGCTTGAGCGCAAGAATATGAGCAGCCGCCAAATCCGTCACATGAATGTAGTCGCGGATCGCGGTTCCGTCCGCGGTGGGATAGTCGCTCCCAAAGATCGCAAAGTCGGCCGCGTGGCCCTGCAGCGCCATCATCGCCCGCGGAATAAGATGCGTTTCGGGATCACGCATTTCCCCGACCACGCCCGACGGGTCCGCACCGCAAGCATTGAAGTAGCGCAAGCTGAATGACTTCAGGCCATAGGCTGCGCGATAATCGCGCAGAATCTGTTCGACCGTCCATTTTGAATGGCCATAGGGATTGATGGGCGTACCGGCCTGGCTTTCCCGGATCGGCTTGTCATCGGCGTTGCCGTAGACCGCCCCGGTGCTCGAGAAGACAAGATTGGAGCATCCGACCTCTCGCATGGCCTGCAGCAGCATCAAGGTGCCGACCACATTGTTCTGATAATATTTTTGCGGATCGGACATCGACTCGCCGACCTGGCTGAACGCCGCAAAGTGAATGACTGCAACGGCGTTGTATTCGCGAAGCGTGGAGGCTACTCTGGCATGGTCGCGGACGTTGCCTTCAACCAGCGGGCCCCATTTGACAAATTCGCGATGCCCGGTCGACAAATTATCATAGCAGACCGGATTGAAGCCGGCCTCGAACAACGCCTTGCAACAATGGGCTCCGATGTAGCCGGCGCCTCCGGTGACCAAGACTGACTTCACTGCGCTCATCTCATGCTCCAATATTATGTTGCTGACTCAATATGTCTCGACATGTCGTGATCAGGTTTGCAGGCACGACGATATTTTGCGGATGTCGTTCGGGGGCTTTCACGCGGTCAGAGGCTGTACCGGGACATCGTCCTTCTCGGGCACCACCGGCGCGTGACGAAAACCGTCATCATCGTCCGCTTTTACGCCGGTCAACTCGTCCAACTCCTGAGCCAACGCTGCCTGCCATGACGGCATGACGATTCCATACCTCTCCCTGAGACGGCGGTGATCGAGCCGGCTGTTTTTCGGCCGCGTCGCCTTTGTCGGGTATTCCGATGTCGCAATCGCAATCAAACGCTCGGTTTCGAGCTTGACGCCCCGCCTTCGTAATCCGCCAACGATGGCGTCGGCGAAACCATGCCAGCTGACCTCGCCGGATGCCGATAGATGGAACACACCGTCTTTATGCTTGAACGGCTCGTCGGAACCACTCAATTCCTTCTGTAGAATTTTTACGACAGCATCCGCGATGATCGGCGCTGAGGTCGGCGCGCCGACCTGATCGGCGACGATTCGCAGTTCTTTTCGTTCACCGGCCAGACGCGCGATTGTTCGAAGGAAGTTCTTGCCCTGCGCGGCATACACCCACGAGGTTCGAACAATCAGGTGCCGGCAGCCAGCATCAGCGATGGCGCGTTCGCCGGCAAGCTTGCTTGCACCGTAGACTGAGAGCGGCGCCGTCGCGTCGTCCTCTCGCCACGCCGCTTCACCCGAACCGTCGAACACATAATCCGTTGAGAAATGCAGCAAGGGTACGTCGTGGCGCGCAGCCCATTGCGCCATGGCGGCCGGCGCATCGGAATTGACACAAAATGCCAAGTCACGCTCGTCTTCAGCAAGATCGACCGCCGTGTACGCCGCCGGGTTGACGATCAGGTCAGGCTTCAGTTGATCCAGCGCGTTCGAAAGCGTCGCCGGCTGCGACAGATTTAGCTGACTGCGATCCGCCTGCAAGACCGTGGCGAATTTGGCGAGTGGCGCACAGAGTGCGGAACCTACCTGACCGGTGATGCCGGTTAAGACAATACGCATCAGATTGATCCGTATTTCGGCAGGTTTGCGATATCGGCCAATCTCCGGCCGGTGGCATCGCGCGCCGACAGCGTCGGCGTATCGATGCCCCAGGAAATACCGAGCGATGGATCGTTCCACGCGACGACCAGCTCCTCCTCGGGATTATAGAGTTCATCGCATTTGTAGAAAAAGTCGGCAGTTTCGGAAAGCACCGCAAAACCGTGTGCGAAGCCGCGCGGCACCCAAAGCTGTCGCCGGTTCACGTCGGAGAGCTCAACCGATACATGTCGTCCGAACGTCGGACTGCCGACGCGTACGTCGACGGCGACATCGAGCACCTTGCCGCGAACTGCACTCACGAGCTTACCTTGTGCTCGCGGATTCTGCAGATGAAGTCCGCGCAAGATGCCGTAACTTGAACGCGATAGATTGTCTTGCACGAACGGCCGCTTGATGCCGGCTGCCGCGTAGCGTTCCACCTGAAAGACCTCAGTGAAAAATCCCCGCTGGTCGCCGAATATCTTCGGCTCGATGATCAGAACTTCCGGAATATCAGTCTCGATGATTTGCATGCACCACTCACGGCTCGCGGCATCTGTGTCGAAGTTTACTGATTGTCTTTAGCTCCTCAGCACTGACCATCTGGTATTGGAAATCGATAAAGTTTTCACAGGGAGCTTCCATGAAGGGTATCATTCTCGCTGGCGGCAGCGGAACGCGGCTCTATCCGATAACGACTGTGGTTTCTAAGCAATTGCTGCCGGTATTCGACAAGCCGATGATCTATTATCCGCTGGCAACGCTGATGTTCGCGGGCATCCGTGAAATCCTGATCATCTCGACACCGCAAGACAGGCCGCTGTTCGAACGTCTGCTGGGAGATGGTTCAGAGGTCGGACTTGAACTGTCATACGCGACTCAGGACAAACCTCGCGGACTCGCGGATGCATTCATCGTTGGCCGCAAGTTCATCGGCAATGACGATGTCGCATTGATCCTCGGCGACAATATCTTTCACGGCAGCGGCCTGCCCAATCTTCTCTCCAAGGCCGCGATGCGCAGCCAGGAAGCTACCGTGTTCGGTTACGCCGTCACGTCACCTCAGCAATACGGCGTCGTCGAACTCGATAGTAATGGACGCGCCATCTCGATCGAGGAAAAGCCGCTCAAGCCCAAGTCCAATATCGCGGTGACCGGCCTTTATTTCTACGACAACGACGTCGTCGATATCGCGGCATCGCTCAAGCCTTCGGCGCGCGGCGAGCTCGAGATCACCGATATCAACCGGATCTACATGGAACGCGGCGACTTGTTCGTCGAAGTGCTCAGCCGCGGTTTCGCGTGGCTGGATACCGGGACCCATGAAAGCCTGGTCGAAGCCAGCCACTTTGTGCAGATCCTCGAGCAGCGCCAGGGACTGCGGATCGCCTGTATCGAAGAGATCGCGTTGCGTCTGCGCTACATCGGCATCGACCAGTTTCACCGGCTCGCGCAACGCGCCGCGAAAAGCAGTTATGGGCAGTATCTCCTGTCCATTCACCGTTCCTTTGCAGACGAATCCAACAACATCAGGGCACGATCATGCGTTACGACGGCACAGCTGTATTCATAACCGGCGGGGCCGGCTTCATCGGCTCGGCCGTCATACGGCATTTGCTCGACCATACCGGCGTGTTTGTCGTCAATATCGATAAGCTCACCTACGCGTCGAACCGCTCCTCGATTCCGCAGGCCGAGGGACATCCGCGCTACGCCTTTGCCCAGCTCGACATCTGCGACAAGAACGGTTTACGGGCGCTATTCGACGAGTACCGGCCGGCTGCGGTGATGAATCTCGCGGCCGAAAGTCACGTGGATCGCTCGATCGACGGCCCGGGCGAGTTTATCCAGACCAATATCGTGGGAACATTCACGCTGCTTCAGGAAAGCCTGCACTATTGGCGCACCCTGATGTCAGCGCGGAGCGAAGCATTCCGCTTTCTCCACGTCTCGACCGACGAGGTTTACGGATCGCTCGGCGCCTATGGCCTGTTCACCGAATCGACCGCCTATGCGCCGAACTCGCCCTATTCCGCTAGCAAGGCCTCGTCTGACCATCTAGTGCGTGCCTGGCACGAAACTTACGGGCTGCCGACGCTGGTGACCAATTGCTCGAACAATTACGGGCCATATCATTTTCCGGAAAAGCTGATCCCGCACATCATCATCAAGGCGCTCGCGGGCGAGCCGCTTCCGGTATACGGCGACGGCCAAAACGTTCGCGACTGGCTGCATGTCGAAGATCATGCGAGGGCACTGGCGATGGTTCTCGAAAGCGGCAGGGTCGGAGACACCTATAATATCGGCGGTCGCAATGAGCAGAAGAACCTCGATGTGGTTCGAATGATCTGCGACGAGCTTGACCGTCTGCACCCGTCGCGTGATGGAACGCCGCGCCGGCAGCTGATAACTTTCGTGACCGATCGCCCCGGCCACGACCGCCGCTACGCCATCGACGCAACGAAGCTCGAAACCGAGCTCGGCTGGCGCGCAAAAGAGACCTTCGAAACCGGACTGAAGAAAACGGTCGCATGGTATCTCGACCATCAGCCGTGGTGGCGCGAAATCCTCGATCGCGGCTATCAGAGTGCACGCCTCGGCGTGATCGATCCGGAGATCGAAAAAATTCCGCTATCGCCGACCGTCGAGGCGGCATCCGCAATCGCAAGCGCGGACCATGCGTTGGCGAATTAGATCAAAAAGCTTGATAGGCGATTCAGCACGATCGGAGTTCCGGGTCGTGCGCGGAGCAAATCACGCATACCAACACGCAACCACTCGCATAAGTTCGACGAGGCATGAACTATGGAATTGGGGATCGACGAAATACTGGCGCCCGCCAAAGGCGACGCCGCCAAAGGGCTTCGAGGTGCGAAGTCTAAAATGATCGAAGTCAGCCTTCCAGCGGATGACCCGCGGCTTCCAATTCCGGAGTTGCCGATGATGTTGTCCAACATCAAGACCAGTGCGCCCGCGCTACGAGCCGAAAAAGCAGTCGCTGCCAAAACGCATCTGGTGAGGTTCGATCAGCTGCCATTGATCGAGAGGAACACCGCGGGCGAACCCGTCCGCGGTCTCGCCATCGATCGCTGGGCCTATACCAATGGCGCGCTCCTGATTGCGGGCTGGGTGATTGGGGTCGGCGACGAAGACACCAGCGCCGATGCAGCTGCGGACACGCCGGAAGTTCTGGTCTCCGTCTTCCGACGGCCGGACGTCGAGGACGCCTTTCCGTCGTTACGCTCGACCACCAAGGGACTGCTGGCAGTCATCAAGCCGGGCGAAGCCGACCGCTTCACCCTGTTCGGGTTTACAGTTCAACTACCGCCACGCCGAGACAATGACATCTCCTGTGACGCCTTGCTGGCGGAGCATCGTGAGCGGATGGGCTTCTTGCTTCGCAATCTGCCCAGCGATTCACCCGAGCTAGCAACGGTTGCAGTGCAGATTCCGGCAGCGCCGGACACATACAGGCGCGCTCGCGGCTTTCTCGAGCAAGCCCGGGGCGTTCCGAACCATGGCGGCTTGGTGATCGGATGGGCTGTCAATCTGCCGGGGGTCAAGCTGGCGTTGCTTGATCCGGCAGGGCGAATGATGGCGCTGGCCGGCGCGATCAGATGGTATCGCGAGGATATCGTCCAGGCCGTCGGCCCGGATTACGGCAACTATACATTCAACTCCGGTTTGCTGCAGGCATGGCAGCTTCCATTCCGGATCGGCGACGAAATCCGGCTCGTCGTGTTCGACGGCGATGCCGCCTACATTCTGTCGACAGGCCGGTGGGAAGCAGCTCCAGCCGAACCAACGAGCTTTGCGCGCTGGGCGTTCGAACTTCCGACTCCGCTCGACCGGTTTTGCGAGCGGATGGAAAACCATGACGGAGCGATCATCGAATCGCTCATCGCCAGAGATCGCACGCATTGGCGAACCGTTGTACCTGACGTGCACCAGTTCGGTACCCCGGTCGAGAAGCCTAAATGCTCGATCATTATACCTCTGTACGGGCGTTTCGATTTCCTTTTGAACCAGATGCTGGAGTTCTCGGAAGACGAGCAAATCAAGCTCGGCGCCGACCTGATCTACGTTGTCGACGATCCGCGCATCGCTTCCAACGTGGTCCAGCAAGCCTGGCTGTTATACGAAGCCAATCGTGTTCCCTTCCGCCTGGTCGTCAGTCCCGACAATCGCGGCTATGCCGGCGCCAACAACCTCGGAATCTCGGTCAGCCGCGCACCCCATTTGCTACTGCTGAATTCAGACGTGATTCCGGTCGAGCCCGGCTGGCTCGGCAAGATGATGGCCGCAATAGAACGCGACCCCGGCGTTGGAATCGTAGGTGCGCGCCTGTTCTATCCGAATGGATCGATCCAGCATGATGGTATGTCGTTCCAGTGGGAACCGAGCTGGAACGCCTTCCTCAATAAGCATCCGCGCTCCGGCATGGAGGCATCCACCGAATCGATCGAAGGGAAAAGCCATCCGGCGGTCAGTGCCGCCTGCCTTCTGATCCGGCGCTCGACCTACGATTCCGTCGGCGGCCTCGATGAAGGTTTCCTGATCGGTGATTTCGAAGATTCTGACCTTTGCCTGAAGGTAAAGCAGCAGGGGCTGCGGATCATCTGCCTCGGCGATCTCAATCTCACCCATCTCGAACGTCAGTCGTTCACCGGAATCGGCGCCAATGGTTTCCGCGAACGGGTTTCACGTTACAACGCCTGGCGCCACCAGCGCCGATGGTCCGACTATATCGAAGCGCTTGCACGTGCCGCGGAGGTGTCCAAATGAAAGTCCTGGTTATGGCGCATGGGCACCCCGATTTCAGCATCGGCGGAGCCGAGATCGCCGCTTACAATCTGTACACAGCATTGAAAGAGCGGTCCGAAGTCAGCGAGATCACGTTTCTGGCGCGAACCGACCACGCGTCACTGGCGCCGGGCTCCATCGGCCTCAAGCGGACCAACGAATACCTCTGGCGGCAGGACATCGGTGACTGGTTCCGCCTGCAATCATCTTATCCAAACGCGATTTATACGACATTCCGGGAATTTCTGCAGATCAAGAATCCCGACGTTGTGTATGTGCATCACTTCGCCAATATGGGCATCGAGATCCTGCGTGAACTCAGGCGCACATTACCGAATGCCTTCATCGCGCTGACCCTGCATGAATATATAGCGATCTGTCAGCGCAACGGACAGATGGTCAAGAACAACACCAAGCGGCTCTGCTACAGGGAATCGACGGAGGACTGCAACCTCTGCTTCCCCGAACATAGCGTTCAGGACTTCTGGCTACGCAAGCACTTCATTCAGAAGCATTTCGAAGCCGCCAATATGTTCATCTCGCCGTCGCACTTCCTGCGACAGCGTTATGTCGATTGGGGCATTCCCGCCGACTACATCACGGTCATCGAGAACGGCCAGCCCAGCTTCTCGGGGCCTGCCGAAAAGCCCCGCGAGCAGCGAAACCGGTTCGGCTTCTTCGGCCAGGTGACGGAGTACAAGGGCGTCGATCTGCTACTGCAGGCGCTGCATCTGATGCGTCCTCAGGTTCGTAAATCAATGCTGGTCGAGATCCACGGCGCCAACCTTGAAGTCCAGGGACAATGGCTCCGTGAGCTGGTCGAAAAATTGCGCACGCCACTGATCGCGGAAGGATCGCTGCGCTGGGTCGGCCCGTATGAGCCGCAAGAAATGCAGCGCCGGATGAGCAAGGTCGATTGGGTGATCGTGCCGTCGATATGGTGGGAGAACTCGCCGATGGTGATCCAGGAGGCCTTCTGCAGTGGCCGTCCCGTCATCTGTTCGGGCATCGGCGGCATGGCCGAGAAAGTACGTAATGGTGTCGACGGGCTTCACTTCGAAGCCCGCAACCCTACCGATCTTTCCGACGTATTGACCCAGGCTGTGACGACTCCAGGCTTATGGGGCGAACTTGCGTCCAACATACGCCAGCCGATGACCTACAGCCAATGCGCCGACGCGTATCTTCAGCTGGTGGCCTAGCTGGAATCCCAAGTTGAAATTGTCCTCGTAAAGATCAGGTAGGTAACCATGCGAGTCGCATTAATTGCACCATCGCTCTCCGTGACCGATGCATTTTCCAAAAACGCCGAACACCTCTTCAAGCTTTGTGGCGGAAATACCGGCAACTTTGCCTTCGTATTCGCCCTGCATCAGCTGCTGTCTCCGGATGTGGACGTAGTCTCATGGGACGTCAAGCCGGAGTTGGTGAAGGAAAAATACGATGCCGTCGTATTTGCGTGCGCCAATCAACTGGGTCCGCACACCGACCTTGGATGGCTGGCCGATCGGCTGGTCGCAATGGATCGCCCGATCGTCGCGATCGGGTTGGGGGCCCAGACCCTCGATACGTCGCAGCCCATCGAGGTCACCGACGGCACCCGCCGCTGGCTTGATGTGATCGCCGACCATGCACCGTCTTCAGCGCCGAATATCGGCGTGCGCGGCGCCTACACGTTGTCTCAGGTCGAGCGTCTCGGTCATCGCACCAAGGCGACCATCGTTGGCTGTCCCTCCAATTTCATCAACTCGACGCCATCGCTTGGCCGGTCGATCGCACAGAAACTCTCGAGCGGAACCATGGACCGGATCGCGGTGCCTGCCGGGCTTCATCTATGGCCGGGCCTGCAACAAATCGAAGAGCACCTGGCCGGCCTGGTGGAGAGTTGTTCGGGACAATACGTCGCGCAGTCCGAACTCGACATGATACGGCTGGGACGTGACGAGCCCGACACAGTCGAGCCGGATGTTCTGGAAAAAATCCGGCTGTATGTTCGCCCGCAGCTCACGACCTCGGAGTTCATCCGCTGGATGCGTCGGTACAGTACGACGTTTATCGATGCGGCATCGTGGATCGACGCGATGCGTAAATTCGATTTTGTCGTCGGCCCGCGCTTTCACGGTGTCATGCTCGCGGTTCAGGCCGGCGTCCCCGGAGGCGTTATTGCGCACGACAGCCGCACATTCGAGCTGTGCCAGACCATGGGCATTCCAGTTCGGCATTACAGTGAGCTGAAGCGTAATTTTTCGATTCTGGATCTCAAATCGATGTTCCCCTTCGACGGCGTCGCCTATGATCAACGGAGAGCGGCGCTGGCGCAAACGATGGCCGAGATGTTCTCGCATGCCGGCATTGTCGGCAGTTGGGGAAATCTGCGCATCATCGAAAGGGCGCATGCCGCGGCGGCCTGAGCCGGCGCGCAATCCTCTCTCCGGGTTAATGACTGTCGTCTCAATGACCCGGATTGATCTCAATCCTGTACCTGACCAGGTCCCGGTCAAAGGAATTACGACAACCGCTTACATTGAAGCGGGTCAGGAACAGGTCGGCAGTTAAACCTACGGCGTCAAAATTCGGCGATTGTTCGGTCATATCGACCAGCGCCGGATATCCGTAGCGGAACGCGTCTTTACAATCGTGGCTGCCAAAGTAAGGCAGCGATTTGAGGTCGACGGGCTCACTCCAGGTAAGGAGGTCCTGCGACAGCCGGTACGCCAACTTCCACGATCGCGCCTCGCCTGCCCCGGTCTCGTGAAGAAAGACTGCAATAATTGAGTCACTTCCATCGATTCGTTGCACGCTGCCAAACCAGTCTGCCGTCACTGGCTTGCAATTCGGCGTCGTGCCTGGCGATCCTGAACTGAGATACGGATCCTTGAACTGGCTGTTGAAAGCTTCCCCGTCCCAGGCACGCCACAGACCAGGCTGCGCGATGTCCGGAGTGCGAAAGACGCACATTCCCGGACGCTGCCCGTCCCACCCCGTGGTATAAATCAATACGTACCAGTATTGGCCAAGCTTGATGATGTTGGTGGGACTGAAAAATCCGCGATTGCGTCCTTGACCTACGTCCTGTCGAAAGGGAGCTGCTGCAACGACGGCCGGAGGATCTGCTTGTACGAATGTCAGCCCGCCATCGTCAGAGCGCGCATATGTTATGCTGTTGTACCAGCATGCTGAGTATTCCTTGAAAGCGCATACGCCGGCGTGCCGATGGCCTTGGAATTCATGATGGATCAGCGCGTGGACTTCCTTTCCATCGTCCGTCCAGGTGGCGGCAATCCATCGGTGATCGTGATATTTCGCGGGATCTGGATCATCCGGACTATCAAGAACGATCCCACAACCGACCCGTTTCGGCTTGCCGTCAACGACCGTGAATAGCCGATTATCGTAGTGAGTTGCAGCAAGGCGGATGGTGCCCCTGTCGTCGCGAAAGGCACGCGCGGGTGCGTCGGGAATATCGTTGTCGTTACAGCGGTCAGTTGCCCAACGGAACACAACCTCCTCCGGACCGACCACACTGACCGAAATCTCCGGTCCGCTCACCGCCTTGCCAAGCGTTGCCAACCAGGCCGCGCACAAAAACACCAGAATCTTCAACGGCCGCATTTCTGCTCATCCGAAACTATTTTGCTCGTGGTTCACGTCGAGCAATCCTGCCGACAACCTTGAACTGGTTCCTGTCCAAGCCGTCGGTCACACCATCATTGGATCTGATCAATGCATTATCGATGTCCATTTCGCGGCTACGCGCGACCTCACCGGTTTACGGATAGCAAACCGTAAACGGCGCCTTATTCAAGTTGTGTTGCATTCTCCCGATTTTGTCAGCATCAAAGAAAGCCGGCCTGTGTTGAATCATTCTCATGATCGTATTGCAGAATGACAGCCGGAAACTCCGCTCTGAGACAGGCGATGTAAAAGCACGTCGTGTGCTGAATATCGGCTCGGGACCAAGATCGATTCGCAGGGCGAACACGATGTTCGACCCCGCAGGATGGCAGGAGGTCCGCATGGACCTCGACCCCGCGGTCCACCCCGACGTGGTGGGCTCGATGACGGATATGCACACCCATTTCAGCACGCAACGCTTCGATGCCGTCTGGTCGTCGCACAGTCTGGAGCATCTTCATACCCATGAGATTCCGGTCGCCCTGAAGGAATTTCGGCGGGTGTTGAAGGACGACGGTTTCGCGCTCATCACCTGTCCTGACCTCGAGACGGTGATGAAGCTGTTCCTGGAGCACGGCTCTGACCACGTGGTCTATCGCTCGGCGGCGGGACCGATCACGCCGCTCGACATGATGTTCGGCCATTCGCGCTCGATCGCGGCGGGCGCCGTCCACATGGCGCATCATTCCGGCCTGACGTCGGATCGGTTGACCGGGCTCCTTCTGGAAGCGGGCTTCACCCAGGCCGTTACGAAACGGCGCGACTACGATCTGTGGGCGCTCGGCCTGACGGAGCGCGCGGACGGCGACGCCATTCAACGCCGGTTACAGGCCTCCGGCCTCGACATGTTCGACGGCCGGTAAATGCAAGTGCCGCATTCGATTGCGCCATCGGACGTGCCGCCGGCCGGCGCGCCTCTCTTGTGCGAACGGCCGATCGCGCTGGAAAAAGATGTGCTGCGCCGGCGCATCTATGCGCCGCTGGCCTACGCACCGGTTCGCAACGCCGCCGTCGTTCCGATCGTTCATTCCGAATGCCTGACGCTTGCGTCCTGGTTCCCGCTGGTGTGGCAACGCCGGCAGGCGACGATCGAGTTCGTCGCGATCCGCGCGTTGCTCAACGACCAGCGCGCGCAACCGCCCGCCGCCCGCGCGTTGCTGCCGCTGCTCCTTCACGCTTATCCCTTCGTGTTCGATCCGCGTCAGCCGATCCGGACCGACAGCCCGAAAATGCTCGACGACGTCTTTGCCGACGCACCGACCGACATTGGCGCCTCAATTACCACGGTGCACCGCAAGCTGGCGCGCGCCACCACCGGCCGGTTTCGGCTGCTCGATCGTTTCGCGCATGAATCCCAGGTCACGGCCGCGATCGGCAGCGCGCTCGCCGAGCTCGACGCACTCGAGCCTTGGCCCCTGAAGTTCGACATCGGCGGAAACAACGTCGAAATCCCGGATCTGCTGGTCATCCGTCCGTCGGCTTTCGACAGCGGACAGTTCGCGCGCCTGCTCGGGACCTACGGCGTGCCGTGCGCCCGGATGCTAGGTCTGCACCGCATCTCGCTTTATCGCGCCGGCGTATTGCTGGCGATGGCCAAGACCTTCTTCAGGGACAACCCAACCCCGCCGGATGCCCCCGGCGCGGTTCCACCCGGTAGAGAAGAACGCTTGGCGGAGTCTGTCCCGACATGACGCGTCTCGTTCCAGTTCGAGAGATCGCGCATCTGCGCCTGGCGATGCCTCAGCACGACCGATGGATCGACGAGCTGACCTGGATCCCGGCGAGTGCGTCCGAAATCCATCTGGCGAGCCGTTATTATCCGATTGCAATCCGAATTGAGGATCAGAATGCCCAGCTCGGACTGATCGTCGGCCGGCGCTACCTGGCCCATGGGCTGCTCGATCCAAGCGGAAAATGGCGCGGTGCGTATCGACCGGTCCGACTTCGTTGCTTCCCGTTTGAGGCGGGTAATATCGGCGAGGGCCCGCTGTCGGATATCCTGATCGATGCCGATTCAGAATATCTGTCGCCAACGTCTGGCGCGCCAATCGTCGACGGAGCGGGACGGCCCGGTCAGACGCTGACCGAACTGCACCGGTTGTTCAAACTGCTCAAGCGCGGACAGGATTCGTTCGCCGGTGCGCTGGATCAATATCTGGTCGGCGGACTGTTGGTGCCGCTAGCCGACGGCGAAGCCGCGGCCGAGGATCACGGCCAGCCGCTCTATGTCGTCAATCCCGCGCGCTTTGCCCAGATGGAAAATGCCGGCCTCGCCGCCATGGCGCGCCACGACTTCCTTGCGGTCGATCTGGCGATCGCCTGTCAGTTCTCGCTGCAAAATCTGCGGCCCGAGTACCGGCCCAAAGACGCTGGACGGCACGGTCGTCAAGGCATCGAACCCGCTTTGTCGGGGATGGACACGACTATGATCGACGATCTGTCGCTCGTGCTCGATGATGGCGAACTGATTTCAGTCGCCGATATCGACGTCGTGCGCCCGGTTGCTGAGCCCGCGTAGCCGAGCGGCCGCTCGATGCGGTCGCCGAATGTTCAAAGCCGCGGGTCTCTAGCGTTCGCGCAGCGATTTCGACAGCCGGTTCGTGAGCGGCGTCACCAGATACGACAGCACGGTGCGCGATTGGGTCCGAATGATCGCATCGACGGTCATGCCTGCGATCATTCGGTCACGGATGTCTGACGGGATGCCATTGCGGTCCACCGCGACTTCCACCGCGTAGTATGGTTGCGAGGGCCCGGCTGCAGTTTGGGCGTCAACGATGCTGTCGCGCGAGATGCTGCGAACCGAGCCCACGATCGGCTGCAGCTCGAATTTCATGAATTGCGGAACGCGGATTTCGACGCTTTCGCCGGTCAGGATACGATCGACATCGATGGGAAGGACCTTGGCGCGCACCACAAGGGTATCGCTCAAGGGCACGATATCTAGAATGGGATCGCCGGGCTTGATGACGCCGCCAACGGTGAAGATCTTGAGCTGCTGTACCGTACCTGTCACCGGCGCCTTGATCTCGATCCGCTGCAACGTATCGTTGGCGATGATCAGCTGCTGCCTGGCATCGCTGATGGTCTTTCGGACATCGGGGAGCGCGTTGGCGGCTTCCTGGCGGTAATCCTGCTTGAGCTGATCGACCCGGGCCTGAAACTCGGCGACCTTTTCCTTGGCCTTGGTCTTGCTGATCTTCGCACCCTCGAACTGGCCCTGAACCTGGATGAGCTGGCGCTCGAGCGTGGTCACGCGCGGTAACGCAACAAGCCCCTTCTCCAGCAGCATCCTGAGATTGGGAAGCTCGATACCGATGGAATCGATCTGTTGTTGTGCGGTCTTCTCATCCAGGTCGGCCTGCCGGATTTCATCCTTGGCCTGAGCAAGCTGCTGCTCGATCACTTGGGAACCGCGCAGCAGGCTTTCACGCCGATGATCGAACTGGCTCTGATTGTCGTGAATCGCATTGACGATCAGCGGATCGTCCTTGAAGGCCGTAACCTCCGGCGGGAAGTCAATCTTGTCCGTCATGTCGCGTTGCGCCATTAGTCGCGCCTGTTGCGCACTGGCGATCGCCAATTGTTGACGAAAACCCTTGTCCGTCGCGGCATCGCGCGTCGGGTCCAGACGCAATAGCGTGTCGCCCTGATTCACGACATCGCCGTCACGGACCAAAATATCCCGGACGATTCCGCCCTCGAGATGCTGAATCGTCTTCCGGTTGGATTCGACGGCAATGGTGCCGTCGGCAACCACCGCGGAGTCGATATGCGCGATCGCGGACCAGCCGCCCAGGAACACGAAAGTAAACGCGATGATGCCGGCCGCAACGTGCAGCATCACCCGCCAATCGGTCGGGGCGGCCGGCGCCGGCATCAGCTCGATTCGCTCGGCTTCCATCGTCATGACCTTTGACCCTCCAAGGCGCCCGCAATGACCGTCAGCGCAGGCGCTGCCGTCGAGCGCGGTATCCGGTTGACGATCTGGTCGCGCGGACCGAACGCCTGCACGGTACCGTTGTTGAGCACCAGAACGTCGTCGCAATAACTCAGGATGTTGAGCTTATGGGTGATGATGACGACAGTGACGCCCTTTGCCTTCAACTGCTTGACCATGGCCAGCAATGTCTGCTCGGCGAGTGAATCAAGGTTCGAATTCGGCTCGTCCAGAACGACGAACTTCGGCTCGCCATACATCGCCCGCGCCAGTGCGATCCGGCTGCGCTGTCCTCCCGACAGAACGTGACCGTTGATCCCCACCGGCGTGTTGTAACCGTTGGGAAGCGATCGGACGAGGTCCTGTATGCCCGCAAGTTCGGCGGCGGCGATGAAACGATCGGGATCCGTTGCCGCGGTCGGATCGAATTGGGATATGTTTTCAGCGATCGTCCCGGGCAGCAATTCGATATCCTGCGGCATATAGCCGAGATGGCGTCCGAGGCCGTCCTCGTTCCAATGAGCCAGATCGTGGTCGCCGATGGCGACACTGCCGCTGCGGGGCTGCCACGCCCCGACCAGGATTCGGGCAAGGCACGATTTGCCCGCGCCACTCGGACCGATCACCCCGAGGACGCGGCCTTCGCCAAGACTGAAGGTAACGTCGTTCAGCAGCGGCTTGTCACCGCCCGCCGCGACGGCAAATACGCGCGAGACCGACAGCATGCCGCTGAGCTGGGACAGCGATATCTTTGGGGCCTGCTTGCGGGCGTCACGCAACACGCCGTCGAGCCGTGCTACTGCGGCGAGGAAATTCGAGTAGCTCTTCCAGTTCGACACCACCTGATCGATCGGGCCGAGCCCGCGCGTGATCAGGGTCATGGCGACAAACGTGTTGGCGAGCGTGACTTCATTGTTGAGGAACAGCAGCGTTCCCACGGTGAAGATCAACGCCATCTGGTAGGCGCGCAGGAACTTGGTCGCAGACGCGAAGATCTCCATGCGTCCGGCGGCCGCCGACTGCCATCCCAGCATGCGCAGATGAAGACCATACCAGCGGTCGCGCAGCGGCGGCAGCATGCCCAGCACACGAACGGTGTCGGCATTGCGTGCCACAGCCTGGCTGAACTCCAGCGACTTCATCGATAATTGCTGGTAGCGGCCGACATCCGCTTTCGATGTGCGGTGGTTGAGGATCGCCAGGATCGTGGTTGCGCCAAGCATGAAAACCGCGATGACGCCGAATAGCCAGTTGACGATCATCATGACGACGATGAAGAGCGGTGACCAGATCGCATCAAATATCGAGGTCAACGCATTGCCCGACAGAAAATCCCGTACCGTGGTGAAGTCGGCCAGAATATTCGGAGCCCGCGACGATCCCTTGCCGGAACGCTGGGCAATATCAAAGATCATGCGGCTCAGCCGCTCGTCGATCGCGTTACCGATCCGCACAAGTGCCTTCTTGCGAACCCATTCAAGCAACGCGTACATCGCGAGCATGAACGTTGCGATGGCGCCTAGCACCAGTAGCGTGTTCACGCTCCGGCTGTACATCACCCGGTCGAAGATCTGCTCGACATAGATCGGGGACGCCAGATACAGGATCGGGCAAAAGAAGCTGAACAGGAACAACGCCATATATGCCGGCATAAACGACCGGACTTCGTTCAGTAGCGGCGACGAGAGCTTTTCTTTCACTGGACCCTCGCTGTGGTCGTTCGAAACGATTTGCTAAGGCGCCGAATGCGCCAGTCAGGCGTACCGGCAGAACCGGTTATCAGATCACACCAACTCGGGGATGCCCGGCCTTTCGGCCGGACACCCCCGATCTGGATTGTTGGCAAGCGCTTACAGGTGGTCGACCTTGTCGGTGAAGACGAGGTTCTCCACGTGGCTGACGGTGACCGTCTGGCCGTCTGTGAAGTGGATGACGGTCTGACCGCCGCTGGTATGCAGCGATGCAATATCCGTCGTCGCACGGTTGTCAAAATCGACGGAGTCATGGCCGGAGCCGCCGTCGATCGTGTCGTTGCCGTGAATCGAGTCGACATGGAACACGTCGTTGCCTGCGCCACCGTTCAGCGTATCGCCACCGGTACCGGCAAACATCGTATCGTTACCGCTATCACCGATCAGCAACTGGTGCGCGCCGCTACCACCGTGAAGGACGTCGCCACCGCTACCGCCCATCAGCGTGTCGTAAGAGCCGTCGCCACCGAACAGGGTGTCGCTGCCATCACCGCCGTCAAGCAACTGATGATCGCCGTTGCCTGCATGGAGGTGATCCGCACCGCTGCCGCCATAGAGCGAGTCATGCGATCCGTCGCCACCCGTCAGCGTATCATGGCCGCTGCCGGCGACGAGCAGTTGGTGGTCACCGTTTCCTGCAGTGAGGTGATCCGAACCACTGCCGCCGTACAGCGAGTCATGCGAACCTTCACCACCGGTCAACGTATCGCCGCCGCTTCCGGCGACGAGCAGTTGGTTGTCACCGTTTCCTGCGATCAGGTGATCCGAGCCGCTGCCGCCGTACAACGAGTCATGCGACCCGTCGCCGCCGACCAGCGTATCGTGGCCAGTGCCGCCGACCAGCAGCTGATGGTCGCCCGTCCCCGCCTTCAGTAGGTCGTTGCCGGTGCCGCCATAGATGCTGTCGGCGCCATCGCCGCCCTGGATCACGTCATTTCCTGCGCCGGCCATGACGACGTCGTTGCCGGAGTCATGCAGCGTGACATGATCATTGCCGTCACCGGTCACGATCATGACATCGTTGTCGCCATGGACCGTCAGGTTGGCGTCACCCGAGACGTTTTCGATAATTACCTTGAGCGCGGCGTCAGTGGTGACCGTGTTCGAAGCCGACGTCAGGGCAAGAACCTGCGCCTGGGGATCCAGTCGATCGGTGCCATCGCTGATTTGTACCTTCACCGACGGATCGTCGTTGTCCTGACCATGATGGCCGAAGGAATCGCGGTCATCGCCGCCAAACCGATCGTGACCACCGTGACCGTTATGACCATGATCGTTATGTCCATGGTCGTCATGACCGTGATCATTGTGGCCGTGGCCGTGATCATCGTCATCTTCTTCGAACCCCCCATGTTCCAGGAGATAATTGACGACCGCCGCTCGCGCGCCGGCGTCAATATTGGACGAGAGAAGATGATTCAGCTCCGTCCTGTCCAGATCGTACGTCGCCATGTATTAACCCCTTTAAACGTAGCGCATCCAGAACGCCGAGCGTTTCGTTCAGGATCATTTAGACCGAGAATCGCAACTGCACGTTTCCGTCCGCTCGCATTGCACAATCACCTTGGCGAATGACGCATGTCAGAGTCAATCAATGGTTGACGCAACATTGTAATGGAACAGGATACTCGGTTACGTGGTGGCAAACGGACAGCCATCGTTTCAATCAATATTCGCCGGACGTTTGATGAGAAAACTCAGATCAAATATTAGTCGTCACATGTTGCTCGAATTCGGCGCGGCAAATTTTACGGAAAGATTTTCGATGAAGCTGTGCCATCGCATGTTTTCCTCGAATTTCATCATCAATCTGATGCGTATCAGACAGATGAACTCAATGACGAACGCCCAATCGCCATCACCGGCATCGACATGAAGTTTAAGAAATGACTGATCGCGCTCACGATAATCAGTTACACCCCGGCAAACGAACAGCCATCGTTTCGATCGAAAATCGCTCAACGTTTAACGCTAAAACTGGGATCAAATGCGCGCCGTTAAGTGTTGTTTCGAGTGCGGTGCGCAAAAGATCTTCAGAATAATTCTTGACGAAGATTGTCCATCGCGCCCTTTTTTCAGATCCATTTATCGGACACCTTCCATGCCATTCGGCCTGAATGCTCGGCCGAGATCGACAGCATGAAGAGCGAACTTGAAACGATCGACCATGGATTAGGACGACGTCTCTAGGTTGTTAGAGCGGCCTTCCACGGCGTGAGTGAGCGGTCGCGTGTCATTGTTGACCCGCAGCCACGGCGCAAGCCGCTGCACCGCGCCTCCTGCCGACAGCAACGGATCGAGCGGCAGATCGCCGGTTCGAGCCGGGCATCGTCCGCGTGACCAGTCCGGATACGCCACCGGCAAGAGGGATGCCATGACGGCTGACAGGCTAGGGTGTCCGAACAGCGGCTCTGTGAGGCACAGCACCAAGTGGTCGAATCGATAGCGGCGAAACAATGCCTCCAACTCCGACGCGTCGACCGCACCGGTGACGAATGCGGTGCCGGTGCGCAGTAAATCATCATCATCGGACGTGCTGCCGACAACGACGAGGTCAGGTCCCGGCTGCGCAGTGGTCAGAGCGGAGATCAGCCCGCGGATGAACTGATGATCCTTTGGACTTTGCCGAATCGAAACCAGACCGAGACGCTGAACGCTGCCATCCCGAAACTTCGCAGGAGGATCGCTCGAACGAGACTTGGGAGAAGGATCGATGCTCGGAGAGAATTCGGTCTTGGCCGTTTCGACGCGAATGGTTTTTCGTCGAGATGCGACCCGAGATACAAACGCTTCGGCCTGCGCATCAGGTACCAGCACGCGATCGGCGCTGGCAACGACCAGACTCCAGAAGAACGGATCCTCTACGACGCGGTGGGATCGGCGGCGTTCGCCGGAACGCGGCGCAGAATCCGATGCGGGGGTCGACCGGCGTTCAAGACCCAGTTCGGTATGCGCAACAAAGATGTCATGAGGCACCGGCAGTTCCAGAAGCGCCGCCACAACGCCACGCGGAATCCTGGCCAGATCGAGGAACTCCACGCGTGCAAGCTTCGTGAGTTGCAAATACGCCAGCAACTCAGTAGCTGAGCCCGACGCCGGCAGCTCGAACTCGAGCGACTGCGGGACCCCTTCGGCCAAGTCGCGTAGCCCGGCGATGATCCGGCCCGATTGATGTCGGATTTCGAGGATCAACACTGCGGGCTCGCCACCCGAGAGCAATTGCCGCGCACGTTCACGCGCGATCTCGGCAACGGTATCGTCCACCGTCACCAGTAGCGTAGCGGGAACTTGCGCTGGCGGCATGGCAGATTCGATCGCTTGCCTGGCAGCTTTCAGCGGATCAGCGAGAAGAAAGACAGCGCATTCGCGTCTGTACGCGGGAAACCGGTTCTCAAGGACGGCCAGATTACGAACCACAAGCGATCGTTTCTGCGTCCCAAACGACCGCGTGCCGACGTGGCCGACAAAGATCGACGTCGCGCACATATGGCGAAAGCCGTGCTGCCGGGCCCGCAGACAAAAATCGACGTCCTCAAGATATCCGCGGTGGTAGTCTTCCGACAAGGCGCCGACGGCGTTGAGACAGTTGCGCGTTATATAAAGGCAAAACCCAATCCCATTGGGAATATCGACCACACCGTCGGCATTGACCCGCGCAGCAATCCGGTCGAGATTCTCGATGGCGCCCACACTGGCGAGGTCATTGGGCCGGTTGGGCACCGGAAAACTGGTGAACTCGCCGTTGTTGGAGAGCGGCGTGACCGTGCCGATGTCCGGCGACAGCCGCGCCGCGGACGACAGCCTTGCGATCAAGCCGGGCGGGATGATCGTGTCGGCGTTGAGCAGGATGATATCGCCGGATTGAATTTCCCTCAAAGCTCGATTGATCGTACCGACGAAACCCAGATTGCTGGGGTTGGTCAGGACCTGCAAGTTCTTGCGCGGCGCCAGACTGTCGATCAGCACGCGGATACGATCGTCCGGGCTGGCATCATTGACGATGATCGCGCGGTGGCGAGTTTCCTTGTCGAGTTCTCGCAGCAGCCCTTCAAGGCACGTCTGGGTCGCCTCGTAATCGGCATAGACGGGGACGATAACCGTTACCGGCGTATCCTCGTGGGCTTGGGCGCTATCGTCTCCGACATCCGGCGCGCCGTCATTCATCGGCGGCAACGCTCCCGCATCGCGTTCTATCGCATTCGGCATCAATGGCGGCGACAGCAGCTCCGGCAGCGCGACGCCGGCAACGGCCTGAATGCCGCCAAGGGGCAGAGGTTTGGAACTGGCGTTTAGCTTCTTTTCGTCAACGGTTTGGCCGCTTGCACGCAAGACCGTGGCCGCCCGCCGCCTGACCCTCGCATCGCTATCGTGCTCGATCAGCGTCCGCGCCGCCGCGAGCTGCTGCTCGGGTCCGCCCCAATGCAGCATTCTGCGGTTAGCGGCGAGATCATCCGGCGCAATCTGGAGGGCAGTAGCAAGATCGGCAAGGGCAGCCGCACGCTCCCCCATCCGGTACAACGCTTCGGAACGGAGCACATAGCAATGGGTCTCCGGCAACGGCCGGATCCGGCACCGCCGGTCGGACAAACGATAGGCCGCCTCTATATCGCCCCGTTCCAATGCCTTGACGCACATCACCTCCAGCGCCTGGTGGTGCGCACCGGCCAAACGCTGAAGGTCGTGTAGCGTCACGAGTGTTGAACCGTGGTGAGGTTGCTGACGTTGCTATTCGGAGCGCACGCGCGCTTTGGCCGAAGGAGCAGACGACTGGTGAGCGGCATGCGACTGGCTTTCAGCCGCACGCGAGCGGAACACGCGCATTCTGCCTTGTGGTCTTGCCGCCGCCATTGCCGTCGCCGCTATCGCCGGCGTCAGCACCGGCTGCAACGGGATGTTGATTTCATCGAGACGAAGACGGAATCCGACCAGAGGCTCGCGTCCCGTCGGGCCCGACATCTCGATCTGTTTTCCACTGGTTCGCGCAATCGGCGCGCCGAGGAAAGCCGCCTCGGAAACCAGCCGAAAGCTGGAAGCCGCGGCGCCGGACATTTCGAGCCTGATCCCGACGATCGGCAGTGCATGCCCTCGTGTGCCGGCATAGACGCCGAGCCCCATCATCTGTCCCGAGACGGCGTGCGGTCGCGCCAGCTTGACGCAATAGCGGATATCGAGATCATCCGGTTTGTCCGGCCAAACAATCGACAAGCCTTCAATTCGCGCTGGTGCCGAAGGGCCTGCGAGCCACTCGTCGGTCCGCGCCGCGACATCGCCGATCCCGGCTACATGCCCGACGATCTTGAGGCGTTCGAGGTCGACGCCGGCTTTGGCGGCCGCGCCGCGTCCGAACTCGACGGAGTTCCTGATAGCCGACGGTGCTGATCGAATTTCGGGCATCTCGCCCTGGCTCAGCATCTCGACCTTGACGGTGGCCGCGGTCGATCCGTCGTCATCAAGCGGAACGACCTCGACAAACAATTTTCCGGGCCGCGTCGCGCGAACCACAAGGCAAGCGCCCGGCCGCCACAATACCGCCTCGGAGTGCAGAGGGTTCGAAATAATTTCGACGTGCTTTTCGTCCTTGGGATTTACCAACACTTCGACCTTCGGCGGGCGGCTTTCATCTCCGGCTGTCTCGTAACGAACGATCACAAGCCCCTTGTCGACATCCACTGCCTTGCTTTGCTTATTGCGCTTCATTTCCGTTCGTTGCCCTTGGTTCGCCCATCAACGCGATCGAGCATAGGAAACTTGTGTCTATCCGAAGTTAATCACACTGAAATGATTGTCGAGACATCTGTTACGAATAACGCACATTGATGTGCCATCTGCTCCAGATCACGCGCTGCCATCTCCTCGCGATGCACGGATATGATCCAAAATGGATGTTTTGTTTATCCACAATAACTTCCCGGCGCAGTTCAAGCATCTCGCGCCTCTTTTAGCGAAACAGCCGGGTGTTCGTGTGGCGGCGATCGGCTCACGGACTTCGCGCGCCGTCGACGGTGTCAGGCTGATCAAATATGCGATGAACGGTTACGACACATCGTCATCGCATCCATTCGCGCGGCGCTTCGATCTGGAATGCTATCGCGCCGAGCAAGTGCTTTATGCGCTCTCGACATTGGCCTCTTCGGGATTCAATCCGGATGTCATCATCGCTCATCCCGGCTGGGGCGAGACAATTCCGGTTCGGTCGATCTTTCCGCGCGCCCGTCTGATCGTCTATTGCGAGTTCTATTATGGCGGCAAGGAACGCGACGTCGGCTTCGACCCCGAATTTCCGGCGATCGGCGCCGACGGCAATGTGGCACTGCAGTTGAAGAATGCGGCAACGCTGCTGGCGCTATCCGAATGCGATGCAGGCGTGGCGCCGACGGCTTGGCAACGCTCGACTTTTCCCGATGTTTTCCGAGCCAAGATCGACGTGCTGCACGAGGGCATCGATACCGAAGCGGTGAAGCCGGCGCCGAATGCCAAATTTCCTTTGCCGTCAGGACGGTTGTTGACCGCAAGAGATGAGGTCGTGACGTTCGCCGCGCGCAATCTGGAGCCGCTTCGTGGCTACCACATCTTCATGCGTGCGTTGCCCCGCATCATGGCCGAACGGCCGAACGCCGAAATTGTCATTATCGGCGGACACGGCACCTCGTATGGCGCCCCACCGCCGCAAGGAATGACCTGGAAGTCGATCTTTCTTGACGAGGTCGCCGCGCGGATAGACATGCGCCGGGTCCATTTCTGCGGGCATCTTCCGTATCAAGATTACCTGCGCGCCTTGCAGATATCGTCGGCGCACACCTATCTCACCTACCCTTTCACGCTGTCATGGTCTTTGCTCGAAGCCATGAGCGCCGGCTGCCTCGTGATCGGCTCGGATACCGCTCCGCTGCATGAGGTCATCAACAAGCACAATGGCATCCTGGTGCCGTTTTTCGATATTGAAAGATTGGCCGATCGCATCGTGGATGTGTTGGCGCATCCCCACCGATTTGAGCACATACGGTTGGCAGCGCGCCAAAGCATCGTTCAGAACTATGACCTCACGCGGAAATGCCTTCCCGCTTTGTCGCAGTTTGTACACTACATGAAGCTGCCGGGATTGTTCGACAAGGCTTCATAGACGTCGATGCGGCCGGGGCCATGACAGCGCTGCTAAAGGCGCAAGCCTTTTCAACCCGGATACCATTTGATCGGGCGCAGATTGCGCCGCGCCTCAGCGGATCAATACAAATGAGCTAAATTTGTCGGCCTCGCGTTCAGTCAATGCTCAGCTCGAACAAGCTCGCTCGAAGGGTCTAACCTTCGACGGCCTGCGAATACCCCGCCCGAAAAATGCGGCATCACGTGGGGCAGGACGCTTTTCGAACGAAGGATGTCGAAGGCGTTTCGGGATTACAATCAATTTGAATTATTTATGAAACAACAAGAGCGATTTATTTTCATGCATGCCCGGTAATACCTCATAGGCACTCTTATCTTACCAGCAAGCCCGCAGTACCTGACGAGACGATGTCGATGACAATGTTCCATTCTCTGATTAATGAAATTCAAGACACCACGGTATCTGGGTTAACGAAACGGCAATTAAGGGCCCTCACCCGCATCACCGATTTGTTCATCGCCGGATCCGGTCGTTACACGAAGCAGCAGACCGAACTGTTCGACGAGGTCTTTAAAATCCTCGTTGCCGTGATCGAGCTGAAAACCCGGATCAAGCTCGCGCACCATCTCGCGACCAACCCGAACGCGCCGGCGACGCTGGTTCGAGCATTCGCCTTGGACAACGCCATTGCCGTGGCGGCTCCCGTTCTCAGCCATTCGACGGCACTCGACGATTCCGATCTTGTCGTCAACGCCAGCACGCAGAGCCAAGAACATCTCTACGCAATCGCCCAACGTCGAACGATCAGCGAAGTGATCACCAAAATACTGATTGAGCGTGGTGAAGCGGACGTTGTCCATGCCGTTGCGAAGAACGCCGGCGCGCGCATTTCAGATGGCAGCTTCGGTGAGCTCGTCATGCGATGTGGTGACGATGCCCAGCTCGCGCAGCATGTCGGCACGCGGCGTGATATCCCTCGGCATCACTTTTTGAAGCTTCTCGAAACGGCCTCCGCTTCGGTGTGCCGCAAGATCGTCGCGGCCAACCCGCAATTTACCGATGCCGTGCAGGGCGCCCTGACCGAGGTGGTTGACGACATCAACCACGAAGTCCGCAATACATCCCGGGATCACGCCAAGGCAAAGATAAAGGTCAGGCGCCTCAGCGATTGGAAGGAACTCCGCGAAGCCAATGTTCATACCGCCGCGCGTGCGCAAAATTTTGAACAAACGGTGATGGCCTTGTCGGTTCTCGCGGGATGCCCCATTGAGATGGCCGAACGAGCGGTTCTCAATGAGAATCCCGGTGCGGTGCAAGTACTCGCGAAGGCTGCCGGCTGCTCGTGGGCGACCGTCAAAGTTCTGTTGCTGATGAACGTCGCCGACCGCAGGATGTCGAAGATGGACCTGGATCGCGCGCGCGAACACTTCGAGCGACTGGAAACCCGAACGGCCAAGCGTGTCCTTGAATTCTACGACGCGCGCCGTAACGCGCACACCGTCACGAGCCCATCAATCATATCCAGCATGTCCGCAGACCTCGAAGCCCGCGCGAGATAAATTCGCGCGCGCCGATCCCGTCGTGCATGCCAGACGGCGCCGGATGGTCGAGCTCAAATGCGATTGAGCACAAAGGTCGGAGAACGATCCGGCCGCGCGGTAAGGGTGGCGACAGGCAAAACAGGTTGCTTGTCGCTTAACGTCAGCCTGCTGTGACGCAGCAATCTTGCCAAAACCAGGGTAGCTTCTGACGTAGCAAGCTGCGCGCCGATGCAAACGTTCGGCCCCGCGCCGAACGGAAGATAGGTAAATCGGTCGGGCTTGGCATCACCCAAAAACCGGCTGGGATCAAAGACATCAGGCGACCGCCAGTACTTCGGGTTACGGTGCAGCAGAAACAAAGGCATGATCACAATCGCTCCCTTTGGCACATCCACGCCGCAAAGTTCATGACCTTGCGCGGCCTGCCGGGCCGTCATGAAAGCGGGAGAGTAGAGCCGCATGGCTTCGTCGATAATCGCGCGGGTGCGTCTCAGCTTTGGCAGGCTTTCTGCTGCGTGATCGGGAGCGAGATTTACCGAGATGGCCTCTTCGGTCACGGCCGCCTGCCACTCGGGCACCTGGGCAAGCAAAAAGCAGGCCCAGAAAATCGTCAAGGATGTATTCTCGTATCCCCCCAACATCATGGTCGCAACTTCGTCGGCCAGAAGACCTTCCGCGTCGCTTCCATGAGCCTCCGCAAGCAGATCGAACAAATCCCTGGGCGCATTGGACCTGTCCTGTTCCAGCCTGCCGCGGATGATGCTCCCGAGCAAGAGCAGCCAGCGGCGACGGAATAGCTTTCTGCGCAAGCCGAGCAAGGTCGGTATGCCCCTTGGAAGAAGGAAATCCGAGGCCGCGGGGCGTCCCAGCGTCGCCACATAGCGTGACACTACGCGTCGCACTTCTTCTCCGAACTGCGCTGCTTCCAACGAGAACATGGAGGTTGTAGCGATATTCAAACTAAGTTCCTGGAGAAAACTGAGAAGATCGATCGGCCGATCTTTCGACGCTTCCAGGCTGACGCAAGCCGCTTCCGCACACTTCATAATGTGTACGGTAAGCACCGGCAGGTTCCGCGGCGTGAAGGCCGGAGCGAGAGTTTGACGCTGTCGACGCCAATTCTTACCCTCGGCGACGGGCAGGCCACGACCGATAACAGGGCCGAGCACACGCCGAACCGCGGCGACCCGCTGATACAGTTCGGTATTGGTCGATAGCACCTGGCGGATTGCATCGGGCGTGTTCACAAGCACCAGCGTTCGACCGAGAACCGTTCGCTTCACAACCGGTTCGCTCAAGCAGCTCGGTGGGAATGCGCTAAAAGCATTCCGACGCAGCATCGAACAAATATGCAGTCCGCTTGCATTGTCAGGAGCCAGAGGCGGCATTGCTGGACTAAATGGCGCGGATATCGCCCCGACGTCTTGCTGCAAAGCACCCACCGTAAGTCACTCCACCTAGTTTAGTCTTTGAACTGCCGGCACCGCGTTTATCGGGCCTGCCAGTACAACCACGCAGGGACCCGACGGCAAATGCGGGTTCCCCCGGGGCTGGCGATGATCTGAGCAGTGGATCGGCACCGAGCGATTGATGCTCCGTGACGCTACGATCCGGGAACGCACCTCAATTGGGACGGCGCAAGCATTCGTGAGGCGGCGCGACTATCGAGGGCCAAGCCTGCGAAGAAGGCGCGGTTTGTTGCCAGCTTTCCGCGTGTGACGACGAATGGCGGAATTTGAACACGTGGCGTGAAAGATTCATTTCCATCACCGGCGCGACACTCTGTGACTTTAAGCCTGGGATCGGCTCATTACCTCTGGATGTCACCCGGCGAACTTTTGGTTACAACCGTAACTAAGCAAGCGCTCAATGCACGGCGAACGTAGCCGGTCGCTAGTTTGGGCTCGCCAGCTTGGCTAGCGAGCCCGTATCACTAAAATGGTAATGGTTACATTCTCTGTGCGGTCCAGTATCCCGAGCACCGCGCGGTGCCGGAGTAACCGTTCCACCTTCCCTGGCCGGCGGTTCTTGAGAGCTTACCCGCGCCATCAGCATGCTTGTCCTGAACAGTTACTGATGCGTGAACCACGCCGCTTGGCGTCACCCGCCCTCTGAACCGCACGAGGTTCGGGTGAGTTATGATGCCGCCGGCGACATTGACATTGAAGTTGTACGAAGGGTCGCATGCCCCTCTTTGCGTCACAAAGACTAGGCTCCAGGCACCATCGTAAGCCGATACCGGCTTTGCGACGGCACCAGTCGCATGACAGAGAAGGGCTGCAGCCATGCACATAACGGTAGCGTATTTCATCTGTTTCTCCGCCTCCGCGGTTGGAATGATTCGACTTGATATGCAGAACTCTTGTCAAACTGGACTTCGACGACAACAGAAGATCACGATACGCTGTCGTATCACGATCTGGCCGGGCGGACGGCAATAGCAGCGACCTGACCTTGTGAGCCTTTGCTGCCAAACGCCAGAGCGTTGCGCCGTTCCGGCGCTCATATATCGCTTCATGCCGCCGAACTTCAAGCAAGTAACCGCACCACCGAATCACATCGGCGTATCGAGGCGCGGAGCAATCTGTTCAGGGCCTCCATCTTGCTAAGGCAATCAGGGGGCCCTATCGCTTTGCAAGCAGACACTGCGGCTGAAGTTGTTGAATTCTACTGGAGATTACGATGGCACGGGCAACGACGACTAAACCGGGAGGAGAAACGGCCAGCGCAACGGCAGCCGCAGGGGCGAAAGCGAACGGTGGCAGCGACCATCTGGCCTTCGAGCGGCGGCCTGAAACTATCGGACAGATGGAAGTCTCGCGGCCGCAGACCGGCGCGGAATACATTGAATCGCTGCGCGACGGCCGCGAGGTCTTTATCTATGGCGAACGCGTCAAGGATGTCACGACTCATCCTGCATTCCGAAATACCGCGCGAATGGCGGCCCGCTTGTTCGACGCGCTGCACGACGACAAGCGCAAGCACAAGCTGCTGCTACCGACGGATACCGGCAACGGTGGAATGACACACGCCTTTTTCAAGGCGCCAAAAACTGCGGAGGATCTCCTCGCCGGCCGCGACGCGATCGCCGAATGGGCGCGCATGACCTACGGCTGGATGGGCCGATCGCCGGATTACAAGGCGGCGTTTCTCGCGACTCTCGGCGCCAATGCGGACTTTTACGATCCCTACCAGGAAAACGCCCGGCGCTGGTACAAATTCGCCCAGGAACGCGTACCATTCATCAATCACGCCATCATCCATCCACCGATCGACCGAGACCGGCCGCCGAACGAGGTCAGCGACGTCTGCTGCCACGTCGACAAGGAAACCGACGCCGGCCTTGTCATCTCGGGTGCGAAGGTGGTCGCCACCGGCTCGGTGCTGACGAATTATACGTTCGTCGCGCACCATGGATTGATTCCGGTACAGGACAAGAAATTCGCGGCGGTGTTCATGTTGCCGACCAACTCGCCGGGAGTGAAATTCATCTGTCGCACATCTTACGAGATGAGTTCGACGGCGATGGGAAGCCCATTCGATTATCCGCTCTCCAGCCGAATCGACGAGAACGACGCGATCTTCATCATGGACAAGGTGTTGGTACCCTGGGAAAACGTGTTCGTTTACGGGGACCTGGAGAAGGCGAACAATTTCTTCCCCCGCACAGGGTTCCTCCCCCGCTTCGTCGTGCACGGCTGCACACGGCTAGCCGTCAAGCTCGATTTCATCTCTGGGCTGCTGCTCAAGGCCATCGACGCCGCCGGCACCAAGGATTATCGGGGCGTGCAGGCCAACGTGGGTGAGGTGATCGCCTGGCGCAACTTGTTTTGGGGACTATCGGACGCGATGGTCCGCGATCCCAAGCCGTGGATCGGCGACTACGTGCTGCCCAATATGGATCCCGGCAATGCTTATCAGATCATCGCTACGATGGCTTATACGCGCGTAAAGTATCTGATCGAACAGACGGTAGCGTCCGGCCTGATCTATCTCAACAGCCACGCGCGTGATTTCAAGAATCCGGAGATCCGGCCCTATCTTGATCAATATTTGCGCGGCTCGAACGGCTACAAGGCGGAAGAGCGCGTCAAGCTGCTCAAGCTGTTGTGGGACTGTTTGGCCAGCGAGTTCGGCGGCAGGCACGAGCTTTATGAAATCAACTACGGCGGCTCGACCGAGGAAATCCGTCGCTATTGCCTGTTTGGGGCACAGGCCTCCGGCAATGCCGAGAAATTCAAAGGCTTCGCCGAGGAGTGTATGGCGGAGTATGATCTTAACGGCTGGACTGTGCCCGACCTCAGCGACCCCGGCGAGCTCAGCTATCACATGATGCGCGAAGCGAAATAAGCCGCGCCTCTCTGGTGCGCAGGCGTCCTCTCGCGAGGCGCCGGCCGCCTCGCCTAAGAGGCACGATGCTCGTTCGCCGGAAGATCCTGTGCCTCGTTTAGTATTGACTGCAGACGGCGCACCAGATCCGACAGGCGGAACGGTTTGTCGATGATCGGAAATTCCCCTGCCGCCTGATGGTGCTCCAGCACATCCGCCGCGTGCCCCGAGGTGAGGAGGATTTTGACGCCCGCGCTGCGGCGCCTCAATTCACGGGCAAGTTCAACACCGCTCATGCCGTTTGGCATCGCAATGTCGCTGAACAGGAGATCGAACGGCTGGCCGCTTTCGATGATCCGGATCGCTTCCGCGCCATTGCGGGCGCAAAGCACCTGATAGCCGAACGTGGTCAGCATCGCCGAGGTGACTTCCAGCAAATCCTCATTGTCCTCGACCACCAGGATTCGCTCCGAGCCTCCCAGCACGGCTGGCGCCTGGACAGGATCGAGCTCGGCATTGGCGCGTTGCGCAGCTTGGGGCAGATACAACGCGACCGTGGTTCCTGCGCCCGGCACGCTCTCGATCGTGGCGCATCCGCCGGATTGCCGGACAAAGCCGTAGACCATGCTGAGGCCGAGCCCGGTCCCCTTGCCGATTTCCTTGGTCGTGAAGAACGGCTCAAAAGCCCTGTCGCGCACTTCGGGAGGCATCCCGAAGCCGGTGTCCCTGACGGACAGCCGGACATACGATCCGGGCCCGCAGCCGGCAGCACCTTCATCGAGAACGAAGTTCTCCGTCGCGATCTCGAGCACGCCGCCATCCGGCATCGCATCACGTCCATTCAACGCCAGGTTAAGCAGAGCGGTCTCCAGCAGCGACGGATCGACATTGCAGAGCCACAATCGCTCATCGGTCCGCAACCGGATCTCGCATCGCTCGCCAACGGCCTGTCGGATCAGCTCCTGGAATCCGAAAACGAGCTGGTTGGCGTTGACCAGTTTTGGGCTCAGCTTCTGCCGCCGCGAGAACGCCAGCAGTTGCGCCGTCAGCTTGGTCCCGTGATCGGTCGCCCGCCGTGCGGCGGCGGCGAACTGCCGGACCCGGCCCATATCCTTTGTGTCCTCGATGAGCTCGAGATTACCGGAGACCACGGTGAGCAGGTTGTTGAAGTCGTGCGCGACACCACCGGTGAGCTGGCCGACCGACTCCATTTTCTGGCTCTGGTGCAGCTTCTCCTCGGTCTGACGCCGCGCCTCCAGCGCCTGTTTGTGCTCGGTGACGTCTCGGAAGAAGATGGCGAGGCCATCGCTCGCAGGCGACGCATTGATCTCGTACCAGACACGGTGACAGGCATCGTACCATTCGGCCGAGACCGGCCGCTGCTCCGCGATGGCCCCTTTAAGCGTTCCGCAAAGGTCCGCATCCGTCACGTCCGGGAAAATCTCGTGCAGCGTCATGCCGATAAGTTCGCGCCCTTGCGCGACCTGCGCCCTGGCGCGTTCGTTAAAGAAGCCGACGCGAAAATCCCGATCGACAGTGATCACGCTGTCGGCCGTGCTCTCGAAGATCATGGTAATCCGCGCCGCGGCTTGCTCGGCTTTCTCCTTTGCCTCGCGCAATTCGTGCTCGTGACGCTCCAGCGCATCGGCCATGGTATTGAAGGCGTCGGCGACCCGGCCGATTTCCGACTTTTCCCGGATACCCACCCGCCGGGCATAATCGCCGAGCCGCCACTGGTTCGCGGCGTCGACCAATCGGCCCAGCGGGCGATGGATGAATCGTTGTGCGCCAAGCCATGTGAGCACCAACACCAACGAGATACTGACGACGATCAGGAAGATCCCGAACTGCGTACGGCTATGCATTTCGGTGAAGGCACGTGCCTTGTCGAGACCGAAGCTGACGACAAGCCCTCCGGAATCACCCTCCAGCGCTGAGTGGCCGACGATTCGTTCCACGCCGTCGACATCAACGAGGTCGACCGCAGCCTGCCCGCCTTCTGTCAGGTATTTATCACGGGTCATCTTGGTCCCGACGAACCGATCATTATCCGGGTAGCGGGCGAGGTAGGTGCCATTGCGATCCGTGACAGCAAGCGCTGCTCCAGCCGGCGCGCCTTTCTCAGCGATGTAGTTCGCAAGCCAATCCAGGCTGAGGCTGGCCACGATCAGACCGCCCAAACCGCCGTCGTCCCCATGAAATGGCAACGCAAACTGGATGACGTTCCGGCCGCTTGCGATACCTTTCGAAAACTCTCCAACCGTGAACGCCCCCGTGTTCATGGCGCTCACAAAGTAGGATCGCGCGGCGAGATTGATCGGTTTATGGTCGTTATTCGTGTCACAGAAGGCCGAGCCATTCGAGTCGGCGACGATAACGGTGATGAACGCCGGAAACCGCTGCTTCATTGCGGTCAGGTACGTGTCGCAGGCGTCGCTATCTCGCTCTTTTATCGCCGAGAGTTCCGATAGCGCGATCAGGACCTGGCGAATGCCCTGGACGATCTGCTGCTGTTCGGCCGCTGCGAGCTTAGCCAGGCTGATCGCCTGACCCTGGACTTCGAGCTGACGCGATCGCCGTAAATCGAATTCATTGTACGTTTGCACTGCGATCACGGGTAGTAGCGCGATGGCCACCAGCACGAATAAGCGTGATAAAAGATTCACTTCTCAGCCGATTTAACCCAAAAATGCAGATCTATCCTATGTGGGAACGATGTAAGCTGGGCTCAGTCGGCGCCGTTCCATTGCCGATGGTCCTGCATAACGATTGCCGCGGTCCCAAGCATGGTGCAAGTCTCGCACGGGCGCGGTTCGGAAGCCAGCCGCCGATTTGAATTCACTGTTCCGGTGTCTCCAGCGGATTACGCTCTTTTGGCAAGCACGAAAAGCGTAGTACTCGAACTAATACCGGTAAATCATGATCGATGCCGCGCGATGCAAGTCAACCAAAATGAAGGGAATAGTTTGCGAACGATCACGGTCTAGTGACTTCCAAACCAAAATTCGGCCGAGATCGATGGGTCTTGTATAGCGGTTGTTGCACGACACCTGTTCTCATCTCGAACCAGCGACTCTCCGCCGCCGACTCCGTATCAAATGACGAAGAAGCCGTGCGTTGCATCACGCCGGAGTTGTTCGACGAGGCCATATTCCCAGTCGAGATAGGCTTGCATCGCGCCAGCGGCGACATTGGTACCCTCGTAGGGACGACGGTAGCGATGCCTGGGATCGGGCTTCGGCAAGATCGCGGAGGGCTTGGTCTCAAGCACGCGATCATAGCCGCCATCGAGCACATAGGTTTCCCATCCCATTTGCGCCAGCCAGGACGCCGTCATGTCGGCGCGGATCGCCATGTTGTCGGTCAGGACGATGCGCGCCCCGCGCACCGGCGCCGCCATGTCGATCTCCTGGACCAGTTGCCCACCGGGGTAGTGGCGAAAACCGCCAATATGACCGGCGGCATATTCTTCCTCGCTGCGGACATCGAGGCGATAGAGCGTGCGGTGGGTTTGTGCCTCAAGCGCGGCCATTTCCTCCAGGCCGAGACGCCGAACCCCGGCGCGATAGGCCACGTCGCTGGCACTGACCTGCGCGCCCTCGAAGGCGCCGATCTCGCCGCGCCGGTCGGCGCCATGCTCGAGCTCATGGTTTGCGAGGGTCCAGCCGATCGTTCCGTTTCTCAGCGCCACCACCTTGTTGGCAATGCCGGCATTGATCAGCGACTGGGTGCCGATGATCGATCGGGTGCGGCCTGCGCAATTCACGATGATGGTCGTCTCGGGATCCGGCGCCGCCCGGCCGGCGCGAAGCACCAATTCCGCGCCGGGCACGCTGATGGAGCCTGGTATGTTCATGGTCGCATATTCGTCGAAGCGGCGGACATCGAGAATCCGGATATCGGCTTTTGCTGCGATCAGCGCGGCGGCCTCGTCCGCGGTCAGCGAGGGCGTGTGGCGGCGGGATTCAACCAGTTCGCCAAACGCCTTTGCATAGGAATTCACGTCCCTGAACAATTCGTAGCCTGCCGCTTGCCAGGCGTGGAGCCCGCCGTCGAGTTCACGAACATCCGTGTACCCCAATGCCAGCAGGCGATTTGCCGCCAGCGGAACGAGGCCTTCGCCGGCATCGTAAACAACAATCGGGACATCCTTGCGCGGCAGTCTCATCTCGGCTTCGAGCGCAATCCTGTCGGCCGCCATGTTGGCGGCAAACAGCGGATGCCCGGTGGCATAGGCAGCCTCGTGACGCAAATCGAGAAAGGCGATTTCGTCGCGCAGCAGCAGCGCACGGCGGACTTGCGAGGGCGTGATGGTTGGCACAGTCATACACCAAGTCTGCTTGGACTAGAGTGGACCGCGCTGGCTCCGATTCGCAAAATGAACTCTCCGCCGAGTCCGGTCCTATCCCAGGTACCCCTTAGATCATGATCCGATTAAATGGAATCGGATCATGATCTCATCTCGCTGTTTGAGCATGATTTTTTCGGAAAATCGGTTTCCACTTTTCCGAATCATGCTCTAGCAGAACGAAACTTCAAATATGAAGTTTATTGACTTGTCCCGTAGTTTTCCAACGGGTTCTCAGGAAAAGACTGCAACCCAACGTCTCAGCGCTGGAAGCCCGTTGACGGCCTTCGCTAGATGCTCGACGGGCTGCGATCGTATTGTTAAGCCCATCTCGGCAGGGAGACTTTGAGTCGAGACATGACCGTTGCGATCGAGATGGGACAAACGACGGCAGGCGCCCCGGCGGCTCTCGATCTAGAGGAACTGCTGGCGACCCGCCTGCTGGTGCAGGGGAATTCGGGCTCGGGCAAATCCCATCTGCTTCGGCGGCTGCTGGAACAGAGCGCCCCCTGGGTGCAGCAGACCATCATCGACCCGGAAGGCGACTTCGTCTCGCTGGCCGAGCGTTTCGGCCACCTCGTCATCGAGGCCGCAGACCATACCGAGCGCGGTCTGCAGGTCGCAGGAGAGCGTGCCCGCATCCATCGCGTCTCCACCGTGCTCAATCTCGAGGGGCTCGACGCCGAGAACCAGATGCGATACAGCGCCGCCTTTCTTGGCGGGCTTTTTGACGCCGGCCGTGACCATTGGTACCCGATGCTGGTGGTGGTGGATGAGGCGCAACTGTTCGCGCCGGCCGTTGCCGGTGAGGTTTCGGACGAGGCGCGCAAGCTCTCGCTCGGCGCCATGACAAACCTGATGTGCCGTGGCCGCAAACGCGGCCTTGCGGGAGTCATCGCCACCCAGCGACTGGCGAAGCTCGCCAAGAACGTCGCGGCCGAGGCGTCCAATTTCCTCATGGGCCGCACCTTTCTGGATATCGACATGGCGCGCGCCGCCGACCTTCTGGGCATGGAGCGGAGACAGGCGGAGGCGATCCGGGATCTGGAGCGAGGGCAGTTCATTGCGCTGGGCCCCGCCCTTTCGCGCCGCCCCCTCGGGCTACGTATCGGTCCAACGGATACCCAGCCGCGCAATGCGATCCCGCGACTGATGCCGCTGCCGGAAGCAACACTGGACGCACATGCCGCCATCCTCGCAGCCCCGCCGCCCGAGCAGATCCGGCCGCAACGCCGGTCGCTGTCGCCGGATTTGCTTGGCCAGCTAATGGCGGCGAAATCCGCAGCGCTTGAGATCCGCCCCGAAACGATGGAGCAGCCGCTGAGCGCCGAGGATCTGGCGGAGCGCCGTGAGCGCGTGGACCGTATTCTGCGCGCCGTGCTGGCGGAACCCGACGCAGGATTCCGCGCCGTCGGCGTGCTCTATCAGGAGTTCGGGGTTCGCTGCCGAATCGAGGGCCTCGGTTCGGCGGTGCCTGACCTGCGGGAATTCCGTCGCATGCTGACGCACGCCCGCGCCGGGGTCGGCTCCGATATGGCCGAGGATGATAAATGGCAGGACATCTCCCTCCGCGCGGCCATTCTGCCCGAAGATATGCAGGGTGTTTTCATGATGATCGCCCGCGCCGCAAAGGAAGGGTGGCCCTGCCCGGGCGATGCGGCGATTGCCCGCGCCTATGGCTCACATTCATTGCGCCGTGCACGACGCCTGCTGACCTATATCGAGGAGCAGGGCCTCATCGTTGTTCAGCTTGACGGTACCGGTCGGAGGATCGTGACGTTGGTCGAACTGGCCTGGGCGACGGCGCCGGGCGATCCCAACGCCGAAGAATTGCCGGCGGAGCTTGGCTGCAGCAGTTCGTCTCTGTGACGCCTGCCGTCGATTTCGACAGGCACCATCGCTCGCCAAGATGAAATTCATACCGCACGCGCGCAGCATCGCTGGCGCCTGTACCGCCGGAATGCCTTTCGCTCTCCGGCAGAAAACGGGATCCCAGCGTCCGCAGATGGACTGGATAATTGTGTTTCGAACGGCGCGCGCTCGCTACAAACCTGATCGCCGTGGCTGGCCGATTTTGTTTATCGAGATTGCGTGAGCTGTTACTGAATTCGAGGCGAAAAGCCGCTGACCACGATGGCGTCGGTGCGCTGCGCCCCATGCGTGAACTCGCCTAGACTGATGCGCGAAATTTTCCGTCGCAGACGGACTAGACGGTTCTGGATTTCATTTTGTGTACCCAACGGCGCAATCTCGTTACAGCCGTAAGTGACGCAAAATTTCGGGCCGCATACGGGCGAGCACCCTTCAGCGCTCGCCCGCTCGATCCACACCACGCGCGACTACCCGGGATGAATCTCGCTCGGTCTAGCGGTGGAGTGTTGCCGGGCGCGTTGCGAGTTCGATTCGCTACTACCGGCCTCGGCGAAGCATCTTGGTATGGCGTCTTGTCAGTCCCAGTTGGCTGCGGGGTCTCCAGCGGTCGGGTCCGAGGTCCACGCAGTTGCTGGGGGAAGGCTTGCGGCTGGCGTTCCAGGCGCGGCATCCAGCAGTGGCTGCAATGACGGATTCATGTTCTGCCGCACGGCGTCGCCGAAATCGAGCGCAGCCTCCGAAAGCCCAAAGTCGCCGTTCTTGATCGACGCCGCGGAGAGCGAGAGCACATCATTCAAAATCGTGTCCTTGTCGGCCTTCGAGCGAACGTCGTCCAGAAGCTTTTGGTAAGCGGTCGTTTCATCGGTACGTGCCGGCGGGGAGAACCCGAGCTCCACGTTTGTCGCGCCGTTGTTCATCAGCGCCTCCTCGGCCCCCACCTGGCTGTAGGTGTTGGTGTCGATGCCGCTGATGACGGCACCGGCGGCATCGGCCAGGTTGGAGTTGCCGTCCTTCTGGGCCAGCGCCTTGAGATTTTGCGCATCGTCCTTCAGGGTTTGCGGGTCCGCGCCGTGCTCCACATCGTTCTCGAGCTTCAGGTAGGCGCTCCCCGTCGCGTTGGGCTGAGAAACTGCTGCTGTCGGCCCTTGTCCACCTTGCGGACTCGGCGCTCCCGATGCCGCGTTCAGGGCCGCCAGGGAGTCGTCCTTTGAGTACGTTCCGTTGCCTTCCGAGTTGCCGATATTGCGAGCGGTAGTTTCGAGATTGGTATCGCCACTTCCGGCCGCCGCGATGGCAAGCTGCGCCGCGTCGCTGAGGATCGTGACCCGGTCGGCGTTCGCGTTTATATCGGACACAAGCTTCTGTTCGGCGGCGAAATCAGCTGGTGCCGGCGGCACCAGCGACCCCGGCGCTGGCGGCGGTGGGGAATCCGTTGCGCTCGGCGGGTTCGGCATGCCCGGAAATGGAGGCAGTACGTCCCACAAGATAGATGGGCTGGACAATGCATCGCGAGCGACGGTGTCCTTGTCTGCGAGCGTCGTGAGTAAGGTCGATGGCGCCGTCGGAACGAAACTGTTCACAGCCTGGATAATAGCTGCCGGGCCGTTGCCGTCGCGAACTTGCGACCCAACAAAATCCGCAAAATCGCTGATGAGACCCTCGGCCCCGTCCAGCGGAACACCCTCCGCTTCGTACGCGTGAGCCATCTGAGAAACGGCGTTCGAGACTTCTGCGATCTGCAGCCCATTGCCGCCGGCGCGGGCCATGCCTTGGGCGGCTCTCACCACGGCATCCGCCGCGGCTTGGCTCCCACTTAGAAATGCCTCTTTTATGGCAGCGATCGCTTCGTTCACATTCGTGATGTCACCGCCTTGGGACAACACCGTTCCCGTTATGCTGGCGACATCCGTGGCGAGAGGCCCACCACCCGCACGGGCGGCCTGACCGATCTGGCCAATAACCTGTTCGACATCGGCGACACTGCCCCCCGAGTTGAGAACATTCGCAACGGTATTGATCACAGCATCGGCACCGGCCTGGCCACCATCGGCGCGCGCAAAATGCGTGATCCCGGCCATGTGAATCATGTCCGCAGAGCTAGCGCCGGCGGCAGACATCAAATTGATTGCGGGCAGAACCTCGTTGGCGAGAGCAACACCGCCATCCACAGTAATCCTGGAAACAGCGACGACCGCATTCCGAAGCTGATCAACGCCGCCGCCGCCGTTCAGGATGTTCGGGGAGAGACGCTCGAAGGTCTGCCGGGCAGCCTCCGAAACGACGTGAGCGCCGTCGATGCCGTGCGCGGTATAGGCGGCCGTGACGGCATCCGCCAGCTGCGTCATGTCGGCGGCGCTCCCGTGGAGGAGCGCGACCTCGTTGATCACTGGCGTAAGTTCATTGGCAAGCGCCGCGCCGCCCTCAGCATAGGCATCCGCGACAATCTTCGCCGCCGTGGCGGCGTCGGCAGCAGAGCCACCGCCCACACCGGTCACCATACTGATGACCGTAGCCACGTCATCTGCAGCGGCCACCCCGCCGTGAGCGGCCGCATCGGCGACAGATTGAGCGGCGGCTGCGCCACCGTGCTTGGCGGCAAACGCCGCATCTTTGGCCGCGGTAGCGCCGGCCGTCGTTGCAGCCGCGCCGCCAGCTGTGCCACCGGCCGCATCGAATGCCGCCTTGGCGGCTTGAGCTGCCGCCTGCGCAGCTGGAGCCCCGGCGGCCTTGGCGGCATCGACCACGGACTGGGCAGCAGGGAGACCACCCGTCGCAACGGCCGCGGCCGCTGCTTCTGCAGCGGCCGCGCCACCGAATCCAGCAGCAGTGGCAACAAGCCCGGCAGCGGCGACCGCATCGGCAACGCTGCCACCCGCGCCGATAACGGTCACGGCAGCATCCGCGGCAGATCCGGCAGCCGCCGTTGCTGCGGCGGCAGCATCCGCGGCAGTGCCGCCGCTGGCTATGACAGTCGCCGCAGCCGCATATCCGGCCTCGGTGGCAGCGGCCGCAGCAGCATCACCGGCGGCACCACCGCCGACGGCGGCAGATGCCCTTGCGCCTTCGGCGGCAATCGCGGCGGGGTCGACGATCGTGACGGTATTGGCAACATTGGCAGCGGCAGCGGGGCCGCCCGCCGCACCCGCATCCACCGCAGCCTGAGCGGCGGAGGTGGCAGCGGCGGCAGCTTCGGCGGGCGTGCCGCCGGAATCAATCACATGCTGGGCCGCAGTCGCGCCGGCCTGGGCCGCGGTAGCGGCGACCTGCGCGCCGGCAGGGCCATCGATGGAAGCCGCCGCCCCGTCGGCGATTTTCTGCACAGCTGCGGCGGCCTCTGGACCGGCGGTTGAAGTTATCTGGTGTACCGAATCAGGGACGGAAGCTGGAGGCGTAACGCCGCCGCTCGATCCGGGCGTCGACGCGCCGGTTGCAGATGGGCCGGTCGAACCCGTTGAACCGGTGCTGCCGCTCGATCCAGTCCCGTGTGTCGAAGTAGAGCTTCCGCCGCTCGATCCGTGGGCACCGCTTGAGCTACCAGCCCCGGAGCCTCCACCATCACCCGTGCCGAGAATCTGCGCCTTGATCTCGTTGAACCGCTTTTCCAGCGCGGCATCATACTCTGGCGTCGCGTTCGGATCCTTCTCCAGCCGGTTGATCTGGCGCGCATAGGAATCCAGAAACGCGTTACCGGTGTTGGCGTCGACAGACATGCTGCAGCTCCAAGCGCATCACAGTGAAATTCGGATCGAACCGAGAGAAATATTTCAAGAGACATTTCAATCGCGTCGATTCGATTACTAATCTAACCGCCCTAGATTTCAGTTTGCGTTTCAAACGGCAGAATGTCGTTACAAGCGTAACGTCGTGGCGGCCTTTGTTTGTCTGAGCGCTCTTGGATCAGCTCGCGGCTACAAAGACCTGCATGACGGGCGTGAGGCGCAGCACATCTATCTTTGTTTCGCAGAGTCGACCGTCGGCACGAGGAAAGACCATGCAACAACAAGTCGCGGAATTCAGGTTTCCTGCGCTTTAGAGCATCGTCTTCCCTAGTTCGGAAAAAAGAGTGACGTTGTCCCAATATACGTGATGCGGGAGATTTTTGACCTTGTCATTGAATTCGAAAAGAAGTGCGTGAGGCGATTCGAAGTGCTTCCCCCGCACTCGGAATCTGCTGGAGGCACGCAATTGCGGCCCTGATGATGAACGGCACGTCCGTTTGCGATTCACCAAGAAGAGCCGCGCGAGCCCCGCAGCTCAGCGTTGAAATACGACTTTGCCGCCAACCAACGTCATGTCGACCTTGATGTCCTTGATCTGGTCTTCCGGCACGGTCATGTAGTCAGCCGAGAGGACCACCAGGTCGGCCAGCTTTCCTGGCTGGAGCGTGCCCTTCCGACCTTCTTCGAACATGTAATGTGAGGCCGCGTTGGTATAGAGACGAAGTGCCTGCTCGCGGCTGATGGCTTCGGAAGCACCGTAGACGTTGCCGTTGGGATCCTTCCTCGTCACCATAACGTACATATTGAGGAAGGGGTTGATCGGGTTGACCGGGAAATCCGTTCCGGCGCCGAGATTGTCGAGGCCCATCTTCTCGATCAACGTCCTGGTAGGCACGGCGCGATCGGCGGTCGCATGCCCAAGGAAACGCTCAACGGTTGCGGCCTTGTCCCACATGAACACGTTCTGGAAATCGGCGCGGACCCCCAGCCGGTGAGCGCGCTCCATCTGTTCGGGCCGGATCAAGCTTGCATGGATCAGGATGAAGCGCCGGTCCCGGATCGATTTCTCCTTGTCGGCCGCCTCGAACGCATCGAGCACCTGATCGATGCCGAGGTCGCCGACGACGTGCACGCCCACGCGCCAGTTGTAGCGGTTGGCGATCGAGACGAGTTGCTTCAGCCGCTCAGGCGTCTGCTGCGCGATGCCGTGGTAGTCGTCCTGCGAGTCGGGATAGGCGTCGCGCGTCAGCGCGGTCTTCAGCGTCATGCCGCCGTCGTAGTAAATCTTGATACCGGCGAACTTCAGCCAGTCGTCACCGAATCCGGACGACGCGCCGTTGCCGGACATGATCGCTTCCCACGCAGACATCTCCGCCGGCGGCTCCGGCCGGAACATCAGACCCACACGCAGTGTTGCTTCTCCGGAAAGTGCGATCTTCTGGAGCGTCCGAATGTCCCGCGCCTCCGTCGCGCCTTCGACCACGCTCGTGATCCCGAAGCTGTTCAGGACATTCTCGGCGATCTTGAACTGCCGTACCTCGTCGGCGGTCGTCCACGGCGGCACCGTCTTTTCGACCCGTTCGATTGCCGTCTCGACGAGAACACCGGTCAACTCGCCCGACGCGTCCCGCTCGAAGGATCCTCCACTCGGGTTCGGAGTGTCCTTGCCGACGCCCGCCTCTCGGAGCGCCATGCTGTTTGCCATCGAGAAGTGGCCGACGGTGCGCAGATAGACCGGATTGTTCGGAGCGACGCTGTCGATTTCCTGTCGCGTGAGGTAGCGCTTCTCGGCGAGCTGCGACGGCGGATGCCAGGCGCCGCCGACGATCCATTCTCCCGGCTTCTTCTTGGCGGCGAATGCCCGGATCGCGTCGAGCGCCTGGGCAACATTCTTCGCGCCACTCATATTCACGACGTATTCCGAAAGACCGGCTGCCTTGAAATGCGCGTGGGTGTCGATCAACCCGGGCACGACGGTCTTGCCGGCGAGGTCGAGAACGCGCGTCGCTGCGCCGGCCAGAGATTTGATCGAGGCGCTGTTTCCTATCGCAAGAACCTTTCCGTTCCTGACGGCCAGGGCCTCCGCCACCGACGATCGACCATCCATCGTCAGAATTTTTCCGTTGGTCAGAACGAGTTCGGGCGTATTCAAGTCCGCTTGCTGCGCAGCCGCCGACATTACGCCGGCGAGATACAGGCTCGCCCCCAGAGCCATGAAAGCCTTGAATTTTCCGATCATGGAGGATCCTATTAATTTGCCTGAAGTCATTTACCGGTTCTTCTCAGTCTAACCCACGACGATTGCAATGCCGGTTCATCTCAGATCGCGGGGCGCGGTGGTCCCTGTGCAATGCATCGGCAGAACCGCAGCCAGTGCCGCGGCGGCCTTGTCGGGCCGCGCCTTCTCGTAAATCGCGAACTCAAGGTCAGGAAGCCGCGGCAGCCCCTCTTCCATACCGAGAATGCGCAATCCCGCGATCAGCGTGCTGGCAGGAAGCGGAGCGATGGCGAGGCCCGCGAGCGCCGCTGCGCGCACGCCTGTCAAACTGGGGCTGGTATAGACGATCTCCCAGGTCAGTTCGTTGTCGTTGAGCGCGGCGAGTGCAGCCTCGCGAGAAACGGATCGCTCGCGATACAGGGCCAGCGGCAGTGCCGCACCCGGAACAAGATCGAACGTGTCGGCCGCAGCCCAGACCAGCGGCTCACGCCACACCAGACGCCCTTTCGAGGTCCCGAGCGGGCGCTTTGCGAACACGACGTCAAGCCGCCCCGCATTAAGTTGCTCGATCAATTCAGCGCTGACGCCGATCTGTACCTCGAGCTTCACCCCTGGATTGAGCATGGCGAAGCGGCCGAGCGCGGGAGGTAGCGATCCGCCGGCAACCTCCTCGACCACGCCGAGACGCACCGTGCCAGACAGCCGCGGCGCCGCCAGACGATGGCGGGCCGCTTCCTCAAGTTGCAACAGCCGACGCGCGTCGCCCAGCAGCATCTCGCCATCGTCGGTCAGTGCGACACTGCGCGTTGTCCGCCGGAACAACGGCCGTTTGGTCTCGAGCTCAAGCCGCTTAATCTGTTGACTCACGGTCGACTGCGTCAGGTTCAGCCGCTCCGCGGCACGGTGGAAACCGCCGCAATCGGCGACGGCAACGAAGGTGCGTAACAGCTCAAAATCCAGCATATGATTGATCCTATTTTACGATCAATCATATTATAAAATATCGTTTCTATAATCAATAATGGACCCCTACCTTCGCTTTGAAGCCAGCGAAGGAGGCCCATCATGTTAGACACATCACGACACGGAGCAGATCGCACCTCCCGTCTCGCGCGGGCTGCCGCGCTCAGCGGCATGAGCGGAAAGGTCTGCCCCGCCGACCGCGCGACGCGATTGCTCGAAGCAATCATCGAGCCGGGCGACCGCGTGACGATCGAAGGCGACAATCAGAAGCAGGCGGATTTTCTCGCCTCAGCCCTGGCGAAGGTGGATCCTGCGCGGGTGCACGACCTGCACATGGTGCAGTCTGTGCTGGCGCTGCCCGACCATCTCGCCGTATTCGAGCGCGGGATCGCTAACCGCCTGGATTTCGCCTTCGCAGGGCCGCAAAGCCGCAAGCTCGCGGAACTGGTCGCGAACGGCACGGTGAAGATCGGCGCGATCCATACCTATCTCGAACTCTATGCTCGCATGCTGGTCGACCTGACGCCCCGCGTGGCGCTGATCGTCGCCGACAAGGCGGATCGCAACGGCAACCTCTACACCGGTCCCAATACCGAAGACACGCCGACCATCGCCGAAGCCGCGGCATTCCGCGGCGGCATCGTGGTCGCGCAGGTCAACGAGATCGTCGACCGGCTGCCGCGGGTCGACGTGCCCGGCGACTGGGTGGATGTAGTGGTCCCTAGCCCGAAACCCTATCTGATAGATCCGCTGTTCACGCGCGATCCCGCCAAGATCAGGAACGAAAACGTGCTGATGGCGATGATGGCGATCGCGGCGGTCTACGAACCCTACCAGGTGCAGCGACTCAATCACGGCATCGGCTATGCGACTGCAGCGATCGAACTGATCCTGCCAACCTACGCCGCGCAGCGCGGACTGAAGGGCAAGATCGCCAGGCATTTTGTGCTGAACCCGCACCCGACCCTGATCCCCGCGATCGAAGCCGGCTTCGTCGACAGCGTCTATTGCTTTGGCTCCGAGTTAGGCATGGAAGGCTACGTCTCGAACCGCGCCGATATCTTCCCGGTCGGCGCCGACGGCAATCTGCGTTCCAACCGCGGCCTCGCGCAGGTCGCCGGACAATATGCCTGCGACCTCTTCGTCGGCGGCACGTTGCAGATCGACCCGCAGGGCAACAGCTCCACGGCAACGAAGGACCGGATCACCGGCTTCGGCGGCGCGCCGAATATGGGCGCCGACCCGCGTGGCCGCCGCCACGACAGTTCCGCCTGGCTGCGCGCCGGCCAGGAAGCGGGCGAGAGCCTGCGCGGACGCAAGCTTGTGGTGCAAATGGTGCAGACCCATCAGCCGAATGGCGCACCAAGCTTTGTCGAACGGCTGGACGCATTCGATCTCGCCGCCTCAGCCGGTTTTGCGCTACCGCCGGTGATGATCTATGGCGACGACGTCACCCATGTTGTTACCGAATGTGGCGTGGCCAACCTTTTGCGTTGCCGGTCGCCCCAGGAACGCGAAGCGGCATTGCGCGCCGTCGCCGGCGATACTGAGTTCGGCAGGCGACAGCCATCCGAAACAAGCGACAGCCTGCGCGGCCGCGGCATCGTGATGTTCCCCTCTGACCTCGGCATCGATGTCAACACCGCGACCCGCGACCAGCTTGCGGCCCAGACCATCGACGACCTCGTGACAGCGTCAGGCGGACTCTACGTCCCACCGGCAAAATTCCGCCGCGCCATCGTCACTCACACTTGAGAAGGAGATAGTGATGACCCCAATCACCCTGACTTCCAGCGACCTATCCAACACGAAACTGGCGCCGCTCGGCCGCGCGGAGCAGCTCGCAGCAACGCTGCTGTCCGAACGCAGTGAGGCGTCGGGCGCGCTGGTCGCGCGCGAACTGCACGACGTGCTGCGCATCCTCGATGCAGACGACCGGCACAGCTTCCAGTGCTATCTCGCATCGGAGTTTCAGCCCGACAGAGCGGTGTTGCGTGCGGCGGCGGAGCGTTACCTCGCCGACACTACAGCGAAAGCCGCGGCCGCGCTCGCGCAGGCTGCCGATCCGCCCCGGCAGGAGCTGCTGCGGCGCATGAACATGGCGCCCGGCGGCACTGGCGCGCTGATCGCGATGCGCAGCGAACTCACCGCGCATCTGCACGACGAGCCGCAGTTGAAGCTGCTCGACGCCGACCTCAGGCATCTCTTCGCTTCCTGGTTCAACCGCGGGTTTCTCGAACTGCGGCGGATCGATTGGCAGTCTCCGGCGGCGGTTCTAGAGAAACTGATCGCCTATGAGGCGGTGCACGAGATCAAGGGCTGGGACGATCTACGGCGGCGCCTTGCGCCCGATCGCCGCTGCTTCGCATTCTTCCATCCAGCGCTTCCCGGGGAGCCGCTGATCTTCGTCGAAGTCGCGCTGGTGCAGGGATTGGCCACAGCCATGCCGCCGCTGCTTGCCCGGGAGACAGATGAAGAGACCGCACGGGCGCAGGCTGCACGCGCCGACACCGCGATTTTCTATTCGATCTCCAACTGTCAGGACGGCCTGCGCGGCATATCGTTCGGCAATTTTCTGATCAAGCAGGTGGTCGAGGAGCTGCAGGCGGAGTTTCCGCAGCTGAAGCGCTTCTCCACCCTATCGCCGGTGCCGGGGTTCCGGCGCTGGCTGATGCAGCGGCTTGCGAAAGGAAGCGATCCCGACGCCGCGCTGTTGCCCGAACTCGAATGCGATGGCTGGTGGAACGACCCGGCGCAGAGCGAGAAGCTGCGCGCGCCCTTGCTGCGGCTTTGCGCCCGCTATCTGACGCGCCAGCCCTCGATACGCATCGACCCCGTGGCGCGTTTTCACCTCGGCAATGGCGCACGACTTGAACGGATCAATTGGCTTGGCAACAGCGCGCCACGCGGCATCCAGCAATCGTTCGGCATCATGGTGAACTACCTCTACGACCGCGGCACCATCAACGACAACCACGAGGCCTTCGTGCGCGACGGGACGATCGTGCGTTCATCCGACGTCGACGCACTACTCGAAGCTTGAGCCCATTCGGGCGCTCACACCAAAGCGACAGAAAGGCGGTGAACGGCGACACGACATCGAAATCTCAGGCGTGCGGCACCGCTCCGCGCTGCGCACGCCACGCAACCAGACACTCCCACCCATCCTTGAAGGAAGAGATACCATGATGATGAACAGACGCGCTTTTTCCGCCGCCCTCGTGACCGGTGCTGCAGCTTCGCTGATCTCCACACGTAGCATGGCCGCAAATACAACTCCCGCGAAGGCGAAGAACGTTGTACTTGTGCACGGGCTGTTCGCCGACGGCTCGTGCTGGTCCGAGGTGATAGCGCGATTGCAGGCGGCGGGGCTCAACGCCACGGCCGTGCAAAATCCCCTGACAACGCTGCCTGAAGCGGTGGAATCGGCCGAGCGTGTGCTGGCGCGGCAGGATGGTCCGACGGTTCTGGTCGGGCATTCCTTCTCCGGGATGATCGTGACCGAGGCGGGTATGCATCCGAACGTCTCCGCGCTCGTCTACGTGGCGGCACGCGCGCCAGATGCAGGCGAGGACTACGCGGCTCTAGCAAAGACATATCCGACCCCGCCGGCGACGGCCGGGATCGTGTTCGACGGTGATGAAGGACGTCTCAGTGAGGCGGCGTTCTTGCGCGATTTCGCCGGCGACCTGCCGGAAGCGAAGGCAAAGGTTCTCTATGCGGTCCAGGAGCCGTTCCACAAGGCCCTGCTCACGGGCAAGACCACGCAGGCGGCCTGGCGATCGAAGCCGAGTTTCTATGCGGTTTCGACGGAAGACCGCACGATCAATCCGGACCTTGAGCGCTTCATGGCCAAGCGGATGGGCGCCAAGACCATCGAGGTGAAGGCCAGCCATCTCTCGCTGATCTCCCATCCTCACGAAATCACGCGGCTGATCCTGGAGGCCGCCGGCCAGCGCCTATGAGGCGAGAGAAAGACACATCGGACATGTTGTCGGATATCAGCTCGAGATCTGTACATCCGACGTGAGAAGGGCAACGAAAATGCATATCCTGAACATAGTGACGTCGCCGCGAAAGGAAAAATCTGCGTCCACCGCCATCGTCAATGCATTCCTTTCGGAATACGGAGCGCACGTTCACGACCTCACGATTGATAGGTTGGATATTTGGCAGGAGCAACTTCCTGAATTCGACGCGGAAGCAATCGACGCCAAATACAAGGGTGTCTCCGGCGAATCGATGACCCCGGTCGAGATGGCAACATGGGAAAGGATCAGGACGTTGGCCTTACGCTTCCAACAAGCCGACCGCATCGTCCTGGGCGTGCCCATGTGGAATTTCTCTGTCCCTTACAAACTCAAGCAGCTGATTGATCTGTCTTGTCAAAGAAACATGCTGTTTACGTTCGACGGAGAATCCTATGGACCGTCGTTGAGCATTGACAAGGCTTTCGTCGCGTATGTCAGGGGACAAAGCGACGAGGCGGGGTTCAAAACTGTCCCTCAGCCCGGCTTCAAATATCTCAGCGGTTACATTGAGTTTTGGCTGCAGTTCATAGGCGTCCGCAGCGTTGTATCGCTTGCCGTCGAACACACTTGGGACGGCCGCGCGGTCGACATGATCGAGGCAGGAAAGAGACAAGCGGCGGTGTTGGCGAGGCAATTTTGATGCTGCCGCGCTCAATTCAGGGGCTGCACGAAAGGAACAAGGAGCCATGAAACGTTTCGGATCCGCCGCCTGGAGCGGCGACCTGCGCGAAGGCAAGGGCTCGGTCTCGACCGAGAGCCGCGCGCTGGAAACCTATCCTTACACGTTCTTCAGCCGTTACGGTGAAAAGCCGGGCACCAATCCCGAAGAGCTGCTTGGAGCAGCTCACGCCGCCTGTTTCACTATGTCGTTCGTTCGATTACTCGGCATGGCGAACTTCGTTCCGGAGCAGGTCGACAGCAAATCGGAGGTCGTCATCGACAAGGACGGCGATGGCTTTTCCATCACCTCGGTCCATCTCACCGTTACCGCGAAGATACCGGGCATGGACCAGGCCGCGTTCCAGTCAATCGCCGCAAAAGCAAAGGCCGGTTGCCCTGTCTCCAAACTGATGAAGGTCGAGATTGGCTTCGGAGCCACTCTCCTCTCGTGAGTCTGCGAAGGAGTGCGCAGGGAGGCGCGGACTCAGCGCATCAACACAATTGGTACATCCCAAACCGTGGAGACTCGAAATGCCGTTTGTAACCTTCACCGTCCGGCGCGGCCTCAGCGCCGCCGACAAGTCCCGCTTATCGGAGGCAATGTTAGAAGCCCAAGTAGCCGCCGGCGATCACCGAGCCGATCGCTTTCACCGCTTTATCGAAGTCGACCAGGATGACCTTCTGGTAGATCCCCGCTTCCCCGACTACGCAACGGACAGAACCGATCGGTTCATGGTCGTCGAGGTAGTCATCTCCAGCTGGAGGCCACCAGGAACCGCCGCCACCATTGCGGACGAAGCGGTCAGACTGTTCGGCGAGCGTTTACGACTTGCGCCTCAGGACATCCTATTCGTCTTCCACGAGGTGAAACCGAGCCTCCCGCGCTTTCCTGCTGCGTCGATCCGCGAGAGGCGATCGCGGATTGGTCCCCGGTAGTGCTGTGCTTTGCAATTGTTCGTAGGCGACGTGCTGAATTGGATGGGCACGAGTTGGCCAATGTCATCGGTTGCATAAATGGCAGAAAGGGCACGCCGTGGCAGGCCACGTCCGGATGAATTGTACGGGACGCCACCGCACTTCGTCCGCATGGCGGCGAGCAACTCGTTACACCGACGAGGCCCATCGCTCATCAGCACTCGCGGATCGCTCCCATCCAGCGCCGACCGATAAGCTAATGACCGCTTGATAGTGCTCGCAATGAAGCCAAGCGGAAGACGAAAGCGCGTGGGCCTAACGCCGGGCAGACGCTCGGTTTATGCACACGTCATACCTTTCCAGTAAAACATAGCTGGGCGAGCAATCGGCTTTGCTGAAATAGCATCGCTTCGAGGAATCCGTTTGTCGGCACTTGGCTAACCCCACTGATCTGCCGAACGTCCGCCTTGCGCGGCTATGCGGTGTCCGTATCGTGCTCGAAGCTTCTCGAAAGCCTCAAGGCGCGAGATACTGCAACAGTTTTGGATCGTTGCGAACGTCTTGCGCCGATCCTGTGAGCGCGACCCTGCCACGATCCAGTACATAGGCGCGATTGGCGACCCGGAGCGCGAGATCGAGATGTTGCTCGACGATAACAATGGCGATGTCCTTTGCCAGCAGGATCAATCGCTCGGTGATCTCCTCGATCACACCGATCCAGACGCCCTCGGTCGGCTCGTCCAACAGCAGCACCCGCGGGTCCGACAGCAGCGCACGTCCGATCGCGAGCATCTTGCGTTCGCCCCCCGATAAGGTGCCTGCGACCTGGTCCATCCGCTGGCCGAGTTTCGGAAATATTTCCAGGATTCGATTGACGGCGTAACTGTCACGATTGGTAAGCGCGCCCACCGCGAGATTGTCCCGCACCGAAAGCCTTCCAAACACCGAATGCTCCTGCGGGACGTATCCGACCCCCGCGCGAATGCGCTGTTCGGTCGGCAGCCGCCCGACATCACGGGCGTCCAAACTCACGGAGCCGCCCAGCAATGGCAGCTCTCCGATGATGGCCTTCATCAAGGTGGTTTTACCCGCGCCGTTCCGGCCGAGGACCGCGACGCCGCCTCGCCAAGGCACGGTCATGGTGACGTCGAACAGGACCTGACTGCGGCCATAACCGGCATTGAGATTGCGGATATCGAGGTATTTGTCGTCAGGCACGGCGAAGATAGACCTCCTGGACCTTGGGACTCGACTGGATGTGCCGCACCGAGCCGGAATCGAGCACGCTGCCTTGATCGAGCACGGTCAGCCGGTCGCAAATGTCGCGAATAAAATCGAGATCGTGTTCGACGATGACAAGCGAGCAGCGTTTCTTGATGGGCTGCAGCAACTCGCCGGTGACACGCCGTTCTTCTACGCTCATGCCGCCGGTCGGCTCATCCAGCAGCAACAGCTTCGGTTCCGGCGCCAGCGCCATGGCGATCTCGAGCCATTGCTGCTGGCCATGAGAAAGGGCGGAGGCCATATTCGCCGCCTGATTCACCAGGCGGAATTGTTCGAGGATGGCCATGACGCGATCATGCAAGACACCCCGCGTCCGGGAAAACACGAGGCTGGGTAGCGAAGTCTGGGCTTGCAGCGCCAGCAAAATGTTGTCGTACAGGGTTAGCGCCGGCAGTACGCTGGTGATCTGGAACTTCAGGCTCATGCCGGCACGAGCCCGCTCGGCGGGAGTGGCCTGCGTGATGTCGCGACCGGCAAAAGTCACCGTACCGGTGGTCGGGAATTCCGCGCCAGCCAAGCATTTCATCAGCGTGCTCTTGCCGGATCCATTCGGTCCGATCAGGCCGTGAAATTCGTTTTCCGCGATGGCGAGTTCGGCGCCATTCAAGGCCGTCAGCTTGCCGAATATCTTGGTAAGTCCACGCGCCTCAAGAAGAGCCATGACGCCCCTCCTTCGGCGGACGACCGAAACCGCCGACACGTTCGCGCTCGCTGACGATCAGGCTGATCAGCCCGGCCGGACGAAACAGAATAACCGATAGCAGCAGCACGCCGAGTATGATCGGCCAGATGTCCTGATAACTGTTCGACAGCCAGAAGCTGACCGCCTCGATGACGACGGCGCCGATCACCGCCCCGATCAAGGTGCCGGCGCCGCCGAACAAGACGTAAAGTACGACCTGGGTGGACATCACGACACCCAGCATGTTCGGCCAGACGAAACCTTCGTGGACGGCATAAAGACTTCCGGCCAACCCTGCGATGGCGCCGGCAAACGAAAAGATGATCGCCTTGAGGCGCTGCACCCGGTAGCCAAAAAACGCGATGCGCAGCTCATTCTCGCGCAAGCCGGCGAGGGCCAATCCGAACTGCGACCCCACCAGAAACCGGCACAGGAGATAGACCAACAGCAGAATACCCAACGCAAGATAATAAAATACCGGACCCTCATCCAGCTGGTAACTACCAAGGCTCATTGGTGGAATCGAAGGGATGCCGTTTTGGCCACCGAGATAATACCAACCCCTTGCCAGCCGATCGAACGCATATGATCCGGTCAGCGTTCCCAATGAGACGAAAATGACGCTGGACGGGTGTCGCCCCAACAGCAGGAATCCCCCGAGCAGCAACGCCAAAGTGAATCCGATCAACGAACCCGCCGGCAACACGACAAAGATGGACGTGATGTCGAGATCGCGGGCTATCAACGCCACGCCGTATCCCGCCCCACCGAAGAAGACTGCCTGCCCGAAACTCATGATGCCGGCATATCCCCACACCAGATCGAACGAGAGCGCGAACAGGCAGAGGATCAAGACCCTTGTGGCATAGATGGTCAGGTAATCCTGAAGCACGAGCGGCAGCAGAATTCCGATCGCCAGCGCCACAATCTCTATGACTGGCAGACGTTGCCAGCGGTGAGAACGATGAGCACGAACGGGAAGCCCCAGCGCGGACGGTGTCGTTTCAGTCATCAAGTTGCCCGCACGTTAACTCCAGAGTTCGGCGCGACTTCCCCACCGTTGCGATACGCTCAGCATTCCTTGGGATCAACGAGACCTGCGCTGCGTGCGACAATCTCATAGTTACCGCCCTTGGCAACCGCCGTGTACATTTTCATTTTGCAATGCCGCTTGCCGGGGACCATTTCCGCCGGCCCTCCGGGACCCTCGGCAATCTTGGCATGATCGAGCGCGGCAGCGACGGCATCCCGATCGACCTTACCCGCCTCCTTCACCGCAGCTTCCCACAGCTTGAGGCCGCGATAGGTGCCGGTGGCGGCGCTTCCGGCCGCGAACAGGAACGTGCCCGGAAATTGCTTGTCATAGGCTGCCTGGATTTTCGCGCTGACCGGATCTTCCGGGGAAAGCGCCTTGAAGTAGTCGAGACAACTCGCCAGGCCCTCAATCTCGGCCGGCTGATTGATGCTCAGCGTGTTCTCGTCGTAATACACGCAGGACAGCCGGCCACCGTTTTTCAAGAATCCCGCTTCATAGAGCTGCTTGAAGAACGGACCTACTCCCGGCGGAATTACGGTGTTGAACACCACATCCACCTTGTTGGAAATAATCCGGTTCACCGTGGCGCTGAAATCGATCTGGTCGAGCGGATAATATTCTTCAAAAACCACCTCGCCGCCATTGGCCTCGATCACCTTGCGCGCGTAGATGTTCAGCGTGTGCGGCCAGACGTAATTGGCGCTGGGTAACGCAAATCTCTTGCCGCCATTCTTGATCAGCCAGGGAATGAATTCGTCGCACTGCTGCGCAGGCGTTGGCCCCGTACAGAACAGATAAGGCGTGCATTCCTTGCCTTCGTAAAGTTGCGGGTAAATATAAAGCGTCTTGCCGCGCGCGACGATCACGTCCTTGATCGCGTTGCGCATCGAACTGGTGACGCCTCCCAACACGAGATCAACCTTATCGCGCTGGATCAGCTTGCGAACATTACCGACAGCCACCGACTCATTCGACGCCGTATCCTCGATGAACAGTTCCAGCGGCCGGCCGAGCAATCCGCCGGCGTCGTTGATTTCCTTCACCACCATTTTTGCGACATTGGCGTCGGCGTTGCCGGCATAGCCAATTGGGCCGGTCAGATCGGTGGCGATGCCGACCTTGATGGGATCGGCAGCCGCGTTTGCCCATTCCGGACGAATGACCCAACTGCCGACGCCGGTCGCAAGCGCGGTGCTCGCGAAAGCAAAATTGGAGAGAAAGCGCCGCCGGCTTGGCTGGCTGTGGTCGCTGAACATCGGACTAAACCTCTTTTCCCGAAACCAGGCCTCGCGGCCTAAACTTGATGAACACAATCGCCAGAACGAACACGAGGACGTCGGCGATGACAGGCGGAATGACCCACGGCAGAGCAGCCGATAACGTCCCGATCACACCGGCCCCGATCACCGGCCCCGCGAAGGACCCGACACCACCGACCATCACAGCCACGAACCCTTGAATCAGAAAGCGGAGGCCAAGATCGGCGAACAGCGAGAACACCGGCACGATCAGCGCCCCGGCAAGGCCCGCCAAGGCGGCCCCGAACGCAAAGGTCGCGCCGTAGATCGCGTTGGTCGAAATCCCCGATGCGCGGGCGAGCGACGGGTTTTCCAACGAAGCCCGTATTCGCAGCCCGAATGCGGTGTGCGCCAGCAACAGGTAGCTGCTCGCCATGACCAGCGCGGTGATCACGATGATGACAAGCCGCCACGAGGAAAAGTGCATGGCACCGAGATTGACTGAGCCGCCGATCGGTTCCGGCACCGAAATGTACAGGCCGCCGATCAGGCCGCGCACGATCTCCCGGATGATCAGCCCGAGCGCATAGGTGCCGAGCATCGCGACGATCGGTGCCGCATAGAACCGCCGGACCACCAGGCGTTCCAGCACAAAGCCCAGGGCTCCGACCACGAACGGCGCGACCGCCATTCCGACCCAGACCGGCGCGCCCGCGTTATGCACGATATAGGTGATGTATGCGCCGAGCAGAACGAATTCTCCCTGCGCGAAATTGAAGATCCCCATCATGCTGGCGATGATGCCAAGTCCGAGCACGACCAGTACGACGATCGCGCCGAAACTCATGATCTCGAACAACGCGGTGAACAGGCTATCCATACGACACTACCGGTAACCCTGAACGCTCCTGCCTACATGGTCTTCCAGTCGCCGGACTGTTCAAAGGCATGCGCAGCACGATAGATCATCGACTCGTCGAAATGCCGGCCAACCAACATCAAACCGACGGGGAGTCCATCTGCTAGGCCGCACGGCAACGACATCGCCGGGTGGTGCGTGATATCGAACGGCGCGGTGTTCGTGAGCATCTCGAAGGCGCGCCCGATCTGCTCCTCGCGGCCTGCTCCCGGAGCAGGCAATGGCGTCGCCTTCATTGGCGTGGTCGGCATCAACAGCAAATCGTAGGTCTTGAGCGCCTTGTCGTAAGCCGCCGTCAGCCGGCGCGAGATGTTCAAGGCTTTTCCGTAGTAGCGGGGTCCGAAATTATTGTTGATGTAGGTGCCGAACATCAACATCATCTTGGTGGTCTCGGAGAGCGAATCCGCTTTTGCGCGCCAGCCGCGGTGGAAATCCATCAGCGACGTCGAATAGAGATCCGATCGGCTTAGGCCATAGCCGTCGCCAAACATCATGGTCTGTGTCATGCCTTCAGTGCCGATCGGCGTCCAAATCGCCGGCGCCAACATATGCATCGGGATAGAAACCTCTTCGACGCTGGCGCCGAGACTGCGGAACCGCTTTGCCGCCTCCTTGACGCTCTCGTTCACCGCTGCTTCGGCACCGGCTTGCTCGAAACCTTCCTTAACGACGCCGATTTTCAGTCCCTTGACGCCAGCACCAAGCGCCTTGGTGTAGTCCTGCACCTTCGGCAATTTGATCCTGGGATCGTAGCCATCGTCACCCGCCAGAACCTCAAGCAACAACGCATTGTCGGCCACGTTCGCGGTCATCGGTCCGGTGTGATCGATGAAAATCTCGATCGGCATGATACCGGTGTAGGGCACAAGGCCCCATGTCGGCTTCATGCCGTAGATGCCGCTGAACGACGCGGGCATCCGTATCGACCCGCCCTGGTCGCCTCCGATTGCCATATCGACTTCGCCGAGCGCGACCACGACAGCGCTTCCGGAAGAAGACCCGCCCGCGGAATATCCCATCTTGTGCGGATTATGTACGGGGCCGGTCGAATTCGTGTGGCTGCCGCCGGACATGCAAAACGACTCGCAATGAACCTTGCCTGCAATGTCAGCGCCGGCGTCAAGCATGCGCGTGACTATCGTCGCGTCGAAATCCGGAACAAAACCTTCAAGGGTCGACGAACCATTCATCATTGGCACGCCCGCCAACATGATGTTGTCCTTGAGTGCGACGACCTTGCCCTTCAGCTTGCCGTGGGCTGCGCCCTTGACGGTGGACTTCCGGTACCAGGCATTGCGCGGGTTTTCTTCGGCCTCCGGCCGATAGCCCGGCGTCCGCGGATATTTGACGACCGGAACTTCGTCCGGCATAGCGGCGACGGCGTTGTAAGCATCGACCGAGCCCTGCATCAGGCCGCGGAAGGAGGTAACATCCGCATCGGTCAACGCCAAACCACAATATTCGGCGATGGCGCGCAGCTGATCGGGAGTTGGAAGCGCTACTGACACGATGTCTTCTCCTATTACTTGATCGCTTATCCTTCGATCGGTCGGGGAGACCGCCGGGGCCACCAGTGCAATGCGCAAACCTTAGTTGGCCAAGAACGTAAGCGAACCAATCTCCCGGATCATTAGAAACGGAAATATTTTCCTTTTCAAGTATTATTTCACATCGAGCCGATTGAGACGGCAGCCTTGCGCGCCGTCAAAACTTTTCGACCAATTGGAAATTGAGCCCGTCAGCTTCGGTCAGATAGATCGGCATGCAAGCGCTTCCGCGGCGAATGCCGATGCGACCTCTTGCGCCGTCATAGTCCACGTTCATCGCGTTAGCGAGCAACGGCTTGATGGCCAACGATCCCGCGCGCGATGCGACCGCATCGAGAAACCGAAGTCCCTCATAGTTGGACTGTCCGACGGAGCCGATGGGCGGCGCGTAGCGGCCGAATGAAGCCTGGTACTGGCAACGAAAATCATCGTTTTCGCGCGACGCCATGTCCACGAAATACCCGGATGCGCAGAAGAGAGATTCGGTGTTATCGGCTCCGATTCCGAGCAGGACGGTTTCATCCATCGCCCCCGCCAGACGAAGCATTTTCGACGCCAGGCCCTGCTCGGCGAAGGCGCGGTTGAAAACGATACTGTCGGCGCCGATCAACGAAATAAGGACAACGTCGGGCTTGGCGGCGCGGATCCGCTCGATTTGCGCGCTGTGATCATGCTCGCCCATCCGGACAAATTCTTCGCCTACAACTCGTCCGCCTGCACCGGCGATGTATTTCTTGGTCGCCCGGTGGGACAGCCAGGGCCAGACGTAGTCGCTGCCGATCAGGTACCATCGGGACGCGTTCTTGGCGTTCGCCAGCCACTCGATCGCTGGGCGGGATTGATTCCGCGGCGTCTCGCCGATCGCCATCACGCCCGCCGTTCTCTCTCCGCCTTCATACACAGGCGTGTAGACATAGGGAACGCGGCCGGCGACAACTTTTCGAAGCGCGACCCTGACGGCACTAATATGCGATCCCATGATGATATCAGCGTCATCGGACGCAACCACGTCCGCTGCGATCTGGACGACATCCTCGATGCAGCCCCCGGCGTCATGAAAGACGATCTCAATTTCGCGCCCCAGGATGCCGCCGCGCCGGTTGATCTCTGAAGCCGCCAGCAGCGTACTGTTGGTCGCGGATGGTCCCCAGATTCCCGCAGGACCGGTCAGTGAGGTGAAGTTGGCAATCCGAAGCTTCTTACGATCGCGACGCTGCCGAAAAGAATCCGACCGCGGCATCTGCATCAAGGTGTCCCCGCCCGGCCGCGACGTCCCCCTCAGCAGCCAGTCCGAGACACCGCCGGTCGTTCCAAGTTGCGTGGCTGAGAGCACATCGCTCTCCTTTCGGCTTCCGTCGGCGTATCTCGACGACCAAAATATCCTAAAGGAAAATATTGAATATTCAACGATTTAGGTGCATAGAGAACGAGCAGCCGTCGCTCAATAATCATCCAGCAACCGATCACAAGGTCCAAGATCGTGGCAAGATCGCCGAGTAAACCAATCACCGAGCATCTCGCTTATCTGCTTGCGCAGGCAAACCGGGAAATCAATCGACAGTTGGACGCGCGCTTCCGAACCGAAGGCGTGCCGGTGGAACAGTGGCGTATTCTGAAAATCCTTTCGGACGGCAAAGGTCATTCGATGGGTGAACTCGCGGAAGCAGTGCTGCTTAATCATCCGACGCTGACGAAGATGATCGATCGCATGGTGTCCGACTCTCTGGTTTACCGCGTCCAGGATGCCGATGACCGGCGCAAGGTGCTGATGTTCAGTTCCGACCGCGGAAAAGCACTGACCCAGCGTTTGAATTCGCTTGCACTGAGCCAGGAGTCCCACATCGCCGAAAGTTGCGGCAACAAGGCGACGGCGGAATTGAAGCGGCTTCTGGAAAGCCTAATCGAAAAGGCAAACTGAACGTCCGATCGGGTTGACCCGATCGGGGCATGCTTGTCTCGCCGGGTAATTCGAGGCTCACCGGGGCTTTGATGCGGCCTCCCGCCCCTCTCCAGTCAGAGATATGCTTTTAGGATTGACGCACCGAGGGTGTATTTCGGATCCACCATGTTACCAAGGCGCACGCGGCCGCATTGGGTAAGAAGCATATACGCGTCAAGTTCATCAAAACCAAAATCGGCGGCCATCCAGCGGATCAGCTCGCGATAGGCGATGCGAGCGGCGTCCTCCATCGGACGGCTCGAGCCGATCGTCATGAAAAACTTTTCGTTCTCCAGCCGTGGCCATTTGAACGTCCATTTCTTGATGAGATCGACTTGTAGCGTCGTGACAGTCGGATGCTCCAGCGCGACACCGCACAGTTCGCCGTCGCCCTGAGTGGCGTGGCAGTCACCCAGATACAGCAGCGCTCCGGGTGCGTTGACCGGCAAGTAGATCACGGCATCCACCGCGACATCAGGCAAATCCATGTTGCCGCCATAGTAGTCCGGCTGGAGCGACGTGATCGCCTCGATTTCCGGCGAGGTACCGATGGTTCCAATGAAGGGCTGATAGGGCAATGTGAGTTTGTCGCTCCACTTGATGCCGCCCTCAAGCGTAACCTCGACCTTCTTGACGCGTTCGGGGAGCGGCGGATTGAGCAGAGCAGTATCCCCGGTCGCGACCAGGCCGCCGAATTCTGTGATCAGACAGGTCGTCCCCACCGGCTGGGGGCCGCGCGGCACGATCGATTTGATGTACACCGCAAGCGTATCGCCCTTCTCGGCTCCGTTGACATAGATCGGCCCGTTCTGCGGATTGAGGAACGGGAAATTCAGGATCTCGCTCGGCTTGTCGGTCTCGTGCTTGATCTTGCCTTCGAACGCATCGTGCGTTTCCGCCGATATCACCGCCCCCGGATCTACCTTTAGAACCGGCTTCGCAAACGGACCGTAGACATAATGATACTGGCCCTGGCTTTCTTCGGTGATCGAGTAGGTCTTGCCCGGCTTGCCTTTCGCAAGGCCTCGGCGGGCCATAATGGACGTTTCGAGCCATGACATGTGGATGATCCTTCTTGCTGGTTGGAAATTTGCCGGTTGAAAATTCCGTTCAGACGGCCAGATGCCGTCGCACGACCTCCCGATCGTCGAGGTCCTCCGGCGTCAGGGCTGCGACGATCCTGCCTTTGTCCATAACGTAGCAGCGCTGCGCCATGGCGCGTATCATGTCCAGATTCTGCTCGACGAAGACGATGGTGACATTGGTCCGGCGATTCAGGTCGACAATGGTGCGGGCGATGTCCTGCACGATCGAAGGCTGAATGCCTTCGGATGGCTCATCAAGCAGGATCAGCGACGGCTTGCTGATCATGACGCGGCCAATTGCCAGTTGCTGCTGCTGGCCGCCGGACATGGTTCCGGCCTGCTGGCTGCGCCGTTCGGCGAGGATCGGAAACGTGGTGTAGACGCGGCTGTAGTCTTCGGGACCGACCTTCCCGCCGATCATTTCGCCGACCTTGAGGTTCTCCTCGACGCTCATGCGCGGAAAAACGTCGCGACCCTGCGGCACATAACCGATACCCAAGCGGGCGCGGCGGTGTGCCACCAGTGCACTGACATCCTGCCCCTTGAACACGATGGAACCTTCCGTCGGCGGCAGCAAGCCGATCAGCGTCCGCATCAGCGTCGATTTGCCGACACCATTGCGGCCGATCACCGCGACGATCTCGCCCTCGCGCACATCCATGTCGATGCCCTGCAGCACCGGCTCGCCGCCGTAGCCGGAGCGGAGCTTGAGCGCCGTGAGGAGGATTTCCTTACGCATGGCCGTGTCCCAGATAAATCGCCGCGACGCGCTCGTCGGCGACAATATCCTCGATCGTACCTTGCGCAAAGATCCGGCCGAGATGCAGCACAGTGACTCTTCTGGCGACCTGCCGGACAAAGCTCATATCGTGCTCCACCGCGAGGATGGTGACACCATTGGAGTTCAAGGTCTGGACGATTTCGCCGGTGGCGAACGTTTCAGCCGGCGACATGCCGGCGGTCGGCTCGTCGAGCAGCAACAGCTTCGGTTTCAGGCTGATCGCCATGCCGATCTCAAGCCATTGCTTCTGGCCGTGGCTGAGATTGCCGGCGAGCTGCCCGCCCACGTCGAGCAAATGCAGGAAATCGAGCAGCCGGTCAGCCTCTGCATCGCGCGAACCGCCTTCGAGATGGTGCTGCAGCGCTATTTCGAGGTTTTGCCGCGCACTCAGCGCCTTGAAGATACCCGGCACCTGAAACTTGACGCTCATGCCGCGCCGGATCCGCTGAAACGGCTTCAGCACCGTGATATCATGTCCCGCATAAAAGATGCTGCCGCTGGACGGCGCGTGCTCGCCGAGGATGAGGCGGAATAACGTGCTCTTGCCGGCGCCATTGGGACCGATCAGGCAGTGGATTTCGCCCTCCTCGAGCGCAAGGTTGACATCAGCGGTGACGTGCAGACCGCCGAAGCGTTTGTTGAGACCCCGGGTTTCGAGAATCGACATTAGGCCGGTTCCTTCCGATGATTCCGCATCCGGACGACGAACCTGGCGAAGGTGACGATCAATCCCTCCGGCGAGATCAGCACTGTCGCGACCAGCAGCAACCCCATCACGACAAGCGCATACTGGCTGCCATAGATCGTCAGCGTCTGGAATGCCGCGAGCACCGTGAGAGTTCCGATCAGCGTGGCCGTCAGGTCACTGCGTCCACCGACGGCAACCCAGACGATCGGCAAGGCCGCCGCGGTAATGCTCATGCTCGACGGCGTGATATATTGGCCCCAGGCGGTGTAGAGCACGCCGCTGAGCCCAGCCATGACGGCGCCGATTACGAACGCCACCAGTTGATATTTGCGCACGTCGTAGCCCAGCATCTCCGCGCGCTCGGGATTCTCCCGGATCGCCACCAGCACGTTGCCGAACTTGGAATTCACGAGCATGCGAAGGCCGAGATAGCTCAGCACCAGTAACGTCAGAACGAGATAATACAAACCAATATCCGGGAACAGCACGACGGCGCCCCCAAACCACGGCAGCGTCAGCGGCGGCATGCCGCTCATGCCGTTGAAGCCGTTCAAGCGCGCGACGCCGATGTGCCATTCGGGACCAGCGGTCTGCGCCATGAAGCGCTCGAACACCAGCGTGACGGAGAGCGTAACGATGCCAAGAAAGACCCCGCTGATCCGTCCGAAGTAGAGAAAATAGCCAAGCACGGCCGCGAACGCCGCCGTGCACGCCAGTGCGATGATCAGGGCAATCAGCGTGAAGCCGTAAGCCGCGCCGAAGTTGAGCGTGAGAACGCCGTAGGCATATCCCGACAAGCCGAAGAACGCGGTCTGGCCAAAGCTGAGCGTGCCGCCGTATCCCCAGATCAGGCAGAGCCCCAGCGCCATGAACGCCCACGTGAAGAAATAGACGGTGTTGCCAACCGTGTAGCCGTCGACCAGCAACGGATAGACCACTGCCGCGAGCAACACCGCGCCGGCGGCGGTCCAAAACACCGGACCACGCCCCAATGTCTGCGGACCCTCGAGCAGATGGATGAACGGCAGGCGTCGCGTCATGTCCAAAATCGCTCTCTTAACTTCGCTCGCGCAGGATGAAGCCCGAGATTCCCTTCGGCAGCACGCGAATGACGATGATCACGGCGATCAGCAGCCCGATCTGTCCGAACAGCTGCCCCTCCCACGATGTCATCGTAGCCTTGACCAATGCAAGCACGGCAGCGGCGGGCGCGGTCCCGAGGAAGATATCGGCGCCACCCACCACGACCGTGACAAACGCCTCCATGATAAAGGTGCTGCCCATGGTCGGCACGATGGTCATCGTCGGCGCGTAGAGACCGCCAACCAACCCCGCGAGCGCCGCCCCCAGGGCAAAGGTCATGCTGTAGACAAGTTTGGTGTCGACGCCCAAGGCTTCGGCCATATGCGGCAACTGGATCGTCGCCCGGGCCAGGATTCCGAACTTCGTCTTGTTGAAGGCAAGGTAGAGCCCAACAAGAACCGCCAGCGCAGCAGCGATCAGCACCAGCCGATAGGTCGAATAGGAATAGGCGCCGACCGTGAAGCTGCCGAGCGGAACGCCGACGCCCGGCATGCTGGATCCCAGCACGATCAACGTGCCTTGCGTGGCGATCAAGCTCAGTCCCCAGGTCGCCACAATGGTGTCCATCGGCCGGCCATAAAGCTGCCGAACGACAAGACGCTCGACGATCAGCCCAACTATCCCGGCGGCGAGCGCACCGCACAAGATCGCAAGAGCCAGCGGCAGGCCCGCCCGCGCAGTCGCGACCGTCACGTAAGCACCGCACATGATGAATTCGCCATGCGCGAGATTAATCACGCCCATCATGCCGAAAATGACCGCGAGCCCGGACGCAGCCAGCACCAGAAATGCAAATGCATCGCCGCATTGGTAGAGGAATCCGAACAGCGAACTCAGGAGATCCATCCAAGGCCTCGGGTCAAACGATTTTTCTTCCGGTCATCAACAGGCGAAGCGCCGATGAAGGAATGTTGCTGAGGGTATCGAGGGGCGCGCGTGCGCCCCTCGACGACGCCGCGGTCATGATTTCGGCGGCGGATTGCTTGGGGTGTACTGCATCATCGGATCCTTCTTGGTCAGGTCGCAACCGGCGTCGCCAAGCCAATACGGCTTGATGTCGTTCCAGACCTTCGGAAACGTGATCGAATGGTCGTCGCCGACCTTTGCCATGTAGATCGTGTGCGAAACATGCTGGCTCTTCGGATCGATGCAAACCTTGCCTTCAGGCGCATCGACACAGACGTCGCCTTTGGCGATCACGGCGCGCAAGTCGGCCCGTGTCGTCGAACCTTTGGCTCGCTCGACCAACTGCTTGTAGAGATAGACGGCATGGTAGGAATTTTCGGCTTCCTGATTGATGTAGGGCTCATTCGGGAACTTCGCCTTCCACTTCGCCACAAACGCCTTACTCTCCGGCGTGTCGACCTCCTCGATGTAATTCACCGTGGCGTACATATTGGCGAGACTCGGCGCCTTGAAGCGCTTGTGCTCATAGCCCTGGCCGACATTGACGGAGCTACCCATCGGGATCTTCAGGTTCGCGGACGCCGCCTGCTCGTAATAGGACGCTTGCGCGGTGCCGACCAGCAAGGTGATCAGCACATCCGGCTTGACCTTCTGGATATTCTGGATGGTCTGCGAGAACTGCGACACGCCAAGCGGAATGAACTCCTCGCCGACCATTTCGCCGCCGTTCTGCTTGACGATCATGCGCACCCACTCAGCCGAGATCTGGCCAAAATTGTAGTCGGCTGCGATGGTGTAGACGCGCTTGCCGTATTTTTCCATCATCCACGGAATCAATGTCGAGAACTGCTGCTCCGGCACTGCGCCGGTGACGACCATGTGGCCATCGCAGACGCCGCCTTCGTACTGATTATTGTAGAAGGCGAAGCCATCGAGTTGGTCGACGATCGGGCGATAGGCTTCGCGCGAGGCGCTGGAGAATCCTGCAAAAACCACGTTGACCTTATCGCGCTGAAGCACGCGCCGCATGAACTCCTGATAGCGGGTATTGTCCGATTGCGTGTCATAGACCACCAATTCAAGCTTGCGGCCGGCGATGCCGCCGGCGGCATTGATTTCATCCGTCGCAAGCTGAATGCCATGCACTTTCCCGATGGTCGCGAGCGCGAAATCGCCGGATTGATCTTCCAGGACGCCGAGCTTGATCGGATCCGCCGCGTAGGCTGAGCCTGCAGCAAGCAGGCCAGCTCCAATAAGGGACACGGCGCGCGCGCCCCTCGCAATACATTCCAGCATCTGACTCTCCTCTGTTGGATTTAGTCGGCGAGTTTTCTTCTCGGAACGAATTCGCCGTGTTCTTCCCCGTCTGACGACCGGGCCAGGTCTTTGCAAAGGTCTTCCATCGTCTGACGCGTGCTCATGCTGCGTCGACGAAGCAGATCATAGGCTTCGTCGTCGTCGACCCCATACTCCGACATCGTCCGGATGATTGCCTTGACGACATCCCGCCGGCTTCGGCGGCGACGCTCCTGATCCTCCAGCAGCGTTTCCAGATGCCGATGACGGCGATATTCGTTGACGCCAACAAACAGCGCCGGATAGACGGCTGCGCCGTGAACCGGTTTTCGAAGAAACGATGTGGCTCCCGCCCTCATCAGGGCTTTGAGGCGGCTGGGGGCGCTCACGCCAAGCAGCCCGATGACCGGCGCCGGCGGCAGTCCACCGATCGCGCTGAGCGGAAGCACCGCCCCATCGCTGATGTCACCGTCGAGGAAAATGATATTGCGATCCGCCTGAAGCTTTGCGAGATCGATCTCGGCAATGCTCCCGACGATATCGGCAGCACTGGTTGTGACCCCCAACCTATCCAGCGTCGTCGTCAACATATCGAGCGATGACGCGCGATCCGTCACCACAATGGCGCTGCCGCCGCTGAAATTCTGAAGCAGCCTAGGCTCGGTCATGACACCAGCCTCAGCGAGGGAACGCCCGCGGCCTCGAACCGCGCGGAATTACGTACGAGGTACGGGTCGGGCTGGACAGGCGCCAGGGCTTCACTGACAAGGTCGAACCGCGCATCGCGATTGGAACGACCGATGCGTGGCGTCAGGTAGGCGTGGAAGGTCTGCTCATCGATCCAGACGGCCCCCTGCGGCGCGTCGAGACGTTGCCGGACAAGCTCCGATTTGACTGCGCGCGGTTCGTCGGTCCCGGCGGCAGCGGCGCTCCGTGCCAGCAGCCACACCGCGTTGTAGGACGCCTCCGCATCGGCGGACGCCGCGGGCCCTTCCGGGAACCGCGACTGGTACGCGCTGAGAAATCGAAGATTTGTCGGGCTTTCGATCGAACAAAAATATACACTTGAGCTCAGATGACCATCCACAGCGTCTTCGCCGATCGCTTGCAACTCGGGCTCGGACAGCGAGCAGCTCGCCACAGGGATTTCCCGCGCCTGGTCGATCCCACGTGCGCGGCACGCCGTCCTGAAGTCGCGGAAGAACTGATAGGCCGAGGTACCGATCAACGTCAGGAACACGAATGAAGGACGCGTCTCGATGATCGCCTCGATGACTTGGCGGAAATCCGTTTCCCCGACAGTGAAATAGCGCTCGGCGAGCACCGTTCCCCGACGCGTCGTAACACTCTCGCGCAAGATGCGGTTGTTTTCCCACGCCCAAATGTAATTTGAGCCGACACAGAATGCACGATGGCCATGATGCGCCAGGAGATATTCGACTAGCGGCAAGACGTGCTGGTTTGGCGCGGCGCCGGTGTAGATGACGTTGGTAGAGCTCTCGAAGCCCTCATAGTGCGAGGGGTACCACAGCAGAGCGTCGTGCTTTTCGAACAGGGGAATAACTTCTTTGCGCGACGACGAGGTGTAGCAACCGACAACGTGATGAACGTTGCCCTGCAGCAGTTTCGTCGTGAGTGCAGAATATTGCGAGAGGTCACCGCCGGGATCAAGGACGAACGGCTCAAAGCGAATACCAAGCCCCGACGCGTTGATTTCATCTGCGGCAAGAAGGGCGCCATTCAGCATTGAACGCGCGACCAGTTCGTAAGAGCCCGTCGAAGAGAAGAGATAGCCTACTTGGAGATATTGAAGCGCCATACACTTCACCCAATGCAACAAGCCCGCTCTTCCAGGCCTCGGCGAAACGGTGCCGTTAGAACTATCTTTGCAAATTGGGTAGCGCCGTTTCGGGCATCTTTGCCCAGCGCTTGTGTTAGAAGCTCTCTCGACGGCGTTACCCTGTCAAGAGCAAAATTTTTCCGCACGGCGCATTTCGAAAAAAATCGATCTGAGGGTTTCCAGACGCGGCGTTTGTAAGCACCATGTACAAATTATAAGCGCCAATCGATCAAGGAAATGGCATCAACAGCAGATGCGCGCGGTCGCGATCATTACTAAGTCCGCCACTATGCATCGCGACCTTCGGCTATCCTCAAACCGCCTTGGTCAACGCGCCGTCGATAATCAAATTGGTGCCGGAGATGCGGCTGGCAACTGGGCTCGCGACAAACACCACACCCGCGGCAACCTCTTGCGGCGTCCCCATCCGCGAGGTCGGATTCAACGACATCGCCATTTTGTATAGATCCGGCGAGCCTTTCTCGATGTTTTGCCAGATGCCGCCCTCGAAGTATGTGTTTCCGGGCGATACCGCGTTGACGCGAATGCCTTTGGCGATCAATTGGTTGCTCAGCCCCTTGGCGTAATGAATCAGGGCCGCCTTGAAGGCGCCGTAAGAACCGGCAGCAAAATCGATCTCGAAGCCCGATACGCTGGAGATGATCGTGATCGACGCCGATTCGGATTTCTCCAGAAACGGCAGGGCGGCCGCAATGGAATTGACTGTATGCATCATATCGACGCGAAACGAATTCTCCCACGTCTCCGGCGTGTTGCCGACCGCCAGCGCGCTGACATTGCAGACGAGGACGTCGATGCCCCCAAGCTCCGCGGCCGCGCTTTCGACCCACCGCTTAAGCGCAGCCGGATCGGCGACATCGACCGCGTCGCCCCATGCGGTGACGTTTTTGGCCGCAAGCACCTCCACAACGCTGTTTACCTGCTCGGCGTTGCGCGCGCAGATCGCAATATTGGCGCCTTCCGCAGCGAACAATTCTGCCACCGCAAGACCAATTCCCTTGCTGCCGCCGGTCACCAGCACCCTCTTGCCTTTTAATCCAAGGTCCATGTTCTAATCTCCTCTCCCAAAATCGCTCAACTTGTCTGTAAGGTTCGATGAACCGGTCTATTGCGGGACTGCAAAAACTGTGCCCCAGTTTTCGTTCGCCGCCCGAAGATTCGCGAACCTCAAACCGCTGGGACACGGGACCGACGACAACGTTGGAGGAATTCTCGTGCGTCGGATCGAGGCGTTGCCTGAGGAGTGCAATTCCACTGAAGAGAGCGATTCCTGTCACTCAGTCCTCAGTCACCGATCCGCAGGCCATTCGGATCGCGAAGGTTAACCGAGACAACGACTAAAACATCCTTTAAGCGGGCGCACACTTTGCGGATATCCAGGCGAGCTTGCGTGTTTAATTCCGACGAACTTTCCAATTGGCTCACAACATGAAAAACGCCAGGAGTGGACCTGTCAGCAACCATGACGAGCCGCACCAAGTGATCGAATGATCGGCGGCTTTTGAGTTTGTCACGAACCGGACCTCCCACGTCCGCAGTTGTGGCTGGCGTGTTTCGGTTGCCCAAGAGTCAGGAGTCGGGCTTTACCCCGGCAGCAAATCTGCAACCC
>CAWCXD010000007.1:0-156680 GCA_963799475.1 uncultured Alphaproteobacteria bacterium | reverse complement strand
GCCAATATGCGACATCAGCCTTAGTGGGCATCCCATCTGATCTGTCGTACAATCGCATCTAGGTTGGATCGTGGGCCATGGTGCAGGAGCGGCCAGTCCGGGTCGAGCGGAGGTTGTCGGCGATATTGGCCGCAGACGTAGCTGGCTACTCGCGGTTGATGCACCATGACGAAGAGGCGACCCATGCCAAACTGGCCGAGCTCCTAACCGACGCCGTCGCCCCGGCAATTGCCGAACACGGCGGCCGTGTCGTGAAGAACACCGGCGACGGGTTCTTGGCGGAGTTTCCGAGCGCGGTCGAAGCCATCCGAGCTGCGGTGCAGTTCCAGGCGTGTGTTAGCGAGCTTACAACCGGTGATGTGGAAGAGAAACGCATTGTATTCCGCGTGGGCGTCAATATCGGTGACGTAATCGTTGAACCCCACGACATCTTCGGCGACGGAGTTAACATTGCCGCGCGGCTTGAAAGCATCGCAGAACCGGGCGGCATCTGCATCTCGTCTGCTGCCTACGATCAAGTCCGAGGCAAGGTCGGCGTTGAGTTCGCCGATCTGGGTCAGCAGAACCTCAAGAACATCGACGACCCGGTGCGGGCCTATGCCGTTGGCCTGAACGCGAAAACCGACCGAGCTGCTTCGCTGCCATCATCAACTCCCCGGTTGTCCATCGTTGTTTTGCCGTTCGCAAACATCGGAGGCAATCCCGCGCAAGACTACTTCGTCGATGGCGTGACCGAGAGCCTGACCACCGACTTGTCGCGGATCAATGGCGCGTTCGTGATTGCGCGCAACACCGCGTTCACCTTCAAAGGCAAGGCGGTCGACGTAGTGAGGCTCGGACGTGAGTTGAACGTCCGCTACGTGCTCGAAGGGTCGGTGCAACGTGGTGGCAACCTCCTTCGGGTCAACGTGCAGCTGGTCGATGCCGAAACCGGCAACCACCTCTGGGCGGAGCGTTTTGACAAGCCCGTTGCCGACCTCTTTGACATGCAGGACGAAATCGTATCGAGGCTCGCCAACTCATTAAATGCCGAACTCGTTGCCGCCGAGGCCCGGCGAGCGGAGCGTTCACCGCATCCAGACGCGATGGACTTGGTGTTCCGAGGTAGGGCTTGGTTTAACAAGGGGCTGACCCCCGATTACATGGTACAAGCGCGCGGCTTTTTCGAGCAGGCCATGGTGCTCGATCCGGGAAATGTCGAGGTCATGGTCGGTTTGGCGCGGGTCGATGCCGTACTCGGAGGTGCCCTTATGACCGACGATTATTCAGCGCGGTTCACCTCGGCCGAGGCGACTTTAACCAAAGCGCTATCGCTCGCGCCGAACCACGCTTTCGCACACGTGTATCTGGGCCTCGTGCAAATATTTACGAAACGCGTGGCTCAAGGCATCGCTCAATGCGAGCGGGCACTGGCGCTGGATCGCAATTTGGCCGGCGCTCACGCTCTCATCGGCATCGCCAAGTTTTTACTTGGTCGAGGCGCAGAAACCGAATCTCACATCAACGAGGCCTTCCGCCTTTCTCCTCGCGACACCCTTGCCGATCGATGGATGGCATGGGTCGGCCTCGCCAAGGCGCAGCTCGGTGCCGATGCCGAAGCAGTCCTCTGGCTGCGCCGGGGCCTTGACGCAAACCGAAATTATTCCGCCGCGCATTTCCTTCTCGCGGCTGTGCTGGCGCGGCTCGGGGAGCTGGACGAAGCGCGGGCCGCGGTGCAAGCGGGACTTGCGCTCGATCCAAGCTTCACCATTCGTCGCTTTCGTGATGCCACGTATGCACGGAGCGACAATCCGACCTTCCTTGCCTGGAGCGACCGCGCGATTGAGGGCATGCGGTTGGCCGGGGTGCCTGAGGGCTGATGTCCGAGTTGGGTCTAAAGCGGAGTACGAGCCGCTCGCTGACGCTCGTCCGCTCTTCTCCGGAAGGCGGCCATTCATAGACCGGACGACGATGTCCGTTAGGGCGCCACAAGCCGACATCGTCGCGGCGTTGTCGCCGCGACGTCACACGTGTCGCCCGAGCGTCACATGCGCGTCAGCCAAGTCCGATAATTGCTGCTTCCAAAACCCGCGCAGATTGCGCGGGGCAAAAGGGGGCGTCCACATGAATTTGAAAACTTTTCTTTCCTTGATATCGGCGATGTCGCTCGCGGCATCGTTGGCCGGCGTTGCGGCGCCGGCGCGCGCCGGTGACGACGGCGACAACCGCGACCATGGCCACGGCGACTCCCGTGATCACGATCATGATCACGGCGGCGACCATCACGGCCGCAAGTCGCCGCGGGTGGTGGTGATCTCGCTCGACGGCGCCAAGCCCGATTTCATTCAGAAATTCATCGACGAGGGCGTGCTGCCGCGTGACGGCGGGCTGGCGCGGCTCAACCGCAACGGCGCGGTGGCGGTGCAGAACGTGACGGCCTCGCCCTCGCTCACCGCGGTGTCGCACATCGAGATCGCTACCGGATCGACGGCGGTTCACAACGATATCCCATCGAACACCTTCCAGTCGATCGTCGGGCCGATCTCATCGAGCCTCAGCGGCTTCGCGGCGCCGATCGGCGGCTATCGCGAGAGTCCGCTCGGGCCGTCGCCGCGGCCGACAGCGGCGCCGCTGTGGGTGCAGCTGCGCCAGCAGGGCAAGAAGGTGATCACCGCGACGTGGCCGGGCGGCGACGGCGCCGACATCTCCATCAACAACACGGTGGTGCAGCCGGCCGAGCCGACCCGCGTCACCGACTACACCGTGCCGTTCGGAGCGTTCGGCGGCATCGGGGCCCAGGGCTTCTCGCTGTCCCGCGCTGATTTCACGTCGGATCCGGCAATCGTCGCCGCGGTTCAGGCGGCCGGCCGCTTCTCGTTCAGCCCGGTGCTGGTGACGTCGGCACCGATCGAGACGTTCTCGTGCGCCTCGGCACCGACGGCGACCTGCACGAATGCGGTCACGCTCGACGTCAAATATTCGATCCGGGTGGCGGCGCTCGACACCACCAATGACCGCAAGGTGAATTACGACACGCTCTTGTTCTTCGACGCGACGCGCGGCATCACGGCAGGACCGTTCCATGCGCCGTCGACCGGACCGGCCTACGTCAAGCTCGGCGGCGAGAACGCGCCGTTCTTCTTCGAGGGCAGCGGAGCCAAGGTCGGTGCCGCGTACTTCGTTTCGGCGCTGGCGCCCGATCTTTCGACGGTGCGCTTCGCCCGCTACGGCGCCAACTTCATCCCGCGCAACGCGCCGGTGCTGGCCGACGTCGACGACATCAACGACAATATCGGGTTCTGGCGTCCGCAAGCCGACTTCCGCATTCCGGAGCGGCTGAGCCCCGGCTTCACCAACTTTCCCGACGTCGAGATCGAGACGATGTTCGAGGACATGGTGAAGACCTTCGTGCGCTACCAGGCTGACATCGCCGAGCGTGCGATCCGGAACCATCCCGACGCCGACCTCGTGATGGCCTACATCGAGCAGCCGGACGGCTCCGAGCATCAGTTCCTGCTCACCGACCGCCGCCAGGGCACCAACCCGCTTGACCCGAACTCGATCGGCGCCGGCCAGGATCCGGCCAAGGTCGCGCGGTACGCTTCGTACATCCGTTTCGCCTATCAGACCGCCGATAAGGCGGTGAAGCAGATCGCCGATGCGGCGGGCCGCGACACCAACGTCATGGTGGTGTCGGACCACGGGTTCGCGCCGTTCCACACCTCGGTCAACATGACCAACATCCTGCGCAACGCCGGCATCGACACCAGCAAGGTGGCGATCCGCACCTCGGGTCCGGCGGCCAACATCTACGTCAACCTGCAGAACCGAGAGTCGGGCGGCACCGTCGATCTGGCGACCTACAAGGCGTTGGTGACGCAGATCACCGACGCGGTGAAGAACGCGGTCGATCCCAACCCGCAGTTCAACTTCTCGCTCAAGGACAGGCGGATCTTCACCGTGGTCGAGACCCGGCCGCTGCAGTGCGAAGAGGGGACCGGGGAGTGCACCAGCAAGACCATCGGCCAGGACTTCGGTGATGTGTTCGCGCTGATGGCTCCGGGCTACAACTTCGACGGCATCCAGAACCCCGGCGTCGCCCGCCTCGGCGATGCGCCGTTCAATGCGGCGACGACCATGCTGTCGATGCCGAACTTCTATGGTGCCCATGGCCACGATCCCGAGCTGCCGGTGATGAGCGCGACCTTCATCGCCGCTGGCCCGCAGATCCACGAGGAAACGATCCACCGTATGCGCAACATCGACGTGGCGCCGACCATCATGCAGATCCTGGGCGTCAAGCCGCGCCAGGCCGACGGCAAGGTGCTGCACGATATCCTACGCTGAAAACCGGCGCGATCCTCAAGCTCATCCGATGGGCGCTGACCAGCGCCCATCGGAACCAGCCTACTGGTGCAGCTCAGCCTTTAACTGAGGCGCTACACCGACCCCGCGTAGAGCTCGTATTCGCCGCGCACCAATTCGATATGGGCGCGCATTGCGGCCGCCGCACCCGTGCGGTCGCCGCGCATGATTGCCATGACAACGCGGTCGTGTTCGGCGTGCGATTTCGCCAATCGCCCGAGGTTGCGGAATTGCGCGCGACGGAACGGCTGCACCCGCACCCGGGTCGCCAGCGTGATCTCTGCGATGTAATCGTTCTGCGAGCCGGCATAGATCGCGTTGTGAAAGCGCTCATTGACCTCGTGAAACCGTTCCGGATTGCCGGCATGACTCAATACCCTGAGATCCTCGTGCACCACCTCAAGCTGGCGGCGCTCCGCCGGCGGCATCCGCTCCGCGGCAAGGCCGGCGCATAGAGCCTCCAATTCCGCCATCGCCTCGAACATTCCGCTCAGCCGCTCGATCGAGGGCCAGGCCACCTCCGCGCCGCGATGCGCCCGTGCATCGATCAGGCCGCTGGCGGCGAGCTGGCGCAGCGCCTCGCGGACCGGCGTGCGCGAAACCTTGAAACGTTGCGCGAGGTCGGTCTCGTCGAGGGCGGCGCCCGGCGGCAACACCCCGCGCACGATCTCATCGGCCAGTTGCAGCCTGAGTTCTTCCGCGCGGGTGACCTTATAGGGGTTGGATGTGGCGCGCCGAACAGTCGGCTCTGCCGGCCGGCGCGGGAGACGATTGGCGGGATCGCCGAGGCTCACGTCGCTTCCAGCGGTTCGTCGATGACGCTGACATGGGCCGCGACGATTCTCCACCCCTCCGCAAACCGTATCCAGGTCTGCATCTGCCGCCCGACCCGGCCCGGAGAGGCCTCACGATAAAACAGCGTGGAGGCCACGGCGCTGTCGCGGCCGTAGGTCGTGATCACCGTCTTTGCAGTCCGGCGCATCAGGCCTGCCGGCGAGCGTGCGGCACGAAACGCCATGATCGCATCATAGCCGTAGAGATTCTCGCCGATGCCGTAGCGAAGCGTGCGGGGATCGGCGCGAAACAGCTCATCGAGAACGGCGACGTCGTTGGAGATCAGCGCCTGCTCGTAGCGTGCGAACTGCTCGGTCACCTCGGCGACGACATCGGGGAGATCGACCTGCATCTTATAATCCTTTCGGGGCCGGCGCGGCGGCGACGCCGGCGCGCTCCAGGGCATGGGCGATGCGCAGCGCGATATCCTCGCGCCACGGCGCGGCGATGATCTGCACGCCGATCGGCATCGGCTCAAGCGGAACGGGCGCCACAACCACCGGCAGTCCGATGAAGGAGATCGGCTGGGTGTGGATGCCGACATTGGCGCGCACCGGCAATTCGACGCCGTCGAGCACAAAGGTTGCCTGCCCGAGCTTCGGCGCGACGCACGGCGTCGCCGGCGCGATGATGGCATCGACCGATCCGAACAGTTCGAGCACCCGGGCGCGGTACCAGCGGCGGAATTTCTGCGCCCGGTCGACCAGCGGGGCCGGGATCATCGCGCCGGCGAGCAGGCGGTCGCGCACCGCCGGATCGAAATCGTTCGGACGCTGCCGCAGCCGATCGAGATGCAGCGAGGCGCCCTCGGTGGTGGAGATCACATAGGCCGCGGCGCGGGCGCGCGCGGCTTCCGGAAGTTCGACGGTGCGCGTCACGCCCAAGGCCCTGGCGACACGGCCGACGGCTTCCGTCGCCTCGGGGAATACGTTTTGCTGAAAATATCCGCCGGCGATCGCGATCCGCAACCCGCCGATGTCCTGCTTAAGCAGCGGCGCCACCGGCACGACCGGACGGGTGGTGCAGGCCGCATCGTCGGGATCGGGGCCCTGCATCGCGTCATAGGCCAGTGCGAGATCGCCGACACGGCGCGCCAGCGGGCCGACATGGTCGAAGCTTGCCACGAACGGAAATGACCGGGCGCGCGACAACCGGCCATAGGTCGGCTTCAAGCCGAAGATTCCACAGAACGATGCCGGCACGCGGATCGAGCCGTTGGTATCGGAGCCCAGCGCCAGCGGCACCAGCCCGCCGCCGACCGCGCCGCCGGAGCCGCCGGAGGAGCCGCCGGTCATCCGCGTCAAATCATGTGGATTGCGCGACGGACCATCGTGGATGTTCTCGCCGGTGAAGTCATAGGCGTATTCGCCCATGTTGAGCGCGCCGACCAGCACGGCGCCAGCCGCTTCCAGGCGCTCGATCAGCGTGGCATCGCGCGATGCAGGTGTCCGGTCGCGATTGATCTTCGAGCCGGCGCGGGTCGGTAGTCCCTCGACGTCGAACAGGTTCTTCACCGCGAAAGGTACACCGGCCAGCGGACCGGCACCCTGCCCGGCGGCAATCGCGGCATCGACCGCGCGTGCCTTGGCGCGCGCGCGATCGGCGGTGACATCGGTGAATGCGTTCAAAACCGGATTGTGGCTGGCGATCCGCGCCAGCGCGGCCTCGGTCGCCGCGAGCGCCGACATCTTCCGGTTGGCCACCGCTTGGGCGATTTCGAGTGCTGACAATTGCTCGCGATGCGCGGTCATGGCGGGATCAGGCTGCAAAGACACTGGCCGGCTCGATTTCGTCGGGCAATGTAAATTCATCCACCAGCCGGGCCAGCCGCAGCGACACCTCAAGATTCGCCCGCACCGCCGGCCGCCAGGCTTCGTCGACCGGAAGCGCCAACGCCTTTGCGACAACGTCAATGTAATCGTCGAGTGATTCCCGGTTCTCCGTCGTCAACGCCTTCTCCCTGTTCATCATTGCTCGGCCTGTAATCATACCGCCCGCCTGCGCAAGACATAACAGACGCGGCGGACAGCCTTGAAGGAAGTCGCAAGCTTCGTGCCAACCCTGACGGGGCTTCGATTTTGGCTCAAGCGTATGATTTCGCAGTGATATTTTCTACTGACGCGCGATGTGCTTCGTCCCGCGCACGGGAAAGCCCATTGCATACAAAGCCGTGCATTTGCCTATTGAAAGTGCAGCCATTGCTGCCGCGCGGCTCACCCCAAACGAAAACAGCCGGCCGGGCCAAAGCCCGACTGGCACATGTTTCAGCTTACTGACGCAACCCTCGATCCGGGGTGATCAGAACCCGTGTCCGTCGTGGTGGCCGCCGTCGTCGTCATGGTCATGATGGTCGTCATGATCGTGTTCGTCGTGGCCGTGGCCGTCATGATCGTGATCGCCGTCATGGTCATGCGAATCGCCGCCATGGCCAAAATCGAACATGTCGAAGAGATCGCCGATCGCCGGCATGTTCACCGGTACCCACGGATTCTCCCTGTCCATGACTGGATTGGGCAGGTTGTCGCGGCTGCGCTTCGATATCTTGCCGAGATGCCAGTTCCGTTCGATGAACTTCAGCACCGACGCCTGGTCCGTATAGGAGTGGACGACGTGACCGCCCTCGGAGAAGGGTGAAACAACGACCAGCGGTATACGCGGTCCGTCGCCGAAGAAATCGATCGGCTGGATGAAACCGCTGTCGTAAAGGCCGCCGCTCTCGTCGACAGAGATGATGATCGCCGTCTCGGCGAACAGCTTCGGATTGGCTTTCGTGCGATCGACAATCCCCTGGATGAACTCCTCCAGCAGGCTGGCCTTGCTAGTGCCGGGGTGGCCATCAAGCGCGATGTCCGGCTTGACGAAGGCGACCGCAGGCAGATCGCCGCTCGCGATGTCCTCGAACAGATTATCGGCGACATCCTTGAGATGCGCCGCCCGGTTGCCGGCATCGGCCATGATCGACTTCGAGTATTGGAACGGATTGCAAATGCCGCAATAGGCGACATTAAACACCTCGTCGAAAATATCCGTGGCGCCATTGGCGATTGCCACCGCGGAATCGTAGCCTCCACCGTACCAGGCCCATGGAATTTTCTTGTCGCTCAACTCGTCGCCGATATGCCGCTGCGTCAGCGGAGGCAACGTCGTCGCCGTGGCTGGCGCAAGCGTGCCGATAGCGGTGTAGGGAAGATCAGCGTTGCGCGTGGCGTAATACGTATTCGGAGCGCAGTTTGGACTTGCATAATAGTGAAGCGACGCAAGGTAGAAGTGGAGCTCGGCAACGCCGGGCTGGTTCGGATCACTGCAGTTAACCCAGGTCCCGCTTGACTTATAGGTATTGACGGTGCCTGCAACAGGATCTGGATTCATGATGCTGCCCGGCGGCACCAGCGGATGACCGTTGCCGTCGCTGAAGAAAGCGTTGTCGCCATAGGCGATTCCAATCGCGCCGGTAACCGACCCACCCATGATCGCCTGATGAAAGTTGTCGGAGATCGTGTATTTGTCGGCGAACTTTTTAAAGATGGGTGCATCGCCGGTGTTCATATTGAAGAACGCCATGTCCTGACCGCCATCGGTCGACGTCTGGGACGGCAGGGTGCCGAAGGTCGTGGCCACGAACGGATAGAGATCGTGCAGGCACCCGGTCGGATTCTCCCAGGTCGCGTTCCTCATGCTACAGTCGTTCTGCTGCCACATCTGGAACAGCTCATGGATCGTGTCACCCTCATAGGCGTCGTAGGCCAGCGTGGGTCCGGTCTGCTGGAACGGCCCGGCCGGCAACCGGGTAACGCCGGGAATGCGGGCATCCGTGCTGTTCTGCGGGATCGATCCGGTACCGCCGGTGGTGAGCGTGATCTGATCCCGGAGCGGCAGATCGGGATCGCCCTTAGGGAAATTCGCAGTCGGCTTGCCGGAAGCGTCAACGATGCCGAACTCGAGGCCGGCGCCTTCTGCCGGTGCGGTATTGATCGTGGGCACCGGAAGGAACGTATTGGGCGTCTTGGCCAATGGGCTAAGAGAGAACCGGCCGTTGGTCGATGTCGCCCGGTATTGCCGTCCCTTTTCAAAATTCTTGCCCGGGGTCCCGTCCGCCTTGACGATTCCCTGCGACAGAAGATTCCAGATCGTCTCACCGTGTTTTGGCCGATAAGTGCCGTAGATATCGTCGAAGCTACGGTTTTCGCCGATGATGTAGATGACATGCTTGATCGGTGTTGCTGTCGGAATTCGTTCCGGATTTTCCGGCTTCGACTGCGGCTGCATCGCCGTCGCCGCGAGCGCGCTACTGCCTGCATGCTGCGGCAACAGAACCGCGGCTCCCAAACCCATCAGTGCCGTCATGGAAACGCCGGCGATCGCCTTGAGCCGGCTTCGACGAATAGAGGTAGTCGAGAACATGTTTGTTTGTCTTTCTTTCTGAAGCCATAGACGCATGACAACCATAATTAGCGCTTCGCAACAGGACGGTGTCGCGTTTGCGACGAGCGACGAGCCGCAATGAATTTGCTGTGAGGCTTCCATAGGAGGCGATCACTACAAACCGGCACCACAATCAAAACAAACGCCGGTCAAGCTGAAGCCTGACCGGCGCAATTTAGTTCGCTGAGGCAATCCTCAATCCAGAACAGTTAGAACCTGTCTCCGTCGTGATGATCGCCATCGTTGTCATGATGGTCGTCGTGGTCGTGATCGCCATGGCCGTTATCGTCGTGATCATGATCGCCGTCATGATCATTCGAATCGCCTCGATGGTTGAAATCGAACATGTCGAAGAGGTCGCCGATCGCCGGCATATTTACCGGGACGTACGGGTTCGATTTTTCCGAGAGCGGATTCGGCAGGTTGTCGCGGCTGCGCTTCGAGATCTTGCCGAGATGCCAGTTCCGTTCGATGAACTTCAACACCGACGCCTGGTCGTTGTAGGAATGCACCACGTGCCCGCCCGTCGAGTATGGCGAGATCACGAGCATCGGCATGCGCGGTCCGTCGCCGAAGAAGTCGAGCGGCTGAATGAACCCGCTGTCATACAGCCCACCGCTCTCGTCAAAGGAGACGACGATCGCGGTCTCGGCGAACAGCTTCGGATTCGCTTTCGTGCGCTCGACAATCTCCTGGATGAACTCCTCCAGCAGACTGACCTTGCCGCTGCCGGGATGGCCCTGAAGCGCACCGTCCGGCTTGACGAAGGCGACCGCAGGCAAGTTGCCGGTCTTGATGTCGTCGAACAGGTTGTCCGTGACATCCTTGAGATGCGCCGCCCGGCTGCCGGCATCGGCCATGACCGACTTCGAGTATTGGAACGGATTGCAAATATCGCAATAGCCGGCTCGGATCACCTCGTTGAAGATATCCGTGGCACCGTTGGTGACGGCCACCGCGGAATCGTAGCCCCCGCTGTACCAGGCCCACGGAATTTTCTTGTCGCTCAACTCGTCGCCGATATGCCGCTGCGTCAGCGGCGCCATCGTCGTCGCGCTGACTGCCGCGAGCGTGCCGGCAGGGGTGTAAGGAACGTCGGCATCGCGCGTGGCGTAATAGGCATTCGGCGCGCAGTTTGGACCGGCGTAGTAGTGAAGCGACGAGAGATAGAAGTGGATCTCGGCAACGCCGGGCTGGTTCGGATCGCTGCAGTTAACCCAAGTCCCGTTTGCCTGATAGGTGTTGACGGTGCCGGCAACGGGATCGGGATTCATGATGCTGCCTGGGGGCACCAGCGGGTGGCCGTTGCCGTCGCTGTAGAAAGCGTTGTCGCCATACGCGATTCCAATCGCGCCGGTCACCGATCCGCCCATGATCGCCTGGTGGAAATTGTCCGAGAGCGTGTACTTGTCCGCGAGCTTTTTAAAGATCGGCGCATCGCCGGTGCTCATGTTGAAGAACGCCATGTCCTGACCGCCATCGGTCGGCGTCTGGGTCGGCAGAGTGCCGTTGGTCGTGGCCACGAACGGATAGAGATCATGCAGGCAGCCGGTCGGATTGTCTCGAGTCGCGTTCTTCATGCTGCAATCGTTCTGCTGCCACATCTGGAACGTCTGATGGATCGTGTCGCCCTCATAAGCGTCGTAGGGCAAGGTAGGTCCGGTCTGCTGGAACGGTCCGGACGGCAACCGGGTAACGCCGGGAATGCGGGTATCCGCGCCGTTCTTCGGAATCGATCCGGTGCCGCCGGTGGTGAGCGTGATCTGATCCCGGAGCGGCAAATCGGGATCGCCTTTCGGGAAGGTCGCCGTCGGCTTGCCGGAAGCATCCACAATGCCGAATTCGAGGCCGACGCCTTCGGGCTGTGCCGACGAGATGGTGGGTACCGGCAGGAACGTATAGGCCGTCTTGGTCTGCGGGCTCAGAAAGAAACGGCCGTTGCTCGATGTCGCCTGGTACTGGCGTCCCTTCGCAAAGTTCTTGCCGGGGGTTCCGTCCGCCTTGACGATTCCCTGCGACAGCAGATTCCAGATCGTCTCTCCGTGTTTCGGCTGGTAGGTGGCGTACACATTATCGAAGCTGCGGTTTTCGCCGACGATATAGATGACGTGCTTGATCGGCGTTTCGGTCGGAATTCGCTCCGGGTTTTCCGGCCCTGATTCCGGCTGCATCGCCGTCGCCGCGAGCGCGCTACTGCCTGCATTGTGCGGAAGCAGTACCGCTGCTCCCAATCCCATCAGCGCCGTCATGGAAACGCCGGCGATCATCTTGAGCCGGCTTCGATGAAAAGAGGTCGAGAACATGTTTGTCTTTCTTTCTGAAGCGATAGACGCGCGGCAACCATAATTAGCGCTCCGCAACAGCAAGGTGTCGCATTTGCGACGAGCGACGAATTGCAATGAATTTGCTGCGGGATTTTTGCAGGAGGCAATCACTGCAAGCCGGCACCAGAATAAAAACAAGCGCCGGTCGAGCCGAAGCCCGACCGGCGCAATTTAGTTCGCTGAGGCAATCCTCGATCGGGAACAGTTAGAACCCATCTCCGTCGTGATGATCGCCATGGCCGTCATCGTCGTGATCATGATCGCCGTCATGATCGTTCGAATCGCCCCGATGGGTGAAATCGAACATGTCGAAGAGATCGCCGATCGCCGGCATGTTCACCGGGACGTACGGGTTCGATTTTTCCGAGAGCGGATTCGGCAGGTTGTCGCGGCTGCGATTCGAGATCGGGCGGAGATTCCAGTTCCGTTCGATGAACTTCAGCACCGACGCCTGGTCGGTATAAGAGTGGACCACGTGACCGCCCTCGGAGAAGGGCGAGACAACGACCAGTGGTATACGCGGTCCATCGCCGAAGAAGTCGATCGGCTGGATGAAACCGGTATCATGAAGGCCGCCGCTCTCGTCGAACGAGATGACGATCGCGGTTTCGGCAAACAGCTTCGGATTGGCTTTCACGCGGTGGATGATGCCCTGGATGAACTCCTCCAGAAGGCTGACCTTGCCGCTGCCGGGATGGCCCTGCAATGCACCGTCCGGCTTGACGAAAGCGACCGCAGGCAGATTGCCGGTCTTGATGTCGTCGAACAGATTGTCCGTGACATCCTTGAGATGCGCCGCCCGGGCGTTGGCATCGCCCATGACCGACTTCGAATATTGAAACGGATTGGAATGGCCGCCGTAGCCGGCCCCAATCACCTCGTTGAAGATATCCTTGGCGCCGTGGGCGACGGCCACCGCGGAATCGTAGCCGCCGTCATACCAGATCCACGAGACTTTCTTGTCGTCCAACGCGTCGCCGATATGCCGCTGCGTCAGCGGAGGCATTACCCCCGCCGAGGCTGGCACCAGCGCACCGGAAGGGTCGAACGCCGGATCCGCATCGCGCGTGGCGTAATAGGCGTTCGGCGCGCAGTTCGGACCCGCGTAATAATGCAATGATGAAAGATAGTAAGTGAATCTCGGCAACGCCGGGCTGATTCGGATCACTGCACTTAACCCAGGTCCCACTTGACTGATAGGTGTTGACGGTACCTGGGACAGGATCGGGGTTCATGATGCCACTCGGCGGCACCAGCGGATGACCGTTGCCGTCGCTGTAGAAAGCGTTGTCGCCAAAGGCAAGTCCGATCGCGCCGGTGACCGAGCCGCCCATGATCGCCTGGTGGAAATTGTCGGAGATCGTGTACTTGTCGGCGAGCTTTTTGAAGATCGGGGCGTCGCCGGTGTTCATGTTGAAGAACGCCATGTCCTGGCCGCCATCGGTCGGCGTCTGCGTCGGCAGCGTGCCGTTGGTCGTGGCCACGAACGGATAGAGATCGTGCAGGCAGCCGGTCGGATTGTCCCGGGTCGCGTTCTTCATGCTGCAATCGTTCTGCTGCCACATCTGGAACAGCTGATGGATCGTGTCGCCCTCATAGGCGTCGTAGGCCAGCGTGGGTCCGGTCTGCTGGAACGGTCCTGACGGCAACTGGGTAACGCCGGGAATACGGGTATCCGCGCTGCTCTTCGGGATCGATCCGGTGCCGCCGGTCGCGAGCGTGATCTGATCGCGGAGCGGCAGATCGGGATCGCCTTTCGGAAAGGTAGCAGTCGGCTTGCCGTTAGCATCCACGATGCCGAATTCGAGGCCGACGCCTTCGGGCTGCGCGGCGTCGATCGTCGGCACCGGCAGGAACGTATAGGCCGACTTGGTCAGTGGGCTCAGAAAGAACCGGCCGTTGGTCGATGTTGCCTGGTACTGCCGTGCCTTCGCAAAATTCTTGCCCGGGGTGCCGTCCGCCTTGACGATTCCCTGCGACAGCAGATTCCAGATCGTCTCTCCGTGTTTCGGCTGGTAAGTGCCGTAGATATTGTCGATGCTACGGTTTTCGCCGACGATGTAGATGACGTGCTTGATCGGCGTTTCGGTCGGAATTCGCTCCGGATTTTCTGGCTTGGACTGCGGCTGCATCGCCGTCGCCGCGAGCGCGCTGCTGCCTGCATAGCTGTGGCAAGCAGCACGGCCGCTCCCAAGCCCATCAGTGCCGTCATCGAAACGCCGGCGATCATCTTGAGCCGGTTGTTTGCGACGAATAGAAACCTTGGAAAGCATATTGTCTTCTTTCTGGACTTTCTGATATGAGAAAAAGTGCGCGGAACATAGGTCGCGCTCCGCAACAGAATCATGTCGCATTTGCGACATGCGACAAACGGCAATGACGTTATCGTGTGGCTTGCGTGAAACGATCATGAATAACTTAGCTCTCGCGCCGAACAAGCACAGCGCATCGGCAATCGACCGCTGCGCCACGTGATGAAGCGAGCGCGAGCGGTGTTTGACGATGACGGTTAGACGACTGACGCTTGCTTGGCCGGCTACTTTGACCGCGCGTTCGGCCGGTTTTTACCAGAGCCTTTTCCGTTCCGATGGAATCGGAACGGGGCTCTAGATGCTTGGTTTGACGCGTTTTCGTTACGCGAACCGGTTCACTTCGCTCGAAAACGCTCTAGGACTTTATTCTGACGATTGCTTCTTCGATTCGAGCCGCTGTCGAAGAGCGGCGTGATGAGCGTCGCGAAGGGCAGGATTGAAGAGCGACCATGGTTCGGCGTTACCGAGAACGGTCGGGACCCCGACCGTCATGAAGTAATTGTATTTTCGATACTCGCCCGCCGCATCGTCGTATTTTCCGCCGGCCGCGTCGCTGCCGATGCGCCCCAGGATCGCCACGACTTCCTTGAGGGCCCGGCGCGCAAGGTCGCGCTCCTTTTGCGCCGCCTGACACGAGAGGGTCCCCCTGTTCCGGAAAGCGATCCGTCAGATCGCTCAGATCACCGCCGATCGCGGTCACCGCCAGAGAGATGACGTCATTGTCGTGGGCCGGAATGGCAGTCGCCAACACGCTCGCGAAGTCGGAAATATCCTGCAATTGAGCCGCCGAGTTGTTGCCTTCATAGGCCTGCACGCCATCGCCGACCGCCTTCAGATAGGCAACCAGGTCCGCGCGATCCTGGACCGAAAGCCCGAGCTCGAATGTACGATCGAAGTAGGTCACGACCTGATCATAGGTATCGAAACGCCCGTCGTGGAAGTAAGGCGCATTGAAATCGGCATTCAACAGCGTCGGCGTCTTGTAGAGGCCTCCCGAGCGGACGTTGTGCTGCTTGTGATCGACGAACGCGTCGGACGGAAGGTGACAAGTCGCGCAGCTGACGACCGGGGTCATGCGGAAAGGGCTTGTTGAACAGTGCCTCTCCGCGCCGTTCGGCCTCGCTCGCCTCAGCCGTCAATTTCCCGTCCGGATCGAGACTGGGGTTGGGCAGAAAATCGATATCCTGGATGTAGGCGACCAGGCATCGAGCACGGCAGGCGCTGGATCCGGACCTGCGAATTCGTCGACGATCACCGTGCGGACAAACTCGCGCAGCGATTGCGTTCTCCCGTCGTTGCCGTAAGGCGCGAGAAAACGCGCGCCACGCAAGCTCGGAATCCGCACCGGATCGAGAATGAAATTATCGGCTTTGGGATTAAACAGACGGCTCGAAGTGTCAAAATTGCCTGGCCGGCTCGAGGCTCCCGGAATGAACAGCTCGGCATTCGAAGCACCGTTGACATGGCACGAGCCGCAACTGATGCCGCCCTTGAGCGCTGCGCCCACCGAGGATGGCGGACGTATTGAACGCCATGTTGCCAAGCTTCACCAGATACGATTTCTGACCACCGATGGCTTCGGAATGAAACACCTCCCGAGGCTGGTTCAGCGCATCATCGTTCAGCTCGGTTCCGACGGGAAGAGGCGTCTGCGCGTCCACGACCGGAAAGGCAAACGCGTGCTGAAGCAGCCAACGCCACTGCAAGGCCGGCCGCCGCAGACAGAAACACTCGAACGATCACCGCTAGCCCTCGATTTTCTGTGATGACATGTTGAAGTGACGAATGTCCAACGGTTAGGTGGCCGCTACTTGGCCGATGGCTTCCTGCTGGAGTTCGAGCTGCTGTCGCAGAGCGGCGTAGTGAGCGTCGTGGACGTCCGGATTGAACAGCGACCATCTTTCGGCGTTGCCGACGGCGGGCCGGACCCCGACACTTATGAAGTGGTTGTAGTTTTGATATTCGCGCGCCGCCTCGTCGTATTTTCCGCCGGCCGCGTTGCTGCCAACGCGTTCCAGTATCGCCACGGCCTCCTTGAGAGCCTTGCGTGCAGCGTCGCGCTCTTTCTCGCCGCCTGACACGGCAGCGTCGCCCTGATCCGGAAAGCGGTCCCTCAAATCGTTCAGATCACCACCAACCGCGGACACCGCGAGCGAAATGACGTCATTGTCATGGGCCGGAATGGCGGTGCCGAGGACGCTCGCGAACTCGAAAATGTCCTGCAACGGGATGGCCGCGGTGATCTTTTCATAGGGCTGCGCGCCATCGCCGATCGCCTTCAGATAGGCGACCATATCTGCCCGATCCTGGTCCGAAAAGCCGAGCTTGAATGAGCGATCGAAGTAATCGACGACCTGATCGAGAGTCTTGAAACGCGCGTCGTGGAAGTAAGGCGCGTTAAAGTCGGCATTCAACAGCGTCGGCGTCTTGTAGAGTCCACCTGAGCCGACATCGTGCTGCCTGTGATCGACGAACGCGCCGGACGGAAGGTGACAGCCCGCACAGCTAAGCGAGGGGTCATGCGGAAACGGCTTGTTGAACAGAGCCTCGCCGCGCCGCTCGGCCTCGCTGGCGTCAGCCGCCAATTTGCCGCCCAGACTGAGCCGCGGGTTGGGCAGAAAATCGATATCCAGGATATAGGCGACCAGCGCATCGAGCACCGCAGGCGCGGGATCCGGACCGGCGAATTCATCCACAATCACCGTACGAACAAAATCGCGCAGCGATGCCGTTCGCCCGTCATTGCCGTAGGGCGCGAGAAAACGCGCGCCACGCAAGCTCGGTATCCGCACCGGATCGAGAACGAAGTTTTCGGCCTTCGGGTTGAACATACTGCTCGTGGTGTCGAAACTGCCCGGCCGGATCGACAATCCCGGAACGAACAGCTTGGCATTCGAAGCACCGTTGACGTGGCATGAGCCGCAACTGATACCGCCCTTGAGCGCTCTGCCACCGAGGAGTGCCGGCGTATTGAACGCCATGTTTCCAAGCTTCACCAGGTATGATTTCTGACCTTCGATGGCTTCGGAATGGAACTCCTCTCGAGGCTGCTCGAGCGCATCATCGTCCAGCTCGGTTCCGACGGGAAGCGCCGTCTGCACGCCCTCGATCGGGAAGGCAAACGCGTGCTGAAGCGCCAGCGCCATGGCAAGGCCGGCTGCAGCCGACAGAAACACTCGAACGATCACCCGCTAGCCCTCAATTCCCGAACGACATATTGAAGCGAGCGGAAGCCCGATCTCGCCGGCTGCTCGATGATTGACGCTGGGATCGGTGTTTTCGGCAGGACCGCAACATGCCTGATCGAGATCAAGCGATGTGCAGGCTACCTCGGCGTCATCGAGCTGAGGTCGTCGTATCAATGGTACGATTGCCGTTTTGTGACAGCTTGATGTGTGGCGTTCACGTTTGATCGCGGCGTGATCACGCTTTGATGGCTTTGACCGCGTCAGATCGGCCAGAGCAATTGCGCCAGTTCGGACAGGCTATTGGTTTTGTCCTGCCAGCCTTCAATGGCGATGTGCCGAACCGGATCGCTGGCGCGATGCAGCAGCAGCAGCGCCAACAGCCGGCGTTGCAGCACGGGGCAGACATCCGCGCCCGGATATCCGTAGCCCTCGAACAGGCTTCGAACGCGCTTGGGCATTCCCGCCGTCATGAAGGCGCTTGGGCCGAGCAGGTCGTATTCGCCCCAGCCGGTCAGAACGTCGCCGAAATCGATCAGTCCCGACAGCCGCCAGCCGGCAGCGCCCTCGCTCAGCAGGAAGTTCTCCGGAATGTATTCGCCGGTCAGGATCACCGGCGGCGCGTGCATCGGAATCAGCGCGGCGGCGTCGATGAGCCAATCGTCGAGCCCGCGCAGATATTTTTCCGGCAAGCCGAGCCGGGTATGCCGGGCGCGGCAGCCTGCGATCTGCCCGCGCATGAATTGATCCCAGCGCGGTTCGATGCCAGCGAGATCGCCCAAGGGGACGCGCTGCACCTCGGCGATGGTGGCGCCGATCTGGGCGAGCACCCGCAGCTTCTGATCCTCCGGCAATGCCGGCCAGGCCTCGGCGCCGAGCACGCCATGCAGGCGCGTGATCACCAGATACGGCCATTGGTCGCGCTCGCCTTCCAGCACGATCTCCGGCACGGCGACGCTGACGCGCCCGCGCAGCTGCGCCAGCGAGGCCCGCTCCGAGATGAACTGGCCGCGCAGCATCGGCGAGAAGATCTTCAGCACCAGCCTTTCATCGAGTGCGACCACCAGATTGGTGCCGGTCAAAAACGGCCGCGCCTCGGCGTGCGGCAATCCCCGCTCGCGCGCGATATCGAGGGCCGCCGGCAACCAGTGCGAAGGATCGCGGCGCCAGGCATGAAAGGCCGCGATGTCCGGCAGGTTCGGTAGTGAATGCATGACGGGCGATCGGTTGTTGCGAAAACGGCTGCGCGGGTCTGTCCTAGATCATGATCCGATTAGACGGAATCGGATCACGATCTTATCTCTTTGTTTGAGCATGATCTCCGCGCAAACGCTTCGCGTTTGTCGCGAGGGAAAACCGGTTTCCACTTTTCCGGATCATGCTCTAAGGATTGGCGCGCTCGAACTGGCGCAGCAAGCGGTTGCCGCGCTCGACGGCGGAATCCAGCGCCGCCTGCGCCGATTTCTTGCCGCTGAAGGCCTGCTCCAGCTCATCGTCGATGACGTCGCGGATCAGCACGAACGATCCGAGCCGAACCCCTTTGGAGTTTTCGGTCGGCGGCTTCAGCGTGATCTGCTCGATTGAGATCGCCGTGCCGGGATTGCGATCGTAGAAACCTTGCGCACGGCTCCGATCGAACGCCGCCCGGGTCACCGGCAAGTAGCCCGTGTTCTGATGCCAGCCGGCCTGGACTTCCGGCTTCGAGAGATATGCGAAGAACCTGGCGATGCCACGATATTCGTCGGGCGAGCGTTCCCGCAGCACCCACAGAGTCGCGCCGCCGATGCTGGTGTTTTGCGGCGCGCCGGGCACATCGGGCCAATAGGGCAGCATGCCGTAGCCAACCTCGAATTTCGAGTTGGCCTTGATATCGGCGCGCGTCGCCGATGAGCCGATGAAGATCGCGCATTCGCCGTTTTGGAAGCGCGGCTCCGCCGAGGTCGCCCGCCCGCTATAATCGAAGACCTTGCCGACCTGCCACTGCGCGAGCTGGGCGACGTGGCGCACCATCACCGGATTGTTGAAAGTAAGCTCGGCGTCGAGGCCGCCGAAGCCATTGCCCTTGGTCGAGATCGGCAGATTGTGGAATGCGGAAAAATTCTCGACATTGATCCAGGAGGGCCAGGATGTGGTGAACCCGCACACGGCCCCCGACGCGCGCAGCCGCTTCGCCGCGACACCTAGCTCAGGCCAGGTCTTCGGCGGCGTTTCGGGGTCGAGGCCTGTGGCTCTGAACCGGTCCTTGTTATAATAGAGGATCGGCGTCGAGCTGTTGAACGGGAACGACAGCATGTTGCCGTCGGCGTCGGCGTAGTAGCCGCTCACGGCCGGAAGATAATCGGCCGGCGAAAATTCCTCGGACTGGTCGCGCATCAATTCGAAGACGGGATAAATCGCCCCTTTCGCCGCCATCATGGTTGCGGTCGCGATTTCATTAACCTGAACGATGGCGGGCTGGCTCCGCGAGCGAAATGCGAAGATCGCCGCGGTCACCGTTTCGGTGTAGTTCCCCTTGTAGCTCGGGACGATCCGGTAATCGGACTGCGATGCGTTGAAATCAGCCGCGAGCCGCTCCAGTCGCCGCCCGAGTTCGCCCGACATGGCGTGCCACCACACGATGTCGGTAAGCGCTTGGGCCGGCGATGCAAGGCAGATCAAGGCTGCGATTGCAGCGAACTGCAGAAACCTCAAAATTGACTTCACAATAAAACCATTCAAATCGGCCGCACCCGAAAAGCATGATTTTGCACGGCGCCCCGGCCCCCCATAAAACCGTGGGCCTAGAGCTTCAATCTGCCAAAAAGTCGCTTGCGGCGCACCATTTAGGTGTGGTGCCTCCACAGGATAATCGCAGCCGGCCAGCCCGTTCCAAATCGATTTGAACCTTTTTTGCCAGCGGCCGACTCCATCATAAGGGGTCGAAGCTGCCTGGAGACGACCGCGTGATCTTTCGCGGGTCGCGTTAAACGTTGTCGATGGGACAGCCTCGAGACACATCGTCGCGCCGCTGACGCCCAGTGCAAGGTCACCCGACCTTCAGGACGGCGTTTTATGATTCCGGGGGGCGCAATCAATCTGCAACCATACCGTGCCGATTCACGCCATCGCCGGAATGAAAGCCTGCGGCGTGGTGTGTAACCATCTGACGTCGGACATGATGATCAAGGCAGCCAGCTGCGCAAAAGACAATTGGCGCCCGATCACAACCAGCGGTTGGCATTGCGTTGCCGGCGACGACGCGCCCGGCCAAATCCATCCTGCGCTCCCAAGCGCCGTTAATGTTCCCCGAAGCCCCAGCAAAGAAAAATTTCTACAACCCAAGGCGGCGAGGCGGCATGATGCTGCGATGCCGGGTATGATCGGGCGAATCCACCATGTGGAGTGAGTTGGTCTTGGGAATGGCCCAGCAGGATGGAGCTAAGGAACGGCCGGCGAGCCTCGCCGCGCGCACCCGTTCCCGCATCGTCGGGCTGGTCCGCGCCGTCCCAATCCGCTGGCGCATCCTATCGATCGCCGCGCTGAATTCGGCCGTCGTCCTTGTGCTGGCGGCCATGATATGGAACGGCGTCCAGGTGCTCGGTTCGGCCTGGGACGACGTCCGCCAGGTGCGGGAGTCCGACAAGATCCTGGCCTTGCTGGAGAGCGAGACCAGCCGGCTGCAGAACCTGATCCATCGCTACATCAACCAGCCCAGCCCGGAGTTCTTCGCGGAGATATTGCTGTTGCGCGAAGCGGTGCTCGGCACGCTGACGACGCGCGCCTCGACCGATCCGATACTGTCGGGTTCGGTCGAGGAGCTCGAGCGCGTCACCGAGCGTTTCCTCAACGGCTTCGGCGAGCTGCGCGCCGTTCAGGCGACCATCACAAATACCTATGAAGAACAGGTATTGGCGCCGGCCAGGGACATGGCCGCGCTTTACTCGATCGTCGAAGGTGCGACCGGCCACCACGATGCGCCGATCTGGCCGCCGCTTGGCAAATCCCGCGAGGCGTTCACCGGCATCTTGGTTGCAGCCAACGCCTATTATTTGTCGCTGTCGGCGGAATCCGCCGAGGAAGCCCGCCGCAACATCGCCGCCATCGAGAAATCGATCCCGGTGATGTCCGAACTCGCCGACAATGACCTGCAGCGCATGGCTGTGCAGCGGTTGAACGAGCGCACCGTGGCGCTGCGGCAAGGGCTTACGAAATTGTCGGAGCAGCTTGCGAACCGAACCGAGCTGTTGCGCAACAGCATCGACGCCAGCCAGGCCGAGACCATCGGCGCCATCGACGAACTGTCGGTCAAGATGCGCCAGCGCGAACAGAAAGCACAGGAAACCTTCGACCGGACGCTGGCCAACATATCCCGCAAGGTGTTGTCCATTTCGGTGATCTTTCTCGGCATCATCCTCACCGCGGGTGTCGTGATCGCGCTGAGCATCCGGCTGCCCTTGCAGCAGATCATGGCGGCGATGCAGGCGATCACCTCCGGCAATTACAGCCGGCAGGTCCAGGGCACAGACGCCCGGGACGAAGTCGGCGCGATGGCACGCGCAGTCGAGGTATTTCGCGAAAACGCCATCGCCAAGCGCGAGACCGAGGATGAACTGCGCAACTCGAAGGAAAAGGCCGAGGGAGCCCTGCTCGAGCTGCGCGCCGCCCAGCAGGACCTGATCGACGCCGAACGGCTGGCGGCTCTCGGCGGCCTGGTCGCAGGCGTCGCCCATGAGGTGAACAACCCGATAGGCATCAGCCTGACCGTGGCCTCTACCCTGGCCCGCCGCACCGAAACGTTCGAGGCCGACTTGAAGTCCGAGACGCAGTTACGCCGGTCGCAACTCGAGGACTTCGTCCGCAATTCGCGTGACGCCACCCAGCAGCTGGTGGCGAACCTGCACCGCGCCGCCGAACTGATCCAGTCTTTCAAGCAGGTCGCGGTAGACCGCTCGCACGTGGAGCGGCGGCAATTCATGCTCCGCGAGGCGACCGACCAAATTATCACCAGCCTGCGGCCGGTCCTGAAAAAGGCGACCATCGCGCTGTCGGTCGATGTTCCGGACGGCCTCGTGATCAACGGGTATCCGGGGTCTTACGGACAAATTTTAACCAACCTGTTCCTTAACGCCGTAAACCATGCGTTTGCCGATGGGCGCTCCGGCACCATCTCCATTTCGGCGAGGCCCCGCGGCCAGGACGACGTCGAGATCATTTTTGCCGACAATGGGGCGGGAATGACGCCTGACGTGCAGCGGCAGGCCTTCGATCCGTTTTTTACCACCCGGCGCAGCGAGGGCGGCACCGGCTTAGGCCTGCATATTGTCTATAATTTGGTTACCCAGCAGCTCGGTGGGCGCATGATGCTGGATTCAAGGCTGGGACAAGGCACCACATTTCGCATTATTATGCCAAAAATCGCCAAAGGCGGCTTCGCAACAGCAAACACACCAAGGGACGGAATCTCGCAATGGCCGAACAGGACGATGTCCTCCACCTGATCGACGATTCCGGATCCGTTCCGGAGGCATCGTCCGCACGCAGATGGAAAATAGCGGTGATCGACGACGATCACGCCGTGCATGAGGGCACGCGGTTCGCGCTGAGCGACTACAATCTCAACGGACAGACGCTCGAAATCCTCTCGGCCTACTCCGCCGCCGAGGGCCGCGTCCTGATGCGCCAGCATCCCGATATCGCCGCCGTCTTGCTCGACGTGATCATGGAGACCGACGCCGCAGGCCTCGATCTGGTCGAATACATCCGCAACGTCATCAAGAACGAAACCGTTCGTATCATCCTGCGGACCGGCCAGCCCGGGCAGGCGCCCGAGCGCCGCGTGATCGTCCAGTACGATATCAACGACTACAAGGCGAAGACCGAGCTGACCGCGGACAAGCTGTTCACCTCGCTGACCGCGGCGCTGCGCAGCTACCAGCAGCTCGAGCGCATGGTTCAAACCCGGCGTGGGCTTGAAATCATTATCGACGCCGCGTCGACCTTGTACGACTTCAAATCGATGCAGCGTCTGGCCGAGGGCGTGTTGACGCAAATCGCCTCGCTCTTGAACGTCGATTGCGCCGGCATCCTGGTGCTGCGCGACGGCGGCATGATCGGCGACGATTTTTCCGTGCTGGCCGGTTCGGGATGCTATAGCCGCTTCATCGGCACTGCCGGGTCCAGGTCGCTCGATGCCGACCTCCGCTCAATGGTGGAAGCCGCCTTCAGGCGGCGCAAGAACGAATTCGCCGACCAGCGCTCCGTCCTCTATATCTGCACCGGCAGCGGGCGCGAGGTCGTCGTGCTGCTGCAGGCCGAACGCCAACTCTCCGAAACCGACCGATCGCTGGTCGAGATTTTCGGCAGCCGGCTTTCGATCGCGTTCGACAACGTCATCCTTTACCAGCAGCTGCATGAGGCCAATACGCAGCTCGAGGACCGCGTTGCGCAGCGCACCCGCGCGCTGATGCAGGCCAATCACAGGCTGTCGGCGCAATGGCTGCGGTTGCAGCGCGCCAATGGTTTCAAGAATGAAATCCTCGGCACCGTCGCCCACGATCTGAAGAATCCGCTCGGGGTCATCCTCGGCCGCACCGAAATGCTGACCGAACTCATCGGCGCCGGCTCATCCAAGGAGAGCATCACCGCCCAGGTCGAACACATCCGCGATGCCACCCGGCGGCTGACCTCGATGGTCGACCATCTGATCTCGGACGCGATGGCCGATGCCTTCGACATCACGATACGCCGCGAGCCGGTCGATGTCGCAGCATTGGTCAGCGAAGTCACCGACGCCAACCAGCCGTCCGCCACCAACAAGCAGCAGACCATCAAGGTGTCCGCGCCGCCGACCTTTGTCACGATGTGCGACGCCGACCGGATGCGGGAGGCCATCGACAACCTCGTCAGCAACGCCATCAAATACAGCCCGATCGGCGGCGAGATCAACGTGCTGGTCAGTCGTGAACAGGACAAGACCATCATCCGTATCGCCGATGAAGGCGCCGGCCTGTCGCCTGAAGACCTCGGACGCTTATTCGGCCGCTTCCAGCGGCTTTCCGCCAAGCCTACCGCGGGCGAAAGCTCGACCGGCCTCGGGCTGTCGATCGTCAAGCGCATCATCGACATGCATGGCGGCCAAGTCACCGCGGCGAGCCCCGGTCCCGGACAGGGATCGACCTTCACCGTAATGCTACCCGCGAGCGAAATGGCATGACATGACCCAGGGGCAACATATCATCATCGTCGATGACGAAGCGCCGGCCCGCGAGATGGTCGGCGAGTACCTCAAGATGCACGGCTTTCTGGTGACCTTGTGCGACGGCGGCAAAAGCCTGCGGAGCGCGATCGAGGTCAACGCGGCCGATCTCGTGGTGCTCGATCTGAATATGCCGGAGGAAGACGGGCTTTCCATCATCCGCGACCTGAAAAGCCGCGCCAACGTCCCCGTCATCATGCTGACCGCAACGGCCAGTCCGATCGACCGCGTGGTCGGGCTGGAACTCGGGGCGGACGACTACATCGCAAAGCCCTGCGAGCTGCGTGAGCTGATGGCGCGCATCCGTTCGGTGTTGCGACGCAGCGGACCGGCCAAAGTGACGGCGCCGGAAACCGCCGGGGCCGCTAAAACCGCAAAAGACCAATTGGTCCGGTTTGGTACGAAATGGCTCGACCTTGCGGCGCAGGCGCTGCGCGACGATGAAGGCAATGAGCATCCGTTGACCGCTTCGGAATTCGGCCTTCTCAAGGTCTTCGCGGCCAACCCGAAGCGGGTGCTATCGCGCGAGCGGCTGCTGGAATTGGCCAATGCCCGCGACAGCGAGGCCTTCGATCGGGCCGTCGACCTGCGGATCATGCGAATACGCCGCAAAATCGAGCCTGACCCGACCAAGCCCGCGGTGATCCGCACCATCCGGGGCGGGGGATATCTGTTCTCTCCGGCCGGCGAGAGGGCCTGAATCGACGGATCAGGCCCCGTGGTGTTGCGCGGACATTTCGTCGGGTCCGTCCTGACGGCCAGCGCGTTACCACACGATCGTTGAAATTACTGACTTTTTTCGCCGCATTGTTTCATCACGTTCGCGTCAACGAAACAATTCTCCTACCAACGAAACCATTTTCCGGCTTTCGCGCAGACATCCCGAAACGTTGGCTGACTATCAATCCCCTCAAGGAACCACCGCCAAGGTGAGCAGGGGAGCCCGTCATGCAGAACGTCGTCGCCATCAACGCCGCCGCCCGCCAAGCCATCATCGCAGCGCAAGCCACCTCCGATGAAATGCTGCTGGAAGGCATTGCTGCTGGCGGCCGGACCGCCATGCATATCCTTTATTGCCGTCATAACGTCCGGATCTATCGTTTCATCCTGCGCATCGTGCGCGACACCACGATGGCGGAAGATCTCGCCAGCCAGGTTTTCCTCGACGTGTGGCGCACCGCCAGCCAGTTCGAAGGCCGTTCCCAGGTCTCCACTTGGCTGCTGTCGATCGCCCGCTTCAAAGCGCTGACGGCGTTGCGCCAGCGCAAGCATGAGGACATCGACCAGGACGACGTGCTCGAAATCGCCGACCAGGCCGATACGCCCGAGACCTCATTGGACCGCAGCAGCACCAGCGCCATCCTGCGCGCCTGCGTTGCCAAACTGTCGCCGGCCCACCGCGAGATCATCAACCTCGTCTACTATCATGAGAAGTCGGTCGAAGAGGCCGGCGAAATCATCGGCATTCCGCAGAGCACGGTGAAGACGCGGATGTTCTATGCCCGCAAGCAGCTCGCCGAACTGCTCAAGGGCGCCGGTGTCGACAGCCTTGCCGCGTGATGTCGATCACACGGCCGCATGAAGGACCAACGTTTCTACCTCCCGAGAGCCACTAGCCTGCAAGCGTCTCTAACCTGCAAGACCTACTCAGCCTCTCCAAGGCCTACTACCAAGGCCTACTACCAAGATCTACGAGTCTCCAAGAGCGTCTGACCTCCCGAGTAAGTCCAAGTAAGTTTTTAAATTTAGTTCCAAGTTGATTTTCAATTTCAGTTTGCAAGTAAGCGTCCGAGTAATCTCCGAATCATCTCCAAGTGACCTCGACCCGGACGGAAATCCCGTCCGGGTCATTTTTTTACAAGGCTTTCCCGCAAACGCCTTGAAGCCGGTCAGCGCCCGCGTCTCACGGACACGTGAGACGATCGCCGTAACAGTCCGCCCTGACGTTCCGAAGGATCAGAAGAACTCGCCTGTCCGGTAACCGCATGGCCGGTCGGGGATCGTCAGATGGATGTTGCCTGATGTTGATGCTCGCTCTCGCCCTGCGCGCCGGGATTGCCACCCCGCTGTGCGCCTGCGCAACGACTTCGAGCTGAGACGGCCGATGCCGCTTTCCTTATCTCTCCAAGAAAGCCGTTGGCGATGGCGTCATGAATGGCAGCGCGCCAGTATGGGGTGGCAACAGAATATGACTGCGTTCGGCGGCGGTGGAACGATGCCCATGTTTCCGCTGGGCTGCGTCGCGCGGATGCCGACAATCCAGTCGCTCGCCATCGTGATCCTGATCGGGCTGATCTTTCACGGCCTTGCATCTCAAACGGCCACGAGTTCAAGCGACAGACTGCATCGCAAAGCATTCAGAGGTCGCGGGCGTGCACTGGGAATGCGAATGCGCTGGGTTGGCCGATTGCGGCGTCCTGATGCCGATGTCGCAACTCCCGGAATCGGTCTTTTGAGGCGCTTTCCTTGACGATCGGAGGATAATGACCTTCCTCAAATCATACTGCTTTAAGTTGTTATTTGGACATGATCTTTTCCGAAAACCGTCATGCATTTTGTATCGTGTTTGTTCGGGCCGTGAGCAGGAAACCATCGCATGGCGCCGCTCGCCCCGGACGGCTTGCCACCACGCGCTCGGTGGCTATTGATAGTTTTGGCGAACCGGCAAACGATGCTACATAGCTGCGGCGCCAAGGGGAGAGCTTTGCATGTCCAAGTTTCGGCACCTGATCTGGATGGCGATTGCCGCTGCCGGTCTGACGCTTTCGGCCTCGCAGAGTTTTGCCCAGCAACCCGATGTCGGTGACGAGCCCGGACGTCTGGCCGACGATTCCGTGCAGCTGGAGCCGGAATACCGCAAGCAGATGGTGCTCTACCGCACCACCGAGCCGCCGGGCACCATCATCATCGCAACGGCCGAACGACATCTTTATCTGGTCCAGGGCAACGGGCGCGCCCTGCGCTACGGCATCGGTGTCGGCCGCGACGGATTTCAGTGGCAGGGACTGTTGAACATCACCCGCAAGGCGGAATGGCCGGACTGGACGCCGCCGCCGGAGATGATCGCGCGCCAGCCTTATCTGCCGCGTTTCATGGCCGGCGGGCCGGGCAACCCGCTCGGCGCCCGCGCGATGTATCTCGGCACCACCGTCTACCGCATTCACGGCACCAACCGGCCCGACACCATCGGCACCGCCGTGTCGTCCGGCTGCTTCCGGCTGGTCAATGCCGACGTGGCCGACCTGTACGAACGGGTCCCGGTCGGCACCAAGGTGATCGTGCGCCAGAAACCTGAGCTGTAGCCGCGACACACCATTTTCATATCAGACCAATTCCCCCCTTTCATTTGCGAGAGCTAAATCATGCGAACATTTCGAGGCGGGCTTGTGATCGGGCTCGTGATCGCGTTTGCGATCGCAGCGGCCGCCGTCACCTATGAACGGTACGACACGCGGACGCTGAAGCGGACGATCCGCCGGGGCGAGGTGTTGTGCGGCGTCAATACCGGCCTGCCCGGTTTCTCGGTTCCCGATGACAAGGGCAACTGGACCGGCTTCGACGTCGATTTCTGCCGTGCGGTCGCGGCGGCGATCTTTGACGATCCGAGCAAGACCAAATTCGTTGCGCTCGACGCCAACGAACGCTTCAGGGAATTGCAGAACCGCAAGGTGGATATTCTCTCGCGCAACTCGACCTGGAGCATGTCGCGCGAGACCTCCTACGATCTCTATTTCCCGGCCGTGGCGTATTATGACGGCGAAGGCTTCATGCTGCCGCGGGCGCGAAATATCGATTCCGCGCTGGGGCTCGATGGCAGCAAGGTCTGCGTGCAGGACAACACAACGACCAAGCTCAATCTCGCGGACTACTTCCGCACCAACAACATGAAATACCAGGAGATGAAGTTCGGGAAGCTGGACGACGTCGTCAAAGCCTATGATTCCGGCAAATGCGACGTCATCACCGCCGATGCCTCCCAGCTTTACGCGCTGCGGCTGACGCTCGGCAAACCGGATGACCACGTCATCCTGCCCGACATCATTTCAAAGGAGCCGCTGGCACCCGTCGTGCGCGAGCGTGACGACGACTGGATGCTGATCGTGAAGTGGACGCTGTATGCGATGATCAACGCCGAAGAGCTCGGCATCACCTCCAAGAACATCGACGAGGCGCTGAAATCCAAGAAACCCGATGTGATGCGGCTGGTCGGGACCGAAGGCAACTACGGCGAAGAACTCGGCCTGACCAAGGATTGGGCCGCCCGCATCATACGTCATGTCGGCAACTACGGCGAAATCTACGAGCGTAACGTCGGCAGCGGATCGAAACTCGGCATCCCCCGCGGGCTGAACCAGCTCTGGAGCGCCGGCGGCATCCAGTACGCGCCGCCGATCAGGTAGGCTGAATTCGTACGCGCTCATTCCGGGCTGGTCCGAACGTGTCTTCATTGACCCGAATCATCGCCCGGCTTGTCCGAGGCAACCCACACGTAGTCACACCGAGCGCCTGCGAATCACCTGGATCGCCCGTCAGCCTGGGACCGACGTTCTTGCGCCCCGGAACGCTTCGACCAACCCTCAATAACTCCTCATCCTCGCCAACTGGTCGGCGTGAAAATTGCTGTCGCCGAACAGTTCCTGGCAGACCCGCGCGCGCTTCATGAAGAAGCCGATGTCGAACTGGTCGGTCATGCCCATGCCGCCATGCATCTGCACGCCTTCCTGGACCGCCAGCGTCGCGGTCGAGCCCGCACGCGCCTTCGCGACCGCGACCGAAGCTGCGGCGTTCTCGAAATTTGCGTCGAGCGCCTGCAATGCTTTCAGCACCGCGGCGCGGGTGATCTCGATCTCGATGTAAAGCTGCGCGGCACGGTGCTGCAGCGCCTGGAATTCACCGATCAGCTTGCCGAACTGCTTGCGCTCCTTCAGATAGCCGACGGTGCGGCCGAACACTTCCTCGCTCAGGCCCACCATTTCCGAAGCCACCGCGCCGCGGCCGATGTTGAGCACGCCTTCCAGCAGCGGATAACCCTGATCGACCTCGCCGAGCACGTTGTCGGCCGTGACCTCGGCGTTGTCGAACACGATCCGCGCCGCATTATGTGAATCGACCATCGCGGTGCGCTCGATCGCGATGCCCTTCGCTTTCGGATCCACCAGGAACAGCGTCAGCCCGTCGCGCTCGCCCGCGGCACCCGCAGTGCGCGCCGCCACGATCAGGAGGTCGGCGGCATGGCCGTCGACCACGAAGGCCTTGTCGCCGGCGAGCCGGAAGCCGTTGCCGGCGCGCACCGCCGCCATCTCCGTGTGTAGCGGGCGATGCTTGGCGCCCTCGTCGATGGCGAGCGCGGCCAGCAGCGAACCATCCGATATCCTCGGCAGATGCTCGGCTTTTTGCGCCTCACTGCCGCCGCGCGACAGCGCCGACGCTGCCAGCACCGCGGTCGAAAGAAACGGCGACGGCATCAGGGTGCGGCCGATTTCCTCCGTCACGATGCCGGCTTCGACGCAGCCGAGGCCACTGCCGCCGAACGCTTCCGGCACCAGCAGTCCGGAAAATCCCATCTCGGCGAAGGTCCGCCACAGGTCGCGGGAAAACCCGATGGCGTCCTTGCTATCGCGAAGCTGGCGCAGGTGCGACACCGGCGCCGTGTCGCTGATCAGGCCGCGCGCGCTGTCGCGCAGCAGTGATTGTTCTTCGGTGAGGACAAGGGCCATGGATGGTTCCGATTCAGAGGTGTTGGGTAAGAACTCTTGTCGTCATTCCGGGGCGCGTCGAAGACGCGAACCCGGAATCCAGAGATGTCCTGAGCGAGATTCTCGAGGCAATTGCACATCGTAGTTCACGCTACGCGTGCCCCGGAATGACTGCAGTGTCTTTTCAACTCCCCGGCAGATCGAGAATCCGTTTCGCCACGATGCCGAGCATCACCTCCGAGGTGCCGCCTTCGATCGAGTTGGCCTTGGTGCGCAGCCAGGCGCGGGGCCGCGCGCCGCCTTTCGAGCGCTCGCTCTCCCACTCCAGCGCGTCGATGCCGCCGGCGGACATCAGTATCTCGTAGCGGCGCTTGTTCAGCTCGGTGCCGTAATATTTCATCGCCGAGGAAAACGCCGGATGGGCCTGCCCGGCCTTGGCGAGATCGACCGCGCGTTCGGCCGCCGCGGCCAGCGCCGCCTCGTCGACCTCGAAGGTCGCGATCTGTCCGCGCAGCATCGGATCCGCCAGCCGGCCCTGCGCGTCGCTACCGACTGTGTCGGCGGCGACCTGTCCGAGCGGCCGGCCGACGCCGCGCTCGCCCATGCCCGAGATCATCGCGCGCTCATGCTGCAGCAGATATTTGGCGACATCCCAGCCGCGGTTGACGGTCCCGACCACATGCGACTTCGGCACGCGCACATTGTCGAAAAAAGTCTCGCAGAACGGCGAGCGTCCGGAGATCAGCAGGATCGGCTTGGTCGACACCCCCTTCGACGTCATGTCGAACAGGATGAAGCTGATGCCGTCATGTTTCTTGGCGCTGGCATCGGTCCGCACCAGGCAGAAAATCCAGTCGGCGAAATTCGCATATGACGTCCAGATCTTCTGGCCGTTGATGATGAAATCATCGCCGTCGCTCTCGGCGCGGGTCTGCAGCGAGGCGAGGTCGGATCCGGCGTTCGGCTCGGAATAGCCCTGGCACCAGCGGATCAGGCCGGCCGTGATCTTCGGCAGATGTTCCTGCTTCTGCGCTTCGGTGCCGTATTTCAAAAGCGCCGGCCCGAGCATGGAAATGCCGAACGACGTCAGCGGCTGGCGCGCGCCGATCGCGGCCATTTCCTGGCGCACGATCTTGGCTTCCTCGCCGTCAAGCCCGCCGCCGCCATATTGCTTCGGCCAGTGCGGAACGGTCCAGCCCTTGTCGCGCATCCGTTCGAACCAGATCCGCTGCGGCTCGGACGAAAATTTGGTATTGCGGCCACCCCAGAACGTATCTTCGTCCGACGTCATCGGACGCCGCATCTCGGGCGGACAATTGGCCTCCAGCCAGTCGCGGGTTTCGCGACGGAAGTGATCAGTGTCAGGCATAGCGCGGTTTCCAAATGAGATCGCGTTGGTCGATGAAGCTTAGCCGTCACCTTGCGGATTTCAATACATCTCTGCCTTGAAATCTCGCGTGCCCCATGCGGTCGCGGATGTGGTCATATCATGCTATCCGGTATAATCGGCGTGGGCCGTCACGACCAAGAAACAAGAGGAAACCAACATGCGCCTGAAGCTGCTTTCGCCTGGCGAAATGAATGCGGACCAGAAACAGACCTACGAAGAATTGATCGCCGGCAAGCGCGGCGCGCCGCCCGCACCGATGATGGCCTGGCTCAACAGCCCCGAAATGGCGCGGCACGCCACCCGCCTCGGCGGCTTCTTGCGCTTCGATACGGTATTTCCGGCTAAGCTGTCAGAAATCGCGATCCTGGTCACCGCGCGGCATTTCACCTCGCATTACGAATGGTTCGCGCACAAGCGGCTGGCGCTGAAGGGCGGCCTCGATCCCAAGATCATCGACGACATCCGCGACCGCCGCACGCCGCAATTCGACGATCCCAAGGCCAAGCTGGTCTACGATGTCGCCAAATCGCTGCACGAAGGCCGCGGCGTTTCCAAATCCCTGTACGACGAAGCGATCAAGCTGGTCGGCGAGCGCGGCGTCGTGGAAATCATCGGGCTGTGCGGCTACTACACCATGGTTTCGATGACGCTGAACACCTTCGAATTCGGATTGCCCGACGGAGAGGTTTCAGAGCTTGCGTGATGCGGGCGCGCTGCATAGATCGCAGCGCAGGCGCTCACGGCAAAGGGAGAGAACATGCCCGACAATCCACCCATCATCGCGGGAACACGCATCGGACATGTTCACCTCAAGGTGGCCGATCTCGATCGCGCGCTCGGATTCTATTGCGGCGTGCTCGGGTTCGAGGTGATGCAGCGCATGAGTTCAGGCGCGGCATTCATCTCGGCCGGCGGCTATCATCACCATATCGCGCTGAACACCTGGGAGAGCAAAGGCGGAAGTCCGCCGCCGCCGGGAACGACCGGGTTGTTCCACACCGCGATCCTCTATCCGACGCGGCCGGCGCTGGCGGACGCCCTGCACCGCGTGATCAGCGCCGGCATTGAACTCGATGGCGCCAGCGATCACGGCGTCAGCGAGGCGCTTTACCTGCGCGATCCCGACCAGAACGGCGTCGAACTCTATTATGACCGGCCCAAGGAGCAATGGCCGCGCGCAGCCGACGGATCGCTTGCGATGTTCACGCGGCGGCTCGACCTCGAGGATCTGCTGCGGCAGCGCGAGGGGTAGTTATTTTCGTCATTGCGAGGAGCTCTTGCGACGAAGCAATCCAGTTCTTGCTTGTTGTCCTGGATTGCTTCGCTTGCGCTCGTAATGACGGATCTAATTGGACGAGTTTTTAGCTCTTCCCCGCACCATGATCAGCATCGCGGCGATGAGCTCGAGGCCGATACAGGCGTAAAACGGCAGCGCATAGCCTCCGGACATATCGTGCAACAGGCCGACCACGCCGGGGCCGAACGCATAGGTGACTTGGTTGATCGCCGTGATCAGGCTGATCAGTACGCCGAACGAGCGCGGGTCGAACTCGCGCTGCACGATCAGGGCCGGCAGCGTGATCAGATTTCCGACCGAAAACCCGAACAGCGCGCAGGCCGCCATCAGCACCAGGTGGTCGCGTGAATTGATGATGATCGCGAGCGCCACCGCCTGGCTCGCAAACGAGATCGCCGAGGCCAGCCGCTGGTTGAGCCGGTCGATCACGGTCGAGAACAGCACCCGCCCGACCACCGCCATCGCCGTCAGCAAGGCGACCGCCATCGCCGCATGTTCGCGGCCGATCACCGGATCGAGGAAGGCGATCAGGTGAACGATGAAGCCGACCTGCGCAAACAGCACCAGCGCGAACGCTATCGACACCGTCAGGAACGCGACATCACGAAACGCCTGCGCGCGGATTCGCGACGCGGACGGCGCTGCGGCGGCCGCGGAGCTGACGTCGCCCTGGCCCGGCGGCCGGCCGACAAACATCAGGATCACCGGGACCATCAGCACCAGCATCACGATCGCCGCCGACAGCAGGGCTTTGGGAAATCCGAACGCCCCGATCGCAGCGACCAATAGCGGCACGCCAATGATGCCGCCGAAGCTCGCGCCGTTGAGTGCCAGGCTGATCGCCATGCCGCGCTTGTGGTTGAACCACAGCCCCAGCGTATTGGTGATCACCCCGAGGCTGGTGCCGGCCCAGCCGAAGGCGAGCAGCGCATTGGCGGCATAGAGCTGCCAAAGCTCGGTGACCTGACCGATCAGGACGGCCGCCGCCGCCATGGTGACCACGCCCGCCAACAGGCAATTGCGCGGACCGAAGGCCCGGATCGCCTCGCTGATGAACACCACCAGCAATGCGCCGAACAGATAGAACAGCGTCGTGCCGGCCGAGATCAGCGAAGCCGGCCAGCCGTGCAGGCGATGCAGCTCCGCGACATAGACGCTCTGGCCGTAGAACCCGAAGCTCCAACCGAACGTCGCGAGCAGGAAGCAGACCGCGACGATACGCCAGCCGTCATAACGGATCGAAGTCTCGTCAGGGCATAATTCGATTTGAAGCTCCAACGGTTCCCTCTTTGTTGCTTATCCGTCATCCGGTCATGAAGCGCGAAGCGCGTCTTCGCGCTTGATTCCCGGCCATCCACGTCTTGATGGCGTCCCGAAGCTACAAGACGTGGATGGCCGGGGCGAGCCTGGGCAGCCCGGGCATGACGAAAGTAACTAACAGATATCCGCTCGTACGCGAAGTGCTTCGACTCATCGCCGAACTGTCATTTCGCCGCGCAAAGACGGCACCAAACTTCCCGGACGCTCCGAGGGCGCTTCGGCGAATCCGACCGGTCAAATAGCCGCGTCCGGAAACTCGGGCACAGCTTGCAGCCGCGCACGGCGTTTCGCGAATGAGGCGAACATCAGGACCGCGAGCCCCAGCAGCACCGGCGGAAACACCACCATATTGACGGCCGACCAGCCGTAATTCGCCAGCAACTGGCCGGACGAGAACGATCCGACCGCCATCATGCCGAACACCAGGAAATCGTTGAACGCCTGCACCTTGTTGCGCTCCTGCGGCCGATGCGTTTCCAACACTAGCGCGGAAGCGCCGACGAAGCCGAAATTCCAGCCGACGCCGAGGATCACCAATGTGGCCCAGAAGTGCAGCGCCGTGATTCCCGACAGCCCGACCACCGCGGCGCCCGCCTCGAGCAAGAGCCCGGCCGCGACGATGCGCGGCGCGCCGAAGCGCGCGATTAGCGAGCCGGTGAAAAAACTCGGCCCATACATCGCGACGATGTGCCATTGGATGCCGAAATTGGAATCGCTCACGGTGAGGCCGCACATCTTCATCGCCAGCGGCGCCGACGTCATCACCAGGTTCATCATGGGATAGGCGATGATGCCGCACAGCGCCGCGGCAATGAAGCGCGGCTGCCGCACGATCTCGAACAGCGGCCGGCCGCCATGCATATCCGACGGCGCCGGCCGCGGCGCGTCGATCCCCGACAGCACCGCCATTGCGATCAAGGCCACCAGCGCCTGCACCACGAAGCTGAAGGCGAACAGATGCGGCGGCCAGATGTCCATCGTCCATTGCACGAGCTGCGGGCCGAGCACGCCGGCGAAAACGCCGCCGGCCATCACCCACGACACCGCCTTCGGCCGATACTCGGCGCTGGCGCCATCGGCGGCCGCGAAACGATAGGACTGCGATACCGCCCCGTACAAGCCGCCGAGAAAGGTCGCGCAGCAAAACAATTGAAACGACGCGTGCAGAATGGCGTACGCGCCGAGCAGGCCGGTCAGCACGCCGCAGCCGGTGCCGAGGATGAAGGCGACGCGGCGGCCATAGGCGCGCGAGATCGCGCCGGTCGGCAACGTTCCGGCGGCAAGCCCGACCACGTACATCGAGAGCGGCACCGTCGCGAGCGAGAGATCCGGCGCCAGCGTCGCGCCGACGATCGAACCGGTAGCGAAAATAACCGCCGAATTGGCGCCGGTCAGTGCCTGTGCCGCCGCCAGCCGGACCACGTTCGACCGCACGCGGACGTCGTCCGCTATTTCGTCAACCACCGCCATCCTTCAACTAAGGTCCTGTCGACCGGTCGTTCCGCCCTGGCGCGGCCTGGAAGCGGCCGGCCTTATTAGTTGCCGGCCACTATGGATGGCAGTGTCTAGTCAATCAACCGGCCCAAACGGGCGCGCGCCATGCGCCAATGTTCAGGCTGCTTTGACCCGTTGAAAAACCAGGATCAGATTGTTGGCGGGCATCGCAACCGTTTCGGTAAGCGCGAGACCCGCATTGGCCGCGAGCTTCTGCACATCGACGATGTCGCGCACGCCCCATTCGGCGTTCTCTTCGCGCAGGCTGCTATCGAACACCGCATTGCTGATGGCGGTATGCTTGCCGTCGCGCTTGAATGGGCCGTAGAGAAAGAGCCGTCCGTTGGCGGCCAGATAGCGCCCTGCCCCTGCGAACAGACCCTCGGCGACGCGCCACGGCGCGATGTGGATCACATTGGCGCAGAACAGCGCGAGCAACGGACCGGGACCGCTGCCGTCATGCATCGCGGGGCACCAAGCCGGATCGGACAGGTCGACCCGCAGCGGCGGACGGATATTCGCGAGGCCCGAATGGGCCCGCCAAGCCGCGATGCTCTTGAGATGCTGCGCGTTGAGGTCGCTCGGCCACCAGGTGATGTCAGGCGTATGGCCGGCGAAGTGGACCACGTGCTGGCCGGTGCCGCTGCCGAGCTCCATCACATTGCCGGCTTGGCCGGCAAGGAAGCGCTGCAGCACCTCCCAGATCGGTTGATGGTTACGATGGAATGCCGCTCCGTCGAGGCGGCCATCGGATTCGACCGGGCGGCCATCCTTACCAAACTCCACTACATACTCAGCCACTACGCACTCCGGCTTTGCAGGCCCCCAAGCCAGCAGCTTTAAGCCACCTGCTTAAGTTAGCCGTTTATCGCGGCCGCGCGAACCACAAATCCGGCGGCTGATCGGCCGCCAGCGCCATCCGCGTTCTGATGCACCCGGCGATAGTGCATTGACATCACCTTTGTAACACCATCGTTTGAGCCGCCGACCGTTGGCATTTCCGCTTTTGGCTGCCTATAATTATGCCCTGTAACCGAGATAAACCTGCGGGAAGCGCCTTTGACCGACACCTTTTCGACGAAGCCCGCCCTGGTTCCGGCGCTGGTGTTGGCAATATCTATCGGAACCGCCGCATTCACGGGTTCCGCCTACGCCCAATCCGCTGTGGCCGAAGGCCAGAAACTCGCGTTTGACCGTGGCAAGGGCAATTGCCTGACCTGCCATGTCATCAAAGGCGGCGACCTTCCCGGCACCATCGGGCCGGAGCTCAAGGATATCAAAAGCAAATATCCGGAACGCAGCGAGCTCGTCGCCATCCTCACCGATGAAACCAAGCGCAACCCGCAGACCGTGATGCCCCCGTTCGGACGAAACCGTATTTTGACCGAACAGGAGATCAACGCGATTGTGGATTTCCTGCAGACGTTGTGAACGGCGAGCGCGCCGCCCTAGGAGATTTCAGATGACCCTTAGTGATAGTGAATTCCCGGCGACGCGGCGGCTGATCCTGAAAGGTGCGGCTCTGGTCGCGCTGATCGGGTTAGGCAACCTCCCCTTCAGCGTGGCGCCGGCGCTGGCTGCGGCCAACGACAAATGGCCCGAGGACGCCTTCAGGCAGAAGAGCGAAGCCGACGCCATCAAGGCGCTGTACGGTAAGACCGCTGAGCCCTCCGACAAGGTCAAGCTCGACGCGCCCGAGATCGCGGAGAACGGCGCGGTGGTCCCGATTTCGGTCGCCACCACCTTGACCGACGTGACCTCGATCTCGATCCTGGTCGCCGACAATCCGAATGCCCTGGCGGCGTCCTACAACATTCCGGCGGGCACGCTCCCGAGCGTGGCCAATCGCCTCAAGATGGCGAAGACCAGCAACGTCACCGCGATCGTGGAAGCCGGCGGCAAGCTCTACAGCGCAACCAAGGAAGTCAAAGTCACCGTCGGCGGCTGCGGCGGCTGACGCGCACGATCAAGCGCCCATGACAAGCGAAGGAGTATTCTGATGGCATCGACCATTCGCGTGCGCGCCACTTCGAGCGGCGACACCACCGAAGTCCAGGCACTGATCCAGCACCCGATGGATTCCGGTTTCGTCAAGGACGCCAAGGGCGACATCATTCCCGCACATTTTATCCAGCAACTGACGTTCGAATGTAACGGCAAAAGCGTGTTCGTCGCAGACTGGGGAACGGCGGTCTCCAAGGACCCCTATGTCAAGTTCAGCTTCAAGGGCGGCAACAAGGGCGACGACCTGAAGATCAGCTGGGTCGACAACAAGGGTGCGTCCGATACGACCACGGCGAAGATTCTGTAACGGCTGAGGGTGGAGAAGTGACCGTGCGATCTGCGATCCATTTGGCCTCGGGCGTTTTTGCCGTCGCGCTCGCTGTGCTGGTGCTGGGAACGGCGCGGCCGACGGTGGCCGCCGACAGCCCCGATCCGGTTGCCGACGCCAAGGCGTTCCAGAAATACTTCACCACCAAATTTCCCAAGCTGAAGCTGGAGGATTTCGTCAACGGCCCCTATTCGCTGAACGAAGACATGCACCGGCAGTGGGAAGAGAAAGAGGAATTCCCGCCCTACGAGTTCTCGCTGGACATGGGCAAGGAGATGTTTGCGAAGCCGTTCAAGAACGGCAAGAGCTATGCGGACTGCTTCCCCAACAAAGGCATCGGCATCCGGCAGGACTATCCCTATTTCGACGAGAAGGAAGGCAAGGTTGTCACGCTGGAGCTGGCGCTGAACCGCTGCCGCGAGGCCAATGGCGAGGCGCCGTTCTCCTATGTGAAGGATGAAATGGCCGCACTCACCGCCTATATGGCGTTCACCTCGCGCGGCAAACCGTTCGACATCAAGATCCCCAACGATCCGCGCGCGCTCGAGGCCTACGAGAACGGCAAGCGATATTTCTATACCCGCCGCGGCCAGCTCAACTTCTCCTGCGCAAGCTGCCACGTGCAAAATCCGGGTGAGCGAATCCGCGCCGAAGTGCTGGCGCCGGCGCTCGGCATCCTCAACGCCATGCCGATCTACCGCTCCGAATGGGGCGGCATGGGCACCACCAGCCGGCGTTTCGTCACCTGCAACATCCAAACCCGCGGCGTACCGCTCAATCCACAGGACGAAGAGTATCGCGATCTCGAATATTATCTGTCCTATGTCAGCAACGGACTGCCGATCTCCGGCCCGGGGGCGCGGCCATGACCATGCTCGCAAGCAAACTATCGGCGCTCGCGCTCGCGCTGGCATCGGCGCTGCTGGTGTCGGGTGCGTCATCGGCGTGGGCTGTGGCCTCCGAGGCTGATTTCAAGGCGGCATATGCCGCAGCCGAGGCTGCCAATCAGGAAGCGGGCGTGCTGCGCGATCAGTGGACCGTGACCGCGACCGCCTTGGCCACTGCGAAAAAGGCCGCCGACGCCGGCAACTTCGATCAGGCGTTGGCCGCCGCAAAGGAAGCCGAGGCGCTGGCCAAAGCATCGATTTTCCAGGCGACCAGCGAGAAAGACGCATGGAAAGCGATGGAAATTCGTTGAGCCTTCGCGGAGGGCGCGGAGACATCACATGACCGTGCGCCGCCGGGATTTTCTCAAAGTCGCAGGCGCGGCTGCGCTGGTGCCCGCCCTGCCCGCGACTGGCGCGCAGCGCTGACACGCCGAGCGTCTACGACCTCGAGCGCTTCGGCAATGCGCGCATCCTGCACATGACCGATACCCATGCGCAGCTGCTGCCGGTCTATTTTCGTGAGCCGAGCGTCAATCTCGGGATCGGGGCAATGCAGGGACGGCCGCCGCATCTGGTGGGCCGCGCCTTTCTCGACCGCTTCGGCATCAAGCCCGACAGCGCCGACGCCTACGCTTTCACTTGCTACGATTTCGAGAAGTCCGCGGTACGTTTCGGCAAGCTCGGCGGCTTTGCGCATCTGAAGACGCTGATCGACCGGCTGCGCGCCGACGCCGGCTCCGGGCGTGCGCTGCTGCTGGACGGCGGCGACCTCTGGCAGGGCACCGGGCAGGCCAATGCCATGCAGGGCGCCGACATGGTCGAGGCCGCCAACCTGCTCGGCATCGAGGCGATGACCGGCCACTGGGAATTCACCTACGGCGAAGCCGCGCTGCGCAGCAATCTGGCGCGGTTCAAGGGTGAGTTCCTGGCACAAAACGTGTTCCTCACCGAAGAGGCTGCGTTCAACGACGCAAAGGCATTCGATGCCGCGTCGGGACGCGTCTTCAAGCCGGCCGTGATCAAAGAGATCGGCGGGCATCGCGTCGCCGTCATCGGGCAGGCCTTTCCCTATGTGCCGATTGCGCATCCGAAGCGGTTCACGCCGGACTGGACGTTCGGGATCCGCGACGACGAGTTGCAGAAACTGGTCGACACGCTGCGCAACAACGACAAGGTCGATGCCGTGGTGCTGCTGTCGCACAACGGCATGGATGTCGATTTCAAGCTGGCAAGCCGCGTTACTGGCATCGACGTCATTCTCGGCGGCCATACCCATGACGCGGTGCCGCAACCAATCGCGATCAAGAATGCCGGCGGCGTTACGCTGGTCACCAACGCAGGCTCGAACGGAAAATTCCTCGGCGTCCTCGATCTCGACATCGCCAAAGGCCGGGTCAGCGATGTCCGCTACCGGCTGCTGCCGGTGTTCTCGGAATTGCTCAAGCCGGATGCCGCGATGCAGGCGCTGATCGACAAGATGCGGGAATCCTATGCTGCACCCTATTCGGAAAAGATCGCGACCGCGGACCGCCTGCTCTATCGCCGCGGAAACTTCAGCGGCACCATGGATCGATTGATCTGCGACGCGCTGCGCGGCGAATTCGACGCGCAGATATCGCTGTCGCCGGGTTTCCGCTGGGGCACCACGCTGCTGGCGGGCCAACCGGTGACCATGGAAGACGTGCTGGCCGAAACCGCGATCACCTACCCCGAGACCTACGTCCAGACCATGACCGGAAGCCAGCTCAAGGATACGCTCGAAGACGTCTGCGACAATTTGTTCAACGCCGATCCTTACTACCAGCAGGGCGGCGACATGGTTCGCGTCGGCGGCATGACCTATACTTGCTCACCCGCAGAACCGGTTGGCCGCCGCATCTCTGCGCTGAAGCTCGACAACGGCCGCGGCATCGAGGCCGGCAAGAGCTACAAGGTGGCGGGATGGGCCTCCGTCAACGCGCAGCAGGGAAAGCCGGTGTGGGACGTGTTTGCGAAGCATTTGCGTTCCGGAAAACCGCGCGATCCGCGCGGCGCCGACGTCACGTTGAAAGGTGTCGACGATAATCCGGGCATCACGGAACAGGGATGAGATATTTGCAAAAGTGTCGGCGGCCGCGACTTGAACTACCAGAATTTTTGAAACGCCTTCGACGATCGATCATTCGCGCCATCGGCAGCGCTGCGATGGCCGCGATCGTTATGACACCGATCGTTATGACACCGATCGGATCGATCGCCCGCGCCCAGCCGGCGCCGCTGCCGGACAAGCCGTTCGCCGAACATCGCATCGTGTTGCAACTGTCGGACGGCGACGCCAGGAAGCAGGGCCTCGTGATCAGCGTTGCCTATAACCTGCTCAAGCTCTACGATCCCGACAAGGTCGCGATCGAAGTCGTCGCGTTCGGCCCCGGCATCGATCTGCTGCGCCCGGATAACAGCAACCGCAAATTGGTCGAAAGCTTGGTCGCGCAAGGCGTGCGCTTCGACATCTGCCTCAATACCGTCGACACGATCGAGCGCGAAACCGGCAAGCGCCCGGAGTTTATTGCCGCCGCGACGCCGGTTCAGGTCGGCGTCGGGCAAATTCTGTCGTTGACCGAAAACGGATATACTTTGGTGAGGCCATAAAGGAGTATCAGTAATGCATGGCTTTTTTCGTCATATTGCGACTATTGCCTTGATGTCGATGGCGTTCGCCTCGGCCGGTTTTGCTGCCGATGGCAAACCGCACCACATTTCCATTCAGATCGATCAGAACGATCCGCAGGTCATGAACCTAGTGCTGAACAACGCCACCAATGTGGTCGAATATTATCGGGGCAAGAACGAAGCGGTCGACATCGATATCGTGGCCTACGGTCCGGGCCTGCATATGCTGCGGTCCGACACGTCGCCAGTGCAGGACCGGGTGAAGCGTCTCAAGGACATGGCTTTCCCGGGCAAGATTCAGTTCTCGGCCTGCGCCAATACCAGGCTGGGCATGGAGAAAGCGGAAGGCCATCCGATTCCGATTCTCGACCGACGCCACTGTCGTTCCCTCCGGCGTGGTTCACCTGATGGAGTTGCAGGAGCAGGGCTGGAGCTACATCCGGCCGTAGCGAGACCGCGCCCAAGACCTTAAGAGCAAGACCTGAGAGCAAGACCTGAGAGCGAGACACGAGAGACGGCGATGCGATATCAGGCGGTGATGGCCGCAGCGGTGTTGGTGTTCGGCGCGAGTTCGGCCATGGCCGACGACGATGCCATCGTCGTCTATAAGTCGCTGTCGCCGGAAACCGCGCTTCAGGCGGCGCAGGCCGCGCTGAAGCAATGCCGCGCCGACGGGTTTCAGGTTGCGGTCGCCGTCGTCGATCGCTTCGGCCAGCCGCAGGTGATGCTACGCGATCGCTTTGCCGGATTGCCGGCCGCCGATACCGCGACCAGCAAGGCCTATACCGCTTTGAGCTTTCGTGCCGCCACCAGCGAGCTGGCAAAGTCGATCCGGTCCGGGCAGTTGGATGCAGGGCTCGCCCGGTTGCCTCATGTCGCGATGCTCGCGGGCGGGCTCATGATCGAAGCCGGCGGCACCCTGCTCGGCGGCATCGGCGTCTCCGGTGCGCCGGGTGGCGACAAGGACGAGGCGTGCGCCAGGGCCGGGCTCGACGCTATCCGCGTTAAAATCGATTTCTGATATTTGATCATTTTGGAGAACATCTCTACTGCTTGACCGGCGAAAATGAGTTATTATCTACTGGCGAAGCCGTAGAGGGCGACCATGATCTTTCGCCAATTGTTCGACAGCGTTTCCGGGACCTACTCTTATGTACTTGCCAGCCGCGCCGGTGGCGAGGCGCTGATCCTCGATCCCGTGTTGGAGAAGGTCGACCGCTACTGCCAATTGCTGCGCGAGCTCGACCTCAAGCTGGTCAAGGCCGTCGATACCCATCTGCACGCCGACCACGTCACCGGGCTCGGCGAACTGCGCGACCGCACCCATTGCGTCACCATCATGGGCGAGCAGAGCAAGGCCGACGTGGTGGCGATGCGGGTGGCCGACGGCGACAAGGTCACGATCGAGGGTCTCAGCCTCGACGTGATGTATACGCCCGGCCACACCGATGATTCCTACAGCTATCTGATGGGCGATCGCGTCTTCACCGGCGACACGCTGCTGATCCGCGGCACCGGCCGCACCGATTTCCAGAACGGCAGCGCGCGGGCACAATATGAATCGATTTTTGGCCGGCTGCTCAAACTGCCGGACGAGACCATGGTCTTCCCAGCCCATGACTACAAGGGCGACACCGTCTCCACGATCGGCGAAGAGAAGCGCTACAATCCGCGCCTGCAGGTGCGCTCGATCGACGAATATGTCGAGCTGATGGGCAACCTCAATCTGCCGAATCCAAAACTGATGGACGTGGTGGTGCCGGCCAATATGCATGTCGGGCTGCACCAGGACGAATTGGCAAAGCAGGGCCTGGCGCTCACGGCCGCCGATGCGATCGCACGCCTCGGCAGTCCCGATATCCTCCTGGTCGATCTGCGCGAGAACGGCGAACGCGCCAGGCACGGCACGCTGTCGGGCGCGCTTCACACGCCCTATCCGTCGATCGGCGAGAGCCTGCAGCCGGGCGGCATGCTGCGCGAAGTGGCGGCCGCGACCGGGCGCCGGATCGTGTTCTTCTGTGCGTTCGGCGAACGCTCGGCGATGGCCGTGGCCGCCGCCAAGGACGCGGGCCTCACCAACACCGCGCATATCGGCGGCGGCATCGACGCCTGGAAGAAGGCCGGCGGGCCAATCATGATGGGATGAGCGTCACCATGTTATCGTCGCTGCGACAACGGTGACGATACGCCGCGTGAAGCTGCGAGGCGACTACGCCATCAACGACCAATTCAATGTGCTTGCCCGCATCGACAACCTGCTCAATCTTCATTACCAAAATCCGACGGGCTATCTGGCACCGGGGTTCGGCGTTTTCGGCGGCGTGCGTTTCGCCAGCTATGACGTGAGGTAGGCTCTCAAATGACAGGGCGATCGCGGTCATTCAGGACGCGGAACACCGCATTGCTCGCGGCGATCACCCTCGTGCTTGTCCCGGCACCACTGAACGCGGCCGAGACGCCGAAACGCATCGTCTCATTGAACCTGTGTACGGACGAACTTGTCCTGCGGCTGGCGGATCATGCAAATATCGCCTCCGTGACCTACCTGTCGAAGGACCCGATATCCGCGAATGCCGTCGATCTGGCCGCCGATGTGCCGGTCAATCACGGCCTCGCGGAAGAGATCATTCCGCTCAATCCCGATCTTGTCGTGGCCGGCACCTTCACGGCGAGGACGGCGGTGGCAATGCTGAAGCAGACCCGGTTTCCGGTGACGGAATTCGGCGTCGCGCGCAGCATCGCCGATGTTCGCACAGGAATCCGGAAGATGGCAGCGCTGGTCGGTGAACCCGCCCGCGGCGAAGCGCTCGTGGCATCCTTCGATCAGCGCCTCGCGAGCATCGGAACGTCTCCAGTGCGACGGCCGACCGCACTCGTCTTCAACGCCAACGGTTTCACCGTCGGCGCGGGCACGCTGGTTGACGACATCATGGCCCGCGCCGGCCTGGAAAACGTCGCGGCGCACATGAATCTCGGCAACTACACCCAACTGCCGCTGGAGGTCGTGGTGCGCAGCAATGTCGATGTCCTCATCGTCAGCGCGCGCCGCGATGGACCGCCCTCCCTCGCCACCGCGCTGCTCGATCATCCGGTTCTATCGCAACTCGGCCCCAAGACGCATGTCGTGGTCATGCCGACCAATCTGTGGAGCTGCGGCGGTCCGGAGGTGGCGGAGGCGGTTGCGCGTCTGCACGCCGCGGCGGAAGCCGTCAGCAACGGCAAGGCGCTCCAATGACGTCAACGACGGCCTCCGAACGTGCTGCTGAACCGATCGGCTATGCCGCGCTGGTGACCATGCTGCTGGTTTCGGTGATTGCCGCCCTGCTGGCGTCGGCCGCCATCGGTTATGCGCCACTCGACTTCGGCGCAGCGGTGCGCGACGTCCTGCACGGCAACGACACGCTTTCGGCGCTGGTTCTCGTCCAGTTGCGCGTGCCGCGCGCGGCCCTGGGCGCCTTGGTGGGATTCAGCCTGGGGATCACGGGCGCAGCCATGCAGGGCCTGCTGCGCAATCCATTGGCAGAGCCCGGGATCACGGGCGTGACCAGCGCCGCGTCGCTTGGCGCCGTTTTGGTGTTCTACTTCGGCCTCGCCGGTATCCTGCCGCTGGCATTGCCGCTGGGCGGAATCGCCGGCGCCGGGCTGTCCACGCTTTTGCTCTACGGCGTGGCCGGCAGCGGCGCGAGCACCATGACGCTGATCCTGGCGGGCGTCGCGATCAGCAGCTTCTTCGGCGCACTGACGACGCTGGCGCTCAATTTGTCGCCGAACCCCTATGCGGTCAGCGAAATCGTATTCTGGCTGTTGGGATCGCTGTCCGACCGCAGCCTGCAATATGTCTGGCTGGTCGCGCCGATGATGCTGGTCGGATGGCTGTTGTTGCTGATGTGCGGGCCGGCGCTGGACGGTCTGTCGCTCGGCGAAGACACCGCCACCAGCCTCGGATTCAACCTCGCAAGGATCCGACTGCTGCTGATCGCCGGCACGGCGCTCGCGGTCGGCAGCGCGGTAGCCGCTACCGGGTCGATTGCCTTCATCGGCCTCGTCGTGCCGCATCTGCTGCGGCCGCTGGTCGGGCATCGGCCGAGCCGGCTGCTGCTGGTGAGCGGGCTTGGCGGCGCGACGCTGACATTGTTGGCGGACATCATCGTCCGGGTGTTGCCGGTTCGTCCGGAGTTGAAACTCGGCGTGGTGACCGCATTGATCGGGGCGCCGTTTCTGTTCCATCTGATCTGGCGGCTGCGCAGCGAGGATCGATGAAACTCGAAGCCAGAAACATCGCCGTCAGTTACGGGCGGACCGCTGTATTGGGCAGCGTGGACTTCGCTGTCTCGTCCGGAGAAATGGTCGGTCTGATCGGGCCCAACGGTTCCGGCAAGACCGCGCTGCTGCGCGTGCTGGCCAATCTGCGCGCGCCCGACGCCGGCAGCGTTACCTTGGAGGGCCGCGATCTCGCCGATATCGGCGAGCGCGAGCTTACGAAATGCATTGCGTACCTGGCGCAAGGCGGCGACGTTCACTGGCCGATGCGGGTCGCGGCGTTGGTCGCGCTCGGCCGGCTGCCGCACCGGCGCGCGTTTCGCGACCAGACCAAATCCGACTCCGTGGCGATCGAGCACGCCATGACTGCCGCCGACGTCGGCTCCCTGCGCGACCGCACCATGATGCACCTGTCCGGCGGAGAGCGGATGCGCGTGCTGCTCGCCCGGGCGCTGGCAGTCGAAGCATCCCTGCTGCTGGCCGATGAACCGGTCGCGGCGCTCGATCCGCTGCACCAGCTTCGGGTGATGGAACTGCTGCGGGATACCGCGCGACGAGGGACCGGAGTCATCGTCGTGCTGCACGACCTGTCCCTCGCCGCGCGGTTTTGCGACCGCCTGGTGCTGATCGCGCATGGCGCCGTAGTGGCCGAAGGCCGGCCGGCCGACGTGCTCAAGCCCTCGCATCTGGCGGAGGCCTACGGCGTCGACATGGTGTCCGGCGTCAGCGAAGGCCTGCCGTTTTATCTGCCTCAGACCATACGATCGCCGATCCGGGAGACGCCATGACGGCTCATGACACGAACCAAGAATCGACGCGAGAGATCACGCAAGCGCAGGTAGTGAAGCTTCTGTCGGAGCAGATCCTCGATCCCGGCACGCAATGGAGCCTCGGAACATTCGGCGGCATTGCGGAGTTCTCGCGCGATCCCAACGAGGCGGTTAAACTGACCACGTCGGATAAAGATGTCGTCGCGGTGACCGGCCGGGGCGCCGTTGCCATCACATGGCAGGAGAATCTCCGTCCGTTCGCTTCCGAAAGCATCACAAAGCAAAGCTGGAGCCACCGTGTCGCGCTTTGCCTGCCGGCACAAACCTGCGTCATGAACCGACGCAGCACTTTGACCGAACTCGGCGCCGATATCGATGCGCTACGCGAGGAAGATCGTCAGGGCGTCTTGTTCGACATTGGCCTGGACGCGATGCAAGCCGATCTTTGTATCCGCGTGGCCGACCCCAACGCCGTCGCTGAGCTTCGGCGCCATGCCGGGCGATCGGTCTTTGAACCTGACAACCCTGCGATGGGAGTCGTTTTGGCGACCAATCCTCATCGGGTGTTCATCAGCCGGATCGGGAGGCTCGAGGTCTATCAACCGATCCCGTCGGCCGCCGGTAAAAGCCCGGACGGGCCGCACACCCATGTGCTACCGAAACTCCTGAAGAGCAAGCGCACCCACCCCGCCACAGAGCCCATTCCGGAAGGCTGGATTCCCTGCGCCCATCTCTATCCGGCCCATCCCTCGAAGGATGGGATGGGCAGAGCGCAACCGTTCGATCGAGCCCGGCATGAGGTCTTTCAAAATTTGGTCGAAACGCTCGGCACGCCGGCGTCCGTCGCGATCAAGAAACAAGTGATGAATGCTGTCTCCAGTGAACAGCCTCCCGCAGCACTCGCAATGATTGCGGATCGCGCCGTCCGCATCAACGTCCGTGTGGCCTTGCGCCAGATGAAAGCGTCAGGGCATCCGTCCCGGACCCTGCCCGCATGGCTGGAAGCCTTCGACCGTGGCGATCGGGGCGAGGACGATGACGACGACGCCGGTCAGCCGGAGCACTAATGTTGCTCTCTCGCCGATAATGCGTGATAAGGTGCGCTGCCGGCCGTCGCCGCGTGATGATGCCGACATTACATTCGAGGCATCCCGATGCAAGACGAACCGAAGACCGCCGCCGAGTTGAAGGAGATTCGGCGGAACCGAAAGCTCGCCCAGGACGCCGAAGGCGTCAAGGCGATGGCGGACATTGCGGCCGCCGATATCGCGATTCGGAAGCGGACTGCGGCCCTGCGCGCGATGCGGCTGGCGAAGGAAGCGGCGGACCGCGACAAGCCGGTCGAGCCTAAGATCAAGACCAAATCCAAAAAGAAGAAAACAGTTTAGATGACAAGCGAAGACCAAGACGACACTGAGTCCCGAATGAACCAAGCCGCCATCGATAGCAGGAACGAGCGCGAGGCCGCCGCCAAAGCCGTTCGCGACAACATGGCACGACTGAAGGCGTTGCGGCTCGCACGCGAGGCCGCCGAACCGTCACGGCCGGCCAAGGCATCGCGAGCGAGTTCCAGGAAGGCGGCTACCAAGCCGAAGAAATCGGCTGACAAAGCCCCAGCATTGGCGGCTTGGCTCGCCGGACAGCAGAGCGGCGGACACCGCACCTAAGCATTATCCGGAAAAGTGGATGCCCTTTTCCGGATCTCCCACCTACAGCGTTTTCCAGCGAAGTGGCTTCGGTTCGCGTAAAGAAAACGCGTCAAAACAATAAAATAGAGCCCGGTTCTGATTTCATCAGAACCGAAAAGGCTCTAGGCGGCTGGCCACTCGATCATCGAACGCGTCTTGGTGGCGGCGTCGTAGACCTGCACCTGAAGCATCTGGAATTTGTTCTTCAAAGCCATGCCGGCTTCCTCGGCCGCTTCGACCGTGGCGTGATGGGATTTGAAGTGACCGTCGACCACCAGCGAGTAACCTTCGGTCGGCGCTTTGTCGGCGCGAAGCACCTTGCGCGGCGCCTGCTCTTCCAGTTCGATTTTCGGCTTCTTCATACGTGACTCCTTGTTCGGCCTCCCTTTACACGGAACACGGGAAAAAGGCAGGAAAGATTGTCGATCTGCGGATAACATCTCCGCTAAAGGCGGTGAGATTGAGGTCGATCGCGCGGGATCGTTATCCACTGGCGGTGGATCGCCCGGACGAGGAAATAGCGGCCAAGATCGCTGATATCTCGCTTCGCCGCCCCAGGATCGTCGCCTCCCGCGCCGATGCCGTTCTCTTCGCAAACAAGCAGCCGGAAGGGCTCGGAACATGCGCGCTCGTTCGGCGCCCGACGGCTTGTCTCCTTGATTCGAAGCCTGGTGCCCCATTCCGGCACGGTCCGCATGGGCAGCCATGCAGCGGCATTGATGGACAAATAACCGGTCTAGCCGATACTTTTGCGACACCTACTGGCCGCAGTTCAACGAGGTATCTATCTGCGATGGTCGACGTTATCGCCGCACCGCAACAGGCCAAGGCTGCAAAAGCCGCAAAAGCCGATAGCTCGCTGCGCACGCTTGCCGCGATTTCGACGGCGCATTGGGTCAGCCATTTCCATATGTTCGTGCTGCCGATGTTGTTTCCCTTCCTAAAGGAAAAGCTCGGCGTCGGCTACATCGACCTCGGTTTCGCGCTTACCGTCTTTGCCGTCACATCCGGCCTGACCCAGGCGCCGATCGGCTACCTCGCCGACCATATCGGCGCCCGCAAGATCCTGCTGATGGGGCTGACGCTGGGCGGCTTCGCACTGATCATGCTCGGTCTGCACCTGAGCTATCCATGGCTGATCGCCAGCGCCGTGCTGCTAGGCCTCGCCAACAGCGTCTACCATCCGGCCGACTACGCGATCCTCTCGGCCCACATGGATGAAGCGCGCATGGGCCGGGCATTTTCAATCCACACCTTTGCCGGCTTCCTTGGCGGTGCGGTCGCCCCGGCTACGGTCGGCGCCTTGGCCGCGACGATCGGAGGCCACGGCGCGTTGATCGTGACCGGCGCAGTGGGGCCGCTGGTGGCGCTGCTGCTCATCGTCGCCCGCACACCCGATGCGCGCGCCGCGGACCGCCATTCGAAAGGTCAGCAGCCCTCCAAGCAAAACCTCATCACGCCGGCGTTAGTCGTGCTGACGATCTTCTTCATGCTGCTCAGCCTGTCGAACGCCGGCATCGGCAATTTCGGCGTAGTCGCGCTGATGGGCGGTTACGGCGCGTCGTTCTCGACCGCCAATATCGCACTGACGGCGTTTCTCGGCACCAGCGCCATCGGCGTGCTGGCGGGCGGCTTTCTCGCCGACCACACCGAGCGTCACGGACAAGTCGCCGCCGCCTGCTTCGCGATCAACGCCGCCATCGTACTCGTCATCGCCGTGATCGCGCTGCCGCCGCTGCTATTGACGCTATCGATGGCGCTGGCAGGATTCCTCGGCGGCGTGATCGCGCCCTCGCGCGACATGCTGGTCCGTAACGCCGCGCCGCCCGGCGCGGCCGGCCGCGCATTCGGCATCGTTTCCACCGGCTTCAATATCGGCGGCATCATCAGCCCGCTGCTGTTCGGCTGGATCATGGACCAGAACATGCCGCATTGGGTGTTCGGTGCGTCGGCCGTGTTCATGGTGCTGACGGTTTTGCTCGCGCTCGTCACCGAACGCGGTCCGCAAACGCGTGCTGCGGGGCTATTGCATTCCTGAGTTTCACTCGCGGCGGTTGACAGCATCGGGGCAGAATCCATGATGTCGACAACAAAAATCAGCCCCGGGAAGAAACATCATGACCAGCCATCCAGACCTCGTGATCCGCGGCGGCAGCATCGCCGATGGCCTCGGCGGCGAATTGTTTGAGGCGGACGTCGCGATTACGGGTGGCCGCATCACTGAGGTCGGCAAGATCTTGGCCAAGGGCAAGGAAGAGATCGACGCCAAGGGCAAACTGGTGACCCCGGGCTTTGTCGATGTTCACACCCATTACGACGGTCAGGTGACCTGGAGCCAGGACATCACGCCGTCGTCGCAAAACGGCGTCACCACCGCGATCATGGGCAATTGCGGCGTCGGCTTCGCACCATGCCGACCGAGTGACCACCAACGCCTGATCCAGTTGATGGAGGGCGTCGAGGACATTCCAGAACCGGTGTTGAGCGCCGGCATCCCGTGGTCGTGGGAAAGCTTTCCGGATTACATGGAATGGTTGTCGAAGCGCAATTTCGACATCGATATCGGCGCGCAACTGCCGCATGCCGCGCTGCGCGTTTATGTGATGGGCGAACGCGGCGCGCGCCGCGATCCGTCGACCCCCGAAGACAACAAGGCGATGGCATCACTCGCAGGCGACGCCGTTCGCGCTGGCGCGCTGGGATTCTCGACCTCGCGCACCCTGAACCACCGTACCTCCACCGGCGATTTCACCCCGACCTTGAAGGCCGGTGAGGACGAACTGACCGCAATCGCCGGCGCGATGCATAATGTCGGCCGCAGCGTGCTTCAGTTCGTGCTCGACCTCTCCACCATCGACGAAGACCTGCCGATGATGTTGCGGGTGGCGGAAAACACTGGGGTCCCGGTGTCGTTCTCGATCACCCAGAATGACAAGGCGCCGCAACGCTGGCGCCAGACCCTCGACACCATCCGCGATGCTTCCGCGCGGGGCCTGTCAGTTACGGCGCAGATCGCCGCCCGCCCGGTCGGGCTGATGCTCGGACTAGAGCTCTCACGCAATCCGTTCCAGACTCATCCGAGCTACAAGGCAATCGCCCACCTTCCCCTCAAAGAGCGGCTGGCACGCTTGCGTCAACCGAAGGTGCGCGCCGCGATCCTGAGCGAACACGCGACCGCGACCGACGATCCGCTATTCTTCCGGCCGAACTACGACAAGATGTATCTGCTGGGCAACCCACCCGATTACGAACAGCCGCCGGAAAACACCCTGGGCGCGCAGGCCAAGCGCGAGGGCAAGCAGCCGGAAGCGCTGGCCTATGACGCCATGCTGACCGATGAAGGTCGCGGCATGCTTTATGTGCCGTTCCTGAATTACGCCGACGGCAATCTCGACGCGACCCGCGAGATGCTGCGTGATCCCAACGCGGTGCCGGGGCTGAGCGACGGCGGCGCCCATTGCGGCATCATCTGCGATGCGAGCTTCCCGACCTATCTGCTGACGCATTGGACCCGCGACCGCACCCGCGGCGACAAGCTCTCGATCCCCTTCGTGGTGGCGGCGCAGTCGCGCAAGACCGCGCTGTCGGTCGGATTGTACGATCGCGGCGTCATCGCGCCCGGCTACAAGGCCGACATCAACGTCATCGATTACGACAGGCTGCATCTGCATCCGCCGAAGGTTCATTACGACCTTCCGGTGGGCGGCCGCCGCCTGCTGCAGCAGGTCGATGGTTATGACGCCACCATCGTCTCCGGCGTCGTGACGCAACGTAACGGTGCAGCCACAGGCACACGCCCGGGCCGGTTGGTGCGCGGCGCGCAGGGCAGCGTGAACTAAGGCGTGGATCTACAAAATTAGATCACTCGATGCGCCCGGATGAATCTTTGCCGGCAGCGGTCATTTGCCGCGATTTGATCGCTTCTAAGTCACGCGGTGCCGTTGCCGGGAACCTCGCGATCGGGGGCCATGCCGAAAAAAAGGCAGCTTAAGCAATGCGTTGCGGCCCAGCCGCACGGGGTTTGCCGTCAGGTCTGACCGTGGTCGCGACCACCTGCTCGGCTCCTTCGGAATGCCTGAGCCATGGATTTCCGTGATATAGTTTTGGCATGGGGGTGACGCCCATGACCGTCTGCACGGATCGCGATCAAGAGATACCGGCGAGACAAAACGGAGAGCACACAGCGGCTCACGATCCGCTGGATGACTTCGGCATCGACTTCGTCCTGATCCAGGATGTCAAACCCCCGCAGCGTATCGCGCTGGCGCGCGAGCGTATGCTGATCTCTCGCCTGTATATCGGCCTGATCCGGAGCATCCACGACGACTACGGCGCCGAGTTTGCGACCCATAGCGACAGTTCGACCATTCGAACCATCGGCATCTACGTGTTTCTCCGCACCGTGATGTGCTCGCCCGTGCGCGCCAGCACGATCGCAAGCGTCTTGAAGTTGCCGCGCGTAACCGTGCTGAGGCGGCTGCAGGAAATGGTGAAGCATGGATATGTGGAGCGCGTTGGCAACGCCTATCGCGTCACCGACAAGGTGAATATTCCAGCGCTACAGGAGAAGCTGCAGCGACGCGTGACGATGATTACGGAGACCGCGAACGAACTGGCAAAATTGCAAACCCAGAACTGAAGACCCCCAACATGCGGCCGGGATCAGCCAGCCGCAATTCAAGGAGCAGTGCGAAAATTCATCTCACAAACTTAACGGAGAGAACGCCATGGCTGCCAATCTCATGTCTGTTGTGCTGCAATTTCTAACCCCCGACATGATGGCTAAGATCGCCTCCTGCTTGGGAATTGATCGCAGTATCGCCCAAAAGGCGATTGGAGGCGCCGTTCCCGCTCTCCTTGCGAGCTTGGCCGATGTCGCCTCTAATCCCCACGGCGCACGTCAACTCAGCAACGTGTTGTCGCAGCAACCACCCGGTTCGCTTGAGAGTCTCAAAAGCATCATCGGCGGCTCAAGCTCAAGCCCGAACATACTCGCCGACACCGGATCGAACCTGCTGTCCGGCCTGTTCGGTAGCGGTGCGATGGAAACGATGGCGCAGTCGATCGGCAAGTTCGCAGGGATCGGCGAGGGCTCCGGCAAGTCACTCCTGGGAATGCTTGGCCCAGTCGTGCTCGGGACTTTAAGTCAGTACCAACGCAACGCAGGCGTGGATGCGGGCGGGCTGGCATCTCTGCTCGGCTCGCAAAAGGACCAGTTCACGGCCGCAATTCCATCCGGCCTGGCCGATCAATTGAGTGCCGCCGGGCTCATTGACCGGGCAAACGCAGCCATGCGCAGCGGGGCCGCGGCAGCATCAGCCGCCGAGGACCGCGTTTTCAGCAGCGTGGATCGAACCACGACCGGAAGCCGGATGACATCCCGCGCGGCACCGGCCCAGTGGCCTTACTGGGTCCTGGGTCTCGCCGTCCTGGGCGGTCTTGCCTGGTATGGCCTCCGCCCGCGGGACAATGCGGTCGCCGAGTTACCGCGTCCCGTGACAACCCAGCCGGCGACCACCGTCGGCATGGCGCCGGCGGATCTGTCGGTGGGTGGGAAAAATCTGGCGAATGAAGTCAATACGTCGGTCGGCACTTTGAGATCGGTACTTCCGGGCATCACCGATTCTGCATCAGCGCAAGCGGCGCTGCCCAAGATTCAGGAAGCGGCGGCGCAATTGAACGAAATCGGCGCGCTCTCCTCGCGACTCACGCCCGAAGGAAAAAGCGCACTCGCCAAGTTGATCGCGGCTTCAATGCCGACGATCAACCAGATGTGCGACAAGGTGCTGGCTACGCCGGGTGGAAGCATCGCCAAGCCGGCGATCGACGAACTTCGTGGCCGGCTCGATACGCTCTCCCGAGCCTGAATTCTCGACGTTGCGCCGTCCGCCTCAGGCGGACGGCATTCATATGATTGCCCGGCGCAACCCTGCACCCGTCTCATCGGTTCGCGATGAGGCGCCGCCGCTTCAATGTGCAATGAGGAGGAAACCGATGACCGACAAATCCAATTTCACCAAGGAAGAATGGACGCTGCTTCTCAAGAGCCCAATGATTGCTGGGATGGCTGTCACGGCGGCCGATCCAAGCGGGCTGTGGGGGCTTTTGAAGGAATCGTTCGCCGGAGGCGCGGCGCTGACGAAAGCCGCAAGTGATCCCAATGCCAACGCCTTGGTCAAGGCCGTGGTTACCGATTTCTCCACCGGTGAAGGGCGCAGCGCCGCACGCGATGGGCTGCAGGCGGAATTCGCCGGCGGCAAGCTGCCGGACATCAAAACCAAATCCATCGACTCGCTGCGACAGGTTTCAGCGTTGCTCGCGGCCAAGGCGCCAGGCGACGCGGACGCCTTCAAGGACTGGCTGCGCACCGTCAGCCAACAGACCGCGGAAGCGGCCGCGGAGGGTGGCGGACTGTTCGGTGGCGGTGTTCAGGTCAGCGCCGCGGAAAAGGCGACGCTCGCCGAAATCTCGACTGCGCTCGGCGCTTGACCGGCACGCCGGAGCGACGTCACTGAGGGGACCGGGTAGCCCCCCTCACCAACGCGATCCTGACCGCGATACGGCGCGCACTGTACCCTCGCGGCGAGGTCCGAAGGAAATATCAAGCCCGCCTCAAGGACAAATCAAGCGTCCGGCAAAGTCTTTGACCCGCCGTTGCCGCATTATCGACCCAACCACAGACAGGAGGCAGACATGGCAGTCGCCGCGACCCAATCCAGCGCAGATTCCGTCAAATCCGCTCCGTCCACCGCGGCCCCCGACCTCAGCGCGATGAAGACGAAACAACAGGCCGCATGGTCTTCCGGCGACTATGCCGTGGTTGGAAGCACGCTCCAGATCGTCGGAGAGGAATTATGCGAAGCGCTCGATCTGCGCGCAGGCCAGACGGTGCTGGACGTCGCTGCCGGAAACGGCAATGTCACGCTCGCTGCGGCGCGCCGCTGGTGCGAGGTCACCTCGACCGATTATGTGCCAGCCCTGCTCGAACGCGGCCGGGTTCGCGCCCAAGCTGACGGCCTGGCGGTGACGTTCAAGGTCGCCGATGCGGAGTCCCTGCCGTTTGCTGACGCCAGCTTCGATGTGGTGGTCTCGACCTTCGGCGTCATGTTCACGCCGAACCAGGATCAGGCGGCGAGCGAGTTGCTCAGGGTCTGCAAGAGCGGGGGCAAGATCGGCTTGGCCAACTGGACGCCGGACGGCTTTATCGGGCAGCTCTTCAAGACACTCGGCAAGTATCTGCCGCCGCCCGCCGGAGCGAAATCCCCCGCGCTATGGGGTACGCAGGCGCGCATCACGGAGATGTTCGGGACTGGCGCCGTCGCGATAAAGGCTGAACCACGCCATTTCACCTTCCGCTACCGGTCGCCCGAGCACTTCCTCGACGTCTTCAAGACCTATTACGGTCCGATGCTCAAGGCCTTTGCGGCGCTCAACGAGACCGATCAGCAAAGCCTGAGGAACGATCTGCTCGCACTGATCGGCAGGATGAACCGCGCGGAAGACGGCACGATGGTCGTACCGAGCGAATACCTCGAAATCGTCATCGCCAAACGCTGAGAAACGACCGAGGGCATCCTGCTGCATCGACCAAGCTGGCGCCCGCGTTTACGCGGACGCCATGACAGGCCAACCTTGATCGCGCCGAACGCAAGCAGGCGCCCGGCGCGTCATCCTCTCGGAGGATACGGCCAAGGAGACGCCTATGACCACGCTGACCAACATCCCACGCTTCGCCACGACCGCGCCGGCGATCTGGAGGCCAGTCGCCGTCTGTCTGGCGCGCGCCCACCAGCTCGTCGATCGCTGGGTCGCTGCAGCGATCGCGCGTCGTGCGCGTCAGGTAAGGCCTTTCGGCCGGGCAATGCCAATCACCCGGCTTTGGCGGAGTGTACGAGCCTCAACTTCGCAGCACCCTTGCAGCGGACGACCAGCAGGAGGTGGGCGGCGCGGTCCATGAAGGCACGATTCGAGGCGTGAGCTTCCTCAAGCCGCACCAGGTCATCCGACAGGCCATTCTGCAGATAGGCCGGACTCCAGCGAGGGTCAGGCAGGAAGCGGCTATGGAACAGGTCAAGCCCCCGCATATCCTCGACATCGAAATCGTTGGCGAAATAGCCGCGTAACTCGCTCGCGGTGAAGAGATGGAAGCTGAAGGCAATATGCCGTCCGCCGCTCAGCTCGATCTCGCAACGGTCCTGGACGTGATCCTGTTTGAGTTGACGGACATTCTCAAGCGATTCGACGAAGGCTGTCGGAGGACTGCCGACCGAGCGCACCGTGGTGATGAAGTGTCCGGAGGTGACACGCGCCATCTCCTTGGCGATATCCGGCATGCTCGCAACGGGCAGATGCGAGAGGACACTATAGAGGCACAACGCTATGTCGACCGAAGCGTCCGCTTCGGGCAACCGCGCCGTGAGGTCCGCGACGTCAAACGTAATCTGCACGTCGGGAAGACTCGAGAGGTCGCGGGCCAGTAGCCGGGCCCGTTCGATCTGCGCTTCCGCGATGTCGAAGCCTCGCGCAACAATATGGGTAAACCCAAGGGCGCGGGCCCGGACGACCAGGCGGCGCAACCACGTGCCTGGGCCACAGCCTGCATCCAGAAAGCTGACGGAAGTGGCGCCGGTTGCCTTTAGCTCAACCAGCTTCTTTTCCAGCAGCGCCCAGACGCAGCGATCGGCATAGGCGTGCATGCCGTCAAAAGCGAATAGCTGCGTCGGATCACCGTCCGCATAGGCGGCGTAGTCGTCGCCAGCCCGGTTATAGATGTCAGCGACCTTCTTGCCGGCCGCCTCGTTGAACTTGCCCGCCGCCTCGTTGAACCGTACGGACATCATGCCCACCCCGACGTGAGAGGGACAGGCTTGCGACTTAAGGGGCTACTCACGCTGCTTCTTTCACTGCTGCTTTCGCTTTCCGGCCCAACAGCCAGCCCTTGATCACCTGGTGGGGCGTGCGGCGGCTGGGCGGAAGTTCGTAGCGCTGCATCACCGCGGTGGCAAAGCTGGAAGCCTGCTCTTCGTTCAGACGCTGATCGTTGGGAAGAGCCATCCATTCACGAATGATGGCCCGGCGGATATCCACTTTGTTCATTTTGACTCTCTGCGGAATGATTGGGGGCGGCACCTTGCAAGCCGCACGTGCCGCTCAAAGCCTGCGGCTTTTTCGACTGCCCGCGTCCCGGACACGGCTCAACAACTCAATAGCGGCCGCCTAAAACCTCGCGGGCGTCGAAAATGGATCGAAAGCCGCCGTGAGAAACGCGCACATGTGAAATGGATCGAACCATCTTCATGATCCGCGTTCGCCTCTCGCCAGCCGTTTTGTTCGCAGCAAATATCGGGCAACGAGCATAAGAAATCGAGACGGGCGGCTGCCATGCCAAATAAGTGCAGCATAATGACGGAGCGATGAAAGCAGCGAGACGGCGGTCGATCCACGACCTCAAGGAATCGCGATTGACGCCGGAAAATGAGGTTGAGCCCAGGGGCGGAAGCCGGCGCGCGTTCGCCCTGCGACATCTTGCCTGCGCCTAGCCGATCGGTGACGTAAAGATGAAGCGCCCGCCTTATTCCTGCCGTATCATGCCCGCGCCATGATGTGCGCTGGCGTGAACAGGGAGGCCTCAAATGACGATGAGACCCGATCCGACTTTCCACGCATCGCCCAAGCTTGCGATGGAAGGCCCTCCGGAAGCCTTCGCCTATACTTTGCTGCTCAGTCCCGACTTCTCAAAGCCTGATGCGCTGGCCGTGATTGACGTCAAGCGCGGCTCGCCGAACTTTAGTAAAATCGTTCACACCGTGACGATGCCCAACAAGGGCGATGAATTTCATCATTTCGGCTGGAACGCCTGTTCGTCGGCGCTCTGGCCGCTCACCGGCCACGCCTTTGTCGAGCGGCGCTACCTGATCATCCCGGGAATCCGCTCCTCGCGGATTTACGTCGTGGACACCAAGCCCGATCCCACCAAGGCCAAGATTCACAAGATCATCGAACCCGAGGAGATCTTCAAAAAAACCGGCTACTCGCGGCCGCACACCGTCCATTGCGGGCCGGAGGGCATTTATGTCAGCACGCTTGGTGGCGGCGGCAAGGACGGCACCGATGGACCGCCGGGCGTCTTCATCATGGACTGCGAGACGTTCGACGTGCTCGGGCGCTGGGAGATCGATCGCGGGCCGCAAACCCTGCATTATGATTTCTGGTGGAACTTGCCGCGTGACTACATGGTGACGAGCGAGTGGGCACTGCCGCCTCAGTTTGAAAACGGGATCGTGCCCGAGGACCTTCTCGCAAACAAATACGGTCATCGGGTCCACTTCTGGGATTTGCGGGCGCGGCGCAATGTGCAGACGATCGATCTCGGCGCCAATCATCAAATGGCGCTGGAAGTGCGGCCCGCGCACGATCCCGTCCGTGAATACGGCTTCCTCGGTGTCGTGGTCGACACCACCAACCTGGAAGGCTCGATCTGGACCTGGTGGCGCGAGGGCGGCAAATTCCACATCGAAAAAACCGCGACGATCCCGGCCGAACCGGCGGCCAAAGATCAGCTGCCGCCACTGCTGCAGGGCTTTGGCGCCGTGCCGCCGCTGGTGACCGACATCGATCTCTCCATGGACGACAAGTTTCTCTACGTCTCCTGCTGGGGCACGGGCGAGATGCGCCAATATGACGTGACCGAGCCGCGAAAGCCGAAGCTGTCGGGATCGGTCCACATCGGCGGTATCGCGCGACGCACACCCCATCCCAGCGGCAACGCCTATTCCGGCGGCCCGCAGATGGTCGAGATCAGCCGCGACGGAAAGCGGGTTTACTGGACCAACTCGCTCTACTCCACCTGGGATAATCAATTCTATCCCGGCGGCGTGCCCGGCGCGGAGGTGATGGCGAACGCCCATCCTGGGGGCGGCCTCGAACTGGCCAAAGACTATTGGGTGAGCTTCCCGGATGGATATCGAGCGCATCAGATCCGGCTTGAGGGCGGCGACTGCTCGACGGACTCCTTCTGTTATCCGTCGGCTTGAATGAGCGAGCCGGGCTGGACAACAGCCGGGCTGTGGCTGGCGGTGGTCGCGAGCGGCCTCTATCACGGGGTCAACCCGGGAATGGGCTGGCCGCTTGCCGTGTCGGCCGGCCTGATGGAGAAGCGTCCGCGCGCGCTTGTCGCAGCACTTTGGTCGCTATCGATCGGCCATCTGCTCGCGGTGCTGCTGATCGTCCTTCCCTTTGCGCTGCTCGTCACGCTCGCGCAATGGCAGCGCCCTATTCAGATCGGTGCGAGCCTTCTGGTCATCGGTTTCGGAATTCTGCTGCTAGTCAACCGGCGCCATCCGCGCGCGCTGGCGCGGATACGACCGACGCAACTGGTGCTGTGGTCGTTTGCCGTTGCGATCGCGCATGGCGCCGGATTGATGCTGGTGCCGATGTATCTCGGGCTCTGTCGCACCGACGCGGTGGACGGCGGTCACGCTGCCGCCGGATCCCTCATAAACGCCAATCTCGGCATGGCCGTTCAGGTGTCGCTCGTCCACACCGTCGCGATGATCGCGGCGGGCGGAATCATCGCATGGCTGGTCTACCGGTATTTCGGGCTCAAATTCGTATCGCGGAGCTGGTTCAATCTCGATGTGCTTTGGGCCGTCAGCCTGATTCTGGTGGGCACCGTTGCGCTCGGCATCAATTTCGCAGAACAGCGTTGATGTCGATGGAAGGCCCGCCTCCGGCACCAGGCCGGAAGCGGGCATTGCTCAGAACTGATTTTCCGTCAGGCGAATTTCGGCTGCGGCGCCTGTCCTCTCAAGCGCGCGCGTTCGGTGTTGGGCCACAATAGCAACAGGCCGAGCAATCCCGACGCCACCAGGATCACGGCATTGATCGTGAACCCGGTCATGTAGCCCTCCAGCTGCCCGGCCGAATGTTGAATCACGCTGCCCATCACCGTCGGGGCGATGATCCCGGCCAGCGTATAGATCGCACCGTAGATCGCGAGCACCGCGCCACGCTGCGAGACCGGCGTAAACTCGCCAAGCATCGGCGGGCATACCACGTAAATGGATCCGCATAGTCCCGAGCCGAACACCAGCAGCGCGATCTGCAGTCCCGCACCGTCGATATAAGGCAGAGTCGCAAGGATGCATCCGCCGACGATCAGGGGGACCGAGCCGAGCACGCCGCGCGCGACGCGGGTGGTGACGCCGCGCGCCATCAACGTCTGGGAAATCCACCCGGTGAGAATCACGATGACGGCGCCGAATACCCAGGGCAGGATTGAGATATACCCGGCAATCGTCTGCGAGAAGCCGAGGCCCCTGACAATGAACGGCGTGAACCAGGTCAGTCCTAGCGACAGCGCCCAATAGGCTCCGAACGTTGCGGCACAGCAGCCGATAAAGGTCCGCGACGTCAGAAGCTGGACATAAGGGATGCGCAGCTCGGCCGCGGCCGTCGCGGTGCTTTCAACCAGCGGGCCTTCTTCGCCCCAGATCAACCACGCCGCAGCCCAGATCAGGCCGACCACGCCAAGCGCACCGAATGCGTAGTGCCACGAATGATTGACGATCACCCAGTTCAGCGCCGGCACCGCGAGGATCACGCCGAACGCCGATCCCTGCGAGAGGATGGCGGTTGGAAGGGTTCGCTTCTCGTCGGGAAACCATTTGTAGATCGCGTGAGCGGCAACCGCAAAAGCGGGACCCTCGCCGGCGCCGAGGATGATGCGACAGACCAGTAGCGTGGTGAACCCGATGGAGCCGAGCATCGGAAATTGCGTCAGCGACCAGACCAACGCCAGTGCCAGCAGCACCCAGCGCGTCTGGACACGATTGACGATGAAGCCAATGATGATCGCCGAGATCGAGAACAGGAAGAAGAACGAGGAGCCGAGAAACCCGAATTGCTCCGGCTCGAGCTTGAGTTCGGTCATGATCGGGTCACCGGCGAGGCCGACCACGATCTTGTCCGCAAAATTCACCAGCATGAACAGAAACAGGAGAAACGTGATTCTCCAGGCGCCCTTCGGCGTCGGCTGCGTCGTCATGGTCACTTCCCCCGGTATCGTTGCCGTGCTGGCCTTGTTGCCTGGCCTGATCGCGATGCTAGCCGCGGGGTTGCCGGCATTGCAACCGGGCATTTGAGCGCGATCGATGCCCGGCCGGATGCGCCGCAACGTAGCGCCGCTCTCGACACATCACGGCCGTTGCTTTGCAGCGCGCCCCAGCCCATCACGATTGCGTCGCGTGACGATTGAGCCCGTGATCTCCTGCCATGGTCTTGGTATCCTGCGGCCAACATTCAGAGGGAGTTTCGCCCATGACCCGACTGCGCCTTCGTCATGCGCCCGCCGCCAGCTTGCTTGTCATGATCGCCGTGCTCACGGCGTGGGGTAGTCCGGCGACCGCGCAGGATACCAGGGCGCCGGCCAAGACGCCGGATTACGCAGCCATCGTCGCCGCGCCGGACCGGAGCGAGGCCGACCGGCAAACCGATCAGCGTCGCGAGCCCGCCAAGATGCTCGCCTTCGCCGGCGTCGGACCGGGAATGAAGGTGCTGGATATGGAAGCCAGCGGCGGTTACAGCACCGAGTTGCTGGCACGTACGGTCGCGCCGGACGGCATCGTGTACGCTCAGGATTCGGCCGACGTCATCGAGCGGTTTGTGAAGGACAAATTCGACATCCGGGCGAAGAACCCCGCCATGAAAAATGTCGTCCATGTGATACGGAATTACGACGACCCGATTCCACCCGATGTCAGCGGTCTCGACTTGATCACGTTCTTCTTTTCCTACCACGACATGACCTACATGCCGGTCGACCGCGCCGAGATGAACCGGAAGATGTTCGCGGCACTGAAGCCCGGCGGCCTTCTTGTGATCGCCGATCACTCTGCGCGCCCCGGCGATGGCGCGACGGTCGGCAAGACGCTTCATCGCATCGAGGAGAGCACGCTGCGCCGGGAGATCGAAGCGGCCGGCTTCAAGCTTGTGGCCGAGGCCGACTTTCTGCGCCATCCCGAGGACCCGCGGGACGCTCCGGTGTTTCGTCCGAAAGTCCCGACCGATGAGTTCGTGCTGAAATATCAAAAGCCGTTGTGAGACATTGCCCGCGCCCGACATGACCAACGACAAAAAGATCGTGCTGCGTGTGCGGGAGCTGACCAAGACCTATCGCTCGGCGGGCGAGCAGGTTGCCGTGCTCCGCGGCGTGAACCTGGACGTGGCCGCCGGCGAACGCGTCGCGCTGACCGGCGAATCCGGCAGCGGCAAGAGCACGCTGCTGCATCTGATCGCGGGACTCGATCGGGCCGATAGCGGCGAGGTTCGGCTGGCGGATGCGTCGGTCGGCGATCTCAGCGATGCCGCCCGCGCAGCGCTGCGGCGGGACCGGTTGGGCCTCGTGTTTCAGCAGTTCAACCTGATTCCAAGCCTGAGCGTCGACGACAATCTCAAATTCCAGTCCCGCATCGCCGATCGCCACGATGCGGCCTGGCATGCCGAACTCGTGGAGCGCCTGGGACTCGGCGACCTGCTGCGGCGCTATCCGGAACAATTGTCCGGCGGCCAGCAGCAGCGGGTCGCGATCGGCCGCGCGCTCGCGGTGAAACCGCCATTGCTGCTCGCCGACGAGCCGACTGGCAACCTCGATGAGGCCACCGCCGATGAGGTGCTCGCGCTCACGCGCGACCTCGTCGCGCGCACCGGCTGCAGCCTGCTGATGGTGACTCACAGCGCCCGCCTCGCCGCAACGCTCGACCGGCAGATCAGCCTCCACGCCGGATTGATCGCATGAGCCGCGTGGCCTGGATTCTCGCGGTGCTGTTGAGCCATTGGCGGCGGCATCCGATGCAGCTTGCGACCCTGCTGATCGGCCTGATTGCGGCGACCGCGCTGTGGAGCGGCGTGCAGGCGCTGAACCAGCAGGCGCGGCTGAGTTACGACCGCGCTGCCGCGACGTTCGGCGGCGCACGAACCGCAACGCTGGTCGCGCGCGACGGCACGACTTTGCCGCAGCAACTTTTCGTGGCCTTGCGCCGCGGCGGCTGGCCGGTATCGCCCGTACTCGAAGGCCGCGTTCAGATCAGCGGACGGTCGTTCCGGCTATTGGGGATCGAACCGGTCACGCTGCCTGCCGAGGTCGGAGACGCGCCGGCGATCGGAAAGGCGGATCTGGAATTGTTCATCATGCCGCCGGGACAAACGCTGGTGGCGCCCGAGACGTTGTCCGAACTCGGCCTGTCCGAAGGCACCTCGCCGCCATCGAGCGACGGCGCAGCGCTGCCGCCGCTACGCGTGCAGCCGCAATTGGTGCCCGGTGTGCTAGTGGTCGACATCGGCATCGCCCAACAGCTCCTGAATATGCCGGACCGGATTTCCCGGCTGTTGATCGGCAAGGCGCGCGGGCCGTCAGCGCCGCTCGAAACGATCGCCGGCGACAAGCTCCGTCTGGTCGCCGCCGATTCGGAGAGCGATCTCGCGCGGCTCACCGACAGCTTCCACCTCAACCTGACGGCATTCGGCCTGCTGTCGTTTTTGGTGGGGCTGTTCATCGTCAATTCCGCCGTGGGACTCGCATTCGAGCAGCGTTTGCCGATGCTGCGAACGCTGCGCGCCTGCGGTGTGTCGGCCCGCCTGATGAACGCGGTGCTGCTGCTCGAACTGGTGACGCTGGCGCTGTGCGCGGGTGTCATCGGACTGGTCTGCGGTTACCTGATCGCGGCCTGGCTGCTGCCCGACGTCGCCGCCAGCCTGCGCGGCCTCTATGGCGCGGAAATTCCGGGCCAACTGACCCTGCGGCCGCAATGGTGGATCGCCGGCCTCGCCATCAGCATCGTCGGGGCGCTGGCGGCGTCCGCCGCAAGCCTGTTGAAAGCGATCCGCCTTTCCGTGCTGGCCACCGCACAGCCTTACGCCTGGCAACAGGCCCAGCACCGCTGGCTGATCGTGCAAAGCGCGCTGGCGTTGGTCGTGCTTGCCGCCGCGGGCGGCTTCCTGTGGTTCGGCGACTCGCTGCTGTCGGGATTTGCCGTGCTGGCGGCGCTGCTGCTCGGCGCGGCGCTGGCCCTGCCCGCGATGCTGGAAGTGGTGCTGGCGTTCGGCCAGCGCAGCGCCCGCCACGCGCTCGCGGTGTGGTTTTGGGCCGACAGCCGCCAGCAGCTTTCGGGATTGTCGCTGGCGCTGATGGCGCTGTTGCTGGCGCTCGCGGTCAATGTCGGCGTCGGCACCATGGTCGAAACCTTCAGCCGGACTTTCACCACCTGGCTGGATCGAAGGCTCGCGGCGGATGTTTACGTCAACGCGTCTGACGATGCGCAGGCCTCCGAGATCAAGGCCTGGCTGCGCGGGCGGTCCGAAGTGCAGGCGATCCTGCCGGGCGGCCGCGCCGAGACGCAGATCGCAGGCGCGCCGGTTGAAATTCTGGGTCTACCCGATGATGCCACCTATCGGGATCAGTGGCCGTTGCTTCGATCGAGCAGCAACGCCTGGGTTCGGCTTCGCCCCGGCGATGCCGGCTTCATCAGCGAGCAGTTAGCCCGGCGCCTGAACCTTGGACTCGGCGATCACATCGAGGTGCCGGCGCCTGGCGGAAACTGGGCGCTGGAGGTCGTCGGCATCTACGCCGATTACGGCAACCCCAAGGGACAGGTCGCCGTCAATTTCGCCGCGCTGACCCGGCGGTTTCCCACCATGCCGCAGACCCGCCTGGGCTTGCGCGTCACGCCGGGCGGAATACCCGCGCTGATGTCGGCGCTGCAGGACCAATTCGGCCTCGATGGCAGCAACCTGGTGGACCAGGCCACGCTGAAGGCAAGTTCGAAGCGGATCTTCAACCGGACCTTCGCGGTGACGGCGGCGCTGAACACCTTTACGCTCGGCGTCGCCGGTGTAGCCTTGCTGACGAGCCTGTTGACCCTCGCCAATTCGCGGCTGCCGCAACTGGCCCCGTTATGGGCGATCGGACTGACGCGGCGGCGGCTTGCTGGAATCGAACTCGTCAAAACCATGTCGGTCGCGCTGATCACGACATTGCTGGCGCTGCCGCTCGGCCTCGCCGTGGCGTGGTGCCTGATCACGGTGGTGAACGTGAAGGCGTTCGGCTGGCGGCTGCCGTTCGCGGTTTTCCCGCTGCAACTGCTTTGGCTTGTCGGCGTTGCAATGCTGGCCGCGCTGTTCGCCGCACTGCTGCCCGCGATCAAGCTGGCACGGATGCAGCCGGCGCGCTTGATCAAGATCTTCGCCGATGAACGATAGACCCTCGATATCCCGTCGCGCCTTCACGGCCGGTGCCATCGCCCTCGGGCTTGGCCACCGGCCTGCATTGGCCCAGGGCTTTGCCGGGTTGGGCGTGGAAGCGGACGGCTTCGCGGCGGTCGTTCCCGGCAAGGTTTTTTCTTTTCCGGCCGATCACGGCCCGCATCCGGACTACCGCATCGAGTGGTGGTACGTGACCGCCAATCTGATGGATTCGGCCGGCGTCGCCTATGGCGCGCAATGGACGTTGTTTCGGCAAAGCATGAAGCCCGGTGCGCAGTCACCGGGATGGGCCAACTCGCAGATCTGGATGGGCCACGCCGCCGTGACCCGCGCCGACCTTCACCGCTACAGCGAAGCCTTTGCGCGCGGCGGCATCGGCCAAGCCGGCGTCGACGCACAACCGTTTCAGGCCTGGATCGATTCATGGCAGATGCGTGCGGCGGATCAGATCAATGACATGACCGTAGCGCCGCTCTTGCTGAACGCCTCCGGCGCGGACTTCAGCTATGCGTTGCGGCTCGACGCCGATCGCGCGCTGGTGCTCGAGGGCGACGCCGGCTACAGCCGGAAATCAGACCGCGGCCAGGCCTCGTATTATTTCAGCCAGCCCTATTTCAAGGTGAGCGGCCGCATCACGATCGACAACACTCCGGCCGAGGTCACCGGACAGGCCTGGATGGACCGGGAATGGAGCAGCCAACCGCTCGCGCCGGATCAAAGCGGATGGGACTGGTTCTCGCTGCATCTGGGCTCCGGCGAGAAATTAATGCTGTTCCGGCTGCGCCAGGCCGATGGCAACGACTACGCTTCCGGCAACTGGATTACGCGCGACGGCAAGTCCCTGCAGCTCGTTCCCGCGGACATCAGGATGACGCCGATCATCTCGACGGAGATCGGAAGCCGCAAGCTTCCGACCGCCTGGCGCATCGATATTCCCGCCCACGGCGTCGCGATCGAAAGCATGGCGCTCAATCCGCGAAGCTGGATGGGAACGAGCTATCCTTACTGGGAGGGCCCGATCAGCTTCAGCGGCAGCCACACCGGCATGGGATATCTTGAGCTGACCGGCTATTGAGAACGCGGATGCGTGAGAGATTTGTGCGCGCCAAATAGAAATGGTCCCGGCAACGCGAGCGCGGGCCGGGACCAATCGGGCAACGAACCGTTACTTCGTCAACGGGCAGCCGCTATCCTTGGCCGACGGGAACGCCTTGTCGCCGGGCACGACGGCGAGCTGCTTGTAGTAATCCCAGGGTTTCTTGGATTCCGACGGCTTCTTGACCTCGAACAGATAGAGGTCGTGCACCATGCGGCCATTGGCAAGCACCTTGCCGCCCTGCGCGAACATGTCGTCGACCGGCAGCTCCTTCAGCTTTTGAGCGACGGCGTCGGAGTCCTTGGTGCCGGCAGCTTTCACCGCCTTCAGATATTGCAGCGTCGCCGAATAGGTTCCGGCCTGGATCATGTTGGGCATGCGGCCGGTCCGTTTCATGAAGCGTTCGCCGAACGCCCGCGATTGATCGTCGCGATCCCAGTAGAACCCTTCGGTCAGGACGAGGCCCTGTGCCGCCTGCAAGCCAAGGCCGTGGACTTCGGCCAGCGTCATCAGCAGTCCGGCCAGCTTCTGGCCGCCGGTGACGATGCCGAATTCCGCGGCCTGCTTGATCGAGTTCGTGGTGTCGAGCCCGGCATTGGCAAGGCCGAGGATTTTCGCTTTCGAGCTCTGCGCCTGCAGCAGGAACGAGGAGAAGTCCGACGAGTTCAGGGGAATGCGGACCGAGCCAAGCACCTTGCCGCCGCTCGCGGCAACGATCTCGCTGGTATCTTTTTCAAGCGCATAGCCGAAGGCGTAATCGGCGGTGAGGAAAAACCAGGTATCGCCGCCGGTCTTGACCAGCGCGCCGCCGGTGCCGACCGCGAGCGCATGAGTATCGAACGCCCAATGGAAGCCGTAGGGCGTGCAGGCATCGCCGGTGATGCGCGAGGTCGCGGCGCCGACGACAATGTCGATCTTCTTCTTATCCTTTGACAGATCCTGGACCGCCAGTGCCACCGACGACGTCGTCAGTTCAGTGATCATGTCGACGCCTTCGACATCGTACCAGCGGCGCGCGATGCTGGTGGCCAGATCGGGCTTGTTCTGGTGGTCGCCCGTGATCATCTCGATTTTCTGACCGAGCACACTACCGCCGAAATCCTCGATCGCCATCCGCGCCGCCTCGACGGAATATTTTCCGCCGTAATCGGCGTAGACCCCCGACTGATCGTTCAGAATACCGATCTTGACGCCTTGTGCCGAAGCGGGCGTTGCGATCAAAAGGCCGCCGATTGCGACAGCCGCTAGCCCTATTAATTTCATTCGCGCATCCCCCGAGGTTTCTGTTCCAGCAACTTATTTCATAACCCTGCGGCAGCCCGTCCATTTCGAGCAAGCCCTACTTTCGGGCAGCCGGCGTTCACGCCGCCGCCGTTAGGCCGGTTTCGGCTTTGGCTTCCGCCGCCCGTCGGCCAGGTTGCGGACCACCATGTAGAAGATCGGCGTGAAGATCAGCCCGAATAGCGTCACCCCGATCATCCCGAAGAACACGGCGACGCCGACCGCCTGACGCATTTCCGAGCCCGAACCGGATGAGATCACCAACGGCAACACGCCGAAAATGAATGCAAACGAGGTCATCAGGATCGGGCGCAGCCGCAACCGACACGCTTCGATGACCGCTTCCAGACGGTCCCGGCCTTCAAGCTCGATGTCGCGCGCGAATTCGACGATCAGAATCGCATTCTTGGCGGCGAGGCCGACCAGGACCACGAAGCCGATCTGGGTGAGAATATTGACGTCCTGCCCCATGATCCGCACGCCGATGGTCGCAGCGAGCAGGCACATCGGCACGATCAGGATGACGGCAAACGGCAGACTCCAGCTGCCATATTGCGCCGCCAGCACCAGATACACGAACAGCACGCAGATCGGGAACACGTAGAGACCTGTATTCCCGCCCGTCACCTGCTGATAGGACAAGTCCGTCCACTCATAGGTAAACCCGCTCGGCAGCGTCTCGTCCGCCAGGCGCTTCATGATGGCGATGGCGGTTGCCGAACTGGTCCCCGCCGTGGTGTCGCCCTGGAGCTCGGACGTGGCGTAAAGGTTGTAGCGCGCGACACGATCCGGTCCGGAAACGTCGCTGAAATTCACCACACTGCCGAGCAGAACCATGTCACCGGCGGCGTTGCGGGTGCGCAACCGGGCGAGATCGGCGGTCTCCTTGCGAAACTGCAGATCTGCCTGCGCGGTCACGTGATAGGTGCGGCCGAACAGGTTGAAATCGTTGACATAGGTCGAACCAAAATAAGACTGGATGGCTTCGGTGATGTTCTGGATCGGCACGCCGAGCTTTTGCGCCTTGATGCGGTCGATGTCGACGAACACCTGCGGCGTGTTCGCGGTGTAGGGAGAAAACACCGCGGTCAGTTCGGGCCGCTTGCGCGCCGCGGCAACCAATTCGTCGGTGGCGGCCGCCAGCAATTCGGGACCGCGGCCTTGGCGATCCTCTATCCGCATCGCAAAGCCGCCGCCGGTGCCGATGCCGCGGATCGCCGGTGGTGGAATGACGATGATGAACGCCCCTTGCAGAGCGGCAAGCCGCTTGCGCAAATCGGCCGTGATCACGGCCGCGGTCAAACCCTTCTTGAGACGGTGTACGGGCTCATCGAACACGGGAAACAACGCCGCGGCATTGGTTGCCTGGGTGCGGGTGGCGCCGGACAGGCCGGCGAATGCCGCCACGCGAACGATGCCGGGCGTATCCAGCGCGATCTTTTCGATTTCCCGAACAACCTCGGTCGTCCGCGCCAGCGATGCGGCTCCCGGCAGTTGCACGGAGACGATGATATAGCCGCGATCCTGCGCTGGGATGAAGCCTTGCGGCGTCGTGGCGAGCAGCCAGCCGGCACTTCCGATCAGCACGACATAAACCAGCAGCATCGCCACGGAATGGCGGATCACGAAGTCGGCCGTGCCGGCATAAAGGTGGGCCAACCGGTCAAAGCCGCGGTTGAACAGGCCGGTGAAGGCCTCCCAACCGCGTAAGATGAAATTCCAGCTTGCCGGCGGGCGCTTCTCATGGTGCGGCTGCAGGATCAGGGACGCCAGCGCGGGCGACAGCGTCAGCGAACAGAAACAGGAAATCGCCGTGGCGACCGCGATGGTCACGGCGAACTGCTGAAAGAACTGACCGGAAATACCGCCGAGGAAAGCGGTCGGCACAAATACGGCGCAGAGCACAAGCGCGATCGAGACCAGGGCGCCGCCGACTTCCTCCATCGTCTTGAGTGCCGAGTCGCGCCGGCTCATGCCGTCGCGAAGATGCCGCTCGACATTTTCGACCACAACGATCGCGTCATCGACCACGATGCCGACCGCGAGAACCAGACCGAACAAAGTGAGGTTGTTGATCGAATAGCCCAGCGCCGCCATCATGGCGAAGGTGCCGATCAAAGACACCGGGATCGCCACGATCGGAATAATCGCAGGCCGCCAACCCTGCAGAAACACCAGCACGACGATGACGACCAGAACCATCGCCTCGTAGATCGTCTTGATCAACTCATTGACGGATTCGGCGATGAATTCGGTTGGATTGTAGCCGATATTATATTCAAGGCCGCGAGGAAAACTGGCCTTCATTCTCATCATCGCGTCGGAAATCTGTTTTGCGGTGGCCAGCGCATTCGAACCGGGTCGTTGGGTCACCAGCAGCGCCACCGCGGATTTCCGAAGCAAAAAGCTGTTGGTGGAATAGTCCAACGCGCCGAGCTCGAGCCGGGCCACGTCGCGCAGCCGCACCGTGCGGCCGTCGGCGCCGGCCTTGATGACGATGTCCTCGAACTGTTCCGGATTCCTCAAACGGCCGGTGAAGGTCAGGTTGGGCTGAAAGGCCCGGTCGGCGATCGGCGGCGAAGCAAGCTGGCCGCCGGTGATCTGCAGGTTCTGGGCACGAATCGCCGCCAGCACGTCGCCCGCGGTCATTCCCAGGTTTGCAATCCGATCCGGATCGAGCCACACCCGCATCGAATAATCGCGCGCGCCGAAAATCTGGATGTCGCCAACGCCGTCCAGCCGCAGCAATTCGTCGCGGACCTGCAGCAGCGCATAGTTGCTGATGTAGAGCTGGTCGAACGTGTCGTCCGGCGACAGCATGAACACGACCATCAGCAGATCCGGACTGTTCTTTTCCGTGACGACGCCCTGCCGCTGCACCTCCACCGGCAGTTGCGGCAGCGCAATGGCGACGCGGTTCTGAACCAGCACCTGGGCCTTGTCGAGATCGGTGCCGAGCTTGAACGTGACGGTGATGTTGAGCTGGCCGTTCGAGGTGGCCTGGCTGTAAAGATACAGCATGTCCTCGACGCCGTTGATCTGCTGCTCGATCGGCGCCGCGACCGTGTCGGAAACGGTCTGGGCGGAGGCGCCGGGATATGTCGTGGTGACGACGACAGTCGGCGGAACCACTTGCGGATATTCGGCGACCGGCAGCGTGGTATAGGCAATGGCACCAACGATCAGCAGCACGATGGACAACACCATCGCCAGGATCGGCCGATTGATGGAAAGCTGGCCCAGATTCATTTCGTGTTACCCGTCGGCGCGGCCGCGGCGGTGTGCGGGTTGACCTTCGCTCCGACGCGCGCGCGCTGCAGGCCCTCGACAATGACGCGGTCTTCGGGTTTCAGGCCTTCGCGAATGACCCGAAGACCGTCATCTAGCGGACCCAACGTCACGGGCCGGGCTTCGACGGTGTTATCGTCCTTGACGACAAACACGATCTTGCGCGACTGATCGGTTGCGATCGCGCTGTCCGGCAGCAGCAGCGCCTCATAGGGCGAACTTCCGATCAGGCGAACCCGGCCGAACTGACCGGGCAAAATCGAGAAATCCTTGTTCGGGATGACCGCACGCCCGCGTAATGTGCCGGTGCCGACGTCCAGGCGGTTATCGAGGAAATCAACGCTGCCGTCGTGCGACGGCTTGGTTTCGCCGACCAGCGATACCTGAACCGGATTACGCGTATCGCGCGAGCTGGGCCGCTTGCCCTCGAAATAAAGCCGGTTGTTCCTCACATAGGTGGCTTCGTCCATATCAAAATAGATATAGATCGGATCGAGCGAGACGATCGACGTCAGCAGCGTCGCGCCGCCCTCGCTGCCCTGCACCAAATTGCCGATGCTGACGAGATGGCGGCTGACTCGGCCGCCAATCGGGGCGACGACGTGGGAAAATTCGATATTGAGCTGGGCCGCCTTCAACGCACCCTCGGCCTGCAGGATCGCTGCATTCGCGGCCTGCAAGGTCTGGCGGCGCTGGTCGACGATCGAGTCAGCGACCGCCTCGGTTTTGTTCAGGACCAACGCACGCTCGAGCTCGCGCTTTCCTAGTTCGGCCCGCGCCCGCGCATCCGCGAGCTGTCCGTTTGCCTGCTCGGCAATGGCTTCAAACGGGCGGGGATCGATCACATAGAGCAGGTCGCCGGTCCGAACGAACGCGCCGTCGCGAAATTCGATGCCGGTGACGAAGCCGCCGACCCGCGCGCGAACCTGAACCTCTTCGACGGCCTCGAATTGGCCGGTGAATTCATCCCAGTCCGTGACGGTGCGCTTGACCGGCTGGGCGACCGTTACCTGCGGCGGCGCGACCGCCTGCTCCGCCGGCTTCTGATCGCAACCGGACAGCGTGAGGGCCAACAGAACCGCCAGCGGCCTGAGATCGCAAGAGGAACGGGCGGTGAAACCCCGCCTTCGAGCCAAACGACCCGATTTCGCCGTCGCGCTCAAATTCATCTCCTCTGCACGTCCGTGATCGAAACGGCCGCCGCGGCAATTCGCGGCGGGTAGATGAGATCCGGTCCAGTCTGTTCAAGGGCGGGCCAAGATCAAGTGAAAAAACACCGTGCATGCGGCCAGCCGCACGCCGCTGAGCGACCAGCGCGCGGCTATTCACCGCGCCCCCCACGCATTCCCGCCTTCCCAGATCGGGATGGATTCAATCTTGAGGTGAACGCCGTAAATCCGACACCTGTCGCGCGGCTCGCGATTTCACATCTTTGAGCTTTAGAGGAATTCAAGAACCCGCGCGCGTGAAACTGTGAAATAGCAGCGTCGAGGTTGGGTTCGTCCAACTGCGGCATGCAGCAGATAACTGCTGCTGCCCATTCACATCATTCCAAGCCGCAAAACCAAGCAGGGTGTCACGTGGAAGTCACACGGCGTGTCAAAGAACTGAGCTCCTACCGGCCAACTCGCCGGCTTTATCGTTCCGTTGGATTCTTCTGCCTGGCGCTCCCGGCGTTCATGCCCGCATCGGCTCAAGCACAGCAAAGTCCCTCGACGCTGCCGCCGGTGCAAATCGATGCGCCCAAAAAACATCCAGTGCCGCGGCGGCACGCTCCAACGACGGCAGCGAGGGCTGCGAAGCGACGAACGACGCGTTCGAACCAACCGTCGAGGCCAGCCACGCAGACCGCCAGCGCGCCCGACGACGGCAATGGTCCGAACAACAACAATTCCGGGCCGCCGTTGCAACAGGCGCCTTCGCTCGGCAAGACCGGCACCAAGCTCGCGGACCTGCCGGTCAGCGTTCAAATCATTCCCCGCGAGGTTCTGTCTGAACAGGGCACCACGACGCTGCGCGACGCCATCACCAACGCGAGCGGCATCAATGCGGGCGGCCAGGATTCGCTAGGCTATTTCGATCATTTCCTGATCCGCGGCATGAACGCCCAGGTCTATACCGATGGATTCTCCGATGGCGATCAGCTCGGCGGCCTCACGCACACATTGAACGGCGTGCGGCGGATTGAAGTTCTGGAGGGCCCGGGGTCGTCGCTGTTCGGCAGCGGTCCGCCCGGCGGCACGATCAATGTTGTCCACTACGAGCCGTCGCCTGTCTTTCACTTTGGCAGCAGCTTGCAAGCCGGATCTTTCGGCACCATCACCAACAGCAACTACATCACGGGCCCGACGACCATCGATGGCCTGAACTACCGGCTCGACACCACCTTCTCGCGTGCCGACGGCTTTCGTGATCTCGGCAGCAGGGACTACGAGGTGCGGCCGGAATTCTCCTGGCATGTCGGGGACCACACCCTCAGCTTCGCGCTCGACGCCCGCCACATCGAGCAGACGCCGGATTCCTATGGTCTGATCTATCTGAACGGCTCGCCGATCACGGGCGTTTCCACCGGTGCGAAGTATTCGACGCCATTTTCCTTTGCCAATCAGGATTACATCCGCCCCACCTTGACCGACAGATGGGACGTCAACGACTTCCTGACCATCAACAACCGGCTGTCCTATACCCATCGCGATATCGACGTCATGCGCAACAATGACAGCATGAGCGCCAGCGGCACCCACATCGTCGGAAACACGCTCGTAGGGCGACAACTGCGTTCGCAGGACGATTCCGACAGCAGTCTGGATTACCAGTTCGAACCGGTCTGGAAGTTCGGCACCGGCTCGATCCGGCATACATTGCTGACCGGATTCGAGTATCAGCATCAGGTCATGGACACGCAGCGGACCACCGCGGACCTGCCGAACATCACCAACATCTTTGCGCCGACGCCGGCGGAGCTGACGCCGGCCAGCCTGAATTTCCTGTGCGACGCGAAACATTCCTGCGACAACGATCACATGGTCGCGGACTATTACGGCCTCTATGCCACCGACCAGATTGATTTGACCGACCGATGGAAGCTTCGCGTCGGCGTTCGCCAGGACTGGTACAATACGTCGCTGGATCCGCTGATCACCGTGCCGGGCCGCTTCACCAGCACCGGTGTGCCGCTGATCGCTGGCGTACCGCAAACCCGCAACGATTCCCCGGTGAGCTGGAGCGTCGGCACGCTGTACAAGCTCTTCCCCGGCATCTCGCCCTATATCGGCGCCTCGAAAAGCTATCTGACAAACTTTAACTCGGAAAATACGTTCAACGGCATCGGCGCACCGGAGTCGGCGATGCAATATGAAGCGGGCATCAAGTTCTCGCTGCTCAACGACAAGGTCGTGCTGAACACCTCGGTCTTCAACATTTCACGCGACAGCGTCGCCACGTTGCTGACCAACAGTGCCGGCCAGGAGACGGTCGTTTTCGACAGCCAGCTGACCAATGGTGTCGAGGCTTCGCTCGACGCCGCGATCACCGATCAATGGCACCTGCTCGCCAATGGGACGGCGCAAAGCGCCGTCGTGACCGGCGCTCCCCAGGCGCTAACCACCGTGGGCAATCATCCGCAGGGCGTTCCGGCCTACATGGCCAATCTCTGGAGCACCTATACGTTTTCGATCGGTGGCATCCCGGGATTCAAGGTTGGCGCCGGCCTGAACTATCGCGACAAGACCTATAGCGACACGACGAATGTCAACATGGTCCCCGCCTATGTGATCGGCAACGCGATGGTCGGCTGGGACAACGCCAATTGGGGCGTCGCCCTCAACGTCAAAAACATCACCAACGAACGCTATTTCATCGCCGCAAACGGGGCCGGCGGCTTCGTCGGCGAGGGATTGAGCGCCTTCGTTACCGTCCGCTACCATCAATAAAAGTAGCTGAAAGGAATATTCAGAGGCTCCTGACGCATGATGCATGCCCGCGGCAATGCATCATGCGTCGTGCTTATCTGGCTCCTGAACGTGGCAAGGCTGAACAGCGAACCTCTCGAGCCGTTATTTTGCAGTTCCCTTTTCCGGGCCGTCTCCGCTAGACTGATTGCAAAGACGTAAAAAAACGAAACGGCCGGAGGAGACGGACAGCGTGCGCAACAGGCGTATCGTACGCAGCGCCATGGTCGAGGTGGTTCTGAAAGCCAGCCACCATTGCAGTCCCGACGCCGCTTAACCGGCCGGACGCGACGCGCGGCCCGGCATTCATTCCAACCGCAAGACCCGCGCGATCGAGCGTACCCGCGCAGACCCTGAACCGCGTAACGTGGCGACCTGCGAAGCGGCACCGCCGCGTCGGTCGCGCGAGGCTGTTATTGCCGCTTCCTGCTTTCCATCCATCCGCGCCAGACCGATGGCCCGGCACCGCGAGATTTTCTTTTAGCTAAATCAAAATACTGGAGGCGCGATGTACACCGGCACGCACGCTCATCTCCGTCCTCTTCAGCCCGCCTTCATCATGGCGAACTCCGGCGAGACCGTGACCTATGCCGAACTGGAGGCGCGCAGCAATCGCCTGGCGCACTTCTTTCGTAACCGCGGCCTCAAGCGGCGCGACCACTATGCGATCTTCATGGAAAACAACAGCCGCTACCTGGAGGCCTGCGGCGCCGGCGAGCGGTCCGGACTGTATTTCACCTGCGTCAATTCGTATCTGACCGCAGACGAGCTGGCCTATATCGTCAACAACAGCGAGTCACGCATCCTCATCACCTCCATCGCCAGGCTGGACGTCGCGCGCCAGGCGCTCACGCAATGTCCCAAAGTGGAAGTGTGTATCGTTGTCGATGGTCCCGGCGAGAGCGCGCGCATCATCGGCTTGCAGGATGCGGTTTCCGGCTTGCCGCCAACGCCTGTCGCCGATGAAAGCATCGGCACCGCCATGCTCTATTCCTCGGGTACCACCGGCCGGCCGAAGGGCATCCTGCGTCCGCTGCCGGAGCAGCCGCCGGCCCAGCAGATGCCGCTGTTCGATTTCCTGCAGAAGCTTTGGCAGTACCGCGAAGGCATGATCTACCTGTCGCCGGCGCCGCTCTATCATTCCGCACCGCAGGCCGCCGTCAACCTCACCATCCGCGTGGGCGGCACCGCGATCATCATGGAGAGCTTCGATCCGGAGCGTTATTTGGAGCTGGTCGAGAAATGGCGCGTGACGCACACCCAGCTGGTGCCGACAATGTTCTCGCGGATGCTGAAGCTGCCGGAAGCCGCGCGCCGACGCCATGACCTGTCCTCGCTCGAGATCGCGATCCATGCCGCCGCGCCCTGCCCGGCGCTGGTGAAGGACGACATCATCAAATGGTGGGGCCCGATCATTCACGAATATTACGGCGCGACCGAAGGTCTGGGATTCACCGCCTGCGACAGCGCGGAATGGCTCGCTCACCGGGGGACCGTCGGGAAGGTCCTGCTCGGCGAACTCGCCATCCTCGATGAAGAGATGCAGCCCTGCCCGACCGGCACGGCGGGCACGGTGTGGTTCAAGACCGCAACGCCGTTTGAATATTTCAACGATCCGACCAAAACCCGCGATGCCCGCTCGCCCGACGGCAGCATGAGCACCGTCGGCGACGTCGGCTATGTCGACGGCGACGGCTATCTTTATCTGACCGATCGCGCGACCTTCATGATCATCTCGGGAGGGGTGAATATCTACCCGCAGGAATGCGAAAACCTGCTGATCACCCATCCCAAGATCGCCGATGCCGCCGTATTCGGCGTCCCCAACGCCGATCTCGGCGAGGAGGTCAAAGCGGTGGTCCAGCCGATGCCGGGAATTCCGCCGGGGCCGGATCTCGCTGAGGAGCTGATCTCGTTCTGCAGCCAGACGCTGTCGCGTCAGAAAGTGCCGCGTTCGATCGACTTCGAGGCGGAGCTGCCGCGGCTTCCGACCGGCAAGCTGTATAAGCGGCTGTTGCGTGACCGCTATTGGGGCGACAAGACATCCCGGATCGTGTGAGCGGCCGCTCCCTCAGGCGCGCCGTTCGGAGATCGCCTTGCGAAGCGTTTTGGACAGCGCTTCGACCGAATAGGGCTTCTGGATCAGTTCGAAACCGCGATGCGCGTTTTCCGCAAGCACGCTGCTGTAGCCGCTGGTCAGGACGATGGGAAGGCCAGGGTATTGCTCGCGAATGACCATGGCGAGTTCGACACCGTTCATCCCGGGCATGATGACATCAGAGAACACCAGATCGAACGCCCGTTCGTCAGTCGCAAGCACTTCCAGCGCCTCCCTGGCGTTGGTGACCCACTTGATCGCGTAGCCCAAATCCCGCAGCAATTCGGTCGAGAACTGCCCGACATCTTCGTTGTCCTCCACCACCAGGACGCAGTGTCCGCGACCGCTCATCGCGGCTTCCGCACCGAGACTGGCGGTTTCCGCGCCGCCGTCCGGGCTCTCGGCCTGCGGCAGGTAGATGGTGAACGTCGAGCCTTCGCCCAAGACACTGGTCACCTTGATTTCACCACCCGACTGCTTGGCGAAGCCCAGCGCCTGGCTGAGGCCCAGAGCCCGTCCCCTTGCCCACGTCCTTGGTGGTGTAGAATGGTTCGAAGATCGCATCGAGCTTGTCGGCGGCAATGCCTGATCCGTTATCCGCCACCGTCACCGCGACGAACTTCCCGCTGCGGCCTGCGTGACCACGAAGCGCGGGAATGGCATCGGCCGTCCTGACGTCGATCAACAGGCTGCCCTCCCCCTGCATCGCATCCCGGGCATTGACCGCGAGATTGACCAAGGCCGTTTCGAATTGCGCGACGTCAGCGGTGGCAAAGCAGGGAGTCTCGCAAACATCGATTTCGATATGAATCCTGCCGCCCGTCAACGGACGGATCAGCTGTGCGATGCTTTCGACCTGGAGGCCGACATTAAACACCTGCGGCGTCAACGGCTGACGCCGGGCAAAAGCCAGCAATTGGCCGGTCAACTTCGACGCGCGATCGACCGTGTCCGAGATCGCATCGATGTAGCGGCGGCGCCGGTCTTCGCTCAACTCTCGGCGGCGCAGGAAATCGGTGGCGGAGCGGATGATCGTCAAGAGATTGTTGAAATCGTGAGCCACGCCCCCGGTCAACTGGCCGACCGCATCCATCTTTTGGGATTGGCGCAGCGCCTCTTCGGCCTGTCGCCTCTCGGTGATGTCCACGGCCTCCGGCAACACGCCGGAGACAACGCCGTGCTGGTCGAACACGGGGCGCATCGTGAAATCGAAAAACCGCTCGCCGATCGGCAGATTGAGCCGCATCTCGGCCCGCACGCTTTCGCCGGTGACCGCGGCGCGGAAGGCATGGAGAACGACGTCGCGCATCCCTTCGGTCGCGGAGAACCATGGCGCATCCCAGAACGGCTGCCCGGTGAACTCGCCTCTTCTGGCGCCGACCGCCGCCAGCGCCGTCGTATTCGCGTAAACGACGTTGCCCTTGAGGTCGAGCAAGGCCTGATGCTGGTTGCTGGTCTCGAAGATGGCGCGCATCTGCGCTTCGCTGAACTGAAGCTGCGAGGTGCGCTCCCTGATGCGCTGCTCCAATGTTTCGTTGAGCCGGCGTAGTTCGCTTTCGGCCTCCTTCGCCACGGTCACGTCATAGGCGACCCCGATAAAGCCGATATGCGTTCCGGCGGCATCCCACCGAGGCTGCGAGACCGATCGCATCCACCTCCATTCTCCATCGGACCGGCGGTAGCGCCCTTCGAGCGCGAACGGCATGAGCGATGCCTCGCCCGCGATGCTCTCCTGGACGATTCGCCGTCCGTCCTCCGGATGCAATATCTTGCGCCAGTCGAAAATGAGCGCCTCTTCGTAGCGGATACCCAGAAATTCCAGGTAGGCTTGGTTTGCAAAGGCGCGCGTGCCGTCGGTCTTGCTGACCCACATCGGGATCGGCGCGCTGTTGGCGATCAGCCGGAATCGCTCTTCACTTTCGCGCAGGGTTTCCTTGGCGATCACCAGATCGGTGATGTCGATATGGGCGCCGACCAGGCGCAAAGGCTGTCCGCCCGGACTGCGTTCGATCCGGGCCTCGGTCGCAATCCATCTCACCTGCCCGTCGCTGGGCCGGATGATCCGGTACTGCGATGAAACCTGCTCTGCGGTTCCGCTCACCGCATTGAGGAAATTGTGCAACGCGCCGTCGCGGTCCTCCGGGTGCAGTCGCCGGACCCAATCCTCATGGGTGTCGTCGACATCCGCCGCCAGGCCATGGATGGCCCGGTACTCCGGCGAGCGGCGATCATTGCGAAAGCCGTCCTGGAGATCGACCGCGATCACGGCCACCTTGGCTAACTGCTGCAGGCCCGCGGCCGCGTCCTCGCGAGTTCGTCGGCGCGGCAGCAGCAATCGTCTCGGTTCGAGCGCGAAGTTGGTCTTGGCCGAAATCTGCCATTTCCGCACTGCCTCAGGTTCCCAGACACCCCACAGTAGCGCAATTATCCAAGCATTTGCGTATCACCGCAAATCGAGATTGCCTGACCGGAAATGGTCTTGCCGCGCGGGCTACACATGAACACGATCTGATCGGCAATCTGCTCCGGTGTCACGTAATCTTTAATCGAAGTGTAGGAAAATGCTGTCCTTTCCATCTCAGCAAAGGAGATGCCGCGCTGCTGCGCCTTGGCTTCCAGGACGCGGCGCTGCCGGTCGCCCGCAACCAGGCCCGGCAGGATCGCGTTGACGCGGATGTTATCCGGCCCAAGCTCGATCGACAGCGATTTCGTGAAGCCGATCACGCCCCATTTCGCTGCCGCATAGGGCGCCCGCATCGCAAAGCCGAGCCGGCCCGCAGCCGACGAAATATTGACGATCGAAGCGTTTTGACTGGTGCGCAACAGCGGAACCGCCAGCCGCGTGCAGTTGAATTGCCCGGTCAGGCAAATGTCCAGGCAGCGGTCCCAATCCTCCGGATTCATCTCCTCAACCTTGGAGGTCGGCCCGGCGACCCCGGCATTGTTGACCAGTACGTCGAGGCCGCCGAGCTTTGCGGTGGCGTCCGCAAATAGCTGCTTCACGGCGGCGCGATCGGAGACGTCGCAGCGCGACGAACTGATCGCGGGATCGCTTTTGGCAAGCGCGGCCAACGCCGCCTCATCGACATCGCAGGTGTGGACCCTGGCGCCTTCGTCGGCGAAGCGGCGCGCAATCGCACGCCCGATGCCGTTGCCGCCGGCGGTGACCAGCACGCGTAAACCCTTGATACCGAGATCCATGATCGCTCCGAGATGTCCGTTGGAAAGAATGTCCGTTGAAGACGTCAGCCGGCAAGGCCGCCACGAGATAGGATGAAATCTGCTGCACCACCGATGTCGGCGGCGATGCCGGCTTGCGCGGCCTTGCTGTTACCGGCGGAAATCGCCTCGCGCACATCGGCATGGAACCTGATCGCGTCGCCCTTCGCCAGCCGTTCCGGGTTGGCGCGCAAATCGAGGTTGATCACCGGGCCCGCCTTGAGCCAAAGCGCGCGGATGATTTCCACCGTGATCGGCGAGTGCGCCGCTTCATATACCGCGAAGTGAAACGTCTTGTTGACTTCAACCGCGCGCGGCAGATCGGGCGTCGATAACTCGCTCTCCGCCCGCATGGCCATCTCCGCCCGCGCGATCAATTCGAGGTCGGCCTGGTCGCGATGCCGCGCTGCTTCCGCCGCGGCATAGCCCTCGATCGCGATGCGCACCTTGGTGAGATCGCGAAACTGCGCCGCCGACATCAGGGGTACGCGTACCGAGCGGTTCGGCGTCACCTCCAGCGCCTTGTCGGCGATCAGCCGCGACACCGCCTCGCGCACCGGCATGATCGAGACGCCAAGCATATCCGCGGCCGCACGCAGCGATAATTTTTCGCCGGGCGCAAGCCGGCCGGAGATCAGCAGATCGGCCAGCTTCGCATAGGCGCGCTCACCCAGGGTCTGACGATCGAGCGGCTCCACCAGATTGAGTGCGGCAGTCAAATTCAACGTGGGTCTCCGTTAGAGCGGGCTAGCGCTCTTAAGCGCCATCCCGCTCTACCTGGTTATTTTGCGCATGATCTTTTCGGAAAACCGGCATCCACTTTTCCGGATCATGCCCAGCCGGGAATTTTGCGAGAGGACTCGACAACGGCTTGGTCTTTTGCAACTCTAACTGTGATCACAGATCACGGCAAGCAAGACAAGCGCCCAACAGAAGGCGCAGCGCTCGCCGGTAAAAAACAGCCGCGCCACGCGGCCACAGAGGGAGACCAAGGCTGATGTCGAACAACCACAATCAGTTTACGCGCCGCGGTCTGTTGAAGACCGCCGGTGGCATTGCGTTGGTGTCGGGAATTTCTGCGCCTGCGATCTTGCGCGCGCAGACCGCCGACGTCATCAAGATCGGCCACCTGACGCCCCGCACCGGATTCCTCGGGCCGCTCGGCGAATATGCCGTGATGTCGGTCGACCTTGCGGTGGAAGAGATCAATGCCGCGGGCGGCATGATGGGACGCAAGGTCGAAGTGCTGAAAGAGGATTCGGTCAATCCACAGACTGCCTCGACCAAGGCCGAGCGCATGATCGAGCGCGACAAGGTCGCGTGCATTATCGGCGAGATTTCGTCGGCCTCGTGCCTGACCATCGCGCAAGTCGCCTCACGCAACAAGACACTGTTCATCAACACCGGCGGCAATTCCGACGCGCTGCGCGGCAAGGATTGCCAGCGCTACATGTTCCACGTCGAGTCGCAAAACTCGATGTACGTGAAGACCGTCGGACGCTCGTTCCTGCGCGACGGGCTGGTCAAGGGCAAGAAGTGGTATTCGCTGACGGCCGACTATGCCTTCGGCCATGACCTGCTGAAGGTTTCCAAGCGCTTCATGGAAGCCAACGGCGGCAATTTCGTCGGTGACGACCTGGTGCCGACCGACGCCACCGATTTCTCTGCCTATCTGCTGAAGATCCGCGAGGCAAAGCCCGACCTGGTCGTGATCAACCTTGCCGGCAACCAGATCACCAACTTCCTGAAGCAGTATGCCGAGTTCGGCCTGACCTTCCCGGTCGGCGGATTTGGTTTCGATACCGCGCTGGCCTGGGCTGCGGGCAAAGGCAACTTCGTCGGCACCTGGCCGGTGGTCTGGCATCACCTGCTGGACACGCCGGGCAGCAAGGCGTTCGTCGCGGCGTTTACCAAGAAATATTCCAAGCCGCCGGAAAACCAGGCCTGGGGCGACTACGTCGCCACCAAGATCGTGGCGCAAAGCGTCAACGAGTTGAAATCGACGGAGTCGCCGAAGATCATCGAGCATTTCGAGAAGGGCGCGAAGTACGATCTGCTCAAGACCAGGCCAGGCTATTTCCGCGCCTCGGATCACCAGTTGATGCACGAGATGTATGCCGTCACGGCGCTGCCTGCCGACCAGATCAAGAATCAATGGGACATCTTCAAGTCGAGCCCGCCGGTTCCTGGTCCCGACGAGGACCTCGAAGTGATCGCCGCCACCAAGGAAGAGAACAGCTGTACGTTCCCGAGTTGAGCGGTCATTCCGGTTCGCGTCGAAAGACGCGAACTACGATGTGCGCTTGCGCTTCGGAGAATCCAAAGATTCCGGGTCTGCGCCGGATGGCGCATCCCGGAATGACTCATCAGGCTTATCAACTCTCATTCGAGCTCTCGCTGGCACGCAGCCCGCGTTACCAGCAGCGGAGTCAGAGCCATGTCCGTCTTATTGCTTACCCAGCAAATCCTCAACGGATTGCTTGACGGCGTCTATTATCTGCTGATCGCGCTCGGCCTGTCGCTGATCTTCTCGCTCGGCGGCATCGTCAACCTCGCGCATGGCGCTTTCTATGCGATCGGCGCCTACCTGACGCTGGTGATTTCGCCCTATCTCGGCTTCGGCGGCGCCTTCGTGGCGGCGCCGGTCGCGATCGCCCTGCTCGGCGTGGTGATCGAACGCACGCTGTTCCGGCGCTTTTATCGCGCAGACCCAATCCTTTCGCTGCTATTGACTTTCGGCCTGGCGATGGTGGCCGAACAGGTGCTGCGAATGATTTTCGGCGCGGCGCCGTTGTCGTTCTCGATACCGCCTTGGCTGCGTGGACAGGTCGTGGTCGGCAGCTTCATCTATTCCTTCTACCGCGTCGTCCTGCTCGGCATCGCCATCGCCTGCGTCGCCGGCCTGTGGCTGTTGCTGCACAAAACTTCGTTCGGTCGGGTGGTGCGCGCCGGCGTGCAGAACCCGGACATGGTCGGCGCACTCGGCATTTCGCTGCAGCCCTATATGTCCGCCGTGGCGGCACTCGGCATCGGCCTCGCAGGGTTGGCCGGCGTGCTGTTGGCGCCGATCTATTCGATCCATCCGGCGATGGGCCAGGAGATCATCACGCCCGCCTTCGTCGTCGTGGTGATCGGCGGCCTCGGCTCGTTCTGGGGCGTGGTCGTCGCGGCGTTGCTAGTCGGATTGGTGAAAGGCGTAATGGTCGGCATCGGCTATTCGGCGGCCTCCACCGCGGCGATCTATCTGCTCATGCTGCTTGTACTGCTGTTCCGGCCGCGCGGCCTGTTCGGCGAGCGCATCATGCGGTTCGAGTGAGCCCGCACATGTGGAAGCGCTTACCCATTCCGCTGCTGGTTGCCGGCTTCGGGCTGCTGGTCTTGCCGCCGGTGCTGCTCGCGCTGGGCCTGACCATGACCTCGGCCACGGAGGTCGTGATCTTTGCGATCGCCTGCATGGCGCTGAATATTCTGGTTGGCCATACCGGGCTGGTCTCGTTCGGCCACGGCGCCTGGTTCGGTCTGGCGGCCTATGCCGCGGCCTTGATCCAGCGCAACTGGATACCGGATTCGTTTTTCGGCCCGGCGATCGCGGGCGTCCTGATAGTCACGGTGATCTCGGCGGCATTCGGATTCCTGATCCTGCGGCGGCGCGGCGTGTATTTCTCGCTGCTGACGCTGGCGCTCGCCGCAATGCTTTATGCAGTGTCGTTTCGCTGGACCGAGGTCACCGGCGGCGAGAACGGCCTCGGCGGCATCACGCGGCCGACACTGCTCGGATTCAATCTGGAATCATCGACGATCTACTACTGGTTTGTGGCACTGATCGCCGCGCTGGTGCTGATCCTGTTGTGGCGCTTTCATCGCTCGCCCGTCGGCAGCGTGCTGGTGGCAATCCGGGAGAACGAACAGCGCGCGCGTTTCCTCGGCTACCCCACCAACCGCTACAAGCTCGCGGCCTTCGTGCTGTCGGCCGCCATCACCGGCCTCGCCGGGATCTTGCTGCTCTACCAGAATCGCATGACATCGGCCGATCCGATTTCTGTCGCCTTCTCCGGCGACTTGCTGGCGATGGTGGTGATCGGCGGCATGCGCAGCTTCTTGGGGCCCGCGCTCGGCGCCTTGTTCTTTATTTTGTTCCGCGAATTCCTCGGCATCTACACCGAGAACTGGTTGCTCTGGTTCGGCCTGGTGTTCGTCGCTTTCATCGTTTTTTCGCCGACCGGTCTGGTCGGTGCCGGCGAGCGGCTGATCGCGCCGTTCCGCAAGAAGGTCATCGAAGAGGCCGCGATGTCGGCGCGCCGGATCGAAGTGCTGCCGCTGCCGGAGTTTCTCCGACCCAAATCGCGGATCGACGGTCCGGTGCTGTCCGCTCATCACATCGTCAAGAGTTTCGGCGGCATCAAAGCGGTGCAGGGCATCGACATCAGCATCGCCGACCGCTCGCTGCACGCGCTGATCGGCCCCAACGGTGCGGGGAAGACCACCGCGTTCAATCTGTTGTCGGGCATGTATCCGCCGGACGAGGGCACGGTATCGCTGATGGGACAGCCGATCGCCGGGCATACGCCGGAGGAAATCGCGCATGCCGGCATCGGCCGCTCGTTTCAGATCACCAATTTGTTTCCAGCGCTGAGCGTGGCCGAAAACATCCGCCTCGCCGTGCAGGCGCGGCATCCCCGCCGCTTCGACCCCATCACCAATGCGTTGTCGATCGATGCCATCAATGTCGAGACCGACACCACCATCCGTTACCTCGGCTTGGCCGGGATAGAAAAGGCCGAATCGGGCCTGTTGTCTTACGGCGGCCAGCGGCTGCTCGACATGGGCGTCGCGCTCGCTACTGCGCCGCGTGTCCTGTTGCTTGACGAGCCGCTTGCCGGGCTTGCGGCGTCGGAACGCGAGCGCATCGGCGCCATCATTAAGCGCATCTCGGCCGACCTGCCGGTGCTGCTGGTCGAGCACGACATCGACCGGGTATTTCAGCTCGCCGATCATGTCACCGTGATGAATGAAGGCCGGGTGCTGCTCGACGGCACCGTCGAGGACGCCCGCGCCAGCCCGAAGGTGCAGGAAGTGTATATCGGCACCGGCACGACTGCGGTTGCAGCGCGGCCCCGCGAAACCGCCGCCCGCGTCAGCGCGCTGCTGACGGCGGCCAACGTCGATACGTTTTATGGCAAGAGTCACATTCTCAACGATGTCAGCTTCACGCTGCATGAGAACGAAATCATCGCGCTGCTTGGCCGCAATGGCGCCGGCAAGTCGACGCTCCTGAAAACATTGATCGGCATTGCGCCGGCATCGCACGGATCGATCAAGCTGGCGGAGAGCGAGTTGATCGGACTGTCGTCCGCACAGCATGCCCGTCTCGGGATCGGTTATGTGCCGCAGGGCCGCGGCCTGTTCGCCGGCATGAGCGTCGACCAGAATCTCGAACTCGGCGGACTGAAGCGCCAGACCGGCCACGGTACGCACTGGACGAGGGAACGCATCTACGAATATTTCCCGCGGATTCGCCAGCGGCTTGACAGTCCGGCGGATTATCTTTCGGGCGGCGAGCAACAGATGGTAGCGGTGGCGCGGGCGCTGTCGGGCGACGTGCGGGTGTTGCTGCTCGACGAGCCCTTCGAAGGCCTTGCGCCGGCCGTGGTGGAACAATTGTTCGAAACCTTCGATCGCCTGCGCAAGGAAATCGCAATCATTATTGTCGATCACAATCTCGATCTCGCGCTGGCATTATCTGATACGACGGTGGCGCTGGAGCGCGGTCAGGTGATTTATCAAGGCGCGTCGAAGGCATTACGAGATGACCTTGACTTGCGTCGCAAGGTGCTCTGGTTATGAGGGAGAGATGAACAAGAAAAGCAAACACGTCGCCATCGTCGGCGTCGGCCTGATCGGGCGGGCCTGGGCGGCGATCTTCGCCCGCGCCGGATGGAATGTCCGGCTTACCGATCCGCATCGCGAGATGCTTGAGGCCGCGCCCGGCCTGATCCGCGACGAATTGCGCGCGCTGGCACGCCATGGACTGGCCGACGATCCCGACGGCGCAGCCGCGCGGCTCACCGTTGCGGCAAGCCTCGAAGACGCCGTTGCCGAAGTCGAATTCGTGCAAGAGAACGGCCCGGAGCTGGTCGAACAGAAGAAGATCATCTTCGCCGAGCTCGACAGACTGGCGCCGCCGGACGCGGTGCTGGCGTCCTCGACCTCGGCGATCACCGCGTCGCGCTTCACCGAAGGGCTGCCGGGACGCGCCCGGTGCCTGGTCGGGCATCCCGTCAATCCGCCGCATCTGGTGCCGCTGGTCGAATTGTGCGGCGCGCCGTGGACCTCGACCGAGACCATCGACCGCGCGCGGCAGATCTATCGCGAGATCGGACAGGTGCCGGTGACGGTCAACCGCGAGATCAACGGCTTTGTCCTGAACCGGCTGCAGGGCGCGCTGCTCGCCGAAGCGTTCCGGCTGGTCGGCGAGGGCTATATCTCGGCGGAAGACCTCGATCACACCGTCAAGGACGGCCTCGGGTTGCGCTGGTCGTTTCTCGGACCGTTCGAGACCATCGAACTCAATGCGCCCGGCGGCATCCCGGATTATTGCGCGCGCTACACCGGATTCTATAAGGAACTGGCGGCGGCTTCCGCCAGCCCCGAGGTCTATCAAAGCCCGAATGTGGAGCGCGTGATCGCCGCGTGGCCGCATCAGCCCTCGCCTGAGCGCATCGCGGCGCTGACCAAGCGGCGCAATGAACGCCTGGCGGCATTGGCCGCCCATAAGCGGACACAAAGCGATCCGACGTAAACACCCTGACCTGCAAGCAAGAAAGAGAAAAACATGAGCCGCAAAGTCATCATCACCTGCGCCGTTACCGGCGCGATCCATACCCCCTCGATGTCGAAGGCGTTGCCAGTGACGCCACAGGAAATCGCCGACGCCGCGGTCGACGCCGCCGAAGCCGGCGCCGCCATCGTGCATCTGCACGCCCGCAATCCGAAGACCGGCCAGCCTGACCAGAGCCCGGAGGCGTTTGCGCCGTTTCTCAAGGTCATCAAGCAGCGCTCGAACGCCGTGATCAACCTCACCACCGGCGGCTCGCCGACCATGACGGTGGACGAGCGCGTCCGCCCCGCCGCGGTCTACAAGCCGGAGGTCGCCTCGCTCAACATGGGCTCGATGAATTTTGCGTTCTTCGGCATGCTCAACCGCTTCAAGAAATTCGAGCATGAATGGGAGCGCAAGCACCTCGAAAACAAGGACATCGTGTTCCGCAACACGTTCCAGGACATCGAATACGTGCTGAAGACGTTGTCCGAGACCGGTACGCGCTTTGAATTCGAATGCTACGACACCGCGCACCTCTACAATCTGAACTACTTCCTCGAACAGGGCATGGTGAAGCCCCCGCTGTTCGTGCAGACGGTGTTCGGCCTGCAGGGCGGAACCGGCGCGCATCCGGAGGACGTGCTGCACATGAAGCGGACCGCCGAACGGCTGTTCGGCGACAAGTTCATCTGGTCCGTGCTCGGCGCCGGCCGCAACCAGCTGCCGATCGCGGCGATGGCTGCCGCGATGGGCGGCAACATCCGGGTCGGGCTGGAGGACTCGCTGTGGGCGGCGCCGGGACGGATGGCGGCATCGAATGCCGAGCAGGTGCGGCTGGCCCGCAAGATCGTCGAAGGCCTCGGCCTCGACGTGGCGACGCCGGACGAAGCCCGTGAAATTCTCGACCTGAAGGGCGGCGACAAGCTGGAAGTCTGACCCTTGGGCGGCGCCCGCACGCGGTGCATCTACGACAGAGCACTGCCAAGATGTCGCATGTCGGCGCCGCCTTGTTAGTCCGAAGTGACAAGGCCCGCATCGGGCCTTGCTAGTTGCCTGCACGCTTTGCCATGATATCGTTTCGCATCAACGGCCCAACATGAGGCCGGGATGCCAAGGGAGGGGAACCATGCGGTGCGTGCGAGCGCTTGCGGGCGCTGTCTTGTCTTTGCTTGCGGCTTATGATGTTGCGTCCGCGGCCGAACCGAAGCAGGGCGGCATCCTGCGGGTCTATCACCGCGATAGCCCGGGCAGCGCATCGATCCATGAAGGCGCGACCTACTCGGTCAACGTCCCCTTCATGCCGGTTTATAACAATCTCGTCGTCTACGATCAGAACGTCGCGCAGAACAGCATGGACTCGATCGTCCCGGATCTGGCCGAGAGCTGGGCCTGGAGCCCCGACGGCAAGACACTGACCTTCAAGCTCAAGCAAGGCGTCAAATGGCATGACGGCAAGCCGTTCACCTCGGCCGACGTCAAATGCACGTTCGACATGCTGATGGGCAAGTCGCCGCAGAAGTTCCGGCAGAACCCGCGCAAATCCTGGTACGACCAGGTCAACGACGTCACGACCAACGGCGATTACGAGGCATCGTTCAATCTGAAGCGGCCGCAGCCATCGCTGCTGGCGCTGCTCGCCTCCGGCTACACGCCGGTCTATCCCTGCCATGTCTCGCCGGCCGAAATGCGCACCCACCCGATCGGCACCGGTCCGTTCAAATTCGTCGAGTTCAAGGCCAACGAATTGATCAAGCTCGTCCGCAACGAGAACTACTTCAAGAAGGGCCTGCCGCACCTCGACGGCATCGAGTTCACGATCATCCCGAACCGTTCGACCGCGATCCTCGGCTTTGTCGCCGGCAAATTCGACATGACGTTTCCGACCGGGATCACAGTCCCGCTTTACAAGGACATGAAATCGCAGGCGCCCAATGCCGTCTGCGTGTTCGCGCCGACCAATGTCGCCACCAACATCATCGTCAACTCCACCTCGCCGCCCTTCGACAATCCGGATATCCGCCACGCCATGGCGCTGGCGCTCGACCGCAAGGCCTTTATCTCGATCATGTTCGAGGGACAGGCCGATGTCGGCGGCACCATGCTGCCGCCGGAGGGCGGCTTGTGGGGCATGCCCAACGCGATGCTGGAGACCATTTCGGGTTACGGCCCCAATGTGGAGGCCAACCGGCAGGAGGCCCGCAAATTCATGGCCAAGGCCGGCTACGGACCGGAGAAGCACCTGCAGGTCAAGGTTTCGACCCGCAACATCGCGGATTATCGCGACCCTGCCGTCATCCTGATCGACCAGCTCAAGAGCATCTATATCGACGCCGAGCTCGATGTCGTCGAGACCGCGAACTGGTTCCCGAAAGTCGCGCGCAAGGACTACGCGCTCGGCCTCAACCTCACCGGCAACGCGGTCGATGATCCCGACCAATCGTTCTACGAGAATTATTCCTGCGGGTCGGAGCGCAATTACACCAATTACTGCAACAAGGACATCGAGAAGCTGTTCGACGAGCAGTCGGTCGAGACCGACATCGCCAAGCGCAAGAAGATGGTCTGGGACATCGACAAGAAGCTGCAGGAAGACGTCGCACGGCCGATCATCTTCCATGGTCGCGGCGGCACCTGCTGGCAGCCCTACGTCAAGGGCGTCACCATCATGGTGAACAGCTCGTATAACGGCTACCGTTACGAGGACGTCTGGCTGGACAAGTAGCGTCCAGCCGGCAACGGCCGACCGGTCAGAGCATTTTCCGGCTAAGTGCAATCCGGTTGGCCGCAGGAAAATGCTCTTCTCAAATGGTTTTGCGCGTATTCTTTTCGCAAAACCGGTGTCCACTTTCGCGGAATACGCGCTGGGAACAGCCAGATGTTTGCTTACATCGTGCGGCGCCTCGCCCTGATGCTCGTGACCCTGTTCGGGATCTCGATCATCATCTTCGTGCTGCTGCGCATCGTGCCGGGCGACATCGTCGACATCCTGTTCGCCGCCGCCGGCTATGTCGATCCGGCCGACAAGGCGCATCTGCAGCAGGAGCTTGGGCTCGATCAACCGATCATCGTGCAATATCTGCACTGGATCGGCGGCCTGTTGCGCGGCGACTTCGGCTATTCCTACGTGTCCGAGAAGCCGGCCCTGGCCGAAATCCTGCCGCGGCTGCCGATCACGGCAAAGCTGGCGGGACTGGCGCTGCTGTTCTCCGTCTCGATCGGCGTTCCCCTGGGTGTCCTTAGCGCGGTGCATCAGGGCACGCGGCTGGATTATGCCTTGCGCGTCGTCAGCCTGAGCGGATTGTCGCTGCCCTCCTTCTGGCTCGGGCTGCTGATCCTGATGGCCTCGGTCTCGATGTTCGGCACCATGCCGCTCTACAATCCGAACCCGAAGACCTGGACCGAAGCGATTGCGATCTATTGCGTGCCGGCGATGGCGGTAGGTTTCCGCAGCGCCGCGCTGACCATGCGTATCACCCGCTCCTCGATGCTGGAAGTCCTGCGTCAGGATTTCATCCGCACCGCGCGCGCCAAGGGGGCCTCCGAAGCGTCGGTCAACTATCGCCACGCGCTGAAGAATGCCATTCTCCCTGTCATCACCGTGATCGGCATCGAGGCGGCGTTTCTGATCGGCGGCCTGATCGTCACCGAAACCGTCTTCAATATTCCCGGCCTCGCCCGCTTCCTGGTCGAGGCGCTGCGCTGGCGCGACTACCCGATCGTGCAGAACATCGTGATGCTGATCGCGGTGGTCGTGGTGTTCGCCAACTTCACCGTCGACATGCTCTACGCCGCGATCGATCCGCGCATCCGTTACACGGACTAGGAGAGTTCAGCTTTGGCCGTGGTCAATTACGATAGCGAACTGAAGCGCGCCGGCGCCCATGCGACGCATGGCTGGCGGCGGCTGACGTTCCTTGCGCAGCGCTACATGCTCGGCACCATCGGCCTCCTCATCATGGTGCTGTTCGTCGGCGTCGCGATGTCAGCCAACCTGATCGGCCGTTTCGATCCGCTCACCATCGATTCCGCGCATCGCCTGGCACCGCCGAGCGCGCTGCACTGGATGGGAACCGACTCATTCGGCCGCGACGTCTGGAGCCGGATCATCCACGGCGCGCGGATCTCGCTCGCGGTCGGCATCGGCTCAACCACGCTGGGGGCATCGATCGGCGTCATCGTCGGCCTGACATCGGGGTATCTCTCCGGCTGGGTTGATCTCGTGTTCCAGCGCGTGACCGATATGCTGCAGGCGCTGCCGCTGCTCGTGCTGGCCCTGGTCATGACCGCCGCGCTCGGACCGTCATTGCCGAACGTGATCATTGCGATCGCGATCCCGCTGATTCCAACCGTGGCGCGCGTGATCCGCGCCAATACGCTGGCGCTGCGGGAATTGCCGTTCGTGGAGGCCGCCAAGTCGATCGGCATGAGCGAGACCCGGATCGCGCTTCGCCATGTGCTGCCGAACACAGTGGCGCCGTTGATCGTGCTGGCGACCGCGCAGCTCGGTTCCACCATCCTCACCGAGGCCTCGCTGTCGTTTCTCGGCCTCGGCATCCCCGAACCGTATCCGTCATGGGGACGCATGCTGTCGGAATTGGCGGCGGAATATGTCCGCGTTGCGCCCTGGCTGGTAATCTTTCCGGGTATCGCGATCAGCCTTGCCGTGTTCGGCACCAACCTGTTCGGTGACGCGCTGCGCGATATCCTCGATCCAAGGCAACGCGGCTGATGAGCGAAGTGCAAGGCGAAGCGACCGTTCTCGACGTGAAGAACCTGCAGACGGTGTTCTTCACCAATTCGGGGCTGTTCAAGGCGGTCGACGACGTCTCCTTCAGCGTCCGTCGCGGCGAGACGCTGGCGATCGTCGGCGAGTTCGGCTGCGGCAAGAGCGTGACGGCGCTGTCGATCATGCGCCTGGTGCCGGACCCGCCGGGCCGGATTGTCGGCGGCTCCGTGCTGCTGGAAGGAAAGGACCTGCTCGGCCTCGACGAAAGTGAGATGCGCCAGGTCCGCGGCAACCGCATCTCGATGATCTTCCAGGAGCCGATGACCTCGCTCAACCCGGTGATGCGGATCGGCGACCAGATTACCGAAGCCGTGCGTCTGCACCGGCAGATGAGCGCGGAGGAAGCCTGGAAGCAGGCCGTCGAGATGTTGCGGCTGGTGCGCATTCCCGAACCGGAGCGGCGCGTGCAGGAATATCCGCATCAGCTTTCCGGCGGCATGCGCCAGCGCGCGATGATCGCGATGGCGCTGGCGTGCCGGCCTGCGCTCTTGATCGCGGACGAGCCGACGACTGCGCTCGACGTGACGATCCAGGCGCAGATATTGGCGCTGATCGTCGATCTGCAAAAGCGGCTCGGCACCGGCCTGATCCTGATCACCCATGATCTCGGCGTGGTCGCCCAGACCGCCCAGCGGGTGATCGTGATGTATGCCGGCAAGAAGGTCGAGGAAGCGACCGTCGAGGCGCTGTTTGAAAATCCGAGACATCCCTACACCCGCGGCCTGATGGCCTCGATGCCGGCGGTGATTTCGCTGCAAACCCAAGCCGACACACGGCTGACTGAAATCCCCGGCATGGTGCCGTCCTTGACGAATCTTCCGGCAGGCTGCGCGTTTGCGCCGCGCTGCAAGCTCGCGGTCGACCGCTGCCGCGCCGAATATCCGCCGTTGCAGGATTTTGCCGGCCATCTTTCGGCCTGCTGGCGCGCCGCAGAATTGGTGGCGGCGCCATGACCGACCCTCAAACTGACTCGCGCCCGTTGTTGGAGATCACCGACCTCGTCAAGCACTACGCCGTGCGCGGCGGCGTCTTGCGCCGTCGCGTCGGCACCGTCCACGCAGTGGACGGCGTCAGCTTCGCGCTGGGGACAGGCGAAACGCTCGGGCTGGTCGGCGAATCCGGCTGCGGTAAATCGACGGTGGCGCGCAGCGTGCTGCGGCTGGTCGAACCGTCGAGCGGCACCATCAAATTGAACGGCACGGATATCACCCGGCTCGGCAAAGCAGAACTGCGCCCGCACCGGCGCTCGATGCAGATCGTGTTTCAGGACCCGTTCGCCTCGCTCAATCCGCGCATGACCGCCGGCGATATCGTGGGCGAGCCGCTCAGCGTGCACGGGCTCGCCACCGGTCGCGAAAAACAGGAGCGGGTCGCGGAGCTGTTTGCCCAGGTCGGCTTGCGGCCGGACCAGATGCAGAATTACCCGCACCAGTTCTCCGGCGGCCAGCGTCAGCGCATCTGCATCGCACGCGCGCTGTCGCTCGGGCCGAAACTGATCGTCTGCGACGAGCCGGTGTCGGCGCTCGACGTCTCGATCCAGGCCCAAGTCATCAACCTGCTGATCGACCTGCAGCGCAAGCATGACTTTTCTTATCTGTTCATCGCACATGATCTCGCGGTCGTCGCCCATATCAGCCACCGCGTCGCCGTGATGTATCTCGGGCGCATCGTCGAGATCGCCGGGAAGCACGAGCTGTTCGCCAACCCGCGCCACCCCTATACGCAGGCGCTGCTGGCCTCGGTCCCAGTGGCCAACCCGAAAGCGCGACGCCTCACGCCGCTGATCGAGGGCGACGTGCCGAGCCCGATCAACCCGCCATCCGGCTGCGCCTTCCACACCCGCTGCCGCTATGTGATGGATCGCTGCCGGGTTGAACGTCCGATGCTGAAAGAAGCCGGCGCACGGCATCAGGTGGCGTGTTTTCTTAATGAGGGAACGGGACGGGAGGCGTGAAACGCTGTCGTCATGGCGTTGAGTGAGAGCGCAACCACAAACCAGGACGTCAAGAAAGTCTGGATTGTTGAAAAGCCTGACACCGTGTGGCCATGGTTCGAGACGCGCGGCGTCGCCGCGCTCCTCACCATGAGGGTCTGTTCAGTGAAGCAACTTCAGCTGTATCTTGAAACCTCATCCTGAGGAGGCGCGAAGCGCCGTCTCGAAGGATGTGCCACATACGCTGTTGTGCCAAACACAGCTCCGCATTCTCGCGACACGATGCGCCCGAGATTTGCAAGAAAGATCGCCCCATAAAAGTAAGAGGGCGCAGGCGACCCTCAAGAGAGGGCGCAGGAAACGCCGGGTGCGCGGTGCACCCGCAGTCCGTGTGCAAGAGTAGTGTGCACACGGGGTAGTCGCCACAGGTCCACCGGAACACCCGGCATTTCCTGCGCAATGGGTTTACGGCTTATAACGCGCTCTCCCTGGTGACCGGGCTTTCTTGCCACCATCGCCGGCGTGATGCGCAGGCATCATCACCGACTTAACGCCAGCGTCGGGGCGTCAGGACCACACGGCTATAAACTGCAATCCAGTGAAAGCTATTGAAAGCAACAAAACCCTATAAAACAAGGGGTTTTACGCTATCCTATGCCATCGGTTTTCAGCGCATTTCACCAAATCTAGGTCCATGGGACCTAAACCCCACAAAGGAGATTGCACACGATGACCACCTCGACAGTCACACCCGCCCGCCGCCAGCGCCGCAGCATCATCCTCACCGACCGGCTCTGCGAGAAGCGGGTCACCCGGAGGGTCAAAATCTACGACCGCAAATGCCCCGGCCTGTTCGTCAGCATCACGCCGCGCGGCGTCGCCACCTTCTCGGTCAAGTTCACGGACAAGCAGACTGGCAAGCAGCGCATCGGTTGGCTTAACACCTATAACCCCGAAACCTTCACGGTCGATCACGCCCGCAGCGAGGTCTATCGCCTCAAGGGCAAGGGCGGCGATGCCATAGCCTCAACCTTCCGCGAACAGAAGGCCGTGACGGCCAAGCGTGGCAAGACCGTCGAAGCCATCATTGAGGAGCGGATCGACTGGATGAAAACGCCGGTCCTCAAGACTGACGGGGAAATGCGCCCGCGCATCGAGACATGGGACAACGTCGCCAGCCACCTGCGCCGGTTCATCGTGCCCCGGCTCGGCAACAAGCTGGCGACCGACGTCACCAAACATGACATTGCCTCGCTCTCCAATGACATTGTGGCAGGCCACCATGGCAGCAAGGCTAGCGTCAGCAATGCCCGCCACATGCGCCGTGCCGCCAGCGGCCTGTTCAACTGGGCGGCGGAAGCCGGTCGTGATTACGTCACCGCCAGCCCCTGCATCAACCTGCCGAAACTCGACGCCGAGCATGCGCGCCAGCGCGTCCTCACCGCAGAAGAGATCAGGATTTTCTGGCACGGCCTAGACCGCGAGGATTTGGCGTGGAATTGGGATCGCAACACCCGGCTGGCCCTCAAGTTTGAATTGGTCACGATGCTGCGCTCCAACGAACTACGGGCCGCCCACGTAAGCGAATTGTTCGACATCGATGGCCTTTTTCCCCACCTTGAGGTGCCGCTGAAGCGGGTCAAGAAGCGCCGCGTGATCCAGCAGCTGCTATCCGATCTGGCGGTCGAGATCATCCGCGAAGCGATCACGGACCATGGCCAGCAGTTTGTCTTTGAGACGCAGGCAGGCCAGCCTATCGACCGGCAAGCCATGGCTACCGCGTTGCGCGGACGTCCAGACCGCAAAATTCCCGGCCTGTGCGAAATGCTCGGCTTGAAGACGTTCACGCCGCATGACCTGCGCCGCACCGCCGCCACCTTGGCCGGAGACCTTGGCGTTGACGATGCATGGATTGCCAAATGCCTCGACCATGCCGCCTCGAAGAAGGGCGAGGTGACGGTGCCGACCGTCACCGGCAAGGTCTACAATCTGTCCAAGCGCATGAAGGAAAAGCGCGCCGTGCTGGACAAGGTCGCCAAGGAATTGCGCCGCATCGTGGGCAAGCCCAAGAATACCGGCAAGAATACCGGCAAGGCCGCCAAGGTCATGAAGTTCAGCAAGACCGCCGACAAGGCCGCCAAGGTCACGGGCGAACGACGCCTCGCCGCCTGATCCTATCTTGCGGCGGTGCCGATCTCGTGCATCGCCGCCCTTCCATCCGGCGTCGCCAGCCAGCGGAATAGCTCGCCACGGCTGCCCGGATCGCGCCCATGGGCGGCCTCGAACAGCGAGCTATAGGCGTTGAACTGCCTGATCTCGGCGGCGCGATGGACCTCGGCCTCGGACAAGTCCGGGTAGCAGGCATGGACGGCGGCGAATGCCGCATCCACCATGGCGAGCGGATCGCCATCGCCGCGCTTGGCCCTGAGCCGGACAATGGTCGCCTCGAAATAGCTCACGACCTCGGCGGCGCGGTGCGGTTCGCTCATCGGTCAAGACCTTTCAATCATCGCGCCGTGAAGGCCCTGCATCCTTCAAAACCGGCGCACCGCCAAGGATGGCAAGGCCCGCAAGATGCCGCAACCGGCTGCTCGATAGCAGCGGCCGGGACTGTAGGCCGGTCTTTGACACCAGCCCTTCCAGCCCCATCAAGCAGACATGGGCGGAACAGGTCGGGGCCGATCTCGCCCCGAACGGCGCGGCGTGATGCCCGTTGGCGAGCGTCAAGTATCCAGTGCGAACTTTTTGCGAAGTTCGGCCGCGATGGTCTCGGCGCGTTCCTGAATGGCTTTGGCGTGCTTGGGCGCGGTAATTACCGTGGCGCTCCAGCCGAGGATCGGGTCTTGGCGAACCGACACATACACGCCGCCAATCAACAGCTTCTGATGGATCATATCCTCAAGTTCACCACTGGTTTTCTGCTGCCTTGCCAAGGGATGTCCTTTCTGTCGGGCACAAGCTCAAAAGTTCACCTTGAATGTTGCGTGAGGAATGGTGCTTGCCTCTTGTTCGCCGTCGCATTTCGTGCGCGCGTGAAGAGCGGCGTTTTGCGTCGTAATGTGCTGGCAAATCTTGCCGCGCAGGGGGACACCGTGCGCAGAGTTTGCCTCTCATGTGCCCAGCGGCCAGAGGGGGCCGTCACGTTGGCCATTCCGCTCAATATGCCGGAACAGCAAGACATTTGCAGCCTGCAATCGGGGGGCTTCCGATTAGCAGTGAGACTAGCAGCGTTGAGACTGCTGGCTCAATCGCACTATTAGGTGCGCGACGTGTATCCAGAGGATTTAAGGTAGCTATACCAAGGTAGTACATCGAGTTGAGCGGACTTCTCGCGAACTCAAATCGGAAGGCAACCCGGCAAAAACCATATGGCCGCGCGCTCGGCTTTGGAATAATGTTTCCATCAAAGGAGATCACCCACTCTGAAAAATTGGCGCGCGCACCGCGCCATGGAGGAAGTGATCCCATGTCCATAGAGTTTGGTCAGCTTATCGAAGAAATCAAACGGACCCGAGAGGAAGTCGCCGCAGGAGATTCCGCACGCGACAAGATTCTCAAGCAGGTCAAAGCCGACGTTGATCGATTGACACTGCGCGTCAACCGGCCCGGTCAGGACTTGATCGGCGATGAAGCCAACCGCAAGGCCGCCATTGGGTTGCTAGAGCTCAAGCACGCGCTAAAAATCCCAAAGCTGGATGTGCAGCATCCGTTCTCGGCCTCCGAGGATCAGATCAACGAAGCGATGGCACACATCAATGCCATCAAGGCGTTGATGAAAACCACCGACCACTCGCGCCTTCCCGACATTCAGCGCAAGGCATTGTCGAGCTTTAGCTTCGGCAGCAATGGTTTTCTGTTGCCGGTTGAGATGAGCAGCAAAATTCTATCCTGCCTGACTGACGTCACCGACGTCACATCCTTGATGGACAACGTCACCGTCTCCGGTAGCTCGATCAAGTTTCTGGTCGATAACGTCGATCTCGATATCGCGGCGTGGGCGTGCCAGACCGCTTGCTTCGCGAACAATCCGCAGCCGAACTTGCAGGAGGGTCTCGGCGAGCTTGAGATCAAGCCCGAGACGCTGCGCTATGTGGTATGCGCCACCTCGGACCTGCTTGAGGACTCAGGCTTTGATATAGAATCGTGGCTGCTCAACAAGGTGCGTCGTGCGTTCACGAATACCGTCAGCGCAGCGGTGATGGTCGGGACCGGCGTCGGCATGCCGCAAGGCATTTTGCAGCCGCAAAGTGGCATTCCGATTTGCGATACCTCGGCAGCCACGCCAGCGGGCCAGTTCACTTGGCAGGATTTGATCATGCTGCGCTTTCAGGTGCCGATGCAGTACTGGGACCCGGCGACCAGCGGCTATCTGATGAACCAGAATACCGCCGGATTGCTGTTTTCCATGTCGGATGCCAATGGCCGCCCGATCCTCGTGCCGAGCCTGCAAGACCCGATGGTCTTCACTCTCTTGGGATCGCCGTTGCGGATCGCTACCCAAATGCCGGACTGCGTGCCCGGAGCGACGCCAGTCATTTACGGCAATTTCAAGCAGCTTTACATGATCGCCACCAGAAAAGCCGTAACGATGCAACACGATCCTTTCTCCGCCGGATTTTGCTCACTCTTTAAGTTCGAGAGCAGGGTCGGCGGCTCGGTCGTTTGTCCAAACGCCGCGCGCTTGCTGAGGGTCCGATGAGCGGATCGGCCGTCAGCCTCTACCGTGACGCGCCGCCGGTCGTCGGCGTCCGGCATGGCGAAGGCCATCATCTCATCATCGATTGCTGCCTGTTCTGCGGCGGCAAGCATGTGCATGGTGACGGCGGCGATCCCGGTCCTTTCTACGGCCACCGGGTCGCGCACTGTCCGTTCGATGTCGGCGGCGGCTATTTTCTGGAGGATCGCGACGCCGACCGCGACGTGCTGATGATCAACACCAAATTCGCGCCGTGCTATTTCACCGCCTGCCATTTGCTGCACCAGACCGCGCGCACCAAATGTTATTTCGTGTTTCCGCACGATGGTGATCGCGGCCGCATCCAATCCCGCAAGCTGCGCCGACTGTAGTTTTTTCTTTTCCGCGAGGATGCGCAAAATGCCCGCCCGTCACGCCACTGCGAATTCCCGCTCCGATATCCATGCGCGCGTGCTATAAAGGCGAGATGTCAGCGCATGCGGGCATGATCGAGGGGTTTCGCCAGAAGCGAGCGAGCCGGAAGCCGACGCCGCTGCAAATCAGCCTGAAGCTGTTGCCGAAGTACTGCGTTCGGCCAACCAAAGGAGGATCAGGCTATGAGACGACTAAGCATTATGTTTTTGATTTTGTTATTGCCGACCGCCGCGCTGGCGCAATCCCGCACCTATTACGATGGCTCGGGGCGCGTCGTCGGGCGTTCGTCAACCAGTCTGGCGGCGGCTCGACCACCTATTACGACGCGAGCCATGAGATCGGAAGACCTATTCATCTCATGAAAGAAATTCGCGTGCAGTACAAATTTTTCAATAGTTCAAACAGGGACATCGTCACGAAAGTGGCTTTCCCGGTGCCCGATCTTCCATTTGGAACAGATTCCGATCTTGCAATTCCAACAGACGATCCTGAAAACATTCTTTGCTTCACTACTACGGTAAACAACCTACCAATCGCAACGCTCGTCGAACAAAAGGCTTTGCTGAACGGGATCGACAAGACGGACGTGCTGAACTGGGCGTTCCGTTGGCGCCACAGTCAAATCAAAAAGACGACTATCTTGCGCAAGAGACATGGGATCAGTTGATCCGCGATGGCTTGATTGAAGACATCCACGAAACATTGATACATCAATCCGCTCTGGACTTTGAAGACCACGTACTATTGGCAGCAGACATTCCTCGCAGTCAAGAGGTGACCATATTACATCGCTATGCTCCAGCGTTGGTAGCTTTGTGGCAATGCCGACTGCGGACTTGCTCAATCAACCTTCGATGTTACAGATTGATCGATCACAAGGCCTCAATCGCTTCTGCATCGATCAGGATTTTCTGAACACGATGGCTCGATCGCGAAGCGCGATGTGGGCGCAGTACTCTATTGAATATATTCTAACAACCGGAGCAAATTGGTCTGGACCAATCAAAAGTTTCCGATTGGTCGTGGATAATGGAGCGCCGAAAATCTTATTAGTTTCTGTGGGCATAGCGTTCGCAAAATCAGCTCAACTCAATTCGAGTTGCGCGCCTCGAATTTCGTACCAGTTCTAACTTAGTGTGTTGTTCTACGCCAGCACAATGTGACCTCGTTCAACGCGAGATGCTGTTCACCTACAACGCGCGAGCCTCAATTGCGCCAGCTTTGCATCAGAGAAATCATCTTAAACCAGTTATGCTTTCATCGCAGCATCCCTCGTTTCAATACCATGCAAATATAGAACACTATCACGTGCTCTATCATCATCCAATTCACCAAGCTGACATGGGGCTGATATTCTTTGTCTATCTTTTTGGCAATCACTCGGTCTAACGCTGCCGGAATCGCCTCAAATCTCTTGCGCCAATTCTCGACTGGGTCTTGCCGCAAGTGTGGGTCATCAGGCTCGTCGCCACGCCGACGGTCATCCATGTCGGCTTCTGTCGCTTCAAACTGCCCAATCTTTCCCTTGCTTTGAATTTCAAAGTCTGGCCGCAGGTCAGACACTAACCAAACCGTGTCGGATGACAACGCATCAGCAACACGGCTGGCAATCCAAGCGTCGCGCAGAAACGTGAGGCCAGCTTGGCGGAAGAAAGTCCTCCGCGAAATGGATAGAAGCACCTCATCTATACGGTCACGGAATACGATTGGCGGCGTCCACTCGCAAAACTCGGCTTTCCAAGCATCAAGGGTTTGTTTTGGAATTCGGTCTATCGATTTCGTCATTCTTCGTGGTTCTGGCGTTGATGCGCGCCGCTTACATCATGTTGCAGGACTGCACGCCATTCACTTGGCAAATCTCGCAAATCGGCGACGCCGAGACTACTGTGGATACAACGCTGGAGCAAAACGAGGTTCGCTGAAAAGCTGTGGACTACCCGAAGGTCTTACGCCCGCCGCCGTGGCGGCGCTGCCGAGGGATCAATCCTGCTCGATCTGGCTTTCCTTTTGCAACTCTGGCCATCCTTGCCGACGTCAAGCGGGGAAGTTGCGGTGCGTTTGGCAGGTGCGTCAGGTGACGCACCTTCCTGCGTCGGGCTCTTTCAATTCAGTTTAGGCTGAAATAATTTCGAGCGAAAAAGCTCACCGCAAATAGCAGAGCACCCATTACAAACAGGCCGTGAAACGTCGCGCTGCGGGTTTTTGCCGCCACGGCGCATAACGCCACGAGGCCGCCAATGCGAACCCAATACTCCGGTCCCAATGATCGCAGGTACTCGCTGCCCTTGATCCATGTGTCGATGACGTCCAACGCTTCCGTCAGGGCTACAAAGCCGAAGAACCAAACGCGCCTCGATAGAAAGTAGTCCTCATACCCATCGTACCCTTGGAGATCGTCAGGGAACAAAAGCACGCTCAGGAAATAGTACATCGATGCGTAGATACAGATGAAAAAATAGAGCGCAAAGCTCCAGTGCGTGACCAAGCTGAGGCGAAATTCCCACCACCAGAACGTGATCACGTTCAACAGCGCCCAACCAACCCACGCGAGATGTATCCACCAGATACGATGTCGCGCGGGGTGCTGGATGAAGCGGGCGACGCCGCCGACCAAACGGGTGACGCTCAATCCAGAAAATCATGCTGATCAGCACGCGCACGTGCAGGTAAAGATCGACATTGACTTGAGGTGTCATGGCTTGCTGCATTCACTCGTCCGCCAAACCAAAGAAGAAAGCCCCGCCACGTGCCAGCAGCGAGGCTTTCCGAGGACGCTAGGCGCTGTGGCGACGCCCAGCAGGCCGATTTTACGCCCGCCCTCGCGGCGCTGTCGAGAGGCTATGCCCTCGCGATATCGCAAAGCGTGGCGTGGACGTCAGCACGCAGGGTTTTGGCCTGCTCGTCGTACTGGATGTCGAAGTCGAAATCCCATAGCTCGATATAGTCGCGGCAATGACCGGGATGATCATGATCGAGAGGTGTCTGCGTGACAAAGTACATCAGCCAGACCATTTCGCCCTGCTCCAATGGCAAGGCGGAATCGCCGCGCTTGGCGAGATCGCGAATGACCTGATGCACGAAGGCATCCGGATTAGTGCCGTGCTGCTCTGCCAGAGGGACAATCTCGCGCTCAATTTTCCAAAGCTCTGATGCGATGCCTTCCCACTCAAACAACTTCCTGCCGTTGATCGCGACGTTGATGACGCCCATGCCTGACCTCCCTTGCTGGCCCCTTGCCCAATTCGTTGCCACGCTGATGCGCTTGCGGGTCATCCTCAAACCCGATCAGGTCGAGCGCATGGCGCAGCTTCTTGTTGCAACTCGCCGCCGCCTTGATCGCCGGTCGCAACTGGCACGGCTGCTCGACCTGCTTGGCGATGCGCGTGATGGAGACGCGGACGGTCTCGACCGCGCGGGTGTAGGCTGCGAGTTGCCGGTCGAGTTGCTTCAGCATCAGCAGCGCGCCGTTGTAGTCAGCAAAGCCGACGCTGATCTCCACTTGACCCCTTGCGCCCTTTGTCTGCGGGTTCGTCCCCGGCCAGAAAGGTCGAAATAGTCGTTCACGACGCATCCTCCACTGGTCTTTCCGCATAGCGCCGCTGGACCTCGATCGGACCGAGCAGGCGGCGATCCACCAGATATTCGCATTCCTCGTGATATTCGATGACCTTTGTGTTTGAAGACAATTCCTATTCCGCCTTTTCGGCTTCAGTTAATGGCGGCGCATATTCCATTGCGCCGATGATGGCTTCGGGTGGAGCTACAGCTTCTAGGACAACGCTGCCTCCCGGCCAGACGCGATAGCCCTCCGCAAAGCCCTGCGCCGCCGACAGGCTCGAAGTCCATGATATCCCGTACGCCGCCAGTCTTCGCTCCAGCGCGGTCGCGCCCCGAAACAGCCGCAGCGCCGCGCCGGTGTATGTCGGCATCAAGATACGGAACGATTTGCATAACGTGTGGTGGTGATTGACGCCGCATGTCAGCATTTTGGTCTCGATCCAGACCTGCCGAAATGCCTCCTAAATCTCAGGCGTGGCATCAGAGATGTCGCGCGCAATGGCGCGAAGTGCCATTGGCCAGAAGTCTGGATACTCATCGTAAGGGTAAGCCAAATCATAAAATCGCTTCGCGTCGCCACTCTTGCAGGCATCAACTACGGCTTTCGCACGCGCTGTTCTTTGTCGATCCTGTTGCTTGATTCGCTGCCTGAATTGTTTCGGCAAGTCTTGCAACTTTACTTTGACGGCCATGGCGGAATATCTCCGGTTGGCAAATTCAGGTTGAGCCGGGTGGTCCTCTTTCGCCGTCTCGCGGTTTCGCGCCACAGAGCGTTGATGACGGTGCGCTCGGCACGCTCGTGGACTTCATGCAAGCGTTAGTTGCGGTGCAGATCGATGCGGTGTTGCGAGCCGCAGGCTGGACCCGGGTCGATTTCCGCTGCATGCGCAAACTCGGCGAAATTCCCGAAGACAAATCCATTCCTCCGCGGTCATGCGGTCGCGGCTACCCATGAAGAACATCACGGCGGTGATGCCGAGGAACACTCCGAAGACGGTGCCGACCACGAGGCCGGTCCAGAACGCAGTCATGGTTCATTTCCTTTCGAGGCGTTGATGTGGACGGCACCATTGCGGCGCGCGCGATGATGAAGCCGGAATAGGTGAGCCGACCGCAGTCGTCGGGAAACCGCATGCCGTGAGGCGTTCCGCCTAGTCGGATCAAGTATAGCCATAGCAATGCGCTTTCCGGTTTGCGTTGCCGGTAGGTCGATGCGCAAATCCCCGACGTCGTTGATCGACGCCGCTACGCTTTAGACTGCGGTTATTCTTATTTTTTGCGTCGTATGGGAAAGTTTCGGATCAGGCCTTTGGCCCGATCAAGCACTGCTGCCTTTGACCTTCTTCCGCATCACCAGCACGACGGGACGCGTCGCGCGATAGCGGGTCAGGCTTGTACGCGCCGTCGCGGTCATGCTGGCCGTTGGTATGGTGCGGTCGGCGACAGTGATCTCTTTCCAAGTTGCCATGGTGCGTGACCTCCTTTGAAGGTACGAACTACTTACGCCCTTCGCATGTTTTTTATTTTAGCGATCAACAAGAGTCGCCGCCGCAACCCCACGTGCATCAAAAACCTGTTTGCTATTTATGTAAATAGGACCAACCGCCTATTCGATAGGCGCGATGAACGCACCATGAGCGGCGCGCGGCCCCGGCAGGCAGGGGTTTAGAGCGCGCCGGACCAAACACGGCGGCAACCAAGCTCGAAAATTTTCAAAACGACTGGTGGGGTGGTGCCGCCAGCCCGCCGAGCCGAGGCCCGCGCCCGCGAAAACACCCCCCCTTGATGGGGCGAGGTTCGCTGGATCGGCGATGATGGATGAGAGCGATCAGGTCACGGAGTGACGCCGAGCGAGGCGGCCAACGGTCTGGTGACTGACGTTAAAATCACGGGCGATCTCACGGTGTCCGTCTCCGGCTTCGAGCCGGTGGATCACAGCGCGGCGCTGGTGCCCGGTCAGCTTGAAGTCGCGACCGAGCCGGGTGCCGTTGGCTTTCGCCTTGGCCCTGCCTTCCGCTGTCCGCACGAGGATCAGTTCGCGCTCGAACTCGGCAAGGCCGCCGAGGATCGTCAGAAACAGCCGCCCATGCATCGAAGTGCTGTCGGCCCATGTCTCATGCAGCGACTTGAAGGACGCACCAGCGGCCCGAATAGCCTGAACAAGGTGCAGGAGATCGAGCGTCGAGCGCGCCAGCCTATCGAGCCGCGTCACCACGATCACGTCGCCGTCGCTCAGTTCATTGAGCAGGCGCTTCAACTGCGCCCGGTTATCCTTGCTCTTGCCGCTGACCTTCTCCTGAAAGATGCGCTCGCATCCTGCCGCCTTGAGCGCCGCGATCTGGGTGTCGAGCGATTGGCCAATGGTCGAAACGCGGGCATAGCCGATAAGTTGCCACCGAAACCTCCCATATTGTGGACCAAATATATGGACCACAAAAACCCTTATTTTTCAATGCTTATCTGTTGGTCCACCATTGCTAAGTTGTGGACCAATAAAGGGGTCGCAATGGAAGCACGCGCTAGTCGGATCAGCTAATGCGTTGATATTCTTACGAATCTTTCCACCATCAACCTGTCAATCGCTTTCATTCTTCGTGCTTCATTCATAGCTCTTATCAGAATAGCATCAATTCTAATGACATTCAATCCCAATAGATCCTTCTTCGTTCAGAAAGCTTAACCAAAATCATGCTGCTGCTGTGTCACCATCCAATGCTTTTACAAAAAACGTCACATCAATTGATCGAGCCGTTCCAACTCCAATTTGATGGCGGTGATCGCATTGCATTGTCATCTGCTGCAAGTTATCAATTAGCTTCAATTTAATTTAATTTTTAATACTTTTTATATTATAATTATATAATTTATTCATTTATTTCTTTATCTATTATTTTCGCGAAAAATGGTTTAAAACAACAAACAATACCATATTTTATTTTTTAATAATTTATTTTTTTTATATTATTTTTAATTTATTTTTTTTTATATTTTTATAAAATTTTTTAATTTTATTTATTTTTTTTTTTAATATTTAATATTTTTATATAATTAATTTTTTTTTTATTTTTTTAATTCGGTCGGGCCACCACTGCTCGCCATTTCGATAGACGACCACCGCCTCGGCGAAGAGTTGGTCGCGGTCCTCGACCAACCCATCAATGTCGATCTTGCCGACTTTGACCGGCCAGAAGCGACGGCCGCCGGTTTCGTCCCGCAGGTAGGTTTCACGGTTGGTGGTGCCGACGAACACGCACTGGCGCGGCTCGTGGACTTCCATGTGGCCATAGCTGGCCGGTACCTTTCCGGTGGCCGGGTGACGAACGACTTGAGCAACGAGGTCTCGGCCTAGACATGGCGTGCATTTCGCTCACCTCGATCAGCCATTTGCCGCGTAGGTGCTGCAGACATCCTTGCCGGCGCTCACGTCTGGCAGATTGTCGGAGAACCATTCGCCGCCGAGCACCGCGCACGCCGAGCACTTGAGTTCCGCCTTGCCCTTCGAGGATCAGCATGTAGTCGCCTTGCAACCCGGCTCTGCTATCCGCGCCACCATCGCGATGAGGAACACCTTTGCCGTACGCCGCAGTGCCGTTCGTCGCGCGCCATTGGCACGCCCGACGCTGCTGCGTCCATCGCATCCCGTACCCCACGTCCGTGACGATCGCGATACGCCCCTCTTGCGGGAACGGGACGGCGTGGAATAGGCCGGTGATTTGGGTCAAAATGGAAGTGGAAAATTTTGCGACGAGGGATGGACACGAACTCCAGCCAGGGCAAATCAACAAATGTCCTGTGGCTCGTCCGAGCTGCACTCGCTGTGTCGTGGCGTTGAGTGAGGCGCGATCACGCACCACCGTCATTGCGAGCCACCGGGTCGGCGCAAAGCGCCGCCCGATGACAGGCTTCGCGAAGCAATCCAGGACAACAAGCAAGAACTGGATTGCTTCGTCGCAAGAGCTCCTCGCAATGACGAAGAAATGCGGGGCTCAACCCAACTCGTCGCCCGCCGTTCACCCCCGAACGCGCGGTGCCACGTTCTGTTCGACGCCGGCCCGCCGTTCGGCCGCGACCGCGCGCTTGAAACCGTCCCGCGTTTGCAGGCGCTGCCAGTAGGCGGCGACATTGGGCCCGAAATCTTTTGCCAATCCGATATTGTCGGCGAGCCGTAACGCGTAGCCGATCACGATGTCGGCGGCGGTGAACCGGTCAGCGCAGAGCGTTTCCGCTTTGCCGGTTGCGGCCTCGACCGCGCGCAGCCGGCCGAAAAACCATTTGGCATAGTCGCCGACGACTTGCGGATTGCGCCGTTCCTCCGGCTCGAGCTGGCTGTAGCGCAGCACCAGCGTTTGCGGGAAGGTCAGCGTCGCATCGCTGAAATACATCCAGTTCAGGAATGCGCCGAAGCCCGGCTCCTCGGCGCCGACCATCAGCGGCGTCGGCCCATACCGCGTCCCGAGATAGTGGCAGATGCCGGAGGACTCCGTCATTCGCGTCTCGCCATCGATCATGAACGGAATGGTGCCGAGCGGATTGAGCGCAAGATAGTCCTTGGCCAACACCCTCGGCGGGAACGGCAGCATCTTCAGCTCATAGGGCAGGCCCAGCTCTTCCAGCATCCATAGCGGCCGGAACGAGCGTGCCGCATCGCAATGGTAGAGCGTGATCATCGGGCATCCCTCGCTTGGGAACATAGCGGGACGGCAGATTGCGCCGGTGCCGGTCCGGATGAAGCCACGCCCGAGCCCCGGAACGCAAGACGCCTTACGAAGCGGCGCCCCGTTTTGGCACCGTCACGTTGTTTGAAATCCGGACCGCAGCGTGAGATGCTTCGAGACCGGGCCTCCGCAGCGGCCGCACCTAAAACCGAGCCACCGCCATCATGAACTCCCAGGTTCAATACCTGCCGATGACACCAGGATTGTTTTCGATCCTGGTCATTTTGCTGGCCGCGCTGGTGATCCTGATTCAGCTTGGCATTCTCCGCTATGCCTATATGCGGCTCGGCCTCGGTCCCGGCGCTGCGCTGCTGCTGCTGCTGGGTTCGCTGATCGGCAGCTATTTCAACATCCCGATCACGGTACTGCCGGGCGAAACCGTCAGGTCGGGACAGATCGTCGACTTCTACGGCATGCGCTACGTGGTGCCGCTGGTCGAGCAATGGCCCGGCACCGTGCTCGCCGTGAACATCGGCGGCGCGGTGATCCCGACATTGATGTCCGCCTATCTCGTCATTCGGTATGATCTCTGGTTCAAGGCGGCACTGGCCACCGCGGCGATCACCGTCATCATGTATTCGATGGCCACGCCGGTCGAAGGCATCGGCATCGCCGTGCCGGTGTTCGCGCCGGTGGTCGCGGCGGCGATCCTGGCCTTTATACTGTCCCGCGAATACGCGCCGCCGCTGGCCTATATCGGCGGCTCCATGGGCACGTTAATCGGCGCCGATCTGCTCAACCTCGACAAGATCGGCGACCTCGGTGCGCCGGTCGCCTCGATCGGCGGCGCCGGCACCTTCGACGGCATTTTCCTCACCGGCATTCTCGCCGTGCTGCTCGCCGGCATCGCCTCGCCGTCCCGGATGCGGCCTGCGCGATAGGCGCGGGGATTGCATTAGGTTGCGCGGAGCGCGCGCCGCGCAAGAGCATCCGAGATTCTGCGGATGAACAATCACCCCACCCCGACCGCACGGGACGAAGCCCAGCTTCGCCCGGTGCGGTCGACCCACGAGCGAGTTCCGCTCGTCTCGGACCCCTCAAGGGTTGGATGTCGATGACCCTTTCTTCACCCTCCCCTGGAGGGGAGGGTCGGCTCGCATTGAGCGCAGCGAAATGTGAGCCGGGGTGGGGTGGAGACGCTTCGTTCCGGGGCCTCACCCCACCCCGCCGCTTCGCGTCGACCCACGAGCGAGCTTCGCTCGTCTCGGACCCCTCAAGGGGAGGGTAAGAAAGGGCTGCTTTGGTCACCCACCGCTGCCCGCAAGCTTACGTCCACATCTTAGTAATTGCTCGCGGACTTCTGGTTCGGAATGCCGTCGATCGGGCATTCGTCGGTGCCCGCGGTCGGGCGGGTCATCGCCTCGACCATCTCGCGCGTGCCTTCGGGATCGGAGATCCACTTCGCATAGAAGTCGTACGGACAGGTAGCCACGCCGCGCGCGCTTTCGCCGGAATTGATCGTGCCGGTATAGCCGCGATGGAGCAGCTTGTAGAGATGGTTCTGCGACTGGCCGTTGCGGCGAACATCGCGGATCAGGCTCTTCGACAGCTGCGCATACTGGATGCCGTATTCCTCTTCGCCGGTCTCGCCGAGCGTGCGGCCATCGAAGCCGATGATCGCGGAGTGACCGAAGTACGAATAGACGCCGTCGAAGCCGGCGGCATTGGCGACCGCGACGTAGACATTGTTGGCCCAGGCCATCGCCTTGGAAATAAGGACCTGCTGCTCCTTGGCCGGATACATGTAGCCCTGGCAGCGCACGATCAACTCGGCACCCTTCATGGCGCAGTCGCGCCAGATTTCCGGGAAGTTGCCGTCGTCGCAAATGATCAGGCTGACCTTCATTCCTTTCGGGCCTTCGGAAACATAGGTGCAATTGCCGGGATACCAGCCCTCGATCGGCACCCACGGCATGATCTTGCGATATTTCTGAACGATCTCGCCCTTGTCGTTCATCAGGATCAGGGTGTTGTACGGCGCCTTGTTCGGGTGCTCCTCGTGACGCTCGCCGGTGAGCGAGAACACGCCCCAGACCTTGGCCTTGCGGCAGGCTTCGGCGAAAATATCGGTCTCGGGACCCGGGATCGCCGAGGCGGTGTCGTACATCTCCTTTAAGTCGTACATGATGCCTTGCGTCGAATATTCCGGGAAGATCACCAGATCCATGCCCGGCAGGCCCGTCTTCATGCCCACCACCATGTCGGCGATCTTGCGTGCATTGTCGAGCACCTCGGCCTTGGTGTGCAGGCGTGGCATTTTGTAGTTGACGACAGCGACGCCGACCGTGTCGTTGCTGCTGGAAATGTCCCCGTGAAGCATGGAGTTTTGCCTTCTGTGTTGGTTTAAGTTTGTCGTCGATCAACCGCGATCTAACGGTGTACGAATTCCTGAGGCCTCAGTGACTGATCATCCAGGGCCGCGCGGCCGGAAAGCTCTTGGCGCCGCTTCGCGTTTTCTTCACCAGCCGCGACGGCTTGCCGGAGCAACATCCGCAGCCCGGCCCATGCGAGGCCTTGTATTCGCCGACGGTCTTGGGCGCATTGGAGCTGCGCTCGTTGATGGCGTGGGCCTTGCGCCTGTCGGAAGGCATGCAGAAGAAGTTTGGGGCGGTCAGGATCGCGCGCGGTGATTCCGCGTCGCATCGCGGACAATCCTGCGGCGCGTCGCATTCCGCCATCGGGCGCATGTCCGTGAACGGGCCGCAATCGTTGCAGAGATATTCGTAAACCGGCATTTCGACTCCTGAACGATTTTTTATTTCACGAGTGCGCGAGGCGGAATGCGGAGCAGCCGATACGCGCCGCCCTGCACCCGCCGCGGGAAATTTACTTGTCCGGTGACAGCGGCATCTGGATGTCGCCCTTGATGTGCTTGATCGGGCCGGCCGCCGACGGCATGATGTCGAAGTCGAAGATTTCCGTCGGCAGCCACAGCGTGGCGCAGGCGTTCGGCACATCGACCACGCCGGAGATGTGACCCTGGCACGGCGCCGTCCCCAGGATCGAATAGGCCTGCGCGCCGGAATAGCCGAACTTCTTCAGGTATTCGATCGCGTTCAAACAGGCCTGCCGGTAGGCGATGTGTACATCGAGATAATGCTGCTTGCCCTGCTCGTCGACCGAGATGCCTTCGAAGATCAGATAATCCTTGTAGTTGGGCGTTACCGACGACGGCTTGAACACCGGATTCTTGATGCCGTATTTGGCGACGCCGTCCTTGATGACGTCGACCTTGAGATGCAGCCAGCCCGCCATCTCGATCGCGCCGCAGAAGGTGATCTCGCCATCGCCCTGGCTGAAATGCAGGTCACCCATCGAGAGGCCGCCGCCGGGCACATAGACCGGGAAGTACACCTTCGAGCCGCGCGACAGGTCCTTGATGTCGCAATTGCCGCCGTGCTCGCGCGGCGGCACCGTGCGCGCACCTTCCGCCGCGGCCTTGGCTTTGCCGTCGCCTTTCAAGCCGGCCCATATGCGCGGTCGGACCGAACGGCGGATTGGCCAGGCCGGGCACGCGGGTCGGATTGGTCGCGATCAGCGCGGTCTCGCGCTCATTCCAGGTCGCGAGCAGTTTCGGATCGGGCAGGCAGCCGATCAGGCCGGGATGGATGAGGCCCGCGAAATTGACGCCGGGCACGTGCCGGGACGAGGTGTACATGCCCTTGAAGTCCCAGATCGACTTCTGCGCCAGCGGGAAGTGATCGGTCAGGAAGCCGCCGCCGTTCTTCTTCGAGAAGAATCCGTTGAAGCCCCACAGGCTGTCCTTGACCGGACCGACGTCGAGCAGATCGACCACCAGGAGATCGCCGGGCTCGGCGCCCTTGACCCCGATCGGGCCGGACAGGAAATGCACGATCGACAGATCGATGTCGCGCACGTCGTCGGCGGAGTCGTTGTTCTTGATGAAGCCGCCGGTCCAGTCATAGGTCTCGACGATGAAGTCGTCGCCCGGATTGACCCACGCCACCATCGGAATATCGGGATGCCAGCGGTTATGAACCATGTCGTTTTCGTAGGCCGACTGCGTGAGGTCGACCTTGATCAGTGTGTCTGGCATTGAAATGCTCCCTGTTTATCCGTGATGGTTAGGATTAGACCGACAAATATTTCGAGATCTGCGCGGCATCGACGTTCGCGCGCATATCATCGCGCACGATCTCGCCGTTCTCGATCACCAGAACCCGGTCGGCGACGTCGAGCGCGAAGCTCAACACCTGCTCGGACACCACGATCGACAGCCCGCGCTCGTCGCGAATGCGCTTCAGCGTGCGCGCCATCTCTCGGATGATCGAGGGCTGGATGCCTTCGGTCGGCTCATCCAGCAACAGCACCTTCGGCCGGGTGGCGAGCGCGCGTGCGATCGCCAGCTGCTGCTGCTGGCCGCCGGACAGGTTGCCGCCGCGGCGCCCCTTCATCTCCAGCAGCACCGGAAACAATTCGTAGATGTCGCCGGGCACTTCCGATTCACCTGACGCGACAAGGCCGGTCTCGATGTTTTCCTTTACTGTCATGGTGGAAAAGATCATGCGGCCCTGCGGCACATAGGCGAGGCCCTTGGCGACGCGCTCGTAGCTCTTCAAGGCGCTGAGCTCGGCGCCTTCCATGGTCACCGAGCCGCTTTTGGTCGGCACGATCCCCATCAGCGACTTCATCAGCGTGGTCTTGCCCATGCCGTTGCGGCCCATGATCGCGACGATTTCGTTGGGCGCGACCGAAACGTTGAGGCCGTGCAGCACTTCGCTCTGGCCGTAGGCGACATGCAGATCCGAGATAGCCAGCATCAATGCGCCCCTCTAATGCCCGAGATAAACTTCAATCACCTTGGGATCGTTCTGGACGTGCTCCATGGTGCCTTCCGACAGGATCTGGCCCTGATGCAGCACGGTGACCTTGTGGGCGATGTCCTCGACGAATTTCATATCGTGCTCGATCACGAGCACCGACCGGTTCTTGATGATGCGGTTGAGCAGTTCGGCGGTCTTGACCCGTTCGCTGACGCTCATGCCGGCGACGGGTTCATCGAGCATCAGGAGATCCGGATCCTGGATCAGCAGCATGCCGATCTCGAGCCATTGCTTCTGGCCGTGGCTGAGAAATTCCGCGTAGGTGCTGAGCTTGTCCTTCAGGAAGATCATCTCGGCGACTTCCTCGACGCGGTCGCGCACCGCGGCGTCGCGCTTGAACGTCAGCGCCCCGAACACGGTGCGGCCGCGCGGATACGAGATTTCGAGGTTTTCGAACACCGTGAGGTCGTCATAGATCGACGGCGTCTGGAACTTGCGGCCGACGCCGGCCTGCACGATCTGGTTCTCCTTCAACCGGGTCAGTTCCTGGCCGCGAAACTGGATCGAGCCGGAGGTGGCCTTGGTCTTGCCGCAGATCAGATCGAGCACCGTGGTCTTGCCGGCGCCGTTGGGGCCGATGATGACGCGGATCTCGTTTTCATCGACGTAGAAGGAGAGGTCATTGACCGCCTTGAAGCCGTCGAAGGAGACCGTCAGCGCCTCGACCGCGAGCAGGAATTCCTTGGGTTGGTGACCTATCAGCATGCTGGTCTCCTCATTCCGCCGGGGCGCCGTCGGCCACGGAATCGTCGGTCCAGCCCTTGGCGGATTTCGATGTGCGCGATGCCAGCAAGCGGTCGATGCGGGGCTGCACATGATCGCGCCAGATGCCGGCCAGCCCGTCGGGGAAGGCAAGAACCACCGCGATGAACAAGCCGCCGAGCCCGAACAGCCACAGTTCAGGAAACGATTCCGAGAGGCTCGTCTTGGCGAAATTGACCAGCAGCGTGCCGTAGACCGCGCCCAGGATGGAGAGCCGGCCGCCGACCGCCGTATAGATCACCATTTCGATCGACGGCACGATGCCGACAAAGGACGGCGACATGAAGCCGACGTTGAGTGCGAACATGGCGCCGCCGATCGCGGAGAAGATCGCGGCAATGGTGAAGGCGAAGATCTTGAAATTCGCGACGCTATAGCCGGAGAACCTGACGCGATCCTCCTTGTCTCGCATCGCAATCAGAATGCGGCCGAGCTTCGAGTGCCGGACGAATTGAGCGATGAAGATGCAGACGAACAGGCAGCCGACTTCGAAGAAATACAGGACGACCTTAGCGTGGTCGGGCCGGATGTCCCATCCCTTCAGGGTGCGCAGGTCGGTCATGCCGTTGATGCCGCCGGTGTAACCCTGCTGGCCCACGATCAGGATGGTGAGGATGGCTGCGACCGCCTGGGTGATGATGGCGAAGTACGTTCCGCCGACGCGGCGCTTGAACATCGCCGCCCCGATGATCAGGGCAAAGATGCCGGGCACCAGAATGATCGCGGCGATGGTGAAGGTGAGGCTGTGGAACGGCTTCCAGAAAAACGGCAGCGACGTGATCTGATTCCAGTCCATGAAGTCCGGAATGCCGGGAGTCGACTGGATCTTGGTGTTTTCGACGCTCGACGCCTCGAGCTTGAGAAACATCGCCATGCAGTAGCCGCCGAGGCCGAAGAACACGCCCTGCCCCAGGCTGAGAATGCCGCCATAGCCCCAGCAGATCACCAGGCCCAGCGCGACAAACGCATAGGTGAGGTATTTCGCGACCAGATTGAGCCTGAAGACATCGAGGCAGAGCGGCAGGATCACTACCAGGAAGACGGCGAGCAGCAGAATGCCGATCAGCTCCGATCGATTGACAAAGCGAGTGGCGGTCATGGCTTCAGCCCCTTTGTCATTTGCGGACCTTGAGGGCGAACAGACCCTGTGGCCGCAGCATCAGAATTCCGACGACGGCCAGCAGCGTGATGACCTTCGCCATCGACCCCGACGTAAAGAACTCGAGCGTCGACTGCGTCTGCGAGATGCTGAATGCCGATGCGATGGTGCCGAGCAGGCTTGCGGCGCCGCCGAACACGACCACCAGAAAGGTATCGACGATATAGAGCTGACCGGAGGTCGGCCCGGTCGAGCCGATCATGGTGAACGCACTGCCCGCGATGCCGGCGATGCCGCAACCGAGGCCGAACGTGTAGCGATCGACTTTCTCGGTGTTGATGCCGACGGCGCCAGCCATGACGCGATTTTGCACGACGGCGCGGACCTGACGGCCCCAGCGCGACTTGTACATGACATAGGCAACCGCAAGCGTGATCAGCACCGTCAGCGCCATCACGAAGATGCCGTTGATCGGGACCTCGATGCTGTCGGTGACGTTGAGCGAGCCGAGCATCCACTGCGGCAGCTCGACGCCAACCTCACGCGCGCCGAAAATCGAGCGATACGCCTGCTGCAGGATCAGGCTCAAGCCCCAGGTGGCGAGCAAGGTGTCGAGCGGGCGCTTGTAGAGATGCCTGATCAGCGCCCATTCCACCAGCATTCCAAGCGCGCCGGAGGCAATGAAAGCGAGTATCATCGCCAGGAAGAAATAGCCGGCAAACAGGCCCGGCAGATAGGACTGGAAGAAGTTCGATGTCATCCAGGTGACGTAGGCACCGAGGATCATGAACTCGCCATGGGCCATGTTGATGACGCCCATCTGGCCGAAGATGATCGCAAGTCCGAGCGCCATCAGCACGTAGACGGAAAACAGGATCAGCCCGGCAAACCCCTGCATGACGAAGATCGAGCCGAGATCACCAATCGAGTAGTCGCCGAACATCGATGTCCTCCGTCAGGGATTAAGTCCCGCGCCGCGAACGAATTCGCGACGCGGGGTCGTGAGCACGGACTGACAATCCGCGCCAGGGAGACGGCTGGCTGGAGAGAAAGCGCGTGCTTACGCGCTTCTTACTGGTAGCCCTTCGGGAAGGGATCCGGTTCGACCAGATCGGCGGTTTCATAGATCAGGTCGAACTGGCCATCGAGCCTGGCGCGACCGACCCGGGTCTTCGACCACAAATGATGGTTTTCATGGATGCGGACGTAGCCTTCCGGCGCACCCTTGAACTCGACGCCCGGCGAGGCCGCCGCGATCTTGTCGATATCGAAGCTGCCGGCCTTTTCAGCCGTCAATTTCCACAGCCACGGGCCGAGATAGGCAGCCTGCGTCACGTCGCCGATCACCGTCTTCTCGCCCCACATCTTCTTGAACGCCGGCACGAACAGCTTGTTGTTCGGATTGTCGAGCGACTGGAAATACTTCATGCAGGCGTAGGCGCCCGCGATGTTCTCGCCGCCGATGCCGTCGATCTCGTCTTCCGTCACCGAGATCGTGAGCAACGCCTGCTTCGAAAGGTCGATACCGGCCGCCTTGAGCTGCTTGTAGAACGCGACGTTCGATCCGCCGACGACGTCGGTGAAGATCACGTCGGGCTTGGTCAGCTTGATCTTGTTGATCACCGAGTTGAACTGGGTGTTGCCGAGCGGATAATATTCTTCGCCGACAACCTTGCCCTTGAGTACGTTCTCGACATGCTTGCGCGCGATCTTATTCGACGTACGCGGCCAGATGTAATCCGAACCGATGAAGAAGAACGACTTCGCGCCCTTCTCCTTGGCGATCCAGTTGAGGCCGGCGAGGATCTGCTGGGTGGCTTCCTGGCCGGTGTAGATGACGTTCTTGGACTGCTCCAGACCTTCGTAGAAGGTCGGGTAATAGAGTATGCCGTTGTATTGCTCGAGAACGGGCAGCACCGCCTTGCGGGACGCCGACGTCCAGCAGCCCATGATCGCCGCGACCTTGTCGTTGACGAGGAGCTTCTTGGCCTTTTCGGCGAAAGTCGGCCAATCGCTGGCGCCGTCTTCCTGGATGAACTTGATCTTGCGTCCGAGAATACCGCCGGCTTCGTTGATCTGGGAGATCGCAAGCTTTTCGGCCTCGATCGAGCCCGTCTCCGAAATCGCCATCGTGCCGGTGGCCGAGTGCAGGATGCCGCAGGTCACCTCGGTATCAGTTACCGCAAGCCCGGTGGTGTTGACGGCCGAGGTCGGCGGCACGTCCGCAAAGGATGGACGGGGAAGCATCGATATGGCCGGCAACGCCGCCATCCCCATCAGCAGCTTTCGGCGAAATGCCGACTGCAGCCCCTGTTTGTTATCGTCTGACATCACTACCCCATCAATGTTCGAGGACGCGCTAATCGGTCAGGCGGGAAATTGACTGGAATTGTGCAGCGCACAGATACGCAGGATTGCGTATATTGCACCGCAAAATAACGACGTAGATTTTGGCACGGGTTTTGCGTCTGCTTCCGCGGGATCAGGGGAGTTGCGAGTGGCAGGGCGGCAGCGGATCGACCGCGTCAGACGCCAGTACAATCAATGGGTTGCCAACCAAACGTTGGAAGACTACGCGCTGCGCTTCACCGCCAAGAGCGCGCGGCGCTGGTCTGCCGCCCGGGTCGCCAACACCGCGCTCGGCGCGATCTCGTTCCTGGCGCTGGAGGCGATCGGCGGCACCATCACGCTCAATTACGGCGTCACCAACGCCACCGCGGCCATTCTCGTCGTCAGCGTCATCATCTTTTGCTGCGGGCTGCCGATCGCCTATCATGCCGCAAAATGCGGCATCGATATCGACCTGCTGACCCGCGGTGCCGGCTTCGGCTATATCGGCTCGACCATCACCTCGCTGATCTACGCCTCCTTCACCTTCATCTTTTTCGCCATCGAAGCGGTGATCCTCGCCACCGCGCTCGAGATCTGCTTCGCCATCCCGCGCCCGATCGGCTATCTCGTCAGCGCTGTGGTCATCATCCCGCTGGTCACCCACGGCATCACGCTGATCAGCCGCTTTCAGTTATGGACGCAACCGCTCTGGATCATTCTTCACATCCTGCCCTTTGCGGTGATCGCCTACGCCAATCCGCACTCCTTTGCCGAATGGACCCAATTTGCCGGCGAGCACGGCGATCCGGCCGGCCATCTTGACCTCTTGTTGTTCGGCACCGCCGCCTCGGTGGCATTTGCGCTGGTGGCGCAGATCGGCGAGCAGGTCGACTTCCTGCGCTTTCTGCCGCGCGACCGGCGAACCTCGAAGACCGCGTGGTGGATCGCGCTGCTGAGCGCCGGTCCGGGCTGGATCCTGCCCGGCGCACTCAAGCTGCTCGCCGGATCGTTCCTGGCCTTCTTTGCCCTAAGCCACGGCGTGACCGCCGAGCATGCCGCCGAACCGGCGCACATGTATCTCGAAGCCTTCCGCTATGTGCTGTCGCGGCCGGATCTCGCGTTGGCGTTCACCGGTACCTTCGTGATCCTCTCGCAGGTGAAGATCAACGTCACCAACGCCTATGCCGGCTCGATCGCGTGGTCGAATTTCTTCTCCCGCCTGACCCATAGCCATCCCGGCCGCGTGGTCTGGCTGGTTTTCAACGTGGTCGTCGCCTTGCTGCTGATGGAGATCGGCGTCTACAAGGCGCTCGAGCAGACGCTCGCGCTTTATTCCAACGTCGCGATCGCCTGGGTCGGCGCCCTGGTGTCCGATCTCGTCGTCAACAAGCCGCTCGGCCTGCGTCCGCAGCAGATGGAGTTCAAGCGCGCACATCTCTACGACATCAATCCGGTCGGGGTCGGCGCGATGACGATCGCCACCATCGTTTCCATCAGCGCGTTTTACGGCCTGTTCGGGCCGACGGCGAAAGCGCTATCGCCGTTCGTCGCGCTAACCGTGGCGTTCATCACCGCACCGCTGATCGCCTTTGCGACCGACGGCAAATATTACATCGCGCGCAAGCCGAAGCGGAGCTGGCAAAACCTGCCAGCGATCCAGTGCTGTATTTGCGAACATGCGTTCGAGCCGGAGGACATGGCGTCGTGTCCGGCCTATGCCGGGCCGATCTGCTCGCTGTGCTGCTCGCTCGACGCGCGCTGCCACGACCTCTGCAAACCACATGCGCGGATCCAGGCACAGCTTTCCGAGACCCTCGGCGGGTTTCTGCCGAAGCCGATCTACGCCCGGATCAACTCGCAGCTCGGGCATTATCTCGGCGTCTTCGCCGTGTCCGCGGGCCTGGTCGGACTGACGCTCGGACTGATCTATCTGCAGACATCGACGACGGTGCACGTCGACAATCTGGCGCTGTCCGGCGTGCTCTGGAAGGTGTTCTTCGCGCTGTCGATCATCATCGGCGTCGTGGCATGGCTATTCGTGCTGGCGCAGCAGAGCCGGCGCGCGGCGGAAGCCGAAACCCGGCGGCAAACCACGCTGCTGATCCAGGAAATCGACGCCCACAAGCGCACCGATGCCGAATTGCAGCGCGCCAAGGAAGTCGCCGAATCCGCCAACCTCGCCAAGAGCCGGTATGTCGTCGGACTAAGCCATGAACTGCGCTCGCCGCTCAACGCCATCAGCGGCTACGCGCAATTGCTGGAGCAGGATTCGACCTTGCAAACCAAGCCGCGCGAGCAGGTCGGCGTCGTGCGACGCAGCGCCGATCACCTGTCGGGACTGATCGACGGCATTCTCGACATTTCGAAAATCGAGGCGGGCCGGATCTATCTGTCACGGGACGAAGTTCGCCTCAGCGAATTCCTCGACCAGCTGGTCGGCATGTTCCGGCTTCAGGCCATCGCCAAGGGCATCGATTTCGTTTTTACCCGGCCCCCGGTGCTGCCAGTGGTGGTGTATGCGGACGAAAAGCGGCTGCGCCAGATCCTGATCAATCTGTTGTCCAACGCGATCAAGTTCACGCATGCCGGCAGCGTGCGGTTCGCCGTCCATTATCGCAGCCCGGTCGCCGAATTCGAGGTAACGGACACCGGCCCGGGAATCCGGGCGACGGACCTTGAACGCATCTTCGCGCCGTTTGAACGCGGCGAACTGGGCGTCTCGCAGCCGCAGACTGGCACCGGCCTCGGCCTGACGATCAGCCGGCTGCTCGCCGGCGTGATGGGCGGCGACATCACGGTGACCAGCGCCGTCGGCACGGGAAGCACATTCCGGGTCAAGATGCTGCTGTCGGAAGTCACCAACCCGACCCGGATCGCGCCGGTCGATGCGCCGGTCTTTGGCTATCACGGGCCGCGCAAGACCATCGTGATCACCGACGACGATCCGATCCAGCGCGACCTCTTGCGCGAGGTGCTGACTCCGCTCGGGTTTATCCTGCTCAGCGCACCCGACGGTCCCGGCTGCCTCGCGCTGGCAGAGCACTGCCGGCCCGATCTGTTCCTGCTGGATATCTCGATGCCGGGGATGGACGGATGGCGCGTCGCGGAGAGGTTGCGTTCAACCGGCCATCACCAGGCCCGCATCCTGATGGTGTCGGCGAGCGCGCTGGAGGCCCACGGCGCACCGCTCGCACAGCCGTTCCATGACGGCTACCTGATGAAGCCGATCGATATTCCGAGGCTTCTGGAACTAATCCGCCAGTTGCTCAAGATCGACTGGCAATACGACACCGGCCAGGCCGTCGCCCCGCACTGGAATCCGGACACCGGCACACGCCCGCCCGTCGAGGATATCGAGCAACTGATCAATCTCGGGCAGATGGGTTACATTCGCGCGATCCAGGGCAAGCTCGATGCGATCGGAAACGATCGCCCCGAGCATGCGGCCTTCGCCACGCAAATGCGCGCGCTGGTCGACCGCTTCGATCTCGACCAATACATGGCCACCCTGAAAGCCCTGCACAGCCATGAACACTGACGCCAGAAAACGCGATATCGCGCTCGTCGTCGACGACTCGCCGGAGACGCTGCGGCTTTTGACCGACGCGCTCGATGGCGCCGGCATGACCGTGATGGTCGCGATGGACGGGGCGGCGGCGATGCGGATCGTCGATCAGATCACGCCCGACATCATCCTGCTCGACGCCGTGATGCCCGGCATCGACGGTTTTGAGACCTGCCGGCGTCTCAAGCGCGACGCGGGCTTGAGCCATGTGCCGGTGATCTTCATGACCGGGCTGGCGGAGACCGAGCACATCGTGCGCGGCCTGGAGGCCGGCGGCGTCGACTACGTGGCCAAACCCATCGCGATCGAGGAAATGCTGGCGCGGATCAGGGTCCATCTGGCCAATGCGCGCCTCACCCAGAGTGCGCGCGCCGCGCTCGACGTGTCCGGCCGGTTTCTGCTCGCCGTCACCGGGCAGGGCAAGATCGTGTGGGCAACGCCGCAGGCGCAGAAATTGCTGTCGGCTAATCTCGGCGCGGCAACCGACGACGCGCTCGAACTGCCGCTTTCCATGCGGCAATGGCTTGAAGAGGCGCAAAAAGGCGCCGCCGGATCGAAAGCCCAGGCCATGGCGTCGTTTCCGGACAATGCGCGGCTTCGCCTGCAATATATGGGCAAGCTCGCTCCGAACGAATTCCTGTTGCGGCTGGCCAAGGACGCAGGCGCGGAGACGCCGGCCAATTTCAGCACCGACCTCGGATTGACCACCCGCGAGGGCGAGGTGCTGTCGTGGCTGTCGAAGGGAAAAACCAACCGCGACATCGCCCAGATCCTCGGGCTTAGTCCGCGGACCGTGGACAAGCATCTCGAGCAAATCTACGCCAAGCTCGGCGTCGAGAACCGTACCGCCGCAGCCGCGATCGCGACCAACGCCAGCCGGCGGGATTCATGATGCGCTAACACTATTCACGGCGCCCGCAGCGTGTGACCTGCACACGCGTTCGGCTGCTTCTCCCGGCTATCGCATATCAAGCAAGCGGCGGTCGCTATTCTTGCTTACCCTCCCCTGGAGGGGGAGGGTCGGCTCACATTGAGCGCAGCGAAATGTGAGACGGGATGGGGTGGAGACGCTTCGTTCCGGGGTCTCACCCCACCCCGCCGCTTCGCGTCGACCCACGAGCGAGCTCCGCTCGTCTCGGACCCCCTCAAGGGGAGGGTGAAAGAAGGCCGTCCCTCATCTGCGATATCCCTTGCCGGGAGGGGGAGTCGTGCCGCAACTGCCGCACTGGTAAACTCTCGCCACTCACGGCGCCGGCAGCGCGGAGCCCCATTGCTTCGCGGTCTGCACGATCCAGTCGCGGTAGAGCGTCAGCGGCGTGACCCCGGTCATGCCACCGCAACCATCGGCGCCGTTTGGCCCGGTCGACCAACTGATGACACCGACGACGACGGACTTGCCGGCCAGATCCTCAAACACCGGTCCGCCGGAATCGCCGGTGCATGCCCCCAACCCGGCGCGGGCGCCCGCGCCGGCCGGATCGACCAGCCGGATTTGCAGCGTGCCGGGATGACCGGTCGCGACGAGATCGGCGGTGCGCACCGTGCCACCGCTCTTGCCGTCGCCGCGAACCGTGACGCCGACACCGGCGATGGTGAAGGGATTGCCTGCGGCAATCGGCGTCCTGGGCACGCCGAGCAGCGATGGATTCTTCTTAGGGATTTCGAGCTGCAGCAGGGCGACGTCGGCGGTGGCGCGGTGCGCCGTGATCGCCTGCATGTTGAAGGCCGGATGGGCAGCGACCTTGCGCACGTCCCGCAGCTGTGGCTGGCGATCCGCGCCGTAGTCGACGATCTTGTAGGTCGCACCCGGCCCGACACAATGGGCCACCGACAACACCAGGTCGGGCGCGATCAAGGTGCCGGTGCAGAAATTGCCGCGCGAGCCGACGATGGTCACGACGGACTGTCCAATGCTTTCGTCGGATGGCGCGGCGCCGCCGACGATGGCGTGAGCCGGGGCCGACAATAGCGCCAGGATTGCGCCGGCAATGATTGGAGCTTTCATCGCAACAGAGATACCCCGTAACAGGCGGGCTGGGGAAGCTGCCGCGCGACACCACCACCTGCCATTGGAACCCAGATTCCCCGGGCTGCGGGCTTGTTCTTTGCTGTTAACGCAGGCAGAACGCTCAAAAGACGTGACACAGCGGGAGAAATTCGTGGCTGAACATCGGCCGTCGGTCTCTATCGAGGCCGTCGAAAGCGGCCTCGCCGCCCAAGGCTATATTGCGAGCCGGCAGATCGCCACGGCGGTCTATCTCGCCCAGCAGATCGAGAAGCCCATCCTGGTCGAGGGGCCGGCCGGCGTCGGCAAGACCGAGCTTGCCAAGGCGATCGCGGCGTGGCGCGGAATGAAGATGATCCGCCTGCAGTGCTACGAGGGGCTGGACGAGGCCAAGGCACTCTACGAGTGGAAATACGCCAAGCAGCTGCTCTATACGCAGATCCTCAAGGACAAGCTCGGCGAGGTGCTGGCCGGCGCCGACACGCTTCATAAGGCGCTCGACCAGTTGCATGATTTTGGCGACGTCTTCTTCTCCAAGGAATTCGTCGAGCCGCGGCCGCTGCTGCAGGCGCTGGAGCAGCCGAGCGGCTGCGTGCTGCTGATCGACGAGATCGACAAGTCGGATGCCGAATTCGAATCGCTGCTGCTCGAAATCCTCAGCGACTTCCAGGTCACCATCCCCGAGCTCGGAACGGTGGTTGCGACGGTGCCGCCGACGGTGATCCTCACCTCCAACAGCGAGCGCGATCTCGGCGACGCGCTGAAGCGGCGCTGCCTGCACCTTCACATCGGCTTCCCTGAACAGAAGCTCGAAGAGCGCATCGTCGAAAGCCGTGTTCCCGGCATTTCGCAGTCGCTGCGCCGGCTGATGGTCGGGTTCATCCATGAAATCCGCACGCTGGACCTCAAGAAGCAGCCGTCGGTGAGCGAAACCATCGACTGGGCACGGGTTCTGGTGCTGCTGCAGGCGCACGAACTCGGTCACGAGATGGTCAAGGATACGCTCAACGTCCTCTTGAAATACGAGACCGACATCGAAGCCGCATTGCCGCACGTCAATACATTCATTGCCAAGGCTTCGCGTCATAATGTCTTCGGTTGAACCGAATGAAAGAGAACCTGCATCGGTTCTTTCGCGCGGCGCGCGGCGCGGGCGTCCGGGTCTCGCCGGCTGAAAGCATCGACGCGATGCGCGCGGTAGCCGAGGTCGGCTTTTCCGATCGGGGCATCCTGCGCGATACGTTGCTGCTGACGCTGGCGAAGACACAAGACGAGAAGAAGGCGCTCGGCGACTGCTTCGACCTGTTCTTCAGTCAGCCGGCGCCGCGGGAACCCGCGGACGCGAGCGCGGATGCCGCTCGGCCATCGCAGCCGGAAGCGGCCGAGGCGGCAACGAGCCCATCGACCGACGGCCTCGGGCCACTGGCGCGGATGCTGTTGTCGCAGGATCGATCGGCGATCGCGGCGGCGATCGCCAACGCGGCAAGCGCGGCGTCGCTGTCCGACATCCGGTATTTCACCCAGCGCGGGCTATTTTCCGCCCGCATCCTCGACCTACTCGGCATCGCCCAGCTTCGGGACGATCTCGACAACGCCGCCGCGGGCAATCCCGCGCTGGCCGAGCGGCTGGCCGCCGGACTGGAAGGGCTGCGCGACGGCGTTCGCGACACGGTCGCGCAGGCGCTGCTGCTGTACGGCCGCGAGGAGGCCGAAAACCTGCGCAACGAGATCTTGCGCAACGCGCCGCTGTCGCGGATCGAGCCGCGGCAGGTCGAGCAGATGCGCTTCTTGATACGGCAGATCGCACGGCGGTTGCGCGAGCGCTACAGCAAACCGCGCAAGCGGCAGCGGCGCGGCCATCTCGACGTGCGCCGGACGCTGCGGCGCAACGCCGGCTGGGGCAGCGTGCCGTTCCTCACCGCCTGGAAGCGGCGGCACCGTGACCGGCCGAAGATCGTGGCGCTCTGCGACGTCTCAGGTTCGGTGGCGCAGGTCTCCGACTTCTTCCTGCTGTTGATCCACAGCCTGCATGAGGTGGTCTCCGACGTTCGCTCGTTCGCGTTTTCCGGGCATCTGATCGAGGTCAGCGACATCCTGGAGTCGATGACGCCTGAGGAGGCGATGCGGGACATCATGTCCAAGGTCGGATTCGGCTCATCCGACTATGGCCGCTCGTTCGCCGATTTCGAAAAGCAGTGGATGAGCGCGGTCACGCCGCAGACCACCGTGATCGTGCTCGGCGACGCCCGATCCAACAACCTCGATCCGCGCGCCGACATCCTGCGCCGTATCGCCGAGCGATCGAAGCGGCTGGTATGGCTCAACCCCGAAGGGCGCACCGCCTGGGGCTTCGGCGACTCCGAAATGCCGCGCTATCAGACCTTCTGCACCGTGGTGCGCCAATGCGCTACCGCGCAGCAGCTCGAGCGCGCGGTGTCCGACATCGTGGCGTCGTATCAGTAGCAGCGGTTAAAGAAAGAGCTGCGGCCGAACAAAGTCGTCATTCCGGACGACGCGAAGCGGCGATCCGGAATCTCAATTCTCCGATGTGCAATTGCACATCGTAGTTCGATGCTGCGCATCGCCCCGGAATGACGATTGTGATCGTGGCCCCGCTCACGCGTCGATCGCATCCTTGATGCGCTTGCGCGTCAGCGGCAGGTTGCGCAGCCGTTTGCCGGTGGCGTCGGCAATGGCATTGGCGATCGATGCGGCGGCCGGGCCCTGCCCGGTCTCGCCGCTGCCGAGGAATGGCCGGCCCGGCCGGTCGATGATGTGGACGTCGATGCTGTCGGGAGCCGAATTGAACCGCAGGATCGGATAGGTCTGCCAGTCGATGCTGGTGATCCGCGTGTCGTCGAAGGTCACGCTCTCATACAGGGTCCAGCTCATCGACTGCATGATCGCGCCCTCGATCTGGTTGGCCAGGCCGTTCGGATTGACGACCTGGCCGCTGTCGACCGCCGCGACCGCGCGAACCAGGCGCGGACGCCCGGTTTCACCGTTGACCTCGACTTCGGTGGCGATGGCGCAATAGGCCGCGAGGTTCTTGTAGCGCGCAAAGGCAAAGCCGTAGCCGCGGCCCTGTGCAGCCTTTTGCCCCTTCAGCCATCCAAAACTTTGCGCCGCCTTGTTGATGACGTCGCGGCCGCGCGGATCTTCCAGGTGTTTCAGCCTGAATTCGACCGGATCGGCCCCGGCTGCGACCGCGAGCTCGTCCATGAAGCTCTCGATTGAGAACACATTGTGATAGGCGCCGAGCCCGCGCATCGCCGAAATCCGCAGCGGCATCGCCGGGATGAAGTGATGCACAATATGCGCGTTGGGAAACGTGTAGATCGGGATCGCGTTGCGGTCGCCGCCGCCTTCCGGCAACGGCAGCGGCTTCGGCGCCGGCAACGCAAACGGCTGTGCCATGTGCTGCGCCGCCAGCATCGATCCGGCCCCGCCCGGCCGCATCGAATGGGTGTTGCTCCAGACTTCGAAATTCCAATCGGCAATCGCGCCGGTCTCGTCGAGCGACGCCTTCAGCTTGGTCACCATCGCCGGACCATAGGGCTCCCAGGCATGCTCCTGTTCGCGCATCCATTGCACGCGGACGGGCACGCCCGGCAGTTCGCGGGCGATCAGCGCGGCATCGGCCGCGGCATCGTCGGCGCCGTTATGACCGTAGCATCCGGAGCCCTCGACATGGATCAGGCGCACGCTCGGCGGCGGCACACGCAGCATCTCGGCGATGCCCTGACGGTCGGGATAGACGCCCTGGGTGTGGGTCCAGACCGTCATCTTGCCATCGACCGACTGCGCGACCGCGCAGGACGGCCCGATCGAGCCATGCGACTGATACGGCCGCGTAAACGTCGCCTCCAAGGTTTTGCGGCCGACCGCCGAGGGATCGCTGCGCTGGAAGATCGTCGAGTCCTGCGACGGCAGGCTGGTGAGCACGCGAAGCAGATCGTCCTGCTTCGGCAGGCTCGCGGTCTCCTTCCATTTTGCAACAGCCGTCAGCGCCTGCATCGCCTTGACCGCCTGGAATTCTTTTTTGGCGACGACGGCGAGGAAATTGCCGTCGCGCACGACCTTGACCACGCCGGGCAGCTTTTCGATCGCCGCAGTGTCGCAGTCCGTCAGTTGCGCGCCATAGCTCGGTGGCCGAACCACCCGGGCATGCACCATGCCGGGCAGCCGCATGTCCTGGACATAGGCCGCGCCGCCGGTCACCTTGGCCGGAATATCGACGCGCGGCACCGGCAGGCCCATCAGCTCGAACGTCGCCGGATCTTTCAATTGCGATTTCGGCTGCGCCTGCACATGCAGCCTGTCACCCGCGACCAGGTCGCCATAGCCGAACCGCCGGCCGTCGGGCGCAATCACCGCGCCATTCTCGGTGTGTAGATTTTCCGCCGGCAGTTCAAATCGCTGCGCGGCCTCGGCGACCAGCAGCGCCCGGGTCTGCGCCGCCGCATTCTGAATCGCGGTGCCGCTGTCCTGCATCGAATGGCTGCCGGAGGTGTAACCCTCATTGGCGGTGCGGCCGGTGTCGGCGGTCACGACCGTGAGCGAGGCAAAGGGAACGTCGAGCTCTTCGGCCGCAATCTGCTGGAAGGCGGTCTTGAATCCCTGACCGAGCTCGGCCTTGCCGGTGAAGACGGTGATCTTGCCGTCGGCATCGATCTGGATCCAGGAGTCGAGATACGGCGCATCCTTCAGGCTGCCGGGAGGCTTCGGCGCCGCAGCCGCCGCGGGCGCGGCCTGCTCTTCGGCAAAGGCATTGCTGAGCGAGAAGCTGACGATCAGCGCACCGCCGCCCGCCAGCACACGGCGGCGATCGAGAATCACCGGGGCGTTCATGGCGCGCTCCCAACAAGCGTCGAAGGTTGGATCGCCGAAGACGCATCCGCGCTATCCATCAGCCTGGAGGCCAGCCGCACCGCGCGCAGGATGCGCATATGCGTTCCGCAGCGGCACAAATTAGGCTCCATCTCGGCGCGGATCTCGTCGTCGGATGGCTTGGGATTGCGCTGCAGCAACGCCTGCGCCCGCATCATCATGCCGGCGATGCAGTAGCCGCATTGCGCCGCCTGCTCTTCCATGAAAGCGCGCTGGATCGGCGCCGGCGCTTCGATCGTCCCCAGTCCTTCGAGCGTCGTCACCTGCTTGCCTTCGAGCAGCAGCAGCGGCGTCACGCAGGACAGCACTGCCTTGCCGTCGACCATCACGGTGCAGGAGCCGCACTGGCCGAGCCCGCAGCCGAATTTCGCGGCGTTGAGCTTGAGATCGTCGCGCAACACATACAGCAGCGGCGTATCCGGATCGGCGTCGATTGCGTGATCGTGACCATTGACCTTCAATGTCATCATGGCTTGTCTCGCTGCGTTGCATCGGCGGGAGCGTTGTCCGCTCCGGGCGATGTCTGGAGAAACACGGTCTGGGTGCGCCTTGCGTCCGCCACGGCCCTTTCAACGCCGGTCCATGCCGGTTGGTTGCTGAACCGGCCGCGCAGGAACTGCAGCAGCGCTACGATCTGGCGGTCGTCCATGCTGGCCGCAAAACCCGGCATGATCGGGCTGCGCTCGCCCGCCACCGGACGAACGCCCGACAGCACGATGTTGATCGCGTTGCGCGGATCAGGGCTGCTGATCGCGGTGCTGAGCCCGAGGTTGACCCCGCCATAGGGCAAGGCCCTGTCGGTCTCATGACAGCTTGCGCATGCCGCCGCGTAAATCGCCGCACCGTCCGCATCGGTTCCCGAAGCCGTGGCGGCCGGCACTGCAGCGGCCGGCGCTTTGGCCTTTGCCAGCACGGCCTCGCCACGCCGGATACGATCGGGCGTCGGCGCGCCGAACACGCCGGCCATATAAGTCGCGATCGCATGCACATCGCTGGCGCTGACCATCGACAGGTTGCTGACCACCTCGGCCATCGGCCCGCGCGCGACGCCATGATCCGGATGCCAGCCGTTGCGCAGATAGCTGAACAGCGCCTCGGCGTCCCACGGCACCGGCGCCGGCGACTGCGCGTTGATCGCATAGGCGTGCCAATTGTCGACGTCGCCGCCGGCAAACTGCGCATTCGGACGTTCCGCGCCCAAGCCATTGCGCGGCGTATGGCATGCGCCGCAATGCGCCAGCCCTTCGACCAGGTAGGCGCCGCGATTCCATTCCGCGCTCTTGGTGCTATCAGGCTGATAAGTGCCGCGGCGCAAGAACAACAGCTTCCAGCCCGCGATCATGAAACGCTGGTCGAGCGGAAACGACAGCGTGTTCTCACGGTCCCGGGCATGCACCGGCGGCCGCGTCATCAGATAGGCATAGAGCGCCGCATTGTCCTCATTGGAGACATTGGTGAAGTGATCGTAGGGAAAGGTGGGATAAAGATGCTGCCCGTCGCGATCGACCCCCGACCGCATGGCGCGGCGGAAGGCGGCTTCCGACCAGCGGCCGATCCCGGTTTCCGGATCGGGCGTGATATTGGAGGAATAGATCAAGCCGAACGGTGTCGGCACCGGCAGGCCGCCGGCAAAGCTGCCGCCGCCGCGCATCGTGTGGCAATCGTTGCAGTTGCCGATCGCCGCAAGCTCGCGGCCGCGCTTGACCAGCGCGGGATCGAACGACTGCGGCGCGGGAGGATCGATAGCGCCGATCGCCGGCCGCCAGATCACGGCCAGGGCAGCCACCGAACCGGCAACCAGGACGCCAACAACGACGCTTGCAATAATTCGCGGCAACCCTGTCATTCGTCCCGCACGCCTTTATGACCGGTAGATAGCTGGTAACACATAATCCGGGTGGCCGCCTTGCCGCAAGCCGCCAAGCACTGCGTGTTGCTCGCGCGTGATCGGCGTTTCGGCTGCATGTCGGGAACCACGAGACGAAGGAATCATGATTTGGAGAACGCCATGAACCAGCCGCCGCGGTTGCCCCTGTCGGGCATCACCGTCGTCTCGCTCGAGCAGGCGATCGCCGCGCCGCTGGCGAGCCGGCACCTGGCGGATTGGGGCGCCCGGGTGATCAAGATCGAACGCCCCGGCAAGGGCGACTTCTGCCGCGACTATGATTACGTCATGAACGGCATGTCGAGCCAGTTCGCCTGGACCAACCGTTCCAAGGAAAGCCTCGCGCTCGACGTGAAAAGCGCCGAGGGCAAGCGCGTGCTCGACGCGCTGCTGCCGCAAGCGGACGTGTTTGTGCAGAATCTGGCGCCCGGCGCGGCGCAACGGCTCGGCCTCGACGCCGCCACCCTGGTGGAGCGCTTTCCCCGCCTGATCGCCTGCGACGTTTCCGGCTACGGCCGCGGCGGGCCCTACAGCCAAAAGAAGGCCTACGACCTGCTGGTGCAGTGCGAGGCCGGGTTTCTGTCGATCAACGGGACCCAGGCGCAGCCCGCGAAGTGCGGCATCGCCGTCGTCGATACCGCGACCGGCATGTACATCCTGAACGGCGTGCTGATGGCGCTGTTCAATCGCGAGCGCACCGGCAAGGGGATGGCGTTCGAGGTCTCGCTGTTCGATTCCATGACCGAATGGATGAGCTACCCGGCCTATTACACCGAGGGCGCCGGCAAGCCGCTGGTCCGCACCGGCACCCGTCATGCAACCATCGCGCCCTATGGCCCGTTCAAGACCGGCGATGGCCGCGTCGTCTTCTTCGGCATCCAAAACCAACGCGAATGGGAAGCGCTCTGCGCGCATGTGCTGGAGGACGCGGCGCTGGCGAGCGACCCGCGCTTCTGCACCAATCCGCAGCGCATGCAGAACCGCGATGCGCTGGAAGCGCTGATCGAGCGGCATTTCTCGTCGCTGACCGGTGCGCAGGTGATCGAGCGGCTGGACGCCGCCGCCATTGCCAATGCCGACATGAACACGGTCGAGGCGTTCCTCGAACACCCGCAACTCCACGCCCGCGACCGGGTTCGCAAGGTCGGCTCGCCGAACGGACCGTTGACCAGCTTTCTGCCCGCGATCACCATTCCCGGCGTCACCCCGGTCATGGGCGATATTCCCGCAGTCGGTGAGCACACCGACGCCATCCTCGCCGAACTTGGACTCAAGGAAACCATCAGGACATGACGACACCAAGATTGACCCGCACCTATCTGGCCGTCCCGGCGCACCGCGCGCGCATGGTGCAGGGCGCCGCAGCGTCCGCCGCCGACGCCGTGTTCATGGACCTCGAAGACGCGGTGCCGCCGGCCGAGAAGGGCGCGGCGCTGCAGTCCGCGGCGACCGCGCTCACGGAGTTGGATTGGGGCAGCAAGACCGTCGCGGTGCGGCTCAATGCGGTCGACAGCCCGTCGCTCCGGATCGAAATCGCATCGCTCGGCGGCATCCCGCGGCTTGACGCCTTCATCATTCCGAAAGCGGAGGCCGTCGCCGACGTTGTAACGATCAGCCGCTGGATCAAAGAGGCCAAGGGAAGGCGCGAATCCCCCGTCGAGATGGAATTGCTGGTCGAGACCGCCCGCGGCCTGGTCAATGTGGAGGCTTTGGCCGCCGCGGATAGTCTCGTGACCGCGTTGCACCTCGGCGTCGGCGATTTCGCGGCGTCGATCGGCGCGCGCAGCGCGGAAATCGGCGCGTCCCCCTCTGGCTACAAGCATGTCGGCAACGCGGCGGACGGGCATCCCGAGGTCCCGCTCGATCTCTTCGCCTATCCGATGATGCGGCTATTGGTGGCCGCCCGCGCGTTCGGCCTGCGCGCCATCGACGGCCCGTGCGGCGCCTTCCGTGATGAGATCGCGACCGCGTCGACGGCCATGAAAGCCGCCGCGATGGGGTATGACGGCAAGCAGGTGATCCATCCGAGCCAGATCGAACCGACGCGTGCGGCCTTCGTGCCTTCCGATGCCGAGTTGGCTTACGCCGAACGCGCGCTCGCGGCGCTCGAGGAAGCCGAACGCAACGGCCAGGGCGCCGTGACCGTCGACGGCAAGATGGTGGACTATGCCAACATCCGCATGATCCGCCGCCTGATGAGTTTTAAGGGATAAGCAAACGCGATCACGCGAGTCCGGATCAGGCCGCGGCCGCCGCCTGAAGCTGACCGATGATCATGCGTTCCAGTGCTTTGACCGATTGGAAATTTTCCGGCGTGATCTCGGACTGCGGAATCGTAAGATCGAACTCGGCCTCGACGCCGAGCATCAGGTTGACCATGTCCATCGACGTCAACCCGACATCCACCAGCCGCGAGTCCGCATCGACCTGCGCGGCAATCGCATTCTGTTTGAGGATCGTCTTGACGAGGGCAATGAGGCGGCTTTGAACGTCGGTGTTAAGGGCGTGCATCTCAAATTTCCATCTGTCGCCGTGAAATCGAATGGCTGCTGATTTCAATTCAGCGACGTAACGCACTCAGTCTTTGAAAGACAGTTAACCGCAATGCGCACAAATCCTCATTTCGCTCTTAACGCTAATGGGGCTTACGCGGCGTTGACGCGATCGCGGAGATTCATGGATATCAAAGTACCACTGATTAACCGACAAATTTGAAATGAAAGCCATTTAGCCTGAATCTGATCGACGAATTTGAGGTAAATGCGTAGGCTTGTCGCAATCGGACGTTGTAGCGATCGATGTGACATCAGGCGCGGTTCGGGCGCGAGGTGCTTCGCACGAATAACCTGGAGGCACGTCGGTAATGAAGGTGCAGGAAGCCGGGCTCCGCGACGCGGACATCGGCCAACATTTCGTGCTGGATCGCGGCGTCTCCTTCGCACAACGCGCAGCGGCCGTTGCCTCCGTCGCGGCCAGGGAGGCCGCTGATGTCGATCGCAACGCCCGCTTCCCGAAGGCCGCCATCGATGCGGCGCGCGGCGAAAGACTTCTCGGCGCGCAGATTCCTGCAGCATTCGGCGGGGACGGCGCTTCGATCTTCGATATCACCGATATCTGCTACACGCTGGGCCGCGCCTGCTCCTCCACCGCGATGATATTCGCGATGCATCAAACCAAGGTGGCCTGCCTCGTTCGCCATGGGACCGGCAGCCACTGGCACGAAGCCCTGATGCGCCGCGTGGCGGCCAAACAATTACTGCTGGCCTCGTCGACGACCGAGGGCCAGAACGGCGGCAACATCCGCGCCAGCGCCGCCGCCATCGAGCCAACCGCAACCGGCATCTCGCTGATCCGCAATGCCACCGTGATCTCCTACGGCGCACAGGCCGACGGCATCGTCACCATCGCCCGCCGCAGCAGCGACGCTGCCGCCTCCGATCAGGTTCTGGTAGCCTTCACCAGCGACAACTACACGCTCGAACGTAGCTTAGAATGGGAAACGCTCGGCATGCGCGGCACCTGCAGCGCCGGGTTTGAGCTCAAGGCTGAAGGATCAGCCGACCAGATCTTTCCCGAATCCTATGACAGGATCCATGCGCAGACGATGACGCCGGTCGCCCATCTATGCTGGTCGTCGGTCTGGGCCGGCATCGCGGCTTCGGCGGTCGATCGCGCCCAGTCATTCATTCGCAAGGCGGCGCGCGGATCGGGCGGCCAGATGCCGCCCGGCGCCGCGCACTTCACCGCGGCCAAGATGACGCTGACCAAGCTACGTGCGCTGATTACCTCGACCCTGGACACCTATGCCACCTGTGAGCATGACGAGCGCGCGCTCGCCTCGCTCGACTTCCAGTCACAGATCAACCTGCTCAAGGTGGAAGCCTCCGAGCTTGCGGTCGCGACGGTCACGAGCGCGATGCGGGCCTGCGGATTGTCGGGCTATCGCAACGACGGCGATTTCACCGTCGGCCGGCAGTTGCGCGACGTGCTCTCGGCGCCCCTGATGATCAACAATGACCGCATCCTCAGCAACATTGCGACCGCGAGCCTGATGAGCGGCGTGCCCGCAACCTTGCGCGATTGAAGCCCGAACCGCTGTCACAACGGAAACCAGACCATGAATGTAGCCGTCCGGACGACCCAATCCGATACCGCGTTGCAGCCCGCCGATCCGCTGGATCACCTCGCCGAAGTCCTGTTCCACAAAATGGGCAGCGACGGCGTTTACGCCAGGACCGCCCTTTACGAGGACATGGTGGAACGGCTCGCTGCGCTGATTACCCGGCATCGCGAAGACGGCACCGAGGTGATGCGCTTTCCGCCGGTCATGAGCCGCGGCCAGTTGGAGAAATCAGGCTATCTGAAGAGTTTTCCCAATTTGCTGGGTTGCGTCTGCGGCCTGCACGGCACCGAGCGTGAAATCCAATCCGCCGTCAGCCGCTTCGATGCCGGCGGCGACTGGACTACGTCGCTGTCGGCCGCCGATCTCGTGCTGTCGCCAGCAGCCTGTTATCCGGTCTACCCGATCGCCGCGAGCCGGGGCCGGCTGCCCGAGGGCGGCTTGCGCTTCGACGTCGCCGCCGACTGCTTCCGCCGCGAGCCGTCGCGTCATCTCGACCGGCTGCAATCGTTTCGGATGCGCGAATATGTCTGCATCGGCAGTCCGGACGACGTGTCCGGTTTCCGCGAACGCTGGATGGTGCGCGCCCAGACCATCGCGCGCGACCTCAGCCTGACCTTCAAAGTGGATTACGCGAGCGATCCGTTCTTCGGCCGCGTCGGCCAGATGAAGGCCATCAGCCAGATGCAGCAATCGTTGAAATTCGAGCTGCTGGTGCCGCTGCGCTCCGAACAGCAGCCGACCGCCTGCATGAGCTTCAATTATCACCGCGACCATTTCGGCACCACCTGGGACATCGTCGATGCGGCCGGCGAGCCCGCCCACACCGGCTGCGTGGCGTTCGGCATGGATCGTCTTGCGGTAGCGATGTTCCACACCCACGGCACAGACGTTGCGAAGTGGCCGGTCGAGATCCGCAAGCTGCTTGGACTTGTGGCGTAAGTTGAGAACATTGGTAGATCGTTGTGCCTGGCCGTCAAATTCGATGCCGTGAAATCTCGGAAGCCGACCTCGATGCCGTCGCGGAACTCCTGACGCGCGGATTTGTCGGCCGGCCGCGCCACTACTGGATGCAGGGGCTACGCCGCCAGGCAGCGCGCGAGGTCCCGCAAGGCTATCCGCGCTTCGGTTACATGCTGGATCATGACGGCATGCCGGTCGGCGTTTTGCTGCTGCTGTACTCGGCCAGGACCGACGGCAAAGAGCGAACGATCTATTGCAACCTGTCGAGCTGGTATGTCGAGCAGGCGTTCCGGAACTACGCACCGCTGCTGGCCAAGATCGCGCAGAAAAACAAGGAAGTCACCTACGTCAATATCAGCCCGGCGGCGTGGACATGGCCCATCATCGAGACGCAGGGCTTCAACTCCTATTGCAGCGGGTTGTTTTTCTCGTTGCCGGCGCTTGCCCGCGTCAAACCGGGCATGACCGTCGAAACCATCTCACCCGATACGCGCGCGATCGAAGGGCTGCCGACAACCGAAATCGAACTGCTTTGCCGGCACGCGCGCTACGGCTGCCTCAGCCTGGTGTGCCGTACCGCGGCCGGCGAGCCACTGCCATTCATTCTGATGCCGATGCGCATCCGCCGGGGATGGATCGCGCCGCCGGCGATGTTGTTGATCTATTGCCGCGACATCGCCGAATACGTCCAATGCGCCGGCGCCATCGGCCGGCTTCTGATCCGGCACGGCAAGATTTCCGTGATCCTCGACTCCAACGGACGCGTGCCGGGCCTCGCAGGCTTTTTCTCCAAGGCGCGCGGCCGCAAATATTTCAAGGGCCCGCACCGCCCCCGTCTCGCCGATCTGACTGACACCGAGCTCGTGCTGTACGGCCCTTGAGCCGGCAGTTCACTTTGCCGATGAAAGTCACCCGCGCGCGACGCGCTCGATCTAATTGACTTAAACTTTAATCGATTCACTGACCATTATTAGGGTTATTTCATCAATCTCTTGGCGAATTATTGCCGAGGTTATGGCTCGCCTCTAGAAACAACTGCGGGGCGAGTAAAGCGCGTAGTAAAATGCGCGGCGCCAACGTGAGGTGGGACAATGCGCAGCGAAACCATTGCAATTCACGCCGGCTACGACCCCGATCCAGCAACCAAGTCGGTCGCGGTTCCGATCTACCAGACCGTCGCTTATGCCTTTGACAGTGCCGATCACGGCGCCGCGCTGTTCAACCTCGAAACGGAAGGCTATCGCTACAGCCGGATCGCCAATCCGACCACCGCGGTGCTAGAGAAGCGCGTCGCCGAACTCGAGGGCGGCGTCGGCGCACTCGCGGTCAGCACCGGACAGGCGGCGCTGCATTATGCCTTTGTGAACCTGGCCGACACCGGCGGCAACATCGTCTCCGTTCCGCAGCTCTACGGGACGACGCACACGCTGCTGTCGCACGTGCTGCCGCGCCAGGGCATCACGGCCCGCTTTGCCGACAGCGACCAGGCAGACGCCATCGAGCGGCTAATCGATGAGAATACCAAAGCGGTGTTTTCCGAAACGATCGGCAATCCCGCCGGCAATGTCTGTGATATCGAGGCGCTGGCCAAGGTCGCGCATCGTCATGGCGTGCCGCTGATCGTCGACAACACGGTCGCAACCCCGATTCTGCTAAAGCCCTTCGATTACGGCGCCGATATCGCCGTTCATTCGCTGACGAAATTCCTCGGCGGCCACGGCACCACGCTCGGCGGCGCAATCGTCGACAGCGGCCGCTTCCCCTGGGCGGAGCATGCGCGCCGCTTTCCCGCCTTCAACGAACCCGACGATTCCTATCACGGCCTCATCTACGCCGAGCAATTCGGCACCAGCGCCTACATTCAGCGGGCCCGCAGCGTCTATCAGCGCACCATGGGCTCCGTTCTCTCGCCGTTCAACGCGTTCCTGCTGCTGCAGGGAATCGAAACGGTGGCGTTGCGCATCGAGCGCCATGTCGAGAACGCGCGCAAGGTCGCTGACTTCCTGCGCGAGGACCCGCGCGTCGCATGGGTCAACTATGCCGGTTTTTCCGACAGTCCCTATCATGCGCTGGTGCAGAAATATCTGAACGGCCAGGCGTCGTCGTTGTTCACCTTCGGCATCAAGGGCGGCCTCGAGGCCGGGAAGACCTTCTACGACTCGCTGAAGCTGATCACCCGGCTCGTCAATATCGGCGATGCCAAATCGCTCGCCTGCCATCCGGCATCGACCACGCACCGCCAGATGTCGGCCGACCAGCAGCGCAAGGCCGGCGTGCTGCCGGAGACCATCCGGCTCTCGATCGGCATCGAACACAGCTCCGACATCATCGAGGATATCGACCAGGCGCTGGCGCAGGCCTGCTCGAAACACCAGCGCCTGGAGGCGGCGGAATAGGCCGATCGGCGCATGACGACGCTGTTTGACAAGCATCGCCTGATCGTCAGCCCCGCGCTGGCGCCTGCGCAGCCGCGCGACGGCGATCAATTCGAACGTCGTCCGGAATCGGACCAGGCGACCCTCACCATCGGCCTGATCAACAATATGCCGGATGCCGCGCTGCAGGCGACCGAGCGCCAGTTTACGCGACTTCTGCAAGCCGCCGCGCCGGCCCGCCAGATCCGCCTGCACTGTTTCTCGCTGCCATCGGTAGAGCGGTCGCCGCGCGCCCGGCAGTTGATGGCGGGCCGGTACACCGACATTAGCGACCTTGATCGCCTGAAGCTCGATGGATTGATCGTCACCGGCGCCGAGCCGAACGCCGCAAGCCTTACCGAGGAGCCGTTCTGGCAGGACCTCACCGCGGTGATCGACTGGGCGCAAGCCAACACGCGCTCGACGATCTGGTCATGCCTCGCCGCCCATGCCGCGGTGCTGCATCTCGACGGCATCGAGCGGCAGCGCCTCGATATCAAATGCTCCGGGGTCTACGACTGCGCCAAGGTGACCGACCATTGGCTGATGAAGGGCATTGCATCGCCGCTCAAAGTTCCGCATTCGCGCCTCAACGGGTTGCGCACGGCCGACCTGACGGATCGCGGCTATCAGCCGCTGACCGTGTCGCCGGAAGCCGGCGTCGATATTTTCGCCAAAGAGTTTCGTAGTCACTTCATCTTTTTCCAGGGGCATCCGGAATATGACGCCGTGTCGTTGCAACGGGAATATCTGCGCGACATCACCCGGTTTTTGGCGCGCCAGCGCGACAGCTTTCCCGCGTTTCCGGCCGGCTATTTCACTGCCGAAACTGAAACCAGGCTCGCGGGCTATGAAGCGCAGGCGAGTATCGAACGCACATTGCCACTGAGTATCGAACTTCCATTGCTCACGCTTCGCCGGGATCTCGCGACCGGCGTCACAGCGTCAGCGATCTTCAAGAATTGGCTCGAATATCTTTGCGCGGACGTCCAACAGACGGCGGACATGACTTGATTGCCGGTACGGCCCTATCTATTGCGCTTGATTTCGTGGAAGCATTTTGAATCATGCCCTCGACGTGGTCCTCCCTGAAAGTGCACCTCAATAACCGGCTGTCACGGCACCTCCGTGCCGCGCCGTTCAGGCTGCGCAATGCGGGCCCAATGGTCAGCTTCACATTCGATGATGCCCCGGTCAGCGCGGCGACGACCGGCGCCGGAATGCTCGAAGAATACCAGGCGCGGGGCACGTTCTATGTGGCCGCAGGCATCGCAAACACCTGGTCCGGCAACTGGACCTCAACCAGCGCCGATCACATCGTCGACCTTCACCGCCGCGGGCATGAGATCGCCTGCCACACGTTTTCGCATAAGCGCACGACCGACCTGAATGCGGCGGCGATGGCGGCGGAAATCGCCCAAAACCGCAACTTCCTGCTGGCGTTGGACGCCTCGATCCGGATTGAGAATTTCGCCTATCCCTTTGGCACCAGCTCGGTGTTGCGGAAGGGCCAGCTCGGCAAGGTCTTCCGTTCGTCACGCGGCATCCTGCCCGGCATCAACCGCGGCACCGTGGATTTGCAATACCTCCGCGCCATGCCGTTGATTGACGACCTTATCGACGGTGACGGCATCGATCGTGCATTCGACGAAGCGATCGACAGCAACGGCTGGCTCATCTTCTACAGCCACGACGTGGAACCGGAGCCGAGTCCGTTCGGCTGTTCGCCCCCGCTGCTGCGCTACGCGCTCGAGGCAGCGTCGCGCCGCAAGGTCGCCAACCTGAGCGTCGCCGGCGCGTTGCGGCTGGCCGGCGCGTAGAGGCGTGCCGTCGTCCCGGCCGATCGTGGCTGGAGAACGGGTTGCAGGGATTATGCGCGGCGGCGAATCAGGGATAGACCTGTCAGGCTCCGCCGATTTGTACCCAGATTGACCTCCCGGGGCATCGAACTCTCGCGCTGGCCTATGCAGGCTGTTGACCGGACCACTGAAGCCGTATGGCCGCCCCCGTTACCGCCTCTCGCAACCCCGAACCCGCGCCCAGCGCGCGCGAAGTCCTGAATTCGGTGTTCGGCCTGCCGGCCTTTCGGGGCGACCAGGAAGCAATCGTCAAGCACGTCACCGACGGCGGCAATTGCATGGTGCTGATGCCCACCGGCGGCGGCAAGTCGCTTTGCTATCAGTTGCCGTCACTGTTGCGCAAAGGCTGCGGCATCGTGGTCTCGCCGCTGATCGCGCTGATGCGCGACCAGGTGGCGGGACTGCTTGAGGCCGGCGTCAAGGCGGCGGTTTTGAATTCCACGCTGTCCTGGGAGGAAGCCGCCGCGGTCGAGCGACAGCTGCTCGCGGGCGAACTCGACCTGCTTTACATCGCGCCGGAACGGCTGGTGACGCCGCGCTGCCTTGCCTTGCTGGGCAAGGCGCGGATCGCTTTGTTCGCGATCGACGAGGCGCATTGCGTGTCGCAATGGGGGCACGATTTCCGCCCGGAATATATCGGCCTGTCCGTCATCGCCGAGCGTTTTCCGACCGTGCCGCGCATTGCGCTCACCGCGACCGCCGACGAACTGACGCGACGGGAGATCGTCGACCGGCTCGGGCTCGCCGGGACGCCGCAATTTGTCGCGAGTTTCGATCGCCCGAACATCAGGTATGAAATCGTCGACAAGCAAAACGCGCAGACGCAGCTCAAGGCCCTCATCCGGGAACGCCATGCCGGCGACGCCGGTATCGTCTACTGCCTGTCGCGCGCCAAGGTCGAAGACACCGCGGCCGCGCTGACCAAGGCCGGCATCGAAGCGCTGCCCTATCACGCCGGGCTGGATGCCGGTATGCGGGCACGCCACCAGGATCGCTTCCTCAACGAGGACGGCCTCGTGATCGTCGCCACTGTCGCGTTCGGCATGGGCATCGACAAGCCCGATGTGCGCTTCGTCGCGCACCTCGACCTGCCGAAGAGCATCGAGGCTTATTATCAGGAGACCGGGCGCGCCGGGCGCGACGGCAAGCCCTCCACCGCCTGGATGGCCTACGGCCTGTCCGATATCGTGCAGCAACGTCGCATGATCGACGAATCCAGCGGCGCCGAGGCGTTCAAGCGGGTGTCGATCGACAAGCTCGACGCGCTCGTCAGCCTCGCCGAAACCGCGAGCTGCCGGCGCAGCCGCCTGCTCGGATATTTCGGCGAAACGCCAAAGGATGCGAAATGCGGCAATTGCGACAATTGCCTGTCACCGCCGCTGGTTCGCGACGGCAAGGTGATCGCGCAAAAACTGCTGTCCTGCGTTTATCGCACCGGCCAACGCTTTGGCGCCATGCATCTGATCGACGTTCTGATCGGCCGCCTGACCGAACGCGTCCAACAGTTCGGCCATGACCGGTTATCGGTGTTTGGAATAGGCCGCGACCTCAACGAAAAGCAGTGGCGCGCCGCCATGCGCCAGCTGGTGGCGATGGGCCACCTGCAATCCGACAGCGAAGCGTTTGGCGCATTGAAGCTGACCAACTCCGCGCGCGGTGTGCTGAAAGGCGAGACCGAGGTGTTGCTGCGCGAGGCGGTCGCTGGCACGCGCAATCGCGCAAGCCGGACCAAGTCGCGACGCGGCGACCTTGCAGCCTTGCCTGCCGGCCCAGGCCATTCGGACCTGCTCGGCACGCTCAGGGCGTGGCGCTCCGAAGTGGCGCGCAAGCATGGCGTTCCCGCCTATGTGGTGCTGCACGACGCCACGATAGAGGACATCGCGACGGCGCGCCCGAAGACGGCGGAGCAACTACGTGGCATTCCCGGTATCGGCGACAAGAAGCTTGAACGCTACGGGCGCGAGCTGATCGAACTGGTCAACAGCGCAACAGGCTGACGGGCGGCAGGCGAAATTCTTTCGCCACGGCAATGAATTAAGGCTTCGCTAACCGAAATTCCCAAGGTTTCGTCCACTTAAATCATTGTAATCATGTGCCCCAGGGAGGGGGGCAATGGATCACAACATCTCCAAGGCGATCGAAAACCAGTATGTCAGCCCCGCCGTGGGCAACCGGCGCAATCCGCTAAATCTGCTGATCATTGTTGGAGTCCTGCTGATCGTATCCATTGTGGTCGGCACCTCCGTGACGATTGTGGGCTTCCGGCAACGCGCCCTGAAGAACAGCGGCCGCGAGCTTCAAAATACCGTCCTGCTGCTTTCCCGCCATTTCGACCGGGAGCTCGACAATTTCGACGCCGTCCAAAGAGATCTCATTCAACGAATGCAATTGTCGGGCATGGGCACGCCCGAAGCCTTCGCGCGGCAGATCTCGGGAGAAGACGCGCACCACGCGCTGCAGGCACTCGTCAGCGGGGTGTCCGACAATGCCGGAATCAACATTTACGATGCCAACGGACACCTCATCAACTCGTCCCTGTTCTGGCCGATCCCGGCCATCAGCATCGCCGATCGCGCCTTCTTCAAACAATTGAAAAACGATCCCCGCTCGTCTCCCGTCATCGTCCAGGTGGTGCGCAGCCATTTCACCGGAGGATGGACCACCGTCATCGCGCGCAGGGTTGTCGGCCCGGACGGCACGTTCCTGGGAGCCGTGTCGCGCGGCATCAGACCGGCCAGCTTCGAGTCATTCTTCGAGTCGCTGGCGCTCGGCGACGGCGCGTCGATTTCGATGCTGCATCGCGATGGTACGCTGCTGGCGCGCTATCCCCATATCGAGCCGATGATCGGGCGGAATTTCAGCAATTCCTCCATCCAGCGGATGTTGCAGACCGCCACTAATGGAACGGTGCGTGCGATCAGCCCGGTCGATGGAGAAGATCGACTGGCGTCAGCGCATACGTTGAGCAGTTTTCCTCTTCAGATCGTCGCGACCACAAAGATTTCGACGGCACTGATCGACTGGCATGTGCAAACCCGGTTCTTGATTGGCGCCGCCGCATTAGCGGCGCTTGCGATCGCTCTGACGCTGTTGCTGATCGTCCGCAAGCTTTCGAGGCAACACCAGAATGCCGAGCGAAGGCTTGCGCTCGAAAAAGAACGCCTCGACACCGCCGTCAACAACATGACTCAGGGCCTGCTATTGTACGACAAAGACGGCCGGATCGTTCTATACAACCGGCGTTATCTGGAAATGTATAACCTGTCCGCCGACGTGGTGAAGCCCGGCTGGTATTTCCGGGATCTCGTTGCCTATCGACAGTCCGTCGGATCATTCAAGGGCGACGCCGACGAATACTGCTCATTCGTGCTGCGCAACGTGGCCCTCAACCGGGTAACCCATAACATCATCGAATCCGATGACGGCCGCGCGATCGAAATTGCGAATCAGCCGCTGACCGACGGCGGATGGGTCGCAACGCACGAGGACATTACCGCGCGCCGGCGCGCCGAGCAGCAAATCGCGCATCTCGCGCATTACGACGCCTTGACCGATCTGCCGAACCGCGTGCTGTTTCGCGAACAGCTTGAGCGCGAACTCGAGCGGATCAAGCGGGGCGAACAGCTGGCGATGCTCTACATCGACATCGACGAGTTCAAAAGCGTCAACGATTCGCTCGGTCACCCCGTCGGCGATGAACTGCTCAAGGGCGTGGCGTCGCGGTTGCGCGGCTGCGTCAGGGAAACGGACTTCGTTGCCCGGCTGGGCGGCGACGAATTCGCCATCGTGCAGACCGGCATCGGACAACCGAGCGATGTCATGGAACTGATCAGGCGTATCTACCAGACCATCCGCGAGCCCTATGAATGTCTCGGGCATCACCTCACGACCGACGCCAGCATCGGGATTGCGTTGGCGCCCCACGACGGCGCCGACCTCGATCAGCTGCTGAAAAGCGCCGATCTGGCCATGTACGGCGCCAAGGCCGATGGCCGACGCACGTACCGCTTTTTCGAGGCGGAAATGGATGCACGCGTCAAGGCGCGGCGAACGCTGGAGCTGGATATCCGTCAAGCCCTGATCGACGGCACGTTCGAGCTCCATTACCAGCCGGTGGTCAATTTGCGCAGCAATGCGATCGTCGGCTGCGAGGCGTTGTTGCGCTGGCGGCACCCGGAGCGCGGAATGATATCGCCCGCCGAGTTCATCCCGGTCGCGGAGGAAACCGGCCTCATCAGTGAACTCGGCGACTGGGCGCTGGCGACCGCCTGCGCGGAGGCCATGAACTGGCCATCGGACATCAGGCTTGCAGTCAACGTTTCACCAGTGCAATTCCGCAGTCACGCGTTTTCGCTCAAGGTGGTCACTACGCTGGCGACATCGGGCCTGCCGGCCAACCGGCTCGAACTCGAGATTACCGAAGCCGTGCTGATCCGCGACGACGAGGCGACGCTGAATTTGTTGCAACACCTGCGCGGCATCGGCGTCCGCATCGCGCTCGATGATTTCGGCACCGGATATTCGTCGCTGAGCTACCTGCGGCGATTCCCGTTCGACAAGATCAAGATCGATCGCTGCTTCGTCGACGGCATCACGGAAGCCGACGGCTCCTCCGCCATCGTGCAGGCGGTGATCAACATCGCGAGCGCGCAGAACATGACGACGACGGCGGAAGGCATCGAGACCGAACAGCAGCGCGAGATGCTTCGCGATCTCGGCTGCACCGAAATGCAGGGCTTCCTGTTCAGCCGCCCGCTCCCGGTTGCGACAATCCGGGCGCTGCTATTGTCGAGGCCGAATGCGGTAGCAGCGGCTTAGCGCTGCACGCGCTATTTCCCAAATTGTTTCCCGCGCGAGCGCCGGGTGCGGGCTGAAACATACACGGTAAAGCCGTAGGGTTTTTGTCGTGATGCGGACACATCTCATCGCGTGCATCTCGAACGATTTCTACCGCAATCGTTGCAACCTGCGTGCGGGAGCTGATGTCGAGAACAATCTGCGCGGATATGGCGCGCTTCGCCGCAACGCTTCGAAAAATCACAATTAATTCGCGTAACCGCTTGTTCGCACGATCAATCAATGCGTCGTCAATGCATCGGCGCACACTTGCGGCGCAATTGAATTAAACTTGCGGCGATTGGTCGCGCGGATTGGTTCGTATTAGGCGAGTACGCTGGTTCTTTGTCCGCGACGAACTAATGACGAACTCGAGCAAGCCGCACCACCCCCGTTTCGATGTAGCGGCGAATGATTGGAATGATTTCGTACTGAATTTGTTTTTGGCTCTCATACGGCCAACTTTATTTAGAGGGGTGTGTCATGGACCGTGGCGATCGTTTCCTGGACATGGACTCGTCACTATTGGACGCATCGGAGGCAGAGTGGTTACCGGCCGACAGTTCAGCGGCATCGCGCAAGGCCAAGCTTGACCAGCGCGAACAATATTTGCGCCGCGCGCTGTTCGGGTCACGCGAAAGACATCGGGCCCTTGCCGAAGCGGCCACCGCCAGTATGCGCGTTCCTGCGCAATCCCCGCTAATTGCCGGCGGCATGTTCGGCGGCTTGTTCAAGCCGATCAGCGGCGACGCTACGCCGCTATTGGGTACGCTCGGCACCGGCGCAAACTGCCCGGCGGGTACAACCAACGCAACCGATGCCGGTGCGCCACCCCCGACGACGGCCGTGCTTACGACCGCGGATCGAAATGCGACACCGGTAGCGGCCGCGGCGCCCAGCACTGCCAGCGAAACCGCGTCGCCGGCGATGAGTTTGACCGCGACCGTCACCGGCTCGACGACACCGACGGCAACGTCGACGGTGCAGGCCGTCAGTCCGTGTTGCGGGAGCTGCGGCTATGTCGGCTGTCCGCTGCAACTTATGACGCAGGCGCCCGCGCAACTGAGCGGCCAATTGCATGGCAGTGGCGACCCTGGCACCGCGGATGCCGTGAGCCAGAAAAGCGTTCTCCGCGCCTCGATCAGCGACACGATGGCGTCGCGCGATATCGCGCCGACCGTCTGGAACCGCGACATCGCGCCGGCCGTCTCCACTACCGGATCGCTGCCCGGCGGCGGAGAGACCGCCTCTGGAATCAACACCAAACCGTTCGGCATCCTGTCCGGCACGGTCACGAGCGCGATCGCTCCTCAAGCTCAGTTCCGAAGCGCCGAACTCGTTGCGCCGCTCGCGGTCGGCCCTGCCAACGCCATTACACTCGAGAACCAGAAGCTCGGTAATCCCGAAAGCGAATGGGGCATCAACGGCGCCGGCAGCTCCAATATCGAGGGCTTCGCCACCGATATCAGCGTCAATCACGGCACCACGATCAACTTCAAGATCAATACCAACTCGAACAATTACCGGATCGATATCTACCGGCTCGGTTACTATGGCGGTATGGGCGCCCGCAAGGTCGACACCATCCAGCACACCGGCCTGCAGAACCAACCGAATCCGCTGCGCGATGCGACGACCGGCTTGGTCGACGCCGGCAACTGGTCCGTTTCGGCCAGTTGGAATGTGCCGTTGGAAGCCGTCTCAGGCGTCTACATTGCCAAGCTCGTGCGTCAGGACGGAACGTTTGGCGAGAACCAGATCCCGTTTATCGTGAGAGATGACAGCAGCCACAGCGACATCGTCTTCCAGACCGCCGACCAAACCTGGCAGGCGTATAACGGCTGGGGCGGTGCAAACTTCTACGGCGGCAACGGGCCGGCAACGGGCCAAGGCGCCGGCCGCGCCTACGCGGTGAGTTATAACCGGCCGATCGCAACCCGCGGCAACGTTGGCACTTATGCCGGACCGCAGGACTATCTGTTCGGTGCCGAATATGCGGCGATCTCCTGGCTGGAGCAGAACGGCTATGACGTCTCCTACATGGCGGGCGTCGACGTCGATCGTTACGGAAGCCTGCTGCTCAACCACCAAGCCTATGTCGATACCGGTCACGACGAATATTGGTCGGGCCAACAGCGCACCAATGTCGAGGCCGCCCGTGATGCCGGCGTCAACCTCATGTTCTGGAGCGGCAACGAGGTTTACTGGCGGACCCGGTGGGGCAACTCCATCAGCAGCGACGCGACCGCCTACCGCACGCTGATTTCCTACAAGGAAACCTGGTCGCCGGGCGCCTCGATCGATCCGACCAACCAATGGACTGGAACATTTCGCGACCCGCGCTTGAGCCCGCCGGCGGTCGGCGGTGGGTCACCCGGAGAACTCGCTCACCGGGACGCTGTTCAAAGTCGACGACGTCGGCTCCAATCTCGAGTCGATCCGGGTTCCCTATGACGACGCCAACATGCGGTTCTGGGCCAATACCAGCGTCGCGAACCTGCAGCCTGGGCAGACGGCGACGCTCACCAAGAATTATCTGGGCTATGAATGGGACGAAGCGCCCGACAACGGATTCGATCCCGCCGGCCTGATCCGGCTTTCATCGACGACGCTTCCGGTCAGCACCTACCTGCTCGACTACGGCAATACGACGGGCAACGCGACCGCGACTCACAACCTGACCCTCTACCGAGCGCCTAGCGGTGCGCTGGTGTTCGGTGCCGGGACGGTCTATTGGGCCTGGGGCCTGAGCGACAATCACGATCTGCAGCCGACACCGACCGATCCGCGCGTGCAGCAGGCGATGGTCAATCTGTTTGCCGACATGGGCATCCAGCCGACAACGCTGCAATCGGGCTTGGTTACCGGTTCGCCTTCGACAGACCATACCGCACCGACCTCCGCCATCAATGCGCTCGGGTCTATCGCGGTTGGGAGTACCGTGACGATCACCGGTACCGCCGCCGACGTCGGCGGCGTAATCGCCGGTGTCGAGATTTCGACCGACAACGGCGCCAGCTGGCATCCGGTCACCGGCGACGAAGCGTGGAGCTATTCCTGGAATCCAACTGCTGCCGGCACCTACACCATTCGCTCCCGCGCCGTCGACGACAGCGTCAATCTGGAAACGCCTTCGGCCGGCCGCACCGTCACCGTCGGGGGGCAGAGTTATGTGAGTCTGTTCCCAAGCACGGCGACGCCCGCGATCCTCAATACGACCGACGCGAGCGCGGTCGAACTCGGGGTTAGATTCCAGTCCTCGGTGGCCGGTACCGTGAGCGGCATCCGGTTTTACAAGAGCAGCCAGGATACCGGCATCCACACCGGCCAATTATGGTCGAGCACCGGTGTGCAGTTGGCGACAGCGACCTTCAGCAACGAGACGGCCAGCGGCTGGCAGACCGTCACTTTCGCCAATCCGATAGCGCTGACGCCCGGCGTCGTCTACACCGCTTCCTATCACACCAATGTCGGCCACTATTCCAACACCGGCAACTACTTCACCACCAATGTCACGAGCGGTCCGCTGACCGCGCCCGCCGCCAACAACGGCGTCTATGCCTATGGCAGCAACAGCCTGTTCCCGACCACCACCTTCCAGGCGACCAATTTCTGGGTCGACGTCATGTTCAACCCGTCGACCGGGACCAGCAACCAACCGCCGGTAGCGGTGAACGATCCCGGCCCCACGGTGACGCGCAACACGCCGGTCACGATGACGGCGGCGTCCCTGCTCGCCAACGACAGCGACCCGAACGGAGACCCGCTGACAATCACCGCGGTAAGCGGCGCCTCTCGCGGCACCGTCGCACTCAACACAACGAACAACACCATCACCTTCACACCCGAAACCGGTTACACCGGCGCGGCCGGCTTCAGCTACACGGTCTCGGACGGACGCGGTGGAACTGCGTCGGCCAATGTCAGCCTCACCGTCTCGGCGCCGGGGACCAATCCGGTCAGCCTGTTCTCCGCGGCCAACACCCCTACGCTCCCCGCCCTCAATGACGGACAGCAACTCGAAGTCGGCGTGAAGTTCTCCTCCTCCATTGCCGGCCAGATCACCGCGCTCAAGTTCTACCGTAGTGCCAGCGATACCGGCCCGGACGTGCTCAGCCTCTGGACCTCGACCGGAACGAGGCTCGGCACCGTAACCTTCTCGAACACCTCCGCGAGCGGCTGGCAGACCGTCGCCTTGCCGGCACCGGTCTCGATCAACGCCAATACAACCTATATCGCGTCGTATCACACCACCGGCGCCTATGTGGCGACCGACAATTTCTTCACGACCACCTACACCAATGCCAACCTGACGGCGCCCGCCACTGCCAACGGCGTCTACTCGTACGGCGGAACCGCCACCACCGGCATCTTCCCGACCAGCACCTACAACGCTGCGAATTACTTTGCCGATGTGGTGTTTGTTGCGACGACCTCCGGATCCGGCGGCTCGCCGACGGCGGTCGCCGATGCGGCCAGCGCCACCGAAAGGGGCGGCATCGCCAACGGCTCCGGCGGGGCGCCCGCCACCGGCAACGTGCTTACCAACGACACCGATCCCGACGCGGGCGACACCAAAACCGTCACGGCCGTCAGCTTCGGCGCGGCGACGGGTACGCTGGGCACCGCGCTTGCCGGCGCGTATGGCAGCCTCGTACTCAATGCGTCGGGCGCCTTCACCTATACGATCAACGAGACCAGTGCGGCGGTGCAGGCGTTGCGGCTGTCGACCAATACGCTGACCGAGGTTTTCAACTACACCATGCGCGACACCGCCGGCGCGACATCGTCGTCGACGCTGACCATCACCATTCAGGGCGCCAACGACGCGCCGGTGCTGGCGGCCCAGACCGCCAACCAGAACGCGACCGTCGGCTCGGCGTTCTCGCTGGTGCTGCCGGCCGGCACCTTTACCGACGTCGATAGCGGCGACACGCTGACCTACACGGCAACGACCACCAGTGGCGCGGCGCTTCCGGCCTGGCTCAGCTTCAATGCGTCGACACGGACGTTCAGCGGCACGCCGGCGGCGGCCAATGTCGGCACGCTCGGCATCAGGGTGACCGCCACCGATCTCGGCGGTCTTGCCGTCAACGAGACCTTCAACCTGGCGGTCGGGGCGACCGGGAACAGGGCGCCGACGGCGGTCGCCGATGCGGCCAGCGCCACCGAAAGGGGCGGCATCGCCAACGGCTCGGGCGGCGCGCCCGCCAGCGGCAACGTGCTTACCAACGACACCGATCCCGACGCCGGCGACACCAAGACTGTCACCGCCGTCAGCTTCGGCGCGGCGACAGGTACGCTCGGCACTGCGCTGGCCGGCGCGCGTGGCAGCCTCGTGCTCAACGCGTCGGGCGCCTTCACCTACACTGTCAACGAGAGCGATCCAGCGGTGCAGGCGTTGCGGCTGTCGACCAACACCATCACCGACGTCTTCAACTACACCATGCGCGACACCGCCAGCGCGACATCGTCGTCGACGCTGACGATCACCATTCAGGGTGCCAACGATGCGCCGTTGCTGGCGGCCCAGACCGCCAACCAGAACGCAACCGTCGGCTCGGCCTTCTCGCTGACGCTGCCGGTCGGCACCTTTACCGACGTCGATACCAGCGACACGCTGAGCTATACGGCAACCGCCGCCGACGGCACGGCGCTTCCGGCCTGGCTCGCCTTCAACGCCACGACCCGAACGTTCAGCGGGACCCCAACCGCCGCCAATGTCGGCACCATCAGCGTCAGGGCGACGGCGACCGATATCGGCGGTCTTGCCGCCAGCGAGACCTTTAACGTTACGGTCGGGACCACGCCCACGACGACGTACAGCCTGTTCAGTGCCGCCAACACGCCGACACTGACCAGCCTGAATGACGGCCGGCAACTCGAAGTCGGCGTTAAGTTCTCATCGTCCGTCGCCGGCCAAGTCACGGCACTTAAATTCTACCGCAGCGCCAGCGACACCGGCGCCGATGTGCTCGACCTCTGGAGTTCGACCGGGACCCGGCTCGCCACGGCGTCGTTCACCAACACCACCGCGAGCGGCTGGCAGACCGTCACCCTGCCGACGCCGGTGTCGATCGCGGCCAACACCACTTACATCGCGTCGTACCACACCACCGGCGCCTACGTGGCGACCAGCAACTTCTTCACCGCGCCCGTCACGAGCGGTCCACTCACGGCGCCCTCAACGACCACGGCCGGCGGCAACGGCGTCTACGCCTATGGCGGCACCGCCACCACCGGCCTGTTCCCGACCAATACTTTCGGTGCGGCCAATTATTTTGCCGACGTCGTGTTCCGGCCGCAGCTCGCCTAGAGCCTTTTCCGTTCCGATGGAATCGGAACGGGGCTCATCTTGATTTGACGCGTTTTCTTACGCGAACCGGTATCCACTTCGCTGGAAAACGCTCTAGCAGAAGCAGGCGCTGGTGAGATCGCTCACCAGCGCCGTTGCCTCCATCGATCCTCATGGCGGATCGGAAGATAGAGACGCGCGTCATCCATCTTCTTTGCAAGACATCCGTGATGCGGACGCCTATTTCGTATCCGCTTGCGGTTAGACCCCGGCAACCATCAGCGCATGGGCACTCGCCGCTCATGGCGTGCTCCGTTCTCACGCCGGCTTAATCATCCGATTTTTTTGCGCTCGCGCTTTGTTCGGTCGCCGTACAGGTGATCAGGAGCGTGAAGGCCCGCGCATTTCGAGCGACATCCGATGTCTGCAGGTTGGCCTTGGCATCGGCGGTTTGATAAGCCACCACGCTGTTGTCCAGGAAGTCGCGCAGCATACCTGTCTTGATGGCGAAATTGATGTTTTCGGGAATGTTGCCGGTCGCTTTGACAAATCTCAACGCGTTCAATTTCGCGGCGACCATCCCGACAACTTGACCGTTGGTATCCAATAGCGGCCCGCCGCTGTTGCCGGGTTGAACCGCGGCACTGATTTGCAGGTATCGGGTATCGTTCAAAAGACCGCTCAGTGAACTCACGATTCCCGTCGTGACCGTGAAATCGGACGTCAGCAGCCCATGAAACGGATAGCCGATCGCCACGACACTGTCACCCGGACTGATCGGCTTGTCCCTGATGATAGCGACGTCCTTGAATGGGCTCGGCGCCTGGAGCAAAGCAAGGTCGTTGGTTTCGTCGCTGGAAACGAGGCGTAGCGTGACCGCAGCCTCGCCGCTCAAATTACCTCGGATATCGCCAACACAACCATCAATCACATGCTGATTGGTGACCACGTGTCCATTGCTGCTGATGACGAAACCGGTACCGGACTTGTTGACGGTCCTGCTGGGCTTCGAGGGCGGAGAACCCGGTTGCCCCGGTGCGGTCGCGGCCGCCGGTTTTGCGACCGACTTCGAAAGCGCAAACTCGCCGGCACTGGCGATCCCGTTTTTCTTGACGCTGGCAACGCAATTGACCAGCGAGGGCAGAAGTTCCGCTGTCTGGGTCAGGTTGAACTGAAGCAACTGCCCCTGAGCGAAGGCGGTCATGACCTTGGCTTTTCGAAACTGGTTGATCAGCGCCGAATTGGCCGGCATGCCGACGCTTACCAGAGTTGTCCCGATCGGCATCCCCTGCACATTGATGGCCGCCTGGCCGTCAAAGGTGAGCGCAAGCGCGAAGGCTTCACCGGGCGTCAATTTCCAATTCTGGTGGAAGAACCCCAAGGTCCAGCTGAAATCCTGGCCGACCGAAACCAGGAAAAGAATGCCGCTCTGATAGGAGGCTGCGGCCGCGCAATGGGAAAACGAACCGCTTTTGTCGTCCGTATAGGCCCCGCCATGCCAGTTGCCGATATGGATGGATCCGTAGGGGCCGCGGGCTTCGGATGATGAAGAGGCCAGGATCAGGCAAAGTATTGCGGTAATCGTCGTGATTAATTTCTTCATATCGGCTGCCCATGATAATGATTCTATCATAGGTGGCTTTGAAGTTAATTCGCAAGCGTCTGGGGCAACGCGGCCGCAACGGGCCCAGTGTATAGGCGGCGCATAAGGATGGGGAGACGGGCTGCCGGCGCGCCTCACCTCGACCGGACGAAATGAGGTTCATGTTCGGCCGAAATGAATCATTCGGCCAAGCCGCCGTGCTTCAGCGAACCAGGCTGTCAAACCGCATAACGCACTTCTGCGCTAGACGCGAGATTTGCCTTATCGAGTTGGGAGATGCGGCGGTCGATCTCGCCGATGACATGTTTCGAGAATGGCCCAAGGTGCATGTACAACGCCATCAGCATCACGATGTAACGCAGGGCACTCGGATTGCCCTTGGCCACCTCGACGAACGTATTCCAGAATGGCTCACGCGCTTCCGGCAAGGCCCGTATGACCTTGTGTACGCCCTCGATGCTGCCCAGCCGCTTGCGGATGTCGCCGTCCGGCAAATCGTGGCGGTGCTCGGAGCGATCGAGCATGGCGGCGAGCCGTGACAGCCGCCCCGCATATGCCGCGGGACTAAACACATGCTCGAGTACCGTTTTGTAATCGACAAGGATGTCACGCAGCGGACGCTTGGTCTCGAAATTGCAGCCGAGACTGCATTGGTCGCCCGCCTGCTCGGCTGTCATGAGGTCATGACCTGCGTGCAGCCGGCCTTCCGCCGCCAGTCGCCGCGTCAACTGGGTCCCCGGCAGCGCGTAGAGCAGCCCGACCATGCAGACCGGAATGTTTGTCTCCTCGATGAAGTCGATCATCGACTGTCCCATCGAGACCTTCTCGGTGTCGAATCCCACGATGAAGCCGGCAGTCACGAACATGCCATAGCTGTAGATCTTATGGATGCACTCGGCGATGTTGCGCCGCGTGTTCTGCTTCTTCTTCATCTGTACGAGCGTCTCAGGGTCCGGGCTCTCGATGCCGACGAAAATCCCGAAGAAGTTCGCATCCTTCATCGCCTGCAACAAAACGTCGTCATCGGCGATATTGACCGAGGCTTCGGTCGAGAACTCGAATGGATAGTCGTGTTCCTCCAGCCACGCTTTGAGCCGTGGCAGCAGCGTGCGGAGATTCTTCTTGTTGCCGATGAAATTGTCGTCGACGAAATCGATATGCCCGCGATAGCCGTGATCGTAGAGCGCTTGCAGTTCGGCCAGAATTTGGTCGTTGGTCTTGGTGCGCGGCACTCGGCCATACAGCTCGATGATGTCGCAGAACTCGCAGGTGAACGGACAGCCGCGCGAATACTGCACGCCGATGAAGAGATAGTCTTCGAAGTTGATGAGATCATAACGCGGCATCGGGCTGCGCGTGATGTCGATCTTGAACTTCTCGGCGGTAAACACGCCGCTGCGTTCGCCCCTTTCCCAGGCCGAGATGAAATCCGAGATGATGTCCTCGGCTTCCCCGATCACCTGAAAGTCAGCACTCGTGTAAAGATGCGGGCTTGACGAGACGTCGGGGCCGCCGACACAAACGGGCTTGCCGTGCTGATGGGCAAGATCGATCAGGTAAAGGAAATCAGGCTGTTGGTTGAGCATGCCCCCGATCATCACGAGATCGGCCCAGTCGAGATCCGCATCGGTCAAAGGCTGGGTGTTGCGGTTTATCAGCCGGACGTCCCAATCCTTCGGCAGCATGGCCGCGACCGTGATCAGGCCGAGCGGAGCTGCCGGGTATTTCGCGCCGACCAGTTCGCAGGCTTGCGTATAGTTCCAGAACGAGTTCGGAACGAACTTCGGGTAGACCATGAGAACGCGGCAGGTAATTGCCATGTGATTTTAGGTCCCGGGGGGTTGAACGCCACAGTGGCATGAGGCCCCTTGGGAAGCAATAAGGGGGTACCGCCGGGTTTATATGGAAGAAAAAGCCCGTCAAGGGTTCCGAGCTGCATCCTAATGCCTCAGTCTTGTCGGAGTGCTCGGAAATCGACTATCGCTTAACGTCTATGTGGGGAATCTGATGAAGGCTTACATCGTTGCTGCCGGACTGGCGCTTTCGGTCATGGCAAGCGCCGGCGCCACAACCGTGGATTCGGGCGCGGACGCGCAAAAATCTTGCAAGTCGTTTGTGGGGAGCTCGTTTCAGGGTAGCGACGAGGCCCGGGCTGCCGGCTCATGCGAGGGAATGGTCGAGACGGCCATGGTCATTTCGCCAAACCTCCCGGCTGACTTGCGTGGATGTCCGCCTCCGCAAGGCAGCGTGTTGGAAAGCGCCAAGGTGCTGTTGCGCTACCTGGACAACAATCAGGATCGTATGGACGAGGCAGGCATTACCCTGACTTTCGAGGCGTTCAGAGACGCCTGGCCATGCCGGGGCGACGACGCCGAGGCAGCCGCCGGACCAAAACCGAAAAAGCGCGCGGCAAAAAAAACGAAGGTGAGCGTACCTCAACAAGCGGGTGCAGCGCGGTAGCAGTCGCCGACGCCATCGCGGCGCCATGAGCGGCAGGATGGGCGAAGCCCGTCTTGGCCAGCCACGCGTCCGCCCGAAGGCCGACATACGCGCCCGAATGGCTTGAACGCCTGCCATCCAAAGCTGCCTTCGCCTGTAATGCAAACCTTTGCGATGCGCCGGCGCAGACGAACACAGAATGTTGGCTTTCGGTTTTTCGGCATCTTCTTAGAATGACGCGCATCATTGCTGCCGCGCAGCGGATGCAACGCGCGACAGGTGATAGTCCGAGAGGTGCACGATGACCCACGACAACATGCTGAGCCGTCGGGAATATTTGGCAACGAGTGGCCTTGCGGTCGGCGGATTTGCGCTTGCTGCCGGCTCTCCTGACGCCAGGGCCGCCGGGGACATCAAGGGCACTTCACCTCCGCGTCGCGTGCGACTTTCGTTCAATGAAAATCCGTTCGGACCTTCGCCATCCGCGCTCGCGGCGATCCGGAACGATTTCGGCGAGCTTTGCCGCTATGTCGATGAACCGGATGACGTATTGACCCGCGCAATCATCGCGCGCGAGGGCGTCTCGGCCGATCAGATCCTGCTTGGCGAAATCCTCGAACCGCTGGGGTTTCGGATGGCGACCGATGGCCCGAGCGGAGGGGAGTTCATCTATACGGCGCCGGGCTACACCGCCCTGGTGGACGCGGCGACCCCTGGCGGCGGCGTTGCCATTGGCGTTCCGCTCAACCAGGCACTTGAGAACGACCTGCCGGCTATCGCTGCGAAAACGAACGCGCGCACCCGGGCAATCTATCTGGTCAACCCGCATAATCCGAGCGGGACGGTGACCGATGCCGGACCGTTTCTGGACTTCGTGCGCGAGATGTCGAAGCGCACGACCGTGATTGTCGATGAAGCCTACCTCGAATTTGAGCCGGATTTCGCTCAGCGAACGGCCGCGGGACTAACCCGCGCCGGCGAGAACGTGATCGTGTTTCGGACTTTTGGGAAGATCTACGGCTTGGCCGGCGCCGCCGTGGGATATGCGATTGCGCCCAAGGCGATCGCCGCCTCGATCAAGCGCGCCGGCATCGGAGGACCGGGGATGGTCGACCGTCTCGCTTTGACCGCTGCCGCAGCCAGTCTTCAGGACGACGATTACGTCCAGAGCACGCGGGCGAAGGTGATCGCCGAGCGCGACAAATGGAATACGCTGTTCGGCACCTTGAAGCTTCGGCACGCCGATTCCAGGGCAAACTTCGTCTTCTTCGAAGCCGGACGCCCGCAGCGGGAAGTCGCGGCGGCTTTGGCAGCAAAGGGTATCGAGATCGGCCGAGCGTTTCCGCCGCTCGAGAATTGGGTGCGCATCTCTATCGGATTGCCTGAGGAAAACGCGATGGCGCGCGCGGCCATCACCGAATTGCTGAGCTGAGCCTTCTAGACGCGGCAGCGCGGATCTTCGCGTCTGCCTTGCCGGCCAGAGGCGACCACGTCGAGCCGACGTTTGTGGCCCGATGCTGTCTTCGCTAGCAATGTGGTCATAGTTGCAGGTAAAGCCGGCTCACGCGGCGGCCATGTGCCAGCGCGGGTTCGCGCACGGAGCGACGTGCAGTTCGTCACGGTTCGGGCTGTTAAGGTGAAAATAGTCTTCGAGTTCGGAAAGGGCGAGACGCTCCCACCGTTCGGCTTCTTCCAGAAGCGACCACTTTTGAAGCGGACGAAAGGCCGCGGTTTGGCGACATAGCGAGGCTGTCGCGCGATAGCGGCGCACGTTTTGCAAGATGATTTCCGCGCTGGTGCGCATAGGCCCGTTTCCCCGATGAGATCACTCGATGATGAGCGGAACGGTTTTCCAATTGGTTACCGCTATGGGCAGAGCTACGGCATAGTTTCCGAACCGTTGAAAGTCAGACGGTCACGGAGCTGGGTTCCTAACCTGACCGCGCCGTAGCCGGTGCAGAGTGATTTCCGGCGGACAGTTGAGGCGCGCCGGAACAACACTCGATCCCGCGCCCACCGAAGTATAGCCAATCATGTTGTGATAGCGCCAAGAGCCTGATCCCATCCGTCGTGGCAACACAGCCTCTAACTTGATGGGAATGGATCCGGGCAGGCAAATCTGCCCCCCGTGAGTATGCCCGCTCAGCATCAAATCAAAATTGGCATGGGCCGCTTGGCGATAAACTTCAGGCGTGTGTGATAATAGAATCGAGAACGAGCCATCAGGGATCGGAAGGACGGCTTTTTCGATGTTATCCATCCTGAAGAAATGGGCATCGTCGATCCCGGCTAAATAGATATGCTGATCCTCGCGAACGATCGCTTCAGATTCGTTGAGCAATACGCGAATGCCGATGGCTTCCAATCCAGGGACCATTTGGATGGTGTCATGGTTGCCAAGCACAGCATAGATTTCCCCTTTGATACGAACTCGCAGCTGGGCGATCCCGTCGAGCGCCTCTTGGAAGGGGCCGAAGGTCTCTCCTCGATAATCGCCAGTAAGGACGCATAGATCGTATTGCAGGCCATCAACGAGTTTGATGAGATTCTTCATGGCCACTGGATTCATGTCCACATGCAGGTCGCTAATGTGGAGAACAGTGAAGCCATCAAAGAGAGGCGGCAAATCCTCGAACTGAATTTCGTTTCGTTTGAGTTGAATGCGCTCCGCATTCCGACGCGCCCGCCAATAAAGACCCGTCGCCTTCAAAACATTTCGGATGATCCACCGACCAGGAAACCAATTTTCTAAGTGAAAGAACGTGAGGCCTTGGCCGAAAACTTGGGCTTCGTGATCTTTTTCGATCCCCAATCGCTGCTTGGCGTGAACCGGTCCCAGACGGGCCTCCAGTTTACGTAGAATATTTTGGTCCATTCGCGATCTCGCCATCCTCGAGGAATTTGCACCGGGTCGGTAACGCCGCGATCGTTGCTAATCCTTTTGAGTGCCAGTGATCGACGGAAGCTCGCCGCCCGCTCTCGCTGGCCGCCCCCTCGAGGCGACAGTATCCTGCCTGAGCGCGGCTAATCCGCCAAAGGATTTTCGGCCGCTGCTTCTTGCCGTGCTTCTTCAGGAGATCGTTTGAATGCCCCAATCGCCAGGGCCCGGCGGGGATTTCCCCCCGCTACGCCGTCAGCAACCGGCCGTCTACCGCACGCCGCGGGCGCCAATCACTTCTACAACGTCGAATTTCACGAACGGGTGGCTGGGGCGACTTATTG
>CAWCXD010000006.1:0-95181 GCA_963799475.1 uncultured Alphaproteobacteria bacterium | reverse complement strand
TAGTGGATGGAATCTAACACTTGGTGCCCTCTCTTGACGGCGGCGATGATTTTGTCTGGGTTGGCCGTCCACGTGAATGGCTTGGGGTCGGCGTTGGTCGCATCGACGAAGCGGTTGATGGCCGCCTGGAGATCGACGACGGAGCGGAAGACACCACGTTTCAATCGCCGTCGGCTGAGCTTGGCGAAAAACCCCTCGACAGCGTTGAGCCAGGAGCACGAGGTTGGTGTGAAGTGGAAAACGAAACGCGGGTGACGATCGAGCCAGGCACGAACGTTGGGGTGTTTGTGAGCAGCATAGTTGTCGAGAATGACGTGGATGATCTTGCCGGTCGGAACCTCCGCCTCGATGGCGTTCAGAAATCGAATGAGTTCCTGATGGCGATGACGCTGCATGTTGCGGCCGATGACCGTGCCGTCGAGGACATTGAGGGCGGCGAACAGCGTCGTGGTGCCGTGCCGCTTGTAATCGTGTGTCATGGTTCCGAGCCGGCCCTTCTTCAGCGGCAGGCCGGGCTGGGTGCGGTCGAGGGCCTGAATCTGGCTCTTCTCGTCGACCGACAGCACGATGGCATGGGCCGGCGGATCGACATAGAGGCCGACAACGTCGCGCAACTTGGCAACGAAGTTTGGATCGTTCGAGAGCTTGAACTGTCGGCACCGGTGAGGTTGGAGCCCGTGCGCTTTCCAGATGCGACGGACCGCGCTGGCACTGATGCCGCTCGCCCGCGCCATCAGATCGGCCGTCCAATGGGTCGTCTCGGTCGGCGGGTCGGCCAAGGTGAGGGCGACCACACGCTCGGCCACCTCCGGGCCGTGCCCGGGAACCCGCGAAGGGCGCGTCTTGTCTCGCAGGAGGCCGTCGACGCCCTCTTCCATGAACCGCTGTTGCCAGCGCCAGACGCAGGTCTTCGACGTCCCGGTCTGGCGCATGATCCCGTTGGTCCCGACGCCGTCGGCGCTCAGAAGCACAATGTTTGCTCGCCAAACGTGCTTCTGCGAGGCGTTACGGTCCCTGGTGACAAGCCGATGGCGATCTGGTCGTGTGATCTTGATGGAAACCCCGGTGCGCATGCGCAAGACTCGCACGCGCGCCGACCAAATGGAATCCCTAACGGGACTCTTATGTTAGGCAGAGACCACTAGTGCCGCCCCCAATGACCACCTCTCTCCTCGTCAGGTTGCAGTGCAAAAAGAATCATCCAGTCCTTGCATCGCCCCGAGTTCCCGCGGACAATGCAACCCGCCTCGGCGTCTTTAGCGGGGTTCTCGCCTTCGACCGACACTGAGGAATGTAAGGTGATTGAAACGAGCACGCCCAAAGCTGACGAAGGCTACCCTATCATGGGTGGCAAGGTTCGCCTCGCTTGGCAGGTTGGTGGCCTCGCCGCCATTCTGATCGGGTCGTATTTCGTGGATGGTTGGCCCGCTTCCCTGATTGCGTTCGGTCTGTGGGCTATCCTTGCCACGATGTCGGACATTCACAACGAAAGGCTTATGCTTATTTGGCACGCGGTTGAGGAGTCTCGCGAGGCGATAAAGTCAACATCAGATTTGCCCGCTGCAACGGCAAAACAATCGCATCAGCGTTCAACGGTTCGCGCTGTTGACGGGAACTAGAAGATAATCGGCGCGCATCCCGTATCGCATGGAAGTCCTAACACCCGCCGTCCGCAGGGACGAGCAATAGATCTCCGCGCTCCCCCACATGTCGTATTTTCTCGCGGGCAGCCACCGTCGCGGATGCTGTGCAACTGCGATCCAATCGAACAAAATACGAACGAAAGCCAACCCTAAGTTGAGTTCCAAGCGCGTCGGAACGTGGTGTATAATTAGGGATCATCGCCCCGCCCCCGAATTCCATGCGGCGAGCTATGCCACTCGAAGATCAGAAGTCCGAACTGGAGGCCATCGCTCGCGTCTACACGACGAGGGTGATGCAGGCGCTTGAGGCTTTAAGCGTGGACGAACTGTACGATCTTCTTCGGGAGATCGATGAGATACTCGGCGACAAGAGCGAGACGAAGTAACGCCGCCTCCAGTTCTGTTAACAACAATATGCTCTCACTTGCTTTGCGCTCGAAGCTGTAACGGCTAGGACTACATCGATCGCTTCGGATGTCGTTCTGCCCAGTGTGACCTTCGACGATACGGGGCCGCTGTGAACAACGGCGGTCCCATCTCCATCTCAACATAACGCGCACGACACAATGAGCGCCCTCATTCACCTCGGGACAGCGGCGACGCGCTCCTCTGCAGCAGTAAGGGCGCGTTCCGGGTGCATCCGGTTCAACACCGTGACGGTGCCCCAGGTCATCTAACATTCGGCTATGACGCTGAGTTGTTAGTAGAGCCCTAGAAGGGCCGCAGTGCAAGGCAGCAAAGCTGCTGGCGCGACCCTCGGATTAACCCATCTCCTGTACGCCAGTCTTGGTCGCCCGCAAAAGCTGCGGTGTTCATGGGGTTACCCTTTGGTTGTATTTATCGGACCTGGACTCGCTTTGAGCGAGACGAGAAAATCACTTAAAAGACGATGGGGGAGCAAAAGTGCCACACTACAAGGCTGCCCACATACGCGAGCAAGGGCAGGATATGATCATCTTCCCGTTGGCAGCCGCGTTCGGCAGTCAGCCGCTATCTGTCCAGGAACAAGAATTGGCAGTGCTGCAATACGGGGTACGCTCGGCAGGCTTGCCCGGCTCAGCCGTGGCTGTTTGGCAAGATGGCTCAGGGCGAACGCGCTTTCTGGGCCCAACAGCGTGGCACGGCTTTTTGCAGGGCCTGACCTATCAGACTGTTTGGGCGATCGTGAATAAAGAGATTTCTTGGTAGCCATATCCTCGTGCATGGTTTCCCAGCTGGCTTCAGCTAGCCCGACCGCACCTTCTGGCCACGCGCCGGCCGTAGACGCAAAAAGACCGCTCGCCACCCAAACGGTAGAGATTCTGCCGACAGATTTGGCTGCCTGAATTTTGGAGTGGTGCGGGACCGAAGCCCCGCGCGTGCAGTCAGGGCTTGACGGGCCGTCCAGCGCCCGAACCGGATTTGCCCTTGGGCGCCTGTTGGTCGCGTTTGGCGGACAGCTCTTTCTTTAGCTTCAACTGTTCATCGGCCGTCATGGCAGGTTTCTTGGGCCTCGGCGGTACGTCTTCCACGGCCGGATAACCAGTCGTTCTCGGACGCCTCTGCTCCTCAGCGAGTGCGCCCAGTGATCCAAGTGAGACGACGGACAGCAGTATCGCTGACGCAGCCAACGCTATGAATCTTCCGCCCTTCGACATCTACGATCCTAACACTCGGGGCGGCCCCAGCCAGGATAGCGAGTCAAATATGGACCGCTTGAGGCGGGGCCGACGCCCCGCCGGATTGGCCCTTCCCGACTCGAAGGCCGCTGGTGAGGTTTGGTCTCCGCGCTGTCACACGTGCCGGTCAATCCAGATCATCGCATGGGCGGCTGCGCGCGACTTGGCGCTGGCACAAGTCCGAGCACAGCATACCGACGATGGCGCGGACGACGCTTTTCAAAAAGAACCCGCCATTGGCGACGGGTCCAGTCGCAGGGAGCACCGGCAAGGTAATCGATTCGCGGCAGCGTTACGTGTCGTAATTCATACACGAAGAGGGAAACGGGCCGCCGCAGTGAAACATATACCGAGAGACCGAAGCCAGCGCGCTTGGAACACCTGAACGAAACGTGAGGTTTGGGCACCTTGTGGTCGAGTCTCGTCGATACCATGAATCGCGAGAGCGGCTCCAGCTCGGGAGATCCATCATGCGAAAGCTGATCACGACGATAGCGTTTCTGGCCCTTATCAACACTTCGGTGGCGATTGCGCAGACGGTTGGTGCGCGAAATCCATCCGCACCACCTTCATCGACGAACGCGGAAAAGCAATTACTGCCGGAGGCACCGGTCGGCCACCGCCAACCGCGGGCCGATCAAGTGCCCTCGGAGAATAACTTGATGGATGATCCGAACGATCCAATCAATCGCGAGAACGCAGCGCTTGACCGAATGGTCAAAGGCATTTGCCGCGGTTGCTGAATAAAGAAAAACCCGCCCGCGTAAAACGGGCGAGCTTGCGAACAACCGAAGCGCCTGCGCTGTTCTCCGCGCGGTGGTCACGCGCTGCGAGCGCAAATCAGGTCGACGATTCGCGAAGGCTGCTCCTTCTAAATTGCGCCACTAATCGGTTTGACGCCCACCAAAACGAAAAAGCGGTGATCTCTGAAAAGCCCGCCGGCTTGGACCGACGGGCCAACGCAGAATTACCGCTCTCAGCCAACCCTTAGATTTTCCGCAGATGTTTTTCCGCGATTCTCCATCTCTTCGAAGCTGACCTTGGCACCCTCGTTGAGGCTGCTCAGACCAGCTCTTTCCACGGCCGAGATGTGCACGAAGACATCTTTGCCGCCCTTGTCGGGTTGAATAAATCCATATCCTTTAGTCGCGTTGAACCACTTCACAGTACCTGTCGCCACTTCTGCATCTCCTCCATGATCAAGCGAACGTGATTTGTCAGACGAACTGTGGCAACTCGGTGGCGGAAAGTCGTCGCTTTTACGATGCAGCGACGACTGACTTGAAGATTAACGGACGGTTAAACTGCAGACCCCCGAGTTCAGATGCTCAGATAAAACTCCAGAGCAATACCGGCATCCAGCCGCCGCTCTACGCGCTTCCGGCTCGAACGGACCTTCTTCACCGCTTTCTTCACCGCGGCTTTTGACCGTCCGGTCTTTCTGACCGCGTATCGGACCTCGTAATCCTGTCCGCCGGCAACGCGAGCACGATCCCGTTTACGTCCGCGCGCCGTCAAGGGCTCACGGGGGCGACCTTTTTCCAGGTCTGGTCGGGATCGAACAGGGCGATACGATTTGCGATGATCGCCGTGCGTTGACCGAGATCCTTTTGATAGACCGTGCCGGCGTGGTTCACCACAAAGGTCATGACGCCCGAATTGCCGTACTCGGCGGGGTAAGCAATCAGAGCGAACCCACCGATCATCTTGCCCCGGACCACGTAGCTCAGCGCGCCCGCGGGCGCATCGGATCCTTGCCCCTTCAATATTCGATAGTAGTAGCCGTGGTAAGGCGCACTTCCCTCGGCTCCGGCCTTGTAACCTTCCTCGGCCGCCTGCGCCGCAAGCTCGCCCAGTGGGCTCGGGTCACGGTCGTCACGCCAAAACAGGCCATCCTTCTTGCCGGGACTGCTGACAATCCGTTGTGCGTAGGTGCCGACGCCCGCGCCGGTGCGATCCTTTGCCGCATATTCGTTCTGGGCATCGACGAACGCGAGGCTGGTCTGGATTGCATCAAGTTCGTTGCGTCCGATCCGCCGATACAGGATTTCGCGGCGACCGGCGGCCGAGTTGAATTCCCATCCGCTCTTGCTGTTGACGATCGGGATCGGGAACGGAAAGTCATCCGTGCCCAAGATGAGCGTCGCCTTTTTGTTGCCCTCCGCCTTGATGGAGTGTTTGCTGTCGTAAGCGGACAAGAAACGCTCGCGAAGTCTCGGCATCGGCAACGTCGTCGCCAGACGAGATGATCTCCATGGCGTCGTTGCCGAGGACTTTCAGCATCGCTCTTTTTGTACCGGTCTTGACGGCTCCAGCCAGTGCGGCCGCTGCGTCTTCCGGCGACGGAAAGGCTTGCTGGGCCTGCGCCGGGTTCAACAGTGCTGCGATAATGATGACGGCTATACCGGTTGCCGCGATGCGATCGAACGCGATCAATCGAAATGAGATCATCGCGACATCTCCGATTCATGCGGAATCCTGGCACCGGCCGCGAGCCATTCACCATAAGTGAGCAGCTTCAGCCCGAGCTTCTCATAGTGGACGCTGAGGTAGCCGTCTCCGCCGCGCGTCACGGCCTCCGGCATCACCGCCTGCACTTCCTGCGCCATCACACCAACATACGCCTTGCTGCTACCGAGATAGCTGAAGCGATAGTAGCCGAGGCCATTGGCGAGACGACCGAGCAACGCGATGTCATGCTTCAACGCGACGTCCGAACGCCGTCCACCGCCGCCGCCACGGAAGCCACCGCCACCACCACCGCCGCGGAAGCCACCACCACCTCCTCCGTGAAAAGCCGGGCCGCCACCGCCACCGCCGCGGCCAGCAAAGCTATGACCGCCTCCACTCCGTCCGCCGAGGCTCGCTTGCCCGCGGGCTGATTGTAGACTGGCCACCGTGCCGGACGACACATTCCGGAACGCGGTGTCGCGTCCACCGCCGCTCCGCACGGCACCGCCGCCGGCACGGTTCGCTGCCTTTGGACGGTCTCCGCCGCCTTTGGCGCGATCGACGGTACTCGGCCTGCCGCCTCGATCAGCGCCACCAGGCCGATCACGGCTGGCCGCCCGGTCCGCGCCCCGATCGCCAGCGCGATCTTTCACGCGATCACCGGCACGATCGGCGCCGCCCGGACGATCCTGCCCCGGACGAAGCACCTGCTGTCCATCCCGGCCGCGGAAATCCATCCGGTTGGCCGCTCCCGCCTTCAGATTGTTGTTGCCAAAGCGCTGTTGCACATTGGTGTTGTTGTAGCGCACGCCCTGGCGATGCACGGGATTATGCTGCCAGTTGTTTCCGATGTTGTTTACCTTGTTGAAGTTGTTGACGTAGAGATTACGGTTGCCCCAGTTGCACCCGCCGCCCCAATAATTGCCCCAACGCGCGATCGCCCATCCGGTACCAAACGCCAGGCCGGCTGCAATCAGGCCGGCACCGATATAAGGGGGCGCTGTGAAATAATACGGCGGGTATTCCGCATAGGGCCACGTTCCATAGACGACGGCCGGATCGTAATAGGGAACGTAGATCGTGTCGGGATTGGCCGATTCAATCACAACGACCTGCTTGTTCTCCTGCGTCTGGACGCTGACCTTCTGCTGCTTGGTCGTTACCAGCTTCTTGTTCTCATAGGCCTTTGAGCGCAGCCGCTGGATCGCATCCATCACGTCTGATTGCTGCGCCAGCACGGCATCCCCGAGGTTCTTGGTCCAATCGATCTTCTCGCTCATCATTGAGAGAACCGAGGCCGTGCTGACCAACGCCTTGACGCTGTCGTCCCAGGCCTGCTTATCGACCTCCTTCTTCAGAGCATCGCCTTTCAGGTTCTTGTGGCTGGTCGCCCAGCGGTCGGCCTGCACTACTTCCAGCGGATACGTCGATGCGGCCAGCACATTCGCGAGGAGGTCATCGGGGTAGAGAGCAATCGGCGCGACCAGCGCCGCGAGTTGCTCCGGCTTCAGCAACTGGTCGGCAGGCTGGGTTTGAGTGGCCGGCTGCGGTTGATTGGCTTGAGGTGCCTGATTGTCGGAAGTTTGCGCAAAGGCAACAACCGGTATCACCGCCAATAGCGCGAGCGCGAACAGCGTCTTGCCGCGACGAGACATAGCAACCTCCGTGGTCGTACTGACAATCGGCCGGACGCGGAACCGCCATCTTGATCAAGATCAAAGGAACCCGGCCCCGCTTCACGCAGACCGTCGCGCACCTTATTGCGATGCAAGAGCGACGTTGACTGGGATCAAGTGCATTGATCGATGCGCCGCCAATTGCCGATTCTCGGCTAGATCTGACAGCGGTGATAGGTGACATCCATTCCCTCGATTCCAGGGAATAGGCGCGTCATGCTGTTGTCATCGACCACCTTCAGAAAAAATTGGACATCCGAGAGCGTGACGCCCGACGCGCAGCTCACGACGATGTTGATGCTGGGTCCGTCATCTTTCCTGGATTTGATGGAGCAGTTCGTGAACTTTCCTCTGAAACGATTGGGCTCGGCGATGAAGCTTCCGCCGTAGACGCCGGAAAAATTCGTGAAGACGACCTGCTTTGCCCTGCCCTTGCGTGCAAAAACCTTGCTGCACTGGTCCGCAGCGGTTGCCCATGCGCCAACGAGTTCGAAAGCAGCGGCGTGTTCCAACGACGTGCCTAGGGCGCCGATCACCGCCAAAACGAGCACAAGACGCCGGTGGGATTTCCTCATTCGGATGGTCTCTTCGATGATAGCTCAGCACCAGTGTATTGATCGGCAGCGGCAGCGGCACCGCCACCGCGCATGGCGACCATCCGCCTTCCGCCGATGGACGCGCGTTGTCCCTACGGCGAATTGATCTGGATCAAGCGCTCTCCCGAATTCGACAATCAGATCGGTGCTACGCCATGGGCAGAGGTGCATCCGTAATGCGGAATTGTTGAGGTGGCTGATATGTGTCGGGCTGTCGCAAACCTTCTGACCGTGTCACTGCTAGTCTTGGCAGGGCCGATTTTTCCGGCTCGCTCCGATGACCAGGCAACGTCGCCGCGCATCCAGGAAGAGATCTGGGTGCTTCCGCTGCCGTTGCCGATGTTTGCTTATCTGGTACGGCCGGTCGGCGATGGACCATTTCCGCTCGTCATCATGAATCACGGCGTTTCGCTTGACCCCAAGCAGCGCAGCTTCTTTCCGCTGGTGGAATTTCGCGATGCTGCAAAATGGTTTGCGAAACGCGGTTATCTCGTGATGGTGCCGGTCGGCACCGGATATGGCGCGGCCGCCATCGACATACCCGAGCGCGGTCTCTATGGGCCATTTTTTTCCAAGATTGGAAAGTGCAGCAACCCCAACTTCCACGCAGCCGGATTGGCGGTCGCGCAGGTCGACCGCTGGATCATCGAATATCTTGCGGCCGAGAAACGAATTGTGCCCAGGGACGTCATCGTCGTCGGCCAGTCCGCCGGCGGTTGGGCCTCGATCGCCCTATCGAGTTTGAACCCGCCGGAAGTCAAGGCGATCATCACCTTTGCAGCCGGTCGCGGCGGTCGCGTCGACGGCAAACCGAACAACAATTGCGCTCCCGACAGACTGGTCGAGGCAACCCGAGATTTCGGTAGCACGTCGCGCATACCGATGCTTTGGATCTATATCGAGAACGACACGTTCTTTGGCCCTGCCCTGTCGAAGCGCATGCACGATGCCTTCACGGCCGCGGGCGGCAAGGCTGAATATCACCTGTTGCCCCCCTTCGGCGATGACGGCCATTTTCTGATTGGCTCGGCGGCTTCCATCCCGATCTGGTCGCCGCTGGTGGAGAAATTTCTGTCCGAGGTTCACTAGTGTCGAGGCGGGTGCCCGGAGACAAATATGAGTGTCAGATTGGCGCTTTTCCTGCGGCAGGGCTCAGCGCCCCTCGTCGCGGCACTTCTGCTCGTCGCACTTTCCGGTCGTGGATCGAGCCAGCCAGCGCAGTTCCGGGAAGACCTTTCCCCACGCGCCGAAGTCCCTGCTCGTGGTCAGCGAATCGCTGACGAGATCACCTATGGCGATTGGCGCAAGTTCTGTTTCCGGACGGGCGGCAGCAAGATGCTGTGCCGCACGACAATCACAGGTACGTTTCAAACCGGCCAGATCGCCGTTCGCGTCGATCTGATCGAACGTGAGACTGATGGACGTGCGCGGCTGCAATTGTTTCTGCCGGTCGGCATGTATTTGCAAGCCGGTGTAAAGCTCAAGGTCGACCAAGGCCGGCCCTATCCGGTACCTTATACGTGGTGCGTCACGAACGCCTGCATTGCGGCAGATGTCGCCGACCCAAAGATCATTAAAGAGATGGAATCAGGTCAAACACTGTCTCTCGAGGTCGTCGACACCAAGATGCTGTCGGTCACGACATCGCTTTCGCTTGGCCGGTTCGCGTCCGTCCGCAAGGGCGCGCCCGCACAAAGCTTTGAGCAGGACATCAACGAGTGAGCCTCTGCCGGCTTTCCGTCCTACCACTTTCTGTGCGCCGAACGTTCAGCTTCGTCGCAAATCACAGTTGGGACATGCGCAGTTCGGAGCTACGCAGGCCACGCTGCTGCTCGCGCGGCGACCGGGCGAGTCTCCTCGCGTGACATGAGCGACTGATGCGTAAAACCGCCCCATCGAACGAGCAATATCTGGTGACGCAATCTTAGGAGGAATTCTTATCGTTCCATCGCCGCGGACAGCGGCCGCTCAAAGCACTGGGACCCTAACCGTATGTGACAAGTTGGCACATGTATTCTGATACACGATGCACGGGAGTAGGATATCATCATCAATCGTACACCTACCTAAACGGGAAGCGGACTCGCATCGAGCGACTGAATCTAGCTAATTTAACAAATTGCGATGTTCAGGCAGGAGTGGGTCATGTTCGCTTGCGTCGGTACCAATCCGATCGCACCTCCTAGTAGTTTGAATGAACTGGGTTTGGAAAGTGCGTCGAACCCAAAGATCGCTCTGAGCGAATTCACGTACAAGAGAGGCATCGAGATCTACGGCGAGAAAGAGCCGGCAGACTACGTCTATCAGGTCAAGACCGGTGCAGTTCGCAGCTACAAGCTGCTTTCTGATGGTCGTCGCCAGATCGGCGCGTTTCATCTGGTCGGCGACATCTTTGGTCTCGAGAACGGCGGCGTGCACCGGTTTACGGCGGAGGCGATCGTCGACACCACGGTCCGCCTGGTGAAACGGCAAAGTCTCGAATTGGTAGCCGAAAGCGATGCAATGGTCGCTCGCAACCTTCTCAGCATGACTACAAACAACCTCCAGCACGCGGAAAATCACATGCTTCTCCTCGGCCGCAAGACCTCGCTCGAGCGGGTTGCCGCTTTCCTGATCGAGATGGACCAACGTCTGACTGCGGCCGACGTAATGGCGTTGCCGATGTGCCGCCGCGACATTGCCGATTATCTCGGCCTAACCTTGGAGACGGTGTCCCGGGCGCTATCGCGACTGCACGACTTGGGTGTCCTCGGGTTCATCGGCAATAACCAGCGCCAGATCGTGCTTTGGGATCGGAACAGACTCGCCAGCCTCGACCTACAGAACTAAGGCATAGACCCGCCATAGTATTCGGGGAGGACAAGCTTCATCGAATGCTCCGTTTGGCGCACCAAGACGCCCCCCGCCTGACGGCTCTTCATCAGCGCATCGGAAAAGCCGATCTGATCCTTGTTAGGCCATACCGAGCCGCGTGACGGGATCGAGCGCAAATACCCAAATGCCCGCCGGAACCGCCTCAGCGACGTCAGTACCATCCGCGGGCGATATCGCTCCCCTGCTGCTTCGCGCGACGAACGCGAACCCTTGACGCAGATCAAGTGATGGACATTGAGCGAGCGCCACCATCCTGCCGCTCGTCAATTGATCGCCTGGGTGACCGGAGTCCCCATCATGAAGGCCGTTTCCGTCGAAGAAGCCATCGCGATGATACCTGCCGGAGCAAGCATCATGGTCGGTGGCTTCATGGGCGTCGGCACACCTGAACGCCTGCTAGATGAGATAGTGCGGCAACGGAAAGCGGGCCTTTCCGTCATCAGCAACGATGCAGCAACGCCCGGCAAGGGCATCGGCAAACTCTTCGACGCCGCCTTGGTCTCGCGGCTGACCGCGAGCCACATCGGCCTCAATCCCAGAGTTCAGCAACAGATGCTGGCAAAGCAGATCGAAGTCGACCTCATTCCCCAAGGCACCCTCGTCGAGCGGATCCGCGCCGGCGGATCCGGGCTGGGAGGCGTGCTGACGCCGACGGGCGTCGGAACGACAGTTGCGGCTGGAAAACGGCAGATCGAAGTCCACGGCGAGATGTTCCTGGTGGAGACCGCGCTACGCGCCCAGTTCGCCCTGATTCATGCATTCCTTGTCGACTATCTCGGCAACCTTTCCTATGCCCTGACTGCCCGCAACTTCAATCCGATCATGGCAATGGCGGGCGAAACCGTGATTGTCACGGCAGAGCATATCGTTCCGGTCGGCGTGATCGCGCCCGACCACGTCATGACGCCGGCTCCTCTCGTCGACTATTTTATCGCGAACAGGTGAAACATGGACGCGCAAATAATCATCGCTCGCCGTGTGGCACGCGAACTCCGCGCCGGTAATCTGGTCAACCTGGGCATCGGCATACCGACACTTGTCGCCAACTACGTCCCTCCCGACCTGAAGGTGTTCTTTCAGTCCGAGAACGGACTGATCGGCACCGGCCCAATCCCTGAACCGGGGATGGCGCATCCGTTCCTGACGGACGCTGGCGGGCGCCCCATCAGCGCGCTTCCGGGCGCCTGCACGTTCGACAGTGCGATGTCATTCGGCTTGATCCGAGGCGGTCATGTCGACGTTACCGTCCTCGGTGGGCTGCAAGTTGACGCGGAAGGACATCTTGCGAATTGGACGATCCCGGGAAAATTAGTGCCGGGCATGGGCGGCGCGATGGACCTCGTCAGCGGTGCAAAGCGCGTTATCGTCGCGATGCAACACGCCGCGAAGGGAAAATCGAAGATCGTCAGCAAATGTACCCTTCCCTTGACGTCTTGCCGACCGGTCCATCTCGTTGTCACCGACTTGGCCGTAATCGCTTTTCCCGACGGCAAGGCAACATTGCTCGAAACCGCCCCTGGCATCAGCGTCGCTGAGGTAATGGCCGCGACGGAAGCCGAACTCTTGATTCCGGACTCGGTTCTCGAAATGGCGATCTAACAAGGCTGGTAACATGCGCGTGTTTGACGATTTCGATAAGATCAAATCCGCCGTCGGCAGCGAGATCGGTGCCAGCGACTGGATCGAGGTAACACAGGATCGCATCGACCTCTTTGCCGAGGCGACGTGTGACGAGCAATGGATACACGTCGATCAGAAACGAGCGACGGCGGAACTACCCGACGGCACGACCATCGCCCACGGGCTGCTCTCGCTGGGGCTGGCGCCGCTTTTCATTCGATCCGTAGTCGGCTTCAAGGGGCTGCGCAGCACCCTGAACTACGGAGCAGATCACATTCGCTATCTGGCACCGGTGCCGGCGGGCTCACGACTTCGCGGCTACGTGACGATTGCGAGGGCGGAAGACGTTCCGCCCGACGGCTTGCGCGTCAGCTATCATCTCACGATCGAAATCGAAGGCGGCAAGCGTCCGGCCTGCGTCGCCGAACTGATCGCCGTTCACTTTCGCTGACCGACTCGCCGGTAGTGCCGCGAGCCGATCGATTCAGTCGATGAAGTGATGGCCGCCGCCGGTGATGAGCTTTGCGTCGTCCAGCGCAAGAAATGCCGTTGCGTTCCCGAATGCCGACGATCAGGCCCTTCTTCTCCTTCAGCGCAACTTGGTATCCGGAAAGACGGATATACTCATGACACACTCGCCCGCTTGGCGCTGCGCGACGAATTGTTCATCAGCAGCGCCAAGGTGTGCTGCGCGATCATCAATTCCTCATCCGTCGGTATGACGTAGACCGGAATCCTGCTGTCAGAGCCGGACACTCGCCGTGCGTGGCGCAAATTTTCGTCCTGATCGAGCGTGACCCCAAGCCAGGCAAGCCTGTCCATGATCCGCGCACGCAACTGCGCCGCGTTTTCGCCAATGCCGGCCGTGAACACGAAGGCGTCGACGCCCTGCAGCGCTGCCGCGAGCATGCCGGCATTGAGACCGATCCGGTAAGCGAAGTATTCGACCGCCAGGATCGCGCGAGGATCCTCGCTGCCTTGCAGCTCACGCATGTCATTGCTGATGCCGGACAGTCCCTTCAGGCCGCATTCCCGATAAAGGAAATTCTGCACATTCGTCGCTGACATACCCTTCTCGGATATAAGGTACAGAACAACACCGGGGTCGATTTGTCCCGGACGCGTTCCCATCGGCAACCCGTCGAGAGCCGTGAACCCCATGGTACTCTCGACGCTGTGCCCGTCGTTCAGCGCGCACATCGAAGCGCCGCTGCCGAGATGAGCGACGATTACCCGCCCCTTCGCAATGTGCGGAGCAACCTGCAAGAGGGCCCTCGCGACATACTCGTAAGAAAGGCCGTGGAATCCATAACGGCGAACGCCCTCGGCATGGAGCTGATGGGGAATGGCGTAGTGGTCAGCCAACGGCCCGTGGGAGCGGTGGAATGCCGTGTCGAAGCAGGCGACCTGAGGCAGGGTCGGAAAATTGCTCAGGATCGACCTGATCGGCGCCAGATTGTGCGGTTGATGCAGGGGAGCCAGCGGCACAAGCCGCTCCAGCCGCGCAACCACGCCATGATCGATCATGACTGGCCGATCGTAATCCGGTCCGCCATGTACGACTCGATGTCCGACGGCGATCGGGGCGATCCCAATCTCGTCGCGCAGCCAACCGCCCGCGACAGCCAGCGCGGCCGGAACATCTCGGACACTTTCGATCGGATAGGCTCGGTCAGCCACCGGATCATCGCTCGCGCCGGTCGCGCGAAGCCGCGGACGGGTGCCGACCCCGTCCATCTGCCCCTTGATCTGGCGTCGCAATCGTCCCTCCCCCTCGATCGCGAATATCTGGAACTTGACGCTTGAGGAGCCGGCATTCACGACAAGGATCGTATCCATGGCAGTCACGCCGCAACGGTTGGAGCACGCTGACGTCGTGCGTTGGCGTAGAGGGCAGCTACCGCGCAGGAGGCCATGCGCGTCCGCGGCGAATCCGCACGGGAGGTCAGAACGACCGGCACGCGAGCCCCAAGCACGATTCCAGCGCCATCGGCTTTAGCGAAGTACGCGAGGTTCTTGGCCAGCATGTTCCCGGCCTCAAGGTCAGGAACGACGAGAATTTGCGCCCGGCCTGCAACCTCGGATGTGATACCCTTGATCCTCGCCGCCTCCACGTCGACCGCGTTGTCGAACGCGAGCGGCCCGTCGAGCAGTCCGCCCGTGATCTGCCCGCGATCGGCCATCTTGCAGAGCGCCGCCGCCTCGACCGTGGACGGTATCTTGGTGGTAACGGTCTCGACCGCGGATAAAATCGCCACCCGCGGCGACGTGCCGAAGCCGGCCTGCGTAAAGAGATCGATGGCATTCTGGATGATGTCCCGTTTATCGTCGAGATCCGGGAAAATATTGATTGCCGCGTCCGTTACAAAGATGGTGTTAGCATAGGCCGGCACATCCATTACGAACACATGACTAATACGGCGATTGGTCCGCAATCCATCGGTCTTGGCCGTAACGCTCCGCATCAGTTCGTCAGTGTGCAGGCTGCCCTTCATCAGCATTTCGCCGCGGGCGGCGTGGATCAATTCGACAGCCTTGGCAGCAGCCGCCTCGCTGTGGGGAGCGTCGATGATTTCGAAGCCCCCGACATCGAGGCCGTGCTTGCTCGCCGTATCCTTGATTTTGGCTTCCGGTCCAACCAACAAGGGACGGATGATACCCGCTTCCGCGCTGTCGACGACGCCACGCAACGAGGTCTCATCACAGGGATGTACGACAATGGTCGGTACCGACGGCAACGGTTTGGTCGCAGCGATCAAAAAGTCATACTTGCTTTGGGCTTTCGTTCCGCTCGTCGTTGCCGACCTCTCTGTCATGATGTCTCTCCGAACCCGTGACTGGCGTTACCCACGCCCTCGTCCGATCAGAGCCGCGATTGGCGGTGCAGCGTTGATCTAGGTCAATGGCGCAACATCCGTTGCCCAACCGCAAGCTGCTTGGACAAGTTGACCGCGCGCCGCCCGTCGCGCCGGGGTTGACATAGATCAAGGTCCGACAATGCGCTGGCTCAATGATCAGCTTGCGTCGCGCCGTCTTTGACGGATCCGGTCGGCCGCGAGTGCCAAAAAGTAACCTATCCAAGCTGGGAGAAGCACCATGAAGGCAAGTGCCGCTCTGAGGAAAGAAGCCCATGCCGGGGATTGCTGGAATGGTTTTCAGCCCGGAGCCTGGCTCACCTCCATTGACGTTCGCGACTTTATCGTCCGCAACGTCACCCCTTACACCGGCAATGAGGACTTCCTCGCAGGACCATCGCAGCGCACAAAAGCTGTCTGGGCAAAGCTCCAGCCGTACTTCGCCGACGAAAGGAAAAAGGGAGTGCTTGCCGTCGATGCCCAATCCCCATCGACGATGCTGGCGCATAAGGCCGGCTACATCGATCGCGACAACGAGGTCATCGTAGGCCTCCAGACCGACCAGCCTTTCAAGCGAGCCATCTTCCCGTTCGGCGGGCTGCGGATGGTCGAGGCTGGCCTGAAGGCCGCGGGCTTCGAACCTGATCCGCTCGTTCATGAAGCTTTCACGAAGTATCGAAAATCGCACAATGACGGCGTGTTCGATGCCTATACGCCGGAGATCATGAATTGTCGAAGGTCCGGGATCATTACCGGACTTCCCGATGCCTATGGTCGCGGCCGGATCATCGGCGACTACAGGCGCGTCGCCCTCTACGGCATCGATCGGCTCCTTGAGGCCAAGCACGCCGAACGGGCGCAGATCGACGACATGTGGCCGACCGATGAAATCATCCGCATGCGCGAGGAATTGTCCGAGCAAATGCGAGCGCTCAAGGACCTGGCCTCGATGGCGAAGCTCTACGGCCATGACATCACGAAGCCCGCCATGAATGCGCAGGAAGCCTTCCAGTGGACATACTTCGCCTATCTGGGTGCGATCAAGGAAGCCAACGGCGCCGCAATGTCCATCGGACGCATCTCAAGTTTCCTGGACATTTACATCGAACGTGACTTGAAGGCCGGTGTTCTCGACGAAGGCCGGGCGCAGGAACTCTGGGATCAACTGGTGCAGAAGCTCCGCATCGTCCGGTTCCTGCGTACCCCGGAATACGACGCGCTGTTCAGCGGTGACCCCTATTGGGCCACCGAATGCGTTGGCGGTATGGATCTGGACGGCCGAGCGCTGGTGACAAAGAGCAGCTATCGCATGCTCCACACCCTCAACAATCTCGGACCGGCGCCTGAACCGAACATCACGGTTCTCTGGTCCAATCATATGCCTGCGAGCTTCAAGCGCTACTGCGTCAAGGTCAGCAAGGACACGTCGTCGCTGCAATATGAGAACGACGATTTGATGCGGCCATTCTGGGGTGATGACTACGGCATTGCCTGCTGTGTCTCCGCCATGCGGCTCGGCAAGCAGATGCAATTCTTCGGCGCCCGCGTAAACCTCGCCAAGGCTCTGCTCTATGCGATCAACGGCGGACGCGACGAAGTATCGGGTGACCAGATCGCGCCTCAAACGCAGCCCGTGATCGGCGAGTTCCTCGATTTCGACGACGTAATGGCCAAGTTAGACACCACCATGGAATGGCTCGCCCGGACCTACGTGCATGCGATGAACTGCATCCACTATATGCACGACAAGTACTTCTACGAGCGCCTGGAGATGGCGCTCCACGACCGTGATATCTTGCGAACGATGGCGTTCGGCATAGCCGGACTGTCCGTGGTCGCCGACAGTCTCAGCGCTATCAAGTATGGTAAAATGCGGGTCGTCCGCGATGCAAGCGGGCTGGTTGTCGATTATCAAAACGAAGGCAACAAGGCGACGCCGCAATTCGGTAACAACGACGATCGCGTCGATCAGATCGCTTCGCAGATCGTGACCAGATTCATGGAGAAGGTTCGCAAGCATCCTACTTATCGCAACGCGACGCACACCCAAAGCGTTCTCACCATCACGTCGAACGTGGTCTACGGCAAGGCGACGGGCAATACTCCCGATGGCCGCCGCAAGGGCGAGCCGTTCGGCCCCGGCGCGAACCCAATGCATGGACGAGACAGCCACGGCTGGCTTGCGTCCTGTCTCTCCGTCGCGAAGCTTCCCTACAGAGATGCACAGGACGGCATAAGCTACACCGTGTCTGTCGCCCCTCAGAAGGCGCATTTATCCGAGGACCAGCTTATCAACGAAGCGGTGAAAGCATTCGACGTCTACTTTAAGCGCGGCGGATTCCATATGAACCTGAACGTGATCGACCGGGAAACGCTCGAGGACGCGATGAAGAATCCCGATAAATACCCGCAGCTCACGATCCGCGTATCGGGTTATGCCGTCAACTTCGTTCGCCTAACGCCGGAACAACAAAAGGATGTAATCAGCCGAACTTTCCATGGTCAGATCTAGCCGGGGTCCGAAATGTCGACCTTGCATCCACTTGAGCCCGGAAGTCGCCATGACCTCCGAGTGGGACTTTCGCCCGACGCGCCTGATGAGGACAAGGTCAGGGACGAGGAAGGCTCGTTTGGTTATTGCCACTCATACGAAACGTCGTCGCGCTTCGACGGACCAGGGCTGCGTGTCGTGCTGTTCGTATCGGGCTGCCTGCTTCGGTGTACTTACTGCCACAACCCCGACACATGGCATCTCAAGGACGGCACCTACGTCTCGGTGGATCAGGTTCTCAGCCGACTGGGCGACTTCGCGCCAGTGATTCGCGATCTAGGTGGCGGCCTGACGATATCGGGCGGTGAACCCATGGTGCAGATGGCCTTCACGCGACGGATATTTGCCGGTGCAAAGGAGATGGGCCTGCACACGGCGATCCAGACCTCCGGCTTTCTGGGCGATCGTGTGGACGAGCCCTATTTGTCCAACGTCGACCTTGTTCTGCTTGACTTCAAGAGTTCCGATCCCGCGACCTACCGCAGAGTGACCGGCCGCGACCTCGCGCCGACGCTACGCTTCGCGGAGCGCCTCGCCTCATTATCGAAACGAACCTGGATCCGCTTCACGCTTGTTCCCGGCGAAACCGACGATCCAGCGAATGTCGACGGCATAGCCCGGTTCGTCGCGCCCATGAAAAACGTCGAATGGGTCGAGGTTCAACCGTTCCACCAGATGGGCTTGTTCAAATGGAAGGCCATGGGTCTCGAGTACAAGCTCCTCGATACCCCGACACCAAGCCGCGATCTGGTCGACAGGGTCATAGGGCAATTCCGATCCGCTGGCTGTCAGGCACGCTGACGGGCCCGCAATCGAAATGGGGGAGACAGGCATGCTGGATTTAGCTCGTGAGATCCTCGGAAGCCAACCGATATTGACGGCCTTCCTCGCGATCGGATTGGGTTACCTGGTTGGCCAGATCAGCATCGGCGGATTTTCCCTCGGCGTCGGTGCCGTACTGTTCGTTGGTCTCGCCATTGGCGCATTCGCGCCGAAAGCCCAGATCACCGGGCCGATCGGCCTGACTGGCCTCATCATGTTCCTCTACGGAATCGGTATTCTTTACGGCCGCCAATTCTTTGAGGGCATGGTGGGTGTCGGGCAGAAATACAATCTGCTGGCGTTGGTCGCTTGCCTGGCGGGCCTTCTTGTGGCTCTCGGCCTCGGCCACATCTACGGTATCAAGGCCGGGCATACGCTCGGCATCTACGCCGGTTCGATGACAAGCACAGCGACGCTCCAGGCAGCGCTCGATACGGTCAAAAACAAGGATCCGTCGATCGGCTATTCCATCGCCTACCCGTTCGGCGTCATCGGCCCGATCCTTTGTATTTACTTCATGACACGTATCGTGAAGCCGAAGTTTCCGCCCAAATCCCAGCGCTTCCACATGGGTGAGATTTCGATCGGGCAAAGCTTTGCCGGTCAACGCCTTGGTGATCTGTCGGCAGGTACGCTTGTCGATCTGCAAGTCACCATGGTTCGCAAGGGTGATCACAATGTCGTCCCCACGCCGGATACTGTGCTGTCCGCCGGCGACGCTCTCCTGGTCGTGGCCGAGACCGAACAAGCGATCGCAAAGGCCGCCACCCAGCTCGGCAAGCTCGAGCCGGGTCGGTTGGCGAGCGACCGCGCCGATCTCGATTACATCCGCGTCTTTGTCGGAAAGGCCAACGTGGTCGGCGTACCGCTTGCCAAGCTCCCGATGCCGGCCGGCTACCCCACGCACCTGTTGCATGTTCGCCGTTACGACGCCGACCTAGTACCCTCGCCTGACCTGATGCTCGAATTCGGTGATCGCGTCGGCGTGCTGACGCCGCCCGACCGGAAGGAGGAGATCCGCCGCCACTTCGGCGACACCGTCAAGGCGGCTGCCGAATTCAGCTATGTGTCGCTCGGGGTCGGAATGGTCCTAGGCCTCCTTCTCGGTCTCATCCCAATCCCCATTCCCGGCCTCGGCGTCGTGACGCTCGGCATCGGCGGTGGTCCGCTGATTGTCGCTCTTATTTTGGGCAAACTGCGCCGTACCGGCCCGATGCTTTGGACCATGCCATTGCCGGCCAATATCGTTCTACGAAACTTTGGTCTTGCGATCTTCCTTGCCACCGTTGGCGTCAATGCCGGACAGCCGTTCGTTCGCACCGTCGCAGAATCCGGCCTGACTATGCTATTCATTGGCGCCGCCGTTCTGCTGACGACCGTCCTCATCGTGCTTGTCGTCGGTCATTATCTGCTCAAAATTCCCTACGACGACCTCGTAGGCGTGGCGTCCGGCGCAACGGGAAATCCTGCCATTCTTGTCTACTCGACCAAGATGGCCCCGACCGAACGTCCGGATATCGGTTACGCGATGATCTTCCCGTCGATGACGCTCGTGAAAGTAATCGCCGTGCAAATTGTAGGCCTTTTGACCATCGGCAACCCTCCGGGATAGCCGCGCGATGAAGACGCCCGCTTCCCCCATCAAAGCTCCCTCGCCACAGACCGTGACGTTTGAGGCGGTGATGCCCGCGGCGATGGCCATTCTGGCTGAAGAGAGCGGGATAAAGCGGGCCTCGCTGGACCCGATGGTGTCCTTCGTGCTGAGCGTCCTCGCAGGCGCGTTCGTCGCCTTCGGTGCAATCTTTGCCACCACTGTCACGGCAGGCACGATGACGACGTTCGCCGCGGACGGCACCCTCGCTTCATCCGCTGTCTTCCCTTACGGAATCGGCCGGCTGCTCGCCGGGCTTGCCTTCTGCGTCGGCATCATCGCCGTCATTATTGCGGGTGCAGAACTCTTCACCGGCAACAACCTGATTGTAATGGCCTGGGCGAGCGGCAAGGTGACGACGTCTGCGATCCTGTTCAACTGGGCTCTGGTTCTGGCCGGCAACTGCGTCGGAGCTATTCTCACGGCTGGCCTGATGTTCTTTACGACCCAGTATACCTTCGGCGACGGCGCCGTTGGCCTGGCTGCCTTGAGTACGGCGAATGCCAAAGCCGCGTTGCCGTTCCTGCCGGCATTCACGCTTGGCATCATGTGCAATGCGCTCGTCTGCCTTGCGGTCTGGATGTGCTACAGCGCCAGAACGAACGTCGATCGCGTGGTGACCGCCGTGCCGCCTATCGCGGCCTTCGCTGCGGCAGGGTTCGAGCACTGCATCGCGAATGCTTACTTCATTCCGATGGGGCTGTTCATCAAGGCCGGTGCGCCGGAGTCGTTCTGGAAATCAGTGAACCGGGCCCCGGCGGACTTCCCCGATCTCACCTGGAGCAATCTCATCTGCAATCTCGTTCCAGTCACGGCCGGAAACATCGTGGGCGGCTCGGTTATGGTCGCAGCCGCTTACTGGTTTGTGTACCTGCGGAAAAGAACGGATGAGACGCGTCTCGACGCAAGCTGAAAAGCGCAGCCGCATAACGTTGATGGGATTGTCATCATGACACTGAACTCAGCCACCTGGGAACCGAACAGGGAACTGCCCGTCGGCAAGGGCGCAACCGTCCAGCAGTTCTTTGCAACCGTCGGCACGGATCGATTTGAGATCAATGTCGCGCCATGGGGTGAAGGACAATTGATGCTCAACGGCCGGGAGATCGCGCGGACCGCCGAAGCCAAGGATCGACGCCAGGCTTTTACGAGTCTGAAGCAGGCGGCCGAACGATACCTACGAGGCGAACCAATCGACCAGACGGGACCGCGAAAGCCTCGCTTGATCCCTGCCGTGAAAGCCAAGCTGCTCGAAGGCAAGAAAGGCCTGATTGTCGGGATCGCGAACGAGCAATCAATCGCGTGGGGATGCGCCGCCGCGTTCCGTGCCTTTGGCGCTGACCTTGCGGTCACCTATCTGAACGACAAAGCGAAAAAGCACGTCGAACCGTTGGCTCGCGAACTGGGATCGAACATCGTCATGCCCCTCGACGTCCGTGTTCCCGGGCAGCTCGAAGCCGTGTTCGACCGGATCTCGCGCGAGTGGGGTCGCCTCGACTTTGTCGTGCACTCGATCGCGTTCTCACCCAAGGATGCCCTGCAAGGTCGTGTGGTCGATGTATCCCTTGACGGTTTTCTCACCACCATGCAGGTCTCATGTTGGACTTTCCTCCGGATGGCGAATCTGGCTGAGCCGTTGATGAAGAAGGGCGGCACCCTTTTCACCATGACATATTACGGCAGCCAGACGGTAGTTAAGAACTACAACATCATGGGCGTAGCAAAAGCCGCGCTCGAGAGCGCCGTGCGCTATGCATCCGCCGAGCTAGGTCCCAAGGGAATTCGCGTGCACGCCATATCACCCGGCCCTCTCGCAACACGCGCGGCATCTGGTATTCCCGAGTTCGACAAGCTGCTCGAGAAAGCCAAGGCAAAGGCACCTGCCCGTAGCCTTGTGAGCATTGAGGACGTCGGCGCCGCCACCGCGTTCCTGGCCCACGACGCCGCGCGGCTGATCACGGGCGATACCATCTACATCGACGGTGGATATCACGTCGTCGACTGAATGACGGCTCGGCGCTCTTTCCTAGGTCAACGGACGTCGGCGGCCGACTTGTCAAGATTTCGACGATTGTTCCGCCGTCGGCACGGGACTGGATCGATCCTCACGCACCCACGCAGTCATCAACTCCCAGGCTACCGCAAGGATGATGGGTCCGATGAAAAGTCCCACAATACCGTGCGCGAGCGTCCCTCCGATCACCCCGATGAAGATCACGAGCGAGGGCGTGGTCAGGCCGCGCCCCATCACGAGCGGTTTCAAGACGTTGTCCAGTACCCCCACGACCACGAGGAAAAGCGTCAGCGGCAGCGCCGTTGTGAAATCCTTGACTAACCAAACCCAGATGATGACGGGAAACAGAACGATGGCAGCCCCAATCTGGATGATAGCGAGCACCAGCACCGCAAGAGCCAGAAGTCCCGCGCTTGGAATGCCGGCCAGCTTAAAGCCGATGCCGGCCAGCAAGGATTGCAGGACAGCGACGCCGATGACGCCCTGGGATACCGCACGAATGGTGGCGGCCGCGAGTTCCAAGAAGTATTCACTTCGTTCGGGAACGACATGAGATAGGAAGCTCCTGGTGGCCGTCGCAAGTTGAGGTCCGTGGACAAATAATGCGCCCGCCACCGCGACCGAAATCAGAAACTTCAACGTCCCGACCCCTGCATTACCGGCCAGCGCGAGCATCGTCCCCGCTAGCGGTTTCAGAAGAGATACGACTTCGCGCAATACTGTGCTCAGATTCTCTGAGGCGCGCGACCAGAGTTCGTAGAGAGGCGCACCGACAAGCGGCCATTCCCTGATGCTGTCTGGCGGCGAAGGAACCACGAGATCGCCGGCGTCGAGTTGTGCCGCGATTGCCGTCACCCCCTCCACCGCACTCAAGCCGATCCAGGTGGCCGGTCCGACGACTATTCCGAGATTGACGACCGTGAGAATGGTCGCGGCCAACCTTGGACGACCACCCAGGAGCTTGGCGAACCGGGCAAAGAGCGGATAGAGCGCAACCACGAGTACAACGCTCCAGGCCAGGATCGGCACAAAGGGCCGGACGACCAAGAAAGTCCAATAGATCAACAATGCCAGCAATCCGAGCCGGATCGCAAGCTGGATGATGTCGTCTCCGGACAGAAGCTGGCGAACAGTTTTCAAGGCGGCGCTTTCATTCTGAGGCCTAACCGTTGGGAACAACGCTACGCCGCAGCTTCGTGCGCCCCTCTTGATCCAGATCAAGCACGCCGCCCACCAGGCACGGCCTTCTAAGCCCAGCTTTCCTTCCCAAGCCACACCAGACAGGCCCGATGTCGAACACCGCCCACTATGCAGAGCGCCAACAATTACGCGATGGTACCTCCCTTGAAGTCCGGGCGCTCAAGCCAGAGGACGAGGCCGGCATGTTCGCTGCCATTGAACGAACCGGTGCCCAATCATTGCAGCGTCGCTTCTTCGTGATGAAACGCGAGTTTTCGGAAAAGGAACGCAACTTCTTCATGAAAGTCGACTTCACTAACCATGTCGCGCTTGTTGCTGTCGTGCAGGAGGATGATAAGCCAACAATCGTCGGCGGTGGCCGCTATATCGTCTTTGAACCTCAGCAAGCCGAGATGGCGTTCGTCGTGGTCGATGCCTGGCAAGGGCGCGGTATCGGTTCGATCCTGATGCATCATCTGATCAAGATCGCGAGCGCTTCCCGATTGAAGGAATTGACTGCAGAAGTGCTGCCGGAAAACACCGCAATGCGGAAGGTGTTCGAAAAGTTTGGTTTCAAGCCCGCGCCGCGACGAGATCCGCAAACCGTGCATGTGGCATTAAAGCTCACTTAGGCGCTGGCGTAAGCGGCACCTCTTTGACGTCCTGAGGACCGCGCAGGTAATGAGAAGAAATCAGTATCTGGGAGTAACGCCGGAACAACTGGCCTTCGCGCCCCGCGACGACGCCCTTGCCGCGGACAAGCGCGGATCAACAATCCTTGCTCAGAAGCCCCATCTTGCTGGTTTGGACATTTTTTTCAGGAGCAATGAAGGCTTTCCATAGCAGCACTAACCTCATCAGTCTGAGGACTGATGCCGGGTTTCAGAGGACAAGCCGGCGTGACCCCGGTCCTGAGGCTTTGTTAAGTTCCATTTGGGCGCGTCATAGAAATTGAACCACTGATGCAGGCATTCGGACGCAACGCTATGAAAAAGGCATCACAGGTCCGGTTTGACGGCGTTCCAACACAGGCAAAGGTGCGTCAACAACCAAATCTAGTTGACGCGGTGACTCTTCGACGCAATGTTTTGACGCAGCGAGAAGGCAAACGGCATATTCAGCCCAGCCACTGCCACTCGCCGGGACTGGTGCGTCAACCGCGTCAATTTAATTGACGCAGTGAGTCATGACGCACCCAACTGACGCATCGCGAACTCGAATGGACGGAATTATTCGATTTTTTAATATTTTGGGAGTCCTCTCAAGACATCCAGCTGGGACTGCTCGTGATAGCTGCGCCCCCAAGATCTGACGCGGTGGTTCATTAGCCAGATTTGGACGGCCGCCGATACACCGGCCGCCCAACGCCGTTCTCCGGAGAGTCAGGCAGTTTGCAAGACCACCCTTTGGACAACGCTGGTGCCGACGCCGAGAGTCCTGGCGATCTTGAGGATGCCGTCACCTTTTGCTCGCAGCTCTCTGATCGTCGCCTCGACAGACGGCTGACCTTCGCCGGCCGAGCTTCGTGCCATTTTGACGTGCCCGCGCCAGCCCGGCGTTGACGCGTTCCCGAATTATGCCGCGTTCAAATTCCGCAAAGACGCCTAGCATCTGGAACATCGCCTTACCCGCGGTGGTCGAGGTATCGAGCCCCTGTTGATGCAGAAAAAGATCAACGCCTTTGTCCTGCAAACCTTGCAAGATCCCAAGCAGATCGGTCAGCGATCGACCTAACCGGTCTACCGACCAAGCCGCGACCATGTCGAACCGTTTGCGTTGACCGCCCTCATCATAGAATCGAGCCCAGGTCGTTTATCTCTTCCCTCGGCTCCCGAAATGCCAGCATCTTCGTAGATACGGACTACGTCCCAGCCGGATCTCTCCGCCACCGCCTCCAGCTCTCGCCGCTGGTTGTCGGTGTCCTGCTTAGCGGTGCTGACTTTGAGATAAATCGCAACTCGTTTCATCGGAGACCCCTGCCCTACGCGCCGGAAAGAGCAGAAAGCGGACTAGCTGATCTGACTGACCTTCCAGCCCACGAGATAGAGGATATCGAATGTCCCTTTGATACCCTGCTGACCGCCAATGTTGACTTTTGCTCCCCCCTTCAACGTTGCCGAGATACCGAGGCTGAGCAGCTTCTCCAGTTCCGCCGACGCCTTGAGTTCGCGGGCCAGTTCGCCTGAAAGCTCCCCGCTTTCGTTGAACTGAAGCGTAATCTCGATTGACTTCTTTGCGATCTCGGCGATGCCCCGAAGCCTGATCACGGTCGAGCCCTGCGGCACCTTGAGCTCGTCCACATTCGCGCGCAGCTCGGTTGGGAAGTTGCTGGCAACCGACCGCAACGGTACCTGGTAGGTCTTCTCCTTCAGCGCGAAGCCCTCGATGGTCACTCCCGGAATGTTGACGGCGAACTGATCGGTGAACGGCTCGATCTCGGATGCGATCAGCGAAATTCCGACGGGCTCGCCCTTGAGTAACACATTGTCCCATTTGACGATCTGGTCGGAGGCGTAGGGCGTCGGATTGAGAAGGGTGGATTCGTCCCCCGCGACGAAGATCTCGCCGACATAGGATGCCTTCATCGGCTTTTTCGTAATCTCCGTCCCCTGCCACTCGGAATTGAGCGAGACAGTCCACTTCTTGCCTTTCGCCCAATCTTGCTGGACGACCTGCTGCCTCACCTGCTCCTGCTCCTTGGGCGGCAAATATTCGCGGGCCTTCTCGAGCTTCTTGGCGCCGTTGTCGATCTCGTCGCTTTCCTTCTGCTGGGGCGTACGCGCCGGCTGTTCCGGCTTGGCCTCGGTCTTAGGCGGCTGGCTTGGCGGTGGCTGGGAGCCGCCTGCGGGCGGCGCACCTTGTCCGCCGGACGCGGCTTTCTGGGCTTCGGCGGCAACCTCGGCGATCTTCACCGAATTGTCGGATAGCGTCTTGAGGAGATCGGCGACCTGTTCGCGACCGGACATGTCCCGGAAGATGTTGGCGGTCGCAAGCACCCCGAGCGCAGCGCCGAGGCCGCCGGGATCGGGGGCCGGCGACGGATTCACGATGTTGACGAGCGATTGCGGGAACGCCGTCGGCGCGGCGCTCACATCCTGCGGCGAGGGCGTCACCGGGGTGACCGTGCCGATCTCCGGCGCTTGAATTGGGATCGGATGCTCCTCCCACTTCCAGAAGCGGGTATTGTCAATCTCCTCGGAGACGTTGCAATGGCCGAGCTTGCCTTCCGCGAAGACGCCGCGTGTCGGCAGCGTGATGAGTTGTTCGGACTTGGCCGAAGCGAGCGGCAGCCGTCTCAGCACGGAGTTGCGTTCCGCGTCGCTCATCGCGGCCAGTTGCTCGGCCGCACGCTGCCGCTGTGCCGGATCCGTGCCGTTGAGTGCGGCGGCGATGTCGACCACGACCGCGTCGTCGATTGCGGCCATAGGCTTCACCAGCGGATAGGCGACGTAGCTGCCGAACACGTCAAGCGGCGTCGGCTCCACATGATCGTCCATGGTCGTGGGTGGCCAAACGACGCCCTCGAACTCGATTCCGATCACATTCGGATCGGTCGCCAGCGCCAGGACGCTGTTATAGTAGGTGCGATTTGCATCAATGTGGGCGATCAGGCTTTGTAGCGCCAGGTCATCTTCGGCCGAGATGAAATCGTTGCGCTGTGGCTTCGGCCCGACGGTGGTTGTTGTCGCTGGCGGCGGCGGCGCGGCGACCAGCAGACCGGTCGTACCATCATCGTCCAGCGTGCGCGTCGCCGCGTCGGCGACAATACCGACCTTCTCGTTCGTCGCCGTCAGCATGGTGACGACAATATTGGTCTCTTCCCAAGCTCCGCCGCTATTGATGTCCTTGAGCTTGACCTCGACGCCCTTGATCTGGTTCCAGGCGATTGGGATCGGAAGCAGCTTCTCGAATTCGGGCGAGATGCCCTCGTCGCCCGCTCCATCGCATTGGAACTCGAACGATCTTCCATCGTGCAGATGCAGGACAACGAAGACCGGCTCGGACGTGTCGTCGCTTGTGGTGTTGAACTGCGCGATCAACTTGACGAACGATTTCGTGCCCGGATCGGTCGTCTGGGTGTTCGCGCCCCACTTGTTCGTCTCCCGCTTGAGCTTCTCCTCGCCCAAAGCGAAGCGAGCGGCGGCGTCGAATGCCGACGCCAGCTTGTGATCGAGGAGATAGGGTTCCAGCAGGTATCGGCGGCCAAGGAGAGTGTTGGCGGTAAGCACGCCGGGCAGCTTCTGGCGCATTTTCACGAGGACCGCCGGCCGTCGCCGGACCCATTCCACCGTCACCCGGTAGTGTCGCAGCACCTCGTAATAAAGTATCGTCAGCGTGTGGCTATGATTGTAGTTGGAGAAGGTACGGGTCTGGATGCTCTCCTTCTCCTCCTGGCGCGCCTGAATAACCACCGTCGAATTGATTTCACGCTGTGCCGAGCTGGCCTGGGCGAAGCTGTCGTTGACGCGCTGGACATTCTCCGCGGCGAGGTCGCGGCTGCCCTCGCTGGTCGCGGTCGACCCGCCCAGGCTCCAGGTGTTGCCCACCGCCGCGCCGAGGCCGAGCACGCCCAGGTTCGCGCCGCCGCTTGCGCCCGATGCGCCTGCCGCGCCGCCCATGAACGAGGAGCCCTTCTGCAGCTCCTTAACGCCGGCCTTCACGGTTTCCGAGATCGTCCGGTCGCGGTGGGTCCGGTGGAGCAACTCCTCCGTCAGCTTGGTGGTCTCGTCGCGCTCGGTGAGGCTGTCCCAGGACCAGTCGATCACCGCGAGCTTGACTGTCTCCCCCGGCGCCAGCGGCAGGCTGTAGAGGATCTCGCCGAGCGAATGGCCGAGCGAATACCACGACACCTTATAGTCATCGACATAGGCGGCCTTGTATCCCGCCCCGGCTGGGAGGTTGAACTCGGCGGGCGCGTCGCCCAGCCGCACCACCTGGCGCAGCACGAACTGCTGCAGCGCTAGGCTGGCAGGGACCAACTCCTCGCAGCCGTCCTCTCCGATCAGGGATTTAGGGCTCGCCGCGAACGACGCCGGCGACAGCCGCCAGTCGGTCAGGCCGGGATTTTGGAGCGCCCGCGGCCCCATGTTGATCAACGCCGGCGGCAGCGTGTGCCACACCATTTCCAGCCGCGCAACGATCGCGTCGAAGGCGAAGCGCGCCTGGGCCAGCGCATCGTGCCGGCCCTTGTGGCCATATGGGTAGATCCAGATCGCGAGCCTCAGCACCGCGTCGGGATCGTCCCGCCGCGCTGCGATTTCCTCGGCAAGCAGAAGCTGGACCTCGGGCCGCAGCCGCGTGAGGTCGAACGACGCATAGCCGACATGGTCTGTGGCGAGCACGCCGAGCGGCTCGGCCCAGATCGTGCCCGTCTCCTCTGCCTCATCGACCAGCGTCAGCTCGAAACGCAGCGCCAGCTCGCGTATTGCCGCCAGGATCAGCCCAGGCAGTTTGCTTACCGGGATGTCGGCCATGCGCTCGGCGTCAGCCGCCCGCAGCACCTCTTTGAAGACTTGCCCGAACAGCGCCCGCGTCTTCTCCAAGTCCAGCAGCGACTCTAGGCTATCATCGTCGAGTGCCTGCCCAAGCGACTGCAATGCCGCCGCCTCGACCCGAGAGCGAACCGACCCGGTTGCGCTCGGATCGACCGTGTTCAGAGCCGCGCGTATCGGCTCCCTCACTCGCTCGTCGGCGGGTGGACGCGGCGGCGTTATGCGCGGCACGGCGATCTCGGCATAGAGCGGAAGTCGCTGGACCGGATTGCCGTTCTCGGGGTCGGTTACGAAGATTGAGAGATGGGTCGGCGGCAACGGCGCAAGCGAAGGCATCCGACACCCCTTTAACGGGTGATTCCCGTTGACGCTACCATGGCATGTGGGCGGAACGCTCACAATGCAAAAGATGCAGTGACGCACATACTCCGGAAAAGGATTTTGAAGGCTGCTATTTCAAACTGGCGACGGGCGGATGTCTCTGCTTCCGTATTCGTCGTGCAGCCGGAGCTGGTAGGCGTCGTGGCGATGATACGGACGGACAACGTCCCAGCCGGATCTTGCCGCCACCGCCTCCAATTCTTGGCGTTGATTGTCGGTGTCCTGCTTAGCGGTGCTGACTCTGAGATAAATTGCGACGAGTTTCATCGAAGACCTCCCTACCCGGCGACTTTGATAGACCAAACGCCGCGAACAAAACCTTTGAAAGAAGGCACCCTGCCCGCCGTATTGAGCAGGTTTTCCGTATAGGTCCGTATAGACGTGAGAATTGCTTCGTGTGGATTGAGATCGCTTACAGTTCGTCTCCATATGTGCACGACGAGACACTGACCGCGCACCTTGAGAGGCTTAGCCGCCTCCGCTTCATCGACCTTACCGGTGAAGCTGGCGGATTGCGGCTTCCAAGCCACCAGGGCGCTCATCGTCACCTACGCGCAATCGCGGTGCGGCATACCCCAGCAAGTTGACCTGCGGATGACCGCGCCTCTGCGGCCGGCAGCGGTGCCGGCTGTGCGTATGGAAGGCGAGTCGGCTTTCGGGGGCATGGGGCGGCACTACCAGGCCAAGTTTGTTGAGCTCAACGTCGGTCGATGGAGGGAACTTACGGGAGAAGACGATTGCCCTTCTCCCGTCGCCGCAAGCTCAGGCGCATCGGGCTGATCTTCGGCGAGCGTCGTCACAGCGGCCGCCGGTGGCGGCGCGTTGTTTCGCGACCAGCCCGGATTCGGCCGGCCGATTTCGATCGCGACACCTTGAACCGCGGGGGACCTAGATCGACGACCTGCCCCTTTGCTGGTTAATCCCATCCACGGAATAGGACCGAGTGAGCCCTTTTCATTGCCAGACTCTTTCTTTCTAATATCTATGATCTTCGTGGTGCTCACTATTTTCGACGGATTGGACCCTATGAGACGCGCCGCATTCGGCGCGCGCGTCAACCACGTCCGCCATTCCTGGGAGCTAACCCTGACGATGTTCGTTAGGCTTTTGCAGCCGCGCCTTGGACGCTCGGTGATCGTTATGTGACCGAGCCTGCGCGCCTCGTGCTGGTGGTCTGGACTGTGGTTCGGCCGACACCAGCGATGGCCGCAATCCTGTCGATAGGCCAGTTGCACACACCATGACGCTTTACCTCAAGCGCCACGACGCACAGGACAGCTCTCTGGCCCTCAGTGTAGTAGCACCTCAGATTGTCCGCCAGCGCGCTGGAACCGCCGAGCGTGCGCCGGCGGTCGCGCGAGGCCTTCCGGTCGGGCGATCGCTGGCGCTGACGGGGAGCGAATCGGCCAAGTACTTGGTTGGCATGGCTGCCTGGGGCAGTACGGCGGCCCAGGGGGCGCCTGCGCTGGACCTCGTCGAAAAGATACGTCGCCTCGCTGTCGCTGATCCGCCCTTCGCAGTTGCCCTTCCAGAGCAATTTGGCCGCCTCATCGAGGTGGTGAACGTCGGAACAAACGTTGATGATATCGAGAAGCGCCCGACCGTGCTCACCGAGCGTCTGGAGTGCACGCCTCCGGCGTTCGCGATGTCCTGGTCTATTGCCGCGACCATCGCTGTAGCCATCACATAGAGATCAGCGCGCCGATCGCTGGCCTGATCATGTCGCACTGCTCGCGGCAAGCGTGGTGCTGAAGTGCGGTCGAATTTTTGGTACGCCCGCATGGGCACCGCCACAGCGAACCGCACGATAGCCTTGGCCGCGTCATAATCGAACACACCGCGACGAAATAACCACAACCGTTGCGCTTGTTAGGTAGGCGGTTGGCGGTTAAGCGGGAGGTCTTCCGCTTTGCCCCTGTCAACGGACATCGTCAGCTTGGCGGGGCACGTCCGAAAAGTGCCCAACAGCAGACTTCGCGACTGTAATGATCGCAACCTCGCCCGGCTGCTGGCGCGGCGACCGGATGGCATCTTCACCGCTCCGTTCGAGCAAGGCGAGATCGGCCCAGACCTATTCCGTAAGGCGTGTGAATTCGGGCTTGAGGGGATTGTTTCAAAGCACCGAGAGCGAGCCTATCGGCCCGGCACGTCGCCGAACTGGGTAAAGATCAAGAACCCGAAGCACCCTGCAATGAGACGGCCGGAGGAGTGGAATCAAAACGGCGCGCCACCACGGAAGAAATGAACGAGGCCAAAGTATAAGGAACGGGTCGCGAACGCTGCAGCGAAAGCGCCGATGGCGCGTGAACCTCAATCGTCTTCGTATGACCCACCCATAGCGCTAAGGGTATGGATTGGGGGATCTATGATTACGCACTCGCAGCGGCTTACGGCCATCAGAGCAATAAGCTGCGATCTTGGCTGAGGTAATCGACCTGCGGGAGCAGCTGAAAAAAGCGCAGCTTCTGACTTTGCGACCACGGCGGATCGGCAGGAAAAAGCGCCCGGCTCGTAGGCTAACGGCAAACAAACTCAGTCGCCCGACTGTGATCGTGCGGGCCAGTCGTCAGATTGGGTCAACCTGAAGAACCCGAAGCACCCGGCGATGAAGCGTGTCAAAGACGCGTTTGCGTGAGCGTACCGCTCGACGTAGCGAATGAGCGCCGCAATTCCTCGCGCTGGGTCCTTGGACGCGCTCATATCGCCCGCTCCATCACAGCACGCCAAAGCTGATTGAGCCTATGGTGTAGGACTACGAACTGCACGTAGAGTGTGAGCACTGCCGCGCTGAGCATCAGGCTCATTCCGAAGCCGCGCATTGCGGTTGGCCAGTCGTCAGCCAGGAATGAGCCAACTAGCGCCGACAAAAAACCGAAAGCGTACAGAGCGAGGCGGAAGCGGCCGTTCATGGGGAGGTGTTGTTCAGAGTTCATTGGCTTTCCTCTCGAACGGGCGTGAAGGGATATTTCGGCCGTTGGCGAACGTCGATCGCGACTGGATCTTGCGGCGCTGCTCTGGCGGCTTGCAGTTGGGAAAGAACGTCGCTTGATTTAGCAACCAAAGATAGAATCAAACCATTAACGCTCCCCGCCACAGTAACAAAATAGCCGCTCCTGGCGGCGGTCGACCGCACCGAGGCCTAATCGTGAGCAATCTGCTCCATTATGTCCCGGCAAAATGATCCCAGAACCGCCATGTTAGGAACGGTTCGCGTGCCTGTGGGTCATAGCCGTCTGGACCAGAAAACGAAAAAGGCCGCGCCATTGGTGACGCGGCCATTTAGTTGGGACGATCCAGGCCGGGGGGTCGTTACCGGCCTAGCAACCGCCAAGAATGGATCTTGGCGGATCGCCTGGGACGCAACCGGCGCCCGAATCATTTTCAATGATAACATGAACAACCTTTACGTGTATCAACCTCCGACGGTTGCATCGGGTTTTTGATGTGGCTGCTCTGGATCATTTTTGACGCGGCGGACCTGCTACAATCTGTTCGGATGATCTCGAGGAGAGGCAGCAATGAGCGAGATGATTGAGCGCGTGGCGAAGGCCGTGCAGGAAGCTTGTGAAGGCCTGGCCGGCGAATTCGATGTGCGACCGCACGAATGCTACGTGAAGTGCGCCCGCGCCGCCATCGAAGCGATGCGGCAGCCGACAGTGGAAATGACCGCTGCGGCCTTCCCGTGTGACGTCAACGAACAATTCAGTCACGAGGACAAGCAGCATGGCGCAGCGGTATGCCTGAGGTTGGGCGGCGGTGCGCATAGCGGATTGCTGGTGGGTGAGGCAGTCAAGCAAGCCGCGTTCATGGTCCGCGATTACCGCTTGATGATCGACGCTGCCCTAAACGAAAAAAGCCCAACAATGGGCGCCGGCCAAGTGTCGGGAGGACCAGATGTCTGACTGGCGGCGAGTTCCCGGAACAGCCGGGTCATCAGACCATCGGCGATCACACGCATGATTAAGGCGATATAGCGTTTAGTCGAATTGGCGAGCGACCCGGCGCGAGGCCGGGGTATCCAGTGCACGAGTCCGAGACCTCCGTGAACTTCACCAGGGCTGGTGCGGAATTGTCTGCGGCAAATCAACTGCCACTCTTCGAGAAGTAACGTAAGCATTCGGTGAAGCTTTCAATTACCCACAACTTGGCCCACTCGGGCTGATCCGCTGATCGGCGAAATCTTGAGTCGAAAGAATCACTTGTGATTCCTTGCTGAGCACCTGATTCGCGAGGGGGGTGCTCCATGGGGCGCATGTTGAGGGATCGAGCGGCAAAGGGCGGTTTGCGATCCTTGGCAGGTGAATGCTGGATTGATCGAGAGATTAGTGGATGCGAGTTTAGGGACGCGCGGCTCGGCGGCAGATTCCGCAAACTGCTGACGCAGATTGGAAGCGCAATGGGACAAAGCATTCCGCTCGTCTGCCAGGATTGGGCAAATACCAAGGCGGCCTACCGCTTCTTCTCCAATGACCGGGTCAGCGAGGCGGACATTCTGGCCGGCCATTTCCAATCGACACGAGATCGTGTTGCGGCCACTGAAGGTCTTGTTCTTGTGCTGCACGATACAACCGAGTTTAGCTATCAACGCGAGAAGTCAGAAGCGATCGGCATCACCAAGAGCATCAACAGTGGACGGGACAAGGCGGGTCGCCTGAGATCGCACACGGTTTGCGGCATCCTGATGCACTCGAGCCTCGCAGTTACAATCGAGGGTGTGCCGCTTGGGTTGGCGGCCGTTAAGTTCTGGACCCGGAAGAAATTCAAGGGGACCGCCGCGCTTAAAAAGAAGATCAATCCAACCCGGATCCCCATCGAGAAAAAGGAAAGCGTCCGGTGGTTGGAAAATCTGAAGCAGTCTACGCAACTCTTGGATCATCCGGGCCGATGCATTCATATCGGTGATCGCGAGAGTGACATCTACGAGCTTTTCTGCGCAGCACAGGAGACCGGAACCCATTTCCTAATCAGGACCTGCGTCGATCGCTTGGCTGGAGATGGGGATCACACGATCGCCGACGAAATGGACGAGGTTGCCGTCAAAGGGCTCCATCGCATCGAGGTCAGAGACAGTAACGGCGATCCCGACGAAGCCGTTCTTGAGATCAGGTACCGCAAGATTCGGGTCCTGCCGCCGATCGGAAAGCAGAAACGCTATCCCGCACTGACCCTGACGGTGATCCATGCAGAGGAGCGCGGGACGCCGAAAAACAGAAAGAAGATCGATTGGAAGCTGATCACCGACCCCGCGTAGCGGTCACTCAGGCTGCCTGATCGACTTGCGTGTTTCGGTGGCGCCAATTCCACGGAAGCAGTTCGTCGAGCCTTTGGACTGGATGCGCAGCGATGCGCGCCAGGACGTCGGCGAGCCAGGCTTGTGGATCCACGTCGTTCATTTTGGCCGTGACGATGAGGCTGTACATCACCGCGGCACGGTCGCCGCCGCGATCGGAGCCACAGAACAGCCACGACTTCCGGCCCAGAGCGATGCCGCGTACGGCTCGTTCGGCGGCATTATTCGACAGGCAGATGCGGCCGTCGTCGAGGAAGCGGGTGAACGCGCTCCAGCGCTTGAGCATGTAGTCCATCGCCTTGGCGACGTCGTTGCGACGTGAGAGCTTGGCGCGTTGCTCACGCATCCAGGTTTCCAAATCGGCGACCAGCGGCGCGCTCAGCTCCTGGCGGACGGCCCGGCGCCGTTCGGGGCTCTGGCCGTTGATGCCTCGCTCGATCTCAAACAAGGCATCGATCCGGCGGACTGCTTCCAGCGCCAGGGGCGAGATCACTGCGGGCTTTTTGCCCTGCACCTTGCGACGCGCATTCTCTGCCAGATCAGCCATCACGAAGAACGGCCGTCGGGCATGGACCCAGCACGCGGCTTCCAGGATTGGACCTGCGTTGCGGCCCGGGTCGTAAAGCCTGCCATAGCCGCCATAGGCATCGGCCTGGAAGAGTCCACTGTAGCTGGCCAGATGCGCCTGAGGATGTTCGCCGGCACGATCGCGTGAGTAATAAAACACCGCTCCCGGCGGCTCTGGCCCGCCGAACGGCTTGTCGTCGCGGACATAGACCCAGATCCGGCCGGTGCTGGTCTTGCCCGTGGCCAGAACCGGCACCGTGGTGTCGTCGCCGTGCAGTCGCTCGGCGCTCAGCACATGGGCCTCGAGGCGCCGGAACAACGGCGTCAGCGCTACCGTACAGCCGCCGACCTGGTCGGCCAGGGTCGACAGGCTGATCGGCACGCCTTCCTTGGCATAGCGTTCAGCTTGCCGGTTCAGGGGCTGGTGCTGGCCGAACTTCTCGAACAGCACCATCGCCAAAAGACTCGGACCGGCCCAACCGCGAGCGATGACGTGGAACGGCGCCGGCGCCTGGCTGATCTTCTCGCAGTCACGGCAGCTGAACTTCTCCCGGACGTGCTGGATCACCTTCCAGGATTTCGGGATCACCTCCAGCGTCTCGGTGATGTCCTCGCCGAGCTTGGACAACCGCGCACCGCCGCAGCAAGCGCACGACGTCGGCCCGGGTACGATCACGCGTTCGCGGGGCAGATAATCCGGGAATGGTTTGCGGGATGGCCGCTGGCGGGTAAACGACGCTACGGTGGTCGCATTGCTGGTCCTGGCGGCGGCGATTTCGGCGGCGAGTTCGTCCTCGGTCGCTGAGGTCTCGAGCTCCTCGAGCGTCAGTTCGAGTTGATCCAGCAGCCGGGCGGTACGCTCCGAGCGAGGGCCATAACGATCACGGTTCAGCTTTTCGATCTGCAGCTTCAGGTGAGCGATCAGCGCTTGGTCGTCGGACTGTTGGGCGCGAACGACGGCGAGTTCGGCGCGCGTCGCAAGCAACGCCGCATGCAGCGCCTCAATATCTTCCGGCAGCTTCTCGGGACCGTCACCCATGCCCTGATGGAATCACAAAAGCCGCGATTTGGCGCGGGTTTTTTGCAATCTCACGGGATTTTTGTGCAACCTATCCGGCGCTCTGCGGCCGCCAGCTGTGTTGAGGGTTGCGCCAGTCGATCGCCTCCAGCAAATAGCCCATCTGGGCTGCGGTCAGCGACACCACGCCGTCCACCGTCGCCGGCCAGATGAAGCGGCCACGGTCCAGCCGCTTGGCGTAGAGCGACAGTCCGATCCCGTCGTGCCAAAGCGCCTTGATCAGCGTGCCGGCGCGACCACGGAACACAAAGACGTCGCCAGCAAAGGGATCTCGCCCGAGGCCCTCCTGCACCAGCAGCGCCAGGCCCTGCATGCCTTTGCGCATGTCGGTATGACCGGTGGCGATCCAGACCCGCGCGCCTGCCGAGACCGGGATCATCGGCCCTCCAGAACGGCCAGTACCCGAGCCAAAGCGGTCGCATCAACACCAGCGTCAACGATGACGCGACGATGCTTCCCGATCTCGATCACCATGCGGCCGCTTGCTGTCATGGCAGTCGCCGCCGGTGCTGTCTCCCCCATCACCAACGCCGGGACAAAGCCGGGCTTTGGCTGATCGGCATCGCCTGCACCAGCTCCAAACGATCGCCGCCAGATCAGCAGCAACGAACGCGAAATTCCATGCCGCCGCGCTGTCGATGAGATCGCCCGCGGCGCCTGCATGCTCTCCAGAACGATCTTGAGCTTCTCGTCATCGGTCCAGCGACGACGCCGACCGGTCTCGACAACCCCGAGCCGCTCAACTTGAGTACTGTACTTATTGCTGTCCATAAGGACTGTTACACAGCACTCAACCTAACCGACAAGACGGCCCTCACCGGAGGGAGACGAAGTAACAACGGCTGCCCGCCCGAAAGTGATCACCCTATTATGGAGAGGGCTTTCCGTTCACCCGGGCGTCCCCACTGATATTCAGTTTTTGGTACTCGCCTGTTTTGACACCACTGAGTCGCCAATTTTTTAAAAACCGGCTTTGTTTAAATTTGACCAATTAAATAATTGGACAATTATGCAATATTTGGGAATTGCATCGGCTTCTCAACATAAAATGTACTATCCCCACCGCCCCGCCGCACTGTCTTTCGGCTGTTATCGGTGACTTGAAAGTTGGTTAGGGTCCCGTCCAATCGAACAGGGAGTACCGCTATGCTGCATCGTTTCGAGCAAATAAAGGCCGAAGCAGATAAGCTGCGCAAGCAGGCTAAGGGCATGCCCCAAAGCATTCAACGCGATCAGCTCCTGCGGATGGCCGACCAGATGGATGTTGCCACCCACATCAACGAGTGGCTCTCATCGCCTGGGCTGCAAGCTCCGCAATAAAACCCATCGTGCCAGGTGGTACTATGGATTATCCGGGTGGCACATTTGCCGAAAACGTTGCGCGCTTTCGCAAGCAAGCCAACGGATGCCATCAGCGAGCCGCGCTAGCGGTAAACCCGGTCGACAAGGGTGCGTGGCTGTTGCTTGCTGACGATTGGATCAAGATGGCGCAGGCCGCCTCCTCTCAAACGGAGCAGAATCATGCGCCGTCATTTCAAGCCGACTGAAACCCTTTCGCGGCGGTTGCGCTTCGCGTGCGTTCCGGCTTTTTCGTTCGCTCGTTAAACCAACTGGCCCTGCTTGGCCAGCCAAGCCATTACTACCTTCCGCGCGATATGGCGAAGAGTGCCGCATTCCACGCAGCAAATAACGATGACATCAATCGTCTTGCTTTTAAAGATGTCGTAGTTGGGGAATGGAAATCCAATCAACGCCACGCGTCTCGCGAGACCATTGCCGTCGATATTGGTTTCGTTGACGATGTCGTACTCAGCCTTGCCGCAACCCAAGCAGCGAGGGTTTGGGCACTTTGCGGCGATGAATTTCTGAACCTCGCTTGGGGGGATCGGCGCAGTCTCGTACATTGACGGCTCCTCTTCCGCTTTTTGACGCCGCCCCCTTATACCCAATTTCGCCGTCTGATTGTAATACTAAATTGTACATCTTATCCAACTCTACGTCAGGCTGCGATATGCTTAGGCGCTTTTGCCGCATTTCGAACCCAGTCGGTCAAAGGCGGGCGACGCCAATGAGGAGACGGAATCAGCGAGCTACATGTCCCGCTCGAGCAGCAACTAATGTTTATCACCCCCATAACCGTAATTTATGAGCGACCGGACTACCGGACTGCTAAAGCACAATCGCAGTTATCATCCCGAGCGCCCCGACTGCTGCCACCAACGATGGCATTGGCGACGGGGAGCATTGGCCATGACCGAGCAGAAAAAACTTCGCAGAGATATCGACACACTGAGGACATCAATCCAACTCGCCTTGCGCGAGCTCGATGACAGATCGCTCCCGGCAGATCAGCGTCGTGTCATTAAGGATCGCGTTGACATTCTGATTTCCGACCTCCGAACGCTACTGAAGCATGATGAAATTCGTCGATCGCCCCTACGCAACCCCTGAAGTGGCAAGCATGGCACGATTCCTGCTTTCATCTCACGCCATGGGCGATCCGATAGATCGTGTGTCAGCAAAGCTCAAAGAAGTTCCCAAACGTCTCTGTAAAATTCATTTTAATGGCGTCGAGGAATCGTGAACCTAGATTAGCCACGCCACGCATTCGGCGCCTAGCGAATTCATTATGGAGCTTTCATGTCGAACACCTCGGTAAAAGTCGCTTTCGCGTTTGTCGTAATCTTTGCCTATCCGGCAGCATCACTTGCGCGACACGCCGTCACAACGGCCATAAACACTGTGCCCATCGAGACTATCCATAGCGGCCATGGGAAGTGTGTCCTAGATGGTTCCGCCACCATCGCTGCACCTAATCGCGCGACTTATTCGGTTTGCTGGGCTCCAGAGGATATTACCGACGGCCCAGGAGTTTAAAGCGGCGACCTTCCGCGCATTCGTCCTCAATGCCGAGACAGAACGCCCGCGAGCATCCGCGGCGCGCGGGTTTGCTGTGCTTTCGAAAACCCAGCAATACACTGCACCCTCGGACCTGCAGCCGAAGCCACCGTTCAGTCCTGCCTTAAGCCATGGATGTCGATAGTAAAGCTTGAGGCCCTGATAACACTTCCAAAACTTAGTTCAGGGTGAGCCACACTATGCCGCACGGGCCGTTACAGCTGTTGCAGTGAGCCGGCTGGGCGAAAGTGCTTGCGAGTTCCCACGCCTGCGATTCGTTGCTCCACTGAACCGTGGCCTGGGAAATGATATCGTCCGAGTTGCAACTCGAGCAAACAGGCGTCGAACGTGTCCCTCGCCGGTTAGCAGTTTGGGTTGTCTCCGCAGTCAGGTTGAAGGGATTGAGAAGTGCGGCATGTCGCATGCTGTTGTTCCCTCGTGCGTTGAAACGGCCGGATCTACGCCCAGGCTCGGTCCAAACTTAGCGCACGAAGGCGACTCTGTCTTCCTGGTTGTCGATTGCGTTGTGGATTGTGCATGCCGTCGGCTTTATAGCCGGCTTCGCAACTGCTCCCTCTTCTCGGCCAAAGACGTACTGCGAATATAGAATTTAATGCTCCGTCAGCACGCAGGCAGCGCCTCGTCCAGCTCGACTCTGAGAGTTTCGAGGTATCTAGCGGTCATCATCGTATAACCGACGAGCAGAGTGGCCTCGGCGATTTCTTCGTCCGTTAGGAACTTGCGGGCTTCGGCGAAGGTCGGATCGGAAACCCGTACATCGCGCAGGCATTCGTCAACGAAGCGCAGCAAGGCGCCATCGGCAGGATCAAGCCGGTCGGCCTCACCCATTTCAATAGAAGTGATGTCTTGATCCGACCAGCCGGCCTTCCGGGCCATTGGCAAATGCTGCATGCGCACATAGGCGCTATCGCTGAGTGATGCAACGCGCAGAATGACCAATTCGCGGCGCTTAATATCAATGATCGCATCGATCAGAGCAAAGCCCAGATCAAGATAGCCAGCCGTGCAGCCGCGAGTCTTGAGCAGCGCTCGCACCAGGTTGGAGGGAAAGCGGTTGAATTGCCGGCGATCAGGATCACTCATCCGGGCAATTGTCGGGATATGAATCCTAGCCATGGTTAGACAGCAACCTCCACTCGATCGCATCCACGACCGATTTGACGGCCAAAAAAGCAAAATGCGGTTTCTGCAAAGCAAAAGCTGATGCAGATCGCTTTGATGTTAGCGCTTGCACGTCGTCCTCACGTAAGTTCATGCTTGGGAAGGTGGCGTATCCTGTCAGGATAAGCTTCTGATCACAATCGAGTGTTGCCGGCGCTTTATAGATTTGGGATTTGTTTCCGCAAATCATTTTTCTTTGACTGAGCGTCGAGAACGTCGATGAGAAAAACAAAGGCAATATACAAATAATACTGCTTCTTAGAAGCGCCGCAAAACTTGCGCAAAATCGCCAAACTCTTTGACTGTTCGAATTGTGGTCGAGCGCGATTGATCCGGAAGTCGCCGCCCGCAGGCTGTTCGAGATCGCCAATTCGGTTGAAGCCGTACAGGATGGCCGTGCCTTCATCGAACTCATGAACTGGCTCTATCCGAACCAGAGATCACGCCAGCCGAATGTAAAGTCGGCCTTGACCTCGCGATTGCGAACGGCTGGTCGAACCTTCATGAATCTGGCACATGCGTGAAACTAGCGACTTCGCAACTAAGTTTAGTCAAACACAAGCTTCTGACCTGGGTTGAATTATGCGAGGTCCGGCCCCGCTTCATCGCCGCAGGGCCAGCCCTCTGCCGATGGCGATCGATCAATCTTTCGGCCCTGTGGCGTCATCCAGCCACCTGCGAGTTTGTTCTTCGCTCCAACCGGGAACCGAATAGCTCTTGGGAGCATAGTCGTTGGGAGCATAGCTCTGGGGAATCGTAACCCGCTGACTGGAACGTACGTGTCTCTCGGGCAGTTTGGAACGACGCACTGTCGCAGCGTCGGCAGAAGCGCACCACGCCATCAATAGGCCCAGGGCCAGAACAGATCGCATTCCATTTGCTCCATTCAACCGACGGACCGACCCGCTATCTAATATTCGCACCCGCTGGATGCCACGGGCGCAAGGCTATTGCCGGCACGGGTCTTCGCGTCTGACAGTCGCAAAGGGCGCCGCGGGCGTACCTGCTTCGGCGTCTATTGACTGCATTTGCAGCCGCTTAACGTGCAAGCGGGTGTTCAGTTAGTTGGGGGCTGAGTCCGCTTGACCGGCGGCTGGCCGTCGTCACGGCAAGGAGCGCTGACCTGGTTAATCGGCTGATCGAATTAAACCGATTACGGGAGCGGTAGAGCCAAGCTGGCGGCTTGGAGATCGCGGCGATGACAACGACGAGCTGACCTTCGTGAAATGGCTGTTCGCCGGATACAAAAAATCGACCGCGATCTCAGAGGGCTCCATCTACAGGCTCTCGACTCCAGCGGATCCGATCGCACAGCCCGGCCCAAAGCGCGACCGCGCCGAACCGCCCTAAGCATATTACAAATGTAGCAACGGCTCAGTCTAGCGCGGCATGCAAAGCGGCCGAGCAGAACGGTGCGAAAATGTCGCTCCGAGTGTGACCCGCTTCACAGCGGCCACGAGCCAACCGGGCTATCAAGGTCCAAACAGCTCCACTCCCGAGGCTGATATTTGGAGAGTTGCAAATGGCTACCATCGCAAGGGTCCTTTCGCGCGCGCTGCCCGGCACACAGTTTGATATCGAAACGCTGAAGTTTGTCGCGATGTCATGCGCCGCTGGCCTGTTCGTGTCGGTAATCATCGCGACCTATGGCCTCGATTTGAGCGTGGGCTTCTTCTGACAACACCGGCGCGCCGCAGCCGATCGCGGAGCGTCGCCGGCGTGACCTGCGAGATTTGAGTGGTTCCCGTCCCTGAAAATTTTACGCTGAAAAAAGGAGGCCTCCATGAAAGGACTGATAATTCCTTCGTTCGTGGCCGCCGCGCTGCTCGCTGCTGTAGCGGTAACGCACTCACGGCCGACTCCGATCGATGCGTCACCCGGCGCAGCGATCATGCCAAGCTTGCTCGCACTCCACGCCGCAGCCGAGGTGCATAAAATTCCGGTCGAGGAAATCGAGGATCAGTCACTGGTGTTTCCGACCAAGCCCCAATAGTCGAGGGCAGCGCGACAGGCGGCAATTGGCATGCCCGGATGGAAGCACGCCAGTGAGCGAATGATCTCGTTTTGCGCCAGCGCCGAGTGACCGACGTGACGGTGCTGACCTCGCCGCTCGCGAGCGGCAACGGCAAGGTGGATCACACCAAACGTTTGCTGTTCACCTCAGGCGTGGCCTCAGCGGGCGGAACCTCGCGACCTCAGGTGATGGGCAGTCGACCGGTTATCCGGGTCAGCCGATGCATCGGCGTGCGCACCACCCACAGAACCCTGGGCGCAAACGGCTTGCGCTGGGCCGCAGGCTGAGGAATCATCCCGCCTCATTTGTGGATAGTCTTTCGATGGACGATCCCACAGTCGCAGTTTTCGCCTGTTGCGTCACCGTCGGCTTCATCTTTTTGTCGCGTTTCATCCATCTCCCACGTTGATTGCGGCAAATTTCCCCGCCGTAACGCCATTGGCAGACAGATAGGCTCACCAAGGCGTTGGCCCGATGCGGATCGGTCCAAAAGACATCTCATAAGGGTCGAACCAGATGCGAAAGGTAGTCACGGGGTTGGTATTCGTTGCACTGGTGGCTGGCTCGTCCTCGGCCATTGCAAAGCATCGGAAACCGCAGGCGTCGCAACTGTCGCACCGCTACCATCATCGATACACGAAGCTACCGCCGCATCAGCAACCGCGCAGGGCCAATGCTCCCGATCGGTCAATCGGGCCGACAGCCAACGAAAGATCTGTAGATCGCAAGATCAACGACATTTGCCGCGGCTGCTGATCTCCCGGATCGGTCGACGAGCGCCAAGTTATTTCAGCGGCTACAGCGGTGAAGGTCAGAACTCAACCGCACGGCGACAAGCCTGCGCGCACCAAGATCCGCCCGCACGCCCGGCAGGCAGGCAGCGTTACCTGGTCAGAATCAAGTCGCCTGCCCCACCCCGTAAATCGGCGATTCGACCACCGCGAGCTAAGGAGGCTCTGAATTTTTAAGCCCCCGAGCGCCCTTTAGTATTGCGGGAAGTGATAGTTGACACCGACCCGAGCGACATGCTCGCGCGTTTGGACGCTGGTCTGATAGAACGGCGGCGTCACGCTATTGCAAACCGCCGCCGGGGAGATACACCCACTCGCGTAGTCGGCGCGGCCGAGATCAACGTAAAGGTATTCGGCTTTCACCGACCAGGCGCGCGTCACCAGCCACTCCGCGCCAGCGCCCGCAGTCCAGCCAAAGCGTGTCGTCGAAGCCGAACCGGCATAGGTGTCAGACAAGAACGAAAATGACGTGTTGGTCGTGGAACTTGCCTGGCCGTAAGCGAGACCGGCCGTTCCGTATAACAGCAGGTTTGGCGTCGCCAGGACGCCAAGGCGGCCGCGCACTGTCCCGAACCAATCAAGACCAGTGGATACCGCGTGAAAGAAGGTGCCTGGTCCGAACAGCGGCGGCCCCAGGGGTTGGCTGAGGACGTCGGAATTTCGAACCCCGTTATAGTTGAAGTCCGTTTCGAAGCCCGCAACCCACAGCGGCGCGAAGTGGTAGTTGTAACCCACCTGGCCACCACCGGTGAAATCCGTACCGCTCAACCCGGCTGAGTACCGCCGAAAGGCATTCCCCGGGATGCCGCCCGCACCGCAACCAGTCACGAAGCATCCGGCTGGATTGATGTCATATTGGGAATCGTTGACGGCGGCGCCCACATTTAAGCCGGCATACCAGCCATTCCAGTTATTAGGCAGCTCAACCGGGACAGACCTCGCATACGGGTATAGGTCAGCCGCAAAAACCGGAGCGCCGAACAGAAGGGCAACCGCTCCAAGCAATAGCCTTTTCATCAAAAACTCTCCGGGGAAACCGCGATAGTTGACAAAGTTACATGAGTCCGGACTAAAATACTGTTACCGTTCCGCAACGGTCCGAACTTAACATCTGATCCTGCGGTTAAGTCGCCGGCGATCGTCAAACCCACCGGAGCGCTTGACCGCGCCCCCTTCCGATGACTCCGTTGAGGCTATAGAACGAGTCGCATGCTCATGCGCTCTCGACCAGCCGAAACGATCGCACCCATCGCTTACCGTGCTGACATAGACGGTCTCCGGGCCGTCTCAATCCTCGCCGTCGTTTGGTATCATGCGTTTCCAGGGCTGGTTCCTGGAGGATTTGTCGGCGTAGACATCTTCTTCGTTATCTCCGGATTTCTCATTACGCGCATCATCGCCAAGGAATTGGCGCTGAATTCGTTCTCGATCCTCTCGTTCTATCAGCGACGCATCCGGCGCATTTTCCCCGCGCTGATTGTTGTGCTCGCCATGACGTATGTCGTGGGCTGGCTCATCCTACTACCGCGAGATCTGGGGTTGCTGGGCACCAGCATGGCGGGGGGCGCCGGTTTTTTCGCCAATCTCGTCCAGCTTGGCCGTCAGGACTATTTTGCCCCGGACGCATCGACCAATCCGTTGCTCCATCTCTGGTCGCTCGGGATCGAAGAGCAATTTTACATTTTCTGGCCGATACTGCTGATCCTCCTGAGAGGCTGGCGCTTTGATGCGATCGTCATCGCAGCGCTTGCCGCCGCATCGATGGCGGCCAATGTTTTGCTCGTGACCGACCACCAGGCGATCGCTTTCTATTCACCGGTAACCCGAGCCTGGGAGTTGTTGGCTGGTGCGCTACTGGCGCGATCAAACACGCGGGACGGCGCATATTTTCGGGGTGTTTCCGATGATGTCAAAGCAACCGCCGGGTTGCTCTTGATCGTCCTTGCCGTTGCAATGCTTAACACCAGCTCCCGATATCCGGGATGGAACGCGCTGATGCCGGTTTTGGGCGCAGTCTTGTTGCTCGATGCCCCGAATTCGATGCTGAACCGACGTCTGCTGTCGCATCGCGCCATGGTCTTCATCGGGCTCGTCAGTTACCCCCTGTATCTCTGGCATTGGCCGATCCTGTCTTATCTCGGCATTCTGCGGGCAGGTGTCCCGACTTTCCTGGAGATCGATCTCGCCGTCGGTGCTTCCTTCATCCTGGCGTGCGGCACCTATTATTTCGTCGAAAAGCCGATAAGGCACCGCCGCAATGCGGTCATCGGCCTCTGCACGGCGATGGTATCCCTCGGTGCGGTTGGGCTATCCACCGTGCTCGGCTCAGGTTTTAGCTTTCGGTTTCCACCGGCCGTCAGCGATATTGCGAACCTGCCCGGTAAGGAGAATGCCGGCTTTCGCCCGGACTGTTTTCTTGAGGCCGGTCAGGTCTCTACTGAACGGCGAGCCCGGTGTATCGAAGACGGAAGCGGCCCGCTCATATTTGTGTGGGGGGATTCGACCGCTGCCGCGCTGTATCCGGGCCTGAAGACGGCGCAGCAACATCAGCCGTTTCGTATCGCCCAGTTTACCTCCGCGGCCTGCCCGCCAATCGTTGGCATAGTCGGAATATTTGCGCAATGCGCAGGCTTAAACACCGAGACGTTCGACGTCATCAGAGAAACGAAGCCGGACATCGTGCTGCTGCATGCCATGTGGAGTGAGAAAACCGACCTCCCGGCACTTCGAGAAACCATCGCGAGCTTGAGGCATCAAGGTATTGAAAGGATCATCGTCGTCGGTCCCGTGCCGGTCTGGAAGCGATCGCTGCCGTTCATGCTGATCAATGCCTATAGATTTCAGCACTACCTGCCGGACCGGATCGATCGCGGGGTTTCCGGCCCTGCGGTCGATGAGCGCATGGCGCAATTCGCCAAAGATGAGCGTGTCGAATACCTTTCAGCCTGGCACGAATTCTGCAATTCGGATGGCTGCATGACGCGAAACGGGCCGTCGGCAACGAACGTCGTCGTCTTGGACCAGCTTCACTTGTCGACCGAAGGATCCAGGATTCTCAGCGGCGCAATCGTAAAGCACCTGTTCGATCATTAGAGCGCGAAACATCATCTCTACTCGCAAACGCCGCGGCAGAAATGCCGACACCCTGTATAGGCATACGAAACCATCGAATTTACGCACGCGCGCGGGCAATCGCGCCCGCAATGATCTGCAGCGCCACGCCAAGCACCCAACCGAGCATGATCATCGTTGTCCAGAAGATGTGGGGGTTGCCCCGGAACACAATCACGCAAACCGATGCGAATGCGGTCAAGGCCGCGAAAAAGGTGCCGACCGCGCTGAGAAATTCGGCGGAATCCACCTTACCGCTGAGGCCGGCTTTTGCCCGCGTCTCTTCCGCATGAAATGGCAAAGGTGGCGTGTCGATGCCGAGATAAAAGCCGAATGCTCCGGCTATCATCATGATCACGACAAAACCTTCGGACGTGAGCCACTCGATGCTGGAGCCGACATGGGCCGCGACAAACAGCCCGCTTGCGGCGCCGGCCATTGCGAGCCCAATGCGTTCGAGGAAATGGGCAAATCTTCTTACGCGAGATCTCATGGTCGTCACCCACGGATTGCGAAGGCCATCAGGCTAGGACACTTTTCTGCCATTTGAAAGAATTGCCGGTGAGTGCGGCAATGGCGCAGACGAACAGCCGCTTCCGAGGCCGGCAAACGGCGGGGGAAATACCCTGAGGGGTCAGCAATTACCCTCCCCGTTCGCGCATTCGCGGGCCAAGGCGAGCCGGCGGGGCGGTTAATCCTCGGCGGACGAATAAATGCGCTCGGCAAGGTTAATGTCGCGCCGGAGGCGTAGCACGAAGCGGCGAACGTCATCGAATTTCCCAAACACGCAGCAAAAATCGACCACAATCCGGGGCTGGAATCTTGAGCCTTCCAATAAGGAGAACACCTGAGATGCGGGTCGTGATTGCGACTTTCCTTGGTATGATGACCATGACCGTCATGGTCGCGAGCCCAGCGCTCGCACGACCGACAAACGCGCCAAATGCCAGTGACGAGGCCTCGAAACCGCCCTGCTACGGTTACGAGCAGAATGCGGATGGCTCCTGGAGACAGATTCCCTGCCAGGAAAATGGCTTGAGCGCACAAGCTGGCGCCAAGGTCACAACACAGGACGCCGGCACGACATCGCGCTGAAAGAAATCCGGCCACTACCGAAGCCCGCTTGCTTAGGTCAGCGTCAGGGCTGTTCTTGGGACGCCCGGCCGTGGTTTTCGGGCTGTGCAGCGGCGCGACGCCTCCGATGAACTAACATCATCGAATCTCTCGCCACTGCTCATCGCCTATCAGCGTCAGCGTTGCTGTCATACTCGATCTTCATGACCGGAAAACGCATACGACTGACAGCACAACCGGTAGCTTTTCAATCACACCAAAAAGAATTAACCTAACCCGTCGCCAGCTTTGAATATTTAATTGGCGCGAATTTAATTTAAAAACATATCAAAGGGGGTTCAGATGGCGGATTCAGCAAAGACTCCGAAAAGAGCCATTACGCTCGGCGGTGGAGGGCCAGCAGCAGGCCTGCACATCGGGGTATTGGAGGCGCTGGCCGATGAGGACATAACCTTTGACGTATGGGCGTTGTCCTGCATCGGCGCCTGGGTCGGGATCGTCTACAATCAGTTTGACGACGACCATGTCGAACAAACCTACAGATTTTTCAAAGACTTTGTTTTTCGGGACGACGAGAGCTACGAACGCTTTCCAATAAATACCGTCTTCGGAGCGGACTGGCGCAACAACATTAAGGCGCTGAATCAATTCGTAACCAACGCCGATAATTATCGGGATTTCGCCTGGGATCCGTACCGAATGCTGAATTCCTTTCAGGATTCCATGTCGCTCCTGCTCGATCACATGCCCGGCCCAGACAAGAAGTTCCGGACACTGGATGAAGGAGACATCAATGGATGGATCCTCAATCACGCGATGGCGCCCAATCCCTTCATCCGTTATCTGACCTCCATGATGTACCTGTCCAACATCACCGGACTATCGAGGATCAACTATCCGAACAGCGAGTTCATGAAGCGCATCAAATTCGAGAACCTGTTCGACAAAAAGAAAAAGAACGGCGGACAGAAGGAAACGGAGAAGCCTTTCCTCTTTCACAATGCGTGGAATCTCGACAAGCAGGAATTGGCCTTCTTTTCCAACAAGCCGATGAAAAGCAAATTGCGTCGGGGCCCGATCGATGCGTCGACCCTATGCGCGTGTTCGGCACTGCCTTTCGTCGAGCAAACCGTCGCCATCAGGGGCGTGACATATTGCGAAGGCGCGCTGGTCGATACCGTCAACTTCGAGACCCTGCTCGAAGAGCATCCCGATCTGGACGAAATATGGGTGAGCCGGATCGTTGATTCCAAGCAAATCCGCAAACCGGAGAATCTTCATGATTCACTGGCCAACCTTTGCCAGCTGTTTGCCGCGACTGTCGGCGAGGACGACGTCAAGCTGTTCAAGTATCATGTCCGGTACGATCATCCCAAAGATGGCGGAAAGCCGTGGACCGGCACGCTCGTCGAGATTCACGTACCGGGCCATATCAACTTCAAATGGAACCACAGCAACCTGGATAACGGCCGGGAATTGGGGAGAGCCGCTACACAACAGGCTATCGCGGCCTATCGCGCAGCGGGCGCCAAAAGCAGAGCCCAGAACAAAGAGGTCCGCTTCATCAACGAGAGGCCGGAACAAGACCCGGAATGGCAGGGAATGCGGGATAAATTCAAATATCTGGAGCAAACGGCGAGATAGCGTCGCTTTGTGACCGTGTATTGGAGTACTACCGCAGTTCGTCGAGCAACGCCTTCGCCTCCTTTGCATCCCGTGTCGCGAAGCCCTCAGAGAGCCCGGCATAAACGGGCGCAAGAAAGTCGCGCGCTTCTTCGCGCCTGCCCTGTTCGTTCCACAAGGCAGCAAGGTCGCTCGCGGCGCGAAGCTCAAGGCTTCGCGCCTGTTGGCCTCTCGCCGTTGCCAAGGCCTGTTCGAGCAAGGCTTGTGCGGCGCCCTTGGCATCCGAACCGCCGCGGGCGAGCAGCACACGGGCCTTCAGCCGGTACAGTTCGGCCTCGAATATCCGCTCGCTGTTGCGGCCTGCCGTTACGAACCCCTGCTCGATCAGATCCAGCGCCGCCTCGTATTTATGGGTCAGCAGCAACGCCTGGCACAGCAGCACATAGAGCGCGGTGATGCCAAGCTGATGGCCTGCGCCGCGATACTCATCCAGCGCGGCCCGAACTTCCTCGAGTGCACTGGACGACGGATCGAGCAAGGTCACGCAGATGCCCCGGATGGCGTGCGCCAAGCCGCGCCACTGCCGAAAACCATGCTCGTCTGACAAGGCCAGGCAGCGCTCGGCGTATCCCTGCGCAGCCGGCGTCTCGCCGCGAAGCGCGTGGAGAACCGAGGCATAGTAACAGGCGTAGGCCTGCGAATGGGGGTGATCGATCGCATCGGCGCGCTCGATCGCGATGTTCAATTTCGCGACCGCCGTGTCGACGCCACCAAGCAGCCAAAGCGCCCATGACATCAGCGCGAGGTCGGCCACAGCCGCATCCTGACCGGCCGCGCGCGCCGCCAGCCTCTGTTCCTCGCTGCTCGCATTGAAGGAATCGATTGCCAATTCAAGCGCTTCAAGGGCACTGGCGGGATGTCCCATGAAAAGCCGGATCATGGCCTGTCCGCGCATCGCGTTGAGCAGCGCCGGCCGATCGGCGCGCGATTCGGCGATCTGAAGCAGCGCGCCGATCGTTTCCTCGGCCAGCGGCAATTCGCCCCGGATGACGCTCGCAGTGGTCAACCAGAACATCACCTGAAGATGCTCCGGCGGATCGCCGAGCCGCTCGCACAGCTCGCGCGCGCGCGCGAAGGTCGCCATCGCCTTGTTCGAGGCCGGCCCCTGGATCGCGATCAGGCAGGGTCCAAGTGCAAGCTGGAAATCGAGCTCCCGCCGGTCCTTTGCCGGACCGTCGGCCAAGTGGCCCAACGCCTCGATGCCTCGCTGCGCATGGGCGATCGCCTCCAGATTGGCCGAACGCGTCGCGGCTTTCCTGCTGGCCTGCAGCCAATATCCAGCCGCCTTCTCGAACAGGCCTGCCTCCGCAAGGTGGTGCGCGAGCGTCTCAGGTTGCGCTTCCACGATCTCCGGAAACCGTTGCTCGAACGCATCCGCGATGGTGGCATGCAGCGCGGCCCGCCTGGTCTTCAGCAGTCCGGAGTAAGCAGCATCTCGCACGAGCGCGTGCTTGAACGTATAAATTGCCTGGGGAGCCTCGCCGCGGCAGAAGATCAGTTCGGACCGAACCAACTCGGCAAGCGCCTCTTCAAGCCTCTGCCTGGGCAATCCGGCGACGGTGTTCAGCAATTCGTAGGAAAATTCGCGTCCGACCACGGCACCGATCTGGGCCACCTCCCTTACCGGTGCCAACCGGTCAAGCCTTGCCATCAGCGATGCATGCAGGGTGGTCGGAATAGCCATCGAGGGCAGCGGTCGATTGAGAACGTAGTGATCGTCCCGCTCCTGTAACAGCCCGGTTTCGAGCACTGTCTTGGTCAGTTCCTCAACGAATAGGGGCACGCCGTCGGTACGGGCAAGGATCTGGTTCATCACCTCCTCGGGCAGCGTCTTGCCGGCGGTGACGCGCTCAACTAACGCCGCCCCGTTGCGCCGGTTGAGGCGGGTGAGCGAGAGCGTTGTCACATGCGCATGACCTGGCCAGGGAGGCGTAAACTCCGGTCTGGCGGTGATGAGCAGCAGCACCCGAAGCCGCGGTATCTGCTCCAATGTAACGGTGAGCAACTCCAGCGAGGTCGGATCCGCCCAGTGGATATCCTCGAAGATGATAAAAACAGGTTGCCGCGCAGCCAGCCCGTTGAGTTGAGCCAAGAACGCCGCCAGCGTCATCTCCTTGCGTTTCTGCGGGCTCAGCTCCGGAAGGCGGTAGCGGTCATCGGGCGGCAACGATAGAAGGTTGGCCAGATGAGGTACTACCTGGTGCGCGTTGGCGCCGGACCGCACCAGCACTGCCTCAAGCTTGGCGAACTTCTCCGCCGGCGTATCACCGCGCTGGAACCGGGCCGCCCGTTCGAGCCCGCGGATGAATGGAAACAGCGCGCTGTTGGTGTGGTGCGCCGAACAGAATTGGCGCACCGTGGTGTGAGGTTCGGCATGCAGCCGCTCCTGAATCGCCAGGGCGATATGCGACTTGCCGATACCCGGTTCTCCGCTCAGCACCACAACGCAGCCTTCGCCGCGTTTGACGTGCTGCCAGCGCCGCAACAGCAGCTCGATCTCCTCGTCCCGGCCGATCGGCGCGTTCAACCGGGTTCTGTGCTGCGCTTCGAAGCGGCTCTCTACTTCACTCGTGCCCACCACCTGCCACGTTGACATCGGCTCCGCCCAGCCCTTCAACATGACCGGTCCGAGGTTGCGGCATTCGAAATGCCCATCAATCAGTCGGTGCGTGCTCTCGCAAATCAGTACCGTGTCCGGATTGGCGAACGCCTGCAGGCGCGCCGCGAGGTTCGGCGTCTCGCCAATAACCGCCTGCTCCTTGGCTGCGCCTTCACCGGTCAAATCGCCGACGACCACCATGCCGGTCGCAATGCCGACGCGAACCTGCAGTTCAGCGCCGATATCAGTGTGGAGATTGGCTACCGCCTCCACCAGCGCCAACCCCGCGCGCGTCGCCTGCTCGGCATCGTCCTCGTGCGCTTGAGGATAACCGAAATAGGCCAGCGCGCCGTCCCCCATGTAGCGAGCGATGACGCCCTGGTTGCAGGCGATTATTTCGGCAATGCAGGCGTGATAGGCGCCGATGACAGTCCGCAAATCCTCCGGATCGAGCCGGGCGGAAAGTGCGGACGAGCCCACCAGATCGCAGAACATCACCGTCAGTTGGCGCCGTTCGGCGCCGTCGCGCGGCACCGGCCTGGCGCCGGCTTGCGGAGCAACGGGAATGCCTCCCTTAAGCTCCGAGATCGCGCGCAGCATCTTGCGTCGGTGGCCAAGCAGAACGCCGAGATCCTTGAGGTCCTGCTCGGTCAGATCGCGTACAACCGAAAGATCAATGGCGTTCTCGCCGAAACGTTGAGCGTACTCCGCCAGACCAATCGATGCTAGCCACTCCGAGATACCCGTCATGACAGACCCATGGCTCACGCGGCACAATGGTGCCCTGTGTGCGGGATATGAAGGCCCAGACAAGTTCACGTTCGGGAGGTTTGTCGCGCGATCGGCGATTTCCCGAACGGCATTAAATGGCGTTTTAGCCTGAAAAACTCTTAACAGAACGGCCGTCTGATCGCCAGCTTCAAGGCCCCGGAGACCGTCTATGCTCGTATCGCGCGCTACGTCAGATCATACTACCGATGGCCCCTGAGATCGACTGGGCACCTCATGGGCCTATCGCATTGCTGACATTGTGCCAAATCTGATCCTTCAGCGCGATCAGCGGCGGCGGCGGCAGCAGCGCCGGCGGCGCCGTCCGCCTGACGCCGTTGACCACCAGACTGCCGACAGCGATTTCGCCATCCGTATGATAGGGATCGCCCCCGCCATTCCGTCCGAACAGCGTCGGACCAATTCCCGAAATCTGAAACACCGCCTCGACCATCCCGGCTTTGCTCAAATCCTGCATCAGCAAGTCACGTTCGGCGTCGATGTCTGGGCCGATATGATGGGTAATCTGCCCGGTGTAGTGGCTTAGGCCTACCCCGCGATCGAATGTCACGGCTCCGAGCCAGACCGGTCGATCATCCGTGCCCTTTTGAAGCACCAGCCATAGACGAACGTGATGTCGCCGGTCAGCGCTCCTACCATCCGGCTTTTCGAACGCAAGCTGTTCTTTTTTACCTTCGTAGAACAGCGGACTGACAGGCGCATCGTGGTATGGCCGGTCAAGCACCACGCTGCCGACGATCTTGATGCTGGTGCGCAACGTCACGGGATCGGCTGGAAACCAGCCCGCTGCGTGCATGGCACGCAGGATGTCTTCCTCGCCACCGACCAGCCCGACATTGAGCGGGTCTCCGGGAATGCCCGTACCGGTGCGCGTCACCATCGACAGGGACGCCAGGCCAGGTTCACGCTCGTGATGGCTCCAGAGTATCGGCAGTACGACATAAGCCAGCATGAAATAGGCAACAGCCACCATCGCGAGAATCAGGAGCCAGCGACTTCGGCGTTGGAATCGCTTCATGCAAATCGCTCGCGCGCGCCGTACCCGACGTCCAGGGAGCTTGGAACGGTTTACGAGGCAAATGTTTAAATGGTCCGTCTAAACGACGATACATACAGGGGTTTTCGATCGAGCCAAAGTCAGATCCGGTTATGGCCGCCTCGTCCTGCCCACTGCAGACCCGCTCATGGTACCCGGTTCCAAGGGCATATCGCGCCAATTGGAAGCAGCCGAAACACCAGTTTTCGCGCGACATGGTGCTGGTTAGCGGATAATTGGTGACTTCTCTGCGCGCCCGGAGGTACAAGCGGCTCATCATCATGCGGGCGTCTTTGTCCCGCGCTGACGCGACGTGAAATCGGCCTTCTAGCCACAGCATCGTCTCACCACAAACTATGAAAGTGACAAGGCATTATATCTATGAGTGGATTCAAGCAGCCTAGCTTTGCCGACCGTCAGAAGGCCGCTCAGCAAGCCAGGCAAAACATCCTGAACAAGTTTCGCGCCCAGCCGGGCCCCGATGATCCGGCCGTGATGCAGCGACGGGCTGAACGCGAAGCGCAAGCCGCAGCGCGCGCCAAGATTAAAGAGGCGCGCGAAGCAGCGAAGGCCGAGCAGAAGCGGCTTGAGGAAGAGGCGGCGGCAGCCGCCGCGGCCCAGCTCGCGCGCGAAAAGGAAGAAGCTGCCGCCCGCGAACTGACCCTCGAAGCGGAACGGAAGGCAGCCCGAGACGCACGCTACGCCGCCCGCAAGAAACGAAAAAAGTAGGCGCTTCAGCCGACAAATTCGACAACCCACGCCTCAAGACTGCGTCGGGTCCGGAAACAGGACAGGCCCGCCTCGGGTTGAGACGGGCCTGCAAAACAGTGCGGGTTGGTTGTTACTTCTTCATGGTGTCCTTGGACATCGAGTCCTTCTTCATCATGCCATCGCCGCTCTTCATGCTGTCCTTGGACATGGTGTCCTTCTTCATCGAGTCCTTGGACATCGAGTCCTTGGACATCGAGTCCTTCTTCATGCTGTCGCTGCCCATCTTGTCCTGGGCGAACGCTGCGGGGGCCAAAGCCAAGCTGAGCGAGAGAGCGGCGGCCGAAACTCCGAGCGCGATACGGGTGCTAATGGTCATGGACAGTTGATCCCTTCGAAACGGTTTGACAGCGACTGGCGTCGCATCCTTATTCAACGATTCCACCGGGATTTTGTTACCGGCCATGCGAAATAATTTCGTTTTCACCAACGGGTGATAACGCGTGCCCCGGAGTTCAGAAAACAGGTCCATGCGTCTTTTTTTCGTGGAATTTCCGTGCAATTCTGAGGCAAAGTTGCGACACAACAATGCCTTGATGAGCCTGGCCTCGAACTATCAGACTAGAGAAAATCCGGGCGAAGACGGTTAAAGATGCCGGCCAGTCAAAGCCGTGCAATCAAAACTACCTCAGGGAGAAACCCCATGATTACTCGCCGCCACGTCCTCATATCCGCGGTTGCCGCGCCCGCTATCCTGCGCTTCGGGACCGGAACGGCGCATGCCGCCACGACGCTCAAGATATCTCACCAATTTCCCGGCGGCACGATCGACAAAGGAGATTTCCGCGATCGGCTTACCCGCGTGTTCGCCGCCGAAGTGACCAAGCGCAGCGGCGGTGAGATTGCCGCTGAAATCTATCCGAACTCGTCGCTGATCAAAACCAACGCACAGTTCTCGGCGATGCGCAAAGGCGCGCTCGATATCAGCCTTTATCCGCTTCCCTATGCCGGTGGCGAGTTGCCGGAAACCAATATCGGCCTGATGCCTGGCCTGGTCGAGACCTACGATCAGGGCATGCGATGGAAGAGCGAACCGATCGGCAAGGCATTGACGGATTTCCTGGCCGATAAGGGCATCATCATCCTCACCTGGGTCTGGCAGGCCGGCGGGGTTGCCAGTCGGTCGCGCGCCATCGTCGCTCCGGAAGACGCCAAGGGCCTCAAGGTCCGCGGCGGCTCGCGCGAGATGGACATGGTGCTGCAGACCGCCGGCGCGGCCGTGTTATCGGTACCCTCAAACGAAATCTATTCGGCCATGCAGACCGGTGCTTGCGATGCCGGCATCACCTCGTCCACCAGCCTGATTTCGTTCCGGCTCGAGGAAGTCTCCAAATCCCTCACCTCCGGCGCCGGGGCATCCTACTGGTTCATGCTCGAGCCACTCCTGATGTCGAAGTCGATCTTCGATGCGCTGCCGAAAAACCAGCAGGACATCATCCGCACGGTCGGCTCCGAACTCGAAGTTTTCGGTCGAAAAGGCGCGCAGGACGACGACGTCGAGGTCGCCAAGGTCTACGAAAAAGCTGGCGCCAAGGTCAGTGCGCTTGATCTCGCCACCGTCGGCAAATGGCGCGATATTGCCCGCGATACCGCCTGGAAGGACTACGGCGCGAAGACCGCGAATTCGGCCAAGCTTCTGAAGCTGGCAACCGACGTCTCCGCATGATGGCTGGTCCGCTTCCGGATCAAGATGACCGTTCGGACGCCACGACGAGCCATCCGCTTGTCGCAGCGTCCGCGCGCGTCCTCGCGATTAGCAACAACATCATCGTCGTCCTAGGCGCCGTGGCGCTGGTCGCGGCCTGCGCAATTCTGAGCTATAGCGTGGCAGGGCGGGCCTTGTTTCACAGCCCGAATTACTGGCAGGACGAAGCGGCTGTGTTTCTGCTGGTCGGTGCCACCTTCATGACCGCGGCGTATGTGCAGAGCCAGCGCGGCCATATCGGTATCGAGGCATTCGTCGGGTTGCTGCCGCCGATCGTGAACCGCATCCGCCTGTGGCTCGTCGACGTGGCAAGCCTGCTGTTCTGCGCGTTCTTCGCCTGGAAATCCTGGACGCTGACCCATGAAGCCTGGGTTGACGGCCAAGTATCGAATTCGATGTGGTCGCCGCCGCTGACGATCCCGTATGGCCTGATGGCGATCGGCATGACACTGCTGTGTGCCCAGATCCTGCTCCAGGTCGTTATTCCCTTCACAGGACCGGCACGCCGATGACTGTGTTAGGGATTGGGATTAGTTACGGTCTGGCCACCCTATTTGCGATGTTTTCAGGAATGCCGATCGCGTTCGCGCTGGGCGCGGTCGCTGTGGTGTTCATGGGCATCTACATGCCCGCGGCCTCGCTCGATACCGTTACCCAGAACGTCTACGAGGAAATGGCCTCGATCACCTTGCTCGCGATCCCGCTATTCATCCTCAAGGGCGCCGCGATCGGCCGATCAAGAGCCGGTCAGGATCTCTACACGGCGCTGCATGCCTGGCTGCACCGGGTGCCCGGAGGCCTCGGGGTTGCCAACGTGTTTGCCTGCGCCCTGTTCGCGGCAATGGCCGGTTCGTCGCCGGCCACCTGCTCGGCGATCGGATCGGCCGGCATTCCGGAAATGCGCAAGCGCGGTTATTCCGGCGGATTGGCCGCCGGCATCATCGCCGCGGGCGGCACGCTCGGCATCCTGCTGCCGCCGTCGATCACCATGATCCTGTTCGCAGTGGCGGCGGAAAAGTCTTTGGGACGGCTGTTCCTTGCCGGCATCGGACCTGCGCTGCTACTGGTCTTGTTGTTCGGCGCCTATGCGGTCATGCGGTTTCGCAAGGAGTACGCCGCCGCGCACGCGCTCTACAGCCAGACCGGCGCGACGTCGGCGATCCTCAAGCGCGACGACTTCTCGCTTGCGGAACGCTTCAACGTTCTGCCTCGGGTGCTGCCGTTCGTTATCCTGCTGACCGGCGTCATGGTTGCGCTCTATGGCGGCTACGCCACGCCGTCGGAAACCGCGGGTCTCGGCGGCCTGCTCGCCCTGGCATTGATCGCGCTCATTTACGGCGTATGGCGACCGGCCGATCTGGCGCCGATCCTGAAAGCGACCATCCGCGAGTCCACCATGCTGATGATGATCATCGGCATGTCGCTCTTGTACTCTTACGTCATGAGTTACCTGCATATCTCGCAATCGGCTGCTGAATCGGTTGTCGCGATGAACCTGCCGCGCTGGGAGCTGCTGACGGCGATCCTTCTCATGGTCGTCGTGCTCGGGTTTTTCCTGCCGCCGGTCTCGATCATCCTGATGACCGCACCGATCATCCTGCCGCCGCTGCGCGCCGCAAATTTCGACATCATCTGGTTTGGCGTCGTCATGACCATCGTGATGGAGATGGGCCTGATTCACCCGCCGGTGGGCTTGAATCTCTTCGTGATCCGTAATGTCGCGCCCGACATTCCGCTCAGCGAGGTGATCTGGGGCACGCTGCCATTCGTGCTCTTGATGCTGGTAGCCGTGATCCTGCTGTGTTTCGTGCCAGAAATCGCGACATGGCTGCCCAATCTGGTGATGGGGCCGGACGGGGGACGGTAGACGGCGAATAGCGAGTAGTGAGTAGCCAGTGAGGAAGTTCGCTATTCGCTATTCGCTATTCGCCACTCGCCGCTTCGCATTGATCGCCGCGGCAACCCGGCTCACCGGCGGGCGGCCGATCAGCCGGCTGACCTCGTTGGTCGCCGCCACCAGCCTTGGCATGTCGACCCCGGTCGCGATCCCCATGCCTTCGAGCATGTAGACCACATCCTCGGTCGCGACGTTGCCGGTGGCGCCGGGCGCATAGGGACAGCCGCCGAGGCCTCCCGCGGCGGAGTCGATCACGCGCGCGCCCTCCTCCATCCCGGCATAGAGGTTGGCCAGCGCCTGGCCGTAGGTATCGTGAAAATGCATCGCGAGATGGGCCATCGGCACAGCGCCGGCCACTGCGCGCAGCAAGTGCCGGGCCTTGAGCGGCGTGCCGACCCCGATGGTGTCGCCGAGCGAGACTTCGTAGCAGCCGAGATCCCACAAGGTCCGCGCCACGTCCACGACTGCCTGCGGCTTGACCGCGCCCTCATAGGGGCAGCCGAGTACGCAGGACACATAGCCGCGCACCCTGACGCCGTCGGCCTTGGCCCGGGCGATGACCGGCTTGAAGCGCTCGATCGACTCGGCGACCGAGCAATTGATATTGGCGCGGGAAAAGCCCTCTGACGCCGCCGCAAACACCGCGATCACCTTGGCGCCAGCGGTCCGCGCCGCCTCATAGCCCTTCTCGTTCGGGACCAGGACGTGGAATTCGCTGCCGGGGTGACGGTTGACGCCGCGCAGCACCTGATCCGAATTCACCATATGCGGGACCGCCTTCGGCGAGACGAACGCGCCGACTTCGACGGTATGCAGCCCGGCGCCGATCAGCGCCTCGACGAAGGCGATGCGGTCAGCGACGCTGATGGGCGTCTTCTCGTTTTGCAGGCCGTCGCGCGGGCCGACTTCGACGATACGCACGGAATCACTCATAGCGGCCTCACCCGGCGGTCGGCTCGATTTCGGCGAGTTCGACGCCCTCCTGGACAATATCGCCGACCTTGCATTTGATCGCCTTCAGCACGCCCGCGAAGGGCGCACGCAAGGTCTGCTCCATCTTCATCACCTCAAGCGTGAGGATCGGCGCCCCCTTCTCCAAAGCCGCGCCCTCCTTGGCTAGCAGCGCGACCACGGTCCCCGGCAACGGCGCCACGATCTTGTCCTCGCCGACCTGCTCCTCGTCGTCGCCGCCGAACGGATCGACCCAATGCAGGTCGAAACGGCCGTTGCGCGTCCGCAAATACAGTTCATGGCCCTCGACGACCGCCACGATGCGCGACTTCATGCCATTGAGCGTCAGATCGAAGCCACCGTCATCCGCGGCTGTGCTTTCGAAGGCGAATTCTTGCTTGCCGATCGACAGCGTCCCAGGCCCGCGGCCATAGCGCAGGTGGACCTCCTGATCCGTCTCGGGCGCGTGACGGAATCTGAACGTTCGCCTCCGCCGGCCGACCGGCATCCAGCCCGCGGTTTGCCAGGGCGAAGCCGCTTCGGCGCGCGCGGCGCGCCGTTCCCCCTCCAGGAGGGCGACAACGGCAGCGCACAGTTCGAGATTGCCGGGAGCGGCCGGCGGCGGCGTCAGGCTTTTCAGTTCGCGTTCGATAAAGCCGGTGTCGATGGCATTGGCACGCACGTCCGGATGGGTCACCAACGCCGAAAGGAAGGGAATGTTGGTGACGACACCGCGAACATCGGCGTCCTCGAGGCCGCGGTTGAGCCGCTCGATCGCCGCGGCGCGCGTCGGCGCCCAGGCGATGACCTTGGCCAGCATGGCGTCGTAATGCGGCGACACCGCATCGCCCTCGCGATAGCCGGCATCGATGCGCAGGCCGTTCGATTGGTCCGGCATGCGCCAGGTCTTGATGCGGCCGACCGACGGCATGAAATTCTTGTACGGATTCTCCGCGTAGACCCGCGCCTCGATAGCATGACCATTGAGCGTGATCTGGTCCTGCGTGAGCGGCAGCTTTTCGCCGAATGCCACGCGCAACTGCCATTCCACGAGGTCGATTCCCGTGATCAGTTCGGTCACGGGGTGCTCAACCTGCAACCTTGTATTCATCTCGATAAAGAAGACATCGGTGCCGTCCGAGACGAACTCGATGGTGCCGGCCCCGACATAATTGACTGCGGCCGCCGCCTTGCGCGCCGCGGCGCACACCGCATCACGCTGAACATTATCGAGCGTCGGCGACGGCGCTTCCTCGATCACCTTCTGATGCCGCCGCTGCAGCGTACATTCGCGCTCGAACAGCGACAGCAGATTGCCGTGGCTGTCACCGATCACCTGCACCTCGATGTGGCGCGGGTTTTGAACGAACTTCTCGATCAGCATGCGATCGTCGCCGAAGGCGGCCTTGGCCTCGCGCTTGGCACTGACGATCGCGGGGGCAAGTTCGTCCGCCGACCGCACGATGCGCATGCCGCGCCCGCCGCCACCGGCCGAAGCCTTGACCAGAACCGGAAAGCCGATCTCGTTGGCGGCTTTCGCCAGCTTTGCGTCGTCCTGCGCCTCGCCGTGATAGCCCGGCACCAGCGGCACGCCCGCTTTCTCCATCAGCATCTTCGAGCCGGACTTCGAGCCCATCGCCTCGATCATGGCGGCCGTCGGCCCGACAAACACCAACCCCGCGTTCAGGCAGGCCTGGGCGAATTCCGCGCTCTCCGACAGGAACCCGTAACCGGGATGGATGGCTTGCGCGCCGCTGCTTCGGGCGGCCTCGATCACCCGCTCGATGTTGAGGTAGCTGTCGCGCGCCCGCGCCGGCCCGAGCAGAACGGCCTCATCGGCCATGGCGACATGCATGGCGTCGCGGTCCGCTTCGGAATAGACCGCCACCGTGCGCAAGCCCATCGCTTTGGCGCTGCGGATCACCCGGCAGGCGATCTCGCCGCGATTGGCGATCAGCAGGGTACAAAATCGCCGGTAAAGCTTGGAGCGATCCATCGTCACATCCTGAACAGGCCGAAGCGGGTCGGCTCGATCGGCGCATTCGCCGCGGCCGACAGGCCGAGCCCGAGCACCAGCCGCGTATCGGCGGGATCGATCACCCCGTCATCCCAGAGTCTGGCGGTGGCGTAATAGGGATTGCCCTGCGCCTCGAACTGCGCGCGCGTCGGCGCCCGAAACTCGTTTTCCTCTTCGACCGACCAGGTGCCGCCCTTGGCCTCGATATTGTCGCGCCGCAACTGGCTCAGCACCATCGCAGCCTGCTCGCCGCCCATCACCGAGATCCTTGCGTTCGGCCACATCCAGAGAAACCGGGGGCTATAGGCGCGGCCACACATGCCGTAATTGCCGGCGCCGTAGGACCCGCCGATCACGACGGTAAACTTCGGCACGCCGGCGGTCGCCACCGCCGTCACCAGCTTGGCGCCGTCGCGCGCGATGCCGCCGGCCTCGTATTTCTTGCCGACCATGAAGCCTGTGATGTTTTGCAGAAACACCAGCGGGATATTGCGCTGACAGCACAGCTCGATGAAATGCGCACCCTTCAGCGAACTCTCACTGAACAGGATTCCGTTGTTGGCGATGATGCCGACCGGATAACCCCAGATGTGGGCGAACCCGCAAACCAAGGTCTGACCGTACAATTTCTTGAACTCGTCGAACTCCGAACCGTCGACAACCCGCGCGATGATGTCGCGCACATCGAACGGCTTGCGGCCATCGACGGGGACGACGCCGTAGATCTCCTCTGGCGCAAACAGCGGCTCGCGCGGCGGGCGCATGTTCAGGGCGGCGCGCTGCGGCGGCTTCAACGAGGCTACGATGCGGCGTGCGATGCCGATCGCATGGCTGTCGTTTTGCGCATAATGATCGGTCACACCGGATTGCCGCGAGTGCACGTCGGCGCCGCCGAGTTCTTCGGCAGAGACCACCTCGCCGGTAGCTGCCTTCACCAGCGGCGGTCCGCCGAGAAAGATCGTGCCTTGATTTCGCACGATGATGCTCTCGTCCGACATCGCCGGGACATAGGCCCCGCCGGCGGTGCAGGAGCCCATCACGATCGCGATCTGGGGGATGCCAGCCGCCGACATCTGCGCCTGATTGTAGAAGATGCGGCCAAAATGCCGCTCATCGGGAAAAATCTCGTCCTGCTGCGGCAGGAACGCGCCGCCCGAATCCACCATGTAGACGCAGGGAAGATTGTTCTGCCGTGCAATGTCCTGCGCGCGCAGGTGCTTCTTCACCGTCATCGGATAGTAGGTGCCGCCCTTGATGGTGGCATCGTTGGCGACGACGACGCATTCGCGCCCCGAAATCCGGCCGACACCGGTGACGATGCTCGCGGAGTGCACATCGCCGCCATACAGGCCGTTGGCGGCCAGCGGCGACAACTCCAGGAACGCCGTACCCGGATCGATCAGCAGGTCGACGCGCTGCCGCGCCAGCATCTTGCCACGCGCGGTGTGCCGGGCACGCGACGCCTCGCCGCCGCCGCCGGCGACCTCATCGAGCTTGCCGCGCAATTCGGCGATCAACGCACGCATGGCTTCGGCGTTGCGGGCGAAATCGGACGAGGAAGCATCGGTCGTGGAACGGAGCGGCATGACCTTGGGCAGTTTCCCTTTCCTGTCCCCTTGGATTGTTTTCGGGGCAGCTTTAGTGCCCGCAGCTGACGCCTCGGGACCTCCGCCATGGTGTCATTGCGCCGCCGCCTTAGGCAACCCGGAAGTTTCGATCCACCGCAATGCCCGGATAAATTTAGGCGATTTCGACCCTCAGTGGGTCCAGGGTTCGCCGCGCCGGAACGCGAAATTGTCGGCATAGGCGGCTTGACGCCGGGCCGGCGCTTTCGGCTCGATAACCTGGTAGGGAATGCCCTCGCGCTCGCAATACGCCACGGCATCTTCTTTGGTGTCGAAGCGAATGGTGAGCTGCTGCTTCATGTCGCCAGAACTGGTCCAGCCCATCAAAGGCTCGATCGCGCGGGGCTGCTCGGGTTCATAATCGAGCTGCCATTCCCGGGTCTTGGCGATCCCCGATTGCATCGCGTTTTTGGCAGGCTTAAAGATGCGTGCGGTCATGAAGGTCAGGTCCCGTGATAGATGCGGCAGGAAGCGCGTGGCAAAAATGGCCGGGATAGTATAGGAACACCTCTCGGGTATTTGGTCAGCGATTCCCAGCCTTGGATGCCACATTTTCCTATAGTCACTCTGCCGTGCTGTGACAACTTGGCTAATCGCTCGGCTGACACCGCGCACCCGGGGTTCGATCCTTTCGAAAGCATCCCAGCGAAACGGCACCCATGAAAATCAATGCCACCCTGCCCCCCAAAGGACGCGATCTCCGGCTCGACCTGTTTCGGGGGGTTGCAAACTGGGCGATTTTCCTGGATCACATCCCCGACAACGTGGTGAATTGGATTACCACCCGCAATTACGGCTTCAGCGACGCCGCGGATCTGTTCGTTTTCATCTCAGGGTATACCGCATCCTTTGTCTATGCCCGGATGATGCTGGAGCGCGGCTTCATCGTCGGCGCCACCCGGCTGACCAAGCGCGTCTGGCAGCTCTACGTCGCGCATATCATCCTGTTCGTCATCTACATCGTTTCGATCGGTTATGTCGCGTTACGTTTCAGCGCGCCGGAGATCATCAACGAGTTCAATGTGGCGGGCCTGGTCGACAGCGCGGTGGAGACGCTGCGCCAAGGATTGCTGCTGAAATTCAAGCCGGTCAACCTGGACGTGCTTCCCCTTTACATCGTCCTGATGGGATTGTTTCCGCCGGTGCTGTGGATGATGCTGCGCCGGCCCGGCCTAACGATGCTCGCGTCGATCGCGCTGTGGCTCGCGGCCCGGCAATTCGGCTGGAACCTATCGGCCTATCCGTCGGGGGTGTGGTATTTCAATCCGTTCTGCTGGCAAGTGTTGTTTGTATTCGGCTCGTGGTGCGCACTCGGCGGCGCTACCAGATCGCGATCGATCATCGACTCGCCGCTCACCCTGTATTTCTGCATCGCCTATCTCATCTTTGCGATGGTGATGACGATGGCGGGAAAATTCCCGGATTTCGGCGCGATGTTCCCGCGTTGGCTCTTTGATACCTTCAATCCGAACGACAAAACCAATCTGGCGCCCTACCGCTTCCTGCACTTCGTGGTGATCGTGATCCTGGTCATCCGGTTTGTGCCCAAGGATTGGCCGGGCCTGGAATGGAAGATATTCGACCCCGTTATCGTCTGCGGTCAGCAGTCGCTCGCGGTGTTCTGCGTCGGCGTCTTCCTGTCATTCGTCGGACATTTCGAGTTGATGATCAGCTCAGGCTCGCTGTTCGCGCAGGTCTTTGTCAGCGTGACCGGCATCGCGATCATGACCCTCGTCGCCTACTACATCTCCTGGTCGAAACGGCAGGACAAGCCGCTCCCCAAACCGACGCCCGCGCCGCCTCAGGCCGGCTGATCGAAGCGTTAAGGCGGGTCAACTTTCCTCGGTGTCCGAGGTTCGCCCTCGGCCTCTAGGGCGGGTGACGACCAATCGGCCTCTCGACGATATATCTCCCCACGTGGTCGACCAGCCGACTTCCGAGGCGGGAGCCCGGCGGATGCCGTCCTGGCTTCGCCTGCCCTGCAGGGCGAACGCCGCACCTTGCGGATCCCTGCAGCGGGCAATCCAGCTTTCGTCCGGCAATTCGTTCGGGCCCTGAAAGATCTGGCCGCCCGCATTCTCAACCCGTTCGGCGGCCGCGTCGATGTCGCCCACATTCAAGTAATAAAGCCAGAACGGTACGGGCTCCTGCTGCGCCTTGTTGAACATGCCCCCGATCATCTCTTCGCCGGAGGAAAAAAATTGATACGCTTCCATCGAGCCGAATTCGGCATTCGCCTTCTGCCAGCCCAGCAACTCGCTGTAGAAAGCAAACGCCTTCTCTCGGTCTGCGGCGAGCAACTCGTGCCAGCCAAAGCGGCCCGACTTACCCGGTTCGGCGAGCTTCTGCTGAGTGGGCTTCAGTCCCTCGACCAGTGCCAGCGTGGCCGTCTGCGGGTCGGCAACCACCGAGATGCGACCGATGTTGCTGTCCGTCGGCGGAACGTAGACCGCGCCGCCCAGACGCTTGAGCCGGTCGACCACGGCGTCGACGTCGTTGACCCCGACATACCCAATCCAGCGCGGCGTTGCGCCCATTCTCCTGGCCTCCTCTGGCAGGTCCATGAGACCGCCGATCGGGACCTTTCCCACGGTGAGCGTGGTATAAGGCAGCCCCGGTGCCGAGGCCTGCTGTGCGCCCCAGCCGAAGACCTTGGCGTAAAACGCCTCGGCAGCCGCAACGTCTGTCGTCATCAGCTCGTACCAGACGAAACGTCCGTGATAGTCGACCATGCCTCGTCTCCGTTCGAACCTATAAACCGTCAGGGGCGGTCGATTGGCAACTGCCGCTTTCAATATAATTTTACACTTTGCTTCGCGGTTGAATGAACGCTGACACTTAGCTCGCGAGCGCCTCCTGATTCCCACATAGGCAACGTCGTGTCGTGGATGCGCCAGTTCATGAATAACAGCTGAATGAAAGCGCCAAATTCGTTCATCAATATGAACCGAGTGCGTTGCCGCAACGACCAAGCTTCGATCGGTCCACGCGACCTGTCTTGCATGGCACTTTTGCCGGGCGTACTATTCCTGTCGCTGGACTCGAACCATTTTTTCCAAGCTATGGAGGAGTGAATAATGCCGCGGGTGAAACAAGCTTCGAAGAAAAAGCGTATGCCGAAGTCCGTACCGGTCCTGGGAGCCGCCGGATTGACGTTTTCGATGGTGGGCGGCGCATCGGCAGCAGCCGTGCCCACAAGCGACGTAGCGCAGACACCGAACAACCTCGGACTGGGTCAACAGGTCACGCTGGGCGAGGAAGAAATCGCCGATGTCAGCTTGGCGACGTTCTATGTGTTCGACAAGGAGAACACCGGGTCGGCTAAGAACGGCGTGCAGCTGGCTTGGCGTGGTTGCGGTGGCTGCCGTGGTTGCCGAGGCTGTCGGGGTTGCCGTGGTTGCCGTGGCTGCGGCGGTTGCGGTGGTTGTGGCGGCGGCTGCTGCCTCTCCTGGGGAGCCTGCCGCATTTGCTAAGCCGGACCAGCTTCCGCTTACGATGATAAACGCAACTCATGGCCGGGTTCGACGGGGTCGACCCGGCCATTCCATATTGTGTTGCAGTGCGAACTCATCTGTGCCCGATTGCTGACCCGCGCACATCGGTCGAATAGGTCCCAGCCTTGTCAAAAAAAGCCCGCGTCCAGCCACGTCAAAAAAAGTCCGTCGTTCGAAAATCACGTCCTAAGCCACCGAGCCGCAGTCCCGGGCGGAAAGCGCTCGCCGGCGCCGTCAAGAAAAAACCCGGTTTGGCAGGGCACGCCAGACAGGACGTTCCGCAATTTGCGCCGAATTTCACCGTCTATGTGCTGCCGCCCGATGTCGTCTGCCTCTATTCGGAGGATCGGAAGTTCTTCCTTCATGGCGAGCTCTATTGCGCCCTCGCCTCGGCCATCGGCAAGGGCAACAAGAGTTTCCCCGAGCTCGCGCGCGAGTTGGGAAAGAATTACCCACAGGACAAGATCGAGGAAGCGCTCAAGCGGCTAATGGATCGCCGCTATATCGTCCCGGCGTCGCCGTCATCTCCCAGTGCCGTCGACGGCTATTGGGCGAGCCTCGGTCTGCCGCCGGGCGTGGCCGAGCAAAATCTCGTGAATTGCCGGGTACGCGTCGAAGCGATCGATGTGAACGGTGCGGCCGAATTCAGCGCCGCTCTCGGCGCGCTCGGCGTTAACGTCGTCAACCGTTCGCCCGACCTGACGGTCACGCTGGTGAACGACTATCTCGAACGACGGTTAGCTGAGCTAAACCAGCAGCGGGTGGCGGACCGGACGCCCTGGCTGATCGTGCAGCCCTCCGGTGCCTTTCCGTTGGTAGGCCCCCTATTTAGGCCGGGAGACGGCGCGTGCTGGACCTGCCTGTTCGATCGCATGATCCGAAATCGAGAGGTCAAAGGGTTTCTCGACCGCGGTCCGGCACAGGCTGTCTCGATTTCGCCGCTCGCCCGTAACACACTTGGACAAAGTGCCGCCCAATTTGCTGCGCTGGAAGTCGCCAAGGCAATCGCCACGGGCTTTCGCACCGAGTTGAACGATCACATTTTCAGTAACGATTTGTTGGGCGCGACGATCGTGAAACACTACGTGGCGGCCCGCCCGCAGTGCCCGACCTGCGGTGCGAGGAAATTGCGAGACCCGCGCCGCGCGCCCGAGCCGATTGAGATCGGCGCCGGCGCCAAACTGGTGATGACCAGCGGCGGATACCGCACCGTCTCGTCGCGGGCAACGGTGGCACGCTTTCGAAAACACGTAACCCCACTCACTGGCGTTGTGACGCGGCTCGAGCGCATCGAAGCCGATCTGCCGATGAACACCAACTTTTACGCGGCGCATAACTTCTCGGCGCCGGCCCAGAACGTCGATGAGCTTAGGTCGGGTTTGACCGGCGGAAGCTTCGGCAAGGGCAGCACGGCCGAGCAGGCTGAAGCCAGTGCTCTGATGGAGGCGATCGAGCGCTATTCCGGGATTTTCCAAGGTGACGAAATCAGGCTGACGCGACGGTTCTCGGATTTCGCGCCGGGCGAAGCCATTGCCCCCAACGACGTCCTGCTATTCAGCGACGCGCAATCGCGGCCGGATCCGATGGCCGACGAGTTCGAGCGAGACACAGGCTGCCCCTGCCCCGTTCGATCCATCAGCCAAGATCGAATGGTCCCCGATCTGGTCGCTACGCGATAGCCGCTTCAAATATGTTCCGACCAGCTTGCTGTACTTTTTCTACAGCGGTCCCGCCGCCTTCCACGCAGATTCCAACGGTTGCGCCGCCGGCAACACGCTTGAAGAGGCGATCGTTCAGGGCTTCCTCGAGTTGGTGGAGCGCGATGCCTACGCCATCTGGTGGTACAATCGTTCGCAGCGCAATCAGGTAGATCTCAGCCAGTTCAACGACTCCTACGTTCGCGATCTACACAGCCAGCTTGCCGACGCCGGACGGAAATTGTGGGTGCTCGATGTCACCAGCGATCTCGGTGTGCCCACTTACGTCGCGGTATTGCATTGGATGCAAAACGGGCAGGAAAATATCGAGTTCGGCTCCGGTGCACATTTCGATAAGCGCATTGCTTTGCTGCGCACGTTGACGGAGCTCAACCAATTCCTCTCAATCGGTCTGATGGGAGGCGGAAGCGGCGAAAAGTCGAGCCTCGACGGCACGACGCCGCTCTATCTGAAGAACTATCCGTTCCTGACACCGATCGACAATCCAGCGCTGCCATCGGGCCTGAAGTTCGGTACGCTCGATAACACGCGCGATCAGGTCCTTGCCTGCGTCGACATCGCGAAGCGCGCAGGTCTCGATTTCCTGGTTCTCAATCAGACCCGGCCGGACGTGGAAGTTCCCGTCGTCAGGGTGATCGTCCCGGGCTTGCGGCATTTCTATCGTCGCTTTGGGCCGGGCCGGCTCTACGATGTTCCGGTAAAGCTCGGATTGCGCGGTCAGGCGATTGCGGAGAGCGACCTCACGCCATTTCCTCCTCACAGCTGAGGCGGTGTCGGCGTGCGCGCTCCCCGAAAAAAAACAGCGCAGCGGATCGCGCCAGCCGCTATCTCCGCCAGGCTCAGCGCGAATATCTCGCTTGAGTCAGGTGCGGACAGTGACCTGTTCGCTCGCTTCGAGGGTTATTCGGTCGAGCTGGGCAAATACAGCGCCGATGCCGTGCGTCGCGCGCGGCAACTGCGCGAGGGCCTGCGGCTCGACTCGTTTGCGGCCGACGACAATCCCGTCGACAAGGAAATCGATGTGTTGGTCCGGCGCTTGGCGCGGCGCGGTCTTTTGGAGTACCTGCTCGTTGATCCACTCAAGGGCGACGACCTGGTCGCCATCGAACCGCAAGTAGCCGACTATTGGCCGCGAATGCCGAAAGTCGAACGCGGCGATAGGATCGTTCTCTCGCGATTTGCTTATTTGCGGCGGCGCGGCAGTGAGATGGTTTTGGAATCGCCGCGCGCCGGGGCGTTGTTCAGGATTTACGATCCGAACATCGCGGGTGCCCTCACGCAGCTCTCGACGCCGCAAACACTCAACAAGCTCCGACGGCAAAGCGGCTTCCCCGGCACTCAACTTCTAAGCCTGCTGTTGGATTGTCAGATCCTGTTCAAGGTTGACGCCGCCGGCGACGATGGGCTGCGTGCGAACGAAGGTGACGACAACTTCGTGCTTTGGGATTTTCACGACCTTCTGTTCCACACGCACAGCACGGAAGGTCGCCAAGCCAATCCTTTGGGCGGGCTTTACCCCTACGCTGGTGTCATGCCCCCGCCGCCCGCGATACGACCGCGCTGGCCCGGTAAGGCCATCGATCTGCGCAAGCTCTTGACGGCTTCGCCGCAGATTTCACCGATCGCAAAGCTATTGCGCGAGCGCCATTCGACGCGAAGCTTCGACGACAACCAGCCGATTACGCTGGCCGAGCTTTCGCGGTTTCTCGATAGCGCCGCGCGCATCCAGTCACGATGGAAAAGCAAGCTGGACCTTGGCAATGGCGGGCCTGTCATCGCTTATACGACGAGGCCCTATCCCTCCGGCGGCAGCAGCTACGAGCTCGAGCTATATGTCGCCGTCACCAACTGCGAAGGACTGCCACAGGGCTTCTATCATTACGATGCTGACCGTCACGCGCTGGTGCCGATCAACGTGCGCTCGCACGATTTCGAAGCGTCGTTGGCCGCGGCGGAATTTGCGATGGACGCGCCTGGCGCGCCACAAATCCTGATCACGATCGCGGCGCGGTTTCACCGCATGTCCTGGAAGTACAGTTCCATCGCCTATTCGCTGATCCTGAAAAACGTCGGCGTATTGACCCAAACGCTCTATATGATGGCGACCGACATGGGACTCGGCGGATGCGCGATTGGCAGCAACAACATCGATCTGTTCGCGAAGATGACCGGGATCGAATTTCACGTCGAGGGCCCGGTCGGTCAATTTGCAATCGGTCGCCCCTTGCCGGAACAATCATAAAGAGACTTTGCGATGAATGACCCCAAAACTCGCGAAAGCCGGCGTCAAAATGACAGCCGGCGACCGGCGATTGCCGGACTCGCCATCGCAGTGGTGCTGCTGGGGCTTGGGCTTTGGCTGGCGCACGAGCTGACTGCAGCCAGCAAGATGCAAGATTGCCTGATGTCGGGTCGCACCAACTGCAACACGATTGAGCCGGCCCGATGACTGTCGCCGCCTTGGGGACACCAACGGTTAGGGTTTACGCCTAGTTACAGGGATGGCGCCGGCCATCTTGGCCCCTATAAGTTGCGGACGACTGGCCGCAAAACCGATCGAAACCATCGTAGATCCCGTACGGCTGGCCGGTGACCGGATAGACCACGCGATCGGGCGGAGCTCCCGTCCCCGGATAGCCTTCGGGCGGGCCGAAATTGTGCATGTAAATACTGTCGGCGCTTTGGGCGTGGCGGTGGTGACGGTGACGGACATCCATATCCGCGGCGAATGATGACGCCGAAACCGACAGCAGGATTGCCGCAGCAGCCAAAAGCCTGATTTGCATTGCTCGTCCCCGTGGTTCGACCAATCGTCGTCTGGTTCACATCGCGGCTTACTGATACCGCCGCCACGGCGACAATATGGCCCACTCTGACTTCGACGTTCAGTTTATGATCCGGAGCGGGATATGTCTATCACGACAGCTGGGGCCTCCCGACAGGTCGGGCTCCGGCTCAGCGCTAGGAGGGGCTAGCTCCGGTATGGCGATAACCGCACCCATACAGTCCCTCGCCGCCTCGCGTACGGCTGGCCCCGAACTAATGCGTAGCCATCCGGTAAGAAAGGGCGCATCATGCCCCGACACGAGTCCTGCTGGCCGCCCCCGTAAGGGCCAACCGTATTCTTAGAAAATCGAGAGCGCGATCACGGCAGCGATTTGCTCGGCCTCGATCTGAAATTTCTGAATTTTCACGGCGCGTCGTCATCAAACCCAGGGAGAACTGGCATGGCCAAGGGCGAACAACGAAACAATCGGGAAGCCAAGAAACCGAAAAAAGAGAAGATCAAGACAATTGCTGCGGCACCAAGCCAAAAGGGTGCCGGTTGGCAGCCGACGATCAGCCCCAGCAAAAAGAAATAGCCAATGCTGGGGCCAATCACGCCCGCGGCTTGCAGGCGTGAAGAGCTCGAGAGTTATCGTCAATCGCCCTGCGGGGCGACGTAGCGGTCGCTTACCGGGCGGCGACCGTATCACCTTCCACGATGCCAGCGGGATCATCGCTCAGCCAACGATACACCACTCCGCCCAGCACGCCGCCGATGAGCGGCGCCACCCAGAACATCCAGAGCTGAGCCAATGCCCAACCACCGACAAACAGCGCGGGACCCGTGCTGCGCGCCGGATTGACCGACGTGTTGGTGACGGGAATGCTGACCAGATGGATCATCACCAGCGCCAGCCCGATCGCGAGTGGGGCAAACCCCGCCGGTGCTTTACCATGTGTCGCGCCCATGATGACAAATAGGAACATCATGGTCATCACGACTTCCATGATGAAGCACGATATCATGCTGTATTGGCCGGGCGAATGCGCGTCATAGCCATTGGCTGCAAAGCCCTTGCTGACATCGAATCCCGCCGCGCCGCTTGCGATCACATACAGCAACGCCGCGGCTAAAATGGCGCCGACGACTTGCGCTATTATGTAAGGCAGGATCTGCCCGGCAGGGAAACGTCCCCCCGCGGCGAGACCGACGGTCACCGCGGGATTGAGGTGACAACCCGAGATATGCCCGATCGCGTAGGCCATGGTCACAACGCTCAATCCGAACGCCAGTGATACGCCGACCAGACCAATGCCGACCTGCGGAAAAGCGGCGGCGATGACTGCGCTGCCGCACCCCGCAAAGGTCAGCCAAAATGTACCAATGATCTCCGCGATGTATTTTTTCGTGTTCATCCGAATTCCCCCGCCTATGTGGATCCACGCCACTATGTGGCAAAAATGCGGCGCCGCTGGGTCGATGTCAGCCAAGTCTCATAGGATCAGAGCCGCTCTCGGTTAGCGGTGCAATTGCTTACGCGCCTAAACACAACCTTATATGATTCGCGTCGGCCATCCGTCAGCAAAAACCGCCGGGGTAACATGTACGGGTCCGTGCGGCGGAATGCGTCGGCCTGCCGACAAGCGCCGTCGAGAAGCCGAGGTGCCGGCAGTTTCCTGCATTTAAATAAAAAGCGCGATCATGCTTTCTTGCGCGAGAAGTCCTGAACGCTGCGCTCCCCCGCGAGCGAGATCGTCATCGCGCGCGCTAAATCTCCGTCATCACTCTGACGTGCTTGCCCTGCCGCACCCGGAATATGGAAACCTCAGTTGGATTTCTTGCCCTTCGCCGGCTCGGCTGGCCGCGCAACACCCCAGGGATCATACTTCTTGTCAGAACTCCGGTATTCGATCAAGCGCGGACTTGTAGGCCTTCTCGTCGACCTTGAGATGGTCATCGACCGGATATGCCGATCCCCCGACCTTCTTGCCGATGCCCTGCGAATAAACAGGCGCCGCCAGCGACGTCGCTAGGGTGACAGCAATTGCGACAGTTTTGACGGCGACCACCCTGCGCATCAGGCTGTTGCTCCCTTGCAAACGGATCGCTATTGGCCGGACGGCGTTCGAACGCCGTGCCAAGCATCCCTGACCTGGTTGTAGTGAACCTCCGGCAGATAGTCCGGCGTATTGAGCTTCAGCACTTGCACATCGAGCCTTCCGACGGCGCTAAGCAACGTGTAGGACGCGATCACCCGGTCGTGCTGTGCCTGAATCTGCCGTGATCGGGCGCTGGTCAGATCCTGCTGCGCATTGAGAACGTCGATCGTGGTCCGTTGGCCCCCTTGCGCTTCCCGCCTGACGCCCTCAAGCGCAACGCTTGCCGCACGTGCTTCAGACTCCGCGGCCGTGAGGGCGACTTTGGTCCCTTCATTGGTCACCCACGCGCTGGCAACGGCGGTTCGCGCCTGGTTTCGGACCTGCTCCAGCACCAGTCGGCTTTGCGACGCCAATTCCTTGGCCTGCCGGGTCTGCGAGGCTGCCGTGCCGCCGTCGTAGATCGGCACATTGATCTGCCCCATGATCGAGGCCTGATCCGTCGCGAATGTGCTCAATGAAGGGTCCGAATCCCTTGACCGGCTGACGTTGCCCTGCGCCGACACCGTGGGCAGCAGGCTGCTCTCCGCCACTTTGATCGTGGTTTGAGCAACGTCGACGTCGAAACCGGCGGCCACAACGGCGGGATGTTGATGGGTCGCAGCTTCTGTCGCCGCAGGCAGTCCATCGGGCGAGAGCCGATCGACCGGAGCGGCGGCGAGCAGTTGGGATGGAGGCTCGCCGATCACCTGCGTGTAGGTCGCCTTGCTGACGGCAAGCGCCACGTCGGCCGCGTTGAGATCGGCCAAACCTCGGTTCAGCCGCGCTTCGGCCTGCGCCGTATCGGTCGGCGTGACGTCGCCAGCATCCAGACGCTTGCGCGTCGTGGCCAGAATCTCGCGCAGCACTGCAACGTTGGTTTGCTGTGCCGCGAGCAGCGCCTGGTTTGCGATGACATCCATATAAGCCGTTACCGCGTCCAGGAGCACACCCTGCCCGACGTTGCGAAGCGCCTCGCGCCCTGATTTCACCTGCAGTTCCGCAACACGAACGCTGTTTGCGGTTTTAAAGCCATTGAATAGAACCTGGGTGACGGTGACACCGATTGTCCAGGGATGCAGCGTCGCGCCCTGGATCGTATTGCCGGGCAACAGGTCGCGAACCGCCTGCAAGCCGGCGCCAAGGTTTGCGACCACCTGCGGCCGGTAGCCGGCCAATGCCTGCGGCACATTTTCGTCGGTGCCGCGCTGGCGCGCGCGCTCGGCGTTGATTTGAGGGTTCGATTGATAGGCCTTCACCAAGGCGTCCGATAATGACTCGGCGGCGGCCGACGCCGGGTTGCCCAGCATCAAGGCGACCGCGGAAGCCGCCAGCGAGAATCTGGACAACGCCCTCTTGCTGCGGGCAAACGCGATGCCGTTGGGCACGAAACTACTCACCATCGACCTCGATCAACACGTTCGCTCATCATTCCGCCGGCGCCAGTTGGCCTTCCGGAACCACCTCGGGCCGGCGCCGCCGCGAGAACATCGAAATCAGCGCCGGCAACGTGATGAGGATGACGACAGGCGCCAGCATCATGCCGAACACCACCACGATCGCCAGCGGCTTCTGCACCTGGGAGCCGATCCCCGATGAGACCGCCGCGGGCAACAACCCTATGCCAGCGACGACGCAGGTCATCAGCACCGGACGGAGCTGAAGCTTGCCGGTTTGCAGGATCGCCTTGCTGCGCTCCACGCCTTGATCGATGAGTTGGTTGTATTGCGAGAGGATGATGATCCCGTCCATCACGGAGATGCCGAACAGCGCGATGAAGCCGATCGCCGCGGAGACGCTGAACGGAATACCGGTAACAAGCAGCCCGAGAATGCCGCCAAATACCGCCATCGGTATCACGCTCATGGTGAGAGCCGTATCGACGATCGAGCCGAAGTTGAACCAGATCAACAACGCGATCAGCGCCAGGCTGATCGGCACTACGATCGACAACCGGTGAATGGCGTCCTGCAGGTTACCGAATTCGCCAACCCATTCGAGGTGTGAGCCCGGCGGCAATTGAACCTGAGCCGCGACCTTCTCCTGCGCTTCCTTGATAGCGCTGCCGAGGTCGCGTTCGCGCACCGAGAACTTGATCGGGAGATACCGCTCCTGCTGTTCACGGTAAATGTACGCCGCACCGGAGACTAGCTTGATCGTTGCGACCTCGCTCAACGGTACTTGCGTGACGCCGTTCGGGCCTTGCGCGCCGATCCGCAAGTTCTGGATCACTTCCGCATTTTGACGAAACTCAGGCGCCAACCGAACCACGATCGGAAAGTGACGATCGCTGCCGGGCTCATAGAGATCCCCCGCGCTGTCGCCACCGATTGCGGTTCGGATGGTGGTGTTGATGTCGCCGGGAGACAGTCCATAGCGGGCGGCGCGCGCGCGATCGACATCGATCTGGATCGTGGGCTGACCAAGCGAGGTAAACACCGCGAGATCAGTCACGCCCTGAACCGTGGCCAGCACAGCCTTGATCTTGTTGGCGGTGTCGGTGAGCACCTGCAGGTCGTTGCCGTACAGCTTGATGGAATTCTCGCCCTTCACGCCGGAAACCGCTTCCGAAACGTTGTCCTGGAGGTATTGCGAGAAGTTGAACTCGACGCCGGGGAACTTGCGCTGCAACTCGGCAAGCAATTCAGCCGTCAGCTGATCTTTGTCTTCTCCTTTCGGCCACTGCTTCGCCGGCTTGAGGGGTGCGAAGAACTCAGCGTTGAAGAAGCCCGCAGCGTCGGTGCCGTCGTCCGGTCGGCCATGCTGTGACACGACCGACTGCACTTCGGGCCGAGCCGCGATAATCTTGCGCATCTCATTGACGTAGGAGTTGCCAGCCTCAAGCGAGATCGTCGGCGGCAGGGTGGCACGGATCCAGAGATTGCCCTCCTCCAGCTTTGGCAGGAACTCCAGCCCGAGAAACCGGACCGCAATGACGGTCATCACGACCAATGCCGCCGCGCCCGCCAGAACGACCCGACGGTGGGCAAGCGACCTCACCAAAACCGGTACATAAATCCGGTTTAGCAGCCGCATGAGGAACGTCTCGGTTTCCTTGACGTGGGCGGGCAGGATAATCGCGCTGAGCGCGGGCGTAATCGTGAACGTCGCAAGCAGACCGCCAGCCAGCGCATAAGCGTAGGTTCGCGCCATCGGACTGAAGATGTTGCCTTCGACACCGCTCAACGTGAACAGCGGCAGGAACGCCGCAATGATGATGGCAGCCGCAAAAAAGATCGAACGCGAGACGTCGGCCGCAGACGTCCGAATGGAATGATGTTTCATCTCCATTGCGGCGTCGGCCGAAGTCGCAGCGCGCTCGCCCCTCGAGAATGGCCTGCTATGTGCCAACCGCCGGAAGATGGCTTCGACCATGATGACAGTAGCGTCTACAATCAGGCCGAAATCGATCGCGCCGACCGACAGCAGGTTTGCGGACTCGCCGCGCAGCACCAGAATGCCGACCGCGAAGAACAGCGCGAATGGAATGGTCGCGCCGACAATCATGGCGCTGCGCAGGTCGCCGAGGAATATCCATTGCAGGAAGACGATCAACCCGATGCCGACGACCATATTCTCAAGCACGGTCCGGGTGGTGGTCTCGATCAGATCTTTCCGGTCGTAGATGCGTTCGATCCGCACACCAGGGGGCAAGATGCTGGAATTATTGATGCTCGCGACGAGTTCCTCGACCCTGGAGATGGTCGGCGAACTCTTCTCGCCGCGACGCATCAAAACGATACCTTGAACGATATCGTCATCCTGGTCCTTACCGGCGATTCCAAGCCGCGGCTGCTCGCCGACGGTCACCGTTGCGACGTCCCTCACGAGCACCGGTGTTCCGCCGTTCGAGGAGATCATGGTGTTGGCAAGCGCGTGGACGGAACGGATCAGCCCAACACCGCGCACGACCGCCGACTGGGCGCCGATGTTGACGGTGTTTCCGCCGACGTTGATATTGGCGTTGTTCACCGCCTGCAGCAGTTGCGACAGCGTCAAGCCGTTCGCCACCAGCTTGTTGAAATCAACCTGAAGCTCGTAGGTCTTGGTCTTGCCGCCCCAGCCGGTGACGTCGATGACTCCCGGCACGACGCGGAAGCGACGCTGCAGGATCCAGTCCTGGATCGTCTTGAGGTCCAGGACGGAATAATTGGGCGGCCCCACCAAACGATATCGATAAATTTCTCCGATCGGGCTGAGCGGCGAAATCTGCGGCTGGGCGCCGTTGGGCAGCGGCGACAACTGCGACAGCCGATTCAACACCTGCTGCAGCGCTTCCTCATAAGTATAGTCGAAGGAGAACTGCAGTTTGACGTCGGACAGACCGTATAGCGAAATCGTCCGGATCACCTTCAAATTCTTGATGCCGGCGACCTGCGTCTCCAGCGGAATCGTGATGTAGCGTTCGATCTCCTCGGCGGAGAGCCCCGCGCTCTGCGTGACTACGTCGACCATTGGAGGCGTCGGATCAGGATACGCCTCGATATTCAGTTGCTGAAATGCAACAATTCCTCCGACGAGCACGGCTGCGAACAGACCGAGCATCAGATAACGACGACTGACGGCAAAAGCGACGAGACGATCCATAATACCAAATCGCGAGAGAAATCTTGAGGGCTAGCTGCCCGTAGCGGCCCGATCGATAAACAGGCTGCCTTTGGTGACGACCTTCTCGCCAGGCGCAAGATTGGCGCGCACCTCGACCAGATCGCCGTTCGTCAGGCCGGTTTCGACCTCGCGCAGCTCAATCGACTTGTCGTTGTGCGCGACCCACAGCCGCACCTTTTCGCCCTCATAGATCAACGCCTGCTTAGGTACGCCGACCGCAGGGCTGGTTCCGCCGGAATAGATCGTCACGTTGGCGAACATCTCCGGCTTCAGCAGGCCATTCTTGTTGTCGATCGTGGCGCGGACGAGAAGCCGACGCGTCGACGGATCGATCGCGGCCGATACATAATCGATGCGCGCTTTGAACTGTTTACCCGGCAACGCGAGCAGCGAAAACGTAAGCTCCTGGCCGACCGCGACATCGGCCGCTTCGGTCTCACGCACGTAGGCTGTTAGCCATACCGTCGAAAGATCACCGATCACGAACACCGGATCGCTTGCACCGCTGCTGATGAACTGGCCTGGTCCGACCTTGCGCTGAATGACCGTTCCACTGATCGGTGACTCGATCGGAGTATCGGCGCTCATCTGCCGCGTTTGCTCAAAAGTGGCAATCTGTTCTTCCGAGCGACCAAGAATGCGCAGCCTGTTATGCGCGGCCTCCAGTGCCGTCTCAGCCGACCGCATGTCGTTCTGAGCTGTCGACAGATCGGCCTGTGACTGTTGCCAATCCTTGAGCGGGACCGCCTTTCCCGCATAAAGGTCGTTGGCGCGCTTTTCAACGATCTGAGCAAGATTGAGCGTCGAGCGCGCCTTGTTCACCGCGCTGAGAGCCGCGACGAAATCGTTCAACCCCTGAACAGTGTCGGTGGCCGCGACAACGAACAACGGCTGTCCCCGCTCGACAGCATCGCTTGGCTTCACCAAAAGCTTGATCACGCGGCCCGCGTAGGGCGAGAAAATGGGCGTCGACTGATCTTCGTCTACGGCAATCTTGCCTTCGGTCACGTGCTCGCCGCGAAAGACCTGCTGAGATACCGGTTCGACCGTCAGCGCGGCCCACTCCGCTGCGCTTGGATAGTATCGGGGAAGCTTCGTGCGCTGCTGGCTCGATACCTCCGACGGCTTGATATGTTGGGCTCGAATCCGGGTAACGCCAAAGTAAGCGAAGCCGGCAGTCGCCGCTAGCATTGTCGCTATCGTAAACTTCTTCCAACCCACTCGCGAAACGATTTGAAGCGCCAAGTTTGTCACTTATCGAGTTTGAGGTTGACCCGGATTTAGCATCCGGGCCGAAAGACCTGTTTCAGGCCAATCGACACTTGTATCAGCGAGACCATGCGCCAGCTGGAGGCGCCTTAACCTCTCCACATCGGAGACTTGGGGCCGCCGTAGTAGCGCGTAGGTGCGTTTTGCGCCGAACCCTGCGTTGCTCCTGGCGAAGACGTTGTCGTGTTCGCACATCCCGCGACAACGAGACAAAACGTGCCGACAAACAGTCCGGTTTTCATCAATCTCATCACTTTCGAGACGTTTTCTCCACTTGCACAACAGACGCGGACAGCGCCCGCGTCTGTTGCTCATTTTAACGAGGTCAGTACGCCCAGCCGCCGCCGGGACCGCCGAACTTGTAGTCCAGACCCAACGTCACTGTCGAATAGGTGTTGCCGACGTTGTAGGGCAGTTGGCCATTTGCTGTGAAGGTCGGGAGCCCGGCGCGAGTATATGACCCGAAATTGTAGTAGCGGTATTCGAACTTGCCGATCAGGTTGTTGGTGATCGCGTACGAGATACCGGCGCCAGCCGTCAGCCCGTTACGATGAGCGGAGAACTGATCAATGCCCAATACCGGATCGGTGCTGGTATGACGCAGGTCGCCATACGCCCAACCGCCGGTAAAGAACAACATCAAGCGGTCAACCGCGATGCCGCCGCGCGCCCGAAGCGTGCCGCCCGAACGAAGACTGGTCGCTTCGTTCGAACCGAGCGCAAAGTTGTCGTTGCCGTTGATATCGAACCAGGCGAAATCGGCTTCGATACCGCCAACAATCGCGCCGCTCTGGACGTTGTAACCCAGTTCACCGCCGGCAAGCGCACCCTGCGACGAGTAATTCGCCGTGAAGTTCGCGTTTCCTGTAGGCCCGTTCGTATTGGTGAGGTTGTGGTTGCCATAGCCGCCGCCACCGAACACGCCGGCATAGAAGCCTGACCAGTCATAAACGCGCGATTCGATCGCGGGGGCCTTTGTATAAAGCGGAAGATCCGCAGCGAGCGCCGGCGCCACAAAGCCCAGCACGCCGAGTGATACGGTCGTTAAAAGAAGTCTTTTCACTGTTATCCCCTATTAAACGATTCCGATGGGACGCGTGACGACCGGAGTCGTCACGCGCAGCCATGCATCAGAAGTGAATGATGATGTCCGCCGAACCGATGAGGGCGAAGTTCTTGTTCGGTGCGATACCCAGGTTCGAGTTGCCGTTGAACGCGTTTGCGTTCAGCGACTTGTAGTAGGAGACCTCAGGCCGGAACTCGATCTGCGGCGAGAACCAGTGCTGCCAGCCGATACCCGTCTCAAGGTAGGCCGTCTTGGTGCCGGTACGCTGTCCCTGCTGGTCGTCGAAATACTCGATCCGGTAGGAGATGTTATCGAGCTTGGTCGGGCTGTAGTTCACATAGGCCAGGTACGTCTGCACCGACGCCGTACAAGACAATGCGGCTGAGTTGCTGCAGAATGCACCGCCCGGCGCGTTGAACGGGATATATTGCGGCGAGAACGGAGTACCGCCACCAGCAATAATGGCCACAGCCGCCGGGTTGTTCAGGTTCGGTACGTTGTCCTGGTGCTCGTTGTAAGTTTCGAACGAGATATGCCACTGGTCGTTGAACTTATGATAGGCGGTGATGCCGTACCATTGCAGGTTATTGTAACCCCACTGCCCGCCATTGATGCCGTTGGCGACAAACTGAATGCTATCGTTACCGCTATCGCTCACGTAACGAACGCCGCCGGTGATGCTCGGGGTCGCACCCGGGTCCAGTTCCAGTCTCGATCCAGGAAACAGCGGGTTCGGCATCGGATTCGGCCGTGTCGCACCGACATGCCACAGCGTCGATTCGCTGCCGACGGTAACACCCAACTGGAAGATCCAGTTCTTCGTCGCCGCGAGCGACAGGTTCACGCCGGTATTGGTAAAGGCGTCGAACGTGTACGTCATCGAGTGCGAGTACATGTAGTTGTTCGGTGCGAGCTGTGCCTCGATGTCCGGGATCGAGATGTAACGACCGAAGCGGATCATCAAGCCTTCGGCGATCTGCGGGATGAACACTTCGCCATAGGCCATCGGCAGGTCATAGCCATAGTTCTTGTTCTGGTTTAGGAGCTGGTCGCTCCAGAGACCGTAGGCCGTCGTGTAACGATAGTTCTCACCGAAGATCGGCGCGACGCGGAAACCCCAGTCGACATGATCCTTCTGAACGGTGTCGGGCAGACGTTCGATATAGAGGACTGCCTGGTCGAGCTGCACCGTGTTGGGGTTGTAATCGTAGCCTGCCGGCGCATTGCCGCCACGCACGGTGCTCGTGCTGAAGTTGCCGCCGGCATTGAGCCAGCCGTAGATCTGGATGTGCGCGTCGTTCAATGCCTTGCCAGCCGCGGTGTTCCCAAGCGCATTCATCAACGGGCTATCGACCGAATTCGTCCTGGTCACGGCGAACGCGGTGCTGCCGCCATACGGCCACTCGGTGAACGGCATCGGCGGTATGCTTTGAGGAGTCGCTGGCCAACCTTCACGACGACCCGCGGGCGCCTTCGGATCGGAGGGGGCAGATTCGTGACCCCACTCGAGCCGATAGTAGTTGAGGAAGCGGCCCATGAAGTCGGTGCCGAGATAAGTGTCGAGACAAGAATAATTCTTGTAGGGATCGACTACCCCTCTGGTGCAATTGGCATCCGCGGCGTTCGCCCCGTTAATTATCCCCATCGCGGCCAGCGACACGCCGGCCAAAAGAAGTCTCTTCATAGTCTTGCCCCAAGCTGTTGAAACAGGCGCTTAATGCTCTTTGATTCCGACGAACCAAGTACTGATTCCAGGAACCACTGCCGGCACTGTTTCGTTTGGGGGGCGGATAAAATCGATGCAGTTTTTTCCGCGCGTTCGTATACAAAAAATATCTAAACTTCGGATTGAGCGCCAATATGCACATGTAATGGTCATTCGTTTCGCATTTTGCTCAGACCGCGAGCGAAAAACACCGCGAAATGGTCGCTGCAGCGCCACATAACGTTACGCTGCGTTAAGTTTTTACGAGACCTGTTGTAGAAATGACGCAACATTCAGCGTCTAGCTATTTATTTGCTATGGAAATGACAGCTTTTGCGTATCGAAGGTATACGCCCCCAGCCGTTATCTATGCTGCGCAGCGAAATTAGTTCGCTGTGCGCGAGGCATGACGATGGCATTCACCGCAAACGTTTCAAATATCGGCAACGGCGCGGCTCTCGCTAAAGCGGAGATGCTCGATCTCGGCACGCTGCCGGAAACCCTCGTCACACAATGTCAAAGCTTGATAGAGAGCTATCACGAAATCCATGGTTACGCCTGTCTGCCCAACATGCTTTGGCGAGCGCAGCTTGAGGATTTCATCAAGAAGCAGCCGTGTCTTAATCAAATCCTCAGAAAAGCCTCGACCACACGAAGCGCGAAAATTTCAAATAAGGGCTTCGTCCAGATAGCGACGGCAATATTATCGCTGGAGATATTAGCAAGCGACTTTGCAAGCTGGAGCACCATGTTTCCAGAAGCCAAATCGATGGCCAACTCGCTTCTACGGATGCGCGGCCCGCGCATGTCGTTGATGGAATACTATCTGTACCCACCCAAACACATCAGCCCTGCGGTCCTGGCCGCGCTGACCCCTCCTCCGAATCGGCAATCGGCGGAGCAGGAATGGCACGCGGCCTCCCGCCGAGAACTTTCCGGTCAAACGACCTATGCCATCCCTGCCGCCTAGTCCGGCCTTTGCGTCCTGTTGACCTGCCATTCAGCACACCGACGCGGATCAGCGACCGACATCTAAACGTTGGATTGTATCCCGATGCCATCTCGCTGAAGGCGTGTTCGCGACCTGTAGGAACAGGACAGCGCAATCTGAGAAACGACTATGCGACGCCTATATACCGCAATGGAGAGAAACATAGATTTCCTACACGGACATGGGCGATGCAAGCCGAGCCGGGTAGCTAACGACATCGGGATAGTGCTTGGAATAAGGACGGCGAACGGGTTCCTCATGGTATCGCGCTTTTCGAATCGCGAACTACATGATGGTTGCACACGCTCTGTCTTTAGAATCAGCCTTACCGTGTGATCGTCCCGCGCCTCATAGCGAGGTTGCGGTAGTGATCAATTGACGTTGTTCTACGAAGGCAAATTCCTTGAATTCTTCTCTGTCAATGTCGGGCCGGCTCGCCAACGCGGGCACGGGTTCCGCTGGGACCAAACTGAGGGCTGCCCAGCCACTCGATGACGTGCTGGGCCCACGCCGCTTGTTGGTGACCCACGTCTTGCCGCTGCTGAAGTCGCTGACCTGTGTAAGCGTTGCCACAGTCGCGCTGCTGTTGCTCGATCGCGTGCTTCCATTCAACCTTTTGCCGGTCATATATTTGATTCCGGTGGTCATCGCCGCGACGCGGTGGGGCACGTGGCCGGCGATCACCGCTGCGTTGGCCGGCGGGGCGGCGGCGGATTTCTTCTTCTTTACACCGTTTTACAGCTTCACCATGGACAACCCGCAGGAGGTCGTCGACCTCTTGCTGTTTCTATTTGTTGCATTCGTCAGCAGCCATCTCGCTTCTCGTTTGCGCAGCGAAAAAGAAACCCTGCGACGGCGCGAGAGGGAACTTCAGTATCTCTATGATTTTTCGCGGCGATTGGCAGCCTGTTTCACGATACCGGACCTGGTCGCCGCCATTCGGGAATACCTGGCCCACACGCTCGGACCGCAAGCCGCCTTCTTTGTCGCGCGTGCCGATGGATGCATCGAGACACCAACGGTCGGCACCGTCCCTCTTGAAGTGGAACAGCGCGCTGAATCGATGATCGCAAAGATCGGGCTTCCGGCCTATACAATCTTCGATGAAGCAACGGGCAGTGTCTGGTTGCTGAAGGCGGTATATTCCGAAGCGACCGTCCACGGGGTTATTGCCGTCAATATCGGAGGCGGGTCTCAGGCCGCCATCGAAGCCAAGACCCACCGAGTTGAGACCATCCTTGAGGAGGCGTCTTCCACGCTTCAGCGTCTCGATATCGGCAAGGCCATGGACGACGCGAAAATGCAGCTTCAGGCTCAATTGTTGAAGGACGCTTTCCACGGCATGCTGTCGCACGAACTGCGTTCACCGTTGGCAGCCATTCAAGGTTCCGCCAGCGTTCTGGGCTCAACCCCTGCAATTCACGAGGATCATCGCCTTCACGCGCTCGTTGAGGCAATCACAGACGAAGCGCAGCAACTCGATGGGTTCATTCAAAACCTCGTCAATACCGCCCGCGTCACCAACGACAGCATTCAAGCTCGACTTGAATGGGCCGATCCGCGGGACATCGTCACAGCGGCGATGAGTCAGAGATCCCGGCGATTGACCGCACACCGCGTTGAGGTCGAGTTCGACGACGACCTTCCGTTGATCCATATTGATTCCGCCCTGGTCCAGGAATCACTCGGGCAGCTACTCGATAATGCCGCCAAATATTCTCCGTCCGGCAGCGTGATATCCGTCGCGGTGCGAGCCCAACGAGCCCATGTTACAATGTCGGTGTCTGATCGCGGCGTCGGCATAACGGCGGACGAGAAAAGCAAGCTGGGTGCGCGGTCGTTTCGCAGTCGACGCCATAGCGAAAAAGTCCCTGGTTCCGGCCTCGGCTTCTGGGTTGCATCCACTTTCATCAGGGCAAACGCCGGCACTATCGATATCTCCAGCCGTGGCGAGGGACAGGGAACGACGGCCTCAATCGTTCTGCCCGCATCCTGGGTTGAAGACACCAGCCTGGCGGCTTTAGCCGATGAGTAAATCGATAAACGTCGTGCTTGTGATCGATGATGAGCCGAAGATAAGGCGCTTTCTTCGCGCGGGATTCGAACTCCACGGTTTCGCCGTCCAAGAGGCAGAGAACGCCGCAGAAGGGTTGAAAGCTGCTACCTTCAGTGCACCTGACCTGATCGTCCTCGATCTCGATCTCCCGGACCTTCATGGCGGCGAAATCCTCGAACGGATCCGATCATGGTCGAACGTTCCCATCATCATACTCTCGGTGGAAGCAAGCGAAGAGGAGAAAGTACGGCTGCTCAAGCTGGGAGCGGACGACTATGTGGTCAAGCCGTTCGGCATTGCAGAATTGCTGGCACGCAGCGAAGCGGCACTACGGAGATACTTCAAAAGCAACGCCGAAAGTTCCGTTGTCGTCACCGGTCCGCTGTCGGTCGATCTGGTCACCCGATCGGTTTCGCTCAACGACCAGCAGATCAGGCTGACGCGAAAAGAGTATCGCCTGATACACATTTTGGCGACTCACGTCGGCCTCGTGGTGACGCACGACCATCTCCTGAAGGACATCTGGAGCGGGAATCAGCGCGAGAACATCCAATATTTGCGAATCCTAGTTCGCAAATTGAGACAGAAAATCGAAACCGACCCCAACAACCCGCATCTTCTCATTACCGAGTCGGGCGTGGGCTACCGTCTCCAGTCCCATCAGAAGAGCGAGCCGGCCGAGTAGAACGATACCTCCGCTGTATGACACGCAAATCCTTATGATGTGACGATCACGCGTGGCGAAACCCGGAACTCCTGGGCGTGGGAGATACATCGCCAAAGAACCGCCATGGGAGTGAGGTTGCGGAGCTCCCGTTTTGCATCGTACGGCGCAGCCCAACTTGCCGGAAAACGCATCCTGGAGGGCGTTCCTCAACGGATTGTCAATCCAGACTGACGACCGATCATCTCGGTACCGATCGTTCTGAGGCTAACTTTGGTCCGCGACAAAAATAATTGTGCCACAATTTCTGGCGTTGGACCGGCCCCATGTCGATATGTTATCGGCTGATGGCAGTCGCGACGTTTCGAAATAACTAAATAATATATTTTTGCTTCCCGAAGGCTTATGCTCCAGTCAACCTATTGGAGGCGTAATGCAATTTCTTGTCGAGCACATCAGCTTTCTAGGCATCGACTTGCAGAACTGGATGCTGATCGTCCTGGGAATGACTGCGGCCTACGCCCTGTTTTTCTGGAAGACCGATAACCGAATGTGACGACAGTCATTTAGCCCCTTAAGTACCGGAGGCCTGTAACCGGCACCAGCGAATCCCGATCTGGGTGCATCTATATGCGGGCTCTACAACTGACTGTGCCGCTCCCTCTGGATTTCCCACATTCGCTACAGGTACCCTCAGCGCTACAATCAATGGTGCGGTTGACGTAGCGCCCCGTTGCGCGTCGACTGCGTCACCATCCATTCCGAGGAGAAGTCGGCATGCCCAAAGGCGAACAGAAAAGCAATCGGGAAGCCAAGAAGCCCAAAAAAGAGAAGATCAAGATTACACCAAGCCAAAAGACCGCGGGATGGCAGCCGGCCATTGGGACCGGAAAACAGAAGTAATGCTCTCACGCCTCGTCCGGCGCGTACTGCACCGCGCTACGCCCGGCCGAGGCGCTTCGCGGATTGGCTCCCAGCCTATCCGATCCAACGAACCGGCATTATCCAGCGCACCGCCAACCGATCCCGGCGGTTTGTAATGACGCTGTCGGCGCCAGTTAGAATGGATTGATGTAGTTCGTGATCGCAATCTGCCGCAGCAGTACCTTGCGGATGATATGAGCGACCTTCACGTGATCGGTAAAGATTGCGGCGGTACCCGTGCTACCTGCGGGAAGCCGGCCAACTCGGCATCGTCCAACCTGATGCGAACCACGTATGGCGCTGACTGGACCTCCTTGGGCAGCACCGCAAGGCCTGAGACCTGGACCTGACCGGTAGCGACGGCTTGCAGCACGCTTTCGACCCTCCCGCCATATATCCTGCCCGGCACGAACTTGAACGTCATCTCGACCGGTTGCCCCACCTCGAGATAGCGGGCATCGATCTGCGCGATCTCGACGCCGATGATGGTATCGAAGGTGTCGATGAAGGCCATCACCGGTGCCAGTGGAAGGTTGGCGACGCGCGCACCCTTGCGTAGCGCAAGGTTGGTCACGTAGCCGTCGGCCGGTGCTCGCACCACGGTCTTGTCCAGATTCCATTGCGCGCCCTCGAGCTGCGCCCTGAATTGATCGACTTCGGCCTGATGTTGCTGGACGTCGAAGGCTCGACCGGAATCGCGGTCCAGCAGTTGGGTGTACTGCGCCAACCTCAGCTCCGAAAATTTGAGTTGGGCCCGGAGAGCTTCCACCGCCGCGTGGTACGGCACCGGATCGATCGTGAACAGCACATCTCCTTCTTTCAAGGGCGTGTTGGCCTGCACCGGCACATCCAGAACTTCGCCAGCGACGTTGGATACGATTTGCACGGAGTTGCGGGCGACGAGCACCGGGCCCTGCGGCGCCCCCCATCCCATCGGAATGAACAGCCCCAGGTTCAACAATAGCAGCACGATGAAGGGCGATACCTTCCAGAACAGGTTGAAAATGATACCAAGCTGCACCAATGCGAACAGCAGCACCAGGTAGACGGCGAGCATGGCGACGATCATCGAGGTCGCTCCGTCCCTCGTGGCGCGGGCACATCGACATAGGCCCAGATCAGGGCGATCGGCCACAGCGCAAAGCCGCAGATCAGCGTCACCCATCCCGCCACCGTGACGGCGTCCGCCCAGGGATGGCCGCGGGTTTTGGCGATGTGGCCCGGCAACCATCCAGCGATGCAAAACACCGCGATCACGCACGCGGCCAGAATGATAAGGACAATCCAGGCAAAGATATCTAGCCCGCTCATATAGTCCTCTCAACCCACAGGCTGGGTTTCCGGAAACTTCCATTTGCCACTCAGAATCTCCGCGCGCGGGCGATAGAGCCGCACCGCGTAGTTCCACCCCTTCACAATCGGTAGACAGTTCGGAATCTTCCCATCACAGCCGCCAAACTGGATCGCAATCGAACCATCGTCGTTTTTCTTCGCTGTGAGATTGTTGATTGAGTAGGCATTCTGCGGGTTCTTCTCGAAATACCCGGCAGCGTTGTAGACGCTGATGGACCAGAACGCGTCGACGGGCACGTCTTTGACGCTGAGCTTGTAGACAGTCGAGCCGTCGTTCCCGGTCGGTGTGACGTTCAGATAAGTCGCATCCTTGTCGGCATTGCCGCCCCACGCCGCTGCCGTTCCGATCAGATGTCGTATCGGATCGACCTGCTGCTTCGTACCGAACGCTCGCCTGAAATCAGGTAAAGTCGAAGCAAGACTCAGCAGCGCCTCACGCACCTTCTTCTGACTCACGGCGTCCCAGTCGGGCACCTCGAACTTGCCCGGGCTCCTCTGGTTGACCTTGATCGCGTCCTGCAGCAAGTGAACTTGCTTCAAATCCTCCGGGTCGACCGGATCGACCAGCGTTCGTATGCCAATGACCAGATAGCGCGTGCCGACATTTTCGCGGGTGAAGGTGCGGGGCTCGCTGCCGTAAAAGGTTTTGGCATAGTGGTCTTCACTGATCGCCTGCAGCGACATAAAACGCTTGCCGGAGGTGGGAAGAGTGATGGTCACCGGCCCGGCGTCGAGATCGAATACTCCTGACGAATATAGCGTATCGCGGTTGAGGCGTATGACGGTCTGATTGTCGATCGATGCCGGTTCCCGGCGATGCCTGAGTTTTCCAAGGCCCCCTTCCTTTTCGAGGTTGCCGACGTAGAGGTCGGACTCGGCACGAACAAAATTGTCGACCGTGACCGGAATGGCAGTCGGCGATTGGGCTTGAGCGTCGCCTGCCGCGGCTATCGCGAGGGCTACCAGATTTAGGAACAGCTTCGCTTTCATGGCGTTTCCCTTCCCGGCATTACGTCGACGAATTTGAGACGGCGCGCTCTATCCATGAACAGCGAATCGTCCCGCGCGGGCGGCTAGTTGGTGTACCTGCCTTCGGCCACGCTTCCCATCAAAGCATGACTGATCCCCTCACCCAACCGAGGCGTCGCGCTGCCGTTGGCCGATGTCGCCCACATCCTTCTCCAGAAAATAATTCAGCAGCGTTCGTATGACTGCGATGACAGCTAGCTTTCCGACTTCATCCCAGCTTGGAGCAATGGATGTCTCGATGATGTCTGACGCCAGTTGAAAGGTAAGCGCCGCGACCAGCCAGCGTGCATAGCGCAGCCAGAGCCCGCGCCTCTGCTCCCCGGTCGGCGATCCGAACATCAACCCGATAGAACCGAGCGCGGCCTCGACGGTGCCGACGATGACGATCAGAAGCGCGATCGCGTCGATGACAACAGCCGAAATGGCGGTGACAAACGCCAGCCAGTCCCTCATCAGGCTCAACGTTTCCAAGCACGGGGCTCCAGTCGTTTATATGCTGACGGCGGATGGCGACAATTCGGAAAGCTGCTTATACAGAGATCGGGCGGCGAGATTCCCCCCGCCACCCGAAAAGCTACGTCAGTGCCCGCCACCTCCCGCGGCGTCGGTCATCATGGCCAACGCATCGTCGATGGTGAAACTGTTTGGCTTCTGAATCGGCGGGAAGTCCTTGAACGTTTCCGCCCATTTCGACGCAATCATTTGACCTGCGTATAGGATGTAGGCGTGGTAGAGAAACCATTCGTAGTAAGAGTTCGAGGTGACATCGGCGAACTCGTACGGATCGGTCCTTAGATTGAAAAATTTGGGTAACCGCAGTCGGACGAACGGCTCGGCCCAGACCTGTAATGTCCCGTGGCAGCGCTGCTCCATGAAAACGATCTTCCAGTTGTCGTAGCGGATCGCCAGAACATCTCCATCGTCGCTGATATAGACAAAGAGCTTGCGCGGGCTCTCCTTTACTTCCCCGGTCAGATAAGGAAGCAAATTGTAACCATCGATGTGGTTCTTGTAGGTGCGGCCGATCGCCTGATAACCCTTCTTAGCCTTTTCGACGATGTCCGGCTCGCCTGCGGCAGCCAGAAACGTCGGTAGCCAGTCGTGGTGCTGAACGATATCGTTCGCGACCGAACCTGCCTTGATCTTGTCCGGCCACCGCACCAGCAGCGGAATGCGGAACGCGCCTTCCCAGTTGGTGTTCTTTTCGCTGCGGAACGGCGTCATGCCGCCATCCGGCCAGGAATTCCGGTGCGGGCCGTTGTCGGTCGAGTACATGACGATGGTGTTTTCGGCGATGCCGAGTTTATCGAGCAGATCCAGCACCTGACCGACATTCTTGTCGTGGTCGATCATGGTGTCGTGATAGGGCGATTGCCAGCGTCCGGCTTGACCTTTGCTCTCTGGCTTCGTGTGCGTGAACAGGTGCATGTGCGTGAAGTTCAGCCACACGAAGAACGGTTTTCCGTCCTTGTTCTGGCGCTTGATGAAGTCTGAAGCCGCGGCAACAAACTCGTCATCGCAGGTTTCCATCCGTTTTTTCGTCAGCGGTCCGGTATCCTCTATCTTCTGCTTTCCGACCTTGCCCCAGCGCGGCATGTCGGTTGGATCGTCCTTGTCGGTCGCATACGAATGGATGACGCCACGCGGACCAAAAGTCTTCCGGAAGTTCGGGAAGTCCTTCTCCGGCGGATAATCGTACATCTCCGGCTCCTCTTCGGCATTCAGGTGGTAGAGATTGCCGAAGAACTCATCGAATCCGTGATTGGTCGGCAGCATGTGGTTGAGATCGCCGAGGTGGTTCTTGCCGAATTGTCCTGTCGCATAGCCCTGGTTCTTGAGCGCTCCGGCGATTGTGAGAAGCTTTTCGCTCATCCCGACCGGAGCGGCGGGAATGCCCACCTTGGACAGGCCGGTGCGGAACACGCTCTGCCCGGTAATGAAGGACGAACGGCCGGCCGTGCAGGATTGCTCGCCGTAGCTATCGGTGAACAGCATTCCTTCCTTGGCTATGCGGTCGATATTGGGCGTGCGGTAGCCCATCAGTCCGTGTGTGTAGCAGCTCAAATTCGATTGGCCGATATCATCGCCCCAAATGACGAGGATGTTGGGCTTGCTGGTTTTAGCCATACGCTTACTCCCATTTTTCGAGTTAGCTGTTCTCGTGGCCACCTTTGATCTGGATGGCCTCTTCTTTCCGGCTTCCGTCTTCTTCGTCACACTTGCCTTGCTTGTCCGCTTCTTCGTGATGCGTTTCGCCATGCGCCCTCCTCAGCCGAATGGACCAACCTTGAACACCATGCTGACGATCGCAAAAATGCCGATCAGCAGCAGGATCACCGCCGTCACCAGCGTCAGCGACGCCGGAAATCTGCTTTCTCCGTGAACAAGCCCCGCGGCCATCATGGCCTGACGCTCGTGGCGCAAGCCCAGCATGAACTGCACGTGATAGATGATGCCACCGATCAGCATGAGTATCCCGAGCGCAACCAAGGTGACGCCGAAATTGCGCGCGGAGGCTGCATGTGTGAGGACGTCCTGATCGCGCAGCTTCTCGAATACCTGGAAGATGGTAAAGCCGAACGAAATCAACGATAGCGACGTTCGGATCACCGACATCAACGTGCGATCCGCGCTCATCCGCGTGCGCTGGAACGACATGCCCGTGCGGCGCGACGACAACTCAACCGAGATCTGTTCGGAATTGGACTTGGCAGTAATCGTTTCCATCACCGACCGCCCTCGAACTATGCCGCTACACGTTACGCCAGCGTGCTCGTCCCCCCGGTGGTCCACCATCTGACCACCCGCTCAATTATCAGCCGGAAGATAAAATAAGGAATGACGGCAAGCAGGATAGCCATCATCAACGCTTCACCGGGATAGAACTGGTCAAAAACCTTGAACTGATAGATTACATCCATGCTGAGGCCGAGCAACACCACCCTCGCCGTAGAGGTCAGTCCTTCGCGCAGCCGACCTGTCGGGGCATTTGGGCTCCACAGCGCCGACCAGAAAAATGAATGGTGTCCCACGCGGGCATCCCTGACGCCATCAGGAAGGGCAGCAAGCAAGGCCATTGCCGGCTGCAAATAAAAACGGAACGTCATCGGGCCGTGGACCCGGTCCAGGATGTCTCCCCAGAAGCGGCGACGGACTTCCACCGACCAGCCGTACCAGTAGATGCCGAGAGCGAGCAGAGCGGCCGCCAGCACGACCACAAGCCACGTCATCGCGCGCTCAATCCCCGATGGGCCAATCTCGGTCATCGCGGGCCCCCGGCACGAACGACGCACCGGAATCCGACATGGCTGGTCGACGTATCGATCGGCTCGGCGTGACGTGCCGCAGGGCGATAGCGACGGCAATAATTGGGGGCGCACAGATGCGAGCCGCCTTTGAGCACCTTGCGAGGAATTTTGATAGCGGGCTGTGAAGGGTCGTAGCTTGCTTCCAGAACGCCCCCACGCGGGTTCTGTGGGATACAGCAGGCCTTCGGTGCATCGGCCTCGTGCCTCGTCGTGTACCAGTCGCTGGTCCACTCCCAGACATTGCCGATCATGTCGTGCAGGCCGTAGCCGTTCGCTGGGAAAGCCGTCACTGGTGAAGTGCGTTCATAGCCGTCCTCGTTGCGGTTCTGCCGCGGGAATTCACCTTGCCAGGTGTTGGCCATATGGGTGCCGCCGGGAGTGAACTCTTCGCCCCAGGCAAACTCCGCACCATCGAGTCCGCCACGCGCGGCGAACTCCCATTCCGCTTCCGTCGGCACCTCCTTGCCGGCCCACTGGGCATAGGCGTACGCATCGGAAAACGAGACATGCACGACGGGATGATTGTCGAGCACGTTGATGTTGCTTTTAGGCCCATAAGGGTGGCGCCAGTCGGCCCCCTTCATGAAGGTCCACCACTGGCTCCAATCACGCAAATCAACGACGTTTTGGGTCGGCACAAATGTCAGAGAGCCCGCATAGAGCATATGCGGCAGCGCGCCGGGATAGTCTTTCGGATCCGGCACAATCTCTGCAGTTGTAACGTGTCCGGTCGCTTTGACGAATTGCTTGAACTGCCGGTTCGTGACCGGCGTGCGGTCGATCCAGAAGCTATCAACTGCGACTCGATGGCTGGGCGCCTCCTCCGGGTAATGCGCGTCCGAACCCATGCGGAATGTGCCGCCGGGTATCCAGACCATGCCACGGATGCGATCGTCAGCTAAGTCTCGATCTCCCTGCCCTTTGTCCGCCCGCACAAACGTTGTCATGGCTTTCCAATCGCAATCGCAATCCATTCCAACCACTACGGACAGAGGTCTCAGAACCTCTGGGTTCGGCGGTAACAGCAGATGCCGAGCGATCCGGCCGCAACCATCGCGATCGGGCCGATGATCATCACACACATCATCAACTCAATATATCATCCTCGATGAATTGACGATTTATTGGTTTCATCGTCCGCCTTGATTTCCGCAATCAGTTTCACCTTCACGTTGAGCGGGCACAATAGGTCAGCCTTACTTCCCTTTCACGATTTGACGCTGGTATTCGCGAGCCGAGCGTAAGTTAAATCAGCAGCAATGTGCGTCCTCCGAATTGCGCTGTTTCGTCACGGCAACGACTGAACTTTGCTGCGAAATTATTGATCAGTTTGACTTCACGCCTGCACGTTTGTCCGACAATTAAACTAAAAGCACCCCACACGGGGACACGCGTTCAAATCCGACCGCGAAGAAAACTCGCGGTGCCCCAAAACGTCAAAAGCCGTACAGTATCTTCAGTTCGCCGCTGGCGCGAAGCGCAAGGCTCAACCCGTCCGGCAGCAGCAGAACCTTATCGAGTTTCGCCGAAGTCAGCTGTCCTTGCATGCGAAAGCCGTCCTTCAAGGGTCGCGTCAGCCGCTGGTTCGCGGCGTCCAACAAATTCTGGTAGGCCGCCGCATAGCTGGCACTTGCCTCTTCACGCAACTGCGCGAGAAGCTGATTGTCACCAAGCAGCGCGCCGATGTCGTTTACGACCGTATCGGCAGTGAGATCCGACAGCGCAACGGTTTGGTTGTCATTATCGACCGCCGGCGTTGCCATCAGGTAGACCCATTCGCCGACGGCTGGATCGGTATCGGTGGATTTCGCGACCCGCAATCCGACCACGAGCTTTCCCGAAGAAGGATAAATCTGCACTTCACGAATGGCCTTGTCGCCTTTCGGCGCCGCGTCGATCACCTGCATGATCTTGTCGCGCAGCGCATCGTAGCCGATGCGGACCGGTAAAATAACGTCGAATGTGCCGGGCGCGGTGACGTCCGTCCCAAGCGGCGGCAGCGCGGTTGGTTTCACCGCCGGGGGCGACTGACCGACGAGGGTCTGGGCTGACCCGGAAAATTCGAGCGCCCCTGACAGAACCCTTGCATTCGCACGGACGCCCGCGAACGCGGCGCTTTGCGGTGTCCACTGCAGCCAGATCGGTGGCGTATCGGTGAGCTTGATCGGCTCGAACGACTGCTGCCAGGCCGCCGCCGCTTTCCCGCGCAGATCAAGGCGACGCGCCGCGGCCTCCGCGCGCGACCTGATCCGCGTCATCTGGGTTCGAATGCGCGGCTCGACATATTGCGCCAGCGCGATGTCCCGTCCGAGGACATGGAGGTAAGGCGGTTCGGTCCAGTGAAAGCCATCACTGAAATTCAGGTCGAGCGACCAGTCGCGGCGCAATTGTGGATGAGCCTCGGCCTCAACGGTGGCGCGGGCTTCGGTGTCGCCGTGGATGCGGGCGGTTAATCGATTGGCGCCCTGGCCGGACACCGTGCCATAGATCGGGACGGCGCCGATGACCCGGTCACCGCGCCCATAAAGCGAAACCGGACCTGCCCGCTCGACATAACCCGAAATATCGCAATTGGCATTGACCCGGAAAACCAAAACGCGCCGATGCACGCAGTTGATCCGTTCGTCGATGGTCGCAAGCCGCCGCGGAATGTCGCGCTCGATCGCGGCTGCCAGCGCCGGCAAGCCGAACTCGATGGTTGCCGATATCCGCGACTGGGTTACGAGGGACGTAACGGCATCGGCGTTTAAGGGCGGCTTCTCCGCAGCCAACGCAACTGAGCCAGGAAGCAGTAAACCGAGTGCTGCGATGCAGCCTTGGGCAAAATAAGCGGCCGAAATGGGGGATGTTCGACGACGCGCGCCCGGAACCAAATCTGTCACGATCGCTACCCTCATTTCACCGGTGCCCCGGTCGGGGTTTGAAATCCGTGTCGTGCGATTGGGAAAGAATATCCCTTTTCTGCGCCGCGGGCCATGCCCGACGCCAAGGCGCACTTGCGCACTGACCGCTTCGGGCACCACAGAAGTGGGCAAGCGTGCGTGAAAAGAGCTCGATGAGAACCATTCGTCACGCGGCGCGCGCTCCAACATACAGCCGTGATCAAGCTTTGCCCGGACATCCACCTATCGCGTGCGCCGTGAAGATGATTTTTTCCGTGTGAAAAACATCTCCGCTATTCCCGCAGCAAATGCGTGCATTGCCCGACAGCGCGCAGCTGCTCTTCGTCTTGGCGCCCGCACGGAAGGTCCCGAGATATCGCGCGCTGGCGTGAGCCTTACGATCCGGTGGTCAAATCGCAACGGCCGAAAGGCAGCTATTATCTCTGGATCGCCTCACAGCTGTCCCATGTTCGGCGCGAAGTCCGACAAACAGCGTGGCTGTTGATAGATCCGAGCGAATATTACCAGCGACGTGCCTCTCTCGCCGCTTGGCGGCCGTCGACGACTGGCGGGCCACGCGCAACGGCCGTGAACGTGAAATTCAAAAATTCTGTAAAATCAATCGAGTAACTGGTCGGGGCAGCTGGATTCGAACCAACGACCTGCAGTACCCA
>CAWCXD010000005.1:0-155790 GCA_963799475.1 uncultured Alphaproteobacteria bacterium | reverse complement strand
CAATGAGGATGTCATGGCGGACCTTACTTATGTTGCTGAATCAAATACAAAAACCGACTTTCGTCCGTCCCGGCAGGCGATCAAGCGAACCGGCCTCGCATTGGCCCTCGTGATTGGAATTGCCGGTGCTGCCGACTTCGGCTACGGCTACCTGACCACCGGGCGATACCTCGAATCGACCGACGACGCCTATGTCAAAGCCGACTCCACAATCGTCGCGCCCAAGGTCTCCGGCTATCTCGCTGCGGTGCTGGTCGGCGACAACCAGCCGGTCAAGGCCGGGGAATTGCTGGCACGTATCGACGACCGCGATTTCAGGACGGCCCTAAAGCAGGCCCATGCCGACGTCGCGGGGTCGGAGGCTGCGGTAGCCAACCTCGATGCGCAGATCGCCCTGCAGCAACCGTTGATCGAACAGGGCACCGCCGATGTAGCCGCCGCCGAGGCCAATCTGCAATTCGCAGAGCAAGAACAAGCCCGCTACGACGGATTGATGAAGTCGGGCTCCGGCACGGTGCAGCGCGCGCAGCAGACCGACGCGGCGCTGCGCGAGAAGATTGCGCAGTTGCAGCACGGCAGATCCGGACTGGTCGCCGCTCGGAAGAAAGTCGACGTGCTGACCACCGAACGCGCCAAGGCGATTGCGCAACTGGATCACGCCCGCGCCGTCGAACAGCAGATGACGCTGAACCTGTCCTACACCGAGATCACCGCGCCGGTCGACGGCACCGTCGGCGCACGTTCGCTCCGGGTGGGTCAATTCGTGCAGGCCGGCACGCAATTGATGGCGGTCGTTCCGCTCGATGCGGTCTATGTGGTGGCGAATTTCAAGGAAACCCAACTCACGCATGTGCGCAACGGCCAGCCCGTTGAAATCCGGATCGATAGTTTCCGCCGCACCAGGCTGAAGGGCCATGTCGACAGCCTGTCCCCGGCAAGCGGACTCGAATTCGCCCTGCTGCCGCCCGATAACGCGACGGGCAACTTCACCAAGATCGTGCAGCGTGTCCCCGTCAAGATCGTGCTCGACGACAACAGCCTGAGCGGCCTGCTGCGCCCGGGCATGTCGGCGCTGCCGACCGTCGACACCAAGACTGAAGCGGTCGCCGAGCGGGACACCAAGGAGCGGCTGGCACTGCTGCCTTCCTCCCCGATGCCGTCGCGCTAACCGATGGGAGGCAATCATGACCGCGCTCCTGTCCCAGGTCGACTCCGGCACCGAACGCAGCGACGCCATACCGGCACCGAACAAGGCGGCGTCGCCGCCGTCTGAGACCGTATCCGCGAAAACCTGGCTCGCGGTGTTCGGATCAACGCTCGGCGCCTTCATGGCGATACTCAACATCCAGATCGTCAATGCCTCGCTCGCCGACATCCAGGGCGCGATCGGCGCCGGCATTGACGACGGCGGTTGGATCTCGACGTCTTACCTGATCGCCGAGATCGTCGTGATCCCGCTGAGCGGCTGGCTCGCGCAGGTGTTCTCGATCCGCATCTACCTGCTCACCAACGCGATCCTGTTTCTGGTATTTTCGGCCGCCTGCGCGTTGGCGCAGGATCTGTCGCAGATGATCGTGCTGCGCGCGCTGCAAGGCTTTAGTGGCGGCGTGCTGATCCCGATGGCCTTCACCCTGATCATCACGCTGTTGCCGAAGGCGAAGCAGCCGGTCGGACTGGCGCTGTTCGCGGTGTCCGCAACCTTTGCGCCCGCCATCGGCCCGACCATCGGCGGCTATCTCACCGAGAACTGGGGCTGGCAGTACATCTTCTATGTCAACGTGGTGCCGGGCGCGCTGATGATCGGCATGCTGTGGCTCTCGCTGGAAGCCAGGCCGATGCAGCTTGCGCTGCTGCGGCAGGGCGATTGGCCGGGCATCATCACCATGGCAATCGGATTGAGCGCGCTGCAGACCGTGCTCGAGGAAGGCAACAAGGACGACTGGTTCGGATCGGCCTTCATCGTCCGGCTCTCGATCATCGCCGTCGTCGCGCTGGCGCTGTTCCTGTGGGTCGAACTGACCAGCAAGAAACCGCTATTGAACCTGCGGCTTTTGGGCCGCCGCAATTTCGGCTTCAGCGTGGTCGCGAACTTCCTGATGGGCGTTGCGCTGTACGGCTCGGTGTTCATCCTGCCGCAGTATCTGGCGCGCATCCAGGGTTACAACGCCGAGCAGATCGGCATGGTGCTGGCGTGGACCGGATTGCCGCAACTCGTCCTGATCCCGCTGGTGCCGCGGCTGATGAAACGCTTCGATCCACGGCTGGTGATCGGCTTCGGCTTCGCGCTGTTCGCGGCGAGCAACTTCATGAACATCTACATGACGACGGATTACGGTTCCGACCAGCTGTTCTGGCCGAATGTGGTTCGCGCCGCGGGCCAGGCGCTGGCGTTCGCGCCGCTCTCGGCGGTCGCCACCGCCGGCATCGAGCCGGAAAATGCCGGCTCGGCGTCGGGACTTTTCAATATGATGCGGAACCTCGGCGGCGCGGTCGGCATCGCCATGCTGCAAACCTTCCTGACCAAGCGCGAGCAATATCATTCCAATGTGCTGACGCAGTCGGTATCGCTGCTCGAACAGGCCACCCGCACCCGGATCGACCAGCTCACGCAGTATTTCGTCAGTCATGGCATCGTCGATCACGCCGAGGCATCACGCCGCGCAGTGGTCGCGATCGGCCATATCGTGCAAAAACAGGCCTTTATCCTGGCCTTCAGTGATACATTCTATTTCCTGGGGGCCGCGCTGATCGTTGCCCTTATGGCTAGCTTGCTGCTCAAAAGGCCTGGCCATCTGGACGCCGGCGGCGCGCATTAAAATATTTTATCGAACCGCAACCGAAGGGAGAACCGCGATGAAGGCCCGCATGAACTATTATCAAGCCGCGCCCGACACCATCAACGCGCTCACCGCCCTTGAAAAGCAGATCCAGACCTCCGGCCTCGAGCGGTCGCTGATCGAACTGGTGAAGACGCGGGCATCGCAGATCAATGGTTGCGCGTTCTGCATCAACATGCATACCGCGGACGCCCGCCAGCACGGCGAGAGCGAAGCGCGGCTGTATTTGCTGAACGCGTGGCGGGAATCGCCCGTTTATACCGACCGCGAGCGCGCCGCCCTGGCCTGGACCGAGGCGCTGACGCTGATCTCCGAAACCCACGCCCCCGACGACCTCTATGAGGACGTGCGCAAACATTTCTCGGAAGCGGAGACCGTCAATCTGACCATGCTGATCGCGACCATCAATGCCTGGAACCGGCTCGCAATCAGTTTTCGCGCGGTGCCGCAGGTAAAGGTCAGAGTCAGCGCAGCCTGATCCGGCCGCGCCGCCAACGGATCAGGTCGCGGTGGCGCGCGCGAAATCGACGTAGATCTCGCGCAACCGCTCCGTCATCGGTCCCGGCTTGCCGTTGCCGATCGGCTTGCCGTCGATGCTTACCACCGGCTGCACGAACAAGGTCGCGCTGGTGGTAAAGGCTTCTTTCGCCACAAGCGCCTCCGCAATCGAAAACGGACGCTCCTCGACGCGGAGCTGCCGCTCTTCGGCGAGCGCCACCACCGCCTTGCGGGTACAGCCGGGCAGGATTTCGTTGCCGTTCTGCCGCGTCACCAGCACATCGTCCTTGGTCAGAATGAAGGCCGACGACGACCCGCCTTCGGTCACCACGCCGTCCTCGATCATCCAGGCCTCGCCGGCGCCCACAGCCGCCGCGGCCTGCTTGGCCAGCACCTGCGCCAACAGCGCCACGCTCTTGATGTCACGGCGGACCCAACGGATGTCGGGCACGGAAATCACCGCAATGCCGGTCTTGGCCGACGGCGCGTTGACGATGTCCTTGACCGTGGTGAACATGATCAGTGTCGGCTTGACGTCGTCCCTGGGGAAAGCAAAGTCCCGCCCGCTGTCGGCACCGCGCGTCACCTGCAGATAGACCATGCCGTTGACGAGACTATTGCGTGCGACCAGCTCTTTCTGAATCTCCTGAATTCGATCCAGCGTTTCCGGCAGAGCCAGCGCGATCTCGCCGACCGATCGCTCCAGCCGCGCCAGATGCGAGGCGTTGTCGACCAGCTTGCCGTCCAGCACCGCTGCGACCTCGTAGATGCCGTCCGCGAACAGGAAGCCGCGATCGAGCACCGAGACCTTGGCCTCGGCAAGCGGCATGAACGATCCATTGACGTAGGCGATCCGGTCCAAGCGAGCTCTCCTGTCGGGGCGACGCCATGGCGTCGCATCAACACTGGTCCATCGTTAAGGCACGATCGGTGAATTTGGAAGTGCGCATCATTCCCCGGCCGCCTCCGACACGGGCAATTTACTGGCTTTCCTTGCCCATTGTTTTCAAGGAAGACCACCATCCTACGTTTTGAGGACCTTGCGATCATGAAGAAAGAAATCCGGCTGAACGCCTTCGCGATGAACTGCGTGGCGCATCAATCGCCGGGGCTGTGGACCCATCCGCGCGACCGCACCAAAGACTATCACCGGCTGCCGTATTGGATCGACCTTGCCAAGACGCTGGAGCGCGGACGGTTTGACGGGCTTTTTCTCGCCGATGTGCTCGGGGTCTATGACGTGTTCGGCGGCAGCCCGGATGCCGCGTTACGAAATGCCATGCAGACGCCAGCCAATGAACCGCTGCTGCTGATCCCCGCGATGGCGGCGGTCACCAAAAATCTCGGCTTCGGCGTCACCAGCAACTTGTCCTATGAGCCGCCCTACCCGTTCGCGCGGCGGATGTCGACGCTCGACCATCTGACCGAAGGCCGGATCGGCTGGAACGTGGTGACCGGCTATCTCGACAGCGCCGCCCGTGGCGCCGGCAAGCAGAAGCAGACCGCGCATGACGACCGCTACGAGGTCGCCGACGAATATATGGAGGTGGTCTACAAGCTCTGGGAAGGAAGCTGGGAAGACGACGCCGCGCTGCGCGACCGCACGCGCGGGATTTTTGTCGATCCGGCAAAAGTGCATCGCGTCAAGCACGAGGGGAAGAACTATCGGCTCGACGCCATTCATCTGAGCGAGCCGTCGCCGCAGCGCACGCCGGTGCTTTATCAGGCCGGCACCTCGCCGCGCGGGCGGCAGTTCGCCGCACAGCATGCCGAATGCGTGTTCATGTCGGGGCCATCGGCCAAGGTCATCGCGCCGCGCGTCGCCGGCATACGCAACCTTGCCGCAGAACTCGGCCGCAACCCTGCTGAAATCCTGATGTTCAGCATGATGACCATCATACTCGGGCGCACCGAGACTGAGGCTAAGGCGAAATACGCCGAGTATCGCAGCCATATCAGTCCCGAGGGCGCGCTCGCCTTGATGTCGGGATGGACCGGCGTCGATTTTTCCACCTATGACCTCGACCAGGAGGTGCGCCACGTTCAGAACGACGCCGGCCGTACCGCGATGGACAACATCACCCGCGCCGATCCGGATCGGGTCTGGACCGTGCGCGAGGTCGTCGAGCATGTCGGGATCGGCGGCAACGGGCCCGTGATGGTCGGCACGCCCGAGAAGGTCGCCGACGATATCGAGGCGTGGTTCGATCAGACCGACGTCGACGGCTTGAACGTGCCGTTTGCGGTCTCGCCGGGGGATTTCGAGGACATCACGGAGATGCTGGTGCCGGAACTGGTCCGGCGCGGGCGCTACAAGAGCGCCTACCGTACAGGAACGTTGCGCGAAAAACTGTTCGGCGACGGCCGTGCGCGGCTGACGGCGCCGCATCCGGCGACGGCGTATCGGCCAACGGCGGGGGCGAAGTAGTTAAGTTGGTCATTCCGGGATGGCGCGTTAGCGCCAGACCCGGAATCTCGAGATTCTCCGATGTGCAAGTGCACATCGTAGTTCGATGCTTCGCATCGCCCCGGAATGACACTTGTCTTCAATTCACCGAATTATTCACCACCACTTCGATCAGCTTCGCGCCGGGGCGGCTGAATGCCGACGACAGCGTGGATTTAAGCTCCTTGGGATCGGTGATCCTGATCGATTCCAGCCCGAAGGATTTGGCCAGTCCGGCGAAATCCACCGGCGGATCGACGAAATCCATGCCGACGTAATGATCGTCGCCGTGGAACGCCAGCAGCCGCTGCTTGATGATGCGGTAGCCGCCATTGTTGACGATAACGACCGTCAGCGGCAGCTTGTGATGCGCTGCGGTCCACAGCGCCTGGATCGAATACATCGCGCTGCCGTCACCGGAGAAACACACCACCGGCCGGTCGGGGTTGGCGATGCTGACGCCGACCGAGGCCGGCAGGCCCCAGCCGATGCCGCCCGACGCCAGCGCGTGATAGCCGTAGCGGTCGCGGTGCGGGCGCAACGCGGTCACCTGCCGCGACGAGGTCAGCCCTTCATCGACGAGAATAGCGTTGGCCGGCATCGCCTCGACCACCTGCAAGGCGAGCCAGTCCGGATCGATCGGCGAGCGATCCCGGGCCTTTGAGATTTCCTCGACCAGCGACTTGCGCTTTGCAGTCCAGTTCTTCGGCGCCAGCGCGGCGATGCCTTGCTTCGCCCGAGTCTCGAGCGCCGCGCCGCCCGCGGCTTTTAGTACCGGAATAAGCGCACGCAGGGTCTCCTTGACATCGGCCTTCAGCGCGATTTCGGCGCCGTAATTCTTGCCGAGGTCCCAATCGACCAGGCCGACCTGAACGATCGAAAGCCCCTGGGGCAAGGGATCGACCTCGCTATACACCGACATGCGCAAGGGATCGGCGCCAAGCACGATCATCAGGTCGTAAGGCGACAGCACCTCGCGAACCTGTTTCTGAAGGCGGGACAGCGCCCCCATGAAACAGGGGCTTTCCGACAGGAAGTGCGAGCCGTAGGGCGTCGAGCATTGATAGGCGGGAGCCCCTAACGTTGCTGCGAACGAAGCCGCTTCCTGCAGCGCGTCGCTCTTGACGATCTCGTCGCCGGTGATAATGACCGGATTTTGCGCTTTGAGAATGCGCTGCGCCAGCGCCTGCACGGCCTCATCGGAAGGCCGCACGCGTGCATCGACGCGGGTCGAGCGGCCGAGTTCGATACCGGCTTCGGCATTGAGGATATCGCCGGGCAGCGAGATGAACACCGGGCCGGTCGGCGGCGTGGTCGCGATCTTGGCGGCGCGGCGCACGATGCGCGGCAGATCCTCCAGCCGCGTGACCTCGACCGCCCATTTCACCAGCGGCTCCGCCATCTGCACCAGCGGCCCGAACAGCACCGGCTCCATCAGGCCGTGGCCCTGCTCCTGCTGGCCGGCGGTCAGGATCATCGGCGTGCCCGTGAACTTCGCGTTGAACAGCGAGCCCATCGCATTGCCGAGCCCGGGCGCAACATGGACATTGCAGGCGACGAGACGGCCCGAGGCGCGGCTGTAACCGTCGGCGATGGCGACCACCAGAACTCTCCTGCATCGCCATCACATAGGTGAGGTCGGGATGATCCTTCAGCGCGTGCATGATCGGCAGTTCGGTGGTGCCGGGATTGCCGAACAGATGCGTGATGCCCTCGTCCTTCAACAATGCGAGGAAGGCCGAGCGCCCGGTGATGCAATTCATGAAAAAGCTCCTGCTGCCCGCAGCCGTTAGCGCCGGGATCGCCGACAACATGGCCGATCCCGCGGGGGAAGATCAATGGAGGAGGATCATGGCTGCCCTGCGCGAAGGCGAGCGCACTGCCCCGCTTGCGGTGCTGCTCAGGGGTCGGCGGGGCCGAACTCGAACGGATCGTCCGCGACCGCCGGCTTCTTCTTCTTTTTCGAGCGCTGCCAGACCACGCCGGGATACCCTTTCAGCGGCACCAGCGGCTCGCCGGCATAGGCCCATTCCTGCCGCTCCTCGATGGCGAGATGATAGAGCGGCTGCCGGCCGGTGCGGCCTGCGAACAGCGCGCGCGGAATGTTGACCATGTGCGGCGAGCGCGCGCGTTCGTAGAACAAGGGCGTGCCGCAATGCGCGCAGAAGCTGCGCGCGATCTTGGCGGCCTTGTCCTCGTAACGGGTGATCGCGGTCTTGCCCTTGGTGATGCGGAAGCGCTTGCGCCAGCTGCCGACATAGGTCGCATAGGCCGCGCCATGTGCGCGACGGCTGGCGGCCGAATGATCGTGGAACGCCCAGCGCGCGGGCGTATCGATCTCGAAGCCGACCTTGCCGCACAGGCATTGGCCGTTGGAAATGCCTCCGATCGGATTTGCTGGTTGTGCCATGGGAGGTTCTCTTCGGTGTCCATTGTGAAAACAACGAAGCATCCAATCTAGCCGTCATTCCGGGGCGCGCGGTAGCGCGAACCCGGAATCTGAGAACTTCCGGGAGTTCGATTCCGGCTTCGCATCGCCCCGGAATGACGCGATTACGGGCTTCAAGCCCGCTCCAACTCGCTATGCTCGGGGTAATCGGTATAACCCGCCGCCTCGCCGCCGTAGAACGTCGCGCGGTTATAGGGCGTCAGCGGAAACCCGCGTTGCAACCGGCGCGGCAGATCGGGGTTGGAAATGAAGGTGCGGCCGAACGCAATGGCGTCGGCATGGCCGGCCGCAATCGCCGCTTCGGCGGCCTCTCCGGTAAAGCCGCCGGCCGTGATCAGGGTGCCGCGCCAGAGCGGCCGGAACAGAACCATCGCCGACGGCACGTTCTGATGATTGACCTCGGCACGCCCGGCCCCGCTTGAACGCGGCTCGATGAAATGCAGATAGGCGAGGCCGAGCGGATCGAGCGACTCGACGACATGGGTGTAGAGCGGCATCGGGTCGGCCTCGCCGCTGCCATTGGCGATGCCGTAGGGCGTCAGCCGCACGCCGACGCGATCGGCGCCCCAGACATCGATCACGGCGCGGGTGACTTCCATCAGAAACCGGGCACGGTTTTCGATCGAGCCGCCATATTGGTCGGTGCGCAGGTTGCTGCGCGTCTGCAGGAATTGCTCGATCAGATAGCCGTTGGCGCCGTGGATTTCGACGCCGTCGAAGCCGGCCTCGAGCGCGTTCTTTGCACCCTGCCGATAGGCTTCGATGATACCGGGGATCTCGCTGGTCTCCAGCGCACGCGGGGTCTCGTACGGCACCGATTTTCCGTCGGCCGTTCCTGTTTTCAGATCCGGGGAAATCGCTACCGCCGAGGGCGCGACCGGCAACACGCCGCCGGGCTGGAACGAGGAATGCGAGACCCGTCCGACATGCCAGAGCTGGAGAAAGATAATTCCGCCGGCGGCGTGGACGGCATCGACGACCTCGCGCCAGCCGGCGATCTGCCGCTCCGAATAGATGCCGGGCACGCCAGGGCTTCCGAAACCGGTCGCCATCACCGGAGACGCCTCGGCGATGATCAGGCCACCCGGCGTGGTGCGCTGGCGATAATATTCGACATTCAGCGGCCGCGGCGCCAGCGACGGCTTTTCCGCGCGCATCCGCGTCAACGGTGCCATCACCACGCGATGTCCGAGACGATAGGGTCCGAGCTGTAGTGATGAAAACAACGAAGGATGATTCATGCCTGCCCCGAAACGATTATGTTTATTGCTCACCTGATATTGTAACGGGTCCGCACCATCAGCAAAAGGCTGAAGCGCGCGTTGTTGTCACGCGTTTTCCTGATGCCGACCGGTGCCTGCTGCGTTCGAAAGCGCTATAATGGCGGTCTGACGCCTTGAGGCGCGAGCGAGCAATCTACGATGTCAAAATCCGGCGCGACGGCGCTTCCGTCCTTGAGTGTGCGCATCGACCTCGATGCGGAAGACCGCATTGGGCCGGGCAAGATCCAGTTGCTGGAAAACATCCAGACCTGTGGCTCGATTTCGGCCGCCGGGCGCGCGATGGATATGTCCTACAAGCGGGCGTGGGACTTGGTCGACGAAGTCAACCGGATCTGCCGGCAGCCCGCGGTCGAGCGGCAAACCGGCGGCAAGAACGGCGGCGGCGCGGTCCTGACGCCGTTCGGCATCTCGCTGGTCGCGCGCTATCGCAAGATCGAACGCGACGTGGCCCATGCCGTCCGCAAGGAGTTGGCGGCGTTGCGCACCGATATCGGGCGCGCGAAGAAGAGTGCGGGTAGGTAACTGAGAAGACGGTGGGGCGATTTCGGCTCCGTCATTCCGGGGCGATGCGAAGCATCGAACCCGGAATCTCGAGATTCCGGGTCTGGTCCTTCGGACCATCCCGGAATGACGGCTGCAAAATACCGTCTCATTTCATTTAATCATTGTCCCCCGTTTCTCCCTCTCCCAGCACACGGGGAGAGGTGAAGGAAGCTCAGGCCGTCTTGATCCAGACCGCCTTGACGTTGAGATATTCTTCCAGGTGCTGCTTGCCGGACTCGCGGCCATAGCCGCTCATCTTGTAGCCGCCGAACGGCACCGCCGGGTCCATCGCCTGATAGCAATTGACCCAGACCGAGCCGGCACGGAGCGCCTTCGCGACCTGATGGGCCTTGCTGACATTGGTGGTCCAGACGCCGCTGCCGAGGCCGAAGGTGGTGGCATTGGCGCGCGCGATCAGCTCGTCGCTGTCCTTGAACGAGATCGCGGAAATCACCGGCCCGAAGATCTCCTCCTGCGCGATCCGCATGCTGTCCTGAACGTTGGCAAACACGGTCGGCGGCACGAAGTAACCTTTCGAGAGTGCCCCCTCGGTAAGCCGCGCGCCCCCGGCCAGCGCCTTGGCGCCTTCCTTCTGGCCAATGGCAAGATATTCCGACACCCGCTCCAACTGCTGTTGCGACACCAGCGGTCCAATTTGCGTGTTGGGATCGAGGCCGTTGCCGACCTGCAATTTCTTGCCGAATTCGGCGACGCGGCCGACGAACTCGTCATATATCTTGTGTTCGACGAACAGCCGCGTACCCGCGCTGCAGATCTGGCCGGAATTGGCGAACACCGCCATCGCCGCGCCCGGCACCGCCGCATCGAGATCGGCATCGGCGAACACGATGTCGGGCGATTTGCCGCCGAGCTCGAGCGACACGCGCTTGAGATTGCCGGCGGACGCCCGGATGATCGACTGCCCGGTGACATGCGAGCCGGTGAACGCGACCTTGTCGACCCCGGAATGCGAAGCCAGCGCCGCGCCCGCGGTCTCGCCATATCCCGGCACCACATTGACGACGCCGGGCGGAATACCGGCTTCCATGCACAGCTCCGCCAGCCGCAGCGAGGTCAGCGGCGCTTCCTCGGCCGGCTTCAGGATCACCGTGCAGCCGGTCGCGATCGCAGGGCCGATTTTCCAGACGCTGGCGCCGAGCGGGCCATTCCAGGGAATGATCGCGCCGACGACCCCGACGGGCTCCTTCAGCGTGTAAGAGAAGATTTCGCCGGGTAGCGAGTTCTCGATGGTCTCGCCATGCAGCGACGTCGCCTGTCCCGCGTAATAGCGGAGCATGCCGAGCACGCGCAGCTTGTTGCCGCGGGTGCGGCTGATCGGCGCGCCCATGTTGAGCGTGTCGAGTTGCGAAAGCTCCTCGAAGTTCTTCTCGACGAGATCGGCGAGCTTGAGCAATAGCGCCTGCCGTTCGAACGGCTTGACCTTGCTCCATGGTCCTTCGAAGGCCCGGCGAGCAGCAGTCACCGCGCGATTGATATCCTCCGCATCGCCCTCGGCGACAGTCGCGAGCAGTTCACCGGTGGCGGGATTGAATGTCTCGAATTTCTTGCCGGAAGCGGCGTCGACCCATTTGCCGTCGATCAGCATTTTCTTGTAGGAACCATCCGCATAGGGATGGCGTGTCATCGGAATTGCCTGCGTCACAGCCATATAAGAACTCTCCCTGGATATCGATCGGCTTTCAGATCGTTATATCTCAAATCCTACAACGCGTGACCCACACCGTAAAGCGTGACTGCGCTCGACACGAGTATCGAGCGAGGACCTCCCATGCCGTTTCGTGCAGGGTCGGCGCTGCGCCTCGCCTTCGCTTTGCCTTTCCTTTGCCTTGGGGCTGTGGAAAATATCATGCGAGCACCGATCACCCGACTGCGCCGGGCGATCGGCGATGTCCTTTTTTCTTTTCACGTTCGGAGAACCAGATGCCCCATTCAGCCATGTCCCCCAACCACGTCGCGGTCATCACAGGCGGGGCGTCCGGAATTGGGTTTGCCGCGGCGATGCGGTTCGCGCGGCTGGGCATGAACATCTGTATCGCCGATCTCGGCGCCGACCGGCTCAAGGACGCCGCAACAAAACTGTCATCTGTCGCGTTGGACGGCGCCGACAGCGTCATGACGGCCACCGTCGATGTCAGCCGATACGACGACGTGGCGGGACTCGAGGCGGCCGTGCGGAAGCGGTTTGGCAAGACCGACATCCTGATGAACAATGCGGGGATCGGACCGGACAGCAACAGTTTCGGCCCGCTGGAGGCCTGGCAGCGCATCCTCGCGGTCAATCTGTGGGGCGTGATTCACGGCACGCAGATCTTCGCGCCCCATATGATCGAACGCGGACGGCCCGGGCTCATCATCAATACCGGCTCCAAGCAGGGCATCACGACGCCTCCCGGCAACCCGGCCTACAATGTCTCCAAGGCCGGCGTGAAAGCGCTCACCGAAGCCCTGCAACATGAGTTGCGAAACACCGAGGGCAACAAGATCAGCGCGCATCTGATGATCCCGGGTCACGTCTTCACCGGGCTCACGGCGCGCGGCCGTGCCGAGAAGCCGGCGGGTGCATGGACGCCGGAGCAGACCGTCGACTTCATGATCGAGCGCATCGACGCCGGCGACTTCTACATCCTGTGTCCGGACAATGACGTGCCGCGGAGCCTCGACGAACGGCGCATCCTTTGGGCAGCGGGTGACATCATCGAGAACCGGCCCGCGCTCTCGCGATGGCATCCGGACTATGCCGACGCCTTCGCGGCGTTTGTGAAGCAAAAGTAGCGGACCTCGGCCTCCCCCGCCCCGATCACGCCGCGGTGCGGCTACGCATGCGCCGCGGTGTCGCTGTCGCCGTCATTTGACAATGCTCCGAACCGGCGCATCAATGTCGGCATTCCCCGACAGCGGGTGGTCGCCTGTTAGAATCGGGGCATCCGAGGGAGGCAACCATGAAGCTTCATTTGCAAGCGACGGTGGCTATGTTGACGCTGGCGGCGTGGCCGGCTGTCGCACAACCGGCGCAGACGGCGCCCAACAGCGCGCTCGAAACATTGGGTGCGATGCGTCCGACCGGCAGTACGGCCGATTGGCCCACAGTTCCACAGGCCGGCCCGAAGGCCGAGCAGGTCAAGCAGAACCTCGCCAAGATCAAGCTGCCGCCGGGCTTCCATATTTCGCTCTATGCGCTGGTGCCCGACGCCCGCCATATCGCCGTCGGCCCGCAAGGCGTGGCGACGTTTGTCGGCACCCGCAAGTCGAAGGTCTGGGTGGTGACGGACCGCGCGCGCGGCGGCGTCGGCGACGAAGTCAAGGAGTTCGCCCCGACTTTGCCGAAGAAGGTACCGAACGGCGTCTGCTTCTCGAAGGACGGCTTCCTGTACATCGCCGAGCAAAATCGCGTGCTGGAATATGCGGCGGCCGAGTTCTTCTATGAAGGCCCGGACGTCGTCGCCGGCGCGGTGGTGCCCGAAAACGAGTTGATTCCGAAAGCCGAGGAAAGCTTCAACCATACCGCGCGGGTCTGCCGGGTCGGGCCCGACAACAAGCTCTATATCCAGCTCGGGCAGCCCTACAACGTGCCGGCCAAGGAGAAATTTGACCTCTATCGCAAGGTCGGTATCGGCGGGATCATCCGCATGGACCGTGACGGCAAGAACCGCGAGGTCTACGCCGTCGGCCTGCGCAATCCGGTCGGCATGGACTTCCATCCGAAGGACAAATCGCTCTGGACCAACGACAATCAGGTTGACGGCATGGGCGACGAACAGCCACCGGGCGAACTGAACCGCATCTCCAGTGCGGGGCAGGATTTCGGCTTCCCATGGTATGGCGGCGGAAAAACCCGCACCACGGAGTACAAGAATGATACGCCACCCGCCAATGTGGTGTTCCCTGAAGTCGAACAGGCCGCCCACGCCGCCGACCTCGGCTTGATCTTCTACACCGGCAGCATGTTTCCGAAGAAATACCAGGGCGCCATCTTCTCGACCCAGCACGGCTCCTGGAATCGGACCCAACCGGTCGGCGCCCGGCTGATGGTGACGTTCCTCAAGGAAGACGGCCACGTCGCCGGCAAATCCGAGCCGTTCGCCGAGGGCTGGAACGACAACGGCTATTACCTCGGCCGGCCCGTCGATGTGGCGCAGCTGCCGGACGGCTCGCTGTTGGTGTCGGACGATCTGGTCGGTGCGCTCTATCGCATCACCTATGACGGCAAGTAGCGGCCGATCGCGACGGATGGCCCCCGATGCGGGGGCCATCATGCGTTTCAAGTTAGACGTTGTGAGGTCCCTTGGTTTCTAATCGCCCAACGCTGCTCGTGCTGATTGCATCGATTGGCTTTCTTTCCGTAGGGGCCGGCCCGTGTCGCGCCGGCGACATCCTGGCCGGCCGCGCCAAGGCGCTGATGTGCCAGGCCTGCCACGGCCTCGACGGACTGTCGAAGGTCCCGGACGCGCCGAACATCGCCGGCCAGACGGAGCCGTACCTCGTTGCGCAATTGCAGGAGTTCAAAAGCGGTGTGCGCAAGAACGACGCGATGACGGTGGTTGCCTCATCGCTGTCGGACACCGACATCGAGAATCTCGCGGCCTATTATTCGGCGATCGAGATCAACGTCGGCAAGATCCCGGGGCAATAGCCAAGCTAGAACGGGATGGCTTTTGATTGAGTCGGCGGCGCAAGACGTTTCGACCACCTCTCCCCGCCGGGGAGAGGTCGATTTGCGCAGCAAATCGGGTGAGGGGCGCTACGGCGCAGCCGGCAGCGCCACCGGAAGGAAGCCGTAAGCCTTCAGGGTTGCCTGTCCCTTCGGCGACAACAGATACATCGCGAAGTCGGCCGCGGCCGGTTGGGCCTTGCGCGAGACGGTCAATCCATATTCGGGCCCGACCGAGAGCTCCGGCGGCAGCTCGACCGATTTGTATTTCGGCGACGCCTTCACGATCTCGCGGGCGCCCGAGCAATAATAGATGAACAGATCGATCTGATGCTCATCGAGCGCGACGAGCAGCGGCGAGCGTCCGTTGACGGCCGGCTTGGCCGCGGGACCGCCGACCAGTTGCTGGGCTTTCTCCGACAGGGTCTTGAAGGCGCCGGGCCGCTCAGTCTCGACCCGATGAAAGATCGCCCAGGTGTAATCGCCGGCCGGATCAGCGCCGGGGGTCGAGGTGCCAATTTTTGTGTCCGGCTTGAGCAGGGTGTCGATCATATTGCCGGTCTCGAGCGCGCTGGTCGCCGTGGTCACGACGCACAAAGCGTTGCGCGTGAACAGCACGCTGGGACCGGAAATGCCGGCCTCGGTCAGCGCTTGCGCATGCGGCAAGGCGGCGGAGGCGTAGATGTCGAACGCCTCGCCCTTTTCCAGCCGATCCCGCAACAGCCCAGATGCACCCCAGACAGGCGCGAAGGTGCTGCCATATTGCTTGGTGAAGTCAGCGAACATCGCCGTGAAGGCGTCCTTCAGGCTACCGGCCGACACCAGCTTTATTTCGTTTGCAGATGCGCAGGACGAAGCCAATGCCATCATCAACACTACCAGCCAAGCTCGCATGGACAATACCCGTTGTTATCATTTCTCGATGCAACTAGACATCGAAGATCCTCACCCGACTTTGGGTGTCTCCCCAATATCACGGTTCAAGGCCGGCAAACGGCTTCGGGACGAGCGGGCACGCAATCCAGATTATCGGTTATGGCCATAAATCCCGGGCTCGAATACGCTGCGCCAAATTCGACGCAAAGCGTCGAATCAGTCGCACGTTGGCGTTCAGGCATGGCGATGCCTGAAATTTGCGTGGGATCACGGCGAGCTGCGTACTCAGTTCGCAAACGTTCCATGTTCGAGGCCTGCTGAGCTGTCAGCACCTCGCCGCAGCGATGGATGCCTGACCTACGAACTCGACTGCGGCAGCATTGCCGCGGCGAGTGCGTCCATCAAGAAAAATTCAGCGGGAAATCAAGAAATGCGATACGCGCCGACGGCGGGATTTGTGCTGGCGAGTTTGGTTTATACGACGGCTGACGTTGCTTACGCACAGCAGGCGGATGTGCTGCCGCCGGTCACGGTCCAAAAACCGAAACCACCGGCCGAAAGCCGGCACGAACAGTCGGCCCAGACCCCGAAATCCACCGCGCAGAAGAAACGGCGGCAAGCGGCGCATCCGCCGGTTCCGCCCGCCGCTGCACCGACGCAAGCGGGCGCCGGCGCAACTTCCGGCGTGCACAACGCCGCGACCAACCCGCAATATAGGACTGATACCGTCAGTCTCGGCCCGCTCGGCAACCGCAGCCTGCTGGACACGCCGCTCTCGGTGAGCGTGATCCCGCAGGATCTGATCCAGAACCTGCAAACCAAGACCGTCAACGATACGCTTCGGTATCTTCCCTCGGTCGAGATCCGAAACCAGCAGGGTTATGAAGTGTCGCGGCCGCAATCGCGTGGCTTCCAGGGCACCATCGTGCAGAACACGCGGCTCGACGGGCTCAACACCGTCGGCACCACGGCGATTGCAACCGAGGATCTTTCCCAAATTCAGGTGTTGAACGGCTTGGCCGGCTCACTTTACGGACCCGCCACGCCGGCCGGCGTGTTCAATTACGTCCTGAAGCGACCCACGGACACGCCGTTTGCGGAATACACTCAGGGCTTCGATACGAATTCCGTCTTCACCGAACACATCGATGTGGGCGGACGTACGCCCGACGGCGTCGTCGGCTACCGGTTCAATGTGGTTCACGGCGAGGGCGAAAGCTGGGCACCGCAAAGCGGCAGCAACCGCAACCTGGCGAGCGGCGCGCTTGATTTCCACGTCGACGACCACACCGTAGTTGAAACCAACTTCAGCCACTATGAGACCAACACCACGGGGCTGCCGGGCAGCATCGTTTATTTCACGGGCGGCAAGACGGTGCTGCCTGTAGCCGTTGATCCGACCAAGCTCGGCTTGGGGCAGCCCGGCGCCGGCACCGACCTCGTCACAAACACCGGCGTCGTCAAGGTCAAGCACGAGATCAACAACGACTGGAATATCGAGGTCGGCGGCCTTTATCAGGATTCCGTTCGCAACCTGTTCGGCATCACGAATACGCTGACCGACAATCTCGGGAACTACACCGTCACCAAGAACTTCGACGCCGTTCCGCACTTCACCATCGGCAGCTTCACCGGTTCGCTGAACGGCCGCTTCGACCTGTTCGGGTTCAGGAACGAGGTGACGCTCGGCACCAACGGCTTCGTCAACGGCCAGTATTCCTACAGGAACAGCATCGCCACACCGCTCGGCAGCTCAAACCTGGCCAATCCCCAAGTTTTGCCCAATCAACCCATCCCGCCCAACGGCGGCCAATTTAAATCCGCCCAGCTGTCAAACCAGACAATCATCACCGCGGACACTTTCCATTTCAACGACCAGTGGGCGGTGCAAGGCGTCGTCAGCACGTCCTTCCTGCACTCGGAAAGCTTCTCAAAGACCGGCGCTTTGACAAGCCAGAACGACGCCGACGGCGTCTTCAGCCCCACCGTCAGCCTGATCTACAAGCCGACGTCGCAACTGACGGCCTACGCGACCTTTGCCCGGAGCGTCGAGCAGAGCGACCAGGCGCCGACCGGAACCGCCAATGCCAACCAGTTTCTGACGCCGTATCGGGACGAGGAGTACGAGGTCGGCGTCAAATACGCGGTGACGCCGAAATTTCTCGCCACCTTCGACGTGTTTCACATGACGCGTCCGTTCGCCTCGACCGACCCAAACACCAACATTTTCGCCGTGGTCGGAACCCAGCGCAACAACGGCGCCGAGTTTTTCCTGCAGGGCGATATCCTGCCTGAGTTGTCGATCTTCGGCGGCATCACCTACATCGATGCGCGGCTGCAGAACACCGGTCTCGCCTCGACCAACAACAAGCTGGTGGTCGGCGTTCCCCAATTCAAAAGCGACGCCGCCCTCGACTATCACCCGGCTTTCTTCCATGGCTTTGCGCTGACCGGCGCCGTTCATGCCGAAGGGCAACGCGCGGCGACCAATATCAACAATTCATATGCGCCATCGTATGTGACGTTCGATCTCGGCGTTCGCGCCACAGCGACAATCTACACGCAGACCGTAACGGCGCGCTTTCAGGTGCTCAACGTCGGCAACGTGTTTTATTATTCGTCGATTGCCGACGGCAATATCGTCGGAAGCCCAGGCGCCAACACCGCCTACCTCGGCACGCCGCGAACCTACATGGCCAGCCTGCAGTTGGACTTCTGAACCCTTTGCCTGAAACGTCCTAAATTCGCTGCGGTCGAATCGACCGCAGCGTGGAGCTGACTAAACATTTCAGCAATCGTTGAAGTAATGCTTGACCTTGCTTTTTCATTTCGATATTTATTGAAATATGAAAAAGACCGATGTCGTCGCGGCCTTGGCTGCACTCGCCCAAGACAATCGCCTTGATGTGTTTCGTTTGCTGGTCGAAGCCGGCCCCGAAGGCATGCCTGCCGGCGCTGTCGCGACCGCGCTCGATCTTGCACCGAATACGCTGACCTTTCATTTCGATCGGCTCCGAACGGCGGGCCTCGTGACCGTACGTCGGGATGGCCGCTCGATGATCTACGCTGCGCAGTTTGACACCATGAATGCGCTGCTCGGCTATCTCACCGAAAACTGCTGCAGCGGCGCGAAAGATTGCGGGCCCGCCGCCTGCCAGCCCGCGCGCAAACGCGCCAAAATTCCAGCATAGGAGTCACCACCATGAAGCGCCTTCACGTTCACGTTGCCGTCGATGACCTCGCTCATTCGATCGGCTTCTATTCCGCACTGTTCGCCGCGCAGCCGGTGGTCACCAAAACCGACTATGCAAAATGGATGCTTGATGATCCGCGCGTGAATTTCGCCATCTCGACCCGTGGCCGCACAGCGGGCCTCGACCATCTCGGGATTCAGGTCGAAAGCCAAGACGAGCTGCAGGAAGTCTACGCCCGCCTGCACGCGGCGGGCAGCGAAGTGTTCGAGCAGGGACAAACCGCCTGCTGCTACGCCAAATCGGAAAAGTCATGGATCAACGATCCCGCCGGAATCTCGTGGGAGACGTTCTACACCACCGGCGAAAGCACGAATTACGGTGACGGCAGCGGCGAACGCGTCGCGCGCGTGGCGCATGAGGCGCAATCGGCGTGCTGCGCCCCGCAGCCTGCTGCGAAAACAACTTCGGCTTGCTGCTAGGGTCTAGTCCGTGCATTGGGATTGGTCTGATGGATGTAATTATCTACCATAATCCCGATTGCGGGACTTCTCGGAACACGCTCGGCCTAATCCGCAACGCCGGCGTTGAGCCGCACATCATCGAATATCTCAGAACGCCGCCGACGCGGACGCTCCTTAAGCAACTGGTCGGGCGCATGGGCATTTCCGTGCGCGCATTGCTGCGCGAAAAAGGAACGCCGTTCAACGAGCTGGGTCTCGGCAACGAAGGTCTGACCGACGATCAGCTCCTGGATGCGATGATCGCACACCCGATCCTCATCAATCGGCCGATCGTTGTAACGCCTACCGGCGTGCGGCTGTGTCGGCCTTCGGAGCTGGTCGTGGAGCTGCTGCCGTCGCAACGTGGCGAGTTCTTCAAGGAAGACGGTGAACGCGTTGTCGACCAGCACGGCCGCCCGGTCAGAACAGCCTAAAGCATGTCCACCTTTGAACGATACCTGACGATATGGGTCGGGCTTTGCATCGTTGCCGGCGTGACACTTGGTCACCTCATGCCCGGCGTCTTTCACGCGATCGGCGCAGCCGAAGTCGCAAAGGTCAATCTACCCGTCGCGATCCTGATCTGGCTCATGGTCGTGCCGATGCTGATAAAAATCGATTTCGCAGCGCTGGGCCAAGTGCGTCGGCATTGGCGCGGCATCGGCGTCACGTTGTTCATCAATTGGGCGGTGAAGCCGTTCTCAATGGCGGCGCTGGGATGGTTCTTTATCGGCTACCTGTTCCGATCGCATCTGCCGACCGAGCAAATCAACTCTTACATCGCCGGTCTGATTCTGCTCGCGGCTGCGCCTTGCACGGCCATGGTGTTCGTGTGGTCGAATCTGACCAAAGGCGAACCGCATTTCACGCTGAGCCAAGTAGCGCTTAACGACACGATCATGGTTTTCGCCTTTGCGCCGATCGTGGGACTGCTGCTCGGCTTGTCGGCGATCACAGTGCCATGGGATACGCTGACGCTGTCAGTATTGCTTTACATCGTGGTTCCCACGATCGTGGCGCAGCTTGTGCGGCGGCAGCTTGTTGTGCAGGGCGGTCAGGTCGCTTTGGCGCGCCTGCTCGACAAGTTGCAACCACTGTCGCTGCTTGCGCTGCTCGCAACGCTGGTGCTGCTGTTCGGCTTTCAGGGCGACGCCATCCTTGCCCAACCGGCCGTGATTGGATTGCTGGCCGTGCCTATCCTGATCCAAGTCTATTTCAATGCAGGCTTGGCTTATCTGCTTAACCGCCTGTCAGGTGAAGAGCATTGCGTCGCCGGACCTTCGGCGCTGATCGGCGCGAGCAACTTTTTTGAGCTGGCGGTCGCGGCCGCGATCAGTCTGTTCGGCTTCAACTCCGGCGCGGCGCTTGCCACGGTCGTCGGGGTCCTGATCGAAGTACCTGTCATGTTGTCGGTCGTATGGATCGTCAACCGAAGCCGGGACTGGTACGAGCGCGGGACCGTCGTACACGAAGGATAAATGGTCCCAGGCGAGCTCGCTTCAGAGCGTCTCCTGCTTGTGACCGCATTCCTTGCAGGCGAATTTTACCCGCGTTGCGCCTTTTTCGGCCGAGACGCGATTTGGCGCACCGCATTTGCCGCAGGTCGTGTCGATGCGGGTGTTACCCTGCTTGATGACGATGGACTTCTTCTCCATCGTTTCGCGGATCAACCGCTCGGCCTCTTCGCGCATCGACTGTTTCGACATTCCGGCCGCACCTCATCATCAATATGCCGGCACGCGCTATAACACACTCTTGTGACGGGTTCGACATCGGCTGGCAGCCGATCACCGTTTAATGTGCGGTCGGCCTGATGCAATTTCGTAGAGAAAAGGAACTTGAACATGAGTACGCCGGACCCGACAGCGCGCGGCGGAAAAGAGCGCGCCTGAACATGGAATGGATGCATTACCTGGCTTACTTCTGCGGCGGCGCGGTGCTCACCAACGCGATTCCGCATGTCGTCAGCGGCGTCATGGGGCGCCCTTTCCAAACCCCGTTCGCCAAGCCACGCGGCGAAGGCCAGTCCTCGTCGACCGCGAACGTCATCTGGGGTTTCGTCAACCTGACCATCGGATATCTGCTGGTCTGCCGGGTCGGCGATTTCGATCTGCGTTCCACGGCTGACGTTGTCGCCCTTGGATTGGGGATGCTGCTTGCCGCACTGGGCCTGGCTCGCAGGTTCGGAACATTCAACGGCGGCAATTCCCCTGGCAAGCGCTGAGCGATTCATTCGAGCAGGCTAGCCCCGCTCGCTGGAGAGCCTGAACTGCCGGAACGTGCCGGGCGAGCAACCCGGTCACAGCTCCCAGCATGTCCGGAGCCGATAGTTACCACCCTTGCGTGCGGCCGATAACCGCGGAATATTAATGGGTGCGCGTGCTAATTATCAGCCCTGGGTAGAAATCATGCGAGGAGTGTCGAGATGAAGTTCTCTTCCGGCCTGGCTGTGTTGGCGCTGCTCTTGAGCAGCTCAGCCACCGTGCATGCTCAAAGCCTCCCACCTTATATGGCGCCGATCTCCGGCATGGCGACGACAACGCCGGCCGATATCGCCACCAAAGATGTGCTGGCGCTCAACACCGGCATGTTCGAACTCTACGGCGACGCGGCGAAGGTCTTCCAGGCCAATATCCTGTCGAAGCACCCGGTCATCCTCGGCCTGTTCTCCGGCGCCGGCGGAAAATTCACGCTGTACCGCCCCGGCATGGCGCCGCTCGACGCGCCCCAGGTGCCGGTGGTCTATCAGCTTCTGAAGTCCGTCGGTCACAGCACGATGGCGCTGGCAGAGGTGGTCGGCCCCTATCTGGACAATCCCGCCAATACCTCATGGCGCGGATCGATGCTGGCGTATCGCAGCCGCATGCAGTCGGCGCTCGACGGCCTGGATGCGACGCCGATGCCGCCGGAATGGCGCGACAACAACCGCACCATCCTGCGCAACAACATCGCCTTCATGGACGAGTGCACCGCCAAGAACGTGATCCCGTTCGCCTCGCTGGAAAAATTCGGCAAGCAACAGTCGCCGTATCTGGCAAAGAACGTCGCATGGGCCGCGCAGACCCAGGTCAACCACTGGATGACGGTGCTTGCGGGCTGGAAGACCATGCTCGGCGCCGATTGGGACAAAACCTACGCCGCGAGCAACACCATCTATGTGGCACGGCAGAACAACGTGCTGTTCAGCGTGCTGGCGCAGTTCTTCCCGCCGGAAGCCATCAATGACCGGCTGCTGCTGATCGAAACGGTCTCCTTCACCACGACGCAGGCGGACATGCTGGATTCGCTGACCCGCATCATCGCCGACCGCTCGGTGGGATCGCTGTTCTTCGGCAACTACCACCTGATGGACTACGAATTGATGGGGGGCGACGCGCGGGCCGCGATCATCGCGGAAAGTGCCAAGCGCGGAATGACGCCGTTCCTGCCGCCGGCCGTGCCGTTCGGCTCGCATCAATGGCCAACCCTGGTGACCCCAGGCCCGGGCCCGACCTCGATCGCGGACCTTAATAAGTAATACCCATCCAACAGGTGATACCCGCAACAAAAATACCCGCCGACGCCGTCGGCGGGTTTGCATGAGACAACTACCGTTTGTATTAGCCGGACACGATCACTGGTTGTAAACATCGCCTACTATTCTATTGTTTGTACCGAATCGATTTTAACCTTGCCGGCTTAGCTTGCAGCCCGCCTTCTCTCGCATCGAAATCCTCCTTCGGTTTGACCAAGAGGCAAAAGCATGCGGCCCTCGCGACGCGAGTTCGTGAAGTGGATCACGGCGAGCGGAATTTCGCTCAGCCTGTCGCGGCTTGGGTCGGCCGGAGTGGTAAGCTTCGAGGCGCATGAAACGCTGCCCGGGCGGCAAAACTGGAATCCCGCCGCTGGAGGCGCCGGCCGCATTGACGGCGTCGCCAAAGTTACGGGAGCGAAACTTTACGCGTCGGATTTTCGCGCCGCCGATCTGCCGGGCTGGCCGGCCGAAACGTCACACGCCTTGCTGGTCCGCGCGCCGGACGCGACACGCGTCTATATCGGCATGGACCTCGCGCGACTGTCCGGCCCGCTCAAGCCCTCCGTGATCGTCACTGCGGCCGATCTCGACAAAGTCGGTACCCGCGTTCCGGAATTCTACACCGGCGACCTGTTCTGCCCGATCGGCAAGACGCCGATCTATATGGGCCAACCGGTAGCGCTACTGATCTTCGAGAAATTCGACGCCTTCGATCGGGCGAGGCTGGCGCTCCGCGACGGCACGTTCGTGAAGTTCGGCGAGGAAACCGGTGCCGTCGCGATGCCCGACTACGGCGCCTATCGTTTCACCCGCGTGGCGGGAGCAACGCCCGACGCGCCTGACGTCTATTCGCCTGTTCTCGCCGGCTGGGTCACGCCGGGACGGATACAGAATTCGCCGCTTCCGGTCTGGTCCCCATTCGCCAAAGAAACCAAGCCTCCTTATGGCAAGGCCGCGATCCTGGGCGAGCAAATCCGCGCGGAGCTTGCCGCGGATAATCCGAAGCTCCTGGTTCTGGATCGCGAATTCAACACCCAATCCGTTGATCCGATGTTTCTCGAACCGGAATCCGGTCTGGCTTGGCACAACCGGAAGGACAACAAGCTCGAGCTTGTACTCGGCGTGCAATCGCCTTACGAGGCGGCAGGCTCGGTCGCGTTTTTGCTTGGGAAGGCGCGCGCGCCGTTCAAGCCCGCGCATATCAATGCCCAATGCGCCTATGTCGGCGGCGGCTTCGGCGGTCGCGATCACACCCCGTTCGTACTTTACGTCACCCTGGCGGCAATATTTTTTCCGGACCGCCCGGTACGCCTGGCCCATGATCGCTACCAGCAATTTCAGGCCGGCATCAAACGTCATCCCTTCAAGATGCGTTCGCAGATCGGCGTGGACCGGGCCACCGGCAAGATCCAGGCCTTCGCGGCAGACCATGTGCTGGACGGCGGCGGGCTCGCCAATTTTTCCGCCAACGTGGCGGTGACTGCCGCGACCGCCGCGATCGGCATTTACGACGTTCCGAAAGTCGACGTCACCACGGTCGCGCTGCACACGCGCGGCGTGACCGCAGGCTCGATGCGCGGCTACGGCACGCTGCAGACGATGACGGCGCTGGAAGTGCTGATCGACGAAGCGGCGACCGCGTTACCGCTCGATCCGATCGAGTTCAGGCGGCGCAACGCGCTCAAGCCAAATGGCCGGACCATGACCGGCAATCCCTACAGCGTCTCGGTCCGCACCATGGAGATGCTGGATAAGCTCGACCGGCATCCGATCTGGCAGCAGCGGGCGCAGGAAAAAATGCGCGGCCAGCGGGACGGAATTGTGGTCGGCACCGGCGTCGCCTGCGTCACCAAGGATTACGGCACCGGCGCAGATGCTTCACTGGGACGGGTGGAAATCACGCCGGACGGGCGAATCTCCATCTATTGCGACCATGTCGAGATGGGAAACGGCATCGGGACCGCGCTCGCCAACCGGGTCGCGCTCCACCTCGGCGGCGTCGCCGACGAAGTTCAGGTCGCGCAAACCGATGCTTTCGACGCATTGGCGCTGGTCTCGTCGGGCGATCCCCATTCCATGGACCAGAAGACGCAGGACGCTGCGGCGAAGAATCCGCGCTGGGTGCCGGCGATCAGTTCTGCCACCAGCGCTTCGATCGGCGCGCATGTCGGAACGCACGCGGCGGCCGAGGCCGCGCGCGCCATCTTCCGATTCGGCCTGTGGCCGGCGGCGCTCGAGCTGTGGCACATCGCGCCCTCCGATCCGCGGACCGGCGAGTGGGCGAAGGCGCGCTGGAAAGATGGCCAGCTCACCCTGCCGGGCCTGATGCCGCTGTCCTTGCCGGCGCTCGCCGCCACCGCCCATGCGCGTCGGCTGGTGACCGGCGCGGTCACCCACAGCTTTTCCCGCTGGGCCTGGTCGCGCGCGCGCTTCCAAGTTGCCGGCGCACCATGGACCGCGGATATCGATGCGTTGGCGTTGCGCCGGGGTGGCGGAAAATTCGATCGCATCAATCGCGTCAGCGTGCAGTTTCCGCCGACCGACAACAATCGGATGGGAACTGTGTACACCTCGATGTGCGGCACCCTCGTCCGCATCGAAATCGAGCGCACGACCGGCGCGCTGCGCATTGCCCAGGCCTATAGCGTGCTCGAATGCGGGCAGGCGCTGGTGCCCGAAGTCGTGCTGGGGCAGACGCAGGGCGGCTTCGCGATGGGCGTCGGTTACGCGCTGCTCGAAACGCTGCCGCCTTACGAGGGCGGCCCCGGCAACGGGCAGTGGAATCTCGGCCAATACCTGGTCGCGCGCGGATCGGACCTGCCGCTGCACGACCTCGAGATCGAGATGTTGCCGCCGCTGACGCCGGACGAGCCGCCGAAGGGCATGGCCGAAGTGGTGATGATCCCGGTGGTGCCGGCACTGTTGAACGCGATCTTCGACGCCACCGGGCGGCGTTTCCAATCGCTGCCGGTGACTGCGGACAATCTCAAGGGAGCGCTCGCGTGACCACACTCAGCCTCACCATCAACGGCGTTGCGCACGGCCCGACCGAGGTGCGCGACGAGCTGACGATGAATGACTTCCTGCGCGAATATCTCGGCATGACCGGCACCAAGTTCGGCTGCGGCGCAGCGCAATGCCTGAGCTGCGCCGTGATCATCGATAACCCCGACGGCACCAGCTACACCAGCCCGACCTGCATCGTCCCGGCCGCAAGCTTCGCCGGCAAAACGATCCGCACCGTCGAGGGCCATGCCAAGAACGGCGAGCTTTCGAAGTTGCAGAAGGCTTTCATCGACCACTTCGCGTTCCAGTGCGGATACTGCACCGCCGGCTTCCTCAACGAAGGTCAGGTCCTGCTGGAGCGGCTGGCGAAGACGCCGGTGCCGCGCGCGGACCTCGAGAAGACCGTTGCCGAGGCACTCGACGGTCATCTGTGCCGATGCACCGGCTACATCAAATACCACGAGGCGGTACGTGACGTGATCCTCGCGGATTCGAAACGCTATTTGGTCGAAGCCCGGTAATCGAACGCAAAAGGACCAGCCGAAAATGAAGTCCGCGATGCGGTTTCAGGTGGTGGCGGGCGTCGCGGCGCTGGCGATGAGCTTGCTTACAGGCTACGCCGCCTCCGAAACTACCTCGCACGCGCTTGCCGGCCCCGAGAGCTTCGCGGAGATCAGCGACGTCGCGGCGCGATCGGCTGCGATGTTCACCGAACTCGGCAAGGTGCTCACCAGCCCGCGCTGCATGAACTGTCACCCGGCCGGCGACCGCCCGCGGCAGAGCGACGACAGGCGGTTGCATCAGCCGCCCGTCACGCGCGGCGCCGACGGCCACGGCCTTGCGGCGATGCGTTGCTCGATCTGTCACCAGGCCGCGAACTTCGATCCCGGCCGTGTGCCGGGCAACCCGATGTGGCAGCTCGCGCCGCGCGAGATGGCATGGGAAGGCATGACGCTGGGTGAAATCTGCGCCCAGCTCAAGGATCCCGCGCGCAACGGCGGCCGAAAGGTCGAAGACCTGATCCATCACATCGGCGCCGACACCCTGGTCGGCTGGGCCTGGCACCCCGGCTTCGGCCGCACTCCCGCGCCAGGCACGCAGGCGCAAGCCGGCGCGCTGGTCGAAGCCTGGGTGCAGACCGGGGCGGCGTGTCCGCTGCCCTGATCACCCGATCCGGCGACGGAACCTGACGGCGCGACGTCGGATCGGTGCTGCCAGAGCGTTTTCCAGCGAAGTGGATCCCGGTTCGCGTAAAGAAAACGCGTCAAACCAAGAATCTAGAGCCCCGTTCCGATTCTATCGGAACGGAAAAGGCTCTTGAGCATGATCCGGAAAAGTGGAAACCGGCTTTCCGAAACAATCATGCTCAAACAAAGAGGTGGGATCATGATCCGATTTCATCCAATCGGATCATGATCTAGATGGCACGTGTCAATTGAAGTCCGGGTCATGAGAAAGATCGGGGTAAGAATCGTCCCGCTTCTCGCCATCGCCGATTTCCAACTCCTTGGCGTCCGTTACCAGTCGGCGCCCGTCGTCCTTGTTGATATAGCCGTGCCGGATGTTCTCCCGAACATTGTCGACAACCTTGCCTACGTACACCGAGTTGTTGCGGTACAGTTGATCGACTGTCGCCGCGCTGAAGGGAATCCAGTGTCCGTACAGGGCGCAGTTTCCTACCCCCGATGCCAGCGTGTTCTCTCCATGATTCAGCGCGGTGGGCACCGCGACGTCCGGCAAGCGAATTCCGCCCATAGCGATTCCGAAACTATCTCGCGCCAGGATGACGGGTCGGCCGAAGGCGCTCGTTCCGTACCCGGCGACGGTAAGGCGGGGCGCGATCGGAGGAAGGGTACGAGCGCGCACCCATTCTAAAACGTGGTCATAGGCCTTGTTCAGCACGTACCTGAAATGCGTACGCGTGAATTGCTGCGGCACCGTGCACTGCGCAACCTGTGCAGCGCTCACCCCTTGATCGCGCATCTGCAGCGTGAGTCGGCTCGACTGAAAGTCCCAATCGTAGTGGGACGTCCCGGCCACTTCCCAAACGCGAAGGACCTTCGAGTCAGGCTGGACGCGGTCTGCAGTGACGCCGGTCGCGTCATATTCGGAGTTCAGCAGCATGACCTTCGTGTTGCTGTCGGGCCGAATCACCGTCGTGGTGGAGTGCAGCACCACGGCGTCATATGCCTTGTCGCCCCTCGACATGATCGAGTTGATGTAGATGGCAAGCCGACCGGCGGACTGTGATTCGCCGTCCGCCAGCATGATCCGCTGTTTACCGAGGCCTTTGAGCGGATCGACACCCTGTGGGTCACGAAGCGCTTTTCCTGCTTGCGAATAGATGTCGTAGGAGAGGCTGTCGTCGACAACGGCTCCCCCTTTCGTCACGTCGAGCGACGAATATCGACCAGGGCTCCACGTTTTGAGGTAGTCGACACCCACGCGCTGGACCGACACGCCCACATATGCATAGCCCGCATCCATGATGTGCTCATGGGATGCGAACCAATCGTTGTCGTCATTTCCGCCCGCTGTAACGTTCAACCATTCCACGATCACCGCGCCGTTGAATTTCTTGTTGTCGATCGGCTTTCTGACGAGCATCCGCGTGCGATATGCATTGCCTGCGCTGATGACCGTTCCGGTCTGACCCGCAGGAGTGTCATACCTCTTCGCCACGCCTTCGAAGAAATACTCCTCCTCGACATAGCCCTTCTTGTTGATCGGCTTGTCCGTTGCATAGAAGGGATAGTTTCTCGACGGGTCATGTGGCAGGACCGGTGCGGCGATCGGGCCGACGACAGTCGGATTCGGGATCGGATCGGCCGAAGCTGCACCAGTGAGAAGAGCCGAAGACAAGGCCACGGCCAAGAATCGCGGGAGGGCTTGTCGGCGTTGGACTTTCGAATCGAACTTCATGAACGTTTCCTTTTTTTAGTTATTGCCGCTTTTTTTAGTTATCGCTGCTAAATGCCGTCGGGACCGGTCGGTTTAGATGGAATCGCAGTCTCCTCAAGTTGTCGGTTGCTAGGTCGCGCGGTGTGAATGGAAGAACGCCAGCACTCATGGTTATTGGCCGGCACCTTACGCAGGTAAGGACGGCCCCAGGTAACGCCGGCACCTACTGTGCCAGCGTCAAATCTCATGATGGCTTGGAGCGTGGTTGATGTTTCTGATGCAGATAGTGGACCGGTAACAGCTGTGCGCAACATGCGACTGAGAGCACCTGCACCATGTCGTCGCGGTCGTTATCTGTCATCATTCATCGCGCCTTGTTCTTGTTATTCGTTGTGCGCTTGATGCGTCGGCCAATCCTTACAACCGTCGGATGAAATCAACATGACAATTGTTTATCGACTCATATTTTTATAACAACAGTGTCGAATAGCCATCGCATGCCGGCAATGGCGATGGAGCTCACGGATGTCATTGACGATTGAATCGAATGACCCCGGCAAAGTGCGCTTTAGATTTCAGCTTGCTTCGCGCAGTGAATAAATTCGCGCAGCAAATAGAAAAGTCGATTTCAACCGATGCTGCGATGGCGCGAACAACGAGACACCGCCTATCCTGATTTCACATGCCAGACGATCAAATGAAGCAACGGCGAGATGGGCGCGCGCGACCGCCTCCAGCATCGATCGGGCCGGTGCGGCCGACAGCATTTCCCGTTGCTCTTGTCCCAAGATGCCATTGCTCGCCCGGCATGGTGAGCGGCTACTGCCGTGAGGCGTCGGCGTTGAGCGGTTGCGTGATGCGCCAGCCCGATGGAGCGAGCGGTTCGAGGCACTGGGATTAAAACCCAATAATTGGCCCGAGCTCTTTTTTGCCGCTTGAGGCCCTAGGCGAAACGCTGCAGTCGGGGAACGGAATTTTGGGGGGCAGAGCCCGAAAGGCTGAAATCGGCCTCAGAGACCGCAGATCTCATCAGAGACCGAAACACCGGGCCGCTACCGACTAAAATCCCATAGAACGCCCCATCCGGCCTCGGCGTCGGGATTTCGATTTGGCAGGATTTGGATGGTGGGCGCGACAGGGATCGAACCTGTGACCCCCTCGATGTCAACGAGGTGCTCTCCCGCTGAGCTACGCGCCCTGAGACCTTAAGCAACAAGATCTGAGGTTTGACGGGTTCGGTCCGTATATCGGCTCCAAAGCGGGCAGGCAAGGAGACTTAACACGCCCGCGTCAGAATACTGACGCGCGAATCAGGCCGCCAGCATCTTGTTCACTTCGCTGACCAATTCGCGAAGATGGACGGGCTTGGCCAGCACCTTGGCGTTCTTTGGCGCTTCCGAATCGGAATTGAGCGCCACCGCGGCGAAGCCGGTGATGAACATGATCTTGATGTCGGGATCGAGTTCCGAGGCGCGGCGCGCCAGCTCGATGCCGTCCATTTCGGGCATCACGATATCGGTGAGCAGCATCTCGAACGGCTCCTCGCGCAGCCGCTGATAGGCCGACAGACCGTTGTCATGGGGTGAGACCTGAAAACCTGCGTTTTCCAAGGCCTTGACCAGGAAGCGGCGCATGTCGTTGTCGTCTTCGGCGAGGAGGATTTTATGCATGGCGGTTGATTGTCGAATCCCGTGGGAGGATCATTTCCGCTCACTAAGCCCGCAGAGAGTAAATTTCGGGTGAAAGGCTTGGCGCGCGGCCGGCGGCACGCGACCTTATTTGTGAACCGGAATGGCGCGCAAAGCAATGAAGGGGAGTGTTTTTGCCGCCAAGAGACGTTCAAGCGACGTTCAAGAGACGTTCCAGACCGTTACGGGCTTTTTTCGCTTGGCAGAACGATTTCGATTACCGACAATACCTGTTCTTAAAAACTCCGTTATTCTGACGGAATTGATGCATCCAGAGCTGCGGATCTAAGGGACGGCGCCTGAGGATGACCCAATTGGATGGCGAACTGTCACCCCCGTTCGAGATTGTGGAGCCGGCGGCGTGGCGGGCGCCCATTATCTTCAATTCCCCCCATTCGGGCTCGATCTATCCGGCCGAATTCCTGACCGCGTCGCGAATCGACCTCGTCGGGCTGCGCCGCTCCGAAGATTCGTTCATGGACGAGTTGATCGGGGATCTGAGCCAGCACGGCTTCCCGGTGGTCCGGGTCAATTTTCCCCGCTCTTATGTCGACGTCAACCGGGAGCCCTACGAACTCGACCCGCGGATGTTCACCGGGCGCTTGCCGAGCTTTGCCAATACCCGATCGATGCGGGTCGCCGGCGGTCTCGGCACCATCCCGCGGGTGGTCGGCGACGGGCAGGAGATCTATCGCGAGCGCCTCAGCGTCGATGACGGGCTGGCCCGGATCGAGGCACTGTATAAGCCCTATCACCGCGCCCTGCGGCGGCTGATCAACAAGGCACATCAGACGTTCGGAACGGTGATTGTGGTGGACTGCCATTCGATGCCGTCGATCGGGGTGTCGCGGGACGAGCCGCGGCGGCCCGACGTCGTGATCGGCGACCGCTACGGCACGAGCTGCGCGCCGCTGCTGCCCGACCTGATCGAGGCGACCATGCGAAGCCTGGGCTATTCGGTCGGGCGCAACAAGCCCTATGCCGGCGGCTTCATCACCGAGCATTACGGCAACCCCGCCAGCGGACTGCATACCGTCCAGCTCGAACTCAACCGGGCGATCTATATGGACGAGAAACGCCGCGAGCGCGGGCCGCGGTTCGCGCAGGTGGCTATCGACTTCGCCGCCGTAGCCGACGCACTGGCCGCCGTTCCGCTCGGCGACCTCGGGCCATACCAGGCCGCGGCCGAGTAGCGGCTGGCAGATACTTCTACTTCGCTGTCATTTGGGATTTGGGGCTCCACCACCCGTTCATGGCTCAGATTTGCGATGGCTCATCCGCAATCCCGACGCTCCGGGGCTCGCGTTCCCCAGGCCCAAAAGAAAAAAGGGCCGCTTGAATGAACAAGCGGCCCAAGTCTAGGGAGGAAACGCCCAAGGAGGGCAGCGATAACGCCGAAGCGCTACCGCACCGCAACAATATGCGACCGCGATGCACAAAAGGCAAGAGTTTTCGCAGCCTTTCCCGAAGGAAAAAACAGGCGCCTCGCAGCGGCTCGGAAAGCTTGTTTTTTAATAATTTATGACATTGATTCATAGGCTTACGGAACGAGAACCAAATCCGACCCCAGCGGAGCACGTCCACTTTCGCGGATTCGTGATGAGCGTGTGATCGAATAAAGCACCACCGCAGCGGCCGCTTTGGAGCCCAACAATCAGCCCCGGCCTCCGCGAATAAACGTCGCCCCCCGTGCGCAGCTTGCAGGATTGGGCTAGGCAGTAGCGACGATATCCACCCTGCCCGATTCTGTAGGAACAGCTGTGACGGTCATCGATTTCACCGCCTTCATTGGCCGCCTTGCGACTTCCTCCGGGGAGACCATCCTGCCGTTCTTCCGGACCTCGCTCTCAATCGACAACAAGAGCGCCGGCCAGGAGAGCCGCGAATTCGACCCGGTGACCGAAGCCGACCGCGCTGCCGAGGCGGTGATGCGGCGGCTGATCAAGGCCAATTTTCCCCAGCATGGCATTGTCGGCGAGGAATTCGGCAGCGAGCGTGAAGATGCCGAATATGTCTGGGTGCTCGATCCCATCGACGGCACCAAATCCTTCATCGCCGGCTTTCCGATCTGGGGCACGCTGATCGCCTTGCTGCACAAGGGCACGCCGGTGTTCGGCATGATGCATCAGCCCTATATCGGCGAGCGCTTCAGCGGCGACAGCGGCTCGGCCTATTATCGCGGGCCTTCGGGCGAACGGAAGCTGGCGGTGCGCCGCTGCGCCGCGCTGCGCGACGCGACCCTCTACACCACCAGTCCGCTGCTGATGAACCCGGTCGACCGCGCCGCCTTCAACCGCGTTGCCGACGCGGCGCGGCTGACCCGCTATGGCGGCGACTGCTATTCCTATTGCATGCTGGCGGCGGGCCACCTTGATCTCGTCATCGAGACCGAGCTGAAGCCCTACGACATCGCGGCGCTGATCCCGATCATCACCGGTGCCGGCGGCATCGTCACCACCTGGGACGGCAAGCCGGCGCAAAGCGGCGGCCGCATCATCGCGGCGGGCGATCCGCGTGTGCACGAGGCCGCGATGAAGCTGCTCAACAGCTAAGGCGCGAGCTGCGCCACAATAGCGATCCTTCATGCGTCCGAAATGGCAGGCCCGCACCTCATGCGGGGCCGCTAGCCTAGCCACGGCGCGGCCCCTGACCTAGAATTTTTCCGGCGGTCTGAAACGCAACGGTCGTTTGCGAGGGTCCGCCGGGGAGGTTGCATGCTGATGTGGCGGACGCTTGCCGTCGGATTGTCGCTCATGCTGACGCCGCTTGCCGTCGCGGCTCAGGATTTTCCAAACAAGCCGATCCGGATGGTGGTGCCGTTTCCACCGGGAGGCCCCAACGACATCATCGCGCGGGTGGTCGGCCAGCGCATGTCCGAGCTCATCAAGCAGCCGGTGGTGATCGACAACCGCGCTGGACAAGGCGGCGTGCTCGGCACCGACGCAGTGGCGAAGGCCGCACCGGATGGCTACACCATCGGCATCGCAAGCGCCGGCGCACTCGCGATCAGCCCGAGCATGGAAAAGGTCGCCTACGACACGCTGAAAGATCTGCAGCCGATCACGCTGGTCGCAACCGTGCCGGAAATGCTGGTGGTCGCAGCCAACGTGCCCGCCAAGGATATGCAAGAATTGATCGCGCTGGCCAAGGCGCAGCCCGGGAAACTCAACTTTGCCTCCTCCGGCCCCGGCAGCCTGCCGCATCTCGCCGGCGAACTGCTCAAACTGACCGCGAAAATCGACATCGTGCACGTGCCCTACCGCGGCGCGGCGCCGGCCGTGAACGATCTATTGGGACAGCAGGTGCAGATGGTGTTTCTCGACCTGCCGGTGATCCTGCCGCAGGTCGAGGCGCGCAAGCTGAAGCCGATCGCGATCGGCTCGCCCGAGCGCGCGCCGACGGCCAAGGACGTCCCGACCACCGCCGAGGCCGGCATGCCGAGCCTGCGGATCGAAAACTGGTACGGCATGGTGGCGCCCGCGCAAACGCCCCCGGCCGTCGTTGCCGTGCTCAACCGGGTCGCGACCGAGGCGATGCGCGACGGAATGGTGAGGGACAAACTCGCCGCCCAGGGCCTGACGCTGGTGGGCGACACGCCCGAGCATTTTCGCGGCTTTATCGACGCCGAGATCAAGAAATGGGCTGACGTCATCAGGGAGGCCGGGATCGCAACGGAGAAGTGAATGCTTCGCTCGCGAGCGCGGTTATTGCGCGGCTTTGCGCAGGTGCTCCACCAGCAGCTTCGCCGGCCGCGGCAGCGCCTTGAAGCTGCGGGCACAGATCACCAGCCGGCGGCTGGCCCAGGGATCGCGGATCCTGATCATCGTGATCGGCATCGAGCGGGCGCATCGCCTCGCGGCGGCTTCCGGCACCACGGCAATGCCGACGCCCGCCGCCACCATCTGGCAGATCGCATCGAAATCCCGCAGGCGTGCGCGAAACCGCAACCGTCCGCCGAGCCGCGCCGCATGCTTGGCGATATGCCCCTGCAGCGCGGTTGGACTGGTCAGCCCGACGAAGTCATGCCCCATCGCTTCCGCAAAATCGATCTGGCGGCGGCCGGCGAATTCACCGCGCCGGCCGGCCACCAGCACCAGCCGGTCCTCGCCGAACCGAAACCGCTCGAAATGATCCGGCAGCGCCTGCTCGACCGCGAAACCGAGGTCGGCGACACCGCCGGCAATCGCCGCCGCGATATCGCTGCTTTCGCGTTCCTCGACATCGACATTGATATCGGGATGTTCCCGCAGGAACGAAGCCAGGGCCTTCGGTAGATGTTCCGACAGAACGGACGTGTTGGCGAGCAGATGGACGCTGGCCTTGGCGCCGCTCGCATAAGCGGCGAGATCGCCGCGCATCGCGTCCACCTGGTGCATCACGATCCGGGCGTGATCGAGCAGGCTTTCGCCCGCAACCGTCAGCTCGATGCCGCGCCGGCCACGCTTCAAGAGCGTGACGCCCATCGCTTCTTCCAGCCCCTTGATGCGCGCGCTGGCCGAAGCCAGCGCGAGGTGGCTCTGGAGCGCGCCGCGCGTGATGCTGCGTGAATCGGCTACCGCGATGAATAGCTGCAGGTCAACCAGGTCGAAGCGCATGGCGTTTCCGTTGGCACCCAGCCTTCGTCATGACCGAAGGCTGGTTCCGTTATCTCCAGATTGTGCCGAAGGCGCCGATCGGTCAATGTGGCAGGTGCCGCCCGATTTTGCTGTTTCTGCGGTGCCCGCGCCAATTTCGATCAGAAACTCCAAATCGAGACGCGGCACAGCAAACCGCGGATCTGCCGGTGTACCTTTGCTTTCCGAAGTTCGCGCAAGAAGGTGCTGCAACGCTTCACGAACTTCGGAATGTGGGCACCAGGTATGTTCGAGCCTCTACTGATTCTCATCGCCGCGACCTTCCTGCTTGCCGGTTTCATCAAGGGCGTGATCGGATTGGGCCTGCCGACGGTGTCGATGGGCCTGCTCGCGGTGACCATGCCGCCGGCTCACGCGCTTGCTATCGTGATCGTGCCGGCGATCGTCACCAACATCTGGCAGACCTTTGTCGGTCCCTATCTGCGCGACATCATCCGGCGGCTGTGGCCGCTGATGGCCGGGACGGTCCTCGGCATCTGGCTGAATGCGGGATCGCTGACCGGGCCCTATGCGCGCTACGGCACCGTCGCACTCGGAATCCTGCTGGTGATCTATGCGGTCGTCGGGCTGAGCAAATTCAGTATCAGAGTCGCGCGCGGCAATGAAAAATGGGTCGGCGGGATCGTCGGCCTCATCACCGGCGTGATTTGCGCCGCAACCGGCGTGCAAGTGGTCCCCTCGATGCCGTTCATGCAGGCCATCGGCATGGAAAAGGACGAGCTGGTGCAGGCGCTCGGCGTCTTCTTCACGGTCGCCACGATCGGGCTTGCCTTCAATCTTACCAGCGCCGGACTGCTGAACGCCTCGACCGCGCTGCCGGGCGTGGTTGCGATGGTGTGCGCCTTTGCCGGCATGTTCATCGGGCAGGCGGTGCGCTCGCGGTTGCAGCCCGAGGCCTTCCGCCGCTGGTTCCTGATCGCAATGATCTGCCTCGGGGTCTACCTCGTCGGCAGCACGATCTACAGTATCGAGCGCGCCTGAAGCGTAGCGATGCGCACGCCGATATAAATGAACAGCGCGCCCAAGGCGCGGTTGATCCAGAGCTGGGCCCGGCCCGATTGCTTGATACGCCTGGCGGCGCGGGCCGCGAACGCGGCCACGCCAAGGCACCAGAGCGTGCCGTTGAAGATGAAGATCAGGCCGAGCAGCAGGAAAGCCGCGGCCTTGTGCGGGGAATGCGCCGCCACGAATTGCGGCAGGAAGGCAAGAAAGAACAGCGCCACTTTCGGATTGAGCACGTTGGTCAGCGCGCCCTGCCAAAACACCTGGCGCAGTGAAAGCGTTTGACGCGGCGCCATCGCGTCATGTCCGGCAAGGGCCTTGTCAGCGTCCGCTTGCAACCGCGACAGCAGCAAGCTCACGCCGATGAAGCAGAGGTAGGCCGCGCCGGCCCATTTGATCAACGTGAAGGCGGCCGATGAGGCCATCAGCAACGCCGACAGCCCGATCGCCGCGCCAAAGACGTGCACAAGACACCCGCAACTGATGCCGAGCGCCGCAGCGGCACCGCCGCGCCATCCCAACTGCACGCTGCGGCCGACGATATAGGCCGTATCAGGCCCAGGCGTGATATTGAGCAACAGCCCGGAGACGACAAACAGCCAGAATTCGTGAATGCCCAGCATTTCCATCGCTGCGTTCCTGACCTCTGCCTGCTCAATCACAGGATGCTATTTTAAATTGCATATGATGGTGATGCACGCGCTAATCATCAGCCAGCCATCTTAGAGCATGAAATCTTATCGTTAGTGTTCTTTCGAGACCGTTCGATCCGGTTGTCCATCCCGGTCGAATTTCCGCGGATACGCCGGTGCGGTCGGGTTTCCGCTGGATGGCGTGTGCCCTATACTTATGAGATCGGCCGGCCATGTCGTGGCTATCTGCCAGTTCCGGAGCACAGGACCTATGGAAAGGCGCCTAGCTGCCATCGTCTGCGGGGACGTCGCGGGTTATGCGCGGATGATGGGAACCGATGAGGCCGGCACTCACGCCACGTTCAAGGCCCATCGAAGCGCGGTCTACCCGATCATTCTCAATCACGGCGGCCGTATCGTGAAGAACACCGGCGACGGCTTCCTGCTGGAATTTCCGAGCATCGTTGGCGCAACAGAGGCGGCCATCGCGATGCAGACGCTGATGGCCGAACGCAACAATCATCTCCCCGCGGATCGCGCCATGCAATTCCGTCTCGGCGTCCATATGGGAGATGTCATGGCCGACGAAGACGACGTATTCGGCGAGGATGTGAACATCGCCGTCCGCCTTGAGGGCGTGGCCGCCCCCGGCGGTGTAGCAGTCTCGGCGAAGGCCTATCACGAGGCCGGCCGCCACCTCAGCTCCACCCTTGTCGATGCCGGCGTTTACCGCTTCAAGAACATCGAAGAGCCGATCAATGTCTGGACCTGGGATCCTGCCGGGGCCGACACCGCCGGCCGCGAGCTCAGGACCGCAAAGAATGCATCGAACCTGCCGGCGCAATATCGAACCGCGATCGTCGGCGTGCTTCCCTTCGCAAATCTCAGCGACAGCGCCGACGAATATTTTTCCGATGGGCTGACCGAGGACCTGATCCACGCGCTGTCCCTGCAATCGTTTTATCGGGTGCTGAGCCGGAATTCGACCTTCTCGTTCAAGGGCACAAGCCTCAGCGCCCGCCTGATCGCGCGCGAGATCGATGCGACCTATCTGATCCAGGGATCGGTACGCCGTGCCGGCAGCAAGATCCGCGTCACCGCCGAACTGATCGCGCCGGAGAATGGCGAGCAGTTATGGACCGGGCGCTATGACCGGGACATCGGCGATCTCTTTGCGATGCAGGACGAGATCACCACCAGCCTGTCCGCGGCCATCGCACCGGAAATATACCGCGCGGAAGCCTCCGCCCCGGCGCGCGCGTCGGCGACCGATTTGACGGCGTGGGACCGGTTTCTCAAAGGCCTCTCGCACTATTATCAGCAGACCAAGGCAGACTTCGAAGCCTCGATCGACCTGTTCAAGCAGGCCATCGCGCTCGATCCGTCGCTTTCGATCGCCTACGCCTATCTCGCCACCATCCAGATCCAGGGCGTGCAGTTCGGATGGATCCGCAGTACGCGCGAATTGTGGGCCTCGGCGATGAGTCTCGCGGAAACCAGCGTCCGGCTCGATCCCCGTTCGTCATTTGCGTTTTCGATCCTGGCCTATCTGCATGCGATGGAAGGTCACCACGAGGCTGCCGTGGACGCCGTCAAACGCGCGATCGCGTTGAATCCCTACGACATGGGCGCGCGCGGCGTTCTCGGCATATGTCACATCGTCGTCGGCGAGCATCGCCAGGCGATTGAACTGTTTTCCATGGCGGTCCAGCGCGGCAACAGTGATCCCCGCTATCAATGGGCGGCCTTGAATGCGTTCAGTCATTACCTTCTCGGACAATACGACGCGTCGCTATCCTGGGCGCGGGAAGCGCTGTACTTGAATCCCAGCCATCTTCAGGTGCTGGCGGTACGGGCGGCGGCGCTGGCGCAATCGGGGCGATCCGACGAAGCGGCCAAGGCGGCAGAGATATTGCAGAGCAAGTTTCCCGGCTTCACGGTCGAACGGCATCTGAAAAATTTCCGCTGGAAGACGGCGTCCGACATCGACCATTATCGCGACGGGCTTTTGAAAGCCGGCGTGCCGCCGCGGAAATTGACGCTGGTCGGATCGGCCTCAAGACTCGCGGCGGAATCCTAACATCGCGGCCAACGCGGGCTTCAATTACCCGAACAGCGGTGTTCCCGGCACGAAGGCGTCGAACGCCGCCCAGAACTGGCCGCGGTAGCGATCCTGCTCCTGCAGGATTTCATGCTTCGCGCCGGCGATCACCAGATGCGCGCCGGCCCGCAGATGATAGGCGAACTCCTCGATCGCCGGCGTCGAGACGACGGTGTCGTTGCTGGCCGCCAGCATCAGGATCGGCTGACGAATCTCCACCGGATATCTCGTGGCGCGGAAGCCGCGCATCGCGGTGAACGCGGTATCGGCCCAGGCCACCGTCGGCCCTGCGATGCCCAGCGTCGGGTCCTCTTCGAGGATCGCGGCGTTGCGGGCATAGCGCACGGGATCGCTGGTCAGCGGATTGTTGACGAACGAGGCCATGCCGACCATCTGGTCGCTGCCGCCGGGAACATAGCGGCCGCCCTGCCCGGTCAGCCGCATCAGCCGCAGCAGCGCGCGCGGCAGGAACGAGGTGCGACGGCCCGGAAGGTCGATCATCGGGGCTGACAGCACCATGCGATCGAACCACCGCTTGCCGGCATGCGCCACGCGCAGCATCACCGCGCCGCCCATCGAATGCGCCAGCGCGAAGTACGGCGGCGGACAATCCGGCAGCACCACCTGCTGGACGAAAGTATCGACGTCGATTTCGAAGTCGGAGAAATCGCGCACATAGCCCTTGCGCGGATCGCGCAGCCGCCGCGACGAGTGGCCCTGCCCGCGCCAGTCGATCATCGCCACCGCGAAGCCGCGGTCGCGCAGGTCGCGCACCGTCTCGAAGTATTTTTCGATCTGCTCGCCGCGCCCGGTGAACACGCAAACCGTGCCCTTGCGGCCGGCCGGCGGCGCCCAGCGCGCGAAGCGGAGTTCCGCCCCATCCGGCGTCTTGATGGTGCCGCTGACGACATTTTCCGGGACGGGATTGGCAGGGATCGAGACCAGCGTCATGTGGGAACCGGCTAGACGAAAAGCGCCGAAAATCAAGGGCGTAGCGTCAAAAAAGCGGCGCTTACCGGCCCTCTTGAACGCCCCTCGACCCCTCCCATATCATCATCGTGCAGGCCGCTACCAGTGTTTCGGAACCCGGAACTAAGGCTGCACGAAGACGAAAGCCCGGCCCAATGGCGGGCGGGTTAACTGCAACAGTCGCTCAATGGAGGACTAACTATGCGTACCTATGATCTGACCCCGTTTTATCGTTCCACTGTCGGCTTCGACCGGTTTTTTTCGCTGCTCGACCAGGCTAGCGCCGACGGCAGCCCCGGCTATCCGCCCTATAATATCGAGCGCACCGGCGACAATGCCTACCGCATCAGCGTTGCGGTTTCGGGCTTCTCGCAGGGTGAGCTTTCGATCGTCGCCAAGGAAAATACCCTGACGATCAAGGGCGAGAAAACAGCTAATGAGAACGGCACCAAGTCCGAGGTGCTCTATCGCGGCATCGCGGCGCGCGCCTTTGAACGCGCCTTCCAGCTTGCCGATTTCGTGCAGGTGAAGAGCGCTTCGCTTGAGCACGGCCTGCTTCATGTCGATCTCGTTCGCGAGATTCCCGAGGCCAAGAAGCCGCGCAGCATTCCGATTACGACCGGCACCGCGGATACGCTGCAGGTCGTCGACGGCTCGGCGGAGAAAGCTGCTGCCTAAGCATTGATGATCGGCAGATATTTGCCGATGAATGCGAAAACGCCCCGGGAAACCGGGGCGTTTTTTGTTCGACGGGGAAATTCCTTACTCCAAGTCCTGAACCTTCGGCATTTCCCGGGTCGGCAGAATCTGCGGCTCCGCGGGCTTGGCCTGGACAACAGCCGGAGCCGGGCTTTGCGGAGCTGTTGATGCCTCCGCCGGCTTGGCCTGGACCGCCGCTGTCTGCTGGCTCGGCTCGGGCGCGGGCTTGGCCGCAAGCGGCTCGCCGGAATGTGGCGGCGCTGCTTTCGGCAGCGGCACGCCGCGGCTTGCGACATGCGGCACCGCCGCCGGGGGCCGCGGCGGAGCGGCGGTCGGATCGTCATTGAGACCGGCGTCCACCCGAACGCCCGGCATGAAGCGGACAATGGTGCCGTCGCGGGCATCGATCACCAGCCGCCCCTCGCCGCCGCGGCGGTTGGTGACGGCAACCGTATAAAACACGCCGCGCTGGCGCGGGCTTCCAAGCGCGGAAAACCCGTTGTCGCGGAGCACGGTGTAAACCTCGCGCGCCGGCAGCAGGCTTGGCCCGCGGCGTTCCGGCGGCGCCGCCGCATCGGGTTCGTCGGCGCCGGCCGAATACCGCGCAGGTCCGATTTCGTCTGGTGCCACCGCCTGCGCATTTGCGGATGTGGCGGCCAGAGTCAGCCCCGCCGCCAACACCCATCCCGAAGACCGCTTCATTGCTCGTCGCTCCTGTTAGCCCTCTGGTCCCGGAGCATTTCGCTCCTTATCTCCCAGGAAACAATTTCGTTGCCGAATCCGGCAGACCTTGGGCCGGATCACGGCGCGTTTGCTCCAAATCCGCGCCTGCCAAGCGGCCGACGACTTTGATTTGCTTGTGTGATAGAAAAAAATTTGGCATGGTCGGAGTTAGGACAGCATCACTGTCACAATTACGAGGCGAGCCCGGCACAGGGATTGCAACTAAAGTCGGGCGCCCATTGCGCCAGAAGTATGAAAGGCCCGGCCGTCCATCGGGACGTTGGACGACCAGACCTGAATTCTGAAATTGCGGCTCGCGGCGGACGAGCGGTGGCCCGGTGGGTGCCGCGAGCGTCCAAGGTGCGCCGCCGACAGCGATGAGGCCCTTGCCGCATTGAGAGGACGTGAGATGACCGGGTCGGAGTTCGAGCGCGAAAACATCGTAGCGGATGCGCTATCGGCGGCTCCGACGTCGAAACCGGCCGAGTCCGCGCAAGAGCGCGAGCACACGCAACACGAACACGCGCAATACGAACACACTTGGCGCCCCGCTGCCGAAGGCCTCTACGATCTGAGCCTGGAAAAGGACTCCTGCGGCGTCGGCTTCATCGCCAACATCAAGGGCAAGAAGTCCCACCAAATCGTGTCCGACGCGATCAGCATTCTCTGCAATCTCGAACATCGCGGCGCGGTCGGCGCCGATCCGCGTGCCGGCGACGGCGCCGGCATCCTGGTGCAGATTCCGCACGCCTTCTTCACGCGCAAGGCCGCCGAGCTCGGCTTCACATTGCCGAAGCCGGGCGACTATGCCGTCGGCGCGCTGTTCATGCCGCGGGACACGGCCTGGCGTAACGTCATCAAGAGCATCATTGCCGACCAGATCAAGGCCGAAGGGCTGGTACTGCTGGGCTGGCGCGATGTGCCGACCGACAATTCTTCGCTTGGCGAGACCGTCAAGCCGACCGAACCCGCCAACATGCAGGTGTTCATCGCCCGCAATGGCGCGGCGAAGGACGCAGACGAGTTCGAGCGCCGGCTCTACATCCTGCGCAAGTCGATCTCGCAGGCGATCTATCAGCGCCGCGACCGCGGCCTCGCCGGCTATTACCCGGTGTCGCTGTCGTGCCGCACCGTGATCTACAAGGGCATGTTCCTCGCCGATCAGCTCGGCAGCTACTATCCCGATTTGCACGAACCCGACTTCGAGAGCGCGCTGGCGCTGGTGCATCAGCGCTTCTCCACCAACACCTTCCCGACCTGGTCGCTGGCGCATCCCTATCGCATGATCGCGCATAACGGCGAGATCAATACGCTGCGCGGCAACGTCAACTGGATGGCGGCGCGGCAGGCTTCGGTCAGTTCGGATCTCTACGGCAAGGACATCAGCCGGCTGTGGCCGATCTCCTATGAAGGCCAGTCCGACACCGCCTGCTTCGACAACGCGCTCGAGTTCCTGGTGCAGGGCGGCTACTCGCTGCCGCACGCGGTGATGATGATGATCCCGGAGGCCTGGGCCGGCAATCCGCTGATGGATGAGCAGCGCCGGGCGTTCTACGAATACCATGCCGCGGTGATGGAGCCGTGGGACGGCCCTGCCGCGATCGCCTTCACCGACGGCCGCCAGATCGGCGCCACGCTCGACCGCAACGGCCTGCGGCCGGCGCGTTACCTCGTGACCCGCGACGATCGCATCGTGATGGCGTCCGAAATGGGTGTGCTGAAGATTCCGGAAGACCAGATCGTCACCAAGTGGCGGCTGCAGCCCGGCAAGATGCTGCTGGTCGACCTCGAAGAAGGCCGCCTCATTCCCGACGACGAGATCAAGGCGTCGCTCGCGAGCAGCCACCCCTATCATGAGTGGCTCCGCCGCACCCAGATCGTGCTGGAGGAATTGCCGGCCGCGCCGACCAAGGGCATGCGCTCCAACCTGCCGCTGCTCGATCGCCAGCAGGCGTTCGGCTATTCGCAGGAAGACGTCAACATCTTGATGACGCCGATGGCCGCCACCGGCGAGGAAGCCGCGGGCTCGATGGGCAACGACACGCCGATCTCGGCGCTGTCGGACCGGCCGAAGCAGCTGTTCACCTACTTCAAGCAGAATTTCGCGCAGGTCACCAATCCGCCGATCGATCCGATCCGCGAGGAACTGGTGATGAGCCTGGTTTCCATCATCGGGCCGCGGCCGAACCTGTTCGATCTGCAGGGCCTTGCCTCTACCAAGCGGCTCGAAGTGCGCCAGCCGATCCTGACCGATGCCGATTTGGAAAAGATCCGCTCGATCTCGGATATCGCCGACAGCCATTTCAGGTCGCGCACGCTCGACACCACCTTCCACGCCGGCTTTGGCGCGGCCGGGCTCGAGCAGGTGCTCGACGAATTGTGCGCGCGTGCCGAAGCCGCGGTCCGCGAGGGCGTCAACATCATCATCCTGTCCGACCGCATGGCGGGCTCGGACCGGATTCCGATTCCCTCGCTGCTGGCCTGCGCCGCCGTGCACCATCATCTGATCCGGGTGGGCTTACGTACCTCGGTCGGCCTCGTGGTCGAATCCGGCGAGCCGCGCGAGGTGCATCACTTCGCCTGCCTCGCCGGCTACGGCGCCGAAGCGATCAATCCCTATCTCGCGTTCGAGACCATCATCGCGATGAAGGACCGTCTGCCGGGAGCGCTGGACGACTACGAGATCGTCAAGCGCTACATCAAGTCGATCGGCAAGGGCCTTCTGAAGGTGATGTCGAAGATGGGCATCTCGACCTATCAGTCCTATTGCGGCGCGCAGATTTTCGACGCGGTCGGACTGAAGGCAGATTTTGTCTCGAAGTATTTCGTCGGCACCCATACCCGCATCGAGGGCGTTGGCCTGGCCGAAATCGCCGAGGAGACCGCCCGCCGCCACGCCGACGCGTTCGGCGAGGCGCCGGTGTACAAGACCGCGCTCGATGTCGGCGGCGAATATGCCTACCGCACCCGCGGCGAGGATCATGCCTGGACGGCGGAATCGGTTTCCACGCTGCAGCACGCGGTGCGCGGCAATTCGCTGGAGCGCTACCGGGCGTTCGCCAAGATCCTCAACGAGCAGTCCGAGCGGCTGTTGACGCTGCGCGGCCTGTTCAAGATCAAGACCGCCGAGGACGAGAAGCGCAAGCCGGTGCCGCTGGACGAAGTCGAGCCGGCCAAGGAGATCGTCAAGCGGTTCGCCACCGGCGCGATGTCGTTCGGTTCGATTTCGCGCGAGGCGCACACCACGCTCGCGATCGCCATGAACCGGATCGGCGGCAAGTCCAACACCGGCGAAGGCGGCGAGGAAAGCGATCGCTTCAAGCCGATGCCGAATGGCGATTCGATGCGCTCGGCGATCAAGCAGGTCGCCTCGGGCCGCTTCGGCGTCACCACCGAATATCTCGTCAACGCCGACATGATGCAGATCAAGATGGCGCAGGGCGCCAAGCCCGGCGAAGGCGGACAACTCCCCGGTCACAAGGTCGACGCGACTATCGCGCGGGTGCGACATTCGACGCCCGGCGTCGGCCTGATCTCGCCGCCGCCGCACCACGACATCTATTCGATCGAGGATCTGGCGCAGCTGATCTACGATCTGAAGAACGTCAACCAGGAAGGCGAGGTTTCGGTCAAGCTCGTCTCCGAAATCGGCGTCGGCACGGTGGCGGCGGGCGTCGCCAAGGCCCGCGCCGACCACGTCACCATCGCCGGCTTCGAGGGCGGCACCGGCGCTTCGCCGCTGACCTCGATCAAGCATGCCGGCAGCCCCTGGGAAATCGGGCTTGCCGAAACCCACCAGACCCTGGTGCGCGAGCGGCTGCGCAGCCGCATCGTGGTGCAGGTCGATGGCGGTTTCCGCACCGGCCGCGACGTGGTGATCGGTGCGCTGCTCGGCGCCGACGAATTCGGTTTCGCCACCGCGCCCTTGATCGCGGCCGGCTGCATCATGATGCGCAAGTGCCATCTCAACACCTGCCCGGTCGGCGTCGCCACCCAGGATCCGGTGCTGCGCAAGCGCTTCACCGGCCAGCCCGAGCACGTGATCAATTATTTCTTCTTCGTTGCCGAGGAAGTCCGCGAGATCATGGCTTCGCTCGGCTACCGCACCTTCAATGAAATGGTCGGCCAGACCCAGATGCTCGACCAGTCGACGCTGGTGGCGCATTGGAAGGCCAAGGGCCTCGACTTCTCGAAGCTGTTCGTTCGCCAGAAGGAACAGCCGGGACAGAAGATCTACCACGCGGAAAGCCAGAACCATCATCTGGAGGCTGTGCTCGACCGCACCCTGATCGAGAAGTCGAAAGCCGCACTCGATCGCGGCGCGCCGGTCAAGTTCGACGTCACGATCAACAACACCAACCGCAGCGCCGGCGCGATGCTGTCCGGCGCGGTGGCGAAGATCTACGGCCATGCCGGGCTGCCGCACGACACCATCCAGGTCGGCATCAAGGGTACCGCGGGCCAGGCGTTCGGCGCTTGGCTGACGCGCGGCATCACCTTCGACCTTGAAGGCGAAGGCAACGACTATGTCGGCAAGGGCCTGTCCGGCGGACGCATTATCGTCAGGCCACCGCAGAACTCCGGCATCGTGCCTGAAGAATTGATCATCGTCGGAAACACCGTGATGTACGGCGCGATCGAGGGCGAATGCTATTTCCGCGGCATCGCCGGCGAACGCTTCGCGGTGCGCAACTCCGGCGCGGTCGCCGTGGTCGAGGGCGCCGGCGATCATTGCTGCGAATACATGACCGGCGGCATCGTTGTGGTGCTGGGCAAGACCGGACGCAACTTCGCGGCCGGCATGTCCGGCGGCGTCGCCTATGTGCTGGACGAGGCCGGCGACTTCGAGAAGCTGTGCAACATGGCGATGGTCGACCTAGAACCGGTCCTTTCGGAAGAGATGATCAACGCCAACACATATCACCACAGTGGCGACCTCGAAGCCCACGGCCGGGTCGACGTGTTCGAGGACCTGCTCGACTCCGACGTCGAGCGGCTGCACATCCTGATCACGCGCCACGCCAAGCTGACAGGCTCGAAGCGCGCCGCCGACATCCTCGTGAACTGGAAGACGTGGCTGCCGAAGTTCCGCAAGGTAATGCCGGTGGAATATCGCCGCGCGCTGAAGGAATTGAAGGCCAACGCCGACGCCAAGCCGAAGATCGCGGTCGGGGCGTAGGAATTCAGGGGTCATTCCGGGGCGCGCGTCAGCGCGAACCCGGAATCTCTCAAAGCAAGTTGAGATTCCGGGTCTGCGCCTGGTGGCGCATCCCAGAATGACGGAAAATTACAGTTCAGGGACGTCGGGTGTAATGGGAAAGATTACGGGTTTTCTGGAGATCGACCGTCACGATCGCAAATATGCGCCGGTGGCCGAGCGGCTCAAAAGCTATCGAGAGTTCGTCGTTCCCTTGAGCGAAAAGGACACCCGCGATCAGGCCGCACGCTGCATGAATTGCGGCATTCCTTATTGCCACGGCACCGGCTCGGTCGCGCCGGGCACGCCGGGTTGCCCGGTCAATAACCAGATTCCGGATTTCAACGATCTGGTCTACCAGGGCAACTGGGAAGAGGCCTCGCGCAACCTGCACTCGACCAATAATTTCCCGGAGTTTACCGGCCGCATCTGCCCGGCGCCGTGCGAAGCCTCCTGCACGCTCAACATCGACGACAACCCCGTCACCATCAAGACCATTGAATGCGCCATCGTCGACCGCGCCTGGGACAATGGCTGGCTCAAGCCTGAGGTCGCCGCGCAGAAGACCGGCAAGAAGGTCGCCGTGATCGGCTCAGGCCCAGCCGGCCTGGCCTGCGCGCAGCAGCTCGCGCGCGCCGGCCACGACGTGCATGTGTACGAGAAATACGCCAAGGCCGGCGGGCTTCTGCGCTACGGCATTCCCGACTTCAAGATGGAAAAGCACATCATCGACCGCCGCATCGCGCAGATGGAAGCCGAAGGCGTGACCTTCCATTATGGCGCCCATGTCGGCGCGCAAGGCTCGGTCGATCCCAAGCAATTGCTCAGCCAGTACGACGCGGTGGCGTTGACCGGCGGGGCGGAAGCCCCGCGCGACCTGCCGATTCCGGGCCGCGATCTCGCGGGTATTCACTATGCGATGGATTTCCTGCCGCAGCAAAATCGCCGGGTATCGAGCGAGCCGCTCGGCAGTGCGGCCGACATCCTCGCCGGCGGCAAGCATGTCGTGGTGATCGGCGGCGGTGACACCGGTTCGGACTGCATCGGCACGTCGTTCCGGCAGGGTGCGCTGTCGGTCACGCAGCTTGAGATCATGCCGGCACCGCCCGAGCAGGAGAACAAGGGCCTGACCTGGCCGAACTGGCCGCTGAAGATGCGGACCTCGTCGAGCCAGGCCGAAGGCGCACGGCGCGAATTCGCGGTGCTGACGCAGAAGTTCTCCGGCGTCGACGGCAAAGTCGCAAAACTGCATTGCGTGCAGGTCGACGACAAGTTCAAGCCGCTTCCCGGCACCGAGTTCGACCTCGACGCGCAGCTGGTGCTGCTGGCGATGGGCTTCGTCCATCCGGTGCATGAGGGCCTGCTGAAGACGCTCGGCGTCGAGCTCGACCCGCGCGGCAATGTCCGCGCCAACACGTCGGACTATCAGACCTCAAAGCCGAACGTGTTCTCCGCCGGCGACATGCGCCGCGGCCAGTCGCTCGTGGTCTGGGCGATCCGCGAGGGCCGGCTGTGCGCGCGGTCGATCGATCAGTTCTTGATGGGGACGACGAACCTGCCGGGGTGAGGTTTCACTTCGGCGTTCCCGAAGCTACTGGCGCTCCCCAGGAAAACGAGAACAGCGACTGAAAAGGCCGAGGCTCCACCACCCGACAGTTGACGTCCCTGCGGATCTTTGCTGGTAGCCTAGCAATTCTGCTGACTCCCGTTTTACGAGAGTATATGGCAATGGTCGCGCCCTGGATGTTGGGCACGATCAGGCTGAACAATCATGAGTCGTAGAGGATTTTCGGGATTCATAAACTCGGTCGCCCGCGAGGTTGCCCGTGCCGAGCGAGCAAATCAGCGCGAAGCTACGAGACAACGTGTCGCTCTTGCTAGGGAGTTGCGTAACGAGGCTCGCTTAACCAAGCTCCGGGAAAGGCAGGAGAAGCAGGACTACCTTCACAGCCGTGCGGAAGAAGCCCAACAGCTCACCCAGGAAATTAGGGATCGCGAGTTAGCGATATCATGTCTGTTGTCGGCGGCTTCGAAAAAGGCAGCGCCTATTTTCGTACCGGCCTCGAAAACTTTTTACTCAGCGCCGCTACCTCAATTTGGTAGAATCGTCAAACCTGAACTCGACGATTTCCCTCCCGAGCCACTGAGTTTCTTTTCAAAAATCTTCCCCGGCGCGAATAAAAGACATCAGACCCGAAAGAGTGAAGCGCACAGCAGGTTTGAAGAAGCGTTAGCTGATTATAATAAAAAGTTGGCATTGCATGCGTCGCGGGTCGAACAATTCCGAAGCGAACAGCTAGAAGCAAGAAATTCAATCGACCGACACAACGAGGAAGTTCAAGCTCTGACAGAGCGACTCGCCGAAAGAGATCACGACACAATCGTCTGCCTTTATCAACGAACCCTCGAAGAAAGCTTCGAACAAGAAATCGACGCGGTAGCGGTCGAGGTAGGTTACGCTCCTGATTCGCGACACCTTGTTGTTGATCTCGAGCTTCCCGACATCTCCATCATTCCCGAAGAAATACAGTTCCGGTACAATAAAGGTGCCGACCAAGTACAGTCGACACTACGGCCTGCCGGAAAAAGGCGAGCTCTGTATGCAAATCTCTTATGCCAAATAGCACTGAAATCGGTAGCGACTGTTCTTCGTGCCGAGCCCAAAGGTGCTATTGATTGTCTTACCCTCAACGGAATGATTGATGCAATCGATCCCGGCACGGGGCAACAGATCAGAGCATGTTTGCTCTCCGTCAGAGTGACTTCTGATGCATTCTCTAAACTTGTGCTTGAGCAGGTTCAGCCGGAGGAATGCCTACGAGGTTTGAAAGCCTCAGTATCGAGGGCACCTGAAGAGTTTTTGCCAGTAAAGCCTTTTGTTGAGCTTGACATGTTTGATTCTCGATTCATCGCCACAACAGAGGTTCTTTCTAGCCTCGAGCAACGCCCCAATCTCATGGACCTGACACCCTCAGAATTTGAGGGGCTAATCACTCAGTTATTCGCAACGATGGGTTTGGATACTCGACAGACGCGAGCTTCACGAGATGGCGGCGTAGATTGTGTTGCGTTCGACTCCCGGCCAATATTTGGTGGCAAAGTCGTCATCCAGGCTAAACGTTACAAGAATACGGTGGGTGTAAGTGCTGTTCGTGATCTATTCGGGACTGTTCAAAATGAAGGCGCAAGCAAAGGAATTTTGGTGACGACCAGCGGCTATGGAAAAGCTGCTTTCGAATTTGCAAAAGGTAAGCCGCTGGAGCTACTGGACGGACCAAACCTCCTACACTTGCTCAGTGAGCACGCAAAACTTGATGCCCGTATCATCATGCCTGACGACTGGATTGACCAAAGCAATTCTGGGGATTGAATCCCTCGCGATGGGTTGACCAACCGTTCATCGAGCGTTTCAGATGTCCAGTTCCCGCTCTGTTGTGCGCGACTGGATCGTAATCGAGGGGCATCAGAGCAAGAAAGCCGTGAGAGCTACCTAGGCTCACCCCTCAATTCTGCACCCTCACGCCCAGCATCACCACGGTCGAGGCCGAGCTGGCACCCGCGACGTTGGAGGCGAGGATGTCGCGGCGGAGCGTGCCTTTGATCCAGAGGTTACGGGTCATCTTGTAAATCAGGTCGCCCTGAACCGAGTAGATCTGATCGAAGCGGTCGTCGCCCTGATAATCCTGCGTGCCGTAGGTGAATCGTCCGACCGCGGTCAGCCAGCGGCGGAAGTCGTGATCGACTTCGAACGTGTAGAGATGCGTCAACACGCCGGAGGTGCCCGGCAGCGTCGTCTCATCAATCGAGGTGGTGGAATAGAATCGTGCTGTGGTCAGCGGCGTCGCCGACCAGGCCAGCGAGGCCGAGGTGAGCAGGCCCTGCAGCGGGCTCAGCCGCGGATCGACATAAGTGCGCGCGGCCCAGCCGACCGAGACTTCGCCGATCAGCAGCCGCGTGAATTCGAACGTGGTGCCGCCCTTGATATAGCCGCCGGTGGAATTGCGCGCATAGCCGTTGTTGTCGACCGGCAGATCGTGCACGCGGCTGTCGCCCTCCACCTCGACAAACGGCCGCAGCGCCGGCGTCAGCTCGTAGCCAACGCGACCGATGCCGCCATATTGGTTGAAGTTGCGGTAGTCGTTGGAGGACGTGGTGCCGTCGGTGAGCAGCGAGTTCTGGTACACGGTGCGGTCGATGGTGCCGGCGCCGAAAACGTTCAGGCGGTTGAAGCTCTGGTCGACGCCAACGCTACCGCCGAGCGTGGTGTAGATCGGATAGCGGGCGAGGCCCGCCTGGACGTTCGGGCTGCCCGGGTTGTCGGTCGACACCCGCAGGCGCACCTCAGCGAGAACGCTGGTGTCGCGCGTGACATCGAGACGGCCATCGACATGGCCGGTGAAGTCCGGCCGGTTGATATTGGTCGGCGCCGAGGAAGCCACGCCGTCGATCGTCGGCGGCAGGCTGTGACCATAGCCGGTAAACGAGCCCCGGAGGTCGGCGACCAGCGCGTGGCGCTCCCAGTTGGAGACCGCGAGGAATTCCGGCGCCACCACCCAGAACGGCACGCCCTTCGGTACGTTGAGGCGCCCGGGATTGGTGTCGTAGCCGCCATTGAGCTCGACCGCCGATTTGATCAGGAAGCTGCCGGCGTAATCGCCGACCGCGCCGAACGGATCGTCGTCGAGCCGCAAGCGCCGGCGCGCCGGCTGGCCGACCACCGTGCCGGCCATCGCGGGCGGCAGCGGTTGCTTGTTGGCGCTCTCCGACGGCGGGATCGACAGCCGCAGCGGCAGTTTTGACTCGACTGGCGGACGACTGCCGGGACCGGGCGGCGGCTTCGGCCTGGCCTGACCGGGATAATACTTCGGCTTCTTGCGGTTGCGATTGAGCGAGTTGAAGCCGGAATTGGATGCCCCGCTGGCCGGCGGCAATCCATATTGCGGAATCTGCCCGATCCGCGACGGCGCCGGTGCAGGCCTGTCGCCGAGCCCGTCGCCGCCGCTTGCATCCGGGACCTCGCCGCTGACGGCGGTTTTGCGCAACGGCAGGTCCTGCGGCGACACGAAACCGCCGGGCGTCGGGCGCAACAGGTCGGAAGTCAGGCTTTGCGAGCGCGCCGCGCTCGCGTGAAGCACGGTCAGCGCAAGGCTCAAGCATAACGTGTACAAACGCCACGCGCACTTTCCGCGGCCCCTGGCTGGACCCGACATCACGATAACAATACCCCAACGAATTCATGCGCTTGTCGGTCGAGTTCCACATGCGCATGACCAGCCCCGTGGAAACGTCGTTAATCGAGTTAAAACAATTATGGTTAATGGGCCGTTGAGAGCCGCAGCCCGCGTCGCATCGCAGATGGGCCCATGCTAGGAAGGGCCGAGGGGGTCAGAATCGAGCCCCGATTCCCTGGAACGAGATATCCTGGAACAAGGTATGGCCACACCGAAGCCGCTGATGACCAAATCATCCGGTACCGCCCCCGACCCCGCCAACGCCGCCGTTCAATCGGCGCTGCGCACGCTCGAGACCGAAAGCAGCGGCGTCACCGCGATCGCCGCCGCATTGCAGGGCCCGCTCGGTGCAGCCTTCGCCGCCGCCACTGATCTTATTCGGAACGCCAAGGGCCGCGTCATCGTCACCGGCCTTGGCAAATCCGGTCACGTGGCGCGCAAGATCGCGGCGACCCTGGCCTCCACCGGCACGCCGGCCTTCTTCGTGCACACCGCGGAGGCGAGCCATGGCGACCTCGGCATGATCACCGCCGACGACGTCATCATGGCGCTGTCGTGGTCCGGCGAGCAGCCGGAGATGAAAAACCTCATCACCTACGCCAAGCGCTTCCGCATCGCGGTGATCGCCATGACGGCAGAGCCCGACTCGACGCTGAGCACTTCCGCCGACGTCGCGCTGACGCTGCCGAAGGCCCGCGAGGCCTGCCCGCACAATCTGGCACCGACCACCTCCTCGCTGATGATGCTGGCGCTCGGCGATGCGCTGGCCATCGCGCTGCTGGAGGGCCGCGGCTTCACCTCGGTGGATTTCGGCGTGCTGCATCCCGGCGGCAAGCTCGGCGCCATGCTGAAATTCACCCGCGACCTGATGCATGCCGGCGACGCCGTGCCGTTGCGCCCGCTCGGCACCCGGATGTCGGACGCGCTGGTCGAGATGTCGTCGAAAGGTTTCGGCTGTGTCGGCATCGTCGATGGCCGCGGCCACATCGTCGGCATCGTCACCGACGGTGATCTGCGCCGCCACATGCGGCCGGACCTGATGACCGCACTGGTCGATGACGTCATGACCAAGAACCCCAAAACCATCGGCCGCGACCTGCTCGCCAGCGAAGCGCTGGAAATCCTCAACTCTTCGAAGATCACGGCACTGATCGTGACCGACGCGCAAAAGCCGGTTGGCATTGTGCACCTGCACGACATACTCCGCGCCGGTGTGGCGTAGGGCGGCGCCGCAAATCGTCATTGCGAGGAGCGTAAGCGACGAAGCAATCCAGTCTTGCATGTGGCCCTGGATTGCTTCGCTTCGCTCGCAAAGACGATTTTTTCGGAATCGTGGCGCGTTCTCGACGAACCGCTCGCAATGACGATCACTTCGGAAACCGTGCCGCGCTCTCCTCCAGCGGCAGCGCAAGGCCCTTCGCCAGATACGACACCGTGCGATAGAAGCCGCAGAGCAGGATGATCTCGAAGATTTTCGCGTCGTCGTAATGCGCCGACAGCGCCTTGAATTCGGCATCGTCGAGGGTCGCGCGCGCATGCAGCGCGTCCACGGCGGCGATCAGCGCCTGCTCGGCGGCCGACCAGCACGGCGCACCGTCGCTGCCGAGCACCGTGGCGCGGACCTGCTCATCGCTGAGACCGGCCGGACCGGCAAACGTCGTGACATGCACGCCCCATTCATATTCGCATCCGGTGTTGGCACAGGTCCGGTCGATGACGATCTCGCGCTCGCGCAGCGACAGCGGACCGCGGTCGAGCAGGCTGCCGGCGCGGAATTTATCCCAGGCGCGGGCATTGCCGGCCATGACGCGAAACAGCATCAGCGGCGGCGCGCCGCGCATAATGCGTTCGAACTGCTCCTCAATGTCCGGCGCGTAAGGCGGCTGCAGCGGGGCGATACGGGACATGAGAGCCTCCGGTCCGACGACCGATTTCAAACCGCTGCCACTGTCAAGCTGGCACCGTCGGCGCGCACGACCTTGACCTGGCTGCCGGCCGGGGTGTCAGGGCCCGAGACCCGCCAGATGGTGTCGTCGATCCGCACCGTGCCGGCGCCGTCGATGATCGGCTTTTCCAGCGTGAACACCCGCCCGACCAGGGCATCGGCGCGTTTGTTGAGGAATGGATTGCTCTTGCTGGCGGCATGATTGCGTGCGACCCGCCGCCATAGCGGTACCGCGGCGACGGCGAAAACGGCGAACATCAGGATTTGCGACTGCCATGACGGCTGGATCGCAAACGACAGCAGGCCGACCAGCAACGCCGCAAGCCCGAGCCACATCAGAAACACCCCGGGCGCGGCCAGCTCCAGCGCCATCAGGACGATGCCGAGGATCAGCCAGTTCCAGGTGCCAAGCGTGGCGAACATCTCGGTCATGGTGTGACCTCTTGCTGGAGCATGATCCGGAAAAGTGGGCGCCGGTTTTCCGAAATGATCATGCTCAAATAAATAATAAGTTGGAGCGGAATGGCGATTCAAAGAAAAGCTATTCCGCTCTAACGCGGCGTTGCCGGCGGCGGGGTCGGGCCGGCGCTCGGCACCGATCCGCGCCGGGCAGCGGCCTGCGCGGAGGCCGCACTTTCGCCGAAGGTGGCTTTGGCGATCTCGCCGATGCCGGCGAGCGATCCCAGTATACTCATTGCCTCGACCGGCAGCATGATGATCTTCTGGTTCGGCGAATCCGCCAACTGCCCGAACGCCTTGATGTACTTGTCGGCGATGAAATAGTTCAGCGCGGCGACGTCGCCCTTGGCGATGGCTTCAGACACCATCTGGGTCGCCTTGGCTTCCGCCTCGGCGGAGCGCTCGCGCGCCTCGGCGTCGCGGAATGCCGCCTCGCGGCGGCCTTCGGCCTGCAATATCTGGCCCTGCTTGGCGCCTTCGGCGCGAAGGATTTCCGACTGCCGCTGGCCTTCCGCCTGCAGGATGTCGGCGCGCTTGACCCGCTCGGCCTTCATCTGGCGGCCCATCGCCTCGACGAGGTCGGCGGGCGGCACGATATCCTTGATCTCGATGCGGTTGACCTTGAGGCCCCATGGCGACACCGCCGCATCGACCACGCGGAGCAACCGCTCATTGATCTCATCGCGATGCGACAGCACCTGGTCGAGGTCCATCGCGCCCATCACCGAGCGGATATTGGTCATGGTCAGCACGATGATCGCCTGGTTGAGGTTGGACACCTCGTAGCTCGCCTTCGCCGCGTCGAACACCTGGAAGAACGCGACGCCGTCCACCGTCACAGTGGCGTTGTCCTTGGTGATCACCTCCTGCTCCGGAATGTTGATCACCTGCTCCATCATGTTCATCTTGCGGCCGACGCGGTCGAAATAGGGGATGATGATGTTGAGCCCCGGCGCCAGCGTCCGGGTGTATTTGCCGAACCGCTCGATGGTCCAGTCATAGCCCTGCGGCACCGTCTTGACGCCGGCGAACAGCGTGAAGATCACCAGCAGCACCAATGCAATCGCGAAAATATCAAAACCGCTCATAAAAAGCTCCCTGACGACTCAAATCAGCCTGCGATACAGGCTACGCCGCCCTGTAACGCATTGTCACGCGTGGTGCGGTCCTTTGGTCGCCGTATCCGGGCCTACAGCGGGATGATCTTTCTTGAAATCGTCATCCTGGCTTTAACTTATTATTTCAGCACGATCTCCGCGCAAAACGCCTCGCGTTTGTCGCGAGCAAAAAACCGGCGTCCACTCTTCCAGTCACGCTCTAAATCCAGCCCTGCAGCTCGCGCAGCACCAGTTGGCGGATCACATCCATGCCGGCATCGCTGTCGTTGAGGCTCGGGATCGCGGCAAATTCCTCGCCGCCATTGTGCTTGAATATTTCGGCGTTCTCCTGCGCGATTTCTTCCAGCGTTTCCAGGCAATCGGCGGAGAAGCCCGGCGTCACCACGGCGATGCGGCGCACGCCGTCTTTGGCCAATTGCGCCACCGTCTTGTCGGTGTAGGGCTGCAGCCACTCGTCGAAGCCGAAGCGCGACTGGAAAGTGAGGATCAGCTTCGAGGCGTCCAGCCCCATACGCTTGCGCAGCGCATCGGTGGTCGCGACGCACTGGGCGTAATAGGGATCGCCCTTGTCGATGTATTTCTGCGGCATGCCGTGGAACGACGCCACGATCACTTCGGGGCGGAACGGCAGCGTCGAAAGATGCGCGTCGATGGAAGCTGCCAGCGCCTCGATGTAATCCGGGTCGTCGTAATAGGGCGGGCTCACCCGCAAGGTCGGCTGCGCGCGCATGCGGCTCAGCACGCGAAACACCTCGTCGCAGACGGTCGCCGAGGTCGCTGCCGAGTATTGCGGATAGAGCGGCACCACCAGCAGGCGGTCGCAGCCCTGGGCCGTCAAGGCTTCGACCCGCGAGCGGATCGACGGATTGCCGTAACGCATCGCCCAATCGACCACGACATGATCATGATCCGCAATCGCAGCCGTGAGCTTGTCGGACTGCGCGCGGGTGATGGTCTTGAGCGGCGACTCGTTCTTTTCCGTATTCCAGATCTTGAGGTAGTCGCGCGCCTTGCGCGCCGGGCGGGTGCGCAGGATGAAGCCGTTCAGCGCCGCCTTCCACACCAGGCCCTGGTTCTCGATCACCCTTGGATCGGACAGAAATTCCTTGAGATAGACGCGCACGCCTTTGGTGTCGGCGCTGTCAGGGGTGCCGAGATTGACCAGGAGCACGCCGACGCGCCCCGGCCTGGCGCCGGCGGAAGTGTTCACGGTTTCGATGGGTGCAGCCATGGTCATAATATAGGGGGCTTCGCGCGTTGAACTATCCTTGTCAAGGTAACGAAAGCTTGGCTAGGTTCGCGGCTTGCGGCGCGGGGAGGAAGCATGACGGTCGCGGAATGGTGCGTTTTCGGAACGCTGCTGCTTTATCTGCTGACGATTGCACCGATCCGATGGATGGGGTTTCGCCGCTTCGACAATGCCAGACCGCGCGACCCCGCCTTCTACAGCGATCCGGTCGCGGCGCGGGCGCTCGGCGCGCATCTCAACGGCATCGAGGCGTTTCCGTTCTTCGCCTTCGCGGTGCTGCTGGCGGAATTTCGCGGCGGCCCGCAACGCTACATCGATGAGCTGGCGGTGCTGTTCCTGATCGTGCGGATCGCCTATGTCTTCACCTATCTCGGCGACCGCCCGACGCTGCGATCGATCCTGTGGAGCATCGGCTTTGTGATCAACCTCGCCATCTTTTTCCTGCCGGCGATCCGTGGCTATCTTCCGGGGTGATGGAGTCACGGCGGCGGTCTTTATTAATTCGCAGATTGAGGCGTAGTCACTCAAAGCATGGCGCCGACTGCTCACCCTCCCCTTGAGGGGTCCGAGACGAGCGGAGCTCGCTCGTGGGTCGACGCGAAGCGGCGGGGTGGGGTGAGGCCGCGGAACGAAGCATCTCCACGCCACCCCGGCTCACATGTCGCTACGCTCCATGTGACCCGACCCTCCCCCTTCAGGGGAGGGTGGAAAGGAGCGTTCGCCCTCACGCGGCCACCACCGTGATTTCACAGCAATGACGTTGATAAGTGGAGGACACAACATCGCGTTCTCGCGACACGATGCGCCCGAGTTCTGTATCAACATCCGCCCAACGAAATGAGGGCGCAGGGAAATGCCGGGTGCCCGCTGCACCCGCGGCCCGTGTGCAAAAGGTAGTAAGCACACGGTAGTCACCACAGGTCACCGGGACACCCGGCATTCCCTGCGCAATGGTTTTACGGCTTATGCCGTACTCTCCCCGGCGACGAATTCGTCTTGCCACCGTCGTCGGCGAATTGACGGTGTTGCGACGGCCCGGTTTGGCTCGCAACACCTCCGCCGACTTAGCACCAGCAACGGGTGCCAGGACCACACGGTTTTGCCGTACGCGTTAGCGCCGTTCGTCCACGCGTCGGTGAACTGCTCACAGGCCTTCGCTCAATCGAACACCTGCCCTGCAATTCCCCGCACGCGACGACGCTGCCGCGTCCACCGCATCCCATCCCAACGTTCGTGACGATCGCGATACGCCCCTCCAAGGGGATGAGACGGCGTGGGATAAGCCGGTGATTTGGGTCAAAAGGAAACCGAAACATTTTTGCCAATCAGGACTGGACCGGCCAAATCAACTTGATCCGGCTCGACAAATTTGCCGTTGCGCGCGCGGCTTAAGGGGCGAGGAATTCCGGAAATGGCGATGGCGGAAGCAAGCCGCTGGGGTCATTGACCTCGATCTTCGCGCGGCGCGCGTAAATCTTCCTGTTTCATCCGCTTGAACCGCACGCTCTTGCCGTCAGCGTGCCGTGTCGCGATGTAGCCGCCGGCGAGACAGGCCTCGCGCTGCGGCATCTGTTCCTGGGGGCTGCGTAGCGTGTCCCACCACGACGCCCGGTGCGCCGCGCGCGGCAGCGCCGCGTCGATGATTTCCTCGATCTGGTCGAAGCGCAGGGTGAATTCGGAGAGGGTCTGCTTTTTCAGATAGTCCCGCAGTGCGTCGTAGTCGTTCACATGCATTCCCGGGTTGTATGGTGGTCCCAAAGCCGTCGCCTCCCGTCGGCGGGCAGCATTCGCCCCCGGTCCGGCAACTCAGCGTTAACTTATTACCACAACCTTGTCGCCGCTTAAGCCGACTGCAACGATTTGCGATGCATTTTGCACCACCCGGGGGTGATCGATGGCATTCGGACGGCGCAGCGATGGAGCCAGTCAACCTTTTGCGATCAGCAAGGCTTTTGCGACAAGCAAACCTTGGCGGCTGTCCGCCAAGCTGCTGATCGTCTCCTCCGTCGTCACCGTCATCAGCTTCTCGGCGATCTGCATCAGTGTCATGCTTGACATGCGCCGTGGCGAGGAGGAATTGGCCCGCCAGACCCTGGAAAACCTTGCCTCCGGGATCGACGCCGACATCAGTCGCAACATCGAGCTTTGCGACCTGTCGCTGCGCGCCGTCGCCAACGGCCTGGTGACGCCGGAGATCAGGGATGCCAGCAAGTCGATCCGGCATCTGATCCTGTTCGACCATACTGCAACCGCCCATCATTTCGGCGCGATCCAGGTGTTCGACCCCGAAGGGCAACTGACCTTCGACGCCTCGACGCTGGACCCCGCACCCGAAAATCGCGCCGACGAGGACTATTTCAAGGTACATCGCGACCAGCCCAACGCGGGCCTGTTCATCAGCCGGCCGATGCTGCATCACGGCACCTATGCGATCGTGCTCAGCCGCCGCGTCTCCGGTAGCGACGGGCGATTTCTCGGCGTGGTCGCAGGCTCGATCCGCTTCAGCTATTTCCACGACTTGTTCGGCCGCTTGAGCCTCGGCCCGACCGACACCATCACGGTGGTGCGGCACGACGGCACCGTGATCATGCGCAGGCCGTTCGACCTCGACATCATCGGCCATAATATTAGCGGTGCCATGGGGGTCCGGCAGGCGCTGGCACAGCCGAGCGGATCGTATTCGGGACTGAGCGTGATCGATAACGAGCGGCGACTCTACGTGTGGCGCGACGGCACCAAGCCGCTGGTCGTTCTGGTCGGAAAGCCCTGGAGCAGCATTTTGAGTCTCTGGCGCTCGGAGGCGACGCGGATCGGGGCGACCATCATGGCGCTGATCGCGTTCGTGCTCGCGGTGACGCTGTTCCTGGCACGCGAGATCGGCCGCCGCGCGCAGGCGGAAGACAAGCTCGAGGAACTCGCGACCACCGACGCGCTCACCGGCCTGAAGAACCGGCGCAAATTCGACGCCACGATCGAGAACGAATGGCGGCGGGCGATCCGGCAGCGGACGCCGCTCGCGCTGTTGATGATCGATGCCGATCATTTCAAGGCTTACAACGACACCTTCGGACACCAGGCCGGCGACCAGGTGCTGGTCGGCATCGCCATCTGCATCTCGGATTCGGCGCGCCGGGCCGGCGATTGCGCCGCGCGCTACGGCGGCGAGGAATTTGCCGTGCTGTTGCCGGGGCTTTCGTCCGCAGAGGCGCTGGCGCTGGCGGAGACGATCCGGCTGAAAGTCGAGCTATGGTCGCAAGAGCCTGAGGTCACCACGGTCAGCATCGGCGTCGCCAGCCTGACGCCGACCGCGATGGTGGACTGGGCTGAACTGTTGGGCGCTGCCGACAAGGCGCTCTACGCGGCCAAGGCCGGCGGGCGCAACCGCTGCATCCTGGGCACGATTCCCAATACGGCGACGCTGGCGGCGTGAGCCGATTCTTCGTCATGGCCGGGCTTCGTCCCGGCCATCCACGTCTTCTTGCTAGAATTCAGATAAGACGTGGATGCCCGGCAGCGCAGACAAGTTCACGTAGTCTGCGCAAGGCAGATTACTATGGCCGGGCATGACGAGAGCTTCGTCAGGTTCCGAGAAGCGGCACACCTCGAAGCGCGCCCGCTCTTGCTGTCACTTCTCCAGGTAGTGCTTCATCTCCGCGCGCAGGCCGTCGCGCAGATCGCCGCGCGCCATGCCGTAGGCGATGTTGGCGCGGAGGAAGCCGGCCTTGGAGCCGCAATCGTGCCGCTCGCCCTCGAATTCGACGCCGTAGAAGCTTTGCGTCTTGGCGAGACCGATCATGGCGTCGGTGAGTTGAATCTCGTTGCCGGCGCCGCGCTCCTGGGTTTCCAGGATCTTGAATATTTCCGGCTGCAGAATGTAGCGCCCGGTGATCGACAGGTTCGACGGCGCGGTACCCTTGGCCGGTTTCTCCACCATGCCGTCGATTTCGAACACCTTGCCGTGGCGCTTGCCGACGCCGCAGATGCCGTATTGATGCGTGAGATGTGCGGGCACTTCCTCCACCGCGATCAGGTTGGACTGATCGCCGAGCTTGCCGGCGGCCTCGATCATCTGGGCCAGGCAACCCGGGCTGTTCAGCACCAGTTCGTCCGGCAGCACCACGGCGAACGGTTCATTGCCAACGATGTCGCGGGCGCACCACACCGCATGGCCGAGCCCGTGCGGGGCCTGCTGCCGCGTGAAGCTCATGGCGCCGGCTTGGGGCTGGTCGCGCTCCAGGATAGCGATCTCGGCCTTCTTGCCGCGGGCGGCAAGCGTAGCGTCGAGTTCGTACATGTGGTCGAAGTGATCCTCGATCACGCCCTTGTTGCGGCCGGTGACAAAAATGAAATGCTCGATGCCGGCTTCCTTCGCTTCATCCACCACATATTGGATCAGCGGTTTGTCGACGATAGTGAGCATTTCCTTCGGCATCGCCTTGGTGGCGGGCAGAACGCGGGTGCCGAGACCGGCGACCGGGAACACAGCTTTGCGGATTTTCATGGGAACGTCGACATGCCTTGCGAGAGCCTGCGAGAGGCGGGTTCAATAACGAATTGGTAGCCGGTTTAGCGCGCGGAACAAAGGCGGATGTGTGGTTGGACGTTTCAAGATACGGGGACCGGTCGTGCAGGTTGCAATTGCAACAATAAAATTTGCCTTGTTAAGCTGGTGGAAACCGTGACGGGGGCTCTTAAGGCCGGGGGCGTCCAGGACCCTATGGGGTGGAGCATGACGCGGCGAATGGGACTATCGGCGATCGGACAGACCGGTGCGGTCATCTTGGTGACCACGCTGCTGCTGGGCGGAGTGAGCCATGCCCAGTCATCGAGCGGCGGCGGTCCGTTGGGTTTCCTCGACAGCATTTTCAGCCGGCCCGCGCCGCAGGCCGCGCAGCCCGCGCCCTCCGGCAATGGCGCGGCAACGGGCTGGAGCGGCGAGGACGGCGCGTCGGGGCACCCGCTGATGACCGCGAGCGCGATCCGCCAGGCTGCAGCTAATTTCGATAATTGCGTCGCCGCGATGTGGCCCGACGCGGCGCGGCGCAACATCTCGCGGGAAAGCTTCGAGCGTTTCACCGCGGGACTGACGCCCGACCTGCACATTATGGATTTGATGGATTCGCAGCCGGAATTCACCAAGTCGATCTGGGACTATCTCGACATCCTGGTGAACGACAACCGGCTGGCCAAGGGCCGCGAGATCCTCGCCAAATACAAGCCGCAATTCGACGCGGTGGAAAAGGCCTACGGTGTCGACCGCTACATCATCGCGGCGATCTGGGGCATCGAATCCAACTACTCCACCCAGATCGGCGATCGCAGCGTGCTGCAATCGACCGCGACGCTGGCCTGCATCGGCCGCCGGCAGGATTATTTCAGGGACGAGTTCCTCTCGGCGCTGGAGATCCTGCACCGCGGCGACTTGCGCCCCGAGCAAATGCGCGGCTCCTGGGCCGGCGCGTTCGGGCCGACCCAATTCATGCCGACCGCGTTCAAGCGTTTTGCGGTGGATGGCGATGGCGACGGCCGCCGCGACGTGGTCGACGATCCCGCCGATCTGATCGCTTCCACCGCCAACAATCTCAAGAAGGACGGCTGGCATGCCGGCCAGACCTGGGGCTATGAGGTCGTGGTGCCGCCCGGGTTCAATTACATGCTGGCGGACCGCGCCAAGGTGATGACGGTCACACAATGGGAGCATCTCGGCCTCGGCCGCGCCGGCGGCAAGCCGTTCCCGCGGCCGGCCGAGAAGGCCTATCTGCTGGCGCCGGCCGGCGCCGAGGGCCCGGGCTTTCTGATGCTGCAGAATTTCCGGGTGATCATGAAATACAACCCGGCGGAGGCCTATGCGCTGGCGATCGGCCACTTCGCCGACCGTCTGCGTGGCGGCACGCCCTTCGTGCAGCCCTGGCCGCGGCAGGAACGGGAGCTATCGCGCGCCGAGCGGCTCGAATTGCAACAACTGCTGGCGCAGCGCGGCTTCTACCGCGGCACCCCGGACGGCCAGTTCGGAGGCCAGACCCGAGAGGCCTTGCGCGGTTTCCAGGCCTCGATCGGGGCCGCTGCGGACGGATTTGCCTCCTCCGACGTCCTGGACCGGCTCCGGGGTCGTTGATCAGCCGCTTCGAGCCCCTGGTAACCCTGACTGCGACATTTCTGCGGCGCCCCTGACGACGGCCGCCGCTGGCCGGTGTATGATCCAAGAGCTTCGCGGGATCGAGCCTCAAGAAATCGCCCGCTTGCAGCCCGATTCCGCTATTATGTTGATTGCCTAATCTTCCTTTTCCGATCGATGCGCATGGCCAGCCCCAAGCCCAATGCAAAGCCTTTTGCCAAGCCTTTTGTCCGGTCCTTTTTCCGGATGTTCACCGAGAGCGGCCCGCTGATTGCGCTGGCCGTGGCGGCCGTGCTGCTGGTCGGCATCGTCGGCCCGGCATCCGCGCAATTCTTCAATTTCGGCGGCCCGCAGATGCAGCCGCAACAGCGTGGCTATGGCGGCGGTGGCGGGTATGGCGGCGGTGGCGGCTGGTTCGGTGGCGACCTGTTCGCGCCCTACCAGCAGCAGCGGCGGCTGCAGGCGCCCAAGCAGCGGGAGCGGGTCGTCCGCGAAGATTTTTCCAAGGCGCCACCGCCGGAGAAGCGCGACACCACGCCGGAACGCAGCATCCTGGTGCTCGGCGACGCCATGGCAGACTGGCTCGCCTATGGTCTCGAGGACGCCTATGCCGACCGGCCGGAAATCGGCGTGATCCGCAGGCACAAGACGGTATCCGGCCTGCTCAAGTACCAGCCCAAGGGCGAGCCGGCGGACTGGGCTGCCGCGGCCAAAGGCATTCTCGCCAGCGAGAAGCCTGAGGCGATCGTCGTCATGCTCGGGCTCAACGACCGCGTCCCGATGCGCGAGCCGGCGGCCGAGAAATCGGACGGCAAGACGCCTGACAACAAGGCGTCCGACAAAAAGGCCGACAAGAAAGACGCGTCCGACAAGAAAGACCCTGCCGACAAGAAGGACGCGCGCGCCAAGCCCGCGGATGGGACCAAACCGAACAACACGACAGACCCCGCGGCCAAGCCCGACGATAAAGCGGTCGACGCCGAACTGTCGCCCGACGATGCCGCCGACAGCGATGCGCCGCCGATCATCACCCCCGAAAAGAGCACGCGCTCGCCGAACGGCGTTTATGAGTTTCGCGAGGCGCGCTGGGTCGAGCTCTACAGCAAGAAAATCGATGAGATGATCGCGGTGCTGAAGACCAAGGGCGTGCCGGTGGTGTGGGTCGGGCTGCCCGCGGTGCGTGGCGCCAAGGCGACGTCGGACATGCTGTTCCTGGATTCGCTCTATCGGGAAGCCGCCGGCAAGGCCGGCATCACCTATGTCGATGTCTGGGACGGATTCGTCGACGAGGCCGGCCGCTTCCTGCAGCAGGGCCCGGACTTCGAGGGCCAGATCCGCCGCCTGCGTGCCTATGACGGCGTCTATTTCACCCAGGCCGGCGCCCGCAAGCTGGCGCATTATGTCGAGCGCGACGTCACCCGGCTGTTGGCGGCGCGCTCCGCGCCGATCACGTTGCCGACCGAACCGGCGACCCCCGACGCCAATGCCCAGCCCGGCCAGCCCGCGCCGCGTCCGCTCGCAGGCCCGATCGTGCCGCTGGTGGCATCCTCGGTCGGCACCGACCAGCTGCTCGGCGGTCCGGGATCGCGGCCCGCGGCGGTCGATCCGCTGGCGGCGCGAACGCTGGTGAAAGGCGAGCCGCTGGCCCCGCCCGCCGGCCGCGCCGATGATTTTTCATGGCCGCGCCGCGAGGTCGGACGCGAACAGGTCAAGGGCGAAACGCCGGTCGCTTCTGTCGCGCCGGACGGCGCGGCGAGTGCCGCCGCCCCTGTCGCTTCAGCCCCCGCCGCGCCGCCGAAGCCGAAGAAACCGCGCGTGATTCAGCCGGCGGTACCGGCCCAGTCCACCATGCCGGCGCAGCAACCGCAGAATTGGTTCGGGTTTGGGCAGCAGTCGCCTCAGCAGTCCTGGGCTCCGGCGCAACAGCAATCGCCGCGGCTGCTGCGTTCGCCGGCAAATGTCGGACGCGCTGCCACGACTCCGAACTTCTTCACCTGGTGACGATCACGCGTCGCCATTTTCGGACGCGCGCGAAATCTTAAATCGTAGATTTTAGATCATCCGTTGATTTCCGCGCAAACGCCTCGCGTTTGTCGCGAGGAAAAACCGGCACCCGCTTTGCGCTAACGCGGCCTACCCGTAATACCGCCAGCGCGGCGGCGGCCGACGGGGCTGGCGCGTCATCAACAGCGCCAGCGCAAAGCCAATGCCGCCCGCGAGCAACAGCGCGCCGAGCGGATTGTCCTTCACCTTTCTGGCCACGGCCTGCGAGCCGTCGCGCAAGGTTTCGCCGCTGTGGGCATAGGCTTCGCGGGCGTAATCGGCCGCCGCATCGCCAGCGTCGCGCGCGGCGTCCTTGGCCTGGCCGTAAAGGTTCTGCACCGTTCCGGCGGCCTCTTTCGCACGGCCGGCGGCTTCGGCATTGCCGTTGCCCGTCATGCCGCCGACAGCGCCTTCGACCTTACCGGCGACGTCTTTCGCCGAGCCGGCAATTCGATCCTTGTCCATCGCGGTCGCTCCTTGTTCGGATATGTGCCCTTGGGATCATCCAGTGCCGAACTAACCGATGGCCCCCCTTCCAGTTCCAGGGCGCGCCGTGCTGATTGCGCGGGAATGGGACGCATGCACGGTGACAACGTTGACATCGCGGGGACCGGGAGTAGCTTTTTCAGCCAAACGACGCGGGAAGCAACCGCGCCTTGACCAGGGGAAACACCAGGGGAAACGCAATGACGGTTTCGATCCGGCAGCTACATCCGCATTTTTTCGGCGAAGTTTCCGGCGTTGATCTGCGACAGCCGCTGACGCCGCAGGAAGCCGCCGCTATCGAAGCCGGCATGGATACCTATGCCGTGCTGCTGTTCCGCGACCAGGACATCACCGACGAGCAGCAAGTGACGTTCGCGCGCAATTTCGGCGAGCGCGAAGATGCCCGCGGCGGCAACGTGACCAAGAAGGAAGATTACCGCCTCACCTCCGGGCTGAACGACGTCTCCAACCTCGGCAAGGACGGCAAGCCGCTGCCGCGCGACCATCGCACCCATCTGTTCAATCTCGGCAACTGCCTGTGGCATTCCGACAGTTCGTTCCGGCCGATCCCGGCGAAGTTCTCATTGCTGTCGGCGCGCGTGGTCAATCCCAAGGGCGGCAACACCGAATTCGCCGACATGCGTGCGGCCTATGATGCGCTCGACGACGACACCAAGGCCGAGATCGAGGACCTGATCTGCGAGCATTCGCTGATGTATTCGCGGGGATCGCTCGGCTTCCTCGACTACACCGAGGAGGAGAAGCAAATGTTCAAGCCGGTGCAGCAGCGGCTGGTGCGCACCCATCCGGTGCATGGCCGCAAGTCGCTGTACCTGTCGTCGCATGCGGGCGCCATCCTCGGCATGAGCGTGCCGGAGGCGCGGGTGCTGCTGCGCGACCTGACCGAGCACGCCACCCAGCGCGAATTCGTCTATGTCCATCAATGGACGCGGCACGACCTCGTGATGTGGGACAATCGCCAGACCATGCACCGCGTCCGCCGCTACGATCAGTCGCAGCCCCGCGACATGCGCCGGGCGACCGTTGCCGGCACCGTGCCGACGGTGGCACAGCAGGCGGCGGAGTAGTTCCGGTGGCAGTTCAACGCGCTCGGCGTCATACGCGGGCTTGACCCGCGTATCCATCTGGTTTCGCGAAAAGCAGCTTTCGAAGGGGGATGGATTGCCGGGAGCGCAGACAAGTTTACGCGGTCTGCGCAAGGCAGACCACTATGCCCGGCAATGAGAAGGAAGCTTAAGCGTGTCCCGCTTCGGCGGACAGCATGCCGGGATCGATCCCGATCTTGCGCAGCGCGCGCAGATATTTCTCCTCGGCGTCGCCGCCGAAGATCAGGTCCGGGTCGGCATCGCAATGCAGCCAGCCATTGTGCTGGATCTCGGTCTCGAGCTGGCCCGCCGCCCAGCCGGCATAGCCCAAAGCCAGGATCGCATGCTTCGGGCCGGCGCCTTTGGCGATAGCCCTGAGAATATCGACGGTCGCGGTCAGGCAGATGCCGTCGTCGATCGGCAGCGTTGCATCCTCGATGAAGAAATCGCTGGAGTGCAGCACGAAACCGCGGCCGGTCTCGACCGGACCGCCCTTGAGCACCTTCATGGTCTCGGCGTTTTCCGGCAGCGCGATCTTCTCGGCTTTCTTGATGATGTCGAGCTGCACCAGCAAGCCGGGGAAATCGATGCTTCCGGCCGGACGGTTGACGATGATGCCCATCGCGCCCTCCGACGAGTGGGCGCAGAGGTAGATCACCGAACGCTCGAAGCGCGGATCGTCCATCACCGGCATCGCGATCAGCAGCTGGCCATCGAGATAGCCTTGACCCGCACGAACGCCACTGCCGACATTACGGCGAACGGTTCTCGATCTTTTGCCTTCAGGGTCCATCGGCAACGGACTTCTCTGTTGACTCACATCCTGATATTGGGTGGCGCTTCTGTCAATCAAGCAGGCCATCGCCTTTAGTTATAGATCACAGGCAGTTCAATGGTTTATCATGCGACGAAGCGTTACAGAGACTTCATGAAGGTTCCCATGCGTGCCACGCTTGGCTTCGTCGTAACCCTGCTGGCGTCCTCGCTTTCGATCGAGGCCCGTGCCCAGGATGCATCGCCGTGGCAGCGGGACGGACACTCCGCGGTCCGTCTGCTGGCGGGTTCGCGCAGCGGTTCGACGCTGCTCGGCGGCATCGCCTTCCAGTTGCAACCGGGATGGAAGACCTACTGGCGCACGCCCGGCGATTCCGGCGTACCGCCGCGCTTTGACTTTTCCAAATCGCAAAACGTCGAGGCTGTGACCGTGCTGTGGCCGGCGCCGACCAAGTTCGACGATGGTGCCGGCGGCCACTCCATGGGCTATCACGACCAGGTCGTGCTGCCGCTGCGCATCGTGGCCAAGAATGCCGAGAAGCCGGTGACGCTGCGCGCCGCCATCAATTACGCGGTTTGCGAGAAAATCTGCATCCCCGTTGAGGCCGAGGCCGAGCTCACCTTCGCCAGCGTGGCGAGCACCGAGGACAGCGCGCTGTTCGCCGCCCTCGACACCGTGCCGAAGCCCGCCAATATCGGCGATCCCAATCCGCTGACCATCCGCGACGTCAGGCGCGACGGCAAGACCGCGGTGCTGGTCGATGTGGTTGCGCCCCCGAATGCCGGTGAGGTCAGCCTGTTCGTCGAAGGCCCGACGCCGGACTGGGCCTTGCCGGTTCCACAACCGGTCGAGCCCAGCCCGCCCGGCGTCAAGCGCTTCCGCTTCGAACTCGACGGCCTGCCGCCGGGTGCGAATCCGGAAGGCGCCGCGCTCAAGCTGACGCTGGTCGGCGGCGAGCGTTCCTACGAGTTCAATACCAATCTGAACTGACGCTTATCGGCCGGGCCCGCGACAGCGAGAACTCCGGCGTAAGCGCAATTGCGCTCATCACAGCCCCGGTGAGTTTAATTGTCGCATTGGGGTAGATGCCTGCTTCAACGATCGATGCCAGCGGTTATGGGCCCGGACGACATCAAAGGCTGCCGCGGCCATCGCCGCACCCAACCCAATCTTAACCAATCGTTGATAGATCGGGGAACCGCCGCCTCGATGCGGCTTCCCTGGGATCTCCACCGTGGCCGTGATGGACGCGCAACCCGCAGCAGCCTCCTCGCCTGGCACGGTCGCGCGGCTGCGCGCGAAGTTCGGCGGCCTGCTCGGCGGCTCCAGCGAAGCGTCGGTGACCAAGCGGTTGGCCGGCACCATCTTCATCATCCGGGTGCTGAGCGCAGGCCTCGCCTACTTCTCGCAAATCCTGCTGGCGCGCTGGATGGGCGGTTCGGATTACGGCGTCTACGTCTATGTCTGGACCTGGGTGCTGCTGCTCGGCAGCATGATGGATTTCGGCATCTCGGCGTCGGCGCAAAAGATCATTCCTGAATATCGCACCCGCGGCGAACACGCGCTGCTGCGCGGCTTCCTCGCCGGCAGCCGCTGGATGACGCTGGCCGTCTCCGCCGTCATCTCGGCGCTACTAGCGGGCGTGGTGAAACTCGCCTCGCCATGGATCGGCGAAAGCGAGATCGTTCCGCTGTATATCGGCTGCCTGACGCTACCGGCTTTCGTGGTCGCCAACACCCAGGACGGCATCGCACGCTCGCACGACTGGATGCGGCTCGGATTGATGCCGCAATTCATCATCCGCCAGACGCTAATCATCGGCTTTACCGCCGGCGCCTTTGCGCTCGGCTTCAACCTCGGCGCCACGATCGCGATGCTCGCCAGCGCGGCTGCGGTGTGGATCGCCATGATCGGGCAGATGATCGTGCTCAATCGCAGGCTCACGCACCACATCGAGCCGGGGCCGAAGGCCTACGACATCCGCGGCTGGCTCGCGATCTCGCTGCCGATCCTGCTGGTGGAAAGCTTCTATCTGCTGTTGTCCTATACCGACGTGCTGGTGCTGCAGCAGTTCCGCTCCTCGGAGGAAGTCGGCGTCTATTTCGCGGTGGTGAAGACGCTGGCACTGGTGTCCTTTATTCATTACGCGATGTCGGCGACCACCGCGCACCGCTTCGCCGAATATCATGCCCTGGGCGACAAAACGCGGCTCGAGGCCTATGTCGCGCATGCGATCCAATGGACGTTCTGGCCCTCGCTGGCGGCAACCGTGCTGCTGCTGGCGATGGGCAAGCCGCTGTTGTGGCTGTTCGGCTCGCACTTCGTGTCGGGCTACGACATCATGTTCATCGCCGCGATCGGCCTTGTGGTGCGCGCCGCGATCGGCCCGGTCGAGCGGCTGCTCAACATGCTCGGCCATCAGCATATCTGCGCGCTGGCCTATGCGCTGGCCTTTGTCATGAACCTCGTGCTCTGCATCGCGCTGGTGCCGCGGTTCGGTGGCCATGGTGCTGCGGCCGCGACCTCGGTCTCGCTGACGTTCGAGACGGTGCTGTTGTTCTGGATCGTGCGGCAGCGGCTCGGGTTGCACGTGCTGGCATTCGGCAAGCGGCGCTAGGCCTGTCATGTAAGTCGGCCATGCGGAATCCACCTCTTCCAGTTGCGGCGTAACAGAACTACCATCGGCATCGCTCGAGATTTCCAAACGGTAGTCCCGTTACAGCGAAGGAATGGGCCATGATCGATCGCCGGTCATTCACCGCGCTTGTCGCCGGCGTAATCGCGACACCCCGCACCGCCTGGAGCCAAATGACGTCAAGCAGAACCGTTTTCTACGCCAGCGTCGGGTCGGCGTTCACCCGCTATCAGATCGACATCGATGGCGCCGGATTGAGCCGGCAGGACACGGTAATGCTGCCCGCCAACGTCCAATATGTCTGGCGCCATCCGTCCGCGCCGTTCCTCTACGTCGCGACCAGCAACGGCGGCTCGTCTTCGCTCGGCATCACGGGCGATCGCCACTTCCTGAGCGCGCTGCGCATCGATCCCGCAAGCGGCGCGCTCACGGCGCACGGCTCGCCGGCCACGTTGGCCTCCCGCCCGATCCACATGTCGCTCGACCAAACCGGCGGCTACGCCCTGGTCGCCTACAACAATCCGAGCGGCGTCACGGTGCACCGGATCGCGGCGGACGGAACCGTCGGTGAGGAAGTAAAGCAGGCCGCGTCCCTCGACGGCGGCATCTTCGCGCACCAGATCCGGACCACCCCCGCCAATGATGCGGCGATTCTGGTCACCCGCGGCAACGACGCGGCCGGCAGCAAGCCGGAAGATCCGGGCGCGTTGAAGCTGTTCAGCTTCAAGGATGGCCAACTCGCCAACCGCGGTTCGGTCGCCCCCGACGGCGGCTACGGCTTCGGACCGCGCCATCTGGATTTTCATCCCAGCCTGCCATTCGTCTATGTCTCGCTCGAGCGCGAGAACAAGCTGAACGTCTACAGATTAAGGGACGGCGCGCTGGATCCGCAGGCGCTCTTCAGCAAGGACACGCTGGCCGAGCCCAACAACATCCGCTCACGCCAGGCCGCGAGCACCGTCCATGTGCATCCAAACGGCCGCTATGTTTACGTTGGCAACCGCGCCAGCGACACCGTCGATTTCGCCGGCAAGAAGGTTTTTCCCGGCGGCGAGAACAACATCGCGGTATTTGCCATCGACACGGCGAGCGGTGAACCGACGCTGATCCAGAATGCGGATGTGCACGGAATTCATCCGCGCACCTTCTCGCTGGATCCGAGCGGCAGCATGATGGTCGTCGCCAACCTGCAGACCATGCTGGTGCGCGACGGTGACGGCGTGAAAACCGTGCCGGCCAACCTTGCGACCTACCACGTCGGCCCCGACGGCAAGCTCGCCTTCGCGCACAGCTACGAGGTCGACACCGGCGAGGCCATGCAGTTCTGGAGCGGCATGGTGGCAATGGGGTAGCGGAGCGGCGGTGCGGGGGAAGCGCTCAAACGAGAGATTTGCTTGTCGTCATGCCCGGGCATAGCCGTCCGAAGGACGGCGTCGCTTCCGCTCGCCTATGTCCCGGGCATCCACGTCTTGCTGAACTCGCGCAAGGAAGACGTAGATGGCCGGGACAAGCCCGGCCATGACGAAAAGCTAAAGCATTTGGGTTCAGCCATAAGGCAACGAAAGGCCTTCCCGTCAGTGGTGACCGCCGTCGTCGTGTTCCGACGGGACGAAATCGTCGATCTTCGGACCGTTGCTGACGTGGTCCTGGGCGACGCAGGCAAAGTTGGCGGCGTAGGCCGGATCGCCCTTGCCCTTGTAACGGGCCACTTCGGGATAGGGGCAGAGCGGGCGGGTGAAGGCAACACCCTTGCTCGGCGCGTCGTCGACGAATTTGGTGGCGATGATCTGCTTCGGCGCGTCACCGGAGCTGACCCAGCGGTCGAGGGCCATGACCACGTCGTGATCCGGATCCTCGATGCCGCCGAGATTGTCGGGACCATTGAACACATTGGCGCCGGGGCCACCCGCGCAGTGGTTCATGCCGGGCACCATGAAGAGACGGGCGAAGTCGCGGGTTTCTGCCAGTGCGCCGTCGCTGTCGTGTCCGCCACCGCGGTGACCGTCATCGTGATGGCCGTCGTGGTGACCCTGATCGCCCTGTGTGCCGATGACAGCGGTGTAATAGTCGAGCGAAATGAACGGCGTGATGAAGGGGTCGGCAAACCCGTGGTACATAATAAGCTTGCCGCCGCGCCGCCTGAACGGCGTGAGATCGGGGTCGTTGGCATTGAGTGCCTGCGACCAGGTCTCGCCGCCTGCTGCAGGCTTGGCGTCGGTGAACTTCACATCGCGGTCGAAGTTGATGTCAAGGAAATTGAAATCTTCCTTGCCCGCAAACACGCCGTCCTGGAAGAACGATGCCGCGCTGCCGCCCGGTACGCTATGGCCGACAAGCACCTGTCGCCAAAACGTCTCGCTGCCAAGAGCAAAGCCGGGGAATATCTGACGATGGCTCCTCGAATTCACCGGCCCCTGATAGAGCGCCTCGACGGCCTGCAATTGATCCGGCGTCAAACAGGTCGCGGGATCCTGGTTGGCCTTGCAGCTGAGAACCTGCGGATCGAAGTGACAGACGCGAGGGTCGTTGAGGAAGGCATCCGACTTCAGCCCGCCGTCGCCGCCGCCGCACTGAGCCAGCACCGCATTGGTAACGAGATTGAGCTGCGCCTGCGGAAGATCGGATGATGGACCCTTGACGCTCGATTTGACCCCGGTCCACAATTCAGCTTGCATCAAGTGGGTCCAGTCGTTAGCCGGGTCGCCGCCGATGATGCCGTCGTAATCCTCGGGATAGCGTTGCGCTTCCATCAGCGCGTGATGGCCGCCCTGCGAACAGCCCACAAAGTACGAATGATCCGGCGCCTGCCTGTAAAAGGCCTCGGTGATGGCTTTGCCGGCGACGGTTGTCACGTGCTGCGCGCGGTGACCGAAGTCCACCACCCGTTCGGGCGGCTGCGCGAATGTCCAGCTGCTGCCGATATGGCCGTTGTCGTTCGCCATCGTCGCGTAAAGGTGCTGGAGCCCGTTGGCCATGGCGCCGTAGCCAATCGCTCCGGCGGAGCCGCCGGAACCCTCGCCGCGGAAACGTTTATTCCACGAATTGACCGGCATCCAGACTTCGAAATTGATGTGGGATTGCGGCGTCGGGGTCGCGAACGCCGCGACCCGGCAGAAACCCGGAAGATTGTTGAGGACCTCTCCGTCCGGCGCGGTGAAACTGCCTGGCTGTACCGTCTGCGCGCTGGTGATCGTGACCTGCGGCAGTTTGAGGCCTGCCAGTCCTTCGCATTTTCCGGCGGCCGAAGCTGTGCCGTAACTGAACAATGTTCCAAGTAACGCTGAACACGCAACAAGAGATCGGAGATGATCCTTCACGACGTCGTCCTTCCCAGGTGCTATGCACCTTATTGTTTTTGTGGCTTGTTTTTTCAGCCAGCTATTCGCGTGAGAAAGTTAGATGACTCGCTTAACGAAAATGTGACTTCGCACCGCAACGGATGCGAAGTCACCCTCTCTCGCTCACAATGATTGTGCATACGACCGATGCAAGCTCAGCATCGTGCGGTCGCAGCAAACGACATGCGCTCACCGAGTCAATCTACCGGCGACTCGCGAGCGGCTTTGTCTCAGGCCTCCAGCAAAACGTCGAAGCCGCCAAAGATCATCCGCTTGCCGTCGAACGGCATCGGGTTGACGTCGGGCTGAATGCGCGGATCGGCCATCACCTTTTTCATGCCCTCGTCGCGGGCCCGGCGTGACGGCCACACAATCCACGAAAAGACGACGGTCTCGTCATCTTTCTTGTGCACCGCCATGGGGAACGACGTCACCTTTCCGTCCGGAACATCGTCACCCCAGCATTCGACGAGCTTCAAGGCCCCGTGCTCTTTGAAGATCGGTGCAGCCTGTTCCGCATGCTTCCGATAAGCGTCCCGGTTCTCCGTCGGTACTGCCGCTACAAATCCGTCGATATAGGCCATGGGTTGTTCTCCTGGATGATCCTGATGGGATACCGGGCGTGATCCTCCGCTCGGCGTTCGATCTGCCTCAGTTTGCCGCCGTGGCCGATCCGACCCCTTCGGGCCGGACGGACAGCTACGACAGGAACTTACTGAAAGACGCCCAAGGCTCGCTTGATCCGACAACGCGGCAATCTTTTTTGCGACCGTGCGCTTTAGTGCCGCGGCCAACAACGACCGACGCGGGCATTCTTGAATCAACTTACGTTCGGACCGGCGTCCACTTCCGGATCATGCTCTAGCTTGGACCGGGCTTGATCCGGCACCCATGTGCTTGTGCTTTGAGCTTAGGCAATAAAAACTTGGATGGCCGGACATAGGCGAGCGGAAAGCGACGCCGTCCTTTGGACGGCTGCGCCCGGCCATGACGAAATGCAAATAATCCTTCTGGCGGTGATCTTCTGGCAGATAGAGCGTGATGACGCTTCGAAGAAGGTCACCACGCTCTTGGAACGTTCCCTACTCCGCGGTCCAGCCGCCGTCGATCGAGAGGTTGGCGCCGGTGATCTGCGCTGCGTCGTCGCCGCACAGGAACAGGGCCAGTGCTGCGACCTGCTCGGAGGTCACGAACTCCTTGGTCGGCTGCGCCGCCAACAGCACGTCCTTGATGACCTGGTCTTTGGTCAGGTTGCGGGCCTTCATGGTCTCCGGGATCTGGTGCTCGACCAGCGGCGTCCAGACATAGCCCGGGCTGATGCAGTTGACCGTGATCTTGAAGGTCGCAAGCTCCAGCGCCGCGGTCTTGGTGAGGCCGGCGATGCCGTGCTTGGCCGACACATAGGCCGACTTGAACGGCGAGGCCACCAACGAATGCGCCGAGGCGGTGTTGATGATGCGGCCCCAGCCGCGCTTCTTCATACCGGGCACCACGGCGCGGATGCCGTAGAACGCCGACGACAGGTTGATCGCGATGATGGCTTCCCACTTCTCCGGCGGAAACTCCTCGATCGGCGACACGAACTGGATGCCGGCATTGTTGACGAGGATATCGACGGAGCCGAAGGTCTTCTCGCCCAGCGCGACCATTTCGGCGATCTGCGCCGGCTTGGTCATGTCGGCCGGCGAATGCACCGCCTTGACCTTGAAGTCGCTCTCGATCGCGGAGCGTTCCTTTTCGATATCGGCCGGAGCGCCCATGCCGTTGAGAACGATATTGGCGCCGGCGCCCGCGAACGCGCGCGCATAGGCCAATCCGATGCCGCTGGTCGAGCCCGTCACCACTGCCGTCTTGCCTGTCAAGGTACCCATTTATTTCGCTCCTGTTTTGCCGTTGACGGCGCCGGTGCCGTCCCCCGTCAGATCGTAGGTCACCATGGTTTCGCCGGATTGCGGCCGTTCTAGCCATTCTTCGTGACGCATTGACAAATAAACGTCACGGACGCCCGCCTCCCAATGCTCGACCATTCCGACATGCGAAAAATCGTAGTCCTTGGAAGACGATTCATAATTTTTGCTGCGGTAGATCAGGTGCACCACCGTGACGGTGTTTTCCTTGGCGGCCTCGCGCAGGAATTCGACCGACGGATCGTGCCGGAGATTTTCGGGCAGCTTGGAGATCAGGTCGCGCACCGCCTTGCGGGCGTTGTGAACCTGCTTGTTTTTATCGGTGTTCATCCGGGTCCGGCTGGAAAAGCGGATGTCCTTTTCGCGCTCCGCCGCCTCGAGCAGAGAGGTCGGCAACAGCCCGCGCGCGCTGAACAGGTCGACCTGGAAGATCAACAGGTCGCGCTTGAACTCCTCATCCAGCACATAATCGAGCGGCGTATTGGACGCGATGCCGCCGTCCCAATAGTGCTCGCCCTCGATTTCGATGGACGGAAAGCCCGGCGGCAGCGCACCGGACGCCATGATATGTTCCGGGCCGATCCTTTTGCCGATTTCTCTGAATTGGAAATTGTCGAAATACCTGAAATTGCCCGATGTCACGCTCACCGCGCCGACGCTGAGCCGGATATTGCAGTCGTTGATGCGGTCGAAATCCACCAGCCGTTCGAGCGTCGCCCGCAGCGGCGTGGTGTCGTAATAGCTTTGGCTCTGCGAACTGCCCGGCGGCCACAGCGGCGCCGGCGGAATGCGCGGCGTGAAGAACCCGGGGACGCCGAAGGTGGCGATCAGCGCGGCGCTGGTCTCGTTGAAATAAGCGCGCCCGCGATCGCTCGATGAGATCGGATTCCACGGCACCGGCGATGACACCAGTTCCCAGAATTCCTTCAGCCGATCGACCCGCTTCTCGGGCGCGTTGCCGGCGATGATCGCGGCGTTGATGGCGCCGATCGAAATGCCGGCGACCCATTCGGGCGCGAAATCGTGGCGGCACAGCGCCTGGTAGGCGCCGGCCTGGTAGGAGCCGAGCGCGCCGCCGCCCTGCAGAACAAGCACGCGTTGGGCCTTGGCGGGCGTGGTGGCCGGGGCTGGATTGGAAATATCCATCGTGACCCTCGAATTAAACATTCAAAAGCCGGTCTACCGTGGCGGCAGTTCGGCATGGCGTCAATCGGGAGTCGCCAACTGGATCATCATCCCGAACTCAGCGCGCCTCGGCTGATGCAAGAATAAGCGTCCAGAACACCTTGTATTTGGTATTCGGAGCATAGCTCGCCGCGATGCCCATTTTTGTGACACCCTTTTTTAGCATGTTTTCCCGGTGCGGCGGCGAATCGCGCCAGCCCGAAAAAGCTTCGGCCATGGTGTGGTAGCCGGCCGAGATGTTTTCGACCGCCAGCATTGCCGGGTATCCGGCTTCGCCCAGCCGTTTGGGCAAGGGCGCCCTGACGTCATGATCCATCTTGTTCTTGGCCGCCATTGCCTGCGATTGGGATTCCGCAAGCTTCATCAGTTCGGGATCGACCGCCACGCCACCGAGCCCGTTGTTCTCGCGATAGAGCGAAATCATCGAGGCCGCGGCCGGCGCATCCAATCGCGCGCCCGGTTCCGCCATGTTGACATACATGGCCGGCTGTTCGGGGACGGCATTATTGGCAGCGCAACCGCCCAGCCCTAAAGTTACGAGAATCGCCGCCGCCAAGCGCATAAAACAGCCCCCAATTGAGGCGCCGTTGTTGCATACCAACCGTGGCTGAATGGTGAACGCGACGGCCAATTCAACCATTCGGGACCAAAACGTGAAGCCATGAATCCGGAGCGGTGGGCGGACGTCGCTTTGGTGCACATCCGGACTCAAGTCGGACATAACCTGAGGTTCGAAAGCGACGGCGCCATATGGACATTCGAAGATGTAGCGAGGTCGCCCCCCGATCGGTAGTAGGCATTCGTGGGCGACCGAGGGATTCGGGCCCTGACTCTCATCCCTTGTCGCATGCTAGCATGCGCTCAGTGCGGTCGAGTTCGGAATGGTCTTGGAGCGGGGCCTACAGGGTTGCGCGATGGCCAAACGGGCAAAAGAGACAGATTTACAGCGGCGCAAGCAGCGCGCAGGCGTCACCCGATCACCCTTCGCCTTTTTACAAGGACGGGAGAGAGACGTTGCCCTAATTGATCAGCTTATCGATCGGATTGATCAAGGTGGATCGGCGCTCGTTATCAGCGGTGAACCCGGGATCGGGAAGTCAGCGCTCCTGGCAGCAGCGAAGCATCGGGCACATGAACGCGGATTTCTCGTACTAGGTCTGACCGGTGTCCTAGCCGAAGTGCATTTGCCGTTCGCTGGGCTCGAGCAGGCACTGCGTCCAATCATGAAACGAGCCGATAGCTTGCCCTCCCGCCAGCAATCTGCCCTGCTGGCTGCATTCGGCATGCGCGAGGATACAACACCGCCCGATATCTTTCTGGTGGCTCTTGCAACGCTTACCCTTTTGACCGAGAGCGCGATCCGCAAGCCTATCTTGCTTGTCGCGGACGACGGCCAGTGGCTGGATCAGGCGACCTACGAGGTGCTGGCCTTTGTCTCGCGGAGATTGAGCTCGGATCGCATTATTCTTTTGGCGGCCATGCGCGATGGTTTCGATCGCTCGTTTGGAGACGATGGCACGTTACGGCACCGACTTTTACCGTTGGGCGACGCCGATGCTGAACGTTTGTTGGACAACCACGCACCGGACCTATCGGCTGATTTGCGTCGCCGATTTCTCAGAGAAGCTTCCGGCAATCCGTTGGCGCTCGTAGAACTGCCGCGTGCGGAGTGCATAACGGATGTTCGCGATGGTCGGTGGGTTCCGTTGACCGAGCGGCTGGAACGCGCCTTCTCCAGCCGATTGTCCGAACTTGAGAGTACCGCCCAGACCCTGTTGTTCGTCGCGGCAGAAAACGATGGATCCTCCCTCCACGAAGTCCTGCGCGCGGGCGCAGTGGTCTTGGGTAGGCGTGTGGAAGTTGATGCATTGGCGCCAGCAATCTCGGCGAAGTTGATCCAGATTGAGGGCACGGAAGTACGATTTCGGCATCCGCTTGTTCGCTCCGCGATGCATCAAGCAGCCGATCTTGCGACGCGCCAGAGGATCCACGCTGCGCTCGCATCGATCATTCAGGACCAGTTGGATCGTCGACTATGGCATCGGGCGGCAGCGACCATTGGACCGGACGAGCAGCTCGCTGGCGAACATGATCTCATGGCAGCTCGGGCTCAGCGGCGGGGCGCCGTGTCGATGGCTATCGAGATCCTTGAAATCGCCGCCCGGCTAAGCGGCACGGCCAAAGCCAGGAGCGATCGACTGTTGCGGGCTGCTGAACTTGCGGCTGATCTCGGACAACCGGAACTTTTGGAGCGTCTGCTGCGTCGCGTTGACGTGGAGGAAACGGTTCAGCTCACGCGTGCACGGATCGGGTGGTGTCGTGAGATAGGCCACCCCCCGATGATCAATGATCCTGCGACGATCCCCGCTTTGATCGGCTTCGCCGCCGACGCCCAGGCTGCCGGCGCGAAGGATTTGGCAAGCAATCTCCTCTGGCGCGCAGCGCAACATTGCTGGTGGAGCAATGCCAGCAGCGGCGTCCGGTCGGGCATTCTAGGTGCGGCAAGCCGGCTGGAGTTACCGGAAACGGACCCACGCCTGGTCGCGATCACCGCCTACGCGGAACCCCTTCGACGGGGCGCCGACGTATACGTCAAGCTCCAGGGACTTTCCGAGAGGAAAGGCGGCGATCCCGTTGTCGCGCGAACCCTCGGAAGTGCCGCCAATGTCATCGGGGCCTTCGATCTCGGCGTAAGCTTTCTCACCGCGTCCAGTGCGGCGCTACGTGAGCAGGGCCGGCTCAGCGATCTCGCGCGGGTCCTTTTTGCTCAAGCTTGGGCCGAAATGGAGGTCGGGGATTGGATGGGCGCGATGGGGGAGGCCGAGGAATCGGTCCGTCTCGCCGGAGAGACCGGAGGAACGCTATGGGTTGCGGCGGCGACGATCGTAAAAGCGAAGCTCGCGGGAATGCAGGGTCATCTCGAGCAATCCGAAGCGTATGCGGCCCAAGCGGAACGCCTGATTCTATCCATCGACGCCAGCTTCTTGTTTGCGATGTTGCAGACCGCGCGAGGTATATCCGCCATCGGGGCGGGGCGGCATTGGGAGGCCTACGAGCATCTGCGGCGCCTTTTCGCGCCCGCCGATCCGGCTTTCAATTCCGGTCTTCAATTCTTTGGGCTCGCGGATTTCGTGGAAGCGGCGATTTACTCCAGCAACGTGGAGGCCGCCCGTGGCGTGATCGACGAGATGGAGCGCGTCTCCGCCTCTATGCCGGTGCCGTGGGTCGAGACGATGCTGTTCTACGGCAAGGCGCTGCTCGCGGATCGTGAACATGCAGAGGGATTCTTTTTAAAGGGCCTTGGGCCGGCTGCGAGGAGATGGCCATTCTTGCGGGGGCGTCTTCTTCTGGCTTATGGCGGGTGGCTCCGCCGTCAGCGCAGGTCCGTCAACGCCAGGGCGCCGCTTCGTGAAGCCCGAGACCTGTTCGACGCGCTCGGCGCTTCGCCCTGGAGCGATCGTGCGCGTGAGGAATTGCGCGCGTCCGGCGAAGCCAGCCGGCGTCGAATGGAGCCCATCTGGGAGACGCTGACCCCTCAAGAACTGCACATCGCGCAGCTCGCTTCCGAAGGGCTTTCGAACAAGGAAATCGGCGCCAGATTATATCTGTCTCACCGAACGGTCGGCTATCACCTGCACCGGATTTTTTCGAAAACCGGAATAACGTCACGGTCCGGGCTCGGCCGCATCCTCGCCGGAACGAGCGGCGCTGCAGGCTAACCGGCCCATCTGTCATCGGACTGGTCATTTGACAGAAGCTGCGCGTCGTCGGCTGCGCTACGTCGGTTGCGTGAAAACCCTCTGAGAGAATGACCGTGAAAATCTCCTCTTTACTCGCAACTTTAAGCCTGGGAGCAACCCTCTTGACGCAACCTGCCTCCGCCGCGCCAGACGCCGCCACCGACCCGCGCATCGACCCCGCAATCCGGGCGTTCCTCGCCAAGATCAACAAGGATAGCAGTCCGTTCTGGAAGCTGCCACAGCCGAAACCTCAACAGATTCTCACCGGGTTGCAGGGGCAGACAACCGTCGACATGTCCGGCGTGACTGTCACGGAGCAGACGGTCAGCCAGGATGGGCGCACTGTGAAGCTATACATCATGAAGCCGGACCAATTGAGCAGCAAGCCGGGTGTGCTGCTGTTCGTCCACGGCGGCGTCTGGATCGTCGGCAACTTCGAGAACCATCAGCGATTGTTGCGCGACCTGGTTGTCGGCTCGGGACAGATCGGCGTATTTGTCGAATACACGTCCTTGCCGGAGGCAAAATTTCCGACACAGCTTGAGCAATGCTACGCGGCGTTGAAATGGGTCGCCGAGCATGCCGAACAATTGGGAGCGGACGGAAGCCGTATCGCCGTTGCCGGCAATTCGGTCGGTGGCAACATGACCGCCGCGCTCAGTCTCATGAGCAAGGACCGCAATGGACCGAAGATCAGCTACCAGGTGCTCCTTGTTCCGGCTACCGACGCCAGCGTCGACACTCGATCCTACCACGAATACGGTACCGAACGTTTTCTCACGCGTGACTTCATGAAATACGGCTGGGACCTCTACGCGCCCGACCCGAAGACCCGTGACAACCCCTATGTGTCGCCACTTCGCGCGAGCATCGACCAACTGAAGGGGTTGCCGCCGGCGCTGGTGATTACGGCGGAGAATGACCCGCTGCGCGACGAAGGCGAGGCATACGCTCGAAAGTTGAAAGAGGCGGGTGTAAGGGTCGACGCGGTTCGGTACAACGGCACAATTCACGATTTCGTGGCTTTGAACGCGCTGCGCCAGGTGCCCTCCACAGAAGCTGCCCTCGATCAGATCAATGAGGGCCTGCGTCGGCATCTCGATCCGGCGACGCATTAGACCATCACGAGACAGCCACACTTTGCGACGCGGCGGCCGAGATCGCCGCGTCGGGCTGTCAGTGCTGCTCTCCTATATTTAGTTGTCTAGCAGGGTGTTTTTGATCAGGCGAATGACTCCCCGGTTCCAGGAGTCATTCGTGCCCATGCGGAGTTCGGTCTGCTGCCTGAAGATCATGGCGCCGTCGCGCGCATCGCGAATGCGAAAACCCACTGCGTATTCTGTTCTGCTGGATCTCGCGATGACCCCGATAAAGGACTGCTCGGCGCCGAGCTTGAACGCAATGTCAGCCTCGCAGCCGCCGCACTTGCGCAGCGATCGTGCCTTCACTGGCTCGGCGTCGGCGCTGCTGACGTCGACGAGACTGTACTTCCCGGATTGAGCGATCAACTGGCGCGCCTCATTGGTGGCTCGCTTCAACTGGGCAACATCCTCCGGAGTTTCTGCAATGATCCCGGCCCCGGGACTATAATCTTCCAGCTCGAAATCAAATACGGCAATCTTGATCGGCGCTGGCGTCTCGGCGCTCGCAAGCGACGCAGGCATCAAGGCTGCAAGCGCGGCGACCACAGGCCATAGCGACGCCCGACCGTAACGCGAGAGATCGCCAGACAAATAGCGCTTCACCTTGTGCCGAAGGTTTACCCTGCGCATTGGAGTATCCTCCCTTTGGTTTGCACAGAGCCTGGCGCGGCCGGTCACTCCTGCACGGCGAAAATCCGGTAGCGGCGGGGGTTCAGGCCGACGACGTCGCCGGTTTGCAGCGAGCGGTCGCGCGGCGCATCGATCTCGATGATGGTTTTGTCTTCGGCGCCGCATAATGCGACTTCGGCGCGCTGGATCGGGCCGAACGTCCGGACGTGCTGTATCCGGCCCTCCAATGCGCCGCTGCCGGCCGGCCCGACCTGCATGTCGTGGCGGCGAATGAACAGCTTCGAGGCGCCGAACGCAGCCCCGTTGGTCGGAATGTCCAGTACCTTGCCGCCGAGCCAGACACAGCCTCGACGTACTTCCACCGGCAGCACGATCGATTCACCGATGAAGCCGTGCACAAAGGCAGTTGCGGGATCGTCATACACTTGGCTCGGCGTGCCGATCTGCTCGATGCGCCCCCTGTCCATCACCACCACGCGGTTGGCAACTTCGAGCGCCTCTTCCTGGTCGTGGGTGACGAAGATCGATGTGACGCTGATTGCGGCATGCAGCGAACGCAGCCATTGCCGCAATTCCTTGCGCACCTTGGCGTCGAGCGCGCCGAACGGTTCATCGAGCAGCAGGATCCGCGGCTCGATCGCAAGCGCCCGGGCGAGCGCAATACGCTGGCGCTGGCCGCCCGACAGTTGGTGCGGGTAGCGATTGGAAAGCCAGTCGAGTTGCACCAGATCGAGCAATTCCCTGACGCGCGCCCGAATGGCCGCTTCATCCTTGCGGACCGCGCGCGGCTGCACCCGCAAGCCGAACGCGACATTTTCGAACACCGTCATGTGGCGGAACAGCGCGTAGTGCTGGAACACGAATCCGACATGACGGTCGCTGGCGCGATGGGCGAGCGCATTTTCGCCGTTGAAGGAGACGTCGCCGGCATCCGGCCAATCAAGGCCCGCAATGATCCGCAGCAGCGTGGTCTTGCCGGAACCCGACGGGCCCAGCAACGCCAGCAATTCGCCGTCCTCGACTTTCAGGTCAACGCCGTCCAGCGCCGCAAACGCCCCGAATTTCTTGACAATATTTTTCAGCTCAATCGTCACGCAGCAACGGCCCCTCGTCCAGACGCCGTTCCAACACGGCTTTCGCCACCAGCGTGATCAGCGCCAGCATGGCCAGCAGCGAGGCGATCGCGAACGCCGCCACGAACTGGTATTCGTTGTAGAGGATTTCCACCAGCAGCGGCATGGTGTTGGTCTCGCCGCGAATATGGCCGGAGACGACGGACACCGCACCAAATTCACCCATCGCCCGGGCGTTGCACAACAGCACGCCATAGAGCAGGCCCCATTTGATATTGGGCAAAGTGACGCGGAAGAAGGTCTGCAGGCCCGATGCGCCGAGCGAAATCGCGGCCTCTTCCTCCAGCGTGCCCTGTTCCTGCATCAGCGGAATCAGCGCCCGCGCCACAAACGGAAAGGTCACAAAGACAGTGGCCAGCGCGATGCCGGGCACCGCGAACAGGATGTGGATCTGATGCGCCTGCAGCCATGACCCCAAATAGCCCTGGGCGCCAAACAGCAGCACAAAGACCAGGCCCGAGATCACCGGGCTCACCGAAAACGGCAGATCAATCAGCGAAATCAGGAACGTCTTGCCGCGGAAGTCGAACTTGGCGATGGACCAGGCCGCCGCCAGCCCGAACACCAGATTGAGGCCGACCGAAATCGCCGCGACGTACAGCGTCAGCCGGATCGCATACAGCGCCTCCGGATCGGACAGCGCGGCAAAATAGGCGCTGACGCCTCTGGAGAACGCCTGCGCGAACACGACGACGAGCGGCAGCACGACGAACACGACAAGGAACGTTATTGCAGCCGCGACGATGACCACGCGGACAAGACGCGGTTCGGTGCGAAAATCGTCCCGCGGTACGCTCAATACGAATGGTTGCTGGCTCATCCGCATCAGCCCTGAGTGGGAATTCGGGTTTGCGTCCAGCGCTGCAGGCGATTGATCAGGAAGATAATCAGAAACGACGCCAGCAGCATCACCACGGCGATGGCCGTGGCGTCCGCATAGCGAAATTCCGACAGCCGGATCACGATCAAGAGCGGCGCGATTTCCGATACGTTCGGCAGATTGCCGGCGATGAAAATCACCGAGCCGTACTCGCCGACGGCGCGAGCGAAGGCCAGCGCAAATCCGGTGAGCAGCGCCGGGATCAGGCTCGGCAGGATCACCCTGAACACCGTGTGCCAGCGGTTGGCACCGAGGCTGGCGGCGGCTTCCTCGATCTCGGCATCGAGGTCGAGCAGTACCGGCTGAACCGTCCGCACCACGAAGGGAATGCCGATGAATATCATGGCGACAAAAATGCCGACCGGCGTGAATGCGACCTTGATGCCAAGTTCCTCGAGCGGCCCGCCGAGCCAGCCTTTTTGCGCAAACAGCGCCGTCAGCGCGATGCCGGCAACCGCCGTCGGCAATGCAAACGGTACGTCGACGATCGCATCGAACAGCCGGCGGCCCGGAAACCGGTAACGCACCAGCGCCCAGACCACGATCGTTCCCATCACAAGATTGACCAACGCCGCGGCAAAGGACAGGCCGAACGAGATCTTCAGGGCATTGAGGGTGCGACGACTGCTCAGAATGTCCCAGAACTGCTCAAAGCTCAGTTCGAAGGTCTTGAGGAAGAGGCCGGCGAGCGGGATCAAGACGATGACGGACAGCCACGTCAGGGTCAGCCCCATGGTGAGACCGAACCCCGGCAACGTGCCGCGCCTTCCTGCCGTCGCACTCACACTACCCCCTGCATCCGCTAGAGCCCTTTTCCGTTCCGATGCAATCGGAACGGGGCTCTAGATTCTTCGTTTGACGCGCTTCCTTTACGCGAACCGGTATCCACTTCGCTCGAAAACGCTATAGCTGCGGTCAGTTCTTGTAGATCTGGTCAAATACGCCGCCTTCGCGGAAATGTTCCTTTTGCGCCGCAGTCCAGCCGCCAAAGACGTCGTCGATCGTAAACAATTCGACCTTCGAGAACGAGGCCGCGTATTCCCTGGCGATCTCCGGATCGCGGGGACGATAGGAATTGCGTGCGGCGATTTCCTGGCCTTCCCTGCTGTACCAATATTGCAGGTAAGCCTCGGCTACCGCGCGGGTGCCCTTCCGGTCGGCAACCGCATCGACGACGGCGACCGGCGGTTCGGCCAGGATCGATAGCGGCGGCGCCACGATCTCGAACTTGTCCTTGCCGAATTCGCGCTGGGCAAGGAACGCCTCGTTCTCCCAGGCCAGCAGCACATCGCCGACGCTGCGCTCTACGAAGGTGACGGTCGAGCCGCGGGCGCCGGTGTCCAGTATCGGCACGTTTTTATAGATATTGCTGACGAATTGTTTGGCCTGGTCGGCTGAACCGTATTTCTTCAGCGCATAACCCCAGGCCGCCAGATAATTCCAGCGCGCCCCGCCCGAGGTCTTCGGATTCGGCGTGATCACGGTGACGCCCGGCTTGATCAGGTCGTCCCAATCCTTGATGCCCTTCGGATTGCCCTTGCGGACCAGGAAAACGATGGTCGAGGTGTAGGGCGAGGCATTCTGCGGCAGGCGCTTTTGCCAGTCGGCAGCCATCAATCCCTTGGCCGCGATGGCGTCGACATCATAGGCCAGCGCCAGTGTGACGAGATCGGCCTGCAGACCATCGATCACCGCCCGCGCCTGCGACCCGGAGCCACCGTGCGACTGCTTGATTTCGACGCTCTTACCGGTCTGCTTCTGGTAGGCGGTCGCGAACGCCTTGTTGAATTCGGCATAGAGTTCGCGCGTAGGGTCATAGGATACGTTGAGCAGCGTGACGTCAGCGGCCAGCGCCGAACTTGCCCAGAGCAATCCCGCAACGGCAACCAGAATACGACGCACCATCTTTATCTCCGTCGGCATGACGACTGCATTGTCATCGAACGCACGCGACGAAATTCGGGGCGAAGTGGCTCTAAGTCAATGAAACCGCATTTCGTTGTTTGCAATGTGGCAGCGGCATTGTTCCAAGAACTGTTCGGTCTAGCAAGCCCTGGTTCTAGCAACTTGTGGCGCTAAGCCATCTTGACGGTGTGAATGCCGCATTCGGTCTTGGAGCTACCGCGCCAGCGGCCCGCGCGCGCGTCTTCACCGGAAGCGGTGCGGCTGGTGCAGGGCATGCACCCGACCGACGAATAGCCCATCGCGGCGAGCGGATGCGGCGGCAGTGCGGCGCGGGCATAAATCGCGGCGATCTGTTCGCGCGAGACGTTCGCGAGCGGATTGAATTTCAGCCGGATACCGTCGTCCTCGACGACCGGCAGCACGGCCCTCTCGCCGCCCTGGAAGCGCTTGCGGCCGTTGATCCATGCGCGAAACGGCGCCAAAGCGCGCGCCAGCGGCTCGACCTTACGGATACGGCAGCAGGCGTCGGGATCGGAGAACCATAATTCGCGCTCGGGGTCGTGGCGCGTCAGCGTCTCGTCGAGCGGCCTGATCGAGCGGACGTCGCGCAGGCCAAGCCGTGCGACCAGGGTATCGCGGTAGGCCAGCGTTTCCTCGAACAGCCATCCGGTATCGAGGAAGATCACCGGAATGGCCGGATCGACTTCTGCGGTGACCTTGAGCAGCACCGCTGATTCAGTTCCAAACGACGAGACCACCGCGAGATGCTCGCGCCCGACGGCCTGCAGCGCCGCGGCGATGATTTCCGCGGGCGATGCCTCCCGTAGCGCGCGATCAAGCACCGCCGCCGACGGCAACTCCGCCACCTGTGCGGGACGCTCCGGTTGCGGCTGCGGTGCAAGCACGTTCACTGACTGGCACGCTCCGAATGGCGCAGTTGCATCCGCCGGTGAAGCGCGGTGACACGGCCGTCACCGGTCGGCTGGTAGAACACCGAATAGCGCGTCGTGGCCGCGGCGAACGCTTCGGCGTCGCTTTGCTTTTTCACTTCGAAAGTATCGAATCCGGCGCGCAGCATGAACACAAACTGGTCGCGCAGCACCTGGCCGGTGGCGCGCAACTCGCCGCGAAAGCCGTGACGCTCGCGTAGGAGCCGGGCCTGGCTATAGGCGCGGCCGTCACGGAAACTCGGGAACACCAGCGCGACCACCGCGAGCCGGTCAAGATAGGGCACGAGCTCGTCGAGATCACGGTTGTTCGGCCAGATCACGCCGGTCTTGGCGGCGCGGCGGACAAACGCTTCGGGATCGGCAAGGAACCGCACCGCCGAAACCAGGATCGCCCCGTCGCCCGGCAGCGGCGCGTCATCCGCCACATGGACGAACGCGTCGGTGGTGATTTTTCCGTTTTTAACGAGTGGCATAAACCCGCTCCCTGAATGGTTCGACGCCGAGCCGCTTGACGGTGTCGATGAAAAGCTCGTCTGGACGCGCGCGCAGCGCGAGATAGGCCTCGACAATATCCTCGATCACGTCAGCAACTTCGCCGTAGCGCACCGCCGGTCCGATCAGGGTGCCGACTTCGGCATGCTCGTCGGCGCGGCCGCCGATCGTGATCTGGTAGAACTCCTCGCCGTTCTTCTCGACGCCGAGAATGCCGATGTGACCGACGTGGTGATGGCCGCAGGCATTGATGCAGCCGGAGATGTTGATGTGCAGCCGCCCGATCATATTGGCGGTGTCGTGATTGGCGAACCGCCGCGTCAGTTCCTGCGCGATCGGGATCGAGCGCGCATTGGCGAGCGAGCAGTAGTCGAGCCCCGGGCAGGCGATGATGTCCGATACCAGATTCACGTTCGGCGTCGCGACGCCGATCTTGTCGAGCGCCTTCCACAGCGCCGGCAGGTCGCGCCGGGCGACATGCGGCAGCGCCAGGTTCTGCTCGTGGCCGACACGGATTTCGCCGAAGGAATATTTGTCGGCGAGATCGGCGATCGCATCCATCTGGTCGGCGGTGGCATCGCCGGGCGGTCCGCCCACCGGCTTCAGCGACAGCGTCACGATCGCATAGCCGCCCATCTTGTGCGCGAACATCGAATTCTTGCGCCAGGCCTCGAACTTCGGATCGTGCGCGGCTTGTTTCAGCTCGTCCGGCATATGCGGCAGCTTCTCATAGGCCGGATATTTGAAGCGGGCGCGGATGTCCTCGACCACGGCATCGTCCAGCGTCAGCGCGCTGTCGCGCATCTGCAGCCACTCGTCTTCGACTTCCTGCGCGAACTTCTCGATACCGAGTTCATGCACCAGGATCTTGATGCGCGCCTTGTAGATGTTGTCGCGGCGGCCATACTGATTGTAGACGCGCAGGATCGCCTCGACATAGCTCAGGAGATCGCGCCCGGGGACGAACGGCTTGATGGTTTTGCCGATGAACGGCGTGCGGCCTAACCCGCCGCCGACCAGCACCTCGAAGCCGGTCTCGCCCTTGGCGTTCTTGTGCAGGCGCAGGCCGATATCGTGCACCTTGATCGCCGCGCGATCATGCTCGGAGGCGGTGATCGCGAACTTGAACTTGCGCGGCAGGAACGAGAATTCCGGATGCAGCGTGGTGTATTGCCGCAACAGCTCCGACCAGATGCGCGGATCCTCGACTTCGCCCGGCGCTACGCCCGCCCACTGATCCGAGGTGACGTTGCGGGTGTTGTTGCCCGAGGTCTGCATGGCATGAATGCCGACTTCGGCCAGATCCGCCAATGCGTCAGGCAGTTCGGCGAGCTTGATCCAGTTGAACTGGATGTTCTGCCGCGTGGTGAAATGGCCGTAGCCGCGATCGTAGCGGCGCGCGATATGCGCCAGCCGCCGCAACTGCTCTGACGACAGCGTGCCGTAGGGGATCGCGACGCGGAGCATATAGGCGTGCAGTTGCAGATAGACGCCATTCTGCAGCCGCAGGATTTTGAATTCGTCCTCGGTCAATTCGCCGGACAGCCGGCGCTTCACCTGGTCGCGAAATTCCGAAACGCGTTCGTTGATGAGCGTGCGATCGAGTTCGTCATATGCATACATGGAGAGAAACCTTACGCCGGAACCGGAAGATCGATGGTGACGCCTTCGGACCGGATATGTTCACGCAGATTGCCGGGCTTGACCGCGCCGCCGCTTTCGATCTCGACGGGGGCGATATAGGCGCCGATCGCGCCGACATCGTCCGCCACCAATTCCGCCAGCAATGCCCGCGCCTCCTCGGAGGTATGGACGATCGCGGCATCCGCCAGACGCGCCGACCAGCCATGCGACGACGTGCGATAGATCACGGCGCCGTCCCAGGTGCGGTTGGCGGTCACCATCGACGGGCCGGCGATACGGATTTTTTTCTGTTCGAGCGGAGAGGTCATGCAGCGGCTTCCAGCAGTTTTGAGAGGATTTGATTAACGTTTTGATGACGCCATGGCGCGGAATGCGCAACCACGTCGCCGATGATGAGAACCGCAGGGCCGCTTGCGATCCGGGCAACCAGATCCGGCAATTGTTCGAGCGTTCCGAACTCGGCCTGTGCCTCCGGCAGCGTCACCCGTGCGAACACGCCGACCGGCGTTCGCGGCGAGCGCCCCGCCGCCAGCAGGCCCGACCGGACCGAATCCGCCGCGGTCATGCCCATATAGACCACAATAGTCATTTTTTCGTCGATCAGCGTTGACCAGTCGACGGTTTCAACATCGCCGACCTTGTGCGCGGTGAGGAAAGTGACGCGCAGCGCCTCGCGACGGTAGGTCAGCGGCACCTCGAATTCGGCGGCCGCGCCAAGCGCGGCGGTGATGCCCGGCACCACCGAATAGGCCACGCCGGCCTGCCGCAGCGCCTCGACTTCCTCGCCGCCGCGGCCAAACACGAAGGCGTCGCCACCCTTGAGGCGTACGACGCGCTGGCCCGATTGCGCAGCCTCGATCAGCAATTGGTTGACCGCGGCCTGGCCGATGCCGGGCTCCCCGGCGCGGCGGCCCACCGGCACCCGTGCCGCATCGCGGCGCGCGCGATCAAGAATCTCCGAAGAGACCAGTTCGTCATGGAACACAATGTCGGCGTCCTGCAGCGCGCGCAGCGCCTTGACGGTGAGCAGGTCCGGATCGCCCGGTCCCGCGCCGACCAGAGTGACGCGACCCTTGGCGCTGCCTTGAGGCTCGGCCCCCGCAAACGCGCAGGGATCGGCGATCGCGTTGAGCGCCGTCTCGGCCTCGTCCTTGCGTCCGGCGAGAACCAGCGCGCCGATCGGACCATCGATCACGCGCTCCCAGAAACGACGCCGCAGCGGCATTTCCGGAATGCGGTCGTTGATCGCCTTGCGGAAGCCGCCGATGAAACTTGCGAGGTCGCCGATCCTGGCCGGCAACATCGCTTCGATGCGCTCGCGGACGCGGCGCGCGACCACCGGCGAAGCGCCGCCGGTCCCGACCGCAACCACCACGTCGCCGCGGTCGACGATGGCGGGAGAAATGAATGTCGAATGCGCGAGATCGTCCATCACGTTGACGGGCAGGCTGGCCGCCCGCGCCCGTACCGACATCGCGACACCAATATCGCCGGCACCCGCGCAGAGCACCGCAATCACCCCGCCAAGGTCGGCAACAAGAGGATCGCCTTCGGCAAGTTCGATCCGCCCCGCGCAGGCCGGGTCCAGGCCGCGCAGGTCATGGTTCCCATCGGTCGCGAACCACCGGATATGCGCGCCCGCTGCAGCCAGCAGGCGCAGTTTCGCCCGCACCAACTCGCCCGCACCGACGACCACCACCGGACCGGCTTGCAGATCGAGAAACACCGGTAAGAAACGCATGCGAAACTCTCGTCCCCAACTTTGGGGTTGAACTGGAATTATTTTCTATATATGTCTCATTCACCGCCCGCAAAGAGAAAATTATTTCTCTCTGTTGCACCGCAACTGTAGAATTTTTGCCTCCAAAGGCCAAGGCCCAGAGATGCATGTTCTCGACAACGATTCGGCCCAAGACCAGTGGCAAGACCGGTTGCCTGGCATGAGCGCGCTCGATGGATCGGCGATCCCGTCCACGCTCGCCAACGGAGACGGCCTGACAGATGCCGCGACCTCCATTGGCGCCCCGCAACAGGATCACCTCGACGCGCTGGAGGCGCAAAGCATCTACATTTTCAGGGAAGCCTTTGCGCGGCTGAAGAAGCTCGCGCTCCTATGGTCGCTCGGCAAGGATTCCAACGTCATGATCTGGCTGGCGCGCAAGGCCTTCTTCGGCCGCGTGCCGTTTCCGGCGCTGCATGTCGATACCGGCAAGAAATTTCCGGAGATGTACGCGTTTCGCGACCGCTACGGTAGGGAATGGGACCTCGACCTCAAGGTCGAACCCTGCCCGCCGATCGACGCGGTCGATCCGACCCTGCCGCCGGCGGCGCGCTCTGCCGCACGCAAGACCGAAGGGCTGAAGCTCGCGCTCGCCAAATATGGCTTTGACGGCTTGATCGCGGGCATCCGCCGCGACGAGGAAGCCACCCGCGCCAAGGAGCGGGTGTTCTCGCCGCGCGGCACCGAAGGCGGATGGGACGTGCGCGACCAGCCGCCGGAATTCTGGGATCAGTTCAACGCCTCGCCGCCGCCGGGCGCGCATCTGCGCATCCATCCGATCCTGCATTGGACCGAGGCCGACATCTGGGCTTACACCAAGCGCGAAAACATCCCGATCATCCCGCTTTATCTCGCCAGGGACGGCAAGCGTTACCGCTCGCTGGGCGATGCCGACATCACCCATCCCGTAGCTTCGACCGCATCCAACATCGATGAGATCCTGGTCGAGCTCAACGGCACCAAGGTGCCGGAACGCGCGGGACGCGCACTCGATCACGAGACCGAAGACGCCTTCGAGCGGCTTCGCGTCGCCGGCTACCTCTGACGGAATTCGATCGGCTAAGCAGATGAATGTGCGTGTTCCCACCGCGGTATCCACGACCCCTAACGGCACCACCCGGCCCCAGGTTCGCATCGTCATCGTCGGCCATGTCGATCACGGCAAATCCACGCTGGTCGGACGCCTGCTGTTCGAGACCGGTAGCCTGCCCGAGGGCAAGCTCGACATGCTCAAAGCGGTCAGTGCGCGGCGCGGCATGCCGTTCGAATGGTCGTTCCTGCTCGATGCACTGCAGACCGAGCGCGACCAGGGCATTACCATCGACACCACGCAGATCCGGTTTCGCACCCGCTCCCGCGACGTGGTGCTGATCGACGCGCCCGGCCACGCCGAATTCCTGCGCAACATGATCACCGGCGCCTCGCAGGCCGACGGCGCGGTCTTGATCATCGACGCGATGGAGGGCGTACGCGACCAGACCCGCCGCCACGGCTATCTGCTGCACCTGCTCGGCATCAGGCAAGTCGCCGTCGTCGTCAACAAGATGGACCGGGTCGGGTTCAGCGCGGCGCGTTTCAAGGAGATCAGCGACGAGATTTCGGCGCATCTCATCGGCCTCGGCGTCACGCCCAGCGCCGTGATTCCGATTTCGGCGCGCGAGGGCGACGGCGTGGCCGAACGCACCCCGAATATCCGATGGTATGCCGGCCCCACCGTCGTCGAGGCGCTGGATGCGCTGGAACCGGCCCGGCCGCTGGAACAACTGGCATTGCGGCTGCCGGTGCAGGCGATTTACAAATTCGATGACCGCCGCATTGTTGCCGGGCGCATCGAGTCGGGCAGCGTGGCCGCCGGCGACGAGATCGTGATCATGCCCGCGGGCAAGATCGCGAAAATCCGCAGCGTCGAGGGCTGGCCGGTCACCCCGGTCAAGGGGCGACAGAGCGCGGGGCGATCGGTCGGCATTACACTTGATCGTGAATTGTTTATCGAGCGCGGCGACATCATCGCGCTGGTCGGCAGCGCTCCGCGCGACACCAGACGAATTCGCGCGCGTATTTTTTGGCTGCACGACAAGCCGCTGGTGACGGGCGCTACGATTTTGGTCCGGCTCGGTACCAAGGAAACCCGCGCCACGGTGGTCGCAATCGAAAAGGCCGTCGATCCCGGCGTACTGTCGAGCGTCGAGGCGGCGTCGATCGCGCGCAACCATGTCGGCGAGATCGACATCGCGCTGGCGAGCCCGCTGGCCACCGACGCCTATACCGATAATCCCCGCACCGGACGGCTGGTGATCGAGGTCAACGGCCGCATCGCCGGCGGCGGCCTGGTGCTGTCGGCCGACGTCGGCCAGCGCGCCATTCCCGTTGATATTGTGCCGGTGGAATCGGCGTTGCGCGAAGACGAGCGCTCGGCGCGTTACCATCACCATGGCGCGGTGGTGTGGCTCACCGGTCTGCCCGCTTCCGGCAAATCGACGCTGGCGCGCGCATTGGAGCGGCGGCTGTTCGGCAAGGGCGGCTCGCCGGTGCTGCTCGACGGCGACACGCTGCGCGCCGGCCTCAACAGCGACCTCGGTTTCTCGACCCATGACCGCACCGAGAACATTCGCCGGCTCGCCGAGGTCGCCACGCATCTGGCACGCAATGGACACATCGCCATCGTCGCGGCGGTATCGCCGTCGGCGGACGATCGTGCCTCCGCGCGCCGCATCGCCGATACTACCTTTCACGAGGTCTATGTCGCGACGCCGGCAGAAGTGTGCGAGAGCCGCGACCCCAAAGGTCATTACGCGAAGGCGCGCGCGGGCTCACTGAAGGCTTTCACCGGCATCGGCAACGACTATCAGCCACCGACCGCGAGCGAACTGACGATCGACACTTCGACGCGCTCGGTTCCCGATGCGACCGACGCAATCGAGCAGATGCTGACGCGATCGGGCATTCTGTTCGACGAACTGGTCGATTTGGCGACCAACATCTAGCGGAATCGGGCGCCCAACGCGCGCGGCCGGGGCTCGCGAAAAGCCTTCTCAGGGCCACGGCTTTGGCGCTAAAAGGGGCTTTGAACGCCGCCTTCGCGGCGCTATTTGCTTTTACCCCTGACACGGCGCGCAATAGCCGCTGTTCGCGAGAGTTTTACCATGAATCGTGTCGACGCCCACGGCCTCAAGATCGCGCCTGTCCTGTTCGATTTCATCAACAAGGAAGCCGCCCCCAACACCGGGATTTCCCCTGACGCGTTCTGGGCCGGACTTGCCGCCATCATCGGCGATCTCGCTCCGAAAAACCGCGAACTGCTCGCGGTGCGCGATACCTTGCAGGCGAAAATCGACGCCTGGCATCGCGCCAACAAGGGCAAGCCGTTCGACATGAATGCCTACACGGCGTTTTTGAAGGAGATCGGTTATCTGCTACCGGAACCGGCCACGCAAAAGGTCGAGACCTCCAATGTCGATGACGAGATCGGAAAGATCTGCGGGCCGCAGCTGGTGGTGCCGCTCACCAACGCGCGCTACGCCCTGAACGCCGCCAATGCGCGCTGGGGCAGCCTGTACGATGCCTTCTACGGCACCGACGCGATACCGCACGAAGCCGGCGAGAGCGGCAAGGGCTTCAACAAGGCCCGTGGCGACAAGGTGGTCGCGAAGGCCAAGGCTTTTCTGGATTCCGCGGTGCCGCTCGCTACCGGGAGCCACACCGATGTCATCTCCTACAGCGTCATCGCCGGGCAACTTGCCGTCAAACTGAAAAGCGGTAACGCCACCGCGCTGAAGTCGAACGCGCAGGTCGCCGGTTATCTCGGCGAGGCGTCCGCACCGTCGGCGATCCTGCTGGTCAACAACGGCATGCATATCGAGATCAAGATCGACCGCGCTCACATGATCGGCAAGGACGATCCCGCCGGCGTTGCCGACATGATCCTGGAATCCGCCGTCAGCACCATTCTCGACATGGAAGACAGCGTCGCCACGGTCGATGCCGAAGACAAGGTGCTGGTCTATCGCAACACGCTCGGCCTGATGAACGGCACGCTGTCGGCCGACTTCGAGAAGGGCGGCAAGACGCTCACGCGCGCGCTCAACCCCGACCGCGTCTACAAGACGCCGGACGGCAAGGAGCTCAAGCTGCACGGGCGCAGCCTGCTGTTGATGCGCAATGTCGGCCATCACATGTTCACCGACGCCGTGCTCGACAGCCAAGGCGCGGAGATTCCGGAAGGCATTCTCGACGCCGCCGTCGCCGGCCTGTTGGCGATGCATGACCTGAAGGGCAATGGCAAGACGCGCAACAGCCGCACCGGCTCGGTCTATATCGTCAAGCCGAAGATGCACGGCCCCGACGAGGTGGCGCTGACTTGCGAACTGTTCGGCCGGGTCGAGCAGATGCTGGCGCTGCCGGCAAACACCATGAAGGTGGGCATCATGGACGAGGAACGCCGCACCACGGTCAACCTCAAGGCCTGCATCCAGCAGGCGCTCAAGCGCATCGTCTTCATCAACACCGGCTTCCTCGACCGCACCGGCGACGAGATCCATACCTCGATCGAAGCCGGCCCGATGATCCGCAAGAACGACATGAAGAGCCAGCCCTGGATCAAGGCCTATGAAGACTGGAATGTCGACGTCGGCCTGATCGACGGCCTGCCCGGCCATGCCCAGATCGGCAAGGGCATGTGGGCCGCGCCAGACAAGATGGCCGACATGCTGGCGCAGAAGATCGCGCATCCGCAGGCCGGCGCCACCACCGCCTGGGTGCCGTCGCCGACCGCCGCGACCCTGCACGCGCTGCATTATCATCAGGTCAACGTGCTGGCGCGCCAGCAGGAGCTCGCCAAAGCCGGCCCGCGCGCCAAGCTTTCCGACATCCTCACCATCCCGGTGTCGCAGTCGAACTGGGCGCCCGACGATGTGAAGCAGGAGATCGACAACAACTGCCAGGGCATCCTCGGCTATGTCGTGCGGTGGATCGACCAGGGCGTCGGTTGCTCCAAGGTGCCCGACATCCACGACGTCGGCTTGATGGAAGACCGCGCCACGCTGCGTATCTCAAGTCAGCATCTCGCCAACTGGCTGCATCAGGGCGTCATCACCAAGGAGCAGGTGATGGAATCGCTGAAGCGGATGGCAATCGTCGTTGACGGCCAGAACAAGGGCGATCCCTTGTACCGGCCGATGGCCCCTAGCTTCGACGGCGTTGCCTTCAAAGCCGCCTGCGACCTCATCTTCAAGGGCCGCGAGCAGCCCAATGGCTACACTGAATACATCCTTACCGCGCGGCGGCGGGAGGCCAAGGCGGCCGGCTAGAGCATGATCCGGAAAAGTGGAAACCGGTTTTCCTTCGCGACAAACGCGAAGCGTTTGCGCGGAGATCATGCTCCAACAAAGAGATGAGATCATGATCCGATTCCTTCTAATCGGATCATGATCTAAAGACCGCGGCACGTCGCCCTTTCGTCGGAACGTTTGAACGACGCGTCCGTTGAAATGTCATCTCAATTAACAAGGGAGATGACGATGGATTGGAACCGGGTCGAAGGGAACTGGAAGCAATTCAAGGGCGCCGCCAAGGAAAAATGGGGCAAGCTGACTGACGACGATCTCAACGTGATCGAAGGCCGCCGCGAGCAACTCGAGGGCAAGCTGCAGCAGCGCTATGGTTTCGCCAAGGACCAGATCCACAAGGATGTGGACGATTGGTTCCGGACCCTGAAGTAGGTCATTCGAACAACGAAAAGCCCCGGTCAACGCCGGGGCTTTTTTGTTTGCGGATTTTACGTGTGTGGGACCTCTGCTTATTTGCAGCCTGTTTTCGCGGGGGCCCCGCTAGAACACCGCGATATATTTCAACAGCGAGATCACCCCCAGGATAATGACGACCACGCGCGCGATCTGCTTGGCACGGCCGTCCAGCGGCAACAGGTTGATGAGGTAAAGAATGAGAATGACGACAAGAAACGTAATCAGCGCGCCAACGAGCATCTGAATTCCCCCGGTTGATGTCGCGGAGATGCGACGGCGAGGCCCGGATAACGCGGATCAGGGGTAAGGGTTCCATTCCAGGAACCGCCGCGAGTGTCGTTAGTCCGATGCGACGATCGGGATGCGCTGATAGCGGGCGGTCAGCTGTCGCGGGGCCGGCGAGAAATTCAGCGACGCACCACGTTTGTCCGCGCCGCGGCGCGCGACCATCAGCCCCTCGGCGCCGGCAACGATGTCGCCTTTGCGAAGCGTGGGGTCGTCCTCGATCTTGACCGGCGCGAGACCCACCTGGTCCTTGCCGTTGCAGGTGCAGCCCGCAACGATCTCATTGCGGTAGCGATAGGCATTCGGCAATTCCGAGTAGGGCTTGCCGCTTTCGGTGGCGGCGCTGTCGATGTCGCCGCCATAGACCACTTTAGTATCGCTCGCCGGACAGAAATTATTGCAGGACGCCGCCCGGCTTTGATTGTCGGACGCCGAGATCGGAAAGTAGCGGCCGTCGCAGGTGCGCACGCAGTAGGCCTGGCTGCTGGCGGCACGACGCGGACGCGGCTCGCTTTGTTGCGTGACGAACCCCCGTTCATTGGCAAACGGCAACCGGATCGCGGGTGCATTTGGCCGGCCGCCTCCGAAAGCAGCACCGAAGAAGGCCGAAAAGAAATCCTGGGCATGCGCCGCGGGCGCGACTGACAACGCCCCCACCGCGAACACCGCGCCCGATATCCATCGGCATGATCTGTTTGCCACGTACGCCTCCGCGCGCTTCCTAAATCCGTCGATCGACTGAGCTAAAGGTTCATCGCCTGGCGGCCTGCGGACAATGTCGTCACGGCGGGACGCACCGGTGTCGCCGCCGCGCGGACCGGCGTTGCGGCTCTCGCTTCGAGATGTGACGCATTCTTGGGCAGCACCACGACCTTCGTGCCAACGTTGACGCGACTAAACAGATCGCTCACGTCTTCGTTGGTCAGGCGAATACAACCGCTGGAAACGAACTTGCCGATCGTCGAGGGATCGTTGGTACCGTGAATGCGGTACTCGCTGGAGCCCAGATACATGGCGCGCGCGCCCAACGGATTGCCGGGACCACCCGCCATGAAGCGCGGAAGATAAGGCTGCCGCGCGATCATCTGCGCCGGCGGATGCCAATCCGGCCACTCGGCCTTGCGTGTGATGGTTTGCGTGCCGGACCAGGTGAAGCCCTCACGGCCGACGCCGACCCCATAGCGGATGGCGCGGCCTTGGCCGAGCACATAATAGAGCGCGGTATTGCCGGTATCGATGATGACGGTCCCGGGCGCCTCGCGGGTATCGAGGCCGACCACGGCGCGCTGCAATCGCGCGGGCACCGTGCCGGCACTGCCGGTGCCGTCGTCGCCCGGCGCAGGCTCGCGCATCACATTGTCGGACGGAAAGGCGCTCTGCTGCACGGGCGCATAGCTGAGCACCTGCGCGCTCGCTTCGCTTGCGACGAGAGCCGAGGCCAACAAGATCCCGGTGAAGATCAGCGCGTTGGTCGCGCGCTGCGACGGACTGCGAACGCTTGCTAATTTCTGTGTCATGGGGCTGCCCCGTGGGAATAAAACGCATCGTGGTGATGCTCTGCACAACCAACACGACCGACGCGCTGCAGTTCCGCCGCGAATTGGGCCGAGCGCACTATTGTCAAGCAGCGGCACTTCACGTTTCTGCGACGGAACATTTCGGTGGTGCCCGGGTTGAACTAAAATCAGCGTCCGGTTCGCGCGCCCGCCGGCGTTCGCCAGCGCCTGCATGGGGAGAGCAAGTTGCGTGTCCTTCCCGATGAGCGTGCACCTGCCCGGGAGTCCGCCGGTACGCCGCTCGCCGAAGGAAAAGCCGAACTGCCGCCAGTGATCCGCCGCGCCGAAGTGGTGGCGTTCGCGCTGGTGGCGCTACTCGTCATCTGCGTGTTCGGCGTTCTCTACGTCGCCAAGGTGTTCTTCCTGCCGGTGGTGTCGGCCTTCGTGATCGGTACCATGCTGTCGCCGGCGGCCGGTTTTCTGGAACGGCACCGCATTCCCCGGGCTCTCTCGGCGGTTCTGATCGTCAGCGCGGCGGGGGCCGCCGTCGCATTCATCGTCAGCCTGATCTCCTCACCGGTGATGGAATGGAGCACGCGGCTGCCGGAACTGGGCGCCCAGCTAAAGGAAAAATTGCACGTGTTCGATCGGCCGCTCGCCCTGTGGCACCAACTCCAGGGCCTGCTCGGCGAACCCGGCGCGGCCTCTGTCCCCTTTGAGATGCCAAAGATCGATTGGGTGCAGCCGACGCTGGAATTCCTGTCGCCGACCTTCACGGAATTCCTGTTGTTCTTCGCAACGCTGCTGCTGTTCATCGCCAGTTGGCGGGATTTGCGCCGGACCTTGATCATGACCTTCGCCGATCACGATGCACGGCTGCGAATGCTGCGGATTCTGAACGAAATCGAGCAGCATCTCGGCGGCTACCTGATGACCGTGACCATGATCAATCTCGGCGTTGGCGTCGCCACCGGCATCATCTGCGCGGTGACCGGCTTGCCTAATGCCGCGGCGCTCGGCGCGCTGGCTGCGACCTTGAATTTCTTCCCGATCATCGGTCCGTTCGCGATGTTCGTGATCCTGACGGTGGTGGGTGTTCTTTCGTCCGCCACGCTCGGCGCCGGGCTGATCCCCGCGCTGCTGTTTGTCGGGATTACCTTCCTGGAAGGTCATTTCGTCACGCCAACTATCATCGGCCGCCGGCTCGAGCTCAATGCGCTCGCGGTATTGCTGGCACTGGCGTTCTGGACCTGGCTGTGGGGACCGATGGGCGGCTTCCTGTCGTCGCCGCTGTTGATCGTGGCGCTCGTCCTCAAGGAGCATTTGATGCCGGTGACTGCGCCGCAGCTTCCACCGGACTGATCGGCTTATCCCGGAGAATTCCGCCTTGGGGAACTTACGGGAACCCGATGCGTTTGTGCCAGACAATCTCAGTACCCGGGAGCTTTTGATGTCGAGTACGGATGGCGAACTTGGAATGAAAAATCTGACGGACAAAGCGACCTATGAACGCCTGGAAAAGGATGTAGCTGCCGTGAAAAACGATATTTCAGCCTTGGCCGACCAGATCACAGACGTCCTCAACAGCTTCGCCGGAACGGCGAGAAAAGAGGCCCGCCGCGGCTACAAGCAAGCCCGCGCCAATGTCGATTCCGCGGTGGACGAGATGTCCACGCGCGGCGCCGCCGCCATGGATGCCGCGCAGGACGCCGCCTATTCGATCGAGGAGACGCTGGAGGACATCGTGACGCAGCGCCCGCTCGCGACCTTGGGCCTCGCCCTTGGCCTGGGATTTCTGATCGGCGTCACTTGGCGCAGGTAAGACTTGGCGCAGGCAGGATCGGCGTAGGTAAGACATGGCGCGGATCGCGCGGATAAGAACTTCGCCGGTGGGGCATGCCGTCGATGAGCCGGTACCGCAGATATGAGCCCAGACGCGCGTCGACAGCGGTTTGCCTGGGACCCCCGTCCGTTCTGATTTGAAGGGCGTCGCAAGCGGCGCCTGATTGGTTTTGTCAGCATTCTTTGCACCGAGGCCACACGATGTTTCAGCGCATGATCGACGATCTCAAGGAGACGACGGCCCGCACGGCCCGACTGACATCGCTGGCGGCAGCGGCGGCGCTGGCCCTGTTGGTCACGGCGGCGTTTCTTTGTGCCGCGGCCTTCATCTACATGCTTCAGACCTATGGTCCGATCCAGGCCTGCCTGAGCCTTGCGGGCCTGTTCTTTATCGTGGCGCTTATTGCCGGCGGCGCCTACGTGGCGCGCAAAAATCAGGCCAAAGCGCGCGCCGCCGCGGCCCCGAAGTCGGCGATGCATAGCGCGCTGGCCGATCCGATGCTGGTTGCAGCCGGCATCCAGGTGATCCGGGCGATCGGAATCAAGAAACTGGTCCCGATCCTGGCGGTCGGCGGCCTGGTGCTGGGAGTGCTGGCAAGCCGCAACGCCGCCGCTGATGCCGCTGATAAAGATCAGCCGCCGGAAGCCTGATCTTGGAAATCAGGTGATGCAGCGACCGGGTTGCAGCAGCTTGGCGACTTCCGTCAGCACGCTGACCATTGGCTCACAGGCCACGGTTGCCTTGCCACTACCCGGCTTGCCCAGGAATGAGCTCGGCGTGTTCGTGGCGCGGGAAACCGGCACTTGCATGAGCACTGACATATCGGAAAGACCGCTCAGCCGCAGAGAGACGGTCTGCATGGTAACCGTGGGGCCGGCGACGCGCGCGGCACGGTCGGCTTTGGCGAGGCGGTTAATGGTGACTGGGGGCGGCCCGGCCTGATCAAGCCGCGTTGCGGGATCTTGTAGGCCGAGATCGCGACCTGATGCAAACTGAACCGCGCCAAGCATTAGCGAAAGGGCGGTCGCTCCGAGAACTGCCTTGGCTAGCTGTGACATGATTACTCACCCCTGACCCAAGCCCTATATGTTTAATGCGCGGCAGGCCGCCGAGGTTCAAAGCAACCCTTCACTTAACCGTGTAAAAATTTTCCGCAGGCACGAGGAACGATTCCATGGGCCGCTGCGTAATATCTGCAGCCGGTCATCCCCCCTGCCCCATTGACCGGTGACGGAGGGCGCGGCTGTGGTGATGCCAGTCGCGCCCTACTTTTTTGCCTGAAATTTAGACCTCGATGGCGCAGCCCCGCTCCAATGCTTCAAGTCGAGGCATCGTTTTTTTTTGCGACAGCGGATAGCGACTTCTGGTGGTGCGTCACTTTGTCCGTACCGCAGAAGCCTTCCGGCGAGCATCGGATCCGGCCTTGGTTGAACCGCCGTCGCCTGTGACCGAGTGCACAGCCGATGGATTTGCGCGTCCCGGCCGCCGGGTCCACAAGGCAAACTTCTGCTATGGTGTCCCGGGGTTTTCCGCTTGCATGACTTCTTTGAGATCGTTGGACTGTCGATCGGCGTCAGCCTTACGGCCACGGCGCTCGCGACCCTCATCAGCCTGCCCGCCGGAGCGGCGCTCGCGATCTTTCCGTTTCGCGGACGGCGGCTGGTCGTGGTGCTGATCAACGCGCTCTTCGGCTTACCCCCGGTCGTGGTCGGGCTGATCCTCTACCTATCGCTCTCGCGCTCCGGGCCGCTGGGCTTTTTCCAATTGCTGTTCACGCCCTCGGCAATGGTGATCGCACAGACCCTGCTTGCCGTTCCCATCATCATGGCTCTGGTCCACCGCGCCAGCGAACGGGCCTGGGCGCGATATGGCGACGAGCTGGTTTGCGACGGGGCCTCGCGAATGCAATCGATGCCGCAAATTCTCGCGATCATTCGCGCTGAACTCTTGACCGCCATCCTGGCAGGCTTCGGCCGCACAGTCTCCGAAGTCGGCGCTGTCATTCTCGTCGGCGGCAACATCCGCGGTTTGACGCGGACCATGACCACCGCGATCGCGCTCCAGACCAGCCAGGGCGACCTGCCGTTGGCGCTGGCGCTTGGCGCCGTGCTAGTTGGTATCAGTATCTCAATCAGCGCGACGGCCTTTGCTCTGGCCGGGCGCGCGCGAACCGCCGGGAGTGATGAAGTATGAATAGAGTTAAATCCTTGCTGGCGTTTATTGCGATCGCCGGCACGATCCATTCCGCCGCAGCGGCGGAGCGATCGATCACCTTGGCCTCAACGACGTCGGTCGAGGCGTCGGGATTGCTGGCGAACATCCTGCCGCAGTTCACGGCGAAAACCGGCATCACCGTCAACGTCGTGGCTCAGGGTACCGGCAAGGCGCTGGACACCGCACGCCGCGGCGACGCCGACCTGTTGCTGGTTCACGATCCGGAAGCCGAGCAGCAGTTCATGGATGAGGGCCACGGCGCGACGCGGCGGCAGATCGCCTGGAATGATTTCGTCATCGTCGGCCCCTCGGCCGACCCGGCGCACGTCCACGGCGGCAACGACAGCGTGGCAGCGTTGAAGTCGATCGCATCGGCCCAGGCGCCGTTCGTATCACGCGGCGACAAGAGCGGCACCAACGCCGCCGAACTCCGGCTGTGGAAGGCCGCCGGTCAAACGCCGGACGCGCTGGCCAAGGAAAAATGGTACCGCGACATCGGCGGGGGAATGGGCGAAGCCCTCAATGCAGCCAGCGCAATGAGCGCCTACACGCTTTCCGACCGCGGTACCTGGCTCAGCTTCAACAATAAGGGCCCGCTGGTGATCGCGATCGAGGGCGATTCGCGACTGATCAATCGGTACGACGTGATCGAACTGAATCCGCAAAAACATGCAGGATCGAAACTTGACGTCGCGAAGATCTTTGCGGACTGGCTGGTGTCGCCGGATGGGCAGCAAGCGATCGGCGCCTATCAGGTGAAGGGCCAGAAATTATTCAACCCGTCCGCGGCAAATCCGAAATAGCAGCATAAATACGCTCACGTCCCCGACCTCATCGAGGCCGGGGACGTTGCGATAGCCCTGCAATCAAAAACCTTGAAATCAAGAAACGGTCAGGAAGCGGCCGCCCGCGGCGCACGATTGCGCGAATTGCGCTGGAAGAACAGCGCCTGGCTCGCGACCGCCGACACCATCGCGGGCTGGAATGGCTTCGAGATCAGGAAGGCCGGTTCGGGCCGCTCGCCGGTCAGGAAGCGCTCCGGATAAGCGGTGATGAACACCACCGGTACCTCGAACACTCTCAGAAGCTCATTGACGGCGTCGAGACCGGAGCTGCCATCGGCAAGCTGGATGTCGGCGAGGATCAGGCCGGGCTTCTTGTTCTTAGCAAGCGCGACCGCGTCGGAGTGAGTGCGGGCAACGCCGATCACATTGTGACCGAGATTCCTCACCAGGCTTTCAAGGTCCATCGCGATGAAGGTCTCGTCCTCGATGATCAGCACATCGGTCGCGATCTCGGCGGCCATTTCGCGTCCCGCCGTATCGGCGAGCTTGCGGGTCTCGGTAACGTCGATACCGAGGATGAAGGCGACCTCCTCTTCGGAAAAGCCCTCGAGCGACAGCAACAGGAACGCCTGACGCGGCAACGGCGTGATGTTCGACAGCCGGCGCTCCGAGGGCATCGGCAGCGTCGTGACCTCGGAATCGTCGTTGAGCGAGACCGAATTCCAGATCTGTGTAAACAGGCGAAACAGCCCGGCGCGCGGACCGTGCTGCTCGTCGAGCACGGATGCGTCCTGGAGCAGGGCTTCGAGCATCGCGGCAACATAGGCGTCGCCCGATGCCTGGTTTCCCGTCAGCGCGCGGGCATAGCGGCGCAGTAGCGGTAAATGTTCAGCAACTAGCTGTGATCGGGACATCCCCACTCCATGGATTATCGCGGTTGAAAGGTTTTATTGGCTCAAAGCAGCCCGGGGCCTGACCCGAGTTCCCTCACCAGCCTTACTACGTCTGACCGCGAAAAAGGTTCCAGGCTTCCGGAACTTTCAGGCGAACTTTGCATTAGGGTTGCGTACCGACGTAGCAAAAGCGTCAAAAGCAGGGATAAATCTTGAATTGTCAGAGACTTAACTCTCGGGGAAACGTGGATCATGTCATGAAAGATGTAAAATCCAAGGGTGCCGCGCCCGGTAAGCAAGGCGGGCTTAACGCCGAGATCCAGTCGAGGATCGGTCATCAGCTGCGTGCCATGTACGATGACGTGGTGAGGCAGGGGGTCCCTGATCGTTTCGCGGAGTTGATTCGAAAGCTTGATGCGTCGGGGCCTGATCCCCAACTAAGCAAGACAGGCGAACACAACGACGGGGGGGAATGATGCCTCTCACAGACTCACTTCGCGATGACATCCTGGCGTCGGTTCCTAGTCTACGGGCGTTCGCAATCTCGCTGAGCGGTAATGGCGATCGCGCGGACGATCTGGTGCAGGAAACGCTGCTACGGGCGCTCGCGAACATCGATTCGTTCCAGCCTGGTTCGAACTTGCCGGCGTGGCTGTTCACGATTTTGCGAAACCTGTTCCGCTCCGACTATCGCAAGCGGCGGCGGGAGGTGGAGGACGCCGAGGGCAGCTATGCCAAGACTTCTGAAAACCCAGCCGGCGCAAAACGCGCATCTGGAGTTTGAGGAGTTTCGCGCCGCACTGGACAAATTGCCGCAGGACCAGCGTGAAGCCCTCATTCTGGTCGGCGCCTCCGGCTTCTCCTATGAGGATGCCGCAGCGATTTGCGGCTGCGCGGTCGGCACCATCAAGAGCCGCGTGAACCGCGCCCGCTCAAAACTCAGTGCCCTGCTTTATGTCGACGGTGCCGAGGATTTTGGTCCTGACGAGACGGTGCGGGCCGTGATCGGCGGCAGCGGCGGCTGATCAGGCATCTGCTTCGCCAAAAAAACGGCCACGCTAGGTGGCCGTTTTTTTGTGAGCTAGAGCGTTTTTCCAGCGAAGTGGATAGCGGTTCGCGTAAAGAAAACGCGTCAAACCAAGAATCTAGAGCCCCGTTCCGATTCCATCGGAACGGAAAAGGCTCTTGGCTATCGATCCAGACGCCCGTTTCAGCGCCGCGACAGCTGTTCGGTGCGGTCGCGCTCGGTCATATCAACCACGGTCTCCATCGGTGCGGTCAACTCGTAGACATAACTCACATCGGTAAAATACCGCTTCGAGGTGCCGCCGAGCGCCTCCGGTGCGACGCGATCGAGCAGGATCACGCCGAAATCGCTGTCTTCGCGACGGGTCGCCGCGCTGGTGTTGAATTCTTCCCATCGAAAATGAAAGATCGCATCGGCATCCTCGCCGGTCACTTCCCAATGCGCCACGATATGCGGATGCTTGCCGACCAGCGAGAGCCCTTCGTCCGAATGCGACGCCAGTTCGAAGAACAGCAGCGACAGGCTCTGCGCGGCCCGCGCGCTGACGGAGATGTCGGGACCGCTGACCGCGATACGGTCGGAATGAGGTATCGCGCGCGCTTCGAACAGGCCCTTCAGTTTCACCCCCTGCCATTGGCTCTCGCTTAACAGCGAGACCACGTTCGACATGGCATGGATCCGGCCGATCAAGAGATCGCGGGCGACGTCGATGTCCGAACCATGGCGCAGCGTGCGCGTCACGATCGACTGGATCACGGCAAGGATGTTCTTGACGCGGTGGTTGAGTTCATCGATCACGGCGGTCAGCCGGCGCTCGAATCCGATCCGCACCTGAATTTCGCGGCTCAGCCGTAAATTGTTGTGCGCGACATAACCGAACAGCCCGCAGACGATCCCGGTCAGCGCCAGACCGATGGCGGCGACAATGGCGGCGGTCTGCTCGGCCCGCTTCACCGCGTTGGTCTTGGCATAGTAGGCGAGCAACCAGTCGCGCCCCCCAAACGTCACCGTGCGCGTCACCGATGGTGCGGGCCCTTCCGGATTGGCGATCCGCGCCGTAACGACGCCCTGATCGTTCGCGATCAGTTCGCCATTGGCGCGGCGGGGATCCTTCAACACCACCGAGAACAGCGAAAGGTCGTCATTGGTGAGCATCAGCGGCGCAAGCTCGTAGGAGAACGTCACGAAGCCCGCCGGCGTGGCGCCGCCGTTCTGCACCACGGGTGCGGCCAGAACGATGCCGATCGGTCCATCCGGGCGCAGCAACGAAACCGGATCGGACGCGGCAGGCTTTCCTGTGGCCATCGCCCGAGAGAGCATCGGTCCCAAAACGGGATTCTGGTCGAAGGACCGGCCGACGAAAGCCGTCGTCTGGGCATTGCGCGGTTCGACGTCCATCAACACGTCGATCGGCTGATCGATCGTCCGTATATCGCGCGGGGAATTGTCATAGCTGCGAATCGCCGGGTTGGAGAATCCGGCCTCGGCCAGTTCGGCACGTACGGCTTCCAGCTCATCCGGCCGCAGCCTCGCGATCCAGCCGGCAACCACGAAATCGGTCTTGAAGGCATAGATCGAGGCCCGCAACGGCTGCAGCATATTGGCCTTGAGCATGGAAGGGGTGTGGAACAGGCCCGCCGCGACGCGGGCGAGCAGTTCACGCTCGGTCAACCGGTCCTGGACCAGGCTGGCGTGGACATCGATCGCGCGCGCCATCGCGATGCCGTCGAGCGCGAGTTCCTGATCGTGAACGCGATAGGCGGCAAGACCGGAGAGCAGAACCCCGATAAGCGCAATAAAACCGATGATGAAACCCAGCCGAACCACTCGCTTACTCGGAAATCAGGAGATGGCGAAGAAGGAGCAACGAAACACACATCTGACGTTCGCCGGGACGGAAACAAACACAGGAAGAGCGGAAGCCGACCGCTTGACATGCTGAGGGAGCGATCATCGGCAGGCAACCGCGACTGAGTACAGGGATAATACGACGCGCCAAGTGTACCAATCACCGCAGACGGATTTTGTTCCACTCGGTGGCAGAAATTCCTATCCGCCGCGATCCCGGCGGTCAAAGCGTTAACTAATCCGGCCGCCGTGTTTTGGGTGACCCTGCCGGGCTTAGGCCGCCCTTTGCCTCGATGAAGCCGATAATGCGATCCAGGCCCTCACTCTTCTTCAGGTTGGTCATGACAAACGGCCGCTCGCCGCGCATCCGCCGGGCGTCGTTGTCCATTTTCTGCAGCGACGCGCCGACATGGGGCGCCAGGTCGATCTTGTTGATCACCAGCAGATCGGATCGGGTGATGCCGGGCCCTCCTTTCGAGGGAATCTTGTCGCCGGCGGCGACGTCGATGACGTAGATCGTGAGGTCGGCGAGTTCGGGCGAGAACGTCGCGGCAAGATTGTCGCCGCCAGATTCAATCAGCACCAGGTCGAGGTCGGGAAATTTCGCGCGCATGTCGGCAACCGCGGCAAGGTTCATCGAAGCATCCTCGCGGATCGCAGTGTGCGGGCACCCCCCGGTCTCGACGCCTGCGATACGATCGGGCGTCAGCGATCCCGAGCGCACCAGAAATTCGGCATCCCACTTGGTGTAGATATCGTTGGTGATCGCCGCAATGTCATAACGCTCGCGCATCGACTTGCAGAGCAGATCCATCAGCGCGGTTTTTCCTGAGCCGACGGGCCCCCCAATGCCGATCCGAAGCGGGCCGTGTGAACTGGACATGTCAGTTGCTCTTTCCTTCTTTACGTCGTGTTCCGCTATCACGTCGTCTCGGGCCGGCGCGCAATTGCGCGTGAGGCGCCGGGACGACGCGTTGAGAACGATAGCGCGCCATTGAAATCATCACGACCTGAACAGCCTGGTGTATTGCGCCTCATGCCGCATGCTGGCGAGGTCGGCACGAAAGACGGCACTGCCGAGGTCCTCAAGCGATGCGGCAAGCGCGCGCGCCGCGGTTACGCCGACCTCGGGCTCGAGCGACGCCAGGACGCGCTGGCTGTCGGTCTGCCCGAGGGGGATGAGCCGGGCGCCGGCGGATATCCAGTTCGACGCGAGCGCGTGAAAAAAACCATGGATCGTCGGCGTCAGGGCAATGCCGTGCGCGGCGCTGACCAGGCCGACCGCGACCGGATACACGATCGGCCCGTCGCAGCCGGCGATGAGCGGATCGAGCCCGTCGCAATTCCAGGCCGCGCGCGCGATGTCGACGAAGGCGCGACCTTGCGCCGAGGTCTCGAGGTGGCGCTCGCGCGACGGCACGAAGGCAGCCGCCAGTTCGGCGATGTCCCGCAACTTTGCAAGGTCGCGGGACGATGCGGCGTGGTGCGCCTGCGCCAGGAATACGCCGTCGCAAAATCCCGGCCCATCCGCCAGCATTGCGCCAAGCCAATCCTGCAAGGATGCGGCATCAACGATATCGCCAGCTTCCACCGCCCATTCGATGCCGCTGGAATAGGAAAATGCCCCGACCGGGAACGACGGCGACAGCCAAGTCATCAATCGATAAAGCGCCGCGGTCTCGCCTTCGTTCGCGGCATTTAGCGCCTCGATCGCGGGCGCTGTGCCTTCGCCCGGCGGCGCATCCGAAGACGGCCGCGCCCGCCGCCGGGGCCTGGCCGGTAGGCTATTTGTGGTCATGGCTGTGGGAGTGGCCGTGATGATGATCATGATCGCAATGTTCATCATGGTGATGGTGGCCGCCATGCGCATGCGCAGAGTGATCATGCGACGAATGATCGTGCGCCGCGTGTTGATGGCCATGATCTTCCGGGCCGTGGTCATGACCGCCGCCGGCATAGGCGCCGCCTTCGGGATCGAACGGCGCCTCGATCTCGATGACGCGCGCGCCCAATCCCCTGACCATCGCCTCGATGACATGGTCGCGGCGGATGCGCAGACCCTTGCCGACGATCTGGGTCGGCAGATGACGGTTGCCGAGATGCCAGGCGAGCCGAACCAGATGCAGCGGATCGGCGCCGCGAATCTCGATCAGCGGCTCCGGGGCCGCGACCACCTCGATCAGCCGGCCATCGTCGAGCACCAGCGCATCGCCGCCGCGCAGCGCGACGGCGCTTTCGAGGTCGAGCAGGAATTCGAGCCCGCGCGTGCCCGTCATCGCCATCCGCCGCCGGTGCCGGTCGTCGAAATCGAGCACGACGGTATCGGCAGCCGGCTCGGTCCAGCGATGCTGGCCGCGGACCTCGGTGGCGCGGACCATGCTCACAGCGTCTCGACCTTGCCGTCGCTGATGATCTCGATCACGGTCGGCGACAGCTTCAGCGGCGCGGAATATTCGCGCCAGGTTTTCATATGCGGGGCGCGGCCATGCGCGTTGAGGTCCTCGCGGCTTTCCCAGCGCTCCACCACCACGAACAAATTGGGATCGTTGATGCTCGTGTGGCTTTCATAGGCAAGGCAGCCTTTTTCCTCGCGCGTTGCCGCGATGCATTCCTTGGCGCCCTTGATGAAAGCATCGCGCGATTCCGGCTTCACCTTCGTGGTGGCGACGACGTAGATCATTGGAATTGTTCTCCGATTATTGTTCGCGATCAGCGGACGTCGACCTTTTCGGGCGTGATGATTTCGATCTTCGGCGGTGCGGTCATGCATTTGACGGCAACGCGACCGAAGGCCTTCATGTGCTCGGCGCTGCGGTGCGGCCCCAGCGCCTCGGCGTTTTCCCACTGCTCGACAAACACCATCTTGGAATCATCGGTGACGCTTTCATGCAGGTCATAGGCGATGTTGCCCGGCTCCTTGCGGGTTTCCTTGATGCAGGCGGTGGCGGCAGCAATGAATTCGGCGCGCGTTTCAGGCTTCACAGTTAGAGTGGCAACGACGTAGATCACGAAAAATCCTCCCGGCTTTATTATGGCTTGAGATGCCGGAGAGACTTCTAGAGCCTTTTCCGTTCCGATGGAATTGGAACGGAGCTCTAGATTCTTGGTTTGACGCGTTTTCTTTACGCGAACCGGTATCCACTTCGCTTAAAAACGCTTTAAAACATGAAATAGCGTTGCGCCATGGGCAGCACCTCGGCCGGCGCGCAGGTCAGCAATTCACCGTCGGCGCGCACCTCGTAGGTTTCCGGATCGACCTCGATCTTGGGCGTGGCACCGTTATGGATCATGCTTTTCTTGGAGATGCCGCCGCGGGTATTTTCAACTGCGTAGAGCTTCTTGGAGATGCCGAGTTTCCGCGCCAGATCGGAAGCCGCCGCCGCCTTCGACGCAAACACCACCGAAGACGCCGTCAACGATTTGCCGAAGGCCGCGAACATCGGCTGATAATGCACCGGCTGCGGGGTGGGAATCGATGCATTGGGATCGCCCATCGGCGCCGCGACGATCGAGCCACCCTTGATAATACAGTCCGGCTTGACGCCGAAGAAGGCCGGCGACCACAGCACCAGGTCAGCCAGCTTGCCCTTCTCCACCGACCCGATCAGCTTCGAGACGCCGTGAGCGATCGCCGGGTTGATAGTGTATTTGGCGATATAGCGCTTGACCCGGAAATTGTCGTTGTTGCCCTTGTCCTGAGGTAGCGAACCGCGTTGCTTCTTCATCTTGTCGGCGGTCTGCCAGGTGCGGATGATGACCTCGCCGAGCCGGCCCATCGCCTGCGAATCCGACGACATCATCGAGAGCGCGCCGAGGTCGTGCAGGATGTCTTCCGCAGCGATGGTCTCCTTGCGGATACGGCTTTCGGCAAACGCCAGATCTTCGGCAATCGAGGGATCGAGGTGATGGCACACCATCAGCATGTCCAGATGCTCGTCGATGGTGTTGCGGGTGAATGGGCGCGTTGGATTGGTCGAGGAAGGCAGGACGTTCTTCAGCCCCGCGATCTTGATGATATCCGGTGCGTGCCCGCCGCCGGCGCCTTCGGTATGGAAGGCGTGAATGGTGCGGCCCTTGAACGCCTTGACGGTATCCTCGACGAAGCCGGACTCGTTCAAGGTGTCGGAATGGAGCATCACCTGGATGTCGTGGTCGTCGGCCACCGACAGGCAATTGTCGATCGCCGCCGGCGTGGTGCCCCAGTCCTCATGCAGTTTGAGCGCGCAGGCGCCGGCCTTGATCATCTCTACCAGCGAGGCCGGGCGCGAGGCGTTGCCCTTGCCGGAAATCCCGAGGTTGACCGGAAACGCATCGAACGACTGGATCATGCGCCCCATGTGCCAGGGGCCCGGCGTGCAGGTGGTGGCAAAGGTGCCGTGCGAGGGGCCGGTGCCGCCCCCCAGCATCGAGGTGACGCCGGACATCAGCGCGTGCTCGATCTGCTGCGGACAGATGAAATGGATGTGGCTGTCGAACCCGCCCGCGGTGAGGATCTTGCCTTCGCCCGCGATGACGTCCGTGCCCGGCCCGATGACGATGGTCACGCCGGGCTGGATATCCGGATTGCCGGCCTTGCCGATGGCGCTGATATAACCTTCCTTGATCGCGACATCGGCCTTCACGATGCCCCAGTGATCGACAATCAGCGCATTGGTGATGACGGTATCGGCCGCGCCCTGCTTGCTGGTGACCTGGGATTGGCCCATGCCGTCGCGGATCACCTTGCCGCCGCCGAACTTCACCTCCTCGCCATAGACGGTGAAATCCTTTTCGACCTCGATGATGAGATCGGTATCGGCGAGCCGCACACGGTCACCGGTGGTCGGCCCGAACATGTCGGCATAGACGGAACGTTTTATCTTGACGGACATTGCTGCGCTCCATCGGCAGACGAGTTCCCTCCCCCCTTGCGGGGGAGGGTTAGGGAGGGGGGTGCCGCTTGCTCCGCGGCCAAACCAATAGCAAGAACGACACCTTCAAGGTTCTTCATCACATCATCGTTGCTGAAGCGCAGTACGCGATATCCGCGGGATGCAAACCATTGATCGCGTCGGTGGTCATGGCGAAGACGCGATTCGAAGTCGTGACTTTCGCCGTCGACCTCAACGACCAGCTTGCAGGAATGCGCGACGAAGTCTGCGATGTAGTTACCCATGGGGCTCTGTCGGCGAAATCCCACAGCTGCAAGTCGATGTGCCTTCAGACGACGCCACAACAGGGTTTCGGCACGCGTCATCGTGCGTCTTAGTTGTTTGGCACGGCTCCGTTGAGTTTTTCCGACCTCGTCGTGCGGCATACCCCCCTCCCCAACCTCGAGAGCGAGCTTCACTCGCCTCGGACCCCGCAAGGGGGGAGGGAGTATATTGGCGGCGATCGTATCAAGAAACGAAATCACAGCTTGCCCATCACGTCGCCGCGGAAGCCGTAGACCACGCGCTTGCCGGCGAGCGCTACCAGCTGCACGTCGCGGGTTTGGCCCGGCTCGAACCGCACCGCGGTGCCGGCGGCGATATCGAGCCGCATGCCGCGCGCCTTCTTGCGATCGAACTTCAACGCCGGATTGGTCTCGAAGAAATGGTAGTGCGATCCGACCTGGATCGGACGGTCGCCGGAATTGGCGACGGTCAGCGTCACCGTTTTGCGGCCAGCATTAAGCTCGATCTCGCCGTCCTTGATGAATAACTCGCCGGGAATCATCTGGCCTCCTCCGTCATTCCGGGGCGATGCGCAGCATCGAAGCCGGAATCTCGAAAACATAACCTCTGGATTTCCGGTTCGGCCGCTTTGCGGCCGCCCCGGAAGACGATGACTATCTGATCGGCTCGTGCACGGTGACGAGCTTGGTGCCGTCCGGAAATGTCGCTTCGACCTGAATGTTATGGATCATCTCCGGGATGCCGGCCATCACCTGGGCGCGGGTCAGCACCTGCGCGCCGGCCTGCATCAACTCCGCCACGGTGCGGCCGTCGCGGGCGCCCTCGACGATGAAATCGGAAATGATCGCGATGGCTTCCGGATGGTTGAGCTTGACGCCACGCTCCAGCCGGCGCCGCGCCACCATCGCCGCCATGGAAATCAAGAGCTTGTCCTTTTCGCGGGGAGACAGATTCATGCGAGCACTCTGATGACTTTCGACCGATCTAGTTGAGCCACAGCCGTGGCAGTTGCTCGCCGCTGGCGCGGCCGAGCACTGCCATCATATCGGCGCGAAGCGGCGCCGCATCTTGGGCACAGAAGCGAACCATTGCAAATCCATTCCAGGCGGAGACGCCGACCTCGCCGCGAAAGGATTCGGACAGCGCGCGGATTCGCTCCACCAACGCCTCATCGCCCGGCACGATCAGCGCGGTGCCGACCGCGACGCCGCCTTTTGCGATCGCGGACTTTAAAAGCTTGCCGCCGATGTCGCCGTCGAGCCGGACGTTTTCCGCGAACACCAGCCTGCCGCCGCGCCGCAAACGCCAGCGATCGACAAATTCGCCTTGCAGCATCCGTTCGCCCATCGCAGCCCGTCCGAACACCACGATCTCGCACAGCAGCAGCGAGGCGCTCTCTGCAAGGTCGATGTCGATCCGACGCGACACCCGCGCGCGATCGAACAGGATGGTCTCCTGCGGCAGCCAGGCGAGATGCGCGCCCGCGGCGGCCTTCAGCGAAATATTGAGTTGCGCCGGCGCCCCCTCGGCCCGATAGATTTTTTCCGCCGCCGCCGTCGTCAGCGTCAGCCGCGCGCCCTCGCCGGCCGCGATGTCGATGTCGAAACGATCGCCGCCGGCAACGCCGCCGGCGGTGTTCACGAACACGGCCGAAAGCCCGAGCGACTCGGGTGAGGGAAAACGAACCCGCAGCGAGCCGGATTCATGCAACTGGCGACGGCGAGTGACGCCTTCGAGGCACTGCACGTCGAACGTCACCGCGCCGCGGGCCCGGTTGGCCGCGAAGATCGCCGAGGTCGCACGCGTCCTATCGCTCTGCATCTGTCCCCAAACATTTCCGAACCGAAGAGACCCCAGCAATCGCGCCCTGAACCTTAGAGCGCCATCTGGCGGCTGATCTCGGCGGGATCGAGCCGGCTCCGGTCGCAGGCATATTTCACCGCCCCGCGGTCCATCACCGCGAAGTTGTCGCCGAGCTCGCAGGCAAAGTCGAGATATTGTTCGACCAGCACAATGGCGATGTTGCCGAGGTTGCGAAGATAGGAGATGGCGCGGCCGATGTCCTTGATGATCGACGGCTGGATGCCCTCGGTCGGCTCGTCGAGCAGCAACAATTTCGGCCGCATCACCAGCGCGCGCCCGATCGCGAGCTGCTGCTGCTGGCCGCCCGAAAGGTCGCCGCCGCGGCGACCGAGCATCGAGTTCAGCACCGGAAACAGCGAGAATACGTCATCGGGAATGTTGCGGTTTTCGCGCTTCAGCGGGCCGAAGCCGGTCTTGAGATTTTCCTCCACGGTCAGCAGCGGAAAGATCTCGCGGCCCTGCGGCACGAAGCCGATGCCGCGCCGCGCCCGCTCGTAGGGCTTGAGGCCGGAGATTTCGGAGCCGTCGAAGGTGATGGAGCCGCTGGCGATCGGGTATTGGCCGACCATCGCCCGCAACAGGCTGGTCTTGCCGACGCCGTTGCGGCCCAGCACGCATGTCACCTTGCCCGGTTCGGCCGTAATCGAGACGCCGCGCAGCGCCTGCGCGGCACCGTAGTAGAGGTTGATGTTGTCGACCTTCAGCATGGATCAGCGCCCCAGATACACTTCGATCACCCGCTCGTTCGAGGAGACCTGATCGATGCTCCCCTCGGCCAGCACGGTGCCTTCGTGCAGGCAGGTCACCTTGACGCCGAGCTCGCGGACAAAGGTCATGTCGTGCTCGACGACCATGATGGTCTTCTCGCGGTTGATTTCCTTGAGCAGTTCGGCGGTCTGATGGGTTTCGACGTCGGTCATGCCGGCAACGGGTTCATCGACCAAAAGCAGCTTCGGGTCCTGCGCCAGCAGCATGCCGATTTCCAGCCACTGCTTCTGGCCATGTGACAGGCTTCCGGCCAGACGTTTCCGCGCATCGGTCAAGCGGATGGTTTCCAGCACGCGCTCGATGCGTTCGGTTTCCGCCCTGGTTTCGCGCCAGAACAGCGTGCCGCGGACGCGATGGTCGACATTGAGCGCCAGCAACAGATTGTCCTCGATGGTCTGGCTTTCGAACACGGTCGGCTTCTGAAATTTCCGGCCAATGCCGAGCTCGGCAATTCGGGTCTCGTCCAGCCTGGTCAGGTCGGTGACGCCGTCGAACAGCACCTCGCCTTCGTCCGGCTTGGTCTTGCCGGTGATGATGTCCATCATCGTGGTCTTGCCGGCGCCGTTGGGGCCGATAATGGCGCGCATTTCGCCGGGGGCGAGCGTCAGCGACAGATTGTTGATGGCGTGAAAGCCGTCGAACGAGACATGCACGCCGTCGAGATAGAGCAGCGCCGAGGTCGTCCGTGTGTCCATGACGTTCATCGGCTCACTCCGCCATGGTCGGTTCGCTGATGCCGTCTTCACGCGCCGCGCTGACGGCGTTGGCATTCAGGCGCTTCGCCTTCCACGGTTCCCACCAGGCGTTGAAGGTGCCGATGATGCCTTTCGGCAATAGCAGCGTCACCAGGATGAACAGCGCGCCGAGCATGAACAGCCAGTACGGCGCCAGCGGGCCCGAGGTGAAGACGGTCTTGGCGTAGTTGACCACGACGGCGCCAAGCGCAGCGCCGATCAGGGTGCCGCGGCCGCCGACCGCGACCCAGATCACGGCTTCGATGGAATTGCCCGGCGCGAATTCGCCGGGATTGATGATGCCGACCTGCGGCACATAGAGCGCGCCGGCGACACCGGCCATACAGGCCGACAGCGTGAACACGAACAGCTTGTAGGATTCGACGCGGTAGCCCAGAAACCGCGCGCGGGATTCGGCATCGCGCACCGCGATCAGCACCTTGCCGAGTTTCGAGGTCACCACCGCGCGGCAGATCAAGAAGCCGACGATCAGCGCCAGACAGCTCAACGCGAACAGCGCGGCGCGGGTGCCGTCGGCCTGGACGTTGAAGCCGAGGATGTCCTTGAAATCGGTCAGGCCGTTATTGCCGCCGAAGCCGAAATCGTTGCGGAAGAAGGCGAGCAGCAGCGCATAGGTCATGGCCTGGGTGATGATCGACAGATAGACGCCGGTGACGCGTGAGCGGAACGCCAGCCAGCCGAAACAGAACGCCAACAGGCCCGGCACCAGGATGACCATCAAGGCCGCGAACCAGAACATGTCGAAGCCGTGCCAGTACCATGGCAGCTTCGAATAATTCAGGAACACCATGAAGTCCGGCAACAGCGGATTGCCGTAGACGCCGCGGCTGCCGATCTGACGCATCAGGTACATGCCCATCGCGTAACCGCCGAGCGCGAAGAACGCGCCCTGACCGAGCGAGAGAATGCCGCAATAGCCCCAGATCAGGTCGATCGAGAGCGCCAGGATGGCGTAGCAGACATATTTTCCGAACAGCGCCACCAGATAGGTCGGCACCTGAAGCGGCGAGCCGGCCGGCAGCAGCAGGTTCGACAATGGGATCAGCACCCCGACCGCGGCAACCACGACCAGAAAAATAGTGGCGCTGCGATCCAGCGAACGCGTGAGGGCGTGCGGCATCATGCTTCCACCGCCCGCCCCTTGAGCGCGAACAGGCCGCGCGGACGCTTCTGGATAAAGAGGATGATGAGGACCAGGATCGCGATCTTGCCGAGCACGGCGCCCGCGACCGGCTCCAGGAACTTGTTGGCAATGCCGAGCGTGAACGCGCCGACCAGCGTGCCCCACAGATTTCCGACGCCGCCGAACACCACCACCATGAAGGAATCGATGATGTAGCTCTGGCCGAGATTGGGACTGACATTGTCGATCTGCGACAGCGCCACGCCGGCGATCCCGGCGATGCCGGAGCCCAACCCGAACGTCAACGCATCGACGCGCGAGGTTGCGATCCCCATCGAAGCCGCCATCCGGCGGTTCTGCGTGACCGCACGCATCTCAAGTCCGAGCGTCGTGTAGCGCAGCATCGCGAGCAGGATGGCGAACACCGCCAGCGTAAAGCAGAGGATCCAGAGCCGATTATAGGTGATCGAGATCTGCCCGAGTTCGAACGCGCCGCTCATCCAGGAGGGATTACCGACCTCCTGGTTGGTCGGACCGAACACGGTGCGCACCGCCTGCTGCAATACCAGCGACAGGCCCCAGGTCGCCAGCAGGGTTTCCAGCGGGCGGCCATAGAGAAAGCGGATAATGGTTCGCTCGATCAGGATCCCGATCGCGCCGGCGACGATGAAAGCCAAAGGCACCGCGAACAGCAGCGAATAGTCGAACAACCCGGGATAGCTGGTGCGGATGGTCTGCTGCACCACGAAGGTGACGTAGGCCCCGATCATCACCATCTCGCCATGCGCCATGTTGATGACGCCCATCACCCCAAAGGTGATGGCGAGGCCGATCGCCGCGAGCAGCAGCACCGAGCCGAGTGACAGGCCGTACCAGGCGTTCTGTACCACCGACCACAGCGCCAGCCTTTGTTGGATGTCCGCAATCGCACCGGCGGCCGCACGCGCGACCGACGGCGGCGCGTCTGCCGGCACGTCGGTCAGCATCGCCAAGGCTTCCTGGCCGCCACGCGCCTTGATGGAGGCGATGGCATCGAGCTTTTCGGCGTCGCTGGCGTCGTCCTTGAACAACAGGATCGCCGCGCGCGCCTCGGTAAACGCCTGCCTGGCGCCCTTGTTGGTCTCCTTCTGCAGCGCGCCGTCGATCAGCGGCAGCATCGCCGCGTCGTGGGTCTTGAAAACCGACTGCGCGGCCAGGATCCGCTTGTCGGGGTCGGGAGACGACAGCGTCAACCCGCCTAGCGCAGCCTCGATGGCGCGACGCAGGTGATTGTTGAGGCGCACCGCACTCGCGCTATCGGGCACGGTTGCGACAGGCGCGCCGGTTGCGGCATCGATCGATTTGCCGTCAGGCCGTGTCAGGTAAATTTTCTTGGTGTCGGGATCGGCCATCAGGCGGCCGTCCTGCAGCGCGCTGATGATCGGATAGGCCAGCGGGTTGCCTGACGTCGCGATCACGCCGATCGCTTCTTCCGTATCGGAATACGCGTCATTGGCGAATTTGCCGACCGCGTCCTCGAACGGTCCCGCCAAGACGGGAAGGACGGTTGCGAACAGCATCAGCACGGCAATTGGAAGCGCGCGGAAATTTTTGAGGCGAAAATTTTTAAGAACGTGGGCCAGCACTGGATAATCCCGGCAGGAGTGGAAGGCGGCGGACATCGCCGCCTTCCCGGGTTGGTCGGCGTTCAGGATCCGATCAGGAGCCCTGCCCGCCGCACTTGTTGGTCTTGGTGTTGTAGTTGCCGCATTTCTTGCCGACCCAATCGCCGATCAGGTCCTTGGAATCGGGCAGCTCCTTCGACCAGGCGTCGCCGGCCACGAGACCCGGCGTCTTCCACACCACGTCGAACTGGCCATTGCCCTTGATCTCGCCGATGAACACCGGCTTGGTGATGTGATGGTTGGGCAGCACCTCGGCGACGCCGCCGGTCAGGTTCGGCGTCTGGGTGCCGGGCAACGCGTCGATCACCTTGTCGGCGTCGACCGATTTGGCTTTCTCGACCGCCTTCACCCACATGTTGAAGCCGATATAGGTGGCTTCCATCGGGTCATTGGTGGTGCGCTTCGGGTTCTTGGTGAAGGCCTGCCATTCCTTGATGAACTTCTCGTTCGCCGGCGTCTTGACCGACTCGAAATAGTTCCAGGCGGCGAGGTGGCCGACCAGCGGCTTGGTATCGATGCCGGCGAGTTCTTCTTCGCCTACCGAGAATGCGACCACCGGGATGTCGGTCGCCTTGATGCCCTGGTTGCCGAGTTCCTTATAGAAGGGAACGTTGGCGTCGCCATTGATGGTGGAGACCACAGCGGTCTTCTTGCCGGCCGAGCCGAACTTCTTGATGTCGGCGACGATGGTCTGCCAGTCGGAATGACCGAACGGCGTGTAGTTGATCATGATGTCTTCGTCCTTGACGCCTTTCGACTTCAGATAGGCTTCGAGGATCTTGTTGGTGGTGCGCGGATAGACGTAGTCGGTGCCGGCCAGCACCCAGCGCTTCACCTTTTCTTCCTTCATCAGGTAATCGACGGCCGGGATCGCCTGCTGGTTCGGCGCCGCCCCGGTATAGAACACGTTGCGTTCGCTCTCTTCGCCCTCGTACTGCACCGGATAGAACAGGATCGAGTTCAATTCCTTGAACACCGGCAGCACAGATTTGCGCGACACCGAGGTCCAGCACCCGAACACCACGGAGACCTTGTCCTTGGTGATCAACTCACGGGCTTTTTCGGCGAACAGCGGCCAGTTCGACGCGGGATCGACCACCACGGCTTCGAGCTTCTTGCCGAGAACGCCGCCCTTCTTGTTCTGCTCATCGATCATGAACAGGACGGTGTCTTTCAGCGTGGTTTCGCTGATCGCCATCGTGCCCGACAGCGAGTGCAGAACGCCGACCTTGATGGTGTCGTCCGCGGCCTTGGCCGAACTGAACGCGGACAGACTCAGCACCAGCCCGGCCGCCGCCGCCAGCCAGCGGCGGCTCGGCCGCGCCGCTATGTCGTGAGTCGATTGAGTAAGCATGAGGTGTCATCTCCCTGACGCAGACGTTGGACGCTGCGAAACGGCCGCTACGGCCGCCTGCATCAGAAGAATCGCAAGAACCATGCCACCCCATTAAATCGATCTAAGCGCATGGCACTGCTGATGAAATTCAGCGTTGAACGTCGGCATCGCCGGCGGCGCTGCCCATTAATTGAGCCAAAAAAATGGTTGCGTTAGCGGCAATCAGTTCAATTTGTGAGCAGCAATGTCGTATTGTCTAAACTTTTGGCACGGTCCTGACGCCTCGCGGCGCAGACTATCTCCCGTTTCGGAGGTCTGCGATTGCGCCTTCTTTAACCGCGTCAACGCTATTGCGGACAATTTACCTTGAAAGCGCCGCGTTCGTGTTCCATATGACCGGTACGACCCTGGGAATCACCGGGTCATTGCGAGCCGCGTGTTCTGAGCCCGTCCAACGGTTTCTGGCTTGCCCCTTCAGCTAACCAAAACCGACGCCCCAAACACGCGGGTGTCTCTGACACCCTCGCGCGCTCCTGGCTGACATGCCGGGCGCCTGCCTTTTATAATGGAAAGAACAACCTTTTGACCTCCTTTCAGGATTTCGGCCTTGCCGATCCCATCTCGCGTGCGCTCAAAGAAGAGAATTATCAGACGCCCACGCCCATTCAGGCTCAAACCATTCCTATCGCACTCACCGGCCGTGACGTCGTCGGCATCGCCCAGACCGGCACCGGCAAGACTGCATCTTTCGCGCTCCCGATCCTGCACCGCATTCTGGAAAACCGCATCAAGCCGCAACCCAAGGCCTGCCGCGTGCTGGTGCTGAGCCCGACACGCGAATTGTCCGGGCAGATTCTCGAGAGCTTCAACGCCTATGGCCGTCACATGCGCCTGACGTCGGCGCTCGCGATCGGCGGCGTGCCGATGGGACGCCAGGTCCGCTCGGTCATGCAGGGGGTCGAGGTCATGGTGGCCACGCCCGGCCGTCTGCTCGATCTCGTGCAAAGCAACGGATTGAAGCTCGGCCAGGTCGAGTTTCTGGTGCTCGACGAAGCCGACCGCATGCTCGACATGGGCTTCATCAACGACATCCGGAAAATCGTCGCCAAATTGCCGGTCAAGCGGCAGACGCTATTCTTTTCGGCGACGATGCCGAAGGACATCGCCGAGCTTGCCGAGCAGATGCTGCGCGATCCGGCCCGCGTCGCGGTCACCCCGGTGTCCTCCACCGTCGAGCGCATCACCCAGCGCATCATCCAGGTCGATCACTCCGCCAAGCCCACCTTCCTGGCGCAACTGCTGAAGCAGGAGCCGGTGAACCGGGCGTTGGTCTTTACCCGCACCAAGCACGGCGCGGACAAGGTGGTGAAGGGTCTCGCCAAGGCCGGCATCACCGCGGACGCCATTCACGGCAACAAATCGCAGAACCATCGCGAGCGCGTGCTGGCGGCATTCCGCACCGGTGAGATCCGCACGCTGGTCGCCACCGATATCGCTGCCCGCGGCATCGATGTCGACGGCATCAGTCACGTGGTGAATTTCGATCTTCCGAACGTGCCGGAGACCTATGTCCATCGTATCGGCCGCACTGCGCGCGCCGGCGCCGATGGCGTCGCGATCTCGCTGGTCGCGGGTGGCGAAGAACTGGCCTATCTGCGCGACATCGAAAAGCTGATCCGCGTCACCTTGCCTCGGGAAGATCGTCGCACGCCTGGACATCGCGACACACCACCCGCGCCATCGCAGCATCGTGGCGCCAGGTCCGCCCCCCGCGCTCATCCTGCCAGGACAAATGAAGCCGCTCCGGGATCAAAAGGTCCTCGCCGTCGCCGCCGTCCCAATGGTAATAATGGCGCTTCGCAGCCCAACCGGCACGAGGCGAACCGGCAGGATTCGGTGCGTCCGGCGCAGGGTGGCGCTAAATCTGAAGGTATGAAGGCTGAAAGCATGCAGGGGGTCGCCTTCTTGCATCGCGAAAGACGTCCGAATACCCAACCCAATCGTACCGAACGGCCGCAACGCTAACCGCCGATCGATCTGGAGATAACCATGGCTAAAGAAGAGCTGATCCAGTTCGAAGGACTGGTCACCGAAATCCTCCCCGATGCACGTTACCGCGTGCAGCTCGACGCCGGACACGAGATCGTTGCCTACACTGCCGGCAAAATGAAAAAGAACCGGATCAAGACCCTGGCAGGGGACCGGGTCACGATCGAGATGTCACCCTATGACCTCGAAAAGGGCCGTCTCATCTTCCGCCACAAGGACGAGCGCCCAGGTGGCGGGCCGCCGCGTGGTGCGCCGCCGCGCGGCCAATTCCGCCGACGGTAAATTCATATGGCTGCCCGAGCTCGACGCCGCGCACGATCCCCGATCGCGGCGCGCGTCGGCGGAGGTGCGGCATAAGGCCGGGCCGATCAAAAAATCGTGCACCTCAGGATTGTTTTGAAGGCCCGCTTCACATATGATAGGTCAATCGATTTTCGGCCGGACGACATTAGCTATCCACCGGTACAGCCGGTTTAGACGCTGACGACCCTTCCAAAAATTCGATGCCACCAGCCTATCGAAAGTAGGCTTCTACTATATCTATCTTGAGAAGGGACTACCCCAGTGAGCATGGGAACCGTGAAGTGGTTTAACGCGACCAAGGGCTTCGGCTTCATTCAGCCGGACGATGGCGGCAACGACGTGTTCGTGCACATCAGCGCCGTCGAGCGCGCCGGCCTTGGAACGCTGCGTGAAGGCCAGAAGATCTCCTACGAGATCGTGGCAGATCGCCGCTCTGGCAAGTCTTCGGCCGACAATCTGCGCGCCGCAGGCTAAGCGAATTCGTCAGGCCTCGCTGCGAGGCGGCGGCCGCGACATTCGATCCGACCATACAGAAAGGCCGTGCCGTCAGCGCGGCCTTTTTCATTGTGGCATTTTCTGCCGAACGAAATTCAGCCTGGAGAGTGACCTCCCAGCGAACGCTTCGCGATTGTCGCGGGCTAACCGTCGTCCACTTTTCTCGATTGGCGCTAGCACTGGGTCGCTGGGCTGTAAAACACGCAGGCCGATTGACGCGGCCGCGTATAGGCCACGTCGCTCAGGGTAATTCCGGCTTTCGCCATCACGTAACCGACCGCCGGCGTGTAGAGATATTTGACCTCGCTGAAAATCAAATAGGTGCCATCGATTGCCAGCGCCGAGGGTATCGAAACAACATCCCCGACCTGATGCGCCGGTTGCGCCGCCCCTCCTTGAAACGCCCTGCTCCATCGCACCCGCGCCCGGTGCGTCGTTGGATCGACGTACAATTCGGTGATCGTGGCCTTGACCGGCGCTGAGTCATACGGCGTCATGATTCCATTGCTGGCGGCAAAAAAATTGGCCATGTCGGAATCACCCACGGTGTTGGACTGCGAGGTCAGGTCGGAGAGTGTTCGCGCCATCAGCGTAACCTTGCGGTCGACCGCGATAGCGGAAGTAAACTCGACCACTCCGAAAAACATCACCAACATGATCGGAACGATCATCGCAAATTCGATCGCGGCGACACCCCGGCGGTCCCCGATCAACGCAAGCGCGGAGAGTCGCGCCCGGCGCCGCATCTTCGACATCAGCCTCATGATCCTGCTCTAATAAGGTTCGTTCTTGAACGCGGCGGTGGCCGTCAACAGTCGCTGGCTGCCCGCCAAATTCGCAATGTTGTAGCCAAGCCCGGTGACGAACAGCGGCCACTGATAGAACAGCCTGACGACAACGATCGCCCCTGGACCGCCGGTGTTGTACTGCATGTTGTTGATGAACTTCTTGTTGCCATCGATCTGACTGTTGATGACCACATCGGCGAACTTCTCATAGCTCTCGACGTCGACATAGATCCCGTCGCAACTGAACAACGCCGGAATCTGGCTGCAGACGTATTTCTTGAACGTCGCCTGGGTACAGGGAGTGGGTGCGTTCTGAGCGGGCGGGCTCTGGGCGGGCGGCTGGCAGACCGGCACTAGGCCGGTCTGTGCCTGACCGGTCCCAATCACCCGCGCAGAATCCTGGGCGATGGTTTCCAGCACTTGGCCGGCGAAGAATATGATGGCGGTTTCGATGATCGCAAACAGCAGCGCGAAAAACACCGGTGCGACAAGGGCGAATTCAACGGCTGCCGAACCGCGGCGGCTGCGGCCGAATCGACACAGGACGTTTCTGGCGGGGGCTGGCGAAGCGGCGGGCGACGGCATCAAAAATTCCTACGGCGGCAGGTGGCCGCGCGCAAAAGAGTACCGCAAAGTAATTGTTGAAGTGTTTCGCCAGGTAGAAACAGTACAGGCCGCAGAATTAATCGCGCCTTAACAATTTTCGGGGGCTCTCACCAACGCAACCGATTCGGCGAGCCAGGACGAGAGAGCAACGCGCCCGCTTCACGTGCGGGATTCTGGAGCGTGATGACCTTATCTTCGATCGTCATCCCGCATTTACTTGATAGTTTGAGCATGTGGTTGGGGCAAACGCGGCGCGTTCGTCCCGAGCAAGAACCGATGTCCGGTTTTCCAAGGCCTTAGTTGGTCGGCTTGCCTCCCGCGGCGCCGCTGGCCTGGCCGCTGAGATCGCCGGACTGACCGAGCACCGACTTGAAGTAGCCGTCGCCGTCGCCGAGCGTCGCCCGCCGCTGGCAGACCGGCATGCAACTATAGGATTCGCGTTCGACGCCGCGATAGACCGTGACGAGCTTATCGCTCGGACCCTCGACCTGAATGATCCGGTCCACCAGCACCTCACCGGCGCGGTCCATGGCGATAAAGTTTGTCGCGCCGTAGCCTTTGCCGGTCACGACCAGTACCCCGCCGGTCTGCAGGGTGACGTCGGCAATCAGCGGGTTTCCGACGACGATGGTCGCCACGCGCGATGGGAGCTTGACGAGCTTGGCCTGATCGACATTGACGGCGATGGCGTCGCGGGTCGGCTCGGCAAGGGTCACCGCCGGCCACAACAACACTCCAATCGACAGAGCGCGGAACAAGGCGCGGAAGTTAAGACACGCGCGCAGGCGCGTACGCTGGCACTCGACGAACATACTGTACCCCAGGGCGTTGAACATGCCGGCTAAAGCGATACGCAGCGGAACCGGCGCCCGATGCGGCAAATCTGACTTCAATTGATGAAAGAACCGCAAACGGCAGCGGCAAACCCACCGCCGCTCTTTCCATGGCTATTGCCTGAACGGATAGGCCAGTTGCCCGACGATCTCGGTCGGGAAGGCCTGATCGCCGATGCCATAGCTCACGGGGAGTTGGTCTTTCGGCATCCGGAAGGTTCCGAACAGCACATCCCATACCGGGAAGGTTCCGGCGAAGTTGGTGTTGCCGCCCTGTTCGAGCGAAGTGTGATGCCAGCGATGGAACACCGGCGTCGCCAGCACATATTTGAAGGGACCGAGCGTCCAGTTCAGATTGGCGTGGACAAAGGCGGAGTGAAACATATTGAAAGGCGCGACCCAGAGCATGACGTTCGGCGAGATGCCTGCCAGCAGCAAAATGACGTCGACTGCAATGGTGCCGAGGAACAAATTGGCGGGGTGGAAGCGCGCCGCCGAAATCCAGTCGAGATCCTCGGACGAATGATGGATCGCGTGGTATTTCCAGAACGCGCCGCCGTGAAACATCCGATGCAGCCAATATTGCATGAAGTCCGATGCCACCAGGAACAGGATCGCCTGCAGCCACAGCGGCAATTCGGACAGCGGACCGTGGCCGTTGTCGTAGAAGGCGATCAACTGGTCGGCATCGTGAATCCCGAAGATGACGCCGGCGCCGAGCACGAGAAGCCCGATGCGCAGGACGCGGCCGAATAGCGGAACAAAGAACCAGTAACAGATGTCGGTGACGAGCTCACGCTTGCGCCACCATGGCGCCGCGCGATTGCAGGCCCAAAAATGACTCAGCACTGAAAACAACAGCGCCAAGGCGATGGTGACCGGTACCACCTTGGCGATCGTCTGGCCGAGCATCTCGACGACTTCCAAGGGCAAGTTCGACATGACAGCCTCTTTGCTCGAAGATCTTAGAGTTATTCCCCCATGTTTAAGGAGCCATGAATCGGACCTCGTGCGCGCACCGGCACGCCGTAATCGAAACCCTCTCTTGTCTTGGCGAGAACTTTAATCCCAAATTTACTCTACCGAATAACATCAGAATCCACCCCCCTTTAGGCAATCGAATTAACTGCACTGCAATTGTCAAACCGTAGGGTGACGACACGGTCACGGTGCTGAGAACGCCGGGGAGACCAATTATTAGTTCGACAGCCACGTGTACATGGAGTTATCTATGAAGAACCTGATTGCGCGTTTCGTGAAGGACGAGTCCGGTGCCACCGCGATCGAATACGGGCTGATCGCCGCCGGCATTTCGCTCGCCATCATCGCGATCGTTAACGGTCTCGGCAGCAACCTGCAGGGCAAATTCACCTCGATCAACAGCTCGTTGAAATAAACGGCTAGGGGACGAGCAGAAAAGGCCTCGGACATCCGGGGCCTTTGTTGTTTTGGCCTTCTGGCAATGGCGTGAAGATGCGTAAATCCGATACTGCCGTGGTCGCGGCAGGAGAACCAGCGCCCTCCCGTAACCGTGGCGAGGCGCCGGTCGAACTGATCTGCCTGGGGCTGGCGCTGGCGACTTTTGTGCTCGCACTGCGCATCGCGATTGTCTGGTGAACGCCCGGCCGTTTCCCGCTTGTTCATTTCTGGCACCTACATTCGGGCAGAGTTCCGACCTCGTGCCAGCCGGATGTGCAACACCATGATCCTCGACCTCGCACGGCTCCTGCTGTTTCCGGCGCTGATGGCGTTCGCAGCCGCAAGCGACCTGTTCACCATGACGATTCCCAACCGGATATCGCTGGCGCTGGGCGCAGGCTTCCTGGTTCTTGCGGTGCTGAGCGGCATGGGATTCTACGACATCCTCAGCCATGTCGGCGCCGGGGTCACTGTGCTGGCGGTGGCATTCGGCTGCTTCACGATGGGCTGGATCGGCGGCGGAGATGCCAAGGTCGCGGCCGCCGCTGCGCTCTGGTTCGGCTTCGGCTATCTCATGAATTACCTGGTCTACGCTTCGCTGTTCGGCGGTGCCCTGACATTGCTGCTGCTGCAGTTCCGGCAATGGCCGTTGCCTTACGCGTTCGCCGGTCAGGCATGGCTGCTCAGGCTGCACGCCAAGGACAGCGGCATTCCCTACGGCATCGCGCTCGCGATCGGCGCGCTGGCGATTTATCCGGAAACGGATTGGATCAAGGCGATCGACCTCGCGCATCTCGCCGTTCGCTGATCGCCTGTCTCAGGCCGATTCAGCCGGTAAACTCCGCGTTAAGGCGATTTAGATACGCCTCATTAACCATGCTTTGACGAATAACTGGTCAACTCCCGTCACAGCGGCGGAAGCGCCGCGGCGTATTGTGGAAAGTGAAGCGTATGAATACCGCACGCATTGTCGTCCTGACCATCGCTGTCGGTGCCGGCGGCGTCGCCGCATACCTTGCAAGCGGGTCTGACAACAAGGCGGCCGCGGTCGAGCCCGCTGCACAAATGCCGACCATCGACGTTCTCGTCGCCAAGTCCGACATTGGCCTCGGCCAGGCGGTCAAGCCGGAAGATATGCAGTGGCAGACCTGGCCGGCCGAAACAGCAAGCAACAGCTTTATCCGCCGCAACGAACGCCCCAACGCAACGACGCAGATCGTCGGCTCGATCGCGCGTGCGCCCTTTATCGCGGGCGAACCGATCCGCGAGCCGAAACTGGTCAAGGCCGATGGATCAGGCTTCATGGCGGCCATCCTGCCCGCCGGCATGCGCGCCGTGTCCACCGAGATCTCGCCGGAAACCGGCGCCGGCGGTTTTATCCTGCCCAACGACCGGGTCGACGTCATTCTTTCGAAACGCGAGAAGAACGTGAGCGTCGCCGCAGCCGAAGTCATCAATTCGCAAATTATACTGTCGAACATCCGCGTTCTCGCAATCGACCAGGCTCCGAAGGAAAAAGACGGCCAGAACACCGTGGTCGGCAAGACCGTCACGCTCGAGTTGAAACCCGAACAAGCTGAGGCACTCGCCCGCGCGCGCCAAAGCGGCACGCTCTCGCTGGCGCTGCGCAGCATTGCCGATGTCAACGTCGTCGCCAGCAGCACCGATGACCAAGCGGCGCCCAAGCAGGGCGACAGCATCAACGTGGTCCGCTACGGCGTATCGACTTCGACAACGACACAGAAGTGACTAAGGGACGCGTGATATGAAATGCAGGGCAAAGCAGGGAACGACGCGGACCTTTATGGTCCGCGCCCTGTCGTTTTCAGCCGTCATGGCGCTGGTGCTCAATCCGGCCCTGGCCCCGGTCGTGGCCGGCGGCTATCGCGACGCGGCGCCGGCTGCCGCCGACGGACGGATGAACGCGCGTTTCCTGCCGCTCGGGATTGGCAAATCGGTGGTGATCGATCTGCCGCGCGACATCAAAGATGTGCTGGTCGCCGATCCCAAGATCGCTAACGCCGTGGTCCGTTCCGCCCAGCGCGCCTATATCATCGGCGCCGCCGTCGGCCAGACCAACATCGTGTTCTTCGATTCCGCCGGTCAGCAGATCGCCGCCTACGACATCGCCGTCACACGCGACCTCAACGGCGTGCGCGCCGCGCTGAAGCAAACCATGCCGAACGCCGACATCCAGATCGAGGGCGTTGGCGACGGCGTGATGCTGACCGGTTCGGTATCGACCCCGATCGAGGCGCAGCAGGCCGGCGACCTCGCCGCACGACTCGCGGGCGGCGCGGACAAGGTCGTCAACTCGATCGTGGTCCGGGGCCGCGATCAGGTAATGCTCAAAGTCACCGTCGCCGAGGTCCAGCGCTCGATCATCAAGCAGCTGGGTATCGATCTCAGTGCCAACATGACCTACGGCAGCACGGTCGTGAATTTCAACAACAACAACCCCTTCACGGCGAACGGTCAGCCACTTGTCCTCGGCAACTCCTTGACGACCTCGTTCGGCACCACTCCGTCGGTCCAGGCCACGTTGCGGGCGATGGAGACCGCGGGCGTGGTCCGCACCCTGGCCGAGCCGAATTTGACGGCCATTTCAGGCGAGTCCGCGACATTCATTGCCGGCGGCGAGTTTCCGATCCCGACCGGCGTGACCTGCCAAACCACGGCCGCGGGATCGGTCGGGCAATGCGCGCCCTCGATCGCCTTCAAGAAGTTCGGGATCTCGCTCAACTTCACGCCTGTGGTGCTTACCGAAGGTCGCATCAGCCTGCACGTGATGACGGAAGTATCCGAGGTCTCGCTCGAGAATTCGATCAACATCAGCGGAATTTCCGTGCCTTCGATCAAAACCCGCCGCGCCGAAACCTCGCTGGAGATTCCGTCAGGTGGCGCGATGGCGATGGCCGGCCTGATCCAGCAACAGACCAAGCAAGCGATCAACGGATTGCCCGGGCTGTCGACGTTGCCGGTACTGGGAACGCTGTTCCGCAGCCGGGACTACGTCAACAACCAGACCGAACTGATGGTGATCGTGACGCCCTATGTCGTTCGGGCGGTCTCGCCGAAGGATCTGTCGCGTCCGGACGACGGCTTCGCCGCGGCATCCGATCCGCAGGCCGATCTTCTGGGCAGCATCAATCGCATCTACGGCGTACCGGGCCGCACAGAGCCGGCACAGAATTATCGCGGCACCTACGGCTTTATCACGGACTGAGGCGGGACAAGGACGAAGACGATGACAACGACAATACCCGTCGAACGCAACCGCTTCCGCTTGGCGGGAGCGTTGCTCGGTCTGGCCGTCGCGCTGGGAGCCTGCACGCATACCGACGACCAGCTGACGACCGCAAGCATTCCTGAGGATTACCGGTTGCGCCATCCGATCGCGCTCCAGGAAGCGGACCAGTCCGTCGTGATCTTCATCGGCCGTGCGCGTGGCGGTCTGTCCGCATCGCAACGGACCGACGTGATAGGGTTGGCACGGACCTGGCTCCGTGAAGCGACCGGCCCTATCATCGCCGATGTGCCGGTTGATACCCCGAACGCGGCGGCTGCGGCGGATTCACTCCGGGAAATCCAGGCGCTGCTCACTTCGGCCGGCGTGCCGCCGCGCGGATTCACTGTCCGCCGCTATCATCCTGAGGATCCGCGCCAGATGGCGACGATCCGGCTGAACTATCCGAAAATCTCCGCGGTGGCCGGCCCCTGCGGCCTGTGGCCCGAGGATCTCGGTCCCTCGATCAAGAACAGAAGCTACATCGACAACAAGTCCTATTACAATTTCGGCTGTGCCTATCAGCGCAACATGGCGGCGATGGTCGACAATCCGTCGGACCTCGTGCAGCCGCAAACCGAAACCCCGCCCTATACGGCGCGGCGTACGGAAGCTTTCGAGAAGTATCGCAAGGGCACCCCGACAGCGACGATCTATCCGGATGCCGAGAAGGCTAAACTCAGCGACACAGGCAAATGATCAACTACGCCCGCCAAACTCCCGAACAACAGCCGGACGCCCCCGCATCGCCCGTGGACGATCATATCGCCCCGGCGCCGCGGGTATCCGTGCAAGCCTTTTGCGAGACGGTGGAAACCGCCGCCGCCGTGCAATCGGCGGGTGAAGACCGGCGCCTCGGCAAGGCTCATTTGAAAATCCAGATGGGCGGCATGGCGGCGGCAATCGAGGCCTATCGTACCGCGCCGACGCCGAACGTAATCATCCTGGAGACCGAGGGTCGCGGCGATATCCTGTCGGGCCTCGACCAACTCGCAACTGTCTGCGATTCCGGCACCCGCGTCATCGTGATCGGCCGCATCAATGATGTCATGCTCTATCGCGAACTGGTGCGTCGCGGTGTCAGCGACTACGTCATTGCGCCGATCAACGCCCTCGACGTGGTTCGTTCGGTTTGCGGCCTGTTCTCGGCACCGGAGGCCAAAGCCGTCGGCCGGATCATTGCGGTCGTCGGAGCCAAAGGCGGCGTCGGCGCCTCCACCATCGCCCATAACGTCGCCTGGTCGATCGCGCGCGAACTCGCATTGGATTCTGTCGTCGCCGATCTCGACCTCGCGTTCGGCACCGCCGGCCTCGACTACAATCAGGACCCACCGCAGGGGATCGCCGACGCGGTGTTCTCGCCCGATCGCATCGACACGGCGTTCATCGACCGCCTGCTGTCGAAATGCACCGATCACCTCAGCCTGCTGGCCGCGCCGGCGACGCTGGACCGGGTGTACGACTTTGGCGCCGACGCCTTCGATTCGATCTTCGACACGCTACGCACCACGATGCCGTGCATCGTGCTCGACGTTCCGCATCAATGGTCGGGATGGACCAAGCGCGCGCTGATCGCCGCCGACGATATCCTGATCGTGGCGGCGCCGGACCTCGCTAACCTGCGCAACGCCAAGAACCTGTTCGACCTGCTGAAGGCGTCGCGGCCCAACGACCGGACACCGCTGTACTGCCTCAACCAGGTCGGCGTGCCGAAGCGGCCGGAAATCAATGCCGGCGAATTCGCCAAGGCAATCGAAAGCCCGCCGATCGTGGCTATCCCGTTCGACCCGCAGATCTTCGGCTCGGCGGCCAACAACGGCCAGATGATCGCGGAAATCTCCGCCAACCACCGCACCACCGAGATGTTTCTGCAAATCGCGCAGCGACTGACCGGCCGCGGCGAAACCAAAAAGCCGAGGGCCTCTTTCCTGTCGCCCCTGATCGAGAAATTGCGGGCAAGGTAAGCCGCTCGCACGGAGTAGTATCGTGTTTGGTAAGCGTAGCGGAACAGAGACCGATTTGCGGGCAACAAGGCCCGCCGGCACGCTGGAATTATCGACCGGCCCGGCCGCTGCCATTTCGCGCGAGATGGCGTCACCCGTCGTCTCCTCGCCGCCGCTCTCGCCGGCCAAATCGTCCGCGCCCGCCCCGGCCATCGACGCGCGGCGGTCGGATACCTATTACCAGGTCAAGGCGACGATCTTCGGCGCCCTGATCGAAGCCATCGACCTCGCCCAGCTCTCCAAGCTCGACGGCGAGTCGGCACGCGAGGAAATTCGCGACATCGTCAACGAAATCATCGCGATCAAGAATATCGTGATGTCGATCGCCGAGCAGGAAGAACTGCTCGACGACATCTGCAATGACGTTCTCGGATACGGGCCGCTCGAGCCGCTTTTGTCGCGCGACGATATCTCGGACATCATGGTCAACGGCGCCGGCACGGTATTCATCGAAGTCGCCGGCAAGATCCAGCGCACCGGCATCCGCTTTCGCGACAATCAGCAGCTGCTAAACATCTGCCAGCGCATCGTCAGCCAGGTCGGCCGGCGCGTCGATGAATCCTCACCAATCTGCGACGCCCGCCTTGCCGACGGCTCGCGTGTCAATGCCATCGTGCCGCCGTTGGCGATCGACGGCCCGGCGCTGACCATCCGCAAGTTCAAAAAGGACAAGCTGACGCTCGATCAGCTGGTCAAGTTCGGCGCGATCACGCCGCAAGGCGCCGACATTCTGCAGATCATCGGGCGCTGCCGCGCCAATGTCCTGATCTCCGGCGGCACCGGTTCCGGCAAGACCACGCTGCTGAACTGTCTCACCAATTACATCGACGACGACGAGCGCATCATTACCTGCGAGGACGCCGCGGAGCTTCAGCTGCAGCAGCCGCATGTGGTCCGTCTCGAAACGCGCCCGCCGAATATTGAAGGCGAAGGCCAGGTCACCATGCGTGAGCTGGTCCGCAACTGCCTGCGCATGCGTCCCGAACGAATCATCGTCGGCGAAGTCCGTGGACCGGAAGCTTTTGACCTGCTGCAAGCCATGAACACCGGTCACGACGGATCGATGGGAACGCTGCACGCCAATAACCCGCGCGAAGCCCTGTCGCGCTGCGAATCCATGATCACGATGGGCGGATTTTCGCTGCCTTCCCGCACCATTCGCGAGATGATCTGCGCATCGATCGACGTCGTCATTCAGGCTGCCCGCCTGCGCGACGGCTCCCGCCGCATCACGCACATCACCGAGGTAATGGGCATGGAAGGCGACACCATCATCACCCAGGACCTGTTCATCTACGATCTGATCGGCGAGGACGCCAACGGCCATGTGATCGGACGCCATCGTTCGACCGGCATCGGTCGGCCCCGGTTTTGGGAGCGCGCGCGGTACTACGGCGAAGAGAAGCGGCTCGCCGAGGCGCTCGACGCCGCCGAAGTTGTGTCGAATAGCTAGGGAGCGGGGTCATGAAAATGCAAACCCTCGCATTGGCCTTTCTCGCCGCTACCGCCATCGGCGGCATGGCGTGGGTTTTCCTGTATCCGATTTTGTCGGGGGAGCGAAAGGCCGAGTCCCGCCGCGCATCGGTCGCAAGAGCGGAGCCGGCTGTGCGCCACACCGACCGGGGACAGCGCTCCCGCCGTGAACAGGTCGAAGGTTCGCTGAAGGATCTCGAGGCGCGCCGCAAGCAGGAAAGCAAGCTGCCGCTGACCATCCGCTTGGCGCAGGCCGGTTTGGACTGGTCGACCCAAAAATTCATGATCGTTTCCGGCGCGATCGGCGCCGCCGGCTTTACGTTGGCGCTGCTGTCCGGCGGCGGGCTGCTGGCGGCCGCGGGCCTCGCATTCGCCGGCGGATTCGGCCTGCCGCGTTGGGCCCTGAACTTCCTCAAGAAACGCCGGGAGCAGAATTTCCTCAAGGCGCTGCCGGACGCCGTCGACGTGATCGTTCGCGGCATCAAGGCAGGCCTGCCGCTGTTCGAGTCGATCAAGGTCGTCGCGGCCGACGCGCCCGAGCCGCTGCGGAGCGAATTCCTGGCCATTATCGAAACCCAGGCGATCGGTATGCCGCTCGGCGAGGCCTGCTCCCGGCTGTTCGAACGCATGCCGGTGCCGGAAGCCAACTTCTTCGGCATCGTGATCACGATCCAGCAAAAATCCGGCGGCAACCTGTCCGAAGCGCTCGGCAACCTCTCCAAGGTGCTGCGCGACCGCAAGAAGATGGCCGAGAAGATTCAGGCCATGTCAATGGAAGCCAAGGCGTCCGCCGGCATCATCGGCTCGCTGCCGCCCATCGTCATGTTCCTCGTCTACCTCTCGACGCCGCAATACATCTCGATGCTGTGGACCCATCCGACCGGTCAGTTGATGCTGCTCGGCTCGGTGATCTGGATGTCCATCGGTATCTTCGTGATGAAGAGAATGATCAACTTCGACTTCTGACGGTGTAGCATGATTGATCTTTTGATCACCAAGATCCACGACCCGCACTTCATGACCATGCTGCTTGCCGCCATCGCGGCAGGCGCGACCGCGTACACGCTGATTATGCCGCTGTTCGCCCGCGAGGGTCTCGCCAAGCGCATGAAGGCGGTCGCCAGCGAGCGCGAGCGGATCCGGCAACGTGAGCGCGACCGTCTTGCCAAGACCGAAAAGGTCTCGCTGCGTCAGAGCCCGAAGCAGCTCGTCTCCAAGGTGGTGGAAGACTTCAACCTCGGGAAATGGCTGGCCCAGGAAGCCGCGCGGGAAAAGCTCGTCATGGCCGGCTATCGTGGACAGGCGCCCTATGTCACGTTCCTGTTCTTCCGGCTGGTGACGCCGATCCTGCTTTTCATCGCGGCGATACTGTATGTTTTCGTGATCTCGCACATGCAACAGTCGATGCCGATCAAGATCGGCTTGTGCATCGGCGCCGCCTATTTCGGCTTGCAGGCGCCGATGCTGTTCCTGAAGAACGCCATCACGAAGCGCCAACTGTCGATCAAGCGCGCGTTTCCCGATGCGCTCGATCTGCTGCTGATCTGCATCGAGTCCGGCATGTCGATCGAAACGGCGTTTCGCAAGGTCAGCCTCGAGATCGTGACGCAGTCGGTCGCGCTGTCGGAGGAATTCACGCTGACCACGGCCGAGCTGTCATATCTCCAGGACCGCAAGGTCGCCTATGAAAATCTGGCGATGCGCACCGGCCTCGAAGGCGTGAAATCGGTCTGCCTCGCCCTGCAGCAGTCGGAGCGTTACGGTACGCCACTCGGTCAAAGCCTGCGCGTGATGGCGCAGGAAAATCGTGACATGCGCATGACCGAGGCGGAGAAAAAGGCCGCGGCGCTGCCGCCGAAGCTGACGGTGCCGATGATTCTGTTCTTCCTGCCGGTGCTGTTCGTCGTCATCCTGGGGCCGACCGGCATCAAGGTCGCAGAGATGCAATGAGCTTTTCCGCCGCGCCGATCGACTTCTCCTGAACGGAAACGGCGCGCCGTCCAGGCGAGAGCCGATGGCGACCGGGCCTCACCGCGCACGCTGCCTGCTTGCGGCGGTCCGCGGTGTCTCAGTCGGGCGCGTCGAGCGATGCCATCGGGACGACCTTTGCGGCGACCGGGCGCGGGCTGTTGTCCTTGCGGCTCAGCATCTGCTTCAGATAGGCGACATTGGCGGCAGCCTGGTCCGGCGGCAGATCGGCCTTCACGATGGTTTCAGCCTCGGCGAAGCGGCCCTGCAGGCCAACCACCAGACCCAGATTCTGTCGCACCCGCGCGTCGGCCCTGCTGCTGCCGTAGGCTTGCCGGAGGGTCGCTTCCGCCTTCGGCAAATCCTTCGACAGCATGTAAGAAAGGCCCAGATTGGACAGCACCGACGGCTCGCCGGGGACGATCTTCAAGGCGCTGGCATAATAGGCCCGCGCCTCGTCATGGCGGCCAAGCTGATCGAGCGCGGTTCCCTGCACCGACAGGATCCGCCAGTCCGGATTGTCGGGCGAATGGGCCCGGCTCAGCACATCGAAGGCTTCCTGGAAATTGCCGTTATCGGCCAGCGCCCGGCCGTAGGCGGCGAGCAGCGCCTTGTTGCCGGGGTGGGAGATGGTGGCCTGCTCGAGCACGGCAGCAGCCTGCGACCGCTGGCCGGTGGCACGGAGGGCCTGGCCATAGGCCAAGGCAGTGTCGGCATCCTTGGGGTTGACCCGATACCGTTCCCCATAGGCTTCGGCGGTGCGCCGCGGATCGGCGTCGGGGCTTGCCTGCGGCTTCGATGACAGCGACCCCGTGATATCGGACATGGTCTGGCACCCGCACAGCCCAACGGCGAAAATTGCCGCCACGGCCGCGGAGGCGAGAAGCCGGGCAAGGCTGGAGCGCTGACGCATGTCCACGTTAACTCACGAAATCGTGCAGGTTGAGCGAGGCGAATGCTCCCGCAATAAACTGTTAACCCTAACACCCGGTTAAAATACATCTCATGCGTGTCGGATTCAGCCGCTGCAATAGGATGGCCTGGTGTTGCGAAATGCCGCTGGTTGCGATGACGACGCTGCCGGTCATGGGCACCGCCTCCCGATGCGCCGAAAGGGGCGCGTGATATGGCGCCGGCATGGCAACGGCTTTTGCCCGGCTACACTCCCCGAACGGATCGAATGGGAGTGGAAGCGGGCGCAGAATCATCCCCCGTATTATTGGTATGGCGGCTGTCCGCCGCTTATCATGTAGGATACCGCGATGGCCCTGCCCCCGTTCGCGTGAAGCCCGAGAGAAGCATGCATTCAGTGTTCGAGACCACGCCCACGCCGTCGGCGACCCCCATCAGCTTTGCGACCAAGACCACATGGGAGGCGATACGTGCAGGCCTGCCCCCGCAGGCGCGGCAGTTCGCGCAAGTCAACGACTTCGCCGCCAAGCCCGGCGCCTGCCTGACGCTGCCCGCGACGGACGGAAAGATCGCCCATGTCGTGTTCGGCCTCGAAGACGAGGACAGTAAATCCCGCGATCCCTTCCGGCCCGGAGCGTTGCCGGGCCTGTTGCCGCCGGGCACCTATCGCTTCGCCAACGCGCCGCACGACACCCGGCTTGCGACGCTGGCTTTTGCGCTCGGCAGTTATCAATTCAACCGCTACCGCAAGGCCAATGCCCGCGACGTCAGGCTGGTGCCACCTGAGGGCATCGACATCGCCGACATCACGCGCATGGCGGAAGCCGCAGCACTTGCCCGCGACCTCATCAATACGCCCTCGAACGACATGGGACCGGAGGAACTGGCGCAGGCGGCGCAGCAACTGGCCAAGCGCTTCGGCGCCAGCTTCAACTGCATCGCCGGCGACGATCTCATTCGGCAGAACTTTCCGCTGATCCATGCGGTCGGCATGGCTTCGCCACGCGCGCCGCGGCTGATCGATCTCAGTTGGGGCGATCCCGCGCACCCCAAGGTGACGCTGGTCGGCAAGGGGGTCTGCTTCGACACCGGTGGATTGGACCTGAAGCCGTCCAGCGGCATGCTGATCATGAAGAAGGACATGGGCGGCGCTGCCAACGTGCTGGCGCTGGCGCTGATGGTGATGGACGCCAAGCTGAAGGTGCGCCTCAGGGTGTTGATTCCCGCGGTCGAAAACGCGGTCGCCGGCAACGCTTTCCGTCCGCTCGACATCTTCACATCACGCAAGGGCCTGACGGTGGAAATCGGCAACACGGACGCCGAAGGCCGGCTGGTGCTGGCCGATGCGCTGGCGCTGGCCGACGAGGAAACGCCCGATCTGCTGATCGACCTGGGGACGCTGACCGGCGCGGCGCGGGTGGCGCTGGGGCCGGACCTGCCGCCGTTTTACACCGATGACGAGACGCTGGCGCAGGATGTCGCGCGCTGCGCGCAGGCGGAAAACGACCCGTTGTGGCGATTGCCGCTGTGGCCGGCCTACGACAAATGGCTCGATTCGAAGGTCGCCAACATCAATAACGCACCGTCGGGCGGGTTCGCCGGCTCGATTACTTGTGCGCTGTTCCTGCAGCGCTTCGTCGAAGCCGCGAACAGCTGGCTGCATGTCGATATCTACGGCTGGACACCGCAGGCCAGACCGGCGCGGCCTGAGGGCGGCGAATGCCAGGCCGCGCGCGCGATCTACAAACTGCTGGGCGAACGCTATGGATGACCCGCGCCTGACACCGGCTCGGCCTGAGGTCGCCGCCAGATATCTCGAAGGCAAGGTCAAGGCCGCGCGATTTGTCATCGGCGAGGAATTCGAAGTCATCGAGGCGATCGCGCCATTGCGCGAAAGGCCATCGATGGAATCGATGCTCGCGACCCAGGCACTCAAGGGCGAGCGGGTCACCATTTATGACCGTGACGGCGAGGGCTGGGCCTGGGGCCAGTTGAACAGCGACGGCTATGTCGGCTGGCTTCCCGATCGCGCCCTGGCAAAGCCTTCGACGATGCCGACGCACAAGGTCACCGCGATCCGGACGTTCGCGTTTCCCGGCCCCTCGATCAAGCTGCCGGCGGTCGACACGCTGGTGATGGGATCGCTGTTGACTGTAACCCGGGAGGACGGCGTTTTCGCAGTCACCCGCGAGGGCTGGTATTTGCCCCGACAGCATATCGACAGCCCCGTTCGCTTCGAGAAAGATTTCGTCGCCGTAGCCGAACGCTTTGTCGGCACGCCGTATCTATGGGGCGGCAAGAGCAGCCTCGGGATCGATTGCTCCGGCCTGGTGCAGGTCTCATTGACTGCCGCCGGCACCGGCTGCCCGCGCGACAGCGACATGCAGAGGGACAGCCTCGGCCGCGCACTGGACCCGACCGAGTCGAAGAAACTAACGCGCGGCGACCTGATATTCTGGAAAGGCCATGTCGCGATCGTGCGGGATGCCGACAGCATCGTGCACGCCAACGCGCATCACATGGCGACCGTGGTCGAAAATACCCGCGACGCCATCGCCCGGATCAAGGCCGCCGGCAGCGCGATCACGACGATCAAGCGGCTGTAGAGCGTTTTCCAGCGAAGTGTACCGGTTCGCGTAAAGAAAACGCGTCAAACCAAGAATCTAGAGCCCGTTCCGATTCCATCGGAACGGAAAAGGTTCTAGGCACACCGCTCAATCCGCGACAGCACCACCCGGCGCGGTTTCAAGCCGGAACGCGGCGGCGAACAGCGCGCGGGTGTAGTCGGTCTTCGGGTTCTTGAACAGCTCGGCGGCCGCGCCCTCCTCCACCACCTTGCCGTGCCGCATCACGATCAAATGGCTTGCAAGCGAGGCGACCACGCGCAGGTCATGCGAAATGAACATGTAGGTCAGATCGCGCTTGCGCTGCAGTTCACGCAACAGGTCGACCATCTGCGCCTGGAACAGCATGTCGAGCGCGCTGGTCGGCTCGTCCAGCACGATGAAATTCGGCTCCAGCACCACCGCGCGGGCAATGCTGATGCGCTGGCGCTGACCGCCGGAGAATTCGTGCGGATAGCGAAACCGCGTTGCCGGATCGAGCCCGACATCCCTGAGCGACTTGATCACGCGCGCTTCACGCTCGGCTTCCGAAAGCCCGGGCTGATGCACAGTAAGCCCTTCGGCGATGATGTCACCGACCGACATGCGCGGGCTCAGTGCGCCGAACGGATCCTGAAACACGATCTGCATATCGCGGCGGAACGGCCGCATCGCCTTGAAACGCAGACCCTGGATATCGCTACCCAGAAACACGATCGGCCCATCGGACGAGATCAGCCGCAGTAGCGCCAGGCCCAGCGTCGTCTTGCCGGAGCCGGATTCGCCCACGACGCCAAGCGTCTCGCCCTTGCGCACCGAAAGGCTGACGCCATCCACCGCCTTGATATGCCCGACCGTGCGGCGGAGCAGACCGCGCTTGACCGGAAACCACACTTTCAAATCATCGGCCGCGATCACGATCGGGGATTCCGGCCGCGGCGGCGCCGGGTCGGGCTTCGGCTCCGCCGCCAACAGCGCTTTGGTATAAGCATGCTTCGGCGCGGTGAAGACCTGCTCCACCGGTCCCTGCTCGACGATCTTGCCGTTGTTCATGACGCAGACCACGTCGGCGATGCGGCGCACGATGCCGAGGTCGTGGGTGATGAACAACAGGCTCATGCCGAGCCGCGCCCGAATCTCCGCCAGCAGGGTGAGGATTTGCGCCTGCACGGTGACGTCGAGCGCGGTGGTCGGCTCATCGGCGATCAAGAGATCCGGCTCGTTGGCGAGCGCCATCGCGATCATGACCCGCTGCCGCTGGCCGCCGGACAATTGATGCGGGTAACTCGCAAGCCGGCTTTCCGGCTCGGGAATGCCGACCTGGGTCAGCAGTTCGAGCGTTCGCGCCCGCGCCATCGCACCGCGGACCCCGCTGTGGAGCTGCAGGATCTCGCCGATCTGGGACTCGATCGTATGCAGCGGATTGAGCGAGGTCATCGGCTCCTGGAAGATGATCGAGATGTCGTTGCCGCGGACGCCGCGGATCTCGCGCTCCGAAAGGTCGATCAGCTCCTGCCCTTTGAATTGGATGCTGCCCGACGGATGCGATGCGGTCGGATACGGCAACAGCTTGAGGATCGACAGCGCGCTGACCGATTTGCCGGAGCCGGACTCGCCGACCAGCGCCACGCATTCGCCGCGCTTGATCTGGAACGAAATGCGATCGACCGCGACCGAGGTGCCGCTCGGCTGGTGAAACGCCACCGACAGGTCACGAACGTTGAGCAGCGGCTGGTTGATGGCGTCCATTATGATAATTCTTCGATGAGCTGCGGAATCCCCTCACGGGTAACGCGCAACATTCCTTCCGGTAACCTCAATGCGCGGTCAAACGACAACATTCTCTCGCAGCCAGCACGAATTGCCGTCACAACGTGAATGGCGTCTGGGAGTTTTGGCATCGAAACACTGGCCACTCTCCGATAGTCGGCGGTCTCAATTAAGATGTCGCGCGTCACAGGATGCAGATCGAACAAACGACTATGCAAAATAAGGTCCAGGTAATTCCGACGCCTGATCGGATCAGCTTTCGGGAGCACTTCGGCCAGCGTTAACTCGCTCGTGACCGACCTGTTGAGGCCGCGACTGAGCAGCTCAAACAATGTACGAAGAGGGCCCGCAATGTCATCGCTGCCTTCGACGGCATAAATAAATACATTGGCGTCAAAATACAGCTTCGACGAAGCAGCTCCTTCAGTCATCCCATGCGTCCCGCTGGCGCCGCAATTCTTCGTCGATCTCCTCCGCTGTGCGGAAAGGAGGGTGACGTAACGCAAAAATCTCATCGAGCGTTACGACCTTCTCTGGCTGCTTCTCCTCCTCGACAATCGTCACGGTTACAGTCGACGAGGGATCAACCCCCGCCCGCAAATCATCGGGAAGTTTGGACGCCGGGTAGTTTTCGCGAATGATCCTGTTCATGCGACACCCATGCCTATGAGATAGGCTACCACACTTTCACCTGAACGTCTTGCGCGGATCGAACGCGTCGCGCACTGCCTCGCCGATGAAGATCAGGAGCGACAGCATGATCGCGACTGCGAAAAAGCCGGTAAAGCCGAGCCACGGTGCCTGCACGTTGGCTTTCCCCTGCGACAGCAGTTCGCCGAGCGAAGGCGAGCCCGGCGGCAGTCCGAAGCCCAGAAAGTCGAGTGCGGTCAGAGTCATCACCGACGAGGAAACGATGAACGGCAGGAACGTCATGGTCGCCACCATGGCGTTCGGCAACAGATGCCGGAACATGATCACGGCGTTGGACACGCCAAGTGCGCGCGCGGCCTGGATATATTCGAAATTGCGGCCGCGCAGGAATTCCGCCCGCACCAGGCCCACCAGTGATACCCATGAGAACAGCAACAGGATGCCGAGCAGCACAAAGAAGCCGGGCACCAGCACCGAGGACAGGATCAAGAGCAGGTATAGCGAGGGAATCGCGGTCCAGACCTCGATCACGCGCTGGAAGGTGAGATCGATCCAGCCGCCGAAATAGCCCTGCACGCCGCCGGCGGCGACGCCGATGATCGACGAGACGATGGTCAGCGCGAGGCCGAACAGCACCGAGATGCGAAAGCCGTAGATCAGCCGCGCCACCACGTCGCGGCCCTGGTCGTCGGTGCCGAGCCAATTGTATTCGAGATCGCGACAGCTCTTGAGGCCCTTCTTCTGCACCACCTCCTTGCACTGCGCTTCGGTGAGCATCCAGGTCGGCGGCGACGGCGCCGGCGTCGGCAAGTCGAGATTGTGGGTGTCGTAGGAATAGCGGATCGGCGGCCAGAAGATGGTGCCGCCCTTCTCCGCGATCAGCTTCTGCAGATAGGGATCGCGATAATCCGCGGCGGTCTGGAAATCGCCGCCGAACGTGGTCTCGGGATAGCTGACGAACGCCGGCCAATACAGATGCCCGTCATATTTGATCAGGAACGGGCGATCGTTGGCGATCAGTTCGGCGAACAGCGAAATGAAGAACAGCACCAGGAAGATCCAGAACGACCAATAGCCGCGTCGGTTCGATTTGAAGTTCTGCCAGCGGCGGCGGTTGAGCGGCGACGGCGTGAAGCGATGGCGTGTCATCGGCACGGCTTCGCCGAGCGGCGTCTGCGTCGTGGTCTCGATCGGGGGCGGCGCGACCAGGGTCATCAGACCTCCCGCGCCTCGAAATCGATCCGCGGATCGATCCACATATAGGCCAGGTCGGAGATCAGATTGACCACGAGGCCGACCAGCGAGAAAATGAACAGCGTCCCGAACACCACGGGGTAATCGCGGTTCAGCACGCTTTCAAAGCCGAGCAGGCCGAGGCCATCCAGCGAGAAGATGGTTTCAATCAGCAGCGAGCCGGAAAAGAAGGCGTGAATGAAGGCGCTCGGGAAACCGGCGATCACGATCAGCATGGCATTGCGGAAGACGTGATTGTAGAGCACCTGGCGCTCGCTGCAGCCCTTGGCGCGCGCGGTCATGACATATTGCTTGCGGATCTCGTCGAGGAACGAGTTCTTGGTCAGCAATGTCATGGTGGCGAATGCGCCGAGCGCCATCGCGATCAGCGGCAGCGTGATGTGCCAGAAGTAGTCGAGGATCTTCCAGTACCAGGGGAATTGCGACCAGCCGTCCGAGGTAAGGCCGCGCAGCGGGAAAATATTGAAGAAGGAGCCGCCGGCGAACAGGATGATCAGCAGGATCGCGAACAGGAACCCCGGTATCGCAAATCCGATGATCACCACCGCGGAGGTCCAGGTATCGAACTGGGAGCCGTCCTGGACCGCCTTGCGGATGCCAAGGGGGATCGAGATCAGATAGGTCAGGAGCGTCATCCAGAGCCCGAGCGAGATCGAGACCGGCAGCTTTTCCTTGATCAATTGCAGCACGCTGACGTCACGGAAATAGCTCTTGCCGAAATCGAAGCGAGCGAAATTCCATATCATCAGGAGAAAACGTTCCGGCGCCGGCTTGTCGAAGCCGAACTGCTTTTCGAGGCTCTTGACGAAATCAGGATCGAGCCCCTGCGCGCCACGATATTTCGATCCGACGGCATCGCTCGAGGCGCCGACTTGGCCGCGCGCACCGAAATCGCCGCCGGTACCGCCCGAAATCCGGGAAGTGCCCCCGGTATCCGCGCCGCTGAGCTGCGCGATCACCCGCTCCACCGGGCCGCCAGGGGCGAACTGCACCACCACAAACGACACGAACAAAATCCCGAGCAGGGTCGGGATCATCAGCAGAATGCGGCGGGCGATGTAGGCGCTCATGAGCTACTTTGCCTGCTCCGACTTTGCAGCCTTGCCGGGATCATACCACCATAGGATCCGCTCGCCGACGCTGGAGGCATCGAACTGATAGCGCGGCAACGTCTTTGGACGATCGAACACATCCCAGTAGGCGAGCGGGTGACTGGTCCGGTACCATTGCGGCACCCAGTAGCGCCCCGCGCGAAACACCCGGTCGAAGGCGCGGCACGCAACCGTCAGATCGGCGCGATTATTGGCGCCAATGATTCGCTCGATCATGGCGTCGATCGCCGGATTGGCGACACCGGCCAGATTGTAGGAGCCTTTGGTCTGCGCTGCCTGCGACGAGAAGTACGGGCGCATCGCATCACCCGGGGTCGCGGACATGCTGAAGCGCTGGATGGTCATATCGAAATCAAAATCCTCCACCCGGGCCCGGTACTGCACGGGATCGACGATCCGTAACGAAGCCACAATCCCCAGCGTGCCGAGATTCTTGATGTAGGGCGCGTGGTGCGGTTGCAGCGAGGGCTCATCGGCCAAAAATTCGATCTTGAAGACCTCGCCGTTCGGCAACAGCCGCTTGCCGTCCTTGATGGGGAGCCCCGCATCCGTGAGCAGTTGCGAGGCCTTGCGCAGCAGCGTTCGATCCTGTCCGGATCCATCCGACACCGGCGGCACGAAGGGCAGCCCGAACACCTCGTCCGGGACCTGGCCGCGAAACGGCTCCAGCAGCTTGAGCTCCTCCGGCGACGGCGGTCCGCTCGCCATCATGTCCGAGTTCTGGAACGGCGACTGGGTTCGCGCGTAGGCGCCATACATGATGGTCTTGTTGGTCCACTCAAAATCGAACGCCTGGATCAGCGCTTCGCGCACCCGCGGATCCCTGAATTGCTCACGGCGGGTGTTGATAAACCAGCCCTGCGCGCCTGACGGCGTATCGTCCGGCAGCGTTTCCAGCTTGACCCGGCCGTCCTTGACGGCGGGAAAGTCGTAGCGCGTTGCCCATACACGCGAGGTGAACTCCTCACGGAACAGATAATTCTTTGCAGTGAATCCTTCGAAGGCGACGTCACGATCCCGGTAGAATTCGTACCGCACAATGTCGAAATTGAACGCGCCGCGACTGACCGCGAGATCGGCGCCCCACCAATCCTTGACGCGTTCGAACTCGATGTAGCGGTTGACCTCGAATTTTCCGACCTTGTACGGGCCGCATCCCAAGGGGATATCGAGCGTCGATTCATCGAATGGCCGCGTCGCGTAATAGGCTTGCGAGAAGATCGGCAGGCCCGCGATGTAAAGCGGCACGTCGCGGGCGCGCTTTTCGGCGAAGGTCACGACCAGCGTCGCGTCGTCGGGCGCCTCGGCCTTCACCATGTCGCGCATCTGCTGCAGGATCAAAGGATGCCCCTTGGTCTTCAGCGTGGTCAGCGAGAACGCGGCGTCATGTGCCGTCAGTTTCGAGCCGTCGTGGAATCGGGCCTCGGGCCGCATCGTAAAACGATACGTCAGTTTGTCGCCTGATATCTGCACCGACTTCGCCGCCATGCCGTACATCGCATCCGGCTCGTCGCCCGCGCGCACCATCAAGGGCGCGAACACCAGGTCCATGCCCTGCGCGCCCTCGCCCTTCAGGATGAAGGCATTGAGCGAATTGAAGGTGGAATACGACTGGTTGTACCCGCGCACGGCTGGGATCGTTGAAAATATCCCGCCTTTCGGCGCCGCCGGATTCACATAGTCGAAATGCTGGAAGTCGGCCGGATATTTCAGATCGCCGAACACCGAGATGCCGTGAACGCTCGCCTCGCTTTCGGCCGCGGCCGGCCGAAAACGCGTCGCGCTGAGCGCACCGATGCCGAGACCGAGACCGAGTACGTGCCGGCGGGAGAGCCTTGTCATGCCGCAAAACCCTTCAAGATCGCTTGCCGATCTTGGCGGCTTTTTCGGCATCAAACCACCACAATGACGGAAATCCCGACAGGCCGTATTTCGGTAATTCAGACGGCCGGCCAAAGCGGTCCCAGCGCGCGGTGCGGACTTTCGGATAATTCCACTGCGGCACCACATAGTGATTCCACAACAGCACGCGGTCGAGTGCCTTGGTTGCAGCGACCAGATCTTCACGGTCCTTGGTGTAGATCAAACGCTCGATCAATTTATCGATCGCCGGATTCTTGATGCCGATGATGTTGCGTGACCCCGCCATGTCGGCGGCCTGCGAGCCCCAGTATTCGCGCTGTTCGTTGCCCGGCGACAGAGATTCGGGCCAGCTCGCTACCACGACATCGAAGTCCCAGCTACGCAGCCGGTTTTCGTATTGCGTCGGATCAATGGTGCGCACACTCACGGTAATACCGAGCCGCTCCAGCGACGGCTTGAAGAACAGCATCACCCGTTCAAAGCTCGGGTCTGAGACCAGCAATTCGAGCGCGAACGGCGCCCCGGTCTTGGTGTCGACCTGCTTGCCATCGCGCACTTCGTAGCCGGCTTCCTTGAGCAGACGCAGCCCTTCGCGCAAATTTGCGCGCACGGCTTCCGGGCTGCCGCCGACAGGATTGGTATAGGCAGTCGTGAAGACCTCCGCGGGCACATCAGCCCGAACGGTTTCGAGGATCTCAAGTTCCTTGCCCTGCGGCAGACCGCTCGATGCCAGTTCGGTGCCGTCGAAATAACTGCTGATACGTTTGTACTGGCCGAAGAAAATCTGTTTGTTCATTTCCTCGAAGTCGAATGCGAAATTCATCGCGCGACGCACCCGCGCATCCCTGAACTTGTCGCGGCGAATATTCACCGCGAACGCCTGCATGATGCCGGAGCTGCGGTTCGGAAACTCCTCCAGCAACACACGTTTTTCTGTAACCGCCGGGAAGTCGTAGGCAGTGGCCCAGTTTTTCGCGCTGTTTTCGGTGCGCCAATCGACTTGATCGCCTTTGAAAGCCTCGAGCGCCACCGTCGTATCACGAAAATATTCGTAACGCAGTTCGTCGAAGTTATGACGCCCGATATTGATGTTGAGATCGCGACCCCAATAGTCCTTTACCCGCTCCAGCGCGATCGAGCGGCCCGGCACGAATTCCTTGATGCGGTAGGTGCTGGAGCCGAGTGGTTTTTCCAGCGTGGTGGCAGAGACGTCGCGTTTGCGACCTTCGCCATCGACGCCTTCCCACCAATGCTTCGGGAGTACCGTCAACTGCCCCACGATTTGTGGAAGCTCGCGATTACCGGGCGCATCGAAGGTGAATTTTATATCGCGCTCACCGGCCTTCTCCGCCTTCACGACGTGTCGGTAATAGGCGGAATATTGCGGATGATACTTCTTGAATGCGTTCAGCGAGAAGATCACGTCCTCCGGCGTCACCGGCTTGCCGTCGTGCCATTTCGCCTGAGCGCGCAGACGATAGGTAACTGAGGAAAAATCCTCGGGATGGCTCACCGCCTCAGCCAGCGCGCCGTATTCGGTCGAAACCTCGTCCTGCGATGGCGTCGTCAGAGATTCATAAATGAGCTCGACGGCGCCGGCGAGCGAGCCTTTGACACCCGCGACCGCGACATTGAAATTGTCGAACGTCCCGATCAGAATCTGGCGGGCGACGCCGCCTTTGGGCGCGTCCGGATTGACGTAATCGAAGCGCGCGAAATCGGCGGGATATTTCACGCTGCCGAAGAGGGACAATGCGTGCCGCCACACCGGCTCGCCGGTTGCGGCCTCCGCATGGGCGGACTCGGTTGCGGGAATGCCCGCTGCTATCCCGAATGCCGGGCCGATCGCGGCAAAGGCGCCGCTCTGGAGGAGATGTCGCCGGGTGATTGCCAAATCAGAATTCCTCTTGCACGCTCAGCATCATTCAGAGCGCAATATAAGGCAACGGTTCGACCGAATATGTTGCTTTTTGCTCATGAAAGCACCCCCGCGGCTTGTATCACTGCGGCCAAACGCCCCGATAACAAAGCTGCGAGTTGGCATACGAAAACGGCCGGGCAATGCCCGGCCGTTGATGCATGAAATTCATGTAACGCCGTCGAAACGTTACTTTGCCGCCGTCGGCAACGGAACCGGGTTGTCGGCAAGGGTCCGGAGATAATCGATCACGTCGGCGCGCTCGCTATCCTTCGGCAGGCCGGCAAAGCTCATCGCGGTGCCCGGGATGTAACCCTTGGGGTTGGCGAGGAACTTGTTCAGTTCGTCGAAGGTCCAGGTGCCGCCCTTGGCCTTCATCGCAGCCGAGAAGTTGAACCCACGGCCCTCGCCCCTGTGGTCGTCGACGATGCCGTACAAATTCGGCCCGACCCGGTTGGGCCCGCCCTTTTCGAAAGTATGGCAGGCAGCGCATTTCTTCGCGGCAGCCGCGCCCTTCTCGACTGACGCGGTCTGCAGCAGCTTTTCGATCGGCTCGGAAGGTGCGGCCGCGGCTGCCTGGCCCGCCGGCTCGGCTTCCTTCACGGCGATTTCGAAACCGGGCTTTTCCGGCATGGTGGGAGAGAAAATTGCGCCAGCGGCAAAGCTGGTCGCCAAAACAACAAGGCAAGTAGCCAGTACGGCACCGAGAATTTTATTAAGTTCGAAGGAGTCCATTTCGGATCAGGCTCCAAATCCTGCTGGTGAGGCCGGAATGTCGATTTTGGGCCGACAGAACGGCCGGGTAAGCATCAGGAATCCGGCTTTGTACCGCCCCCCGAGTGCCGATGAGATATCGGTTTGCCCACGCTCTGGCAACCCGTATAAATGCATCGGCTTTTGACCAATCCCCATCAATTCCCGCTTGTTATCGACGGGGTCGAGACTCCATCTTAATGACCGAAACCCGCACCTTGGTGCTCATTCCCGCCCGCATGGCTGCCACACGCTTACCGGGTAAGCCGCTTCTTGATATCGTCGGCGTGCCGATGATCGTGCATGTCCTGCGCAGCGCCGAAGCCGCGCAAATCGGCCGCGTTGCGGTCGCGACCGACACGCCGGAAATCGCCGCGGCAGTGCGGTCCCATGGCGGCGAGGCCGTGCTGACCGAAGCGGATCACCCCTCCGGCTCGGACCGGATTCACGAGGCGCTCGGCCGGCTCGACCCCGAGGGCCGCACTGAGATCGTGGTCAACCTGCAGGGCGACTTTCCGACCATCCACCCGGATAACATCCGCAGCGTGCTCGGCCCGCTGGCCGACCCCGCGGTCGATATCGCGACGCTGGCGGCGCAAATCCATACCGAGGAGGAAGCCACCAACCCGAATGTGGTCAAGGTGATCGGCTCAGCGGTCAGTCCCGGGCGGATGCGGGCGCTGTATTTCACGCGCGCCACGGCGCCATGGGGCGACGGTCCGCGCTACCACCACATCGGTCTTTACGCCTATCGGCGCGCCGCCCTGGAGCGCTTCGTCGGCCTTGCGCCCTCGATGCTGGAGCGGCGGGAGAAACTCGAGCAGCTCCGCGCCATCGAGGCCGGAATGCGCATCGACGTCACCGTGGTCGACACGGTACCGCGCGGCGTCGATACCCCCGCCGACCTTGAAACCGCCCGCCGCATACTGGCCAAAACCTAACCGGCTGATACAAGACGCCATGACAAAAAAGCTGAAAATCGCATTCCAGGGCGAGCCCGGAGCCAATTCCCATATCGCCATCGCCGCGGCCTATCCCGACGCGGAGCCGGTGCCGTGCGCAACCTTCGAGGACGCGCTGGCCTCGATCTCCTCGGGCGAAGCGGATCTCGGCATGATCCCGATCGAGAATTCGGTCGCCGGCCGCGTCGCCGACATCCATCACCTGTTGCCGCGATCCGGCCTGTTCATCGTCGGTGAATGGTTCTCGCCGGTCCGGCATCAATTGATGGCGGTGCGCGGCGCCAAGCTTTCCGAGATCAAGAGCGTCGAGAGCCATGTCCACGCGCTCGGGCAGTGCCGCCGCATCATCCGCAAGCTCGGCATCAAGCCGATCGTAGCGGCCGACACCGCGGGCAGCGCGCGCGATATCGCCGAGCGCGGCGACAAGGCCGTCGCCGCAATCGCCTCGAAGCTCGCGGCGGAAATCTATGGCCTAGATATCCTGGCCGAGGATGTCGAGGACGAGAGCCACAACACCACCCGCTTCGTGGTGCTGGCGCGCGAGGAAAAATGGGCGCCCCCGGGATCGGGGCCGCTGGTCACCACCTTTGTTTTCCGGGTCCGCAACCTGCCCGCCGCGCTCTACAAGGCGATGGGCGGTTTTGCGACCAACGGCGTCAACATGACCAAGCTCGAAAGCTACATGGTCGACGGCAATTTCTTCGCCACCGAATTCTATGCCGACGTCGAAGGCCATCCCGACGACAGGAATCTCGCCTTCGCGCTGGAAGAACTGAAATTCTTCTCGCGCGAGCTTCGCATCGTCGGGGTCTATCCCGGTCATCCCTACCGCGCCACGTTCAGCGAAAAGGCGGAGTGAGTTGGAGAAGCCGTCATTCCGGGGCGTGCGTCAGCACGAACTACGATGTGCAATTGCACATCGGAGAATCTCGAGCTGATCACCTCTGGATTCCGGGTTCACGCTTCGCGTGCCCCGGAATGACGGCATTGAGCATCACCGCCGCCACTTTCTTCCCAAGCCCGAACGCATCCGCGAGCAGGCTGTAGGACTTCTTGCGGGCGTCGTGATCGTACACCGCGGTGATGATCATCAGCTCATCGGCCTGGCTGGCCTCGATCATCGGCTGCAGCTTCGCCATCACCGTCGCCGGGCTGCCGACGAACAGCCGCGCGCGGTTGCGTGCGATCGCGGCGCGTTCGGCGTCGGTGTACGGATAGGCCAGCGCCTCCTCGACGCTCGGCAGCGGCAGATGCTGGCCGCGATCCCGACGCAGCCGGTTGAGATCCATCGACGCCGCCAGCCGCTCGGCTTCCGCATCGGTTTCGGCGGCGATCGCCGCCACCGCGAGGATGCCATGCGGCGTTGTGCGCCAGCCCGACGGCTTGAAACGCCGGCGATAATGCGTCAGCGCCTCGATCGCGTCATACGATGCAAAGTGATGCGCAAACCCAAAACCCATCCCGACCTGGGCGGCCAGTTCTGAACTGTAGTCGCTGGAGCCGAGCAGCCAGATCGGCGGCAGCGGCACGTCGTCCGGCATCGCCACCACAGTGTTGTAGGGATGGTTGGCCGGAAAATCGCGCGTCTCCCACAGCGTCAATTCATGCAGCCGCTCCAGGAAATCGTCGCCCTCGCGGCGATCGAGCCGGCTGCGCAGCGCATAGGCGGTGGCGCCGTCGGTGCCCGGCGCGCGGCCAAGGCCGAGATCGATGCGGCCGGGGAACAGCGCCTCCAGCATCTTGAAGCGCTCCGCCACCACCAGCGGGGCGTGGTTGGGCAGCATCACGCCGCCGGACCCGACCCGGATGCGGCTCGTCACCGCGGCGATCTGCCCAATCATGAGGTCCGGCGCCGGGCTCGCCACCGACGCGAGGTTGTGATGTTCGGCCAGCCAATAGCGGGTGTAACCCAGCGCATCGGCATGGCGCGCCAGATCGATGCTGTTGCGCAGCGCGGCGGCCGGCCTGGTGCCGGACGTGACGACGGAGAGGTCGAGGACGGAGAGCGGAATCATCGCCGCAAGCTAGTCCTCGATGTCTGGCCCACAAAGGGCCGTGACACGCAGATCAGGCCCGCAACTGGACGGGCCAGGGCACAATGACAGCGATCGTGTTTGTGGGATGAAACAGCTAAATTTCACAGTCTTTGCAATCTGCCCACCTCTCACGCGCAACCATTTGATCGTCCTTTCGGAACTTTCACTACCCAAAACCTTCATATTTGTCGTCAATCTTCGGCTCAGACGGCGTTTTGGCGATCTGCCCACCCTTCAGGAATCCGCAGAGATACACTAGATGAAAGCCATAAATTGGGCTATTTCCCACCACCGATGGGCTATTTCAACGGTTTGGTTTGGCTTATTTTAGGGGCTCTTAGGCTAAGCCCGACATCCCTGCCGGCCTGAGTGGAGTTTGTGCTGTCATGACCGAGATCACGCCCCCCGCCCCCGATGGGCCCCGCGCGCAGCCGTCGCCAGCGATCTCCTTTGAGTTTTTCCCGCCGAAGACCGAGGAGATGGAGCGCGGGCTGTGGGAGACCATCAAGCGGCTGGCGCCGCTCGCGCCCAATTTCGTCTCGGTTACTTATGGCGCCGGCGGCTCGACCCGCGAGCGTACGCATTCCACCATCGCCCGCATCCTGAAAGAAACCCAGTTGACCCCGGCGGCGCATCTGACCTGCGTCAATGCCCCGAAGGGCGAGATCGACGATGTGGTGGCGCAATATCACGACGTCGGCGTCCGCCATATCGTCGCGCTGCGCGGCGATCCCACCACCGGGATCGGCACGCCCTATGTCGCGCATCCCGACGGCTACCAGACCTCGGCCGAACTCGTCGCCAGCATCAAGAAGCGTTACCCGGATATCGAGGTCTCGGTGTCCGCCTATCCGGAGAAGCATCCGGAGAGCCCCGACTTCGATGCCGATATCGACACGCTGAAGGCCAAGGTCGATGCCGGCGCCGCGCGCGCCATCACCCAGGTCTTTTTCGACAACGATCTCTACTTCCGCTACCTCGACAAGGTTCGCGCCCGCCGCATCGAGATTCCGGTGGTGCCCGGCATCATGCCAATGCACAACTTTAAGCAAGCGCGCAACTTCGTGACCCGCACCGGCACCACGGTGCCGTCGTGGCTCGCGGACAAATTCGAAGGCCTCGACGACGATCCCGACACCCGCAAGCTGGTGGCGGCAACCGTTGCGGCCGGCCAGGTGCAAAAACTCGCCAAGCACGGCGTCGGCACCTTTCACTTCTACACCATGAACCGCGCGGACCTCGTGTTCGCCATCAGCCATTTGCTCGGTATTCGCCCGCAAGGCGCACAGAAAGCCGCTTGATCGATGACCGTACCTGTCTCCCCCAAACGTACCGCCCTGCTCGCGGCGGCCCGCGAACGCATCCTGATCCTCGATGGTGCCATGGGCACCATGATCCAGACGCTGCAATTCGACGAAGCCGCGTTTCGCGGCGAGCGGTTCAAGGATTTCCACCGCGACGTTCGCGGCAACAATGACCTATTGATCCTGACCCAGCCGAAGGCGATCGAGAACATCCACGCCGACTATCTCCGCGCCGGCGCCGACATCATCGCCACCAATACGTTCTCCTCGACCTCGATCGCGCAGGCCGACTACGAGATGTCGGACCTCGCCTATGAACTCAACCGCGACGGCGCCAGGCTTGCGCGCGCGGCGGCGAAAACGGTCAGCGCCGAGGACGGCAGGCCGCGTTTCGTCGCGGGCGCGCTCGGCCCCACCAACCGCACCGCCTCGATCTCGCCCGACGTCTCGAACCCCGGCTTCCGCGCCGTCACCTTCGACGATCTGCGCAAGGCCTATGGCGAGCAGATCAACGGCCTGCTCGACGGCGGCGTCGACCTGCTGCTGCTCGAGACCATCTTCGACACGCTGAACGCCAAGGCGGGGCTCTATGCCATCGCCGAGATCACCGAGGCGCGCGGCATCGACGTGCCCGTGATGATCTCCGGCACCATCACCGACAAGTCCGGCCGGCTGCTGTCGGGGCAATTGCCGGAGGCGTTCTGGAATTCGGTGCGCCACGCCAAGCCGATCACGGTCGGCTTCAACTGCGCGCTCGGCGCCGAGGATCTGCGCGCCCACATCGCCGACATCGGCCGCGTCGCCGATACGCTGATATGCGCCTATCCGAACGCCGGCCTGCCCAACGAATTCGGCCAGTATGATGAGACGCCCGAATACATGGCGCGGCTGATCGGCGAATTCGCCGAGGCCGGCCTCGTCAACATCGTCGGCGGCTGCTGCGGCACCACGCCTCCCCATATTAAGGCGATTTCCGCCGCGGTCGCGCCGCACAAGCCGCGCGTCATCGCCGAGATCGAACCGCGGCTGCGGCTCTCCGGCCTCGAGCCATTCGAACTCACCCCGGCCATTCCCTTCGTCAATGTCGGCGAACGCACCAACGTCACGGGGTCGGCGCGCTTCCGCAAGCTGATCACCGCGGGCGACTACACCGCGGCGCTTCAGGTCGCGCGTGACCAGGTCGAGAACGGCGCCCAGATCGTCGACGTCAACATGGACGAAGGCCTGCTCGATTCCGAAGCCGCGATGGTGACGTTCCTCAACCTCGTCGCCGCCGAGCCCGATATCGCCCGCGTGCCGGTGATGGTCGATTCCTCGAAATTCGCCGTGATCGAAGCCGGCCTGAAATGCGTTCAGGGCAAGCCGGTGGTGAACTCGATCTCGATGAAGGAAGGCGAGGCGAAATTCATCCACGAGGCCAAGATCGCGCGCCGTCACGGCGCCGCCGTGGTGGTGATGGCGTTCGACGAGGTCGGCCAGGCCGACACGTTCGCGCGCAAGACCGAGATCTGCAAGCGCGCCTACGACATCCTGGTCAGCCAGATCGGCTTCCCGCCCGAGGACATCATCTTCGACCCGAATATCTTCGCAATCGCGACCGGGCTCGAGGAACACAACAATTACGGCGTCGACTTCATCAAGGCGACGCGCTGGATCCGCCAGAACCTGCCGCACGCGCATATCTCCGGCGGCGTGTCGAACCTGTCGTTCTCGTTCCGCGGCAACGAGCCGGTGCGCGAGGCGATGCATTCGGTGTTCCTGTATCACGCCATCAAGGCCGGCATGGATATGGGCATCGTCAATGCCGGGCAGATGATCGTCTATGACGACATCGATCCCGAATTGCGCCAGGTCTGCGAAGACGTCATCCTCAACCGCGATCCCGGCGCTTCCGAGCGGCTGCTGGCGCTCGCGGAGAAATTCCGCGGCAAGGAGAAGCAGACTAAGGAGCAGGATCTCGCCTGGCGCGAATGGCCGGTCGAGAAGCGGCTCTCCCACGCGCTGGTGCACGGCATCACCGAATTCATCGAAGCCGACACCGAGGCCGCGCGGCAGACGGTGGAGCGTCCGCTCAACGTCATCGAGGGCCCGCTGATGGCCGGCATGAACATCGTCGGCGACCTCTTCGGCGACGGCAAGATGTTCCTGCCGCAGGTGGTGAAATCGGCCCGCGTGATGAAGCAGGCGGTCGCCTATCTGATGCCGTTCATGGAAGAGGAAAAGGCGCGCAACCAGGCTGCCGGCATCGCCGGCGACGGCCGCAAGAACGCCGGCAAGATCGTGCTCGCGACCGTCAAGGGCGACGTGCACGACATCGGCAAGAACATCGTCGGCATCGTGCTGCAATGTAACAATTTCGAGGTGATCGACCTCGGCGTGATGGTGCCGGCGGCGAAGATCATCGAAACCGCCAAGACTGAGGGCGCCGACATCATCGGGCTGTCCGGCCTGATCACGCCGTCGCTCGACGAGATGAGCTTCCTCGCCAGCGAAATGGAACGCCAGGGCATGACCGTGCCGCTGTTGATCGGCGGCGCCACCACCAGCCGCGTGCATACCGCGGTCAAGATCGACCCGAACTATCGCAGCGGACCGGTGGTGCATGTCAACGACGCCAGCCGCGCGGTCGGCGTCGCCTCCTCGCTGATGTCGCCCGACAAGCGCGAGGGCTATGCCGCCGAGGTGCGCGCCGAATACGCCAAGATTTCCGCAGCGCATTTCCGCGCCCAGGCCGACAAGAAGCGGCTGAAGCTCGCTGATGCGCGCGCCAATGCGCCGAAGCTCGATTTCACCGCTACCCCGCCGAAGAAGCCCGCCTTCCTCGGCATCCGGAGTTTTAGCGATTACGACCTCGCCGAACTCGCCGACTACATCGACTGGACGCCGTTCTTCCAGACCTGGGAACTGACCGGGCGATTCCCGGCGATCCTCGACGATGCCAAGATCGGCGAGGTCGCGCGCTCGCTCTATGACGACGCCCGCAAGATGCTCGAGCAGATCGTCAAGGAGAAATGGTTCAAGGCGCAGGCGACGATCGGCTTCTGGCCGGCCAATGCCGACGGCGACGATATCGCGGTTTATGCCGACGATACCCGCAAACAGAAGATCGCGACCTTCCACACCCTGCGCCAGCAGCTGGAGAAGCGCGAAGGCCGCTTCAACTCGGCGCTGTCGGATTTCATCGCGCCGGTGGCGTCGGGTGTGCCGGATTATATCGGCGCCTTCGTCGTCACCGCGGGGATCGGCGAGGACATCATCGCCGACCGCTTCAAGAACGCCAATGACGACTACTCCTCGATCCTGTGCAAGGCGCTGGCGGATCGCCTGGCGGAAGCCTTTGCCGAGCGGATGCACGCCCGCGTGCGCCGCGAATTCTGGGGCTATGCGCCGAATGAGAAGCTCACGTCGGACGAGCTGATCCTCGAGCAATATGTCGGCATCCGCCCGGCGCCGGGCTATCCGGCGCAGCCCGATCACACCGAGAAGAAGACGCTGTTCGCGCTGCTCGATGCGGAAAAGACCGCCGGCGTGAAGTTGACCGAGAGCTATGCGATGTGGCCGGGCTCGTCGGTCTCGGGGCTTTATTTCAGCCATCCCGACAGCGCCTATTTCGGCGTCGGCAAGATCGAGCGCGACCAGGTCGAGGACTACGCCGCGCGCAAGGGCATGACGGTCGCCGAGACCGAACGCTGGCTGGCGCCGGTGTTGAACTACATCCCGGCGCAGGATCGCCAGGCGCAAGACCGCGCCGTGCAACAGGCGATGCCAACCCAGCCGCCGGCCGCCGCCGCACCCGCCAACGATGTCGCCTCGCACCCGCCCGGCTGCAATTGCGCGGTGCATCTGGCGTATCGGAAGAAAGCGGCAAGGGGGTAGCTGTGAGGTCGTCATGGCCGGGCATAGCCGTCCGTAGGACGGCGTCGCTTCCGCTAGCCTATGTCCCGGCCATCCACGTCTTTTTGTTTCCGCGAAAAGAAAGCAAGACGTGGATCACCGGGACAAGCCCGGTGATGACGGTGCCGATTAACGGCCACCGATTCAATTTTCAAACAGCCTGGCTGCATCCATTGCCTCATGGTTCGAGACGCGCGGCATGCCGCGCTCCTCACCATGAGGGACTGACCCCGTGCCGCGTGTGACGACCTCATCCTGAGGAGCGACGTCTTCGTCGCGTCTCGAAGGATGGGCCGCAACCGGATCGACGGCACACCTTCGCATTCTCGCAGCACGAATTGCCCGAGTTTTTCTTGAATGCTGTCCCTCACCAATGAGAGGGCGCAGGGAATGCCGGGTGCCCGTCGCACCCGCGGCCCGTGTGCAAAAGGTAGAAAGCACACGGTAGTCACCACAGGTACGCCGGAAGCGACCCGGCATTCCCTGCAC
>CAWCXD010000004.1:0-99888 GCA_963799475.1 uncultured Alphaproteobacteria bacterium | reverse complement strand
ATTCCGGCCTCGTCTTTGGTCCCGGCTGCGGCGATCGCGGCCTGATGCAGCGTAGTTAGGCGGTCCCGGACTTGGAAGAAGGGGCGGAAATGGGTTAGATCATTCAGTTTTCATGAATGATCGGGTGCGCCATGGATCGTCTGCGGGCGTTCGAGGTCTTCGCGGCGGTGGTCGGCCAGGGCAGCTTTACCCGCGCCGCTGCCAAGCTCGAAACCTCGCCGGCCAATGTCACCCGCTATGTCAACGAGCTCGAGGAAGCGCTCGGCGCCCGGCTGCTCAACCGTACTTCGCGGCGGCTGTCGCTGACCGAAACCGGCAAGACGCTGTACGATCGCGCGCTGTCCATCCTTGAAGACGTTGCCGAGGCCGAGGCCGTCGCATCCAGCGCCTCGATCCAGCCGCGCGGACGGCTGCGGATCAATGCGCCGTTGAGCTTTGGCATTCTTTACCTCGCGCCGCTGTGGCCGCGCTTCATCGCGCGCTATCCGGAGATCGAGCTGGATGTCAGCCTGGCCGATCGTGTCGTCGATCTGGTCGATGAGGGCTACGATCTGGCGGTCCGTATTTCGCGCGGCGGCTCGCCGGCCCTGGTCAGCCGCAAGCTCGCCACCACGCGGCATGTGATCTGCGCCTCGCCGCGTTATGTCGCGCGCCACGGCGCGCCGGCAAGCCTCGAGGACCTCAAACGTCACGTCAGCATCGGCTACACCTATGCGGAGCCCGCCGACGAGTGGCGATTGCTGGATGCGGCGGGCAAGGAGCATGTCGTTGCCGTGCGCAGCATCATGCAGACCAACAATGGCGATACCGTCCGCGCCGCCGCGTTGGCCGGACTAGGAATCGCCCGGCTGCCGACCTTTCTGGTCGGCGAGGATGTGCGGCAGGGACGGCTGGTGCCCGTGCTGACGGATTATCACCTGGCCGAGATCGACGTGCTGGCGCTCTATCCCAGCCGCCGCCACCTCAGCGCCAAGGTGCGCGTCATGGTGGACTTTCTGGTCCACGCCTTCCGCGGCACGCCGCCGTGGGACAAGGGGGTGGGAGGGAAGAAGGCGTGAGGGTGGGAAGGGATGGTGTTTAGTTCTCGTGCTACACGGAAAGTGGCTTCCTGAACGGTGGATCGGAAGTTGGTTCTTTTTCCGATTCCCGAACACAAGGCTGCCTACGGTAACAGAGAAGATAAAGCAGGTGTGTAGAGTTGGAAGCGCTGCTAACTTAGCCTGCAGCCGGCTTTGACGTGAGGTAGTTTGGCAATTTCGTTTTCCATTCGCTCATCAGGATCAATGAGCATTCCACGGTTTCGCCGCTTGCCTTGATTAGTTCTAGCATTCCGGCTGGTATCGTCGAATCCCAAGCGAAATTGCTTGAGAGGAATTGAAGCACTTCCCGTTTGTAGGCAGTGTCGAGATTGTCAAGCTGATCGCCCTTAGTCTCCAGAACAGTGATGCGTTGCGATTTACCGTGGCCGTGAACAGCGAAAATGAAATCTGGATAAATCCGCGATCGTCGCCAGCCTTGAATTCCGTACTGAACTCTTGCGACATTTCGATGCCACCAGATAAGTGCCTTATCGCCATCAAGATAGACGGCTACGTCGGATTCGTCTCCATTGAGTTCGCTTTCGTAAACGGGTGCAAACAAACTTCGTTCGAGCGGGCCACCACTCTTACCAACAAGCTGGCGCGCGGTGTCGGACTCCGTCGTTTCAATCGTAAACGGCATGCGCCAATTTTTGCCGTCCAGTCGCAACCGAAACTGGATGACACCCGCTGCAACGTCCGCTTTAAAGAGAGCCTCAGCTCGTGCTGCGCGTTCAGCATCGAGTCCGTTCCGTAACTCGACGCCAATTAGGCTAGCCAGCGTTCCAATCTTTGCAGCATCAAAACCACGCTTTTCTAGGGCCCGGAGAAGCTTGCCGACGATTTCGCGCCCCACGAAGGGATTGGGTATGATGTCCGAAATCGTTCGAACTGCATGGGCAGGATCAAATCGCAGGGCCTCCGCTGCGGCGATCACTTGCTCGGCTTCGAAATGGTCATCCGTATCGGTAAGGCTGATGCGCTGAAGTTGGCTTTCAGCCGCTTGGGCGTTCTCCGGTATACGATCCGCGATTGCCTGTGGGTCATAGCCACGCCAGTCTAGCGCTGACAAAACATCCGATTCATAATCTAGATCGCGCGCTTCCCCGCCTTCCACCCGCAATACACGCGGAAGATAGATTTCAGTCGAGGCGAAATCATTACGACGCGGAATTTTCCGTAAGACCTTTGCGCTGGCACGGACATCCCCTTGCGTAAGCTCAATCACCAAATCGCCTAGACCGTCTTGTTCAAGGCCGTCTTTGATTGCGCCGACAACTTCGGCGGTGCCGGCATGATGGGTGACGACATGGCACTCGTCCAGCGCCTCAATGCCTGTTTTCAGCGCTTGGGGCTGGCGCAGAATCCGCCCGATAAGCTGCGTCATGGCCTTGAGATTGGAACTTGCCGCCAAGGAGCACAGCACATATGCGAATGGGCAATCCCAACCTTCTTGCAAGGCAGATTTGGTGATTATTGCCCGAACTCGATTTGTGGGCGAAAGAAGGTCGAGATTTTCGGGTTGGCTGAGGTCGTTCTGTTCCGCGGTCTTAATGGCGATTTCGGCTTCGTCGAACCCCGCCGTCAGCAGCCATTCCTTCACGTCGGCCGCGTGGATGTGCCCGCTGGCCCGCTGATCACTACCGGTGCGTTCCACCTGGACTAGCATGATCGGCCGTATGTAACGCCCAGTGTCGGCCCGGAACGCATTGGCTTGCGTATCCAGCACATTGAGCTTGTCCAAAGCCACGTTGAGTGTCGTCTTCCAATCGGTCCCCCGCCGCGTGTCGAGGTTGAGCGGCATTTTGATCATGCCCTCGCGATCAAGTTCTCTGCCAGTCACCTCGACGAGCACATTGGAATAGCGTCCGGGCTTCGGGTCTTTGCCGCCCTTGGGTTGCACATCATGCGGAGTCGCTGTCAGTTCCAACACAAAGCAAGGATTGAAACCGTACAGAGTGCGGAAAGCGAGATCGGAAACCGCCTTATGACCCTCATCGAGCACCACCACTGGCCGGATCACGCGCAAAGCGTTGCCAAGAGAGTCCTTGACCAACGGAAAGATGTCATCATAGGCGGCGAGGTTCGGCGTGGCTTCTATCGCCAAGCGGTGGGCAAGCTGATCGCCTTCGGGCGGAAAGAAGCCATGCACGTCGCCCCGATCCTGAAACATTTTCAGGGAATCCTGAGTATCCCGGTTGGCCGATTGCAGCATCAGCAGCATGACGCAAAGCTGACCGGCCATGTCACGCGTGTCCAGTCGGTCGGTCTTTTCGAGTATTTGCACTCGCCCGGCAGCAGCTTGGTCCAGTGCTTGCCGGTACGGGTGTTGGCGGTCGGACAGATGGCGCAAGGTCTGCGTGTAGATCGCCTCATTGGGAACAATCCAGAGCACAAAGCCGGTATTTCGGTTGAGATAGCGTCCAAATATGCGCGAGAGGCCGTTGACGGCGAGTAGCGTCTTACCGCCGCCAGTCGGCACCTTCAGCACCACATCGGGTACAGGTCGGCCGATACCATCGAGCCGGGGCGAATAATCGATAGCCCCGCGCGACGCGGGCAACTTGCCGTCCGCCTTCATCCGCTTCCAAGTCTCGGCCGCAAAGTCGCGTGGCGGAATGCCCAGATCCGGCTGAGCGGCAATTAATGCGGCAATCTTGTCGGCCTTGCCCTTTTCTTCCGTGAGCGCATCGAGATAGGTTTCGAGGGTTTCGAGAACGCGCGTCTGATAATCGAGGTTACGCAACATCGGTTAAGCTCGCTCGATGCGATAAAGCGCGAACGGCAGCGGCACGAACTCGACTGGGATATTTTGCTCGTCTAGCAGCTTTTGACTGACGAAGCGTGACGGTGCAAAGACGAGATGCTTTTTGCCCGACTTAGCTTCGGCGAACGCTTTTGCGCGTTTGAGCGTGAGCGCCGCGTCAGGCGATTTCAGCCATTCGACATCGGCGCGGTAGATCAGCCAAACGTGCTGACTCTCGCTCTCGCCAAGGTAGAAATCGGCTTCCTTTATTCTGGCAGGATCGATGGAGCGGTTGGTTGCCATGTGGTAGAGCGCCGCTCCGATCGCAGCATATGGCGGTAGGGTTTCTCCCCTCAGAATTTTGTCGAGTTCGATCGGTTCTCCTAGTGTACAATAGGTAAAGGTACCTCCCAGTCCATCGACACTTTCGTCAACGGTCTTCTCGCCGGTTACGATTAGCTCGCTGTCCTTGACTTCCTTTCTTACGCGGTCAAAGCGGTAAGCTTGTAAGTTTTCAACTCCTTCAACCCGATGGATCAACTCATCGGCTTTTGTGATCGCGCGCTAATTGAGGCTTTCGCGCAATAGTTCGGTCTTTTGCGTGCCTTTGAAACTGTAGCCATTCACTATACGTCTGATTCGCTCAGCCGTGAGCGTATCGGCATAATCCTCCATCTCAACCAAGATAAATTGGCGTTTCCCGCCATCTGCTTGGTTCTGATTCAGAACTGCGTGAGCCGTTGCGCCGGTCCCGGCAAATGAGTCCAGCACGATGCTGTCGGGTCTTGTCGCAATCTGGAGAACCCGCTGGATTAGCGCTGGCGGTTTGGGCGCATGGAAATCAACGGTCTCGCGATCCGAGAAAATGGCCAAAAGTTCCTTCTTCGACTCCTCAGTGTCTCCAACTTCGTTGCTTGGCCATAGTGTTAGGGGAACGAGCCCTTTAGCCAAATCCGGAAATTGCTTGATTCTTGGTTTGCCGTCTCCACCCTTCGGCCAGTAGACAAGGTTCTCTGCTTTTAGCTTCTCAAATTCCGGCTCGGTGGCACCCCAGCATCTTCCTTTGGGAGGCTGATGTTTTATCCCAGTCGGGGTCGTGATGGTGTAGACTTGGTTCTCGCGAAACCCCTGGGCAGAAAACGGGATGGAGGCCCATTCTCCCCGCGGATCATTGTCTGGATTGGAGTAACCATCTTCTGTTGGCAAAAGAAGATTTCGACGGCGTTTCCACGTATCTGGCAATGGCTTTGAGTAGACCAACAAATGGTCGATGCTGGGCGAAAGGGTTGCCCGATTCTCGCGGGAGGTCCGTTTCTGCCAGGCTATTTGCCCGACGCAACATTCTGCCCCGAATACCTCATCTAGTAGACATCGTGCTCGATGAACTTCGTTGTCATCCAGCGTCATCCATAGGCTGCCATGTTCCGAGAGGAGATCATAAAGTAGTCTGAGCCTCGGCCACATCATGGCGCACCACTTGTCGTGCCGCAGGCCGTCTTCAATTCCGATCGGGTTGGCTGACAGCCACTCCTTGATCATGGGGGAATTGACGTTGTCGTTATACGCCCAGCCTTCGCTGCCGGTGTTGTAGGGTGGGTCAATGAAGATGCAGTCGACCTTGCCCGCGTAGATCGGCAACAGAGCCTTGAGCGCGTGCAAATTGTCGCCATGTACAATCAAATTGCCATCGAGCGCGACAGGACCGACACCCTTCTTCGCGTTGGGCAGTAGGGGCCGGAAGGGCACGGCGAGATGGTGATTATAAACAAACTCTTTGCCCTTGAAATTCAGCTCAGTCACGTCGCCTCCGCCTCGAAATATCGTCACGCCACATAGAATCGGATACTGACGGGGCTGGCAACGGTTTCTGCAACTATTATCGTACAGGGGACACGTGCCAGCCGCTGCTATCTGGCTGGGTGCAGCCGAAAGCGCCCAGAGTCTGGAGACGCATTTGGTCGCCTCCGCAACGTGGTTAATGCGCGGGGCGAAAGTCCTGTGTGACCGCGTGTGGTAATCGCCCCCAACTTCCCGAAGCCTCCGGCGGATCTGCCCGTCAAACTTGTCATGGCGAAATCAGTGCGCCGCGCAAACGGCTTATTTTTGCAGTCGGACCAACATGATTTGCCCCGTCCAGCCCTGCCCGCAAAAACAATCCCCTTCTCATTCGACCCAAATCACCCTCATATCCCCTGCCATCCCGTGCCCTCAGAGGGGCGTATCATGATCGTCAGCTACGTTGGGCGTGGGATGCGGTGGACGCGGCAGCGTCGTCGCGCGGGGAGTTGCAGGGCAGGCGTTCGATTGAGCGAATATCTGTGAGCGATCGACCGGCGCGTGGACGAACGGCGCATCTGCGTACGGCCAAGTCGTGTGGTTCTGGCACCCGTTGCTGGTGTCAAGCCCGCGGAGGATGCGCCGGCCCGACCGGGTCGGCCCATCCCTTAATCCGCGGGTGACGGTGGCAAGACGAATTCGTCGCCGGGAAGAGCACGAAGTAAGCCGTTAAAGCCATCGCGCAGGGAATGCCGGGTGATTCCGGTGGACCTGTGGTGACTAACTCGCGTGTTTTTTTACTACACGCGAGGCTGCGGGTGCATCGGGCACCCGGCATTCCCGGCGCCCTCTGTAAGGCGCGAAACTTCAGGCATAGCTCGGGCGGAATGGGCCGCGAGATTGTGGAGTTGTGTCTCGACTTATCGATGTCATTCCGGGGCACGCGTCTTCGCGTGAACCCGGAATCCAGAGATGAACAGCTCGAGATTCCGGGTTCGCGCTTCGCGCGCCCCGGAATGACGACTTTGGGGGACGCGCTCCGCACGCAATGACGGTCCCTCGCCAATCCCCCTCACGCCGCCTGCTGCGTCGCGTCGAGCCCGGCATAGACGCCGCGTTCGAAGCCGGCAAACGTTTCCAGGCATTGTTTGTCGGCGAACGGCAGAAGCTGCATCAGGATGACGCCGGTGATGTCGCGCGCGGGATCGATCCAGTAATAGGTGTTGGCAAGGCCCGCCCAGGCGAGGCTGCCGGGGCTGCGGCCCTCCGGGGTGCGCTCGGTGTTGATCAGGAAGCTCAGCCCCCATTTTTTCGCCATGTCCGGATAGAGATCAACGTCGTTGGTGGCGGACGGGATCGCCGATGTCATCCGGGTCATGTTGAGGTCGCCGATGTGGTTCTGTCCCATCAGCGCGACGGTCTCGGGCTTCAGCACTTCGTTGCCGTTGCCGCGGCCCTTGTTGAGGATCATCTGCGTGAACCGGATGTAATCATCAGCGGTGCCGTAGAGCCCGCCGCCGCCCATGTGGAATTCCGGATTCTGCTCGAGCTCGAACGCGATCGGCGTCTGCGATCCGTCTTCGCCGCGGGCATGCATGCCGACCAGGCGCTGGCGCTGCGCGTCGCCGAGCTTGAAGCCGGTGTCGGTCATGCCGAGCGGCGCGAAGATATTGTCGCGCAAGTAGGCGTCGAGCCGCTGGCCGCTCACGGCCTCGACCGCCTTGCCGACGAAGTCGATATTGATGCCGTATTCCCAGCGCGTGCCGGGGTCGGTCATCACAGGCATTTTCAGCGCGTCGTTCTTGCACGTGGTGACCGGCGGCAGTCCGGTTTTCTGGAGATAGCGCACCACGTCGCCGTTCCACATGTTGTAGGCGAAACCGGCGGTGTGGGTCATGAGGTGACGCAGCGTGATCGGTTTGTTGGCGGGGCGCAGTTTCGGATTGCCGTCGGCGTCAAAACCCTCCAGCACCTGCGGTGCGGCGAGATCGGGCAGCACGGTGCCGATCGGGGTGTCGAGCGAGAGCTTGCCCTGCTCGACCAGCTGCATCCCGGCGGTGGCGGTCACCGCCTTGGTCATCGAGGCGATCCAGAACACGCTGTCCGGCGTCATCGCGTCGTCCTTGGACAGGTCGCGCTTGCCATAGGCGCCTTGATAGATCACCTCGTCGGCGGTGGCGGCAATCGCAACCACGCCGGGAACGTGCCCGGCCTCGGTTTGCCGGCGCAGCACCTGATCGATCTCCGAACTGCTCTGCATAGGGGTCCTCCGGATTATTTTTTTGAAGGCGGCGATCATCCCCCGGGCGGCCGCTGCTCGCAAGTCCGTGATGATTGTTGTTCTGAAATTCGCAATCGTGTGATCGAGGGGACCCGCGGCGGCGTGCGCAGCGCAAATCCTGCAAAACTCACCATAAGTTGCGAGCGATGGGCGCGGGCGACCGGTGACCCCGGGGGTGGCCAGCAGTAAGTTCCTGCCTATATCAAACGTCGAGCAGGTTGCATCGTAAGGCGTTCAGATTGCAGCACAAATCGACGGTGCTGCGCCCGCTGAACCGATTGACAACGATTGGCCACTTTGAGAGCTGCGCGGAGACCATGATGATCTCGACCTGGAGCGAATGGAAACGCTATCCCCGCCCCGGGCGCAGCGAGAATATCGAGGCGCCGATTACCCCCGGCATCTACGAAGTCCGCTACGCCGGCAGCGGCGCGCAGCACTCCTTCGCCGCGGTCGAGAACGTCGCGCAGGCGTTGGCCAAGTTGCCGGTCGCGACGAAATCCTGGTTCGGCCGCCGCGACCCCGCGTCATTGCCGGATCTTGAATACCGCACCTGCGCGGCCTCGTCGAAATCCGACGCCAAGGCCGCGGTGGAGCGGATGATCGGCCGTCGCGACGTCTATCTCAGCGGCGCGGCTTAAAGCGCGCGCCTCTGCAACATTCGTGGCGGCAGCCGGTTATCGGTGGCCGGTGTTGCGCGGCGCATTTGGGTCTATAGTGCGCCTCAACACCAAAAAAACCGAGGAGTGACGCCATGACCCCGCCCGCCGCCGCCCGCGCTTCGCAAGCCTCCACCCCCTCGCTGCGAGACCGTCTGAAAGATCCGTCGCTGTTGCGCGAGCAATGCTACATCGACGGCGCCTGGACCGGTACGCCGGCCAATCCCGTGACCAATCCGGTCAACGGCGTGGAATTGGCCAAGGTGCCGAAACTGAGCACCGCGGAAGCGACGCAGGCCGTGGAAGCCGCCGAACGCGCCTTTCCGGCATGGGCGAAACTCACCGCCAAGCAGCGCTCCAACATCCTGCGCAAATGGTTCGACCTGATCGTCGCCAATCGCGAAGACCTGGCGCTGATCCTGACCTCGGAGCAGGGCAAGCCGCTGGCGGAAGCGCTGGGCGAGGTCGATATCGGCGGCGCCTATGTCGAGTTCTTCGCCGAAGAGGCGCGGCGCGTCTATGGCGAGACCATCCCGACGCAGCGGCCGGACGCGCGGCTCTTGGCGATCAAGCAGCCGATCGGCGTTTGCGGCGCGATCACGCCATGGAATTTCCCCTGTTCGATGATCACCCGCAAGGTCTCGCCGGCGCTGGCCGCCGGCTGCACCGTGGTGCTGAAGCCCGCCAACGAGACGCCGCTCACCGCGCTGGCATTGGTGGTGCTGGCCGAGAAGGCCGGCGTGCCGAAGGGCGTGTTCAACATCCTCACCGGCAACTCGTCGGCGATCGGCAAGGTGCTGTGCGAGCATCCCGCGGTGCGCTTCGTCGGCTTCACCGGATCGACCGAGGTCGGCAAGATCCTGTACCAGCAGGCCGCGGTCGGGGTGAAGAAGCTCGGGCTCGAGCTCGGCGGCAATGCGCCGTTCGTGGTGTTCGACGACGCCGATGTCGATGCCGCGGTCGAAGGCGCGATCGTCTCGAAGTACCGCAACATGGGCCAGACCTGCGTGTGCGCCAACCGCCTCTATGCCCAGGACAAGATCTACGACGCGTTCGTCGAGAAGCTTTCGAAGAAAGTCGCGGCGATGAAGATCGGCGACGGCACCGAGGCCGGCGTGACCCAGGGGCCGCTGATCAACATGGAGGCCGTCGACAAGGTCGAGAAGCACATCGCCGATGCGGTCAAGGGCGGCGCCAAGATTGTCACCGGCGGCAAACGCCATGCGCTCGGCGGCAGCTTCTTCGAGCCGACGGTGCTGGCCAATGTCCGGCCGGACGCGCTGGTCGCGCATGAGGAAACTTTTGGGCCGCTGGCCCCGGTGTTCCGCTTCAAGGACGAGGCCGAGGTGATTGCGATGTGCAACAACTCGCCGTTCGGCCTTGCGTCCTACTTCTATTCGCGCGATCTCGGCCGGGTCTGGCGGGTCGCGGAAGCGCTCGAATCCGGCATGGTCGGCGTCAATACCGGCCTGATCACCACCGAGGTCGCGCCCTTCGGCGGCGTCAAGGAAAGCGGCCTCGGCCGCGAGGGCTCGCATCACGGCATGGAAGAATATGTCGAGATCAAATACGTGATGATGGCAGGGGTCTGACTGCTCTCGTTGTAGGCAACACGTGAAGGACGGGTCGGCAGGTCGTTGCCGACCCGTTCAATTTATTCAGGCACGCTATTTATTAGATCACAGCTCAGCGCGACCGGAATATGGATCGCGGATCACTTGAGGTCGCTCATCGAACTACTCATGTAAGTACGTCAGCTGTCGCAGGTATTGCGCGCGAAATGCTGGTATTGCGTACAAAATAAAGCCGACACATTACCGTTAGGATCATTGCTGTAGTTTGCCCCGAGTTTCAAAACGAGCGCAGCGGTTGCCATCAGCGCCAGCAAGCGGCATTCAGGACAACTAGGTGTGTTCGTGACGCACAGTCATGGCCGTAAGTCGGTCCGATGGGCGATTGCGCTATCGATCGCATTGGCATCTTCGTTTTTCGCAGCACTCATGGGGTTCATACCAATCGGTGCCAAGGCCGACACCATCCCTGCGACTTTTGACCCAGCGATCGATCGCTATCGGTCGCAGCTTGTCGAGGATATCGACAAAAGCATTAACGGCGTGAAGAAGCTGCGCGACAGTGTTTCGAGCGGGGACGTCGCCGCGGCGAAACAGGCCTGGATTGACGCCCGAGTCGGTTGGGAACGCTCTGAGGTTTTCACCAGTGGCTTTGCCCCCGAACTCGACCGCGAAATTGATGCCTGGCCGAATGGCGCCACCGGGTTTCACGCCATCGAAACCAAGTTGTTCGGCGCCGGCCAGACTGACGTTGGGAGCGAGGTCGACGCGTTGTTACGCAGTTTGTCGGACATGAAAGCGACAGCCCGTAACGCCACGCTGACCTCCCAAGGGTTATTCGACGGTTTGACCCGACTGGCTTACGAAGTTGGCGAAAGCAAACTCGACGGCGGCGAATCGTATCTAAGCGGAACCTCGATCGACGACATGCGCAACAATGTCGACGGCATTGAACTGGTCTATAACATGATGTTCGCGCCCGTGATTGAAAGTCGCGCCCGAGATCACGACACCGAAGTTGTCCAACTGATCGCCGAGTTAAAAGCGATGCTGGCCGAGCGCGACCTTCGGCGGATGGACCAGGAAAAGCTGCGGGCGCTCAGCGAGGAACTCGTGCTCACATTGCAGATGACGGCTCCCGCGATCGCACTGGCTCGGCCGACGCTCGAACTTCAATAAGTCGATGGAGAGTGTTTTCGAGCGAAGTGGATACCGGTTCGCGCGAAGAAAACGCGTCAAAACAAAAAGTAGGAAGCCCGGTTCTGATTCCATCAAAACTGAAAAGGCCTTCGTGCCTACGCCGTCGTGCGGCAACCGCTGACGTAGCAGGAATAATGTGAAGAGTAGGGTTGGTGATGATACGGCGAGAGCTGTGGGCAATTGCGATAAGTCTGTTCGTGGCACTGCAGCCTGGCGGGAGCGGCGCGTTTCCGCTCAGCGGCGATCAGACCATTTTGCCGGCCGGCACCGAACTAGGCGAGGACTCGTACTATCGCCCAACCGAAGTATTTCACTCCGAGGCGAGCGGTGGCTTCAAATCGTACATGGTCGATCTCGGCGATCTAGCGTTCAACTCGCCGGATATACTGGGCGGCGCGGCGGCACGGGCAGGGATGAGCTGCGGCACCTGTCACGTCAATGGCGCCGGTAATTCGAGGTTATTTGTTCCGGGCGCATCAACCCGGCCGGGAAATTTCGACACAACCAGTTCGTTGTTCAATCACAAGGCGGACAACGGTGTGCTTGATCCGGTCCGCGTCCCGAGCCTACGCGGCGAGCGCTTTCTCGCCCCTTACGGCAATGACGGGCGCATCGCCTCACTACGTGACTTCGTCCGCAACGTCATCGTCAACGAGTTTTCTGGTCCGGAGCCGTCGCCGACGATTCTCGATGCCTTGGTGGCTTATATCGAGGATATCGATTTCTTGAAGAATCAAAGCCTCGACTCCAATGGTCGGCTAACGGGACAATCGAATGAGGCCGAGCGGCGCGGCGAGACGATTTTTTCGCGCCCCTTTCCGCGGGACGCAAGCATGAGCTGCGCCACCTGCCACATGCCGTCAGCAGGATTCGTCGACCACAAGCAACACAACGTCAGTTCTGGAGGTTTGTTCAAGACGCCCACGTTGCTGAACGCCGATTTTAACGCGCCATACTTTCATGATGGACGCTATAACAGGTTGGATGAGGTAGTAGATCATTTCGACCGGGTATACGAACTCGGTCTGACGCCACAGGATCGTTCCGACCTGACCTCCTATCTCAAGGCTGTTGGCGATGGTTTGATGCCCTACGACCGTGAAGGCGTGACGGGACAGATGAAGGAGATCAATGACTTCGCTTCCGTGCTCGACTTCGCCATTCCGGCGCACGATTCGGCCGTCATCGCGCTCGCGGTAAGCACCATTGGCCAGGAGCTCCGCGACCTGACGGAGAAGTTTCCGGATCGCCGCGACCCGACCGTGACCGGTGGTTTGAAGGAGCGTCTGGCCGCGCGCGCGGCTCTGAAGGAGGTGGTAATCCGATTCCGGCACATCGGGATTGCTGCAGCAGCGGGTCATTTCGACGAAGCCCAAGCGGAATATCAAGAATATCGCAAGCTGACCACTTTTGCGCTGACGAACCTGCTGGCGACTGCTCAACCATGGTCGCTCTTCGATCTCGGGCTTTACAAATCACACTACACGGCAATGTGGCGGAGACGCCGGCAAAGCCAAAAGCCGGTGCAAGTTTCGACTGCGCCGGCCAATGCGTCGACCGAAAGTACGACCAAATAGAGCGTGATCCGGACCCAAAGGGCAGCATCAGCGCTAGGTGAGCGCCGCTTTTTTCTTTGCGAAAAACGCAGAATGCATCTGCGCTGAGATCATGCTCAAACCACCAGATGGATCATGATCTAACAGTGATTCGGCTTATCCCGTTGCGCCTTGTCGCAGCTCGAATCATGTTTGCATGCACCGATAGTTCGAAGGGTAATGCACGCAGCGCGTAGGATCGTCACTCGTCGCGAGCGGCTTTGCTCTGGCTGTATGGAAAACCGCATTTCTAACGATCCCGCGGCAACGGACCGCCGGCGGAAGACGAATCAAAGAAGCAATGTCACCAAAGAAGAGAGACGAAGATCGCTGTCTATAAGCTGCAGTCTCCTAATTTCCCTGACGACAAAAATCCGTCTTCCACATTTTATAAAAGTCCAAAGATGTGCGTCACATTGATCTGCAATGAGATCGTTGTTCGAATTCTTCTCTGTAGGAATGTTCGAATTTTTTTTGCAGGAACTGGAATAACATGAGCCTTTCGAAGTCAGGTCGCCGCCAAGCGTGGCGACGGACCACTAACCTCTGCACATCGGTGCTGACGGCAACGTCGATGTGCATCACCCCGGTCATGGCCGGCACAACTGATCCGGCCGCATCGGTCCACACCTTGAGCCCGATCAAGCACGTCATCATCCTGGTTGGCGAAAATCGTGGCTTCGACCACACCTTCGGCACCTACACGCCCGTGGGCAAGAAGCAGACTATCAGCAACCTGCTGTCGAAAGGCATCGTCAACGCTGACGGTAGCCCGGGCCCGAACTACTCGCTCGCCCAGCAGTATTCGGTCGCGCGGCAGCCGCTTTACTATTTCGGTGCGCCGAAGATCGCGAAGACCCCGTACAACAATTCTACCAACCCGATGCCGCAGCCGACCAGTGGCGGCGCGCCCACCGGTCCGAACGCCTTTTATCCTTTCGGAGTGGGCTTTGCCGCTCCGTTTAAGGGGCCGGACCAGGATCCGAATTGGAATCTCGAAGCGCAGCTGGTCGCCTCGCAAGATCCTGACATCAAGGCCAGTCAGTTTGGTTTGCTGAGCGAGGGTTGGACCAACCTTCCCAACGGCGTGCTCGACACCCGCATCCCCGGCGCAGGGTCGCTCACTGGACCTTTCCCCCTCCAAGGGCCGAATATCAGCGACCACGACTACGCTGGCGACATGACTCATCGCTTCTTCCAGGCTGCTCAGCAGCAGGATTGCAGCATGGAGAACGCCACCAAGGATAACCCCACTGGCTGTCTCAACGACCTGTTCCCGTTCACGGAGCTCGCGACAGACCAGACCTTCGCTCTGGGCAACCCGATGGGCTTCTTCAACATGGCTCAAGGGCAGGTCGCATACCTGAAGACCCTGGCCGACCGCTTTACGCTGGGCGACAATTTCCATCAGTCGTTCCTCGGCGGTACCTACGCGAACCACATGATGCTCGTCACCGGCGATGCCCTCTATTGGTCCGACGGTAAGGGCAATGCGACGGCGCCGGATCCGAGCCTGGTCGCTAATCCGAATCCGCAAGCGAATCCGGAGCATGCGTTTGCGATCAACGCCTTCATCAACGACCAGAACTTGGTGAACTGTGCCGACACCACCCAGCCGGGTGTGGCGCCGATCACGTCCTATCTGGAGAGCGTGCCGTACCGCCCGAAAGCGAATTGTGAACCAGGTCACTACTACCTGATGAACAATGCTAACCCGGGCTACAATGCCAATGGCAGCCTGAGCGGTGCTGTTCCGCCGTCGTCGCTGCGGTCCATCGGTGACGAGCTGAACGAGCATAACATCAGCTGGGCCTTTTTCGGTGCGGGTTTGAAGGACGCCGCTGCGGCGGCAGACGAGAACACGGATCCTATTAACGATCCTGCGCACGTGTGGGGTCAAGTCTACTGCTCGATCTGTAATCCGTTCCAGTACCTGACCTCGATCATGGCCAACCCGGCGCAGCGGGCCGCACACATGCTCGACACGCGTGACTTGGTCGCCGATATCCAGAACAACACGCTGCCTTCGGTGTCGTTCGGCAAGCCGGACGGGTACCTGGACGGTCATCCGCAGTCGTCGAAGATCGATCTGTTCGAAGTCTATGTGCAGAACATTCTCGCCGAACTTCAGAAGAACCCGACCCTGGCTGAAAACACCGCCGTGTTCATCACCTTCGATGAAGCGGGTGCCGAATACGACTCGGGCTTCGTGCAGCCGATCGATTTCTTCGGCGACGGATCTCGCATTCCGTTGCTGATCCTGTCGGCCTATTCGACTGGCGGTAACGTCCACCACGATTACGGCGATCACGTATCGCTTCTGAAGTTCATCGAGCGCAATTGGAACCTGCCGCCAATCACCAAGCGGAGCCGTGACAATCTGCCGAACCCGTTGAGCAAAAAGGCCGATCCGTACGTGCCCACCAACATGCCGGCCATTGACGACCTGTTTGATGCGTTCGACTTCAACAAGAAGCCGCAGGCGGTGAACTATCAGCCGTAAGCGGGCATCATCGACATATCGCTGGGGCCATTAAAGGGTCCCGGCGACCCCAACGCTCCGGCGCCGGGTCAAGCCTTGCGGCATGATCTAGCGCCGGTTGCATGAGTGACCGAACTTGATCAAGGCAGAGTGTATGATTCCCATTCCCAGCTATCGCAGCCGCGCATCGAGAACCACTTCGACGGCTATCGGTCTAGCCGCCGCAATATTCGTCGTGGTCGTTCCGAACGTTGCATCAGCGCAGCAATTTTCCGCGGAGCTCTCGCGTCGGGACGCCACGGGCCAGATAAGCAAGGGACGGCTGTTGGTGGCGGGCGACAAGATCCGCATCGAGGCGCCCGACCTGCAAACCGGCTTTTTCCTTGTCCGCACCGATGCCAAGACGGTCTATTTTGCGCAGCCGGACCGGCAGGTTTTCATGGATGCGCGGCAATCCAGCGTTTTGACCGAGCTTCTGGTGCCGGTCGATCCGGATGCCCCCTGTCCGAAATGGCAGGAGATGGCCCAGATTTCGGGAAGTGCAGCTGGCGGTGCGGCGTGGCAATGCAATCGCGTCGCCACCGAGACGCACGATGGCCATGCCATCCTGAAGTACGACATGACCTCGCCGCGCGGCAGGCACTATTCAAGTTGGATCGATCCGCAACTTCGGTACGTCGTGCGGATCGAGTCCTATGACGGCAGCACGACCGAATTGAAAAATGTGCAAGAGGCGCCGCAGCCCGACAGTGCGTTCACGATGCCGGCGGGCTTGCGAAAGTTCGATCCAATGCAGCTTATGCAGATTGTGAAGCACAGCGACGTGTGGGTCGACCCGGCAAAAGACTCGAGAGCAGAGCCGTTGAAGTAAGGCTTTCGGCGCGTCGGCGCTCCAGGCGTCACACTCGCGTGTAGTGATCGCATGCTATAATGGCTTCGCGCTGAGCTTGCCGATCCGGAGCAAGCTCGCAAAAGAGCGCCTTGAGCCGCGTCATCTAGCAGGAGCTCGCCCCGGCGCGAGAAAGTCTGATTCAGATAAAAATCCGCGACGATGATCTGGTCTCTGTTTGAGCTCTGAAAACCGGAGAATTGTCATGAGTGATCTGGTCGTGATCGCATTCCCGTCGGAATGCAAAGGTGGAAGAAGTACGCCAGAAATACTGGCGATACAGAAAGAATACCTGATCGAGCTTGGCGACGCGGCAATCGCGGTGAAGGACGAGCAGGGTAACGTCGCTCATCAACACCACGGCTGTCGGCGCCGTTTCAAACACTTTTGGGGGAGCGCTGATCGGCTGGCGGGCGCGGCCGCGAGAACTCGCATCACGGCATGGAAGAATATGTCGAGATCAAATACGTGATGATGGCCGGGGTGTAGTTTCACCGCGCACCTACCGTGCGTTCGTCATGGCCGGGCTTCGTCCCGGCCATTTGGCATCTTTTAAGAGCGGGGTAGCTCCTTGTGCAATTGCTCGAGCGCCCGGCGCAAGCCGTGGAGCTGATCGACGAGATGAAGGATGACGTCGATCCCCTCATCGTTGACGCCGAAATCCGATTTCAGATCCCGAATGAGACAGGCCCGCGCAACGTCGATGTCGGAGAAGTTGATGTCCGCGGTGGTCTGATCTGGAATCAGCCAGTGTTGCTCCAGCCAGACATCGAGGGTCTGCGCCTCGATACGCGCATGGGCGAGGAGTTCCTGCTTGTTCACGGTCATGATGTGCTCCCCTCGCGCGGGTTGAAGGCTTTGCCCCTGTCCCAGTTCGCAACGAATGCCTCGAGTTCGGGGTCCGGAGATAAGACCACTTTCAGCTTGACGAACTGATCGCCGTGACCGCCGCCGCGTTTCGGCGCGCCCTTGCCTTTCAGGCGCAGGGTCGTGCCGGTGTTTGATCCCTTCGGCACCGCCATGGTGACGTCGCCGGTCGGCGTCGGAACGCGAATCCGCCCGCCCAGCACCGCCTCGGAAAGCGAGATCGGCAATTCCAAAGTAATGTCGTCGCCCTCGCGCGCGAAGCGACGGTCCGGCAGCACTTCCACTTCGATCAGGGCGTCGCCGGGACCTCCGGTGCCGGTGCCGGGCGCGCCCTTGCCCCGCAGGCGGAGGATTTGTCCGTTAACCATGCCGGGCGGAATGGTCACGTCGAGCGTGCCGCCGTCCGGCAACGTCAGGCGCTTGTTCGCCCCGGTGACGGACTCCACCAAACTGATCGGCAGGTGGTAATGCAGATCCTGCCCGCGCCGGTTGGCTCGTGCCCGTTCGCTGCGCCGCAGAAACTCGGCGAGCGCATCGTCGGTATCCATGAAATCGGCGAAACCGGAGTTGTCGGTATAGGGATGCCCATTGTCCGCGGTGGCAAAATCCCGATAGAAATGCTGCTGCGGCCGCTCCGTTCCGCTCGCGTCAATTTCACCGGCGTCGAAACGTTTGCGTTTGTCGGCGTCGCTCAACAAGTCATAGGCACCCGCAACTTCCTTAAACTTGTCTTCAGCCGCCTTGTCTCCGGGATTAAGATCAGGGTGCAATTTCTTCGCCAGTTGGCGATAGGCCTTCTGGATATCCGCGGAAGAAGCCGTCGGGGTGACGCCAAGAACCTCGTACGGATTTTTCATGACCTGCTCCGCTTAGAGCCAACCGAAGAGGAGTCGTTTCAATGCCGGAATACGATCTTTACATCAATCCGCAAAAGCCGACAGTGGGTCTCTATGTGCGCAAGGGCATGGGCCTTCCCGATCTGGCCGACGCCAAGGCGTGGGCATTCGACGGCACCGCGGCCCAAGCGGCATTGCCGCCAGAGCTCGTGAAGCGGATCGAGGCGGACGGGCACGCTTTTCGCGACATGGATTAGGCCTCAAGCGATCGCAAAGCAGAGAGACTGGGCTGCATCGCGTGGACGTCGAAGGTCTTCCATAACGTATTTTTGAAGCGGGATGCGGATGGCGGGTTGAGCCTCGACGCAACGGTTCAGATACGCTTGCAGCGCTTGGTCGCAGCTGGTTGAAAAAGCTTGCCGGTGCGATTGTCGAGATTCTTTCCTAATTGGCAGCCGCGCGTAAAACACAATGACCGCAGACCTGTTCGAATTCCCTGCCTGCCGCGTTATCGAGAACCGGGTCCGCGACCTGATCGAGACCGAGCGGCAATCGGTCGCGCATCGCATCGATCACCTTCAACGGGTCGCGCGAAATGCGCGCGCAATCATGGCGTCCTACCCGGACGCCGATCCCGAAATATTATACCTCGCGGTGCTGCTGCATGATGTCGATCAACCCTTCGATGACAAAAGAAACCATGTGTCGCGCAGCGCCAAGCTCGCCGAACAATTGCTGACCGAGATTGACTATCCGCCAGCCCGCGTCGCGCGCGTTCTCGAGGCGATCAGGGAGCACTCGACCGAGAATGTAACCGACGCGCCGCCCACCACGGTCGAAGCCCGCATTCTGTTCGACGCGGATAAGCTCGATGGATTGGGGCCGCACGGAATCCTGCGGGTGTTCGCGCTTTCACGCCAGATGGGCCGACCGCTCGCCGAGACCATCGCCTGGTACCGTGGGAAGATCGCTGTTGCGAGCGCGAACATCCAGACGCCGGAAGGGCGCGCGATCATGGAAAGCAAGCTGCCGCTGGTGGAAGCCTTCCTTGCTGCGCTCGACGAAGACCTTAATGCCGCGTTGCCCAGTTGAATCATTTTGAGGGGGCACGCTGCCTTCTCTTATCAAGCGACCTTCAACTCGCTGCCCGTGATCCGGCGGTAAGCTTCGAGATAGCGGCTGCTGGTGGCGTCGACGACAGCGGCCGGCAGGGGCGGGGCGGGGGCCTCGCCGTTCCAGCGGCCGGCGCGGCGCTCGGCGTCGAGATAATCGCGCAGCGGCTGCTTGTCGAAGCTCGGCTGCGGCTGCCCGGGCCGGTAGGCGTCCGCCGCCCAGAACCGCGAACTGTCGGGGGTCATCGCCTCGTCGATCAGGATGATGCGGCCACTGCCATCGCGGCCGAACTCGAATTTGGTGTCGGCAATGATGATGCCCCGCTCGCGGCTCACCTGCTCGCCCAGCGCATAGACCGCGCGCGTCATGCGCTCCAGCGTGGCGGTGACTTCGTCGCCGAGAAGCGCGCGCATCCGCGCCACCGTGATGTTCTCGTCGTGGCCAGTCTCGGCCTTGGTCGCCGGGCTGAAAATCGAAGGCTGCAGCTTGCCGCTCTCAAGCAGGCCGGGCGCCAGCCTCTCGCCGGCCAGCGTCCCCTGCGCGGCATATTCCTTCCAAGCCGAGCCCGAGAGATAGCCGCGGATCACGCATTCGATCGGAAATACGGTGGTGCGGCGGCACAGCATCGCGCGGCCGACCAGCGCGGCGCGATGACCTTGCAGGGCCGGCACTTCCTTGATGATGGTATCGGCGTCGGCGCTGATCATGTGATGCGGCACCACACTTTCGAGCTGCGCGAACCACCAGGCGCTGATCTGGGTCAGCACCGCGCCCTTCATCGGGATCGTCTCGGCCATCACCACGTCGAAAGCGCTGATGCGGTCGGTCGTCACCAGCAGTACGCGGTCCACGCCGACGGCATAGATGTCGCGGACCTTGCCGCGTCCGATCCGTGGCAAGGGCAGGTCGCTGGCGAGCATTGTGTTCATCATCAGACTTTCAATAGCGGAGCGTTTCGCCGCAGCCGCGCGTTAGAGCATGATCCGGAAAAGTGGACACCGGTTTTCCGAAACCAGAGGGAAAGACTTCATTCCGGTAGCGGAATGAACTCATGTTCGTTGGGAACGTGTGCGAAGCGGCCGCTCTTCCAATCTTCCTTGGCCTGTTCGATCCGCTCCTTACTGGAAGAGACAAAGTTCCACCAGATATGGCGCGGCCCTTCCAGGGCATCGCCGCCGAGGAACATCATCCGCACCGGTCTCAACGTTTTCACGGTGATGCAATCGCCCGGCCGGAAAATCAACAGTTTCGGTCCCTCGTACCGAATGCCCGCGATTTCGATCTCGCCGTCGACCAGATAGATGCCGCGCTCCTCATGGTCGGGGTCGAGCGGCACGCTGACGCCCTCGCGCGCCGTCACCTCGGTATAGAACCATGGCGATACCATCGCGACCGGCGACGAGGCGCCGAACGCGCGGCCGGCGATGATCCGGGCGGAGAAGCCGCGGTCCTCGACAACCGGCAGAGCGGCAGCGGCGTAATGCTGGAACGATGGCGCAATTTCCTCGGCCCCGGCCGGCAACGCGATCCAGCTTTGCAGGCCCAGCATCTTCTGGCCGTCCCGGCGTTGCACGTCGGGCGTGCGCTCGGAATGGGCGATGCCGCGCCCGGCCGTCATCAGGTTCATCGCGCCGGGCTGGATTTCCTGAATGTTGCCCTCGCTGTCGCGGTGCATGATGCTGCCGTCGAACAGATACGTGACGGTGGCAAGTCCGATGTGCGGATGCGGGCGCACGTCCATGCCCTTGCCGGCGATGAACTGCACCGGGCCGAAATGATCGAAAAAGATAAAGGGGCCGACCATCTGTCGCTTGCCGTGGGGCAGGGCGCGGCGCACCTCAAAACCGTCGCCGAGGTCGCGGGTGCGCGGCACGATGACGAGTTCGAGCGCGTCGCACGACTTGCTATCGCCGAGAACGGGATCATTGCACGGAACCCAACTCATCAGATACCTCCCTGATTTCTGAAGCCATCATAGCAGGAAATGCGTGGTGCCGTTCAAGCGCTGCCTGATACCCGAGTGCTGCCCCGGCGAGCCTGATTGCGGATTGTGCCGAGCCGCCGCAACCACGTCGGCGTGCTGCAGACCCTCCTCAGGACTTGAAGAACGGCTTCGCGTGTCGTGCAGCAAAGGCACGCGATCCCTCCAGAGCCGTCATTGCTGTGACGAGTGAAGCGCGAGAGCTCAACCCACGCCGTCATTCCGGACAGCCGCTACGCGGCTTCCGGAATGACGACGTTGTGGTGATGCGCCAAGACACGCCTCCGCACTCTCGCAACACGATGCGCCCGAGGTTTGTAAAAACATCCGCCCACAGGTCCACCGGAACACCCGGCATTTGGCTATGCGGATACTCCCAATCTCATCGAGTGGGCCGTCACCTCGTGCCTGAACTCCTTCGTCAAGACCTTGAGCAGCATGAATGCTTCCGTCTCGAACTCCGCAAGCGCCCTATTTGCCGAAAGCCGCCGGTCACCGATCATACGTCGAAGATGTTCCAGGCGCTCGGTCTGCTCTGCCCAAAGCTGATCGATCAGCGCCATCATCAGCATCCGTATGATTTCTCCCATCCTGTTGTATCCGAAGGCAGCGATTTTGCTATCCATCCATCGGTCGGCATCTTCGGCAATTAATCTGCGAAGCGCTGCGGAGTTTGCGTTCTTGGTGTCAGATGGGAATTCGGGAGCAAGCGTTAAGACAGCCCGCACAGAAGCATCGAGACCCGCGATGTCCCAATCGGCCTTGTCGGGGGTGAACTTTTCCAATAAGTCATCGATGGTCTCGTCTCTTAGATCTTTCGCAAGCGCTGTCGGATCCAGCGCATCTCGAACGATGGCCCGCTGAGTCAGGATAGTTGCGCGCTGAGCTTCGACGGTATTGTCGAAACGCATGACGGTGCATCGATCATCAAATTTATTGTTCTTGTTCCGCGTCTGTCTTGCGGAGATTGCCTTTGTCAGGTCGTGAAGGTTCGCGGCGTTGCGGCCTCCAGGAAAGCCGGTCTCCGCCTTTCCTAGTACGTCATCTTCCAACGACGCGTGGAAAACGGTTCGTCCTGGATCGCGTTGCCGGCCCGCGCGCCCGCGGAGCTGCCGATCAAGCCGGGCGAGTTCGTGATGCTCGGTTCCAATGACGAGTAATCCGCCCGCATTGACGACCCGCTGGCGCATGATGCTGTTTTCGGGAATTCCCCCCAACTTAATGTCGGTTCCTCGCCCTGCCATCGCGGTTGCAATCGTCACGGCACCGGGAGATCCAGCCTGCGCGATAATCTGCGCCTCGTGCGCGTGATGCTTGGCATTGAGGACCGCAAAGTGTCGATTGCCGGTGTTAAGCGTTGAGCTCCAACCTCGAAGTTGCAGTGCCGTTGCAAGGCGCTCCGATTGGACGATGGTTGGAGCGCCGATCAGAACAGGTTGCTCTCTCGCATGCGCATCCTCTATCTGCTCGATGATGGCCGTCATCTTCCGCTCGGATGTCGGATGATTGACACATTGATCTATGCGGATCGAGTGCCGGTGCGGTGGTACTGGAACGACATTCAGTCCGTAGACCTGACGATACTCGTCGGCGTCCTCGGCCGCTGTTCCGGTCATGCCTGCCAGCTTGCCGTATTTTCGAAAGAAGGATTGATAGGTAATGGAGGCGGTTGTTCGTGTTTCCTCGCCGATGGCGCAGCCCTCCTTGGCTTCCAGCGCCTGATGCAGGCCGTCATCGTAGCGGCGCCCTTCCATTAATCGGCCGCTCAATTGATCGACGATGACAACTGCGCCATCCCGGATGATATAATCCCGGTCTTGCAATAGCAGAGTGCGCGCGCGAAGAGCCTGAACGACATGGTGCAGCAGGCTGATGGACTCGGGCACGTGGAGTGACGAATTTCCTTTCAAGATCCCCGCGCGCATGAGTCCTTGCTGCACTCGTTCGTATCCGTCGTCTGTCAGATGGACGCGACGTCGTTCGTCGAACTGGTAGTGTGTGGGATCGAGTTCAGCAACGATAAGGTCGATCGTACGATAAAACCCGGAGTGATCTCCGAGGGGGCCGTATAACGAAAGCGGCATTCCTGCTTCATCGATCAGCACCGCGTCCGATTCGTCCACCAAAGCGAAATCGTGTCCCCGCTGAACGGTATCTGCCGACGAAAACTTCATGTTGTCTCGGAGATAGTCGAAGGCGAATTCACTAGCCGGTCCGTAGGTTACGTCACATGCGTAGGCGTGACGCCGGGATTCGTCATCCATGTCTGAGGTAACAAGGCCGACGCTGAGCCCCAGAGCCTCGTACACGGGCCGCATCCATGCGGCGTCCCGAGAGCTGAGATAGTCGTTCGGCGAGGCGACGTGCACGCTACGTCCAGTCAACGCGTGCAGCGTACATGTCAGCGTCGCAGCGAGCGTCTTTCCTTCTCCGGTGGGCATTTCGGCAATGCTTCGCTCGCGCATGACAAGGCCGCCGATAAGTTGCGACATCGTGTGAGATTGTCCCAGGCCGCGCCTGCTCGCTTCGCGCACGAGCGCGAACGCGGTTTCGATGACGTCATCGAGACGGGCGCCGCCGAGCACGCGTTCTCGTAACGTGTGAACAGCCTGCCGGAGAGACGCGGCTGACAGAACGCGATGCTCGGTCTCATGGCGGAGAATGTTTTCAGCGACAGTGCGATAACGCTGGAGCGCTTTTTCCGAGCCTAGGCCGAGCGCTCGCCGGGCGAACCGTAGGACCATTTCACTCTATAAGCATTCTCTTGCGGGGTAGCGCGCGAACGACGCCGCGTCGTGCGCGGGCTGGCATCAAACGACAGACGACCGGCGCAACGCAACTTGGCGATGCGAATGAACAAGCCGTCGCGCATCGACGCGTGAATAGCTTCGAGCAAGCAGCATGGGAAGAGGCAAGTGCCTGGCAGAGTTAGAATCAATAAAATCTGCTTCGAGCGGAACGAACGACAGCTCCACCAAAATAGAAATCATATAAACCGCCGCGCGATCGCCCCGGATCGGTTGCTCAGAAACATTGCGACATATACTAACCGCCCCGTAATGATCGGCGACCGCGGTGGCGTGCGCGTATTCGAGTGAGGACGCAAGGGTTATGGGGCAAACAGCATTGCGTAACATCGTCGATGGAACCGTCGATGGCGTTACTTCTTCCGGCACGTCGAAGATAATGTGGGGAAAAGCTACAGTTGGTATCGCGTCGGCGATGCTCATTCCAAATTCCGCGGATGCCCAAACGGCACCCGCTGCAGCTCCTCAAGAGCTGCCGCCTGTGCGCATCACCGCGCCGCAGAGGCAGGTCGCCAAGCCGCGAGCCGCCAACGCGGCGAGAGCCACGACGCGGGAAAAGCTGGCGCGGTCGGTCGTTCTGCAAGCTCCTGCAGCGTCTCCGATCATTGGTGATGGCGCCAGCATCGCAGGTTACCAGAGGCCTTCGCAGGCTGGCGTGTCGCGCTTTACATCGCCGCTGCTGAATACGCCTCAGACAGTCAACGTCGTGACTCAGCAATTGATGCAAGATCAGCGGACGACGTCCGTGCAGGAAGCCTTGCGCAACGTCCCCGGTATCACGTTCACGGCCGGTGAAGGCGGCGTGCAGGGCGATCAGATCAATATTCGCGGTTACACGGCGCGTAATGACATCTATCGCGACGGCATTCGCGAACCGGGCTGGTACACGCGAGACGCGTTCAGCTTCGATCGCATCGAAGTGTATAAGGGGCCGTCATCCTTCGCGTTCGGGCGCGGCTCGACCGGCGGCGTCATCAATATCGTCAGCAAGACGCCCCAGAATCGCGATTTCTACGTCTTCGAAGGTTCAGGAACCTCGGCTCCGGGCGGCCGCACCACCATAGACGTGAACAAAACGCTCGGCGACTGGGCCGTGCGCCTGTCCGCGCTGGCTTACCAGACAGACATCGAAGGGCGTGATTTTGCGAACATCAAGCGTTACGGCTTCGCTCCCTCGATTTCCTATCAGATCAATGATCATGCCAAGGATACACTGACCTACATCTATCAGAACGATGACAATATCGCCGATCGCGGCATTCCCATGCTGCCGGGTTCCTTCTTCGGCACGAGCTATCGGCAGCCTGCTCCGGTGCCACGAAACACCTATTACGGAGTCGCAACGCCGGGTCAGAACGACGTCGAGCAGACCGAGGCGCACAATCTGATCAACAAATTGGAGTACGACGTCGTCCCGGGACTGAAGTTCACCAATACGACCGGCTTCTCCTATGTCGAACGGTTCAATCGAACCCGGCCCGTGCAAATCACTGCAACCAATCTGTTTCCGACCGCAAGCGGCGGAACGCCCTATGCGGCAGGTGCCATCACGGCGAGCACACCGCTGAGCAACATCTGGATCCAAAACAGCAATCATTTCGCAAACCAGACCAACAACCAACTGATCAGTAACGTCAGCGACGTCAATGCGAAGTTTGCTACCGGCTTCCTCGAGCACAATGTCCTGGTCGGAACGGAGGTCAGTCGCGAGGATCGTGAGCAGTTCCGCGCGAATTTTGACGACACCGGCATCCGCGTCAATGTGGCCAATCCAAACCCGTTTGTGTCGACGGCGCTGGCGAATACCACGGCGGCGACGCTAGGGTCTGCCAATACCATCGGCGTCTATCTGCAGGACCAGGTCAAAGTCACCGAATGGCTCGAGCTCTTGGGTGGCGTTCGCTTCGATAACTTTGAATCAAACGCAAGGACCTATTCGTTCAATCGCCTGACGGGTGGTCCGGCGACGCCCGCCGTGGTGCCGACAAATCTCGACGCGAACAACGACTTCACCACCTATCGCGCCGGTGTCGTTCTCCATCCAACAGCGTACTCCAGCGTGTATTACATGCATGGAACGTCGGCCAATCCGCCGGCCGAGTTCACGACCATTGCCAACGGACAGCAGTCGCTCGCGCCAGTCTTGTCCGAAACCGACGAAGTTGGAACCAAGGTCGACTTCTTCGGCAGCCGGCTGAACTTCAACGCGGCGATCTTTCGAATCAAAAAGCAGGGCGATTACGAAAACTCTGGCTCGACTCTCAGCCCGACCTTTGTCGCGATCGGTGACTCGCAAGTCGAAGGTTTCGAGATCGGCGCGGCGGGCAAGCTGACGGACGCGTGGAGCATCTATGGCGGCTACGCATACCTCAAGTCGAGACTTACGGCCTCGCTGACGACCGCAAACATCGGTCATGAGTTGGCCAATACGCCTGAGAATTCCTTCTCGATTTGGTCGACTTACGACGTGTCGCCATATCTAACGGTGGGCGGCGGCGCGGTCTATGTCGACTCGCGCTGGACCAGCGTTACCAATGATGGCCGAGTTCCCGGCTATTGGCGCTTCGATGCGATGGCCGCTTACAAGGTGACGCCGAACTTCAAGCTTCAGCTGAACGTCTACAACCTGACCAATGAGTTTTATTTCGATACGCTGGCCGGGGCGGGCTACGCCGTGCCGGGCCAGGGCCGCTACGTGTCGCTATCGGGCCGCGTCTCGTTCTGATGCGGTTTTGATCTCGCAAAGCCGGCACCCGCGGGATGCCGGCTTTGCCTTATCCAGGAGCTAGCCGTTGCTGGTACACATTCCCAACGTCTTGACCTCGGCGGAAGTCCGTCATTGCCGGGGCGTCATGGATCGCGCCAGCTGGGTGAACGGTCGTGTCACGGCGGGCCACCAGTCGGCGCAAGTCAAGCATAACCTGCAGCTCGCCGAGGATCTTCCCGAGGCGCGCGAACTCAGCGACATGGTCATGGCGGCACTCGGCCGCAACCCTCTGTTCATGTCGGCGGTTTTGCCAAAGAAGATCTTCCCGCCTCTGTTCAACCGTTACGATGCCGAAGGTGAGATGAGCTTCGGATCGCATGTCGATAACGCGATCAGGATGGTCCCGGGAACGCCGATCCGAGTCAGAACCGATGTGTCGTCAACGCTGTTTCTCTCGTCTCCAGATGAATATGATGGCGGCGAGTTGGTGGTTCAGGACACTTACGGTGCTCATACCGTCAAATTGCCCGCGGGCGATATGATCGTGTATCCGGGCACCAGTTTGCATCATGTGACCAAGGTCACCCGGGGGTCGCGGATCGCATCGTTCTTCTGGACAGAGAGCATGGTGGCCGACGTCACGCGACGCGCGATGATGTTCGATCTCGATATGTCGATCATTCGACTCAATGGCGATCACCCGGAGCATCCCTCCGTGGTGTCGCTAACCTCGCTCTACCACAATCTGCTTCGTCAATGGGCCGAAACCTAGCCAGGTATGCTCGGCGACGGAGTGTGCTTCAACACCGCGCGTCGAACCGGCGTCCGACGTCAGACCTGCACGCGCTTCGGCGTCAGGTCGCCGGAGCGGCGACGCCCTCCGCCGCGGTCCAATCGGCGACCCATTTGCCGTCCCGATAAATTTCTTCGCCCACATGCGGGGTGAACTCGACCAATACCCATCGGCGAGGCACGCCCAACACTTCCACGCAGGCATCCACAATGCCGTCCGCGAGCTTCAGTCTGAACTCGGTGGGGCGCCCCGCCCGAAATTCGACCAGCACCATTACGATCGGTTCGAGACCATCGGGCCCGATATGAAACAGATTGTCCTCACCCAGTTCGGCAATGCCGACATTGGGCCGCCAGGATTGAGTCTGCATGACCTCGGCGTAAAGACGGCACAGGCGTGTCGCCAACTCCCGCTTCTGAGCGGCAGGAAACCGGCCGGGTAGGTCAAGGTGCAAATACGGCATACTTTTCTCCGAAGTTTTATCCCGATGAACCGAAAAGGCGCCGCCTGCCATCGGATATGCATCCGAAGCCTCAGGCGATCAGCTTCTCCAGCTCGCGGCTCAATTCATGGATGTTGTAGGGCTTCCGGAGAATGGGAAATTCCGAGTTCGTCGCGGATTCGCTATAGCCGGTGACGAGCAGGATCGGCAGACGAGGCCGATTTTTTCTGATGATCCTCGCCAAACCGATGCCATCCATTTTGCCGGGCATCACCACATCGCTGAACACGATATCGATGCCGTCTTTCTCGACCTCGCTCAAGGCGGATGGTGCGTCTGAAACCCAGTGCACGCGGTAGCCGAGTTGTTCGATCAAGCCCGCAGTCGCTTTCGCGACTTCCGGATTGTCCTCTACCAGCAGGACGGTGCCGGTCCCGCGAGAGAAGCTGGTGTCCGGCTCCACTTGCTCCGTCGCCTGGGACCGCGGCAACGACATGGTGATCTTAGTCCCTTCACCAAGCTCGCTCTTGATGCTGATCGTGCCGCCTGCCTGATGGGTGAAGCCGTGTACCTGGGACAAACCCAGTCCAGTCCCTTTGCCGACCGGCTTCGTGGTGAAGAACGGATCAAACACCTTGTCGAGAATGTCCTGCGGGATACCGACGCCGGTATCTGCGACGGAAACCTCGACGACATTCTTGTTGGCTCGCGCTGTAATGGCGACTGACCCGCCGTCAGGCATGGCGTCACGCGCGTTGATGACGAGATTGACGAGCGCCGTTTCAAACTCGCCCGGATCGACCACAATCGATCCAACATCCGGCGTGACGTCGATGCTGAGCGTGACCATACTGCCGAGACCACTGTTCAACATCTCCCTCATGGCAGTGAGCCGCTCGGCAAGTGCAAGGGATTGCGGTTGTACGCTTTGCCGACGCGCAAATGTCAGGAGTTGGCGGGTGAGGGATGCGGCCCGTTGCGAGGCGGCCTCGATCGACTGCAGGGCTCGCACGGACTTGTCGCTGCTGATTTCCTTCTTGATGGTATGGATGTTGCCGGCAATGATCATCAGAAGGTTATTGAAGTCGTGAGCCACCCCGCCAGTGAGTTGGCCTAACGCCTCCAGCTTCTGGGATTCAGCGAGTTGCTTCTGCACCTCCGCGAGTTTTTCCTGGGCTTCCTTTCGCTCGGTGATATCACGGGTGATCTTGGCGTAGCCGATCAGTTCGCCGGCGTCGTTCCGGATGGGATCGATAACGACACTGGCCCAGAACAAGGAGCCGCCCTTTCTGACGCGCCAGCCTTCCTCTTCGTAGTGCCCTGTTTCATGGGCGATGCGGAGCGCCTTGGCGGGCTTGTTGTTGGCTCGATCGCCTGCCGTGTAGAATTTGGAGAAATGCTGCCCGACGATCTCCTCGGCGCTATAGCCCTTGATCCGCTCTCCGCCGGCGTTCCAGTTCGAGACAACGCCCAGGGGATCGAGCATGTAGAGCGCATAGTCGGTGACGCCACCGACCAGAGTTTTAAACTGGCTCTCGCTGCGGTTCAGTTCGGTAAGGGCGTCTTGTTGCTCGGTGATGTCCCGGATGACCTTGGCAAACCCGACAAGTTTGCCTTCCTCATAAATGGGATCAATGACGACAGAGGCGAAAAACCGGGCGCCGCCCTTGCGGACGCGCCAACCCTCGGCCGAGAAACGCTGTTCCTTTCGGGCTGTTTCCAGCGCCAGGGCGGGTAGCCCGTTCGCCAGGTCTTCCGGGGTATAGAACACCGAGAAATGCCGGCCGACGATTTCCTCGGCCTTGTAGCCCTTGATCCGCTCAGCGCCGGCATTCCAATTGCTGACGATCCCATTTGGATCGAGCATATAGATCGCGTAATCGGTGATTCCCTGTACGAGCAGGCGAAAATTACGCTCGGTCTCGAACAATTCGCGTTCGAGCTTCTCGCTTTTTGCCATAATCTCTCCCGCTTAACCCTTGAAGACGTTTCAAGGCGGAGTTTGTTCCCACAAGACTAAGCCTCCGCAGAGGGCTTCATCGCGGGCGCGGCTTGCCGTGCTCAGCCTGAGCACGCGGGAGCGCCGGGCGAAGTCGGTTCTGCCTCATGGCGCCATCTTGCTGCCCGACAGCCAGGCGTTGTCATAGGAGGACAGCCGTTTAGTCACACCCATCCGGTCGTAGACACTGTCTGGGCCGGTGCGCCCTACTGGCGTCCCAACTGCGTGGCTTGCTCGACGCGGTCGAAGCGTTCGAGCGACAGGATCGCATCCGCCAATTGATCGGCACGGCCGTTCAGCACCGGGCGGGCCAGCGTGAGGAACTTCTGCTGCATCGCCTGGGCGTCCGGGAATGAATTCGGCTCGCCGGAGGGATCGGCATAGAGCCGCTCGTGCACGCCGTCATCGGTGGTGATGCTGACGCGGGCGCCGAACGGATGGGTGCGGCCGACCTCGAGCCGGTCGTCCTGCACCACGTCGAACTTGTCTGCCAGCGCATCGACGGCGGCGTCGCCGAGCCGCTGATAGTCGTCCCAGCCGAAGCTGCCCTGATCGAGCGCGACGGCGCCGGTGAAGAACATCGAGAACTGTCCGCCGACGATCGAGGTCGGGTGCCGCTTGGTGGCGGCGTCGCCGGTTAGCGTGATGCCATTGCGGTGCAGGCCGATCTCGACGCGCTTGATCTGATCCGGGGTAAGATTGTGTTCCCGCCGCATCGCAATCAGCGCATCCAGCGCGGCGTGGGTGTAGCGGCAAGCCGGATAGGGTTTCACGCCGATCTTCATGGTCTCGTAGGTCTTGCCGAGCCCGGCCACGGCCTTGTCGGGATGCGCGTTGTCGCTGTAGCCGACCAGCAGGCCGTGCTTGCCCTCGACCGATTCGGTCGAGCCGACGAATTCATTGCGCGCCAGCGTCGCGGCGATGACCCCGTTCATGGCGGCGGCGCCGACCTGGTAGCGCTTGTTCCAGGCGCCGTTGGCGAGGAATTGCAACGAGCCGGCGGCCTGGCTGCCGGAGACGCCGAACGCCGCGATGATCTGATCTTTCGTCAGTCCGAACAGCTTGGCCGCCGCGGCCGCTGCGCCATAGGTTCCCGCGGTCGCGGTCGGGTGAAAGCCGCGCGCGTAATGCGAGGTGGGGTCGAGCGCGTTGCCGAGCCGGCAGCAGACTTCATAGCCCGCCACGATCGCGGTCAGCACGTCGCGGCCCGATGCGCCGACCAGTTCGCCGACCGCGAAGGCCGCCGGAACCACCGGGGCGCTCGCATGCAGCGAGGAATCCGCATGGGTGTCGTCGAAATCGAGGGAATGGCCGAGCGCGCCGTTGAGCAGCGCCGCTACCGCGGGCGTCCATGTCTTGCTGTCGCCGAACACGGTTGACTGTCCCTTGCCATCCAGCGCCAGCGCTTCAAGCATCCCGAGCAGTGACGGGGTGGATTCGGCGTCCCGGCGGGCGCGGATCGCGCTGCCGAGGAAATCGAGCGTCAAGGCCTTGGCGCGCTCCAGCACTTCCGGCGGGATGTCAGCGAATTTCAGGTCAGCGACGTAAGCAGCAAGCCTTGCGGTTTCATCGGCCATGGCGGTTATCTCGGCGTTGCCTCTTTGAATTGGGGTTGAAATTTAGGTACGGCCGCCGGCCTGCGGCGTCAACCTGCGTTGCGGCGGGTCAGACCCTTGCTTTCCATGCACCGGATCAGGAACTCGATCCGGTCTTGGCGATCCGCCGCAGCATGGCGGGCACGATCAGGCGATGAAACGGCAGAATGAGCGCCAGATAGACACGGCCGAGCCGCTTATGCGTCTTGACCAGCGTCGTTGCGGTGACCTGCTGGCCGGAGCCAAACGATGCTACGTCCACCACGAGGCGGAAATCCAGATGCTTGTCGTTGAAACCGGTGACGAGGCGGTTTGGGGTCTCGCTCAGGACCGGAAATATTCCGATCGTTTCTCTTGGGATTGTCTCGCTCCGACCGGATGTTTTCAGGCCGAACGGTGTCACCAGGAGATTGCGCAAGCTCATCAAGGCGCCTATCCATCGCGGCGCGCGCGCCGTCATGGCCTGCGCCGCCTTGCGGGCGTCGAGCGCGCGGTCCGCAACATCAATCGCGAAGGCGTCGATGAATTGTGCGCCGGCCAGCAGCGCGGCGACGTCAATGCCGGGGGCGACCTCGCGAATCTTCATTGCTGTTGCAGCCCGCGCGAGAGCCGGCGGAAGCGCGAGACGAGAAGCGTGGCATAAACGGCGGTGCCGCAGGACAGGCCGGTCCAGATGCCGACGGCGCCGAGTGAGGTGTGGAAGCCGAGCACGCAAGCCGCGGTAAAGCCGATCAGCCAATAGCTGATGACGGCAAACAGCAGTGGCACCCTTGTATCGTTCATGCCGCGGAGCGCTCCGGCTGCAATGGTCTGGACGCCGTCGGCGATAAAGAACGTGGCGCCGACCAGCAGCAGGATCGTGGTGAGTTCGACGGCGGCATCGGTGTTCTCCGCCGAGCCGAAGAAAAGCCGCGCGATGGCAAACCGACCCAGGACCACGGCCAGCGTCAGGGCGGCAACCAGCCCTATTCCAAGCATCGTCGCGACCAGGCCGGCGCGCTTGACCGCGCTTGCATCCTTGCGGCCGAAGGCTTGTCCGACCCGCACGGTGGCCGCCATGCCGATGCCGAACGGCACCATGAACAGGATGGCCGTTACCTGCAGCGCCACCTGATGGGCGGCCAGCGCGGTGGTGCTGATCAGGCCCATCAGCAATGCTGCGGCGGAGAACAGCCCGTATTCCAGCATGAATGCGATCGAGATCGGCGCGCCGATGACCACGAGCTGGCGCATCAAGCGCGCGTCGAACCGCCAGAAATGCCCGAGAACGTGATATTGTCGAAACGGCCGGCGATATCTGGCAAACCAGAGGCCCGCCAGGAACGTGCCGAAATTGACGATCGTGGTGGCGAGGCCGGCGCCGAGCAACCCCAATTGAGGCAGCCCCCATTCGCCGTAGATCAGCAGATAGGCCAGAAGCGCATTGGCCGGAATCGCAACCAGCGTGATCCATAGCGCCGGCTCTGGCCGGTTCACCGCGCCCATGAAGCCGCGGATCGCCAGAAACCACAGCGCTGGCGTCACGCCCCACACCAGACCGAAAAGATAGTGTTGCGCGAGCTGTGCAACGTCGGGCGCCTGGCCCAGCGCCAACAGGATCCGATCGCCATACAACGAGAGCAGCATGATCGGTACGGAAATCAACAGCGCGGCCCACATCCCGGTGCGAAGCGCGCGCCGCACCAGCCGAGGCCTGTGCGCGCCGAAGGCTTGCGCGGCGAGCGGCGCTACCGCCGACACCAGTCCCATTCCGATGGTGAAGCTGACGAAATACACGGTGCCCGCCAGCGCGGCGGCCGCCACGGCATCGTTGCCGAGCCGCCCGATGAAAGCGAGATCGGTCGCCATCATCGCGATCTGCCCGAGCTGCGTCAGCGCCATCGGTGCCGCGAGCTTGAGCGTTTCGTTCAGCTCACGCGCGAAATGATTGCGGGGAGTGGTCGTGGCCTCGCGTGGTGCCGGTGGCGGCTTGATTTTATCGAGGGCTGTCATGAGGGAAGCCTAACACCCTCATTGGTAGAAAAGGTAACAGTGAAATCGCAGCGCGGCGCATAATCCGCAAAAAGTGGACGCCGGCTTTTCCCGCGGCAAACGCAAACGCAAACGCAAGCGCGTTTGCGCAAAGGTTACGCCCTATTCGCCGTCCGGCGTTCGCGCGGGAACGCGGGTGATCCTGGCACCCAGCGCATTGAGTCGCTCGTCGATGCGTTCATAACCGCGCTCGATCTGGTCGGCGTTGTTGATGGTGCTGACGCCCTCGGCGCAGACCGCGGCCAGCAGCATCGCCATGCCGGCGCGAATGTCGGGGGACGACATCAACGCGCCCCGCAGCCGGCTCGATCCAGCTACGATGGCGCGGTGCGGGTCGCACAACACGATGCGGGCACCCATCGAGATCAGCTTGTCGACGAAGAACATCCGGGACTCGAACATCTTCTCGAACATCAGGATCACGCCGTCGCATTGGGTCGCGGTGACGATCGCGATCGACATCAGGTCGGCCGGGAATGCCGGCCATGGCTGGTCCTCGAGTTTCGGGACGTGGCCGCCGAAATCGTCCTTGATCTTCATGGCCTGGCCGGAGGGCACGATCAGGTCGTCGCCTTCGATCCCGCAGACAATGCCGAGCCGCTCAAAGCCCATCCGGATGGAGCGCAGATGCTCGACGCCGGCGCGCTCGATGCGCAGCGGCGAACGCGTCACGGCGGCGAGCCCGATCAGTGAGCCGACCTCGATGTGATCGGGACCGATCGCATAATTGGCCGCGCCCAGCGTCGCGGGCCCGTGCACGACCATGGTGTTGGTGCCGATGCCCTCGATACGGGCTCCGAGCGCCACCAGGAAATGCGCGAGGTCCTGCACATGCGGCTCGGATGCGACGTTGCGCAGATGGCTGGTGCCGCGCGCAGCCACCGCGGCCATCAGCGCGTTCTCCGTGGCCGTCACGCTGGGCTCGTCGAGGAAAACGTCCGCGCCCTTGAGGCGCGCGGCGCGGAATTCAAGCCGGTGCGTCGCGGTGACGGTGGCGCCGAGCTGCTCGAACGCCAGAAAATGCGTATCGAGACGCCGTCGCCCGATCACGTCCCCGCCGGGCGGCGGCAGCGCGACCTCGCCGCAGCGGGCCAGCAACGGCCCCGCCAGCAGGATCGAGGCGCGTATCCGCGCGCACAGCACTGGATCGAGATCGGCGGCGCGAACCTCCTTGGCATGGATCACGAGCGTGTTGCGATGTCGCCATTCGGCGGACGCGCCGACCGAGCGAATCAGTTCCACCAGCGTTTCGGTATCGCGAATCCGCGGCACATTCTCCAGCGTGACCGGGTGTTCGGTCAGCAACGCTGCGGCCATGATCGGCAATGCGGCATTCTTGTTGCCGGATGGCGCGATGGTGCCGGTCAGGCGGTGGCCGCCCTCGACGATGTATTGGATGGGGGGCACTTGCATGGTGTCCAGTTTGTGATCCATGGCGGCTCTCTCTATACATGAAGTCGGAATTCGACGAGATCCTGGAATGGTGACGCCGCTGCGCGATGCCGAATCAGTCGGCTACCCGCGAGCGTCGCGGCAACGACGGCGCTTATCACGGCATGCTGAAAACCGAAACCGGCCCAAGCTTCGCTTGACGTGCCTTTGGCGAATTTTGCATCGAGTTGGTCTGCCATACTAAATTTGCAACATGGCATTCCTGCATGCGATGCACGCAATTCAACTACAAATCTAGACGATCATCACCGCACGACACATTGGCATAGTCGACCTTTGGTATTGCTTACGCGTCTGGAAAACTTGGATGCGGGGCAGAGCACCGTTCTTCGATCGCGCAGCCGACGTTTCCCTCGCTCAACCATGAGCACGGACAGAGTCGTGTCTAACGGTTAAGTCTTGAACCATCCAAACCGAAAGCGGCATCGCTGTTGCGATGCCCGGCTTCCTGCCGCTCAGCGACGGCGCCACCGATTTTGGCGGCGCAGCGAGGCGGCTAGGGCTGCGTCACGAATGATCGCGGACCAACGGAAGTTTGAAGTCGATCGACTTTAACGCGCGCGCAAAACCAGTTATGCCTCTGCACGTTGCCTGTGCTCAAGCTGATGGAAAAGTTTCTGACGCCGGTTTTCTCGTAAGTGTCGAGTGTCGGCGTCCTTCGATTGCGAAGGTCGCCTCAGCTGGCCCGTGAGATCATCCCGATGGAACTTTGCGACCAGTTGGTCGCTATCTTGAAGCCGTAAGCGCGGCACGAGGACAGCCTGGAGAGGCAACATGCGTTTACGCGGATTCCTGCTCGGAATTCTGGCCGCGATCGTTATCGTGATCCTGGGCGGGATCGCCTGGGTTTGGCGGCCCGAGATCGCGCCGATTTCCGCTAGTCAGGAGTCCACGCAAGACAGGCGGGTCATCCGGCATGGCGCCTCACTGGCCGCGATCGGCAACTGCAACGATTGCCACGTCTCGAACGCCGGAAAGGCCTATGCCGGTGGGCGCTCGATCCCGACGCCCTTCGGGACAATTTTTGCGAGCAACATCTCGCCTGAGGAAGAGACGGGCATCGGAACCTGGTCCGAAGCCGCTTTCGCCCGCGCGATGCGGGAGGGCGTCGACCGCCAGGGCCGCCAGCTTTATCCGGCCTTTCCCTACGATCACTTCACCAAGGCGACGAGCGAGGACATCCGCGCGCTTTACGCGTTCGTGATGAGTCAGGCGCCGGTTCGCAACGCCGTTCCGGCGAATGCGCTCGCCTTTCCCTTTAATATCCGCCCGATCGTGGCGGGCTGGAAATTGTTGTTTTTCCGCGAGGCGCCGCTTCAGCCGGATGACAGCAAAGGCGAGGCGTGGAATCGCGGCCGTTATCTGGTCGAAGGCCTCGGCCACTGCGGCAGCTGTCACACCCCGCGCAATGCCCTGGGTGCAGAACAGGCCAACCGCATTTATGCCGGCGGCACTGCCGAAGGTTGGGATGCGCCGCCTTTGAATGCCGAATCGATGGCAGCGCACAAATGGACAGTCGACCAGCTGGCGGAATATCTATCCACCGGCTGGCATCGCTTGCACGGCGCGGCGGCTGGCCCGATGGCGGACGTCACCAGCAATCTCGGGCGGGCATCGGCGCAAGATGTGCGGGCGATCGCAGTCTACATCGCCTCTCTCTCCGCATCCGGAAATATCAACGGCACGGTGGCGCCGCCCCACGGCAACGAAGTTGCAAGCGCCTCGCCTGAGGTCGTGGCGATCTACAGCGGGGCCTGCGCCAATTGTCATAATGACCGCCACGACGTCGGTCCGTCAAAGGCGATATCTCTCTCGCTGAGTTCAGCGGTGCGACAGTCGGGCTCGGCAAATGCGGTTCGCGTCATGCTGCAGGGCATTCGTCCGCAATCCGGAAACCCCGGGGCCTACATGCCGGCCTTCGATGGCATTCTGACCGACCAACAAATCGCCTCGGTCGCCGAATATGTGCGGGCGCGATACACGGACCAGCCGCAATGGACCGACGTGCAACAGCAAATCTCAGAGGCAAGACAGGAAGGAGTTGAGCCATGACGATCGCTCTGGAGGTCAATGGCAAGTCGCATGAGATCGACGCCGATCCCTCGACCCCGCTGCTTTATGTCTTGCGAAACGAACTCGAATTGCACGGTCCGAAATTCGGCTGCGGCCTCGGACAATGCGGCGCCTGCACGGTTCACATCGACGGGCGCGCGACCTTTTCCTGTCTTCTACCGATCGCTGCCGTCGGCGACCGCGCGGTCACGACCCTTGAAGGCCTGCTTGAGGACGGACGGCCGAACAAGCTGCAGCAGGCTTTTATCGATGAGCAGGCCGCCCAATGCGGTTACTGCATTTCCGGCATGGTGATGCGGGCGCAGGCGCTGTTGAAGACCAATGCCCACCCGACCGACGACGAGATCCGCAAGCACATGCGACCCAACCTTTGCCGTTGCGGCACGCACGCAGCCATCATGCGCGCCATCAAGCGGGCGGCCACCGCTTAAGGAGAGATAGTCATGAACGCTCCCTTCATCCAATCTCGCCGCGATCTGCTCAAGCAGACCGGGGCGCTGGTCGTGGCCTTTTCATTGGCCGGCTCGCGGGTCGCCGCGATCGCCCAGGAGCTTCCTGCGGCGAAAAGCGTTGCGCTCGATCAGGTCGATTCGTTCCTCGCCATCGATAAGGACGGCAGGGTGACGCTCTATGCCGGCAAGGTCGAACTCGGAACCGGCGTTCGTACCGGTCTCGCCCAAATTGTCGCCGATGAGCTTGATGTTGCCATGGCCAGCATCAATGTCGTTCAGGGCGATACCGCGCTGACGCCCGACCAGGGCGCGACCTATGGCAGCCAGTCGATCCAGATCGGAGGCGTGCAAATCCGCCAGGCCGCGGCGACGGCGCGAAGCGCGCTGCTGGATGAGGCCGCCACGCACCTCAGCGCGGCGAAACCAGATCTCGTCGTTATCGACGGCCGGATTAGCGCCAAGTCAGGCGGCAACGCCGTGACCTACGGCGAACTGATCGGCGGCAAGCAATTCGCCCTGAGCGTCGACCCCGCGGCGCCGGTGAAAGACCCCGCCCACTACAAGGTTGTCGGCAAGCCGATCGCGCGGCTCGATATTCCCGGCAAGCTGACCGGGCAATTCACCTACATGCAGGACTTCCGCGTTCCCGGCATGCTGCACGGCCGCACCGTGCGCCCACCGGCGATCGGAGCCAAGCTCGCGAGCGTCGACGAGTCGTCGGTCATGAATATTCCCGGCTTCGTCAAAGTGGTGCGCGACGGTGATTTCCTCGGCGTCGTGGCCCAGAGCGAATGGTCGGCGGTCCGCGCCGCGCGGGAGATCAAGGCCACATGGTCGAAGTCCGAAACCCTGCCCGACCAGAACAAGATCTGGGAACATGTTCGGACGACCAAGATCGTTAAGGACGACGTCACCAGCAATATCGGCGATACGACGACGGCCATGGCGGCCGACGGCAGGAAGCTCAAAGCCACCTATGATTTCGCGATCCACACCCATGGCTCGATCGGCCCGTCCTGTGCGATCACCGAATTCAAGGACGGCAAGCTGATTTCCTGGTCGGCGTCGCAGGCCACCCACAATCTGCGCAAGCAGCTGGCCCAGATGTTTTCAATGCCGCTCGACGACGTGCGCTGCATCTATGTCGACGGCTCGGGCTGTTACGGCCGCAACGGTCACGAAGATGCCGCCGCCGATTCCGCGATACTGGCAAAGGCGGTCGGCAAGCCGGTGCGCGTGCAGTGGTCGCGCGCCGACGAGCATGGCTGGGATCCCAAGGGACCGCCGACCTTGATCGACCTGCGCGCCAATCTCGATGCGTCCGGCAACGTCATGGCGTGGGAGTCCGAGTTCTTCATCCCGCAGGGCGCCGCGGGCATGGTCGACCTCGTGGCCGCGACGTTAGCAGACAAGCCGGCGGATCACGTGTTGTCGCCCGGCGGCATCATCGGCGATTCCGCGATCGGCTATAAATTTCCGAACATCAAGACTGTCTGCCACCGGCTGGAAACGACGCCGCTGCGTCCGGCCTGGATCAGGACTCCGGGGCGGATGCAGAACACCTTCGCGAACGAATGTTTCATCGACGAAATTGCCGCTGCCACCAATGCCGACCCGCTCGAGTTCCGCGTCAAGCATACCGATCCCGCCGACAAGCGGGGCCTGGAAGTGCTGGATCGCGTGGCCAAACTGGCGAAATGGGATCCGCGTCCGTCGCCGCAAAAGGATATCAGCGGCAACATCGCACGAGGCCGTGGCGTCAGCTACGTCAAATACGAGCTGGTTCGCACCTATATCGGCGCCGTCGCGGAGGTCGAGGTCAATCGCTCGACCGGCGATATCCGCGTTACGAAGTTTTACGTCGTTCACGATTGCGGGCAGATCATCAATCCGAACGGCGTCAGGGCTCAGATCGAGGGTAACGTGATCCAGACGGTCAGCCGCACCTTGAAGGAGCAAGTCACCTACGATCGCAGCATGGTGACGAGTTCTTGATTGGGCGAGCTATCCGATCCTGACCTTCCCCGAGGTGCCTGAGATCGTGATCGAACTGATCGACCGGCCAACGGAAAAGCCGTGGGGCGCGGGCGAGCCCACCGCGGCGGTCATTCCGTCGGCCATTTCGAACGCGATCTTCGATGCGACCGGCGTGCGGCTTCGGTCGGTGCCGTTCAAGCGCGACAAGGTCAAGGCCGCGCTGCAGTCGATGTGAACGGAGTTTGATGCGGCCTCACAGGCGTTGTTGCTACCTCCATCGGACGATGAACATCGCGAGGCCGCGCGAATAGCGCAGCTGGCTTTTCTTCGATGCGCCATCCCACGTTATCTTAATCTTATTATTTAAGTATAATTCCCGCGCAATCGCCTCGTGTCCGGTATCGAGTCGGCCAGGCGCTCCCTCGATTGGTCGCCGTGGCAGCGCCATCTCGCGAACGATCGCAACAGCATTCGCGATCAATGATGCCGATCGAACTTGCCTGATCGCTGCATACGTTGTCCTTGGGACCCACCCTCGATGCTCACTACGGCTGTAGCCAATCTCCGCCGGTCGGAAATGAAAATGACATTTCGAGCCAGCACGATCTTACCGGCAAGAAAATGGAGCGTATCTCCCCTGCCAGGGGGGCGTGATCTCTCCATCGCGCTAGCTTTATGATTTCGGTTTGCTTGGCGTAATGCAAACAGCGCTCGAGAGAATGAAACATTGTGATACCGACTCAAATTACTATCGCGTCTGTCATTGACCGAATTCCACTTGCATATCGGATACGCATCGTCGGGGTCTGCTTTCTGATCGTCTTGATGGACGGTTTCGACACGCAGGCAATCGGCTTCGCCGCGCCGGCGATGTCATCGTCGCTCTCCATCCCGATTAAAGCTTTCGGCCAGATTTTCTCCGCAAGCCTGTTCGGCGCGATGCTGGGAGCGCTCACCTTCGGCCCGGCCGCTGATCGCCTTGGGCGGCGCTGGACGCTCGTCGGCGCGGTTGCGACATTCTCACTGTTTTCGTTGCTGACGCCCCTGGCGCCAAATCTTCTTTGGTTATTGCCGTGTCGTTTCCTCGCCGGGCTGGGCCTCGGCGGAGCGATTCCCAATCTGTTGGCGCTTTCCTCGGAGTATGCCCCGCGCCGCATCCGCGGCCTGCTAACCGGCTTGCTCTGGGCAGGCTTTCCACTCGGCGGCGTGATCGGCGCGGCTGCGAGCGCGCATCTGCTTCCCTTGTTCGGCTGGCCAGTCCTCTTTTACATCGGAGGAAGCGTTCCGCTGATCCTGGCAGCCCTGGCGATCGGCGCGTTGCCGGAATCGCTGCAGTTTCTGCTACGACGCCCCGACGGACAGCGCGCAGTTGGGGCGGTGGTCCGCGCCATGGGTCTCCCAGCACCTTCGGTCGAGGCGGTTTATGTAGCAACGGAGGAGCCGCTTAATGGATTTCCTCTTCAGCTCCTGTTTTTCGACGGACGCGCGGCATCGACGATCCTGCTGTGGATCGGGAGCTTTATGAATTTCGCGATATTGATCGTGCTGGTGCTTTGGACACCTGCCTTGCTGCAAAAAATCGGACTCGGTGGCGCGCAAGCGGCGCTGGTCGTTGGGTTGATCAATCTCGGAGCCGTCGCAGGCACAATGGTCGGCGGACGTCTCGTCGATCGCTTCGCACCTAATGTCATCCTGCCACTCCTGTCCACGGCCGGTGCATTCGCGGTCGGTTCAATGGGGTATGCCGCCGCATCGATGTCGCTGCTTGCGCTCGCCGCGGCGCTATCGGGCTTCTTTCTCGGCGCCGCCACCTCCGGGCTCTTGGGCGTCGCCGTCCTAATCTATCCCAGCATGATGCGTGCGACAGGGGTCGGCTGGGTCGTGGCTGTCGGGCGGATGGGCCAAGTAGCCGGTCCGCTCGCTGTCGGCGCTTTGGTAGCCAGCGCACTCACGATCGAGCGCGTATATCTTTGTTGTATGGTGCCGGCGCTGTGCGCCGTGAGCGCGACTGCCTTTTTGTTGCGGTCGAACGACCCGCACGTATCCGGCTTTCCAGAAGACGTGGCGATCGATCGTCATCAGCAGCACGCAGTCGACACTCGCGCAATATGATGCGCGAGGTGGGCCCCCATTGAACTGTTTGCGTAGCACGGCTGAATCTCGATCTATCGCAACCTAGGCGGAGGGGAGCGGAGATCGTCTGGCCACGAAGAGTAACAGACGCGATACCGCGCAGACAGACACCAAGCGTCGTTCTAGAACAGCACGCATTACCACCTGATAGTTTCAAGATCAGCCATGATGTCGTCAGTCATCGGAACCTGTGGCGGCGCAGAGGCAAGCTGCCAGGGGCGGACCCATTGCGCGGACCTTGATAGCGCTTTTGTGAACAGGGTCGATCTGTACAGAGACTGCGAACTTTGGCGGAACTGCCGCTCCGGGCTGTTTCCAGTCCCGGTTAGCCGTAACGTTCGACAGTTGCAGCCCGTGCAAGCGCCGCCTTAGGGATCGCGCGTGAGCACGCCAGCGGATAGATCGATTGATTTAGACAGGGAACAGAATGCCTTATGCTCAGGTAAACGGTCAGCGCCTCTATTACGAGGACACCGGCGGAACAGGTCCGGCGATCGTCTTCTCGCACGGTCTTTTGCTCGACGGCACTTCGTTCGCACCCCAGGTTGCCGCGTTGCGTGACGGGTACCGCTGCATCACCTGGGACGAGCGCGGGCACGGCAAAACCGCCGGTGAAAAGCTCGATCCGTTCTCCTATTACGACTCCGCCGATGACGTCGCCGGACTTCTTGCGTTCCTCGGCATCGATAGCGCCGTTTTGGCCGGCGTGTCGCAGGGCGGCTTCCTGGGAATGCGATGCGCGCTGACACATCCGGAACGGGTGCGGGCGCTGATCCTGATCTCCACACAGACAGGAACGGATGATCCTGCAACGCTCCAGGGCTACAGGCAATTGCTTGATGCATGGCTCGCGAACAACCTATCGGATCAGATCGCGACGACGATTGAGCACATCCTTTTCGGGCCGGGATACCCAGAAGCCGCCGCCTGGAAGGAGAAATGGCGCGCGATGTCGGCTCCGAACCTGCGGGCCGCGTTCGAGCCTCTCGCTCACCGCGACGATATCGGCGATAAGGTATCCGCCATCCGAGTGCCGACGCTGATCATCCATGGCGATGCCGATGCCGCCATCCCGCTGGCCAAGGCCAAAGCCATGCAGGTGTCTATTCCCAATGCGGAGCTTGTGGTGGCGGAAGGCGGTCACTCCGTCAACACGACCAATCCGGCGGCGGTGAACCCGCTGATTAAATCGTTCCTGGCGCGGCACGGCCTCTAATAGGCCGGTACGATCAGGAACGTCGCGATGTAATCACTAAGCGCGGTAGCCTTGGACGTGATGGCGCGTCGCGACGTAACGGTTGCGCGCGTCATCACGAGATACGCGCCAGAACCAGTCCCGAAGTCGAGGCCAAATCGCGTGAAGCGCATTTCCCGATTATCGCGTTCTTCAGCTTCTAAACCATGATGCGACACCTAAAACTAATCATGTGGTTAGGAGGGCCATGCCCTGGGCTAGTCGCTAGCCGAGATTGATCGGCGTGGAACGAATTCGGGTTGCATCCCGTTACTTCAATCTGACGGGAGTGCGCGCGATGCCGAAAGAGAACGATCTCGAGGGTCGACAGGATGTGGGCGGCAAGCACGGGGGGCAGGCCGGCATGCCGAAGCCTGAGCCCGGTGCGTCCGCCCAACAGGGAATCGTTCGCGACAAGCAAGGGCAGGAGCAACCCGCCGACAAGGCGCGCGCCCAGCACGTGAGCCGCAAGGACCGGGGGAACGATCCGCCGGGCGACCCGAAGCAGTAGGTTGGCCGCAAGCGTAGCCGTTGATCATTCTACCCATCGCGATCAATGGCGCCGTAAGCCGGGCCGAGTGGAACGATTGCCCGGTTCTTGCATTGCTTGGCAGGTGACAGAATTAGGAGAGCGGTATGACCGATCGATCCGACCTCATCAGGCGCGCCGAAGTCCTTCGCAAACAGGCGGAGCAGGAATCCGATCACACGATACATGACCGCCTGATAAGAATGGCCGATCGTTACGTTCATCTCGCGGAAAGCCAGGCGATGACGGATGCGCATCCCGTCTCGATCGCTTCTGTCAGTGAAGTCTTCATCAAACAGGACTGAAGTGTTGCCGAAAGGCAGCCGAGGCCGGGGGATTGGCCGAACTAGGTCACACGCGCCGGAGTTGTCATCAGGTCGTAAAGCCCGGGTGCAGGCGTCTATGCCAGTCGGCATAGAATCATGGTGAAAGGCAAACCAGACTCGCTGGATTACTCCGCAAGGTCATAGTGCGCCCGAAGTTCTGTTGCGATCAGTACCACGCGCGCCAGGCAATCCGGATATTTTGCCTTTCCAATGAACTCAGGGAATGCGTCCCACTTGCCGTCCACTCTTAAGACCTTGACTTGCAAATCTCCTGGACAGATCATCTCGTCCTGGACCCTGGCCAGGATCATTTGTTCAAGCTGGGATGCGGTTTTTGTTTGCCGTGCCATCGGACCCACCTCCATTTCGAAATGATCATTTCCGAGTTTGGAGCTCTGGTGACGTCAGCCATTGGTCAAAGCGGCAGGCCACATCGAGTTGGTGCATCTTTTTCAGCACGGCGTCTTGCTCCGGTCCTGGTGGTGCATCTTTTGCCCTTCGCCTGATGGTCTCCAATTCTTTAATCAGGCAGGCCTGAAGCGACCGCGGACGAGATCGCATACGAAACATGACGCGCTCCCTGGATTACAAGCCATAATAAACGTAACGCGGCCCGCGCGGTTCCAGTCCGATTCCGGACGCAGGGTGCAAAATTCCGTACCGAACGCTCTGTTTGTGCGAGGCGCAATGATGCAAAGCACACAACCGGTCCCGCCTCGCTCCTAGTGAGAAGCCGCAGGCGAGGCTGCTACCTCTTATTCGAGATTAACTTAGGAACCGCTATCCCGCACTCGGGATTATATCGGAACGCCCGCAGAAATTTCGGCATCCCATACAGGTGTCGGCGCCTCGCGATCTAAACCGAAAGGGATTAATTATGCCCAGAGGAGACAAGTCGAGTTACACCGACAAACAGAAGCGGATGGCTGAGCATATCGAGGAGGGTTACGAAAAACGCGGGGTCTCAGAGAACGAGGCCGAACGCCGCGCTTGGGCGCGGTGAACAAGGAAACCCACGGCGGAAAGAAAAGCGGATCGGGGCGAGGCACTAAAGAGGACCACGCTCCATCCCGAAAGGGCGGCAAACTGGGCGGGCGGCCCGCAGCGCAGCGCCCGGCTGCGGAACGGTCCCGGTCAGCGAAGAAGGCCGCGAAAACGCGTAAGCGAAGAGCCGCCTAAGACACGCCGTGCCGACAAACTAAGTCGGAAACCGTTGCTGCATTCCGGCGTTGATTGGGATGGCAACAAAAGCTCGCGCTCCCTGGAAACGTCCCAATCCGCGCCGGCGCGCGGGCCAGAAATCCAGCCATTTGTCGCCCGCGAAAAAATCGGCGGCGAAGGCGCGCGCGTCGGGCCGGTCGTCCCTATCCCAACCTCGTGGATAACATGCGCATGGCATCAACGGCGAAAAAGAAGACGAAGAGGAAGACGCGGCGAAGAAGCGCAGCAGCAAGGCTGCTGCCAAAACAGTCGCGAGAAAAACCTCGCGCCGAAAATCATCTCCCCAACGTACGGCCAAATCCTCGCGAGCGAGCAGGGCGCGCGAGCAAGATCCGCGAGGCGGCTTGACCGCCGCCGGGCGAAAGGCATTTGCTCGCAAAGAGGGCTCGCAACTCAAACCTGGCGTTACGAAGAAGCTTTCCGACATGACCCCGCAGGACATGCGGCGAAAAGGCAGTTGGGCGGTGCGGTTCTATGGCCGCAAGGAGCTGCCGCCGCTGGTCGACAACAAAGGGCGGCCGACGCGGCACGCGCTTTCGGCTCACGCCTGGGGCGAGCCGGTCCCCCGGACGGTCGCGGCGGCGCGACGGATCGCGGCCAAGGGCGAACGGCTGCTGCAGCGGTATCGGCGGACCAAAGGCAGGGCGTAAGCTCCGTTAAGCGCGCCCGCCCGCTGCGTCGGACGTGGGATGGCGCTAACCACCAACCCTTTGTCAGCTTTTTGGCATGAAACCTGAGGAACGATTGAAAATGTCGTTCATTGATTTCCGGTGCCTGCATGAAACAAAATGAGGATTGACCATGAAATACCTGGCTTCGGGCCTTGCGCTCGTCCTGCTCGCGACGCCGACCTTGGCTCAATCGGTCGGGGAAAAGAGCGGAGTGAATTCTGCCTTGGGCATCACCCCAACTACGGTGGACTTCGTGAAGGAGGCTGCGGTCAGTGACATGTTCGAAATCCAGTCAAGTCAACTGGCACAAGAGCGCGGCAACACCTCCGAGAAGCCGTTTGCGGCAACCATGATCAAGGATCATCAGAAGACTTCGGAGGAATTGAAGGCGATGGTTGCGGGCGGCGATCTAAAAGCGGAATTGCCGACCGCGCTGGATAGCTCACATCAGAGCAAGCTCGATAAGCTGAAATCGCTCGATGGCGCCGACTTCAGTTCGCGCTACGACAGCGACCAACTGAGCGGCCACAAGGACGCGGTGTCGCTGTTCGAACGCTATGCCAAGGGTGGCGATGACCCGAAATTAAAGGCGTGGGCGGAAAAGACGCTGCCCACGTTGCGGCAGCACCTGGAGATGGCTCAATCTCTCGCATCTGGAAAGACGGTCGGAGGCCATTAGCCCGCCAAACTCGCGTTGCGAGTTTGGCAGAGCAGTGGCGCCGACACGCAGGCGCACGATTGAGACCACGATTCCGCCTATTTTGTTTTGCGCCGCGCAGTATGTTCGCTGACTGGTGGTGGAAGATCGTGCTTCGCAGGAACGCTTCCAATTGTTGCGGGTTGAGCGTTTGCTGAAAATGCAAAACAGGAGTTCCTGCATGAAGAAGATCTTGATCGCATCGGCTTGCGCATTGGCATTGTCGTCCGGCAGCGCGTTCGCCCAAATGCAGCCGGCGCCGGGCGCGTCCAGTTCGGGGAACGTCGGACCCGGCGCGACACCGGGTACGACGAAGAACATTCACAAGGGCCAGACCACGGGATCAAGCGCTATGAAGCCGGGCAAGGGCACGGCTGCCAACCCTTCGAGTCAGGGCAATGTCGGTCCAGGCACCGACAATCTCTCGGGCAAGCAGCCCGGCGGCCGTTAGACCGACCACAGTCCCGGCGCTTTTGGGCGTCGGGACCTCTATTCATTGCCCACGAACAGATTCGCATCGCATCCCCCGCTACGCGGTCGCGCCGGTGCCCGGCCAGGCGGCCTGCAGCTTTGCGAACTCGCCGCTCTCGCGCAACGCCTCAATGGCGGCATCGACGGCATCGCAGAGGTCGGCGCGTTGGGGTGCGTAGGCGATCCCGAGCCGCTCATGAGTTGGGACCTGCATCGCAACCGCAAGCGCGGGCCGCTCGCGCGTGAGCCAGGAAATCACAGGAAAGAGCTTGATCACGAGGCCGATGCGCCCCGCCTGGAGGTCATCAAGCGCTGTGCCGATGCCATGATAGGGATAATAGCGGATCGCAGCGATTTCGCCCTGCGCCAGCAGACGCCGCGCGACGGCATCTGACGTATTCCCTTTCTGGATGCCGGCGGTCAAGCCGCGCAGGTCGGCGGTCGACTTGACATGGGGTGTTAGTCGCTGATTGACCGCGATACCCTGGTTGAATTGCAAATATGGCCGCGAGAATCGCGCAATCGCAGCACGTTCCGGCGTGATCGTGGTCCCCGATATCACCGCGTCGCACGTCCCCTGCGCCAGCCCCGTGAAGATGTCATTGAAATTCTCGCCCTCATAGCAAAGCGGCCGCAGTTCGAGGGAAAGGCGCCCGCACACCGCGCGCATGAGTTCAACGTCGAATCCCGTCGCGATGCCATCCTTCAAGACGTCGAAGGGCGGATCGGGATAGGCTGACAGTATCGTAAGAGTGCCGGGGATCAGCGTACGCATCAGACCACCACAATAGGGTTGTTGGCGGGCGCGGAGGAATTGAGTCCTTTATACATCATCCGACTTTGGCTGAGGAGAGGACGACGCGAAGACGGCTACTCTATGTGCTGTTCTGAACCGAAGGTCCCGGGTCCGCACCGATCGAAAGGAGGCGCGGGAAGGACGATGGGGGACGGAACGGTTCTCTCTCGTTTGCTTTGTCCCAGTCGTATTGCATCCGGGAGTAATGAGCATGCAGTCGTGTAAATTTGTCGTCGTTCTGATTGCTTCCATCACCGGGACTTCCTTGCCTGCAATCGCCCAAGGTGCGGGCGGCGGCGCAGCGGCGGGGGGAGCGGGAACAGGTTCTGCCAGCGCGGGCACCACCGGCGCGGCCGGAACGGGGGCTACCTCGGGCCCTGCAAACGCGAACAATTCTCAGGGGACGCAGAACGATCCCAACAGCCCTCAATCCAAGGCTGCGAACACCGTTGCCGACCAACAGAAAGCCGCGGTGAGCGGAACTAACACCATTGCGCAACCTGGGGCCGTCGGTGCGCCGGGCGTCGGCGTGGGGCACTCGGCCAATGGACTGCCGATTGGCAGCCCGGGTTCCGGTCTCGGTTCTCCGGAGCAGCCCGTCGACGGGAAGATGAAATAGGTTTTGCTCGCGCGATCTGTGATTAGGACCTCAAGCCAGGTCACGCCGCCCAATCGCTCGGAACCATCGACGCTGCTAAAAATTAGCTAAAGGAGCGTATCGGAGTAACGGAAAGGGCCGAGCCCATGAGCCGAAACCTTTCACGCCGCCGTCTCAACCGCTGTGCCGTTGGCGCAGTATCGATGTTGGTCGTAGCCGGCATTGCGATCTTCGGTCTCGCGCGCTGGTTTGTTGCCTAGCGTCATCGACGGCGGGCTTAAATCGAAATCAAGCCGCCAACGCTGCGCTGGACGCCGGTTGGAACGATTAATGTCAGATCCGATTATAACGGCGGAGCGAATAGCCATGGATACAGAAAAGGCCGATACCCAACCGGCGAGTGGTCAAGGCGAAGCGGCTTCCGCGGAGAAGAAGCCGGTCGTCGATCAGTTGACCGATGTCGCTGCTCTAGCGGCCGGTCGATTTGCGGAAGCGGCGGTGAAGTCGGTCGCTAATCGGATGAAGCGCCGCATTCCCACATCGGTCAAGAAAGCTGCGAAGAAGGTCACCAAGTCTGCGAAGGTGCAGAAACGCACGGCCAAGAAGGCCGCAAAGAAATCGGTAAAGAAGGCTAAGAAGGCCGCAAAGAAATCGGCGAGGAAGACCAGGAAGACCGCCTCTTCGAGTAGATCCGCAAAACAAACCAAATCATCGACCGCGCGAAAGGCTGCGGGAACGAAAAACTCTGCTAGCAAAGTCGCGAAGAGAAGGAAGAAATCGAAACGGCGGGCATGACCGAGGCCTAACGGGCGCTAATCACAAGAAGAGAAAGACCGTCTTGCGGCCGGGTTTCGATCGTAAGCGAGATGGCGCCAGATTGGACCGCGCAGAACAAGTGCGAATTATAATTGACCGTGCTGCCCGCCCGGTCGTGATATGCGGCTGAGCGCCTCTGCAGTGCCATTGCCCGCCTCTGCTTGCGCGATATCGCCGAGCGCGATGATACCGACGAGCCGCTTGTCACGGCTAAGCACCGGCAGACGCCTGACCTGGATGTCGCCCATGTTCGCGGTAATTTCGTCGAGCTCCTGGTCATCGTAGCAATACTTGACTTCCGCAGTCATGACATCGCCCACCCGGGAATCCGGCCCTCGGCCCATGCCAACGCCCCGGATCGCAATATCGCGGTCGGAAATCATGCCGACGAGACGTTCATTGTCAGTCACTGGAAGCAAGCCAACGCCGAACGCCGCCATGGCTTCAGCGGCGTCTTTCAGCGTGTCATCCGGCGTGCAGAGCTGAACGTCCAAACTCATTGCGTCGCGAACTTTCATGAGCACCTCCTGTTCTGCAGACTGCTTTGCTGCTAACAGGCGTTACTCATCCGTGTTCCTGCGCCGTCCGGCATTTTTGGTGTTAGCGGATCGGCAGGCTCTTGCAGCGATACGTGCAACACATCGTCGATACTTCGGGACCTTAGCCGCTCACGACCAGCTGTGAACCGTCGGTGCAGAACGCGCCATACCACCGAAAGCGTCGAGCAGCCGATCGCGCCACGCGAAGACCGGGTCATCGTGCTCCAGCAGTTCGGTCGAGCCGATGCAGCGCGCAAACATCAGGACGCCGAACACGCAGTAATCGGCATAGGCCGGCGCCGACCCGGCAAGGAAAGCGTGCTTTGCCAGCGCCTGCCGTAGCGGCTGCAGGGCCTGGCGGACGGCTGCGAGGTTCGCCGGGCGGTCAGCCACCACGTGCTCCAGTGTCGAGCCCAGTGCCTGTTCCCGCGAGGTCCGGTAATAATGGCGATCGGTATCGTGCACTCGATCATGAATGTCGAGCACCATCCCTCGGCCAACGGCCGGCAGCAGCACAGTGTCGGACCAGTGATTGATAAAGCGGATCGGTGGCACCGCACCTTCGCCGCCGAAGAGCGACGGACGATCCGGGAACCGCTCCTCGAGATGAACGGCAATGCGCCAGGAATCCGATACCGCCTCGCCGTTATGTACCAGCACCGGTACGCGCTCCTGGCCGGAAAAGGCGATGGCCTCCTTTTCAATGAAACGCCAAGGCACCAGATCAGCCTTCAACTCTTTATGGGCCAGGGCCATGCGGGTCTTCCAGCAATGCGGGCTAAAGCGCAGCGCAGGGTCGGCGCCCGCCAGCTCGTAAAGGGTCAGGGCGTCGGCCACGGTCACACACGTCCCTGGACAGTTGCGGCCGAGTGGCCGAAGAGGTGGCGTCGAGACTCTTCGGTTACTGTGGGCACGGTGTTGATTTTTGCGGCGATATCATAGGCGCTGACCACCGCCGGTCGGTCGGATAGAGCGGCGTACCAGCGGGCGATACTGGGAAAGTCCTCCAGCTTCTGGCTTTGCCGCTCATGGGACCGGATCCAGGGATAGCAGGCGATGTCAGCGATCGAGAACTCTCCGGCGATATAGTCGCGGTCAGCCAAGCGGCGGTCCAGCACGCCATAGAGCCGCCCAGTCTCATTGATGTAGCGCTCGGTCGCATAGGGAATGCGCTCTGGCGCATATTTCGCGAAATGATGGTTTTGCCCGGCCATGGGGCCGAGGCCAGCCATCTGCCAGTGCAGCCACTGCAGTACCTCGAAGCGAGGGCGTGTGCCCGACGGCAACAGCTTTCCGGTTTTGTCGGCCAGATATTCGAGGATGGCACCGGACTCGAAGATCGAGATCGGTGGGCCGCCTTCCACCGGGGCGTGGTCGACGATTGCGGGGATGCGGTTGTTGGGGGCGATCCGGAGAAACTCTGGCTTGAACTGCTCGCCCTTCGAGATGTTGATCGGGACGATCTGATAGGGCAGTCCCAGCTCTTCGAGGGCAATCGTGATCTTATGCCCATTCGGGGTGGTCCAGTAGTGAAGGTCGATCATTTTGCTATCCTCGTTTGGAGGGCGACACGGGTTGAACCCGGGAAGCTCCTGCAGAACTTGAGCTAGTCGAGGAAGTCGAATACGTAATCGCGCGCTCAGTGAAGGTCTGGTAGCCAAGCCTTTCTTCGAATCGTTGGGGAGACTCGAGCAGCGGGTCCGTCAGGTCCGCCTTGGGCGTCGCGCGAAACTGCGTCAGCGCTGAGTGCAATGCCTTCGTCGCGGCTTGTAGACAGAACCCGTAGTCGATCACGAGGTCGGCTGCGCCGTCCCAATCGCTCCTGTCGCGGACGGTCTCCAGATTTATCGTGATGTAACGGCCGGGAATCTCGCTCCGAAACTGCCGAAGAAGGCCCGGATCAGCACCGTTTGCGAAAAGGTACTCAATCCCGATTTCCGAGAATGCTGTGAGGCGCCGCTTGGCCTCCTGGACATCCTGCGTCGCCCAAATCGCGTCGGTGCGGGCGATGATCGAAAAATTGGGTCGCCGCCGTGCATTCAACGCAGCGCGCAGACGTTGGAGCATGAGATCCAGAGGAATGAGCTTCTGTGGCAGGTTGGTGTGTTTGCCGCCGGCGTGGTCCTCGATATGAATCGCGGTGACTCCCGCATCCTCGAAGGCGTGGACGGTGCGCCAGATGTTGGCCGGTTCGAAGAATCCGCCCTCCGCGTCAGCGATGACCGGGAGCCGGACGGCGCTGGCGACGGCGCGCGCATGATGAACAAGATCGTTCATCGTCAACGCGCCGACATCAGGCAATCCAAAGCTTGAAGCGGCCGTAGCGTAGCTGCCGACGTAGACGGCCTCGAAACCTGCCTCCTGCACCAACATGGCACTCAGCGCATCATAGGCGCCTGGGAGCATGATGCATCGCGCAGGATCGAGCACGCTCATGAGCGAGGGAATACGATCGGCCGATGTCATCAATAGGTTTCCTTTATACGACTGGTCACGATGGCAGCATGGGCCAGCACTTCGGGACGCCGTCGGCTCGCGTCAGCGCTTGTGTCGGATATGATCATGCCGCTTCGCCGTCCTTCCCGCCGTGCGCGCTTTTCAGGAAAGGGATCAGTCCTCCGGCCTCAAGGATCCGTTGGTCAACTTGGCTGAGCGGTTCGAATGGCAGAGAGCGGCTGTCGCTGTGATTGATGACGCGGGAATTCTGCCAGTCCACCTCAAGATCATTCCAGCGTTCGACGAGGCTGAGAATTCCGTCGCAACTGATCTGGGGGAACCCTTCTGCTATTTCGCCCCACCAATAGCCCGGGTAAAAAGATTCAGCGATGACGCCGGCGATACCCAGCTTTCGCATCGCGATCATAGGCGGGTAGTGCGGATGGCCGTATCCGAAGTTCGCTCCCCCGATGAGGAGATCGCCGCGCCGCACGACCCGGCTGAACTCGGGGTCATAGGCCTGCATCGCGATGCGAGCCAACTCCTGCTCGTCCTGCAGTCGGATGTTTTTCACGCCGACGATCTGATCGACGTCGAAGTTCTGATCCGTGAAAACAAAGGCTGCGCGGCCTCGAAGGTTGCGTAGGACCATGGCACAGCCTCAAAAGTAGGGGCGAGGGTCGGCGATCCGGCCTTCGAGGGCCGAGGCGGCAACCGTCGCTGCGCTACATAGGTAGATTTCCGACTCCGGGCTGCCCATTCGACCGGGCACGTTGAGTGTTCCCGTGGAGACCGCGCGTTGGCCTGCGCCCATCGTCGCGATCCTGCCGTAGCAGTAGTCGCAACTAGATGACGCGACAGAGGCGCCTGATTCAACCAGGGCTGAAATCAGTCCCTCCTTGGCAGCTGCCACCATGATGGCATGGCTGGTCGGAATGATATTGAGAGAGAAGCCTGGCGGAATGTGCCGTCCGGATAACACGCGGGCTGCCGCTCTGAGGTCTTCCAGGCGGCCGGAAGCACACGAACCGAGATAGCCGCTCTGAACTTCTAGGCCGATAAAATCCCGCAGCAGGCGCGTATTGGCTGGGCTCGGCGGAATCACGACGGACGGCTCGACCCTTGCGAGATCGATCTCATGGACGGCAAAGTAGTTCGCGTCCTCATCACTCCAGACTGGCTTGAGCGTCTTGCGCGCACGCGGCAGCGCGTAGGCAAGCCGCTCCTCGTCGGGATTGACGATCGCGCTGATGGCGCCGGTGAACATGGACAGGCCGGTGATCGTCTGCAGGCCCTCAGTGGAAAGGCTCGCCAGTCCCGGCCCGCCAAGCTCCATCACCTGAAAGCGGCACGAACTGGGCCCGAGTTTCCCGACCAGATAATGAAACAGGTCTCGCGCCATTACGCCGGGCGAAAGACTGCCGTTCAGATTGATCCGTACTGATCCGGGCACTTTGAGAGATATTCGCTCGCGAACGAACGCTTCGAGCATGTTGCGGTGGATGCCTAACCCCAGCGCGCCGAACGTGCCGAGCTGTGCGACGTGCGGATCGAAATGCACAATGAGCGCGCCGGGAACGGCGAATCCGACTTCCGCGGACACTTGGTGGCCAATGCCGCGACCTTCGAACAACGCGACTCCGTTGTCGTCGCACCATCCTCTTGTCCCGATGTGAAACGCTTCTTCCTGCGGCGTCGCTGGTGCCAGCATATGATCGATGAAGACGCCGAAACGCTCTGGCTCGGCGACTTTTTCGATGCCGAATTCCTCTTTCATTTGCTTGAAGTAGGAATCCGTGTAGCCGGGAAAGTCGTACACCAGAACGAAGTCCGGCTTTACGGTGATCTCGTCGCCGGCCCGAACTGCCGCCAAGCCCGACGCACGGGCCAGAATCTTTTCGGTGATGGTAGAGCCCATTGGTCTGTCCGCTCCGGGAGGCGATCTAAAGTTCTCCAAGCTCAATTCGGCTCGTTGGGCGGACATGTCCATCGTTGGACTGGAATATGGGCGATAACCCCTTGTTATGATGGTTGGCAATTGACAGCTGGAGCTTGGTGGCTAGGCCGCGGCGGCCAATCGCGGAAGGTTCCGAAACCTTTCGGTGAATCACGGGCCGCCTGATCGTATTTTCGCTGCCCTAGCGTGCGCAATTGCTCGGCAGGCAATCGGCGAGGGGCTGCAGCGATGAAGCTCCATGGCGGTATCCCCAGAATTGGGAACTCACCGGAACCGACGTGATGTTCACGCAACCGTGTAGTTAGCCAAAATGTTTCTGCCTGCCGGCGGCGACAGGGGCAGGGGACAAGCATGTTACATGTGGATGAGAGGAAAATAGATGGACCTCACAGCAGCGCTACGCGCGTTTATCCGCACGGTCGAGCGTGGCTCTGTCACAGCCGCCGCGCGGGATCTCGGTGTGTCGCAACCGGCGATTACCAAGCATTTGCGGAACCTGGAGAGCCATATCGGCGCACGGTTGGTCGAGCGGTCGTCTCGCATTGTGAGACCGACGGCTTTTGGACAAAGCCTGTATCAGGCGAGCCGTTCAGCGCTGATTACGATCGACGCTGCCCTCGAGGGCGTCCGCCGGGATATGGGAGAAATCGAGGGTCTGTTGCGGGTTCACGCCCCGACCTGCATCGGCGTAAAGCACATGAACGGGATCGTCCTGGCATTTAGGGAGAAGTTTCCACGTGTCAGCGTCGACCTCGTCCTCGAAGATCGGGCTGTCGATCTCGTCTATGAGAATTTCGACATCGGCGTGAAGTATGGTTGTCCGGAGGGGCAGGATATCATCATCCGGCGCCTCGGCATGATCCGCCGGATACTGGTCGCGTCACCTGATTTTCTGAGGAGGGTCGGCCCGATCGACTCGATCAAGCGATTGGATGAGATCGACGTCATCACGACCGCCGCCGTGCTTTCGCCGCGTGATACCTTAATGCTGTTGCGGGGCGGCGAAACGATCGAGACGCCCGTCAGGGCCGTGCTGCGAACAAACAACGCGCTGGTGATCACCAGTACCCTTCTCGGTGGTCACGCGGCAGGTCCAGTCCAGCAACTTCTTGTGTCGGATGACTTGGCCAGCGGCCGGCTGGTGCGGATACTTCCAGAGTTTGAGGTGAAATCTAAGGAGATGTTCTGGGCGTATCCCTCCGTTAGGTTCATGCGCCCGGCAGTCCGGGCGTTTACAGATTTCGTTGTGCCGAGGCTGTCGACCATCGAAGGGGTCGACGTCACAAACCATCACTCGATGGCCCCATCGATATTGCAGCAACCGCAACACCTCGGCCCTGACGAGCGGCCAGTTGGCGAGCGCGTCGCGCGAGGAGGCCCGCCTGACGCTGTCTCGTCCCCGGAGTTCGCACCGAAGCCAGAAATGGCGACTTCTCAAGTCAAGGCTGTGCGTTGATCCAGTCCGTGTAGCGGCCTCCAGCGTCAGGGTTGTGCGTTCCCAACACTGACGGACCTGCCTCACACGTCGACGTTCGCGCTCAGCGAATTGTCCTGGATGAACTCGCGGCGCGGCTCGACCACATCGCCCATCAGCTTGGTAAAGATGTCGTCGGCCTCGTCGACCTCCTTGATCTTGACCTGCAGCAGCGAGCGTTCGTTGGTGTCGAGCGTGGTTTCCCAGAGCTGGTCCGGGTTCATTTCGCCGAGGCCTTTGTAGCGCTGCAGCGTCACGCCCTTGCGACCGGCGTCGGTAACCGCCTCGAACAGGCTGACCGGACCATGGATCGGGGTTTCGACGTCCTTGCGGCGCAACAGTCCCGGCTTCGGATAGGCTTCCTGTAGTTTTCCGGCGTAATCGTCGATCTTGCGCGCGTCGGCGGAGCCGAGCAGCGCGTCATCGATGATAGCGACATCCTTGACGCCACGCACGGTGCGCTCGAACGAGAAACCCTGGCCTTCGACGAAGCGACCGATCCAGCCGCGCTCGACCTCATCGGCCAGCGCGTCAAGCCGTCGCGCGATATAGCTCGCGGCGGCGTCGGCGGTGGCGGGATCGGCGGTGACTTTCGGATTCAGCACGCCGGCGATCGCTGCCTGCTCGACCACCGCGCGGTTATAGCGGCTGTGCAGGTTGTGCAACGTGCTGCGGATGACCCGGGCGTCCTCCACCAGCGCCTGCAGATCGCGGCCGGTGCGGTCTTCGCCGGATGCCGGCTTGAAGACGCAATCGTCGAGGCCGGTCTCGATCAGGTAATCTTCCAGCGCGCGCTCGTCCTTGAGGTATTGCTCGGACTTGCCGCGGTTCACCTTGTAGAGCGGCGGCTGCGCGATATAGAGGAAACCGCCCTCGATCAACGACGGCATCTGGCGGAAGAAGAACGTCAGCAGCAAGGTGCGGATGTGCGCGCCGTCGACGTCGGCGTCGGTCATCAGGATGATCTTGTGATAGCGTAGCTTGGAGAGATCGAAATCGTCGCGGCCGATGCCGGTGCCGAGCGCGGTGATCAGCGTGCCGATCTGCTCGGAACTCAGCATCTTGTCGAAGCGCGCGCGTTCGACATTGAGGATCTTGCCGCGCAACGGCAGTACCGCCTGGAATTCGCGATTGCGGCCCTGCTTGGCGCTGCCGCCGGCGGAATCGCCCTCGACGATGAACAGTTCGGATTTGCCGGGGTCCTTCTCCTGGCAATCCGCAAGCTTGCCGGGCAGCGAGTTCATGTCGAGCGCGCCCTTGCGTCGCGTCAGTTCGCGCGCCTTGCGCGCCGCCTCGCGGGCGGAAGCAGCTTCCACCACCTTGCCGACGATGGCCTTGGCTTCCGCGGGATGTTCTTCAAACCACGCCAACAACGCCTCGTTGATGACGTTCTCGACCACCGGGCGGACTTCCGAGGAAACTAGCTTGTCCTTGGTCTGCGAGGAAAATTTCGGGTCGGGCACCTTCACCGAAAGCACCGCGGTCAGGCCCTCGCGGCAATCGTCGCCGGTCAGCGCGATCTTTTCCCGCTTGGCGATGGCGTCGGCATAGCCGTTGACCTGGCGCGTCAGCGCGCCGCGAAAGCCGGCCAGATGGGTGCCGCCGTCCCGCTGCGGGATGTTGTTGGTGAAGCACAGCACATTCTCGTGGTAGCTGTCGTTCCACCACAGCGCTGCCTCAACCGCGATGCCGTTCATGTCGGCCGCGATCATGATGGGCGAGGGCACCATCGCCTTCTTGTTGCGGTCGAGATATTTCACGAACTCCTCGACGCCGCCGCTGTAGCGCATCTCCTCGCGCTTCTCGACCGCGTGGCGCATGTCGGACAGCGAGATGTTGACGCCGGAATTCAGGAACGCCAGCTCCCGCAGCCGATGTTCCAGGGTGGCGAAGTCGTACTCGACATTGGTGAAAGTCTCGGTGGAGGCGAGGAACGTCACCTCGGTGCCGCGCTTGCCATGGGCGTCGCCGACCACCTTGAGCGGCGCCACCGCGTCGCCATGCGCGAACTCGATGAAATGTTCCTTGCCGTCACGCCATACCCGCAGTTGCAGCGAGCTCGACAGCGCATTGACGACGGACACGCCGACGCCGTGCAGGCCGCCGGATACCTTGTAGGAATTCTGGTCGAATTTTCCGCCGGCGTGCAGTTGGGTCATGATGACCTCGGCAGCGGAAATGCCTTCACCCTTGTGGATGTCGACGGGAACGCCGCGGCCGTCATCGCGCACGGTGACCGAGCCGTTGGCGTTGAGCACAACTTCCACGGAGGTCGCATAGCCGGCGAGTGCCTCGTCGATGGAGTTGTCGACGACCTCGTAGACCATGTGATGCAGGCCGCTGCCGTCATCGGTGTCGCCGATATACATGCCCGGCCGCTTGCGGACCGCATCGAGGCCTTTCAAAACCCGGATCGATTCCGCGCCGTATTCGATGGGAATGGAATGCTCAGTATCGGCGATCGTTTGCCGGGCAGGTTCTGTCATGTGAGGCCTTCGAGGATGTCCCGAATCAGCGGCGCAAGACCAGGCGCTGATTAGCTTGTTTATGCCATGAAAGAGGCCATGCGCATAGCGCAAAGCATCCATCAATAAGCTATTGATTAAGTGGGATTTTTTAATGGTTTTTCAAGGCGGCTGAAAGCCGTTTCGGCGGCGTTGAAAAAGCCCGATTCGGACGCCCGTTTTTGGCATCTCGAACCCGGATTTTTTTGCGAAATGTTTGGCCGAATTTGGCGGCGAATGGCACGGCGAGACCTGCTAGAGATGGGCACTGCAGCCGTCAGCACCTTCGCCGGCGGAGTAACTTGCGTCGCGCTTATGCCTGGCAGCTGACGCACGTAACGCGGTTGGGGGTTCCGGATCGGCTGATGTCGTTTTTGCCTTCAAATCAGTACCGGCCTGATATCGACGGCCTGCGCGCCATCGCGGTCATGCTGGTGGTGGTTTTCCATGCCTTCCCGGATGCGCTGCCGGGCGGCTTCATCGGCGTCGATATTTTCTTCGTGATTTCCGGCTTTCTGATCACCGGGATCATCGCGCGCGAATTGGAGCAGGGGCGCTTCAGCCTGGCGGGTTTCTATGGCCGGCGCATTCGGCGGATTTTTCCGGCCCTGATCGTCGTGTTGGCCGTGACGCTGGTGCTGGGCTGGCTGTGGATGCTGCCGGCGGCCTATGCCCAGCTCAGCGCCGACGCTTCTGCCAGCGCGGCATTCTTCTCCAATATCGCGCTGCTGCTGCAGTCCGGTTATTTCGATATCGAGTCCGGCAAGAAGCCGCTGCTGCATTTGTGGTCACTGGGCATCGAGGAACAGTTCTATCTGTTCTGGCCGTTGGTCCTGATGCTGGTCGCGCGGCTGCGCTTTGGCATGTGGGCGGTGGCCGCGGCGTTGGGTCTAGCGTCGTTTGCGCTCAATGTGGCGCTGATCGGCTCGGACCCGGTGGCGACCTTCTATTTGCCCTTCACGCGCGCCTGGGAACTGCTGGCCGGGGGCGCGCTGGCCTTCGGTTGGAGCCGGCTCAGCCATGCCGGAGCTGCAAGCAATCTGCGCGCCTCGGCCGGGATTTTGTCGATTGCGGCGGCGGCCGTCATTCTCGATCCGCATCGGGCCTTTCCGGGTTGGTGGGCCGCGTTGCCGGTCGCGGGCGCCGCGCTGTTGTTGTCGGCGCCCAAGGCGTGGGGTTGTCGACAGCTGCTGTCCAGTCCGCCGCTGGTCTGGATCGGCCTGATCAGTTATCCGCTCTATCTCTGGCACTGGCCGCTATTGGTGTTTTTCGCGATCATCAAATTCGCGCCGCTGACGCTGCTGGAGCGCGGCCTGATCGTCGGGCTCAGCGTCGCATTGGCCTGGCTGACCTATCGGTTTATCGAATTGCCGGTTCGCTCTGGCCGGGCGAGCGAGTTCAAGATCGCCGGGCTCTGTTCGGCGATGGTGCTGATCGCAGTGGCCGGCGGCGTGATCTATCGAAGGACGCGGATTGGATTTCCGGCTGCCGCCGGAGATCCGCGCGATGGCCGATGTGCCGGAGCAGTCGGCGCAGTGGCGTGTCCACAGCTGCCTGCTCGATCTCAGCCACGAAACTTCGTTTGCCGATAGCTGCGTCGATCGCGATCGGCGGCCCCTGATCCTGGTCTGGGGGGATTCGACCGCGGCCTCGCTGATGCCCGGCCTGCGCCAGGCGCAGCAAACCCGCGGCTTCGGCATCGCGCAACTGACCTCCAGTTCGTGCCTGCCGGTGCTGAACGTCGACATTGCCGGTGCACCAAACTGCCGTGCGATGAATGACAAGGTCTTGTCGCTTGCCCGCAACATCAAGCCCGACATCGTGCTGCTGGAAGGCACCTGGGATTGGGAGCGGTATTTCGATGGCGTCGCCGCAACGGTCGCTGCGCTGAAACAAGAAACCGGCGCCCGCGTGGTTGTTTTGGGCGCGGTGCCGTGGTGGAAGCGCGGGCTACCGAACGAGGTGATGCGCCATTTCATGCTGTATCATCGCCTGATCCCGGAGCGCTCCAATCGCGCCGAGCCGGACGTGTCGGGGGCAAGCATCCGCGCGAAGCTCGCCCCGCTCGGCGCGGATTATATTTCGGTGTGGGACACCCTGTGCAACGCGGACGGCTGTTTGACGCGCATCGGCGACACGGCCGCGGACATCGCGGCGAGCGATCAGGTCCATCTGACCGAAAAGGGATCGGAATTTCTGGTTCGCTCCATCATCGACCGGGTGCTCGGCGAGCAGGCGGTGGCCGAACCCGGCAAATCGCGCTGATAGCGAAAGCTATCCCGCTCCAGCCCGTCGCGTGATGTTGCCGGAATCGACCTCGAAGGTCTCGCCTGTGGCGCCGATATCGGCGAAGGCCGCGGGATCGGCGCCGGTCATCCAGACCTGGGCGCCGAGCTTCGCCAGTTCGCCGAACAGCGCGGTGCGCCGGCCGGGGTCGAGATGCGCGACCACCTCGTCGAGCAGCAAGAGCGGCGTGATGCCGGTCATTTCCGCGACCAGGCTTCGCGTGCGCCAGCACCAGCCCGATCAGCAGCGCCTTTTGCTCGCCGGTGGAGGCGTCGCGCGCCGGCATGTTCTTCGGCGCGTAGATCACCTGCAGGTCGGTGAGGTGCGGGCCGTCGAGCGTGCGCCCGCCGCGGCGTCGCGCGCGCGTCCCTGGCGCAGGATCTCGCGATAGCGATCCTCCACGGATGTGGCCGGCTCCTGCATCAGTGCATTTTCCATCCAGCCGTCGAGCATGATGTCGGCGGAAGGAAACGCGGAGTCGGCGCCGCGTGCGCGTAGCATCGCCGAGAGCCTGACCAGGGTCTGGCCGCGCATCGCGGCGACGGCGACGGCGAGTTCGGCGGTCTCCCGTTCGATCGCGTCGCACCAATGGTCGTCGAAATTGCGCACCTCGAGCAGGCGGTTGCGCGATCGCAAGGAGCGGTCGAGCGCCGAAACCCGGGCCGAATGCTCGCTGTCGATTGCCAGCACCAGCCGATCGAAGAATCGCCGCCGCTCCGATGCTGCGCCCATGAACAGCCCGTCCATCGACGGTGTCAGCCAGACCATGCGCAGATGGTCACCGAACGCGGTGGCCGAGCCAACCGGCTCGCGGTCGATCCGGCAGCGCCGGCTGGCGGCGGCCGCCTCGTTGCCGGGCGCATCGAGGCCGGTGCCGAGCGTGGCGAGCCCCAGCGCCCCCTCAACCTCGGCGGAGACGGCCCATGAGCCGTCGCCCTGGATGTCGGCGACGTCGTCAAGGGTGGCGCGGCGCAAGCCGCGTCCCGGCGACAAAAATGAGATCGCCTCGATGCAGTTGGTCTTGCCGGCGCCGTTTGGGCCCACCAGCACCACCATGTCGCGGAGCGTCTGCAGGCTCGCCGCGCGATAGTTGCGGAAGTGCGTCAGCGTCAGGCGATGGATACGGGATGGGGTCATGACGAAGGGCTGTCTTTGCCGGGCTCTGACCCGGCGAGGGTCCAACGAAGTCCGCGCGGGTCAGCGGACTAATGGCTCTTCGTATGCGAGATGTCCTCCGCACGCTGCGGGCCGTTGTATCGCGATGATCCAGAACGTCGATTTTCCACTCAGCGACCAATGTTTGCGTTCTTCTCGCGCTTGGACGCGCGGTTGCGACTGTCGTTTCAGTGACGATGCGCTGCTCAAAAACGATACCAGCGTCTTGATGACGTACCGGTTGGCGAAATTTGAAGCGCTCGGCTCGCACGCACATTCTCCACGTTCGTCAGACGCGCCTCACCGATCTGTTGGTCACACTGACAGATGGCTGTGCATCGCCGGGATTGCTTGCGGGATGTACACCCAATAAGTCAATTTGTTCTGACGGCACCTCTGCCAAGGGGCAAGCCCGGTCAATGACGATTGCTACACCCGCATCGGCATCAGCACGTAGAGCGCGCCCTTGGAATCCCGGTCCTGCACCAGCGTCGGCGAGCCGGGATCAGCCAGGCGCAGCACCGCGACCTCGCCCTCGATTTGAGCCGCAATGTCCAACAGATAACGCGAGTTGAATCCGATATCGAGCGCATCGGAAGCGTATTCGACTTCAAGCTCCTCGGTGGCGCTGCCGGAATCCGGGTTGGTCACCGACAGCACCAGCTTGCCGGCCGACAGCGCCAGTTTCACCGCGCGGCCACGCTCGCTCGAGATCGTCGAGACGCGGTCGACCGCGGCCTCGAAATCCTTCTTGTCGACGATCAGTTCCTTGTCGTTGTTCTGCGGGATCACGCGGCCATAGTCCGGAAACGTGCCGTCGATCAGTTTCGAGGTCAGCACCACATTGCCGATGGTGAAGCGGATCTTGCCCAGCGACAGCTCGATCCGCACCTCGGCCTCATTGTCCTGAATCAGGCGCTGCACTTCGCCGACGGTCTTGCGCGGCACGATGACGCCGGGCATGCCGGACGCGCCGGCCGGCAGTGGCAGATCGATCTGGGCGAGGCGGTGTCCGTCGGTCGCGACCGCGCGCAAGGTGGCGTTCTTGGCGTCGCCCGCGGCATGCAGGTAAATGCCGTTGAGATAGTAACGGGTTTCCTCGGTCGAGATCGCAAACTGCGTGCGGTCGATCAGCCGCTTCACGTCGGCGGCCGCGAGCGTGAACGAATGCACCATGTCACCGGCGGCAAGATCCGGAAAATCGTTTTCTGGCAGGGTCTGCAGTGTAAAGCGCGACCGGCCGGCGCGGATCGCCATCACCGAGCGATCGCCGTCGCCTTCCAGCACGATCTGCGCGCCGTCGGGCAGCTTGCGCACGATGTCGTAAAACATGTGCGCCGGCACAGTGGTGGAGCCGCCGGTGGCGGCATCCGCCGCCAGCGTTTCCGTCACCTCAAGGTCGAGGTCTGTCGCCTTCAGCGACAGCTGAGAGCTCTGGGCGCGAACCAGCACGTTGCCGAGGATCGGGATGGTGTTGCGGCGCTCGACCACACGATGGACGTGTCCCAGCGATTTCAGGAGTTGCGCGCGTTCGACGGTAACCTTCATAGCAATACCCGCCTGATCCGGTGATGGAAAAGCCGGGCAGCCAAAGGGCGCACCGGCGTTTGAAACCCGAAAAGCCCGACCAAAGCTGGACTTGATCGACCCCGGGGGGTCCCCAAGGTGACGCGGATAGCGCGCAAGCGCAAGAGAGCCGTTAGGCCGTTCCCCACGTTTTGCGGCCGTTCAAGCCTCGGCGGATCGTCCCGGCGGGCGCCTGGACGACCCGCAAGCGGGCATTGCCGAACCGGCAGTTCACTCCTGCAATTGGCGCTTGAGCGATTCGACCTCTTCGGAGAGCGAGACGTCCTTGGCGACCAGGCCCTCGATCTTGCGCACGGCGTGCAGCACCGTGGTGTGATCGCGGCCCCCGAACCGGCGGCCGATCTCGGGCAGCGAGCGCAGCGTCAGCGTCTTGGCCAGATACATCGCGACCTGGCGCGGGCGAACCACATTCGCCGTACGGCGCGACGACAACAGATCGGAGCGGCTAACGTTATACTGCCGCGCCACCACCCGCTGGATATCCTCGATCTTGATGCGCTTGGGTTCCTGCGGACGGATCAGGTCGCGCACCTCGCGCTCGGCCATCTCCAGCGTCACCGGCTGAGCGTTGAGCTTGCTGTGCGCGAGCAGTCGATTGATCGCGCCCTCGAGATCCCGGCCGTTATGGGTGATGGTGCGCGCCAGATAATCCAGCACCTGCTCAGGTACGTCGAAGCTTGCATGATGCGTGCGCGCCGCGGCGACGCGCGATTTGAGGATACCGAGCCGCAACTCTTCGCCGAGCGATCCCATCTCGACCACCAGGCCTCCGGCGAGCCGCGAGCGCACACGGTCGTCGAGGCTCTCCAGGTCGGAAGGCGGACGGTCGGCGGCGATCACCACCTGGCGTCCGGCGTCGATCAGCGCGTTCAGCGTGTGGCAGAATTCGGCCTGCGTCGATTTGCCCTGCAGGAATTGCAGGTCGTCGATGACCAGCACGTCGATGCCGCGCAACGCTTCCTTGAACGCCAGCGCGGTCTGGGTCTTCAGCGCCGCGACGAAGCCGTACATGAATTTCTCGGCGGTGAGATAAAGCACCTTGCGTTCGCTGCCCGAATTGCCGGCCCACGTCACCGCCTGCAGCAAATGGGTTTTGCCGAGGCCGACGCCGGCGTGGATGTAGAGCGGGTTGAACATCACGCTGTCACCGCGCCGCCCTTCCGCCACCTGGCGCGCGGCGGCATGGGCCAACGTATTGGAGCGGCCGACGACGAAGCTTGCGAATGTCAGGCGCGGATCGAGCGGCGAACCGCCGAGTGCGTCGTGGCTGGCCGAGACCGGCGCAGTCGCGGTTGAGCGCAGTTCGGGCGCAGGGCGACCGTCGTGCCGCTCGGGACGCCGCGTCTCGACTTGCACGGGCGCATCTTTGGCAGGCGCCGCGCATCGCATCGCGGTGCGCACGGTGAGGTCGATCCGGTGCACTTCCGGCATCTCGGCCTGCCAACAGGAGAGCACGCGCTCGGCATAGTGCGCCTGGATCCAGCTCTTGAGAAACCGTGTCGGAACCGACAGGTGAACGCTTTCCGGCTGCACGCTTTCGAGATCCATCCGCGCGAACCAGCTCGTATAAACGTCTTCCCCCACGCTCGAACGCAGCCGACCCTTCACGCGCGACCAGCGATCCTGTTCCATGTTTGACATTTTTGGCGACTTTTCTGAAAGAGTAAATCTGTAGTTGTGAAAGCCGCCGTGCGGAAGTTTCCGCGCGGCGGGACCTCAAGCGGGGTTTATCTTCAGCCATAGACCAGCCGCTCGGCGCGAGGCCGCTTGGCAAGTCGGGGGTGGAAGAGAAGCGTCCCGCGAGGTCAGCGCGTACTCGACATTCTGTCAGGAGCTCGCGCAGGAGGCCGCGTACTCGCAGCGTCCAAGGTACTCAAGGCGACACCGATGGCGCCAGATACGGTTTCGCCGGAGAATGAAATCTGATCGTCCGCCGCGATGATTTCGTAAAGCATACAACCTCCCCGTCCCACCGTGATCGCTCACGGCAAGTTGTCATCCCAGATGTGTCACAAATCCGTCGGCAACGCCCGAAGTCGAAATCGTTCAGTTGTTCGCCGTGTGTTCAGCCCGTCCACTTTCGATGTCCACCCGCTTCGCGTCCGGCGCCGCTGGATTTGGTTTGTGCGTATCTCTCTTGTTTGAAGCGAACGGGACAGGATGTCCCGCCTGAGAAACTTCGACACAAAACCGCTGCCCTCATATTGCTATGAGTTTCAACCCAACGATCGCTTTGGAAAGCGTCGCTAACGCGCACACCGCCGCCGATTTGCACGTTCGCCCCTGGTTCTCAAACCGCGCTGATCTGGAGAGCCGTGGGCGCCGCGAACCTTCTAAGAGATACATCATGGCTTGTTTCCCGCAACGGAAATGATTCCGCGCCCCCGCTCGCGAAATCGACTTTCCGATCGCAAAATCGAACGTCGGCTTACAAACGAAGCGACAAGGTTTTGAATCTGTACGAAGATTCGAAACGCTTCGCTGTCGTCACATTTCCGGCGGTTGCCGAAAATAAATTCATAAATTGTTTACGTTTGAGCGGGGCGAAGACGAATTTTCGAACAAGCTGATCCCGCTATGCCGATAAGTGACTACGCAAGCGCGCATTTTTTTGCGCATCGAAACAGGGTAACCCGGATCGACTTCGAAACCTCGCGCTTGCGCTTTTCGAGCGTGATCAAGACCGATGCCGCAGCACAAGCGACGCGCAACGTGTGCGACAAAGTGATCGTTGCTGTGACAATCAGTAGAAATACGGAGCGCGCAACAATTTCGTACGGAGTCATCCGCCTGAGCAGCGCCGCATCTAACGAAAAAGAACAGACTGCTGGGCTTTGACGTATATCAATTTCGATCAGCGGTATCGATGCTACTGCGCGCAACATCGCGAGGTGTGCTGCGTCATGGCAGTTAGCGTAACACTCAGTAGAAATACGGGACGCGCAACAATCGTCGCGCCACCATCGCCCGAGTAACGCCGCGCAAAAAGAAAAAGCCCGGCACTGCCGGGCTTTGACGGATATAAATTTCAATCAGTTTATTTTGCGAGCTTCGCGATCTGATGTGTGAGTCGCGACACTTTTCGGCTCGCACTGTTTTTGTGAATGATGTCGCGCTGCGCGGCGCGCATCAGTTCGGGCTCAGCACGCGCCATCGCCTTCAGCGCGGCATCGCGGTCTCCGCTCTCGATCGCTTCTTCGACGATGCGAACCGCACCGCGCATCTGGGTGCGGCGCGATTTGTTGATGACGGTGCGGCGGGCAATCTTGCGCGTCGCTTTCCTGGCAGATGTTGTGTTGGCCATATTCTCAAATTCCTTCGGCGGTGACCGGTCGCTGGGTGAACGCGCCGGCCGTTCAACCGCGGGATCGACGCTGGGGTATTTCAGGGTATTCCAGAGGAATGCCATTCCCGGAGCAAAAATGCTCCTATGACGGCGCCGCTCAAAGAATGCGGCGGCAGGATTGCGCCCGCCGCCAGTGCCGGTCTTATAGAGGGCACGGATTGCAGCGTCAACGCCTTCCAACCCCTTCCGGAACCGGGAGGCTCGGCCGAAGGGCGTCGATAAGCTGCTGACGAGGTTGAATTTCCTGGTGACCCCCGTTAATGGCTGACGGCGCCCGGGGCGCGGCAGGAAGAGGGTGACCGATGATCCGCGGCTTTTTCCGACTTGTGGGACTCTTGCTGCTGGCCGGCGGATTTGTCTTCATGGTCTATGATGGCGCGCGCTGGGTGGCCGACCAGACCTTGCGCTTCACCCGGTTCGGCGAATTCTGGAACGACATCCACCAATCCAGCCAGCAGGCGCTTCGGGTCTGGGTGGAAAGCCATGCGCCTTGGCTCTGGACCAATTTCGCGCGGGTGGTGCTGGATCAACCGGTTTTCGCCGTGCTCGGCGTGCTCGGTATTTTGCTGATGCTGCTGTTCCGGCCGCGCAAGCCGCTGATCGGTTATTCGAGGTGATGCGGCGCCCGTCGACTCCTGTCGCCGGGCAGATCGGGGCGAGAGCCTTTTCCGTTCCGATGGCATCGGAACGGGGCTCTAGATTCTTGGTTTGACGCGTTTTCTTTACGCGAACCGGTATCCACTTCGCTGGAAAACGCTCTAGCCTTTGCGTATCCAGCATCGGCCGCTGTTATCGTTCGTCCAAAACCATTTTTTAACCATAACCGGTGCAAGACTTGAGCCGTCTCGTTGTGAGGGAAGGCTCCAGTGCGGGTTGCGCGCGCGTTTCGATTGCCGATCATTGCCGCCATGACCGCGCTCGGCCTGTCCGGCTGCATGCACGCCTCCGGACCGGTGGCGACGACGCAGCCGCGCAGCGATCTCGACGCCATGGCCTACGGCGGGCCTAGCAATCCGCCGCCGCAGCGTGTTGCCGCGGCACCCTTAAATGGTGCGAATCCCGGCGGCGCCATCGGCGCGCTTCGCGCGGCCTTTTCCGGACCGCGTCCGCCTTCCTATTCGTCCAACACGGCGGCGGCCTATGCAGCGGCACCTATGCCGGCGATCCATGATGCCGCGTACCGGCTCGACGCCGGCGACAAGCTGCGGGTCGTGGTCTACGGCCAGGAAGGTCTCACCAACACCTACGCCATCGATGCCGGCGGCTCCATCACCATGCCCCTGATCGGCGCGGTACCGGCGCGCGGCCGAACCACGGGCGGCCTGGCATCCGAGATCGCCGCCAAACTGCGCAACGGCTTCATCCGCGACCCCTCGGTGGCGGTGGAGATCGAATCCTACCGCCCGTTCTTCATCCTGGGGGAAGTCGCTGCTCCCGGCCAATATCCGTACGTGCCGAATATGACCGTCGAAAGCGCGGTGGCGATCGCGGGTGGGTTCTCGCCGCGCGCCAGACGCGACAGCGTCACGCTGACCCACAACGAGGGCGCCGGCCCAACGCGCATCGTGGTGCCGCTCGGCACGCCGCTCGGCCCCGGCGATACCGTGCTCGTCAGCGAACGCTGGTTCTGACGAAGTACTTTGTCATTCCGGGATGGTCCCACCGGGTCGGCGCGATGCGCCGCCCGATGACAGGCTCCGGACCAGACCCGGAATCTCGAGATTCTCCGATGTGCAACTGCACATCGGAGTTCACGCTTCGCGCGCCCCGGAATGACTGAACGGCTTACCCGCGGCCTATTTCTTCAGATGCTTGGCAAAGAAGTCGAGGCTACGCGTCCAGGCGAGATCGGCGCTTGGCTTGTCGTAGCTCGGCCGTTCGTTGCAGCTGAAACCGTGCTGCGCGCCCGGATAGACGAAGATCTCGATGTCGGGCCGCTTGGCGCGGATCGTATCAACGTCGGTGAGCGGAATGCCGCTGTCCTTTTCGCCAAAATGCAGCTGCGTCGGCACCTTCGGCTTGTCGTCGGCGAACTTAACGACGGCACCGCCGTAATAGCCGATCGCGGCCGATAGTCCCGACAGTTTGGTCGCTGCCGCATAGGCGACGCTGCCGCCCAGACAGAAGCCGATGATGCCGACCGGACCGGCACCCTTGAGCGCGTCGACCGCAGCCTGGGTGTCGAGCAGCATTGCCGCCCAATCGGGATTGGCGACGAATTTGCGCGCCACCTCGATTTCCGCCGGCGAATAACCGGACTGGAAGTTGGGTTCGGTGCGATCGAAGATCGACGGAGCGATCGCGGCATAGCCGGCGTCCGCGAAACGGTCACAGACCTTGCGGATGTGATGGTTGACGCCAAAGATCTCCTGGATCACCACGACCGCCGCCTTCGGCGCGCCCGCCGGGTCGGCGCGGTAGCCGCCCAATTGAAAACCATCCGAAGCCTTCAGCTTGATATCTTGTCCCACGGGTCATCCATTCGGTTGAGAGTTGCGTTCAAAGGTATTTTCGTCGCGCGTTGTATCTGTAGCGGGGGCTCGTCCCGAACAATTGTTCGCGAGCGGAAGATACGGCGGCCAGCTTTGATTGTGCCACATCCGGCTTGCGCCTCCAATCGCCTGCCGGTCAGCCAGGCCGGGCCTGCGTTCCGGCGCCCCGCCGAAGCCCGTCGAGGAACGGCAGCACCGCCGCGATGAAGACTCGCGGCTGATCGATGTTGACGGCGTGGCCGGCTGCCGGGATCACCACCTTGGTCGCGCCGGGGATTTTTGCCGCCATGTAGTCGGAGGCCGCAAGGAACGGGGTGTCGTCGGCGCCGACCACTACCAGCGCCGGCACGGTGATATCCGGCAGGTGCTCGATCACGCGGGCATCGCGCTGGGCCAGCATGCCGCGGGCGGCGTGTGCCAGCCCCGAGGCGTCGCGATGGCTGACCGTCGAGCGCTCGCGGCTGGCGGATTGCAGGACGGCAAGGCCGTCGCGCTCCAAGCGGTCGGCGGTATCGTGGGCGCGCTTGTTCCAGCTGTCGCGGGCGTCGTCCTTCTTGAAGCCCGGTCCGGTATCGATGATCAGCAGTGCGCGGACGCGCGCCGGATGGGCGCGGTGGAATGCCAGCGACATGTAGCCGCCGAGCGAAAGCCCGCCGACGATGGCCGTCTCGGCGCCGACGGCATCGAGCAGCGCCGCGATGTCCGCGACCGTCAGCGCTTCGCTATAGGCCGCGGGATCGTCGGGGTAGTCGGACTGGCCGTGGCCGCGCATATCCCACAACACGAGCTTGTGGTCTTTCGACAGCGCCTCGATCTGTCCCTGCCACATCGCCGACGTCGAGGAATAGCCGTGGGTCAAGATCAGCGCGGGACCGCTGCCATGCACCTCGTAATGGATCTTGACCCCGTTGCGATCGATCTTTGGCATCTGGGATGGTCCGGTGATTTCCTGGCGGATGCGGCAGGCGAGTTATCCTAGCGCGAGCCATTCGCCGTTGTGAAATGCCGGGACCGCAGACGGCGTCCGCGTCGGTGAGCACCCTTCGGTCAGGTTGCGTCGTGCGCCCGCGGGAAACAACGTCGCTTGCAATAAAGGCGGTCGCAACCCCGCCGCGAACCGTTAAATTTGCAGGTTTCGCGGTAGGGCGCCGTTCAACACGCCTCTTAAGTCCTGTGGAACCCGGGCGGAGGTATTCTTTGCTGTCAGCCGTCGCCGTCAGCAAAGAGGATCCATGGCAGCCTTAGCAAAAGAGACTTCGACCACACGCCGGCTGCTGCTGGCGTCGGATCGGAGCGATCAGAGCAACGAACTGGCGAACATCCTGCGGGCCGTGGGCGAGGTCGACACCATGTCGACGTCAGACATTCCCGACGCGCCTGCCGGCCGCTTCTCGGGAGTCGTGGTCGATATCAATCTGCGTTCGCCCGAGAGCGTGCAGCGGGTTCGCAACAAGCTCCAGACCGAAGCCTACCGTACGCTGCCACGGCTGTTCGTTCTCGCGGACGCCCTTCACCACGGCACGATGCAGGCCTGGGCGCTGGGCGCAACCGATACCATTGCGCGGCCGTTCGATGCCGACGGCATCCTGCAACGCATCCGCTCGGCATTCCCGAACAGCATCGGATTTGACGCGACCGCGCGCGGCGAAGCCTTGAACGCGGGCGTCGCCGCCGCGCATACCGTGATGGTCAAGATGTTCGAGAAGCTTCCGGCCGGCGTTCCCCTGACATTCGGCGATATCGTGGACGCCGAGAACAAGATCCTGAAGGCCATCAAGCATACGTCGTTGCGCGAATGGCTGACGGTCATCGGCTGCCATCATACCGACAGCTACCGCCATTGCCTGTTCGTCACCGGTTTCGCTGTGGCGTTCGCGCAGCATCTCGGCATGCGCGAGGACGACCAGCGGCGGCTGGCGCGCGCCGCGCTGCTGCACGATGTCGGCAAGGCGTTCATCCCCACCGATCTCCTGGACAAGCCGGGAAAACTCACCGATGAGGAAATCGCTGAAATCCGCAGGCATCCGCGGCTGGGCCATGACGCGCTTGCGGCCCAGGGCAACTTCCCGCCGGAAATGCTGGACGTGATCCTGCACCACCACGAATTCCTCGACGGCACCGGTTATCCGGACGGCCTGCGCGGCGATCAGATCAGCGACATCGTGCGCCTCACGACGATCGTGGACATCCACGCGGCGCTGGTGGAGAAGCGCACCTACCGGCTGCCGCTCACGCACGCCAAGGCCTTCGCGGCCATGGAACAGATGGGCGGCAAGCTCGACCAGCAATTGCTGCAGGCTTTCCGTCCGGTGGCGCTCGGCACCTATTGAACGCTTGGGCCGTTGCGCTGGAGCGCAGGCAGCCAAGCAGTTGCTTGGATTGCGGCAGTGTCGAAGCTAAAGCGTTTTCCAGCGAAGTGGATACCGGTTCACGTAAAGAAAACGCGTCAAACCAAGAATCTAGAGCTCCGTTCCGATTCCATCGGAACGGAAAAGGCTCTAAGAGCATGATCCGGAAAAGTGGAAACCGGTTTTCCGAAAAGATCATGCTCAAACAAAGAGATGAGATCATGATCCGATTCCGTCTAATCGGATCATGATCTAGTGGCTGACGCTAGGCGCCAGGTGCGCGAACGGCGACGCCGCGTAGACCACGTGGCCGCCGACCATGGTCAGCACCGAGCGGATCTTCCCGATTTGGTTGACGGGCGCGGTCAGGTAGTCGGCAGACAAGACCGCGAGGTCGGCGAACTTGCCGGGTTCGAGCGTGCCGCGCTTGTCGTCATCGTTCGCCATGAAGGCGGAGTTGCGGGTGTACATCTCGAGGGCCTGGCGGCGGCTCGGGGCCTCGGCCGGTCCACGGGTCCGGGTGCCGCCGATCGTGGTGCCATCGAGGTACCATTGCAGCGCCACGAAGGGATTGTAGGACGATACCCGATGCGCGTCGGTGCCGCCGGCGACCGTCAGGCCGAGCTTCATGGCCGTTGCGATCCGCGGCATCTGCAGGGCCGGGTCGGCGCCGACATCGCGCTGCAGCCGCTCGCCGCCGAAATAAAGCCCGTCCTGGACGCCCCACACCAGACCCAGCGATTTCATCCGCTTCAGGCTTTGCTCGGACGCATCGTACAGATGCAGCACCGCCCAGCGCAGATCCCGAACCGGGTAGTCCTTTTCGATGTCTTCGACGATATCGAGCAGGTCGTGCACCGTGCGGTCGGGATTCCAATGTATCTGGATGGTGTAGGCCTTTGAGGCCGCCCAGCGCAGCAATTCCGCGAGCCTGGCCTTGCCGGCGGGGGTGATGTCGCCGTCGGTCCAGTCGGCCCAGACCAGGATCTCGCCGGGGCCGTTGAAGTGCAGCATGGCGTCGCCGAAGCCCTGCGGCAGCAGCTGGGTCAGGTTCTGCAAGTCGGCGAGTTCGCTGCCCGGCTTCGGCGCGCAGAGGTGATAGGCGACGCGCACGGTGAGCTGCTTGTCATGCCACAGCCTGAAGATGGTCTGATAATTGGCGGGGTACATGCTGACGCCGCCACCGTCGACGATGCCGGTGATGCCGAGGCTGTTCATCTCGGTGAAGAATTTCCGGGAGCCGTCCGCCTGTTGCTCCGGGGTCGGGCGTGGCAGGCGATCGAAGATCCTGCCGAGTGCGCCGCCCTCGGCAACGACCACGCCGGTCGGCTTGTTGTCGCCGTCGCGTTCAAGCCTGCCGCCGGGCGCAACGTCGGCGTCGTCGTGAATGTTGAGCGTCTCCATGGCCTTTGGCGTCAGCAACAGCCAGTCGTAGAGGTGCTGGATGTAGACCGGATGGTCCGGCGCGACGGCTGCCACCTCGGTCGCGGTCGGCCGCCGTCTTTCGGCAAACTGCTCTTCGGTCCAGCCGCCGGCGACCACGATCCAGGAGCCTGGCTTTTGCAATTTCGTGGCCTGCTGGATCTTCTCCAGCGCTTCCTTGAGCGTGGGCACGCCGATCCAGTTCACTTCGGTGCCGAACGTCAGCGCAGCGCGGATGCCGTGAATGTGTCCGTCGGTCAGGCCGGGGATGACGGTGCGGCCGCCGAGATCGATCAGGTCGGCCTTGCCGCCGGCAAGTTTTTTCATCGCCGCCGAGGTGCCGGTCGCCAGCACTTGGCCGTGCGCGATCGCCAGCGCCTCCCGGACCGAGAAGTCCTGGTCGACGGTGAGGATCTTGCCGTTGAAGAGCACGGTGTCGGCCGATTGGGCCGAGGCAGCGCCGATCCATCCCAGCGACAGGGCCGCCAAGGCTGCAAAGATCGCGAGGCCGCGAACCCGTCGGATGGAAGATGGATTGAAACCTGGCATTTGCCGTCCCTCGCTTGTTCTTGTCGCCCCCCGTGCAGCCCTGACGGTGGCTGCGTGTTTTTGCTTGGGGGCAAGTGTGCCATCGGATCGTGCAGCGATCAAATGGCTAGCGGGCGTGTTTTCGCCGCGTCGCTACGACGTCAGCGCGGACATTTACGACGTGCTATTCTCATATGACGAAATCTCGATCAGGCTGCCGTCGGGATCGCGGCAATAGACCGACCGCAGCGTGCCGCGGGCGCCCTGCTTTGCGACCGGGCCTTCTTCGATCGCGACGCCGCACGCCTTGAGATGCGCAACCACCGCCTCCGGCGTGGCCGCGGTGAGAAAGCAGAGATCGTCGCTGCCGGGCGCTTCGTGGTCTGCCGTGAACCATTCCACCTTGTCGGCATCGCGCGGCCGCACGTTGATTTTCTGGTTGCCGAAAATCAGCGACGTCCTGATCGGCTTGCCGTGGCCGGGGTCGAATACCCTGACCTCCATGCCGAGGACGTTTCGATACCATTCGGTGGAACGCGCGACGTCCGAGACATTGATCACGATGTGATCGAGCGCATGGACCTTGACAGACATGGGTTATCCTTTCGTCGCGGAAAGATGCGGCCGCACTGCACTGGCCGCAGCACGCTTTGTTTGTTACAACGTCGGCAGACGTCAATACAATTCAACAATAACGAACCGCCAAGCGGATTCGGAAAGAAGAGCAGGGAGCAACGCATGATTTCACGGCGTGCCGCATTAGGGTTGGCTGGAACGGGCCTTTCGGCGTTGGTGTTGTCTGGCCGGAGCGCCTCGGCGCTGGATTATCCGAACCGCCCCATTCGTTTCGTCGTGGGATATCCGGCTGGCGGAGCCACCGACATCATCGCACGGTTGATCGGTCAGCGCCTCTCCGAGCGATTGGGTCAGCAGTTCGTGATCGAAAACAAACCGGGAGCCGGCAACAACATCGGGACCGAGGCGGCGGTCAATGCCGCGCCGGATGGTTACACGGTTCTCTTGATCAATCCGGCCAATTACATCAACGCTTCACTTTACGCCAACCTCAAGTTCAAATTCGTCAATGACATTGCGCCGGTGGCATCGTTCAATCGCGTGCCGAACATCATGACGGTCGCGCCTGGGGTGCCGGCGAAGACGGTTGCCGAATTCATCGCTTATGTGAATGACAATCCAGGCAAGGTGAACCTGGCGTCATCGGGCAATGGTACGTCGGTGCACCTCTCCGGCGAATTGTTCATGGCGATGTCAGGCGCCAAGATGTTGCACGTTCCCTATAAGGGCGCGGCGCCCGCGATCACGGATCTGCTCGGCAACCGCGTCCAGGTGATCTTCGACAACATGCCTTCGATCATTGGACATATTCAGTCCGGCAGCGTCCGCGCACTGGCCGTCACCACGGCAACGCGATCTCTCGAGCTTCCGAACGTGCCGACCGTCGCCGAGACCGTGCCGGGCTATGAAGCGAGCGCACTGTTCGGGATGGGCGCACCGAAGAAGACACCGCCGGAAATCATCGCGAAGCTGAATAAGGAGATCAACGCGGTCCTGGTCGAACCGGAGGTCAAGAAGCGCCTGGTCGAACTCGGGGGCGACCCGTTGATCAGCACGCCCGAAGCCTTCGGTGGGATGATCGTGGCCGAGACCGAAAAATGGGAGAAAGTGGTCAAGTTCGCCGGCTTGCGGATCGATTAAGGGACGCCGGAACATTCACCGCGTGCGCGGGCGCGCCGATGTTGTCGCGTCCGCTTGCAGGTTGAATTCTGGGTGCCGGTGCACTTAGCCGCGCAGTGTCGGCGGTGCCCGCGGGCCTCAACAGCCCCTGCAGATCGACGAAATCATCCGCTCGGCCTTGCGGTCTTCCTTGTCGACCGCGGGGTCGCCGGTGCCGAGCGCGGGGCCTCGCTCGGCGCTACTGATGCCGCCGGATGAAAGCGCCGTGCCGGCGGAGTTGGTGCCCGGCGCGACCGGACTCGTCCCGAACGCGCCGCCCGTGGTTGAGGCCGATTGGTGCATTCCCATTCCACCGCCCATACCGCCATGGGCGCCGCCGCCACCACGGCCAAAGGCCGCCGGCGACAACAGCACAGAGAGAACGACGCAACCGATTGCCAATGTCTTCATGGCTGATCCTCCATCTGGCATTCGGAAATTCAACAGGGGCAGGGCGGCGTCAGTTCCTTCACAAGCCCGCTACGCACGCTTGCCATACTTGCATGCGGCGATCACGGCAGATCACATGAAAAACGGCCGCCGTAGCGCGGCCGTTCCGGCGATGGTCAAACAATTGGGCGTTCGATCGGCCAGCCTAGGTCGCCGCGGCCTTTGCTTTGGCGAAGGCAATTCCCTTGGCTTCGGTGCCGACCGCCGTCAGCACCACGATGACGATCGCAACCGTGCCTGCGACGGCGGCAAGGGCCAGACCGTAATTGCCGCCGAAATGCGTCGCGATGCCGGCCTGCAACGTTGCGTTCACCGAAGCCAGTAGATTGCCGAGCTGATAGACGAAGCCGGGAAACGTGCCCCGCGCGCTATCCGGCGACAATTCGTTGAGATGTACCGGGATCACGCCCCAGGCGCCCTGTACCGTGAACTGCATCAGGAAAGCCCCGGTCGCCAGCCACACCGGGGTAGCCGAAAACGCCCAAAGCGGGATCACCGGCAGCGACAGCAGCGCCGCAATGATGATGCATCGCCGCCTGCCGAAACGCTCCGACAGCGTGCCGAACAGGATGCCGCCGCAGATGGCGCCGATGTTGTAGATCACCGCGATAATGCCGACGACATGCGGCGACAGTTTGTGTTCCACTTCCAGGAAGGTCGGCGACAGATCCTGCGTGCCGTGGCTGAAAAAGTTGAACGCGGTCATGAGGACGACGGCGTAGATGCCGAGCCGCCAGTGCGATTTCAACACCTCGAGCGTACCGCCGCGTTCGACGGCGATTTCTTTGCTCCAGCTTGGCGATTCCGGCACGTTGCGGCGAATGTAAAGCACGAGCAGGGCCGGGATCACGCCGACCATGAACATGCCGCGCCAGCCGATATAGGGGAACAGGACGCCGTAGACGATCGACGCCATGAAATATCCGGTGGGGTAACCCGACTGCAGCAGGCCCGAGACAAATCCGCGGGCGTGAGGCGGAATGCTTTCCATCGTGAGCGAAGCGCCGACGCCCCACTCGCCGCCCATCGCGATCCCATACAGCGCGCGCAAAGCGATGAATACCGTCAGGCTTGGCGCGAAGCCCGACGCAAGTTCCAGGACCGAATAGATCAGGATGTTGATCATCAGGGTCGGCCGGCGACCCCAGCGGTCGGCGGCGCGACCGAAAATGAACGCGCCGATCGGGCGCATCGCCAGCGTCAGCAGAATGGCGATCGTGACATTCGAAATGTCCGTGTGGAATTCCGCGGCGATGTCCTTGAGCACGAACACCAGAAGGAAAAAATCGAACGCGTCCAGCGCCCATCCGAGAAAGCTCGCCACGACGACGTGCTTCTGATCGCGGGTCCAGCCCGACAATGCCGCAATAGCCATTCTGATGCCTCAGACAATGCGAGAGGCACCTTGGTTCAGCAGAATGGAGCGGGTCAATAGTACGCGCGGATGGGCAAAGCTCGCCGTTTGTATAGGAGATAGGTCAGGCTTTCGCTCAACCGTCCTTTTTGGTACAAACGGTAATAATTCCCACGGTCTTCGTGCATTGCCACGGATCGCTCAGGATCGCACTGACGACCGGCTTCGGTTGGGCTAGTCCCACCGACAGATACGTAGCAGTGCCGGTGAGGGTCACGATTGCAACACCGAGTGCGATCGCTTTGCGGGTCCAAAAGGTTGAGGTCATCGCCTTCACTCCTTATCCCAGCGGCGCGAACAATAGAGGTAAACGCCGGGTTAATATGTGATCCGGATCACAACCTTGCCCGCGTCATTCCACTGAATCGAAAATGTGATTAGATCGTGAGAAGCCGTGTTCGTAGGTTCCTTCAGCGCCGGCTTCCAAAAAAGGATAATGACGGTTGACCGATTTCACGGCACCGCCCGGATGGCCCGGAATTCCTCCGCGCTGGACCTCCAGCGCCAAAAGCGCGGTAGGCACGGCTGCATGCGCCGAAAGCCGGGTCTGGTTCACGATCAGCCACGGTGTTCTCAACGAAATCTACGCACCCAGGCTTGATATGGCCTGTATCCGGGATTTCGGGTTCATCGTCACCGCGAAGGACTATTTCTCGGAAGAAAAGCGCGACACCTATCACACCGTCGCCACGGTCGAGGACGGCGTTCCGGCTTTCCGGCTGGTCAACACCGCGATCGACGGCCGCTACCGGATTACAAAGACGGTCTTCTCCGATCCGCTGCGTGAGGTGGTGCTGCAGCAGATCCAGTTCGAGGCGCTGGTCGGGGTGCTCTCCGACTATCAGCTTCACGCCATCATCGCTCCCCGTCTCGTCAATGCCGGCGCGGATAACACCGGCTGGTACGGCGACTTCAAGGGACACGAGATGTTGTTTGCCAAGGGCAGCAGGGGAATGTCGCTTGCGGTGGCTTCCTCGGTGCCGTGGCTGGCGCGATCGGCCGGTTACGTCGGAACCTCCGACGCCTGGCAAACGCTGTCGCGGGGCGAAGGGTTGCGGAAGGAATTCGTTCGGGCCGAAAATGGCAATATCGCCATCGCAGGGACGCTGGATACCGCTTCGCATGACGGGCGGGCGGTGCTTGCGATCGGGTTTGGCGTGCTGCCCGAAGAAGCCGGATTGCGCGCCCAGCTCAGCCTGCAGCACCCGCTACAGTCCACGCTCGAGCGTTATTGTGCGGGCTGGCGTCAATGCCAGGCCGAGCTGCTGCCGCTCGATGAAGCGCGCGGCGCGGGACTGAATCACTATCGCGTCAGCACCGCGGTACTGGTCACGCATCGGGATGAGGCCTCGGGCGCCATCATCGCCAGCCTGTCGATACCTTGGGGTTTCTCCAAGGGCGATGACGATCTCGGCGGCTATCATCTGGTCTGGCCGCGGGACCTCGTCGAAACCGCAGGTGGCTTGTTGGCGGCCGGCGCCACAGCGTCGGCGAAGGCCGTGCTCGACTATCTGGTGGCGATCCAGGAGGCGGACGGACATTGGTCGCAAAATTCATGGCTCGATGGCCGGCCTTACTGGAGCGGCATCCAGATCGACGAGACCGGGTTTCCGATCCTGCTGTACGATATGCTGCTGCGTGCCGGCGCGATCGAGCCTGCCGATCGGGCACGGTATGCCGCCATGGTCCAGGCGGCGGCGGGCTATATCGTGCGCAATGGCCCGGTGACCCAGCAGGATCGATGGGAAGAGGATGGCGGCTATTCCGCCTTCACCATTGCAGTCGAGATCTCCGCGCTTCTTGCTGCCGCCGACGCGATGGCGGCCATCGGCCAAACTTCGATTGCGAAGTACCTCGCCGAGACAGCGGACAGCTGGAACGAGCAGATCGACGATTGGGCCTATGCCAAGGATACCGAAATCTCGCGCGGGCTCGGCATCGACGGCTATTACATGCGGATCGGCTTTTCATCCGGCGACGCCAATGCGCGGTCGCATGGGCTGATTCCCATCCGCAACCGGCCGGACGGAAATGAGGCCCTCGAAGCCGGGCTCCTGATCAGTCCGGACGCACTGGCGCTGGTGCGGTTCGGCCTCCGCGCTGCCGACGATCCGCGCATTCTCAATACCGTCAAGGCGATCGACGCGCTGCTGCGTCGCGACCTGCCGGCGGGCTCCTATTGGTACCGCTACAATGATGACGGTTACGGCGAACATGTCGACGGCGCGCCATTCGATGGCGTCGGCATTGGCCGGCTCTGGCCGTTGCTGACCGGCGAACGCGCGCATTACGAACTGGCGGCCGGCCGGCCACAGGAAGCCCGGCGGCTGCTCGCCGCGCTCGAGGCCTCCGCCAGCACCGGCGGCCTGCTGCCGGAGCAGATCTGGGACAGCGACGACATCCCAGAAAAAGAACTGTACCTCGGCCGGCCCTCGGGCAGCGCGATGCCGCTGGTCTGGGCGCATGCGGAGCATATCAAGCTGCTGCGCTCGCTTCGGGATGGCGCCGTGTTCGATATGCCGCCACAAACGCTGCAGCGCTATGTGAAGAATACGCCGCCGCCGGCGCCGATCGTCTGGCAGCTCACCGCCAAGGTCGACCGCATTCCGCTCGGGCGCGTCCTGCGCCTGGAATTCCTGGAGGCGGCGCAGGTCCATTGGTCGATCGATGACTGGGCCACGACGGTCGACAGCCCCACCACCGCTACCGGCCTTGGCATATACATGGTCGATCTGCCGCTCGGGCGTCTGACCGATGAAACTATTGTCCGCTTCACCATGTTCTGGCCGAAGCGATGCCGCTGGGAAGGCGTTGACTTCAAGGTCGCGATCGTCAAGGCGGTTTGACGGCACGGCTCCCTGCAAATTCAACCGAACGGATGTGCGGCGATGAACAAACCACACGAAATCAAGCTATTGCTGGCAGACGTCGATGGCACGCTGGTGACGCAGGACAAAGTATTGACCGAGCAGGCGGTGGCGGCGGCGCGGGAGTTGCGCGACGCCGGCATCACGCTGGCGCTCACCAGCGGCCGGCCGCCGCGCGGCATGAGCATGCTGATCGCGCCGCTCAGGCTGGAGGGGGCGATCGCGGGTTTCAACGGCGGTGTCTTCGTTCGTCCCGACCTGTCGGTGATCGAGAGCCGTGTGCTCGATCCCGCGACCGCCCGCCAGACTTTGCAGTTGATTCTCGATCAGCGCCTCGACGCCTGGCTCTACACCGAAAAAGAGTGGCTGATCCGCGATAGCCAGGCGCCCCATGTGGCGCGCGAGGCATGGACGGTGAAGTTCGATGCCAGGGTCGTCGATGGCTTTACCGATGCGGATCTGGCGGATGCGGTCAAAGTCGTCGGCGTCTCGGACGATCTCGCGCGGGTTGCCGCCTGTGAGAAGCTGGCGCAGCAACAGCTGGGACAGCGCGCCAGCGCGGCGCGCTCGCAACCCTATTATCTTGATGTCACCAACCCGAACGCCAACAAGGGCGCCGTGGTGCTGACGCTGGCAAAATTGCTGGGCATCGACCCGCAGCAAATCGCGACCATCGGCGACATGCCCAACGACGTCCTGATGTTCCGCGAAAGCGGCTTTTCGATTGCCATGGGCAACGCCAGCGACGAGGTCAAGTCGCAGGCGACGGCCGTGACGGACAGCAACCAGGACGAGGGCTTCGCCAAGGCGGTGCGGAAGTTCATCCTCAAGACCGCCATGTGAGCGAGCGCAGTGCCGACAGCGGCATCGGCGTGTTCATTCCGATCGCTACCATGAAGTTCGACGTCGGCTGGGTGTCGGTCAAGTCATTGCAAACAAAAAGCTTGTTCCAGGATCTTATCCCCGGTGATCCCTGGCTGTTCGCGTCCGGGTGGGGATGGTACCAAGGGGCCCATGTCAGATCTGGCCACCCCCAAATCCTCCACCGGATTTCTTCCCAGGATCGAATCGCTGCGCGGCGTCGCGGCACTCTCCGTCGTCGGCTATCACGTCGCAGTCGCGATGTCGGCCAGCGCGCCGTATGGCCGGATCGATGCCGTCATCTACAACGTTCTTTCGGCGGCGCTGAACGGCACCGGTGCCGTGGTGGCCTTCTTTGTCATCAGCGGCTTCGTTCTGGCGCGCTCGCTCGACGCCCATCCGGATCCGGTCCGCTTTGTTCGCAATCGCATCTTCCGGCTGCTTCCGGCGGCCGCCGCGGTCGTCGCCCTGTTGGCCTTCCTGCATTGGCGGTTCGGAATCTTCGTCGGCTATGAGGGCAACTTCGCGCCCGGCAATGTGATCCTCAACATGCTGATGATAAAATCCGACATCAACGGGCCGATGTGGTCGATGACGGTGGAATGCGCGGCAACGCCGCTGATCCTGCTCTGCGTGTGGTTGTTCGATAAGCGCGGTGAACGGGCACTCTGGGCGGTGATCGGCGTCTTGTTCGCGCTTTCGTTCTGGGGAGCTTATGCGCATTTGCTCGGCGGCGTGACCAACCTGGCGCCGCTTTACGCCTTCGCCGTTGGCTGCCTGGTGCATTTTCGCGGCGAGCGCGTGGCGTCAGCCATCGGCAAGAACTGGACGACACCGGTCGCGGTGCTGTCCGTGATTGTCTTCGCCATTTGCGGATCGAGAAATCAGTCCGGGATCGTTCTGGCGCTGGAATGCATCGCGGCGGCCACCTTTGTCATATTGGTCGTTTGGCGGCCGGCGGCCACGCTGTTCAAAGTGCTTGATGCCCGGCCGGTGCGGTTTTTCGGAAGCATTTCCTACAGTTTTTATTTGCTGCACCTGTTGGGCATGAGTTTAGCGTTTCGGCTGTTGCGGCCGTTGGAGCTCTACGCCGCCGGCATACCGGTATCCGCCGTCACCATTCTCGCCGCGCTTGCGTCGATTTTGTTGACGGCACCGGTTGCCTATTTATCGTGGCGCTTGATCGAGGTCCCGGCGATCGCGTGGGGACGAAGCCTCTATCCGCATCGGCTTTCGGCGCAGGAGCCGGTTCAATCGTCCGGCTAGAGCCGCACTAGCGTCCGGGCGCGGCTGTTTCTCTTCAGCGCCCGATAGCCGGAGCGTTTCCGCAGTGGAGAAATTAGGCGTCACGCCATGAGCCGATGCCGGCTATCGCCGCCCCACTTATTTGACGTTCTTACGTCGAGGGCATGAACTCCAACAAAAAAATCGAGCGGCTCAAAAACCGCGATGCTTTGGCGTGTGGCACTCCGCCTGATTTTCGGGCACGGGGAATAACTGTGCGCCAAGCCATCCCCGATCGGCTTTTGCACTTCATAAAAACATTCCGCCGCGACGGCTCGTTCTGATTGTTATTCTTCGTTACGCGCGTTTGTCGCTCACTCGTCATTGGCGTGTCACGCGGAAAAATTACAACCCGGCCGCCAGCCAAAGGCCGCCTCTGTCTGTTCAGACTGGAGGCGCTCCTTCTTTTCCAGATTAAATATAGAGAGCTCCATGCAACGTAACGCTAGCCGGGCTGCGTCTGCCCTTTGCTTGTCGATGCTGTTATTCGCACAAGGCGAGTATCCGGCATTCGCCGCTTCTCCGCAGGATAAGCTTCCGACCTCCACCCCGATCAAGCATGTCGTTGTCATTTTCGGGGAAAACATATCGTTCGACCATTACTTCGGCACCTATCCGACCGCGACGAACCCGAAAGGTGAGCCGGTCTTCAAGGCCGCGCCGAATACGCCGAGCGTCAACGGATTCACCGATGCTTTGCTGAATAACAATCCGAACCTGAACCCCGCCAACGGCACCGGCGCCGCCAATCCATTCCGTCTCGATCGCTCGCAGGCGCACACCGCGAGTCAAAATCACGCTTACGGTCCCGAAGAGGCCGCCTTCGATGGTGGCAAGATGGACCTGTTTCCGAAGAACACCGGCGCAGCCGGCACCGGCGGCACCGGCGTGTTCAACACCAAGGGCCTCGTGATGGGCTATTACGACGGCAACACTGTCACCGCGCTGTGGAACTACGCGCAGCACTTTGCGATGAGCGACAATTCGTTCAGCTCGACCTTCGGTCCGTCCACGCCCGGCGCCGTCAACCTGATCTCGGGCCAAACCAATGGCGCGGTGGGCTTTGCCGCCAGCAACGGATCCAATCCCAGCAACACGATCAACAACATCGTCGCTGACGGTCAGGGTGGCTTTACGATGTTCGGCGACAGCGATCCCCATGGGGATGTCTGCTCCTCGACGACGAGCCCGACAACCGAGATGGCCGGCAAGAACATCGGCGATCTCCTCAATGCCAAGGGCATCACCTGGGGTTCGTTCATGGGCGGCTTCAATCTGCAAGCCGTGAACGCCAATGGCACCACCGGCTGCAAGCGTAGCACGTCGTCGCCCACGGTCGGCTCCAACGTCACCGACTATGTCCCGCATCATGCGTGGTTCCAGTATTATCCCTCGACGCGAAACCTCAGCCACACCCGACCGACCTCGGTCGCTTCGATCGGGACCGCGTTCGATGGCGGTGCCAATCACCAGTATGACATCACCGACTTCGTCGCTGCGGTTCAGGCGGGCAACCTCCCGTCGGTCAGCTTCCTCAAGGCGCCGGCGATCCAGGACGCCCATCCCAGCAACTCGGATCCCCTCGATGAACAGGTTTTCGTGGTCAACATGATCAACCTGCTGCAGCAGAGCCCCGAGTGGAAGAACACCGCGGTGATCATCGCCTATGACGACTCGGACGGCTGGTACGATCATGTGCAAAACATCATCAACCCGTCGGCCAGCGCGCAGGATGCGTTCAACGGACCGCAGCAATGCACCCCGCTGCCGGGGACCAATGGCGCGCTTTCCACGCCGCTGCCCGGCTTGAACGGCACACCGGTCAACGGACGTTGCGGTTACGGTCCGCGTCAGCCGCTGATGGTGATTTCGCCCTACGCCAAGCCGAACTTCGTTGATCATACGCTGACGGATCAATCCTCGGTGCTTCGCTTCGTCGAAGACAACTGGCTGAGCAACGAGCGCATCGGTCAGGGTTCGTTCGATGCGATCGCGAATCCGATCGACAACATGTTCGACTTCAATCAGGCGCCGAATCCGAAGCTGGTGCTCGATGCCAACCTCGGCACCAAGAAATAACTGCAAGAAGTAATTGAACTTCTCGAAACCGGAGACTGGGGCGGATGGAGATATCCATCCGTCCCAATTTCTCATTCTGTTTTCATTTTTAACTGTACCGAGTTTTTCCGATGAAGCGTCTCTCACGGCGTGCACGAACGCCGTTACGCACATGGTCCATCCGGCTTCCAGTCTTGTTCTCTGCCCTGCTGGCGGTGACCTTCTCGCTCGCTGATCCCCTGCCTCCCGCAAGCCAGGTCACACACAAGCCCGAGGCAGCAGTCGAACTGTCGGCGGTCGCGGAACTGGGACGTCAGATGTTCTTCGACCCGTCCCTGTCCGGCTCCGGGCAACTCGCCTGTGCGTCGTGTCACAGTCCCGCGCATGCCTACGGCCCGCCAAATGACCTCGTGGTGCAGTTCGGTGGACCTGATCTGAAACGGACAGGGGTCCGCGCGGTGCCGTCGCTACGCTACCTGGAGCATGACCCCAACTTTTCCATCGGTCCCAGCACCGAAGTGGCGGATAACGATCCGCCTCCACCGGAAGACACCCCGGCGGCCGGAACGCCAGCGGGCGATGTCAGGATTGTCGCGGTTGCCAAGGCTGGCAGTAGCGCGGCCCGCGCGGCTGCCGAGGCCACCGTTCCGCGCGGCGGACTGGATTGGGACGGCAGGGCCAACACACTGCAGGATCAGGCGCTGGGCCCGCTGCTTGATCCGAACGAAATGGACAATCACAGCGCGGCGGACGTACTCGATCGGCTCAAACATGCGGCCTATGCCGACGAGCTGAAGAAACTATTTGGTGCGAGGATTTTCGATGAGCCGAGGCTGGCTCTGGACGAAGCCCTGTTCGCGTTGGCGCGGTTCCAGGCTGAGGACCCGAGCTTCCATCCGTACGACAGCAAATATGACGCGGTCCTCGCCGGCAAAGCCACGCTCAGCGACGCGGAAGCACGCGGCCTGAAGCTGTTCGAAGACCCGAAGAAGGGTAATTGCGCATCGTGTCATATCGACAAGGCGACGCTCGACGGCGTGTTTCAACCCGCCTTCACCGACTTCCAGTTCGAAGCGCTCGGCGCGCCCCGCAACCGCGCTATTCCGGCCAACAGCGATCCCAGCTACTATGACCTCGGCCTGTGCGGCCCCTTGCGCAAAGACTATGCCGCGACCACCGCCTATTGCGGCCTGTTCAAGACCCCGACGCTGCGCAATACGGCGACCCGCAAGGTGTTCTTCCACAACGGCGTGTTTCATTCGCTCGAGGAAGTGATGCACTTCTACGTAGAGCGCGAGACCGATCCGGCTAAGTGGTATCCGAAACTGCCGGACGGTACGGTCGATCGCTACAACGATGTGCCGCCCGCCTATCGTGGCAACGTCGATATCGTCGATGCGCCCTTTGACGGCAAGCCAGGCGACCCGCCTGCGCTGAACGATGCGGAGATCGCCGACGTCATTGCGTTCCTGAAGACGCTGACCGACGGCTATCGGCCTGATCAATCCGCAAGCACGACGCCGGCTCGCTCGATCATGATCCGATTAAACGGAATCGGATCATGATCTCATCTCTTTGTTTGAGCATGATCTTTTCGGAAAACCGGTTTCCACTTTTCCGGATCATGCTCTAAAGCGGTTGCACGACGCCGAAAAGGTCGGTCTCGGGTTCGCTCGGGTCGATTCGCCGACCCGTTGCGGCCGAGGCCCGGACATGCGCCGGCGCCACCGGCGCCTTCGCTGCCCTAATCAATGAAAAGGCCGCAGGCATTGTCGCGCTGCGGCCACCGGGCTCAAAATAACTTAGTTTTGAAATTCGATCCGCCAGCCCCGGTGCTTTGCACATTGGCTCGGGTCGAGCCGAGTGTGGAGTCAAAACTCCGGTTCCAAGACCAGGAACACGGCAACCGTTGCCGAGCGGACACACGATCTGCTTACCGAAAAGAAAAAGCCGCTCCTCAGGCGAGGAGCGGCTGTCGCTTGGCTTGGCTTGGCTTGCGATCAGTATCGCGCCACGGCAGGGGCGCCGAAGTGATAATTGACGCCAGCCTTGACGGTGTGGAATGCGCCGCCGAACCCTATGCCGCCCGGAACGATGGAGGAGAAGTAAGCCTCGTTGTCGTAGTCGGCATACATGTATTCCACCTTGCCCGACCAGTTCTGGGCGAACATGTATTCCACGCCGCCGCCGACAGTCCAACCGGAATGGATGTGGCTCTCGGAAAAGCCGACACCGAATGCAGACGCCGAAAGTTTATTGTCGGCCCAGGCATAACCGCCCTTGGCATAGAACAACGCCGCGCCTGCGGTAACACCGATGCGGCCGGTGACGCTCCCGAAGGCATCGATTTTATCCGAGAGAGTGACTCCAAATGCGGTGTCGGAATCCGAGATGTCGGCGCCAGCGGCGTCGGCCTCGAGACCGAATACCCATTGGTTCATCTGCCAGTTGTAGCCGATCGTGCCGCCGCCGAAGCCGCCGTTGATATCGCTTGAATTGCCCGACGCACTTGCGCCAAGCGCCGCCAAGCGAAGCCGATCGGACCAGCCGTAGCCGCCCATGGCGCCGATGTAGAAGCCGCTCCAGTTAACGCCCGGATTGACGACAACCGGAGGGGCCTTGGTGTAAGGCGCCAAATCCGCCGCCGCAGCCATCGATGAGAACGAGAGCAGTGCGACGGAGGCTAGAAAGAGATTTTTCATAGACAATAACCCCAAAGGAAACGCTGCAACGCGGGGGTACATGCACTGATTTGATCGTTGAGGCTGTAGCAAAAAAGCAACACGCGTTCGGCGCGTTGTTGCAGGATGAGCGCAATATGAATTTCGCTTCAAGCCGGCAGATCGGAGCATTTGCCGCCTATCCGGCGCACCGCGACGTCAGCACCGCCAATTGATGTCCTGGATGAGCGGCGTCGGGGGACAGGGGCGACGAAGCGGCAGGGTCGATTGATTCTTCCTACGCGCCGATCGGCCCGCGTTGGCATCGCGCCTAGTTCGCGTGCGATGCTCTAACGCCGAATGCGGTGCCGACGACCTGTTCTCGTCGTTGCGCCAAAAGAGGGAAAAACGACGAAAAATAGGTGTGCAGCGCTTGATCCGTCCTGCTCCTGGCCTCAGCGACTGCATCCGCACCAGCGCCCGTTCCTTGAACCGAGAAGAACGTAAGGTCATGCAGTCCGATCATGCCAAGGATGGCCGTAAGATACGGCGTCAGGAAATCCGGCTGACGGGCGCGCTCTCCGGAAAATCTTCCGCCCGAAGATATGGCGACAAAGACCGGACGGTCGCGCAGCGTGCCTACTTTTCCGGCCGGGGTGATATTGAACGTCCGACGTGCGCGAACGACGTGGTCTATCCACGCCTTCAGCGTAGAAGGCACGGTCAAATTATGCATGGGGGTTCCGATGACCACAAAGTCCGAACTCTCCAGTTCCTGAACCAGCTCTTCGGAATCGGCCATCGTACCCTCGCGTGAAACGTCAGCGGACGAAGCTTGTGAAATCGCGTAATCTTCATCGATATGCGATATGGCACCGCCGCCAATCACGCGATCGATCACCATTGCGGTGGGATCTATCTGCAGCAGAAGGCCGATGATCTTTTGCGACAGCCGATAGCTTTCGGCGGCTTGCCCGCGAGGGCTGCAACTGACATGCAGGATTTTCCTCATCTGGCCATCTCCGAGCTCTTTCTAAATGTCGTGGCCGCACGTACCAGTCCGTCTGAATCTACGCACCTCACAACCCACGCCAAAGGGCCATGAATGGACATTGCAACTGGTCCATGATCGGGGTGTGCGGTCGCCCGCTCCATACTCCCTGAGGCCTCAGCTTTGGCGTGGTGGTGCCCACGCAGGCGTGACGAAAAGGGACGGCCGCGCCAATGTCGTTTGAATTGCTTTAGGCGATCAGTCCGGGTCAGACTGGCACAGTCATTTTCCATCGACTGTAAAAAACGGCTAGGCCATGACTGTCGCCAACACCAGCAAGATCTCGCCGTTGGACCCAAGGGCAGCCGAGCCTTTTTACCGGCAGATCTACGACCGGTTTCGCAGTGCCATCGCAACCGGCTTATTGAAGCCGGGTGACCGCATTCCCTCGGCACGCGCGCTGACCAAGGAATTGGGTTTGGCACGCGGCACGATTGAAGCAGCTTATTCGTTGCTGGCTGCCGAGGGATACATTCAAGCCCGCGGCCAGGCCGGGACCATCGTGACGCCGGGCCTCAAGCCGCGTTCGCCTGTTGCAATCCCGTCAGGCCCGTCCAAGCCCAGCACTGCTGCGACGAGTTTTCGTCCAGATTCGATTTTGCCGTTTCAGATGGGTTTGCCGGCGCTGGACAAGTTTCCGCGCAAGATCTGGGCCCGCTTGGGCGCGCGGTGTGTCCGTGCGATGCAGCCGTCTGACATGGTTCATCCCGCCGTATCCGGATTGCCGGCGCTGCGTGCCGAGATCGCCGCCTATCTCCAGGTTTCGCGCGGGATCAACTGCGCGCCATTCCAGATATTCGTGACCTCGGGATATCGCCACACCATCGGATTGATCGGTCATGCCTTGCTGAAGGCGGGAGATCGCGTTTGGCTTGAGAACCCCGGTTATCCGCCGACGCGAGAACTGTTGGGACATATGAATGTCTCAGCCGTTGCGGTGCCGGTCGATCGGGATGGCATGGTCGTGTCCGACGCAATGAAGCTGGCACCGCGGGCGCGCGCAGCAGTGGTCACGCCCGCGCATCAGAGTCCGCTGTGCGTATCGTTAGCGCTGCCTCGCCGCCTGGCGCTGTTGGATTGGGCGACACGAAACAACGCATGGATCATCGAGGACGATTACGACGGCGAGTACCGCTATGTCAGCCGTCCTCTGCCGGCGCTAAAGAGCCTGGATCGCGATGGGCGCGTGCTCTATGCGGGCACCTTCAGCAAGGTGCTTTTTCCGAGCCTTCGGCTTGCCTATCTTGTCGTGCCGGAAACACAGGTCGAGCGGTTCGAGCAGATCACCGAGGCCCTTGCAGGGGGCAGCCCCGAGCTTACGCAATCGATCGTCTCGGCCTTCATCACGGAAGGCCACTTCGCGCGTCACATCCAGCGGATGCGGAAGCTCTATGGCGAGCGTCGCCAAGCAACCGCGGCCGGTCTGGAAAGCGTGCTGGGGAAGCACCTGCGGATCGATTCACAGCCCGGAGGAATGCACTTGATCCTGCGGTTGCAAGGCCGGCGTTCGGATCGCCGGCTGGTCGCGCGCATGCGCGAAGACGGCCTGTACGGGGAAGCACTATCGGATTGGACGTTTGGCGGCGAGGGAGCTTCGGCATTGCTGCTCAATTTCACGAATATCGACTCGCAGCGCACCGCCGAAACTCTCGGAAGGCGTATCTTGAGGCTGATCTGACGGCGGGTGCACGCCTCAGACTGAAAGCAGCCGATGGAATGAGGTTTTCTGAATTTAACAAGGAAGACCCGGATGGCCGGGACGAAACCCGGCCGAGACAAAAATTCCGCTTCAGATTGACCGACGTCACGGTCCGCAAGAACCATCGGCCGCGGTGCGCTCGACGAGCGGAGGTCCTCGCTCCAGTACTTGGCGGAGCTGCGAGGACCTCGTCGGACTGCCCGTGCCTCGGCACTCCAGGTACAGCCGGCGGCCACCTCCGATGTCAACAAGACCCGCGAAGTCACCCTGCGCGGCATCAGCCGCCGGTGAGGCGGTGCGAGCGGTGCCGAGCCCGAACGCAGACAGGAGGACGGCGATAGTGAGGCGAGCGGGCGCATGACGAAGCTTGAGAGGACACATGATCAACTCCCGTTGCTGCCGCGTGTTGCGCGTTCCTGCCTATGACACTGCTGGTAGGCTGCTTAATGCGTGAGCTTTGCGTGAGCCTGGAAGAAAAGCGGAAGCCGCCGTCGGCTCAGGGAGCGTTCACTTTGCCGCCGAAAACGGGCATCGCGTGGCGCGCTCGGGCTTTTGCAGATCTCCTCACGCGTGCCAAATCGGTCGCTAGTTGCGCCGGCCACTTGGTCGCACTTGCCGCACTGGAAACCTATCACCATGTACGAAAGCAGATGTGCGCGGAGGAGGTGAGCATCATGCGCATTCAACATTGGCAAGACGCCGCCAGCCTGTCGCTGGGCCTATGGCTGGTCTTGTCGCCGTTTGCCCTCGGTTTGGCCGGGGCGGCTACCTGGATAACCATCGTGCTTGGGCTGTTCGTCGTTTTGTTTGCCCTGGAGGGGTTCTTCATACCGTCCTATCTGGAGGAATGGGGAGAAATTCTCCTCGGCCTAGCCCTGCTGGTGGCGCCCTGGGCGATAGGCTACGAGCCGGGGTTGGCCACAGTAAACAGTGTGGTGTCGGGCCTGCTGGTGATCCTGTTTGCGGCCTGGGAGTTGGCGACCGATCGCGGGTTCATCACCTGGTGGCACGACCACTGGCATCGTATAGCCAACTGACCGGAGAAGTTGTCTGAAGCCATGCTCGGAGAACCTTGCTTCGACCGTCCTTGGTGACGGCGGTACCAACGGGGTATCTCGACGCGCAGCGCGGACCCGTTCGCCTCCTTTAGCCGAATGGATGCGCAATTCTTGCGGCCAGGTGCACTGAGATCCGGCGGCACTCACCGAGGTCATTTTCGCGGGGTCGGCTGGGCCAAAAGTCTTATGGGACGGCCTGTTGTTTAAGGGGTAGACTGTTTTTGCGCCTTCGCCCCCGCGCAGACGGGAGAGGCAGTGATAGCTCGCGGCGCTGAAGACCGCTTTGAGCTTTCCTCGGGCAGTCCAAAACTCCCCTGAGGGCAAGCGCTACGAGCGCATCTGTGACAGACCTCTCGTAAGAACCTCGCCTGCATGGCAGCGAAGCAAGGAGGGCACGCATTGCAATAGCAGGAGGACAACATGGCTATGCAAATCCCACACGATTTCCGCCGCGTGATCGTCGCGGCGTCGGTCGGGAACGTGATTGAGTGGTACGATTTCTACATTTTCGGAAGCCTCGCTGCGGTCCTGTCAGTCAAGTTCTTTGAACAATCCCATCCGGTCGCAGCTCTGCTGAGTACGATTGCGCTTTTCACCGCCGGATTCCTGATCCGTCCACTGGGTGCATTCCTTTTCGGATGGATGGGTGACCGGGTTGGGCGGAAATACACTTTCCTTGTTACGCTCAGCGGAATGGGACTGGGGACGGGCGCGATCGGATTGATCCCGACCTACGAGTCGATCGGCCTGACAGCCGCGTTCCTGCTCTTCGGCCTGCGGATGATCCAGGGCCTGTGCCTGGGCGGCGAGTATGGCGGAGCCATCACCTACGTCGCCGAGCATGTGCCGGACGAAAGCCGTGGTTATTACACCGGCTGGCTGCAGACGTCTCCGACTCTCGGGATCGTGGTGTCGCTGGCCGTGATCATCGCGACACGCACGTATTTCGGCAATCAAATATTCGACGAATGGGCGTGGCGCGTTCCGTTCCTGGTTTCTTTCCTGTTGGTGGCCATCGCAATCTACATCCGGCTCCAGCTGCAGGAGACACCGATTTTCCAGGAAATCAAGGCCAAGGGACAGATGACCAAGAATCCGTGGAAGGAGGCCTTCCTCACCTCCAACATCAAATACGTTGGGATCGCCACGATCGTGCTGATCGGGCAAGGAGTGGTGTGGTACAGTGGTCAGTTCTGGGCGTTATACTTCCTGCAGCAGGTTTCCAAGGTGGACGCGCTGACCTCGGCCTACATCGTGGGAGCCGCGCTGCTCATTGCAACGCCGAGCTTGATCTTCTTTGGCTGGCTGTCAGACCGGATCGGCCGTAAGCCGGTGATATTGGGAGGCATGCTGCTCGCCGCGCTTACCTACTATCCGCTGTATTCGTGGCTTGGCACGGTCACGCAGCCCGGCAACATCAACTATCCGATCGCGATCTTCATCATCTTCATCCTGGTTTGCTACGTCGGGATGGTTTATGGGCCGGTCGGGGCGTTCCTGGCGGAATACTTCCCCGGCAGGATTCGGTACACGTCGGTGTCGGTGCCGTATCACATCGGCAACGGCTGGGGTGGGGGATTGGTGCCGTTCATCACCTCGGCAGCTTTCGCTGCCACCGGCAGCATTGGCTCCGCGCTGATCTATCCGATTGTGGTTCCCGCGGTGTGCTTCGTGCTCTGCGTGTTCTTGATGCCGGAAACCCGTAAAATCAGCATTTGGCAGCCAATCGAAGCTAAGGCGGCCTAGCACAGTTGCTCATGTGCGGCGCCGCCTGGCTCCGCACATTTTCTCTAACGTTTGATCAGGACCCTAACGCTGGACCCAGAAGGACAAGGGCTTAGCTCGATTTGCCGCAGGTCGGGCGCGGGCGAGCTATTCAGCAAGCGCGAACGCGCCGCGCCCGCGTTTGCGGCAAACCGTTACGCGCGTGGCCGAAGGCACGATCACTCCTTGCCCTGAACGAAGAGCTGAATCAGGGCAATGAGGACATCCGGCGCATCCTCCTGGCTGAAGTGGCCGGCATTGGGCAGCTTAACGACGGGCCGATCCGGCCAGATTCCTTTAAAATCGGCGATCTGGACCGCAGGCGAGATAGCTCTGTCTTTCATGCCCACGGCTAGCATGGCGGGCTTTGACTTCAGGTTGTCGACGAGTGGAAAACCTTCAGCGATGTAAGGAAAGACCCGGCCGAGCAGCACATCCAGCGGGAACTCGATCGCTCCGATGCAGTCCTCCTTTGCAGGAAAGGCCGAGCCATAAGCTGCGAGCCAATCGGAATTCACCGCCGACAGATTCTCAAGGCCAATGATCTTCATGATGCTGAGAACGTTGACATCCAAATGTCCCAAGACGTCGCTCAGCGTGCCGTCTTCGTGGTGCTTGCGGATAAACTGAAACCAGGGCGTATTCGCGTCGAACTCCGCGTTGCCGTAGCCCGTCAATGTGTTGAGAAGGAACAGGCGCTTGACGCGGTCGGGGTGTCGCAGTGTGAAGGCCGAGCCGATCGGTCCGCCCCAATCCTGCATGACCAGGGTGATGTTCCGCAGATCGATCGCTTCAATAAGGTTCGTCAGATTGTCGACGTGGGTTTTCAGCGAATACTCGCGGCCCTGTGGAGTCTCGCTTTTGCCGAAGCCCATGTGATCGGGAACGATCACCCTGTGCGTCGCAGAAAGCGGCGGGATAAAATGTCGGTAAAGATAGCCCCAGGTGGGTTCACCATGCAAACAAACGATCGGATCGCCGTTGCCCTCGTCGATATAATGCATACGAAAGCCGTTGCCGTCGAAATAGCGCGGCGAAAAGGGCCAGGTTCCACCAAAGGTTTCGAGCGCAGGAATCATGATGCCGAATCTCCCGGTGCAGATCGTCGCCAATCCATATGATAAGCGTCATCCCAAGAAGGCAAGGTCGTCGTGCCGACATGAAGGATAAGGTTTGCGTGAGACTGACGTGATGGGATGCGCCGCGGTGTCCAATCGGACGTACTCATTTACAAATCTCCGCGAACCAGCTGCTCAAATGCACCGCGGCGCTCTGGTTCCGAGCCAGTAGTGCATATTGAATGAATCGAAAACACCTGCGGCGCTGACCCCGACATCCCGGGAGTCGAACTCCAATTTCGCGCGGCGCGAACCCCAATGCGTGTACGTTTCTTGGACACGATGAAGCTCCCTCAACTCGCGCCTTGCCAGGGAAGCGGACCTTCGTTGTTGAAATGCCCGGCGGTCGGGCGTCCAAGGTCGCTAGGCGCACGATGATCTCGGCTGCCTGCTGCACTAACAGCGTCCGGAACGACGCGAGCCTTAAGAGCCGTTGGCGCCGGAGAGGATGAAACCGACAACCGATATGACATTGCTGCAGATTCGAAATTCAACAATCGTAGCTAGAGAAAGTGGGATTGGCTCTCCGGATGCGTTATTTGGCCCGCAATCGCCAAGGCCGACCGAGAGCGTACGGCAGCTTCTGATTCGGCGCCCGCGACTGGCGTGATATGATGCGCGTTACGCCCTAGGTTTCGCCCCGCGAGCCCCTGTTGATGGAATTGTCCAATGCCGCTCATTTACCGGCCAGCCCGGCACGAGGATTTAGCAATCACGGACGCTTTGGTGGTTGCCAGCATCAACGATCTTACCGAGCGGCATGGCTTTGGTCCGATGGCGGCTGTAAGCGTTCCCAACTTTCAGCGGTTTTCGCTTGAGGACGATCCCGATGGTCTATGGGTCGCAGAGGATACTGGCGACATCATCGGTTTTGCCTGGAGCTGGGTGTGCGATGATCTTTGGTTTCTCGCACAGTTATTCGTCGATCCTTCTAGACAGGGTCGCGGTATCGGCAATGCGTTGTTGGAACGAACCATGGAGCATTCGCGGAAATCGAAAGCAGCTAGCAAGGCGCTCATCACGTTCACGTTTAACCGTGTGTCGCAGGGTCTCTATATCCGGCACGGCCTTTTCCCCAAGATGCCAATTTATTTCTTTAGCGCAGCACGAGACCGGGTTATGGCCGATTTGCCAAAGCCGCTATTGCACAGCATCGCGATTGATGACACCGCTGCAACTATGGCGAGGCTCGCCGAGATCGACTCCCGTGCCATAGGCGCCTCACGAGAGAAGCATCACCGCTACTTGCTCACGGACCCATCGATAGAGGGCGTGCTACTCTGCGCCGGCAGCGATTGTGTCGGCTACAGCTATATCAGTTCCAACGGTCACATTGGCCCTCTCGCAGTCACCCGGAAAGACTTTCTTCGCGAGGCGTTTGCCACGGCACTTAGGACGGCAGCCGATCGTGGGTCCGAAAAGATATCGGCATTTCTGCCGGGAACATGCGACGGTGCACTGACATTTGCAGTCGATCACGGCATGCGCATCACCTTTCCGATGCTGCTGATGGCATCTCCGGGCTACGGCGACTGGACGCAGTATCTGCCGCGAAATCCTGGGTTCATGTGATCCGAATGTGGCGGCCTTCGGCCCCCTGCTTATTCCGCAGTGGTATCAAAATGGCGCACCCGACACAATTCGAACGTGTGACCTTTGCCTTCGGAGGGCAAGGGTGGGGGTATTACTGCTGCTTACCCGAAACTCCTTGGAATTACTGGCTGCGTAATGTAGGCTATTTTCAGCCTGATTTGGGGGCAACGGTCGTTTCTCGAAATTTCCCCTGATTACCGGCTCCTGCTTACCCAGTGCTTACCCGAGGGAAAATGGCCAGGCTGACTAAGAGGACCGTTGATGCGGCCGAGCCGGCCGGCACCGACCAGTTCGTCTGGGACGACGAACTGCCGGGATTTGGTCTGCGGATTAAGAAAGTGGGGCCAAGTCCTTCATCGTTCAGTACCGGAACGCCAACGGCCGCAGCCGGCGCCTGACCCTAGGACGGTACGGGGTTCTCACGGCCGAGGAGGCCCGTAAAGAAGCCAAGCTGGCGCTCGGCGACGTTGTCAGGGGCGCCGACCCAGCGGAGAGCAAGAAGCTTGCCCGCGGTGCCATGACGATCGAGGAGCTTTGCCGGGAATACCTGACTAAGGCGGAAGCGGGGTTGATCCTCACCCGCCGCGGCGAGCCCAAAAGCTCGAGCACGATCTATACGGACACCGGTCGGATCAGCCGACACATCATCCCCCTGATCGGGAAGCGAACAGTCAAGGACTTCACGACCATTGATGCTGGGAAATTTCAGCGCGATGTGATTGCCGGAAAATCGGCCGCCGACATCAAGACGAAGTTGAGGGGACGAGCCATCGTCACCGGTGGGAAGGGGACGGCTGCCCGAACAATGGGACTGCTCGGTGGCATTTTCAGCTACGCGGTCAGCGAGGGCTATCGGCCGGACAATCCCTGCAACGGTATCGTGCGTCCAAAGGACGGAACTCACGAATGGCGCATGGATGACGCCGGCTACCGGCATCTCGGCAAATGTCTGGCAGCGGCTGAGGTCAGCGGACATCATTGGCAGCGTGTACTGGCCAGCAGGGCGGCGACGTTAACGGGCTGCCGGTTGGACGAGATCGAGGGGCTGCTTAAAACGGAAGTGGATGGTGCCGGCATGGCGCTCCGCCTGGGTGACACGAAGACGGGCAAAAGCATTCGCCCCGTCGGGTCTGCAGTAATGGCGGTCGTGAAAGCGGCTGCAGCCAAATCCAAATCCAAATACGTCTTCCCAGCAATAACGACCAACGCCAAACACCACACTGGTCTGACGCGATGGCTTCAGAAGATAGCGGCCAAAGATGTTCCTGGGATTACAAGCAACGGCTTGCGGCATTCCTTCAGCTCGACCGCTGAGGATCTTGGTTATTCGCTGCCAACCATCAAAGCTTTAGTCGGCCACTCCCGTGCGAGCGTGACCGAAGGCTATATCCACAAAATTGATTCCGCGTTGCTCGCCGCGGCCGATCGGATCGCGCGGCATATCGATGATGCCATGACAGGCCGAAAGACAAATAAGGTGGTCCACCTACGGAAGGCCTGACGACAATCTGCGCGGCTAGGGCAGCTCGTTGTGGAACTCGACGCCTTCGGACGCGGACGCCCCAGATTTGCTTTTAATCGCCCGGTTTCTTTTTCAGCCCGATCTCTACAAGCCGGCGGATGGCTTCCGATAGTGTTGGCTGGTCCGGCTCATTTTCCGCCCATCGCACCACAGAGGCGCGCATCTCGATGTCGCCATGGTCCACGACGACGACATCGGCGGCGTGGAGATCGGCACGTTGCACTCGTCTCGTAATGGTCCGCTAAGGCCTCTAAACGTATCATCGGCCGATTAGCCGAGCGATGGGTAAAGCAAGGCCCCGCGCTCGAACGTCACCCAGCACCGAGACCTGCAACAGGAAACGGCCACATGAAGACGATAATGGCCCTCCATGAGCCCATCACTATCGAGCGCCTTGAGCTTGGACTTGTCCGCGTCGCCTTCCTGATGGAGTTGCACGGAGCTGTGCTCGCGCCGATCTTCAAGAGGCTGGAACGCGAACTCGCAACCATGCGATTCAACCATGATGCGGTTGGGCGTGCGAAGCGGCTGCTCGAATTCCTACGAACGACCATCGCAACGCAGCCGTGTCGGGGTTGATCATCGCTGCGACCACAAACCAGACCAAATGACCTTAGACGGAGGATAGCCATGGCCGCTTGGCAACCAGTAAAGACCTCGCCGAAAGACGGCATTCCCCACCAGCCGGTCACGCTCGAACGGATTGAGCGGGGACTTGTCGTCGTCGCCTACCTGATGGAGCGGCACGGATTCGATCTCGTCCCAATCTTCGAGAAACTGGAACGCGAGGCCGAGACCATGCGTTCTCATCAAGACGCGGCCAGCCGAGCGAAGCAGCTGCTGGCGTCTTACAGGGCGGCCAGCGGCGTAAAGGTGCCAGGACTGATTGAAGTTGAGGGCGCCAACATCCCCTGCACCCCGTCTCTGGTGGGGGCGGCAACATGAAGCTTCTCATCCTCGCCTCGCGTCAGCGCCTCGATCATGCCCAAGAAGGTTAGCCTCAAGCGGACCAGAGAGGATTTGAAGCCGAGACCACTTCCGGTCGCTGGGAAAATGTTGCCGTACATAAGCCGCATCAAATTGCGCGCCAACGAACCTGACGGACCAGAGCAGCAAAAAGCCTTCGAGGTAATGGCGGACATTTTGGCCAAGAAGAAAACACCAGCCAGTGACAAGACCCGGGCAATTCGAGAAGCTCGAGATGCTGCTGCCCATCACAAACTAGCATTGGCGCGCTCTAAAAGTGGCCGGGCTGCCGCAGCGAACGCACTTAAAGATTTGGAAGATTTGATTTTAAAGATGGCGGAGCTGGCCATCGCAATTTCCCCTCCTTCCCACCACATCGAAAGACCATTTAAACCAGAAGACAGCCGATCTGATGAAGGACGGTATTTTTGATACCGAAGTCTTCGTCGAGTTAATCGACCTCCTCCTGGACTGTTTGCCAAATCTCTCGCCGCAAGCAAATGGTGACATATGCGCGGCGTATTATAGAGCGACAGGAGGAGAGAGCTCGCCGCGGGTCGTGAGACTTTGGGAAAGCACTCCGGCGACCACCAGAGAAGATCGCGTCGAGCGAAAAAATCAAGACTTTGCCAAGTCGGTCGGGTACGGAGTTGTTACAAGTGCTGCCTAACTTGCTGCGAGAGTTCCGACCGATCCCTCGTCCTGGTGCGCCGCGGTCCCCGCTAAGGGAATATGTCAAAGATATCGATCGCATTTGGCTCCGCCTGAACCTGACGGGCCCGGCGCCAATACGACGGGGTTAAGGACCGTCACGTAAAAAGCCCTTTTCATAAGTTCTGCGACGCAGCCCTCGATAGCGTAGGGCACCCGACCGCGATCTCAATTCGCCAGGTGTCCAATCTGAAGCAAGGCGCGCCTCCTAAACGGAAGTGCGATAAGCGGTTGAAGTAACACGGACTAATCCCAGGGGCATTCTGATCATTAGCCGGGCTCAACTAAATCCACTTTTCTCACCGCAGCCTTCGCCACGAATGGCCAGCCGACGGTCGAGGAGTGGACATAGAGCCTCCCAAAATATCTTCGCCGCAAACCCGCTGCGAGCTCCCTGACCGACGCCTGGGGCGTGCCCACCGCTGCCCAGCACGATGGCTGAAAATGGCTGTCGTAGGGGGAGGGCCCGCTTTCCACTCCGCCGGCAGGATCCCGTTGTACGAAATCGACGAGCTTGATCGCTACGCCAAAGCCAAATTCGGCAAGCCGAGTCGTTGGACCTAGGACGTGACAAACGAACCGGCTGCCAACGCCAAATCTGACCTTGGCCACCACGCCGCCGATCTCGATACAAAGCCAGACAGTCCCCGCGCCGTTCAATCCCAGACATCGCAGATGAGCCGGCTGCCAGCGCTGAACCCGGTCATGGCGATCAAGGCGCTGATCTCGATACGGTGACAGCATAATGCCCGTAGATACATTTTCGTCGTTCCTCGGGATGGTCTTGCAGGCCACCGGCAGCAACAACAATGCCTGGGGCACGATCTTGAACGGATCGGCGCTGCTGCCACTGGAACGCGCGATTGCTGGCGACCTCAGCCACGCCGTAACCGGTGGCACTCTCGACCTTTCTAGCTCGCCGCCAGCAGCCTGCTGCAGCCGCTCGATATGTTGCAGGTTTTCGCCACACCGGCGCGCTAGTTGCCGACCGGACCCGTCATCGTTCCGACGCGCGACCTCTAATCAGAAAACCGCCCGGCCGCACGATCCAGTCTTCCGAAGGATCAATCGTGCGCACCGGGCTTGGCGCTGGAGATTTAACGTGAAGAGAAGAAGATAAACAACGTCTACCCGATAGTAGTCAGTTGGCGCTCCACTTTCGACAAGCAACGGTGGTCGTAAGGATCCCGGAGCAGCCGCGCCGCGCAGTTTGTCATGCGCCGCTGCCCCGCGTCACGCCTGAAGTTAAGCGTCATCGCAGCTCTGGCCGGCCTCGAAAGCGAGGTGCGATCATCGACGATCTACGAACTCACCGGGTTTAGGTCGCGCGGTACGAGCAGCTTCGGCTGCCCGCAAATTGCACCGCATGCCGGGGCGCTGAAGCGGAAAGCGGAAGAGGTCGCGCTTCTAAGCAAGAGACGCGGGGTATTCGCTGTCGATCGCGGCGTGTGGGACCATCCCATGTTCGCGCCGAAACCATCACCGAGCGCGAGGCGTGGTTGTGTGGATGCTTTCGGCTACGTCCATGCCAACAAGCGCGTGCGCGTCGGCAAGGCCATGATCGACCTCAAGCGCGGACAACTCGCGTTCGCCACTAGGTTCCTCGCCGACAAATGGAAGTGGGCCCATTCGAAGGTCGTACGCTTTCTAAATCGGCTGAAAACCGACACGATGGTGAATACATCCGCGACACGCGAAGCGACACTCATAACAATCTCCAATTACAATAATCCCCAGTTCAGCAACACAACTGAAACACAAACCGGAACGCAATCCGACACGCTGCCGGAACACACGCCGAACAAAGAAGAAGAAACTAAACAAATAAACGATCAAAAAACTGGGAACGCTTTCCGCTGCGCGCCGACAATTAGCCGAGAATTTCGCCGATCTCTTCTGGCAGGCCTACCCACGCAAGACCGAAAAACTGGCGGCAATGAAAAAACTCGCGATCACCAGTAGGGGATCGTGACGTTTTCGATCTGATGGCCGGCGTGCGGCAATTGCGTTGTCCCTCGAGAGCCCCAATTCACAAAACATCCCACGACCTGGCTGAATCCCGGGTGCTGGGGCCGATGAAACTCAACTCGGAGCGACCAATGACCACGG
>CAWCXD010000003.1:0-724367 GCA_963799475.1 uncultured Alphaproteobacteria bacterium | reverse complement strand
GTTGCTGGCGGCGAACGGATGGCACTGGCTCGACACGTGGGTGGCCGGGGGCCGGTTTCGGCCCACCTACGTGCCGGGGCGGAGTGGTCACCGGGCGGTGGGCGTCCGACGGGGGCGGCGCACTTCAACTGCCGCGTCAGGTTCGCGGCGCGGTCGTCGCCGACCCGGGATGGAAACTCGTCGTGGCCGACGCCGCGCAATTGGAGCCCCGCATCCTGGCGGCGATGTCGGGAGATCGCGCCATGGCGATGGCCGGTCGCGGCGGCGACCTGTATGAGGGCATGGTCCGCGACGGCGCCGTCGAAACGCGTGAGCAGGCGAAGTATGGCATGCTCGGCGCGATGTATGGCGGAACAACAGGGGGAGAGCGGGCGGATGCTGCCGCGCCTGGCCCGCGCGTTTCCCCGAGCGATCGGCTACGTCGAGCAGGCGGCGCGGGCCGGGGAGCGCGGAGAAGTGGTGAGCACCTGGCTCGGCCGCAGCTCACCGTTGCCGAGCCAGGCGTGGCACCAGGCGCAGCGAGACGCGTCCAGTGACGCCGCGACGGCCGGGTTGCAGTCATACGCGCGGAGCGGGGCCCGCAGCTAGGGGTCGGTTCACCCGCAACTTTGTCGTGCAGGGCACCGCGGCGGAGTGGGCCCTCACCTGGATGGCGTCGGTGCGGATGCAGCTAAGGCGACTGCACGATGGGGATCTGGCCGACGGACCCCATCTGGCCTTCTTTTTGCATGACGAAGTCATGGTGCATGCGCCGGAGCCGCTGGCTCTTCGCGTTGCCTCCATCGTGGAACAGGCAGCTTCCGATGCGGGCCGTCTCATCTTTCCGGCCAGCCAGGTCGACTTCCGAGTGACCGTTGCCGTGGTGGACTCCTACGCCCAGGCGAAATAGGCCTACGCAGCCACGCGCGTCCGGCGGCGCCCCCGCTTCGGACGGTCGGTGCGCACCGGCCAGGCCTGCGCGACTGGCAGGTCGTCGAGCCAACGCAGGGCGGCTTCGGCCAGCAGCCGGGTGGCCTGCGCGGTCGGGCCGGTGGCCGTGGATGCCCGTCGCAGCCACGATCGCCGCATCGACGCGATCAGGGCATCGGTGTCGCGCGTGGGAAGCGACCGGGCCACGAGCACCCGCTCGACCATCTCGTTCCAGTCGGCACCCGAACCATCGCTCAGCCACTGTTCCGCGGCCGCCAGGCCCGGCTCGCTCAATTCATAGAGCGGAAGGCCGTCGTCGCTCAGTCCCGCATCGCGCACAAGACCGTCGCGCCGCAATCGGTCGAGGGTCGAGTAGACCTGTCCGGCGTTCAACGGACGATCCCGACCGCTGCGCTCCACTACTTCCCCGTGCAGCTGGTGCTCCCGTAGGCTGGGCCGAGCGTGAGCACGGCGAGGATCGCCTGACGGGTGGACATGCCCAGACTCTAGCGCCTAGTCATCCTCAGATTTATTGAATGACACGCTTGTGATTTCGTCAAGATATCCGTAATAATGCTCATAGCAACACCGCAACTCGTTTCAAAGGTCGATGGGGAAGACGCACCTAACGAAATGGAGAGAAAATGGCGACACCACCGCGCGTGGAGTGATCTACATTCACTCCGCGCCACGTGCACTGTGCCCGCACCTCGAGTGGGCGGTGGGTCGTGCGCTCGGCGGGCGTGAACTTCGACTGGGCCGATCAGCCTGTCCTAAGGACGCCACCGCGCCGAGTACTACTGGGAAGGCCGACCGGCACCGGCGCCGCCATCGCCACTGCGCATCCGCGGCTGGGAGCACCTGCGCTTCGAGGTCACCGAGGACGCCGGCTCCGCAGCGACGGTGGCCGGTGGATGCACACGCCCGACCTCGGCATCCACTACGCGCAGACCGACTCGGCGGGCAACTGCGTCATCCCCGAGGACCGCATCCGTACGCGATGGAAGTCGCCGGTCGAACGCGCTCGAGCTGCACCGCGAACTGCGACTCGCCCTCGGCGCAGGCGTGGGACGACGAACTCGAGCCGTTCCGCCACGCGAGCGACGACGGCCGGTCGTGTGGCTACACAACGTCGGGTAGCCGCAGATGCACAGGCGTAGGCGGCGGTAGGGTTCGAGGCGCCACCGCCGGCTTACCGGACTCGTATGAGATCGCGCCTGTTGGGACGGGAATCTCGACAGCTCGACCAACGGCTTGCCAGCTGACCGACGCCACCCGCTGATCGAGCTTGCCGAGACGTCTCGACTAGCTCCGACCAATGGAACTGCGGCTCGAGCCGACGATGCGCGCTCTGCGACGATCTGTACGTGCGGAACGCCACCACCGCGTTGTGTCCGCCGAAGCCGAAGGAGTTGCTGATCGCGAGCTGCGGGCCCGTCGCGAGCGGCTGTCGCGGTAGCCACGACGTCCAAGCGGGATCGCCGGATCCTGGTTCGAGAGGTTGATCGTCGGGGGAGCGCGGCGCTCCTTGAGTGCGAGAAACGGTGAAGATCGCCTCGAGCGCGCCCGTGCCACCGAGAAGGTGACCATGTCGCGGCCTTCGTGGCCGACACCGGGATGCTCGTGGACCGTGATCTCCGAACACCGCGCAGCATGCGCCTTGTACTCGGCGATGTCACCGACCGGCGTGGACGTCGCGTGCGCGTTGATGTGCGTGACGTCGTCCGGCCGTCGCGCCGGCCTGCTCGAGAGCGTCGAGCACTGCGCGAGTGGCGCCGCGGCCCCTCGGGGTCAGGAGCGGTGATGTGATACGAGTCGGCGGTGACACCCCCGCCGCCCGCCACCTCGCCATAGATCTTGGCGCCGCGCGCCAGGGCGTGCTCTTCGGTCTCAAGGACGAGCGCGGCCGGCGCCTTCGCCCAGCACGAAGCCGTCGCGGTCGACTGTCGTAGGGCGCGAGGCGGTCTGGCCGGATCGTCGTTGCGCTTGCGACAGTGCCTGCATCGACCGCGAAGGCGGCGATCGGCGAGCGGATGGACGCAGCCTCGGTGCCGCCGGCGATAACGACGTCGGCGAGGCCCTGCTGCAGGTGCTGATAGGCGTTGGCGAGTGCCTCGGTGCTCAAGCGCAAGCGCTCGAACGACGGTGCGGAGCGAACGCGCGGGCGGAAATGTTCATGCTGATGCAGCCGCGGAAGCGCCGTTCGGCATCATCATCGGGACCGTCATCGGCAGAACCCGGCGCGGACCCTTCTCGCGTGACGTGTCGAACGCGTCAAGGAGGGTCCACAGACCGCCTGATGCCGGTGGAGTACTCGACACCAACGCGAAGCGGGTCGACGTCGGGGACGCCGGCGTCGGCCCACGCCTCGCGAGCCGAAATCAGCGCGCAACTGCGACTAGGCGGGTCGAGTCGCTTGATCTCCTGGCGCTCAAGCACGTCTGCCGCGGGCAACCTTGGCCTGCGCGGCAAACTGAACGGGCAGGTCGTATTGGGCGACCCACTCCTGCTCAGGACGGGCTGGTGCCGGACTCACCCGCGAGAAGCGCCGTCCAGGATCGCGGAGCGGTGCCGCCGAGGGGGGAGGCGCACCGATGCCGGTGACAACAATCTTCTTGGTCATAACGAATGCTCTCTGTCGGTCGACAACGCGGACGTGTCAAAAGGGGCGTGCCGGGTGTCGATGCCCCACGGCCAGTACTAGCGCCGCCGCGCGTAAGTGGGTACTTACGCCTGGGCGTTGACAATGAAGGTCACTGCGTCGCCGACGGTCTTGAGGTTCTTGACCTCTTCGTCGGGAATCTTGACGTCGAACTTCTCTTCAGCGTCGACGACGATGGTCATCATCGAGATCGAGTCGATGTCGAGGTCGTCGGTGAAGGACTACGTCGAATTCGACCGTGTCGGTCGCGATGCCCGTCTCGTCGTTAACGAGTTCTGCGCGAAAAAAAGGGCGGTGTCCTGTATGCGGGCACCCGAAATACCCGTCAGCATGCAATGTCGCGTGCGATGTGATAATCACGGGAAAACTGGAAGGATTATCAACCCAGAGCGGATAATCGGAGGCGACGATGGATCGGCTGACGAGCCTGACGGCGTTCGTCCGGGTTGTGGACAGTGGTGGGTTTTCAGCCGCCGGCCGTCGTCTCAACATGTCGACCACGACGGTCAGCAACCACATCCAGTCGCTCGAAGACCGGCTCGGCGTCCGGCTCCTGCATCGCACCACGCGCAAGGTCAGCCTGACCGAAGTCGGCAAGGCCTATTATGATCGCTGCACACAGATTCTCGCCGACCTCGAACAGGCGGATGATATCGCGGGCGCCTCGCAGTCGACGCCGCGTGGAACGCTGCGCATCTATACTGGGACCCACATCGTTCCGTTTGTAGCGCCGGTGGTCGCCGAATTCCTCGGCGCCTATCCCGACGTCAAGGTCGATCTGAGCATGGGCGAACGGTCAATCGATCTGATCGATGAAGGTTTTGACGTTGCGATCCGGCTCACGCCGCCACCCGATTCCAGTCTGACCATGCGCAGCTTCGCGACCTGGCGGCACGTGTTGTGCTGCTCGCACGGCTATCTCGAAAAGCACGAGCGGCCTCGGCAGCTCTCGGAACTTTCGGGGCATAATTGCATTCGTCACGTCTTGTATCCGTATGAGGATGAGTGGCGTTTCACGGATCGCAAGGGCTCGCCGGCTTCCGTGCGGGTATCTGGCAATCTGATCACCAACAGCGGCGAAATGCTGCGAATAGCGGCGCTGCAGGGAGTAGGAATTTGCCTCGCGGCAGGATTTTTGGTCCATGACGACCTCGAATCCGGCCGGCTGGTCCGCCTGTTGTCCGAATACCGACCTGTCGAACTTTCGATGAATGCGGTCTATCCGCACCGTCATCATCTGTCGGCCAAGGTCCGCAGCTTTATCGATTTGCTGGTAGATCACAGCGCCGAACAGCAGAAGCTAATCAACCCCTATTCCTGACGCTCTTCGCCGCAGCCGTCTGGAACAAGCCCCGGCAATGCAATAACGTCGCAGCCTGCAACCCTCGGTTCAGGCAGGGCCCATGTATTCGCGCAAGCCCGCGTCACGCTCCCGCTGCGTGACGCACGTCACCATATCCCTTGTCGCGGTGCTGGCCGCCGCGCCGGCCTCGGCCGCCGAAACAGCCTACGGCCCGCGCCCGGGGGCGGCGCTGTCGGTCGAGAAGTTGGCGCCGATCGAGGGCTTCATCAACGGCGAAATCGCCGCGGGGCGAATTCCCGGCGCCTGCGTCCTGATCCAGCGTCACAGCCAGCAGATCTATCAGAAGTGTTTCGGCAAACGCGGTCCGGACGAGGGGACGCCGCTGACGGTGGATGCGATCTTTCCGATCCATTCGGTGACCAAGACCATCACCAGCGTGGCGGCGATGATGCTGGTGGATCGCGGCAAGATCGCGCTCGACGACCCCGTCAGCAAATATATTCCGTCCTTTGCCAACATGAAGGTCGGCGTCGAGCGCAAGGATGAGTCCGGCCGGCCGGTGCTCGATCTGGTGCCGCTGCGCCGGCCGATCACGATCGAGGATCTGCTGCTGCACACCTCCGGCATCACCTATGGCTTCTACGGCCAGGGGCTGGTCAAGGCGGCCTATGCAGGCATCTATCTCGGCGATTTCGACAACGCGGGATTTGCCGAACGGATCGCGAAAATGCCGCTGGCCGAACAGCCGCGCACGCTCTGGGATTACGGCCACTCGATCGACGTGTTGGGCCGCGTGATCGAGGTCGCGTCCGGGCAATCGCTCTATCAATTCGAGAAGACCAATCTGCTCGATCCGCTCGGCATGACCACCACGAAATTCTTCCTGACCGATCCGGCCGAGCGGGCGCGCTATGCCCAGCCGCTCGACAAGGATCGGCACGTCGAACGCGATTCACTTCACGTGACGCGATGGGAGTCCGGCGGCGGCGGCATGGTTTCGACCATCACCGATTTCGCCCGTTATGGACAGATGTTGCTGAACGGCGGGACGCTGGACGGAAAGACCTATCTCAGCCCATGGGCGTTCGCGGCAATGACGACGGATCATATCGGCCCTGGGTCCGGGGTCGCGCGCGACTATTACTATTATCCCGGCGACGGTTTTGGTTTTGGCTACGGCTTCGGCATCCGCACCGATCCCGGCCAAGCGGTGCCGCCGCCGCCGGGCTCGCCCGGCGAGATCAAATGGGATGGTGCCACCGGCACCTATATCGTGATCGACCGCGCCGAGGACATGTTTTTCGTCGTGATGCAGGATTCACCGTCCGGGCGCATGCATGTCATAACGACGGTGAAGAAGTTCATTTACGATGCATTTGAGAAGTGATCTTACCTCTCCCCGCGTGCGGGGAGAGGTCGAAATTTGCGGAGCGAATTTCGGGTGAGGGGGCCTATCCGCGAGTCAGAATTTGCGGCAAAAGCCCCTCACCCCAACCCTCTCCCCGCAAGAGCGGGGCGAGGGAGAAATTGCGTTTCAAGTTGAACGCATCGCGCTGTCGAGGAACGGAACCGATGCTGCAGAAGGCCGGCGGAAGCGATCGGACCACGACGGTAGTGCCTCGCATTGCCGCGCTCGACCGTCCACGAACGTTCATCACGCTGCTGGTGCTGCTGCATCATTCGGTCGTCAACTACACTTATTTCGGCAGTGGCGACCGGGCGCGCTGGCTCGGCTTCGACCTGGTCGTGCTGTTCAACGACAGTTTCTTCATGGCCTGTATGTTCTTCATTTCCGGCTGGTTCGTTCGCGACAGCCTGGCGCGGAGGGGGCCAATCAATTACCTCGGCGCGCGCGCCTGGCGGCTCGGCGTGCCGTTTCTGGTATCGATCTATGTGCTGATGCCGATCGCCTATTACCCGACCTTCCTGCGCTATCATCTGCCGGGCACCACGGATTTCAATTTCTTCCATTTCTGGTGGCACACGCTCACCATCGGCCCATGGCCGTCAGGACCGGTCTGGTTCCTGTGGGTGTTATTGGCGCTCGACGCGATCGCCGCGCTGGTGTGGGCGGTCGCGCCCGGCAGCATCGACGCGCTCGGCCGATTGATGTTTTCGCTGCGCCACCGCATCGCGCTGGCGTTTGCTGCCTTCCTCGCGTTCTCGGTCGTGATCTACCTGCCGATGCGGCTCGCCTTCGGCGATGCAAGCTGGCTCGATCCCGGCGGTTATCCGCTTCCGATCCAGACCAGCCGCATCTTCCTCTATGCCGGTTACTTCTTTGCCGGTGTCGGCGTCGGCGCAGTCGGCCTGCATCGCGGCCTGCTTGCGCCAGACGGTGATCTGGCGAAGCGCTGGCCGGTATGGCTGAGCTTCGCGGCTGTGTTCTACGCCGCGATCCTGATCCTGGTCTACGCGCACCACAATTGGATGGCCGATTTCAATTCGCCGCCGCTGTCCTGGTCGGTGGGCTACGCCCTTGCCTTTGCGCTGTTCAGCGCCGCGATGACGTTCACGGTGCCGGCGATCTTCCTGCGCTTTGCGGACGGCCGCTGGCCGATCTTCGATGCGCTGCGGCCCTCGGCCTACGGCATCTTCCTGGTGCACTACATCTTCATCATCTGGCTGCAATACGCGCTTTACGATCCGCCGTTGCCGGCATTCGTCAAATTCGCGATCGTCTTCGCCGGCACGCTGGCGCTGAGCTGGGGTACCGTGATCCTGCTGCGGAAGATTCCGCTGGTGGCGCGGATGATCTGAAAGCCGTTGGCTGTGCTTCTGTCGGGCACGAACAATGCCGCACAAATCAGGTGAGACTATTCAGGCTGGTATGGCGAAGGGGCGCATCGTTGCGCTCGACCGCGCGCGCACCTTCATCACGCTATTGGTGGTCATCCATCATTCCGTCGTCGACTACACTTACTTCGGCAATGGCGACCGGATGCGCTGGCTCGGCTTCGACCTGGTCGTGCTGTTCAACGACAGCTTCTTCATGGCCTGCATGTTCCTAATCTCGGGGCTGTTCGTTCACGGCAGCCTGGCGCGCAAAGGACCGGCGAATTTCCTGCGCGGCCGTGCCTGGCGGTTGGGCGTGCCGCTGTTGATCTCGATCTTCGTGCTGATCCCGATCGCCTATTATGCGTCCTTCCTGCGCTATCATTTGCCCGGGACCACGGATTTCAACTTCTTTCACTTCTGGTGGCGCACGCTGACCATCGGGCCGTGGCCATCGGGACAGTCGTGGTTTCTTTGGGTGCTGCTCGCGTTCGATATCATCGCCGCCGCGATCTGGCTGACAGCGCCCCGAAGCATCGTGGCCCTGGGTCGATGGATCGTCGGTTTACATGAGCGGCCGATGACGGCGTTTGCGACGTTCATGATCGTCTCGATCGTGTCGTATATGCCGATGCATCTTGCCTTTGGCGATGGCAGCTGGTTCGAGCTGGGCCATTATCCGTTTCCGATCCAGAGCAGCCGCATTCTGCTGTACCCTGCGTATTTCTTTGCCGGCGTCGGCATCGGCGTCATCAGCCTTCGCGCGGGCGTGCTGGCGGAGAATGGCGAGATCGCGAAGCGCTGGCCGGTCTGGCTCGCCTTTGCGGTCTTGTTCTATGGCGTCATCCTGCTGCTGGTTTACGTCCACCACAATTGGATCGTCAATTTCCATTCGCCGCCGCTGTGGTGGAAGACCGCCTACGGCCTTGCCTTTGCGATGTTCAGTGCCGCGATGGCGTTTACGTTGCTGGCGACGTCATTACGCCTGGCGCAATCCAGCCTCCGCCTGCTCGATGCGATGCAGCCATCGGCTTACGGCATCTTTCTCCTGCACTACATTTTTATCATCTGGCTGCAATACGTCGTCTACGATCCGTCGTTTCCCGCCGGCATCAAGGCTGCGATCGTGTTCGTCGGCACGCTTTCCGCGAGCTGGGCGCTGACCGTGCTGTTGCGGAAGATCCCCTTCGTGGCGCGGATGATCTGAAAACTGCCAGCCAGGCGCGATATGGCTTCGACGCGGTTCCCCAATGAACCCTGGCGCGACATATGCGTGCTGGGCTCGCAGCCCTAAAGCTGTTATGGCCATCGACAGTTTTCCGCGCGTTTGAACCTCACCCGGACCACCGTCGCCCGAAGCCCAGCCCGCATGAAACAATTGCTGTCCGATCGCCACATCCGATTCATAAAAGTGATTTCGGTACGCTGGCGGCGGCGTGCCATTTTCCTGGTGGGTGGCATCGCGATCGGTGCGGCGGCGGTTGCCCTTGCGACGCTGGCCGACTGGGCCCAATTGGCTTTCGCCTTCTTGCTGGCGAAGTCGCGCTATGCCTCGCTGGTGGTCACGCCGCTCGGTTTCGCGCTCGCCGTCTTCCTGACCAATCGCTACTTTCCCAATTCGCAAGGCAGCGGCATCCCGCAGGCGATAGCCGCGCGCCAGCTCACCGATCAGGCAGCGCGGGGCAGGCTGGTCTCGATCCGGATTGCGATTGGCAAGGTGCTGCTGACCCTGCTCGGCCTGCTCTGCGGCGCCTCGGTCGGTCGGGAAGGCCCCACCGTGCAGGTCGGCGCCTCCATCATGTTCGCCATCGGCCGCATGTCGCCGCGCCGCCAATCGGGATTGATTCTGGCGGGGTCCGCGGCCGGCGTCGCCGCCGCCTTCAATACGCCGCTTGCAGGCATTGTGTTCGGTATCGAAGAAATGAGCCGCGCCTTCGAGACGCGCACGAGCGGATTGATCATCGCCACCGTGATCGCCGCCGGCCTGACCTCGCTCGCCTTGGTCGGCAATTACGACTATTTCGGCAGCAGCGCGACCATGCTGCGAAACGGTGCTGATTGGCTCGCCATACCGGTATGCGGTGTCGTCGGTGGACTTGCCGGCGGGCTGTTCAGCCGTGCGGTCATCGAGATGGCGCGCGGATTGCCCGGCAGATTCGGACAGCTCGTCAAACGGCACCCGCTGATCGTCGCGGTGGCCTGCGGTTTAGGCGTCGCGCTGTGCGGCCTTGCCTCCGGCGATATGATCTACGGCACCGGCTATGCGCAGGTGAAGGCGGCGCTGGAGAGCGATACGCCGCTTCCCTGGTACTTCGCCTTGTTGAAGCTCGTGGCCACGACATTTTCCGCGATCAGCGGCATCCCCGGCGGCATTTTTGCGCCGTCCCTTGCCGTCGGCGCCGGCATTGGCGCCAATGTGGCGCAGCTGTTCTCGGACGCGCCGCTCGGCGCCATCATGCTGCTCGGCATGGTCTCCTATTTCGCCGGCGTGGTGCAGGCGCCGATCACCGCCTTCGTGATTGTCACCGAGATGACCGACAATCACGCCATGGTCGTGCCGGTGATGGCCGCCGCCCTGATCGCCCACGCGGTTTCCGGTCTGGTGTGCCCTGAGGGCATTTACCATGCGTTGGCCAAGGGCTTCCTGCGGGCGAATTCCGGCGCGCCTGACGCGCGCTGATCCGTGCCGGTCTTATTAAAAATGTTAGAACCAACCGGCCGCGCCGTTGGCTTCGGTCTCGGATCGGGGTTCCCAATAAGCCGACCCTGGCTCACAATGAGAGCTGGCTCTGTGCAACGGGGAGGATACCGCGCATGTTCGTCAAATGCATCCGGCTCGCTTGCGCCGGCGCGATCGTCGCCGCGCAGACAATAGTTTGCGGGCCGGTTCAGGCCGAGGACAAGCTCCTGAACGAGGTCGTCGACTTCACGGGCACGCTTACCTATCTCGGCACCAAGGTCCCCGGCTTCATCCTCGTTGCGGTACGCAATGGCGAGACCGCTATCTCAGGCTTCGGACACGTCTCCGACAAGGAAGGCAAGACGCCCGATGCCGACACGATGTTTCGCATCGGTTCGATCAGCAAGGTGTTTTGCGGCGAGGTCCTCGCCAGCATGGTGCTGGATGGCAAGCTGCAGTTTGCCGACCGCCTGCAGGATCGGCTTGGTTACGACGTCAAGCTGCCCGAGCGCGAGGGCCACGCCATCCGGATCATCGACCTCGTGACCCAGACGTCCGGTCTGCCGCGCGAAGTCCCGCGTCCCGACGGGCCGGCGAACGATCCATTCGGCACCAACACCAAAGAGGCCCAGATCGCGGCTCTCAAGACCGATCCTTTGCTGTTTGCCCCGGGATCGGCCGCGCTTTACTCGAACTATGGATTTGATTTGCTCGGCGCGGCACTGGCCAATTCGGGCGGCAAGCCTTACGCCGACCTTTTGAAGGAGCGCGTCCTCGATCGCGCCGGCATGAAGGACACGGTATTCAACCTCCGTCCGGGCGACGAAAGCCGTGTCATGCAGGGTCACAGCTTCGACGGATCACCGATGCCGGCGGCGCTGACGCCGACCAGCATCGAATGCGCCGGAGGATTGCACACCACCGCCAACGATATGGCGCGCTGGATGAAATGGCATCTCGACCGCTACGCCACGACAGACCGGGATTTGCGGCTGCTCGATCACGCAGCCTATCGCTACCGCGATGGCCTGACGTCCGTCTCCGGGCTCGATGATGCCGGGCCGATGGACGCGATGGGGCTCGGTTGGGTGATCAACATGCCTGTCAATAACCGTCCGCTTATCCTGCAGAAAAGCGGTGGCCTGCAGGGGAGTTTTGCCTACCTGGCGATCGCACCTACCCGCGGCGTCGGCGCCTTTTTTGTCATGAACCAATTCAGCATCGGCGGCTTCGCCGCCGCGGTGGCCGCGACCAACGGACTGGTCGCTCAACTCGCGCCTCGGTGAATGAATCCATATTCGCGCAGTGGCTATGGATTCCCTGATACGCTATTGCGCATCAAAGCTCGCGACGACGTAAGCTTGTCTCCGCTCCTGACGAGCCACGTATTTTCTGAGGCTGAATCGTAAACACGTGGATGCCCGGCAGCGCAGACAACTTTCGTAGTCTGCGCAAGGCAGACTACTACCGCCGGGCATCACGATTAATCTGACGGCCTCGCTTCGGCTCTTCGCATCACCAGCTCACAGCGTGGTCAGGCCGGCATCGACCTTCAGCGTATCGCCTGTGATGAATTGGGCTTCATCCGACGCTAGGAAGAGCACCGCGTCGCTGACGGCGGATATCGGTATCGCATCGACCAATAGTGCGTTCTCAAATGCGGCTTGCAGCCTTGGGCCGGCTTGGTTGATCAGGTTCTGATCGAAAGTGCCCAACATTGGCGTGTCCGCAACGCCGGTTGGACAGATCGCGTTGACGCGGACGTTATTGCCTGCCAGTTCGAGTGCGAGTGCTCGCATCAGGCCTACGATCCCGTGCTTGGACGCGACGTAAGGTGCCATGAATGGTCCGCCCACCAGTCCTGCCACCGAAGCGATGGCGATGATTGTCCCGCCGCCACGCGCGACCAGATGCGGCGCTACGGCGCGCATGGTGTTCCACGTCCCCGTGAGATTGACGCCGATGATCGCGTCCCATTCCGGCTGCGTGAACTCGTTGAATTTATGCATCGCGAACACGCCTGCGTTCGCGACGCAAATGTCGAGCCCGCCCATTGTCGTAATGGATTGATCGAGAAGTTGCGTCAATTTCTGCGAATCCCGTGTATCGACCTGAACGGTGATCGCCCGTGCGCCAGTTGCTTCAATCAGCCGCTTGGTATCGGCGAGATCGTCTGGCGTCGACAGTGCATATGAAATGCCTTCGACCGGCGCGCAGATGTCCAGCGCTATGACTGCCGCGCCTGCGCCCGCAAGCCGGATCGCGTGACTGCGCCCCTGGCTCCTTCCGGCCCCCGTAACGAGCGCGACTTTTCCTGTGAGCTTTCCCATGATCGATGACTCCGTTCAGCATTCGCCGCCTGTCAGCGGGTACTAACCAAACAGGATCAGCCAACATTTGGATCCGGCCACGGCACGCATTCAGCTAAGTTATGGGCTACGGCTGTAACCCTGAGCCGATGAATATCTGCTAGAAACAGCGATAGAGCGGATTGACAGGCCCTCACTATAAGCCAAAGTCTGCTTGATTGGCTTGAACAGATCGACCGGCGGCCGCGCCGTTGCGGCGAGGTTTCGTGGTTCTCATTTCAAGCTGCGAAATAAGGACACAAGTCCCACCTTCGCAACCACATTGTGTCGGAGACTCCCATGGTAGCGACCGGAAGCACGGCGGGCACCAAAAATGGCGGCACGACCGCCGTTCCTCGCCTCGACATCGATCCGTTCTCTATCGAGTATTTCGACAACCTGCTTCCGTCGCAGGAATTGCTGCGCGAATCCGGTCCGCTGGTCTATCTCGACAAATGGAACGTCTACGGCGTGGCGCGCTACACCGAAGTGCATGCCGTTCTGAACGATCCGGCGACGTTCTGTTCTAGCCGCGGGGTGGGCTTGAGCGACTTCGCAAAGGAGGAGCCGTGGCGTCCGCGGAGCATTATCCTTGAGGCCGACCCGCCGGAGCATACGCGAACCCGCGCGGTGCTGAGCCAGGTGTTGTCGCCGACCGCGTTGAAGCAGGTTCGCGATCGCTTCGCGGCGGCGGCTGCCGCCACAGTTGACGCATTGCTGGAGAAAAAGAGTTTCGACGCCATCCCCGACCTGGCGGAAGCCTACCCGCTGGCGATCTTTCCCGACGCGCTCGGGTTGAAACAGGAAGGGCGCGAGAATCTATTTCCTTACGCCGGGCTAGTCTTCAATGCGTTCGGCCCGCCGAACAAGCTGCGGCAGGACGCGATTGAGCGCTCGGCTCCGCATCAGGCCTATGTCGCCGAACAGTGCCAGCGCGAGAACCTCGCCCCGGGCGGTTTCGGCGCCTGTATCCACGCGCGCGTCGACGCTGGCGAGATCACGGCAAGCGAAGCGCCATTGCTGGTGCGCTCGCTGCTGTCGGCCGGGCTTGATACCACGGTCAACGGCATCGGTGCTGCGATCTACTGCCTGGCACGCAACCCCGATCAACTGGCGCGGTTGCGTCAGGATCCGTCACTGGCGCGCAACGCCTTCGAGGAGGCCGTGCGCTACGAAAGCCCGGTGCAGACTTTCTTCCGGACAACGACGCGCGACGTCGAGATCGGCGGTCACGTCACCGGCGAGGGCGAGAAGGTCTTGATGTTCCTCGGCGCCGCCAATCGCGATCCGCGCCGGTGGGAGAACGCCGACAGTTACGACGTGACGCGCCGCACCAGCGGTCACGTCGGCTACGGTTCAGGCATCCATATGTGCGTTGGTCAGCTCGTGGCGCGCCTGGAAGGCGAGATCATGATGGCGGCGCTGGCGCGCAAGGTGGCGAAAATCGAGATCACCGGTCCAGTGAAACGCCGCTACAACAACACGCTACGCGGCCTCGAGAGCCTTCCCGTCACGATTACGCCGTCCTGACGGACCGCTCGCGGGAAGCGCGAACGTCTCGTGCTGCGCCATCCAAACAGAAAATTCAGGGAGGAGTTCATGCAGCGTATTAGGAATCGCCTGGTGCTGGGATTGTCTTGCGCAATGTCGTTGGCTTGCTTAGGCCCGGTCCGGGCGCAGATATCGGACAATGTGGTGCGCATCGGCGTGCTCAACGACATCTCCGGCATCTTCCAGGATACCAACGGCATGGGATCGGTCGAAGCCGCGCGCATGGCGGCGGAAGACTTCAACGGCAGCGGCAAGAACATCAAGGTCGAGATCGTGTATGCCGATCACCAGAACAAGGCCGACGTCGGGTCGGCGATCGCGCGTAAATGGCTCGACGTCGAGGGCGTGGACGCCATCGTCGACGTGCCGAATTCCGCCGTCGGTCTCACCATCAACTCGCTGCTGCGCGATACGCGCATGACTTTTCTGGCATCGTCTACGGCAAGCTCCGACCTCTCCGGCAAGGCCTGCTCGCCGAACACCATTCAGTGGGTCAACGACGCCTGGGCCACTGGCAACACCACGGCCGCGGCGATGATGGCGCGCGGCGGCAAGGACTGGTATTTCGTCACCGTGAATTACGCGCTCGGCCAGGGCATCGAGGCCGAAGCGACCAATTACATCGAGAAGCATGGCGGCGAGGTATTGGGATCGAGCAAGCATCCGCTCGGCACTTCCGACTTCGCCTCGTTCCTGCTGCAGGCGCAGAATTCCAAAGCCAAGGTGATCGGGCTCGCCAATGCCGGCGGCGACACTATCAATGCGGTCAAGCAGGCGGCGGAGTTTGGAATCCAGCAGGGCGGCCAGACGATGGTGGCGTTCCTGCTGTTCGTCAACGATGTCGACGGCATGGGGCTTAAGGTTGCGCAGGGCCTGCAGTTGCTCGAGGCGTTCTATTGGGACATGGATGACGACACCCGCGCCTTTGCAAAGCGCTTTGCGGCACGGCCGGGCATGAACGGCAAGATGCCGAGCGGCAATCAAGCCGGCGTTTATGCGTCGACGCTTGCCTATCTCAACGCCGTTGCGGCGGTTGGCAGCGACAACGCCAAGGATGTGGTGCCCGAGATGAAGAAGTTCAAAGGCAGGGACAGGCTGTTCGGCGACGTCACCATCCGCCAGGACGGCCGCGTCACCCACCCGATGTACCTGTTCGAGGTGAAGAAACCGGAAGAGTTGAAATATCCTTACGACTATTACAAACTGGTCTCGACCATTCCGGCGGATCAAGCCTTCCGCCCGATCGCCGATGGCGGCTGCGCGCTGGTGAAGTAGGGGCTTCGCAGTGAAAATTAATTCCGTCATTCCGGGTTCATCGCTGCGTGATGCCCCGGAATGACCGACTAATATCTCTGCGCTTTTTCTAACGCCCTCACTTCGCATCGTCATGGCCGGGCTTGACCCGGCCATCCACGTCTTTCTTGAGGCGGCGTCGTCAAGACGTGGATGCCCGGCACAAGGCCGGGCATGACATTGCGCGCGAAGCGAAAAAACCACGCGCCGCGCAATCACTTAACCCCCGTCCAGCCCTGCTGCGCAAAATATTCCGCTTCCTTGTTTGCTAAAATCACCCGTATAGCCGCTGTGTCTCGTCCCTCAGAGGGGCGGCTCGCGATCGTCACGAACGCGGGGCGGGATGCGGTGGACGCGGCAGCGTCGGGCGCGACTGGTTTTCGCAGGGCGGGGTTTCCCGTGAGCGATCAAACGGCGTGCAGACGAACGGCGCTTCAACGCCTTTGCTGAAATGCGGTCGGCAGCACATGGCCGGCCTGCGGATCGGTGAAGGTCGCTGCGTACGGCAAAACCGTGTGGTCCTGGCACCCGTTGCTGGTGCTAAATCGGCGGAGGTGTTGCGAGCCCGACCGGGTTTTCGCAACACCGCCAATTCGCCGATGATGGTGGCAAGACGAATTCGTCGCCAAGGAGAGCGCGGCATAAGCTGTTAAAACCATTGCGCAGGGAATGCCGGGTGTCCGGAGTACCTGTGGTGACTACCGTGTGCTTACTACACTTCGCACACGGGCCGCGGGTGCAGCGGGCACCCGGCATTTCCCTGCGCCCTCGATTTTTTGGGCGGTTTGTACTTGCAAAACTCGGGCGCATCGTGTCGCGAGAACGAGAAGTCGTATCTGCATGTTCGCCGTCATCGCCCGCGAAAGCGGGCGATTCAGTATTCCGGGGCGTTGGTCGTGGAAGCGAAGTGTCGCGGCGTACTGGATCCCCCGGTCGAGCCGGGGGACGACGGGTGGGGCGGATGCACCTTTAACAACCCGCGCGAGGAGTTATGGCTCTCTGCGTTCGCCGAGACGACGCAGCATTTCAGCACTCCAGTCCTTGCCTGTTGCCCTGGTTTGCTTCGCTAGCGCTCGCAATGACGGTGATCGGTGAATCGTTTTTCAAAATGGATCACAAACAATACCCACGTCGTCCCGGCCCTGAGCCGGGACCGCAGCGTGAGCGCAGTTGCGCTCATCGCTAACGCCGTGTCGTCTCGTTTAAGCGGTGTGGTCGATGCTTTCCTTCACAACCGATGCCAGGGGCTATGGGTCCCGGCGTTCGCCGGGACGACGCAGCATTTTAGCAATCCAGTCCTTGCATGTTGCTCTAGGTGCCTCGCTGAGGTTCGCAATGACGAATGTATCCGCCCTCTTACTTTCCCTTCTTCGTCATTTTCTCGATCCGGCGCGCCAGCACGCGCCAATAGGTGGCGGGGCGCAGGCGTTGCAGCAGGTCCATGAAGCGTGCGTCGTTGCCGATCAAAATGCGCGGCTGGTTTTTCTCAATGCCCTGGATGATGCGCAGCGCGGCTGCCTGCGGCGTGGTCCTGGCCACTTCGTCGAAGCGTTCGATCGATCGCGCGCGGCGGGTATTGTCGGTGATGCCGATGCCGGTGCGGGAATTGCGCACGATGTCGGTGGCGACGCCGCCGGGATGCACCACCGACAGTCTAACGGGGCTTGCCGCCGTCTGCAGCTCATGCCGCAGGCTTTCCGAGAAGCCGCGCACGGCGAATTTGGCCGCCGCATACGCGGTTTGGCCCGGCGGCGCCACGATGCCGAAGATGCTGGAGAGGTTGACGAGATGGGCCTCGCGCTGGCGCGACAGGTGCGGCAGGAACGCCCGCGTCGAACGCACCACACCCCAGAAATTGATGTTCATCAGCCAGTCCATCTGGGCCAGATCGATCTCGGCGAATGTGCCCATCAAGGCAACGCCGGCATTGTTGACGACGATGTTGAGGCCGGGATGCGCCGCGATCGCAGCGGCCGCGAAGTCTTCGATCTCATTGGCTTCGGACACGTCGACGCGGTGGGTCGAGACCTTGCAGGCGTGCGCTTTGGCGATCTCGGCGGCAATCGTCTGCAGGCCGGCTTCATCGCGATCGGCCAGCGCGAGGTCGCAGCCGCGCGCGGCAAATTCCAGCGCCAGCGCCCGGCCGATGCCGCTCGCGGCGCCGGTCACGGCAGCGGCGGCGCCGCGGATAGCTGTCATCAAGGGCTCCGTGTCGGAAAGGGAGTGGTGGCGAGGGTGGCGAGCGAACCTGATACAGACGTTGGGCTTTGGCAACGGGCGGTCTCGTTGCCCCGCGCTCTCAATCGTCCTACCCCGCGAATGCAGCCATTCGACGACATCCCAAAACGACATCTTGAAAATCAAAAGGCGAGCCCGAAGCCCGCCTTTTTTGGATCCAACCAGATCAACCTCGATGCCCAGACCCGATGCCCGGGCAGAGCGGCGCTCCACCCGGGCGAGAAGTCACTTCTTGGACTTCTTGGCCTTCTTTGCCTTCTTCGCCTTTTTAGCCTTCTTCGCTTTCTTAGCCATAACATCCTCGTGGGTTTAATGGATGGAAACGCGACTTGAGGCATGCTCGGCGGAGGGTCGACCTCGCAACATCCTCAGATGTGATCCCAACAGATTCGGGGCGCGCTGCCCCGCATCCTCATGTCATTGTCATGGCGTTATCCACAGATGATGTGCGTTTCGACGCCATTTCGAACGAAATTTAGGTGGTGTGCGCCGCACGCCGCCACACGCGCGGTCAGCGTGCGGTGTGGCACGGTTAACCAGATGCCAATGCGAACCGCGCATCTGCCCCGCTTCAGAACAGCCGAGCGCGTTCGCTCTTCATTGATTCAAAACCAAGGTATCGATTGCTGCGCCGCCGGTGAGAGTCCGTTAAGCCGCACGGCTGCATCTTGCTCGGTAATAAAATGGGGATGGCCTTTGAACGATGGTCCTGGGGGACCCGTTCAATAACAGGGGATGGGCGCCACCGGCGCTCTCGGTTCGCGATGCTGAACGTTCCGACGCTATGGACTGTGTTCGTCGTCAATTTTCTCGCGCTGAGCCTGGTTTGGGCCTACGTGATGCGCAGCGATCCCACCTTCGAGACCGCGCGTTACTGGACCTACGCGGCGCTCGCGGCATCCGCGGGCGCCGGCGTCTCCATGCTGCGCGGCGTGGTGGAGTTGCGGCTGACGCTGCTCGGCAGCGGCGCGTTGCTGCTACTGGCGTGCTGTTTTGCGGTGATGGGTGTAAAGCGATTTTACGGCGAGCCGGTCTCCTGGCGTTTCCCGGCGCTGCTCGTCGGCGTGACCTGCGCGGGCCTCGCCTTCTTCCTGTATGTGGTTGACGACATGCCGATGCGGATCGCGATCTATTCCGCCGGGCAGTCGGTTTCGGTCGCCACCACATTGAGACTGGTGCTGGCGCGGCGCGATGGCCGCGAAAATGCGGGCGCCCGGCTGGCCGGCATCTGCGCCGTGCTGATTTTGGCGATTTATTTCATTCGCTCCGCCTGTGCGCTGCTGCACATCGGCGGTGAGATGTCGATCGTCGACTTCAACGGGCTGCAGGCGCTGCTGATCCTGTTGGTGGTGTTCTTGTCGATGGCCTGGAATTTCGGCTTCCTGCTGATGGCGATCGACCGGTTGCGCAACGAGGCCGCTGACCTTGCGCTGCTCGACGATCTCACCGGCGTCGCCAACCGGCGCCATCTGCTGCAGCGCCTCGGCGAGGAATGCGCCCGGTCGGAGCGCAGCCGCGAGCCGTTCGCGCTCTTGGTGATCGATCTCGACGGCTTCAAAGGCATCAATGACACCTATGGCCACGCCGCCGGCGATGCCTGCCTGCAGCATTTCACGTTGATGGCGCAGACGCGGTTGCGGCCCGGCGACATGCTGGCGCGCACCGGCGGCGACGAGTTCTGCGTCGTGCTGCCGGCCAGCACGTTGCGGGAAGGCGCCATGATCGCGCGGCGCATCCTCGATGTCTGCCGCGACGATGCCGCGCACTGCGTCGGTGCCGATATCCCGGTCTCGGTGTCGATCGGCGTGGCGCAATGGACCACGGAGATGAGTGTCTTCCCGGACCGGCTGATCGCTGCCGCCGACCACGCGCTCTATGTCGCCAAGAAAGACGGCCGCAACCGCCATGCGGTGTACAGCCCGGCGGCGCCGCCGCTAGCGCCCGGAAATGAGGCCATTCCAGTGCAGCCGCGGCGCAAACGCGCGTGAGCGTGATGTACGAAGTCCGCCTATCAGCATTGCCGCGACATCCAGGGCCGGCCGCTGCCGCAGGCCGACGGTGCCGCCGCCGATTACAGGACCCAGGCCGATGGCGACGTCGACGACTGGGACAACCTCAAGCAGCCCGACGGTGTCGCCGAATATTTGCGGACTTATTGTTGCGACTGACAACCGCACAACAAAAAGCCGGCGTCGCCGCCGGCTTTCGCAACTCTTGGCTACCGCGTCAGTTAGTACGCGGCTTCCATCGCGGCCTGTTCCTGCTTTGCGATGGTGCCCTTGACCGCCGACTGCACCTTCTCGAAGGCGCGGACTTCGATCTGCCGCACGCGTTCGCGCGACACGCCGAACTCGCTGGCCAGGTCTTCCAACGTCATCGGCTCTTCCGCCAGCCGTCGCGCCTCGAAGATGCGACGTTCTCGCGGGTTGAGCACGCCGATCGCGCCGGTCAGCGCCTGGCGGCGATGATCGAACTCCTCGTGCTCGGCCATGATGGCTTCCTGGTTGGGCGAGGTATCGACCAGCCAGTCCTGCCATTCGCCGGCCTCGCCGTCGTCGCGGATCGGGGCGTTGAGCGACGCGTCGCCACCGAGGCGGCGGTTCATGTCGACCACGTCCTGGTCCGTCACGCCGAGCCGCTTGGCGATCAGCTTGACCTGGTCGGGGTGCAAATCACCCTCGTCCAGCGCAGAGATTCTGCTCTTCGCCTTGCGCAGGTTGAAGAACAGCTTCTTCTGGTTCGCGGTGGTACCCATCTTCACGAGCGACCACGAACGCAGGATGTACTCTTGTATCGACGCCTTGATCCACCACATAGCGTAGGTCGCAAGACGGAAGCCCTTTTCGGGCTCGAACCGCTTCACCGCCTGCATCAGGCCGACGTTGCCTTCCGAGACGACTTCGGAGATCGGCAGGCCGTAGCCGCGATAGCCCATGGCGATCTTGGCGACGAGCCGGAGATGGCTGGTGACGAGTTCATGTGCCGCATTGCGATCATCATGCTCACGCCAACGCTTGGCGAGCATGTATTCCTGCTGGGGTTCCAGCATCGGGAATTTGCGGATTTCGGCGAGGTAACGGGAAAGGCCGGATTCTCCGTTGAGAACCGGTAAAGTAGCTGTACGGGCCATTTATAGCGCCCTCCAGTGGTTCAGGCCCCCGATAGCGGCGGGCCAGGCAGTCGGCCGCTTGGTTAAAGCCAGTCGCTCTGCGAAGTTCCGCGTTGGATATTCAACGCTCAGGCAACATACACTAAACCGGGGGCCATTTGGAAGGATAACCGCCGTCACGTCATCGTGTGGCTGGTATAACCTGTTGGCATGACATCGTTTTTTAGGACGGCCTGCGTCACTGCGCCGCTCGCAGGGTCCGCTGCAGCAGCAATAAATCCTCAGGCAGGGCCGACTCCCAGTGCAAAATTTCTCCGGTGGCGGGATGCTCCAACGCTAGGAGGTATGCATGTAGCGCTTGGCGATGGAGGGCGGCGAGGGCCGCCCGGCTGTCGGGGCCCAGACGATTGGCCTTGGTCTTGAAGTGCGGGCCGTAGACCCCGTCACCCATCAGCGGGTGACCGATATGGGCGAGGTGGACCCGAATCTGATGGGTACGTCCGGTCTCGAGCTGGCAGGCGAGTTGCGCCGCCACCGGCTTACCGTCCCGCCCGTTGAAGGCCTCCTGGATTTCCCAATGGGTGATGGCTTCGCGGCCGCCCTCGCGCACCGCCATTTTTTCCCGCGCATGGGGATGGCGGTCGATCGGGGCGTCGACGGTGCCGTGCGGACGGTTGGGGTGGTCCCATGCGAACGCCATGTAGCCGCGCTGCATCGCGCCGGTCCGGCCATGGTCGGCGAACTGCTCGCTCAGCGATTTGTGCGCCCGGTCGTTTTTGGCCACCACCATCAATCCGGTGGTGTCCTTGTCGAGCCTATGCACGATGCCGGGACGCCGGACCCCGCCGATCCCCGACAGGCTCGAGCCGCAATGCGCGATCAGCGCATTGACCAGCGTGCCGGTCTCGTGGCCGGCGGCGGGATGCACCACGAGCCCGCTGGGCTTGTCGATGACGATGATGTCGTCGTCCTCGTAGACGATGTTGAGCGCGATATCCTCGCCGCTGGGTTCGGCGGCGACCGCCTCCGGCACGACGATGCCGATCTGATCGCCGGCTGCGACCTGGTAGGCGGGATCGCGGATCGGGGCGTTCTCCAGGGTGACGGCGCCGGCGAGGATCAGCGCCTTCAGCCGCGACCGCGACAGCTCCGGGCGCCGCACCGCCAATACACGGTCGAGCCGGACCGATCCCTCGTCACCGGCGACGGTGACGAGCAGCCTTTCGCCGCTATTCGAACCCAAATCCTGTTCCAAAGACTACCTTTAACTTTCTGTCAGCGCATGATCGCAGGACCGGTGCTTTGCCTTTGGCCTGCGGAAAAACCGGTTTCCACTTTGCCGGATCATGCTCTAAAGAGCCCTTCATGACTGAAACTGTTTTGCCCGAACCGACACCCGAGCAGGCCGCATTGTTCATGCGGGTCCGGCGGATGATGCTGATTGCGGGCCTGACCACGGCGCTGGCGGTTGCGGCCGTCCTGATCGCCATCGGCTACCGCCTTTTGCGCTCGGAGGGAAGCGCCGTCACCGCCGACATCACGGCGGCGCTGCCGAAAGGCGCCCGCATCGTGACGACCGGTGTCGCCGGCGACCGGCTGCTGGTGACCCTGGATGTCGGCGGGGCGACCGAAATCTATAGTTTCGACGCCCATACGCTCAAGCCCGCCGGACGGCTGAAATTCGTCAGCGAACCCTGAGCCACCCGATCCGCTGGGAGAGCCGCCAGCTCCGCTTGCAGGAAGAAGATTTCAAGGCTATTCCCTCATCCCCGTACGCTCCCTTCGTCTAGCGGTTAGGACGCGGCCCTCTCAAGGCTGAAACAGGGGTTCGATTCCCCTAGGGAGCGCCACTACGGTGAAAAACCGGGGAACCGATCGTTGCCCTGGCGCTGGATTGGCCTTCAATCTTTTGCGCTCCCGTAGCACCACGATTTTGCCGCAAGGTTTGGCGGCGCAAAAAATGCGGGCGAAGCCGGCCAGCGGCTCCCGGCGCGCTTCCTCCTTCGATTTGTAAGTGAGGCAAAAGGCATATGCGGCGGATCACGCGAAAGCGGCGGTCTCGCGAATTTTAAACTTTTTTCTCTATGAAAAGTGGCGGCGAGCTGTTGGGCTTTCCTATATCACTTGCATGCCCATGACGCGCAATCGCTTCATAAGCTGCGATCGTTCCCACACAGACAATGAGCAGGTCCGAGCAAGATTGCGCTTACCACGTTTAACAAACCACCCGATAGGCGACACGCTGCGACGGCAGCTCATTATGTCAACACCGCGAACACCGGCTTCATGCTGATTGTCGCGCCTCAGGTCGAGATCACGAAAGCATGCACGATGGCAATGACCGCCTGGAAAATATTCTTATTGTCGATGACGATCCAGAGGTAAAACAGACGATTAGCGCGTATTTCGCGAAACATAATCTGCCGACCTTATTCGCATCCAATCGGATGGAATTGGAGCGGCAGATCGCGATGAACAATCCGGTTCTGATAATTCTTGACCTGAAATTGGGCGAAGAGAATGGACTTGATCTGCTACGATCTCTTCGGTCGCGGTCAGATACTCCCATCATTATTATCACTGGCTATCATCTCGATGAGATTGATCGCGTTATCGGTCTCGAGTTGGGTGCGGACGATTACGTAGCGAAGCCATTTGGTCTCAGGGAATTGCTTGCGCGAGTCCGTGCTGTGCTGCGGCGGCAGGGGCGACAGACAGAGCAACGCACCGAGCGCGTACGCGGTCCGGAAAAGGGTGGCTACAGATTTGGCGTCTGGAAGCTCGAGCGCGGCGGCCGACGATTGTTCGGCCCGAATGGAGCAACAATGTCGCTCTCGAAAGGCGAATATGCCTTGCTAGTGGCGTTTCTCGAGGCACCGCAGCGCGTACTCTCCCGCGAGGAATTGCTGCAACTGACCCGGAAACTGGGCGATGTCGATGATAGAAGCATCGATATTCAAATCATGCGTTTAAGACGCAAGCTGGAGATCGATTTGGACTGTCCGCGCTTGATTCGGACAGAACGCGGTGTCGGTTACGTTTTCACGCTGCCGGTGGATTCGTTCTGACAAGAGCGTTTGCATCGCGACCATTGCGACCGCCATCTCGATGGGCAATTCGTAAGCGCCCAAGCTCTAGCGTCAGCGACGGCGGGACCGGGCATCAGCATCCTGCGCATTCTAGCGCGGGCGACGGAGATCATGTGATCGCTCGTGTGGATTGACAGGATGTCGACGTCTAGGAATGATCGTTGACTGGATGTCAACGGAGTTCCCATGTCGTTCGATGGCCGTCTGCTTGCAGGTATCACCGTTCTGGCAGCGGTGGTGCAGGGTCGAAGCTTCGCCCGCGCCGGCGAGGCCTTAGGTATCACCACGTCGGGCGTCAGCCGCTCGATCGCCAGGCTCGAAGAACGCCTGGGGATTCGCCTTCTGGACAGGACGCCGCGGTCGGTCGCGCTGACCGACGAAGGGAAGCGGTTCTACGAGCAGGTGGGACCTCTGCTCTCCACGATCGAGGATGCGGCCAACTCGGTCTCCGGATCGGCAGGCGCGGTGCAGGGACGCCTCCGCGTCGACATCGACCCGTATTTCTCGCGCCTGATCCTTTCGGGCAAGATCGGGAATTTTCTGGCCATGCATCCGGGCCTGGTACTCGAGATGATCACGCGCGAACACGTGAGCGATCTGGTCGCGGACGGCATAGACGTGGCCGTCCGGTTCGGCGAGCCCGCCTCGGACGCCATGATCGCGCGAAAACTGCTAGAGACGCGGGTGCTCACCCTCGCCTCGCCGCAGTACGTCAAGAAGCATGGGAAGCCGAAGCACCCGACCGACCTGACATCGCACGAATGCATCCAGTTTCTCGACCCCATCACCGCGCGCCCGTACGAATGGGAGTTCCGGGCGGCCAAGAAGGTCATTTCCGTCAAGGTGAAGGGGCGCCTTCAGCTGAGCGACGTCGGTACCATGATCAACGAATGCCTCGCCGGGGCGGGCGTGGCGCAGATCCTCAGCATCGGCGTACAGTCTCTCCTCGCCTCCGGCAGGCTCGTCGATCTCTTTCCGGATTGGCCGGGCGAGGTCTTTCCCTTGTATGCGCTGCATCCCTCGCGGCAGCACCCGCCGGCCAAGGTGCGGGCCTTCATCGAGTTTGCGCTGAAGGCCGCGAAGGCCAAGGACGTCTCCGCCACGCACTGACGTTGATCTTTGATCAACGCTTGGCTGAACTCTTACGCAATGGAGTCATCAAGGCGGACGTGACAGCCTCGCACATCCCGAGCGGAGGCAATCATGGCCAAGAAAAAATCTGTTCTCATCCTGGGAGCGTCGCGCGGTTTGGGCCTCGCGCTCGCCGAGGAATACTGCGTCGTCGGTTACGAAGTCGTGGCCACCGTCCGGACGCCCTCGCTGGCCCTCGAACAATTGAACGAGCGGTTCCCGTCCAGTCTCCAGATCAAGTCGGCGGACACGACCGATCCCGACTCGATCGCCCGTCTGAAGGACGAATTTCAGGAAAGCGAGTTCGACACGCTTTTCGTGAACGCCGGCATCTGCATCGCGAAGGACAGCACGCCGATCGACGTGGCGCAAAGCGATTTCGTCGCGATGATGCTGACGAATGCGCTGAGCCCGATGCGGGTCGTCGAGACGTTCCGCGACCGGGTCTCGCCGCGCGGCGTGATCGCCGTGATGTCCTCGGAGATCGGCAGCATCCAGATCAACAAGGGCAAATGGGAGATGTACAGCGCGAGCAAGGCGGCACTGAACATGCTCATGAAGTGCTTCGCCGCGCGTCACGAGGGAGACACCCGCGCGCTACTGCTCGTGGCGCCCGGCTGGGTGCGGACGGAGATGGGAGGCGAGGAAGCGACGCTCTCGATCGAGGAGAGCATTCCGAACGTCGTGAAATCCGTAGAAGCGCAGTCCGGAAGGGCCGGGCTTCGCTTCATCGACCGCCACGGCAAGACGATGCCGTGGTGACCCAGACATTCTGATAAGAGAGGAGATAAAAGATGGAAAAGATACAGACGCAGGGCGTCGTCATTCCGAGACTTGGCTTCGGTACCTTCCGGATGCCGGGCGGCGGATGCCAGCCCGTCGTCGAGAGCGCGCTGAGCCTGGGATTCCGACACATCGACACCGCCGCCATGTACGAGAACGAGGACGCGGTCGGAGCGGCTATCGCCGCGAGCGGCGTCAAACGCGACGAACTCTTCGTGACCACCAAGGTCTGGCACGACCAGTTGGGACGCGGCGCGGTCCGCAAGGCGTTCGATACCAGCCTGTCGAAGCTGAAGCTCGATTACGTCGACATGTACATGATCCATTGGCCGTCCGCGGACATGGACCTGCCTGCCGTGCTTGAAGAGATGATGACGATCAAAGCGGACGGCAGGACCCGTGCCATCGGCGTCTGCAACTTCAACATAAAGATGATACGCCAGGCCGTCGAGGAGGTCCGCGCTCCGATTGCCGCGCTACAGATCGAGTACCACCCGTTCATGAGCCAGGCAAGGATGCTCGACTACGTCCGCGGCAAGGGCATTCCGCTCACCGCCTACGCCCCCCTTGCCCAGGGCCGGGCGGCGCATGATGAGACGCTCCAGAAGATCGGAGACAAGCACGGCGTCTCGGCTGCCCAGATCGCGATAGCGTGGCTGCTCGATCAGCCGGACGTCATCGCGATCCCGAAGGCACAGAAGGAATCGAGCCAACGTTCGAACCTCGATGCGCTGAAGATCAAGCTCGACGACGAGGATCGATCGGCGATCGCGGCGCTTCCCAAGGACCGGCGCTACGTCAAGCCGCCGTTCGCGCCGGACTGGACAGCCTGAGACACCGCTAAACCACACCCCCGCGTAGCTCCCGAAGCGGTCTCATGGACCGCTAATGGCGATGCTCGGGCATTTCAGGAGAGATCGAAGATGCCTACGACCAACGCGCCCGCGGCTCCGCAAACGCAAAGTAGGAAAGGCGGGAGACTCCCGTCGCGGCTGCTTCTGTGCGGGACCGCGGCCATGATCCTGTTGGCCCAGGCGACGCCCAGCAGCGGTCAGAGCGACCAAGACACGAAAGGAAGCACCGCCATGACGATGAAGGACGATCTGACGCATCGCGAGAAGGACATCCACTGGCCGCAGGGTTTCGACCCTTCCAAGGCTGACCTGTTCTCGCACAACTCGCTGCTCATCCACGCCTCCTGCGAGAAGATCTGGTCGCATATCGTCGACGCGACGACCTGGCCGAGTTGGTATCCGAACTCGAAGAACGTGAAGATCACCGGCGGGGCCTCGAAGCTGAACTCGGGCACGGCGTTCCGCTGGCAAACGTTCGGCATCGATCTCGAAAGCCGCGTCAACGAGTTCGGCCCGTACACCCGGATCGGTTGGTACGGCTACGCGCCCGGTGCGGAGCCATCGTTCTACCACACCTGGTACCTGCGGCCTCAGGGCGAGGCCTGCATGGTGATCACGGATGAGGTCGGCAAAGGCGCCGATGCCAAGAAGCTGCGTCAGACCGACGAAGGCCTGATGCACCGCGGTCACGATCTTTGGCTGGCGACCCTGAGGTGGGTTTCCGAAAACAAATGAGAACGCAGGGCGCGGTCCGGTCGGCCGCGCCCACCCATCCGGCACCAAAGTCGTCCTTGCCCATTGTTCGTTCGGCGCATCCCCGTGTGTTCACCGAAATTATGCCTCTTCTGATTTTTCTCAGGGAGAGAGAACTCAAGTGACGGACCGCCCATCTGCAACCGTCCTGGGCTTTGGTTTCAGCGCGTTGGCGGCGTTGGGTTGGGGTGTATCGCTCGCCGCGGCCCGACACGGGATCGCGGAAGGCCTCAGTCCTGTTGATCTTGCTTTCATCCGATACACCATTGCCGGCCCTTTGCTTGTGGCTTGGTCAATCCTGCGCTGGAGGGAGCGGACGAGCCGTATAAGCTTTTGGAAGGCGTGCGCGCTGGCTATGCTTGCGGGTCCGCCGTTGGCGATTTGCGTGATTGGGGGGGCCCGATCCGCGCCGTTTGCCAGCGGTGTGCTTGTCGAAGTCGCATCCTTGGCCGTTGCTTGCATCGTTATGGCGAGGTGGATCCTGAAGGAACCTCTTGATGCGTTGCGCTGGGTTGCGCTCTGTCTTCTGACCACACGTATCGCATTGTTAGCCGGACCGACTCTGCTTTATGGCGGAATACAGGAGCAGCTGGGAATTGTTCTTTTCACGGCAGCGGGGTGTATGTCGGCCGCGTTCGCCGCGTTGATCTGTCGATGGCGCATCGCTCCTGTCAGTGCGATGGCGCTGGTATCTCTCACGTCCTTCGCAACGTACGGTCCGCTTTATATATCGAATGAGGGGCTTGGGAATCTGTCTCGGGCGTCATGGACGCTAATTCTCGAACAAATCGTCTGCCAAGGCATCATTGCGGGAACCGGGGCGTGGATAGCCTTCATTTACTCGGCGCGGTTGCTCGGGCTGGTGCGAGCAACATTTCTACCGGCAATTACGCCGGCCGTAGCCGTACTGTTGATCATAACTTTGACCGGCGAAATGCCGGCTATTGAGCAATTGTCGATAATAATATTTAGCGCGACGGGTACAACGCTCCTGGTGCTTAGAGCGAAGTCAACGGCCTCGATTTCTTGACCCTTTGGTCTGGATTTTTCCGTTACGATTTTCGGTGGGGCAACGAATATTCTCTAATTGGCCGGACGGACGCTATCAGCATGCTCCCTTACTCGGCAGCAGCCAGGGTATCAGAGAGCCCTTCGGGCGTCGCCTCTATCTGCCCGGATCGTCCGAACAGCGAATAGAGCGCCGGCACGACAATGAGGGTCAGCAGCGTGGCGCTGATCAGGCCGCCGATCACCACGGTCGCAATCGGTCGCTGCACCTCAGCCCCGGTTCCGGTCGCAAGAGCCATCGGTAGAAAACCGAGCGAGGCGACCAGCGCCGTCATCACGACCGGACGCAATCGCGTCATCGCACCATCGTAAATCGCATCGAATTTAGATAGGCCGCGCTGCCTTAGCTGCCGGATGAACGTCAGCATGACAAGGGCGTTCAGCACGGCAATGCCGGAAAGCGCGATAAAGCCCACCGCAGCAGAAACGGAGAACGGGATTCCGCGAAGCCACAAAGCGAGAATGCCGCCGGTCAGCGCCAGCGGGATTGCGCTGAACACCAGGAGTGCATCAGCCGCCGAACGCAGCGCACTCACGAGCAGGACAAAAATCAGCAGGAAACAGCAGGGCACAACGATCAGCAGCCGCTGCCGCGCCGTTGCAAGATTTTCGAACTGCCCGCCCCATGAGATCCAGTAGCCCGGGGGAAGCGTTAATTGGCGAACCATCCGGGACCGCGCTTCATTGACGACGGAGGCGATATCGCGATCGCGTATGTTCGCAGTCACTACCACGCGGCGCTTGCCGTTCTCGCGGCTGATCTGGTTAGGACCCTCTCCAAGGGTGAACTCGGCGAGCTGACCCAAAGGCAGCGTAAAAGGGACAGGTGCTGCCGACGGAAGTGATACCGGCAAGGTTTTCAGGGCATCGAGATCGTTACGGATGGCATCCGCCAGCCTCACAACGATCTCAAAGTGCCGGTCGCCTTCAAAAACAACGCCGGCATCGCGTCCGCCTATTGCCGTCCCGATGACCTCCTGAACCGAAGCGAGGCTCAGGCCGCGGCGGGCGATTTCCGCTTTGTTCACTTTTATCTCGAGCGTCGTAAGCCCCGCTGTCTGCTCGACCTTGATATCTGTCGCACCCCTGATGGACCGCAGGATGTCCGCGGACTTGTTCGCGGCAGTCGACAAGGGCGCGAACTCGTCGCCGAATATCTTGACCGCAAGGTCAGCCCTTACCCCGGCAAGGAGTTCGTTGAAGCGCATCTGGATCGGCTGGGTGAATTCATAATTGTTACCCGGCAGTTCGCGTACGGCCGCCTCAATCTGTTTGACAAGCTGTTCCTTGCCGAGCCCGGGCTCTGGCCAATCACCTCGCGGCTTGAACATGATAAAGGTGTCAGCCGCGTTCGGCGGCATTGGATCGGAGGCAATTTCCGCGGTGCCGACTTTGGAGAAGACGAAAGCAACCTGCGGCAGCGCGCTGACAGCTTTTTCTAGATCGATCTGCATGGCCTGAGATTGCGTGAGACTTGTGCTCGGGATGCGCAGGGCGTGCATGGCTATGTTGGTTTCATCCAGTGTCGGGATGAATTCCTGACCGAGGCGCAAGAACAGCAAGACAGCGCCCGCGAACAGAAGCACCGCGCCGGCAATGGCTGGAAGCGGACGTTTGAGCGTCAGCTTCAGGAGAGGCGCGTAGGAAGCTTTGAGCGTTTTCACGATCTTGTTGTCAGTTTCGTTGACGCGTCCGGTGATGAAGATCGCGATCAGCGCCGGCACGAGGGTAACGGACAGAACGAAGGCGGAGGCGAGCGCCAGGATGACGGTAAGCGCCATCGGCTCGAACATCTTCCCTTCGACACCGCTGAAGGTTAGCAGCGGTACATAGACAATCATGATGATGATCTGGCCGTAAACGCTCGGTCCAATCACCTCCTGCGCGGCGAGCCGCACAGTCGCCAGACGCTCTTCAAGCGAAAGAACCCGGCCCGCCGCCCGCTGGCGCTCGGCAAGGTGACGCAGCGCGTTGTCGGCGATTATGACCGCCCCATCGACGATTAGTCCGAAATCGAGCGCGCCCAGGCTCATGAGGTTCGCGCTGATCCGGCCCTGAAGCATGCCAGCTGCGGTCATGAGCATGGCAACAGGGATGACGAGGGCGGTGATGCAAGCGGCGCGGAAATTGCCCAGCAGGAGAAAGAGCACCGCTATGACCAGCAAGGCGCCTTCGGCGAGATTTGTTGCGACGGTGCGGACGGTCGCATCCACCAGCTGGGTACGGTCCAGCGCCGTCTTGATCTCAACGCCACGCGGCAAAGTCTTTCGCACCTCATCGATTTTTGCATCGACGGCGGCGGCCACAGTGCGGCTGTTGCTGCCGATCAGCATCAGCGCGGTGCCGATAACGACCTCGTGTCCGTTTTGGCTGGCGCTGCCGGTTCTCAGTTCGCCGCCGATGGATACATCTGCGAGATCGCCGATCCGTATCGGCACCGCGCCGCGCGTGCTGACCACCACGTCGCGTATATCGGATACATTTTGCAGCCAGCCTCCGGTGCGTACCGCGATTCCTTCCCCGTTGCGTTCGATGGTGCTCGCGCCGCGGCTCGCATTGTTGGCCTCTATCGCACGAAGGAGATCACCGAAGGAGATGCCGAGCGCGACAAGTTTCGCGGGATCGGGGAGCACCTGGTACTGCTTGACAAACCCGCCGATGGAATCGACTTCGGCGACGCCGGGCACGCTTTTGATTTGCGGGCGGATGATCCAGTCCTGCACGGTGCGCAGGTACGCGGCCCGCTCCAACTCCGTCGACAGTTTCTCCCCTTCGGGCGTGACGTAAGCGCTAGCGCCTTCAACCGAGGGCGCATAGTCTACTGTCCACATATAGATTTCGCCGAGCCCGGTTGAGATAGGACCCATTCTGGGCTCGACCCCGGGCGGAAGGCTCGATCTCAGCTCGAGCAGCCGTTCGTTGACCTGCTGTCTTGCGAAATAGATATCGGTCCTTTCGGAAAAGACCGCCGTTACCTGCGAAAAGCCGTTGCGGGAGAGCGAACGCGTCGTGCTGAGACCCGGTATCCCCGCGAGCGCAGTCTCGATACGGAACGTCACCTGCTTTTCGACTTCCGGAGGTGAGAGCGCCGGGGCGACAGTGTTGACCTGAACCTGCTTGTTCGTGATGTCAGGAACGGCATCGATCGGCAGCCGCAGCAGCGACCACACGCCGACGGCCACTGCCGCGAGGCTGATGAGAACAACGACCCAGCGCCGTTCGATCGAAAACGCGAGTAGGGAGCCAATCATCTCAGTCCTCGTGGGCGGCGTCGCCCTTGCCGAGTTCGGCTTTGAGCGTGAAAGTATTCGCGGTCGCGATCTCCTCCCCCCTCGCGAGACCGGAGATGATTTCAGCAGCGGAACCATCCTGCCGTCCCGTCACAACGGCCCGGGCTTCGAACCCCTTATCGGTACGCACGAACACGACCGGCTTGCCTTCGAGCGACTGAAGCGCAGCCTTCGGCACGACAACATCGGCAGCAGATTGATCGAGCGAAATCTCCGCGCTGACGAAGCCTCCCGGGCGGTAGATGCGGGCAGCGTTATCGAGCGAGGCGACCACCCGTGCCGAACGCGTGTCTTTATCAAGAAGAGGGCTGACGAAAATAATGGACGCTGTCGCAGCCGCGTCCGTGCCCTGCCTGACCGTAATGCGTTGACCTTCGCGTAGCGCGGCCACATCCGAGGGCGAGACAGAGAGCTCGACCCAGACAACACTGAGATCGACGATGACGTAGAGCTCACTCTCCTGACCTTCACGGCCAACCAGCGAGCCAAGGTCGACCCGGCGCTCGGCTACTCGTCCGGCAATGGGAGAGCGTAATTCCTGAAGCCGCAAAGACGCGATGGGCTGCTGCGGCAAAGCCTCGATCTGACCTTCGGTCAGTCCGAGCGCAAACAGCTTCTGACGGCTGACATCGTGTTTGACGCGCGCATCCAGGAATGTGGTTCGCGCGCGCAGATAATCGTTCTCGCTGAGAACCTTGCTCTCAAACAGCATCTTCGAGCGGTTGAAGAGTGTTTCCTGAAGATCGAACACGAGTTTGGCTGCCAGATATTCGCTTTTGGCGCCGGCCACCTCGCGGCTTTCGATCACAGCGACGACTTCGTCGGCTTCAACCGGATCGCCGAGCCGCTTTTTAAGCTCCGCAACCGTGCCAAGGAGTTCTGACCGCCACGCGTGCGACGCGGTCGCCACTTGGGATAACCGTTCCGGGGACGGTGATCCGCCTGCGCAGCGCGCCGCCACGGACGGTATCGACCGCGAAATGACCCGCCTCGATCTGGCGTTGACTGAGAACGACGACCGCAGCGCCCTGATGGTCTCCGTCCGGCGCAGTCTGTTCCGATGCTTTCGCAGCGAAGTTCAGGGGCAGCGCTGCAGCCAGCGCAAAGCCCGCCATACGAATCGATTTTCTCGTCATTTGATGAATTCCCGCGCGGAGCCTTGATGCTCCCGCTTTCATGGCGCCGAATTGTTATGCGCGGACGTTGTCCCGCAGCTTCAGCTGAGCGAGACAAAGCGCCCGGCATGGGCCTCTCGGGGAATTCAGATACGCGGTGGTTTGAACGGAAGCGCGCCGCTCAACGGCGCGGGAAAAGGCTCGTTCCGCAGAGCATTCTTCTGCACGGGAAGATCCGCCGGATTGAGAAGCGCAACGACGCATTGCGCGGAAGCATGGTTCAGGCAATGGCCGCTATGCGCCGGCAATTGCTGCTCTGGAACATCCGGAGCCGAGCCTGTATCCGAACTCATGGCAACTGAAGCGGTGCCGACAGCCGCGAAAGGAAGTCCGCACCCAGCGCAATGTATCAGGGAAAGCAGCAGGCCCAACGTCAGCAGCAGGACGAGCGGCCACCGGCGCAGCCGGTCTCCGTTTCCGTCCATACCCCTGCTTGCGTAAGCGTGGCTCATTGCATTTCCAGTGAACGATTTTTGGGCGGTGTTTTCAAGCTCTTAAACAATGTGACGGGGGACAAGGGCGCAAGGTGACGCAGGAACAGCTTCGACCTGTACCCCGAACGACTTCTTTGAACAGCAAAACGGCAGCATCCGCTTCGCTCCTGACTGATGGCTTGTCGCTGAAGGCATGCCGGCGCGGGCGCACAGATCAGAATGGCGCGCTCGCGTCTGCCTGACCGCGCTGGATCGCTGCGCAAATTTGCTCCGTTCACAATATCTTTTCATTTATTGATCGAACAATCACAGGCGATGGCGCGTTGCGCTCCGGGTCGCCATGCACCTCACCGACGTGCGCATCGCGGGACCACTGGCCCTGATCCAAGAGTTTCGAACTGGCACCGCCACATTCACGGTCAGGTGCAGCCCACAGCCCGCCGCAAAGTGACTCTAACTCGCCGCGCTGCGTGGCCGGATCGTCGATGCCGATTCTGAGCCACATGCCGATGCGACATCCTGATTGATCCGGTGACGGAACAGTCAGGGCATGAGAGGAATTTCTAAAACGATGACGAAGATCGAATACCGGCTTGGACATGGCGAGAACGAACTCCGACGCCTGCAATTGCAAGCTGCTCTGGCAAGGCCTATCACCTCTCGCTTACTGCAAGACTGTTGCCTCGATGAGGGGATGCGGGTTCTCGATATCGGGAGCGGCGCCGGCGACGTCGCGATGTTGGCGGCCGAGATCGTTGGGCCGACCGGGAGCGTCGTTGGCATCGACCGCAGCGCCGAAGTGATCCAGTATGCGCGCAATCGCGCCGAGATCGCCGGCCTCGGCCAGTTGGATTTTCGCGTCGCGTCGCTCGAAGAGTTATCTGACCTTGGCAGCTTCGATCTGGTCGTCGGTCGCTTTGTCCTGTTTCATCAGGCCGATCAAACTGCTTTTCTCCGCAAGGCGGTCTCGTTCGTGCGACGCGGCGGCTGCCTCGGATTTATCGAACCGGCCTACGATGTCACCATGCAGATGTCGATGCCGAAGGTTCCGTTATATGAGCAGATTTTGGCGTTTTGCGTCGACGCCTTCATGTCGGTTGGTGTCAGACCCAATATCGGGCGTCACTTCGTGGAACTGTTTCACAAGGCGGGACTTGAAGAGCCCGCGCTTGCCCATGACGTACCAACGGGCGGCCCGAGTTCGCAATTGGTTGAGTGGTTGTCGCTAACTCTGAGAAGCCTTCTGCCTCATCTGGAAAAGATCGGCGCAACCAACGCGGCGGCGCTCGAGATCGATACGCTGCAGGATCGCTTGCGACAAGCTGCCTCGGTAGCCCCAAGCCAGCTTTCGGCTGTGCCGTTCATCAGCGCCTGGGCAAAGGTCGCAGCGCGCTAGCCGCGACTGGCCATCCTCTCAAGGTTAAGCGCCGGCAGAGACCTGGCTCGATCCTGGTTCTGTTCTGCGGCGCAGCGGCGCCGCATGGCTGAACCGCGGCGTAGGCGCGATCGCTGCCATAGGGCGCGGCCCCACGGGCCGGACCTGGCGTGCCGCGAGCTCCCCATCAGCGGCGCGTGTAACGCCGCGCGGCGCGATTTATTCCGCGTCGATGCTGCATACCAGCATGCAGAACCTTTCTGTTGTTTGCCCGTACCTACTGTCCTCATTGGACTGTAGGTAGGCTGCATGACTCCGATCCGTCCGACGCAAATCGAGCAATTCGCTATCGACGCCAAACTGAACCTGTTCTTTGGCGGAACACTCTATGACCGTGTGTTCCTCGGCTTCGAAGTGTTGGAACTCGTCGATGGCGAACTGCGCGGGTGGTCTCCGTCCGAGCATTGCGCGGCGGTGATCGACGTTCGGTATTCAGCCGAGGTCGCCTGGATTGCGCAGACGGTGTTGAACCGTCCGGTGCGGCGGGTCCGCGTTTTGGTTCGTGGATTGAGACACGACTGCGAGCAGCCCGCCTAGCCGTTCGGGTTAGCCTCGGACCGGGCTTTGTTCCCGACTTCCTTGGTGTTTTAGTTCCGGCCTGCGGCTATCATGGGCGTTGAACACGTCAGATCAGGCCGGCGAGATGAGTTTTACCTATGTTGTCCCGGATATTCATGGCCGGGCAGACCTGCTGCGCGATGCCTTCGGCTATATCGCCGAACATGCCTCCGGTCGGACCGGGACGATCGTCGTGCTTGGCGATTACGTCGACAAGGGACCCGACAGCAAAGCGGTCATCGATTTCCTGCGGTCGGGGCCGGCAGCGGCATGGCCGCTCATTCTGCTCAAGGGCAACCATGACGCCATGATGGTTGCGGCGCTGCGCGACGCGTCCGAAATGTCGGGATGGCTGGCGCGCGGCGGCGACGCCGTGCTCGAATCATACGGCGGCGACCCATCGAAGGTGCCTGCAGCCGATATTGAATGGCTGGACCGGCTCGCCTTGATGCACATCGATCGGTTTCGAATCTACGTGCATGCCGGGCTCGATCCGGAGGTGCCGCTCGATCAGCAAACGGAAAAAACCCTGCTGTGGAAGCGCTACCCGGAAGGATTTGGCCTTGGTTACGGCACCCGCCACGTTGTCCACGGCCACGATTCGTTTTCAGATGGCCCAAAGCTGTTCGAAGGGCGCACCAACCTCGATACGCGCGCATGGCGAACCGGTCGGCTTGTGATCGCGATCTTTGATGACGACAAGCCCGGCGGTCCTGTCGACTTTAGCAGCGTGCAAGGGCCGGCCGGCGGCGGTTAGGCTCCCGGGCTTACCGCCACATTCCGCGCATTCGTGCGCCGATATCGATTGTCGGTCCCGTGCTGCGCGCGGTGTGGCTTGCGGCAGCGGCCGGCCAGCCGCTGCGTTCGAACAGGCCGAGCAATCGATCGGGAATGAACCGGGTGCGCGAGGCATACACATGCCGGTCGCCCTTCGCATGCTGGCCGTGCGTGAAGAAGCGCTGCGGAACGACGAGGTGCAGATCGTCTTTGGCGCGCGTCATCGCGACGTAGAGCAGGCGGCGTTCCTCTTCGAGTTCGGCAGACGTGCCGGCGCCGAGATCGGACGGCATGCAGCCGTCGACGACATTGAGCACGTAGACCGACTTCCATTCCTGTCCCTTGGCCGAATGGATCGTGGACAGGATCAGGTAGTCTTCATCGAGCAGGGGAACGCCGGCCTGGTCGCTGGTCGCGTCCGGCGGATCGAGCGTGAGCTCGGTGAGGAAGCGCTCGCGCGAGGGATAGCCGCCGGCGATCTGCTCCAGTTGAATAAGGTCCGCGCGTCGCGTCTCGGAATCCTCGTGAATGCGATCGAGATGCGGCTCGTACCACAACCGTGCCCGTTCAATATCGGCAGGCCATTCCGAATAGCGCAAATCGGCGACCGTCTCGACGAACGCACGCCAGTCGGCGCCGGCCCGGGGCGGCGAGGGCAGGTTGCAAAGCGCGCTGACGGGGTCGGACGATTCCGCCATCCGATCGAGCACACGTTGCGCCGAAGCGGACCCGACGCCCGGAAGCAAATGCAGAACCCTGAAGCCGGCGACGCGGTCGCGCGGATTTTCGATGAACCGCAGCAGCGCCAACACGTCCTTGACGTGGGCGGCGTCGAGGAACTTGAGTCCGCCGAACTTGACGAAAGGAATGTTGCGGCGGGTCAGTTCGACTTCCAGCGGGCCGCTGTGCGACGAGGTGCGAAACAACACGGCCTGCTGCTTGAGCAGCGCGCCGCTTTCGCGGTTCTCGAGTACCTGCTCGACGATGTAGCGGGCCTGGTCGGCTTCGTCGCGAACCGTGACCAGGCGCGGCTTCGCGGATGACGTCCGATCGGTCCGCAGGTTTTTGGTGAACCGTTCCTTGGCGAGATCAATCACGCCGTTCGCTGCCGCCAGGATCGGCTGCGTCGAGCGGTAGTTGCGATCGAGCGTGACGATCTCGGCCCGCGGCCTGAACTGATCCGGGAAATCCAGAATGTTGCGCACGGTCGCGGCCCGGAACGAGTAGATCGACTGCGCGTCGTCGCCGACGACGGTCAGCCCGTGGCCGTCCGGCCTCAGCGCCAGCAGGATCGACGACTGCAGGCGGTTGGTGTCCTGGTATTCGTCGACCAGAACGTGATCGAAGCGCGCGCCGATGTCGTGCGCGATCGCTGCGTCCGACATCATCTGCGCCCAGTACAGCAGCAGATCGTCGTAATCGAGCACGTTCTGCTTCTGCTTGGCTTCGACATAGCTGGCGAACAATTGCTTGAGCTCATTGCTCCAGCCCGAACACCACGGAAAGAATTGTCCCAGCACCTGTTCGATCGGAATCTCGGCGTTCACGCAGCGCGAGTAGATCGCAAGGCAAGTGCCCTTGGTGGGAAAGCGCCGCTCGGTGCCGGACAGGCCGAGTTCGTGCCGCACCAGATTGATGAGGTCGGCCGAATCCTCGCGGTCATGGATGGTGAAGGCCGGATCGAGTCCGATCTGTTCGGCGTGTTCGCGCAGCAGTCGCGCGCCGATGCCATGGAATGTTCCGGCCCAGCTGAGCGCATCCGTCATCACGCCGGCATTGTGGCCCAGCACCTTGCGCGCGATATGCTCGACCCGCCGCGCCATCTCGGCGGCCGCGCGCCGCGAAAAGGTCATCAACAGGATGCGGCGCGGATCGGCCTTGCTGACGATGAGATGCGCCACACGGTGCGCGAGCGTGTTGGTCTTGCCGGAGCCCGCGCCGGCGATCACCAGCAGGGGAGGGCCGACATGGCCGTCGGCGGTCACGCCGTGCTCGACCGCACGCCGCTGCTCCGGATTGAGCGCATCAAGATATGGAGCGGCAATCGCTGCCAGCACGAACAGGTCCCCTCGCTTCCGTGACAGCAGGAATTCACGCGAAAGCGCGAGGAGATCGTCATCCCCGCGCGACTCATTGATGGCGGCTGCGTCAGAAGAGGACGTTCTCACCGAACGATAAACAAATCAAGAACGGAGCCGGAAAGGCCGGAACGTCTACCGCGGACGAAACGGCCAACTGCCGATGATCCTGAATCGGGAACCGGCGTCGGTCTGGCGGAACAGCGCGAAGCGGTCGATCGCGAGCGTTGCGATGTCGAGCGCAGCAAATCGTTGCTGCAGCATCGCCAGGATCGGCGCGCGCCGCTCGGCGGGCAGCCGCCCGGTCAGCGTCATGTGGAAGCGGAAATCGTCCATGACATAGGGATAACCCCAGCGATCGAGCTGCTCGTACTGCCTTGGCGTCAGCCGGGCGGGATTGCGTCGCGCGCGGTCTTCCGGCGTGAGCGGCGCGCGGAAGCGATCGAACTCTCTGACGCAAGTAGCGGCCAGCTGATCCAGTTCGCCCGAGGGGCTCGCCGGCACGACGGCAATGAAGCCGCTGATCGCCTCGACGATAGGCCGGATCACCGGAACGGCTCGGGGCGCTTCGGCGAAGGCTTCGCAGGCGGCGAGAAGTTCAGCCTCGGTGGTGCCGGTCGCCAGCGACAGCGGCGCTTTCAGCGTGGCGTGAAAGCCGTATTTGCGCGGATCTGCGGTGAGATCGCGCCAATCCGGCGCGAGCTCGTGCGATGCCGTCGGCAAACGCCGGCTCCGCGCCGCTGAAAGCGTCATAGCCGAGCAGATGTGCGCCGAAGCGATCCAGCTCGCCACCGGATGGTGGGGCATAATAGATCGCGTAGCGCGGACCGTTCGCCATGAAGTCCCTGAATCACGGGTTCCAGATTAAAGCCGCTTCACGCGGCGGCAACTGCCTTGCGAGGCATCGCGGTTGGCTGAAGCAGACGCTCCGCATCGGTCATATGGACGAGGCGACCGGCGGCGATCACCGCCACGATGCGTGGCCGCCGTTGGTTTTGGTCATCGACCAGGATGAGATCGGCACGGCGGCCGGCGCCGAGAACACCGCGATCGGTCAGGCCGGCCGCGCGCGCCGGTGCCGATGAAATCAAATCCCAGGCCGCCGGCAAGGCTACGATGCCGTCGGCAGCAAGCCGAAACGCCGCCAACAACTGCGCCGGATAGTAATAGTCGGACGCGAGAATCGAGCAGAGACCTTTCTCGATCATGTCGCTGGCCTTGGTCCAGCCGGTATGGCTGCCGCCGCGCACCACATTCGGCGCGCCGAACACGATGAAGTCACCGCCGGCAATCGCCTCACGCGCGGTTTCCTCGTTGACCGGAAATTCGGCGATGGCGATGCCCTGCGCGCGAAAGTCCTTTCGCATCTCCGGCGTCGAGTCGTCATGCGACAGCATCCGGATGTTGGCATCGCGCGCGACCTTGGCCAGGCGCGAGATCGAACTGGGAACCTCATTGGCGCGGGAAACGACGCGTTCGACCAGTTCGTCGAATGCCTGGTTCGAAAGCCCGGTACGGTCGACCATGCGGGTTCGCTTATGCGGCTTCGCCAGATCGGAAACCGTTGAATCGATGTGGTCGTTGAAGGCGAACAGGTCGATCCTGCCGCTCGACAGCCATTGGCTGATTTCGGCTTCGGCATCCAGATTGTAGGTCTCGTGCCGCAGGTGGAAGCGGGTATCCGCAGATAGTTGCGGCCGCAGGCTTTCGATCGCCTGCAGCAACTTGCTTGCGGTGTCGCCGGATCGCAGCCCGGGCTCCCAGGACCACGTGGTGGCGTGAAACACGGTGGTGATGCCGTTGGCGATCGCCTGCCGGTCGCTGTCGATCAGCGCGACATCGGTCGGAAAATCGACGCCGGCACGGGGCATCATCTGCCGCTCGAATGCATCGCCATGCAGATCGACGATGCCGGGCAACACCAAAAGGCCGCGCGCATCGATGCCGAGCGAGCCGCGTCCCTGCTCAACGCCCACGGCGCTGATTTTACCGTCCGCGATCTCGAGCGACGTCTCAACGATTTCCTGGCCGAGCAGTGCCCGGCCGCCTTCTACAAACATGTTCTTCACGACGCGGTACTCCGGCGTTGGTTGGTTGAACCAGCGGAGCTAGCCGCGGCTTCGTATTTGTCGAGGAATGCCTCGATGCTCAATTTTCGGAAATCCGGCAAGGCGGCGCGCAGGGCCTCATGGTTCCAGTTCCACCAGCCGAGTTCGACCAGCCGGCTCGCAACGGCTTCGGGAAAGCGACGCTTGATCGGTCGCGCCGGGTTTCCCGCCACAATAGTATATGACGGAACGTCCTTGGTCACGATAGCGCCGGCAGCGACCACGGCGCCGGTGCCGATGTGGCGGCCCGGCAGCACGATGGCGCCGTGACCGATCCAGACGTCGTGCCCTACATTAATGTGATGCGCGCGCCGCCACTCGAAGAACTCGGCGTCGTCACTCTCTCCCGGAAAATAGGCGCTGGCACGATAAGTGAAGTGCGCCTGGGTGGCGCGCTGCATCGGGTGGTTGCCGGGGTTGATTCGCGTCATGGCGGCGATCGAACAAAATTTACCGATCGTCGTGTAGGTGATCTGGGCGTCGTTCACGACGTAGGAATAGTCGTCCATCGTGACTTCGTTCAGAATCGTCCGCGCGCCGACCTCGCAATAGGCACCAAGCCTGACGTCTTTCAATTTCGCTGTCGGATCAACGGTTGGGTCAACCGAAAGCTTTTTGCCGGCCATAATTCCTCAAACGATCGAGATTGGTCTCAAGACGGCTCTCATCAATCGGCTTGATGACAATGTCATGACAGATAAATGACGTTCACGAGTGTGGATCGTGATCGCACCGCAGCGCGACTGTCACACAACTGTAGAATCCGGAGGTTAGCGATGGCGTGAGCTGGGCGTATTGGAGCACTGCATGCTGGTAGTAGAAGGTTTGACGTGCCGTTTCGGTACAAAGGCCGCGGTCGACAATGCATCGTTTTCGATTGGACGAGGCAGTTTTGTCGGCGTGATCGGCAGGTCCGGTGCGGGCAAGTCGACTTTGCTGCGGATGATCAATCGCCTGGCCGAGCCGACCGAAGGGCGCATCCTGTTTGAAGGCCGTGACGTGACGGCGCTGCGCGGCAAGAATCTGCGGCAGTGGCGCGCGCGTTCGGCGATGATTTTTCAGCAGTTCAATCTGGTGGGGCGTCTCGACGTTCTGACCAATGTGTTGATGGGGCGTCTGGCCGAAATCCCGCCATGGCGATCGCTGACGCAGCTTTGGCCGGATGACGACCGAGCGCTGGCGATGTCGGCGCTTGAACAGTTCGATATGGCCTCGCACGCCGCGCAACGCGCCGACCAGCTCTCGGGCGGTCAGCAGCAGCGTGTTGCAATCGCTCGTGCCCTGGTCCAGCAGCCCGATATCATTTTGGCCGACGAACCGATCGCTTCGCTCGACCCCCGCAACACACGTATTGTGATGGATGCGTTGCTGCGCATCAATAAGCATTTCGGTATTACTGTCATCTGCAATCTGCACTCGCTCGATCTGGCGCGTACCTATTGCGACCGCCTGATCGGCATGGCGGCGGGCCGCGTCGTATTCGACGACGCGCCGGCGATGCTGACCGATCATATCGCGCGAGAACTCTACGATCTCGAAGCCAATGACGTCATGGGTGCCCCAGCGGCTCATTTGCCCGACGCTTCAGCTGTTCCGGCACTGGGCGCTGTCAAGGCGGCCTGAGTAACTGCAATTGCAAGGCGCGGCGGTTTGCAAGCCTGCGATCGATCGTCAACGTAGCATCACACGAGAGGGGAATTCTTATGCTTAATCGTCGTATTGTTCTTGCCGGCGCGGCGTCGCTGGCCTTCGTCCGTTCCGCGACTTCGGCGGAAGACTGGAGGGCGAAATATCCGGAGATCACCTTCGCGGTGATTCCGGCCGAGAACGGTTCAGGCGTTACCGAACGCTTCACGCCGTTCGTGAACTATCTGTCCAAGGAACTCGGCATCAAGGTGACCCTGCGCGTCGCTAACGACTACGCTGCCGTGATCGAAGGCCAGCGCGCCGGCAATATCCAGATCGGATATTACGGCCCGGCCTCGTTTGCGCGCGCCCGCCTGACCGGCGTCAAGACCGATGCGTTCGTGATCGACGTCAATTCCGACGGCTCCAAGGGCTATTATTCGGTGTTCTACGTCCTGGCGAAGAGCCCCTACCATAAGGTTGAGGATCTGAAGGGCAAGAACCTCGGCCTGGTCGATCCCAACTCCACCTCCGGCAACAACATGCCGCGCTTCAAGCTAAACCAGATGGGCATCGACCCCGACCACTTCTTCTCGCAGGTGGTTTTCACCGGCAGCCATGAGAACGCCGTGCTGGCGCTGGCGCAGGGCACCGTCGACGTCTGCGCCAACTGGTGGAACGCGGAAAACGATTCGAACCTGACCCGCATGCTTGCGAAGAACATGGTCAAGTCGAGCGACGGTACGCCGCTGAAGAAGGAAGACTTCCGGATCATCGTGCAGTCCGACCTCATCATCAACCCGCCCTATGCCGTTCTCACCGATCTGCCCGAGGACATGAAGGCCGCGATCAAGAAGGCGTTCCTTGAAGCGTCTGAGAAGGACAAGGAAGCCTTCAAGAAGCTTTCGGACGGCAAGAACCGGCCGTGGCAGCCGGTCGCGAACGCCGACTATGACAAGACCATCGAGCTGATCAAGTTCGTCGACAACCTGCGCAAGAAGGCCTCCTGAGCGCCAGGGAAAAATGAGAGCAAGGGCCGGGTCGCACGACCCGGCTCTTTTGCGTATTCCGATGCACTGAAGATACCGGCCCTGATGACCACCGCAGTAGCAATTCTTCCGGCGCAGCAACTTGCCGCGCTCAACGATGCCTACCGCGAGGCGGTGGCGCGAAAGCGCCTGCGCGTCGCGCTGGGGGCCGCGGTGTTTGTCGCCCTGCTCGTGATCGCCTCGATCGGAGCGGAGGTGAACCTGCGGACGCTGTTCACCTACTTCGGGCATTTCGTCAGCTATTTCGATCGTATCTTCACGCTCGATGACGGCAGGCGGGTGTGGACCAGCTTCCCCGACTGGTTCTGGGGCTGGAAAAAATGGTCGCTGTTGCTGGGCGAAACCCTCCTGATCAGCTATGTCGGTACATTGTTCGGCGCCGCGCTGGGGTTCGCGCTGACGTTCCTGACGACCGAAAATACCGCGCCGTCGCCCTGGCTGCGTTTCGTCATCAAGCGCCTCATGGAATTTTGCCGGACCGTCCCCGGTATCGTTTTCGCGCTGATCTTCGTCATCGCGTTCGGCCTTGGCCCGATGGCGGGCATCCTTGCCATTGCGATCCACTGCATCGGTGCGCTCGGCAAGCAATATGCCGAAATGGTCGAGAATATCGATATGAAGCCGGTCGAAGGCGTGCGATCGACCGGAGCGAGCTGGCTCGCATGCATGCGTTTTGCCGTGCTGCCGCAGGTGGCCGCCGGCTTTGCGAGCTACACGCTGCTTCGCTTTGAGATCAACGTGCGCGACGCTTCGGTGATGGGCTTCGTCGGCGCTGGCGGGATCGGGATGGAACTGATCACGGCGATCCGCAAGTTCTATTACTCCGACGTCAGCGCCATCCTGGTGATGATCATCGTTACGGTCTTCGTCATCGATATCGGCACCGGATGGCTGCGCGGCCGGTTGTTCGGTAGAGGTCGCCAGGCATGACCAAATTATCGACGCCGGATTCGGAAGGCCTGCGCGCACGCTACCCGGATGTTTTCGAGCGGCCGGCGTCGGCGCGGCTCTCGCTGCCGGCCGTGATACTCGGCGTCATCGCGTTGTTTGTGTACGGCCTCGTTTACCTGGGATTTTCACCGGCGCGGATGCTGAATGGGCTGCATCAGCTCGGCTGGATCACGTTGATGATGCTGCCGCCCGATCCCGGCTCATCATTGCCGCTCTATCTTAAGGCACTCGGAGAAACGCTTTCGATCGCACTGCTGGGCACCACGCTTGCCGCAACCTTCGCACTGCCGTTCAGCCTGTTGGCGGCAAGGAACATCGTGCCCTCGAATATTGTCCGGTTTCCTCTTCGCCGCTTCTTCGACACGATCCGAGGCGTCGATACCCTGATCTGGGCGCTGGTCTGGATCAATGTCGTCGGGTTGGGACCGTTCGCCGGGGTATTGGCGATTGCCGTGTCGGATTTCGGTGCGTTCAGCAAGCTGTTCTCCGAAGCCATCGAAGGCGCGGATAAGAAGCAGGTCGAGGGCATCCGGGCCTCCGGCGGCACGGCGCTGCACGAGATTCGCTTTGGCCTGATGCCGCAGGTGTTGCCGGTGATCGCGGGGCAGGTGCTGTACTTCTTCGAGTCCAACACCCGCTCGGCAACGATCATCGGCATTGTCGGCGCGGGGGGCATCGGACTGCAACTGGCCGAGCAGATCCGCGTGCTGGAATGGCAAAAGGTATCTTTCCTGATCCTGATGATCCTGGTGGCGGTCGCCGCGATCGACTGGATTTCGCGCAAGCTCCGTTTCGCCATCATCGGTCGCCGCGCGATCGCGTGACGAAGTTGCTTTTCTGAGACCAAGGCACCGGCCGCTTCTTCCCCTCTCCCCTTGTGGGAGAGGGTGGATCACCGACGCGCAGCGGCGGTGAGCCGGGTGAGGGGAGGGGCCTCTCGTTATGTCGCTACCCCTCACCCGCCTTCGCTTTGCTCAGGCACCCTCTCCCACAAGGGGAGAGGGGAGCACCGCGCGGTTTCTCAATTGCTCTCGACCAGAAACTCGATTCGTTCGGCGGCGAAGCGCGAGCGCGTGGTGAGCAGCGGTGAGCCGTCGGCGTCGACATCGGTGGCATCGACCACCAGAACGGGGCGGCCAAGCGCAAGGTCCAGCCGCGCCGCGTCAGTAGCCTCGACGATCGCGGCCGTGACGCGGGTCGAAGCCCGGCGGTAATCGCGGATGCCGTAATGCGCCAGCACTTTGGTCATGGCGCGGAAGCGCTCGTAGATGCGGCCCGCGTCGGGGAAACGCTCGGCGGCAAGCCAGGTGGTGCCGACGCAAATCGGTGTGCGGTCGGCCAGCCGCAGCGCTTCGATCCGGATCAGCGGCGCGCCGGTCTTGAGGCCGAGTTGCCGCGCCAGTTCACGCGTCGCTTGTTCCTCGGAAGCGCCGATTAACTGCCCGCGCGGCTCGCGGCCGCCGGCGCCGACGATTTCGGAGAACCGCGTGCGCGAGCGCAGCGGATAGGCGAGCCGTGGTGCTTCCACATAGGTACCGCTGCCGCGCTCGGCGCGTACCAGTCCACGCTCGGCCAACGTCGCCAAGGCCCGGCGCACGGTGTGGCGGTTGACGCGGTAGGTTTCGGCAATCTCCATTTCGCCCGGCAGCCGCTCGCCCGCCGCGAAGCGACCGTCGGCAATGCCGCGCTCGATTCCGTCGGCCACCTGCCGCCACAACGCGACGCCGGACGCGGTTTCCTGCGCGCTCATGGAGCGGTAGATCTGGGATGAGGCATTGGTGAGATCACAGCCTTGTCATGAAATGGTCATGGCGCTTCGCTATCGAGTTGTCTAGTATCATAGACAACTTGATTTCGGCAAGGTTGAGGTGGACGTGACCGACGAAAACAGCAAGCAGGCACGGCGCAAGGCGGCGATGAAGGTGCTTGCGCATTCCGCTACCGCGGAAATCGCCGGTTGCCTCGATGGCCTGCCGCTGCCGGCCTATGAAGATTTGCGCGAGCCTGAGGCCGGCCTGGTGATGGTGCGCGGTCGCATCGGCGGTGACGGTGCGCCGTTCAACCTGGGTGAGGCCACGGTCTCGCGCGCGGCAGTGCGGCTGTCTACCGGCGAGGTCGGGTTTGGCTACACGCTCGGACGCGACCGGCGGAAGGCGCAACTGATGGCGCTGTGCGATGCCATGATTCAGGCCGCCGATCATGCCGACCTCGTGGAGAACGCGGTGCTGGCGCCGCTGCGCGCGGTGATCGCGTCCGAACGTAACCGGAAAGCCGCGGAGACCGCGGCGACGCGGGTTGATTTCTACACCATGGCGCGCGGCGAGGGTTGAGCGATGACAACGGTTGCTGAATTGCCGGCAGGCTTCGCCGACAAGGTGTTGTCCGCCCAAACCACCTTTCGCTCCGTGATGGAGGCGATGGCGCGGCCCGGCAGCGTGCAGCGTATAGTCGCTGCCGCCGGGACGCCGTCCGGCATGATGCGCGGCACGGCCGCGATCGCCCTGACCTTGTTCGATCACGACACGCCGATTTGGCTCGACGCCGCGATGTCGCAGGCGCCGGACGTGGCGAAATGGCTCAAATTCCATACCAGCGCGCCGGTCGTCTCGGACGCCTCGGTTTGCGCGTTTGCGCTGATCGGCGACGCCGCGGCGCTTCCTTCGCTTGATCGGTTTTCGTTCGGTAGCAACGAATATCCGGACCGTTCGAGCACGCTGGTGCTGCAGGTCCGCAGCCTGACCGAGGGGCCGGCGCTTGAGCTGCGTGGCCCCGGGATCGACGGCGTCGCCGTCTTGCGGGCCGCGATCCAGCCTTCGGACCTGTGCGAACGGCTTGCCATCAACGCCGCGCTGTTTCCGCGCGGCGTCGATGTCGTGCTGGTGGCCGACGACGCGATCGTCGCGATCCCCCGTACCACGCGCCTTGTCGGCAAAGGAGACTGAACCATGTACGTTGCCGTCAAAGGGGGCGAGCGCGCCATTGAGAATGCGCACCGGCTGCTCGCGCATGCGCGTCGCGGCGATCGCGCGATTCCGGAAGTTTCGCTGGCGCAGATCTCCGAACAGCTCAGCCTCGGCGTCGATCGCGTCATGACCGAAGGCTCGCTGTATGACCGTGAGCTGGCGGCGCTCGCCATCAAGCAGGCGCGCGGCGACCTGATCGAGGCGGTCTTTCTGGTGCGGGCATTTCGCGCCACCTTGCCGCGGTTCGGCGTCACCGAACCGGTCGATACCGGCACCATGCAGGTGCGGCGCCGGATCTCCTCGACCTTCAAGGATGTTCCGGGCGGCCAGATTCTCGGCCCCACCTTTGACTACACCCACCGCCTGCTCGATCCGCAATTGGCGGAAGACTCCACGCCGGCATTGCCTGCGACGGCGGATGCGCCGCCGGCGCCGATGCCGCGCGTGACCGATATTCTCGGCCGCGATGGTCTGATCGAGCCGTCGCCGCAGCAGGAGGCCGATGCGCCTGTCGGCGATCTGACCCGGGAGCCGCTGCGTTTTCCGGCGGATCGCGACCTGCGCTTGCAGAATCTGGCGCGCGCCGATGAAGGCTTCCTGCTGGCGCTCGGCTACTCGTCGCAGCGCGGCTATGGGCGCAACCATCCGTTTGCCGGCGAAATCCGGCTCGGCGAGGTCGAAGTGGAATTTGTGGCCGAAGATGTCGGTTTCGCGGTGCCGTTGGGATCGATCACGCTGACCGAGTGCCAGATGGTCAACCAGTTCAAGGGCTCGGCGACCCAGGCGCCGTGTTTCACCCGCGGCTATGGCCTGGCGTTCGGGCAAAGCGAGCGCAAGACCATGTCGATGGCGCTGGTGGATCGCACTCTGCGCGCGCGCGAGCTTGGCGAGGAGGTCGGGGCGCCGGCGCAAGACGAGGAGTTCGTGATGTCGCATTCCGACAATGTGCAGGCGACCGGCTTTGTCGAGCATCTCAAGCTGCCGCATTATGTCGACTTCCAGTCTGAACTCGGCCTGCTGCGCAAGCTGCGCAAGGAGTTCAGCGAGGCTGTGGCTGGTTCGCGGCCGATCCAGGAGGCCGCGGAATGAACGCCCCGACCTACAACTTCGCCTATCTCGACGAGCAGACCAAGCGGATGATCCGCCGCGCCATTCTCAAGGCGATCGCGATCCCCGGCTATCAAGTACCGTTCGCCAGCCGCGAGATGCCGATGCCCTATGGCTGGGGCACCGGCGGCGTGCAGGTGACCGCCGCGATCCTCGGTCCCGACGACGTGCTGAAGGTGATCGACCAGGGTTCCGACGACACTACCAACGCGATCTCGATCCGCAAGTTCTTTGCCAAGACCGCGGGCGTCGCGACCACCACGGCTACGGCCGACGCCACCGTGATCCAGACCCGGCACCGGATTCCCGAGGCATCGCTGCATTCCGGCCAGGTGCTGGTCTATCAGGTGCCGATCCCGGAGCCGTTGCGCTTTCTGGAGCCGCGCGAGACCGAGACGCGGCGCATGCACGCGCTCGGCGAATACGGCCTGATGCACGTGAAACTCTACGAAGACATCGCCCGCTTCGGTCACATCGCGACCGCCTATGCCTATCCGGTCAAGGTGAATGCGCGCTACGTGATGGACCCGTCGCCGACGCCGAAATTCGACAATCCGAAGATGGACAATTGTCAGGCACTGCAGCTGTTCGGCGCCGGACGCGAAAAGCGGATTTATGCGATCCCGCCGCACACCTCGGTGGTGTCGCTGGATTTCGAGGACCATCCGTTCAGCCGCTACCGGTTCGACGCGCCCTGCGCGCTGTGCGGCGCCACCGATTCCTATCTCGATGAAATCGTCACCGACGACAAGGGCAGCCGGATGTACGTCTGCTCCGATACCGATTACTGCGAGAGCCGCCAAAGCAAGGGTCACCGCGGCAGCGAGAGCGCGGCCCCGCACAAGGAGAGGGCGCATGGCTGAGCGCGAGGGCCGATTTGCAGATGACCAGCCGCTGCTGACGGCCGAAGGCCTGAGCAAGTCCTATGGCCGCATGATGGCCTGCCGTGACGTCTCGTTCGCGCTCTATCCCGGCGAGGTGCTGGCGATCGTCGGCGAATCCGGCTCAGGCAAGTCGACGTTGTTGCAGCTGCTGTCGGCGCAGTTGGCGCCGAGCGCCGGCCGCGTCTCGTACCGGATGCGCGACGGCGTGCTGCGTGATCTGGCGACCCTTGGCCAGGCCGAGCAGCGGTTTTTGTTTCGCACCGACTGGGGTTTTGTGCACCAGGATCCGGCGCAGGGGTTGCGGATGGCGGTGTCGGCCGGCGCCAATGTCGGCGAGCGGCTGATGGCGGTCGGCTGGAATCACTATGGCCGGATCAGGAACACCGCGGCGACCTGGCTGGAACGGGTCGAGATCGACACCGGGCGCATCGACGACGCGCCGCGAACCTATTCCGGCGGCATGCGCCAGCGGCTGCAGATCGCGCGCAACCTCGTCACCGAGCCGCGTCTCGTCTTCATGGATGAGCCGACCGGCGGTCTCGACGTGTCGGTGCAGGCGCGCCTGCTCGATCTGATGCGCAACCTGGTGAGCGAACTGGGATTGGCGGCGATCGTGGTCACCCACGACCTTGCGGTGGCGCGGCTGTTGTCGCATCGCGTGATGGTGATGAAGGGCGGCCGTGTGATCGAGACCGGGCTGACCGATCAGGTGCTCGACGACCCACACGAGCCCTACACCCAATTGCTTGTCTCTTCGATTCTGCCGGCATAAGCGCGCCCAGGAACACCTCCAGGAACACTTCCATGACGGCGATGATCGAAATCAATAATGCGCAAAAGAGCTTCATCATGCATTTGCAGGGTGGGGTGAAGCTGCCCGTGGTGCGCGGCGTCTCGTTTCATGTCGAGCCCGGTGAATGCGTCGTGCTGGCAGGACCATCGGGGGCGGGAAAATCCTCGATCCTGAAGATGATTTTCGGTAACTACCGCTGCGACGGCGGTCGGATCGGCATCAGGCATCAGGGCGTCCAGATCGATCTTGCTTCGGCCGAACCGCGACAGATCCTCAGCGTTCGCCGCTCTACCATCGGCTATGTCAGCCAGTTCCTGCGGGCGGTGCCGCGGGTCGCGACCATTGACGTGGTGGCCGAGCCATTGATCGTGGGCGGGGTAGCGCGGCCCGAAGCGCGCGAGCGCGCCGGGCAATTGCTGCGCCGGCTCAACATTCCGGAACGGCTGTGGGCGCTGCCGCCCTCGACCTTCTCGGGCGGCGAACAGCAGCGCGTCAACATCGCGCGTGGATTCATCTCCGACCTGCCGATCCTGCTGTTGGATGAACCGACCGCCTCGCTCGATGCGGCCAACCGCGCGGTCGTGGTCGAACTGATCAATCAAAAGAAACAACAGAACGTCGCCATGGTGGCGATCGTTCATGACGACGAGATTAGACACCTTATTGCCGACCGTATCGTTGATGTGTCATCGTTCGCCGCTGCGGCATGACGAAAGATATTTGAGATGAATTCAACAAATACCGAGACTGTCCTGAGCAATGCTAGGGTCGTCCTGGCCGATCGCGTGATCGAGCGTGGCTGGGTCGCTTTCGCCGATGGCCGCATCGCCGAATACGGCGAGGGCGATGCGCCGTCAGGCGCCGAGGACGCCGCCGGCGACCTGGTAATGCCCGGGCTGATCGAGTTGCACACCGATCACCTCGAAGCGCATTACGTGCCGCGTCCCAAGGTGTTCTGGGATCCGATTGCGGCGGTCGTTTCCTATGACGCCCAGTTGGCGACCTGTGGCATCACAACGGTATTGGATTCGTTGCGGGTCTGGCGAGAAGACGGTGCCGAGCAGGTTGACGGCCGGGCCGGGCTACTGGCCGAGGCCATCGCCTCGGCGCGTGACGCCAATTTGTTGCGCGCCGACCATTTCCTGCATCTGCGCTGCGAAATCCCGATGCCGACCGTGGTCGAGGACGCCAAGGAACTGGTCGGGCGGCCTGATGTACGTCTCATGTCGGTGATGGACCACACCCCGGGACAGCGCCAGTTCCGCGATGAGGCCAAGCTGCGGGACTATTACCGCGGCAAGGGCGGCGGCATGACCGATGCCGAACTCGACATACTGTTCGAGCGGCGCCTGGCCTTCCAGAAGGTGCATGCAGCGCCGAATATGCGCGCGATCGTGGCGCTGGCGCATGCCCATGACATCCCGCTCGCCAGCCATGACGACACCACCGAGGAGAACGTCACCGACGCTGTGCGCGACCGGGTTTCGGTGGCGGAGTTTCCGACGACGATGGAGGCCGCGCACGGACTGCATCAGGCCGGCATCGCCATTCTGATGGGCGCACCCAACGTGGTGCGCGGCGGCTCGCATTCCGGCAACATCGCCGCGATGGACCTCGCCCATGAAGGGATCCTCGACATTCTGTCGTCGGATTACATTCCGTCCAGTCTGCTGATGGCGGCGTTGCAGTTGCCGCGGCGGGCTCCGGCGATTGATCTTGCTGCCGCCGTGCGAACCGTCACCAAGGCGCCGGCGGAAGCCGTCGGCCTTTCCGACCGGGGCGAGATTGCAGTCGGCAAACGCGCCGACCTGATTCGTGTGCACATCGCGCGCGATATTCCGGTGGTGCGCTCGGTATGGCGGGAAGGGCAGCGCGTGGCGTGAGCGAGACGCCGACGATATCCGGTCACCGGCCGGCCGCCGCGATCGGGCATGGGCGGCTGGTCCTGGTGGTCGGCCCCAGTGGCGCCGGCAAGGACACGTTGCTTGGGCTTGCCAGGATCGCCTGCAAGGACGATCCGAATATCGTGTTTCCGCGGCGCATCGTGACCCGGGAGGCCTCGGCCTTCGAGGACAATGAGCAGGTCAGCTACGACGCCTTCCGTCAGGCACGCGCGATGGATGCGTACGCCATGCATTGGGAGGCGCACGGTCACGGCTACGCATTAAATCGCGGTATCGACGACGATATCCGCGCCGGCCGCACCGTGATCGCCAATGTGTCGCGCACCGTGATTGCCGCGATGCGCCGGATCTATGCCGATGTCGTGGTGGTTTCGATCACGGCGCCGCCGGAGGTGCTGGCGCAGCGCCTGGCGGCGAGGGGGCGCGGCAGCGACGGCAAGATCGAGCAGCGGCTCGGCCGTACGGTCGATGACGCCGCAGCCGCACCCGATGCAATCATCCTCAACGTCGGCAAGCCGGAAGACCACGCGCGCGAGTTCTTGGCGATCATCACGCGCGGATGAGGACGCGCGAGGCGCGGCGTACAATGCGATCAGTAGTCTCGCTCGCGATGCACGTCGTGAACGACGATGCCCATGCCGTCTTCCGGCATTGCCAGCCAGTCCCGGCGCTTCAGTGTCCTGCGCGTATCGTCCAAACCGCTCTGCCAATGCTCGTGCATCGAGGTCGCCGAGAATTCGTGGTCCTTCGAATTGCCCTCATAGGCCTTCTGTTGATAGATCATCTGCAGGATGGTGATCTCGGGCAGGCTCGCGAGGCTGTCGCGCGTTGCGCGCTCCTGATCGCTCAATTGGTCTTCCGGGATTTTCAGCAGGGTCTTGTAATAATCCGCCTTCAAATTGTTCATGCGCTTGTAGACGTCGGTGTTGTGGCGGGTGCGCGAGGAGTACATGATGTCCTTGTGCCGGGCCAGAACCTCCTGGATGTCCCGGGCAACACACCGCGGGCGCTGAACAGGTCGACCTGAAACACCAGCGAATTGACCTTGTCGTCCTGGTCCAGCAGATGCTGCAGCGGCGTGTTGGAGACGATGCCGCCATCCCAGAAATGATCGGTGCCGATTTTCACCATCGGAAGCGCGGGCGGCAGCGCGCCGCTGGCCATGACGTGCTCGGGGCCGATCACTTCCTTCTTGTTGTCGAAATACAGGAAGTTGCCGGTGAGCACGTTAACCGCGCCGACCGCGAAGTGGATCTTGCGCGAATTGATCAGGTCGAAATCCACCAGTTCCAGTAGGGTCTGGCGCAAAGGCTCGGTGTCGTAATAGCTGGTCGCGGTTTTTGCGCCGGCCGGACTGAACCACGGGTTGACCTCGTGCGGCTTGAAGAAGCCGGGCTGGCCCAGCGTCGTCGTCATCCACGAACTGGTGAGGTTGCGGGCCTTGCGATAGACGTCGCCGTCCGGCGTATAGTGCCACACCTTGCGCGCCGTGATGCGCTCCCAGAATATCCGGAGCTTTTCCAGTCGCGCTTCCGGCGGATTGCCGGCGATGATCGCCGAGTTGATGGCGCCGATCGACACGCCGCACACCCAGTTCGGCTCCATCCCATCTTCATGAAGGGCCTGATAGACGCCGGCTTGATAGGCGCCCAACGCGCCACCGCCCTGCAGCACCAGCGCGACACGATCGCACCGATCGGGCCGCCAGCCGCGCATGGCGGCAGTATCTGAGTCCGGCGTTCGCGCATCCATGATGAAGCCTGCGGATTTCGGTTGTAAATCTCACCGGGTAAGATTCAAAATTGCCATGACGTCCTTGTGACACGGGTTGGCCTGATCGGCGCCCGCTGGCAATCGATAATTTCCGGGGCGGTTTCACAGCGCTGTTACGGACCTTAGGTAGCAATTTTCTTAGCTGCGAATTTAGATATTGCCCGCTGAATTTCCGGCATCCGCGAGACCCGGTCGATCGCCGGCCGCGCCGTCCGCTGTAAGCGGGGCCGCCGCAACAGGAAAAGGTCATACCATGCGCAAGGCAGATGTTCTCAAGCTTCCGTCGATGCCGATGGCAGGCCCGAGCTATCCGGCGGGGCCCTACCGCTTCGTCAACCGCGAATTCCTCGTCATTACCTATGAAACCGATCCGGAGCTGATACGGGCGGGCCTGCCTGAGCCGCTGGAGCCGATCGAACAGCCCTTGATGCATTACGAGTGGATCAAGATGCCCGACAGTTCAGGTTTTGGCAGCTATACCGAATCCGGTCTGGTCATCCCGGCGCGGCTGAACGGCGAGGACGTCAATTTCGTCTCGCAGATGTACCTCGATGACGATCCGCCGATTGCCGCCGGCCGCGAAATCTGGGGCTTTCCGAAGAAATACGCGCATCCAAAACTTGAAGTGGTGAAGGATACGCTGACCGGCACACTCGAATACGCCAATCAGCTCGTGGCCATGGGAACCATGGGCTACAAGCATGAGGCCATGGCCGGCAACGGCGAGTTGACCAAGGCGACGCTCTCCAAGACACAGATCAACCTGAAACTGATCCCGGGTGTCGATGGCCGCGCGGAAGTCTGCCAGCTCGTGGCGATCAACTTGACCGACATCGTGGTGAAGGGATCATGGATCGGGCCCGGCCGGCTGCATCTGGTCCCGCACGTCAACGCGCCGGTAGCTGATTTTCCGGTGCGTCGCGTGGTCGGCGCGCATCATTTCCTCGCCGATCTGACGTTGCCGTACGGCCGCGTGGTCTATGACTACAACAAGCAGGCCGAGGATCTCGCGGAAGCCGCGGAATAGGCGCGCGCTGTCACTCGTTGCGAGCGGCTGCGGAACTGTCCAGAAGACTCTTCCCTACTGTTACATAGTTCCGTTGCTGCACAACGCCGTGTTGCGCCGCGGTGCGGAGGTCGCGTAACCGCCTTTGTAACGGAGAGCTCTCGTAAAGGGCGCTGCTTCCGCCAAGCGCAAAGCACGCGTCCGTGGCCTGAAGGCATGTGGTGGCGAGCCATATCGCGGTTTGCGTGGCTTGGGTGGCGAGCCCGCTATCCTTCAGCGTGCCTGCAAGTGCGTGACGCCAAAGGCTTGCAGCTTGGCCTTCAAGAAAAGCGCGCGCCGCCCTTACGTTAGCAGAAATGCGTCCGAGTTCGCCCTGGAAGATTTCAGAATCCCGTACCGGCACGGTGCCGCGCAATTGCTTCCAGCCGCTATTCGCAAGCTGAAGAAGGTCATCCAAGGCCCCTTCGGCTATGCCAACGGCGATGGCGCCGTGCAGAATCGGAATGATCGATGACACAGCTTGATAGAGTGGTCCCGGCAGGCATGGTTTACCGCCCGCCATTTCGAAAAATTGTGCATCGGGGACAAGCGTATCCTTGAGCGCGATGTGATGGCTGCCGGTGCCCCTGAGCCCCATGACGTGCCAGGTGTCTTCAATCTGCCAGCCGCTTGCGGGCGATAGGAAACCTCTGATCAATGGACTTCCCTCACCAGCCGATCCTGGAAGCGGTTTTCCGCCGCTTGTCATAATGCAGAGTCCGAGGATCCATCCGGCATGCGTGCAGCCGCTGGCAAAGGGCCACCGTCCGTTGACGAGCCAGCCGCCGTCAATCTGTTCGGCCATACCAAGAGGTACAGCCGAGCCGGCAATGATCACGTCTGGGCCGTCCTTATAGAATTCCTCGTAGCTCTCCTTGGGCAGTAAAGAGGCGAAAAGAGCGCTTCCGCTGCCGATCATTGAGATCCAGCCAATCGAACCGTCTATTCTGGCGAGCGCTCCTATGATCTCCAATGCTTCCGGCAGTGCGAGTTCCAGTCCGCCATGGCTTTGAGGTAGAAAAATGCGAAAGACGCCGATCGATCGCAATGCGTCCAGCAGATCGGCCGGGACCTCCCGATTGGCTTCAATTGCGGCCGCACGTGCGGTGATGGCAGGCGCTAATTCGCGGATGCGGACAAGCATGCGTTGAGCTGTTGTGGTCATTGCGGTCAGTCTCCATGCGTCATCGCTTCGAATGCAGCGCATTCGGTGTTTGCGCTTGCGAGCGTGCCCGATGATGGAATGCCGCGAAACTCGTTCTCGCTTGCAACACCCTCTGTTCGACGATCCGGATAAAGTCCCTGCTTAGACCCGACCGTTTGCAGAACTGGGCATTCGCTCTGCCTGCCGCCCTCTATTGAAAGACTTCCGGGCACCGTGATCGGCGTTTCGGGACATGGCGTTCAACTAACTGTGAAGATGCCACGCCTTGAGAATTCATGATCGCGCCATTGGCCGGTAAAATTGCATAAGCCTTACCCCGGCACTTGCGTTCAGCGTGCGAAAGAAATCTTCCGGCGGTTGGCCGATAATGGCTTTGAAGTCCCGGATCAGGTGCGTCTGGTCGGAAAAGCCGCAGGCGTACGCAATGTCCGCCCAAGCTTGTCCATTCCGGCGCGCCGCCAGAGCCGTTTCGATGCGGGCGAGGCGCACGAATTGCTTCGGACTTGTCCCAAATGTGGCTTGAAAGCTACGCGATAAGTGCCTCCGGCTGATGTCCAGCTGCGATGCGAGCTGGAGCACCGGAAGGGCAGGGTTACTCCGCAGACGCGCTGCGGCGCGGCACGCAACGGAAGGTGGCCGAAGCTGGTGCCTGAGCCGGAGCAGGAAGCTTTCGGCGATACCGACTCGCTCGCGGCTACTCTGTGCCTCGCACAGCATCTCGCCGAGCAAAGAGACTTCTGCGGGATGGAAAAGGCTATGAAGGTCGACCTTGGTATCAGCGAATGACCGCAGGGGTTCGCCGGTAATGCGAACCGCGGCTTCCGGCTTCAGGCAAATGACGATGGAGCCGAGGGGGCCGTTTGGACGCGCGGTGACGACTCCCGTCTGAAGTTGGACCGCGCAGAACTGGTGCTGGTCCGAGCGCGATGGCGCCCGGTATTGCGCGATTAAAAAGAGTGATGTGCCCGGCGCATGCTTGATCGTAACGGCCATTGCCGCGCGGGCATCCGGAATATCTAGATCCCAAATGGCATCGGCAATACCGGCGAGCGAAGGCGGCCGGAAAGCCTTGAAAGCACCGGCCAGAACGGGACTTTCCATGCAGTTTTCGTGAGGGCGCGGATACGGAAGGCCGCCGTTTGCGACAGCGCTGGCTGCTGTTGGGAGAGACATGTTGACCGGTGGCAATTGGTGATTATTGCACGCCCAAGCGTGAAATCATTGGGGTACGAGCGATAAAAGCCGGCTGGAGCCGGTCGACGCGAACGAGTTCGAGGATGGACAGCGCCGTTATAGGAACTTTCGAGCGAAACCTTGTTGCTTGAATGACGCTCAAGAGGATACCTGGATTCTTGTGTCCCATATGAAACATCGACCCCGTTTGGGTCAATCTGTCGAACCCGGTGCGGCAACTGACCAACGGTTTCCACGTAATTAGTGCCGGGCACACCTCCGCGCCAACGACGCATCTGGCAGGGCGGCATGCAACAGCTGCATTCACGTGACGTGTTGCGTTGCTGATTTTCGATGGGAACCGTGACAACGGGCGCCGACACAATGTCAGCGCCGGCATTGCCGTGAACGATATTAACTAATGTTCATTGTTGCGGCAGGCGTCGTCCAGATCAGGCCGTGACATCCAACAATCGTGACGAGCCCCGCACCAGCACCTTGCGTCCCTGCGGCGTTATGACCGGTTGTTCGTCGATCAAGGCCACAAGTTGAAGCGCAATCAACCTCTCGACCACGAACCGGCTCACGACGCGGCGCCGCGGGGCAGGCAAACGCAGCGTTTTCAGCACTTCCCACTGATCGGTCGTCAAGTCCTGGTCGAATTCCGTGCTCATGGCCCTCGAATCCATCGGTTTGTTCGCGGCTGTTCTACCCGGAATGCGTGAGCAGGATGAGACGACAATGTGCCGCTATTGCGAAGGCGATAAACGCTTTCGGGATCATGACGTGATGGAAGCGGACGGTAACGTGATTGTCACATCAATGTGGCAAACGATGTAGCGACTGCGGCCGAATCAGGTGCAACGACTGTGAGGTCGGCGCCCGAATGGGATACATCCTGAAAACCAACGTGCTGCAAAAGACGCTCTTCAGCGCCACCCGGCTGAAAGGCCTGGGTGTTGTGTTCGGCATCGCCATTGCTGCGATGGCGTTATTTGCGCTTACGCATGCGCTCAGGAATGTGAACTACGGTGAAGTGGCCGCCGCCGTTGAGCATACCAACGCAGGCTCGATTGCACTGGCGCTGCTGCTGGTAGCCGCTTCGTATGGAAGCCTGACGATTTACGATCTGCTGGCGCTTCGCACCATCGGGCGCTCCGAGGTCCCTTATCGGATCGCGGCGTTGGCGAGCTTTACCAGCTATCCCATTGCGCACGGCATCGGCGCGGTCGCGTTGGTTTCGCCGGTCATCCGCTATCGGATCTATGCAGCCCACGGGCTCAGCGTGCTGGATGTTGCGAATATCTGCTTTCTCACCGGCCTGACATTCTGGCTCGGCAATCTGACGACGTTCGGGCTCAGCGTGCTGTACGAGCCCGCGGCCGTCAGCCGCATCAACTACCTGCCGCTGGAGCTCAATCGATGGATGGCCGTGGCCCTGCTTCTCGGGGTGGCCGCCTTCGTGGTCTGGACCTGGTGGTCACCGAGAAATCTCGGCCCGTTGCGATGGCCGGTCCGGTTGCCGTCCGGTCCGATGGTCCTGCTGCAGATCGTGATCGGCATCTTCGATCTCGGCGCCGCAGCGATGGCGATGTATATGCTGATTCCGGCCGCTGCCGATGTCGGGGTCTTCGAGCTTGCGGTTGTCTTCATCATCGCGACATTGCTTGGCTTCGCCAGCCATGCGCCCGCGGGAATCGGCGTGTTCGACGCGACGATCCTGATCGGGCTCGGCGGTGAAGACAAGGGTCCGCTGATTGCGGCGCTGCTGATGTTCCGCTTCCTGTACCACTTCCTTCCGTTCGTATTGGCGCTCGGCCTGTTCGGCGCCGTGGAAGGATGGAGAAGCCTGCGCGGAAAGCCGGCGTTAATCACACCGGCGAATTGAGCTTGAGCCCGACCATCCCCGCCACGATCAGCGTCAGGCAGACGATCCGGACCGGATCGGTCGGCTCGCTATAGATCAACATCCCTACGATGATGCTGCCCACGGCGCCGATCCCGGTCCAGACCGCATAGGCGGTCCCGAACGGCAGCGACCGCAACGCCAGTGACATCAATCCGAAGCTCAGAAGGATTGCGACCACGGTGGCAAGCGTCGGCCAGAACCGGGTGAGTCCGTCGGAATATTTCAAGCCGAGCGCCCAACCCACCTCGAGCAGGCCCGCGGCAAGAAGTGCGAGCCACCCGCTCACGGCACCCTCCGCCCCAGCGGGACCGTCAGCACGCCGTATTGGGCATAGCCACGGAACGGTCGCTCGAACCTTAGATCGCCGCCGGATGACTTGGCGGCGCCCGACAGCACGCGCTCGAGATCGTCGCGCGGCGTCACGTCGAACATCGCAAGCCATCTCAGCAGCAACCTGCGCGCCATCGCCGGCCAGCCCGCCTGATTGCCGAAATCGACGACGTGCAATCGGCCGCCAGGATTGAGCCGATTGACGGCGGCCTCAATCACGCGATCCCAGTCCGGGATCATCGAGAGGCTATAGGAGATCATCACATGGTCGAAGGCGGGCACGCCGAACAGCGTCTTAGGATCGAACGCCGTCGCATCGCCATGCGCGACGCGAACTCGCGGCGCCAAACCGCGGCGGGAAATCGCCGAGATCGCCGACGTCAGCATTTCCGTCGACACATCGACGCCGAACAAGCGCGCTTTGGGGTAGCGCCGCGCGGCAAGCACCAGGTTTCGGCCGGTCCCGCAGCCGATCTCCAGGATGCTCGCATCCGGCGCGGGCCACAAATCGGCGATCATCTGGTCGCGGCCGAGCAAATAGTAACGCCGCGTACCGTCATAGATGTGGCGCTGCCAGCGGTACATCCGGTTCATGCGGTCGGTTGCTTCGGCCGGCCAGGCGATGCCGGTGTCGAGATCGGAAGGAAACGCGGACATCCATCAACCTCCTGCAGCCTATGCCATTTGTTTTCATCCGATGTTCGCGCGACAGGAATGTGACAGGGGAAGCCTTCAAACAACGATCACGAAACCTCGCGCCGCCGTGTGATTGGCGATGCCTGAGTTGGCGGGCGCTGTCGCAAAACTGCAGTGCACGCACGATACCCTCGTTAAATTGTTGATTCGGAGAGTTGATGAGCACGCACTTGATCGCGGATGCCGTCCGCAACACCCGGGCTGAGGACCAATCGAGCGTTTGGGACAAGCTTTTCGCATTCTGGTTTCAGCGTTTGGTCTACACCCAGATCTGGGAAGATCCGGAAGCCGATCTTGCCGCGCTGCAATTGCCGATCGGATCGACCATCGTCACCATTTCATCGGGCGGTTGTAACGCGCTCTCTTACCTGACGGCTCAGCCGGCCCAGGTGTTCGCCGTCGATCTCAACGAAGCCCATCTCTCGCTACTTAAGCTGAAGCTTGCGGGGCTTCGTGCGTTTTCCAAGTATCAGGATTTCTGGGAGTTCTTCGGCGAAGCGGCTTCGCCCGCCAACGCCGCCCGCTATCGCGACGAACTGCGGCCCTGGCTCGACATCGAAGCCCGCGCCTATTGGGACAAGGGCAACCTGATCGGACGCCCGCGCCACGCCTATTTCACCGATGGCTTCTATCGTCACGGCATGCTTGGCCGCTTCATCGGCCTCGCCCATGTGATCGCAAAACTGGCTCGGATCGATCTGAAGGCCTTGCTGAATGGGAATGCGGACGCGCCCGAGCGTGTGCAGGCGCTGGAGCGCTTGGACCGCCTGTTTCATTCGCCGCTGGCACGGCTGATCACGGGAACGCCCGCGCTGCTGTTCAGCCTCGGCATTCCGCCCCAGCAGCGTGACCTGTTGGGAGCCGGCGCGCCGCTCAACGAAGTGCTTCATGAGCGACTGCTGCGGCTGATCAACAGCCATTCCAACGCGGATAATTACTTCGCATGGCAGGCGTTGAATCGCCGTTACCCTGGTCCCGGCGATCGCTGCCTGCCGCCGTATTTACAACGCAGCCAATACGAGCGCATGCGCGACGGCTCGGGCTTGATCATTCCGGTCCACGCCAACCTCCGCCAGTTCCTGGAAAGCCTTCCGGCTCGGCAAATCGATGCGGTGGTCTTGCTGGACTCCCAGGACTGGATGGCGCCGGAGGAAATCCGCGCGCTGTGGAATGCGATCGACCGTTCCGGCAATGACGACATTCGCGTGATCTTCCGCACCGCGGGCAAGGAATCGCCGCTGGAAAGCGACGAGCTGGCATCGCTGCGCCATATCTGGCGGCGCGACGAGGAGCGAAGCGCGATCGGCTTCGAGCGGGACCGGTCCGGAATCTACGGCGCGTTCCATTGTTACGGACGGTGCTGACCTCCGCTTTCCTGATTTAACGAAGAAACTGGAAGATCAACTGGCCTGACCGCCCCTCGGGAGCGGTCGGGCCTTCTCATTTTGGCCGGCCCGTCCGGCGCGTGGGCCCAGCCCGGCGATAATTGACTCAACCGCCGGCAGACGCCAAGACGAGAGCACTCCGGGGTTTCCAGAGGTTCGCTCCCATGGCCGATTTCCACGGCGTCTTTCCCTATCTGGTTTCGCCTGCTGATCCCGACGGGACAATCCGTAGCGGGGTATTGGCCCGGCTCTGCGACGATCTCATCACATCGGGCGTTCATGGATTGACGCCGCTCGGTTCGACCGGAGAATTCGCCTATCTCAATCCGGCGCAGCGCACCACGGTGGTGCAGACGACCATCGAGGCCGCCAAAGGTCGTGTGCCGGTGGTGGCGGGCGTGGTCTCGACCTCGACGGCGGATGCCGTCGCCCAGGCGAAGTCCTATCAGCAACTCGGCGCCGACGGCATTCTGGCGATCCTGGAGGCCTATTTCCCGCTCGCGGATGCGCAGGTCGAATCCTATTTTCGTGCCATCGCGGATGCCGTCGACATTCCGGTGGTGATCTACACCAATCCGCAATTCCAGCGTTCCGACCTGACGCTCGATGTCATCGCGCGCCTCGCGGCGCATCCGCGCATCCGCTACATCAAGGACGCTTCGACCAACACCGGGCGATTGTTGTCGATCATGAACCGCTGCGGCGACGGCCTCAAAGTGTTCTCGGCATCGGCGCATATTCCGGCCGCGGTGATGCTGATCGGCGGGGTGGGCTGGATGGCAGGGCCGGCCTGCCTGATCCCGCGCCAGAGCGTTGCGCTGTACGAGCTCTGCAAGGCCGCGCGGTGGGACGAGGCGGTGGCGCTGCAGCGGCGGCTGTGGCGCGTCAACGAGGCGTTCGCGCGCTATAATCTGGCGGCCTGCATCAAGGCCGGCCTTGCGATCCAGGGCTACGACGTCGGCGATCCCGTCGCCCCCCAGGCGGCCTTGACGGCGGACCAGCGCAAGGCGGTCGAGAGCGTGCTGCAGGATATCGGGTAGCACGCCCTCCGCATGTAGGACGTCATTCCGGGGCAGCCCGCAGGGCTGAACCCGGAATCCAGAGATGATCAGCTCGAGATTCCCCGATGCGCAATTGCGCATCTGAAGTCTGGTCCGGAGCCTGTCATCGGGCGGCGCATGGCGCCGACCCGGTGGGACCATCCCGGAATGACGGTGTTTTTAGCGCCCGGGTCAAGCTCGGCGGAGCCGATTTCCGAACCACCCCACCCGGCGGATGGCCTGTACCTTGCTTATACGGATCGGCTAAAACCCCGCCCAATTGGACCATCGCGAAAAGACTCGAAGGACAAACTGATGAATATTCTTCCCGGCAACATGCGTTTCGGTGCGGGCCAGCCGGTCAAGCGCCTCGAAGATCAGAGGCTGCTGACCGGGAAGGGCCAATTCATCGACGACAAGCCGGAAGACGGCGCGCTGTGGCTGTATGTGCTGCGCTCGCCGCATGCCCACGCCCGGATCGTCTCGATCGACACCCAGGCGGCAGCCGAGATAACCGGCGTCCAGGCGATCTATACCGGCGCTGATCTGGTCGCCGACAAAATCGGCACCATTCCGACGCTGTCGATCTTCAAGCGTGCCGACGGCTCGCCAATGACGGTGCCGCCGCGGCGGCTGCTTGCCCATGAAGTCGTCCGCTTTGCCGGGGAGCCGGTTGCGGCCGTGGTCGCGGCCTCGCGAGTGGCGGCGCAGAGCGCGGCCGAGGCAATCGCGGTCGACTACGAGGTGCTGCCGTCGGTGGTCGATCCCGTCGCCGCGCTGAAGCCGGCCGCACCGGTGGTCTGGCCCGAGGCGCCCGACAACATCGTGGCGGTCATGAGCTATGGCGACGCAGCCAAGGTCGAAGCGGCATTTGCCAGCGCAAAACACGTGGTCTCGCTCGATCTCGTCAGCCAGCGGCTGATCCCCTCGGCGATGGAGCCGCGCTCCACCATCGCGGAGATCGACAAGAAGGGACGGCTGATCCTGCACGTCCAGTCGCAGACCCCGGGCTCGACGCGCGACGTGCTGGCGGAGGCGGTGCTGAAGCGGCCAAAGGAGAGCGTGCGCGTGCTGGTCGGCGATATCGGCGGCGGCTTCGGCCAGAAGACCAATCTTTATCCGGAAGACGGCATCGTCGCCTACGCCGCGGTCAAGCTCGGACGCAAGGTGCGCTGGCGCGGCGATCGTACCGACGAGTTCGTCGGCGGCACCCATGGCCGCGACCTGACCTCGACCGGCGAGTTCGCGCTCGACGCCAAGGGCCGCGTGCAGGCCTATCGGGTGCGTTCGGTCGGCGGCACCGGCGCCTACAGTACCGGTGCGGGCAACATCATTCCGCTGGTGCTCGGGCCGTTCGTGCAGACCGGCGTCTATGATCTGCCGCTGGTGCATTTCGAGGTCAAGTCGGTCATGACCAACACCGCGCCGGTCGGTGCCTACCGCGGCGCCGGGCGGCCCGAGGCGGTGTTCATCGTTGAGCGCCTGATGGATGCCGCCGCGCGGCAGATCGGGATGGATCCGCGCGCGATCCGCAAGGTGAATTACATCAAGCCGGCGCAGCTGCCCTACACCAATGCCGCAGGCCAAGTTTACGACAGCGGCGCGTTCGCGCACATGCTGGAGCGCGCCTCCGATCTGGCCGACTGGGATGGCTTCGCCGCCCGCAAGAAGGCGGCCAAGAAGAAAGGCTTGCTCTACGGTCGCGGCCTGACCAGCTACATCGAGTGGACCGGCGGCCGGGCGCATACCGAAAAAGTCAGCCTGCATGCCACCGCCGAAGGGCGTATCGTGCTGCATTCCGGCACCCAGGCGATGGGGCAGGGGCTGCAAACCACCTACACCCAGATGGTGTCGGAATCGCTCGGCATTCCCATGGACAAGATCGACGTGGTGCAGGGCGACACCGATCTGGTGACCGGATTCGGCAGCGTCGGTTCGCGCTCGCTGTTCGTCGGCGGCACGGCTGTGGCAGTCTCCACCAACGACATGATCGCGAAAGCCCGCGAGAAGGCCTCGCACCTGCTCGAAACCTCGGTCGAGGATATCGAATACCGCGATGGCTGGCTCACGGTGGTCGGCACCGACAAGCGGATCGGGCTGTTCGATATCGCGAAGAAGGAAAGCGGGGCGCGGCTGAGTGTCGACAGCGAAGGCGAGGTCGACGGCCCGAGCTGGCCGAACGGCACGCATATCTGCGAGGTCGAGATCGATCCGGAGACCGGTGTCAGCAAAGTGGTGCGCTACACCACGGTTGATGACGTCGGCGTCGCCGTCAATCCGATGCTGGTGACGGGGCAGGTTCACGGCGGTGTCGCACAGGGCATCGGACAGGCGTTGTACGAAGCGGTGTCCTATGACGCCGAAGGGCAATTGCTGACCGCGAGCTATCAGGATTACTGCGTGCCGCGCGCCGACGACATCCCCCCGATCGTGGTGACGCTGGATGATTCCGCGCCTTGCCGCACCAACCCGCTAGGCGCCAAGGGCTGCGGCGAATCCGGCGCGATTGGCGGGCCGCCCTGCATCGCCAACGGCGTGATGGATGCGCTCAGCGAACTCGGCATCACCGCTCTCAACACGCCGCTGACACCGGTCAAGATCTGGCAGGCGATCAGCGAAGCCAAGGCGGCGCGGTAAAATGCGTTTGAAAATGCTCAGTCGGCAATGCCGACTGAGCAATGGCCGATCGCGTTATCCTACGCGGCCAGACCATAGAAGCGGATCGTAGCTACTTTGCGATATCCGATGCGTTCGTAAACCGGCGTGCCCGCCATGGTGGCGTGAAGAACCGTGCGGGTCAGTCCGGTCGCTTTTGCACCCTCAAACAGAGCCTTGCGAACGGTGGCTTCGCCATAGCCTTTCCGTTGCGCCTCGGGGGCGGTCGCAACCAGCGCCAGGAACAGGCATCCGTTGGTCTCCACGGTTGCAGCAGCCGAGACCGGAACGCCATCTTCCAGGCCGAGATACGCGTACATGCCCGATTTCCAAAGCTCTGACCCGCCGAGCCCATCGCGGCCGGCCTCAAGCGGCATATCGTAAGCACGGGAATTCAGATCGGCGTAAGCCAACAGCTCGTCTTCGGTCGTGACACGGACGAAACGCAGGCTCGGATGGTTCGGCTCAGGAATAGGCAGGAAATCACCGGCCATCCCGAATCCCGAGAGCGACAGGCTCAGTCCGGCGCGGTCCGCGGCAGCCGGCAATCCGGCACGGCACGACGGGTCGAGAAGGTCTTCGAACAACCAGATCAACCCAGCCTCGCGCCTTTGGCGCATGTACGCGACCGCTTGTGCGAGCCGTTGGTCCAACAAACGGGCGTCGGCGCCTTGATCCGTGAATGTGATGCAATTCCAGAACGGGAATTTGCTGTCGGCCCACCGGATTGCCATGCCAGGTAGGTCGCGCACATCGCCCGGACCATGGTCGGTCACGATAGCCCGCCACGTATCTGCAAGTTGGCGAACGGATTCGATGGCGTCGGGTGAAATGTCGGTCAAGATGTCCTATCCATCGGGAGTCGCGCAAGCCGCGAAGGGGCGCCGGTGTCGTGCCCGGTGGACGACACTAATTTCACCGACTTCGGCGGTGTGTCGGATGAAATTTCGTCCTTGGTTGGGCATGGCGCGCCACGACAGTTGCGCAGGACCCGCTACGATGTCATTTCGACAAATGGAAAAACGACTACGGTGGTAAGATGCGGTGATGCCGATGGATTTTGGCGTGCGACCGTCATGGGGTGCGCGTGAGAGCGCTGGAATGACGCGTTAAAATTGTGCAGTGCACACAAGTTCCTTCTGCTACGCTGCGGCGAAAGCACAGGGAGCGAATGCAATGCGCAGATTTTTTACCGTGCTGGCGGCGCTGGCGACGTTGAGTCTCACCAATTGCGGTTACAACACGATCCAGACCAATGACGAGCAGGTCAAGTCGAGCTGGTCGGAAGTCCTGAACCAGTATCAGCGCCGCGCCGATCTCGTCCCCAACCTCGTCAATTCGGTGAAGGGCTTTGCGCAGCAGGAAAAGGACGTGCTGCTCGGGGTGACCAACGCCCGCGCCAAGGTCGGCAGCATCCAGGCGACGCCGGAACTGGTCAACGATCCCGGCGCCTTCGCGAAATTCCAGGCTGCGCAGAACGAACTGACCAGCGCGCTGTCCAGGTTGCTGGTGGTGACGGAGAACTATCCGCAGCTCAAATCCGACGCGTTGTTTCGCGACCTGGTGTCACAGCTCGAAGGCACCGAGAACCGCATCGCGGTGGCGCGAAACCGCTACATCAAGACGGTGCAGGACTACAACGTGACGATACGCTCGTTTCCAAGCAACCTGACGGCGATGGCGTTCGGATACAAAGAGAAGGCGAATTTCACGGTCGACAATGAAAGGGAGATATCCACCGCACCGAAGGTGGATTTCAATCCGGCTCCGGCAGCACCAGCCAAATAGTTCGGCAACCAGATTGACCGTGATGAGTGCTGCAAGAGCTTCCTTTCTTGCGCTGCTGCTGTGCTGGGCTGTTGCCGCCTTCGCCGATGTCGCGGTGCCGCCTCTCACCGGACGGGTGGTCGATCAGACCGGTACGCTCAGCAGCGGCGAGATTGCTTCGCTCACGCAGAAGCTGAGCGACTTCGAAGCAAAGAAGGGCACTCAGATCGCGGTGCTGATCGTGCCGACCACGGCCCCGGAGAGCATCGAACAATATTCGATCCGGGTGGCGGAGGCCTGGAAGGTCGGACGCAAGAAAGTCGACGACGGCGCGATCCTGCTCGTCGCCAAGAACGATCGCAAGCTTCGCATCGAGGTCGGCTACGGCCTTGAAGGCGCGCTGACCGATGCCGTCGCCAGGCGCATCATCGACGAGACCATCACGCCGAGATTCAGGGACAATGATTTCGCCGGCGGCATTGCGGCGGGCGTCAATCAGATGATCCGGGTCGCCGATGGCGAGCCGTTACCGGCCCCGGAGCCGCATGGCAGTTTCGCCGGCGGCGAGGGACGTTACGATATTCTGTTCAATCCGCTTGTCCTGTTCGGGGTCTTTATCGCCGGCGCGGTGCTGCGGACCCTGTTTGGGAGGCTGATTGGCTCGGTCGCGATCGGCGGCCTGGTCGGCGTGCTGGCGTGGCTCGCGGTCGGATCGCTGCTATTCTCGATCCTGGCGGCGATTGTCGCCTGCGCCTTCGCGATGTTTGCGGAGAGCCCCGCGTCGCCGAACGGACGACGCGGCGGCTGGTCCGGCGGACCTTACGGCGGCGGTTATTCCGGCGGCAGCAGTTCGAGGGACAGCGGCGGGTTCAGTGGCGGCGGTGGCAGCTTCGGCGGCGGCGGCGCGTCGGGAAGCTGGTAGATCTGGAGCTGTAGGCATGGGCATCAAGCGCATCGGCAGGCATCTGGTCGAACATCGCTGGCGGTCGCGGCGGCTGTTTCCGCCGAAAACGCTGGCGGCGATCGAGCAGGCGATCCGCACTGGCGAGGCCACCCATTCCGGCCAAGTACGCTTTGTGGTGGAAGGCGCGCTGGACGGCGCGCCGCTGTTCCGCAACCAGTCGGCGCGGGCGCGCGCGCTCGATGTCTTTTCGCAGTTGCGCATCTGGGACACCGCGCACAACAACGGTGTCCTGATCTATCTGCTGCTGGCCGACCGCGATGTCGAGATCGTTGCCGACCGCGGCATCCATGCGAAGGTCGGCCACGCCGGCTGGGAAAAAATCTGCACCGACATGGAGAGGGACTTCAGGGCAGGCAATTTCGAGAACGGCGTGATCCGGGGAATCGCCGAGGTCTCGCAGCAACTCGCAAAATATTTCCCCGCGAATGGCGCCGGGCGAAACGAACTGCCGGACGCGCCGTTGTTGATTTAGTTCTTTACCCTCCCCTTGAGGGGGAGGGTCGACCGCGTAGCGGTCGGGGTGGGGTGATTGTTCATCCGCAGCATCGCCACCCGTCTTTCGCGCCGCGCACCCCACCCCGTCTCGTATCGTGCTTCGCACGCTTCGAGCCGACCCTCCCCCTCGAGGGGAGGGTAAGCAAGAGCTGCGCTGCCCGCATCGTGCCATCTGCGATAGCCCGCCTTTCAGCGGTGAAGCGAAGCAGGCGTGTGCGCCAACGCAGAATTTCTACGCCTTCACCGACGGCCGCTCGCCGACGCGGGCGAACCAGGCCACGAGATTGGTGTTGGCGGTGTCCATCGGCTGACCGACCTTGCCGGCGAAATCGATCCAGCTGTAGAGCAAGATATCGGCGAGCGTGAAGCGCTTGCCGCACAGATAGTCCTTGTCCACCATCTGGCCGTTGAGCCATTGCAGGCGGTTCGCCGCGATCATCTTGAGGCCGGGCGAGGCTTCAGGCGCGCAGGGGATTCTATTCTGGAAGAACTTGTAGCCCTCGCCGAAGCGATAGCCGTTGCCCATATGCTCGCAGATGTTGAGATCGACGCGCCTTGTCCACATCCGGCACTCCGCGCGCTGTTCCGGTGTCGTGCCAATCATCGGCGGCTCGGGATGCTTTTCCTCGAGATATTCGCAGATCGCCGTGATTTCCGACAGGTAGTTCCCGCAATCCATTTCAAGTGTCGGCATCTGGCCATGCGGATTGCGCTTGAGATGCTCTGGCTCACGATTCTCGCCCTTGCGCAGGTCGACGGTCTGCTTCGGCATCTCGATGCCTTTCTCCGCCATGAACATGCGGACAACGCGCGGATTCGGCCCGATCGAGTCGTAAAGCTTCATAATCTGCTCCCCCTATTTTCAACGGTATTTTTGCGCGTGCTTTTTGAGCAGACCGCCGGCCCGTTTGTCAAACCGCGAGGAAATCAGGCGTCGTCGAGCTTGTTGAGGTCGCGCACCGACTGCATGATCGGCTCGAAGTTGGAGCGCGCGTCGAGCGCATCGAACAATTGCGCGGTGTCCGACAACAGCGCATGCGATCGCTGGAGCGCGATCCTGACGTCGTCCTGCGGCGTGTCGGAGAGCCGGCCGTGCCCCGACAGCAATATCCGGGAATTCAGTCCCTTCAGTCGCTCCAGCGACTGGATATAGTCGCTGATGCTGCCCGATCCGAAGACGCCGCCCATGACGCCGCCGGGCATCAGGGTGTCGGCGGCGAACAGCAACCCTTTCTCCTGATCGAACAGGCTGATGCAGGCCGAGGTGTGGCCGGGCGTGTACATCACGTTGAGGCGGAAGTTGCCGAGATCGATCAGGTTGCCCTCTTCCAGCCAGATGTCGACATTGATCGGTACGTCCGGTTCGTTGAACATCTTGCGCAGCATCGAGAAGTCGTCGCGCAGCATAATCTTGTTGGCGGCGAGACGATGTGCGGCAATGATGCTGTGCTTGCCGAAGTGATAGGCTGCGCCGATGTGGTCGAGATGTTCATGGCTCAGGATCACCAAGTCGATCCTGTCCGGCGGACAATCGAGGTAGTGAAGGCATTCCAGCAGCGCCGGATAATTCGAGGATAGCCCGACATCGATCATGATGGTTCGCGAATTGCCGCGCACCACATAGGCATTGGCGGCGCGGTTCTTGAAGCGGACTTGGTACACGTGGTCGGCCGCCTGGATCAGCGAGCAGACGTCGTTGCTCAGCAGAACCGGGAACGGACTCGGCGTGTGGTCGCTCATGGGGCAGCCGCCTTGAAGGTGACGGCATTGGAGGCGCGCAGCCGCTTGCTGAGCGCATCCATGATCATCAGCGCAAAGGCTGGCTGCTGGCTGACCAGATACACGAAGCGGGCGTGGTTGATCCGCATCACGCGGGTGTTGGGCGCGGCGGCGATCGCGGTGGCCGAGCGCGACGAGCCGTCGATGACCGCCATCTCGCCGAAGAATTCGCCCTTGCCGAGCGTCACGATTACGTTCTTGCCGGCGCCGGTGACCTTGACGATGTCGACCTTGCCATCGAGCACCACGAACAGCTCGCGCCCGCTCGAGCCTTCCTCGAAAATAACATCGTCCGCAGCGAATTCGTTGATGCACTTTTCGATGGCCATGACGCCCTGCCTTCTGGCTGGTGGGTCGATCCATGTTAGTCGGGAAATGTGGCGGCGCAAACGACGTGTTGGTCATCGCATAATGTCGCAGGGCAACATTGGCTGTGTCGGAGCCCACGGCTGGCGCAGCGCCTCACATGCGGCAGTGGCGAAGCGGGCCGCACGACTTCCTAAAATTTCCGTAAGCAGGCCTCCGGTAACGAATTCGCAAGCAATAAAAGTTACCAAATGGTCAATTCATTCTGGAGAATTAGCTGTGAGCGAACAAGCTGAGCAGACCAGCCGCGAACCCGGTTCCCTCGGTGGTGAGCCGGTCGCGGCCTCGTTATCCAAGCCCTCGATCGAGCCTGCGGTTGCCGGCGAGGCGTCGCCGATCAACACGGAAGCGCCGGGTCTGGTGCCGGAGCAGGGCGCAGCCGGCGTCGCGCCCGAGGTGAACGCACCGAAAGCAGACGCTCACGAAACGGATTTTCCCCACAGCTCTCTCAAGGCCGATTCTTTCAAGACGGACTCTTTCAAGAACTCCGCCAAGGCGGACACTGCCAAAACCGGTGCGCCGCGCATCCCGGCCAGGGTCATGATCATGTCGTCCGCCGACCATGGCTGGAGCGATGCCGCCGCCGGTCCCAAGGTCGAACCGGAACAGGGCCGGGAAATGTTCGGCAAGCGCCGCCTGTCCGCGCTGGCCGCGGTGGTTGCGCTGGCCGCGATGGCGGGTGCGCTCGGCGGCGCCATGGCGACGGTGGGTGTGCAGCATTTTGCGGCCAAGGCCACTGCTGCGCCGGCGGGCAACCCGGCCCTCGAAGCCTCCGTTGCGCGGATCGACGCCGACATCCAGGCGCTGAAGGCCGGCGTCGAACATGGTTCCAAGCTCGGCATGACCCAATTCAACAAGACCAGCGAGCGTCTCGACAAGCTCGAGAAGGCGCAGGCCGAGCCGGCCGCCAAACTCGCCAAGCTGAGCGAGACCGTCGACAAGCTCCGCACCGCCCCGCCGGCCGCTGCCCCGGTGGCAGCTGCCACGCCCGCCGCGGCCAAGGACGTGACGGGTTCGATCCCGGCCCCGGCCGCCCCCAAGGTCGAGGTGGGCAGGCTGCCGACGGTGGATGGTTGGCAGTTGCGGGATGTCGCCAATGGCGGCGCCTTGATCGAGGGCCGACAGGGGGTCTTCGAGGTTTATGCCGGCGATCCGGTGCCGGGTCTCGGCCGGGTCGACGCGATCCGGCGTCAGGACGGCCGCTGGGTGGTGGTCACCTCCAAGGGCCTGATCGTCGCCCGCTAATAACCTGATGGCGCGCATCGCTTCACCGCGACGTGAAGCGATAACGCGGGGCGCGTTCACGATGTCGCGCGCCAATTCGACCGCTTTTCGGCTACTTTCCTGAGTAGAAACACCTGCCCGCGAGAGGCTCCGAATGGGCCGCGCTGGGCGGTGTTCCCTCAGGGAAGGACGATGCGTTGCGATTTCTTGTCTTGATATTTGTTCTGCTGTGCGGCGGTCTGGCTACGTGCGAGGCGGAAAGCGCGCCGGCGCTGGAGCGCGGCGCGGCGATCACCGACCCGCTGGCATTGCGCGAACTCGACCGCGGCAGGTTCGGCCTTGCCCGCGTGATGGCGCCGGAACGGACATCCGACGCGCCGATCACCGACAGCGAATTGTTCGCGTTGCCCTCGATGGCGCCGGTCCGCAAGGCACTCGACGATGATTTCGATCGCTATGTCGCCCAGCAGAAGGCCGACTTTCCGAACCAGACCATCGGCGTGGGGGCTTCTTACGGCACGCAATTGTTCGATCGGGCGCAGCTCTATTCCAACGACACGCGCTTTGTGCTGTCGGGCATCGTCAACCGGATGGACCGCGCTTATGTGTCGCCCGACACCTGCGGCGAGATCAGGCTGATCTATCGCCTGATTCCCACCAATGTCCCGCAGGCCAGCGACAGCCTGGCTTCGCCGCGCCTGCCGATGACGCTGATCGTCGTGCTCAATGCAAAGGGCGCGCATGCGACCGGCCCGGGCGGTGCGGTGATCACTTGCGCCGATATCGCCCGAAGGTGGCTCGCTGCGGGGGACTTAGCCTTGAGCGGGCCGGCGCTTGCGGAAAAACTGATCGCAAAGGATGGCCCGCTCGCTCTCATTGCGCCGGACGATGTCTTTCGTCTCGAGACCAACCTGCAGATCTCGCATGCGCCGAAATCGCCGACCCAGGAGTTCCGTACCGATTACCTGCTGAAGGTTTTCGACTACAATTCCCAGGCCAAGGCGTTCGAACAGATCCCGCTTGAGAACGAGATCGATCGCACGCGGATCCTGGCCGATCAAAGCCTCAGGCGCGCCTTCAAGGCGTGGCTGCTCGATCCCAAGCATTTCACCGAGCTTGATCGCGGAACGGTTCTGGTCCCGCAGGAATTTCTCGCAACCAGCGTGATCGCCTCGACACCGGTTGGCTTTGGGACGTCGAATCTCCAGCCGGAGTTCGGTCTCGTGCAGGGCGACGATCCGAAGGGCGATCCGGTGTTCAGCGATAACGATGTGGTCACCGCTTTGAAAAAGGCCGCCGAGCGCGGCGTGCCCCCGCAGAATATCCGTTCGGTCGCGGGCTTCCAGCGCCGGCTCAACGACATCACCTGTGCCGGGTGCCACCAGACCCGCGGCGTCGGCGGCTTTCATTTCCCCGGGGTCGATTGGATGGCGCCCCATCCCTCCAATTCGACCATCGTGCCGGGATCGCCGCATTTCTTTGGCGACCAGGTCCGGCGCCGCGATATCCTTTCCGCCTTTCGCGACGGCCGGCGGCCGGACTTTTCGCGGGGGTTCTCCAGCCGCCCTCAATCGCGCGGCACCACCGAGCTTGCCGGCACAGAATATGACGACGGCTGGGGTGCGCATTGCTATCAGCAACAGGCCAACGCCGCCGGCAACGATCGCAGCTTCCGGTCGTGGACCTGCGCGGAGGGACTTTCCTGTCAGGTTGTCGACCAAGTCTCGCGCATGGGAATGTGCTTCGTCGGCAATCGATAGAGCGGGACATTTTTCCTTCGCACTGCACTCGCAACCTGAGGTCAGCCTTAGATTGACAGTAAGCTGACTAATCGTGTTTCATCACCGCAAATCGCCTGTGAGAGCGAGCGGGAAGGAAACATGGACGACGTCATCGTTGTCGGCGGCGGCATTGGCGGCCTGACGCTGGGGCTTGCGCTGCACGCGGCCGGGATTCCCTGCCGGATCTTCGAGTCGGCCGCCGAGATCAGGCCCATCGGGGTCGGCATCAACCTGCTTCCGCATGCCACCCAGGAGCTTGCCGCGCTGGGGCTCGAAGCGGCGCTGTCGCGGGTCGCGATCGAAACCAGAGATGCGACCTTCTTCAATCGCTTCGGGCAGTTGATTTATCAGGAACCGCTCGGCCGCGCGGCGGGCTATGCGCATCCGCAATTCTCGATCCATCGCGGCGATCTGCAGATGGCGTTGCTCGATGCGTTCCGGGCGCGCGCCGGACATGATCGGCTGGTCACGCAGCAGCATTGCGTCGGCGTCGAACAGAATGACTCCGGCGTCCGCGTTCATTTCACCGACGGGCCGGGAGGTGAGAGCCGCAGCACCGTGCGCGGTCGCATCGTGGTCGCCTGCGACGGCATCAACTCCGCGGTCCGAAAGCAATTTTTCCCGGGCGAGGGCGAGCCGCGCTATTCCGGCGTCAACATGTGGCGCGGCGTGACGCGCTGGCCGCCGATCTTGTCGGGCGCGAGCATGGTGCGGGCGGGATGGCTGTCGCACGGCAAGATGGTGATCTATCCGATCCGCCATGCAGCCGATGACGGATTGCAGCTCGTCAACTGGGTCGCCGAACTCGAAACGCCGGTTTATCGCAAGCGCGACTGGAACAGGCCCGGCTCGGCCGATGATTTCATCGGCGCCTTCGCCGATTGGCACTTCGATTGGCTCGATGTTCCCGCGTTCATTCGTGCCGCCGACAGCGTGCTGGAATTTCCGATGGTCGACCAGGACCCGCTGCCGCGCTGGAGCTTTGGCCGCGTGACCCTGCTCGGCGATGCCGCGCATCCGATGGTGCCGCGCGGCTCCAACGGCGCCGGCCAGGCCATCCTAGATGCGCGGGCGCTGACAACGGCGCTGCTTGAAAGCGATGATCCGGTGGCCGCGCTGGCCGCATACGAGAAGCAGCGCCTCGGAGCCACCACGCGGATCGTGCTGACCAACCGCAGCAACCCGCCCGACGCGATCCTGCGCGAGGTGTTCCAGCGCACCCGCGACCGGCCGTTCGGCTCAATCGAGGACGTCATCAGCCGTGAGGAACTGGTCGCGATGTCCGACAGCTACAAGCGGATCGCCGGCTATTCGATGGATGCCTTGCGGAGGTGAGCGTGATCGAAGCGAGGAATCGTCATTGCGAGCCAACGGGTGGCGCGAATGCGCGCCCGATGACAGGCTTCCGCGAAGCAATCCAGAGCAACAAAGGAAGACTGGATTGCTTCGTCGCAAGGGCTCCTCGCAATGACGAACATGACAATTCATCGCGTCAAAAAGACGAGCTGACAAGGCTCGCGCCATGACGTTTCAGGGAGGAGACAATGATGCCGATCTCGGAGGTCCAGCGTTGTGATGCGTCGCTTGTCGATGTCGCCGGCTTCATCGATCGACAGCCGGTCGGCGGATTCCAGATCAAATTGCTTTTGACCTGCGCGGCGGTGTTGTTCCTCGATGGCTTCGATACGCAGGCGATCGGCTATGTCGCACCGGCGCTTGCCAAGGAATGGCGCCTTAGCAAAGCTGAGCTGGGTCCGGTGTTCAGTGCCGGACTGGTCGGGCTGATGATCGGCGCGCTCGTGTTTGGCCCGCTGGCCGATCGCTCCGGCCGCAAGAAGATCATCATTTTCTCGACGGCCGCTTTCGGCGTCTGCACGTTTGCGACCGCCTTCGCCACGGATGTCAACACGCTGCTCGCGATGCGGTTTCTCACCGGGCTGGGGCTTGGCGGCGCGATGCCGAACGCTATCGCGATGACCTCCGAGTTCAGTCCACACCGACGCCGCGCGACCATGGTGATGATCATGTTTTGCGGGTTCTCGGTGGGCGCAGCGCTCGGCGGCCTTCTTGCCGCGGCGTTGATTCCGCAATTCGGATGGCGCTCGGTGTTCGTCGTCGGCGGTGTCGCACCGCTGCTGCTGGCGCCGGTTCTGGCGCACCAGTTGCCGGAATCCGTCCGCTTCCTGGTGCTCACCGGACGGGCGCATCAGCGTGTCGCCGAACTGCTAAGGTTGGTCAGTCCGCAGACCGCATTTGGATCGGCAACGCGATTTGTCGTGAATGAAACCAGATTGACCGGGATGCCGGTGTTGCATCTGTTCAAGGGTGGAAGAACGCTAGTCACGCTGTTGCTATGGGTGGTGTTCTTCATGAGCCTGCTCGATCTTTATTTCCTGTCGAACTGGCTGCCCACGGTTCTCAATGACCTCGGTGCCTCGGTATCCGAGGCGGCGGTGATCGGCTCGATGCTGCAGGTCGGCGGCATCGTGGCGACGTTTGCGCTCGGCCGCATCATCGACCGCTTTTCGTTTCGGGCGCTGGCGCTGGTTTATTTCATCGCGGTCTTTGCGGTCGGCGCGATCGGCCAGCTCGGCCACTCCGCCGTCCTGGTTACGATCGCGATTTTCATCGCCGGGTTCTGCATTGTCGGTGGTCAGATCGCCTCCAACGCGCTGGCCGCAGCGTTCTACCCGACTTCGGTGCGGGCCACCGGCGTCGGCTGGGCGCTCGGAATCGGACGGATCGGTTCGATCGTCGGGCCGCTGGTCGGTGGCGCGTTGTTGTCGATGGAGTGGAGCGCAGGCGAGGTGTTCATGACGGCGGCCGCCGCCGCGCTTTGCGCGGCGTTCGCAGCATTTTTCCTGAGCCGGCTGGCCGGCCTGGGCGGGCGCGGCAGGGATCTGGAGGAACGGTCTATATTACCGCTTGAGCCCAAGCCGCGTCTGTCGACGAGGGCCGGCGCGCGAGGTAGATTAGCGTGACGTCGACCGGACCAGACCGAAAAACGGCAGGAGGGGCGGGATGAGCGATGCGGAAGAGAAGGCGCGCAATCGCAAGATTGCCGAGAACGAAGCCGAGCGGCAAACCATCGGCGACATCCGCGTGAGCACATGGGCGATCGCGGTCGCCGTCGTTATCGGCCTCGCCGCCGTCGGCTGGGTGCTGATCCATAATCACTGAATGGATTAGCCCCAACGCGATCAGGCCACCGCGCCGGTGGTGCGCAACTGCCGGATGGCGTTTTGTTCCGTCCGATGGAATCACTTCTCACCTGCCGTTACGCCGGTAACGCTTTTCAGCGAAGTTGTATTGGTTCGGTAGTACGACCGATTTACTCCCCATTTGGGCGAACGCGCATGGGCGAACGCACAATGAGAGAGTTGATCAGTTCAAATGAAACAGATAAAACACCGCAAAGATGCGGTAGGGCCACGGAAGGCCGTTGTCACCTTGATGTACGCTCTAGCGATGATCATAACCTTCGCGGTTATATCGCCGGGCGCCTCGCTTGCCGCGGTCAGGCAAAATGTCGTTGTCTTTGGCGACAGCCTCTTAGACGCCGGCACATACTCGCCCGTTGCCGAACTGATATTTGGCGGCGGTCGCTTTACGACAAATCCCGGCCGGAACTTCACTCAAGAGGTAGCTCTGTCTTACGGAAGCATACTAACGCCTGCGTTTGTTGGCGGCTTCGGCTTGCCTCTCATTCCGGTAGGTGGGCTGAACTACGCTCAGGGGGGCGCGCGCGTGGTGATGCAGCCGGGCGTAGGGCATGCATCTCCAGACACGCCGAACGCCGACATCGCGGAGATGACGACGGTTCCGATAAAGGATCAGGTGGCCGAATACCTGAAGACTCACAAGCGGTTCAAACCCGACCAGCTGATACTGATAAACGGGGGAGCGAACGACATCCTATTTCAATTGACCGCAGCTCAGGCGGCGGGCACGGCCGCGGCACAGCAGGCTGCAATAAGTGCCATAACCCAGTCCGCTGTCGACCTGGTTGACGTTGTCGCGACCATGGTGGAGAACGGAGCGACGCATGTCGTGTTGATGAATGTTGCTGATATCGGAAAGGCCCCGATAGGCGTTGCCAGTGCGGACAACGGTCAGTTTCTGACGCAGAGTTCCCAATTGTTCAACAGCACGCTGGCCAGCGCGCTCCAACGGCAGAACTTTGGTGAAAAGGTGCTCCTGATAGACTCCTTCACTTTTATCGACAGTGTAATTACCAACTTTCGTGAGTACGGATTTACCGTGTCGAATACTGGGGTCGCGTGTGATTCATCGGCTCAAATTACACGAGCTACCAAGTTGCACCTGGATAATCCATCCGCATTCAATCTTTCGCTATTCTGCTCGCCGAAGAACTATGTAAGCAAGGAAGCAGATGAGACTTTCATGTTTGCCGATCCCTTTCATCCGACAACGCATCTAAACGCCATCACTGCGAAGTTCCTGGAACAGCAAATCGCGAAGCAGCGATGGGTGGAACAGAAAATCGCGAAGCAGCGATGGTAAGAGCAACCGTATTGTCTGCGGCAGGGGTTCTCTGACCACGTGCAGGCGCGCGATTTAACGGGCCAGGCGTGGCCCTTGAGCAGGATAGCTTTCTTCGAAACGCCATCCTGCCCTTACTTGCTATTTGAGCACAATCTTCGCGCAAACGCTTCGCGTTTGTCGCGAGGGAAAACCGGTGTCCACTTTGCGCTAACGCAGCCCACGGGTCCGGATCATGCTGTAGATTTCGAGACGAGATGGCCGATCCGAACGGATGCTTACGCGCCGTCAGGCCACCGCGCCGGATGCACGCAATTGCCGGATTGCGGCGTCGTCATAGCCGGCCTCGCGCAGCACTTCATCGCTATGCTCGCCGATGCCGGGCGGACGCTTCGGTTGGGTCTTCGGGCTGCCGTCGACCCAGATCGGGCTGTTGACGGTGAGCATGGTGTCACCCTCGATCGGCACCAAGACGTCGTTCTCGATCATCTGCCGGTCGGTCGGAATGTCATCGAGGATGCCGACCACGCCGAACACCAGGCCGTTGCCGTCGAGGATCTTGCGCCATTCGGCGAGGTCTTTGGTGGCGAAGGTCTCGTCGAATATCTTGATCAACTCCAGCGACCGCGCGTGGCGGTCCGGCTTGGTGGCGAACCGCACATCGGTGACAAGGTCTTCGCGCCCGAGGCAGCGGGCCAGCGCCGGCCACTGCCGCTCCTCGTTGAGCAGCGACAGGATGATCCAGCGTCCGTCCTTGCACCGGTAGTGGTTAGTCACGGCATTGAGCGCATGTTCGCGCGGGCGCCGTTCGGCGAAGGTCGCACCGCATAATTTCGCCTGCGCGAAGACGCCGTTGGCCCAGACCCCGTTGGCCATCAGGTTCGAACTGACATGCGCGCCCTTGCCGGTGCGCTCGCGCCTGTAGAGTGCGGTGACGATCGCGCCATACAGCGCCATCGCGCAGGGGTGGTCGCCCATGCCGGCGACCGAGCGCGCCGGCGTGGTGTTGGTGTCCGCACGCACCAGATCCATCAGGCCCGAGCGCGCCCAATAGGCGTTGCTGTCGAAACCGGGCTTGTTGGCTTCCTCGCCCTTTTCGCCGTAGCCGGTGAACGACGCATAGATCAGGCGCGGGTTGAGCGGCGCCAACTCGGCATAGGTCAAGCCGAGCCGGCCGCGCACCGCCGGCGGAAAATTCGTGATGAAGACATCGGCCTCGGCGGCGAGGCGGTGCAGTACCGCCTGTCCCTCGGGCTTGCTGAGATCGAGCGCGAGGCTGCGCTTGTTGCGGGCTTCCAGCAGCCAGGCGAAATTATGTTTGCTGTGCGGGTAGCCCGGCAGGTTCGGCAGGTTGCGGTAGGGATCGCCTGAGCCGGGCGGTTCGATCTTGATCACCTTGGCGCCGAAATCCGACAGCACGGTTGCGGCCGCCGGCGCTGCGATGAAACTCGCGCAGTCCAGAACCTTGAGGCCTTCGAAGATGCCGTCTTCCATGGTGAGGTCGCTCCGTATTCTTGTTGGTCTTATTCCGTCCGATGGAATCGCTGTTCGCTGTACCCGGCGGATTTCGGCTGCATTTGACCGAGGATGGCAGGGCGATGCAACGGGCGTTGTTGCCTCTACTCCATGTCCGACATCAAGGCGGCGTTGCCGCCGGCGGCCGCGGTGTTGACGGTTACCGTCTGTTCGGTGGCGAAGCGCGCCAGATAGTGCGGGCCGCCGGCCTTCGGTCCGGTGCCGGAGAGGCCGTGACCGCCGAACGGCTGCACGCCGACCACCGCGCCGATCATGTTGCGGTTGACGTAGATATTGCCGACCGCAAGCCGGTCGATCACATCCTCGACAGTATCGTCGATGCGCGACTGGATGCCGAGCGTCAGCCCGTAGCCGGTGCGTTCGATCGCGCGCAGCACACGGTCGAGCCCAGTGGCCGGGTAGCGCACCACATGCAACACCGGTCCGAACACCTCTTCGGTCAATTCGTCCGCGCTGGTCAATTCGAAGATGTGCGGCGCGACATAATTGCCGTCGGGCGCGACCCCTGCGTAATGCACCCGGGCCTGGGTCTTCATGCGCGCGATATGCGCGTCGAGTCGCTGTTTGGCTTCGGCATCGATCACCGGCCCGACATGCACCGAAGGGTCGCGCGGATCGCCGATTTTTAATTCGCGTGCGGCGCCCACGATCATCTCGATCATGCGATCGGCGACGTCGTCCTGCACGAACAGCAACCGCAGCGCCGAGCAGCGCTGGCCGGCGGAGCGGAACGCCGAGGTCACGACGTCGTCGGCGACCTGCTCGGGCAAGGCGGTGGCATCGACAATCATCGCGTTGATGCCACCGGTCTCCGCAATCAGCGGCACGAGCGGACCGTCCTTGGCAGCCAGCGCCCGGTTGATCGATCGCGCGACCTCGGTCGAGCCGGTAAAGACGACGCCGGCGACATCGGGCTGCGCCACCAGCGCCGCGCCGACGCCGCCGTCGCCAGGTGCGAGATACAGCGCCGACGAGGGAACGCCGGCCTCATGCAGCAATCGGACGGCCGCCGCTGCAACGCGCGGCGTTTGCTCGGCCGGCTTGGCGATCACGGTATTGCCGGCCATCAGCGCCGCCGTGATTTGCCCTGCAAAAATCGCCAGCGGGAAATTCCATGGCGATATCGCGATGAAGACGCCGCGGCCGCGCCATTGCAGGACATTGCTCTCGCCGGTCGGTCCCGGCATCGTTTCGCCCGCGCCGAACAGCTTGCGGCCTTCGGCGGCGTAGTAGCGACAGAAATCGGTGGCTTCACGGACTTCGGACAGCGCGTCGTCCAGCGTCTTGCCGCCCTCGCTCTGCAACAGCGCGATAAAATGCGTTGCGCGTTGCTCAAGCAGGTCTGCGGCCCGCTCGAGGATTGCGGCGCGGGTCGTGGCCGTGGTTCGACTCCATTCTCCGAATCCTCGACGAGTCGCCGTGACCAGGTCGCGCGCGGTTTCCGGATTGATGTCGGTGATCTCGCCGGCATTCCCGCGGCTCGCGGCCACGGCTGCGACCAGGCGGTTGAGCGCGGTGCGGTCGCCGAATTCGATGCCACGCGAATTCACACGTTGCGGCCGGTAGAGATCGCGCGGCAAGGGGATGTTCGGATGTCGCGCCTGGTCCGGCGTACCGATGATCGCGGCCGGACGGCGCAGCAAGGTCGCGACCGGCACCCCGTCGTCGGCGGCGATCGCCACAAACGACGAGTTGGCGCCGTTCTCCAGCAGCCGCCGCACCAGATAGGCGAGCAGATCGCGATGGCTGCCGACCGGCGCATAGGTGCGGCAGGCGAGCTTCGGGTGGTCCTGGCGCAGTTGGGCGTAAAGCGCCTCGCCCATGCCGTGCAGGCGCTGGAACTCGAAGCCGGATTCACCCTCGGCGAGTTCGAGCACGGTTGCGACCGTCAGCGCGTTGTGGGTCGCAAATTGCGGGAAGATGCGGGGCCGTAGCGCCAGCAGCTTTTGTGCGCAGGCAACAAAGTTCAGGTCGGTCATCGCCTTCCGGGTGAACACCGGATAGTCCTCGAGGCCGCGCTCCTGCGCGCGTTTGATTTCGGTATCCCAATAGGCGCCCTTGACGAGGCGCACCATCAACCGCCGGTCCAGTGTTCGCGCCAGCGTATCGGCGTAGTCGATCACGTCGACTGCGCGCTTCTGATAGGCCTGCACCGCAAGCCCGAAACCAGCCCAGCCCGCGAGCGAGGCGTCGGCGAGCGTCGCCGCGATCACGTCGAGCGATAGCTCCAGCCGGTCGGCTTCCTCGGCATCGACCGTGAAGTTGAGGTCATAGGCCCTGGCGTGGCGTGCCAGATCGATCAGCCGCGGGACCAGTTCATTGATCACCCGTTGGTGGCTCACCGCTTCGTAACGCGGATGCAGCGCGGAGAGCTTGACCGAGATGCCGGGGCGGTCGGGCAGCGGTCTGCGATCGGCGGCGCGGCCGATCGCTTCGATCGCGCGGGCGTAGGAATCGAAATAGCGGGTCGCGTCGTCGGCGGTACGCGCGCCTTCACCGAGCATGTCGAAGGAATAGCGCGGCGCGCGCGCCTGGTCCGGCTGCGCCCGCGCCAGTGCGGATTCGATGGTCTCGCCGAGTACGAAGTGGCTGCCCATCAGCCGCATCGCTTGCCGGGTGGCGGCGCGCACCGCCGGGGCGCCCAGCCGTTTCGCGAGCCGACCGATGGTGCCTTGCGGGGTTTCGCCGGGCTGAATCACCCGTGCCGAAACCCCCAGTGCCCACGCCGAGGCGTTGACCAGGAACGCGCTGGATTTGGTTTCGTGGTGCACGAAATCGCCTTCGCCGAGCTTATCCTCGATGAAGCGGTCGGCGGTGCGGGCGTCAGGCACGCGCAGCAGGGCTTCCGCCAGCACCATCAGCGCGAGGCCCTCTTTGGTCGAAAGCGCGAACTCGCGCAGCATGTCCTCAATGCCGCCAAGCCGGTCGTCGCTGGAGCGGATGGCGTCGATCAGCCGTGTCGCCGTCCGGTCGACGCGTTTTTCCCGCGCCGCACTAAGTCCTGCGCCCTTGAGCAAGCGCACCGCGATGGCGCGGTCGTCCGGCGCGTAGGGCGCACTGAAGTGCGGGGGCGGAGCGGCATCGGACGTCATGGCAGGTCCTGTAATTCCCTATTCTTACCATGGACCCGGGCTTGGAATCGCGAAATCGCTGCGATAGGTTTCCGCAAAATTCATGGCGGGAAGCGCGGCGACGGATGGGGTTCACCAAGAGGCGGAGGCAATCGGGCAGGTCGGGCCGTGGCGGGGCGGCGTGCAGAGCGGCCGTGGCATTGATCGCGACCTTGCTGGCGGCCGCGCCGTTGCCGGGGCTGGCGCGCGAATTGAGCGCGCCGCAGGAGGCGCTCTACAGCACGGTCTCAATCTATCCGCCCTCGGCCACCGAGATGACGGTCTGCTACGGCTTCGTTTGCCGCCGCCGCGAGATTCTCAGCTTCACGCCGGGCGATCGCAACACTCTGACGCAAATCCTGGCGGCGGGCCGCGCGTCAGCGGCGGCGGAACGGGCGGCGGTGCAAAAAGCCGTGGTCTGGTTCGATCGCCGCATGGGGCCGGTGATCGGCACCGACAAGCGCGTCGCGAATGCGGACATCCGTACCCTCGATGCCCCGCACAATTACGACTGCTGGGACACCACCCGCAACACGACCAGCCTGTTACTGGTGCTGCAGGAATGGGGCCTGTTCAAATTCCATGTGGTCGGCGATCCGCATTATCGCGGCAATGCGCTGATGCTTCAGTTGCCGCACAATACCGCGGTTCTGGTCGAGCTCGCGACCAAGGTCGAATGGGTCGTGGATATGTGGCCGCGCGGCTATGCGCAGCCGCCCGATGTCATGACCCTGGAAAAATGGGTCAAGGAAGACTGATGCATCGAATTGGCGTGGAAGTTTTCTCCACGCCGATTCCAATGCACGCCAGAGCACTCCTGCTGCCGCCGAATGCTCTTTATCTTTGAGATGTTTCTGGAAGCCCGCTCCCGGATGAGGTCCGAGAGGGTGCTGCTGCCCGGCCGGCTTTAAACCTTGAGGTTCTCAGCCGAGGTCTTGCCGCGATTGGCTACCTCTTCGTATTCAACCGTCTGCCCTTCGTTAAGCGATGACAGGCCAGCTTTCTCGACTGCCGATATATGAACGAAAACATCTTTGCCGCCGCTCGAGGGCTGGATAAATCCATAACCCTTGGTGGCGTTGAACCACTTCACAGTACCTTTAGCCATCACGTAGTCTCCGCGGGATCAAGACGATCACGAACCGCCGGTCCCCGCAAACCGGCATGTCCGAACGCGTACGATACGCGGTATAGACAAAGCTTGGTAGCTTAAACCACATCGTGATTCTGGCGGAAAACGATCAATATCGCGGCGCATTTCGCGCTTTTGGCCGTTTTTCAGCGCTTCCGGCCAGCCTGCGGCAAAAAGACCGAGGTGCTGAGCCCGAGCGAAAACTAATTTCAACGTGCTGTCGGGCAGACGTTCGGTCTTAAGGTTAGATTTACGACGCCCCGCGCGACGAAAGATTCGGTGGTAGCATAAGGCTAGGCGGCGACGACATCGAGCTCGTCGACCAGCTCCGACAGCGCGCTCGCGGCCGCGACATAGCGCACAATCATCATTTCGGTACGGCCGCGGATTGCGACTTCCTGCACGGGCAGGCGATCCGCCGCCATGCCGGCAGTGACGCGCACCTCCTCGGATAGGATCGCCTCGCAGGCAAGTGTTTTTGTCATGTCCTGCAACCGCGCTGCAACATTGACCGCGTCGCCGAGTGCGGTGAACACCATGTGGTCGCGGTAGCCGACATCGCCGATGATCACTTCGCCGCCATGGATGCCGATGCCGAAGCGGATCGGCGCCTGCAGGTCGTGACCGAGGAACTGATTGAGTTCAGCAATATTGGCGGCAATCTTCGCCGCCGCCTTGAGCGCCTGACGGCAGGCGATTTGCGGGCTGGCATGCAGCCCGAACAGCGCCAGTTCACCGTCGCCGACGAACTGGTTCGGCTGACCGCCGCATTCGATTACCGCCTGCGAAACCGCGGCCAGAAATCGGTTGACGATGAAGACGGTGTCGAACGGCAACCGTCGTTCCGCAAGCTGGGTTGAGCCGCGCATGTCGACGAACAGGCTGACGAGATAGCGTTCCTGACCGATGCGGTGGGGGTGCGAAGCGTGCGCGCTGGCCGACGTCGCGTGCGGCGTGAACAGCTGGAAGAAGGACAGGTCGCAGGTCGGGCGTAACTGGCAGGCGAGCCGGATCGAAGGGTCGGCGGCTCCGACGCTGTTCAGCACGAATGCTTCCCGTTTGGATGGCTCCGGCAGCGGCCCGCAATCGCCGATGACCCGGATGCGGCAGGTCGAGCAGCGGGCGCGGCCGCCGCACACGCTGGCATGGGCTACATTGTTGCGCAGGCTTGCTTCAAGCACGCTGAGGCCTTTCGGTACCCGGATGGTGCGGCCATTGCCATAGGACAGCGTGATCATGCCGCCGCGACGCTCGTTCAGCACGCGCGCGCCGCGTGCCAGCAACACCAGTCCGAGCAGGCCGAGGTAGCCGATCAGGAAATAATCGCTGACATCATCCAGCGTTTGTTGCTGTGCGGCCGTCCCGACCTGGCGTTGCGAAAGATTGTCGGCGCGCCAGTCTGCATCGCCGCTTTCGGCGATGACGGCGCGTCCTCCCTGATAGAACCCCAGCAGCGCCAGCGTCGGCACCAGCACCACGGCCGCCAGCAGGAACGGCGCCGCGCGCTGGAAGAATGTTTTCATCCGGAGCCAGAAATAAAGCCCGATGCTGCCGTGGATCCAGGCCACGATCAGCACGGCTGACATCAGCCATGCCCGGTCCGGGCGTGCGATCCAGAACGCATAAAGCTCCTGCGGATAAAGTTTTTCGTGCCCGAACAGCGTCTGGCCGAGCCGCGCGCCGACGATATGGGTGATGATGAGTGCGGGGATGCTCAAGCCCAATACGAGCTGCAGCGGCTCGATGGCTTTCCAGCGAAATTGCCGGCGCTGGTAGAACGCCCAAATGCCGAGCGCGGTGTGAACCAGTGCTGCGGTGTAGAACACGACCGCAACGGGAAGGAACTGCCAGAACAGGGTGTGGTAGTAGACGCCGATGGCCAACGCATCCATCGAGATATTGCCGAGCGCATGGTTAAGAAAATGACTAACCAGATAGGCAAACAGCACCAGACCGCAGGTCAGGCGGACCTGCCGGATGCTGATGCCGCGGAGCGATGTGGAGAGCCTGGATCGAAGCTTGGGGGTCATGTGGTTCATAAATTATGTATCGGCGACAGTAAGGTTTAATTCCCGCAGTGAACAGCCATTCGCGTCTCGTCCCGGGGATGTGGGGTGACTTCCGAGAGTTGATCCGCCTGCGATGTATCTTGCGGTGCGGTACGTTGACAGCCCTTGCGGAGTCGGGGAGAAAGCCGAGTGACGATTGCCCCGCCCGATATCCGCGCCAGACCATACGACTCCGCCCTTCCGCGATGGTTCGGCGTGATCGCGCTGGTTGTCGCGATGACCACATTGCGAGTGATCTACGCCAGCGTCATCGAGCTGCGTACCGACGAGGCCTATTACTGGACTTGGTCGAAGGAGCCCGTGCTTTCCTTTCTCGATCATCCACCGATGATCGCCTGGTTCATTCGCTTCGGCACCGCAATCTTCGGTGATACTAATTTCGGCGTACGCTTTGCCGGCGTGTTGGCGATGCTGGTCACGCAATTGTTGCTCGCCGATATCGTCCGGCGCGTGACCCATGACGTCCGCGCGGTGGTGCTGGCGGTGCTGATGTCGGAGGCGGCGCTTTATTACGGTCTGCTGATGGCCAAGGTCGCGCCTGACGTGGCGCTGATTCCGTTCGCGGTCGCGATGCTGTGGGCGCTGGTCCGCCTCAGCGAAAGCGGCGACGCGCGGTGGTGGCTGGCGGCCGGGGTGTTCGGCGGCTTGGCGCTGTTGTCGAAATTCACGGTCGTGATGTGGCTGCCGGCCGTGCTGGCGTTCATGCTGGTGCCGGACTGGCGACGGCGCTGGCTGACCAGTCCCATGCCCTGGCTCGCGGCGTTGATCGCGGTGGCATTGTTCCTGCCGGTGCTGGTCTGGAATGCCGGGCACGATTGGGCATCCTTCCGATTCCAGTCCGTGCGCGCCACCGCGACCCATGAACTGTCGCTGCGCACCGTCGGCGAATTCATCGGCCTGCAGTTCAGCCTGGTCGGTTTTATCCTGCTGCCGGTGGTTCTGTCCGGCGTGGCGGTAACCGCATGGCGCGGATACCGCCAGCGCGACGCCGTGGCCATCCTGCTTTCCACCTGCGTCATCGTCCCCGTCGGATATTTTTTCTGGAAATCACTGACGTTGCGGGTCGGCGATACCTGGCCGATGTTTCTGTGGCCGGCCGGATTTGCCGCCGCCGCGATCAACGTCGCGATGCTGCCGCGCGAAGGCTGGTCGTCCCGGTTGATCAAATCGACCAACGCCTGGGCAAACGCCGCGATCGTGTCCGGCATCGCCTTTGTCGTTCTGGTCTTCCTCTATTCGGTCGCGAGCCCCTGGAATCTCATCGGCAAGGCCGATCCGATCGGCGGCGAGGCCGGCTATGCGCAGGTGGCGGATCGGGCGAAGCTCGAGTTGCAACGGATCGGCGCGAGCTGGATTGCCACCACCGACTACCGGACCTACGCCATGATGCGCTGGTATTTCAACGGTCGGGTGCCGGTGATCCAGATCAACGAGCGCGGCCGCTTCATGGGCTTCCGCGACCCCGGCATGGATTCTATTCGGGGTCACATCGGGCTTTACGTCGCGCGTGCGCCGGACGATGCCAACCCGGTATGGGGGTCCACCACCGCGGTCAGGCAGCCGCTTGCAAAGGTCGATCGCGTCTGGCGCGGGACCGTGATGGATAGTTACGTGCTGGAGAAGCTGACCAACTGGACACCGGAGCTTTCGCCGCCGCCGGATTCACCGCTCTTTCGCTGGCGTGTGCTGGCGGGTGAATTTCAGGTGCCGCTGCGCACGCGGGCCGCGTGCATCGCGTCGGCGCAAGCCGGTTAAATTCGATCAACAGACAACAGACCTACCGCAAAGAGCAATCCACGATGGCGACGATGAAGAAGGGACCTACAAAAATCAACGATGTGGTCGTTGAGGACGTCGAGTTTGGCCTGGCAGGCAATGTTCCTTTATTGGCCCGTCTATATCGCCCGCGCGGCGCCGTGGATTTCCCGGCGCTCGTCGACGTCCATGGTGGCGCGTGGACGGGCGGCGATCGCCTGCAAAACGCCGCGATGCACGACGTGATCGCCGCGGCCGGTACCGCAGTGCTCGCGCTCGATTTCCGGTTGGCGCCGGCATCGCAATATCCCGCATCCGTCTCCGACGTGAATCTCGGCATCAGGTGGCTGAAGGCGAATATCGCGCGATGGGGTGGCGATTCGACCCGGATCGGCGGCCTGGGTACCTCGAGCGGCGGCCACCAATTGTTGCTGAACGTGTTGCGCCCGCATGATCCGCGGTATGCGGCGGCGAAGCTTTCCGGTTCCGAATACGTCGACGCCAGCCTCCGTTACGTCGTGCTGTGCTGGCCGATCTCCGATCCGCTTGCGCGCTATAAGATGGCCCAGCAGACGGGCAACGAAAGGCTGGTGAGAAATCACCAGGCTTTCTTCGCAAGCGAAGAACAGATGATCGAGGCCAACCCGCAACGGATTCTGGAAAGCGTCGCGCCGCTCGACTTGCCGCCGGTGTTGCTGATCCAGGGCACGGCAGACGCGAATGTAACGCCCGACATGGCGGACAGGTTTGCGGACGCTTACGCCAAAGCGGGTGGCGAGATCACCGTGAGGAAGTTCGAAGGCGAGCCGCATACCTTCATCTCACAAAATCCGGCGAAACCTGCGTCGATCGAGGCGATGTACCTGATCACCGATTTCATTCGCACTCAAAACCGGCTGTAGTTCCGGACGGCAAAAACTGCTTCGCTGCGAACCAAGATCGTCGCGCCGCGGTTGGTGTGAACTGCTGCATCTCACGAGTGGCAGCGCGCTCCCTCTCCCCTTGTGGGAGAGGGATGGGGTGAGGGGTCACAGCCTATCGTTAGGCCGTAACCCCTCACCCGTCTCGCATCTGACGATGCGAGCCACCCTCTCCCACAAGGGGAGAGGGAAAGGAAGCAAGCGTGAGTCAAATCTCACTCCTCACCGTCGCGCTTGCGCAGCAGGTCTTTTGCCAGATCGGCGAGCACCGGCCGCGGCAAGGCGGTGAACGGCAGCGGGCGGGTGACGTCGATGGCGGCGAGCCCGAGCCGTGCGGTCAAAAGCCCGTTGAGCACGCCTTCGCCGAGGCGCTGCGACAGTTTCGCAGCTAAGCCGTGGCCGAGCATCTGCTGGATCAGGCTGTCGCTCGCTGCCATGCCGCCGGTGATGGCGAGATGGGCGATGACGTGGCGCATCAGCCGGATCATGCCGAGCGCGCCCGGCCGTCCGCCATAGAGCCGGGCCAATTGCCGGATCATGCGCAGCGAGGCCACGAAAACGAACAGCACGTCGACCAGTGCGCGGGGGCTGACGGCGGTGACGATCGAGACGCGCTGCGCAGCGGTCGAAACCAGGCGGCGGGCTTCCTGGTCGAGCGGCGCCATCAATTCGCGTTCGGCCAGTTTAATCATGTCGGCGCCATCGATGATGTCGTCGGCGTGGCTCACCAGCGCGGCGCGGGCGCGGGCCAGTTGCGGATTCTGGTGCGCGATCTTCAGCAGGTCCTGAACAATGGTCCGGCTCGCCGCGCGATCGTCGCTGGCGAGCGCCGCAGCGGCGCGCAAATGCAGTTTTTCGATGGTCGCCAGCCGTGCAAGCCCGTAGGCCTCGCGCGCCGACACGATCAAAAACGCCAGCGCGGCGGCAAAGGCCAAGGCCAGTCCGAGAAAGCCGAGGCCCTCGTTGCGTGCGAACAAGTCCTCGATCAGATGCGCGATGCCAAGCCCCACGCCGAGCAGCACCAATCCCGCGACCGCGGTCCAGAACACCGCGCCCCAGCGAAGGCTGCGTCTTGCCGGAACAACGGGCGGCTCGAGCGGGACCGGCAGCAAAGCAGGATCAGGCTCGGGCGTGACATGGACCGTGCCGCGGGCCGGGCGGATCGGATCGTCGGGATCGATCACGATCACGCCGGGGTCGTCGAGCTTGAAGGTGGCGGGACGTCGATGCGGCGAGCGCTCGCTCATTGCAGTTTGTCTCCGATCAGGAACTGAAGAGCGCGGTCAAGGCGGATGTGAGGCAGCAGCGGGCCGTCCGGCCCGTCGCTTTCGAGCTGGGGCGGCCGAAAGCGCAGGAAACGGAAATCGGCCTTCTCCGTCGTCGTGCTGGACAGGCCGCGAAACGCGCCTTCGCCCCTGAACAGTTCTTCGGGATCGCTCGGCAGGTCGCCCGGGAAGGTTGCGACCTCGGTATTGCCGTCGAACGGCTCGCCGTCCGCGGTCTCGTCGGCGGCTGGCGTGCCCAGGATCGACGGCAGCTTGTCGCGACCGCGCTGGACCCGCGCCTCGCGGGTGGCGCGGACCGCGGCCAGTGCCACGACATCGATTTCGGCGCCGCCATGCTCGGCGCGATCGGCCGCCTTGGTGACGATCCGCCGCAACACGGCTTCGAGGCGATCGTGACTCGACTGGTGCAGGTGATCGGCCTTGGTCGCGGCAAACAAGATCCGGTCGATGCGCGGCCGGAACAGGCTGCTGAGCAGTGTGCTGCGCCCGATCCGGAAGCAATCGAGAATGCCCGCCAGCGCGGCTTCGAGGTCGTGCAGTGCTTCCGGACCCGCGTTGAACGCCGCCAGCGCATCGACCAGAACGATCTGGCGGTCGAGCCGAGAGAAATGATCGCGAAAGAACGGCCGAACCACCACGTCCTTATAGGCCTCGTAGCGCCGGACCATCATCGCCCACAGCGAGCCGTCGGGCGCTACGCCCTCGGCCGGCAGATCGAGCGGCGCAAAGGTCAGCGCCGGCGAGCCGGCGAGGTTGCCCGGCATCAAAAAGCGCCCCGGCGGCAGCAGGCTCATGGCGAATTGTTCGTCGCGGCAGGCGCGCAGATAGTCGGTGAACAGCCGTGCCGATGTCAGAGCCGCCTGTTCGTCGGCCTGGCCCACGGGATCGAGCGTCGCCAGCTGCGCGTGCCATGGCGTTGCAAGCCGCGCGCGCGGACCCTCGCGCGACAGCGCCAGACTTTCGGCGGACCACTGCTCATACGTTTTGTGAAGCAGCGGCAGATCCAGCAGCCATTCGCCGGGGTAGTCGACGATATCGAGCGTGAGCGTCCGCTCTGCGCCATTTTGTCGCTGATAATCGATGACGAGCCGAAGTTCGCTGATATCGACGGTCGAGTCCGGCCAGCGGCGCTCCGAGATCAGGGTGCGGACGTGGTTTTCGTAATCAAATCGCGGCACCGCGTCATCGGGTTGCGGCGCGAGCCGGGCGCGCGCGATCCGCCCGGTCGCGAACGGCTCGAACACCGGGAAACGGCCGCCACGGGTAAGGCCATGAATCAGCGCAGTGATGAACACCGTCTTGCCGGCCCGTGACAGGCCGGTGACGCCCAGCCGCACCGTCGGATTGAAGAAATGATCGCCGTAGTCCAGCAGCGCCCGAGCCGACAGGCGCGCTTCCTCGACGATATCGGCAAAACTGACCATGCAGACAACGAAAGCTCGATCCAGGGAGGCAAAGGTTGGGAGGGAACTATACGAAGTGGCGACAGGTAGATCAAAATCAAGCTTCACACTTCTGACGCGATTACAGGCGAGTGCATTTGAACGGTTCGTTGACCTCGCGAGACCTATACCCTACCGCTCCCTGACCCCAGCGTATCGGGCCGCTATGACCATCTTCCGACTGAAACAACTGGCCTCGACGTCAGCCCATGCGATGGCCGGTGCCGTGCGCTGGAATTACGACCGTGCCGAATTGATCGCGGACGGGGTCGTGCACGGAATCGGGGTGTTCGGTGGGCTCATCGCAGCGACCGTGCTGGTGGTACTCACCGCGATCTATGCCAGCGGGTTTGAAGTCGCGGTGGTGTCGATTTACGTCGCGGGCCTACTGGCCATGCTGGTGTTGTCGGCGACCTATAACCTGTGGCCGGTCTCGCGCGCCAAATGGGTGCTGCGTCGCTTCGACCATTCGGCGATCTATCTTTTGATCGCCGCGACCTACACCCCGTTCATCATGGAATTGAAAGACAGCCTGTTTGCGATGGTGCTGTTGACCGGCGTGTGGTGCGTCGCGATCTTCGGCATCGTGCTCAAGCTGGGCTGGCCGGGGCGTTTCGACCGGTTGTCGGTTGGCCTTTACCTGGCGATGGGCTGGAGCGGTATGATGCTTTACCAGAAGGTCGTGACGGCGTTGCCGGGCGTGGCGCTATGGTTCGTGGTCGCCGGTGGCGTGTCGTACAGTCTGGGCGTGGTGTTTCACGCGTGGCAGCGCTTGCGTTTCCAGAACGCGATCTGGCATTGTTTCGTGCTGCTTGGCGCGGCGTGCCACTATACCGCCGTGCTCGACCTCGTGATGACCTGAGACTTCAAAAAAGCGGAACGCAACGATGCAGGTGGCCGGCAAGGTCGTCGTGGTGACGGGAGGTGCCAACGGCATCGGCCGGGCGCTCTGCGAAGCCTTTCACCGCGCCGGCGCCGGCAAGGTCGTGGTGGCCGACCTCGATTCCAACCGCGCGCGAGCGGTCGCCGCATCGGTCGACGGCGCCGCGTTCAAATGCGATGTCGGGCAGGAGAAAGATATCCGCCACGTCATCGAGGAAACCGAGCACCAGTTCGGGCCGATCGCGCTGTTCTGCTCCAACGCCGGCATCGGCGGCGGGTTCGATCCGCGGTCGGTGAATGCCGGCGGCGATTCCGATGAGCCGTGGGCGCGCAGCTGGGCGATCCATGTCATGGCGCATGTCTATGCCGCGCGGCATCTGGTCCCGCGCATGAAGGCGCGCGGCGGCGGTTATTTCCTCAACACCATCTCGGCGGCGGGCCTTCTGTCGCAGGTCGGAAGCCCGGCCTATTCCACCACCAAGCATGCGGCGGTCGGCTTTGCCGAGAATTTGGCGATCTCGCACCGCGCCGACGGCATCAAGGTCTCGATCCTGTGCCCCCAGGGCGTCGATACCGACATGCTGCGCGCGATTCCGAAAGGCCCGCAATCCGGTGACGGCGATCTCTCGCCGGAGCAGGTGGCGCAGGACGCGCTCGCCGGCATCGAGCAGGAGGTTTTTGTGATTCTGCCGCACCCGCAAGTGCTGGGTTACATGCGCAAGAAGACCGAGAATTACGATCGCTGGATCGCAGGGATGGCGAAGATCCAGGCCAAGATGCGGGAAGATTACGGGAAGTAGGGCAAGGCCCTCATGGTGAGGAGCCGCCAACGGGTCCGTAAAACGGTCTTTCGATCGGGCGCACGCACATGCCGAAGTTCCTTCGCATCGGAGTCCATCAGTCGAACGTTTCCGGATACACGTCAAAGGCATGGAGCGTTCGCCGGGTTGGCTCGACGGTTTTCCTGAAGTGGGGCGCCGTCGAGGTCCTTGGTGTCGGAGATGGGCGAAAGATTTACTGGACGCTTCTGCCAAGGGCGAAAACAATTCGTTGCGGCACGGTGCAGCGTGCCAAAGACTATGCAAAAACCGCAATCGCGCGGCGACGCAACCATCGCTATGAACCGCTGGTTGGAACGATTGCGATCCGGCGCAGACGCGCCGATCGTGGCGCCGAACTCGAACAGGCGCTCGCCACGATCCTGTTTGTCGATATCGTCCAATCCACCGAAAAGGCCGCGCGGCTTGGTGATTCGCGTTGGACCCAGGTGATGAATCACTATTACGCCGCCGTCCGTAGAGAGCTGAAGACTTCGCGCGGAAGAGAAGTCGTGACGACGGGGGACGGACTGCTGGCGACGTTCGGCGCGCCGGCTGCCGGGGTCCGTTGCGCGACCGCAATGCGCGAGGCAGTGCGCACGCTGGGATTAGAGATCAGGGTGGGATTGCACGCGGGAGAATACAGAATGATTGGGGCTGAAGCGGTCGGTCTCGCACTTCACATCGGCGCGCGCGTCGCCGCGAAAGCGCGTGCCGGCGAAGTCCTGGTCTCGAGCGCGGTCAAGGATCTGATGTCGCAGTCCGGAATCCGCTTCAAGGATCGCGGCGTTCACCAACTCAAAGGCGTGCCGGAGCGGTGGCGTCTGTACCGGGTCGAATATTAAAAGTGAACACCGGTTTTGCAATCAGTTCGATGTTGCGACTGCGGGTGTCGAGAGGCCGCATGGCGAGCGGCTGGACGCTACCGAGTTTTTCATCACGGATGGAAGCGCTTTCCTTTCCCTTTGCGCGCTGTATGCTCGAAATCGTTGACCGATAGCGAGCCGAAGCCGAGTTAGCTTTTTAGCTGCCGGCCAGTCGAGCCTCCGCTTCACAACCGGCTTGGCCATTCAAACATTAGTGACTTGAAGTATGGGGATATCCCCTTAAATACCCTTTGTCTCAAAAATATGGGGATACCCCCATAAAATATGCGTCGACCCGGCTCCGGGTAGACCGGGCGCGGTGACGGAGAACTGACAGGTGAAACACTCATTTCGCTCGGATAGTCCGTGCATCGTGGCCGCGATGCGCGCCGCGACTCGTCGACTGACGCAGCTATATGATGAGGCGATGGTGCCAACCGGCTTGCGCGTCACCCAATTTCACGTTCTCTCGGAACTGGAACGGCGATCAGCCGATCCTCCGACCGTCGGTGAGCTGGCTGAGATCCTGACCATGGAGCGATCTGCGCTCGGCCAAACGCTTCGACCGCTTGCACGCGACGGGTTCATCGACTTGGGCCATGACAAGCACGATGGGCGCCGTCGGCCCGTCAAGTTGACCAAAGCCGGCAAAGATAAGGTGCTCCGCGGACGACGCTATTGGGCCGGCGCTCATGAAAAATTCGAGCATTTCTTCGGCGATAGTCAATTGGTTTTCTTGCGCGAGACGCTGCGCGATATCGCTGAAAGCCCGCAACTTCCCGAAGCTTTTCAATAGGCCGCTATGGCGTCGAGGAGAGTAATGGTCGAGCGCTAGGCGAAGCGGTGACATGCGTAAGAGCATTTTTGAAAGAAGGCCGAGGCGTGGGTAAGCATCAGAAACCACAGCGCGACGAACTTCTTACGCCTGGCAGTCAGGTGGGAGAGGTGACGACGGGTCCGAGTGGCTCGGAAACGTTTCTGCATGACAAAGCTAAGCAAGTTGTGACGCCAATGTGGGTCATATTCGGACTTTCGATGGGCCCCGCCATTGCGCTTGGGCTCGCTCGGTTCGCTTACGCGCTCTTACTTCCATCGATGAGAGCTGATCTCGGCTGGAGCTTTGCCGACTCAGGCGCCATGAACACCGCCAACGCGGCTGGATATCTTATCGGGGCGCTGGTGGCTGCCCATGTTGGCCGTCGTGTAAGCGATAAAGCTGCATTTTCACTAGGCCTGCTCCTGACGTCTGTGGCTGTAGGCGGAGCCGGTCTCACCGCTAACTTTACGAGTCTGCTTCTTTTGAGAGCCGTCTCTGGACTTGCAGGAGCAGTTGCCTTTGTCGCTGGCGCAGGGCTCACATCTGCGGCGGCCTCAGGGGGCTCTCGATCGCGTGCGCCTACGATGTTGGGCATCTACTTTGCCGGGGCGGGTATTGGCATTACAGCCTCGGCCCTCGCAGTTCCTCCCCTTGTTTCCAGCGTGGGCTGGCGGGGCGGCTGGTTGGCGCTCGGCGCATTAGGCTTAGCTGCGACGATTTGCGGATCACTGGTCCTAAGTCACACACCTGAACCTTCCTACCAGGTTCAGATCGCCCGTGGCGGCTGGTCGGCCCGCTTCATGGCACGCAAACTGCTATCATACGGGCTATTCGGCGCCGGATATATCGCCTATGCCACATTTATCGTTGCGTACCTGCGCACTAATGAGGGGTTCGATAGCGGATCGATTACCGCCTTCTGGGCCATCTTAGGTCTAGCCGCCGTTGTCGCCGCGTTCGCGTGGGGACCCATCCTCGCTCGCCTGAAAGGCGGCTGGGGAGCAAGCGCCCGACAGTCGCCGTCGGTGCGGCGTTGCCACTGATCTGGCACGGACCAACAAGCGCCTATCTCTCCTCCATCCTTTTTGGAGGGTCAGTACTCGCGGTCATCGCCGCAGTACCTCATTCGCGCGGAAGGCAGCAAGCCGCATGCTTGGACAGCAGCGATAGCAGCACTGACCATTGCGTTCGGATTGGGCAATGCGTCGGCCCACTCGGCGCTTTGTCGACGGGCCGAACGGCGTTCGCGCAGGCCTCTGGTTATCCGTCGGCATCCTCGCCGTGGCGAGCGTCGTCGCGGCTTTCCAACCCGAACCGGCGGCGATTGATGATGTGCATCAGCCGAGAGACGGAACGCACCGCAAGTGAATTAGTGAACCGAGTAAAAGGATGAGATCATGACCAATCATTCAGATGGACGCCAGCCGCATCGCGGAACTCATCGCCAATCGGGAGCTATCGCCGGTCGAGGTCATGAAGGCGCATCTCGATCGTATTGCCGAGGTCAATCCCAAGGTAAACGCCATTGTGACGATGGCCGATGGCGCACTGGACGCTGCCAAAAAAGCCGAGGCAGCGGTCAAGTCGGACGCTCGATTGGGTCCTCTCCATGGCGTTCCGTTCACGGTCAAGGATGCAATCGACACGGCGGGCGTGTTGACACAGCGCGGTTCGCCAATTTTCAAAGGGCGCGTGCCCGATACCGATGCCACCGTCGTAGCCAGGCTGAAGGCCGCCGGCGCGATCCTCATCGCAAAGACGAACCCGCCGGAATTTGCTTACTCGATCGAAACGGACAATTTCCTGACGGGCCAAACGAACAACCCCTGGAACCTCGACTACACCCCGGGCGGATCGAGCGGTGGTGAATCCGCCGCGATCGCAGCAGGCATGTCGCCACTCGGCGTGGGCAGTGATCTCTCGATCTCATTGCGCGGCCCGGCGGCGCATACCGGTATCGTTGGATTTAAAGCTACTCACGGTCGAATGCCGATGACAGGCCACTGGCCCCGGGTGCCGCGGCGCTTCTGGCACATCGGTCCGATGGCACGTTCGGTTCGCGATGTGGCGCTCGCTTATTCTTTGATGGCAGGACCCGACGGTGCCGACGGCTTCTCCATCAGTTCGCTTGGCGTCGATACCGGGGTAGGCACGAAATCGACCCGTCAGATTCGTGTGGGCTGGCTGGCCTCTCCGGGCTTCTTCGGACCAACCGATCCAGAGGTGGTCGCGACCGTGAAGGCAGCGGCTCATGCCCTGAGCAATGCCGGCTGCCACGTCGAAGAGGTCCGGTTGCCCGTGTTGGAGCAGACCGATGCCAGCACTGTCCTCTGGCAGATCCAACAGATGGAGAGCCGGCCCGAGTTCGAGAGGGTCACCGCCGGCCACGAGGCCCAGATCTTCAGGCATGCCAAATTGATCCTTAGCACCCCTGACACGCCGATAGGCGACTTCGTCGCCGCCGAGCAGGCGGTGGAGCGGCTTCGCGACAGCTTCGCCGAGTATTTCCAACGTTACGATGCGCTGCTCGGCCCGGTTACTCCGTTCCCGGCGACCAGGCACGGACTCAATGACCTCGTCGTCGATGGCAAGACGGTTTCACCGTTCCACGTGCAGAGTGCGACTTCGCCCTTCAGCCTGACCGGTATGCCGGCTCTGTCGATGCGGTTCGGAACAAGCCGCGACGGTCTTCCGATCGGCGTGCAAATCGTCTCCTCCTGGTTAGCGGAATCGACAACGCTTAAGGTCGCCTCGCTCCTCGAGGAGGTAAGCCCCGTCCGAAACCTTCACCCCGCCCTCTAACTTCAACGGGCGGAGCTTCCCGCCGCAGGTAAATACCCAAATAATAGCGATCAGAAAGGAATGAAAATGCCCCTCATCCGCATCGACATCGACGCTTCTACCTCGCCGGAAGTCCGCAGCACCATCTGCGATGCCGTATACGACGCGATGACGACGACAGCGAATGTGCCAGCTCACGACAAATTCATGGTCGTCTCGGCGCATGACGTCGGCGATCTCGTGTTTCCTCAGGAAGGTTATCTCGGTATCAAATACACGCGCGGGATCGTCTTCATTCAAATCACATGGAACGCGGGCCGCACGACGGACGTCAAGAAAGCCTTTTACAGAAAGGTTGCGGACGACATTCACGCGAAGACAGGTATCCGCAAGGAAGACGTATGGATCAACCTTGTTGAGGTCGCGCCGGAGAACTGGTCCTTCGGTAACGGCGAGATGCAGTACGCACCGAAGTAATCAATTCGCTCTGAGATTTGCGGCACCGCGCACTCTAAGACCTCACCAAAACTTTGCCGGCGCGTGGTGACCCAGATCACTGACGGAACAAGATCGTTGGAAGCTGTACAAGGGAGGACGCCTCCCTTGACGTCCGCTGACGGTCATGACCGCTCACATATGCCAATCGGTTCACCCCTGAAGCAGACCCAGCGGTTTAGCACCGGTGTGCTGCCACGACGCTCGATAAGAAGCTGGCACGAGCCAGGTCGCACATAATCGGTTTAGAGAACGAGGTGCCGAACCATTTGCTCGTCAACGAACCAGCGTTGTCGACCCAGGGGATCGGTGGCAGTTGCGGCAGATAAGACGCATACGGCAGCACTTTCGCAAGCGTCACTCGACCCGGAAACTGGGCGAGGAAAGCCTTATTCATTCCGCCGTCCAGTCCGCTGTAGATTGGCGCGGCCGGCACGTTGTCTTGAAGCAATTGCGCGTATTCGAGCTCGTCGGTGCGTTGTTTCTGCAGCGCCGGCCGCGCGATTTGCGGATTCACGACAAAGGCGGGGCATTTATCGGTAGGATTGAACACAAGCGGAATTCGCGAATTTGCGGGAGGTTGCGCATCGAACACATAGCGGCGATTGCACACCTCCACTTTAGGTTCGAGATGCGTCGTCTCGAAGTGATCGTTGCCGATCTTGAGCATTTTCCAGAAGGCCATGTTCGGACTATTTCGATGCCGTGCCAGATTCGCCGGCGTCAAGCGGAACGGATAGGCCTGAACCTGAAACGACGGCCGGCCGCCGAGGAATGAGTCGCGCGCCAGCGAATAGATCTCGCTTATCTGTTCGTCGGTCATGGCATAGCAACCGCTCGACGAGCAGTCGCCGTGGATCATGAGCAAGCTGCCGTCGCGCTTGTTCGCTTTGTCGAAGCTGTTGGGGTAGCCGACGTTGATCGCGAGATAGTAGTTGGAGTTGGGATTCATCAACTCGGGTGTAATTGTATAGAACCCCTCCGGAGCCTGACGGTCGCCCTCCTGCAATTTCGGCCCAAGATCGCCCGACCACCGACAGATCGGATAGGTCTTGAGGATCTGGAAACGGCCGGTGGTGTCCTGTTTCCAGACTTCGAGCTCAGCCTCTTCCTTGAAAACCCGCACAACGATAGGTGAATATTTTGGCATCTTCTTTTGTCGGAGCAGCGAAAGCATCTCGGGCGGCAGCTCCTTCGTTGCTTTGGCCGGCAACGGAGTGCTGTTTTCGCCAAGGCACGCGACCGGCGTTAACCCCGCGGCAAAAGCCGCCATCAGCACAAGCGCACGGAGTACCGTAGCGCGGATCATTAATGCACCTCTAAGGTGACCCCTTTCCTGTCTGGATAACCTGTAGTCGGTGGCTTTCGCAAGGCAAACCGAGATGGGGGTAAGCATCAGAAACCACAGCGCGACGAACTTCGAGCCTCAAGACCGCCAAGGCGCTGCAAAGCAGACGTCTGAGGACCATTCGGAATTTATCGGTGCACGCCCTAACTCTTCGGCGCGTACAATAGCGGCACCGCCGAATCCACCATCACCTCGATCAGGCTGACGCCGTCATGCGCCAGGCCGCGTTTCAGCGCCGGCGCGAGCTCCGCGGACTGGCGGACGCGCACGGCGTCGCAGCCCATGCCTTGCGCGATCGCGACAAAGTCGATGCCGGGCAGGTCAAGGCCGGGCACGTTGCGCACCTGCATCACCTGGCTGAACGAGCGCATGGCGCCATAGCCGGAATTGTTGATCACCACCACCGTCAGCGGCAGCTTGCGTTGCGCCGCGGTCCATAGCGCCTGGATCGAATACATCGCCGAACCATCGCCGACCATGCAAATGGTCCTGACCTCGGGGCGGCCGAGCGCCACGCCGACCGCCGCCGGCAGCGCGAAGCCCAGGCCGCCGCTCGCCATGGTGTAGAAGCTGTCTTGGCCGCGCATCGGCATGAACTTGTACATCAGCGGGCGATGCGACGGCGCTTCCTCGACCAGCACGGCGCCATCCGGCATGGCGGAGGCGAGCGCATGCAACAAATACTCGGCGGGAATCGGATCGGCGGCCTGCGGCACCGGCGGCAACACGCGGCCTTTCGGCAGCGCCCGGCTGGTCTCGGGCAGCAAGTCCAGCAGCATCGTCAACGCCGGCTTCATGGTGGCGATGATGCTGTTGCCCAGCGGCGTCGCAGCCGCAGCGGTCGGATCGTCGGTGATCTGGAAGATCGGCGTTGCGCCGTCGAAGATCGAGGCATGGCCTTCGACGTGAAAGGTGAAGACCGGCGCGCCGATCACCACCACCAGATCATGCTCGCGCAGCGCCTCCGAGAGTTGCCCCGGCGCGGCGTGCAGGAAGCCTGCGAATTGCGGATGCCGCTCCGGAAAGCTCGAGCGTGGCGAGAACGGGCTGACCCAAACCGCGGCTTTGATCTTTTCCGCCACGCGGACCGCGAGATCGACGGCTTGCGCGCGATCGATCGCGGGGCCGACCACGAGGGCAGGGCGCTTGCTCGCCGCCAGCGCTGCGATTAGCGCATCCATCGCCGCCGGGTCCGGGCCCAATTCCCGGCTGATGTGGCGGGCCTCGATGGGCTGGGTCTGATGGCTCCAGTCGTCGATCGGCACCGAGACGAAGGTCGGTCCGCAGGGCGGCTGCATTGCGACGTAATACGCGCGCGCGATCGCTGCCGGGACGTCCTCGGGCCGCGCCGGCTCGACGCTGAACTTCACATAAGGCCGCGGAAATTCCGACGCGCGCTCGGCGTAAAGAAACGCCTGCAGCGGCAGGATGCTGCGCGCCTGCTGGCCCGCCGTGATCACCAGTGGCGTCTGGTTGCGATAGGCGGTGTAGATATTGCCGAGCGCGTTGCCGACCCCGGCTGCGGAATGCAAATTGACAAAGCCGGCGTTGCGGGTGGCCTGGGCATAGCCGTCGGCCATGCCGATCACGGAGGCCTCCTGCAGGCCGAGCACGTAGTCGATATCATCAGGCCAGTCGCTCAGGAACGGCAGTTCCGTCGAACCGGGATTGCCGAACACTTTACGAATGCCGAACACCCGCAGCAGGTCGATGGTGGCCTGTTTAACGGTGACGGATTTGGTGCCGGTCCTGGCGTGTTTGCTGGACAATGTTTCCGCCCCCGTTTCGCGTCTTATTGATGAGTCATTCCCGGATGGTGCGAAAGCACCAGACCCGGAATCTCGAGATTCTCCGATGTGCAACTGCACATCGTAGTTCGGTCCTACGGACCGCCCCGGAATGACGAACTAATAGAATCTCACCACGTCGCGGTGCCCTTCATTGTCGGCTGGCCGACCGAATTCGCGGTCCACAGCTCCATGCCGTTATCGGTGGTGTTGGCATTGATGCTGAACTCGCTGCCTTCGAACAGCGGCTGCAGCCCGCGATAGCTGAACTTCCTGGGCGGCTTGCCGCCGTCCAGCTTCGCTGCGAGTTCTACCATGAACGTCGCCTGCAGCGGTCCGTGGAAGATCAGGCCGGGATAGCCCTCCACCTTGGTGACGTAGTCGCGGTCGTAATGGATGCGGTGGCCGTTGAAGGTGAGCGCCGAATAGCGGAACAGCAGCACCGCATCGGCCATGTGGCTTTCGCGATGCTGCGCGGCGGGCGGCGCTGCAGCCGGCTTGGCGGGCGCGGCCTGCGGCGTGCTGGAGACGTCGCGATAGACGATGTCCTGCCGTTCGCGAATGGCGGCGCCGCGCGCCGTCGTCACCACATGCTCGACGGAGACGAAACACAACGTGCCGGTGCTGCCGGTTTTGACAGTAACGTCGGAAATGCGCGACGAACGTTTTGCTTCATCGCCGACGCGCAGCGTGTCGAGGAATTCGACCTCGCCGCCGGCCCACATCCGGCGCGGCAGCGGCACCGGCGGCAGGAAGCCGCCGCGGGCCGGGTGGCCGTCGGGACCGAGTTGCGACATCGGAAACACCGGCTGCGCTAGGCACCAATGCGTCGTGAACGGTGCCGCGTCGCCGGGCTTCGGTTCGCCGATCTCCTGAAACAGCGTGGCGCGCAGGCCCTTCACCAGTTGCGCGGTGACGATGTCGGAGGCCTCGGTGGTGCGGCCGATCCATTGCCGCAAATGATCGAGATCGAGTTTTTCAGTCATGACGATTTGGTCCGGGCAGGCGGCGTTTGGCGAATGTCGGTGTGGTCGCCGATGCCGGGCACCGCGCCATAGCGGCGCTGTTGATCGACGACGATGGCGGCGGGCGCCGGATAGCTCACCGCTCCGGCCGGGGTGTTGACCTCGATGCGCCGCAGATGCGGGTGCACCGCGAGGTCGGCCATGGTGTTGACCTCGGCAAAGGCAATATCTGCGTCGGACAGCCGCTTGAGCAGGTCGTCACGGGTCAGCCGCGCAAAGCTGTCGCCGACGGTCTTGTCGGTGAGCTGGCGGTTGCGGACGCGCTCGACCATGTTGGAGAACCTGACATCGCTGGGCAGATCGGGCTGACCCAGCACGTCGGCGCATAGTTTCTTCCATTCGCGCTCGCTCTGGATCGAAATCAGGATGTCCTTGCCATCCTTGGAGCGGAATACGCCATAGGGCGCGATCGAGGGATGGGCGAGACCCATCCGCTTCGGCGGGTTGCCGGCTTCCGCGTTGAGCAGCGGCACCGTCAGCCAGTCGGCCATCACGTCGAACATCGAAATCCGGATATCGGCGCCCTTGCCGGTGCGCCCCCTGGCGATCAGCGCCTCGAGGATCGCGGCATGCGCGGTGGCGCCGGTGGCGATATCGACGATCGAGACTCCGACCCGCGAGGGGCCTTCCGGGCCGCCGGTGATCGATGCCAGCCCGCTTTCGGCCTGGATCAAGAGGTCATAGGCCTTGCGGTCGGCATAGGGACCGACATCGCCATAGCCCGAGATGGTGCAGCAGATCAGCGCCGGATAGTCCTTCTTCAGGCGCTCGAGCGTGAAACCAAGCTTGTCCATCGAGCCGGGCTTGAGATTTTGCAGCAGCACGTCCGCGCCCGCGATCAACTGTTCGAGGTGGGCACGGCCCTCCTTGGTGGCGAGGTCGACCACCACGGACTCCTTGCCGCGGTTGAGCCAGACGAAATAGCTGCTCTGTCCCTTGGCTGCGGCATCGTAGCCGCGGGCAAAGTCGCCCTCCGGCCGCTCGACCTTGATGACGTGAGCGCCGGCATCGGCAAGCCGTGAACTGCAGAACGGCGCGGCGACCGCCTGTTCGACGGCGATGACGGTTATTCCTTCAAGCGGCAGCATTTCTTAAGATCTCAATAGGAGCGGGGCATGCCGAGCACATGCTCAGCCAGGAACGACAGCACGAGATTGGTCGAGATCGGCGCCACCTGATAGAGCCGGGTCTCGCGGAACTTGCGCTCGACGTCGTATTCTTCCGCAAAGCCGAACCCGCCATGGGTTTGCACGCAGGCATTGGCGGCTTCCCAGGAGGCGTCGGCCGCCAGCATCTTGGCCATGTTGGCCTCGGCGCCGCAATCGAGGCCGGCCTCGTATTTGCGGGTGGCTTCCTTGACCATCAGCTCGGCGGCGCGCATCGCGGCATAGGCCTTGGCGATCGGAAACTGGATGCCTTGATTTTGGCCGATGGGGCGGCCGAACACCGAGCGCTCCTTGGCATAGGCGGAGGCCTTGGCGATGAACCATTTGGCGTCGCCGACGCATTCCGAGGCGATCAGGATGCGCTCGGCATTCATGCCGGACAGGATGTAGCGGAAGCCTTTGCCTTCCTCGCCGATCAGGTTCTCGGCCGGCACTTTCATGTCGGTGAAGAACACTTCGGTGGTGGCGTGGTTCATCATGGTGCGGATCGGGCGAATTTCGAGCCCGTTATCCTTGGCCTCGCGCATGTCGACGATGAAGACCGACAGGCCGTCGGTGCGCTTCTTCACCTGCTCCTTCGGCGTGGTGCGCGCCAACAGGATCATCAGGTCGGAATATTGCGCGCGGCTGGTCCAGATCTTCTGGCCGTTGACGATGTAGCCGTTGTTGCCGTCGCGCCGGGCAACCGTCTTCAGCGAGGAGGTGTCGGTGCCGCTGGTCGGCTCGGTGACGCCGAACGCCTGCAGCCGCAGCTCGCCGCTGGCGATCTTCGGCAGCCATTTTGCCTTCTGCTCGTCGTTGCCGTGCCGCAGCACGGTGCCCATGGTGTACATCTGGGCATGGCAGCCGCCGCCGTTGCAGCCGGCCCGCTGGATCTCCTCAAGGATGGCTGCCGCGGCGGACAGCTTCAGCCCGGCGCCGCCATATTCTTCCGGGATCAGCACCGAGAGGTAACCGGCCGTCGTCAGCGCGTCGACGAAGGCGCGGGGATAGGCCATCTCGCGATCGAGCTTGCGCCAGTATTCGCCCGGGAATTGGGCGCACAGTTTGGCGACGGCATCACGGATATCGGCGTATTCGTCTTGTTCTACGGTCATCGGAACTCATAATGGCAGGTCGAGGGCATGGTTTGGCTCCCATCGGGGCCTGCATGGCGAGACCAAGCGGCCAGTAGCGAGGGGAAAACCCTTCGCTGTCATGGCTTTATCGGACCCGCGCGGTCAAGCCCGATATTAACAGTGCAGGTCTGCTTAGGTCGGAATAAGGACGGGCAGCGACTCGTAGCCTTTGATAAAGCTCGAATAGACCCGCTTCGGCTCCCCGACCACCTCGATCCGGTCGAACCGCTTCAGCATCTCCTGCCACACGATCCTGAGCTGAAGCTCGGCGAGCCGCATGCCGACGCAGCGGTGGATGCCGAATCCGAATGACAGATGCGTGCGGGGCCGCGCGCGGTCGATGATGAAGTCGTTGGGGTTCTCGATCACCTCTTCGTCGCGGTTGCCCGAGACGTACCACATCACCACCCGGTCGCCCTTGCGAATGGTCTTGCCGCCGAGCTCGGTGTCGACCAGCGCCGTGCGCCGCATATGCGCCAGCGGCGTTTGCCAGCGGATCACCTCCGGCACCATCGACTCGATGAGCTCAGGATTGTCGCGCAGCTTCTGGTATTGATCCGGGTTTTCGTTCAGCGCCAGCACCGATCCGGTCATGGTGTTGCGGGTGGTATCGTTGCCGCCGACGATCAGAAGGATGATGTTGCCCATCAGATTATCGGGCTCCATGTGCCGCGTCGCGTCGCTGTGCGCCATCATCGACAGCAGGTCGTTTCGCGGTTCGGCATTGACGCGCTCGTTCCACAGCATGGTGAAATAAGCCGCGCACTCGTCCATTTCGGCCCGGCGCTGTTCGGCGGATTCGACGATCATGCTTTTTGGCAGCGCGGTCGCGACGTCGGACCAGCGGGTCAGCTTGCGGCGCTCTTCCCAGGGGAAATCGAACAGCGTCGCCAGCATCTGCGTGGTCAATTCGATCGACACCCGATCGACGAAATCGAAGGTCTCGCCGCGCGGTAACTCGTCGAGCACCTTGCCGGCGCGTTCGCGGATCAGAACGGCGAGTTGATCCAGATGCGTCGGCGTGAACATCGGCGAAACGGTCTTGCGCTGGGCGCTGTGTCGCGGCTGGTCCATCGCGATGAAGCTTGGCCAGTCATAACCCTGCGGAGAGTCGCGGATGGTGATGCCGCCGAGGCTGCTGTCGGAAGAAAAGATGCCGTGACTGGTATCGACATGCATGATGTCGTTATATTTGGTCACCGACCAATAGGGTTCGATCCGCGAGTTGGTGCAGTAATGCACCGGCGCTTCCTTGCGCAGCCGTTCAAACCAGGGCCACAGCGTGTCGTTCTGGAACAGCCGCGGCGCGCCCGGGTGAAAATCCTCAAGCGGCGTGGCGTAGGCTTCCTCGCGTGCGGCGCGCTGAAGCTCGATCTGGTCGGCTCTGATCGTGGTCTGGATGTTCATCGTCAATCGATCCCTAAATGACTATTCCCGACCGAATGTCAGCCGGCGATACGAACCGGGAGGGTCTCGTAGCCCTTTACGAAGCTCGAAAAGACACGTTTTGGCTCGCCCACTACTTCGATGTTGTCGAAGCGCTTCAAGATCTCTTCCCAGATGATCTTCAACTGCAGTTCCGCCAGCCTGATGCCGACGCAGCGATGGATGCCGAACCCGAAGGAAAGGTGGGTACGGGGCCGGTCCCGGTCAATCATGAACTGGTACGGACGCTCGATCACCTCGTCGTCGCGGTTGCCCGAGACGTACCACATCACGACCTTGTCACCCTTTTTGATCTGCTTGCCGCGGAACTCGATGTCCGAAAGTGCGGTCCGGCGCATATGCGCCAATGGCGTTTGCCAGCGGATCACTTCCGGCACGAAACTATCGATCAGGTCAGGATTTTCGCGCAGCTTGCTGTACTGTTCCGGATTCTTGTTCAGCGCATAGACGCTGCCTGAAAGGGTGTTGCGGGTGGTATCGTTGCCGCCGACGATCAACAGGATCAGATTGCCGAGGAAATTCTTCGGGTCCATGTCGCGCGTGGCGTCGCTGTGCGCCATCATCGACAACAGGTCGCTCTTCGGCGGCTGATTGATCCGTTCCTTCCACAGCCTGCTGAAATACGCCGCGCATTCCATCAGTTCGGCCTGCCGCTCGTCTTCGGTCGCGACCAGCCCGTCCGGACCGGGCAGCGTTGTGGCGATATCCGACCAACGGGTCAGCTTGCGGCGATCCTCCCAGGGAAAATCGAACAGCACGGCGAGCATTTGCGTGGTCAGCTCGATCGAAACCCGATCGACCCAGTCGAAGGTTTCGTTGCGCGGCAGATGGTCGAGGCATTCGGCCGACCGCTTGCGGATGTTGATCGCGAGCTGATCGAGATGGGTCGGCGTGAACATCGGCGCGACGGTCTTGCGCTGCGCGCTATGGCGCGGCTGATCCATGGCGATGAAGCTTTCGCGGCGCAGGTCGGGCTCGACGTCGCGGATGGTGATACCGCCGAGCGATGACGCCGACGAGAACACCGCGTGATTGGTTTCGATATCCATGATGTCGTTGTACTTGGTCACCGACCAATACGGCCCGAACATGCTATCCCGGCAGTAATGCACCGGCTCTTCCTTGCGCAGCCGATCGAAATACGGCCAGAAGGAGTCGCTCCTGAACAGGTCTGGATTGCCGACGTCGATATCCGCTAGCGAAATGGTGTAGGCCTTGTCGCGCGCGGCCTGCAGGCGCGAATCCCCGGCTAAATCGATCGTTCCTTGCATCGGGCGTCTCCTGATGGTCCCCCGCGTGGTTACTTCCGAAGGGTGGCCATTTCAGGGAATTACATCCCGTTGCGTGCGCCGGGGCAAGGGCGAGTTTGCCACATCCGCCCTATCGGATTGGGCACGATCCGCGGGAAGTCCCCTTCAAGGCCCTTCTCAGCCTCACCGACCCGTGACAAGCTTATTTCCAAAGCATAAGCCTGTGCACGCGATGAAAGCGCACGATTTGTCCGGAGGCCGCCCAACATGATTCCCAACGCGTATCGGATGTTCAATTTCGATCTCGGCGAAACCGCCGACGCGATCCGAGAAACCGTGCAGGGCTTCTCGAGCCACGAAATCGCGCCGCGCGCCGCCGAAATCGACAAAAGCAACCAGTTTCCCCGCGACCTCTGGCCCAAAATCGGCGCGCTCGGCCTGCATGGCATTACGGTCGAGGAGGAGTATGGCGGTTCGGGGCTCGGCTACCTCGAACATTGCATCGCGATGGAGGAGATATCGCGCGCATCGGCGGCGGTAGGCCTGTCCTATGGCGCGCATTCCAACCTTTGCGTCAATCAGATCCGCCGCAACGGCAGCGAGCCGCAGAAGCGGAAATACCTGCCGAAGCTGATTTCCGGCGAACATGTCGGCGCGCTGGCGATGTCGGAGCCCGGCGCCGGATCCGACGTGGTGTCGATGTCGACCCGCGCCGACAAGAAGGGCGACCGTTACGTCATCAACGGCGCCAAGATGTGGATCACCAACGGTCCGATCGCGGAGACGCTGGTGGTCTATACCAAGACCGATCCGGGCGCCGGCCCGCGCGGCATCACGGCCTTCATCATCGAAAAAGGCATGAAGGGATTTTCCACCGCGCAAAAGCTCGACAAGCTCGGCATGCGCGGCTCCGACACCGCTGAGCTGGTGTTCGAGGATTGCGAGGTGCCGGAAGAAAATGTGATCGGTGAGGTCGGACGCGGCGTCAACGTATTGATGTCGGGGCTCGACTATGAGCGCGCGGTGCTGGCCGCCGGTCCGCTCGGGATCATGCAGGCCTGTCTCGACGTCGTCTTGCCCTATGTGCACGAGCGCAAGCAATTCGGCCAGCCGATCGGCGCCTTCCAATTGGTGCAGGGCAAGATCGCCGACATGTACACGACGATGAATGCCTCCCGCGCCTATGTTTACGCGGTCGCCAAGGCCTGCGATCGCGGCGAGACCACGCGCGAGGACGCGGCCGGCGCCATTCTGTATGCCTCTGAGAAGGCGACGCAATGCGCGCTCGACGCCATCCAGCTGCTCGGCGGCAACGGCTATATCAACGACTATCCGACCGGCCGGCTGTTGCGTGACGCCAAGCTGTACGAAATCGGCGCCGGCACCAGCGAAATCCGGCGTATGCTGATCGGACGCGAGTTGTTCGAAAAATCGGCGTAAACCAAAATGGTCATGCGACGCGCTGCCTGATCGCTGCGGTAAAAGCGTAAAGAGCCACCCGAGCAAAGGAACAGGTCTTTTTCCAGTACGCGCACTTGATCACCCCACGCGGTCTAAAGACAGGCGATCGACCCAGCGATCCGGGTAGGATGGTGCCGATGACTCCGACAGGCGGGTTTGGGGGGAGCGTTGATGGATTCGAAAAGATTGCCGGCCTGGCTTCGCATGGTCCTGGTGGTGGGCGTTGTCGTGCTGTCGGTGGGAGCGGGTCTGTTCGCGTATCGCTGGTATAATCGCCCGGTGACGCTGACGATCGCGGTCGGGTCGGTCGACGGCGAGGCTGCAAGGATCATGTCAGCGATCGCCGGCAGGCTGGCCGCGACGGGAGCGCCGGTACGGCTCAGCGTTGTGGAAACGGGCAGTGCGCTGGATGCCGCCAAGGCCTTTTCGTCCGGCAAGGTTGATCTGGCAGTGGTTCGCGGCGATGTCGGCGACTTGTCGCAGGCGCAGGCGATTATTGTGGTCGCTCATTCGGTGGCGTTGCTCGTGGCTCCGCCGGGTTCGCCGATCACCGACATCGCCGGGTTGAAGCGGCGCGTCGTGGGCGTGGTCGGCGGCGAGATAAACCAGAATATGGTCAACGCGCTGAGGAAGGAATACGACCTGGATCGCGCCAATGTCGTGTTCAAAAACATCGCGCCGGCCGACGCGCGCAACGCGCTGGCCTCGAAGGAAGTCGCCGCGATCCTGGTCGTGATCCCATTGACGGAAAAATATCTGAACCTGGTACGGGGCCTGTTCCCGCTGGGCTCGAAAGCGGGCCCGGTGCTGATCCCGATCGAATTGGCGGGCGCGATCGCCGAGATCTATCACGCCTATGAAAGCTTTGACGTGCCGAAAGGGACGTTTCGCGGTGCGCCGCCGATACCTGACGATGACCTCACCACGTTGCGGGTTTCGCTCTACGTGGTGGCGCACAAGAAACTCGACAACGATCTGGCCGCGAGCCTGACGCAATCACTGCTCAGCGCCCGCCGGGATCTGATCGGTGAATTGCCGATCCTGAGCCAGGTCACGGCGCCCGACACCGATCCCGACGCCTTTCTTCCAGTCCATCCGGGAGCGGCCGCCTTCTACAACGGCACCACCGAAAGCTTCTTGGACAGGTGGAGCAATACGATCTACCTGACGCCGATGATCCTGGGCGGTCTGGCATCCGTGCTGGCTTTTGCCTGGAAGTTTATCGGCATCCGCAATCCCCTGGGCGAGGAGGCCCCGCTGGACGCGCTCTACGCGCTGGCGCGACGGATCCGCCAGGCCGACAGCGAATCCGAACTGGTCAAAATAGAAGATGAAATCGACGATATCCTCCGCGCCCAACGCGCCAAGGCCCGAAGCGGCGACGAGGATGCGATAGATGTCACGACCTTGAACGTCGCCGCCCACCGCCTGGAGAACCTGGTGCATGATCGGCGCGCAATTCTGGCGAACCGCGCGGCCTCGCACGTCGTTTGAAGCCGATTGAGGGCTATGCGTCGCTGTGGGCTTAAGACCATCATGATGATTGTGCGGGCGCTGCCGGAAAATTTGCATCAGCTTGATCGAACCGGATCGCTTCATGGTCCGACCAACCATTCATCTTTGGGTTTATTTTGTCTTTTATACTCTTGAAGGTTGATTTAAGGTGACTTATGAATCAGATGAGCGTTGTGCCACCGCGTCTGCCGGTGCCGCTGCCGGTATCCATCGGCTTCTCCGGTGATCGCAGCGAATTTCGCCGGCTGGTGACGCGCGGCGCCGGGCTGGAACTCGTAACTGTCGGCTTCTACCGGTTCTGGCTCGCCACCGATATCCGCCGCCACCTTTGGTCGCACACCCATATTGATGGCGATGCCGCGGAATACACCGGTCGCGGCAAGGAACTGCTGATCGGATTTCTGTTCGCGATGGCGATCCTGGTGCCGGTCTATCTCGCTTATTTTGTCGTCGGTGTTGAAGCCGAGCGCTTCAAGGCTTTCGCCGCAGTCCCGTTGGTGCTTTTCTTTTACGCGTTCGGGCAGTTCGCGATCTATCGCGCGCGACGCTATCGCCTGACCCGGACGGTGTGGCGCGGGGTGCGGTTCTGGATGGCCGGCTCGGGCTGGGTCTACGCGGTGCGGGCCGTGCTGTGGAGCGTGGTGACCGTCCTGACGCTCGGTCTGCTGTTGCCGTGGCGCGAGGCGGCGCTCGAACGCTACAAGATGCAGCACACCTATTACGGCGATCTCCAAGGCAGCTTTGAGGGGCAGGGTTGGCAGTTCTTCAAACGCGGATGGTGGCTGTGGCTGCTTGCACCGATTGCGCTCTATGTGTTGCCGCTGGCGCCGTTCGTCTATGGCGCCTACAAGGCGGTCGAATGGCGATGGTGGCTGTCGGGAATCCGGTTTGGCGGCGTACGGCTGGAATCGACGATGGGTCGCGGCGCGCTGATCGGGCTTTACTGGAAATTCATCGGCTGGATTTTGCTGCTGGCGCTGCTGTTGGCAGCCTATCTGGCGATATGCGCGGGCCTGGTCGCCTGCCTGTGCGGAATGCCGTACGACGAATTCTTCAAGGCGCCCGTTCTTTTGCAAAACATTCCGCTGCTGGTGCTGGCAGGTGTAGGCTATCTCGCGTTTATACTGGCGCTCAATGTAGCGATGCGGGTCTATCTGTTGCGCGATCTCTGGGCGCGGGTGCTGGCATCTGCGACGATTTACAACATCGAGGCCGCGGCCAATGTGTCCGCAAAGGGGGAATTGGCCAACGCGCTCGGTGAGGGCTTCGCTGACGGACTGGATGTCGCCGGCTTCTAACTCATGATTGGCTCAATTGATAATGGCGCCGGAGGCGCTCCGGCCTCGCGCAATTCGGTCATCTATTTCGACGGCACGTCGAGCCGCCGGCGTAAGGTTTCGCTCGCGTTCGATGACCGCCTCCAAATCAGGGAGGAGGGCCAACCGCTCGCCGCCTGGCCCTATGCCGATATCCGGCGCGTCGACAGTCCTCCAGACCTGCTGCGCCTGACATGCCAGAGCGCGCTTTCGCTGGCGCGGCTCGAGGTCCGCAATGCGGTGCTTGCCACCGAATTGATTTCTCGCTGCCCGCGGCTGGATGAGAACAGGCTCGGCCGGCGCGCGATCGCGACGATCGTAGGATGGTCGCTCGCGGCCGCGGCTTCGATCGTCGCGGTTGTGCTATTCGGCGTCCCGCTTGCCGCGGATCGTCTGACGCCCCTGTTGCCGCAAGCCTTTGAGCGCCGCCTCGGCGAGGCGGCCGAGGGGCAGGTCAAGGTGCTGGTTGGCGGCAGGATCTGCCATCAAGCCGCGGGGCAGGCGGCCTTTGAGAAACTCGTCAACGCCGTTCGCGAGTTCGCAGGTCTCGATCCATCGATCCAGGCTGCAGTGTTGGAGACCCCGATTCCCAATGCCTTCGCGCTGCCCGGCGGCAAGGTCTTTTTGCTGAGCGGCTTGTTGGCGAAGGCGGAAAACCCTGACGAGATTGCCGGCGTGCTGGCGCACGAATTGGGTCATCTCCGGCATCGCGATGCCACCCGCAACCTGATCTATAATGGCGGCACGTCGTTTCTGATCGGCCTGTTGTTTGGCGACATCACGGGGTCGGGCGCCCTGATCTTCGCGTCGCGCTCGCTTGTGACGGCGTCCTATTCGCGCGAGGCGGAGCAGAATGCCGATACGGTTTCAATCGACGTCATGCAGCGCCTCGGCCGCTCGACCCGGGCGATGGGTGAGCTGCTGTTTCGCGTGACCGGAAAGGAAGGTGGCGAAGCCTTCTCCATCCTGTCGGGCCATCCGCTGACGGAGGATCGGCTGCAGCGCATGCGCGACGCGGACCGGCCGCCGAGCGGCCCGCCGCTACTGACGGCGGAGGAGTGGGCTTCGCTCAAGGCAATCTGCAGCCACTGACCGACGCGCGGAGCTCTCGGAAAATTGTACTGCCGAAGCTCGCTTAACCTCGGTTCTGCAGGTCCAGTAAGCCCGTTGATCAAGATTGTGTCTTGATGTTGCAATCTGGCGAAGGCATGGTCCGGCCTTCGTCGGACCCGACCTGATCGGGTGGCTCGGCCGGGCGCCTATCCCCCGGAAACCCTCAGCGAATAGCGAACTAATTTTGGGCGGAGCGGGCGTGGCCCGTCGCCTCGCTGGTCATATCGGTCCTGGAAGATGAGTATTATTCAAACGTTTCGCCGCGAGTGGCTGACGAACATTCCAACGGAACTGCTGTCAGGCCTGCTGGTCGCGCTGGCACTGATCCCTGAGGCGATCGGCTTCTCGATCGTCGCCGGCGTCGACCCCAAGATCGGACTGTACGCTTCGTTCTCGATTGCCGTCGTGACCGCCGTCGTCGGCGGCAGGCCGGCCATGATCTCGGCGGCAACAGCCTCCACCGCCGTGCTCATGATCACGCTGGTCCGGGACCACGGCCTCCAGTATCTGTTCGCGGCCACCGTCCTGATGGGGCTCATCCAGATGATCGCCGGCGCCTTGAGGCTCGGTCTGCTGATGAAGTTTGTGTCGCGCTCGGTCATGACGGGCTTCGTCAACGCGCTCGCTATCCTGATCTTCCTCGCGCAATTGCCGCAGCTCGTGCACGTCGGCTGGCAAACCTACGCGATGGTGGCCGCCAGCCTGGCCATCATCTATCTGTTTCCACTGCTGACGAGACGTGTGCCGTCGGCCTTGGTGAGCATCATTGTCCTGACCGGCTTCACGATCTTCTCCGGCATCAGGTTGCGGACCGTCGGCGACATGGGCGAATTGCCGTCGAGCCTGCCGTTCTTTGGGCTGCCGCAGGTGCCTTATGATCTCGAGACGCTGAAGATCATCCTGCCGTACTCCCTGGCAATGGCTGCGGTCGGGCTGCTGGAGTCGCTGCTCACTGCAACGATCGTCGACGATATGACGGACACAGCCAGCAATAAAAATCGGGAATGCGTCGGGCAAGGCGTCGCCAACTTTGTTACGGGCTTTCTGGGCGCCATGGGCGGCTGCGCGATGATCGGACAGTCGGTCATCAACGTCACCGCCGGTGCCCGGACGCGACTTTCGACGTTCTGCGCCGGTATCTTCCTGTTGTTCCTGATCGTGGTTCTCGGCGACTGGGTGAAGCAGATTCCGATGGCGGCCCTTGTCGCCGTGATGATCATGGTCTCGATCAGCACCTTTAGCTGGTCCTCGATCACGAGCTTGCGGTCGAACCCCCTGAGTTCAAGCGTGGTGATGCTGGCGACCGTGATCGTCGTCGTCACCACCCGCGATCTGTCCATGGGCGTTCTCACCGGCGTCGTCCTCAGCGGTGTCTTCTTCGCGGCCAAGGTCGCCCGTTTGCTCGCCGTTACGGCGGAGCGCGCGGTGGACGGAAACAGCATTACATATTCAGTGACCGGCCAAGTTTTCTTTGCCTCATCGAATAGCCTGGTCGACGCCTTTGATTATCACGATGTGCCAGGGCGTGTGGAGATCGACGTAAGCGGCGCGCATTTCTGGGACATCACAGCGATCGGCGCATTAGACAGCGTCGTCCTGAAGCTTCGGCGCCACGGTGCTCATGTCGAAGTGATCGGCCTGAACGCGGCGAGCGCGACCATGGTCGAGCGGTTCGGCACCCACCATAAGCCGGATGCGCTGCAGAAGGCGGTGCACTGATTCAGTCAGGCGTGGCGGCGGGGGGGCATGCCGGCCAATACAGGGTGCGCCGCTGTGGGGCGTGGCCGCTTACGCATCATCGCGTTGCGCAACGAAGATCAATACGCCAAGACCGGTCGCGTCGTGATGGCGCGGCTCGTTACGACCGCAGATTTCCGGCCGGTCATGCCCAAGTGGTGGACGGCTGCCGCCGTTAAGAATCTATTAACCAACGCAGCCTAGCCTGCTGTCAACGCCCGGCATCGGCCGATTGCCGCGCGGTTCGTCTAGCAGCGGCGTCCGTTGAGTCGCTGACATATGCCGCTCTTGGTGCACGCCGGAGAATCTTGCCAAGCGGCCGATCGCCGCTTGCCAAGCGACCGCGCTTGGTTTCAGGGCAAAGCCCTGGTGTGTAGCAATCCGTGTCCTCTCATTCCCCAGCTCGGCGGAGCCATCGTGAGGCAAGAATGACCAACATGACCGATATTCGCGAGATGAAGGCGCGCATTACCGTGTTCGGGGTCGGCGGCGCCGGAGGCAATGCAGTCAACAACATGATCGCGGCCGGGCTGCAAGGCGTCGACTTCATCGTCGCCAATACCGATGCGCAGGCCCTTACGACGTCGAAAGCCAAGCGTGTCATCCAGATGGGCGCACGGGTGACCAAAGGGCTTGGCGCCGGCTCGTGGCCCGAAGTAGGGCGTGCCGCGGCCGAAGAGGTAATCGACGAGATCCGCGCTTCATTGACCGGCGCACATATGGTGTTTGTGACGGCCGGCATGGGCGGCGGTACCGGCACCGGGGCAGCACCCATTGTCGCCAGGACCGCGCGCGAACTTGGTATTCTCACCATCGGTGTCGTCACCAAGCCATTCCACTTCGAGGGGCAGCGCCGTATGCGCTTTGCCGAGGCCGGCGTCGCGGAACTGCTGAAGGCGGTGGACACCCTGCTGATCATCCCGAACCAGAACCTGTTCCGGGTAGCCAACGAGAAGACCACATTCGCCAATGCCTTCGCCTTGGCCGATCAGGTGCTTTATTCGGGCGTGGCCTGCATCAGCGACCTCATCGTCAAGGAAGGTCTGATCAATCTCGATTTTGCCGACGTTCTCGCCGTCATGCGGGAGAAGGGCAAGGCCATGATGGGCAGGGGAGAGGCTTCCGGCGCAAACCGCGTGCTCACCGCCGCCGTGGCCGCGATTTCCAATCCATTGATCGAGGACCCTTCGATCAAGCGCGCCAGTGGCCTCATCATCTCCATCACCGGCGGCAAGGACCTGATGTTATTCGAGGTCGACGAAGCTGCCAGCCGCATTCGCGAAGAGGCCGACCCGGACGCCAACATCATCATTGGCGCATCGTTCGATGACAATCTCGAGGGGAGCGTCCGCGTCTCGGTGGTAGCGACCGGCATCGATAATCTCGGGCCGGCGCCTCAGGCGCAACCAGCGGAAACATCCCTCACAGAGCTCGCCGGCAGGCTAAGCAACGACAGCCGTCAGGTTGCCGACCGGATCGAGCGCAGTGCACTGCCGGCCGACGCGCATCGCATCGGCCCGTCAGTCCAGTTCGCGTAGCCATAAGGGATCGATTCCGGTATCGACGTCGACTGGTCCGCGTCCGTGGACGCGGGCACTCGGCGACTTCCGGCTATGACGCATTTCCGACCGCACGCGCAGACCTGACGATGTCCGCTCTTCAGGTCGAAACGGAAGTGATGAAAGATCGCAGCCACTTGGGCGTTTGACCTAAAGGCGACACCAGCCACAGGTTGTAAGTTCTGATAGCTTAACCTGGAATTCACTCACCAATAATGTCTGGAACTGCCACATCGCGTCACTTAGTTCGGTGCAGCGGCATGTCTGAAGCTGGGGGTCGACCGGAAGTGGACGGCGCAAGGTCAAATCGACGCGAATGACCCAAAGCGGTCTAATGGTTGAATGAAAAACACTCCACGACGGACGCCGCCGTGGAGTGTTTTTCTACGCTCGCTACTTCTTTCGCGGATCGTCAGCGGGATTAATGTAGGTTACCCCCTGTGGTCCCATGCCATGCAGCTGAAGGACGGTATCTTCGGTGAACCATGCGTAATGGGCCATACCTTTCGCAACATACGAATAGCCACCGGCTTTTACCAACATACCTTTCTCCTGATCAACTTTGTCTCCCGTACCGATGTTGAAGCTCCCTGAAAGGACGGTTACGTTTTCATCATTGGGATGAGTATGGGCCGCGATTTTGAATCCGGCCGGCACCTTCAGACGAACTACGTACAGACCCTCCTTTGTTGGGTCACCCTTGATAACGGCGAGCTGAGCGCCAGGTGCGTAGACAGCCGGGGCAGACCATTTCAAAGCATCGGGCTGGACGGTTGCGTGATGCTCTTGAGCAATTGCGCAGACCGGCGTTGCAAGCGCCGACAAAGTGGCAAGCAAAATTGTTCCTCGCATAATTTCCTCCCTAGATCCGTAGTCACTTTGGCTGCTGATGACAGTTACCATAGTCTTACTGCGCGCGAATGTCCGGTGGCGTCATTCGAGCCCTTGCAGATAGTGACTCCTAGTGCGCCTCACCCATCGCCGCTCGTTCAGCGCTGCCGGTCCGATCACAACGATATAAGGCAGAGTCGCAGCGGCGTGTCCGACCCTGCGATGTTCCTGCCTTCGCGAGCTGTTCAGCGCAGGTTAGTCCAGCTTCACACCTGCCTCTTTCACGACCTTCCGCCAGCGCGTGACTTCTGCGGACACCATGGTGGCGAACGCAGGGCCCGTCACGTTGGGGACGTCGGAGCCGTTGCGCTCCCAGGCACCTTTGACAGCGGCTGTCTGCAAGGCCGTCCGCAATTCTTTGGTCATGCGTTCGACGATCTCCGGCGGCGTGTTCTTCAGCGCGAACAGGCCGTACCAGGTCGACACTTCATAACCAGGCAAGCCTGCTTCCGCGGCAGTGGGAAGATCGGGGAACGCCGCCACCCGCTTTGGCGCGGCGATCGCGAGGGCGCGCAACTGCCCGGCCCTGATCGGCGCTGCCGACGAGCCGAGCCCGTCGAACACGATTGGCACGTGGCCGGCGATGAGATCCTGCATCGCGGGCCCGGCCCCGCGATAGGGGACGTGCTGGATGTTTGTCTTGGTCAGGATCTTGAACAGCTCGCCCGCGAGATGATGCGTGGTGCCGGCCCCGGCGGAGCCGTAGTTCAATTTGCCCGGGTTGGCGCGGGCGTAGTCGATGAACTCTGCGAGTGTCTTGGCTGCGACTTTGTCGGGATTGACGACGACCACCTGCGGCGGCCGCGCGATCAGGGCCACCGCGACAAAATCCTTCTCGATGTCGTAGTCGAGGTTGGGATAGAGCGATGGCGCAATGGTGTGATGCGCCGCGCCCATGAAAAACGTGTAGCCATCCGGAGCGGCCTTGGACGCCAGCGATGCGCCCACCGTACCGCCTGCGCCCGCGCGGTTTTCGATCAGCACGCGCTTTCCCAACTGTGTGTCGAGTTGGGTTGCGAGCGGGCGGGCAAAGGCATCAGTGCCGCCGCCGGCCGCGAACGGCACGATGAAGGTGACCGGCTTCTGCGGCCATGATTGGGCCTGGGCCTGGCCGGCCACGGAAAAGCCAGCCAGAAGTGTAAACAAGGCGTACCGAACGACTTTCAGCTTCACGCATTCTCCTCCCGGGTATTGCAAGGTTACGTCCGCTCGTTGGCGGCGCCTTTTCTTTTTGCCGCATGATTCCGGGTGAATGACTCGGAATGGAGGGACAGCGGGCCTCTTTAGTGTCTGCAAGATGCCACGCATGCTGCAGCAAATGGGCCATCCGGACAAGGGACGACAACCGGGGCGTATGGTCGCTCCCATAGGCATCGGCGACGCGCTCGTGGACGAGATGCACTCGATACCCTGCGGGCCGACGGGGTAGCCAACTATGCGGGAAAATACCTTGGCGCTGCCTTTGAGCCGCTCACCGCCAAGCTGGATGCCTATCGTGACGGTCGGCGAGCACAGAGCGATCAGTCATGACAATGTGCGGCTCCTGTTTCCGCGTCTCTCCCTACAGCACGACATCGGGGCCCCAGGGCACCACAGCGTCCGACGTGAAGCCCAGCTCGCAAAGAGTACGCGCGCGATCATGTGGGGAGTGGGGATCCCCGCCTTCGGCTCTTTACTGCAAAATAATCGGCGGCATAGGTCGGGCACTGTGATCGGCGCGGTTCGCGCAGAGCCATCGACTGCGATGGCTCAGGATAGTACATGGCCAATGTGGGCAAGCTGTTCACGCCGAAGCGATCCAATGCAAAAGAAGTGACGCTCAATCGCGGTCGCCCGATGTCGAGCTAATTCGATTTTGACAGTTGCCCGGTTTCGGCAATTACGATTTAATCGGTTATGAGCGCTTCTCAGATCATATGCGTGTTGATTGGCCTGCGTTTTTTTGGGTGGGGCTTCGCTTTCGGGCTCAACCGTCTCCGGCTGCTGTTAGGCGGTAGAGTGACAGCAATTGGCGAGAGTGCTTCGCGGTCGCCTAACGCCCCCAAGTCCAAGGAATACTGGGTTGAGGTCGCTGTATTGGTTTTTATCCTTGCTGGCTGGACGTATGTCTTTCTACGTGTCGGGCTCGCCTACCTTTTCGGTATTGGCTAGTTGAAGAGGCCGCCTCAGTCGGCGGCTTCTTTGTTTGTTGCGACGGAGATGACCGCTTGTGGCACGTCGCGTCACTTTAGTTCAGTGCAGCGGCATGTCTGAAGTTGGGGGTCGATCGGAAGTGGACGGCGCAAGGTCAAACCGACGCGATTGGACCCATTGCGGACGTCAGCCTCAGGTGCGTGTAGGCCAGCGCCGCCGTGACCGGGGCGAGTCGGCACCCAAGCGGCGCGGCTCGCCCTGGACGCCAGCGGGATCCCGTCAATCCGGAATCTTCACCTGTCCGGCCGTGAAGGTGATCTGTGCACCCGGTGGTGGCGCGCCGGCGATCGGCGGCACGTTGCCGGCCGTGATCGGCGGCGCACCCACGCCGCGCGGCGTTGTGTGCACGACCTGACTCGGCGGCAGCGATCGTCCGTGCCGCAGATGATCGTACATCAGATCCATCGCCTGAATGAAGTAGCGATGCAGCGGAATGAGCAGGGCGTTGTAGCCGGGGAATTGATTGAAGCTGTCGAGGTGCTGAGCGTTGGTCACCTCATAATAGTGTAGCGGGCTCAGCGACCCCTCGACGAGGTTGTTCAGCCCGAAATAGGCGCGCGATGTGAAATTCAACGGCAGAATGCCGTCATTCCGGCCGGTGACAATGATCGAGGGTATCCGATGCAAATTGCCTGACGCAATGATGTCTTCAACGCCCTCCTCGATGCGCCGCGCCTGTCTCGCCGCCGTACGATCCAGCGGAGCACCGGTGACGGCGTCGCGGCCGAGCGCCAGCGAGCGCAGGCAGAGCGCGCCATCGAGGTCTTGGTCCGGTGTCGAGAGGCGGTCTTCCATGGGGCCGCCCGGCGCGACGTTGTTGATCAGGTTGATGCCGCTGGTCGGTGGAATGCCGTTGCTGCTGCCGAAAATCTGCGCCTCATTAGCCGCCGCCAGGGGACCTGGGATACCCGACGCATTTGTTGCGCCGAAACTGTAGTTGCAGAGATTGTCGAGCACACTGAACCCGCCGTAGGCGTTGGCATAGGTCACGGAGATCGCCTGATGCACGAAAGCGAACCAGTAGCCCGGCTGCACCACGTTCTGCTCCGGCTGGATGCCGAATTTGTTGATGATCGCCTGCGCCTCGGTGGCCTGATCGTTTGTTGTCGTCGACGAGAGCAGCCCTTTCGCATGGAGGCTGGTGCAGCGCGTTGCGCTTGCCGCAAGATTGAGGGGTGCGGCGGCATTGGCCGGCGCGGCGCTGGCGCAGCCCTGAAAGACGTTGATGAGGGTGGTGTAATCGATCAGCGGCCGGCTGTGCGCGGCGAACGGCTGACCGCCGCCCTGCTGAATCGTGAACTTCGCAGTGAATTTCGGATTGACGTTCGGCTCGCCGACCGCAAGCCCATCGATCAGGTGGTCGTCGTCCTGCTCCACGGCGCGCACCGACGCGCCGCCGCCGTTCGACACGCTGGAGGCGATCACGATGGTGTTGCGCTTGTTGATCTCGACGCCGTGGCGGGCGAACTTCTCGTTCACCACCTTGAACGCGAACTTGATCGAGCGCAGCACATTTTTGCCCCAGTCTTTTTCGGAATTTAGCTGCGAGTGGGCGTGTTTGAAGGCAAATCGATTGGGCGTCGCGGCATTGAATGCCGCGCGTTCGCGGTTCGAGATCGGCGCCCTGAAGTTCGAGTTATCGCCCGCTTGCACCGCATCGGCGCGCTCGCCGCGGATCAGGTTTACGGTGTTATTCTGTAGGTCATCCGCGCCGGTGCCGGAGCCCTTGTCGGTGTAAGCGACCACGCAGCCGTGCTTGAGGCCCCATTCGCCGGCGGTCGCGATCGCGCCGTAGACGCCGCGCGAGCCGGACGAAGGCGCCGCGATGATGCAGCTTGCTGTGGACGAGAAGCTATCGGGCACCTGCACCATCATGGTCACGCGAGCGCGCCCGCCCTCGCCCTTCTCGAATGCGATGTATTCATCGCCTGCGATCAGGCCCTCGTTCGTCGTCACGGTGCCGTCTGCTTTAACGTTCGGCCCATAAAGCGTGCCGTATCCGCCGCCCGGCGTCGGATCGACCAGAGCACGGTAATTGTTGTAGATCGCGAACCGGCGCAATTCCTCGGCTGTGGGATTGAGCGGATCTGCGAAGCCCGGTGGTGTCGCAGAGCCTAGTCCCGATTTGCCAAGCCCGGCCGTCAGCAGGTCGTTCGTCACGCCGTCATAGTGGGTGTGCAGGACGCCTTTGTTCTCGCCGGCCACGGCGTGCGTGTTCGTGATGACGACGGCGAGCGCCACCAGCGATGCGGATGTGAGGCATGTAGTGGCAAGCCTGGCGATTCTGAGCATTATTTCCCCCCTCGTGCTTCTGGTTGTGACATCCAGTGTCCATGAGTTTGGGCCGGACTATTAATGGATTTGTGACACCCCGCAACAGTCCGCCTGCTCACGAGGACAACATAGGTTTTGTCGGCATGAATTCCTCTCTCCAGCGGCGTCCGCGCGCAGTCGGGCTGGCGCGAGCGCCGAGTTCGAACTGCAGGACGGCTTCGCCGTGATCGAGATGAGCTCTCCGCGAAGTTGGCGTTCGAGCTTGACTTCCGCCTCTGGCACGTCGCGTCACTTTAGTTCAGTGCAGCGGCATGTCTGAAGTTGGGGGTCGATCGGAAGTGGACGGCGCAAGGTCAAACCGACGCGATTGACCCCAAGCCGACATGCCGCGCCCTGATCGAGGCGGTGCGGCGCGAGTGCAACCGGTCGACGCCTGTACACTCGAATGAACCCTTCGGCCCCAACTTCATTCGCGATCCAGCGGACGAAATCGAGCTCGCCGTTCGCGGCTGACTCCACGACTTCGAGATGAAAATCGGGCAAGCCGGTCAAAATGCGCCTGATCACTTCAAGATGAGGCACAGCCCCGTCCGCCACGCCGAAGGGACTCGTCCAATAAGGACACCCAGACGGCAGTCTTCGCGCTCATCAAGCAAGCGAAGAACCTACAGGCAGCCTCGTTGCAAGGAACGGCGTTGGCATCTTCCCAGGTGATCACAAAAGACGACCCGACGATCACGAAGCTGTTATCTCCAACGCGGTTGTTACATTCAAAGAGTACCACCGCGATCGTTGTTCAAAATTCCGAAAATCTTGAGTGAACAGGAGGAACTGATGATGAGAGACATGGCATTGACCGTGGCCGGATTGCTGCTGCTCGGCACGACTGGTGTTCTCGCCGACGACCAAGGAACTTACGTCCAAACCAATCTCGTCTCGAATGTCCTTGGCCAAGCTAGGACGACGGATTCCAATCTGAAGAACTCTTGGGGCGTCGCCAATGCGCCCAACAGCCCGCTTTGGGTTTCCGACAACAACGCCGGCTTATCGACGCTCTACGACGGCAATGGAACCACCCAGCAGCTGGTGGTGAAGATTCCCGTGCCGCCCGCCACGACCCCGCCCGCGACACCCACCGGCATGGTGTGGAATCCAAATTCGGGCAACCAGTTCCTGATCCCCAACACCAAATCCGGAGCCATCTTCATCTGGGATACCGAGAACGGCACCATTGCCGGCTGGAATCCGGCGGTCAACCCGACCAATGCCGTCATCGTTGTCGACAACTCCAATGGCGGCAAGAACGGCGCGGTCTATAAGGGGCTTGCATTCGGCACCAACGTCAACGGCAACTTCCTGTTTGCCACCAACTTCCGTGCCGGCACCGTCGAAGCCTATGACGTGAATTTCAAGCTGACGACGCTCGACGGCGCCTTTACCGATCCACAGATACCTGCGGGCTTCGCGCCGTTCGGCATCACCAATGTCGATGGCGATTTGTTCGTGACCTACGCACGGCAGAACGCCAAGAAGGACGACATCGTCGCCGGCGCGGGTGAGGGCTTCGTCGACGTATTCAGCACCGACGGCAAGCTGCTGCGGCGCTTCGCTTCCCGCGGCGTCCTCAACGCGCCTTGGGGCATCACCCGCGCACCCCTCGGCTTCGGCCGGTTCAGCGGCGACATCCTGATCGGCAATTTCGGCAATGCCGGCGAATTTGCGGGGTGGATCAACGCGTTCGACAACCGCGGCGGCTTCGAGCGCGAATTGCGCAACCAGCAACGCCAACCGATCTCGATCGACGGCCTATGGGCGCTGATGTTCGGAACCTTCCTGCACTCCGACGGTGACACACTCTATTTCACCGCTGGCCCGAACAATCAGACCAACGGCCTGTTCGGCAAGATCGCGCCTGCGGCTGATCGGGACGGCGTGGCCAACGCCAACTAGCCGGGGCTTCAATACGCGAGCGGCAGAGCGCTGCGGATCGATCACCGTCTGATCGCCCGCGCGCTCTTCCGGTTTTTGGACCTATCTGCGATATCGCGCTTAATCTGCATCTGAGGCGGGTCGGGTGCAATTTCTCACTCGCCGCGCGGCCGGCGTACCAGCGGGGCGTCAAAAGACGGCCTCGGTGCGGAATACACCGAGACCACGTGAAACTTCCGGGGCGACCCGGTCCTCAACTTTATGCACCAGGATCAGATCATCTTCTTCCAAGCGTTGAAGACTGGAATCAGCCGCACACCTGGACAGGTCGGATACGCCAGCCATGCCGGGTATGCACGCGCCGCCGCACCACGTAGCAGCCGCCATCGCCATAGTAGGAATCGTCGTAGGCGTAGGGATAGTATCCGTCGTAGTAGGGCCCAAAGCCAAACCCTACAAACGCACGTCTGTGAAATCTGCCGTGAAATCCTCCACCGTGAAATCTTCCACCGTGGAAGCCACCGCCAGCGAAGCCTCCATGGAAGCCACCGCCGCGAAAGCCACCTCCGCCAAAGCTACCACCGTGGAAGCCAGCTCCGCCACCGCCGTGGAAACCGCCGCCGCCAAAGCCGCCTCCGTGACCACCGCCGCCGCCTCCGTGGCCGCCGCCACCACCGCCGCGAGCGGACGCCACGGTTGGCTGAACCAGGCCGACAGCCGCTAGTGCGAACAAGGCTATAATCGTTTTCCGCATCATGCTTCCTTCCTTCGGACGATCTCGCTCCCAAGGATGGAACACTTTTGCACTAGGGTTATTTCGGCAATCGAAGAGCATTAGCGGTAAACTGAGCGTGAGCCGAGGCTGATCGATCATCGTCCGGATGCACCCAAACGTAAGGGCCGATTTCCCGGATCTCCGTCAGCCTAATCATGTGCTCCGGCGGCAAGTACCGTGGCGTCCGGCAAGATCGGCACTTCAGGGCCGCCCGACGCGGCGTGAGCGGTGAGAGAAACCCTCTCAGCGGATCATGGCTTTACCATATGCCATGCGCCATTGAGGAAACCGTCGCCGTTGGCCTCGCCTGGCGCAGTATCCTTTTTGAAAGTGTAGAGTGGCTTACCCTTATAGGCCCACATCTTCTTGCCGTCGTCACGGACGACGATTGTCATGTCGGCGGTCGGCTTGGCATCGTCAGCTGCCATCAGCGGCGGCCAGTTCTGCGCACAGGGGCCGTTACACATCGACTTGCCGTCGGCATCCTTGTCGAAGGTATAAAGCGTCATACCCTTGGTATCGACAAACGTTTTGCCCTTCGGTGTATTAGCCGTCTTCAGCATCTGTGCCGATGCGGCCGATGAGGCGAGAATAAAAGTCAAAGCCGCTACTGCGGCAAATGTCTTGGACATTGCAGCTCTACTCCTGAAGATTCTTTTTGAGGACGCGGGTGCGTCGATAAGACAAACGCCGGCGCCGGAGAATCATTCCACGTCGAGCTAGAGATTTTGCGAAACCCGCCGCCCCGCAGGTGATCGAATGAAGCGGCGACTACCGGTTTTGGCACATTCCCGACATGTCGTTCAGATTGCGTGATGTCCGTTCATAGGGACGAAAGCGGAAGCTTTTTGCTCTCCCGGCGTATTTCGTATTTTGATCCAACCGAGACATTGGCCGTGGCGGTGCGCTTTCGGCTGCGGTCGGCAACAACTGCCGCTTGCGACGATCCTCCAGTTGGAGATCAAGTTCATCTTCCGGCGCCGGCGCGCAACGGCGGCATGCTCAACCGCAAACCGACGGACGGCAGCGGAGCGCGTGGCGCGCACGCCCGGGGGCAGCCAACGGCCTCGCGTTCTCCCGGTCGGACATTGTGCGAAAATTCACATCGGATGCTCAGGAAGAGCGAATTCACACGGAAAAGCCAGCTTACTACCTAGGTGGGGTCACTGAATCAGGTGCGGGCGTTGGCGCAAGGTCTCGCATGTTCCAGATCCTGCTTGCTGTCTATTCTGAGCACACGCTGACGGTGCAGTTGACAAGCAGGCTTAATTAACCGGAGCGAAACATCATGGATACACAGACAGCAGAACGTACGCCGCGATCGGCGCAGCAGCCCGCAAACCGCTCGATCGATCACAGCAGAATCGCCTACCAACTGCCCCAGCCGATCGGCATGATGTCGGATGCCCTCATCCCTTCGGTGCTCGACCTTGATGGAGACGAGCGGCTTTGGGTGCCGCAGTCGGAGAACTTTTTCTTCAGGCCGCTGATACTGAATGTCAGCCAGGGTTATTTCATCAACCTTGTGCGGGTGCGTTCCTCGGGTCTGGTCTCCCGGCACCGCCACAGCGGACCCGTTCACGCGTTCACGCTACGCGGCAAGTGGCACTACCTTGAGCATGATTGGGTCGCATCCGCGGGAGATTACGCGTTCGAGCCGCCCGGTGAGACGCACACGCTCGTCGTTCCCGAAGGTGTCGATGAGATGGTGACGCTGTTTCATGTCACCGGGGGCTACACCTATGTCGACCCCTATGGTGTGGCACTGGGTTACGAAGATTCATTCACCAAGCTTGAACAAGCCTGCCGACACTATGAGTCCGTCGGTCTCGGAAGAGATTATGCCATGAAGCTGGTCCGATGACGACGAAGCGGCACGCATCGCCAGGCTGATCCGGCGAAACGCGTCGCCTCGCGCTCAAGTGCATTTTGATAGTCAGCAAGCCCGACGCATCTGCGCCGGGCCTGCCGATCTTTCAGGGCTCATCAGAACCAACCTTCGGAACGCGCGCCGGCTGATTTGCCTGCGAGGCGAAGCGTGTCCAGCCCTGCTTCAAGAAATATTTCCTCTTTTCTTCTGACCCAAATCACCGGCCTATCTCCCACCGTCCTGTCCCACAAGGGGCGTTGGCCATCGTCACGAACGTTGAGATGGGATGCGGTGGACGCGGCAGCGTCGTCGCGCATGGTGAATCGCAGGGCAGGCCTTCGATTGAGCGAATGCCTGTGAGCAATCAACCGGCGTGCAGACGAACGGCGCTGAAAACGCTTTTGCTGAAATGCGGTCGGCAGCACATGGCCGATCGCGGATTGGTTGAGGCGGCTCGCGTACGGCAAAACCGTGTGGTCCTGGCACCCGTTGCTGGTGCTAAATCGGCGGAGGCGATGTCGGCTCGACCGAGTCCGACACACCTTAATCCGCCGATGACGGTGACAAGACGAATTCGTCGCCGGGGAGCAACTTTGAAGTAGACCAGGGATCGGCCATGCTCAAGGCTGGCGCTGCGCGCCACCGCCGGCGGCGGCTGGCGGCCTTGACCCCGTCCGGTCCCAGGTCTTTAGGCTGTGCATGCGCTCGGCGGGAGCCGAGCGGGGTCGCTCAGTTTGGAGTGACTGGCATCCCATTTCTGGCGCCGCGCGATCAGGATGTTGAGGATACCGATGAGCTTGCGCATGCAGGCGGTGAGCGCGACCTTCGGCTTCTTCCCTTTGTTGATCAGGCGATCATAGAAGGCCTTGATCACGGGGTTATGCCGGGTCGCGGCCCCAAGACAGGCCATGTAGAAGAGATTGCGGACCTTGCGGCGTCCGCCCTTGATGTGACGGTCGCCCCGCCGTTGGCCGCTATCGTCATCGTAGGGAGCGACCCCCAACAGGGCCGCGGCGATTTTGTTGCTGACCTGACCGAGCTCCGGCATCGCCGCGATCAGGCCGGCGGAAGAGACCTTGCCAAGCCCCGGCACGCTCTCGATGATCTCGGCGAGTTCGGCAAGATGCGGTGTCGCCTTGATTATGGCTGCGATCCCGGCTTCGAGCTTGGCAACCTCGCGGGCGATGTTCCTTAGCAAACGCGCCTGCATTTTCTGTACGACTTCCGGTGTGGAATGCTCACTCCTGTTTTGCAGGCTGGTCTGCAGGTCGAGCAGGTTCTGGCGCGCCTTCACGATCTGCCCCAGCTTCTCACGTGCCGCATCGAAGGCCTGGTTCGGCGCATCCGTAAAGGTCTCGGCGAACCAGGCGATCATCTCCGCATCGATCGTATCGTTCTTGGCAAGCCTTCCGGCCGATCGGGCGAAGTTACGCACCCGCTTGGGATCGTCGATTCGGACCTCGATGCCGGCTTCGCCCAGCGCCTTGGCCCAGCCTTGCTCGTAGCCGCCGGAAGCCTCCATGGCCGCCTTGCCAATCTGGTGCTTGCGAAGCCAGGCAATCAGCTTGCGCCGCCCCTGCGCATCACTGAGGAAGGTCTGCCGCTGAGACAACGAGCGAATGCACGCATCCACCTTGTCCTTGGCCACATCGATACCGACGACAACCGATCCGATTTGTGCCATCATCCATTCCCTTCCTTGCTCGGTTCGGGCTCGAAGCCCATGCAACTGTTCGGGTTAAGGAAGACACCGGATCTGTCCCTCGCTCCCCGACAGGCTCTCGGGCCTTTGAGCACGATCGGGCTCAGATCCAGCGACGGGCGGTTGGTCAGAACCGCCCGTTCGCACATTCTGACAGATTTTCCGCACACAAGAGCGCGGCATAAGCCGTTCAAACCATTGCGCAGGGAGAGCCGGACTGAACCGGTGAACCTGTGGTGACTACCGTGTGCTACCTACCTTTTGCACACGGGCCGCGGGTGCATCGGACACCCGGCTCTCCTTGCGCCCTCTTTATCTTTTAGGGCGAACGTTATGCACAACTCGGGCGCAATGTGTCGCGAGATTGCGAAGGCATGTCTGGCGTCGTCATTCCGGGGCGCGAGTGAAACTCGCGAGCCCGGAATCCATAACCCCTTTGTTTGCGTTCATCTCCAAACATTGCCACAGGGCGTATGGATTCCGGGCCTGCGCCAAGAAGCGCATCCCGGAATGACGAGTTGGATTCAGCGCCTGCGTTTCGCCCGTCATTGCGAGGAGCTCTTGCGACGAAGCAACCCAGTTCTTCCTTGTTGCCCAGGATTGCTTCGCTTGCGCTCGCAATGACGAACTCTGGAGATCGCGCGGGCCCGATAACGGAGGCCCCTCACTGCGGCAGGTCGTTGACCTTGGCCACCCAGGCTCGCACATCGGACATCACCTCGGGCAGCACGGCCCTGACCTCCTGCACGGTCATGCCGGCCTTGATGCGCGGATCGTACAGTAGGTTGAGGATGTATTGATCGTAGACGTCGAAGAATCCCATCGACACATTGTCGTTGAACATGGTCCACGGCACCGAGCTGGTGTCGTTGATCGGTCCCAGCGACTGCAGCAGTTCTTCATAGGCGCAGTCGAGGAAAGTGAAGTCGCCGCTGTCGAGGGTGAGGATCACATCGGAATGCTCGATCTCGAACCGGTCGTTCTTGCGGAATCCGGACAGGCATTGCGGATCGAGCGAGGCGCGGATCTCGCGCGCCCGTTCGCTGCCATAGAAGGTGGTGATGGTGCGGGACAGGTCGCGGTCGCGCACCAGGTTGACGACGACATTGGCGGCCTCGCTATTCGGGGCCATCGCGATGTCGAGGTGCTGAACGCGTCGCGCGATATCGGCAACGATCCTGGCGAGTTGCGCCTTGCGTTCCGGACGGCCGATGCCATCGGCGAACACCCGCACCGGCACCTCATATTTCCTGATCCGGTCGACCCGCCCGGCCAGATGATATTCGGCGCCGAATGCGGTCTTGAAGAACCCTTCGATGATTTCGCTGTCCGTGAAGCTCTTCTTTTCAGCGCGTTGGCGCGAGGCGATGGCGGCAATCTCGGCAGAGGCCGGCGGCGCCCAGACAAGGCCGTCGAACGCGATGCCGGCCAGGGCGACCGCGAGGGTCCGGGAGATACGCGAAAGCCGTCGGGACGTCGTCATTGCCCCAACGCTGCCGCAATCGGTGCGCCAGCGCAAGGCATGATCCAGCAGGCCTGCCGTCAGGCTGACTCAAGGTCCGCCCGCTCGGTGGTGCCGCTAGTTTCTCACTACCACCGTGGCGCCGACGCGGACGCGATCATAGAGGTCGGTGACGTCCTCATTGGTCATGCGAAAGCAACCGGAGGAGACCGCCTGGCCGATCGTGTCCGGCTCGTTCGAGCCGTGAATGCGGTAGAGCGTCGACCCCAGATACATGGCGCGGGCGCCGAGTGGATTGTCGATGCCGCCAACCATGTGGCGCGGCAGGTCGGGCCGCCGGGCGCGCATCTGCGCGGGCGGGGTCCAGCCCGGCCACTCCTTCTTGGCGGAGATGCGGTGGACGCCGCCCCAGCGAAAGCCGTCGCGGCCGACGCCGATACCGTAGCGAAGCGCCTGGCCGTTCGGCAGCACGAGGTAGAGCCGCCGTTCACCGGTGCTGATCACGATGGTGCCGGGAGAATAATTGCTGGCAAAATATACGACCGATCGCGGGATCGGGCCGGAGCCGCCGCCAAAGAAACCAGAGCCACCGCCCATGAAACCGAAACCTTGGGCCTGGGCATGGCCGGCGCCGGCCAGCAAGGCCGCCGCTACAATCAGAGAGGCAAAAGCGCGTGTCATATGCTTCCTCTTAAAAAATGCGATATTGCAGCGAAACAGGCCATAATTGGCGCGGTTTCGCAAGCCACCGCTGCGTGAGCGCGGCGATTTTCGGGTGCTGCGGTTAAAGGGACGGTTTGTCTTTTGTTTCTCGGTTTTTTGTTATCCAAGCCGCTGCCGCCCTCATGCAGCGCGGTAGGCCTCGGCGCAACCCGCTATTGGTCTTGGGCGTGGCAGCAATGCCACGCGACCCCTTTGACGAAACGCGTCAGGAATGATTGATCTTGAGCGACCTAAAGATAACGCGAACGGGAGTGAGATGATGAACGGTGCGGAAAGTCTGGTGCGGACCCTGGTGGCTGGCGGCGTCGACGTCTGCTTTGCCAACCCGGGCACCTCGGAGATGCACTTTGTTGCCGCACTGGATCGAGTTCGAGGGCATGCGCTGCGTGCTCGGCCTGTTCGAGGGTGTGGTAACCGGCGCCGCCGATGGTTATTTCCGCATGAAGGGCACGCCGGCATCGACGCTGCTGCATCTCGGTCCCGGCCTCGCCAACGGCCTGGCTAACCTGCACAATGCCAAGAAGGCGCATTCCGGCATCGTTAACATTGTCGGCCAGCATGCGGTCTATCACATCGATTACAATGCGCCGCTGACCTCCGATATCGAGGGACTGGCGCGGCCGATGTCGGCCTGGGTGCGCACCTCGCCGGACGCCAAATCCGTGGCTACCGACGGGGCTGCGGCGATCGCCGCCGCGAAAAGCTCGCCGCCGCAGATCGCCACCCTGATCCTGCCCGCCGACACCGCATGGAATGAGGCCGACGGCATCGCCGAGGTGCCGGCGGAAAGCCAGCGCGTCAGCTATTCCTCGCAAGCCGTCGATGGCGCAGCCAAGATATTGCGCAACGATCCTGCCCACACCCTGGTGTTGATGACCGGCAGCGCGTTGACCGCGGAGGCGTTGGCGCTGGCCGAGCAGATCGCCGGCAAGACCGGTTGCAAGGTGATGGGCCAGACCTATCACCCGCGGATGGCGCGGGGACGGGGTCGGTTCTCGATCGACCGGATTCCGTATGTGATCGAACAGGCGCTGCCGATCCTGAAGAATTTCAAGCATATCATCCTGGTCGAAGCCAACGATCCCGTGGCGTTCTTCGCCTATCCGAACAAGCCGAGCATGCTCAAGCCGGAGGGCTGCGAGGTTCACCGCATGACGTCATGGGGTGAAAATTCGGTCGCGGCGCTGGAAGCATTGGCATCTGCGGTCGGCGCCAAGCCGTCAGACGTCAAGCCGCAAAAGCTGGTGGAGCTTGCAAAGCCGACCGGCGCGCTGACCCATGCCTCGATCGCCCAGGCGATTGCGATGGCGATCCCGGAAAACGCCATCATCGTCGATGAATTGATCACCACGGGCCGCGGATTCTTTCCACCGACCGCGGCCGCCGCGCCGCACGATTGGCTGCAGAACATGGGCGGCTCGATCGGCTTTTCCACCCCGGTCGCGACCGGTGCCGCGGTGGCCTGCCCGGATCGCAAGGTGATCTGCATGGTCGGCGATGGCAGCGCGATGTACACCATCCAGTCCCTGTGGACGCAGGCGCGCGAAGGTCTCAACGTGCTGACCATCGTGTTCGCCAACCGCATCTACCAGATCCTGCGCGGCGAGTTCGACGGCGTCGGCGCCGGCGAGCCCGGCAAGCGGGCCCAGGATATGCTGAAACTCGATCGTCCGACCATCGACTTTGTCGCGCTCGCCAAGGGCATGGGCGTGCCGGCGCGTTCGGTCGACAACGTCGACGATTTCGTCAAGGCGCTGGCGGAAGGCGTCGCCGACAAGGGACCGCGGTTGATCGAAGTGCTGATGTAGGGAATACGGCACGCGCCGAAACTGTGGCGCGATGTTCTTGGCGGAGACCGCATGCTGGCCGCAATGCAGGCCGAACTGGACAGACTGGTCCGCGCGCTCGGTGAATTCTACGCGCGCGAGACCGTTTTATTGGAAAGAGATCTCGGCGAGCGCACGCTGACCCACCGGCTGGCCGTGCACCTCGAACGGCAATTTGCAGGCTGGGACGTCGACTGCGACTACAACCGGCTGGGCGAGCGGCGGTTGCGGTTGCCGAAGGGATCGATCGTTTCGACCGACGACGATATCGGAAAATCGGTTTACCCCGATATCGTCGTGCACCGCCGCGCCGTGCCGGAAAACCTGCTCGCGATCGAAGTCCGCAAGGCCGTCAACCATCAGCCGCCGGAGCATGACCGGCACAAGCTGCGGGCGCTGACGGATCCGCATCTGTGGTTTGCCTATCGCCTCGGGGTCTATCTGGTGCTGGGCCGGAAGAGCGTTGTGTCGGACATTTACGTCGGCGGCGTGAACGACCCGCCGTTGGCCGGCTGGCTCGCCGGACGGCTGAAGGATGCGGGCCTGGGGATGGGATGATGCGACCGCCGGCACCGGCGGGATCGGAGGCTGGACCGATCCGGCATGACTGGATCCCGCCGAGCATGGAACCGCCGGCCCGGCCGGCGATTGTCTTTGCGAGGGAGATCAGGAGGCGATCATGTCGCATCACTGGCGAACTTCGATCGACAGGTTTGAGGTCATGCGCGGGACCGGCGACGACGAAACGGCCTACGCCACCGGCTGGACCATCAGCGGTCTGGCGACGCTCGGCACTATCGTCGCAGTCTGGCTATTCGCAATATAGGGCAGGCTGCCGGAAACCGCGCGATCAGCCGCCGATCGGCAGGAGAAAGTCAAACCCTCTTTGAGGAGCCTGGCCAGTCGAAGATCCGCGCGGTCGCAGTCGCGTTGGCAATCAAGTTGTTCTGACTGTCTTTCATGGTAGCACCGAGAAACATGACGTTGTTTCCTCGATGAACCACATGCGCGTCGACGAAGAACAGGCCGACCCTGGCTGGACGCATGAAGTTCGTTTTCAGCTCCAAGGTCGGTGCCATCTGATGCCCTCCGAGAAATGCCGTTGCCACCGGTCCCATGGCATCATCAAGCATCGCGCTGATGATGCCCCCTTGAATTGTGCCAATGGCATTCAAGAACTCCGGCGCGGCCGTGTACTCAACGCGTATCGTTCCCTGATCGACATCAAGCGCGAGTAGCTTCCATCCCAGCAGACTGGCCACTGGTGACAGGGGGCTGCGCCCCTCGATGATGTCCCAGAAGGGGCCGGTTCGGACGCGCTTGGTATCGTTGATCGAGAGAGCCATGTTTCGCCTGCGTTGTGGAAGAGGCAATAAGGAATGGAGTTTGTTTAGCTGCGGTGTCGAATCCGGATCACTGCGATTGCGCGCGCCTCCAGGCGGCGGGGCTATCGCCCATTCGTCGCGAGAACACGCGGGTGAAATGACTCTGATCCGCAAAGCCCGTGACCAGCGCGATCTCGCTCAGCGGTTGGTCGGTATGGAGCAACAGATCGGTTGCGAGTGCGATTCGTCGTGCCAGCAGCCATTGGTGTGGTGAGCAGCCGACGGTCTGTTTGAAGGCGTAACTGAAATGACCAACGGAAAGGCGGCAGGCGCTCGCTGCCTGCCGCAAACCGAACCGGCCGGACAAATCGCTGCTCATCAGTTCGAGGGCACGTCGCGCTTGCCTGGGCGCCAATCCTCCCGATTTTGGTTTGAGACGGATCCGGGGAGCCGCGGACCAGATACCGATGTACCCAGGCCTCACGGGGCAATTCGGCTCCTCGAGGCGCCGAGCACCGGCGATATTATTTGGCCCAGCACAGTTGGAGGTGAGATCGACAACGAAGGATTCATACGCGCTCATCGCGGTACTCCAGTGCACCCAGCGGCCCGTATTCCAAGAATAAGGAATGCCCGCATTCGCGCTCGGGTTCCAAAATCGAAATCGGAGGTGGCTCGAATTCAGTGATGGATCCGATTTCCGGATTGACATGTAGCTGCGGCGACGGCGGCATGCCCGTTAGCAATGCGAAGTGGTTGTTAGAAATTGTGAGCCAGCGTTTTAGCTGCAGGGATGGCTTTTGCGGCCGCCTAGGAACGCTCTCCAAGCAGTCGAGTTGGGCCTTCAGCGAAGGGAGGTCAGCAATGAACAAATTAGCATCAATAGTTTTTCTCGGTACCTTAGTAGTGGCGTCTATAAACCTAGCCAAAGCAGACCAGCCAGGGGCGGATTGGATGCCCGCCCAGCAAGTGATCGAACAAATTCTCAAGTCGGGCTATACGCAAGTCACCCAGCTTGAAGCCGATGACGGTCGATGGGAAGGCGAAGGCATCAAGAACGGCAAGAAGATGGACTTCCATGCCGATCCTAAGACGGGTGTGATCATCTTCGAAAAGCTCGATCACTAAGAGCGACAGGGCCGCCTCAGTTGGCGGCCTCTTTTATTGTGGGCCTCCACTGCATGCGATTTTCTTCCCCAACCGCCTCGATGCCCTTGCCTTCGTGTTGCGCATCGCAGCCCACCGGGAAGGTCTTGAGCCGCTCCTGCTGAGAAATAAAAACAACGGAGGTCACAACACAGGTAAGGCCCAGAGATCTGCGAAAAGGGAGCCATTGTCTCTCACGAACGAGGAAGATCACCGCAGATCGTAAATTTCAGGGTTTAATGTGGTGTGATTGATCGAGGAAAATTCGTGCGTGGCAGACGAACAGCTCCGGATATTGAAACTGCGACCCATGGCCCGCATCCGGGTATAGGATGAGTTGGGCGTTTGGCATGCGCTGCGACAGCGTGAACGAGTTGATCGTAGGCACCATGATGTCATTGGCCCCGTTCACCACGAGTGTCGGGTGGCCAATGCGCGTCAGTTCCGCATAGCGCTCACCTTTGATTAGCCGCCAATCCTTGGTTGCTGCCAATTGGGCTGTCATTGCCTGCGCTGAACTTGGTGGATCGATATCCTTGCTACGAAGATGCCGACGTTTCCAGAATGCCGTTCCTGCAGCTTGGCTGCGTTCAGAAGGTGAAAAGAACAAGTACAGAAAGGTTTCGAGCGAGCTTTCGCCTGTCCGTGGATCGGTTGACGCGGCATATCGCGGGACTGCCGCGTCCTGCGAGGGCTCCCCGCCACGGGGGCCTGTCCCGACCAACAACAGGCGCCGGACGACGTCAGCGTATTGAAGTGCCAAAGACTGAGCGATGTACCCGCCGAGCGAGAAGCCCAGCACGTCCACCTTTGTCAGGCCAAGTGCGCAGAGGAAGTCCGCGGCATGTCGTGCCATGGCGTCAATCGTGTCGGGCGTTGTTCCGCTTGAGCTGGCCACGCCCGCGTTATCGAAAAGTATCACGGGCCGATTTGCCGCCAGTCCGTCGGTGACAGCAGGGTCCCAGTGATCCAGCCCGCCCCGGAAATGCTGCATGAAGACAAGGGGCGTACCGGTCTCCGTTCCGAATCGTCGGTAAGCGAAACGAATCCCGTTGGCTTCAACGAATTGAGTAGGTGCTGTCACATGGGTGTGGGTCATCGCCCGGCTCCGTGCCCACAAAGGGCGGTTTGCATTGTCGGTAGGTCGCGCGCGTGCGAAGGGGACTTACGGCGCCTGCGGCTGCTACGGTGAAATTGTTGCGCCGTGACGGCCTTCCCGTCTTGTCGGATTTTCGGATTCTTTTCCGATCCGCCGACTTCCGCAGCTTGCCAGCTCAAGCGCGGAACGGCGGCGCTATGAGCCTGAATAAAACTCCCCGGTCGTTCGGTCGGCGGGGCCGAAGTTGAGCACGAGGTGTTGGGCCGCCTGTACGTCCGTTGTATCGGAGCCCTCTGTGAACTGCTCCAAGACAGGCTGCAGGATCGACCGGGCACGCTGGAGTTGTCCATCCGCAGCCCAGAGCTTCGCCAGATCTGTTGCGGTGCGTAGCTCCCATGCCCGGCTGCCCTGACGATGGCTCAATTCGAGCGACTGCTTCAGGCAAAGCTCTGCGTCATCTCGCATAGGCTGTGGTTTCGAAAGGAGAAGGGTGCCTTTCACGCGCAATGCCTCCGGCAGGTACGCAAGATCTCCGTTCGCTTCGACGCGCTGGATTGTCTCGTCGATCAGCGTGATACCTTCGGTAGATCGGCCGATCGTGGCAAGTCCTTGCGCAAGAGCCAGGTTGAACGGCGTGGCGAGCGACCGATAATTCAACGCCTGAAACTCCTCCAGACAGTTCCGCAAGCTTTCAACTCCGGCAAGTGCGTCGCCTCGACGGATTGCAAGTTCTCCCCTGTAGCCACGCCCCGCCGCGGCGGAGGGCAACAGCGAGTGATGTTCGCAGTGAGAGATCAACCAATTCACGTGCTCCTCGGCGCTATCGAGGTCGCCGGTCCACAGAAGCAGATGGATGGCCGAGAGCAACCCGTACGACAGCATTACTGGATGGTCTTTAGGAGCGGCATCCTCGACATTTTGACGCGCAAGTTCGACAGCCTGGGCTGGATGACCGAGCAGCCAGAGAGTCCTTGCCAGCATTATCTCGGTGCGATTGTCGTGATCGAAGTAGAGATCGACCGTTCTGGTTCGTTGCCGCTCCGACCAATACCCCAGGGCTGCTTCAAGCTCCGTCCGGGCATTCTGAAACTCGCCGACATGCTGGAGTGAAATGCCCAGCATGGAATGCGCCAACGCGGCAGCCGTCGGCTCGGTGATGCTTCCAGAAATGGCGACGCCGCGCTTCGCCAAACGCAGCGCAGTGTTGAAGTCTCCAATCCGGATGTGAAATAGGTGCAGCCGGTTCAAGAGCTGCACTTGGGTGACCATGTCGCCGCGTTGTTCGGCAATCGCAAGGCCTCTGTTCAGGGCGCCTTGCGCCTCTTCGGCATTGCCGCCAATGAAACTCACCGAGACGCCAAACGCGGCCTGAAGATGCATTTCTTCGTGCCCACCGCGAGCGGAATCGTCCAGAGACTGAATCGCTCGCTTCGACCAGCGGTGACAGTCGGTAAGCAGAGACATCGCCAGGAAGAAGGGTGCAGCGGCTGCGGCGAGCGCGACCCCAATTCTGGAATTGCCGTCGATGCCAAAGCTCCACTCCAGCGCTGCGCGCACATTGTTGAGGGTAGCCAGCAGCGGCATTCGTCCCGCAGCTTCAAACACGCAGGCGCTCCCGGGTCGACCCGTTCCAGCCATTGCCTGTAATACGTCGCGTGGCGTTCGGCCAAATCGGTGCGCTCGGCGTCGTCAGCGCTGATTTCGAGGATGTAAGCGCGCGTCGTATCGAGGAGCCGGTAATGCACCGTTGTGCCGACGGGATGGGTCGTGACCATCGACTTGGCGATCAGGCTTTCGATGGAGCCGAAGACGAGCGCGTGGCCGACGGCCGCGTTGGTGACGACGGCAAGGGCCGCATCAATGGTAAAATATCCGACGAACACGCCGAGCCGGCGAAGTACCATGCGTTCTAGTTCCGACAGCAGCCCGTAACTCCACTCAAGTGTGGCCTGCAGGGTCTTCTGGCGCGGCGGCGCGGCGCGCTGGCCCTGCCACAGCAAGTTCAAGCGCTGATCGAGAAGCGCGGCAGTTTGCTGCAGACCGTAGCTCTCAACGCGTCCGGCTCCCAGTTCAATCGCCAGCGGAACGCCGTCGAGCTTCCGGCAGATGCTCGCCACAATGGCGGCGTTCGCATCGCTGAGATCGAAGCGAGCGCCGCCCGCCATCGCACGCTCCAAGAAAAGCATGGTCGCGGGAAATGTCTGAGCCATGGCTGCCGTAATGTCAGGGTTATCGGGCGGGCAGGCAAGCGGCTCCAATCTGTAGATGTGCTCTCCCTCGACTCGAAGAGCTTCGCGGCTCGTTGCCAGGATGTGAGCCTGTGGTGCGGTCGCGAAAATGGCTGATGCCAGGGACGCCGAGGCGTCCACGAGATGTTCGCAATTGTCGAGGATCAAAAGGAAGCGTCTGTCTCGCAGATATGAGATCAAGTTGGGTGTAGGGTCGTCCGATTGAATCGATAGGCCCAATATCGAGGCCAGGGATGCGGCTACCTGATTGGAATCGTTCAACGCTGCAAGATCGATGCAGAGCACCGCGCCGGCGAAAGTATCGATCAGATCATGTCCAACGGCTACCGCAACTGTGGTTTTGCCAACACCGCCAGCGCCGACGATCGTAATAAATCGTGCTGCGACAAGTTCGGTCGAAAGATCAGTAACGTCTTCGTCCCGTCCGATCATTCGGAGCAGGCGGTCGGGCAGGTTAGTGCGGGGAAAGTTTGCGGCTTGCAGTGGAAGGTTTCTATCGCTCCGGTTGCTCGGCCGCGAAATGGGGGCGACGAAACAATAGCCTCGCCCAGGCAACGTCACGATATAGCGCGCGCCGTTCGTTCCATCTCCGAGCGCTTTGCGCAGCTTGAAAATGTGAAACCGTAAGTTGGCTTCTTCTACCGTGACGTCTGGCCAGACCTGAGACAGCAGGTCTTTCTTGCTGATCCATTCGTTAGGACACGATACCAGCGCAATTAACGTGTCGAGCGTCCTTCCCCCAGTTCCACAGGAACGCCCTGTTTGTGAGGAGCCGTTCACTTGCGACCAGGCGGAAAGGACCAAACAATATAGCGCCACTACCTTGTGCCTCTGACTCCATTATGGCGTCCTCCGTGGCCGCCCGACTTGGTTGCAGCGTAGGTCAACGATAGGTGCGGCACCATAGAAAATTCGTTCCATGAAACTTGGGGAGTAGCCCATCTGGCGACAGACCTTGGCAATGATGGCCGTGGCCTTGATCCAGACCAGGGGACCGCTTTCGGATCTTCTCTTGAAAAACTCGGTTTGGATGCGGCGAAGGCCGTTTCCGGGTGCCTGAGCAGACGGTGTCGGTGCTCCCTGCGGCTCACCGCTCACGACTGCTCGCGCCGATCGGCAAGCCTTGCGCGAAAAAGCGCGTCAGTTCTACTCAGCGCGGCATGTTCGGTTGGGAGGAGCGAGGAGCTTGGCTGGAATCGCTTGCTGCCGCAGCCGGCGATTGCGCTCGTGGTCTCAATCCGCGTCGTTATCAAATTAATAGGATTCCACCGGCAGTGCGAACACGTAGCCGACACCGCGTTCGGTCTGGATCAATGCGCGCGGATCGAGGTTCAGTTTGCGTCGTAACCGGCAAACCTGGACGTCGATAGACCGATCAAAAATGTCTTCGTGGCGTCTCGTTGACTGCAGCAAATGTTCGCGCGTGAGAGGCCGCTGCGGCGCTTCGAGAAAGGCGAGCAGCAAAGCATACTCGCATTTACTGAGAATGACGGGTGCTCCTCGGGGGTCAAAGAGCTTTCGACCGCGCCGTTCGAGTTGCCAACCGTCAAAACGGTATCCACCTCGTTCCGGGGTGCGGAGACGCGCAGCGCGCCCCAGTTCCTGCCGGCGCAGAACGGCGCGGACGCGCGCCAGCAATTCTCTGACACCAAACGGTTTGGCGATAGAGTTGTCCGCACCGAGTTCGAGACCAACGATGCGATCAATTTCGTCCATATGAGAGCCGGTTGTGATGATGACCGGAATATCCGAACAGGACCGTATCTCTCTCAGGAGTTCCAGTCCGTCATCGTTGCCAACTTGCAAGTCAAGAATTATCAGGCTCGGATCCCCTCTCAGGAAGTGGCGATATAGTTCACGCCGGGAAGACGCAGCGCTCACGGGGATGCTTTGTTCTTCAAAATAGCCGGATACCATTCGTCGAATCGCGGGATCGTTATCGACCACAACGATTTGGCCTATCGCTTTTCGTTCGGCACTCGAACCAGCGCGATCTCGAACGTGATCAAGGGCAAGCAAGGAATGTTCTCCATCTTCAGGATAGGGTTTTGTCCATTAACTCACGTGCGATGGCCGCGCCCGTTGTCATTCGTTAGCGCGCGTTGATATTTGTGAGCGACACGTCCAGCCGATGGAGATGGATTTCATTCGTAACGCTCGCGGCGGATTCCGCAACGGTCGCGTAGTGCTGTGCCACGAGTTCTCGATTTCGGAAGGGTCGTTAATGCCGGAAAGCTTACGGAAGATTACGACGTTCATCGCGAAGCGACTTTGAGGCGTGAATGCGTCGGTCCGCTTCCAAGGGAGACTTAAAGATGAAAGCACGCGTCAAGCGACTGAAGCTCTATCACAGTCCCGCCGTGCGGAGTGCGCGCGTGAAATGGGTGTTGCACGAACTCGTGGGCAATGAGTTCGATGTCGAGCTCGTGGAGCTCTCTGGTGCCGATCAATACAGCGACGGATTTCTAAGGATGAATCCGAACCACGCGGTTCCGGTGTTGGAAATCATGATGGATAACGGAGAGGTGTTCCACATGATCGAGAGCGGGGCGATGGTTGCGCTGTTGGCCGATATTTTCCCGGAAAAGGATCTCGCGCCATCGGCGCATGTCTTTTCATTGAAGCGCGCGGACTATCTGCAAATGCTTCACTTCGGCGCCTCGTCAATGGACATGATGCTTTGGCAGCTCCGTATCCACGAGGATATTCTTCCTGCGTCCGAAAGGGATGACAGGACAATACGAAGATATCGCCAAAAATTCGCGATGGAGGTCGAGCCGCAGCTGAAAAGCCGCCTAACGAGGGCGCCGTTTGTTTGCGGCCCCGATTTCTCGGCTGCTGATTGCATCGTGGGATACAACGTGCTTTGGGCGCGAGCCTTTCAGTTATGCTCTGATGATGCTTTCGGGGAATACGTTGCGAGGATTTCGCAGCGCCCCGCCTTTGGCTATGCCTTCGCGGACCGAAGTAAATTCGTGCGTTCAATAGCCGAAGAATGCGCGATCAAGCAGAAATTCACGGGGTAGCCACGCCGGCTTTTTCCCGGTCCCAGCGCAAATTCCAATGTGCCGTCGAGCGAAAGCCGAAGCGGCCTGGTTCAAGCAGCGGTGCGATGTGCGTTCAGGTCACCCGAACCGAATGGTTCCCGAGGTCACTCGTTTATGGAAAACATATACTGTAGCCGCTGCATTCATCTCGAAATCATACGCGTGGAGTGACAGCCTCTTACGCACGATGGCGAGACGCCTCGGGCCCTTGCTCGCTCCGCAAGGAGTACATCAGCGTTAGACGTTCCGATGCGGTCTTTCGCGCTCGTGGTTCTCGACCGGTTGTTTCATCTGAATTACGCGCTGCTGCATTCCGAGCGCTTCTAAGGCGGTGGCAAAATGATCGCGCTGGCAGAAATCATCTTGGCGTTTGTCGTTACCTCAGCGCTGCTGATCGCACTTTTGCGTATGCTGCTGCACTACCGCCATCTCGAAGTCATCGGCCATGACAGTCATCCGCTGGTTTCAGGTTATCGCACTTCACGTAATGGATTGAGCCGCTCGGCCGGTAGCTGACGATGTATCGAGTCCGTCAGTCGATGACCCGATAGCGGCGGAGTTCGTCAGCGCTAAGAAGGCGTATGGCCGGCGGTGATACTCCCATTGCCTGCCCGACAAGAGCTGGATCGGCACCCATCTGCGACACGTATTGCGTGAGCACTTCGGTCCCGCGTTGTACCAGCACGGAAGGAAAGTTCTCATCGGTTTCGTTTTTGGGCCGAAAGCGATGGACGCCCACGCGTCCGCCGGTCACGCGCCGCCCAGCAAGGCGTAGACGCATGCGTATGGCGCGAGGGTGCCGCCAGAGTCAGTTAGGTTCGTCAGCGGCGCGCCGGGGCCTTTTTGCGTTTTATATGTATTTCTTATCCCGCAAATCGGTGCTAACGCTCTTCCCGTCGAAAGACGATGGCGCTGAAACTCACGGCGGACTGCGGGCAGACCCGGGGGCAGTACCCGGCGCCTCCACCTTAGCAGCTTGAGCTTAAAGGTCTCATTTCGGTGAGATTGATTTTGCCGAAAGGCTGAATTCCAAAGCTGCTAAGGCGGGGGCGAACTAGGATCGATGGTCGCGAAGAAGCTCTGAATTGTGCTCGGCATGATACCGCCGTTATCGGGTCAAAAACCTAAATGCAAACGATAACGTTGCATTGAACGAAGTGCGCCTCGCGGCGTAACCGTTCGGGGTAGGTCCACCTAGCAACAGAACGGCCATCGCCGCGTCAGCCTTCGGGTTGGCGCGGCTTTTATCTGATGATCCTACACCTTCAGCGCCTTTGTGACGCCGATCCGCGCGTGCATCATCGGTCCGCGCCCCTCGGCAGGGGTGACGATCTGGCGACCGCACGGCAGCGGGATTGGATCATCGAATTCGCGTGCCCATCCCCGGTCGCTAACGGCGCCCACCCTTCTTGGCCGCAAACGTTAAATTTGCGATTTTTCCGATGACGGCTTCGACGTCTCCCGGATCAGCTTTGCCTGTCTCAGCACGAATTCTGCGTGAGCTTCGGCCTCATCGGGGGAAAGGAGGATGTACCCAAGAGGTTGCCCGTCCATGCGCAGTTCGACGGTCACCTGCTTACTGTCTTTCGACAGGCCCACGAATAATTGTCCATGCCCCATCACGTCCCCCCCTATCTATTGCTTAAGCACTGTATCAGGCAAACAGATCCGCGCCAGCCTGCGTGAATTTCACGAAGGTCCCGGAATTCCAGGCCGCAGCGTTTTAGCGATGATGCGGCGCGCCTCCGATCCTCCGGATCTCAGCATATCTTCCCATTGTCGGCCTCGTCGCAAATGTGGCCGGGCACGCCCCGGACCGACGGACCGAACCAAACTGGAATGCCGTTCCAGATAATCCAGCGGCCGGCGGGGGCGGAAGGGGGCGTCCCGCGTATGATGACGCGTGTGATCGGACCGCTCGCGCCCGGCGCCGGTTGTGCTTGCGCGAACGCGCCGCCTGCCGACAGTATCAGTACGCATGCGGAAGCCAGGATGGTTGCATTCATGATGGACTCCCTTGGTTGACCTGAGCATCAACCGGCATTCGGATCGAGGGTTCCTGGGCGCACTGCCTGAAATGCGAGGGCGACCGCTCCCATGCAGACCTTTCAAATCGGGAATTGATACCGCGCGGAGTATTACGGCTGCTATGACAGTGCCCCGGCCGGTTTGAAGCCTGCTATCATGGCCGTCGCAAAGCGGAGGCATCGACTCAGCAAAACGAGGGATGGCAGCGCAGGTAGGGCCCGATGATTTATGCTCGCTGCGCGGACGCCCGCACGGAACGGTAAGAGAACAAGTTCCCCGGATTTTCCCCGCCGGCATCAGCCAAGTTTTGCTAATGTTCTGCCGATAACCGCCGGATAGGCATTGGCCCAAATATACAAAAAGCCCCTATTTCAAGGGGCTTTTGATGGTGGGCGCACAAGGGATCGAACCTTGGACCTCTCCCGTGTGAAGGGAACGCTCTCCCGCTGAGCTATGCGCCCGGGAATATCGTGCACGATCAACGCCGCCAACCGGCTCCAAACGCAAGGTGCACGTCAGAGTCCGCGATTTACGAAGTGCCGGGTGCCGGTGTCAAGCTATCAGGATCAAATCGCCGAAGGCGAGGGGTCAGGCCCCCTGCTGGCGGGCGCGGGAGGCGTGGGATTGCAGCGCCCGGATCCGCTCGGCGAGCGTACCGCCGCCCTCGGGAACGCTGCCACTCGCAGCGGCACCGTTGGACACGACGCCATTGGCGGATTTGGCCGGAGCCTTTGCCGGGACCACCGGTTCGGCGGCCAGCATGGCCTCGATCGCCGAATTCGGCCCTTCCAGCGTCATCGCCAGCTTGGCGACCTCGGCGGCGATGTCGTTGATGCGCTCGCGCAACAGCGCGTTTTCCATCCGCTCGGTCGCCCATGAGCTTTCGGCCTGCTGCTGGATCGCATTGATGTCGCGCTGCAGCTTGGCGCGTTCGTCGCGCGCGGCATAGAGCTGATCCTCAAGCCCCGCCTTTTCTGTGCGAAGCTTCTCGACCACCGGCGCGTTGCCGTTATTCATGGCGGCAACCTGGTCGCGCAATTCGCGCGCGGTGCGTTCCGCGGTCTCGTTCTGCTGGCGCAGCTGATTGTTTTCGTAATCCCGTTCGGCGAGCAGCTTGCCCTGGGTGGCAAGGCGCGTTTCCAGGTCGCCGACGCGATTGCCGAGCATTTCGGCTTCCTTGACCTGGACGATCAGCTGACGATCGAGATCGGTGACGCGCTGACTCAGGCTGTCGACCCGGCCGCGGGCGTCGGCAAGCTCGCGCGATGTGGTTTCCGATTCGCCGCGCTCTTGGGCGAGCCGCGCCTGGGTCGAAGCGAATTCCTTCTCGGCGTCTCCGACCTGATGCTTGAGTTCAGCGATCTGGGCACGAACCGCGGCCAGTTCGACCTGGCGGTTCTCGGCCATTACCGAACGGTCGGATAGCTCGGCATTGATTTTCGCAAGCTCGCTCTGTTTGTCGGCAAGCGCGCGTTCGGCGCCGCGCAGTGCCTCCGTCTTGGCGGTAAACTCCTCTTCGGTTGCGCGCAGTTGCTCTTTGCCGGCTCTCTCACGCGCTTCGAGTGCAAAGATCGTGGCGTTCTTTTCGCCGAGCTCGAGCTTCATGCGATTGATCGCATCGGTCTTCTTGCCGAGTTCGGCGAGCTGGCTGGTGGACTTGTTCTTGAGCTGCTCGACACTCATCTCGAGCCGTCGCGCCGACATCGCGAATTCTGCGCGCAGTTGATCCTTGTCGGCTTGAATTTCGGCCATCGATAACGGCGTCGCCGCTTCCATTCGTCGGGTCGTCAGCCGCACCGCCCGGTTATGAACCAGCGGCAGGATCATCAGCCCGAGCAGCATCGAGACCAGAAAACCGATCGCCAGGTACATGATCGGCTCGACCATGAACGAAACTCCCCGCTGCGCGCCGCGAAATGGACGAAGGCTCCGGCGTCCCTCGCCTTGGAAACCCTTCGTTAATCACAATGCCATGAGGGACGGGGCGAACGCCAGCTTAATGCCGCGTTATCGTGAATCCCTAACCACGGCCGCAGCCGCGGCAGAAATCGCAGGGCTCGGTGCGCGGTCAGAACGGGTTCCAGGTCGCGCGCGGGGTGTATTTGAGATAGCCGATATTGGCGCCGAGCCGCAGCCCGATGCCGGAGCGGATCGGCACCAGCACAATGTTGTTGGCGGTCAGCGCCGTCATTCCGAAGCCGCCGATGATGTAGGCGGAGCCTTCGATGCCGGCAAAGCGCTGGTAGATCGCGTTGGTGGCGGGGAGGTTATAGACCAGCGTCATGGTCCGCGCGCCGTCGCCGCCCCAGTCGAAGCCGACCGATGGCCCCTGCCAGTAGACGCGCAAATCGCCGGCGTTCTTGGTGTAGAGCGTGCCCTCGCCATATCTTAACCCGGCGACAAAGGCGCCGCCGCCTTCCTCGCCGAGCACGTAGCCGTTCGGCAGGCCCCATTGGCTGACCGCGCGCTCGATCACCGAGGCGAGGCCGCGCGAGACGTTGCCGAAGAAGCGGTGCCCGGCATTGACCAATTCGTCCGGCCCGTAGGTATTCGCGCCGCTCTGGCGCTGCGGCGGTGGCGGCTCGGGGTACTGCTGCTGCGCGGAAGCGGGCACGGTCCAGCACATGACGGCGGCGAGCGTCACCGCAGCAAGGCGAGAAGCGAAATTCATGAAAGAACCCCTGGATATCGAAATCATGGCCGCCGCCTTTAACCCGACGCCAACGAACACGGCTTTAGGTTGCGTCCAACGTTCCCCGACTCGAATGTTATCGGCACCAACTATGACGGCACCACGGCAGGAAAGAAAAGGCCCGCGCCCCGGAATAGCCTTGATCATCGCGTTGGCCGGCGTGGTCGCGATGGGATTCGGCGTGCAGGTCGGCCTGCCATTGGCAGCCCAGGCCTCGACCACCGAACGGGTGGTGGTGAACCGGTTCTCGGGGCTCGCCATCGAGGGGTTCGACCCGGTGGCCTATTTCGCCGATGCCCGGCCCGAACGCGGCCGTGAGGAGTTCGAGGCGTCCCAGGCCGGCGCGGTCTGGCGTTTCCGTAACGAGGGCAATCGCGCGTCGTTCGTTGCCCATCCCGAGATTTACGGCCCCCAGTTCGGCGGATATGACCCGATCGATCTCGCCCGTGGCGTGACCGTTGCAGGTAATCCGCGGTTCTGGCTGGTTTCGGGGCAGCGGCTGTATCTGTTCGGCCGCGAGCAAAGCCGGGATACCTTTGCCGCGAATCCCGGCCCAGTGCTGCGCAATGCGATTGTGCGCTGGCCGGCGCTCAAGCAAACGCTGGCGGAATAGACGCCGATCCAACGTGTGGGATTGGTGCCTAGCTCGCCTTTAACGTGTGTCGGGGTCGCCCCACGCGATGAACGCCGGCACGACAAAATTTTCGCGGCCTTCGCCAAAGCGTAAATCGGCGCCCTGCGCGTCGGTGACCTTGCCGCCGGCGGCGGTGACGACGGCGTGGCCGGCCGCGATATCCCATTCGCAGGTCGGGGACAGACGCGGATAGATATCGGCACCGCCCTCGGCGATGCGGCCGAACTTAAGCGCGGAGCCGAGCGGCAGCCGGACCGCGCCCGGCCGGCTTTCAATGAAGGCCTCGGTTTGGGCATCGCCATGCGAGCGGCTGACGGCCGCGATCCAGGGGGCGCCGCCTTTCGGGATGCGGCGGGTGCGGATCAGTTCGGCAGCGCTGAGAGCCGCGCCCGACACTTTCAGCCGTTCTGCGCCTTGCCCCACCAGCCCCCGCCAGATCAATCCGAGCGCCGGCGCGCCGATGATGCCGAGCAGCGGCGTCCCGTTGGTGACCAGCGCGAGATTGACCGTGAACTCGCCGTTGCCGGCGACATATTCCCTGGTGCCGTCCAGCGGGTCGATCAGAAAGAAACTGTCACGGTAGGGCGGCTTCGCCAGATGCAGGCGCTCTTCGGAGAGAGCCGGAATGCCGGCGAAGAGCCGCGCCAGACCATCGCCGATGATCCGGTCCGCGGCCATATCCGCCTCCGTCACCGGCGATCCGTCCGATTTGCCATCGACTTTCATGGCGGCGCGGTTGACGGCGAGAATGGCGGCGCCCGCTTGGACCACGAGATCGGTCAAAGGCGCCATCAGCGCGGCCGCGCGGTCGCGATCGATCACGGCTCCTGACAAACGTGCCTCATTCATGGGCCGGCCTCACCTGCGGTTGGTCATTACCTATTCACCCCTCTCCATAGCAGGTGCGCGGCAATCGTGCCGCCGGTGAAAAGGAACACATCGCCCGGCCGTCTTGGGTTGGCGACACGCGGCTCCGCAGTGTATCAAACCAGCAAGCGGGCGTGATTCGCCTTGGTCCTTGCTGTGCAGATTCCCAGGAACACCTTATGTCTGGCACTTCGTCTCCCGGTCCCGCCCCCGACGCCCTCGAATTGGCGGCGCTGTTGTGCTCGCGGGTTTGCCACGATCTCATCAGTCCCGTTGGCGCCATCGTCAATGGGCTTGAAGTCCTCGACGACGATCCCAAGCCGGAGGATCGTGAATTTGCCCTCGACCTGATCCGCAAGAGCGCCAAGACCGCTTCGGCGCGCCTGCAATTCTGTCGCCTGGCGTTCGGCGCCGCGGGTTCGGTGGGCGCCCAGATCGACCTCGGCGACGCCCAGAATATGGCGCGGGGGCACCTCGAGGACGCCAAGACCACGATTACGTGGAATTTGCCGCGCGTGCTGCTCCCGAAAAACCGGGTCAAGCTGCTGCTGAACATGATGGTGATCGCGCAGCAGACCATTCCGCGTGGCGGCACGATTACGGTGGATCAGACCGGGGAAGGCGAGGCGATCGGCTTCCGGGTCGCGGCGAACGGATTGAACGCGCGCATTCCGCAAAATATCGCCGATCTCCTGGGCGCTAGCCAGGGTTCGAGCGTCGACGCCCATGCCGTGCAGCCTTATTACACGCGGCTTTTGGCTGAGTCCTGCGGACTCAAAGTGACTTTGGCGCCCGAAGGCGACGCGATCGTCGTGACCGCTTCCTGAAGCCGCCCGCTGCTTGATTAACCGGCAGTTTACCGGTCCGCCCGGAGTCGCAGGGCGTGATCTTACCTATTTGTTTAAGCGAGTTCTTTTCCAACTACTCAACCAATATTAAACGCTTTGCATAGAAGCTGACCAAACTCCGAAAGGCGTGTCGTTGTGGCATGCCCGTGCGTTCAGGGTCGGTTTTTCATGGATGATTTATTGCGGGAGTTTTTGACCGAGACCGGCGAGAGCCTGGATACGGTCGACAATCAATTGGTGCGCTTCGAGCAAGACCCGAACAACGCCAAGATCCTCGATAACATTTTCCGCCTCGTCCACACCATCAAGGGAACGTGCGGCTTTCTGGGATTGCCGCGGCTGGAAGCGTTGGCGCATGCCGGCGAGACGCTGATGGGCAAATTCCGCGACGGCATGCCGGTTACGGGGGAGGCGGTGAGCCTGATCCTTGCCAGCATCGATCGCATCAAGGAAATCCTGGCAGGGCTTGAGGCCACCGAGACCGAGCCGCAAGGCGCCGATCAGGATTTGATCGTCAAGCTGCATGAGATGGCCGAACACGGGATGCAGCCGATATCAGCGTCAGCTTCGTTGCTCGCGCCGGCTACACCGGTTGCCCCGGCGCCCGCCGTGCAGGGCACCCTGGTGCCGCAGACATTGGAGCGCGAATTGCGCCCCGGCGAGGTGTCGCTGGATGAACTGGAGCGTGCCTTCCGCGAGACCGCGATCGAGATTGCTCCGCCGCTGGTGCCGTCGGCCGAGCCGGAGCCTGCGCCCGCAGTCAAGCCAGCGCCGGCGCCACACGGTGCGTCGCCAAAAAAGGAGCCGAAGCCCGCGCCCGCCAAGCCGGCCGGCGAGGCCGAGGTGGCCGAGGGCGACAAGGTCGCCAATCAGTCGATTCGGGTGAATGTCGACACGCTTGAACACCTGATGACGATGGTGTCGGAGCTGGTCCTGACCCGCAACCAGCTCTTGGAGATATCCAGGCGCAACGAGGACACCGAGTTCAAGGTGCCGCTGCAGCGGCTGTCCAACGTGACGGCGGAACTGCAGGAAGGCGTCATGAAGACGCGGATGCAGCCGATCGGCAATGCCTGGCAGAAATTGCCGCGAATCGTGCGCGATCTGTCGGGCGAACTCGGCAAGCACATCGAGCTCGAGATGCACGGCGCCGATACCGAGCTCGACCGCCAGGTGCTCGACCTGATCAAGGATCCCTTGACGCATATGGTGCGCAACTCGGCCGATCACGGGCTGGAGACGCCTGCCGAGCGGCTGGCCTGCGGCAAGCCGGAGCAGGGCACCATCCGGCTGTCGGCCTATCATGAAGGCGGCCACATCATCATCTGCATCGCAGACAACGGTCGCGGGCTCAATACCGAGCGCATCAAGGCGAAAGCGATCTCCAACGGCCTGGTCACCGAGGCCGAGCTGGAGAAGATGACGGAAGCCCAGATCCACAAGTTCATCTTTGCACCGGGTTTTTCGACTGCAGCCACCGTGACCAGCGTGTCCGGCCGCGGCGTCGGCATGGACGTAGTGCGCACCAATATCGACCAGATCGGCGGCACCATCGACGTCAAGTCGGTGGCCGGCGAGGGCTCCAGCGTCACCATCAAGATCCCGCTGACGCTCGCGATCGTCTCGGCGCTGATCGTGGAGGCCGCGGGCGACCGCTTTGCTATCCCGCAGCTGTCGGTGATCGAACTGGTGCGGGCGCGGGCCAACTCCGAGCACCGCATCGAGCGCATCAAGGACACCGCGGTGCTGCGCCTGCGCAACAAGCTGCTGCCGCTGGTGCACTTGAAGAAGCTGCTCAAGATCGACGACGGCACCAGCTCCGATCCCGAGAACGGTTTCATCGTCGTGACGCAGGTCGGCAGTCAGACCTTCGGCATCGTGGTCGACGGCGTGTTCCACACAGAGGAAATCGTGGTCAAGCCGATGTCGACCAAGCTGCGCCACATCGAGATGTTCTCCGGCAATACCATCCTGGGGGACGGCGCGGTCATCATGATCATCGACCCCAACGGGATCGCCAAGGCGCTGGGCACCTCGGTCGCTGCCAGTCACGAGATCGCCGAGGACAGCGCGGCCTCGCGCGCGTCTGCCGCCGAGCAATTGACTTCGCTTCTGGTGTTCCGCGCCGGCACGGCGCAGCCGAAGGCGGTGCCGCTCGGGCTCGTCACGCGGCTCGAGGAGATCGCCGCCGACAAGATCGAGCTCTCCAACGGCCGCTATATGGTGCAATACCGCGAGCAGCTGATGCCCCTGGTGCAGATGGCCGGCGTCAGCGTCGCCACCTCCGGCGCCCAGCCGATCCTGGTGTTCGCCGATGACGGCCGCTCGATGGGACTCGTGGTCGACGAGATCATCGACATCGTCGAGGAGCGGCTCAACATCGAGGTCACAGGCCAGCAGGACGGCATTCTCGGCTCCGCCGTGATCAAGGGGCAGGCTACCGAGGTGATCGACGTCGGACACTTCCTGCCGATGGCATTCGCCGACTGGTTTGCCCGCAAGGAGATGCGCGCCTCGGCGTCCGCGCAATCGGTGCTGCTGGTCGACGACTCCGCCTTCTTCCGCAACATGCTGGCGCCGGTCCTGAAGGCGGCGGGTTACCGGGTGCGGGTGGCACCGAATGCGCAGGAAGGCCTGGCGGCGCTGCGCTCGGGTCAGGTCTTCAACGTGGTGCTGACCGACATCGAGATGCCCGACATGAACGGGTTCGAGTTCGCCGAGACGATCCGGGCCGATCAGCACCTGAACTCGATGCCGATCATCGCGCTGTCCTCGATGGTCTCGCCGGCGGCGATCGAACGCGGCCGGCTCGCCGGTTTCCACGATTACGTCGCCAAGTTCGACCGTCCAGGCCTGATCGCGGCCTTGAAGGAACAGACCGCCGAACTCAGCCGGGCGGCATGAAGGAAGACGCTATTATGACCAGCAAGATCCAAACCACCCAGGGCGCCGTCGCCGAATACGTCACCGCGATGATCGGCGGCCAACTGTTCGGACTGCCGATCTCGCGGGTGCAGGACGTGTTCATGCCGGAGCGGCTGACCCGGGTGCCGCTGTCGTCCAGCGAGATCGCCGGCGTGCTTAACCTGCGCGGCCGCATCGTCACCGTGGTCGACATGCGCGCCCGCCTCGGCCTGCCGAAAAACGAAGATGCCAAGCCGCCGATGGCTGTTGGTGTCGATCTGCGCGGCGAATCCTATGGTCTGCTAATTGATCAGATCGGCGAGGTGCTGACGCTGCCCGGCGAAAGCCGCGAGGAAAATCCCGTCAACCTCGACCCGCGCATGGCCAAGCTCGCCGGCGGCGTTCATCGCCTCGACGGCCAACTCATGGTCGTGCTGGACGTCGATCGCGTCCTCGAAATCATGCCGGTGCAGCTGGCGGCGTAATCAACGACAAGCACAGCGCATCGAACAACAATGGAAACGTCCCTTCCCGGACACTGAAGAAGCAGAGGCTACGATGAAAACATGTCTGGTGGTCGACGACTCAAGTGTTATCCGCAAGGTCGCACGACGCATCCTGGAAGGGCTGGATTTCCAGATCGTGGAAGCCGAGGACGGCGCGAAGGCGCTCGAGGTCTGCAAGCGCGGCTTGCCCGAGGCGATCCTGCTCGACTGGAACATGCCCGTCATGGACGGCTATGAATTTCTCGGCAATCTGCGCCGCATGCCGGGTGGCGACCGGCCCAAGGTGGTGTTCTGTACTACCGAGAACGATGTCGCGCATATCGCGCGCGCGCTGCATGCGGGCGCCAACGAATACATCATGAAGCCGTTCGACAAGGATATCGTCACGGCGAAGTTCCAGGAAGTCGGCCTGATCTGATCGCGCGTTTTATCCGGCGGCCGGACGGCCCTCGGCGTTCGTCATTTCGGTAGAGTCGCTCGAGCCAGCCGGTGAGTAATGAGTGTCGTGTTGACCAGTTCTTCGACCACGCATCCAACGCGGCAAGAACCGCTGCGGGTGATGGTGGTCGATGACTCCGTCGTCATCAGGGGGTTGATCTCGCGCTGGATCGCGTCCGAGCCGGATATGGTCGTGGCGGCGTCGCTGCGTACCGGCCGTGACGCGGTCAACCAGGTCGAGCGCATCAATCCCGACGTTGCCGTGCTCGATATCGAAATGCCGGAACTCGACGGCATTTCCGCACTGCCCTTGTTGCTGGCGAAGAAGCGCAACCTCATTATCATCATGGCCTCGACTCTGACCCGCCGCAACGCGGAGATCAGCTTCAAGGCGTTGGCGCTCGGCGCGTCAGACTACATTCCGAAACCTGAAAGCACCCGGGAAACAACCGCCGCCGAGACGTTTCATCACGACCTGATTCAGAAGATCCGCTCGCTCGGCGGCAAAGTCCGTCGCGTCGCGCCTGCCGCGAGTCCTCCCATGGCGCCAAGCCTCGACCGGCTACGTGAGTCGTCGCCTCGGCCGCCAGCGGCTTCGCATAGCGCTTCGCAACCGGTGCGCCGTCCTTTCAGCCTGCAAACGCCGCGCGTGCTGCTGGTCGGTTCGTCGACGGGCGGTCCGCAGGCGCTGATGACGCTGGTGACCGAAATCGGTCCGGTGATCGACCGCGTGCCGGTGCTGATTACCCAGCATATGCCGCCCACTTTCACGACCATCCTCGCGGAGCATCTCGCGCGGTCAAGCCGCCGGCCGGCGCACGAAGCCGTCGACGGCGAGATCGTCAAGGCCGGGCAGATCTATCTGGCTCCTGGAGGGCGGCATATGCGCGTCGTGCGCCACGGTGTCGACGCCGTGATCGCCCTTGACGACGACCCGGCGGTCAATTTCTGCAAGCCCGCGGTCGACCCATTGTTCACTTCCGCGATCGATGTGTGGCACGGCGCCATTCTCGCGCTGGTACTGACGGGCATGGGCTCGGACGGCATGCGAGGCGGCACCGAGATCGTCGCGGCCGGCGGCAGCGTGATCGCCCAGGACGAGGCCACCAGCGTGGTGTGGGGAATGCCGGGCGCAGCCACGAACGCGGGAATTTGCTCGGCCGTTCTGCCGCTCAATCAGATCGCGCCGAAACTGGTTCGAACTCTTTTCCGGAGATCGATCGTGACGCCGACGGATTATGAATTCCTGCGCAAGCTCCTGAAAGAGCGCTCCGGGCTCGATCTGTCTGCCGACAAGCAGTATCTGGTTGAGAGCCGGTTGCTTCCGCTGGCGCGAAAGGCAAATCTGCCGGGGCTGGCCGAACTGGTTGCGAAGCTGAGGGGCGGGGCCAACGCGCTGACCACCGATGTGGTGGAGGCGATGACCACCAACGAGACGTTCTTCTTCCGCGACAAGGTTCCATTCGATCACCTGCGGGCGACGATACTTCCGGAACTGTTGAAGGCGCGCGCAAGCCGCCGTTCCTTACGCATCTGGTGCGCGGCGTCCTCGACCGGACAGGAGCCGTATTCGATCGCAATGTGCCTGAAGGAACTGGCGCCGACGCTGGCGGGATGGCGGGTTGAAATTCTGGCGACCGACCTGTCGCAGGCCGTCCTCGAAAAATCCAAATCCGGCATCTTCAGCCAGTTCGAGGTGCAGCGCGGTCTACCGATTCAACTGCTGCTCAAGCACTTCACGCAAACCGCAGAACTCTGGCAGCTCAACGCCGACATCCGCGCCATGGTCCAGTTCCGGCAGCTCAATCTGCTGCAGGACTTTTCCCATCTCGGCACCTTCGACGTCATCTTCTGCCGCAACGTCCTGATCTATTTCGATCAGGACACCAAGATCGGCGTCTTCAATCGCCTCGCCAGACTCATGGAGCCCGACGGCTTTCTGCTGCTGGGCGCGGCGGAAACGGTGGTCGGGCTGACCGATGCCTTCAGGCCCTATCCCGAACGGCGCGGGCTTTACAGTCCGAATGCTGTCCGGCCCGGCCGTGCCGGTGGCATGACGCCTGCCTTGAAAGCGGTTGCTTCGATCGCGCGCTAACCGCGGCTTGCGGGGCGGTTTTGCGTCCCACCATAGAACGATGGCTTTTGCGTAATCGCCATCCCGCTCCATCTTATCAAATAAGCATGATCTCCGCGCAAACGCGTTTATCGCGAGGGAAAACCGGCGTCCGCTTATCCGGATTATGCCCTAAAGAATCGCTTGTGCGGCTAGCATTCTCCGTGATGCTTTTGTGACCGGTCACTCAAATGAGTCGCATAGAGCGGATGGCGATTCGCAGAAAAGCCATCCCACTCTAGCACAATCGCAATCGCTGGAAGATGAGTGCGGTACAAGCATGCGGCGATCAAGCGAGGCTAAAGTTCTTGTGAAGCGTGGTTTTTGGAATTACGGCCCGGGGTCGTGCCGGCTTGGCTTGGCCGTGTTGCTATTGTTCCTTGGTGGTGGACTGGCGAGACCCCAGGAGGACCCGCGCGGGAGCCTGAGATTACCCGTAAATTGCACGCTCGGCACGGACTGCTTCGTTCAGCAGATGCCTGATATTGATCCCTCGCCAGCAGTGCTGGACCCTCTTTGCGGACGAGCAAGCTATCAAGGACATGATGGTTGGGACATCCGCCTGCGCACGCTGGATGATATCGCTCAGGACGTTCCCGTGGTGGCTGTGGCAGACGGGAAGATTTTGCGATACCGCGACGGCGTGCCAGATCAAATCTATGACGATGCCCGGGACAAGGCCGGTATTGCCGGCAAGGAATGCGGAAACGGAGTGGTGATCGAGCACGAAAATGGACTGAGCTCCCAATATTGCCATTTGAAAAATGGCAGCGTACTCGCGCGGCCTGGCGTCCGAGTCCAAAAAGGTCAGCGGGTTGGAGCGATCGGTTCTTCGGGCGCTGCGGAATTTCCGCACGTTCATTTGGCGATCCGACAAAACGGCAAACTAGTCGAACCGCTAACCGGAAGAATTCTCGGAGATCCGAAGCCGACTTGCGGCGACCTGTCTGCAAGTTTGTTCGAACCGGCAGTTGAACGAGCGCTTAATCATCAAGCTGTTGCAATCCTTGATTCCGGCCTAACTAACGCTGCACCAAATTTGCCTGATCTGGTTCGAAGCGGCGGTCCGCATGTCGTCACAGCAGGAAGCGATCGGATCGTGGCTTGGCTTTGGGCGATCAACGTTGAAGAAGGGTATCGATTCCGGATCAAGTTGGTGGGCCCCGACGAAACCGTCCTGGTTGACCATACGACAAACGCTCTCCCGAACCGTAAGGCTGACTATTTAGCTTATGCGGGGCGGAAGATGGACGCGAAACCCGGAAAGTATAGCCTCTCTGTCGAAATTCTCGATGGCGACAAACGGATTCAATCGCAGGATCGTTCGCTTACGATAGCCGAATAGCTTTTTACCCGCACAGGAACTTGCCAGGACCTAGATCATGATCCGATTAGACGGAATCGGATCATGATCTCATCTCTATGTTTGAGCATGATCTCCGCGCAAACGCTTCGCGTTTGTCGCGAGGGAAAACCGGTTTCCACTTTTCCGGATCATGCTCTAGGGAGGGGTCCTGACGTGTTGGCCGTCCCCCAAACAAAAACCCCGCCATTTGCGGCGGGGATTCAGTCGGGGAGGAGAGAGCCTTGCGGCCCGTCGTAAGCCTGATCAGGCGGGAATGCGCTCTTCGTGCTCGTGCGGCTCGCGCAGCACATAGCCGCGGCCCCACACGGTTTCGATGAAGTTGCGGCCTTCGGAAGCGTTGGCGAGCTTCTTGCGCAGCTTGCAGATGAAGACGTCGATGATCTTCAGTTCCGGCTCGTCCATGCCGCCATAGAGATGGTTGAGGAACATTTCCTTGGTCAGCGTGGTGCCCTTGCGGAGCGAGAGCAGCTCCAGCATCTGGTATTCCTTGCCCGTCAGATGCACGCGCTGGCCGCCGACCTCGACCGTCTTGGTGTCGAGATTGACCACGAGATCGCCGGTCTGGATCACCGACTGGGCGTGGCCCTTGGAGCGGCGCACGATCGCATGGATGCGGGCGACCAGTTCATCCTTGTGGAAGGGCTTGGTCATGTAGTCGTCGGCGCCAACGCCGAGACCCTTGACCTTGTCCTCAATGCCGGCGAGGCCGGAGAGGATCAGAATGGGTGTCTTAATCTTTGAAACCCGCAGCTGCTTCAGCACGTCGTAACCCGACATGTCCGGCAAATTGAGGTCGAGCAATATAATGTCGTAATCGTAAAGTTTTCCGAGATCGACGCCTTCTTCCCCGAGGTCCGTCGTGTAGACGTTGAAACTCTCGGATTTGAGCATCAGCTCGATCGACTGCGCGACGGCGCTGTCATCTTCTATCAGCAATACGCGCATGCCAGTCCCCTATAGTCGCCGCCCCGGGCGTCAGGTCGGCCGCACTTGCGGCACTCAAAACGCCTTTGCACAACTGATTCGGATCCTGACGACATATGGTTAACAAAATCTGATTCGGGAACGCAAGCTCTTGCCGTGCAATTTTTTTCGAATCGCCTTAAGATATTGCGCCAAAGCAGCTTTTTGTAATCCACTCTCGTTCAAGTTCCACATTAAGAGGCGGGCCTAACCGACTCCTGTGACTCGACCTTCTTTCTGACGGTCGAGTGCTCTCAGTCACCAAAGACAGTGACGCAATGATTAACGATGCGGGTAAACACGAAGTTAAAGGCCTCGAGCTAGGCCGCGGAAACTTAAGGTTTTCGCAATGAAAGCGCTCGCCCAGCAGATAGCAGAGATTGACGGCATCAACATCTATGGCCGCGTGGTCGGCGTGCGCGGTCTGATGGTCGAAATCGCGGGCCCGATTCACGCGATGTCGGTCGGTGCCCGCATCGTGATCGAGACCGGCGGCAACCGCTTCATCCCATCCGAGGTCGTCGGCTTCTCGGGCAACAACGCAGTGGTGATGCCGTTCGCCGGGTTGGAAGGCGTCCGGCGGGGCTGCCGCGCGGTGATCGCCAATGCGGCGAGCCAGGTGCGCCCGGCGCCCTCATGGCTCGGCCGCGTCATCAACGCGATGGGTGAGCCGATCGACGGCAAGGGTCCGCTGGAGCAAGGACCCTCGCCGATGGCCTATCGCAACCCGCCGCCGCCGGCGCATTCGCGCAAGCGGGTCGGCGCTCCGCTCGATCTCGGGGTGCGGGCGCTCAACACGTTCCTGACCTGCTGCCGCGGCCAGCGGCTCGGCATCTTCGCCGGTTCCGGCGTCGGCAAGTCGGTGTTGCTGTCGATGCTGGCGCGCAACGTCGCCGCTGATATCACGGTCATCGGCCTGATCGGCGAACGGGGCCGCGAGGTGCAGGAATTCCTGCAGGACGACCTCGGCGATGCCGGGTTGGCACGATCGGTGGTGGTGGTGGCGACCTCGGACGAGCCGGCGCTGATGCGGCGACAGGCGGCTTATCTGACGCTCGCGATTGCCGAATATTTCCGCGATGAAGACAAGTCGGTGCTGTGCCTGATGGACTCGGTCACGCGTTTTGCGATGGCGCAGCGCGAGATCGGCCTGTCGGCGGGCGAGCCTCCGACCGCCAAGGGCTACACGCCGACCGTCTTCACCGAATTGCCGAAGCTCTTGGAGCGCGCCGGTCCGGGCATCGGCGTGGGCAGCATCACCGCCATCTTTACCGTGCTGGTCGACGGCGACGACCACAACGAACCGATTGCCGATGCGGTCCGCGGCATTCTGGACGGCCACATCGTGATGGAGCGGTCGATCGCCGAGCGCGGGCGGTTTCCGGCGATCAATATCTTGAAATCAGTCTCCCGCACCATGCCGAAGGCGGCCGACCCGGCCTTTCTGCCGGCGATCATGCGCGGGCGCCAGGTGATGGCGACCTATGCCGATATGGAGGAACTGATCCGGCTCGGGGCCTACCGGGCGGGGTCCAGCCCCGAAGTCGACGAGGCGATCCGGCTGCACGAGCCGCTGGAGGGCTTCCTGCGCCAGGGCAAGGACGAGGTCGCCAGCCTGAGCGACGGTTACCGCCAACTTGAGCGAATCCTCGGAAGTTTGGAAACGGAACGCTAACTTTGTCAGGCCATCATCTCGGGCAGAGTAAAGATGCCGGTGGGACCCCTTGGGGGTGCCGGTTCTGTCCCGCGTTGAGGTTGGGACTTCTGGGGAGTATGAGTCGATGAAGTCACGTGACACGCTAATCCGCCTGAAGAAGTTTCAGGTCGATGAGAAGCGTCGAAGAGTCGCCCAGATTGAAGGCATGATCGCCGATTTCCAGCGCATGTCGGTCGACCTCGAGCGCGAAATCCAAATCGAACAGGAGCGCGCCGGCATCAACGATCCGACGCATTTCGCCTACCCGACCTACGCCAAGGCCGCGATCCAGCGCCGGGAAAATCTGACCCGGTCCGCCGACGAACTGCGGATTCAGCTCGAAGACGCCAAGAGCCTGCTGTCGGAAGCCTTCGAGGAGCTCAAGAAAGTCGAGCTGCTCGACGAGCGCGATCAGGCCCGCGAGCGCGCCGAAGAAAGCGCCCGCGAGCAGGCCGATCTCGACAGCATCGGGCTGATGCGCGCCCGCATCGGGGCGATTGCCTGAAGAGCTTCCGGTCGCTCGCCGTGTTCTCCATCCAAAACCCGGGCCGCGAGGTCCGGGTTTTTTGTTTTGATGTCCACAGGCTGGCCCTCGGCGGCGTGGTGGAGCGGTTCGGCGCAGGCTATGATGCGGGCGGGTCCGGCATGCTGCGCGGTCGACAAGGGCGATGAGGCATCGCGAATTCTGAGGACACTGAATGCTGACGCCGGCTGAGCTGGTCTGGCTGATCGCTGCGGTAGCGAAGGGCGATGAAGTCGCTTTCGAGCGGCTGTACGCCGCCACGCGCGCGAAACTCTATGGCGTTGTGCTCCGTATCTTGCGCCGACAGGATCTGGCGGAGGAGGTCATTCAAGAGGCCTATGTTAAGATCTGGAACAGTGCCGGGCGGTTTAATCCCGGCCTGTCGTCGCCGATCACGTGGATGGCCTCGATCGCGCGCAATCGCGCTATCGATGTTGTTCGCAAGCGGAGCGAGATCTCGATTGAGGAAGAGCCGGCGGCGATGGAAGTGGCTGCGGACAATCCGGATCCGCTGTCGCGCCGGGAAATGACGGAAGAGTTGAAGCGCTTGCTGGAATGCGTCGGACGGCTGGAGCCGGATCGGCAAAAGCTCGTACTGCTGGCCTATTACAATGGCTGGAGCCGCGAGCAACTGGCGATGAAGTTCGAGGCGCCGGTGAATACTGTGAAGACATGGCTGCGCCGCAGCATGATGGATATTCGGGAGTGTCTCGGACTTTGAATGATGGCCTATAGCGAAGACCATATCGCGCTCGCAGCGGAATACGCGCTCGGCACGCTTGATGCCGACGAGCGGGCGCAGGTCGAGACCATGATGTCCGTTGACCCGGACTTCGCGGCGATGGTCGAGGCATGGGCGCAGAAGCTCGGCGCCCTCAACGACATGGTCGGATTGGTCGAACCGCGGCCGGAGGTCTGGGACAAGATCAGAGCGGCCGCCGGACTCTCCGAACCGCAGGCGCCGATCGTGCTGCCGCAGGCGCAACCGGCACCGCCCCCGCCGCCGGTCGATCGACCGGCCGTCGCGGTCGAGCCTTCCAACGACACGTCCAATGTGATTCGGTTGTCCACCCAGGCGCGGCGCTGGCGTAATGTCGCGACGGCGATGACGGCGATCGCGGCCGCGCTGGTCGGCCTGATCACGGTCGGCGCCTATCAGCCCGACCTGCTTCCGGACGGCCTTCGTCCCAAGCCCCGAACACAAATTGTTGAGGTCAAGGTGCCCGCCGCGCCGGCGCCGTTGTCCGGGCAGTATGTCGCCGTTCTGCAGAAAGACGGCGAGTCGCCCGGGTTCATTCTCACGGTCGATGGGGCGACCAAGAATTTCACGGTGCGCCGCGTCGGCGACGCCCCCGCGCCCGACAAGAGTTTCGAGCTTTGGCTGATCTCGGACAAGCTGCCGGCGCCGCATTCGCTCGGCGTGCTCGGTGGCGACTTCACTGCGCGCCCGGCGTTGTCGGCCTTCGACGCCGCCACGATCAATGCCGCGACCTTTGCGGTGACGCTCGAGCAGGCCGGCGGCTCGCCCGACGGTAGCCCGCATTCGGCGCCGATCTTTACCGGCAAGCTGATCGAAGCCGTACCGCCGGCAGCCCCCGCGCCGACGCCACCTCGCTGAGATTTTATCCTCGCTGAGATTTTTTGCGACCTACAAAAAGAAAACGCCCGTGGGGGGCGGGCGTTTTCAGTAGTCGACTTGGGGTAGTTGGGGTCTTCTACGTACTCACGTGGCGACTTTGGGGGGCTGGTAAAGTGCCGCGTGAATCCAGCAAAATCATTAGCGAACCATCGACGCATCCGAACTCGTCACTGTGACGGCCTTGCCGGCCTTCATGACGCGTGCCGTCTGCGTGTAGGTATCGTCCGTGCTTCGGGTCGAGATGCTGAAGCCTGCCACGACGATCCCCGCTACGAGCGCAACGACCACGACCTTGATGTGGGTCATGCGATCCGCGCTGTAAATCGAGTGGTTCATCGAAGCCTCCCGTTCCCGCAGCCTCTCGCGAATTGGTGTGCACCGTTCGCCCAGAGGTTCAACACGTTCACCTCTCCAACGTAGGGATTCGGCCCGGGGTCCTTGAGATGCGATCACAAATCAGTGAAAATACGTGATAATCCGCGAAGCTGTGGTGCGGGGATCCGCTGAAATTCAAAATAGTATAATTACTTCAATATCTTAAATATTATTCCCCTTGCGGCCTGCCTGGCGGGCTGCATCCCTGGAACCCGATAAACCATTTGCCTGTGGCCGAACGGCACCGGTCGACCGGCCCTGACGCGCGTCTCCGGCCTGATCGTGAAGCAAGGGCCATTTCTCGCTGCCACCCATGAGAAACGCATTGATCCGCCGTTCGGTTCGCTCGGCCGAACGACGTGGGTGATCGTTCTATTCAATTTTCAAACAGCCAACTCAAACAACCGTCGTCGCGAGCGCCAGCGAAGTAATGTCGGGCGACAAAGCAGAACTGGATTGCTTGGTCGCAAGAGCTCCTCGCAATGACGAGAGAAGCGCCGGTGTGCAACCCAAGCCGTCATTCCGGGATGGTCCGAAGGACCAGACCTCAGATGCGCAATTGCGCATCGGGGAATTCGAATTCTCCGATGTGCAATTGCACATCGTAGTTCGCGCGAGCCTGTCATCGGGCCGTGCTTCGCGCGGACCCGTTCGCGCGCCCCGGAATGACATTGAGATACATTCTCGCGACACGATGCGTCCGAGTTATGCAAATCATCCGCCCTAAAAGAACTGAGGGCGCAGGGAAATGCCGGGTGCCCGCTGCACCCGCGGCCCGTGTGCAAAAGGTAGGTAGCACACGGTAGTCACCACAGGTCACCGGGACACCCGGCATTCCCTGCGCAATGGTTTTACGGCTTATGCCGTGCTCTTGTGTGCGGAAAATCTGTCAGAATGTGCGAACGGGCGGTTTTGACCAACCGCCCGTCGCTGGATCTGAGCCCGATCGCGCCCCCGGCGACGAATTCGTCTTGCCACCGTCACCGACGGATTGACGGTCTTGCGAGGCCCGGTCGGGCTCGCAACACCTCCGACGACTTAGCACCAGCAACGGGTGCCAGGACCACACGGTTTTGCCGTCCGCGACCCGCTTCGACCAATCCGCGGCAGTCACACTTTCAGCAAAGGCGTTGAAGCGCCGTTCGTCCACGCGCCGGTGGATGCTCACGGGCATTCGCTCAATCGAAAGCCTGCCCTGCGATTCTCCGTGCGCGACGACGCTGCCGCGTCCACCGCATCCCGCACCCAACGTTCGTGACGATCGCGATACGCCCCTCTCTCGGGACGGGATGGCACGAGATAAGCCGGTGATTTGGGTCAGAAGAAAAGAGGAAATATTTTGAGAAAGGGGACTGGACAGGCAAATCAGTGATTTGGCTTTCGTTCGCCGAACGCACCAATGAACTCTGCCGGACGACGCCGTTATATGTTCAACCTTGACTGGAGAGCGTGACGAAAGTGCCTGTCGGCTTCCGGACGTGTTTGACATCCATCGAACTGATCAACTAAGATTGTGTGGGGCGGACTCATCCCTGTGAGCTGTTTCAGAAAGCCTACTACCGATGGCGTGAATACATAGCCGATGCCACGCTCAGTTCGGATGAAATCTGGCGCACTTCGATCGACCTTCAGTTTACGCCGCAATCTTACGATCTGGACATCGATGCTACGATCGAAAATATCTTCATGTCGTCGAGTGACTTGCATCAAATGCTCCCGCGTAAGAGGCTGCTGAGGTGATTCCAGAAACGCAAGCAGCAAGTTATACTCGCCTTTACTTAGCGAAACTGGAGCCGTGTTGGGGCCGAACAGTCTTCGCGAACGACGTTCGAGCACCCAACCGTTAAATCTGTAACCGCCTTGCTTAGATCCGCTTTCTCGCGCGGTTCGTCCTATTTCCCGCCGTCGTAAAACGGCTCTGACGCGTGCGAGCATTTCCCTGAGAACGAATGGCTTTACGATATAATCATCAGCACCGAGTTCCAAGCCGACGATACGATCGATTTCATCGGGGCGATGGCCAGTCACGATGATGATGGGGATGTCAGAGTAATGACGTATCTCCTTCAAAACATCGAACCCATCATCATGGCCTAGCTGCAGATCCAAGATTATCAGGCGGGGACGGGCTTGTTTCAAATGGCGATTTAGCTCTGATCTGCTTGACGCAGACTTCGCCGGTACGTGGTGATCTTCCAAAAACCTGATCAGCATCTCCCGTAACGACGCGTCATCATCAACAACAATGACATAATCCGCGTCGGGACACATAAATTGACCTCTCAACCTTACCGTGGTGCTTCGATGTGATGCCGACTGGATGAACCTTGCTGCCGTCAGCCGCAATATCGTTGCTCCTAAAGCTGAGAGGCCAATTTGACAGCGCGCTGCGACCTAGCGCCATGGACAGCGCCGGACGTTCTGCGAATGCATGATCGTTAACAGTGATGACGGGATCGACGACAGCTCAACCGACGAGTTGAGTCTTGGAGCCAAGACTGAAGAAGTTCGTCGGATCGTACTTGGATTTAAGCGCGGCCAGCCGTTCATAGTTGCCGCCGAACATGGCCCGAGCCGCGTCTTCGCCTGTGTCGCTGCTGAGGTTTAGCAGGTGGCTGCCGCTTGAATACGGCCCCATCGCATGCCAGAAGTCACGCGCCCACCCAATATGCTGTTCGCTCTCCGCCGCATCGAACCACTGCGCCATCATAAGGATATTGTACTCAGCTTGACGCTGAGCAAAGGCAGTATTCGGGTGCCCGTCGCGAGTTGCCGCGCCACCATAAAATTCGACAATCGAGCTGGACAGTGGAGACGTGGCCCGATTACCGTGTTCGACGATGGTGTCGAGCACGTCGTCGCTGATTGACTTCACGAATGTCGATTTCCAGTAGTTGTAGGTTCCGGTCGGAAACGACTGATCAAACATTTTTTGTACAGCCGGAAGCGGCATCGGTTGTATCGCATCGAGAATGGGTGAGCCGAAGCTGCGCAGAGGCTGGAGCACCCGTTCGCCTACCGAGAGATTTCCGCTGTAACACAGCGCGACAGCTATCACCGGCCTGCCATCAGGCGCAGTTGCGAGCGCGCAATAGGCGGTGAGATCCTGTGGCGCAGTCTTCATGAAAGCCCGATAGTTACGTAGCACGACGTGCGCTTGGTTGCGCGGGTACATAATGAGGCCGCCCAGCACGGTTGAAACCGGGTGCAGCCGGAACAGAAATGAACTGACGACGCCGAACCCACCGCCACCACCGCGAAGACCCCAGAACAGGTCTGGGTTGGCCGTCTCGCTTGCCGTGATCAGATCTCCGTTCGCGGTGACGACTTCACAGGAGATGAGATTGTCACAGGTCAGACCGTATTTGCGCACCAGCCATCCGACACCGCCCCCGAGAGTGAGGCCCGCGATACCAGTCATCGAAACCGTACCGGTGGGGACCGCCAGGCCAAAGGCATGTGTCTCGCGGTCGACATCGGCCAGCGTCGCGCCGCCCTGAACACGCACCGTCCGCGCGTGCGGGTCGACAATGACGCCTTTCATCATGGAAAGGTCGATGACGACGCCGTTGTCGCACAAGGCCCGGCCGGCGACGTTGTGCCCGCCCCCCCGGACCGAGGCTGGAAGGTCATTCGCCCTCGCAAAGGCGATTGCGCTGGCAATGTCAGCGACCCCTGAACAGCGCGCAATCATCGCGGGATGTTTGTCAATGCTCGCATTCCAGATCCGGCGGGCCTTTTCATACGCGGTGTCGCCGGGCAAGACTAACTGTCCGCCGAAATCGATCTTGAGGGCGTCGACGAGCGCTGGATCGATTACGGCGGCGGCGTGCGATTTTGTCCCAGCGGTAGCCTTGCTGGCGCAGGTCTCGGGAAATGTTCGTTTGGTCATCTGGTCTCTTTCATCATGGTTTAGGGGACTGCAATCCGGCCTCGGCGGAGTTCCGGTTTTTGGCAAGCACACGGAGGATACGTGCAGAGGCACGACGGCGGTTGATGGCATCCTGAGTGCCCTCGACCCGTGGCCTCAAACCGCAAGGGGTATGCTGCGCCTGAAACTTAGGAGGGTTGTAACGTCCCCCAATAGTGTTGATTCACTATCCGGGGTGCATCCAGACGTGGGCGGTGTCGCCGGGACCCACACCCATCATCAACATCGCGTAATAGTGATGGTGTTTTGAATTAGGGTTCCGTGGATGGTTTCCATGAGCGTGATACCCATCATCTATCCGAACGAATTCACAATGTAGGGAGGCAATAATGCAAATCGCGAAAGGGTGACCTCATGGACAAAGTGAAATTAGAGTCTGTGTTGCACAGGTTGCGAAGAACGATCATCGACGGACAACGTAATGCCGTACCGCCGGCAATGCTCGATTGCGGTGCTCATATGTTGCTGTACTTCAGGGAGCCCGAGATGATGCAGCAGATCGGCTTTCAGCATCTCATGGAGCGGTTCGCAGCGACACGCATCGACCTTGGTTTCGGAAGCCCGAACGAATCAAAATACTTGATTTGCGCAGGGCACAGACGGTCCGACTGCAATGTACCCGATATGCGTGGCGTCACTTGGCCAAATCAAGATCGAAGCCTTCAGTCGGTTTGGCAGTCCGAACGCACAGTCTATCTGGATGTTCGCCGCGATTCGATCTTAAGCGAGGTCCGCCCGGCATTGGAGAGCGTCCGAACGCGAGTGAAGATGGCGCGGCGGCTCGAATATGGCAATCGCAGCTTCGGTATGATTTGCATCGATCAGACGGAAGAACACCGGCAATGGAACGACAACGATCTCACCTACCTGGACCAGTTCGTACTCGGCTTCCTGTCGCCCATGATGGCGCTGAGCCGCGTCAGTCAATCGCAGAATCGTCGCTCGCTCACGCCGGCGGAACGCGCCGTGGTCCGATTGGCTGCCCTGGGTATGAGTTACAAGGAAATAGCTGCAGAATTGCGCAAGTCGCCCAACACCGTCGATAATCAGCTACGCAAGATTTGCAAGAAATTCGGCGTCCGCAATCAGATCGAACTCGTACACGCCTGCGCACACCTGCTCTGAGCAACCTTCCACGGAAACTAAGGGTCCTAAGTGGAGAGTGTGGAAGCTGGGTAATGCAAGGTCGGTGTCAATTGCTGGTTGTGGGCGAAACAGCGCAATCGTCCAAAGTTTGTGTGAGATCGCCCAAGTGGACGGGCGCAATCGATTTCTGCGCCCATGATCACCGGACGAACAAGATCGCGGGGCGAAGTGCTGTGCACCCGGGATTACGTTGCCCTCAATCAGCGACCATGACTTTGATCCCAGATCTGGACAATGGGGTTGATGAGCTTCGACCAGCAGCGCTGGCGAATGGTGGGACGATCGCACCGCACCTGGAGGCATGGAACATTGGCTTTGCGGTCCCCGATGACAACTGCAATCAATTTCCGCTGTCCGGCAGTTGAATTTCGGATATGCGGTAATCAACATGAAAAACGTGGCGCTCACTAGGGGCAAGTTGGGGTTCAAGATGGAAGACGCTTATGACAGCGGTTACCGGCGCAAGAGATCCTGAGGCGTCACCCGTAATGTCAGAGATGAGGACGTTTTGTATGAGCAGAAAGCGTGCGGTGCTGTGCGTCGCTATGAGCGTTGTTTTAGCGACCTCAATCGGGTTTTCGCCATCTCGGGCGCGGCCGCTCAGCGCGATCAAGGCGGATGGGACCCTCAAGGTAGGAATGACAGGCGACTATGCGCCGTTTTCTTTGCGCAAGCCCGACGGCGAGATTACCGGGGCTGACGTGCTGATGGCCGCTGAACTCGCGAAAACGCTGGGCGTTAAGCTTGTGATCGTTCCGACGACGTGGAAGACGCTGTCGGCCGACTTCCAAGCAGACAAATTCGACGTCGCAATGGGTGGCATAAGCGAAACACCCGATCGGGCAGCCATCGGCGACTTCTCGGTCCCTGTCTTGCGGGATGGTAAGCGCCCGATCGTGCGTTGCGCGGATAAGGCCCGGTACCAATCCATCGACTCGATCAACACACCGGGCGTGCGGGTCGTGGTCAATCCAGGAGGCACCAACGAGCGTTTCGCCAAGGCGAATTTCAAGCAATCCAGCTTAGAGGAACACGCCGACAACCGGACGATTTTCGAAGAAATCGTCAATGGGCATGCCGACGTCATGGTCACAGATGGTGCGGAGGTCGATTATCAGTCGCGCAGACATCCCGGCGTGCTCTGTCCTGCCGAGGTTCCGGACTCTTTCGATCATTTGAATAAGGCCTACTGGATGATGCGTGACCCTGCGCTGAAGCAGGCTTTGAATGCCTGGCTTGAGCAGGCCCTGCAATCAGGGCAATACCAACGGGACATGGTTGCTTTTTGAATCCCGCAACGATTCGCCCGTGCACATGATCAGGCTGGCTGAAACGCGAGAAATCACGCCTGGCCTCTGGGTGCATCCCGACGAGGCGGGGTGGGGGCACGTATGGGCGCAATATTAATGCACGGCGCTACGAAACGCCGTGCATGGCGCAATTACTTTCCGGGCGGAACGTAAGCGCCCGCAACTCGCGCGGCCTTTTCCGCTATACCCTTGAAGTCGCCAGGCGTCCAAGCGCGCACGGTTTCTATTTTGGATAGCGCGCCGGATGCGGCAACAGCCATTCCCATAGCGACCGCATCCGATCCATCAGGGAGCTCGGAAACGAGCACAACGTCATTGGAGCCCGTTGTATTGTATAGTGCCACAAGCTTGCCGCCGGCTTTTTCGAGCAATGCCTTGATGGCTCCAGATCGATCCTCCGGCTTATTGACAAGTCCCTTCACGCCGGAATGGGAATACGATGCATACGTGATGAACAAAGGCATCCTGTCCTCCCTATCTTGAAGGCGTTACATTTTGGACGCGGAATTCTTCCACGGCCTGACCCCACAATAGCACTTTGCGGGGCCATAAACGTCCCAATTTACGGCACGAACCCTTGAAGAAGGGGCTTCAGTTCCTGCTCTTTCGATCGTCGCGACGATTTTACGCGGCGGCAGTGCCGCCAGCTGCAGTCGTGTTATCGGTGAAGGCCGCGCGGACGCGGCGATCATAGTCGTCAGCTAAGGCCCTGAGCGCGGCTGCGGCGTCGCCATTAAAAGATGGACCGTGCATGAGCGCCAGCGTATGCGGCGCGAGTTTCGCAAGCCGACGGATCGTCGCACCCATGCCGGGGTTTAGGCTGGAATATTTGAACATATCCTCGGCGGCAATTGCCGGTCCTACAACATCGCTCTCTGTCAACGCAGGTCCATCGCCGACCTGGGTGAACAGGTCGCCGCACATCAGCGTCCCGGTCGTCTCTTCGTAAAGCACTCCCGCATCCCAGCCGTGGGGAATATGCGGCGTGTCGAGGTAACGGACGCGCTTGCCTTTGCCGAGATCAATGACCTCACCATCTAGAAGGACGCGAGGCGTGCGGGCCGCCATGTCGTTGAGCGACACCAGACAACCGGTCTGCCCGTGCGCCACCTCGGCGTGCGGCGCGACCGCCAGCCATTCGTTCATCGCACCGCATTCGTCAGCCTCATAGTGGCCAAAGGTAATCCAGCGCAACCGCTCGGGCGGAATGAGGCGACTGATGGCTGAATGAATAGGGGGGAACATCTGCCGGAGACCAGTGTGGAATAGCAAGGGGTCGTCTCCGAGAACAAGAAATTGGTTGAAGGTGAAGCCGGCTGGAGGCGCAATCTGCGGAACGAACGTCGAAAGCCGGTAGATGCCGTCAGAGATCTCCGTGATCTTGGTTTCCATGAATTCCTCCGTTAGCTGATGGCTACGCTGGACTCCAGTTGATCGCCTTTACGCATCCCGTTTTCAACGGCGGCACCTATTGCGGGTTGTCTCAGATTATCACTTAGCGTCAGCGCCGAACGACAACCCTTCAGCATCAGACATCGGCCAAGGCAAGAATGACGTCGGCTTGGTGCCCAATAGCAGTCACGTCGACCTCGTGGATTTCTTGCGTCCATCCTGCGGTGCCGCAGAACGTGGATTGGCTGCCTCACGTTCGGTCGCCTGAGCCACAAACCGGTTGATGAGCCAGGATCCTGCCGGCCCCGGCGGCGTATCCGTCCTGTAGATCGCGTGCAGTCTCACGAATGAGTCCTTGTATTCCGGCACGTCGATCCGAACGAGCCGCCCGCTTTCGATATCCTCGCGCACCATCGGTTCAGGCATAAAGCCCCAGCCGATGCCTTCCCTCAGCAGCATGTGCTTCGAGCCGAGATCGCCCAGACGCCAGGTCTGGGTCCCGATCACGCCACGGTCCTGATCTTTCGTAAGGGAAGAGCGGTCGGTCAGCACAAGCTGGATATGATCGCGCCCGGCACCGGGAGCGTTGCGGCCCGCGCGCGCCAGCGGATGACCTGGAGCAGAAACGGGGACCAGTTCAACGCTGCCAATCCCGACGCGCTCGAGTTCTGGGATTGCGATATCAAGCGGTCCGGAGATTCCGATTGAGGCCGTGCGGCTGAGCACCGATTCCGTCACCGCCCCGAGCGCCTCGACATACAGACGCAGTGACACCGTCGGAAACTCAGTGCGGAAAGCCTTCAGAGCGTCGACCGTGCGCCAGGCCGGCAGCATCACGTCGAGGACGAGATGGATTTCCGCTTCGATGCCCTGGAGCAGGCCCTTTGCCTTGGCGCGAAGCCCGCTGACACCATTGCTGATCGTTCGCGCTTCAGAGAGGACCGTGCGACCAGCATCGGTCAGCTGAGGTTTGCGCGTGGTGTCGCGATCGAACAGCGATACCCCGAGCTGCGCCTCCAGATGGCCGATTGTATAGCTGACGACCGACGTTGCGCGGCCGAGCTTTCGCGCGGCGGCCGCGAAGCTACCTTCCTCGACAACGGTCAGGAAGACCCGCAGTTGATCGAGCGTCGGCGTGCCTGGCTCGGATGACATATCGAGTTCCTCGAACGTAAGGGTTCAAATAATCCCAGTTTTGGCCAAAGCCAATCCTCGCTACATCGCCGTTACGCACGATTGAACCCGGATACAAATCACCTCGCGATGAGAATGCATCGCTCAGTTTTCGTGCATCGGAGGACGTTCAAGGTCTAAGCCGCCAGTTGCTTTCCCGACGGCATCTGCCCTTTCCCCTTTCGGTTCACGACCCGAACCAGAACAGGCGTAATCCATGTCAAACGCTAAAGCCCTTGATTGCAGCGCCCCGTGGCAGTCCAAAGACGGATGGTTGCTGGTGACTGCCGCCGAACGGCTCAAAATCCGCATCCGTGCTCAGACAACCTCAGCCGGCTGGAGTGTCGAATTGAATATGCCGTGATCACGAAGTGACAAACTATCCGATGCCTGCGCGTGCCGACTACAGCTTATTGTTGTCGATGATGACCTCGCACTGCGCCAAATGGTGACCCGCTACTTCGAGGACCACCATGTGTCCGTCAAGTCTGCGTCCAACAGAATGGAGTTCAACCGTCATTTTGAGAAACTCCCGCCCAGTGTGGTGATCCTGGATCTGCAGCTCGGACAGGAGGATGGGCTCAATCTCTTGCGGGAAATTCGTTCTCATTCGGATGTTCCGGTCATCATCGTGACCGGCCAGCGCCCCGACGAAATGGATCGCGTCGTCGGCCTCGAACTCGGTGCGGACGATTACATCGTCAAACCGTTCAACCTCAGAGAACTGCTTGCCCGCGTCCGTGCCGTACTGCGGCGGCAGGAGATCGGACGAGCGAGGCGTGCCCGAGACCCGGAGCGAGGCGGATACAGATTCAACGGATGGCAGCTTGAGCGTCGGGGCCGACGACTCGTCGCCCCCAATAAAGTGACAGTCTCCCTGAGCAAGGGTGAGTATGCCCTGCTTGTGGCATTTCTCGAAGCACCCCAGCGCCCTCTCACGCGGGAGCACTTGTTGCAAGCCACCCGAATTTATGAAGATATTTTCGACCGGAGTATCGACGTTCAGGTCTTGCGGCTCCGGCGCAAACTGGAGCTTGATCCAAGCGGACCGCGCGTCATCCAGACCGAGCGCGGCGTCGGCTACATCTTTGCTCTGCCGGTCGAGCCGTTCTACGCATGACCAGAATGTGGTGCCGCGCGGTTAGAACGCCGCAGGCAGGTAGTAAGCTTGCCCCGCGAGGTCCGAAATGGGTCATTCGAATCGTTGGTTGCTCGTCGCTCGCTGCCGGTCCACTCTGCATGGCGACACTTCCGGCGTCTGCCGGCATATTTCAGCGGCGCCAACGAGCGATAGTGCCGTTTGGCCTGTGACGAGAAAGGCCGCCAACTGAAGGCGGCCGTATTCCGCCAGCTCAGCGGATGTAGATGGTTCGATGCCATCACCGCCTACCACCACCAAGCGGCGCCATGCGCGCGGATCAAACATTTGTTCACCTGCCGGTCGCAGCGGTTCAAGCATTTGTTATGACCCGTCCCACCCGAGGGGTTGATACATCTGCCCAGGCAATTTGCGGCTTGATCCTCACATCGCGCGGCCGACACAGCTTCGGCCGGGGAGTTAAGGAACACTCCGGCGCCTATGAGGGCGATTGCAAAGAAAATTTGTCGTGCCATGGTCGAACCTCCTGAGAAAGCCGAACGGGCTACGCTCAATCCTAGCCTTTCGACGAGGCTGAACCTAGTTTTTTCCGATCCGGCCCAGGTGGTAACAACGCCATTCGATAGGCCCGAAATCGGCATGGCAGAATATGCTGACGTAATATGCTGACGTCTAGAATACCCGGGCAGAGCGGACATCCTCTGCCCGAATTCTTGCTGCCGGGTCATGCACTCAAGCCTTGTGCTTGATCTTCACCGTGTTGATGGTGCCGGCGAAGGCGTTTTCCCAGGGGTCATAGTCGTCGCACACGGGAGAGTATGCATCCTTGCCGATGTCGGCGGTCTCACCGGCCAGTGACCACACCGCGCCTTGCGTCTTGCTGATGCGTCCCTCGCCGACTTTCTTGCCGTTGATGAAAAGCACGCCGGTGCCGCCCTTGTGCAGGCCGCCGCCGTCATAGGTGAAATCATAGACCAGCGTGACCTTGCCTTCCGGCAGAGGCTCCTTGCCCTCGATGAAGTATTTTTCCCGTGCCAGCCAATTGTAAGCAAACTTGGGCTTGCCGTCCTTGACGTAAAGACTCCAGCCGCCGAACAGGCCGCCTTGCGAGACCACGACGCCATCGGCGCCCCCTTTGGGAATGACGAGATCTGCGGTGACGACATAAGAGCGGCTGAGTGTGTCGATAAAGACGTTCTCGGCCATGCCCGTCATCCCAGCGTAGTAGGTGACTTCGGTACGGCCCGCCATGATGTCGGGCCGTCCGGCATTGGTGGCGTTCAACCGTGCGAACGATCGGTCGTCCATCGGGTACACGCCGAACTTGATCGCCTCCTGATGAAACAGCTCCTGCAACTCTTTCAGCTTTGCGGGGTTTTGCGCGGCGAGATCGGTAGCTTGACCGAAATCTTCGGCGACGTGATACAGCTCCCACTTGTCCTTGGCGTAGTCGTCGACACGCGGGCTGCTCTCCCATGGGGCGCGATGCATCACGCAGGCCATCCAGCCGTCCTTGTAGATGCTTCGATTGCCGCTGCACTCGTTGTACTGGACGGTGTGACGATCCTTCGCGGCCGCATCGTCGAACGAGTAGATCATGCTGGTGCCGGCCATCGGAACCTGTTCGACGCCGTTGACGATCTTGGGCTCGGGAATGCCCACCGCCTCTAAGATGGTCGGTCCGACATCGATCAGGTGGGTATATTGCCTTCGCATTTCGCCTTTCGACTTGATGCCACCGGGCCAGCGGAGAACCATGCCCTGGTTCTGGCCCCCGCCCTGACACGCATTGATGCACCAGGTCGCGGGCGTTGACCCGGCCATCGCCCAGGCCACCGAATAATTTGGATAGGAGTTCGGGCCGCCGTACTCGTCCATCCGGGTCTTGAGGTAGGGGATGTCTTCCGGCGCGTCGTTCAGGTTAGACCATTCGTTGAAGGTCCCGTAGATGCCGCCGATCGCGGTGCCGCCATTGTCGCCGGCGATGTAGATCACAAGCGTATTGTCGAGTTCACCGAGATCGTCGATGGCGTCGATCAGCCGGCCGATCTCGCGGTCGGTATGCTCGGCATAACCGGCATACACTTCCATCTGGCGTGAAAGCACCTTCTTTGCGTCATCGGAAAGCGAATCCCACTTCGGGATCTCGGGAGGATTGGCCGCGATCTTGGTGCCGGCGGGTATCAGCCCCATCTTGATCTGCCGCGCCAGAATCTCCTCGCGCAGTTTATCCCAGCCCTGGTCGAATTTTCCCTTGTAGGCGTTGAGCCATTCCTTCGGCGGCGTGTGCGGCGGATGGGCGCCGCCGGTTGCGTAATACATGAAGAACGGACGATCCGGTGTCAGCGAGCGCGTTCCTCGAATCCATCCGATCGCCTTGTCGGTGATATCTACATTGAAATGATAATTGGGATCTCGCGGCACGCCGAGTTCGGTCGTGCCGTCCACCAGATACGGCCTGAACAGTGATTTCTCGCCACCGATGAAGCCGTAGAACTTTTCAAAACCCTGCCGCGCCGGCCAGCGATCGAACGGCCCGCTGATGCTGGTTTCCCATGGCGGGGTCTCGTGACTTTTGCCGAACATCGAGGTGCAATAACCCCATTGGCGGAGAATCTCGGCAATGGGCGCGACGCTCTTTGGCCGCATCCCGGTGTCGCCGGGATAGGAGGTGGCGCCGTCGACCACGGCCGCCTGGCTGTTTTGATGTTGATTGCGTCCGGTCAGCAGCGCGGTGCGGCTCGGCGAGCACAGGCTGTTGACGTGGAAGTTGGTGTAGGTCAGGCCGTCTTTCGCAAGACGGTCCATCGTGGGGAAATTGATCGGCCCACCGAATGTCGACGGGTCGGCATAGGATGTCTGGTCCTGGAGGATGATCAGGATATTGGGGGCGCCCTTGGGCGGCCGGATCGAAACCGGCTTCGGCTGCGGCACCTTGCGCCAGTCCGGCTCGGTGATGACAGGCCGCGGCGGCTGCGGAAACGGCAGGATCTCACCGAGCTTCGGACCGGTCGATGCAGGAGCCGCCGTCGATACCGGTGGAATGGACTTCTGGCGGCCTTGGAGGTGGCTGGTCCTGTGCGGAGGCAGGCGAGGCAGCCGCCAATGCCGTCATCGCAGCCAGGCTCGAACCACCCAGCAAAAGATCGCGGCGCTGCATGCCCTTGTCGCTGCCTGTGTTCTTTTCAGAAGCGTTGGAGGAGGATTGGTTCGGAAGACCGTCTTCGGGATGATCGCGCATAACGTCCTCACTGTTCTGACGATGGCAGAGGGACTTCAGATTGATGATCGCGTGAGTGCTTCCGGCCGGTCCATCGGAACCGGTACGGCGCCTATGAGGGTGATCTCAAAAAAGGCGTCGTGCTGGTCGAACTTCCTGAGAAAGCCGACGGCCACGCTCAATCCTAGCCTTTCGACGAGGCCAAACCTACTTTTTTCCCGATCAGGCCCTTGGGGGTGCGGTTGGGGCTGGTCGAGGAGGAAAGACAGCGCTGTTGCGCCGTTCGTCGAGGTGGCGCGCTACGATCGTAAACCGTCGCCGCGTAGCGGCGCCCAACCCTTTAAAAATTTAGATCAAATTTGCGATCCAAGCCCGACAAACCGGATTCCGGGGGCTTGTCACCTCGGTACAGACAACCGGGACGATCCAGGGCTCTACACGCTGCCGACCGTCTTCAGCCGCGCCCGGGGATGGATTTCGGCCTGCGAGAGTACGGTGGTCTGCGACCGGAAGCGCTCCACCAGCGAGCGCACGAACGGGCGGATCGCGGCCGACGTGACCAGTACCGGGGCCTCGCCCTCGCGCGCGGCGCGCTCGAAGGAGTCGCGCACCACGGTCATAAACTCCGACAGTTTGGAGGGCTGCATGGCGAGGCTGCGTTCCTCGCCCTGTCCAATCAGCGATTCCGCAAAGGCCTGCTCCCATTTCGCGGACAGCGCGATCAGCGGCAGGTAGCCGTTATGCGACGTATTCTGCGCGCAGATCTGCCGCGCCAGCCGGGCGCGGACGTGCTCGACCATGGTCGAGGGATTGCGCGAGAAAGCCAGCGCATCGGCAATGCCTTCGAGGATCGTCGAGAGATCGCGGATCGAGATGCGCTCGGCGAGCAGCAGTTGAAGCACGCGCTGGATGCCCGAAATGGTGACCTGGCTCGGCACGATGTCCTTGACCAGTTCGCCTTGCTCCTTGGGCAGGTCCTTCAAGAGCTTTTGCACTTCGCCATAGGACAACAGGTCCGACATGTTGTTCTTCAGGAGTTCGGTGAGGTGGGTCGACAGCACGGTTGCGGCGTCGACCACCGTATAGCCCTTCAGCGAGGCTTCCTCCTTCAGGCTGGCATCGACCCATGTCGCCGGCAGTCCGAAGGTCGGCTCGGTGGTGTGAATGCCGGGGACCCCAACATGGTTGCCGGCGGGGTCCATCACCATGAACTGGTTCGGCCAGATCCGCCCCGTTCCAGCGTCTACTTCCTTGATCTTGATGATGTAGGTGTTGGCTTCCAATTGCACATTGTCGAGGATGCGCACCGCCGGCATCACGAAACCCATTTCGATCGCCATCGAGCGGCGCAGCGCCTTGATCTGCTCGGTGAGGCGGTCGGTCCCGTCGGGGCCGTTCACCAGCGGCAGCAGCGCATAGCCGAGCTCGATCTTGAGGTCGTCGATCTTCAGCGCGGTGGAGATCGGCTCATCGGCCGCGGCAGCTTTGGCGGCCGCCGCTGCGGGCGCCGCTGCGGCCTGCGCCTCGGCGGCCTTGGTGGCGCGCTTGTTCTTGCGCGCCGAAAACGCCAGTCCCGCCGCGCCGCCGCCGAGCAGCAGGAAGGGCAGCATCGGAATGCCCGGCAGCATCGCCAGCACCAGCATCACGCCGGCCGACATGCCGAGCGCCTGCGGGTAGCCCGACAGCTGCTTCATCAACGCCTTGTCGGCGGCGCCGCTGACGCCGGCCTTCGACACCAGCAGACCGGCCGCGGTGGAGACGATCAGCGCGGGGATCTGGGTGACCAGGCCGTCGCCGACGGTCAATAGCGTGTAGGTCCGGGCGGCTTCGCCGAAGCCGAGACCTTGCTGGGCCACGCCGATGATGATGCCGCCGATGATGTTGATGAACACCACCAGAAGGCCGGCGACGGCGTCGCCGCGCACGAATTTCGATGCACCGTCCATCGCGCCGAAGAAGCCGCTTTCGTCTTCGAGCGCCTTACGGCGCTCCTTGGCGATCTTCTCGTCGATCAGGCCGGCGCCGAGGTCGGCGTCGATCGCCATCTGCTTGCCCGGCATGGCGTCGAGGTGAAAGCGCGCCGCGACTTCGGCGATGCGCCCCGAGCCCTTGGTGATGACGACGAAATTCACGATCACCAGGATCGCGAACACGATAATTCCGATCACGAAATTACCGCCCATCACGAAATTGCCGAACGCCTGGATGACGTGGCCGGCGGCGTCAGTGCCCTCGTGGCCGTGCGACAGGATCAGCCGCGTCGAGGCGAGGTTGAGCGACAGCCGAAGCATCGTCGAAATCAGCAGAACGGTCGGAAACGCCGAGAATTCCAGCGGCGTCTGGATGAACAGCGACGTCATCAGGATCAGGATCGACAGCGTGATCGAAATTGCCAGGAAGAGATCGAGCACGATCGAGGGCAGGGGCAGGATCAGCACCACCAGGATGGTGAGGATGCCGAACGCCAGCGCCAGATCGCCGCGCTTCAGGATCCGGCCGATTTCACCGAAGCTGGGAATTCCCAGCGTCCCCGTGCCCGCGCCCGCCGTGACATCCACCATGACCGCCGCTTCCCCCCGCGAATACCGTTCGCGGGCCCCAAACGCCTGCGCGGCGGCCGAAGGGCCGCCGTTTCGAAAGTGAGGCACCGCACTGGCGTCCACGGGCTCTCCCCCGTTCTACGCGGCTGACGACACTCGACTTCACCCGGCAATTTTTGCCCAGTTTATGGTTAGCAAAGGGTTAATGGGGGAGCGGGCGCTAACGTTTGTCATTCAGGGCGATCGCATATGAAACGAACGGAGCGGGTTCTTGCTTACCCTCCCCTTGAGGGAGGGTCGGCTCGGATCGTGCAAAGCACGATCGAGCCGGGGTGGGGTGCACGGCGCGAAAAGCGGGTGGAGAGGTTGCGGATGAACAATCACCCCACCCCGACCGCTGTGCGGTCGACCCACGAGCGAGCTTCGCTCGTCTCGGACCCCTCAAGGGGAGGGTGAAGAAAGGTTCTGCGTCGTCGCCAATTACTAGGTACGCCCCGGCATCCTGTTGCACCGCATCTGCATGCCCAATATCGCGCCACGGAGGTTGACCCCGGCGCGGGGGGCGAGGAAATTAATTTGCCGTGGAAAGTTATTCTCGCTTCACCGCCAATCCAGCCTCGATACCGTTCACCCCGGACTCGCGGCGGGCGTGGACCCGGCTTGCCGTCGCCGTGCTGATCGGCTCGCTCGGCAGCGTCGGGATGTGGTCGGTGGTGGTGGCGCTCCCGGTGGTCCAGGCCGAGTTCAGCGCCACCCGCGGCACCGCCTCGCTGGCCTTTACCCTGGTGATGCTCGGCTTCGGTTCCGGCGGGGTACTGACCGGCAAGATCTCCGACCGCTACGGCATCGTCGCCGCAATCGGGTTCGGAATCGGCATTCTCGGCCTCGGCTATATCGGCGCCGGGATGTCGTTATCGATCTGGCAGTTCATCCTGGTGCATTTCGCGGTCGGCCTGGGCTCGGCGGCGACGTTCGGCCCGCTGATGGCTGAGGCCTCGCACTGGTTCGAGCGCTACCGCGGCCTCGCCGTGGCCATCGCAGCGAGCGGCAATTATGTCGGCGGCACGATCTGGCCGCCGGTGGTGAACTGGGGCATGCAGTGGGCGGGCTGGCGCACCACGCATATCGCCGTCGGTATTTTCACCGCGGTCGCGATGTCGCTGGCCCTGGTAGGGCTGCGGCTCTTGATCGGCGTGGCGGAGCAGCGCAGCCATGTCAACGCTCCGCCGCCGCGCGTTGACCTGCGGCTCTCCACCAATACGCTGACGGCGATCCTGTCGCTGGCGAGCATCGCCTGCTGCGTGGCGATGTCGATGCCACAGGTGCATATCGTCGCCTATTGCGGCGATCTCGGTTACGGCGTGGCGCGCGGCGCCGAGATGCTGTCGCTGATGCTGGGCTTCGGGATCATCAGCCGGATCGGTTCGGGCTTTCTCGCCGACCGGATCGGTGGCATCGCCACGCTCTTGATCGGCTCGATCGCGCAAGGCTGCGCGCTTCTGCTTTATCTGTTCTTCGACAGCCTGACTTCGCTTTACGTGATCTCCGCGATGTTCGGCCTGTTCCAGGGCGGCATCGTGCCGAGCTATGCCATCATCGTGCGCGAGGCGATGCCGGCGGCCGAAGCCGCCACCCGCGTCGGCATCGTGATCTTCGCATCCGTGTTCGGGATGTCGTTCGGCGGCTTTGTGTCCGGCGTGATCTTCGACGCCACCGGCTCCTATGCCGCGGCGTTCATCAATGGCCTCGCCTGGAACGCGCTCAACGCCACCATCATGGTTGCGCTGCTGCTGCGGGCGCGGCAGCGGCTGGCGCTGGCGTAAGCCGCGTCGTTTTTTGTCGACACACTTTACCTTCCCATCAGATTTTGCCGGGCTTCGGGGCTGCCCAACGCCGTGGGCGCGGACCTGCCGGCGAAGTAGAAATTGCCGTTGATGGGCGAGGACGACAGCCACGGCAATTGCCGGCCGCCGGTTGCCTTCTCCACCGCGAGGCCGACTTCGTTGAAGGTCTTGAACAGGCCGGCGCCGGGCTTCTGCATCGCCTCCGCCAGTGCGCTTGTGTAGGGACTGTGACCGCCGTCGCCGTCGAGCGAGACGCTGCGCGGCTGGGTGGCAAAGGAAATCAGCGTGCCGACCGGGGCGGGCATTTGCGCGAGGCCTCCGGTGATCGATCGCACACCGTGATCCCGAAACGGATTGTCGCGACAGGCGTCGAGCAGCACGAGATTGATCCGCGTGCCGGATTTCTCGAGTTGATCGAGGATGCCGGAAATGCTGACCAGCTGCATGAAGACATCCGCCTCGTCCTGCGGATGGGCGTCGACCGGCACCAGATAATTCAGGCCGTGAGTCTCGACGCCATGGCCGGCGAAATAAAACAGCGCGACGTCGGCGCCGATCAGTTCGGTGCCGAATGCCTTGAGCGCTTCGTCGAAACCCGTCCTGTCGAGATCAAGTCGGGCGCCGCCGCCGACCACGAAGAAGCCGAGCGAGCGCAACGTATCCGACATCAGCCTGGCATCGGCGGTGGGATTTGGCAGCGGCGGCACAGCCTGATAGGCCGAATTGCCGATCACCAGCGCCACCCGTTTTTCGGCATGCGCGGTCGAGGACAGGCCGAAGCACAGCAAAAATGCCGCGACAATCAATCGCGACACGATGCCGATCCGACCAGCCATCACCCGTCTCCCCGCGGCGGAGCGAATTTCCGCCGCCTGCCCATTGGTCTCGCCTGCCAGACCATAGGTTCGACGGAAGCAAAGCGCGCGGCGCAAATGGCGACCTTTGCGTGGCTCAAACCGGCAACCAGACCGTTATGCGCGGAGTGGACTTACAGAAAATTTTTGAACAAATGCTGATTTATATTAGCGTGTGCGTCTGTTCACGAGGTTTCTGCGGGCTTTCTGTGGGAGCTAGCCGGGTCAATGCGCTCAAGAACTTTCTCTTGCGTTTGAACCTGACCGGCCCGCACTTTCGTAATGACAAGAAACTGCGCTGAGACGGGCTTGAGCAATATGGACGCAGCAAAATCCGGATTCGTGAGGTAGCGCTCGTCCAAATCTTCGGAAACCGGGCCATAGATTACAGGTCCGTCGTCCCCAACCCGAAACTCGTATTGCTGCCGATCGGGGAAAACTCCCAATACGATCCCTGTCATGGTCTCACGACTCTCCAACACTTCGACCTCTAGTCGGGCATTGAGGCTAGCTATTCGCCCTCGGTCCAGCCGCACCTCTTTTTCAGCGGCCACGATGTTAATTTCGGCGTCGGATTCGTTGAGGGTCTTGACGATCTTTTTGACGGCATTCAGCGCTCGCGGACTCATACTTTCCGCACGGATATGAAACTGCTCGGTATCGCCGCTCGCGAGTTCAATTAGCGCTTGCGTGGCGTCGTTCACCGCTTCCTTCAACAACGTCGGAACGAGTGTTCCTTGCGTCGGCTCGGGTTCCTGAAGGAGAAATCCGACAGACCCTCTCAGCATGTCTCGGATGAATAGCCTGGACGTAAACGATCGGGGAAGTTGGCCCTTCGCGGCAACCACGGCACCGCCGCGCTCAGCAGCTATCGTGCCCACGAATGCCTGATACTGATCCAGCATTTTGGTAGCAAATCCAAGCTTGATATCTTCAGAGCCTCGAACAGGAGTGCCCTCGAAAAGCAACGCCACCTCGGCATGGACGACCAGGCTGCGTTCGATCTGGCTCAATTCGCGCTGCAACTCATCGTGCCGCTGTTGCCACATATAGCGAACGGTATCGAACGGGTCGCTGTGCTGACGCAATTGCTCGTCGACGAAAGCGAGATCGTCTTGCAGGGCTCGCGATGTCAGAAGCGTTGGCATTTATGGTCCTAGAACTATTGCAGCCAGAGCCGCTTGATCGTCGGCTGGATTTAACGGGACTCTCGCAAACCCCTTCCACTCCTGTGTCACTCTCCTATGGGAGAACAGACTATACCAATATATGGTCTCGTTCACTAGTTGCAGCGGCCCGCCCTGATCAACAGCGATGGCGTACGTGTCCAATTGATATCGCTGCTTATTTAGGCGCCGGTTGACGATTTCTCCGGTCCATTGAGGGAACCCCGTTGTCTGCCAAAGTAGATCATTTCCGCGATAGTGCGCCGGCCGGATCAAAAAGCTGAAAACGTCGATATCTCCGGGATCCCGTGCCTCGCGGGTCTCCACATTTTCAACAAAACTCCCGTCGACGAATTGTTCGCCATCGATGTAACCCAGCGACGCTAGCAATTCGCGGTATTTGATTAACCCGAAAAGAAGATTGCATCGTGGCGGCGACGTGCCAAACGTAGCGACCAACTCAGTCATCGTCGCGCGATATGGCGAGCGCGCCGGGGTAGTGGCATCGGCGCCCAAAAATGGCGGCAGAAGGCCGCGACCGTCAAAGGCCGGAATCGGCATCAGGCCAATCGCCGCTTAAAGTAACGCATCTATTTAGTCCCCAGAACACCTCCATCCAAGCGCAACCATTACGCGAGTGCAACCCGTTGCGCTTGCCCATAGGCAAACTGCGTTAACGTGGTCTCCGTTATGAGCGGGTCGTTCTGCAGGGCGCCAGCCGGGAGCAGCGTTACGCCTGTGCGACTGCCTCGCTCCAGGGCTGGAACGGCTCGGTGGCGCCACTGTTGGTCTCGCCCTCGCGCAGCACCACGCTCGGGCAGGCGAACTTCATCGGCAGCGTCTGGATGCGCGCTTCCTCGTAATCGAAACGCGCGCGCAACGCCTCGCGCGTCGCTGCCGGCAGCCGCACATCGCCGATCACGACGGCGCCTTCGCTGGCATCGAGCCGCGGCTGGTGGATTGCGCCGTCCAGGTCCATCCCGTAGTCCATCACGAACGACAATAGCTGCATCACCGATGGCATGATGCGCCGCCCGCCCGAGGCGCCGACCGCGAGCCTGCGGCCGTCGGCGGCCTGCGCCAGCACCGGCGTGTAGTTGGTGAGGCAGCGCTTGCCGCCCGCCAGCGAATTCGGCCCGCCTGGCGTGGGGTCGAACCACATGATGCCGTTGTTCATGGTCACGCCGGTCTGCGGCGTCACGAATTTGGAGCCAAAGGTCGACAACAGGGTCTGCGTCACCGCCGCCATGTTGCCGTCGCGGTCCACCACTGAGAAATGCGTGGTGCAGGCCGGCGCCACTTGTTCGGCGCCCAGCGCGCGCCGGCCGTCGGCATCGCCCATGTCGCTCAGGCGTTCGCGGTAGGCCGACTGCGCCGCGAGGGCGTAGGCGGTGTAGGCCGCAGCGTCCGGCGCGTGCCCGGGCTGCAGGCTCTCGCGCAGCATTCGCAAGGCATGGGCGAGCGTTGGCCCGGCGGTGAGTTCGGGTGTCGCGTATACCGTGCCGCCGCGATAGGGAATGGCCAGCGGCTCGCGCAAATGGGCGCGGAACGCAGCAAAGTCTTCGACTGACAACGCGCCGCCGCCCGCCTGCACGTCGGCTGCGATGCTGCGCGCCAGATCGCCGGTGTAGAAATCGCGCGGCCCTTGCATCGCCAGATGCGAAAGCGCCGACTTTAGCTTGTCCTGCGGCATCCGCACCTCCGCCTTGATGCCCCACGGCGCGCTTGGCGGTAGGCCGTCGATGAGATAGGCCGCGGCGCTGGCGGGATAGCGCCTGAGATCGGCGGCCGAACTCGCGATCATGAACGTGGTCCACCAATCCACCGCGAGGCCTTCGCCGGCGAGCCGGATGCTTGGCCCGAGCAGGTCCTTCCAGGGCAGCTTCGCGTGGCGGCGATGGGCTTCCTCCATTCCCGCGACCACGCCGGGCACCGCGATCGAGCCGGGGCCATGAATATTGCGATCGTCTTTCACCCGCGGCCACGGAAACAGGTCGGAGGCCGCGTCTTCGCCGGTCAGCGGATAGTCCTCGGCACGGAGACCGCCGGGCGCGCGCATGCCATAGTCGATCACTTCGTAACGGTTCTCGCGGGCGCGGTAGAGCACCATCGTCCCGCCGCCGCCGACCCCGCTCATCCAGGGCTCCAGCACCCCGAGCGCGAAGGTGGTTGCGATCACCGCATCGACGCAGTCGCCGCCCGCAGCGAGCACTTCGGCGCCGACTTCGGCTGCCTTGCGCGATTGCGCGGCGACGATGCCGCCCTTGGACACCACCGCCGGTTTGCGGATCTGCTGGGCGTTGCTGAACTGGTCGCGCATGTCGTTGCCTTCGCTGCCTGTCGGATTTGTCGGAGGGTGGCCTGCGGCCATCACTTGGATGACGCAAGCGCGTGAGGAAAGTACAAAATCACGTGATCAGGTTATCCCGGACGCGGCCGGTCGTCTAATGCGATCGCGGCAACGCTTATCGTCAGCATGACATAGCGCTGAAATCTGAACGTCGTTGTCGCGGTGGCGAAATCCGCGGCCGGCGTTTTCACGCGATCACAGAATTGTTCCGCGCGGGCTGACGCGCAAATCGGCTGACCCGTCCGATCGAACCGTGCTAGTTTTCCGGTTACGACAACGGGGAGCCGCATGCATCTCGCGAGAATACCGATTGGCCTGCTGACGGCAGGCGCTATCGTGATGGGGGTAAACACATTCGCCCAGGCGCAACCCGCTCCGGCCGCCCCGCCGGCGGTGGGCGTGATCGAGACCGTCAAGCGGCCGGTGATCGAAAGCAACGAGTTTCTGGGACGGATCGAGGCGGAGAACCGGGTCAGCGTGGTCGCGCGCGTCACCGCGTTTCTCGACAAGCGGCTGTTCACCGAGGGCAACGAGGTCAAAACCGGCGACAAGCTCTATCAGCTCGAACGCGGCCCGTTCGTGGCCGATCTGGAATCAAAGAAAGCCCAGGTCCTGCAGTTGCAGGCGACGCTCGTCAACGCGAAACTGACGACCGACCGCGCCCGGACCCTGCTCGGCGGTCCGGCTGGCCAGCAATCCACCTATGACGCCGCGCTCGCCAACCAGCAGAGCCTTGAAGCGCAGGTGCAGGCCGCGCAGGCACAGGTCGACTTATCCCAGATCAATCTCGATTATACCGACATTCATTCGCCGATTGACGGCAGGATCGGCCGCACCGCGGTTACCGAGGGCAACGTCGTCAGTCCGAGCTCCGGTGTGCTGACCACGATCGTCAGCCAGGACCCGATGTACGTCACATTCCCGGTTTCGGTGCGCGAAGCGCTGGTGCTGCGCGAGCGCTATGCGACGCGGGGCGGTTTCAAGGCGGTGGTGATCAGGGTGCGACTGCCGGACGGCCGCATGGACGATCAGGTCGGACAGTTGAACTTCGTCAACAATACGATCGCGCAAAGCACCGACACCATCCTGCTGCGTGGCACGATTCCCAATCCCGTGCTGCACGATCCCACCGACGCCGGCGGATCAATCCGCGAACTCACCGACGGCGAGTTCGTCACGGTCTTGCTGGAGGGTGTCGAGCCCGTCGAAGTGCTGGCGATCCCGCGCTCCGCGGTGCTGTCGGACCAGCAGGGCGATTATGTCTTTGTGGTCGGTCCCGACAACAAGGCCGAGCAGCGCCGGATTCAGCTCGGGCAGTCGACCGCCACCATCGCCGCCGTGACCAGTGGCCTGTCGCTCGGTGAAAAGGTGATCGTCGAGGGTCTGCAACGGGTCCGTCCCGGCCAGCCGGTCGCGCCGGGGCCGGCCAGCGCGCTGATCCAGGCCAGCATGAAAGAGTCGGCGGAAGACGGCCGCACCCAAAAGGGACCGAAACCGGCGGGCACGACCCCATGATTTCATCGGTCTTCGTCGATCGTCCCCGCCTTGCGATCGTGATCGCGTTCGTGATCACGATCGCGGGCGCGCTGGCGCTGTTGCAAATCCCGGTGGCGCAGTTCCCCGACATCGTGCCGCCGCAGGTCACGGTCTCGGCGGTGTTTCCGGGCGCTTCCGCCGAGGTGGTGGAATCGAGCGTTGCCCAGCCGCTCGAAGCGCAGGTCGTCGGCGTCGACAAGATGCTCTACATGAAGTCGACCAGCGGCAATGACGGCAGCTACACGCTCACCGTCTCGTTCGCGCTCGGCACCAATCCCGATATCAACACCGTCAACGTCAACAACCGGGTGCAGAGCGCGCTGGCGCAATTGCCGACCGAAGTGCAGGCGCAAGGGCTGACGGTTCAGAAGAAATCCTCGGCCGTGCTGCAGTTCATCGTGCTGTACAGCAATAACGGCGCGCAGGACCCGCTGTTCATCACCAATTACGCCATCATCAATGTGCTCGACGCGATTTCGCGCACACCGGGCGTAGGCCAGGCCAGCCTGTTCGCGCAAACTGAACTACTCGATGCGGATCTGGTTCGATACGCAGCGACTTACCAGCCTCAACCTGGCGCCCTCCGACGTGATCGCGGCGATCCGGGCGCAAAGCGTGCAGGCCCCGGTCGGCCGTATCGGCGCCCGGCCGATCGCCGACGATCAACAGTTCCAGTTCAATGTGCAGACGCAGGGGCGGCTGACGACGTCGGCCCAGTTCGGCGACATCGTGCTGCGCGCGAACCCGGACGGCTCGATCCTGCGGATCAAGGATGTCGCCCGCGTCGAGATCGGCGCGCAGAACCTCGACAGCGAATCGCGCATCGACGGCAAGGCCGGCGTGCCCATGGGCATCTATCTCGCGCCCGGCGCCAATGCGGTGACGACGGCGAAGGCGGTGCAAGCCACGCTGGCCCGATTGTCGGAACGGTTTCCGCCGGGATTGAGCTACCTCGTCCAGTACGACTCCACGAGTTTCGTCAGCGACACGATCGCCGAAGTGCTGAAGACGCTCGGCGAAGCCTTCGTGCTCGTCGTCATCGTGGTGTTCCTGTTTCTCGGTAACTTGCGGGCCACCATTATTCCCGCGGTTGCGGTTCCGGTCAGCCTGATCGGAACCTTCGCCGTCCTGCTCGTGCTCGGCTTTTCCGCCAACACGGTGTCGCTGCTGGCGATGGTGCTCGCCATCGGCATTGTGGTCGATGATGCCATCGTCGTGGTCGAAAACGTCGAACGGGTGATGGAGGAAGAGCCGGATCTTTCGCCCGCCGACGCCACCAAGAAGGCGATGGCGCAGATCACCGCGCCGATCATCGCGATTTCGCTGGTGCTGCTGTCGGTGTTCGTGCCGATCGCCTTCATTCCAGGAATCTCGGGAACGCTGTTCCGGCAATTTGCGGTGACGATCAGCGCGGCGATGGTGATCTCGGCGCTGAACGCGCTGACCTTGTCGCCCGCGCTCTGCGCGGTGTTCCTCCGCCACACCGGGCCGCGACGCGGCATCATGGGACGCGTGCTCGGCGGCATCGACTGGGCTCGCGACCGCTATGCCGGCGGTGTGCGCCGGCTGCTGCGGATCGCCGTGCTATCGGTCGTGGCGGTGCTGGTGTTTGCCGGGGGCGTGTTCGGCGTCTCGCGTGTGACGCCGACCGGATTCCTGCCCGAAGAGGATCAAGGCGCTTTCTTCATCGCGGTGCAACTGCCTGACGGCGCGTCGGTGGCCCGCACCAGCGAGGTGACCAAGGAGGTCGAAGCGCTGTTGAAGAACATGCCGCAGATCGAGCACGTGCTGTCGATCATCGGCTTCTCCCTGCTCGACGGCGGCAACGAGCCGAATTCGGCGTTCATCGTGGCGCGTATGAAGCCGTTCGCAGATCGCACCGCGGCTGCGGATTCCGTGCAGGCGACAATCCGCAGTACCTTTTCCGCGGGATCGCAGATCCGCAGCGCCAACATCCTGCCGTTCAACTTGCCGCCGATCATCGGGCTCTCGACCAGCGGCGGCTTTGAATACCAGCTTGAAGCGCTTGAGGGACAGGACCCGGCCGCGCTCGGTAGCGTGATGGGCGGCCTGATCGGCGCAGCCAATCGCGACCCGCGGCTGACGCGGGTGTTCTCGACCTTCACCGCGACCAATCCGTCGATCTATCTCGATATCGACCGCGGCAAGGCGCAGGCGCTCGGCCTCAACATGGCCGATGTGTTCACGGCGCTGCAGGCGACCCTGGGCGGCATCTACGTCAATAACTTCAACCTGTTTGGCCGGACCTGGCAGGTCAACGTGCAGGGCGAGGCGGCCAATCGCGGCGACATCCGGGACATCTGGCAGATATATGTGCGCAACAGCACCGGCGCGATGGTGCCGATGCGCTCGATCGCGAGCCTTAGAATCGTGACCGGTCCACAGGTCATCACCCGCTATAACAACTATCGCTCGGTTACGATTAATGGCGGGCCCGCGGCCGGCGTCTCCTCCGGAACGGCGATCGCCGCGATGGCGGAAATCTCCAAGAAGACGCTGCCGCCGGGGTACAGCTTCGAATGGACCGGCACCGCCTATCAGGAGCAGGCGGCGGCGGGGCAGACCGGCATCATTCTCGCGCTGGCGGTGCTGTTCGCCTATCTGTTCCTGGTCGCGCTGTATGAGAGCTGGACGATTCCGATTCCGGTGCTGCTGTCGGTCACGGTCGGCGTCTTCGGCTCCTATCTCGCCATCAAGGTTGCCGGACTGAACCTCGATCTCTATGGCCAGATCGGCCTCGTGGTGCTGATCGCGCTCGCCGCCAAGAACGGCATCCTCATTGTCGAATTCGCGAAGGAGCAGCGCGAAGCCGGGCTCTCGATCACGGAGGCCGCGGCGCTGGGAGCGCAGATGCGATTCCGCGCGGTCATGATGACCTCGATCGCCTTCATCCTCGGTCTTGTGCCGCTGGTGATCGCGACCGGTGCCGCCGAGATCAGCCGCAGGGCGGTCGGCACCGCGGTGTTCGGCGGCATGCTCGCCGCGAGTTCGATCGGGATCTTCATGGTGCCGATGCTCTATGTGCTGTTCCAGCGGTTGCGCGAATGGGCGAAGGCGCGTTTCAACCGGTCGGCCAAGAAGCCCCACAGCGCAGCCGGTACGTAAGGCTCGCCGCGGCGCGGCAGACGTCAGCGCGCCCATCGATCTCGCCGCGCGACGTGTGCGCCGCGCAGCGCGGTATTCCCCGGGAAGATGCCTCCCTCCCGCTGGCGAGGGATGTCTTGTCGTTCGATCGCGGCCATAGCTCTCTCAGAAAACAAAAAACATCTGGGAGCAAGCATGGCCGAGATCGTCACTCGAGCACCGGCATCGGTCGCGGAGATCGGCGCGGTTTCGCCGAACAAGGTATTCTGGGCCACCTGGTTCGGCTGGATGCTCGATGGCTTCGACTCCGCCATGTACGGCTACATCCTGGTCGGCGCGCTAACCGAACTACTGCCGGCGAGCGGGATTGAGGCGAGCCGCGCCAACATCGGCATTTACGGCGGCCTGTTGTTCTCGATCTTCATGCTCGGCTGGGCCTGTTCGATGGTCTGGGGCTGGGCCGCCGACCGCTACGGACGCGTCCGGATCATGTGCTGGACGGTGCTGGTCTATTCGGTGTTCACCGCGCTGTGCGGGTTGTCGACCGGCGTCGTGATGTTCGGCCTGTTTCGCTTCGTCGCCGGTTTCGGCATCGGCGGCGAATGGGCGGCGGGCACGCCGCTGCTGCACGAATCCGTGCCCGAGGATAGGCGCGTGCGCCTGGCCGGCTGGCTGCATACGGCGACGCCGACCGGATTGTTCATGGCGGCTTTCGTCACGCTGATCGGCGCAAGCACGCTGGGCTGGCGCGGCATGTTCCTGCTCGGCATCCTGCCGGCGCTCCTGATCGCCTATTTGCGCAGCAACATTCCCGAACCGGCCCGCGCCAGGTCATCGACGGCGAAGCACGGCTTCTCGGCGCTGTTTGCCAAGGATCAGGCGCGGACCACCTGGGCCGCGGCGCTGATGATGGCTTGCATCATCTTCGGCCTGTGGTCGTCCAACTACTGGGCCCCGACCGTCATCATCACCAAGCTGGTCGCGGCCGGCGCCACGCCGGCCCATGCGCAACAGATGGGTGCGGTGGCCGGCCTGATCACCAATGTCGGTACCTTGATCGGATGCCTGCTGGTGCCCTGGATGACCAGCCGGCTTGACAGCCGGCGCTGGACCGCGGTGCTGTTCTTCGTGGGCGCATTGCTGTCGGTGCTGGCGAGCTACGAGGTCGCGATCGAGCGCCTGGACAGCCTCACGCTGTTCTTCATCCTGCTGCCGGTCATGGGGTTCTTCACCAACGGCGTCTTCGGCCTGTTCACGATCTGGCTGCCGGAAATGTTTCCGTCGGCGCTGCGGGGCGCCGGCTCCGGCTTCGCTTTCAGCATGGGGCGTGTGCTCGGTGCGGCCGGTCCGACCCTGATCGGCGCGCTCGCCGCGACGACGGGGAGCTATCCGCTGGCGATTTCGCTATTGTCCCTGATCTACATCGTCGGGCTGCCGTTTATCGCGCTGGCGCCGGAAACCGCCAACCAGCCGCTGGCGCGCTAAAGCATCGATCCGAATCAAGCAACCGTGACAGCGTCGAGAATTGCCGCGATATTTCAAGAGCCTATGCGGTCGTCCCGGCTGCGCATGAGGCCGAATCCAGCGATCATCTTCATAAAGTGTTTGGGCCTTGGTGGTAGGCTGTTTCGGTTGAATCGGCGCTGGGCGCCTCCATCAACCCTCTCGGGATTGCGCGAAGATGTTTCCACTCTTTTCAAGAGCCCGTGCCAATCATTCCTTCAAGGCGCGATCGGCGGGACGCGATAGCGAAACCGATCAGGCGCGCGTGGCATCTGCTCTCCACGCCATCGACGAAGCGCTGGAGGGCGCAAAGGCCGAGCAGGCCGGCCTGAAATCGCGCATCGATGACGTGCTGGCGCGCGCTGCGGTCACGCTCGGCAACGATTCCGACGAGTACCTGACGCGGGACGCGGAAGACAGCCGGTACCAGGATTTGCTCAGCCAAGAGTTCGCCAACGGACAGCGACGGCTGAGCGAACTGGCCGTCACCGTCGAGCATTTCCAGTTCCTGAGGACCGCGCTCCTGACCAGATTCCCCGACTTCAAACCTTCCGACGCCCCCCCGACGAGCGGCGCGCCGACGCGAAAGACAGAGAACTGAGCCAGCAGCAGGCACGGCGGTTTATCCGCGCACCCCGAGCAGCCTACCCCGCCAAAGCGTGCAGCAACACCGCCGCGCTCGCCGCCACGTTGAGCGATTGCACCGAGCCTGAGCCGGGAATGGTCACGATCTCCTCGCAAGCCTTGAGCGTGGCGGGCGGCAGTCCGTGCTCCTCGTTGCCGAGCACGAGGGCGAACGGCCGTTCACTGGAACGGAGAGCGCCGAGCGGTTGCCCATTCTCTGCGGCGGCGGCTACGACACGATACTCTCGGCGCAGATGGCGGAGCATCTCCGCGAAGCGAACGCCGCGGTAGAGCTCGACATATTCCAGGCCGCCCTCGGCAACGCGGTAACTTGCATCCGACGGTCCCGCCTGTTCGGGATGATCCGACAGCACGATGCGTGGCACGCCGAAGAACGCCGCCGTTCGCGCGATAGCGCCGAGATTGTGCGGGTTTCCGACGCCATCGAGCAGAAGCAGCGGTTCACCGTCACGCGCCCAAGCCCCTGCCTCCGCTGAATCCAGCACCGCGACCGGCCGCGGCCTTGCGATCACGACGATGCCGCCGTGCAGGACCGACCCTGCGATCCGTTCGAGTTCGTGGTCCTCGACCAAACGGTACGGCTTGCGCATACGGGCGAGCTCACGGCAGAAATCGCCGACGTGAGGCTTCATGCGCTGACCGAAGAACAGCCGCTCCACCCGTTCCGGCGCGGTGGCAAACACGGCCGATACGGCCGCCAGCCCGGCGATGCGAGCAAGCTTTGTCTTATGGCGAAAAGCGGGTTCGGTCTGTCTTGTCATTCGAGCCTGCATGCATGCGCGAGTTCACATCTGCCCATCCGGTCTCGAGGCTCCGCTAACCTTCCTCTGCCGGGAAAGTCCCCGGAAGTAATCCAGGTGAGCTCGTGCTTGTTGTGATGAAGATGCAGCAGCCTGGACCCCGGGATGGCAGCGAAGCTGCGCATTGCCTCGAAGTCGGTCTCGCCCTGGAATTTCAGCGTGCACACGAAGCGACGAACGGTGCCCGCCTCAAGGCATTTCTGCACCACGCCCAGCAGTCGTTTCGGATAGCAGACGATATCCGAAAACAGCCAATCAACCGGTCCGATCTCACGCGGATCAAGTGCGAAGGCGCTTTCGCGGCGATACTCCACGCCCGGCAGGCTCGCGACACTCGGGTCGAGGGCGGCTTTGTCGATGCTGAGCACCCGCGCACCGAGGCTTTGCAAGACCCATGTCCAGCCGCCGGGACTGGCGCCGAGATCGAGACAAAGCTCGCCCGGTTGCGGCCGCAGGCCGAGCAACGTGAACGCTTCCCAAAGCTTAAGATAGGCGCGGCTTGGTGCCGTACGATCCTCGACGAACCTTACTTCGCCGTTGGAAAAAGCGCTCGAGCACGATGGCGATGCCAGCATCATGTCCGGCGCGATCAGGGTCCAGGAACCGAGTGGCGAAAGCGGCGCAGGCGAACCGAACACGAGGGGCTTGCCCGAGACTTTCGGAAGTCGGTCGACGATCAACGCTGCACGGCGATGATGGGCGACGGAGTAGAGAGCCCAGTTGCGCTGGATTGCGCGCAGCTTATTGGCGGCATCGCCGATCGACGCAATCGGAATAAGCGCAGGATTGCGCCAAACATTGGCAACCCACGCCAAAGGCTGGGCGAGGCCGGCCGCCAACACGAGACTGCCATGAACCTCTTGAACGGCGGTGCCAAGCTCATTCAACAGCTCGGCAACGAAGCCTTCGGGGGCAAGATAGCCGGTCAGGTCGCCCACGATTATACTCGCACGTCCACCGGACCCATGGCCGAGCGGATGCATTGGTGAAGGATCAATTGGAAAAGCGCGGCTTCTCGTAGCTGATCCGGGAACGGATAGTGCCTTCCCGAAGGGTGTGCGCTATCGAGAGAACGGAGCGCGCTGGCGATAAATCCATCGCGGAGCGCGTCGATACCGCTCAAGCGCCAACGGCACAAGTACCACGCTCTTTATAGGTATTTCATAAGCGGGCTGATCACGGACGCGTGTCGATCCGGCATCCTTGAGCAACGCCAAACGATCATTCGGACAACGACGTGGTGTCGTGCTCCATGACGGCGGCAAAAAAGCCGTCGGTACCGTGGCGTGCCGGCGTCAGCGACAGATAGTCCGGATGATCCGAATCCGTCAACTGCGGCGCGGCCTCGCGCAACGCTACGACATTAAAGGCGGGATGCGCCGCCAGGAAGGCTGCGACCTGCTCCTCGTTCTCCTGCGGCAGCATCGAACAGGTCGCGTATACGAGCCGTCCGCCGGGCTTCACCAGCCGCGCGGCGCTCGCAAGAATGTCAGCCTGCAGCGGCAGCAGATTATCAAGCCCGGGCCCCAGCGCGCGCCAGCGGGCGTCCGGATTCCGCCTCCAGGTACCGGTGCCGCTGCACGGTGCATCGACCAGCACGCGATCGAAAGCGCCCTTGTGGCGCTTCACCCAGCGATCCTTTTCGCTGGCCAAAGATCTGGTCTCGATGTTGTGCAGCCCTGCACGCCGGAAGCGCTCGGCGCCACGCTTCAGCCGGTTGGCCAGCACGTCGCAGGCCACGACGTGGCCCTTGTTCGCCATCTGCGCCGCGATGGCCAGCGTCTTGCCGCCGGCTCCGGCGCAGAAGTCGACCACGCGGTCGCCCGGCCGCGCATCAACCAGCATGGCGACAAGCTGCGAACCCTCATCCTGAATCTCGACCTCACCGCTTCTTAACATCGGCAAGCTGTCCAACGGCGGACGCTCGTTGACGCGAACGCCGTAAGGAGCCATGCGGGTTGCCTCGGCGTGCAGGCCAATCGCCTGCAGGGCACGCAGCACCACCTCGCGCGTGGCTTTGAGCGGATTGACCCGCAGATCGAGCGGCGCTGCGGTCACAAGCGCGGCCATCTCATGGGTGAAGGAGTCGCCGAAACGGCGACGCAAAGGGGCAACCGCCCAGGACGGACATTCACCGCGGACGTCGTCCGGCATGGCCGGATGATCCATCACGCAGCCCTGCAATTTTACCAGCAGCCCGCGCTCCTGCTCGGTCAAGACAGCCGGTGCAAATTTCCCGCCAGTGAACAGGTGATGGACCTGATCCCGCGTTCTGCCGCCATCGAGCGCCAGCCAGGCCAGCAGGCGGTTGCGCGGCAGGCTTTGGCGTCCGTGCCTCGCGAGCCACCAGCCCAACCGCGCGTGATGGCGCAACAGGGCGTAGAGCAAGTCGGCAATGTAGCCGCGATCGTGGTCACGGATATAGCGCCGCGCCCGAAACCATGCCGACACGACGGCATCGGCGGGGCGCGCGACGCTATCGACCTCGTGCATCAGATCGAGAGTAGCTTGCAGACGGGTGGCGGGGGTCACGGAGAGTCGATCGGTCAGGAAAGCGCGGCACCCTAGACCAAAGCTTTTCCGTTGACCACCGATCGCTTGTCTTAGTCAGGCGCTAAAGTGACGATATGGACGAACTGCGCGCTACGAGGTAAACGGTCGCGCGGTCGGTACAGCGTCGCCAGTTTCTTTTGGTTGCTAATCCTAAAGACATACGTGGAGGAGCGCTAAGCTAATTGAGCTACCTGTGATTGTACGATAGACGGGTGCAATTGCAGGAATACTCGAATTATGCACCTTCAAATTTCGATTGCCCTCATGGGCGTCGTTTCAGGCATTGCCTTAGTCATACTTGTTCGCAGAAGAAAAGATCGAGATGGTAAGTGGCATTGGCACATACCGGCCTCCGGTGATCCCGCCATGCGTCGTTACGAAAACGGCCGATGGGAATGTCGCGAGATGACTGAACACGAGTTAGAGGACTACCAGAGCCGCAACGCTTGGTAAGATCTCCGGCGCGTCATCTTGAACGGCCATTGATAAAGAGCTAACGCGTGCCATCCGACAACGCGCGTCGTTGTTGTTTCGGAGCGAGCGAGCTTGACGCTATTATCTGGCTATTTCGAACATCTGCACTTCTTGGTTCGCTGCCTTCGCTACCGATACAGAACGGAAAAGCTGCAGCTCCGAACTCTAATGGGGCTCAACCTCAGCGGCGCGACGGTCATTGATATCGGCGCTAACAAGGGCGTTTACTGCTATTGGATGTTGCGCGCCGTGGGCGCGCTGGGCCGCGCTCTGGCTTTCGAGCCTCAGCCTGAAATGCGCGACTATATCGAACGCAGGAAGGCGCGATCACGCTGGCGCAATTTGACGCTGTTCAACGTCGCGTTATCCAACACTGAAGGCGTCGCTTGCCTTGCCCGGCAGAAGGTCGGTGACGGAAGCGCCTCTTTGCAAGACGGCCGCCGCCGACAAGGTAGCGAAACGATCAGAGTACCGATCACCACACTTGACCGGATGGATGACTTGGCAAATCTCAAATTCATCAAGTGCGACGTTGAAGGCCACGAGATCAACGTTTTCCGGGGAGCTGAGCAGACCATCCGACGCCATCGACCGGTCGTCCAGTTCGAAGCGCTGCCCACAGAGACACCGTACCTGTTTTTCTTTTTCCGCGAGATCGGATATTCCGGCGTGATGCTACTGGGCGATCAGTATTTGCATTTCAGAAACCCTGATCGGATTCCCCATCATAAATTCGGCCGGAAGGGGCATAGGGATTTCCTTTTCTTCCCGCCCGAGGCGATAGGAACCGTCATCCCCGATGACCTGTCGCGATCCTTCCCACCGGAAAGCCTTAAGTTTCCCGGATAGGCTCACGACGCGATCGAGGTTAACGGTGCGCGCTGTGCCGAAGCCCGATCGCGGGTGGCTTGGCCTAACTGAGGCGAGGTCGGCGCATCGACATCGCGAGCACCGGCGAAGCTTGCTGCATCGGAGGCGGATATACGGATCGCGTTCGGGAGTCAGGGTAACACCCGATGGCGGATCGGGCTTTGTCCCGTCACGTTCCAACATTCCCAGCAATCCATGGGCGCATGATGGGAACTGTCCCTTCCGATCCTTCGGCGACCTCAGACCGCGAAACTGTCCTGGTCGATCTGGCACTGCAGGGCGGCGGCTCTCACGGCGCTTTTACGTGGGGCGTGCTCGATCGCCTGCTCGAAGAGACCTGGTTGAAGATCGAGGGCGTTTCCGGCACCTCGGCAGGAGCGATGAACGCCGCCGTCCTGGCTGACGGCTATGCCGATGGCGGCGCAGAGGGCGCGCGGGCGGCGCTGGCGACATATTGGCGGCATGTATCCGACGCGGCACGCTTCAGCCCGTTCCAGCGTAGCCCATTGGATCGCATGCTGGGACGCTGGACCATGGACAATTCGCCTTTGTTCTTCATGCTCGATACCATGACGCGGCTATATTCGCCTTACGATCTCAATCCACGCGGCTCCAATGTGCTGCTGCCGATATTGGAGAAGGAGATTGATTTCGACCGGCTGCGGAATTCGCCCATCAAAGTTTTCATCACCGCCACCAACGTTCGCACCGGGCGTCCGCGGGTATTCCGTAATGCCGACATCACGCCTGCCGTGCTGCTGGCGTCGGCCTGCCTGCCGACGATGTTCCAGGCCGTGAAGATTGACGGCGAGAGCTATTGGGACGGCGGCTATTCCGGCAACCCGACCCTGACGCCGCTGGTCAACGAACTTGCTTCCGACGATACCATCATCGTGCCGATCAATCCGGTCGAACGCCCGGGCACGCCGACATCGGCCAGCGAAATCCTCAATCGGCTGAACGAAGTGTCGTTCAACTCCGTGCTGATCAAGGAACTGCGGATGATGGCGCTGCTGCGCCGGACGGCAGATCCCGGAAGCGGCGAAGGCGCCCAGTGGGCCAAGATGCGCGTCCATCTGGTGCGCAACAAGGTAATGGACAAGCTCGGCTATTCCTCCAAGTTAAATGCCGAATGGGAATTTCTCACCATGCTGCGCGAGGAGGGACGCCAGGCGGCAGAGGAATTCTTGTCGGAACACGGGGAGAGCATCGGCAAGCGCTCCACTCTCGATATCGACCGCCTGGTCGAAGGCATGTGACTCACATGGGTCTGCTCGGCATTCTGCTTGCGCTGGGACTGCTTATCTGGCTGGCCTATCGCGGATGGAGCGTACTTTTGCTCGCTCCCGCCGCCGCGCTGATCGCCGCGGCCGTGTCGCGTGAGCCGCTGCTCGCGCATTGGACACAGACCTTCATGGGCAGTGCGGCGCAGTTCCTCGCGCAATTCTTCCCGTTGTTCCTGCTCGGCGCGCTGTTCGGCAAGCTGATGGATGATAGCGGTTCGGTCGAAGCCATCGCGCGCTTCATGACCGAGCGGCTGGGTCCGCGCCGCGCGATCCTCGCGGTGGTGCTGGCGGGCGCGTTGGTGACCTATGGCGGCGTCAGCCTGTTCGTCGCCTTCTTTGTCCTGGCGCCGATGGCGCAGGCATTGTTTCAGGCTGCCGACATTCCGCGACGGTTGATGCCGGCGGCGATCGCGCTCGGCACCTCGACCTTCACGATGACGGCCTTTCCGGGCACGCCCGCCATCCAGAACGCGATCCCAATGCCGTTTTTCGGCACGACGCCTTTCGCCGCGCCGGGCCTCGGCATTATCGCCTCGGCCATCATGCTGGCGTTTGGACTGTGGTGGCTGGCCCGTTCCGAGGTCGCCGCCAGGATGGCTGGCGAAGGCTACGGCAGCACGGATATCGCGCCGCGCAGCGTTGCCGACGATCAGATCATTCGTGAGCGCGCGACGACCGCGCGCGAATTCGATCCCGCCGAGATCGGCCACGGCAAGCACGCCGATGCGCCGGTGCCGATCGGGCTTGCCGCGCTGCCGCTGGTTGTTGTCGTCAGTGTCAATCTCCTGATGTCGCTGGTCATCCTGCCGCGGCTTGATTTTTCCTTCCTGGCGGAAGCGCGCTGGGGAGCCACCACGCTGCCGGCCGTCGCCGGTGTCTGGTCGGTCGCGGTAGCGCTCGCGGCTGCGACGCTGACACTTGTTATTGTCAATCGCCGGCGGCTGCCGAGCTTGCGTGAGAGCATGGATGCCGGCGCCAACGCGTCTGTGTTGCCCGCGTTCAGTGTCGCCAGTCTCGTCGGCTTCGGCGCCGTCGTTGCGATGCTGCCGGCGTTTGCGGTGGTGCGCGACTGGGTGCTTTCGATCGGAGGCGGGCCGTTGGTCTCGCTCGCGACGGCCACCAACGTGCTGGCCGCCCTGACCGGCTCGGCATCGGGCGGCATGACCATCGCGCTCGATGCGCTCGGCGATACCTATATGCGCATCGCCGCAGAGCAGGGCATCGATCCCGCGCTGATGCACCGGGTAGCCACGATCGGCTCGGGGACGCTTGATAGCCTGCCGCACAATGGCGCGGTGGTGACGCTGCTCGCGGTTTGCGGCTCGACGCATCGCGAAAGTTATCTCGATATCGTCATGGTCGGGATTGTCGGCGCATTGATCGCGCTTGTTGCGGTCATTATCCTGGGCTCGACGTTTGGTTCTTTCTAGGGACCGTACCTGAAGCCGCGCTCGCCGGTGAACCTGCGATGAGAGCACCTTCCACTGCCCCAAGACTGTCACTGCCAGAAGAGAGGAGAATGCGATGCCAGCTCCCTGCAAGTTCGAAATCAGCCTTCTGAAGCATGACGAGCAGGAAATCATTCGCGACACTCATCACCCCGCTATCGGGGAAGTATCGCGCGACAGGCTTGAGAACCTCCGCTCTAGGCTTCGGGATATTCGCGACAAGGAGCGCACCTTGGCACGGCATCGACAGCGCGAAGCGAAAGGAAAAGCCGAACCGCGAGGCAAGAGCGTTTCCGGAACAGTCGAGCACGCAACGCAGCGCAAACAGGTTTTCGTCGCCGCCATCAAGCGCGTGAACAAGGAGCTGAAGCGCATCCAAAAATTCGAAGCAAGAGAGGAACTTGGGGAGGCCGCGCGACGGGCATTGGCGCTTCGCCGGGCGCAGCAGTTCTCTCGGCCGCCGAACGATCCGAGCCCACAAGAAGGGATGCGCGCGATCCCAAGTCAGCGCCGCAAGATGAGGATTCCGCCATCAAAGATCGGAAGCGTGTCGCAGGCCAACAAGCGCGCACAGGCGAGACGAGACGCCAACCGCGGAAGCGGCGGATAAGGCCGCGCATCGCTCGAACAAGTTATGCTTGCGCAAACGCCGGAACTGCCATGAACTGAAAGGCGGGCGGCGGCAGACGCGGGCCGAAAGGCAAATGTTTCGTCCGGTCTTGCGCAGCGTCACCGCCGTTGGAGAGATCCGGTCATGCGTGCGAGGCTATTCAAATATCTAAAAATCACAGCGGGACTGCTCGGCGTCGCCCTGCTGACCGTATTTGCCGTCCGCGTCTACGATACGCAGCGGGGATTGCCACTTGAGCCGTGGCATACCTACGTGCCGCACGAACTTCATGCGGACAAGCTCGACACTGCCGATTGGACGAAATATCTGGCGGCTGAGGCGACGATCTTCGACGATGTCCGGCGCGAGGTTTCCCAGAAGCTCAAGCCGGGCGATCGCGTGCCGTCCAACCGGTATTTTGACGGCAGTCCGGTCTACCCGGCGCACTTTGTGCAAGACTTCAACCGCTCATTCGTGCTCGAGCCAAAGGGCAAGCCGGTCGGCGCCGTCGTGCTTCTGCATGGCCTGACGGACTCGCCTTACAGTCAGCGCCACATTGCGGCTTTCTATCGCGATCGCGGATTCGTGGCGATCGTACCGAGGATGCCGGCGCACGGCAGCGTTCCGGCCGCCTTGACCGACGTGGTGTGGGAAGACTGGATGGCGGCGACCCGGCTCGCGGTGCGCGAAGCGCGCAGGCGCACCGGTCCGTCGGCGCCGTTGCATCTGGTGGGTTTCTCCAATGGTGGCGCGCTGGCCCTTATGTATGCGCTCGATGCCTTAGGGGACGAGAAGCTGGCGCGACCGGACCGGCTTGTGTTGATTTCACCGATGGTCGGCATCACCCGCTTCGCTCGTTTTGCCGGTCTGGCGGGTCTGCCGGCGATCCTGCCGGCCTTTGCCAAGGCCGCATGGCTCGGCATCGTGCCGGAGTTCAATCCGTTCAAATACAATTCGTTTCCCGTCAACGGCGCGCGCCAATCCTATCGGCTGACGGAGGCGCTGCAGGGCCGGATCGCGCGCTATGGCCGTGAAGGCAAACTGGGCCAGTTGCCGCCGATCCTCACGTTTCAGTCGCTGATCGATTTCACGGTGAGCACGCGGGCGATTGTATCGGCGCTCTACGCCCATCTTCCCGCCAATGGCAGCGAGTTGGTGCTGTTCGATATCAACCGGACGGCCCGGTTCGGCCCTCTGCTCCGCGCCAGTGCCGACACCGCGCTCGCACGCATCGTACCTAGCCCGCCGCGGAATTATCGCCTTTCGGTCATCACCAACACCGATGACGAAAGTGATGAGGTGATCGAGCGCGTTACCGATGCCGGTACTACGTCCGAAAGGTCGCGTCCCCTTGGACTATCGTATCCGGCGGGGTTCTATTCGCTTTCGCACGTCGCGCTGCCGTTTCCGGTCAGCGATGCCCTGTATGGCGCCGAGCCGGATAAATCCGAGAATTTCGGAGAGAATCTCGGCATCCTGGCCCCGCGAGGGGAACGCAACGTGCTGATCGCCAGCCTCGACTCGCTGATGCGGGCATCATCCAACCCGTTCTTTCCATACATGATCGAGCGGATTGGCGAGGACCTTCCGGCCACGACCAAGGCCAATCAACTCGTGCAATAGGCGCGAGCGCCTACTGCACCAAACGCGCCCTCATGCGCCCGTATTCCTGGTCCGTGATCGATCCGGCCGCCTTCAGCCGATTGAGTTTCTCGATCTCGTCCGCGGCGCTGAAGCCCACGTAGTTACGCAATTCTTCCTGGGCCTGCTTGGCTTGTTCTTGCTGCCTCTGAGCCATGCCCCGCCCTTGCGTGAGCAGATACACGAAGATGCCGATATAGGGCAGGATGATGAGCAGGATCACCCAACACACCTTGCCGAAGCCGGACACATCATGGCGACGAAAAAGGTCGGTCGCGACGATGATGAACAACCAGAACCACAGAACGAATATAAACACCGCGAACGCATTGGCCATGAAATTGCTAAAGGTGTAACCGCCCTGAAACAACATGATCGTTCTCCCTTTTCCGGATTGGCGCTTGCTCTAAAGCTGCCAACGAAATCCTAAGAGCCGCCTATTCCACTCCTTATCGAAGCCTGAGACTCGTCACCCCCAGCGCCAGGTTGATTCCAACCTGTCCTTCGACCGACAACGGCTGCAAGGTGATCGTGCGGCGCGAGCCACCGACCAGCACTTTGGCGCCCACGCCGACGCCCAAGGCCACGTTGCCGCTCGCACCTACGTAATTTCCTCTCAGCGTACCTCGGCCGATCTGGCTGTTCCGCGCAAACACGGCCCAGAATAACCGTCCTCCTCTGGTGACACCGACGTCGAGACCGATCCGCTTTATCGTTCCTGTGTAGGTGTATTGCTCTCCCGTTCCGCTCGCGCTGAAGACGCATCGCATATCCTGCCGGGAGCCCAGCACCAGTCCGACGCGCGGGCCGGTGCTGCATGTCAGCCCGCCGACGCGAACCCGCGGCCGCTCTTGCGCCGATGCCGACGCCGACAAAGCGGGTAAAATTGCGCATAAAATCGCCAATATACGAACGCTGGACATTGATCCGCCTGCGAGCGACGAACGGGCGCACGTTCCGGTTCCCGATGCTAGCGTCCAACGCGTGGGAGTTGATCCAAAGAAACCCTGATATGTCCGGATGAATACCCTGATGGCTCAGCGAGGCGATGGGAATTCGAGTACAGTAGAGCGTTCGCAAGGGATGTCGCATCTGCTGCTGCTGGTGGAAATCGGCTGGTTAGCAAGCCATGCGATGCAGATGTCGGGGTGGGTGGATATGTCCTGTTGGAAAACGTTTTGCGGGGTCACCAAGAACCTCGTCGCTAGTTTCATCGCGGCTGCGTCGATCTGTCTGAGCCTGTCGAGTGAACGCTGGCGCAGGCCCAGCAAGCCACTGCGGTGCTATTTCAGAACGTCCGGATATTCGATGGAAAGAGCGATGCGCTCTCGGCACCGAGCAACGTCCTGGTCCGAAACAACAGAATCGAGAAAGTTTCGACGGCGGCGATAGCGGCCAACGGGGCCGAGCTTATCAACGGCGGCGGCCGCGTGCTCATGCCGGGCCTCATTGACGCGCACTGGCATGCCATGCTGGCCCGATCGAACCCGACGGAAGCGATCACCGGCGATGTCGGTTATCTCAATCTGGTGGCCGCAGCCGAAGCAACCGCCACCTTGATGCGGGGTTTTACCACCATTCGTGACCTCGGCGGACCTGCCTTCGGCCTCAAGCGCGCGATCGATGAAGGCCTGGTTGTCGGCCCTCGCATCTATCCGTCGGGCACCATGATAACCACCACCGGGGGCCATGCCGACTTTCGCCCGCTGGTCGAACTGCCGCGAAGTCTTGGCGAGCTCAGTCGCGGGGAGCAAATCGGCGGCTACAGCATTACGGACAATCCGGATGAAGTCAGGCTGCGAACACGCGAGCAACTGGCGCAGGGCGCGTCGCAGATCAAGCTCGTCGGAGGCGGTGGCGTCGCTTCACCGCTCAGCCCGATCGACATGGTCACTTTCACCGAGCCGGAACTGCGCGCGGCAGTCGAAATTGCCGACAATTGGGGCACCTACGTCACGGTTCATGCCTATACGCCGGCTTCGATCCAGGTGGCGATTGCCGCCGGGGCCAAATGCATCGAACACGGTCACCTCATGGATGAGGCCACCGCCAAGTTGATGGCGGAGAAGGGCGTCTGGTTGAGTACGCAGCCGTTCGTGGAGGAGGACTCGGCGCCGCTCTCCGGTCAGCAGCGGGAGCGGCTGCTTCAGGTGGTTGCCGGTACCGACAAGGTCTACGCGCTGGCCAAGAAGTACAAACTCAAGACAGCGTTCGGTTCGGACCTGCTGTTCTCCGGAAAGCTGGCCGCGCGGCAGGGCGCCGCGCTGGCGCGGCTGACCCGCTGGTACACGACGCCCGAGCTCTTGAAGATGGCAACCGCTGCCAACGGCGAGTTGATGGCCCTGTCGGGTCCTCGCAATCCTTACCCGGGAAAGCTAGGCGTTGTGGAGGAGGGCGCGCTCGCCGACCTATTGCTGGTCGACGGTAACCCGATCGAAAACATCAAGCTGATCGAAGACCCGGCGAAGAATTTTCTCGTCATCATGAAGGACGGCAGGAGCTACAAGAACACGCTTGCCCGCTAAACACCCGATGTGGGCAACATTTTGCTCGGAATCGCTATGTTAAATTTTAGTAAGCGCGTTGCGCCGAAAACCGGGCAAGACCATTTCAGTTTAATGACCGCAGGCGCGGTCGTACGGAGATGTCGGGAATTCCCGTAGCGTTTCGGGAGCACTCGATCCGGTTCGTGAAATGGTTGGCTCGGATCATGTTTGGATCAATCAAGACTTTCATCTCGAATCTGGTTGAAGGTACGGACCAGCGAGGTCAGTTCGAGGGAAGAGATCGGCTGATCGCGGTCGCGGCATTGCTTATCCGCGTGGCAACGGTCCACCACGATTTGACGGAGCGCCGGCGAGCGAAATTGCTTGCCATCCTGAAATCCTATTATGGACTGGACGATATCCTCGCGGCGCAACTGATTGTCGATGCCGAGGCGGTCGCCCGCACCGCGGTCGATCTCTATCGCTTTACCCGCAAGCTCAATGAATCGTTTGACGATGAAGGGCGTCGCCGGATCGTTCAAATGATGTGGGAAATCGTTTACGCGGACCGAAGCGTCAATGAATTTGAAGAAAATATCATTTGGCGCGGCTCCGACCTGTTGGGCGTATCATCCCGGCAGCGCGTCGAGCTTCGGCAGAAAATTGCGGCCAATTTGGAAGCCTTGACGCCGGCCACTGCTTGACGATCGCATGCGAATATTGGCGTGCGGCCGATCCTTCAACGTGTGAAGATCGCCGCACCCAACGCGATAGTCAGCATCAGTAAAGACATTCCGGCGACCGGCCACTGACGAAGCGCGCTATCCATTCGTTCCATGGCCTTGCCGCATGCGAGCGCCAGCTTCACTCCGCTATTCATTGCCACCACGATGTCTCCCTCGGGAACGCGGGGCAATCGCCGCACCCAACGCCACAGCGCTACGGCCAGTGTGGCGCCCAGCAACACCGGCCAAAGCGCTTTCCACAGCACGTCGGGAGCAAGAGGGTTGGGCAGCGTTCCGCTCGGAACCGTGAGAAAGAGCGCCCACGGCACAATCAGCGAGGATGCGGCGGCGGCCAGCCAGGGCCACACAAGTCCGGCGGCGGCCGTCGCTCTCGGGTCTAGTGAGGCGTTCTGCGCCAGGCTGCGCACGAACTGCAGCATCAGCAAGGTCGTGCCGATCGCAGACAGTGTCGCGATCTTGCTCGCGGTACCATCTCCCAGCGGTCCATCAACCACGATCTTCGCCAATCCGCCGCCGGTCAGCGGCAGACCGCCGAGGCCGACCGCGATGATCGCGACGGGGATCAGCATTCGCCAGAGATATTGCGTGCCGGTCGCGGCGATGACGCCCACGGAAAGAAACAGCGCGCCTTTGACCAGGATATGGTTCGCGGCATAGAAGGCGGCCGCCAACCCGGCGCGCTCGTCTCCTGCGATCAATCCCATGCCGATGACGGCGACGATGATCCCCATCTGGCTCACGCTCGAATACGCCAGCACCACTTTGGGATTGTGCTGGGTGATTCCGATCACGACGCCGTAGAGTGCGGCGAACAGGCCGGCGGCAGCGAGTGCAGTGCCCCAGTCTGGCGTTGCGGTATCGAGCGGGAGAAAGCGGATCATTCCCAGGATGCTTGCCTTGACGACAGCGCCGCTCAGCACTGCGGAAGCCGGCGTCGGTGCCGCCGAATAGGCCAGCGGCATCCAGAAGTGAAACGGTACGAGGCCCGCCTTGATGCCGAAGCCGGCGATCAGCAGCGCCAGGATCAGATCGCGCTGCGGCGATGTCGGCAAGGCTGCGGCGGCGTCGCGGATCAACAGGCTGTCTTCCGGGATCTGCGCGGCGAGCAACACGAACGCCATCAGCAGCAAGGCTTCCGCGAACAGCGCGAGCCCGATGTAAATCGCGCCGGCACGCCATGCGCGGGAAGTTTCGTCATGGATGACGAGACCGCAGGCGCCGATCGAGAGCAGGGCGAGAAGAAAGTAAAAGCCGACCATGTCAGCGGCGAGAAATACGCCGATGCAGCCGGTCAGCGTCATCAGCCAGCACACCGCAAACCGGCCGCGGTTCGGCCGGTCATGCATATAGAGCGCGGCATAAGCGCCTGACGCGATCCACAACAGCGCTGCAACGGCAAGCAGCGCGGCGCCGGGCAGATCGAGGGCGAATGCCAGGTGCAACCGCTCCGGACCGACGATCAGGGGCACGTCCCAGGAGCCAAACAGCGCGGCGATGAATGCGGGAATCGGCGCGAACACCAGCCACGAAGGCATTCGGTGCAACGCCCACGGCCAGAGGCAGGCCAGCAACATGCCGAGTGGAACGACAAGGGCGCAGGCCAGCAATGTCGCTGTCTCGATCATCGGCCTACCCCGAACACATCGATCGGGCCGAGCGCGACCAGACCCAGCAACAGCGAAGCCAGCGCCAGCGTCAGCGCCGCCGCCTCCTGATATCGCGGCACCGTAACCTTCATTTCGAGTGGCTCACTTGAGGGTGCGAGCGCGCGCGAGAGCACGATGAACATATAGCCGCTGGTGAACAGGCCTCCCGCGAGCAGCACCACCGCCCACCACCACTGGCCGGTGGCGACTGCCGCATCGAGCAACAGCCATTTTGCCAGAAAGCCGCCGCTTGGCGGCAGGCCGATCAGGGACACGCCGCCAAGCGCGAACGCAAAGACCGTCATGGGGAGCGCCCGCGCGACGCCTGCCAGTTCGGCGATCCGATCATGTCCAAGCGCGGCGTAGATCAGTCCGGCAGCCATGAACATCGCTGCCTTCGCGGTCGCGTGCGAGATCGCCTGGAGCATGCCGCCGGCCAACGCGCCGCCCGTCTGAAGCTGTCCTGTCACGGTGCTGAACGCGAGCGGGAACATCAGGAACAGGTAGCCGATCTGCGCGACCGTCGAGTAGGCGATCAAAAGCTTGAGGCGCTTCTGTCGCAGCGCGACGACGCTGCCGAATAGAATGGCCGCGGCCCCCAGCGCTCCGAACAGTTGCGCGGCGGAGGGGCCGAGCATTCCTGGTGCGGCGTCGAACCAGAGCCGCACGACGAGGAAGAAGGATCCCTTGACCACCACCGCCGACAGGATCGCGCTGGCCGCCGCCGGCGCACCGGCGTGCGCGGGCGGAAGCCAAAGATGCAGCGGGAACAGCGCGGTCTTGGCGAACAGTCCGATTGTCATCAGCACGACGGCGACGAGGGTGGCGGGCTCCATGTGGATTCGCTGGGACAACAGGGCGATGTCGAGCGTCGCATAGCTGCCATAGAGCAGTGCGGTGCCGCCCAGATAGAGAATCGAGCCGAGGAGGGCAAAGAGCAGGTATCGAAGCGCGGCCTGCAAGGTTTCCGCGCGTCCGTCGAGACAGACCAGCGGCACCGCCGCGAAGGTCAGGAGCTCCAGCGCGACGTACAGCGTGAAAAGATCTCCGCCGAGGAAGATCATGTTCATCGCACCCCACACCGCCATCAGCAGCACCCAGAACACAAATGGTGCACGGGTTTCGACCGGCTCGGCGGAGGTATCAAAATCCGCATGCGCAAACACCGCGACGACACAGATCACGATGGCCATTGTCAGCATCATGGCTACCGACAGTCCGTCGGCGCGCAATGCAATGCCGAGTGGCGGCGTCCAATTGCCCACGATGTAGGTCAATTGTTCTCCGCTTTGCCATAGTTCGTCGAAGATCAGACACGCTATGGCGAGACCGCAGGGCATTAGAACCACGGCAATCTTTTCAACGTGCCGGCCACCGACGACGAACGACAACAGGACGCCGATGACCGGCAACACGATGGCCAGTACCAGGAGCGCACCGCCCGTCGTTGTCGCATCTGGCAAGATAGTCGCGTTCGGCATCAGGCATTGCCTCTGTCCGTACCTGCACCTCCCGGCGTATCGGCGCTAAGGGTGGACCGCCCGGTTTGTTCGAAAAGTCGCAGCACCAGTGCAACCGCCAGCGCCGTGGCTGCGAAGGCAACGACAATCGCGGTGATCACCATCGCCTGAGGGACGGGATCGCCCCCGAGCCCCGTCGTTGCGGCCCGCTTGGCGACGATGCCGAACAGCAGGAACACGCCGCTTCCGAGCAGATTGAACGCCAATATCTTGCGCAACGGTTCGGGATTGGTGACGAGCCCGCACAAGCCAATACCGACCAGCGCCGCGCCGCACAACCCGAACAGGGTCGCGGCGGTCATTGCGGCAGCACCCGTTCCGGCGGGCCCGCGGCCAGCATTGCGAGCGCTGCGCCGATCGAAACCGTCAACGCGACTTCAATGGCGACGATCAGTGGTTTGGCGTAGCCCGAGGGATAGGCCAGAAACGCGTTCGCCAGCACGAAGCCGGCGAGCCCGATGGCAAGGAAAATCACCGGCCCGATGACGAGAAGCAGGCGCAACCACGGTTGGCTGATCGGAGGAAGCCTCTCCAGCCCCGCGATGATCGCGAGCAGCCACATGGCGGCCAGAACCGTACCACCCTGGAAGGCGCCGCCCGGTTCCTTGGCGCCGACCCAGCACAGATAAACTCCAACCACGATTCCCACCGGGGGCAGCAGCTGCGCCAGAAAAGTCATCGCGCCACTGGGGCGTGCGTAGATGCGCAGCCCCGGTACGCCTCCCCACATGCGATCCGGCGCCAGCGACCAAACGCCGAGCAGGGCGAGCAGCACGACAACTTTTTCGATGAGCGTGTCGAGCGCACGGTAGACGAACAGCACCCCGGCAACCGGATTGCCGAGGCCGGTCTGCGCCAGGTTGTCCATCACGGTCGGCGCGAGGGTCGGAATGATTTCGGGCGGCAGCAGGATGGCGGTCGCGAGACCGGCCGCCACCAGCGCGCACGATACGCCTGTGGCCAGTCGAACCGGCAGACCGACCCGGGCTGCGTCGGCTTCGGCAGAGCGCAGGCGGGCGGCCGCACCGAGCAGCAGCATCCCGGTCATACCGCCGCCGATCGCCGCTTCGGTCAGCGCGACATCGACGGCCGCGAGCCTGACCCAGGCGATGGCCAGCAGCAATCCATAGACGACGAACGCAATGACAGCCGCAAAAGCCGAGCGCGCCGTGATCGTCGCGGCGCCGATCCCCAGGATCAGGACGACAAGACCGATATCGAAGATAGTTGAGAGGATCATCGCTGTTGTCCGCTTTCCCGAACGGCGCTTGCAATGAGCTGTGTTACGATCGCGCCGGACAATTGGACGAGCAGCCAGATGCTTACCAATTTGAAGGCGGCAAGCAGTCCGTTCGCCTGCGGCAACAAGCCGAAAACGATGAGACCAAGACCGAGATTGTCGACCTTGGTCAGGGCGTGCAGACGCGTCAGCGAGTCCGGAAAACGAAGCAGACCGACCGTGCCCGCCAGAAAGAACAGCGCGCCGGCGGAGACGGCGGTGACGGTGAAGATGTCGAGCGCGATGCTCATTCGTTGCTCATGGCCGTCGGTGCCTCGCCCTCAGTCTCGGCGCTTCTGACAAACGCCACCGCCGCGAACGCGGCAAACACGGCCAGCGTCAATGCAACATCGGTGATCGGCGACGTTTCAGTCGACACCGCCAGCAGGAGCAGTATCGCGACGCCGCCTGTGCCCAGCAGCTGCGCAGCCATCATCCGGTCAACAGCGGCTGGGCGCCGAAGAATGACGAACAAACCCAGTGCCACCATCGCCAGCACGAAGCACGCGGCTGCGAACAGGAAGCTAGCCATTGGGCGCGATCCCTCCGAAGGTCTGCATGCACAGCGTCTCCTCTCTGGACAATTGTTCGACCACCGGCTCCGTCACATCGAGGCAATGAACGGCCAAGCCGTCGCCTTCAGCCGGTCCGCACGGCAGCGTGCCCGGCAACAAGCTCATGATGGCGCAGAATGCATTTCTCTTGGTGCCGGGCGGGAGATGCGCTTGATAGACCACAAGGCCCGGCCGTATCGGCAGCCGAGGATCAAGCGCCCGCCATGCGACGTCGAGCCCGGCAGCGATCGATTGACGCAGGAAGTGCAACAAGTAGCGGGCAATCCTGAGCGGGCGCAGGCGCCATTGTTCCGGCGGCATCAGGCGCAGGCTTGTCCAGGTTGCCGCGACGGCGGCCACCGCCCCGGCTGCAAGGTCGGCGGGTTCGGCGCCGGTGAGTGCGAGCCAAAAACAGAAAAATCCAGCGGCGCGAAAAATCGCAGTACGGAAAGTATTAGATGAGCCGTCCAGCTCCGCGGGGCCGCCTAATTCATCTAACGAGCTCATGGACCTTTTCAGACCTCCATGATGTTTCCTTCGCCGCGTACTGAATGCGACGGACGCTCTCGCGGCTGAACCTCGCCGTCATGCCGGACTTGCCGCGCTGCCTATCATCGGCAATGCCGGCGGGCGGAATCGCGGATGGCCATGGCGCTTTGTTTAGATTGCGTGACCGGGGCTTATACCCAGCAAATTGCCGTACGTTGTGGCGTTTGCAGCGCGGCCGCGAAACAATGGGTCGAACCTTCCGACCCGCTAGCTCGCGCCAGGCGACTGCTGACTTCTCAACCTGATGCCTGCATTTGACCGAATTAATGTCCGCGTCTGCGAATATCGGTTCAGCTGCTGGCTAACGTCGACGATCGTAGTTCGTTTTCGATGGCACGGTCGGCGCGGAGCGCATTCTCGCTCCCGCGCTATTTGCGCCGGCTGAAAGCCGCCACGACGCTAGATCGGCTGCAACTCCAGCGAGCTGCAGCCGCGGTACGGCACTAGCTTACGGACGGATTCCGTTTCGCCGGGCACACTCGCGATAGACCGATACGCCTCTGGTGTTTCTGTCCGCTGCCGCGGCCGGGGAAAACGAGGGGACACTCTGGGCGGCTTCGTTGGCTTGCCTCATGCACTCGGCGCGTACCGCGTCGGCCGATCGCTTTTGCGCCGCCGCCCCGGAGATCGACAGCGCAAGAATTGCTGGAACGAGCACGACATATCCAAACTGTACCTTCGGCTTGGTCATGGTGGCCTCCGTTAGGTGATCGTTGGTTATAGCGTTATCCCCACAATGCACGTTTAAAATGCACTGGCAGAATGCACCGGCAGGGTGAACCGGCAAATCAGGTGATTACCTAGCTGAAGATGAGGAATCACCCTTATCGCAAATGCGAATAATTTCCGGGTTTTGATCGAAGACGCGTAGGTACCCCTGACTCCGATCTGATCGTGCATGCGCGATGTCCAATTTACGTGTCTATGCGGGACGCGACCCGAATGGCTCTGAAGATCGCTCCGTCCCCCTGAACCAAGCGACGTACAAAGTGGGTAGAAAGATCAGCGTCAGGATCGTTGCGACCAATAAGCCGCCCATGATCGCAAAGGCCATTGGCCCCCAGAACACCGTCGGAGCGATCGGTATCATGCCGAGAACGGTAGATACGGCGGTCAGCATGATGGGGCGGAAACGCGAGCTGCTGGCATCCAGCGCAGCGTCCCACACGCTTCTTCCTTGATCCCGTTCAGCCTCGATCTGACCGATCAGGATCACCGCATTCTTGGTGATCATGCCCAGTAGCGCCAGGATGCCGAGGATGGCCACGAAGCCGAGCGGTCTGCCGGATAGCAGCAGTGCTGCGACAACGCCGATCAGGCCCAGAGGCGCTACGCTGAGGACCAGGAACAAGCGCTGGAAGCTTTGCAGCTGGACCATGAGGACGGTGAGCATGATGAGCAGCATGATCGGCACCACGGCGATTACGGACGCCTGCGATGTCTTGCTCTCCTCCACGGTGCCGCCGACAACGATGTGATACGATGCCGGGAGGGTCTTCCTCAGGGTCTCCACCGCTGAGGAGAGTGAACTTACCACCGTCTCCGGCAGTTCTCCCGCCGCGACATCGGCTTGCACGGTCAGGGTCGGAACGCGGTCGCGCCGCCAAATCAAAGGATATTGCTGTTCATATTCGAAGGTTGCGAATTGGCCGAGCGGAACCGTTTGCCCACTCGGCAGCGGCACTTGCAGGTTGCGTAGGTTCGAAAGCGAAATCCGCTCCTCGTCAGTCGCCCGCGCGATGACATCGACGAGATAAATATCATCGCGGACCTGGGTGACCGGGGTGCCCGAGATCACCGTGTTCAAAACGCCGGCTAGCGTCTGTGAGCTCAACCCCAACAAGCGTGCCTCGTCCTGATCGACCCGAATGCGCACCTGGCGCGATGGTTCGATCCAGTCGAAATTGACTTTCTCAGCCTTGGGATTAGTGGCGATGATGCGGGCAAGCTTGAATGCGATGTCGCGAACCACGCTCGCATCGGGGCCGCTGACGCGATACTGCAGGGGCCAACCGACCGGCGGTCCGAGTTCAAGCGGCGAGATCCGCGTGACGGCGCCCGGAAATTCGTTGGCCAGGAATGTCTCCAGCTTGGCGTGTAGCCGCTCGCGCGCCGCCACGTCCTTTGCGACGATCACGGCCTGGCTGAAGAAATCGTTCGGCAGTTGGACATTGAGCGGCAGGTAGAAACGAATGGCGCCGCGACCGACATACGTGCTCCAGCGAGCGACGTCCGGATCCCCCTTGAGAGCCGCGTCAAATTTCTGAGCTGCGGTTTCGCTGGCGAAAATCGAGGCATTCTGCGGCAGGCTGATGTCGACCAGTAGCTCCGGACGATCCGACGATGGAAAAAACTGCCGGGGGATCAGCGGCAGTGCAAGAAAAGATGCCGCGAACAGCGCCAGCGAAATGGCGATCGTCAGCCACTTCGCCCGCATCGCGAAGGTGAGAAACCGTCGATAGGCTAGATAGACCCTGCCGGGGCTGGCGGCTTGTTCCGCCCTCGGCGGGGTCAGGATGACGACACCGAGCAGCGGCGCAAAGATCACGGCCACGAACCACGACACGATCAGCGCGATGCTGACCACGGCAAAGAGCGAAAAGGTGTATTCGCCTGCCGAGCTTGCGGCAAAGCCGACGGGCACGAAGCCGGCAATGGTCACCAGCGTCCCCGCCAGCATGGCAAACGCGTAGGTCCGGAAAGCGAACGTCGCCGCCGCGACCTTGTCGTCGCCTGCCGCCAGGCGGTTGAGCGTCGCGTCGGTCGTGGTCATGGCATCGTCGACGAGCAATGCCAGCGCGATGATGAGCGCGCCTAGCGATATGCGCTGCATATCGATCCCCGCCAATTGCATGATCGGGAAGACGATGGCGAGCGTCAGCGGAATGGAAAGCGCGATGATCAGGCCGGGACGAACGCCGAGACTGATGAAGCTCACCACGAGGATGATCCCGATGGCTTGCAGCAGCGACGTCATGAATTCGGAAATCGCGCCCTTGACGGTAACGGCCTGGTCCGCGACCAGCGTCGGCTCGATGCCGACCGGCAGGTCCGCTGTGATCTTGGCCATGGCCTGATCGAGGTTCCTGCCGAGCGCCAGGATATCTCCGCCTTCCCGCATCGCGATCGCGAGGCCAATGGCCGGTTCGCCATTGACGCGGAACAGGGGCTGCGGAGGGTCGGAATAGGCGCGTCGTACCCGGGCGATGTCGCTGAGGCGAAGCATGCGGCCGCCGACGACAAAATTGATGTTTGCGATATCCTGCTCGGACTGGAATGCTCCCGACACCCGAACCGAGAGGTTCTCGCTGCCGGTCTGAATCGTGCCCGCCGGCCGTATGATGTTCTGTGTCTGCAGCGCAGCAAGCAGCGCCGCACGGTCGATGCCGAGGCTGGCCAGTTCTTTCATCGAGAATTCGACGAAAATTCGCTCGTCCTGGGCGCCCAGCAGTTCGATCTTCGAGACGTCGGGGACCAGCAGCAGTTTCGAGCGGATGTCTTCGACATAGTCGCGAAGTTCGCGGTGGGTGAAGCCATCGCTGGTGAAGCCATAGATGATCCCGAACGTGTCGCCGAAATCGTCGTTAAAGCCAGGCCCGACGATACCCGCCGGCAGCGTGTGACGGATATCGCCGATGTTCTTGCGCACCTGATACCAGGTGTCGGCGACTTCCTTGGCGTTCGCGCTGCCTTCCAGATTGACGAAGATGGTGGTGACGCCGGCACGGGTGAAGCTGCGCAGGAAGTCCAGGTGCGGCGTCTCCTGCAGCTTGCGCTCGAGCCGCTCGGTGACTTGTTTGACGGTTTCTTCGACGGTTGCGCCCGGCCAGGCGGCTTGAACCACCATCGTCTTGATGATGAAGGACGGGTCTTCGCTGCGACCGAGACGAAAATAGGAAAAAACGCCGGCGATGACCGCAACAATCATGAGGTAGGCGACGAGCGAACGGTGCTTGAGCGCCCACTCCGAAAGATTGAATTCGGTCATTGCTCTGATCCGAGCAGGCGGATCTTCTGGCCGGGGTGCAGAGCCTGCACGCCGGCGGTGACAACGATCTCGCCGGTGTCGAGCCCCTGTGACAGCACCACGCGTTCCTGTTCGAAGCGAAGCACATCGACATTTCGGATCGACACCGTGAGGCTCGACGGATCGACGATCCAGACGGCGGGCTGCTGGTTGGACCTCGTCAATGCCGTCGCCGGTATTTCGATGATGGGCACGGCTTCCGTTTCCAGGCGTCCCACGACGGTCGCGCCAAGCCGCATCGCCGGCGGCGGATCCGTCAAGCCGACCTTGACTTCAAACGTCCGCGTCACCGGGTTGGCCTGCGCGGCAACCTCGCGGACGCGCCCGCGCGCAGTGACGGTGGGATCATCTGTCAGGCTCACGGTGACTTGCGGATCGCTCGGCGCCGATCGAAGCGACTGAGCCGGCACGTCGAAAACCGCGTCGCGGCCGTCTTGCCGCGCAAGCCTGAAAATCATTTGCCCGGCCTGTACGACTTCTCCCGCGCTGGGGCCTACCGCGGTTATCACGCCCGGTGCATCCGCCTTGAGTTCGGTAAAACTGACCAGATCGTGCGCCGTCTTCAACTGGGCTTCGGCCGCATCGACTTGCGACTGGCCGGTTTGCTGTGCTTGCGTCGCGACATCGAAATTCGCCCGCGTCGTCCATCCCTGCGCGAGCAGCGTCTCCTGTCGATCGAAATGATTGCGCGCCTGGGTCAGTTGCCCTTGCGCGGCGGCTAGACCAGCCTGCGCTTGGCGCAATGCGTTTAGCTCGTTCTGCGATTCCAGCCGTGCCATCAACTGCCCCGGCTTGACCCGATCTCCGAGCTTGCCGATGCTTTCCAGGAGCCGGCCCGAAATACGAAATGCCAGAGTCACCTCATCCTCGGCTTCGATACGGCCGGTAAACGAGAGCGGCATGCCAGCGCTGCTTTTCGCGACTGTTACGGTACGAACTGGACGGGCCGCAGGCGCTGCGGCTTCCGTCTCTTTCTGGCAGGCCGCGACCAACAGCGCGGGCGCCAGTGTCAGGAGCGCCGTCGCGAAGACTCTGAATAAGGTCGCTTGGCCAAGGCGCGCAGGCATGATGAAACCTTCGATGGATGCCGCAGATATGTCCATCTCGCCGACGGAAGCTGCGCAAGGCGCCTTCGTTTATGCAGGCGCCGCGATTCGCCAGCAAAATACATCGATCATCGCCCAGCACTTTCGAACAGCAGACAACCTGTCGCTATCGGCAAATGTACTGAGCGCGCGAAGTAATGGTGGGAATGGCTTCCTTAACGTCGGCCGCAGCGGCCGTTTTCTGGCGTCAGAATCGATCCAGGAAATTTCACTCGACGCTGCACCTGAGACATAACAGCGCGCTACAACTCGCTAAAATTGCTAATTGATTTAGTTAACAGCCAGAAACTTGGATGCAATGTAAGGCGGACTTTCGACATCCTTGCTTGACGCGGGTTTCCCTGAGGGTATTTACTTGGAACCCAAGCTTGGAGCGCGACGACCGAGAGTATTTGGCCCTAGGTGCATCGAGAAGTTCGATGCGTGGGCTATCTGAAAGTATCGGGAAGCCCGCGATGAAGACACACAAGCGACGCATAGACGGACCATGCCGAATTCAGGTTCGGAAATGGCCTCAGCTCAGTCCTGCAGAGACCACCCAAGAAGCCGCAATGGGCGTCGACGTCCGGCTGTTGTCGCTTCAGGAAGAGGTGCATCAGCGGATTGCATCCGATCTTCACGATTCGACCTGCCAGCATTTGATCGCCGCCAGCCTGAACATGATGCGCGTGCGGCGCGCGTTGTGCGATGGCGATGATGCGGAGAAACTCTGCGATGATATCGATCAATCGATCAACCAGGCCTTGAACGAAATCCGCGCCTTCACCTATCTGTTGCATCCGCAAAATCTGCTCAGGGATGGGCTGAAGGCGACGATCGAACAGTTCGTCGACGGATTTTCGGCGCGCACGTCGTTGCGGACGAGCCTCGAGATCGCTTGTGAGGTTGATAAGTTGTCCTATGACAGGCAACGCACGGTGCTGAGAATAATCCAGGAAGCCCTTACGAACGTTTTCCGTCATGCCAAGGCGACGCAGGTAAAGGTATCGATCACCGCGACGCCTACGCATTTCAGGCTCAGGGTGAGCGACGATGGCCGCGGCATGCCAATCGGTCAGGCCAGGTCGGGCCCCAAAGCGATACTGGCCGGAGTCGGAATTCCGGCCATGAGAGCCAGATTGCAGCAGATCGGAGGCGTTCTCGAAATCCACTCTTCATCCACGCAGGAACGCCGAGGTACGACGTTGTGTGCGGTAATTCCGCACGCTCTCCCGCGCAAGCGAGCGCGATTGCCGGTACTGCATCATGGTCGCCTGGGCCAACATCACAAAGCCAATGCACAGCCCCATTAATCAAAGGCCAGCCAAAGATCTTCGGGAGTCCAGGAACGAGCGGCAATGATGCAAATGTGTCGACGCCGAATGCGGCGCGGCATGGGAGCTTTATTCGATCATGAAGCGAATTCTTATAGCTGACGATCACGAAGCGGTGCGATCGGGACTGCGTGCCCTTCTGGAAGGGCGAGCCGGCTGGGAGGTTGTTGCCGAGGCCCATGACGGCAACGAGGCGGTGGCCGGAGCTATCGAAAAACGACCCGACGTCGCCATTGTAGACTACTCGATGCCGTTCATGACCGGCGTGGAAGTTACCCGACGCATCAGAGAACAACAGCAGACGACGGAAATCCTCATTTTTACGATGCACGATTCGAATTTGCTGGCGTTGCAAGCGTTCGAAGCAGGTGCTCGCGCATTCCTGCTGAAGTCGGATGCAAACAAGATGCTGCTGGCGGCGGTTGAGTCATTGATCGTCCATAAGTCGTTTTACACTGGCGCGTTTTCGAGTGAATTAAAGGGAACGACGACCGGAAAGCCGGACCGGAACCAAGTGCTTTCACCGCGGGAGAAGACGATCGTCAAACTGGTCGCGCAGGGGCACAGCAATAAAAGCGTCAGCGCGATGTTGAATCTCAGCATCAAGACGACGGAGACGCATCGGGCGGCTGCCATGCGCAAGCTCAATATCAATTCGACCGCAGGCCTTGTTCGCTACGCGGTTCGCAACAAACTCGTGGAGGCATGACTCCAGGCGGCCTGAAATGCCGATGAGTTCCCGATCGGAAAATCGGATTATTCCTCCACTGAATCTCAGGGTTTTCTTGGATTAGCGGCAGCGAGGCCGATCGCTATAATCATTCGGTCTGCTGCCGCGTTTATCGTCGGTCGCCCCAAAGCCAGCGGTTCCAACCGATAGGAACGGCACTGTGAAGCAGATTTTGATTGCGGACGACCATGAAGTCGTGCGGTTCGGGCTTCGCGCGATCATTGCAACTCGCGCCGACTGGGTCGTATGCGGAGAAGCGGCCGACGGCAGGGACGCAGTTGCACTCGCCTTGAAAATCCAGCCGGATATAGCAATCGTCGATTACTCGATGCCTGTCATGAACGGGTTGGAGGTAAGCCGTCAAATCAAGTCGCACCATTTGCCCACCGAAGTGCTCATTCTCACCATGCATGAAAGTGAGGAAATCCTGACAGAAGTCCTTCTGGCGGGGGTGCGGGGATTCCTGCTCAAGTCAGATGCAAGGGCCCACCTTATCGCGGCCGTCGAGGCATTGCTTGACCATCGCCCCTACTTCACCAGCGTATTGTTGGAGAAATTGCTGCACGATTATCTGGTGAACAAGAAAGACAAGTCGGAGGTCTTGCTGTCGTCGCGGGAACAGAGCGTTGTTCAACTGATTGCAGAGGGGCACACCAACAAGTCGGTGGGCGCGGTCTTGAATCTCAGCGTGAAGACGATCGAAACGCACCGCGCATCGGCGATGCGCAAGCTCGGCATCTCGTCGACGGCCGAACTGGTCCGATATGCAATTCGTACCAAACTGGTCGGGCTGTGAAGGGGAAGGCATCCGGCCCTAGCCGCAGCATGCGCCAACACAGGCTGCCGCAATGGGAACGGATATCAAGAGTTCAATGATTAAACCGAGGGCGGATGCGGGCGGAACCGCCGGGGACAAGCGGGGCGGCAAGTCCGCTCTGGGCGCGGAGGTCGCCGGGCGACGTTTCTCGCTGGCTGCAGCGCTGGTTGTATTGACTGTTACCCTCGGCACGCTCCTGTTATGGCGAACGTCGTCCAGCCTCCTCATCATATTCGCGGGCATCCTGTTTGCATCGCTTCTTGATGCCTGTGCCCGCGCCCTCGGCCCGGTGGTCCCGGTCGGGCGTACGGTGCGGCTGACGCTGGTCATTTTAAGTCTGACGGCTTTGATCGTGCTGGCGGCTGTCTGGGGCGTAGGCAAAGTTCCCGAACAGGCGCGCCTGTTGATACGTGTCATGGATGCGCAACTGGACGTCTTGCAACAGCGCCTGCTGTCCGTAGGGGTTGATTTGTTTGGTCCGGAGGGCGGCCGTGATTTGTCGCGCTGGTTTTCTGACCATGACAAGCTGTTCGGCCACGCACAGTCGGCCGTCGGAACTGCCTCGAGCCTTCTGGCCAACACCTTGATCATCGTGTTCCTCGGCCTTCTGTTTTCATTTGATCCAAGCGCTTATCGCGACGGCGTGGTGCTGCTGGTGAAGCCCGCTTGGCGCGACCGTGTGCGTGCGGTTCTGGATGAAATGGGCAGTGTCCTGCGCTCATGGCTTGTCGGGCAACTCATCAGGATCGTGCTGATGACGGTGCTGGTCTGGCTTGCGCTCTATTTGTTGGGGTTGCCGGGAGCGTTCCTGCTGGGCCTGCAGGCCGGCTTGTCGAATTTTGTGCCTTATCTCGGCCCAATCCTCGCGAGCATCCCGGTCGCATTGGTCGCGATGCCGCTTGGTGCCTCGATGCTGATCTGGGCCGTCGGGATCTATACCGCGATACAGTCGATCGAGGGCTATGTGATCGGCCCTCTGATTCAACGTCAGGCCGTTGAGCTGCCGCCTGCATGGACATTGGTGGCGATCGTCTTGTTCGGGTCGCTGTTTGGCGTGATGGGAATAGCGCTTGCGGTGCCCTTGTTCGCGGTCGGTCGCGTCGCTGTGCTTCGGTTTTATGTTGAGGATTGGTTGGGGGATGAGCTCGGCTGACGGCTGGATTCGACCGACAGGTGCCCGGCTCGAACCTGGTTGAGGCCTCTGGATTGAAACAAGCGACGCTGCCATGTTCGTCGTAGCCGGAAACCGATCATGAAACCTGTCATTGATCCCCGTGGCGGCGACGTTGAGGACGACGCGTCAAGCACAAAAAGCCGCTCGCTGCTATCGCTTGCCGGCAGTCTGCTGGCGGAGATCAGTTTGCCCAAGCTGATCCTGTCCTGGATCATGCTGTTCGTTGTTCCCGGTCTGCTGCTAGGGCTGGCGCCGCTGGTGGCGTCCGCCTGGGTGAGTCTGGTTTCTCACAAAATCACCTCTCCGCTGCTTGGCATCTGGCCCGCATTGCTGCTTGTGGCCGTGGTTGCCATTGGATTGTTCGGCGTGCGAGCGCTGTTTCGCATGGCCGAACGCAATTTCTGGTCGCTGAACTCGCTGGTGGTGGAGCCGATATACGTCGCTTGCCGCGAGGCGTTGCGCCAGCTGGTCGAAAAACTCCTGCAATCGCGGCTTGGCAAGCCCCAGCTCGCGACCCTGCGGGCGGCTACCGCGGGTGCGGCCGGCATCATCATTTTTGCTGTTGCATTGGCGGTCGCGGTGGCGTGCTGGCCAAGCTCGCGCTGGCTCGGCAATCTGACCGAATTGGGTTCGCCCCGTGATCTGGTTGTCGTCGCGTTGGCCAACAGCGTCGTGCTTGTCGCCGCCTATCTCGCCATCGCGGCACTGGTCTGGGCGTTCGCCGATGCGACCATGCCTCAAATGCGCGACTTCGGCGAGTTTCCCGCACGTTCGGAAGCCGGCCGCAGCTGGCGCATCGCTCATCTGTCGGACATTCATGTCGTGGGCGAACGCTACGGCTTTCGGATCGAAAGCGGCCGGGCAGGTCCGCGCGGCAATGAGCGCCTGAACCGGCTGTTCGTTCTATTGGATTCCATCCACGCCAATCATCCGCTCGATACCATCCTTATCACCGGCGACATGACGGATGCGGGCCGCTCTGCGGAGTGGTCGGAATTGCTCGACGCCTTGAGCTTTTATCCGCGGCTCGCGGAGCGGGTTTTGATCTTGCCGGGGAATCACGACCTTAATATCGTCGACCGCGCCAATCCGGCTCGCCTCGATCTTCCGACAAGTCCGAACAGAAAGTTGCGCCGACTCCGCTTTCTGTCGGCCGCTGCTGCTCTCCATGGCGACCGCGTCCGGTTGATTGACCGCGACAAACGCTGTTTGGCAGGCAGCCTTTCTGAGGCGCTAATGCCTTACCGGGCGGAGATGGCGAGGTTTGCCGAGGAGGGACGACCGCGTCTCTTCAAGACGTTGAATGATCTGTGGGCCGCTGTCTTTCCCATGGTGCTGCCACCGGATCGTGACGATGGTCTTGGCATTATCCTCCTGGATTCGAATGCGGATACGCATTTCTCCTTTACCAATGCCCTGGGCATGATTTCCGTAGAGCAGGTCAGGGGAATTGAGATCGCCGCCGCCCAATATCCGCGGGCCTGCTGGATCATTGCCTTGCATCACCATGTCATCGAATATCCGAAGGTGGCGAAGGTGTTATCCGAACGAATTGGTACCGCGTTGGTGAACGGAAACTGGTTCGTTCGACGGCTCCAGACGCTCGGGAGCCGGGCAGTGCTGATGCACGGCCACCGGCATATTGACTGGATTGGAAAATGCGCCGCGCTTTCAATCGTGTCGGCGCCGTCTCCGGTGATGGAAGCGACCGACGATGCCGACACCTATTTCTACATCCACACGGTCGCGACACGCGACGGCGGATTGGGTTTGCTGGCCCCTGAACGGGTCGTGGTCAGTGGCATAGAGCCCCCGACTGACCGCTAGCGTCGGTTCGCAATTCGTTGGCTTTCGCCGGTTACCGGAAGCCTAGACTTCAAGACGCTGGCTCGAAGCCAGGTTCCGGTAGCCGTCGCGATTTCATGACAGAGATTAGGCCGGCTGCGCCGCCGCTGGCGGCGGTGGTTCGGCGGCGGTCGCCTTGGCGAGGGCATCGCGCAAGATCTGCTCCTTCGACTCGTCAAGGGATGTCTTCAGCACAACGCCGCCGGCATCCTTGATTTCCTTGAGCACCTTGTCCGCTGTCATGTTCTTGATGAGGACAAACAGTGCGGCGTTGCCGGGCTGGATGCTCGCTGCGAGGTCCTTCATGAATGCATCATTGATGCCAAAATCGGTCAGCGCGCCGCCGAGCGCCCCCGATGCCGCGCCGATCGCGACGCCGATGAGCGGATTGAGGAAAAGGACGCCCACGAGCAGTCCCCAGAAACTTCCCGATGCCGCGCCCACAGCAGTGGTGTTGACAAGCTGGTTCAGCTTGATGGCGCCTGTCTCGGTCTTGACCGCAATGACCGCGTCGTTGATCGTTATCAGATATTCTTTCTGCAGTTTGAACAGGCGCTGACGTACCTCTTCGGCCTTCGCTTCGGTCGGATACACGATAGCAATCAGATCAGACATCGAATCCTCCTGTCAGATTGAAGTTTCCCCCTCCCCAGACTGGATTACCCGGTCGTCGGTTACAGCCCACTACATTGTAATGGTAGCGTTCGTGAGGCTGTCTAGCGATCGGGTCGAGCTTGGCCGGCGCTTATGTAGAGATGACCGGTCGTTTCTAGGTCGGCGTCGGCACCATGTCAGTCAGGGTTAGACCGGAGGGATGCAGAAAAAGGCCGTCGATTTGGCAATGCTTCTGACCTTATAGCGCCAGCTTCAGGGTATTCCCCGTCCTAAACCCAGGGATCAGCCGATGTCGCAAGGTGCGGCGAAAGCGCACGGTCCTGTGAGAGGTGGGTTTTGTGCGGCGAATGCGTTGGATCGGTCAACTTCCGGCGCGGCGGGCGTGGAAAGATCAGGCGTAGTAGAAGCACTTGCGCCACCTGAAGCTGTCAGCGAGCCCGGACAAGCGCAGAAAGAAATGCTGCATCCGGAAATGCAAGCCGGAATATCGTCGGAGCGCTCGATGCACAAGTTCAACGCGCGAAACCTGCTGATTTTCGTCATAGGCTTATTAGTGGCGGTCGTCTTGATCGGGCTGGGAACCGCTTATGTCGTCCAGTTCAAGCACCGCGTTTTATCGGGCCATTCGACGGACGCGTTCACTGGATGGACTCAAACCGGTTGCTGCATGGTGACGCAGCGCGTCGCTTGATTCTGCGGAACGTCAAGGTTTGATGAAATCGCCGGTCAATGTATTCTTTTCAGATGTTTCGTTATTTCAGAGGCTCCAAACTCGCCCGGATGAGCGACGGGAGCTATTGCATCATCCGCGATCTGGGGTTGGTGAAAGGCGGCAAGGGCATGCGTCATCACGAGGTGCTGATGACGTTGAGCCCCGGCGCGATCGTGTGCCGCGCGATCAAAGACAAAGGCTCAAGATTTTCAATCGGCAATCTTCCTCAGTGTGGGCCTTGGACCTGGCGGCAGTTTTCGAAGTTGCTCGGGGCGGTTTGGCGCGCTCGTAGCCGCCTGCAATCTCCATCGCCCAATAGGTTCGGCCTGTCGTCGCGCTTTTTGCGCTGGCCACGCCTACCCGCGACGCACCGCGAAGCAGCAGAATTCTTTCGATGACCCGACGAGTCGATCCACTGGTTGAGCGTTTTCGGGAAAGTGTCATAGCCGTAAGCGATATTTTCTGCTGCCTCTCTGGATCCTGACGGGGCCATGCGGGAAGAAAATTGCCCAAGCACGGCATGATCGAGCACGTCCTTTGCAGCCATGGCATCGGCTTGTTCTCGGGCGATGCGGTTGAGCACGGGGTCCGCAGTCACGCGACCTTCTCCATGCTGAAGGCGAAAACTGGAGATCATTTCGGCCGGTGACTCGGCACGCGCGGGAAGTGCGAGAACCAGGCTGCTAAGCACGAATACGAGGCACATCAACAAACGCGGACTATTTGCGGCCGGCCTCCAGGCCGATCGCTTCAATGCAAGGCCTATTGCTACCTTCATGTGTCGCTTTCGTCGTTGAAAAGGGGATTTGACTATCAGATCTGGGATTGAGAGCAGAATTGGTATCGGCATAGACGAGCCATGCCGGCGTGGCGAAACGTGGGCAGACATCCGCCCGGGTTCCGCGACAAATGCGCCGCGACGCGATCCTCCGCTGCTTCAGTCGGGATTATCCGGGCACCCCGCAGACCGGGCGGGATATGATCCGGCTTTCGCGAGGGCGTGAGGTGAGGGTTTGGTAGAAGCAGAACCTTGCCGACCCGGCCAGCGCGGGCTGCATGGACGAGAGCGTCCTTCACCTGTTCCATCGGATAGACGCCTTCGATCTCGACATTGATGGTACCGTCCGCAATAAGACGCCCGATCTCCGCATAGACGGCATTTCTTTCGTTGGCGGGGGCGGACCCAAACCAATGCGTGAACCAGAAACCTCGCAACGTGATGTCGCGAAACACGATGTCCGCGGCGTGGACCGCGCAATCGCTGCTGGAAAGCAGGCCGTAGGTGATGATTGTCCCGGAGCGCGCGAGACAGCGGCCGAGTCTTGCGGTCGCATCGCCAGCGACGGCGTCGAAAGCGAGCCTGATCGGCGCATTTCCAACCACAGCGCCCACCCTCGCGGCCAAGTCGGGGCCGTCCACGATCGCGGCGTCCGCCCCAGCCGCGAGCAAAGGCGCTATCTGATCTTCGCGCCTGACCAGATTGACGGTACGCAGCCCCATCGTTTTGGCGATCCTGATCACGTTATGCCCCACGCCGGAGTTACCGGCGTTCTGCAATACCCATTCGCCGGGTCGCAGTTGCACGAAGCTCTTCAGCATATGCCAGGCGGTCGCCGGATTGACGGCCATCATCGCGAGTTGGAGGGTGTCGGCGTCCGCAGGCAATGGCATGACACCGTCTGCCGAGGCCTTGATCCGCTGGCACCAGTTTCCTCTGCCGCCGCAAAGCGCCAGCACGCGATCGCCGACCTTGAGGTGGTGTACCCCGGCCCCAAGTGCCGCAACCCTTCCAACCGCCTCGCCCCCTGCCATCGCGGGCAGGGCCGGAGGTGTCGCACCGAAGAGACCCCGAAAATTGAGAAAGTCGGACGGATTGATCGGCGCGGCCAGGATATCGATCAATATTTCGCCAGCATGGGGAGGCGCCGGGTCGGGCACATCAACGAACTCGACGACCTCGTGTCCATGCCCAAACGTGGAGAATTGAACGGCTTTCATGCGCGTGCTCGTTGATGGAGTTTTCGCGGTCCGCAATGATGCAGGGCCAAACTGCCCGACCATCAATCGGGGAGTCAACCTTTGCGGGTCCGAGTCAGTTCGCCGGTGGTTCGGACCAGATGCAGGCGAGTTCGCGAGCCCCCATCGGGTCAAACAACGCGAGAGAGTTGGCCGCCCGAATGGCTGGCGGCGGATGTTTACGCCTGAACGCTGGATCGCCGTTTATTCGATAAAAAGCCGGGGAACGATGCCGTTCGTTGGTCATTCGGCCTGAAGCGGCGCTCTCGATTTTGTGTTATGATCTTGGGGCTGCAGCCGAGAAGTTGCGCCATGAAGAAGCCGAGTAAGACAGCATCCGAGCTCGAAGCCGCTATAAGGCTTGAGATGGAAGAGATACGCGATTGGCCCACTGATATCGTGGTGTCCGTTCAGGCCGACGGGGACAGCTGGAAGGTCGTGATCATGCAAGATGCTCCGAAAGACGACCGGGAGCTGTTCGAGATGATCGCGCTGATTGCAGATCGTCTTCGGAGCCATTTCGACTTGAAGGGCTGATTTACGGGTTCTGTTGTGTCACCCACCGTCCGTTCTTCGGCGGATGGACGCGGTCTCCCGCGGGCCGAATGGGTCGCGACAATAGGCATACTGATACTGCTGATCGTCGCAATGCCTTGTGCATGCGCGCGCCGAGCACGGCACTTCGCGGTGGCGCCTTCTTGAATGCCGCGTTTCCTGGTCTCGGCTTTGTCCGATCGCTGACAGAGGAACGAACAAATTTCCAAGCTGTTTTGTTGTTGGTGGGATGCGAGGAGGTAGACGCCGATGTCAGCGGAGTGACGCCATGGCAAACATGACAAAGGAGCGCATCTGCAAGAGTACCCTGGAACACATTGCCCTTGTTGAACTGCGCAGCAAGAGCGGGTGCGAAAACATCGTCGCTATCAGAATCGACTATGTGCCGTTGGGAAAAGAAACCAATTGGCGGATTTCAGAAGTTAATTTCGGCTCCGCATCAAGCATCCAACATCCCGGAGATGCCGTACGGTCCGTCTCGGCCAAGTTGGGCGAACGATACAGTATGATGATCGACTCCTGATGGCAGCGCCTCGCCGGGGTTTCGCGAAAGTGGCCGATAGCGCCGTTAGCGTCCGGCTTTTCGGACGCGCGCATCGCAGCAATCCGAGCGGACACACGCCACTGCGCACCCGCCCGGACTGATTGAGTTGCCGCGATCACGCCGCGGTCGAGGCCTTTGCGTTGACGCCCTTGCGCAGCGCCACCGTGTTCAGCTTGGTGTTCGCCGCCTTCTCCTCATTCAAGTTGGTGGTGAGGAAGCGGACGATCTCATCGTGACCGAGCTCTTCAGCCCAGGCGATCAGCGTTCCGTAACGACACATCTCATAGTGCTCGACGGCCTGCGCATTGGCGACGATGGCCGCGTCCAGAACAGCCTTGTCCTCGATCTCGCTTGCGGTCGCATCGGCCTCCTTGATGATGCCGTCGATGGCCGGACACTGTGTCCCGCCAGGCTGCTTGCCGAGCTTCGCAAACACCTTCTGCAGACGCTCGATCTGCTTGTTGGTCTCTTCGAGGTGAGCCTTCAGGCCTGTAACCAGATCGCGGTTGGTTGCCTTGTCGATCATCTTGGGCAGCGACTTAACGATCTGCTGCTCCGCGTAATAGATGTCCTGCAGACCATGGATCAACAGGTCTTCCATTGATTTTATGTCCTTGCTAAAGATACCCATGATTCAACGCCTCCTTTCGCAATGATGTAGTGGAACGTCGGTGGCTGTCCGCGGTTCCGTTTCCTGACGAGGGCATTCGGAGGAATGAAGATGGTCGATGGAAAAGAACGCTTCACCAACCTGCTGGGACGGGCAGCGATGGCCGTGTGGGGTGACATGCCGCGCGATATCCAGGAAGCGCTGTTCGAAATGGCCGTGAAGGGGCACGACGATGATCGTGAAGACCTCGCGCGCCTGCTGCACGACCATCATCCCCGAACCCTGCATCCCGCGAAGCCGGGCTCTGGCACGAAGGAACCGGGATAAGCTGCAACGCCCCGCGCGCGACCGCTTGTGCGGCGAAAAAGTCGTGCAACAAGGTGATTATTGTTATCAGTGTGTAAACGCCCGTGCCGGTCAGATGGGCGCCGCTGTTGGATGGAAGCAGGGCCGGCGCTCTACGGCAAAAACGACTGTTCGCGCGGGCTATACGGCAGCGACGTGGCTCACGCAGTCGGGGACGGGCGAATGGCAAGCGCTCAGGATACCAGGTCGAACTAAACGCAGAAAGCGAGCTTCCGCCCGACCAGCCAAATGCGAATATGATACCGGGTTGAGTACACCGAAGCTTGCGGAAAGAATGATCCCCGCGCTTTTCGTCGGCCGAGCCGCGCGGCGGTCTGCCATTTCGGGCGCGGTTCGATCAGGCCGTGGTCCGTCCGTTCATATTGTCCGCTCCGATGCATCTGAACCGCGTTGGCGAGAACTCGCGCAGCGTTTGTCCTGCCGATTCGGCGGAAGCGCGCACTGTGAGGGCGGGCCGATCGATGCCCGGTTCAGGCGTTGCGGTCGCGGGCGTTACTGGCCGCGCCCGCCAGCAAGCATTGTGGGCAACCCAAGGTTGATGTCCACTGAAGGGCGATTTCTTGCCGCAATCTTGATTATATTAATTGTGTGATTCCTATTTTAACTGGAGGAAACGACGTGACGATGGGGACTGTTAAGTGGTTCAACGCAACCAAGGGATACGGGTTTATTCAGCCTGAAGGCGGCGGAAAGGATGTGTTTGTTCACATCTCGGCCGTCGAGAAAGCCGGTTACACCTCGCTGGCCGAGGGGGCGAAGGTCAGCTTTGAGATCGTTCCTAACCGTGGGAAAGAATCAGCCGAAAATCTGCGTATTGGCTAAGACAATTCGGCCAGGTCCATGACCTAGGGCGGCAGAAACACAAAAATTCGGGAGCGCCTCATCTGCCGAGTCGAGCGCGCCTGAACCGGTGCCATTGACCCCGACGGGCCGTCACGAAGAGACAGCGGACGGAAGCTGACCGGGTCAATCGGCAGGGAGGCATTTCAGCCCAAAATGGAATCCTGATCCGGATCGACAACTTCATTCACGTCGGCGTCACACGGCTTGATCTCGAAGTGATCATCGAGAACCATTTTTCCGTCGGCTCCCGGCGCAACCAGTCCGGCACGCTCAGCCGCTTCCCAGACCTGTTGCCGGCTCGGGAAACTGCGGGTGAGCTTTTCATCATCCTCAAACAGTGCATACGACATGCCCGTCTCCAAACCGAAAGATCATCCACCATTGCAATAGCGGCTGGCCACGGTTGTTCCTGCATTCAGCGAGAGGACGCTTGGGTGATGTCCGAACTGTCGGTCCTGGCCATATCAGCCATCCGTGTGTCCCGGCACAGTTTGGTGGGCCCGGCAGGACTCGAACCTGCAACCAGACCGTTATGAGCGGCCGGCTCTAACCATTGAGCTACAGGCCCCGCCGCAGGCGGCCCGCGGGAGGCGCGGTTCAGCAACGGTGCGGACACCCCTTACAATGCGGCTGGCGATCCGGCAATGGCGCCGCGCGGCTTCGGGCTATTCCACCGAAACGCCCGCAAATTCAACCACTTTCCGCCACTTCTCGGTCTCGTCCGAAAGCAATTTGCCGAACTCCGCCGGCGTCATCGGCTTCGGGATGCCGCCGACCTCGCCGAGCCGGGCGACCAGCTTGGGATCTTTTAGCGCTTCATTGACCGCCTTGTTGAGGATGTCGATGATCTCGGGCGGGGTGCCCTTCGGCGCGGAGATGCCGTAGAAGCCGACCGATTCGAATCCCGGCACGGTTTCGGCGATGGCGGGGACGTCGGGTACGCCAGGCCAGCGCTGCGGCGAGGTGACGCCGATTGCGCGCACCGTGCCGGCCTTCGACTGCTCCAGCGCCGACGGCAGGTTGTCGAAGATCAACTGTACTTTATTGGAAATGATATCGGGAAATGCGATCGCCGATCCGCGGTACGGCACATGCACCATGTCGCATTTGGTCATCGCCTTGAACAATTCGCCCGACATGTGCACCGAGGTGCCGTAACCGGAAGACGCGTAGGAGACCTTGCCGGGGTTGGCCTTGCAGTAATCGATGAACTCCTGAACAGTCTTGACCGGCATCGCGTTCGTGATCACGAGCATGTTGGTCAGCTGCATGATGCTCGCGACCGGCACGGTGTCGCGGAGGAAATCATAGGACAAACGTTTATAGAGCGAAGCGCTGATGGCATTGTTCGGCGCGTCGAACAGAATGGTGTAGCCGTCCGGCGGTGAATTGATCGCCGCAGCCGCCGCGATATTGCCGCCGGAGCCGGCGCGATTTTCCACCACGAACTGTTGGCCGAAACGCTCCGACAGCCACTGCGCCATGATGCGCGCCACGATGTCGACCGGCCCGCCGGCGGCGAAGCCGATAAACCAGTGCACGGGACGATTTGGATAGTCTGCCGCGGATACCGGCCCGATGCCGGTTGCGAGGCCCGCCATACACGTCAGAGCAAGCAGAGTTGCGCGCAACGATGCGAACATATTCCCTCCCGTTATAATATTGTCGTCTGTTCTTGTTTGTTCTTGCGGGCTTGCCGCCCGTTGCATCCATGCTTTCATACAATCGGCATTTTGCCTACATTGCAATTCAGCGAATATTCGCCAGACGACGCGGCGCGCCGCTACGCAAAGGACTCACATGAACATCGCTCGTATTGTTGGCGTTGGCATCTTGCTGCTGGCGGGAGCCGCCGCGGCACAGGAGCGAGACAAGGCGATTCAAAAGACGACGATCAGTCTGGGAACGGCCACCACGGGCGGCGGCTTTCCGCTCTACGGCAATGCCTTTGCGGCAGTGATGGCGGAAGCTGATCCGACCTTGTCGATTCAGCCGCGCAATACCAAAGGTAGCAGCGAGAACATTCCGATGCTGGAAGCCGACCAGCTCGACCTTGGCCTGGTCGCCGGAGAATCTTTCTATCAAGCCCTGCAAGGCATCGGACGGCCGCGCGCCAATTTGAGGATCTTGACCGCGATCTATTCGACGGCCGGAATGTTCGCGGTGCCTGGCGACAGTCCGTACCGGACCATTCAGGATCTCGTCGGCAAGCCGATTGCGTTCGGCGCCAAAGGTTCCGGCATTCCGATACTGTCGCGCTATATGCTGGACGGGATCGGATTGAAGCAGGACGAGGATTTCAAGGCCATCTATCTCGATCACGCCGGCGAGGCGCCGGCGATGGTGCTCGATGGGCGGGTCGCGGCGGAGTGGGGCGCCGGTATCGGCTATCCCGGCTTCACCGAGTTGGCGCAAGGCCCCACAGGCATCAGGTTCATTGCGCCGGATGCGGGCGAGATCGCGCGGATGGCCGCCAAGCATACATTTCTGAAGCCGATAACCGTTCCTGCCGGCAGTTATCCGGGCCAGACCGCGCCGATCAATTCGATGGGGTCCTGGAGTTTCATCCTGGCCCGCGTCGATCTGCCGGATGATGTCGCCTATCGGTTGGCCAAGGCGCTGCATGGCGCGGAGGGTGCGTTCTGCAAGAAACTCGCGCAGGCCTGTGAAACGACGGCGGCCAACACCGTCGCCGCCGCGCCGGAGCCGGGCCTGATCCATCCCGGCGTGCTCAAATATTTCCGCGAGATCGGGGTGGTGAAGTGAGGCGAATAGTGAGTGGCGAATAGCGAATAGTGAGTAGCGAATAGAGAACAAGAGAATTGTTTCATTTGCTATTCGCCACTCGCTATTCGCCATTCGCCCCTCACCCTCTCACTTCTTCACCAGCGGGCAGGCCGGATCGGGCGGGCCGAACGCGTCCTCGCCGGAGATTGTGGTCAGGATCTTGTAATAGTCCCACGGATACTTGGACTCCTCGGGTGATTTGACCTGAACCAGCATCAGGTCGTGCACCATCAGATGGTCGTCGCGCAGCCGACCGTTGCGGGCAAAGAAATCCTCGACGGGCTTCTCGCGCATCTTGGCCGCGACCTTCAGCGGCTCGTCGGTGCCGGCTTCCTTGATCGCGTTGAGATAGTGCATCACCGCTGAATAGACGCCGGCCTGCCACATCGTCGGCATCCGGTTCATCTTGGCGAAATAGCGCTTCGACCATTCGCGGGTCTTGTCGTCCATGTCCCAATAGAACGACGTCGTCAGCAACAGCCCCTGGGCCGTCGGCAGTCCCAGCGCGTGGATGTCGGTGATCAGCGCCAGCAGCCCGGCCATCTGCTGGCCGCCCTTGAGGACACCGAATTCGCCGGCGGTCTTGATCTCGTTCATGTTGTTCGGCGGCCCGCCGGCGATGCCGATGATCTTGGCCTTGGAGGCCTGAGCCTGAAGGATGAATGACGACAGATCCGGGGTGGCGAACGGCGGCCGCACCGAGCCGAGGATCTTGCCGCCGCTCTTGAGAATCACGGCCGAGGCGTCGCGCTCCAACTGATGACCGAAGGCGTAATCGTCGGTGATGAAAAACCAGCTGTCGCCGCCGCGCTTCACCACCTCCTGCGCGGTGCCGACCGCGAGCGCGCGGGTGTCGAACACCCACTGCATCGCATAGGGCGAACAGAACTTGCCGTGAAAATCGGCGGCTCCCGTCGATTGCGTGATGAACATCCGCTTGCGCTCGTTGGCGACGTTCTGCACGGCAAGCCCGACCGCCGATACCGGCACGTCGACGATCAGGTCGACCTGCTCGGTGTCGTACCAGCGCCGTGCGATGCCGGCGCCGATGTCCGGCTTGTCCTGGTGATCGCCGACGATCACCGTGATCGGCTTACCGAGAACCGTGCCGCCGAAATCGTCGACCGCCATCTGCGCTGCAGTCACCGAGCCCTGGCCGGTCGGCGTCGAAGCCGGCCCGGTCATGTCGGTGAGCACGCCGATCTTGACCACATTGTCCGAAACTTGCGCCGGCGCGGCGGATGCTGACAGCACCGCAACGGAAAATGCCGCAAGCGTCGACATCGTTCTGGCGAACATTGCGTCTCCCTCCCCATGATCCAGGCGCTTTGGCCGTCTTGTTTGGCCGAAAGCTTAACGCAGCCGGCCGATCTTTGTGCAACCATTCGACCGCGGCCGTCAACGCGAGCGAAACGGCGCAGCGAGACGTCACGACAAGCGGCTGTAAATTCCGGGCCCGATTCAGTACATACGCTGCATGGGACCCACACAACGCCTGCCGGCTTCGCTTACCCCGCTCGACGTCGCGCGTGCGGCATTGCTGCATGATCTCGCGGCCGTCACGCCGGTTGAATTGTTGCTTGCGGAAGCGCTGGGAGCCATTGCGGCGGATATGCCCACGCTGCCTGCGTTTCCGCCTCGCGATGTCGCCGCCGTCGACGGCTGGGCGTTGCGCGCCCATGACCTCGTGGGCGCATCGTCCTATTCGCCGTTGCCGTTGGCGATTTCGCCGGTCTGGGTCGAAGCCGGCGATGCGATCCCGAATGGCTGCGACTGCGTGGTCGATGCCGATGCGGTCGATCATGCAGGGCCGCTGCTGCAGGTGCTGGCGGAGGCCATTCCGGGCCAGGGCGTGCGGCGGACCGGCGGCGATATCGCTGCAGGAAGTTCGTTCATCGCCGGGCGGCGCATTCGGCCGCTCGATCTGGTGGTCGCGCGCGCGGCAGGATTGAACGCGTTGAAGGTGCGCCGCCCGCGGCTGCGGGTCGTCAATATTCCGGCGGCGTCGGGCCAGGCGATGACGGCCGCCCTGATCTCCGAAAGCGCCCGCGAAGCCGGGGCTGAAACCGTCCTGACCACGGCCGATGGCCGGGATGCGGCTGGGATCGCCAGGGCGCTGGTGACCGACGACGGCTGCGATCTGTTGATCGCCGTCGGCGGCAGCGGCGTCGGCCGTAGCGATGCCACGGTGGCGGCGCTGGCCGGCTATGGCGAGGTGGTAGCCCATGGCATCGCGTTGCAGCCGGGCCGGACCTGTGCGGTCGGCAGGATCGGGAGGGTCCCGGTCATTGCGCTGCCGGGCGCGCTGGACCAGGCGCTGGCGGGATGGTGGACGCTGGCGCGGCCCGCGCTCGACCATTTGTCCGGTCGGCAGGCGCCGCAGCCGGTCACCTTGCCGTTGGCGCGCAAGATCGCCTCGCAGGTCGGGATCGCCGAAATCGTGCTGCTCGAGCGACAGGCGGCCGCCTGGATGCCGCTGGCGATCGGCGACCTGCCGCTCGCGACCGTTGCCCGCGCCGACGCCTGGCTCACCATCCCGGGCGGCTCCGAGGGCCACGCTGCGGGCGCGCCGATCGACGCCTATATGTTGTGGGATGTGTAACGTGCGAGTTCCGCGATGACCAACACGCCCCTGCCGAAAGGCCGCGACGGCCTCGATCAGGACCAGTTCCTGACCATCCTGTCGCGCGAGGAGGCGCTGGCGCGCTTCGAAGCCGCGCTGTTTCCCCGCGACGTGCCGAGCGAGCCGCGGCCGCTCACCGATGCGCTCGACTGCGCGCTGGCGCAGGACATCGTGGCGCCGATCGACGTGCCGCCCTTCGACCGCTCCAATGTCGACGGCTTTGCGGTGCGCTCGGCCGATCTCGCCTCCGCCGGCGAAGCCGCGCCGGTTCGTTTGCTGCTGAACGACGAGGTCATCGCCTGCGGCGTGGCCCCAATACGTCCGGTGCTGTCGGGCACCGCCACGACGATTGCGACCGGCGGTCCGGTGCCGCGCGGCGCCGATTCCATCGTGATGGTCGAGCACACCCAGCCGACCGGCCAGCGCGCGATCGAGGTCCGCCGCGCCGCCTCGCCCGGGCAGTTCGTTTCCTATGCCGGCTCCGACATCGCCCGCGGCGAGGCGCTGCTGCGCGCCGGCACCGTGATCGGCTCGCGCGAGATCGGCATGCTGGCGGCCTGCGGGATCGCCGAGGTTGCGGTGGCGCGCCGGCCGCGGGTCGCGGTGATCTCGACGGGTGACGAACTGGTGCAGCCCGGCCGGCCGCTGCGCCCCGCCGCGATCTACGACACCAATGGCGCGATCGTCACCGCGGCGATCACGGAGAATGGCGGTGAGGCGGTCTTTCTCGGCGCCATTGCCGACGACGAAGAAGCGCTCGAAGCCGCAATGCGCCGGGCGCTCGCCGACAGCGACATGCTGGTGTTGTCCGGCGGCACCTCGAAGGGCGCGGGCGATGTCTCCCACCGTATCATCGGCCGGCTCGGGTCCCCCGGCATCATCGCGCATGGCGTGGCGCTGAAGCCGGGCAAGCCGCTGTGTCTCGCGGTCTGCGACGGCAAGCCGGTGGTGATCCTGCCGGGATTTCCGACCTCGGCGATGTTCACCTTCCACGACATGATCGTGCCGGTGCTGCGGCGGATGGCCGGCCTGCCGCTACGCGCCGACGCCAAGGTGAGCGCTAAAATTCCGGTGCGGATCGCCTCCGAACTCGGCCGCACCGAATTCGTCATGGTGTCGCTGCTCGAAAGCGAGGGCGGCCTGATTGCCTATCCCACCGGCAAGGGCTCCGGCGCGATCACCTCGTTCGCGCAGGCCGATGGCTTCCTGCGCATCGACGCGCTCGCCGATCAGATGCCGGCCGGCAGCGAGGCCGAGGTGACGCTGTTCACGCCGCATGTCCGGGTGCCGGATCTCGTGATCGTCGGCAGCCACTGCACCGGGCTCGATCTGGTGACGGCGCCGCTGGCGCGCGAAGGCCGCGTCGTGCGCTCGATCGCGGTCGGCAGCCTCGGCGGTCTCGCAGCGGCCAAGCGCGGCGAGTGCGATTTCGCGCCGATCCATCTGTTCGACGAAAAGTCGGAGACCTACAACACGCCGTTCCTTGCCGATGGGCTTGAACTGGTGCCGGGTTGGCGGCGGATGCAGGGCATCGTGTTTCGCAAAGGCGATACGCGCTTCGAAGGCCTGAGCGCGCAGGATGCGGTGCGCGCGGCGCTGGCCGATCCCGCCTGCATCATGGTCAACCGCAACCAGGGCGCCGGCACGCGCATCCTGATCGACCGGCTGCTCGGTGAGGCGCGACCCGACGGTTATTGGAATCAGCCGCGCTCGCATAATGCGGTTGCCGCCGCCGTGGCGCAGCATCGCGCCGACTGGGGCATGACCATCGCCCCGGTGGCGCACGCCGCCGGCCTCGGCTTCATTCCGCTCGCGGAAGAGCATTATGATTTCGCGCTGGTGAAAGCGCGCAAGCAGCGCCCTGGCGTGCAGGCGTTTCTGGAGGCGCTGGCATCGGAAGAAGGCCGCGCGGCGCTGGCGCAGGCAGGATTTCGGCCGGCCTGAATTCAGCCGCGGCCAGCGAAAGAACGTCGGAGCAAGAAGGAAATACTGGATTGCTGTCGTCCCTGCGAACGCAGGGACCCATAATCCCTGGCGCTTGTTGTTGAGCAAGGCAACCGCCACACTGCCATCAAGAGAGTTCCACGGCGTATGGGTCCCTGCGTTCGCAGGGACGACGCCGAATATTAGTCTGATTGATCTTCAAAACACACACGTCCGCCTTCTCGCAGCGCCAACGCGCCCGAGTTCTGCCTGAACGCTGTCCCTCACATAGAGAGGGCGCAGGGAATGCCGGGTGCCCGTCGCACCCGCGGTCCGTGTGCAAAAGGTAGTAAGCACACGGTAGTCACCACAGGTACGCCGGAAGCGACCCGGCATTCCCTGCACAATGGTTTTACGGCTTACTCCGCGCTCTCCCTGGTGACCGGGCTTTCTTGCCACCATCATCCCTGAGAAGCTTGCTTCTCAAGGACTTAAACGCCAGCGTCGGGGCGTCAGGACCACACGGCTTCGCCGTCCGCAACAGGCGCCGTCCGTCCGCGCGCGCCATTGCGTCCATCGTATCCCGCAACCCAACGTCCGTGACGATCGCGATACGCCCCTCTCGTGGGACGGGATGGCGGGAGATAAGCCGGTGATTTGGGTCAAAACGGAAGCGGAAAATTTGTAGCCAAGGGGCTGGACAGGGGTTGTGCTAATTTGCCCGTCGGGCAAATCAGTTTGCCTCTCTGAAAATTATTGCTCTGAAATTATTCGCGATGATTCCTACCAGGACGACGCCTATCGGCTGTGGACGCCCAAGCAGCGAGGCACATCAGCCGCGACCGCGATGACGACCAGCGCGAAGCACCCGAACAACGATGCGCTCGGCGAGCGGCTCAGGCTGTATGTCGAAGAGAACTTCCATAATGCTTAAAGAACAGATCAAGCTTCACTGGCTCGCCAGTATCTCGCCAGAACAGTCTTTTACCGAGGCTGGCCGCCACCGCGAGGCGGTGGTGGCCGCCGATGAGAACATGGTCATCCGTTGCTTTGGCGATGATCTCGCCGGCTTCGTCCACGATGATTTTCATGTACCCGCCTCCAATCGAACGCGCCGGTCAGCGCCGCCGCAATGGTGCGTGGTTTAGCTAACCTCGTGCCGGCCCCGGCGTTCCAACCGATGAAGACCACGGCTCCCATATTACCGGTTTCGCCCCGTACACGGCCAATCTCGACCATGCACACGGCCAAGACCCCAAGCGTTCGCCAGCGCCAATGGAACCGTTGCCTCTTGAGGCCCATAGCGGACTACCGGCACGACGGGCCCGCCGCATGGATCGACCCGGTCGTCCTCGGGGCGATAACGATATCGTGGAACAAGATAGTAATCCCAGTAAGGAGCTGCCCTTACTATGGGCACCGTGATGACAGGCCTTTCCCGTGGTTCACGAACGACTTTGGCCCTCTGCGCTTGCGCTGCGGTACTCAACGTTCCCAGGTTGCACAGGACTAGGGCCGTCCCCAGAGCTGCGATTGCTATCCTCATGCCTTGGCCTCCTTTGCCACACACAGCCTAGACCCAACTCGGACATCCCATGACGTTCGACTTCGCGCCGCTGTTGAGGGGATATCGGACATCAAAGGCACCTGATCCGCAACGTCTCATCTTTGAAGATCAGCGGCCCATTTGGCTTGACGAAGCCGCGCGGGCCTGCGGCCTTGCCGCCCACGATCCTGCGCGTTGCAGGATCGTGACGAAGACGTTCGGCATGTTCACATTCTCGTAGCCAGCGAGACGGCCGAACACCGATTGCCACAGCAGGCCAACCGGCGGATGGGGACCTTTCCTGGCGGTCCGCGCAATCGGTGAGCACGCCGCCTGCCGGCGCGGTCAATCCAAATGCGTCGTCAAGTTCGCGCAGCTCATCACCAACAAGCCCGTCCCGCTGTCTGAAATGATTGCCGTCATTTCGGAATGCGCGTTAGCGCAAATGTTGGTGTGCGGCCGGCACGACACGAAGGCGCACCGCTACCCCTCATCCAACGCCGCCAATCGCTCCGCCGCGGCGATGTCATCCATGGTGTTGGCATTGAAGAACGGATCAAGCGGCTCCGCCCAGCTCACGGTGGCCAGTTTGTAGCGCGCGGTCCAGCGGTCGATTTTTCGGATATCCTCCACCACCAGCGCGTGGCGTAATTCGTCGCGCAGGCCGACGCTCCACAATCCGATCACCGGATGCGACTGTCCGTCGGAGGCCGCGACCGCGAGCTGCGCATTTTGCTCGACGAGCGCCTGATGCAGCCGCCCGACCAGATCGCGCGGCAGGAACGGACAGTCCGCGGCGGCGCTCAGCACCAGCGAAACCGCAGGTCTTTCGGCGGCCGCCCAATCCAGCGCGGCGAGGATGCCCGCGAGCGGGCCCGGAAAGTTTTCGACGCTGTCGGCAATGACCGGCAATCCGAAGCGCGCGAACCGCGCCGGATCGCCATTGGCGTTGAGGAGCAGCCCATCGCATTGCGGCTTAAGCCGCGCGATCACGCGCTCAAGGATGCTGCGGCCGCCGATCTCGCGCATCGGCTTGTCACCGCCGCCCATCCGTCGCGCCAGCCCGCCGGCGAGCAGGACGCCCGGAATGTTCATTCGTCACGGTCGCCGCCCTTGCGCTTGTGGCGTGCGGATTCCTCTTCGACATAGGCGAGGTCCTGGTCATAGACGATCCGCTCCGCGCCGGAGAGCGCGATGAAGCGCTTGCCGCGCGCGCGCCCCACCAGCGTCAAGCCGACCTGCCGCGCCAGATCGACACCCCAGGCGGTGAAGCCCGAACGCGACACCAGGATGGGGATGCCCATCCGAACCGTCTTGATCACCATTTCGGAAGTCAGCCGTCCCGTGGTGTAGAGGATCTTGTCGGCGGGATCGACGCCGTGGCGATAGATCCAACCGGCGATCTTGTCGACGGCGTTGTGACGGCCGACATCCTCGGTGTAGCAGACCGGCGTGCCCTGCTTGCACAGCACGCAGCCGTGGATCGCGCCGGCCTCGAGATAGAGCGAAGGCATGGTGTTGATCGTATGCGTCATTTCGTAGAGCCAGGACGTGCGCAGCTCGGCTTGCGGCAGCGCGACGTTTTCCACGGCTTCCAGGAGATCGCCGAACGCCGTGCCTTGCGCGCAGCCCGAGGTCTGCGTGCGCTTCTTCAGCTTGGTCTCGAAATTGGTGTGATGTTCGGTGCGCACCACCACGACCTGCAGGTCGTCGTGATATTCGACCTCGCTGACGACGTCGTCGTATTTCAACATGTTCTGGTTGAGCAGATAGCCGAGCGCGAGATATTCCGGATAGTCGCCGATCGTCATCATGGTAACGATCTCCTGCGCGTTCAGATAAAGCGTCAGCGGCCGCTCCACCGGAACGTTGATCTCGACGCTCGCGCCAGTCTGGTCGGTCCCGGCGACGCGTTCGGTCAGCCGTGGATCCCCCGGGTTCGGCACGATCAGCGGAATGGGCGCTTTGACGATCTTCATCATGGGACACAGGGTAGCATGACAATGGGTCTACGCTGATATAAGCACCGGGAGAAATAAGTCATTACTTACGCTGTCGTGGCCGGGCTTGTCCCGGCCATCCACGTCTTTCTTGGCACGAGGCGCTTCGAGACGTGGATGCCCGGGACATTTAGTGCCAAGACGCGCTTTGCGCTTCTGCCCGGGCACGACGACCTTCTTACTTGCCTGGTTCGAGTTCCGGAGCATGACATGAAAGTGATTGGCCTTTCGGGCTGGAGCGGCGCCGGCAAGACCACCTTGCTGACGCGCGTGATCCCGCATCTGCTCGGCCAGGGGTTGCGCGTCTCGGTCATCAAGCACGCCCACCACGCCTTCGACGTCGACGTGCCCGGCAAGGATTCCTGGGTGCACCGGCAATCGGGGGCGGCCGAGGTGCTGGTGTCCTCCAGCCGGCGCTGGGCGCTGATGCATGAATTGCGCGGGGCCGACGAACCGCGCCTGCCGGAATTGCTAGCGAAGCTGTCGCCGGTCGATCTCGTAGTCATTGAAGGGTTCAAGCGCGAACCGCTGCGCAAGATCGAGGTGCATCGTCTCGCCAATGCCAAGCCATTGCTGTTTCCCGACGATCCCGGCATCGTCGGTATCGTCACCGACACCATGGTTGAAACCACGCTGCCAACGGCCCATCTCGATGATGTGGCGGCCGTCGCCGCGCTGATGCTGCGATCCGCGATTTCGCTCGAGGATGTGATGGCAAAAAGTACCACCGGGGTCTGAGAGGCAGGATGGCGCAACTGTCCGACGATTGCTTTGCCTTCGGCGGCCCGATGATGTCGGTCGACGAGGCCGTCAGCATCATCGCTTCGCGCGTCGCCGCGGTGCAGGACGTCGAGACCGTTGCACTTGTTGACGCCGACGGGCGTGTGCTCGCCAGCGAGATTTGTGCGCCGCTGCCGCTGCCGCCGTTCACCAATTCCGCCGTCGATGGCTATGCGGTCAGCAGCGGCGATCTGCCACGGCAGCAAGAACAGGCCTTTCCGGTGACGGGACGGATTCAGGCCGGCGCACCCACCGCCGACGCGATCAAGCCCGGACATGCGGTGCGAATCTTTACCGGCGCGCCGATGCCAGCGGGAGCCGACACCGTCTTCATGCAGGAGGACGTGCGGATCGACGACGACGGCCGGGTCGTGCTGCCGGCCGGGTTGAAGCCCGGCGCCAATGTGCGTCCCGCCGGCGAAGACATTCCCGCCGGGCACGCCGCGCTGGCCGCGGGCCAGCGGTTGCGGCCGCAGGATATCGCGCTCGCCGCCGCGTTCGGGCTGACGCATGTCGGAGTGATCAGGCGTATCCGCGTCGCGGTATTTTCCACCGGCAATGAACTGGTGTCGCCGGGAGACAGTCGCGCCGCGGCGCAACTGTACGACTCCAACCGCTTCATGCTGATGGCGATGCTGAAGCGGCTTGGTTGCGAAGTCAGCGATCTCGGCATCCTCCGGGATGATCGCGCTGCGTTGGCGCAGGGCTTGCGAAAGGTCTCCGACGGCCATGATTTGATCCTGACCACCGGCGGCGTTTCCACCGGCGAGGAAGACCACGTCAAGGCCGCGGTCGAGGCTGTCGGCACGCTGGTGCTGTGGCGGATGGCGATCAAGCCGGGGCGCCCGGTCGCGATGGGAATCGTCGGCGGTACGCCCCTGATCGGCCTGCCGGGAAATCCGGTGGCGAGTTTTGTTACCTTCGTGCATGTGGTCCGGCCGACCGTCCTGGCGCTCTCGGGTACCCGGCAAACGCCGCTGGTGCCGATGCCGGTCCGCGCCGGCTTCACCTACAAGAAGAAGATCGCGCGCCGCGAATATGTCCGGGTCAGTCTGCGCGTGGGCACAGATGGTGTGCTCGAAGCGGTCAAGTTTCCGCGCGAGGGCGCAGGGCTGCTGTCGTCACTGGTCGATACCGACGGTCTTGTCGAACTTGGCGAGACCATCACCCGGGTCGAGCCGGGCGAGCGCGTTGGATTTCTTAGTTATGCCAGCCTGGTCTGAACGAGTCTCTGCTCGAGTTCAGCTTGGTTGACGACGTAAAGGCTTTCCCGCCATGTATGCCGCATGACCACAACCAGACTCGACCTCTCCGGGCTGAAATGTCCGCTGCCTGCGCTAAAGACCCGCAAGGCCCTGAAGACCGTTCCGCCGGGCGATTTCCTGGAAGTGCATTGCACCGATCCGCTGTCGGTGATCGATATTCCAGCGCTGATCCGGGAGACCGGCGACCGCGTCGAGATCACCGAACGTAGCGAGAGCCGGATCGTTTTCCGGATCGAAAAGGCCGGGGGCTTGCCGCCTGCGAGCAGGGAAACTTAGTTACGAAACCGGACCGATGGGCTGTGCCGTCGCGTCAGCGAGTGGTCGAGGCCCCGGTACCGCTACCTTTTTCCTATCGACATAACGTGCGGCTTCTGTCCAATTCAAGTTCTCCGTAGGGTTGCGGAGGTGAAGTCGGGCCGGGGCGGGGCGCACGATGCGGGGCGGCGTGGTCTCAACACGCGGAAAGACGCCGGCAGCGGGCATAACCTGTCGCGTTGGGGGTTAGGTTTTCGGGGGCGTTTCGCGATTCTGGCGCATCTCGAAATTGTGCGGGGCAGCAATACGCTGGCGCGCCATCAAAGACTATGGATGACAGGGTCGTAGACCGCAGACCGCCCGGGGCAAGGGCGGCTGCATGGGGGGAGGATTCTATGACGACAATCAGTAGCGGCGGGACTCTGTCCGGCGCCGGGGTGGGAATTCTCGACAAGGAACGGACGATCGCGACGGCGGGCTTCAATCGCTGGCTGGTGCCGCCGGCGGCGCTCTGCATCCATCTGTGCATCGGCATGGCGTACGGCTTCAGCGTGTTCTGGCTGCCCTTGTCGCGATCGATCGGGTTGACGGCGCCGAAAGCCTGCCCGGACATATCGCTGGTGCAGGAGCTGTTCACCACCACCTGCGACTGGAAGGTCGCCAGCCTGGGCTGGATGTACACGCTGTTCTTCGTGTTGCTCGGCATTGCCGCTGCGGTTTGGGGCGGCTGGCTGGAGCGGGTCGGACCGCGCAAGGCCGGCGTGGTCTCGGCCGTGTGCTGGTGCGGCGGCCTGTTCCTCGGTGCGATCGGCGTTGCGACCCATCAACTCTGGCTGCTGTGGTTGGGATCCGGCGTTCTCGGTGGCATCGGTCTCGGCCTCGGCTACATCTCGCCGGTGTCGACGCTGGTGAAATGGTTTCCCGATCGCCGCGGCATGGCGACCGGCATGGCCATCATGGGCTTTGGCGGCGGCGCGATGATCGGATTGCCGCTTGCAGATCGGCTCATCAATTACTTCAAGACTCCCGCCTCAGTGGGTGTCTGGGAGACCTTCGTCACGATGGGCGTCATTTACTTCGTGTTCATGATGATCGGCGCCTTCCGCTATCGCCTGCCGCCGTCGGGTTGGCGTCCCGAGGGCTGGACGGCCCCGGCAAAAGCCAACGCGATGATCTCGCAGAAAAACGTTCACCTGAAAGACGCTCACAAGACGCCGCAGTTCTGGCTGATCTGGTGGGTGCTGTGCCTGAACGTGTCGGCGGGCATCGGCGTGATTGGCATGGCCGTACCGATGCTGCAGGAAATCTTCGCCGGCAAGCTGATCGGATTGCCGGATGTCGGCTTCAACGCGCTCACGGTTGCACAGAAGGCGACGATTGCAACGATCGCAGCGGGCTTCGGCGGGCTTCTTTCGTTGTTCAACATCGGCGGCCGGTTCTTCTGGGCGTCGCTGTCGGATAAGATCGGCCGCAAGAACACCTATTACACGTTCTTCATTCTGGGCATCGTGCTCTATGCGCTGGCCCCGACGTTTGCGGCGATGGGCTCAAAACTGCTGTTCGTGCTCGGCTTCGGCATCATCCTGTCGATGTATGGCGGCGGCTTCGCCACGGTGCCGGCCTATCTCGCCGACATGTTCGGAACGCAGTTCGTCGGCGCCATTCACGGACGCCTGCTGACCGCGTGGTCGACGGCCGGCATCATCGGTCCGGTGGTGGTGAATTACATCCGCGAATTCCAGCTTGCGGCGGGTGTGCCACGCGATCAACTCTACAACACCACGATGTACATCCTGTGCGCCATGCTGATCGCAGGCCTGATCTGCAATTACATGATCAAGCCGGTCGATCCGAAGTGGCACATGAGTGACGCCGCGGTCGCCAGGCTGCAGGCCACGGCAGCTGCAGGCGCATCGGGACCCTCGGGGTCGTATGGCATCGGGTTCGGCGGGCTCGACGCCAAGGCCGCAATGTTCTGGGCCTTCGTCTGCATCCCGCTTGGCTGGGGCGTGTGGGTGACGCTGAAAAGCGCCAGCCAGATCTTCTGATCACTCATCAAGCCGCGGGACGGCGGTTTTGCCGTCCCGCGCCATTTCTGAGGTCGGGACGGGGGCGTGACGGTCGAAGCCGTCAGGCCCCCAAATCGTTCTGCAAGCAGCTTATTTTACTGGCATCTGGCATACCAAAGGACTAGAAACGATCCAAAGGTGAGGGGGTTAATGCTCGATGAGTCATGATGTGCAGCAGGTGCGTGCGTTCGAACATCCCGGCGAAGGGCGCCGGCGGGCCAAGTCGACCCCCAAGGGGCGGCAGATCGATCCGACCGCCGCGCACGAGATCGAGCTTCTGCTCGGCGACCGGCCGCGCCGCCGCGACCTCCTGATCGAGTACCTACACCTCATCCAGGACAAATATCACCAGATTTCCGCAGCCCACCTCGCCGCGCTCGCCGACGAAATGAAGCTCGCCTTCGCCGAGGTGTTCGAGACCGCGACCTTCTACGCCCATTTCGACGTGGTGAAGGAGGGCGCCGCCGACATTCCGCCGCTGACCATCCGGGTTTGCGATTCCCTGACCTGCGCCATGCTGGGCGCCGAACGGCTGCTGCACGAGTTGCAGGACAGCGCCGGCCCCGGCATTCGCGTGGTGCGCGCGCCCTGCGTCGGCCGCTGCGACACCGCGCCGGCGGCGGAGGTCGGTCATCATTTTGTCGACCATGCCAGCGTGACGAGCGTGCTGGCGGCGGCGAAGGCGGGCGACACCCACGCGCATCTGCCGAAATACGTCGATTACGATGCCTATGTCGCCGGCGGCGGCTACCAGCTGCTTGGGCGCCTGCGCTCCGGTGATCTCGCCAAGGAAGACCTGCTGAAGGCGCTCGACGACGCCTCGTTGCGCGGGCTCGGCGGCGCCGGGTTCCCCACCGGGCGCAAGTGGCGCGCGGTGCTCGGCGAGCCCGGGCCACGGCTGATGGCTATCAACGGCGACGAGGGCGAGCCCGGAACCTTCAAGGACCGTTATTACCTCGAGACCGATCCGCATCGTTTTCTCGAGGGCATGCTGATCGGCGCGCATGTGGTGGAAGCGCCCGAGGTCTACATCTACATTCGTGACGAATACCCGGCCGCGCGCGCCATCCTGGAGCGCGAGATCGCCAAGCTGCCGCCGGGCGGACCCAAGCTGTATCTGCGGCGCGGCGCCGGCGCCTACATCTGCGGCGAGGAATCCTCGCTGCTGGAAAGCATCGAAGGCAAGCGCGGGCTGCCTCGGCACAAGCCACCCTATCCGTTCCAGGTCGGGCTGTTCGGGCTGCCGACGCTGATCAACAACATCGAGACGCTGTGGTGGGTTCGCGACATCGTCGAGAAGGGCGCGGACTGGTGGAAGAGCCACGGCCGCAATGATCGCCACGGCCTGCGCAGCTATTCGGTGTCCGGGCGGGTCAAGAACCCCGGCATGAAGCTGGCGCCGGCCGGCATCACGGTGCGCGAACTGATCGACGAGTTCTGCGGCGGCATGGCCGAGGGACATGCTTTCCACGCCTATCTGCCGGGCGGTGCCTCCGGCGGTATCCTGCCGGCGGCGATGGACAACATCCCGCTCGATTTCGGCACGCTGGAGAAATACGGCTGCTTCATCGGCTCGGCCGCGGTCATCATTCTGTCCGAGCAGGACAGCGTGAAAGCGGCGGCGCTTAATCTGATGCGGTTCTTCGAGGACGAAAGCTGCGGGCAGTGCACGCCCTGCCGCGTCGGCACCCAGAAGGCGGCGCTGCTGATGGAACGACCGGTCTGGAACCGCGAATTGCTCGATGAATTGAGTCAGGCGATGCGCGATGCGTCGATCTGCGGTCTTGGCCAGGCGGCCTCGAATCCGCTGACCTCCGTCATCAAATATTTTCCGGAAGAGTTTCTGCCATGAGCATTTTCAGGCAAAGTGTGAAGCGGTTTGCCGTAAGAAAATGCTCAAATTTGACATTTGGCGCGCGTTCTTATCGCAAAACCGCTGCACACTTTTGCGGAACACGCGCTAGGGAAGCCGCGGAATGACCAAGATCAAGTTCGAACTCGACGGCCAGCAGGTCGAAGCCAATGCGGGCGAGACCATCTGGCAAGTGGCCAAACGCCAGGGCCGCGAGATTCCGCATCTATGTTATTCGCCCGAGCCGGATTATCGGCCGGACGGCAATTGCCGCGCCTGCATGGTGGAGATCGAGGGCGAGCGGGTGCTGGCAGCATCCTGCAAGCGCACGCCGAGTGTCGGCATGAAGGTGAAATCGGCCAGCACGCGCGCCGTCGCGGCGCAGAAGATGGTGATGGAGCTTCTGGTCGCCGACCAGCCGGCGCGCGAAACGTCCCACGATCCCGATTCGAAATTCTGGCACTGGGCCGAGAAGGTCGAGGTGACCGAAAGCCGTTTTCCCGCGGCCGCGCGCTGGGAGGCCGATGCCAGCCATCCCGCGATGCGCGTCAATCTCGATGCCTGCATCCAGTGCGGCCTGTGCGTGCGCGCCTGCCGCGAGGTGCAGGTCAACGACGTCATCGGCATGGCCTATCGCAATCACGACGCCAAGATCGTGTTCGATTTCGATGATCCGATGGGCGAATCCACCTGCGTGGCCTGCGGTGAATGCGTGCAGGCTTGTCCCACCGGCGCGCTGATGCCGTCGGTGATGCTCGACGAAAACCAGACCCGCGTCACCTATGCGGACCGCAAGGTGGACTCGCTCTGCCCGTTCTGCGGCGTCGGCTGCCAGGTCACCTATCAGGTCAAGGACGAGAAGGTGATCTATGCCGAAGGCCGCGACGGGCCGGCCAACCACAACCGGCTCTGCGTCAAGGGCCGCTTCGGCTTCGACTACATCCATCATCCGCATCGGCTGACCAAGCCGCTGGTGCGGCTGCCGAACGCGGAGAAGGATGCTAACGACCAGGTCGATCCGGCCAACCCGTTCACGCATTTCCGCGAGGCCTCCTGGGAGGAGGCGCTCGATATCGCCGCCAAGGGCCTGGTCAGGATCCGCGACGAAAAGGGCGTCAAGGCGCTCGCCGGCTTCGGCTCGGCCAAGGGATCGAACGAAGAGGCCTATCTGTTCCAGAAGCTGGTGCGCACCGGCTTCGGCTCCAACAACGTCGATCACTGCACGCGGCTGTGCCACGCCTCGTCGGTCGCGGCGCTGATGGAAGGGCTCAATTCCGGCGCGGTGTCGGCGCCGTTCTCGGCCGCGATGGATGCCGAGGTCATCATCGTGATCGGCGCCAACCCGACGGTCAACCATCCGGTGGCCGCGACCTTCATCAAGAACGCGGCCAAGCGCGGCGCCAAGCTGATCGTGATGGACCCGCGGCGGCAGTCGCTGTCGCGCCATGCCTACAAGCATCTCGCCTTCAAGCCCGGCAGCGACGTCGCGATGCTGAACGCGATGCTGCACACCATCATCAATGAGGGGCTGACCGACCAGCAATATATCGCCGGCTATACCGAAGGCTTCGACGAACTGAAGACGCGGATCCAGGAATTCACGCCGGAGAAGATGGAGCCGATTTGCGGCATTCCGGCCGACACGCTGCGCGAAGTCGCGCGCATGTATGCGCGCTCGCGTGCCTCGATCATCTTCTGGGGCATGGGCATCAGCCAGCATGTGCACGGCACCGACAACGCGCGCTGCCTGATCGCGCTGGCCTTGACCACAGGGCAGATCGGCCGGCCCGGCACCGGGCTGCATCCGCTGCGCGGCCAGAACAACGTACAGGGCGCCTCCGATGCGGGCCTGATCCCGATGTTCCTGCCGGACTATCAGCCGGTCGGCCGCACCGATCTGCGCGAACCGTTCGAGCGTCTCTGGCATCAGGACCTCGATCCCAACCGCGGTCTCACCGTGGTCGAGATCATGAATGCAATCCACGCCGGCGACATCACCGGCATGTATATCGAGGGCGAAAATCCCGCGATGTCGGATCCCGACCTGCAGCACGCCCGCGAGGCGCTGGCCAAGCTCGATCACCTCGTGGTGCAGGATCTGTTCGTCACCGAGACGGCGTTCCATGCCGACGTCATCCTGCCCGCCTCGGCGTTTGCGGAAAAAGCCGGCACCTTCACCAACACCGATCGCCGCGTGCAGCTGGCGCGCGAAGTGGTCAAGCCGCCGGGCGATGCGCGGCAGGATCTTTGGATCATCCAGGAAATCGCCCGCCGCATGGGACTCGACTGGCGCTACGAGGGGCCGGCCGACGTCTTCACCGAGATGACGCAAGTGATGCCGTCGCTGAAGAACATCACCTGGGAACGGCTGGTGCGCGAAGGCGCGGTGACCTATCCGGTCGACGATCCGCATCTGCCCGGTAACGAGATCATCTTCACCACCGGCTATCCGACCGCCAGCGGCCGCGGCAAGATCGTGCCGGCGCATGTGGTGCCGCCGGATGAGTTGCCCGACGACGAATATCCGATGGTGCTGTCGACCGGCCGCGTGCTCGAACATTGGCATACGGGGTCAATGACGCGGCGCTCGCAGGTGCTGGACCAGATCGAGCCCGAGGCGGTCGCGTTCATGGCACCAAAGGACATGCGGCGGCTGGAAGTGTGGCCCGGCGATTTCGTCCGGCTGCAGACCCGCCGCGGCGCGGTCCAGGTGAAGGTGCGCTCGGATCGCGATGTGCCGGAAAACATGGTGTTCATGCCGTTCTGTTACGCGGAGGCCGCGGCCAACCTGTTGACCAATCCGGCGCTCGACCCGTTCGGCAAGATCCCCGAATTCAAGTTCTGTGCGGTGCGCGCCGAAAAGGCCGAGCTCCGCTCCGCAGCGGAATAACCGCGACGAATTTATGCCGCGCCTATTCTCGGGCGCGGCTGTCCATCTCGAATTCATATAGCTGGGGTCGCATCTTCCAGATGATCCGGCGCATCGGTCGCGCCGGGTCCCGGAAGGTTTGCCATGGCATCCTACTCGCCCCAAAACGAGGCTCCGCGCGCATTGCGTTTTCGTAGGCTGGCGCGCCGGGCGCTGCGCCGGACACGCGCGGCGCTTGCGATCCTTCACCAGGCCATCGTCACCGCCAAGATGCGCCGGCTGCGCCGCGAGATGCTGTTGTACACCGGGCCGCGCGGCGATCTGATTTCGCCGCCAGACTCCCACAGTCACGGCACGGAACGCGATTTGCTCAAGTTCCCGCAGCGTCCGCTGATCCTCGGCGAGAAGTGGGATTACTAAGATTACCAAGGCGTAATCCAACAGGTTTGGCGCAGCGGTACGACGTCGGCTTGGGTTCCTGAGCAGCACTCGGGTTAAGCAGCAGACTATCGAGCGTCACGACCCGGTCGAGGTTCCCATCAGCTCAGATTCGGTCGCGGCAGATTTTAACGCCGGCAAACATCTTGCGTGATCGGGAATATCCAGACCCCAATCTCAGTCTTCCTTTCAGAGACGCACCGCCTCCATAGGTGCAAGGCCCTGTCAAGGAAGCGAATGATGAAGATCACATACCTTCTGGTGACGCTACTACTCGCGTCATCGTTTGCGACCCAAGCGACGGCTCATATACGAACCAACAAAAGCAGCTATCGCGCACACGTCAGAACCTATCGTCTGCACAGGGGTATACCGCTGGCTAGATCGGTTTTTCTTAATTCGTACGATAGTAGTGCGAACGGTCCAGCGAGCGTGTCCGCAGGCGGAGTGATGTGGAATGGAAGGAGTGCCTCCGAGTTTGGTGGTGGCGCTCCCTAGATCATGATCCGGTTAAACGGAATCGGATCATGATCTCATCTCTTTAGTTTGAGCATGATCTCCGCGCAAACGCTTCGCGTTTGTCGCGAGGGAAAACCGGTTTCCACTTTTCCGGATCATGCTCTAGGGGCTTTGGCGATCTCCTTGTTTTCCGTAGGGGAAATGAAACTCCAGAACCTAATGAAACTTCAAGACCTCAAGGCCAGCTTCGGGTGTTTGCGCTCACCGGATGCCAATGAGCTGCCGGGACCGGATGACATCTACGTCTCGCCTTCGCGGATTGGCCGATATGGGCTGCGCACGGTCGCGATGTCTGCCTTTTGGCACGCGCCAAGCAAGTCGCTTCGACATATCGTCGCTAGATCGTTTTCCAGCGAAGTGGATACCGGTTCGCGTAAAGAAAACGCGTCAAACCAAGAATCTAGAGCCCCGTTCCGATTCCATCGGAACGGAAAAGGCTCTAGCGCTAAACGGTGCGATTTTCAGATTCAGGGCTCCGGCTCATGACTGCTATCGTTCGCGTGGCTCTCGCGCGTCCTTACACCTTCGTCGTCATGGCGATCCTGATCGCAATTTTTGGTGTCCGCTCGATACTCAGTACGCCGACCGATATCTTTCCGAACATCAACATCCCGGTCATCTCCGTGATATGGAGCTATACCGGCTTGCCCCCGGACGATATGGCGAACCGCATCGTCTCGATCTACGAACGGTCGCTATCGACGACCGTCAATGATATCCAGCATATCGAGTTCGCAGTCGCTTCCCGGCTACGGCGTCGTTAAAGTCTTCTTCCAACCGAGCGTGAATATCAGCGCCGCCGAAGCGCAGGTCACATCCATATCTCAAACCGTCTTGAAGCAACTCCCTCCCGGCATCACCCCGCCGTTCATGCTGGTTTACGACGCTTCCAGCGTTCCGATCATCCAACTGGCGCTGTCGAGCGACACCCTCTCCCAGACGGCGCTTAACGATCTTGCCACGAATTTCATTCGGCCCGCGCTCACGACGATTCCGGGCGTCCAGTTGCCAGGCGTCTATGGTGGCGCCGCCCGGCAGGTGCAGATCGACCTCGACCAAAACGCGCTGCGCGCCCACGGCCTCTCGGCGACTGACGTCGGTAACGCCCTCGCCCGGCAAAACCTGATCACGCCGGTCGGCACCGAAAAGATTGGTTCCTACGAATACACGATCGACCTCAACGATTCTCCAAAAGTTATTGGAGATTTCAATAATCTGCCGATCAAAGTGGTCAACGGCGCGGTGGTTTTCATGCGCGATGTCGCGCAGGTCCACAACGGTTCACCGCCGCAGACCAATGTCGTGCAGTCGGACGGCCGCAAGGGCGTGCTGATGTCGGTGCTGAAGATCGGTTCCGCCTCGACCCTCGACATCATAGCCGGAGTAAAAGCGCGCTTGCCGGCCATTCAGGCGACGCTTCCGGAAGGGGTCAAGCTCAGATATGTCGCGGATCAGTCGGGCTTCGTCAGATCCTCCGTCTCTGCCGTCGTCCGCGAAGGACTTATCGCGGCCGCGCTGACGGGCTTCATGATCCTGGTTTTTCTCGGCAGTTGGCGCTCGACCTTCATCATCACGGTTTCGATACCCCTGGCGGTTTTGAGCTCGCTGATCGTGCTTTCGGCGCTGGGCCAGACGATCAATGTGATGACGCTCGGGGGGTTGGCGCTCGCGGTCGGTATTCTGGTCGACGATGCGACGGTCACCATCGAAAACATCAATCGTCACATGGAAGAGCAGGGCGAAGATATCCTGACGGCCATCACCCATGGCGCGCAGGAAATCATGGCCCCGGCGACGATCGCGCTGCTTTGCATTTGCATCGCTTTCGTACCGCTGCTTTCGCTTGGCGGGGTCGCCGGCTATCTGTTCCGGCCGTTGGCGATGGCGGTCGTCTTCGCGATGATCGCCTCCTACATTTTGACCTATACGTTGGTGCCGACAATGGCGCATTTTCTCCTGCGCAACCAGCACCATCATTCGACTCGTTCGGAAGATGGCGAACCGCCACCGAAGAGCATTTTCGCCCGCTTCCAACACAGGTTCGAATATTATTTCGAACGATTGCGGCAAGGCTATCTGAGTTTGCTCGAATTAGCGCTGCAGCATCGTTTCTGGTTCGCCGGCGGCTTCCTCTGCGTAGCCGTGGCGTCTCTCGGCCTCGCGCCGTTCCTTGGACGGGATTTCTTTCCCTCGATCGATGCCGGAGCGATCAGAATTCACATGCGCGCGCCGACCGGAACGAGAATCGAGCAAACGACGCGCTTGACCGATAATGTCGAACAGAAAATCCGCGCGCTGATTCCGCCTGATCGGATAGCGAGCATCGTCGACAACATCGGTTTGCCGAGCAGCGGCATTAATATTTCATATGGAAATTCCGGAACGATCGGCGTCTTCGATGCCGACATATCGGTCACCTTGAATAAAGGGGAGAACGCCACCGCCACGGACGTCTATGTGAAGACTCTACGCGAGAAGCTGCCGGCGGCTTTTCCTGGCACAACGTTCTCATTCCTTCCCGCGGATATCGTCACCCAGATCCTCAACTTTGGCTCGCCGGCGCCTGTCGACGTTCAGATCGCCGGCGCCGACCTCAACGCGAACCGCATCTTTGCGAACAAGCTGCTTGCGAAGATCCGCCATGTCGCGGGTGTTGCGGATCCCCGCATCCAGGAGCAATTCGAGGACCCCGCGCTGAAAGTCGATTTCAATCGCGAACTGGCTGGCGTCGTCGGGTTGACGGAAGGCGATGCCGCGACGAGCATTCAAGCAACGCTGTCGGGCAGTACGCAGACGGCGCCGACCTACTGGCTGAACCCGACCAATGGCGTGTCCTATCCGGTTTCCGTCCAGACGCCGCAATATGGCATCGATACGCTGGGAGAACTCAAGAACCTGCCGTTGACCGCAGCTCAGTCCACCCAATTGCTGGGAGGCCTCGCAACCTTCTCGCGCGAGCCTCTCGACGCGGTCGTTTCACACTACAATATCAGGCCTGTCGTCGATATCTATGCGGCGACGCAGGGCCGCGATCTTGGCGGCGTCGCCGCCGACGTGCAGAAAATCGTCGACGATTCGCGCGCGGACCTGCCCAAAGGTTCGACGGTCACGATACGAGGGCAGGCCGGCACCATGACGGACGCTTACCGGCAGTTGTTCATCGGTTTGGCCATGTCGGTCGTCCTGATCTATCTGCTGATCGTCGTCAATTTCCAGTCCTGGATCGATCCTTTCGTGATCATCATGGCGCTTCCAGCGGCTCTGGCCGGCATCGTCTGGATGCTGTTCCTCACCTTTACGACGTTGTCCGTGCCCGCTCTCACCGGCGCGATCATGTGCATGGGCGTCGCCACGGCCAACAGCATTCTGGTCGTGAGTTTCGCACGCGAGCGGCTCTCGGAAGGCAAAGACGCGCTGACCGCCGCGCTGGACGCCGGCGGCACGCGATTCAGGCCCGTGATCATGACGGCGTTGGCCATGATCATCGGCATGGCGCCGATGGCAATCGAGCCCGGACAGAACTCGCCTCTCGGACGCGCGGTCATCGGTGGCCTGCTGTTTGCTACCTTCGCGACGCTGGTGTTCGTACCGGTGCTTTTTAGTATCGCCCATGGACGCCAACCGCTTCCCGCCGAGGCGGCCGATCCGGTTTCCGGCGCGCCGTCCTCTGCGTAACCCGGAGCTCTTATGTCTTCCGAACCGTCCGCCCGCCGTCCCGCTAGGTCGCGCCGTATCGTGTTTTTCCTAAGTCTCGTTGCAGTTTGCGCGATCGCTCTGGCCGCATTCGGTATCTTCGATCGCGCCAGGAGCAAGCAGGAGGTCCAAACTTGGACCGACGAGCAAGCGATTGCTACGGTGCGTCTTGTTCAACCTGAACCCGGTCCGCCAGAACGGTCGCTGCTTCTGCCGGGCAGCATCAGCGCCTTCAATAGCGGCTCGCTGTTCGCCCGCGCCAGCGGTTACGTGACTGCCTGGCATAGCGATCTCGGAGCGCATGTGAAGAGCGGCGACGTGCTTGTGACGATCTCGGCGCCCGATCTCGACCAGCAACTTGAACAGGCGAAGGCCCAGCTCGTCCAATTGCAGGCCGCCGTCGAACAGGCGCAGGCGAACGCCGATCTGGGCCAGGTGACCAATGGACGCACGGCGCGGCTCGTCGCTCAGGGATGGTCGACCCTGGAACAGGGCGACACCGATCGCTTGACGGCGGCGTCGCGGAACGCGGCGTTGGCGGTCGCGAAAGGGAATGTGAAGGTCCAGCAGGCTGCGGTCAGCAGGCTCCAGGAACTGACCAGCTTCGAAAAGATCAGGGCGCCCTTTGACGGCGTCGTCACGGCACGCAACGTCAACATCGGCGATCTTGTCAACGCCGGCGGTACGTCGGGCAGGCCCTTGTACGAGGTTGCCGACATCCATCGCGTGCGCATTTTTGTAAATGTCCCGCAAGCGTTCCTTGGCGGACTCAAGCCTGGCATCAAGGCGACGCTGCATCTGCCCGGCCAGCAGGAGACTTTCGAGGCAGAGCTGACGTCGACCTCGAATGCGCTGCAGGAAAATTCCCGCACCGCCCTGGTCGAGCTGCAGGCGGATAATCCCGATGGGAAACTGTGGCCCGGCGCCTTCACCGAAGTCCAGTTCCACATTCCCTCCGACGCCAGCACATTGCGCATTCCGTCGACAGCGCTGATTTTCGGCGCGAAGGGAATGCGCGTGGCTGCGGTCGACGCCAACAACAAGGTCGTTCTAAAACCTGTGATACTGGGCCGCGATCTCGGCAACCGCGTCGAGATCCAATCCGGTCTGTCCTTAACCGATCGGCTGATCGACAATCCGCAAGAATCGATAGAAGCGGGCGCCATCGTCCGCATTGCTGGATCAGACGCGAAAACCCACACGGTCGCCACTGTAGAATGAGCCGCCCGTTGCATGCTGGAGCGTGCTGAGTGATCGTTAGGGCTCATCGTCTGTTGGGCGGAGGCATTCGATGGTTGAGGAACCCTCCGAAAAACTGAATTGCTTCGGTTCAAGCCGTTCGTCAGGCCAGCCCGCCAAGCTCGCACAGGCCAGCGAAACCGGGATCGCGCCGCGTTCGTCGGCAGCGTGTTCAAGTCCGTTCTGATGCAGGTGCGTGTTGGTGGCGAGCATTACGGCGTTCCGGATCAAACAATCGGTCTCGGCCTCTGATCGATGGGACGGCCGTCCGGTTCTTTCCCTAGTAAAAGCGTGACGCGAAGCACGTCGCCTTCGCGCCTGACTGTCTTCCGCAACGTGTTCTTGTTGAATACCGCCAGCATGGGCTGATTGTGGGCCAGCACATAAGCCTCAAGTGTTGCCAGCCCGTTTTGGCGCGCAATCCGGACCAGATGCTTCAGGAGCAAACTGGCGATCCCAAGACCCTGATATTCGTCCGCCACCGTGAAGGCGATCTCAGCGCTGCGTTCCGACGGTTCGCCTGCCGTGCCAAAATAGCAGGCGCTGCCGACTACGATCACCTCGCCATCAGATGTTTTCGTAACCAGCAGAGCGGCGTCGCGATCGAAGTCGGTCGAGGTTAGCCGTTTCAGATCAGTATCTGATAGATCCGACTTGGGCCCAAAGAAGCGGGTATAAACGGTCTCGCGCTCAAGCTTGCGAAAGGCTTGCCGGATCCCGGGGCCATCCTCCGGACGAGTGGCGCGCAAGACAACGGGCGTTCCATCCTTGAGAGCCTCGTTGAAGACATACTCCATTGGATCCCGCATCATCGACTCCGAATTTGTTCCGTCTCGATGATTGTCTTTGCAAATGAACGCTAGGGTCTGCGATTTGATCTCGACGTTACCGCGATGGCGACTGCCGGCGCTGCCTCGATGAGCCGGTCGAGCCCCCGAAATACGATCGCTGCCGATCGTATGACGAATAGGCCGAGGGACGTCAGTGGCAGGTCTTGACGATTTTTTCCTTAGGCCGGCCACCTGCATTGCCACGATGCGACCCTTGGCGCTGTATCCATAACTCGAGCGCGCCCGGCCACCATCTTGTCCGAGATCGGTAAGCCACTCTGCGTCAAAATGGCGCTCGACCGTAATCGGCGTGGTTGCCGCACTCAATCCGGCAGTGTGCCGCAGGCGCCGGTATCCCGCTCGGTGCCGGAGGCGGGATATCTTCAACCAAACAGCTGCGATCGAACCTAGTAATTATTTTTGATGCGAACGGTTGTCGAGACAGCGCGTCACGGCCCGCTTCGATTGAAGCTTGCCGGTAAGCAGCAGGCCTCGCTTTCGCTCACCAGTTGACGCACGTTCGGCCTCGGCTTATCGTTTTGGTCTGCGATTGGCTATCAACGTTCGCCTGCGTCTCCATACGACCGGGTTGGAAGGATTTAAGTCCGGAGTATGCCTGCGCAGATACCCGCCAGCATCAATTGACTTCGATGACTTTTCATTAGTTTGCATTAGTTTATATCAATTTGTCCCATAAAGATTTCCTGGACAAACGGTGGAGTTGTTAGGTCTCCGCGAATAACAGAAGGATTGTCACGCGTCTCTCCGTGAATGAGAGCTCGACGAAACTTGCGCGCGGTAGAGCTGTAGCGACGGAAGTCGCATTTCTATTCAGGTAGCAGGAGCACGAGCAACGCCGGTCAAGGGAGATAAACGCCATGTCGATCGGGAAAAACGAGGGATTAGGAAGCGGGCCTTTTGGCTTGTTCGCATTCGCAACTGAATACTTGGTTGATGCAGGACAGCGCAGTCTGTTGTTTTGGGACGTGATGCGCCAACGCGGCAATCAGTATCGCGAGCATCAGGCCGAAACGGTCCCTCATGTCCTTCATTATGAAGTCGAACTGCTCATTAACGGACGAACGCTCGAGCGCCCGGTAAATTACGGGTTGGTACGCATTGTCCCGCCAAAGGGGGTGGAGATCGATCCGCTGCGCCGGCCCTTCGTGGTGGTAGATCCCCGCGCCGGTCACGGTCCCGGAATTGGCGGTTTCAAGGCAGACAGCGAAATCGGTGTCGCGCTCAACGCCGGGCATCCCTGTTACTTCATTGGCTTCTCGCCCGATCCGATGCCCGGGCAAACGATCGAAGATATCGCCCGCGCCGAAGCGGTCTTCCTCGAAAAGATCATCTCATTGCATCCCCGGGCGGATGGAAAGCCGTGCGTGATCGGAAATTGTCAGGCCGGCTGGGCCGTGATGATCCTCGCCTCGATCAGGCCGGAGTTGTTCGGTCCAATCATCATTGCAGGGGCTCCGCTGTCCTATTGGGCAGGCGTGCATGGCAAGAATCCCATGCGTTATTCCGGCGGGCTCCTGGGGGGAAGCTGGTTGACCGCGCTCAGCAGCGATATCGGAGCCGGCAAGTTCGATGGCACCGCACTGGTGCAGAATTTCGAAAATCAGAATCCCTCGAACACGCTCTGGACCAAGCAGTACAACGTCTATTCGAAAGTTGACACCGAGCCGCCGCGCTATCTGGAGTTCGAGCGCTGGTGGGGCGGTCACGTCAACCTGAACGCCGAGGAAATCCAGTTCATTGTCGACGAACTGTTCGTGGGCAATAAGCTCGCCGCGGGTTTGGTCGAGACCTCGAATGGCACTGCAATCGACCTGCGAAACATCCGCTCGCCGATCGTCGTGTTCTGCTCAAAGGGCGATAACATCACGCCGCCGCAGCAGGCGCTTGGATGGATTCTCGATCTGTATGACGATGTCGATGAGATCAGGTCTTATGGTCAGACGATCGTCTATACCGTCCATGACACAATCGGCCACCTCGGAATTTTCGTCTCGGGCGGTGTTGCCAAGAAGGAGCACCGCGAATTTTCCAGCAACATCGATTTGATCGATGTGCTGCCGCCGGGCCTCTACGAGGCAACATTCGAGCAAAAATCCGGCGAGAGCATCAATCCTGATCTCGTATCGGGCGACTGGGTCATGCGCTGTGAGCAGCGGACGCTGGACGATATCCGTGCGATGGGTGGAAATAATGCCGCGGATGAGCGGCGTTTTGCGACGGCAGCGCGCGTTTCGGAAATCAACCTCGCGCTATACCGGACGTTCGCCCAGCCGTTCGTCAAAGCACTGTTTTCCCCTGCGGTTGCGGAGCGCGTCCGGCAATGGCACCCGTTGCGCCTGCAATATGAAATGTTCAATGACGCCGCCCCGTTTGCCGCGCCGCTGGCACAAATGGCGGAAAGGGCACGGGACAACCGTCGTCCGGCTTCACCCGACAACCCGTTCATCAAGGCCCAGGAGGCTATGTCGGAGCAGATCGTCAAGACGCTCGATGCGTGGCGGGATTTGCAGGAGGGCATCTCCGAAGGGATCTTCATGACGATCTACGGCTCGCCGGCGTTGCAGGCCGCCGTTGGCATCGATCCCGCATCTTCGCAGCCGCCGCGCAAGCCCGCCAAGTCGTCGCTGCACCGCGAACTGGTTGCCGCGCGCATAGCCGAACTCAAGTCACAGATCGAAACGGGCGGCTTGCAGGAGTGCGTCGTGCGTGGCCTGCTCTACATCGGACTCTCGCGCGGGCGTGTCGATGAGCGCGGCGCTGAGGCGCTTCGCACCATCCGCTTGATGGAGGATCGCCCGCAACTGACCGTCGCGCAATTCAAAGCGATGGCGCGTACGCAGTTCTTGCTGTTGCTGATCGATCCCGAGCAAACGCTGGCGGCGATTCCGAAATTGTTGCCGGCCAGTTCAGAGGATCGTCAAAAAGGTCTCGCCGCGATACGCAAGGTTTTGAGCGCGAGCGGGGAGATCTCCGGTGAAGCGGCAGAGCGAATGAAGCGGGTCGAGTCTCTCTTCGAAGCGGAAGATGCGGGGCGCGCAGGTGCCAGGGGCATTGCTCTTGCGCCCGATGTCGAGCGGGCCAAAGCATCGTAGATCCTGCCGAAAACGTAACTGTTGGGAGTTGAGCCATGAGCGTCGTTCCGATGGCTACCCAGGGGCAGCCTCATGCGAAATATGAGCGCCTGATCGCCGCGGCCAAGCAAGTTCCGGCGGCGGCGACCATTGTGGTGCACCCCTGCGACGAGACCTCATTGCGCGGGGTCTGCGAGGCGGCCGAAGCAGGCCTAGTCAAGCCCATCCTGGTCGGTCCGGCGACCAGGATCAAGAATGCCGCGGCTGCCTGCGATCTCGACATCAGCCGCTTCGAAATCGTGGACGCCACCCATAGCGAGGCGGCGGCGGCGAGGGCGGTCGAGCTGATTCACACGGGGCAGGGCGAGCTTCTGATGAAGGGGAGCCTGCACACCGACGAACTGATGCGCAGCGTGACTTCGAAGACGTCGGGATTGCGAACGGCGCGGCGGATCAGCCACGTCTTCGTCATGGACGTTCCAAGTTACGCCGAGACGCTTTTCATCACCGATGCCGCGATCAACATATTCCCGGACCTCGATTGCAAACGCGATATCGTACAGAATGCCATCGATCTCTACACGCAGGTCGGTTTTGGCACGCCGAAAGTAGCCATTCTGTCGGCGGTCGAAACCGTAACGACCAAGATACCGTCCACCATTGAGGCTGCTGCACTTTGTAAGATGGCGGATCGCGGTCAGATTACAGGAGCCGTGCTGGACGGCCCGCTCGCCTTCGACAACGCGATCGATATGGAGGCGGCAAAGATCAAGGGCATCAATTCGGAAGTCGCCGGCCGGGCCCAGATTCTGGTCGTTCCGGACCTCGAGGCGGGCAACATGCTGGCGAAGAATCTGGCCTATCTCGCAAAGGCCGACACGGCCGGGATCGTGCTCGGCGCGCGGGTGCCGATCGTTCTGACCTCCCGTGCCGACTCGGTCCGCGGTCGCATGGCGTCCTGCGCAATAGCGGTGCTTTACGCGGATGCGCTCCGCCGTGCTGCCGTCAAATCGGTCGTGTGAGCACATGGATACCATCCTTGTCGCCAATGCCGGCTCCTCGAGCGTCAAGTTTCAAATCTTTGCAGTCGAGTCCGAGAGCGGCCTGAAACGTCAGATCAAGGGCCAGGTCGACGGCATCGGCAGCCGTCCGAGGCTACGTGCCACCGGCGTCGACGACACCGTGTTGATCGACCGGACGTATCAGGCCGAGGACATCAGCGATGTACCCACTGCGCTTGCCAAGGCCGGAGCGTGGCTACGTGAGGCCCTCCGGATTGATCCAGTCGCGGTGGGACACCGGGTGGTACACGGCGGGCCGGACTACGACCGAGCCGTTCTGGTAGATCAGGACGTATTGGCGCGCCTGGAGCGATATAGTCCGTTGGCGCCGCTCCATCAACCATACAATCTTGCGCTAATTCGGTCGATTGCTGCCCGCTTCCCGAATCTTCCCCAGGTCGCCTGCTTCGATACGGCGTTCCATCGCAATCAAGGCGCGTTGGCAGAGCACTATGCCTTGCCCCATTCGCTTTATGCGGATGGTGTCCGACGCTACGGATTTCACGGACTGTCGTACGAGTATGTCGCGAAGGCTTTGCCTGCAGTCGCGCCGGACGTCGCCTCCGGGCGGATTATCGTCGCTCATCTCGGCAGCGGCACCTCGATGTGCGCCATCGACAAAGGTCGGAGCGTTGAGAGCACCATGGGGTTCACAGCGCTCGACGGGCTGCCGATGGGCACCCGCCCGGGCCAGATCGATCCCGGCGTCGTGCTTTATCTGATATCGGAAAGGGGCATGTCGCCGTCCGACGTACAAAACTTTCTGTACCGCGAGTGTGGTCTTAAGGGATTGTCCGGTGTCAGCAACGACGTGCGGGAGCTCGAGACCAGTCGTGATCCGAACGCGGCGTTCGCAATCGACTATTTTGTGTACCGCGTCGGCCTCTACGCCGGAATGCTGGCGGCGGCATTGCAGGGCCTGGATGCCTTCGTATTCACAGCCGGAATTGGCGAAAATTCGGCGCGGATGCGCGCCCGCATCGCCGAGAAGCTTGCCTGGCTCGGAGTGACGCTCGATGAGACTGCCAACGCCGCCGACGCAACGCTGATCTCGCGTCCGGAAAGCCGCGTCGCCGCTTATGTCGTTCCCACCAACGAGGAACTGATGATTGCCCGGCACACCTGGTCGCTGGTATCATCAGCTGAAAAGGCCCGGCCCAACCAGGCGAGGGTGTCATGACAATTCCTGTCGTCCCTGAAGCCAACGTCGCACTCAAGGGAAAACGCGGCCTGATCGTCGGGATCGCCAACGATCAGTCGATTGCCTGGGGCTGCGCAAGGGCATTTCGGGCGCTTGGGGCCGATCTGGCCGTGACCTATCTGAACGAGAAAGCGAAAAAGTTCGTCGAGCCGTTGGCCCGAGAACTCGAGGCGCCGATCCTCATGCCGCTGGACGTCATGGTCCCGGGGCAACTGGAGGCGGTGTTCGAGCGCATTCAGAAGGAGTGGGGACAGCTCGACTTTCTGGTCCACTCCATCGCCTTCGCTCCCAGGGAGGCCTTGCATGGGCGGGTCACTGACGTTGAGCGGGACGGATTCCTCGCCACCATGGATGTGTCGTGCTGGTCATTCATCCGCATGGCGCACCTGGCGGAGCCATTGATGAGGAATGGCGGGACGCTTTTCACAATGACTTATTACGGCAGCCAGATGGTCGTCGAAAACTATAACATCATGGGGGTCGCAAAAGCTGCACTTGAAAGCGCCGTCCGATATATCTCCGCCGAGCTTGGACCCAAAGGCATTCGCGTTCACGCCATTTCACCGGGGCCGCTCGCGACGCGCGCCGCTTCCGGCATTCCGGAATTCGACGAGCTCCTGGATAAGGCCCGAGCGAAAGCTCCCGCTCGCCGCCTGGTCAGCATCGATGATGTCGGGAAGGCGACCGCGTTTCTGGCGCTCGACGCTGCGCGGCTGATGACGGGCGATGTTCTGTATATCGACGGGGGGTACCACATCATCGATTAAGCTCGTGCGCGGCTATTTGGTACTTTCAGTTAAGTTGGGTCAGGACTAGGATCGTGTCGGTTGATCTCTTGGGAGGAGACAGCGATGCGCATATTAACTTGCGCCATTTTAGCTGTGGCCGGACTTAGCGTTCCGGCCATCGCCCAAACGAACCAACCGCCGCCCGCAGTACCGGTAGGCGTGGTGACGGCAGAGCGAAAGCCCGTAGCCAAGGGCCTCGATTTCGTCGGGCGCGTTGACGCCATCAATCGGGTTGAGGTCCGAGCCCGCGTTACCGGATACCTGGAACTGTGCGTTGCTTGCGCTGCCGGCTCAGGCCGGCGCGTTTGATCTCGCCGGCGCCTGGGCGAGCGGCACGGATCAGTGTGGCCTGGTTTTCAAGAAGAGCGGAAGCAGGATTAGCTTCGCCAAGGATTTCGAGATTCACGGTGCGGGTTTTATCGCTGACGGCAATCAGCTCAGGGGAAGAGCGGCGCGATGTACGGTCAAATCGAAAAAGGAAGCTGGCGGCACCGTCAACATGCTGGCGGCATGCGCGACTGACATCATGTTGTCGAGCGTGCAATTCAGCCTGAAGGTGATCGACGACAACAAGATTACGCGTTTCTTCCCGGGCATGGAAGGAATGGAGGTCAACTATTATCGCTGCGCGTTGTAGCTCGTCCGCTGGAAAATATGTCTGGTGCTCTTGCATGAAGGCGCTTGCCACCTCGTCGGCGGCCTCGGCTTTTACCATTTGCCCATTGATTCATATCAAGTCGCGCTGGTATCTTAGTTCTATCCAGCGTTTGTGCCCCGGCAAGGAGAACGCGGGGATGCCGCAGAAAGACAGCCTCACGCGACCGCATCTGGTGACGCCGAAGGCGGCGGCCATCGCGGGAATTGTCTTTTCTATTCTACTGATCGTCATCTTCTGGTTGCTTCGATCTTCTATGCCGGCAAACCCAATGGAGCCGGGGTCCTGGCTGAAGACAGATTCGAAAGCGGCAACGTTGGCGCTAAACTTGATCCCGATAGCCGGTGTCGGATTTCTTTGGTTCATCGGCGTGCTGCGCGACCGGCTCGCTTACCTCGAAGATCGCTTCTTTGCCACGGTATTTCTTGGCAGCGGTTTGTTGTTTCTTGCGATGCTATTTGTGGCGGCGGCAACGATAGGAGCGCTCGTCCTGGTATCGAGTTTCGACGAGTCCAACGAGCTGGTGAATTCCACCACACTCCACTATGCGCGAGCCTTTTCGTACATTGTCATGAATGTCTACGCGATCAAAATGGCCGCCGTATTCATGATTTCGACTTCGACGGTGTTGATCTATACCGAGATCGTCCCACGCTGGATTGCCCTTCTCGGTTACGCGTTGGCTATCGTTCTGCTGATCGGAAGCTATTACATCCACTGGAGTGTGGCTGTTTTGCCCGCATGGGTGCTGCTGATCAGCGCTTACATCCTGATCGATAATCTACGTCAGCCAGGGCAGACGCCGAGCCTACCGTAGTTCGTGTTTCCGAGACTTTTGACAATTATGAAACAACAACGTCTTTTGATGCAGGGAGCGTAACCATGTCAGCAGCGATGGACGATTTATTGCCGAAAGCAGTGGACTGCAGGAAAAAAATAGCCGAAATCGAGGGGGACAAAGCGTCCGAGTTTATGCGCGCGGAGGCGTTGAGAAATGCCGAGAAGACGGCGTTGATTGAGCAATTATCCAAGCCGTCGGGCGTTTCCGACGAAGAAAGAATGAAGCGAGCTGCGGCAATCATCAGACGGGCGGTCAACAACGGGCTTACCGAAGTCGAAGTGGGGCGCTTTCCAAACAAACTTTTTGCTGACCATGGGCGGGCTATCAATCAGCAGGAGCCGGGCTGGGAAAGAACATTGACTGGATTGCCGAAAGAGCTCTTTGAATTTTGGAAGCAGCATCTGCAGCCGCGCGGATACAAGATATTATTTGAAGTGGCGGATTGGCCGGGCGGGATGCCAGGTGACATAGCGATCAAATTGAATTGGGAATAGTGATCTGATTCCATCCACTGCAAGGAGGACGTATCAACATGCCCAAGGGGGAGGAGTTCAACAGTGATGGCAAATTGAAGCGAAAAATTTATGAAAAAGAACTAGAGAAGCTTCAGGTTGAGTTGTGCCGCTTGCAGGATTGGGTCAAATCCGAAGGGCTTCGCGTCATCATTGTATTCGAAGGGCGTGACGCGGCAGGCAAGGGAGGTACCATCAAGGCAATCACCGAACGGGTGAGCCCTCGTGTTTTCCGCGTCGTTGCCCTCCCGGCGCCGTCGGACCGCGAAAAGACGCAGATGTTCCTGCAACGCTACATCCCGCATTTCCCGGCCGCCGGCGAGGTCGTGATCTTCGACCGGAGCTGGTACAACCGCGCCGGTGTCGAATACGTGATGGGATTTGTCGACGAAGACACACATCAGAGGTTTCTGGAGCTTTGTCCGGAAATCGAAGGATACGTTGTCGAAGGCGGTACTCAGCTCATCAAGATCTGGCTCGAAGTCGGTATGGACGAGCAAGAGAAACGATTTGCGGCGCGCCTCAGTGACCCGCTGCGGCAATGGAAACTCAGCCCCATGGATGTCGAGTTGTACAGTCGATGGTACGATTATTCCCGGGCACGCGACTTGATGCTCAAGATGACTGATACCAAGAAAGCGCCCTGGTACATCGTGCGTTCTGACGACAAACGGCGCGCGCGCCTTAACTGCATCTCGCACATCCTTTCGCTGATACCCATGAAGAAAGTACGGCGACCCAAGGTTACACTACCGAAGCGGTCGAACAAAAATCGATATGACGATCAAACGACCTTGAAAGGCAGGAAGTTTGCTGCCGAAAAATACTGATCCTGTGTCGCTCGGATTATTGAGCGACTTCAGTCGGGCTTAGTCACGGCGGCCCTTCTCTGGCGCTCCAGCCGCAGTCTCATGGCCCTCATCCGTTCCGCTTCCTGGAGAGCCGCACTGATCTTCTCGTCCGCCTGGCCGCCTCTTGATTTCGGCGCATCGGCCTTTCGTATCTTGTCGAGCGCTTCGCCGACCGACAGTTTGTTGATTTCAGCCATGGCTCAACTCCTCGATGATGATTTCCGACGAGAACATTACACGATAACGGGGCCGAATTCGCGGTTGTTTTGATGCGACGCAAACCTCAAGGCCTCGCCAACGGTAGCGAGACGAATGCTGGCCTTCAAACATTAGGATTGGGTCAGGGTAGCTGACAGAACTTAAGGTCGAGGTCAAAGCGGGAATCACAAGACGACTTTGTCGGAAAACTTCGATGCTCGCGCGCTACGCGGTGGTTGAGAACGGATGAGTGACACCCCAGCGACGCCGTGTTACAGCTTTGTGGCTGTCGCTGTCTTATTCGTTTCCGTCGAGCGCTACCTAATTAGGTTGGCAGTGCGATTGATTTAGATCGAGCACGGAAATGAAGAGCACCTAAAAATGCTCGGGTGCTGTTTCGGCTCAAAGCGCTCGGCGAGCATCGTTGTTCGATGCCAGCGCGGACCCACTCCAGGAAGTGTGCATGGAACTCTAAGCGTAAGGAGAAAAATGTCATGATTTGTTATGCTCTCGCTGCTTTGGCAGCCAGTGTGCTGGTTTGCGCAACTCTCATTCCCGACGATGCGCTCGCCCGCCGTGGCGGCGGTGTTCGGGCTGGGGGATTCCATGGAGGCGGCGCTCATTTCGGTGGCGGAGCCGTTCGTGCCCGCGGCGGGGCCGTTCATGCCGGACGCTACGGTGTTGCAGGGCATCCTGTGGCGCGTACAGCGGCTCGCAGAAGCGTCTACCGAGGAGCGGCCTACGGCGCCGCAGCTGTCGGAGCAGCGGCGGCAGGTGCCGCCTATTATGGCAGCTCCTACAACAACAGCTGCTATCAAGACGGCTACGGCAATTGGGTCTGCCCAAATCAGTATCCGTATTGAGGCGTGACACGCGGAACGGGCGGCGATTGCGCTTTGAAAGTCTTGAGCCTGACGTCGTAGCAGCGAACCGTGATGTCCGCCGCTATTGGGCCAAGCGATCGAGGGGACAGGCCGCGACGCAGCCAAGGATACTATCGGTCGCCGCTTTGGCGGATGTCCCGGAAAGCGGATGGCCGCCCCGGCAGTCCCTGATACAGGTGCGCACATCGTCGCTCCACACGCGTCCCTTGGTCTGGGATTGCGAGATGCACCGGTTGCTGCACGCCTTGTCGCCGTCACGGCATTTTGCCAGACAGGTCGCGAGCCCAACTCGCTCCGCGTCCGAAAACGCCGCTTCTTGTGCGCTTGCGCGCGTCATCGTTGTCGCCGCAGCAACCACAAGCGCCAGCACAACCAGCGCCACTTTGGGAAAGTCCAACATTACGGCTCTTTCTTTGTCGTCGGCAAACGCAAAAGGGATCGATCAACCGATCTGCCAGGTCGCTGCCCGGCAGGTTGGCGGATGCTCAATCCTTGCCATCGTGGTTCAAATTATGCCAGCCCGAAAGCGGGTTTCAAACGCTCAGTGCGCGTTCTCGGCGATTTGCGGTGCGGGCTGATTCTTGGCGACGATGGCTTCCAGTCTGGCGATATTCTCCAGCAGGCGCTGGCTGGTCAGGACCAGGAAATAATAGCCGAACTGCGGGTTCTGGAAGTAGATCTCGAGCAACTTGTCGTAGGTGATGGTCAGCACCTGGCCGTCTTCCGTACACACGACCGTCGCCGTTCGCCGGTTTTCGGGGGACAGGAAACCGAGTTCGCCCATCAGGCGGCCAGGCGGCAATTCGACGCCGATTTCGGTGACCAGGAACTTACCGGTGACGGTCAAGAACATCTCGTGCGCGACAGCGTCCTTTTTGAACAGGATGTCTCCCTTGCGGTATTTCCGCGCCGTCATGAAGGGCTTCAGCCACTCCATCGACGTATCGCCCTGTGTTGCGTGGCGCGCCTTCTTGACCAGATTGAGCATCTGGCGCAGGCGAAAGCCGTTGATCGGCAGCAGCAGCAGGTAGAGCAGAAAGGTCTTGATATCACCGGCGAGCGCGCCGAATCCGACAAAAAACACACAGCCGATCATGTTCGAGATGCGCAGCGGCACCATCGTTCGTGTCAGCAACGTCGCAACAAAGAAGATGGCGCCGACCAGTGCGCACATGCTGGCAAGCGTGATATTAGCCAGCAGGATTTCCAGAAGGCGATTGAATATCGCGTGATAAGTGATGTGGTCGGGGTCGAGACCCAGTTGAACCAGTACCTTGGCGACCCGGAGATTGTCCGCGGCCGTATCGAGAATGCGATCCAGCGCGGTGGAGAGGTCTGCGTTGCCAGTGTACATCGGGTCCCCGGGGGCGGCTCGAAGGTCTCACACGAAGGATTCAGCCAAGGCCAGATAAAGCGCGAACAGAAAGCCGGCTACGGTGGGCAGTACCACGAGTGAGCCGCCTTCTTCCAGCGCGACGGGAATCATCGCATGGGCGACCAGCGCCAGCACGGCGCCGCCCGCCAGCGCCTGGGCAAAGATCGCGACCAGCGCGTCACTGCTGCCGATAAACGCCTTGCCGGCTGCGGCTGCGACGACGCCGGCGACCAGCACGGCCGACCACAGCCCGAAGATCGTCGCCGGGCGGTAGCTGGCCTTGGTCAGCATCGAGGCACTTGCGGCCGCCTCCGGGATACCGCCCAGAAACATGCCCAGCATCAGTGTCAGCGACAAATTGCCAAAGGCGGTGAACTTGGCGCCGATCACGAGGCAGCCGGGTATGGTGTCGAGAATATTGCCGAGAACGATGGCGATGCCGGCGCCGTTGGCGGCCTCGGTGAGCATCTTGCTGGTTTCGTGCCGGCTGAGATGGTCGAGGCTCCGGCTGGCGACTTTTGCCCACCGGGCGGGATCGGTACCTCCCGCGCTGAGATTGTTGATCGCCCGCCGATGGCTGATGCGCTCGACGGCATCGGCAAATTCGCGATCTGTCGCCACGAGGTGCTCGAAATCGCGCTTGTCGATCTCCAGCACCTCGGTGTCCTCGATGGCGCGGATCGTGGCGGAGCGCGGGTCGCCGCTGAGCAGCGACATTTCGCCGAACGCGCTTCCCTCGCCGAGCACGGCGATTGCGGCAGCGGCCGGCAGCGTATCATGCGCGGCGTCGGCGAGGACCTCCACCTTGCCACGTCCGATGATGTAGAGCGCATCACCGGGGTCTCCCGCCCTGAACAAGATTTCCCCGTTCTTCAACTGGCGGTCACGGATAACAGGTAGAATCCGCTCGATCTGCTCGGGCGGCAAATGGCGCATCAATTCGGATGCCGCCAGCAGCTTGATTCGCTCCTGGGCGTTCGCCTGTTTGCGCGTCAGCGCATATTCGCGGAATTGGGTGGGGCATCGAACGGCGGCACCCCGCTGTTCCAGAAAGAGCGAGGTCGAATAATAGATGACCGCGCCTGCAGCAAACCCGACGCTGATAAACGCCCACGCGGTGTGCGCGCTGTAGCCGCGATGATGAAGCGACAGGGCGCCCTCATAGGCAAGTTCGATCGCCAGCGCCGAAATCAGCGCACCGGCGGCGAACCCGAGAAGGCAAGCGAGCGGACGCTTCGACAACGGAACGTAGAGGCCAACGGCGGCACCCAAGAGTGACGAGCAGGTCGTCGCCAGGCCCAGTAGCGAGGCCATGGCAAGTTGCTGAAAGGCAATCATCGGTTCATCAACCGCTCGGGTTCGATCAAAGCCGTCTCGGATGGCGCAGCCGGGCACTCGGTGCTGCGCTAAGGGTACGTCGGACGCCGCGACGTCGGTGGTATCTGCAAAAGCGGGGGCAGGCAGGTAGGATCGATCTTCGGATAATCAGGACAGCGGTATTTCGTTCGGGCGCTAATTGAGACTTGAGAGATAGACCTCCGTCTTGAGCGCGATGACGCCGACCACGGCGCCCCCCGCCAACAGGATCATAAAAGCGAACAGGCAGAACCGCTTGACCGTTGCCCAATGCGCATCTGTCGCAACTGCGGGAGCTCGCATTGCAGAGCTATGGCGAGCCTGACGGGACGGGTTTCCGGTCTGCGCGGGCGAGTGGGATAGCAGTTTCATGGTCGATGTTCGCTCGTGTATCGATTGGCCATCGGGCTTTAGAACCGAAGCCTATGTCGGATGGCCACGCTGATCTGATGCATTTGCCGGGTTAGAAAGCGCCTGGCGCTGCCGGCGTGGGCGACAAACGGATTGCCCGCGTTTTCGATATCAAGCTCGAATCGCGCTTGCGGACACACGATGGCGTATCCAGTCGTTGCGGCGCTTCTTTGAGCAAAACGAAGCGCCGATTCCTTGCGCCAGAACAGCCCACCGAACTTTCCTTCGGCGTCGCGGGCGACCCACAAACCATCGCGGTTGCGTCCGATGAAGACCACCGGGATGGCCGCGTTCAGAACGTCAGCGCCCGGCCGATCAAACGACCTCACCGGCGCGCGCTCGGATCTCGCAGACGCGTCGGGGGTCACCGGTCCAAGCGACAACTTTTTTGCGGCCGTGCCTTGAAGAAATTTCTCGCGGTACGCCATCGCGCTCATGGAAATGCCGATCAAGTAGGGCCACCGCCAACTCGGGGTGGCGGTATTTATATTGGGGAGCGACTACATACGAATTCGAGGTGACTCCGCGACATCCGATATAGGGGCCGTATAAGTGAGTGCGGATCGATAGAGCTACAGCGCGTAGCTGCGTCTGGCGACGCGAGCGAAGGCTTCGGGTCTGTCGAGCCGGTCATTTTCGCCGGTGATCGTCATCGCCAGCGTAACGGCCTCCCGGGTATCTGCGCCCAATTCGACCAGGGGCAAACGCACCGCCGGCTGCATGAACCCGAGCGTATTCATACCGTATTTCAAGGTGGCGACCGGCGAATCGCCACCAATTAGGGCGCCTATCTCAGCGATGCGCGCCGAAAGGCCGCTGGCGACCTGCATATTACCCATGGTGCAGCCATCATAGATGCGGCGGCAGAGATCGGGGAAAAGATTGGCCATTGCCGAAATGCAACCATCTCCGCCGCTTGCCAGGTAAGCCATCGCATGAATGTCATTGCCGCAAAACATGCGAAATCCGCGCGGCAGCATCGACTTCAAGCGGAACAGGCGCGCGATGCTTCCGGTCGAATCGTTCAGGCCCATGAACCGGTCTGATTCTGAAAGCTGCAGGATAGTCTCGTCCGTCATCTCGCGCGCCGTGCGCGAGGGGACGTCGTGCAGAATGATGGGAAGGGTTGTCGACGCCGCGATGGCCTGGAAGTGGGCCAGGATGCCGGTCTGCATCGGTTTGTTGTAATACGGTACCACAGACATCACCGCGTCGGCGCCTGCGGCTTCGGCTCTGGCCGTCGCTTCGATTGCATGGCTGGTTGAGTTGGAGCCTGCGCCGGCAATGATTGCTACTCGCCGGCGCGAAATCCTGACCGCCGCGGCGACGATCTCACCATGTTCTTGCGGGCTGAGCGTCGATGCTTCGCCCATGGTCTCGCCGACGACGACCGCGGTCGCGCCCGACCGGATCTGGTGTTCGCAGAGCATCTTGAAGGCGGGCCAATCGATCTTGTCGTCGCTGTCGAATGGCGTTGGAAGGTCGGCAATGAAGCCGCCAAACCGGTGCAATGATTGATTCATGTTCAGGCAACGTTCGCGATTGCACCAAAACCCTGGCCACATTCCTGGCGGTGCGCTGCCAGGACAAAACCTTTCCGGCAGCGAGCGCCGGCCTCAATACGGAAACCCAACTGCTGTAATTTCGTTCGAACCCTGCCGCCCAGGCCGTTCTCCTGCGATTCGATCGAAACAGCGATATTCGCCGACGAATTGAGGAATTTGGTGGTCTGGATGATCGCGGCCTCGAGCGCCTGATACGAATGATCGCCGGCGATCAGGCCCGCCGCGTGCTGCCCACAGGGGACGCGGCAGGCCGATGCGAGGACTCCAAAGGAGAATCCTCGCCGCTTGAGTGCGAGATATAGCTCGATACTGTCGCTTCCAGAGATAACGATGCGATGCGATTTAGACACATGAGCAAGGTCGATCATGGTGTCGACCATTTCGTCCTGTGACGAAACAAACGCATGCCGCGACATATGGTGTTCCAGTCGATCGAGTTGAACACAAGCGCCTAGGCGGCGCGAACCTGAAGAGATCGTTGGTCATCCAGGGCCGTCGGGGGGAAGGACGACGCGTTGCGATGCATGTCGAGTTCGACGGTGTTGGCCGTCAGGACAATCGTTTCTGGATGATGTCCGTTTTCGAAGAGCGCATATTTTACGGCTTGCGCGCGGCTGACGAATAGTCCGCCAAAAAGCCCGTTCTTTTCTTGGGCAACCCAGTTGCCCCTGCTATTTCGTCCGATGATAACAAGATTAGAGGTACACGAGGGCGGTTCTTCGATCGTGGTCATGACGTCTGTCATAAAATCTCCCATTTGGCGACCGCTGCTCTACTGAAGCGACCAGACGGCGCGTTCTTCCGATGGTTCAAATATCAGGGAGACGGCATATGAATTCGAGAGCGGCTCCGCTTCGACTTCATAAGTGCGGTGTAAAGATGGAGGGAAGGCCAACCTTAACGAATGATGAATCATATTGAACTTTTCGTTCAAATCGACGTGATTCGTTGAACTTTTGACCGGTGCCCCGGCAGCCATTGCGCCTCCCCAGTGGTCAGGGCGAAACGCTTCGAGGCGCCAGCCCTCTCCACAAATCGTCGTTTCGTTTCAGGGGTCTGGTAGGTGGCTTCGCGCGAGAGGTGTCGATCGCCAGCACCGCTGCGAACGCCCGCTTCAAGCGTTCGTCGTCGCATCGCGTCAGGTGCTGGTGCAGCACCGCCGCACTGGCCGCCTGCTGCGGGTTAATAATGGCCTGGCAGAGCTCGGCGCTCGCATTGTGGAAGAATTTGAACGCCGGCCGGGTTGACGGCCGCGCGCCCGGCGCATCGAGTTCGGCCGCGATAGCCAATACCGCCAGCCGGTCGGCATTGTCCATCGTAATCGCAAATCGCAGCAACGCCAGTTGCCAGGCGCGCAGCGCCTTGTCGTGCTGTTTATCACCGGAAGCATTGAGGTTCATTTGGATCTACCGTAGTGCGGTCACGCGACGCCCAATGTCCGCGGCCGGTATTGCAAGGATAGAGCCGCGGGACGATCGAAAGGAGCTAGGCGGGCTTCCTGGTCACGGGGCTATGCACCCGATGCCAGGGACCTTTCGTGGCGGCGCCATTGTCTGTGCCGAGGATGAGAATCGCTGTCGATGCGGCCTCAAATCGAACCGGTGTGATCCAACCCGTGGACCAGACAGAACAGTGCGGCGTAGGCAGCCGTTTCATCCCAATGGTTGAGGCTTGTACCGAAGGGTTGCTCGCGCTTGAGAGCGCCCACTACGGCGCTGAGGATCGTCGACATCCATAGCAATGCGGCGAAGCTTTTCGCAAAGCCGATGCCGCCAAACATGGCGAAAGCGACGAGAACAATCATTCGCAGGGAGAAGCGAACAAGCACCTGCGTCGATCGCAGTTCCTGCAGTAGCAGTTTCGGGAGTCGCATCAAACTTCGAAACTCCGGCAGATGGGTTTGTACTGGAAGCCCGGTCGCAGGCTTAGCGGCCACGTCGGGGCGTTGGTGGCGTTACGCGAAGTTGTCGGCGCAGACCGGCTCGTAGAATTCTTTCGTCTTGCGCCGCACGGCGGGGACGCTTGTTTTTTCCGACGGTGCGGTGACCTGGCGTGCGGCAACGAACGCGCTCAAGATGGCGAGCGGCAGGTCAGTGTGATAGGCTTCGATGGATTGATCGAGCCATTCGGGAAGTTCTCGCGCCCGCGACAACGCGCAATGCCACTCGCCCTGGTCGTAGGCAATGCGGCGGACCTGCCATTGCGGCAGTTCCAGATCGATCAGCGCAAGCGCTGCATCTATCCAGGCTTCCGATTCGATCAAGCGTTCGATCCGTGTGGTCTTGCCGGCCTGGCCCACCGACGGAAAGCGTCGGCACGTCGCCTCGATGACAGCCGAAATCAATCCCGCCGTCACGGCATCCGAGTCTTGAAGCCGATGGGCAAGTTCCTGGCCAACATGATGTTTTGAAACGAACGACATGACATCATCTCATCAGACAGGGCCGCGATTGGCAGCCATATCCCCAAAATGGATAATGCGACATTTGAAAACGAGATGAAGTTGAGCCGCAAGATATAGGACTTTCATAAATGCGGCCGGCCGGACTCCGCGCATCAAACGCCGGACTCCGCGCATCAAATAAGGTCCGGGCCGCTGCGCGTCACTATAGGATTCCTATAATATTGCGAGCGCTCCCATCTCGAAAGCATATGAAGCGCGGGAGTACCTCACCACCTAATAAACCAGCGCGAGGTCCGTTTTGGCCCGCAGATCATACCGCATCAGGAACATCACATGCTCGATATTGTCATGTTGGCCCTCGGCCTCGGCTTCTTTGTAGTGGCGGTTGGTTACACCTACGCCTGCGAACGGCTCTAAAGTTTTGATGCGTTTTCTTCACGCGAACCGGTATCGCTTCGCTCGAAAACGCTCTGAAGGAGAACGACTATGATTTTCGACTATTCACTCGCCGGTCTCGTGTCTGTAGGCCTGCTGGTTTACCTGACCTACGCCTTGCTGCGGCCTGAACGGTTCTGACCGCTCTCGCCCCATTCCGCGTAAAACCCATAAGGTAGATTCCGATGACCGTCATTGGCTGGATTCAAATTATTCTATTTTGTGCGATCGTCGTCGCACTGGTCAAACCGCTCGGTTTGTATATGACGCGCGTCTTCACCGGCGAGCGCACGTTCCTGTCCCCGATCCTGGGGCCGGTCGAGGCCGGGATTTACATGCTTGGCGGGGTCGACCAAAGGCGTGAGCAGCATTGGCTGACTTATACGATCGCCATGCTGTTTTTCCATGTCGGCGGCTTTATCATTCTTTATGCGGTACTGCGTCTGCAGGACGTGTTGCCGTTCAACCCGGCGGGAGAATCCGCGGTCGCGCAGGATCTGTCCTTCAATACCGCGATCAGCTTCGTCACCAATACCAACTGGCAGAACTACGGCGGCGAAAGCACGATGTCGTATCTCACGCAGATGTTGGGCCTGACGCACCAGAACTTCCTGTCGGCGGCAACCGGCATCGCGCTGGCGGTCGCATTGATCCGCGGCTTTTCCCGCTCCTCGATGCGCACCATCGGCAATTTCTGGGTCGACGTGACGCGCTGCGTGCTCTATGTGCTTCTGCCGATCTGCATCGTCTACACGCTGTTCCTGGTCTGGCAGGGCATTCCGCAGACACTCGGCGCCTATGTCGACGCGACCACGCTGGAAGGCGCCAAGCAGACCATCGCGGTCGGTCCGGTGGCTTCGCAGATCGCAATCAAGATGCTCGGCACCAATGGCGGCGGCTTCTTCAACGCCAACGCTGCGCACCCGTTCGAGAACCCGACGGCACTGTCGAATTTCGTGCAAATGATCTCGATCTTCGCGATCGGTGCCGCGCTGACCAACGTGTTCGGTCGCATGGTCGGCAACCAGCGTCAGGGCTGGGCCATCCTGGCCGTGATGGGCACGTTGTTCATCGTCGGCGTCGCCATCACCTATTGGGCGGAAGCCAATGGCACCTCCATCCAGAGTGCGCTCGGCCTGACCGGCGGCAACATGGAAGGCAAGGAAGTCCGCTTCGGCATCGTTGCCTCCAGCCTGTTCGCGGTCATCACCACGGCGGCCTCCTGCGGCGCGGTCAACGCGATGCATGACAGCTTCACTGCACTCGGCGGCATGATTCCGCTGATCAATATGCAGCTCGGCGAGGTCATCATTGGCGGCGTCGGCGCAGGTCTCTACGGCATGCTGTTGTTCGTCGTGCTGGCGATCTTCGTGGCCGGCCTGATGGTCGGTCGCACGCCGGAATATGTCGGCAAGAAGATCGAGGCGCGCGAGGTCAAGATGGCCATGCTCGCCATCCTGGTCCTGCCGCTGATGTATCTGGGCTGGACTGCCGTCGCGGTGGTGTTGCCCTCGGCGGTCGCTTCGATGGCCAATGCGGGTCCGCATGGCTTCACTGAAGTGCTCTATGCCTTCACTTCGGCGACGGCCAACAACGGCTCGGCCTTCGGCGGTCTCACCGGCAACACCTTCTTCTACAACCTCACGCTGGCGAGTTCGATGTTCGTTGGCCGCTTCTTCATGATCATCCCGGCGATGGCGCTTGCCGGTTCGCTGGCGGCCAAGAAGACGGTTCCGGCGTCGGCTGGCACGTTGCCGACGACGGGCGGTCTGTTCGTCGGCCTGGTCATCGGCGTCATCTTGATCATCGGTGGTTTGACCTTCTTCCCGGCGCTGGCGTTGGGACCGATCGTCGAACATCTCGCGATGAACGCCAGCAACCTGTTTTGATCGATCACGTCAGGAGTTACTTCCATGGAAGCCATGAAATTGCAGAAGCGGGTAGCTGTCTCCGCGATGCTCGATCCGAAGATCGTCTTTCCGGCGATCGGGTCGTCCTTCGCCAAGCTCGACCCGCGGCTGATGATTAAGAACCCCGTGATGTTCGTAGTGGAAATCGTCGCTGTGTTGACCACGGTGATCTTCCTGCGCGACCTGTTGACGGGCGGGGAAGGTCTGGGCTTCACGTTCCAGATCATCCTGTGGCTGTGGTTCACGGTGCTGTTCGCCAACTTTGCTGAAGCGGTTGCCGAAGGCCGCGGCAAGGCCCAGGCCGAGTCGCTGAAGAAGACCAGGACCGAGAGCCAGGCCAAGCTGTTGTCGGGTTCCGACAAGACCTACCGCCTGGTTTCGGGTACCAGCCTGAAGGTCGGCGATATCGTCCTGGTCGAAGCCGGCGACAACATCCCGTCCGACGGCGAAGTGATCGAAGGCGTTGCCTCGGTCAATGAAGCCGCAATCACCGGCGAGTCTGCGCCCGTGATCCGCGAATCCGGCGGCGACCGTTCGGCCGTGACCGGCGGAACCCAGGTTCTGTCCGACTGGATCCGCGTCCGCATCACTGCGGCTCAAGGTTCGACCTTTATCGACCGCATGATCAAGCTGGTCGAAGGCGCCGAGCGTCAGAAGACCCCGAACGAGATCGCGCTCAACATCCTGCTCGCGGGTCTGACCATCATCTTCGTGTTCGCGACGGTGACGATTCCGAGCTATGCCAGCTATGCTGGCGGCTCGATCTCCGTGGTCGTCCTGGTGGCCCTGTTCGTGACCCTGATTCCGACCACCATCGGCGCGCTGCTGTCGGCGATCGGTATCGCCGGCATGGACCGGTTGGTGCGTTTCAATGTGCTGGCAATGTCGGGCCGCGCGGTCGAGGCCGCCGGTGACGTCGACACGCTGCTGCTCGACAAGACCGGAACGATCACGCTCGGCAACCGTCAGGCAACGGCATTCCGTCCGGTGCAGGGCGTCACCGAGCAGGAACTCGCCGATGCGGCACAGTTGGCGTCGCTGGCTGACGAAACCCCGGAAGGGCGCTCGATCGTGGTGCTCGCGAAGGAGAAGTACGGCATTCGCAGCCGCGACATGGCGGAACTTGCTGCGACCTTCATTCCGTTCACGGCGCAGACCCGCATGAGCGGCGTCGATGCCGGCGCATCGTCGGTCCGCAAGGGCGCGGTCGAGGCGATCCTGAATTATGTCGGCGGCGGTGACACCCGCGTGGTGGCATCCGGAAATAACGTCCGGGCGCTGCAGTCGTCGGTCAATTCCGATGTCGCCCGGCAAATCCAGGCGATCGCGGATGAAATCGCGAAGGCCGGTGGCACGCCGCTGGCCGTTGCCAAGGACGGCCGTCTGCTGGGCGTTGTCCATCTCAAGGACATCGTCAAGGGCGGCATCCGCGAGCGTTTCGCCGAACTGCGCCGCATGGGCATCCGCACCGTGATGATCACCGGCGACAACCCGATGACGGCGGCTGCCATTGCCGCGGAAGCGGGCGTCGACGATTTCCTCGCGCAGGCGACGCCTGAGGACAAGCTGAAGCTCATTCGCGACGAACAGGCCAAGGGCAAGTTGGTTGCGATGTGCGGCGACGGCACCAACGACGCGCCAGCGCTTGCACAGGCCGACGTCGGCGTTGCCATGAACACCGGCACGCAGGCTGCCCGCGAAGCCGGCAACATGGTCGATCTCGACTCCAACCCGACCAAGTTGATCGAGGTGGTCGAAATCGGCAAGCAGCTGTTGATGACCCGCGGTGCGTTGACCACGTTCTCGATCGCCAATGACGTGGCGAAGTACTTCGCGATCATCCCCGCCATGTTCCTGGCGTTCTATCCGCAGCTCGGCGTGCTCAATATCATGCATCTGGCGAGCCCACAGAGCGCCATCCTGTCGGCGATCATCTTCAACGCGCTGGTCATCGTGGCGTTGATCCCGCTGGCTCTGAAGGGCGTGGCCTATCGCGCCATCGGCGCCGGTGCTCTGCTGCGGCGTAACCTGCTGATCTACGGCCTCGGTGGCATCATCGTTCCGTTCATCGGCATCAAGGCCATCGACATCGTCGTCGCTGCCCTGAACCTGGCGTGATACCGTTATTGCGAGTGCAGCGAAGCGGTCCAGAAAGTAAGGCGAACTAAAACTAAGCTGCTTCGCCGCGGAGTTTATCATCGGGCCCGCTAAAGCGGGACCCGGTGGCTCCTCGCAAAAACGGAACAACTACATTCTGAGGAGAAGTGTCATGTTGAAAGAAATTCGTCCCGCAATCATCGTTCTCGTCGTGCTGACAGCGATTACCGGCCTGGCCTATCCGCTCGCGATGACTGCGATTGCCGGCGTGATCTTTCCGAAGCAGGCCGAAGGCAGCCTGATCGAACGCGACGGCAAGGTGATCGGCTCCGCCCTGATCGGCCAGGAGTTCAAGAGCGACAAATACTTCCACGGCCGGCTGTCGGCGACGTCAGGACCCGATCCGGCAGATTCCACCAAGACGGTGTCGTCGCCGTATAACGCGGCCAACTCGTCAGGCTCCAACCTCGGTCCCACCAGCAAGGCGCTGGCCGATCGGATCAAGGGAGACGTGGACACCTTGAAGGCTGAGAATGCTTCGGCGGCGGTGCCGGTTGATCTCGTCACCACCTCGGGCAGCGGCCTCGATCCCGACATCACGCCGGAAGGCGCGATGTTCCAGGTGCCGCGGGTGGCCAAGGCTCGGAATATGCCGGAAGACCGCGTCCGCCAACTGATCCAGGACAACACCCAGGGCCGGCTCGCCGGCGTGCTTGGCGAACCACGTGTTAACGTATTGGCGCTCAATCTGGCGCTGGACGCTGCCGCAACCAAGTAGTGCCAGCTAGGCTGGGCGCGGCATGAGGGCTATAATGCTTTATGGTAAATCAGCGCCGCGACCCCGATAAAAGACCTTCGCCGGATGCGCTGCTAGAGACGGCCCGGCGCGAAAACGATCAAGCCGGCCGGCTCAAGATCTTCGTCGGCGCCGCCCCTGGCGTCGGTAAGACCTACGAGATGCTGCAAAGCGCGCGCGCCAAAATGAAGGCCGGCGCCGACGTGGTAGTCGGCGTCGTCGAGACCCATGGACGGGCCGAGACCGAGGCGCTGCTGGATGGACTTGAAGTCCTTCCGCGCAAACGGTTCGAATACAATAACCAGATCCTCGAAGAGATGGATCTCGACGCGTTGATCGAGCGTCATCCGCAGATCGCGCTGGTCGATGAACTCGCCCACACCAATGTGGCGGGCAGCCGTCATCCCAAGCGCTATCTCGACGTCGAGGAACTGCTGTCCTGCGGAATCGACGTTTATACCGCGGTCAATATCCAGCACATCGAAAGCCTGAACGACGTCGTCGCCCAGATCACGCATGTGCGGGTGCGCGAGACCGTGCCCGACTCGATATTCGACCGGGCGGACGCGATCGAACTGATCGATCTCACGCCGGACGACCTGATTGCGCGGCTGAAAGAGGGCAAGGTCTACGTCCCCAAGCAGGCCGAGCGCGCCCTCGAGCATTATTTCTCGCCGGGGAATTTGACCGCGCTGCGCGAATTGGCGCTGCGGCGTACGGCCGAGCGTGTCGACGAGCAGTTGCTCACGCATATGCAGGCCAACGCGATCGCCGGCCCCTGGGCTGCGGGCGAGCGCATTCTGGTCTGTCTCAACGAGGACCCGCGCGCGGCGGGGCTGGTGCGCTATACCAGACGGCTGGCGGACCGGCTGCATGCGCCGTGGACTGCGATCAGCATCGAGACCCGGCGCAGCCTGCAATTGACGAACGAGCAGCGTGACCGGCTGGCGGACACTCTGCGGCTCGCGGAAGCGCTGGGCGGCGAGGCGCTCACCGTTCCCAGCGCTGGTCGATGCATCGCCGACGATGTGATGAGCTTCGCCCAGGCCAATAATGTCACGCAGATCATCATCGGCAAGGCAACGCGCTCCCGGTGGTTCGAAATCATCCGCGGCTCGGTGGTGCACGATCTGGTGCGGCGCGCAGGGAATATCAGCGTCAACGTCATCGCTGGCGATGAGCCGCCGACCCGTCCGACAGCCCAAACCACGGTTCAGACCGCCTCACGCGCCGAGCCGTTCTATCTCCGGCCATATCTGATGGCGCTGGCGATCGTGGCCATTGGCCTCGGCACCGCCAAGCTGATCCAGCCGATATTCGGCATCGAGAATGTCGATCTCGTATTCCTCACGGCCGTGGTCACCGTGGCAGTTCGCTTCGGCCTGTTGCCGTCGCTGCTGGCCAGCGTTGCCGGATCGCTATGTTACAATTTCTTCTTTTTGCCGCCGGTCTATGCGTTCACGATCACCGATCCGACCAACGTTGCGGCGTTCTTCTTCTTCATGCTGATTGCGATCCTGGTTTCCAACGTTGCGGCGCGCGTGCGTACCGAGGCCGTCACCGCAAACAGCCGTATCAGGACCACCGAATTGCTGTATGCCTTCAGCCGCAAGCTCGCGGGAACGGCGACGCTCGACGACGTGCTGTGGGCGACCGCTTATCAAATCGCGCTGATGCTCAAAGTGCGAGTGGTGCTGCTGCTGCCGGAAAAGAGCATCCTGACCGTGAAGGCGGGCTATCCGCCCGAGGATCAACTCGACAAGGCCGACCTGGCCGCCGCGAACTGGGCATGGGACAACGATCGCACCGCCGGACGCGGCTCGGATACGCTGCCGGGCGCCAAGCGCCTGTTCCTGCCGATGCGGACCGGGCGCGGGCCGATCGGCGTTATCGGCATCGACGACGACCGGACCGGGCCGCTGCTGACGCCGGACCAGCGCCGTCTGCTGGACGCCCTGGTGGATCAGGGGGCGCTCGCGATCGAACGGGTACTGCTGGTCGAGGGTATGGACAGCGTGAAGCGAACCGTGGAGTCGGATCGTTTGCGCTCGGCGCTGTTGACCTCGATCTCGCACGATCTCAAGACGCCGCTGGCCTCGGTTCTCGGGGCCGCCAGCACGATGCGGGATCTCGACAGCGGCCTGACGGATTCGGAAAAGCGCGACCTGCTTGCGACCGTGATCGACGAGTCCGAACGCCTCAACCGTTTCATCGCCAATCTGCTCGACATGACGAAGCTCGAATCTGGCGCTATCGTGCCGAATACGACGCGGCAGGATATCGGCGAGATCGTCGGCAGTGTCTTGCGGCGTGCCAGCAAAATTCTAGCGCATCACAAGGTGCTGCTCGATCTCGCAGCCGATATGCCGATGCTGGAGCTCGACGCGGTATTATTCGAACAGGTGCTGTTTAACCTTTTGGACAATGCGGCGAAATATGCTCCCGCCGGCACCACGATATCGATCAGGAGCCAGCTGGACAGCGAGTTGATGTCGCTGCAAATCATCGACGAAGGTGACGGCATTCCGCCGATGGAGCTCGAAAGCGTGTTTGAGAAGTTCTACCGCGCCCAAAAGGGCGATCATGTGCGCCCCGGGACCGGTCTGGGGCTCGCGATTTCAAGGGGGTTTGTCGAGGCGATGCATGGCACGATTACGGCCTCCAACCGAACCGATCGGAGCGGCGCTGTGCTCTCCATCCGGCTCCCGATCCCGGAAAATGCCGCCGCGCTGGATACCGCCGCATGAGTGCAACACCGGTCAAGGTCCTCGTCATCGACGATGAGCCGCCGATCCGCAAGCTGTTGCGGATGGGGCTGAGCACACAAGGATATGAAATTCTCGAAGCCTCCAACGGCAAGCTCGCCCTCGAGATGCTGGCCGAGCATCCCGCGCTGATCATTCTCGATCTGGGCCTGCCGGACATCCAGGGTCATGAATTGCTGCGCATGATCCGCGGGCGCAACGACAGTGTGCCGATCGTCGTGCTGTCGAGTCGCGGCGATGAGGCCGGAAAGGTCCAGGCGCTCGATCTCGGCGCCGACGATTACCTCACCAAGCCGTTCGGGATGGATGAACTGCTCGCCCGCATGCGCGCGGCGCTGCGCCATCAGCTGCAGGTCCACGGCGAACGGCCGGTGTTTCGCTCGGGCGATCTTTCGGTCGACCTGGTGCGCCGCATCGTCAAGGTCGGCAGCCGCGACGTCAAGCTGTCGCCCAAGGAGTACGAATTGTTGCGCGTGCTGGTGCAGCATGCCGGCAAGGTGCTGACCCACAGGTTTCTTTTGAAGGAGCTGTGGGACGAATTGACCGACGCGCAGTATCTGCGGGTCTATGTGCGCCAGCTGCGGCAGAAGATCGAAACCGATCCGGAGCGCCCGCAATTTGTCCTGACCGAAACCGGAATCGGTTATCGGCTGCGGGCAGGGGACTAGCACTCCAGGTTGCGGACAGGGAACTTTTGCTGCCGGTCAGGATTTATTTCCGGCCACCGGGAGAAAAATCATGGCGCGAAAATATTCGAAAAAGGCGTCCGCCAAAGTCGGACGCGCGATGAAGAAGCGCAAGGCCGGGACGTTGAAGAGCGGCCGCTCGGGCCGGAAGGTCAAGAGCCGCAAGCAGGCCATCGCGATCGGCCTTTCCGAAGCGCGGTCCGCCGGCGCGAAAGTCCCGAAGAAGAAAACCGCGAAGAAACGCAAAACCTCAAAGAAAAAGAAGACAGCAAAGAAGCGCAAGGCGAAGACGTAACGGCATAAGGGCCGTCATTGCGAGCCAACGGGTCGCGCGAATGCGCGCCCCGGTGGCTCCTCGCAATGACGAGATCACCCCGCCTTCCGGCGGCGCGCGGCCGAGCGGTGGGCTTTCCTGACCGGCCCACGCGCCCTGCGGCGCGCGGGGGCTGGGCGCGCCGTACGCTTGGCCGACGCCTTGCCCTTTAGGCTCTGCTGAAGCGCGTCCATCAGGTTGATCACATTGTCTGGCTTTTCCTCGCGCGCCGTCGCCTTGACCGGCTTGCCGGCGGCCTTGCGTTTGACCAGCGTCTTCAGTGCGGTCTCATACTCATCCTTGAATTTCGACGGATCGAAATGCGCGGCCTTGGTGCGCAGGATGTGGCCGGCGAGCTCGACCATGTCTTTTGATATTTTCGGATTCTTGATGCCGCCGAAGTAATCGTCTTCGTCGCGCAGCTCATACGGATATCGCAAGGTGGTGCCGAGCAGGCCCTTTCCCAGCGGCTCGATCGCGATGATGTGCTCGCGGTTGGTGAGTACGATGCGGGCCAGCGCGACTCGATCCTGATCCTCCATGGCGTCGCGAATGACCGCGAAGGCGTCGATCCCGGCCTTGCCGTCAGGGGCGATGTAATAGGGATGGTTGAGGTAGCGCCTGTCGATCTCGTCCCGGGGGACGAAACTGTCGATGTCGATCGTATGATTGCTCTCGATCTGAACGGCCTCCAGCTCTTGCCTGTCGATCTCGACATACTCGCCTTTCTTCAGCTCATAGCCGCGGCCCTTCTGATCGCCTTCGACCACGTCGCCGGTCTCGGCATCGACCATCTGCTGCTTCAGCCGGTTGCCGGTCTCCCGGTTGATCATGTGGAAGCGGGTTTTTTCGACCGACGTCGAGGCCGGATAAAGCAGCACCGGGCATGACACCAGCGACAGCTTCAGGGACCCTTTCCAATAGGCGCGGGCGGCCATTACACTCTCCGGATTGGGATGCATAAAGCAATTGGGGAACCTTCAACCGCCACCGGCGGTTTTAGTTCCTGACCTGCGTTTCATGCGGGGTACATCGATACGTCGCTTGGTGAGGTTTGATCGTGCCGTCTGGAAACCTGTCCACCTACCGCAAGAAACGCGACTTCGAAAAGACCGCCGAACCGAGCGGCAGGATCAAAGTCGCGCCCTCGAAGCAGCGCCGCTTTGTAATCCAGAAGCATGATGCGACCCGGCTGCACTACGACCTGCGGCTGGAATTCGACGGCGTCTTCAAGTCATGGGCGGTGACGCGCGGCCCTTCGCTCGATCCGCACGACAAGCGGTTGGCCGTGGAGGTGGAAGATCATCCGCTCGATTATGGCGATTTCGAAGGCACCATACCGGAAGGGCAATATGGCGGCGGCACGGTGCAGCTATGGGACCGCGGCTACTGGGAATTGGAGGATCCCGAACGGGGCTTCAAGAAGGGCGATTTGAAATTCACCCTCCATGGTGAAAAACTTCACGGCAGCTGGGTGCTGGTCCGCATGCGCGGCGATCGTTATGGCGGCAAACGCACCAACTGGCTGTTGATCAAGCACCGCGACGACTTCGCGAGAGAAGGCAAGGCCAACGACATATTGGACGAGGACCAATCGGTCGCCTCGGGGCGATCGATGGATCAGATTGCCGAGGGCAAGGGCAAAGCGCCAAAGCCGTTCATGACCGCCAAGTCCAACCGCGTGAAGGCCGATGCGGTCTGGAATTCGAACCGGGGTGACGCGGCCGAGGCGCGGGCGAAAAACAGCAAAGGGAAAGGTCCCAATGGCAAGGCCGCATCGGGACCGGCGCCGGTTTCGACCAAGGCGTCAAGGGGCAAGAAGATCGCCGCGATGCCGGATTTCGTCGCGCCTCAGCTTGCGACCTCGGTCGATCGGCCGCCCAACGCCGAGGGATGGTGCCACGAGATCAAATTCGACGGCTACCGGGTGCAGTTGCGCGTCGAGGATGGCGAAGCCAGCCTGAAAACCCGCAAAGGGCTCGACTGGACAGGCAAGTTCAGCGCGATCGCGAAAGAGGGAAGCGCGCTCCCCGATGGGTTGATCGACGGCGAGATTGTCGCGCTCGATCACGATGGCGCGCCGGACTTCTCGACGCTGCAGGCGGCGATTTCCGACGGCAAGACCGACAATCTCATCTTCTTTGCATTCGATTTGTTGTTCGCCGGCGGCGAAGATCTGCGCGGCCTGCCGCTTGGTGAACGGAAGGCGCGCCTGAAACAATTGCTGGAGGCCCGCGCCAAGGGCAAAGGGCGAGTGATCCGCTATGTCGAACATTTCGAGAGCGGCGGCGATGCCATCCTGCAATCGGCCTGCAAGCTGTCATTGGAGGGCATCGTCTCGAAGAAGCTCAGCGCGCCCTATCGGTCCGGCCGTTCGGAGAGCTGGACCAAGGCCAAGTGTCGCGCGGGGCAGGAAGTCGTCATCGGCGGCTGGAAGACCACCAATGGGAAATTCCGCTCGCTGATGGCGGGCGTCTATCGCGGCGATCATCTGGCTTTTGTCGGGATCGTCGGCACCGGCTTCGGGCAGGATAAGGTGCGGCGATTGATGCCGGCGCTGAAGGCTGCGGCGTCCGACCAGAGCCCGTTCGGCGGTAAGGAAGCCCCGCGCAAAACCCGCGACGTGCATTGGCTGAAGCCCGAACTCGTCGCCGAGATCGAATTCGCGGGCTTTACCGACGCCGGCAACATCCGGCAGGCGGCGTTCAAGGGGCTGCGCCAGGACAAGCCGGCCGGTGAGGTTGAGGCGGAAAAGCCGTCAATTGGTCAGCTCGCTAAACCGTCCGCCGCGGCGGGCAAGACCGCGAAGAAGAGCGCAAGCCCCGCGGCCGCTAAATCGGCCGGAGCAAAAGCGGAAGCAACAAAAGCGGAAGTGATGGGCGTCGTGATCTCAAAGCCCGACAAGGAGTTGTGGCCGGACGGCGGCGAGGGCGTCACCAAGCTCGATCTCGCCCGTTATTACGAGGCGGTCGGCAGTTGGATGATCGGTTATCTCAAGGGCCGGCCGTCCTCCGTGGTGCGCGCGCCCGATGGCATCGGCGGCGAGACCTTCTTTCAGCGCCACGCGATGACGGGGACCTCGAACCTGCTTGAACTGGTCAAAGTGTCCGGCGACCGCAAGCCCTATCTGCAGATCGACCGCGTCGAGGGTCTGGCGGCCGTGGCGCAGATCGGCGGCCTCGAACTGCATCCGTGGAATTGCGCACCGGATGCGCCCGACGTTCCGGGACGGCTGGTGTTCGATCTCGACCCCGCCCCGGAGGTCGGGTTTGCCGATGTCATTGAAGCCGCCAAGGAGATGCAGCAGCGTCTGACGGCCATCGGTATGGAGAGTTTCTGCAAGACCACCGGCGGCAAGGGGCTTCATGTGGTGGTGCCGCTGGCCTACGGCGCCAGGGACAAGGTGACTTGGAAGGAGGCCAAGGCGTTCGCGCAGGGCGTTTGCCAATGGATGGCCGACGAGAATCCCGACCGCTATCTGCTCAACATGTCGAAGAAGCTGCGCAAGGGAAAGATCTTCCTCGATTATCTGCGCAACGACCGCATGGCGACGGCAGTCGCGGTGCTGTCGCCGCGCGCGCGCCCCGGCGCTGCCGTCTCGATGCCGCTGACCTGGACGCAGGTGAAGGGTGATCTCGATCCCAAGCGCTATACGGTCCGGACGGTGCCGGCGCTGCTTGCCAAGACCAAGGCGTGGCAAGATTACGATGACGCAGCATCGTCGATAAAGGCGGCAATCAAGAAATTGGCAGGAAAATCCTGAGATTCTGACGACTTAAGTAAACCCGTCATGCCCGGGCTTGTCCCGGGCATCCACGTTTTAACAGCATGGCAGCGAGAAAGACGTGGATGGCCGGGACAGGCCCGGCCATGACGGATAACCATCGCCGCGAAGCGAAAGAGCTTAAAGTCGCCCCATCAGCAGGAGAATAAGCAGGATGACGATAATAAGTCCGAGCCCGCCGCCGCCGTAGTAGCCGGTACCGTAGAACGGTCCGCCGCCGATGCCGCTAAAGCCGCCGAGCAGGGCGATAATGAGAATGATAAGGATGATCGTTCCAATTGACATGAACTAAGTCCTCCAGCCTGGCAGTCGGCAGTGGTTTGCCCTGCCCTCAGCTGGAAAACCGGCGGGAACCATGAAAGTTCCATTTTGTGCAACGCCATATTTCCGGGTCACTGATCTTTGAACTTTGCGGCGAGAGCAAAGTTAGTTCGAACGAGGATGCAACCGATGTCCGCACCGCTTATCGTTTCGATTCCGCACCAGCTTGGCCGCGAAGAAGCGGCGCGCCGATTGAAGACCGGGCTGACGCGGGCGGTCTCCCACGTCCCCGTGCTGAAGGTCGATGAAGAGCGGTGGGACGGCGACCGCATGATCTTCCGCGTGCGTGCGCTGGGGCAGGTGGCGTCGGGCCACCTTGATGTCGCGGATGATCATGTCCGGCTGGAAGTTAGTTTGCCCTGGCTGCTGCAACGATTTGCGGAAGTTGCTCAGGCCACGATCAGGAATAGCGGCCGGCTACTGTTAACCAAACGGAGCTGACCGTCGGGCCATGTCGTCCCTGCAATCCCGAGCCGTTGCTTCGAGCGGGCGGTCACGCAGCAAGTTTTCGTCTCGGCTTGGTGACGGCTGCAACCCTGGCCTTCAGCACTGCCACCGGCAGATATCTAAAGAGCGCTGAGAGCGGTATCTCGCCGGTTCGACTCTGGCCTTCGATACCTTCGACGGAGAAGCCCGCAAGCTTCAGCGAGCCCTCGAATTCCTCCGGATGAGGCCATGACCGGCCGCCCTGTGAGAAAGACGCGAATGATTTCGCCACCACGGTTATCGCAACGTCACGGCCACGGCGCCGGGCGAAAGCGATGATGTGGTCGCGATGCGGTCCGATAACTTCCAGCGGCTGGTAATCGCCGTAGGCGAACACCTCGGCCAGTTCGGTTCGAAGCTTCAGGAGATGACGCGTCCAGGCCAGCTTCAGATGCCCATCGGGCCAGCTTTGCACGAGGCGATCCCAGTCCGGATTTTCCACCGCTGCCAGCGCGGTAGCGCGTGCGGCAAAGTCTACCGGCCGTCGGTTATCGGGATCGACCAGCGACAGGTCCCAGAACTCCGTTCCCTGGTAGAAATCGGGAACGCCCGGCATGGTCGCCTTCAAGGTGATCTGGCTGAGCGAATTCAGCGCGCCCAGCCGTGCGCTCCGTTGCGCCAGGGTATCCACCGCATTCAGAAATTCGGCCGATTCCGAACGATCCAGGATCCGCGCGATAAAGGTCTGCAATCCCGTTTCATAGGCCTGATGGGCATTGAGCCAGCTGGTTTCCTGCTTGCCCTCGCGGGCGGCTTTCAGCGCATAGGCTTGCATCCGCGCCACAAACCCATCATCGCGTCCGTCCAAGGGCCACGCGCCAAGCAGGGCTTGATACAGCATGTATTCGAACGCCGCGGACGGCGCGCGCATTTCGCCTTCGATCACGAGATGCGGCGCGTTGAGAACTTTCCACCGCGCGACCGCGCTGGTCCATTCGCCGGGAATTTCGCTCAGCGCCAGCAGCCGCGCCCGGGCATCCTCGCCGCGCTTGGTGTCGTGTGTGGCTGTCGCGGTCATGCCGTGCGGCCACTCTTTGGCGCGGGTGCGCATCATGTCGTGAAACGCATCGACGGGGAGGGCGTCGGCCGCCGCCTCGCCGCCGACCTCGTTGAGCGCCAGCAGCCGGTGATAGCGATAGAAGGCCGTGTCCTCGAGCGACTTCGCCATCAGGGGACCGGTAAACTGCTGGACCTTGAGGGCGAAGCGGCGAACCCGCGGCGCGCTGTGCTGCGCGCGGCCGGGGCGGATCAGATCCATCGTCAGCGTGTCGCGCAGGAAATCGAAAATGCCTTCGTCGGCGGCGAACCAATCCGCTCGAGCTTTTTCGATTGTTGTCGAAATCAGCGCGCGGTCGGGCGCCGTGGGAGCCGTCGTAGTCAGATAGGTGCGGTAGACGGGGAAATGGAGGACATAGAGTTCGAGCGCCTGCCGCAGGCTGTCGGCGGAATAGTCGCGGGTTGAATAATGCCCGCCGGCGATCCGCGCCAGCAAACGCGTCAGCACCGTAAACTCGCTGGTCAGCAGGGTCTCCAGCACCCGGCGCTTGGCTTCTTTCACCACGGGTTCGATTCTGGGCGCCATGTTGCTGACTTGCCGCCAGACCTCATCGAGCGGTTCGAGGCCGTTGCCGTCGATCAATACCCGGGTGATGGCGTTGAGCCATTCATAGCCGGTGGTGCCGTGAACACCGCTGAAGCGATGCAGTGCCTCACCTTCACCGAGGATTTTTTCGATCACCACGTAGAACGGTTTGGCCGCCGGTCCCCGCGCCTGCCGGATCAGCCGGTGCAGGCGCAGAAAATATTGCGCGGGATCGCGCAGGCCGTCGATGTGGTCGAGCCGCAGCCCCTGTAGTTTGTCTTCCGCGATCAGCTTGCGCACCAGCCGGTGCATGGCATCGAAGGTATGGGCGTCTTCGACCCGCAGGCCGGCAAGATTGTTGATGTCGAAGAAGCGCCGATAGTTGATGTCGCTGGAGGCGAGCCGCCAGTGGCCGAGCCTGTAGTGCTGGCGTTCCAAGAGATGATGCAGCGCTGTGATTTGCGCGCCGCGCCCGGGGCCTGCCCGATAGGCCTCAAGCCCGCGCGCGATGAAGTCGGCGCTGCCGGGAATGTCTTTGAGTTCTTGCTTGAACGCCGGCGCTTCGCTGCGATTGGGATGACGCAGGCCCCGCTTGCGCGATGCGAAGTTGAAAATGTCCTTGCCCGTGCTGTCTTCAGTGCCGGCTTCCTTGACGAGCGTTCGCAGGATTTCGCTGTAGCGTTCCGGCGCGATCGGCAGGCGGTGGTCGAAATACCAGGCCGAGAAGCTGCCTTCATCGGCATTATAACGCAGCTCGATCTCGCCCTTTTCCAGCGCCTCGCCATAGGAAGAGCCGATGATCGGCAGCAGCACGCCGCCCCTTGCCCGGTACGGCAACAAATCCCAGTCGATATCGAACGACGCCGCATGCGGCGAGGCCGGACCCCATTCCAGCACATCAAGCCACCAGGGATTGTCGGCGAAATGCACGCCAACATGATTCGGAACGAAATCGAGGATCAGGCCGAGGTCGTGCTGCTTCAGCGCCTGGCTCAGTCGCTCGAAGCCGGCCTCGCCGCCGAGCTCCGGATTGAACTGGGTGTGATCGACGATGTCATAGCCGTGGGTGCTGCCCTTTCGCGCCTTCAGGAAGGGCGAGGCATAGACATGGCTGATGCCGAGACGCTTCAGATATGGGACGATCGCCACAGCGGCGTCGAAATCGAAGTTCGCGGTGAGCTGCAGCCGGTAGGTTGCGGTGGGAATGCCGGGCACCATCAGCGCGCTTCCAGATGCCAGATGACCGACCATGGCAGCATCGGGGCGGGGGTCTCGTCGCCCCAGATGGCGATGCGGGCCGTATTGCTTGGCTCGTGAGCCAGCGCCCGCGCCGACAGGTTGGCCTTCAGCCGCAGCGTTGCGCCGTCGCCCATGCGCCAATGGGCGGTGAGAAGACCGTCGTCCGTCACAGCCGCACTCCCAAAGGCGGTATCGGCCAGCCGGGGAATGATCTCCCTTTGCCGGATCGACAGTAGCTCGTGCACGAGGGCCAGCCGCTTCCGTCCTGGCGCCTGATCGCGCGATGCCCAGTCGAGCACGGCGGATCGGGCCGTCGCGGCATCAAGCGGATCGGGAATCTCGTTGCCATACCTCGCATAGGCATCGGCGAACTCCTTGCGGCGGCCGTTGCGAACCGCGTCGGCGAGGTCGCCATGGAAATCGCAGAAGAACGGGAAGGGGGCCTTCGAGCCCCATTCTTCGCCCATGAACAGCATCGGAATCATCGGCGCCAGCAAGGTGATCGCTAGCGCGGCCTCTACCGCATTGGCGTCGGCGAGGCTTTCGAGCCGGTCGCCGATCGCGCGGTTGCCGATCTGGTCGTGGTTCTGCAGGAAGTTGACGAAGGCGGTGGGCGCGAGCGCGCCACTGGGCTCACCGCGTGGTCGTCCGCCGCGATGGCCGGACGCCTCGCCCTGATAGACAAAGCCAGAACCGAGCGCGCGGGCGATGTCGTGCCGCGGCGAACGCTGATAGTCGCGGTAATAGCCGTGGGCTTCGCCCGACAACAGCACGTGCCAGGCGTGATGATAGTCGTCGTTCCACTGCGCGCGATATTTGCCGCGCGGCGCGGTTTCGCGCGCGTCGAGCAGGCTTGCGGCGTTGTCGTCATTTTCGAGCACGAGATGGATGTGCCGGCCGGTTTCAGCAGCAAGCTTGCCGGCCGCCTTGCTCAGCGAATGCAGCATCGACACTTCGCCGGGCTCGGCGATCGCATGCACGGCATCGAGCCGTAACCCATCGAAGCGGTATTCACGCAGCCAATACAGCGCGTTCTCGATAGCGAAGTCGCGGACCTCTTGAACGCGGTAATCGATCGCGCTGCCCCAGGGCGTTTGCGCATCGGTGAAAAAAGCCGGCGCATATCGGCCGAGATAATTCCCCTCGGGCCCGAAGTGATTATAGACCACGTCGAGGAACACCATCAGGCCGCGCAGGTGCGCCTCATCGATCAACGTCTTCAAATCGTCGGGGCGTCCATAGACGCTGTCCGGCGCGTACCACAACACGCCATCGTAACCCCAGTTGCGCCGGCCGGCGAAATCCGCCAGCGGCATCAATTCCACCGCCGTGATTCCCGTCGCCGCGAGATGATCGAGTTTTTCGATCATGGCGCGGTAGCTACCTTCCGGCGTGAAGGTGCCGACATGGGTTTCGATCACGACGGTTTCGTGCCACGGCCGCCCGCGCCAGTCTGTGGCGCGCCAGCGATAGCTGGCATGATCGATCAGCTCGCTTGGCCCCGAGACGTCGTCCGGCTGAAACGCGGAGGCGGGATCGGGCACGTCGATCTCGTCATCGATCCGAAACCTGTAGCGCGCGCCCGCCGCTACGCCGGATATGTCAGCGGAAAACCAGCCGTCATCGCCGCGGCGTAGCGCGTGCGGTTTGTCCAGCAGCACATCGACCCGCTTGGCCGCCGGCGCCCACAGTCGAAACGACGCGCCCCCCGGGATCAGCCTGGGACCGAACCGCCGCTCATTCATGCTGAACCCGCGAAAGCGAGTACCGTGCGCGGTGGCGCCTTGGTGTGGGCGCCAGGGGCGAACTCGACCGTCGTCTGGACGCTGTCGGCGGTGTTGAGCACCTGCTGCCAGTTCTTGTATTCGGGCATCTTGGGCAACTCGAACGCAATCTCTTCGGGGGCGGCATTGAGAACGATAAAGATCGGCGCCTGTCCTGGTTCCATCGGCCCGAGCACATAAGCAAGAAATCTTCCTTCCGGAAATTTCCAGTCCGATTCCTTCATGTCTTCGGCCGATGGCGTCAGCCACAACACGCCGTAACTCCCGTCAGCGCGCCGGCCGGCGAGCCAGCGGTGCGCGCGGATTTGCGAAAAGCGCCGGCGCAACGCGGTCATGTGGCCGATGAAGTCGGTGAGATCGTCGCCATCACGGTTGAGGCCTTCCCAATCGATCCAGCCCGTTTCGTTATCCTGGCAGTAGGCGTTGTTGTTGCCACCCTGGCTGTTGCCGACCTCATCCCCGGCCAGGATCAGTGGCAGCCCCTGCGCCAGCAGCAAGCAGGCCAACTGGTTTTTGCGAAGCTGGCGCCGAAGTGCGGTGATCGCGGGATCGTCGGTCGGCCCTTCATGACCGCAATTGTTGCTGTGATTGTCGTTGGAGCCGTCGCGATTGTCCTCGCCATTGGCCTCGTTGTGCTTCTCGTTATAGCTGAACAAATCCGCCAGCGTGAAACCGTCATGGACGGTGATGTGGTTGACGCTGGCGCGTTGCGAGCGGCCGTCGTGGTTGAACAGGTCAGAAGACCCGGTCATGCGACTGGAAACTTCGCCGATCAGGCTGCCTTCGCCGCTCCAGTAACGCCGCATCGCGCCGCGGTACCGGTCATTCCATTCCGACCATTGCGACGGAAACGCGCCGGCCTGGTAACCGCCGAGGCCGAGGTCCCAGGGCTCCGCGACCAGCTTGACGGATGCCAGCACCGGATCCTGCCGGACCGCGGTCAGGAATGAACTGTTGCGATCGAAGCCGTTCGGGCCGCGCGCCAGCGTGGTGGCGAGATCGAACCGGAAGCCGTCGACGTGGCAGACCTCGACCCAATAGCGCAGCGAGTCCATCACCATCTGCAGCACGCGGGGATGGGCCAGGTTGACCGAGCTGCCGCAGCCGGTGAAATCGTCATAGTAGCGCCGGTTGTCCGGCTTCAGCCAGTAATAGGAGGCGTTATCGATGCCGCGGAACGACAGGGTCGGGCCGAGATGGTTGCCCTCCGCGGTGTGATTGTAGACGACATCGAGCAGCACTTCGATGCCGGCATCGTGGAGCCGCGCCACCGTGGTGCGGAAGGCGTCGAGCGGATTGTCCAGCGAATAGCGCGGTTCCGGCGCAAAAAAGGACAGCGTGTTGTAGCCCCAATAATTCGACAGCTTCTTTTCGACCAGGATCCGGTCGTCGACGAAGCCGTGAATCGGAAGCAATTCGATCGTAGTGACACCGAGGCGCTTGAGATGGGCGACCATCGCCGGTGACGACAGGCCGCCGAACGTGCCGCGCAGATTCGGCGGCACGTCGTCACGTTTCTGCGTCAGGCCTTTGACATGCGCCTCATAGATGATGGTGTCTTCCCAAGGGATGTGGGGACGCATCTCGCGGCGACCCCAGTTGAAGGTCTCATCGACGACCACCGCCTTGGGCATGCCCCGGGCATTGTCGCGCCGATCGAACGAGAGGTCCTCGCGCGCGCTGCCGGTGCGATAGCCGAAATGCGCATCGCTCCACACCAGCCGGCCCGCAAGCCGCCGGGCATAGGGATCGAGCAGCAACTTGTTGGCGTTGAAGCGATGGCCGTGTTCGGGCTCGTAGGGCCCGTGAACGCGGTAACCGTAAAGCTGTCCGGGCGCGACGTCGTTGAGGTAACCGTGCCAGACGTCTTCGCTGCGCTCGGGCAATTCGATGCGTTCAAGCTCGCGGCGGCCTTGGCCGTCAAACAGGCAAAGCTCGACCTTCTGCGCGTTGGCCGAAAACAGCGCGAAGTTGGTACCCCGGCCGTCCCAACTTGCGCCGAGGCGGGAGGGCGATCCGGCAGATAGACGCATGCATTAGCTTTCGGGTACGAGAAAAATGGCGGCCAAAGGCGGGATCGTCAGGCTGAGCTGGGGCACCGGGCCGTCCAACGTGTGCACCTCGCCGATATTGCCGACGTTGCTGCCGCCGTAATGCGCCGAGTCGGAGTTAAGCACCTCGTGCCACTTGCCGGCGAGCGGCGCCCCGAGGCGATAGTTGTGATAGACGTTCGGTGAAAAATTCACGACGACGAGGCATCGTGCCCGCGCGTCGTTGCCTTTGCGGACCCAGGCGAACACATTGCCGTTGGCATCGTCGGTCATGAGCCATTCGAAGCCGGCTTGGTCGCAATCCAGCTCGTGCAGCGCCGGCAGTGCGCGATAGAGCCGGTTGAGGTCGCGGATCAGCGACTGGATGCCGGCGTGTCTGCGTTGATCGAGCAGGTACCAGTCAAGCGAGCCGTCGTGATTCCATTCCCGCTCCTGGGCGAATTCGCAACCCATGAACATCAGCTTCTTGCCGGGATGTCCGAACATGAAGCCGTAATAGGCGCGCAGATTGGCAAAGCGCTGCCAATCGTCGCCGGGCATCCGTCCCAGGATCGAGCGTTTGCCGTGCACGACTTCGTCATGCGAGAGCGGCAGGATGAAATTCTCCGAGAAGGCGTAGTGCAGCCCGAACAGGATGTCGCCGTGATGATATTTGCGATGGATCGGATCCTTGCTGATGTAATTCAGCGTGTCGTGCATCCAGCCCATGTTCCATTTATAGCCGAAGCCGAGCCCGCCATATTCGACCGGGCGCGACACCTGCGGCCAGGCGGTTGATTCCTCCGCGGCGGTGGTGGCCTGCGGGAATCGCGCGAACACTTCGGTATTGAAGCGGCGCAGGAAATCGATGGCTTCGAGGTTTTCCCGGCCGCCATATTTGTTCGGGATCCAGCCTCCCTGGGGCCGGCTGTAATCCAGGTAAAGCATCGAGGCGACCGCATCGACCCGCAGCCCGTCGATGGCGTAACGCTCGAGCCAGAACAGCGCGTTCGACACCAGGAAGTTGGTCACTTCGGTGCGGCCGTAATTATAGACCAGCGTGCCCCAATCCATGTGACGGCCCTGCAGCGGATTGGCATGCTCGTATAGCGCGGTGCCGTCGAAACGGCCAAGGCCGTGCGGATCGTCCGGGAAGTGGCCGGGCACCCAGTCCAGGAGCACGCCGAGGCCTTCACGGTGGCAGGCGTCGACCAGCGCGGAAAAATCCTGAGGCGTGCCGAACCGGCTGGTCGGGGCGTAGAGCCCGGTCGGCTGATAGCCCCATGAGCCGTCGAACGGATGCTCATTGACCGGCAGAAACTCGACATGGGTGAAGCCGAGATCACGGACATAACGCGGCAGCTGTTCGGCCATTTCGCGATAGGTCAGCCACTCATTGTTGCCTTTGCGCCGCCACGAGCCGAGATGGACCTCGTAGATCGACATCGGCGCGCTCAGCGCGTTGACGTTAGTGGGCGCGGGCCGCGGATGCGGCAGCTTGGTCTCGTCGAGAACGATCGAGGCGGTGCTCGGACGTATCTCCGCGGCAAACGCCATCGGATCGGACTTCAGCGCCTGGTGCTGGCCCTCTGGCCCGACGATATCGAATTTATAGCGATCGCCCGGCGTGGCGCGGGGCACGAACAGTTCCCAGTAACCGATGCCGCGCACGCGCATCGGATGGCGCCGTGCGTTCCAAAAGTTGAAATCGCCGACCACGCTGACCCGCCGCGCATTGGGCGCCAGCACCACGAACGCCACGCCGTCGACGCCGTCGAGCGTCATCGGGTGGGCGCCGAGCTTGTCGTACAGCCGTTGATGGGTGCCTTCGCCCAGGAGATAAAGATCGAAGTCCGTCAGTATCGGGGGAAAGCGGTAGGGGTCTTCGAGATCGACCACGTTGCTGCCGAAGCGGGCGCGCAGCTGGTAGCGCCGCGAGCCGTTCGGCAGCGCGCCGGCAAACAGGCCGGCATCATGGATGCGGGCAAGCTCCGCGGCTTCGCCATGTTCGTCGATCGCATCGACGCGTGACGCTTCCGGCAGAAAGGCGCGCACCACCGTCCGGCCGCCCTCGGTATGAAGGCCGAGGTAGCGGAACGGGTCGGAGTGGCGGCCCTCGACGATCGCGAAGGCCTCTGCGGACAGTTTGGTCATGAGGCCTCGCTGGGTCGCGGAGACAATAACCGTAGTAATCCGGTGAGCGCGAAGCGCAGCCAATCCGGCCGGTAGGTCAACTCGTATTCGACTTCGTAGAACGCCTTGTCGATCAGGAAGAACTTCAGCATCTTTTCGGCGGCATGCCGGCTGGCCGGCCACAGGCGCTGGTCGGTCATGGCGTCACGGTACGCGGCCAAAAACGTCGCGGCGGCGCGTTCGCGCCATTCGGCGAGCGCCGCGCCAAGCTTGCCTTGTTCGTCAGGCGCTACCTCGAGGGCGCGCTCCAGCGCGGCGGTCGCCGAGTAGTCGATTGAACGGATCAGGCTTGCGACGTCGCGCGCGGCTGGAGCCTTGCGTCGCCGTTCGCTGTGCGGGCGGCGAGGTTCGCCCTCGAAATCGATGATGAAGATGTCATCCTTGACGATCAATATCTGGCCGAGATGCAAGTCGCCATGGTGGCGGATGTTCAGGCCGTCGATCCCAGGCGGAAGCAAATCGCTCAGGCGAGCGCGCAGATTGTCCCTCAAGGCAAGCGCCTGATCGATCAACTGGCGATCGTTTTCCTTGAACGTATCGCGGCGCTGTTTCAGCGTGTCCAAGGACCGCTCGGCCCGGGTCGTTGCCTCGTCGATCCAGCGCTGGACGTCCTCGGACTGGGTCGGCTCCGGAATGAACTCGGCAAACGCTGTGCTGCTCGCAAGCGCGAGGTGCATCTCGGCGACACGCCTTCCCGTCTGCGACAGGTAACGCAGATAGGTGGCTTGCTCTTCGCTTTCTCCGGGATACTGGCTCGCCGCCAGCAGACGCTGTTCCTCGACAAAGCGATCGAGATAGGCGGATGTCAGGGTCCATCCGTCACCCTGATTCCAGACAAAAGCGTGAACGACCGCGATGGCGCTTCTCTTGTTGCCCTCGATGAGCTCGACGCTGCCGAGCAGCGCCGGCGTGTTGGCAAAGCCCGCAACTTCGGTCAGAAACCGGCCGACCTCGATCCTCGGATTGATGCCGGTTTCAAGTTTGCGAAACACTTTAACGACGTAGTCGCTGTCGACCAGCGCCGTGCTGTTGTCCTGTTCGCTTTCGACCGGGCGGATGTGCTCGGGTTGCTTGACCGGCTTGTCCGAAAATTTGCCGGTTGGCCTGAATTCGAGGCGCAGGTTGTTCTCTTCAATCGTCAGGGCCTCGCGGAGATTGCGCAGCAGCAACGCGATGAAGATCTGGTCGGTCGCGACATCCAGCAGGGTTCCCTCTCGCGCGCCCTGGCGCACCGCCGCGAAGGCACGAGGGTTATAGCGTTCGCGATCGAACCGAACCCATTCGATCTGCATCGGCAGCACGTAACGTGCCGTAATGCCCCGCTGCGTCGCGTCGAAAAAGGCGAGCCAAGGGCGATTGTCGCCGATGTCGCAGAAAGGGATCGCCGAGGTCAGGGTCGGCTGGATTTCTTTTGCTGAATGTTCCGGAAACCAGTGCGCTCGTGCCAGGAAGGTCGGCAGCACGTCGCGCTCAAACACGCCGCGGGTGCGGGCCAGCGACATCCATGTAGCGCCGAGCGGCACGACCAGGGTCTCGAACTCTGGAACGATCGAGGGGGTGACGTGCTCGGATTTGTCGCGCTCCCGCAGCTGAAACCAGAAAAATCCGTAGGGCGCCAGCATGATCATGTAGGGCAGTTCGCTGATCGCCGGGAATTCGGTGCGGCCAAGCATCTCCAGCGGAATCCGATCCTTCCAGGCGGATAGATCGAGTTCGGTGGCCTGGGCGGAACGCGACAAATTGGCGACGCAGAGGATCACCTCGTCATTGTATTGCCGGACATAAGCGAGCACCGCGCGATTGACCGGGCGGATGAACGTCATGGTGCCGCGGCCGAATGCCAGCGTCGACTTCCGCACTGAGATCAACCGCTTGGTTGCGCTCAAAAGGGAAGACAGGCTGCGCGACTGGGCCTCGACGTTGACCAACTCATAACCATAGACCGGATCCATGATGGTCGGCGCATAAAGCCGCGCGGGGTCGGCGCGCGAGAAGCCGCCGTTGCGGTCCGGCGACCATTGCATCGGCGTGCGGACGCCATTGCGATCGCCCAGATAGATATTGTCGCCCATGCCGATTTCGTCGCCGTAATAGATGATCGGCGTGCCCGGAAACGACAGCAGCAGCGAGTTCATCAGCTCGATCTTGCGCCGGTCGTTATCCATCAGCGGTGCCAGCCGGCGGCGAATGCCGACATTGATGCGCGCGCGCGGATCGTTGGCGTAGGTCGACCACAGATAGTCGCGCTCGACGTCGGTGACCATTTCGAGCGTCAATTCGTCATGGTTGCGCAGAAACAGCGCCCACTGGCAATTGCTCGGAATGTCCGGCGTCTGCCGCAGGATGTCGGTGATCGGAAAGCGATCCTCCTGCGCAATGGCCATGTAGATCCGCGGCATCAGGGGGAAATGATACGCCATGTGGCATTCATCGCCGCGGCCGAAATATTCCTGCACATCCTCCGGCCACTGATTGGCTTCCGCCAGCAGCACCTTGCCCTTGGCGTAGGAATCCAGCTCCCCGCGCAGGCGCTTGATGATGGCGTGGGTCTCCGGCAGGTTCTCGTTGTTGGTGCCGTCGCGCTCGCACAGATAGGGAATGGCATCGAGCCGGAAGCCGTCGACGCCGGTGTCGAGCCAGCGCTTCATCACCTTCACGATCGCGCTGACCACCCGCGGATTGTCGAAATTGAGATCAGGCTGGTGCGAGAAGAAGCGGTGCCAGTAGAACTGGCCCGCCTCCGGATCCCAGGTCCAGTTCGACTTCTCGGTGTCGGTGAAGATGATCCGCGTGCCCTGGTACTTCTGGTCGGTGTCGCTCCACACATACCAGTTGCGGGCGCTCGATTTCGGGTCGCTGCGGCGGGCGCGCTTGAACCAGTCGTGCTGATCGGAGGTGTGATTGACGACGAGCTCGGTGATAACCCGCAGGCCGCGCCGCTTGGCTTCGACGATGAAACGCCGAAAATCCTTCATGCTCCCGAAATCGGGATTGATGTCGCCGTAGTCGGCGATGTCGTAACCGTCGTCGCGGCCGGGTGAAGGATAGAACGGCAACAGCCACAGCACGGTGACGCCGAGGTCCTGCAGATAGCCGAGCTTTTCAGTCAATCCCGCGAAATCGCCGATGCCGTCATTGTTGCTGTCGGCGAAGGCTTTGACGTGAAGCTGATAGATGATCGCGTCCTTGTACCACAGCTCATCGACCTCCGGACTGAGATCCGGCAACTCATTGGCATCGACGGAAGACATCAGGTTCATGGACTTCATGCCACACAGCGAAACAGCAGCGCCGGATCGCGCGCTGGATCGATCTTCAAACGGAGGCCGCCCCATTCGAGCGAGGTTTGTTCGCCCGTGATCAGGTTTTCGACGGCGGTGACAGCACGGCGGTCACCGGGAGGGCCCACCTGGACATCATTGAGCGGAAACCAGAATTCATGCGGGCCGCCCGACAGTGCGATGGCGGCGATCACGCTGTTGGCTTGATCGACCGATTCCTTGGCGAAGCCGATGACGTTGCCGTCTTCGATCGGAACGAAACGCAGATTGCTGGTCTGTTGCAGCGCGGGGTTTTCGCTGCGGGCGCGGTTCAAGTCGCGGATATAGGCCTTGATATGGCCATGCTTATTCCAGTCCCGCGTCTTGATCTCGAATTTTTCGGAATCGAGATACTCCTCCCTGCCGGGCACCGGCTCGTGCTCAATCAACTCGAACCCGTTAGAGATGCCGTAACTGCCGGACAAGGTGGCAGCCAGTGCAACGCGGGATTTGAACATCCAGGTCTCTCCGCTCTGCAGATGATAGGGCAGGATGTCAGGCGTGCTGACAAAGAAATTCGGACGATAGAAATCGTGCGTCGGATAGGCTGTCAGTTCGTTCAAATATTGTTCGAGCTCGCACTTTTGAGTCCGCCATGTGAAATAGCTACAGGATTGCGTAAAGCCAAGTTTCGCCAGTCCTTTCATGAGCTTGGGCCGGGTGAATGCGCCGGCGAGGAAAATGACGTCGGGATGGCGAAGCTGAACCTCGTGGATCAGCCATTCCCAAAACGGAAACGGCTTGGTGTCGGGATTGTCGACGCGGAAAATGCGCACGCCCTGCTCGATCCAGAACAGGAGCACGTCGCGCAACGTATCCCACAGCACGTCGGCTTCTTCGCAGGAGAAGTCGGGATTGACGATGTCGTCGTGCGTCCTGGGCGGGTTTCCCGCGTAGCGCATCGAGCCGTCGGGTCGGCGTTTGAACCATTGCGGATGCTGCTCGAGCCAGGGATGGTCCGGCGAACATTGAACGGCGAAATCAAGCGCAACTTCCATGTCGAGCGATTTGCACGCCGCGACGAAACTGCGGAAATCCTCCAGCGTACCCAATTCCGGATGCACCGCATCGTGGCCGCCTTCGACGCTCCCGATGGCGTAGAAATTTCCGGGGTCGCCATCAAAGGCGGTTGCCGCATCGTTGCGGCCTTTGCGATCGGTGTGGCCGATCGGGTGAATGGGCGTCAGATGCACCACGTCGAATCCCATTGCTGCGACATCCGGCAGGCGCGCGCTACAATCCTTGAACGTGCCGTGCCGGCCGGGAGCAGGGCCTTGGCTGCGCGGCACCATGGTGTACCAGGCTCCGGAGCGCGCTCGCGGCCGGTCCACCACCAGCGGAAGCAACGGCGATCGCGTCAGGTCAGGCCTTAATTGGCTTTCGGCCATCGCCCGCTGCAATTCATCGGTCAGGAGCGGGGCGGCCTCGCCGGTCTGAAGGAAATCCTCGCATTGTCGCAAGATCACCTCCGCCGCGTCGTTGCTGCCTACCTGCGCCTTCGTCAACAGGCCCGCACCCTCGATGGCATCGAGAGGCAGGTCCGAACCGGCCTTCCGCTTCAATTCAAAATCGCGCCGCCAGGTCGCGAACGGGTCGCTCCAGGCTTCGATGGCGAAGACATAACGTCCAGGGCGGTCGGGGATGAATGACCCGGTCCACCGATCATTGCTGTGATAGGTCATCGGCGCGCGGCACCATTCCCATTCCTGTTCGCGACGCCAGACCAGCGCGCATGCAATCACGTCTGTTCCATCACGGTAAATATCCGCCCAGACGTCGACAGATTTGCCGGCGATACGCTTAACCGGAAAGCGGCCGCCATCGATCAGCGGATAGATGTCGTCAAAATGAAAGGCGCCGTCCGCTGCGCGATTGACCGTCTGGGAAATTTTGTTCACGGTGATGCCATTGACATGGAAACTACGTCCGTTTCTGCCGCATGAAAACGAGACGCTTCGCAGTCGTATACAAAGCCGCTCGCCGAGTATTGGTTCCCCGGGAACATGGGCGGGGTCAGCGAGTTAAACACCGCTATCCTCCTCCTGCAATTATGGAATTTCGCGACGTCCCCCAATCGTTGCGTGCAAACAGCGTGCCGAATGAACCTATTCACTAAAGCAGCAGACCTCGGAATTCAGACCGAATTTATCGATGGGCAGGGTCACCGGCATGTGACAGATGCCGCGGCGCTGAAGATCATCCTTGATGCCCTGCCGGCCGAGAAGCCGCCGCGGTTTCTCAGCCAGCCCGTGGTGGTCCGGTCCGGTCAGCCCTCGCGGACCGAACTGGGCGAGGCTGCCACGTTTCCGCTGCGCTGGAAAATCGTTACGGGCGCTAAGGTTACCGCGGAAGGCGCAACCGAAGATCGCGCCATTACTTGGCCGACGGATCTGCCTCTCGGCAGCTACCGGCTACAGTTAACGGACGCCTCGTCATTTACCGAAGAAGTCCCGTTGATCGTGGCGCCGCCGAAAGCGTTCGGCGGTGATTTCGACCGCTGTTGGCTGTTGGCGGTCCAGCTTTATGGCGTCCGGTCGGCACGTAACTGGGGGATGGGGGACTTCACCGATCTCGAAGGCTTGATCGAGCTTGCCGCGCAATTGGGGGCTGACGGGGTCGGCCTCAATCCGTTGCACGCCTTGTTTGACGATCGCCCAACCGACTGCAGTCCCTACTCGCCGAACAGCCGGCTGTTCCTCAATGCGCTCTATATCGATGGCGCGAAACTGGCGGGCGTATCCGCCGACAGCGACGAGATCGCGCGGCTGCGACAGGGCGATGTCGTCGATTACGCCGCCGTTGCCAAGCTGAAATGGCAAGCGTTGCGATCGGCATTTGCCCGCTTCAAGGTCGATCCCGAAAGCGCGAGCCAGCAGGATTTCGCCGCATTTCGCGCCGAGCGTGGCGCGCTGCTGTCGCGGTTCGCCTGCTTCGAGGTACTGCGGCACAAGTTCAACAAGCCCTGGTGGGAGTGGCCCGAACAATGGCGCCAGCCTGACGAGACCCGCTGCATCGAATTGCGGCGAGGTCCCGATAGCTCCGAAATCGAGTTTGTCGAATTCGTGCAATGGACCGCGGACCGGCAGTTGCAGGCGTGCCAGCACCTTGCGAAACGGCTCGGCATGAAGGTCGGGCTCTATCTCGACGTGGCGGTCGGCGTACAATCCGATGGTTTCGACGCTTGGAACGAGCAGGTGGCGATCTCGCGGCATCTGTCCGTCGGCGCGCCGCCGGATCCGTTGAACACTGTCGGCCAGAACTGGGGCCTTGCGGGTTTCAACGCCGCCGGGCTCGCCATCAAGTCGTTCGAGCCGTATCGGCAGATGCTTCGAGCCTCGATGCGTCATGCCGGCGCGATCCGGCTCGACCATGTGATGGGTCTGAAGCGGCTTTATCTGGTGCCGCATGGATTTGCCCCCAATGAAGGCGTCTACGTGCCGATGCCGTTCGAGGCGCTGTTGGCGGTGACCGCGTTGGAGAGTGTCGCGCATCGCTGCGTGGTGATCGGTGAAGACCTGGGTACGGTCCCGCAAGGTTTTCGCGAGCGCACCGGAGATTGGGGCATCTGGTCGTATCTGGTGATGATGTTTGAGCGCGACGATCGCGGCGCGTTTCAAAGTATCGACCATTACTCGGCCAATGCCCTCGTCACCTTCAACACCCACGACCTCTCGACCTATGCGGGGTGGCGATCGTTCAACGACCTCAAGCTGAAGCGCTCGCTCGGCATTGATCCCGGCGAAAGTGACGACGCGCGCTGGCATGCATTGACGATGTTGACGGAGGCCCTGCGTCATAACGCCATCCAACGCGACGATATTTATGCTATTGCTGCATATCTGACGCGGACCAAGTCCCGTCTGCTTGCGATATCGCTTGAGGATCTGTTGGGCGTGGTTGACCAACCTAATATTCCCGGCACGGTCGATGAACATCCGAACTGGCGGCGGCGACTGCCGTTGGCAATCACTGAGATTGCGACTGGAATCGACGTGGCCGCGCTAAAGAATGCGATGCAGGAGCGCACACGCGCCGCGACGTGAAGTGTCACTACGGGGGTATGATTGCCCTGCAAAATTGAAGATTATGGATTGATCGGCGACTGCGAAACCGCGGCGCTGGTCGGCCGCGACGGTTCGATCGATTGGCTGTGCTGGCCTGCGTTTGATTCCGACGCCTGCTTCGCGGCCCTGCTCGGATCACCCAAACAGGGCCGGTGGCTGATCGCGCCCGCGCAGGATGTCACAAAAACGGCGCGCCGCTATTGGGGCAATACGCTGATATTGGAGACGCGCTTCGAAACCGCAGATGGGGTCGTTGCGCTGATCGATTTCATGCCGCCGCGTGGCAAGGCCTCCGATATCGTCAGACTGGTGCGCGGGGTGAGCGGCCGGGTCAAGCTGCGGATGCAGCTGGTGATCCGCTTCGGGTTTGGCGCCGATATTCCCTGGGTCAAACGAACCGACGATGGTGCGCTATTGGCGATCTGCGGACCCGACATGACCGTGCTGCGAACGCCGGTGGAAATGCGCGGCGAGGACATGACCACGGTGGCCGACTTCGAGGTCGGTGAAGGCGAAACGATCCCCTTCGTGCTGACCTACGGGCCGTCGCATCTGGCGATTCCGGGGCCCATCGATCCCGCGCAAGCCCTGCAGGACACCGAGGATTTTTGGACCGAATGGAGCAGCCGTTGCAGCTACGACGGTGATTGCCGCGATCTCGTGATGCGATCGCTGATCACGCTGAAAGCGCTGACCTATTTGCCGACCGGCGGCATCGTCGCGGCACCGACCACCTCGCTGCCGGAAAAGCTCGGCGGCGCCAGGAACTGGGACTATCGTTTTTGCTGGCTGCGCGACGCCACCTTCACGCTGCTGGCGCTGATGAACTCCGGCTACACCGAAGAAGCTTCCTGTTGGCATAATTGGTTGTTGCGTGCGGTCGCGGGCGCGCCGGCCAATATGCAGATCATGTACGGCATCATGGGACAGCGGCGGCTGTTGGAATGGGAAGCTGGCTGGCTGTCCGGCTATGAAGGCGCGCTGCCGGTTCGCGTCGGCAATGCCGCGCACGCCCAATTGCAGCTCGACGTCTATGGCGAACTGATCGACGCCTTCCATCAGGCGCGGGTCGCGAAACTGAAGCTCGACGATGGATCGTGGGCGCTTGAATGTGCGGTGCTGGATCATCTGGCGGAAGTCTGGAATCAGCCGGATAACGGCATCTGGGAACGGCGTGGCGCAGGCAAGCATTACGTTTCGTCGAAAGTGATGACATGGGTCGGGTTTGATCGCGCCATCAAAAGCGCCGAACAGTTCGGCTTCAAGGCGCCGCTGGAGCGGTGGCGGGCGCTGCGCGATACCATCCATCGCGAAGTTTGCGAAAAAGGCTTCGACCGCACTCAGAATACGTTCGTCGAATCCTACGGGTCGCGGCCGCTCGATGCCAGCATTTTGCTGCTGCCGGCGGTTGGCTTTCTTCCGGGCTCCGATCCGCGCGTTCGCGGCACGATCGCGGCCATCGAAAAATACATGATGCGCGACGGATTTGTGCTGCGGCACGATCCCCGTGAGGTCTCGGATGAAATTCAGCCGATCGAAGGCGCGTTTCTTGCCTGCAGCCTTTGGCTCGCGGACGCCTATGTGCTGACCGGCGAGATTGCCAAGGCGCAGGCGATATTCGACCGCGTCGTCGCCATTGCCAACGATCTCGGGTTGTTGGCGGAGGAGTATGACTCCGGCGAAGGGCGCCAGACCGGAAACTTCCCGCAAGCCTTGACGCATATTGCGCTGATCAACACCGCACACAACCTCAGCGACGCGAAGAAGCCGGCGGTGCAGCGGTCGAAGTGCTGAGATCAGGGTTTTAGGGAATCAAGTCGGAGCGGCTGTCGTCCCGGCCTCACGCGCAATTGCGCGCCAGGCCGGGACGACATTGTACATGTTACTTGGCCGCCGCGTTGTTCTTCAAGATGAGCTCCATTGCCCCGGCAAAACCTTCATCGGCGTTCGAAGTCGTGACGTTGGTCGCCTGCTTCTTGATGTCGTCGCTTGCATTGCCCATCGCGATCGACATGCCGCTGGTCCGGAACATCGCGAGATCATTGTGCATGTCGCCGATCGTCGCGATTGAATCGGTCGATATACTCAAGCGCTTCGCCATCGCCTGCACGAAGGTGCCCTTGTCGTAGCCTGGTGGCGTGATGTCCAGATAGTAGTTTTGCGACCGGGCTACGGTCGCCTGTGCGCCCAGCGCCGTCTGCATCGCGGCTTCGCAGCGCTCCAGGTGCGCGAAATCGGCGCTGGAGCCGACGATCTTGCAGGCCGCCGACAGATAGGGTGTGAAATCCTCGACGATCACCGGATCGGCCTTGATGGTGCGCTTCTCGAATGCGTTGTATTCGGCATCGGCGTTGTCCGTGAGCCACTTGTCCTGCGTGAACAGCCAGATATCGACGCCGAACTCCTTCAACATTTCCAGGCAGCGTTGCGCCACCGAGGCCGGGATCAGGTGCTGTTCGATCGGGTTCAATTGCGCGTCGACAATCGAACTGCCGTTGAAGGTGCCAACCGGCAAGTTGATCTGGAGCGGTTCGATCAGGAACCGCATGCCGATCGTCGGGCGGCTGGAAACGATGGTGAAGCCGACGCCGCTTTGTTCCAGTCGCCGCACCGCGCGCTGGGCACCTTCGGTCAGGATTTTATCCTTGGTCAACAGCGTGCCGTCGACATCGGAGACAACGAGGGCGATGCGGGTCATGGGTTATTCCTGCGGGCAGTGCCGTTGCCAGTCGGGGGCATTCCCAACTGATGGACGATGTTATCGACAATGGTCTCGACCGAGGCATCGATCGAAACCGTCACCGGGTTTTCGCTATCGGCCGGCGGTTCGAGCGTCGCGAACTGGCTCTCGAGAAGACCCGCCGGCATGAAATGGCCCTTTCGTTGAGCGAGCCGGGCCGCGATCAACGACTGAGCGCCCTTAAGAAAGACGATCCGGACGTCGGACCGCCCATGCACGAGAACATCGCGATAGGCGCGTTTCAGCGCCGAGCAGGCAATCACGACACGCTCTCCTACCTTGCAGGCCCGGTCGATTTCGTCGGCGATCGCCCGCAGCCAGGGCCAGCGGTCCTTATCGGTGAGGGGGTGGCCGGCCTTCATCTTGGCAACGTTGCTTGCGGGATGGAATTTGTCGCCATCCTCGTAGCGCCAGCCGAGCCGCTCGGCCAATTTATCCGCAATGGTGCTTTTGCCCGATCCGGATACGCCCATCACGATCAGCGCACATGGGGTCGTGCCGGCGTCATTGCTCACGAAAGTTCTCCGGAAGCGCCGCCTGATCCAACAGCCAGACGGTCTCGCCCTCGGAACGTGCGCGGTTCGCCGGCAGGTCCTCGCCAGCCAGCACCCGCGTCAGGATCGCACGCTTGCCCGCGCCGCTGGCCTCGAACAGCATTTCACGGCAGGAGCCGAGCGCCGGCAAGGTCAGTGTGACCCGCGGCACGAATGGCTCGACATGCGCCTTGGGAACTTCGACCACCCAACGCGCAGTCTCCGCGATGGCGGGGTAACCTGGAAACAGCGAGGCGGTATGGCCGTCGGGCCCGACCCCCAGCAACACGAGATCGAACAGCGGCCTGGCCGGATCCAGTTCGTTGGCGCCATAAAACGTTTTCAGCTCGCGCTCGTAGCGGCGCGCGGCTTCCTCGGGATCGGTCCCCTCGGTTACAATCGGATGAATATTGGCCGGCGGCGCGCAGCGATCCAGAAAAGCCTCCCGGGCCATGTTCATGTTGTTGAGGGGACTATTAGCCGGCACGAAACGCTCGTCGCCGATGAACCAATGCACGCGGTCCCACGGGATACGGCCACGATAAGCCTCGGTCGCAAGCAACTGAAACAATTGCTTCGGGCTCGATCCACCGGATAGGCAAATCGCCACGCGACCGGGATTGGCCTTGATCCTGGCGACGACGCGATCGGCGGCGGCCTCGGCCAGCGCCGCCGGATCAGGCAGTGTAACCACTTGGCGCTGTTGCTTCGAGGTCGCCATGTTTTCAACCAAGCTGCCGCCAGCTTCGGCCGTCACGGGCCATTAGCGCCTCCGCTTCCTCTGGCCCTTCGCTGCCGGCCCGATAGGTCTTGAGCCCTTTGCCGGCCGCCTTCTTCCAGGCATCGAGGAACGGTTGCACCGCAGTCCAGCCGGCTTCGACGCTGTCGGCGCGCTGGAACAGGATGTTATCACCGATCATGCAATCATAGATCAGGGTCTCGTAGCCGGTCGAGGGCTCCGCCTTGAAATAATCCTTGTAGCGAAACTTCATCTCGACGCCGTCGATGTTGATGGTTGGTCCCGGCACCTTGGTATTGAACTGCAGCGTGATGCCTTCGGTCGGCTCGGTCGAGATCACGAGATAGTTCTGCGACAGTCGATCCACCGGCGTGTCGCGAAACATCGCAAAGGGCGCCTGCTTGAACTTGATCGCGATTTCGGTTCGCTTGACGCCCAGCGCCTTGCCGGTGCGCAGATAAAAGGGAACCCCGGCCCAGCGCCAATTGTCGATGGTCAGCTTCAGCGCGGCATAGGTTTCCGTGTTGCTATCCGGCTCGACGTCATCGGTTTTGCGATAATCCTCGATCTCGGTGTCGCCGACCCTGCCGCTGACATACTGGCCGCGCACCGAATTGTGCAGGGCATCGGCCTCGCTCTGGGTTTGGATCGCGGCCAATACATCCGCCTTTTCCGAACGCACCGAGTGTGCGTCGAACTTCGCCGGCGGCTCCATCGCGACCAGCGACAGCAATTGGAACAGATGGTTCGGCACCATGTCGCGCAACGCGCCGGTCGCGTCGTAGAAGCTGCCGCGGTGGCCGACGCCGAGCTTCTCATCCACCGTGATCTGGATGTGATCGATATGATTGCGATTCCAGATCGGCTCGAACATGCCGTTGGCGAAGCGCATCACCAGGATGTTTTGAACGGTTTCCTTGCCGAGGTAATGGTCGATCCGATAGATCTGGTGCTCGTCGACGAGCTTCAGCAACGCGTCATTGAGTTCTTTCGCAGAAGCCAGATCGGTCCCGAACGGCTTTTCCACGATCAGCCTGCGCCAGGCGCCGTTCTCGGTCAGCATCCCGGTCCTGCCAAGCTCTTTGCTGATCGGCTGAAACGCACTGGGCGGTGTGGCCAGATAGAATAGCCGATTGCCCTGGGTTTGACGCTTGGCCTCGAGTTGGTCGAGGTCCTTGCTCATTCTATCGAAGGACGCCGGATCGCTCGGGTCCGCCTCGACGCAGGTTACGCATTCGAACAGGCGCTTGGCGATGGCCTCGTCCACCGGGCGCGTCGCGAACTCGCGCAAGCCTTTCATCAGGCTATTCGTCAGCTCGTCATTTGACATCGCCTGGCGCGCAACGCCGACCAGGCAGAATTTCTCCGGCAGCAGGTTGGTCGCGGCAAGATTGTAGAGGGCAGGCACCACCAGTCGGTGCGCGAGATCCCCGGTCACGCCGAAGATGATAAAGGAGCAGGGATCCGGCTGCTGTTGAGCTGTCTTAAGAGTCACCATCGGTTCACGCCTTCGGCTTGGTGGGCGCGCTGGGTTTCGGCTCCTTATGGCCACCGAAACCGGCGCGCATTGCGGAGAGGATTTTTTCCGCAAACGTATGCTGCTTGCGCGAGCGGAAGCGAGCGTAGAGTGCGGCGGTCAACACCTCCGCAGGCACGGCTTCGTCGATCGCAGCGTTGACCGTCCAGCGGCCCTCGCCGGAATCTTCCACGAAGCCCGAATATTCATCCAGGGTATCGTTCTCGGCGAGTGCGGAGGAGGTGAGATCGAGCAGCCATGACGGGATCACGCTGCCGCGTCGCCAGACCTCGGCGATGTCCGCGATATCGAGATCGAAACGATGCGCCTCCGGCAGCGCGTCGATATTGGCATTCTTCAGGATATCGAATCCCTCAGCGTAGGCCTGCATCAGGCCGTATTCGATCCCGTTGTGAACCATTTTGACGAAATGTCCGGCGCCGACCGGCCCGGCGTGGATATAGCCCTGCTCGATCCTGGGATCACGACCCTCGCGCCCTTTGGTGCGCTCGATATCGCCGATACCCGGCGCCAGTGTCGCGAAGATCGGATCGAGACGGTCGACCACCGCCTTGTCGCCGCCGATCATCATGCAGTAGCCGCGATCGATCCCCCAGATGCCGCCGGACGTGCCGACGTCGACATAGTGGATGCCGCGCGTCTTTAGCGCCTTGCCCCGGCGTACGTCATCCTGCCAGAAGGTGTTGCCGCCATCGATGATGACATCGCCCGGCTCCATCAGCTTCGACAATGCCTCGATGGTCGTTTCAGTGATCTTGCCTGCCGGCAGCATCACCCACGCGGTTCGTGGCTTCTCAAGCTTATTGACGAAGTCTTCCAGCGCCGCGGTGCCGACGGCGCCGTCCGCCCCGAGCGCCGCGACGGCTTTCGGATCCTTGTCGTAAACGACCGTCGTATGTCCGTGCTTCATCAGCCGACGGACGATATTGCCGCCCATCCGGCCGAGACCGATCATGCCGAGCTGCATTTTCAATTTCCTAGGATGCGGGGTGAAGTTTGCGTGCGGAAGGCGTACGTTCTCTCTCACCCAACCCGGCTTTAACCGAGTTGGGCACCTGAACTGGTCGGAGCCGGGTATATCCGGCTTCGATGGGAGAGGTGACAGCACTCGCGCTGTCTGTTGTGTCACTCATCCAGTAACCCTGGTTCAGCCGATAACTCTAGTTCAGCGCTTTGGTGATCGCGTCACCGAGCGTCTCCAGTCCCGATGCGAGATTGCCTTTGAGGTGCACGCGCATCGCACGGCGGCCGCGCTCGATCAGCACGCCGAAATCGCCGCGGGCCTGCGCCGCTTTGATAACGCCAAAACTGGCCTTGCCGCCGGGCACCGCGAGGTCCTTGTCGTCGTCGGCGGTGATCTGCAAGAATACCCCGCTGTTGGGTCCACCCTTATAGGCCTGTCCGGTGGAATGCTGGAAGCGCGGCCCGAATTCGGCGCAGGTCGCGACACGGCGCTTGTCGCGCACCGCCAGGCGCATGTGCTGCAAATTGTCGATGTGCGCGGCGTTGCGTTCGATATAGGCGAGTAGCGCGACATAATCGTCGGTCCCGGCGCGCCCGAGATGGGCCTTCATCCAGGAGCTGAGATCGCCGTCCGCACCCGCCTTGCGCAGATCAGCGGCATTCCTGTCGTCTGTGTAGATATCGATCTGGTCGGTCGAGATCACCGGCTGTTCCTTGGGCAGCGTTCCGCTCTTCTCATAGGCCGCCGTCAATTCGTGGGTCTTGATCTTCGCCGCTTCAACGTCGGGCTGATTGAACGGGTTGATGCCAAGCACCGAGCCTGCAACCGCGACCGCCATTTCGAAGCGGAAGAATTCCTGGCCGAGATGCTCGATCGATTGCATGACGATGCGGACCACGGGATGTCCGGCCTTTTCCAGCGCAGCCAGCTTGGCATCATGCGCGGCGTCGTCTTCGCCTTCGGTGCGGATGTCGATGAAGAAGCGGTCGTTGCCGTAGAACGCCACCTCGCCCAGCGTTTCGCCGTCGATCGGGATCAGGCCCTTGCCGTCCTTGCCGGTGGATTCGGCGATCAGCTGCTCGGCCCAGGCGCCGAAATCGGCGATTTTTGGCGACGACAGAATGGTCACCTTGTCGCGGCCTTCGAGGCCGGCAAGGCCCATCGCGAGGCCGAGTTGCACGCCCGGATTTTCATGCGGCGGCACATCCGGCCCGCAGGAGCGGACCATCGCCAACGCATGACCGAGTAGGGTACGCACGTCGATGCCGGCAGCGGCCGCCGGCACCAGCCCGAACGGCGACAGCACGGAATAGCGGCCGCCGATGGTGCGGTCGCCATAGAAGGTTCGAGCGAAGCCCTGCTTGGCCGCAACCTTCTGCAGCGACGAGCCGGGATCGGTCACCGCGATAAAGCGGTGGCCGGCCTTATCCGCGCCGATCGTCTCGGACACGCGCTCGAAGAAATAGTCCTTCATCACGTTGGGTTCGGTGGTGCTGCCGGATTTGCTGGAGACGATAAACAGCGTGTCGGCGAGATCGATCGAGGCCTGCAGCGTGCGGATCTGCGCAGGGTCCGTCGAATCCAGCACATGCAATTTCGGATAGCCCGGCTGCTTGTGGAAGGTTTCGGCCAAGACTTCCGGTCCGAGGCTCGATCCACCCATGCCGAGCACAACCGCATCGGTGAAGCGTTGTCCCTTCACGCGGTGCGCGAAGTCCTCATAGTCGGCGATATCGGCTGCGGCGACGCTGGTCAGCCAGCCCAGCCACTTGTCTTCATCGCTGCCGGTCCAGACCGATTTGTCGTGATTCCAGAGGCGTCGTATTTTGGCCGACGCGCGCCAATCCTCGGTGCTGCGTTCGACAGCCTTGCCAAGGCTTGAGCCGAGCGCCAGCGTTTGTCCGTCGATACCGGCGCCGAGCACGGCGGCGCGCTTGTGGGCGACCGCGCCGTACAGCTTGTCGGCGGCGTCGGCGAATTGCTTGACGCCGTCCTTGACCAGCTCGGCCGTGATCGCGTCGAGCGAAATGCCGGATTTCTCCAGCTCGGCGAGGATGTCCCTGGCTTCGCCGATATTTTCCTCGAGGCTGTTGCGTGGCTTGCCGTGGTCGCGGAATGCGTCGAGCGTCGCGGGAGGGACCGTGTTGACCGTATTCGGACCGATCAATTCCTCGACGTAGAGCACATCGCTATAGTCCTTGTTCTTTGTGCCGGTCGAGGCCCAAAGCAGCCGTTGCGGCTTGGCGCCCTTGGCCGCGAGCTTGTCCCAGCGCGCGCCGGAGAACAGCCGCTTGTAATCCTGATAGGCGAGCTTGGCGTTGGCGATCGCGATCTTTCCTTTCAGCGCCGCCAGCCGTTCCTTTTCGGTCGGGTCGTTTGCCTGTGCGATCTTTTCATCGAGCTGCTTGTCGACCGCGCTATCGATGCGGCTGACGAAGAAGCTGGCAACGCTCGCGATATGGGAAGGATCGCCGCCTTTGGCGATGTATTTTTCCAGACCGGCCAGATAGGCCTCGGCGACCTGGACATAGACTTTCTGCGAAAACAACAGCGTGATGTTGATGCTGATGCCTTCGCCGATCAGCTGCTGGATCGCCGGCAGGCCCGGCGCCGTTGCCGGCACCTTGACCATCAGATTTTTGCGATCGACCTCTTTCCAGAGCCGCTCAGCCTCCGCGACCGTAGCTTTGGTGTCCATCGCCAGATAGGGCGACACCTCCAGGCTGACAAAGCCGTCATGTCCGCCGAGATGATCGTAGACCGGGCGCAACACATCGGCCGCATGCTGGATATCCTCGATGGCGAGGTGCTCGAACAATTCGGCGACCGGCCGATCGCCGCGCTTCAGCGCCTGGCCGATCGGTTTGTCATATTCGTCCGAGCTGCCGATTGCCTTCTCGAAAATCGACGGGTTTGACGTGACGCCTTTGACGCCGTCGGTGTCGATCAGCTTTTTCAGGTCGCCCTTGGCGACGAAGCCACGGGCCAGGAAATCCAGCCAGACCGCCTGACCGTGAGTTTCGAGTGATTTTACGGGATTCATGATGCCTGCTTCTGTCCGGGTTGGCCGATTGGCGGCTTCGCGAAATTGTTCTGGCGTAGACGAAGTTTGTCAACAACGTGTGTAAAGGCGGAGCTCGAAGGGGCCTGCGTATCCGCCACAGCATAACGCGATCCGCCGCATAACGATCCCTGAAATTGGCCGTTTGGCGGCGCGCCCGGCGCAAATTTTGACCGCGGTGGAGCGGACCTGAAAGCATCCGTGGCCGACGTTTTTGGCGACAAACCGGGGATCGCCCACCGCGCCGGGCGCCAGTCCAGGACAGTCGTCGAATTCAATAAAATATGATAGAACGAAGAGGTGTGAGCGGCAATCAAGCCGACACACGGTACCGCCGCGCCGTCTTTTTGAAACGACGATGCGCATGGCATTTGACGAAGCTCGGCGATTGCGCGGCATGTCATGAAGCCCAGCGGCTACACGCGGTCGGGTGAGCACTGCCGACGCGGAAGCTTGCTTCATTTCGTTCGCATGGGTGGTGCGCGCCTACACCGAACGAGCCCGCTGCGTAGAGCACTCATACTGGTGCCGCGGTTGGAGTTTTCGGCCAAGCTCCCATAGCCAGACCCAATGCACGGCTGCGGTCGCGCGGAAGTTATCGAACCGCCTGGCGGGGCCGGTGCTGCGCAGAGAGCCGTGCGCTGGCGCGGTCAACGATCTGAAACGAGTTGATGAAGTGATCGCCGACCACGGCCGAAAGCTCAGCGCGGCAAAGGCCTCCAGACACAACTCTGTGCCCTAGCGCAAACCGGCTGCAACCCGTCGCGATTTTGTGATTGGTGCAGGTCGGTTGCCCGGGGCACACCCTCTACCGGTTGTATTTGTTGCTCTTTCGATCCCGCCTTATTTGCTGGTCAATCGTCGCCAGGTTCCGTGGAGCTTTGATGCGTGGACGCTGAACCTTTTTCAATCCGGCGACGTATCTGCAATCGATATGCTTCGTTACATCCATTCATCCGAATTCAACCTAGAGATGGTGATGCGGCGTCCTGACGCGGTGCTTGTTCCAACTTGGCGATATGGTAGCTTGTCGGCAGCGAAGGTCGGGTTCTGGGGGCAGCCGTTCTTACCGCCGTTTGCAGTTTGTGGAGACCCAGGCCATGGGTGAAATTCGCGACTTCAAGTCGAGCAGGCATGGCGAGCAGCCGCCGGACAACACTACAGCACCGCGCCGCCTTGCCGCGATCGTAGCGGGCGATATCGCGGGCTACAGTCGCCTGATGCAGCTGGACGAAGAAGGAACGCACAACCGCGTCAAGCGGATCGAGCGCGATCTCATCGAGCCCAGCATTACCGAACACCATGGACGGCTGGTCAAAACCACTGGCGATGGTTTCATTGCGATTTTCGACAGCCCCGTTGAAGCTGTCCGCTGCAGCATTGTCATTCAGCAAAATCTGGTCGGTCGTAACGCGTCGCTGCCGAAGCACTACTGGATCGAGTATCGGATCGGCGTAAACCTCGGCGACGTCATCATCGAGACCGACGATGTTTACGGCGACGGCGTCAATATCGCTTCGCGTCTCGAAGGGATTGCCGACCCCGGCCAAGTTTACATCTCCGGCGGTATCTACGAGCAGATCAAACATAAGCTGGTGTGCGGTTACGAGTCGCTCGGAGACCGCAAGGTCAAGAACATCACGGATCCCGTGAGGGTCTATCGTGTGCTGCCGGATGCTGCTTCCTTCAGCAAGACCCGAAAGCGCCGCGAGAACGTCCTGATCTTCCTGCTGAGCCTCACGCTGCTGATCATTGCCGGCGGTGTGCTCTGGTACCTGCTGCTGCAACCGCGCGGCCGGGTCGGCGAACAGGCATCGGCCCCCGTTGCGACTCCCGCCGACTCGTCGAAGGCGCCCGCGCAGCCTGCGCCCGCCGTCAAACAGGCCGCGCCGCAGTCCCAGCCGGCGCCGGCCGCGAAACAGGGCGCGCTACCCGCGCCGGCATCGCCGGCCCGCGAGCCCGAAATGACCACGCTCACAGGCGGCAGCTTTGCGATGGGCGGCGACGATGTGACGGAAAAGCCGATCCATCAGGTCACAGTCAAGCCGTTCGCGATCAGCAAATATCCAGTTACGGTGCGGGAATGGAATGAATGCGCCGCGGCAAAGGCATGCGGGTTCGTGGCAACCGGAAAAGCCGAGGATGCGCCGATCTCCAATGTGAGCTGGAGCGATGCCAAGCAATACGTCGCGTGGCTCGCGAATGTCACCCGCAAGCCTTACCGGCTGCCGACCGAAGCCGAATGGGAATATGCTGCGCGCGGAGGAACGCAGACCAAGTATTGGTGGGGTGAACAGCTGCAGTCCGGCATGGCCAACTGCAAAGACTGCACCGATACCGCCGCCGCCGAGCAGCCGGTCAAGGTGGGCAGTTTCAAAGCCAATCCGTTCGGGCTCTACGACATGGGCGGCAGTGTCGATCAGTGGGTCGAGGATTGCTACCACAAGAATTACCAGGGCGCTCCGGCGGATGGTTCGGCGTGGGTCAGTGGAGATTGCACCTCTCACGTTCTTCGGTCCGGCTCCTGGAAGAATGACTCACGTTATGTGCGACCCGCCAATCGCGACAGTTACGATACCCACGTTCGATATCCGACCCATGGATTCCGGATCGCTCTATCGCCTTAAGGCATGATTTCGAACCGTCGAAACCGGCTTTCGAAAAGATCATGCCCGAACGGAATGAGAAGCGGTGTGTCCTAATTCAGCGAGGCTGGATCGAAGTCCAAAGTCCCCCGAAGGAGTGTGTTACATGAAGATCGCTCGCCTGATGATAATGCCGGTGGCGCTGCTGCTATGTTCGAGCGCGGCCCACGCGCAGGGAAAGCCCGCGGGCAAGGATGCCGTCCTGTATTTCGTCTGGCCGCAGAACGGCGCGGTGATCAAAGGCGGGTTCTGGGCCCGTTTTGGGCTGCGTAACATGGGCGTGACCCACGCCGGGGATGATTACCAGAACGCCGGCCATCACCATTTGCTCATCGACGTGAACGACCCGATCAATCCCAAGGAGCCGATCCCGCAAGACAAGTCGCATCTGCATTTCGGCGCGGGTCAAACCGAGGCGCGGGTCGAGCTTCCACCGGGCAAGCATACGCTGCAGCTGGTGCTCGGCGACGCCAATCATTATCCGTTCAACCCACCGGTAATTTCGCAGAAGATCACCATCACGGTCAAATAGCGTCCGCGCCGTCGCGGCGCGCCATTGGCCTCTCACGCATTTTAACTGTTACACATCGCGACCATCATTGGCCGCGACACATGGGCCTGTGGGCGGGTCCGTGTGTCCGGCCATCTCGGATATGTGTTTTGTTTTCTCCAATGATTTTCCGAATTCTGTCGGTCGCAGCGGCGCGTGATCAGGCCGCAATCCATGCGAACCAAAGACAGATCAATGAACGAACCACAATTCCGATTTGATGATGCGGCGGCCTATGAACGCAGGATTGGCGAATGGAGCAAGCTCGCAGGCGCGGATTTTCTCGACTGGCTGGCGCCACGTGACGGTCTGCGATGGATCGACGTCGGTTGCGGAAGCGCCACCTTTACCGAACTGATTGTCGCCAAACATGCGCCCGCGGAAGTTCAGGGGATCGATCCGTCGGACGCACAATTGGCCTTCGCCCGCGGGCGCAGCGGCACACAGATGGCGGAGTTCAGGAAGGGCGATGCGATGGCGCTGCCGTTTCCGGCGGCGAAGTTCGACGTCGCCACCATGGCGCTGGTGATTTTCTTCGTGCCCGATCCGGCCAAGGGCGTTGCCGAGATGGTGCGCGTGGTTGCTCCCGGCGGGGAGGTGGCGGCATATGCCTGGGACTTCCTGACCGGTGGATCTCCGTCGTATCCGATCCTGGCCGAGGTGGAGGCGATCGGGTTTCCGTCGGTTAGCCCGCCGAGCCCCGAGGCGTCCAAGATGGAGGCGCTGCAGAAGCTTTGGACGGACGCCGGTCTGGTTGATGTCGAAACGCGAAGGATCGACGTGCAGCGAAAATTTGCGAGTTTCGATGACTACTGGGAAGCGTCCACGAAGGGCGGGATGGTCGTTCCGTTTCTTGCCTCGATGTCACCGGATGATGTCAACAAGCTCAAAGCGCGCGTACGCGCCCGCCTGAAGGAAGACGGTAGTGGCGCTGTCACCGGTGCGGCATGGGCGAACGCGGTAAAGGGCCGGCTGCCCGGGTAATCAGCGGTGTGCCCTAGCGCAAGCTGGCGTTGATCTTCTCCAGCGTTGCGGAACCCGGGCACAGGGTTTTCTCGCCGAGCTGGTTGAGCGGCGTGTCAACCGTGTTGAGATGGGCGTGGAGGTCCTCCGCGTCCGGATCGACGTAAAGCAGCCCGGTGACGATCTGGCCCTTGGCCGCGTGTTTTTGCAGGAACGTCATCGCCCCCAGGCGGTCATGCGGATCGTAGTCCGCATCGAGCTTGCGCAGCGCCAGTTTGGTGCCGTCGTGCTGCTCGACGACCGTCACCGATCCCGGCGCATAGTCGATCGTGATCGGATCACGCCCGGTGATGACGTCGAGGCGGTTCACCGCATCATTGTGCTCGCGAACGTAATCGAAGCTCTTGGTCGAGCCGGCGTGGTTGTTGAAGGCGACGCAGGGGCTGACCACATCGATGAAGGCCGCGCCCTGGTGCTGGATCGCAGCGGCGATCAGCGGCACCAGTTGGGTCTTGTCGCCGGAGAAGCTGCGCGCCACGAAACTTGCGCCGAGCTGAAGCGCAATCGCCACCATGTCGATGGCGTTGTCGCTGTTGGTGACGCCTTTCTTGGACTTCGAGCCGCGGTCGGCGGTGGCCGAAAACTGGCCCTTGGTGAGGCCGTAGACACCGTTGTTTTCGACAATATAGGTCATGTTGACGCCGCGCCGGATCGAATGCGCGAACTGGCCGAAGCCGATCGACGCGGAGTCGCCGTCGCCGGAGACGCCGAGATAGATCAGGTCGCGGTTGGCGAGGTTGGCGCCGGTCAGCACCGAAGGCATGCGGCCGTGGACCGAGTTGAAGCCGTGCGAGTTGCCGAGGAAATAATCCGGCGTTTTCGACGAGCAGCCGATGCCGGAGATCTTGGCCACCCGGTGCGGTTCGATCGACAATTCGTAACAGGCCTCGATGATCGACGCCGTGATCGAGTCATGGCCGCAGCCGGCACACAGCGTCGAAATCTTGCCCTCGTAGTCCCGGTGGGTATAGCCGAGATCGTTCTTCGGCAGGCCCGGATGCTGGAATTTCGGCTTGGCGATATAGGTCATGATTTCACCTTGCGGCGCGAAGTCACTTTGAGCTGGTCTTGGTGATCGCCGATCGCGTCGGCGATGAAGCGCGCGGTGATCGGCGTGCCGTCGTAATGCAGGATCGGAACCAGCCGGACCGGATCGATCCCGTTTTCGTTGACGATCAGCGAACGAAGCTGCGCATCGCGGTTCTGCTCGACCACGTAAACGAAATCGTGGTCGGCGACGAAGCTCGCCACGCTGGAATGGAACGGGAAGGCGCGGATGCGAAGCCGGTCGAGTTCATGCCCGCGGGCGTCGAGCAGCTTGATCGCCTCATCCATGGCCGGCGACGTCGAACCGAAATAGATCACGCCGTATTTGGTGGGCCGGGCGGCATTGGCCTGCAGCGGTCGCGGCACCATGTCCTGCGCGGTTTCGAACTTGCGCATCAGCCGCTGCATGTTATCGGCATAGACCGAGCCTTCTTCCGAGTAGCGCGCGTAGCGGTCGCGCGAGGTGCCGCGGGTGAAGAACGAGCCTTTGGTCGGGTGGGTGCCGGGATAGGTGCGATACGGAATGCCGTCGCCATCGACGTCGAGGTAGCGGCCGAAGTCGCGGCCTTGCTCCAGCATCTCGGATGTCATCACCTTGCCGCGGTCGTATTGCCTGGCGTCGTCCCACTTCAGCGGGCGGCACAGCCGGTGGTTCATGCCGATATCGAGATCGAGCATTAGGAAGATCACGGTCTGCAGGCGTTCGGCGAGATCGAATGACTGGGCCGCAAATTCGAACGCTTCCGCCGGGTCTTCCGGGAACAGCAGCACATGCTTGGTATCGCCATGCGAGGCATAGGCACAGGCGATGATATCGCATTGCTGGGTCCGCGTCGGCATGCCGGTCGATGGACCGGCGCGCTGCACGTTCATGATCACGGCCGGAATTTCGGCGAAATAAGACAGGCCGATGAACTCCTGCATCAGTGAGATGCCGGGGCCCGAGGTGGCGGTGAAGGCACGCGCGCCGTTCCACGACGCCCCGATTACGATGCCGATCGAGGCCAGTTCGTCCTCGCCCTGCACGATGGCGTATTGCGCCTTGCCGGTTTCGGGATCGTGACGCAGTTTCTTGCAATGGCTGGTGAAGGCATCGGCCAGTGACGACGACGGCGTGATCGGATACCACGCGCAGACGGTGGCGCCGCCATAGACCGCGCCAAGCGCGGCGGCGCTGTTGCCTTCCAGGAAGATGCGGTCACCGACCTTGTCGGATTTCTTGATCCGCAGGCCGATCGGGCATTTGAGGTTCTGCAGCGCCCAGTCACGGCCGAGATGCAGCGCGTGAACGTTCGACGACAACAGCTTTTCCTTGTCCTTGTATTGCTCGCCGATCAGTTGCTCGACCAGCTTCGGGTCCATGTCGAGCAGGGCACACAGCGCGCCGAGATAGATGATGTTCTTGAACAGCTGGCGCTGGCGTGGATCTGTATAGGTCGAATTGGTGATCGCGGTCAGCGGCACGCCGATCACGGAGATATCGCTGCGGAATTTCGACGTCGGCATCGGCTTGGTCGAGTCGTAGAACAGATAGCCGCCGGGCTCGATCGATGCGAGGTCCTTGTCCCAGGTCTGCGGGTTCATCGCCACCATCATGTCGACGCCGCCGCGCGCGCCGAGATGGCTGTCCTCGGTCACCCGTACCTCGTACCAGGTCGGCAGGCCCTGGATGTTGGACGGGAATACATTGCGCGGCGATACCGGCACGCCGTGGCGCAGGATCGAACGGGCGAACAGTTCGTTGGCGCTCGCCGAACCCGAGCCGTTGACGTTGGCGAAGCGGACGACGAAGTCGTTTACGCTGCTGATCGGGCTTTGGACGGACATGATGATCCTGCGTGAGTCATATCGATAAGGTATTTCTGCATGTCCCAGGCGCCGGTCGGACAGCGCTCGGCGCACAGGCCGCAATGCAGGCAGACGTCCTCGTCCTTGATCATTACGCGTCCGGTCTTGAGGCCGTCGGCGACGTAGAGCGCCTGGTCGGGATGCGGAGAGGGCGCCTTCAGGCGCTGACGCAGATCGGCCTCCTCGCCGTTCTGCGTAAAGGTGATGCAATCCATCGGGCAGATATCGACGCAGGCGTCGCACTCGATGCACAAGGGCGCGCTGAATACCGTCTGGATATCGCAGTTCAGGCAGCGCTGGGCCTCGCCGAGCGCGAGCTTGACGTCATAGCCGAGCTCGACCTCCGCGCGGATGTCCTTGAGCGCGATCACCTTGTCGCGGTGCGGCACCTTGAAGCGTTTTTCAGTGGAGACGTCGTTGTCGTAGCTCCATTCGTGGATGCCCATTTTCTGCGACGAGATCTGCACCTCGGGCAGCGGCCGTTCCTGGATGTCCTCGCCGGAAAGCAGCTTGTGGATCGAGAGCGCGGCATCATGTCCGTGCGCTACCGCCCAGATGATGTTCTTGGGGCCAAACGCGGCGTCGCCGCCGAAGAACACCTTCGGATTGGTCGACCCCATGGTCTTGGGATCGACCTTGGGCATGTCCCATTTGTCGAATTCGACGCCGCAGTCGCGCTCGATCCAGGGAAACGCGTTTTCCTGGCCGACCGCGACCAGCACGTCGTCGCAGGCAATCGTCTGATCCGGCTCGCCCGAAGGCACCAGGCTGCGCCGGCCGTTGGCGTCGTACTCGGCTTTCACCTTCTGGAAGGTGACGCCGGTGAGCTTGCCATTGTCGTGGACGAACGCGGTCGGCACCATGAAATTGAGGATCGGAATGTCCTCATGAATGGCGTCTTCCTTCTCCCAGGGCGAGGCCTTCATCTCCTCGAAGCCGGACCGCACGATCACTTTGACATCCTCGCCGCCGAGGCGGCGCGCGGTGCGGCAGCAGTCCATCGCGGTATTGCCGCCGCCGAGCACGATCACGCGCTTGCCGATCTTGTCGGTGTGGCCGAACGACACGCTCGAGAGCCAGTCGATGCCGATGTGAACGTTGGCGGCGGCTTCCTTGCGACCGGGAATATCGAGCTCGCGGCCACGCGGCGCGCCGGAGCCGACAAAGATCGCGTCGTAGTCCTGGCCAAGCAGTTGCTTCAGGCTGTCGATGCGCTGGCCGCCTTTGAACTCGATGCCGAGATCGAGGATGTAGTCGGTTTCCTCATCGATCACCGAATCCGGCAGGCGAAATTTCGGGATCTGCGTCCGCATCATGCCGCCCGCCTTGGGGTCGGAGTCAAATACGGTGCAGTGATAGCCGAGCGGCGCGAGATCACGGGCCACGGTCAGCGAGGCGGGACCGCCGCCGACGATCGCAACACGCCTGCCGTTGCTCGGCACCGGCCGCGGCATCCGATGTTTGACATCGTTCTTGAAGTCGGCAGCAACACGCTTGAGCCGGCAGATCGCGACCGGGGTCTCCTCGACGCGACCGCGGCGGCATGCGGGCTCGCAGGGCCGGTCGCAGGTGCGCCCCAGAATTCCCGGGAACACGTTCGACTTCCAGTTGATCATATAGGCGTCGCTGTAACGACCCTCTGCGATCAAGCGAATGTATTCCGGGACAGGGGTGTGCGCGGGGCAAGCCCATTGGCAGTCGACTACTTTATGAAAGTAGTCCGGTGCCGAGATGTCAGTCGGTTTCATTCCTACCTTGTCCGCGCGGGTTCGAAGAACGGCGCAGCCTTTATTTTTAGAGCGAACGCTCACGCGGCGTTCTTGTTTGCAAATGGCTTTATTGGTTTATCTTATTAGAGCCATTCCAGATGCACAAAGGCAATTTGTGCATGATCTCCAGCTTTCACAGCCGTCAAACGCATGCAGTTGCTGGTATCATGTATTTTCGCGGCAGTGCAGCATGGGCTGCATTCATGTCGCATTCAGACTGGTGAGATATCGCTTTTCGCGAGGTCCCACATTAGGCGGTAGACGCCCGATGAAATGACGGCGGCTGTGAGCGCGGCACCGGCGCCGAAGCGCGACGCCATGATGGCTGCGGCCGAGCCGACATCGGTTGCATCGATCAGCACGAACCAGTCGCCGGCGCCAGGGGCGGACGCTGACGGGTTGTCGGTCAACGGTTTTGAAAGCCGGGCATCGCTTTCCATCAGATGCATGGAGATGATCGCATCGCAATCTCGCGGGTCGAGCCGATCCCGCAACGCGCTGCGTAGCGCGTCCTCGTGGCCGGCCTGCGGACGCAGTCGAATAATGCCAAGCGCTGCGCCGCGGCCTATTCCGCGGCTGATGGTGATGCGGGCGACCGCGCGGATCATATTCTTGAAGCGACCGATATTCGCCTTCGACCAGTCGGTCTGGTTGGCCAGCGCCTTACGGTAGGCAGGGCTGTCGAGCGCCTCGAAGGTCGCTGTCGAATAAAGGCTGAGATATTTCGGCTTGCCGTCTTGCGCGATGTAACGCCGCGCCTCGAGGAAGCCGTCGATCGCGACGCGCTCTTCGAGATGCTCGCGATCGTACCACCGGTTGAATTCGGCCTCATGCGACGGATCGATGTCCATCGAGGTCAGCAGCATTCCTTTTCCGGCGATCGGCATTTTTTTGATCCTTTATTGGTTGATCTTGGAAGCGAGGTCTGCGATCGCCCTCATTACGGCATCGCGAATGCCGGGATCGTATAGCGAATGGCCGGCGCTCTCGACGACGCGAACCTCGGCCTGTCGCCATCGCGACGCCAGCGCGTGCGATGTCGCCGGTGGGCACAGCAGGTCATAGCGACCCTGCACGATAATGCCGGGGATGCCTTCGAGCTTGCCGGCCTCGGCCATCAACTGGTCCGGTCCCATGAAGCAGTCATTGGCAAAATAATGCGCCTCCATGAACGGCGTCGAGGGCAGGGAGCGCGACGAATTCAGCGTTGCGCGCTCAAGCCGGACACGATTGGGCGCGTGCTCCGACAGGATGCGTTCGGTCTCGCCCCAGGCGCGGGCGGCCGGAATATGCACCGCGGGATCGGCATCGAGGATGCGGCGGAAATAGGCATCGAGCGGTTGCTCGCGTTCTGCCTCGGGCAGCGCTGCGAGGAAATCCTCACTGAGGCCGGGATAAAGCAGCGGAAGCACTTTCAGGAACGCGCTTTCGAGTTCGGCTCGCGTGCCGAGAAATGTCGCGCGCAGGACGATGCCGCTGACGCGCTCGGGATGGGCCTGCGCATAAGCCAGCGCCAGCGTCGCGCCCCAGGAACCGCCGACCACCATCCAGCGGGTGAAGCCGAACCTCTCGCGGATGACTTCCATATCCGCGATCAGATGCGGCAGCGTATTGTGTTCGCGGTGCCCCTTGGGGCGGCTGCGGCCGGCGCCGCGCTGGTCGAACAGCACGGCGTGGAAGCGCTCGGGGTCGAACAGGCGCCGGTGATCGGGCTGGCAGCCGCTGCCGGGGCCGCCATGCAGATAGACCGCGGCGATGCCGCCGACGCGGCCGACGCTCTCGACATAGATCTCGTGGCCATCGCCGACCGGGAGCAATTCCGGTGCGAATGGATCGGTTGGGGTGGCGATGGATTTTGCCGCGTCGGCGTCAGGCGCCATGGTCGCCGTCCGTCTCCGGCGTGCCGCCTGCGAAGTTGCGATAGATGAAGCGGTTGTTGTTGCCGGCGGCTTCCGCCTCCGCCATTTTGAAAATCTGCTCGTGCAGCGGCGACAGCGTGCAGGCCGGATCGGTATTGCCGGCGTCGCCGGTCAGTGCGAACGCTTGGCAGCGACAGCCGCCGAAATCGATTTCCTTGAACTCGCAGCTTCGACAGGGCTCGGGCATCCAGCCGGTGCCGCGATAGCGATTGAAGGCTTCGGAGTTTTGCCAGATCCAGGCGATAGAATGATTGGAGCGCACCGATTCAAATTCGAGCCCGGTGATGCTTTCGGCGGCATGGCAGGGCAGGACCTTGCCGGCGGGCGAAATATTGAAGAACTGCCGGCCCCAGCCGCCCATGCACTTCTTCGGCCGCAGCGCGTAATAATCCGGCACCACATAGTCGATGGCCAGTACGCCCTTCAGCCGGGCTTGCGCGTCCTCGACGATCCGGCTGGTCTCTTCGATCTGCTCGATCGTCGGCATCAGCGCCGCACGATTCTTCAAGGCCCAGCCGTAATATTGCACATTGGCAACTTCGAGCCGGTCGGCGTCGAGATCTACCGCCATCTGGATGATATCAGGCAGTTGAAACAAATTCTGGCGGTGCATCACCGCGTTGACGGTCAGCGGCAAATCCAGCTCGCGCGTCCATTTCGCGACCTCGATCTTTTTCTCATGCGCCTGCTTGAAGCCGGCGACACGGTTGGCGACCACGGGTTCGTTGCCCTGGAAACTGATCTGCACGTGACACAGCCCGGCATCGGCCAGCGCCGCCAGCCTCGCCTTGGTCAGAAGCACGGCGGAGGTGATGAGGTTGGAATAGAGGCCGACATCGCTGGCATGCTGAACCAGTTCGACCAGATCCTTGCGCGCGGTCGGTTCGCCGCCGGAGAAATGGATCTGCAGCACGCCGATTTCGGCGAGTTCGGTCAGGACCTTCTTCCATTCTTCCGTGGTCAATTCGCTGCCGCCGCGGTCGAGCTCGACCGGATTGGAGCAATACGGGCATTGCAGCGGGCAGCGATGCGTCAGCTCGGCCAGCACCGCCAGCGGAATGCCATAGGTCTCCGCGAGCGTACCGCGCGACTCCAGCACCGCGAGCCCGTCATTGGGATCGCGCGCCACAGCTTTCACGTCGGAGACGACCGGGTTCATGACGTCTTCTCGCGGGCTTCGATCAGAAATCCCTTGTCGGCGAGGTCCTGCAGCATGGCAACGACGTCGGTCGCGATCGCCTCGCGATCGGCGGCGTATTTTTCCGCGAGCAGGTCAACGATCTGCGCGACGTTGCGGACGCCATCGCAGAACTGCAGCACCTCGACCGCGATCTCGTCCGGCGCCAACACCCGCTCCGGCGCCAGGATGACCCAGACCTGCCGTGTCTCGTCGAATTTCAGCTTGGCATGCCGCGGCAAGACCGGACGGCTGGTCTCGCTGACATTGATGTTGCGGCTGCGCAGAGCTGCCATTTGGTTCGCCTCTTGTTGCCTACTCCGGCTAGATCATGATCCGATTAGACGGAATCGGATCATGATCTCATCTCGTTGTTTGAGCATGATCTCCGCGCAAACGCGTCGCGTTTGTCGCGAGGGAAAACCGGTTTCCACTTTTCCGGATCATGCTTTAGACCTCTTTGGGAACAAACGCGCCCGGCGGAATATGGCCATCGACATAGGCATGGTACAGCGCGTCGAGCTGGACCCATAGCACGTTGGTCTTGAAGATCAGCGCGTTGCACACCGCCTCGCGCTCCGCCGGAGTCCTGGCATGGGCCTTGACGTAGTCGAGCGCAAAGCCGGCATCGCGCGGCGCCTGCTGCAGGCGCCGGCTAAAATAGCTCATGATGTCGGGATTGACGAAGTCGTAATGCGCCAGCATTCCCGAAATGCGTTCTTCGTGCAGGTTCGGAGCGAACAGTTCGGTGAGCGAGGAGGCGATGGCCTCCAGCGGGGTCTTGTCGCGGACGAAGTGCACATAGGCTTCGACCGCAAAGCGGGTCGCGGGCAGGATGCCCTCGGTGGATTCGACATAGGCGTTGTCGAGCCCAAGCCCTTCGGTGAGCTTCAACCAACGCTCGATGCCGCCTTCGCTGCCGAGATCGCCATCATGGTCCTCGATCCGATGCCGCCATTCGAGCCGGATATTTCGGTCGCGGAAGCGCGAGATCACCACCGCATCCTTGATCGGAATCGTGCTCTGGTAGAAATAACGGTTCAGCGCCCAGGCCTGCACCTGTCCCTTGTTCAGCTTGCCGCCGTGCAACAGCCGGTGAAACGGGTGCAGATTGTGGTAGCGCGTCGCGCCGATCTGGCGAAGCGCCGCTTCTAGCTCTTCGGCACTGTTCAAGGGCGCGGCCGCGCCGAGCGAGAAGGCCGTCATTGCGTTCAAGGTCATGGCGTTCAAAGCGTAATCTCCGTTCCATCCCTTGGAATTTGCCAGCCCGCGTGTTCGGCAGCTTTGCGCTCGTCGGAGTCGCTCAACAGCACCGGGTTGGAGTTGTTGATATGCAGAAACATTTTCTGGCCGATGTCGAGGCCCGCGAGGCTTTGGATGGCGCCGCGCTCGCCCGACATCGCGATATGGCCCATGTCCTGTCCGGTCTTGTGACCCAGACCGGCCGCAATCAACTCGTCGTCGCGCCACACGGTGCCGTCGAAGAAGACCGCCGACGCCCCGGCAAGGCGGGATCGGAGATCGTCGGTCACGCTGGCGCTTGCGGCGAGGAAATAAAGATATTTGCCGCTCGCTTTGTCCTGGATCCGAAGCCCTAGCGTGTCGCCCACGCCGACCTCTCCCGCGGGATGCGCCTTGCCTTCCAAATACCACGCGCCCTTGCCGGGAACGGCGAAGGGCAGGATTTCGATGCCGGATGGCGACCCGTTCGGCAGTGCCGGCTCGAACGCCTGGTCCGCCTCGATCGGCTGGCGCCGCACATTCTTCGCGTTCAACACATTGAATATGCTGTTGCTGTTCAGGATCGCAAGCACCCGCGGGTGGGCATAGATCGCGAATGGCCAGCCTTCCCGCATCGACAGCAGGCCCGCCACCGCATCGATTTCACCGTTGGTCAGGATCACGCCTGATATCGGACTGTGGCGAAGCTTCCCGGCAGCCGGATGAAGCTGCGGTGTTGCGTTGATCTGTTGGCGCAGGTCCGGTGAGGCGTTCACCAGGAACCAGTGGTCACCGTCCGCGCTGACCGCAATCGAGGCTTGAGTGCTTTGAAGTTCGGGACGTTCGGTTCGCGCCATGCGGCAAACCCGACACCCGCAATTCCACTGTGGAACCCCGCCGCCGGCCGCGGCGCCCAGGATGACGACGCGAAGCATGATCCGTCTCCCGGAATTCCAACGTTCATAGAATTCCAATGAACTGAGGTGGACGCCAACACGCTAACGGCCCCGATCTGGAATCCAGACCAGGAACGTTACACGCGTAGCCGTCCACCTGCGTCAAAACGTGAAGTGATCGCTGCCGCTTACTTGCGAGCGGCGCACGCATACATGTTGATTTCCATCCCAACCGGAACTTCAACGATCTTTGGGGCTTTCCAGGCCATTTAGGCTCTCCTTCTCGATCGGGGGCGAACTCCACCCTCGCGGAGATAAATTACTGCGGAAACAAAAGTTCGCCAGCGAAATCTTTATTACTAAGCGTCGAGTTTCATGTTGCGGTGCGGTATAACCTCACATTTTCGTGTGGGGGCCTTGCTGTCAAACCAGTGACAGCGCGACAGTTCAACGTCTTACTCGTCTTCATTCCACTACTGCGGCGCGGGCGCTGGTTAGCAACCCGGACGAACTCTGGTCAGTGTCATCGCCGAGCCCTCAACGAAAGCGTCAACCCATGCCACGGTATTTTTTCAACACTCGGATCGGCGGCGAGGTGGTTGCGGATCCCGAAGGCGAGGAGTTGCACAATCCGGACTCCGCGTGGGAGATCGCACGCGCGATGATCGAGGAATTGCTGAAGACCGAAGGTGCGCAGGCCGGGCTTTTGAAGGCGGTGCTCGAAGTGACCGACGACGAAGGCGAGATCGTGCTGGAGTTTCCGTTTGCCGAAGCCATTCTCGGCCTGCCGGATGCGTCAGCCACCAGGCACTAACGGATTGTTGATCGCCGGCCATGATGGCGATGGTTTACACCCGCTGCGGCCGCGTTCTGCGCCGTCCTTTTATCAACACCTCCGCAACATGTTTTCCGATTGCGCAGGGGTGGAAAAATGTCGAAAACTGGGAGACAGGAAGCCAACCCGCGCCGGCAGGGCGCTCGCCAGCGGCGGGTTTCTGGCTTCCACACAGGGGAGAAAACCATGACGATCTGTCTATCTGCGTCGCGCAAGCTGTTGCTTGCCGGCGTTTTTGTTGGCGCGTTTACTTTTGGCGCCGCCGCCCAGCAGCCGGCCACCACTTCGCCAGCCGCGGCACCCGCCGCCGCGCCGGCGCTCCCGCCGGGCTCCCCCTTGATCGGGCGGCCGGACGGCGAAGCCGCCGCAAAACTTTCGCCCGTCGCAGGGCCGCCGATTGCCGCCGCGGCGGACAAGCTGCCGACGGCCAAATTCAAGCTGCCGCCGGGCTTCAACGTCGAGGTCTACGCTGTCGGCCTGGCCAACGCGCGTGAGATGGCCGAAGGCGACAAGGGCACCGTGTTTGTCGGCAGCCGCACGGTCGACAAGGTCTACGCAATCACCAACAAGGACGGCAAGCGCGCGGTCAAGGTTCTCGCCTCCGGTCTGTATCGGCCGAACGGCGTCGCGTTCCATGACGGCACGCTGTTCATTGCGGAACTCTCGAAGGTGTCCAAGATCGACAAGGTCGAAGACAACATCGACAACCCGCCGAAGCCGACCGTCATTTACGACAACCTGCCGAAGGACGAGGCTCACGGCTGGAAGTTCATCGCAGTGGGACCGGACAACAAGCTCTACGTTCCGGTCGGACAGCCCGGCAACAACGTGCTGCACGACGACGCGCATGGCCAGATTCGCCGCATGAATCTCGACGGCACCGGCGCGGAAGTGGTCGCTTTCGGCGTCCGCAATAGCGTCGGCTTCGACTGGAATCCGGAAAACAAGCAGATGTACTTCACCGACAACGGTCGCGACTGGCTGTCGGAAGATGTGCCGCAGGACGAGCTTAATCACCTCACCAAGGTCGGCGAGGATTTCGGTGCGCCGTATTGCTATCAGGGCAACATCTCCGACCCTGAATTCGGCTGGGGTCATTCCTGCTCCGACTACACGCCGCCGGCCGGGTTGATGGGCCCGCATACCGCTTCGCTGGGCATGCGGTTCTACACCGGCAACATGTTCCCGAAGGCCTATAAGGATGCGATCTTCGTGGCCCGTCACGGATCGTGGAACAGGTCCAAGAAGGCTGGCGGCGACGTCTCGGTCGTCAAGCTGAACAAGGACGGCACGGTCAAGTCGGTGGAGCCTTTCCTGACCGGCTTCCTGGAAGACAACAAATATATTGGCCGCCCGGTCGACGTACTTCAACTGAAGGACGGTTCGCTGCTGGTCTCCGACGACTGGAACGGCGCCATCTACCGCATCACCTACGGCCAGAAGGTCACTGCGAAATAAGATCGCTTCCTCTAACGGCCGGGGGCCGCTGTCGGCCCTCGGCTTTTTCGTTCCTGCTCTCGAGCTTTGATACGGCTGGAAATAACTGATGCGTAAATTGTTTGCCGTGCTGGCGTTCGTCGTTGCCGTGTCACCGCTGAAGGCCGAGACGATCGAAGAACGTGCCGCCACCTGCTTTGCCTGCCATGGGGAGCACGGACAATCCGAAATGGAAAACACGCCGTCGCTCGGCGGACAGCAGGCGCCTTACGCGCTGATCCAGCTCTTCATGTTTCGCGAGAAGCTGCGGACGTTCGAGCCGATGAACGAGATGGCGAAATCGTTCACCGACGACGACCTCCATGCCTTTTCCGATTTTATCGCCGCCTTGCCGAAGCCGCCGGCGCCGGCCGATGCTGGCGACCCCACGCGGATGGCGCGGGCAGCGGCGCTGGTGACGCAGAACCACTGCAATTCGTGCCACAACACCGACTTCTCCGGCCGCGACAACGTCCCGCGCATTGCCAATCAGCGCGAAGACTATCTCGCCAAGACCATGCGGGAATACAAGAGCAACAGCCGCCATGGCTACGACGACAGCATGGCTGAGGTGCTGCAGCCGGTGACGGACGATCAGATCGCCGACCTCGCTTATTATATCGCCCGGGTGCACTGAGCGAGAGCGTTTTCCAGCGAAGTGGACGCCGGTTCGCGTAAAAAAACGCGTCAAATCAAGAATTTAGAAGTCTCGTTCCGATTCGATCGGAACGCCTCTAGCGCAGCCCGGGATGTATTCCGTTCTGAATCGCGATGGCGCTGCGGGGCCGGCAGCGCTAGAACCAAGGCGATCAAACGGAGTCGTCCATGGAAGATCTCTGGCGCCTGTCGGCCGCTGATGTCGCTGCCGCGATAAGGTCAAAAAAGCTTTCTGCGAAACAGGTGGCCTCGGCGGCGCTGGCGCGGCTTGACGCAGTCAACCCGGCCATCAACGCCGTCGTCGACCATCGCCCCGATGATGTGCTGGCCCAGGCCGCCGCCATCGATGCTGCGATCGCGCGAAACGAGGCGGTCGGTCCGCTGGCCGGCGTGCCGGTCACCGTCAAAGCCAATATCGATCAGGAAGGCTTTGCCACTACCAACGGCCTCAAACTGCAGCGCGAGGTCATCGCGCGCAGCAACAGCCCGGTGATCGACAATCTGCGCAAGGCAGGCGCGGTCATTCTCGGGCGCACCAACTGTCCGGCATTTTCCTATCGCTGGTTCACCACCAACCTGATGCATGGCGACACCAAAAATCCGCGCGATCCCGGCATTACCCCGGGCGGATCGTCCGGCGGCGCCGGGGCGGCGGTTGCGGCGGGCATTGGGCACATCGCGCACGGCACCGATATCGCCGGATCGATCCGCTATCCGGCCTATGCCTGCGGCGTCCATGGCCTGCGGCCGACCGTCGGCCGGGTTGCCGCCTACAACGCCTCGCTGCCCGAACGCACCATCGCGGCGCAGAGCAGCGCGGTGTCCGGTCCGCTGGCGCGCACGATCGGCGATCTCAGGATCGCGCTGGCCGCGATGTCCGGCCCCGACATGCGCGACCATTGGTGGAATCCGGTGCCGCTGGAGGGGCCGGCGGTGCCGAAGCGGGTCGCGCTGTGCTTTAATCCCGATGGCCTAGAAACGGTGGCCGAGGTCAAGACGGCGCTCGCGGATGCCGCCAGACGCCTGGAGCGCGCCGGATGGACCGTCGAAGAAATCGAGACCACGCCGCCGCTGCGCGAGGCTGCGGACTGGCAGACCAAGCTGTGGCTCGGCGACGGCTTTGAAGCGCAGCTGGAGGCCGCCGAGCGCGAAGGCGATCCCGGCGCGCTGGCCTGCCTGCGCGGCAACAAGCCCAAGGTCTTTCCGTTCGACGTGGCGGCCTTCTCCAAGGCGCTGACGCGGCGGGCGACGCTGAGCCGCGAATGGCTGTTGTTTTTGGAAAAATACCCGGTGCTGCTGATGCCGGTATCGGCGGAACTGCCGTTCCCCGATAGCCTCGACCTGCGCGACGAGGCCTCGTTCGCCCGGGTGTGGCGGGCGCAGCTGCCGCAAATTGCTATTCCCTTCATGGGTCTGCCTGCGCTAACCGTCTCTACAGGATTGGTGGGACGGGTTCCCGTCGGTGTTCAGCTGGTCTCGGGCCGCTACCGCGAGGATTTATGCCTGCTCGCGGGCGAGGCGATCGAAGCCGGTGGAACGCCCTCGGCGGCGGTCGATCCCGTCAGCTGATCAACGTATCGGTCGGGGCTAAAAGCTTACCATGGCTACCGTGCACGATTTCACGGCTACCTCGCTTGCCGGCGAGCCGATTGCGCTGAAGCGGTTCGAAGGTCAGGTCTTGCTGATCGTCAACACCGCCAGCGCTTGCGGATTCACGCCGCAATACAAGGGGCTCGAGGCCCTGCATCGGGCGCTGGCCCCGCGCGGCTTTTCGGTGCTGGGATTTCCCTGCAATCAGTTCGGCAGGCAGGAACCCGGCGATTCCCAGCAAATCGAGCAGTTCTGCAGTGCCAACTATGGCGTCACCTTTCCGATGTTTGCCAAGATCGACGTCAACGGCGATAACGCCCACCCGTTGTATCAATATCTAAAGAGCGCAAAGTCCGGACTTCTCGGCCCGTCGATCAAATGGAATTTCACCAAGTTCCTGGTCGATCGCGCCGGCAAGGTTGTTGCGCGGCATGCGCCGACCGCGGCACCGGAAGGGCTCACCAGGGAAATCGAGGCGCTACTATGACTGAGAAAAAAGAAGCGATGACCGATCAATTGCCCGACCGCCTTTCGATCGATCCGAGCAGTCCCTATTACGACGCCGACGTGCTTGCGCGCGATGTCGGCATTCGTTTCAAGGGGATCGAGAAAACCAACGTCGAGGAATATTGCGTCAGCGAGGGCTGGGTCCGCGTGACGGCCGGCGCCGCCAGGGACCGCTACGGCAACCCGCTGACCATCAAGGTCCACGGCCCGGTCGAGCCGTATTTCCGCGACAAACAAGCTTCCTAAAAGCACACTGCGGCTATAGAGCAGGCCGTATTACAAGAATGGTCGTCGTGCCCGGCATAGCCGTCCGAAGGACGGCGTCGCTTCCGCTCGCCCGGGCATCCACGTCTGGCCGCACATCAGCACGTGTAACGAGTGTGGTCCGGGCACAGCCCGGCATCCGACGCTCGCCGTCAATGAAGGCCAGCATCGACGGGCACGAAAAATACAAACACGTATCCCTCGTATTCCTTGCGGACCAGTTCGGTGGTCAGCGCGATTTGGATCTCGGCGGCCTCAGACGCGTTGGCTTGGCGAATTCGCAGTTCGGCCGAACCATCCCAAATCGGACGGCCCTGCGATCGATAGGATGCGAGTTCTTCCAGGAACCAGTCTTCGGCGCAAAGCGCTTTCGCTTGCTCGATGCCGCCGGCCGGAAATGCCAACAGCGCACGTCCGCCGCTTTCCAGAACGAATCCTTGCTCTTTGATTTTCTGCCGTCTGCTCATCGATTGTCCGCGCGCGCCCGGTTCTTTGAACGAACCCCTGGCAGCCTCAACTCCAAGACCTGAAGTTTATTCCAATCATGACGTCGTACGAACTCATGGTCTCGTGATTCGTCATCCCGGATTTCTGATCGGATCCCCTCGACCGGAACTCGCGCAGCTCGACATCCAGCCAATTCGACGCCAGCCGCGGTTCGGCGGCTCGCGCCGGACAGAACGTTGCTGAGATGAAAGTGCGTGACCACATCGCCCGCCTATCGCTGTCGGTGCCTGAGCAAATAAATTATCCGGCTTCGTCAACTCGCGGTGTGATTTCGATGCGTCGATGCGCTGCGAGCGGCCAACCACGGCTCGGCGATTTAGAATATCTAGAAACAAAAGGCGGTGGATTTTTCTGTTTTCGGCTCATTGGCGAATCCGCATTTTTCGAGAAATGCCATGATTCATTGGACTTCTCGAAGAATCCATTCAGTTTGGATTTCTTCTAAAAAGAAACTTTTACAAACTATTCCGGTCCGTCCTGACGATTTTTTTAGCCGCGCGCTCTGGACGCATCGACACTCGTCACTCAAGAGAACCGCGAAGTCGTCTTGCAACACAAGACGAGGTTTTTTTGCTTGGGGCAATGCGTCATGATGACCAACAACACGCTGCGAAAACGGCGACGAACAAACTTGATTTCGCAAGCGCTACTTCTTTCGATCAGCTATGTTGCGCTCAACACCATACTTGGCGCATCCGGTGCGTTCGCGCAGTCGTCACAAACATCGGCCGCGTCGCTTCCGCCGGTGACGGTTCCCGCTCCCGAGACCAAGCGTCGTACCAACAACGCGCCGGCAAGAAACCCCGAGCGCGGGCCGCAGCGGCGTCGTGTGCAAACCGCGCGCCGACCGGAGCAGGCCCCGGCGGCGCCGGTACCTTTCATGCTATCGCAGGATGCCCGCACGGGCACCGTCGGCATCTACGCCAACAGCACGTCGGTTGCGACCAAGACCAACACGCCGTTGCTCGATATTCCGCAATCGCTCAGCGTGATCACCAAGGACTTCATCCGCGACCAGAGTTTTCAGGGGCTTACCGACGTTACCCGCTACGTGCCGGGCGTTGCCGTTCACCAGGGTGAGGGCAACCGTGACGAGCTGGTCATTCGCGGCGTCGATTCCAGCGCGAACTTTTTCGTCAACGGTTTCCGCGATGACGTCCAGTATTTTCGCGATCTCTACAACGCGCAAAGCGTCGAGGTGCTGAAGGGACCAAGCGCGCTGACGTTCGGCCGCGGCGCCGGCGGCGGCGTACTCAACCGCACACTGAAAGAAGCCGACGGCAATCGCGTCTATGAAGCCACCGCGCAGACCGGTTCGTGGGGCGATCGGCGCGTCACGCTCGATGCGGGGCAGGCCATCAACGACAATGTCGCCGCGCGTTTGAACATGATGTACGAAGGCAGTGACGGCTTCCGCGACTTCAATCACCTGGAGCGCTACGGCATCAATCCGACCGTCACGCTGAAGCCCGATGACGATACCAAGGTCAAGCTGAGCTACGAATATTTCCACGACGACCGAACGTCCGATCGCGGCAATCCCTCGCAGGCGCTTCCCGGCGGCGCGACCAGGTTCAATCCGACGACGCCGTTCGCGCCCGGTGGCGACTACAGCAGGTTTTTCGGCAGTCCTGATCTCAATGTCGCGATAGCCACGGTGCAGACCGGGATAGCCACCATCGAGCATGATTTCAACAACGGGTTGACCGTCAGGAACGGCACCTACGTCGCCGACTATCAGAAATTCTACCAGAACGTTTTCCCGAATGGCGGCCCGTTGTCCGGAGCCGTGAATCCGGCGGACACCGCATTTAATCTCGGGGCCTATCAGCACTGGACCGATCGCGAGAACCTCTTCAACCAGACCGACTTCACCTACAAGACCGCGACGGGGCCGGTCTTCCACACCATCGGATTCGGCACCGAATTCGGCCGGCAGACCGGTGAAGATATTCGCAACACCGGCTTGTTCCCGAACGGCACCGCGACGGGGATCAACACCATCACGCAAAATCCCTTTGACCCGACCTATTTCGGAACCGTCAACTTTGTCCACCACTACACGGCGGTGAATAACGGCGACGGCGTCAGTTCGCCGGACTCCAACAGCAAATACGCGCTCAACATCCAGTCCGGCTATGTCCGCGACACGATCGACATCACCCGCGCGGTTCAGGTCATCGCCGGCGCGCGCTACGATCGTTTCGACATGTCGTCATTGGACATGAACACGATGACCAGCAGGTCCAGGGTCGATAACCTGGTGTCGCCGCAAGCCGCGCTGATCATCAAGCCGATCGACAATCTTTCCGTCTATACCGCCTACAGCGTTTCCTATCTGCCCTCTTCCGGCGATCAGTTCAGCGCGTTGACGGACGGCAGCTTGATCCTGCAGCCGCAGAAATTCGAGAACACTGAAATTGGCGTGAAGTGGAACATCAATCCGAAGCTGCTGTTCTCGACGGCAGTCTACAATCTGGATCGGACCAACCAGCCGATTCCCGTTCCGAATGCGCCGACCGGCTCCGCACTGGCCATTCCGGACGGCGCGACCAGGGTGCGCGGCTTTGAGATGAGCCTGCAAGGCTACATCACCGATCGCTGGCAGTCGCAGCTCGGATACGCCTATACCGACGCGCGCATTGCGAAGGATCTGACCGCATCGGGCGTCACACCGCCGATCGTTGCCGGCAATCGCGTTCAGCTGGTGCCGTACAATCAGGTCGCTTGGTGGAACAAGTATCAGTTCACGCCGATGTGGAGTGCCGGGCTCGGCATCATCTATTTCGGCGATTCCTTCGCGACCAACGACGATACGGTCAAGCTGCCCGGCTTCGTTCGCTTTGATGCCGCCATCTACGCGAAGATCGACGAGACCTGGAGCGCGCAGCTCAATGTCGAGAACCTCTTCAACAAGTCGTATTGGGCGTCGGCGGACGGCGACAACAATATCTCGCCGGGGCAGGGGCGCACCATCCGCGTTTCGGCACGGGCGAGGTTCTAAGCACGTTACACATGACCTGCGACGGCAGGGAGCCCACCTGGCTTCCTGCCGTTGGCTGAAGCGGAAGCTACGACAGCCGCATATCCAGCAACCGCCGGCCCTCGGGCTTGAGCAGCTTCTTCACCGCGCTCGAGGCGGCGATTTCGTCCTGGTTGACGTAGGCTTCGTGGTTCTTTTCGATATCGTCGAGACGATAGAGATAGTTGACCATGATGCTGGCGGATTCGCGCAGACCTTTCGGCGAGAGGTCGCCGAGCCAGTCGATCCGCTCCAGCCGCGCGCCGTTGCCGAGGTGGAACCGCGCCACCGAATCGATCAGCCGGCCTTTCGGCGTGCGTGCCTTGAGGAAATAATAGGCCGCCAGCGGCTCGAGGACGGAACGCAGTTGCGCTGTCAACTCGGTGTTCTCGACCCAGTCGGGCTTGTCGAGATGCTCAAGCAGCGCGCGGCCCTCGTCGGATACCGGAACGTCGGTCGCCTGCTTCAGCCATTGCATGAAGCCCGGCACCGGCGACAGCGTCACGAAATTCTCCAGCTTGGGCAGTTCGCGCTGCAATTCCTGGACCACCTGCTTGATCAGGAAGCTGCCGAACGAGATTCCGCCAAGGCCGCGCTGGGTGTTGGAGATCGAATAGAATACCGCAGTGCGGGCGCGCTCGATCGCGACCGGCTGCCGGTCGGCGGCGAGCAATGGCGCGATCGCGCCGGGAATGGTCTCAGTCAACGCGACCTCGACGAAAATCAAGGGCTCGTCGACCAGCGCCGGATGAAAGAAGGCATAGCAGCGTCGATCGATCGGATCGATGCGGCGGCGCAGGTCGTTCCAGTCGCCGATCGCATGCACCGCCTCATAGCGAATGATCTTTTCGAGGATATTGGCCGGTGTCGACCAGTCGATCTTGCGCAGCACGAGAAAGCCCCTGTTGAACCATGAAGACAAGAGATGCACGAGATCGCGATCGAGCGTGGCGAGATCCTTGTTGCCTTTCAGGAGGTTGAGCAAATCCACGCGCATGGACACCAACTCGCCGGTACCGCCCGGTGCCCGGTTCAGCCGGCGGATCAGTTCCTGCCGGCGCGGTTCGGAAATGAGATGCAGGTTGCTGGCGTCGTCGTCGGTCGGCTGCGCACGCCAGGCTTCGATCGCCTGCGCGAGCTTTTCCCGGTCCGCACCGAAGTCGCGCGCGAGCGCTTCGAAAAAGGTGAGCCGGCCGGCGTCGTCGAGATTGTGGTATCGATCAAGCACTTCGCGTGCCATTGCGGTGCCGGATGCTTCGCCGCGGCCTGACAGCAGCGCCTCGCACAATTCAACCAGTTCGGACGCGTCCTGCCTGGTGTCGGATGATCCTCCTCGCCGAAGCAGGGTGCGGCCCCGCTCGGAAATCGTCGACAAAAGATCGGAGAAAAAGGCGTTGGCCATGGGTTAATCGAATCCAGGTTGGGCGCGATTGTTACATCGGATTTACCCTACGACGGATCACAATCAAGCGCGCAAGTCAGCGTAGCGTAAAATCGTCGCGCCGTCATCGCCGGCGTGGTCCTGTGTCTCTACCGCAAAAGTCATCTTGACGAATAATGATGCATGTGCCGGGCGCGTCGCGCGGCAAGGTAGTAGCGCGCAATGAGCACTCGGACGAACGTGCTCAATCCTTTGCAGAAAATTCCGTCGGCGTCTTGCCGGTAACCTGGCGGAACGCGTGCGAAAACGCTGGCACGCTGGCGTATCCGAGATCCGAGGCGACCTGCTTGACGGAAACATTGGGTTCTGTCGACAGCTTTTCGATTGCAGCCGCAATACGCGCGCGCTGGCACCAGCTCTTGAAACTCAGTTGCGTCTGCGAGGCGAACAGCCGCGACAGCGTTCGCGCCGAAGCCCCGACTGCGCGCGCCAGATTTTCAATGTCATGCGCCCCGGTGGGATCGCCGAGCACGATGTCCGCCGCGCGACGGCAGCGCGGCTCCTGCGGCAACGGAATGAATGTGGCGGAATCTTCAGCCTCGTGCAGCTCGAGCAGCGCCAGGCTGACCAGGATCTCGGTACGGTAGGCGTCATTGCGGCCGTCGAACAGCGCCAGGATCGTCTCATGCAACAGCCGCGATACCCGCACGACATATTCCGCGTTCAGACGTTTGCCGCGGTGATGTTGCGCGAGCCACGCCAGATCGAAATACAGCGTGCGCATTTCGATATCCGCGAGCACGTCGATGGAATGTTCGAGACGGGCGGGGACCCACACCGCGCGGTCGGGCGGCACCAGCCAGCGCCCCTTCGGCGTCGTCACCTGCATCGTGCCGCGGGCGGCATACACCAGTTGCGCCTCGCGGTGCATGTGGGTGCCGAGCCGCACACCCCTTTTGTAATGGCGCGCGACCAGATGGACACCATCGGTGGTTGCAGGGCGGCTTCCCTCGATCGCGGCAATTGGCGTTTCGGCGACACTCATTGGCCACATCCCGTCAGAACCTGTCCGTATAACTTATTTCATTAATTCGCAGAATTCGACACCAAGGAATCGCCCATGAATAGCCCCGCCCGGGTCATCGGCTTCGTCAACGCTGCCCACTTTATCGACCATTATTCGATGCTGATCTTCGCCGCCGCCGTCATCGTCATGGGACCGGCACTCGGCATGGCCTATTCCGAGCTGCTGCCTTACGCGACCCCCGGCTTCATCGCATTCGGCGCCGGCTCGCTGCTCACCGGCTGGCTCGGCGATCGCTGGAGCCGTCGCCACATGATGGTGATCTTCTTCATCGGCATCGGCGCCTCGATGATCTCTGTCGGGCTGGTGCAGACGCCGCTGCAGCTCGGCGCCGCGCTGCTCTCGATCGGTATCTTCGCCTCGATCTACCATCCCGTCGGCACCGCGATGATCGTGTCCTATGCCGACCGGCTCGGCCGCGAGATGGGGCTCAACGGGGTCTGGGGCAATCTCGGCGTGGCGTCGTCCGCACTGGTCACCGGCGTGATCGGCCAATATCTCGGCTGGCGCTGGGCCTTCATCGTTCCCGGCATCGTCACGATCCTGATCGGCATCGCCTTTGCCCAGGCGGTGGTTCATGAGGATCGTACCGGCTCGAAGCAGGCGGCAGCCCAGGCGCGGATCGCGAAGCAGGATATGTGGCGGGTGATCCTGTCGCTCTTGATCGTGGTGATCGCGATCTCCACCACCTTCAACGCCGTCACCGTGGCGCTGCCGAAGCTGTTCGCGGAACGGCTGGCGGATCTCACCAGCAGCCCGGCATTGCTCGGCGTCATCGCAGCATGCGTCTATGTGTTCGGCGCGATGACGCAGTATACCATCGGCAAGCTGATCGACCGCCATTCGCTAAAAGCGGTCAGCCTGCCGCTGTCGTTGGTGCTGGCGCCGTTTCTATATCTCGCCGCCACGCTGTCGAACCTGCCGTTGATCCTGGCGTCGATCGGCATCGTGATGGGAGCGTTCGGGCAGGTCACCGTCAACGACGCCATGGTCGGCAAATACACCAGCGAGGAGTGGCGCTCGCGCGCCTATGCGGTGCGGTATTTCGTCGGCTTCACCGCGGCGGGGGTATCGGTCGGCCTCGTGGCCTGGCTGTACCAGCAGGGCGGCTTCGTCACCATGCTGCAGGCTTTCTCGGGCCTGTGCCTGCTGGTGATCCTGGCTGCGATCATCCTGCCGAACGAAATCAAGGTGCCGGCGAGGCAGGTGAACTGACTGCATGACGGCGCGGCGACACCTGCCGGCGAATTTAATGGACGGACTGGGGATTTTGGGTTCCAACGTCTCCGCCAATCGACCACAATGGTCGGTGAAGGCTCGATGCTGAATAACGAGCCACTGGGTGGAGAATTCCAAATGATCGTTCAATCCGTGCCTTATCTCGCCGGCCTCGTTCTGGCGGTCTCGATGATCGCCGTTCCGGCAAGTGCCGCCTCGCTGAAAGATGAAATCGCGCCCACCGGCAAGCTGCGGGTGGCGATTGCGATCAGCCCGGCCGGCGGCGCGTTCTGGTCCACCAAAAATGAGAGCGGAGGCTATGCCGGCGTGCCGGTCGATCTCGGCAAGGAGATGGCAGCCCAACTCGGCGTGCCCGTGGACTATGTGGTTTTCCAGAATTCCGGGCAGATCACCGACTCCGCCTCAAAGGGCAGTTGGGACATCACGTTCCTGCCGAAGGACCCGGAGCGCGAGACCAAAATGTCGTTCGGGCCGATCTATGAGGTCGCCGATGCCACCTACATCGTCAAGGCCAACTCGCCGCTGGCGAATTTTGCAACCCTCGACCAGCCCGGCACCAAGGTCGCCGCGGTCAACAACACCACCACCATGCGCGGGGCGGTCGCGCATCTGAAGCACGCCAAGGTGACGGGCTATCAGACCTATGACGAGATCTTCAACCTTCTGAAGGGCGGCGAGATCGATGCGTTCGCGCTGTCGCGCGACCAGCTCAACGCCATGGCCAAAAAGATTCCGGGCACGCATGTGCTGGACGAAACCTTCAAGCAGACCGTCACTGCGGTGGCGGTGCCGCTGGATCATCCGCAGTCGCTGGCGTTTGCGGCCAAGTTCATGACCGACGCGCAATCTAACGGCACCTTGCGCAAGGCCTATGACAATAACGGCCTGAAGGACTCGCCGATCCGCACCCGGACAAACTAGCGGGCACACTCATCCCCATCCTTCGAGACGCGCGCGAAGTCGCGCGCTCCTCATTTTCTGTCATGGCCGGGCATAGCCGTCCGAAGGACGGCGTCGCTTCCGCTCGCCTATGTCCCGGCCATCCACGTCTTTTCTTGGTGCGAGATTGCAAGACGTGGATGCCCGGCAGCGCAGACAAGTTTACGTAGTCTGCGCAAGGCAGACTACTATGGCCGGGCATGACGAATGAAAGGCCAGGGCCATTCCTATTGATCGCTTTCTGAGCCAGAATCTCCGGGATGCGGCCTCCCTTGCGAAGGTCTCCGAGACAACCGCATCCTCATGGTGAGGAGCGCGGCTTACCGCGCGTCTCGAACCACGGCGACAGTCGGAAACGATCAAACCTGTTTTGTCGCTAGTTCGTTGCGGCTGCCTCGATCGGGTTCAAGCCGCTCTTGACGATCTCGGCGCGCGCGGCCGGCGAGGCCAGGAACTTGATCAGCGCCTTGCCGGCGTCGGGCTCCTTGGAGACTGCGGCGACGCCAGCCGAGTATACCGTGATCATCTGCAACGCATCGGGCAAGGTCCCGACAATGTCGATGCCGGAGACGGGCTTCAATTCGCTGATCTGCTGCATGCCGATTTCGGCTTCGCCTTTCGCGACGATTTCGCCGACCGGCGTGGCCGGGATCATTCTGGCCTTGCCTTTCACCGCGTCGGCGATACCGAGCTTGGCGAACATCTCGGACGAGATATAGACTCCGCTGGAGCTGTCGGAATAGGCGATCGATTTCGCGTCGAGCAGCGCGCGCTTGACCGCGTCGGCCGTGCCGATGTCAGGTTTGGGCGCACCTGCTTTCACCGCGAGCCCGATCGGCGATCTCACGAGATCGACCTTGGTGTCGGCGATGACCTTGCCCCGCTTGGCGAGATCGTCTAGCGCATAGCCCACCATGATCAGCACGTCGGCGGGTTCGCCGCGATCCAGCCGCACCGGAATCGCATTGACGGTCGTGCCCATCGAAGGCCCGTACGCGATCAGTACCTTGTTGCCGGTCTGGCGCTCGAACTCCGGGGCCAGCACCTTGAAGGCCGCGGTCAGTCCGCCCGAGATCATCACCCTGACCTCGGCGGCGTTGGCCGCGCCGGTCAGAACAAAGGCGCCTGCAACGCCGAGCGCGAGCGCACGCAGGAAAGCGAATTTTGACCTCATGGCATTTCTCCCAAGACGACTTTTTTATTTGTGATCCTTGATAACGGATGATTGTTATCGCGTGAATGGGGAGCTGGCCTCACCCCCATCACGAGGAAGTCATCCCGGCGGCATCGCAGAGGCGAACGACGATGTGCAACGGCTCAATCGGCGAGGGCCGGGATTCCGAGGCGAGTGGCTCGCCATCCCGAAAGATAATCTTCGCGAATCGATGCGAACAGAAATTCAGCAGCGGAGAGATTTCGCTATTGCAGCGCCGGCCGCTGCAGACGCCGCAATGCCCGCAGGCCGGTGACGTCGTGCATCAGCGGCTGGGAATTGTGCGCGGTCTCTTCGATTACTCGCCGGACATGGAAGGTCTGGAAATCGTTAGCCCGGCGGATTCCAAGACTGTCGGCAGGCCGCCGACGACCGACAATGTGCTGCCGGTGACGTCTCGGAAATCCCGACCGGCGCGCATCAATAGGAAAATTAACCTTTTAGAACCGCTGCCCGGCGCGGTCGATCTCGGCGCTGCTGTATTTGGTGCGCCGCACTCCCACCGATGCCGATATCTAGCCGTGAACAGCGGCGTACAAACCTCGGCGGCTGATTCGGGCGCGGTTCGTTCTAGCCGCGTTCCGTTTATTAAGATGCCGGCGGGGCGCGTTGCATTTTGGCACAACGGCCCCGACGCCGGCCGATTACTAATGACGCGGTAAGCGCCAGGCCACTACCGTCGCCTGGAGCGTGCCGCCGGACTCGTCATTGTGCCATGCGCCGGCGACGAAACGGCAGGCGAAGGGCAATTGATAGGTACCGCTGTGATCCTCGCAGAGCACCTGCACCGGTTGATCCGGCGGCGGTGCCCCAAAGCCATCAAATTCGGAAAGACGTCGTTCACGCGTTGCCATTCCACATTTCTCCAATTGCGGTGGCGCCGCCGACGCTTCCGTGACCGGCGCCATCGCCGGCCAAAGCTTATGCGTGAATGCGGTCTCAGTATGATATTCTGGGGGCCCCGTAGCTGGCTCGCAACAAGTTGACCGTGGCGGGCGCCGCCATATGAGGCCTTTGATGATTAGCCGGATCGTTATCGCGCTGCTGGTCCTGCCCCCATGCCTGCTAATTTCGGCGAAGGCGCGCGCGCAGGATGTTCCCGGTATCGAAATCTGCACGGTCGAAAAGACCATGGAGCGGCGCACCAGTTGCCTGCAGAGCAACATCGATTTCCAGCAAAAGAACATTAGCAAGCTCGCCGCCGACCATCAGCAGAAGCTTGATGCCGCCAACCGGCAGATTGAAAGCCTGAAGGCCACCGTTGCCGGCCTGCAGAAGACCTTGGATGAGTTTCAGGCGGCGCAGAAGAAACTGGCGGAAGATATAAGAAAGAAGGCCGATGCGCTGCCCGCGAAATAAGAAGGACGCACTTAGCGCGAGGATCGGTAGTCACGACACGCGGTAGCGCTCTATGACCTCTTTGTCCGGCTCGTAGCCAAGCCCGGGCCCTTGCGGCACCTCGACGCTGCCATTTTTGTCGGCATCGATGCGGCCGCGCCACAGGCATGCGGCGCGCTTCATGTAGAACACTTCGATGAAACCGTCGTTCCGGAGCGACAGGAGCTGCAGCGTGGCCAGGAAGCCGGGGCCGAAATAGGGGGAGTGCGGAATAAGCCCGACGCCCAATTCGTCGGCCAACGCGACGACTTTTAGATATTCGGTGATGCCGCCGACCTTGGTCACCGAGGGCTGTGCAAAGCTGACGGCGCCTGCCGTCATCATTTGGCGGAATTGATGCACCGTGCAGGCGTTTTCGCCTGCCGCAATATCGAGCCCGCCCTTTGCACGCACCTCCGCCAGGGTGGCAAAGTCCTCCGGCGGCCAGACCGGCTCTTCGAGAAACATCGGTTGAGCCGCCTGACAGGCGTGGGCGAATGCGGTCGCGGCCGCGCCGTCCATCGGGCAGTTCATGTCGACCATCAGCGGAACGCCGCTGCCGATCGCCTCGCGCGCCGCAAATACCGCCGGCACCGTGGTCTCGTGCAGCTTGATCGCGGAATAACCTAATCGCCGCGCCGCCTGGCATTCGCCGGCAACGAGTTCCGGCGTGCCGATCCGCAGCAGGCTCGCATAGGCCGGAATCCGCGCGCGTTTGGTTTCGCCCATCAATCGATGCAACGGCACGCCCTTCACTTTGGCGGCAAGGTCCCACAAGGCGATATCGAGCCCGGAGATCGCAAACATCGTGATGCCGTAGCGGCCGAACAGATGCAGGTTGCGCTGGATCTGTTCCATGACGCCGGGAATACCGGCGGCGTCGGGGACCTCCAGTCCTCGCGCCTGTGGCGCAATCATCTCGTCGATGGCGGTGCAGGTGGTACGCGGGCAGACATACGCAAAGGCATCGCCCCAGCCGGTAATGCCGGCATCGGTCGAAACTTCGACCAGCACCATATCGAGCGCCGCGATCGCGGAAGCGCCTTGCCTGAAGCTGGCCACGCCTGCGTCATAGGGAATGCGGATGTGGTGCGCCCGGACGTTCGTAATCAGCATTGTGTCCCCACTTCAAATGCCAGCGCAGCACGGCGGCACCGGTCTTATAATTGGCATTCCCGAAATGGCGGCCGAGGCTGCCGAATGGGTCAGCGGCGGATCAAAAGATAGCGCATCCCAATATCACGGGATGCGCCTGATGACCTAAGCGAATTGGTCCTACGAGCTCTTCTCGCCGGACATGATCGGTCCGAACAATTCCCAGCTCTCGTCCTTGAAACGCATCATCTGCAACTGTTCGAGCGGCGCAAAGTCGGTCGGGCTGGTCTTGATCTTGGTGCCCGGCAGATAGACGCCGATTTCGAAATTCAGGTTGGCGGCCTGCTTCATGATGTTCTCGCGCGTGAGGTTGTCGCCGCACTGCCGCAGCACCTGCTCCAGACCCTTGGCGACGCCGTAGCCGAACGTGGTCGAGGCGTCTTCCTGGTCGCCTTCAGGATAGTATTTGGTCATGAAGGCGCGCCATTCGGTCATGGCGGCGTCATTCTTCCACTGCGGATCCTTGGGGTCCTTCAAATACGCGGCGCTGAGAATTCCTTGATCGTTCTCATAACCGGCCGGCTTCATCACGCCGCCGACCGACGCCGACACATTGGTGACGAACTGGATCGGATGCCACGCCAGCTCACCGACTTTCTTGATGGCTTGGGCGGCGAATTTCGGTGTCGCGATGTTGACGAAGATGTCGGGATTGGCGCCCTTGATCTGTACGACCTGCGAGTCGACCGTCGGCGCGCTGGTTTCATAGGAGCTTTCGATCACGATCATCTTGCTGGCCTGGTCGCCTAGCCCCTCGTGCATGCCGACGACGTAGTCCTTTCCGAAATCGTCATTCTGATAGAGGATGCCGATGGTCTTGCCGGGATAATTTTGCAGGATGTACTTGGCATAGATGCGCGCCTCGACCTGGTAGCTGGGCTGCCATCCCATGGTCCACGGGAAGTTCTTCGGGTCGTTCCACTTGGCAGCGCCGGTCGAGACGAAAATCTGCGGCACCTTTTTGGCGTTCATGTATTTCTGGATCGCGGTGTTGCCCGGCGTTCCCAGCGGGTTGAAAATCAGCAGCACCTCGTCGTTCTCGACCAGCTTGCGGGCCTGTTCCACGGTCTTGGGCGGGCTGTAGCCATCGTCATAGGAAATGAAGTTGATCTTGCGGCCGTTGATGCCGCCCTCGGCATTGATCTTGTTGAAATAGGCGGCCTCGGTCTTGCCGATGGTGGCGTAGGCAGATGCCGGTCCCGAATAGGGCATGATGTTGCCGATCTTGATCTCGGTGTCGGTCGCGCCCGGATCGTATTTCTTCTGCGCGTTTGCAGCGCTCGCGACAGACGCGGCGAGCAGCCCCGCAAGCGCGATAGACTTAACATGGCTCAAGGCACGGTAGTGCATCATCGTCCTCCCTGACGTGCTGGCTGGCCGAAGCTCAGGCGGTTTCTTTATTAGGGCAGCTTGTGTGAGCTGTCGGATCGTATGCGTCAGCCAGTATGCACGATTGAATGGAGGTTGCCAGAGATGCCTTCACCGTTCATTTTCGCAGCGCGGAAGCAAATGTCGTGGCCAGTTCCGTTTCGGACAGGGCAAGACTGTCAAATGTAGCTGCTGCGAAGCGATCAAGATGGATTCGGAACGCAGGCCCACGATCGGGCATTTGCCGCCGCAACGGGTCTGCCGGTCATGCGTTTATGTGCGCGCCCGGCCATTTCGGTGACGCTCGAAGCGGTCCGTGCCGCGCTGCACCTTTATGACCTCAAACTTCAGGAGTCGATTGTCATGGATTCAACCGCACGCGACAAGCTTCCATCGCCACGTTTTGAAACCGGCAAGCCGTTGCTCGTGGCCGGCGTTGGCGAGCGCTATAGCTGCGAAGGCAGTGCTGCCATTCCCAACCAGTGGCAACGCTTTCATCAAGCCGTCGACGGCATTCCCGGCCGGGTCGGGCAGGTCGCCTATGGCGTCTGCTGCAACGGCGACGATACCGGTAATTTCGACTACATTGCCGGCGTCGAAGTGACCGATTTCTCCGACCTGCCGCGTGAGTTCAGCCGGGTGCGCATCCCCGAACAGCAATACGCCGTCTTCACCCATGGCGGCCACATCTCGGCCATTCGTTCCACCGTCAATGCGATCTGGAAGCAATGGCTGCCGGCGTCGGGACTGAAAGCCGCCGCCGGACCGAATTTCGAACGCTATGACGAGAACTTCGATCCGCAGACCGGCAATGGCGGGTTCGAAATATGGATACCGGTTGGGGATTGAGAGGCGATGCATGACGTAGCCCCGGCAAGCCGCCTCAGATCGATGCGAGAAAGCCGCCATCTACAGGAATGGACTGGCCTGTTATGTAGGCTGCCGCATCCGAGACAAGGAACACCGCGACGCCGTGCAGGTCTGATAAATCACCGAACCGCCGCTGCGGAATCTTGGCGAGCATGGATTGCTGCCAGGCCTGGTTGCTAAAGAACACGTCAGTCATCGCCGTCCTGAAGTAGCCCGGGACGATCGCGTTGACGCGGATTCCAAGTTCCGCCCACTCCGCCGCAAGAGCGCGGGTCATGCCGAGGAGTCCTGATTTTGACGAGCCATAAGGGACGGCCGTGGGGATTCCGATTTCGGATGTCAGCGAGCACAGATTGACGATGACGCCGCCGGAGCGTCCGGCGCTTCTCATTTGTCGCGCGGCGGCCTGCGCGCAGAAGAACGCTCCTTTGAGATTCGTATCGACGATCCTATCCCAGAGAGCCTCATCGACCTCGAGCGAGGGCCGAACCTCTTCCATCCCGGCATTGTTGATCAGAATGTCGAGACCACCGAGCCGCCCGGCTGCCTCGGCTGTCGCCGCCCCGCACCGATCAGCATTGGTAACATCCAAAGTGATGGCGTGCGCGACGCCGCCGGCCGCGCGGATGGCTGCCGTCGTCTCCTCCAGAGAGGTCAGGGTGCGCGCCGTGACCGCGATGTCGGCGCCGGCAGCGCTGAGGGCTTCGGCGATGCTGCGCCCGATACCGCGGCTCGCACCGGTTACAAGCGCCTTCCTGCCTGACAGATCAAAGAGGGAAGCGTTCCGCATGTCATCCTGCTTCGTGGTAATGGCTCTGCTGCGAGCGTTGCGACTATTCAATCAGATGTAACCTACACGAGACCGCTTGCAGTGCGATCGTCAACTTCCTGTTTTCCTGCTCACAGAACTATATGGCTCGCTCAACGAAAACGTGATCTCAAACCGCATATGACGCCGATAATGGCTAAATCTCTTCAGTCGTGCTGACACAACCATTCCCACCGTGCCTCAAAGCGAGCGGAAACGGAATAATGGCAGTGCGAGATGGGTTCGTCGGATCCGATGAGCGTCACTTTCCTGTTGGCGCGAGTTCAGCGGCTCGCTCTCGCGCCCGTCTTGCGCGACCCACCTCACATCTGCAACTGATTTTACCAGTCGGTTTTGCGCGCCGGGTCCAACCCGTACGTGCTTGTCGAAGCGTCCGAGCCGTAGATGGGATTGGTTTTGATCGTGTCGTGCTGACCTGCATCAGCAGCCGGTCCACGCGCGATCTTTTCTGCCGCTCCAGATTGAAGCTTGCTTGCTAAGGTAATGCAACGATAGAGGCTACGCCGAGTGCGGCGACAACTGTCCGAGCGCGGATGTTGAGCATGGCCGATCTCCTCTCATGCCGACAGCAGCAGTTAAGACCATCTGGCGGAAGATCCATGTGAAGCGGGCCGCACAGCAGCAAAATACGGTGCCCTGGCCCGTTCGGGCATACGTTGAGTCGTTATCGTCGGCGATACTACGGCGGTACTTTCCTCATTCCTTGGTGAGGTTGCGCTCGCTTCCGTCCATTTGAATCACGTTTATTAGAGGTGTGATCCAAATCACGCCGCCTGGGACGCGCGGCGCAGATATTCGGCAGCCCGGACCAGAACTCGATTCGGAGTTTGCAATGCTCGCCGAGAAATTCTTCCTTCTTCTTGAGACCGTCTTGAGCCATGTCCACGCCGATGGCGCGCCACGGATCAAGAGCAACTCTGGTCTCGTTCCCATTAAACTATCGCTGCCCATCGACGTCCGCACCCCGTCGCGCGTGGGCGACGGGGTGCGGCGCAACCAGACTGGTCGACTTTAACGAGACTAGTCGACCTTAGTGATTGTCGGCACGTTCGTCGTGACCACCGGCAGGCGGCAAGCTGCGGCCGGCCAATGTGTCCCAGAAATCGCACTGGTGGTCCTTGGCAAAGTCAGTCACCGTGGTGGACTTCCGCGGGACCAGCGACAGGAATTCCTGATGGTCGCGCCGGAAGCGCGGCCAGTGCGGTTGTCCGTGCCCGTTGGGATCGCCGTTCTTGGCGAAGTCCGTCCAGTAGCCGACCATGTGGTCGGACAGCTTCTGTTGATGGACGTCGAGCGGCGTTTGGGGGAGATTGAAACCATATCCCGACGGGTTGGCGACCGGGAACAGGTACTGAATCTCCGAGGCGTGCGATGCGCCGTATGGGATGCTCATCGGAGGCAGGAAGTTCTGCGGCGCGTTCTCGTCGCTGAACTCATACGCAAAGGTCGGGACGAACGGAGACGCAGTCTCGTCCACGAACCGTGCCGGGCAGGAGAAATTCCGGGCCGTACCCACCGCGCCGACCGCATGATCGAAGGTCGGGAATTGAGCGGGGACCTGATAATGGGTGGCGACTTCCGCCGCGTTTGCCTGGCCGACCGTTGCTGCGAGCGCCGACAAATAGGTGGCGGCGGTGACCGGACCGCCGGCAAGGTCGAAGCCCGAGCCCACAAACAGGCGCCACTCGTCATGGGTGCTGCCGTTCATCAGCGGTACGCGGTTGAACTGCCCCGAAGCGAGCGCAGTTCCGACCGACTGGGTCAGCACCTTGCCGTCGACGTTGGGTGTCGCCCCGGCGAGTGACTGGTTGGCGAGAATGGTAGAAACCGGAAGGCCGCGCAGGCACGCGAGCACATCCGTGGGCTTCGCCTGGTTGCACCCGACAGCCGCCGCGAACCTAGCCCCGTTCGCCTCGGTCTGCGCCAGCGTCGGCTGCGTCTGCTGATAGGCACCGCTCTGGACGATCGCGCGATGGAACAGCCCGCGGGCCGTGGGCGAGACGAGGTTGACGAAGGTGCTCAGCCCGCCCGCCGATTCACCGAAGATCGTTACCTTGTCCGGATCGCCGCCGAACGCCTTGATGTTCTGGCGGATCCACTTCAGCGCGGCCTGCTGGTCCTGGATGCCGTAGTTGCCGGAGACGTGGTCGGGAGACTCGCCGGTGAGGGCCGGATGGGCCATGAATCCAAGCGCCCCGAGTTCGATAGTTGATGGTCACCACGACAACGCCGCGCTGCACAAGCTTGCTTGCGTTGTACTCGTTGCTCTCGCCGACCACGAGCGAGCCGCCGTGGATGTACATCATCACCGGGAGCGCCTCGTTGTCGTCGTGGTCGCCCTTGCCGTTATGGTCATCCCGTCCCTCGTGGTCGCCCTTGCCCTTGTGGTCGTCGTGTTGGGTCGGGGTATAGACGTTGAGGAACAGGCAATCTTCGGTCGACGTGGCATTGCCGTACGCCCCCGGTAGCTGGGGACAGTGGTTGCCGAATTGGGTTGCGTCCTGCGTAGCGACCGAGGGCTTGAGCGGTTGCGGCGCCTTCCAGCGCAAGTTTCCGGTCACCGGCTGGGCATAGCGGATGCCGAGGAATTCCCGCATCGCACCCGTGGTGTCGGGCTTACCTTCATAAGTGCCGTCCGGCGCGTTTACGCGCGTCGATGTGGCGGACGCCGGCACAGCCCACGCAATGGCGATGCCAAGCACCAGCGCCGAGCACAGTGCGTTGTACGGTGCCAGCCGCGCTCGCGGCGGTTCGTGCAGCCGTCGAATGGAAACAAAGTTGCCTTTGAGCATGATGTTCCTCCTTCCCATGCATTATTGTTTGCCCGGGCCTCGCAGCACGGAGATGTTGCGGCATGGGTTCTTGTTGGATGTTTGTTTTTGGAGTTTTTCAACTCCAGATTGATCGTACGACGGAGCGACGACCATGATGTGACAGATTGACGAACGCCCTGATGCGCATCGGGAGTATCCCGTGGTGTGTCTAGCCGGTGATGGAGAGGGGCCGGGTGCGGCTTGACCGGTGTCACCAGTTAACGAGGTGAAGCGGAAACCATTTGTTCCTTTTCAGTATTTCGCATTTTTTGACCTAAAGCTGCCCTTGATCTGCTCCTTGGAATTGATACCGACCACGTAGACGATGACTGACGGAGAGGATGCATGAGTTACGAGGCAATCAACTTCGGCAAGAAGTTCGCGCTGTTCGACGAGCAATGGCAGCCGAAAGTCGTGGCTGAAATGAATGACTACCAGTTCAAGGTCGTGAAGCTGGAGGGCGACTTCATTTGGCACAATCACGAGAACACAGATGAAACATTCATCGTGTTGGAGGGAGTCTTGAGGATCGATTTTCGCGACGGCGCGGTCCAAGTCGCGGCGGGCGAAATGTTTGTTGTCCCAAAGGGCGTCGAACACAAACCTTATGCCGAACAGGAGGTCAGGGTATTGCTGATCGAGCCGCGCGGGGTTCTCAACACAGGCCATGAGAGCGGCGATCGTACAGCGGAGAATGATGTTTGGATTTGACGACAGCGAGGTCTGTTGATGTCGCTCTCCCGACATGGCGCTCTCGATGCTGTCTGTTCACCGAGGCGCAGCATTTGCTTGTCCTATGTATTTCGCATTTTGCGCCAGAACAGACATCGATACTTCACGCAGTGCGCGGGTTCATCCGTTCATGCGGATGACGCGAGCACCGTTTCACAGCGAGCATGGCCCAGTGGGAAGTTCCATTCATGGCCCTTGGATGAAGTCACGAGATCGATAGTGACAGGGCGACCGTGTGTTGAGCGATTTATGAAACCTCTGCATTCGAGGCCGTTGCTCCATCTCGACTCCAGCGTGCTCGGACCGCATTCGGTCAGCCGGCAGCTGTCCGCCGCCATCGTCGAGCGCCTGAAGACGGGGACGCCGGGCCTCGAGATCACCTATCGCGACCTTGCCGCCAAGCCGCTGGGGCACCTGTCAGGTTCTCATCTCGCCGCAGCACAGGGCATCGAGCCCGACGCGGCGACGGCGCAGGATCTCACCGCCGGGCAAACCATCTTGAACGAATTTCTCGCCGCCGACGTCGTCGTGTTGGGCGCGGCGATGTACAATTTCACCATCGCAAGCCAGCTCAAGGCGTAAATCGATCGCATCCTGGTGGTCGGCAAGACATTCCAATACGGCGATAAGGGCCTCGAAGGTCTTGCGGCCAATAAGCGCGTGATCATCGCGGTGTCACGCGGCCTGCTGTACGGCAGCGGCATGCCGAACGCTCCCGGCGAGCATCTCGTATCCTATCTGCGCTGGATATTCGGCTACATGGGCATCGCCAACCCCGAATTCATCGTTGCCGAAGGCACCCGGATGGGTGCGGAAGACCGCGAAAAATCAATCGAAGGCGCCTTGCTGGCTGCGGCCGCGCTTCGCGCGGCTTGAGTGCATCCGAAGAAGCCGCGTTGTCGTCACCTCTCGCACATACCTACAAGATTCACGCGGATGGCGCGAGGTCCATGTCATCCGCCTCAACTTCGCTTGGTCGTGCCGCGACAGCGCCGGTCCACTTGCATCGACCGTCGCCGATGTTGACCTACATTTGCTGCGTCCTTTTGATCTAGTGTGGTGGCCGGTGGACTAACGCTCCGCATCTGGGATCGTCATTTAAGAATTGATTCGATTGGTGCTGGCTTTTCCGCGAATACGCCCGTGGGTGCCACAATTATCTTTGTGAGGCGATTCTGCTCGACGGGGGCCAATGTCTCAAATTTTCTATCATCAAATTCGACCCTCACTTTAAAGGTGCCGATAGCAGCAATCATGGGCGTCGCACTGTTCGCATACGGAACGGACTTGGTTACGTCACCGTCATTTATAAAGACCTTGGCGTTTGGCACCGAAGATTCGAAGAAAAGACCACCGTTCGTACCTTGGAGAGAGTTCGACATCCAGCGCAATACACGGTCCGCGTCCTTCGACGGAAGCGCAGTGCGCCTCAACTCCTCGCGTGCTTTTGCGCTAAGCGGAATGCCGGAATAGGAGTCCACGACGTCTATTGCCCAATCGCGTAAGAACGGCGTCGATTTGTCTGGATCTTTAGTAAGTACGTCTATCGCAATTTCGACGGTCTTTATTCGTACTTCTTTCTCCTTCGTCGTGGCATTAAATGCGTTGCCAAGAAACCCCAGAGCTACAGGCACCGCAAGTGCAGCAATCGACACAGTACTGACCTGCAATTTGTCCCAAAAATCCTTTTTCGCATCGGACGTGGTGGTCATTGCGTCCCCCTTCCTTGAAACGCCGCCGTCCTCAGTTTCTTCTGCGGCTCAGTCACTCCCTTTCGATTCTTTTGAACTTGCAAGCGGTAAGCCCATTCGAGCTGTGGCGCCGTCATGACCGCGATAGAACACAGGGTTAACTTCCTACCACGATACGACCAGGGCGGGTAGATGCCGCTCGACGGCCTTAGAACTTGTCCTGTGGCTGGCACGTTCAGACGTATCGGCTTTTCCGTGCTGAGCCAGCGGAATTTCCGAGCTATCCTTCAGCGAACTCGCATGCATCGACGAGGTGATCGAAGAGAGATGCTGTTTGCATGCGGCGCATGCGTCTCCTGTTGGCGTTGAGTCGAAGCTCTCGTGGACCGAGACGATCGGCGAGTGTCGTGGCTCGCCGTCGTAAGGACGATCAAGAACCCAAATGCCCATTGGCTATGATCCGCAGATCAGGCGTCGACAACCTTGGCGCGATATCACTTAAGTTGCATCAAGCTGTCATATCAATCAGGTAGGCTGTCGATCCCATAAAATTATAACAATCGGGGAGGATAAATAATGCGTCATCGACGCTATCTCGTCGGCGCTTGCATGGGTCTGCTTGCCTGTGTTGCGATCGGCAGCACGCCCGCCATGGCGACGCCGTGCACTAACCTGCAATCCATCGCCCTGGAGCACACCACGATCACGTCGGCCGTCGACAACACGACCGGCACCTTTGTGCCTCCCGGCTCCAACCAGGCGATCACCGGTCTACCCGCATTCTGTCGGGTCACTGCGACGCTCACGCCGACGTCCGACTCCTCGATCAAGATCGAGGTGTGGCTGCCGGAAACGACGTGGAATGGACGCTTTCTCGGCACCGGCGGCGGCGGATTCCAGGGCGCCATCACCTATAATTCGCTCGCGACCGGCATCCAGTCGGGGTTCGCCGCCGCCAACACCGATCTCGGTACTGGTGTCTCGGGGTGCAACCCGCTCTTTTGTGGCTCAAACGGCAACATGGGCAACCCGCTCGCGATCCAATTCGGCGATCCGGCGGAGCCGTCGACCGGTCTGTTCGGTCATCCGGAGCGGATCAAGGACTTCGGCAGCCGCGCGATTCACCTGATGACGGTGCGCGGCAAGGAGATCGTCGACGCGTTCTATCGCGAGCGCACCAAGAAGGCCTATTTCACCGGCTGCTCCACCGGCGGCCAGAACGCGCTGATGGAAGCGCAGCGCTTCCCGGAGGACTATGATGGTATTCTGGCCGGCGCGCCGGCGTTCAACCGCACGCACCTGCACATGGCAGCGCTGTCGCAGTGGCAGAACGCCCATGCAAGCCCGGGCCGCTTCATCCAGTCGGGCCAGATGGCCCTGATCAACAAAGCGGTGCTCGCCCAGTGCGTGGGCCACGATGGCGGCGTCAAAACCGATCAGTTCTTGACCGATCCGCGCGGCTGCCACTTCGATCCCAAGGTCCTGCAGTGCAGGGGCGGCAACGTCCCACCCGCCTGCCTGACGGCCGATCAGGTCACGACCATTCAAAAATACTACGAAGGCACGATCGACCCGGTGAACGGACAGGTGATCAGTGTGGGCTCCCCGCGCGGCAACGAGACCGACGACGTCAACGCCCTTGGCCTGGCGCTCTCGGAGCGGCTACCGGAGCCGGCCTTCGATGGCCTGTTCTACTGGGTGTTCGGTGCGAAGTTCGGTTATCCGGCTAACCCGCACAGCTTTGCGAATTTCGACTTCCACCGCGATGTCGACACGGTGGACGACCAACTCGCAGCGGTGCTGAACGCAACCAGCACAGATCTCCGCGACTTCCGGGAGCATGGCGGCAAGCTCATCATGTATCACGGCTTTGCCGATCCACTGATCTCGGCGCAGAACAGCATCAACTACTTCAACGCGCTGGTGGAACACGGCGGTCACCACGGCGGTCACGGCTTTCAGCAGGTGCGCTTTGAGCCCGGCAAGGACGGGGAACTGCAGAACACACAGAGCTATGCTCGGTTGTTCATGGCGCCCGGTATGTACCATTGCTCGGGCGGCCCGGGTCCCAACTCGTTCGACGCACTCACGTCGCTTGTGAAATGGGTCGAGAAGGGCGAGGCGCCGGACACAATCGTCGCTACCAAGTTCGTCAACAACACCCCGCCCGCTGTCGAGATGACACGCCCGCTTTGCGTATTTCCCAAAATAGCGAAATACGACGGGAGCGGCAGCACCAATATTGCGGCGAATTACAAGTGCGTCCCTGGCGAACACGAATTCGACCAGACGCCGGCCCCCAAATACGGGCCGTAACGACGGAGTGCGACGCCGGCGTGCATGCAGCTCGCCGGCGCCCCGCGTCCTCCCGCAACGCCGGTCCGCTCGCGGCAACCGGGCGGTCATCGCCGAGGATGGGTGGAGCGCAGTGACACCCCATTAGCGGCATCAGTCGAGAGCGATGGATATCACCAAATTATTTGCTCTTTCTGAGTATTTCGCGTTCTGACACCGAGCGGATTGCCTTCCCAATAAGGATGCGTAACCGGCCAGTCGCATTTGTTCGCGCTGGCGCGCAGAGCTCGCGCGGAGAATGGGCCTGACGGCGCGACATCGCCTGTACCTATGGCCATTGCAACCTAGCGTCACGCGGTGGGCGACAATTCGAGCAGCTTCTTTTCCGCTGCGTCGTACACCTTGACTTGGAGCATCGGAAACTCGGCTTTGAGATCCTTCGCTCTTTTCCGTGCCGCTTCAAGCGTTGGAAATACTGTCTTCATCCGGCCATCGACTTCCAAGCCGAAGCCTTCGGTCATCACAAGATCAGCGCGTGTGATATTGCGGGGTTGCGGCTCGTCCGGTATCGTCAAAGTCTTTTTCATGACAACTCCTCGGGTTGTCCCCTCCGTATCTAATCACTGTTCCGCTCGATAGAAGAGCACGGCTTCCGGGCAACAAGGCGTAGATTGTCTATCAGGGCATGAGCCTTGGCGACCACAGCGACCCCGCCCCAACTCCCCCGCGGGGACCTTTCGGCACCGGCAACGTTATCGTGACGTAGGATTGAGTGCCGCCGAGCAACAGGCGCGAAGGCTGATCCGAATGGCATCAACAAGGGCGAAATTGGATAGGTACTTTGAGATGATTGATCGGCGAGTGCCGATTAGAGTCTCTCGGTTTATTCGATGGTTGCGCAAGCCGTCCTCATTTGCAGTTCGTTTTGTCGTTGCATTACTGCTCATTCTCGGAGGCTTCTTCAGTTTCTTACCCGTCTTGGGTCTCTGGATGCTTCCTCTCGGCCTGCTGTTAATCGCGCAGGATGTGCCCATGTTGCAAAAGCCCCTCATCAGCGCGTTGGCGTGGGTCGAGGTGAAGTGGGAACGGCTAAAAGGGAAATGGCGTAACCGGTTTCCGTGACATTGCGGCGTGGTCCGGAGCGGGGCTGTCTTCCCGATAAAGGGTGGGTAACCGGGCCAGTCGCATCTGTTCGCGCTGGCGCGTAGGGCTTGCGCGGGGTAGTTTATAAGTAGCATGCGCAACGATTCCATCATCGTGCGAAAATACGGGGGCAGCTGCCTTGAAACCCCGGCAAAAATCCGTGCGGTCGCGAGCAGTCTCGCCGACCTGCAGAGGCGGGGTCATCGGGTTGTCGCGATCGTTTCCGCGATCGGTAAGACCACCGACGAACTTATTAAGCTGGCCTATCAAATAAGCCCGCATCCCAATCGCCGTGAACTCGATATGCTGCTGACCACCGGTGAACGGATCAGCATGTCCCTGATGAGCATGGCGCTGTCCGATTTCGGTGTGCCGGCGATCAGTTTTACCGGCAGTCAGGCCGGAGTGATGACCGACGACTCCCATTCTTCCGCGCGCATAATAGATGTGCGGCCTATTCGCGTGCGCGAAGAACTCGACCGCGGGCGCATCGTGGTTTTGGCCGGCTTTCAGGGCGTGAATCCGGTAACCAAAGAAATCACCACGCTTGGCCGAGGTGGCAGCGATACCACTGCGGTCGCCATGGCAGCGGCGCTAAAGGCCGAATGCTGTGAGATCATCAAGGAGGTCGACGGAGTTTGCTCGGCCGATCCGCGCGTCGTGTCGAATTCAAAACCCTTGCGCCAGCTGGATTTTGCGTCGCTATCCGAAATGTGTTTTTGGGGCGCCAAGGTCTTGCACTTTCGCAGCGTTGAGCTGGCACAAAGCCAAAACGTGCCGCTGGTTCTAAAGAAATTGGGCGGCGCCGAACACAGCACGCAAGTGATGAAAGAGGTTGTTGGGATGGAAAGCGGAAAAGTTCTGGCTGTCAACTCAATAGCTCGCATTGAGCATGTGGAGATCGATTCGGCGGATCTCAATCAAGGCTTCGAGAAATTCGCGCAGCATCTGAAACAACTCGGCTTGTCTTGGCCGCAGCTCCTGGCCTCGGCTTACACCGACGGAAAAACGCGCATCATGATGACCTCCGATTCGGAGTCGCTCGATACTTTGCTGCGCACCCTGGAGAAGAGCAAAGACTTGCGCCAACAGCGTGAGGCTTTAAGTTCGGTGAGCCTCACTTGCTTTGGCGGCGTTGCTTCAGACTTGCCGTTTAAGGCGATTCAGATTTTGCAGCATCATGGGATTATCGCCGACAAATATGTTTTATCACCGCATTCGGTGAATTTAATTGTTCCTGCGGATACCCGCGAGGCCGCGGTCAGGGCTTTGCATTCGCTGATCTGATGTGGTCTCGGTTGACGGGCGCGAGCGCGATTTTCCGCAACGGTCTCAAGCCTCGCTTTGAAAACGTCTCGCTTCCCGGCTGACTCAACTCACCTCTTTATCCCCGCGGTCCCGTCCCAAAAGAGGGTAGAACTATCGCTTATGGAAACTTTGTGTGGTCCGTGGCCAGATTGTTCCTGGTTCTACGTGGTGTTTCAAGGGGTCGTCCCCGCGAAAGCACTACGGCATGCACACATCTCTAAAATCGACTTAAATACAGGTCGTGTAGCCCGGATGAGCGAGCGACATCCGGGAAAGACGTTCCCGCATGTCGCTGCGCTCATGCGGGCTACGGTCGCTGCGTTCGCATCCCTACCTGACCAGAAGATATGTGCATGCCCTAGTGCGTTCGCAGGGACGACATGCTGAGAGGTTGGGCGAGGCAACAATCGCATCAACACGCGGCTCAACTCAGCCATATGCGATAGCCCTGCGCGTTGGCGATCGTCACGAACGTTGCGGTGGGATGCGGTGGACGGAGCTGTCAAGGTCGGCGGGTAAGATTCCGTCGCTCCTAATAAGGTCCGCCTTCCATAGTGCTCCACGCGGCCGTGGGGCCGCATGGCGCTGTACCGCACGGTCGAGTCACTGCCGGTGATGGTGGCGGGCATGATGACGTGGGAATGCGTCAGGCGCATAAGCATACGAGTTGTAGCGTTCGCCGCAGTAAGAGATCCCGCCGCCGGCCGACGCACACGCGCCCCTCAACGCGGGCCAGTTCGCAGAAGCCCTGGCAGCAGGCGTTGGCTCGCCTCCGTTCAGTACGTCCAGATTGGGATAATAGAACGCGAACAGGCCGGGCTCCTGGATGGCAGCCCTCATGGTTCCGTTCGGATTGTAGTCGTTCCTCGGATCATACCCGGAGGCGCGCAGATTTTGGCTATACAGGCTGCCGCTCGCACCGCCCGGAGGCGTAAATGTTTGCGCCAACACCGGCGTCGCTGCGCTCGCGGACAGCAGCACGGCTGCTGCAAGAGCTTTGAAAGGATTCATTTCCGTTTCTCCTGATTAGATCGGATTTAGACCAGCGTGGGCCGAGACGAATTGATCACGCGTCGTGAGCCGAGCGTGCTTTTGAACCGCGAGCTATCTGCTTGCAGCACCCAATGCGGATGCCTGTACTGGATGTAGGGAGACCGCGCGCGAGCCCCATTAAATTCCGCTTCAAGAAAGCTCAACTCGGCGTGAAACGCGCGTTACAGAGTAGATCACCTGCGGACCGGCATTCACGCACAACTAAATTGCGGCGCGACAGAACGTTGTGACGAAATCATGGCGCGTGAACGCGGGTTACTCTGCTCCTGAAGGGGCGACGGAATGGGTCGCGCTACGACAAATTAGCAAGCATCACGAAAACAGGAGGAGAGCATCACGAAAATACGAAGAGTGAGGCAGCTCACAGACCTGGCGCTCACCAAGCCCTATTCGTGATTTAGCATCCGAAAATAAAACGGACGTGCCCCGTAACAACGGGGATCGGATGCACGTCCTAGTTATCGGGCAGTCCAAGTAACTGGGTCTGTCAGATGGAGAACGAAAATGACTAAATCCAAACTTCTCTCGGCTGCATTTGTCGCTGCTGTCATGCTCGCAACTCCCGCTATGGCTCGCACGAGCCATGTAATCTTGTCGCATCCGGTAGCGGACGCCTATGCGAGCGCTCTCCCCGCGGCTGAATATACTAGCGGCCCTGAGGTTCGAGCACCGCACGTCGGCGCATTTGTTCCGGCTCCCTCGAGCGGGGGAACTTGCGACGTTGGTGATGACCCGCATATCTGCTGAGACGCCGCGCAGAAGAATGGATCTGTCCGGTTAAATGAGGCGCAGCTCTGGCGATGACGTCTTGAGCTGCTGTGCCCATGCTGTACATCGGAGTTGACCGCGCCATCGAAGGAGCGCGGCGACTTCCGGTCAGTGCATCTCAGATTGAGCACGTACGTTTACCCTTTCCGCTTACGAGGATGAAGCGGAAGGGATGGAAAGTCACAGCAAACGGAAGTGATGGAAGATCACGGACACTTCCTTTCTGTTGACCCGAAACCGACATCGATCCGACCGGGATCTTAGTCGGCTGACGCAGGCTTTGCGCGCACCACGCCGTTGGCTGACAGCATGCCGTGGATACGCGCAGCGACATCCTTCTGTCCCTCAGGCGTCCAGTGCGCGCCCCAAATGTTTCCCTCGAAGTTCTTGAGGTAATCCGCGCCTTCCAGTTTCACGAAAGGAATTCGATTGGCCTCCAGGTGGCGAACCAGCGCTTCGTCACGATCTTGGATGCCGACCATGAATTTGCTGCCATTCCCCTCGACGAAGTCGCGGATTTTTGTGACGAGCTTTTCAGTGGGATCTGGCACGGTCACTTTCGGATAGCTGAGCCGCAAATAGGCATTCGTGGCCAGCCGGGCCAACCAGAGATTTCGTACCAGCCAGTAATCCTTGTAATACAACAGATGAGATCGCGGGACCGGTTGGCCCATGAGCTGCAACGATCCGTCAGCTTGGGTCGCGAAGTAGGGCTTGTAATAATTGAAGTAGTAAAGGTTCCTCACATTATCCTGTCTGTCGTTCGAGCCGCAAAAGATCAGCACGACGACGGCCGGTTTTACCTTCGGCCAAATCCGCCGCAGCAACAGATATTCCTGATCGGTACCGAAGCCCGAAATTCCAGCGGCTAAAATTTTGTGATCCGGAATCCTGGGCTTCAACAGGTCGCTGAAGCGTTCGTCCGCCTCGGAATCGAGACCCCAGACATAGGAGTCCCCCAGGAACACGATTGTCGGCTTGGCGTCGAGGCCGAATTCCTCGTCACGCAGGCCGAGGCTGTTGTGCTTGTAATGGGTCGTACGAAACGACACGACGGTACCGGTCAGACCCGGCCCCGGAGCCCAACCGAGGTCAGCGTCGTAATCGTATGCGAGCGACGATTCGGTCAAGGTTTCCCGTAGCTCGCGAAAATCGGCGATACGCAGAAATATTTCCAGCGCAGCCAACGTCACGAGCGTGACAGCCAATGTAATCGCGATTGATAGGACGGCTTCCCGGCCCCGAATGTTTTTCGTCAAGCGGCGTCTCCGTTGCGGCTTCCTCCTGACGTATCCTATTTTCTCTCGTACGAATTACAACCTCAACGTCTGATTGCGACAAATCGAACGTATCCAATCTGCAACGCTCCGCTCGTCCTGTATTTGGTATTTTGACCCGAAGGGGTCCTGCCCTTCAGGTGGCGAGGCCAACGCCTCGACAATCTTTCTGACGCATTCATCCAGGGACAGTTTGCTGGTGTCCAACACCACCGCGATATCAGGCGGTCTGGCAAGCCGTCATGGCTATAGTCTTAACTGCTCTTGAGGGTATGATCTCCTCAATCGCTGGAGCGGCGGTCTGTCAGCGGACGCCGCACGGCCAATAAAAAAGGAGGAATGCCGTGAGAAAAGGTCGCTCTCCCGATTACCCCCGCCGCAATATTGTGAAAGGCGCCGCTGCCACGACAGCGGCGCTCCTGCTTGGTAGGCCCGCGATAGCCGAAAGCAAGAAACAGATCATCATCGGCAACATCGACGCCTACTCGGGACCGGCTGCGGTCTATTCGTCGATCGGCCGTACCCCGGGCGCCTATTTCAAGATGATCAATGATCAGGGCGGTATAAACGGCCGCATGATCAAGTACATCACCTACGATGACGCCTACAGCCCGGCGAAAACCGTCGAGCAGGCGCGCAAGCTCGTCGAAAGTGATGAGATCGACGTTCTGTTCTCTCCGCTCGGTGCGCCGACCAACGCGGCGATCATGAAGTGCATGAACCAGAAGAAGGTCCCGCACCTCTTCATCGCCTCGGGCTCGACCAAGTTCGGTGACTACAAGAACTTCCCGTACACCATGGGCTTCCAGCCCTGCTATCAGATCGAGGGGCGGGCCTTCGCGCAACACGTTCTCTCGACCCAACCCGATGCCAGGATCGGTATCGTATACCAAAACGACGATTTCGGGCGGGACGTCCTAAAAGGCTTCAAGGACGGCCTCGAAGCCCAGGCGTCCGCGATCGTTGCGGAGCTTTCGTACGAAACGGCCGATCCGACCATCGATAGTCAGGTGGTGCGATGCAAATCCGCCGGCGCCAACGTATTCATGAGCATGACCACGCCGAAATTTGCGGCTCAGGGCATCAAAAAGGTTGCCGAACTGGGCTGGCAGCCGGCGCATTACATCGGCAATAACGCATCTTCCGCGGGATCGACGCTGAAGGCCGCGGGCTTCGACATTTCCAAAGGTATCATGTCGAGCGCCTACCTGAAGGATCCCGTCGACGTTTCCTGGGACAGCGATCCCGCCATCCGGAAATGGCGGGCCTTTCTCGACGAATACGATCCGGCTGCCGCCAAGAACGACATCTACGCTGCCACCGGCTATCTCGTCAGCCAGATCATGGTTCAGGTGCTCAAGCAGTGCGGCGACGACGTATCGTCTGCCAGCATCATAAAGCAGGCGGCGAACCTGAAGGATGTCGAATCCGACATGTTGCTGCCGGGTATCAAGATGAACACCTCGCCGACCGACTATTACCCGCTCGAGCAGTTGCAACTCGTGCGCTTCAGCGGCGAACGCTACGAGGCAGTGGGACCGGTAATCGACGGCGGCATTTCGAAGACGTAATCTTCCGGATGGCATGCCGGTCAACCACGGCAAAAATTACCACGCACACGCAAGAAATTTGCGGAGTGCCCATTTTTTCTGTGTCGGTCCGCCTGTCTGGGCCGGAGGAGGGCGCGCGACTATGCAATTTCGGCTAATTCGGGGTTTCCACCGGCGCCGCGTTTGTTGGCGCTGCCCCGATGTCTGCCTCTCATTCCGCCATGGTCGCAAGAAGCGGAGAGACCTCCGCGGCTCCAATAGGTGAGCGGGTCAAGGTGGAGGTCAGCAACGCGCCCACGACGAGCAGCGCCCCTCCGATCATGAAGGCCAGGTTGTATCCACCCGTCCAGGAAATCGTGTATCCGGTTGCGATGGGCGCGATGATCCCGAAGATATTTCCGCCGCTCACCTGGATTGCCATCGCCTTCGCGGAGTCCCGCGGAGACTGCAGGAGGTCGGAAGCGAGGGCGATGTTGAGTGAAATTCCAGTCGCGAGGCCGGTCAATGATACGGTGATCAACGCCAAGATGAGACCGATGTTGTCGACCAAGGGCGCGAGCAGGACGATTGCCGCAGACAACATAGCGAGCACGACGACGAGCCGGCGTTGGCCGGTCGTTCCGCCGCCTGTCGCCGTCAGCCATCGGTCGCTCATGTGGGCCAGAACCCAAGCAAGCGCAGTCGCAATGAAGTAGGGCAGGGCGGTGAAGAGTCCAGACTTCATAATCGAGAGCTGCTTGACGTTGATGAGGTAGCTCGGCAGCCATGTCAGGAAGACGATTTGGGTGTAGACGGCACAGCCTTGCGTTGCTGCGAGCACCAACATCGTGCGCGAACGCAGCAGTCGTGCGAAGCCTGCGAAGTTCGCCGACGTTTCGGCGGACGTGCTACGCTCCCGTAAAATCAGCCTGCGTTCGTCCTCGCCGATGAAGCTCGCATCCTCCGGCTTCCTGTACCAAGCCAGCCACGCCAACAGCCAGAGAAAGCAGAATTCCGCCAGCGACGTAAAAGGACCATCGCCAGTTGGTTATCGACACGACCCAGCCAAGGAGCAACGTGCCGATCGCCGGACCCGCGTAGCCCCCGCTGTTGAGCATGGTGGCGGCAAGGCCGAACTCCGAACGTGGCGACCAGTCGCGTAGCGCGCGGCCGCCCGCCGGATATGTCGACGCTTCCGCCGCTCCCATGACCAATCGCGCAGAAAGCAGCCCGAAGAAACTGCTCGCCAGGCCGGTGAGCATGGTCGCGCCCGACCAGATCGCGGCGCCGATCGAATTGATCCTGCGTGCGCCATACTTGTCGGTGAGAAAGCCAAATGGAATCAGACAGAGCAGGTACGTCCAGATGTAGGACGAAAACAGATATCCCATCTGGACTGGATCGAAATTGTATTCCTTGGCGATGGACGGCGCAGCGATCGATAAAGCGACACGGTCGACGTAGTTGAGGGCGACCAGCAAAAAAATACCGAGATAGACGAAGTAGCGTCCTTTGCCCATTGGTCCCCCTAGATATTGCACGCCGAGAGTTATTCGCTTTGGCGAAATGGCCGACAGGCTGTTCACGCAATTTGACAACGAGTTCGGCGGAGCTGGTCGACAGGGGGCGGGCGTATGTCGCCGGAGGCAGCGATTCCGCGGATGATGTCCACGCGATGCGGCATGATCCTTCTCATGGTCGTTTCCCGTCTTTTGTTGGGGCGAGCGTAGGGCATGCCGATCCAGGATCAAACGAAATTAAATCGTTGGAGACGCATGAATTTTTCGTGACGTGTGGAATACCGAGTGCTTCCTCATGCGAACGTCGAAGTCGTGCAGCACACGACGCTCGCAAATCAACAATGCTCGTCGCAGCACATCGGCGTCAGAGGCGACATATACGCCGGAGGGGCCAGCTAAGAAGGCGCGCTGGATCTATGTCCGGGCGTGGCAGGTTTGAGAATGCCTACGGACGCCGGAAATGTCTGTTCCACCGGGTGCACCGGAAGTCACCGGCGAGTGGCGAAAACAACGCGATTGACCCACAACAGACATCGGAAATTGCCCGCTCTGAGATACTTCACAAGTATGTTTAACATCACGCGCAGGTTCAAGTGTCGCCCGCTTTGGCGGAAGTGCGCAGGTTCATCTGCTTATGCGGATGTCGCGAATGCACGGCATCATGGACCAGTTGGAATGCCCATTCATGGACCTCATGGGACCGATGGATGATTGCTATCGCAGGGGGCTGCGCTGAGAGACAGCGCGATGATCGGCAGACAAAGTAACGCTAGGTTGATCGTGAATTTGAATTTGAGCACGAAGACAGTGCTGGTAACGGGTATCTCGAAAGGGATCGGGCCGGACATTGCCAAGGCGTTCGCAGCTGAGGGCGCGGAGCTGATCCTCGTATCGCGCGACATCGAAGAGGGCGAGGCGAGCGAGAAGATTGGTCGCGCAGTTACGGCCGTCAATCTTGACCTGTCGCAGCACGGTGCGGCGGATCAGTTGGGTGAGCGTTTCCCCGATATCGACATCTTGGTCAACAACGCTGGCGCGGTGCCCAGCGAGTCCTTGTTCGACATCGATGACGCGCGATGGCGCGTGGCGTGGCAATTGAAGGTGTTCGGCTACATCAACATGTGCCGCACCTTTTACCCGCTCATGGCCAAGCGTAGCGGCGGGACGATCGTCAACATCGCGGGCATCGGTGCGATCGTCAAAAGCCCGGCGGCGATCTGCATCGCTGCGGGCAATGCGGCTATCATCGTCATGAGCCAAACGCTCGGCAGCGCGAGCCATCGGGACAATATCCGCGTGGTAGCGGTCAACCCGGGCCCCGTTGCGACCGAGCGGCTCAAGGCGGCCGCCGGCGTTCAGGGGAACCACAATTTTAATGCGGCCGCGTCGCTGCCATGGGCGCGGCCCGCAAGCGTGGAGGAGATCGGCGTCACTGTCGCATTCCTCGCCTCTCCACTGTCGTCCTACACCAGCGGCTCGGTGGTCACGGTCGACGGCGGCCTTTCCGCGTCCGCCCAGGGCCTCTAACGGCTGTTTTCTCCTTTAAAGAAGTATACCTGCCATGGCTCTCGTCCCCTATCCCGATCCCGCGACGCTGTCCGAGGGCGCGCGTCGCATTTTGGCGATGGCGCCGCAGAATATCGCGCGGATGCTGGCGGGGTCCGGCCCGCTGTTCGAGCCGCTGATGGGTTTCGCCACTGCTATGTTCAGCCGCGGTAATTTGTCGGCTACGCTGCGCGAGGCGGTGACATGCAGGATCGGCTATCGCTACGATGCCGGATATATGATCGACCAGCATGAGGTCATGGCACGTGCAGCGGGCCTGACGGAACCGCAGATGGAGGCGCTGCGCGGCCCGCTGCCTTCGCCCGCCTTCGACGATCACGACAACGCCGCGCTCCTGCTGGTCGATGCCCAGATCGAAACGATCCGACCACCGGAAGAGGTGGTGCTGCGTGCGTACCAAAGGTTGGGTGAGACCGCATTCCACGAGCTGTTGCTGGTCGCCGGCTTCTACCATCTCACGGCGCGATACGCAGAAACACTGCGGGTCGAACACGACGCCCGCGCTCGCGGAAACGCTCTCGACAGCATGGACCGGCTTAGTGGCGCAGGGAGCTAGGCTCTGGACGCCGTCCGCTGCGATCGGCGAGGTTCCACGCGAAGCGGCTTTACCTCACCGACGAGCCGTTCCAACAGGGTAATATCCATCACGTACAGCCGTTCTGGTCGTCAAACAAATTCGAGCCAGCCCAAAGGCTGGCTCATAAACCCGCGTTCCAACTAAAAAACTGGCATCGCGCCTTGGGCGGCCAGCCACATAAACGGAAGGACAACACTTGAGCACACCGAAAGCCTACAAGAGATCGCCCGCGTTAGCCAATTCGACGTGGTACAAAGGTATTCTTACTAGCAAGATGGCGGGCGCTTCCGATAACAACGGAGAGTTTGACGTCAGTGTCATTAAGATGAGACGAGGCACCGAACCGCCACCGCATGTCCATTCGCGAGAGGATGAGCTGTTCTACATCTTGTCAGGTGAGATGAGGGTGTATGTCGAGAGCGAAGTCTTTCAGTTGACCGCCGGAGAATACATGTTTCTTCCTCGCGGAAAAGCTCATGCGTTCTCTATTGCCTCTCAAGAGTGCCACTGGATCTGCTTTATCACTCCTGGCGGCTTCTTTGAAGCAGTCGGCAAGATGGACGTTCCGGCAGAGAAGATGGAGGTGCCGTCTGATGCCGATATTACAACCTATGCGAACGCGGACCTCACGGAGACCGTCAAGATGTTTGAGCAGTATGGATTACGGTTCCTGACCGGGGATGAGATACGCACAGTGATGCCGCAATACCCACTCTAGGGTTCTGAAAATTCAGGGCGCGTACCTCGTGAAGCCGACCTCGCTCTACAGGGCGGGCGGCCCATCGATGGCGCTTATGCGCGATGATGTCCGTTCACAGGTGCCGAAGCGGAAACTATTTGCTCATGCTGGGCATTTCGCACTTTTCACCCCGAGCGGATCTGCGCCAACCATCCCAATGCGTTTATTCTCTGCTCTGCTGCTCGGTCAGGCCCCTTGAGCCCGCTTGCTTTTAATTGGATGAATGGTTTCGCCCCGGGCGAGCATTTCTACAAACTCGCGAATTCGCTTATTCCGCGTTTCGGGGCGCTTGGCATCGTTCACGCGATAGACGAAGGCGTACCTGTTGGCACGGTCGAGCGTCGCGAACGCCCGTTCTGCTTCCGCATTTGCAGCCAGCGCAGCCAGGAAATCGGACGGAGGCTCGGCTTTGCCCTGGGATTGATACGCCGCGCTCCAGCGACCATCGGCCTTGGCCTTCTGGACCTCGCTCAATCCGGCAGGTTGCATGCGCGCTTCGCGAATAAGACGCTCCGCCGTATCCCGATTGATTGCGGACCATCGGCTCGCGCTTCGCCGCGGCGTCATTCGTACTAAAAAGTAATGCTCATCAAACTTCCCAAGCTGACCATCGATCCATCCGTGACATAAAGCGGCTTCGATGGCCTGCGCCTTTGTGATGGTTGCTTCTGGCGCGCCGGCTTTAGCGAGCTTAAGCCAGAAGCCGCTCTGGCTTCCCTCGTGTGCAGACAGATAGGCTTCGACGGATGGCAGATCCTCAAATGATATGATCGGACCCTTTACATTGGTCATGCATCCTCCTCGCCTGGGCGGTTAAACGATCCCTATCGATACGGGCCGTTCCGCGCTTGTATAGCCAGCATGCGGATTAGTTACTAACGCCAGATTGCGAAGCCGCCTCCGATTTTGCAATAAGTTCTGACAGTCGATGTCTGAGTCTGGCGCGTTTGAGACATGCCAACGGCCCCTGAAAAGGTCCGTTTATGGGGGAAAGACCCGAAGTGACCGGACGAGAGTCATAACGTCGCTTTTGACCCAGAAGAGACATCACCCGGACGAGGCACGAGCCGCGGGGAGATCCGCGATCCCTTGTTATCCGACGCCGATCGATTTTATCGAGGAGGCTCGCCCTTTTCCGCGAAGAGTTCTCCGATCTCCATCCGGTGGTCCCTCAACCTCGAGCGGACCTTGCGCCATCTTTAAACGCTCGGGCTTGGCCGTAGGATGTCCGCGAGTGGCCCAATGTATGGACCGGCCGGCGTTGGGCGACGTATAGCACCGTATGTCGTTAGTCGCTGGGCCTTGATTTGGTTGTGAATTCCACGCTCGCTCTTGATGCGATTCACGATGGGGAGTGGTAGATTACCAAATTGGTAGGCCCATTTTTTTTCGACGACACGTGCGTTTCATGTAGTTGTTTATCGGGGATGCGCAGCAGATGTACGTCCTTGCTCTGGTCACCCAAAAAGGCGGAAGCGGCAAGAGCACGCTGGCCGTCGGACTTGCAGTCGCGGCAATGGAGAACGGGGAGCGCGTCGCATTTGTCGAGGCTGATCCACAAGGCACGATTTCAAAATGGAAGGAGCGGCGCGGCAATCCCTTTCCGCGGGTCGTTCGGGTCGCCGATCCTGCCGAGATAGAAAGGGCGCTGGTCCGCCTCGAAGCTGAGGGGATCTGGCTTGCGATCATCGATACGGCCGCCACGAACAATGCGCTGGCCACGCACGCCATCACGAAGGCCGATCTTTGCCTGATCCCGACGCGTCCGAGTCCCGCCGACATCGAAGCTGCAGTACCGACGCTGATTGCTATTCGTAGGTTCAAGCGCCGATTTGCGTTCGTCCTCAATCAGACGCCACCGCGGGGCTGTCGTTTGAGCGAAGCTGCAACTTCGCTCAATTCGCTCGGCGTGCTAGCGCTTCCCTACGTCGGACAGCGCAACGACCACCAGGACGCGCTGGGGACGGGATTGGGCGTGACCGAGTTTGCACAAGAGGGAAGAGCCTCGGAGGAAGTTCGTGAGCTGTGGCGCTGGGTCTTGAAAAAGCTTGTCGAGGGGTCGTTAGATCATGAGCCACACGCAAAAAAGGCGGCGTGCTAGCCATACGCGCTGTGCGCGACGCTCGCTCGTGGAGCTTACCGCGGCGGCGAGCCGAGCCGTTGACGATGGCCTGTTTGTGTTGTCCAGCGGGATTGCTGCTTCCAATCCGCGATCGGAGCACACAGGCGAGAAGACGTCTGATCAAACAATCCTTGCAAGGCAAGCGATGGCTCCGAGTCCCGTTGCGGTGCTTGAATCTCGGAATGCGGCGGCGCCGCGCAAGGACGAACTCCTAGATTCCGACACTACCACCGAGATGATGGTGAAGATTGCCAAGGACTATCAAAACAGAGCTTTTGAAAACATCAAAGCCAGCCTGAATGCTGCGTTGGACCATGCAAAAGACCTCGTAGAGACACGGGTGGGAGGCGAAGCGGCGTCGAAAGACATCGGCGGTTTCAGTCTTGAAAGCAATTTTTTGACCGTTCTCAAAGAAGCCACAACGGAGTTCCGCGCGGATGCGGTCGAATTGATTGTGCAGAAGGAACCAGCCGACAGCGCAGGGCAGCCGCAACCGCGATACATGCGGCGGCTCACTGATGAGGCGGTCAGATTGCTGGACGATCTTCGGAGCGGCAAGCTGGAGAATCAGGCGAACTTCATCCTGAGCGAATGCTTCAGAGAAGCCGCCAGCGCGTTCTCTATGATCAATCAGCAGCTCAAGCGCGACGGCTATGCCGCGAGCATTGATCCATCAATCTTCATCTGGCTTGCCAATATCACCGAACCGGAGACGCGCGACACCGGGACCATGCGGCTCGAGATCGTACCCAACCACCGAGGTCGTCCGAGCACGTACGCGCGCCAGGTCGCTCAATTCATCTGGCACCTTGTCGAGGGGCAGGGCTGCCGGCGACAGGCCGCATATCGGGGGGCGCTCACAAAGTTCACCGTAAGCGCGAGTTTCGCCGAGAAGGCCTATGCCTTTTGGGAGCCGATCTTCAAACGGGCGGGACCGCACGTGAAGATGCTGACCCGCATTTCAGATCCAGAAATGTAAAGCTAAGCAGCGCGGGCATTTGGCGTCCGATTTGACTGAGGCCGAGGCCCCGGCGAGGACCGCCCGGCAACTTCGTCCGAGCTTTGGACGAAGAGGACACTGACGTTGGGGCCGCTCCTGCATGGCCCTTGATTGCGCTGATAAGGGCCGGAGCGAAGCCGGCTGATCTGCCGGTGCAGACGCCGACCAAGTACGAACTGGTGGTCAATCTGAAAACCGCCAAGGCGCTCGGCCTCGATCTGCCGGCATCGGTGCTCGCCCGCGCGGACGAAGTGATCGAATAGGGTTTGCTTTGCTGCGATGCATGAGTCTGGAAATGGCACTTTTCGGACCTCCCGCGATGTCCGCTTGGAGTCCGGAATGCGCGGCAAAACGGACGAATGCACGCCCGACACGCTCACGGTAGATGCGCGCCCGCAGGGACGATTTTCTGCAACGCTTTCAAGCTGATTTGCCCTGTCCAGCCTCGCGCCCAAAAACATTCCGCTTCCAATCTGACCCAAATCACTTCTTTATCCCCGCCATCCCGTTCCGGAAGAGGGACGTTGGCCATCGTCACGAACGTTGGGATGGGATGCGGTGGACGCGGCAGCGTCGTCGCGTGCGGGGAGTGCAGGGCGGGCGTTCGATTGAGCGAATGCCTGTGAGCAATCCACCGGCGCGTGGACGAACGGCGCTTCAACGCCTTGGCTGAAAATCGGTCGGCAGCACATGGCCGGCCTGAGGATTGGTCGAGGTCGCTGCGGACGGCAAAACCGTGTGGTCCTGGCACCCGTTGCTGGTGCTAAATCGGCGGAGGTGTTGCGCGCCCAACCGGGCGTTTGCAATACCGCCAATTCGCCGATGATGGTGGCAAGACGAATTCGTCACCAGATTCCGGCCGATCGGGCGAAGCTGCGCACCCGCTTGGGATCGTCGATTCGGACCTCGATGCCGGCCTCGCCCAGCGCCTTGGCCCAGTCCCGCTCATAGCCGCCGGAAGCCTCCATGCCGCCTTGCCAATCTGGTGCTTGCGAAGCCAGGCAATCAGCTTGCGCCGCCCCTGCGCATCACTGAGGAAGGTCTGCCGCTGAGACAACGAGCGAATGCACGCATCCACCTTGTCCTTGGCCACATCGATACCGACGACAACCAATCCGTTTTGTGCCATCATCCATTCCCTTCCTTGCTCGGTTCGGGCTCGAAGCCCATGCAACTGTTCGGGTTGAGGAAGACACCGGGTCTGTCCCTCGCTCCCCGACAGGCTCTCGGGCCTTTGAGCGCGATCGGGCTCAGATCCAGCGACGGGCGGTTGGTCAAAACCGCCCGTTCGCACATCTTGTCAGATATTGCGGACACAAGAGCGCGGCATAAGCCGTTAAAACCATTGCGCAGGGAATGCCGGGTGTCCGGAGTACCTGTGGTGACTACCGTGTGCTACCTACACTTCGCACACGGGCTGCGGGTGCAGCGGGCACCCGGCATTTCCCCGCGCCCTTGCTTGAGGGTCGGTCCTGCGCCCTCCCTATTCGGCGCGAATGTCTCGGCATAACTCGGGCGCACCGCGCCGCGGGGCGGAGAAACTGTGTTTGCAATCACTGCTTGGCTAAAAGTCCGACCTCATGGTGAGGAGGCGCTCTTGCGCCGTCTCGAACCATGGCCACACACGCCGCTATCCTTCGAGACGCCGCTTCGCGGCTTCTCAGGATGAGGAGCCTTCGTTGCTTCGCAGGGCTGCGTTGCGCAATGCCGCACCCCGCGATTGCTTGGCAAGCGATATCGACTTTGCCATAACATGGCGGAACAACGTGTTGCGCGTGCGGGATCGAAACTGGAATCCGCCTTGCGGCCAAAAACCAAGAAAATGCGGGAGGATTCCATGCCCAATATTCGCGTTCTCGCCACTGGTCTCGAATTCCCTGAAGGCCCGGTCGTGATGCCGGACGGGTCGGTGGTCCTGGTTGAAATCCGTGGCCGGCGGCTGACCCGCATATGGCCCGACGGCCGCAAGCAGGTGGTCGCGGAAATTCCCGGCGGCCCCAATGGCGCGGCGATCGGGCCCGACGGCAAATGCTATATCTGCAACAATGGCGGCTTCGGGTGGGTTGCTTCGCGCGGCACCATGATGCCGGGCGCGCCGGAACCGCATGAATATATCGGCGGCTCGATCCAGCGCGTCGACCTCGTCAGCGGCAAGGTCGAGACCGTGGCCGACAAATGCGGCGCGCATCCGCTGAAGGGGCCGAACGATCTCGTATTCGATCGTCACGGCGGCCTCTGGTTTACCGATCTCGGCAAGCGCCGCGCGCGCGACATGGATGTAGGCGCGTTCTATTACATCAAGCCCGGCGCCAAGGAGATCGTGGAAGGCGGCTTCGGCATGCTGCCCGCCAACGGCATTGGACTGTCGCCGGATGAAAACACCGTCTACGTTGCGGAGACGCCGACAGCGCGGCTGTGGGCGTTCGATCTGTCGGCGCCCGGCGAGGTCAGGCCGCGCGACGTGATCTATCGCGGCGAACGCGGCAAGCCGATCGCCGGCCTCGGCGGCTACCAGATGTTCGACTCGCTTGCGGTGGAAGCCTCCGGCAATGTCTGCGTCGCCACCCTGATCTCGGGCTGCATTTCCGTGATTGCGCCTGACGGCACCGTGGTCGAGCAGGTCCAGACCGGCGACCGCGTCACCACCAACATCGCCTTCGGCGGGCCCGAACTGAAGACCGCCTACATCACGCTGTCCGGCAAGGGCGAACTGATCGCGATGGACTGGGCGCGGCCCGGCCTGCCGCTGAACTTTTTGAATAAGTGATGGTGGCGCTTTACGATAAACCTCATGGTGAGGAGCGTCGCGTTTGCGACGCGTCTCGAACCATGAATGCATCATGGCGGCTTCATCCTTCGAGACGCGCTTCAAGTGAAGCGCTCCTCAGGATGAGGTCAGCGTATTGAGGAGCGTCTGATGCCCTGGCTTGAACCGGTTTCGCTGCACGGCGCCCATGCCCGGCTGGAGCCGCTGTCGCAGCAGCATTGCGATGGTCTGACCGAAGCGGCAAGGGACGGCGATCTCTGGAAGCTCTGGTACACCGCGATCCCGCGCCCGGAAGGCATGAGTCAGGAAATCGATCGCCGGCTCGCTCTGCAGGCCTCGGGCGCGATGCTGCCGTTTACGGTGTGCGATGCCGACGGCAAAATCGCCGGGATGACCACTTACATGAACGTCGATGCGGCGAACCGCCGCGTCGAGATCGGCTCGACCTGGTATGCCAAGCGCGTGCAGCGCAGCGGGCTCAATACCCAGTGCAAGCTGCTCTTGCTCACCTACGCTTTTGAAAAACTCGATTGCATCGCGGTCGAGTTCCGGACCCACTTCTTCAACCATCAGAGCCGCCGCGCGATCGAACGGTTGGGCGCCAAACAGGACGGCATCCTGCGCAACCATCAGATCGCGCCCAACGGCACGTTGCGCGACACCGTGGTATTCAGCATCATCGCCAGTGAATGGCCGACGGTGCAGGCGCATCTTAGTTATCAACTGAACGAGAGAGCGCGGTAACGATGGATACATTCGACTATGTGATCGTAGGCGCAGGCTCCGCCGGCAGCGTGCTCACCCACCGGCTCAGCGAAGATGCCGGTACCAGCATCTGCGTGCTCGAGGCAGGTCCAAGCGACTGGCATCCCTACATCCATCTGCCGGCCGGCTTCATCAAGACGTTTCACATGCGAAGCATCAACTGGGCTTACCAGCAGGAGCCTGGTCCCTGGACCGGCGGCCGCAGCATCTATGCGCCGCGCGGCAAGACGCTCGGCGGTTCGTCCTCGATCAACGGCCATATCTACAATCGCGGCCAGCGCCAGGATTTCGACACCTGGGCCCAATATGGCAACCGCGGCTGGGGCTATCAGGACGTGCTGCCTCACTTCAAGCGGCTGGAACGGCGCGTGGGCGAGGGCGATGACGCCTTTCGCGGCCGCGACGGCAACCTGACCGTCACCACCATGGACTGGCAGGATCCGCTCTGCGAAGCCTTCATGGCCGGCGCGATCAGCCTCGGCATTCCGCGCAATCCCGATTACAACGGCGCGATCCAGGAGGGCGTCTCCTACGCCCAGCGCACCATTAAGAATGGTCTGCGCGTCAGCGCGGCGACGGCCTTTCTGCATCCCGCGATGAAGCGGCCGAACGTCCATGTGCGAACGAGCGCCCATGCGACCGGCATCATCTTCGAAGGCAAGCGCGCGGTCGGCGTGCGCTTCGTGAAGGGCGGCAGGGGCGGCACGCCGGTCGAGGTCCGCGCCCGCAAGGAAGTGATCCTGTCCGGCGGCGCTTACAACTCGCCGCAACTGTTGCAATTGTCGGGCGTCGGCGCGCCGGAACTGCTGCAATCGCTCGGCATCGAGGTGCGCCATGCGCTGGCGGGCGTCGGCGAGGGGTTGCAGGACCATTACGCACCGCGTTCGGTCGCGCGCGTCAAGAACATCAAGACCATCAACGAACGCCGGCGCGGCCTTAGCCTGATGATGGAGGCGATCAAATGGGCCACGACGCGGCGCGGGCTGCTCTCGCTGTCGCCGACCATGGTCTATTGCTTCTGGCATTCCGGCGAGACCACCGAAAGCTCCGACCTGCAACTGACGTTTACGCCGGCGAGCTACAAGGAAGGCGTGCAGGGACAGCTCGAAGACCAGCCCGGCATGACGGTCGCATCGTGGCAGCAACGGCCCGAAAGCCGCGGCTATGTGCGGGCGCGTTCGGCGGATCCGTTCGAACCGCCGGTGATTCAGACCAATTATCTCGCCGAAGAACTCGATCGCCGCACCGTCGTCGCGGGCATGAAGCTGGCGCGGCGTCTGCTCAACTCCGCGCCGCTCGCGCCTTATTACGAATATGAGGACTTCCCTGGGCCCAGCGTGCAGAGCGACGACGAGTTCCTTGCCGCGGCGACCGAGCGCGGGACCACGACCTTCCATCCCGGCTGCACCTGCCGCATGGGGCCGGCCGACAGCCGCTGGGCCGTGGTCGACGACCAACTGCGCGTGCATGGCTTGCAGAACCTTCGCGTGATCGACGCCTCGATCATGCCGCGGATGATCTCGGCCAACCTCAATGCCTCGACCATGATGATCGCCGACAAGGCCTCGGACCTGATCCGTGGCCGCGGCGCGGTCGCGAACTGAGAGGAGCTTTCGCTATAGGGCTCGCCGCGGTCCGGTCGTCGTGGTGTTTGCGCTGTCGGGATCGAGCGCGCTGTTCATGGTCGCCGAGGCCGGCTGCACGTACGATCTGCGGCGCTGCCAACCCTGCTATTTCACCGCTACGGCTAGCGCTCGCGGCTCCACGGGAAGAGATTGGCCGGGAAATCCGCCGCGTATCGGTGTCCTTTCGGTGCGCGGGGTTGTTCTTGCCAAGGATTCGGATCTGGCTCCACCACTTTCCGATAAAGATGCCAGGTGGCATGACCGAGCACCGGCAGAACCACGGCGAGACCGACGAAGAGTGGTAGCGAACCGATCACCAGCAGCGCCGCAACGATCAGGCCCCACGCAGCCATGGCAACTGGATTTTTCATCACTGCCCGCAGCGACGTCCGGATGGCATCTGTCGCACTCGCATGTCGGTCGAGCATCAACGGAAAGGACACAACACTGACGCACAGGGCAACGACGGCAAACAGGAAACCGACGCCGCAACCCACGATGATCAGCGACCATCCTTCCGGTGTCGTCAACACGCGCGCTGCAAAATCAGGGATACTTGCAGCCGGAGCATGTCCGAAGGTTGCAATGTAGATGGCATCCGCGGTCGCGATCCAAGTCACGAACAGGGCGAGCAGGAGCGTGCCGAGTCCGAGCATGGCGCCGAATGACGGCGCGCGCAGCACGCGAACCGCGTCCCACGCCGCGGCTTCTTCGCCGCGCTCGCGGCGGCGGCTGAGTTCGTAGAGACCGATCGCGGCAAAAGGACCAATCAACGTGAACCCGGCAGCCAGCGGAAAGAGCAGCGGCAGCACCGAATAGCCAAGGACCATTCTGAACAGAACCAGGCCGAGGACGGGGTAAATCACGCAAAGGATAATGGCGTGACTTGGCATCGCCTTGAAGTCTTCCCAGCCCAGGCGCAGCGCGTCGGTGAGGTCGGACAGGCCGATTTTGCGAATGACAAATGAAGTGGCAGTGCCGAGAAAGTGCGGTTCGGGTGTTGCGATGTTGTCGGAATACTGAGTGGCCATGGCTGCAGCCTCCCGTGCTCATGTTGCAACGGTCAAAACGACGCGCCGCAAACCACGCGTCTCCGCTGATGTGCGAGAGTCGCGGTCGAGCCGAGTACGGCAAACTCAGGTCCAACGATATGGAGAGCCTAGCCGGACAAAACTGTGTCGCGACCTGCACGTGAAGTTTAGCGCGATTGAAGAAAAATAGCACTCTCCGTTGAGATAAGAATTGTATCGGGTGATTGTGCATCTGCAGCAATCATTTGCTGCGGCGCATCATCGACAAGCGTCGGGTGCTCGCCGACTGGCGCGGCATCCGGGGTCAACGCATGCTCGGCGAGGGGAGAGTACCACTCCACTGAACTATTGACGTGAGGCTCGACGCGTACCATCCTCAATTTCTGAACGCCCCCGATCCTATGATTAGCGGTCGTAACGTGCGCTCGGTGCCACGTATTGATGCCGCGACCGGTCAAGTGGGCGAGGCAAGACGCGCGGCGACGGTGCAAGTGAAGTCGGCCGTCGGTACATGTGTGAGCTCCGCCCTTTAGTTCGTCTCCATTGCCCTTGGTGGCAAGGAGGAATGAGGGATGGCTGTCGCACTTATTCTGCTTTTGGTCGCGATCGGCTCGGTGCTGTTTCACGTCTACAGCCCGTGGTGGTGGACGCCGATCGCCAGTAATTGGCGCTACATTGACGACACGATCAACATCACGTTCTGGATCACCGGGGCGGTTTTCTTCGCGGTCATCGCGTTCATGGCCTATTGCGTCTTCCGCTTTCACCACAAGCCTGGAAGGCAGGCCGCCTATAATCCCGAAAACAAAAAGCTCGAATGGTGGCTCACCATAGGGACTGCGGTCGGCGTCGGAGCCATGTTGGCGCCCGGCCTGTTTGTCTGGCACCAGTTCGTCACGGTTCCGGCTGATGCCACCGAGATCGAGGTCATGGGTCAGCAGTGGCAATGGAGCTTCCGCCTCCCGGGGAAGGACGGCCGGATGGGCACAACCGATGTTCGCTACGTCAGCCCCGACAACCCTTTGGGCTTGAACCCCGACGATCAGCATGGGCAAGACGACGTTGTCATCGCAAGTGACGACTTGCACCTCCCGGTCGGGAAGCCCGTCAAGGTTTTGCTCCGCTCGCTCGATGTCTTGCACGATTTTTATGTGCCCGAATTCCGGGCCAAGATGGACATGGTTCCAGGCATGGTCACCTATTTCTGGATGACCCCGATCCGAACCGGAACGTTTGATGTTCTCTGCGCCGAGTTATGCGGCGCTGCGCACGCGCAGATGCGCGCCAAGGTTTTCGTCGACGACGAGAGCGACTATCGGGCCTGGCTGGAAAAGCAGAAGACGTTTGCGGAGTTGTCAGGCCGAAGCGCCGTTATGAGGGCGACGTATGAATCCGACAGTAAGGAAGAAATGCTGCTGCGAAGATAGATCGGGCGCGTGAGACCAAGCTCATCGCGCCGATGGAAGCGACCGAGGAGGTACTTCGATGGTCGATGTCCCGTATGGCGCAATCGCAGACATTCCGCCTGCCGAGGTGGCGGAGGTTGAGCTCTATCACCCCAAAAGCTGGTGGACGCAGTACGTCTTTTCGCAGGATGCCAAGGTCATCGCCATCCAGTACTCGCTGACAGCGTCGGCAATCGGACTGGTGGCCCTGGTGCTGTCGTGGCTGATGCGACTGCAGCTGGGATTTCCCGGCACATTTTCCTTTATCGATGCAAACCAATACCTCCAGTTCATCACCATGCACGGCATGATCATGGTGATCTACCTGCTGACGGCATTGTTCCTCGGAGGCTTCGGCAACTACCTTATCCCGCTGATGGTCGGCGCCCGGGACATGGTCTTCCCCTATGTGAACATGCTGAGCTACTGGGTCTATCTGCTCGCGGTGCTGGTGCTGGCCTCGACCTTCTTCGTGCCTGGCGGCCCCACCGGCGCCGGCTGGACGCTGTACCCACCGCAGGCGATTCTCTCCGGCACGCCCGGGCAGGATTGGGGCATCGTTCTCATGCTGTCCTCTCTGATCCTGTTCATCATCGGCTTCACCATGGGCGGACTGAATTATGTCGTGACGGTGCTGCAGGCGCGCACGCGCGGCATGACGTTGATGCGTTTGCCCTTGACGGTGTGGGGCATTTTCACGGCGACCGTGATGGCCCTGCTGGCTTTCCCGGCGCTATTTGTTGCCTCGGTGATGATGCTGTTCGACCGCCTCCTGGGGACCAGCTTCTTCATGCCCGCACTTGTCGAAATGGGCCAGCTGACGAAGTATGGCGGTGGCAGCCCGATCCTGTTTCAGCACCTTTTCTGGTTCTTCGGCCATCCCGAAGTCTACATCGTTGCCTTGCCGGCCTTCGGCATCGTGTCCGATCTGATCAGCACCCACGCGCGAAAGAACATCTTCGGCTATCGCATGATGGTCTGGGCTATCGTGGGAATCGGCGCTCTCAGCTTCGTCGTATGGGCGCACCACATGTATGTGAGCGGCATGCATCCGCATTTCGGGTTCTTCTTTGCCACCACGACGCTCATCATCGCCATCCCGACCGCCATCAAGGTCTATAACTGGGTGCTAACCCTGTGGCGCGGCGACATTCATCTCACTGTCCCGATGTTGTTCGCCCTCGGCTTCATCATCACGTTCGTCAACGGCGGGCTTACTGGCCTCTTCCTCGGTAACGTGGTCGTGGATGTTCCGCTTTCAGATACCATGTTTGTTGTCGCGCATTTCCATATGGTGATGGGCGTGGCGCCGATTTTGGTGGTGCTGGGCGCGATCTATCATTGGTACCCCAAGGTCACGGGGCGGATGCTGGACGACACGCTGGGCAAATTTCATTTCTGGGTTACGTTCCTCGGTGCCTACCTGATCTTCTTTCCCATGCACTACCTTGGACTGCTCGGAATTCCGCGCCGCTATCACGACATCGGCGAAGTGGCATTCATTCCGTCCTCGGCCCATACGTTGAACGCCTTCATCACCGTGATGGCATTGACCGTGGGTTTCGCCCAGATGGTGTTCCTGTTCAATCTTGCCTGGAGCCTGTTCAAGGGCAGGCCTTCCGGTGGCAATCCTTGGCGGGCGACAACCCTGGAGTGGCAGACGCCGCAAACGCCGCCCGGGCACGGCAACTGGGGCAAGGAGCTGCCGGTGGTCTATCGGTGGGCGTATGACTACAGCGTGCCCGGTGCTGCGCAGGACTTCATTCCGCAGAACCAGCCGCCGGCGAAAGTGGCCGCTCAGGGAGCTGCTCCGTGAGTGCCATTATCCTATTCATGGCTGTAATAGCGGTCATCGTCGGATGGTGGCTCTCGCAGCAACGGCTGACAGCCAAACCCTGGCTGGAAGAAGGCCCGATCGCTGACTTCCCCGGCACAGGTGCAATGACCTGGCCGGCAGCGAAGATCGGACTGGGAGTGTTTCTCGCCGTCGCCGGTTCATTGTTCGCACTCTTCATCAGCGCTTACTCCATGCGCATGAACATGGTGGACTGGCGGGCGCTGCCTGTGCCCGGGCTGCTGTGGTTCAACACGGGAGTCCTTGTGTTGAGCAGTGTCGCGCTGCAATGGGCCCACGTGGCCGCGCGCCGCGACGACATGGACGGTGTCATCATCGGTCTGTGCGCAGGAGGAGCGTCCGCCATTACGTTCCTGATTGGGCAGCTGTTGGCGTGGCAACAGCTACGCGCCGCGGGATATTTCGTGGCGTCCAATCCAGCCAATTCCTTCTTCTACCTGATGATCGCAGTGCACGGACTGCATCTGACCGGCGGTCTCGTGGCCCTGGGCCGGACGACTGCCAAGGTGTGGCGTGGCGCTGCGATGACGAAGGTGGGTCTGAGCGTGGAGCTCTGCGCGATCTACTGGCATTTCCTGCTGTTGGTCTGGCTGGTCTTGCTCGGCCTGCTGACGGGCTGGACGGACAGTTTCGTCGACATCTGTCGCCAATTACTCAACTAGGGAGCGCGGAAACCAGATGGCAGAGACTGCGCTGACAAACCCCGGAGAATTGCTTGCGCGGCCTGGAGGCTGGCGAGGAATTGCCGCCGACTGGTCCTCGGATCAGCGCGCCTTCAAAAATGTCTCCTGGGGCAAGGCCATGATGTGGATCTTCCTCCTGAGCGACACGTTCATCTTCAGTTGTTTTCTGCTGTCCTACATGACCGCGCGAATGTCCACGACGGTGCCGTGGCCGAACCCGAGCGAAGTGTTCGCTCTCGAGATTGCGGGGCACCATATCCCCCTCATCCTGATCGCGATCATGACCTTCGTCCTGATCAGCAGCAGCGGGACAATGGCGATGGCCGTCAATTTCGGTTACCGCCGCGATCGCGTCAAAACCGCAGTATTGATGCTGATCACAGCGGCGCTTGGCGCAACGTTCGTCGGAATGCAGGCTTTCGAATGGACCAAGCTGATCACGGAGGGCGTGCGGCCCTGGGGAAATCCCTGGGGAGCCGCGCAGTTCGGTTCAAGCTTCTTCATGATCACGGGCTTCCACGGCACCCACGTGACGTTCGGCGTGATTTTCCTGATCGCGATTGCGCGAAAGGTCTGGCGCGGCGACTTCGACGTCGAAAGGCGCGGCTTTTTCACGAGTCGGAAGGGGCACTACGAGATCGTCGAAATCACCGGCCTGTACTGGCACTTCGTCGATCTTGTGTGGGTGTTCATCTTTGCCTTCTTTTATCTTTGGTGAGGTCGGCGCATGACAAACGCAGCCGCATACCTAGAAGAACAACAACATTCGCTACACGCGCAGGCGAATGACGCAGCCGCATCAGGCGGCACGCACGCAAAGGGCCAGCAGCACCCGATCAAGCTCTATCTCGTGGTCTGGGGATGGTTGTTCGTCCTCAGCGCCTGTTCCTATCTCGTCGACTACTTTGGCCTCCACGGCCATCTCAGGTGGTCGCTGATCCTGCTGTTCATGGTGTTAAAGGCCGGCTTGATCGTCGCCGTCTTCATGCACATGGCCTGGGAGCGGCTGGCCTTGGCCTATGCCATCCTGCTGCCGCCGGTGTTGGTGATGGTATTTGTGGCGATCATGGTGCTCGAATCCGATTACACGCACCTCATCCGGGTCATATCTTTCGGGTCACCGACGTAGCTACCGTGCTTTGTACAGAAGTGCCTCGCACCAGGAGGAGAGCGGTTATGACCACATACGTCATGCTTGCAAACTGGACCGACCAGGGAATCCTGAAAGTGAAGGACTCGCCACGTCGTCTGGACTCGGCAAAGAAACTTCTCAAAGAGATGAGCGGCGAGTTCAAATTGTTTTTCCTCACCATGGGCGACTATGACATCGTCGCCATCTACGAAGCTCCTGATGATGCCGTGGCGGCACGGTTCAACCTGCAGCTGGGCATGCTGGGAAACATCCGGACGCGCACGCTGAAAGCGTTTCCTGAAGCGGCGTATCGGGAAATCATCAGTTCGCTGGGCTAAGCGGCCAATCGACCCTGGAGACTGTTGGATGCGCGGTGTCGTTCTCGTGCTCGGAGCCGGAATCATCGCAGTCGTCCCTGGGCATGCCCAGGATGCGGCTTCGGGCGAGAGAATTTTTCTCCAATGCAAGGCGTGTCACCAGATTGGGGAGAACGCGAAGAACGCCATTGGCCCGGTGCTTAACGGGCTCTTCGGCAGAAAGGCCGGGACGATTGAAGGCTATAGCTATTCGCCCGCGAACAAGAATTCCGGAATCACCTGGGATGAAGCCACTTTCCGCGAATACATCAGGGATCCGAGGGCCAAGATACCTGGCACCAAAATGACTTTTGCAGGCTTGAAAGATCCGAAGCAAATTGACGATATCGTCGCCTTTCTCAAACAGTTCGACTCTACGGGAAAAAGGAGCGCAGGGATTATCCCTGCCGGAAAGCTCGCGAAGGTGCAGTAACGGCACAGGTGAACCGGGTTGTCGCCTTTCGTAGGCCGGTTGACAGCGAGTTTACGGAACGAGCTGTTCGTTCCTCGCAAAGCGGTGGACCGGCCGAGCGTTCGCCGGGGCCATGCTGTCGGAGCGGATACCGGGGTAGCGATGCGTGCTCGACGCCCCTGGCACCGCAATTACACTTCTCGTCGGCTCAAAAACGCCAGCCGTTCGAACAGGTGCACGTCCTGCTCGTTCTTCAGCAGCGCGCCGTGCAGCGGCGGGATCAGCTTGCGCGGATCGCGCTCCCTAAGCATTTCCGGTGTGATGTCTTCGTTGAGCAGGAGCTTCAGCCAATCGAGCAACTCCGACGTGGAAGGCTTCTTCTTCAGGCCAGGCACCTCACGCACCTCGAAGAAAATCCGCAACGCTTCTTCCACCAGCCGCTTCTTGATGCCGGGGAAATGCACGTCGACGATCCGGTTCATGGTGTCGATGTCGGGGAATTTGATGTAGTGGAAGAAGCAGCGGCGCAGGAAGGCGTCCGGCAATTCCTTCTCGTTGTTCGACGTGATCATCACGATCGGGCGCAGCTTGGCCTTGATGTTCTCGCCGGTCTCGTAGACGTGGAACTCCATCCGATCGAGCTCGAGCAGGAGGTCGTTGGGAAACTCGATATCGGCCTTGTCGATTTCGTCGATCAGCAGCACCGGGCGCTTGTCGTGGGTGAAGGCTTCCCACAGCTTGCCGCGCTTGATGTAATTGCCGATGTCGGAAACCCGGGCGTCGCCGAGCTGGCTGTCGCGCAGCCGCGACACCGCGTCGTATTCATAAAGTCCCTGCTGCGCCTTGGTGGTCGACTTGATATGCCAGGTCAGGAGCGGCGCACCGATTGCCTTGGCGACTTCCTCGGCCAGCACGGTTTTACCGGTGCCGGGTTCGCCCTTCACCAGCAGCGGCCGCTCAAGCACCATCGAAGCGTTGACGGCGATCTTGAGATCATCGGTGGCGACGTAGTCCTTGGTACCGGTAAATTTCATCGAGTAGGTGCCTTGTTGTTTGTTCTTGACGCAGCGACGTTTCAGTCGGCTGAGGACGATGGCAGGCGTCCCAACACCAGTTTTGCGGTTGCTGCGGGGGATAAAGCCTCTGATATGCAATTCTAGTTGAAAAAGCCGGCAGGTCTAGGCCTCTGCGCTGCGCCGAGGCCCTTGACGTGCCGCAGTGAGCGGGCAATCTGTCACCCATGTTTCTGCAGTTCTTCACATCGCTGCGCGACGCCCAGGTGCCGGTGAGCCTGCGCGAATATCTGACGCTGGTGGAGGCGCTCGACGCCGACCTCGCCGGGCAGAGCGTGGAGGACTTCTACTATCTGTCGCGCGCCGCGCTGGTGAAGGACGAGCGCAACCTCGACAAGTTCGACCGCGTGTTCGGCACCGTGTTCAAGGGGCTGGAAAGCCTGCTCGACGCGATGGAGAAGGCGGACATTCCCGCGGAATGGCTAAAAAAGCTGGCGGAGAAATACCTCACCGAGGAAGAGAAGAAGCAGATCGAGGCGATGGGCTGGGACAAGCTCATGGAGACGCTGCGCCAGCGGTTGAAGGAGCAGAAGGGCCGGCATCAGGGCGGCAACAAGTGGATCGGCACCGCCGGCACCTCGCCGTTCGGCGCGGAAGGCTACAATCCCGAAGGCATCCGCATCGGCCAGGAGAAGAACCGCAACTTCCGCGCGGTGAAGGTATGGGACCGCCGCGAGTTCAAAGATCTCGACGGCAACGTCGAGCTCGGCATTCGCAACATCAAGGTGGCGCTGCGGCGGTTGCGCAAATTCGCCCGCACCGGCGCGCCCGACGAACTCGACCTCGACACCACCATCAAGGAAACCGCCAACCACGGCTATCTCGACGTGCATATGCGGCCCGAGCGGCGCAACGCGGTCAAGGTGCTGGTGTTCTTCGACATCGGCGGCTCGATGGATTCGCATATCGAGCAGGTCGAGGAATTGTTCTCGGCGGCCAAGAGCGAATTCAAGCACATGGAATATTTTTACTTCCACAACTGCCTCTATGAGGGCGTCTGGAAGCAGAACCGCCGTCGCTTTACCGACCGCACCCCGACCTGGGACGTGCTGCATAAATATCCGCACGACTACAAGGTGGTGTTCGTTGGCGACGCCTCGATGTCGCCGTATGAGGTCATGGTGCCCGGCGGCTCGGTCGAGCACGTCAACGAAGAGGCCGGATCGGTCTGGCTGGAGCGCATCACGCGCACCTATCCGCACGCGGTCTGGCTCAATCCGGTGGCGCAACGGCACTGGGACTATTCGGAATCGACCACCATCATTCGCCGGCTGTTTTCGGATCGGATGTTCCCGATCACGATCGAGGGACTGGAAGGCGCGATGAAGGAATTGGTGCGGTAAAACGCCCGTCATTCCGGGGCGCGCGATAGCGCGCCCCGGAATCTCGATGTTATGTAACGATGGGGATTCCGGGTTCGATGCTTCGCATCGCCCCGGAATGACAGACGTCAAAGGGAGATTGTATGCCCCAAACCATCCACCGCGGCATCAAGGCCCTGATCGAGGAGGCCAACGCGCAGATCGAAACGCTCAGTGCGGCCGACGCCATCAAGGCGGCGCAGAGCGACGATGTCGTGATCGTCGATATCCGCGATCCCCGCGAGATCGAGCGCGACGGCCGCATCCCGGGCGCCTTCTCCTGCACCCGCGGCATGCTGGAATTCTGGATCGATCCCTCAAGCCCCTACGCCAAGCCGATCTTTCAGCAAGACAAGAAGTTCATCTTCCATTGCGCCGGCGGCTTGCGCTCGGCGCTGGCGGCCAAAACCGCCGAGGACATGGGCCTGAAGCCGGTCGCCCATATCGGCGGCGGTTTTGCCGCCTGGCGCGACGCCGGCGGGCCGGTCGAGAACTACGAGCCCAAGAAGCCCAAGGCGTGAAGCCTCCTTCGTCATTCCGGGGCGCGCGTTCGCGCGAACCCGGAATCTCTGGACTTTCAAATTGCGGCTCTGTGCCTGTCGGGCGCATCCCGGAATGACAACGAGGTAGCATCCATGACATCACCCACTGACGATCCTTTGGTCTCGACCGACTGGCTCGCCGCGCATATCGACGATCCGAAGGTTCGGATCATCGATGCGTCCTACAAAATGCCCGGCGTGCTGCCGTTGCCGTCGGATGATTATCTCGGTGCGCATATTCCGGGTGCAGTGTTCTTCGACGTCAACGCCATCTCTGACCACAATGATCCGCGGCCGCATATGTATCCGGATGCCGAACAATTCGCGCGCGACGTCGGCGCGCTTGGCATCGCCTCCGATGACACCGTGGTGGCTTACGATTCCGGCGCCTGGGTCGCAGCCCCGCGGGCGTGGTGGATGTTCCTGTCGTTCGGCCATCGCGAGGTGAAGGTGCTCGATGGCGGCCTGAAGAAGTGGCTGCGCGAAGGGCGTCCGACGCATTCCGGCAGGGTCACGCCGAAGCCGGCGAAGTTCAAGGCCACGCTCGATCCGAGCTTCGTCCGCAGCCAGCAACAATTGCTAGGCAACCTGGACACGCAGGCCGAGCAGTTGGTGGATGCGCGTCCGCAGCCGCGCTTCGAGGGAACGGTGGCCGAGCCCTGGCCCGGCCGTCGCCCCGGTCACATACCCGGCAGCCGCAACGTGCCCTATGCCGGGCTGTTCGACGCGGTGACCGGCGCGATGAAGCCGCTTGAGGATTTGCGGCAGGCGTTCAGTGCCGTCGGCCTCGACCTGAACCGGCCGATCGTGACCACCTGCGGGTCGGGCGTTTCCGCGCTGGTGCTGACATTGGCGCTGTACCGGCTCGGCGTGCGCGGCAGCGCGCTCTATGACGGCTCGTGGGCCGAGTGGGGCCTGCCCGACGGACCGCCGGTCGCCACCGGTCCGGCCTGATCAGCGCGTACGATGTGCGTTAGCGGGTGACCGGCTGACCGAACAGGTCGACCGGCTGCTGTGAGGCATGGTGCAGCGCTCGCGCCGCTGCCTTGTGCCGCGCGATCGCCCGCCGAGCCTGCAGGCGTTTCCTCAGCGCGCTCTTGTCGGGCTTGGTGGCGTCGGGGTTCGCCGGCGTCGCTACCGCAATGGTGACGGCGGGGCCGCCCAGTGTCGCGATGGTCTTCGAGGCGTCGCTGAGCGCGGGCAAGGGCAGGTTCGGCACGCTCGCCTGTTCAGGCGCGGCCGGCGCGGCCTCAGCCGCAACCGGTCCGCCTGCCGGTGATGCCGCAGGCGCGGTTGCGGCCAGCCTGGTTTGATCAGCAACGGAGGAAGTTTCAGCAGCCGCCGGCGCCGCCTCCGAGGCGGAGGCCACGGTTTCCGAGGGTAAGCTCGCGGCGACCGTCTGTTCAGCGGCTGGCAATTCCGCGGCCGTAGTGTCCGCCGCCGGGGCTTCCGTCTTGGCCGCATCGGCCGGCGAGGAGTTCCTGCTGCGGCAGCGCGCCGATCTGCCCGCCCGCGGGCGACGCGGCAGGCTCAGTAGGCGCGGCATCGCTCAAGTCCGGACCCAAGTCCGGACCCGAGGCGTCCGGACCCGAGGCTGGCGCCTCGACCTTCGGCGCAGCATCGACCCGCAATAGCGCCAATACCGGCTTGGTCGCGTCCTTTGTCCCGTCGCCGGCCTGCGCAAACCTGGTTTCCGGGGCCGGCTGCCAAGCCGGCGCGCTGGCGAACTCTTCGTGTGCCGTTCGCAGCAGCGCGGCCGCGCCCAACCCGAAGATTAGGATCGACGTCGACAGGATGATCGCGGCGAACAGGAAACGAAATCCGGGGAGCATGGACGGCAGGTTCCACTTCGCGGGGGCGAAGGCTTTGAACTATCGGGAACGCGGTGAGGACAGTATCTGCCGTGTCCGCGACGCTGCCGGCGCTGCCCGCGCATCGCGAATCAGGTTGATTTCAGGATAGCGTAAGGCTCTCGGGGCGGTTGACAAAAATCGTCGGTGCCCAGGGCGGAGGCAGGCTGAACAATGTTTCCTCTGCGAGTGCGGCATCGTTGCAACGGTCGTTGCTAGATCATCACAAATGCCGGAACCCGGCGCGAAAGCTCCGAAATTGTCTTGAATGCGCCGCTATCTTCGGTCATCTCGGTTAATGCTCCAGTGTCGACTTGGGGAATAGCAAGAGCGATGATGATCAAACGCATTCTGACGATTTGCGCCGCCGTGACGGCTGGCGCCGCAGGGACTTCGCTCGCGCTGGCCCAGAGTTATCCGGTCCCGCCCGGCACAGTCTATTCCCAACCCTATCCGCAATCGCAGCCCTATCCGCAGGGAAGCGCCCCCGCCGATTATCGCCGCGCGCCTGGCGTGCCGGATTATGATTCGCTGGACGATGATGATTCGCGCGATTCGGCTGAGCTGTCGCCGCCCGGGCCAATACTTTCGCCCGATGATCCGCGCTACGGTCGCCCGGCGGGCGCGCCGCCGGTTTATTCGGATCGCAGCGTGCCGACCGGGCCCGTGCTTTCGCCGGACGATCCGCGTTATGGCCGCCCGATGGGCGCCCCGCCGGTTTATTCCGACCGTACCGTGCCGACCGGACCCGTGCTTTCGCCCGACGATCCGCGTTATGGTCGCCCGATGGCGCCGCCGCCGGCCTATTCCGACCGTGGCACGCCGTCCGGACCGATCCTTTCACCCGATGATCCCCGTTACGGCCGTCCGAGTGGCCCGCCGCCGGTGATCTATTCCGATCGCGGCAACGGCGCGCCGGCATCAGACGGCTTGCGTCCGCCCGGGGCCATTGGCGCTCAGGGTGGCACCACCGGATCGATGGGAGCCGATGGTAGGCCGATGACGGTGGCAGCACTGCCGCCAGAGGATCAACCCGAAAGCGGTCCGGCGCAGCTGGCACCCAACCTGCGCCGACAGGAAGTCGCTTTCCAGACCAAGGAGCCGGCGGGCACGCTGGTCGTCGACACCCCGAATACGTACCTCTACTACGTGTTGGGTGGCGGGCGCGCGATCCGCTATGGCGTCCGCGTCGGCCGCGACGGCTTCACCTGGACCGGCGTGCAGAAGATCACGCGCAAGGCCGAGTGGCCGGATTGGCATCCGCCGACGGAGATGATCGAACGTCAGCCGTATTTGCCGCGCTTCATGGCCGGCGGCCCGGGTAACCCCTTGGGTGCACGCGCAATGTATCTTGGGTCCACCGTTTACCGGATCCACGGCACCAACCAGCCCTCGACGATCGGCAAGTTCGTCTCGTCAGGCTGTATCGGCATGCTGAACGAGGATGTCTCGGACCTGTTCGATCGCGTCAAGGTCGGCACCCGCGTGGTGGTGTTGCCCGGCGGGGCTCCGCCGGCGGCCGTTGCTTCGGCGCAGCCGGTGCCCGGACCGAATGCCGGGCCGTCAGCGCAGATGTCGGGCACGCAGCCGACCGTGGTGCCCCCGCTGCCCGCGCCGGTCACGGTGCGATAAACCGTTACTCCCTCGCCGTCAGCGGCGGGGGAACGTTGGCGGTAAACGATCCAGTGTCACCCTAAATATCCGGCCCTCGTGGCGCCGCGGATTTGCTCGCGGCGCGCCCTTTGGCGTGAATGATTACGCCAGCCGCCGCAACGGCTCGCCCTTGAGCCAGGCACCGATACCATCGACCATCTGGCCGTAGTGGGCACGGAACGCGTCTTGCGACACGTAGCCGAGGTGCGGTGTCAGGACCATGTTGTCGAGCTTGCGGAAGGGGTGATCGACCGGCAGCGGCTCGACCGAGAACACGTCTATGCCGGCGCCCGCGATCCGGCGCTGCTGCAGCGTCTCTAGCAGCGCCGCCTCATCGACGATCGGCCCGCGCGAGGTATTGACCAGGTAGGCGGTGGGCTTCATGCGCGCCAGATCATCCCGCCCGATCAGTCCGCGCGAGCGCTGGCTCAGCACGACATGAACGGTGATCACGTCGGCGGTCGCGAACAGCTCCTCCTTGGTGGCGTAGGTAACGCCGACTTCCTTGCAACGTTCGGGCGTTAGGTTGGGGCTCCAGGCGATCACCTTCATGTCGAACGCCTTGGCGAGGCCCGCTATCTTGGCGCCGAGCTTGCCGAGGCCCACGACGCCGAGCGTTTTGCCCTCGATCTCGATGCCGCAGAACTTCTGCCAGGGCTCACCGGCATGCATGCGCGCATTCTCGCGGCCGATGCCGCGGGTCATCTCCAGGATCAGGCCCATGGTCAGCGGCGCCGTGGGGTCCTGGCCCCACTGCGTTCCGCACAGAACGACCCCGCGCTCCTTGGCCGCCTCGGTGTCGATCGCGGCGTTGCGCATGCCTGAGGTGATCAGCAGTTTCAGCTTGGGCAGGGCTTCGAGCACCGCGCGCGGGAAAGCCGTGCGCTCGCGCATCGCGCAGACGATCTCGAAATCCTTCAGCGCGCTGACGACGGCTTCCGGCGAGGCGAATGGCTGCTCGAATACTGTGACGTCGACGCGGTCCGCGATCTTCGACCAGTCAGCGATCTCCAGGGCGATATTGAAATAGTCGTCGAGAATTGCACAGCGCAGCCGCGTCATCATAGGGTCCGTTCAAGCTGAGGGGGACGGTGTGGACCGTCAGGAAACCACTATGGTCGCGCGCAATGCGCAGGCGTGCAAGCGCCCAGAAGCTACAAAAATATCGCGGCTATCAATGCGCCGACGGCTTGCGCGCCTTCTTGGCTTCGATCTCGGACAGCATCGACTGGACCGCGGGCGACAGCGCCATCTGCTTGGCGCGGCAGGCGGGGCCCGGACCGCGCATATAGTGCAGCTCCGGCCGGTAGGGATCGAAGGCCCGGGCGAACAGCTGGTGCCAGAAGAGGCGAATTCCGCCGAAAGGCCTGGACGGTCCGGCGTGGCGGAGCGCCGGGGACGAAAGCTGTGCCGAGCTGATGGTTGCCATGACGCGGCCCCGTGGGTTCGCCGGCGGCCTCTGCCGCACGCGATTGCGACTTTTCGGCGTTGCAGACGATTTTTTGCCTGATTGATTAAAAGAAGGTTTCAATTGTCGATATCGGCTGCCCACATGGTGACCAGCCGGTTATGATCCTTGGTGAACGAATGGAAAACGCCGGGGAGTTGCCCTTTGGGGGCGGCGCCGCTACATCAGCGGCAGCAAATCTTCCGTAAATCCACAGGGTTCAGGGGTCGCGATGGCTCGTCAGTTTGTCTATTTCATGCAGGGTTTGACCAAGAGCTACCCGACCCGCAAGGTGCTCGATAACGTTCATTTGTCGTTCTATCCCGACGCCAAGATCGGTGTGCTCGGCGTCAACGGCTCGGGCAAATCGACGCTGCTGCGGATCATGGCCGGCCTGGACAAGGAGTATAACGGCGAAGCGTGGGTCGCCGAGGGCGCCCGGGTCGGCTACCTCGAGCAGGAGCCGCAGCTCGATCCCGCCAAGACCGTGCGCGAGAACGTCATGCTGGGCGTCGCCAAGCAGAAGGCGATCCTCGACCGCTACAACGAGCTGGCGGTGAACTATTCCGATGAGACCGCCGACGAGATGACCAAATTGCAGGACGAGATCGAGGCCGCGGGCCTCTGGGATCTCGACAGCAAGGTCGATCAGGCGATGGACGCGCTGCGCTGCCCGCCCGACGACGCCGATGTCACCAAGCTCTCCGGCGGCGAGCGCCGCCGCGTCGCGCTGTGCAAGCTGCTGCTCGACCAGCCCGAATTGTTGCTGCTCGACGAACCGACCAACCACCTCGACGCCGAGTCGGTGTCATGGCTGGAAGGCCATCTGCGCAACTATCCCGGCGCAATTCTGATCGTGACTCACGATCGCTACTTCCTCGACAACGTCACCAGCTGGATTCTCGAACTCGACCGCGGCAGGGGCATCCCCTACGAGGGCAATTACTCGTCCTGGCTGGTGCAGAAGCAGAAGCGCCTCGAGCAGGAAGGGCGCGAGGATGTCGCGCACCAGAAGACGCTGGTCCGCGAGCAGGAATGGATTGCGTCCTCTCCGAAGGCACGTCAGGCCAAGTCCAAGGCGCGCTATCAGCGTTATGAAGAACTGCTGAAGCAGGCGAGCGAGAAGCAGAGCCAGACGGCGCAGATCACGATTCCCGTCGCCGAGCGTCTCGGCCAGAACGTCGTCGACTTCGAAGGCCTCAGCAAAGGCTTCAGCGACCGAGTGCTGATCGACAACCTCACCTTCAAGCTGCCGCCGGGCGGCATCGTCGGTGTGATCGGTCCCAACGGCGCCGGCAAGACCACGCTGTTCCGGATGATCACCAAGCAGGAGACGCCCGACAAGGGCAGCATCACCGTCGGCGAGAGCGTGCATCTCGGCTATGTCGACCAGTCGCGTGACGATCTCGATGGCAAGAAGACGGTGTGGGAAGAAATATCCGGCGGCAACGAGCTGATTCTGCTCGGCAAGAAGGAAGTGAATTCGCGCGGCTATTGCTCATCGTTTAACTTCAAGGGCGCCGACCAGCAGAAGAAGGTTGGCGCCCTGTCGGGCGGTGAACGCAACCGCGTCCATCTGGCGAAGATGCTCAAGTCCGGCGCCAATGTGTTGCTGCTCGACGAGCCCACCAACGACCTCGACGTCGATACGCTGCGCGCCCTGGAAGAGGCGCTGGAGGATTTCGCCGGCTGCGCCGTGATCATCAGCCATGACCGCTGGTTCCTCGACCGCATCGCGACCCATATCCTGGCCTTCGAGGGCGAAAGCCACGTCGAATGGTTCGAGGGTAACTTCCAGGACTACGAAAAAGACAAGATGCGCCGGCTGGGGCAGGACTCGATCATCCCGCATCGTGTAAAATACAAGAAACTGACGCGATAAACCGGGAGCCCCCGCGGCATGGCCGACTGGAACGCAGAGCAGTATCTCAAATTCGAGGACGAGCGGACCCGGCCATCGCGCGACCTGCTGGAGCAGGTCCCGCTCACCGACGCGCGCAAGGTGGTCGACATCGGCTGCGGGCCGGGTAACTCGACCGAGCTCCTGGTCAAGCGCTGGCCGCAGGCGGCGGTGACCGGCATCGACACTTCGGCAGACATGCTGCGGCAGGCGCGCCAACGTCTGCCAGGGGCGAGCTTCATCGAAGCCAATATCGCCCACTGGATACCGCCCGCCGGCACCGACGTTCTGTTCGGCAACGCGATCTTTCAATGGGTGCCCGGGCATCTGAAGCAGTTACAGCGACTGCTCGGGGCGCTGGCGCCGGGCGGTGTGCTCGCGGTGCAGATGCCCGACAATCTCGATGAGCCTTCTCACGTCCTGATGCGTGAGGTCGCCTATCTCGAACCCTGGCGCAAGACGCTGGCCGAGGCCGCGCAACTGCGCGACGCGCTACCGAGGCCGGGCATTTATTACGATGCCTTGCGGCCGCTCTGCGCGCGGCTGGAGATCTGGCACACGGTCTACAATCACGTGCTCGAAGACGCCGGCGCCGTGGTGGAATGGGTCAAGGGCACGGGCTTGCGGCCTTTCCTTGATCCGCTGGAGCCGTCCGAACGCAAGAAATATCTCGCCGAATATACGGCACGCATCGCCGCCAGCTATCTGCCGCAGACGGACGGCAAGGTGTTGCTGCGGTTTCCCAGGGTATTCATTGTGGCGGTGAGGTAGGAACCGATCCGCCTCGGCATTCATGCGCGGTAGACACCATGCAGCACGTCGGGTTCATGCGCGGTCTGAATCTTATCCTGCTCGCCCTTGCGGTCGTGGCGACCGTGACGGGGGCGCCTTCCGCCCGTGCCGCCGACGCCGGCTTCACGCAATTCATTGCCTCGCTGTGGCCGGAGGCGCAGGCGGCCGGGGTGTCGCGCGCGACATTCGATGCGGAAACGCGCGGCCTTGAGCCGGACTACAAATTGCCGGACCTGATACTGCCCGGACGTCCGGCAACCGGCGCACCGTCGCAGGCCGAGTTCGTGCAGGTGCCGGCGGACTATGTGAAGGAAGCCAGCATCGCGCGGCTCGCGGGCGAAGGGCAGCGGCTGATGGAGAAGTACCGCGCCGCGCTGACCGCGATCGAGTCGCGCTTCGGCGTGCCCGCGACCGTGGTGCTTGCGATCTGGGGCCGCGAGACCGACTTTGGCCGTTACACTTTGCCTTATGACGGGCTGCGGGTGCTCGCGACGCAGGCCTATGTCGGCCGGCGCAAGGATCAGTACCGCAACGAGTTCATCCTGGCGCTGAAGCTGATCGGTGATGGCGAGGTGACGCGCAAGGATCTGCGTTCGTCCTGGGCCGGCGCCACCGGGTACACACAATTTCTGCCATCGGAATTCTACAAGCACGGCGTCGATTTTGACGGCGATGGCCGCAAGGACATCTGGCACTCGGTGCCGGACGCGCTTGCTTCCGCTGCACAGCAACTCGTCAACAAGGGCTGGCAGCCGGGCGTGCGCTGGGCCTATGAGGTGCGGGCGCCGGCGAATGCCGATTGCACGCTCGGCGTGCCCGAAGTGACGAAACCGATCGGCGACTGGCTGCGCGAAGGTTTCGTGCCGGTGCGCGGCGAGAAGCTGAGCGCAACGGAACAGGCCCAGCCGGCCTCGCTGCTGCAGCCTGAGGGAGTTTATGGTCCGGCGTTCCTGACCACGAAGAATTACTTCGTCATCAAGGAATACAATTTCTCCGATCTCTATGTGCTGTTCGTCGGGCACCTCAGCGACCGCATGCGCAGTCCGCTTCCATTCGCGACGCCGTGGTCGGCTTCCACGCAGTTGCGCACCACCGACGTCGAGGCGATGCAGCGCGGGCTCACGCGCCTTGGCCTTTACAAGGATAAGCTCGACGGCAAGGCGGGAATGCAGACGCGCGCAGCGCTCGGCGCCTACCAGAAATCGGCCAAGCTGAAGGTCGATTGCTGGCCGAGCGAAGCGGTGCTGCGCTCGATCAACGCGGCGCGCTAGAGAGTCTTTTCCGTTCCGATGGAATCGGAACGGAGCTCTAGATTCTTGGTTTGACGCGTTTTCTTCACGCGAACCGGTATCCACTTCGCTGGAAAACGCTTTAGAAGCGTGCCGTGGGCGCACAGGCCGCCTCTGCAGCGCTACTGTGGTAGAAAGGGCTGGACGAACGACTTCGGGTGATCTGGCCTGTGGAGGCGTTGATGGATGCTGTGCTGCCTTACCGTGCCATGGCCTACAACAACGGCTGGGCCAACCATCGTCTGCTCTCGGCCTGTGAACGGCTGTCGCAGGCTGATTTCGTAGCGCCGCGGACCGGTTTCTTTCCAAGCCTGCGCGCTACGCTCAATCACATCCTGATTATCGATCGCTTTTACGTCGATGCAATGGAGGGTGGCACGCTTGGGCCAGCAGCCTGGGTGGACCGGCAGCCCTGCGAAACCGCAACCATGCTCCGAACTGCGCAGCGGGAGATGGACCTGCGATTGATTGCTGTCGTCGAACATCTGGACATGGCCGATCTCAATCGCGTCGTTGACATCCACCGCGCTGATCGCATTCAACGCGAGCGGATCGATCGGCTGCTGCTTCATTTGTTTCAGCATCAGACACATCATCGGGGTCAGGCGCATGCGATGTTAAGCGCTACCGAAGTCCTCCCGCCGCAGCTCGACGAGTTCTTCTCCGCAGCAGAGGCGCCACTGCGCGCAACGGAGTTTGAAGCGCTGGGATGGACCGAGGATACGGTTTGGGCCAGTTGAGCAACGGATCTCTTGAACGAAAAAACCCGGCCTTTCGGCCGGGTTTTGAATTCAGCACGTCAATGGTCAGATCAGTTGCAGACCTGTACGCGGCGGAAGCGCCAGACGTTGGCGTAGTCGTCCCAGAAGCGCTCGCGAACCATCCGGCAGGCCGGCGGGGCTTCTTCCACATAGACCGGGCCGCCATAGGCCGGCCGGGTGGCGGCAATGGCACCGCCAACAATCGCGCCGCCGATGAGGCCGCCGGCCACGGCCGCGCCGAGGCCGCGCTGAGCGCTTGCGGGAGTCGTCGTGAGCGAACCGGCAACGGTTGCGACCGCGACAAGGGCAGCAAATGTCGTCTTCATGTCTTGGGCTCTCCTAGAGGTGGCGCCTCAAGTCAGCGCCGGGTTTAAAGTGACTCATACACTGGATTCGAGGCTGGCCGTGTCGCCAAAAAGCGCACAACAGTCAAATGAAAGTAACGCCATGTGGGCGGTGGGCCGGAAAAAAGGTTTTTTCAGGCCAATTTCGAGCGGCGCCCCCGAAAAACGCATCGTTTCCGCAGGCGCCGATGCTGATTTAATGAAGGTGAACGGCGTTAACCGCAAACCCGCACGTTGCGGAAGCGCCAGGCATAGCCGTCCCAGAAACGCTGCCGCTGCCAGATGCAGCCATCATACGGGGCAGCCGCATAGGCCGGGCCGCCATAATAGCCGTAACCGGGTCCGTAGTAGCCGGGGCCGTAGTATCCGTAATAGCCGGGGCCGTAATAACGAGGTGCCGCAAGCGCACCGCCGACGATGGCGCCGCCGATGATTCCACCCGCTATGGCGGCGCCTACGCCACGCTGCGCATGGGCCGGTGCGGGCGCTGCGATGGCCGAAACGGCCAGCGTCGAGGCGGCCGCGAGTGCCATCAATGTTTTCCTCATGGCTTCACCTTTCTCATTCAGTCGGGGAACAACTCGTAGTTGGGGAACAGCTCGTATTGAGCCAGCGGTTCAAGCGATCTGTTAGGCCAAAAGTTCCACATTCCGCTTGAACGATCAATGAACGGGGGTGCCACATTCGCCGACCAATGGCGGCCCGCGCGGGCCATTTTTGCGACGCACAATGCTGGATGTTTCCTGATATTTCCCGACGACGACAATCGATGATGGCAGCGGCGCTGCAACTCCTGATCATGGTCGCTTTGCTGGCATGGCTGGTGTGGCTGGCGGAGCGTCCCACTCAACGCGGCCGAGCCCGCCGACCGTCCAGCGACAATCGTGGTCGGCTGACGCGATCTACAACATCGGTGAGGCCGGACAGGGCCATGGCTCGAGCACTCACCATTCGGCGTCGGACCACTGCGGTGATGCCAGCAATGGCGGCGGCAGCGACGCCGGCGGCGGTAGCGATGGCGCAAGTGGTGGGAATGGCGGCGGAAGCGGCGGCAGCAGCGATTAGCAGCGCGCGCGGCAGCAGCGATTGAACGCTGTTTTCCCGGGAGAACAGGAATCCGAGTTGTGCCTGTGCCGCAACGACTTTAGAGCCGTTCTAGTCTTCCCCCCGGCCAGTTTGGAATTACTTGAAAATGGAGTTTTTCCTTTTGCATCCCCCACTGCTCTTCAATATCGATTAGCTTCCGCAGCCCTGACGAGCATCACGCTTTCATGATTGTTTGTTCCTGTAACGTCCTGTCCGACCACGATGTTCGCAGTGCCGTCGAAGGTGCGGAAGATCTGCCCCGGAATCCCAAGCAGCTCTACGGTTGCCTTGGCTGCAGCGCCGAATGCGGCCGCTGCGCGCGCACCATCAAGATGATCCTGGACGAGGCGCTCGGGGCCTGCGCCAAGGCGTGCTGTTCCGGCTGCCCGCATCAGGCGGGTGCCTCCGACTTTAGCCACGGCCACGCCACCGGCGCATCGCCGCTCGAAGCGCTCACCTGATAGCCCGATCGCGTCGCGCGGATCGTTTCCCCCTGATTTTCTGGCCATAACTGCCTAATAAGCACGACTTTTTGCTGAACCGGCAAAAGGGTTGCTCTCGTCCTGAATCTGATTTAGAAAGGTTCTAAATTTAGTGACGAGGCCCATTCTGGGGTCTCATAACCGGAGCGCAGCCATGCAAGGCGACCCAAAAGTCATCGATTTCCTCAACAAGGGCCTGCGCAGCGAACTTACCGCCATCAACCAGTATTGGTTGCATTACCGGCTTCTGAATAACTGGGGGTTGCTGGAAATGGCGAAGCAGTGGCGCAAGGAGTCGATCGAGGAAATGCACCACGCCGACCGCTTTACCGATCGCATCCTGTTCCTTGACGGATTTCCCAACATGCAGGTGCTCGATCCCTTGCGGATCGGCCAGAACGTCAAGGAGATCATCGAGTGCGACCTCGCAACCGAACTGGCGGCGCGCACTTTGTATCAGGAAGCGGCGACCTACAGCCACGGCGTCAAGGATTACGTCTCGCGCGACCTGTTCGAAAGCGTGATGAAGGACGAGGAACATCACATCGATTTCCTCGAAACCCAGCTCGATCTGATCGGGCGCATCGGGCTTGACCTTTACACCCAGAAGCACGTCGGCGGACTCGAGAACGAGCACTAAGGCATTCCACGCTTGACCATTGGTTCGTCATGACCGGGCCAAGCGGTTTGCCTTCTGCAGACGTCATAGGCTCGTCTGCGATGCCCACGATTCATGTCGTGCTCGCTGCGATACCCCAAAGACGCAAATGCCCGGCATAAGGCCGGGCATGACGGGGAAAGCGTCGAACTCGCAATATTCCTATAGCTGTGTCTTGTAGCGCGCCTCGACCGCGGCGTGCGTCTCCGGTTCGCCCAGCTTGGTCTGATCGTGAATCACCTGGCTGATGCTGGGAAATACATCGCGCTTCACGCGTGTCTCCGCTGACCACAGCTTGGATCGCATCAAGGCCTTGCCGCAGTGGAAATAGGCCTCGTGCACGGCGATGCGTAGCACCGCGCGCGGCAATTTGCCGAACTCTTCCATGGTGGCGAGCAGTGCGGGATCCGCCGAAAGCTTGCCCTTGCCGCCGACGCGCAGTGTCTCGTCGATGCCCGGCACGAAGAAGATCAGCTGCACGAAGCCCGACCCCTCGACGATATTGCGGAAACTGTCGATCCGGTTGTTTCCGGAACGGTCCGGCATCAAGAGTTCGCCTGGCCCAGCGACATGGACGAAGCCGGGATTGCCACCGCGCGGCGAAGCATCGACGCTGCCGTCGGAGCCCGATGTCGCCAGCACGCAGAACGGCGACATCGCGATGAAAGCTTTGGCGTGGCTGTCGAGCTCCGGCCGCGCCTTCGCGATCACTCGCGGCGAGGGTTTCGGATAGATCGAGGCGAGGTCATCGGCGGCAAGATCGGTCAAAGGCGGTCTCCCGAAAAAGTGTGCGTCGCGACACTGTCAGCCTATCACCGTGACGCAGCAGCGGCCACCGTCTCTCATGCGATGACCGGCGCACCTAACAATGGAATTCACACCGCGTCGGCCGGCACGAAGCAACTGATGATGATGCCGCCGCGGTGGTGCACATACCAGACCACGGCCTCGCCGACCGGATTGCCGCGGTCGCGGATGACGGCGTGCGCGGGCACCGGCATCCACTGGCCTTCGATCGGTACCCAATACGCGCCGTCGCGGTAGTCATATTCGGTACGGTGGCCGTCGGCGATGTCGCAGCAGGGCACGCCGTTGGGCGCGACCACGCCCTTGAACCATGCGCGGATATCGGGCGGCACGTTGTCGTACTGCCCGTTGTCGAAAGCGAGTGCCGCACTGCCGAGCGCAGAGGCGCATGCCAGCAGGGTGATCTGCGCGAACCGTCGCATCCGATCCTCCACAGCGTTGCCCTCGCACCATATTCGCAGATCGGCCTGCGGCGCGAAATGAATCGTACAGCAGATAGATTAAGCCCGAACCGCCGCTTCGATGCATGCTCAAAGAATATGCGATGTCGCGGTGCGTCGATTGATGCGCCGCGGAATCAATTTCGCCTTCACCGTTCTGCACGCGCCGTGGCGGCGCGCCTCACATCGTGCGTTGCGGCGCGGTTTGCAGCAATTCCCGCAATTGCGTTGCGTAGAACTTCGCGTTGCCGGTGGTGAGATGGCCGCGGGTCTCGGTGCTGGCCGGTATCAGCAATAACCGGCCGTTCTTGACCCGCTTCAACGCCGCATCGGTGACGCCGGTTTCGGGCGGATTGCGTTCGTCGTCGGCAGCGTTGATCGCGAGCAGCGTGGCTTCGATCTTTTCCATGCCGCCGGACGGATCGTAATCATGCGACGCCTCCCACTGGTAGATGAAGTCGTTGGCATCGGCGATCGGCTGCGCGAGCTGCTCGTCGACCATCTTGTCGGCCTTGGCGGCGCTCGGCGCCAGCATCTGGTAGGCGAACGTGCCGCCGGCAGACGCGAACCGGTAGGCCGAGATCGCGTATTTCATCATCCGCGGCGGCGCGGTGTAGTTGCCGCCATTGTAGTCGGGATCGTTGCGGATGGTCTCGATCATCATCCGCCGCAGCATCCAGTTGCGTGCCGCCATCGCGGTCGGCTGCGACGCCATCGGCACCAGCGCATCCATCATCTGCGGATAGCGCACGCCCCAGATCCAGGTGTGCATGCCGCCCATCGAATTGCCGATCACGAGCCGCAGATGCGTCACGCCGAGGCCTTCGGTGACCAGCCGGTATTGCGCATCGACCATGTCGGCGTAATCATATTTCGGAAAGCCGGTCTTCATGCCGTCGGAGGGTTTCGAGGATTGGCCGTGGCCGAGGCCGTCGGGAATGATGATGTAGTATTTCGACGCATCAAGCGGTTGACCGGGGCCGAACAGCTCGCCGGCGAAGCTCGGCGTCAGCATGCTGGCCGCCGAGCCGCCGGAGCCATGCAGCACCAGCACCGGCTGGCCGGTGGCCGCGCCGATGGTGGTGTAGTGCAGCCGCAGCTCCGGCATGGACTCGCCGCTGTGAAACTTGAAATCCCTGGCGATCCAGTCGCCTTGTTTCGGTGCGGGATAATCCGCCGCGACAGCAGCCAGTGACGTCATTGCAAAAACAACCGATAATGCGGCACGCAAGAGCTCCATGATGCGTCTCCAAGGTGCGGCCGCTGGTTGGGCCGCTTACCGACGGTCTACCACGCCGCAGGAGAGGCGCCGAGAGGCAGGCGAGAGAATTGCCGTCTAGTCCGCCTTTAGAACATTGAGCGCGTACCAGCCCCAATAGACCCTGTGACGCTTGATCAATCCATTCTCGATTTGCATGACTTCCACCAGATCCATCTGGTTGCCCTCCGGCGACGTGCGAGGGTACTCCCACGTGACCGTGTGCCATCCGTGAAGAAGCCGGTTCGGAAGCGTTTGCGTTGCGGGGGCTGGGTCTGAAACACCAGAGCGATGAAGTTGCGCATGTCATCCTTGCCCTGCACGATGCCTTCTTTGATACTCAGCAAGTGCGCGACGAGCGGGCTTTCGATCGAGGCATCGTCGGCGTAGAGCGTGAGCGCCGCTTCCAGGTCTTTCCTGCCGAGTGCCTCGTCCCAAAGCTGGTAGATGCGCTCGATGTTCGTCCGGTCAGCGCTTTCGCCAGATTTGAAACCAGATACTGCGGACGTGTGGCTGTTGCCGATCATGGTCATTCCTTCAATGCGCGTCGATCAGCCAGCTGGGTGTTTTGCTTTGCAACGCGCTGATCCACCGCAAATTGGTCGCCGTCAGCGGCCGGACCGGACGTGTCACGGCGGCAGGTCTTGTGTGGTGCCAATCCGAAAAAGTCGCGTTCAACCCGGCTCGCGGACCGCATTTGCGTCTTTGCAACGACTGGGCTGAACGGGTCCCGCATCTTGCCGGCGCGTTTCCCAACGCTGTCCTGAAGCGACTGGTTGAGGCGCGGTGCGTCGAGCCCCGCGATGTCCCGCGCGCACTGCGTCTGACGCGCAAAGGTCGCGCATTTTTCGAGCGGCTTGGCGCGCAGGTTCCGTTCTAGGCAAGATTCAACTTGGTTGAAACATGTCCTCAACACCCCAAGGCATGGGCACAGCTTTACGGCGCGTCCTCGATGTCGGTCTCGGGACGGTCGTTGCCGGCGGCGGTCTCGGTGTGCCATTTGCCGTCGGCGGTCTCGTATTCGATTGCCTCGGTGCGGCCCGGCACCCGCTGCTCGGTGGCGGCGCGCTTGGCCGCGGCCAGCGCCGCCGCGTGGGTTGCGAACGGCTCGGAGAACACGCCGTCAACAGTATAGGCCCAGCCGCCGTCATGCTGGACGATCTTGTAGGTGACGTGGGACATGCTGGAACTCGCTTTTGTCGGTTACGCTGCGGCAACGGGGGTAAACGCGCCGCGCATTCTATGACAAAATAATTCCTGATGCAGGTTTTTGCAGCGGCCGATCGTCCTTGATTCGACACGCGAAGCGGCGGGTCGTCATATCCGGCCAAGGGAGCAAGCCAATGTGCCGCAATATCAAGACGCTGTTCAATTTCGAGCCGCCGGCAAGCGAGGCGGAAATCCACGCCTCGGCGCTGCAGTTCGTGCGCAAGCTATCGGGTTTCAACAAACCGTCGGCGGCCAATGCGGCGGCGTTCGACCGCGCGGTCGCCGAAGTCTCGGCAAGCGCGCAGCGGTTGCTGGTATCGCTGCAAACCCACGCGCCGGCGCGCGACCGCGAAATCGAGGCCGAGCGGGCGCGGGAACGCTCGAAGCAGCGGTTCGGGTAATCGCCGTTTCGACGTTCGGCATTGGTTGCGACTATTTCTTGTCCTTGCGCCGCTTCTTTTTCTTGTCGTGCTTATCGCGGCGATCACCATCATCATCCGGATCGCCGGTGTCATCGTTCAGTTCCGTGAGCGCTTCCTGCGTCGCGGCCTCCAGTTCCGTGGCCTCTTGCGCGGCGGCTTCGCGCGCGCGGCGGTGCTCTTCCCACGCATCGAAGATCAGATGCAACCACGGCATTACCTGTTCGATCGAGGGCAATTGTCCCGGCGGTCCAGCCTCGCCGCGCGGTCCTGCTTCGCCGCGGGGACCGGCCTCGCCGCGAGGGCCGGCTTCGCCCCTGACGCCCGGCTTGCCCTGTGGTCCGGTCTCGCCGCGTTGGCCCTGCGGGCCCGGTTTGCCTGGTGGTCCGGCCTCACCGCGCTTGCCTTGCAAACCGGGTTTGCCTAGAGGTCCGGCTTTGCCGCGCAGACCTTCAGGTCCGGGCCGTCCCGGATGGCCTTGCGGTCCGGGTCGTCCCGGTTCGCCGGGACGGCCGCGCGCGCCTTGCGACCCCTGTCGCCCTTGCCGGGTCGTTGTGTCGTCCGCCATCTGCGCTCCCAATGCTTATTGTTGAGGGCATTTTTAACAGAGGTTCGATGACCGCAGCAATTCGGCCGGCCAAGCGGGCGGATTCATCAACAGCAAGATGCAGAGTGATCAGCCGGAGTTCCACGCGACCGGCAAATTGAGTAATCCGCGGAACGCCCAGCCGCCGATCCGCACCGGCTCGGATGGATCGAGCCGCAAGTCCTGCAGCCGCGCGAAGATACTTGGCAGCGCCACGTCGGCCACCATTGCGCGCGAGGCAAAGGCGCCGGCGCAGTAATGCGGACCGGCGCCGAAGGCGATGCTTTTCGCGGTGTCGCGGGTGATGTCGAAATTGTCGGGTTTGTGGAAGCAGGCTTCATCGCGGTTGGCGGAACCGAACATCAGGAACACGCGGTCCTCCGGCTCGAAAGCGACGCCGCCGAACGACCACGGCCTGGCGACGCGTCGCGGCGACATCCCGATCGGCGAGATCCAGCGCGCATATTCCTCGAACACGTCGATCCACTTCGCCTTGCCGCCGCTCACCAGCGCGAGCTGTTCGGGATGGGTCAGCAGCGCCCAGATCGTACCGGCGATGGCATCGCGCGGCTCGTTCTGTCCACCCGAGATCGCCAGCTTGACGTTGGCGCGTACGCTTTCGATCGGCTGACCTGCCGCAAGCAGTACGCTGAGGATCGAGCTGTTGGGATGTTTGGTCAGCACCGGGATCATGTCGTCGATCGCGGCATCGATGCCCGCGGTGGCGGCATGGCAGCGTGCCTCGACTTCTTTGTTGCCGGTATAGTTGGCGATGCCGTCGATCATCGCCTGCGACCACGCGTCCATGTCCGCATAGCGCATGTTGGTGAGGCCGGTGATGTCCTTCAGGCACTCGGCCGACAGCGGCCGCGCGAACGCCTTGCAGAGATCGGCGCGGCCTTGCGGCGCAAGTTCCTCGAGGATGCTGTCGGCATGCGCCTGGAATTGCCGCCGCCATGTGTCGCGCACGGTACGCGGCGACACCGACGGGAACATCGCCGATCGTTCCGACATGTGCGCCTCGCCGTCCTTGCGCATCATGTTGTGGCCCATCAACGTGTTCATCAGCCCCGCCGGCTGATGCGAGGAGAACACGTCGATACGCTTTTCGGAGACGAAGATGTCGTCGCGCCGGGTGAAGATGGTCGAGCCGAGTTGCGGCACGAACGCGATCGGCGCCGTTTTCCGCATCATTGCCAGATCCGGATAGGGATCTGCCCAGAACGCCTTCACGTCGATATCAAACCGCGGCGCGGTTGACATGGGCCTCCTCCACCCGGGACTTTCGCCCGGCTGGAGATATCCTAATCGGTATGCGCCGGAACGTCGATTCCGTCGGCGCTATACAACCGGATCTTGTTGCGCAGGGTACGCACGGAGACGCCGAGCACCCGCGCGGCGCGGGTCCGGTTGCCGTCGCAACGCGCCAGCGTTTGCAGCACCAGCTCCCGCTCGATCTCGCCCACAGTTGCTCCGATCAGCAACGGCACGATTTCGTTTGGAGCGAGCGCGGGCGCCGGCAGCGGCGGCGCAGGGTCCACAGACCCGGAAACAGCGGATAAGGGAATAACCGACTCTTGGGACATCATCCAACACCTCCCGATCAACGCCCGCTCTTCGTCCCCGAGCGGTAACATCGAGAAAACAACCCCGTAGAAACCCTGGGCGCTGTTGGTTAATGGAATCTTAACCGCAGGGGCGCTCGCGGAAATACCCCGACATCGACACTAAATCGCCCGATATCCGCCGTCCGCCATCACAATTGAGCCCGTGACGTAGCTGGAAAGGTCGGAAGCGAGGAAGATCGCGGGACCGACGATATCCTCCGGCTGGCCGGCGCGGCCAAGCGGCGTGTGGTCGAGGAAAATCTTCACCAGCGCGGGGTCATTGGCGCGCACCGACGCATTCAGCGGCGTCTCGATCAGTCCCGGGCCGATGGCGTTGACCCGAACGCCGTCTTTGCCGAGCTCGGCGGCGAGCGCGCGGGTGAAGCCGAGCACGCCGTGCTTGGAAGTGGTGTAGGCCGGCGAGTTCGGCGTGCGCACATGCACAAAGGACTGGATCGAGCCGATATTGACGATGCGGCCCCGGTTGGCGCGCAGGGGGTCGAGGAAAGCATGGGTGACGTTGAAGGTACCGTTGAGGTTGATCGCCATGATGTCCTGCCAGTCCTTCAGCACGGCCGCGGCATCGGCGGTGAAGGCGTTGCGGCGATTGATGCCGGCATTGTTGACCAGGATCGAGACCGGCCCGACGCTGTCGGCCACCCGCTTCGCCACCGCGATGCAGTCCTCGCGCCGGCTGACATCGAGCGCGAAGCTTGTGGCCTTGCCGCCGGCGGCGCGAATGTCCTGCGCGGCCTCAGCCGCTGCCTTGTCGTTGAGGTCGAGCAGCATCACCTGCGCGCCCTCGCGGGCATAGCCCAGCGCGATCGCGCGGCCGATCCCGGACGCCGCGCCGGTGACGACCGCGATGTGATTGTGAAGCAGGCCGGGCATTGTTTCCTCTGTTGTTGTTGTTGTTGTTGTTGGGCAGTCGCCACAAGCTAGTTGATATTGCCGCGATCGCAAACGCCCGGCATGCCGGCACGTTGCTGGGATGGCGGCAGCGTTCTCGTGATGGATCAGATGATGAACGAATCGCAACGCGTGCCGGCCATGACGACGACTATCTCTCGATCAAATCATCATTTGCCCACCACCGCGTGGATCGCCTCGCAATGCCGCACCAGATTTGGCTGTGCGCTGACGAATTTCTTCAGCGGCGTTTCAATCGGGAAGAAATGAATGTTGGCGATGAAGCCGTAGATCGCAGCATCGATGCTGGATGGCTTCGGCCCGTGGGCGTAGCCGTCCGCCGGAACAAGATCGGCCAGCACCTGCAGATCGGCGAGCCCGCGCGCATAGGCCTGGTCGGGCGGATAGCGGCCGATGCCCTGGAAGAAATAGCGCTGGGCGTTGTAGTCGCGCGCCTTGTCGAGCCCGGCGGCGTCGAGTTGCTTGTGCTGCGCCATGAAGCCGTCGCGAAACGCCGGGAAGAAACGCTCGTCCTTCCAGCGCGAATACGACATCACCCAGTAGAGATCGTCGAGCATCCGGATGACGAGGTGGTCGGTGACGCGCTGCACCGGCGTCAGTGCGGCGTCGATGGTGAGACCATACTTGCGGATCAGGTGCGCGATAATGGCCTCGCTGTCGCCGATGGGCTCGCCGTCATCGACGATGTAGGGCAACTGGCCGCGCGGCGCGGCCGAGGCATCGAACAGATGCTCATGGCTGAACGGCACGCCCGCGAGTTTCAGGAACGCGAACACCTTCAGCCCATAGCCGTTATTGTCGGCGACCCCGAACAATTCAGGGTAGGAGTAGAGCGTGATCATCCCGTCAGCGTCCCGCCAGCGATGCGACGCACTCGATTTCGATCAGCATCGCGGGATTGGGCAGCGCCTGTACCACGCATGTCGTGCGCGCGGGGTAGGGCGGCGGCCCGAACGCCGTCGCATATAATTCATTCATCGTCGCGACGTCCGAGGCTCGGGTCAGCAGCACATTGACCTTGACCAGATCGCGCAAATCCCCGCCGGCCTCTTTCAGGACACGCTTGATATTGCGAACGACAAAGCCGAACTGCGCGTCGAAGCTGTCGCGAAGATCGCCCTTCTCATCGAAACCGGGCATGCCCGAGACGAACAGGAGATCGCCGACCCGCGTCGCGAACGACAGCGGCGGCGCCTTGATGCCGGCAGGCGGAGCGAAATGTTTGATTGAGGCCGTGGTTGAAGAAGACATGGGTCACCCGTCGATTCCAGAGGGGATACCGGGATGGTCTGCCACGCCGCGTGAAATCGGCGGCGCAGGCAGCCATTCGTAACCAAGCATACCAAGTGTCATGGCGACCACAAAGACAATGATGGGCAGGTTGTAACCGGCGAGATGGACCAGCGCCGGCCCCGGACAGATGCCGACCAGTCCCCAGCCAATCCCAAACAGCACCGCGCCGGCGAGGAGCGGGAGGTCGATGTCGCGGTGCGAAGGCCAAAGAACTGAGGCAAGCCCGATCAACTAAACGCTAACCACGTTTGATGCAGGGTACAACAACGGCGCTTCGAAGCGGTCTGCAACCACGTTGCCCGCATTAGCGGCCTTGAATCCATCTCGGACATTCTGACGCATACGCCGACACCCCGCTATCGCCATCAGCGCTCGCCCTGTTCTCGCTGCCGGATTTGCATAGCCAGAAACTCGCTGGCTGAATAAGCTGAGGATGGAGGCTGATGCGGTTGGTGACAGTTCAACAGAATCGGGCACTATCCGGATATCGCGGGATGTCCACCGTCGTTCGGAAGTCGACGGTCGCCAACCCGTCGCATTGGGGGCACGCAAGATGATCTGCTCGCTTACGCGTTTTTCCACACCCCTCGAAAGACGACTAGGTCGAAGCCATCGGCGCTGTTGCGACACAGATTGATCCGATGATGCTTTGGCAGGGCCCTCCTGATCCGCTGGCATCCGATCTGCAGCTGATGCGCCGCTGCATTGAACTCGCCAAATCCTCCCGCGCGGACCGGGAATATCCATTTGCCGCCGTCATCGGCCGGCAGGGCGAGTTCGTTTGCGAGGCAAGCAACAGAGTGCGACGCGACGGCGACGTGACGCACCATGCCGAGATGGTCGCAATGTCGGCGGCTCAGAAGATCTTGGGCACCAGGTCGCTCGATGACTGCACGCTCTATTCCACCATTGAACCCTGCGCCATGTGCGCCTATGCCGTCCGCGAATGCCGGATCGGCAGGGTGATCTTCGGCCTCGAGTCTCCGGCAATGGGCGGCCATTCGCGCTGGAACATCCTCAAGGACAGTGGGCTGTCGTCCCTGATGCCGGAAGTGTTCGCACCGCCGCCTTACGTGCTTGCAGGCTGCCTGTGCCAGGAGGTGCGCAAGCTGTTTCGTTCGCAATATCCGCTCGCCTGGCGCGTGATCGAGAGCCGCGGCATATTCGTCGCGCAGACCAAGGCCACCGAAGCGGCTGTCGCCATCGCCGAACCGGCGCTGCAGTGGAAACGACGATTGGCGAATTGGACGCGAAGTCGGATTTTCGACCGGCTTTGGCGGGTATAGTCGCGCTAATCCGATCGCCTATGTCTCGTCATGCCCGGCCAAAAGCGCGAAGCGCGTCTTCGCGCAGGATGTGCCGGGCATCCACGTCTTACAGCCGCGAAACAGGAAAGACGTGGATGGCCGGGACGAGCCCGGTCATGACGATGGAGTTATCAGGACCGCCGTCAACCCCGATGTCGCGGAGCCTTTCATCGGGCCGCACATTGCGCGGACCCGTCAGCCACCCACGGTGTTCGACAAGGCTTCAGATTCAATTATCAAACAGCGACGGGACATGAGCAGGCATTCTCGCGGCGCGATCCGCCCGAGCTTTGCATCTTCTTCGGCCCTCCCAAGATATAGAGGGCGCAGGGAAAGCCGGGTGCCGATCGCACCCGTGGGTCCCGTGCAAAAAAAAAGCACGGGGTAGGACCACAGGTTCAACCGGATTCATCCGGCTTTCCCTGCGCAGTGGTTTACGGCTTATAACGCGCTCTCCCTGGTGACCGGGCTTTCTTGCCACCATCGCCGGTGTGATGCGAAGCATCATCACCAACTTGACGCCAGCGTCGGGGCGCCAGGACCACACGACTTCGCCGTCCGCACGGCGCGCGCTCGTCTGCTGCGCGCTGTGCGTCCACCGCATCTCACCGCAACGTTCGTGACGATCGCGAGCCGCCCCTCATTCGGATGAGACGTCCCACCTAAGCCGATGATTTGGGTAGAAAGTGAAGCGGAATGTTTTTCGCGAACGGGCTGGACAGGATTTTGGTGATTTGCCCGTCGGGCAGTTCGTGGCCCACATGAGCCAATGGGTCGCGCGACAGCACGCCCGATGACAGGCTCCGCGATATGCGGGATCATCAACCCACCAGCGGCCCTCGAACGAATTGCGTCTCGCGCGATCCTGAATAGGATAGCGGATCACCGAGCGGCAAGAGGTTTGCCATGTCCCTTGATACCGAAAAGATTGACGACGCAGCGTTGGCGCTGCTGTATTTGACCCTGCACGACGGCTGCAGGGCCTGGAAGGGATTCGACTGGGAGGTACTCGGCCGCCTGCACGAGAAGGGCATGATCCACGACCCCGTTGGCAAAGTGAAATCCGTGGTCTTTACGCCGGAGGGGCAGCTACGGGCCAAGGAATTGTTCGAAACGATGTTCAAGAAGTGAGGTCAAATCTGTAGCCCGCATGAGCCAACAGGTCGCGCGAATGCGCGCCCGATGACAGGCTCCGCGAGATGCGGGAAAGCAATTAACTCGAATGTCGCTTAGCTCATCCGGGCACTCACTTTGCGCGACCCGCTGGCTCATCCAGGCTACTCAGGTAGTCGAGTGGCGCGAATAACCCAATTGTTCTATAAGTTGTGTTTTATTTATCCTGCCCGCTGCATCACGAAAGTCATTCCATGTTCAAAGATTTCAAATGGCCCAAGCCTGAGGAAGAAGCTGACGAAATACTGATCCGCAACGTTCGCGAAAGCGGCTGCCACATCTTAGGTGTCTCGGCCGACAAGGACGAGCCGCCTTTCTCGTTTTCGATCGGCCTGGCTCTGAACTACGGCCATCCGGAGATTGTCATCTTCGGGATGGAGCCACGCAAGGCCGCCCAGATCATCAACATCGTTCGCGACGACGCGGCCAAGGGCAAGAGATACGCCGATGGCGATGTCTCCCCCGATATTCTCCTCAACGGCAATGTGTGCTTCGTCGAGGTGCCTCTGTGGCTCTATGACAAATATCTGGGAACGGCGATCTGGTTCTATCAGAAATCGCCCCGGCCGTTTCCCTGCCTTCAGCTCGTATGGCCCGATCGCGAGGGGAAGTTTCCGTGGGAAACCGGGTTCGATCCGATCATGAAAAGAGATCAGCCGATTTTGAAGACGATTTCGTAACGCGCCGTAGAGTAGTGGTCCTTAGTTCGCATGAGCCAACGCGTCGCGTGAACGCGTGCCCGATGATAGGCTCAGCGATGTGCGAAGGCCGTCGACCCGAATGTCGCTTAGCTCATCCGGGACTACGCGCTGCAATGGCATCGCATTGAATTGTCGGGAGTGTTTGCGCGGACAAATTCCCTGCCCAATGGCAGGCACGCCACGCTTTGCACGCCTTACGAAATCTAGTTCAGCAGTTCCGGCTTGGTCACCGAGTGCGTGATCTCTGTGCCGCAATCGGAGCATTCGTATGTGAAATCGATCTTTGCCCTGCTCCAATGCGGTACGACGTCCTTGATGGACATCGCCAAGCCCACACAGCTTGGGCAGATCATGAAGGGTTGCTCGACGTCGTGATGGCGGATATAGGCTGGCATATCGGCTCCCCAACAAAGTATTCAGACTGCCCCGACCCGAAAACCAGCATACGTCTCCACGGCTGCCATAATCATGTTCTTTAGCGAACACAGGGGGAACGCCCGCGCATTCCCAGCGTGTGTGACAAATCTGCACGATCGTGCGCTTCTTGCCGAGAGAGAGCTTTCGTAAGCTACGAAGGCGCCGAAAGCAGCGCCCAGAAAGTCCGTAGCCGGCACGAGCGCAGCGATATGCGGGAAGCCGTCAACTCCAGATGATGCCGGGCTCACTCCGAGCTATTCGCTAAAGAAAACAGAATTCTCGCTGACGGTCTGGACAGGATTTTGCTGATTTGCCTGTCGGGTGGATTTTGGCCGATGAGGAGAGGTTAGCGAAGCTGCAACCCGCCGTTGCTCGCCCTCGCGCGCCCGTTGGCTCATCCGGATTGCTCGCTTACACTGGTGCGATCGGCGTTAAATTCAGTGTTCTCGAAGCAATAGCCGGAAGCCTAGGCGGGAGATTGAGATGGATGATCGAACCGTGCGGTTGGCGCTGGAGCGCCATTGGAAGGCTTCGGACGCGAGCGATTTCGACGCCGAGCATGAAATCTACCGCGAGGATGCCGTGCTCGACTATCCGCAATCGGGCGAGCGCATCCGCGGCCGGCGCAACATTCAGGAGAGCCGAACCGTCCAGCCGAACAAGAAGCGCTTTACGGTTCGGCGAATGATCGGCAGCGGCGATCTCTGGGTCACCGAGTTCGTGCTTACCTATGACGGCGTACCATCCTACACGGTGAGTATCATGGAATTCCGCGACGGACTGGTGGCCCATGAAACGCAATATTTCGCGGATCGGTTTGAGCCCGGACCCTCGCGCGCGCATCTGGTTGAGCGAGTGGGGGACATTACGAGCCCATGATGCCGTCGTAGGGCGGGTTAGGCGGAGCCGTAACCCGCCGCTCTTGGTGCGCGAAAAGATGGTGGGTTACGCTTCGCTAACCCACCCTACGGGCTCAAGCCATGCAAGATGCGTGGCGCGAGTTTCTTCAGTCTTGACGGGTGGACTTCGCCAACCAACTGTCTACCGCGATGAGAAGTTGATTGGCGGTCGCTATGGCGGGTTTCAACAAACGTACCACGATCTCGCCCTCAAGCAGCACGTGCTGTCCAACCGTTGCCGTCGGAAGTGAGTCGAGGAATTTTGTTTTCTTAATGTACTCTTGATCCGCTTGGGCATCGCGGTGAACAATGACATTCCGAATTGCACTCAGAGCATCGAGAGACTTGTTAGTGAGGGGCGCGATCTATCTCCGCAAACTCCCTGTCAAATGCGGAGGCATAAGCCTCTCTAATGCCATCCAGACTTGAGAACTCAAATCTGGCACGCAATATCGTTCCCATTTTATTCGCCACATTGAATTCGTGCTTTGATATCTCATCCAATGGGACTGACTTCGATTCCTTCGTTGTTGATTGCGTTTTATTGATTTGACCGCCTTTAAGTCTTTTAGAGTTTGTCCGGGATCATGATGTTTTTTGACAGAGCTTTCGCAGCATGAGGCGGATTGAGGCCAGGCGCAAGAACGCCAAGGCCTTTCGGTTGAGGCACTCCCAATCCTTGGCCAAGCGGCGGCAGCGATTGAGCCAGGCGATGGTGCGTTCGACGATCCATCGCTTGGGCAAGATCGCAAAGCCCTTTGCTATGTCGGAGCGCTTGACGATCTTCACGTCGATTTGCCGGAGGATTTTGCGAACGGCGGACTGAAAGATCGGTCCCTGATAGCCGCCGTCGGCATAGAGCTTCAGCAGGAATGGATGCAGGCCAAACAGTGTGGCCATCACCAGCACGCCGCCGTCACGATCCTGGATGTCCGCCGAATGCACGAGGGCGTGGAGCAGCAAGCCCTGGGTATCGACTAGGATGTGGCGCTTCTTGCCCTTGATCTTCTTTCCCGCATCGTAGCCATGCGGGTCAATCCACGCCCCCCTTTTTCCGCGCTCTTGACGCTTTGACTGTCGATGATGGCGGCGCTCGGGCTGGGTTCTCGGTTGGCCAACTCACGACATTGTACATAGAGCGCGTGATGGATGCGATCGAGCGTGCCGTCCCAAGCCCACAAGTCAAAATAGTCGTGCACCGTGCTGCGCGGCGGCAGGTCCTTTGGGATCGCTCGCCATTGGCAACCGGTGCTCAGCACATACATCAGGCCATTGACCACCTCGCGCACATCGACCGTGCGCTTGTTGCCGCCTCGTTTGGCTGGCGCAATCAGCGGCTCCACCAACGCCCATTCCTCATCGGTCAAATCGCTGGGATAGCGTAGCCGGCTTCGGTCGTAACGACCGCGGTTCTCCTTCGTCCACATGGGCGCCCCTTCAAATCGGATCGCCACCCTTGAATCACAAATGATTCCGATGATTTAAGATGTTCCCGGATAGACACTTAGATGTTCCGCTGAGATTGGCTAGGGATGCGGGATGTGTGTTTAGCGCCGCTTCCCACAAATCTCCGCTCATCGTCTCGATGATCGTCCACCCGGTAGTCAGATAGGACCATTGAGGCTTGTATAGCTCCAATCGAACTAGCGTCATTGCCCATAATTTCGACGCCCACCAATCCATCGATGAGATCATTGTGAGCGTGCTTGTCCCAATCTGGGCTCTGTTTTAGGCGTAGGGCCTCATCCGTTATCTGGGCGAAGATTTCGTTCGACCGTATGTCTATTTTTTCGACCTGCGCAGCCGTGAGATTGTCGGTCCTGAAACTGCCGGTTATTTCGAACACGGAACGGATGTAAGTGTCCCGCATTTTGATTGTCACGTTTCCAACCTGCGCAGGAAGTTGCATCAATGATCGCAATCGTGCGCACCGGTCACGAAAGAAGTCGGCAATCGGTTGGAGTTCTGTAGTTTTCGGCTTACGATGAAGGTTCCATGAATGATGCGAGTAGTCCAAGCAGCTACGAAGCTTGAAATCGTGTCGATTAATCTGGATTTTAGCAGGCATGCCTGAGAGACCTGATCCGACTAAAAGAGCCCGAATTTCAGAAAAAGAGGATCTAGCAAATATGCTAGTATAGGTTGTATCGCAAGATAGACCTAAGGTTGGCCCGCTAATGAATTAAAAGGCCGGGCGTTCACCCGGCCTTTCGCATTTCCGATGGATGCCCGGGTCAAGCCCGAGCAGGACGAGGAGAAGGAGTAGCGCGCCTCACAACACCTTGTTGCTCTCCTTCACCTTCTCCGCATCGAGGTACACGCTGCTGCCCATCTCCTTGAACTTGGCGCTCATCTGCGCCATGCCGTCTTCGATGGTGCCGCTGATGGACAAGCCCACCGAGTTCGGATCGTTCAGCGTGGCGGCATAATCCCGCACGTCCTGGGTGATCTTCATCGAGCAGAATTTCGGCCCGCACATCGAGCAGAAATGCGCGACCTTGTGGGCTTCCTTGGGCAGCGTCTCGTCATGGTAGCTGCGCGCGGTGACGGGATCGAGGCCGAGGTTGAACTGGTCTTCCCAGCGGAAGTCGAAGCGCGCGCGTGACAGCGCGTCGTCGCGCAGTTGCGCCGCCGGGTGGCCCTTGCCGAGATCGGAGGCGTGCGCCGCGATCTTGTAGGTGATGACGCCGACCTTGACGTCGTCGCGGTTGGGCAGCCCGAGATGTTCCTTCGGGGTCACATAACAAAGCATCGCGCAACCGAACCAGCCGATCATCGCGGCGCCGATGCCGGAGGTGATGTGGTCGTAGCCCGGCGCGATGTCGGTGGTCAGCGGCCCAAGCGTATAGAACGGCGCCTCGCCGCACTCCTTGAGCTGCTTGTCCATGTTGATCTTGATCTTGTGCAGCGGCACGTGGCCGGGGCCTTCGATCATCACCTGGCAGCCCTTCTTCCAGGCGATCTGGGTCAGTTCGCCGAGCGTCTCGAGTTCGGCGAACTGCGCGCGGTCGTTGGCGTCCGCGATCGAGCCCGGACGCAGGCCGTCGCCGAGCGAGAACGACACGTCGTATTTGCGCATCAGGTCGCAGATTTCCTCGAAGTGGGTGTAGAGGAAGCTCTCCTTGTGATGCGCCAGGCACCACTTCGCCATGATCGAGCCGCCGCGCGAGACGATGCCGGTGACGCGGTTGGCGGTGAGGTGGATGTAGGGCAGCCGGACGCCGGCGTGGATGGTGAAGTAATCGACGCCCTGTTCGCACTGCTCGATCAGCGTGTCCTTGTAGAGCTCCCAGGTCAGCTTGACCGGGTCGCCCTCGCACTTCTCCAGCGCCTGGTAGATCGGCACGGTGCCGATCGGGATCGGCGCGTTGCGCAGGATCCACTCACGGGTGGTGTGGATGTTGCGTCCGGTCGAGAGGTCCATCACGGTGTCGGCGCCCCAGCGGATCGCCCACACCATCTTGTCGACCTCTTCTTCGACCGACGAGGTAACGGCGGAGTTGCCGATATTGGCGTTGATCTTGGTCAGGAAGTTGCGGCCGATGATCATCGGCTCCAACTCGGCATGGTTGATGTTGCAGGGGATGATCGCGCGGCCGCGCGCGATTTCGCTGCGCACGAATTCCGGCGTGACGAACGCCGGCACCGAAGCGCCGAAGCTCTCGCCGTCGGCAATCGCGGCCTCGGCGCGTTCGAGCTGCTGCCTTGCGGCCGAGGTTTTCGCGGGTCGCGACATAGATCATCTCCTTGGTGATGATCCCGGCGCGGGCGAATTCAAGCTGCGTGATCTTGTGGCCGTCGAGGCCGCGCAACGGCTTGTGATGGGCGGTGAACGCCTTGGCGGCGTGCGACGCGCCGACATTGCCGTTGTCTTCCGGCTTGATCTCGCGTCCCTGATATTCCTCGACGCCGCCGCGCTCCTTCACCCATGCGAGCCGCGCGCGCGCAAGGCCCGCATTGACGTCGATGGTCACGGTCGGGTCGGTGTAGGGACCGGAGGTGTCATACACCGGAAGGTTCGGCTCGCCGGCGCCTTCGCTGAGCATGATCTCGCGCAACGGCACGCGCAGATCCGGCGCCTCGTCCGGGGTGACGAAGAACTTGCGCGAGGCGGGCAGCGGGCCGGTGGTGACGGCGGGAAGCGTGGTGTCGGGGTTGGAGCGGATGTTCATGGGGTGGCCTCCTGTGAATTTGTTGTCATTCCGGACGGTCCGCTGTGCGGACCGATGCGCGAAAGCTGCGATCGCAATGGGTCTGAGCGAAATTCTCCGATGTGCGATTGCACATCGTAGTTCGCGCTGCGCGCGCCCCGGAATGACGCCGGTGAATGTCTCTCGCGTCATTGCGAGCCAACGGGTCGGCGCAAAGCGCCGCCCGATGACAGGCTCCGCGAAGCAATCCAGTGCGGCAGGCGCACCTGGATTGCTTCATCGCTTGCACTCCTCGCAATGACGGTGGTGGTGGTTCTGTAAATCATCACTTGGCCCCCGCGTTATGGGCAAGCCACGCGCGCACCCGCGCATCGGGATCGGGGTTCTGGGTGACGTCGCTGACGACGGCGATCGAATTGGCGCCGGCGGCGAAGATGTCGGCGGCCTGCTCGAGCTTGATGCCGCCGATCGCGACCAATGGAATGTCGCCGACGCGCTTTTTCCATTCGGTGATCTTGGGAATGCCCTGCGGCGCGAACCGCATCGACTTCAGCGTGGTCGGAAAGATCGGCCCCAGCGCGACGTAATCGGGATTGGCGCGCAACGCGGTCGCAAGCTCCTCGTCGTCATGGGTCGAGATGCCGAGCGTGAGGCCGGCGTCGCGGATCGCCTTGAGATCGGCGTCGACGAGGTCTTCCTGGCCGAGATGCAGGTGCTTGGCGCCGGCCACGATCGCCGCGCGCCAGTAATCGTTGACCACGAGTTTGGTCTGCGTGCCCTCGATGGCGGCCAGCGCGTCGGTCACGATCTGCAGCGCCCCGCCATCGTCGAGGTTTTTGGCGCGCAACTGGATCGTGCCGACGCCGAGCGCAGCGAGACGCTTGACCCAGGCGACGCTGTCGACCACGGGGTAAAAATGGTCAGGATACGGCATGCCAGAAGGGTGTCCCAATAACTGGAGTGGAAGGGGAAGCGAAGTCGCGGGCTTCCATCAGCCCGGCTTCAAAGGCAGTGCGGCCGGCCTCGACGCCGGCTCGGAAGGCGCCAGCCATCGCAACGGGGTCGACGGCCTTGGCGATGGCGGTGTTGAGCAGCACGGCGTCGTAGCCGAGTTCGAGCGCGTGCGCGGCGTGCGACGGCGCGCCGAGGCCGGCATCGACCACCAGCGTGATATCGGGCAGCCGGTCGCGCAAAAGTTTCAGCGCATCGCGGTTGATGATGCCCTTGGCGCTGCCGATCGGCGCCGCCCACGGCATCACCACCTTGCAGCCGGCTTCGACCAGCCGCATTGCGACGCTGAGATCCTCGGTGCAATAGGGAAACACCTCGAAGCCGTCCTTGATCAGAGTAGATGCGGCTTCGACCAGGCCGACGACGTCGGGCTGCAGCGTGTCGTTGTCGGCGATCACCTCGAGCTTGATCCAGGGCGTGCCGAACAGTTCGCGCGCGAGCTTCGCGGTGGTCACCGCCTCGCGCACGCTGCGGCAGCCGGCGGTGTTCGGCAGCACGGTGACGTCGAGTTCGCGGATCAGCGACCAGAACGCATCGCCGGTCTTGCCGCCGGCCGCCTCGCGCCGCAGCGCCACCGTGACGATCTGCGCGCCTGAGCTACGGATCGCCGCCTGCATGATCGCCGGCGACGGATACAGCGCACTGCCGATCAGGAGCCGGGAGGAAAAGGTTTTGCCGTAGAAAGTTACCATTCGCTTGCTCTGTTTCGGTCATCGTCATAGCCGGGCTCGTCCCGGCCATCTAGCGTCTTGATCTTTTCCACGAAAGGAAGACGTGGATGCCCGGCACAAGGCCGGGCATGACGATCAACTCATCCTCCCTGCCGCGGTGTGATGATCTCGATCTCGTCGCCGTTCTTCAGCGTGGTCTCGGCCCAGCGGCTCTTGGGCAGCACGTCGAAGTTCAGCGCGATGGCGAAATGGGTGCCTTCATATTCGAGTTCGCCGAGCAGCGCATCGACGCTGCGCGAGGCGATCTCGCGTTGCTCGCCGTTGACGATCACGAACATGCCATCACCTCATTGTCGATCACACCGCGCGCAACATAGCCGAGCGTCAGCTCCGCCAGTGCCGGCGCCAGCAGGAAACCATGGCGATAAAGTCCGTTGACCGCGATCTTGGTGCCGTCGATCGCGATCCGCGGCAGGTTGTCGGGATAGGCCGGCCGCAAGCCGGCGCCGAATTCGACGATGCGCGCTTCGGCAAAGGCCGGATGCACCGCATAGGCTGCGCTCAATAATTCCAGCGCCGAGCGTACGCTGACGCCGCGGTCCTCGGCCTCGATCGAGGTGGCGCCGATCATGAATTGGTGGTCGGCGCGCGGAATGATGTAGAGCGGCCAGCGCGGATGGATCAGCCGGACCGGGCGCGACAATGCGATCTCGTCGGTCTCGACGATGATCATCTCGCCCTTGACGCCGCGCAGCTCGGGTTGCGCCTGCCGCGCGGCAAGGCCGCGGCAGTCGATCGTGATGCCGTCGATCTCCTCCAGACCGACATCGCTGTTGAACTCGGATGGTGCCGCCGGCCTCGGTGATCAGCGCATGCAGTTGCGGCAGCACGCGGCGCGGCTCGACATGGCCTTCATCGGCATAGAAGAGGCCGTCACGGAAGCGGCCTTCCAGCGCCGGCTCGAGTTCGCGGACCGCATCGGCGTCCAGCCGCCGATGGCCCGACGTCATCCTGGCGAAGCGGTCGAAGTCGGCGCGATCGCGCGGATGCGCCACCACCAGCGAGCCATTGAACGGCGTCTGTGGGAAATGCCGGCGCCAGAGCTCGAGCGAACGCAGGCCGAGCCGGACGATGACCGGCTCCGCGCCCTCGGCCTCGCAATACGGCGCCAGCATGCCGCCGGCCCAATGGCTGGTCGACTGCGTCATCGCCGCGTCACTGCGCTCGTGCAGCGTCACCTCGCGGCCGGCCTCGGCGAACAGCAACGCTTGCCACGCGCCGGCCACGCCTGCGCCGATCACGGATACAGGGGATTCCCCCCGCGGGGCGACGGGCGACAGCCCGCGCTGTGACTTCGAACTTTGGTACATCCCTGTCCCTTCGCCGGCATGACCCGGATCAGGTTCAAAGGGTCACCGCGGTCTCGTGGCCGGCGAACCGGCTTTGAGCGTGCGGTCTCTCAGCTCCCCATCGGAGCTCCCCTCGGAACGGAGGTAATTTAAACCGATGGCAGGGGGTGTCAACGCGGGGACCGCCGGTTTGCTCCGGCCTACTCGGGAACCTGCTCTGCGCTGGCATCAGTGGCTTGGCTCTCCGCCACGGCCGGCGGCACGATCACCAGCGCCGGCCCCGGACGCCGGTGACGCTCCAGCCGCTGGCGCTTGGCCGCGTAGTAATAGCCCGCGGCGTAGTACTGCACCGCGCGGTTGTGGTCGCCGTTGGCGGCGCGGTAGGCGCCGGCCAGATATTTCACGGCGTAGGTGAGGTTGGTTTCGGGATCGCGCAGTCCCGCGGCGTCGCCGGTGTAGCCGAGGCTGCGCGCGGTCGCGAGCTTGATCTGCATCAGCCCGATGGTGCCGCCGCGCCCGACCAGTCGGGGCTGATAGCGGCTTTCACGCACGATCACCCGGTGCACCAGGGCTTCCGGGATGCCGTTGGCGCGGGCGTGAGCGGCGACCATGGCATCATATTCGGCGCGCTGCGCCTGGGCGGTTTGCGAAAACGGCAAGGCCGCCACGATGGCGAGCCAGGCAGGCGCGAGCAGTCGTTTCATGGGCGCTATCGTTCCATGGGCGATGGGCCTCTGGGCGCGACGGATGCGGTACATCGCCGGGCCCGCCTCAATGGTCGCGTTTGCGGGCCGCGTATATGGCCGAATTCCGGCTTTCTTATGCGCTTAACCATATCCATCGTTACCAATTTACCAAGAATTATGCCTTGGCGTGCTTCCGTAAGCCGCTTCGACCCCTTGGAAAAGCCAAAAGATTTAGGCTGCGCCCATGACCATGTCGGTTGCCGATATCGCCGGGGAGGCAAGCCCGACGCGCGGGCTGATGCCGCTATGGGTCGGCGTCGCTGTCTATGCGCTGTTTTTGCTGGCCGGAAACCGGCTGCTGATCGATCCCGATACGATGTGGCAGATCACGGTCGGGCAATGGATCATCGACCATCGCGCCGTGCCCCAGACCGACGTCTATTCCTTCACCATGCGCGGCCAGCCCTGGATTTCGACGCAGTGGCTGGCGCAGGTGCTCTACGCCAAAGCCTACGCCGTTGCGGGCTGGAGCGGGCCGGTGGTGATGGCGGCCGGCGCGATCGCGGCGACGTTCGCGCTGCTGGCGCGATTGTTGAGCCGTCGCCTGAGCGACAGCACCACGCTGGTGTTCATCGCCGCGGCGCTGGCGCTGATGGTGCCGCATCTGCTGGCGCGGCCGCATGTGCTGGCGATGCCGGTGATGGTGATGTGGGTCGGCGGGCTGATCGCGGCGGCCGACCGGCGCGGCGCGCCATCGTTCTGGCTGCTGCCGTTGATGGCGCTGTGGGCCAATCTGCATGGCGGCTTCGTGTTCGGCCTGGTGCTGATCGCGCCGGTCGCGCTCGACGCCGTCCTGGGTGCCGCGGTGAGCGCGCGCAAATCGCTGGCGCTGCGCTGGGCGATCTTCGGCGGTGCGGCGCTGGCGGCAAGCTGCTGCACGCCCTATGGCTGGGGTGCGCTGTTGGCGTCGCAGAATATCCTCGCGCTCGGCAGCGCGTTGCCGCTGATTTCGGAATGGAAGCCGATGGATTTCGGCAGCCTCGGCGCGTTCGAGATCTGCCTGCTGCTGGGAGTGGGGCTTGCGCTCAAGCGCGGCATCATGCTGCCGCTCATGCGCATCGTGTTGCTGCTGGGATTGCTGCATATGGCGCTGGCGCAAGGACGCGCGGTTGAAATGCTGGCGCTGCTGGCGCCGCTGGTGCTCGCCGCGCCGCTCGCGAAGCAGATCGGCGGCACCGAGGCTACGGTTTCGAGCGCGACAGCGCCGATGCGCGGCGTGCTGTTCGCCGCCGTAGCGGTTGCGCTGTTGGCGGGAACCGTCGCCTATGCCGCGGTGCATCGGTTCGAGCCGCACAGCCACGGCGCGCCGGTCGCGGCGGTGACCGAACTGAAGAAACTGAATCTCGCGCGCGTGTTCAACGATTATGATTTCGGCGGCTACCTCATTGCCCATGGCGTCGCGCCGTTCATCGACGGCCGCACCGAATTGTATGGCGAGAAGTTCTTTGTCGATCACAACGCTGCCAGCGGGCTGATGCAGCCGGAAAACCTGTTCCGCCTGCTCGACCAATACAAGATCGAGGCGACCTTGATGCGGACGCAGAGCGCTGCGACCAAGCTGCTCGACCACATCGACGGCTGGCAGAAGGTTTACGCTGACGACATCGCCACCATCCATGTCCGCAAACCCGGCGCGCTGCATTCCGTCGAGCCCGCGGTCGATCCGAATTCAAAATAAGATCGCCGACCGACATCGTCACGATTTTCGCTGCATCGCTGCGGCGCAGCGCATCGATTTCTAATTTGCTGTCATCGTCGCTTTAAAGACGTCATGCATCATGATATGATCAAAGCACGTTCCGGCAGCGAAGCTGTCCCATCCGCTTTCAATTAAAAACGTGCAGAAGGGAGATGCGCCATGGTGCGTTCCTACTTCGGCGATTTGCCGCGCGAAAATCCCTGCGCTCAATGCGGCAAGCCGATCGCGGCCCCCGATTGGATTGAAGCCGGGCCGCGGCGCATATCGTACCTCTGGTATTGCCGCGCCTGCGACTACCGGTTCGAGGCGGTGGCCTTTTTCGATGACCGACAGCCGGATCGAGAGGCAATCGCCGCCTAGGCGCTGAGTTCGGTTTGCGGCCGGCGGCCGCTCGGCAATCGAATACGAACGATCAAACCATGCGGCTGGCGGTCGTTGAGCGACAACTCGCCGCCATGCGCGAGCACGATCGTGCGCGCGATCGAAAGGCCGAGGCCGAAGCCGGAGGCGTCATCCATGTTGCGTGCCTCGTCGCCGCGCACGAACGGTTCGAGCATGATCGCCTTGCGCTCGTCGGAAATGCCGGGGCCATCGTCCACGACCTCGATCGTCATATGGTCGGGCGAGCCGATGAGGCGGATCGTGGTCTCTGTTCCGAAGCGGATCGCGTTCTCGACCAGGTTGGTGATGCTGCGATGCAGGTCGTCGGGCCGCACCGTCGCCATGGCATGCTGCGGGCCGTCATAGCTGATCCTGTGTCCCATATCGGCGAATTGGTCGGCGACCAGCTGCAGCGTGGTCGCGATATCGGCCAATGTCATGGCTTCCAGCTTGCGATCGTTGCGCAGGAAGGAGAGCACGGACTCCAGCATCGACCGCATCTGGTCGAGATCGCCCAGCATGCGGCTGCGATGCGCCTCGTCTTCAATGAATTCCGCGCGCAACCGCATCCGGGTGATCGGCGTGCGCAGGTCGTGACTGATGGCGGCCAGCATCTTGGTGCGGTCATCGATCAGCACGGTGATGCGTTCCCGCATTCGGTTGAGCGCCTTCGCCACGGAGCGGATTTCCATGGGCCCGCGTTCGGGCAGCGGCGTGGCGGCGCCGTTCAGGCTGAAATTCTCGGCGGCCTTGGCGAATGCCGATAACGGCGCCGTCAAGGCCCTAGCGGCCCACAGGCCGAGCAGGGTGACGCTGATGACGCCGAACAGTAGCGTCATCATCCACGGTTCATTCCAGAACGGACGCGGCCGCGGGTTCGGCGCGAGCTTCGCTGAGATCGCGGCGCCGTCCGGCAGCATGATGCCGACCTTCTGGACATCGGCGTCGTGCGCCAGCGCAAAGACCTGGTAGCCATCGCCGAGCCGACGGCGCAGAGCATGCAGGTTGGGGGTCGCGATGTCGGCCGCCGTGGCGGCGGGACCCGATGGCAGAAGTTCGACATCAAGCTGCGGATACGCCCGCGCGATATCGGCGACCAGCCGCGGCCGCTCGCCCGCCGGCGCCGTGCCGAGCAACTGGGCCGCCGCGGCGAGCTCGCTGTGGCTGTGCTCGATCGCGGGGGCGAATGGGTCCGGCCGGTGGATCAGGAAGGTGATGGCGATGATCAGATGAATCGCGATGATCGAGGCGACCACCAGTGCCGCAATCTGTCCGCTGATGCCTCTGAGATTCAGGAAGCCAGCGAGCTTCATGGAGGGCTGCCGGGGGAATCTGGGACCGGATGCACCGTTGGGGTGAACATGTAGCCGCCGGAACGCACCGTTTTGATCATGGTGGCGTCCTGCGGCTCGATCTCGATCTTGCGCCGGATGCGGCTGACCAGCACGTCGATGCTGCGCTCGAACGAGCCGGCGTTGCGTCCCTGGGTGAGGTCGAGCAGGCTATCTCGCGATAGCACGCGGCCGGGCCGTTCGCAGAAGGTGCGCAGCAGGTCGAACTCGGCGCTGGTCATCGCCACGCGGGCGCCCGCCGGGTTGCGCAGTTCCCGCAGCCTGAGATCGATCCGCCATCCCAGGAAGGCGAGGGTGGTCGCGCCGTTGACGGAGCTGGTCATCTGGGCTGCGGCCTGGCGGCGCAGCACCGCGTTGATCCGCGCCAGCAACTCGCGCGGATTGAACGGCTTGGCCAGATAATCGTCGGCGCCCATTTCCAGGCCGAGAATGCGGTCGACGTCTTCGCCGCGCGCGGTCAGCATGATGATTGGCACTTGCGATTGGGCACGCACCTTGCGGCACAGGCTGAGGCCGTCTTCGCCCGGTAGCATCACATCCAGGATCAACAGGTCGACGCGATGGTCGGCCAGCGCGCGCGCCATTTCGCGTCCGTCGGACGCCGCCGCGACGTTGCAACCGTTGCCGCGCAGGTATTTTGCGATCAGCGAACGCGTCTCGCGATCGTCTTCAACGACAAGGATGTGTGGCGATGCTGTGGTCATGGACTCTCGACCTTGATTCGGGAAACCCGCGAAGTATTTTTGTTTCCCGATATTTCTGATGCCGCGGCTGTCGTGTCGGGCAACATGCGTGTCGGACTACAAAAGTTATCTGGGACCATCAATGGTGCCATTGCGCTGTCTTGCAAGAACTGTGAAGCTTTCGTGAGGTCATTTTCGGCGACCTCAAGCAGTAGTTACCAGCGCTCCTGCACCGGTTGCGGGCCGAACTGCAGGCCAAGGTCAGTTCCGGGGCGGTCGACTCGTCTGCGCTGCGGTCGGCGCTGACCGACACCGACTCTTCGCCATCATCAGGCGCCCACTTGCCGACGGCAGCGATGCTTCTGGCAAGGGTTGTGACTACCGTTCCGTGCGATCTCAAGTCGTCGGTCGCCAGTTGGCCGGTTTGCTTTGCGCGCAAAGGACAGGGCGGTTGCCCTAATGCCGGTCGGGGGAAGTCAGCATAGCCCCCTGCGGCGTTTTGATCCGGCCGGCTTTTGCTGGAACCCGCTTATGGCGGACACGTTGTTTTGCATCATCAACCCGTAGGAAGGACGGCGATGATGACGGACGTGATAACCAAGCCACACCGGTTGATCGCAAGCGATCGGGTTGAAGGCACTGCGGTGCGCCGGCCGAACGGCGACAGGCTCGGACATATCGAGCGGCTGATGATCGACAAGGTCAGCGGCCAAGTATCCTACGCGATCCTGAGTTTTGGCGGCTTTCTCGGCATAGGAACAAGTCTGCTTCCGTTGCCGTGGGCGCGCCTCAGCTACAATCCGAGGTTCGAGGCCTACGAGCTCGACATCGACGATGAAGAACTGCGAGGCGCACCATCGTTCCGTGCCGACCAGGATTTCGACTGGGGCGATCGCTCGCAGGAAGCTGAGCTGCATCGCTACTATGGCGTTCCGCCGTACTGGGCCGGTTTTTGAGCATCGTATCGTTTAGTCAACACGGGGCGTCGCGCCCCATCACCGCGGCGCGGACGATAGACCGGCTTTACCGTCCCGCCGGCCGCTCTCGATTGCTTTTCCATAAGCCTCACTAATCTCGATCGGCTGGAGCTTGGAAAGGAGCTCGGCGCCAAGCAGAGGGACACTGTTCTTATTGAGGAAGTCGCTATAGCGCTCGTGGGTTCGGTTTGGCTGACGATGAACTCGATGCCCAAATTGAACAGCCTCTCTCTCGTTGAAAGCTGGAGTTGGCGGGGGCGCTCGAGCAATTGCAGCTACGCCGCTCAAAACAGGAATGCAGAAGCCTCACTGAGTTCGTGAGGCAAGCGCCCATGAACCCAACGAGCGCCATACTTGGTAGCGAAGGCTCGGCCATCTTGGCGGGCGACGTCACCGCTCCACTCGGGCAATCGGCGAGGTCGGCTCCTTAGTTGGGCACGCTACGAGAGATATACCTATCCAACAGGCAAGGTTTAAGAGGACAAAAAGACGGAGAAGAAAGCGGCGGCTCATTTTCGATCTTAAATTCCAACGTAGCCCTGATTTCCAATGCACACCGCAGCGATCAGGAGCGACGCCGCGGGACGTAACGATTTGCTGAGCGACGTCGCCGCAGAACAGGTGACTAAATCCAGTGAGGAATTAGCTATTGCTCCCAACGGCTGATCGAATTTGCAGAGAGTCTGACCACATTCATTCGGGCAGCCCGGCTCGAAGCAATCCTTCTTCGTATGGTGAGAGGGCTTCGGCATGCCGAAGAGAAGCTGGCAAGGATTCCACGAAGACGTAAGATGGACGACCCAATCTACGTGCCCGCGCGACCCGCACCTTCCCATTTCGCAAGCCCACCTCGGTCGATGTTGCTGAGCTTTGCACCGATCCGAACCTGCTCAATTCGGTGGTGGCTGATCACGAAGCGCCAATGAGCACTTCGACGAGATTCGTAGTGCCACTCGAAATGGCGGCTTCGATTGACGGCGCGATGTCGGCTGCACGTTCCACACGACGTGCAGGCACCCCCATCGAATTGGCCAAGGCGACATAGTCGATCGCTGGATGATCCAGGTCCATCGCGATGAATCGGTTTGTCTTCGCGGAATTGTAGTCCCCCTGCGACCTCATGAAGTTCTTGAGTACGTTGTACTCGCGATTGTTCATGACGACGAAGGTCACGGGCAGCTTCTCATGAGTAGCGGTCCAAAGTGCCTGGGGTGAATAAAGCGCCGCACCATCGCCGACCAGGCAAACGACGGGCGCACGACCGAGACCGAGCGAACAGCCGACCGCCGCTGGCATTCCCCAACCGAGTCCGCCGCCGCGCATGAACGAGTACTGGTTCGGCGAGTCGCTGTTAAGGAATTCTCGAACGTGGCTCGATGTCGCGATGGCCTCATCGACAATCGCAATATCTGGTCCAATCACCCGCACGGCTTCCCGAGCCGCAACGAGTGGTGTAGTGACGGGGCTATCCATCTGGGTGGCGACCATCTCCTCAAGCGATTGCCATCGTATGGCCCGATGTCGTTTGGCTTTTTTGAGAAGCGACGCATAGGCTTTGGAATTGCTCTTCGTTGCCCCATCGAGCCACGGCAGAAGTGCCTTGAGCGATGCTTTGATCCCGCCGACCACGGAAAGTTTGGTCACATAGGTGCGACCAAGATCACGCACATCTGCCGACAACTGGAAGACGTCGCATCCAGGGGGGACCGCCGAGCCCTCCGTGTAAAGGATGGTGACCAGGGATTTTCCGCCCAGGGCAAAGACGGCATCATAGTTTGCGAGGATCGCAGCAATGTCGCTGGCCCTTGTTGGTAGATTCCCCGCCCAAAGCGGGTGGGAGGTCGGAAAAGGAATGCGGGAAGGCCACGATGAGCCATATACCGGTGCTCCGAGGGCTTGCGCCACGGCCACCGTTTCCTCCGCGGCTTCGCTTGCGTAGATCTCGTCGCCGGCGATGATCGCGAGGCGACCAGGTGCCACGTCAGTGAGATACTTCGCGAGCCGCTCAAGTGAGCCGCCAACGGCATTCTGGTCGATTCTGGATCGACCCTCGATACCGACCGTGCTCATTTCTTCCATGACATCCATCGGCAACGACAGGAACACCGGGCCGGTCGGAGCTGCGCTTGCGTCGTGAAAGGCGCGCCGCACCAGAACGGGCAATTGATCGGCGCTTGCAACCTCACGCGCCCATTTGACGGCGGGTCTTGCGATCCGGACGAGATCGCCGAACAGTAGTGGATCCGTCACGGTGTGGCGGGAGTCTTGCTGCCCTGCAGTTACGACAAGCGGCGTCTGCGATACACTCGCATTGAGCAGATTGCCCATCCCATGGCCGAGACCGCCGGCCGTATGCAGATTCAGAAAGCCCGGACGGCGGGCGGCCTGGGCATAGCCATCCGCCATAGCGACCGCCGTGGCCTCCTGAAGGGCGAGAACATATCTCAGATCCGGGGCTCGCAACAGCGCGTCCATCAATGGCAGTTCGGTCGTTCCCGGATTGCCGAATATGTATTCGACGCCCTCGCTGCAGAGTATTTCGAGCAAGACATCCGCGCCACGCCGCGCATTGATCTTCTTTACCTCGGAAAATACTTTTCTCATCGAGGGGAGCCTTTGCAGGATATTAGATCACCAGAGTAGGCAGTGTGATCCAGGGCGACGTCGTTGCGGTTTAGAAACCCTGGCCCGTCGACGTTCTTGGCAACACCGGTATCTGAGCCGACTACAACATTCGTTATGTCGGGATGGCGAGCAAAGCGGGTCGTGATGAAGCTAACGTCGCAATTACTGGGAACAGACAAGGCGGCCGTCACAATCGGTACACCATCTTGCTCGCGTGCAAGCACCAGTGTGTTAAGCCGAAAGCCAAAGCGTTGGACGTCGCCGACGAATCTAAGCAAACCACTGCCGGACTCTTCAAGCACGACGCGGATCGCTACGTGACGCATCTCGTTTTCTTGCATGTGGCCCCGCTTTAATCAGTTTCGACAACAGGCTATCCGCACCGCATCCGTAGTTTTTGCTAAAATATTCGCTCTATGGTAATTTTTCCGAATGAAACGACGTCAAAACTCCATCAGACAGAACAAGCATTCTGTGCGGCAGAATGGTGCCTCGGCACCGTCATTCGATTTGGTGGACCGAAAGATACTCTCGGCGCTGAGGGCTGACGGGCGGCTCACCGTGAATGCGCTTGGAAACACGGTTGGTCTTTCGCAGTCGGCATGCTGGACGAGGCTAAAGCGCCTTGAGTCCAGCGGAGCGATCCGACGGTATGCGGCGATCCTTGATCACAAGGCGATAGGTTTAGCGAACACCGTTTTCATCGAGGTCACTTTGAACAAGCACGACGATAAGGTGTTGGAGGAGTTCGGCGCCACTTTGGCCCGCGTGCCGGAAGTGATTGAGGCCTACCTCGTCTCTGGCGACTACGACTATCTGGTGAAGGTTGCAGTTTCCGATACGGAGCACTACGAACGCTTCTTACGTGAGAGCCTCTATAAGATTCCGGGAATCCAGCATTCACGCTCGACGTTTGCACTCCGCGCGCTCAAGGAAGGAATATCGGTCGATCCCCTGCTCCTTCGCTGACCACCTTCTTGCGCCCGTCATGAAGGATCACGCCAAGCTGTTTTTCGACCTGCCGGCGATTGTTATTCGGCCTGCAATATTGGCTCTGCCCCAAATTTGCGTGGTGCTTTTTCGGAGACCAGGCCCATGCAACAGTCGCTTAGCTGCTCCGATCTGGTGCCGACCGGGCTTGCCATCGAAAGTGCGCTGTGCGACGCACACAAGACCACCATCACCATTCGGTCGTCGAGAAGCTTCGATCTGCGTCCATCGTGCGAAACGGTTTCCCGACGCGTGCACAGCCATTACCGCCGGTGCGTGACCATCTACCGGTGTCGGGACGTATCGTTCAGCTCGTGGTGGTCGCCCATTGCTCGAAATGCATGGAAGCAACTGGAACAACATACAGCGCGAAATGTTTCTCCTCAGTAATTTCTACCAGGGAGAAACCACATGTTTGCAAAATATATGGCGGCCGGCCTCGCCGGGTCCGCGATGCTTGCGAGTGTTGCGTTTGCTCAGACGCCGACGGCGACCGGCGACCGCGCCAACATGGCACCGGTTACAGCGTCGGATTCATCGTTCCAGGGTCACTGGCGCGCTTCGAAGGTTGTTGGTCTTAACGTCTACAACGACAACAACGAGAGTGTCGGTTCGATCAACGATCTGCTCACCGACAAGAACGGAGACATCAAGGCCGTCATACTCGGCGTTGGCGGCTTCCTGGGCGTCGGGACGCATTTGGTCGCCGTGCCCTTCGACAAAATAAAGTTCGTCAACGAGCCGGTCACTTATACCGGCATGGCGGCTGGAACGGGTGCCGGTAGCAGCAAGTCGACATCCTCGACAACGACTACCGGCGCGGCGCCGGCGGCGTCGAAGCCTAATCCTTGGTACCCCGATCATGCCGTCTACAACGCGACCAAGGACGAACTGAAGGCGATGCCTGAGTTCAAATTCTCGGCCGAGTAGCACACTCGCGTCGATCGCTTGACAGCAAAGCGCGCCCGGTCATGCATGTCGGGCGCGCTTTTGCGTTTTGACTTGTAGGTAGCTAGGCGCATTGCGCTTCCCACCAGAGCGCTTCCACCAGAGTTCCTCGAGACGTTGGCTCGCGCAGTAAATCAACAGGTATTCATTTGCACACTACGTCGGCTTAGTCCGCCGATGAACCATTCGCCGTAAATGACGCGCGTGAGCACATCGCAGCCAAGACCGCCTAGCACTACTTTGGCAGAATTTTGCGATTGATTGGCGAAACTGGATTCCCGAATCAGATTTTCAATGATTCATGGATGGTCGGCTTTTGGAGGGCCGACCATGGTGGGCACGACGTCGAAGTGGGAAGACGAGCTTGGACGCTGGCTCAAGCCATTTCTGGATCGTTTAGGTCACAAGGCGCGGCGGCGGATGTGTCCGCTTTATATCTCGGGATTGATTGGACCGGGTGATCGCAAGAGCGTCCAGCCGATGGCGGCGCGGCTGGCACCGGGCGAGTATGACCAGTTGCACCATTTCATTGCTGATGGCGTTTGGGATGCAGCGCCATTGGAGGCGGAATTGCTGGTTCAGGCCGATCGCCTGGTCGGCGGCAAGGATGCGGTGCTGGTCATCGACGACACGGCGATGCCGAAGAAGGGCGATCGTTCGGTTGGTGTCGCTCCACAATATGCCTCGTCTCTCGGCAAGACGGCCAATTGCCAAACATTGGTGTCGCTGACGCTTGCGCGGGGTGAAGTGCCGGTCATGGTGGCATTACGTCTCTTCGTTCCCGAGAGTTGGACGAATAATCCGGTGCGTTTGAAGCGTGCGGGCGTTCCAGTCGAGCACCGCGCAGCGCGGACCAAGCCAGAGATCGCCTTGGCGGAGATCGACCGCGTCATCGCCTCCGGCGTGCGTTTCGGCTGTGTGCTTGCCGATTCAGGGTACGGCTCCAGCGGGCCTTTCCGTCAGGCTTTGAGCGAGCGCGGTCTGCTGTGGGCGGTAGGTCTGTCGCGGCGCCAGAACGTCTATCCCGCCGACATTGCCCTGATCTTCCCCATCGCGAAGACCGGCAAGCCCCGCAAATACCACATCCCTGATCAGCCGCCGGTCTCTGCTGAAGCGTTATTGGCCGAAGGCAAATGGCAAAGGGTCAGCTGGCGGCGGGGCACCAAAGGTCGGCTGACATGTCTCTTCACTGCCTGCCGTGTCCGCGTTGCGGATGGCCATAAGCACCGGATGCTTAATAACCGTATGCAGTGCATGCCTGGTGACGAGGTCTGGCTCGTCGGCGAGCGGCGGTCTACCGGGGAGCAAAAATACTATGTGTCGAACCTGCCAACCGATGCCACCATCAAGACGCTCGCTGCCACGATCAAGGCCAGGTGGGTCTGTGAACAGGCCCACCAGCAGCTCAAGGAGGAGCTTGGGCTCGACCACTTCGAAGGTAGATCCTGGACGGGATTACATCGACACGCGTTGATGACGATGATCGCCTACGCCTTCCTCCAATCCCGCCGCCTCAAAGCAGCGGGACGGAAAAAAAAGAATCTCAGGACCGCCACCACAACCAAGCATGCCGGCCATCAGGCAAGCGATCCTCGACCTCTTCGCACGACCTCCACCCCGACAATGTCCTCACTGTGACATGTTCCTTGCAGATGTCGCCAAGCCTAAAGTGCCAAAGTAGTGCTAGCCCAATACAGTACGCGGCATTGATCTCGGGCGATTGCCTGACTGCCGGCGATGAAAACCGTGGCGGCCTTTTAAACCTGCGAGCGAAGGCTCGAACAACTCCTTCTCCAAGTTGTCGATGCAATCTCTCGGATGCCGCCTCATCGCGCATTGTCGTGATCGAGATCCGCTCGTGAATCACGCGTAGATGATCTCGTCACAGGGAATATCAGCTGGTCGTATCACTGATGTCGTACCGTTGAAACAAACCGCTTCTAAACGACAGTGTCACAAACGTCATACTCCTGAAACGAGTCGCTTCCTTCGAAAAGGTATCACGATGCTATCGCGAACGCCCGTTCGTCCTAACCTCCGCAGAATTCTCTGCCTGTCAGCGGCATCATTGATGCTGTGCTCTTCCGTCGGTCACGCCGACGACGCTAATCGCGGCAACCAAGGCAACCATGACCAAGGCAGCCATGGCGACCAAGGCAATGATACGCAAACCCCGATCAAACACGTCGTCATCATCATTCCCGAGAACCAATCGTACGATCATTACTTCGGGATCTATCCGAAGGCGGCGAATATCAAGGGCGAGCAGAGCTGGCTGGGCGTGCCTGCGCCGAAATTTGTGGCCCGCCCCGGCACCCCCAAAGGCGACGGCCTGACGCCCGAATTGCTGGCCAACAATCCGAGCCGGAGCAGGTTCGGCGGTCCCGCCAATCCCATGCGGCTCAGTCCCGCTGACGCCTTCAGCTGCGATATGTCGCATGACTACGAGCCTGAGCAGCAGGCCTATGATCACGGGCTGGTGGATAAATTCCCGGAGACCACGTCCGGCAATGGCCAGGGTTGCCAGTTGGACGGCACGACCGTCATGAACTATGTCGACGGCAATACCGTCCAGGGGTTATGGAACTACGCTCAATACTACGCCATGAGCGACAATTCCTACTCCTCCACCTACGGCCCCACGGTGCCTGGGCACGCCAATATCATTGCGGGCACCACGCATGGGATCATCGTTCACGATCCCGCCAACCCCGACAACCCCAACACCTCCGGCTTCTTCGTCAATCCAACGGATAAGTCGGTAACCCTGGTCGACGCCAACCTGCCGGGCTATCTCGACGATTGCGGTCCTGGCCGGACCTTTGAATTCACCGGCAAGAATGTCGGCGATCTCCTGAACGAGAAGAAGGTCACCTGGGGCTACTTCCAGGGTGGCTTCCTGCCGTCTACGCCCGCGCAGATGGATGCGAATGGCAATGTAACCGCGCCTGCGGTCTGCAACTCCGTGCACGTCGCCCATCAGGTGGATATCAATGGCCGCACCTTTATGGTGCAGAACCCCAGTATCAACCCGGGTGCGGATATTCATGGGCTCTCGAGGGACTACAGCACCGGCGTTACGCCGTTCATGAAATATGCGAGCACGCGCAACCCGCACCATTTGCGACCGACTTCGGTGGCGATGATCGGCAAGCAAGACCAAGCCAACCACATGTACGACATCTCGGACTTCTTCACGGCTCTGAATGCCGGCAACTTGCCTGCGGTGAGCTACGTGAAGGCGCCGGTCTATGAGTACGGCCACCCCAACAGTTCCGATCCGCTCACGGAGCAAGCCTTTCTGGTGGAGACTATCAATGCGATCCAGAAGTCTAAAGTTTGGAAGGAAACGGCGATTTTCATCGTTTGGGATGACTCGGATGGCTGGTACGACCACAAAACGCCTCCGGTCGTGAACCCGTCGGCGACCAACCTCGACTTCCTGACTAGCCCCGGCCACTGCGGCACCACGCCGCCGAAACCCGGTGCTGACGAGGCGCGCTGCGGCTTCGGTCCGCGCCAGCCCCTGCTTGCGATCTCGCCCTATGCGAAATCGAACTACATCGATCACACGCTGACTAATCAGGCCTCGGTACTTCGCTTCGTCGAGGACAATTGGAAGCTCGGCTTCATCGATGGCCCGACTGCTCCCCCCGAAGGTACGGGATCCTTCGACCGGCATTCGAATTCGCTCGACAACATGTTCGACTTCAAGGGCAAGCCGAATACGCGTCCTCTCATTCTCGATGCGGTCACTGGAACGATCGTCTCGGGTGGCGACGACGACGGTCACGACAATGGCCACGACAACGACCACGATCACGATCACAACCACTAACGCGGCCACCGAAACGATTGAGCCATGACAACAACCCTGCCGCAGGCATTGCCTGCGGCGGGGTTTCGCTTTTCAGGCCGAGCTTCTCGGCGCGGACGCACTTCCACATCCCGCACCTTGAGAGATGACCTTGAATCGCCCTCCGGCACGGCCCTCCGGCGGTTTGGTTAGCGCGTCAGGTGTTTGTTCGCGGAAGGGAAGAGGCAAGTGTCAAGGAGGCGCGTCGCCGCAATCCAACCCGCGCCATGCTGCGTCGCATCCTTTCAGCGCCGGGATTGCGATGTTAGGTTTGTTCCGCGGCAGGAGCACCCTGCGTCCTGCCTGACGGGAGGACGACATGGCTGAGAGCGTCTACAAGGTTATTGAGATCATCGGCACCAGCAAGGATTCCTGGGAGAAGGCGGCGAAGGCCGCCGTCGACAGGGCCGGAAGATCCCTCCGCGATCTGCGCGTCGCCGAGGTCATCAAACTCGACCTGCAATTGGATGCCAAGGGCAAGATCGAGGCTTATCGCGCCAAGCTGAGTGTTTCGTTCAAGTTCGAGAACTAAAGCGTGATGGCTTTTGGTCAGCTCACCTTTCCCCCCAGAAGAGGTCGATTTGCGCAGCAAATCGGGTGAGGGGCGCTTAACGAGTTGCTTACAAAGCTAAGTCTCGCAAAATTATTGTCTCAAATCCGCTATTCCCAAAAGTCCGTTTTCTCTCCCTCTCCCCGCAGTCGGGGGAGAGGGAGAAGATCGTCTCAGTTTGTCTTGACCAGCGGGCAGCCGCCCTTATCGAGCGGCCGGAAGGCTTCGTCGCCAGGCACGGTCGCGATCAGATTGTAGAGGTCCCACTCACCTTTGGACTCTTCCGGCTTCTTCACTTCGAACAGATACATGTCGTGGACCATGCGGCCGTCGATACGGATCTTGCCGTTGTGGGCGAAGAAATCGTTGACCGGCGTCGCCCGCATCTGCGCCATCACCTTCGGCGCTTCGTCGGTGCCGATCGCCTCGATCGCCTTCAGGTAATGCATCGTCGCCGAGTATAATCCAGCCTGGATCATGGTGGGCATGTGGCCGACCTTCTCGTTGAAACGCTTCGAGAAGGCGCGGGTCTCGTCGTTCATGTCCCAATAGAAGGCATCGGTGACGATCAGGCCCTGGGTCTCCTTGATGCCGAGCGAGTGCGTATCGGTAATTTCCTGCAACAGCGCGATCATCTTCTGGCCGCCCTTGGTCAGGCCGAATTCGGCAGCCTGCTTCAACGCGTTGGTGGTGTCACCGCCGGCGTTGGCGAGCGCCACGACCTTCGACTTGGAGGCCTGGGCCTGCAGCAGGAAGGACGAGAAGTCGGACGAGTTGAGGGGATGGCGGACCTGGCCGAGCACCTTGCCGCCGCTTTCCTTGACGACGTTGGCGGCGTCACGCTCCAGCGCCAATCCGAAGGCATAGTCAGCGGTGACGAAGAACCAGCTGTCTTCGCCACGCTTGACCATCGCCTTGCCGGCAACGTTGGAGAGCGAATAGGTATCGTAAGTCCAGTGCACTGTATTCGGCGAGCAGGCGGGGCCGGTCAGGTCGGAGCTGCCGCCGCCCGAGTTGATGTGGATCTTGTTCTTTTCACGGGTCAGCGCCGAGATCGGCAAGGCGACCGAGGAGGTAGGAACATCGAAGATGGCGTCGACTTTTTCGTTGTCGTACCAGTTGCGGGCGATGGCGACGCCGACGTCCGGCTTGTTCTGATGGTCGGCTGCGATCACATCGACCGGCTTGCCCTTCACCTTGCCACCATAATCGGCGACCGCCATCTCGACGGCGGCCAGCGAGCCCTTGCCGGTCGCGTCGGCATAGAGGCTCGACATGTCGGTGAGGACACCGATCTTGACGACGTCGTCGGAAATCTGCGCCTTCGCCGCGGTGCCTGACGCGGCCAGCGCGAGGCCGGCCGCTAGTGCCGCTGCCAGTGACTTCATGGTGTTCATCTCCCTGGGGTTTTTGTGGGCTCGGTTTGAGCGTGCTGTTCTAGAGCCTTTTCCGTTCCGATGGAATCGGAACGGAGCTCTAGATTCTTGGTTTGACGCGTTTTCTTTACGCGAACCGGTATCCACTTCGCTGGAAAACGCTTTAGCGGTCTTCGGCGGAGGCCGCAAAGCCGACTTTTGGGCATGAACATTGCCCGTGCCTAGCGGGCCCAGCAATTCAATGAAGATATCGCGATTTCCCGCCCGGCATGGGTTAGTGCCTCATCTTCCCAAAGGGGAACCGCGAAGCTGCGAACGGCTCAATCCCGTCGCTTCTTGCTGGACGCGTTCAGTACCGCGTCCATGCTGTCCAGGAATTGCCGTACGGTATTGACTGCGCCGGTATTGACCGTTTTGTAGCCGGGAAGGGCGGCGACGGCCGCGTGAAACGCGCGCCCCTTCACGACGTCAAGCAGTCGCTGCATCGGCTCGGTCTCGAGAAACGCGCGGCGGCAAACGAAAAAATAATCTTCCGTCAGCAGCCGGATGAAATCGAGCCCGAATTGCCGCGCCGCCGCCTCGACGCCGAAACTCACATCCGCCATGTCGCTGGCAACATAGGCTGCAACTGCAGCATGGGTAAATTCGATCTGTTCCAGTCCGTTGATCTTGCTTCCGTCGATTCCGTTTTGCACCAGCAGCTGATCGAACAACAGCCGCGTGCCGGAGTCGTGGTCGCGGTTGACGAAGCGCGCCTTGCGTTCGGCGATATCCTTGAGCGAGCTGATGGCCAGCGGATTGCCGCGCTTGACGATCAGTCCCATCTCGCGGGTCACGAAACTGATGACACGGTATTCACGCGGATCGAGCCACTGTTTGCAGGCGTCGATGTTTTGCTGGCGCAGTTCGCCGCGCGGCAAATGCACGCCTGACAGATCGCAGGCGCCTTGCGCGAGCGAGACCAGCGAGTTCTGATTGCTGACATAGCGAAGATCGATCGCAATGCCCGGAGCCTGGTCGAGCAGTTCGCGCAGCTTGGAAACGGCGAAACCGTGACTGGCGTGAACGCGGATGACGGCCGGCCCATGGCGCAGAAATGGCTTGATCTCGGTCGCAAGTTCCTGCGCCAGGTTCTCGAGCTGCGGGCCGAGGCGTGCCTGTGTGCGTTGTCCGGCCCACACCAGCTTCTCTCCGAACTCTGTCAGTACCGTGCCCTTGCCGCGGTGGGTTTCGACCAGCGGAACGCCGAAAAATTCGGACCACTGCTCGAGCAGGTTCCAGACGTGCCGGTAGGAAAGCTGGGCGTGGCTGGCGGCGCTGGTGATTTTTCCGGTTTTCCGGATTTCGTTGAGGACACCAAGCATCACCACGATGGTCTGGGGGCTGCCCTCTTTGCGAAATCGCCAGATGGTCTCGATCTCGATATGCAGCATCATCTTCACCAGGATATGCAATTTGCTTCATATATCGTGAAGCCATAGGCAAGTCATATCATATTTGCTGCAGCCAATATCCTCCCTATCCTGAATTAGAAGAACCGGAGGAAATATGATGTCGATTGCATATGACGACTACGGCCGCGACAGTGCAATCCCGATTGCCGCCTCCAAGCCCAAGCTGCTGCTGATCGATGGCCAACGGGTGCCATCCGTCTCCGGGCGCACCTTCACCACCCTCAACCCCGCCACTGAACAGGTCATCGCGACGATCGCGGAAGGCAACGAGGTCGATGTCGATCGCGCCGTCGCCGCCGCGCGCCGGGCTTTTGAAGGGCCGTGGAGCACGATGCGAGCGGCCGAACGCGGCCATATCCTGTTCAGGCTTGTCGAGCTGATGAAAACCCATGCCGGTGAAATCGCCGCGCTGGAGAGTCTCGATGCGGGAAAGCCGATCTCGGGCGTGCTGCGCCAGGATCTTCCGGCGGCGATCGATACGCTGACCTATTACGCGGGTTGGGCCGACAAGATCAGCGGCGAGACCGTCTCCACCAGGAGCGACGCGCTCACCTACACGCTACGTGAGCCGGTCGGGGTAGTTGCCGTGATCGTGCCGTGGAATTTCCCGCTGATGATCGGAATGTGGAAGCTCGCCCCGGCACTCGCCTGCGGCTGCACGATCGTGATGAAGCCCGCCGAACTGACCTCGCTGTCGGCCTTGCGCATCGGCGAACTGGCGCTCGAAGCGGGCCTGCCGCCGGGCGTGCTGAATATCGTCACCGGTCCCGGCCGCGTGGTCGGCGATGCGCTCGTCAATCATCCCGATGTCGACAAGGTCACCTTCACGGGATCGCCGGGCGTCGGCCGTGGAATCCTGCGCGGCGCGGCCGGCAATTTCAAGCGCGTCTCGCTCGAGCTCGGCGGCAAATCCGCCAACGTCATCTTCGACGACGCCGATGTCGAGGCGGCGAGTAAGGCCGCGGCGTCGGGCATCTTCTTCAATGCAGGTCAGGTGTGCTCGGCCGGCTCTCGCGTGCTCGCGCAGGAGAAGGTTTACGACGAGGTGGTCGAGCGCTTGACCCAACGCGCCAAGGCGATCCGGATGGGTGATCCGGCTGATCGCGCCACCGCGCTCGGGCCGGTGATCTCCGAGAAGCAGATGAAGAGCATCCTCGACTATGTCGATATCGGCCAGAAGGAGGGGGCGCTGCTGACGACCGGCGGCCGGCGCGTCGGCGATCGCGGCTATTTCATCAGCCCGGCGGTGTTCGCCGGCGTCGAGCACGAGATGCGGATCTCGCAGGAAGAGATTTTCGGTCCGGTGGTGAGCGTCATCAAGTTTCGGGACGAGGCCGATGCGCTGCGCATCGCCAACGGCACCGCCTACAGTCTCGCGGCCGGCGTCTGGAGCCGCGATATCGGACGGGTGCAGCGCTTCGCGAAGAAGGCAAGGGCCGGCACGGTCTGGATCAACACCTACGGCTATACCGATGTGCGGCTGCCGTGGGGCGGCGAGCGTGACTCCGGTTTCGGCCGCGAACACGGCACTGCCGCGATCGAGAACTTCACCGAACCGAAGGCGGTCTGGATGAATCTCAACGTCTAAGCAAATCCCGCAGCGCGCCTCTCACCTCTCCCCGTCGGGGAGAGGTCGATTTGCGCAGCAATCGGGTGAGGGGCGCTTAATGAGAGGCCATACCCCTCAGGTCAACCCTCTCCGCGAAGTCGGATCTATCCGACTTCTCATCCTGCAGGCCGCCAAGCTGATGCGCGAGCGCGTCGACGAGATGGCGACCGCGATGACGCTCGAGCAGGGCAAGCCGATCGACTAGGCCCGGCTGGAAATTTTGCGTGGCTGCGACATCATCAAATGGGACGCGACCGAAGGTTGCGGCTCTACGGACGCGTCATTCCCAGCGAAGAGGGCATGCGCCCGGCGATACGCTGATAGATCGGACGCGAGGGCGGCACTGAAGGGCTTCAAGGCTATACCGTTGCCAAGAACGTCTCGCACAAGATGATCTGACGGTCGCGGCCTTCGTCGCTGGAGAGCCCCTGCGCTGCCGGCTGGGAACTTCGGTCGCGCGAGGCTGCGTTGCGCGGAACGCGGGCACCGGCGCAACACTTGTGATACCGAACGGCGGTCCGCGTCGGCTATGCTGCAGGCTCCGGGGTTTGGAGGTCGATGCATGCATCCTGATTTCCTCGCCAACAGGCCGTCGCGCCGGCGGCTGCTGCAGGGCACCGTGGGTGCCGCGGCCGTGACGCTGCTTAATCGGATAGGGCCGGCGCTCGCCCAGTCCGACGCCGCGGTTGCGACGCGGGCGATCCCGCAATCGGGAGAGCGGATTCCCGTGATCGGGCTCGGAACCGCGAACGATTTCATGACTCAGCCGGACCGGGAGGGGAGAGCCAATCTCAAAAAGGTCGTCGACGACCTTTTGACGCAAGGGTGCAAGCTGATCGATACCGCGTCGGCCTACGGCGCGGCGGAAAGCGTGCTGGGCGACCTGCTCGCCGATCAGGACCGCTCCAAGGTGTTCCTCGCAACCAAGCTTACGAACGGCAGCAAGAACGCGGGTTCGCTTGAATTGAAACGATCGCGCGGGCGGCTGCGCTATGAGCAGGTCGATCTGTTGCAATTGCACAATGTCCGGGACAGCCGCCAGGACCTGACACCGTTCCGCGATTGGAAAGCGGAAGGGTTTTGCCGCTATACCGGGATCACCACGACCTTCAAGAACGACTACGACGCCGCGGAAGCGGTGCTTCGCCGCGAAAAGCCCGACTTCCTTCAGATCGATTATTCGCTGGGCGACCGCACAGCCGAAAAGCGGCTGCTGCCGGCGGCGCGCGATGCCGGCGCCGCGGTACTGACCGCAGTGCCGTTCGGGCGAAGCTCGTTATTCGCCGCCGTGCGCGGCAAAAGCGTTCCCGAATGGGCCCGCGAGTTTGACGCCACCACCTGGCCGCAGTTCTTCCTGAAATTCCTGCTCGGCCATGACGCGGTGACGGCGGTGATCCCGGGCACCACTAACCCGGCTCACCTCGCCGACAACATCAGCGCGGGCAGGGGCCGTTTTCCCGATGCGAAACAACGCGCCGCGATGGTCGCATTTTTCGACAAGCTGTGACCGCGATCACCGTTATTGAACGCGTATTCCGTTCGCAACAGGAAAAGGTGAAGAAAAGGTCAGGAAGCATTGAAGTCCGGACTCAGAAAAAACCCGGGAGAACGCCATGTCCGATGCCGACCGTTCCTTTCTCGATCGCCGCGCGCTGCTGCGTAGTGCCACCCTTGCAGGGCTCGCCTTGGCCACCGCCGCTATTTCGCGCAGCGCGTCCGGCCAGGGGGCCGCGCCGCTGAAGATCGGCATCATCGGATCCGGCCGTATCGGCAGCACCATCGGAGCGCTCTGGGTCAAGGCCGGCCATCCCGTGATGTTCTCGTCGCGTCATCCGGAAGAACTTGCATCACTGGTGCAGGGTCTCGGCAGCCTGGCGAAGTCCGGCACGGTCGCCGAGGCGATTGCGTTCGGCGATGTGGTGTTCATCGCGGTGCCCTATGGCGCCTATCCGCAGATCGGCAAGGAATACGGCCGCCAGCTCACCGGCAAGGTGGTGCTGGATGCCGGCAATGCGGTTGCGGCGCGGGATGGCGAAATCACCACCGAGGCCAAGCAGGAAGGCATCGGCGTCACCTCGGCCAAATACCTGCCGGGCGCGCGGATCGTGCGGGCGTTCAACAGCATGAGCTACCGCTTCTTCGCCTCCGAAGCCAATCGGTCCGGCGACCGCATGGCAATTCCGCTCGCCGGCGACGACAAGGAAGCGCTGGCGGTTGCGTCTACGCTGGTACACGACGCCGGCTTCGATCCGGTGGTGATCGGGTCGCTGGCGCGCGCCAAGGATTTCGCGCAGGGCGCACCGCTCTATAATCAGCAACTGACCGCCGCGGAAATGCGTCAACGGGCCGACGCGATCAAGTAAGGGTTCGATTGATGGCATTCGCCGATGCGCCGCCGGGGTCTGAATCCGCGCTTCATCGCCTGCTAAGCAGGATCATCGACGTCAGGGCCGGCGAGGTGCCGGCACTGGCATGGTCGTGGCTTTATATTTTCTCGCTGCTGTCATCCTACTACATCATGCGCCCCATTCGCGACCAGATGGGGGTCGCGGGCGGCGTCAATAACCTGCAGTGGCTGTTCACCGGCACCCTGATCGGAATGGTGCTGCTGAACCTTCCGTTTTCCTACCTGGTGAAGACCTTTCCGCGCGAGAAGTTCATCGCGATCTCGTACCGCTTCTTCAGCGCCAACATCCTGTTGTTCGCGCTGGCGCTGTATGTGGCAACGCCCGAGCAGACGATCTGGGTCGGGCGCATCTTCTTCATTTGGACCTCGATCTTCAATTTGTTCGTGATCTCGATCTTCTGGCAGATGATCGTCGACGTCTTCACCTCGGAGCAGGGCAAGCGGCTGTTCGGCTTCATCGCGGCCGGCGCCACGCTCGGCGCCATCGCCGGATCCGCGTTCACGGTATCGACGGTCGAGCACATGGCGCCGGCCTATCTGATGATCGGCGCGGCGCTGATGCTCGAAGTCGCGGTGTTCTGCGTCCGCAGGCTCTCGCGCCTGTCGGCGGCGCTGTCGGAGCGCCCTCGTGCCGAACCCGAACAGCCGATCGGCGGCACGCTGCTGGGCGGCATCCGCGATGCGCTGTCGTCAAGCTACCTCTTGAACGTCAGCCTGTTCCTCTTGCTTTACGCGGTGACGTCGACATTCCTGTATTTCCAGCAGGCCGCGGTGGTCAGCCACGCCTTTGCCAACCGCGCCGCGCAGACGCAGTTCTTTGCCTCGGTCGACCTCGGCGTCAACGTCCTGACGCTCGCGGTGCAGCTGTTCCTGACCGGGCGGATACTCAAGCGGTTCGGCGTCGGAACGACGCTTTCGCTGCTGCCGCTGTTTAGCGTCATCGGTTTCGGCGCGCTGGCGCTGTTGCCGACCTTGTCGGCGGTGGTGGCGTTTCAATTGATCCGGCGCGCCGGCAATTTTGCGGTCGCGCGGCCGACCCGCGAGGTCTTGTTCACGGTGCTGCCGCGCGAGGATCGCTACAAGGCCAAGAGCTTCATCGATACCGTGGTCTACCGGCTCGGCGACCAGATCGGCGCGTGGTCGTTTGCGCTGCTGACCGCGCTTGGCCTCGGTTTGATGCAGGTTTCGGTTGTCGCCGCCGTGCTATCGGCGGTATGGCTGGCCAATAGCTGGTGGCTCGGCCGCCGGCAGGACGTGCTGGCGCGAGAGCAGGAGACCCGACCGGTGGTGGTGAATTGATGCGACGGTCGGCGATTGCACTGCGCCATGTGGCGTTTGAGGATCTGGGCCTGCTCGCGCCTGTGCTGGCGCGCGAGGGCTGGGATGTCACGTTCCGCGATGCCGCGATCGAGCTGGATCGTGCCAGCGATGACGCGGACTTGCTGATCGTCCTCGGCGGTCCGATCGGCGTCTATGAGACCGAGAGCTATCCGTTTCTCAACGCCGAGATCGACCTGATCGCGCATCGGCTGGCGCGCCATATGCCGGTGTTGGGAATTTGCCTCGGCGCGCAGTTGATGGCGAAGGCGCTCGGCAGCCGGGTCTATCCCGGGCCGGTCAAGGAGATCGGCTGGGGAGGGGTCGCATTGACGGCCGAGGGCGCCGCTTCGTGCCTTAACCCGCTTCAAGCGGACGGCGAAGTCGTCCTGCACTGGCATGGCGACACCTTTGACTTGCCTGCCGGCGCGCAGCGGCTGGCGTCGAACCGGCACTACCAGAACCAGGCGTTTGCCCTCGGACACCACGCGCTGGCGCTTCAGTTTCATCTGGAAGCGGACCCGCGCCGGCTCGAACACTGGTATGTCGGCCATGCCGCCGAACTCGCCGCGGCCAAAGTCTCCGTCCCCGAGCTCAGGGCGACGACGTCGAAAATCGCGGCCGGCCGCGCTGTGCTGGCGGAGCGCGTCTTCACCCGCTGGCTTCGCGAGATCGCCGCGCCTGGTCAATAGTTTTGGCCGAACGTGAGAGGAGGGTTGCCGGCCTCTCGTTGAGCGGCGCTCACCCGATTTGCACTGGACGATGCCTTGCATCGCCAGGGGCAAATCGACCTCTCCCCGGCGGGGAGGGGTGAGCAGAAAGATTCCGTTCGGCCACGCCCATCAAAATCCGGAAACGCCGTGCGGCACGTACGGCTGCTCCAATGCGGCGATCTCCTCAGCTGGTGAGTTTCAACGAAAGTGCGGCAAACGCGTCCTTCAATTGGCCCGGCTTCGATGCGCCGATGATCGGACACGTCACGCCCTCCTTCTGGAGCACCCACGCCAGCGCGACCTGCGCCCGCGGCACGCCGTGGGAAGAGGAGATGGCGCTGACCTGATCGATGATAGCGCGATCCGACTCCGGAAATTGCGTATAGAGGCTCTTGCCGTATTCATCGGTCTCCTGGCGCGAACTGGTCTCGTCCCAGCCGCGCGTCAGGCGCCCGCGAGCCAGCGGGCTCCACGGCATTACCGCAATGCGTTGATCGGCGCATAGCGGCAGCATTTCGCGCTCTTCCTCGCGGTTGAGCAGGTTGACCTGGTTTTGCATGCTGACGAATTCCGTCCAGCCGCGCAGGCGAGACGTATAGAGCGCCTTGGAGAACTGCCATGCATACATGCTGGAAGCGCCGATGTAGCGCGCCTTGCCGGCTTTGACGACGTCATGCAGCGCTTCCATCGTTTCCTCGATCGGAACCGTCGGGTCCCAGCGATGGATCTGATAGAGATCGACGAAATCCATTCCAAGACGCCGGAGGCTGTCGTCAAGCTCGTGCAGAATCGCCTTGCGCGACAATCCCTCGCCGTTCGGTCCCGGCCGCATGCGAAAATAGACTTTCGTTGCAACCACCACTTCCTCGCGACGCGTGAACTCCTTCAAGGCACGGCCGAGGATTTCCTCGGAGGTGCCGTCAGAATAGAAGTTGGCGGTATCGAAGAAATTGATTCCGAGTTCCAGCGCCTGTTTGATCAGCGGCCGGCTCTTTTCCTCATCGAGCGTCCATGGATGTGTCCCGCGATCCGGAACGCCATAGGTCATGCAGCCGATGCACAGCCGTGGTACGTCTAGGCCTGTCTTTCCAAGTTTGACGTATTCCATATCGCTCCTCCGCAGCTTTACAAGCCATCATGGAAGCGTTCTCGTTGAGCCCCGGCGCTCTACCGCGTCGTCACACGTCATATTCAAAAGTAGCACCATGATAACATATCGTGCCGTGTTAAACGGAATGGTTTTTCGAAGAAGCGAAGTTCTCCCGTCGACACTTAATTTGCGAAGACTGCAATCTGCGATTGCTCTCGCGCCGCCGCTAATGAGGTCCAATCAATGACGATCCAGGCAAAATCTGGATGGTCGCATTGCGCTGGTGACCGGTGCCTCACGCGGCATCGGCGCCGCCATCGCGCTGGCGCTCGCCGAAGCCGGCGCCGCGGTCGCGGTCAACTATCGCGAGCGGGTCAACGAAGCGGAAGCCGTGGTGGCGAAGATCAAGGGAACGGGTGGCCGTGCCATCACGGTCGCCGCCGATGTATCCCAGAGCGCGGCGGTCGCAGCGATGACCGACCATGTTTCAACGGCGCTGGGGCCGATCGACATTCTCGTCAACAACGCCGGGATGGCCATCGTGCGCGGCATCGACGACCTGACCGAAAGCGAGTTCGACCAGACCATTGCGGTGAACCTGAAGTCGGCCTTTCTTTGCACGCAAGCCGTGCTGCCGGCGATGCGGGCGCGCCGCTGGGGCCGGATCGTCAACGTCTCGTCCGGAGCGGCCCGCGGCGCCGGCGCGATCGGCATTCATTACAATGCCTCGAAAGCCGGCATGGAGGGATTGACCCGCGGCTATGCGGCGCGCCTGGTCAAGGAGGGCATCACCGTCAACGCAATCGCACCCTCGCTGATCGAAACCGACATGATGCGCGGCAGGTCGGAGCTTGCGCGCAACATCCCGCTCGGCCGGATGGGTCACGCTGAAGAAGTGGCGCAGGCGGTCCTGATGGTCCTCGGCAACGACTACATGACCGGTCAGACCATCCTGCTCAACGGCGGCATGGCATTCATCTGACAAGAGCGTTTTCGTCCGCGTAAAGAAAACGCTTCAAACCAAAAGCTTGGTTACATCCCGCGCAACGTGGTGATGGAAACGTTGGCCGAGCCATCGGCTTCCGCGATCACCCGCAGCGTCTTGGAGTCGAAGGCGATGCCGGCGAGCCGCAGGCTGGTGATATCCGCGGTCACCCGCACGCCGTCGTCGTTCTTCTGAAATTCCGAGATCGCGGCGGCGATCTTTTGCTGCGCATTGGTTGCGAACGGCTTGAGGTCAATGACGGCCTTGTCCGCCAGCATCTGCTGCAGATGCGGCATGGCCTCGCGCGCCGCGGCGCCGAGCAGCCCGAACACTGCCTCGGAATCGATGGCGAGTTCGACGTCGGTCAGCCGCAGCGTCTGCTGGGCCTGATCGAGCGCCGGCCGGCCCCAGATATGCACCGTGGCTTCGCCGCCGAAGCCGAACCAGCTCTTCTTTTCCTTGGCATTCACCAACAGCGAGATCAAAAGCCGGTCGCCGGACGCATTGACCGTGGCGCGCTTCACGGTGACGTCGACCGAACCCGAACCGTCTTCCGGGAACGTCTTGCCGGCAAATTGCGCCTCGAGAATCTTGTTGATCTCGGTAAAGGGCATGTCGATCGGCACGCCGATGCTGACGCCTCCCGGCGTCGGCGGGATCACGGAGATCTTGTCGGGGAACGGGCAGTCGGGCTTGCTCTGCGCGGAGGTGATGCGGGTCTCCGCCTCGATGCCCATTGTCACCGTGACCGCCGAAGCATCGACGGTCGGCTGTACCGCGATCGCCCGGGTCGGCCGCAACTCAAGCCACAGCGGCGGCAGCGACGAAATCCCGCCGGTGCCCTGCAGCGGGATCGAGCGGCAGATTTTGGTCCATTGCGACCGCGCATTCTGCTCGAGTGCGGGATCGCTGCGGATCCGCGCTGACAGCGCGTCCATCTGCTCGGCAACGGTTTTGTCGATCAGCGGCTTGACCTGCCCGGGAACGCTGACCCGCGCGCCGGCCACCGAGAGGCTGGTGTCGCCGAGGTTGACCTGCGCCGCCAGATTGGGTTCGAAATGCCAGGCCGCGGCGAGCTTGGGCCGCGAGGTGATGGTGACGTTGCCTTTGATCTCCGCGTTGGCGTTGATCGACTTGATGTTGATGTTGCCGATCTGCTTGGCGGCCTTGTCGCCGAGCAGGCTGCCGAGCACGCTGCCGACCGCATCGGTCGCCTTCGCGGACAGCGCACCGGTGACGTTGAGCGTTCCCGTCAGCGGCGTTGCCAGCGACAACACGTCCTGGGCGCCGGTCGCAGCGATCGGCCCGCGCGAGGCGGTCCAGCCGATGTCGGCGTCCTGCAGAATCTGTGACACCGGATTGTCGGCCTTGCCCGAGAAGGTGCGCGGCGCGCCGCGTTCGGCCGCGTCGCGAATGGCGTCAAGAGTAATCGAGACCGGCGCCAGGATAACCGAACTGCGGGTCGCCGGCGGCAGCGGCGGCAATTCGACCAGCGCAACCGGCCGGGCCGGGGCGCGCGGCGACACCCAGTCCATGATTTTAAGGCTGACGAAAAACGAGGCCGCGAGCACCACGCCCGCAAGCAGGATCGTTCTTGAGACGCCACGGAAAATGCATCGTCCCCCCGGACTCATTGAAACGGTGAGTTTACAGGGTGGAGTAGGCCGGCGCCAGAGTGCCGGCCGTTCGCGCAGCCCGCCACAGTCTCGCCACGCGCGCGGCGAAATCTTGAATTCGTTGCCGGACAGAAGCGGAAATGGCGCGGAGGACCGCGCCATTCAAGGCAAATATGGCAGCCCGGTCGGTGCGGACTTTAGCTCCGCTTGCCGCCTGTATTGTCGGCACGGCGATCCATCGGCAGGACGATCACCTTGGTGCCGACATTGACCCGCGAATAGAGGTCGGCAACGTTATCGTTGGTCAGGCGGATGCAGCCGGACGAAACGTGGGTTCCAATCGTCTCCGGCGCGTTGGTGCCGTGAATGCGATACACGGTGCCGCCGAGATACATGGCGCGGGCGCCGAGCGGGTTGCCGGGGCCGCCGGCCATGTGGCGCGGCAAATAGGGCTGGCGGGCGATCATCTCCGGCGGCGGGGTCCAATCCGGCCACTCGGCTTTCTTGGTTACCGACTGCACGCCCGACCAGGTAAACCCGTCGCGGCCGACGCCGATGCCGTAGCGGATCGCCTGACCATTGCCGAGCACGTAATAGAGGTAGGTGTTGGGCGTATCGACGATGACGGTGCCGGGCGCCTCGCGGGTGACGTAATTTACCACCTGACGCTTGAACCGTGTCGGCTGCTCAACCGAACTGCCCAGGTTTTCGTCGCGAATGATCGCCGCCGGCGCCGGTTGGACCGGCACCATCAGGAAAGGAAATAGCGTCGGCGGAGCCGCTGCGGCGGGCGTTGAAAGCGCGATGGCGCCGATGGCGAGGGCACCAAAAGCAGTGACGTAGCGGGAAGTCAGCCTGGAGGCATCCAGCTTGAACATGGTCGTCCCCTGTTTGATCGCCTGCGTCCATTCGGCGCGTTGTTGGTGTCTGGGGTGTTAAGGGGCGACCGTTTCAGGAGGTTTGCGCCAAGGGGGCAAAATGGCTTCGTCGCGGCCATGAATTGTTTCGTGACGGTTTCATGAGACCCTGGAGGCAAAGGGTTAACAAAAAACCCGCCTAACACTTCGATGACGTCATACGCCTGAAATATCCTTAGTTGAACGTCGGGAATTGAGAATCATCGAGCTCTCAGGTCCCGTGATGCGGATTTTAATTGCAACCGACGCTTGGCATCCGCAGGTGAACGGCGTGGTGCGTACGCTGACTTCGCTCGCTCGCAGCGCAGCCGCCCTTGGGGCTGACGTCGAGTTTCTGACCCCCGAGGGTTTTCGGTCGATCGGCGTTCCGACCTATCCGGGGCTGCGGGTGGCACTGCCGAACCGGCGGGAGATCGCACGAAGGATCGAAGCGGCGGCACCCGACGCCATTCATATCGCGACCGAGGGGCCGATCGGATGGGCGGCGCGCGCTTATTGCCGCCGCCGGAAGCTGGCATTCACCACCTCCTATACCACTCGGTTTCCGGAATATGTCGCGGTCCGCACCTTCATTCCCGTCAGTGTCGGCTATGCGGTGCTGCGGCACTTCCATGCTGCCGCCGCCATGACGATGGTCGCGACCGCGTCGCTGAAACGAGAACTCGGCGAACGCGGTTTCCGCAGGCTCGGTTTCTGGACCCGCGGCGTCGACACCAATCTGTTCAACCCCGACGCGCCCGCCAAGCTGGATCTGCCGCGACCAATTTTCATGACCATGGGCCGGGTCGCGGTCGAGAAGAACCTCGAAGCGTTTCTGGCATTGGACCTGCCTGGGTCCAAAGTTGTGGTCGGAGATGGACCGCAGCGGGCCGAGCTCGCGCGCCGCTATCCCAAGGCAATATTCCTCGGTGAGAAAACCGGCGCGGATCTGTCGTCGCATCTGGCGGCGGCTGACGTCTTTGTTTTCCCCAGCCTCACCGACACCTTCGGCGTGGTCCAGCTCGAAGCGCTGGCGTGCGGCACGCCGGTCGCGGCGTTTCCGGTGACGGGACCGCAGGATGTGATCGCAGACCATCCGATCGGTGCGCTGGATAAGGACTTGGGCAAGGCCTGCATCCGCGCGCTCGGGATGTCGCGGCAGGCTTGCCGGAATTTCGCGCTCGAGCGCTCCTGGGAAAACAGTGCGCGTCAGTTCATCGGCAATTTGACCGCGTTGCAGCCAAGCCGTTCGCTGCGGCCCGCCCGCCTTGTCGCGGGGAGAACTGCGGTGCGCGGCTAGAGCATGATCCGGAAACGTGGAGCCCGGTTTTCCCTCGCGACAAACGCAAGCGTTGCGCGGAGGTCATGCTCGAAGAAAAGTTAGAGCGGGATGACGATTCGAAGAAAAGTCATCTCGCTTGCAAATCACCACATCAATGAGTCGGAGTTACTATGGCGGAAATCTTGAAACTGGACGGTACTGCGCGACTGGATTTCGACCGCGAGACGGTCGAGCGCGCCTATGACCGCTGGGCGCCGGTCTATGACCTCGTATTCGGCGGGGTGTTCGGCAAGGGCCGGCGCGCCGCCATTCTTGCCACCAACAACATCGGCGGTCGCGTTCTCGAGGTCGGCGTCGGCACCGGCATTTCGTTGCCGCAATACGCTCCGAACCTGCGCATCTTCGGCACCGACATTTCGGAAGCGATGCTGCGCAAGGCTCAGCAGCGCGTCACCGAACTCGGCCTCAGCAATGTCGAGGGGCTGGCGGTCATGGACGCAGAGAAGCTCGAATTCGCCGACAATTCGTTCGACGTGGTGATGGCGCAATATGTCGTGACCGCGGTCCCCAATCCGGAAACCGCGCTGGACGAGTTCGCCCGCGTGTTGCGGCCCGGCGGCGAAATGATCCTGCTGAGCCGGGTCAGCGCCGATGGCGGCCTGCGTCGCTTCATCGAGCAGCGGCTGCAGCCGGTGGTGCGTCCGCTCGGATTCCGGACCGCTGAGTTTTCGTGGTCGCGCTTTACCCAATGGATGTCGAACGCGCCTGGGATCGAATTGGTCGAGCGCCGTCCGGTACCACCGCTTGGTCACTTCTCGCTGATTCGTTTCCGCAAGGCTGAGCTGGCTGCGGCCGCCTGACGCGGGTCGCGGACGGCTATCAAGCGTCCGGTCATGCAATGTCATATGTCATTATGATGTCGTCACACACCGGACATCGAATCGCTGTAGGCAGGATGTGCCGACGATGGAGATGCAAATGATCAAGAGCTTTATGACGGCGCTGCGAACCCAGCGTTGGGATGACCACCGTTTTTACCACCATAGCCGCATCAACCAGAGCCTGCACTTTGTCAGCGCGTCCTGCTTCCTGATCGCCTATGTCCTGATGTTCTTCGATCCGGTGGCCGCCGCCTTGGTGGGTTGGCTGGTTTCGATGACCACGCGTCAGGCCGGGCATTTCTTCTTCGAGCCGAAAGGCTACGACCACCTCAACCAGGCGACCCACGAGCACAAGGAAGACATCAAGGTCGGCTATAACCTGCAGCGCAAGATCGTGCTGATGACGATCTGGGCGTTGTCGCCGGTGGTGCTGTACCTCGATCCCACCATGTTCGGCTTGTTCACCCCGTGGATCTCACCGGCCGATTTCATGCGTCAGGTTGCTAAGGTCTGGCTCGCGGTCGGGATCGGCGGGCTCTTGTTCCGCACCGTCCATCTGTTCTTCATCCGCGACGTCGAGACCGGTCTCGTCTGGATGACCAAGATCCTGACCGACCCGTTCAGCGATTTCAAACTGTACTGCAAGGCGCCGCTCGCGTTGCTCCGTGGCGAGCTGATCGATCCGGGCCTCGACATCATCGAGCATCAGGGACTGGAAGAGAAGCACGCCTGAGCGTTGAATTGGAATCTCCATTAGACTTCGCGATGGCCGGGCTTGTCCCGGCCATCTGCTTTTTTCAGGTGATGAAGTTGGAATGGATCGCTGCGACAGCAATGGTCTCACCCTCCCCTGGAGGGGAGGGCCATCGCATATGAAACCAGTGGCAAACGCTTCTCTTGCTTACCCTCCCCTTGAGGGGGTCCGAGACGAGCGGAGCTCGCTCGGGGGTCGACGCGAAGCGGCGGGGTGGGGTGAGGCCCCGGAACGAAGCGTCTCCACCCCACCCCGTCTCACTTTTCGCTGCGCTCAATGTGAGCCGACCCACGAGCGAGCTCCGCTCGTCTCGGACCCCTCCAGGGGAGGGTGAAGAAAGGGTCTTCGACATCGCAAATTCTGCAATATGCGATAGCCCTGGCCTTCCACTTGAAGGCCCACGCAAGCTCAATGCTTGAACTTGCGGGCCAGCATCTCTTTCAGGATTTGGCGGCGGATCTTCTTGTTGGTGAGCGAGGCGCTGTGCCACCACCAGCCATCACGCTTCATCTTTTCTGCCGCGGCAACGATGCGATCGGCGACCTCGGCGAAGTCGGCATCGGTATAGTTCAGGCTGAAGATGAAACGTCCGGTGCCGACCCAGCTCAGCGCGAGGCCTTCAGCCCGCAGATAATATTGCAGCATCCAGTTGTAGCGGGACGGCTCTGTATAATGGACGGTCCAGATCGAGGACAGGTTGGCGACGCGAACCGGCAGCTCCGCGGCGGCCAGCCGTTCGTTCAACCGCTCGGCGCGGCCGTTCCAGAGTGCATCGAGTCCGTTGTAGACAGAGGTGAAATTCGGACTGGCAAGCCGGCTCAGGAACTCGTCCATCGCCGTCATGACGTAAGGATGCGCATTGAAGGTGCCGCGGGCAAAGCAGACGTCCGCAGGACGGTCGTCGCGGAAGCGGCGCATCAGGTCCTTGCGGCCGCAGACCACGCCGATCGGCAAGCCGCCGCCGAGGCTCTTGCCATAGGTCACCATGTCGGCGCGGACACCGAAATATTCCTGGGCACCGCCCACGGCGAGTCGGAAACCGACAAAGACCTCATCGAAGATCAGCACGATGCCGCGCTCGGTGCAGACCTCGCGCAGCGATGTGAGCCACTTCGTATAGGCGGCGCGGTCGAAATGGCCGCGACGGGAGCTGTCGACCAACGCGGAATCGCCGGGCGCGTTGGAATTGGGGTGCAGCCCCTGCAACGGATTGACCAAGACACAGGCAATGTCGCGCCGCGTCCTCAGCACATGAAGCGTGCGTTCGGACATGTCGGCCAGCGTGTAGGTCTCGTGCGGCGAAACCGGATTGCCGACACCCGGCTGCACATCGCCCCACCAGCCGTGATAGGCGCCGGCAAAGCGGACCAGATGGGTGCGGCGGGTGTGGTAGCGGGCGAGCCGCACCGCCTGCATCACCGCCTCGGTGCCGGACATGTGGAAGGACACTTCATCCAGTCCGGAAATCTCGCAAAGACGCCGGACATTGTCGGCGACGACGGGATGGTAGGCGCCGAGCACCGGTCCAAGCGCGTGCGCGCGCTTCTCGGCGTTCTCGATGCACTCTTTGTAAAAGTCGTTGCCGAAGATATTGACGCCGTAGGAGCCGGCCAGGTCATAGAAGACGTTGCCGTCGAGATCGGTGACGGTGACGCCGGAAGAGGACTGGATGAAGCTGCCGGCGCCGAGGTTCTCGCGGACCAGGCGGCTATATTGGAACGGCACCCGGTAGGACTGGGTGAATTGCAGGTCCGAAATCCGCTGCGCCGCCTCCGCGGTCGTTTGCCGGCTGCGGGCGAACCGTTCCTTGTAAAGTGCGGCGAGACGGAAGAAGCCATCCTGGCGGCGGCTGGCGATCTCGGCCGGCGCGCCATCGGAGCGAAAGAAATCATTGATGTCGAATTCGTAATGCGGCACCAACCGCGCGACCATCTTGGACATTTTCGAATGTCCGGTCAGCGAGCGATGCTTGGCCCTCGACAGCGCCAGACGCCTCTGCAACTTAGGAAATACAGCCACGGCGCCCGCGAGGGCGGCGGTGGACAATGACAGAATCGGAAGAGACGAATCCATGTCGACTAGCGCTAACCAATCCAGCTGACAGAATCATGACAATCCGGGGCCTGATCTCAAAACTGACACAACAAGAAGACCTCAACTTCCTGCTGACCAATCGCGTCCCGCGGGCCGCGTTGACCCGGTTCATCGGCTGGTTCAGCAAGATCGAGCAGCCGCTGATCCGCGACCTGTCGATCGCGTGCTGGCGGCTGTTTTCCGACCTGGATCTTTCGGAGGCGCGCAAGACCCACTTCAAGAGCCTGCACGATTGCTTCACGCGCGAACTGCGGCCGGGCCTGCGCCCGTTTGATCCCGATCCCGCGATCGTGGCCAGCCCGTGCGATGCCATCATCGGCGCGTTCGGCAAGATCGCCGATACCGAACTGTTTCAGATCAAGGGCGCGCCTTACTCGCTGCTCGACCTGCTCGGCGATCCCGCGCTGGTCGAGGCCCACCGTAACGGGCGCTTCATCACGCTGCGGCTGACGTCGAGCATGTACCATCGGTTTCATGCGCCCTATGACTGCCGGATCGAGCGGGTGACGTTCATCCACGGCGATACCTGGAACGTCAATCCGATCGCGCTGAAACGGGTCGAGGGGTTGTTCTGCAAAAACCAGCGGGCGGTGCTGCAGACGCATCTTGCGACCGGCGAGGCGCTGACGCTGGTGCCGGTGGCGGCGATCCTGGTGGCCAGCATCCGGCTGAATTTTTTGGATGTGCTGCTCAACGCGCAGACCAAAGGGCCGGTGGTGTTTCCTTGCGACGCCAGCGTCCGCAAGGGCGACGAGCTCGGCTGGTTCGAGCATGGCTCGACCATCATCGTGCTGGCGCCGGATCAGTTCGAATTTTGCGACACCGTGTCGGACCAGGCGCGTATTCGCGCCGGTCAGCCCTTGCTGCGCAAACCGGCCTGACGCCGCGGCGGCCGCTTTAATGGCCGCCGCGCTCTTCCAGAAATGGCACGTTCATCGCAGAGTGCCGCTGAGCGATACCGGCTGCGGAATCCGGTTCGATCATCGAACGGCCGCGATCTCCCGTGCAGCGAATTCGCCGATCATGATGGTGGCCGCATGGGTATTTGCCGAGGGAATGCTGGGCATGACCGAAGCATCGGCGATCCGCAGTCCTTCGATGCCATGAACCCGGAGCTTGGCATCGACCACGGCTTCTCTTCCTGATCCCATCGCGCAGGTGCCGACCGGATGCGAATAGGAGTTGCACGCTCGACGAAGAAACGCCTCGGCCTCCGCGCGGTTCGGCCGAGTGACCGGGTCAATCCAGGTCTTGATCAGATCGCGAAAAGAAGGCTGAGACGCCAGCTCAAGGCCGATTTCAACGCCGGCGACAAGCGCATCGACGTCCGCTTTTTCAGCCAAAAAGTTCGGCTGTATATCCATCGCGCCGTCATGCGCCGCGCTCAGCAGCCGCAGCCTGCCGCGGCTCGCGACCTGCACGAGAGCCGTGCGGATCGCCAAGGCGTTTTCGGGAATCGCGACCGTGCGCCCCGTCCGGGCCGCCGGATGGACCTGGCCCACCAAAAACATCAGGTCCGATACATCGAGATCGGAACGACTCTTCCAGAAGCTGACGCTGTTTCCCCGGTTCCGCTTCCCGACTGCATGCTTCGCCTCAAAATACATCCCTGACAGGAGAATATGATCCTGCAGATTCCGGCCCACGCCGGGAAGGTCGAGCAACGTCGGAACGCCGAGAGGTTTGAGATCGTCGTGCGGACCGATGCCGGACAGCAGCAGCAGGCGCGGCGTATCCAAGGTGCCGGCGGCGAGGATTGTCTCGGACGAAGCATGGGCGGAATGCAACTGTCCATCGAGCAGGTAATCAACCCCTGTACAGCGCGTGCCCGAGAATCTCAGCTTAACGACGTGCGCGCCGGTTAGTACCGTCAAACGGTCGTTTTGGCTCACGGGCTGCATGAACCCGTCCCAGGGGCTGCAGCGAACCCCGTCTCGGACATTTACCTGCATGGGACCAACGCCCAGCGGGTCCGGACCATTCAGGTCATCGACAAAGGGCATTCCATAGGATTGGCACGCATCGATCAATGCATTCGGCACCAGCGAAGGATCCTTCGCCCGTTCGATATGCATCGGCCCGCCGGCGCCGCGAAAACGGCTCTCGCCGTCTTCCCAATTCTCCGACTGCTTGAACAGCGGCAGCACCGAATTGTAGTCCCAGCCTTCATTGCCGGCTTTAGCCCAGCCGTCATAATCGGCACGGCTGCCACGCGTCCACATCGTGGCGTTGATGCTGCCGGAGCCACCGAGCACTTTGCCGCGCGGCACGCCAATGACCCGATTGTCGATGTGCGGGTTGGCTGCGTAAGCATAGGCCCAATCATATTGTGAGCCGAAATTCTCGGCCCATCGGTTCGGATCGGAAATGCTCGCAGCGCCGTCCGGATAACCGCCAGCCTCGAGCAAGAGTACGGTCGCATCCGTCGTTGTCCAACAAGCGACGCGCGACGACGCAACCTCCCGATCCTGCGCCGACAATCACGTAATCGAACTGCCCGTCAGTTACACCGCGGTTGCTTTTCCGAGGTTCGGTACTCTTCATCAGACTTGCTCCGGCCGAAAGGTGTGCCAGGCGCAGCTGCACCCAGAAACCGGAGCATATGTTCAATCATCGGCCTCTTGCCGCCTCCGGAAATGATTCCGGACCAAAACATCGTGAGCAGCCCGTGAAGGTAATTCTACCGGGCGAGATCGCAAAGCAGATGCCGCGTTTAGGTCGGCTATCTCGGACGATCAGGGCTCACTTCACCAGGGTGAGGAGCGGTTTGCCTTTTTCGACGATATAGGTGGCGAGCTCGCTCGCGGTGTCGCTGCCGACGTTCTTCGCCGCATGGATCGTTCCGGCCGGGATGAAGAGCACGTCGCCGGCCTTGAGGGTCGCCGGCGGCTTGCCCTCGATCTCATACTCGAACGTGCCGTTGAGCACATAGATGATCTCTTCGCCCGGATGCGTGTGCCTGCCGAAAGCCATGCCCGGCTCGATGTCGACCCGCACCTGGACGGCCTCCCATCCGGGGGCGCTGAGGTCGTGCCGCTGCAGGTCGGTTCGCTTGATGCCGGTCTGCTGAGCATACGCGGGATGTAACGCCAAAACGCTTCCGACCATCAGCGCCAGTAGCGTGCTGAGCCGTGCTGTCTTCATCAGAGTGTTGGTCATAAGGGGAGCTCCTTGCCGGTCTGTTCCCGGACGATGTAGTCGGCATACCAGTCCGGCCAGTTGTCATCGTGCTTGCCGATCCGTTTCTCATGCTCGCCGTGTGCGGCCGCCGCACGTCGTAGCGCGGCCGCGAGTTCATTCGACGAGGTAAACGTCGTGTCCGTCTCCACGCGCCCGGCCAGTCGCGCGGTGATCTCCTGCAACAGCCAGCCGTTGCCGTCGGGATCGCTGAACGAAGCAAATGAGCGGTAGCTGCGATGCTCGGGATCCACGCCGTTCACCCGAAGCCGGCCGAACAAATAAGGCTCGTCGTTGCCGGCATGCACGTCGCCGGCGTCGTGAAACACCTCGCTGACCAAAACGCCGCGACCGAGCAACTCGTCGCGGGCAGCGTTGATGTCGGAGACGATCAGGTACAGTCCTTGGGCAGAACCGGGCGCCGCGGCGGTGACGTTGTTGCCGAAGATGACCGAGCATCCCGAACCGGGCGGCGTGAACTGGATCACCCGAAAGTCCTCTCCTGCGAAGTCGGCGTCGAGCCTCCAACCCAGCCCGCCATAGAAGCGTTTGGCGCGATCGACGTCCGAAACCGGGATCACCACGATCTCGAGCTTCATGTCGACCTTCCGCGCTTGTTGGGTCTCGCTGGTGGCTTCGCTTTGCACTTGGGTCCTGCTCACGTCAAACTCCCTTGTGTTGCGTTTCAATAACGTTTCGTTGCGAAGCGCAGATCGCACGATCTACGGCAGCCCGTCTTTGTCATATTGTTCGGCGTCGTTTGACTTTGTCTGAGCCCATCTGTCGCCGACGAAATCGATCAGCATTTTCGGAATGATGAGGCCGACGCTTATCGCCAATATGATCATCACGGCAGTCATGCCGTCGGAGGCTGTCTCGCTTAACAGCTGCAAGGTCGTCTGCGCGCCGCTTCCGATCTGCTCAAGACCGCTCGCCATTCTGAACAGGTAAACGCCCGGTATCATCGATACCACGACTTGCAAATCCGATCGCCGCAAACGGCATGTGAGTACGGCGTGAGACGGGTGTGAGGATCAGGCCGACGACAACACAAGCGACCCCGGCGCCGACGGCGACGCCGAAGCCGAGCCAGGTCAGCGTCGTCCAGCGGATTGCGTGGGCGAGCATGCCTACCGCTATTGGCCATGGCAGCATGTTGAGCGGCGTGGAAAAGAAGACGCTGTAAGCCGCAACGGCAACGCCGGCGGCGATCACGTCCTGCCAGATCGGAACGGTCCGGCCGGGTGCATCGGCGGGCAATGAGACACCCAGGATCGCCAGTCCAAACAGCAATCCAAGGCAGATCGCGACGACAATGAGCACCGCATAGATCATGCGGGCGGCGCCGAGGTGGATACGTCCATTGATGAGATCGAGCGCGCTGTTGAGGAAATGCGGTCCCGGTACCAGCACCATGCATGGACAGACCGCGACCAGCCGTAGCGATGAGCTGTCATCGTATCTGGCCGCGACTGCGCCGATCAAGCCGGCGAGGAGTGCCGCACAGAACGGTTGAACGAAGAGGTTCGGGCTCAACTTCACCAAGCCCCGACGTAAGACGGCCCCGCTTGCCGCGCTCACGAAAATCAGGACCGCAGCGGCAAAATGCGCGACACCGAAGATCACCGCCAACGCCACGGCGCCGGCCCCGGCAGCCAGTGCGAAAAGCGCTGTCGATGCCGGCGGTGCCTGCGCGATTTTGCCAAGGCTCAGCGCAGCTTGCTCCGGTGCGAGGCGGCCGGAGCTCAGATCGTCGAAGAGCCGCATGGTCGCGGCGACGCGATCCATGTCCACGCCGGTAGGATCGGCCGCCACTGAGGCGAATGAACTGCCGTTCTTGTCCTCCGCCACAATCTGCAGTTCGCCCCAGCGCGGAATGATCTTCGCGCGCAGCCCCAGCGAACGGCCGAGAGCTTCCGCGGTGCGGACCATCTGCTCGGTGGCCTGGCCATTGACGTAGAGCACGCGGGCAAAGGCCAGGACAAGATCGGAACGCTCCTGCAGGGTCATGCGAGCATCTCTCAATCCCGCGGGCTCAATTCAGTCCGGATCTGGCTCCGATGCCGCGACGGCATTGCAACCGACCCTCCAGTCTCCAACGCTCAGGGGCTGCCGGTGGCCGGTGTATCACTTGCGACATAGGGCTTCACCATCTTCTTCGGATCGACGATCTGATCGAATTCGGCCTCGGTAACGAAGGCCAATTTCAACGCCGCAGCCTTCAGCGTGAGATCGTTGTCCATGGCGTAGTGGGCAATTTTCGACGCCTTGTCGTAACCGATAACCGGGGAAAGGGCCGTCACCAGCATCAGCGAACGCTCGACGTATTCGTTGATCTTCTTCAGGTTGGGCTTGGTACCCTCGATCAGGAACTTCCGGAAATTCACGCAGCCGTCGCTCATGATCGCGATGGAATGGGTGATGTTGAAGATCATCAATGGCTTATAGACGTTCATTTCGAGGTAGCCACCCGCGCCGCCAAAGCCAACCGCGACGTCATTAGCCATCACCTGTACCGCAACCATTGTCAGCGCTTCGCACTGGGTCGGATTGACCTTGCCGGGCATGATCGAGGAGCCCGGCTCATTCTCGGGGATTTCCAATTCCGCAAATCCCGCGCGCGGTCCGCACGACATCAGGCGAATGTCGTTGGCGATCTTGTAGAGCGACACCGCAAGTGTGCGCAGGGTTCCGGACAGTTGAACCAGCGCATCGTGAGCGCCCTGTACCGTGAACTTGTTGGGGGCGGTGACGAACGGGAGCCCGGTGAGCTCAGCGATCTCTGCGGCCGCCGCTTCGGCGAAGCCGGGAGCCGAGTTGATGCCGGTTCCGACCGCCGTGCCGCCGAGTGCCAATCGGTACACACCTTGCAGGGCTGCTTCGATCCGTTCCAGATTGTCCGACAGCATTCCCGCATAACCCGACCATTCCTGGCCGAGGGTTAGCGGCGTGGCATCCTGCATGTGCGTGCGCCCGATCTTGACAATGTCGTTCCATGCCTGGGCTTTCGCATCGATCGCATCGCGCAACGACGACGACCGCGGGAATAAGGCGCTGCTTAACATTGACGGCCGCGGCGATATACATGGCTGATGGAAACGTGTCGTTCGACGACTGCGCCATGTTGACGTGATCGTTGGGATGAACCGGGGCGTGGCTGCCGAGCGGCGTCCCCGCGAGCTGGCAGCAACGATTGGAGATCACTTCGTTGACGTTCATGTTGAATTGGGTGCCACTGCCGGTCATCCAGACATGCAGCGGAAACATGTCGTGGTGCTGGCCGGCCAGGATTTCGTCGCAGGTCTGAGCGATCAATTTATATCGCTGATCGTCGAGCCGCTTACCCGCGTGGTTTGCGCTGGCGGCGGCCTTCTTCAGGATGGCGTAGGAGATGATCATTTCGCGCGGAATGAGATCTTTGCCGATACTGAAATGCTCGAGCGAGCGCTGGGTCTGAGCACCCCATAGCTTGTCCGCGGGCACCTCGACCACTCCGAGGCTGTCGGTCTCTTTTCTCATCTTGACCATGGATCTCTCCTGGGTTTCTTATGTAAAGCCACGAAGATGTTTGGCCTTCTCGCGTGGTGGCGGATGCACGGCCTTGATGTGCTCAGACGTTCTCGATCTTGAGCACCGGCGCTGTTTCGGCGCGGGTGCGACGGCAGGCGTCGGCATCGACCTTGAGATCGATCCCATAGGTCGGAATGATCGCCTTCAGCCGGGGTAACCATGCGCTTTCGGTCAGCTCGTTTCCGAAGCATTTCTTCAGCACGTCGAGCGCGATGGATGCTGCCGTGGAGGCGCCGGGCGAAGCGCCCAGTAGTGCCACGAGCGACTTGTCTTCGCTCACCACGAGATCGGTGCCGAACTCAAGCTCACCTTCCTCGTGCTTGAACAATCCTTTGCTCTCGTGCGGCTTGATGGTTTCGACGCGCTGCCCGGCGACGGCCTCTTTCCAATCCCTCTTCACGGCGCGCGGGAAGAACTGCTTGAGGGTCGCAAACTGCTGGTTCGAACTCTGCAGCACCTGGCCAATGAGATATTCGGACAGGCGGACATTGTCGCGCGCGACATCGAGCAGTGGAATGACGTTTTCAAAGGTCAGCGACGTGAACAGATCCGTCAGTGCGCCATGCTTGAGGAAACGGGTAGAGAAGCCGGCATAGGGGCCGAACAGCAGCGAGTGTTTGCCGCCGATAATGCGCGTGTCGAGGTGCGGGACCGACATCGGCGGCGAACCTACGGCAGCCTTGCCATAGACCTTGGCATGGTGGCGATGGCTTATGGCGTCGACGTCGCAGCGCAGCCAGATGCCGCTGACGGGAAATCCAGCATAGCCTTTGCCTTCGGGGATCTTCGATTTCTGCAGCAGGGGCAACGCGCCGCCGCCTGCTCCGATGAAGACGAATTTGGCCGACACGGTTGCCGCCCCGCCATCGGTAGGTGTCCTCGACCGATACGCGCCAGCGCCCGTCGTTCTCTCGATCGAGGCCAACGACCTTGCGATTGTAGCGAACGCTGAAGCCGGGCTGCGCAGACAGGTGTTTGACGAGCAGGTGGGTTAGCGCGCCATAGTCGACATCGGTGCCGGTGATGATCCGGGTGGCCGCGATCGGCTCTTTGTCGTCCCGGCCCTCCATGATGAGCGGCGCCCACTCGGCGATCTTGGCGCGGTCTTCGCTGTACTCCATGCCATCGTAGCAGTGGTTGGCCGACATCTCCTTGAAGCGCTGGCGCAGAAAAGCGACATTGTCCGCACCCCATACGAAGCTCATGTGCGGGCACGGATTGATGAAAGCGCGCGGGTCGGGAATCGCCCCCTTTTTAACCAGGAACGACCAGAGCTGGCGCGATAGATCGAACTCGGTGTTGACCTCGAGCGCCTTGGAGATATCGACGCTGCCGTCCTCGCGTTGCGGTGTGTAGTTCAGCTCGCAATTGGCGGCATGACCGGTACCTGCGTTGTTCCAGCCGTCGGAGCTCTCCTGCGCGCAATCGTCAAGCGTCTCGAACATGGCGATGGTCAGCGACGGTTCGAGCGCCTTCAGGAAGGTTCCGAGCGTCGCGCTCATGATACCCGCGCCGATCAGGACGACGTCGGGTCTATCCGAATTGCTGGTGATGGGCATGGGAAATTCTCCTTTGGCGGATTGAGCGCGTGTTGGTCTGGACGCGGGTCGTAACGGGAAGGAGATGAGCTGTTCGTCCTCCAGATCAGCGATCCGTCTTGCGGAAGGGGACGGCGACGTCGGGCGCCAGAATCACATAAGCGCGACGCCAGGGTTGGTCGTCGACCAGTCGCCAGCTATGTCCGGTGCCGGTCGTATCCTCGGCCAGCAAAATGTCGCCGGGACGGATCGTGAAGCTCGCGTTCTTGGCGGTCTTGAACTCAAGCGTGCCAGACAGGGTGATCACGAGTTGGCGGATTGGCGCGTCGTGTGGCGCAAAGGTGCCGCCCGACTTGGTCTCGCGGAACGAGATACTCGACGATGGGATATTGTCGCTGAGCACATCGCCGCGCTCGCCCTTCGGAAGGTCAATCGTCCCTTCCTCGAACAGCGAGTTGCCATCCGCCGCTGTCCAGATTCGCACGCATCGTATCATCATGTCTCTCCCTTGAAGGAAGCGAAACGCCGCAAGCTAATATCCGATGAGCTGGGCCTTACATCTGGAAGATCAAGCCACGGGATTATTTTGTAGCCCAACTCGCCGGAAATGCAAACCGCCCGAGATGAGCGGCAATGCTAACCTAAATAGAGGTCTACACCAACCTGAAACCGGTGCGTGACGACGCTCCGCAAGTCGACACCACACATGGCTCGCAAATGCCCGGGACACCCGGTGGCGTTTATGTCACCATTTCGTCAAATGCGGACATTCGGGAATGATAATGATCAGCCGGTGCGTTCGCCGATCTCGTCGTATCCGCTCAAGCGATACACAACAGTCGAGACCAGCCAGCTCACCGCGAAGATGCCGATGATGAGATAGCCGAGTGCGCCGAAATTGTCGTTCAGCGCGCCGATGAAATCCCAGAACCGGCCGGCGAGCCCGAGCTTTTCGCCGAGCAAGCCCAACGCCTCGACGCTGCCGATCAGCAGTGCGACGACGATCGATACCAGCGTGATCGTCAGGTTGTAATACAGCTTGCGGATCGGCTTGATGAAGGCCCAGCCATAGGCGTTGACCATCAAGACGCCGTCGGTGGTATCGACCAACGACATTCCGGCGGTGAACAGTGCCGGAAACACCAGGATCGACCAGACCGGCAGCCCCGCCGATCCCTGGGCCGCGGAAATGCCAAGAAGCCCGACCTCGCTCGCGGTATCGAAGCCAAGTCCGAACAGCAGGCCGAGCGGATACATGTGCCAGCTTTTGGTGATGATGCCGAACAGCGATCGCAGCATGCGCGCAAGTAGTCCGCGCTGCGCGAGTACATCATGCAGGTCATCCTCGATCAGCCTGTCGCCACGCCTGACCGCCGCGAACACCCGATAGACCGAGATCAGGATCACGATGTTGGCGATCGAAATGGCAAACAGGAACAGCGCGGAGACGCTGGTGCCGATCACGCCGCCGATTTCTCTAAAACCTTCGAACTTCGCCTGCAGCGCGGCCACCGACAGCGCCACCAGAATCGATGCGATCACGACCACGGTCGAATGTCCCAGCGCGAAGAAAAAGCCGGCAAACAACGGCCGCTTCCCCTCCTGCATCAATTTGCGCGTGACGTTGTCGATTGCCGCGATGTGATCGGGATCAACGCCGTGGCGCAATCCGAACGTATAGGCCAACGACGCGGTTCCAAGCAGCACCGGATAATCGCGGAATTCGACCACCGCCCATATCCACGCCAAGGCGTTGATCAAAAGCAGAATGACGTAGATGCCGATCGTCTTGACACGCAGGCCAGCCGGTTCGTCGTCAAAGAAATCGGCAATGCCCGTCATCTGGCCTGTCTTGGTGGGATCGCCGCGTGCGTCAATGGCGTGCGTCGGCATTTCTGTTCGCGACCATAAACCAAAGCGTGACCGCATAAAGGTTTGTATTCGTTCGCTTTGGCGCGGCTGACGGAGCGACCCTGTACGGGATGACCAATGCGCGCCAGCCTAACGGAGTATGATGTTGTAAACAAGTCATCATACTGCGGCGGGATCGGCTAGCTGCGGTGAATCACGGTCGACGAAGTCCTGCCTGATCTTCGTATTGGCGCGCCCCACTGACGGGCTTTTATGTGAGCGGCATAGGTTCGGTACCGGACTCGGATTCTAATGGTATCACGACCCCGTGAAGTCGCGTAACAATAGGTCACTTCGTTCGGAAGATAGCTACGGGAAAAGGCTCGGACAAACAGCTATCACGGAACGATCGGGAACGATGCTGCGAACACCAGCCATCGTTGTCGGTATTCCAGCGGTAAGTTTTCCAAGTGGTCAGCTCAAGCTCCCCCAGTAACCAACTCTAACTTTCCGCGAAGGAGAATTTCCATGAATAGCCAAGACGATCTTCGGCCGAGGTATCCAATGAACCGACGTGCATTCGTGAGCATGGCGGCTGCAGGGGCGGCGATCGCGCTTTTTCCGGGCGTTGCCGCCGCGCAGTCCGCGCCGAAGGCGCGCAACGTCGTCCTCGTGCACGGCCTGTTTGCCGACGGGTCATGCTGGTCCGAGGTGATTGCACGTTTGCAGGCCGCGGGGCTCAATGCCACTGCCGTGCAGAACCCCCTGACGACGCTGCCGGAAGCGGTGGAATCGGCCGAGCGTGTTTTGGCGCGGCAGGACGGTCCGACGGTCCTGGTCGGACATTCCTTCTCCGGGATGATCGTGACTGAGGCCGGCATGCATCCGAACGTTTCAGCCCTCGTCTATGTGGCGGCGCGCGCGCCGGATGCGGGCGAGGATTACACCGCGTTGGCCAAGACATTTCCGACGCCGCCGGCGTCGGCCGGAATCGTTTTCGATGGCGATGAAGGACGTCTCAGCGAGGCGGCGTTCTTGCGCGATTTCGCCGGTGACCTGCCGGAAGCGAAAGCAAAAGTCCTCTATGCGGTCCAGCAGCCATTCCACAAGGCTCTGCTTGCGGGCAAGACGACGCATGCGGCCTGGCGGTCGAAGCCCAGCTTCTATGCCGTTTCGACGGAAGACCGGACCATCAATCCCGATCTTGAACGCTTCATGGCCAAGCGCATGGGCGCCAAGACCATCGAGGTGAAGGCGAGTCATCTTGCGCTGATTTCGCAACCCGACGCGATCACGAATTTGATTCTCGAGGCGGCCGGGCAGAAGTAGCGCGCGGATTTTTGGATCGTCGGCATCACGGGGTCGAAATGTTCGAATTTCCAAGCCGGCAGCGTTGACGCCTGCATGAAAACGCCCGGTGGCTGGCTCGAACCAAACCGCCGGGCGTTGGAATCAAAGTGTCCCGCGCTATCCAGCCCCTCCTCAAAATCCGGCCGTCGGCGGCATCTGGGTGCAGATTTAGGAGAGGGCATCTGCGATGCTCAAATAGCGAGATAGAGCGGGATGACGATTCGAAGAACAGTCATCCTGCCTCTAGCGGACTTTCAACCCGTTCAGGAAGAGTTCGACGCCGGCTTGCCTATGGCGTTCCTCGGTTTTGGGATCGATCGCCAAGCCGTAGAGTGCCAGGCGCTTGCTGTGCCCAAGCACAAGATTAAGGAATAAGTCAGCGGCGAGTTCGGGATCGGCAACTTTTATCTCGTCACGAGCGGCAAACTGCCGAAGCAGATTAGCCACGCTTCGAATCGCTCGCAGCCAACCTTCCTCATGTGCCAGATGTGCCAATTCAGGAAACTGAACGGCCTGCGCCGCAAGAATCCGCTGCACAGTAGCGGCCTCTGGCACCAGCGATTGAGCGAGCAACTGCCGGCTCAGTTCATGTAGCGTGGTTCTGATGCCCTTCGGCCTGACTTCATTGGCCTGGGCCTCTGCGGCGGCCGACAGAGGAGCGAGCCAGCGCGCTATTCTGCCTCGCAACACCGCTGCGAACAGATCACGCTTATCGCGATAACGCGCATATACCGTGGGCTTGCTCACGCCGGCGGTCTCCGCGACGGCGTCAATGGAGGTTCCATCAAAACCTCGTTCCATGAAAAGCTCCGTGGCCACTTGCAGCAGGCGCGCGTCGCGCCGCACCGATTCCTCCAGAGTGGGACGACCACCTCCCTTTCGGACAGGTTGCATCGACGCGCGTTCGCGAACGGCACGGCCGCGGGTTCGCGGACTGGAGCGCGCCTTGGCCCCACTCTCATTCTTTGGCACTTGGGAATTCTCCTGCAGCCGTCTTAGGCATAGAGCATATATAAACGATGCAGTATGGTTTCGTGCAGGTCAACGTCGCGTTCAAAAAAACAAAAGATAGGCAAGAAACATTACTGACACAGTCAGAGCGCCGCCCAGCGTGAGAATCACCAACGTGGAGAGCCGCGTGTGGTCATACAATGACCAGCGAGGCATCGTCTCTTTAGACTTCGTTCGATCCATAGCAATCTCCCGCAAAAGTCATCGAGCAGTCGGCCTGGGGCGGGGCACACTCCCAGGCCGACCGCTCCGCGGCTCCGGACTGGCCAACTCGAGGAGCCCCAAGTCCGCCGCCGCATCACGGACCCGGCTTTGCGGGTCTCATTTAGCCGAGTACCTCGAAAGTGAATTCAAGGATCGACGCAATTCCCGCGGTCAAGGCGGGAGAAGGGACGCGCCCGGGGCGCTCCTACATGGAGGAAACCCAGATTGCGAAAATCGTTCTCACGAAGGACGCGGGACAGCAATTTTCGCTTAAAGAAGAACGATACGTTATAGTTTAGATATATGAGGCAGGCCTTGCGGGCAAGCAGAATGTTAGTTGGCCGACCAAGCATTCGGGGCGGTTGTAAACGAGTCGTCGTCAGGTCCCACGCACATGACCTTCTCTCGGAGGTGTTCTTCGATGATATTGGGTCGCGTTCAGAGAGATCTCGCGCGACGACCGTTCGGATGGGTCACGGCCGAGCTTCGATTGCAGATCGATGAGATCGGTGAAGGCGTCAGCCTGGCGTCGCAATTCGTCCGCGAGCATCGGCGGCTGGCTCAAGATTGTTGAGACTACGGTCACCCTGACACCGCGGCGCTGCACCGCCTCGACGAGCGAGCGGAAATCGCCATCGCCCGAGAACAGTATCATCTGATCGAGATATTCGGCCATTTCCATCGCATCAACTGCAAGCTCTATGTCCATGTTGCCCTTGATTTTACGATGTCCGTTGGCATCGATGAACTCCTTGGTAGGCTTGGTCACGACGGTGTAACCATTGTAGTCGAGCCAATCGAGCAGCGGCCGTATCGAAGAGAACTCTTGGTCTTCAAGGATTGCCGTATAGTAGAATGCACGGACCAAGGTTCCCCTGCTTTGAAATTCCTTCAGAAGGCGCTTGTAGTCGACGTCAAAGCCCAGCGTTTTAGTTGTCGAATAGAGATTGGCGCCGTCGATAAAGAGCGCAATTCTGTCTGTTGAAGATGTTGTCATTTTCTCGCCCATCACTGATCTGAGATAGATTGCACATCGCGTCTTCGGGGCGCGCGTCGACGATGCGGTCCATCGATAGCACCGCGGACATCGACCTGATTTTATTCCAGCTTCGAGAGATTCCTTGCATGAACAAAACTTGGCAATTATGTAAACGATACAGTATGGTTTTTTTAAGCCGCCTTGTTTGAGCTTTGGGAGGCGATAAGAAGGTCGCTGCTATCAGCGTGGAGTTCGAACGGAAGAGGAGCGGCAGGCGCTCTTGGACACTAGGCCGTCGCAAAAGGAAGGAAACGCAGATGAAGAGATTTCTCCTGGCCTTCGCGTTACTAGCGAGCCTATCGAGCGAAACCTTTGCTCAGCACGTTGGCAGCGACGGGGACGAGAAGGCTTGCATCTACGATGTCAAGCGTTTCTGCCGCAAGTGGATGGATCAGGGCGATTTTACTATTCTGGCTTGTCTGAAGGAAAATCGTACTAAATTACATGCGGCCTGCCGAGACGTGCTGATCAGGCACGGGCAATAGCAGATGATCGACATAGGACGCGCACGGTACGCGCCACGTCACCATCGGTCGTAAAATTCGAACTCTTGCTGCGGCGTCCCACACGTTTTGGATATCTCGTCGCCTGGCAGCGCTGACGCGCTCGCATGAAAACGCCCGGTGACTGGATCAATCGATCCAAACTCGCCGGGCGTTGAAATCACAATGTCCCGAGATCTTGATGTCCCGCCGTCTTGATGTTCCGCAGTCCTAGAGGATGCCGATTACGATCGCGCCGACAAAGGCGAACGCGACGTAGGCGGCCACAACACTCAGTCTGCTGACGATAGTCACAGGAACTCTCCGTGGGTTCACATCGCTACCCGCTGTAACGCCGCAGCTAGTGAACCGTTCCGGCGGGAAAAAGTCAGCCATGCTGCTCTATTGCCCTCCGAACGCCCCGTCGGTCGCCGAAAACGTGGTTAAAAATTCGTAAAATCAACGCGTTGAAGAGTCCTTAAATAAATTCAGTGAAGTTGCGCGGATGACGCGCGGAGTTCGTTTGTATCTCGTCGGCTCCCTTGTCCTTGTTTCGCTAGCGGGTTGCAGCCGCGGATTTTTTCAATCCGAAGAGCGCGAACCGTGGCGGGCTGAGGCCGAGATTGCTTGCCTCAAATCCGGCGCGGTGAAGGAGAACGCCGACCTCGTCCGGATCGACCCGATTTCGGGGCCCGGCGTTTGCGGTGCGGAATTCCCGCTCAAGGTCGCCGCTCTCGGCGAGAGCACCGGCAACCTCGGTTTTGCCGATGACGACTTGCGGCCACCGGCCAATATCGGCAATGCGCCGCGCTGGCCGATCTCGCCGCCACGCCCGGCGCCGCCGCAGGCTTCGCCCTATCCCGACAATACGATGCGTCAGCCCGGTTATGGCGCAGGGTCGAACGGGCCGATCTCGCTGAGCGCGCCCGGCGTTGCACCCCAGCAAGGCGAAATCGATCTGCCGGCAGAAGGTGCGCCGGGATACGCGCCGCCGCCCGGCACGCGGCAGCCCTATCCCGACGCGCAGTCCTATCCCTCACAGGGCTATCCGCCGCGTGGGCCTTATTCGGAACGGCCTTATGCGCAGCCGCAGCCGGAAAGCCCGCCGCCGCTCGGCCCCGCGACCGGTAATTCGGTGGGCACGGTCGGGCCGGTGGCGGTCAGGCCGGCGGCGACCCTCGCCTGTCCGATCGTCTCGGCGCTCGATCGCTGGCTCGCCGATTCCGTGCAGCCCGCCGCGATGCGCTGGTTCGGAGCCCGCGTCGTCGAGATCAAGCAGATATCCGCCTATTCGTGCCGCGGCATGAACGGCAATTCGCGTGCGCATATTTCGGAACATGCTTTCGGCAACGCGCTGGATATCGCGGCCTTCACGCTCGCCGATGGTCGCCGCATTTCGGTAAAGGACGGCTGGAATGGCCTGCCGGAAGAGCAGGGCTTTCTGCGCGATGTGCAGGCCGCAGCGTGTCGCGACTTCACCACGGTGCTGGCGCCCGGATCCAACGTCTATCACTACAATCACATCCATGTTGACCTGATGCGCCGGCCGCACCGGCCCGTGATCTGTCAGCCTGCCGCGATGTCGGGCGAGGAAGTCGCGGCGCGGGCGGCGCAGCGCAACCCCTATGCCTCGCGCGCGCCGATGGTCACGGGATCGCTCGGCGGAGCCAAGCCGCATCGGCACAAGGTCGACGAGGAAGACGAGTTCATGGACGAATAGCGTTGACGAAGAACGTTGACGAAGAGATTGCGCGAGGCTCGGGCTTAGCCTTGTGCACTCAGGCGGCTTTGGCCCGATACGCCGCAAGAAACATCTGGGTCGCGCTTTCGACCACTTGCGTAATGCGCTCCGCGGATGGCGCCGGCGCAGCCTGGAAAATGAACGGCAGAAACAGCGACGCCTGGCACATCTGCATGAACTGCGACGCCGCAAGCTTGCTGTCGCCGATCACAAGGTCGTCCGCCGCCACATGCACCTCGAGATAGGCGGCGAGGCGGTCGATCGTATTCGCCAGCACGTGCTCGTAGTAGCGGCGGCCGACATCCGGCATACGCTCGGCAATCGCCATCACCGTGCGGATCGCCGATCCGCCCCGCGGCCGGCACAGCAACTGGATGTAGGCCTGGCCGAACTCCCGCAAGGTGGTGACCACGTCGCGTTCGGGATCGAAATTGAACGTGGCCATGCTCTGTTCGACCATCTCCTCTTCGACGATGGCCTCGAACAGCCGGCTCTTGTCGGCGAAATAGACGTAGAGCGTTCCCTTCGAGACGCCGGCCGCGCGGGCGATCTCGCCCATGCTGGCGCCGTCGAAGCCCAGATCCATGAACACCTTGCGGGCGCCGTCGAGAATTTGACGACGCTTTGAACTGTCTTCGTCGCCGATCGGGCGAAGTGTCGTGGACGGCGTTGCAACCATTGGTTTAGCTTCTCTGGGAAAATCTCGGGGCCGACACCGCCGCGTTAGGACGAGGCGTTCTATGGTCGGTTCGTTACAAATGTAGCTTGACCGAACCGTTCGGTCAATGCTAACTCGATATTGGCCGCGCTGCCAGTGGATTTGGCTGCTATCGCGCCATAAAATTATAGTGAGGAGGCCGTGAATGGCCGCAGGGAGAGACCAGGCCGCACGCGTCGTTCGTGCCGAGCCGCAGACGGCAGAGGGCGGCCAGGCGCGCGACGCGTCGGCGGTTGGCGCCGAGCAGTTCCGCGCGCATGTCACTGACGACGCCGTCGCGCGCCACCCGGCGGACTTTCCCGACCAAACAGTTACCGAAAGACCCGCCGAGGCGCCGGCCGCGACTGCCGCCGCAGCAAAACCCGGCAAGCGCAAGATGGTGCTGATGGGTCTCGGCGCCTTGCTGGCGCTCGCGGCGGTCAGCTATGGCGTGCATTATGTTCTAGTCGGGCGATTTTTTGTCAGCACCGACGACGCCTATGTGCGCGCCAACAACACCATGCTCGGCGCCCGCGTATCGGGTCACATCGCGTCGATCCTCCCCGGCGACAACACCTTGGTCCGCAAGGGCGATGTGGTCTTCAAGATCGACGACGGCGATTATCGCATCGCGGTGGACGCCGCGCGCACCAAGATCGCAACCCAGCAAGCCACCATCGAACGCATCGGCCGCCAGGTGGTCGCGCTGGAAAGCATGGTCGCGCAGACCAAGGCGCAGCTGGCGTCGGCGGAGGCCGGCCTGAAACGTGCCGATCTCGACTTCGATCGCCAACAGAGTTTGAGCACCAAGGGGTTTGCCTCGCGGGCGACGTTCGAGGTGTCGGAAGCCGGTCGCGATCAGGGCGTGGCCGCCGTGAAATCGGCGCAGGCCGCCTATGACGCGGCACAGACGAATGTCGAGGTCACCAAGGCGCAGCAGGCCGAGGCCCGCGCGCAACTCGCCGAACTGCAGACAACGTTGGCCAAGGCCGAGCGCGATCTCGACTTCACCTCGGTGCGCGCGCCGGTCGACGGCACGTTCTCCAACCGTTTGGTCAACACCGGCGACTTCATCGTGATGGGGCAGCGGCTCGGCAATGTGGTGCCGCTCGATGGCGTCTTTATCGACGCCAATTACAAGGAGACGCAGCTCAGGCGCATCCGTCCCGGCCAGCCGGTGACGATCACGGTGGACGCCTACGGCCATCGCAAATTCGCCGGCGTGGTCGACAGCATTTCGCCGGCGGCGGGTTCGGTGTTCACGCTGCTGCCGCCGGACAACGCCACCGGCAACTTCACCAAGATTGTGCAGCGGCTTCCGGTTCGCATTCGGGTGCCGAAGGACGTCGCGCGGCAGAACATGCTGCGCGCCGGCATGTCGGTTTACACCACCGTCGATACGCGCGAAGGCGCCAAGGACGCCGACAGTGATGCCGACCTCGACGATCCGACCGCGATCCACCCGCAATAGGTCTTGCGCATCGGGCGGGGTGCCCGATCGCGCGGCCGTCCCGAGCCGAGCAGATCATGGCTGACGCCGCCTCCCCGACGATGATGAACGCCGCGGCGATGCCATCGGAGCGCATTGCGCCGCGGCGGCTGATTGCGTTCCTCATCATGGTGTTCGGGATGTTCATGTCGATCCTGGACATCCAGATCGTCTCGGCATCGCTGACCGACATCCAGGCCGGACTGTCGGCAAGTTCGAGCGAAGTGTCATGGGTACAGACCGCATATCTGATCGCCGAAGTGATCGCGATTCCGTTGTCCGGCTTTCTGTCGCGCGCGCTCGGCACCCGGCTCTTATTTGCGATTTCAGCCTCCGGCTTCACCATCGCGAGTTTCCTGTGCGGCTTTGCCTCCACGATCGAGCAGATGATCCTCTGGCGCGCGATCCAGGGATTTCTGGGTGCGGGCATGATTCCGACGGTGTTCGCCTCGGCCTACACGGTGTTCCCGCGCTCGAAATTTCATATCGTCGGCCCGATCATCGGTCTGGTTGCGACGCTGGCGCCCACCATCGGCCCGACCGTCGGCGGGTTAATCACCGACCTGATGTCGTGGCATTGGCTGTTCTTCATCAATGTCGTGCCCGGCATCGGCATCACGCTGGGCGTGCTGGCGCTGGTCGATTTCGACGAGCCGAATTTCGAGTTGCTCAATCACTTCGACTGGTTCGGCCTGATCGCGATGGCGGGATTTCTCGGCTCGCTAGAATACGTGCTGGAGGAGGGGCCGCAATATGAGTGGCTGCAGGATACCTCGGTGGCGATCTTCGCCGCGGTGTGCGCCGTCTCCGCGATCGCCTTCTTCTACCGCGTGCTGACCGCCAGAGAGCCGATCGTCGATATCAGGGCCTTCACCGATCGCAATTTCGCCGTCGGTTGTATGATCTCGTTCTGCGTCGGCATCGGCCTCTATGGTCTGACCTATATATATCCGCGCTATCTCTCGGAGGTGCGCGGCTATAGCGCGCTGATGATAGGCGAGACCATGTTCGTCTCCGGCATCACCATGTTCCTGATGGCGCCGGTCGTCGGCCGCCTGATGCTCAAGGTCGATATGCGCCTGATCATCGCGGCGGGCCTCATCATCTTCGCGCTCGGCTCCTACCAGATGACCTGGATCACCCGCGAGTACGATTTCTACGAGCTACTGGTGCCGCAGATCCTGCGCGGGATCGGCATGATGTGCGCGATGGTGCCGACCAACAACATCGCACTCGGCACCTTGCCGCCGGATCGCGTGAAGAACGCCTCGGGCCTGTTCAACCTGACCCGTAATCTCGGCGGCGCGGTCGGGCTTGCCGTCATCAACCAGGTGATCAACGACCGCACCGACCTGCACATTTCGCGGCTGCATGATCGCGTCACCTGGGGCAACGCCACCGCGACCGAGACCCTCAACATGCTGACGCAGCGCCTGCAAGGCATGGGCGATGCTTCGCTGATGGCGCTGAAGCAATTGTCGATGATCGTTCACCGCCAGGCGGTGGTGATGGGATATGGCGACGCCTTCTTCATGCTGACGCTGTTCTATCTCGGACTGAGCGTGCTGGTGCTGGTGCTGAAAAAGCCCGCCGCGCTGTCTTCGGCGTCTGCGCATTAGGGCATGCTCCGGGTCATTTCGTCGCTTGCTGTTGTGCCTGCTCGGCCGCAAGGCTAGCGATCACTTGATCGATCGTGACGACGCCCTTGCGGGCGCCCGCCCCTCGCTGTGGGAAATCGATCCAGCCAGCATTGAAGCCGTCGAGCATCTGCATCCTGGGCAGGGGATGTTGCATGCCCTGCGCGCGAAACAACGTTTCCCAGCGATCGCGCAACACGATCTCGGTTTGCACCGGCGAGCCCAGCGCCTTCGCAAATGCATCGGCGAGATCGTTAGGGGTGACGCGGTGCGGGCCTTCCAGTTCGACGATGCGATGGCCATTCCAGTTTTCCAGCAGCAGATCCACCGCGGCGTGACTTACGTCTTCGGTTGCAACCATCGGAAACGGCTTGTCGAGCGGCTGCAGATAGCTCTGGATCACGCCGGTCTTTCGTGCCGGCGCCACGTCCCACGCGGCATTCTCCATGAACCAGGCGGCGCGAAGAAAGCTTACCGGCATGGGCAGGTCGGCCAAGGCCCGCTCCAGCAATCCGAGTTGATTGAGCAGATTGGGCTGCGTCGCTTCTGCGCCGATGGTCGACAGCACAACAATTTTGGCTGGCTTTGCCTGTAAAAGCGCGGCGCGCAGCGCAGCAATCATCCCTTTTGCTTCCGGGAAGCCCGGAGTCGGATCGAAGATAGGCGGAAGCATCACGAACGCTCCCTCTGTGCCGATGAAAGCCTGCGTCAGCGCCTCCGCGTCACTGCTTTCGGCGACAGCGATGTCGCATCCGCGTGACGACCAAACACCGCTTTTGCCGGGATCGCGGACGACGACACGCACCGACCGGCCCGCGGCGACCAATGTGCGGGCGACGACGCCTCCCACTTTTCCGGTGGCTCCGATGACAGCAAACATGAGCGTTCCCCTAAGGTTCGAGTGAAAGTCCTTTGATCGGCGGCAACATCCCACTATCGGGTATTTGACTGAAGCGAGAGTTTGTCACATCATTGCTGACTCAATTTCAGGAATAGCAACGTCATGGATGGACGGCTTCTTAGCGGCGTGACGGTGCTCGATGCCGTGATCGAAAGCGGCGGGTTCTCCCGAGCGGGCGAGGCGCTGGGGATGTCCGCCTCTGGCGTCAGCCACGCCATCGCCAGGTTGGAAGCTCGCCTCGGCGTTCGCCTGCTTGACCGCACCACCCGATCGATTTCACTGACCGACGAGGGGCGTCGGTTCTATGAGCGGGTCCGTCCGTCGCTTGAAGAAATCGAGGAGGCCGCGACCGATGCATTGAGCGCGACGGCGCGGGTCCGCGGCCGCTTGCGCGTCAACATTGATCCGTTGTTTTCACGGCTTGTCCTGGCCGGACATCTCGGCCGTTTCCTGGAGGCCCACCCCGAACTAACCATGGAGACGATTACCCGCGAACACATCGGAGACTTGGTGGCGGATGGCGTCGATGTTGCGGTCAGGTTCGGCGAACCGCTCGGAGTCTCGCTGATTTCGCGCAAGCTTGCCGATGTTCAGGTGCTGACCGTTGCCTCGCCGGAATATCTGACGCGCCGCGGTCGGCCGGACACGCCGCAGGACCTTTCTAAACACGACTGCATCGATTTTCGCGATCCGCAGACCGGTCGGCCCTATGAATGGGAGTTTCATCGCAAACGGAAAATCCTTGCGGTGAAGATCTCTAGCCGGTTGCTGTTGAGCGATGCGGGCACCATGCTTACCGAATGTCTGGCGGGCACGGGTGTCGCCCAGGTGCTCGCCATCGCGGTGAAGGGGTTGATCGAGGAGGGCAGGCTGGTGAACCTGTTTCCAGACTGGCCGGACGAAACCTTTCCGCTTTACGCGCTCTATCCTTCGCGTCATCACCCGGCGGCAAAAGTACGGGCGTTTATCGAATTCGTTCTTCGCACGCTGCGGTAGACCGCGGCGGCACAGCCGCCGCTTCAATACGGCCACGTCCCATCCGATTGTGACGCGCCAGTCTGGCGCGCTACGTTTCTGTAGCCCGAATGAGCCAACGGGATCGCGCAATGCGCGAGTTAGGTTTAAACATCGGTTTGCTATCAAGAAATGCAGCCGTAGCCCTATTACGCTTCGGCGTAACCTCATTATGCTTCGATGAAGCCAAGCGCTCCGATAAAGTTCGGGCGTGATGAAATGTCGGTGCTCTCCGATCGAGTCCTCTCGCAACTGTGCGTCACATCCATCACAACTCAGCAAAGTGGGAGTGAAGGAACCGAACATGAAGAAGCAGCTCACGATCTTCGCCCTTGTGATTGCTCTGGGTGGTGTCGGCATCGTCTTCGCGGCGTATCCGGCCGCGGCTTGTCAGAATGATGATCCTGACCAGCCGACTGGTCCGTATTCTGATTGCATCATCGACAACGGCGGTTGGTGAACCAAGCCCGAACGCCTCCGCCTTCGCTGGCGAAGGCGTTCATTTGCGGCGCGCCTGCGGCATCAACGTCGGCGCGGTCCCCGGATGTCGCGGAGCCTGTCATCGGGCGCGCGTTCGCGCGACCCGTTGGCTCATCCGGGCCACAGCTCACGCTGTTTGCCGGCTCAATTGCTCGGCCGCGCGAATGCCGGGTATTTCAGCTTGCCGTCTGCGACCTTGGCTGGCCACACCGGAACCTGCTTGCCGCCCTGCCACTGGAAGATCATGCCGCTGACGTAGTCCGGTCCGTATTTCAGGCCGTGGGTGAACTGGTTGTCGCGGCCGTAGAACTGCACCCGCCCGATGGTGCCAACGTAGTCGGTCTTCTCAAGCTCAGTAACCATCTTGTCGGGATCGGTCGAGCCGGCGCGCTTGATCGCGTCGGCGATGATGTAGACCTCGTCATAGGCGGTGTAGCCGGTGTAGGCCGGGTCCGAACCGAACTTAGCCTTGAAGGCTGCGGCGAACGGCTTGGTCTTCGGCGTCACCGCCGTGGTCGCGGTGGCGACCGCCAGCGACGGAATGCCTTCGGCCGAGCCGTTGGTGTCCGCCCAGAAGGTCGGGCTCAGGGCCTGCGCGCTGATGCCGAACATCGGCACCGGCACCTGCTGGTTCTTCCATTGCACCGTCGGCTGTACGCCGACATGCGAGATGCCGGTGACGATCACGTCCGGCTTCTTGCCCTCGAGCTTGTTGAAGATCGGAGTGAAGTCGGTGGTGTCAGGCGAGAAGCGGATGTGATCGAGCACCTTCAATCCCGCCTTCGGCAGACATTCCTCATAGCCGGCGTCGAGCGGCTTGGTCCAGGCGGCGTCCTCGCTCATGATGACGGCGGTCTTCATCTTCATGCCGTCGACCAGCAGGTCCTTGGCCGCGTCGCAGACCGCCTGCGCCTGCGCGCCCGAGGTCAGATAGCCGTGGAAGGTGTATTTGTTCTTGTCATAGTCGTCATGAACGGGGCGGGTGATCTCGTTGCTGGCGGCGCCCGGCGTGATCAGCGGCATGTGCAGCCGCGCCGCCCATGGCTCGAGCGCGAGCACGACCTCGCTGATGTAGCTCGCGATCACCGCGCTGACCTTGTCGTCGGAGACGGCGCGCTGGAATGCCCGCACCGAGTCGGCCGACGAACTCTTGTTGTCATAGGAGACGATCTCGATCTTGCGTCCGTTGACGCCGCCCTGGGCGTTGATTTCGTCGGCGGCGATCTGGGCGCCGCCCGGGGTTGCCGCTCCGGCGATGGACTGGACTTCGGCGATGACGCCGATCTTGATCGGCTCGTTCGACTGCGCAGACGCCGGCGACGCGGCGCCGGCGACCGCAACCAGCGCGGTCGTTGCCGTTAGAAAATACGCAAACCTCTGGCGGGCTTCGGCCATGGACGTCTCTCCCTTTTTGATCCGCCTTTCTGGCGGCTTGAGAGAAGTCGAACACAGGGTCTCACGCAAATCAAACGAAACCGCCTTTGAAACCACCTTGGCGTTGCGCCGCAAACACCGCGGGTGCATCGCAAAACTATCCGCGATCACGTTTGCGCTGTTTTCGGATCGCGCGCCGCTCGTGCGGGTTGCAAAACGCTTATAAGTTCTTTATATGCCGAGTATCGTCGCTCGAGCCGGGGAGGGATTTGCATGATTTCGATATGTTCGCAGACTATTCCCTCGCGTCCGTCATCTAGGGCGGACGTCGGCCTCGGCCTCTAAAGGCCGCTTCGGTCATTCTCGACCGGGCCCGACGTCCCGATCTCCCGAATTCCCAACCACTAAATTGTTTTAACGATGCGCGCGCGTGGCGTTTTGCTGCCGCCGTGTGTCGACCAACGCAGCCGGTAAGTGCTGCCGGGATGACGCCATGACCGTTCACATCAAGAACCGCCCGCCCGCCATTCGAATGGTGCTGCCGTTTGTGTTCCGTCACTGGCTGCGTCAGCCGGTCGCCGTCGCGATCACCGCCGGCGGCCTGCTCGGCGCGACCGTCGCCGACCTGTTCATGCCGCTATTTTCCGGGCGCCTCGTCGATGCCATGACCGCAGGCGCGGCGGACCCGGCTGCGCGCCATGCCGCGCTGATCGCCCTCGGTACCATCGTGGCGCTGGGCCTGGTGTCGATGGTCCTGCGCCTGCTCGGCCTGCAGGCGATCGTGCCGTTCACGCTGCGGATCATGTCCGACATGTCACGCGACGCATTCATGCGCGTGCAGCGCTTCTCGACCGACTGGCACGCCAACAGCTTTTCCGGGTCGACCGTGCGCAAGATCACCCGCGGCATGTGGGCGCTCGACCTGTTGAACGACACCATCCTGACGGCATTGCTGCCGTCGCTGGCCGTCCTGCTCGGGTCCATGCTCCTGCTCGGGCTGCGCTGGCCGGCGCTCGGCCTGGTGATCGGCGTCGGCGCCGTGATCTACCTGCCGATGATCGTGCTGTTCACGACACGCTACATCGCGCCCGCCGCGCGTGTTTCCAATGCCTGGGACACCAAGGTGGGCGGCACGCTGGCGGATGGCCTGAGCTGCAACGCGGTGGTGAAGGCGTTCGGCGCCGAGGCGCGCGAGGACGCCCGGCTGGCGCGCGTCGTCAGCCGGTGGCGTGTCCGGGCGCGGCGGACCTGGCAGCGCTATAACTACACCTCGACGGCACAGCTCGCGGTGCTTCTGGGCCTGCGCGCCTTCGTGATCGGCGGCGCGGTGCTGCTGTGGATGGCGGGCCATGCGTCGCCCGGCGACGTCACCTATGTGCTGACCAGCTACTACATCATCCATGCCTATCTGCGCGACGTCGGCCTGCACATCAACAACCTGCAACGCTCGGTCAACGATATGGAAGAATTGGTTGCGATCCACGACGAGGCCATCGGCATCGCCGATGTCGCCGGCGCGCGGCCGCTCGGCATCGTGGGAGGCGGGATCGTGTTCGACGATGTGACGTTCCACTACGGCAGCTCTCGCAAGCCGCTGTATGACGGTCTGTCGGTGGACATCCGCCCCGGCGAGCGCGTCGGGCTGGTCGGACATTCCGGCTCCGGCAAGACCACCTTCATCAAGCTGGTGCAACGCCTGCATGACGTCAGCGGCGGCAGAATCCTGATCGACGGTCAGGACATCGCCGAGGTGACGCAGCAATCGTTGCGCAGCCAGATCGCCATCGTGCAGCAGGAGCCGTTGCTGTTTCATAGGTCGCTGGCCGAGAACATCGCCTATGGCCGGCCGGGCGCCAGCATGGCTGCGATCGTGCAGGCGGCACAGCTTGCCAACGCGCACGATTTCATCCTGCGGCTGCCGGAGGGCTACAACACCATGGTCGGCGAACGCGGTGCCAAGCTGTCCGGCGGCGAGCGGCAGCGCGTGGCGCTGGCGCGCGCGTTCCTTGCCGACGCGCCGGTGTTGATCCTCGACGAGGCGACCGCGAGCCTCGATTCGGAATCCGAAGCCTTGATTCAGGAGGCGTTGGAACGGCTGATGGAAGGACGCACCTCGATCGTGATTGCGCACCGGTTGTCGACGGTGCGCAGCCTCGACCGGATCCTGGTGTTCGATCGCGGCAGGATCGTCGAGCAGGGCACGCACGCCGCGCTCGCCAACCGCTCCGGCGGAATCTACCGCGGGCTGTTCGAGCGCCAGGTGCTCGAATTCGATCCGCTCGAAGCGGCTTAGAACATGATCCGGACCCGCACGGCCGCGTTGGCGCAAGGCGGACACCGGTTTTCACTCGCGACTAACACGAAGCGTTTGCGCGGAGATCATGTATAAATAATAAGATAGAGCGGGATGGCTATTCGAAGGAAAGCTATCCCGCTCCAAGCCGGTCATGCTTGCTAAGCTGGTCGGTGCAGGAATATATTTCCCGCACCGAAAGGGCGTACGGGATGCGCTGGTTTCATAGAACGGGGCGGGAAGCCCGGGAAGCGGCAGACGTTCGATCCCTCAGGGATATCGAGGCGGCCAAACGAATTCGCGAGATTTGTGCTTCTGCCGGGTCCAGCGCGGAAATGGTAGCCGGCGGCCGGACAGATAACGCAGAGACAGCCTCGGAAACCGGACATTATCGAGCCGCCAAAAAAAGCGCTCTCGAATTCGCGTTGCAGATTTCCGACGATTCAATCCGTGACGTTTCCGTGTGGCAGATCTTGGATCTCTGCGTGAAGGCGAATGATTTGACTACCGCAAGGATATTGCTTCGTGGAATTCAGTCGGAGCAAATCCGGGCGGAGTTGGCTGCCGAAAATCCGGCGTTGCTCGATCAAGGCGGTGCCGGCTAGCGCTAGACGAGGCTGCTCCAGAGCAGAACCACGCCGGACAGCAACAGCAGGCCGAGCACCACGTCGCGGAAATTCCGGTCGTTCAGTGCGTGATAGACCCGCGTGCCCAGCCACGTGCCGAGCCCGAGATCGTGCCGGGAAAAGCGATCGGCGCCAGCGGATCGCCTCCGATTTGACGAGGCCCGGTGCCGAGCTGCGGCACAGCGCGGTCGCGAGCGTCAAGCCGACTGCACGGCCGCCGCGTCGCGCCGCCGCGTCCGCGTCGAGATCGCCACCGTCGCGACCACGGCCAAGGCGAACAACACGATCTGCGGCGTGATGGTCTCGCCGTTGAAGAACGCCGCCAGCGCAAAGGTGACAAAAGGCTGCAGCAGCTGGATCTGCGAAACCCGCGCGATGCCGCCCATCGCCATGCCGGCATTCCAGGCGAAGAATCCGATCCACTGCGAGAACACCGCGACGTAGAACAGCGCCAACCACGGCTTCAGCGCGATGTGGGTCAGGTCCGGCGGCATTGTGAGCAGGGCGGCGGGAAGCGAAATCGGCAGCGCGATCACCAGCACCCAGCTGATGACTTCCCATCCGGGCATCTCGGCAGTGAGCCGGCCGGAATAGGCGTAGCCGATCGCCGACAGCGCCACCGCGGCGAACAGCAGCAGGTCGCCGGCCGAGAGCGCGCCGCCGCCCTGGCGCAGCGCGAACGCGATCACCAGTGCAGCGCCGACCACCGATGCGATCCAGAACAGCGGGTTCGGTCGTTCGTGGGTGATGAGGACCGCGACCAGCGCGGTCGCGATCGGCAGAATCCCCAGCACTACGCCGCCATGGGAGGCATCGACGGTCTGCATCGCGAGCGCCATCAGCAGCGGAAACAGCATGCTCACGCACAGCATCGCGACCACCAGTTGCGGCCACAGCCGGCGCGGCGGCAGCGGCCGGCGCAACGCGACCAACAACGCCAGCGAACATAACCCGGCGATGGCGGTGCGCAGCGCGGTGAGCGCGATCGGGTCGATCGCCGATACCGCGATGCGTGTCGCGGGCAGCGTGCCGCCGAACACGGCCATGCCGACAAAACCCAGCAGCAGACCCAAACGTTCGCGCGATGATGCAGAGGACATGGCTGCAGGCCTAGCCGGTTCGCGCCGGTGCGCATAGCGCTGAGGCATGGCGCATAGCGGCCATGCGTCTTCTATCGCGCGCCAAGTTCTATCGCGGGCCAAGGCTGCTCCAGAGCAGAACCACGCCGGACAGAAACAGCAGGCCGAGCACCACGTCGCGGAAATTCCGGTCGTCCAGCGCGTGATAGACCCGCGTGCCCAGCCACGTGCCGATAATCGTGCCGGGAAAAGCAATCAGCGCCAGCCAGATCACCTCTGATTTGACGAGGCCGGTGCCGAGCTGCAGGCACAGCGCAGTCGCGAGCACCGTCCAGTTGAAGGTCTGGAAGATGCCGCGCCGGGCGTCTTTGCCCCAGCCGCGCACGCTGGCCCACAAAATCGGAATCGGGCCGGACAGCCCGGCAAGTCCGCCGAGGATGCCGCCAGCAAATCCGATCGCCGCATCCGCCGGCTTGCCGCCGAAACGGAACGCCATCGGCGCACGCTGCAGATAAAGCGCGGTCGGAAATGCCAGCAGCAGCACGCCGAAGCTAAGCTTGAAGATATGCGGATCGATATGCGCGATCAGCATCGTGCCGATCGGCACACCGGCCAGTCCGCCGATCACGAACGGCCAGATCAGGGTCAAATCGAAGCTCCGCCACATCGACGGCAAGGTCGCGGTCTGGGCCACGACCGAGCAGATCAGCACCAGTGGCACGGCGAGCGAAGGCGGCAGGATATAGAGCCAGATGCCCAACGCCATCAGCGCGGTGCCGAAACCGGCAAGGCCGCACACGAACCCGCCGGCAAGCGCGCCGAACAACAGCAATGCGTAGGCGAGCGTATCCACCGAGGCTCTCTTTTCTTCGTGATGGAGTTCTGATTTCTTCGTGATTGGATCTGACGTTTACACCACACCCGCGGCAGGTACCATCAGGCAGAATCTATCGTCCGAGCGATCCGACCATTCAAGCGATCCAAACCATTGGAAGCGTCCGATGAACTCGAGCAAAACCTTTCTGGTCTGTCACGGCGCGTGGTCGGCGGGCTGGGTATGGAAGAAGATGCACCCGCTGATAATTGCGGCCGGGCATCGGCTGCTGACGCCGAGCTACACCGGCCTGGGCGAGCGGGCGCATCTGGCCCATCCGTCGATCGATCTCGAAACGCACATCACGGACGTCCTCAACGTCATCCACTACGAAGACCTGCAAGACATCGTGCTGATCGGCCACAGCTATGGCGGCATGGTCGCGACCGCCGTCGCGGACCGCGCCCGCGACCGCATCGCGCAACTGATCTATCTCGAGGCCTTCGTGCCGCGCGACGGGCAATCGCTGTTCGATCTCAATGAGTCGGCGCGGCAATCCATGCGAAGTCTCGCCGAGGCCGGCGACGGCTGGCGCGTGCCGCCCAATCCGGCGCCGCCGGATACGCCGGCGGCCGACATTGAATGGCTCACGGAACGCCGCGTCGCCACGCCGATTAAATGCTTCGAGACGAGGATCAAGCTCACGGGCGAGCCCGCGATGCCGCGCCACTACATCTACGCCACCCGCATCTCGCCCGCCGACCCCTTTGGTCAATTCGCCGCGCGCGCCAAATCCGAGGCAGGCTGGCGTTACCACGAAATCGACGCCAGCCATTCGCCGCACGTCACGGCGCCGACGGCACTGATGGGGCTGTTGGAAAAGATTGTCGCGGGATGAGGATTGTCGCAATGGCGACAATGCTTCATCGCGGACGAAGCGGTTGAGTATGACGCATAAGGGCGCCTTCCCGCGGATAATCTACCCCGCCTGGACCGAGTAGAGAACAGCCTATGCCGAGTGAGAGCCGTCGAGACCATTGGGAGGGCGTCTACGCAAAAAAGGGCGAGAACGAAGTCAGTTGGTTCCAGGAAAATCCCGCTCCTTCGCTCGAATTGATTGCGCAGGTTGGCGCAACGGCCTCGTCGGCTATCATCGACATTGGTGGGGGCGCCTCACGTCTGGTTGATAAGCTCGTTGAGCGCGGCTTTAAGGACCTTACCGTTCTCGATTTATCGGGAGCCGCACTTGAGGTCGTCAAGGCGCGCCTCGGGCAGGACGCTTCAAGGGTTCATTGGATCGTTGCGGACGCCACAGCCTGGGAGCCGCCGAAGCCTTACGACATCTGGCACGATAGGGCAGCGTTTCACTTCCTCACCCAGGAAGACGACCGTTCGGCGTATGTCGCGCGCCTTCGGCGGGCCTTGCAGCCCGGAGGGTACGCCATCATTGCGACCTTCGCGCCCGATGGTCCCGAGCGATGCAGCGGGCTTCAAGTCGTGCGCTACGATCCCGCAAGCCTCGGCAAAACCCTTGGATCTACGTTCCAACTTGTGGATACGCGGCTGAATATCCATGCGACACCTTGGGGGACGGAGCAATCGTTCCAATACAGTGTGTTCCACCATCGCTCTTGAGTGCAGATGCCGCGCCGTCGTCGGCTCTCGTCCGATTCCAGATCTGAGTTTGCAAAGCGAACAGTGGCGGACACGTTTGTGCTAAAAGGCGCGCTTCTTGCCGCGGAGCAAAATCTCAGTTTGCTCGAAAACGCCTTCGCTTAAAAATATCAGAAGGTAGATGGGGCAAGGTGTAGCTGCCTTCGCACGAGGAGTTAGTCGATTCCGAGCAATGCGGCCAAACGTTCGCGCACTTCGGTGAGCACGGTGTCAGGAGCGCGTCCGGCATGCTTTATCGGTCGTTTCTCCCAAGAGATGCTGCGGGGTTGGTCGGTCAATACAGCGCCACGGATGCTGGCACTATCGGGCAGCACGGCCTCGAAAGGATAGTCGCGCACACGGCTGGTAATTGGGAAGATCACGCAAAGTCCGGCTGCGGCATTGTAGCTGTGCGGTGACATGACGATTGCCGGTCGTCGGCCGCTTTGTTCGTGGCCGAGGGTGGGGTCAAGATCGATCCAGATGAAGTCGCCAGCCTCCGGACAATAATTACCAGACTTCGTTGCCAACGGACCGCCCCCAATTGATCTCCTCGTGACGGTTGTCCGGTGTTATGCCGGAAACCAGCTCGTCGAGCTTATAGCGGCGCTTGCGCCTCTGCATGCGCGTGATCTCGATCACCAGCTTTCCGTTGCTCACGGACATTTCGGCGGCCTTGCCGTCGCTGGCACCGATTTCATCGGCGAATGCTTTCGGCACTCGCAGCGCGAGGCTGTTGCCCCATTTTTGAAACGCCACCTTCATCTTCGGTCTCCGACCGTGGTGATACAATGTAGATACGAGCTGAGCGGCAGTTGGTCAAGAGCTTGCTGCGGTCTTGAGCATGAACAGAAGGAGGCATCGCCGCGCCACAAATGGCGAGGGGTCCGGCGTGTTTGCGCCGAACCCCTCATTCTCAAAATATCAGCCGGCCTGTAAGCCGGGTTCTGTAGGGCACCGTTCGCTTGCGCGGACGATACGTGACGGCCATTCCTCTGGGACCATGTTTGCACATGGCCTCGAGCAACCTACCCGGACGGCGAGCCTGACATCGCCCTGCGGTGTTATCGCTTTCGCGAACAGCCCGCGTTGCCGTCCCTATTCGGTTTTGCTCCCGGTGTGGTTTGCCATGCCGTTTCCGTTGCCGGACCCGCGGTGCGCTCTTACCGCACCTTTTCACCCTTACCTCGTCCGAAGAGGAGGCGGTTCGTTTTCTGTGGCACTGTCCCTGGGGTTGCCCCCGCCGGATGTTATCCGGCACCGTATGTCGATGGAGCCCGGACTTTCCTCTCCTGCAGCCTTTCGACCGTAGCGGGAGCGGCCGTCCGGCCGACTGACGCCCAAGGCATGGGGGCTCGGAGCCGTTCCGTCAAGCTGATTATGCCCCCGCCAAAGCGGGCAAAGTAAATTATCCTGAAGATGTCGTTTTGCTCATCGCCCGTTCGACTGGGTGTCGGCGAGAGACGCCAACCAAAGGGAGCATATTCGATGCAGTATTTGTTGATGATCTATCGGAACGAAGCCGAACTCGGCAAAATGGATGCGGCGGCGCGCAAGAAGCTGACGGCGGAATATGCCGCGTTCACCCAGTCGATCATCCAGAGCGGCCATTTCAAGGCCGGAGATGGATTGCAGCCGACGTCGACCGCGACCACGGTCCGCGTTCGCGATGGCAAGACGTTGACGACCGATGGCCCGTTCGCGGAGACCCGCGAGCAACTCGGCGGTTACTATTTGATCGAGGCCAAGGATCTCGACGCCGCGCTCGGCATTGCCGCGCGCATTCCCGGTGCCAGGACGGGTTCGATCGAAGTCAGGCCGATCATGGTGTATGATTAAGCATTCGATGTCGTTCCGGGGCGCGCGAAGCGTGAACCCGGAACCTCGAGATTCCGGGTTCGATGCTGCGCATCGCCCCGGAATGACGGGTCTCTTTGCTAAGCGCCAACGCGATGACTCCCATCGAAATCGAAAAAACCTTTCGCGATGAAGCGGGCCGGGCGCTGGCGACGCTGATCCGTTTGGTCGGCGATTTCGATCTTGCGGAGGATGCGCTGCAGGATGCCTTCACGGTGGCGCTGGAACACTGGCCGGCGCAGACGCCGCCGTCCAATCCGCGGGCCTGGCTGGTTAGCGTTGCTCGCAACAAGGCGATCGACCGCGTGCGCCGGCAAATCGCGTTTCGCGGCAAGCAGGACGAACTGGCCCGGGAGCTGCTCACCGCGGTCACCCCAGATGACGGCGGGACCTTCGACACCGATCTTGGCGACGACATGCTGCGGCTGATCTTCACCTGCTGCCATCCGGCGTTTGCGGCCGACGTGCAGGTCGCGCTGACGCTGCGCACGGTGTGCGGGCTGGGCACGGCGCAGGTCGCGCGCGCGTTTCTTGTCACCGAGGACGCGATGAGCCAGCGCCTCGTCCGCGCCAAACAGAAAATCCGGCTCGCCGGCATTCCCTACGAGGTGCCGGAACGTGACGCGCTGGCGCCGCGGCTGCGCGGCGTGCTCGCGGTGATCTATCTCGTCTTCACCGAAGGCTACGCCGCCACCTCCGGCGAGGCGCTGATGCGGTTGGATCTGGTGCAGGAAGCGATCCGGCTCGGCCGGCTGCTCGACACGCTGATGCCGCAACGGGGCGAGATCAAGGGCTTGCTCGCGCTGATGCTGCTGCACGATGCGCGCCGCGCCGGCCGCGCCACCGCGGACGGCGACATCGTGCTTCTGGAAGAGCAGGACCGCAGCCTGTGGGACCGCGACCAGATAGCGGAAGGCCTGATGCTGGTGGAGGCGGCGCTGTCGATGCCCGGCCGGCCGGATTCTTACGCGGTGCAGGCGGCGATCGCGGCGCTGCATGCGCAGGCGCCGAATTATCGCGACACCGACTGGCCGCAGATCGCGGGGCTTTATGAAGTGCTGCTGCGGATCAGCCCGTCGCCGGTGATCGAACTCAACCACGCCGCCGCAGTATCGATGGTGGACGGGCCGGGGCGCGCGCTCGATTTGATCGACGCGCTGCAGGCCCGCGGCGGGCTCAACGGCTATCCGCTGCTGCCGGCGGTCCGCGCCGATCTGCTGCGCCGGCTCGGCCGGCACGATGCGGCACGCGAGGCCTACCTTGAGGCCACAGCGGCAACGCAACTGGAGCCGTTGCGCCGGCTCTATGCGCGGCGGCTGGCGGAGATGGGTGGCTAAAATCGTCATGGCCGGGCTCGTCCCGGCCATCCACGTCTTGCTCTCTGCGAATGAAAAAGAAAGACGTGGATGCCCGGCACAAGGCCGGGCATGACGAGACGAGTGTGCTAGGCGGCGGCCTTACTCCGCCGCGAGCTTGCCGTCGGTCGGCAGGCTCGCCAGCAGCGATTGCAGTGTGAGCAGCGTCGACTGGTCGGCGACGCCGTCGACGCGCTCGGGCCGGAAGTGACGCTGGAACGCGGTGACCACTTCCATGGTCGGGCCGTCGTATTTCCCCGTGACCGGGATGCGGTAGCCATAGCGGGACAACGCCTGTTGTATCCGCTCGACGTCCTCGTTGATGTGGCCGAGTTTCAAGGTGTCACCGCGCACGATCGGCGCCGGCTGCACCCAATGGCCGACGCCGGAATTGGCCAGCGAATGCCAGGGAAACTTTTCGCCGGGATCCTTCTTGCGCGCGGGAGCGACGTCGGAATGCGCCAGCACGCGGTGCGACGGGACGTTGCGGCGTAGCATGATGCCGCGGCACAGCGCGATCACCGCCGCAATCTGGCGCAGCGGAAATTCCGGATAGCCCCAGTCATGGCCGCGGTTGATGATCTCAACCCCGATCGAGCAGGAATTGATGTCTTCCTCGCCGGCCCAGAAGCTTTCGCCGGCATGCCAGGCGCGCTTGGATTCCGGGACGCTCTGCACGATCCGGCCGTCTTCCAGCACGATGTAATGCGCCGACACGTCGGTGCCCGCAGTGCAGAGCCGCGCGATCGCGCCTTCCACATCGGGCATCCCGGTGTAGTGCAGCAGGATCATGTCGGGGATCCGGCCGTTGTTGCGCTCGCCAAAATTGACCGACGGGATGACGTCTGACGCGATCGAGGAATCCGGAGTGAATGTCTTCATGTTGGCGCTGGCCCTTGGAATCGGAGGGCACGTTGACGCTTCGAATCAGCTCCAGCAGACGAAAACGAACCGGGTGGCATGTGACAACTCAATCCGGGCAGGAGAACGGCAAGCGCACATTTTCAACACCAACCTTGGCACTATTCCCTCCCGCCACGGCCGGTGCAATCCGCACGTCTGTTGCTATCCCCGGTTTTCTGATATTCTTTGTACAACTCATGAGATGCAAAAGGCGCGTCAATTGCGGGCTTGGCTGAAGGGCTCGGCGGGACGGCGGATCACGGCAATTTTCGAAAATGCCGACGAATCCCGCGCCCGATCATCAACGCTTTCTTAACGCTAACTGCCGTTACTAAGTGGTGAAGTGCCGGACCGGTTTGGGACGGCCGAGGCCCCATTTGACGCTCGAAATCCCAGCTCGGATTCCATGGCAGCCGATCAAATCCCATGCGGAAATCAGGGCTTGTGGGCTGAGGCGGGCGGAACCGGGAAATCCGCCTCACCAGTGTTTTTTGACCGGAGCAGCCGGGACAAACGGAGATTCGTGAGACGCAATGGGTCGGTTCGCGTCCAACTTCTGGCTTCACGTCCGGACCGTGCAGGGGGCCGGGGCATGAGCGCGTCCATCAGCCGCCATATCCCCGTGCTGGGCCGCGAGGCGGTCGAACTGCTGGCGCCCCGCGCCGGCGGCATCTATGTCGACGGCACCTTCGGCGCCGGCGGCTACAGCGCCATGCTGCTCGGGGTCGCGGGAACCCGGGTGATCGGCATCGACCGCGACCGCACCGCGATTGCAGGCGGATTTGACCTGGTCGATCGCGCGGGCGGGCGGCTGACCCTGGTCGAGGACCGCTTTTCCAATCTTGCGGAAGTGTGCGCCGGCGAGGGCATCGCGGCCGTCGACGGCATCGTGGTGGATATCGGCGTATCGTCGATGCAGCTCGATGAGGCCGAGCGCGGCTTCTCGTTCCGGCTCGGTGGCCCGCTCGACATGCGGATGGGCCAGGACGGCCCGACCGCGGCCGACGTGATCGCCAAGGCGTCCGAGGCGGATCTCGCCAACATCATCTACATCTTCGGCGAGGAGCGGCATTCACGTGCCGTTGCCCGCGCCATCGTCGCCGCGCGCAAGGAAGCCCCGATCGTCACCACGCGGGCGCTGGCCGATCTCGTCGCCAAGGTGGTGCGGTCGAAGCCCGGCGAGATCCATCCGGCGACGCGGACGTTCCAGGGCTTGCGGATTTTCGTCAACGCCGAACTCGACGAACTGCATCTGGCGCTTGCGGCGGCGGAGCGGGTGCTGAAGCCCGGCGGCCGGCTGGTGGTGGTCTCGTTCCATTCGCTCGAGGACCGCATCGTCAAGAATTTCCTGGTCGACCGCAGCAAGGCCGGCGGCGGCTCGCGGCACCAGCCCGAGATCGCGCTGGCTGCGCCGAGCTTTCATGTCCTGACCAAGCGCCCGGTTACGCCCGGCGACGACGAGATCGCGACCAACCCGCGCGCCCGCTCGGCCAAGCTGCGCGCGGCCGAACGCACCGACGCGCCGGCGCACGCTGCCGCGGCGCTGCCGGCTTGGCCCGTCCTTGACGATGTCTTGAGGGGAGGCTGACCATGCGGATCCTCCACCTCGTCGTGATCGGCATCCTGGTATTCGCGGCCGCCTATGTGTACCGGATCAAGCTTGAATCCGCGGTCCGCACCGAGCGCGTGCTGCGGCTGCATGCCGACATCCGCGAGCAGCGCGACGCCATCGCAGCCCTTCGCGCCGAATGGACCAAGCTCGATGCGCCCTCGCGGCTGCAGGGCCTGGTCGAACGGCATCTGCCGCTGAAGCCGATCACCGCCGTGCAATATGATTCGCTGAAGAACCTGCCGGAGCGGCCGCCGAATGTCGTGAGGCCCGGCACGCCCGATCCGATCGGCGCGATGATCGACGCCGTCGCGGCCAAGGCCGGTGACAAGGCCGGCGACGCTTCCGTGACCGGATCGGTGTCGCCGCCGGCGCAGGCGCAAGCGACCGAAACCGAGCCGGAGCCGGAGGATCAGCAATGACCGATTCTGCGCGCAGCGTCGTCAAAGTCAAACCGGCCGAGCCGTGGCGGCAGCGGCTGATCCGCAGCCTGCTCTACGGCAGCAACGTCGATCGCGCGGCGAAAGCGCGCGCCCGCGTCGGCTTCGCGATCCTGGCGTTCGCGGCGGTCTATGCCGTGATCGGCGGCCGGCTGGTGATGTACGCTACCTTCGGCGATAGCCACGGCACGCAGCGCACCGCCTCGCAGGACGCGATCGCCACCGCGCGGCCCGACATCCTCGACCGCAACGGCCAGATCCTCGCCACCGACGTCAAGGCGCCGAGCCTGTTCGCCGAGCCGCGGCGGATCATCGACAAGGACGAGGCGGTCGAGCTGTTGACCGCGACGCTGCCGGATCTCGACACCGCCGAAGTGCGCGAGCGGCTGTCGGGCAGGAAGGGCTTCGTCTGGCTGAAGCGCGAAATCTCGCCGAAGCAGCAGTCGGAGATTCACCGTCTTGGGCTTCCCGGCGTCGGCTTCCTGCGCGAGAACAAGCGCGTCTATCCCACCGGCGCGGAAGTCGCGCATCTGATCGGCCTGGTCAATATCGACAACCAGGGCATCGCCGGAATGGAGAAGTGGCTCGACAACAATGGTCTGGCCGACCTGCATCGCGCCGGCTTTGCCACCGATCGCCTGCAGCGGCCGGTGGAATTGTCGGTCGATTTGCGCGTCGAGCATGCGCTGCGCGATGAACTGATGAAGGCCAAGGAAAAATTCCGCACCAAGGCCGCCTCCGGCATCGTCTCCAACGTCAAGACCGGCGAGATCGTGGCAATGGTGTCGCTGCCGGATTTCGACCCCAACAACCCGAAAGAGGCGCACGATCCGGATCGCATCAACCGGCTCACCACCGGCGTCTACGAGATGGGTTCGACATTCAAGGCCTTCACGCTGGCGATGGCGCTGGATTCCGGCAAATACGACCTCAACTCGATGTGGGATGCGCGCGGACCGCTGCATTACGGCAAGTTCGCCATCCATGACGACGAGCCGAAGGGCCGCTTCATCAGCATGAAAGAGGTGTTCACCTTTTCATCCAACGTCGGCGCGGCGCGCATCGCGCTGTCGCAAGGCGTCGAGGCGCACAAGGCGTTCCTGCGCAAGATGGGACAGATGGAGCGGCTGCGCACCGAATTGCCGGAGAGCGCCTCGCCGATCCTGCCGCGGCACTGGGGCGAATTGAACACCGTGACGATTGCGTTCGGACACGGCATCGCGGTGGCGCCGCTGCAGGCGGTGATGGGAATCGACGCGCTGGTCAATGGCGGTTACCTGATCCCGCCGACCTTCCTGAAGCGCAGCGAGCAGGAAGCGATGGCGATCGCGAAACGGGTGATCAAGCCCGAGACCAGCGACAAGATGCGCTTCCTGATGCGCCTCAATGCCGAGGTCGGGACGGCTCGAAAGGCCGACGTCAAGGGCTATTACATCGGCGGCAAGACCGGCACCGCGGAAAAGGTCGTCAACGGCCGCTACGCCAAGAAGCGCGTGCTCACCGCGTTCACCGCGATCCTGCCGGCCGACCATCCCAAATACCAGCTTCTGATCATGCTCGACGAACCGCAGGCGCTGAAGGAAACCTATGGCTTCATCACCTCGGGCTGGAACGCGGTGCCGACCGGCGGCGCTGTGATCAGCCGCATCGCGCCACTGTTGGGAATCGAGCCGCGTTTCGATCTGCCGCCGTCCGACCGCCTTATTCTTGCGGCATCGAAGGCCAATTAGCGTCTCGAAGTTTGTCCAAGCTCGGCGCGTCACATTCGCGAGCGCCTGATTTGAAAGAACCCTGGAAAGTCTATCATTACGCTATGATTTCGGTGCGGTTTCGGCCGAGATGCGCTCTTGACGCAGTCGCGGCGATCATGAAGAGAACCTGCGAACGCCACACCGGTAAGGCGTAACCGTGCTAGTGTTCAATTTTAAGTTCCCGCGCGGCGGCTGGAATGGACGATGATGAAACTCCGCGACCTCTTCAGCGATGGCGACAAGATCAGCCCCGCAGCGGGCGCGATCGAGGTTGCTGACGCGATCGAGATTACAGGCCTCGCGGTGGACAGCCGCGCGGTGAAGCCCGGCGATGTGTTCTTCGCGCTTGCGGGCAGCAAGGCCGACGGCGCGCGCTTCATCGATTCCGCCATCGCGGCCGGCGCGGTGGCGATCGCGGGCGATCATCCGCCCACCCAACTTGCCGTGCCGTTTGTCCGCGTGTCCAACCCGCGCCGCGCGCTGGCGCTTGCGGCGGCGAGGTTTTATCCACGGCAGCCCGGCACCATCGCAGCGGTGACCGGCACCAGCGGCAAGACCTCGGTGGCGTCGTTCACGCGCGAGATCTGGCAACGGTTGGGTCACGTTTCGGCCAGCATCGGCACCATCGGGCTGGTGTCGCCGAAGCGCACCGTCTACGGCTCGTTGACGACGCCGGATCCGATCGCGCTGCATCGCCAGATCGACGAGATCACGCGCGACGGCGTCACCCATCTGGCGCTCGAGGCGTCGTCGCACGGCCTCGACCAGTTCCGGCTCGACGGCGTGCGCATCGCCGCCGGCGGCTTCACCAATCTGTCGCGCGATCACATGGATTATCATCCCGACGTCGCGCACTATCTGGCCGCCAAGCTGCGGCTGTTCCGCGACCTCGTGGTGGCGGATGGCGCCGCGGTGATCTCGGCCGATCACGATTGTTCGCAACAGGTGATCGAGGCCGCGCGCGGACGGAAGCTAGGCATCGTAACCGTCGGTCGCCAAGGCGACGGCGCAGGCGAGGGCATCCGTGTGGTCGACGCCGAAATCTCCGGGCTGGCGCAGAAGCTCACGCTCGAACATCGCGGCCGCCGTTATGCGGTCCGGCTGCCGCTGGTTGGCGCATTCCAGATCGAAAACGCGCTCGTTGCAGCGGGGCTTGCAATCAGCACCGGCAGCGAGCCGGGTGCGGTGTTTGCCGCGCTCGAACATCTCGAGGGTGCCAAGGGACGATTGGAGCGGGTCGGCGAGCGCAACGGCGCATCGATCTTTGTCGACTATGCTCACAAGCCCGACGCGCTGGCGAAGGCGCTGCAGGCGCTGCGGCCCTACGCCACGCGCGAACTCGTGCTGGTGTTCGGCGCCGGTGGCGACCGCGACGCCGGCAAGCGTCCCTTGATGGGCGCGATCGCCAGCGAGCATGCCGACCGCGTCATCGTCACCGACGACAATCCGCGCAGCGAAGATCCGCAAGCGATCCGGTCGGCGATCCTGGCCACCGCGCGCGGCGCGCAGGAAATCGGCGACCGCGCCGAGGCGATCAAAACCGCGATTGCCGGCCTCGAGCCGGGCGATGCGCTGCTGATCGCCGGCAAGGGTCACGAGACCGGGCAGATCGTCGGCACCCGCACGCTGCCGTTCAGCGATCACGATGCGGTGACGTCAGCACTTGCCGCGAGGCTCGCATGAACGCGCCGTTGTGGACGTCGGGCGCGATGGCGGCGGCGATGCGTGCTGAGGTGCGCGGCGCGTTGCCGGATGCGGTCAGCGGCATTTCCATCGACAGCCGCAGCATCGCGCCGGGCGAGGCCTATTTCGCCATCAAGGGCGACGTCCATGACGGGCATGATTTCGTCGCGGCGGCGTTGAAAGCGGGGGCTGCGCTCGCCGTGGTCGAGGCCGCGCAGGCATCCAGGTTTGAACCCGATGCGCGGCTTCTGGTGGTCGACGACGTGCTGGCCGGCCTGGTCGACCTCGCGCGTGCGGCGCGCGCGCGTCTCAATGCGCAGGTGATCGCCGTCACCGGTTCGGTCGGCAAGACCTCGACCAAGGAGGCGCTGCGGCGCGTGCTCGGCGCGCAGGGCCAGACCCACGCGTCGGTGGCCTCGTTCAACAATCACTGGGGCGTGCCGCTGTCGCTGACGCGCTGCCCGGCCAGCGTGCGCTTTGCGATTTTCGAGATCGGGATGAATCACGCCGGCGAGATCGAGCCGCTGGTGAAAATGGTGCGGCCGCATGTTGCGATCATCACCACGGTCGAGCCGGTGCATCTGGAGTTCTTCGCCGGCATCGAGGCGATCGCCGATGCCAAGGCGGAAATCTTCGAGGGCGTCGAGCCCGGCGGCGCGGTGGTGTTGAACCGCGACAATTCGCAATTCGCACGCCTGGTGAGACGCGCCAAAAAGCTCGGCATCTCGCGCATCACAGGATTTGGCGCGCACAAGAAGGCCGAGGCGCGGCTCTTGGACCTGTCGCTGCACGCGACCTGTTCGGCCGTGCATGCCAATATTCTCGGCCAGGACATCACCTACAAGATCGGCATGCCCGGCCGCCACATGGCGATGAACTCGCTGGCGGTGCTGGCGGCGGCGGCGCTCGCGGGTGGAGACCTGGCGCGGGCGGCGCTGTCGCTGTCGCAAGTCGAGCCGTCGGCGGGCCGCGGCACCCGGCGCACGCTGGAGGTAGCAAGCGGCGAGGCACTGTTGATCGACGAAAGCTATAACGCCAATCCGGCATCGATGGCGGCAGCGCTCAACGTGCTCGGCCAGGCGCAGGTCGGTCCGCACGGACGGCGAATCGCGGTGCTCGGCGACATGCTCGAACTGGGCCCGACCGGCCCCGCGCTGCATCGCGGCCTGGTCGAGGCCATCAAGGCCAATCACGTCGATCTCGTGTATTGTTGTGGTCCGTTGATGCGCAATCTGTGGGATGCCCTTTCCACCGGCAAACGGGGCGGCTATGCCGGGAGCGCGGCCGGACTCGACGCGCAGGTGGTCGGTGCGATTCGCGCCGGCGACGCCATCATGGTGAAGGGCTCGCTCGGCTCGAAGATGAAGACCATTGTCAACGCGCTGGAAACGCGCTTTCCCGGCAGGACCGCGCTCGACGAAGCCGCGGTATAGGCAGATTGAATGTTTTACTGGCTGATCGACCTTTCCAATACCGTTCCCGGCCTGGGAATATTTCGCTCGTTCCTGAACGTCTTTCGCTACATCACCTTCCGCACCGGCGGGGCGGTGGTGACCGCGGCCTTGTTCGTTTTCCTGTTCGGTCCGTGGATCATCGATAACCTTCGGCTGCGCCAGGGCAAGGGCCAGCCGATCCGCACCGACGGCCCGCAATCGCACCTCGTCACCAAGAAGGGCACGCCGACGATGGGCGGGCTGATGATCCTTTCCGGGGTACTGGTCTCGACGGTGCTGTGGGCCAACCCGCTCAATCCCTATGTCTGGATCGTGCTCGCGGTCACGCTCGGCTTCGGCTTTGTCGGCTTCTATGACGACTATCTCAAGGTGACCAAGCAGACCCATAGCGGTTTCGCCGGCCGCGTCCGGCTGATGATCGAAGCCGTGATCGCGCTGGCGGCGTGCTACGCGCTGGTCCGGCTCGGCCGCGATCCGTTCTCGACCTCGCTGGTGATCCCGTTCTTCAAGGACGTGGTGCTGAATCTCGGCTGGTTCTTCGTCTTCTTCGGCGCCTTCATCATGGTCGGAGCCGGCAATGCGGTGAACCTCACCGACGGTCTCGACGGCCTCGCGATCGTGCCGGTGATGATCGCCGCCGCGAGCTTCGGCATGATCGCCTATCTGGCCGGCAACGTGGTATTCTCCGATTATCTGCAGATCAACTACGTTCCCGGCACTGGTGAGCTGGCGGTGCTGTGCGGTGCGGTGCTCGGTGCCGGGCTGGGATTCCTGTGGTTCAACGCGCCACCGGCCTCGATCTTCATGGGCGACACCGGTTCGCTCGCGCTCGGCGGTATGCTCGGCTCGATCGCGGTCGCGGTGAAGCACGAGATCGTGCTGGCCGTGATCGGCGGGCTGTTCGTGCTCGAAGCGGTGTCGGTGATCGTGCAGGTCACCTCGTTCAAGCTCACCGGCAAGCGCGTGTTCCGGATGGCGCCGCTGCACCATCATTTCGAGCAGAAGGGCTGGACCGAACCGCAGATCGTGATCCGGTTCTGGATCATTTCGGTGATGCTGGCGCTCGCCGGCCTGTCCACGCTGAAGCTGCGGTGACGAGGATGTTGCAAGGCGCAGACGTCTGCTTCCCTCTCCCCTTGTGGGAGAGGGTGGATCGGCGACGCGAAGCGGCGGCGAGACGGGTGAGGGGTCGCGGCCTCTCGTTGTGTGGCGACCCCTCACCCGTCTCGCATCTAACGATGCGAGCCACCCTCTCCCACAAGGGGAGAGGGGAAGGTTGGTGCTCATGATTCCCATCACGTCATTCGCCGGCAAGACGGTTGCCGTGTTCGGCCTCGGCGGCTCCGGGCTCGCAAGCTGCCATGCCCTGAAGGCGGGCGGCGCGGAAGTCGTCGCCGGCGACGACAGCGCCGACAACATCGCCAAGGCGGCGCAGGCCGGCTTCATCACTGCGGACCTGCGCAGCGTGTCCTGGGCGAATTTCGCCGCGTTGGTGCTGACGCCGGGCGCGCCGCTCACCCATCCCGCGCCGCATTGGTCGGTGCTGAAGGCGCGAGAGGCCGGCGTCGAGGTGATCGGCGACATCGAATTGTTCTGCCGGGAACGACGCCGTCATGCGCCGGACGCGCCGTTCGTCGCCATCACCGGCACCAACGGCAAGTCCACCACGACCGCGCTGACAGCGCATCTAATGAAGGTCGCGGGCTACGACACCCAGATGGGCGGCAATATCGGCACCGCGATCCTGTCGCTGGAGCCGCCGCGCAAGGGGCGCGTGCACGTCATCGAGATGTCGTCCTATCAGATCGACCTCACGCCATCGCTTGACCCGTCGGTCGGCATCCTGCTCAATATCAGCGAGGACCATATCGATCGCCACGGCACGCTCGAACATTATGCCGCGGTGAAGGAACGGCTGGTCACCTGCGTGCAGTCGCAGGGCACTGCGATTGTCGGCGTCGATGACGGCTGGAGCCGCAACATCGCCGACCGGATCGAACAGGCCGGCAAGCGCGTAGTTCGGGTCTCGGTGAAGAATCCGCTCGCCGACGGCATCTATGTCGAACGCGAAACCATCCTGCGCGCCTCCGGCGGCGCGCGCAGCGAGATCGCCAGCGTCGGCGGCATCGGTTCGCTGCGCGGTCTGCACAACGCGCAGAACGCGGCGTGCGCGTCGGCCGCCGCGCTGGCGCTCGGTGTCAGTACCGAGGTTCTGCAGAACGGTTTGCGCAGCTTTCCCGGCCTGGCGCACCGCATGGAGCAGGTCGGTCGCCGCGGCAACGTGCTGTTCGTCAACAACTCCAAGGGCACCAATGCGGATGCGACCGCGCATGCGCTGTCGTCTTTTCCGGATATTTTCTGGATCGCCGGCGGCAAGCCGAAGCACGGCGGCATCACCAGCCTCACCGGATATTTCCCGCGCATCCGCAAGGCCTATCTGATCGGCGAAGCGGCGCAGGAATTCTCCGGCACCCTGGGCGAGGGTGTGCCGCATGAAATCTCCGAGACGCTCGATGTCGCGGTCGCCAATGCTGCCCGCGACGCCGAAGCCTCCGGCCTCGCCGATCCGGTGGTGCTGCTGTCGCCGGCCTGCGCATCGTTCGACCAGTATCGCAACTTCGAAATCCGCGGCGCCAAATTTCGCGACCTCGTCACCGCGCTGCCGGGCGTCAAGCCGGTGGTGTGAGGGCCGAGCCCTCATGGTGAGGAGCGCGCTTGCGCGCGTCTCGAACCATGAGACCGCATGGCGCCATCCTTCGAGACGCGGCCAGACGGCCGCTCCTCAGGATGAGGTGGGCGCGTGAGGCAACGTAACTGGACGACCGCGTGCGGCGGACGGAGCAACTGACTCATGCGAGCTGATTACTGGAGGTGATTTGCTCGACAGGACTTGCGCGTCCAGCCCTGCCGCGAAAAATATTTCCTCTTCACGTTTGACCCAAATCACCGGCTTATCTCCGCCATCCCGTTCCGAAAGAGGGGCGCTTCGCGATCGTCACGGACGTTGGTGCGGGATGCGGTGGACGCGGCAGCGTCGGGCGCGCCTAGGGCGCGCGACGAACGGCGATGCAGCGGACGGCGAAGTCGTGTGGTCCTGACGCCCCGACGCTGGCGTCAAGTTGGCGATGATGCTTCGCATCACGCCGGCGATGGTGGCAAGAAAGCCCGGTCACCAAGGAGAGCACGTTATAAGCCGTAAAGCCACTGTGCAGGGAATGCCGGATCGCTTCCGGTGAACCTGTGGTGACTACCGTGTGCTTACTACCTTTTGCACACGGACTGCGGGTGCATGGGCACCCGGCATTCCCTGCGCCCTCTTATTTATTGGGCGGATGTCGATGCAAAACTCGGGCGCCTCGTGTCGCGAGAATGCGAAGACGTATCCGCCGTCATTCCGGGATGGTCCGAAGGACCAGACCCGAATCTGAGATCTCCGATGTGCAATTGCACATCGTAGTTCGCACTTCGTGCGCCCCGGAATGACGGCTTGTGTTAAGCGCCTGAGCTTTATTGCGGGCAGCCCCGCTACCCCTATCGAAAAAGATAACGATCCCGTTAACCCCTTGGAAACCACCATCGGCGACCAATGGACCGACCTTTGCCCGAGGGAATACCCATGCTCTCCCGTGAACAACGCACTCCCCTAAGCGAATGGTGGTGGACCGTCGACCGCCTGCAGCTGGCGGCGCTGGTCGCGCTGATGCTGGCCGGCATCATCCTGTCGCTGGCGGCGAGCCCGCCGGTCGCGGTCCGGATCGGGCTCGAGCCGTTCCACTTCTTCAACCGGCACGTCTTGTTCCTGCTGCCGTCCATGATCGTGATGATCGGGGTGTCGTTCATGTCGCCGCGGCAGATCCGCCGCAGCGCGCTGATCGTGTTCGCGATCAGCATCGGGCTGATCGTGGCGACGCTGCTGATCGGTCCCGAGGTCAAGGGCGCGCGGCGCTGGATCACGCTGATCGGCGTCAACATCCAGGCGTCCGAAGCCGCCAAGCCGGCATTCGTGGTGCTGGCGGCATGGCTGTTTGCGGAATCGACGCGGCGCCCGGAAATGCCGGCGACCTCGATGGCGCTGGCGCTGCTGCTGACGCTGGTGACGCTGCTGGTGATGGAACCCGATTTCGGCCAGACCATGCTGATCCTGATGGTGTGGGGATCGCTGTTCTTCATCGCCGGCATGCGCATGATCTGGGTGGCGGGACTCGCGGGCGCGGCCAGCGCCGGCCTGTTCGGCGCTTATCTCTTGGTTCCGCACGTTGCCGCGCGCATCAAGCACTTTATGAATCCGGCCTCCGGCGACACCTTCCAGGTCGATACCGCGATGGAGGCGTTCTACAACGGCGGTTGGCTCGGATTAGGACCCGGCGAAGGCATCGCCAAGCGAAGCCTGCCCGACAGCCACACCGATTTCGTGTTCGCGGTGGCGGCGGAGGAATTCGGCATCATCCTCTGCCTGGTGCTGCTGGCGCTGTTCGGCTTCATCGTGCTGCGCGCGCTGTCGCGCGCCTATGCGACCGAAGACATGTTCGCGCGGTTCGCTGCGTCAGGTCTGGCGGTCCTGTTCGGCGTGCAGGCCGCGATCAACATGTCGGTCAATCTGCAACTGATCCCCGCCAAGGGCATGACGCTGCCGTTCATCTCCTATGGCGGTTCCTCGATGGTCTCGCTGGCCTATGGCGTCGGCATGATGCTGGCGCTGACCCGGCAGCGGCCGCGCACCGAGATGGAATCGATCGGCGCTGCCAACGCCGCGCCCGGTTACGCTTGATCTGACAATGACAGTGCGTTGTTTCGTCATTGCGAGCCAACGGGCCGGCCGAAGGCCGGACCCGTTGGCTCCTCGCAATGACGGCGCTTTATTTGTAGAGACTGTTTGCATGACTAACGCCCCTCTCATCCTGCTCGCGGCAGGCGGCACCGGCGGACATCTGTTCCCCGCCGAGGCGCTCGGCGTCGAACTGATGCGGCGCGGCCTTGCCGTGCGCCTCGCGACCGATGCCCGCGCGCTGCGCTATACCGGCTTATTCTCCAGGGACACCATTGACGTGGTGCCGAGCGCAACTTTGCGCGGTCGCATGCCATGGTCGCTGGCCTATACCGGCCTCAAGCTGAGTTATGGAACCGCCGTTGCGATCAACCTGGTGCGGCGGTTGAAGCCCGCGGCCGTGGTCGGCTTTGGCGGTTATCCGACGCTGCCGCCGGTATTGGCGGCGCGGATGTTCGGCGTGCCGACGCTGGTGCATGAAGCCAATGCGGTGCTCGGCCGCGCCAACCGCTTTCTCTCCAGCCGCGTCAGCGCGATCGCCACCTCACTGCCGGGTGTGCTCGATCGCGATCCGGCGCTCGCGGGCAAGACGACCACCGTCGGCACGCCGATGCGCCCGGCGATCCTGGCCGCGGCGGCGGTGAAATTCGCGGCGCCGGAACGGAACGGGCCGCTGCGCCTGCTGGTGGTCGGCGGCAGCCAGGGCGCGCGCGTGATGGCCGATATCGTGCCCGGCGCGATCGAGCGGTTGGCGCCTGAACTGTGGGGCCGGCTGGTCCTGACCCAGCAGGTTCGCGAGGAAGACATGGCGCGCGTGCGCGCAGTCTACGACCGGCTCAAGCTCAAAGCCGAATTGGCGCCGTTCTTCAACGATCTGCCGGTGCGGCTGGCGTCGAGCCAATTCGTCGTCTCGCGCTCCGGCGCAGGCACCGTGGCCGAGCTTGGCGCGATCGGACGGCCGTCGATCCTGGTGCCGTTGCCCGGTTCGATCGATCAGGATCAGTTCGCCAATGCCGGCGTGTTGGCGCAAGCCGGCGGCGCGGTCCGCATTGTGCAATCGGATTTCACCTCGGAGCGGCTGGCCGCGGAAATCACCGCGCTCGCCGCCGAGCCGGCGCGCCTGACCGCGATGGCTGCGAAGGCGCGCACCGTGGGCCGACTCGATGCCGCTGAGCGACTGGCCGATCTGGTAGCAAAAACCGCCGGAATCTAGGCCGGTGGCGGATATTTTGATTATTTTAGCGTCATGGCCGGGCTTGTTCCGGCCATCCACGTCTTGCATGAAGTAGGACAGATTCGTGGGTGCCCTAAGCCCGGGCATGACGGGAACATGAGAGACGTAGCATGAGACTGCCGCGCAAGATCGGACACATCCACTTCGTCGGGATCGGCGGCATCGGCATGAGCGGCATCGCCGAAGTGCTGTGCAATCTCGGCTATACCGTGCAGGGTTCCGACGCCTCCGAGAGCGCCAATGTCAACCGGCTGCGCGACAAGGGCATCAAGATTTCAGTCGGCCACAAGGCCGAGAACGTGGCCGGTGCCGACGTCGTCGTGGTCTCGACCGCGATCAAGCGCGACAATCCCGAGCTGATGGCGGCGCGCGCCCAGCGCATCCCGGTGGTGCGGCGCGCCGAGATGCTGGCGGAACTGATGCGGCTGAAGAGCTGCGTCGCCATCGCCGGCACCCACGGCAAGACCACGACGACCTCGATGGTCGCCGCGCTGCTCGATGGCGGCGATTTCGATCCGACCGTCATCAACGGCGGTATCATCAATGCCTACGGCACCAACGCGCGGCTCGGGGCCGGCGACTGGATGGTGGTGGAGGCCGATGAAAGCGACGGTACGTTCCTGAAACTGCCGACCGACGTTGCCATCGTCACCAATGTCGATCCGGAGCATCTCGATCACTTCAAGACCTTCGAGGCGGTGCAGGAAGCGTTCCGCAGTTTTGTCGAGAACGTGCCGTTCTACGGCTTCGCGGTGATGTGCATCGACCATCCGGTGGTGCAGACCATTGTCGGCAAGATCGAGGATCGCCGCATCATCACCTACGGCGAAAATCCGCAGGCCGATGCGCGGTTGGTCGATCTCACGCCAAACGGCGGCGGTTCGAAGTTCAAGGTCGCGTTCCGCAACCGCAAGACCGATGTCACCCATGAGATCGCCGACATCACGCTGCCGATGCCCGGCCGCCACAACGCGCTCAACGCCACCGCGGCGATCGCGGTGGCGCATCAGCTTGGGCTGTCCGACGACACCATCCGCAAGGCGATCGGCGGTTTTGGCGGCGTCAAGCGGCGCTTTACCAAGACCGGCGAATGGAACGGCGTCACCGTCATCGATGACTACGGCCATCACCCGGTCGAGATTGCGGCGGTGCTGAAGGCGGCGCGCGAATCCACCAACGGCAAGATCGTCGCGGTGGTGCAGCCGCATCGCTTTACCCGGCTGCAATCGCTGTTCGAGGAATTCTGCACCTGCTTCAACGATGCCGACGCGGTGGTGGTCGCCGAAGTCTATCCGGCCGGTGAGGTGCCGATTCCCGGTATCGATCGCGACCACTTCGTGCTCGGCCTGCGCGCGCATGGCCATCGCGAAGTGATCCCGCTGAAAAATTCGGGTGAACTCGCAAAAGTGGTTCACGGCCTTGCCGGCCGCGGCGATCTCGTCGTCTGCCTCGGCGCCGGCAACATCACGCAATGGGCCTACGCACTGCCGGGCGAATTGAAGGCGCTGGGATGAACACCAAGATGTTCAGCAACGCGATTGCAACCGGCCGCAGCCGGCTCTCTCCCCCCTTGCGGGGGAGAGTTGGAGAGGGGGGTAGCAACAGGCTCTGTGTTTGCGGCTCACCCCCCTCCCTAACCCTCCCCCGCAAGGGGGGAGGGAACGAAGAAGGCGACCACTCGAGAGATTTTTCGTGACCTTCCCCGACATCACGCCCGATCTCAAAGCCGCGATGCCGGAGTTGCGCGGGCGGCTATTGGCGAACCAGACGCTCGCCGAACTGACATGGTTTCGGGTCGGCGGACCGGCGCAGGTGCTGTTCACGCCGGCGGATGCCGACGATCTCGCTTACTTCCTGGCGCATCTGCCCAGTGAACTGCCGGTCTATGTTGTCGGTGTCGGCTCCAATCTGATCGTGCGCGATGGCGGCATCCCCGGCGTGGTGATCAGGCTCAGTCCCCGCGGTTTCGGCGAGACCAGCGCCAAGGATGACACCGTCAGCGCCGGCGCTGCGGCCCTCGACAAGCGGGTGGCCGAGACCGCCGCAGCGGCCAATATCGGCGGACTGGAATTTTTCTTCGGCATTCCCGGCACCGTCGGCGGCGCGCTGCGCATGAACGCCGGCGCCAATGGTGGCGAAACCCGAGACGTGCTGATCGAGGCGTCCGGCATTGGCCGCGACGGTCGCAAACACGTCTTTACCAATGCCGACATGAAATTCGTCTACCGCAGCAGCGGCGTCGATCCCTCCATCATCTTCACCTCGGCGCGCTTCCGCGGCTCGATCGCCGCGCCGGAAGTGATCCGCTCGCGGATGAACGAAGTGCAGAACCACCGTGAGACCGCGCAGCCGATCCGGGAAAAGACCGGCGGCTCGACCTTCAAGAATCCGCCTGAAGGCAGCGCCTGGAAATTGATCGACGCGGCCGGCTGTCGCGGACTGCGAAACGGCGGCGCCCAAGTGTCAGAAATGCATTGCAATTTCCTGATCAATACCGGCGATGCGACCGGTCACGATATCGAGACTCTCGGGGAAACCGTGCGCGCGCGGGTAAAGGAAAATTCGGGAATCGAGCTACACTGGGAAATCAAGCGGATCGGGATCTCCGCATAGTTGTCATTCCGGGGCGCGCGGAGCGCGAACCCGGAATCTCGAAGCAGTATCAAGATGAGATTCCGGGTCTGCACCTTCGGTGCATCCCGAAATGGCGAAAGAAGCAAATTCAGCGGAACGGGATGATGCGGATTACCATTCTCTTCGGCGGCACCAACAAGGAGCGGCTGGTTTCGGTGGCGAGCGCCCAGGCGCTGCACCTGGCTTTGCCGGACGCCGACCTATGGTTCTGGGATGCCGATGACAGCGTGCATGAAACCCAGCCGCAAATTTTGCTGAAGCATTCGCGGCCGTTCGAGGAGCCGTTCAAGCCTGACAGTCCGAGTCTTGGCAGGATCGGGGCGGCGCTCGACCGCGCACAGGCCGAGGGCCGGTTGCTGGTACTCGGTCTGCATGGCGGCATGGCCGAGAATGGCGAACTGCAGGCGATGTGCGAGATGCGCGGCATCCCCTTCACCGGTTCAAGCTCGGCGTCGTCGCATCTGGCCTTCGACAAGGTCGCGGCAAAACGCTTTGCCGCGATTGCCGGGGTGAAGGCGCCACTTGGCATCGTTCTGCAAGACGCCGAGCAGGCATTGGCCGACTACGGCAGACTGATCGCCAAGCCGACCCGGGATGGATCGAGCTATGGTCTGATTTTCGTCAATTCGAAACAGGACATCGTCGCGGTCCGCAACGCGGCGAAGACCGAGGACTATCTGATCGAACCGTTCATCGCGGGCGTGGAAGCCACCTGCGGCGTGCTGGAGCAGCCGGACGGTTCGGTTTTTTCGTTGCCGCCGATCGAGATCGTCCCGGCGGAGGGCGGGTTCGACTACACCGCGAAATATCTGCTCAAGTCGACGCAGGAGATTTGCCCGGGCCGCTTCTCGCCCGAGATCAGCGCGCAAATCATGGACCACGCGCTGCGGGCGCACCGGGCGCTGTCGTGCTCCGGCTATTCCCGGACCGATTTCATCGTGTCGGACAAGGGACCGATCTATCTCGAAACCAATACGTTGCCGGGACTGACCAAGGCCTCGCTCTATCCCAAGGCGCTGAAGGCGCAGGGAATCGAATTTGTCGATTTCCTGCACGACCAGATCGCATTGGCGAAGCGTCGCACGCAGAAGTAGCGAATTGGGGAGGCAATCAGCGTCCGTGGAGACGCGCCGATGCAGGCAATCCGCGAGTTCCATCGCTCCAATTTTATCCATATTGGGGCAAAGTACTCATCGGGCACGCCAAATCGCATCCCATCCGCACCGAATTTACACTTTGTTTACCAGGAAGTCCGAAGGTTAACGCTGGCGGCGCATGTGGCGCTTGGCTGCCGGGGCGTGAGCTGTTGCGGATTTCCGCTTCGCCGACCGCATCGAGGGAAAAGGGGCCTCCTCTGCCTTGAGGTCAACACCCAGCCCGGCATCACCGAGACGTCACCTGTGCCAGAACTCGCAGCGTTTTGCGGGCACAACATTTGACGAGCTCGTGCAATGGATGGTGGAGGACGCCTCGTTAGATCGCTGAGATCGCTGAGGCCCCAAGCTGATCTGAAAGCCGCCGCCATCGGCGCGGCCGTGCTGCTGCGCGAGCGGCTGGCGACGCGCCGTGCGCCGGCCAAACCGCGCCGCGAGCGCGAACGCGAGCAGCATTCGCCGCGCATGGTCGCGTTGATCGAACGTTATTTGCCGAACCGCGCCGGCGTCGCCGCGACCGCGCTGATCTTGCTTGGCAGCGCCGGCTTCGGCGTCGTCAAGGGTGGTCACGTCGAGGAATTGACCGCAGCGCTGAGCGACACCCGCAACGCGATCGCCAATTCCGCCGGATTCCGCATCACCACGGTCGCCATCAACGGCCGCAAGCAATTGACCCAGGACGAGGTGCTCGCGATCGGCGGCGTCAACGGCCGCTCCTCGCTCTTGTTCCTCGACGCCGATGCGGTTCGCGACAAGCTCAAGGCCAATCCCTGGATCGGCGATGCGACGGTGCTGAAGCTCTATCCGGGGCGGCTGCAGATCGACATCGTCGAGCGGTCGGCCTTCGCGTTGTGGCAGCAGGACGGCCGCCTGGCGGTGATCGCCGACGACGGCGCGGTGCTGGAACCCTACGTCACGCGGCGCTTCGTCAAGCTGCCGCTGGTCGTCGGCAAGGGCGCCGAAACCCGCGCCAAGGATTTTCTGTCGCTGCTCGCCCGCTATCCGCAGGTGCAGGCGCAGACCAAGGCCGCGATTTTCGTCGGCGAACGGCGCTGGAACCTGCGGCTCAGCGACGGCCTCGATATCCGGCTGCCGGAAAACGACGTCGGCAACGCGCTGGCGACGTTGAGCACGCTCGACAAGGAAGACAAGCTGTTCTCCCGCGACATCGTCGCCGTCGACATGCGGCTGCCGGATCGGCTGATGGTGCAATTGTCGGACGATGCGGCCAAGGCCCGCGAAGACCTGCTCAAAGACAAAAAGCCGAAGAAGAAGGCCGGTGACGCATGACCGGTCTCAATCGGAACCAGACGCCGAAAACGCGCCCGATGGCGCAGAACCGCACCGCGCTGGTGGCGTCGCTCGACATCGGCACCAGCAAGATCGCCTGCATGATCGCGCGGTTGAAGCCATGCGCGCCGAACGAGGCGCTGCGCGGGCGGACCCACGCCGTCGAACTGATCGGCTATAGCCAGATCCAGTCGCGCGGGGTCAAGGCCGGCGCGGTGGTCGATCTCACCGAGTGCGAGCAGGCGGTGCGTCACGCCGTGGCGCTGGCCGAGCGGATGGCCAAGGTCCAGGTCGAATTGGTCCTGCTGTCGGTTTCGGCGGGGCGGTTGCAGGGCCAATTGGTCGAAGCCGCGGCCGATATCCGCGGCGGCGCGGTGACGGCCGCCGATGTTACCCGCATTACCTCTGCCGGCATGCGCCACGCGACCGGCGAGGGCCGCACCGTGATGCATGCGCTGCCGGTCGGCTACGCGCTCGATGGCGTCAAGGGCATTCGCGATCCGCGCGGCATGGTGGCGCGCCAGTTCGGCGTCGACATGAACGTCGTCACATCGGACGCCACCGTCGCCAAGAACCTGATGCTGGTGGTCGAACGCTGCCATCTCAACGTCGAAGCGATGGCGGCAAGCCCCTATGTGGCCGGTCTGTCGGTGCTGACCGACGACGAAGCCGATATCGGCGCCGCCGTGGTGGAGATGGGGGCGGGCACCACCACGATCGCGATCTATTCCGGCGGGCGCTTCGTGCATGCCGGCGGGTTTGCGCTCGGCGGGCAACACATCACGATGGATCTTGCACGCGGCCTCAGCGCATGCATTGCGGATGCCGAGCGAATCAAGACGTTATATGGCACCGTGTTGACCGGCGGGTCCGACGCGCGCGAGCTGATGTCTGTGCCAACGGCTGGCGACAGTGAGCGTGATGTTCCGCAGATCGTGTCTCGCGCCACGATCGCGAACATCGTTCGGCACCGCGCCGAGGAGATTTTTGAAATGGTCCGGGACCGCCTCGCGGATTCTCCCTTTGCGGCAGAGCCGAAGGCGAGTGTGATATTGAGCGGCGGCGCTTCGCAGCTCACCGGCTTTGCCGAACTGGCAACCCGGATCCTGGGCCGGCCGGTTCGGATCGGTCGCCCGCTCGGCTTTGGCCGGCTGCCCCACGAGGCAAAGAGCGCGTCGTTCGCCGTTCCCACCGGCCTGCTGGTCTATCCGCAATACGCTCATCTTGAACACGTCGAACCGCGGCATACGCGGCAGCTCAAGACAGGGACCGACGGCTATTTCGGAAAGGTCGGACGATGGCTTCGCGAGGGCTTCTGATGAATCTGTTCCGGCCCATTCGACTTTCACCAAATCCCGCGGCCGCCGGCCGCGGCGAACAAACGCGCGCGTAATCGAGAGGCAATCATGACCATCAATCTCAACGTCCCTGATATTCGTGAGCTGAAGCCGCGGATAACCGTGTTTGGCGTAGGCGGGGCTGGCGGCAACGCCGTCAACAACATGATCACCGCCGGATTGCAGGGGGTCGATTTCGTCGTCGCCAACACCGACGCGCAAGCGCTCACCATGTCCAAGGCACAGCGCATCGTGCAGATGGGCACCCAGGTCACCCAGGGCCTCGGCGCCGGTTCGATTCCTGACGTCGGCGCCGCCGCCGCCCAGGAAGTGATCGACGAAATCCGCGATCATCTGTCCGGCGCTAACATGGTGTTCGTCACCGCCGGCATGGGCGGCGGCACCGGCACCGGCGCGGCTCCGGTCATCGCCAAGACGGCGCGGGACATGGGTGTCCTCACCGTTGGCGTCGTCACCAAGCCGTTCCACTTCGAAGGTCAGCGCCGCATGCGCACCGCCGAGGCCGGCATCTCCGAGCTGCACAAGGTGGTCGACACGCTGCTGATCATCCCGAACCAGAATCTGTTCCGGGTCGCCAACGAAAAGACCACCTTCGCCGACGCCTTCGCGATGGCCGACCAGGTGCTGTATTCGGGCGTCGCCTGCATCACCGACCTGATGGTCAAGGAAGGCCTGATCAACCTCGACTTCGCCGATGTGCGCACCGTGATGCGCGAGATGGGCAAGGCGATGATGGGCACCGGCGAAGCCACCGGCGAGAAGCGCGCATTGACCGCGGCAGAGGCGGCGATCGCCAACCCGCTGATCGACGATTCCTCGATGAAGGGTGCCCGCGGCCTGTTGATCTCGATCACCGGCGGCAAGGACCTGACGCTGTTCGAGGTCGACGAAGCCGCGACCCGGATTCGCGAAGAGGTCGACCAGGATGCCAACATCATCGTCGGCGCCACCTTCGACGAGACCCTCGATGGCGTGATTCGCGTTTCCGTCGTCGCGACCGGCATCGAGCAGGCATCGATCTCGCGCAACGCAGGAACGCCGGCGTCGGCTCCGACCAACGCCGTGGCTCCGGCCGCGACGCCGGACACCCGTCTGGCTGACCTGACCGCCCGCTTGCGCGCCGACAATCAGCGTCTGGCCGAGCGCGCCCAAAAGCAGGATACCTCGGCCCCGCAGTCGGCGCACACCCAAACGGCGCATGCCGCGCAGCCACGCCCGACCGGCGTCGAACGTGCGGCGCTCGCGGCCATTGCGGCGGCAGTCGGTCCGGAGAACGGCCAGCCCGCTCAGGCGCCGCTGCAGCCCGCCTCCTATGGCGATGTCACGGTTCGCCCCATCGCGCAGAAACCGACGCTGTTCCCCGACCATGACGTCACCAAGGTCGAGGTGCGGGAAGTTGCAACTCCCGAGAACTTCATCCCGCAAGCGGCCGAACGCGCACCGGCTCGCGCGCCGCGGATGCCGAAGTTCGAGGATCTGCCGATGACGGCGCAAAACGAAATCCGGCAGGCCAGGGGCGACGTCGACGACGAGCATCCGCAAAAGACCCGGCTGTCGCTGTTGCAGCGTCTCGCCAATGTCGGCCTCGGCCGCCGCGACGAAGAGACGGAACCGCCGATCGCGGCCCGCGCCTCGGGTCCGGCGATGGCGCCGATGCCGCCGCTGCCCGAACGGAAGCCGCAGCGTCCCGTCGCCCAGCAAATGGCGAATCACGAGCCGGTATCTGAATACGCTCGCCGGCCCGCGCCGCAGGGTTTGGACGTTCACGGTCGCCCCGCACCTGTTGCGCCGGCGCCACAGGGTGACGATCATCTGGATATCCCGGCGTTCCTGCGCCGGCAAACCAACTGAGGTTTGTTACAGCTCCCGCAACCCAAAAGGCCCCGGCGACATCGACCGGGGCCTTTCTCGTTTTCACGAAAGTTTTGTTAGTAAATGACTGAAATTAAACGATTAATTACAATTTTCGAGATGAGATGGTCGGCCATTTTCCGGCGTGGACCGGTGCGGAATTAGGTCAAGCTTTGGCGTGAATGCGGCAGAGGTTGGGTAACAATCCGTAAAAAAGCGTGAGTTGGCGCTCATTGGGGCAATGACTATGGTCTGCCGTGACTTGGGGATACCGAAGATGAGTTGGCAGGCGCGATCGCGCCGCCCAGTCTTAGGTAAAGTCATTAGTGGGCGGTTCCAGAATGAAGTTTAGCCGGCAGACAACGCTTCGGGCGCAAGCCACCGTGACTGGTGTCGGCGTTCATTCCGGTTTGCCCGTCAGCCTGACCCTCGGACCCGCGCCGGTAGACACGGGTTTTATTTTTGTCCGTAGTGGTATGGACGGTTCCGATCGCGAAGTTCAGGCGGTTTCCCAATCGGTCATCGCAACCGAGTTCGCCACTGTGCTGGGCGATCGCAATGGTCCGCTGGTTTCGACCGCCGAGCATGTGCTTGCAGCGCTGCGCGGCATGGGCGTCGATAACGCCATCATCGAAGTCGACGGTCCGGAAGTTCCAATCATGGACGGCAGCGCCGCGGCCTTCGTCGCCGCGATTGATCAGGCCGGCATCGTCACCCAATCCGCGTCGCGCCGCTTCATCCAGGTGCTGAAACCGGTACAGGTCACGATCGGCGAGGCCTTTGGTGAATTGCGGCCTTATGCGGCCGGGTTCCGGGCCGAGGTCGAAATCGACTTCGCCAATCCTGCGATCGGCCGCCAGAGTTATGCGCTCGACCTCAGCCCCGAACGGTTCCGTCGCGAGATTTCCCGCGCCCGCACCTTCGGCTGCATGAACGACGTTGCACGGCTCTGGAGCGCGGGTTTCGCGCTCGGTGCGTCGTTCGAGAACTCAGTGGTGTTCGACGAGACTCGTTTGCTGAACACCGAAGGGCTGCGCTACTCCGACGAATGCGCCCGCCACAAGTTGCTCGATGTGGTCGGCGATCTCGCGCTGGCGGGCCTGCCGCTGCTCGGCGCCTATCGTTCGGTTCGCGGCGGCCACAAGCTCAACCATGCGGTGCTGACGGCGCTGCTGGCCGATCGCAGCGCCTGGCGCGTGATTGAATCGACTGACGCGGCGCGCCGCTCGCGCGGTTACGCCGAGGCCGGCAGCGGCATGGTGGGCGGCATGGTCGCCCCAGCCTACGGACCCGACGTCTCCTGAGCGTCGTCCGGACAGCTCCTGAGCGAAGTCTTTCCAGCATATCCTTAAGCCGTGCCGTTCATGGCCTTCCCGAGCTTCATCCTTGACGATTTCTGGCAATCGTCCGGAGGCGCCGCGGTTCGACCAGCGCTTGGCTCTATATCCCCATCAGCGGCAGCGGCGCGCGCCGCCTTAATCCCGGCGAAATGCCTAGGTATCCGGTTGGTTATCGGACCTTTTTCGGCTACATAGGCTCGCGGTTGCATGGTATGGCGCCGCCGGCAAAATCATCTTTGTGTTTATAGCGGGGGGTCATGGCCCGTGGCGGGCACCGCATCACAAGCGTCAGGTCTTAAATCTATGTCGGCACGGCGTATAACGCTCAAGCTACGCACCTTCGCTCGTTTGGAATTGCGTCGGCTCGGGCGGCCATTGCGGCTGGCCGCGAAGTCTCGCCGTTCTTGCAGTCCCGCTCAGCGGATGCGGCACCGGCGCGCTGTGGGACAAGTTTGCCGCCAAGGACGACACCTTCACCGACGAGCCTGCGGACAAGCTCTACAATGAGGGCTTGTACCTGATGAACGAAAAGAAGGATGCGAAGGCGGCGTCGAAAAAATTCGAAGAGGTCGACCGTCAGCATCCTTATTCCGACTGGGCGCGCAAATCGCTCCTGATGTCGGCTTATGCCTTTTACAATGCAGCCGACTACGACAGCTGCATCGGCGCAGCGACCCGCTACGTCACCCTGCATCCCGGCAGCCCCGACGCCGCCTACGCGCAATATCTGATCGCGGCATCGCAATACGACCAGATTCCGGACACCACCCGCGACCAGGGCCGCACCGAGAAAGCCATCGCCGCGCTTGAAGAGGTGATTCGCAAATATCCGACATCGGAATATGCCGTCAGCGCCAAGGCCAAGCTGGAAGGCGCGCGCGACCAGCTAGCCGGCCGCGAAATGAACATCGGCCGCTTCTACATGGAGAAGAAGGACTACACCGCCGCCATCAACCGCTTCAAAACCGTGGTGACGCAGTACCAGACCACCCGGCAAGTCGAGGAAGCGCTGGAGCGGCTCACCGAGGCCTATATGGCGATCGGCATCGTCGGCGAAGCGCAAACCGCTGCCGCCGTGCTTGGGCACAACTTTCCAGACAGCCGCTGGTACAAGGACGCCTATAATATTGTAAAGTCCGGGGGTCTCGAGCCGAGCGAGAATCAGGGGTCCTGGATCAGCCGGGCCTTCAAGAAAGTGGGCATCAAAGTCGGCTAGGAATTGTTCCCGCATGCTGGCGCGTCTGTCGATCCGTGACATCGTCCTGATCGAACGCCTTGATATCGAGTTTTCCCGTGGCCTCGCGGTGCTGACCGGCGAAACCGGCGCAGGCAAATCCATTTTGCTTGATGCGTTCGCGCTGGCGCTCGGCGGCCGCGGCGACGCGGGCCTGGTTCGCCACGGCGTGGAGCAGGGGCAGGTCACGGCGGTCTTCGACGTGCCGAAGGGCCATCCGGCTGCTGACATCCTCAGCGACAACGGGCTCGACGACACCGGCGAAATGATCCTGCGGCGGGTCCAGCTTGCCGACGGCCGCACCCGCGCCTTCATCAACGACCAGGCGATCAGCGTGCAGACGCTGAAGGCGGTCGGCGCCGCGCTGGTCGAGATTCACGGCCAGCATGACGAGCGCGCGCTGGTCGATGCCTCCACCCATCGCCGGTTGCTCGACGCGTTCGCGGGCCTCGAAAAGGACGTCGCGGCGCTGGAGAAGCTATGGGACGCGCGACGCGCGGCCAATACGTTGCTCGAGGAGCGTCGCGCGGCGGTGGAGCATGCCGCGCGCGAGGCCGACTATTTCCGCCATGCCGCCGATGAATTGAAGAAGCTCGCGCCCAAGGAGGCCGAGGAGACTGCGCTGGCCGAGCGCCGCACCGCGATGATGCAGGGCGAGAAGATCGCGGCCGATTTGCGCGAGGCGCAGGACGCCGTGAGCGGCAACCAGTCGCCGGTTTCAGCGTTGGCGGCGGCGGTGCGGCGGCTGGAACGGCGCGCCGGGAATTCGCCCGCGCTGGTCGAGCCGGCCGTGAAGGCGATCGATGCCGCCATCAATGCGCTGGAGGAGGCCGATCAGCACCTCACCGCGGCGCTGATCGCGGCCGACTTCGACCCGCTGGAGCTCGAGCGCATCGAGGAACGGCTGTTCGGCCTGCGCGCGGCGTCGCGCAAATACGCAACCCCGGTCGATGGCCTTGCGGCGCTGGCGGCGAAGTTTGCCGCCGACGTCGCGCTGATCGACGCCGGCGCCGGCCAGTTGAAGCAACTCGAAGCCGCCGCGGCCGAAGCGGACAAGCATTACCGTGCCGCGGCAACGAAACTTTCGGCCGCACGCACCAAGGCGGCGGAGAAACTCAACAAGGCCGTCAATGCCGAGCTCGCGCCGCTGAAGCTCGAGCGCGCGAAATTCATGACCCAGGTTGAGTTCGACACCAACGCGCCGGGGCCGCAGGGCTTCGATCGCGTCGAGTTCTGGGTGCAGACCAACCCCGGCACCAAGGCCGGTCCGCTGATGAAGGTGGCCTCCGGCGGCGAACTGTCGCGGTTCCTGCTGGCGCTGAAGGTCGTGCTGTCCGATCGCGGGTCGGCACCGACGCTGGTATTCGATGAAATCGACACCGGAGTCGGCGGCGCCGTGGCGGACGCGATCGGCGGCCGGCTGGCGCGGCTCGCCGGCAAGGTGCAGGTGATGGCGGTGACTCACGCGCCGCAGGTTGCCGCGCGTGCCGACCAGCATCTGCTGATTTCAAAGGATGCACTCGACAAGGGCAAGCGCGTCGCCACCCGCGTCAACGCGCTCGCCGCCGATCACCGCCGCGAGGAAATCGCCCGCATGCTGGCCGGCGCCGAGATCACCGCCGAGGCAAGGGCTGCGGCGGAACGGCTACTGCGTGCTGCGACGGCGTAGGAAGTCATTCCGGGGCGCACGAAGTGCGAACTACGATGTGCAATTGCACATCGGAGAATCCCGAGATTCAAGCCACAGCAATATTTCGGGGCGAGCGCACCAGCCTCGAATCTCGGGATTCCGGGTCTGGTCCTTCGGACCATCCCGGAATGACGAACTCAGTTGCAAATCGAATCGTATAAGTCATCCCACTTCGGATTTTGCGCTTCGATCAATTGAACCTTCCAACTTCGTTTCCATTTCTTGAGCTCTTTCTCACGAGAGATCGCAGAAATTGGATCGTCGTAGATTTCGAACCATACGAGCCGTGTGATATTGTATTTGGAGGTAAAGCCCGGGACGGCTTTTGTGCGGTGTTCGTAAACGCGACGCACAAGATTATTGGTTATGCCGACATAGATTGGTCCGTCCCGTCGGCTTGCTAGAATGTAAATGTAATACGTCATGAGCCTCGATCCCCACAGCGTCATTCCGGGGCGTGCGAAGCACGAACCCGGAATCTCGAGATTCCGGGTCTGGTCCTTTGGACCATCCCGGAATGACGAGTAAGATATTTCAGCATGACCACAAAGCCGAAAAAACCCGCTCTCCCCGATGTCGCCAAGCTGACCAAGGCCCAGGCCAAAGTTGAGCTGACACGGCTTGCGCTCGAACTCGAGGGGCACGACCGGCGCTACTATCAGGATGATGCGCCGAGCGTCACTGACGCCGAATACGACGCGTTGCGCCAGCGCTTCAATGCCATCGAGGCCCGGTTTCCGGAGTTCGTGACCTCCGAGTCGCCGTCGCAAAAGGTCGGCGCCGCGCCGTCCGGACGGTTCAAGAAAGTCCGCCACGCCATCCCGATGCTGTCGCTCGACAACGCCTTTGCCGAGCAGGATGTGGTCGACTTCGCCAGCCGGATCGAGCGGTTTCTCAAGCTCGCCGGCGGCGAGATCACGTTCAGTGCCGAGCCGAAAATCGACGGGCTGTCGATGTCGCTGCGTTACCAGGACGGCGAACTCGTCACCGCCGCAACCCGCGGCGACGGCGCCGAGGGCGAAGACGTCACCGCCAATATCCGCACGCTTGAAGACGTGCCGCAGAAACTGAAAGGCCGCAACATCCCCGACATCTGCGAGGTGCGCGGCGAGGTCTACATGACCAAGAAGGCCTTCCTCGCGCTCAACGAACGGCAGAAGGCCGCCGATGACACCATCTTCGCCAATCCGCGCAATTCGGCGGCAGGTTCATTGCGTCAGAAAGATCCCTCGATCACCGCCTCACGCCCGCTCGGCTTTTTTGCCTATGCCTGGGGCGAGATGAGCGCGATGCCCGCGAACACCCAGTCCGGCATGATCGGCTGGTTCGAGCGCTGCGGCTTCAAGACCAATCCGCTGACCAAACTCTGTCACTCGGTCGAAGAACTGATCGCGTTTCATCGCAAGATCGAGGAGCAGCGCGCCGCACTCGACTACGACATCGACGGCGTGGTCTACAAGGTCGACCGGATCGACTGGCAGGAGCGGCTCGGCTTCGTGTCGCGCACGCCGCGCTGGGCGATCGCGCACAAGTTTCCCGCTGAGCGCGCCATGACCGTGCTCAGGGATATCGAAATCCAGGTCGGGCGTACCGGCTCGTTCACGCCGGTAGGCAAGCTCGAGCCGGTCGGTGTCGGCGGCGTCATCGTGCAAAACGTCTCGCTGCACAACGAGGATTACATCAAGGGTATCGGCGGCGACGGCGAGCCGCTGCGCGAGGGGCGCGACATCAGGATCGGCGACACCGTTATCATCCAGCGCGCCGGCGACGTGATACCGCAGGTGGTCGATGTCATCATCGACAAGCGGCCGAAGAACGCCAAAGAGTTTCATTTCCCGAAAAAGTGCCCTTGTCCGCTGCACACCGACGTGGTGCGCGAGGAAACGGCGACCGGCGAGGAGGGCGCGCGTGCCCGTTGCACCGGCGAGTTTGCCTGTCCGTTCCAGAAGGTCGAGCATCTCCGGCTGTTCGTCTCGCGCCGCGCGTTCGACATCGACGGGCTCGGCGAGAAGCAGATCCAGTTCTTTTTCGACAAGGATTGGGTGAGGGAGCCGGCGGATATTTTCACGCTGCCGAAACGCAACAACAAGCTCAAGCTCGAAGCGATCGAGGGCTACGGCGAAACCTCGGTGCGGAATTTGTTCGCGGCGATCGAAGAGAGGCGCAACATCTCGCTGGAGCGCTTCATCTACGCGCTCGGGATGCGTCATGTCGGCGAAACCACAGCGCTGGCGCTGGCGCGCGGCTATGGGTCCTGGACCGCGTTTCACGACGCCTGCCTGCAGGTCGCCAAGGGCGATGAGGAGACCATCGCCGAGATGGATGCGCTCGACCAGATCGGCGACACCGTGATCGCCAGCATCAAGGCCTATTTCAACGAGAGCCACAATCGCGGCATCGTCGAGCGGCTCACCAATGAAATCACCATCCTCGATGCCGAGAAGCCGAAAAGCAATTCGGCCGTCGCCGGCAAGACCGTGGTCTTCACCGGATCGCTGGAAAAGATGACGCGCGACGAGGCCAAGGCCACCGCCGAGCGGCTGGGCGCCAAGGCCGCGGGCTCGGTGTCGAAGAAGACCGATTACGTCGTTGCCGGTCCCGGCGCCGGATCGAAACTGGCGGAAGCCAAGAAGCATGGCGTCGCGGTGCTGACCGAGGACGAGTGGCTGAAGCTGATCGGCGAGTGAGAAAAAATCGAGAATGCATCGTTTGTTTTTTCGTCATGGCCGGGCTTGACCCGGCCATCTACGTCTTTCTTGCCAGCCATGCTGGTAAGGCGTGGATGCCCGGGACAAGCCCGGGCATGACGAATTTTAGATAAGCCACCGATCGATCGTCTCAGGCGCGGATGCCTACACCAACCCCGTTTCTTCCTCCGCCTGCTCGATCAGTTTTTCGCTGACCATCAGTGTCCGCCGCGGAACGATGAACACCATGGTCGAGGCGCAGGCGATCGATAACACCAGGACGGCCGCCGTGAGCGGCAGCGTCGTCGTGGAGTGGCCGCCGAGATAGGCGCCGGATTGCGAAACCAGCGATCCGATTCCCATCTGCAAAAATCCCATCGCGCCGGACGCTGTGCCGGCGGCTTCGGGACGCACGCTAAGGGCACCGGCGGCCGAATTGGACATCACGAACGCATTGGCGAACATCACGATCATCTGCGTGCCGAACAGCCAAGCCGGCGCTTGATTGAGGCCGATCGCGCTCCACGCCAGATTCAAAAGGCTGCCCGCAAGCTGCAAGGCGAGGCCGAACCAGATCAGCCGCTGCAGCGAGTGCCGCGGCGCGAAGCGCACGCAGAACAGGTTGCCGATCAGATAGGCGAACGCGGTGGTCGCAAACCACGCGCCGTATTCGGCGCTGGTTCGGCCCATCTGCGTCACCACGATGTAAGGCCCGCCGCCGGCGAACGCGAAGATGATTTGCGAGGCCAGCACCTGGCACAATGCATAGCCGATGAAGGCGCGGCTGGTGATCAGGGTGCCGACGTCGCCGCGGAAGCCGCCGTCGGCCGTACGTTGCCGTCTTGTCTCCGGCAGCGCCAGCGCGATCGCGACCGTGATGGCCAGGGATACAGCGGTGATGAGATAGAAGATCGAGCGCCAGCCCAACGCGGTTTCCAGAAGCCCGCCGGTCAACGGACTCAGCATTTGCGCGATCATCATCACCGCGATCACCAGGCTGATCATGGCGGCGACGCGGTCCCGGCTGTAGAGGTCGCGGATGATGGCGCGGCTCACCACCATGCCGCTCGCTCCGCCCAGCGCCTGCAGGAAACGCGCGGCGATCAGTTGCGGGAGCGTCTCGGCGAAAATGCACCCCACGCTCGCCAGCACCATCAGGCCAAGCCCCGCCAGCAGCACCGGGCGGCGTCCGAACCGGTCCGACAGGGGGCCCATGACGAATTGCGAGCAGGCGATGCCCACCATGTACAGCGACACCGTCATCTGCGCGACCGAGATGTCGCGCCCGAACACGCTGGCGAGTTCGGGTAGCGCCGGCACCAGCATGTACAGCGAAATCGGCGCGACGCCGGTCATCGCGACCAGCAGCAACAGCGTGACCCGGGATGTCGCGATTGCAGCCTTGCCTGTTGCCGCGCCGGGCGGCTTGCCCATCACGCCGTGCATGTGAGTTAAATCCGATTGTTCAGGAAAAGACTGTAGAGCTAACTGGCGCGGCGAATACGCATGTTTCGGAATGCCGCCATTCGCTTTTCGAGGTGCGGTGGATGCAACCGTCATTCCGGGGTGATGCGAAGCATCGAACCCGGAATTTCGAAGATTCTCCGATGTGCAAGGGGCACTTCGTAGTTGCGCGTCTTTGACGCGCCCCGGAATGACGATTAACGCCCCAGCGCGGCCGTCGCCGCGTCCAGCCATGCCGCGGTGGCCTGATCCAGGGCGGGACGAACCTCGCGGCGCACCTGGGCGTGATAGTCGTTGAGCCAGGCGATCTCATCGGCGCGGAGCATGTTCACATCGATCAGGCGGCGGTCGATCGGCGCCAGCGTCAGGGTCTCGAACGCGTTCATCGGCTTCTCGGCGCCTGCGACCTCGACGCCGACGACCAGTTCGAGATTTTCGATCCGGATTCCGAACGCGCCGGCTTTGTAATAGCCGGGCTCGTTGGACAGGATCATGCCGCGCCGGAGCGGCGCGGTGCCGAGCTTGGAAATGCGTGCCGGTCCCTCATGCACCGACAGGTAGCTGCCGACGCCGTGGCCGGTGCCGTGTTCGAAGTCGATGCCGGCCTGCCACAGGAATTGCCGCGCCAGCGCATCGATCTGCGCGCCGGTGGTGCCGTCGGGAAACACCGCGCGTGCGATCGCGATATGGCCCCGCAGCACGCGGGTAAAGCGGTCGCGCATCTCGTCGGTCGGCACGCCGATCGCAACCGTGCGGGTGACGTCGGTGGTGCCGTCCTGATATTGCGCGCCGGAATCGATCAGCAGGAGATCGCCGGGCGAAATCTGCCGATTGCTCATGCGGGTGACGCGGTAATGCACGATCGCGCCATTCGGTCCGGTGCCGGCGATGGTCGGAAACGACACGTCCTTCAGCGCGCCGGTCTCGCGGCGGAACGTCTCCAGCGCCTCGACGGCATCGATCTCGGTCAGGTTGCCTGCCGGGGCTTCACGATCGAGCCAGGCCAGGAACCGTGCCAATGCCACCGCGTCGCGCCGATGCGCGGTCCGCGTCCCCTCGACCTCGGTCAGGTTCTTGACGGCCTTGAGCAGACTGACCGGATCGCTGCCGCGCACCGCCTTGCCGCCGGCGCCCGCAATCAGGCGGCTCAACGCGTCGGCCGCGGTGGCGCCGTCGAGCGCGATCGAGGCGCCGCGTTGCGCCATCGCGATGAGTTCGGCCGTCAGCGCCTCCGGCTCGACGACATCGGCGGACCGCTCGAGATGGTCACGCACGCTGTTCGACAGTTTGCGATGATCGATGAAAATCATCGGCCGGCCCTGCTTCGGCACCAGCGCATAGGATAGCGGCAGCGGCGTATGCGAGACGTCGGCGCCGCGGATGTTGAAGGTCCACGCCACGGCATGCGAATCCGACAGCACCAGCGCGTCGGTGCCGAGCCTGCCGATCTCGAGGCGGATCCGGGTGAGCTTGTCGCTCTCGGCTTCGCCCGCAAACTGGATGCCGTGAACGGCAACCGGACCGAGCGGCGGCGCCGGGCGCTCGGTCCAGACCGAATCAACCGGGTTGGTCTCGACCGCGACCAGTTCCGCGCCGGCCTTGGCGCAGGCCGCCGCCAGCCGCTCGGCTGCCGCGGTCGTATGCAGCCAGGGATCAAATCCGAGGCGGTCGCCGGCTGCGAGATGGGCTGTCAGCCAGCTTTCCGGGGGAGGATCCACCAGCGGTTCGACCTGCCAGGCCTTGGCATCGACCTGCTTTGCCGCCTGCAGCGTATAGCGGCCATCGACGAACACCGCGGCCTCCTGGACGAGCACAATGGCGAGGCCGGCCGACCCGGTGAACCCGGTCAGCCAGGCCAGCCGCTCTTCGGATGCGGGGACATATTCATTTTGCTGCTGATCGGCGCGGGGAATCACGAATCCGGTCAGCTTGCGCCGCGCCAATTCCTCGCGAAAGGCCGCCAGCCGTGCCGTCAGCGCGACGCCGCCTTCAGGCTCTTCGAATGTCTGGAAATGGGCTTCGAACATCGGCTGCTCCGGAATCGGGAGGATAACGTCCGCAATGCGGCGAAGATGCCGCAATTTGGCACGAGTTATGCTTGAATTTCTCCATCAATGCTAATTCAGATGGAATGACCGCCGCTACACCTGAGACGTCTAACTCTATGTGAGGGAATTCCAGCAGTGTTTCAACTCATCGACGAGGGGATGCATCATGCCGTCTTTTACGTTTGAGAAGATATCACCGCCGGTCCGTCGCGGCCCGCTTCCGCCCATCGTTAAAAAGCAGCGCGGAGTCATCGTCCAGATCCTGGATCGTTTCGTCGAAGCGCGCGTCCAGCGCACGTTGCGCGCAGAGAAGGGCGCGGTCGCCCGTCGGGTGCCGAAGTAGCAGGATTAACTTCGCCGTCCGACGGCGCTCTGTCCCGCGTTTTGCAGCAACAGACTGCTCCAGCCGTCGATCCTGATGTGCTGCAGCGGCACTACGCCGCGCGCGCGATAGGCCGCGATCACGCCGGCGGCCTGGGGCGTCAGCAAGCCTGACAGGATCACCAGCGCCGAGGGGGCGAGGTGTTGCGCCATCGACGTCGCCATCTGCCGCAGCGGATTGGCGAGGATATTGGCAAGCACCAGATCGAACGGCCCGCGCTGCGCGAATTGCGGCGCCGAGAAACCGGTGGCGCAGATGGTTTGCACCAGATGGCCGGTTTCGTTGAGCCGGGCGTTCTCGCGCGCGACCCGTACCGAATCCGGATCGATGTCGCTCGCCAGCACCGCGCGATGCAGCGCTTTCGCCGCCGCGATGGCGAGCACGCCGGTGCCGGTGCCGACGTCGAGCACCCGCCGCGGATAATAGGCTTTCAACACCCGATCGAGCAGCAGCAGGCAGCCGCGCGTGGTGCCGTGATGGCCGGTGCCGAACGCCAGCGCCGCTTCGATCTCGATGCCGAGCTTGTTGGCCGGCACGCGCGAACGATCGTGGCTGCCGTGCACGATGAAGCGTCCGGCGGGGACGGGCACGAGGTCTTCGAGGCTGGCTTTGACCCAGTCCTTGGCATCCACCATGTCGAAAACGATGCTCTGCGCCACCTCATGGCCGGCGACAGTCGCCACGAGTTCGCGGACCAGCGCCTGCTCAGGTTGTTCGGCGAAATGCGCGGTGACGTCCCATCGCCCGTCGGGGCGCTCGAACGCGGCGATCGCGGCCTGGCCCTCAAAGAACACTTCGGTGAGGAGATCGACGACACGCTTGGCGGCACTTTCGCCGCCGATCGCGAAAGTGGCGCGGTAGGTAGCGGGGGTGAGGCTGGAAGACATTGACGATCCGGGGACGAAAGGTGACGAGGGCGAACTGATACAACGCCTGTCCGGCCGTGTCTAAATTCGAGAATAATCCGGCTTGAGAACTGAAGGCGCTGCTGCCGCCCATACCGACCAATGAGGACGGGTACTACGCGCCATCAGGTCTGGTTTGCCGGATCGTTTCGATGAATGCGCGCAGGGCGGCAGGCACATGGCGATGGCCGGGATAATAGAGGCTGAGACGGGAGCACGCCGGCATCCAGTCTTGCAGCACGCGCAGCAGGCGGCCATCGGCAACAGCCATTTCGACCGCCGCATCGGAAAGGTAGGCGAGACCCGCCCCCCCGATGGCAGCCTCCAGCATCAGTGTCGGCTCATCGAGTGTCAGCGCGCCCGGGACGTCGAGGCTCAGCGTTTCTCCCCGGCGCACGAACTCCCATTGGTAGATCCCACCGCTCGGCCACCGCGCCCGGATGCAGCGGTGGGCCATGAGATCACCCGGCGTTAAGGGAACGGGCCGGTCCGCGAAATAGGCCGGCGAACCGACCACCGAAAAGCTGAGCGGCGATCCCAGCGGGACGGCAATCATGTCGCGCGGGACTGATTCCGCCAGGCGGATGCCGACGTCGAAGCCGTCCAGCACGATGTCGACGAGGCGCGCCTCGGTCACCAGGTCGACCTTCATCTCGGGATAGCGGCGAAGATATTCCAGCACAATCGGCGACAGGATTTGACGGGCGGCGGTGACCGAACTGTTGATGCGCAAGGTCCCGGTCGGCTTGGCGCTATGGCTGTTCGCCGATTCAATCGCGCTCAGAATGTTGGAGAGGGCCGGCGCGACCTGCGCGACGAATTCCTCGCCTGCCGATGAAAGCGAAACGCTCCGCGTGGTGCGGTTGAACAGCCGCACGCCGAGCCGCGCCTCGAGCCCGGCCACCGCGCTGCTGATGGCGGTGGACGACATGCCGAGTTCGGTCGCAGCAGCGCGAAAATTCCGAAGCTTCGCGACCGCGACGACAGCCTCCAGTTCGATAAGCCCGCTTCGATGCATTATGCTGGTTTTCCTGATATCTCATGTCGGATTATATCACTTATCCGGTCAATATCAGCGTTCTATCTGTTCTCCATCACCAAAGACAAAGGGATTGGCGTGGTGGATTTGCGGATGTTGAACCAGCGGGCGCTCATGACGGAATCGAGTTCCGACCGGCACGGCGCGATTGCGCTCCCTCTGGCCGCCGAGGGCGGAGCCGTCGTGGTCCACGGACGGCATGTGGATCGGCCAGGTGAGATGGCGGCGGCGATCCGGGCTGAAGGCGGCATGGTGCGCGGAGCGATCCTTCGCGTCGGTGGTGTCGCCATCCGCTCCGTCAACTGACGGCCCTTCCGAAACTGACAATTCCTTCGAAAGATAATCCGATGTCAAAAGTCTGGCTGATCACCGGCAGTTCGCGTGGCCTCGGCCGCGCGCTTGCCGAAGCGGTTCTGGCAACTGGCGATAGGCTGGTGGCGACCGCACGCAATCCGGCCCGGTTGGCGGATCTGGCCGGGCGCTATGGCGATCTGGTTCGGACGCTTCCGCTCGACGTCACCGATGAAACTGCAGCGGAACGCGCCGTCCGGGCAACGATTGAAACGTTCGGCAGGCTCGATGTTCTCGTCAACAATGCCGGCTATGGCAACGTCAACGCCATCGAGGACACCAGCATGGCCGAATTCCGCGAGCAGATCGAGACCAATCTGTTTGGCACAATCATCATGACCAAGGCCGTGATCCCGTGGATGCGCGAGCAGCAAGCCGGGCACATCATCCAATTCTCCTCTGTCGGCGGGCGCATCGGCGCGCTCGGTCGCGCGCCCTATTCCGCGGCCAAATGGGGCGTCGAGGGTTTCTCCGAAGTCCTTGCCAAGGAGGTCGGGCCGTTCGGCATCATGGTCACGATCATCGAGCCCGGCGGCTTCCGAACCGACTTTGCCGGGGCGTCAAGCGTGATCCGGCAGGGGCGTTCCGCCTACGATGCGACGGTCGGCGCCACCGCGCGCTTTCAACGCCAATACGACGGCAAGCAGCCCGGCGATCCCGCCAAGGCGGCGGCTGCGGTCCTTCATGTTGCCGGCCTCGACGAGCCGCCGCTGCGCCTGCTGCTCGGCAGCGACGCCGTGCGCTTCGTCGAACAGGCCGATCTGGCAAGGATGGAAGCCGACCGCGAATGGCGCGCCCTCAGCCTTTCGACCGATTTCTGATGCGTAGCTAAGATCCGACCAGTTTGGATTCGGGAACATCACGTGTTGTTCACAGCCTTTCCCACCGAAACATACCGGGTTTACGGACGGGCACGGCTGCTGCAAGCTGTGGGACGGTCTGGGGGCGGCGCAGGAGGCAAAATGTCGGCTCCATCGGCAGAACCCATCATTGCGAACGCCATTCATACGGCTTTTGTCAAATATCCGCAGGGCGACGGTGGTCCGCACCTGGATTACGGTTGGATATCGCCAGAGCAAAGCGCGCATATCACCAAAGCCATACTGTCGGAGTTGGCGGCCAACGGCTTTCAAATCGTCAAGAAGAAGCCGTAAGGCCCGGCAACCGAAAACGTCCACCGCTTTTCCCCACGATTATTCGCCTGCTTCGCCCACAGCTTTACACAGCAAATGCACCGGCTTTCGTCCGGGCTGTCCCCAACTTATCCACCGGTTTTCCACAGCCCATCCACCGGCTTGTCCACCGGTTTGTCTACCTCGCCACGCCGGCACAGATCGTTCCCGCAAGCGGAACTCGTCCCGGCCGACCGATGGTGGTTCGGTAGCCGCGGCCAACTTGATTGTTCGGTGTCGGCCGTTTAAGGCGGGCCGGTCGGCGGGGGGCGACGTGTATGACGGGTAGTGGGGCGGGTCTGCCATGAGTTCCATCACGCGTGGGCAGGTCTCCCAGGCCGTGCGCTCGGCCTGCATCTCGGCGCTGATCACGCTCGCCACGCTGGCGGTGTTGGAGGGCATGCTCCGCGTCGCCAACCTGCGGATGTTGCGGGACAGTTCGAGCGAGCGCTCGCTGACGTACCAATATGATGCCGAACTGGGCTGGGCGCCGGTACCCAATTCGAGCGCAATCATCACCAATGCCCGGACCATCCACGCGCAGCACAACAGCCTCGGGCTTCGCGACATCGAATTTGTGCGCGACGCGCGGCCGACGATGATGTTCATCGGTGACTCCTTTGTCTGGGGTCTCGATTCCGAAGCCGATGAGCGCTTCACCGACCTGCTGCGAAGCCGCATGCCCGGCTACAACCTCGTCAATGCCGGCGTGTCCGGCTATGGCACGGATCAGGAATATCTGCTGCTGCAGCGGCTCTGGCCCAAGATCGCGCCGCGGGTCGTCGTGCTAATATTCTGCACCGGGAACGACCGGCTGGATAACAGCACCAGCGTTCGTTACGAGAGCTACCAGAAGCCTTACTTCGCGACGGCGGCCGACGGCACGCTGCTGTTGCATGGCCAACCCGTTCCCAAATCGCGTCAGGTCTATGTGAACGAGAATTGGCTGGTACGGCATTCGCTGCTGGCCCGGGTCGTCGCGTATAATTACGTCGACCTCCTGCACCCGGCGATCGATGTGCCCGACCCGTCCGAGCGGCTGGTCGGCAAGATCCGCGACTTCGTCGAGGCCCATGGCGCGAAGCTGCTCGTCGGGCTGCAGCTTCGTGACGACCAACTGATGCAATATCTGGCGGCCGAGCAGATTCCATTCGTCTCGTTCGATGGCGCCGCCGCTTATCCCGGCCCTTCCGGCGCGCACTGGACGCCGGAAGGTCAGAAACTTGTGGCCGATCGGCTGTTTGATCTTCTGAGCAACAATGATCTTGTTCCGGCCGGCAAGGCCCCGCTGGCGTCGGTCCCGGCTGCCCGTGTAGAGTAAACGAAACGCGACGTCGCCTGAACGTCACACAAAGCGACCGGAGGAATTTGTGGCAACTGGAACGCTGCATGAGGATCTGAAGCGAGAAGATCAGACCGCCGGTCCAAGCGACCGGAAGTTCGGGCTGACGCTCGGCATCATCCTCGCGCTCATCGCTATCCTCAAACTGATCGAGCGATCGGACTGGGGGATCATCTGGGGCGTGCTGGCGATCGCGCTGATCGGGTCCGGCTTGCTGCGGCCTGCCTTGCTGTCCGCGCCTAACGCCCTCTGGCTCAAACTCGGCCTGCTGCTGCACCGGATCGTCAATCCCATCATCATGGCCGTCCTGTTTTTCGGCACCATCCTTCCGATCGGCCTATTGATGCGCGCTTTCGGCAAGGACCCGTTGCGCCTCAGGCTGGACAAGGCGGCGGACAGCTACTGGCTGCCGCGATCCGATGAGCGGCCGCAATCCGAAGCCATGCGCCAACAATTCTGAGGTCCCTGATGTCCTTCCTGCGTGAATTCGTTTCGTTTCTGCGCGTACGAAAGAAATACTGGCTGGCGCCGGTCTTCGTCGTGATGTTCTTCCTCGGCGGACTCCTGGTGTTGACCAAGGGATCGGTGGTCGCGCCCTTTATCTACACGCTGTTTTAATGCCGTCGCGCATCCTCGGCATTTCGGCATTCTATCACGACAGCGCTGCGGCATTGGTCGTGGACGGAAACGTCGTCGCGGCTGCGCAGGAGGAGCGCTTCACGCGCAAGAAGCACGATCCGCGTTTTCCGGTCTTGTCGGTTCGCTACTGCCTCGAGCAGGCCGGCATTGCGGCCGCCGACCTCGACCATGTCGTGTTCTACGAGAAGCCGTTCATCAAGTTTGAAAGGCTGCTCGAGACCTATCTGGCCTATGCGCCGAGCGGTTACCAATCCTTCCGGTTGGCGATACCGCTGTGGCTGAAGGAAAAGCTGTTTCAGAAACGTTTGCTGCGGCAGAGCCTGAAGGAAATCGATCCCGATATCGATTGGGAGGCGCGGCTGCTCTTCACCGACCATCACCAGAGCCATGCAGCGTCGGCCTTCTTTGCGTCTCCGTTTCAGGAAGCCGCCGTTCTGACGCTCGACGGGGTCGGCGAATGGACCACGACCTCGTCCGGTTTCGGCCAGGGCAACAAACTGGACATCACGCGGGAGATCAATTTTCCGCACTCGATCGGCCTGCTGTATTCCGCTTTCACCTTTTATACCGGCTTCAAGGTCAACTCCGGCGAATACAAGGTCATGGGCCTCGCGCCGTATGGCGAGCCCAAATACGTCGACAAGATCTTTGAGCATCTGGTCGATCTGAAAGCCGACGGATCGTACCGGCTCGACCTCAGCTATTTCAATTATTGCACTGGCCTGACGATGACGACCGAACGCTTCCACGAGCTGTTTGGAGGCGCGCCGCGGCAACCGGAGCAACGGCTCAACCAGCATCACATGGATCTGGCGGCATCGATCCAGAAGGCGACCGAAGAGATCGTTCTGCGATTGTCGCGCCATGTCGCGAAGCAAACCGGTTCGGCCAACCTTTGTCTTGCGGGCGGCGTCGCGCTGAACTGCGTCGCCAACGGCAAAATCCTTCGGGATGGCAGCTTCAAGAATATCTGGATTCAACCCGCTGCCGGTGACGCCGGCGGCGCGGTCGGGGCGGCGCTGGCGGCGCATTATCAATTCAACGGTGCGCCGCGGCAGCTGAACGGCGCTGCCGACGCCATGTCGGGCGCTTATCTCGGGCCGGCCTTTGCACAGAGCGACATCGAGGCCCGTCTCAAGAGCGCCGGAGCGCGGTTTTCCGTGCTCAGCGATGAGGATCTGATTTCCGACACGGTCGAGGCGCTTGTCGAAGAGAAAGCGATCGGGTGGTTTCAGGGACGGATGGAGTTCGGTCCTCGGGCGCTGGGCGCCCGCTCGATCCTGGGCGATCCCCGGTCGGCGACGATGCAGAAGTCGCTCAACCTTCGCGTCAAGTACCGCGAGAGCTTCCGGCCCTTCGCGCCGGCCGTGCTGCGCGAAGACGTCGCCGACTGGTTCGATCTGGCCGAAGACAGCCCCTATATGCTGCTGGTCGCCGACATTGTCGAGCGCAGGCGTCGCGCCATGACGTCAGAGCAGCAGGCGCTGTTTGGAATCGACAAGCTGAATGTCAGCCGCTCGGATATTCCCGCGGTCACGCATGTCGATTATTCCGCGCGCATCCAGACCGTTCATGCCGATACCAATCCGCGCTTTCATGCGCTGCTGGCTGCGTTCAAGCAGCGGACCGGGTGTCCGGTGCTGGTCAACACCAGTTTCAATGTCCGCGGCGAGCCGATTGTCGGCACGCCGGAAGATGCGTTCCGATGTTTCATGGGCAGTGATATCGAGGTGTTGGCGATCGGCAACTGCCTGCTGCGCAAGGAAGAGCAGAACCCGGCCTTGAAGCTCGACTACAAGGAAGCGTTTGAACTGGACTGACGTTGCGCGCAGGTTCACTTGAACAGGGAGCGATGATCGCCAAGGATCACTCGCGCCGCGTTGTGGCCGGGCGCGCCGGTGACGCCACCACCGGGATGGGCGCCGGAGCCGCAATGATAGAGCCCTTTGAGCGGCCCGCGGTAATCGGCGTGCCCGAGCATCGGCCGCGCCGAGAACAGTTGGTTCAGCGTCAGCGCGCCGTGGAAAATATCCCCGCCTAGAAGCCCGAACTGACGCTCCAGATCGAGCGGCGACAACATCTGTCGCCCGATCACGCTGGCCGCAAAGCCCGGCGCGTATTGGTCCACGGTCGCGATCATGAGATTGGCGACTTGCTCGCGATGATCATCCCATGACCGGCCTTCAGGCAGTTCCGGCGCAACATGCTGGCAGAACAGGCTGGCGACATGCTGGCCCGGTGGCGCCAGCGTGTCGTCCAGCGTCGAGGGGATCAGCACCTCGACCACGGGCTGGCGGCTCCAGCCGTATTCGCGCGCGTCCTGCCAGGCGCGATCCATGTAGCCCAGGCTCGGGGCGATGATGATGCCGGCGCTGAGGTGATCGCCGGCGCCCGGCAATGCCGTGAACGAGGGCAGGGCGCTGAGCGCGACGTTGATCCGGAAGGTGCCGGAGGCATTCCGCCAGCGCCGCATGCGCTGGAGAAAAGCCGGCGGCAATGCGTCCGCCGGCAATAGCCGCGTGTACAGCAGTTTCGGATTTACCCCGGAGGCGACGTATTTGGCTCTGACCGTCTCGCCGTTGTCGAGCATCACGCCCACGACGCGGTCACCTTCGACGAGCACCTCGCGCACACCGGCATCCAGCGTGATCTCGACGCCATGCCCGCCAGCCGCGCGCGCCATCGCCTGCGTGATCGCGCCCATGCCGCCGATGGCGTGGCCCCAGACGCCTTTCTTGCCGTTCACCTCGCCGAATGCGTGATGCAGCATCACGTAGGCGGAGCCGGCGGCATAGGGGCTGGCGTAATTGCCGACGATGGCGTCGAATCCGTAAAGCGCCTTGACCAGATCGCTCTCGAACCGCTCGTCCAGCATCTCGCCGGCCGAGCGGGTGAACAGATCGAGCAGGCTGCGTTGCTGCTCCAGCGTGAGCCGTCGCAGCACGTTGGCGGCACCGAGCGCGTTGAAGGCTTCGCGGACGGCGCCGACGCCAAAGCTCTCGACGAGGTTGGGCGGTGCGCGCAGCACCAGCGCCCGCAACACGTCGGCGATGGATTCAAGCTCTTGTGTAAAGGCGTCGATCTGTCCCGCGTCGCGCGCACTGAGCTTGGCAACCGACGCCTGCGTGCGGCCCTCGCCGGTGAGCAGATAGCTGCCGTCGGGTGCGGGCAGGAAATTCTGCGCGCGGCGTTCGACGATCCGCAGCCCGTGATCGCCGAGTTTCAGGTCCGCAATGATCTGGGGGTTGAGCAGGCTGACGGTGTAGGCCGCCACCGAATTGCGAAACCCCGGATGGAATTCCTCGGTTACCGCGGCGCCGCCCACCACCGGGCGCCGCTCGATCATCTTCACGCGCAGGCCTGCCATCGCCAGATAGGCGGCGCAAGTGAGGCCGTTATGCCCCGCACCGATGATGATAACGTCGGTCTCTGTCATGTCCGCTTCATGTCTGAAGGCGATTTGGAAGAGCAGGTCCGGCTGAATTTTCAACGGGTCGTCCCGGCGAACGCCGGGACCCATAACCCCTGGCGGCGATGGCTGCGACGAAACGCTCCAGCATTTCCAAGCTCACTGACGTTTTCCGGATCATCGGCGCCACGGCGTATGGGTCCCCGCCTTCGCGGGGACGACGTTGAAATTGGCCTATCCGTCACAACGCTTTCAAAGCGCGAAGTAACGGTTCCGATATTTCTACCGAACACGACGATGCGCGCCCAGCGTTAAGTGATCATCCCCGTGGTTCGTTCGCATTGCCCGGTGGCGGACGATATGGTCCATTGCCGCCTCGGCGGCCCCGCCAGTTCCGCCACCGGCGTCAGCCGGGCTCACGCCGGAGCGTTCATGACGCCACTCGATATCTCCGCCGCCGCCGGCCAGCCTTCGGCATCCCGTAACCGCAGCGTATTGATCGTCTATACGTCAGCCATTTTCGTCAGCGCGCTGCTGTTGTTCTCGGTGCAGCCCTTGTTCACCAAGATGGTGCTGCCGCGGCTCGGGGGCTCGCCCGCGGTGTGGTCGGTGGCGATGGTGTTCTTCCAGTCGCTGCTGCTCGGCGGCTATGCCTATGCGCATTATTTAATGCAGATCCGCAACCGCCTGGTTCCGGTGGCGATACATCTGGCTTTGCTGGTGGTCGCGATGGCGACGTTGCCGCTGGCGATTGCGGGCGGGTGGGGCGATCCGCCGTCGAGCGGTTACGCGGTCTGGCTGCTCGGCCTGTTCGCGGTCTCGATCGGGCTGCCGTTCTTCGCGCTGGCGGCCAACAACCCGCTGCTGCAGGCGTGGTTTGTCCGCACCGGCCATCCCGATGGCCCCGACCCTTACTTCCTCTACGCCTCGTCGAATATCGGCAGTTTCCTGGCGCTGTTGTCCTATCCGGTACTGCTGGAGCCGATGTTCACGCTGCGCACCCAGAACCTGATCTGGACCGGCGGATATGGCTTGCTGATCGTTCTGATCGCGACCTGCGGTGTGATGCTGCTGCGCGCGCCGGTCTCAGCGGCGGTGGATACGCTCGTCGAAGCCAGCGATGCGCCGGCGCCCACGTGGATGTTGCGCGCGCGCTGGATTTTCCTCGCCGCGGTGCCGTCGGGTCTGCTGATCGCGGTGACCGCGCACATCTCCACCGATATTGCCGCGGCGCCGCTGCTGTGGGTGCTGCCGCTGTCGCTGTATCTCCTGACCTGGGTGCTGGTGTTCCAGTCGCGCCCGCTGCTGCCGCACAGCTGGATGCTGATGCTGCAGCCGCTGGCGATCGCGGGCGTGGTGGTGCTGCTCGCGGTCGGCGGCGAACAGAATTTGCTGCTGACGCTGGGTGGGCATCTCTTGTGTTTCTTCATCATCGCCATGGCCTGCCATGGCGAGTTGTCGCGCACCCGGCCGGCCGCGAAATATCTCACCGGCTTTTATGTCGCGCTGTCGTTCGGCGGCATGGTCGGTGGACTGTTCTCCGGGTTGATTGCGCCGTTTACGTTCTCATGGATCGCGGAATATCCGATCCTGCTGGCGATGGCCGCCTTGTGCCGCCCACCCGGCGGCCATGAGCGCCTGCCGCGCTGGAGCCGATGGTATTGGCCGTTGCTCGCCGTGATCGCGGTGGCGTTGATCGCCCCGGTCTGGTCCGGCAGCACGGTCACGAACTGGCTCGCTGAGAAACGGGTCTGGGTAATCAGTGCCATCGGCGTGCTGTCGGCCTTGCTCGCACTCGGCTTGAACGCGAACCGCTGGAAGATTTTCGCAACCGTCGCGGTGGCGATGGTGCTCGTCCGCGCCTATCCGTCGGACAAGGGGCGAGTCGAAACCGTGCGCAGTTTCTTCGGCGTCCACAAGATCGTGGTGACGCCGCGCGGCCAGTATCACGTGCTGATGCACGGAACCACAATTCACGGCGCCGAGAAATTCCAGAACAACAACGGTACGCCGGTTACCGGCCGGCCAGAGCCGATTTCCTACTACCACAAGGATGGCGGCATCGGTCAGGCGATCACGGCCATACGCCAGCGCAAGGGCGGCCCGATCCGGGTCGCCGTGATCGGCCTTGGCGCGGGGTCGCTGACCTGCGCCTCCGCACCGGGCGAGAACTGGAAATTTTTCGAGATCGATCAGTCGATGATCGATACCGCGCGCGACCCGAAATACTTTACCTTCATCAAGAATTGCGAACCGGACTTGAAGCCGGTCCTGGGCGACGCGCGGCTCACCTTCGCGCGCGAGCCCGACGGAATCTACGACCTGATCATCGTCGATGCCTATTCGTCGGACGCGATCCCGATCCACCTCGCCACCCAGGAGGCGATGAAGATCTACAAGGACAAGCTGGCGCCGCAGGGCGCGGTGCTGATGCACGTCTCGAATCGGCACCTCGAACTCAGCAGCGTCGTGGTCGGCATTGCCGAGGCCAACGGTTTGAAGAGCTGGGTCTACGACGAGGATTCAGGCCGCGACGACGAATATATCTTTGCAACTACGGTGGTGGTTTCGGCACGGGCCGGGGCCGATGTCGGCAAGCTGGCGTCATCGGATGTGTGGGAACTGACCGAGGCCGACGAGGACCAAAGGGTCTGGACCGACGACTATTCCAACGTACTTGGTGCGGTCTACCGGCGGCTGCGCGACGGCGAGTGACCTAACGTGGCCGGCCTGCCGGGCTGGGTCTTAGGCGCTCTTCGCTTGCGTAACTGCGCCATCGCCCGCATTGGCGTCGGGAGCGTCTTCGGAATGGGTGAGGTGACGGAATTGGCTGATCGCCGCCGGACGTCCCAACAGAAAGCCTTGCACCTCGTCGCACAGTTCGTCGCGCAGGAACTGCAGTTCGGCGTCGGTCTCGACACCTTCGGCCAGAACCGGCAGGCCGAGCCCGCGGCCGAGCCCGAGCACGGCACGGACGATCGTGGCGGCCTGCTCGTTGACATTGACCGACTTGATGAACGAGCCGTCGATCTTGATCTTGTCGAACGGGAATGCCCGCAGGTTGGACAGCGAGGAGTAGCCGGTGCCGAAATCGTCCATGGCGATGCGGACGCCGAGCGCCTTGATCAGTCGCAACGTGGTGAGCGCCCGATTGAAATCGCGCACCAGGGCGGTTTCGGTGATCTCGATCTCCAGCCGTCGCGGTGACAGGCCGGTGTCGAGCAGGGTCTGGTGAACCGCCTGGACGAAGTCCGCGTTGTAGAGCTGCACCGCCGAGACGTTGACGGCAACGGTCAGCGGCTGTTCCCAGGTCGCAGCCTCGCGGCAGGCCGTCTTGATAACCCACTCGCCAATATCGAGGATCGCGCCGGTTTCCTCTGCAATCGGAATGAATACCGCCGGCGAAATTTCGCCGCGTGAGGGATGCTTCCAACGCAAGAGGGCCTCGAACCCGGTCATGGCCTGGCTCTGCGCGCCCTTCTGGGGCTGATACACCAGCCGCAGTTCGTTGCGCGCGATCGCCAGCCGCAGGTCATGTTCAAGCATCCGGCGCTCGCGGACCGCCGCGCCCATGGCCGCTTCGAAGAAGCGATAGGTATTGCGGCCGTCGGTCTTGGCGCGATAAAGCGCGGTATCGGCGTGACTGAGCAGGGCCTCGCGATCCATGGCGTCGTCGGGGCAGATCGCGATTCCGATGCTGGTCGAGATGCTGTTGGTTTCCGGCGTATCGCTGGTCGCGCGCAGGGTTTCCAGAACGCGCTCGGCGAGCCGGCCCGCCGCCGCCGGGCTTGTAACGCCGGGCATCAGGATTGCGAATTCGTCACCACCCAGGCGCGCCATCATCTGGCGCTCGCTGAGCATCGCGGTGATGCGCCCGGCGACCGTCTGGAGCACGGTGTCGCCGGCCGCGTGACCGAACAGGTCATTGACCTCCTTGAACCGGTCGAGATCGAGACAGAGCACGGCCAGGCTTTCGCCGCCGGCCAGGTTCGAGATTTCCTGATCGATACGCGCATTGAAGTAACTGCGGTTGGGCAGCGACGTCAGCGCGTCGTGATGCGCGAGATAATGGATATGCTGTTCGGCTTCCTTTCGCGCCTGCAGGTCGCGCACGGCCACGACATGGTGAGGCCGTCCGGAGAAAACGATCGGCCTCAAAAGTAGCTCAACGGGCGTCATTGAGCCGTCGCGATGGCGCAGGCCCGTTTCAACCGTCTGATTTGACCCCGTGAGCAGCTTGGCCCGTGCGGCCTTGTCCGGGAAACAGCTCTCGAGCCCGGCACCGACCAGGCTGGCGGCTGGCAGGCCGGCGAGAAGCGCAAAACTGGTGTTGACGGAGACGATCGTCTCGCCATCGCAAACCAACAGTCCTTCCACCGAGGCGTTGGCGAGGTCACGCATGCGGTCGACTTCAAGCTCCGAGCGGCGCGTGTCGCGGACGTCGAGCACGACGCCTGCGAGCGCCAGTCCGATAATGATGAAGCTTGCGAGCGCCACTGCGATCGCAAGCCAACCGGCCGGAAGCGTTGCCATCGGAATTGCGATGGCCGCATCGGGAATGATCGAGACCGCCGCCATGGCGGTAAAGTGATGGCAACAGATCGCGAGCGTCAGCAGAACGGCGCCGCCGATTTTCCACCTCTCTTCGGTGCCGTGCAGGCCGACAGGAAGTGCAATCGCCCCGATCGCGGCGGCAATCAAGATCGACGTCGTGACCAGGATAGGATCCCACCGGACGATGCCGGCAATCTCGAACGCCGCCATGCCGATATAGTGCATTGAGGCGATGCCACCCGCGACGATTGCGCCGCCTAACCACGGCCCGTGACGCCAGTTCGGAATCAGGGAAACGTAAAGTCCGACGGTGGTGAGCGAGATCGCGGCGAGCAGCGACAGAATGGTCAGCGCGATATTGTAGCCGCTCGGAATTCCCGGAGTGAAGGCCAGCATCGCGACGAAATGCGTCGCCCAGATTCCGAAGCCGGTCGATATCGCTGATATGCCGAGCCATACCAGCCGCATATCGCCGCTGGATTTGCGCGCATGCCGCAACAGGTTGATGGCGGCAAACGACGCCAGGATGCAAATGAAAGCAGCAAGACCAACGAGCTTGAGATCGTGAGCGCCAGCGACGCAATTATAAACTTTCATCACAATCAATCCACATAGGCGAAAATATCTCGGTCATGCGAGGCCTAGTGGTAATTCTGTAAGAAGGGGTAAAATCGCGCCTTCGAAGCGGATGGGAAGGGCAGAAATGCCCGGGCCTCGTTAGACGAGGGGGATTTTGGTTACTCGCGCGTCAACCCACGGGCGCAACTTTGAAGCTAAACCGCCCTTGATCGCAGATGTTACTTGCTGTCAAATCCGGCTGCTGAGACGAACAAAGGGAGGAAGACATGATTAAGCGCGTATTACTGGCCGCAATGATCGCGACCATGGCCGTCGGTTCGGCCGTGGCGCAGGATAGCTGCGAGGCCAAAGCGGTCGGCAAGGACGGCAAAGCGCTGGCTGGGGCTGCGAAGACGTCGTTCATGAAGAAATGCATGGCCGATACCTGCGCGACCAAGGCGGTGAGCGCGGAAGGCAAGCCACTGTCAGGCGCCGCCAAGACCAGCTTCATGAAGAAGTGCGAAAAAGGGGCGTAAAGTCCCGGCGCACACAGCAGCCTGCCGGGTTGCAACCCGGCTTAGGTGCTTGAGCATCTGCCGAAGAATTCGCCCGGCTCCGACTAAAGACGACGGGATATCGACTGCTTACGCCTCTTAACCCGCCCACGCGACGAACACCGATACGACTTTGCGCAAAACAGACTCCCGAAGCGTCATATTGAGGTGCGGGGCGTCGTAATACGGCGCGTGCTGGAAGCGTTGGAACAGCAGCTCGGTTGCGCAATTGGCTGCATTGCTTGGCTGCGCACAGTTGGAAGAATAGGCAATGACGAGCGAAAGCCGAGTGACAATCCACATGGCAGCGAGCCTGGACGGATTCATTGCGCGAGACGATGGCCGCGTCGACTGGATGGAGACCACGGATGACTTCGCCAGCGGAGAGATTCTTGATCCCGACTGGTCCGCTCCTTCCTCGACGGTATCGATTGCTATGTCATGGGATCTAGAACCTATCTCACTGCCCGTGGTTTCGAAAAGAAAGGTCTTGGCTGGGCCTATGGCGACAAACCCGTCTTTGTGTTGACGAACCGCGACCTTGATCGCACGAGATCGACGGTCACATTCCACTCCGGTGACCTGAATGCATTCTTCAATACCCGTTTGCGGCCACACTATAGCGACATCTGGGTCGTCGGCGGAGGAAAGCTGGCTGGCGACTGTGTACGATGCGGCATTGCTGACGAAATCCGCTATTCGATCCTGCCGGTCCTGATCGGACAGGGAATTGGCTTCTTCGACGGACTGGATTGCGATGTCCGACTGCACCTACTCGAAACCAGAGCCTACAGAAACGGCACCGTCGCGCTACGCCATCAGATTTGTCGATAGGCTGAACCAGCGCTTGAGCGAAAGGCTACCGCTCAGCCGAAACGCCTGAATGCTAGCCTCAGGTCAACCACGCGAGACAAGCTACAGATTTGGAAGGCCCTGCTTCGATCGCACGTTTGTTGAACGACACGCACCGGTGCCACAGCTACGAACATCAGCTTGATCATGAAGTGGTGCAGAAATCCAATCCGCGCGCGCTCGAGAGCTTGCTTACGCTCGACGCGATGCGCGGGCCCCGTCAGTACAACCCGCGTGGCCGCGGGGCATAGACTTGCGGCGCGGGCACGTAATAGCCGCGGCTGTCGTAATATTGGTACTGTTGCTGCTGTTGGTATTGCTGTTGCGGATAGGCTTGCGCGTCATAGAGGCGCCGGTTGCTCGGCGGTGCCGGATAGCGCGCTGCGTCCGAACTGCCGTCGGCCGGATAGATGTAACCATTGTCGACCCGCTGTACCGGCTGGGCATATTGACCGGGCGCGGCCGGTCGCGGCGTCAACACAACGGGATCGCCGACGGCATTGTACTGCGGGGCCACATCGCGGCGCGCCACGTTGCGCGGATTGCGCGCGAGCGCGACCTGGGAAGAACCGGTCAACGTCACCGTGGTGTTGAGCACGCCTTCCTTTTCCACCAGCGCATAAAGCGTGGTGGCGTTGGCGCGCGAAAGCCGCACGCAGCCATGCGAGGCCGGCGTGCCGAGCCGGTTTTCGGACACCGTGCCATGGATGGCGTGACCGACCTTGGTAAAAAAGATCGAGTGCGGCATCGGCGCGTCGTCGAATTCCTTGGAGTAGTGATCCTCTTCCATCCGGAACGCGCGGAAGGTGCCGTTCGGCGTCTCGTGCGATGGGTTACCGGTCGAGACCGGCCACTGGTAGCGCTCGACGCCGTCGACTGCGACGGTCATCGTTTGCGTGTTCTTGTCGACGGTGACGGAGACTTTGGCCTGTGCAGCGCTGGTGGCGAACAACGTCAGACTTGCAAGAGCAATGAGGAAGCAACGCATTTTACACTAGGCCTCCAGCCTGAAATCCAGACGCTCTGCCGTCACCGTCCCCCTCGGCATCAATATGCATGGAATCCGGCTTTGGTTCCAGTGATCTCTCAAGCCAACATGAATGTGTAGACAGGCCCAAACAAGGCGGACGCAAGGCCAGATCGGGTTTGCGGTGGTACTTTCCAGTGGCGCGGCCGTCTGTCGAATTCGTTCAATGCCTGCAACCATTTGCTCACATCAGCGTTACTCTGTCCTAGCCCCAAAGGGCCATTGCAAGCGAGCAGAAGGAATGCCATGACGACCATGCACACCAACACCGGGATCAAGACATTGACACTGCCAATCGGTTCAACCGTGAAGATTCAGCTTGCGGCTGCAGTAACCGCTATCGCGTTGCTGGCGATCCCCCATATCGGGCATGCGCAAGGCATCGTCCGCGGTGCGCAGGAAGGCTCGCGCGAGGGCGGCCGTGCGGCAGGACCGGTAGGCGCGTTCGTGGGTGGTGCGGTCGGCGCGGGCGTCGGCGGCGCGGTAGGCGCAATCGATGGCGTGCTGGGGGTTCCCCATAGGCACCATTATCGCTGCCGCGGCTACTACAACCGCCATGGTAATTTCCGCTGCTATCGCTAAATTCTGACGTGGTCATTCCGGGGCGCGATAGCGGACCCGGAATGACGGCTGACTATCAATTGCGGCGCCGTTCCGGTCAGCTCTTCAGTCTGTAACCGGTCTTGAATATCCACCAGACCAAGATCAGGCAGACCGCGAGGAATCCCGTTGTCATGCTGATGCTCAGTGTCACGCTGACATCGGCGATTTCGGAGAAACTCCAGCGGAAGCCACTGATCAGATAAAGCACGGGATTGAGCATCGTGATGGTGTGCCAGCTCGGCGGCAGCATGTTGACTGAATAGAAGCTGCCGCCGAGGAAAGTCAGCGGCGTTATCACCAGCAGCGGGATCATCTGCAGCTTCTCAAAACTGTCTGCCCAGATTCCGATTATGAACCCGAACAGGCTGAAGGTCACCGCCGTCAGCACCAGGAAGGTCAACATCCACACCGGATGAAGGATATGGAGCGGCACGAACAGGCTGGCGGTGGCGAGGATGATCAGGCCGAGGATGATGGACTTGGTGGCGGCGGCACCGACATAGCCGAGCACAATTTCAAAATACGAGATCGGCGCCGATAATATCTCGTAGATCGTGCCGATGAATTTAGGGAAAGTAGATCCCGAACGAGGCATTGGCGATGCTTTGCGTCAACACAGACAGCATAATCAGGCCCGGCACGATGAACGTGCCGTAGCTGACACCCTCGACCTGGGTGATGCGCGAGCCGATCGCGGCGCCGAACACCACGAAATACAGCGAAGTCGAGACCACCGGCGAGACGATGCTTTGCAGCAGCGAGCGCCAGGTTCGCGCCATTTCGAACAGATAGATCGCGCGGATGGCCTGAAAATTCATGGCGCCCTCACCAGGCTGACAAAGATGTCTTCCAGCGAACTCTGGTTGGTTTGGAGGTCGTAGAACTGGATGCCGGCGCCCCGTAGATCGCTGAGCAGGCTGGTAATGCCGGTGCGCTCGCCCTTGGTGTCGTAACTGTACGTCAGTTCGGTGCCATCATCCGACAGTTCGAGATGGTAGGACGCAAGCGCCGGCGGGATCGCTTCGATCCTCCCCTGCAGCTGCAGCTTGAGCTGCTTCTTGCCGAGCTTTTTCATCAGGTTGGCCTTGTCCTCGACCAGCATGATCTCGCCCTTGTTGATGACGCCGACCCGGTCGGCCATCTGCTCGGCCTCATCGATGTAATGGGTGGTGAGGATGATGGTCACGCCCGAGGCCTGCAGCGTTCGCACCACCTCCCACATGCCCTTGCGCAATTCGACGTCGACGCCCGCGGTCGGCTCGTCGAGAAACAGGACCTGCGGCTCGTGGGACAGCGCTTTCGCGATCATCACCCGGCGCTTCATGCCGCCGGACAGGGTGACGATCTTGCTGTCCTTCTTGTCCCATAGCGACAGGTCCTTGAGGACCTTCTCGATATGCGCCGGATTTCGTGGCTTGCCGAACAGGCCGCGGCTGAAGCTGACGGTCGCCCATACCGTCTCGAAGGCGTCGGTGTGCAGTTCCTGAGGCACCAGTCCGATCATCGCGCGGGCGGCGCGATAGGAGGTGACGATGTCGTGGCCGCCGACCGTTACGCGGCCTTCGCTGGGATTGGCAATGCCGCAGATGATGCTGATCAGCGTGGTCTTGCCGGCGCCGTTCGGTCCCAGCAGCGCGAAGATCTCGCCGCGCCGGATATCGAGGTTGATGCCCTTGAGCGCCTTGAAGCCGGAGCCATAGGTCTTCGACAGATTTGCAACGGATATGATGGGTGACATACGGGGCTGAAAGATATGAATCTGAATACAGAAAAAGGATAAAGCGGCGCTTCAGCCTGTTCACGGTGACTTGAGACATAGGGACACGCGCGCCCTCATGCAAGCGTCGACATAATCTCAACTAGAAGCCGATCGGCTAGCGATTGGCTCGCCCTCGATGGAGGCCGCCGCCAATGCAGCCGTCATTCAGCGGAAATAATTGAGAATGATGTCCAGGTCGGATGACGATGCGGGCGTCCCGCTCAGACTTCGCATCGATGACGCGTCGGCAAATTGCCACGGTCACATCGTCTCTGAGATCGTTCGCGGCTTCGAGAACGATTCAGGCTGCATCCAGGGATTGGTCGGGCTTCGGATCATTTGAAGTGATACCAAGCCGTCCATGCACAATCGTACCGGAAACGAATGAGTTCATTGTGGATATTACCCGCTGATCTAGTGAATCATCATTTCACTGCAGGGCAAGCGCTGCCTGGCCCCTCGGCCTGGTGTCGATAGCGTCGGCATTTTTGCGGGACTGATAGAACTGCAGGACGCTGCGGGAGGTCTCGACATTGAGGCGGCCAAATTCGGCTTCCAGGCTTTTCAGTTCATTGGTGGTGATGCGATGATCTTTTGCGCCGAGGAAAAGCAATGCCATCGTCGTCTCCCATGAGAATTCGAGGACCTTGGCGACAATCAGCAGCATCTCCCTGTTTCTATCCAATAGAACGCGTTCGACCACATCTGCCGGCAATGCGCACAACAGGGACAGTCCGATCGTGACCTCTTCAAGCTTATGGAAGCGGGCATATTCGGAGATGTTGGTCTCGTTCAAATTGCCCTGCCGATGTTGCGCCGCGACCACCCGCTTCGCGACGAGATGGCCTCTCGAGAGAGGGCCCAGCTTGGACTGCAGTGCGCCCGCAATATCGGCCACCGAAGACTGAATTTCTTCAAACACGGACGGACGCTCGCGTTCGAGTCGTTTTTTGACGTCGTCCGATGCCTTTGCGATCAGCTGCTGAAACAGGTGCCGGGGGATGTCTTTGCGCAGACCGAGCTGTTCAGCGAGGATCAGAGTCGCCCTCGGCGCGTTTGATCATGTGCAGAAAACCGACTTCCGAGAAACGCGCACCGTCGTTGGTTGCGACGGAATTCACGACTTCCCGGTTGCCGCGGATCACGAGCTCGTCGGTGACTGTCGGCGCCAGCGACTTCCGCTTGGAGATCGCGAGCATATGCGACTGGCTCTTGGTGCAGACGTTGGCGACCAACGCATAGGCCTCGAGGCTTTCGGAGCCCTTCAGCACGGGACCCGCGACGTCGATCGAATTGTCGAAGGCGAGCTTGTGAATAATATTGGCCGGCGCACTGTCGAAGCGGGCGAGCCGCCTTGCCAGCTGCGCGCGGGCCGCAACTTCAATCTCGTCGGCAAGCCGCGCGATGACCTCGCCAAAGGTCCATATGTCATCGTCGCTAAAGCGGCCCGCGATCAATAGATCGGTCGTATGCCACAGCGCCCGCAGCCGGCTTTCGGGCGTTCCTCGTGCAACGGCGTCGTCGAGCTCCCGAAGAAACGATTTTACCTTCGTCATGCTGGCAGCCTCAAACCGCAAACAAATGCGCTATCTGACGTAAGGGATACGCCCGCACACGCGAGTTTTCTGTAAAAATGGAGGCTAAGTATTGCGTCTAAAAATTCATTAAAATGCGCGGAAATCACTGCAGCGATGGCGCGCAAGGGCCGGACGGCTCCGCGTTATCAAACCCGCTCGACGAAACTATCGACCACCTTCTTCTCGCCGGCCTTCTCGAATGCGATCGTGAGTTTGTTGCCGTCGATTTTCACCACGTTGCCGTAGCCGAATTTCTGGTGGAACACCCGATCGTCGAGCGAGAACTCCGAAACGGTGCCGGTGGATTTCGCGATCAGCTCGCCTTCGATGACCATCGGACCGCGCCTGTTGCGGGCAAAGCCACCCGGCGCGTCGTCACGCCCGAACGCATCGCTGCGCGAGCCCGAAAAGGGCGATTGGCTTTCGTTGAAGCCGCCGCCGGCCTGGCGATTGTCGCGGCCGCTCTGGCCGCGCGCGCGCTGAGCCTGCGCCCGCTGCCAACCCGGCGTCGTATAGCTCGAGCCGAAGGATTCCACATTGTCGAAGCGTGAGGGACCGTAGCCGCCGGCGCCGCCCCAGCCCGAGCCGCCCTTGGATTCGGTAATCTCGACATTCGGCGCCGGCAATTCATCCAGAAAGCGCGAGGGGATCGTGGTCGACCAGGTGCCGTGGATCCGCCGGTTGGTGGCGAAGTACAATTTTGCGCGGCGGCGCGCCCGGGTCAGCCCGACATGGGCGAGGCGGCGCTCCTCCTCCAGCCCGGCGCGGCCTTGTTCGTCGAGCGTGCGCTGGCTTGGAAACAGGCCTTCTTCCCAGCCGGGCAGGAACACATTGTCGAATTCCAGCCCCTTGGCGGAATGCAGTGTCATCAGCGACACCGCATCGTCGTCCGCGCTGCCCTCGCGGTCCATCACCAGCGAGATGTGCTCGAGGAAACCCTGCAGGTTCTCGAACTCCTCCATGGAGCGCACCAGTTCCTTCAAGTTATCGAGGCGGCCGGCGGCATCGGCGGAACGATCCTTCTGCCACATCTCGGTATAGCCGCTCTCGTCGAGCACGATTTCGGCGAGCTCGGTATGCGAGGTCACCTCGCGTTGCACGCGCCAGCGGTCGAAGCTCTCGAGCAGGCCACGCAGAGATGAACGCGCCTTCGGTTTCAGCTCGTCGGTCTCGACCACGGCACGCGCCGCTTCGGACAGTGGAATACGCCGCCTGCGGGCGTGGTCGTGCAGCATCTGCACGGTGGCATCGCCAAGGCCGCGCTTCGGTACGTTGACGATGCGTTCGAAGGCGAGATCGTCGGCAGCAGAATTGATCACGCGCAGATAGGCCAGCGCATCGCGGATTTCCGCGCGCTCATAGAACCGGGGGCCGCCGATCACGCGATAGGGCAGGCCGAGCGTGACGAAACGGTCTTCGAATTCGCGCATCTGAAACGAGGCGCGCACCAGAATCGCGACGTCGTTGAGCTTGTGACCGCCGCGCTGCAGCTCCTCGATCTCCTCGCCGATGGCGCGGGCCTCTTCTTCCGAGTCCCAGGCGCCGGTGACGGTGACCTTTTCGCCGTCGACGTCTTCGGTGCGCAGCGTCTTGCCGAGCCGGCCTTCATTGTGCGCGATCAGATGCGAGGCGGCGGCCAGGATGTGGCCGGTGGAGCGGTAGTTGCGCTCCAGCCGAATGACTTTCGCGCCCGGGAAGTCGTGCTCGAAGCGCAGGATGTTGTCGACCTCTGCGCCGCGCCAACCGTAGATCGATTGATCGTCGTCGCCGACGCAGCAGATGTTCTTGGGGGGTGTGGACGCTGCCTGTTGAGCGACGACACTTCGTTCGTCATTCCGGGGCGCACCGTCAGGTGCGAACCCGGAATCCCGAGGAGTTTGTCTATCTTCATCTCTGGATTCTCCGATGTGCAGTTGCACATCGGAGTTCGCATCTTCGATGCGCCCCGGAATGACGGAGGAGGCGACATATCCCGGAATAACCGACGAAAGCGGCGAGCCGGGCTTCGACGGTGCCTGCGACAATAACCTCAGCCAAAGATACTGCGCGACGTTGGTGTCCTGGTATTCGTCGACCAGAATGAATTTGAAACGGTGCTGGTATTGCCGCAGCACATCCGGATGTTCGCGGAACAGCCGGATGTTTTCCAACAGCAGGTCGCCGAAATCGGCGGCATTGAGGATCTTCAGCCGTTCCTGGTAGCTCGCATAGAGCTTGCCGCCCTTGCCGTTGCCGAACACCGCAGCTTCGCCCGCCGGCACCTGCGACGGCGTCAGCCCGCGGTTTTTCCAGCCGTCGATCAGGCCGGCGAGCATGCGGGCCGGCCAGCGCTTGTCGTCGATATTGTCAGCGGCCAGCAATTGCTTCAGCAGGCGGATCTGGTCGTCGACGTCAAGCACCGTGAAATTGGACTTGAGCTGCACCATCTCGGCATGGCTGCGCAGGATGCGTCCGCCGATCGAATGGAACGTGCCGAGCCACGGCATGCCCTCGACGGCTTGGCCGAGCATTTGGCCGAGCCGCAGCTTCATCTCGCGCGCGGCCTTGTTGGTGAAGGTGACCGACAGGATCTCACCAGGGCGGGCGCGGCCCTGGCTCAGGATGTGGGCGATGCGGGTGGTCAGCACGCGGGTTTTACCGGTGCCGGCCCCCGCCAGCACCAGCACCGGGCCATCCAGCGTCTCCACGGCTTCGCGCTGCTCGGGATTGAGGCCGGCGAGGTATTGCGGGGTCGCCGTGGCACGGGCGCGCGCCGCTATACCACCTGCCGCGGGCTGGTGGGCGGGGACGCCGTGAGGGGGCTGTTTGCTCGGCTCAGTCATGCGAATCGTCTTTGCGCCCACGATGGCACCGCGGGGACGTGAAGGGGAGCCTTCATAGCAGGATTTGAAGGGCATATAGGGCACACGCGGCCGTTTTGACAGGAGTTATCCCGGCCTTCGCGCATCCCGCATTCTGGCCGAACCGCCCCGACTTTGTTCCTTCGAAGCATGCAATTTTCGCCGCTTTCGGGGGGGGGGCGGCAATTTGGAACTTTCGTTCCCAGGCCGGATTACTTTCACAGCCGGGGCGCGGGATTTTGGCTCGCGCCAAACCGAATGCCGAAACGGAGACATGCCATGCTGAGTTGGGTCGTTACATTTCTGGTCATTGCGCTGATTGCGGGCATCTTGGGCTTCGGCGGCATCGCCGGCGTTTCCATCGAAATCGCCAAGGTCATCTTCTTCATCGCAGTGGTACTGTTCCTGGTCTCCGCCGTCGTCGGTTTGGTGCGCGGACGCACCCGGGTCTAGACGACTATTTCGAGGGCATCGTGATCTTCCGGCCGATGCCCTCGGGGTGTGGGACCCTTGCATGGGCGTTCGCCACGGCGTCGATGCGAGCCCGAATATCCTCCGGAAACGCTGCCGTCTTTCGTGTCGCCATATCGATATGAATGGTCATGTTTTCGGATGTGGCGGACAGCCAGCCCTCGCTGGCGTGGCGTAGTTCCTCAAAGGTGTGCAGCCGCTTGTGGTCCGCTGCGACCAGCAGCACCGAAACCTGCACGGGATCGCCGAGGTGGATCTCGCGCAGATAGCGCACGTGGCATTCGGCGGTGAAGGTCGAGCCGTTGCGCTCCTTCATATAGCCGGGTCCGATCCCGAGCTGCAGCCACAATTGGTCGATCGCGCGATCGAACATCACGTTGTAATAGGCCATGTTGAGATGGCCGTTATAGTCGATCCATTGCGGTTCGATTTGCATCACCGACGACAAGAACGGCGCTGACAGCGCCAAGTCGTCGAAGCCAGCCGCGCGTGTCATTGGGTTTCCTTGCTCGTTTGATCCGTGATCTCTTGACCCCTTATATAACCTTTGCCACGGTCGTCTAAAATCTGGGAGGAATTCGCGTGGCAACGACCATCACCAACAATTTGACGCGGCCGGAGCCGCAGGCGCTGGCAAGTGCGCTGGAAGCGTTGGCGGCGCGATTTGGCAACCGGCTGATCACCTCGCAGGCGGTGCGTGAGCAGCACGCGCACACCACGACCTGGCTGGCGCCGCAGCCGCCCGACGCGGTGGTGATGGCGCAGGAGACACCGGATATTCAGGACGTGGTGCGGATTTGCGCCCGCCACTGCATTCCCGTGATCGCGTTCGGCACCGGCACCTCGCTGGAGGGGCAGGTCAATGCGCCGGCCGGCGGGGTCTGCATCGATCTGCGCGACATGAACCGGGTGCTTGCTGTTCACGCCGAAGACCTCGATTGCGTGATCCAGCCCGGCATTACTCGCAAGACCCTGAACGAGCATTTGCGCGACCAGGGCGTGTTTTTCCCGATCGATCCCGGCGCCGATGCCTCGCTTGGCGGGATGGCATCGACCCGCGCTTCCGGTACCAACGCGGTGCGCTATGGCACCATGCGCGACAACGTGCTGGCTCTCAAAGTGGTGCGCGGGGACGGCGAGATCATCACCACGGGCACGCGGTCGAAGAAATCCGCGGCCGGTTACGACCTGACGCATCTGTTCGTCGGCGCCGAAGGCACGCTTGGGATCATCAGCGAACTCACCATCAAGCTGCGCGGCATTCCCGAGACCATCGCGGCCGCGGCATGCTCGTTCGACAGCGTGCGCGGCGCCTGCCAGGCCACCATCCTGGCGATCCAGACCGGCATCCCCGTGGCGCGGATCGAACTGCTCAACGCCGAGCAGGTGCGGGCCTGTAATTCCTATTCGAAGCTGTCGCTGCCGGAAACGGCGCTGTTGCTGCTCGAATTTCACGGCAGCGAGAACGAGGTCGCTGAGCAGTCGAACAACTTCCATGAGATCGCCAAGGAATGCTGCGGTGGCGATTTCACCTGGACCACGCGGCCCGAGGATCGCACCAAGCTCTGGCAGGCGCGGCACGACGCTTACTGGGCGGTGAAGAGCCTGCGCCCCGGCGCGGGCGTGGTGGCGACTGACGTCTGCGTGCCGATCTCGCGGCTCGCCGATTGCGTCACCGAAACCGAAGCGGACTTGAAGCGCCTGAGGCTGCAGGCGCCGATCGTCGGTCATGTCGGCGACGGCAACTTCCACTGCTCGCTGCTATGCGACGTCGACGATCACGAGGAAATGGCGCGGGGTGAGGACTTCATGCATCGCCTCGTCGAACGCGCGCAGGCGATGGGCGGAACCTGCACCGGCGAACACGGCATCGGGCAGGGCAAGCAGAAATACCTCAAGGCCGAAATCGGCCAAGAGGCCATCGACGCCATGCGGGCGGTGAAGCGGGCGCTCGATCCGCAGAATATCTTCAATCCTGGAAAAATCTTGCCGGCGTAATTTCGCAGCGCCGGCAGGCGCCGTTCAGCTCTGCAGGGTAACGTGATCGGTTTCCATCGACTGGTTGCCGGTGGTGGGATCGGTGATGACCGTGCTGATCGTCATCTTGCCGGCGCCCGTGAGTTGCATCTGGGAAGTCCCGACGCGGAACAGGTTTTTCGTGGTGATGAAGACCCGCTGGGTCTGAAGGCCACCATCGGCGCTTTCGAATCTGACATTGGCCCGGTAGCCGTTGACGTTTGAAATCGTCACCGTAACGGGCTTGTTGTTGGAGTCGGTGCCGGTCCAGGTGCCCTGCCATTGCGTCGGATCGACATTGGCAAATTTCGCGCCCGTCGGAATGAGGCTCTGCGTAGGAGCCGCATAGGCCGATTGCAGAATGCTCATGATGTCGCCCATCGCGTTTCTCCGTGGCTGCAGGAAGGCGTCGGGACCATCACTGGCAGAATAGAATTAATCCGAGATTAACTACGATGATCCGGACCCGCAGGGCCGCGTTAGCGCAAAGGGGGCGCCGGGTTCTTTTGAAAAACCATACGCAAAGAACAGCGGAGCGTGACGTTTCCGACGAAAACGCCTCCACTCCAACGCATCCCTTCACCGCGTCGATCCGCGCCACAGCGGGTTCTCCGCGGCCGACTGTATGATGATGGCGGCATCGTCCGGCAGCAGGAAGCCCTGACGCTCCAGGTCACGTGCAGCGGCACGAATGAGGTTCACATATTCGTTGCGGGTCTTGTATCGCTCCAGGATCGGGCTGTGGGTGTCGTGTGCGGCATCTGCATCCGCCTGCGTCCGCGGAAATCCGACATAGGCGGCCGCAAGCCCGCACTGGAACGAGAGCGGCGCGTTTTGTTTGGCATTAACGCCGAGCGGCGCCTGCATGTCGGGCAGCCGCACGCCGCCGGTCGCATTGCCGTCGGCGTCGCGCTTGGGAATCTGAATCACCGCCTTGGGCAGGTGCGCGGGCGCGCGCAGCACCATCTTGTCGCCGTTAGCCGGCTCCAGCGGCATCAGGCGGTTGGCCGGCGGCTCCGTGCCCTTCGCAACCCAATCGTCCAGATGCAGCAGGGTCGCGCGGGACACCGGACTCCAGTCGAGTTTCGCCGGCGGCAATTCGCAATCCGCCTTCGGCAGCACGACATGCGAGGCGCCTGCAATGTCATACATCCGCACGTTGGATGGGATCGGCACCTCGGCCGTGCCTTCGGCGCCGGTCCGTCCCAACGAGGCGCGCAGCGAATAAAAGTCGGTGGTCGAGCTGATCATGATCATCAGCGGCGGCCTCTCGCCGCGCGACTTCACGTGCTTGATGACGTCGCCGATGGTCAGGACCTCTTCATTGACGCCGCGGAATTCCGGATTGGCAAAGGTTGGCGAGCCGGTGGCGCTGGATTGCGGTCCGGTGGTGGACTGCATGATCGGCAGCATGCCGGCGCCGGAGACGAACACATGCATGCCGTCGAACACGCGCCGGTCTCCAACCATGTTGAAGCCATTATAGAGGAAGGTCTTGAGGAAGCGGCCCGACTGCGACTTGCCCGAGGCAAGCGTATGTTTGATGGCGCCGAACAGGGGATTGGCCGTCCCGGCGCTGTCGGCTTTGGCATGGCTTAGGAAATCGGCCGCGTCCCTGACGATGGCGAAGCCTGCGCCTTCGATGAAGCGCTTCTGTTCCGTGCCGTCGGTGAAGCTGGGCAGGTCGGCGCCCTGGCCGAGCTCCCACTGCACCTCGGCAACCGAAAAACCACGATCCTGCAGGAAGCCGGTGCCGACTTCGAAAGTCCCGGATTCGAACGGCTCGTCGCGCGGGCTATTGTACAGCGCCTGCGCATAGACGCGGCCACGGTTGGGGATATCGACCAGCAGCGTGCCGTTGCCGTTTTTCGGGTCCTTGGGAAACATCAGCGAGATCTTGGCGGAATATTCCACCATGCCGCGGGGATTCCTTGCGGCCTTGTCGATATCCGGAATCTTTTCGGTCGGTGCCAGTTCGCCGGTGATGCGGCCCTGCCACCAGACGAACTCGCCGGGCTTGAAGGTGCCGTAGCTCTGTTGCGAAGTGATCTCGAGCTTGGTGAGCTTGGCGGCGGCGGGCGCTGAAAAGCCAATTCCGCAGGCCAGCACCGAGATCGCAAGCGCTGCGGAAGTCAAACCTGGACGCGCCATTTCAATAATCTCCCAGATTGTAGGCTACGGATGTAGCTTACAGCACGGGCGGCCACGATCAAATCCTGCAGCGATGGCGTGTCTGGCGTCAGCGATATGGTGCGGCAACAAGCTATCAATCGGACGGCCGGCGTGCGATCAGATCGATCTCGATCAAGGCGTCGTATGCAAGGCCGGTGACGCCGACGCAGGTGCGCGCGGGAAGGCGGTCCGGCGCGAAATAGCTGCGATAGGTCTCGTTCATCGCGGCGTAGTCCTGCTTGAAGCGGGTGAGATAGATACGCGCCATCGCGACGTGCTCGAAGCCAAGCCCGACTCCGGTCAAAACCTTCTTTAGATTTGCCATCACGGCATGGGTCTGGGCGACGATGCCTTCCGGCAGGACGCCTGGTGCCTCGGGCGTATCCGGCATCTGTCCGGTGATGAGAACAAAGCCGTCGGTTTCGACTGCGTGGCTGAACGGCGCGACCGGCTTCGGGCCGCCGGCAATCATATGGAATTTCATCGCTGCTTTCTTGTGGTGAGGGTTAGTTTTGATCGTCGAAGACGCGCTTGCTCAACACGGCATGGACGCCCCAATTGCCGTCGACCACTTGCGTCACGCCGAAATCCACGGCCGCCGAGATCAAAGCGATCGCTTCGTCCTCGCTCAATCCCCTGGTGTTCATGAGGAAGCGGCGCATCTTGCGAAATGCGTCCTTCATCGCAAGGTCGAGCGAGGATTTTGCATAGACTTCGCTTTGGCCCTTGGCACCGAATTCCGCGAGGTAATTCGGATGGCTGAATCCGGACAGCACCCAGTCGGTTTCGGTTTCGATCAACGGAGAGGTCAGGTCAGCGAAAGGCTGGTCGGCCATGTCGGCTTTCTTGTGAAGGATGACCTGGAATGTGCCGGTCATCGAGCATTCAATCGCGGTGCCGCTCAGCTCACCGTCGCCTTGGGCGGCGTGGGGATCGCCGACCGAAAGCAAGGCTTCGGGGACGGCGACCGGCAGATAGACGGCCGCACCTTTGCCGAGCCGCCAGTTATCGAGGTTTCCGCCGAAATAGGCCGGCGGCACCGAATCGACCAGGCCTGCCTCGCGCGGCGCCACGCCGATGACGCCGAAGTGCGGCCGCAGCGGAATCCGGATGCCATCGAGCACCCCGTGCCGTCGCCTGACCGTGTCGGCAGCTACAGGGATGCCGGGATAATCATAGGTCTGATGGAGCACGCCGGATGGATCGGTCTGCGGCTGCCACCGATAGGAATAGAGCGCGCGGGCGTGCGGCTCCTCTCCCGGGAAAATCTCATAGATCGTCACCGCCTCGCGCGGCTTCGGCTCCGAGAGGAACTCGTCGTAATGGTATCCCCACCAGGCGGCGACGCTGCTGCCGAAAATACGCCCCTTCAAATCCGGATTGCCGCTCGGGCGCGGCTCGATGTCGAGGATACGGACTTCCAGAACGTCTCCGGGCTCGGCACCCCTGACCGCGATCGGGCCGGTGCAGATATGCACGCCGAACCCTTCGCCGGCGCCGCGCCCGTAGATCGAGGCGTCCATCGGACCGGCGCCGCGACGGTCGACGCCTTTGCCGTCGCGGGTCCAGTGAAACACGCTCTCGGCGCCGGGATCGCCTGCGATCATGCGTTCTGGATCGTCGGAAGCGTGCTGCGTCAGTGTCTCGATCGTGACGGTGTCGCCCGAGGCGATCTCGATCAGCGGTTTCAGCGAGCGACTGAAAAATCCCCAATGCACATGCGATGCGTCGACCGGCAGATGATGATGCGCGGGCCTGTCGCGTGGCGTCGGCGCCAATTCCGCGGGCTCCAGTTCAGTCGGCGCGATCGCCAAGGCCGGCCGGTGCGGACGCAATTGCGCGATCGCGTCCTGCGGCCAGCCGCGCTGCCCGGCGCGGGCGCTCGGGCCGGGCAGGCGCTCGGCCTGCTGTTGGCGGAATGTGCTGGGAGACAAACCGAAGCGGTCGCGGAACGAGCGGCTGAAATGCGCCGCATTGCTAAAGCCGCAGCCGAAGGCGATATTGGACACTGAGCGGTGCGCTTCGGCCGCGCTCGCCAGTTCGGCCGAACACCGCAGCAGCCGGCGTTCGCGCAGGTAATGCGTGAAGCTGTCGCCGGTGGTTTCGAACAGCTTCTGAAGATACCGCTCCGAGATGCCTTCCATCTGCGCGATGCGTGACGGCGTGATGTCGGGATCGCTTAGCTTGCGTTCGATCGCGTCGTAAATGCGCTGGAGCAGCGCGGGGCGGATGCCGACGGCTTTCGCTCTTGGCGATTTCTGGCGTGCCAGCGTTAGCAACATCTCGGCAAGGCTGAGCCCGATGGTGTTCCAGGCTTCCGCCGGCAAGGTTTCAAGGGCTTCGGCGGCGGCCTCGAGCATGTGGCGAAGCACATCCGCCAGTCCGTCGGGCGCGACGATCATGGCCTCCCGGCATGCCGGATAACTGATCTTGCGTCCGCCGAACGCTTCCGTCGTCACCGACAGAACGATCGCACGCATGTCGCGGTGAAACGCCACGCGCCAATCGCCATGGCGGGGAAGCATGACCATACGGCCCGCCGCGATCGTCTGCGGGGAACCGCCGGCCTTGAGCACGGCGCCATCCTCGGCCGGCATCAGAAGGATCGGAAGTTCGGACCGGCGCGGCAGCGGCGAAAAGATCTGCGGCCCCCCGGCAAAGCGCATCAGTCCGACGCCATCAAGCGCTGCCCGCGACAGCGCGGTGGCATGCCCGCCGTGGACGATCGATATCGGCTGCGATTGCAGTCCGAACCCGCCCAATACGTCCTGCCAGGCTTCGGCCCTGCCCACTTCGCAATAGGACTCGCTGGTAAAGAGGTGAATGCTCATGCTTCGGCCGAAGCAACCGTCGTGCCAGAACGACGGCGCTATCGGGCGATTGGCGTGCCCGCCGTCGCGGCAATCGGGCTCGGCGTCCAGGCTTGGGACTGGAACCGCCCGAAAGCCGCCAAAATCGTGCCCGGCTTGTCAGGTGCACATGAAGACATTCTTGCGGATCGATCCGTGCACGCCCCAATTGGCGTCGACGACCTGGGTCACACCGAAATCGGCCGCGACCGACATCAGCGCGATGGCTTCGTCCTCGCTCATGTGGTGAACGGTCATCAGGAAGCGGCGGAGCTTTCGGAACGCATCGCGCATCGCCCTGTCCAGGCTCGAATGGTTCACAATGTCGGTCTGGGCGTCCGGACCAAGCTCGGCGAGATAGTTCGGAAAGGTAAAACCATACATCGACCATTGCTGATCGGTTTCGAGCATCGGGTGGGTCAATCCCTCCATCACCGTGCCGCCGAGATCGCGGTTCTTGTGCAGGATGAATTCGAAGTCTCCGGTCAGCGAGGTTTCGATCGCGGTGCCGCCGAGTTCGCTGTCGCCCTGCGCCGCATGGGGATCGCCGACCGAAAACAGCGCGCCGGGCACCGCGACCGGGTAATACATCCGCGCGCCCTTGCCAACGCGCCAGTCGTCGATGTTGCCGCCGGTGTAACCGGGCGGAATCGAGCTGACGAAATCGGATTCGGCTGGCGCAAGCCCCATGGTTCCGAAGTGCAGACGCGCCGGCACCCTGACATTGGGCAGGATGTTTTCGCGCTTCCGCACCAGACTGTGGTCGACGCGCACGCCGGGATAATCGATGGTTGGGTGGACGATGCCGTCGGGATCGGTCTGCGGTGTCCAGCGATAATTATAGACCGCCTTGGCGTGGGGCTCGCCGGAGGTATCGAGCTCGAAGATCGTGATGACTTCGCGCGGTTTCGGCTCCTCGATCAGGTCGTGATAGTGGAATCCCCAGGACGCCGCGACGTTCGATCCGAAACAGCGTCCGGCATAACAGGCATTGCAGCTCGGACGTGGCCGGACGTCGAGGATCCTCACTTCCAGGATATCGCCGGGTTCGGCGTTCTCGACAGCCACCGGTCCGGTGAGAAGATGCACCCCAACGCCTTCGCCGGAGCCGCGCTGGAATGGACCTTCGGTCGGGCCTGCGCCGCGGCGAACGATCGCCTTGTGCTCCTTGGTCCAGCGGAAAACGCTTTCGGCGCCCGGATCGTTGGCGATCATCCGCTCGTAGTCGTCATTGGCGTGATGGGTCAGAGTTTCGATCGTGGCGCGATCGCCAGACTTCAGCGTCAGCGCCGGCGCGACCTTCTTGCTGAAATAGCCCCACTGGACGTTGGCGGGCGAAACGGGAAGGAGATGGTGCTTCATGCGATGGCCTCGAAAAATTTTTTATGGGCGCAAGTTTGCTTTGGGTTCGGGGACGGAAGGCGAAGGCGGTGTCATGCCGTCGCTACGGCGGGACGGTCGGCCTCCATCACGTTGAGAAAGCGCGCCGTAACGGGGTTGCGTGGGTTGGTGAGAACCTCATGCGCGGGCCCTTCCTCGATGATGGAGCCGCCGCTCAGGAATACGACGCGGTCGGCGACCTCGTCGGCAAAACGCAACTGATGGGTCGAGATGATCATGGTCAGGCCATCCTCGACCGCCAGCCGCCGGATCACCTCGAGCACTTCATTGACCAATTCGGGGTCGAGCGCCGAGGTCGGCTCATCGAGCAGCAGCACCTTGGGATTGGGGGCGATCGCGCGTGCGATCGCGACTCGCTGCTGCTGCCCGCCGGACAAATGCCGCGGCAGCGCGTCGGTCCGGTGGCCGAGGCCGACGCGTTCCAGCAACTCGCGGGCGCGACGATCGGCCTCCGCCCGCGACACGCCATGGACCCAGCGCAGCGGGCCGGCGACATTCTCCAGCGCCGTCAGGTGACCGAACAGATTGAATTGCTGGAACACCATGCCGACGCCGACGCTGGCGCGCTCTTCCGCAATGGCGCGCGGCGACAGCGGCTTGCCGTCCTCGTGGAATCCCATTCGCCGGCCGCCCACCTTAACGATTCCGGCGTCCCAGCCTTCGAGGTGGTTGATACATCGCAACAGCGTGCTCTTGCCCGATCCGCTCGGGCCGAGCAGCGCGATCACCTCGCCGGTCCGAACTGTCAGGTCGACGCCGGCGAGCACGGGTTGGTTGGTGTAGGCCTTGTACAAGCTGTTGACCTCGACCACCACGTCGTTGCGGGTCAAGGTGGCGGCTCGTTTGGTTCGGTCAGCTCTCGATAGCTTGGTTTCGCTGGAAGCACCTGCGTCAGGCGCGATCTCGTCAGCCGGTGCGCCGGTTGCAACCGTCTGGCCTTCAGGCGGCTGCGCCATCAACGGCGCGCGATACCAGGGCATCAAGCGACGCAGGCGGCTTTCCGCCGGGCGATCGAGATCAAGGGTTCGCTCGACGAACAATTGAATGAGGCTGACTGCCGTAGTGAGCACCAGGTAGATCAAGCCGGATGCGAAGAAGATCGAAAAGAAGTCGAACGTCGAGGAGGCCAGCTGCGTGCTTCGCAGCGTCAGTTCGGGCACCGCGATCACGCTCGCCAGCGAGGAATTCTTCAGGGCGCTGACGGTTTCGTTGCCGAAGGCCGGAATCATCGTGCGGATGGCCTGCGGCGCGATGATGCGCCGCATCAGCAACACCGGCGTCATTCCGAGCGCCTGGCCGGCCAGCACCTGTCCGCGGTCGACGCCGCGCACGCCGGCGCGAAGCATTTCGGCGATGAAGGGCGCTTCGTTGGCTGCGAGCGCCAGACCGGCTGCACCGACGGCGCTGAGTTTCAAGCCGATCTGCGGCAGCGCGTCGTAAGCGAACACCATCTGCAGGATCAGCGGCGTACCGCGGAAGATCACGGTATAACCCCGGGCGAATGCAGCCAGCATCCAGAATCGGCTGAGCTGCATCGCCGCAAGGGCCAGACCAAGGATTAGTCCGCCGGCCAGCCCGAGCATCGTCACCGACAGGGTGAACCAGATGCCCGTGATCAGGTACGGCAGACTAAGATAATGGAGGAAGAGCGACATTACTTAACCGAGAGGATGGTCGGCTCTTCGAAGTTGTTGACGTCGAGATTCCACTTCTTGAGCAGATCCATGTGGATGCCGGCCTTCTGCACTTCGATCAGCGCCGCCATCACCGCCTCGCGGAATTGAGGCTTGTCCTTGGGAACGCCGATGCCGACCGAGTAGGGGATCGTTACCGCGAGCGCCTTGTCCAGCTTGTCCGGATGGGCCTTCACCGCCTGGTCCACGGTGTTGACGTCGTTGATATAGGTGTCGGCGCGGCCGGCGAGGATCGCCTGGATGCAGTTGGCATTGTTGTCGTAGAGCTGGATCGTCGGCTCGGGCTTGCCCGCGGCTTTGCATTGCGCCGCCAGCGCCTGGATCAGCGGGATTTCGACATAGCCGGTGTTCTCGGCCGCCGCCGCGCCGCAAAGCGACATATTGATGCCGGTGATTTTCTTCGGGTTGTTCTTGGCGACCAGGACGCCGTCGAACACCTTCGAATAGGTGATGAAATCGGCTGCCTTGGCGCGCTCTTCGGTGGCGTAGATGTCCGAAATCACGATGTCGGCCTGTCCGCTGGACAGCGTCGTAAGAAGCGCCGCGAAGGTCACCGCCTTGTAGCTGACCTTGAAGCCGAGGCATTCACCGATCTGTTCGCCGAGATCGATGTCGAAGCCGACATATTTGTCGGGGTTGTTGGGATCGATCGCTTCATAACCGGGCGTGTGCGGATTGATTGCGTTGACAAGCGTCTTGCCTTTCCAGGCAGGATATTTCGCCTGTAGCGCGGCGCATCCGGCAGGTGCCGCCTGCGCCTGCCCGGCAAGGCCAAACGCGACCAGGCACGCCGCGGCCATCGCCACACCGCAGGAACGGCCGGCTGATCCGATGTTTTCGCGCAGGTTTCCGAGGAGAATTCTCGCGAGGTTTCTTGCGAGGTTTGTTGGCACCATGGAACAGGCTCCCTCTGTTGCTGACGAGCAGACTTGCTCGGCAAGGCTGACTGGTGCACGACGGTAGAGGCCACGCCGCGCGAATGCTTGCCTGCAGGCGCACAAACCCTTGCAGTCGCCGCTCCAATTATTGAGCATCGATCGCACGTTTTGTAGGCTGCGTGCTTAAGCTGCGACCATCGATCAAGTGACGCTCGATGGGGCGCCACACCCATCAATAGGTTCGCGCTGTGAATCCGCTGATTTGCGCGGGAAAGCGTGCGCCTCGCGATCGAGAGTAGCGATTGGACGAGGGAATTTGGTCCAGCAGCCGCGTTAGTTCCTGATCGCGCTCGCGATCATCCCGATGTGCCGATCCTGACGTTGTGGCCGCCCAACGCCGTATTCGGTTGAGCGCGTCTCGTCGTTGCGCCCCGGCGATCCTGCACGTCGAATTCAGGCGCAAGGCGTGGAGACGTGTCGATCTCCTTCAAGCCCTTCCAGTCGTCCTGATGCTTGGACCAGGCGATGTAGTAGGCGACGAGGGTCAAGGTCGCGATACCGGCGGCGCTGACCAAGATCTGTGTCAGCACTGACCCCGAGCTGATCGTCAGCATGAAATGGCCGATGAATGACAAAAAGACCCCGACGCAGAACACCGCCACCGATTGCTCGCCGCTTTTGACGAGCGGTTCGAAGATCGGCCATTTCAGCCCGCGCCAATTCTTCGATACGAACCGCGTCACCACAAACGCGACGACAACGAAGTGCAGCACGCGATAGGGCGCGAGATTTGTCCGGTCGTTCGGATTGAAGGCGTCGAACAGCCAGCCAGGAAACATGGCGGCGAAAGTTGGGAAGCGTCCGGCCAAGGTCATAAGGAGGGCAAATATCAGGTAGGCGATCCCGACGTAAAGCGCGGCCGGCGACCTTAATATCGGGCGAAGGGCCTTTGCCCTGCCGAGTGCGACCCAGGCGCCGAACACAAAAAGCAGTTGCCAGCAGAACGGATTGAAAAACCAGTTTCCGTCCGGGAAGGACGACAAATTCCAGTCAAACTGGCGCGCCGCGAAATAAAGTGCGATCGACCCGGCCATCGTCAGGCCGGGCCAGCGCAGCAACATCCAGAGCACCGGCGCGAAGAACACCATCAGCATCGTGTAAAGCTGCAGCACATCGAGGTTGAGCGCCTTCGACTGCAACTGCACGCCGTGGGTCAGGGTCCAGACCGGATGATCGATCAGGCCCGTAACGTAATATTCGCCGATGATGTCGGGCGCCATGTATCGGGCGGCGACATAGGCGATCGAAACGATGTAGATCACGAACAGAACGACGTAGGCGACATAGAGCTGCCACGCCCGCCGGAATATGCGGGTGGCCCCCACGATCAAGCCGCGCTCCAGCATTATTTTCGCGTAGGTGGTGGCCGCGGCATAGCCCGAGATAAAGACGAACAATTCCTCGGCGCCGCTGAATCCGAAGTTGCTCGCGGTGAGCCAATTCACGACGTTATGGGGAATATGATCGAGGAAGATAAACCAGTTCGCGAGTCCCAAAAACAGGTTGATCCGGGTATCGCGGTCATTCGTCGCAAGGCAGGCGTTGACGTTCATGGGCACGGCTTGGGCCTTGTGGCGCGATTCCGCTGGCGGTCGAGCGAACCCGGCCGTCAATAGGGCGGCAGGTGCAAGCAAGGCATCGGACGGAAAATGGTTGCCCGTTGCGATCCGGTGCGGCAAACCGGCGATCAATGAAATTCCAAGCCTAGCGATAGGGCAGCCCGCCAAGCGGGAGAAATAGAAAGATCGTGAAGGGACCGGAACCCGGGGGGCAACGCGATGCGACTACGCTTCTTCTATGGCTGGATCATCATCGCTGTGACCTTCGTCACCATGGCGATCGGCGTCAACGCGCGCACATCGTTTTCGTTGTTCTTTCCCCCCATCATCGACGAATTCGGATGGGAGCGCGGCGTCACCGCCGGCGCCTTTTCATTCGGGTTTCTGGTCTCCGCAGCCGTCAGCCCGCTGATCGGCCGCACCATGGATCGCTTCGGGCCTCGTACGGTGATGGAACTTGGGGTCGCGCTGATGGCCGCAGGCCTGTTGCTCGCGCCGCTGACCACGCAACCCTGGCATCTGTATCTGACGATCGGCGTGATGGTCGGCGCCGGAAGCGTCTGCCTGGGCTATTCCGGACAGTCGCTGTTCTTGCCGAACTGGTTCAATCGACGGCGCGGCCTGGCCATGGGCCTCGCTTTCGCCGGCGTCGGCGTCGGCTCAATTACCTTGCTGCCGTGGGTGCAGCACATGATCGAGCAGACGGGATGGCGGACCGCCTGCACCGCGATGGGGATCGTGGTTCTGGTCGTGCTCGCCCCGATCAACCTGTTGCTGCGCAAGCGGCCGCAGGACCTTGGGCTTGAACCCGACGGTGACGCGGCGCCCTCGGCCGCGGCGAAGCCGGTCTCAAATATTATCGATCCGAACTGGGCCGGCATCGACTGGACCCTGCCGCGCGCGCTTCGGACCGCGCGCTTCTGGTGGATCGCAATCGGCTATTTCTGCGGATTGTACATCTGGTACGCGGTGCAGGTTCACCAGACCAAATATCTCCTCGACATCGGCTTCAGCCCCAATGTCGCGGTCTGGGCATTGGGGGCGGTCAGCCTGCTCGGGATTCCCGGCCAGATCTTGCTCGGGCATCTCTCCGACCGGGTGGGACGGGAATGGATATGGAGCGCCAGTTGCCTTGGCTTTGCGATCTCGTTCGCTTCCCTGATCGCGCTGGCGCATTCCCAGACCTTGCTGCTGGTCTACGTCATGGTGCTGACGCAGGGCATGCTCGGTTACGGCTTGACCTCGATCATGGGCGCGGTGGTGGTGGAGATATTCCAGGGCAAGCATTACGGCAGTATTTTCGGCACCGTCATGTTCGTGGCTCTTGCCGGAGGCGCCGCCGGTCCCTGGGTCACCGGCGTTCTGCACGACCTCTCGGGAAGTTACACGACCGCCTTTGTGATCGGTATCGGCGTCAGCGTGCTTTCAGCGATCGCGATCTGGCAGGCTTCGCCGGGCAAGATTCGCGCGGTTGCAGGTCAATTGCACAAAGTGCAAAGCGCCGGCACCGGCCAATAGAGTATTTCTGCGCCGGTGTCGTCAGGCCGATGAAATCCCGATGGCCCGCTGCAGATCGCCGACGGCGCGCAGGAAACTGTCGGCCGGCGTGGTCTCCGGATCGATCAACCGATGCAGGCGGAAGCCGTCTTCAAGCGCCAGCATAATCGCGCCGGCCCAAGTCGGATTCCGCACTCCGTTGCTGCCGCTGTTCTTCGATGCGATCTCGATGATGTCGGCGATCAGCTTTCGCCGTGCGCGCAGCCGCTTGGCGAGTTCGGGCCTGCGCTTTTCGGCGCGCGCGACAAAAAGGATCATTTCCATGTGCAGAAGTGGCGAGCGCGCGAGCGGGTCCTGCCGGCTGCGGTCCATGGTCTTCAGCGCATCGATGAAATCGGCGAGATTTTTGTGCTGGGCGAGAAGGTCGAGATTGCGCCGAATGGATTGCTCGACATGATCCTCGATCATGGCGATGATCAATTCGTCCTTGCTCTTGAAATTCGAATAGAACGCGCCACGGGTGAATCCGGCCGCAGCCGCGATGCCCTCGATGCTGGCGCCGCCGATCCCCTGTTCCTCGAACACGCGGGCCGCCGCTTCGAACAGCTTTTCGCGGGTATCGTCCCGGGTCGGTCTGGTTCGAACTCTTGACATCGGCCCATTTTAGGTCAGAATGCAACTCGATACAAGAGTGTATTGAGTTGCAGAATGCCCGGACCACCACGTCCGGTTCGGCTTCCAAGACGCCCATGCATGCAAATGTGCCGACGTTTTTGCGGACAACCACTCGAGGTCACCATGAACGAGCATGTTCAGACCGCCGCGACCGATCCTCTGTTCAACCCGTTGTCGCCGGAGTTCATTCGCGATCCCTATCCGCATTACGAGCGGATGCGCACGACCGATCCGGTGCATCTCACGCCGCTCGGCGCCTTCGTCGCGAGCCGGCATGCGGAGGCGAGCCTGGTTCTGCGCGACAAGCGCTTCGGCAAGGATTACGTCGAGCGGACGATCCGGCGCTACGGACCGGACATCATGAAGGCCCCGGTGTTTCGCAGCATGAGTCACTGGATGCTGCAGTCGGATCCGCCGGATCATACGCGGCTGCGCGGCCTGGTGGTGAAGGCCTTCACGGCGCGCCGGGTCGAGGACATGCGGCCGCGCATTCAGCAGATTGTCGATCAATCGCTGGATGAGATCATGGATCAGGGCCACATGGACCTGATCGAGGATTTCGCATTCCGCCTGCCGGTCACGATCATCTGCGAGATGCTCGGAATCCCCGAGGACCATCGTGAGGTTTTCTACAAAGGTTCGCGTGAGGGCGGACGTCTGCTCGACCCGGTACAGCTGACGCCGGAGGAAATCGAGAAGCACAACGCTGGTAATGCGATGGCCCAGATGTATTTCCAGCAATTGTTTGAGTTGCGCCGCCGCAGCCCGGGTGACGATCTGACGACGCAGCTGGTTCATGCCGAAGAAGACGGCAAGAAGCTTTCCAATGAGGAGTTGACCGCCAACATTATCCTTTTGTTCGGTGCCGGGCACGAGACCACCGTCAATCTGATCGGAAACGGCCTGCTGGCGCTACACCGCAATCCCGATCAGCTCGCGCTGCTCAAATCCAATCCCGCCCTCATCACCAACGCCATCGAGGAGTTTCTCCGTTACGACTCCTCAGTGCAGATGACCGGCCGGGTGACGCTGGAGGATATCGACGACCTCGGCGGCAGGAAAATCCCGAAGGGCGAAAGCGTGCTGTGCCTGTTGGGCTCGGCCAACCGCGATCCGGCGGTGTATCCCGATCATCCGGATCGGCTCGATATCACCCGTCCCAATGTGCGGCCGCTGTCGTTTGGCGGCGGAATTCACTTCTGCCTCGGCGCCCAACTCGCGCGCATCGAGGCCGAAGTCGCCATTTCGACCCTGCTGCGCCGCCTGCCGGAACTGCGGCTGGACGACGCCGAGAATCCGGAATGGCGGCCGACCTTCGTGCTGCGTGGCCTCAAGGCACTACCGGCGAGCTGGTAGCGGCCGCCGGCCGCACAGCATGGCTGTGACTTCGCCACACTTCTCCTTATATACTGCGTGACGCGGCTCCGGCGTTGATCTCGGCGCGGCCGGCGGATCGGGCTACTCGGGAGCGCGCGAGTAATGCGTAGGCCGTGCTTGGCAAGCAGACCGTGCCGGGCAGGGCGGCCGCAATGCACGGAGCGCGTGCTGAAGGGGAGAAGCCGTGCAGACGACGCTGCTCGGATTAGCGATTGCCTTTATCATTGCGCTGGTCGCCGCGCTGGTCGGGCCGTACTTCATCGACTGGAATCAGTTCCGGGCGCAATTCGAGGCTGAGGCCACCCGCGTGGTCGGCGCGCCCGTGCGCGTCGGCGGGGAACTGGACGCGCGCCTGCTGCCGACGCCATCGCTACGGCTGCACTCCCTGGTGGTCGGCGGCGCGAACGACCTCGGCAAGGTTCGCGCCGACAAGCTCGATGTCGAGTTTAGCCTGGGATCGCTGATGCGCGGCGAATGGCGCGCCACCGAACTGACGATCAACGGCCTGGCGCTCGACCTCGGCCTCGATCGGCAGGGGCGGGTCGATTGGCCGATATCGACCGGCGCCTCCAATCTCGGTTCGCTGGCGGTCGACCGCCTGAACCTGACCGGCCGGATCGCGTTGCATGACGCGGCGAGCCGCGGAACGCTCGAATTGAACGATATCGCCTTCAGCGGCGATGTGCGCTCGCTGGCCGGGTCGGTGCGCGGCGACGGCAACTTCATGGTATCGGGGATCCGCTACCCGTTTCGCATATCGTCCGGTGACAGCGGCGATGGGCGCGGCACCCGCGTTCATCTCAACATCGATCCCGGCGCGCGGGCGGTGGCCGCCGATCTCGATGGCGTGCTCCGCTTCGAGACGCGCGCACCGCGCTTTGAAGGCGCCGTCACGCTGGCCGCGCCAGCCAAAGTGACCGGCAGCGAGGGGAGCCAGACGCAGCCATCGATGCCCTGGCGCATCACAGCCAAGGTCAAAGCCGACCCGGCCGGCGCGGAGCTGCAGCAGGTTGAAGCCAGTGTCGGCGCTGAAGATCGCGCGCTGAAATTCGTGGGGCTTGCGGATGTCCGCTTCGGGGCGTCGCCGTTGCTTCGTGCCACGCTGTCGGCGCGTCAGCTTGATGCCGACAGGTTTGCCGCCAAAGACAATGATAAAGCCGCTGAGCCGATCCAGCTGTTGCCCGGGCTGCGTGCACTCGCTGCCGCTATCCCGCGGGCTCCAATTCCGGCGAAAATCGACATCAGCGCCGAGCAAATCATGCTGGGCGGACGTCCGCTGCAGAATCTGGCCGCCGGTCTGTATGCCGACGATAAATCCTGGACCCTCGACCGATTGGATTTTCGCGCCCCCGGCGCGACCGAGGTTGCGTTCAACAGGACCAGTGCACAAGCGGCACAGGCCGGCAGCTTCAATGGCACGCTCGACGTCAACTCGTCGGATCCGGACACGCTGGTGGCATGGTTGCAAGGCCGCAGCGAGATCACCGCTCGCAATCAGAAGCCGTTGCGTCTGCGCGGCGCCGTCAGCGTGGCTGCCGACCGGCTCGCCATCGACGCCATGAAAGCCGAGATCGACGGCGGCGTCGTGGAAGGGCGGGCGGCATTCGCAAAGCAATCGTCCAGCGGTTCGCGGTTCGACGCGGAGCTAAAGGCCGATCGTCTCGACCTCGACGCCGCCGCGGCGTTTGCGCGTCTGCTGGCTGGCCCAGAGGGCGAATGGCCCGATCAGGCGCTGATATCGCTGGACATCGGCCGCGCCATCTCAGCGGGCCAGGATTGGGGTCCGTTGGCAACCAAATTCAGCTACGACCCCAAGGCCGTTGTGCTCGACCGACTGAAACTCGGTCAGCCTGATAACGTCGTGCTGGAAGGCGCAGGCCGTTTCGATCGCAGCAGTTCGGTCGGAACGCTGGGGCTCAATTCCACCGCGGCGTCGCTCGGCCAGTTGACCGCGCTTGTTGCACCGTTTGCGCCGACGCTGGCCTCGCGGCTCAACGCGTTGGGATCGGGACCAGGGCCCGTGCGCTTGAAACTGGCGCTCGATCTCAACAAGTCCAAAACGCAATCCGGCACCGCCGTTATCGATCTCGACGCACCGCAGCTCGCGGGCTCGGTTACCATGACCGCAAAGACCGATGTTGCCGCGCTACGGGCTTTGGATATGGAAAAACTCGAGCGCAGCGAGTTCGGGATTGAATCGAAATTGTCCTCACCGCAGGGCGGGTCATTGCTGGCGTTGCTGGGGCTCGACCGCGTTATCGCGGTTTCCGAGGGCCCGCTCCAGTTTCAGGGGACGGTGACGGGCGCGTGGCGCGCGCCGTTGCAGTTGAAGCTCAAGCTCTCGGGTAGCGGTCTGGATGCCGATGCCCAAGGCACCGCGGAACCCTGGGCGCAAGGCGCTAGGAAAGGCAAAAACCAAGACCGCAAGGCCAGCGTCAATCTGGTGGTCCGCCATGTCAATCTGACGCCGTTGTTTGGCCTGAAGGCGTCGGACCCGTTGGCGCAAGACGCGAGCCTGTCGTCGCGGGTCTCGCTGACCGGCAGCAAATGGAGCTTCGACGATCTCGATGGCGTGCTGAGAGGTTCGCGGATGCGCGGGCATCTGGTCTTCACGGACGGTGATGAGAAGAATGTCGACGGAGAAATCGGCCTCGACGCGCTTGATCTGGCGCCGGCATTCGCGCTCGCGATCGGCAGCGCGGGTCGCGACGCGGCGGAGCCGCTTGGCTCCGGGTTGCTGAAGGGATGGCGCGGTCGCATCGCGTTTCAGGCGTTGCGCGGCACGCTGCCGGGTGGCGGCGAGGTGCGACCGGTCAGCGGCGTCCTCAAGAGCGACGGTCAATCGCTGATAATCGACACCATCAAGGGCACCATCGGCGGCGGCGAAGCGACCGCCACCATCGAGGCGAGACCGGCCGCGAGCGGAATGTCGCTGAACGCCCGCGTTCAGTTGAGCGGCGTCGAAGGCGCGGCGCTGCGTTATCGCGGATTGGCGATGCCCGCCGGCCGCGCGTCCTTGCAGATGAGCTTGGCCACCCAAGGGCGCAGCAGTTCTGCACTCGCAGGCGCGCTGTCCGGCAACGGCACCGTGACCCTGGAATCCGCTGCCTTCGCCGGGCTCGATCCGCGTGCGTTCGACGCCGCGATCCGCGCCAGCGACGGCGGCCAGGCGACCGACGACGGCCGGCTACGTCAGGTGGTCGAGTCGGCGCTGTCGGGCGGAACGTTGTCGGTCGCGTCGGCGCAAATTCCGTTCACGCTCGCGGACGGCCGGCTTCGCGTCGGTGCGACGGCGCTCGATGGCAATGGGGCACGTCTCACCGTGTCCGGAGGATATGACATCCCCGCCGATCAAGCCGACATTCGCGCCGTCCTCACCTCGGCTACGCCCGGCTCCGGATCCAGCCGTCCCGAAATTCAACTGTTCGCCGTTGGCTCGCCCGACAAGCTCGACCGCACCCTCGACGTGTCGACGCTGTCGTCGTGGCTGGCGGTGCGGGCGATCGATCGCGAGACCCGGCGGCTGGATTCGATCGAGCGCGGAGAATTGCCGCGACCTTCGCCGGTCGCCGTTGCGCCGGCCGCGGTTGCGCCGCTTCCGCCCCGGCCGGTGATCGCGACCCCGCCGGATCAACCGGCTCCCGAGGTGCCGATGCCGGGCCGCGACCCGCGCCGTTTGCAATTGAAGCCGAGGGTCAGCGTGCCTCGAGCGGCGCCGGCGTCGCCAAATCCGCCACCGGTTGTAAGCCAGCAGCTGGCGCCGCTGCCGCCGCCGATCGAGATCCGCCCCGCACCCGGTGCCGCGCGGCAACCTAAACTGCGACCGCCCTTGGCGCTGACGCCGCCGGCGGCCAACGCGCCGCAATCGGGTTTTTAGAACAAGCCGAAGTCGGCCGACGAAACACGAACCAAACCTCGATGCCGGGCGTTAGCTGACCATCGCCAATCGTGGCGATGGAGCGTCACGTGAACCGACCATCGAACGAATTGGCCCCCTCAGAGGGCATCTGGCCGCTGCTGTCACTAAACTTTTTCATGGCCGACATGCAGGCCGGTATCGGCCCGTTCCTTGGCGTATTTCTTCTGGCGCATGGATGGGAAAGCGGGCTGATCGGCACCGTGATGACAGTCGGTGGTGTCGCCGGGATGTTGATGACCACACCGGCGGGCGCGCTGATCGATGCGACCAGGCGCAAAAAGCTCTACGTCGTTATTCCCGGCATTTGCACCGTGGCCGCTTCCGGGTTCGTTCTGCTCTCGCAAAGCTTCTGGTTGGTGACGCTGTCGCAAGTCGCAACCGCTGTTGCAGGCGCCGCGATCGGATCGGCAGTAACGGGCATAACGCTCGGTATGGTTCGTCAGGCCGGCTTCAACCGGCAGAATGGGCGCAACCAGGCGTTCAACCATGCCGGCAACATGGTGGGCGCCGGCCTGTCGGGCCTGCTCGGATGGCAGTTCGGTTTCACCGCCGTGCTAGCGCTGGCCGCGGCATTCGGCGTTCTTTCGATCATTTCCGTGCTCATGATCCCGAGCGCCGCGATCGATGACGATGAAGCACGCGGGCTCGACAAGAAAGAAGGCGACAACGGCAAGATCGGCGGCATCGGCGTTCTGTTCGAAAGCAAACCCTTGCTAATTTTGGCCGCGGCATTGGCCTGCTTTCATCTCGGCAATGGCGCGATGCTCCCGCTCTATGGGCTCGCCGTTGTTTCCGCCAAGCAGGCTGATCCAGCCGGATTCGTCGGGATCACCATCGTAGTGGCGCAAGGCGTGATGATAGTTGCGTCGTTGGTGGCGATGCGCTTTGCGGAGAAAAAAGGTTACTGGCTGGTGCTGCTGATTTCGTTTATGGCCCTGCCGATCCGAGGTGTCATCGCCGCGTGGGTTATGACCAAGTGGGGAGTATATCCGGTCCAAATACTTGACGGGATCGGAGCGGGCCTGCAGAGCGTTGCTGTCCCCGGACTGGTTGCGCGCATTCTCGACGGCACCGGTCGGGTCAATGTGGGACAGGGCGCCGTGATGACGGTCCAGGGACTTGGTGCGTCGCTTAGTCCCGCGATCGGCGGCTGGATAGCTCAGGGAATTGGTTATAGCGCGATGTTTCTCATACTCGGCAGCTTTGCTCTCGCTTCGGTCGCGCTGTGGCTCGGCTTCGCGTCCGTCCTCAAGCCGGCCTGTGCGCGGCGGAACTCTTCGAATGATCGCAGAATGACGCAGGCCCTGGCGGTTGCGCCACGATGATCGACACCGATACCGGCACCTGGGCGATCGCGGCGCTGGCCACTTTCGGCGTGATCGCGCGGCCGTGGAACCTGCCCGAGTTTATCTGGGCGGTGGGGGGCGCGGGACTGCTGGTGTTGCTCCATCTGCTGCCGTGGCCGGATGCCCTCGCCGCCGCCGGCAAGGGGATCGACGTCTATTTCTTTTTGGTTGGCATGATGCTGCTGGCCGAAGTGGCGCGCAAAGAGGGGCTGTTCGATTGGCTTGCGGCGCAGGCGGTGCGGCAGGCACGCGGTTCGGCGAAGCGGCTGTTTCTGATCGTTTATGTCGTCGGCACTGTCGTTACTGTTTTGCTGTCGAACGATGCCACCGCGGTGGTTCTGACGCCGGCGGTCTATGCCGCGACGCGCGCCGCCAAGGTCGAACCGTTGCCATATCTGTTCGTCTGCGCGTTCATCGCCAATGCCGCGAGCTTTGTGCTGCCGATCTCCAATCCCGCCAACCTCGTGGTGTTCGGCCAGCAGATGCCGCCGCTGGTGGATTGGCTGCGCATCTTCGCGCTGCCCTCGATCGCCGCGATCGTCGCGACCTATCTGGCGCTGCGGCTGACGCAACGCCGCGCGCTCGCGGGGCCGGTCGCTGCCGTTGGCGTGATTTCGCCGCTGACGCGCGCCGGCAAGCTCGCGGCATCAGGCATTCTGATGACAGCCGCCGTGCTGCTCACGGCCTCGGCGATGGATTGGGATCTCGGGCTGCCCACCTTTATCGCCGGCACCGCCGTGACGGCGCTCGTGCTGGTGATCGGACGGCAGTCGCCGCTGCCGGTGTTGCGGGATATCGCCTGGTCGGTGCTGCCGTTGGTGGCGGGCTTGTTCATCCTGGTCGAAGGCCTGAACCGGACCGGCGTCCTGCCAGCACTGGCGCGCGTCCTCAAACAGGCCGCGATGGCTGCGCCGCAGGCCATATCCTGGATCGCCGGCATCCTGGTCGCGCTGGCATCGAATCTCCTGAACAATCTGCCGGTGGGCCTGATTGCCGCGACAACCAGTCAGGCCGCGCAGGTTCCTGCGCACGTTACCGGCGCGATCCTGATCGGCGTCGATCTGGGGCCGAACCTGTCGGTGACCGGTTCGCTCGCCACTATCCTCTGGTTGATCGTGTTGCGGCGCGAAGGCGAGCACGTCGGCGCCTTGCAGTTTCTCAGGCTCGGCCTCGTGGTGATGCCGCCAGCCCTGCTGCTTTCGTTATTTGCGCTTGCCATGGTGTCGCCGTAATCAGCGGCGGCACCATCGGGGAATATCAGGCGCCGCTTTGAGCTTGCGGCTTCGACTCCGGGACCGCGGCGGCCAACGCGCGCGAACGGAAATAATCGAGAACGAAAAGCCTGATGGCGGAAGACAGGTTGCCCTGTTGGCGGTTGCTGTCGATCTCGCCGACCAATTCGGACAAAGTCATGTCACGAAGGCCGGAGATTTCTTTCATGCCGTTCCAGAATGCCTCTTCGAGGCTGACGCTGGTCTTGTGACCGGCTACTACGATCGAGCGTTTCACAACTGGCGATTTCATGATGCGTCCTCGCCATCGAAGCGATGCTGATCCAGAAATTCATTGGTGCGGCGTGCATTCGTCTCATCGCGCGCGCGCTCAGATTTGGTTCGGCCGAACCGTGTCCGGTTGGCGTCGGCCTGCTTCGCCGCCTGCTCCCGCTGGCTGCGCTTCTTGTATTGCTTCAGGTTGATCAAGTCTCCCATGCCTTCCCCCATCATTCGACTGATTGGGGGCAGGCAACACATTCACGAAGGCGTGAGCGGTCGCGTCGGAAGTTAGCGTGCTCGGTCGTCATGTAAGGAAATCCCCGTCATCGCTTTTCTGATATCATCAAAGAATAAATTTCGGTCTGCGAAAACCAATATCTTTAACATGCTCTATCACGCTGATGCGAAGCGCCGATAGTTAAGCAGAGCGGGTATTTCGGCGTAATGAATTATAATTGTACTTGGCGGCCGTAATTTTGCGGGAGCCGTTACTTCGCGATCAACCCGGGTGCGTCATTTTGCTCGGCTGAACCAGCCGATCGAACTCCGCCGCCGAGACGAATCCAAGCCGCACGGCTTCCTCTTTCAACGTTGTGCCGCGTGTGTGCGCGGACTTTGCCACCTTTGCGGCGTTATCGTAGCCAATTTTGGGCGCCAGTGCGGTCACCAGCATCAGCGAACGCTCCATCAGCTCCCGGATGCGTTTTTCGTCGGCATGTATTCCTATGACGCAATGCTCGGTAAACGAGCGCGACGCATCGGCAAGCAGTCGTATGGAGTGCATCATACCATATGCCAAAAGCGGCTTGTAGACATTCAGCTCGAAATGCCCCTGGCTGCCACCCACGGTAATGGCGGTGTGATTGCCGAACACCTGGCAGCACACCATGGTCATCGCCTCGCACTGCGTCGGATTGACCTTGCCCGGCATGATGGAAGAACCCGGCTCGTTTTCCGGCAGAATCAATTCGCCGAGCCCCGAGCGTGGACCTGATCCCAACAGGCGGATGTCGTTGGCAATCTTGAACAGGCCCGTTGCCACCGAGTTGATCGCGCCGTGGGCGAACACGTAGGCGTCGTTGGAAGCCAGCGCCTCGAACTTGTTGGCGGCGCTGGTGAACGGCAGTTTGGTAACCTTGGCTACTTGGCGCGCGAATTGCGTTGCGAATTTCGGCTTCGAGTTCAGACCGGTGCCGACCGCCGTGCCGCCCTGCGCCAGCGGATACAGCTCCTTCACCGCCAGGCGCAGCCGCGCGATGCCGCTTTCGACCTGCGCGGCATAACCGGAGAATTCCTGGCCGAGCGTCAGGGGTGTCGCGTCCTGGGTGTGGGTCCTGCCGATCTTAACGATGCCGGCGAACGCCTTTTGCTTCTGCCGCAGCGCCCGGTGGAGTTGTTCGAGCGCCGGAACGAGATCGGTGAGGATGCCCTCGGCCGCCGCGATGTGCATCGCGGTGGGAAATGAGTTGTTCGACGACTGACTCATATTGACGTGATCGTTGGGATGAACCGGTGCTTTGGCGCCAAGCTTGCCGCCCAGCAGTTCATTGGCGCGGTTGGCGATCACCTCGTTGAGGTTCATGTTGGTTTGGGTGCCGGACCCGGTCTGCCACACCACCAGCGGGAAGTGGTCGTCGAGTTTGCCGTCGATCACCTCGCGCGCCGCGCGAACGATGGCGCGGGCGCGGCGCTGGTCGAGCAGACCCAGCTCGCGATTGGTTTCTGCGGACGCAAGCTTGACCATGGCGAGCGCCCGCACCACGGACATTGGCATCCGATCCTGGCCAATGCGGAAATTTCGCCGCGACCGCTCGGTCTGGGCGCCCCAATAGCGATCGGCGGCCACGTCGATCGGGCCGAAGCTGTCGGTCTCGGTGCGGGTGGAATTGGCGCGGGATGTCGTCGATCGAGCCATGTGTCATGTCCGTCACGCAAGGCCGCGCTTTTTCGCGCGGCGGTGGTACGTGCACTCTACAGGGGCGTGAAACGCCTGCGCGCGCTTTATTTCTTGCGGAAGCGATCTAGCCGCACGACTTCGGCGCCTTCGGTAGGCTTCGGCGGCTCATCGGGGTCTTCGGCGGCCGGTTCAGCAACCGTCAGCGCGGTGGGGGCAGGCGCGGGGGCAGGGACGGAGGCCAAATTGACGGGCGGGCTTTCGGCGGCGGCGTCGGATGCCTCGAACTGCAGGCCGAACTGCACCGACGGGTCGAAGAAGCTCTTGATGGAGTTGAAGGGGACCACCAGGCGCTCGGGAATGCCGCCGAACGAAAGTCCGACCTCAAAACGATCCTCGAGAACCGTCAGGTCCCAGAACTGGTGCTGAAGAATGATGGTCATTTCTTCCGGATATTGCGCCAGCAGCCGCGGCGACAGCTTCACGCCGTCGGCGGTGGACAGGAAGGTGATGAAGAAATGATGTTCACCGGGCAAGCCATGCTCGGCGGCATCGGTCAGCACGCGTCGCAGCACGCCGCGCAGCGCGTCGCGTGCCAGAACGTCGTATCGAATGTGATCGGTCGCCATTGGTTATCCTGTCGCGTTTCAGATGCCGCCGGTGGATCGGCGGCGGTCCGTGGCCCGACTCGCTCCATCCTCGGATGCTACCCCGGCCGCGGCCCGAGGTCAGCAGGTGTTGCTGCTGGATATTCCAGCAAAAAGGCCCGGCCATGACGGAAGTTGAAGTGGAGGCTTCTGTTGCCAGGTGCCTCCGAACCCCGCCTGACGGAGCTTAACCCATCAGGACTTTAGATTTGGTCTTTCAAACTGCGTTACGCAGCCTGAGCAACCGGAGCATAGTTGTCGTTTGCAACTATTGCATAGCCCGATAACGGCGGAACCATACCGGGAAAAAACACGCCCTTTACGCCCTCGTCGATCCTGTTTCGCCCCCGCCGAAGCCCACGCTGTGGTGGGCTTGGGTGGAGGCGCCGGGTGCTGCCCCCGGGTCCGAATGGTTTATTGCGACGGCAATTTATTTCCATAGCCGGCGAACCGGCACCCCCAATATAGGGTGCAAATCTTGAGAAAAATAGAGCCCGCGCGATGGGCCGCAGGAGGAAAACCGCCTGGAAAACCGCCTGGAAATTCGCCAGGCGTGGAAACCGGGGAATATTCGGTTGGCCTTGCGCAAGTGCTGTTCTAAATCTGGCTCCATGCCTCCGGATTCCTCGTCGGCTGCCGCTTTGGCACCCGAAAACCTTCCTGCAGCGCCACCCAGCCTGATCGCGCTGTTCTTCGCGTTCGCGAAAATGTCCCTTGCAGGTTTTGGCGGCGTTTTGGTGTTTGCGCGCCGCGGCATCGTCGAGCAGCACCGCTGGATGAGCGCGGAAGAGTTCAACGAGACCTTCGCGCTGTGCCATTTTTTGCCTGGCCCCAACATCGTCAACCTGTCGGTGGTGTTCGGCTCGCGGTTTCGCGGCATTGCCGGTAGCTCTGCGGCCTTTGCCGGACTGGTTGGTCCGCCGCTCGTGCTTGTGACAATTCTGGCGGCGCTCTATGCGCATTTCGGCCAGGTCGATGCGCTGCGGCGCACCCTCGCCGGGGTGTCCTGCGCCGCGGTCGGGCTGCTGATCTCGGTCGTGTTCAGGATGGCGATGCCGCTGATCAGGAAGCGCGATCTGGCCGGGCTTGTGGTGCTGGCGGCGGTGTTCATCGCGATCGGGATCGCACGGCTGCCGCTGCAGGCCGTGCTGCTGGTGGCGATTCCCATCAGCATTGCCATTACGGTTGTCATGCGGAGGCGGGTGGGGCCATGAACCCGGACGGCCATCCCATCCTGACCTTGGCACTGACGTTCGGGGCGATGTCGCTGTTTGCGGTCGGAGGGGCGAACTCCGCCATTCCGGAAATGCACCGGATTGCCGTCGACGTTCATCATTGGCTAAGCGACCAGCAATTCGCGGACGTGTTCGCGATCTCGCAATTGTCGCCCGGGCCGAACGTGCTGATCGTGACCCTGATCGGCTATGCCGTCGCCGGCGTTGGCGGCGCGCTGGTTGCGACCCTTGCGATGTGCGTTCCGACCGCCGTGCTGGCCTATTGCGTCAGCGGCTTTCTCGCCCGATCGAGCCACGCGCGCTGGCCTGCGATTTTGCAGGCATCGCTGGTCCCGCTTTCGATCGGCCTGATGGCTGCCAGCAGCGTCATTTTGGCGCGGGCCTCCGATCGGACCTGGGCTGCGGCTTTAGTTACCATTGGAGCTGCGGTACTTGCCGCTGCCACGGGCCTTAATCCGCTTTGGCTGCTGGTGGCGGGAGGGTGCTTGGGTTTTGCTGGCGCTATCTGAATCGCTAAGCAATACTCCAGGGGCGGGATGAATAATTCCAGCCAATAAAAAAGTGAAATAGGGGCCGCGACCGCAGGCAACGGGGGGAGACGTGCATGGTCGAGACAGTGGGCCGCGCGCCGGACAGCGCGGCATTACATATTCGTAATTCGTCGGCGGCGATCGCCGTATTGGTGCTGGCGCTCGCACCGCAGCTCTTCGACCTGATTTGGTCGATCGCCGGACTGTTGGGGTCGCTTGTCGGACTTTTCAAATCGCCGGCCCGCAGCCCGGCGCAGGTGCTAGCGGCTCATGGATCCGCGTTGCTGCTTGCGCTCCCGAGTCTCGTCTCCTCGGTTGGCGCCACCACCAAATCGGCGTTCTCGTCCGAAACGCTTCTGGCGCTGATCTATACTTATCCTTTGCTCGCGGTCGCCGCGTTCACGCTTTTCGTAAAACCGCGGGCGCCGCAGGATTATTTCGGCGGCATCGTCTTGATCGCGATCACGCTGTTCGCGCTGTGGGCCTCGAGCGATCTGGAGGGGACGCGCGGGTTCTCATTTGGCCCCGGCACCGCGCCGCGCATGTTCGGCGTGCTGCTGCTGGCCCTGGGTATCGGCGTTGCCGCCGTTGGCGTTGTGACCGACGGCCCGAAGCTCGCGGCTTATGCCTGGCGCGGCCCGTTGTTCGTGACGCTGGCCATTCTTTCTTTTGCGCTCACGATCCGGCCCCTCGGTCTGGTATTTTCGGCCTTCGCGAGCTTCATGATCTCGGCATTGGGCACGCCGGAGACGCGGTGGACAGAAACCATCATTGTCGGAATTTGCCTGACCATCGGCTGCAGCCTGCTTTTCCCTTATGCGCTGGGCTTGCCGATGCAGTTGTTCCCGCGTTTTCTGCTTCAGTGAGTGAGGGGTAAATGGCTCATCTGTTTTCCGACCTCGCTCTCGGTTTCAGTGTCGCGCTGACGCCGATCAACCTGATGCTCTGTCTGATCGGTGCGCTGGTCGGGACGCTGGTCGGCGTGTTGCCGGGCATCGGTACGATCGCCACCGTCGCCATGCTGCTGCCGATCACCTTCGGACTGCCGCCGATCGGTGCGCTGATCATGCTCGCAGGCATCTATTACGGTGCGCAATACGGCGGCTCGACCACGTCGATCCTGGTCAATATCCCGGGCGAGGCGACGTCGGTGGTGACGACGCTGGACGGTTTCCAGATGGCCAAACAAGGCCGCGCTGGCCCTGCGCTCGCGATCGCCGCGATCGGATCGTTCTTCGCCGGTTGTGTAGCGACGCTACTGATCGCCGTGCTCGGCGCGCCGCTGACGACGCTCGCGCTGGCGTTCGGAGCGGCCGAATATTTCTCGCTGATGGTGCTGGGCCTGATCTTCGCCGTCGTGCTCGCCAAGGGCTCTGTGCTCAAGGCTATTGCGATGATCGTGTTCGGGCTCTTGCTGTCGATGGTCGGGTCCGACATCGAGACCGGCGCCTCGCGCATGGCGTTCAACATTCCCGAACTCTCCGACGGCCTTGGCTTTGCGACCGTGGCGATGGGCGTGTTCGGTTTCGCGGAAATCATCCGCAATCTCGACCCGGGGGCGCAGATGGACCGCGACCTCGTGCAGCAGAAGATCACCGGGCTGATGCCGACCAGGAAGGATCTGGCGGACTCTGCGCCCGCCATCCTGCGCGGAACGGTGCTGGGATCGATCCTCGGCATCCTGCCCGGCGGCGGCGCCGTCATCGCCTCGTTTGCCGCCTACACATTCGAGAAGAAGATTTCCAAAAATCCGTCGCGGTTCGGCCGCGGTGCGATCGAAGGTGTCGCGGCGCCGGAAAGCGCCAACAACGCGGCGGCCCAGACCTCGTTCATTCCGCTATTGACGCTCGGCATACCGCCCAATGCGGTGATGGCGCTGATGGTCGGTGCGATGACCATTCACGGCATCGTGCCGGGACCACAGGTGATGCAGAAGCAGCCTGAGCTGGTGTGGGGCATGATCGCATCGATGTGGATCGGCAATCTGATGCTGATCATCATCAATCTGCCGCTGGTCGGAATCTGGGTGCGGCTGCTGCGGGTGCCGTATCGCCTGATGTTCCCCTCGATCGTGGTGTTCTGCGCGATCGGCATCTACTCGATCAACAATGCTCCGGTCGACGTGATGCTCGCGGCCGCGTTCGGATTGCTCGGTTACTGGCTGATCAAGCATGATTTCGAAGCGGCCCCGCTGCTGCTTGGGATGGTGCTCGGACCGCTGATGGAAGAAAACCTGCGCCGGGCGCTGCTGATCTCGCGCGGCGATTGGACAGTGTTCGTGACCCGTCCGCTGTCGGCGGTGCTGCTGGCGCTGGCGGCGTCGCTGCTGGTGCTGGCGGTCCTGCCGTCGCTGCGCAAGAAGCGCGACGAGGTGTTTGCCGAATCCGAGGGCTGACCTGCGGCGCTGCGCCGCAATCGACTTTGGGGGACGGCAGGTGTGAGCTTGATGCTGGCCGATTTGGCTGGCGTTACTTAGCCGGCGTTACATCAAGAGCCATTGGGGAAACGGTGATGAATGTCTGCAGTCGCATACTCGTAGGTGGCGGTCTGGCGGCGCTGGTCAGTCTCGGCGCGTTCGCGGCACCGGCCCAGGCTCAAACCTATCCGACCCGTCCGATCACCATGATCGTGCCGTTCGCGGCTGGCGGTCCGACCGACGTCATCTCGCGCATCGTCACCGGGCAAATGGCGCAGACGCTCGGCCAAAGCATCATTATCGAGAACGTTGTCGGCGCCGGCGGTACCACCGCGACCACCCGCGCCGCGCGCGCACCCAATGACGGCTATACGCTGGTTACCGGGCACATGGGTACCCATGCTGCTTCGGTGCCGCTTTACCCCAATCTTGGCTATAATCCCGGAAAGGATTTCGAGCCGGTGATGTTGTTGGCGGGCACGCCGATCCTGATCCTGGCGCGCAAGGACTTCCCGCCAAAGGACCTGAAGGAATTCGTCGCTTACGTGAAAGCCAATCCGGACAAGGTCAACGCGGCGCATGCCGGCGTCGGCTCGGTCTCCCACGTCTCGTGCCAGTTGCTCAACGCGATTCTTGACATCAAACCGACCGGCGTTCCCTTCAATGGTACGGGGCCGGCGATGAACGCGCTGGTCGGCGGTCAGGTCGACTACATGTGCGATCAGATCGTCAATGCGGTGCCGCAGATCAACGCCGGCACCATCAAGGCCTATGCGGTCGCAACGCCTGAGCGCAATCCGTCTCTGCCCAACGTGCCGACCACCGCGGAAGCCGGCCTGCCGGCATTCCAGGCCCAGGCCTGGAATGCGATCTTTGCGCCAAAGGACACCCCGGCGCCGATCATTGCCAAGCTCAACGCGTCAGCAGCCAATGCGCTTGATGACGAAGGTGTCCGCAAGCGGCTGCTTGATCTGGGCAGTGTGATCCCGCCGGCCGCGCAACGCACGCCCGAAGCGCTCGCGACGCTGGTGAAGAGCGAAATCGCCAAGTGGACGCCGGTTCTCAAGCCGGTAACCAATTGAGGCCGAGTTCGACCGAGGACGGGTGGAACACGGCCTGGCCCCTTGCCGTTGGTGGGGCGGATAGTCATTTTTCCGGGTATAATTGATAGATCGGGCCGAATCGCCGCTGTCGGTTGGCGGCTCAGGCCGCTAAAACTCGCCTTCTCGAAAGGCTGTTAACCTGACGCCATGAACCAATATCACGATCTGCTCGAACGGATTCTCGCCGACGGCGCTGAGAAGCACGACCGTACCGGCACCGGCACGCTGTCGATCTTCGGACACCAGATGCGCTTCAACCTGTCGGCCGGATTTCCGATGCTGACGACGAAGCGTCTTCCGCTGAAGGCGATCGTGCACGAACTGCTCTGGTTCCTTAAGGGCGATACCAACATCAAATATCTCAAGGACAACGGCGTTTCGATCTGGGACGAATGGGCGGACGCCAATGGCGACCTCGGCCCGGTCTACGGATCGCAGTGGCGATCGTGGCCGGCACCGGACGGGCGCAGCATCGACCAGATTTCAAATGTCGTCGACATGATCAAGCGCAATCCGGATTCGCGGCGCCTGATCGTCAGCGCCTGGAATCCGGCCGACGTCGACAAGATGGCGCTGCCGCCCTGCCATTGCCTGTTTCAGTTCTACGTCGCCAACGGCAAGCTGTCCTGCCAGCTTTACCAGCGTTCGGCCGATGTCTTCCTTGGAGTGCCCTTCAATATCGCATCCTATGCGCTGCTGACGATGATGGTCGCGCAGGTGACGGGTTTGCAGCCCGGCGACTTCGTTCACAGCCTCGGCGATGCGCACCTCTACTCGAACCATCTCGATCAGGCCCGGCTGCAATTGACGCGGCCGACGCGTGCGCTGCCGGTGATGAAGATCAATCCCGCGGTGAAGGATATCTTCGCGTTCCGCTACGAGGACTTCTCGCTCGAAGGCTATGATCCGCATCCGCACATCAAGGCAGAGGTCGCGGTGTGACCGCGGCCTTGCCTGTGCGTCCTGAAGTCGTCCTCATCGTTGCCGCCGCTGACAATGGCGTGATCGGCGCAGGCGGTGCGATTCCCTGGCGGCTGAAGACCGACCAGCAGCGCTTCAAGGCGATGACCATGAACAAGCCGGTGGTGATGGGGCGCAAGACCTTCGCTTCGCTGCGCCGGCCGCTGCCGGGGCGCACCAACATCGTGATCACGCGGGATGCCGGCTTTCGTGCCGCGGGGGTCGTGGTAACGACCTCCTTTGCGAACGCCCGCGCGGTGGCGACCGGTGACGCGCTGCGGCGTTTCGCCACTGAGATCGCGGTCATCGGTGGCGCCGAAATCTACGCACAATGGATGGCTATCGCTGATCGGCTGGAAGTGACCGAAGTCCACGCCCGGCCCGAGGGCGATACCCGTTTTGCCGCCATCGATGCGGCCGATTGGAAAGAAGTCGCGCGCGTGCGAAATCCGGCTGGTTCGGACGATAGCGCCGAGTTTTCCTATGTGACCTATATTCGGCGGTGACCATTTCCTATGTGAGGCCTATGCGGCTTCCTATGTGAGGCCTATGCGGCGAAAGTCGCATTAACCGCTTCGGGCAATGTTGGATTGACAAACATGACCCCGAGCATAGGTGCTTCGAGTAAGAAGCTTGCGTTGTAAGGGCCGGGGTGGTCCCCTATAAAGCCACCCAGATCGCGCGTCCGGACCCCTGACCCGGGAGCTCGCGGAGGAGAGTATTGATGCCGTGGAAGAATCAAGGCGGAGGCCCCTGGGGCTCAGGTCCGAAAGGACCCTGGGGCTCCGGCCCGCAACCGGTGGGACCGAGGCCGCCCGACCTTGAAGACCTTCTGCGGCGTGCCCAGGACCGGCTTCAGCAATTGCTGCCGGGAGGGTATTTCAGCGGCATCGGCATCGTGATCATTCTGGTCGGCGCCGCCCTGATCTGGGCGATGTCCGGCTTTTATCGCGTTCAATCCGAAGAGCTCGGTGTTGTGCTGCGCTTCGGCAAGCATGTGCGCGACGCACAGCCCGGGCTGAACTACCATCTGCCATATCCGATCGAGACCGTGCTGCTGCCGAAGGCGCTGCGCGTGTCGACCTTGAGTATCGGCATGACGCTGATCGACGATCCGGCCCGGCGCGGCAGGACGATGCGCGACGTGCCCGAGGAAAGCCTGATGCTGACCGGCGACGAGAACATCGTCGATGTCGATTTCACCGTGTTGTGGCGCATCAAGCCGAAAGGCGCGGCCGATTTCCTGTTCAACATTCAAAATCCCGAAGGTACCGTGAAGGCGGTTGCGGAAAGTGCGATGCGCGAAGTCATCGGCCGCTCCAACATTCAGCCGATCCTCACCGGCGCCCGAACCTCAACCGAACTCGCGGTGCAGGAACTGATGCAAAAGACCCTCGACGCCTACGGCTCGGGCATCCTGATCCAGCAGGTGCAAATGCAGAAGGTCGATCCCCCGGCGCAGGTGATCGACGCGTTCCGCGACGTGCAGGCCGCACGCGCCGATCTCGAGCGGCTGCAGAACGAAGCGCAGACCTACGCCAACCGCGTCGTGCCCGATGCGCGCGGACGCGCCGCGCAGATCCTGCAGGTCGCCGAAGGCTACAAGCAGCAGGCCGTCGCCGAGGCCAAGGGCCAGAGCGCGCGGTTCCTGAAAGTATACGATGAGTACAAGAAGGCGCCGGATGTCACGCGGCAGCGAATTTATCTGGAGACGATGGAGCGCATCCTCGGCGGCTCCGAGAAGCTGGTCTTTGACGGCGGCGGCTCCCCCGGCTCTCAGAATATCGTGCCATATCTGCCTCTGAGCGAGTTGACGCCGCGGCGTCCGCCAGCAGCGTCAGGGTCAACGGGCCAATCGCAAACCCAGGGCGGGAGCACACGATGAAGTCCCCCGTTACAGGTATTGCCGCGCTGATCGGGCTGTTGATCCTCGTCATCATTGTTTACAGCTCGGTCTTCACTGTCGATCAGACGCAACAGGCGCTGGTGGTGCGGTTTGGCAGACCGGTCAGCGTCGTCACTGATCCCGGCCTGCATTTCAAGGCGCCCTTCATCGACACCGTGATTGCGATCGACAAGCGCATCCTTGACCTGGAAAATCCGTCGCAGGAAATCATCGCGTCGGACCAGAAGCGGCTCGTGGTCGACGCCTTCGCACGCTACCGCATCAAGGACGCGCTGCAGTTTTACCAGAGCATCGGATCGATCCAGGCCGCCAACGTCCAGTTGACGACGATTCTGAATGCCTCGCTGCGCCGCGTGCTCGGCGAAGTGACCTTCATCCAGGTGGTGCGTGACGAGCGCGAAGGCCTGATGGCGCGGATTCGCGATCAGGTCGACAAGGAGGCTGCCAACTATGGCATCGAGGTGGTGGACGTACGGATCAGGCGCGCCGATCTGCCGGAGCAGAACAGCCAGGCGGTCTATCAGCGCATGCAGACCGAGCGGCAACGGGAAGCTGCCGAATTCCGCGCCCAGGGCGGCCAGAAAGCCCAGGAGATCAGGTCGAACGCGGATCGTGAGGCCACCGTTATCGTCGCCGATGCCAATTCGGCTGCCGATCGGGTACGCGGTGAAGGCGACGGTGAACGTAACCGATTGTTTGCTGAAGCCTATGGCAAGGATCCGGACTTCTTCGCATTCTACCGCTCGATGACGGCCTATGAGAATGGTCTGAAGAGCAGCGACACCCGGTTCCTGCTGCGGCCGGATACTGACTTCTTCAGGTTCTTCAGCAATCCCGATGGCAAGATGCCCGCGGCACCGCCGCAGGCTTCGGCCCCGACCAATCCGGCGCCCTTGGCGTCGACGGCGCCGAAGCCCTAAAGTGCTGGGAGCATGATCCGGAAAAGCGAATTCCGGTTTCCTCGCGACAAACGCGGAGCGTTTTGCGCGGCGATCATGCTCAGATGATGAGATAGAGCGGATGACGTTTCGAAGGAAAGTCGTCCTGCTCTAGAGCAAGATCCGGAGCCGCAGGGCCGCGTTAGCGCAACGCGGACGCCGGGTTTCCCTCGCGACAACCGCGGAGCGCTTGCGCGGAGATCGTGCTCAAATATTAGATAGAGCGGGATGCCCGCTCTAGTCCGGCAGTATGAAGCCCGGGGCGGGCTGTCGCCTCCGTCCGGACGCCAGGTCGAAAAACAACATCAAACGGGAGGTTGCCATCCGATGAGGTCCTTAGCATTCACCGACTTCCTCATCGGTGTAGGTATCCTGTTTGTGCTGGAAGGCCTGATGTTCGTGGCGAGCCCGACCTGGATGCGCCGGGCGATGAAAAGCGCGATGGCGACGCCGGACAACGTCCTGCGCGCCGTGGGCATCGGGTCGGCGGTCGCCGGCCTCGTCCTGATCTGGGTCGTCCGGCGCTAGAGCATGATCCGGACCCGCAGGGCCGCGCCAGCGCAAAGTCGACGCCGGTTCCCGCGACAAACGCGAAACGTTTGCGCGACGATCATGCTCAAATATAAGATAGAGCGGAATGACGATCCGAAGAGAAGCTTGCGCTCCAGCGCCAAAGGGGCTCGCGGCGAAGCAGAGTGAGCTTTGAATTCCCGATCGTGAAATTGGCTGCATTTGGCCGTGGTAAAGGATTGCCGGATCAACGCCAGGCTGCATTCTTCGTGCCGGTTTTCGCCGTATTTGACGTGCGCTGATGACCTACTAAATGTCCCGCCGATGCTTGCGCCGTAACCCGCTTCGGGCGCAGTGTGGGCCCAATCCAGATCCTTCTTGAAAGAGAGACCTGACATGACCGGTGCGATCCCAGCCTTGAGCCGTCGCTTACGCCCCTGGGTGGCCGCAATCTGCCTCGGCGCCATCAGCGTCGTCATGGCTCAGCCGGCGTTCGCGCGCGGCCCCGACGGCATCGCCGACGTTGCCGAGAAGGTGATCGATGCGGTGGTCAATATCTCGACGTCGCAGACCGTCGAAGCCAAAGGCGGGGCCTCCGGCGGTGACGGCCGCAGCACGATGCCGAAATTGCCGCCGGGTTCGCCGTTCGAGGAGTTCTTCGACGACTTCTTCAAGAACCACCGCAACGGTCCGGACGGCAATCGCGGCGGCGAACTGCAGCCGCACAAGACCACGTCGCTCGGCTCCGGCTTTATCATCGACACCTCGGGCATCGTCGTGACGAACAATCACGTCATCGCGGATGCCGACGAGATCAACGTGATCATGAACGACGGCAGCAAGTTCAGGGCTCAACTGGTCGGCGTCGACAAGAAGACCGATCTTGCGGTGTTGAAATTCAAGCCGACGAAGCCGCTCGTGGCCGTCAAGTTCGGCGATTCCGACAAGCTGCGGCTCGGCGAGTGGGTGATTGCGATCGGCAACCCGTTCAGCCTCGGCGGCACGGTGACCGCGGGCATCGTCTCGGCGCGTAACCGCGACATCGCCTCAGGGCCTTACGACAATTACATCCAGACCGACGCCGCCATCAACCGCGGCAATTCCGGCGGCCCGCTGTTCAATCTCGATGGCGAAGTGATCGGCGTCAACACGCTGATCATCTCGCCGACCGGCGGCTCGATCGGCATCGGCTTTGCCGTGCCGTCCAAGACCGTCGCCGGCGTGGTCGATCAACTGCGGCAGTTTGGCGAACTTCGCCGCGGGTGGCTCGGCGTCCGCATCCAGCAGGTCACCGACGAGATTGCCGAAAGCCTCAACATCAAGCCGGCGCGCGGCGCCCTGATTGCAGGCGTCGACGACAGCGGTCCGGCCAAGCCGGCAGGGATCGAGCCGGGCGATGTCGTCGTCAAGTTCGACGGCAAGGACATCAAAGAGCCGAAAGATCTGTCGCGCGTCGTGGCCGACACGGCGGTCGGCAAGGAGGTCGATGTCGTCGTCATCCGCAAGGGCGAGGAGCAGACCCGCAAGGTCACGCTCGGCCGTCTCGCCGATACCGACAAGGCGGTGCAGGCTGCGGCCAAGTCGCAGGAGCCCGCGGAGAAGCCGGTGACGCAAAAGGCGCTCGGGCTTGATCTGGCGAGTCTCAGCAAGGACCTGCGCAACCGCTACAAGATCAAGGACAGCGTCAAAGGCGTCATCATCACCAGCGTCGACGGCAGCTCCGACGCCGCTGATAAACGCCTAAGCCCCGGCGAGGTCATCGTCGAGGTGGCGCAGGAAGCCGTGAGCAGCGCCGCTGACGTCAAGAAGCGCGTCGACCAGCTGAAGAAGGACGGCAAGAAATCCGTGCTTCTGCTGGTTTCCAATGCCGACGGTGAACTGCGCTTCGTCGCGCTGAGTGTGCAGTAGGGCTCGCGACGTGCATCCGTTCCGTCATTGCCGGGCAAAGCAGTCTGCCTTGCGCAGACTGCGTAAACTTGTCTGCGACCCGGCAATCCATCCTCTTCGCGAGATTCTTTCAAGATGATGGATGCCCGGATCAAGTCCGGGCATGACGACTGAGCGCACCGAAAGACTACGCGCCCACAAACTCCTCGCGGCGATAGCCCTGCACATACAGCAGGGCGGTGAGATCGCCGTGGTCGATCCGTGCATGGGCGGCCGCCGCGACGGCGGGCTTGGCGTGGTAGGCGACCCCTAGGCCGGCAGCCCCGATCATGCCGAGATCGTTGGCGCCGTCGCCGACCACCAGCGTGTCGAGATTGTCGAGATCGAAAGCCTCGCGCAGCTCGGTCAGCGCGGCGAGCTTGGCGGCGCGGCCCAGGATCGGTTCGGTGACTTCGCCGGTCAATTTGCCGTCCTCGACCTGAAGTTCGTTGGCGCGGTTTTCCTGAAATCCGATCATGGCGGCGACCGCCTTGGCGAATAAGGTAAAGCCGCCCGAGATCAGGCAGGTATAGGCGCCATGGGCGCGCATGGTCCCGACCAGTTCGCGGCCGCCCGGCGTCAGCGTGATGCGCGTTTTCAGCACTTCATCGATCACGCCGACTGGAAGGCCCTTCAGCAGCGCGACGCGCTCGCGCAGGGCCGGCTCGAACGCGATCTCACCGCGCATCGCGCGTTCGGTGATCGCAGCGACGTGGGCTTTCAAGCCGGCGAAATCCGCCAGCTCGTCGATGCATTCCTGCCCGATCATGGTGGAATCCATGTCGGCCAGAAACAGCTTCTTGCGCCGGTCGATCCGGGACTGCACCACGATATCGATGGGCAGATCGCCGCGCGCCTCGCGCAAGCGCGCGGCGGCGGCCCCGATGTCCTCGCTGCCATCAAAAGGGATATCGACCGCGACCTCGTCAAATAGCCATTTCGCCGGCCCCGGCGAGGGAAGAACCGCGCGCGCGCCGTCCACGACCGTGCTATCGAGCGCAGGATCGGCGGGATTGCAGATGAGCGTGGCGACCAGGGACATAGGCGTGAATTCGCTTCATAAGGCAGGCCAAGCGGTGCTTATCGCAGGGCCGACCGCGAGCGGCAAGTCGGCCCTGGCCCTGGCGCTGGCGGAGGCGACCGGCGGCGTCGTCATCAATACCGATTCCATGCAGGTCTACCGCGACCTCCGCATCATCACCGCGCGTCCGACGCCGGCAGAAGAAGCGCGTGCGCCGCATCGGCTCTACGGCCATGTCGATGCTGCGATTAATTTCTCGGCAGGGAGCTGGGTGGGCGATGCGACGGTGGTGCTGGCGGAAGCGCGGGCGCAAAACCGGCTGCCGATCTTCACCGGGGGCTCCGGCCTTTACTTCAAGGCGCTGACGCGCGGGCTGTCGGCGGTGCCGCCAATTCCCGCCGAGATCCGCGACGGCGTCCGCGCCCGGCTGGAACGCAACGGCAGTGAGGCACTGCACGCGGAACTCGCCCAGCGCGATCCTGCCTCCGCCGAACGCCTCAAGCCGCGCGACCGCACCCGCATCGCACGCGCGCTCGAAGTGGTCGAGGCCACCGGGCGCTCGCTGACCGACTGGCACCGCGAAGGCCTGCCGCCGCTGTTGCCGCCTGGGTCGTTCAGCGCGTTGTTTCTGGCACCCGATCGCGATGCGCTGTATGCGCGGATCGACGCGCGTTTCGAGGCCATGCTTGCGGCCGGCGCGCTGGAGGAGGTCGCAGGCTTGGGCAGGCGGCAGCTCGACCCACTGCTGCCGGCGATGAAGGCCCATGGCGTGCCGGCGTTGCTGGCGCATCTGCGCGGCGAGCTTACGCTGGAGGCGGCCGCCGAGATCGGCCGTGCCGACACCCGCCATTACGCCAAACGGCAGTTCACCTGGTTCCGGCACCAATTGCCGGAGTTCGAGTGGATCCTGCCGGAAGAGGCGAGGGGCTGGGTGGAGGCGCGATCCTCGTCCTGAGCACGTCTACGTAGCCTGCGTTGGCTGCGGGGTCGCGTTTCGAAGGACGGCCACAAGTACCATGGTTCGAGACGGCGCAAGTGCGCCTCCTCACCATGAGGTTGAGCGAGCAGCTGACGGTCGCCCCCAAAATGAAGACCATGAGCCATGCGCGTCCGTCACGGCAAAAACACTCGCCCAACGCCCGGAACCTCGCTAGGCTGATAAAAATCGCGTTGAGCCAGCAGCTTCCCTTGACTTTCAAGGTTTGGCCGTTATGTTCCGCGCAACCTTCGGGAAGCTTGAGCTGCGAAATGCGCAATATTATTACAAAACTGCTTATCGTAGTCGTACCCTGGTGCACCGCCGGGGATGGCTGAGCCATCCCACGTCCGAGCGGTGCACGGGGTCCTCAGGGGCCCCTTTTTATTTTCCGAACCAACCCAACTGAAGAACGCCGCTGACAACAGCGAATCCGGAGCCAGCCATGAGCGACACGAGCCACGATCCGAACCAGATGACCGGCGCAGCCATGATCGTGCGTGCGCTTATCGATCATGGCGTTCAGCACATCTTCGGCTATCCGGGCGGGGCGGTACTGCCGATCTATGACGAGATTTTCCAGCAGAGCGAGGTCGAGCACATCCTGGTGCGGCACGAGCAGGGTGCCGGCCACGCCGCCGAAGGCTATGCGCGCTCCACCGGCAAGCCGGGCGTCGTGCTGGTGACGTCGGGGCCGGGCGCCACCAACATGGTGACGCCGCTGACCGACGCGCTGATGGATTCGATCCCGCTGGTGTGCATTACCGGGCAGGTGCCGACGCATCTGATCGGCAATGACGCGTTCCAGGAATGCGACACGGTCGGCATCACCCGGCCCAGCACCAAGCACAACTGGCTGGTGCGCGACGTCAACGATCTGGCGAAAGTGCTGCACGAGGCGTTCTACGTCGCGAGCACCGGCCGTCCCGGCCCGGTGGTGGTCGATGTGCCCAAAGACGTGCAGTTCGCGGTCGGCACCTATCATCCGCCGCGCAAGGACGACGTCCATGCGTCGTATGTGCCGCGCATCAAGGGCGACGCGATGCAGATCCGCAAGGCGGTGGCGCTGTTGGCTTCCGCCAGGCGGCCGGTGATCTATACCGGCGGCGGCGTCATCAATTCCGGACCCGAAGCGTCAAAACTGCTGCGCGAGCTGGTCGAGGTCACCGGCTTTCCGATCACCTCCACCTTGATGGGGCTCGGCGCCTATCCGGCATCGGGCAAGAACTGGCTCGGCATGCTCGGCATGCACGGCACCTACGAGGCCAATATGGCGATGCATGGCTGCGACGCCATGCTGTGCGTCGGCGCGCGCTTCGACGACCGCATCACCGGACGCACCGATGCGTTTTCGCCGAACTCGAAGAAAATCCACATCGATATCGATCCATCCTCGATCAACAAGAACATCCGCGTCGATATCCCGATCATCGGCGATGCCGGCAATGTGCTCGGCGATCTGTTGCAGGTGTTCAAGGCGGAAGCAAAAAAGCCCGACATCAAGCCGTGGTGGCAGGAGATCGCGAAATGGCGCGCGCGCAATTCGCTGTCCTACAAGAAGCACAGCGACATCATCCTGCCGCAATACGCGATCGAGCGGTTGTTCGAGGCGACGCGCGGGCGTGACACCTACATCACCACTGAAGTCGGCCAGCACCAGATGTGGGCGGCGCAGTTCTTCGGCTTCGAGGAGCCGCATCGCTGGATGACCTCGGGCGGCCTCGGCACCATGGGCTATGGCCTGCCGGCGGCGGTCGGCGTCCAGGTTGCCCATCCCGACAGCCTCGTGATCGATATCGCCGGCGACGCCTCGGTGCAGATGACGATGCAGGAGATATCGACGGCGATACAATATGAATTGCCGATCAAGATCTTCATCCTGAATAACCAGTACATGGGCATGGTGCGGCAGTGGCAGCAACTGCTGCACGGCAACCGGCTGTCGCACTCCTATTCGGAATCGCTGCCGGATTTCGTCAAGCTCGCGGACGCCTTTGGCTGCGTCGGCCTCCGGGCCACCAAGCCCGGCGATCTCGATGGCGCGATCAGGGAGATGATCGCGGTCAAGCGCCCAGTGCTGTTCGATTGCCGGGTGGCGGCGCTGGAGAATTGCTTCCCGATGATTCCGTCCGGCAAAGCGCACAACGAAATGCTGCTGCCGGCGGAAGCCAACGACGAGGTCACCGCCGCCGCCTTCGCCGGCGGCAAGGCGCTGGTGTGACGATGGCCGGGATTTCTACGAAACGCTGGCCACGCATTTCGCCGTCATCGTCCGGCTCGACCGGACGATCCAGTGTTCCGCGAGCATCAAGTTTCACATCCGACCCCTGCGATTACTGGATGCCCGCCTGCGCCGGCATGACGGCAGCGGAGCGAGCGGGAAGAGGGAGCCGGTCGAGGGACGCAGATGTTTGATCTCGGGCAGTTGGAGCGAGCGCAGGAGATCGTGGGCGAGGCGATGCCGCCGACGCCTGCGTATTGCTGGCCGTTGTTATCGCAACGGCTCGGCGCAACTGTCGTCGTCAAGCACGAGAACCACACGCCGACCGGTGCCTTCAAGGTGCGAGGCGGTCTGGTTTATGTCGATCGCCTGAAGCGCGAGCGGCCCGGCACAGCAGGACTGATCTCCGCAACACGGGGCAATCACGGCCAGAGCCTTGCCTTCGCGGCCAGCCGCTACCAGGTGCCGGTGACGATCTTCGTGCCGCACGGCAATTCGGCCGAGAAAAATCGCGCCATGCGGGCATTCGGCGCGGATCTGGTCGAACACGGCGACGATTTCCAGGCGGCGCGCGAAGAGGCTGGACGTCGCGCCGCGCGCGATGGGCTCGAATTCGTGCCGTCGTTCCATCCCGATCTGGTGCTGGGTGTCGCGACCTATGCGCTGGAACTAATGGGGAAGGCGCCGGACCTTGATGTTCTCTACGTCCCGATTGGACTGGGCTCCGGCATTTGCGGCTGCATCCTCGCGCGCGATCTGCTTGGTCTCACCACGGAAATCGTCGGTGTGCAGTCCACGCTGGCGCCGTCTTATGCTTTGTCTTTCGCGGCCGGCACGGTGGTGACGACCGAGACCAGCGCTACGTTGGCCGACGGCATGGCAACGCGCATTCCCGATCCCGACGCGCTGGCGATCATCCGCAAGGGCGCGTCACGTGTGGTTCAGGTCACCGATGACGAGATCGGCGCGGCGATCCGCGCCTATTGGACCGATACGCATAACCTTGCCGAAGGTGCCGGCGCCGCCGCGCTGGCGGCCGCCTTACAGGACGAGCAGAAAAATCGCGGCAAGCGAATAGGCCTGATCCTGAGCGGCGGCAATATCGATTTCGATTTGTTTCGCCGCTGGGTCGGGCCGGACGTCGCAGCTAGCGCCGACCGGCGGGTGGCGGTGTGATGATGAGTGATATTACGAGGCGTCAGCCACATAATCTGTCGTCATCGTCCGGCTTGACCGGACGATCCAGTAATCCCTGCGCTTTCGAGTTAATGTCTGGCGCCTGCGATTACTGGATGCCCGCCTGCGCGGGCATGACGAAAAAGAATGAAGGGGAATAAAAAATGAACCAGCCCGCATCCGCCTACTTCATGGAAGAGCGCCACGATCCGACCGAGTCCCACACGCTGTCGGTGCTGGTGCAGAACGAGCCGGGCGTGCTGGCGCGCGTGATCGGGCTGTTCTCCGGCCGCGGCTACAATATCGAAAGTCTCACGGTGTCGGAGACCGAGAACCAGAAGCATCTCTCCCGCATCACCATCGTCACCACCGGCACGCCGATGGTGATCCAGCAGATCAAGCACCAGCTCGAGCGCATGATCCCGGTCTACCGCGTCGTCGACATGACGCTGTCGGGCCGCTCGATCGAGCGGGAGCTGGCAATGGTGAAGGTGCGCGGCGAAGGCACCAATCGCGTCGAGGCGCTGCGGCTTGCGGACGCGTTTCGCGCCCGGGTGATCGACGCCACCACCGAAAGCTTTGTGTTCGAGATCACCGGCAACTCCGCCAAGATCAGCCAGTTCATCGACCTGATGCGTCCGATCGGCCTCGTCGAGGTGTCGCGCACCGGGGTTGCCGCCATCGGGCGCGGGCCGGAGGGGATGTGAACCATGCTGGCGCGCGACTGGTACTATAACGAGCGGCGGCAGATCGGCCTCGATTCGGCGGTCGCCTCGATCTACGATTGGCAGCACGATCGCGACGTCCGCGCCCGCGCGACGCTGGCGATGTTGGGGGTGCAGCGCGGTTGGCGGATGGCGGATATCGGTTGCGGCAACGGCATATTGGCGTGCGAGGCCGCGCACCTCGGCGCCGAGGTCGACGCAATCGATATTTCACCGGCGATGCTGGCGCTCGCCAACATCCAGGCCCGCGACCGCAAGCTTTCGATCCGGACCCAGTCGGCAGGACTGTTGAGCTTTGCCTATCAGCCCGATTCCTACGACCTCGTGGTCAGCGAGTTCACGCTGCACCACTTGCCGGACTTCTGGAAAGCGGTGGCGCTGTCGCGGATCCATAACGCGCTGAAGCCGGGCGCGAGTTTCTTCCTGCGCGACATCGTGTTCGTCCACATGCCGGACGGTTCCGAGCGCGACGTCGGGGCGTGGGCGGATTTCAACATCAGGAATCACGGCTTTTCGCGCGACAGCGTCGCCACCCACATGCGCGACGAGTACTCCACCTTCGGCTGGGTGATCGAGCGCATGCTGACCGATGTCGGCTTCACGCTGGTGTCGGCCGATTACCACGCCCCGCTGCACGGCACCTATCTGCTGCGAAAACCCAAATCCGGCGAGCAAAGCTAGAGCATGATCCGGAAAAGTGGAGACCGGTTTTCCCTCGCGACAAACGCGAGCGTTTGCGCGGAGATCATGCTCAGAAAAGTATACAAATGAAGCCAACCGATATCGGCCTCGCCGTGATGGTGGCGGTGATTTGGGGACTTGCCTTTGTCGCGAGCCGGATCGCCCTCGACGAATTTTCGCCGGCGCTGATGACGGCGTTGCGCTTTGGCATCGCGGCATTGCCGTGCCTGTTTGTGCCGCGGCCGAAAGTCGCTTGGCCGGTGTTGATCGCAATCAGCTTCACGCTGTTTCTGGGCCAGTTCCTGGCGCAGGCCTACGGGATCGCGCATGGCGTTCCCGTCGGCCTCTCCAGCGTGATCGTGCAGAGCCAGGCGCTGTTCACGATCGGCTTTGCGGCGCTCGCGTTCCGCGAGCGGCCGACGCCGCGCCAGACGCTCGGCATAGGCATCGCCGCCATCGGCCTGCTGATGATCTGTGGCACCATCGGCCATGATTTCAGCGTCCGCGCCTTCGCGGTGCTGATGATTTCCCCGATCAGCTTCGCGGTCGGCAACCTCCTGCTCCGCCGCGCCAAGGGCGCGCCGATGTTCGACCTTTTTGCCTGGCTGTGTTTGGTCGCCGCGATTCCGCTGTTCGCGCTGACTTTGTTTCTGGATGGACCGCAGCCCACTTGGCACGCGCTGCGCGACATGTCGCTGACCGCTGTCGTCTGCGTGATCGCCCTCGGCGGCATCTCCACCAGCGTCGCCTATTGGCTGTGGGGCCGGCTGTTGCGGGATTACACCGCCGCGCAGGTGGTGCCGTTTGCACTTTTGGTACCCTTCGTCGGCTCGGCCGCCTCCAGCATCGTATTCGGCGAGCGCTTCGGGCCGCTGCGGCTGTCCGGAATGGTGATTGTGGTCTGCGGCATCGCCATCATGCTGTTGTCGCCACGGTCGCCGACTCCATCGAAACACGTTTTGCCGAAGATCGCGTGAGTGCCTCAATCTTTGAGCATGATATGTCGCAACCGCTTTTGATCGCCTTTGTGGTTTTCGCCGCCGTGATGTTTTTCACGCCGGGACCGAATAACATCATGCTGTTGTCGTCGGGGCTGACCTACGGCTTCCGGCGCAGCGTGCCGCATATGGCGGGGATCTCGATCGGGTTTGCCTTCATGGTCGGCGCGGTCGGCCTCGGCTTCGGCGCGGTCTTCATCGCCTATCCGGTGCTGCGGACCATCCTGAAATATGCCGGCGCCGCATATCTGATTTATCTCGCCGCCGTGATCGCGCTGTCGAAGCCGCCCGCCCCGGGGCAGGACAACCGGCGCGGCCCAATGACCTTTTGGGGCGCGGCGCTGTTCCAGTGGGTCAACGCCAAGGGCTGGGTGATGGTGATTGGCACCATCACCGCCTATGCGGCGATCGCCAGCTTTCCCTGGAACATCGCGATCCAGACCGCGCTGAGCCTGTTGTTGGGGACCGTTTCGTCGGTAACCTGGACGCTGTTCGGCAGTTCGTTACGGCCGCTGATGTCTTCCGGCCGCAGGGTGCGGACTTTCAACATCGTCATGGCGCTATTGCTGCTGGCTTCGCTCTATCCGGTGTTCACGGACGCATGATGCGGCGGCGCGGCATGCAGAAACGGGTTTCCCCTGAGGTAAAAAATGGACTAGACAACCCCCCGAAATTAGGCGCTGGCCGGCATGCTGGACAGCGTCTTCCGATGACGGAACATCAGACCAAGCATTCACAAGATATGACGATCCGGGCACTCCGTCCGGCCAGCCAAGAGGAACCATCATGCGTGTTTATTACGATCGCGACGCCGACCTGAACCTGATCAAGGGCAAGAAGGTCGTCATCGTCGGCTACGGCAGCCAGGGCCACGCCCATGCGCTGAACCTGAAGGATTCCGGCGTCAAGGAAGTCGCCATCGCGCTGCGCAAAGGCTCGGCCTCGGCCAAGAAGGCCGAAGCCGCCGGCTTCAAGGTGATGGAAGTTGCCGAGGCCGCGAAGTGGGGCGACCTCGTGATGATGCTCACCCCCGACGAGCTGCAGGGCGACATCTATCGCGATCACCTGCACGACAACATGAAGAAGGGCGCCGCCCTGGTGTTCGCGCACGGCCTCAACGTGCATTTCAACCTGCTCGACCCGCGCGCCGATCTCGACGTGCTGATGATCGCGCCGAAGGGCCCCGGCCACACCGTGCGCTCGGAATATCAGCGCGGCGGCGGCGTGCCCTGCCTGATCGCGATCGCAAAGGATTCGTCGGGCAATGCGCATGACCTCGGCCTGAGCTACGCCTCGGCGATCGGCGGCGGCCGCGCCGGCATCATCGAGACCTCGTTCAAGGAAGAGTGCGAGACCGACCTGTTCGGCGAGCAGGTGGTGCTGTGCGGCGGCCTGGTTGAACTGATCAAGGGCGGCTACGAAACGCTGGTGGAAGCCGGCTACGCGCCCGAGATGGCCTATTTCGAATGCCTGCACGAGGTGAAGCTGATCGTCGACCTGATCTATGAAGGCGGCATCGCCAACATGAACTACTCGATCTCCAACACCGCCGAATATGGCGAATACGTCACCGGCCCGCGCATCGTCACCGACGAGACCAAGAAGGAAATGAAGCGCGTGCTCAACGACATCCAGTCCGGCAAGTTCGCGCGCGACTGGATGCTGGAAAACAAGGTCAACCAGACCTCGTTCAAGGCGACCCGCGCCAAGCTCGCGCAGCACCCGATCGAGGAAGTCGGCGCCAAGCTCCGCGACATGATGCCGTGGATCAAGAAGGGCGCGCTGGTCGACAAGACCAAGAACTAAGTTTTCAAGTGCGAGGTCGTGCAGGCACGACCAATTAGGGGCGGGGTCGTGCAGGCACGACCTCGATGATGATGATGATCAAGAAGCGCATCTCCCGACGAGGGAGGTGCGCTTTGTTTTTATGGTTCCTGCAAATTGTCGGCAGCCAAGCAGCTTATCCCCGTTATGATGATGATTTGCTGCGCCGCACGCCGTTCGCGCGACGAATAGCCGTTGGGCAGCGCAGCTCGCCGGATCATCAGCGGCTTCCGGCTGCGGGATCGGGCTGCTAGCTTCCGTGCGCTACCGAAAAGATCGCAGAGGAAACCGACCAGCCGTCATGCCTGGTCGTACGGGGAGGAAACTCATGGAGCGCCGCGCCAAGGACTTCTTCAGGACCCGCCATTTTTCGAAAAGATCATGCACAAATAACAAGATAGAGCCGTATGGCGATTGGACGAAAGCCATCGCGCTCCAGGCGCGAAGGCCGCCGGAAAGTTTTAACGCGCGATAAAATGTCTCGGAGCGCGATCGCCATCGCCAAAGCAGTTGCGTCGACATGACGGTTTAATTACGTTTTTGTGACATGCCGCAGGCTCCGGCTGCGTCATCCGTCTCCTGGCCGTCGCCAGCCGAGGCCAAGGGCAGTGCCGGGTGATAGTTGCGTCGCCCATGGCGGTTGCGCCGAATCCCGGTCCCTCGACAGCCGTTGCGGTCTCAGGCCTTGCCTCGGTCGGCCTGTGGCGATGGCTTGCGGTGGCGGCGCCGCATCTGGCGGCGCTGGCCATCATGTTTCAGACCGAGACCGATTTCGGCTCGCGCATCGGCTTCCTGCTGTCGTGGGGCATCTTCAACTTCTTCTGGATCGCGCTGCTGCGGCGTCCGGCCCTGTCGGGCGCGCTATCGCTGACCCTGGTCATGGCTTTGATCCTGCTGTCGCGGCTCAAGCACGACATTGTGCAGATGACCGCGAACTTCGTCGACCTGATGGTGATCGACCGCGACACCGCGGCATTCCTGTTTACGATCTTTCCGCAGCTGCGCTGGTCCGTGGTCGGCGCGGCATTGGTCATCGTCCCGCTGATGTATGCGCTGTGGTGGCTCGATCCGTTCCGCATCCGCCGTCTTCCGGCAGCGGCCGGCGCGTTGGCCTGTCTTGCCGCGCTGACCGGATATGCCTTCGCCTGGCCCGACGAGGTCTGGCGCGGCTATTACGACGACGGCTATCTATCGAAATTTTCCCGCTCCGGTGTCACCGCAGTATCCGATTTCATCCGTCACGGCTTCATGGAGTCCGATGCGGTGGCCAGCGGGCGTCTCAACATGCCGCTGGTCGATTCCTGCCATCCCGCCGGGCGGCGGCCCAACATCATCATGATCCACGACGAGTCGAGTTTTGACATTCGCCAGGTCGCGGGCATCAGGGTGCCACTGGGCTATGGCAGTCATTTCAAGTCGTTCGACGGCAAGGCGCGCAAGTTTCTGGCCGAGAGCAATGGCGGCCCGAGCTGGTTCACCGAATACAATGTGCTGGCAGGGTTGTCTTCACGCTCGTTCGGCCCGTTTTCCTATTTCGTGACCCGCATCGCCTCGGGCCGTGTCGAGCGCGGCCTGCCGCTGGCGTTGCGCCGCTGCGGCTACAGCACGGTCTCGCTTTACCCGGCGTTCGGCGCATTCATGAGTGCGCGCAGCTTCCAGACCACCACCGGTATCGAGCGTTTTTACGACGCGCAGGATCTCGGCGCGCACGACGTCGAGCCCGACCGCTTCTTTTACGACCAGGCCCTGACCCTGATGTCGCAGCAAGCGCCCGCGAAACCGCTGTTCATGTTCGTCTATCTTGCTGCCAATCATTTTCCCTGGGAGACGCGATTCCGCCCCGATTTGACGCCGTCCTGGCGCAATTCCGGCAATGCACCGGTGGTCGATGAATATCTGCGCCGGCAGGCGATGAGCGCTGGCGACTACGGCGCTTTCATCGCGGCGCTAAAAAAGAGATTTGCGTCAGAGCCATTCCTGATCGTGCGTTACGGCGATCATCAGCCGGAATTCTCGCCGCAACTGCTCGATCCCAAGCTCGATGAAGCAGGCATCGGCAAGAAGCTGATGGCTTACGATCCGCGCTATTACGCGACCTATTACGCCATCGACGCCGTCAATTTCGATCCGGTGAAAAGCCCGACGGCGATGGACACCATCGATGCCGCCTATCTGCCGCTGGTAATCCAGGAAGCTGCCGGCATTCCGCTGGATCCGTCGTTCGCGGAGCAGAAGAACATCATGCTGCGTTGCAAGGGCGTGTTCTATGCCTGCAATGACGGCGCGGAAGCCCGCCGCTTCAACCGGCTCTTGATCGACGCCGGCATGATCAAGGGACTTTGACTTCCCGCCGACGAATGCCCGATTTGTCGTCTTGCGCGGCCATAGTAATCTGCTTCTACATTGGATGACCGGAAGCATCCGAGCCACCGATCTTTCGGAGTCTTCCGTCCAGCATGACGCACCCGGCGAGGATTGAGCATGCCCACACTCGCGAACGCTTTGCTCGAAGGCCTGAGAGATCACGATGCCAAGGAGATTTTCGGCATCCCCGGCGATTTCGTGCTGCCGTTCTTCAAGGTCATCGAAGAAAGCAAGATTCTCCCTTATTTCACGCTGAGTCACGAACCGGCAGTAGGCTTTGCGGCTGACGCGGCAGCGCGCTATCACGGTGGGATCGGTGTCGCCGTGGTTACCTATGGCGCTGGAGCATTCAACCTCGTCAACTCGATCGCCTGTGCCTACGCGGAACGGTCGCCGGTCGTGGTGATTGCGGGCGCCCCTGGCGCTCGCGAGCGCACCAGCGGTTATCTGCTGCACCACCAGGCGCGTACCGTCGATACCCAGCTTGCGGTATTCAAAGAAGTCACTTGCGCCCAGGCGATTCTCACGGATGCGGCGACGGCGCCGGCCGAAATTGCTCGGGTCTTGCGCAGCGCGCTGGAACTGTCATTGCCGGTCTATATCGAGTTTCCGCGCGACATGGTGGGCGTGGAAGCCGAGAAGGTGCCGCGGCTCGCGCAGCGGATCGCGGACCCGGAAGCGCTTGCCGAATGCGCGGAGGAGGTTCTTGCCCGGATTGCCGGCGCTTCATCGCCGGTCATTATGGTCGACGTGGAAATTCGTCGCTACGGGATCGAGGAGCAAGTCGCAGCGCTGGCGCGCAAGCTTGCTCTGCCGGTGGTCACGACCTTTATGGGACGGGGACTGCTGGAAACCGCAGGAGACGTTTTTGCCGGGACCTATTTTGGCGCGGCCGGCGATCCGGCGGTGACCCGGTTGGTGGAGGACGCGGACCTCGTTTTATTGTTCGGGGTTATACTTTCCGACACCAACTTTGCGCTGTCGAATAAGGCACCAGACCCGCGTCGCACCATTCTCGCAGCTGGCAGAGAGGTGCAGGTCGGCCATCATACCTACCGCAATTTACCGCTGGCCGATCTGGTTGCGGGCCTCGATGCCCGCGCCAAGCACCGGGTGCCAAAGCAAGCCAAGGCCGAAGAGAGAATCGTCTATCCGCGGCGGCTGCCTGCGGATGATCAGCCGATCTCGCCATCGGATATAGCCGCTGGGATCAACGACCTGTTCGACCGCCACGGCAAGATGCCAATGACCTCCGATATCGGCGACTGTCTGTTCACGGCAATGGAGATCGACAACACCGCGCTGGCGGCTCCGGGCTACTATGCCGGCATGGGGTTTGGGGTGCCGGCAGGAATCGGGGTGGCTGCGACCGGCCTCCGCCCGCTGGTGCTGGTCGGCGACGGTGCGTTTCAGATGACGGGTTGGGAACTCGGCAATTGTCGCCGTTACGGTCTCGATCCAATTGTCGTGCTGTTTAATAATTGCAGTTGGGAAATGTTGCGCGTGTTCCAACCGGAATCCCGTTTCAACGACTTAGACGATTGGCATTTTGCCGACATCGCGCATTCGCTCGGCGGTGTCGGCGAACGGGTGACGAAGCGCGGAGAACTCGCCGGCGCCCTCGATCGTGCCATCGCGCGGAGCGGGCAGTTCTCGCTGATTGAAGTGATGCTGCCGCGCGGGAAAACATCCGACACCCTTGCGCGCTTCGTAGCAGGCTTCAAAGCCGCTCGCGAACGCATGGCGAAATAGTAGGGATCCGTCATTGCGAGCGAAGCGAAGCAATCTAGGAGCAACAAAGTAAGAACTGGATTGCTTCGTCGCGGAGCCTGTCATCGGGCCCGCCGAAGGCGGGACCCGTTGGCTCCTCGCAAAGACGTTACTACCGCCTACTTCCGATCTTCTCCCACAGCCATTGCGCCACCGCAGCCGGCGACGACGTGCCGTCGTTGCCGGCCGCGCGCAGATTGGCGGCGCGCATCGCCTCGATGTCGATCTTGCCGAGCAGCGGCTGCAACGCCGCCCGCAATGCCTGATCGTTGGCGCGTTTCGGCGACAGCAGGACAATCGCGTCATAAGGCGGGATCGCATGCTTGTCGTCGTCCAGCACCATCAGGTCGTATTTCGCGATCAGCCCGTCGCTGGTGTAGCCCGCGATCACATCGACCTCGCCGGATGCGACCGCGGCATACATGAAGTCGGGTTGCATCTGCCGCTGCGCGCGGAACGACAGGCCGTAGGCCTTTTGCAGACCGGCCCATTCCGGTCGCGAAAAGAATTCGTAGTCTCCCGCCATCGACATCGTGGCCGCATGCGCCGCGAGATCGGAGATCGAACGGATGCCGAGCGCCTCGGCGCGCTTGCGCGGCATCACCAGCGCATAGGCGTTGGCGAAGCCGAGATCGCCAAGCAGCGTGACCTTCTGCTTCGCCAGGATCGCCTTCAGCTCGGTGAGCAGTTCCTCGCGCGGCTCGATATCGGTGTGGTGGAATTGATTGGCCCACAAGGTACCGGAATAGTCGACATAGACGTCGATATCGCCGGAGACCAGCGCATCGAAGATCACGTTGGAGCCGAGGCCCTCGCGCGTGGTCGCGGTCAATCCGGCCGCCCGCAGCCGCTGCGCCAGCAGCGCCGACAACACATATTGCTCGGCGAAGGTCTTGGCGCCGACGATGTAGCTCGATGGCGGGCGCGTCAACGCCGGCGCCAGCGTCGCCGCCACCAGCGCCACAAGGCCGATGCCGCCGAGCGCGACGCGCGGGCGGCTGCGGCCGCGAATGCCGGCCTCGATCAGCGCCAGCAATTGGTCGACGGCAAGCGCCAGCAGCGCGGCGGCGGCGCAGCCGAACAGCACGAACACCCAGTTCTGGGTCTGCAACCCGGCAAAGATATAATTGCCGAGGCTGGTCTGGCCGATCGGGGTCGACAGCGTCGCGGTGCCGATCACCCAGACCGCCGCGGTCCGGATTCCCGCCATCATCACCGGCAGCGCCAGCGGCAGCTCCACTGTGAATAGCGACTGCCGCGGTGTCATGCCCACGCCTTGGGCCGCTTCCAGGATGGCGGGGTCGACGCCGCCTAGCCCGGTAATCGTATTGCGCAGCACCGGCAGCATCGAATAAAGCGCCAGCGCCAGCACCGCGGGCAGGAAGCCGAACGCGGAAAAATCAAATCCAAACCAGCGCAGCGACACCGCGGCGAGCGCCAGCAGCAGCGGATAGAACAGCGCCAGCAGCGCCAGGCCCGGCACCGTCTGCACGATGCTGGCGAGGCCGAGCAGGGCGCCGCGCATCACCGGCCGGTTGCGCGCCGCAATCGCCAGCGGCAGGCTCACCAGCAATCCGAGCGCCAGTGCGCTGACGCTGACGCGCACATGGTTGCCGAGATAGTCGGGCAGATGCGTCAGCGCCTCGTGCCAGCGGGGATCGGAGAGCAGGCTCATGCCTCACCGTTTTGCGAAAGCAGCACGTTGAGCCGCGCGGCCTGCCGCCGCGGCGTTTGCAGGAGCTCGCCGACATAGGCGTCGGTGCTGTCAGAGAGTTCTGACGGCGTGCCCAAAGCCAGCAGCCGTCCGTTGCGCATCACCGCGACGCGGTCGGCGAGCAGGATGGCCTCGGTCATGTCGTGGGTGATCATGATCGTGGTCAGTCCGAGCTTGTGATGCAGCGCGCGATAGTCGTCGCCGAGCGCGTCGCGGGTGAGGGGATCGAGCGCCCCGAACGGCTCGTCCATCAGCACGATACGAGGCTTCGCCGCCAGCGCCCGCGCGACACCGACCCGCTGGCGCTGTCCGCCCGAAAGTTCGTGCGGCAGGCGGTCACGGTGTTGCGCGCGGTCGAGCCGCACCAGGTCGAGCAACTCATCCACCCGCGACGAAATCTCCGCCGCCGGCGTGCCCAATAGCTTCGGCGTGATGCCGATATTGTCGGCGACGCTGATATGCGGAAACAGCCCGCCGCTCTGGAACACATAGCCGATGCGGCGGCGCAAACGAATGGGATCAGCTGATCGTACGTCTTCGCCCTCGACCGTGACGGTGCCCGTGTCGGCGTCGATCAGTCGGTTGGCGAGCCGCAGCAGCGTAGTCTTGCCGGAGCCCGAGCCGCCGACGATGGCGAGGAATTCGCCCTCGGCGACCTCAAGCGAGACGTCGTTGACGGCCAGGACACGCTGCGCACCACGGCCGCCGTCGAAGCTTTTGTCGACATGCGCATAGGCGATCAATGGCGGGGCAGCGGTCATGCGATTCCCGATCCTTACCCTCCCCCTCCAGGGGAGGGTGAGGTACCGAGCACCAGTACCGAGTAGCACGTTGCGGCGCCGCGTTGAACTTATCCTTGGCAGGCGCTAAGGCATCAGCCAAACGTGGAGGGAATAAGGTGGATGGGGCAAGACCCATGGCGGTCGCGCTTGACGATACGACGGTCGCGTTTCGCATTGCCGACGCACGCGTCTACACTGCGGTGGAGCAGGCGCGGCTGCAGGTGCAGGACGGTGAGTTCGTCGCCATCGTCGGGCCCACCGGTTGCGGGAAATCAACCCTCCTCAATGTCGCTGCCGGCCTGCTCAAGCCGGTATCGGGGTCGGTGCGCATCTTCGATACGCCGCTGACCGGTCTCAACCGGCAGGCCGGCTACCTGTTCCAGGCCGACGCGCTGTTTCCGTGGAAGACCGTGATCGATAACGTCGCCATCGGGCTCGAGATCGCCGGCGTCGGTCGCGCCGAAGCGCTGAACCGGGCGCAGCAATGGCTGACCTCAGTCGGCCTCGGCGCGTTCGCGGGACGCTATCCGCATATGCTCTCGGGCGGCCAGCGCAAGCGGGTCGGCCTCGCCCAGGTGCTGATCCGCGATCCGAAGATCCTGCTGATGGACGAGCCGTTCGGGCCGCTCGATGCCCAGACCCGGCAGATCATGGGCAATCTGCTGCTGCAATTGTGGAGCGCCGATCGCAAGGCGGTGCTGTTCGTGACCCATGATCTCGAAGAGGCGATCGCGCTGGCCGATCGCGTGGTGATCATGTCGGCCGGTCCGAGCGCCCGCATCATCGGCGATTGGCCGGTGCGGCTGTCGCGTCCGCGCGACATCCTCGAAGTGCGGCTGGAAAAGGAATTTCACTCACTTCATCGTGAAATATGGAGTGTTCTCAAGGACGAGGTGTTGAAGGGCTACGCGCAATCGGGTGCGAAATGAGTAGTCACGATAGCACCCATCTCGGTCTGTTGCCTTGATCCCGACGCGGCGAAAGCTACACTCCAACCGACCAATCAAAATACGACAGGGAGACATCATGCTGGTACGCGGTTCACTTCTGGCTATCGCCGTCACGCTCGCCGCCTTCGGCGGCGCCCGCAATGCCAACGCACAGGCCACGTTCACGCTGTCGTCGCCCGACTTCAAGGACGGCGCGCGGCTGGCAACGAAGAACGCCGGCAACAACAAGTCCAATCCAAATTGCGTCGGTGACAACGTGTCGCCGGCATTGAGCTGGGCTAACCCGCCGGAAGGTACCAAGAGCTACGCGCTGATGATGTTCGATCCGGAAGGCCGTCCGCCGGGTGGCGTCAGCCACTGGGTCGCCTACGACATTCCGGCGTCGGTCACCGGCTTCGCTGAAGGCGAGGTCTCCAAGGCCAGCGACAAATATGTCGGCGGCACCAGCACCCAGAAAGTCGGATTTTACTCCGGCCCCTGCACGCCGCCCGGCGCGCCGCATCACTACACCTTCACCCTCATCGCGACCGACCTCGAGCCGTCGGCGCTGGCGCCCGGGCTGACGCGCGACGAACTGATCAAGGCGCTCGACGGCCATGCCAAGGGTGCGACCGGTCTGATCGGGCTTTTCTCGAAGCCGTGAGGCGAGGGTTGCTGCCCGTGATGTCGTCCCGGCGAACGCCGGGACCCATACGCCGTGTCATCTCGTTTTTGGGCACTGGGGCAGAAGCCTCGTTCAACAACCGACCTCAGGGGTTATGGGTCCCGGCGTTCGCCGGGACGACAGAGATAGCCGGAGAATAGATCATCGCCATGTCACGCCTGACGCTTCTCGCCTGTCAGATTTTGGTCGCCGTGGTCGCGCTGGCGTTGTGGCAACTGCTCGCGACCGTGCCGGTGTTCGGCCGCATGCTGCTGCCGACGTTCTTCTTTTCCACGCCGATCGATGTCGGCACGCAAGTCTTCAACTGGTTCGCGACCGGCGTGATCTGGAAGCATCTGATGATCACGCTGTGGGAATCGATCCTGGCCTTTGTGATCGGTTCGCTCGGTGGCGTCATGGTCGGCTTCTGGTTTGCGCGCCAGCCGCGCGTCGCCGCCATATTCGATCCCTACGTGAAAATGGCCAATGCGCTGCCGCGCGTGGTGCTGGCCCCGATTTTTACGTTGTGGCTCGGCCTCGGTATCTGGTCGAAGGTCGCGCTCGGCGTCACGCTGGTTTTCTTCATTGTCTTCTTCAACGTCTATCAGGGCGTCAAGGAAGTCTCGACCACCGTGCTCGATAACGGCCGCATGATCGGGATGAACGAACGGCAGTTGATGCGGCATGTCTACTGGCCGTCGGCGCTGTCGTGGATGTTCTCCTCGCTGCACATCTCGGTCGGCTTCGCCGTGGTCGGCGCCGTGGTCGGCGAATATCTGGGATCGGCGGCGGGGCTCGGCTATCTGATCCAGCAGGCCGAAGGCACCTTCGATGTCGCCGGCGTCTTCGCCGGCATGTTCGTGCTGGCGGTCTTTGTCATTCTCATCGACATCGGCGTGACGATGGTCGAGCGGCGGCTGCTGGTCTGGCGGCCGACCGCGGCGGAGAGCAGGGGCTAGGTTATTAGAACGTCATTCCGGGGCGCGCGGAGCGCGAACTCCGATGTGCAGTTGCACATCGGAGAATCTCGAGATTCCGGGTCTGGTCCTTCGGACCATCCCGGAATGACGGCGATAGGACGTTTCGCTTCAGTTCAGCAGCTTGACGTCGTCGGGTGCCTGCGGCGGCGTCTTGATGGCGATCGCCTTGAGTGTGCGGCCATCCGGCTTGGTGCCGCCATGCGGCGTGCCCTTCGGGATCACGATCAGGTCGCCCGGCTTCACCCGCACTTCCTTGTCTCCGAGCCAGATCGTTCCGGTGCCTTCGAGGATGTACTGGATCTCGTTGGTGTTGGGATGCAAATGCTTGGGTGAATTGCCATCCTGGATCGAAATCGTGGCGCCATCGGCGTTAACGAACATCTTGGAGCGCATGCCGCCGGCGTTGGCCGGGCCAAGGCCGTCGCCGGAAAGATCACCGGTGTGAATGACCTGGGCGGTGATGCTCTCGGCGGCCAGCGCCGGCTGCAGCAGATGCGTGACGCCGCAGCCGGCAGCAAAGGCGGCGGCGATTGATGCCGCGGTGGCAATGCGATTCATGGACGGTACTCCTTGTTGGGTGATGGAAACGGGCGCATGCTATGTGGCCAAACCGTGAATAGCCAGCCAGCGGCACCAAAGTCGCCTTCTCAAGCCCCACGCGCTCCCTTACCCTGCATCCAACGGAAAAGCCGGGAGGAAATCATGAGGACGTTACTGGGCAGGCTTGCCGCGACGCTGCTGGCGCTGGGGCTGATGATCGATCTTGCTGCAGCGCAAAGCAAGATCACGGTCGCCATCGGCGGCGGCGCCTGCCTGTGCTACCTGCCGACCGTGCTGGCCAAGCAACTCGGCGAATATGACAAGGCGGGCCTCGCCGTCGACCTGGTCGACCTCAAGGGCGGCTCGGATGCGCTCAAGGCCGTGCTCGGCGGCAGCGCCGACGTGGTGTCCGGCTATTTTGACCACTGCGTCAACCTCGCGGCCAAGAAACAGGCGCTGCAGTCCTTCGTCGTCTATGACCGTTATCCCGGATTGGTGCTGGTGGTTGCGCCCTCGCATGCCAATGAGATCAAGTCGATCAAGGATCTCGCCGGCAAGAAGGTCGGCGTCAGCGCGCCAGGCTCCTCGACCGATTTCTTTCTCAAATTTCTCTTGAAGAAAAACGGGCTCGATCCGGCCGGCACCGCCGTGATCGGCGTTGGCCTCGGCGCGACCGCGGTCGCGGCGATGGAGCAGGGCCAGATCGATGCGGCGGTGATGCTCGATCCGTCGGTCACGGTGCTGCAGGGCAGTCATCCGGACCTGCGCATCCTCAGCGACACGCGCACGCAGAAAGACACGCTGGCGGTGTTCGGCGGCGAATATCCGGGCGGCGCGCTTTACAGCACGACGGCGTGGGTCGCTTCCCACGAGAAGGAAGTGCAGGCGCTGACCAACGCCATCCTCAATACGCTGGCCTGGATTCACTCCCATTCGCCGGAAGATGTGATGGCAAAAATGCCGGCAGAAGTGGTAGGCAAAAACAAGGACCTCTATCTCGCAGCACTAAAGAACACGATCCCGATGTTTTCCGAAACCGGCAAGATGGACCCCAAAGGGGCCGATGCGGTGCTGGCGGTGTTCAGCGAGGGGTCGCCCGAGGTCGCGAAGGCCAACATCGACGTCACCAAGACCTACACCAACAAATTCGTCGATGCGGCGAAGACCTCGGGGATGAATGCAAAATAAAGCGTTAGTCGCTTCTCCGGTCATGCATCGCGTCACCGCGCTTGATCTGCACGTGAAACCGTGGTCGTGGCCGTTCGTCGAAGCGCGGCGCACCGATATCGCGGCGCATTTTGCCGCCGAGCAGCGCAAGCGGCCGAACCTGTGGAACGGCCGCGTGCTGCTCGGGCGCAATGCGGTGTTTGCCGGCGACCACTTCAGCGCCGAATATTTCGAGACCGACTTCGCGAGCTTTCTGGCGTGGCGGGACTGGGGCTTTCCCGACCAGAACGTCTTCAACGGCTTCGGCATGGGCGCGCTGCGCGGCAGCGACGGCGCTTTTGTGCTCGGCGAAATGGGCCAGCACACTGCCAATGCCGGGCGCATCTATTTCCCCTCCGGCACGCCCGATCCCGATGACGTCAAAGGCGACGTGCTCGATATTGCGGGCAGCGTGGTCCGCGAAGTCGAGGAGGAAACCGGGCTTACGCCGGCCGATTACCGCGCCGATGCGGGGTGGGATTGCATCTTCACCGGCGTTGCGGTCGCCATGATGCGGATGCTGCATGTCGATGTGCCCGCCGCGACGCTCGCGGCCCGGATCGAGGCCAATCTCGCCCTTCAGGACGAACCCGAACTGTCGGCGATCCATGTGGTGCGGCAGGCCGCCGATCTCAGCGCGGCGATGCCGCGCTTTGTCACGGCCTACATTGAGCAGCAATTCTCCTAGGATGGACACTTGTTTTCGTCATTGCGAGGAGCGATAGCGACGACTTGTCCGCCGTAGCTTTAGCGAAGGCGGAAGCAATCCAGTCATGCTTTGGGAACCTGGATTGCTTCGCTTCGCTCGCAATGACGAGCTAATCTGCTGCCAGATTCGTTCACGCTATGGCGTGCGATCAGCACGGGAATTCGACCATGAACAAAATGCCCTCGCAATCCCTCGCGGTTCAGCTCAAGTCCTTTGTGGCGCCGTTCCGCTTCGACGGGACGGGCGAGTTTCACCTGAAATCGCACGCGACCGCGCAGAAGGGCGGGATCGACAAGGAGAAGGGCGAGAAGATCCTCGACGCCAACCGCAAACGGCTGAGCGATTTCCAGGAGAAGCTTTATGCCCAGGACCGCTGGTCGCTGCTTTTGATCTTCCAGGGCATGGATGCGGCCGGCAAGGACAGCGCCATCAAGAGCGTGTTCGATGGCGTCAACCCGCAGGGCTGCGAGGTCACCTCGTTCAAGCAGCCGTCGGCGCATGAACTCGACCACGACTTCATGTGGCGCAGCACGATCGCGCTGCCGGAGCGCGGCCGCATCGGCATCTTCAACCGCTCCTATTACGAGGAATGCCTGGTGGTCCGGGTCCATCCGGAAATCCTCGCCAAGGAGAAGCTGCCGCCCCGGCTGGTGACCAAGAACATCTGGCGCGAGCGGTTCGAGGACATTTCCGCGTTCGAGCGCTACCTCGCGCGCAACGGCACGGTGATCCTGAAGTTCTTCCTCAACGTGTCGAAGCAAGAGCAGCGCGAGCGCTTTCTCGACCGGCTCGACCAGCCGGCGAAGAACTGGAAATTCTCGATGGCCGACATCAGCGAGCGCGCGCTGTGGGGGAAATACCAGGCCGCCTATCAGGAGATCATCCGCAACACCTCGACCCCTTCAGCGCCATGGTATGTGGTGCCGGCGGATCACAAATGGTTCGCGCGGGTGGTGATCGGATCGGCGATCGTCACCGCGCTGGAGCGGCTCGATCTCAAGTTCCCCCATGTCGACGCCGCCGCGCTGGAGGAATTCAAGCAGGTTCGCAAGGCGCTGGAAAACGAAGACCGGAAGCCGGCGGTGGTGAAGACCGTTTCACGCAAGGGCCCGGTTGGAGGGCGATCACGGCGGCCGGGGAAACGCGATTTAGGTCAGTCGATCTGACCCATTTTTTTGCGTTGCGGTCTGCTGCATTTCTCGTTTAGAACGGCCGTGGAGCCCCCGGCAACAAACCGTCAACGGTTTTGGCCGACGATGCGGGCTTCAAAGGGTCTGGCAATGCTGATTCGCAGCGACATTTATGGAGTCCGGGGTGGAGCGGCCGATGCCGGCCTCGCCCTGTCGATTCCGGCTGCGTCCATGTCCACCCGGCTTCTTGGCGGGCTTCTTCTGCTTATCGGCCCCTGAGGGCCGTCTGGGCGTTTTGGGCCTGGGCACTCAGGGGTTGCATAAATTTTGTAGAACCCGTTCGGCGCAAAGCGCACCAGCCTAAAGGAAGCTACCGATGACCACTGCGAGCAAGTCCGACAAGGACCGCGTTATCATTTTCGACACCACGTTACGCGACGGCGAACAATGCCCGGGCGCGACCATGACCTTCGAGGAGAAGCTCGAGGTCGCCGAGATGCTCGACGAGATGGGCGTCGACGTTATCGAGGCCGGTTTCCCGATCACCTCGGAAGGCGACTTCCAGGCCGTCAGCGAGATTGCCCGGCGTTCCAAGAATGCCGTGATCGCCGGCCTGTCGCGGGCGCACCCGAAGGACATCGATCGCTGCGCTGAAGCCGTCAAGTTCGCCAAGCGCGGCCGCGTCCATACCGTGATCGCGACCTCGCCGCTGCACATGCGGGTCAAGCTCAACATGACGCCGGAGCAGGTGATCGAAACCTCGATCACCAACGTCACCCGCGCGCGCAACCAGATCGACGACGTCGAGTGGTCGGCCGAGGACGGCACCCGCAGCGAGATGGACTTCCTGTGCCGGATCGTCGAGGCCGTGATCAAGGCCGGCGCCACCACGGTCAATATTCCCGACACCGTCGGCTACACGGTGCCGGAGGAATACACCCACTTCATGCGCACGCTGATCGAGCGCGTGCCGAACTCCGACAAGGCGGTGTTCTCGGTGCATTGCCATAACGATCTCGGCATGGCGGTGGCGAATTCGCTGGCGGGCATCGCGGGCGGCGCGCGGCAGATCGAATGCACCGTCAACGGCATCGGCGAGCGGGCAGGCAATGCCGCGCTCGAGGAAATCGTGATGGCGATCAATGTGCGCAACGACAAGTTTCCGTGGTGGAACAAGATCGACACCACCCAGCTGACGCGGGCCTCGAAACTGGTTTCGGCGGCGACCTCGTTCCCGGTGCAGTACAACAAGGCGATCGTCGGCCGGAATGCGTTCGCGCATGAAAGCGGCATCCACCAGGATGGCGTGCTGAAGGATGCCTCGACCTACGAGATCATGCGGCCGGAAATGGTTGGCTTGAAGAAGTCATCGCTGGTGCTCGGCAAGCATTCGGGTCGTCATGCCTTCGTGCACAAGCTGGAGGAGATGGGCTACAAGCTCGGCGCCAACCAGCTGGAAGATGCGTTCGTGCGGATGAAGGCGCTCGCCGACCGCAAGAAGGACATCTATGACGAGGACATCGAGGCGCTGGTCGATCAGGAAATCGCGGCTTCCCATGACCGCATCAAGTTGACCTCGCTGACGGTGATCGCGGGCACCCATGGTCCGCAGCGCGCCACCATGAAACTCGACATCGACGGCCAGATCAAAATCGAGGAAGCCGAGGGCAATGGTCCGGTCGATGCGGTGTTCAATTGCATCAAGGCGTTGGTGCCGCACGAGGCCAAGCTGGAGCTCTTTCAGGTCCACGCGGTTACCGAGGGCACCGACGCGCAAGCCGAAGTGTCGGTGCGGCTCGGCCATGAAGGGCGCTCGATGACCGCGCGGGCGTCCGATCCGGATACGCTGGTGGCCTCGGCCAAGGCCTATCTGGGTGCGCTCAACAAGATCGTCATGAAGCACCAGCGCGACGTCCCCGCCGCCGCGGCGAGCTGAGGGCTGCGTACGTCATTCCGGGATGGTCCCACCGGGTCGGCGCTATGCGCCGCCCGATGACAGGCTCCGGACCAGACCTCAGATGCGCAATTGCGCATCGGGGAATCTCGAGATTCTCCGATGTGCAAGCGCACATCGGAGTTCGTGCTGCGCACGCCCCGGAATGACGCCGAGATAAGAGCCCGGTTGAGCGAACAGTTGCGCGCCCGTGGCTCCGCATCGCGATCGATTCGCGCAACTGGTTGCCTTCTGCCCGCTGCTCACTCGTGTCCGAAGTGAGTCAAAACCGTGACGCAACGGTATTCGTTTCATCTTTTCAGTGTGGTGAACGACCTGCGGCTGCCCTTAAATCGGCTGACTGATCCGCACTAATTAGGTATTCTGCGAACCGGTTGCGTTGGTGGGCTGAACGCCGGTCGATATTCCGGGCGAAATAGTTCGGACCAGATATTTCGGGGCAAGACACTTCGGGCAAATTTACTTCGGACAAATACTTCGGGGAAAGTCGGGGTCAACATGCTTCTCGCACGCTGGATTTCTCTCGCTGCGACGGCATCGTCGCTGGTCGCAGTTGGATTTGTCACATTGCTGTCCTCGGCAACGACATCGCCGGCCGTGGCGGCATCCGCAACCTGCGCAGACGCGGCCGATATCACGGTGTTGCCGTCGCCGATCGGGCCGTGGAAAGGCGCGCCGTTGCGCGTCATGGTCGTTTCGGAAAAGCCGCTCGACGGATCACTTTCGCTGGTCGGGCCCGATGGCCATGTCGCGGCCACCACGTCGAACCGGCACGGCGGGGCGCCTTATTCCTGGTTCGCCGAGGTCGCAGCGCCGGCCGCCGGGACCTGGCACGCGACGCTGGCCGCGGCCGGCTGCAGCCCGCTGACCCGCGACATTGCGGTGGCCGCACAGAAGCCTGCGCCCCCGGCAACGCCTCCGGGACTGATCTGGCGGGTGCGCGGCAGCTGGAACAGCACGACCGAAGCGCTGTTTTCGGCGTGGATCGAGAAGCTGTTCGACGCGCCGCCCGACCAGGATCTGTCGTGGAAGGTGTGGCATGAAGTGCTGCGCGACCAATCACGTAATTTCCTGTTCAATTATTTGGACCGCGGCGAAGACAACGCAAAGGGGGGATTGCGTCCCGACTGCGCCGACTTCGTCTATTTCCTGCGCGCCTACTTCGCCTACAAGATGGGACTGCCGTTCGGCTATTCGAACTGCTCGCGCGGCTTCGCCGGCAAACCGCCGAAATGTTACCAGTGGTTCGACATCGAGCATCCCGAGGTCACGCGTCCGCCCCCGCCGCCCGAGCAGGATATCGTGGCGGCGGCGCCCGCGGCTCCGGTGCAAGCTTCGGCCGCGGCTCCAGGCGTTCTCGGGTTGTTTGGCCGCTCACAGCAGGCCGATGCGCCGCTCGCTGCCCCGGTCGCGCCGCCCGCACCGAAAGTACCGAAGCGCCCGACCAACTTTGCGGAATACCTGCGTGACGTCGGCGACGTCGTCCATACCGGCGCGGTGCGCGTGGTGGGAAGTGACGACAACACCGATTTCTACACGGTCCCGCTGACGCAGAGAGCGCTGCGCCCGGGCACCGTGTATGCCGACCCCTACGGCCATGTGCTGATGCTGGTGCATCGTGTGCCGGAGCTGGATGGCAAACCGGGCGTCTACCTCGCCGTCGACGCCGAGCCCGACGGATCGATCACGCGCAAGCGTTTCTGGCGCGGCAACTTCCTGTTTGTGCATGATCCCGCGCTCGGCGGCCCCGGCTTCAAGCGCTTCCGGCCGATCATGGGCGACAAGAACAGCCCGCTGCGGCGGCTCAGCAATGCCGAAATCGCCAAGAATCCGCAGTATGGCGATTTTTCGCTCGAACAGTCGCGAATGAGCGCGGAGGAGTTTTACGACCGCATGGATGACGTGATGTCGCCCGAGCCGCTCGATCCGGTCAAGGCGATGACCGACGCGATCACCAGCCTCAATGAGCAGGTGAAGACGCGCGTCACCTCGGTCGAGAATGGACGCAAGTATCAGGAGCGGCAGGCCGGCGTAACGGCGATGCCAAACGGAGCGTCGATCTTTGAGACCACCGGGCCCTGGGAAGACTACTCCACGCCGGCACGCGATTTCCGTCTTTTGATCGCGATCGACGTGGTGCGGAATTTCCCCGATCGCGTCGTGCGGCGGTCGGACCGCTTCGCGATGCCCGCAGGCAGGAGCGTCGAGGACGTGAAGCGGGAATTACAGGGCGTACTCGAGTCCGAGCTTGCCTCGCGCAAGATATCCTATACGCGCAGCGACGGCTCGCCGTGGACCCTGTCGCTCAAGGATGTGCTCGCACGTGCCCCCGATTTCGAGATGGCCTACAACCCGAACGACTGCGTCGAACTGCGTTGGGGCGCTCCGGAAAACAGCGCGGAAGCCGCGACCTGCAGGCGGCACGCGCCGGCGGCGCAGCGCGCCAAGATGTCTTCGGAATATCGGGTTTGGTTCCAGGAGCGGCACTGGCCGACGCATAGTTAGAGCGTCGCGGGCGCCCTTTTCTCGCGTCGGTTTGCCGCGGTTACCGTTGCATTCGGCCAAACCGATTAACGTGGCGTTGTCCGTTGGCCGATAGGATAATTCGCGGCGTTCAACCTTGTAGGTGACCGAATGAAGTCCGCGAACCAACCACGTGACTGGCGACGCATTCATCATTCGCCGCTGTTCTGGATCGGCATCAGCCTGTGCCTGACGGCCATCGCCATTTACCTGTGGTCCGATGATCTCTCCTGGCAGCCACGCCCGCAGTGATGAGCGCAACTGGATCATGAATCCGGACCCGCAGGGCCGCGTCAGCGCAAAGTGGATACCGGTTTTCCCTCGCGACAAACGCAAAGCGTTTGCGCGGAGATCATGGTCAATAATAGAGCCGCGGATTCATCGAGCAGGCGCCGCCGTTCTGACGGCGAGGATCTTGTCGATGCGGCGGCCGTCCAGATCAACGACTTCGAAGCGCCAGCCTTGATAGTCGAAGCTGTCGGCCACCAGCGGCAGCGCGGCGAAATGCAGAAGCACGAATCCGGCCACGGTGTGATAGCTGCGGTTTGCCGGGATCGCGATGGCAAGCAGGTCGGCGCATTCATCAACCGGCATCCAGCCGGAAATAAGATAGGAGCCGTCGTCGCGGCGGACATAGGCGGGCTCCGCCGGTCCCTGTTCGGAGCCGAAGGTGCCGACAATGGATTCCAGGATGTCGGCGGTCGTGACCACGCCCTCGAAGGCCCCGTACTCGTCGTAAACCAGGCCCATATGGACTGCGGCATTCTTCAATACGGCGAGCACGTCGCGTGCGTCGGCTGACGAGGGAATGACCGGCGCTTGGCGGACCAGACTTCGGATGTCCGGCGTTTCGCCGCGCATGTAGGCGGCCAGAAGGTCTTTTGCCTGGATGATCCCGACGGGATTGTCGCGGTCGCCATCCGACACCGGCAGGCGCGAATGCGGGCTGTCCGTCAGAGTTCTGACGGATTCTGTCGGGCGGGTCGTTCAGATCCACGACGTGAACCTCCGGCCGAGGTGTCATCACGGCGCCGACGGGCCGGTCACCCAGCCGCATGACGCCGGCGATCATTTCCCTCTCGCCAGGCTCCAGCACGCCCGCGGTCTCGGCCTCCTGAACCAGGGTGTGGATTTCCTCCTCCGAAATCTTTTCGGCGGCATCTCCGCTCTGGCCCAGCAAAGCAAGGATGGCCTTTCCGGAGATGTCGAGGACGAACACCAGCGGAAGCGAGATCTTCGCCAATAGCTCCATCGCCGGCGCGACCTTGACCGCCATTGCCTCGGGATCGCGCAACGCAACCTGCTTAGGGACAAGTTCACCGACAATCAGGGTGCAATAGGTGATGACGGTTACGACAATTCCGACACCCAGAATATCGGCGACGGACCTCGACAGGCCGAACTCGACCAGCGATTGCGCCAGTCGCTGACCCAGCGTCGCCCCGGAAAAGGCTCCCGAGAGCACGCCGACGAGTGTGATTCCGATCTGGACCGTGGAAAGGAATTTGCCCGGATTGGAGGCCAGAGCCAGCGCGCGTTCGGCCCCGTTCACTTGCTTTTGAGCGAGGGCGGCGAGGCGGGCCGGCCGCGAGGAAACGATGGCCAACTCCGACATCGACAGCAGGCCATTGACCACGATGAGGACAATGACGATCCCGAGTTCTACCGATAATAGCACGCGTTTTTGTCCATCCGGGTTTCAACAATACCACGGCTGTTTGGGCAGCCAACCTTGGTCGGTCCTCCGACATTGCGGCTGATCATCGGAGCTGCCGGGAACCCACGCCGCGATTGACAAAGTAGCCCGGCTTGGATGTAGTTGCACCTATGGGGAAGCGATCTCCCCACCAGGCGACATGCCCAAGAATCGCGTCCGGTCTTCCACCAAGGACGCATCATGTCTGCCATTTACTCGATAGCCCCCGATAAACTTTTCCGCCTGATCGGCACGCCTGCGTGCCCCGTTCTCGTTGACGTCCGAATCGACGAAGACTTCGAGACCGATCCCAACTTGATCCCGGGCTCCGTGCGGCGGAATCATGCGGATGTCGCGGAATGGGCGCCAAGCCTTTCCGGTCAAACGGTCGTCGCGATTTGCAGGAGCGGACAGAAACTCAGCGAGGGGGTTGCTGCCTGGCTTCGTCATGCCGACGCATCTGCCAATATCCTCGACGGCGGCACCGAAGCCTGGGCGAGGGAAAATCTTCCGCTCGTTCCAGCCTCCAAAATTCCAAGCCGGGATTCCGAAGGCCGCACGCTCTGGGTCACTCGCGCGCGACCGAAGATCGATCGGATCGCATGTCCTTGGCTGATCCGCCGCTTTGTCGATCCGTCCGCGGTGTTTTTGTTCGTGACGGCGTCGGAAGTGGAAGCCGTCGCGGAGCGCTTCAGCGCGGTCCCGTTTGACATCGAGAACGTGCATTGGAGCCATCGTGGCGAGCTTTGCACCTTCGACGCGATGATCGAGGAATTCGGTCTCGGAACCGAGGCGCTCCGACGTCTCGCAACGATCGTCCGCGCGGCGGATACGGATCGGCTTGACCTGTCTCCGGAGGCGCCTGGACTCCTCGCTGCGTCGCTCGGACTTTCTCGAATGTACTCCGACGACCTCGAACAGCTTGAGGCCGGCATGTTGCTCTACGACGCCTTCTACCGCTGGTGCCGGGACGCGAGCAGCGAAACCCACAACTGGCAGTCCCACAAGGCGAAGCCGAAAACGAAGTTCAAGGCCTGAGCAACGGTCCGGCGGCGTTGCATCTGACATCACCGAAAGTCCGCTTCGCGGCGGGATGAAGTTTGGGGCCCAAACGGAGAAAACTATGAAACACAAATCAGCACGCATTCTGGTCAATCACAAACCGTCGCCGTCGACGGTTTTCGCGGCAGCCGCCGTTCTGTTCGTCTCGGTGGCCGCACAAAACGTGCTGGCGTCGCCGGCGTCGACCCAGGAGACTATGAGAGGAACCGTCGCCAACGCCAACGAGCGGAACGACACGCTCACCATTCAACTTCGATCCGATGGCAAAACGGGCGACTTCAAGGTGCAGGACGGCCTCATTTTCAATTCGGTTCAATACGGCGATCCGGTCGAGATCACAGTCGAGACGATCGATGGGGCAAGAACAATCATCGGATTGAAGAAGGAATAGGCTGCCGTCACGGATAGCCGCGACACTGCTCGATCATCGACGAAGCGACATATCAACCGCCGGGCGCGAGTTCGACCGGATTGAGATCGAATCTTTGCCACAGGACTCAAAATAAACCTTCCATCTGCAGCCTTCACCTTTCGGGGGCTGTTAACACTAGGAGATACCATGACCATTACGACCGAACGCCGGAGCTTCATTCAGGGGGCGGGACTCGTCGCGGCCGCCGCGTCAACAGCAGCGCTGGCGGCAAGCCCGGCCTTCGCACAGAACAGCCAACCGAGCGGAGCCAAAGCAATGCCATATCAAGCAAAACCTTTGTCGCTTGACCCAAAGTCGATCAAGGGCATTTCGGAAAAGGTGCTCGTGAGCCATTATGAAAACAACTACGTTGGCGCGGTGAAGCGTCTCAACGCGATCGGGGCGCAACTGGCCGAGTTAGATTTTGCCAAAGCGCCGAATTTTATGATCAACGGCCTGAAGCGTGAGGAGTTGATCGCTGCGAACTCGATGATCCTACACGAGATATATTTTGATGGGCTTGGTGGTGGTGCCGGTGCGAGCGGCGCGCTGGCGGAGGCTATCGCCCGCGACTTCGGCAGCCTTGAGCGTTGGCGCGCTGAATTTGCCGCGATGGGGAAGGCAGAAGGCGGCGGTTCCGGCTGGGTGATCCTGGCCTACTCGCCGCGCGACAAACGCCTCGTCAACCAATGGGCGGCAGACCATACCACGACATTAGCCGGTGGCCGGCCGGTGCTTGTCCTCGATATGTACGAGCACGCCTATCATATGGACTACGGTGCGGCAGCCGCGCGGTATGTCGATATTTATATGGAGGCAATCCGCTGGGACAACGCGGCGAAGCTGTACCAACAATACAGCCACGAAAGCTAACGTCTGCCGCACGTGACGCCGCGCAAGACGACATGATCGCGCGTGCCAGCACCAAGAACTAGGCATCGACGATAAACAAAATCCCTTGCCGCAAAACTCTCCGCAAAAAGCAGGTGGAGAAAGCCGCGGCAAGGTCGATTTCAAAACAACGGGCGGGGACCTCAAATGACGACGACAGCAATCATTCCAGAAGGCCGGATCGGCGAACTGATCCGTTACTTCCTGCGGCTCGGCTGCCTCGGCTTTGGCGGCCCGGTTGCGCTGGTCGGCCAGATGGAGCGGGAGCTGGTCAACGACCGCAAATGGCTCACCAAGGAACAAATGCGTGAGGCAATCGCGGTTTGCCAATCGTTGCCTGGGCCGCTCGCGATTTAGGTTGGCATCTATGTGTCGTATCTGCGCGGTGGCTTTTGGGGCGCATGGGCCGGTGGGTGGGCCTTCATCCTTCCGAACTTTCTTATCGTTGCAGCACTTGGTGCCCTCTATGTCTATCTGGGGGATCTTCGGCTGGTCACCGCGATCTTCTACGGGGTTAGCCCTGCCGTCATCGCGTTGATCCTGCATTCCTGTTATCGGTTGGCGAAGCTCGGCATGGAAGATTACCTGCAATGGGTGATTGCTGCGGTGTGCCTCGCTGTGACCGTCATTCTCCAGGCTGAAGTTGCGGTGCTCTTTATCGGCGCGGGCATTATCGGCATTCTCTGCTACGGCAATATTTCCCGCCGCCGACCACCAGTGGTCTTGGAAATCGCGACGTTGCCGGTTCTGGCACAGCTCGCGCCGACCGCCTCAAGTTCAATCCTGGGAAAGCTCTTTTTGTTCTTTCTCAAGGCGGGCTCGCTCACATTTGGGAGCGGCCTCGTGATTGTACCGTTCCTTGAACAGGGGCTGGTCCAACAGTTCGGCTGGCTCAATGAGCGCCAATTCCTGATCGCCGTCGCCATCGGCATGATCAGTCCGGGACCGGTAGTGATCACGGCAACCTTCGTTGGCTATCTCGTTGCGGGGTTTTGGGGCTCGGTAGTCTCGACGATCGGTATTTTTCTGCCGTCGTTCCTGCTGGTGCTGATCGCAGCGCCGCTGCTGGCACGGCATCGTGGTAATCCGAACGTGCAGGGATTTGTGAAGGGGGCTTATGCGGCGGCGATTGGAACGATACTCGGCGCCTGCATCCTGTTGGGACGCGTCGCGGTCGGCGATTGGCTTACTGCGCTGCTCGGCCTGGTCTCGCTGGTCATTCTGTTTCGCTGGAAAGTCAGCAACCCGCTGCTCATCGCGGCAACCGCCGCTGTGGGCCTGATCGCCTTTCCGCTGCTGCAGCCGGCATGGGTAATGGTCAAATTCTGAAGGCATCGGCGCAGGCGGAGTGGTACTCTACCCTTGGTGGAGGACCACATCGACGTTGAGGGGGGCGGGTGGTCAGGGATCGCGTGCTGAGGCCCGGTCCGCCTGCGCGGCGCTCAAGTGATTTGGGGTGTCTAGCCACTCTCTGAAAAATATTCCGCTTCCCATTTGACCCCAAATCATTGGCTTATCTCGCCATCCCGTCCCGAGAGAGGGGCGTATCGCGATCGTCACGAACGTTGGAATGGGATGCGGTGGACGCGGCAGCGTCGTCGCGCGCGGGAGTGCAGGGCAGGCTTTCGATTGAGCGAATGCGTGTGAGCATTTCAACCGGCGCGTGGACGAGCGGCGCTACTTCCGCCTTCGCCAAAGCTTCAGTGGACGTGCACATGCCACCGGAGCCTCTTGGCGAATGCGGGTCGCGGACGGCAAAACCGTGTGGTCCTGGCACCCGTTGCTGGTGCTAAGTCGGCGGAGGTGTTGCGAGCCCGACCGGGCCATTGCAACACCGCCAATTCGCCGATGATGGTGGCAAGACGAATTCGTCACCAAGGAGAGCGCGGCATAAGCCGTTAAAACCATTGCGCAGGGAATGCCGGGTGTCCGGAGTACCTGTGGTGACTACCGTGTGCTACCTACACTTCGCACACGGGCCGCGGGTGCAGCGGGCACCCGGCATTTCCCTGCGCCCTCGATTTCTTTGGGCGGATGTTGATGCAAATCTCGGGCGCATCGTGTCGCGAGAACGAAAAGCTATGTCCGTATGTTCAACCGTCATCGCCCGCGAAAGCGGGCGATCCAGTATCCCAGGGCGCTGGTGATGGAGCGAAGAGTCACGGCGTACTGGATCCCCCGGTCAAGCCGGGGGATGACGATCTCGTGGGGCGGATTGCGAGAAGCCCTTGCGACGACCTGTCCGCCGTAGCCTCTTAGCGAAGGCGGAAGCAATCCAGTCCTTGCTCGTAGTCCTGGATTGCTTCGCTTGCGCTCGCAATGACGGTGATCGGTGAATTGGTTTTGCAAAAATGGATCGCAAACAAATAACCCGCGTCGTCCCGGCCTTGCGCCGGGACCCATACGCCGTGTCTTCTCGTTTAAGCAGTGTGGTCGATGATTTTCTTCACAACCCGACGCCAGGGAGTATGGATTCTCTGATGCGCAATTGCGCATCAAAGCCCACGCAAAGATGCGTGTCCCGGAATGACGAATTTAGTTCGATGCTCGTCATTGCGAGGAGCCCTTGCGACGAAGCAATCCAGCCCTTGGTTGTGGCCCTGAATTTGCTTCGCTCAGGCTCGCGACGACGGTGACAGACAGCACCACACGTTCAACCGTCATCGCCCGACTCGATCGGGCGATCCAGTATTCGAGGGGTTGGTGATGAAAGAGAAGCACCACGGCGTACCGGATACCCCGCATGCGCGGGGTATGACCGCTTCTATCGCTGGGCCCTTTCGCGAAGCCTGCCAGCGGGGCGTTCGAGCGACGACTTGGCGTTGCGGACAAATGGAACGCAAATGATCGGGGAACACCGTCATCGCTACGATTGTATTATTTTGCACTGCAGCAAAAGATAAAAAAATGGCCCCTGCTAAAGGGGCAATGGCATTTCAATTAGCTTGTCTGTATTGGTGCCGCTGGAAACGCTGGGGCGGCGCTTCAAGCGCGCCTCGCAGCATTCACGTGGGAGGAAACATGCGTAGACTGATTTTGGCCGCTGCATCGATTGCGGCTCTGGCTCTGGCGGGACCAGCATCGGCGCAATCGCCGATCGTCATCAAGTTCAGCCATGTCGTCGCTTCCGATACGCCAAAGGGCAAAGCGGCCGACAAGTTCAAGGAGCTGGCCGAGAAATACACCAGCGGCAAGGTCAAGGTCGAAGTCTATCCGAACTCGACGCTCTACAAGGACAAGGAAGAACTCGAAGCCCTGCAGCTCGGCGCGGTGCAGATGCTGGCCCCATCGAACTCCAAGTTCGGCCCGATCGGCGTCAAGGAATTCGAGGTGTTCGATCTGCCCTACATCCTGCCGGACCTGAAAACGCTGCGTAAGGTCACCGACGGTCCGCTCGGCGCCAGGCTGCTCAAGCTTCTGGATAGCAAGGGCATGACCGGCCTCGCGTACTGGGACAACGGTTTCAAGCAGATGAGCGCCAACAAGAAGCTTGTCACGCCTGCAGACTACAAGGGCCTGAAGTTCCGCATCCAGTCCTCCAAGGTTCTGGAGGCCCAGTTCCGCACCCTCGGTGCGATCCCGCAGGTGATGGCCTTCTCGGACGTCTATCAGGCGCTGCAGACCGGGGTGGTCGACGGGCAGGAAAACACCTGGTCGAACATCTACACCCAGAAAATGCACGAAGTTCAGAAGTACATGACAACGACTAATCACGGCTATATCGGTTACGTCGTGGTCGTGAACAAGAAGTTCTGGGACGGGTTGCCGGCTGACATTCGCGATGAACTGTCGAAGGCGATGAAGGAAGCGACCGACTACGGTAACAACCAGTCGGCCAAGGAAAATGACGAAGCGCTCGAGGCCATCAAGAAGTCCGGCAAGACCGAAATCCTCACGCAGACCCCCGAGCAGGACGAGGCGATGCGCAAGGCGATGATGCCGGTCTACAAGGACGTGGCGTCGCGGGTCGGTCAGCCCTTGATCGACGAATTCCTCAAAGAGACCGGCCGCAGCCCGATGAACTGAACGGCGGCAAGAGTTGCAAGATAGCAATGAACAAGACCCGCGGACCGGCATGGCCGCGGGTCAAGGTGTTTGGTCGGGCGGTGTCATGGCCGCCCGATTGTCACAGGGGACGCATGGATGTTTCTACGTATTCTCGACCGGCTTGAAGAGGTCATCATCGCAAGCCTGATGGGCGCTGCGACGTTGATTACCTTCATCGCAGTTGCGCACCGCTTTCTGGTCAACGTTCCCGTGCTTTATCCCTATCTGTTTCCGATCCGGCTCGCCTGGTCGCAAGAGCTGTGCATCTACATGTTCATCTGGATGGCCAAGTTCGGCGCCGCCTATGGCGTGCGCACCGGCATCCATGTCGGCGTCGACGTTCTGGTCAAGCGCCTCAACGATCGATGGCGCAAGGTCGTCGTTCTGTTCGGCCTGCTCGGCGGCGCGCTGTTCACCGCCATCGTCGGCACCATGGGCCTGAAATTCGTGCTCGAATTGATGAACACGGATCAGGTTTCGCCCGACCTCGAACTGCCGAGTTGGATCGTCTATGCCTGCATCCCGCTCGGCTCATATCTGATGTGCTTCCGCTTTCTCCAGGTGTGCTGGCACTACTTCTGGACCAGCGATCTGCCGCACCATGACGCCACCACTGTCGACGGTATCGAGGTCGTCAGCGGCAAGGCGCCGATCGCGATCGGAGAAGCATAATGAGCGCCGCCATTATCTTCGGACTGCTGTTCGCCCTGATGCTGACGGGCATGCCGATCTCGATTTCGCTCGGCCTGACGGTGCTGACGTTCCTCTTCACCATGACCGAGGTGCCGATCGAGAGCGTCGGCCTGAAGCTGTTTTCAGGCCTCGACAATTTCGGCATCATGGCGATCCCGTTTTTCATCCTTGCCGGCCAGTTCCTGACTCGCGGCGGGGTGGCGCGGCGCATGATCGCGTTCACAACCTCCCTGGTCGGCCATTTCCACGGCGGGCTAGGCCTCGCCGGCGTGGCGGCCTGCGCCATGTTCGCCGCGATCTCCGGATCGAGCGTCGCGACCGTGGTGGCGATCGGCTCCATCATGATGCCGGCGATGGTGGAACACGGCTATCCGCGCCGTTTCGGTGTCGGCGTGATCTCGACTTCAGGCGCGCTCGGCATCCTGGTGCCGCCATCGATCATTCTGGTGTTGTACGGCGTGTCTACCAACACCTCGATCGGCGCGCTGTTCATGGCGGGCATCGTTCCCGGCATCATCCTGGCGCTGATGCTGGCGGCGGTCACCTGGTTCATCGCCCGGAAGCGAAACTACCCGCGGATGCCGAAGGCGACGTTCGGCGAGCAGGTGCGTGCGTTCCGCGAGAGCTTCTGGGGACTGGCGCTGATCGGGCTGGTGCTCGGCGGCATCTATGGCGGCGTCTTCACGCCGACCGAGGCCGCGGCGGTGGCGGCGGTGTACGCCTTCTTCATCACGGTGTTCGTCTACAAAGAACTGAAGCTCAGCGAAGTGCCGAAGGTTCTGCTGCAGGCCGCCAGCATGAGTTCGATGCTGCTCTACATCATCACCAACGCGGTGCTGTTCTCGTTCCTGATGACGCATGAGCAGATCCCGCAGGAGATGGCGGCGTGGATCATCGACAAGAATTTCAGCATCTGGACCTTCCTGCTGGTGGTGAACATCATCCTGCTGGCCGCTGGCAACGTCATGGACCCATCCTCGATCCTGTTGATCATGGCGCCGATCCTGTATCCGCTTGCCACCAAGCTCGGCGTCAATCCGGTGCATCTCGGCGTCCTGATGATCGTCAACACCGAGGTCGGACTGTGCCATCCGCCGGTCGGGCTCAACCTCTATATCGCCAGCAGTATTGCCAAGATGGGCATCAGCGAAATCACCGTGTCGGTGCTGCCGTGGCTGTGTGCGATGCTGGTGTTCCTCGGGTTGATTACCTACGTGCCCGAGATTTCGCTGTGGCTGCCGCGGCTGCTCGGGATGATCTGAAAGGGTTTGTTAACGCATGGCTCGGCCGGCGCGGGCTTCGCGCCGGCTCTCAGGCCGGCGCAGGCGGCGGTAATGGCATCTTGGTTAGAAAGGATACCGTTGCCAAACTGTAAGTTGATTGCGCGCGGGTGTGCGCCCATCCTCTGAGCGCCCTTTAAAGGAGGAGGTTCGGATGAAGAAATTTCTTCTGGCCGGCGTCGCGGCTGTCGCCATCGCCGGTTCCAGCGTGGTCTACGCCCAGCACCGTCCGTGGTTTCACCACCACATGCGCATGAGCCCGGAGGACCGGGCGGCGTTCGCCGACGCCCGCATCGCCGCGGTGAAGGCTGGTTTGAAGCTCACCCCCGATCAGGAAAAGCTCTGGCCGCCGCTCGAGGCCGCGGTACGGGATTTCGCCAAACTGCGAATCGATCGCGCCAATGCGCGGATGAACGCGGGAAGGGATGATTCGAAGGATGCGCAGCAGCCGGACGATCCGGTCGGGCGCCTGCGCCAGCGTGCCGACGGCATGGCGGCCACGGCGGCGGCGCTGAAGAAGATCGCGGACGCGGCCGACCCGCTCTACAAGACGCTTGATGACGGCCAGAAACGGCGGCTCAAGGTCCTCACCCATATGGGGCGCGGGTTCGACGGTGGCTGGCGGGACCGTGGATTCGAGCATGGCCGTGACGGCGATGGCCATTGGCGCCGGGATCGCGACCGCGATCGCGGTTATGACCGGGATGACGACGACGGCCACGACCATGGCGGCCGCGGCAGCCCCGAGCGGCTCTGATCGCAGGGGACGCCGCCAGCGCGGGATTCGTGAAATGCAGCAGAAGCCGCCGGAATCCGGCGGCTTTTTGCTGTTGGCGCGGAAGCGAAACGGCCGGGGAATATTGCGCCAGCTGCTGGACATCGGGGGGGCGCTTTGCTAAACGACGCGCTCTTGAGAAGGCTTTCCCGGCCGGTTCCGGGCGCATAGCTCAGTTGGTAGAGCAGCTGACTCTTAATCAGCGGGTCCCAGGTTCGAGCCCTGGTGCGCCCACCAAGTCTTCCAAGCACCTAGCCCGTCAGATTGAGAACAGGTCGCCGCACCCGCCGAGCATCGGCAAAGCCGATTGAGGCTGCGGGCCGTCGGGCGGCGCAGGGCGCGCCATTGTCCATGGCGAATGCGATCCGCAGCCACAGCGCACATCGCCTCCTTGAAATGAATTGATCAAAATTTACCGGACCGGGAATTTCCGGAATTAAACGCGAGTCCTCCCCAGGAGTCCCCATCAGAGGGGACGTGCGGCATTGACCGCTCAAAGGGGAAACGCGTGAAAAAAACTCTCATCTCTGCAGCAACCGTTTGTGCCATTGCGACCGGGGCTCATGCCAGCGAGCTTGCAGACATCCAAACCGAGGCCAAGCTGCTGCGCGAACAAAATCAGATGCTGACCAAACGCCTCGCGAACCTTGAAAGGCGGCAGCGGAAGCTCGAAGCGCAGGAGGCGAAGCAACCTACGGCGTCGCCTGCGCCGCGGCCCGTCGCTGCCGCGCGACCGGCTAGCCCGCTCAATTCGATCGCGGCAGATTTCTCCGCAATCAAAGCCGAATACAAAAAGGCGGCTGCGTCCGATGACAGCCTCACCTGGCACGGCATTACCTTGTACGGCCAAGTCGACTTGGGTGTGGCGTACCAAAATCACGGCACACCCCTGAGCGGCACCAGCGTGCTCGGATTGAACTATCTGATTTCGAAGAACAGCAACGGCTCGTATTTCGGCGTGGCTCCGAACGCGCTGAGCACTTCGTTTGTCGGCATCAGAGGCAACCAGGAGATCGCCGACGGGCTGTCGGCGGTATTCAACCTTCAGGCGGGGTTTAGCCCGGAGTCGGGCACGCTTTCGAACGGGCTCGGGTCGATCGTGCAGAACAATGGCTTGGCGGTAGGCGCGCAGAATGCATTCGGCGATTCCAGCCGGAACGGCCAGCTGTTCAACATGGCGGCCTATGCCGGTCTTAGCTCGCCCACATACGGGACGTTGACCTATGGCCGACAGACCTCACTGAGTTCGGACGGCGTCGTCAACTACGATCCAATGGGAAATTCTGGGGCGTTCTCCGTCATAGGCTTCCAAGGGACGACGGGTGGCGCCGGCACTACTGAGAACCGCATTCTCGATAATTCGTTCAAATATGCTGTGAATGTCGGCCCGTTCCGCGCGGCCGTTGACGCCGCGCTCAGCAATGGCGGCAATAACGCTCCTGGCAATGTCATCGAAGGACAAATCGGCGGCGACTATCAGGGCCTGTCGCTTGATGCAATCTACACCCATGTCCAGAACGCGGTTTCAGCAGCGCCGCTCACCCCCGCACAGGTTCTGGCCGTGGATTCGCTCGGATTTGGCCAAGGGTCCGGATCTATATCGGCGACGGTCTCGGACAATACCGCCATCATGCTACTCGCCAAGTACTCCGCAGGACCGCTGGGTCTCTTTGGCGGTTACGAACATATCCAATTCGCCAATCCGAGCTCGCCGCTGACACCTGGTGCCGCTCTGGAGGGCGGCTATACCATTGGCGTTGTCAACAACACCGCGTTCGCTACCGACAAGGTTCTGCAAGTATTCTGGGGCGGTGTGAGGTACACGGTCAGGTCTGATATCGATCTGCTGGCTGCCTACTACCATGAAGAACAGAATAGTTTCGAAGGCGGTACACCCGCCACCTTGAACGCGGGTCACTGCTCGGATGCCAGCCTGGCACAATGCAGCGGACAGTTGGATGCGATTTCTCTTCTCGTTGACTACAGATTCGCTAAGCGGTTTGATGCTTATGCCGGCATCATGTGGTCGCAAGTGTCGAATGGTCTCGCAAACGGCTTCCTTCAGCGATCCTCGATCGATCCCACTATCGGCCTGCGCTTTCATTTCTGAGGTGCAGCCAATCCAGCACGACGCTGATGCAATCGAAGGGGGCCGAATTAGATCGGCCCCTTTTTCGTTCGTAAGTTTCAAGCAATTGCATCCCGATGCCAGCCGATCAATTGGCCGTACTCCGCAATTGGAGCGCGCACTTACGAAATACGAAATCGCGATGCGAAGGTCGGGAATATCAAAATTCGGAAGAGAGTCTTTCCTTACACCAGACCCTTGCATTCCGTGACGGGTCGTCTGTGTGGAGAAACTCAATGATTAAGTTCAAGAGCCTCAGCGCGGCAGCATTCCTGTCGTTCGTGTTCGTAGCGCCCGTCTTCGCACAGGCAGCGATCCAGGAGCCAGGCGCGTTCGCGTTTTACTATCCAAACAATGACGTCCTGAACGGCGGCCGGCCGACCCCGGCAGCCGGTATGGACGCCAAGATGCCGGTGGTATTCGGCAGCAATCCGTACGTCGCCACGCACAACGCAGATGATGTTGCCTGCGCCGAGCGGTACCGATCCTTTGATCCGGCTTCAGGCACATTCCTCGGCCGTGATGGTCATCGGCACGAGTGCGATTGAAGTGAGCGTGGGCTCGATGAAGATTGCTGCTGAGTGCGCGGGGTTACGTTCACGTGAACCAAACCTGAAAAGCACGGGGAATATCGAGCCTGATCCACGAGTCTCAACGGTGAACGGAAAGGAGACGCCTTGGATCAATAGAAAATCAGTTCGAAATCGCCAGCGGCCTTCAGCTGGCGTGATCTCCAAAAGTGTCTCAGTCATGCCCCGGCTGAGACACTGTTTGGGCCGCCGCCTTGGTTCTCTCAGCAATCACAAAAGCGTGCAGTAATTCAGGGGGTCTAATAACGTCACGGTGATATGGCACGTGGATGGCTGCGCTTCCATGTCGGCCGCGGCATAAGCGGATGCCCATGATTTATTGTCTGAGTCGTAGGCGATGATCGAGCCGTTCCGGTCGGCAGTGCTGACTGGAACATGGCCAGAGGCTTGGCAGTCTCCGACCGGGTTGGAAGCAATTCGGCGCGCCGTATTAAAAATCGGCGCCAGGAATAACATCACTCAAATCGGAGTCTTGCAAACATCAGGTCCTAAACGAGTTGAGCTAGCAGGAGCTCTGGGGAGCGATGAGCAACGAAACACCGCGCTCAACTGGTAGGTATGATTGGAGCATCCTCGCTGTAGACGCCTTGGAGCTTGCACGCTTGATCCCTCCGGGTCCGGAACGCAACGAAGCGCTCAAATTGGCGAGCCTACTTCGGTGTGCCGCGGATGCACGTGGGTTGGTCGTTGCAAAACGAGGTAGGCCGCCAAAATGAATCGGTGGCGTTTCCCGGTCGAATAGCACGGTCGCGCGCGGATCAGTGCGTACAGCCAGTAAGCGCGCGGTTGCACACGCTTGTGGGTTGAGTGATCGCTGATTGGCGATCGGATAACGCGAGAATTTAGCTCGTGCTCATCGCGCGTCGGTGATTGCACAGTTCGTGATTACAATTAGTCAATCTGGACCAATGAAACCCGTGCCTGGAGGTTAGCTTTGGTGCTCGCTACGTGCAAACACAATGCTGCTCGTTGCACGCGTCCATTGGACTTGGCGAGGATACGGAGTCGTATTCGGATGACAAAACGGAAAGTGTTTTGTCGCGCGCACAACGCGGCGCGTATGCGTCGAAAAAACCAACTGTCTCGCGGGGGAGGACGGGCGATAAACAATTGAATTAGGTGGAGTTTTCAGGGGAGTTACTGTTCAGAACAATGGGACAGGCAGTCCATTGAGGTAGCGAACGTTCCAAACCACAGAAGGAATAGTTGAAGTGGTCGGTCGTTTGGAGGCTGCATGTCTAACCTCTCTGCTCGTGCCGGGCGTTCGCCCGGCGTGCGACAAAAAAACACAATCGTAAGCAAACTTAATTCACAGGATGACCATCGTGAGCGGTTTTCTAAGTTGGTGTTGCCACATCTCCGCGATGCCTACTCACTGGCCTACCGGATCACCGGCAGTCACGCCGATGCCGAAGATGTTTTCCAAGAGGCGTGCTTGCGCGCGTTCCGTGCGGTCGGCAACGTTGTGGATAGTAGCGCGCGGCCATGGGTGATGACGATCATGCGCAATACTGCCTTCACGTGGATACGCAAGAACCGTCCGTCGGCGGTATTCGCGGTCGACGATCTCGAAGAAGTCGAGGCCGCACAGGCAGACCCTGGTGAGTTGGGACTCGAGATGATGCTGATCGCCCAATCCGACCTGGAGACGGGCATCGCGGCGTTGCCCGATCCATTTCGCGAGACGGTAATATTGCGAAATCTTCATGGGCTGTCCTATCGCGAGATTGCCGAGCGAACGAAGGTACCGATTGGAACGGTGATGTCGCGCCTCGCGCGTGCGCGCGGCCGGTTCCTTGCGGTTGCGAAACAAGAATAGGATTAACGGAAGTGATGTTGCTTACATTGGAGGCTGCAGGGGGAAAGCCGGCCGGCTTCTGGCGTTCTTCCGCTGATCGAGCGAGTCGGCCGTCCATTCGCTGATCGTCGACGGGGCTTTCGACATCTACGCCGTACTTGCCGATCTGGCCGCGCTCAGCGGCAAGGTCGTCATCTCCCAGCACCCGCACCGCATTCTCCACCTTTCGATCAACCAAGAGATGTATAGATGGCGTCACATGATCCAAAATGGGTTCGGCGATCTCCGGAGTTCGAACGAATTGGGCTGCGCACCGACAAGACCGAGCACAGTCTGCGGCCGTCATTGATCCGATGGCGAATGTGATAAAAGTCCGATACAGCTCGACAGGTCCTATGCGAGTTGCCAAAGCTGCGTCGGAGCTGAAGGCGGGTGGGGTTTTGCTTTGAGAGTCGTTCGAAGAGCTGCGTCGGATCTTCGTCCCCGCGCTACCGCTTAAGGTAGCATCCAATGATGCTGACGCCAGGATGTCTGTGGCCCGTCGGCAACAGAAGTTCCGGCGTCTTACAACATGTTAAATTGCGATTACGAGCGCCGTCTGCTGAGTAGGTGGTCCCAAACTCGTCTGACTGTGCTGGGCCTGCCTCGAACTCCATAAAGCTGCCGAACTATCATGCAACAAACCGAGATACGTCCTCTGAATCTGAAATTTGGAGTCTTTGAAGCGGACCTGAGAGCCGGCGAACTGACGAAGCTTGGTAAGCGCATCAGACTACAGGAACAGCCATTCCAGTTGCTGGCGATGCTGCTGGAAAAACCGGGAGTGCTGGTAACCCGCGAGGAACTGCATCTTAAGCTTTGGCCGGAAACGACCGTAGATTTCGATCACGGCCTCAACAAAGCAATCAGTAAGATTCGCGAGGCGCTGGGAGATTCGGCCGAGAACCCTCGGTTCATCGAGACCGTGGCTCGTCGTGGCTACAAGTTTCTTGCCGACGTCACGGTTGTCGGCGAGGAGCAGGCCAGCCCGGAAATCATTGATCTCACTCCGCAGCAGATCCCCGAGCCTCCCGATCTGCGCGACGTCGCCACATCGGATATCGCCACGCCACCTCGGCGGTCGATGAGCTATTTTTCCTGGAAGCTTGCCGGCGTTGTACTTGTACTTGCGGTTTCCTTGTCGACGATTGTTCACCCGTCGTCGAGGCGACGCTCGTCCACGATCAACTCCATCGCCGTGCTTCCGCTGCAGAACCTTTCGAGCGATGCCTCGCAGGACTACTTCGCCGAGGGCATGACCGATGAATTAATCGCTAATTTGGCTCAGATCCGCCGATTACGGGTAATCGCGTCGCCGTCATCGCTTGCTAACAAGCGTGCGCACGAATCTCTGCGGGAGATCGCTCAAGACCTGAACGTCGACGCTGTGGTGACCGGCAGCGTGTTATTTTCCAGCGAGCGGGTGCGAATTACGGTCCGGCTGACCAAGATGCCGACGGAGAGAGATGTGTGGGCCCAAAGCTATGAAGGCGATCTCCACCGTCCGCTAAAGACCCAAAGTGATATAGCGGGCACGATCGCCGAGCAGTTCCGAAGCATCCTGGATCGGCAGGAAGAAACGGCCCTCAAAAAAACCGACGGAAGCAAATCCGATCGCCTATGAAAATGACGGAAAGTGTCATGACATTTCCGGAACAGAAAAACCCTGCGGTGGATTGCAGAAATCTGGTTTAGCACACTGCGGTTGCGGTTGATCGCGGGGGAACTGGAGGCTCGCCTCAATCCCGGGGCGCGGCCGGCATTGGCTTGGTTGCGCTGTCCGAGGCGATCAACGCCATGGGACGACATCGTTATGCAAGGCCGGCGCTCATGGTCCAAGCCCTGGAGCCGTTCGCGTGTCACCGACGATCGTCGCGGTTTGACACCGACCTCAGCCGTTTGCTGCAGCGCTTGCGCATCCCGCATTGCGAGAAAGCGACGTCGAATTGAAAGCGTGTCGATCGCCAGGCGCGCCCGTGGCATGAGGCACGGGAATATCGAGGCTGCAGAAAGAGTCTCCTTATTAGGAAGCGCCGACGTGCGACCGAAACCAGATGGAGACGCCGATGATTGGACCTACCCAGGTTGTGGCCGTGCGTCGGTCAGCGTTGATGTGCTCGCCGTTCGATCGATGCGGGCATGCCCGACCTGACCGAGGCCGCGCTGGTCAGCACTGAGACATTTTGATGTGGTTTGCCGCGTTTTCGTTAAAACGACCTTATACGATCGTTGCATCCTTAATTCTCGTCTGCCTCATGGGCATTGGCGCTGCGCTGCGCATGCCCATCGATATCTTCCCGGAAATCGATATCCCTGTCGTCAGTGTCGTCTGGACCTACAGCGGGATGAGCGCAAGCGACATCCGCGACCGCATTCTGACCTTGCACGAACGACAGCTGGCGTCGATGGTCGACGACATCAGCCGGATCGAAGCAACTAGCTATTCCGGTGTCGGCGTCGAGAAAGTCTATCTGCACGAAGGCGCCAATGTGACGCGGGCGCTGTCGCAATTGGCGAGCAGCGCGCTGGTTGTTCTGAAGTATATGCCGCCGAATATCACGCCGCCGCTGGTGTTGCGCTACGGCGCGACCGATGTCCCGATCATACAGCTCAGCCTGTCGAGCGACTCGCTTCCGGACTCCAAGCTCAACGATCTCGGGCAGAACATCATCCGTCCTGATCTTGCAGTGGTTCACGGTGCGGAGGTGCCATATCCCTATGGTGGAAAACCGCGCGTCATCATGGTCGATCTCGACCAACAGGCGCTTGCCTCGCGTGGGTTGTCACCATCGGACGTTGCGGCCGCAATTCAGCAACAGAACGTCATTCGTCCGTCGGGCGACGTCAAGATCGGTCCGAAGGACTACACGCTCGCGATGAACAGCAGCCCGGAGGCGATCGCCGCTATAAACCAGTTTCCGGTCAAGCAGGTCGACAACCAGACCGTATTCGTGCACGACGTCGCACATGTTCACGACGGCTTTCAGACCCAGACCAATTCGGTGGCGGTCGCCGGTCAGCCCGGCGCCCTGATAACGGTGCGCAAGACCGGCGGGGTCTCGACCCTTGCGGTCATCGATGGCGTCAAGGAGGCGTTACCTAGCATCGCGAAGCTCCTGCCGCGCGGGGTCGATATAAAGGCGATTTTTGATCAGTCTGTTTTCGTCAAGGCGTCCTTGAATAGCGTGCTGATGGGCGGCGCTATTGCGGCCGGATTGACCGGGCTGATGATCCTGCTGTTTCTCGGCAATTGGCGATTGACCCTGATTATTCTGGGGACGATTCCGACCGCCATCATCATGGCCATCCTCGTCATCTTTGTCGACGGGCAGACACTGAACACGATGACGCTTGGCGGCTTCGCGCTGGCGGTCGGCATCTTGGTCGACAACAGCACCGTCGTGATCGAGAATATCGAGCGCCACGTCAAAGACGGTGATCCGCTGCGCGAGGCCATTATCAATGGTTGCGGTGAGGTCGCGATCCCCACGGCGCTTTCGACGCTCTGCATTTGCATCGTTTTTGTACCGGTTTTCCTGCTTCAGGGCACCGCTAAATATCTGTTCTCGCCGTTGTCGCTCTCGGTCTGCGTGTCGCTGATCGCGAGCCTTGCGCTGTCCTTTACCTTAGTGCCCGTGTTGTTCGCCTATCTCATGGGTTCGTCGCTGGAGGCGCATGCGGCGATATCCGCCGACGCGCCGCGACCCGTGCGGTTCAATGTCTTCGGCGCAATTCACCACGGATTCGAGCAGGGCTTTAACCGTTTGCGGGAAGGCTATCGTCGCTACGTGTCCTTTTGCGTCGGGCGGCCGGCGGTCACCAGTCTCGGGTTCCTGCTGTTGATGGCATGCTCGTTGCTGCTTTTCCCGCAGCTGGGGAGGGACTTTTTCCCCCAAGTGGACGCCGGCCAGATGCGGCTTCATGTCCGCGCGCCGCCTGGTACCCGCCTTGAGGAGACCCAGCACTATTTCGCGGAAGTTGAAAGCGCGATTTACCAGATTGTCGGCCGGGACCAGATCAGCGTGGTCCTCGACAATATCGGCTTGCCTTACAGCGGTATCAATATCGCGTTGAGCGATTCGGCCACGGTCGGTCCGATGGACGGCGAAATTTTGGTTTCATTGAAGAAGGATCATACTCCGACGGCCGCTCACGTCGCCGACTTGCGTCGTGATCTGCCGAGACGGTTTCCCGACTTGCAGTTCTTCTTTCAGCCGGCGGATATCGTCAACCAGGTGCTGAACTTCGGTCAGCCTGCACCGATCGATGTCAGGATCTCCGGGCCGAACAGCGATCAGGCCTACGCGCTGGCGCAGAAGATTGCGCTTCGCCTGAACACCATCCCCGGCGTCGTGGATTCGCATGTGTTTCAGGTTCCCGACGGCCCCGCGCTGACCATCGATGTCGATCGAACGCTGGCGGAGCAGGTGGGCGTGAACCAGGACGAGATCGCCCAAAATGTCCTGGTCACGGCCAATTCGAGCGCACAGACGTCGCCAAATTTCTGGATCGATCCGAAGAACAGCGTGAGCTATCCGCTGGTGGTCCAGATGCCGACCTATCGGGTGGATTCGACGCAGGATCTGAAGGGCGTACCGATCAGCAACGGCGGCGGCAAGGCGGGCCAAATGCTGATGAATGTCGCCAAGTTCGGACGCAAGAACGTCCCGCTTGTCGCTTCACAGCTCAACATCCGGCCGGTATTCGATGTCAATGCCGACGTCCAGGGCCGAGACCTCGCGTCGGCCGCGAACGATATCGACAAGGTCTTGAACGCGGAGCGGTTCGCCTCCGCGTCGCCCGTGACGATCACGCTCAGCGGACAAGTCGAGACCATGCGCGAAAGTTTCAATGGGTTGTTCTCCGGCATGGCCGTGGCCGTGGTGCTGGTCTATCTCGCGCTTGTCATCAACTTTCAAAATTGGGTCGATCCATTGATTGTGCTGGCCGCCGTCCCGTTCACCCTCGGTGGTGTGATGTGGATGCTGTTTCTCACGGAGACGCATCTAAGCATCCCAGCGTTGATGGGATCCTTGATGTGTATTGGCCTGACCGCGGCCAACAGCATTCTTGTGGTGAGTTTCGCCAATCAGCGAATGGATGCAGGCGACGACAAAGCGACCGCTGCGATCACGGCAGGTTATACGCGGTTACGGCCTGTGTTGATGACGGCAGGCGCCATGATCCTCGGCATGATCCCGATGGCGTTGGGCGTGGGCGAGGGTGGCGAGCAGAATGCGCCGCTTGCGCGCGCGGTGATTGGTGGACTTTTGTTTGCCACCGCGGCGACCATGATTTTCGTGCCGGTGGTTTACCAGATGCTACGTCGCGATCCCGCGTTACAGTTAAGACAGGAATTGAAATGACTGCTTTGGAGAATGACCGCGGCCTGGACGCGTCAGCGCCGGACAACCGGGCTAACACGGCGTCTGTCACGCAGCGAACGAGGGTGAGGATCGTGCGCGTCGTTGCCGTGATCGGGATGGTGTTGGGTGTCGGCTTTCTCGTCGTATACCACGAGAAAAGTGCGGCGGCAGTCCGACTGGCGGATGCGACGAGCAGGGAGGCGGCGGAGGCACCCGCGGTGGATGTGTTCACGGTGGGACGGTCTCTCGCATCGAAACCTTTGACGCTCCCCGGCGAGACCGCCGCCTGGAACGAAACGGCAATCTATGCGCGTGTGAACGGCTATGTCGCCAAGTGGTTCGTCGATATCGGTGACAAAGTCACCGCAGGCCAGACGCTCGCCTTGATCGATACACCGGAACTGGACGCAGAACTCCTTGCCGCAAAGGCCAAGCTGAACGCCAGCATTGCCGAAGTGGCCGTCAAGCAAGCCCGGGCCGATTTCGCCGCGACGACGGATAAGCGATGGCGGGAATCACCACAAGGCATCGTGTCGGATCAGGAGCGCGAGTCCAAGAAGGCCGGCAGCGCCGAAGCCGTCGCCGAGCTGAACGCCGCGCGCGCGCAGGTCACGCTGCAACATGCCGAGGTCGATCGTCTGTCGGCGCTCGCGCAGTTCAAGGAAGTCAAGGCTCCCTTCGACGGCACGATCGTTAAGCGCAATATCGACATCGGGAACCTGGTAACGGCGGGGAGCGGTGCCACGACGACGTCGCTCTATGAGGTCACCCAAAACAATCCGATCCGCATCTTCGTTCACGCGCCCCAGGGCGTTGCGGAGGAACTGATGAAGCGCGGCGTAACCGCTGTGATCAATGGCCCGTCCAAGTTGCGCCTTGAAGGGAAGGTCACGCGCACCGCGAAGGCAATCAATCCGAAAACACGAACGTTCCGCGTCGAAATAGACATTCCGAATCCCCATCGCGTGTTGGTTCCCGGCATGTATGTGCAGGCGCAATTTGAACTTACGGGCGGAACTTCGATCCATGTTCCAGCGGCCGCAATGTTATATCGTTCAAGCGGTCCGCAGGTTGCCGTTGTCGACGAAGCTGGTGTGGTGGACTTCAAAGACGTTACGATTGCGAGCGATGACGGCAGTGTCGTCGGCATTGACTCCGGCCTCGCGATTGGTGACAAGGTCGCGCTTAATCTTAGCAGTCAGATTGCTGCAGGCGAAAAGGTAAAACCTAGCGCAGATGATATAAAAAGCGCATCGGTCCAATAGAGAAATGCCGTCCCGCCTCCGGCCACGCTGCGTAAAAAGTCCATCAGCTTTCGTTTGGATTTATAGCGTGAAACATTGGATTCACTTTAGTCCGCTGGTGATCGTCGTCACGTTGGCTGGCTGTGCTGTCGGGCCCAACTACCAAAAGCCGTCGACGTTCCTGCCGAGCGCATATTTGCCGCAAGCCGGAGAGAAGGCGACGCGGTCGGCCGGGGCATGCGAGCACGGATCTCACCCAGTGGTGGCGGATCCTGCATGATCGCGAGCTAAATTCGCTCATCGCTCGCGCCCGCGAATCCAATCTCGATCTCGCCATCGCTCTTGATCGGTTGCAGCAAGCGCGGACGGGCGTGACGATCGCGGCCAGTCAGGGGCTTCCGGTCGTCGGCGCATCGGGCGGCGGAGGCGTCGGAACCGGATCGGATGAGACGAAGGGGCGGGTATCGCAGGCGCTCCGGTCTGCTACAAACGCGCAAGGCCTCAGGAGCATCAATGAAGCGGGCGGCCTTGACGCGAGCTGGGAACTTGATCTGCTAGGCAAAGTCCGACGGCAGGTCGAGGCGCGAACCGCCGACGCCCAGGCTGTCAAGGATGCCCGCGATTGGGCGCTCGTGACGGTCGCGGCCGATGTCGCTCGGGCCTACCTCCACATGCGCGCCCAGCAGCGACAGCTGGTCGTCCTCCGCCAGAATATTGATGCGGCTCGCGGCAACGTCGATCTCGCGCAGGGGCGCCTCAACCGCGGCTTGACCAATGCAATCGACGTAAGCCTTGCGCAGCGACAGGTAGAGACTCTACGCGCTGATCTGGCGCCACTCGCCGCGCAGATTGATGCAAGTCGTCATGCAATTGCAGTCTTGCTGGGCGTTTTTCCTGAGGATCTTGCCAAAGAGTTCGCCAAGACAGGGGACATGCCGACGCTGCCGACCAAGATCCACGTCGGCCAGCCCGCCGATCTGTTGCGGCGACGCCCGGATATCCGAGAGGCGGAACGTCGGCTCGCCGCAGCGAACGCGAGAATTGGCGTGGCCACGGCGGATCTGTTTCCGACGGTGATCCTGAGCGGGGCAGGTGGCGGTCAAGGTGGCCCGCATTCGGGATCGGCCGTGCCCATCACATGGATTGGATCGATTGGCCCTTCAGTCTATTTTCCTTTGCTCGATTTCGGAGCACTCGACGCGCAGATAAAGATCGCGGACCTGCAAACGCACGAAGCGCTGGTGGCCTACAAGCGGTCGATATTGCTGGCTGTCCAGCAGGTCGATGATGCCAATACTTCCTATCGGGCACAGTTGGAGCGCCTGAAAAGCCTCGACCGCGCGCTGGCAGCGGCGCGCCAGGCCAAGCAGATCGCCACGGAGCGATATGATCGCGGACTGACAGATTTTCTGAACGTCCTTGACGCAGAGCGGGAGGAGTTCGATCTCGAAGCACGCCATGTCGCCACGCGACAGGCGGCGGCCGACGCCCTCGTCGCTCTCTATAAGGCGCTCGGAGGCGGGTGGTCGCCCAACGAGCCTATTCCACCGATCCCCACTCCACAGCCGGCCGCGGTTGCTGCCGCGAAATATCTGTTGTCGCCGCCACAAAGCTATTGAGGGAAGGTGGATCTGCGGCCTCTAACGGCGGTCGGCCGACCAATTATGTCGTTTGAAATTGTGTCGTGAAAAATTTGGCGGTTAGTTCGCTGGATGCGCGACGCCAGGCCGGTTTGTGATCGTCGGTTGTAATCATAGCACGGCCAGCGGCCGGCCCTGGCGGCCGCCGCTGCAACGAAAGGATAGGCAGACCGATCGGAATCGCCACGAGGTTCGCCGTCACCGCTCAGATCGGCGTGTCAACGGACGACGCGTTAGCGATTCCGACCAGCCCGATTCGCTGCGCTATCAGATGGCGTAAGACGCCAGCCATGTCCCAGCAGTTGAGACCGCAGGAGACCGGAAGCTGCCGAGAATCATGTTGTTCGGCCAATCATCCTTGGGCGCTTTGGGTTGGCTCTGAATCTGCGCACCCCGTTCTGTTTGAATGCATGTTCCGAATATTTCCTGGCGACAAACCGGTTGACAGGTCCTCGCATACACTCGGCTATTTCGCCTGTGAGATCGCACATGAGCCGTCGCTTGCGTCGCGAAGCATGGCACGAGCATTAACGCCGCCAAAACATATATGATCTTCATCGTTCGGTTCCTTGATTGGGCCCCGCAACAGCGGAGGCGGTCCGTCTCTGAAAGGAAGACCGAGCTTGGGCTCTGAATATTCCTGATCATGCAGAATGTTTCGTCGCGTTACAATCTGTCGCGACTGATACAGGCGGGTGGTATGAAATGTGGGCCGGGAGGCAAACGGCACGTATCGGGGGCTTGGGCTTCGGCGGCCGCGCGCGGGCCAGGCGCTTTTGAGCGCCTGGCCCGGTGCTTGCATCCAAGGCCGGCTTCGGCGTGCAGGCAGCTCAGAACTGGAAGCGAAGTCCGGCCGTGGGCGCGAAATTGCTCCTGAACAGGAAGCCGTTCGCCAGACCATTGCGGACTTGCGAGAACATCATGCCGGCATAGACGTCGAACTTTTTCGCAAACTTCCAATCGACATTGAGCGAAACCGCGTCCAGCGTGCCGGCGCATGTCGATGCCGAGCTGTCGCCGCAGAACGTCTTGCCAAAGCTGTTCTGGTCGTAGTGGTAGTAGGCCACACCGGCATCGAGCGTGCTGGTGAACGCGTATCGCGCACCGGTCCACATGATCTGCAGATGCTCGTCATGGACGAAGGCGTTTTGGGTGATGTTGCCGAAAAGAACCGGGATATCGGCAACATTGTTAAAGTCCGACGTCAAAGGAGAGCTTGGATTTGAGAACGAGATGAATTCGTAGCCGCCGAACACCCTGAGTTTCTGGTAGGTGTATTTGGCCAGCAGCATCCCGCTGGTGTCGTCGGAAATGGTGGCCGCCAGCGTGTTCGGATCTGCGGCAAACGCTGCCGAACCAGCGGCCAGCGATGCCGCCTTCACCGCGCCCTTGTCGTAGGTAAAGATCCCGTCGACGGAAAGCTTGCCAGCCGTGCCGAAATCAAAATCCTTGCCGAGCTGAGCCCCGTACATGCCTTGCGTGGCGTTGTTATTATCGTAGCCGCCGAACTGGGCCATGGCTCCGATGCGGAACCAGTTGTCACCCACATTGAGACGATACTTCACGCCCGTTGAAATTCTGGCGTCTTCGGTATCGCCGCCGCCGACAGCCGTTCCCTGCCAGCCGATCACCGAGAAGGCATATGAACCTCCCATCGGGTCGTAAGCGTTGACCCCGTCCAGCTCGAGAGAGTTTTGCCGACCGACGGTCAGGGTGCCGTAGGTCTGTGAGCTGAAGCCTGCATACCCGATCGCATTGTAGAACTGGCCCGCCCGGCTCGAATCGGCGTTCGACGTCTGGTTGGCGAGCGGCACGCCGTTATTGTCGCGAAGCGAAAGCGGACCGTTGGCCGCGGCGAAGGAGTAAGGGTCAAACCCGAAGTTTACATCGAAGATGAAACTCAACCCAGGCGTGATGGTTTCGTTACCCTTGATGCCGATATTCGATTGAGCTCATGCCGTTAGGCGTCAGCAGCCATTGAGGCCGATTGCTGTTCTTCTGCACCAGCTCTTCGACGCCGGTAATGATATTGTGGTTGAACGGCGTTCCATGCGTTTCATAGCCGCCGCCGATGTCGATAGTACCGTACACGGTGATGCCGTAATAGCTCAGCGCACAGTCAGAAACGACGAATTGTTCGGGGTCGGTGCATGGCGGTGCCGCGCCAGCAGCTGCCGGTGGAGCCTTGGTATAGACCGGCAAAGTCGCAGCAGAGTACGCAGGCAGGTCCGCCGCGTGTGCTGCGCCATAAAACGCCATTGTTGCCGTAGACGTTAGAAGCAGTCGTCCTAATTTCTTCACAGATTGTCCTCTTATTCCTATCGTGGCGCTCAGCCGGGCACCACGCTTGCCGACGCTCACCGCGAACACCCTCTGTGCGGCGGCTTTCGTGTTTGACGATCAGGATCCAAACAACGACGTCGGCACTTACTTCGCCGGGGCACGTTAAATGTGTGCCCGGCGGGCAACGCTTGCGGACTTTGTGCTTTCGGAGCCGCCAAATTCGTTGAACAGATTGTGTCGAGCGTTCCGCTCGCGGCGTCACATAAGTTTCATGGAATCTGCCGTCAGCGCCGCAAAGAAGCGCGCGCAATAGACGGCGGTGTCGGCAGGTGGCCAGCGTCGCTTGTGGGAGCACGCGGAAGTGCCAGGGATGTGGAATTAAGTCCGGTCCGATCGCAGCCAAGCGGAAACGAATACTCAAATGAGTGGAGTGAGGCTTAGCCTTGCACAATCACGCCAGGCGCGGCGCTCACGAGATCAATGTGTTCAACTGGGCCGCGGCAACGTAGCCAGCGCTAACCAGCGCGCCCGCTTTGCTGGACCTCGCCTCGCTCAATCGTGAGCTTGATGTCGGCGAAGGCTTCGATCAGCTTCGGATTGGATTCTGTGATCAGCAATGTGATGTCTTTATCCTCGGCGCGCAGTCGTTCGAGCGCTTCGGCATAGCGCTGGGCGAGAACGGGTGCGAGGCCCTGGAACGGTTCGTCGAGAATGACCAGCCGCGTTCCGAGCATCAGCGCGCGGCCGAGCGCTGCCATCTTGCCTTGCCCACCGGAAACCGAACCGGCCGGACGACTGGCCAGTTCCTTCAGCTCCGGCATAACCCAATAGGCCCGCTCCAGGCGTCGGGCGGTTTCCTGCTTCGACAGCCTGGCGACGCGGGCGGGTAGCAAAACGTTTTCTTCAACCGTGAACGCCGAAAACAGCCGTCGGTCCTCCGGCGCATATCCGATGCCGAGTGCCGGACGGCGGTGTGGCTCAACCCTGGAAATATCCTCACCGGCGAGCCGGACCACGCCTTTGGAAACAGTGAACCCCATGATCGTACGCGCCGTGGTTGTCTTGCCCGCACCATTGTGGCCGATGAGCGCGCCGGTCGAACCGGCAGGCAAGTGAAACGACACCTTGCGCAGCACATGGACGCCGGCGATCGAAACGTCGATGGAGTTCGAATGCCAGCATGGTCAAATTCCGATCACGCGTTCGCGGACTTCCGCATTGTTGAGAACTTCAGCGGGCGGACCAACGACCTGGATCTTGCCGGCGTTCCACACCGCCACCCGGTGCGCGTAACGCTCCACCATATCCATGTCGTGCTCGACGAAGACCGAGCTCACCTTTTGCGTGGCCAGCGCCGCGGTGAGGATGTCCATCAGGCCGAGCTTCTCGGCGGAGGCGACGCCGGAGGTGGGCTCGTCCATCAGGAGCACAGTGGGTCTGAGCGCCAATGCAAGGGCGATATCGACGAGCTTGCGTTGCCCCTCGGGCAATTCGAAAGCCCTCCGGTATGCGAACGCGCGCACGCGCACCAAATCGAGCAAGTCCTCCATTTCCTTGCGCTCCGGCAGCTCAAGGAGGTGACGGAAGCCCGACGGTGCCCCGGTCCGCGCGGCAGCCGCGATCATCATGTTTTCCATGACGGTCTGGTCGAGGAACAACTGGGGAATTTGAAACGCACGCGCGATACCGAGCTTGGTGATTGCCCGCGGTCGGAGGTTCGTGATGTCCTGTCCGAGGAAGCTCACCGTGCCCGCCTGCGGCCGGAGATAGCCGGTCGCGATGTTGAGGAAGGTGGTTTTGCCCGCTCCGTTCGGGCCGATGATCGCCAGGTTTTCTCCCTCCACGATATCGAGATCGACACCATCAGCGGCGACCACGCCGCCAAATCTAATCTTGAGCCCGCGCGCCGCAATGAGGACCCGGCTCATGGTCGAACCTCCGCCTGAACTTTTGGTCGGTTGAACAAGCCGATCAATCCGTGTGGCGCGAACATGATGATCACGATGAGCACCACGCCGAGTATAAGTTGCCAGGCATTGACGAGTTGGGCCGAAGCGAAAAACCGCACCGTCTCGAACACCGCAGCGCCGGCGAACGCGCCCGCCGCATTGGCAGATCCACCCAGAATGGCGATAAAGACGAATTCGCCGGACTTGGTCCAATAGGCGAACTCTGGCGTCGCAATTTGCTGCGCGATGGCGACGAGAACGCCGCCAAGCCCGCCGAGAAAGGCCGAAATCACGTAGCCGATGAGCAGAGTTTTTCGGGCGGAAATGCCCAGATATTCCAGGCGTGTCTCGTTGGATTTGATCGCCCTGAGCATGTGGCCGAGCGGACTGTCGAGATAGCGCTGGGTTCCGTAACCAACGATCAGAACAAGACCGAGGGTCAGATACAGCAGCACATACTGGAACACTTCCGGCGTGAACGCGAACCCCGCGAGAGTCGGCCGGGCAACGCGAATGCCATCAGCGCCATTGGTATAGTGGTAGACTTTCTCCAGCAGAGACCACAGCACCATCGAAAAGGCGAGGTTGAGCATGCCGAAAAAGATCTCGCGATAGCGCACCACGAACAGGCCAACCAGCAAGCCGAAGACCATCGCCATCAGCGGGCCGATCAGCAGGAACAGCAGCAGGTCGCCGGCGCCGACATAACGGCCCCAAAAAGCAACCGTATAAGCCCCGACGCCAAAGAACATCGCATGGCCGAAAGAGACCTGTCCGGCCTGAAGCAGGATGATGATGCCGAGCACGACAATTCCCTTGGCCAGGATGAGGGTGGTGAGTGTCGCCCAACTCGGCAGCAGCAGCAGCGGTAGAATAGCTGCTATGGCGATGCCCGCAGCAATCGCCAATCGCGACGGAGAGATGCGCGCGGCCATCAAATCTTCCTCACCTTGTTGACCCCAAACAGCCCCATCGGCCGGATCAGCAGCACCACCATCATGATGAGGTAAGGCACCAGGACCTCGAATTCCGGTTGGATGTAGATGACGAAGGCGCGGACCATCCCGATCATCAAGGCTGTTATGGCAGTGCCCTCGATTTGACCAAGGCCTGCGGTCGCGGCTACCGCGAACGACAGGACGATCATGTCCGTGCCCATGCCCGGCACCAGTGACGTGGTGGGCGAAGCAAGCGCGCCGCCAAGCGCGGCAAGGGTCGCCCCGATAATGAAGGTAACGAAGAAAACCCGCTTGGCATCGATGCCGATCGCGGTTGCCGCCTCGCGGTCTTCGGTGACCGCCATGATGATGGACCCCGACAGGGTACGGCGCAGGAAATAACGCAGCCCGAACAAGGTCGCCAGCGCCACCAGCGGCAGGACCAAAACCTGGTAGGCCGTATAGTTGACGCCGAGGACGGAAATATTGGGCAAAAGCCGAACCGGCTCGGCGGCAAAAATCGGCTGAACACCCCAGATCATCCGCTGCAAATTGTCCATGATCATGAAGATCGCAAAGGTGATCAAAAGCTGAAGCACTTCTTCACGGCGATAGACCGGCCGCAAAAGAAATCGCTCGATAAACCCGCCGATGATTGCCCCAACGAGAACTGATGCCACGAGAAGCGCGGGAAAGGTGAGCCACGGCGAAATTGGCGCAACAAGCAGCCCGAGCGTGGCGGCCGTATAGGCACCGTAGGCATAGAGCGATCCGTGCGCGACGTTGACAATTCGCAGAACCCCGAAAATCAGGCTGAGGCCCACTGATACCAAGAACACCAGGGCGGCATAGCTGAGGCCATCACAAATGGCCAGAATGGCGATGGTGGAATCCATGCAAGTCCCTTGACGATGCAATTAAAGAGGCGCGGAGACGGGACGTCTCCACGCCTCAGCTATCGGGCAAGATCAGTTGCCATACTTGAAGGTCGGCACGTTCATGCCGACGAATTCAGGCGTCAGGGTTTTCAACCAGTCGACCGACTTCATCCCGGCCGGCGTCGTGATCGACTTCGGTTCGAAGATCATCATGTTGTCCAGGATCTTGAAATCGTAACCCGGCGCCGACTTGGTGGTGCCGACGAGTTGAGACTCCAAGCCCCTGGTGATCTTCCGGACGAAGCGAAACGGCGCGGCCCCATCCCTTGAATTCGAGACCTTCCGCAGCATCGATCACCTGCTCGCGGGTCGGCCACTTGCCTCCATTGCCCCTGATTGCCTTTTCATAGGCGCCCTGCAGGGCAGAGAACGCCTGCTGCATGTGATAGACCGAGTAGACCGGCCAACTTCCGGTCTTGGCCTTGAAGGCCTCGTTGAACGCCTTGAAAGCCGGATCGCCCTTCATTTCCGGGTGCAGGAACCAGTGGTCGCCACGTGCGCCGATGATCAGGCCCTCGGGAAGGTCCTTGCCCAGGCGCTGGATCGACGACTCGCCGATCCCCAGGACGAAAGCGCTTTGCTGCAGCAGGCCGCGCTGGCCCGCTTGACGCACCAGCGTATCAAGGTCACCGCCCCAGCTCGTGGTCAGCACCACGTCCGGCTTCAGCGCCAGCAGGCGGGAGATTTCGGTCGAGAAATCGGGGGCGCCGAACTTCGGGAACAGCTCGGCAACGACCTTGACGTCGGGTTTCATGACCTTGAGCGCGGTCGAAAAGATCTCCCAGCTCTCACGGCCCCAGGCGTAATCCTGATTGATGACTGCAATGGTTTTGAAATCCGGTTTGGTCTTCAGCAAATAGACCAGAACGGCCAGCATCTCCGGCGTGCCATTGGCCTGCGAGCGGAAATTATAGCGATATTTCTTGGCCTCGAGGATCGAGGATGCACCGCAATCCCACATGAAGTTCATCATCTTGAGGTCTTCGGCCAGCGGTGCGATCTGCAAACAGCTTCCGGAAGATATCGCGGCGAAGGTCACATCGACCTTTTCGTCCTGCACCATCCGGCGATAATTCGACACCAGGGCCTCGCCCCCGGCCCCCTCGTCGGTGAAGCTCAAACTGACTGGGACCCCGCCGATGCCGCCCTTCTTGTTGAGGTCCTCAGCAATCATTTCAGCAGCGTTCTTGGCCGGAACACCGAACACCGATGCCGGCCCCGACAGGAATGTAGCGATGCCGATCTTGATTTCCTTAGGTTTGTCTTGAGCCGCTGCCGGATAGGCGAGCAGCACGGCAGCCAAAGCGGCTATGCCGAGCTTTGTTATCTGCTTCATCATAACGTTCCTCCCGGGTATCGATTATTTTATGCTGGCAACATGCCACAAACTTTCGCGGTGTGTTTTGTAATTAGCGGAAAATCATTGCGTCGTTTCGCGACATTGGCTGGTGGCCGAATAACCATTGTATGGACAATCTAGCTTACAGGAGCCCGTTCAAGTCGTCCGACTTGGGTGCAATGCAATATGCTTCGAGGCGCCGCTAGCTCTCGCAGCCTGAGCCGGATATTATTTTTCTACCGTGCACGGTCTAGAGCAAAGTCGCGTCCAATCGCGCGCAGGGAGTTCTGAATGACAAAGGGCAGGGGATTTTCGATCGCGGCAGCCGCATTGCTGGCGCTGCTTGGTTGGATGGGCGCGGACGCCAAGGCCGCGCAGTGCGGCAGCTCAGGGGCCGGTTTCGAGGCGTGGAAAAGGAGTTTCGCTGAAGAGGCGAGGGCAAAGGGTGTGGGGGCTTCCGGCATCGCTGCGTTGATGCAGGCAAACTACGCGAGTGCGACCATCGCTGCCGACCGTGGCCAGAGAAGTTTCAGCCTGTCGCTCGAGCAATTCCTCGCAAAACGCGGGGCATCGACCATCGTTGCGCGGGGGCGTGGCCTTAAGCAATCGCAGGCGGCGCTGTTCGCATCCATTCAGCAAAGATATGGCGTCCCGCCGGGGCCGCTGATCGCCATCTGGGGAATGGAGACCGGGTTCGGCAGCCAACGCGGCAATCAGAACATGCTGTCATCCATCGCCACGCTCGCCTACGACTGCCGCAGGACGGAGTATTTCACGGATCAGCTCTATGCCGCCTTGAAGCTGATCGATCGTGGCACCCTGTCGGCGAATACGCGCGGCTCGATGCATGGCGAAGTCGGCCAAACACAGTTCCTGCCAAAGAGCATCGCGGCCTACGGCACCGGCAACCTTGACAACGCGGCCAACGCGCTCAACTCGACGGCGAATTTCCTGAAGGGCCATGGCTGGCGAGCCGGCGCGGGTTACCAGCCCGGCGAACCCAACTTTGCGGCTATCCAGGCCTGGAATGCCGCCGGCGTTTATCAGAAGGCTATCGCGCTGATGGGCCGTCAGATCGATGGGGGCGACAGCGCCGCGCGCTGACCCGAATAACGAGAATCCAAACGTGCTTTTCGTATTCAGGCACAGCGCCCGCCCTATGCCCCCGGAAACCGCCCAACCGATAGCGTCCGAAACGCTAGTGTGATTTCCTTCACCGTCAGCACCAAGATAACTCCTTCGCCGGGGCACGACTCCCCGCGAGTTGGTGATCTCGAATTTGCCAAGTTGTGGACCTAATCCACATCCCAAAAATGACAGCGACCGGAAACGCAAGGAGGACAGGCCAATGTAACAACGAAATATCGGCGAGGCACGACGCGTGACGACAGCATTTCGAACCATCCCGGTCTCTATTCTCGACTGGGTACTAGTACGTCGGGGCGAGACGTCCGCCGATGCGTTGAGACAAACCGTAGACTTTGCCGTGTATGTCGAGGCTCTTGGTTTTCGACGATTCTGGATTCCCGAGCATCACGGCACCCTTCTGGCCGCGAGTGCGGCGACGCCCATTGTCATGGGCCACATCGCCAGCAAGACTTCAACTATTCGGGTCGGCTCCGGCGGAATTATGCTTCCGAACCACCCGCCGCTGATCGTGGCCGAGCAATTTGGAACATTGGGCTCGTTGTATCCCGGAAGAATCGATCTCGGTCTCGGCCGTTCGACTGGAGCTCGGCCGGGTAACGATGCGCTCGTACAGGCGTTGCACCGAAGTCCCGAGGCGCGCGAGCGGTTCCCGTCGGACGTGGTTGAATTGCAATCCTATTTCGACATGCCCCAGCAAGGCCAGAAGGTCATCGCCGAGCCGGCCGCCGGCATCGATATGCCGATTTGGCTTCTTGGATCGTCCGATTTCTCGGCAACCCAGGCCGCCGCACTTGGCCTACCCTTCGCCTTTGCAACGCAGATTGGATACGGGGCGCTCGACGACGCGGTCAAGGCGTACCGCTCGAACTTCAAACCGTCCAAATCTCAAAGCCGGCCATATCTGATGATCAGCGCGCTGATCGTTGCCGCCGAGACCGACGAAATGGCGGAGCATCTGCAGACCTCGATGCAGCAAGTCGTGGTGTCGCAGTTTCTGGGCGGCAACAATGGTCGATTGCCTCCGCCGGTTCGGGGCTTCAGTGCATCTGTCACTTCGCAAGAGCGTTCGCTACTGGAGCGATTTCTGCCATTTACCATTGTCGGCTCGCGCAAGACAGTAAGCCGCGGCATCGAGAGTCTGATCCGAAAGAGGGAGGCAGATGAGCTGATGGTAACGTCATTCATCTACGACCAGGATGCCCGGCGTCGTTCCCACGAGATAATCGCCGAAATTTGCTATGGTTCACTGCTGCAACAACACACGGGAATAGCCACGACCCAGGTTTAGCTGACCGACGACGCGAGCGCTTCGCGGATCAGATCGATAACAAGGCCGGGAGCTGTGATAAGCGGTGTGTGGTCGACCTTGTGCGAACGGACCTGCGCGCCCATGCGGGATGCCATGAAGTGCTGCGTCTTGGGGTTGATCATGCGGTCCTCTTCCGCGATCAGAAACCACGACGGTTTGCTCGTCCACTTGGGCTTCGGCGACTTCTCCTGAATGCAGGCGAGCGCAATCGGTCGCTGCACGGCGGCCAGCAGCGCCGTTTCCGTCGGCGAGGCGTTCTGCGCAAACGCCGAGGCAAAACCCTCGTCAGGCATCCAGATGTAGCCGTGCGGGTCTGGAGCAAGCTGCGGCGCTTGCGGATGAGAAGCCTCGCGATAGAAGACGTCAGCAACGCTTTCGCCTTCATCCGGAGCGAGCGCCGCCACGAACACGAGACCTCGTACGCGTTCGTTGGTGCTGGCCGCAATTACCGCGCCGGCGTAGGCATGGGCGACCAGCACGAGCGGACCCTGGGTGCGCTCCAGGGCTCGATCGAGCGCGTTGATATCATTTGAGAGCGACGTCAGCGGAATGGGAGCGGCAAGAACTTTAATGCCTTCAGCCTGGATCGGCCCGATCACCTGACTCCAACTGGATCCGTCCGCCCAAGCCCCGTGGACCATGACCACCGTCACGTTGCCGATCGCTGCACTCATGAAGTGTTCCTTAGTAGTGGAGGAAGAGTTGTGTTCAAGCCGCGCGGTTCGCTCTGCCCGGCGCCTCGGGGCTGAGATAGAGCAAAAGATTGAGACAGATCACGATCATGCCGGCGATCGGATATCTCAGCGCGATGAGTGCGGCTACGAGGAATACTCCAAGCGTCGTCAGCGATCGCATTCGCATCATCTTGCGCGCGCGAGGTGGTACATCTGTGTTGGGGGCGCGATCGACCGCTTCGCGGCACAGAAGGATGTACGTTGCGTTGACGAGAAAGAATACGCCAGCGTAGAACGACACGGGTATCGCGGCGAGCTCGGTGTCAGCGATCCAAGCGGTCGAGAATGGCATCAATGAAACCGTAAAGAGATGCGCGAAATTCCCCCAGAGTAGAGCGGGAGTTGCGGTATCGGCATGTCGAAGAACATGGTGATGGTTGATCCACACGATCGCGATGAACAAATAGCTCACTGCGTAACTGACCGCCGTCGGCCATAATGATAGAAGGCCCGCCAGCCTCGCATCGTGAGGCGGTTTCATCTCCAAAACCAAAATCGTGATAATGACGGCGAACACGGCATCCGAGAACATGATCATGCGGTCGGGAGTGGGAGCTTTGGTTGGCATCGCTTCGCACCATTCACGCGCCGTTTTCGATGACCGAAAGCGACTCACTTGAACCCGTCCTGAAACCGACCCATGAATTCCGAGAACCTGCGTCGCGTTCCAAAAACAGCGCGGCTGATGACCTCAGCGCAGTGTTTTTTACAGTGCGGTAGCGTGGTATTCTATCTTGCTGACATTGGCAAAGCGAGACGATAATAACCTGACTACAATGGATAGGGAGGTTACTACCGGCGAATAGCTTGTCAATAATGCTTTTGGTATGGTTACCTCGCGGGGAAAAAGCGAAAAGTGAAGCCCATGGTTGAAAGCCTCCCCCCACCGATCTTCGTTGCCGATTCAGCCGGCTTGGATTTCTTGAATTCGATTGCCGTGCCCGTCGATACACAGGTTGAATGGATCGGATCGGGAGATGATTTTATTGCTTGGCTGCAGGCTGCTGAGCTCGTCCCCCCCGAGGTTTTAGCTGCGCTACGCAAGACGGCTATGCCGGGGGAGTTCGACACGGTTGCATCGCAGGCGCGAAAGCTGCGGGAGTGGTTCCGTGGGTTCGTGCATGCCCACATGGGTAAACCGCTCAAGCCCAAATCTCTCCAGGAACTCGAGCCCCTCAATCGGATATTGATACGGGACGAGGAATTCGGGCAGGTGACGGCGCGCGATTCGCGCAGGGGTAAGTCTAAGCAAGATGCGCATGAGGAGGGGCCCCTATCGGGCCTCGTGTGGAGCCAACAGAGGCGGTGGCGGTCTCCAGACGCGCTGCTCCTTCCGATTGCAAGGGCGATGGCTGAACTTGTTTGCGATGACGACTTTTCGCGCGTGAAGGCGTGTGAGGGGCCGACCTGCACGTTGCTGTTCATGGATCGCAGTCAACATGCCAGACGGTGGTGCAGCATGTCGATCTGCGGGAATCGGGCAAAGCAGGCGGCGCATCGCAAGAGGGCGCATCAAAGACGTAAATGATCCTTCGGCGCGCTGGGAATTTCTCCGCGAGTGATCGAAGCGCTTTATTTCTCAAGCATCACGCATTTTGCCGTGGGTAAGCGCCGTCGGTCTGCGCATTTGACGTGGCGTCCCGACCTCGACTGAGGGCACTTGGACCTATCCGGCAATGCGGCGCGATCCTGTCGGTAGAGCGTAGATCGACACTCGATCTGTCGTCTCTCGCAGTGGGTTGACCGCAGCGCGATCCAAATCCCCTGAGTGTTTTCAAGGGTCGACCGCCTCGCCACGCAAAAGTCATATCCGTTATGAGAAAATTGTCGGTTGGCTAATTTTGCTCGGCGGGCGGATAGGATCGCTTGAACGCGGTCCGGTCGATCACAAATACCGGCGATAACGGACAGGGTTGCTTGACAACGCTACTGTCGCAACGTAACCGGGAATAAGCCATTAAAGAGGTTACTAAACGTTCGACGGAGAGGGAACATGGCCAAAGTAAGCTTTCGTAAAGTCGACGTGGACGGCTTGAAGATCTTTTGCCGCGAGGCGGGCCCGAAGGACGCTCCGGCCTTGCTGCTGCTGCACGGTTTCCCGAGCGCCGGTCATATGTTCCGCGATTTGATCCCAATTCTGGCGGACAGGTTCCGCCTGGTGGCACCGGATTTGCCGGGTTTCGGACAGTCCGACATGCCGTCACGCAACGAGTTCAGTTATACATTTGATGGAATTGCCGATCGCATCGAACGGTTTACCGAAATCATCGGGCTGGCCCGCTTTGCGATCTACGCGTTTGATTATGGCGCCCCAACCGGTTTTCGTCTCGCCATGCGGCATCCCGAGCGCATCACGGCGATCATCTCGCAGAACGGCAACGCATACGAAGAGGGGCTGAGCGAGGGTTGGAATCCAATTCGAGCTTACTGGAACGATCCCTCAGCCACCAACCGTGATGCGCTGCGGGCCTTCCTGCAACCGGAAACTACCGTGTGGCAGTACACCCACGGCGTACCTGATCCGTCGGCGGTCTCTCCCGATGGCTATTCGCTGGACAACTATTACCTCGCGCGTGCTGGCGCCGCCGATGTTCAACTGGACCTTTTCGGCGACTACAAGAGCAACGTCGCGCTTTACCCGAAATTCCAGAACTACTTCCGCACTCACAAGCCACCGCTTATTGCGCTGTGGGGCAAGAATGACCCGTTCTTTCTGCCGCCGGGAGCCGAGGCGTTCAAGCGCGATATCCCGAACGCGGAAGTGAGATTTTTCGAAACGGGGCATTTCGCGCTCGAAACCCATAGCGGCGAAATCGGCGCAGCCATTGCTGTGTTTCTCGCAACCAACGTGAAGTAATTGGTACGTGCGTTTAGGCGGCGGCCGTGACGCCGCCAGGGGCCTGACATTATGCGCGCAATTGTTCTTGAAAAATTCGGCGGTTTGGACAGCCTCGTTATCAAGGATATTCCGGAGCCGGAACCGCAGGCCGGACAAGTCGTCATTCAAGTAAAGGCATTTGGCATCAACCACGCCGAAATGCACATGCGCCGCGGCGAATGGGCCGAGGCTGCCGAGGTGAGCGGCATCGAATGTGTCGGCCTGGTCAAGTCCTGCCCCGGAGGAGAGTTCAAGGTTGGCAGCAAGGTAGCCGCATTGATGGGGGACTCGGACGAACCATCAATGGCAGCTATGCCGAATACACCCGCGCACCGGTCGGCAATGTGGCGCTGATCGAGTTGGAGTTACCTTGGGAGGAGCTTGCCGCGATCCCTGAATCCTATGCGACGGCCTGGACCTGCCTGTTTCGCAATCTCGAATTGGCGCCCGGGCACACCCTCGTCATCAGAGGCGCGACGTCATCGTTCGGACAGGCCGCCCTCAACATGGCCGCAAATCTCGGCTCCAAAGTAATTGCGACGACGCGGAATCAGAGCAGGGCCGCCGGATTGCTGTCGCTGGGCGCAACACGCGTGGAAATCGAGGGCCCTGAACTTTCCAAGCGTATCGCGGAAAGCAAGCAGGTTGACGCGGTGCTCGATCTCGTCGGCAACAGCACGATCCTGGACTCGCTCGCGATGTTGCGTCGGGGTGGCCGAGCCTGCTTGGCGGGATTCCTGGGTGGATTGGATCCCGTGCCGGCATTCAACCCGCTGCTCCAGATGCCGAGCGGCGTCCACTTCAGTTTCTTCGGCAGCTTCGTGTTTGGAACGCCTGGCTTTCCACTTTCGGACGTGCCCTTGCAGGTCATTGCCGATCACGTGGCGTCTGGACGTTACAAGGCGAAGCCATCGAGGGTCTTTCGTTTTGAGGATATCCGCGAAGCCCACCGTGTGATGGAAGCCAACGAAGCCAACGGCAAGATGGTGGTGGTGCACGTATAAATTCGAAAAGGGTGGAGCAGAGAATTATGGGTAAGTCGATTGCAGTCGTGACCGGAGCCAGTTCGGGCATCGGCAACGCGACCGCGCTTCGCTTGGCGCGAGATTTCAAGGCAGTGGTGCTGGTTGCGCGTGACCGGGAAGGTCTGGAGAAGGCCGCGGAAGCGGTGAAAGGGGCGGGCTCAGAGCCTATGGTGGTGGACATCGACATGAGCTTGCCTGCGGCTGCAAAAACGGTCGTGGAACGCACGCTCGATAAGCATGGGAGAATTGATGCGCTCCTGAACATCGCCGGTGCGGTGCCCGGCATCGACCTGTTCGAAATGACCGATGCACAATGGAATGCCGGCGCTGAGTTGAAATTGCACGGCGCGAGGCGGCTGACAATCGCTGCGTGGGAAGCGCTGAAATCGTCCAAAGGATCGGTCGTCCTGATGTCCGGCGCAACGGCGCAGGTCCCGACCGCGTCGGCGGCCGCAGTCGGCGTCATCAACGCCGCCATATCGGCATTGGCCAAGGCATTCGCCGACCGCGGTATCGCCGATGGTGTTCAAGTCAATAGTGTCCTGCCGGGCGCAGTGATGACCGGCCGGCGGCTCGCCATGATCGAGAAGTCCGCCAGCGTCCACGGCGTGACGGTTGACGAAGCGAAGCAGAAGCTGCTCGCCCAGTCCGGGATTACCCGCTACGGCACGCCTGAGGAAATCGCCGAACTGATGGCGTTTCTGGTATCCCCGGCAGCGCGTTGGATGACCGGCGCGACATTGCGAATGGACGGCGGCGAGGTGAAGGCGGTCTAGGAATAAACCGATGGGGAGATCGTCGAACAGATGCTCCCATCGGCTACTTTGCCTGGCACGGCGTAACCGGAGTGGAACCGTGTCGACCACTTCGCCGTCATCTGACGCCTAAGGTCGGTCGGGCGAGTGGCTCAAATCCAGATCGTTTCCCGAGAGGCGGTCGATCCCCGTTGCATCCGTTCGTAACCGGTAGAATAAACCATTAAGGGTTATGAACGGGGCAGGATATGACCCGACGGCAAGTCTGATAGACCTTGCGAACCGCTTCAAGCGATTTACTTCGCGCGCATGAGAATTTCCGCCGAATGTTGCGTCGCGGTGGCTGCGACGCCGCACCTTTTAAGATCACGTCGATAGGAACTTACCTAAAATCTCCGTCGTCTCCACCGGATTCTCTTCGGGAAAAAAGTGACCGCCTTTCATGGCCTGTCCTTGGACATTGTCAGCCCACTTCCGCCAGATTCCCAACGCGCCACCATCTTTGGCGTAGAAGGTATCGAGGGGGCCGCCAACGGCCCATAGATGCAGCATCGGGCACGTGATGCGTCGAGACTGGTCCCTATCGTTCTTGTCGTGCTCGATATCCAGGGTCGCAGCCGCGCGATACTCCTCGCAGATCGCGTGCACCCGAGCCGGATCGCGATATGTCTCCACGTACTTCGCTCTCACTTCGGGGCCGAAAGAGCCTTGGCCAAACGGATTGTCAAATACCGCCTCCGGAGCACCCAGAAGGTATTTCTCCGGAAGCGGCGCCTTCTGCGAGAGTAGTATCCATGGCCAATAGGTCATGGCGAATTTCGCATCGGCGTGGCCCCATCCCTCCGAGATCGGGATGACATCAAACACCGCAAGACGTTGCACCTTGTCCGGATGATCAAGCGCAAGACGATAAGCGACCCGACCGCCACGGTCATGTCCGACGAGATCGAACTTGGAGAATCCAAGCTTGTCCATCACAGAAACGAGTTCGTTCGCCATCGCGCGTTTTGTATATGGGTAGTGATCTTCAGCGGAAGCGGGAACGCCACTGTTCCCATAGCCGCGAAGGTCCACGCAAATCACGGTGTGGTCGGCTGCAAGCCGCGGCGCGACGTGGCGCCACATCAGGCTTGTACGGGGAAACCCGTGCACCAGCAGTAGCGGAGACCCGTTGCCATAGCGCCGGATGTAGATGGTGTTGTCGTCTGTCTTGATCTCAGCCGTCTCGAAATGGTCCGTAGCGGCCGATGTGCGGTCGCTGCTCGCCTGGGCGGCAGCGCTTCGCGATAGAAGCGTCGATGATAGGGCAGTACCAGAAGCTGCGGTGATTGCGCGGAGCAAGCTGCGCCGTTTGATATCCGTCTGTTCTGTCATTTCTTAGGGTCTCGCATGGAAAGTTGCAGATAAACGCCGACGATGCTGGCCGCGCTTTGCGGTCGGCCTTTGTCCGGAGCCGAATCGTTCAGGCCGTCCGCCGGTTGGATGCGTTGGGCTCGCGTTATCAATTGCCGTCATGTGCGGTTCCTCTGTTGTTTTGGATGTCGTAACCTGCAAATGTGGTAACTTGTAAAACAGCAATCATACGGTTACGTTGCCGGGCGTTTGGTTCCGCCCGGACCGATCGAACTTGATCTCCACAGCACTACCTTTCGTGAGTGATGCTGGTTTGGTTACAGGTGTTCAGGAGAAAAGATCGCCAGTATCCGGGGCTGGCTGTTGGCGGATTAGGGAAGGGAGGCTGGATGTGCCAACTGCGGGCGTCATGGAGTGAAGCCCCGATGGCAGTGATCGGTGTGAGCATTTCGCAATGAGGTGTGGGAACGAAACGTCTGAATTGGAGCCGATCGCCGACGCCTTTCGGGCGATCTCAAAAGAGGTCAGTTACCAAGGGTTGGCCAAGGCGCTTCTGGAGGTTGCACTCCGTTACTCGGGTGCCGCTCGCGGCGCCGTGTTGCTGAGCGAGGGAGGCGAACTGCTCGCCAGGGCCGATGCGAGCTTTCCTCGTGAGAGGGCGAAATTCTCGGCCTCACAACCTCCGACCAGCCATTTCCGACTACCGGCTGACCTTAGCGAAAGGGTGCTTACACGCCAGGAAACTGTCGTGAGGCAGCAAAGCGGAAGTACCTCTGCCCTGATCGATACGAAGGAGTGTTCGCCGGACCGGACAATGGCCCAATTGTGCCTGCCCTTGATTCATCAGGAGAGAACGATCGGTGTCCTCTACCTTGAATCAGAGGGCGTGGCGGACACCTTCACGCCAAGGTGCGTCTCGGTGATGTCGATGCTGGCTTCGCAGGCGGCGGTCTCCTTTGAATCCGCGCAACTTTTCGAGGCGTTGCGCGAGACCAATATGTGGATGGTGAAAGGGCAGCAGATCGGCCGCATGGGCAGCTACCGATGGAACACGCGAACTCTGCTCTCGCGCGGATCTCGCGAAATCTATCGCATTCTGGGCCTCGATCTGGACTGTAAATCCGATGCCGTTCCAGGCGTTCAGGGATCGCGTTCATCCTGACGACCTCCCTGCGCTGGAAAAGGCGCTGGCGGTGGCGGTCAGCAACAAGTCTCCGTTCAGCCAGGAATACAGGGTCGTCCACGAGGACGGAACCACGTTGCATGTCGTTGCGGTGGGACAGTTCGACATTGGCCCGACTGGCGACCTTGAGCTTGAGGGCATCATTACCGACATCACCGAGCGAAAAGCGGCGGAACAGGCGCTAATGGACGCGCGGACCGAGCTTGCGCGGGCGGTGCGCCTTGCATCCATCGGCGAACTCGCGGGCTCCGTCGTTCATGAGGTCAACCAACCGTTGACCGGGATCGTCACCAGCGCTGAAGCTTGTGCTCGATGGCTGGCGCGAGATCCAGTCGAGCCGATCGAGGCCCGGAAATCTGCAATGCGTATCATTGAAGAAGGGCACCGAGCGAGCAAGGTCGTTACCGGCCTGAGGTCACTGGTCCGGGACACACAGCTCCACTTTGCCGAGGTGGAGATCAATGAGAACATCGAGGAAATTCTTCTGATTTCGAAGAGGGAGCTCGAACGCGTGGGCGTCACGCCTAAAATCGACCTCGACAGGTCGCTGCCGAACGTCGAGGCGGATCGCGTACAGCTTCAACAAGTCGTTCTTAACCTCGTGCGTAACGCCATCGAGTCCATGGCGGATGTGAATGGAAGGGCGCGCGTTTTAGCGGTGTCGTCAAAGCTCGCCGACGGCTGCGTTTCGGTGGCGATCTCTGACACTGGCGTGGGCATCGATCCGTCAAGCAGGGAACGCCTTTTCGATGCGCTCCACACGACGAAGGCGCAAGGTCTCGGATTGGGCCTGTCAATCTGCCGTAAAATCATCAATGCTCACCGAGGACGTATATGGATGGAGAATAACGTGCCGCATGGCACGAGTATTCAGCTTCGCTCTTCCTCTTCGGCAACCCAGCCCGTGGTCGGGGAGCACCTGAGAATGTCTTCGTCGGCTTTCGTTCACATCGTGGATGACGACAAGGCAGTGCGTGAGTCACTGGCAGATTTGCTGCGGTCGCTGGACTATCAGGTGGCGCTTTATGCATCGGCGGCGGAATTTCTCAATGTCGAGCTTCCTGACACGGCCGCATGTCTGGTGCTGGATGTTCGGCTGCCGGGCACGAGCGGGCTGGAACTTCAGGAGTATCTGACACGCCTCAATATCCGGATGCCGGTCATTCTCATGACAGGCTTCGGCGACATCCCTATGACCGTGAAGGCCATGAAGGCAGGCGCGATCGATTTCCTCACGAAGCCAGTACGAGATCAGGATTTGCTTGATGCGATTTCCGCCGCGATACGATTGGACCAAGAGCGGCGCCAAGAGGCGGCTCAGATTGCTCAGTTGCAGGAGCGCTATGCGCAGTTGACGCCTCGCGAACGGCAGGTGATGGCGCTTGTTGCGTCCGGGCTCATGAACAAGCAAGTCGCAAGCGAACTTTCGATCAGCGAAGTCACGGTAAAGATGCATCGCAGCAGCGCTATGCGGAAGTTGGGAGCGAAATCCGTCGCGGGACTTGTTCGGATAGCAGACGTTCTCGACCTCCCAAGGTGAACAGCGAACAGCACGGGTCGAGGTAAGCGCAGCGACTGAAGCCAGTTCGCTGGAGGCCATACCAAGGTATGGGCCGAGACCGCACAACCGAGAGATTGTGACCGATGCGTCGCCTCAAGCATGGTTCGCGTGCACTTGGCGCTGCTGAGCGGTGTTGGGTGGCTTCTGCCTTCGGCAGGGAGACAACGTCGTGACCGTGAGATTGCCGCAGGATACTTGTTCGCCATACCAAAGGCGTCAAAGTATCGGTCACCTGGGCTCATTCAGGGTGACGCGTTCACGTTGCATTCCGGAGATGGTCGCAACATCGCAAGGCGACATCCGGTGAGAAGCCTGCGCGTTGCAGTCGTCGATGATGACGAAGCGCTGTGCTGCGCCTTGGCGGATCTTCTGCGCTCTATTGGTTACCTGGCCGAACTGTTTGAGTCGGCAGAAATGTTTCTGAACTCGACCGACGTTCTCCTGTTCGATTGCATAATCGCCGATGTTCATATGCCGGGGATGGGCGGACTCAATCTCGTGCGAAAGCTTCAAGAGCAAGGCACCACGACCCCTGTAATTCTCATCACGGGCCTGCCTAACAGAAACTTGGATGATGAGGCTATTTCGGCCGGCGCACAATGCGTTCTCAGAAAGCCCTTTAAAAGTAGAACACTGCTCGACTGTATCGAGAGGAGCCTTTCCGATGAACGGCCGTCAAGCTAGCATTCGCGCATCCAACTTGCCCACGCCGTCGGACCACAATGATTCCGGTCAGGGTCTGATGCGCGCTGAGTTCACAGAGCGTCCGCGGCGAAGGACGCAGGTGCCGTTGCAATCCGAGAGTTGGGACGTGCGCTCCGAACGATGGGCCGTTCTCATGATCGCGGCGCAAAACGGCGAACGGCACGTCTATGAGAAACTGCTTCGGGAATTGGATGTGTGGCTGCGTCGCTACTATATGCGGCGTCTGCCAGGCCCGGCGGCCGAAGATGCAAGACAAGACGTGCTTCTCGCAATCCACGCCAACCGATACTCATACGTGCCAACCGGATCTTTTGGAGCGTGGGTCGCGGCGATTGCGCGTCATAAATGGATCGACCGCATTCGGGAGGCGTCTCGGTTCACCGCGGGATCACTGCACGACGATATTCCGGTCGAGGATCATGGGCGTGTCGCGATTAGCGCGATCTCAGTGGACCGGCTTCTGAGCCACCTGAAGTCCGCGCAAGCGGATGTGATCCGGCTCGTAAAACTTCAGGGCCTCAGCATCGAAGACGCGTCCGGCGTAACCGGCCAATCGACAGCGTTGGTGAAGATTAACCTCCATCGCGGGCTAAAGAAGTTATCGGCGCTGGTTTCGAGTGATGCCATTGTTCCCGCGCCGAGCGTGAAATCCTCGACACCGCGGCGACACGAGCCATACCGAGAACGCGCTCAGATGCGTTCTTCGCGATGTTTGCGCGGCGCTGTGCAGCGATTGGTGAAATTGGATTGTAGTCCGGACCAGCCAAAGGCAGATCGGTGCCAGACGAACGCGCCATTGGCGTTGAATGAAAATCGGAAGATCGGAAATTGAATCCCGCTACATGAGCGTCAGTCGAGAATCCGTGTGAATGCGAATGTCGTTTTTGCCTTACTTACAGCATAGGAGTTACAATGTTTCACGGATCGTTGTCACCGATCGTGCCGCAAAATGCCAGAGCCGAGGTCGATGTCGAATCCTTCCGCGCCGCGATGCGTGAACTGGCAAGCGGAGTCGCTGTTGTTACGGTCGGTAAGGACGATGCGCTAACAGGCTTCACCGCGACTTCCGTCTCGTCACTGTCGGCGCAGCCGCCTCGGCTGATCGTGTGCGTCGACCGCAGCTCTGCGTCATGGCTTTCCCTTCAGCAGCACCCGTATTTCGGCGTGAATCTATTGCGCAACAAAGAGCACGCGCTGGCAAACCGGTTCGCTGGAAAAGACGGCCTCGAGGGATCCGCTCGATATACCGGCACGCGATGGACGACCATGGCGACAGGTGCCCCCATCCTGAAGGACGGCTTGGCCTCGCTCGATTGTGAGGTCGAGGAGCTGCTGATGCGTTACGACCACAGCATTGTCATCGGCTGCGTGCGCGCGGTTCACGTTTGTCCAGGTGCCTTCCCGCTCGTCTATTGGAAAGGGAATTACCACACATTTGAGCAAGCCGTTGTACAGGTGGACCGACAGTCGCCAGGGCTTACAGCCTCGTGACGAACGAGATGATCGAGCGAGAAACAAGAATGGCCGAATATGCTCTTTCAACGGGATGTTTGGGGTCATGAGGCGTTCGCTCCGAGCAGGCCAGAAGCGCGTATCATTCGACTTGGTCGGCAACTGCCCGTTAGCGAAGTCCCTGCATGTGAGGCAGGAAACGCGCGTCAGCACAAAGGGCGGTCGGCCTTAGGGCGGGCATGTCGGAAAAGCGCAGTTGCAGCTTGAGAGATTAGAAAAATGCGAGACTGGATCAAGCAGCGTCCCGAAATCGAGGTAATGCGAACTTGTATGATGAAATAACGAGAACGAGTTGCATTATTGTCGCTGACGATGACGAAGAGATACGCCGCATGGTCGCGACATATTTCGAGGAGAGCAATGTTCTGGTCAACTGTGCGTCCAACCGTGAGGAGCTGATCATTCACCTCAGAACGACGCGTCCGAGTTTGATCGTTCTCAATCGGAAACTTGGTCAGTGGGACGGTCTGGATCTTCTGCGAGATATCCGATCCCGTTCGAATGTGCCCGTTGTAATGGTGGCCGAGCGTGATCCAGATGAAATAGATCGCGTCGTCGGTCTCGAACTAGGTGCAGATGATTACATCGCCAAACCGTTCAGCGTTAGGGAGCTATTGGCGCGTGCGCGAGCGATTTTGAGGCGTCAGGAAGCGCGGCGCGTCGAAATGAGTGAAGATCAGGAACAAGGAGGGTACCGATTTGGCGGCTGGCGACTTGAGCAGCGGACCCGAACTGTAGTCGATTCAAGCGGGATGGCGGTCTCCCTAAGAAAGAGTGAGTATGCCTTGCTTCTCGCGTTCCTTCAGGCGCCCCGGCGCGTCCTTACCCGTGAGCATCTTTTACGAGCGACCCGGCTTCATGTGGATATATCTGATCGGAGCATAGACGTCCAAGTCATGCGCTTGCGGCGAAAGTTTGCGTCCGATCCGCAAACGCGTCGCGCAATCCAGACCAAGCGCGGAATTGGCTATACGTTCACCTTGGCGGTCGTGCCTTATTAGGCAATCCGACACTACGCGGTCCCCCATACCGGGCCGGAGTTGAAGACATGGAAAGCCTTGATAGGCAAATCCGCTATTTCATCAAGATCGCAGAACTCAAATCGCTGTCGCGTGCGGCGGGCAGTCTCGATCTGACGCAATCGGGCTTGAGCCGACAGCTTGCAACACTTGAGGCCTATGTCGGGAAGCCGCTGTTTTCGCGCACAGGACGGGGAGTGGAACTCACAGACGCCGGACGTATTCTTCTGGAGGCGACCAGGCCGGGCTATTCCGTGATCGATCAGGCGCTCGAAACCGTGCGGGAAAAAGAGGGCATCACGCAGGGATGCATCCACCTCGCCGCAGTCCATACGCTCAGTTACTATTTCACGGCCGACGTAGTGGCCGATTTCGTCGGCGCTCGACCGCACGTGAGCCTCTCGCTGAAGGGTCGAAGTGCACCGGACGTCGTTGAGCTGGTAGAGACCGGAAAAGCCGATATCGGGTTCGTCTATGATTCCGCGGTCGCTTCGCCGGATCTCACGACGATCCCGCTTTTCGAGGACGAGATGTGTCTTATCATGCGTGAAGCCGAAGCCTATCCAGACGGAGTGGACCTGACAGTTGCGGCGCCCAGACTGGTCGGCTTTCCGCCAAACTATGCGCTTCGCAAGATGCTTGAAGGTGGAGGTATTCACCCCGAATTCGCCGCCGAAGCGGAGACAGTGGACGCGATGCTGCGGCTGGTCTCTTCGGGAGTGGGCGCCTGCGTGCTGCCCTCTCGCATACCCGACGGCATCATCAGGGACTACGGTCTCAAGAAGCTTCGCATCGACAAGCCGGTGATGCGCCGCAGGGTCGTGGCGATCGTGCGCCGCGATCGCCATCCGACCGGACTTGTGAAGCAGCTTCTCGATACCGCTGTTCTGAAGGTTCCGTAGCTACGATGTCGATAGCTTCAGTGAAACGATGTATGGAGTGGTTCCAGGGTGACAGGAATGCGGAGACGGCCTCAGCGCCCGATTTGGACAGCAACAATGACACGGCGGTTGAAACGAACGCCGCCGTCCCGGAAAAGCGTCATGCAGAAATCGCTCGTTGCACCGAGTCAGTGCGATTGAGTTGGTGATCGCGGGCAACTCAATCCGCTTAGTATAGGAGGAAGAACCATGCCTGAGACTGAACATCTCGATATCGTCATTTTGGGCAGCGGCCAGGGAGGTAAGTTGCTGGCATGGCACCTCGGTCGCTCCGGCAAGAAGGTGGCCGTCGTCGAACGCCGCTGGGTGGGCGGTTCATGTCCTGCCGTCGCCTGTATGCCGTCCAAGAATGAACTCTGGAGCGCGCGGGTCGCTCACATGGTTCGGAACGCCGCTGATTTCGGTACGCTGACCGGCGCGGTCAGCACGGACATGCGCAAAGTTCGTAGCCGTAAACAGGACATGATTGATCGCGAGATCGAATTTCACCTGGCCGCGTACAAGGCCAGTGGCGCTGAGTTGATCATGGGCAGCGGCACCTTTGTCGGTTCCAAGACGATTGAGGTGGCACTGAACGGCGGCGGCAGCAGGACGCTCGTGGGTGAAGAGATCGTCATCGATGTCGGCACTCATGCTGCAATTCCGGGTATCCCGGGTCTCGAGGCAGTCCGCGCGCTGACCCATATTGAGGCGTTGGAAATCGACTATCTGCCGGCCCATTTAATCGTATTAGGTGGCGGTTATACCGGCATCGAGCTGGCGCAGGCCTTCCGTCGCTTCGGCAGTCGTGTGACGATCGTCGAACCCGGCCGCCAACTGATGGGCCGCGAAGATGCTGATGTCGCCGACGAGATGCAACGCGTTCTGAGCGGGGAGGGCATCGATATTCTGCTGAATGTGCAGCCGGCCAACGTTCGCGGTCTCTCCGGTGATGCGGTTACTCTCACCGTCCGGACGGATAAGGGTGAGCAGATGATCGAGGGTAGTGACCTGCTGGTGGCGGTAGGACGCGTCGCAAATACAGCAGGTATCGGCCTCGAAAAGACGGGGGTGGAGCTGGATGCTCGTGGTTTCATCCGCGTCAACGAAAGGTTGGAGACAACCGCGGCTGGGGTATGGGCCATAGGCGAATGCGCCGGCAGCCCTCAGTTTACTCATGTCTCCGTCGACGATTTCAGGATCGTGAGGGACAACATGGCTGGCGGCAACCGCAGAACCGATGATCGTCTCGTTCCCTATGTCATGTTTACCGATCCGCCGCTTGCGCACATCGGTCTCTCGGAGGCCGAAGCGGCTCGCCAGTCAGTGCCGGTTCGCCTGGCAAAGTTGCCGATGAGCAAGGTCCTGCGTACCGAGGCGACGGACGAGACCCAGGGTTTCATGAAGGCGGTCGTCGGCGCCAAGGATGATCGCATTCTTGGGTTCACCATGATCGGATCCGAGGCGGGCGAGGTCATGGCTGCGATCCAGACCGCGATGCTCGCGGAACTTCCCTATACGAAGTTGCGTGATGCAGTCATCCCGCATCTAACCGTTGCCGAAGGGTTCGGCCCTCTTTTTGCAAACGTACCGCCAAAAGCCGGATAGCAGACGTGGGTACGGAGCTGCAAAGGATGTCGACAACGGTGCCGCAATTGATCAGTTCTACGTGTGATTGCGGTGCGGATGCAGAAAAGGCGTCAACAAAAGCATGAGAGCCGCTACTGCCGTGAGCAGCAAGAAAGACGGCCTGAAGTCGCCGTTGACGTCGCGAAGATAGCCGACGATGAGAGGACCTGCGGCGGCGATCAGGTAGGCGACCGTGAGAACGAACGCGTTCCAAACGTTGGCTTCATGCACGCTGTCGGTATTGTCGAGCGGCAGCGTCATGCCGAGGGTAAAGGCGCCACCGAGGCCGAACGCGCAGCAAGCAATCGCTGCGAAGGGCATGGTCGCCGGCATGACTGCGATCGGGACGAGGCCGATCAGGCCGAGTGCCGCGCAGACCGCCAGCCAACCGCGACGATCGTGCGATCTGCTGAGCCAACCGAAAACAGGATTGGCCAGCATGAACACAGCGGTGAAGGTGGCGAGTGCGAGTCCGGCGACGGTCGGCGACAGCCCCGCCTCGCGATACATGGGAACAGACCACGAAAGCAGCCCGTAGAAGAGGAAGTTGATACAGGCGAAATAACCAGCGATCAGCCAGGCGGTTGGATTCCGGAGCGGAAGCCTATGGGTCTCCACGGCGGCCGTAGGCTGACGCACCCGGCGCTCCGCGATGGTCACCATGAGCCAGCTTCCGATTGCGAGGATACCGAGGCCGCCCCACAGGCCTGTCGCCAGCCGCCATCCGCCGCGCGTCTGCGTCGCGACCGGTCCGGTCAGCGCCGCCGATACGGTGCTGCCGAGCGAAAGCGACGCGGCATAGATACCCATGAACAGCGCTGCCCGCGTCGGAAACCGCGCCTTGATGAAGCCGCCCACGAGCGCACCGGCGATGGCGATACCGGCTCCGACGCCTGCGGTGGCCGCGAGGAGCTCGGATGTCGTCGTCGAGAAAGCGCGTAAAGCCGTTGATGCGAATAGAACGAGCAGCGCTGCGAGGATTATGAAATCGCGCCCGAAACGGCGTGCAAGCGGTGGCGTGAGAAGGGCCAGCGCGCCCATCAGGACGTCCGGAATGCTGACAAGGAGAGAGGCTGTGGTATGCGAGAGGCGAAAGTCGTCGATGATTGAGGGCAGCACGGGACCGACGGAGACGATCGCGGGCCGCAAGTTCACGGCCACCAGCACGATCGCCGTGACCGCCAGCACCCCTGTGGTTGCGTGGGTCTGGAGTTGGCTTTTATCGGTAGGATGAGGGGCCATTTCTTATTGCTTCCTTATCGTCGCGGGAGCGATGCAGGCGCGCTTGATCGCGCGGTCAAAAGGGTCGAGGCCACACTGCGTAACCTGGTGCCAATGGCATTACGCAAAAAACCACGATCGCAACGCGCGAAAGACGCTGACTGACGTCATTAGTTCTGCGCGCTGTGGCGAACTGGCTGTTCGGCTTGGTTGCCGCAAGCCATCATGCTGCACCACCGGCGTGACCGGCCGCGCGTCCGGTCGAGGAAAAGAAAATCGCATCCAAACCCCTCGCAGCGCTGAACGTTGCTGAACTCCTCGACGCAAATGAGTTGTGCCATCGCCTGAGCGACGGGAAGCAGCAGCATGTCCGGCGAGCTATAAGCGCGCTCGTTGGTCCACTGGAGGCCCGAGCCGGCTATACGATCGTTAAGCGTATCGCGCGCTCCAATTTTTCCGACCAGTGTGTCGCGCTCCAGGATCCGGTTGAGCGGCTGGAGGCGATCGACTGCGCTGGCGGGAAGGGGATTGCCCTTGTAGTCCTGTACAAAAGCTCGAAACCATTCCCCGAGTACGCGGGCCTTGGCGGCAATCGCATCCATTTCCCTCGGCGAGGTGCTTGCCCGTAGCACCTCCAGAGTGTGGATAGGAACCAGGCCGGCTTCCTCGATCCAACGCAAGAAAGTCTCCCCGTCGCCAATCGCACCGCCCTCGCCATTTGCCGAAATGAGGAGAGCGTTCAGGAAATCGAGGCCGATCGCGTCAGCCACGAACTTAAACGACGATCTCGAAGCGTTCATCATGCGGGCTTTCGCTTCTCACATTAACTAGTTGCGAGGAGCGATAATCTTCTAAAGCGAAGTCCACAAGTTATCGTCAGATATGAGAATTAGTCACATCAGGGCCGGGCGAAGTCCCCAAAAAGATGGTTAGCAACGGCGCGCGCATATCGTTCGGTTGGCGATGTGACTAAATCGCAAGTCTGATAGAACGAATAGGATGGCACTTCCGCCGTTCCAAGCTGTCGACGGGTTGGCAAGACCAATTGAAGTCGATTTAGATAGAAATATCGATGGACTGATAGGACGAGTTACCCGGCGCCGAGCCGCTGGTCGGAGTTTCGGCCGCATCGACCCTGTCCGAGGAATGTTGGCCTTTCGCTTTGGAAGATGTGGTCTCCGTCTCGCTCAGGATTTGCAGCGTAATGCTGGCTTCGGAATTGGCCGAGGACGAGTTGGCGCCGCTGCCCGGTTGGCACGAAATTGGTCGGACTTGAGAAATAGCCCTCGCCGATCGGCTGCGGCGCGGACCCGCCATTTCGCAGCGGTGTGATCGCGCTGCTGAGCTCTGTCTGGCGCTGATTGTTGGGCGTCGTCGTGGTCTCATTGATATTGATCGTGATTGAAACTATGTCGATTTGATCGGTGATTTGCGAACGCCCCGCCGGCTGCCGTTCCCCGGCGCCAGGCGCGGGCCGGTTGGTATTCGGGTCACGACCAGGCGCGTCGGCCTGTTTCGATGCGATCGCTCCGGGGTAACCGTTAATGTTTGGGTCGATGGTCAAGGACATTGCGATCTCCGTAAAAATCCTCGCGACTTCTGCGCGCACTCCACGGTAATCAAAGTGCATGACTCGGGTTAGCGGGGGGTGATCCCAGCGGCTGCGATTGAGCTGGAGATGCCGGCCTGGTTTTATGTTCGCATCGTCCGCGGTCGATTCGAACCAAGCAACCGGTCCGGCTATGCCCAGGTGACTTAGCTATGCGCCGCAAAGTGAATCGATCGCCAGTGCTAAGATGCCGGCAGCCGCGCAAAAACAATAAAAACAATGGAGACTAACAGCGGATTGCCTTTAGCCCTGTCCATCCTCAAGACCGTATTCCCGGTAGATGGTCAGCGGATCAATGCCGGGAAACAACCTGCATTTCGCTTGAGCCAGGTGCAGGTTCACAGTCCCGGGCTGACAGCCGGCGACCAACAGCCTTCTGATATCGTCCATATGAGGTCGCGGCTGATGGTTCGGCTGAAGCTGTTCTAAGGCAACCAGCGCCGTTGCTAATGCTTCCGTGACAACCCATTCGTCGTGGCCTGTGATTCCTTTTTTTGACATTTGGACCATCCAGTGACGATCGGTGGCGAGGGCGCCTGGTTCCTGACAAAGCCTACCGCGAAACGCCGGAGTTTTCCGAAGTTGTATGGCTCAAGGCTACCGCCGAGCCTGGGCGCATTCAACGGCCAATAAGCACCAAATTGGTTGTTTTATGCTCAGCCTTGGTCGCTGCTGGCACGGCGTGCATCCGCACGGCGCTATGCTTTCCGACTAGCCCGATCACGGCAACAAATCTGGTCCGAACTGTGCATCGCGCGATCATTTTTGGTCTTCTTGCCGCGCGCGAAACGGAATATATCCGCGCTTGGAGGGCGTGAGGATGTTCCGAAAAAAGCGGCGAGACAAAATGCAGCGTCAGCCTGAAGCAAGGCGGACGCAAGAGCGATTTGAGCAGAACGAGCGAGCCGGGAAGGACATTTATGCCCGCATCGCTGGATTAAAGAATATACCGCGCGAGAGCCTGGCTGAGGCGGCATTCATGCTGTCTATGGCAGCAAAGCGCCAAAGCGAGCAGATTCGGCAGTCGATCAAGGACCGCACCCGCATCGACTTTGATTCCGATGCGTTGATAGACGGCGATCGCGCGACCTATCTGGCGGCGGACGCGGGATACGCGCTGCGAGATCATGCTACGGACGCGCCGACATTCTTCCAGGTCGTGTCAGAGCAACCGCCTGATGTGCACTTCACCATCCCGCAGCAGGACGCCGTTTCAATGGTTGCGGCGATGATCCGAGAGCAACGGTTGGAAGGAGTGCTGGAGGGTCTGCGGCTTGCCGGCCTATTGAACGAAGCGCCGAAGCGCAACCGTACCGGACCACAGACGAACGACGTGGGTTGAATACGAAAATTTGGCCGAGCTAGCTGTCGAATGGCATCAACGGCAGAAGCATGGTGGCAGGCGGCGATGCTGTCCGCTGCGCAACGCCGCCAAGTAGGTTTAGCCAGGCTTGACTGATCTGTTGTCCGACCCCGAGCGATTGCTGCGTCGAAGTAAATAGATGGAAACCACCATGACGAGGATCAGGCCGCCAAGCACGGCCAACTCCGTCTCTGTGGCGTGAAGTATCTCCTGCGCCTCTGGCGTCCATTTTCCGGGTTGGCTTATCTGCGAAGATTCGAGTGTGATGACAAGTATACGCCGGATCGAAGCAATCAGCCCGACGATCAGAAAGGGTTCGCATACCAGCACGCCGGAACGGAATGAGACACGCACGGTGTGCAGGATTTCAATGATCATCAGTACGAACAGCAGCTTGTCGATGGTGGAGACGAGCGAAACCGCATCGCCATGCGCTTGCACGCCTTTCCACAGTTCAATCGCGGCCGTACCAATGCCGAGCAGCGCTGTTAGGGCGAGCAACAGCCCCAGCACGATATAGGCGAAAACTTCAACTTTCACGAACCCCCGGCTGGCCACCATAATCATAGGCGTGTCCTTGACGGAGGTTTCGTCTCTTTCGCTTTCCATAACGCACCGTTTTCGTTCGCCCGTTCGCAGAGCCGGTTACTATAGCACGAACCCGTGTGGGGTTCGCTAAAAACTCGTGAGCACCTCCCTGGTTACGGATGTAACTCGGGCATCGCGACGCACCATACGAATGAAAATTGCTCGCGCAGGATGACGCAGCCGTGATTGGGACATGGCGCGCCCATCACAAGACTATGTTTTCTCTATACCCGCCCGCAACGGCAAAAGCGTTCGAACTCCGGGAACACTTCGACACGGTTGGGCTCGTTGCAGCGGTTTCCAGGCGGCAGGTAGGCATGAGGTGCCCATCATGGGCGACGGTTACGAGGTCATAGTCGTTGGCGGCGGTCCGGTTGGACTGTGGCTTGCTTGTGAATTGGCGCTGGCGAAAATAAAGGTCGTCGTGCTGGAGCGGCGCGCCGAACGCGTCACGCAATCCCGAGCGCTGACACTTCATGGTCGTACGCTCGAGATGTTCGCCTTGCGCGGGCTTGCCGAGCGCTTCCTCTCACTTGGTCGTCCGATCCCGAGCTTCCATTTTGGCGGATTGGACACGCTGCTCGACTTCTCGGTATTCGAATCGCGCTTTCCGTTCACGTTGTTCCTGCCGCAGGCGACGACTGAAAGGCTTATCGAAGAGCGCGCTCTGGAATTGGGCGTTGACATCAGGCGCGGATATCTTGTTGAAAACATCGAGCAACATGCAGCTGGCGTGGTGATTGAAGGAAGAAGTCGGGAAGCACCGTTCCGAATTTCCGCAAGCTATGTCGTCGGCGCCGATGGTGCTCGCAGTATGGTGCGACGGGCCGCCGGCATCGATTTCGCCGGCTATCCGGCGCGGCACACCATGACATTGGGCGATGTGGTGCTGGATGCACCACCCGAGCGGCCCGTGGTTACACTTCTAAACGAGGCCGGCGGTATGGTCCTCGCGCCGCGCGGCGACGGCATTCATCACAGGCTAGGCGTCATCGATGCATTGTCGCCTCATGTGGCACTCTCCGAGCCGGTATCACTTACGGAACTTGCGGCCTGTGCGGCCCGCATCTTCGGCAGAGACCTCCGTCCACGTGATCCAGTCTGGCTTTCGCGCTTCACAGACGAAACGCGGCTGGCCGAGCACTATCGGAAAGACCGGATTTTCCTTGCCGGCGATGCCGCCCATATCAACGTCCCGATGGGCGGCCAGGGTATGAATGTCGGCATCCAGGACGCCATGAATCTCGGCTGGAAACTGGCGAGTGTCATACGCGGCACCGCGCCTGAGGCATTGCTCGACAGCTACGAACGGGAGCGCTGGCCGGTCGGCAAGGCGCTCCAGTACGACACGCTCGCCCAGTTTTCTCTGTTTTCCAGATTCGATCCGCCGGCGCTTGCGCTCCGGTCTATGCTCAACGACATCCTTCGGGTACCCGCGGTCAACCGCCAGCTGTCAGATCAGCTTTCCGGCTTCGGGGTCAGCTATCCGGAGCCGCTTTTGCCGCCGCCGATGGGTTGGGAGCATCGGAAAGGCATGAGTGGACAGCGCTTTCCTGATGTCAACGTGGTCCTAAAGGACGGCTCGCGAACGACCCTGCACCACCTCCTCAAGGACGGCCGCGAGGTTGAGCTCCAGCTCACATCGGATGAATGCACGGCATCCGATGCAAGCATCGTTGTCAGCGCCAAGCTCGCGCCGGGCGAAAATAAAGTGCTGCTCGCCGATGTTGCTTCGGTGCGCGTGCGGCCGGATGGTTATATCGCCCACGTTCTCCCTGTGGGCAATGCTTCCCGCGACGATGGGCCGACTGAACGCCACTTGTCGACTTGCAACGGATGGTCGTCACCGTCCCCGTTGTCGGGCACACAACAGACGCCAAAGCGATGCGCGACCAGTCGGTCGTGCAGCGCGGATCAGGGTGTCAACTCGTTGATCCCGTCACCCGTGGGTGAGGTGACGGTCGTAACGAGCTTTTTCGGGCTGTAGCCGCGAGCTGCAAGGCGGAGCCTGGGAAGGCGGAACGGTCTTAGTGACCGCCTGAACCGGTGAAGATCTGATAGAGGGATATCGCGATCTCGAACACGATCAGCACGACGATCGCCCACTCCAGGCGCAACGATCGCCGCGTATCGATGATGTCGGTGAGCGCGTTGGCTGTCTCTGCAATCACCGTCAGCTTGCGATCGAGAGCCTCGACCCTCTCTTTCAGTTCGTACTCGTCCTCCAGCCGGGCATAGAGTCGCTCGAGCTCGGGTTTGTCCCAAACCACGTCCGGCTTTTCCACGACTGCGACCCGGCCGGAGACCCGCTGTTGAACCAGCAGCGCATTCCCGATCAGGCGCAACATCGACTTCCGATCGCGGGGCGTTCGCCCGCGTTCGGCCAGCTGCCTTGCGAAGGGCTCGATGATGTCGAACACCGCAGCCACCCGCCGTTCGTCATGGGCTAGTACAGTGCTCTTTGCCAACGCGTCGGCGACGATCAGCAGGCGATCGGCGGAAAATGAGCTCAAGCAGATCGGGCCTCCCGGCTTGATCATCTCATCGGCTTCATCGCAAGCCTCGACTTCGGCGCGCTCCTCCTCATACTGAGTCAGCTCACCTGAGATACGCGCCTTCAGTGCGGCCAGAAAGGCCGTTTCCTCGTGCGGTTTGAGTCCGATCAGGACCACCACGCCGTAACGAAACAGGACGGCCAGACCATCCGCATGAACCCGAACCGCAACCGGTACGGAGGAAATCAAGTCGCGGGCATCAAAGCCGATCGGATTGATCCGGTCGCCGACCAGTAGCGCGCGAACCGGCAGCCGTTGCCCGATTTTGGATGATGGAGAAGCCGTGCCCACGCTATGCCTCGCTCGAATTGATCTGGCAGTCGTCACTGCAGCGCGTCGTTGGCTCTTTAACGGTCAGCCGATCACCGCTTTGCCTTCTTGGCGAGCTTGTCGTTGAATGAACCCAGCTTGATCACGGTTCTCTGATGGGTTCCGTTGCCGATCTCTTCAGTCTCGTCGCGCGCCGATACCTTGAATTCGATGTGCCTGCCTTCGACACGGACCACTTCAGCTTCGGCGCTGACTTCGTGACCAACCGGCGTGGCGGCAAGATGCCGTACATCGATGGCGCTGCCGACGGCGCTCTCGCCCGGCTCCAGGAAAGGACGGATCGCATTGAGCGCGGCGTTTTCCATGATCAGGACCATGACGGGCGTCGCAAACACCTCTGGCAGCATGGCATCCTTGAATTGGTTGGCGAGATGTTCAGGCTGCACCCGCAGTGTGTACGTTCCTTTGGATCCCAGTGGTATTTGACGCATTTGGTGTTTCTCCATCCCGCCGTCTGCATAGGCGGGAAACGATGGGGAGCTCGCTACCTTGTGGTTAAGCCCGCGGCTGACATGACAAGGCGGAACAGCAGCGCGACGACCCCAAGGGCGGCGACGCTGGCGGCCATCGGCCGGACATGCATTTGGATTGTTCTACTGCCGGAAGGCGCCGCATTCAAGAAACGCTAACGGCTGTTGATCTGGTCAGAGCGATCCACTCCGCGTGCGATGCCGCGCGCTCAAGCTGAGGTGTCCGCAGGAAAGCGTCGTGTAGAAACAGGACCTCGCTTCCACGATGACCTATCAAAAAGCCTCGACTCCGCAGGAGTGCTCGCCCACGGTGGACGATGATGCTTATCGGCGGTCGCAGGCGGCTCCTGTTGTGCGCTCGCGAAAGATAGCGAAGTGGTGCCGCCGTTTGCCGTTTCCCGATGGCGTCGCCTGCCGCACGACCAGTTACGAACGAAATCACCGCTGCAATTTGTCCAGCGTGATCGGCAGGTCTCGCACACGCTTTCCGGTCGCATGGTAGATCGCATTGGCGATCGCGGCAGCAACGCCGACAATACCGATCTCGCCGAGACCCTTGATACCAAGCGGATTGATGATCTCGTCCGGCTCGTCGACAAAGATGATTTTGATGTCGTGCACGTCGGCATTTACCGGTACGTGATACTCGGCAATATTGGCGTTCATGACGCGGCCGAAGCGGTGATCGTATAGCGTTTCCTCGTGAAGCGCCATGCCGATGCCCCACACCACGCCGCCCATGATTTGGCTGTGGGCGGTCTTGAGGTTGAGGATACGCCCTGCGGCGACCGCATTTACGATGCGGGTGACACGGATGACGCCAATCTGCTCGTCCACCTTGACTTCAGCGAATACAGCCGAATGCGTGTTGCGCGCATACTCGTTGCTATCGTTGAAGCTGTTCTCCTTCTCCTGCGTAATGCGATCAACATTGCCGTGGCGCATTACATCCGTGATCGATACGGCGCGGCCGGCATCTTTCCTGCTGACGATCTTGCCATCCGCCAGCGTCACGTCTTCCGGCGTTGCGCCGGCAACGGGCGAGTCCTTCATGTTCTGAGCCAGGCGCAGCAACTCCTCGCGGACCGCCATCGCGGTGGTAGCGATCGCGTGCGATACCGTCGCCGCAAGCCATGACCCGCCTTCTACCGGCGTTTGCGGCAGCGTCGAGTTGCCGATCTTGATGCTGATATTGTCGATCGGCAGGCCCAACATGTCAGCTGCGACCTGTGCCATGATCGTGTAGGTTCCGGTGCCGATATCCGACGCCGCGCACGCGACCTCGGCGTGCCCATTTGCCGTCAATACGATACGGACGGCGGCAGGCATCTGCAACGCTTCCCAAACCCCGGTCGCCATGCCCCAACCAATGAGTTCGGTACCGTCTCGCATTGAGCGGGGCTCGGCGCTGCGCTTGTCCCAGCCGAACGCTGTCGCGCCCTGGAGATAGCATTCCCGCAGTTGTTTGCTGGTATAGGGCGTATTCGCGTTCTGATCCCGGTCCGAATAGCACTGCAGGCGCAGCTTCACCGGATCGACCTTGAGCGCCACGGCAAGTTCGTCCATTGCGCATTCGAGCGCATAGACGCCGCTGGCGGCGCCCGGTGCGCGCATGTCTGAAGAGGTCGGGACATCGAGCCGCGCCAGCCTGTGCACGAACTTGGTGTTGGGACACTGGTAGAGCAGGGCCCCCCACCCGGTATCGTTGCGGGAGAATTCCTCAAACTGCGACGTCACCGCGATCGCCTCATGCGTCATGGCATCAAGCGTGCCGCCGGCCTTCGCGCCAAGCGAAAGACGTTCGATAGTGGCGGGCCGATAGCCGAGCGCATACATCTGCTGGCGCGTCAGCACCAGGCGCACCGAACGTTTCAGCGACAAGGCGCCGAGTACCGCCAGTACCACTTGGTATTGCGGACGCAGGCCTGCACCGAACGCACCGCCGACGAACGGCGACATCACACGCACGTCGTCCGATTTCATATCGAATATGCTGCACACGTAGCGTTGGACGTTCTGCACGCCCTGCGTCTTGTCATATACCGTCAGCTTGCCGCCTCCGTCCCACGTCACGGTGGAGGCAAACAATTCCATCGGGTTGTGATGTTCGGTCGGAACGAAATATTCCGCCTCGTGGCGCACATCGGCAGCAGCGAAGGCTTTCTCGGCATTGCCGCGGGGCTTTTCCGGCTTTTCGACGACGAAAGCTTGATCTCGCTCCACATACACGTCGGTAACGTGCGCTTCCGGCTGATATTCAATGCGCACGCGTGAAGCCGCAAAATGCGCGGTCTCCCAATCCTCAGCCAGTACCAGTGCGATCGGCTGTCCGCTGAACATGATCTTGTCGTCGTAGAGCGGACGGTAGGGTGACCCTTTCTCTGGCGCGACGTCATCCTTGTAGGCGCCGTCATTGTCGGCCATCGCTGGTCGGTTCTGGTGCGTGAGCACGTCGAGCACACCACCAATCCCGAGCGCCTCGCTGGTGTCGATGCGCGCGATCTTGCCTTTGGGGATCGTCGATTCGACCACGTAAGCGTAGACGAGATCCGGGACGTTGAACTCTCCGGCATATTTCGCCGCCCCGGTGACCTTGGCCCGGCCGTCGACGCGGGATGTAGCAGTGCCGATGTAGGAGGCTGTCGGGATGTTCATCGGATTCTCTTGCTCGACTGGGATTGCGGCGTAGCCCGCGCCGCCTGCGTCAGCGATCGTATGATGGCACGGCGGGCAAGGTCGATCTTGAACGCATTATGGCCGTAACCCTTGGCACCGCGCAGCAGCAGGTCGGCCGCACCGGAAAAGGTGGCTTGATTGGCGGGCTGCCCGTGCAACACGGCTTCGGCTGCCTTATCGCGCCATGGCTTGTGCGCGACGCCGCCGACCGCGATGCGTGCCTGCTTGATGGTGTCACCTTCGAATTCGAGCGCCGCCGCTACCGATACCAGTGCGAACGCATAAGAAAGGCGATCGCGGATTTTCAGGTAGGAATAGTTCGTCGCGAAGCCTTCGGCGGGAAGTTCGATCGCCGTGATGATCTCGTTCGCTTGCAAATTGGTGTCGATCTGCGGGGTGTCGCCGGGCAGCCGGTGAAAATCCGAAAACAAAATCACGCGCTCACCAGCAGGTCCGGCGACATGCACCTTGGCTTCGAGTGCCGCCAGTGCAACGCACATGTCGGACGGATGCGTCGCGATGCAGGCCTCGCTGGTCCCCAGGATCGCGTTGATGCGGTTGATGCCGTTGATCGCCGAGCAGCCGGTGCCCGGCTGGCGCTTGTTGCATTGGGTTGCGGTGTCATAGAAGTAGAAGCAACGCGTGCGTTGCACCAGGTTTCCGCCGGTGGAAGCCATGTTGCGCAGCTGCTGCGAGGCGCCGGCGAGAATGGCGCTCCCGACCAGGGGATAGCGCTGCGCGATCAGCGGATGATAGGCGAGGTCGGAGTTCGGCACCAGCGCGCCGATAAGCAGGCCGCCGCCCGCCGTCGTCTCGACGGTTTTGAGCGGCAGATGCGAGATATCAATCAGCCGCGAAGGCCGCTCGACCTCATCCTTCATCAGGTCGATCAGGTTGGTGCCGCCTGCAATGAACTTGGCGCCTGGGTCGGCGGCGATCTGTCGCACGGCGTCGGCGACGTCGTTGGCCCGCGCGTACTGAAAATTGATCATGGGCACCCCATGGCTTGCTGGATGGCAGCAACGATGTTCGGATAGGCGCCGCAACGGCAGATGTTGCCGCTCATGAGTTCGCGGATTTCGTCGGCGCTTTTGGCCTTGCCTTCCGCGATCAGCCCGACCGCCGAGCAGATCTGTCCCGGCGTGCAGTAACCACACTGAAAGGCATCATGGTCAATGAACGCCTGCTGCAACGGATGCAGCACGCCTTCGGTTGCGAGGCCTTCGACGGTGGTGATCTCGGCGCCATCCTTCATCACCGCGAGTGTGAGGCAGGAATTGATCCGTCGTCCGTCTACCAGCACCGTGCAGGCCCCGCATTGACCGTGATCGCATCCCTTTTTCGTGCCGGTCAGGTCGAGATGATCGCGTAGCGCGTCGAGCAAAGTCGTCCACGGGGCGATCGTAAGTTGTCTCGCGTTGCCATTGACGGTGAGCGTGACGGAAAGTTTGGCTGGCTTCGCGACGGTTATTTGAGCCGGAGTGCTGGTCGTTCCCATGCGAGATCGCTTCTCCAGTTGAGGTGTTATGTTCAAAGCGGCGGGTTAGTTTGCTCTTGCCCTCATCCTGTCTGACCGTTTGGTTTTTTATCCAATCGAACGGCAAATTCTATAATGGTATGCCATGATGCCGCACCGCCGAGCGCTGCCTGGCCAAGTCCAATGATCGCTCAACCAACGCAGGTTAGAAAAGTTCCCGACGATGGGACGAGACGGTGATTGACTATTAGGCAATTCGATTCGTGTCGGACGATGCCCTGATATTCATGCGGCCGTCCGATCGATCCGCTTCGCCGAACCCGGTGTCCAAAAATCGCGACTTTCGAAGCCGTTGCAATTGGACGGCTCGAAGGGGGCAATTGTCCCGATTGATCAGGCATTTAGCCCAATACCCCCCTTCAAATTTTGTGCACGCGCGAGGTGAGCGTGCACGTTCATGACGTCGTCGTGACATGGGGTATGGGACCATGACAGCACGCTTTGAAGAAAGTCGCGTGAACGGTCCAAGTCTGACTCTAATTTTTCCCGTTCCAGCCACAAATGGCAGCCACGAAGGCGTGACCGCAATAGGGGGGACACCATGCGAGCGCAACGGGTTTGGAGGAGAGTCGGAGTTGATCATCACGCCGAGATCGAGCGATTGCATTCAGAACTTGCCGCCTTCAACAAACGAATTGCGGAGCTGGAGGGGGTAAACGCCGAAGGTCCAAGGATCGAGACCTTGAAGGCAACGGCAATTTTACTCTCCAGGCAGATCGATGAAGTTCGCTGCTCGCTTGCCACCGAACAATTGGCGGGGTTGCTGGCCAAGTAGCTTCGCGGGGGCCAAATCGTCCAACTGATTCGCGCCGGGCGCACCTGTGCACGGCCGCCGACTTTCTCAGTAAATCAGCGGGCTGGCGAGGGCTGTGTGTCCCTTGCGATGGCCTGCTATGGATACCAATATCAACCGATACCGTATCCGCGGTCACCGGCTGGCCGACCGTTTGCGCAGAGCGACGGCGTCATTTGAGCCGCATTCTGACACCCAGCCTGTTGCGGGAACAGACGATCAAGCTAGGATAGGCGTTGCATGACCGTTTTGGGAAACGCCCTTATTGTTTTGGGAATAGCATTTCTGACCAGTGGGTTGATTTTTCTTTTGCCGCAGCCGACCCGGAAGCCTCGAAGCGCGCGGGATAATTAATCGTCCAGGCGAGGCGATCACCTTCCGAACTCGGTGCAACCTTTAGGAATTTAAAGGAAACCGTAATGGCCAGTGCCATGGATAAGCGCGAACGCCTGCTCGTGATTGCGATCGTGGCTCTTTGCCTTTTCCTCGGCCTCCTGGAAGTGCTGTATTATTACGTCCATTATCACTGAAGGGCGCACTCGTGGGGCGCGAGCTATGACTCGGGCGCCCCAACGAGCACACACGGGTATTTTCTGGAATTATCAGTCGTTCGACTTCGGTCCGCCGTGGTAGTGGGGACCACGGTCCTCGGTTGCTGTTGTCGACGCATAAGCATGCGAAACCAGAAGCGCGCTTGCGCGCTCCACCCGATGCCTGGTTTGCGGGGTTGCCGTCGCGGCATAAGCCGTTCCTGAGAACACAGCGAGCAATGTTATCGATGTCGCCAAAGCCACGTTCTTCATCGTCATGGTGATAATCCTGTCGTTGTCATAATCGCCCATGACGGAGCTGGTCAGCGCAGTATAGGAAATCGAGTGTGATTCTGGCGTGCATAGATATCAATAAGATAGAGCCGGATGGCGCTTCAAAAAAGCTATCCCGCTCTAACTGGGTTGCGGCACCGCGATCATGCGCAGGAAACTCGTCACGCTTCCTGCGACGGCGAACCCCGCTCCGAGCACTAGCGCGACTGTGGCGCCGTCGCGGCCGGCGAGGGTGAAGCACAGCGCAGCGAGCGCCGCTCCGCTGGTCTGTCCGATAAGACGCGCAGTCGCTACCGTACCGCTCGCGCTGCCGCTGCGGGCGGGCGGGCAACTCGACATCAATGCTTTCATGTTCGGCGTCTGGAAAAAGCCGAACCCGCATCCGCACAGCGCCATTCGCCAGACGATATTGGCCACGCTCGGCTCCGCGGGAAGCATCGCCAGAAAAGCCATTCCCAAGGCGAGAATGGCCAATCCGAGGCCACCGAGAATGCCGACCGGGTAGCGGTCGGAGAGTCTTCCTGCGATCGGCGCCATAATGGCCACCACCAGCGGCCATGGCGTCATGAAAAAGCCGGTCTCCACCTGGCTGCGCAACAGGATGTCCTCGAAGTAAAACGGCAGCGAAACGAATGCCAGGCCCTGAACAGCAAACGAGCAAACCGCCGTGGCCGCCGACAACGCGAATAGCGGTCGCCGGAACAGGTCGATCGGCAGCATCGGCGCCGGATGACCTGCCTGCCGGCGGATCACGAGCCAGCCCAGCACCAACGCGGCCGCCAGCTCGATCAACACCAGACCGTCCGACGCCCTATGGGCTGCGCTGCCGATTGCAAGGATAAAGAAGCCAAGGCAGCCGGCGGCCAGCAGCGCACCGGGGAAATCGAACGCATGTTTCGCGCGCGGCGTCGAGGGCAGCGTCTTCAGGCCGATCAGGATCGCGATCACGCCGAGAGGAATGTTGACGGCGAACAGCCAGGGCCAGTTCGCAACCGACAGAATTCCGGATGCCACGGTTGGGCCGAGCGTGAAGGCGGTTGCAACGACCAGCGCGTTGTGGCCGAAGCCGCGGCCGAGCATACGCTCGGGATAGATGAAGCGGACCAGTGCCGTATTCACGCTCAAAATGCCGGCCGCGCCCAAACCCTGCAGAACGCGTGCAACCAGCAAGGTTGGCAACGACCAGGCACAGGCGCAAGCCAGCGACGCCAATGTGAACAACAACAGCCCAGCAAGATAAAGCCGTTCGTGACCGATCACTTCGCCGAGCGCGCCAAACGGCAGCAGCGTGGCCACCAGCACGATCTGGTACACATTGACGACCCAGATCGCATCGGCCGAACTGACATGAAGGTCCGCAGCGATGGCGGGCAGCGCGATGTTTGCGATCGCCGTATCGAGCGTCGCCAGCGCGAGCGCCGTGAAGATCGCGGCCGCAGCCCACCTTCGGCGGTCCGTCGGTAAGCCATCGGGCATGGGAGGCCGCTTGGTCGGACCAGCATCAGATGAAGTGGTGTCGTCTGCCTCCGCAAGCGGCGATGGCGCCGTCGTTTCAACTGTGAGGTGACGGATGAATGATGTCATGATGATTACGCGCAGGTTGAAGTGCGCCGGCAACGGCGCGGATGATCAGTACGAATGCGATGCCGATGATGCCGCCAAAAACGACATTGGCTGTCCGTTCGGCGGCGATGGCGGTGGATTGGCTTGCAAGAAGTAGGCCGAAGCCGGCGCATCCGCAACGCAATCCGAAGGCGACGACATAGGGGCGAAGGGCGACGAGCGACAGCACCGCCACGATCGTCGCGATGCCGTAGGCGACACCGCTGTACGCTAATACATTTTGCGGCAGCAACAATCCGACCCCAATGCCGGCCGGAACTCCCACGATTGCGCCAGTGACCCGGTCGCGCAACTTTTTGTGACCGCTTGCGGCATCCCCGGTGACCACGCTGGCCGCGGACCAGATCACCCATTGTCCATGCTCGATATGCCACCATTCGACGGCGCTGGCGGCAACGGCGACGGCAAGTGCGGCGGCTATCGTGGCTTCGCCGTAGAAGGTGCGGACGCCGAGTTCGCTCCAGCGCAGGATTCGTCTGAAATGGCGGAGCCGGTTCACCTCCGGCCCGCAGGCGCAGATATGATCATAGGCGGTCAGCAGCAGCACCGGTAGCAACGCCACTACCAGGAAAGGCAGGAAGGCGGCGCCTTCTGCGACCAGCTGATGCGGCGCAGCCGCTTCCGCCGCTTCACAGGCAAGGTAAAGCGCAGGAATGAACGTGAAGATGCCGAGCGACTGCAATTTGTCGCCGCGTGCGGTCAATAGTATCGACGCCGACGCCATCGCGGCGCAGCCGGCAACGAACAACGGAGGAAAAGCCAACGCCGTCAGCAGCGCCATGAAGCCCGCAGCGATGGCGACGCCGTGCAGGACGACGCCAAGCGGTGCCAGGCCGGACCTTTCCACGGCGATATAGCCCGAGATCGTCACAATCGCGGCCAATAGCCAGTTGAGGTCTTCCGTCACGGCAGCCGTGAGCGCCAGTGGTGAGAGCACCAACATGGCGCGCAACAACGGGCCGATGTCGACCTCAACCACGCGGCCAAATGTGATTGTCATCTGCGTTTTCCGGCCGCTTTGAGCGGCGCCCCCGATTCCGAATAGGTGATGATGCGCTCGAGCAACGGCCCGGCCTTGATCAGGTCGGCGCACTCCGCCGCGGTCAAGCACGCGTTCATGGTCTCGACCAACCAGCGCTCGCGGCGAGCGCGGTTGTCGTAAAGCAATTTCCGTCCGACCGCGCTGAGCCGAACCCGGACCTTGCGTCGGTCTTCGGCGTCCTGTGTCCGCACGATCAGCTTTTTGGCCTCGAGATCGCGCAGCGCCGCGGCCAGATTTGAAGATTGCATGCCCTCGTCGGCCGCGAGCACTGACGGTGTCGCCGAGCCGCCATGGCGGTCGATCGCCCCGAGCACCAGCAAGCGGGCCCAGGATTGATCGTCGGTCTGTGCTTCCCGTCGCAGGCGGCGGGATATACCCATCAATTGCGTTCGCAATTGCGCGATGTCGCTCGGGTTCGGGCGATTGGTCATGTACCTATATATGTATAGCTATCGAAATATAGCAATGTATGGATAAGCCATATGGCGACGGCAACAATCGCATCGTGAGCGGATCTGGTGTGCATCGGCATCGGTGCCCAGCAGGCGGAACGCAATTAATTACGGAATATTCACCTTCCGCCCATCCGGCAATCGCATGGCAGGATCAACGAAAATGCGTGACGCCGCTTGCGGCATCACGCGCCGAAGCCCGAACGAGATGGCTGACCGCCGCATGACCCGTGGCTTCAGCCATTGTGGCGAAAGTCACTGATCGTTGATCGAAGGCGTCACTCTATTGATATGCCAGCGGCGAACGGTGCTGCTTAATGTGCGTTGGAAGTTCTAAACTGATTTTTAGTTGAGAAGGCTGCTGTCAATCACCATCATCTTACACGCAACGTCTCGCGTGGTTGGCGTTGCCAGTTCATCTGTTGGAGCAAGCTTCCAGGAAAAAAGTCGGGAAACGTACGGGTTGGGCGGTGGGGAAGCCTGCGCGTCATCATCTGTCCGGAGGTAGGATACCTTGCTCTCGCATCTCCACTCGCATGCACGTGGTCTCTTTGGCCGCTGTGGTCGCGGTTGTCCAAGCGTCACGCACGGGGACTTGGCGAACCCGCGACCGACAGCGCCAAACGACAAGTGCGAGCCTCGCTATTCGATGTCATTCACGCCGACGCCCCAGGGATCAATGAGGATGCCATAGGGCAAATATTCCTGCGTCTTGGGACGCGCTTTGCCGTCCGCTGCGGCAACGTTGCGCCGGTGAGAAGTTGTGCTGCTTACCTGATGAACGCTTAGTAAGGATTAGTATATGGGCATAGTTCGTTTCGCCCTGCGATTTCCGCATACATTCTATGTCGTCGCTGCCCTGATCCTGTTTCTGGGTATCGTCGCTTGCCGCGAGATGCGCACGGACATCTTTCCGGAAATCAACATTCCCGTCGTGACGGTGATCTGGAGCTACACCGGCCTCAGCACGCCGGAAATGGAGCAGCGCGTCACCACGTACAGCCAATACGCCATCAGTGCGAATGTGAGCGGCATCAAGGACATCGAAGCGCAGACCATGGCTGGTCTGTCGGTGCAGAAGATCTACTTCCAGCCCGACGTCAACGTTGATCTCGCGATTGCGCAGATTGTATCGGGGACCAACGCCATTCGTGCGTTGTTGCCCCCGGGAATCCAGGCTCCGCTGGTGGTGCAGTACAATGCCTCCAGTGTTCCGGTCCTGCAGATCAGCCTGAGTTCCGATACACTCAGCGAGCAGCAACTCTACGATTACGGCATCTACCGAATCCGCCAGCAATTGGCGCCAATTCCCGGCATCACGCTGCCGACGCCCGCCGGTGGAAAATATCGCCAGATCATGGTCGATATCGACCCTGCGAAGATGTTGGCAAAGGGGTTGACCCCGTTGGACGTCGCGAACGCGGTCAACGCCCAGAACCTGACGCTGCCAGCCGGCACCGCGAAGATCGGTCAAAAGCAATATGTCGTTCGCACCAACGCGACGCCGGCGAGTATCGAGGACCTCAACAATATCCCGATCAAGGTGGTCAACGGCGCCACGGTATTCGTGAAGGACGTTGGCGAGGTTCACGACGGCTGGCTGGTGCAACAGAATGTCGTGCGGCAGAACGGCCGCCGCTCGGTTCTGCTCAGCATCATCAAGAACGGCAACGCCTCGACATTGACCGTCGTGAATGCGGTCCACGAGGCCCTGAAGGAGGCACGCGCCGCTGCGCCTCCGGGCATGGAAATCAAGGAACTGTTCGACCAGTCGGTCTTCGTCAAGCAGTCCGTGATCGGTGTGCTTCGCGAGGGCGCGATTGCCGCCGGGCTCACGGCGCTGATGATACTGCTGTTCCTGGGATCGTGGCGGTCCACTGTGGTGGTCATGATCTCGATACCGCTCTCAATCCTGACCTCGCTGATTGTGCTCTATTTCCTCGGCGAGACCATGAACACCATGACGCTCGGCGGTCTCGCGCTCGCGGTGGGCATCCTGGTCGACGATTCCACGGTGACGATCGAGAATACCCATCGGCTGCTGACCGAGGAAGGCCAGCCGCTACCGCAGGCGACGCTGCATGGCGCCGCCGGTATCGCCGTGCCGACGCTGGTTTCGACGCTTGCCATCAGCTGCGTCTTTACGTCTGTGGTCTTCTTGACCGGGCCGGCGAAATACCTGTTCACGCCGCTGGGACTCGCGGTTGTGTTCGCCATGCTGGCCTCGTACGGCCTGTCGCGAACGCTGACGCCGATCACGATCGGCTTGCTGCTCAAGCATGAGCATCATGGTCCTGCTGATGCGGCGTCGGCCAACATATTCGGCCGTTTTCATGCCGGGTTTGAGCGCGCATTCGAATCCATGCGCCGCAGCTATGCGGAGCTTCTCACCGGACTGCTCAGGCACCGGTTCATTGTACCCGGGATTGCAGTGGCGGTGTTGGCGCTGGGGGTGGTTCTGTTTCCGCTGGTCGGGCGCGACTTCTTCCCGGCAATCGATGGCGGGCAGATCCAGCTTCACGTTCGTGCCCCCGCCGGAACGCGGATCGAAGATACCGAGCGCATCTTCCAGTCGGTCGAAGACAAGATTCGTGAACTCATCCCGGAAAAAGACCGCGAGTTGGTGGTCGACAATATCGGTCTTCCGGCGCGGTCTTACAATCTGGCGTTCACAGACGGCTCGACCATCGGCGTCAATGACGGTGTGATTTTGGTGTCGCTTAAGGAAGGCCATGCGCCGACCGCCGACTACGTCCGCAAGTTGCGCGTCGCGTTGCCGGCCGCGTTTCCGGAAGACACTTTCTACTTCCAGGCGGCGGATATCGTGACTCAGATCCTCAATTTCGGGCTGCCCGCACAGATTGACGTCCGTACCGTCGGCTATGACCGGGCAGACAACCTGCGCGTCGCCAAGGAACTGCGTCAGCGCATCGCGGCGATTCCGGGCATCGCGGATGCCCATCTGCAGCAGGAAGTCGATGCGCCGGCGTTCTACGCCAATATCGATCGTACGCGGGCGGCACAGCTCGGGCTCAATGCCGAGACCGTTGCCAACAACGTCAACGTCAGCCTGAGTTCGTCGGAGCAGGTCACCCCGAATTTCTGGACAGATCCCAAGTCCGGAATTCCCTACTACCTGGCGGTCCAAACCCCCGAGAACAGGATCAGTTCGCTGAATGATCTCGGCAACACGCCGGTTTCGACGTCGTTGTCGGTCGCAAACACGGGTGTCCCGGTGCCCGGTCTGCTGAGCAACGTGGCAACGTTCAAGCGCGGCAGTATTCCGACCAACGCCAACGAGGCCAATATTCAGCCGGTCTACGAGGTCTATTCCGCGGTTCAGGGGCGCGATCTCGGCGGCGTCGCGGGCCAGATCGATAAGATCGTCGCGGATCTGCAGAAGCAGATGAAACCCGGAAATAGGATCGAGGTGATCGGCCAGATCGAGAGCATGAATGGCGCATTCGTAAATCTCGGTATCGGTCTGCTGTTTGCCTCGGTATTCGTGTATCTCCTGATGGTCGTGAACTATCAGAATTTCGGTGATCCCTTCGTCGTCATCCTGGCGCTGCCGGCGACGTTGTGCGGCATTCTGACGATGCTGTTCATCACCGGCACCACGCTCAACGTGCCGTCCCTGATGGGGGCGATCATGGCGGTCGGCGTCGCCTCGGCGAATTCGATCCTGCTGGTGACGTTCGCGCGAGAGCAACAACTAGCCGGCAAGAGCGCGTTCGAGGCGGCCATTGAGGCAGGGCACACGCGAATTCGGCCTGTGCTGATGACGGCGGCGGCGATGATCGTCGGCATGATTCCGATGGCGATTGGCGGCGCAGGCGAGGAGCAGAATGCGGCGCTGGCCCGCGCCGTGATCGGCGGGCTGTTGTTCGCTACACCCACGACGCTTCTTGTCGTGCCCTACCTGTTCGCGTTGCTGCGAAAAGGTAACGACGGCAAGCCACATCACGGCGTATTTGAAGAGGCGCTCTAATGAACTACAATCGACCTTCGGACATCGAACCTGCGCCGGTGACCGGCCGCGAACCCGAACGAGCGCCGCAAAAAGACCGATCAGGCAAGCGCCGATCGGGGGGGCGGTTGTTGGGTGGCGTCGTGGTGCTGGTTCTCGTCGCCGCACTGGCCGTGGGAGCCTGGGGTCACTATTCACAGCATCGCGAAGTCATCGCAACCGCAGAACAACGCAGCGACTTTGTTCCGCAGGTCCGCGTCGCCATAGTGAAGCCTAGCGATCAGATCGAGACTGTCAGCCTGCCTGCGACCACGGAGGCGTTTTCAACGGCAAACATCTTCGCGCGTGCCAGCGGCTATATCGATAAGCGCGAGGTCGATATCGGCGATCACGTGAAGACGGGTCAGTTGCTCGCCGAGATCGTCGCTCCGGAGCTCGACCACCAGATTTCGCAGGCTCAGGCCACGCTGGGGCAACTTCAGGCCGCGTTGCAGCAGGCGCAGGCCAATCGCGAACTCGCGAAGGTGACGTGGGATCGCGATGGCCCGTTGGTCAAACAGGGCTGGTTGACGGCACAACAAGGGACGACCGACGTCCAGACCCTGAAGGCGCAGGAAGCCGCAGTTCAGGTCGCGCAATCCAATGTGGTCGCGGAGGCGGCTCAGCTCGAGGTGCTGCAGCAGCAGAAGGCCTATCAGCGCGTCGTTGCGCCGTTCGACGGCGTCATCACCCAACGCAACATCGACATCGGCAGCCTGGTGCAGGCCGATGCCACCAGCGGCACCTTCATGTTCACGATCATGCAGGGTAACGTCATCCGAACCCAGGTGTTCGTTCCGCAGGACGAGGCATTTGGCGTGCATCCGGGGATTGACGCGGTGGTGCACGTCCCCGAAATTCCGAATCATACCTTCCCGGGCAAGGTGACGCGAATCGCGAACGCGTTGCAGCCCGGTTCCCGGACGCTGCTGACCGAGGTCGATATTCCGAATCCTGACGGCGAGCTTGCCTCGGGAGTCTATTGCACCATCGAACTTCATATCCCGCGCAAGACGCCGAGCTTCAAGGTGCCCGCCGATGCGATCATCTTCAATGAAAACGGGGTGCAGGTAGCGGTGGTCAAGGATGGCGTGGTGCACCTGCACAAGGTCGGGGTGGTGCGCGACCTTGGTCAGGAGGTCGAGGTCAACAGCGGGGTCACGGATGGCGACCAGGTTGTCCTCAACCCAGTGGTCGAGTTGGCCGACGGCAGCAAAGTACGAACCGCACCACAAGCTAAGCAGGCCTCCTGACGCAACGTCACAATGTGCGTTCGGATCAATGCTACTCTAAAACGTTATTTAATGGTCCGGCCCGTTTGACAGACCTATATTGTAGAAAGCGGCTGGACCGCGCTCATCCTTGGAGGCGGTGTTAAAAGGCTGCCGAGAGGACAGCGCACGGAACGCCTTAAGAAGCCCCGAATAGGCGCGCCGGCGCTGTCCCGCTCTTTCGTTGCGTGATTTTTGTCATTTAGGATAGCAGAGACGTGAGATCCATTTCAGGAAGTCGGTATGCAGTACCAAGCGTATCGGAGTCGGGCACTGCAACGGACCTCGCGGCACTTGGGGGTCAGCCGATGACAAAAGTACTTCTGATCGAGGACGACAACGAGACGGCTGAGGAAATTTCGGCCGAGCTGGCCGATCGGGGCTTCGAGGTCGAATGGTCCGCCAACGGAATTGAAGGGCTCGAGAAGGCGCTTACGTCGCGGCCCGATGCAATGATCGTCGACCGGCTGCTGCCGGGAATGGATGGGCTCACCGTCATCGAGACGTTGCGCAAGGAGCAGATCCGAACCCCCGTGCTTGTGTTGAGCGCGCTCGGCGCGGTCGATGACCGGGTAAGGGGCCTGCGGATGGGCGGGGACGATTATCTCACCAAGCCGTTCGCAGTCGTCGAGCTCGTTGCCAGAATTGAAGCGTTGTTGCGCCGGCCGGCAGAGACGCGCGAGACCAAGCTGCGGGTAGGGTCGCTGGAGCTCGATCTGATCGAGCGGACCGCAAGGCGCGGCGAGCGCGAGATCGACCTGCTGCCCCGGGAATTTCGCTTGCTCGAATATATGATGCAACGCAGCGATCAATTGTTGACGCGGGCTATGTTGCTTGAGGAGGTCTGGAACTACAAATTCGTCCCAGCGACCAACCTCGTCGATGTGCATATGGGTCGGCTCCGCCACAAGGTGGATGGACCGAACGAAGCTCCGATGATTCATAACGTCCGCGGCGCCGGGTTCATTCTGCGGCCGGCAGTGTGATACCTGCTGCCAGCACGCGCCGGTGGCTGTAATAGGTTAGGCCAGATCGCCCCAAGCGTTGTGGGCCGCGGAAACCCGATGCGTCGACCGGAATTCATGCGCACGAATACATTCCGCTGGGCTTTCATGATGTCCGGCGTGTTCGCCCTTTTCATCATCGCGCTGTTCGGATTCATTTACTGGAAGCTCGACAATTATCTGACCCAGCGGTCCGACCGTGTGATCACGGCACAGATGAATGGAATCGCGGCCCTGTCATCTGACCGGTGGCTGCAGGCCATCGAGGAACGCCTGAGGCAGGACCCGCGTGGAGTCCAACTGGCCGCCATATTTGATCAGACCGGCCGCCGGCTTACCGGCAATTTGGAGAGCCTGCCATCCGATCTGCGGACGGATAGTATCGCGCAGCGCGCCCATATTGTCCGGACCGACCGGAAGGGCAGGGAACACCAAACCGTTCGCGCGATCGCACAGCGAATGCCGAATGGCGACCTCCTGGTCCTTGGACGCAATGTCGACGAGGCCAAGGAAATCGCCGACGTGGTCGGCCAGGCGCTGGCGCTGGGTCTGCTGCCAGGATTGTGCCTTTGTCTGATGGTTGGCGCGTGGTTGAGCCTACGGGCGCAGAAGCAGGTCGAGGAAGTCAATCAACGGGTTCAGCGGATCATCGCCGGCGATCTACGCGAACGCCTTCCGTACCGGACTGTCGATGAGCCATTCGCCAAACTCGCGGTGATCGTCAACGGCATGCTCGATGAGATGGAGACGATGATCCACGCGCTCGCGGGGGTCGGCAATGACATCGCCCACGACTTGCGAACGCCGCTGACGCGCGCGCGGTTGACGCTGGAGCGCGGTCGTACCAATGCAGTAACCCTGGAGCAGCTGCAAACGGTCGCAGACAAGGCTATCGCGGGCATCGATCAATCGCTGACGATCATCACTGCCCTGCTGCGCCTCGCGGAGATCGAAAACAGCCGGCGATCCGCCAGCTTCGGCATCGTTCCCCTCGACAGGCTGGTGCGCGAAGTCGGCGACATCTACGAACCGATCGCGGAAAACAAGGGTGTGGATTTGCGCGTTGTTGCTCCGGTCGAACTCGCCGTTCATGGCGATAGAGATCTGTTGATCGAGGCGATTGCCAACCTGGTCGACAACGCCGTCAAGTTCACGCCTACAGGCGGGCAGGTAACAATCGAGCTTGTCCGCGACAACGACGAAAGCATTGTCCGGGTAATCGACACGGGGTGCGGTATTGGCGAACAGGAACGCGACGCGGTGCTGCGGCGTTTCTACCGGTCGGACAAGATCCGAAATACACCGGGCGTCGGGCTCGGGCTGAATCTTGTGGCCGCGATCGTCAAGTTGCACGGATTCCGGCTGGTGATCTTTCCCGGTGCAGGCTGTCGGATCGAGATCATCTGTCCGGACCAGCCGACATAAACTAGTGTATAATTGAAGGCGGCCGCGACGATACGTAAGCCGCCTCGAATGTCACTTCTCAAAGTGAAGCGGTGGAGTGGCCTACCCATGCGGGTATCTCTTCTTTCTTTACTATCCATAATTGCGCGCCGTGCGAATTCCAGCCTGAAAGGCAGCTGCGCTACCGTTTCCGCAGATCGCTGCGGTGCACACAACGCATCATTTCCAAGCCTCCCGGCGTTAACGACCATCCTGCCAAGATCGGGCGGATTTCGTGAAACGCTCGAATCAGGTCTAGGTCGTCGCTTATGCGGCGGCGGCTGGCCGGGCGGTTGGCCAACTCCTGTGGCGCCGCGCCGCAGGTTACAGACGTATTACACGTGAACTTGTCTTGCTCCGGAGCGGTGTTTCTTGCTTTTGCTGAAATGCACGTTTCTTGCTCCAAAAACACGTTTGGGAGTTGAAGTGGTGATGCCTACGAAATATGCTGTTACCGTTGAAGTATACGGAATGCTTGGCATTTGTTGCGTCAGCAGCTCGGGAAAGGGTCCTCTATGAAGGGACGTGTCCTGGCAAAAGTCGGTCGGCGGGACTTGCTTCGCCTCGCGATTGTAGGCACCGCTGCTGCAACCACAACTGCACTGATCCCTGAAACTGCTGCCGCGGCTGAGCCGACTGGGCCTGCCAGCAAGCGCAAGGCGCGTTATCAGGCGAATTCGGCTGAAGTCAAAAATTACTATCGCGTTAACAGCTATCCCGTTCGATAAGGAGACGTCCATTGTTCAAGAAGTTGGAGCGTCGCCAGGGTCACCGACCCTCATTCGAATCGACGAGCCCATCGAACAGCGGTTTGGACCGCCGCACCTTTCTGAGCCGCTCCGGTCTGACGGTCGGAGCGCTGGCCGCGCTCGGTGAGTTGCCGCTGGTCGGCGTGCGCAAGGCGGAAGCGGGCCCGCCGCCTGACGTCGGCGCAGCCGTTACGACCCGCAAGAATATCTGCACGCACTGTTCGGTGGGCTGTTCGGTTATCGCGAAGGTCTCCAACAACGTATGGATCGGGCAGGAGCCGGACTACGATAGCCCAATCAATCGCGGATCGCATTGCTGCAAGGGTGCTGCGGTTCGCGATGACGTGCTGAACCAGCGTCGTCTGCGTTACCCGGTGAAGCTCGTCAACGGTCAGTGGGTGCGGCTTACCTGGGAAAAGGCGATCGACGAGATCGGCGACAAGCTGCTCGAAATCCGCGAGAAGTCCGGACCGGATTCGGTGTACTGGCTTGGCTCCGCTAAATTCACCAACGAGGCCGCCTATCTCAATCGCAAGCTCGCGGCCTTTTGGGGGACCAACAATTCCGACCATCAGGCGCGTATTTGTCACTCCACCACGGTCACCGGCGTAGCCAATACCTGGGGCTACGGCGCGATGACGAACAGCTACAACGATATCCGCAACTCCAAGACCATCATGGTCATGGGCGGAAATCCTGCGGAAGCGCACCCGGTTTCGCTTCAGCACATCCTTGAAGGCAAGGAGCTGAATCGTGCCAACATGATCGTCATCGATCCGCGCATGACACGGACTGCCGCGCATGCGACCGAGTTTGTCCGCGTACGCCCCGGCACGCATATCGCGACCATCTACGGAATGCTCTGGCACATCTTCCAGAACGGCTGGGAAGACAAGGAGTTCATGAGCCAGCGGGTCTACGGCGTCGACGAGATCCGCAAGGCGGTGGCGAAGTGGACGCCTGCCGAGGTCGAGCGCGTCACCGGTTTGCCGGAAGCGCAGGTCAAGCACGTCGCCTACATTTTTTCCCATGAGAAACCCGCGACACTGATCTGGGCGATGGGGCAGACCCAATTCGCGACCGGCACGGCCAATGTCCGCGCCAGCTGCATTCTGTTGCTGGCGACCGGCAATGTCGGGATGGCCGGCGGCGGCGCCAATATTTTCCGCGGCCATACCAATGTGCAGGGCGCAACCGATCTTGGCCTCGATGTTACATCGTTGCCGTTGTATTACGGCCTCACTGAGGGCGCCTGGAAACATTGGTCCCGTGTATGGGAAGTGGAATACGACTGGTTTGTTTCGCGCTTCAAGAGCAAGGCGCTGATGGAAGCGCCGGGTATTCCGAGCACGCGCTGGTTCGATGCGACGTTGCTGCCGAAGGACCAGGTTACGCAGCCGGACAACGTGCAAGCCATGTTCATTATGGGACATGGCGTCAATACCATCACCCGGATGCCGGAAGCCAAGCGGGGTATCGAGAAGCTTGAGCTGCTGGTGGTTTGCGATCCCTATCCGACGGCATGGTCGGTGCTGTCGGAACGCAAGGATGGCATCTATCTCTTGCCGTCCTGCACCAGCTTCGAGATGGATGGATCGCGCACGGCGTCGAACCGCTCGCTGCAGTGGGGCGAGAAGATCGTCGATCCGGTCTTCGAATCGAAGAACGACTACGATGCGATGTACATGCTTGCCCAGAAGTTCGGCTTCGCCGACCGGATGTTCAAGAACATCAAGGTCGAAAATGGCGCGGTGTCGGCCGAGGATATCCTGCGCGAGATCAATCGCGGCGGCTGGTCCACCGGCTATTGCGGGCAGTCGCCGGAGCGGCTCAAGGCGCACATGAAGAACCAGGCCAAGTTCGATCTGGTCACCATGCGGGCGCCGAAAGATGATCCGGAAGTCGGCGGAGATTATTATGGCTTGCCGTGGCCATGCTGGGGCACGCCGGAATTCAGGCATCCGGGATCACCGATCCTCTACAACACCAATCTGCCGGTTAAGGACGGCGGCGGCACGTTCCGCGCCCGTTTCGGTGTCGAGCGTATCGTCAAGCGCAAGGTGATGGAGAACGGCCAGGAGGTCGAAAAGGAACAGCACGACAATCTGCTTGCCGAAGGCTCGTACTCGGTCGGTTCCGAAATCAAGGACGGATATCCGGAATTCACCCTGGCCGTGCTGAAGAAACTCGGCTGGGACAAGGATCTCACGGAACAGGAATTGGCGATCATCCAGCAGGTGAGCCCGGCCAACCCGGACACCGTGTCGTGGTCAACCGATCTCTCCGGCGGGATTCAGCGTGTTGCGATCGAGCATGGCTGCTCGCCTTACGGCAACGGCAAGGCACGAATGATCGCGTGGAATTTGCCCGATCCGATTCCTGTTTACCGCGAGCCGATCTACACCCCGCGGCCGGATCTCGTCGCGGATTATCCGACGTTGCCGGATGCGAGGCAGTTTCGTGTGCCCAATATCGGCTTCACGGTTCAAAAGGCCGCCGTCGATCGGGGTATTTCCAAGCAGTTCCCGTTGATCCTGAGTTCGGGTCGGCTGGTCGAGTATGAAGGCGGCGGTGAGGAAACCCGCTCCAACAAATGGCTGGCGGAGCTGAAGCAGGACATGTTCGTCGAGATCAACCCGCTGGATGCGCAAGCGCGGGGAATTATCGACGGCGGATGGGTTTGGGTCACCGGACCCGAGAGCAGTTCGAAGACCCGCATGAAAGCGCTCGTGACCGAGAGGGTCGGCAAGGGCGTCGCCTGGATGCCCTTCCATTTCGCTGGTTGGTTCGAAGGCGTCGATCTGCGCGATAAATATCCGAAGGGCGCCGATCCCTATGTGCTCGGCGAGAGCGTGAACACGCTCACGACGTACGGATACGATCCGGCGACTGGCATGCAGGAGCCGAAAGCCACGCTTTGTCAAATTAGGGCTGCGTAAGAAAGTAGAACCATGGCGCGCATGAAATTTCTGTGTGACGCGGATCGTTGTATCGAATGCAACGCCTGCGTCACGGCCTGTAAGAATGAGAACGAGGTCCCTTGGGGCATCAACCGCCGACGCGTTGTCACCATCAACGACGGCAAGCCCGGCGAGCGCTCCGTTTCCATGGCCTGCATGCATTGCACCGACGCGCCCTGTGCGGCGGTGTGTCCGGTAACGTGTATCTATCCGACCGAAGACGGCATCGTCCTGCATTCCAAGGATCTGTGCATCGGATGTGGTTACTGCTTCTACGCCTGCCCGTTCGGCGCGCCGCAGTATCCGAAGGTCGGCAATTTCGGTTCGCGCGGAAAGATGGACAAGTGCACCTATTGTGCGGGCGGCGGTGGGACCGAAGCAGCCGGCAGTGCAGCAGAGTTTGAAAAATACGGCTCGAACCGGTTCGGCGATGGCAAGTTGCCGATGTGCGCGGAGATGTGTTCGACCAAGTCGCTGCTGGCCGGCGACGGTGAGATCATTGCGCAGATCTATCGCGAGCGGGTGCTGAAGCGCGGCTATGGTTCCGGCGCCTGGGGCTGGATGACCGCTTACCACGAAGACATCGTAGTTTGAGCTGGACGCGAGGTGAACGGTTACAAGTTGCTGGGAACACAATTGCCATGACTCTACTTGCACGCATTCGCCTGCTTGTTCTCGCTGCCGTGCTGCTCTTGGCAGCCGTTGCGACGCCTTCGTTAGCTCAGAAGCTCGATCCGGATGGCGCGCCCAACCCGACTGCAAGCGTTGTCAACCAGGACACGCTGTTGAAGCAGGTGCCTCGAGTTGACGGGCGTATCGACATTCCCGACACCAGGGCATCCGTGCTGATCCAGCCCGCAGGGCGGACCTGGGATTATTTCCACCAAGTCCTGCTGCGTTGGGGCGGTGCGATCGTAATCCTCGGCACGATCGCGCTGTTGGGCATTGCCTATCTGATCATGGGGCGGATGCGGATTTCGGCCGGACGGTCAGGAAAAACGATCGTCCGCTTCAAGGCGTTCGAGAGGTTCTCGCACTGGCTGACGGCGGTTTCTTTCGTCGTTCTCGGATTGACCGGATTGAACATCACCTTCGGCAAGGCCGTGCTGTTGCCGCTGATTGGTCCGCAGGCCTTTTCGAGCCTCTCCGAGATCGCGAAATACGTGCACAATTTCACCAGCTTCTCGTTCGTAACCGGCCTGTTCCTGATCATCGTGATCTTCTTCAAGGACAATCTTCCGCGGAAGGTCGATCTCGAATGGATCAAGCAAGGCGGCGGCTTCATCAAGAAGAAGCACGCATCGGCGGGTCGCTTCAACGCCGGCGAGAAGTTGGTCTATTGGCTCTCGCTGGGTGCGGGCATTGCGGTCTCGGTGTCGGGGTTCCTGCTGCTGTTTCCGTTCTATGGAACGAACATCCTCGATATGCAGCTCGCGCTGGTCGTACACGCAATCGTGGCTGTGCTGTTCGTTGCTCTGATCTTGGGCCACATCTATATCGGCACTTTAGGAATGGAAGGCGCGTTCGAAGCCATGGGCACCGGTGAGGTCGATCTCAACTGGGCCAAGGAGCACCACGATCTTTGGTTTGCGCAACAGCTTGCCAAGCAATCGCCGGCCGACCGCGAACAACCTTCGGCAATGCCAGCTGAGTAAATAACTCCGGGGCCACCAACGGCGCGCACCGGTACCGCTTTCGTCGTGGCGGAAGCCACGACGAATGCTCTCGTCGTCGCGAAGGCCACGACGAAACCAGTACATATGGTACATAAGGAGTAAGGACATGGACGAAATTTCGCGGCGAACGATGCTGGCGGCGGCAGCTGCTGGCGGCGCCTTCACCATCGCAGGGGCAGCCAACGCGCAAGGGGGCGACGCCATCCCTCAGCCGCAGCGCCCCGGCCATGGTGGCACAGATCCCGGCCCGCGCAATCTCGCCCGCGACAGGCAGAATCCGGACTTGCTGGTTCCACCTTCGACCGATCACGGCACGTTGCCCAATCTGCGTTTTTCGTTTTCGGACTCGCACGTGCGGCAGGAATCCGGCGGCTGGACCCGTCAGGTCACCGTGCGCGAACTCGGCATCTCCAAGAACGTTGCCGGCGTCAATATGCGCCTCAACTCCGGCGGCGTGCGCGAGCTGCATTGGCACAAGGCGGCGGAATGGGCCTACATGCTGTACGGCAGCGCGCGGATCACCGCGATCGACGCCCAGGGCAACAACTTCATCGACGACGTCGGCGTCGGCGATCTCTGGTATTTTCCGTCGGGCGTACCGCACTCGATCCAGGGCCTCGGCCCGGACGGCTGCGAATTCCTGCTGGTGTTCGACGACGGCGAGTTTGACGAGGACAACACCTTCCTGCTGAGCGACTGGTTCAAGCACACACCAAGCGAAGTGCTCGCGAAGAACTTCGGCGTCGGCAAGAATGCGTTCGAGCATGCGCTGGATCCGAGCCAGCTTTACATCTTCGCCTCCCAGGTACCGGGACCGATCGCCTCGGACAAGATTGCCGGAGCAAAACCGGTGCCGCAGAGCTTCAGCCATCGGATGCTCGCACAGCAGCCGATCAAGACCAAGAGCGGCACGGTGCGGATCACCGACACCAGCGTGTTCCCGGCGTCGAAGACGATCTCCGCGGCACTTGTCGAGGTCGAGCCCGGCGGCATGCGTGAAATGCACTGGCACCCCAACACCGATGAGTGGCAGTATTACATCGAGGGCCAGGCCCGCATGGGCGTGTTCGCGGCCTCCGGGCAGGCGCGCACCTTCGACTTCATGGCGGGCGATGTCGGCTATGTGCCGTTCGCGATGGGCCACTATGTCGAAAACACCGGCACCACGCCGCTGCGCTTCCTGGAGCTCTTCAAGAGCAGCTACTATGCCGACGTGTCGCTGAACCAGTGGCTGGCGCTGACGCCGCCGGAACTGGTGCAAGCGCATCTGAAGCTTGATCCGCAGACGCTGGCTGCGCTGCGCAAGGAGAAAGTGCCGGTGGTTCCGGCATAATCAATATAGCGGGCAGACGCTCGCATCATGATAGAGCGGCGAAGGTGAGAGTTTCTCGCCTTCGCTCCGTCGCCTGAAAGGCAACCAAGGACAATGCGAGGTGCATCTCGGGATATCCTGATCTGTTCGTGTGACGATACGATGCCGCTGGATACGACAGCGGTACGTCGTGGATGTCGCAGCGGAGAGGTAACCACGGCACGGCAGCTTTGCGGCACGGAGCTGCAACGCTTCCGGTCCATTGCCGGGGAGGATACCCCGTTGACGGTCGGCTGCACTTTCGCAGCGTCCACGCTGTCCGAGGCGGCTGGCGAGACCGGGCGTTCGAGCCCGGTCACCTTCGCCAACCTCCGCGAGACGGCGGGATGGTCGAACGAGGCTTTGTCGGCCGGACCAAAGATGGCAGCATTGCTGGCGGCAGCAGCCGTGCCGATGCCCGATGTGCCCACCGTTCGCGCCGAGAGCGGTGGTGTCATCCTGATTTACGGCCGGGACGAGGTCGCGGTCGAAGCCGGAAACCTGCTCAAGGACCGTCTTGACGTCACGGTGTTGATCGCGCCTCCGGCGGCCGTCGCTCCACCGCGGACCAGCGATTTTCCCGTCGTCAAAGGAAAGGTTGCGACGGTCCAAGGCTACCTGGGTGCCTTCGATCTCGTTGTCGACGATTTCGCGCTGCCGCTGCCGTCGTCACGCGGCTCGCTTGTGTTCGGGCCTGCGCGCGATGGCGCCAAATCGCGTTGCGACATCATTCTTGATTTATCGGGACGATCGGCGCTGTTCGCCGCGAGCGATCTGCGCGATGGCTATCTGCGTGCCGATCCCGGCAACCGCGCCGCGGTGCTGGAGGCGGTATTCAAGGCGCGTGATCTTACCGGCAGCTTCGAAAAGCCGCGCTACGTCGCCTTCGAGCCGTCGCTGTGCGCGCATTCGCGTTCCCAAATCGTCGGCTGCACGCGTTGCCTCGATCTTTGTCCGGCGGGCGCGATCACCCCGGCAGGGGATCACGTGGCGATCGATCCGAACATTTGTGCCGGCTGCGGACAGTGCGCTGCAGCCTGTCCTACCGGCGCGGCGTCCTATGCAATGCCGCCCGAAGATGCGCTGATGCGAAAGTTGCGCGCGATGTTGCTGACCTATCGCGACGCCGGCGGAACGCATCCGATCGTCCTGATTCACGACGACGGGCATGGCGCGCCAATGATCGATGCCTTGGCGCGGTTCGGCGATGGTCTGCCGGCGCAGGTGCTGCCGCTCGCCGTCAATGAAATCACGCAGGTCGGGCTTGAGAGCATCGCGGCGGCCTTTGCCTATGGCGCCTCAGCGATGCGATTCCTGCTTCGGGCCAGGCCGCGTCATGATGTCTCGGGGCTGAGGCGGACGCTCGCACTGGCGGAGCCAATCCTGGCCGGACTGGGCTTTGACAACACACGGGTCGCGACGATCGAGACAGACGACCCGGACGCACTCGGCCAGGTGTTGCGGGAGATTCCGGTAATGCCGTCCGCACCGAAGCCTGCGAGCTTTGAGGCAACGGGTGGCAAGCGCGGTGTGTTGCGCTTTGCGCTGGGCGAGCTACATCGCGCGGCGCCCGATCCGATCGAAGTCATTGCGCTTCCCGCGGGCGCGCCGCTCGGCGCGGTCGAGGTCGATGCCGGTGGCTGCACGCTTTGCCTGGCTTGCGTGTCGGCGTGCCCGACCGGCGCATTACGGGACGATCCGGAGCGTCCGATGCTGCGGTTTGTCGAGGACGCCTGCGTACAGTGCGGTATTTGCCAGGCCACGTGTCCCGAAGACGTCATCACCCTGAAACCTCAGATCGACTTCCGCGCGGCTACGGCGCCGGCGCGGATCCTCAAAGAGGAAGAGCCATTCTGCTGCATTAAGTGCAACAAGCCGTTCGGGGTGAAGAGCACCATCGAGCGCGTGGTGGCGAAACTCGAGGGCAGCCATTGGATGTATGCGGGCGGCTCGCGGCGGGTCGACCTTATCAAGATGTGCGAAAACTGCCGCGTTACCGTGGTCTCCGAAGAGAATTTCGATCCTTACGGGGCGCCGACGAGGACGGTTCGGACCACGGACGATTATCTGCACGAACGCGAACCTCCCATTGGAGGGACACGGCATTGAAGTTACTCCGGACCATTCAGCTCGACGCGTCCGACACATTCGTGTTTGAACGACCGGCGGCGCCGGGCGAATGGGCCGTGTCGGGTGCGTTCGCGTTTATGAACCGGGACGTTGCCGCCTTCCAAGGCAAGGCCCGCACCGCGTTCCGTGCCGGGTTTTTGGGGCTGGCTTCGCTCGGGCGTTCGACACTGGTCCAGATCGTAGATGCAGACGACCAAGATCGCGCGGAGGTGGTCGAGTTGCTCGCAAATCAACTGGTCACGCAATTCGGTGCGCCTGATCTCGCCGCGGCGCGCGCCGCCGCCGAGGAGGAAATCGCCTTCGCGGCGTCGCTGTGCGATCATCCGGCCGGCGTGATCGTCGCCGTGACCCGCACCCTCGATGGCGGATCGGTCCGGGAAACCTTTCGCACGCTTCGTCCTGGCACCCAGTCGCACTCGGCAGCTTTCAGCTTCGTCGAGGTCCTCGGCGAAGACCCGGCACCGGAGGAGCATCTGGACCTTTCGGAATTGGGGAAAGGAGCGAACCCTTGAGCGAGAAACGGGATTTCTGGCTCGCAAGCGGTCATCATTTGCTCGACCGCGATTCCGCTGGCCGGCTGCTGGTGACGGATGAGTTCCTGAAGGCCTATCTGGCTCGCCCTGAACTCGTGCCGCCGCAGGACGCATGCCCGGCGGAGCGTCAGTTGCATGACGCGCTGCTGGGAAACCCGCGGCAAGCGGTTTCTGCTGCGCAGATCGCGGCCATCGAGGATGCCGACGCCCGCGAGAATTGGGACGTCATGATCGGATGGCGCGATCACCTTGCCAGCGTCGACACGCTGGAGGCGGCTTATCTGGAGATTTTCCGTCGCTCGATGAAGCAGCCTCATATCTTCATCGACCAGCTCGTACAGGCGATCTTGCGCAACATGCTGGACGATTGCGACGATGCCTTTGTGCTGCGCGCCGCCGAGACTGTTCTTCCGGCCCCAGAAGCTGACGCTGCGGGACGGCAAGGTTCTGGCGGCCGATCAGGAAGCCGCGGCCGGTCATCCGGACGTGCACGCTTCGCCGTTGACCGCTCTTTTGGGGTTGCCGGCGCTGCCGAACGTCGATGTGCTCAACGAAATCAACGCCGACGACTACTGGACACGCAGCGACATGTTTGACATGGCGCTCGATCTCACCGGCGGCCAGCGCGGCTTGACAGCACTCGGCGTCGTTATAGCGCGATGGATCGCGCATCTGCTTGCGATCGATGTCAAGGTTGAGCCGTTGACCGAACTGCGGGACGTACCGCTCACCTGGTATGTCGGTCTCGATTCAGAGGCTACCAAAATTGGTGATGCGCTGTGGGAAGGTGAAGAAATCAGCGAAGCGATGCGATCTCGGGTGATCAGCTTCTATCGGCTGACCTTCGTAAGGCCGGTCGACGCCACCGAGGACATGCGCGGAGAGCCAATCTATCTTGTGCTGGCCATGACGCCGGACGGGATGCTGCGGCTGAAGCCGCAGAATCTCGTCATGGGCCTGCCGATATCGCGGGGGGAGATGGTCCATTGAGATCGACCGCGCTGGCGAGCATTCCGGTTGGCGTCATCATCGAGCGGCGCAAGGCAAAGAGTGTGTGGGCTGAATTCCTGTGGCGGCCCGTTGAAGTGCTTGTCGGAAGGCCTTCGGCTGAACCCTGGACGCCGATCGATGCGCAACCAGAAACGACGTTGTTCTATGGCGGCGAGACCATGATTGAGCTGCACCGGACAGAGACGACCTTTTACCGCGAGAACTTGGCGTCGGGCGCGCCTCAATTGTGGGTGACCTTGCGCCCGACTGGATCCGAGCCGCCTTATGGGTTGCTGGCTGTGACGGCCGATCCGTCCGAGGGCGAGGCATTTACTGATTCCGGTAACAATTTGGTCGAGACTGTGCCGATGCCGTCCGAGATCGTCGACATCGTCGCCCAATTCATCGCCATGCATCATGTCGAGCGCCCCTTCAGCAAACGCCGGCGCAAACCGGCTGAGCCCGCGCTGGACCGTCGTTACGATGCGGAGGACGAGATATGACCGCGCCGGAAAGCTTCGTCTCGCGCTGGGCGCGGTTGAAGCACGAGGCTGATGCCGCGCATGAAACGGAGGCAGTGGAAGCGTCGCCCTCCGAGGCGACGGTGCCACCGGATCCCGAACCTGACGCCGTTCCGGTCGGACAAAATGCCGAGGTTGTCGGGCCGTTCGATCCGGCAAGTCTGCCGCCAGTCGACGCGATCACATTCGACACCAACATCCGCCCATTTCTGCAGGGCCGGGTCCCCGCCGCATTGACGCGGGCCGCCTTGCGCCAGGCCTGGACCAGCGACCCCGCGATCCGCGATTTCATCGGCATCGCTGAATATCAGTGGGATTTCAATGATCCGGAAACCATTCCCGGCTTCGGCCCGCTGCTCGCTGAGGACAATGTGCAAAGTCTTTTCGAGCAGGCGATAGGCTTACACAGAAAGGTGGCGGAGACGATTGCGCAGACGCCGCTACCCGCCGGGCAGCAACAATCGGTTGAAACGGACCAGAAGTCCGCCACGCTCGCGCTCGATCAGACTGTGCCGCCGGCCTCGGATGAACCGCCGGCGGTCGAGGTTGATGTTCCCAAGTCAACCGATGACGTTAGTGGAGAGGCGGTGGCGCAGGCGCACCCTGATGGCGCCGCCGAAGTCGAGGGCCCGCCGAACCGGCGATCCCACGGCGGCGCTTTGCCGCGTTAGGAGGGCGTGAAGTTGATTACTCTTGGTCACGCGAGCCGTCACAAATGAGCGATCACATGCAGGAATTTGCATCTGCGGCTATTACCGAGCGCATCGTCGATGAAATCGATCGCGCCCGCGCGCGCGAGTACGCGCTGCTGGCGACGTTGCTGTCACATAGCCCCGATGCCGGTTTGATTGGTCGTCTCGCTCTGTTGCGCGGCGACGCAAGTCCGCTCGGGATGGCGCATACGGCGCTCGGCGAAGCCGCAGGGCGGACCAGCGAGGAAAGTGCGGCGCGGCAGTATTTCGATCTGTTTACCGGGCTCGGGGAGGGGTTGTTGCTGCCGTATGCTTCGCACTACCAGACCGGTTCGTTGTACGGCCGCCCGCTTGCGCGGGTCCGTGGAACGCTGCAGCAACTCGGTATCGAACGAGCAGGCCAGTCGGAGCCCGAAGATCACGTGGCCATCCTCTGCGAAGTCATGGCGGGTCTGATCGACGGAGATATCGCCGGTGCGCCCGGTGCCGAGCGCGAGTTCTTCGAACAGAATCTCGCCCCATGGGCGGGGCGGTTTTTTACCGATCTGGAAAAGGTAAAATCGGCTGATTTTTATGCTAGGGTGGGGTCGCTTGGGCGCGTCTTCATGCGCGTCGAAACCGAAGCCTATTCCCTTTCAACCTAAGTCCAGGGAATACCGGCAACTACAGGAGCAGGAGAAGTATAATGCGCCCATTTATCGTTGCATGCGTCGTGGCCGGCGTCATCGCCGTTGGCGCGGCCATCGTCCTCGACAACTTCGTGCAAGAATTGGCGTCGACCGCCTTCGCGCGCCCCAGCAGCACGCGGCTTTAGCACTAGCTCCTGCACCCGAATTGTCGACCTCGACCGCCGCCATCTGCGGTCGAGGCCAGAGTGCGAAATTCAGGGAATGATCCGCGCCTTGCGAAGGCGCGCGAAGAGGTCGAAGAAACTCTCATCGGTTGCCTGATAGTCGAGGAAGCCAAGCTTACGGCTTTTGCTCATGTCGGTGACCACCTCGATCGGACGGCCGAGGTCGGCGTCGGTGTGCCACGCCGAGGTAATCACATTCAGATCGGGCTCCGTCAGCTGGTGCTTGCGCGCGATCTCGGCCCAGATCGGCGCCGCATCGGCCAATTGCTGTTCTAATGGCGTCGCGGTGCCGGGATACGCGGCCGGTTTCAGCCCGAACCAATCGGCCAGCCGGCCCCACATCCAGCTCCAGCGAAAGACGTCGCCATTGACGACGTTGAAAGCCTGGTTGCGCGCGGCCTGCGTTGTCGACGCCCATTCAAGATGACGGGCCAGCAACCGTGCATCGGTCATATCGGTCAGACTGTTCCATTGCACGGCGGAGCCGGGAAACAAAAACGGCCGTCCCGTCTCGCGGCAGATGGTCGCGTAGGCTGCCAGCGTCACGCCCATGTTCATGGCATTGCCGAGGGCGTAGCCGATGATCGTGTGCGGCCGATGTACGCTCCAGCCAAAGCCGTCGCGTTTCGCCGCGGCGAACACCTCGTCCTCCTGCGCATAGTAGAAATTCTCGATTTCGAGCCGCGGCTGCTCCTCGCGGAATGGCGTTGCAGGTAAAGCGCCCTTGCCGTAGGCCTCGAACGGTCCGAGATAATGCTTGAGCCCTGTTACCAGAGCGACATGCTTGACCGAGCCGGCCGGTGACAGCGTCTCGAGCACATTGCGCACCATCGCGCTGTTGACCCGGATGTTTTCGGCCTCCGTCGCTTGCCGCAGCCAACTGCTGATGAAGACATGGCTCGGACGAAGGCCCTGCAGCGCGGTACGAAGCGACGCCGGATCCAGCAAATCCGCCGCGACCGGCGTCACGCCATCGACATCGGTCGACGGCCGCCGCGCCAACCCGTGGACCTGCCAGCCTCGTTCGCGCAAATGCCGCGCGAGACTATTCCCGACAATACCACTGGCGCCAACTACAAGTGCCGAACCTGTCATGCTTAAACCTCTTCTCGATTTTTCGTGAGAGCCTGACTGAAAAATGCGACCGACAGAATCGGGCCGTTCCCGTCACGTAGCCTAGTGCTCAGGCGGCGCTTTGCGCCGATCCGTTGGCTTGCAAGGACGGTATTCAGCTCTGTTCCGTTGATCGCACTTCAGTTCAGGCTGCGAAGGGAGATAGGCATGGACATCCCGGTTAGCCAGAGAGCGCTGAGGGGGTGCCGACAAAAGATTCACTTGAAGCCGCGGAATTGCCGACAAGATCGGGAATACCGAATCACGAAGGATCTCACGGGTTCATCTGATGCGGATCGCTTCGGGCAAGCGCCCAATCATTCTAGAGGGGAGCGACGATCGGATTCGTCGCGGGCTTGATCGGCAAAATACATCGAAATAGCGCGCCGCCTTCTTTCTCGCTGGACCGTGCCGATATCTGTCCGCCGTGACGCTCAACAATGATCTGGCAAATGGCTAATCCCAATCCCGTTCCCAGGAATTTCGACGTGACGAAAGCATCGAATATGCGGCCCAGCCTTTCCGGCTCGATTCCCGGCCCGGAGTTTTCTACCGTCAGCGCGATTTCATCGGAGCCGTAACGCTCGGTTCTCACGACGAGCGTCCGAGTTCGGCCCTTGACTTCGTCCATGGCTTCGATCGCGTTGTTGATCAGGTTGACCAGCACCTCCTGCAATTGACCACGGTGGCCGATGAGGTGCGGCAGCCCGGAAGCCAATTCAGCGCGCGTCGCGACACCGTGTTCTTGAAGGTCGCCCCGCAGGATGCGGAGCACTTCAAGTATCATTTCATTCATATCGACGGCTTCACGGCGCTGATCGCCGCCCCTGAACACGTCGCTGATGCCGTTGAATATCTGGTTGGCGCGATGACTGTCTTTCACGATTGCGTTCAGTGCCGATCGTATCTCGCCCTTGTCGGGCGGCGCGCGACCGAGAAACTGCAGCGCGGCCCCGCCGTTCATCGAGATGGCCATCAAGGGTTGCCTGACCTCATGCGAAATCGACGCCGCCATCGCCGCCAGGTTCATCAGCTTGTTGTTGCGTTCTCGCTGCAGCATCATGTTCGAGCGAGCCAGCCGTGCATACAGCCTTGTGGTTTCCGCCAGCAGTACGATCAGAACCGTGGTTGTGCTGACAACCGAAAACAGGCGGCCGACATACCAGCCGAGGTCGAAGCGGGCGTTGTTGACCAGGACCGATTCCAAAATCCACGCAAAGGTCACCACCATCAGCCATAGATTGAGCAGCGAGCGACGGCAGCGCCACAACAAGGCAAGCGCAAGTGCTGCAATCAAGCCCATCCATGCGACCGCGTAATCTCCAAACGGACTGACGCCTGTCCGGTCCAGGACGCGCGGAAGAAACCGTTCTCCGATGGTGGCCATCAACGCAAGCCCACAAACCAGGCCAACTACGATAGCGACGCTCCAGGCGATTTCCGATCGCATGGAGACATCTGCCGTGAATCTGGCACGCTTTTCGTTGGCCAGCCACGCGTAACCTAACAGCGCCAATGCAAAGCCGGTGTGCCAGAAGATGTAGAGCCAGCGGGTGCTCTGGAGACCGGCACCCAGCAGGCCCTCGGGTGAAAATGCGTTTGGAAACGTCAATGCGTGCGGAACGACAATCAGTGCCGAGAAAAGATAACCACTGGCGAGGACCAGAAGCGCACGCGAGCGAGTGATCGAAAATTGAGCGAGCAGCAGGGTGGCCGTGATCAGGCCAATGACGCACAAAACGCCATCCAGAGCCGGAATGAAGGCAGCGATGCGCGGCAGTTTGATGGTTGCGAATGGAACGGCAAGTCCAAACGCCAGCAGCAGGACCACGATGACGATGAGAGCGAGCCGCCGCTGCCCCGGCGTCGGCGGTAATGTCGCCAGTGAGAATTGCGGCTCGTCCGATATTTCGCTTACAGCCAACACGGCCTCCGCGTTCGGGAATTGGCGCGCTTCGGCGGCAATGATTACACTGAGTCAGAGTGGCCCATGCAAGTCTGACGCGTGCGAAATTGACGCAGGTATTGCCGCCAGGTTCGTAAATTTGGCGTCGTGCTCGCGCTGCAACATCATACTGGAACGGGCCAGGTGGGACGTTTAGCATGGCGCATTTCCACGATCGATGCCGTCAAGGCGACGATCGCGGTCGATGCGACGCATGAGCGGCGCGAACGGCCGATCCAAGATCGAGAGAAGCGGCACGATGTAACAAAATCATTGATGCGGTGAGATGTTGAAGAGCAAATGATGGCAGGACTCTAGGTCGTCCGCTCTCTATCCAAAGTGGTTTTCGTACGTGCCGCGCCATCAGTGGGTTGAATGATGCACCGCTGCTGTGGCCTGTCAGGATTGCGTTAGCGGCGGGTTCCAACGCCATCGGGGCAACCCCGGCTCGGTTCCGACACCGGGGACTTTGATCTCGCCTGATCCTCCGCCGAGCCAGTGGATCAATACGCAAAAATGTGCTAATCTATTCAATAGGTTGTAGTCGGTGTCGAATACGTCGTAGGGCTGCGTCCATCGGCCATCGGTTGGTCGCCAACCGAATGGTCATGCAATGAGATCGGCGGTGAGGCAGGATTCCATTTTCAAAGCCTCCGTTCCGGAAACGTGGGCTTTCCATTCGCCGATCGATCGCTGCTACGCGTGAGGGGATTCAGCAAAATCTCGTTCTTCTGGTGACGCTCGCTTTTCGCTTTCAGTCCTGAACGTTATCGCGAGAGACGAAATTGACAAAAAAATCCACCAGCGGGGCCGGTACTGTATTTGTGATCGATGACGATCGAGATGTCCGCGAGGCCATAGGTAACCTCATTCAATCTGTAGGCCTGGCGGTGGAGCTGTTCGCCTCGACGGATGATTTTCTTGGCCGGGGCGACTGGGCCCGTCCCGGCTGCCTGGTGCTTGACGTACGGCTGCCGGGCCGTAGCGGGCTCGACTTTCAGGACGATCTGGCCCGAACGAATATCGCACTGCCTATCGTGTTCATCACGGCCTACTCCGATATCCAGATGTCGGTCAGGGCCATGAAAGCGGGGGCTGTCGAATTCATAACCAAGCCGGTTAGGCAGCAGGATCTCCTCGATGCCATTCAAACCGCGATTGCGCGGGACGCGGCTGCTTGTCAGCAAGCCGAATCCATCGCCGGGCTTAAAGTGAAATTCGCCACGCTGACGGTACGGGAGCAGGAGGTCATGACCTTGGTCGTAACCGGCCTCCTCAATAAAAACATTGCCGCCACGCTTGGAATTACCGAAGCCACTGTCAAGCTCCACCGGGGAAATGTCATGCGCAAGATGGGTGCGACGTCGGTTCCCGATCTTGTGAGGATGGCGGACAGGCTCGCCCTCCATACCAAAGACTATAGTCGATCTGGCCTCGACGAATAGCTAGTTGAACGTCCGGCGCGGTGGGGGCTTTCTATGCTTAAGGCTTTTCGATCACTTAAGGCTTTCGATTACTTCAAAGAATGACGGAGAATGGCGGTTGCCAAGCGGCACGCGAATAGCCTGTGTGGACGACCATGTTTCGGTTTCCAAGGCCATCGTTGCATTTCTTAGATCGCACGGATTCACGGCGGAAGCCTTCATCTCCGCCGAGGCTTTCCTGCAAACGTTCAACGAAAACGGGCGTTGGCGTCTCTTGATCACCGATGTCCAATTGCCGGGAATGTCGGGCCTTGAATTGCAGAACAAGATCGTCGACACCGGGCTCGACTTGCCGATCATCTTTATCACCGCTTTTCCGGATGAGATGATCCGATCGCGAGCGATGGACGCGGGAGCGGTGGGCTTTCTTACCAAGCCGGTTACCGATGACGACTTGCTAGCGTGCATCGACAGCGCATTCCGGCGGAATGCCGATGATTAGGGTCGCGATGAAAATAGCCGGGTTGCTTGGTTCATCGCAACAATCGTCACGAAGCTCGACCGAGAATCACTTCCTAGACCAAGGTGGAACTGCCTCAACACTTTTTGGGAGGGTGTCTGTACCGCAAGGATAATTGAGCCGGAGTCCTGCGTTGGCTAGCGTACTGCAGCCTTTGTAACTGGTGCCCCGGAAGACATCAGAATTTGCAACGGGGACCATCAACGCTCGGGAGGTTTGAACAATGACCTGTCAACCGATGTGGCGAATATCCCGTTCGGATCTGGAAGGTCTGTTGAGCGCCCTGACGGTCAACTCCGTGAAATTGACGGAGTCCGTGGTGACCCCACATTCGCAACTGTCGCTATCACCGGTGGACATGCCGGCGATTCACTACAACCTGGAAGGAGCGGGGCGGATGATGATCGGCGATCATCCGCCGATTGATCTTCGACCCCGCACCCTGGTTATCGTGCCGCGCCGACAGTCGGTGCGGATCAAGACCTCGACCAACCGGCATGCGCCGGCGCTTAACGGCCACGGACGGTCGCGGGAGTTCGAGCCCGTAAGACTGCCGGGACTTGCCGCCGATGAAGGCGAGCCACAGCTCAATCTGATATGCGGTCACTTCAGCGCCGCGTTTGGTTCGTCTGTCGACCTGTTCGAAGGGCTTGCCGCCCCGATTGTGGAGCAATTCGATGCCGTCGATCAGCTCGACTATCAAATGAAGTCCGCGCTGGCCGAACTTACCGCACAGGAAGTCGGGACGGCCGCCATGGCGACAGCCTTGCTGAAGCAGGTGCTGGTGACGCTGCTTCGTCGTTCCCTCAACTCCAACAATGTCTGGGTGGAACGGTTTTCCATCCTCCGCGATCCCCAGGTCGCGCATGCTTTCGCCGAGATGGTCGCCCGGCCCGGCGCTCCGCATTGCGTAACCAGTCTATCGCAGAAGGTCGGTCTCAGCCGCTCGGTGTTCATGGCGCGGTTTGCCGCGGCGTTCGGTTGTGCGCCGATGGCGGTGCTCCGGCAATTGCGCATGCGCCATGCTGCCGGGATGTTGACCACCAGTCATCTCTCGATCGATCAGGTCTCCCATGGCGTCGGCTATGCCAGCCGCAGCAGTTTCTTCCGGGCGTTCCGCAAGACCTATGGAAGCGATCCGTCGGACTATCGCGCGACGCGGCGCGGTCCGCGGAGGTCGGCGTTCGCAGATTCAAGCCGCAGGACGATATCGAATGAAATGATGGGCTGATCTGTCGAGCGTTCGTCTGGTGCGGCGCCGTGGCGGATTTTTGCGATCCGTTATTTTGAGCACGATGGCCTCACGGCGGATGACATTTCTGCCGGTGCGGCGCCTCGGCACCGACAGAAATGTCAGAAAGCAGGCGATGTGGTCAGCCGCGACAACATAAGCTTGATGCCTTTCGATGCCGACCACGGGACATGCGACTGCGTGAGAAAACAGTGCGCGCCGATTGGTTCGAAACTGCCCGAACTGGGCATTCGGGAACGACTCACGAACAATCGGGCGATTATTTGGTTGAAAAACACCCACTATATGCATCATGTAGTGTGTACGGCTAATCACAAGTGCGTCGACGAATTCCGTTGTCCAACGATGTCGTATCCAAGGATGTTGGATCCAAGGATTCTTGCGCATGTTCTCCGTGCCGAAAAATGCGAGTGGTTCGCTGCCGAAACCCGCGCGCCGGCTGAATGCTGCTATGCGCATTTCGCGAATCAGCGCCTGCCGCAGGCGCTTTCAGCGTCGCCTATATGAAGGACGGAATAAGCTTTTTCACATATAGGTATCCGTGGCGACACCGCTCCGACATCGCTGCGTCACAAATTCGTCAACTATCACGCAAGCGGGATTGGTTTGGGACGGTCGGACGCACAATCAGGACTCTCGCGCTCAATCACTAACTTAAATTGAACTTGCACCGCACAACTGTGATTGGCGGCGCGCGGCTGCACATCTGCAGCCGATAGCCTTTGGGTGGGCAGGCAAACGTTCGAGATCGCGAGAGACTCGATCGTGCATCACGCGCACTTAATTTTCTGAGAATGGCAGGACATTCTCGCGAGCAAGAGGGGACAATCGTGGCGAAGACGACGTACAGAGCAGCGATAGCGGTTGGGGTATTAGGGTTGGCGACCACGACGCAAGCCCATGCTCAGGCCGCTGGAGGCGGCGATGCCGAGGTCCAGGCGCTGAAGAAACAACTGATTATGCTTGAGCAGAAGCTGGACAAGCTGCAGAAGCAAACCGACAACAATGCAACCGTCGCCGCAAGCGCCAATAAGAAGGCGGAAGACGCAAAGGTCAAACTGAGCGCGGTTAACGCTAACTATCCGGTGAAGGGTCTGCTCCCGTCGTCGGGCATCACCGTGAAGATGCCAAACAACCGACCGACGTTCTGCACCGCAGACGAGCAGAATTGCGTTGCGATCACCAGCCGGCTGCAGTTCGACGCCGGCGGCTACAATTACCGGCCCAGCAGCGCTGCGACGTCGCCTCAGCACCTCGACAACGGCGTCAACGCCCGCCGCGCCCGTATCGGCATCATCGGCAAATTCTGGGGCGATTGGAACTACGCCCTTATCTATGACTTCGCCGGTACTTCGGACGGCTTTGGCGGTACTGGATCTGTCAATGGCGCATCGGTCGGATTCCTTCCGGGCGGTGCCACCTCCGGTATCGAGAACGCCTATCTGAGCTACACCGGCTTCCATCCTGGCGGTGGCAACCTGGCCATCGAAGGCGGCTACATGGATTTGCCGTACACGCTGGAAGAAGCGACCAGTTCGAACGACATCTTGTTCATGGAGCGCGGGTCCGCCGGCGTTATCGCCACCAACATCGCCGCGGGCGATTTCCGGTCGACCGTTGGTGCCCGTTGGTGGACCGACAGGTTCTGGGCCGGCGGCTACTTAACCGGCCCGACTTCCGGTGCAATACACTCGGCTTCGAGCATCAATCCGCAGGGGAGCAGCGAACAGGACGGCGCGGTGGTTCGCGTTGCCGGCCAGGTTCTTCAGCGGCGACAACTACTCGTGGCACCTCGGTGCGGATGCACAATTCCTCATCCAGGCCCCGCATAACTTCGTGACGGGCGCGCAGACCCTGACTCTCAGCGATCGTCCGGAACTGCGTATCGATCCGACGGTTTTGGTCACGACCGCCGCGCTTCAGGGCGTTTCCGGTGCCCAGGTCTACAGCGTCGAAACCGCCGGTAACTATGGACCGCTGTTCTTCCAGTCAGAGTACTTCTGGTACAACGTCGATCGTAGCGACCTGCCGGGGCTAAATAGTGTGAAGTTCGATGGCGGCTACGGCGAAATCAGCTATGCGCTGACCGGCGAAACACGCAAATATAACCCCGCTGCTGCATCATATCTCGGACTTAACCCGTTGCATCCGTTCTCCCTGACGGGTGGCGGTTTGGGAGCGATTGAAATCGCGGGGCGCTTTAGCACGGTGGATCTTAACGATCAGCTCGCTACCGCCAACGGCGTCGCCGGCGGCCGTCAGAACGTCTATACCTTGGGCTTGAACTGGTATCCGAACAGCAACATTCGCTTCATGTTCAACTACCTGCATGGCGACATCAGCAAGCAGATCAGCGCTCTGAACTCGAATAATGCCGGTTCGACGTTCGACGCTTTTGCGATGCGGACCCAGATCGCGTTCTGATGCTTAGTTAAGGGGCGGCGCCAACGCCGCCCCCTCCTATTTGGCGGTGTCTGACCGACGTCAGGCACCGCCATTTCATTGCCTGAAACTCTGTCGCGACACGCTGAGCGTAATCTCCCGGCAGCACTTATCCTCCACGTCATTACATCAGCTTTTACCAGCGCTGCATGGTGCTCGGGCCAACGGGGCCGCTAGCGTGCGGCCGCCGGCCGTTCAACGTCGGCATAATATTGCGGTGCCTCGCGCCGGTCGTACATGCCGTAATCCCGTATGATCCGGACCGACCGTAGCCTTGCATCCGCCGGAAGCTTGGCTGCGCCTGCGAACGCTTCGGCCGCGTCCTGGTCTCCCCGGGATGTCGGCAGGATCACCATCTCCGGGGGCGGAACGGCATCGAAAACGTCCCATGACACCAGCCCCGCCGCGTCGGCATCGAACCCAATTCCTTTGCGACAATGATTGCGCACTTTTGACGAATCATTGAGCGGCTGGCGCTGACCGTCACCACGGCCCGCTCCGCCAGTTCCCGGGACATCCAATCTTTGCTCGTGCAGGGCGGCTGTATTACCGTGCGATCTGCAACATTTTCTGGCGTTCCGGACATTCATTGCGATGGTTAAATAATACCAGAGCGCGCGGGGGCGCCGTATCGCACGTGCCGTGGTGCATTACGCGCACCCAACTTTTTTGAGAGGACATTCTCGCGAGCAAGAGGGGGACAATCGTGGCGAAGACGATGTACAGAGCAGCGATAGCAGTGGGAGTATTGGGGTTGGCGACCACGACGCAAGTCCAGGCCGCTGAAGGCGCCGATGCCGAGATCGCAGCGCTGAAAAAGCAACTGCTTATGCTTGAGCGGAAGCTCGACAAGCTGCAGAAGCAGACCGAAACCAATGCCACCGTCGCTGCAAGCGCCAACAAGAAGGCGGAAGACGCGAAGATTAAACTGAGCGCCGTTAACACCAACGCGAGTTATCCGGTGAAGGGTCTTCTCCCGTCGTCAGGCGTAGTTGTAAAGATGCCGAACAACCGGCCGACGATCTGCACCGAGGACGAACGAAACTGCATTGCGATCACCAGCCGTTTGCAGTTTGACGCCGGCGGCTACAATTTCCGGCCCAGCACGGCAGCGACCTCGCCTCAGCACCTTGACAACGGTGTCAACGCCCGCCGTGCACGTATCGGTATCATCGGCAAATTCTGGGACGACTGGAATTACGCCCTTATCTATGACTTTGGCGGTGCTTCGGACGGCTTTGGCGGCACTGGATCCGTTAACGGCGTGCCGGTCGGCTTCCTTCCGGGCGGCGCCACCTCCGGTATCGAGAACGCCTATCTGAGCTACACCGGCTTGCATCCTGGCGGCGGCAACCTTGCCATCGAAGGCGGCTACATGGATTTGCCGTACACACTCGAAGAGGCGACCAGCTCGAACGATATCCTGTTCATGGAGCGCGGCTCTGCCGGCGTTATCGCCACGAACATTGCCGCGGGCGACTTCCGGTCGACCTTCGGTGCCCGTTGGTGGACCGACAGGTTCTGGATCGGTGCCTACGCGACCGGTCCGACTTCCGGTGCAATTCACTCCGCTTCCAGCATCAACCCGCAGGGGACCAGCGAACAGAGTGGTGCCGTGGTTCGCATCGCCGGCCAGGCCATCAGCGGCGAGAACTATTCGTGGCACCTTGGTGCGGACGCACAATTCCTCATCCAGCCGCCGCATAACTTCGTGACGGGCGCGCAGACTCTCACTCTCAGCGACCGTCCGGAGTTGCGTATCGATCCGACGGTTTTGATTTCGACCGGTGCCCTTGCAGGTGTTTCCGGCGCCCAAGTCTACAGTGTTGAAACGGCGGGTACGTATGGACCGCTGTTCTTCCAGTCGGAATACTTCTGGTACAACGTCGATCGCAACGACCTGCCGGGGCTATCGAGCGTAAAGTTCGATGGCGGCTACGGCGAGATCGGCTATGCGATCACCGGTGAAACCCGCAAATATAATGCTGCTGCTGCATCATATCTCGGGCTTAACCCGATTAATCCGTTCTCCCTGACGGGTGGCGGTACGGGCGCTATCGAACTTGCCGGTCGCGTCAGCGTCGTCGACCTCAACGATCAACTGGCGATCGCCAACGGCGTCGCTGGCGGCCGTCAGACCATCTATACGCTCGGCTTGAACTGGTACCCGAACGCCAACATTCGCTTCATGTTCAACTACCTGCATGGCGACATCAGCAAGCAGATTAGCGCTCTGAACGCGAATAATGCCGGTTCGACGTTCGACGCCTTTGCGATGCGGACCCAGGTCGCTTTCTGATGCTCAGTTAAGGGGCGGCGCCAACGCTGCCCCCTATTTGGCGGTGTCTGACCAACGTCAGGCACCGCCATTTCATTGATTTGAATTCTGTGACTTGAATTCCCTCGCGCCGCGCTGAGCATAATCTCGCGGCCACGCGCTTCCCCAGCCCGATCAGCTTGCACCAGCACGCGGCACGTGCTCGACCAAAAGGCCTAGCGTGCGGCCGCCGGCCGTTCGACGTCGGCATAATATTGCGGTGCCTCGCGCCGGTCGTACATGCCGTAGTCCCGGATGATCCGGACCGACCGAATCCTTGCATCCGCCGGAAGCTTGGCCGCGCCCGCGAATGCTTCGGCCGCGTCGTGGTCGCGCCAGGACGTCAGCAGGATCACATCGCCAGGCGTCAGAACGGCATCGAACACATCCCACGACACCAGGCCCGCGGCATTGGCATCGAACCCCAATTCCTTTGCGACAACGGTCGCGCCGCTCTTCTCTACCCATTCAGCCGAACGGCTGGCGCTGACCGTCACCACGGTCGTGGCGTCGCCGGTTTCCGTCACATCCATTCGTTGCTCGTGCAGGGCGCTGCCGGCGGGAAGTTTCGTATCCCGCGTCAACTGGCCGACCCTTAAGTGATAGTCGAGGAAGATCGTTGAGCGACCTTTCTCCTGTACGCCGTGATGGATGGTTTTGATCCGCCACCGAACCAGCGCCTTCTCGTCGCGCCAGCTCGACAGCGAGAGCAGCCATCCCTCGCGCGTGAGGCTGCGATAACGGACGTTGTCGACGAATCCATCGATCCGCTCCAACTCCGGCTTCAGCATTTTTCCGTAACCCAGATAGGCATCTTTTTGTTCTGGTTTGGGATGAACTTCAAAAAGAACCGAGAACATCGGCAAAGCTCCGCGCTGAATGGATGAAATCCGAAGGCGAGTGGTCGCGTCAACTTAGCTTACATCGGATAAGTTTTAGTTCGAGATGGCCGTCGCGGTCATTGGACATTTGCGCGGCTTGGCCTCATCAGGGGCTGAAAACCACTCCTCGGCATGCCCACGCATTATTGGACGATTCGCAACCCCTTTAGGACCTCGGCGCAGTCGTCCTGCGCTAATACAAAAGCACGGGATTTCTGCGCAGGTCGTGCATCGATCGATTTTCATCCCCGTGACTATCGAGATGTAGCGGATCCAGGTGCTCCTCCCCACCTATTCGCTGTCGCGCGCAGACGCTGGACCGGTGGCACGTTGCCACCGGTCCTTCTTTTTGTGCAATGGGTCCCGTGGCCTGGAACCGGATCTATCCGTCAAGCCGATCCGATGCAACGGGCGCCGGTCCAGAGTTGCAGCGGCGGAACCGGGACCCTTAAACCTCGCCGAGGCGCTCGCCATTGCGGCGAATATCATACCCCGCGCAACCTGGCGTCCGCGCTGGGTAACCGTAAGAAATTCGGCGGCGCGATCACCGCCGGCGAGGCGGTGGAGCACAGCTTAAGCGCCGGCGGCTCGAACTGCCGGTATGGGCTGGCGATGCGCACCGGGCCGTGTCATGGCGCGCGGTCATTCCACGCACGCGCCGAACTATTGGACGATCGGCAACATCTTCGAGACCTCGGCATGGTCTCCCGGCGTTACCCTTGCAATGACCGTTTCCTTTGCGTTTCGGCAGGAGAGCTCGTGATGCGGCAATGCGCCCGGCCCATGAGGGTGAAATCGAGCTCGCTCCAGAATCCGCTGCCGATGTTTAGCACCAGCATCCCGGCGGTTGGTGCATTCCTGCCCTATGTGTTGGGCGCGATAGCGGCGCTACTGTCGCTGATGATCGCGACCTCCGCGCTCGCTCAGGCGGCGATCCAGTATCCGGGTGTCTATGCGTTTTATCATCCGAACGCGAGCTTAGGCATCGAGTCGGTGCAGCCGCGCCCGCCCGAGCGCGCGTTCGCGGCAATGCCGCGCCAGCGCGGATATGCCGGCAGCGCTCATCCGCATCGCAAGCAGCCTATCGCTCAACGGGCGGCGAGCCGGAGTTGAGTCAGTGCAGCGGATTGAGAGAGGTCGGTGAATGCAAGAACCACTTCAAACGTTGGATCGGTATCTCTGGCGCGACGGGCAGGTCGGCAACGGCATTCGGGCCGTCCCTGAAGAGACCGCCATTGCGTTGACATATAACGGCGCAACCCATGCGGTGTTGATGGCAACGCCGCAGGATCTGGAAGACTTCGCCATCGGCTTCAGCGTCAGCGAAGGCATCGTGGGGGCGCCTGACGAGATCATCTCGCTTGATATCGTCGATCTCGACGATGGCATCGAGTTGCGGATGTGGGTCGACCCGGAGCGCATCAAGCCGAGCAGGGCGCGGCGGCAGTTAGCTGGTTCGGCCGGCTACGGCCGAGGCGGCGTCGAATCGATTGCCGAGGCCCTGCGGCCGGCGGCGTTTGTCGCTTATGGCCGGTCGTTCTCGGCCTATGAGATCATGGATGCGATGCGCCGTGCGGCGCTGCTGCAGAAGATCAACATGGAAACCCGGGCGATGCACGCCGCGGCATTCTGGACGCCGACGCGCGGCATCGTCGCGTTGCGCGAGGATGTCGGCCGCCACAACGCGCTCGACAAGCTCGCCGGCGTGCTGGCGGGCAACGCCGTCAACGGAAGCAGGGGCGTCGTGCTGCTGACGAGCCGCGTGTCGGTCGAGATGGTCCAGAAGACCGCCACGATTGGGGCGTCGATGATGGTCTCGGTATCGGCGCCGACGGCGCTGGCGGTGCGGATGGCGGATGTCGCGGGCATTACGCTGGCTGCGATCGCGCGCGCCGACGGCTTCGAGATATTCACCCACCCGCGCCGCGTGCTCGGGCAGGCGTGGCGATCGATGTAGGACCGTCCCGGTTCCAGTGATTGGGCGTGACGGGTAGGGCCGCGCGGTCAGCGTCGCGGTGCTCGCAACGCCGCGGGTCAGAACATCCTCATCATTGCCGCAACGCCAAAAGCCGCCATCCGCGGTGGTTTGCGTGCGTCACGCGCATGGCGCGATGCGCGCCGGAAGCCGCGGTCCCTTTGGACGTCGTAGCAGAAAACGCTATATTGACGGTCGCCTCGGGGCACGAAACGCATCAAACGCTCGTTTGAGTTGCGGCTTCTGCTGCGAACGACAGATCTCGCAAAATGCACCGCAATGCGCGGCTGAACGGAGGAACATGATCATGGCCGGCCCGTCCGATGACCAACTTGGCTTTGCGCCGGATTACGATTCCTCCGTGCCTTACATGCAGCGGACCCGCGAATATTACGCCGCGATCGGCTACACCACGCCCTACCGCTGGGCGCATTATGTCGAGGCGCCGTTCCAGCCGCTGAAAAAGCCGCTGGCACAATCGCGTGTGACCATTGTTACGACAGCCGCGCCGTTTGATCCGGCCAAGGGAGATCAAGGTCCTAGTGCGGCGTACAACGGCAGCGCCAAGTTCTACACGGTCTATGACGGCGACACGTCCAAGTCGCACGATTTGCGCATCTCGCACATCGGCTATGACCGCAAGCACACCAGCGCGACCGACAGCGGTACCTGGTTTCCGTTGCCGCAGCTCCTGAAGGCGGCGGCCGCGGGGCGGATCGGCGAGGTCGCGCCGCGCTTCTTCGGTGCGCCGACCAACCGCAGCCACCGCGTCAGCATCGACGTCGACGCGCCGGATATCCTGGCCCGTTGCCTCGCTGACCAGGTCGACGTCGCCGTCATCGTGCCGAACTGCCCGGTCTGTCACCAGACCTCGGCTTTGGTCGCGCGCCACCTTGAGGCCAACGGCATCGCCACCGTCGTGATGGGATGCGCCAAGGACATCGTCGAGCATGCGGCGGTGCCGCGCTTTTTGTTCAGCGACTTCCCGCTCGGCAACTCCGCCGGCAAGCCGCATGATGTCGGTTCGCAGGCGCAGACGCTTGAACTGGCGCTGGGCCTGCTGGAATCGGCAACCGGTGCGCGCACGACGATGCAGTCGCCGCTGCGCTGGAGCGAGGATGCGTCCTGGAAGCTCGACTACAACAACATCGCGCAGATGAGTCCGGAGGAGCTGGCGCGACGCCGTCAGGAATTCGACCGGCAAAAGGAGATCGCGCGCGGTAACCGCGCGGCCTGATTCTGTTAGCGCGAACAAAGACGAAGAAAAACAAAACAGGCAAGTAACAAGAAAAATAATAAGAAAAGTCATAGGAGGGACGTCCGCGTGACCCGACCGTTCGAAGGCGTGAAGATCCTTGATTTCACGCAGGTGCTGGCCGGGCCTTATGCGAGTTATCAACTCGCCTTGCTCGGTGCCGACGTCATCAAGGTGGAGCGGCGCGAGGGCGAAGACATGCGCCGCACGCCGCTGAGCCGCGAATGGGCGGAGCGCGGTCTCGCGCCGGGCTGGCAGGCGATCAACGGCAACAAGCGCAGCCTGACGCTTGACCTGCAGAAACCGGAAGCGATCGCCATCGTCAAGCAGCTCGCCGCCGAGGTCGATGTGGTGATGGAGAACTTTCGTCCCGGCGTGATGGACAAGCTCGGCATCGGCTATCCCGGCCTCTCGGCGATCAACCCGAGACTGGTTTATTGCGCGATTTCGGGCTTCGGTCAGACCGGCCCCGAGCGGTTGGGCGCCGGCTATGACGGCAAGATCCAGGCGCTGTCGGGCATCATGGCGATCACCGGCCATGCGGAGTCCGGGCCGACCCGCGCGGGTTTTGCGGTGTGCGACGTGCTGTCGGGCGCCACCGCGGCGTTCGGCGTGTCGAGCGCGCTGTTCCAGCGCACCCATACCGGCAAGGGGCAATTGGTCGACGTCTCCATGCTCGAGGCAACACTGGCGTTTTTGTCAGGGCAGGTGGCGGATTACACGGTCGCCGGTCACCGTCAGCAATTGTCCGGCAATCAGGCCGTGAGCCGTCGGGCGACCGCTAATCTGTTCAAGGCAGGCGAGGGCTATCTGCTGCTCGCCGTCAACAGCGAGAAGCAATACCAGTCGCTGATGACCGCGCTCGGCCGCGCCGACGTGCTGGATGATCCGCGCTTCGTCGATTGGTTCGCGCGGCAGGAAAATGAGCCGGTCCTGCGCGCCATCATCGAGGAAGCGCTGGCGACCAAGGACCCGCGCGAATGGGAGCGGATTCTCGACGCGGCCGGCGCGCCCTGCGCCAGCATCTGGAAGGTCGAGGAAGTGATCGACCACCCGCAGATCTCGGCGCGCGAGGCCCTGCAGGAGATCGAGACGCCCTATGGCCGCCTGCGCTTCGCCGGCAGCGGCTTCCGGCTCGCCCATGGCGGCGGCCGGCTGGATTCGATGGCGCCGGGGCTCGGCGCCCATACAGATGAAGTGCTTCGCGCGCTCGGCTACGACGCCGCTGATATCAGCGATCTGCGCGCGCGTGAGGTTATTTGAGTGCACATCAGGGTTACCGCTGATCTTCGCGGCTGACGTGCGGAAAGGGAGTCGAAGTGACAGGGCAGGCTGCAGCGCGGACGTCTTTGTAAGTTGATTTGATCTTGTCGAGCACCACCGCGTCCGTAGTGGTCACTTCGTAGAAAGTGCTATCGATTGCGCGAATCTTAATCCAGCCGTCCCGCTGGGGAAGAGCAGCTGTAAACTCTCCCCAAATTGCCCCGTTTCATTGTCGAGCTGAGCTAGAATTGCTCCACTGACGGACGCTCCATTGCGAGCGAATACTTCCAATTGGTCTCCGCCTTTCCCAATCGCATCGAAATGTTCCTCGAAAGAATCATCTTCTGGATAATGCAGTTTGACCGGTGAAACAGTCCAAGCTGCTTGCCGCGAGTGCGGGATGAGCAAGTCAATTAGCTGTCGCAAGTCTACCGCCAGCACCCCGCTCTCGCAGTCGTATATCCGCAGTGTTGCCATCCGGGCGTCCTTTGGTATGGAACGGCGCGTCCGCGCGGGGTCTCGATCAAGACGCCGCCGTGAAAGACCTGGACGTACCAGATAACTATCGGTTTCACGCCTTCGGGAAATCCCTGCGCATCGAGATCTCCGCGGCGTCGGCGGGCGACAAATACGGCCGGTCGAAGATCGGCTGCGGTTCGGTGACGATGTCGTACAGCGAAATCTGCTTGACGGGCTTTGCCATCAATTTGCGGATGCAATCCGCCAACGTGCCATTGTAAACCGAGTAAGACGGCTTGCCGGCCAGCCGCTGGTTGTTCAGCGACGGTGATTTCTTGAGCTCAGCGGGAGCATCATAGGCGATCGGGAAGTTCTCTTTGAACATACCTCTCTCCCTGAGTCACATGCTTCCGGAGCTTGATCCAACAAGGTAAACAGAAACTAAACGCCTCCGTGGAACCCGATCGGACTGCGGCGGCAAACCCACCCCGGCAGATCAGCCGGTGCACTTCCTTGACCGCGTCCACCGCGCAAACGGGGGCACAGGGAGATCAGGACATGACCAAGGCAGCCTTTGCGCCGACGCGCCGGCACATCTTGCGCGGGGGTGCCGCAACCGTCGCGCTGACGGCAGGCCTGGCGGGGCCGCAGGGGCGGATGGGGCGCGCGGCCGCCGCCGATCGCGACCCCGAGATCGTGATGGACGGGCACGTACACGTCACCAATCGGATCTACTGGGAAGGCATCGATCCCTGGACCCCGACCAAGCAGGGCTGGGACTTCGCGCGCGCCCGGGCCGCCGGCGTCAACTGCGTCATCGATAACATCGGGCCCTATGGCTATTGGAACTACAACTACACCCCCAAGCAGGCGCTGCGGCTGATCGATACGCTGCTGCGCTTTTCCGAAGCCCATGCCGACAAGATGGCGATCGCGCTCAGCCCGGCGGATGCGCGGCGCATCGTCGGCAGCGGTCGCATGGCGGTGTTCATCGGCTGCGAGTCCGGGTTTGACCATGAGGGCGATCCGGACGTGCTGGACGCCTTCTATCGGCTGGGCCTGCGCACGGTCCAGTTTGCGACCCAGAGCGGCTTCAACGCCTTCACCGACAGCGCTCTGGCCCCGGTTCAGGGCGGCGAGAAGCCGGACCATTTCGGCGGCATCAACGACCACGGCCGCAAGCTCGTCGCCCAGATGAACGGGCTCGGCATCCTCATCGATATCGCGCACGGCACCGAGGCCGTGCAGACGCAGCTTATACAGGCGAGCCGCGCCCCGGTGGTCGCCAGCCATGAGACAGTCAAGGCGGTTTCGGGTGCGGGGTTGACTGACGAGGTGCTGAAGGCGCTAGCCAGCAAGGGCGGCCTCGTCGGCATTCACGGCGCCGCGGCGGTCGTCGGCAAACGCTATCGGCAATGGATGGCGGCCAATCCGGCCGGTGCGGCAAATTCCGGCAAGGCGGTGTTCGGCATGGTCGGATATCGGCCGGTCTTCACGCGGCCGCCGGGCGACCACGGCGAGTTCATCGAACGGATGGACCGGGAGTTTCGCGAACGCTGGCTGGCGCTCGCCGACTGGAAAGAGGATCCAGGCGCGCTGCCATTTTTGCCGACGATCGATGAATGGGCCGAGCATGTCGATTACATCATCAAGCTGGTGGGCGCCGATCACGTGGCGATCGGTCTCGATATGGTTGCCGGCCGTAGCGCGATCCCTGCCGATCCGACCGGCTACCCCGATCTGCTGGCGGCGCTGCGCCGGATCACCACGCCGGAGAATGTCCGCAAGATCGCCGGCGAGAACTGGCTGCGCGTGCTCGGGCAAGCCAAGGTGTCGTGACGCCGCGCAACCCGCGTGTGTTGCTTTCGCTGATTGAACGCCGTTAAAGTTCGCGCGCGCCACAAGAAGAAAACGCCACGGGGGGATTCATGACAATCACATCGGTTGCCGCGCACGGCGCGGGCGCGGGCATCACGCGCGACGAGAAGAAAGTCCTCGCCGCGACTTTGGTCGGCACCACCATCGAATGGTACGACTTTTTCGTCTACGCGCAGGCCGCGGGCCTCGTATTCGGTCCGCTGTTCTTCGGGCCGATGATCCAGAACAATCCGCTGCTGGCCCAGATCGTGTCGTTCGCGACCATCGGACTGTCGTTTCTGTTTCGGCCGCTCGGCGCGATCGTGTGCGGTTACACGGGCGATCGCTTCGGCCGCCGTGGCGTGCTGGTGATGACGCTGATCCTGATGGGCGCGGCAACGGCTCTGATTGGCGTGCTGCCGACCTATGCGACGATCGGCGCCTGGGCGCCCGCGCTTCTCATTCTGCTGCGGATTCTGCAGGGCTTCTCGGCCGGCGGCGAGTGGGGCGGCGCGGCGCTGATGGCGGTGGAATACGCGCCGGTCGACAAGCGCAGCTTCTTCGGCTCATTCCCGCAGATCGGGACGCCGCTCGGCATGATCCTGGCGACCGGCGCGCTGTGGGGCTTGACTAGCGCGCTCGGCAAGCAGGCGATGGTCGAGTGGGGCTGGCGGATCCCGTTCCTGTTCTCGGTCGTGTTGATCGTGATCGGCGCAGTGATCCGGCGCACCGTCGAGGAGTCGCCGGTGTTCAAGGCGATGCATCAGCGCCGCAAGGAGTCGTCCGCGCCGTTGAAAGATCTGGCGATGGGATACAGCAAGGATATCCTGCGCACGGCCCTGACATTCATGGCCAACAATGCTGCAGGCTACATCCTGATCGCCGTCATCATCAGCTACGGGTTGAACACGCTGAAGCTTCCGATCGATCGGATCCTGCTGGTGAGCACGCTCGCGGCGGTCGGCTGGTTTGCGTTCACCCTGTTAGGCGGCTTGATGGGCGACTGGATCGGCCGGGCGCGCACGTTTCAGATCGGCTATGGCATCATGGTGTTGTGGGCGATCCCGATGTGGTTCCTGATCGACACCGGAAATATCGCGCTGTTTTTCCTGGGAGCGCTGGGGCTGACGATCGGGCTCGGACTTTCCTATGGACCGCAGGCGGCGCTCTACGCCGAATTGTTCCCGGCAAGAGTTCGTTACTCCGGCGTCTCCGTTTCCTACGCACTCGGCGCCATTCTGGGCGGCGCTTTCGCGCCGGCGATCGCGCAATGGATCATCGGCACCTATGGCGAGTCCTGGCGGGTCGGTGCCTATATCATGCTGCTCGCCGTGATTTCGCTCGCCGCGGTTTCCTCGATTAAGGATCCCCGCGGCATCGACCTCAATGCTCGCGATCTCGATGCGAGGAGCTAAGACTGGCACGCCTGACGTGCCCAATCATCCGCAAGGAGGAACAAGAAAATGAAGCAGATCAGAATTGGTGACATCACGATCGATGCGGTGATCGAACGCGAAGGCCCATGGCGGCGGCCGCAGGATTTCTTCCCGGCCTACGACGAGGCCGTCTTCAAGCATCATCTGCCGGCGATGGAGCCGGAAGTGTTCGATGCCGCGCTGGGCATGATCGTCATCACCTACCAGACCTTCGTGGTCCGGACCCCGCGCTACACCATCCTGGTCGACACCTGCACCGGCGAGGACAAGGGCCATCCGCCGCCGTTCGATTTTCCCGGCAAGGAACGCTGGCGCAACGAGCTGTTCGCGCTCGGGATCGGCTACGAGCAGATTGACTACGTGTTCTGCACCCATCTTCACATCGACCATACCGGCTGGAACACCACGCTGCGCGACGGCCGCTGGGTGCCGACCTTCCCGAACGCGAAATACATTTTCCACAAAGGCGAATACGCGGCGTGGGAAGCGGAAAACGCCAAGGGCGCCAATCCGCCGGGCACGGTGTTCCGCGACAATTGCCTGCCGATTGTGGAAGCCGACCAGGCGCTGCTGGTCGACGACGATTATGCGCTCGACGACACCATCACGCTGACGCCGACGCCGGGGCATTCGCCCTGTCACTGCTGCGTCAACATTTTCTCCAAAGGTCAGCGCGCCGTGGTGACCGGTGATCTCATGCATCACGCGATCCAGTGCCGCGAGCCGGACTGGTCGGCGAAACCGGATTGGGACGCGAAACAGTCGGCGCAATCGCGCCGAAAGTTTTTTGCTTCCGTCGCAGACACCGACACGCTGATCCTGCCGATCCATTTCCCAACGCCGACGGTCGGCCTGATCAAGGCGGATGGCAATCGGTTCAACTATCGGTTCAGGCGCGACTAGTGGTCTCTGCCTAACATAAGAGTCCCGTTAGGGATTCCATTTGGTCGGCGCGCGTGCGAGTCTTGCGCATGTGCACCGGGGTTTCCATCAAGATCACACGACCAGATCGCCATCGGCTTGAAGCGATCACCAGGGACCGTAACGCCTCGCAGAAGCACGTTTGGCGAGCAAACATTGTGCTTCTGAGCGCCGACGGCGTCGGGACCAACGGGATCATGCGCCAGACCGGGACGTCGAAGACCTGCGTCTGGCGCTGGCAACAGCGGTTCATGGAAGAGGGCGTCGACGGCCTCCTGCGAGACAAGACGCGCCCTTCGCGGGTTCCCGGGCACGGCCCGGAGGTGGCCGAGCGTGTGGTCGCCCTCACCTTGGCCGACCCGCCGACCGAGACGACCCATTGGACGGCCGATCTGATGGCGCGGGCGAGCGGCATCAGTGCCAGCGCGGTCCGTCGCATCTGGAAAGCGCACGGGCTCCAACCTCACCGGTGCCGACAGTTCAAGCTCTCGAACGATCCAAACTTCGTTGCCAAGTTGCGCGACGTTATCGGGCTCTATGTCGATCCGCCGGCCCATGCCATCGTGCTATCGGTCGACGAGAAGAGCCAGATTCAGGCCCTCGACCGCACCCAGCCCGGCCTGCCGCTGAAGAAGGGCCGGCTCGGAACCATGACACACGATTACAAGCGGCACGGCACCACGACGCTGTTCGCCGCCCTCAATGTCCTCGACGGCACGGTCATCGGCCGCAACATGCAGCGTCATCGCCATCAGGAACTCATTCGATTTCTGAACGCCATCGAGGCGGAGGTTCCGACCGGCAAGATCATCCACGTCATTCTCGACAACTATGCTGCTCACAAACACCCCAACGTTCGTGCCTGGCTCGATCGTCACCCGCGTTTCGTTTTCCACTTCACACCAACCTCGTGCTCCTGGCTCAACGCTGTCGAGGGGTTTTTCGCCAAGCTCAGCCGACGGCGATTGAAACGTGGTGTCTTCCGCTCCGTCGTCGATCTCCAGGCGGCCATCAACCGCTTCGTCGATGCGACCAACGCCGACCCCAAGCCATTCACGTGGACGGCCAACCCAGACAAAATCATCGCCGCCGTCAAGAGAGGGCACCAAGTGTTAGATTCCATCCACTAGCACTACTTTGGCAGAATTTTGCGATTGATTGGCGAAACTGGATTCCCGAATCAGATTTTCAATGATTCATGGATGGTCGGCTTTTGGAGGGCCGACCATGGTGGGCACGACGTCGAAGTGGGAAGACGAGCTTGGACGCTGGCTCAAGCCATTTCTGGATCGTTTAGGTCACAAGGCGCGGCGGCGGATGTGTCCGCTTTATATCTCGGGATTGATTGGACCGGGTGATCGCAAGAGCGTCCAGCCGATGGCGGCGCGGCTGGCACCGGGCGAGTATGACCAGTTGCACCATTTCATTGCTGATGGCGTTTGGGATGCAGCGCCATTGGAGGCGGAATTGCTGGTTCAGGCCGATCGCCTGGTCGGCGGCAAGGATGCGGTGCTGGTCATCGACGACACGGCGATGCCGAAGAAGGGCGATCGTTCGGTTGGTGTCGCTCCACAATATGCCTCGTCTCTCGGCAAGACGGCCAATTGCCAAACATTGGTGTCGCTGACGCTTGCGCGGGGTGAAGTGCCGGTCATGGTGGCATTACGTCTCTTCGTTCCCGAGAGTTGGACGAATAATCCGGTGCGTTTGAAGCGTGCGGGCGTTCCAGTCGAGCACCGCGCAGCGCGGACCAAGCCAGAGATCGCCTTGGCGGAGATCGACCGCGTCATCGCCTCCGGCGTGCGTTTCGGCTGTGTGCTTGCCGATTTCAGGGTACGGCTCCAGCGGGCCTTTCCGTCAGGCTTTGAGCGAGCGCGGTCTGCTGTGGGCGGTAGGTCTGTCGCGGCGCCAGAACGTCTATCCCGCCGACATTGCCCTGATCTTCCCCATCGCGAAGACCGGCAAGCCCCGCAAATACCACATCCCTGATCAGCCGCCGGTCTCTGCTGAAGCGTTATTGGCCGAAGGCAAATGGCAAAGGGTCAGCTGGCGGCGGGGCACCAAAGGTCGGCTGACATGTCTCTTCACTGCCTGCCGTGTCCGCGTTGCGGATGGCCATAAGCACCGGATGCTTAATAACCGTATGCAGTGCATGCCTGGTGACGAGGTCTGGCTCGTCGGCGAGCGGCGGTCTACCGGGGAGCAAAAATACTATGTGTCGAACCTGCCAACCGATGCCACCATCAAGACGCTCGCTGCCACGATCAAGGCCAGGTGGGTCTGTGAACAGGCCCACCAGCAGCTCAAGGAGGAGCTTGGGCTCGACCACTTCGAAGGTAGATCCTGGACGGGATTACATCGACACGCGTTGATGACGATGATCGCCTACGCCTTCCTCCAATCCCGCCGCCTCAAAGCAGCGGGACGGAAAAAAAAGAATCTCAGGACCGCCACCACAACCAAGCATGCCGGCCATCAGGCAAGCGATCCTCGACCTCTTCGCACGACCTCCACCCCGACAATGTCCTCACTGTGACATGTTCCTTGCAGATGTCGCCAAGCCTAAAGTGCCAAAGTAGTGCTAGGAGCGCGCGACGCGCGTGATGAACTCGGGGTGCTGGGGGCGGCGTGTGGGGCCGATTTTGATAAATCCCGAAAACGATAAAGTCCCACCATGTATCGCCGGCCAAATCGACCAGACATTGATGCCATGGGCCGCGGCGGAGGTCATTTGATAGCACTGTCCATGTCCGTTGGGCCGGGTCCGTCGGGACCCAGCAGCCTGAGAGCCCCGGGCACCAAATCGCGAGCCGGAAGAGTCGAGGTAAGACTCGCAATCGGGCCGTCTAGTTACGGAACCGAACCGCTCGCCGGTCCGACACGGCATCGCAACTAATTTCAATCGGCGGGGATAGAATATCGGAACGAGGAGTATGCCGTGGGGGTTCCATTGCGCCACGGGCTATCCCGCTTCTGCTCCGAAAGACGCATCTTTCAGACCGGTGCTCCCGGAGTCTTCGTCCCTCGTTTCCCTTATGATGCCCTCGAGAGACGGCGCGTCCCGCAATATACGGTTGAGGTGCTCCGGGCTCGGTAGCGTTATTCTGCTTTTCGCGATTCCTGACACGATGCGCCGCTTCAAATTTGGGCCTGCGTTCAGCTAGGAGGTTGCGGCGCGTGAGCTTGGCTGCGAATTCCGCGGCGCGGGGTGTTGATCGTCCCCACGAAAAAAGCCGTATTACCGGCTTGAAATAGCCAAAACTATACTGGATCGTTTATATAATGGACGCCTATCGCGTCGGTGAGAATTTTCGAAGCCACAGAAGCCGAGGAAAATTAGCTCAGAACCAAACGACGAGCGGCAAATGACAGTTTCTTCAACTAATAGAACTGCGCTTTTTATCGATGGCGCCAATCTCTATTCCACGACCAAGGAGCTCGGCTTCGATATTGACTACAAGCGGCTTCTAAAGGAATTTCAGAGCCACGGCACGCTGGTGCGCGCATTTTACTACACCGCGGTCACTGAAGATCAGGAGTTCTCGTCAGTTCGTCCTCTGCTCGATTGGCTTGATTACAACGGCTTCACCGTGGTTACCAAACCTACCAAGGAATTTATCGACGCCACCGGTCACCGGAAGGTCAAGGGCAACATGGACATCGAGCTTGCAGTCGATGCAATGGAACTTGCCGGCCGAAGTCGATAACATCGTGCTTTTCTCGGGCCACGGAGATTTTCGCTCCCTGGTCGAAGCCGTACAGCGACGCGGTGTTCGGGTCACGGTGGTCTCCACGATTTCCAGCCAGCCTCCAATGATTGCCGACGAACTGCGCCGCCAGGCGGACGTGTTCACTGATTTGATGGATTTGCAGTCCAGAATTGGCCGCGATCCGCTCGAACGCCCAACTCCTCGCGAAGCCAATCTGCATTCAAAGGATTACGTCTACCGGCGGCCCGCTTTGAGAGGCGGACAGACGGCTCGGAACTCAAAGAGTTGACGGAAAAGCGCTGTTGGCAGACGTACGATTGTCACCGCGTGCGAGTGCGACATCGCCCGGAGTCGCCACTTCAGCCTGCAAATGGAGAGGATCGGACTAAAGGGGCTTCGTGATTGTTTGGGTTCGAGTCCGGGCCCAAGTCCTTATCTTGGTGAAAGGCATCCGCCGGATGCTGCGAGGAGCATCAGAGGCGTAGCCACAACTCCGGAGCCGAGAGCAAGAATGAACAGCGCTCCGGGACTGTTCTTCGCGCTCCGTTCCAAATCTGCGAGCGGCCGGCCCCCGGGCAGGGGCTAAACCCCCTGGCCAGCCGCTCCACGACGCCAGTCCTGGAGGAGTCGGGTCCCACGCCGGCCGTCGCTATCGCGAACCCTCAGGTTGCACCATTCTTGTCCCGGAACGCGCCTAGTAAGTTTCAATGAGTGTTTCCATGCGGCGTTGCGCAGTAAGGCGACGACACCTCGATTGAGCTCCGATCGGGACGAATTTGTTTGCGGTGTTGCGAAACGTTAAGATTGGCTGCCGCGGAAGTCGGTAGTTTCCTTGCTCTAAGACTGGCTCTATGAAGTGCGTTCATTCGGTAGCTTATCGTAAAACCATACGGTATCGTTTATATATCGATCGCACCGAGCTGACAAGGAGAATTGTGGGTGACCAGTAAAAGAACTGATGTCTTGGAGCGGAACAGCCATCGGGGGGCCGGTGGGCGCCCCACCCGGGAGGAGGCCGTGCGGCGTGATGCGCGGTTGCTCGACGTTGCAACAACCCTGTTCATGGAGCGGGGTTTTGATGGAACATCCATCGATGCGGTTGCGGAGACGGCCGGCGTGAGCAAGCCGACCGTCTACGCGCGGTACCACGACAAGCGGGATCTTTTCGCGGCCGTCCTGCGAGAAAGGATACGACTGTGGCTCGCCCCGCTATCGGCGGCAGCCGAAGCCCAAGCCACCGAGGCCAATCCCAAAAGCATCAAAAAGACTCTGCATGAGCTTAGCCAGCACATGCTCGCCTACACGTTGGCGCCGGAGGCAGGCGCGCTGCAGCGGATCCTTTCGGCGCAGGCCGTCCAGTTTCCTGAGTTGGCAAAACTTGCAAATGAAGAGGGCTGGCTGCGCGCGGTGCGGGCGGTGTCAAGTCTTCTGCGGCAGTCCGCTGTCCGCGGCGAAATCAAAGTGAACGATCCAGAACTTGCGGCTGACATGTTCCTCAATCTTGTGCTTGGGCACTGCAAACGTCTGGTTCTCTACGGCATCAGGGTCGACCCAAAGACCGGGGAGCGGCATCGAAAGGCTGCCGTCGACTTTTTCCTGACCGGGGTTCGAGCCAAATGAACCCAACCTCGACCCGATAGGGATGGATTGGCGATGTAATCCAGGCACACCGGCCAAATCCTTACGCCCCGGAGGGAAGCAGGAAACAGTTATGCGTCACTCCAGTAATCTTATCGATCGTGTGCCGCGCACGGACGGCGCTGCTCGGGCTTACCAGTTATAACTCTCTGCTACGAACGCCGTAGACCGCAACGGATACGTCATCTTCTCGGGTCTTGGAGCTTAACCAACTGCAGATTCCGGAACTTGCAGGTCCAAGTACCTGAAGCGGCTCGATGCCCACGAACGTCAATTGCGTCTTTCATGCACATTTCTCCTTGTCATCCGCCTTGAAGCTGGCATAAGTAAACGATACAGTTTGGTTTATATCTGAACCGGTGGTACGGATGGAGTTCGAGCTAACGAGGCCGTGAAAGTGTTTCCGTTGATGGAAGTAAATCCACCCACGCTTGCCTTCTTGTTGCACGACGTAGCTCGCCTGCTGAAGAAGAGGTTGGAACAAAATTCACGGGAATCCGGCCTCACGCGGTCGCAATGGCAAGTTCTGGCCTACCTCGCGCAGAACGAGGGCATTAATCAAAAGGGACTCGCGGAGCTTCTCGAAATCGAACCGATCACGCTTGGCCGCATCGTCGACAAGCTCGAGACGCTCTGTTTGGTCGAACGGCACCCGCATCCGACCGACCGCCGCACATGGCGTCTCCATGTCATGCCGGCCGCGCGCCCCAAACTGGAACAGGTCCGTGAGCTCGGCGATGTTACCCGCGGGGAGGCGTTGGCTGGCGTGTCCGAAGTCGACAAGCAGCGCCTGATGAACACACTGCAAACGCTGAAAGTGAACCTGACCGAAGCATGCGATGCGCCGATTGCAGGACAAAAACGAGCAAGCCATGGCTAATCGAGAAAGCAAGTTGAATGACGCGGCCGGTTTTCCGCAGGGCGGAGCTGGCGTTCGCAATGACAAGGTCCGTCAAATCTCACGCCCCGCCGGCGACGCGAAAGATGCGGCGCCTGTGGGCCAAGTTGCACCGCCGGACGCCAGGGCTTTGAATTGGGTTGATCGTGAAACAGAGGTGAGGGGTGCGGGGGAGCCACCTCTCAACCCGGAGCCGGCCGCACCAAGAAAGTCGCGGCTCCGGCCATTGATGTTTGCGCTTTTGCCGTTGGCGCTCATCATCGGCGCGTTCTGGTACATCACCGGTGGCCAAGTGGTTTCAATGGACGACGCGTATGTCGAGGCTGACAAGGTCGGCGTCTCAACCGATGTTCCCGGAATTGTCAAGGAAGTCGGTGTCACGGAGAACCAGCATGTCCAGGCTGGTCAAATTCTGTATCGACTTGATGATCTCCAGTTGCGGCTCGCGTTGGCGCGCGCTGAGGCACAGATCGGTACGGTCCGAAATGCGTTGAATGCACTCAAGGCCAATTACCGGGACATGCAGTCTCAGATCGAGCAGGCGCAGAACGACATCAGTTATTTCGACACCGAATTCCATCGTCAGCAGGATCTTTTGGCCGCGCACGTCGCATCGCAATCGACCTTCGACACCGCTCGCCGAAGCCTGCAGAATGCGCAGCAGAAGCTCGTCTCCCTGACGCAGCAACTTGGCGCCATTGCCGCCAATCTTGACGACGACCCCACCGGCGAGGTGGAGAAAAAGCCTCGCTACCTCGACGCCGTGGCGCAGCGGGATGAAGCGGCGCGGCAACTCGCGCACACCGTTGTCAAGGCACCTTTCGCCGGCATCGTGACGAACGTCCCTGCGATTGCACCCGGCAAATATCTCCAGGCATCAGCAACGGCCTTCTATCTGGTCGCCGCGGATCGTGTGTGGGTTGTCGCCAATCCCAAAGAGACCGAGTTGACATATGTTCGGACAGGACAATCAGCCTCGGTGACGGTGGATACCTATCCCGACACGCAGTGGAGCGGGAAGGTAGAGAGCATCAGTCCGGCGGCCGCGCAAGAATTCTCGCTTCTGCCTGCACAGAACACCAGCGGCAACTGGGTAAAGGTCGTTCAGCGCATCCCGGTGCGCGTGCGGATCGACACAAATGACAAGAGCTTACCGCCGTTGCGTCCTGGAATGAGCGTTGAGGTCGACGTCGATACCGGGCATAGCCGTGGCCTGCCACACTTCCTGACCGCGGTGTTCGGTCATGATCGGCAGGGGCCGTGATGTCGGCGGCAAATGAACTGCCCAAACATACCCGGATGGCGATCACCATCTGCGTAATTCTCGCCACTCTCATGCAGGCGCTCGACACCACCATCGCCAATGTTGCGCTTCCCTATATGCAAGGCAGTGTTTCGGCGAGTCAGGACGAGATCGCCTGGGTGCTGACCTCATACATAGTTGCGGCCGCGATCATGACGCCACCGACTGGCTACCTCACAAGCCGGTTCGGGCTGAAGCGTCTTTTCCTGGTTTCGATCGCTGGCTTCACTGTTTCCTCGGTCCTGTGCGGCATGGCGCAGTCCTTGGTGCAGATTGTGCTGTTCCGGGTTCTGCAAGGCTTGTTCGGCGCGGCGCTCGTCCCGCTCTCGCAAACCGTACTGATGAACATCAATCCGAAGGAGCGGCAAGGATCCGCGATGGCGATATGGGGGGTTGCGGTGATGGCCGGCCCGGTTCTCGGGCCGGTACTCGGCGGCTGGCTGACCCAAGCGTTTAGTTGGCGATATGTCTTCTACATTAACGTGCCCGTCGGCATCCTTGCCTTTTTCGGAATGATGACTTTTCTGTCTGACACAGCACGGAACGCGACAGCAAAGCTGGATTGGTTCGGGTTTGGTACCTTGAGCCTGGCAATTGCGGCCATGCAGGTTTTGCTGGACCGTGGCGAAGAGCTCGATTGGTTCAGTTCTAGTGAGATAGTTGCCGAGGCTATCATAGCTGCCTCGGCGTTCTACTTGTTCCTCGTCCATACCTTCACCGCGCGCGAGCCCTTTGTAAGGCTCTCTCTGTTCCGTGATCGCAACTTTACCGCTGGAGTTCTGTTCATCGCGATTGTCGGTCTCACGTACTACGCCTCGCTGGCACTGCAGCCTCCTTACCTGCAGAATCTCATGAACTACCCGATCGTCAGCGCGGGTCTGGTACTGGGACCTCGGGGCATCGGCACCATGGGCTCCATGCTGATTGTTGGAAGGCTGATTGGTCGTGTCGACACGCGACTTCTTTTGGCCCTGGGCCTCGGGCTCACGGCCTGGTCATTCTATGTGATGACCAGCTGGACGCCGGATGTGTCGCAGAAGACGATTGTCGTCGTCGGGATAATCCAGGGTATTGGCCTTGGCTTTCTCTTCGTGCCGTTGAGCGTGGTGACTTTATCGACGCTGGCGCCCGAGCGTCGGACGGAGGGCGCCGGCCTTTATAGCTTGTCGCGCAATATTGGCTCCAGCATCGGCATTTCCGTGGTGAACAGCCTACTGACGAGGAATACGCAGGTAAACCACGCCGAAATCGCGCGGAGCGTCACGTCAGTCAATCGGGCGTTCGAGGACCTCACGATTACGCAGTTCTGGGACCCAGTTAGCGCCGCTGGACGCGCCGCACTCGACGCAGTGGTGAATCAACAGGCCCGGATTATTGCTTACATGGATGACTACAAGCTCTTGATGATCGCGACGCTCGCTGCGATCCCACTTCTCATCATCTTCAAGAAGCCGCCGCGCAGCGCTGCCGCCGATTCCATGCACGTTATGGAATGACGATGTCGATCACACTGTTTGAGGTATTGTTTCGTAATGTATCGCGTTCGGGTGTGCGGATCGTCGCGGCCGTGCTTAGCATGGGAGTCGCCGGTTGCACGGTCGGCCCCGATTTTGAGGTGCCAAAGCCTCCATCGGTCACGCGCTATACCTCACCAGGCGAGACGATGATGCCTGGGCGCGATGCCACAAAGGGGGCGCCAGCGCAGGCGATTGCGCTCGGTGGAAGGGTGGCGGCCGATTGGTGGACACTCTTTCGATCGTCGGACCTCAACGTTTTGATAAAAGAGGCGATCGCAGGCAGCTACACGCTTGAAAGCGTAAAAGCAAAATTGGAACAGGCGCGGGAGGCGGTCGCGGTCGCCGCCAGCGCGCTCTATCCCCAAATAGGGCTTAACGCCGGCGTAGCGGAAGAGAAACAAAGCGCCACCACGTTCGGGCTGACGCCCAACGCTTTTCCGCTGCCACCGAGCTTCAATCTGTTTCAGGTCGGTCCAACCGCCAGCTACACGCCCGATCTATTTGGTCAAACGCACCGCCGGATCGAGCAGCAGGCCGCGCTGGCCGAATATCAGAGCGACCAACTCGACGCGGCCTATTTGACCCTGACCGGCAACACGGTTTCCTTGGCGCTTCAGGCCGCCGCGGTGCGCTCGCAACTGAAGGCCCTTAACGATATCCTTGCTATCGATCGCCAAAATGTGGAGCTCGTCCGCAGGCAGCGCCAGGCCGGAACCGTTCCCGATAGCGACGTGATTGTTGCCGAAAGCCAGCTTGCGGCGGATGAGACATTGAAGCCGGGACTTGAGCAGCAATTGAGCGTGGCCAGGCATGCGCTGGCGGTTCTGATCGGTCGTGCGCCTGGCAATTGGTCGCCGCCGGATTTTGACTTGGCAGCCCTCACATTGCCACATCGTCTACCTGTCAGCATTCCGTCGGAGCTTGTCCATCAGCGCCCCGATATTCAGGCGGCTGAGGCGCAGCTCCATGCTGCGAGTGCACAGATCGGAATCGCAACGGCGCAACTCTATCCTTCCATAACGCTTTCGGCTGGCGTCACCGCTTCGTCATTGAACGGAGGCGCTCTGTTCAGCCCCGCCGGTCTCGTCTGGAGCATTGCCGCGGGACTTACTCAACCGATCTTCGACGGTGGCATGCGAGAGGCAGAACGTCGCGCAGCCCTTGCTGCCTTTAAAGAATCCGCGGCTGAGTACCAACAGACGGTCTTGCAAGCGTTTGGGCAAGTCGCGGACATTCTGCAGGCACTGACGCATGATACGAATCTCTTGGCTGCTCAAAGGCACGCGCTGTCCATGGCCTCGGAGGCCGTGCGTCTGCAACGCGTCAACTATGGCAGTGGCGGTTCGGGTATTATCGGTCTCCTCGATGCCCAGCGGCAATATCAACAGGCGCAGCTCGGCTATGTTCGCGCGGAGGCGCAACGCTACCAAGACACGGTCCAGCTCTTGGTGGCCATGGGTGGAGGTTGGTGGGACCAAAAGCTCGCATCCGCGGACGGTGTTGGTAATCCGGTCCGAAATGATCCGTAGCCACGTCCGACGCCGACCGCGATCCAACAGTGATTGGGGTTTGGCGATAACGATAACCTCGTCGTCAGTACGCGTCCGCATGGCGTGGGGACGCTTCCAGATATCTGGACCGGCGGCGGACCGGCATGCCGCTCGGCTCAACAGCATTATTCTTTGCCTTTTGCGATCCGTGGCAAGACGCGCTGCTTCAATCTGGGCTAGCTTCCAACCACAAGGTTATGACCCCTGAGCGTGGCTGCAAGCCTGCCGCGGGGATGCTTATCGGGCGACTTTCGAATCATCCCCATAAAAACGCCTTTTGCCAAAAACAAAACGATACGCTATCGTTTATATGGGTTGGCCTTCTGCCGGTGATAAATGAGACTGGGCACGAAAGGTGGCTGAGTTGTCTGAAGTCCGTGGGAGGCAACAGATGCATAAGTTCTATTTGGCAGTCGTCCTTCTGTCTGTGCACGCTTCGACCGCCGTCCTCGCGCGCAGCGGGACGGACCAGGAGCAACAGGCATGCACCCGCGACGTGCAGCGTTTCTGCCGCAAGCTGATGGACCAAGGCGACTTCACCATTCTGGCCTGCCTGAAGGAAAATCGTCCAAAGCTTTCTGCTGCCTGCCGCGACGTGCTGGTCAGCCATGGGCAATAGCGAACGATCGATAGAACAAAGCGGTCTTTGACTTGTTACAAATGCAGCCGGTGCGCCGTTCCAGAAATCCGACCCTCTGGAGCCAGCTGGGTTTCCGCGAGGCGAGCAAGCAAGATTGATCCTTCAAATTGCTATCGACGCTACGTGGGCCTCCATTCGGACCGATTCGCGACGTCGAGCAGGGAATTGCCGCATGAAGGAAAAGAACTGAGGCTCGCTTTAGTGTGCTATGGCGGCGCGTCGCTCGTGCTCTATATGCATGGCGTAATCAAAGAAATCCTGAAGCTTTCGCGAGCGTCAAAGGCATATCATTCGATCCCGCAATCGGAGCAGCGAGTACACCAAAGTTATGAAGCCAAAAATGGCGGTGACGGGCGACCTCACGATTACCGAGGATGTCTGTTTTACACTCCTGTGATCAATAGGGCGGACCCTTAGTCTGCGGGTCATCGTCGACAGCATAGCCAGCGCCTCGGCCGGCGGCATCAGCGGCATTGTTTTGGCCACTCGCATACTACTCTCCATCGATCACCTTTGCGACTTGTGGCTGGATGAAGCAGACCTTCTTCGATTGCTCGGTTCGTCGCAGCGACGCGGCCGTGGAGCAAATGGTTCCTTCGCCCAATTCTTTGGTTATTATTTCGTATGCGCCGCCTTGGGCCGGCGGTCGATCGGGAAATTCAAAAAAGTCTGTCGATGTTGTTTCGCTCGCGCTGGTTCGAGCCGCCCTTTGACGGGAACAGGTTTCTCGAATTGCTGCTCGACGGGCTGAGCGCCATGCGTGCCCGCGGCGACAAGCCATCGTCTCTGCTTCCTCCGGGCCATGAGCTTGATCTTGCCGTCTCGATCACGGATTGTTTTTGGATATCCTCGCGATGTGAAGATCAACACGCCGTCCGTGATCGCGGAGCGAGAGCACGGGCTCTTCTGGACTTTCAAGTACCGCAAGTGGTCGGATGAAAGCGAAACCTCCGGCCTGGCCGACAGCAATGTGCTTGGTCTGGCACTCGCTGCCCGCGCGACATCAAGCTTTCCAGGTGCATTTCCTCCGGTCCAACTCTCGAACCTGGAAAGGTTGCTTGCACAGCGGGGGTTAGATTGGCCGGATCGGCAGAAATTTATCGCGTCCAATTTCAAGGAACACATCCGCGCAGGTGTTGATCCCGAAATCACGTCATTTCTGGACGGCGGAACTGTCAACAATAAACCGTTCTCGGTTGTCCTGAACATGGTGCGAGAACGGCCGGCCTATCGTGACGTCGACCGGCCCTCGTCTTTATCGAACCGGACCCGGAACGATCGTCACCTCCACCGGGCGGCGACGTCCCCAGCTTCATACGGACCCTGGAAGGGGCGATTTTTGAAATTCCGTTGCGGGCGCCGATCTATCACGAGCTTGCCCGCGTCCAGCAGTTCAATGAGACGACCGAGCGGATGCGCGCGGTTTTAAAGGCGGCTTACCCCGAACTCGCCGGCTTCGTTAATATTGTGACGGAGCGGATTCCTTCAACGGAGGAAGCCGGCCGCACAGAAGAGCTGCAAGAAGCGGCAAATATGCTGGCCGCTAAGGAGGCAAGCTATGCCTATCAAGTCTATGCGCGTTTTAAGACGTTTTCGATAGTTGATACGCTCGTTGGCCTGATCTGTAATCTTGGCGAGATTGATCAGGCATCGCAGTTCGCACAAGACTTGCCGACGCGATTCTGACGTGGGCCAATCGGCGCGGAGCGATCCCGCCGGAAGGATCGCTCTCGATGGCTGGCGGATCACGGGTGCAGCCGTCGATTGATTTCTTGCTGCATTTCGATATCGAATTCCGTCGCCGCAGGCTGTCTTTTCTCATGTGGGGTTTGAACCTGCTCTATTCACGACTCCCCGCGGGCGACGAAAATGCGAAGATCCATCCGGCCATCGCGCCGCTGGCGGAGAAATCGTCGTCACCAAAGCATCGGGTGAGCGCCTTCGCTGGGACAGATCTCGACCTGATGCTGCGCGCCAACGGCATCGAGACCCTGATTCTGACGGGGAGCCACCAGCGGCGTCGTACTCATTGACCCTGCGTCATGCCGCCGACTAATGCTGGTCGTCGGCGACTGCTGCTCGGACAGCGACGAGGAAACGCATCGGGTATATTGGAGAAGGTCTTTCCACATCATGACGGCCGCGGGAGTCGCGCAGGCCATCGGGCCTAGGCGGTAGACGGCGTTACCGCTCCAGATCCATCGCACCCCGGCAGGCGTTCTCGCCTTCCCCATCGCGCTGGTCGGGACGCGATGACGGGCCTGGATACCAACAAGCACCGTCACGCTGGCTCTGGCACTTTCCGACCCCGCGCGATGGCCGACTTGAACTCGTAATGCCGACTAAAGCCGTGTGCTCGCTCTGTTGGATCCAGGACCGAGCGAATTCGCGCGCAAAGGATCATCCAACATATCCCTGAGCCGCGCCAGCGTACGACTGACGGCCCGCTGCATAAGGAAAGACGAGCCGAGGCCTTGGTGACGTTGCACTCCTCATACAGGATAAGGTCAATGTTCATCATTCTTGACCATAGGTTTTCGTTATCGAAATTCGCTAGTCAGAAAAAGATAAGGGCGAGGAGCACCAGCGGTACAGCCAAAATCCCAAGGCCGAAAGCAAGAATGGCTGCCTTGTATAGCGATCTCTGATCGGACATTGACGGATTGCGCATCGTCAAATCTCCATTACCGTCCTTCGAACGCACACCTACCCATATTACAGTTTGCGAGCGACCGGCCGCGGGCAAGAGCTATTCCCGCGGGCCAGCCGCCCCACGACATCCGGTCGGGAGGCTCGGGGGAGCCCAGGCCGTCGCCAATCGCGAACCCTTAGGCTGCGCCATTATTGGTTCACTTTAAAGAAACGATACCGTTTCGTTTATATACGTCGGAACTTCAAAACTTGCAAGGGGAATGATAGGATAGGGCAATCGAAGATCTGCGATCAATCGGTCGCCGACCGAGAAGAAGCGCGGCGCGCACGCTTGAAGTTGGAATGAACCTATTCATGGAGGGAGGTTTTAAAGGCGCCTCCGTCGATGCGTCGCTAAGGCGGATGGCGCCTGCAGCCGACGGTTTAACGAATCGGGTAAGGCGAGCGTGGCGCTCCATAAAATCCTTCGCGTGCGGCCTGGAGGTTGTTTCAGGTTGCGATCGCAGCGATCAGCGGCTTGATCCCGACGACGTTGATGACCCGCGTCAGATTATAGGCCAGAACCGCGAGCGCCACTTGTGTATATCAAAAACTAAGCGGACTTGATGACGTCGCCGAATGCTGGATCATAAGTAAAGGCCCGCATGGGAGCGACACACTTCCTGTGGCCGCCTTCGCCCTTTTTTGGCCTAGAGGCATATGGCTGGCCGGCTTAGCCTCCGAGATACGCTTCGCGAACCCGTGGATCGGTTGCCAGTGAATCTGCTGGCCCGGAAAGCGTGATGATTCCTGTTTCAAGTACGAAACCACGACTGGCGATTTCCAACGCCATCGCGGAGTTCTGTTCGACAAGCAGCACGCCTAGGCCGGCGCGCTTGTTGAGCTCTAAAATTTTGTCGAACACCTGCTCGATCACGATGGGAGCAAGGCCGAGCGATGGTTCGTCGAGCATCAGAAGACTTGGTCGGCTCATCAGCGCGCGACCGATGGCCAGCATCTGTTGCTCGCCGCCCGAGAGCGACCACCCGCCTTGCTTGATTCGCTCCTTCAGTCGTGGGAACAATTCGAAGACTTGCGCGAGGTCATCCTCAACCTCTGCCTTCCTGAACCGACGAGATGCTGTGCCGGTGAGAAGATTTTCCCGTACGGTGAGGCCAGGAAAGATCCGGCGGCCTTCAGGGCAATGCGCCAAGCCGGAAGCAACGATCATCTCAACGGAAGTGGCCTGAATTTGTTCACCCTTCCAGCTGATCGTACCGGCAGTCGGACGCAAAAGGCCAGAGATGGCACTGCTGTTTACGGTCCTCCTCATGTCGGTAGGAACAGGCCTCATTGGCGTGATTCCGACCCACGCGCAGATCGGCATCGCTGCCCCGATCCTGCTGACCTTGGCGCGCTTGCTTCAAGGCTTTTCCGCGGGGGGAGAGTGGGGCGGAGGAGCGACGTTCATCGTCGAATGGGCGCCCCCTGGAAAACGCGGTTTCTACGGCGGCATTCATGTTGTCACTATCTATGTCGGCCTCGCATTGGGCTCAGCCGTTGCCGCCGCGCTCAGCAGCAGCCTAAGCCCCGAAACCATGATAGATTGGGGATGGCGGGTGCCGTTTATCATAGGCGCCTTGATTGGGCCGCTCGGCCTCGTCATCCGCAGGAAAATCGACGAGTCGCCGGTGTTCGTCGAAGCGCGGGCGCACTCGGAAGTCGAGACTACGCCTGGGATTCTGCGAACCATGGGTCACGCGTTTTGCTTCGCGGCGATGCAGGCGGCATTGACCTATGTGATTCTTGGCTATTTCCCGATCTTTACGCAGAAATTTGCCGGCTTGAGCGTAAGCCAGGCGCTGTGGTCAACCGCGTTCGCCATCGCGACGATCATACCGGTAGGTCTGCTGTCGGGGGCCGTATCGGATCGGATCGGGCGTAAGCCGCCAATGATCGCGAGTTGCGTCGGAGTTATCGTGCTGGCTTATCCGCTCTTCTACATCGTGGTGCACGGCGCGTCCTTTGCCACGGTCATGGCGGTCCAGGTTGTGGCCGGCATGTTGACGGGTCTGTTTCTGGGCACCATGCCCGCCACTTTGGTCGAAATGTTTCCGACCAAAACCCGGCTGATGGGGCTTTCAACATCCTTCAACGCATCGACGGGTTTGTTCGGCGGGTTCGCGCCGTTCATTGCCACCTGGTTGGTCGCAACCACCGGCGCACCTACTTCGGTCGCGTTCTTCGTGGTGGCGTCGGCCGTTTTCTCGCTGGTGGCGGTCTTGATGCTGAAGGAGACGGCCCACGATCGCCTGCGGTAGCGCTCTGGCCCCTCAGCGCGGCGGGGTTCATGCCGTCGCCGCTGATGATGTTCTCCAACTGCCGAATCTGTTCACTCATTAGCTGCACGCAGATTGCGATCTGTTCGGCTGTCATCCGGCTTCGAATGGCGGCCAGGCTGATGGCGCCGATGGGAGCGCCGAAGCGGTTGCGGATGGGCATGCCGAGTGCAGTGACTTCAGCAGTGACATGGCCGACATTCACCACATAGCCCTTGCTGCGGCCCTGCTTCACGAGAGCGTTGAGTCCCTCACCATCGAGATCCGTATAGGGGCCGAAGCGCGCCGCATTTTCGGCGATGAGGGCCTTCGCCTCGGCGTCGGGCAACGCCGACAGAATGGCCAGACTGCCGGCGCCGATCCCAAGGGGACGGCGCGCGCCGACAGCGAGAGTAAGCGCCTGGATCGGAAACGTCCCGACGCGTCGGTCGATTGTCACGCAGTCGTTGCCGTTGCGAACAGTAAGGAACACGGTATTCCCCGTCTCCGCCGCCAGGGAGTCCAGCGCGAAGGCGCAGGTATTGCTGAGGCTGTTATTCTGGGTCGCCGCGAGGCCGAGATGAAAGATGGAAGGCCCCAACTGATAGGATCGCGACTGGGGAGCGCGAATCAGCATCTGGTTGTCCTCCAGACATGTCAGGATGCGATAGGCCGTCGGCCGTTCGAGCCCGGTTCGTGTGCATAGATCGGACAGACGCAGACCCTCAGTATCAGCGCATGACGCGATTTCATGGAGAATGTCGATCGCCCTCTGGATGCTTTGAGTGCCTGTGACCTTCTCGGCGGGCGGGCCCTTTTGCTTGGCGCGGCGGGGGGTGATCATAGCGATCGTCAGCCCCAGAGTTCGTGCAGCCGGGCCGGTTCGTCAGTATCGATCACCGACGCCAAGGCCTTGGCGATGCTGAGCAGCCGCGAATCGGACATTCGTGGGCCAACCAGAGTGACGCCGACAGGCAGGTTCTTGGGCCCGCGGCCTGCCGGAATGCCGACGTTGGGTCCGTGCAGCAGCGTCCACATTGAATTGAAGATGGTGTCCCCTGTGGTGTGCAGTCCCAGCGGCGCCTCACCGGGCGAACTCGGGGTCAACACAACATCCAGCCCGACGCCGAACAGCGCATCGAATTGTACGCGGCAGGACTCGGCCAGCGCGTAGGCTTCCAGCCATTGTTGCGGCGTAGGGCCGCCCACATTCTCCACCCGCTCTCGCAACAGGGGCGCGAGCTTGTCGTAGGCAGTGACGTATTCCGGCAGGAACGATGCGGCGCCCTCGGCAGCCATGATCGCAGCTTGGGCAGCGTGCAAGCGGTCGAACGGGTCGGGCAGCACCAGGTCCTCCACGATGGCGCCGGCTGCGGTCAGCCTGGCGGACGCGCCCTCTAGCGCGGTGACGCCGGCGGGTTCGATGGCGTGCCAGACGGGGCTACGGCATAGTCCGACACGCAGGCCGCGCACCGCGATAGACGCCGGGTCCTCCGGAATTCGAAATGCCTTCGCTACCAAGACCAAGTCATCCACGCTGCGGCCATACCAGCCGACCGTGTCCAACGAAATGGAAGACATGCGAATACCTTCGCGGCTGACCCGGCTCCAGGTGGGTTTCAGGCCGTAGATGCCATTGAACGACGCTGGGCGGATATGGGAGCCGCCGGTTTGCGTGCCAAACGCTAACGGCACGTGGTAATCGCCCACAGCCGCACCGGAGCCCGAGGAGGAGCCGCCTGGCGTATGCGCAGCATTAAAGGGATTTGCGGACAGCGCCTTGCGTCCGGATGAGGCGAATTCGACCGTGTCCGTCTTGCCCAGGATCAACGCGCCCGACCCGCGCACCACGGCAACGCAGGCAGCGTCCCGACCGACCTTGAGCTGGTCGTAAATGGGGGAGTTCTGCGTCGTTGGATAGTCGGCCGTGTCGATGACGTCCTTCACGCCGAAGGGCAACCCGTGCAACGGTCCAGTTGGCGGCAGCTTGTCGAGTTCGCGGGCCCGGCGAATGACATAGTCGGGGTCCATTGAGAGCCACGCTTTGACCATCCCGTCGCGTGCCGAGATGCGGGCGAGGCAGGCCCGCGCGAGTTCCTCACAGGAGAGCTGCTTCGTGCGTATGAGTTCAGCTGCTGTCGTGGCGGAGAGCTGTGCCGGATCGGGCGACAGGCGGCTTGGCGAATGGTCCATAGCTTTTTCCTTCAAGAGGCGGCGACGGCGGCGTGATGTTATCGATCCAAGGCTACGGTAACGCCGTCGCTGTCGTGTGTACCAACTTATCCGAGTTGATGAACTGATGGAATCGCCTGAGCTGGCCGAATGAGCGGGCAGTTTTGTTTCGTTCCGGCCGTCCTAGCCTCGCCACTCAAGCCGAGTTGCGGCTTGAGAATGCAGTGCTTCGACATCAGTTGATTGTCTTGAGCCGCAGGCTGGAACCATGATCGATGGTCTTGATCTACCTGTATCGCTCATGTTTCCTGGGCGACATGCCATCCTTGGCG
>CAWCXD010000002.1:0-1051635 GCA_963799475.1 uncultured Alphaproteobacteria bacterium | reverse complement strand
GCCGTCGCGCTCCGCTCACAACACTTCGAGCACCAGCTCCATCGTCATCAGCACCGGGTTGTCGCCGCGCGTCAGCCGTCCCTCGGCGAGGCCGCCGGTGTAGTCGACCAGCGCGATGTCGATGGCGGCTTCCAGCGTGCCGCCCTCGCCCGGCGCCACTTCGCCCGAGTTGATCGCAAGTTCGGTTGCGAACGGCTCGACGATCTGCCCGTCCGCGAAGCGCGCGCCGATGGTGCTGCCGACGCCACCGCGAATTCGGGCGCGCGCGATTCCGCGCTCACGGCAAAAGGCCTCCAGCGCGCCGGCAAAATCCTGGTTCGGTCGCAGCCGCAGCGCAAAGGCGCGGCTCGCGGTGTCAGCGCCAGTCGCTGCGCGGGCAACCGGTCCGAACAGCCGGAAATTGGTCTCAGGGTCCGGCTCCGACACGAACGCCGCGCCATCGAGGCCGAACGCCTCCACCGCGAAGGGTTCGGCGATAACGGCCTCCTCGGGCAGGACGTGACCGCCATTGACGCGGCCGTCGGCTTCGCTCCACAAGCCATGGCAATGAAAGAACGGCGCGTGGTCGCGTTGCCCGAGCGTCATCGTTGCCATCTTCAGACGCGTGACTCCGGCCGGGCGGAAGATGTCGCTGTAGAAGGCGGCATGCTCTGCGGTCTTGGCCAGCGCCGGCATCACATAAGCAAACGGGCCGAGCGCGCCGCCTGTGGCACGCAGCGTGCCGCCGGCAAAGCCTTCCGCTGCAAAGCCGCGGCGCGCGGCCTCCAGCAGCGGCAGGCCCGCTTGGAGCGTGAAAGTGAACGCGCGGCCGCGGGCTTCCACCCATTGGATGCGCGCGGGCGCCGCGGGGCCGGGCTGCTTGACCCGCCGCATCGTCAGTCCGCCGGCTTCGAGATGATGTCGAGCAGCCCGCGCGCTTCCAATTCGTCGCGAACCAGGCGCTTCGGCACCTTGCCGTAGCCGGACTTCGGCAACGCGTCCCAGAAGAAGAAGCGCTTCGGCATCTTGTAGCGCGCGACCTTCGGCGCCAGGAAGCCGGCCATGTCGGCCTCACTGACCGGGTCTGCGCCTTCCCGCGCCACGCAGACGGCGATGCCCACCTCGCCCCAGACCGGATCGGGCACGCCGAGCACCGCGACCTCGCCGATCGCGGGATGGGTCAATATCTTCTCCTCGACCTCGCGCGGGTAGATGTTGGATCCGCCCGATATGTACATGTCGGAGGCGCGGCCGGTGATGTAGACAAACCCCTCCTCATCCATGTGGCCGAGATCGCCGGTGCGAAACCATCCGTCGCGGAAGGCCTTGGCGTTGGCCTCGGGGTTGTCGTAATAGCCGGCGAACACGGCCGGACCGATGACGCAGATTTCGCCGGTCTCAAACGGCGCCAGTTCGCGGCCGTCATCGCCCTGGATCGAGACCTCCATGCCAGTGCGCTCGAAGCCGCAGGTGCCGATGCGCGCATGCGGCCCGTCCTCGGGATCATGCAATGCCGGCGGCAGCACCGTGATGTTGCCGGTGACCTCGCCAAGGCCGAAATACTGCACCAGCACGCCGCCGAGTTTTTTCAGCGCCGCCTTCTGGTCCTCGCGATACATCGGCGCGCCGGCATAGATGATATAGCGCAGCGACGAGTGGTCGTAGCGATCGGCAGCGGGATGCTCGACCATCATCTTCAGGATGGTCGGCACCGTGAAGATGTTGCTGACGCGGTGCCGTTCGATCAAGCGGAAGGCTTCGTCAATATCGAAACGCTCGGACGGCAGCAGGATGGTCGGCACGCCGCGGGCCGTCTGCACCAGTTGATGGATGCCCGCGCCATGCGATAGCGGCGCCACCACCAGCGAAGCGTCCTGCTCGGTGGTGCCCGGCATGAGGTCGCAGAGATGGTTGGTCACCACGAAGGCCATCTGGCCATGGGTCAGCACCGCGGCCTTGGAGCGCCCGGTGGTGCCGGAGGTGAAGAAAAACCAGCAGGGATCGTCGTATTCGACTGCGGTATTTTCGACCTTGGCGCCGGCATGCGCCTTGATCGCCGCGCCGACCGATTGCTCGCCAAAGGGCCCCTCGCCGATCCGCCAGGTGAACTCGAGCGCGGGACTGGAGACCGCAGCGGCGTGCTCGGGAAAGTCGCCGTGACACAGGAACGCTTTGGCGCCGGAAGCAGTGGCAAGGTAGGCGACCTCATCCGGCAGCAGCCGGAAATTAGTCGGCACCCAGACCGCGCCGAGCCGGAACGCGGCGAACATCGACCAGAACATCTCGTCGCCATTCTTGGAATGGACCAGGATGCGGTCGCCCTTGACGATGCCGCGGGCGGATAGCGCCGCCGCCAGCGCCGAGACCAGCGCGTCGATCTCGCGCCAGGTCCAGGATCGCTCGCCCCAGATGAAGCCGACGCGATCGCCGTGCCGGCGGGCGTTCTGGGTGAGCAGATGCGCCAGGTTCATCACCCGGCGCGACATCCGAGTCACCCCGCCGCGCGGCGTCGTCGTGGTCGCAGTCCCGGTCATTTGATCCTCATTTGCTTCCCACCATATGCCCGCCGCCAGCAGCACCCGGCCAACCATGCTCACGAAATTGAACCAGAAAGCGGCGCGCTTGTTAATGGCGTCACGAGCGACAAGCTGTCGTCGGCCCATGATAGGCTGATTGAATCTGTTGAGCTGACCCAAGCGGATGTATCAAATGAGCGAAGTCACCGATAACAAGGCCAAGCAACGTTACGAACTGAGCGTCGACGGCCATATCGCGGCAAGTTATTACGAGGTTGTCGATGGTGTCGTCACCTTTGTGCACACCGAAGTACCGGCCGAACTCGGCGGCAAGGGGATCGGCTCGAAGCTGATCGCGGGCGCGCTGGACCTAGTGCGGGCCGATGGCTTGAAGGTGACCGCGGAATGCCCGTTCGTGAAGGCCTTCCTCGACAAACATCCTGACTATCAGGACCTACGCAGGTGAGTTTCGCATGAACCAAGTCCGCGACAACAAATCCCAACGCCGGTTTGAGCTCGACGTCGAGGGGAAGGTGGCGTTTGCGAATTATCGCTTGTTGCCGGGCACCATCGTCATCACCCACACCGAGACGCCGCCCGCACTGCGCGGGCGCGGCATCGCCTCAGAACTGGTGCGGGGCGCGTTGGAGATGATCCGCGCCGACGGGCAAAAGGTGGTCGCCGGCTGCGGGTTCGTGGTCGATTATCTGGACAAGCATCCAGAGTTTGCCGACCTGGTGGGGCGAACATAACACCGACAGTCATTCCGGGGCGACGCGAGCGTCGAACTACGATGTGCAGTTGCACATCGGAGAATCCAGAGTTGGTCAGGCACGAGATTCCGGGTTCGCGCTAGCGCGCGCCCCGGAATGACACAGACCGCTCAAACGATCCGGATCGACATGTCCGGCAGGCCCTCGAGCTTGCACAGCAGCACGTCGCCCTTCACGACCGGGCCGACATTCTCCGGCGTGCCGGAATAGATGATGTCGCCGGCCTTGAGCTCGAATGCCTCGGATAGTTTCGAGATCTGCTCGGCGACCGACCAGGTCATCCGGTCGAGGTTGGAATCCTGCCGTACCTTGCCGTTGACGGCGAGCGAGATCGCGCCCTTGGTGAGGTGGCCGACCTTGGCGACCGGATGGATCGGCCCGAGCACGGCGGCGTGGTCGAAGCTCTTGCCGATCTCCCAGGGCTTCTTTTCGGCGGACATGCCGTTCTGCAGGTCGCGCCGCGTCATATCAAGCCCGAGCGCATAGCCGTAGACATGCTCCAGCGCCTGTTCGGGCGCAATGTTGGTGCCGCCCGATTTCAGCATCGCGACCAATTCGACCTCGTGATGGTAGTTCTTGGTCAGCGAGGGATACGGATGATCCGCGACCTCGCCGATCGCAACGTTTTGGATCGCATCGGTAGGCTTCTGGAAAAAGAACGGCGGTTCGCGGGTCGGGTCGGAGCCGCGCTCGATGGCATGGGCGGCATAATTGCGCCCGATGCAGTAGATGCGGCGGACCGGAAACACGTCAGAACTGCCGACAATCGGGATCGTTATCGCGGGCACCACGAAGATGGGTTTGGCACCGGCCTGAGCCTCGGCGCGGCCGCTTTGCGTTGCGGCGCCCGCGAGCGCCAGCGCGCCGGTGGCGATTATGGTCCTGCGATCGAGCGTAGTCATCGGCCTTTTCCTTTGTGGCTGCTTGTTATTTCGACCGCGTATCTAGCCCCCCGCTTCACGCCGGGCAAGCAATGTCCGGCGTCCGGATACGGGGACAAAAAAGGCCCGCGCGGGGGCGGGCCTTAATTCTTCTGCTGAAGGCGAAATTCAGTGCTTGATTTCGGGCGGCAGCTTGCCGCCATTGGCCGCCAACTTCGCCATCACTTGCTTGTGCAGCCAGATGTTCATGCTCGCGGAGTCATTGGCGTCGCCCGTGTAGCCCAGCTCCTTGGCCAGTTCCTTGCGCGCAGTCAGGCTGGAATCGATGTCGAGCGCCTTCATCAGGTCGACGATCGACGTGCGCCATTCCAGCTTTTCCTTCTTGGCGGCAACCGCCTTGTCGACGATGGCGGCCACATCGACGGCCTGCCCCCCCGCCGCTGCTGATGATGATGATGCCGTGGTCGTGGCCGTGCCTGCCGCGGCGCCGCCCGCGGCCGCGCCTGCGCTCGCCGGCGTGGCACTGGCTTTGGTGCCGAAGATCGCGCTCATGATGTTTCCGAAAATGCTCATCGTGTGCTCCCAATGAATCGACAGATTACGTGAAGGCTCGAACGGCAATTTTCTCGGCGACCGGCAACGCCGGGGCTGATCGTGCCCGAGCTTAGCCGCCCGCAATGGCGTTGCCAATGCGGCACTGCTGCATCGCAACCAGGCTAGCAGCGGTAAATAGCGGCGCGATGACACATGGAAACGATGCTTACTCGGAAATCACGCTTGGGCGTTTGCGCTGCGACAACGAAAAATATTCACCGAAGCGTGAGCGACAGCGCGGTCGATTGAGCGTACGCTGATGGCTCAGTTCGCGACTTGGCCAAATGTCCTTGTCTTCGCGTCTGGCCCTGATCGTGATCGTTTCCGCAGACGGCCCCGCGCGCCCCGACCCGGCGTGACAATCCGGCCGCTGCCGCTAGGGAGACAACGACATGGCGACATCACACTCAGGCAATGTCCCGCCGCTCGGGGAGACCGCGCCAGAAATCGCGACAGCCCCCATCGTGCGGACCATCGGATTAATTAACCTCGGCAGGGCGCTGCGGCTCGGCTGGGAGGATTTCAAGGCCGTGCCAAGCCACGCCCTTATCCTCTGCGTCATCTATCCGGTGCTGGGATTGGTGCTGGCACGCACCGTGCTGGGCTACTCGGTGTTTGCCTTGCTGTTTCCCCTCGCGGCAGGCTTTGCACTGATCGGCCCGTTTGCCGCGATCGGTCTCTATGAACTCAGTCGCCGTCGTGAACTTGGCGAACCGGCCTCGGCGTGGGATGCGGTCGACGTGCTGCGATCGCCGTCATTCGGCGCCATGCTCGGGCTCGGCGTGCTGCTACTGGCCTTGTTCGTGACCTGGGTCGCAACCGCGCAGGCGATCTATGTCGCGGCGTTCGGTTATGAAGCCGCGGCCAACATTCCAGACTTTGCCCGCCGGGTGCTGACCACACCGCAGGGATGGTGGCTGATCATCGCCGGTTGCGGCGTCGGTTTCCTGTTCGCGGTCGTGGCTTTGTGCATCAGCGTGGTGTCTTTCCCCCTGATACTCGACCGGCAGGCCGGCGCCGGCGAGGCGATCGTGACATCGCTTCGCGCAGTCGCGCTGAACCCGGTGCCGATGGCGGTGTGGGGATTGATCGTCGCGGTGTTGCTGTTTGCGGGCTCGCTGCCGTTCTTCCTGGGCCTCGCCGTCGTCATCCCGCTGCTCGGCCATGCCACCTGGCATCTCTATCGCGCCGTGATCGCTCCGGATCCGAACCCGCATCCCATTGCTCCCCGCCCGCAGCGTGAGCGGCGCTCGGCGGCGGATTTCCCCGCGGCGTTGTTCCCATGGCAGCGCAAGAGCGGCACCTAAGCCGCGAAAACGCCATCGCACCCGCCGGTTGTCTTCCGACCGGCGGGTGCGACAGGCTGCTGCGCCGACGCGGCACCAGCCTTTTTTTGGCCGCGGTTGCCACAGACATTTCACGCTACTCAGCTATTATGCTTCAACCGCGAATCGATCCTGGTGCGAGCCCTGCTGAACCCTCGTCAATTGTTCGGAGCTTTGGCCATCGGCGCCACGCTGATGGTGCCCGCTGCTGCGTCGGCGGCTGCGGCATCGTGCGACACCGGTAGCTTTGAGACGTGGCTGGCCGACTTCAAGAACGACGCTGCGGCCAAGGGCATTTCGCAGGCCACGCTCGCATCGAGCCTGAACGGCGTCACCCCGGATAAGGCGGTGTTGTCCCGAGACCGTTCGCAAGCCGTCTTCAACCAGAGCTTCGAGGAATTTTCCGGCCGCATGGTCCCTCCGCGCCTCACGCGCGGCAGCAACATGATGAAACAATATGGTTCGGCGCTGGGGCGGATCGAGCAGGCCTATGGCGTGCCCGGCGAGGTGCTGGTGGCGATCTGGGGGCTGGAAACGGATTTCGGCGTCAACATCGGCAAGTTTCCGACCATCCGCGCGCTGGCGACGCTAGCTTACGATTGCCGTCGATCGGATACATTCCGAGCCGAATTGCTGGATGCGCTACGCATCATCGATCGCGGCGACCTTACCGCTTCCGAAATGCGCGGCGCCTGGGCGGGCGAAATCGGCCAGACCCAGTTCATGCCGTCGTCCTATATCAAATACGCGGTCGATTTCGACGGCAATGGCCACCGCGACCTCTTGCGCAGCGCGCAAGATGTCTTGGCATCGACGGCCAACTATCTCGCCGGCTATGGCTGGCAGCGTGGCAAAGGGTGGGAACCCGGCAGCCCGAATTTCAAAGTAATCCAGCAATGGAACAAGAGCGAAATCTACGCCAAGACCATCGCCTATTTCGCGACTCAGCTGTCACGCGCACCGTGAGCCCTTCCACGGCCGGTTAAAGTGCGATCGCGATGAAACCGGGGAATGCGGGCATCCCTCCGGGATGGCTCCGCGATCCTGCCCGCCACATCGCATGTCCACCATAGGACTCACGCCGATGACTCACCTTGCCGGCGAGCATCAACCGCGCGAGCCCAGCAGACCCCCGGCCGCGCCGGACCTCAAGCCTTCCGGCGAATCAGTGACCTCTCCGTTTGGTCGACCCGGGCGGATAGAACCGTTGCAGGCAACCGGAATTCCGAGGCCGATTCGTCGTGCGCCCGAACCAGCGCCAGAGTGCATCGCAGCAATCAAGAATGATTTATAATTCATACTATCGTGGAGCATGCGGTTTCCGCATGCAGGCTTGGCTCGTCACATCATTTAAGCGGCGCTACCTGACGGCGAATGCCCTTGATCCAATTACCTCCAATCCACACCTCCTTTGATGCACTATCTATCAGTATTACTTGGGGTAATTATGTATTCTCACTGGCTTTCGCCGAGTCCAGCAGGCGGGCCCCTACTGCCGGGCTCGCCTCAACGAGCGAGACCGCCCTGGTTAATCAGTCCTTAGCGTCGCTATGCATTTTATGATTAGCTGCACCGCAGCATTAGAAGTTCCGACGGGAGGCTCATCGATCTATATTCATTTCAACGATGAGGCCTTCACCAAGAGCTGAATCAAACTACTAGGAGACTACAATGCTTCTCTCGATCATCCGGATGATCCAGGCGTTTCGGAATTATCAGCGCAATGTCAGCGAGCTGGCTCAGCTCAGCGATCGCGAACTGGCCGATATCGGACTTGATCGCTCGGACATTCCGCGCGTAGCCGCCGGAAACTATAACGGCTGATTTGTTCAGCCGATCGACGAACGGATAACGCCCGCCACGCAGCGGGCGTTGTCGTATCTGGGGATCGCGCATTCCACTGCGAGCCAAAAAGCGCTAACTCTGCCCGATGACAGGCATCAACTCCTCCTCAGACACCGTACACATCGTGGGCGCGGGCCTCGCCGGCACCGAAGCGGCTTGGCAGGTTGCGCAGGCCGGCGTCCGGGTCGTTCTGCACGAGATGCGCCCCCACCGGATGACGGAAGCCCATCGCACGGATGGGCTCGCTGAGCTCGTCTGCTCCAATTCATTTCGCTCGGACGATGCCGCAAACAACGCGGTAGGGCTGCTGCATGCCGAAATGCGCCGGCTGGGATCGCTGGTCATGCGTGCCGCCGATGCCAATCAGGTGCCGGCCGGCGGCGCATTGGCGGTTGACCGTGACGGCTTCTCGGCCGCCGTCACCAGGGCCCTGCAGGATCATCCGCTGATCGAAATCCGCCGCGCCGAAATCGCCGGTCTGCCGCCGGCGGACTGGGACAATGTCATCGTCGCGACCGGGCCCCTCACCTCGGCACCACTGGCGGACGCCATTCGCGAATTGACCGACGAAAGCGCACTGGCCTTCTTCGATGCGATTGCCCCGATCGTGCACAAGGATTCGATCGACATGTCGGTAGCGTGGTTTCAGTCGCGCTACGACAAAATGGGTCCGGGCGGTACCGGAGCCGATTACATCAACTGCCCAATGACCAAGGAACAATATGACGGCTTCGTTGAGGCACTGCTGGCGGGCGAAAAAACCGATTTCAAGGAGTGGGAAACCAACACGCCCTATTTCGACGGCTGCCTGCCGGTTGAGGTGATGGCCGAACGCGGTCATGAAACCTTGCGCTACGGCCCCATGAAGCCGGTCGGGCTCACCAATCCGCACAACCCTACCGTCAAGGCCTACGCCATCGTTCAGCTGCGCCAGGACAACAAGCTCGGCACGCTCTACAACATGGTCGGCTTTCAGACCAAGCTGAAGCATGGCGCACAGCAGCGCGTCTTCCGCACCATCCCCGGGCTCGAGAACGCCGAATTCGCCCGGCTCGGCGGCTTGCATCGCAACACCTTCCTGAACTCGCCGAAGCTCCTGGACGGACAGTTGCGGCTGCGGGCGCAACCCCGGCTGCGCTTTGCCGGACAGATGACGGGATGCGAGGGCTATGTGGAGTCGGCCAGCGTCGGCCTGATGGCCGGCCTTTATGCCGCGGCCGATGCGCGCGCGCGCGCGTTGACGCCGCCGCCGGTCACGACGGCGTTGGGATCGCTGCTTGGACATATCACCGGCGGCCATATCGAAACCATCGACGCCGGTCCGCGCTCCTTCCAGCCGATGAACATCAATTTCGGGCTGTTTCCGCCGCTCGCCGCGCCTCCCACCAAGAAACCGGACGGCGCGCGCCTGCGCGGCAATGAAAAGACCGTTGCGAAGAAGCAGGCGATCAGCGCCCGCGCGCTGGCCGATCTTGATCGGTGGATCGCCGACAGCCTGCACATCGCAGCGGCCGCGTGAGTCCGATGAGTCTGCCCAAAGAGGATGCCGCCGTTCTGTCGGCACGATGGATCGAAGGCGTTTTACTGAAACGGGACGTGTTTTCCACCGTCGAGCGTGGCCGCTTTCATGATGGCGACGGCGATGTCGATGCGGTGCTGCGTCGGCTCGACCAGGTACCGTGGTGGTCCTATCTCCTGGCGCGTCATCTGTTCACACGCGAGCGCCGAGCATTGGCGCTGGCGCGCGACCTGCACGTCGGGCCGCAGCTGCTGTGGGCTGGCCGGCAGGCGCTGGTGCGCGGGTTCATCAACGGTGTGGCGCTCCATCTCGCCAAGCCGCACGGCGATATCGCCTATTTCCGTTCCGCCAAGGCGGCGCTGCGCAAGCTGCATCGTGCCGGCATTTGCCATAACGATCTTGCCAAGGAACAGAACTGGCTGCGCGGCACCGACGGCCGCGCCTATGTTACCGACTTTCAACTTGCAGCCTGCTTCAAAACCCGGAGCCGGTTGTTTCGCATTGCCGCCTACGAGGACCTTCGGCATCTGCTCAAGCACAAGCGCAGTTACGCGCCGCAGGCGTTAACCCCGAGTGAACGCCGGATTCTCACGCGCAAATCGTTCGCCGCCAGCCTCTGGCTGATGACCGGCAAGAAGGTCTATCGCGCGATCACCCGCGGCATGTTCAACTTTACCGACCGCGAAGGCGGCGGCCGGCGGCTGGTCAATGATGCGCCGCTGCTGGCCGGCCTGATCAGGAAAAACCCCGACGTCCGCGATACCGCGATTGTCGCGTTTGCCGACCGGCGCACTGGCGTCGGGCTTTACGCCTTCGTCGAGGCAGATCGAATTGCGCTCGAGGGCCAATTGCGCGACGAACTCGCGGCAGCCAAGGGCCCGAAGCCGCCGGAGCATATCCAGGTGGTGCGCGCGCTGCCACGCGACAGCGACGGAAAGCCACGTACCGAAGTCCTGCAGCTTGTGGCGATGAACCAACTCGACCTGATCGAGCCGATGATCACCAGCGAGACCGACCGCGCGTTCCTCAAGAGCATCTTGGAGTCGCGCAAGAACCTGCGCGATCGCTTCAATTTCGAAGCGGCTGATCTGGTACCGCCGAGTTGACGCGCCTGCACCGTCCGGACCTGTCCTCAGGCGACCTTTTTCACGGCGGGAGGTTTCCACGAACCGTTGATGAGCGACGGGGTGGTCTCGCTCGGCCAGTACAGGCGCAGCATCAGGATGAAATCGCCCGCAGGCGCGGGCAGCCAGTTCGAACTCCTTGTCTTTGCCCGGCGAGTCCTTTTGCAGGTACAGGTCGATCGAACCGTCGGGATTTGATTTCAGATCCTGCCGCGCGCTGATCGAATAACGATTGATCGGATTGCTGACGAAGAAATAGCTGCTGTCATACATGGTCAGCGACCAGAATCCCTTCGCCGGCGGCAGCTGGCCCTTGGGGAAACGCATTACGTATTTGTTGGCGCCATTGTAGGTCTTGTCGGTGCCGTCCACCTTCGACACCGGATAGATCGCATCCTGCGGTCGGTTGGCGCCGAGGCCGATCGCAGTAACCAGCGCCCGCATCAGGTAGTCAGTACCGTAGATGCCGGTCTTGGTCGTGAAGCCCCAACCGTTCTCTGCTTTCATGGCCTTGTTGACCTTGTACTGAAGCATGATCCGGTCAAAGGCCACTTCCGGGATTCGCTTGGCAAAATCCGCGTTGAGTTTGCTGGCATCGAAGTCCTGGCCCGGCACGATGCCAATCTTGGCGAATTTGGCGATGTGCGGAGCGTCTTCAGCGACCGGCGGGTTGTCCTTCATCAGCGAGCATAGCAGCTTGAAATAGGCGACCGCGTCCAGCTTGTTGACCTGGTCGCGCACTGCGGTTTTCATGTCGATCGATGAATTCACCTTGCCGGGCGGCGGCGTGTAGGGCTTGCCGTATGAACTCAGCGGCACCAGCTTGAATTCGTCCTGCAGCTTATGCACGGCGGCGTAGTCTTCGGGCGTGCCCGTGCAATAGATACGGCCGAGCAGCCAGACGATGCTGGTCGGAGATTTGTACTCCTTGACGCCGGCCGGCAGCGTTCCCTTCCATCCCGGCCCGGTGATCGCGTAGGTTTGCGCGGCCGTACCGGTGGTGCGCTTGCCCGGCACCTCAAACACCGTGGTCCACCCGTCGAGCATCGGGAATAGTGCGTAGCGGCCCTTCATATCGGGAATGCTGACCACCCAGGGTTCCTTGCCGACATCCATGAAAGCCGTGGTGTAGAGGGTGTCGGCGTTCGGCGCCGTAACATCGCGGAACGAGGAATTCGGATACTCCCTGAGCTTGATGATCTGGCCCATTGGAGCGCGCGTACCCTCAGGCCGGGCGACGTTGGTGACGACCCGGCGGGTCATCTCCATGGTAACGAGCGGATAGCCGAAAACATAAGCGTCGGTGGCGAGCCAGAAGTCCTCAAGGCCGGCACCAACACCGAGAAAATCGCTCATCTCGGCGTGACCCGGGGTACGGATCGAAGAGCTAGCAAGCAGGCCCAGACCGCCGATCGTGAGGTCGCGACGCGTGAGCTTCATGGCAAATCTCCGCTGATGGTTTTACTGACTTTGCAAAAAAGCGTGGGCGGGAATTCCGGTTCGTCGTGTGGATTGAAAATCGCGCGTAGTGCGAAAGACCAACGCCTCAATAAGAATAGTCGATAGCGAATTAGAGAAGGTTCAACATGGCTGCATGGCCCTCTCGGCCCATGCTCAAATCCAAGCAGGGCTCATAAAACAAAAGTAAGACCTGTTCGACATCTCGCTGCCAAAGAAAATTAGCATCGACCAGTAATTGGGGCCAACCGCGAACATTTCGCCTGGCGCATCCACATTGTCGCAGTGCGGCGTGTGCTCTCGGGTTCAAAACGCGCGCGTTATCAGCGGCCCCTGAATGCTCGCGACCGCGACGCGCGCCACAGGGTCCACAGCGTCGCAAGCCGCGATGCAGCCCGGGGCACGAACGGATCGTTGTCGGCCCGTGACATACCTTCGAGATCGCGGCGCACCAGCGCCAGCGGCAAAAATACCGGCCTCACTTGCGGTGGTGCATCCGCGAGCAGCGCGAATGCCGTCGCCAAATGGTCGTGCGCTTCGCCGATCAACTGATCCAGCGCCGCGCGCAGCTTCGGTGTCTGCTTGCCCGCGAACACCTCCTCCGTTCCGCAGCCATGTTGCGCCAGCACCTGCGCCGGCACGAACAGCTGACGCCGCAACGCGTCGCGCGGCAGCGCGGCGATCACCTGCGCCATGCCTTGCGCCAATCCGGCATGACGCGCGAGATGCTCGATTTCGGCGGATTGTTCGCCGGCGATCCGCGCCGCGAGGGAAAACAGCACCGATGAGGTGTCGCCGATATAACCTTCCAGCGCCGCCATGGTCGGCATCGGATCGTTATAGAGGTCGAACTGATGTTCATCGATCAGGCGCGACAGCCGTTCGACCGGCAAGCGCGCATTCCGGACCACGAGCAACAATTCGGCCGCGACCGGATTGCCCTCGATGCCGCCGTGACCAGCCCCCGCAAGCATGTCGGTCCACCATTGCAGGCGGACTTCGCCCGGGAGCGGCTGGCTGACCTGTTCGCGGATACGGGTTATCTCGACATTGAAAGCGTACAGCGCCAATAGCGCTCGCCGCTGCGCGGGCGGCACGAACAGCGTGGAAGCGTAGCGGGCGAAATCGTGAGAGCGGACCAGTTCGGCGCAAAACCCGGCGGCATCCGTGGTCGTATCGGCGTCGCTCATGGTACCGCGATCAGCGCCGCCGCGACGCGCCGCCGCTCGCCCATCATGATGTTGTAGGTGCGGATCGCAGGGCCGGTCTGCATCGTGTCCAGCACCACCCTCACCCGGCGCAGCGCGTCGCGAAGCTCCGGTGGCGCAAGCCAGACGCCGGTGCCGGTACCGACGATCAGGGTGTCAATGCCGCTGGCGGCGGCGAATACGCGCTCCAGCGATGCCCTGTCGATCTGTTCGGGCCTTTCAATCGGCCAGGCCCAGATCGCATCCGGCAGGCACAGCAACGAGCCACGATGCGACATGTCCGCGAAAGCGAAGCCGCCGTTGCCGTAGGCTTCGATCGGCGCCGATCTCGGAAGATGCGGAGCGTCCGAACGATCCGGCATTGCTACTTCTTCGGTGGCTTGCTGGGCGCCTCGTCCCGGTGCGTTCCGACGCCGAGATAGATCAGAATCGGTGCTGCGATAAAGATCGAGGTGTAGGTGCCGACCAGCACCACGCCGAACATCATGACCGCGGTGAAGCTGTGAATGGCGGTGCCGCCGAACAACAACAGCGCCAGCAGCGCCAGCGTCACCGTGACGTGGGTGATGATCGAGCGCGACAGCGTCGAATTGATCAATTCATTGAGCAGTTCCGGCATCGGCATTTTCTTGTAACGCCGCAGCATTTCCCGGATCCGGTCATAGATCACGACCGTATCGTTCAGGGAGTAGCCGAGAATCGTCAACAACGCCGCGATGCTGGTGAGGTCGAAATCGACCTGCGTGACCGACATGAAGCCGATGGTCAGCACGATATCGTGGACGTTGGCGATCATGGCGCCGAGCGCGAACTGCCATTCGAAACGGAACCAGAGATAGATCAGGATCGCGAAGATCGCGACCATCAGACCGAGCATGCCGTAAGCGAGCAATTCGCCGGAAACGCGCGGGCCCACCACCTCGACGCGGCGGTAGTCGACGGCATCGCCGAGTGCACCGCGGACTTTCTGTACCGCCACCTGCTGGGCGGCGTCGCCGCCGGGCTGCTCCGCCACCCGGATCAGCACCTCGGCGGGTCCGCCGAACTGCTGCAACTGGACATCGCCCAGTCCGAGCGCACCGAGGGTTGCACGCATCGCGGCGATATCGGCGGTGCCCGATTTGGCCCGAACCTCCAGCAGCGTGCCACCCTTGAAATCGATGCCGAAGTTCAGCCCGTGGGTGAAGAACAGCGTGATCGCAATGATCGACAGCACGGCCGAAATCGGAAAGCTGATGCGGCGAAAGCGCGTGAAGTCGAAATGGGTGTTGTCCGGGACGATCCGCAGCACCGGCAGCCAGCCGAAGCAACTGACGATCGTCAGCACGACAATGAGGGCGCCCAGTCCCAGAAGAACGAGATGTGTCACGACTGGCTCCGCATTCCCTGGCAACTGATCCAGCCACGCTGAATCATGTTCATCGCTGTCTGTTCTTGTGACGGCATGGTCTCGTCCGAAAACCGGTATCGACTTTTCAGGACCATGCCTAAATCGGCACGCTTTGCGGCCGCTTCCATCGCACCCAGCCCGCCACGATCAATCGCGTCAGCGTAAACGCGGTAAAGACCGTGGTGAGAATGCCGATGCCGAGCGTCACGGCGAAGCCGCGCACCGGACCGGTGCCGATGTAGAACAGCACCGCGGCGGCGATGAAGGTGGTGATGTTGGAATCCAGAATTGTCGACAGCGCCCGCTTGAATCCGGCATCGATCGCCGAAATCGCGGTGCGCCCGCCGCGCAACTCCTCGCGGATACGCTCGTAGATCAGCACGTTGGAGTCGACGGCGATGCCGACCGTCAACACGATGCCGGCGATGCCAGGCAGCGTCAGCGTGGCATTCAACAGCGACAGCACGCCGAAGATCATCGCTACGTTGATGGCAACCGCGATGTTGGCGAATACCCCGAACAACCGGTAGGTCAAAAGCATGAACACGATGACCATGATCGAGCCGACATAGGCCGCCAGTTCACCCTTTTCGATCAAGTCCTGACCGAGGCCGGGACCGACCGTGCGCTGTTCGATGATGGTCAGCGGCGCCGGCAACGCGCCGGCGCGCAGCAGGATCGCCAGGTCGTTGGCCGCTTGTACCGTGAAGTTGCCGGAAATCTGGCCGGAGCCGCCGGTGATCGGCTCGCGGATCACCGGTGCCGAGATCACTTTGTTATCCAGAACGATAGCAAAGGGTTGCCCGACATTCTCCGAGGTGGCCTGCGCGAATTTGCGTGAGCCCGACGTATTGAACCGGAAGCTGACGATCGGCTCGCCGGAGCGCTGGTCGAAGCCCGGCTGGGCGTCGGTCAGGTCACCGCCGGACACCAGAACCTGCTTTTTGATGACATACGGCGTGTGCGGCGGCTCTGCCCCGGGCAGCACTTCCGCATCCGGCGGCACCTGGCCCGACAGCGCCTGCTCGGGTTGCACCGTCGTATCCACCATCCGGAAATCCATCTTGGCAGTCTGGCCCAGCAGGGCAATCAGGCGCGACGGATCGCCAAGTCCGGGAACCTGCACCAGGATGCGATCGGTGCCCTGGCGCTGGATCAGCGGCTCGACGGTGCCGAGTTCGTTGACGCGGCGCTCGACGATCTGAATCGACTGCTCGATGGTTTGACGAACCCGATCGGTGATCGCGGCCTGCGGAACGGTCAGGCGGATCACGTTGCCGCCGGCGTCGCTGACCTCAAGGCTGCGCTGGCCGCTGGAGCCGAGCAAACCGCCCAGCGGTTGCGACAGCTCTCGCAACTTCGTCAGTGCCGTCGGCTGATCTGCCTCTTTGGTGATGCGGACCTCGACGCTGTCGCCCTTGGTCGCAAGGCCGGTGTATCCGATCTTGGCGTCGCGCAACGTCCGGCGAACGTCGTCGCGGACCTGATCGAGCTTGTCTTTCTTGACGTAGTTGGAATCGACCTCAAGCAGGAGGTACGAGCCACCCTGGAGGTCGAGGCCCAGCACCAGATGGCGCTGCGCCCACGTCGGCCACGTCTTGACCTTAGATTCAGGGAAGAAATTCGGAACGGCGCATAGGCACACCACCAGCGCCGTCAGGATGATTGCGAGCGCCTTCCATCGCGTGAAATACAACATCGAGTTGACCCGTCAGATCCTGGAATGGGCGCCGCTTGTGAAAACGCGCTACTTGGCTGAGCTGTCTTCCTTGGCGGTATCGGATTTCTCCTTAGCCGGCTCGCCCTTGCTGCGCACCCCCGAAATCATCTGCCGCATCTGCCGCACCCGGACCCCGTCGGAGATTTCGAATTCGATCTGGTCGTCGTCGACCACTTTGGTGACTTTGCCGACAAGCCCGCCTGACGTCACCACGGTGTCGCCGCGGCGGATGTTCTTCACGAGCTCGGCGTGATCCCTCACCTTCTTCTGCTGCGGGCGCAGAATCAGGAAATACATGATGACGAAGATCAGCGCGAACGGAAGCAGCGACATCAGCATGCTGTTGGTATCGCCGCCGGCCGCAGCGGCCTGGGCAAACGCAGGAGTAATCAACATTCGGAAGATCCTCGTGAAACGGGAATAGACCGGCAACGCGTCGGCGTCCGGCCGGTCCAGGTAATTTCGCGCGGACTATAGCGGCCGCGGTCCCAATTGCAACGTCGCCAAAGCCTCATTTTACCGTTCCTATGAGTGACTTGCAGCCTGTCCAAAGCCTCGTTATGGGTGCGCCGTCAGGAACCCCGAAAATGCCGAAAAAGTCTCGTCCAGCCCTCACTCGTGTTGCCACCAAGGTAGCCCCGCGCAAGCCGCCGGTTGCCGCTTCAAAACGTCCCACCTCACCTCAAAAGCAAGACGCGCAGGAGCGGATCGCCCGCGCGCTCGAGGCGATCGTGACCCACCTGTCCGCGGCAGCGCCGGCGCCCGATGCAGCCGATCCGTTCGACAGCGCCGACGCCTTTGTCTGGCATCCCAACGGACGGCTCGCGCCGGTGCCGCGCGTCGCCCGCGTTGACCTCGGCCTGCTCAAAGGCATCGAGCGGATGCGCGACATTCTGATCGAGAATACCGAGCGCTTTGCCGACGGCCTGCCGGCCAACAATGCGCTCTTGTGGGGCGCCCGCGGCATGGGAAAATCGTCGCTGGTGAAGGCCACCCATGCCAGCATCAATGCGAGCCGCAAGCCGGCCGACCGCCTGAAGCTGATCGAAATTCACCGCGAGGACATCGAGAGCCTGCCGGCGTTGATGGAGCTGTTGCGCCGTTCCAGTTTCCGTTTCATCGTGTTTTGCGACGACTTGTCGTTTGACGGCAACGATGCCTCCTATAAGTCGCTCAAGGCGGTGCTGGAGGGCGGCATCGAAGGACGTCCCGACAATGTCATCCTGTACGCGACCTCCAACCGGCGTCACCTGCTGGCGCGCGAGATGATCGAGAACGAGCGCTCGACCGCGATCAATCCGGGCGAAGCGGTTGAGGAAAAGGTGTCGCTATCGGACCGCTTTGGCCTGTGGCTCGGCTTTCACCGCTGCAGCCAGGACGAGTATCTCGCGATGGTCAAAGGCTACTGCAGCCATTTCGGCATCAAGATCGCGGAAGACGAACTCGAGCACGAGGCGCTGGAATGGTCGACCACCCGCGGCTCGCGTTCGGGCCGCGTCGCCTGGCAGTTCACCCAGGAATTGGCAGGACGGCTCGGCGTGCGGATCGCGGGTAAGTAATCGAGTTACAGACCTCAAACGATGAGCGGACGCACAGCGCCGCTCGCAGTTGTTGACCGCCCTTCCCGCAAAAGCGGGGATGCAGTATTCCAGGGCACTTCGAGATCTTTCATCGACGCTTCATCGCCCGGTCAAAGCCGGGCGATGAAGCTGTTTGCGCGGGGGCGATGTGCCCCGCAGCGCCGAACCGATTACGCGCCGTTGAGGAATTGAAGCGGATCAACCGGCGACGATCCCTTGCGGATCTCGAAATGGAGTTGCGGGGACTGCACCTCGCCCGATTGACCCGACTTGGCAATCACCTGGCCCCGCTTGATGGCGTCGCCGCGCTTCACCATCAGCTCACTCGCATGGGCATATGCGGTGACGTAGCCGTTGGAGTGCCGGATCAGAACCAGGTTGCCGTAGCCCTTGAGCTCGTTGCCCGAATAGGCCACGACGCCATCATCGGCCGCCTTGACCGGCGTGCCTTCGGGCACCGCCAGGTTGATGCCGTCATTGGCCTTGCCGTTGGCCTTGGCACCATAGGCGGTGATCACCTTGCCGCGGACCGGCCAGCGAAACGTCGGCAATGCGCCCGTGGTTTCGGCGGCCTTGACCGGCGAGGCAACTGCGGGCTCTTCCGGCGTCGGTGCGGCCTGGGCAAGCCGCGCCTTTTGCGGGGTGTCGCCGGCGACGGCGCTCGCCACCCGGGTAACCGGCGGCGTCGGCGCAGCGGCGGGTTGCGCAGCCGCGACTGCGGCCGGCGCTGCGGCCGGCACAACCGCTGCCGCCTTCGCGCCGGGCACGGTCAGCCTCATGCCGAGGCTAAGTTTGGCCGACGGCTCCAGGTGATTGGCCCTGGCCAACTCCTTGACCGAGATGTGGTTGCGACGGGCGATGCTGAGCAGCGTGTCGCCATGGTTGACCACGTGAACGTTCGAAGCGGGGCCGGCGACAGCGACGGCCCGGCTTGCCGGCGGCGCCAGTACCGGAGCTGCGGCGGTCGCGACCGGATGCGGAATGATCAGTTGCTGACCCGGCGACAGCGCACGCGGTCCCTTGTAGCCGTTGGCCTGCATGATTGCCGCCGGAGAAACGTTGTAGCGGCGCGACAATATTTCGAGCGTGTCACTGGTGCCGACGATGATCTTGGTGCCACCCTGCCCCGGCGCGCGGGCGGCGGCGATCGAACGCGGCGCAACGGTGCCGGTTGACTCCAGCTGCGGATGTGTGGGCGGCGCATAAGAGGCTACCCCGCGCCCGCCTCCGGACACGCCGGCGCTAGCGCTCGGGTAGGATTGCGGCGCCGAAATCGGCGGCGGAAGCGGCGAGGATTGGTATTGCGGCCGGGCATATTGCGGAAGCTCGCGACGCTCGACTATCGGCGCCGGCACCGAGCCGGTGGCTTCGGGCTGCGAGGCGAAGGGATTGGAGAAAGAGTTCTGCGAAAGGCGTGTCGACATGTCGGCGCTGCAGCCGGCAAATCCGATCGACATCAGCGCCAGGACCGCGACCTGCGGTACACGGCGCGAGCAAAGCAACGCGGCGGCACGTGACATGGTTACTCACTCATACGCAACAAATTACTGTTTTGAGTAAACACGTCCCCAGTAAACAACGGCTTAACCCTGCGAATAAGATGTTGGCCCGGCAGCCAATCCGGCTCTTACAACTCGCGGGCGATGCCCGGCAGCGCCGGCACGAAACGCACGTCGACCAAATCCCTGCGCGCAAACCCCGCCTCGGTGCGGCTCATGCGGATCAGGGTCTGTGTCCCCTGATGTGGCCCGACCGGCGCGATCAGGATACCGCCTGGCTCCAGGCGCTGCACCAAGGCGTCCGGGATTTGCTCCATTGCCGCAGTGACGATGATGCGGTCGAAATCGCCGCCCGGGATAGCCGCGACATCGAACCCATCGCCCAGCATCACCTCGACATTGTCGCAGTGGAGCTTCTCAAGCCGGGCGCGGGCGCTGTCGGCGAGCGTCCGGTAGCGTTCGATCGTCAGCACCTGCCGGCAGAGCCGGGACAGGATGGCGGCCTGGTAACCGGAGCCGGTGCCGATCTCCAGCACCCGGTGATGCTGCTGCAGCTGTAACTGCTCGGTCATGTAAGCCACCACGAACGGCTGGCTGATGGTTTGTCCGCAGGCGATGCCGAGCGCGCTGTCGCGATAGGCATCTTCGCGGTCGACCGGATCGACGAAAGCTTCGCGCGGGATTTCTTCCATGGTGCGCAGCACCGTTTGATCGCTGATCCCGCGCCGCCGCAGGGCAAGCTGAAACATCATCTTTTCCGGCGGATTCGGCAGAACGGGCATGGCAACCTCGCGCAAAAGGTGCGCCGAACAGCTTTACGCAACTCGGCCGCATAAGTGGACGCAATACGATCTGCCTGATTAAGAATAATGCTTCTTAAATGGCTGTTCCGGGCCCGGGAACCACAAGATCACACCCGCGTCTGCCGGCCCTGACCTTCGAACAAGACCTCGTGCGATGGCCGCTTCCCGGAGCGCCTTGGCTTACGTTGTCGTTGCTTAAACCGGCGTTATTTGCGAACCTTTGGCCATGGGAAGGGCAAGGACATCCTCATGACAACGACGCGACCGCGCGGCGGTTCTGTCTTCCTCGTCGAGGACGAGGTCATGATCAGGATGATGGTCGCCGACATGCTGGAGGAGCTGGGCTATCGGGTCGCGGCCGAGTGCGGTGAGATCGGCGAAGCCATGAAGCTGGCGCAGCACGCCGAATTCGACATCGCGATTCTCGACGTCAACGTCAACGGCAAGGTGATCTCCCCGGTTGCCGAATTGGTCAGGGTGCGCAACCGCCCCTTCATTTTCGCCACCGGCTATGGCTCATCCGGCCTGCCGGAAGAATATCGCGACCGCCCCACACTGCAGAAGCCCTTCCAGCTCGAAACGCTGGCGGAGATGATCGACATAGCGCTGCGGAGCCCGGCGGCTTAGTCTGGTGCAACCAGCGATCTCGCGGCTTCACGAAAAACCCAGTCTCTCATAGCGTCCATAAGCTCGATCGCTGCCGCGTAGCGGATCGTGCGGATCGCGGGATGATCGCTTCCGATCATCCCAGCGTCGTCGCCAGCGCCCGCGAAAATTCTTCGTTGGTGCGGTCGAGACGCAACGGGGTCACCGAAACATAGCGCGCGGCAAGCGCGGCGAGGTCTGTGCCCTCGGCCGGCACGTCGATCGTCGCCGCACGTTCGAAACCGATCCAGAAGTACGGATTGCCGCGGCCGTCGCGGCGCTCGTCGACTTTCAGCAATCCGAGATTGCGCTTGCCCTGCCGGGTGACGCGCACCCCCGCCACGTCTTCCGGCGAGCAGGCGGGAAAATTGATGTTGATCACAGTATCCTTGGGGACCCCGGCCTCGATCACCTTGCGCAGGATTCCAGGCCCGAATTTCAGCGCGGTTTCCCAAAGGGGCGCGTTCCGGGTTTCCACGCTGAACTCCTGCGACAGCGCGAACGCCGGCAGCCCCAGGATGGTGCCTTCCAGCGCACCGGCGATAGTCCCGGAATAGACAACGTCCTCGGCGACGTTGCGGCCCTTGTTGACGCCCGACAGCACGAGGTCGGGCTTGGTGTCGCCGAGGATGAAGCGCGTACCCATGATGACGCAATCGGTCGGCGTCCCCCGTACCGCGAAGTGACGCGGGCCGATTTCGCGCAGCCGCAACGGATCGTTCAGCGACAGCGAATGCGAAACGCCGGACTGATCGAGCTCCGGGGCTACCACCCAAACGTCATCGGATAGTGCGCGCGCGATTTCCTCGACCACCTTCAGGCCGGGGGCATGGATGCCATCGTCATTGGTACAGAGAATTCGCATCCGGTTAATGCCTTTTTTCGATGTCATAATAGTCAATGCGCCGTCTTATCCGTCTGGCGCCGTCGAGGCAAACCCGGCAGACCGCGGCTCGAAGCAAAGCTGCCACGCTCCAGGAGTCTAACCCGCTACCGTCTGATCCGAACGCGCCACAGCGCGGTGAATTTCGCGGGCCAGCGTTCGACGTGCAGCTTGAAATTCTTGACCACCACCAGTCGCCGCTCGATTTTGGGTGCCGGTTTGGCCCCATCGATGGGCTCAAGGTCCTTTGGCAACGACATGGTTGCCGGCGGCGGCGCGACCAGTCGCGGCGGTTCGGGATACCGCGCCCGCGCAACCGCCAGACCTTTGCTGAAATCGTCTGGATTGAACCAGGGCTGGGCCTGCAGGTTTTCCAACAGGCCGTCGTCCCAGAGGCGAGAGGCCTCAATATCGAAGTTGCTTTTCTGCTTCTGGTCGATGGCCTGCATGCCATAGCCGGTCACGGCCCACTGCCGGCCCAACCAATAGATGTCGCGGTGCAACGCCATTTTGCACTCGTTTCCTGGAAGGCCCTCGCCGCAAGCAAAACCAAAAAGACCGGGACGCTCCACGTTCACAATATCGACCGCGGATGTGTTGAAATAATTGCGAAGACTATCAGCCTTTCTCGACCACCTTCAGCCCGCCCATATAGGGCTGCAGCACGTCCGGCACGGCGATCGAGCCGTTCTCCTGCTGGTAGGTCTCCATGACGGCGATCAAGGCGCGGCCTACGGCGGTTCCCGAGCCATTCAACGTATGCACGAAATGCGGCTTGCCGTCGGGGCCGCGGTAACGCGCATCCATCCGCCGTGCCTGGAAGTCGCCGCAGACCGAACAGCTTGAGATTTCACGGTAGGCACCGGCCTCGCCCTGCCCGGGCATCCAGACCTCGATGTCGTAGGTCTTCTGGGCGGAAAAGCCCATGTCGCCGGTGCTCAAAGTCATCACGCGGTAATGCAGGTCGAGCTGACGCAAGACCTCCTCGGCACAGGCCAGCATGCGCTCATGCTCGTCCTTGCTCTTATCCGGCGTCGTGATCGAGACCAGCTCGACCTTTGTGAATTGATGCTGGCGGATCATGCCGCGGGTATCGCGGCCCGCAGCTCCCGCCTCGGCGCGGAAGCACGGCGTCAGCGCGGTCAGGCGCATCGGCAGTTCTTTTTCGTCGAGGATGGATTGGCGGGCAAGGTTCGTCAGCGGGACTTCGGCCGTGGGAATGAGCCAGTATCCATCGCCGGCGGCGAACTGATCATCGCGAAACTTCGGCAATTGGCCGGTGCCGAACATCACATCGTCCCGCACCAGGAGCGGCGGGTTGATTTCGGTGTAGCCATGCTCGTTGGTGTGAAGATCGAGCATGAACTGCCCGATCGCGCGTTCCAGCCGCGCGAGACCTTTCTTCAGCACGACAAAGCGCGCGCCGCTCAACTTGGCCGCAGCGTCGAAGTCCATGTAGCCCATGGCTTCACCGAGATCGAAATGCGGCTTCGGCTTAAACGCATAGTTGCGCTTCGCCCCGAAAACATGGCGCTGCACATTGTCATGTTCATCGGCGCCGTCGGGGGCGTCGTCCGCCGGCAGATTCGGAATCGCCGCCAATTCCTTGGCGAGTGCCTCGTCCGCTTCCTTGGCAGCCAGTTCCAGCTGCGGCATCGTGGTCTTGAGTTCAGCGACCTCGGCCATCAGGCTGGCGGCGCGCGCATCGTCCTTGGCCTTCTTGGCCTCGCCGATTTCCTTCGATGCCGAATTGCGCCGAGCCTGCGCCTGCTCCGATGCCAGGATCGCGGCGCGGCGTTTTTCGTCGATCGCGAGCAGCGACGCCGACAACGGCGCCAGCCCGCGCCGCTTCAGCCCGGCGTCGAACGCTTCAGGGTTTTCGCGGATCCATTTGATGTCGTGCATGACCACATTCCTGCGTCATGGCCGGGCTTGTCCCGGCCATCCACGTCTTGCTGCAAGGTCTGTAAAAGACGTGGATGCCCGGGACAAGCCCGGGCATGACGAATTAAGAGGACCTACTCCGCGGGGTCGGAAGCCGGCGGCGGGCTCGCGGACGGCGGGGCGGCGGCAGTGGCGGCGCTGCGTTTTTCAACCATGCGCACCGAAATGATCGAGCCTTCGTACAACAACAGCAAGGGTATCGCCAGCGAGGCCTGGCTGAGCACGTCGGGCGGCGTCAGCACGGCGGCGATGATGAAGGCGACCACGATGAAATAGCGGCGCTTCTCGCGCAGCTGCTTCGAGGTGATGATGCCCACCCGCCCCAGCAGCGTCAGGATCACCGGCAACTGGAACGCGATGCCGAACGCGAAGATCAGCGACATCATCAGCGACAGATATTCGCCGACCTTCGGGAGCAATTGGATCTGCGCCGTCTCGGCGCCGCCCATCTGTTGCATGCCGAGCGAGAAGCGCACCAGCATCGGCAGCACCACGAAATAGACCAGCATGGATCCCAGCAGGAAAAAGAACGGCGTCGCGATCAGATACGGCAGGAATGCGCCGCGCTCGTGCTTGTAGAGGCCGGGAGCCACGAATTTGTAGACTTGCGTCGCCACGATCGGGAACGAGATAAAGCCCGCTCCGAACAGCGCCAGCTTCAACTGGGTGATGAAATACTCCAGCAGCGCCGTGTAGATGAACTTGGAGTTTTCGGCGCCGGCCACCCAGACGAACGGCCACACCAGTATGTTGTAGATCTGCTTGGCAAAGAAAAAGCAGAAGATGAATGCGACGCCGAACCCAAGCAAGGCCTTGATCAGCCGCGAACGCAGCTCGATCAGGTGGTCCATCAGCGGCGCTTTACTGGCCTCGATATCCTCGGCGCTCATGAGGCTTTGGCGTCCCTTGGAGCATCGGGAGCGGCGGCCTCGGCGACCGACGGCGTACCAGCGACCGGCGGAGCAGGTGCAGACTGCGCTTCCCGCGTGATCGCCAATGGCTCGGCGACGGCATCGTGGGTGCTCGCCTCGACGAATGTTTCCGCGGTAGGCGCTGCGGGCGTGGTTGGAATTGCCGGAGGCTCGATCGCCGGGGAAGCCGGCTTGTCGATATCGTCGATCTTCAGGGCCGCGCTAACGTCCTTCTGCAGCGACGTCATCACATTGCCGCTGCCAAAGCCGTTCGTGGCCTCCTTGACCTCGTCGAAGGTCTTTTTGAGGTCGGCCATTTCGGCCTCGCGCATGGCTTCCTGAAACTGGCCCTGGAATTCGGCGGCCATCTTGCGTGCTTTACCCATCCATTGCCCGACCATGCGCAACACGCCGGGCAATTCTTTCGGGCCGATGGCAATCAGCGCAACAACCGCGATGACGACCAGTTCACTCCACCCGATATCAAACATGAAAAATCCCGCTCACGCGAGCGATCACCCGCCGCGACGCCTTTAGCCGCAAGTCTTGCTCAGACAGCCTTGCTGCCGACATCCGACCGCGTCGCCGTGGACGGCGCGCCATTATGATCGATGGTCTTCACCGGCTCGGGCTTTTCCGCAGTCTTTTCGTCGTCCTGCATGCCCTTCTTGAACGCCTTGATGCCCTGCGCGACGTCGCCCATCAGGTCAGAAATCTTGCCGCGGCCGAACAACAGCAGGACGACTCCGATCACGACGATCCAGTGCCAAATGCTAAGCGAACCCATCCTGCAACCCTCCAAACGTCTGAGCCAGCGGCCCAGCCTTATCCTCTCGGAAAGTAGGCTCGCGAGAAGTCAAAAACAAGGACCTATACCTGCGTCAGATCGCTGTTAACCTGCTACCGTTAATCGGCGTGTGACACATCGGCCAGCAAGATGGAATTAGTTTCCTTCGCCGGTTTCAGGCTCCGCGGCGGGCTCAGCGGCAGGCGCCAGCAGGAGTTCCAGATTATCACCGGCCTCCAGCGGATCCTCGTCCTCACGCAAGGCCGGATCGTCCGACGGGTTCGGAACACTGAACCCGGCAGGCAGGCGGGAATCCAGCAACCCCGTGCCTTTCAGTTCCTCAAGGCCCGGCAAGTCGCTAAGCGCCTCGAGGCTGAATTGCGACAAAAACGCCTCCGTGGTTCCGAAGGTCAGCGGCCGGCCGGGTGTCTTGCGACGGCCGCGTGGACGGATCCATCCGGTCTCGAGCAGCACATCCAGCGTTCCCTTGGAGGTGACGACCCCGCGGATTTCTTCGATTTCCGCCCGTGTCACCGGCTGGTGATAGGCGATGATCGCAAGCATCTCGATCGCGGCGCGCGACAAACGGCGCGTCTCCGTGCTTTCGCGCGTCATCAGCCAGGCCAGATCGCCGGCCGTACGGAACGACCATTTGTTGGCGACGCGAACCAGATTGACGCCGCGCAAGGCGTAATCGGCCTGCAATTGGGCGAGCGCGGCCTTGATGTCGACGCCTTCAGGCATCCGCTTTGCCAGCGTGGCCTGATCGAGCGGTTCGGTCGAGGCAAACAACAGCGCCTCTAAAAGCCGCAACTCCTCGGGCCGCGCTTGCGGATCGGCCGGGTGCTCCTCAGCGTCGACTGCGCGTACTTCCGCCAGACTTGCCATGGCTCGGGCTCCTTCTTCCACTTACTCGACCGGCAGATCCGGCGCGCTCATCGCGTCGGATACTGGCTGCGGCGGACGCTTTCGAAAATACAACGGCGCAAATGGTTCTTTCTGATGCAACTCCATGTCGCCCTCGCGCACCAATTCCAGCGCCGCGGCGAAGCTCGACGCGAACACGGTGGCCTTTTGCGAGGGGTCGGCGACGTATTTGAGCAGGTATTCGTCGAGGCAACTCCAATCCTCGGTCAGGCCGACCAACCGCTCGAGCGTTACCCTCGCCTCGACCAGCGACCACACCGTACGTTTCGCCAGATGCACCGTCGTCAGCACGTTCTGCTGACGTTGCATGGCATAGGCCGACAGCAGGTCGTACAAGGTTGCGGTGAAGCGCGGGTGGCGGACTTCGGCAATCGCTTCCGGATTGCCTCGCGGAAAAATGTCGCGCTGCAATTGCGGGCGGTTCATCAACCGGTTCGATGCCTCGCGGATGGCCTCAAGCCGGCGCAGCCGATTGGCGAGCGCGGTCGCCATTTCCTCTGCGGTCGGCCCCTCAGCAGTTGGCGGTTCGGGAAGCAGCAAGCGCGATTTGAGAAACGCAAGCCATGCCGCCATCACCAGATAATCGGCGGCCAATTCGAGCCGGATTTTTCGGGCTGCCTCGATGAAGACCAGATACTGGTCTGCCAACGCCAGAATGGAGATCTTGGCGAGATCGACCTTCTGTTGACGCGCGAGCGCCAGCAGCAGATCGAGCGGACCTTCATAGCCCTCGACATCGACGACCAGCGCCGGCTCGCCGTCTGCGATTTCGGCGGGCCGTCCCGTTTCAAACGATAGAATTTCCGCGCTCATGCGCCTGCCATCCCTGCCCGATCGATCAACTCATCCAGTTCTGCCCGGGCGGCCAACCGATCGAACGGCTGGGGCGGCTTGCGCGATGCCAGCGCTCGCTTGGCGCGCTCAAGCGCCTCGCCCGATAATTCCGGCGTTTCGCGCGCCACGTCCTGCATTTCGTCGAGTTTGCCGTTGCAGTGTAGAACCATGTCGCAGCCGGCATCGACGATGGCCCGGGTCCGCTCGGCGATCGATCCCGCCAGCGCATTCATGGACACGTCATCACTCATTAACAAACCCTGGAACCCGATTACACCGCGAATCACCTGCTCGATGATTGTCGCAGAAGTCGTCGCCGGTTGGGCGGGGTCTAGCGCGCTAAACACAACATGTGCGGTCATGGCCATCGGCAGGTCCGCCAGGGGTCGAAACGCGGCGAAGTCGGTTCGTTCCAGCTCAGTTCTCGCCGTATCGACCACCGGGAGCCGGAAATGCGTATCCGCGGTGGCCCGGCCGTGCCCTGGAATATGCTTGAGCACCGGCAGGATGCCACCCTGCTCCAGCCCTTCGGTCACTGCGCGGGCGATCGCGGCCACCTTCCCCGGTTCGACACCGTAGGCGCGGTTGCCGATCACGGCATCGGCCCCGGCAACGGGTACGTCCGCCAGCGGCAGGCAATCGACGCTGACGCCGATCTCCGCGAGGTCGTCCGCGATCAGCCGGGAGCTGAGCCGTGCGGCAGATTGCCCCAGCGCGGGGTCTATGTCGTATAGCGCGCCGAAGATCGCCCCCGGCGGATAGACCGGCCAATGCGGCGGGCCGAGCCGCTGCACCCGCCCGCCCTCCTGGTCGATCAGGACCGGGGCCTGCGGATCACCCGACGTTTCCCGCAATTGGCGAACAAGGAGAGCGACTTGCCCGGGCGTCTCGATGTTCCGCTTGAATAGAATGAACCCCCACGGCCGTTCGGACCGGATGAATTCGCGCTCGGCGGCGCTCAATCCCGGTCCGGATACACCTGTGATGAAGGCCTTCGTGCTCATGGGGCCGATTAGCCCGCCGTCGGCCCGAGGGTCAAGGAAATGGCCGTTAATTCCTTTGGACGACGCATTGTCCGCCCGCAGTCTTGAGACTGCCGCAGAACTGAGAGGCTTCTTCCGGCGATCCAAACGGACCGACCATGGCGCGGTAGTAGATGCCCTTTTCGCCGAGATCGGCGCGCTTGATCAGCGCAGACCGTGAACCAAGCACAGACGGGAACTTGCCCTGCAGGACCCGATAGGAAGCCTGCGCATCGGATTCGTTCCGCTGCGAGGAAACCTGAACCAGATATCCGCCACTGCCGCTGCCGTTGGGCGCGGTCGGCATCGTCGTATTGGTCGCAACGCGGGTGTGCGGCTCTGCAATCGCGGACGGCGGAGCGGTTTGCGGCGCCAGCGACAGCGGCGCGTTGGTGCCAGCAGGTGCGGCTGGGGCATGTGGGGTTGTCGCCGCTGTGCGGACGGGTGCGGGCTTCGCCCCCGCAGGCAAACCGGCCGTATCAATCTCATCCGCGCGGACCGAGAGTGTCTTGATCTTGCGCGGCTCGTTGTTCGGCATCGTGCCCGTTCCGGGACTCGCCGGCGGCAGGCCACCGTTCGGCGCCACGCTCGCCACCGAGGGCGGGTTTGCATTCTGGTTCAACGGCGGAAACACCATGCGTGGCCCAGGCTTGGTGTTGGCGTTGACATCGACCGGCGCCTCTTCGCGCGGAACGATCTTTTCGGTGCCGTCACCCGCCGCCACTCGGTCCGGCAACTTGGTGCCGCCATCGGCGGGCGCCGGAACGATCTTGGTCGGACTGGTGTCCGCCTTGATGATCGGCGGCTCGCCGCTGCGGGGCGATCCGATATAAGTGCGATATGCGAACGCGGCGCCGGTGCCCACCACGGCCAGCGCGAGAACCACAGCGACGGTGGCGAGACCGCCACGGCGTTTTGTCGGCTGATCTTCAACCTCACCGCCCTCCTGATAGGCGTAAGGATCATCCGAATAGGCCTGCTGGTGCGGCGATTCCTGCGGGCCGGGATCGATTTGACCGTACAGCGCGTCGTCATAGCGCGACGGATCGAGCGGTTCTTCGGCGTGCGCGTAGGCCGGCTCGGCACCGTAATTCGGTTCAGATTCGGGGTGCTGCTGCGCATAACGGTGCAGCGGATGCACCGCGCCCGGTTGGCCCTGCTCCGGCTCGTCGTACTGTTGAGCTTCGTACTGTTGAGGATCGTATTGTTGATCTTCGTGCTGTGCAGCCTCCTGCCGCGCGGCGCGCTGCATCCACGGCGGCGGTCCGGCGGGCGCGCCATCGTCGGCTTCCGCCGCGGGCCGATGTCGGTCGTATGCGTCGCCTCGCGGCTGCACCTGGTAATTGGCGCGGCCGATGCCGGTGAAAGGATCGGTCTGACCGATCAGGCGGGCGAGTTCAGCCAGCGGATCGCTTTCGCTCCGCGCCGGCACATGCGCATCCTCGCCGCGATCGTAGGCGTCATCCTCAGAAAGAGGTCGGTCGTGATATCGATTAGCCATCGTGATGATGCGTCCCCTTCGGGATAGCCGCCAACCCGCCCTTACAAACGAACTAGCCGCTGTCAGATGCCTCTCACAAACCCCATGTGAGAAGCCTTCGCCCCTAATTTATCGCATCTCGTTTGGAGCGTGGACGCCGAGAACGGCAAGCCCAGATGCCAGAATCGAGACGACGCCCTGGACCAAAGCCAGCCGCGCCTTCGTAATCTCTGCATCATTATTGATAATGAAGCGTAAATAGGGCAAATCGCGCCCCCTGGTCCATAGCGCGTGAAATTCGCTTGCAAGATCATACAGGTAAAAAGCGATTCGGTGTGGCTCGTGTGCCGCCGCCGCCGCTTCAATCATTCGTGGGTACTGGGCAAGTTGCCGCAGCAAACTTAGTTCCGCCGGATCGGTGAGCCGTTCCACCGCGGCATCCCCCAGGAACTTAGCCCGCGCTGCCGCCTCCTCCGGCAGCTCCGGAAACACTTCGCGGGCGTTGCGAAATATCGAATGTCCCCGGGCATGTCCGTACTGGACGTAGAATACCGGGTTGTCCTTGGACTGCTCACGAACCTTGGCCAGGTCGAAATCGAGCACGGCGTCGTTCTTGCGGAACAGCATCATGAAGCGCACCGCGTCGGAACCGACCTCGTCGACCACTTCGCGCAGCGTGACGAAGTCGCCGGAGCGCTTCGACATCTTCACCGGCTCGCCGTTGCGCAGTAATTTGACGAGCTGCACGATTTTCACATCGAGCGCCGCATTGCCCGACGTAACGGCTTTGACCGCGGCCTGCATGCGCTTGATGTAGCCACCGTGATCGGCACCCCAGACGTCGACCAGGTTGCGAAAACCGCGGTCGAATTTGTTCTTGTGATAGGCGATATCCGACGCAAAATAAGTGTAGCTGCCGTCTGATTTGAGCAGCGGGCGATCGACGTCATCGCCATAGGCGGTGGCCCGGAACAGCGTCTGCTCGCGGTCTTCGTAATCCTCGACCGGCGCGCCTTTCGGCGGCGGCAGCCGGCCTTCATAGACGTCGCCCTTGGACCGCAGGTAGTCGATCGTCTCGGCGACCCGGTTGTTGGTACCTTCGACCAGCGATCGTTCGGAAAAGAAAACGTCGTGCTCGATGTTGAGCGCGGCGAGATCCTGCTTGATCATCGCCATCATCATCGCAACCGCCTTGGCGCGTACCGTGGGCAGCCAGGCGGATTCCGCCATCGTCAGCAGCTTGTCGCCATGCTCGGCGACGAGCGCTTCACCGACAGGCTTCAGATAGTCGCCGGGATACAGCCCTTCCGGAATTTCGCCGATGCTCTCGCCCAGCGCTTCGCGGTAGCGCAGGAACGCCGAGCGCGCGAGTACGTCGACCTGGGCGCCGGCGTCATTGATGTAATATTCGCGGGCGACGTCATGACCGGCAAACGCCAGCAGGCCCGACAAAGCGTCGCCGAACACCGCGCCGCGGCAATGGCCGACATGCATCGGTCCGGTCGGATTGGCCGAGACGTATTCGACGTTGATTTTGCTGGCCTTGCCGGCCGGAACCTGTCCGTAGGCTGCGCCCTCGCGGAGCACCGTACGCAGCGCATCCGACCAGGCCCGCGGCTTCAAGGTCAGGTTGATGAAGCCGGGGCCCGCGACATCGACCGACGCAATCAAATCGTCGGCCCGCAATCTTTCCGCGATCCGCTCGGCAAGGTCACGCGGCTTGGCCTTGGCTTCCTTGGCCAACACCATCGCGGCGTTGGTCGCCATGTCGCCGTGCGCCGCATCGCGCGGCGGCTCGACCACCGCACGCGACAGATCAATGCCAGCGGGCCATCCGCCCTCCGTCGCGAGCGCGCCGCACACCGCGTGCACGCGCGCCAGTACGTCGGCGAAAAGATGCGGTGTTGAGGCGTTGTCGACCATGGCTGAACTGGGACCGGAAGATGGGTTGCCGAACAATGCGGCGAAGCCGCCGCCTAACGCAAATCGGGGGTCGAGTTAAAAAGCCGCTGGTGCTCCATCAACGCAAAACGATCGGTCATTCCGGCGATGAAATTGCCGATCCGGCGGGCACGCCCGGTCTCCGTTTCGGGCTCTGCACCGTCAGGCGGCAGCCATTCCGCCGGCAGGTCGGCGGGTGTCTTCTCGTAACGTGCGAACAGGTCGAACAGAATTGTCTCGGCCTCGGCCATGACCCGCATCACCCGCGGATGCCGATACATCCGCTGCTTCAGAAACGCCTTGATATCGGCTTCCGCTCGCGCCGCCGGCGCCGGAAACGCGATCAGCACGTCTCCATAATGACGGACGTCCTCGACCGATCCGGGACGGGCGATATCCAAGCGCCGACGCGCCTCCGCGACAACAGCACCAATCAGATACGAGATCAGCTCGCGCACCAGTTCGGCGCCACGCCGCGCATCATCCAGACCCGGATAACGTTTGCCTATATCGGCGATCACCTCGGCCGTGAGCGGCATGACCTTGAGGTCGTCGACCTCGAACAGGCCCGCGCGCAGGCCGTCGTCGATATCATGGGCGTCATAGGCGATGTCATCGGCGATCGCCGCAATCTGCGCCTCCAATGAGGCAAAGCTCCACAATTCCAGATCATAGGTGCCGACAAAATCCGAAATGCCGACGGGAATCCCGAGGCCGCGATACCGTCCGACAGCCTCGCCGCTTCGCGCGGTCAGCGGCCCATTATGCTTGACGATCCCCTCCAGCGATTCCCACGTCAGGTTGAGCCCGTCGAAGCCGGGATAGCGGTGTTCCAGCGACGTGACGACTCGGAGCGTTTGCGCGTTGTGATCGAACCCGCCATGGGCCTGCAGACAGACATCCAGCGCCCGCTCGCCGGCATGGCCGAACGGCGGATGGCCGAGGTCGTGCGCCAGCGCCAGCGTTTCCGTCAGATCCTCGTCGAGACCCAACTGCCGGGCCAGGGCGCGGGCGATCTGCGCCACCTCCAGCGTATGGGTGAGTCGGGTCCGGTAGTGATCGCCCTCGTGGAACACGAAAACCTGGGTTTTATGTTTCAGGCGACGAAAGGCGGTGGAGTGGATGACCCGGTCGCAATCGCGCCGGAAGGGGCTGCGGGTCTGGCTCGGCGGCTCGGTGAATAGCCGCCCGCGGCTGCGGTCGGGATCACAGGCATAGACCGAACGAGGAGCCGCCATTCCAACCGACACGACGTAATTGTTCCCCTAAAGCGTTTGATTCCGAAGCCTAGCGCACTTAACTATGTTGCACGCCGGATACCAAATAAATGGGATCGCAGCGACTATCGGAGACCTGAAATGACGACAGCGGTCACCATCAGCGAGCGGGCAGCCCGTCGCATCGGGGAAATCCTCAAGAATGAAGGGGACGGCGCGATGCTGCGAATCAGCGTCGAGGGCGGCGGGTGTTCGGGCTTTCAATACAAATTTGACGTCGAGCGCGCCAAGGCCGAGGACGACATGGTGATTGCCCGGGACAGTGCGGTGGTGCTGGTGGACCCGGCCTCGGTGCCCTTCCTGGCCGGCTCGGAAGTCGATTTCGTCGACGATCTGATCGGCGCGTCGTTTCGCGTCGTTAATCCAAACGCCACCGCATCCTGCGGCTGCGGCACCAGTTTTTCGATCTGAGAAATTCAAGCTTGATGCGCATCGCGACCTGGAACGTCAACTCGATCAGACAGCGGATCGAGCACCTGCTGACGTGGTTGAAGGAGTCCGCGCCGGACGTTGTTTGCCTGCAGGAAATCAAATGCATGGACGACGCGTTTCCGCGGCTGGAGATCGAAGCGCTCGGCTATAACATCGTCACCCACGGCCAAAAGACCTTCAACGGCGTCGCGCTGCTGTCGAAGCTGCCCTTTGATGAGACCAAATCGGGGCTCGCCGGCGACGACGAGGATGCCCATGCGCGGTTTCTTGAAGGCGTGGTCCCCCTCAAGCGTGGCGTGCTGCGGATCGCCTGTCTTTATCTGCCGAACGGGAACCCACCGGAAACCGAGAAATATCCGTATAAACTCAAATGGATGTCGCGGCTTCTTGAGTACTCAAAAGAGCGTCTAAAGACGGAAGAACCGCTGGTGCTGGCGGGCGACTTCAACGTCATCCCGGCGGCGCAAGACGTTCACAATCCAGCCGCCTGGGTCAACGACGCCCTGTTTCGCCCGACCACCCGCGAAGCCTTCCAATCGCTGCTAGGCTTGGGCCTGACAGATGCGCTGCGCGCCGTTACCGACGCGCCCGGCCAATATACCTTCTGGGATTACCAGGCCGGCGCCTGGCAGAAGAATCACGGCTTGCGCATCGACCACCTGTTATTGTCGCCGCAGGCCAGCGACCGGCTGATCGATGTCGGGGTGGATAGTTATGTCCGTGCCTGGGAGAAGCCGTCGGATCACGTGCCGGTCTGGGCCGACCTCGACCTGGCGACGGCTTGAGGTTGCCGCCACCGGGCTCCGGGCTCAGTCCTTGCGGCCCTGGACCCAATGTTCGAGCATTTGCAGCGCCATCGCACGTTCGCTGTCGGACGCCTTGGTGATCGCCTTATTGTAGCTTTCCTTGATCCAGGTCTCGTCCGGCGTGGCGCTATCCCGCGCCAGGGTCAGCCACATCAACCCGCGGGCGGCCTGACGAGGTAATTGATCGCCATTGAACAGCATCTGTCCCAGCAAGGCCTGCGCCTGGTGCTGTCCTTTCTGGGCGGCAAGGCCAAGCCAGCGCGCGCCATAGCGGAAGTCGTCCCGGGATGTCCCGCCGCCATCGATGTAAAGCCGGGCCAGATCATACTGCGCGTCGGCATTGCCGAAATAGGATGCGGCGTAGGAAAACATCTCCCTCGCCCGCTCCGGATCGGACTTGATCTTCGAGTTCGGGATGCCGTTGAGGTAATATCGTCCCAGTGCGACGAAGGCGTTGGCGACAATTGCCGCCTCCGGCGCAGACGGGCTGTCCTCCGCATGCGCGTTGGCGATGCGGCTGAAATATTCGAAGGCCCGAAGATCGTCCTGGGTGACGCCGTTGCCGTCCGCGTACATCCGTCCCAGCTTCCACTGGGCGATGGGATGACCGCCTTCCGCCGCAAATTGCAGCGCAGTCAAAGAGGTATCCTGTGCCGAAGACGGAATCGCCTTCTTCAAGGCCGCCGCGGCGCCGGGCTGAGCCGCCACCACGGGAATCGCGACATCCTGATTTGCCGGCGCCCCGTCAAAGGCAAAGCCCGGCACGGCCACCGGTGTAGCCGCTAACATCAACGCAACAATGATCGGCCTAGATATCCGCATAACACTGTTTCTCGTGCGCTCCACCCGGATGGGTGACGGCGCCGTCCACCGCGGGCCCGACCTGCTGGGCGTACTTCCAGAGCGCGCCCGACGTATGATTAGTCGCGCGGGGCTGCCATTTGGTCTTACGTTCGGCCAACTCCGCGTCGGTCAACTTTACGTTAAGTGTCCCGACCACGGCGTCGATCTCGATGATGTCACCATCTTGCAACAGTGCGATTGGGCCGCCGACCGCTGCTTCCGGCCCGACATGGCCGATGCAGAAGCCGCGGGTCGCACCCGAGAATCGGCCGTCGGTGATAAGCGCGATTTTACCGCCCATGCCCTGCCCGGTCAGCGCCGCCGTGGTGGAGAGCATTTCGCGCATGCCAGGACCGCCGCGCGGCCCCTCATAGCGGATCACAATGACCTCGCCCTCTTTGTAGGTCTTCTTCTGAACCGCCTCGAAGGCGTCCTCTTCCCGATCGAAACAGCGGGCCGGACCGGTGAATTTCAAATTCGACATACCCGCGACCTTTACGATCGCCCCCTCGGGCGCGAGATTCCCCTTCAGACCGACCACACCGCCAGTAGCGGTGATCGGTCTGTCGGCGGACCGCACCACATCCTGGTGCGGATTCCATTTCACGCTTTTGAGGTTTTCGGCGATCGTGCGGCCGGTGACGGTTAAGCAATCCCCGTGCAGGTGGCCATTGTCGAGCAGCGTTTTCATCAGAAGCGGTATGCCACCAACTTCAAACATGTCTTTGGCGACATAACGGCCACCCGGTTTCAAATCCGCGACGTATGGTGTCTTTTTGAAGATTTCTGCTACGTCGAACAAATCGAACTTGATGCCGCACTCATGGGCGATGGCCGGCAGGTGCAATGCCGCGTTGGTCGAGCCACCTGACGCCGCCACCACCGCGGCCGCGTTTTCCAACGACCGGCGCGTGACGATGTCGCGCGGGCGGATGTTCAAGGCGATCAGCTCCATCACCTTTTCGCCGGCCGTGGCGCAAAACGCATCGCGGATTTCGTAGGGCGCAGGCGCGCCCGCTGAATAAGGCAGCGCCAGTCCAATCGCCTCGGATACCGTGGCCATGGTGTTGGCGGTGAATTGTGCGCCGCAGGCGCCAGCCGAAGGACAGGCCACCCGCTCGATTTCGTCGAGATCCTCATCGGACATCTCGCCGACAGAATGCTTGCCGACGGCCTCGAACATATCCTGCACCGTGACCTGCTGGCCGCGGAAATTGCCGGGAAGGATCGAACCGCCATAGATGAAGATCGAAGGCACGTTGAGCCGGACCATCGCCATCATCATCCCCGGGAGCGACTTGTCGCAGCCGGCCAGACCAACCAGGGCGTCGTAGGCATGCCCGCGGATCGTGAGCTCGACCGAGTCGGCGATGCATTCGCGCGACGGAAGCGACGACCGCATGCCGTCATGGCCCATGGCGATGCCGTCGGTCACCGTGATGGTGCAGAACTCGCGCGGCGTGCCGCCAGCGGAAGCGACGCCCTTCTTCACCGCCTGCGCCTGGCGCATCAGCGAGATATTGCAGGGTGCAGCCTCGTTCCAGCACGAGGCCACGCCGACGAACGGCTGGTGGATCTGCTGGGTGGTCAGGCCCATTGCGTAAAGATAGGAGCGATGGGGCGCCCGTTCGGGACCCTCCGTCACGTGACGGCTCGGCAGTCTCTTTTTGATGTTGGTCTTGGCGTCCATCACGAACCTGTTTCCTCGGCCAACGCTTGTCAGTGACCTGGAAAATCGGGGATTTCCCGTCGCCTTCGCGAGCGCCGTGGCCAATAGCCTACGAAGGAATGGTCTCATGGAGGGGTGTGGCTAAAAAGCGGCGCATGCAAGAGGTGACTGGCATGAAGGTTAAATCTTCATCCGGTGTTGCGACCAAGCAACAACCGTGGCCCGGCAGCAACCATACCTCCGCTTATTAGTTAGACCCGGACCGGCCAGGACGCGGCTGGACTGCCAACTACGACACGACCGGGCGCGGCCCTCGGCGGTCGACGATGACCGGCAGGCGGTCAATCGCCTTCATGCCGGGCCGCGTTCTCCATGTAATTTCCGAATCATCCACCGCAAGCCTCAGGGTGGGCCAGCGCTGGAATAGCGACTTCAGCGCGCATCGGCCTTCGATACGCGCGAGCTGATGGCCGAGGCAGAAATGGATGCCGGTGCCGAAGGCGATGTGCCGATTCGGCTTGCGCTGCAGATCCAGCCGTTCCGGATGCGGATTGGCCGCGGGGTCCATATTGGCGGCTGCCAGCATGACCATGACCTTGTCGCCCCTTCGCAGTCTGACACCGCCGAGCTCGATGTCTTTCCGCACATAGCGCGGCTTGGTGAACTGGACCGGGCTCACGAACCGCAGGAATTCCTCCACCGCCAGGTCGACGCGGCTCCAGTCCTCTGCCAACCAGTCGCGCAGATCGGGATTTCGCAAAAGTTCATGGGTCGAGCCACTGATCAGGTGGGTAGTGGTCTCGTGCCCGGCGAGCAGCAGCAGGAACACCATGGCCACGATTTCATCGGGCCTGATTTGCCCGCCGTCCTGCTCCACGCGAACGATATCGGCAATCAACCCCTCTCCCCCGTCGCGGCGAACCGTCTCAAGGTGGCGCTCCATATAGCGCTTCATGGCAACGACGTTCGGGATCATGGCGAGGAAACCGAGCGCGCCGGTAAGGCGGGTGAAGCCCGCGGCCCAGGCCGTGAATTTCGGCCGGTCGGCCGGCGGCAGGCCGAGAAGCTCTGAGATCACCGACAGCGGCAGCTTGCGCGCAAAGCGCTCGACCAGGTCGGCCGGGCTGCCCTCGGCAAACAACTCGTCAGCCAGTTCGTCACCAAGGGCCTGAATCCGCGGCTCCATCTCAAGCACGGCGCGGCGGCGAAACGCCTCGTCGACAATGGCGCGCAATCGCTTGTGATCCGGGTCGTCCATCGAAAGCATGCTGTTGGTAAAGGTGCGCACGATGCCCGGCATCCACCACCGCAATCCGGCGACCGTGCCATCCTCCTTGCGCATAGTGAAGGTCGCAGTGTCCTTCAGGACCCGATCGGCGAGCGCTTCCGTTGTCGTCGCCCATACCCTGCCCACGATTGGAAAGCGTACTTCGACGACCGGTCCCGTGGCGCGAAGCTTCTCGATCGCGGCGCCGGGATTGCGGAAGTAGTCCTGACTGGCGAAGTCTGCATCAAGCGTCATCGGCTTTTCCTTCACCGGAAACCGCGCTGCACTCGGTGCGCCGCATAGACAATATGCAAACATCGACGCGTGTCAGCCCACAGCCGTGGAACGATGCGAGCTTCGCTATAGTAATTCCAGATGAAACGGGTCGCTCGCGCATAGGGGGAATATAGCCGTCGCCTACCCGGTTTCCGAGCGTTCGCCCCCGGCTGCCTCATCTGCGACGGCGCAAATGCCGAATTACTCCACCTTGACGTTGGCAGCCTTGATCATGGGCCACCACTTTGCGATCTCCGCTTTCTGCCAGGCGCCGAGGGCGTCCGGCGCAAGCTGATCCTTCGGCGGCATTTCCAGCCCGAGGTCTTCCAGCTTCTTGCGCACCGCCGGATCGCTCAGCGCCGCCACCGCCGCCGCATTGAGCTTGGTGATGATGTCTTTTGAGGTGCCTTTCGGCACCCATAGCCCGGACCACAGCGTCATGTGAAATCCAGGCAGGCCGGCCTCGTCCGTGCTCGGAATGTCCGGCGCCGACACGACGCGCTTGTCATCGGTGACGGCATAGGCGCGGATCGTGCCAGCGCGCACCTGGCTGATGGAATTGGAGGTCTGATCGATGATGATATCGATTTGCCCGGCAACGAGGTCGTTCAAGGCCGGCGCCGTGCCGCGATAGGGCACGTATTGCAGCTTGATGCCGGTGACGTTCTCGAAATAGAGCCCGGCGATGTGGCTCCCCGAACCGGCCCCGGCGGTGCCGGCGGTCGGTGCACCGGGTCTTGCCCTCAACCACGCCAGCAGCTCTTGCAACGTCTTGGCCGAAACCGCGTTCTTGCTGACGACGATCATCGGGTTGCTCGGCAGCAACACCACCGGTGCGAGATCGCTGACGAGGTCGTAGCCGAGATTGTAGATCGCACCATTGGCGACATGGGTGCCGAGATGGCCGAAGCTGATGGTGTAGCCGTCCGGGGCCGCCCGCACCGCGCGCCCGACGCCGATTGAGCCGCCCGCGCCGGTCACGTTCTCGATTGTGAGGGCTTGCCCGAGCGTGCGCTGCATCCGCTCGGCCAGTATCCGCGCCATCGCATCCGATGGGCCACCGGCCGAGAACGGCACCACGATGGTGACGGGATGCGAGGGGAAATCATCCGCCCGCGCACCGCCGGCAAATGCCGTCAGAGCCAGCAATACCGTCAGGACCGCTCTTCGCATTGCACCCCTCCCCGCGCGGCTGCTTTGCTTGCAGCCGCAGTGTCCAACGCGTCCGGTCGCGCCGGTTATAGTTTTGCGTAGTCGATCGGCTGGTGGCGATCGAGCGTGCGCGTCACCGGCGGCAGCGGATATTTGAGCCCGGTCGCGCAATTGAACAGCATCACACGATCATCTTTCGTCACGCGGCCATCGGCAAGACTTTGTTTGTAGGCGGCGTAAGTGGCCGCGCCTTCCGGGCACAGCAGGAGACCTTCCTCACGCGCGACCTCGTTCAGCGCGGCTGAAATCTTCTCGTCCGGCACCGCAATCGCGAAACCTTTGCTCTCTCGCACCGCCCGCAAGATCAAAAAGTCCCCAACCGCCTGCGGCACCCGGATGCCGGAGGCGATGGTGTGGGCATTCTCCCAACGAGGCGCATGCTCGGTGCCGTTTTCAAAGGCCCGCACCATCGGTGCGCAGCCCGCAGCCTGCACCGCCACCATCCGCGGCCGCTTGCTGCCGATGAAACCGATCGCCTCGAGTTCGGCGAACGCCTTCCACATCCCGATCAGTCCGGTGCCGCCACCGGTCGGGTAGAAGATGACATCCGGAACGTCCCAGCCCAGTTGCTCGGCCAGTTCGAGCCCCATCGTCTTCTTGCCTTCGATGCGATAGGGCTCCTTCAACGTGGAGGTATCGAACCAGCCGGCCTTCGCCTTGCCCTCGCCGACGATCTTGCCGCAATCATCGATCAAACCGTTGACGCGATAGACGGTGGCGCCCTGCAGTTCGATCTCGCTGACATTCACTTCGGGCGTATCCGCCGGGCAGAAGATCGTGGTCTTGATGCCGCAACTGGTCGCATAGGCCGCGAGTGCGGCGCCGGCATTGCCGTTGGTCGGCATCGCCATGTGCTTGATGCCGAGCGCCTTGCCCATCGACACCGCCATCACCAGGCCGCGGGCCTTGAACGAGCCGGTCGGCAACCGCCCCTCGTCCTTGACGATGATTTCGCCGCCGCCGATTTTTTTGGCAAGCTTGGGCAGCCGGATCAGCGGCGTCGTCACCTCGCCGAGGCTAACGATGTCGCTGACCTTGCGCACCGGCAGCAGCTCGCGATAACGCCACAGATCGGCCGGCCGCTGCGCAAGCGCGTCCTTGGTCAGCGCCTTCTTCACGCCGGCAAGGTCGTAACGCACCAACAGCGGCTTGCCGGCCTTCGACAGATTATGGATCTGGTCAGCGGGATAGTGATCGCCCTCCATCGCGCATTCGAGATGGGTCACGAAGGTGGGGCGCTCGATGGTCAGGTTGTCATTGTCTTTCACGGATCGAAGTCTCGCTCGTTTTGTTATTGGCCTCATCCGATCCGAGAACCGGCACTTGCCCCGGACCAGGCCCGAGGTTGTTTCGGGATTGCGCCCTACATGTTCAAAACCCGGCCATAGGCATCCAGCACCGCTTCCTTCATCATTTCCGACAGCGTCGGATGCGGGAACACGGTGTGCATCAATTCTTCTTCCGTGGTCTCGAGATTCATGGCGACCACGTATCCCTGGATCAGTTCGGTGACCTCGGCGCCGATCATGTGCGCGCCGAGCAGCTGGCCGGTCTTCTTGTCGAAGATCACCTTGACCAGGCCCTGGTCCTCGCCGAGCGCGATCGCCTTGCCGTTGCCGATGAACGGGAAACGGCCAACCCGAATCTCGCGTCCGCCCTCCTTGGCCTTGGCCTCGGTGAGCCCGACGGAAGCGACCTGCGGATTGCAATAGGTGCAGCCGGGAATCAGCAGCTTGTCCATCGCGTGCGGATGCAGCCCCTTGATGGCTTCGACACAGACCACGCCCTCATGCTCGGCCTTGTGCGCCAGCATCGGCGGGCCGGCGACGTCACCGATGGCATAGATGCCGGGGACGTTGGTCTTGCCGTAGCCGTCGATCACGACGCAGCCGCGTTCGGTTTTGACGCCGAGCTTCTCCAGTCCAAGGTTTTCGATGTTGCCGACCACGCCGACTGCCGAAATCACCCGGTCGAACTCCACCGTTTGCGGCTTGCCCTTGCCGTCGTCGATGGTGGCGACCACGCTGTCGCTCTTTTTTTCGAGCTTCGAGACTTTGGTGTCGGTGAGGATCTTGATGCCTTGTTTCTCGAACCGCTTGCGGGCCAGCCCCGCGATCTCCGCGTCTTCGACCGGAAGGATCTGCGGCAGCACTTCAACCACGGTCACCTCGGCGCCCATGGTGTGGAAGAACGACGCGAACTCGATGCCGATCGCGCCCGACCCCACCACCAGCAGCGACTTCGGCATCTTGTCAGGCACCATCGCCTCGAAATAGGTCCAGATCAGTTTCTTGTCGGGCTCGAGCCCCGGCAACACCCGCGGGCGAGCACCGGTGGCCACGATGATGTGCTTGGCCTGATAGCTGCCCTCGCCCAGCGCGCCCTTCGGCGCCTCGGCCTGCGACTTCTTTACCGTGATCTTGCCGGGTGCATCGATCGCAGCCTCGCCCCAGATCACCGAGACCTTGTTCTTCTTCATCAGGAAGCCGACGCCGTCAGCGAGGCGCTTGGAGACACCCCGCGAGCGCTTGACTACGGCGCCCGGATCGAACGTGACGTTGTCGGCCGACAGTCCATAATCCTTGGCGTTCTGCATGTAGTGGTAGATTTCCGCCGAGCGCAGCAGCGCCTTGGTCGGGATGCAGCCCCAGTTCAGGCAGATGCCCCCAAGGTAGGACTTCTCGACGATCGCGGTCTTGAAGCCGAGTTGCGCGGCCCGGATAGCGGTGACGTAGCCGCCGGGGCCGGAGCCGATGATGATGACGTCGAAGGATGTATCGGCCATTGCAGGCTCCCGTTAGCTCAAGCGGTCGTCGTGCGGCGTCCGCGTTCAAGGTTCTTGATCTTCATGTGGAAACGGCGTTTCGCACCCACAGACCGCCGCGCGGCTCACGCATATTGCGCGATGCCGTTGCCGAACGACCAGTTTTCTTTAACGACTTCAACCAGATTGATGAACACGTCTTCCTTGCGCAGGCCCGAATCCTGCGACAGCAATTCCGCGATCCGGCCAAACAACGCCTTTTTCTGTTCAACCGTTCGGGTGTTGGTGACGGTGATCTGGATAATGACGAGGTCATCCGACCGCGCGATGTCGAGGTAGGACCGGCTGAACTGGAATTCGCTTTCGGCATGCTCGGAGACAACGACGAAACGATCTTCCTCCGGCACGTTGAAGGTTTCTCGCATCGCCCGGAAAACGCCGTCGCCGATCGCCTTTTTATAGTCGGCCGATTTCCCCTGACGGAGTGAAACCCGGACCAGCGGCATATCACACCATCATCATGACGGGGTTTTCGATCAGCATCTTGAACGCGCCGATCAGTTCGGCGCCGAGCGCACCATCGACCGCGCGATGATCGCAGGACAACGTCACGCTCATGATGTGCGCGGCCTCGATCTTGCCGTTGCGCACCACCGCGCGCTCCTCGCTGGTACCGACAGCCAGGATGGTCGCGTGCGGCGGATTGATCACCGCGGTGAAATCCTTGATCCCGTACATGCCGAGGTTGGAGACCGCCGTGGTGCCGCCCTGATACTCCTCCGGCTTGAGCTTGCGCGCGCGCGCCCGCGCGGCGAAATCCTTCATCTCGCCTGAGATCGTCGACAGCGATTTGGTCTCGGCTTTGCGGATGATCGGCGTGATCAAGCCGCCCGGCATCGCCACGGCCACGCCGATATCGGAATGCTTGTGCTTCACCATCCCGCCCTCGGTCCAACTGACGTTGGTATCGGGAATGCGCTGCAGCGCGATCGCCATCGCCTTGATGACGAAGTCGTTGACCGAAAGCTTGTAGAGCGGCTTTTTCTCTTTGTCCTTCGGCGCCGCGGCATTGATCTCCTCGCGCGCGGCGAGCAGTTTGCCGATATCGCAGTCCATCGTCAGATAGAAATGCGGAACCGTCTGCACCGAAGCCGTCAGACGCTGGGCGATGGTGCGCCGCATGCCGTCGTGCGGCACGATCTCGTAGCTGCCGGGCTCGAACAGCGCCAGGATCTGCTTGTCCGACATCGACGGCGCGATCGCAGGCGCGCCAGCGGGTGCCGCGGCCGGCGCCTTCAGGCCCTTGCCGGATTTGGCCTCCTCGACGTCGCGGGCGATGATGCGGCCATGCGGACCGGAGCCATTGATACGCGCCAGTTCGATACCGGCATCCTTGGCGAGTCGCCGGGCCAGCGGTGATGAGAAAGTCCGGCCCTGACCGTTGGTTTGCGGTGCCGCTGGCTTGGGCTGAGTTGCCGGCGCTGGGGCCGCGGTCGCGGCGGGGGCCGCCGCCGGCTTCGGGGCTTCCGCTTTGGCTTCGGCCTTGGCCTTGGCCTCGGATTTGGCTTCAGCTTTCGGCTCGGACTTCGGCTGCGCGGCCGCAGTCCCCGCCGACTTCACGTCTTCACCGTCGCCGGCCAGCACCGCGATCACGTCGTTGACCGGCACGTCGGCGGTGCCCTCGGGCACAACGATTTTCGCGATCGTACCTTCGTCGACCGCCTCGACCTCCATGGTCGCCTTGTCGGTCTCGATTTCGGCGATCACGTCTCCGGACTTGACCTTGTCGCCCTCTTTCTTGAGCCACTTGGCGAGGTTGCCCTTTTCCATCGTGGGCGACAGCGCGGGCATCAGAATATTGATTGGCATTTGTCAGTGACCTTGTTGCGACCGCGGCGTGGTGCTGCCGGTATCGGTCGGCCGCGCGATTTCGGCTTCAAACATCTCTAGGATCCGCGCGAGCGCCTGCTCTTCCGTGTATTCGCTCTCGCGCGCATAGGCCCGGGCGGCATGACGTGCGACGTCGACCAACAGCAGGCCCCACATATCCGGTTCCTCGAAGGCGCGCGTGAACGCAATCGAAAGCCCGCCGTCGATAACGAAGGCGCGCAGCACTTCAGTCGCGTCATCGCGACCTATGACGTCCGGAGGTAATGGCTGCTCCCTGGGACCGGACTCTTTCGGACCAGACATGGCTCACCGATAACAAACGGCTTTGGCGGCCTCGACCACCTCCGCCACCGAGGGCAAAGCTAGCTTCTCGAGGTTCGCGGCATACGGCATCGGCACGTCCTTGCCCGAAACCCGCGCTACCGGCGCATCGAGATAGTCAAACGCGTGTTCCATGAGGCGGGCGGCAATTTCGGCGCCGACACCATTTTGCTGCCAGCCCTCCTCCACCGTTACCGCACGGCCGGTCTTCTTCACGGAAGCGACGATGGTGTCCGTATCCATCGGGCGCAGCGTACGCAGGTCGATCACCTCAGCTTCGATGCCTTCCTTGGCCAATTCGTCGGCGGCCTTCAGCGCGTAGGACATCCCGTTCGACCACGAGATGATGGTGACATGACCGCCGCTGCGCACGATCCGTGCCTTGCCGATCGGGATCACGTAGTCATCGAGCTTTGGCACTTCACCAGTGTGCCCGTACAACATTTCGTTCTCGAGGAAGATCACCGGATTGGAATCGCGGATCGCGGCTTTCAAAAGCCCCTTGTAGTCGGCGGCGGAAAACGGCGCGACCACCTTGAGGCCGGGGATTTGCGAGTACCAGGCCGAGTAATCCTGGCTGTGCTGGGCGGCGACGCGGGCGGCCGCGCCGTTCGGTCCGCGGAACACAATCGAGCAGCCCATCTGTCCGCCCGACATGTAGAGCGTCTTGGCTGCGGAGTTGATGATCTGGTCCATCGCCTGCATGGCGAAATTGAACGTCATGAATTCGACGATCGGCTTCAGGCCGGCCATCGCCGCACCGACGCCGATACCGGCGAAACCGTGCTCGGTGATCGGCGTGTCGATCACGCGGCGGGCACCGAATTCCTGCAGTAGTCCCTGGCTGACCTTGTAGGCGCCCTGATATTCCGCAACCTCTTCGCCCATGATGAACACGTCCGGGTCGCGTCGCATCTCCTCGGCCATGGCGTCGCGTAGTGCTTCGCGGATGGTCATCGTCACCATCTCCGTGCCAGCCGGCACCTCCGGATCGGGCTCTGTGACAGCGGTTGGCGCTGCCGGCGCCTTGGGCGCTTGGATCATCGGCTTGCCTTCGCCGACCGGCGAACGCGACTCCGCCACCTCTTTCTCGACATCCGGCGCGGCCTCAGCCGCCTTTTGCGGCTTCGCAGGCGCCTTGACCAGATCGGCGGCGCTTTCGCCATCGGCCAGGATGGTCGCAATGGGCGTATTGACCGCAACGTCAGCGGTGCCCTCAGGGATCAGGATGCTGCCGAGCGTGCCCTCATCGGTGGCCTCGACTTCCATGGTCGCCTTGTCGGTTTCAATCTCGGCGATGACGTCGCCGGATTTGATCGACTCGCCTTCCTTTTTCAGCCATTTCGCGAGATTGCCCTTTTCCATGGTGGGCGACAGCGCAGGCATCAGCACTTGAATGGGCATATCAACTCCGGAAATAGGCTTGCGCGCTTAGCGGTAGACATCGGTGTAGAGCTCGGACGCTTCCGGCTCGGGATCATGCTGCGCGAAATCGGCAGCCTGGTTGACGATTTCGCGCACCTCGGCGTCGATCGCCTTCAACTCCTGCTCGCTCATTTTGGCGGCCAGCAGTCGATTGCGAACCTGCTCGATTGGGTCCTGATCGTGGCGGACCTTCTCGACCTCCTCGCGCGTGCGGTACTTGGCGGGGTCCGACATCGAATGGCCGCGATAGCGGTAAGTCTGCATCTCCAGGATATACGGCCCCTTGCCGGCGCGGCACCAGGCGACCGCTTCGTCACCGGCGGCCTTCACCGCGCGGACGTCCATGCCGTCGACCTGCTTGCCCGGGATGTTGAAAGAAAGGCCGCGACGGGAAAAATCCGTCTGAGCCGAAGACCGCGTCACCGATGTGCCCATGGCATAGCGGTTGTTCTCGATCACGTAGACCACCGGCAGCTTCCACAGCTCCGCCATATTGAAGCTTTCGTAGACTTGGCCCTGATTTGCGGCGCCATCGCCGAAATAGGCCAGGCTGACGAAGTCATTGCCGCGGTAGCGGTTGGCAAAGGCCAGCCCGGTGCCGAGCGAAACCTGGGCGCCGACGATGCCGTGACCGCCGAAGAAATTCTTCTCCTTGCTGAACATGTGCATGGAGCCGCCCTTGCCCTTGGAATAGCCGCCATGGCGGCCGGTCAGTTCGGCCATCACGCCCTTGGCTTCCATGCCGCAGGCCAGCATATGCCCGTGGTCGCGGTATCCCGTTATGACCTGATCGCCCTTCTTCAGGGCCATCTGCATGCCGACAACGACTGCCTCCTGACCGATGTACAGATGGCAGAAGCCGCCGATCGCACCCATGCCGTAAAGCTGGCCGGCCTTTTCCTCAAAGCGCCGGATCAGCAGCATGTCGCGGAGCGCGACGAGTTCCTGTTCGCGCGTGAACGCTGGCGGCGAATTGTTTGCCTTGTCCTGCCCTGCTTCATTTGCGACGCTTTTCTTCGGTGCGGCCATGGCAATTCCGGATGAGAGAGTGAATAGCCCTCTCTAACCCAACTCAAACCGCCTTGAAAGGACCGCGTTAGCCCGCGCGAAGCTCGCTATGCCGCACTGCACTGCAGCGCGAAATTTTCGAAATCGATTTCGCCGCTATTTGAAATTTGACGACTAGTTTGGGTTGATCCGAACCAGATCGTGCGGATTGACATAGTTGAGTTGATAGCGCGCCCGCTCGTCAAGCATATCAGGGTCGACTCGATCGGATCGCAGCAGTGAGACCCGCTGCTCGCCCTGGGCGCGTTCACGCTTCAGCCGCGCCAGCTCGGACGTCAGCGCGATGATTTCCTGGTCCAGTTCCTGCCGGGCATTCAGCCCATACTTCCCAGTATAGGCGTTGACGCCGAAATAGCCGATTAGGGCCGCCGCCATTGCATAGAGGGCGAGCCCGGTGAGCACGGATTTCAGTCGACTGCGCGAGACCATGAACCGGAGCATGCGGCGCTCCGGTTAATGGAATGCTAAGGGGCTGAGGCGGACGGCGTTTCATCCGCCCACTCCGCCTATTTGTGGTGCTTTTCCACAACTGCCGCGTAGGCGTCGATATATTGCTTCAACACCGTCTGCAGCGATTCCTTGATCAGTTCACCCTTGTCGTCGAACGCGTCACCGACGCCGTTCAGATAGATCTCGGGCTGACCGAGGATCGGGCCGGCGATGCCCGGCAGGATATTCTGCAGATGCTTGGCCGCGCTGACACCGCCGAGCGGGCCGGGCGAATTGCTGATAATCCCGATCGGCTTACCGAGGAATACGCTCTTGCCGTAGGGACGCGATGCGACGTCGATGGCGTTCTTCAGCACGCCCGGAATCGAACGGTTGTACTCGGGCGTGATGAACAGGACGCCGCTGGATTTCTGGACCTTTTCGCGGAACGCCACCCAATCGGCCGGCGGCGTGGCTTCCAGATCCTGATTGAAAAACGAGATGTCGTGCAGGGTGATGACATCGAGCTTCAGCGCGTCGGGCGCGAGTTTCGCCACTGCGTTGGCGATCTTGAGGGTGAAACTCTCTTTGCGAAGGCTGCCGACGATGACGGCGACGTGATGCGGGGTGGCCATGGGGGTTTCCTTCTAAGCGTGGGCCGGAACGGACCGGCGGCGCAAGCTAGCCATATCGCAAAAAGATGCAAGTGCATGAAATGCTCGCCGAAGGGCGAGCCCTGCGCAAAGCAGAACAAGCCGCCCGGTCGAGGCGGCCTGTCGTTCAGATCCAGCGGCGGCGATCAGATCACCGGATTCCAGGCGATCGGCACCAGCCGGTATTTCGTACCGTCCTTTTCAACATGTCCGATGCTCGGGAAGGTGAAATGGAAACCCACCACCGTCGCCTTCTCGGCCGCCGCCATGTCGTAAAATTTGTGGCGGGTTTTCTGTGCCAACTCGCCGTCGACGTCATAGGCGACATGCCAGTCCGGATTGCGCAGGAAGAACTCCGGAATATTGGTGACGTCGGACTGGATCAGGATTTTCGAATTGCCGGATGCGACCGCAAAGGAGGTGTGTCCGGGGGTGTGGCCAGGAGTTTCGATTGAGGTAATGCCGGGGGCGACTTCCTTGCCCCAATCGTATTTGGTCACCTTGGTCTCGATGCCCGCGAACGTCTTTTTCACATTGGCGAAATAGTTTTTCATCATTTCGTTGGACTGCGCCTTGGCGGCGTTCTCATCGCTCATCCAGAAGGCCCAGTCGACCGACGGAACCATGATCTCCGCGTTCGGGAAGGCGATCGAACCGTCGGCGGCCCGGATGCCGTTGGTGTGGTCGGGATGCAGATGCGACAGGAGCACGACGTCGATCATCTTGGGATCGATCCCGGCGGCAACAAGATTTTGCAGTGTGCGGCCGACTGCACCCTTGCTCGGTTCGAAATTGGCGACGCCGTTGCCGGTGTCGATCAGGACGAGCTTGCTGCCGGTGTTGATCACCTGCGGGTTGAACGGCACCGTCACCATGCCCGGCGGCATGTAGGCGGCTTCAGCGGCCTCGAGCGCCTGTGCCTTCGGGACGTTGCGCACAAAGGTGTCAGGGAGCGGGAAGGAGCGCGCACCGTCGTTGATCGAGGTGCATTCGTAGGCGCCGACCTTGTAGCGATAATAGCCGGGCGCCTGCGCGTCAGACGGCGACTCGGTAGCGCGCGCGGGCGTGCCTGACGAGCTCAGTACACTGGCGGCGCCGGCTGCAGCGGCGCCGGCCAGCAGATGGCGGCGGTTCAAGTCGATCAAGGCGTAATCCTCTCTGGAAGTTGCGTGGGGGCGGGCGCTTTCGGCGCGAATGTCCCTCTGTCGGAGACGGAACGCAAGCGGCTACGTGGAGCTTACGCCTACAACTTGCGTGCTAGACAGCCGGCCACCGCGCAATCCCCTACCCGCCTTTGTTCGGATTGATCAGATACTTCTCACCGGTCGCGCGCTTGGTATAGGCGGCAATGGCAGAAAGCTGCAACGCCTCCTGCAGCGACACCACTTGCGTATAATGACTGGCGAACGTGGTTTTGAGTTCGGCGGCAACCCGTTGGCGCAGCCGGTCGGCATCGGCCCGGCCGATCTTCTGCAGGAACGGAAACAACAGCCAGCCGCCGACACCCCACGCCATGCCGAACGCCCGGTTCAATTCGACCGGCCCGGAATCGAGGCTGCCGTAGATATAGACCTGCTTGTGCACGGTCGACCCGTAGCGGCTGTAGGCCTTGGCGGTCCGGTTGGCGGCAATCTCCATGCCGGTGAGAATCTGGCTCGCAAGCTTGCCCCCGCCGATGGCATCGAATCCCAGCGTCGCGCCGGTCTCGACCAGCGCCTCGGTCAGCGCCTCCATGAAGCCGGGTGCGGTGGAGTCGATGACGTGTTTGGCGCCGATCTCGCGCAGAACGTCGACCTGCTTTGGGCTGCGGACGATGTTGACGAGACCGATGCCATCCTTGAGACAGATCCGGTTGAGCATCTGTCCGAGGTTGGATGCGGCGGCAGTATGGACCAGGGCCTTGTGGCCCTCGCGCCGCATGGTTTCGGTCATGCCGAGCGCCGTCAGCGGGTTGACGAAGCACGATGCGCCTTCGGCAGCCGTCGTCCCCGCCGGCAGCACCAAGACATCGCGCGCCTTCAGGCAGCGGTATTGCGCGTACATGGCGCCGCCGATCGCCGCCACCGTCTTGCCCATCAAGGCCTTTGCCGCGTCCGACGATCCGGCCTTGATCACGGTGCCGGCGCCTTCATTGCCAACCAGCATCGATTCATCGAGCCGTCCCGCCATGGCTTTCATGGCGGCTTCCGGCACCTTGGCGGATATCGCCGGCGCGTCCTTCGTGCCGGACGATTTTGCGGTCGTCATGTCGGCGGCACCGATCAAAAGCCCAATGTCCGACGGGTTGATCGGCGTGGCCTCGACGCGGACAACGATTTCATCGTCCGCCGGTTCGGGCGTCGGCACGTTGACCAGCGAAATCTCGAGTTCGCCGCTCTTCCTGATCAACGAACGCAATTGAAGCCCGGTCTTGCCGTCTGAACTCATGACTTTCTCCCTGGTCTCGGACTTTTCCGAATTTGGCGGGAGTGTTCGCAGGTTACGGCGGGAACGAAAGCCTCAATATGCGCGCCTCGCGTTTCAAACGATCAGGACGTCATGCGCAGTCAAATGCGTGACGACGCCGGTCAATGTGATCGACGCATCGTGTCCAAGCTGGATCACCGTGTTGCGGCCGACGACCTCGGTTGTCAGGTGGGCAAGGTCAGTCACAAGGGATGAAGCGATCTCGATGACGTCGTGGCCAATGGCGTCCCCGGCTTTGAAACCATTGATAACGTCGTTGCCGGACGCCTGCTTGAACACGAATGTATCTCCGCCTGCGCTGTTCATGATGTCATTCACCGCCGTCGAGGTCAGCGTGACGCCTGCCGCGTTGGCCGTCATGGTCTGCGAACCGTTGTTGTTATCAAACGTGGTCGAAACCGTGTGCCCGGATGCGTCGATCACGTCGTGCCGGGCCGAATATGCCTGCCCTGTGATGCCCAAGGTATCGACATTGCGGCTGCCGTCGGCGTGCCGCGTGGTCTCGGCGATCAGCGTGCCGTCCGAAGCGTAACTCGACTGGACATAAGAACCGTCCTTCTGCGTCACCGTCTGCTCGGCGATATGGCCAAGGTTGTCATATCGGTCGAGCGTTTTGACGCCACTGGCGTCGAGCGTCTGCCTCAAAGCCAGTGTGCCGTCGGCGTGGAACTGCTCGATCAGGGTGCTGTGCCCCGAGGCATCATCGACCACATGCTGCGAGGTGTAGTCCTTGCCGGCAATGTCGTAGGTGTAGACGTCACGCGAACCGTCGCTATGTCGCAGCGTTTCACCGATCCGGGTGCCGTCCGACGCGTAGCTCGACTGAGCGTACGAGCCGTCCTTCTGCACGACCGTCTCCTGCACAAGATGGCTAAGGTTGTCATACTGATCGAGCGTCTTGACGCCGCTGGCGTCGACGGTCTGCTTCAGGTGGGTGCCGTCGGCAGACAGCTGCTCGATCAGGGTGCTGTGCCCCGACGCATCGGTGGTCACGTGCTGCGAGATACCGTTGCCCGCGTTGTCAAACGTGTAGATGTCGCGTGAGCCGTCGGCATGACGGATCGTCTCGCCGATCTCATTCCCCGACGTGTCGAAAGTGATTTGATCGAACGAACCGTCCGCATAACGCGTCGCGAACTGGATCAGGTGACCATCGCCGTCATATTGGACGCTATTGATCGAGCCGTCGCTGTTGATCGACTGGCTGTCCGCCGCTTCCAGCTTGAGCGTATCGGCAGCGGAAAGACTGGATTGGGTGGTCGGAAGGCTGGCCGTGGTGATCGTGGTATCGGCAAACTTCAGCTGCTCGATATTCGAGAGGAAATCGGTGCCGTCACGGCCCGCCACTTTGTCGACGACGATAATCTGGTTGCCGACAACGGTGATGGTGTAGTCGCTGCGATTGCCGGCATAGACCGCTGTATCGGTCCCGGCGCCGCCATCGAGGTAGTCGGTGCCGGTGCCGCCGGTGATCACATCGTTGCCGGCACCACCATGAACCAAGTCGTTGTCGGTTGATGCGCCCGTAAACCAGGCCTGATCGTTCGTGGTATCAAAGCTTATCGAGCGGACATAGAGATCGAACGTGCCCGGTGAGCTCGCGTTGGTGCCCTCGCTGGGTGTGAGTTCGATGCCGTTGACCGTGATATCTTTGAGATGCAACGAGCGGCCAGGCGTCGAATTCGCCAGATTGATATCGAAGCTCGTAATTGGTTCCGAATTGGCGAAAGTCACCGTGAAAGTCTGATAACCTGACGGGTCCGTCGCCGGTTTGAATTCCAGCAATCCAGAGACGATCTTGCCGTTGACCAGAATCTGCACCTGTGCGCCGACCCCGTCTACCACCGAGCCGTAACCCGTCAGCGTGATGGTCGTGGTCGTTAGCTTCGCGGACGTCTCCGAACCGGAGACTATGACGTCGTTTCCGCCGCCGCCGTTGATAACGTCATTGCCCAATCCGGTGTGAACGACGTCGTTGCCTTGGCCGAGGTCGAGGTTATCGGCGATCGGTGTCCCCATGATGGTGAGGCTGGGTATCATGCCCGTGCCGTGGAAATATTGCGAGACGATGGTCGCCGCCGGTTTTCCCATTGGAGAATAGCCGGTAGGGTCGACTACGTTATCGAGATCCCATTGCCAGAATTCGACGCCCTTCATCCAGGAGCCACTCTGTGCGCTCCAGACCTGGAAGAACGCGTTGTAAGCGTCCGCCTGGGCGATGGGGTTGGCGGCGCCGTTCGCGGATCCCGGGTTGATCGCAGTGCCGTCGACGCTGCGGTAGCCAACCTCGGTCATCAGCACCTGTTTGCCGTATTCCAGAGACAGCGAGTGAAGGAAATCCACCGGCGATTGGTAGTCGAACGCCGCCGCGTAGTAGGGGTTGATCGGTACTTCGTTCCACGCATTGACCAGATCCTGCACCGTCGGCGTCTCGCTGGACGTCAGTGGTGGATAGGTGTTCACGCCGATGACATCGACCTGCCCCCAGAAACTAACATGCGAGGCCTCGTCGGTCGCTGCCGAATAGGTCAGCTGGCCGTGATAGACTTGGCGAACCTGCGAGATCAGATCGGTCCATTCACTCTCATACTGCGGGCCCGACAGGCTGCTCATTTCATTGCCGATCGCGAACGTCGTCACGCCGCCTTCCTGCGCGATGGTCGCGAGATGCACGATCTCGGCCGTGTAGGATGCGAAGAACGCCTTGACGTCCGTCGGCGCCAAGCTCGATGCCGTCTGTCCATCCAACGTCGAAATCGCGGGTCTAAAGACCACGGACAATCCCGCGGCTTCGGCAGCCTTGAAACCTGCCAGCAGGCTGGCATCACTCTCCGTCTTGGCCGGATCGGAGATGACAGTGTTCGACGTTGCGGTTTGCGTCCAGATGCGATCCGTCAACTCGACCGAATTCGAGCCGAGCGACGCGATTGCTTGATAGGCTTGATCAGCCCCAACGCTTGAGACCTGTCCGTTCCACTCGGACAACGCGCCGAAACCTTGAACCTGGAAGATATTTGCCATGCTTGTACTCCGTCTCGGCAGACGATTGCCGCGACGCGTTACGTTCACCTTAAAATAGTGATTACCCTGTGACTAAATTCTCAATACTGGATGAGTGCCGTGTGACTGCGATCAACTTCGCGTTTGAAATGTATGGAAATGTTCTGCCGCACGGACGGCAACGCCGCGACAGACGAAAATTCCTGACTCGGGCAAGGTCACGCGCCGGCGATACCGCGACACCTAAAACTCACTGATGTGTGATCAGCGAAAGCAACACGAGCTTTTTGTTTATTCTTATTCTCAGGGCTTGGTTGCGGCCTGATCGGCGAACCCGGCTGCCCATGTGGAAGGCCTGCCTTCGAAGGCCGACTTGGCGCGCTTGCCGAGCCAATAGGAATAAGGCGGCGGCACCAGATCGAAGTTCGGATCGACGCCGAGCTTTTGCGCGGCGTCCATCGGCCAGTTCGGATTGTACATGATCTCGCGCGCGAGCGCGGTGAGATCGGCGCGGCCCTCTTGCAGGATCGCTTCGGCCTGATCCGCGTGCACGATGTGTCCGACCGCCATGGTCATGATTTCGGCTTCTTTGCGAATCCGCTCGGCGTAAGGAACCTGGTAGCCGTATTTGCGCGCGCGCGTGCTGTCCATCGGCGAGTGCGCAAGCGTACCTCCGGAAGAGCAGTCGATTACGTCGACACCCTCCGCCTTGAGCAGTTTCGCCAGCCGAACGCTTTCGTCAGGTCCCCAGCCCGCATCGTCTTCGCACGACAAGCGCATGAACAACGGCTTGTCCGCCGGCCAGACTGCGCGGACGCATTCGGCTACCTCGATCGCAAATCGCATGCGGTTGAGTTCCGAACCGCCATATTCATCGGTTCGCGTATTGGCGACGGGCGACAGGAACTGATGGATCAGGTAGCCGTGGGCGCCATGGATCTCCATGACGTCGAAGCCGGCTGTCGCGGCACGCGCCGCCGCCTCGCCCCATTTGACCGCGAGATCGCGCACCTCGTTATGCGACAACGCACGCGGCATCGGCGATTTTTCCGTATGCGGCACGGCGCTTGGCGCCACCAGTTCCCATCCGTCCCAATCGTAGATCTCGGCCTCGTCGCCACGGAGCGGCTTGCCGCCTTCCCATGGCCGCGTCAGCCGCGCCTTGCGACCGGAGTGACCGAGTTGGATGCCGGCCACCGCGCCGTGCAACTTGATGAAAGCGGCACAGCGCGCGAGTCCCGGAATGAACTCGTCATTCCAAAGCGCGGCGTCGCCGACCGTGCCGCAACCGTTGCGGGCCACCTTGGTGGACTCCATGATGACGAGCCCGGCGCCGCCCTGCGCATATTTGCCGGCGTTGACAAGGTGCCAGTCGGTCGCAAAGCCCTTGACCGCCGAATATTGATGCATCGGCGCGACGACGATGCGGTTCTTGAGGCGCACGCCCCTGAGGTCGAGCGGAGAAAACAGCATCGGTTGCGTCATCGCTTTGATTCCTCCCCTCGACCTGAACCACAATACTCGAACGCGTTCTCTTTTTACGCCAGCGCTTTGAGCGCAGCCCTGCCCGCGTATTTTGCCTGACTTCCCAATTCCTGCTCGATCCGAAGCAACTGGTTGTACTTGGCGGTGCGATCAGAGCGCGCCAGCGAGCCGGTTTTGATCTGGCCGCAATTGGTAGCGACCGCGAGATCGGCAATGGTCGAATCCTCGGTCTCGCCCGACCGATGCGACATGACGGCGGTATAACCGGCCTTGTAGGCCATTTCGACGGCGCTCAGCGTTTCCGTCAGCGTGCCGATCTGGTTGACCTTGACCAGAATGGAGTTGGCGCGACCATTCTTGATGCCATCGGCGAGCCGCGCCACATTGGTGACGAACAGGTCGTCGCCGACCAGCTGGCACTTGCGGCCGATCAAATCGGTCAGTTCCTTCCAGCCGTCCATGTCATCCTCGGACATGCCGTCCTCGATCGAGTGGATCGGATAACGCGAGACGAGATCGGCAAGATATTTCGCCTGCTCCGAGCGCGAGCGCGTCTTGTTCTCGCCCTCATAGACGTAGGAACCGTCCTTGAAGAATTCAGTCGAGGCGCAATCCAGCGCCAGCATCACGTCGGCACCGGCCTTGTAGCCGGCCTTGCCGATCGCGGACATCACGAACTCAAGGGCAGCATCCGCCGACGGCAGGTTGGGCGCGAAGCCGCCCTCATCGCCGACATTGGTATTGTGGCCGGCCTTTTTCAACTCGGCGCGCAGCGTGTGGAAAATCTCCGAGCCGCAGCGCAGCGCGTCCGCGAAGGTCACGGCGCCGACCGGCATGATCATGAATTCCTGGAAGTCGATCGGGTTGTCGGCGTGTACGCCGCCATTGATGATGTTCATCATCGGAACCGGCAAGGTGCGCGCCGAGGTGCCGCCGACATAACGGTACAGCGGCATGTCAAAGAACTCCGCGGCGGCCTTGGCGGCCGCGAGCGAAACGCCGAGAATGGCATTGGCGCCGAGCCGGTTCTTGTTGGGCGTGCCGTCGAGATCGATCATGATCTCGTCGATCTGCACCTGCTCCTCGACCGCCATGTCCTCCAGCGCCTCGAAGATTTCGCCGTTGACGGCGTCAACCGCGTTCTGGACACCCTTGCCGAAATAACGTGCCTTGTCGCCATCGCGCAATTCAACCGCCTCGTGCGCCCCGGTGGAGGCGCCGGACGGGACCGCGGCGCGGCCAACCGAACCGTCTTCCAGCACTACATCGACTTCGATGGTGGGATTACCGCGGCTATCGAGTATTTCGCGGCCGATGATGTCGACGATGGCGGTCATGTGTGCCTCTTTTGGAGAAAGTTGGGGATTAAGCGGTTGGCCGTTTCTACAGCAAGGTGTGGGAGCCGAAAAGGCCGGGTGACGACAAGGGTATGATTGGATAAGACGACAAGATGGAGACCATCATGGCCAAGAAGTCGCGCAAATCATCGAAGTCATCGGACCTGAAATCATCGGATCTGCAACTCGGCCGCGCCGTAGAATGGCCGCAAACGCCCGCTGAGGCCAAGCTCGACCGCGTCACCAACCCGCAGGCGGACACCGAGTACATGGTTAGGTTCACCGCACCGGAATTCACCTCGCTCTGCCCTGTCACTGGACAACCGGATTTTGCCCATCTCGTGATCGACTACGTGCCCGGCCAATGGCTCCTAGAGTCCAAATCGCTAAAACTTTATGTTGCGAGCTTCCGCAATCACGGCGCGTTCCACGAGGACTGCACGGTGGCGATCGGAAAACGAATATCGGCGGAAATCAAACCGAAATGGCTGCGCATCGGCGGCTACTGGTATCCGCGCGGCGGAATTCCGATCGACGTGTTCTGGCAGACCGGCAAGCTGCCGAAGGGCATGTGGGTTCCGGATCAGGGCGTCGCGGCCTATCGCGGCCGAGGGTAATCGGAAAGAAATCCTTTCAGGATGCGGCCGTGTTCGCAACCACGTCTCCACGATCTCGCGGCGCGATCGCCCGAGTTTTGAAAACGTTCGGCGACCCTCACAGAGAGGGCGCGGCGCGACCCTCAAGAGAGGGCGCGGGGAATGCTGGGTGCCCGTTGCACCCGCGGCCCGTGTGCGAAAGGTAGTAAGCACACGGTAGTCACCACAGGTACGCCGGAAGCGACCCGGCATTCCCTGCGCAATGGTTTTAACGGCTTATACCGTACTCTCCTCGGCGACGCATTCGTCTTGTCACCGTCACCGGCGGATTAAGGTGTTGCCGGACCGGTTGGGCCGACCTCACCTCCGCCGGCTTGACGCCAGCAACGGGCGCCAGGACCACACGGTTTTGCCGTCCGCGAAAAGCGCCGTTCGTCCACGCGCCGGTGGATGGCTCACAGGCATTCGCTCAATCGAACACCTGCCCTGCACTCCCCGCGCGCGACGACGCTGCCGCGTCCACCGCATCCCATCCCAACGTTCGTGACGATGGCCAACGCCCCTCTTCTGGAACGGGACGGCGGGGATAAAGAGCTGATTTGGGTCAGATTAAAAGCGCAATGTTTTTGAAAGCCAGGCTGGACAGGCCAAATCAGTTTGAAAGCTTTGCGAGAAACTGTGCCTGCGCGCAGCAAGCGTGAGCGCACCGCGCGCTTTGGTGCCGGCCTTGCGCAGGAATCACAGAAGCTTGCTTTTGGATTCCTGAGGCAATCTCTGCTTGCCTTCGAATACGAACATGGGCGGTAGCAAATGCTGCTAGAAATTCTGCCGTGGGCAGCGCCAAACCCGCCCCCCGGATTAGCCGATATTGCATAGTCGCGCGCCCTCGTCCGGCACAGACTGTCTGCTCCGGCAGTTCAAATGGAGCGCACCATGAACAGGATCGGGACAATTTGCCTCAGCCTGCTGGGGCTGGTTGTCGCTATGTCGGCCGTGAGCATAGCAGCCGCAGCGGAGCACGAGCGGCCGCCGAACATTCTTGTCATCATGGGGTCCGGAAGCCATGCGGTTCTGAGCGAGTATATCAAGCAAGCCGTGCCGCAGGCCGCGTCAACGCAAGGGCAAGGCTTCAAAGGATAGCAGCCTCAATGCCCCTTGATACGCCATCAGTCACGCAACTATCTCAAGTGATTAGCCAGGTGACCGCCCCGTCATTTCTCCTCGGCGCGGTGGCCGCGTTTGTCTCAGTGCTGATCGGGCGAATGAACCGCATCATTGACAGGCTACAAGCATTGAACGCGATCAGCGACGACAACAGTTCCAAAGCGGGTCTAAAGACCGACACGCCCTACTTGAGACGTCGAGCTATGCTATTGAGCAAGGCTATCGTGTTTTCCACGATAAGCGCGATCATCACGTCGTTGCTGGTGATCGTGGCCTTCATCAGCGCATTCTTTCAATTGCAGCACGAGTATGGAGTTGCGATCCTTTTTATCATCGCCCTCAGCTTCTTCACACTGTCGCTGGTGGATTTGGCGCGCGAGGCACGCATCTCACAAACAAAACTAAAGTCGACACGACATAACCTGTGTGCTGGCAGGTTCAGTTGCACACAGACCGAAAACAACGGAGAGGACCGAAATAGACTTAGCGCCGCAGTCGGGCTGTCAGACCCAGCTTGACTGCTTGAACAATGGAGCAATGTCATGAGACGTTTATGGCCAGCTATTGCAATCCTGCCCGCGCTTGCCAGCGGCGGCGCATCGGCACAATCGATCAATCTTACCGGCCCGTACACGTGCGTTGACAGGTGCCGGGGAAGCCTGCCTGCCCATATCACGCAAAACGGACCTGCCCTTAACCTCTTGACCGAAGCAGGCGTTCCTGCCCGAGCATGGCCGGACTGGTCTTCACCAACAAGCCGGATCTGGATCGACGCCTTCAACGAGGGTGCCGTTTATTCCCCGGACGGCATGGTCATTCAGTTCGACAATGGAACCATCTGGCAACGAGGCTTGCCGCCACTCCGGCGCAGGTAGAGCACCGCGTCGGTCATCCGGCATCTGGGCGGCCCGTGAAGAGAGCATCGCTCCATTGCGGAGGATCAGCGGTTTGTCGTCAGTCGGACTGTGCCGATAAAGGCCATTTCAAATGCGTAAACGCATTCCAAAGTAAATCGGACTCGCCCGCGTGCTGCTGGAAGCGAGTTGGGCGCTACGTGTCCCCCGTCGCTTGGTTACCTTGCGGCCTATAGTAGAGGGCGCCGCGTCCGAGCGCTTAAAACATTCTCGCCGAAACGCGGCGCTTATCCTTTAGGGCCTGTAGGTACCGGGGTCTGCGCCGCCGACCAAGCCGCCTCTGTTGTTCGAGCTGCCGCCGTAGGAACGTCCCATGCCGACCGTACCCCTGTTCATCGAGCGCCCCATGCCGACCGTACCTTGTTGGGTGCTGGCGCCCGACTTGTACTGCTTATGCTTTTTTGTGGCTGCAAGTGCGAACGTGCTTGAGAGCGCGAACACAGAAGCCAATGCGATGGTTGCAAGTTTCATGGTCGTTCTCCTTCGATTTAAACTCTACTCTCCTGCGATCAAGCGCACCGCGCCAATCGGTCTGTGAGCGATCGACCGAGACCGTGCCTCAAACTTAGACACGGCTCCACCCGACCGACTATGCAGTTTCGGCAATTAACCCTAAATGCCTTACTCGCTGGAACCTTTTGTCGTCAGGTTGGACAGGCCCGTCAAAGCGAGCTGGGCGCGATCAAGTCTCGCCAACGCTTTCGCGCCTCGGCGCCAGACTCATTATGCAATTCGGCCGGGCTTCCGCCGTAGCTAGCGCTTATCGAACGGAAAAATGACTTTCCAGTCCTTCTTCATGTCAACGACCGTCCACTTGTTAAAGGCAGCGGCATCCAGCGCGACGTCGAGACGACCGAAGTGCGACTTTCGATCATAGGCATATTCGCGTTCGGCATCCGTATGGTGAACGATCAAGCCGAAGCGAACGCCGTCCGCCATGGTCGTCCATTGCAGCATCTCAAGATCGCCATCGGAATTCCCAAACGCGGCAACCGGGCGGCGGCCGATGTGTTCGTTGATGCCAACCGGCTTGCCGGCCTTGTCATCGACGAAATTGACCTCCGGCAATCGGAATAGCCTTGGCCTGCCGTCCCGCATCTCGAACCTGGTTTTGATTGACGATCCAACCACCTGCTCAGGCGGGACGCCATATACCCGTTCGGTCCATGGCCGCATGAATTCCACGCCGCCCCCCGAAACGATGAAGGTCTTGAAACCGTTCGCACGCAAATAAGCGAGCAACTCCAGCATGGGCTGATAGACGAGTTCGGTATAGGGCCGCTTGAACCGCGCATCGCGCGCGGTGGCAAGCCAATCCGTCACGATCTTCTCGAATTCCGCCGTAGTCATCCCCGCGTGGCTCACCGTGACCAATTCCACGGCGCCGTGCTCGCCCGTCTCGGCCAGGGCCTTCATGTCCCCCTCGAGCACCGCCTTGAACGGCTGCTGGTCTTTCCACTCCGGATGCATAGGGGCCAACGCCTTCACGCGATCGAGCGCAAAGGCCATTTGAACGTACATCGGCTGTTCGACCCACAGCGTGCCGTCATTGTCGAACGTGGCGATACGCTCGGCGGCCGCGATGAAGTCCGGCCCACCGGCTTTGGTAACCCGGCCGACAAAATCGACGATCGCCTGCTTTGTCGGCGTGTCGTTCCACGACGGCAGCGGGTCGGTTTGAGACGAAGCGGTAGACGGCCAGCCGAGGCTCACGGCTATGCAAGCGAGAAATCCAACCAATGCAGAGACGACGGATGTGCGCTTCATTGGGGCAACTCCGGCTGCCAAACCAAATGCGAACGAGCGGACGCTGTGGCCTGAAAAAACTCACTCTTCGAAATAAATAAAATTGTGCGAACGCTTCGTCTGGTAGTCTATGCAAATTCGGCAACGAGACCAAATCGAAAATGGGCCCGCCCGGCGCCAGCATTGGCGCAAGCGTCAGTTCGATCTCATTTGTTCGCACGAGCCCGGATATCCCTGACAAGGCTGGTCACGCCACGGTCGTTTGGCGCAGCGCGCGCGAGCTGCTCGGCATACTGGAGAGCCGAGACGAAATCCCCGGAATCACGGTTGAACGTCGCCAGAGCGAGCAAGGTGTCACGATCGTCGGGATGACGGGCCAAATTTTCCTTCAGGATCCCGATCGCTTCATCGACCCGGCCGGACGTGTGCAGCGCAACGGCGTATACATAGGCATATCGCACCCGGTCAGGTTCGAGTTCGGTGGCAATACGAAATTCGGAGAGTGCGTCATTCGGCCGCTTTTGCCGGGTCAGCGTCAATCCGAGCGTATGGTGCAAGCCCGCGTCCTGGGTCGCAGCGATTGTCGTGCGCAGCACCCTCTCCGCGTCACCATCCCGTCCGGTTTGCCGGTAAAGATCGGCCAGGTTGATCGCGGCAGGCGCATATCTCGGACTGAGCTTTAACCCCGCTCGGTACTCGCTCTCGGCATCAGCCAATTGCCCACGGCGGAGATAGAAATTTCCGAGTGTCGTGCGTGCTTCGGGCCGGTCTGCGTTGAGGCGCTGCGCGGCGATGAACTCCGCAGCCGCTCTGTCGAATGCTTCGCGATCGGCAGCCGGTTGATTTGCGCCGGCCACGTCGGCGAGCAACGCCGCCGCCCTGATGCGGACGCCGCGGCTGGAATCGGAAAGCAGCGGTGAGACCAACGGCCAGAGCCGATCGCCTGCAACGCCATCGAGCATGTCGAGCGCGGCGATCCGCACTATCGGGTCCGGATCGCTGAGGCCCTTGCGTGCCAATTCGATGTTGGCCGGCGACAATCGCGAGTTAAGTTGCGTCAAGGCGCCGGCCCGCGCGATCGCCGGCGTGGCCGGATTTGCCGCAACCGTTGCAAGACGCGTCGCCGCGTCGGCTCGACCCGCCCAGGAGGCGTGGAAAGCGTCGGCGTAATTTTGAAATCCTTTCCGGTTCGGCCCATGCCACTGCTCGATCGAGGACGCCGCCCATTCCGGCGATTTGTCGGTGTGGCAGCCGTTGCAGGCATTGGGCGTGCCCAGTTTCACGGAGATATCCGGCCGGGGAATCCGCAGGCTGTGATCGTGCCGCTTGTCGATCTCCATGTAGGTGCTGACCGGCATATGGCATGACGCACAGGTCACCGCCGGGTTCGCCATCTCGTGATGATGGTGGGTGGCAACCTCGTATTTGCCGGAGGCGTGACATTGCAAGCATACGCCATCGCCCGGCGCTCGGAGCTTCGCGGCGTGCGGTTCATGGCAGTCGCTGCAGGTAACGCCCGCAGCGTACATCCTGCTCTGCTTGAACGAGCCGTAATTGTAGACCTCGTCGAGCATCTGCCCATCGGCATGGTACAGCCCGCGCGTCAGAGTGGAGACGACGTGCGTATCCGACAGCGGTCGGCCGGGAACCCAGTCTTCGGAAAATGCGCCGCGCCGGGCGTGGCACAGCCCGCAGGTTTCGACCTCGCGGCGGACCAAGGCGGGGGCAATGCTGCGTTGCGGGTTACCGGTCCTTGGATCGGGCGGCCAGCTGATGCCATCGCGTTCGTTCAAGAGCACCACAAGCCCCTTGACCGGATCATCGCGCTTTCCGAAAGGCCACCAGCGTTGCTGGTTCTGCGCCCAACTGACGTGGCGTGATCCCTTGCCATGGCAGGCCTCGCAACCGACGCTCAGTTCTGCCCATGTGGTCGCAAAGCGATCGTTGGTCGCATCGTAATTCTTTTTCACGCCCGTCGAGTGGCACTCGGCACACATGAAATTCCAGTTCTGGTTCAGCTTGGTCCAGTGCAGAATATCGTCGTGCTTGATTTCCTCCTTGGGATAGAGGTGGAACCAGCGCTGACCGCCCTTGTCGTTCGGGCGGCTGTCCCAGGCGATGGAAAGCGCCTGCAATCGACCGTCGGGAAACGCGACGAGATATTGCTGCAGCGGATCAACTCCGAAGGTGTACTTGATCTCGAACGTCGCGAGCTTGCCGTCCGGACCGTCGGTCTCGACGACGAATTTCCCATCCTGCTTAAAGAAACGGGAATGCACCCCGTAATAGTCGAAGCTCGTGTCATTGAAATCGCCAAGCACAGACGTGGCACTCGCGTGCTGCATGGCGTGCTTGTGTTGCGAGACTTGCCACAACTTCGTTTCGGTTTGATGGCAGCTCGCGCAGGCCTCGCTGCCGACGAAAGTGGCGGGAGCGACGACTTCGGCCCCCCCTCGTCCGAACGAAGCGTATCCGCCGTGGAGAAGAAACAGCGAGGTCAAGCCGCCCGCGGCGATGGCCGCGATGGCCGCCAGCACGGTGATCCGCGTTCTGGATTTCCACCCACCGTGTGCATCGCCACGGGATGAGTCTCCCGCGCCCCGGTTCGCCGCCGATACGTCGGCACGGTCGCGCTTGCTGGATTTTCCCTTATCGCGCGCCACTGAATCTACCCGCTAGAGTACGATCCGAAAAGTGGATACCGCTTTCCGCTCGCGACAAACGCGAAGCGTGCGTGGTGATCATGCTTAGCTAACAAGATGGAGCGCGAGTCATCTCTAGTCGATCAGTCGGTCCGGTTACTGCTCTTCTTGAGCTGAGCCAGGACCTGGTCGTGATCGTAGCTCGCAGGATCCTGCATCGGCGGAGGCGGCGCTTTCAAGCCGCCCTCGGAGTCGCACTTCACCGCGTAGCTAGTCGCTGCGACCGGCAGTTTTGGCCTGCTTGATCTGTTGCAGCACCTGGTCGAGGTTATAGCTCGCCGGGTCCTGCAGCGGCGGATACGGGATGTAAGTCTCGAGTTCCTTCAGCCAGAGCGCCTGGCCGATGGGCAGCATGTTCCAATCATAGACGTAGGCTGTCGAAGGGGAGCCGATCGTGCCGCCCAGCCCCATGAGCGTCTTGTATTGTGAGCCGATCGAGGTCTCGAACGGGTCTCGCTTGATATTGACGACCTGGGCCCAGTGATAGGGAAGCGCTCCGGAAATAAAGCCCTGTGGGTTGTCGGACACCATCGTGAAGTAGATCTTCCAGTTCTTGTAGCGGACCGCTGACGGGTCCTTGCCCGAATAGTAGAAGAAGGTATCGCGCGCCGACTTCTCCGAGCGCCCGGAAAGGTATTCGGTCTGATCGACGCCATCGAGCGTTGTCTTCACGATGCCGGGATAGCTCCCGGCCTCGATCTGCTTCTTCAGCGCGTCTCCCTTAGCGCCGCCAGCGATGTCGACAAACGTTGGCAGCCAGTCGAGCGACGCGAAGATCTCATTCTTGATGGTGCCGGGCTTGATGACGCCCGGCCAGCGAACGAGCGCCGGAGCTCGCATGCCGCCTTCCCAGGTGCTCAGCTTGCCACCTTTGAACGGCGTGGTGCCGCCGTCCGGAAAGGTGATCGTTTCGGCGCCGTTGTCGGTGGTAAACACGACGATGGTGTTGTCGAGCTGGCCCATGTCTTCCAGCTTCTTGAGAACGTCGCCGATGTTGTCGTCCATCTGCTTCATGCCGGCCTCGTTGATGCCCCAATCCTTGCCGCCGGGCTCGCCGACCATGGCCGCGTACTTGTCATTCAGCACGGTCGTGATGTGCATGCGCGCAGGGTTGTACCAGACGAAGAACGGCTTGTTGGTCTTCCTCGGGTCGTTCCGGTCGAGGAAGTCGATGACCTTGGCCGAGATTTCTTCGTCGACACCCTTCGAGCGCTCGAGCGTCAGCGGGCCCTGGTCGGCACATGTCTGGTTCCTGGATGAACCGTCGGATTTGCACCACAGGACCGGGCGTGGCGGCGTCAGGCAAACCGTCGTTTTCGGATCAACCGCGCCCGGTACTTCCGGGAGGCCCGGGATCGTGGTGTTTCTGCACGGCGGGGCGACCGTCTGCTGGGTTGGAGACTTGTTGATGTCCGGGAAGCTCACGCCCTGCATGGCGTCGAGGTGATACAGGTAGCCCCAGAATTCCTGGAAGCCGTGTGCGGTGGGCAGCGCATCGGTGTGATCGCCGAGATGGTTCTTGCCGAACTCGCCGGTGTTGTAGCCGAGATCGAGCAGGAACTTGGCGAGCGCCGGCGTGCCCGGCCGCAGGTAGGAAGGGCTGCCCGGAAGCTGCGGGGGGATCATGCCGGTGCGCAGCGGATGCATGCCCGTGAAGAAGGCGTTCCGGCCTGCGGTGCAGCTTTGCTCGGCATAGTAATGCGTGAATATCGCGCCTTCATTGCCGATGCGATCGATGCTGGGGGTCTCGCCGACCATCAGGCCGCGATGGTAGATGCTCGGCTGGTAGAGGCCGATGTCGTCGCCCATGATGAAGAGAATGTTGGGCTTCTGTCCCTGCTGGGCCGAGGCAGGCATGCTTGCCACCGTCGCAACGGTACATAAGGCGGCAAGAGCGACCGAGATTTCTCTAAATGTCCTCATGGTCGATTCCTCGATTCCGGCTGCAGGAGTCGGGCCGCAGCCTTCGCCCGGTGGCGCACCTGAATTCGACAAAAATCATTTTCACCGTCTATAAACCGTGTCTCCGCGGCGAACGCGCAGCAAGCGGGAGCCGCGCATTCCCTCCTCAGCTTCCCAGGGGTGATCTAGGTCCACACCTCATCCACCCGCTATGCACTTCCGGCAAAAATGCCGTCGCGTCATTCGGTCGCGACACGCCGCAGCGTTGCCGACGGGATTTCGCCGAAGATGGTGCGATAGGTCACGGCGAAGCGTCCCGGGTCCATGAATTGACAGCGTCGCGCAATCTCCGCCACGCTTGCTGTCGCCGGGTCGGCCCGCAGTAATGCGTAGCGCGCCGTGTTCAACCGTCGCAGCAGAATATACCGATTGGGACCCATGCCCAGGAATTCGGCACAGCACATCCGCAGGGTTCGTTCCGGGACGCCGATCACCCCGCACAGCTCGCGCATCGTGAATCGACGTCCGGCATGGGCGGACAAGGCTTCCTCGAACCGAACCATGATATCGGCGTGGTGCCGCCGGGTCTCGACATTGCCGCCGACATCATCGGCCGTCAGGCAATTGACCAGCGCGTGCAGCAATTCCTGCTCGAGGGCGCGCGCTACTTGCGGGTTCGCGATCAACTCACGGCGCTTTTCGGCAAGCCCGCTTGCCTTTGAGTGAAGGCGGAGAAAATGCGCGGCGTCACTCCGCGACGGCCGCAACACCCGGCTGGTGGAAGGCAACGTTAGCTGCGCTCCGGTGAGCGCCTTCGCGCAGGCAGCGAGTTGCTCAGGCGGCAGCGACACGACACCCCACTGGTTCTCCCCGCTTGTCCAGTGATGCGTCCGCTCTCCGCGGCCGTGAAATACAACGTCACCAGCCCGCAACTCCTGCCCCGCCCAAATGCAGGATGAAGCGGCGGTTGGAAACGAAACAAATGCCTGTGCCGGCGGCAGCGTCGTGTAAGCGATCAGCGGTAGTTTTTCGCAGCCGCGAAGTACACGCAGTGTGTGCAGCTTGAGCCACGTCAGCCGCGCCCTGAAATCTGCGCCGGCTGTGATCGTCAGCTTGATACCGGCGCGCCCGATAGCGGCCTGATAGTCGATCGGATTGGTATATGTAGCTGTGCCGATATCGGTCATCCGCTTCGTCTCGCTGGACATGCGAAGCGGCTTTCGAACCGCGACGGCTAGCGGTTCGCGAATTCCGGCTCGCTGACCAGCATGCAGGATCACGCATTGGTCAGAGCCGCGCTATGCACCTTCGGAATCCAGTGACGGATTAGTAAGCCTCCGCGGAGCCGCCTGAATCCCCGGAACTGGGGAATGGGAAGCGGACTGGAGCCACTCGTTAGTTATGCAACACCGGACCGTTGAACGAGGACGGACGATTTAGAAATATTGGCTGGTCGACCAGCGGGCGCCGCAAGGATTCCGACGGCGTCTCTCCGAACAATGTGCGGTAAGAGACCGAGAACCGGCCCAATTCCCAGAAGCCATGGTCGGTCGCAAGCCGCGTGACGGTTGCCGTTGAGGGATCTGCCCGTAACAATGCGCGGCGAACGAGATGCATTCGTCGCAAGTGCAGATAGCGGATCGGGCCCATTCCGAGATGCTCTTCGCAGGCAAAACGCAGTGTTCGCTCTGCTACACCGATGGCCGCACAAATCTCGGTCAGGTACAACGGCTGCTCCGGGTTCGCTTCCAGGAACTCTTCGAACCGCGCAACGATGACATCGTGCCGGCGGCCACCGGTTGTCATTCCCGAGGGAACGCCTTCGGCCAGACAGCGGATCATCAGGTGGATCAATTCCTGCTCGACGGCTCGAACGACCTCGGTCAATTCGAAAACGCCGGGAGCCGCTTTGGCGATGAGTCCAACCGTCTTGTGAAGCGTGACAAGCCGCGACATGAGCGCGTCACTCGGTCGAACCAGGTGCATTAGCGACGATTTTAAAAGTCCGTGACCAGTTATGGCTTTGCACGCGGCCTCGAAATCATCAAAGGTCAGTGACATCGCTCCGAAGCTGCAACCGCCCTCGGTTCGATGGTGCATCACGTCGGGGCCGCTGACGACGATATCACGCGGCGAAATCTCAACGCCGCAATGCCGCAATATCGGCTGATGTTCGCGGGTCAGAAATGCGATGACCTGGCGACCGGGCCTTATCTTGCTGGCGTACACCTGCGGGAGCTTTTCCTCGAAGCGCTGCATCCAGAGTTTGTGCATGCGGATTTGCGTGAGCTCGGCGCGGAACTCACCGCGCGCCGTAGGAAAAAGCTCGACGTCGGCGGCCTGTATGGCCTCCTGATAAGGCAGCGGGTCGGTGAAGCTGAGAACTTTGCTCCAGGGCACTTTCGTTCTCCCGGATCTTTCCGATGTCATCGGCGCGGAAGCGAGGTGAAGCGAAGTTGTCTCGGTGGTCGATCCTATATGTCTCCCCTGACCGCCGATGGTTCAACGCCTGCTACGCCCTGCGAGGCATTGTGATCTATGCAAAATCGGCGAAATCGATGGGGCTGAACAAATACCGGTGCTTTAAACTAAAATGCGTTTGATAATGCGTATTTATGCAATGCGTTGGCACACCGTACCGAGTTCCCTCGCCGCCACACTGAGTTGTTGATCAGCGGAGGTGGACCGGCCTCGTCAGGAAGCGCGCCGCCGGCACCGGCAGCATCGGCTCGTCGACCGCCGGTGTCGTATCCTGCCCTTCCAGCATCTGCCGGAGCTTTTCGATTTCGGCCGTGATGGTCTTCTGGAATTCGGTGCCGACATGATCGAGAAATGCCTGATCCTTCGGCTTCGGCTTCGCCAGCCGGATCTCGATATGCGTTGCGCCGGGCGCCTCCTCCATGAAGGCGTAGGACATGATCACCTTGGGCGCGTCGGGCATCGGCAACAGCGTCGAGATCGTAAGATAGTCGAACGGGCGCCAGTCCAGCACCTCCTCGATGATCGCGTGCGGACCGTGCATGCAGTGATTGACGGTGCCGACCCCGCGCCGGCCGCCCTGCGAGGTCTCGCGCACCTCGTCCGCCGCCCGCCATTTCGGCCGCAGCCCGGGCTGGGTGAAATGCTCCCACACCGCCGGACGCGGGGCCGCGATATCGAACTCGATCACGGCTGCCGCGGCCTCGCGCGTCACCTCATTCATCTGCGCGTCTAGTTCCTGCCGCCATGCCGCTTCGAGGTCCCGCACCCCGCACGTCACCTCGCCGATGATGTCGGTCGACTCCCGATGTTCGAAAAGGCCCTGCGCCGCCGGATCGATGCCCATGGCCTGGATACAGCCGTCGGAATACAGCGCGTAGGCGCGGCCGCCGAGGCGTTCGTTGACACCATTCTTGAGCAGGCGATGCACCAGGATGACATCGCGGCCGGCGAGTTCGTCGCGGCCCGACATCTTCTGCTTGATGAATTCGCCGTGATGGCAGACGAATTTGAGGTCGAGATCCTGCATCCGGCTGCAGGCGGCGCATGCACAGGAGGTCGCCTGGCTGATGTTGCGAAGACGCTTTCGGAAGGCGAAATACGCCGCTTCTACCGCGTCCTGCAGCACCGAACCGTCAACCTTGTCAGCGACCGCGTAGAAGAACGCCGCATCGCCCTCGAATTTGGCAAGCCGGAACGGCGGCCGCAGCCGCCTCACCATGGTGTCCATCACGTCGGCGATGATGTCCTGCGCATGCTCGAGCTCGACCCCAGCGAGAAAGCCGGTGTAACCGGAGATGTCGGCGATCACGAAGCAGGCCGACTCGGGTTTTGCAAGCATCGGCTGTTCCTTCCTCTGAACTCCTGAGAAAGCGCCCTGTGCACCCTGGAAAGCCTAGCACTTCGTGCCGCCCTGCGGGAGGGAAATTGCCCAGCAAAGACGGGCGACAGTTTCTCTCGCGCGGCGATTATTCCGCGGAAAGCTCCGACGGCGCTTCACGTGGCAGGATTATCCGGATCCTCGTTCCCTCGCCGGGTTTGGTATCCAAATCGATCCGACCGCCGAGGCGATTGGTCACGATGTTGTAGACGATGTGCAATCCCAGGCCGACCCTGCCCTGGTCACGCCGTGTCGTGAAGAACGGGTCGAACGCCTGGTGCTGGATCTCCTGATTCATTCCGCAGCCGTCGTCTGAAACCAGGATTTCGACATTGTCGTTGTCGAACGCTCGCGTAACGACATGGACCGATCCTTGCGCATCGCCTTGAAAGGCGTGCGCCACGGAATTGAGAACCAGATTGGTCAACACTTGCCCGTAGAGTCCGGGATAGCTGTTCATGGCAAGGTCGGGCTCGCAATCGAGCGCAAAAGCAAGATTGTCACTTCGCAGGCCGGGTTGCAGACTTCTCACGATCTGCCGGGTTACCTGTCCGAGATCAAAGCCCCTCCGATCCGACAATTTGCGATCCGCAGCCACCTCCTTGAACGATTGTATCAAATCCACCGCGTGATTTAGATTGGCCAATATTAGCGACGCCGCCTCTCGGCCGACCGCAAGATATTCGTTCAGGATCGACCGCCGTACATTGCCGCTTGCGACATCCGCTTCAAATCGATCGGTCTTGTTGATGAATGTCGAGGCGACAGTCAGGCTGTTGCCAAGAGGCGTGTTAATTTCGTGGGCAACCCCTGTCACCAGCCGTCCGAGAGCGGCAAACTTCTCTGTCTGCACCAGACGGTTTTGAGCCGTACGAAGATCGTCGAGCGATTGCGACAGCGCCCGCGTCCGCTCCTGTACTTCTTGAAAAAGCTCCACCGTTGAGATGGCAATCACCGCTTGGTCAGCGAAGGTCTTGAGTAGTTGAATCTCGTGCGGCGTAAACGGAGCCGCTTCCTTGCGCGAGACACCGATCGAACCCAGGCTCACGCCATCGCGCACCATTGGGCAATAGACAAAACTGTGCCGGCCCATTCTTCGGGCATAATCTCGCAGGTAGGAAGACACGTACGTTGCAGTCTGAGCATCATCCACGTGAAACAGCTTGCCCTCGAGAATTACCCGGCCGGGCTCGGTATCGGCGCGAAGCGGGCGCGGATACGAGCGCTGGAAAAACGCAATGGAGGCCTCGTCGGTGGTGGTAAAGGCAGCCAAGTGAAGCATGTCCTCGCGCCGCAGCACGACGGTTGTCGCAGTACCGCCAACCAAGCGATTGGCATTCCGTGCGATGGCGTCGAACACCGGCTGCGCGTCATCCGGCGAACTGGCGATGACCTCCAGAATGTCGCCGGTTGCATTCTGCTGCTCGAGCGCCTCGCCTAGCTCGCGTGTTAGCCGCGCAATTTTTGTTTCTCGGGCGTCGACGTTGGAAACACGGCGGCGAAAGGCCTTTGGCGCAATGCTGCGCTTCGGCTTACCGCCTCGCGCGGTCTTTGCCTTGCCGCTGATCATGGAACGCCGCGTCATATCCGCGCTCCTATGCTGGGTTCCGCGTATCCATTGTGTCACAAAAGTCTACAAGTCACCCCTGGAGCGACATCTTTTGTTTGGCGCCGGACCAAGACGCTTGTGCAACCTCGCGCCGCGTCGGACACATATCCCCGCGAGCCACTGACCCGACGTTCACCTTTCGCGTGCTAGGCAGAGCTTTGCTAAAGCATCAATTTCGGCCGAACGGCATTTTCGACCGATTGAACCGCCGGTCCTTTTCCGCTCAGCTCCGAAAGCGACCAAAGTGCTGCTTTGCGTCGATATGACGCGATGGGCCGCGAGCGGACATCCCCTGGACCTTAGATCGACGCTCAGCTCTTTGGCATGCTCCGCCCGGGGCTAGATCGACAATTTGTCCCCTGCCCCAGGTTGACGTCGGGTTCAGCGACCGACGATCAGTGCTGTTCTTTCGCCAGCGCAGCCGTCTGCTTTGCAAGCTGTTTGTCGAAATCCTGTTCCAGCCCCGCTAGGTAGGTTGCAAGCTCGCCGGGCTTGACGAACGGGTTCGGTGCGCCGTCCTTCATTTGTGCGCGCTTGGCCTGCATGCCGTAGACTTCCGGATGCGGACCGAGCAGCACGTCGGGTTTCATCGCCTTCGCCCTGGCGAAGGTCGACCGGTAATCCTCCACGATTCCGGGATAGGTCGGGTGGCCGACCAGCTTGTTCAGCGCCACCGTCCCGCTGCAGAAGAACAGCACGTCGCGGTCCTGTGTACCGTCCTTGACGGTCATCTCCCAGCTTGTGCAGCCGGGCGAGTGGCCGGGCATTGCATGCGCGATCAATGTTGTGTCGCCGAGCGTCACCTTGTCGCCGTCCTTGACGGCGCGGTCCACCTTCACGGGCGGAAAGCCGAGTTCGGTGTCGTTCTCGTCGCCCGGGTAGTATCCGCCTTCGAGCAATGGCTTGTCGCGCTCCCCTGCAACGAGCTGCGCGCCGGTTTCCTTCTTGATCTCGGCAAAGCCGCCGGTGTGGTCGAAATGCGCGTGCGAGTTCAGGATGTATTTGATGTCGGCGAGCTTGAACCCAAGCTTGGCGATGTTGTCCTTGATCATTCCGGTCGACCGCGGGAGCGCTGAATCCATCAGGATCAGGCCTTGCGACGTCTTGATGACGTAGACTGCGATGCCGTCGGTGCCGACGTAGTAGATGTTGCCGATGAGGTGGAACGGCTCAAACGGCGCGGTCCACTTCGCGGTGACCGCCGCCAGGAAATCCTTGACGGTCTGCGCCTGCACGCCGGTTGCGATCAACGCGATAGCGCACAGCACGCCTGCGAGTGCTTTCATGAATGCCTCCCTTTTTTTATTTTTGCCTAGTCAATCACACCCTGCGTGTTTTTCTCGTCGGTCGCAAGCTGCGTTGACATCGCGACGGAGACAACGGCGCGATCGGGTGGTCCGGACGAAAGCCCGGCCACCCACGCATCGCGGAGTTGGTACGCTGATATGTCAGCGGCGTCATCGTTTCAAGCTCCTTGAGCCGCTTCAAGGCTGCCTCTTGCCTCAACGTTCCATAGTTGATGCCGCCGGCATTGAGCGAGCTTCCCGGCTGCGAAGGAAACTGGTCGACGTCTGCGAAGAACTCCTTGATTTTGCCCTGAATGGGAACGAGCAGCCAAATGTTCTGCGCGAGGAATTGCATCGCCCCTCCGCCCGCGTTCGTAAGGGTCCATCCGCAGGTTCGCGATCAGCGCCCAGGCCGGCTCCTCACGAACGCCCGTGGCGATGTTGCCTCCCTTGGTCATCGCAAAGGTGAGTTTTCCAATCATTCCAGCGGATGGCGTTTAGGTTACCGCCCTGATCGAAATAGTACCGCGCATCGCGCGGCGCGATACGCATAGTCCTACGTCGCAGGGATTTGTCGCTGCGATGGCATTCTACAACGTTGCAGTCGCACGCGTGCTCGCCTTCGCGAGCCTCGGCGATGGGCTGCATGGGGTACTGTTGTGTGGCCTGCGGTAGCATGCGTCGCGAGTCTGCTGGGAAGCACTCGCGCCAGCCCCGAGATTGATGGGCGCAGCTAATCATTTGCTTCACAGCGAATTGCCGACTCAAGCGGGAAGCCTCAGAAGCGGGCAATTTTAACCAAAACAAACCGACCATTTTTTCTATATCGGCGATTTCTGGCGCATCTTTAAAAATCAGGGCAGCCTGCGTCCGGAATTGCATAGCCTACGCAAACAGTCTGCCTTACCCTTCCGAATTCATGGCTTCGCAAGCCGAAGCCCGCGATCCTTTAGCCAAGCGAGATCGACGATATCTCGCACATTGGGAGAAAAAAGGATGTTGATTTCATTTTCAACTTTGGTCCTAGCTTCGCAATTGATCGTTCCGGTCGCGGATAATGTTCCAAACTTCAACATTGATCGGGAATGCAAAATAGACAGCGCTGCCGCGTTCGATCCCAATGCCGGTATGGCCGCAACGATCAAGAGGTGCGCCGACGACGAGCAAAAAGCGAAGGGGCAGCTTCAGACGCAATGGTCGCAATATGCGCCGTCAGACAAGGCAATGTGCACGGGACTGACAACCGACGACGCCGCGACGCCGCCCAGCTACGTTGAACTGTTGACGTGCCTTGAAGACCAACGGCTCGTCAAAAATCTACCGAAGGATTAGCAGGCCAGCGCCGCCTCATGCACTTCAAAGGCGCGACAAAGACCCGACTGGGACCGCGTGACCGCAAAGGGAAAAGCCAGCATGCAAGCAGGGTCTCCCCTGCTTGCAAATGCGATCGCCTCAAAACGGCGCCGCCGCCTTCTTGAACTTGGCGCTCACGTCGCCCTCAAGATCGACGGCACCGGGATTGATCGCCATCACAGGCGCGCCCTTGCTCAGATTGAGCTTCTTTAGGTCAGCCCAAATGACATTCGGGGCCGTCGTGAGCTCAAAATAGTAACGTACCTTGTTCAGATCGCTTACCGTTCTGTATTCCGTATCGAACGTTGATCCATTGACCGGCGCACCGAACGGGATCGACACATTGCGAATGAGGCCGAACATCCCGGCAATCGCCTGACGATCCGAGTTCGGCTTGGTCAGGACGGCCAGAAAATAGCTCGCACGTTGAAACCGGTCGCGCGGATTAACGTTGCCCGGCACCTGGGTATCCATCGTCGGTTTGGAATAGTCGCGCTCGCCGAGCAGCGTGAGTTGCTCGTCATAGCTCGGAGCATTGGTCATGATCCGGAACTGGCGACCATGGTGCACGACGAGCTTGCCGTCGATATATTCGAGGATCGCCAAGTCGCCGGTGGCGTCTTCGATGGCAAGGTGGACGGTGCCGCGTTGCGTCTGACCGTGGATCTGGATGGCGACCATCACCGGTTGCACCTTGTCCATGTTCGCGAGCGCTTCTTCGACGGTCGCAAAACTGTCCAGTACGTATTGCGCCCAGAGCGCTGACTGAATTCCGGGTTTCGCGGTGTTGCGTGTTCCGAAATCAGCCGGTGGAAAATACAGCATGTGGGCAGCTAGACCGCGCTCGTTCACCCCGTCAGCAGTGCCAATCCCATAGATCGTGGTGACGAGGCTGCCGTATTTTGATGTCCATTTGAGCGGATTGTCGGCGACAACCTCCAGAGGGCCGGCATGGCCGCCGTCATGGACCAGGCCGCGCGGAAGAACCGTCAGAACTGGCTCCGTGCTCGTCACCCAATCCATGCTGCGTGCGACCAGCGCGGCCCCGTTGTCGTTCGAGAAAATTCGTGTGCAGGCTTTGGCGTACGGCGCCGCGGCGCCGATCGCCACTAACGTGGCTGTCGCAACGATCGTCCAGCTTTTTGCAATGTTCATTAAAAAATCTCCTGCCCAAAATTGATGTTATCGACAATCTTTTGGCCAAGCTTAGCCAAGCCTAGCAGGCCCGGCACGTCGGGATCGTCTTATTCTGCACAGTTGGGAAAAGTACTTTACGATGCAGCTAAAGATACTTAACACGCAGTTTACGTCGTGACCTGAAAACGACCGTAACCGGCCGTCAGACCGCCGGACTTTTTGCAACCGCGTCGAATGCCATCAGCCGCCGCACCAGAACTCTCGAAGTCGCGCAGCGGCACCATGTTCGGACCGTCGGAGGGCGCATGGTCGGGATCGGGATGGGTCTCGATGAACACCCCGGCGACGCCGACGGCGACCGCGGCGCGCGCCAGCACCGGCACGAATTCGCGCTCGCCGCCCGATGAACTCCCTTGGCCCCCGGGCTGCTGCACCGAATGCGTCGCGTCGAAGATCACGGGCGCGCCGGTGGTGCGCGCCATGATCGGCAGCGCGCGCATGTCCGACACCAGCGTGTTGTAGCCGAACGACGCGCCGCGCTCGGTAACGAGCACGTTGACATTGCCGGCGCTGGTGATCTTGGCAACGACATTCGCCATGTCCCAGGGCGCCAGAAACTGTCCCTTCTTGACATTGACGACCTTGCCGGTCGCAGCCGCCGCCACCAGGAGATCGGTCTGCCGGCACAGGAACGCGGGAATCTGCAGCACGTCCACGGCCTGCGCCACCTCAGCGCATTGCGAAGCCTCATGGACGTCGGTGAGGACCGGCAGTCCGAGCGAGGACCTGATCTCGGCAAAGATCGGCAGCGCCTGTTGTAGTCCAATGCCGCGCGCGGCCGATGCGCTGGTACGGTTGGCCTTGTCGAACGAGGTCTTGTAGACGAGCCCGATCTTGAGTCGCGCCGCGATCTCCTTCAGCGCGGTGGCAACTTCGAGTCCGTGGGCGCGGCTCTCGAGCTGGCATGGGCCGGCGATGATCGAAATCGGCAGATCGTTGCCGAATTTGACCGATCCGGCGGTGACGACCGGCGCTGTTGTGGCGTTGGCGTTCAAAGCAATATTCCTGTTCCGGCGTGACCATGCCGGGCTGAGCCTAAGGGATCAACCCTCTTTAACACGCTCGAATATCAGCGTCGCCCCATGGGCAGCATCCGGCGGCACCACCAGCCGCCCGACATGGGCGTTGAAATTGATTCCATTCGCGCGATGCAGCGCCTCAACCCGCGCCATATCCGCGACCGCGAATCGCAGCGCATTCAGCGTCATCCCCTCGCCCCTCACCTCCGGCGCGACGCCGAACTGATCGCGGAACGCAACCTGTTCCATGATCTCGACATCGCCGTTCTCGGTGCGCGCCTTGACGCCGATCGAACTCGAATGCAGATCGCGCAGACCGGTAAATGCTTTCAGGAAAACGTGATGGTCGGACGGGTTGTCGGCGACCATAGCTGCGCCCGTGATCGCGCTCGCGCCGTTACCGTGAACCTGGAACGCGGGATCCCAGAAATTCTCCGGAAAATGATGCTGGCACGCCGCAAAGCGCACGTTCGGCGAAGCCGCATCTTGCGCGAAGGCCAGCGAGAACGCGAGTTTCACGGGAGTGCCGTCGGGCTTGGTGCCCTCGCGCGCGAAGTCGAACACTTGGGAATTGCCGATGCCGGCGGCTTCGAACGCGCGGGCGTCGTCGGCCGCGTTGCTGCTGTTGAGCAGCAGCATCGAAAAGCCCTCGCGGGCATGGAGAAAGTCGCGGTTGAACGCTCCGAACGAAAACGAGCGGTCGCCGTGTGGCACGATCTTGTCGGGCTCGGCGATTTCGAGGATCTCGATGTAGGCGTTGTTCAGTTGCACAATGCGGTTGTGCGTGCCCCATGGATGCCGATTGCGCGCGCCGACGTTGAAGCCGGCGCGGCGATAGAATTCCGCCGCCGCGTCGAGGTCGCGGACGGCGTGCACGATGTGGTCGAGACCGCGGGGCATTTGACGGGGCCTCTCGCAGATTGATGCCGGCTTACTTCACGGCCGAGAAGGCCGTCGGCGTCAGCAATTGACTGACGATATTGCCGACGATCGGACCGTCTTCCTCACTCTTCGAGCGCGCCGAAATCCAGTCCGGGTCGCTCTGGAACGCATTCCATTTTTTCTCGCGGTCGGCGAGCGACTCCCACGCCAGCATATAGGTGAGTTCCTGATTGGATTCGCCGATCAGCGTGGTAAAGAACCCGGCCTGCTTGATGCCGTGCTTTTCCCAAAGCTTCAGGGTGGTGTTTTGAAAGCGGTTCATTAACGCCGGCAGACGCCCTGGCACACAACGATACACGCGCAGCTCGCAGATCATAGGTTTCCTCCGTTTCTTGTGCCGCGTTTATAGCCGGTCGATTGGAGGCTGTCTTGCACAAGTGGCGCACGCCTCGCGCCGTTGGGCGCATGACTTCGGCACCCTGACGCCCTATCCCGGATGAGGATCAGCGATATCGGCTTTGCAAGCCTACACGAGCCTCGACTGCACCACCGCGGCCTGAATGAACGAGGCGAACAGCGGGTGCGGCTCAAACGGGCGCGATTTCAGTTCGGGATGGAATTGTACCCCGATGAACCACGGATGGTCCTCATATTCGACGATCTCCGGCAATACGCCATCGGGCGAAAGACCGGAAAACCGCAGGCCGTGCTGTTCAAGCCGGTCCTTGTAGGCGGTATTGACCTCGTAGCGATGGCGGTGGCGTTCGGAAATCTCGGTGACGCCGCCATAAATCTGCGACACGCGGCTGCCGCGCTTGAGCGTGGCGGGATAGGCGCCGAGCCGCATGGTGCCGCCGAGATCGCCCGCCTTCGAACGTTTCTCCAGCTCATTGCCGCGCAGCCATTCCGTCATCAGGCCGACCAGCGGCTCGGGCGTCGCGCCGAACTCGGTCGAATTCGCCGCCTCGATGCCGACCAGATTGCGCGCGGCCTCGATCACCGCCATCTGCATTCCGAAGCAGATTCCGAAATACGGCACGTTGCGCTCGCGGGCGAACTGCGCCGCACGGATCTTGCCCTCGGCGCCGCGCTGGCCGAAGCCGCCGGGCACCAGAATGCCGTTGACGTGCTCGAGGAACGGCGCCGGGTCCTCATTTTCAAACACTTCGCTCTCGATCCAGTCGAGATTGACCTTGACCTTGTTGGCGATGCCGCCATGCGACAGGGCCTCGATCAGGGATTTATAGGCATCCTTCATGCCGGTGTACTTGCCGACGATGGCAATCGTCACCGCACCTTCGGGGTTGCGCACCCGCTCGTTGATGAGGTGCCAGCTCTGCAGCGCCGGCGGAATCCGCAACTCGATGCCGAACGCCGCCAGCACCTCGTCGTCAAGCCCGGCCGCGTGATAGGCCTCGGGCACGGCATAGATGTTATCGACGTCGCGTGCCTCGATGACGGCGCTTTCGCGCACATTGCAGAACAGCCCGAGCTTGCGCCGTTCTTCCCTTGGGATCGCGCGATCGGTGCGGCACAACAGGATGTCCGGCTGGATACCGATCGAGCGCAACTCCTTGACCGAATGCTGCGTCGGCTTGGTCTTCAGCTCGCCGGCGCTCGGAATGAACGGCAGCAGCGTCAGATGAATGTAGATGGCGTGGTCGCGCGGCAGGTCGTTCTTGATCTGGCGGATCGCCTCGAAGAACGGCAGACCTTCGATGTCGCCGACCGTGCCGCCGATCTCGCACAACACGAAATCAAATTCGTCGTTGTTGTCGAGAATGAAATCCTTGATGGCGTTGGTGACGTGCGGAATCACCTGGATGGTGGCGCCGAGATAATCGCCGCGCCGCTCCTTGGTGAGGATGTCCTGATAGATGCGCCCGGTGGTGATGTTGTCGGCCTTGCTCGCCGGGCGACCGGTGAAGCGCTCATAATGACCGAGGTCGAGATCGGTCTCGGCGCCGTCGTCGGTCACAAACACTTCGCCATGCTGATATGGCGACATCGTGCCAGGATCGAGATTGAGATAGGGATCAAGCTTGCGCAGCCGGACCCTGTAGCCCCGTGACTGCAGCAAGGCGCCGAGCGCCGCTGATGCCAAACCTTTGCCGAGCGAGGAAACCACGCCGCCGGTGATGAAGATGTACCGCGCCATGGGACCTAACCTTTAAGGCTCCCCACGCGATTCGCAAAAACAAATCGATGGCCCCACCGAACATTTCGTCGGGCTGTGGGTGACGTGAAATCTAAAGTAATGTCAGCGTATTGGTGGAGTCTGCTCATGCAGGATGCTAGATGCCATCCTGCATGGCCACCCCGCTTTATTGCGACCGCGGTGCCTCCGGCCCCGACGGAGCCTGCTGATTCTGCTGCTGGTCGGACTTCTTCAGCGAATCCAGAACGCCACCGCTGGTAGGCGGAGCGACCGGCGCCGTTGCACCTCCCGGTTGCGATTGCGCTGGCGGATTGATGATCGATGTCGGGGTACGGTTGTAGCTCGCAAGCCAGGACAGAAACAGGCTGGTGATGAAGAAGCCGACAGCCAAGATCGCCGTGGTGCGCGTCAGCAGGTTGGCGGTGCCGCGGCTCGACATGAAGCCTGCGCCTCCGCCCATTCCGAGGCCGCCACCTTCGGATTTCTGCAGCAGCACTGTCGCGATCAGCGTCGCAACAATCATCAGGTGGATTACGATAATGACCGTCTGCATCTCTACCTTCCGTCATACGCATGATCCGCCAAGGTCAAGTGCGATTTGGCGAGCAGTTCATGCGCTGAAATAAAAAATGGGAGCACGGTCGAACGAGAACCGGCCCCTATCTTTGCTACCCGCACTCTTCCAAAGCGCCGACATCCGGCGAAAGGTCGGGCGTACGAGATTAAATCCGCGCGGTGTTACACGATCCGACGGGGCATTGTCACCCCCGCAGGAATGATCGCCCGGCACCGCATGGCCATTAGTTAGGGACACCCCTGCGCGATCGCAAGAAAGTCCGACGCTTTCAGGCTGGCGCCGCCCACCAGCGCGCCGTTGACGTTTGCGACCGCCATCAATTCCGCCGCGTTCGATGGCTTCACCGAGCCGCCGTAAAGGATCCGCATCCGGGCCCCCTCGCCGCTAAATCGCTTGGTGAGAAGTTCCCGGATAAAGCGATAAATCTGCTCGACATCTTTCGCTGTCGGCGTCAGTCCGGTGCCGATCGCCCAGATCGGTTCATAAGCCACCACCAGATTGGCGGCTCTCGCCACATCCGGCAGCGAGTGGTTGAGCTGGCCGCCGCAAATATCGAGCGTTTTTCCCTGATCGCGCTGCTGCTGGGTCTCGCCGATGCAGACGATCGCGGTCAGGCCGGCGCGCCAGGCCGCCTCCGCCTTCTGACGGACCAGCGCGTCCGTCTCGCCGTGATCGGCCCGCCGCTCGGAATGGCCGACAATGACGGCGCTGGCGCCGGCGTCCGCCAGCATTTCGGCCGACAGGTCCCCGGTATGGGCGCCGGAGGCCTTCGGGTGGCAATCCTGGGCGCCAACCGCAACGGTTTTCGATGCGCTCGACGTGCGGGCCTTTTCGGCAAAGGCAGCGATCAGCGTCGCGGGCGGACAAACCAGCAGGTCGGCCTTGCTGGCGACGCTCGAGGCCCCCGCCAGCATGGCCTCGAATTCGGTCAGCGAGGCCCGGAGGCCGTTCATTTTCCAGTTGCCCGCAATCAGCGGCCGGATGGCGTCGGTCATGAAGCATTCCCACGAGGATTTGGTTTTGACAGATGGGCTAGCAGAGCTCGCGTGGCAGTTCCAGATGCCGGCCGGTCTGATCCGTTAAAGCCGTTAACCGCGTCAACTGCGGCACGCCGCCGAGGTTGCGACCGGGCGACTGCCACTTTATGATGCGTTATCAACTCGGTGACGCCCTTTTGCGGAATTCGGCCAAGAATCGGCCAAGAATTCGACTTGGGCGCAAACGGGTTCCCCTCCTGCAAACATAAAGTGGACCCATGCTTCGAGGAATGCGGAAAGCCTCATCAAACTGGCTCGGCAAAACCATAATGGCCGCCGTGATGGGCGTATTGATTATCAGCTTCGGCATCTGGGGCATCGCGGACATCTTCAGGGGGTTCGGACAGTCGACGCTGGCGAAAATCGGAAGCACCGAGATTTCGCCGGATCAATTCCGCCGGCTTTACACCGACCGGTTGCAGCAGATCAGCCGGCAGTTCGGCCGCCCATTGACGATGGATCAGGCTCGCGCCTTCGGTCTCGACCGTCAGGTGCTGCAGCAGATCATCGCCGAGGCTGCGCTCGACGAGGAGGCGCGGCGTTTGGGGCTCGGCCAGTCCCAAGAAGAAACCATGCGCATGATCTTCAGCGATCCGAATTTCAAGGCGACCAACGGCAACTTCGATCCGGCGCGCTTCGCGGCTGCCCTCCAGCAATTCGGCTACAGCGAACAGCGATACATCGCCGACCAGCGCCGGGTCTCGCTGCGGCGCCAGATCGCCGGCTCGCTCTCGGCCGGCCTCGATCCGTCGAAAACGACAATTGACGCGCTCAGCAACTTCCAGAACGAACAGCGCTCGATCGAGTACGTCAAACTCGAGGCCGCGCAGGCTGGAACGATCGATCCGCCCTCGCCGGAAACGCTGGCCGCCTATTTCGACGAACACAAGGTCCAGTTCCGCGCGCCCGAATACCGCAAGATCGCCTTTGTCGCAATCACCCCGGAAGAAATCGGCAAATGGTCCGAAGTCTCCGACGACGATGCCCGCAAGCTGTTCGAACAGCGCCGTGACCGGCTTGGGACGCCGGAAAAGCGCGAGGTATCGCAAATGATGTTTCCGAATCCGGAAGAAGCCCAGGCGGCGCGCAATCGCATCGGATCGGGATTGTCGTTCGACGATCTCGCCAAGGAGCGCGGTCTGAAACCGTCCGATGTCGACCTTGGCCTGATCTCGAAATCCGAGATCATCGATCCCGCAATTGCCGCCGCGGCCTTCGGCCAGCCGTCGGGCGATATCAGCCAACCGGTACAAGGCCAATTCGGCACGGTCTTGGTCAAGACCGGCAAGATCGAGCCCGGGACAGCGGTTGCCTATGAGAGCGTTGCGGCGGACCTGAAGAAGGAAATCGCCACCGAGCGCGCGCGCAAATCGGTCGCCGACCTGCGGGACAAGATGGAGGACGAACGCGGCGGCGGCGCCAGCGTGATCGAGGCCGCCAAGAAGCTGGGACTGACCGCGGTGACCGTCGACGACGTCGACCGTTCCGGCCGCACGCCCAACGGCCAGTTGGCGACCAACATTCCGCGCGGCCTCGATATCGTCACGCCGGCCTTCGGCAGCGATGTCGGCGTCGACAACGACCCGATTTCGTACAATGGCGGCTATGTCTGGTATGACGTTCTCGGCATCACGCCCTCGCGCGAGCGCAGCCTGGACGAGGTCAAGGACCAGGTCGCGGCGAAATGGCGCGAAGACCAGATCGCCAGCCGGTTGCGCGCCAAGGCGACCGAGATGGTGCAAAAGCTCGACCAGGGCGGCAAGCTCGCCGACGAGGCCGCAAGCGCCGGATTGAAGGTCGAGACGGCTGCAGGGTTTCGGCGCGAGGGCTCGGTGCCCGGCGTCCCCGCCGGGGTGATTGCGGCGGCGTTTCGCACCGCCAAGGATGGCGCCGGACAAGCCGTCGGCAACAGTCCCGAGGAGTATTTTGTGTTTCGCGTGACCGACGTCACGGTGCCGCCGGTCGACCTTGCCTCGGATGACATCAAGAAGCTCAAAACCTCGCTTGAGCGCAGCCTTGAGGACGAATTGATCGCGCAATACGTCACCAAGCTCGAATCCGACATCGGCACCACCATCAACGAAGCCGCCCTCGCCCAGGCGACCGGCGCGGGCGGCAGCAATTATTGAACGCTAGCCACGATGCGAAACCGCGGCGGTCTGGATTGGTTCTCATCCCGACGCAACGGTTTCGCGTTGTTGCGGGCGAAGCCACCATCCGGTCGCGTCCAACGATGTGATTTCCTGACTAAAGCGTTTTCCAGCAAAGTGGATACCGGTTCGCGTCAAGAAAACGCGTCAAACCAAGAATCTAGAGCTCCGTTCCGATTCCATCGGAACGGAAAAGGCTCTAGACACGGCGGGGGCGCATCTCCTCGCCGTGACGGTTTTGTTTTTTGCATTTCCTGAAAGCACGCCATGGACGACTTCAAGACAATCATCGGAAAAGTGGCCACTGGCGCAACACTCTCGCGCGACGAGGCGGCGTCCGCTTTCGACAGCATGATGTCCGGCGAGGCCACGCCTTCGCAGATGGGCGGACTGCTGATGGCGTTGCGGGTGCGGGGCGAAACCGTCGATGAGATCACCGGGGCGGTATCGGCGATGCGCGCCAAGATGCTGCGCGTCAACGCTCCCGCCAATGCCGTCGATGTGGTCGGCACAGGCGGCGACGGCTCCGGCTCCGTCAACGTGTCGACCTGCGCCGCTTTCATCGTCGCGGGCACCGGGGTCCCGGTCGCCAAGCACGGCAACCGCGCGCTGTCGTCACGCTCCGGCGCCGCCGATGTGCTGGCCTCGCTCGGGGTCCGGATCGATCTGACGCCGGAGCATGTCGGCCGTTGCATTGCCGAGGCCGGCATCGGCTTCATGTTCGCGCCCTCGCACCATCCGGCGACGAAGAACGTCAACCCGACCCGGGTCGAGCTAGGAACCCGCACCATCTTCAATCTGCTGGGCCCGCTGTCCAATCCGGCCGGCGTCAAGCGGCAAATGGTCGGGGTATTTTCCCGGCAATGGGTGCTGCCGCTGGCGCAGGTGCTGAAAAATCTCGGCGCTGAATCCGCCTGGGTGGTGCACGGTTCCGATGGCCTCGACGAAATCACCCTCACCGGCCCGAGCTTCGTCGCCGCCCTCGAAAAGAACGAGATCAGCACCTTCGAGGTGACGCCGGAGGACGCGGGCCTGGTTCGCACCGGCGGCGATGCGTTGAAGGGCGGCGATGCCGCCGCCAATGCGGCCGCGCTGCAAAGCGTGCTCGACGGGAAACCCGGTGCATTTCGCGATGTCGCATTGTTGAATGCGGCGGCCGCGCTGATCGTGGCCGGCCATGCTAAGAATTTGAAGGACGGCGTAGCGATGGGAACTAAGTCGCTCGATGGCGGCGCTGCCGCTGCGCGGCTAAAGCATCTGATCGCGGTCTCCAACGACTGACGCGAAAGGCTTTCATGTCTGATATCCTGACCAAGATCGAAACGTATAAGCGCGAGGAAATTGCCGCCGCCAAACGAGCCCATCCATTGGCCAGCCTCGAGGCGCTGGCGAAGTCGGCGCCGCCGCCGCGCGGCTTCGTGCGCGCGATCCGGCAAAAGCTTGCGAACGGCGAGTACGCGCTGATCGCCGAAGTGAAGAAGGCCTCGCCGTCCAAAGGGCTCATTCGCGCCGATTTCGATCCGCCGTCGCTTGCCAAAGCCTATGAAGCCGGTGGCGCGGCATGTCTCTCGGTGCTGACCGATACGCCGTCGTTTCAGGGCCATCTCGATTTCATGGTGGCGGCGCGCGCGGCAACCAGCCTGCCCGTGCTGCGCAAGGATTTCATGTTCGACACCTATCAGGTGGTCGAAGCCCGCGCGCATGGCGCCGACTGCATCCTGATCATCATGGCGGCGCTCGACGACGGCGCGGCCAGGGATATCGAGGCAGCGGCCCTTGAACATGGCATGGATGTTCTGATCGAAATCCACGAGCGCGCCGAACTCGATCGGGCGATGAAGCTCCGCTCGCCGATGATCGGGGTCAACAACCGCAATCTCCGGACATTCGAGACCACGCTTGCCACCAGTGAAGCGCTCGCAGCGCACATTCCCGCGGATCGGTTGATGGTCGGCGAAAGCGGCATCTTTACGCCTGCCGATCTCACCCGTCTCGCGCGGGTCGGCATCTCCACATTCCTCGTCGGCGAAAGCCTCATGCGGCAGGCCGATGTGACGGCCGCAACCCGGGCGTTGCTGGCGCGCGGCGAGGCCGACCGCGCAACCGGAACGCGCTAGACCATGCCGCGCAAATCATCCGCAGACAAAACCGCCCTTACCCATATCGATGCCGGCGGTGAAGCGCGGATGGTTGACGTATCCGCCAAGCCCGCCACCGAACGCACCGCGGTGGCGGAAGGCCGCGTGATCATGAGCAAAGCGACGCTCGAACTGATCGTCAGCGGCAACGCCAAAAAGGGCGACGTGCTCGGCACCGCGCGCATCGCCGGCATCATGGCCGCGAAGCGCACGTCGGACCTGATACCGCTATGTCATCCACTGGCGCTGTCGAAAGTTTTATTGGAAATCACGCCCGACAAGAAACTCCCGGGCTGCCTCGTCCGCGCCACCGTCAAGGTGACGGGACCAACCGGGGTCGAGATGGAAGCGCTGACGGCGGTGTCGGTCGCTTGCCTCACGATCTACGACATGATCAAGGCCGTCGAACGCGGCGTGCGCATTGAAGGCATTCATCTCGTGGAAAAAAAGGGCGGCAAGTCGGGGCATTATCGCGCCGCTGACTGAGTTTTCCCTGACGCCGCTTCGTTGGCCGCCCGCCTTGCATCTGTTGTCAGCTAATTATCGATCGACCGAGTGGTGTTGAGCCGGGCGCTAGACGCCTATTCGAGACGGCAATTGTGAAACGTTCCATGGCGCGGGGAACCGGAACATAAGGCGCCGGCCGCGATTGCTTTGACACGAGCAACGAAGAGGAATTCACCATGAAACTCACGACAATTGCTTTGGCGGCAGCGTTTGCACTGTCCGGCACGTTCGCAATGGCTCAAACCGGCGGCTCATCGGCTGGAGGTGCTTCCGGTGGCACCGGGACCGGGGGCGTAATTACCACCTCGCCCACTTCGCCGTCGACCGGAACAACGGGCAGCACGGCCGGTACTGGAAGCCGGACAGGTACCGTCAACAACCCCAGCACCATGAATCCGTCAGGCAATACGCTCGCACCGGGCCCCTCGCCGAGCGGATCAACCCTGGCGCCGAGAGGCCCGGGTTCCGGCCTCAACCGATAACCGAAATAAAAGCGAAAGCGATGCGGGGCGGCCTCTGCCGCCCCGCATATTCGTTTAATTAGGAACCGTTGTTTTGGCGGGTGCTGGAACGTCCGCCTTGACGGTGACGCCCCGGAGCAAATCGTAGGCCGCGGCGAGCGCCTTGTCGTTCTTCTCATCCGGCGGAACGTAGGCCTGCGAGCCGGTCTGCTCGGCACCCTCGGCGGCGAGATGGCCGCGCATGGAGGCTTCGCCCTTGGTGTCGACGCGACCTTTCAGATCGTCAGGCACATCCTGCAAGACTTCGATATCGGGCGAGACACCCTGTGCCTGGATCGACCGGCCGGACGGCGTGAAGTAGCGCGCCGTGGTCAGCGCCAGTGCGCCGTTGCCGGTGCCGAGCGGGATAATCGTCTGCACCGAGCCCTTGCCGAACGAGCGGGTCCCGATCAGGGTCGCGCGCTTGTGATCGTGCAACGCGCCTGCCACGATCTCCGACGCCGACGCCGATCCGCCGTTGATCAGCACGACCAGCGGCTTGCCCTTGGTGATATCGCCGCCCTTGGCAGTGTATCGCTGAGTCTCTTCGGGCGTACGGCCGCGCGTCGAGACTACCTCGCCGCGCGCCATGAAGGTGCCGGCCACCGACACCGCCTGATCGAGCAAGCCACCAGGATTGTTTCGCAGGTCGACGACGTAGCCGGCGAGCTTGTCCTGCGGAATCTGTTTGGAGATGTCGGCGATCGCGTTTTTCAGTCCGTCGCCGGTCTGTTCGCTGAACGAGCTGATCCGGATGTAGCCGATGTCGCCGCCATCGGTGTGGAAGCTGACCGGCTTCACCTGGATGATTTCGCGCTCGATCGACACGTCGATCGGCTTATCGGCCCCCTTGCGCTCGATCTTGAGCTTGGTGCTGGTATGAACCGGCCCCTTCATCTTGTTGACGGCCTGCTCCAGCGACAGCCCCTGGACTGCATCGCCATCGATGGACGTGATCAGGTCGCCCGACAGGATGCCTGCCCGCGCCGCAGGCGTGCCGTCCATGGGCGAGACCACCTTCACCACACCATCCTCCATCGTCACCTCGATGCCGAGACCGCCGAACTCGCCGTGTGTCGTCTCCTGCATGTCGTGCCAGGCCGCCTCATTCATGTAGCGCGAATGAGGATCCAGCGACGTGACCATGCCGTTGATCGCCCCCTCCACAAGCTTGGCGTCGCTGGGCTTTTCGACGTAGTCCGCCCGGATCCGTTCGAACACGTCTCCGAGCAGGTTTAACTGCGAATAGGTGTCGGTACTGACGGCAGCCTTGGCCGCGGCCACCCAAAACTCGCTCCTCGGGCCGGTAGCGAGAAGGGTTAGGCAGGTACCTGTTATCGCACCGAGGTAGAAGACGGAGTTTTTGCGCATTGTTGGCGGAACCTTCTCGCTGTCAGTTGTCGCCCGCTACGGTCGGGCCAATCGGCGTCCCGGTCTTTCAATGAGGTGGACCGCAAGCCTCACAATATCTCTCGAAACCCTCACAACATCTTTCTGGTGTCATTGAGGCGGCTTTGCCGCGCTACCGGCGGCTTTCGGCGAATATGGCAAGGTAAGGTGCCGCGGCGCCACGGCAAAGCCAGATATCGCTTTATGTCTAATTTGTAATTGGCCGGTCCCGCCCTCGCGCCTGGCCCGGTTGCCGGCCAAGTCGCAGGCGGACCGGCACCCGGCAACCTCGCCGCCCCGCCGAGATCAGCTATCGAATTTGTGATGGCGCAGGCCATCCGCAAAGCCGGCGCGCGATACCAGCCATCGCAATTTTCAGGATGGCGCCGAAGCCCGGGAAGCGATAGGCGAAAGACGAAACCAGACCGTCAAGCACTCCCGGGAGGAAATCATGAACGAAGCAACCCGCATCCGGACGCCGGCGAACGCTGAACTCGGCGCCAGCAGCGACGAATTCCAGAACCTGCACGAGTTCGTGCGAAAGGCTCGGGCCAACCTCAATCAGAATGCCTGGGACTACATCGTCGGTGCCGCCGAGACCGAAACGACGATGCGCCGCAACCGCATGGCGCTCGACGAACTCGCGTTCCGGCCGCGCGTGCTGCGCAATGTCGCCAAGATCGACACCACCACCCAGCATTTCGGACGCAAATTGCGTCTGCCGGTCGTGCTGGCTCCGGTCGGCGCGCTGGAAATTTTCGATCCCGTCGGTTCGGCCGCGAGCGTTGCGCGTGCCGCCGGCGCATTTGGCGCATCACACATGCTCAGCTCGGTTTCCGAACCGGGGCTGGAAAAGGTCGCCGAAGCTGCGCCCGATGCGCTGCGCATGTATCAGCTCTACGTTCGCGGCGACGACGCCTTCGTTGAAGACTGCGTCAGCCGCGCGATCAAGAACGGCTACAGCGCCTTCTGCCTCACCGTAGATACCGCGCATTACAGCCGGCGCGAGCGCGACATCGCCAAGCGCTATGTGCGCGAAAGCCGCCTGCGCGCGACCGGCGGCGACTTCCAGAAGGGCCTGGAATGGCGCACCGTTAAACTGATCAAGGACAAGTATAAAATCCCGCTGGTCCTCAAGGGTATAGCGACGGCGGAAGACGCAGCGATCGCGGTCGATCACGGCGTCGAGTGGATCTACGTGTCGAACCATGGCGGTCGCCAGCTCGACCACGGCCGCGGCTCAATGCAGGTATTGCCTGAAATCGTCGCCGCCGTCGCAGGCCGGGCCAAGATCATGGTCGACGGCTCGTTCTGCCGCGGCACCGACATCGTCAAGGCGATCATCATGGGCGCCGATCTTGTCGGCATCGGCCGCCTGCAGTGCTGGGCGCTCGCCGCGGGCCGGGAGGCCGGCGTGATACGGATGCTCGAGCTACTCGAAGACGAAGTGATCAGGTGTTTGGGCCTGCTCGGCGTCAAGAACTTCGCCGAGCTCGACAAATCCTACCTGCATCCGGCCACGCCGACCAATCTGCCTCACGTCTTCAGCGCATTCCCGCTGCTCGACATCGATCCCTTTCGGTACTAAGGACGACGCTTTCCGACATGACCACGCCTGCCCTTGCTCCCGGCTCCGCCGATGCGCTGCTGTTCGACCTCGGCCGCGTGGTCATCGATATCGACTTCAACAGGACGCTGGCGTGCTGGGCCGGTCACGCCCGATGCGCGCCTGCGGAGCTGGTGGGGCGATTTGCGCGGGATCAGGCCTATAAGCGCCATGAAACCGGAGAACTCGACGATGCCGGGTTCTTCGCCGCGCTGCGTGGCACGCTCGGCGTACAATTGTCGGACGCGCAGTTTCTCGAGGGCTGGAATGCGATCTTCGCGGGCGAAATGCCCGGCATGGCCCAGCTGCTCGCGCGTGCTGCCACGCGCTGGCCGCTTTACGCTTTCTCCAACACCAACCGACCTCACGTCGAGCATTTCTCGAAAGCCTTTGCGGACGTGCTCGGTCATTTCCGCGAAATCTTCCTGTCGTCTGCAATCGGGCTTCGGAAACCGGACGCGGCCGCCTACGATCATGTCGTGAAGGCGATCGGCGTGCCCGCAGAGCGAATTGTCTTTTTCGATGATCTCGCCGAGAATATCGAGGGTGCGCGGGCGCGAGGCTTGATCGCCGTTCATGTGAGGTCGCCCGATGACGTGGCGCAGGCGCTCGCCGCGCTCGGTCTTTGAGAATCTTGGGAGTGGTGCCGTGGCATTGATGTCGGTTGCCGACGCGTTATCAGCGGTTCTTGCAGGCGCCGAACCGCTGGCTGAGGAAATCGTCACGCTCGATGCGGCCTACCATCGCGTGCTCGCGCGTGATCTCGCGGCGCTGCGGACCCAGCCGCCGCAGGCGATGTCGGCGATGGACGGCTATGCGGTGCGATCGGCCGACGCCTCGCAGGTCGGCACACGACTGCGCGTGATCGGCGAGGTCGCGGCCGGCCGGCCGTTTGATCGTCCGGTGGTGGCAGGCGAAGCCGTCAGGATATTTACCGGCGGCGTCATTCCCGAAGGCGCCGACGCCGTCGTCATCCAGGAAGATACGCAGGCTGATGGCGCGAGCGTAACCATCACGGCGCCGACTAGCCCGGGGCGGCATGTTCGCTCCGCCGGGATCGATTTCAAGAAAGGCGACATCCTGCTGGCCAAGGGATCGCGCCTCACCGAGCGCGATCTTTCGCTGGCCGCCGGCATGAACCACCCCGAGCTTGCCGTTCGCCGCCGGCCTAAGGTTGCGGTGCTCGCGACCGGCGATGAACTGGTAATGCCGGGATCGCAGCCAGGTCCCGGGCAGATCGTCTATTCCAACGGCTACGCCTTACGTGCGCTGGCCCGCGCCGAAGGCGCCGAAACATTCGATCTCGGTATCGCCGCCGATACCGTCGAGGCCACCACGCACGGCATCCGCCAAGCCCGCGACAGCGGCGCCGACATCCTCATCACGAGCGGCGGCGCTTCGGTCGGCGACCACGATCTCGTCAAGCAGTCGCTGGAAGCCGAAGGCGTCACGATGTCGTTCTGGCGGATCGCGATGCGCCCGGGCAAACCGATGATGCACGGCCGCCTCGGCGCCATGCGCGTGATCGGCCTGCCCGGCAATCCGGTGTCGTCCTATGTCTGCGCATTCCTGTTTTTGGTGCCGTTGATTCGCAGCCTGTCGGGCCGCTCAACCATCCATCACGTCCGTGAAACCGCGTTGCTTGGACGCGACGTCGCCCCCAATGACCTGCGCGAAGATTATCTGCGCGCCCGCCTCGAGCAGCGCGCCGACGGCACCTTGATCGCCACACCGGTCAACCACCAGGACAGTTCGCTATTGGGGAATCTCGCTGCGGCACAGGCACTTGTGATCCGTCCGCCGCTCGCAGCCGCCGCGGCCAGCGGATCGGCTTGCGACATCCTGCGGCTGCCGCACTAGGCCTTCCCCGCGGCCTGTCCTGACAAAAGCCGGTTTGTTGACGAGAAATTAATTAGTTGCGGAACACATATGGAACATATAGTGTCCGTTCATGATTTGTTTCGAGTATCAAAGCCTGCACGAGTCTGCTGAGCAGCGAACCGCAAAGCAGACGTCGGCAAGACCGGAGTTTTCAGCCTCCTCTGACTTTTCGACGTTGGAGGTTTCAAACTTTGATGTCTCGGACTTGAACGACACCACGAACCTGGGGACTGGTCGAGATGCTCACGCGCAAACAGTATGAACTTCTGCGTTTCATCAATGAGCGGCTGAAAGAGGCCGGCGTACCGCCCTCCTTCGACGAGATGAAGGACGCGCTCGACCTGCGTTCGAAGTCCGGCATCCACCGCCTCATCACCGCGCTGGAAGAGCGCGGCTTCATCCGCCGCCTGCCCAATCGTGCCCGCGCCATCGAAGTCATCAAGCTCCCGGAGCTTGCAGGAAATGGCGGCGGCAATGGCCGCCGGGGCTTCACCCCGAGTGTCATCGAGGGCACGCTCGGCAAGATCCGCAGCAGCAGTTCGGGTTCGGAGGACGACAGCAATCATCCGGTGGCGGTGCCGGTGATGGGCCGCATCGCGGCCGGCACCCCGATCGAGGCGTTGCAGACGCGCAGTCACACCATCAGTGTCCCGCCGGACATGCTCGGCTCCGGCGAGCACTACGCGCTCGAGGTGCGCGGCGATTCGATGGTGGATGCGGGCATCCTCGACGGCGACATGGCGCTGATCCAGCGCAACGAAACCGCGGAGACCGGCGATATCGTGGTCGCGCTGATCGACGAAGAAGAAGCGACGCTGAAGCGGTTCCGCCGCCGCGGCGCGTCGATCGCGCTGGAACCCGCCAACGCCTCTTATGAGGTTCGTATCCTGCCGCCGAACAGGGTCAAGATTCAGGGCAAGCTGATCGGACTTTACCGCAAGTATTGATCTGAATCGGGCTTCGAGGGCCGCTCAACTCCCGGTGACGCGCTCCATTTGGTTGGAAACCCCAAGTTGGGTCCGTCGCGGGTCGCGTCAATCCGGCTGCGGCCTGCCGTTGGGCGGCCTGACAGCTCGAAAAGTCCCCGCGTCCGAGCCGTTTTGTTGCTGGGCCGATGGTCGACGGGGAGCCGATCGCCTCCACATTTTTGTGATCGGGAGTGCAGGTTGGGGCCTCACAATTGCCCACAACATGGAGTACACTCGGAGGTTACTGTCCACTCTGATAGAGGCCTGCGCCTCCGAGGGGCGTGGGTTAGCTATCTCGAACGAGGAGCACCCGATGTGTGACTATAGTTTGCACGCTGTAGCAACGCGCCCCGCCCAAGTTGGAGAGACGCTCATCACCACGACATTCCGCGGGACTTCGACCCGCGGTTTCGCATCAGAAAGCGAGCCAGCGGTTGCGGTTTGCATGCTTCCCGGGACCGAACTCGCGTTCGCCGAAACCGTCAAATACGACAACCGGTGGATTTGGACGAAAGAGATTAATTTCCGTGTCGGAAAATTCGGCGTGCTGGATCCGGAAATTCCAGACCGCCACCATGATGCGATCGAATTTCCTGACGGCAGCAGCGTACTCGTGACGCAACTCTTTGAAGGGCAGCGGGTAACGGTGCTGCAATTGCCGATGGTCAATCAGCCCACCGAAGAGACCAAGCAAACTGCCGCCGCACCCCACCCGGCGACGCCTCTCTCCGTTGGTTGAAATGGTCCTATGGCTACCCCCGTCGGCTTCGGCCGACGGGGCCTATCGAACGGCGTCATCAGATACAGCACAGCGCCACTCCGCGTGCGTGACCCCGCGGGACCAGCGAGACGCGGCGCGCGGCGATGAGCTTAACAGGCTGAGGTTGGCACTGGCGACGTTCGCCCTTGAACTCGACCTGTTTGAAATGCGCATGCGTAAGCGGCCACCTTTGGCCGCCGGGGTAGAGGCCGGAATTCCCGCTCCTCCGTCTGATGCCGGCACCAGACGCGCGAACAAAATCGATGGGCCGTGAACAAAGTCTCCTGGCAGCAAGTTGGACGCGTGACCGAACCTGGCCGCTACATGTTCAAATTTGGCTGGCTTACGGTAGCGGCGGAAGATCTTGCGGTCTGGAAGCAATTCCCCGATGCGACGTTTACGCTGGTGCGGACGATGGCAGCGGAAACCGAGGATGATTTCCATCTGGGCGTATTCGAACTGCCGGAAAAATCTCCGGCCCAGTGAAAGTCAAAGCGGCTTTGCTTGCCAAGGCCTTCGAATTTTGCGGAGTGCTTCCGCGCGCCTCACTCATCTCCTTCAAGATCGGCTTCCGCAGGTGTCGCGTCGACGGCTCGCCTAGCGGCTGAGGCAACAAAATTCGGTTCAGCGTCGGTCTCACCTGCGACCGCCGGCGACCACGGCCGATCTGAGCCTTGCGGACGGACCGCGTCGATGCTGAAGCCGTCGCGAGTTCGCCGCAGCGCCAGCGCTCCCTGCCGTCGCAGACGATCCACGGAGATCACCGGCGCCGTGCAGGCCCGCGGTGGCTGCCTCGCCGTCACGATCAGCGCGGCGCGCTCGCAATCGTCGGCGAGCGCATCGGGCTGCAGCGCCAGCGTCACCAGCCCGCCGCCGGCCATCGGCACCACGCACCCTGCCTCGTCACATGAGATGCCGTCGTTGAGCGAGGCATCTACCGGCAACCGCGCGTCGGCGTCAGCGGCCAGCCACTCCTTGACCAAAAACGCATCCTTGGCGGTCCGCATCAGATGCAGCTGCCCGTCCTTGCCCCGGACCCCGACATTGCGGCCATCCCCGGAGATCAGGATATCCGGCTGCCGGACCGTCAGCATCCAAACCGTCGCGAGCAGCAGCATCGCGGCACCGGACCAGCGCAGCGGGGTCCGCAGCAGCCCCAGCAAAATGATGCCAACGCTCGCCGCGATCAGCGGCCCTACTCCGAATGCCGCGATGCGGCCGATCGCTCCCGGGAGAGCGGCGACCCACTGCGTCACCAGGATCATCCAATCGATGCCTACCCCCATCAGCCACCAGCACCCCTAAGCCCAAACGGCATCGCCGCCAGCCCAAACAGGCCCGCCGGCATCACCACCGCCGACACCACCGGCATCGCCGCTAGGTTGGCCAGCACCCCGTAGGGCGTCACCCGGTGGAAGTGAAAAGCCGCATAGGGCGTGGTCGCAAGGCCTGCCACCAGCGACGCCAGGGTCAGCATCATGAGCTCGCGCCCGCCCCACAGCGCCAGCCGCGCGGTGGCGGAATTGTCGGGTGAGGCAAACAGACGGGGCATGCCGATCTGGATCAACGCGACCAGCCCCAGCGTGGCGGCAAACGACATCTGGAAGCTGGGATGCCGTAAATCCAGCCCCTCAATAAATCCAACAGCGTTAGCTGACTTTACGAATGTCGGTCTGGGACTTTTTCCGGGACTTTGCGATGGCTTCCACGGCGTCCGCCACATCGCCGTCCAGAACATGCGCGTATCGCAGCGTGCTTTTGATATCGCGATGGTTCAAGGCCTTCTGCACCAGCTTGAGGTTGCCCGTTTCGCGCAAGAGCTTGGTCCCGAAATCGTGACGGTAGTCGTGGAACCGGAAGTCCTTCACCCCAGCCTTGGAGCGCATGCGCTGCCAAGCAGATTTAGCCCCGCTGAGGGTCAGGGCGTAGCGGTGTCCCCGCACCCTGCCCAGCCGCTTGTTGCCGCAAACGGCAACGTAGGTGAACACGAGCTCGAGATGTTGCCCCTGCAAGGGGAAAAGGATTTCCCGGATCGTGTCGGTGATCGGGAACACCACTCGCCGGCCACCCTTCCCCCAGCCTCACGATCTGACGGGCACCGAAATTCACTTCGCTCCAGCGCAGCGTCACGCATTCTTTTTGCCGCAATCCACTGGCCCGGACGAACTCGAAGAACGGTTCGTAATCGGCGCGCATAGCCTCATCGAACGCCACGGCTTCATCGTCATGCAACTCCCGAACCCGCTCCAGCGGCTCGGGAAGCAATAGGTCCGACCACGTCGGCTCATGATCGAACTGCGCACCTTCGGCCCTGGCGAAGGTGAAGATGCGCTGCAGCACTGCGATCGTGCTTCGGTTGACCGTAGCGTTCGAGATCAGCGGAAGCGCTTCTTTCTGCTCTTTGGTCAGCTTACCCCGCCGTGAAACGCGGTGGCCGCGACGCCATGCAATGAGCTTCTTAGCCGATGCATGATCGATATCGGTGAGCAGCTTCAACTTTCCGAAATAGTCAACCAATCTGGCGATGTTCGTTTCAGTGGCATGCGGATCGGCATCGTATTGACCCCGGTCATTCCAAAGCCGTGCAGCTACATCATCGATCGCCAGCGAAGCCGCCGAACGCTTCATTGCCTTAACCAGCGCCTTGGCCTTCTCGCGCTCTACGCCTTCGAACCGTTCGGCCTCTTTGCGAGTCGTGCAGCCCGTTGAGCCGTAAAACCGATTACCTTTGAATTGGAAATCGAATTGGAAGTATGGCGAGTTTTTGACTTTGAAAACTGACACCGGGGCTCCTCGCTTCTGCGATTGGCTTCAATGAACTCGCTCAAATCGGCGTCGCTGAAACGGTAGCGAGGACGTTTATCACCACGTCCGACGTTGATGAACTTCAGCCGTCCGTCTTGGATCAATCCCTTTACATGCTCAGGGGATGTATCAAGCCGGCTCGCGGCTTCCTTCAAATCAAACAATTCCACGACGCGCATGGGTGCCTTGGGTGCAAGAGTGCAAACCCATTGCCGTGACCTGCCGTTCTCCTCGACACAGGACTGGGGATTTTCTTAGCGGCACCAAGGATCAATTCCCGACGACTAAACTGCGTCGAGGCAAGCCGTCAAGTCGAGGAAGGCCGCGTGTGGCCTGCATTCAGGCCAGACACCTGCGCAAGGGGCTGAAACAGCGCACAAACTTTTTTTGCGATAAGTCCGCAATCGCTGAGCAACCGATACCGCGCGGGCGGTTCACTCAATCGGCGTCGCTGACGGGCCAACGGGTTGAGCAGCATACCCGCCATGCTGACCGAGCATAGAAACTTGAGGGGGGACGATCTCGACCACCTTCTCATCCACCTTCTCAGAGCGTCTCAGAGCGTCTCAGAGCGTGACATAGCGTAACATGGCGTAACATCCGAAGCAGATCGCATGTCGCTGTTGATGACGCCGAGTAATTTAGACATTGATTCAGGAAACCGGGATTGTCGTTGACGTATCGCCAATCATCGTCATCATAAACGGGCATGGATTGGCGTTAGTCACGAGGCTCACCGGTAAGCAATGTCACAGCACGAAGTAGAAGGCACTCAGACCTCTTCCAACTTTTCAGGCCAACTCGGCCTTCGCCTCGACGAATTCTCTAAGGCCTTCGGGGTGTCACTGCGCACGGTTTTCCGCCGAATTCAGGATGGGCATCTCAATGTAGTCCATGTTGGCCGTACACCGATCATTACTCGCGACGAACTTGTACGGCTCGGCCTCATCAAAGCCCAATAGCCCAAAAGAAAACGGCCGCACCTTGTCGAAGGGTGCAGCCTCTTTTCCAGATCAGTATCACGGTCATCCCGCCAAGGCCGGCCGTGGAGTAACAAGGTACTTCAACAATGCATCTGCTAAATAGCAACACCGGAGTCGGGGCGCAAGCGTATCTTGCAACGATCAATAGCCGGCCTAGCAAAAAAGTTGTCGTGGCTCTGGAATATGAGATCGCTCGCAAGTACAGCGCCAAGCGCAAGCCCGGTCAGCTGCTTGCCATCCTTCGGAAGCACGACTTAGAAACGCTGTTCACTGACAGATATGGCGATACGCTTCCCGATAATGCAGCGGGACGTAACGCACTGTTCGTCGCCTTTCATCATATCGTGAATATGGCGAAGTTCCCTGATCCGGCCTTGAAAGCATGTGCCGCGAAGTTGGCACCGTGGATCGACGATGACGAGCTTGAGAGCCTGATCGTGAAGGTGTTTGCAAAGCCGATGCGGTGGAAGGCCGCCACCCTGGGCGAGGTGTTCGGCTTGACCGATGCAGACCGCACTCGGCTCAAGATCAAGACCATCCGTCCAATCGATAAGAGCGACGCCGAACGCAAGGCGGTTGCCAAGGCTAAGGATCGCGAATATCAGGCGGCGAAGCGGCGGGCCGCCGGGGCAACGTCCCGCAAGGAATATTTGGCTACGAACAACCTTTCGCAAGCCAAGCCGTGGGAGGCCGAAGGCATCAGCCGGCGCACTTGGGAAACCCGCCGAAAAAAGAAGGCTGTTACGGGCGGTGTTACGGCTTGTGACAGCGTTACCGAAGAGGACTTTGCGCAAGTCCGTCGTGAGTATACTTCTTCGATACTGCTTCCGACGAACCTGCGCAAAAGTGAGGTTTCGGGCGGCGAGGCCGTCGCGGAAAACAGGGACGGCAGCGATCATTCAACACCGGTTCCGACCATTGCGATGGCTGCGTCCGCTAAGTGCTTGATCTTAAACGACGCAAAATTGCGTTACCTGAAATCATCGGAGCACTGCAAACACCGTGAGCCGATGAGCGCCGCGCCCAAGCGCGAGCGCGTTCAATGGGTATATCCGCCAATCAGCTTCACCAGCAGAACAGGAGCGCAATCGGGCCGGCAACGTTTCCCGGAACATAGGGCCTTGAGCAGCAATCTTAAACCCACTGCCTTTGCGACCGACGCAGCGATTAAACGGCAGCGGCGATGAGCGTGAAGACCCGCAGTCCCATCATGCCATCCTACAGGGAGGACTCCTACAGGGAGGACGAACGTAAGAAGGGCACTGCCTCTCTTCCCCTCCCCTCATCGCGCGCTAGCGCTGTTGAACGGATAACGGGGGTCGCGCGTCCGAAAGGGTAGTTCCCAATAGGCTTCGGGTCCTTGTTACGGGGCACTACGCCTCGGGTCACGCCCCAGCTTGGCACCCCGGCACGCATAGAACTTTTCAAAGGCCCTCATCACCATGGCCCTACACGCAACACAAAATGAACCGCAGCGCTCTAAAATGGCAAGCGAGAACGCAATGAGCGATCAAACCATCAAATCGGGACACCGCTGGGCAGGCGTTCGTGAAGCTGCGGCATATGCGGCATGCGGCAAGAGCAAGTTCTGGGCGATGATCAATCGCGGAGACGTGCTCGCCGTCCGAAACGGCCGGAAGGTTGTCGTCTGCTTGAACAGTATCGATGCCCTTTACCGGGGCCTGCCGCGCGTCGGGGCTAAAGCCCTGACTGCCGAAATTCTCGGTTTTGATGACGCATCCGACAAAGCTGCCTTGCAGACAACCGATGCGGCCTTGCCGGACTTCCGGCTTACCCCTGCCGATTTGGCCAACATGGCACTAGCTGACGCAGGCGAGCCCGCTGACGAGTCCGCGCCTCGCCCCGAGCAGGATATCCCGGCCGACGCACCGAAGCGCACCACGGTCACCGCTGTGGTCGATTGACCGCCTGAGGAAGCTATGCAAGTCCCCGCTCACCACCCGCCGGATGAATCCGAGCCACTTCAGCCCAACTATGAGGCCGCCTTCCTCGCGTTACTGGCCGAATACCGTAATCTCCTAGCCGGTCGGTCTCCCGCTGATCCGATCACGCCGGCCGACACGCAGCTGGCCGTCACCTCCACCGTACAGGCGCTCGTCGGACTGACAGCTCAAGCTCGCAATGAGCGCAAGCGTCTGATGGCACGGCAGCCGGTGCTGGCTGCTCAGGCTTTCCCACGCAGCGTATTGAAATCCCGCATCACCCGTTGGTGCCGGGAATGTTGCGAAGCTGAGCAGCAAGACAAAGAACCTCATTTCCTTTGCTGGCGGGAGCGCGGTCGTTGGCACGCTTGCGAAATTTCCGTTCAGCTTTTCGTAACAAAGCGCCGAATTGTTTGAGGTTCGACGGAACCACCGTCCGAACAAGGTCGCAGTGTGCGTTTGTGTGCGTCGCGTTTGTTGCGCGGCACTGTTCGATTGCTAAACTCAAGAATATCGAAACGACGCGCTTCTTCGTTCGATTTTCGGGAAGGCACTCCCACGCATACGGTGCCGCGTCGGCCTGTACCGGTCTTCTTCAGTGAAGCGTCGAGCGGTGGTTTCAGGCGATGATTTTTTGGCTAGGGGCCATGCCCAGCCACTTTGATCGTTCGCAAAGCGATGCCCGCGTCGTCGACTTTTACAAACCTTAACAATTGAGAAGCTTGCCCTCGCAGGCTTCTTCGCTAACTTGGGAGAAGCCATTGGCACTAATCGCATCCTTCTTTAAAAAGCAGCCGTCATTGGACGGTATGCGCCAGCGGCGGATCGAACTTGCCGCAAAGCTGCACGCTGCGAAGCAAGAGATTGTCGATCAGCAAGACCGCATCACCGCGCTGCATATCGAGAACGCCGAACCCGCGTTGATCACGAAGGCAAAAGCCACTCAGGCGAATGCAGAGCGCGACGTCGCCGGTTTGGCGAGCGCGATCAATGTTCTCGATCAGCAAATCGAGATCGAGGCGGCGGCTATAGCTGCGGCCGAGGACCGCCAGGATCGTGAAAAGTTCGTCGCGGAACTGGACGACCACGCCAAGATGATTAGCGCGGCAACTGCCACCGTTATTGAAGGCTTGGAAGCTCTGGTAGCCGCTACAGGGGGAACCGTGGCTAAAGCGATCCCTGATGCTCGCGGCCTTAACCTTCTTGCGGGTCAACTGTCGAAGGAAATTCCTCAGTGCGCCGCCGCCATCGCCGCTATGATCGGCGCGCACACCAAAGCGGTGTTGAACGGCTCAGCAACTGTACGGAGGGTCAGCCCGGACCTCGTTGTACCGCGCCCTAAAGCGCCACCGATCTCGAAGACCGCTGTTCTCTCCCTCGACGCACTGACTTGGCGCGAAGCCGATACGATTATGACCGCCGCGCGGTATCAGCAGATCGAAGTTCCGGTAGAACTCGCCACCAAGGCGATCTACCTGAGATGGGCAATCCCAATGACCGATCCCCGCTGGAGCCAATTTTACTGCGGCTACACGGCATCGCCCTCGCCATCGGTCTGCGTCAATCTAGACGACCCAAATTTGAAGCCGCGCCTCCTTGCTATGGGCGCTGATCGAGCGCGAGTCGCGTCGGGAATGCAAGTCGTCCTCGGCGGCAGCAATAAATTCTCAGAGCGGCCGTCGTGAGGTGGCGAAAGCGCCCTACTTATCATTCCCGACGTTCTAAGGAGTCAAGTGCATGAATACCCGCCCTCCCGGTTGGCGCAACGGAACCGTTGCTCATCGCTTCGCCACCGCATCGCCTGCCTCGTACAACGCGGACACGCATTCGTGCGAAGCTGTCTTGAGCGCCGGGACCGACGTTCAGCGCGCCTTTGGTACAGAACGTTTGAGCGTAAAGCCGAGCGCCGTCGATTTGAACCGCCTCTACGAAGGCGGCATCCCGCTCTTGGACTCGCATAATGCGACATCGATCAAAACCGTCCTTGGTCGCGTTACCCGGGCTTGGTTTTCGAATGGGATGCTGATTGGCAAGCTGGTCTTTGCCGAGACGCCGGAAGGCCGCCGTGCCGAGCAAATGGTGATGCGTGGAGAAGTTTCGAGCGTCTCAATCGGTTATCAGATTTCGAAATGGAAGGTTTACGATGCCGATGGCGACGAAATCGATCCTGCAACCCAACGGATCAGTTGGGATGACAATTTGATCTTCGAAGCTGTACGCTGGCAACTGGTCGAATGCTCGCTTGTTTCGACACCCGCCGACCCGCAGGCATCCATCCGTTCCTTGGATGGAAACGTCGATCGTCGGTCAAACCGCAACGCGGCGCTCCGAATGCTGATGCGTCAGCGGATGATTGAGCGGAAGGGCCGGTGATGCTGTTGCTTCGCGGTCGCCTGCTCGTGCTATGGTGCCTCACGGACGAAGCACCTTTGAAGATATTCGGGTCAGTGCTCATGAGGCCGGCCATGCCATCCTGCGATGGGTGAATGGTCTGGAGATCGATGGTATCTCTGTCAATCCTCGCGTGATCGATGGTCGGAAGATCAACGGCCGCGTGTGGGGTGATACGGGCCGCGAGGAAAACGATAGCGATTATTTCTGCCGTGTCACTGTACTCGTCGCCGGCAACGTTGCCGAAGATACTTACCTCGGTGAGAGCTACGGGCTACGGGGCTCAGACAAGCGAAAAGCTTATCGCTATGCCGGCGCACTCTGCTCAACAAAAGCCGGCATCGAGCACCTGATCGCCGCCGCAGAAGCCGAAGCCGCTCACGTTCTTCGTCAATATCATCATGTCTTCGACGCTCTGATCTCAGCCCTTTGCGAAAAACGTGAAATGGACGGCAAGGACGTCGTAGCGCTCATTGAGGGTATGGCGATCTGAAGAAGATACGGCGCGGGTCTTCGTTTCTTCTCTCGCGTCGAGCAATGCTGGAGGAATAGAGGATGTCTCCGGCTGATGGTGGACGCGCGTCGGTAGTTGGAGCATCTGATCGGCGCGCGTTCCATTCAAAATCAAATACCCGGGAATGATCCATGTCAGAGCAAGACACGATGCGGCTTAAGTGGGCCGGCATGCAGTCGGAAAGCCAAACTGGGCAACCTGAGGTCCGCTTATAAGGTCTAAGCGGAAATTATTTGCTCTATCAGAGTATTTCTCGGTTTGACCCAGAGCGGAAATCGCGAGTGGATATGGCAATCGAAATGAGTGGGGGCTAACAACGCGCAAAAAGGCGCAGGTATTCTGACGTCGCTTCCGCAAGCGAGTCGACCAACGCGCCGGCAGTGGTGTCGCTGGCGAGTGCCGCGGATTGACCGGCAAACAATGCTGTAAGCTCCCTGTCTCCCGTGCCCCCAAGCGGCGCGGTAAGACTGAACTGGCCGGGAAACGCCACCGGCCTCAGCTCCGAGGCCACGAGGTCGTCAATCAGTCCGTTTTTCACATAGCGCGCCGGCCGCCCGGTAATCACGTCCGTGACGACGGTGCAGGCGTCGGTGGGCTCGCGCACCGCCGCGCGATGAGCATCGAGCACGTTGGCCTCCTCGCAGCGCAGGAAGGCCGTGCCCAACTGTACGGCGCTCGCACCGAGGACAAAGGCCGCAGCCACCGTTCGCCCATCGGCCACGCCACCGGCGGCAATGACGGGAACCCTCACCGCATCCACCACTTGCGGCAAAAGCGCGAACAGGCCCGGTTGCATGCTGATGTCGACGCCGGTGAAGGTGCCGCGATGTCCGCCGGCTTCGGTACCCTGCGCAATGATGGCGTCAACACCGCGCTGCTCAAGCATCCTCGCCTCGGCCACGGTCGTTGCGCTGGAAATAATGAAAATTCCGGCGGCTTTAATCGCATCGATGACCTCCTGATGAGGCAGGCCAAAATGGAAGCTCACCATCTGTGGCTTGGCTCGCATCAGCATCGAAAGGTGTTCGCGGCTCACTTCACCCGCCCCACCTTTCGGTTTGGGCACCGCTCCCAAGCCCTTCGCGTCGAAGTGCGCCTGCAGACGCGCCCGCATCGGCTCGCTGACATCCGGCGTGATTCTGGGATCCGGCCAGAGCGGATAGTTTACGTTGAGGCTGCCGCCGCTCAGCTGTTGGAAGCCAGCGATCCGTCGCTCAGCCTCCTCGGCTGAAAAACCCCACATGCCAAGGGCCCCCAGACCACCAGCATTGCTGACCGCCGCGGCGAGTGCAGGCGTACTGATCGAGCCCATCGGCGCCTGAAGGATCGGCCACTTGAGATTAAGTCTGTGGGTGAACGCGTTTTGGGACCACATGAATCGATTTCCCCTGACATGGACAACGGGCTTTCAGAGTACGCCCGCCTGATGAGTTGCGTCGGTGCCGTGCAGATACACCTCACCTTGCGGTCAACTTTCTGGGGACTTCCCGATCTTTCGGCGTCCCATCGGTTCGGTTTCGACCGGATTGATAGACTGATCGGCCTCCGCTGGCTTTGCGCGGATTGCGCACATCTTGTCATTTCTTGCTGAGCCGCGAACCCACGGCAATCGATCACGCTACCGCACGATTTCAGTCTCGGAAAAAATGGTTGCGTTTGTCGCCGCGCGAACAAGCTCTCGGTGAAAAGGCGCGCGCTACGACATCATGTCGTTACTGGGACGACGTGTTACGCTGGTAAAAATTTGATTATGCCGTTTGTCGCGGGCATGGGTCCGGTTGTGGCACTTTTCCGACATTGCGTTCGTGATTGATGATGTCCGTTCACAGCGGCGAAGCGGAAGTTATTTGCTCCATCTGCGAATGTCGCATTCTGACCCATACCGGTCATTACCCTACTCCAGGCGCACAACGCCGGGCATGTTGTAGCTGCCACAGCGGAATTGCCATGGTCGAGCCGACCCGTTTCCCATTCTGCCGCAGATGCTTGTTCTGTCTGATGGAGTTTTGACGTCGCTTCATTCGGAAAAATTACCGTAGAACGAATATTTTAGCAAAAACTACGGATGCGGTGCGGATAGCCTGCGCTTCGTCAGCCACCACCGCAACGCTGGGGACTTGGAATTTAGCAGGATCGGATAAGTGCAAAGCTCACCAACATCTACCAAGGTGGGCTTGCGAAATCGGAAGGTGCGGGTCGCGCGGGCACGTAGATCGGGTCGTCCATCTCACGTCTCCGCGGAATCCTGCCAGCTTCTCTTCGGCATGCCTAAGCCCTCTCACCATACGAAGAAGGATTGCTTCGAGCCGGGCTGCCCGAATGAATGTGGTCAGACCCTCTGCAAATTCGACCAGGCGTTGGGAGAAAATAGCTAATTATCTCACTGGATTTAGTCACCTAGTCTGCGGCGACGGCGTTCAGCAAATCTTCACGTCCCGCGGCGTCGCTCCTGATCGCTGCGGTGTGCATTGGAAATCAGGGCTACGTTGGAATTTTTGATCGAAAATGAGCCGCCGCACTCTTCTCCGTCTTTTTGTCCTCTTAAACCTTGCCTGTTGGATAGGTATATCTCTCGTAGCGTGCCCAACTAAGGACCCGACTTCGTCCATTGCCCGAGTGCAGCGGTGACGTCGCATGTGATTCGCCCACCAAAATGGTCGAGCCTCGTGCACGCGTACGAGCAGTGTATAAACGGCCAATCATTCTCCGATAAACGCCCGACGTACTACGTGCCGAAATGATTAAACCGCGTAATACAGGTGCCGTCGCGTTCCTTGGTGCCCCGGCACCGTCATTCGATTTGGTGGACCGAAAGATACTTTCGGCGCTGAGGGCTGACGGGCGGCTCACCGTGAATACGCTTGGAAACACGGTTGGTCTTTCGCAGTCGGCATGCTGGACGAGGCTAAAGCGCCTCGAGTCCAGCGGAGCGATCCGACGGTATGCGGCGATCCTTGATCACAAGGCGATAGGTTTAGCGAACACCGTTTTCATCGAGGTCACTTTGAACAAGCACGACGACAAGGTGTTGGAGGAGTTCGGCGCCACTTTGGCCCGCATGCCGGAAGTGATTGAGGCCTACCTCGTCTCTGGCGACTACGACTATCTGGTGAAGGTTGCAGTTTCCGATACGGAGCACTACGAACGCTTCTTACGTGAGAGCCTCTATAAGATTCCGGGAATCCAGCATTCACGCTCGACGTTTGCACTCCGCGCGCTCAAGGAAGGAATATCGGTCGATCCCTTGCTCCTTCGCTGACCACCTTCTTGCGCCCGTCATGAAGGATCACCCAGAGTTGTCGCCGACCTGCTGCAAGGTCCGGCAACAGCTTACCGATCAGATCATCGAGCTGAAACCTCGCGCGCACCGCGGTCGGGGCCGACTATCGGTTTTCGCCGTTTACGCTCACCGGCTTCGCGCTCGCCTGGGCGCATGATTATGACCCCGATCGCTCGATCGGCCCCACCTTCCAAACGCTGCCGGGCGCCTCCTTCGTCGTTGCCGACGATGCCGTGGCATGTTCAAGCGCTGCATCAGCGATTGAATGTGCGCGTCGGTTGTCGCTTTCACCCTACTAGTACCCGGAATCAGAGCTGAGTGACACGGCGGCCTTTGAATCGGCGTTGACGGACCTTTTTCTTGGTCCAGACGAAGGGCTGAGCTTTGTCGTTATAAGCGTTAATGTAAGCATCGATGTGCTCCTGGAGCTGTTTGAGACTTGTGAAGGAGGCGCCGCTGAGCGACTGCCCCTGCAAGATCGAGAACCAGACCTCGACCTGATTGAGCCAGGACGCGCTTGTCGGCGTGAAATGAAATTGCACATTGAGATGAGCCTTGAGCCAATGTTCGTTTTTCTTGTGGGTGTTGAGGTTGTCGAGGATGACGTGAAGCTGACGGTCCGGAAAAGCCGCGGTGATGCTGTTCATGAAGTCGAGAAATTCGACGCGGCGACGCCGTCTTGAATGAGCCGCGATGATCTTTCCGGTGGCGACTTCGAGTGCCGCAAACAGTGTTGTCGTGCCATGCCGCTTGTAGTCGTGGCTCTGGCCGGTCAAGGCGCGGCCATTGGGCAACTTCAGATAGCCCTGCGCTCGCTCCAAAGCCTGGATCGAGGGCTTTTCGTCCACGCATAGCACAATGGCCTTCTCGGGCGGGGCGACATAGAGGCCAACAACATCGGCGGCTTTGGTCGTAAAGTTCGGGTCGTTACTCTCACACCAGGACTTCCGAACCACGAGGTCAATCTTGTGGCTACGCAGGAACCGCCAGACATACTGGACGTCGACGTTGCCCAGCGCCGCGGCCAGCAGGGGGCCGGTCCAGCGCGCAAACCCTTCTGGTGGCGGTTTGTCCAGCAGCCTCAGAATCCGCTTGTCGGTGGCCTTCGTATAGATCGGCTGCTTGCCGGGCCGCGGCTTGTCTTTCAGACCTTCAAGGCCATGGTCGGCATAGCGATGCCGCCAAAGGCTGACAATCCGCGGTTGGACCCCGACTTCCTTGGCGATCGACCGGGTGCTGCGCCCGGCCGCCGCCAACAGAATGATCCGGGCCCGCTTCAAATCGCGCTGCAATGTCATCGGCGAGCGACAACACGCCTCAAGCACCTTGCGATCTTTCCTCGAAAGGTGGACTTCTCTTGCTTCGGGAATCATCCCAATCTTGAATCACGACTTACGTTCTAAAAAAAGTGGGTACTAGATCGGTGGAGCGGAGATACGCAGGCCGATTTGAAGCTCGAAATCCTGCGCCGCTTTGGCGGCCTGTGATCGACGGCTTATATGTCTCAATGTTTCACAGCGTTCTCGCGATGCCGGGACGCTGATCGAAAGGCTCCGGTGCTCAAAGCATCCGGGGCCTTTTTTTGCGTTGGTAACGCTCTTGCCTCGGGCATGCGGACAGCCATCCACCCCGGCATGATCGGATTATGGAGAGCGTGGCGCTTTGAGTTCGCCAATTTTTTCGTCAGAATATTGAGAAACATTTCGACGTTCGACCAGGGCGTCCATGCCGTTGCGGTCTAGCCAAAGCAGTTCCTTCGCGAGTTGCCGCAGATCGTTTCGGGCCGGACCAACGGAAAGCCGTCTGGCACGACGCAGAGCGTCCGCAGCCTGCCTTTCCAACACCGATAGTTTGCGCCCCATTTTCTTTGCCCCAGACCATCGATACTGATCGTCGCCAAGCGCCGTGCGGCACATACATCAATCAGCATGCTATATCTGTGAGCCACCCCACTTAGTTCCTCGCCTCCAATCACGCCTGCGCGACCGGGCCGCTACCGATCCCGCTTCAGCTTCCGCTTTCCCCACTGATGGTCTTTGCGATCAGGATTGAACACTCGCACTACGTGGCGGCGCAGCGCCTTCATGACGCCGATGCGGTCGACCTCGTAGGGCCCCCGAGATCGGCGGCCAGCATCAGCGCCTCGATTGCGGCTTGCCATGCCGCGTTGCTCTGATTTGCCCTATTGAGCTTTAGAATAGAGGCGCGCGCATCGGCGAGGGTGACGATCTGACGACCGCGTGGCAGCGGGATTGATTCATCGAACTCACGCGCCCATCCCCGATTGCTCAGTGTCGCCAGCCCTTCTTGTCGAACTGGATGCGCGTACCGGCCGGCGGTCGCGGCGGATGATCAAGATCACTTGGATTGCACTTCGGACACGGCATCCCGGCGGCATCACAGATACGCGCGTGTGCGTCATCCCAAGGCGCGGCGGGATGGTCCTCGCATACCCAACCGACGTCCTCGCAGAAGGCACATTTCATCAGGCGAATAGCTCCGCGCCGGCTTGGGTGAATTTCACATAAGTGCCGCTCTCGTGCATCTGGAGCCAGCCGTGTTCGATTGCCAGCTTGAGGCCTGCACCATATTCGGCCGCTGTAGCTCTGAGGTCGTACAGAAACGGCCCGTTGATGAGTTCGATGAATATCCGGCCATCCTGCACGGCTTCAACAGAGTTGGCTATCTCGACCAGCTTGCGGGCTGCGGCTTCCGGGTCGGCGTAGGGCCGGTCTCCAACGAACTTGTTCATGCCGCTGCCTGATCTTCTTTGTCGGCACCGCGCGCCACAATCTTCAGGGCATCGTCAGGCAATGGACGCTGTAACGCCTTTGCCTCCTCCCAAGGTGCACGCATCCAAACATCCCGTTCCTCGTCGGTTGTCAGGATCACCGGCATGGCTTTGGAATGAATGGGCTCGACAACTGCGTTCGGCGTGGTGGTCAGGAAGCCATAGACCAGATGCGGACCCGGGACCGGTTTGGACTTCGTGCCCCGGTCACCCTTGAACTCGGTCCACATTCCGGCGAACGCCGTGAGCGGCCGGTCCTCATTGAGCGCGAACCACACAACATCCTTTTTCTTGGTCTCGGGGTTCGGTTCAGGCGCATATTCGGCGAAGCTGTTGAAGGGGACAAGACACCGGCTTTCCGGCTTGAGCCATGCTCGCCAGTGCGGTGAAGACGTGTTCCTGATGTTCGTTACCGGAAAGCCGCCCGCCCGTAGCGGCGGCGGCATGCCCCAGCGCATCATTGTCAGTTCGCGGTCGGTGCCAGCGTTGCGCCCCACCGGGGCAGGATAGTCCGGAAACACACCGGGCATCGGCGGCAAGTTGCCGACGTAGCGGTTCACGACACGGAACAGCGCGATGATCGCGGCTTGGTTGGTGGTGATCGAATAGAGGTTACACATCTGACTTAAAGGCCCAACATCTTCTTGACCGTCGCCGATCCGATATCGCTGATGATCTTAATGGCAAGGTCATAAACAGGCTTCCCAAGCTTCGACAGAAGTCCCTAGGTGTTCCGTTGCCTGTTGCGAAAACGGTGTTTCGACGACTGCGTTTTCGACAACGGCTGAAACAATGACGGCATCGTTGCCGTCGAGATTGTCTTGCAACAATCTTATGAGCTTTTTCATCTCCGCTTGTCGTTCCAGACGCTGAGGCGTTTCCGGCGGCGTGTCGTGGAAAGTCATTACTGCCGCTGCCAACCTCAGGAGTTCAGCGCGGCCTGAGCGTCGTAGGGTCTTTCTTTCACCGCCGCACATGCCCGCCTGAGAGCATCAATTTCAGCGCCGTAGCCGAACGGGCCATCCGGCTCGGAATAGTGATGAACGGCCTTAGCGAGTATTCCGGCCGCTTTTTCCACCGAATGGATGAACTCAGAGCAGGCATCACTTAGCATTTCGACCTCATCGTTCCCCCGGCCACCACGTTGAGGGCGGATCGCTCGCGGTGATCTTGGTGGTGCGCAGCGCGACCAGATGGCTGCGCTTATAGGGATAACGCCGAACTTCCGAGCAATCCTTGCAGCGCATGTACCGCTCAAGCTCGTGTATCGGCGTCGCCTTGGGCCGGCGCACGATATTCAACGCCACCGTTTGATGGGTATTGCAACCGAGGCATTTGACTTCGAGGTAAGAATACCCCGCATTGAGTGCGTCGCCGAGCGCGGGCGATGGCTGCGCCGGTCCCTGAAACCCCAACATGCGTTTATTCCAAGCCTCGCAAGCTAGCCGGTCGGCGTCCTTGCGGGCTTCGGTGGCCCGTTCCGCCGCCGCCCTGATCGAAGCGCCGTAGATCGTTTCTCGTGATTTGGTGCCCATGCCGACCATAAGAGCGTGGCGACCGGCATTCGGCAAATTATCAATACGTTGGGGCTGGAGCGGCCATGGCGATACCTGTGGTCGGGTGTGGATAACACGGCTGCTTTGGCAACTGACACAGCGAACTGTGATTTCCGGGATCACCCCGCTAACGGACATACGTGGGCATACCAAAATCGACGCGATTGACCCATAACAGAACTCACGGTCGGGTCGCCTGTTCTTTAGGACGGCTCACGAGTACAGCATCACGACGCAGTGTTTGTGATCGCCAGCAGGACGAATTGAAAGCTGGCCCCACGGGGCTGGTTCGCGCTTGCCCACAATCGTCCGTTATGCGCTTCGATGATTGACCGGCAGATCGACAGCCCAAGCCCCAAACCGCTTGGTTTCGTACTGTGGAAAGCCTCGAACATGTGATCGATATCCGCCGGTGCGAAGCCGGGACCCGAATCCCGCACCTCGACTACAACGCCATCTGGTTCGTGACGGGTGCTGATGAGCAATTCTCGCTCCTTTTCGCCGACGTCGCGCATCGCTTCGATGGCATTGATGATCAAGTTAAGGAGTACCTGTTGCAGTTGGACCCGATCTCCCTGGACACGCGGCAAGCCCTCCGCTAGCTGCGTCCGGACCGAGACGCTATTGTTTGCGGCCTCCGTACGGGTGAGAGCAATAATCTCGAGGATGGCATCATTGATCGCTATGGCGTCCTTTCGTGTGGGCGCCTTCTTGATGAGCGCGCGGATTCGCTCGACGACCTCGCCTGCGCGATTCCCCTCCCTGACAATGAGAGACAGCGCGTCATCCACCTCATGAAGGTTTGGCGGCTCCGCGTTTAGGAAACGCCGAGCGGCTAACGCGTATGTGATTCCCGCTGTGATCGGCTGGTTCACCTCATGCGCGATTGATGACGTCAGCTGTCCCATCGTCACGACGCGGTTGGCGTGCGCGAGTTCCAGTTGCGCCTGCGCCAGATGGGATTCGCTTTCCCGCAATGCTTCCTCGGCGCGCTTGCGCTCCGTCAAATCAAGGACGAACGCGACGCCCTCGTTGCCGCCTTTTTCGAACAGTGCTCCTCCAACCAGTACGGGTACGCGGCTGCCATCTTTTCGGAAAAACTCCTTCTCGTACGGCTGAGCTGTCGTATTTGAGCTCAGTTCGGCCAAGGCGCGCCTGTCACGCTCGCGCCATTCCGGAGGGGTCAGGTCCGTCCAGCGTACGCGACCTGAAACCAGATCGTCCCGATCATGTCCTACGAGATGAAGAAACGCGTCATTAGTCTCAAGAACTCGACCCTCCAAGCCCGAAAAGAAAATACCAATGATGTTGGAGTCGACCAGGCGCCGGATTTTCGCTGCGCTCTCCCGCAAAGCTTGCTCGGCCCGCACGCGCTCCGTCACATCCATCTGTGTGGAGACCACCTCGACAAGTTCCCCGCTTGCGGAGAGCACAGGTTGGCCGATTAAGTCGAGGTGCTTGACGGTTCCATCGGGAAGTACGATTCTGTACGAGATCGAGTAGCCTCTTTTTTCGTCCAACGCGCTCCGAACCTGTGCGCGGTGCCGGTCCCGGTCGTCCGGGTGAACCCGTTGGAACATGGCTTCGAAGCTCGGAACACCCTGCGCCGGATCAAACCCCCAGATGCGGTAAGTCTCCTCCGATCCATAAAGAATGGTCGTCTTGTTGTAGGTCGACACACCGCTGTGACTCAGTCTCTGTGCTTCAGCAAGATGGGCCTCGCTCCGCTGTAGGTTGGCGGTTCGTTCCGCCACTTGGGCCTCGAGCTCCTCGCGGGCCTGACGAAGCTCGTGCTCTGCCCGACGTCGCACGGCGCTGACCCAGCCGACAGCCAAGGCGCAAACTATGCAAAAGGTTAGATAAACGAGGTCAGCAGAGCTAATTGGGCTGAAGGAAAAAAAAGGACGTATGAAGAAGTAATTAAGGCTGAGGACCGAAAGGACAATTGCGAGCACACCTGGCCCGGTTCCCGCATACCAAACGGTCGCTGCGACTGCGAACAGGAACGGCGTCAAAATGGCCTCGAAATGTCGGAGCAGGAAGAAACCAACCCCGATTCCGATTGCTACGGACAGAACTGCAACGCCGTACCGGAGAATCGTCGGCATGGGTGTTGACGATGGAAGGTCCAGATGCGCCATGGCTTGCCTCATTCGTGAGCTAAGCCGATCAGCCCGATACTAACGTTTTTCCAACCCCAACCAGGAACTTTTTGCGTAGGCGCAGACCGAGTTGTGCAATGGCGCGCGTGCGCTTCCGTAACAGGCCGTCGAGGCCGAAATGCCAGCAGGAAGAATGCACTGACTAAGTGATCGAGAAATCAACTGACTTCCGGTGCTGGGCACTTTTCTGACTTGGCGCGGGCATCGGGCCACGTCCGTTATTGTGCAGAAAGCGGGCGCTTGAGAATTCCGCCCGCGCAAGTGCCACTTGACGCGCTTTCAGGTCATCGCGCGTTTTCCCGGTTGCAAGTTCGCGCCGACCGCATCAGGTGTCGGGCCGTTACTGCGCAACCGCATGGGAAAGCATCATGACGAAAAAGCCAAACCTCACCGAAGCTGAGCTTATGTGCCGCATGGTAGAGGCAACCTACCGGGGAGCCGCGCCCCTATGGAATGACGGCGATAGAGGCAGTGCATCGCATGCTCGACGAGGCGTCGCGTGAGTTTTTCCTGAAGGCTGCAAGGGTAGCAGCATCCTACTTCGGATCAGCCGGTGCCGCGCCCGGGTCATCAGTTAATTGATCTCGCCCGAAATTGGTTCGCGACGTGTAACTTATCCACAACCGGCCCCTTGAGGCGCCGCGAGATGCGATTAGGTGGACGGCATTCGCAAATGAGGAAATACCGATGACTGCAAGAACCGAGATCAATCCGAAGTCTCTTTCCGCCCTTCGCGCCGCTGTTGCTAAGGACGATGAGGCACGTCGAGCCAAGGGTGCCCCGCCGTGGAAATCCTTAAAGATGACCGCTGCCGAGCTTCGCGCCGCCGCCTCTCAAGCAGAACTCGCCGATCATGCCAATGGCATCAAACCCGTTAAGGTGACCCTTGATGACCTTCTTGAGGCATATGCCAAGTTCGGGGACGCCCCGCTGCCTCCGGGTTGGGGCGCTGCTACCCTTTGGGCTATCGCTGATATTGCCGATCGAAGCGAAGCCTTGGAGCACGAAAACGAAGCCCTGAAGCGTCGCATAGCGGATGCCAAGCGACGCATCGCAGCCGGTAAACTCCGCATGCTGGAGTCGGCTGAATTGGACGGTGACGACGACAGCCAGTCCGCTCCGATTACCCATGCCGAGATACATATCGGGGCTAGTCTCGGGACCTACTGCGCCCATTTCTTCAACGAGGCAGACGGCGAATGGATCAGCCCGGATTTCCCAAGTCACGAGCATGTGCTGGCTCACGTGACCGATGTCCTCGTCAAGTTTGGACTGAGTGGGAAGATACCGGTTATCGGCATCTCCGGGGAGCGTCAGACGCTGCTTATCAATTGATGCAGCCTCATATCCCTCACGATCAATGCCCGGGCCAGCCCGGGGCATTTTCTTTTGACTGATCCGATCACCGAACCCGGGTCACGGCGGGCCATAAACGGCGCTCTGGTGCGCTGGCACGAGCCGGCCGCTATCACCGACCATCCCGGCTTGAGGCCATCGGTGGACTCGGCTGGCCGATCGTCCGGACTCGTCTTCATTCAGAGTTCTGCGCGGCTTGTGAGAACTTGTACGTGCCTATGGGAACGCCTTTTTCCTTCATGCGATCCAGGATTTTCTGGAGGCGACCCGCGTACCAGTCGTCTCGTTTCAATGGGTGGCGCTGTAGAAACAGGTCGCCGAGTGCGGCTTGCAGCATAAACTCAAACCGCGAGACCTGACCTTGACGCGCCCCCTCGGCAATCAAGCTGAGCTTGTGATCATCATACGGCGTTATTGCTTTTTGGACTTCGTCTAGATCGCGGAAGCCCAGTGCCTTCAACAGACGAGCGGTCCACTCGTACGAATATTCCGACATCCGGCCGTCGAACCCGAGGTACTTGTCTAAGAATGACTTGAGTGCTTTTGGCGTGATTTCGACAGCGGCTAAATTTCCGCTTTGAACATTCCTCTCCGCATCTTGCTCCAATTCGCGATCCGCATCGCTGATGGCTTGAAATTCGCGGTCTGCTATTTCTAGCATGCCCGCCAATGCCATGAAGCGCCGCCGAATTTCGGCTGGAATTGTTTCAGATGATTTATACTGAATGTCATGCTCGATCTCAGCCCAAGCATGCTGGAGGATAGTTCGAACCTGCACCTCCGCAATTGCCCCAGCGAACCGCTCGTATTCGGCTAGCGCGGTGCGTTCTCCCTTGATGCGAACGAGATAGTGTATGCTTTGATAACCGAAACGGTCCTCCTCAATGAGTTCCAATCCCTTGTTTGATTTTTCTACGATTTCAAATTCTTGATTAATGAGGGCTGACCTGCCCCTGAACTTTCATCCAGCGGCGATTAGAGTTCTCGGCGGGTTTTACGCCGTGAGGCGCGGGTAGAGCAACGTGCGATCGGCGGAGCTGGTCCGGGTTGCGCAGCCGATCGCACGTTGCGGTGAGGTTAGCGGCATAAGCCGCCGGGGTGAGATAGCCCAGCGCCGAATGTGGACGCTGTTCGTTGTAATCGTCGGCCCAGTCCGCAATCTTTGTCCTGGCATGATCGAGGCCGAAGAACAGGCTCTCATTGAGAAGCTCGTCCCGCATCCGACCATTGAAGCTCTCACAGAAGCCGTTCTGCATGGGTTTGCCCGGCGCGATGAAGTGCCAGGTAATGCGGTTCTCCTGCGCCCAGGCGAGCATGGCGTTCGACGTGAATTCGGTGCCGTTGTCGGAGACGATCATCCCGGGTTTGCCGCGCTGGTCGATCAACGCCGTCAGCTCGCGCGCCACCCGCCGTCCCGAGATCGACGTGTCGGGGATCGCCGCCAGACATTCCCGGGTCACGTCATCGACGATGTTCAGGATGCGGAACCGGCGGCCGCAGGCGAACTGGTCGTGCACAAAATCGAGCGACCAGCGGGCATTTGGCTTGGCCTCGACGAGGATCGGCGCCCGGGCTCCCACGGCGCGACGTCGGGCCCGCCGCTTGCGCACGGTGAGACCTTCCTCTCGATAGAGCCGATAGATGCGGTTGACACCCGATGGTTCGCCTTCCTGCCGCAGCAGGACGAACAGCCGGCGGTAGCCGAAGCGTTTCCGTTCATTGGCGAGTTCACGCAGATGCTCGCGCAGATCCGTATCCGGCGGCCGGCATGACCGGTAACGGATCATCTTGCGATCGGCGTTGACGATTGAGCAGGCCCGCCGTTCTGAGAGGCCCAGTACGGCCTGCAGATGCGCGACACCTTCGCGCTTGGCGGCGGGCCCTACCATTTTTTTGCCAGAAGCTCGCGAAGTGCGGCCGCATCCAGCATCTGCTCCGCCAAAAGCTTCTTTAACTTGGCGTTCTCCTCCTCAAGCTGCTTCAGACGCTTGGCCTCCGGGACATCCATGCCGCCGTATTTGGCCTTCCAGTTGTAAAGCGTCGCTTCCGAGACGCCATGCTTGCGGGCGAGATCCGCCGTCTTCGCACCCGCCTCGTGCTCTCGCAGCACGCCTATAATCTGCTCTTCCGTAAATCTCGTTCGCTTCATCTGTCCGTCCTTGAGAAGGCCGGACTTTAACTCCGCGTGGAGGAAATTTGCAGGGGCAGGTCAGGGCGTCAACGTCGTCGAGCGTAGCCGGGAAATGCGTGATCACGCGAATTCCCGCAAGATCGGTGATCTGCGAGATCGGGTCCGAATATTTCGCTAGGTTTGGATCAAGGTCCGAGGGGGTTGCGGCTTTGTGAGCGAAGCTCGTCGCGTCTTTGGCGCGGGCTTGCACAGAATGAACGTTGATGCTGCGCTGCCTTAGAGGCCGACCCGAAATTAAGCTGAGTGATTTCAGTCATTTGTGATCAGTCGTGGTTGCAGGCTACGACGGAGGCACAAATTGGTTTGGACTGAAATCACTCGGGCGAAATATTGTCGAGATGGGCTGCGGTGGCAAGCGATACCACGGATGAAGAGTGGGCGATGATCGCTCCCTACATGCCTTGCAAAAATCGTCGCGGCCGGCCACGAGTGACGGCGATGCGGGCACTGGTGAATTCGATCTTTTTCATCGCTCAGAGCGGTTCGCCAGTGGCGGTTGTTACCGAAGGAGTTCCGCCTTATACGACGGTGCAGCGGTACTTCTACCGGTGGCGCGATGACGGTACCTGGCAGAAAATCAACCACCATCTCGTCATGATGGCGCGTGAGGCCGATCGCCGGGAGGCAAGTCCCACGGCAGGAGTGATCGACAGCCAGTCGATTAAAACGACCGAGGCTGGTGGTCCGCGCGGGTTCGATGCCGGCAAGAAGATCAAAGGACGCAAACGGCACCTTCTCACTGACACCGCGGGCTTTCTGATCGCAGGCATCGTGCGTGAAGCCAGCATACAAGATCGCGACGGCGCACCTGCGCTTCTCCAGTTGATCCGAAGTGCTTTCCCCTGGTTACGTCATGTCTTCGCCGATGGTGGCTATGCCGGTCCGAAACTCAAAAAGGCGCTTGCCTCAATCGGCCGCTGGACTATCGAGATCGTCAAACGATCCGATGCCGCTAAAGGCTTCAAATTATTGCCACGCCGCTGGGTCGTCGAACGGACCCATCGCCTGGCTCAACCGCAATCGTCGTCTTGCAAAAGACTTCGAGGCAACGATTGCGAGCGCCGAAGCATGGCTCATGATCGCCAGCGTCAAGTTGCTCTCCCGCAAACTCGCCAGAGCATGATCTGCCAAGGATACGTTGTCGAGTCGGACTCTTAGGTTTTCGCGAAGTATGCGCGCAACAACCTCAGCCAAATCAGAATAGAATGATTGCATCCGCAAATATTTTATTGCGGCGTCCTGTCCATGCTTTTTGAGATCGAATTGCTCGTTGACTGTTTCAGAAGACGCCGACACGGCCGCGTCCATCATGCAACACACTCCGGTTCCTAAAATCCTTGTGGGCTTGAGATGGCGGCCTGCAACCCCTCAGGTGTCACGAGTGAGTATGCACGCGGGAGAAGTGCGCCTCAAGCTAGGCAGTCCAAGAAACTCGCGGAGTTTTCCTTGGCCTCATCCCCAAGTTATATCGAGCATCAGGACCGGTCTTTACCAATGGTCCGGCTGGCCGATCAGACCATCGCCCTTGCCCGGTCGCTCAAGCAAGGGTCGCCATGCCTTGGGGCACTGCCGTCAGGGCTACGCGGCACGGTGCGGCCTGTGGGGCGCATCCCGGGGCGTCTCGTAAGGGCGATGACGGTCAGGCATGGCAGTGACCGATGCCACCGAGACAGGCGAAGACACCGAGGCCGGGTTGGGGCGGCAGAGATGCCGCCCCCGGGCATGGTGGAGGAACCCCTCGGGAACGCCGGAAAAACATCTGGGACTTTGTCTGGGATTTTTAACCGGGAAATCCCGGATTATGCCAGTTTCTGTTCGGTTTTCGTGCTCCAGCATTAAAGCCCCTCACCCCGGAAAATCGTTTGTTTTCAGTGGGCTTATCTATCGTCGGGCCGGCCCTCACCGGTTATGCCGCCAACCTCTGGAAGCTCGGATGCACCAGCGCCTCCGGCGCCAGCACCAGCACGATCATGGCGGCGACCGCCAGCGTGCGGAATGTCACGGCGCGGCGATCCACCATGACGGCGATCAGCACTACGGCCGTCATGAAAAACGAGCGTCTGGTCGCAACCTCCGCGCCGGACAGCAGCAGATAAAATGCGGCAGCGGCGAGCGCCGCGGCGGCCGACCATTTCTTGATCGGAAAGCCCGCGGTCAGCGCCGGGAAGAGAGCCAGCAGCGCACGGATCGTGAAGAACACCACGCCGGCCACCACCGCCATGTGGTAACCGGAAATCGAGAGCACGTGGCCGAGCCCCGAGATGAACATCGCGTCGTTGACGGGCGTCGTGATCGCGTCGCGGCGGCCGGTCAACAAGGCGGTGGCGATGGCGCGCTTGTCGCCATCGAGCGTGGTCCGAATCCGGGCATCGATCGCATCGCGCAATCCCTGCATCACGGCGGCGTAGCGCAACGACCAGCCGCCCGCGACCGGCGGCTCCATGGACTTGATGGTGCCGGTGACGAAGCCGGACGCACCGATGCCCTGGAAGTACATGTCGCGGCCAAAATCGTAGCTGCCGGGGCGCAACGGGGCGAGGGGCGGCTGCAGCCGCGCTTTCAATTCGACAAAACTGCCGACCTCGGGCGCGGTGCCCTTGCGCACCGACAGCCGAACCCGTTCCAGTTTGGTGGTGACGCGGGGGCCATCCATCTGCGCCACCCGCAACACGAAGCGATCGGTGCGCTCGCGGATATCGCGGGCCTCAACGAAGCCCGAGAGCTGCACCGAATACATTGGCCGCGCGAGCACGCCATGCGCGATCAGCGCCGTTTTCCACGTCGCCGCCGCGAAGCCCGACGCCATCGCGGCGATCAACACCACGACGGGGAATATCTTTTGCCGCCGCAACAAGAACGCCGCTGCGAAAAGCCCGGTGGCTGCAAGCGCCGTCGCCCAGCGGAGCGGCTCATGGCCGGCCGCGAAATAAATCGCGATGCCTGTGCCGAACGCTACCGGCACCCATGGCAAAAGCCGGCCGGCGCCTGCCTCCGCCGCGATCCACTCGCGTATTTTCGCAGTAAAGGCAGACCACGCGTCGACGCCGGAGGGCACAAAGCCGCCCGCTTGCGCCGCCCCTTGCCCCGGCCAAGTCCCGGCGTAGCCTTGCGCGCGGCCTCGAGCCCCGCCCCGCTCTGCCATTGAGTTTACGCCCCAGCGATCCCCTTTGGGATCACCATGCTACCGCAGCGCTTCGCCACGCGAATAGCGGAACGAACGCAGAATCGCGCCTGGATTCGTTGTCTGGTCTAGGCCCACCGATCCATCTGCAATTGGTGCGGGGCCGGCTGTTGCGTGAGAAGCCGAAGACGACCGGCGGCAGTCGGTGCGAGTCTCGTCACGCTTTGACGCGCAAATCACTTCCGCTTGCCAAACCTGGCGCTGTAGAGCGCAATGATCAGGAGACCGCCCGCGCCGCAAGCGGCCAGCAGAGAGTCTGCACGGATCGTATGCCGGGCCAGCCCAAGGGCATCGTGTTCCACGTAAGCCAGGATCGCGGCAGCCATCGCCGCCGAAATCACGAACGTGATCGCAGCAGCGATCTTCTCTTCCATCTTACACCCGACACCTTCTTCATCGACGGATGCGCGGCGAACGGCATCCGAGACGCGTCGCTTCCTTCAATCGATTTGGTCCTATTGGCTGATTGACAAGGTTGGCCGCGCTCGCAGAGACAATAGCCCGATGTTCGTCAAAACGACTTCTATCAGAACCACCCCTATTCGTAAAAATTGCGCCCATAACTACCAACTCATCGAACGAGGTTCGGCTGTGCCGGAGATGGTAGAACTCGGTCGGGGCGATCGAGAGGCAGTAATTTACCTCCGCCCAAGCTTCAAGAAAGTGCCCAATTTTGAAGTGCATAACCGTCGAATGCGAATGAGACCTGCTATCCTGTTATCCGCAATCCTGTTGGCCGCGGCGATCCTGTTAGTATTCCGAGACGAACTCCACGCGCGTGGTCCGAACGGCCCGCATGGGCTCGGCGAGCCAACTACGTGCGGATTTTGGGGGCCCATGTCGGCCGGGATGTCTTGCCGATGAAGAAGCTCCCACCCCGCTGAGCCACGCACTTATCCGAAACCGAGAACGCTTCGGCGGCGGCGCGGGATCATGCGCGATCAACCGCACATAGCGCAGGCGGTAACATCCCGCCCCTGCCCGGTCTCACACGGCCAGGACCAGGCCGCCGGAGCGCGGTTGTGAACCTTTGAGCAGCGGACGCAACTCATTACGGCAAACGCTCACGGGAGGCTCGCATGACCCACTGGCGCGATGCGATGGTCGACAGACCGGAAGCCGATGACACGGCCTACGCGACGGGCTGGACGATTAGCGGACTAGCTGTGATCGGGACAATTGTAGCCGTTTGGATCCTCGGGATTTGACGCTGCGATGCCCGCAAGCTTCGACCACCGGAGCGGCCTTCGGCCCGCTTGCCGGGCCGAGATGCCAAGCGGACAGACCTAGAAATCGGCGTTATTCCCTTCAGGAATTTCCCAACCCAATGGAGGCTCGCATGTTCAGGACGATGCTGATCGCATTGGTCGCAACTGTCGCGATTGCGCTCGTACCGACCGGCGCTTCTGCGCGTGGCGGATTCGGCGGCGGCGGCTTTCATGGCGGGGGTTTCCACGGCGGCGGCTTCGGCGGCGGCGGTTTTCGCGGTGCCGGTTTCAACCGCGGGTTCGCAGGAGGGGGTTGGCGCGGCGGCGGCTGGGGTGGCGGCTGGCGCGGGGGCGGCTGGGGCGGAGGCTGGCGCGGCGGTGGCTGGGGTTGGGGTGCGCCCGCCCTCGGCGCCGTAGGCCTTGGCATGGGTATCGGTCTTGCCAACGCTTCGTGGGGCCCCGGGTGGGGATATGGGTCCGGCTGGGGTTATGGACCTGCCTGGGGTTATGGCGGCTGGGATGACTGCACGAGTTGGAGCAGGGTCTGGACCGGTTGGGGTTGGCGTGTTGTGCCCGTGAACGCTTGCTGGTGAGCAAGTTAGGCCCACAGGACTTGGCGTGCCGGACCAGGGCCTGATCTGCGTTCTCGGCGCGATAGATCGCCTTGATTGAAGGCAGGATCGCCTTGCGGTCTTTCCAGGTGACGAAGGAAAGGCTGTTCCTGATCAGGTGTACAATGCAGGTCTGAACCAGCGTCTGCGGAAACACACTGGTGATCGCCTCGGGAAAGCCCTTCAGGCCATCGACGACGGCGATCAGGATATCGTTGAGCCCGCGCGCCTTCAGATCGTTCATGACCTTGAGCCAGAATTTGGCACCTTCGGTCTGCTCGATCCAGAGGCCCAGAACATCCTTCTCGCCTGACGGATTGAGGCCCAGCGCGACATAGATCGCCTTGTTCTTGACCGTTCCCTCGTCACGGATTTTGACCCGCAGGGCATCGAAGAAAACCACGGGATAGACCGGGTCGAGCGGCCGGTTCTGCCAATCCCGGACTTCGTCCAGCACCGCGTCGGTGACCTTGCTGATCAGGTCCGGCGAGACTTCAGTGCCGTACAGTTCCACCGGCCCCGAATTAAGAAAACTTCGCGCCGACCTCGGTCACGCGATCGGCAGCCCGCTATCGCTTGCCGATAGGGCCAAGCTTTGCGGCCGCGCTCCGGACACGGGCAACGACATCACCCGCAAATGGGAAATCACCGGCCCCAGTGGACCGACGGCCGAACTGCTTCGCATCCTGGCGATGGCCAGCGATCGTTACCAGATCCTCGAAAACTTTAACGTATTCGATCGGTTCAATATCGCTGACGCTGAACGGCCGGCACGACGCCAGTCGTTCCGTGAGAAGATGCGCGACGAACTGCGTCAGCGTCTCGACTGACCTTACGTTCGGAATGTCTCGGCCGCCGCGCCTTGCGCGTTATTCACCGCACTAGCTGCAACGCAGAGTTGCCTGCGATGTTACTTGCGCCCCAGTGGACACCGCACCAAACTCACACAAGACCCGCCCTAGCCAAGGGTGTGCGTTTGGGGACGCGATATGGATAAACCGTGCACGGAATTCGATCACGACCGCTATCGCAAATTGCTGGCCGAAGCGACCGATGAGCCGAAGCGGCTCGCTCTCATCAATCTCTTGATTGCCGAAAAAGCCAAGGACAGGCTGGCGGAAGAAGTCCTTCACGCCCGGCTCGCGCGGCTCGGACTGAGCGCAAAACCAAAAGCCGACTAGGCTGAATTGATCCACGAATGGACGGCGCTGAAATTGCGAGGGGCGCGAACGCGCCTGCGACGTCAAGCACACCTGCTCAAACTCAGCCCTTGCAGCGACTTCCTTCGCAAAGGTATCGCGCCGAAGTCATACGCTTAGTGGCTTCTAAGTAAGTCCTGTAAGTAAGTCCTGCACGTTTCCAACTACGCTGCATTACGAAGATCACGAAGAAAACACGACAAAGTTGAATCACGGACAAATGATTCGTGGAAAATATTCCTGGCACATACAACCACAGCGTTAAGCCAGCGCGTCAAAAATCCGCTCTGACTGAACGCTTTTCATCTCAAATGACGAACTCGCGAGAAGACTACGTGAGAACGCTTCCTCATCGGCCGAACCTTTCGTCGAAGCGGAAGCCATGCACGCCAACCACATTCCGCTCGGCCGCTTCTGCGATCCGGACGATATCGCCCACGCAGTGCTCTACCTTGCGTCGGACGAATCCTCCTACATGACCGCCGCCGAGATCGTCGTGGACGGCGGTTATAGCGGCGCCCCGGACGGCGCTCAGATCTATCGTTCATAAGGCGAGCGCGTAACTCGCCTCAACCCTTGCCGCCGACTTCCTTTGCAAAGGTGTCGCGCAGGCCGATGGTCCGGTTGAACACCAGTTGATCCGGCGTTGAATCCGTGTCGCGCACGAAATAGCCCTGCCGCTCGAACTGCACGGGCTCGGGCGACTGATCTTGCGCCACCGCCAACTCAACCCGTGCCTCGCGTAGAATTTCGAGCGATTGCGGGTTGAGATCGGCCGCGAAATTGGCGGCGTCCGGCGTCGGGTTGCTGAACAGCTGATTATAGATGCGGATTTCCGCAGGGACCGATTGCGCCGCCGGCAGCCAATGCATGGTCGCCTTGACCTTGCGCCCGTCGGGCGCATTGCCGCCCTTGGTCGCGGGATCATAGGTGCAGCGCAGTTCGGTGACCTCGCCGGCCGCGTTCTTGATGACGTCGCGGCACTTGATGAAATAGGCGTAGCGCAGCCGCACTTCGGTGCCCGGCGAGAGCCGGAAAAACTTCTTCGGCGGATTCTCCATGAAGTCGTCGCGCTCGATATAGAGTTCGCGTCCGAAGGCGACGCGGCGGGTGCCCGCCGCGGGATCGTCCGGGTGGTTGATGGCCTCGATCGCCTCGACCTGGCCTTCCGGATAGTTCTCGATCACGACCTTGAGCGGCCGCAGCACCGCCATGCGCCGCAGCGCGGTGCGATTGAGGGTTTCCCGGATAGTGAACTCCAGCATGCCGACATCGACGACACTGTTGGCCTTGGCGACCCCGATGCGCTTGATGAACTCGCGGACCGCCGCCGGCGGCACCCCTCGCCGCTTCAGTCCGGCGATCGTCGGCATGCGCGGATCGTCCCAGCCTGCGACGTGGCCGTCGCGCACGAGCATGGTGAGCACCCGCTTTGACAGCAGCGTGTAGGTCAGGTTGAGACGGGCGAACTCATACTGGCGCGGCTTCGACGGCACCGGCAGTTTGTCGAGCAGCCATTCGTAGAGCGGCCGGTGGTCCTCGAATTCCAGCGTGCAGATCGAATGGGTAATTCCCTCGATCGCGTCGGACTGCCCGTGGGCGTAGTCATAGCTCGGATAGATCGACCATTTGGTTCCGGTGCGTGGATGGTGCGCGTGCAGGATCCGGTAGAGTACGGGGTCGCGCAGATTGATGTTGCCGGATGCCATATCGATCTTGGCGCGCAGCACGCGGGTGCCGTTCGGGAACTCGCCCGCCTTCATGCGCCGAAACAGATCGAGGTTCTCCGCCACCGAGCGGTCGCGGAACGGACTGTTCTGGCCGGGCTCGGTCAGCGTGCCGCGGCGGGCGCGGATTTCGGCCGGGGACTGGTCGTCGACATAGGCGTTGCCGGCCTCGATCAGGCCCTCGGCCCACGCGTAAAGGCGGTCGAAATAATCCGACGCATAGAACAGATCCGATCCCCAGTCGTAACCGAGCCAGCGCACATCGGCCTGAATCGAATCGATATACTCCTGCTCCTCGCGCGTCGGATTGGTGTCGTCGAACCGCAGATGGCAGCGTCCGGAAAACTCCTGCGCAATGCCGAAATTGAGTGCGATCGACTTCGCGTGGCCGATATGCAGGTAACCGTTCGGCTCGGGCGGAAACCGCGTCACGATCCGGCTGTGTTTGTTGGAATCGAGATCGGCCTGGATGATGTCGCGAATGAAATCGCGGCCCGTCTCCACCGCCACCGGTTCTATGGTCATTCTGGTTTCCTGTTCGGGATCAGCGGACCTTCTGCCAAATTCGCCGGATACAGCCAAGCCCGCTGTGCCCAAATAAGCTTCAATCAAGCAAGGCTTTAGTTATGTATCGTTCCTGCTATACACCACCGCGCCTTGCATATGCCCTCTTTGACCGCGGCCTGCCTCCCGAATGACCGAACCCGTCGTTACCCGATTTGCCCCCTCGCCCACCGGCTTCCTTCATATCGGAGGGGCCCGCACAGCGCTGTTCAACTGGCTTTATGCGCGCCGGTGCGGCGGCAAGATGCTGTTGCGGATCGAGGACACCGACCGCCAGCGTTCGACCACAGAGGCGATCGAGGCCATCCTGGACGGGTTGAAATGGCTCGGGCTCGATTGGGACGGCGACGTGGTCTACCAGTTCAGCCGGGCCGCGCGCCATCGCGAAGCCGCCGAGCAGTTGCTGGCCAGCGGCAAGGCCTATCGCTGCTATGCGACGGCGGAGGAACTCACGGCGATGCGCGAGAAGGCCCGTGCCGAGGGCCGCACCCGGCTCTACGACGGCCTGTGGCGCGACCGTGACCCTTCGCAAGCCCCTGCCGACATCAAGCCCACGATCAGGCTCAGGGCGGCGCAGACCGGGGAAACCGTGATCGAGGACCGGGTCCAGGGTCGCGTGGTCTGGCAGAACGAGAACCTCGATGACCTCGTCCTGCTGCGCGGCGACGGCACCCCGACCTACATGCTCGCCGTGGTGGTCGATGACCACGACATGGGCGTCACCCACATCATCCGCGGCGATGACCACCTGATCAACGCCGCGCGCCAGAAGCAGATTTACGACGCGCTCGGCTGGGACGTTCCCAGCATGTCCCACATTCCCCTGATCCACGGGCCCGACGGCTCGAAGCTCTCGAAGCGCCATGGCGCACTGGGGGTGGATGCCTATCGCGCCATGGGTTACCTGCCGGCGGCGCTGCGCAATTACCTCGTCAGGCTCGGATGGAGCCATGGCGACCAGGAGATATTTTCGACCGAGGAGATGATCGCGGATTTCGACCTTTCAGGCATAGGGCGATCGGCCGCCCGGTTCGATTTCGCCAAGCTGGAAAACCTCAACGGTCACTACATCCGCCATGCCGACGATCACTCGCTCGTGACCATGTTCGAGGACGTCCTGAACCATGTCCCGAACGGACCCGACCTCAAGGCCAAGCTCAACGACACCACGCGCGGGCAATTGCTGCGGGCGATGCCGAGCCTCAAGGAACGCGCCAAGACGCTGATCGAACTGATCGACAGCGCCTACTTCATTTTCGCCGTCCGGCCGCTTCAGCTCGAGCCGAAAGCCGCGGCCCTGCTGACGCCCGAAAACCGGGCGCTGATCGGCAGGCTTCGCCTGGCACTCGAGGCCGTCACGGACTGGACCTCCGAAACCACGGAATCCGCCATGCGCGGCTTCGCCGAGGCAAACAACCTCAAGCTCGGCGCGGTGGCGCAGCCGCTTCGCGTGGCGCTGACCGGGCGTACCACTTCGCCGGGAATTTTCGACGTCCTGGCGGTGCTCGGGCGGGAGGAATGCCTCGCCCGGCTGGCGGATCAGGCTACCATGTAGGGGTGCTATGACTTGCCTGCCCCCACCTTGCAGCGCACATAGCAATACGGTACCCATTTCGCCGATACCTCTAGACAATCCGGCCGGCCTCGCCATTTTCTAGATGCGCGCCAAGGCGAGCTCGGTTTCTTGCAACGATCTCATCGGGGACTTCAACGATGGACGCAAAATCCAGCACTAAAACCGCAACGCTGACCGTAGGCAACAAGACCTACGATTTTCCGATACTCAGCGGCACCATCGGGCCTGATGTAATCGACATCGCCAAGCTCTATGCCCAGGCCGGGATGTTCACCTACGACCCCGGCTTCACCTCCACCGGCAGCTGCCAGTCCAAGATCACTTACATCGACGGCGACGCCGGCATCCTGGAGTATCGCGGCTATCCGATCGAACAGCTTGCCGAACACGGCGATTTCCTCGAGACCTGCTACCTGTTGCTTTACGGGGAGCTTCCCACCGCCGCCCAGAAGAACGACTTCGACCAGCGCGTGATCCATCACACCATGGTTCACGAACAGATGGCCCGCTTCTTCCAGGGCTTCCGCCGCGACGCTCATCCGATGGCGATCATGGTGGCCGCGGTGGGCGCGCTGGCTGCGTTCTACCATGACTCCACCGACATCAACGATCCGCAGCAGCGCATGATCGCCTCGATGCGGATGATCGCCAAGATCCCGACATTGGCGGCGATGGCATTCAAATACACCATCGGCCAGCCCTTCGTTTATCCGAAGAACTCGCTGAGCTTCGCCGCAAACTTCCTCAACATGTGCTTCGCGGTGCCCTGCGAAGAGTACAAGATCAACCCGGTGCTGGCCGACGCACTCGACAAGATCTTCATTCTGCACGCCGACCACGAGCAGAACGCGTCGACCTCGACGGTGCGCATTGCCGGCTCCTCCGGCGCCAATCCGTTTGCCTGCATCGCTGCCGGCATCGCCTGCCTGTGGGGCCCGGCGCATGGCGGCGCCAACGAAGCGGCGCTCGCGATGCTGTCCAGCATCGGCACGGTCGATAAGATTCCGGAATTCATCAAGAAGGTGAAGGACAAGAACAGCGAAGTGCGCCTGATGGGCTTCGGGCATCGCGTCTACAAGAACTACGATCCCCGCGCCAAGATCATGCAGAAGATGTGTCACGCGGTGCTGGCGGAGACCGGCCACGGCGATGATCCGATGCTGAAGGTCGCGCTCGAATTGGAAAAGATCGCGCTCAACGACGAATATTTCATCGAGCGCAAGCTGTACCCGAACGTCGACTTCTATTCGGGCATCACGCTGAAGGCGATGGGCTTCCCGACCTCGATGTTCACCGTGCTGTTCGCGGTGGCGCGTACCGTCGGCTGGATCAGCCAGTGGAGCGAGATGATCGAGGATCCGCAGCAGAAGATCGGCCGGCCGCGCCAGCTCTATACCGGCGTCACCCGGCGCGACTACGTCGATATCGCAAAACGCAAGTAACGCGCGCCGATCAGGCGCACGATCGGAAAGCCGGATGCGGTCAGCGCATCCGGCTTTTGTTTTTGGCTTCAGTCCGCCGGTCGGGATTGCCGCATGGTCGCCAATACGACCTCGGCCGCGCGCACGCTCGGCGGCTGGTCGCCGGTCGACATGATCGTGTCGAGCCTTGCAAAGGCCTCGACCTGGCGTCGCCGTAGCGGTGAATCCGACAGGATCTGGCGAAGCGCCGGAACCAGTTTCTCCGGCGTGCAATCCTGCTGGATGAACTCCGGCACCACATTCTCGCCGACCACGAGGTTGGCGAGGATCACCGAACTGACGCGGATCGCGTGCAGCACGATCCACGCCTCGACCTGGCCTGCCTTGTAGGCGGCGACCATCGGCACCCCGCTCAGGGCCAGTTCGAGCGTCACCGTGCCCGACTTGACGAAGGCCGCATGCGCGATCCGGAATGCCGCCTTCTTTTCCTGTTCGCCGACGACGATGCGTGGCTGCACCGGCCAGTTCTTGACGGCCTCCCGGACCGCCTCTTGCAGGTGAGGCATGGTGGGAAGAATCAATTCGAACGGCACGTCGTCCCGCAGCCGGGCCAGTGTTTCGCCGAACACCGCCATATGGTGCCGGATCTCACTGCGGCGGCTTCCCGGCAGCACCAGCAGCACCGGCGGGGCTGAGTCCCGTCGCTTCTGCTCGTCGGGCCCGGGCCGTAACTCTCCGATCTGTTCGATCAGGGTATGACCGACATAGCTACACAGCGGCCCGTGAAGCTCGCGATAGGCCGCCGGTTCAAACGGCAGCAAGGCGAGGACATGGTCAACGTAGCGGCGCATCGCGCGCGCCCGACCGGACCGCCAGGCCCAGACCGACGGCGAGACATAGTTGACGATCGGAATGGAGGGATCACGGGCGCGCACGCGCTTGGCCACCCGATGGGTAAAATCCGGGCTGTCGATGATGACGAGAATATCGGGCGCGTCCTGCGTCACCGCGTCGACGGTTTGGCGGATCAGCCGCAGCAGCTTCGGCAGCTGCTTCAAAACCGCCGCCAGCCCCACAATCGACAGCTCTTCGATCGGAAACAGCGACGTCAGCCCTTGCTGCGCCATCATCCGGCCGCCGACGCCTTCGAACCGGACCGCGCCGCCCAGGCGTTGGCGCAGCACCTTCATCAGGTTGGCGCCGAGCCGATCGCCCGACTCCTCGGTTGCGATCAGGAATATCTTTCGGGCGACGTCGCCTGCTGCCTGCACCGGCGTCACGCGGGCAAACCGGTCACAAAGATGCCCGCGGCGTCGGCCGCCTCAATCATGGCCTGGGGGTCGACCACCAGGGTGTTGCCGGCGACGATCGCAATCCCGGCAAGCTTCGCCGCCGCTGCGCCCTCAACGGTTCGCGGTCCCGTGGTCGGCAAATCGAACCGCAGGTCCTGCCCGCTCTTTGGGGCCTTCACCAGCACGCCGCGTGAGGCCTTGGCCCGAATGCGTCCCTCACTGCGCAACCGCGCAACGCGCGCGAGCAGCCCGTCGGTGCCCTCGATGTCCTCCACGCCGACCACGTGACCGTCGATCACGACGGCGGCCTGGCCGATGTCGTAGGGACTGAGCGCGCGCAGCACCTCGCGTCCCCTTGCGATATCCGCGGCGGCGCCTTGGTCCGGCACAGCCCGGGTAAGACAGCCCTCAGGCATCAGCAGGTCAGGCGCGACGTCCCTGATCCCCACCATCCGGAAGCCGTCCCGCTCGAGAATGCCGCCGATCCCGGACAGGAGATGATCGTCGCCGCCGCGGAACGCCGCCAGCACGCGGCCGAGGATGCGCAGCGTCCCCCAGTCCAGGCGAATCTCGGAAAATCCCGGGCGCACCAGGCTGCCGATGAACAGCAGGTCACGGCAGTTCTCGGCGCGGAACAGGCTCACTGCCCGGCCGTATTGGCCGATCGAAATCCAGTGATGGCGGAAGCGTTCCACCCGTACCGGATCGCAGGCGCCGCGCAGCGCGAACAGAACCGGCTTGACCCCGCGCGCGGTCAGGGAGTCCGCGACCGCAAACGGCATCACGCCGCCTCCGGCGACCACACCGATCGGCGATGAAATTTCCAAAGCCGCGCCGGTCATGGCTCCGGTCTTCCCATGGTCACGACCGGTTGCGTTCGTCGGCCGGAAGGCAGAGCGCGCGATGCTTGCCCTCGCCGATGAAGGTGAGGATTTCACCGATAGCGGGGTCTTCGGCGGCCAAGGGCTGCACTGCGCTCAGCCGCTCGGCAAAGATGCCCGGTCCGTGGAATAGCGTCTGATAGAACGATCGCAGCGTGGCAAGCCGCTCGCGCGTGAACTTGCGCCGTTTCATGCCGATGATGTTGAGGCCTTCGAGGCTCGCATACTGGCCGTTCACGAGCCCGAACGGAATCACGTCACCGCGCACGCCGCAGACGCCGCCGACCATCACCTGCGGCCCGATCCGCGTGAACTGGTGCACTGCCGACAAGCCGCCGATGAAAACAAAATCGCCGATCTCGCAGTGGCCGCCCAGCGTCGCCGATGTCGCGAAGATCACGTTATTGCCGACCTGGCAATCGTGACCGACATGGGCGCAATTCATGAAGTAACCGCGATCGCCGACGCGCGTGACGCCGCCGCCGGCCACGGTCCCGGCGTTCATGGTCACCTGTTCGCGGATGATGCAGTCCTTGCCGATCTCAAGCCTGGTGAGTTCGCCGCGATAGCTCAGGGATTGCGGCGGCGTGCCGAGCGACACGAAGGGATAGATCGTGCAGCCGGCGCCGACCGTGGTTTGCGCGGTGATGTGCACATGCGCGATCAGCTTGCAGTTTGCGCCGATCACAACGTTGGGGCCGATGATGCAGTAAGGTCCGATCGAGGCGCCCTCGCCGATCACGGCGCCATCCTCGATCCGCGCGGTGGGGTCGATCATGCTCATCGAATAGTCCAGGCCAGCCGATAGTCGCTTGGCGTTAAATGTGTTGGGGTTCCGCGCTGGTTAGCGCGGCACAGCGATACTGTCTAGTGACGTCTGATTACCCTGTGTTTCAATGGGTTGGGTCGAAATTCGGAGCTGGAATCTCCGGATCGGGCCTCACAGACCACCGCCTCGGCCTGGCCGCGACGCGTCCGCCGACCCCGCATCAGTCGGTCAGCATCGCACCGACGTCGGCCTCGGCGACGATCGCGCCATTCACCTTGGCGTCGCCGTGAAACCACCACATGGCCTTGCGCCGGCCAATGCTGCGCATGTGATATTCAACGGTGTCGCCGGGCATCACCGGCTTACGGAACTTGCACTTGTCGATGGTGAGGAAATAGACCGCGCGCGGCTTCTCGGTGCCCTCCACCGATAGGATGCCGATGACGCCTGCGGTCTGCGCCATGGCCTCGATCATCATCACCCCCGGATAGACCGGACGCTCGGGGAAATGACCGAGGAATGCCGGCTCGTTGTAGGTGACGTTCTTGACGCCGATGCCGCTGTAGTCGCTGCGAATGTTGATGACCCGATCAATCAGCAACATCGGGTAGCGATGCGGCAGCGTCTTGAGGATCATGTTGATGTCCACGATCCCGAACTTGATCGGTGCCTCCTCCATTACTCCCGCCCCTCACCCTTCGGGTTGGCCGTGCTGTCGCGCACCAGGCGCTCCACGGCGATGATCTCTCGGAACCACTGCTTGGTCGGCTTCGCAAAATGACCACCCCAGCGGCCGTTGGCCGGGATGTCGTCCTTGACCGCACTCATCGCCGTAACCTGGGCGCCGTCGCCGATATGCAAGTGGTTGTTGACGCCGACCTTGGCACCCAGCGCGACATTGTCGCCAATCGTCAGGCTGCCCGCGAGCCCGATCTGGGCCGCGAGCAGACAATGCCGCCCAATGGTCACATTGTGGCCGATCTGGACCTGATTGTCGATTTTCGTGCCTTCGCCGATCACGGTGTCCCGCAGGCTGCCCCGGTCGATCGTGGTACCGGCACCGATCTCGACATTGTTCTGGATCAGGACGCGGCCGGTCTGAGGGACCTTCACGTGACCGTCCGGTCCAAAGAAGATGAACCCATATCCATCCTGGCCGATGCTGCAGCCGGGATGGATCAGCACGTTGTTGCCGATCAGGGCGCATTGAATGACGCATTTCGCGCCGACATTGCAGTCCCTGCCGATCCTGACCTCGGCCCCGATCACCGCGCCCGCGCCGATCACCGTCCCGGCCCCGATCTCGACATTCGGGCCGATCACCGTCAGCGCATCGATGATCACGCCGTCCTCGATATGCGCAGTCGGATCGATGATGGCGGACGGCGCGATGCCCGTATTGCCGAACCAGGACTGCGGGCGAAGAGCTTCGCCATAAAGCTCGCGGGCCACCTTCACAAACTCTCGGAAAGGATGGGCCGCCTGTAACACCGCCACGTGGGCGGGAATGGTCGCCTCGAACCGCTCGCTGACCAGGCACGCTCCAGCCTTGGTCGAAGCAAGCTGGTCGGCATATTTGAGATTGTCGAAAAAGGTCAGGTGCATCGGGCCGGCCTCGTCTAGCGAAGCCAAGCCAGTGACTTCTTGGCTGGCGCGTGACGCATCGACCAGACACGCCTTCGTCAACGCGGCGATATCAGCCAGCGTCGACGAAGGGGGTCGCTTGAAGAACGTCGGATGCGCCATTCCACCCGTTGCAGTCCGGCCCGAGATCAAACTCAGAACGAAGTCCCGCCGCCGAACTTGAACTCTTGCACGACGTCATACTTACCCTTGGTAAGCGGGATTGCGTAATCGAAGCGCAGCGGACCGAACGGCGACGCCCAGATCAAGCCGACACCGACGGAGGTGCGGATGGTGTTGCCATCATCGAACACCATGCCGCATTGGCAAGGCCTGCCGTTGACCAAACCATTGACTTCGCCCGTGAGGGCATTGGAGGTCGGTCCCTTATAGTCCCACAGCGATCCGGCATCGGCATAAACCGCGCCCTTAAGACCGACTTCCTTCGGCAGGAACCAGAACGGCATCTGCAATTCAGCCGAGGCCCCCCAATACTTGGTGCCGCCGAGCGCATCGCCTGTCCCCGTGAAGGGGAAGAAGGTGAGGTCGCGCGGTCCTATGCCGTTCGGCGCAAAACCACGGACCAGATTGGGTCCCATCTGAAAACCGTCGAGCATGCGAAGCGGGGTGTTACCCAGCTGGTTGAGCATGCCGCCCTGAAGGTGGACCAGCCCGACGATATCCGACACCAGCGGCGTGTAATATTTCGCGTCGAAGGCCGACTTCAGGTAGCTGACGTCACCGCCAACACCGGCAAAGTCCTGCTTGAAGTCGATGAGCAGACCGTCGGTCGGGTTCTTGTTGTTGTCGAGGGTGTTGTAGGTCAGCGAATAGCCAACCGACGAAGTCCATTCCGCACCTTGAGCCAATTCCTTCCGAACCGGCAGCGACGACTCACCGTCAGCCAAACAGCCCGGAAGCAGACCGGCCTGCTGATTGCCGGTGGGATCGACGCCGCCTAAGACCTGATTGATATAGGCCGGCGTCGGGAAGAATGCCGGTCCAGCAAGGTTGTTACAATTGTTCAGCGTGGGCGGCAGCGAGATCGACTGTTGATAGAGCGAATATCGCAGCTGCAACGACAAATCCTCGCGCAGACCAAATCCCAGTCGCGGAGAGAAGCCGACCGTCTTGGTGCCGTAGGAAATGTAATCGTTGGCGAGTTGCTCGCGGTAGAACACGTCCAGGCCGAGCGCGACGCGGTAATCGAGCAGATAGGGCTCGACAAACGACAGCGATACGCCGCGCGCGTACTGGCCGTAAGTCACCGCCGCTTTCGCGAACAGGCCACGGCCCAGGAAGTTGCGCTCGGAAATGCTGACCTCGGCCAGCGCGCCGTCGGTCGTCGAATAACCGCCCGACACCGAGAAGTCGCCGGTGGATTTCTCTTCGAGATCGACGTTGAGAACGACGCGGTCGCTCGATGAGCCCGGCTCGGTGGTGATTTTCACGCTCTTGAAGAAGTCGAGGTTCTTCAGGCGGCGCTCGGCGCGATCGACCAGCGCACGGTTATACGCGTCGCCTTCGGAGATATCGAACTCGCGACGGATCACATAGTCACGGGTGCGGGTATTGCCGCGCACGTTGATGCGCTCGATGTAGGTCCGCGGGCCCTCGTCGATGGCGAAGGTGATAGAAACGGTATGGGCGTCGAAATTACGGTCGCCGCGAGGCCGCACGATCGCAAAGGCGTAACCGCGTCGTGAGGCCTCGATCTGCATTTCCTCGACGGATTTCTCAAGCGCTTCGGCGTTGTAGAGCGAACCGAGGACAACGCGGGAGAAGCCGCTGAGCGAATTGCCGTCGAGCGTCGGGATGCTGGACTGGAAATTGACCGATGCGACCCGGTACTGCTGGCCTTCTTCGATCTTGAAGGTAACCAGGAAGCCCTTCTTGTCCGGATCGTATTCGGTCAACGCGGCCACCACCTGCACGTCGGCGAAGCCATGCTTGAGGTAATAGCGGCGAATCAGGTCGCGGTCGGCCTCGACCCGGTCCGGATCATAGGTGTCGCCACCGCCGAGGAAGCTCAGCAGATTCGATTCGTGGGTCTTGATGACGTCCTTGAGGCGATACGACGAGTAAGCGTTGTTGCCGATAAACTCGATCTGCTTGACGCCGGTTTTCTCACCCTCGGTGATCGTGAAGACGAGATCGACGCGGTTATTCGGTTGCTCGATGATTTCAGGATTCACCCGAACGTCGTAGCGGCCGGAATGGCGATAGATCTCGACGATGCGCTGAACATCGGACTGAACCATCGGGCGCGACAGCGTTCCGCGCGGCTTGGACTGAATTTCAGACGACAGCTGCTCGTCCTTGACCTTCTTGTTGCCTTCGAAGGCAACGCGCCCAATTACCGGGTTTTCGACCACGGTCACGACCAGGCGACCGCCGGCCTGATTGATTCGGACATCCTGGAACAGGCCGGTTTCGATCAAGGCCTTCAGGCCGTCGTCGATGTTGCCCTGGTCGAGGCGACCGCCGGGCCCGGGCTTGAAATACGAGCGGATGGTCTCGACCTCGACGCGCCGATTACCCTCGACCTGAATCGTAGAGACCGTCTGGGCAGCGGCGGACGACGAAGCAAGCGCTGTGCCCAGCGTGGCGACGACCGGCATAGCGACAATAATCAGGGCGGCCAGTAGACCTCCCCGCACCCGCATTCCAAAATTCATGCGCAACGCGCCCTCGTCATTCCAGCGCCGGATCACACTTCTGCAATCCGACAGAATCCCCTTTGTGGTTCCGCTTGTAGACAATTTTGCGAGAACGGCAAATGTCCTATTGCGCCACAATTCCAATTTCGTCACCGGACGTGGCCTTACGGCCACGCCAGCCGAAAAAAACGTCATGATGCGGCCAGATGCAGGATGTCATTGTAGGTGGCGAAAACCATCAACATCAGCACCAACCCCAGCCCGATTCGGAATCCCATCTCTTGCGCTCTTTCGGACAAGGGGCGACCACGCACCGCCTCGAACGCGTAGAACAAAAGATGGCCGCCGTCGAGCAGTGGAACCGGAAACAGGTTCAGCAGCCCGATCGATATCGAGAGCACCGCGGCAAGGTGGATCAGCGCCGCAAGGCCGATGGAAGCCACCTGCCCTGAAATCTGGGCGATTCGCAGCGGGCCGCCGACCTGATCGGCCGCCTCACGCCCGGTAAAGACGCCGCCGATATATGCCAGCGTGCGGTCGATCACGAACCAGGTTTCCTTGACACCCAGCCATAGCGCGGTGCCCGGGTTCACGCGTTCGGTCGTGACGTCGCTGGGCGACGTCGCGCGGGTGATTCCGAGCACGCCGATCCGATGGGCGTTTCCGAACGGATCCTTCACTTCCTTGAGTTCCGGTGTGCCCTTCAACTGAAGGATGGAATCGCCGCGCTTGATGGTGAACGACAGCTGCTCACCGGCGGCGACGCCGACAACCCGCTGCATATCGGAGAAGCTGTCGATCGGCTGGTTGTCGATCGCCGTCACTACGTCACCAACCTGAAAACCGGCGGCCGCCGCGGCACTGCCCACTTCGATCTTGTCGACACGCGCCGACGTGCTCGGTTTGCCGTAGAACGTGAACAGCGCAGTAAAGATCACGATCGCCAGGATGAAGTTAGCGATCGGGCCGGCGGCAACGATCGCCGCCCGCGGACCTACCCGCTTGTGATGGAAACTGCCCGCGCGTTCTTCTTCGGTCATGCTGGCGAGAGCCTCGGACGACGGCGTGCTCGCCTCGCTTTCGTCACCGAAAAACTTGACGTAACCGCCGAGCGGGACCGCCGAAATCTTCCACCGTGTGCCGTGACGGTCGTTGAACCCGGCAAGTTCCGGGCCGAAGCCGAGCGAGAAGGTCAACACCCGCACGCCGGCCCAGCGGGCGACCAGGAAGTGGCCAAGCTCGTGGAAAAAAACGACAATGGTCAAAACGAACAGGAAGGGGATAACATAACCGATGAGGCCGTGGCCTAATGTATTGAAACTATGCAGAAAAAACTCTGACATCCGATATTCCTCACCCAGAGCCGATGGCCCTGCCCCCGACCCCTACGATGCCTTTGCGGCAATTTGAGGCAAGAGGGTGGCCGCTCTATTTCGCGCGTTATGGTCAACAGCGATCGCGTCGTCTGCGGAGGTCAGCGGCGCTAGGTTACCGGAGCGGATCCAGCCATCCAGCGTCGCTTCGACGAGCCGCGCGATGGCGCCGAATTTGATCTTGCCGCCGATGAAAGCCGCCACGGCGACCTCATTGGCGGCGTTGTAGACCGTGGTCGCGCCATGACCGGTCCGCAGCGCGTCATAGGCCAGCCGAAGCCCGGGGAAACGGGCGAAATCCGGCGCTTCGAAGGTCAATTGTCCGATCTTCGCCAGATCGAGTCTGGCCGCAGGCCCGGCAATACGGTCAGGCCAGCCGAGACAATGCGCGATCGGCGTACGCATATCGGGCGCGCCCAACTGCGCGACAACCGAGCGGTCCGAAAATTCGACCATGCCGTGGACGATCGACTGTGGATGCACCAGCACCTCGATCTCGTCTGGCGCCAGCGCAAACAGGTAGGAGGCTTCGATGACCTCGAGCCCCTTGTTCATCATCGACGCCGAATCGATGGTGATTTTCTGTCCCATGCTCCAGTTCGGGTGCTTCAGCGCCTGCGCCAGCGTCGCCTGCTCGATATCGGCGCTGGCCCAGGTCCGGAATGGCCCGCCGGATGCCGTGATGATCACGCGAACCAGTTCATCGCGATTGCCGGACCCGAGCGCCTGAAACAGTGCGTTATGCTCGGAATCGGCCGGCAAGACGCAAGCTCCGGCTTTCGCCGCGCGCTGCATGAAGAAGTCGCCGGCACACACCAGGCATTCCTTGTTCGCCAGCGCGACCGTGGCGCCCCGATCCACCGCCGCCAGAGCCGGCTTCAACCCGGCGGCGCCGCTGACGGAAGCCATCACCCAGTCGGCCGGCCGGGCCGCGGCCTCGATGATCGCGCTTTCACCCGCGCCGCACTCGGTTCCTGTGCCGGCCAATGCGTCCTTGAGGTCTTGGAGGAGATTGGGATCGGCGATGGCGACAAAACGGGCGTCGAACTCGATCGCCAGCTTCGCCAACGCTTTCACGTTGGTGTTCGCCGTCAGGGCCTCAATGCGATAGCGGCCGGGGGACGCCCTCAACAGATCCATCGTGCTGTCACCGATCGAACCGGTGGCACCCAGGACGGAGACGGCACGTACGGCGGATGCCACGGCCTTGCTGTTACGCAACGGTACTGCGCTCATTTTTTCACCAAACCATAAGCCCGCGGCCGACGCCATCGACGCCGCCGCGCAAAAACCCGAAAATAGCCGCCACGACCACCGCGGCAACGAATCCATCCAACCGGTCCAGCAATCCGCCATGACCGGGAATGATGTGACTGGAGTCCTTGACGCCGAACCGCCGTTTGACGGCGGATTCGAATAGATCACCGAGTTGGGAGATAATCGAGAGCACCGATCCCAGCAACAGCAACGGGCCGGTTCTGCCCAGGTCCCATGCGGCGAACCCGGCGGCCACCGCAATGCTCGCCGCAAAGCCGCCGAAAGCGCCAGCCCAGGTCTTGTTGGGACTGACCCGTGGCCAGAGTTTCGGTCCACCGATGCCGCGGCCGGCGAAATAGCCGCCGATATCGGTCACCCAGACCACGAGCAGGATTAGAATCAGCGCCGTGAACCCCTCGACAGGGTCGAGCCGTACCAGGATCGACGCAAGTTCCGCAGCGGCGGCGTAGCCAAATCCCGCCATGATCCAGCCGCGCCGCTCCGGCGCCAGCACCGTCACAGCCAACAGGCCCAGCATAAGCGCGGCTAGCGCCGCCTCGATCTGTCCAAGCGCGAGAAGCAAACCGGCAATGCCGAGTGCAATGGCGCCTGCCCCGACCACGCGGTTCCAGCCCGCCTCCCCCACGATCATCAGCCATTCCACGTAGAGGCCGACCGCGACCAGCGTCACCAGCGCAGCCCATAGCCAGCCGCCGACATAAGCGATCGCGATCGCGGCGGGCGCGAGCACCAGCGCGGCGAGAACACGCATCAGCAGATTTCGCGCGCCCTGCTCCGCGACCGCCGCCGGCGCGGCTTTGCCCTTGGTCACGATCCGGTTTTCGCGACAAGCCCGCCGAAACGGCGCTCCCGCCGGGCGTATTCGGCGATCGCTCCTTCGAGCGCGGCCTTGTCGAAATCCGGCCAGTGCATGGGCACAAACACGAACTCGCTGTAGGCAGCCTGCCACATCAGGAAATTCGAGAGCCGTTGCTCACCGCTGGTGCGGATGATCAGGTCGGGGTCGGGAATATCCGGCGCATCGAGATATTGACCGAGTGCGTCGGCGTCGATCGACGATACCTCGCGGGTGCCCGCCGCGACCTCGCGCGCCAGCCGCTGCGCCGCCTTCGCGATTTCCTGACGCGAGCCGTAGTTGAAGGCGACGATGAGATTGAGCTTGGTATTGGCCTTGGTCAGTTCCTCGGCCTCGCTCAGCAGCGCACAGATATCAGGCTCCAGCCCCTCGCGTTCCCCAATTACGCGCACCCGCACGCCGTCGCGATGCAGGGTAGCCAGATCGTTGCGAATGAAGCGGCGAAGCAGCCCGAACAGGTCGCCGATTTCGGTGGCCGGACGCGACCAGTTTTCCGAGCTGAACGAGAAGATCGTCAGGTGGAGGATACCGAGTTCACTGGCGGCGCGCACAACGCGGCGCAGCGCCTCGACACCCCGGCGATGGCCCTCCGCGCGAGGCAGGCCGCGAGCCGCAGCCCAGCGACCGTTCCCGTCCATGATGATCGCCACATGCGTCGGGCCGCCGGGTCGATCCGGTCCTTCAGTGGCGGCGGCGGCGTTCGGCATCGTTCAATCCTTGGAGCGTTTTCGAGCGACGTGGACACCGGTTCGCATAGCAACCAAGTTTACGCAGATTGCGTAGACTTATCGCCACTAGAAAACGCGTCAAAACAAAAGATGGCGTCAGACGGTGAGGATTTCCTTTTCCTTCGCCGCAAGCAACTGATCGATCTCCGAAATCGTTCCGTCGGTCGCCTTCTGGACGTCAGCGGCCAGACGCTCCTGATCATCCTCGGAGATTTCGTGATTCTTCTCGAGTTTCTTGACCGTATCGAGACCATCGCGACGGACATGGCGCACCGCGACCTTGGCCGCCTCGGCATACTTATGCGCCACCTTCACCAGTTCCTTGCGGCGCTCCTCATTAAGTTCAGGAATTCGCAGCCGAAGCACCTGGCCCTCGGTAGCCGGGCTCAAGCCCAGATTCGAATCGACAATCGCTTTCTCCACCGCCTTGACCATCGACTTGTCCCAGACCTGCACGGAGAGCAGGCGCGGCTCCGGCACACTGACGGTCGCGACCTGGTTCAGCGGCATGTGGCTGCCATAAGCCTCGACCTGCACCGGCTCCAGCATCGAAGCCGCGGCCCGGCCGGTTCGCAGCCCGCCCAACTCATGCTTGAGCGATTGAATCGCGCCCTGCATCCGGCGCTTCAATTCGTTGATGTCGAAACCAGGTGTGGACATATCGTTCTCCTGTCCTTCAAGACTGACCGGCGCGGCCTTGCCCGGCCTGCGCAGTCTGATGCTCAACCAGCCTGTCAGCCGGCGACGATGGTACCGCGCCCCGTGCCGCGCAGGATCGCGCCGATCGAACCCGGTTCGGCAATCGAGAACACGATGATAGGCAGCGACGTCTCGCGGGCAAGCGCGAAAGCAGTCGCGTCCATGACCTTATAACCGCCCTCGATCGCCTGCGAGTGGGTCAGACGGTCAAATCGCTTCGCGGTCGGATCCTTTTTGGGATCGGCGCTGTAGACGCCATCGACATTGGTGGCTTTCAACACAGCCTCGGCGCCAATTTCGGCGGCCCGCAAAACCGCGGTGGTATCGGTGGTAAAAAACGGATTGCCAGTGCCGCCGCCCAGCAGCACGATCCGCCCCTCGGCGAGATATTTGTGCGCCGCCCCCCGGGTGAACAGCTCGCAAACCTGCGGCATGACAAACGCCGACAGCGTCCGGGCCGGCGTCCCCCGCCGTTCGATCGCAGCTTCCAGCGCCAGACAGTTCATCACGGTGGCGAGCATCCCCATGGTGTCGCCGGTCGGGCGCGAAACCCCCTTCGAAGATACCTCGACGCCGCGGACGATGTTTCCGCCGCCGACCACCACCGCAATCTCGCCCCCCAGTTGCCGGGCTGCAATCAGATCGCCCGCGATCCGGTCGACGGTTGGCTGGTCGATGCCCGAGGATTGCGCGCCGGCGAGGTATTCGCCCGAGAGCTTGATCACTACGCGACGATAGACCGGCTCAGCCATGATGCGATCACTTTCCTCGAGCCCGTGTGAGCCGCTCCCGACGCCGCGCCCCCGAGAGCTTGGCGTCGGATGACCGATCGGCAGTTACTTCTTGCCGCTGGCCGCAGCGACCTCGGCTGCGAAATCGGATTCCTGCTTTTCGATTCCCTCGCCCAGAGCATAGCGCACAAATCCAGCAACCTTCACTGGCGCGCCGACTTTGCCCTCAGCTTCCTTGACCGCCTGGGCCACCGACTTGCCCTTGTCGTCATGGATAAACGCCTGCTCCAACAGGCAAACTTCCTTGTAATAAGTCTTCAGGCCGGACTCGACGATCTTTTCGATCACATTTTCGGGCTTGCCCTGCTGGCGATATTTGTCGGCCAGCACTTCCTTTTCGCGGCGCACCACAGCCGGGTCGAGCCCGTCCGGATCCAGCGCCTGCGGATTGGCCGCAGCCACGTGCATCGCGAGTTGCCTGCCGAGCGTGGCCAGTTCATCGGTCTTCCCGGTCGATTCGAGCGCCACGATCACGCCCATCTTGCCCGCACCCTCGATCACGGCATTATGCACGTAGCTCGACACCACGCCCTTGCCGACCTCGAGCGAGGCCGCCCGGCGCAACGTCATATTCTCGCCGATCGTCGCGATCGCATCGGAAATCGCGGCCTCGACCGTTACGCTGCCGGCCTTCGCAGCCTTGATCTTCTCGACGTCGGCACCGACGTCGAGCGCGATCTGGGCGATCATCTTGACCAGTCCCTGGAACTGCTCGTTCCGCGCGACGAAGTCGGTCTCGGAATTGACTTCGACGACAATGCCCTTATTGCCCGACGTCACCGCGCCGATCAGGCCTTCGGCGGCGACGCGCCCCGCCTTCTTGGCGGCCTTGGACAGGCCCTTCTTGCGCAGCCAGTCCTGCGCGGCGCTCATGTCGCCGCCGCTCTCGGTAAGCGCGGCTTTGCAGTCCATCATGCCCGCGCCGGTTGACTCGCGCAGGTCCTTGACCATCGCTGCTGTGATTGTTGTCATTGTTGCAAATCCTCTGCCTGCCAAGACGATGACGGCGCAGCTGTTCGCCCCGCCGCCATCCACTATCAGGAATTAGGTCAATGTAGGTGGCCGGAAGAATCCGGCCAGCGCGCTTTGTTATTCGGCTTCGGCGGTCATGGTCTTGGCCTGGGCCACCCAGCCATCGGCCCTGCTCGGAAGCCCGACCTCTTCGCCGATCTTGTGGGCGGTGTCATGGTCGAGTTCGGCGAGCTGCCAGTAGTGGAAGATGCCGAGATCGTTGAACTTCTTCTCGATCGCGCCGGACACGCCGGTAAGCTTCTTGAGGTCGTCGGCGGTGCCGCGCGGCCCGGCCAGACCTTGGAAGCCCGTGGGCTGCGGCGCCGGAATTGCTTCCGGAACAGGGTGAGCCGAGGCGCCGATATCGATGCCGGAATCGCCCTGCGCCCGCGAGATGCCGTCGATGGCCGCACGCGCAATCAGATCGCAATACATCGAAATGGCACGGCCGGCGTCGTCATTGCCAGGCACCACAAAGGTGATGCCCTTGGGATCGGAATTGGTGTCGACGATGGCGGCAACGGGAATGTTGAGGCGCCGCGCTTCCTGGATCGCGATGCCTTCCTTGTTGGTGTCGATCACGAAAATCATGTCGGGCAGACCGCCCATGTCCTTGATGCCGCCGAGCGAACGGTCGAGCTTGTCGCGCTCGCGCTGCAGCGTCAAACGCTCCTTCTTGGTGTACTGCGCACTCTCGCCCGAGCCGAGCATCTCCTCGAGATGCCGCAGGCGCTTGATCGAGCCCGAAATCGTCTTCCAGTTGGTCAGCGTGCCGCCAAGCCAGCGCGAATTGACGAAATACTGCGCCGACCGCTTTGCGGCTTCGGCAACACCGTCCTGCGCCTGGCGCTTGGTGCCGACGAACAGGATACGGCCGCCTCGGGCGACGGTATCGCTGACCGCCTGGAGCGCGCGATGCAGCAGCGGCACGGTCTGGGCGAGATCGATGATGTGGATGTTGTTGCGGGCACCGAAAATGTAATCCGCCATCTTCGGATTCCAGCGGTGCGATTGGTGGCCAAAGTGAACGCCAGCTTCAAGCAGCTGACGCATAGAAAACTCGGGTAGTGCCATGGTATATTTCTCCGGTTGGGTCCTCCGGAAACGTGTGAGCAAACGAGCCTTATGGCCCGGCTGCCACCGGACGGCCTTTTGAGCCATGTTTCCGTGTGAGATGGCGCGGTATATAGCCGGATTTCAGCGAGAAGCAAGGAAATAAGGCCCCTTTAACCGCCCAAGACGGCAAACCCCGGTCTTGCCCTCGGGAAGCTGGGGGTCGGGGCTCGACTTCAAGGAACCGGATTGCACGTCCTAGGCCCCCCTTCCTCGCGGGCTGGCTTTGCCGATCCGCCCCCGCCCGGCGGACCGACCTCATCAATTCACGCGCCCTCCGGGCGGACGTTTATGTACACGCCTCGTGCGACCGGCCGAGCTGGCGCGACCAGTTTGGCTGCTTTAGGCGGCTAGGTGCGGCTCCAGCATCGACCATAGACAGCACCTGCGGCGGAGGTATCGCGCTCTGCGCCATGGCTCGAACCTCGATCAAAAATCCAGCGGGGCGTTGTCGACGACCTCTTTCATCACGAAGAATGTCCGGGTCTGCCGAACGCCAGGTAGCGCGATCAACTGGTCGCCGTGGATCCGGTTGAAATCCGCCATGTCGCCCACCCTGATTTTCAGGAAATAATCGAAGTCGCCCGCGACCAGGTGGCAATCGAGGATGAACTTCAATTTCGCGACGGCTTTCTCGAACGCCGCGAAACTCTCGGGTGTCGAGCGATCGAGCACCACGCCGACCATCACGAGCGCGCCTCGATCGACCTTTTGCGGCGCGATCATCGCTCGAACCTGCCTGATATAGCCCTGCTCGAATAACGCCTGGGTCCGCCGATGACATGTCGCCGGACTGACGTCGACCAGTTGCGCCAACTCGGCATTGGTGAGCCGCCCATTGGCCTGGAGGAGCCGCAGCATTTTCACGTCGACGCGGTCGATATCGCCGCGAGTGGAAGATTCTTTCATCTTACTCGGTATTTCCGAAGATAACTTCACTTATCCTACAGTTCGCGGCGAAATGCGGCAATCTGCTGATCTTCTTTGAGAGCACATTTCGCCCTCGCAATGTTAGATACCGACGTCTCGCATCGATCATTGGAAGGGCCATACGCGTGCTGGAGAAATTCGAACGCTATCCACTCACCTTCGGCCCCACCCATATCGAAAAGCTGGAGCGCCTCGGCGCACATCTGGGCGGCAAGGTCGAACTCTACGCCAAGCGCGAGGACTGCAATTCGGGTCTGGCGTTTGGCGGCAACAAGCTGCGCAAGCTCGAATACATCATCCCCGATGCGATCGCCTCCAATGCCGATACGTTGGTGACGATCGGAGGCGTGCAGTCGAACCACACACGCATGGTCGCCGCCGTCGCGGCGAAAATCGGAATGAAGTGTCGGTTGGTACAGGAAAGCTGGGTGCCGCACGAAGACGCTGTCTATGATCGCGTCGGTAACATACTTCTCAGCCGGATCATGGGCGCCGATGTCGAGATGGTCGACAAGGGGTTCGATATCGGCATCCGCGAAAGCTGGGAAGAAGCGATCGCGGATGTGAAGTCAAAGGGCGGCAAGCCCTACCCGATCCCGGCGGGAGCCTCGGTGCACAAATATGGCGGCCTCGGCTATGTCGGCTTCGCGGAGGAAGTGCGCGCGCAGGAGAAGGCGCTGGGCTTTGCGTTCGACTATATCATCGTCTGCACGGTCACCGGATCGACCCATGCCGGCATGCTGGTCGGCTTCGCCAAGGATGGTCGGGAGCGCAAGGTGATCGGCATCGATGCGTCCTTTACTCCGGCGCAAACCAAAGCGCAGGTGCTTAAGATCGCGCGCAACACCGCTGACCTCGTCGAGCTCGGCAAGGAGATTGCCGAGGGCGATGTCGTCCTCCTGGAGGATTATGCATATCCGCTCTACGGCGTTCCCTCGCAAGAGACCATGGACGCGATCCGTCTTTGCGCCCGCCTTGAAGGGATGATCACCGACCCAGTCTACGAGGGCAAATCCATGCAGGGCCTGATTGATCTCGTGAAGAAGGACTATTTCCCGAAGGGATCGCGGATACTCTACGCCCATCTCGGCGGTGCACCGGCGATCAACGGCTACGCCTACACATTTCGCAACGGCTGAGCGTCGCGGCTTCCGACGGTACGTCTCCTCGACGCCGCCGGCCCGGCCGATCCCCATACCCGACCGCCCACCCTGGGTTTGCACTGCTCGACTGCGGCGCTGCGCCACGGGGGCCGGAACGACCTGAACCTTCCCGCGCAATAGTGGCGTTGGTAGAGTCAGCCGACCTCCGCAGGCATTCCAATAACGCTGCCGCCGGCGGCGGTCGTTGTCATCCGATCTAAATTGTCACGGCGAACAAGATGATTTTGTCTAATGCAAGCTGGATAAGGAGAAACGTTTCTTCGCTGGAATCATTCGGCGTACTCGCGCTGTTGAGCGTGCTGATTGCGGTCCCCGCATTCCTGATGATCCGCGGGCTGGAGCCGATACTTGTCCTGCCGGCGCTGAGCATTCTGCTTTTTGCGGAAGCAGCGATCGCAGCCATCGTGGCCCGCTCAATCCACGTTCAGAAGAATTCGGAAAAAGTAACATTATGGGATATCAGCGGCGCATTCGCCATGATCGGTTGCGCCGCGGCGATCTTTAGCGAACCGGATCAAGCGGCTCCGTTTTTCGAGCAATTGGTCGAGCGACATCCGGATACGCAGCGATAGGAGACAATCACCAGGCCGGGCCCCTCTGGCAGCCAGCAGGCTGCGATGTCGGACTGGAATTCAAGTTGGAGTGGCCCCGTTTTGATGTGCGGCACAGGGTTTGCGGCACGTATTGGTGATCCCATTACACGCCTACGCGTTGCCAAAAACCTCGCATCGGATGAGGGGCCGTTCTCCCGGCAACAAGGGGAGCGTGACCCGTGTTTGAATTTCTCAGTCCGGAAGTCCTGACCGCACTTGTACAGGTCGTTCTGATCGATCTTGCGCTCGCTGGCGACAACGCGATTGTCATCGGCCTTGCTGCCGCAGGCCTGCCTGAGGCGCAACGAGGCAAGGCGGTTCTGATCGGCATCGTCGCCGCGACGGTGCTGCGCATTCTGTTCGCGGGGGTGGCGACGCAAATCCTGCAGATTGTCGGCCTCTTGCTCGCGGGCGGGATTTTGTTGTTGTGGGTATGCTGGAAGATGTGGCGAGAGCTACGCACTTCTTCTGCAGAGCACATCGAAGTGAAGGCGGCTGCCGGAGCAGTTGCCGGAACAAATCCCGAAAGCAAGCCTCGGAAAACGCTCGCCCAGGCGATCTCGCAGATCATCGTGGCCGACGTATCCATGTCGCTCGACAACGTACTGGCCGTAGCGGGCGCGGCACGCGAGCATCCAATGGTTCTGATTTTTGGCCTGGTCCTTTCGATCGCGATGATGGGCGCAGCCGCTTCGTTCTTTGCGCGCCTTCTGCAAAAACACCGCTGGATCGGCTACGCCGGACTGATCGTCATTCTTTACGTCGCCGCCGAGATGACCTATCGCGGAGCGCTGGATGTGATGAAGGTTGCCTCGATATGACGTAAGGCGCTGCCCGCTGGGCGCCCCTGCCGCCGGTTCCTATCGCATCAATTGCCGTACAGATAGTTCGGCAGCCAAAGCGTCATGCCGGGCCACAAATACATCAGCACCATGCATAGGATGACAATCAGCATGTAGGGCATCATGCCGGAGAAAATCTGGTTGAGCGTGACATGGGCCGGCGATACGCCCTTCAGGTAGAAGGCGGACATCGCCACCGGCGGCGACAGGAATGCCGCCTGCAGATTGACGAAGACCAGAACACCCCACAGCACCGGATCGATGCCGAAGTGCTTGAGCATCGGCAGGAAGATCGGCACGAAGATCACGATAATCTCGGTCCACTCGAGCGGCCAGCCGAGGATGAAGATGATCGCCTGCGACAGGATCATGAACTGAACCGGCGTCAGATTGAGGGAAAGCACCCAACTTTCGAGCAGCGCCTGACCGCCCAGGATCGCGAACACCGCCGAGAACAATGCCGAGCCGACGAACAGCCAGCACACCATCGAGGTCGTTTTGGCGGTAAGGAAGACGGCCTCCTTCGTGCGTTTCCAGTCGAGCGTCCGCGCCTGAAATGCGAGCAGGAAGGCACCCGCCGCCCCAACCGCGGCGGATTCCGTCGCGGTTGTGATTCCCAGCAGAATGACCGCGAGCACCACGACCGTCAGGATGCCGAGCGGCATGACGGAAGACACCAGGAGTCCCAGCACCTCGAACTGCTCGGCCTCCATCGTCCAGTAGTAATAAATAAGTAACGCGGCAAAGATCGCCGCCGTAATCGCGAAGTAGGTATAGAATTCAGGTGGCGGACCGGCCTCCGCGGGCGCGGCCACGACCTGCCCCCGCAATTCGGCGTCGCCCATTTGCTGCAGGCCTTCAGGCTCGCGTGTTTTTTCGGCCGCGTCAGATTGCTGGGTTGATCCGAGCTCCTGGAGTTTCTCCTCCGGTGGTTCGGCGCCCGCTGCCGCCGGCTTACCGGCTGTGTGCATTCGCTCCACCGTGGCAGCCGATTGGGTATCCGGCTGCTGATGAATTACGACGTACCACCATGCGCCCCACAGCGTGACCAGTGTCAGCATCAGTGGCACCAGCGCCAAGCCGAGATTTTTGAGCAAGGTCGCGTAACTTACGCGCGTGCCGTCGATTTTGATCCGCATGGCCTTGGCCGGCGCGACCACAGCCGAGGCAAGCGCGGGCAACATCTTGCGCGAATAGATTTGCTGCAATTGCGCAATCCAAGGCCTCACCGGAACGCGGGTTTCTTCCTCGGAGAGTTTCGGCGCGATTTTCGGATTAAGAAGGGCCCAGCCGATGATGTAGACGAGATACAGGAATGCCAGGAAGAAGCCCGGAAACATGGCCGCAGCGTAGAGCTTGACGACCGACTGTCCCGCGACCGCCGCGTAGACGATGATCATCACCGACGGAGGAATCAGAATACCGAGCGTACCGCCGGCGGTGATGACGCCGGAGGCGAGCTTCACATCATAGCCTGCCTTCAACATCGGATTGAACGCGATCACACCCATCAGCACCACAACCGCGCCGACCAGGCCGCTGGCGATGCCCCAGAATGTGCATACAATGAGCGTCGCGACCGCCAGCGACGCCGGGACGCGCCGGAATGCGAGCTGGATGCTGTAGAACATCTTGTCCACCAGCGCGCCGCGCTCCATCACGTATCCCATGAGCACGAATAGCGGAATGGAGATCAGAACGTCGTTGGTCATCGCGCCATAGGTGCGCTGAACCATGAGATCGAAGATATGATTGTCAGCCCACGACTCACCGGCCCTGTGGTAGGCAAAGAAGCCGAAAAACATCCCCAGGCCCATCAGCGTGAAGGCAGTCGGGAAGCCCATCATGATGACGGCCACGATGAGCCCAAGCATCAATAGCCCAAGGGCCGGATCGCTCATCGATTCAAATCTCCGCCCATGCCGCGTTGACGCGCGCTCTCGTCGATCGTCTGTGCGCGCTCGATAGCCAGCTTGCGCGATGCTTCATCAACGTGCGCGCTGTGTGCGAGCTGCTCCTCAACGACGTCGATCTCGGAGACGTCCTTTAACCTGTCCGGCCATGCGCCCGTCTTGAGACAGACGATGCAGCGCACGATCTCGGCGATGCCCTGCAGCATCACCAACGCGCCGGCCAGCGGGATCATGGCCTTGAAGTGGTAAACCGGCGGACCATCAGCGGTGACGTTCGAATGCTCGTTGATACGCCATGAGTTGGCGGCGTAGTCATAGCCCGCGTAAACCAGCGCTGCGATTCCGGGGATGAAAAACATCACGTAGAGCGCCAGATCGAGGCTCGCCTGCATCCGCGGCCGCATCGAACTGTAGAGAAAGTCGCCGCGGACGTGGCCGTTCTGCGCCAACGTATATGCCCCGCAGAGCATGAACAGCGTGCCATACAGCATGTTCGAGGCGTCGAAAATCCACGCCGTCGGCATATGCATGATGTAGCGCTTGAAGACCTCGACGCAGACAAGAGTCATCAGCCCGATAATCAGCCATGCCGCGGCCTTGCCGGTCCAGGTGCTGATGCCGTCGATCGTATACAGGAAACGCTGAGCACTCATGTGTGGCCGCTCGGTGCGAGGATGATCGCTTCGCGAGACACATATATTTTGCGAGATAGTACAGAGCATCATCCGGGATCATTCCGGATGATGCTCTGATTACTCAACGTATTATCAAATCTTCTTCGCGTTCGGCCCGAAGTAGTGACTGTACGCCATGCGTCGGCTGACGACCGTGTCCTGCTCCCATTGCGTCGCCCGCTTGGCGAATGCCAATTGGGATTCGACGATTTCCTTGAACAGCGGGTTTTCCGCAGACTTCTTCGCCGCGACGTCGTCGTAGATCTCGAGTTGCTTCTGCAGCACCGAATCCGGCGTTTTGTAGAACCTGACCTTATCCTTGGTCTGCATCTCGATGTAGTCTTTCGAGTAGCGGTCGATAGCTTTCCAAGCCATGTCTTGACCTGCGGCATCGACTGCATTGGCGATGATCGCCTTCATCTTTTCCGGCAGCGCATCGTACTTCGTCCTATTGAACATGATCTCGAACTGCTCGGCATTCTGGTGATAACTCTGCAGCATGCAGATCTTGGAGACATCCGGGAAGCCAAGGATGCGGTCCGACGTGGCATTATTGAACTCTGCCGCATCCAGCAGGCCGCGGTCCATTGCGGAGACGATCTCGCCGCCCGGCAGCGCGTTGACAGCGGCGCCAAGGCCAGTGAACACGTCGATGGAAATGCCGACGGTCCGGAATTTGACGCCCTTGAGGTCGTCGGCCTTGGTGACTGGATTCTTGAACCAGCCGAGCGGCTGCGTTGGCATGGGCCCGTAAGGAAACGAGACCACGTTGGCGCCGATCGATTTATAGAGCTTTTCAAGCAGCTCTTTTCCGCCACCATAGCGGTGCCACGCGAGAAGCATGTTGGCATCCATCCCATAGCCGGGCCCGGAACCCCACAGTGCCAGCGCGGTCTGCTTGCCGTAGTGATAAGCAAGCACGCCGTGTCCGCCATCGAGCGTACCTTTCGATACCGCATCGAGCAGACCGAAGGCCGGAACCACCGCACCTGCCGGAAGAACCTCGATCTTGAGGTCGCCTCCGGTCATATCGTTGACCTTCTTTGCGTAATCGAGCGCGTATTCGTGGAAAATGTCCTTTGCCGGCCATGTGCTTTGAAAGCGCATGCTGACGGGACCTTGTGCATGTACGACAGCCGGCGCGGCGACTGTGGCGGCGCTGGCCGCTGCAACTTTCAGGAAACGTCGACGTGTAGAAGCCTTGTCCTTGGTCGATGTAGTCACAATTACCTCCCGGTTGCCCCTCCTAGGTGATTCAGTTTTTTAGTTGATCTTCTTGAGACTTATTCTTGCCAACCAGACAAAGGCTTGCGCGGCGGTTTGGCAAGATTGACGTGGATGATGCGACGCTACGACGCGCCATCCGCAGGCCGGCTGCAGGAGCTTAATTCGAGCATTTCGGTGCGGCGAACCACGCACAGCGCATGGCAATCTGGGCGCCCGGTTGCATCTCGGCTTCTACGTTTTCGGATCGTTTACGTTGGGCGGCGAGCTGCGGGCGAAAAGCCACGTCAGATCCCGCGCAAGCGCGCAGGCGGACCACGCCGTCCTTGCCGGCAGGGCTGAGGTCCTCTGCCGCCGTGCTTACAGCGTCTGCACGTCGACTACGCCAGCGACCGCCTTGATGGCACCGGCTATCTGCGGTGAGACCTTAAAGCGACCGGGAAGCTTCATCTCAACCTCCGTTTCGAGGTCGAGCATCATTACCACCGACACGTCGGCATCCGCGCCGACGGCTGGGGCAAGCGGTTTCGCTTGCGGCACGCCGCCGCCCGATGAGGGCGCTTCCGGCATATTGAGCCGCCGCGCGATCGATTCCAGTGGCTTGGTGTCGCGCACAAAAATGCGCAATCCCTTCTGGGTCTTCGCCGCGGCGGCATCCAGCGGCTCGGCGTGCAGCACCCGCGCGCGGACATCCTCCCCCTGCAACTCGGCGCCGAGCTGCAGCAACACCGCCGCGCCGGGCTCCAGCACATCGCGATATTGGGCAAGTCCCTCGGAAAACAGCACCGCCTCGAAATGGCCGGTCGGATCGGACAGCCCCATGATACCCATTTTGTTGCCGGTCTTGGTCCGCCGCTCCATGCGCGAAACCACCGTGGCGGCAACTTTGCCCGCGGTCGCGCCGGTCTTCACCGCGCGGGAGAACTCGGCCCAGGACTGCACCCGCAGCCGTTTCAGCGCGACGGCGTAGTCGTCCAGCGGATGGCCCGACAGGAAAAACCCGATGGCGTCGTATTCGCGCCGCAGCCGATCGGCCGGCAACCACGGCTCGACCTGCGGCAGCATGATGGTCGGCGCGTCGGCCGCCCCGCCGAACATGTCGTTCTGGCCGATGGTCGCGGCTTCGTGGCTGCGCTGGCAGGCCGCCAGTATCGCCTCCGCGCCGGCAAACACCCGCGCGCGGTTGGGATCGAGCGTATCGAAGGCGCCGGCGGCGGCGAGACTTCTCAATGACGCGCTTGTTGATGGCGCGCGGATTCACCCGTGCGGCAAAATCGGCCAGCGACGTGAACACCCCGTCCCGCCGCGCCTCCACCACCAGCTCGACCGCCTGATGGCCGACGCCCTTCAAAGCGGCGAGCGCGTAATAGATGGTCCCGTCGCTGACCTCGAAAGTGGGCCCGGAGCGATTGATCGACGGCGCCTCGACCTTGATCCCGAGCCGCTGCGCTTCGGCACGAAATTCGCTGAGCTTGTCGGTGTTGCTGAGGTCGAGCGTCATCGACGCCGCCAGAAACTCAACCGGGTAATGCGCCTTCATGTAGGCGGTGTGGTAGGACACCAGCGCGTAGGCTGCGGCGTGGCTCTTGTTGAAGCCGTAGTCGGCGAACTTCGCCAGCAGTTCGAAGATCGTCTCCGCCTGCGCTTTCGGCACGGCATTCTTGACCGCACCGGCAACGAAGATCGCGCGCTGCTTCTCCATCTCCGCGCGGATCTTCTTGCCCATCGCGCGGCGCAGCAGGTCGGCGTCTCCGAGCGAATAGCCGGCCATGACCTGCGCGATCTGCATCACCTGCTCCTGATAGATGATGACGCCGAAGGTCTCCTTCAGGATCGGCTCGAGCATGGGGTGAAGATATTCCGGCTCCTCGTCGCCATGCTTGCGGGCGCAATAGGTCGGAATGTTCGCCATCGGGCCGGGACGATACAGCGCCACCAGCGCGATGATGTCCTCGAAACGGTCGGGCCGCATGTCGACCAAGGCCCGCCGCATGCCCTGGCTTTCCACCTGGAACACGCCGACGACGTCGCCCCTGGCCAGCATCTGGTAACTCTTGGCATCGTCAAGCGGCAGCGTCGCGAGATCGACATGGACATTGCGTTGCTTGAGCAGCTTCACGGCGACATCGAGCACCGTCAGCGTCTTCAAGCCGAGGAAGTCGAACTTGACCAGTCCCGCCGGCTCGACCCACTTCATGTTGAACTGGGTTACCGGCATATCCGATTTCGGATCGCGGTAGAGCGGCACCAATTCGCTGAGCGGGCGGTCGCCGATGACGATGCCGGCGGCATGCGTGGAAGCGTGCCGGGTCAACCCCTCGAGACGCTGCGCGACGTCGAACGCGCGCGCCACCACCGGGTCTTCATCGCGAAACGCCTGCAGTTTCGGCTCGCTCTCAATCGCGGCGGCCAGCGTCACCGGGGCGGCAGGGTTTTGCGGCACCAGTTTTGTCAGTTTGTCGACCTGGCCATAGGGCATCTGCAGGACGCGCCCGACGTCGCGCAGCACGCCGCGCGCCTGCAGCGTTCCGAAGGTGATGATCTGCGCCACCTGATCGCGTCCGTACCGCTCCTGCACGTAGTCGATCACCTCGCCGCGCCGGTCCTGGCAGAAGTCGATGTCGAAGTCGGGCATCGACACGCGTTCCGGATTAAGAAAGCGCTCGAACAGAAGCCCAAAGCGGATTGGATCGAGGTCGGTAATGGTCAGTGCATAGGCGACCAGCGAACCCGCGCCGGAGCCGCGGCCCGGCCCGACCGGAATTCCCTGCGCCTTGGCCCATTTGATGAAATCCGAAACGATCAGGAAGTAACCCGAATAGTTCATGCGGGTGATGACGTCGATCTCGAAGGCGAGCCGCGCGCGATAGTCTTCCTCGGACGTGCCCGGCGCGAGGCCATGGACCCGAAGCCGGTTGCTAAGCCCCTCCTCGGCCTGGCGGCGCATTTCCGCCGTTTCCTCGCTTTGCGCATCTGCGGCATTTACACCGGCGCCGACCGTGAACCGTGGCAGGATCGGCTTGCGGGTTCTGGGCCGGAACGCGCAGCGCTCGGCGATCTCAACCGTTGAGGCCAGCGCCTCCGGCAGGTCGGCAAACAGCACCGCCATTTCCGCGCGGGTCTTGAAGCGATGATCCGGCGTGAGCTGATCGCGATCGGTTTCGGCGATCAGGCGTCCGCCGGCGATGCAGAGCAAAGCATCATGGGCTTCATAGTCATCGGCGGCGGCAAAATACGGCTCGTTGGTCGCGACCAGCGGGAGCCCCTTGGCATAAGCGAGATCGATCAGTCCGCCTTCGGCGCGCCGCTCCTTCTCGATGCCGTGACGCTGCAACTCGACATAGAGGCGGTCCCCGAACAGACTCGCCAGCCGGTCGCAACGGGTCGCCGCCAGCGCCGCCTGATCGGCCGATACCGCAAGCGAGATCGGCCCGTCCGGACCGCCGGTCAGCGCGATCAGGTCCTCGGCGTCGCCTTGCAGCCAGTCGAACTTGATATGCGGCGCCTGATGGGTTGGCGTTTCCAGAAACGCCCTCGAATTCAGCCGCATCAGGCTGCGATAGCCACGCTCCCGCGTCGCCAGAAGCACGATTCGCGCCGGTGCCGCCGCGAGCGCATTGCGGGCGTTCGGATCCTGGTCGCCGAAATCAACCGCCAGCTCGCAGCCGACGATGGGCTGGATGCCGTAACCCGCGAGCTTGTCCGAAAACTCCAGCGCCCCGAACATGTTGTCGGTGTCGGTCAGCGCCAGCGCCGGCTGGCGGTCGGCCTTGGCCAGTTCGGCCAGCTTCTGGATCTTGATCGACCCCTTAAGCAGCGAATAGGCCGAGTGAACGTGAAGATGGACAAATCCGGCGTTGGGCATGGTCGCGTCGGCTTCTGCTGCTGGGCGTGAACGGATCGGGTTTGGGGGCGAAAGCCGCCTCGAGGGCCGACTTGCCCGCCAATGGTAAGCCCCGATACCAAGCTGTCCACGCCGAACGCGCGATTTAAGGCCGCCGTCCGGCTTTTCCCCAGCGAGGCCGCCGCTAGTGCCAGCCTCATCCTGCCGATTTGATGGCGTTCACTCAGCGTTCTCTGTGCAACCGATTGCGGAGCCGCTGGGACATTTTAAGGCCAACGCTAAAAACAAGCATTCCCGGCACCAGGAGAAAAAGCGCGTAAAAAGACCAAATCGCAACGCCGTTCAGGAAGTGGCGCAGATCGGCGCCGATGCCGCAGATCCATAAGAGCAGCGCCATCGCTAGGGCCAGGGCACCGATCAAAATGACCGCCAAGGCCAACCGAATGCACCAGACAATGACTTCGCCCACGCATCACCCTGATGATCTATCACCTGGCTGCCTGATCGGGACCGCGTTCAGCTGGTCTCAAAGCTGGGAAAACAGCTGCGCCCAGACCGCAATCATTCCGACAAACAGCGTGATCGATGCCAATGCCGCAGCCTCTTCCACGAAAACCTTCAACATGTCCGCCTCCTATCAAAGGAACATATGAAGAACATTGTTCCTTTTTTGTTCTAGGAGTCAATAGCGGGCAGCGGTTCTTGAAGCCTGGATTTTCCCTTGGTTAATTTGGGAGCAGACCGAACGGAGGTGACCGCACCCGGGAACGGGTAACGTTCGGCTTAAGCCAAGCCCATTCCAGCCTTCCGAGGAGCTTGCCCCCAACAGCGGGCCACGATCACCGGGCCTTTGCAAGGCTTCCGCAGGTTATCGGAAAGTCTTCTCGGGTTGGATCGTCAGGCGCATGGCGATCTCTGCCGACCCGTCGAAAACCTCCATGAGGTGACCGCAAAGCACGCAATGGAATTCGCCCTTGATTCCGCTGCGGCTACTCAGCTCCAAGCGGCGATAGCCGGCATGGCAGTTCGCACAAATAGCATCAGATTTTTTCATCGGTCGAACATGGCCTCCCACCACAGCTTTTCCAGTCAGGAATGCTGTCACGATCAACAGATCGGCTAACTCTGGAGCGGCGGCTCGGTTCGAGTAGCGCCCCGGAGAAGGTTAACTCGAACCCCTTTTCAGCTCCACCCTGGGAGAGGCCGCACTCCACTGGTGGGCGATATGCATCAACGAGAGTTGACGGGAACCCGTGGACCCGGCTTGGGTTATCCCAACCGGATTCGATAAACAGCGGCTGCGGCCAAAGGGAGGTTCTGATGGGTATGCGTAGGATGGTTCTGGCTTTGCTGGCCGTGAGCGGTCTGGCGATGGTCGGCACAGCGGTCGGCACCGCGCCGGCTCATGCGATCGGTACCAAATATCCGTACTGCCTCCAGGGCAACGAGTACCCGGCCCTGTCGAACTGCACCTACACGAGTTACGCGCAGTGCCAGGCCACCGCATCCGGGCGTTTCCTTTATTGCATGGAAAATCCCTATTACATCCCCGGCGGCGATCCGCGCAGTTACCGCGGCCGGCATCGCGTTCCGGCCGGTTACGGCAACGGCTACGGCTACGGCTATCCCTATTATTGATCGGGCGGTGGGCGCGCGCCCCGCGGCATGGGGTCGAAGCGGCATGGGGTCGAAACCGCGAAGGAAGGACGCAAATGCGGTTGTCTTCGCCGGCTTTAGTCGCGTTCGGCCTCATGGGCGCAATTGACGCAGCATCGGCCGCTCCCGGAAACTCGCCATTTTGCATCCAGGGACGCGACTTCGGCGGCGGGCTGGGCGATTGCAGCTTTTCGAGCTATGCGCAGTGCCAGGCCACGGCGTCCGGCCTCAGCGCCAGCTGCGCCGCCAATCCCTACTTCAACGCCGACGCCAACGCAGCGCTGCAGCCCACTCGCAATCGTCTATCGCGAAGGAAATATTGATGCGCGTTGTGGCTTTGGCGATCCTGGCGATCGGCACCATTGCGGCGGCCACGCCGGCGACATTGGCACGATAGCCCCGCCTCTTAGACGGCGGCCTGCAGACGTTCACTCGAGTTCGACGACCCGGCCCTTTTCCAGCGACACCCGCCGGTCCATTCGTCCCGCCAGCTCCATGTTGTGGGTCGCGATCAGCATTCCGACCCGGGTCGCTTTGACGAGTTGCATCAGCGCGTTGAACACGTGGTCCGCCGTGTTGGGGTCGAGATTGCCGGTGGGCTCGTCCGCGAATAGCACTCGCGGCGCATTGGCGACGGCGCGTGCAATCGCCACCCGCTGCTGCTCGCCGCCCGACAGTTCCGCGGGCCGGTGTTTGATGCGATCGCCGAGGCCGAGATAAGCCAGGATTTCCGTCGCGCGCTTGATGGTCTCGGAGCGTTTAAGGCCGCGAATCATCTGCGGCAGCATGACGTTTTCGAGCGCGGAGAATTCCGGCAGCAGCCGGTGCGACTGATAGACGAACCCGATATCGGTGCGGCGGATCTGGGTCCGCTCGACATCGGACAAGCCCGAGGTCGCGGTACCTCCGACATACACCTCGCCATCGTCGGGGCTTTCGAGCAGGCCCGCGATATGCAGCAGCGTCGATTTGCCTGCGCCCGACGGCGCCACCAGCGCCACCGACTGGCCTGCCCACAGCGCAAGCTTGGCGCCGTCGAGGATGGTCAGCGTGCTCTCACCTTGCATGTACTGGCGCTTGATCTCATGGAGATAAACGACCGGTACATCTTTCGCCTCCTGCGCCATCAGGTCCTCACTCGTACCGGAGCGCATCGACGGGATCGAGCCGGGCCGCCCGCCATGACGGATACAGCGTCGCCAGGAAAGACAGCGTCAGGGCCATGATCACAACCGCGCTTGTCTCGCCGAAATCGATCTCGGCCGGCAGCTTGGAGAGGAAATAAAGCTCGGGCGAGAACAGTTCGGTGTTGGTCAGCCAGGACAGGAATTGCCGGATCGATTCAATGTTCAGGCAAACAACCATGCCGACCAGAAAGCCGGTCAGCGTGCCGACTACGCCGATCGAGGCGCCGGTGATCAGGAACACCCGCATGATCGATCCCTGCGAGGCACCCATGGTGCGCAGAATCGCGATATCGCTACCCTTGTCCTTCACCAGCATGATCAGCCCCGACACGATGTTCAGCGCCGCGACCAGCACGATCATGGTGAGGATCAGGAACATCACATTGCGCTCGACCTGCAACGCGTTGAAGAAGGTGGCGTTGCGCTGCCGCCAGTCCACCAGAAACACCGGCCGTCCGGCGGCTTCGGTGACGGATTTTCGGAAAGCATCGATCCTGTCGGGATTGTCGGTGAACACCTCGATCGCAGTGACGTCATTATTGCGATTGAAGTAGGCCTGCGCTTCCGACAGCGGCATGAACACGAAACTGGAATCGTATTCCGACATGCCGATCTCGAACACCGCGGTGATCTTATAGGGCTTGATGCGCGGTGTCGTGCCCATCGGGGTCACCGCCCCCTTTGGCGAAACCAGCGTGATGCTGTCGCCGGCATGCAGCGACAATTGATCGGCGAGCCTGCGGCCGATTGCGACGCCCTGCCCGTCATCGAAGCCCTCGAGCGTACCCTGTTTGATATTTTTGGCGATCGACGTCAGGTTATTGAGGTCGTCGGCACGAATGCCGCGAATGAACACGCCGGCTGCGTTGAACGGCGAGGATCCCAGCCCCTGGCCGTCGACCACCGGGGCGGCGAGCCGGATGCCCTGAACCTGGCTGATACGGTCGGCCACATCCTTCCAGTCGGTTAGCGGCGATTCCAGCGGCTGCACCAGGAGATGGCCGTTGAGGCCGAGAATCTTGTCGAGCAGTTCCTTGCGGAAACCGTTCATGACCGCCATCACGATGATCAGCGTGGCGACGCCGAGCATGATGCCCAAAAAGGAGAAGCCGGCGATGACGGAGATGAAGCCTTCCTTGCGGCGCGCACGCAGATACCGTCCCGACAGCAGCCATTCGAATGGCGCAAAAGGTGGGGTCCGAACTGTCTCGCTCATGGGTTCATCCATAGGTCGATTTTCGCACGATTCGGGCTAGTTGTGGCGCCAAGGCCGGTCGCTGGGTGCAGCGGTGGATAATTGATCACGCGCTGAGCCGCGCCAGCACGTCCGCCGGGCTCACATTCTCGCGTGTCCCGTCGCTGCGCCGCTTGAGTTCGACCTTGCCTTCGGCAAGGCCCTTGGGGCCGACCAGGATCTGCCAGGGAATGCCGATCAGATCGGCGGCGGCAAACTTGGCGCCGGCGCGCTGGTCGGTGTCGTCATACAGAACATCGACGCCTTTGGCCGAGAGCTCGCGGTAGAGCTTTTCGCATGCGGCATCCGTATCTTCGGAGCCTTGCTTCAAGTTCAAGATCGCAGCTCTGAACGGCGCCACCGCCTCCGGCCATTTGATGCCGGCATCGTCATGGCAGGCCTCGATGATCGCGCCGACCAGCCGCGACACGCCTACGCCGTAGGAGCCGCCGTGAATGGCGACTTCGGCGCCATCGGCGCCCGCCACCATGGCTTTCATCGTGTCCGAATATTTGGTGCCGAAGTAAAAGATCTGCCCGACCTCGATGCCCCGGGTATGCACCCTCTTCTCCGCGGGCACTTCCTTGTCAAAGCGAGCGGCCTCGTGGACGTCTTCGGTCGCGGCATAGACTGAGGTCCACTGCTTGATAATCGGGGTCAGATCGCCGTCATAGTCGACGTCTTCGCCGGGCACCGGCAGGTTGAGCACGTCGCTATCGCAATACACCGCGGACTCGCCGGTCTCCGCCAGCACGATGAATTCGTGACTGAGATCGCCGCCGATCGGGCCGGTCTCCGCGCGCATCGGGATGGCTTTCAATCCCATCCGCGCGAAGGTCCGCAAGTAAGCGACGAACATCCGGTTATAAGACCGTCGTGCCGCCGCCTCGTCGATGTCGAACGAATAGGCGTCCTTCATCAGGAACTCGCGGCCGCGCATAACGCCGAAGCGCGGGCGCTGCTCGTCACGGAATTTCCACTGAATATGGTAGAGATTGAGCGGCAGGCTTTTGTACGATTTCACGTATGCACGGAAAATCTCCGTGATCATTTCCTCGTTGGTCGGCCCGTAAAGCAATTCGCGCTTGTGCCGGTCGGTGATCCGCAGCATTTCCGGACCATAGGCGTCGTAGCGGCCGCTCTCCCGCCAGAGGTCTGCCAGTTGCAGCGTCGGCATCAACAGTTCCAGCGCGCCGGCGCGGTTCTGCTCCTCGCGCACGATCTGCTCGATCTTTTTCAGCACCCGCAGACCCAGCGGCAGCCAGGCATAAATGCCAGCCGCTTCCTGCCGTATCATGCCCGCGCGCAGCATCAGGCGATGCGACACAATCTCGGCTTCCTTCGGATTTTCTTTCAGGATGGGCAGGAAAAACCGCGATAATCGCATGAGCAAACTCAAAGAATCGGTGGGACACGGGAAGCCAGCAGTGAAACCGGATCAAGTGGGAAAACACAAGGGCGGCAGCCGCGAAAGCCGCTAAAACAGCGGATTTCCGGCCCTTTTTTGCAGGTCACTTTGACGGCGCGAATAAGGCGCGAGCAGGTCACGAGGCCCGTCAGGGGGCATAAAAACCTTAAGGATAATTAAGGCGCCGGCCCATCCAGTCCATCTTCCAACGTGATATTCTGGAAGTTGGAGATCGGCCGGCTCACTTCTTGACGTCCGGGCTACCCGATGCGGCGGGTGCTTGCGCACCGATGCCCTGCACGTCGAGCGACAAATTCACCTTGCCCGCTTTTTCGAATTCGAGCGTGAGCGGCACCTTATCGCCCTGTTTGAGCGGGTTCTTCAGATCGACCAGCATCAGATGCGATCCGCCGGGCGCCAGCTTCACGGTCTTGCCGGGATCGATGTCGAGCCCCTTGTCGAGCGGACGCATCGTCATCACGCCGTTATGCATGGCCATCTCGTGAACCTCGACTTTGCCGGCGATCTCAGCCGACGCACTCGTCAGACGATCCGGCGTCGAACCCTTGTTCTCGATCGTCAGATATCCAACGCCGATTTTCGCTCCCCCGGGAGTAGCCCGGCTCCAGGCTTGCGTGATCGAGAGATCGCCTGCCCTGACCTCCTGCGCTTGCGCAGGCGCAGCCGCCAGCGCTGCCAGGAAAACGGCGGAAACGAGCGTTCGTATGTTTGGTTTCATCGGTTATTCCTTATCGGCCCGGTCTAAGCTGAGTACGTCTATTTTCATTTGCCAGAGTTACCGGCACCATCCAGCCGATCTGCAGGGCCACGGCACCCATGCCACCGACGGCGTGACGGCGAACTAACTAAAAATCGCAATTCGGGCGCTGAGGCCAGCCTGCCCAACAGCGTTATAGGATGCGGCCGAGGCCGCTCCGATCAGAGGTCTTTGCAAACTCAGGAAATCGACGGTGGGGCGCGGGCTTGCGCGGGCAAACCGGCCCGGGAGGCGAACGATCCCGGCGCCATCTCGCGCCAAACCACCGGCAACGGCTGCCGGTAGGACATCGCGACCACAGTATGCGGCGTATCGAACGAAACGCCGGCATGAGCCGCGCAACAGAGCGCGCATGCACCGTCATACGCGGCGTGTCCGCCGGTCCGATCGACCGGACTGCTGGCCTTAGCCGCATCGTTGCGACAGATGACGGCCGCACGCAGCGGATTGGAACCGGCGACGCCTGCCGCCCAACACGCAGCAATCGGTGCCAAAATCTGCACCGCCAAGGCCACCAGGACGATCGGAAGATATCCTAACCGTCGCCGCATCAATCAAAACCACCTTTTTCGACCCGTTACCTAATCATTCCGAGAGTCGGAAGTCGAGACCGGGTTCCCAGCGACAGTCTGATGGTCTGTTTGAAATGACCTTTCGTCATCGACCACGTCGTACGCAACCGTTTTCCGGTGCGCCCTACTTCTGTACCGGGAGGGCTGTTGCGCGGATCGGATGTGACGCGGAGAGACCAAATGGCAATCATTTCGTAAAATGCTGGAATTTTGAACAATCGTTGCTGAAATTGATGACAAGCCAAAAAAGATAGTCTACCAATGCACACTCAGACTAACCGAGAGGTTGAAGTCTGGTGGTCCAAGTCTCGGGAGGAGCCCTGACGCGCACAAGCAGCGTCGCCCCGTCTAACAAGATCAAATCCAAATTTTCGGGGAAATAGGGTCGACACAATTTTTGGAGCAGGGCTCGGTGCCCTGCTCATTTTTTTCCACGACGTTGTGAAGAACAACTTACTCGTGATGGCGAGGAGTTGCGACGAAGTTCGCCCTTGCGGCCCTGGATCGGCTCGCTATCGCCAGCGATGACGAGCAGAGTTCAATAGTGACATCGCCCAATCCGATCGAACGCAGCATCGAACTCGCCGCCGCGCGTTGCGATGATCTGACGCCGATGGTCTATCGACGTCTGTTTCGACAACACCCCGAAGCCGAGACGATGTTCCGAAGCCAGGGAAGCGAACTCGTGAAGGGTTCGATGCTGGCGCTGACTATCGAAGCCATGCTGGACCTTGCCGGCGACCGCAGCGGCCCTTTCCGCATGATCAGTTGCGAGCTGTCCTCGCACGACGCCTACGGGACGCCGCGCGAATTGTTCGGCGAATTTTTCGGGGTGATCGCAGCCACGGTGCGCGAAGTCCTCGGCTCCGATTGGTCGCCCGAGATGGAAGAGGCATGGCGACGGTTGCTGGCGGAGATCGAAAGCATCATCGCCCAAAGCGACGGGTAATTAAGGGATCCGGATCTATCAATCCCGCTCGAGGAAACTCGAACCGATGTCGGCTTTCTTCTTGATCGGGTCATAGTCGCAATAGACGCCGTCTGCGACCAGCGTGTAATTAGCTACGACCGAGTACTTGTCGAGCTTCACCGAATTCAATCCGACGATGGAGGTATTGGTCCCGGTATTCCAATTGAACGGCGTCGAACTCGCGGCCTTCTCGCAGGCCGCCACGGCGTCCGCGAATACTTGACCTTCGACAAAGGCCTTCACGGTCCGCAGTTGGACCGACATTTTCCACTCAATGTAGAAAGCCCCGGCAAGCCCGATGACGATCAGGACCAACAACCCGATCACCGTCCTCTGAAACGTCATTTCATTTCCCCAACTCAAACTCACACAGCGATCAGAACGGAAACCCCATCAAACGGGAGAGCCGGTCGACATTAAGATACCCGGCGGCGTAGGCCCACCACGCGGCAGCGAAAATGACCGTAGCGATCACCGTGGTCCAGATCAGCTTGAGGCCCATCTGGCTCGCGACCGGGGCGCCGGGCTCGCTGCCGGGAACGCCCTCGCCGTCTTCGTGCTGGCTTCGCACGCCGAACGGCAGCGTCAGAAATAGCGCGATCCACCATATGACGAAGTAGATCGCAAACGCAGTGGAGATGGTATAGACCATGCGGCTTCAGGCCTGTTCGATTTCGACGAGCGCTCCGGAAAAATCCTTGGGGTGCAGGAACAGTACCGGCTTGCCGTGGGCGCCGATCCGCGGCACGCCATCGCCGAGCACCCGCGCACCCTCCTTGATCAAAGTGTCACGCGTCGCGATGATGTCGGGTACATCGTAACAAATGTGGTGAATGCCACCATCGGCGTTACGGTCGAGAAACTTGGCGATCGGTGAGTTTTCGCCGAGCGGCTGAATGAATTCGATCTTGGTATTGGGTAGCGTGACGAACACGGTGATGACGCCATGCTCCGGCAGCGGCAGCGCTGCGGAGATGTCGGCGCCGAACGCGGCACCATAGATTTTGGCGGCCTTCTCGGCATCTTTGACCGCGATCGCCACATGATTGAGCCGGCCCAGCATGTACGCCTCCAGTCTCGGGGCATCCCACGAATGCCCCACATTTATAACACGCCCTAGATCATCAGGACGTGGACGTAACACAAGGGTTTCTTGCCCCACTGCTCGTTGATCGTGGCCCGCACCGCGCGGCGCACCAATTCTGCCGTCGCGTCTGGATCGCGCCGCCGGGCCCGCGGCAGACCCTCGACGGTCGAGACGACGACGTCGAACACGATCTCGTCGATGATCTCTCCGGCGGTATTCTTCTCGGGTATGCCGACGAGATCAACCTCGGGGTCGTCGGCCAGTTCGCCCTTTTCGGTCACCGCGATCGCCACGAAGGCACAGCCGGCAAAGGCCATCCTGCGCCGCTCGACAACGGCCCGCGATTTCGAGTCCTCGAGAATCGCACCGTCCTTGTAGAGCCTCCCTGCGGGCAGTTCTTCGATCACCGCAGGATCGCCCGGCCCAAGCCTGACCAGATCGCCGTTGCGGCAGATCATCACCTTGGGCACGCCTGCTGATCGCGCCAGCCTGGCGTGCTCCAACAGATGCAGCGCCTCGCCATGCACGGGAATCAGCAGTTGCGGGCGCACCCAGGAGATCATGTCACGGAGCTCGTCGCGGCGCGGATGGCCTGAGACGTGCACGAGATGGGTGCGGTCGGTGATGACTTCGATGCCGAGGGAAATCAGGCCGTTGATGATGCCGCCAACCGCCTTCTCGTTGCCCGGGATGGTGCGCGAGGAAAAGATCACGCAGTCGCCCTTGTTCAGCGTCACATCCGGATGATCGTCGTTGGCGATGCGCGCCAGCGCCGCACGCGGCTCGCCTTGGCTGCCGGTGCAGAGCGCCACCACCTTGTCGGGCGGAAGATGACCGTAAAGGTCGGCGCCGCGGAAACTTTGCACCCCGTCGAGATGGCCGGTTTCGCGCGCGACCTGCACCACGCGCTCCATGGCGCGCCCGACCACCACCACTTCGCGGCCGGCGAGGCGCGCGGCGTCCGCGACCGCGCGCAGCCGGGCGACGTTGGAGGCAAAGGTGGTCACGGCGACTCGGCCTTTCGCGGCCTTCACCAGTTCGGCGATGTTCCTGGCGACCTCCGTCTCCGATGGCGAGCGCCCTTCCCGCACGGCATTGGTGGAATCGCCGATCAGCGCCAGCACGCCCTCATCGCCGATTTCACGCAACCGCCGCTCGTCGGTCGGCAGACCCGTGAGCGGCGTCGGATCGATCTTCCAGTCGCCGGTGTGCAGCACCGTGCCAGCGGAGGTGCGGATCGCGAGCGCATGCGATTCGGGAATCGAATGCGCGACCGGAATGAATTCGACGCTGAACGGACCGAGATCAATGCGACCGCCCGACGGCACGACCGTGACCGGAATCTCGGGCGGGTTACGTTCGGCGGCGCATTTGGCCTCGAACAAGGCGGCGCTGAATTTGGTCGCGTAGATCGGGCATTGCAGCTTCGGCCACAGATCGATGATGGCGCCGAAATGGTCTTCATGGGCATGGGTCAGCACCAAGCCGACCAGATTCTTGCGCTCTTTTTCGAGAAAGCTGATGTCGGGCATGATGAGGTCGATACCAGGCAGATGCTCCTCGTCGCCGAAGGACACCCCGAGGTCGACCGCGAGCCACGAGCGCTGATGCCGGTTGCCGAAGCCATAGATCGACAGGTTCATGCCGATCTCGCCGACGCCGCCGAGCGGTGCAAAGGTCAATTCATCCGGCCGCGCCATCAAGCTGATCCTACCGTGGCTGCTGATCCGAAATAGACGTCGCCGGCGGCGATCGACACGCGCCGGCCATCGGACGTCCTCACAATCAGGCAACCCTGTTCATCCAGGGTATCGAATATCCCGTCCAGGGTTGCACCACCAGTCTGGATCGCGACCGGCTGCCCAAGGCCGGCCGCGCGTTCGAGCCAGCGCTGCCGGATCTCGCCAAAACCGCGACCGTCATCCCAGATGCCGCGGAATTCGGCCCAGCTGTCCGATAGCACCGCAAACAATTCCTCGGCGCCGATCTGGACACCAAGCGCTGACAGGCACGTTGCCGGCGTCGGCGTGCCCTCAGGCGCGGCAACGACGTTGGTGCCGATGCCGACCACCACGGCCAGCCGACGATCGGCCATCGCCTCGGCTTCCAGCAGGATGCCGGCAAGCTTGTGCCGCCCCGACAGAAGGTCGTTCGGCCATTTGAGCGAGAACTTCAATTGATCCGATCCCGCCGACCTCAGCGAGGCTTCGACGCTTACCTTTTGCAACGCTTGTTCAAGCGCAAGTCCCGCAGCGAAGCCCAGCGTCGCCGCAACGGCTGGCGATACCTCGGTCACCTCCAGAATGCTGCTGGCGAGGTTGCCACGCGGCGCGATCCAGGGACGATTGCGCCGCCCGTGACCTGCCGTCTGCTCCGATGTCACGAACCAGATCGGTCCGCACTCGCCGGCGCGCGCCCGCGACAAGGCTTCTGCGTTGGTCGAGCCGATGCTGTCGAACGCCGCGAGTTGGTAGCCCGCCGATAGGGATCGCGGACCGAGTGCGAATGCCACTAGAACAGCGATTTCGCCGCCACCGTCGCCGCGCTCACCAGCGGCCCCGGATAGACGAAGAAGAACAGGTTGAAGAGGCCCGCGACGGCCAGCACGGTGCGCAGTTCCAGGCGCATCGGATCGAGTTTGGTGAGCGGCTCGTCGAAATACATCACCTTGACGATCGAGAGATAGTAAAACGCGCCGACCACGCTGGTGAGAACGCCGATCACGGCCAGCGCAAACAGGCCGGACTTGATGGCCGCGACGAATACATAAAACTTGCCGAAGAAGCCCGCCAGCGGCGGAACGCCCGCCAGCGAAAACAGCAGCATCGCAAAGAAGAACGCCAGCAGCGGATTGGTGCGCGACAGGCCCGCGAAGTCGCTGATGTTCTCGACGTGCTGGCCGTTGCGCTTCATGGTCAGGATCACCGCAAAGCTGCCGAGCGTCATCGCCACATAGATCGCGATATAGACCAGCACGCCCTGCGCGCCTTCGGCCGTGCCCGCGGCAAGCCCGACCAGCGCAAAACCCATATGACCGATCGAGGAATAGGCCATCAGTCGCTTGATGTTCTTCTGTCCGATGGCGGCGAACGATCCCAGCGCCATCGAGGCAATCGCGACGAACACCACGATCTGTTGCCATTCAGGAACGATGCCGGGAAATGCGGTCAGCGCCACCCGGGTGAACACCGCGAGCGCAGCAACCTTGGGCGCCGAGGCAAAGAACGCCGTCACCGGAGTCGGCGCGCCCTCATAGACGTCGGGCGTCCACATGTGGAACGGCACAGCCGAAACCTTGAAGCAGAGCCCGGCGAGCAGGAACACCAAACCAAACACGATCCCGATGCTGCCGGTCTTCACGGCGGCTGCGATGCCGGCGAAGCTGACAGTGCCGGTGAAGCCATAGATCAGCGACGCGCCATACAGCAGCATGCCCGACGACAGCGCGCCGAGCACGAAATACTTCAAGCCGGCTTCGGTCGATTTTGCATTGTCGCGGTTGCTCGCCGCCACGACGTAAAGCGCAAGGCTCATCAGCTCGAGCCCGAGATAGAGCACGATCAGGTCGCCGGCCGAGATCAGGACCATCATGCCGAGCGTGGAGAGCAGCACCAGAATGGAATACTCGAAGATGCGCCGGGACGGATCGGCCAGAAACTCCGCCGACAGAATTAGCGTGGCGGCTGAGCCGATTAGCGCCAGAACCTTGAGATACCGGGCGAAGTCATCGACAATGAAGCTGCCGCCGAAAGTCGTGAGTTTTCCAGCCGGTAGCCACAGCAGTTCAAGCGCTCCCGTAAGCACCAGCAGGCAAACCGCAAGGCTGGTGACCAGCCCCGTGGTCTGCTGGCCGCGAAAGGCCCCGAGCATCAGCAACACCATGGCGCCGACGGCCAGCACCAATTCCGGCAGCACGGGCAGCAACTGATAACCTGCAGTCTGAAAGCTCATAGCCTCGTCCTAACCGAGCGCCCGGTTCTTAATTCAGAACCGAGCCTCTCTCCTCTTAACTTAACGCGCATTCTTCACGCGAACCGATTTCCACTTCGCTCGAAAACGCTTTGGCTTTTCACGGCAACAACGCGGCGGCCTGCGTCGTCAGCGCGTGGCTGTAATTGGTAACGAGTTGCTGCACAGAGGCCGCCGACATATCCAGCACCGGCTTCGGATAAACGCCGAACAGGATGGTGAGCACGACCAGCGGCAGCAGCGTCAAACATTCACGCGCGGTGAGATCCTTGATGGTGGCTAGCGACGGCTTCACCAGCGCGCCGAACACCACTTTCCGATAGAGCCACAACGCGTAGGCCGCCGACAGGATCACGCCGGTGGTGGCGAAGAACGCCGTGGGCAGCGACACTTTGAATGTCCCGATCAGCGTCATGAACTCGCCGACGAAACCTGACGTGCCGGGCAAGCCGACATTGGCCATGGTGAACACCATGAACACCAGCGCATAAAGCGGCATGCGGTTGACCAATCCGCCATAGGCGGCGATCTCACGGGTGTGCATGCGGTCGTAGACGACGCCGACGCAGAGGAACAGCGCGCCCGAGACGATACCGTGCGAGATCATCTGGAACACGCCGCCCGCGACGCCCTGGATGGTGCCCGCGAAGATGCCCATGGTGACGAAGCCCATATGGGCGACGGACGAATAGGCAATCAGCTTCTTCATGTCCTCCTGCATCAGCGCCACCAGCGAGGTGTAGATGATGGCGATGGCGGACAGCGAGAAGATCAGCGGTGCGAAGTCGTGCGAAGCCAACGGGAACATCGGCAGCGAGAACCGCAGGAAGCCGTAGCCGCCCATTTTCAGCAGGATCGCCGCGAGGATCACCGAGCCTGCCGTAGGCGCTTCGACGTGCGCATCCGGCAACCAGGTGTGCACCGGCCACATCGGCATCTTCACCGCGAACGAAGCAAAGAAAGCCAGCCACGCCCAGGTCTGCAGGCTGCGCGGCACCGCCGTATGCATCAGCGTCGGAATGTCGGTAGTGCCGGCGTTCCAGTACAGCGCCATGATCGCCAGCAGCATCAGGACCGAGCCGAGGAACGTGTAGAGGAAGAACTTGAAGCTGGCATAGACCCGGCGCGGACCGCCCCATACCCCGATGATCAGGAACATCGGGATCAGGCCGCCTTCGAAGAATAGATAGAACAGCACCAGGTCGAGCGAGCAGAACGTGCCGACCATCAGCGTTTCCAGAAGCAGAAACGCCATCATGTATTCGCGCACCCGCATCGTCACCGATTTCCAGCTCGCGACGATGCAGAACGGCAGCACGGCGGTTGTCAGGATGACGAACGGCAGCGAAATGCCGTCGACGCCCATGTGATAGGTGATGGCGTTAGCGAGCCACGGCGCCTTTTCGACGAACTGGAAATCCGCCTGCGCAGGATCGAAACGCATCACCAGGATCAGCGAAACGGCGAAGGTAACGACCGTGGTCCACAGTGCGATCCAGCGGGCGTTGCGCGCGGCCGCCTCGTCGTTGCCGCGCGCCAGCAGGTAAACCAGAAGCGCGCCAACCGCCGGCAGGAAGGTGACGACCGAGAGAATGGGCCAGGTTGTCATTACTGGCCTCCCACGCCGAACATGAACCAGGTGATCAATCCCGCAACGCCGATCAGCATCGCGAACGCATAGTGATAGAGATAACCGGTCTGCAGCCGCACCACATTGCGGGTGACGTCAAGTACCCGCGCCGAGATGCCGTCGGGTCCGAAACCATCGATGACGTAACCATCGCCGAACTTCCACAGGAAGCGACCAAGCCATTTCGTCGGGCGGACGAAGATCAGATCGTACAGCTCGTCAAAATACCATTTGTTCAGCAGGAACCTGTAGAGCATCCGATGCTCGCGGGCGAGCTGGACGGGGATGTAGGGCCGACGGATATAGAACAGCCACGCCACCAGGAAGCCCAACACCATCATCACCGTCGGAAGCATTGCGATCCATTCCGGGATCGTTTCCATCTCTTCGATAATGTGCGGATGCATCTTCAGCGAGTTGCCGAAGAACTCCTCGACGCCGTGGCCCGCGAACAGCTCCTTGAACGGATAGCCCGCGAGGATCGATCCGGCGGCAAGAACGCCGATCGGAACCAGCATCCACAGCGGGCTCTCATGCGCCGCATCGTAGTGCTTCTTGTCGTGCGGCTCGCCGTGGAAGGTCTTGAAGATCAAGCGCCAGGAATAGAACGAGGTCAGTCCCGCCGCGATCACCGTCATGGCGTAGCCATAGAACGCCAGCGGATTGCTCGAAACGAACGCGGATTCGATGATCGCGTCCTTGGAGAAATAGCCGGCGGTGAGCGGAAAGCCTGTCAGAGCCAGGGTGCCGATCACCATCACGGTGTAGGTGTAGGGTATCTTGTCCTTCAGCCCGCCCATGTTGCGGATGTCCTGCTCGTGATGCATCGCGTAGATCACCGAGCCTGAGCCTAAGAACAGCAGCGCCTTGAAGAAGGCATGCGTGAACAGATGGAACATGCCGACGGAGTAAGCCCCCGCCCCCATCGCCACGAACATGTAGCCGAGCTGCGAACAGGTCGAATACGCCACGATGCGCTTGATGTCATTTTGCACGAGGCCGATGGTCGCGGCGAAAAACGCCGTGGTAGCGCCGAAGAACATCACCACCGTCTGTGCATTGGGCGCGAGCTCAAACAACGGCGACAGCCGCGCCACCATGAAGACGCCGGCAGTGACCATGGTCGCGGCGTGAATGAGGGCCGACACCGGCGTCGGGCCTTCCATGGCGTCCGGCAACCAGGTGTGCAGCAGGAACTGGGCCGATTTACCCATCGCCCCCATGAACAGCAGCACGCAGGTCAGTGTCAGCGCGTCGACATGCCAGCCCAGGAAATCGATCGTCTTGCCGGTCAGGCCCGGCGCGCTTCCGAAGATGGTGTCGAAATCAATCGAGCCGATCAGCATGAAGACCGAGAAAATGCCGAGCGCGAATCCGAAGTCACCGACCCGGTTGACCACGAAGGCCTTGATCGCCGCCGCATTGGCCGACGGCTTCTGATACCAGAACCCAATCAGCAGGTAGCTCGCAAGGCCCACCCCTTCCCAGCCGAAGAACAGCTGCACCAGATTGTCCGAGGTCACCAGCATCAGCATGGCGAAGGTGAACAGCGACAGATAAGCGAAGAACCGCGGCCGGTTCGGATCCTCGTCCATGTAGCCGATCGAATAAACATGCACGAGCGACGACACCGTGGTGACCACCACCAGCATCACGGCAGTCAGGGTGTCGACCCGTAGCGACCAGGCGACCTGCAGATCGCCCGAAGTGATCCAGGGAAACAGCACGATCCGCACGTCGTGATGCAGGAAACCGACGTCGACGAACGTAAACCAGGACAGCGCCGCCGCGACCAGCAACAGGCCGGTGGTGATCAGTTCAGCCGCGCGCGATCCCGCAGCGGGCGGCTCGACCGCGTGATGGTCGTCGTGGCCGTGAGCGTCGGCGGCATGAGCATCATGGGCGTCCGAGGTGTGCGCATCGGCACCGTGTGCATCGCCATGATGCTCGACGGTATCGCCGCTCGGGTTGCGCCCATGCGCACCGAATATCGCGATCAGGCCCGCAAGCAGCGCGCCGATCAACGGCAGGAAGACGATTGCCTGGATCATTTGACGCGCTAACCCTTCATCAGATTGACGTCTTCAACCGCGATCGAACCGCGGTTGCGGAAATACACCACCAGCACGGCAAGGCCGATCGCCGCTTCCGCCGCGGCGACCGTGAGCACGAGCAGTGCGAACACTTGGCCGACGATATCGCCGAGGAACGTCGAAAACGCCACTAGGTTGATATTCACCGCCAACAGGATCAGTTCGATCGACATCAGGATGACGATGATGTTCTTGCGGTTGAGGAAGATGCCGAGAATTCCGACCGTGAACAGAATTGCCCCGACCGCGAGGTAATGTCCGAGACCGATGGTCATTGTACCCACTCCGGCGCGTCGACGTCCTGCAGGCCCTGCCCCGACGCCACCTTGCGCACGCGCATCGCCAATTCGGGCGTCCGCGCGTTCTGCACATTGATATCCTGCCGCTTGACGCTGGCCTTGTGGCGCAGCGTCAGCACGATGGCGCCGATCATGGCGACCAGCAGCACCATGCCCGCGAGCTGGAAGTAGTGAATGTACTTGGTATAGAGCACGAGGCCGAGCGCCTCGGTGTTGCTGACATTGGCCGGAATCGCCGCGGTAATCGATTTGGCGATGCCGGGGTTGATCACCCATCCGCCGGCGACCAACAGCAGTTCCGCAAGGAAGATACCGCCGATCACCAGACCGATCGGCAGGTACTGGCTAAAGCCTTCGCGCAGTTCGACGAAATCGACGTCGAGCATCATGATCACGAACAGGAACAGCACCGCGACCGCGCCGACATAGACCACGATCAGAATCATGGCGAGGAATTCGGCCCCCATCAGCACGAACAAGCCGGAGGCGTTGACGAAAGCCAGGATCAGATACAGCACCGAATGCACGGGATTGCGCGACACGATCACCATCACGGCGGACGCGACGCAAACGGCAGCGAACAGATAGAAGAACAGTGCGGGAAGGATCATGCGAATGTTCCTTCCGTCATTCCGGGATGATCCGAAGGACCAGACCCGGAATCTCGAGATTCCGGGTTCGCGCTTCGCGCGCCCCGGAATGACGTGGAGATGTGGCGTACGGTCATGCCCTCACCTCACCGGTACGGCGCGTCGAGTTCGATCGATTTTGCAATCTCGCGCTCCCAACGGTCGCCATTGGCGAGAAGTTTCGCCTTGTCATAATAGAGTTCCTCGCGGGTCTCGGTCGCGAATTCGAAATTCGGTCCCTCGACGATAGCATCGACCGGACAGGCTTCCTGGCACAGGCCGCAATAGATGCATTTCACCATGTCGATGTCGTAACGCACGGTGCGGCGGGTGCCGTCATTGCGGCGCGGGCCGGCCTCGATGGTGATCGCCTGGGCCGGGCAAATCGCCTCGCACAGCTTGCAGGCGATGCAGCGCTCTTCGCCGTTCGGGTAACGACGCAGAGCATGCTCACCGCGGAAGCGCGGCGAGATCGGCCCCTTCTCGAACGGATAGTTCAGCGTCGGCTTCGGCTTGAAGAAATAGCGCATGGCGAGGAAGAACGCCGACACGAATTCGGACAGCAGCAGCGAACGGGCTGTGGCGTTGATGTTGACACTCATAGCGACCTCATTTCGGCGCAAGCCCCGCGAAGTGCAGCACACTGGCGACGACCACCACCATCGCCAGCGACAGCGGCAAGAACACCTTCCAGCCAAGCCGCATCAATTGATCGTAGCGGTAGCGCGGCACGATCGCCTTCGCCATCGCAAACAGGAAGAACATGAAAAATAGCTTGAGCACGAACCAGATCACCCCGGGCACCCAGGTGAACGGCGCATAGGGGATCGGCGACAGCCAGCCGCCCAGGAACATGATCGTGGCCATCGCGCACATGGTGGTGATTGCGACGTATTCGCCGAGCATGAACAGCAAGTAGGGCGTGGAGCCGTACTCGACCATGAAACCCGCCACCAACTCGGATTCGGCTTCCACCAGATCGAACGGCGGTCGGTTGGTCTCAGCCAGCGCCGAGACATAGAACACCACGAACATCGGGAACAGCGGCAGCCAGTACCAGCCGAGTATGCCCCACTTCGAATTCTGCGCCTCGACCACGGCCGACAGGTTCAGCGATCCGGCGCAGAGCAGCACGGTGATAATGACGAAGCCGATCGAGACCTCGTAACTCACCATCTGCGCCGCCGAGCGGAGCGCCGCCAGGAACGGGTACTTCGAGTTCGACGACCACCCGGCCATGATGATGCCGTAGATCGACAGCGACGAGATCGCGAAGATGTAGAGTATGCCGACATTGATGTCGGCGATCACCCAGCCGAGATTCATCGGGATCACGGCCCAGGCGGCGAGCGCCAGCACGCACGACACCAGCGGCGCCAGCAGGAACACGCCCTTGTTGGAGCCGGCGGGAATGATCGGCTCCTTCAGCACGAACTTCAGGAGGTCGGCGAACGACTGGAACAGGCCGAACGGCCCGACCACGTTGGGTCCGCGACGGATTTGCACAGCCGCCCAGATCTTGCGGTCGGCCAACAGGATGTAGGCGATCGCGACCAACAGCACCACGAGCAGCAACAGGCTCTCGGCGATCATGATGATCAGCGGCCACAATGTACTGGTCCAGAATTCAGCCATCACTTCACGCTCACTCTGCGGCGGTCAGCATGTGCCCGGAAGCCAGGCGGGAGCATTCCGCCATGACAGCCGACGCGCGCGCGATCGGGTTGGTCAGGTAGTAATCCTCAACGGTGGTCTTGAACGGCGCCTTCTCGACCTTGCCGCCCTTGCCCGCCAGCGCTTTCAGGTCGGCGGCATTGCCGGCTTCGATCTGGTCGACACGCATCAGATGCGGCACGGCCTTGAAGATCGCCTGACGCAGCGCACCGAGCGAATCGAACGGTAGCTTCTTGGCTAGAACGTCCGACAGCGCGCGGATGATCGCCCAGTCCTCGCGTGCCTCGCCCGGCGGAAACGCCGCCCGGTTGGCCATCTGGACCCGGCCTTCAGTGTTAACGTAGAGCCCCTGCTTTTCGGTATAGGCCGCGCCCGGCAGGATGACGTCGGCGCGATGCGCGCCACGGTCGCCATGGGTGCCGACATAGACCACAAACGTCCCGTCCGGCGCCTTGATCTCGTCGGCGCCGAGCAGAAACAGCACGTCAAGCGTGCCGAAGGTCGTCATCTGGGCCGCATTCAGACCGCCCGCCCCCGCCGCAAAGCCGATATCGAGCGCGCCGACGCGCGAGGCGGTATCGTGCAGCACGGCGAAACCGTTCCAGCCGTCCTTGACTGCTCCGACATCCGCCGCGAGCTTGGCAGCCAGCGCCAGCACCGCGGCGCCGTCCTGCCGCGAGATCGCGCCGGCGCCGACCAGCACGATCGGATTTTTGGCAGCCTTGAGCACGCTCGCGAAAGCATGCTTGCCGGCGGCGAGATCGCTGAGCGAGTCCGTGCCCGCGCCGACATAATCATAGGTGTAAGTGAGGTCGGCCTTGGCGCCGACCACGGCGATTTTGAGTTGGCCGCTGCGCCACCGCTTGCGGATCCGCGCGTTGAGAATGGCGGCTTCCTTCCGCGGGTTCGAGCCCACGATCAGAAGCGCATCGGCCTGTTCGATGCCGGCGATGGTCGGGTTGAAAATATAGGAGGCACGCCCGCTCCTGGGGTCGAAGGCGTCGCCGTTCTGGGTCGCGAGATTGGCCGAGCCGAACTTCGCCAGCAATTCCTTCAGCGCAAACATTTCCTCGACCGCGGCAAGATCGCCCGCGATGGCGCCGATCCGCTTGCCGTCGATGCGGCCGACCTTGGCCGCGATTGCCGCAAATGCCTCCGGCCAGGTGGCGGCGCGGAGCTGGCCATTCTCCCGGATGTAGGGACGGTCAAGCCGCTGCGTGCGCAGGCCGTCGACGACGTGCCGGGTCTTGTCGGAAATCCACTCCTCGTTCACCGCCTCATTGACGCGCGGCAGGATCCGCATCACCTCGCGGCCGCGGGTGTCGACCCGAATCGCCGAGCCGACGCCGTCCATGACGTCGATCGACTGGGTCTTGCCGAGCTCCCACGGCCTTGCCGCGAACGCGTAGGGCTTCGAGGTCAGCGCCCCGACCGGACAGATGTCGACCAGATTGCCCTGCAATTCGGAGGTCAACGCGGTCTCGAGGTACGTGGTGATTTCCATGTCCTCGCCGCGGCCGGTCGCGCCCATCTCGGGGGCGCCGGCAACTTCGGCCGAGAAGCGGACGCAGCGCGTGCACTGGATGCAGCGGTTCATCGAGGTCTTGATCAGCGCGCCCAGATATTTGTCTTCGACCGCGCGCTTGTTCTCGGCGAACCGGCTGGTGTCGACGCCGTAGCCCATCGCCTGGTCCTGCAGATCGCACTCACCGCCTTGATCGCAGATCGGGCAATCGAGGGGATGGTTGATCAGAAGGAATTCCATCACGCCTTCGCGCGCCTTCTTCACCATCGGCGAGCGGGTCGAGATTTCCGGCGGCTCGCCCTTGGGACCGGGACGGCAGTCGCGAACGCCCCAGGCGCAGCTTGCGACCGGCTTCGGGCCGCCCTTCACTTCGACCAAGCACATCCGGCAATTGCCGGCGATCGACAGCCGCTCGTGGTAGCAGAACCGCGGAATTTCAGCGCCTGCGGCCTCACACGCCTGCAACAGCGTGTATTCGGCGGGAACATCGATCTCTTTGCCATCGACGATGAGTTTAGTCATTGCCTCAAGTCTTTCCCAGCTTGCAGTCCGGCGGTGTGACGCTGGCAGTTTTCATGGTGGCCTTCACCCACTGCTGGGTGTCGGCGCCGTATGTCGCGAGATAAGCGGGTTCAGCCTCGTTCTTCTCGCACAGGAACGGCAGGTGCGGCCTCAGATCGTAGGTGCAGGACGCCAACCATTCAGCCCTGCCGGCGAAGGCGGCGGTGGCTTCCTCGCAAGCATAGAGGAAGTACGAGACGAAGCTCTCATATTGGACCCGCTCATCGCGATTGCCGGCTTTGATCGCATCGTAGTCCGGCGCCGAGAATTTCGGATTTTTGAACGCCAGATCGGTATAGCCCAGAAATGCCTGGCGCGCACTCGCCGCCCGATTGTTGGAGCGGATTTCGTTGATCTGAAATAGAATCGCAACAAAGCCGAGCAGCGCAACGCCGGCTTGCGCCATCTGCGCCAGCGTTCCGTACTTCTGCCACCAGAACAGGCTCGGTTGCGACATCAAGATTACTCCGCCGCCACCATATGCGCGGGGTCGAGAATGCCGGCATCGTCGATATCCGCCTTGCGCGTATATTCGTCGATGCGCTCCTCGATCTCATGGCGGAAATGCGCAATCAGGCCCTGGATCGGCCACGCCGCGGCGTCGCCGAGCGCGCAAATGGTGTGGCCTTCAATCTGCTTGGTGACCTCGAGCAGCATGTCGATCTCGCGCTTGTGCGCGCGGCCCTCGGCCATCCGGGTCAGCACCCGCCACATCCAGCCGGTGCCCTCGCGGCAGGGCGTACACTGGCCGCAGCTCTCATGCTTGTAGAAATAGGAGATGCGGGCGATCGCGCGGATCAGATCGGTCGACTTGTCCATCACGATGACGGCGGCGGTGCCGAGCCCGGAGCGCAGTTTGCCCAGACTGTCGAAATCCATCGGGGTATCGATGATCTGCTCGGCCGGGACCATGCGCACCGACGAACCGCCGGGGATCACCGCCTTGAGATTGTCCCAGCCGCCGCGGATACCGCCGCAATGGCGCTCGATCAGCTCTCGGAATGGGATCCCCATCGCCTCTTCGACGTTGCAGGGGCGCTCGACATGGCCGGAAATACAAAACAGTTTGGTGCCGACATTGTTGGGCCGGCCGATCGCGGCGAACCACGCCGCGCCGCGCCGCAGAATATCCGGCGCAACCGCAATCGACTCGACGTTGTTGACCGTGGTCGGGCAGCCATAGAGCCCGACATTGGCCGGGAATGGCGGCTTCAGCCGCGGCTGGCCCTTCTTGCCCTCGAGGCTTTCCAGCAGCGCGGTCTCTTCGCCGCAAATATACGCACCGGCGCCATGCGCCACGTAAATGTCGAACGGCCAGCCGTTGATATTGTCCTTGCCGACCAGCTTGGCCTCATAGGCCTGATCGATTGCGGCCTGCAGGTGTTCGCGCTCGCGGATAAATTCGCCGCGCACGTAGATATAGCAGGCGTGCGCGTTCATCGCGAAACTCGCGAGCAGGCAGCCCTCGACCAAAAGATGCGGATCGTGCCGCATGATCTCGCGGTCCTTGCAGGTGCCGGGCTCGGACTCGTCGGCATTGACCACGAGGTAGCTCGGCCGCCCGTCGGTCGATTCCTTCGGCATGAACGACCATTTCAGCCCGGTCGGGAAACCGGCGCCACCGCGCCCACGCAGCCCCGACGCCTTCATCTCGTTGATGATCCAGTCGCGGCCCTTGTCGATGATCGCCTTGGTGCCGTCCCAGGCGCCACGGCGGCGCGCGCCTTCGAGGCCCCAGTCGTGGAGACCATAAAGGTTGCGGAAGATGCGATCCTTGTCGTCGAGCATGACGTGAAGCTTTCCCGGGGTCAGCGATTGGACTGCGTATAGGCCAGCGCGGCGGCGCATCCACCGAATGCCAGCGCCCATAGCAGGCTTAAATCAAGCGACGCGTCGAGCGCGTAGCGTTGCAGCAGGAAAATGAACACGCCGGCAGCCACGGCGTGCAGCGTGATATAGCGCAAGCGCTTCACCGGATCGACACTCCCGAGCCCGGCAGCGCCCACAATCGAGCCCTGCCTCATGTCGTTTCCTTCAGCGTGGTCGGTCCGCCCATCGGCGCCGAGAACTGTCGGCCATCCTGCGGCCCCGGTTTTACCGGCTTGCCGGAAGCGAAACCATCCAGCACCTTGCCGAAGCTCTCCTTGGTGAGATCTTCGTAAGTATCCTTCCAGATCAGCACCATCGGCGCATTCACGCAGGCACCGAGGCACTCGACCTCTTCCCAGCTGAAATTGCCGTCCGCCGATACATGGAACGGATCGTGATGGATGCGGCTCTGGCACATCTCGATGATATCGGCGGCGCCGCGCAACCGGCACGGCGTGGTGCCGCAAACCTGGACATGGGCTTTCTTGCCGACCGGCTGCAGCTGGAACATGGTGTAGAAGGTCGCGATCTCGAGCATGCGGATGTAGGGCATATCGAGCAGGTCCGCGACCGCACGGATCGCCGCCTCCGAAACCCAGCCCTCGTGCTGCTCCTGGACCCGCCACAGGATCGCGATCGCCGCCGACGCCTGGCGGCCTTCCGGATATTTGGCGATCTGCGCCTTCGCCCAGGCCAGATTCTCAGCCGTGAACTCGAACTTCGCGGGCTGCTGTTCCTTTGGTGCAAGTCGGCGGACGGACATATCTCTCAGTCTCTCATTGCGGGCGGCGCGCGGCGTTGGCGTTCAGGTCGTTGATCCTGCCCTGCCAAAACGCGCTCGCGGTACCGAATACGTTATAGCCAACGTGGGTTGAAACCTTGATGCGGTCCAGGATCGACAGCTCAGTGACAGTTTCCAGGCGATGGCTCCTGGGATCGTAGACAATCAGTTTCAGCGGGGTCTGTTCGAGGATGTAGCGCGACACCAGATGCTGGGGATCGTTGCCGTGCTCTTCGCACAGGATCACGCTGTCCCCCTGCAATAGCCGCGTGGCTCCCTTGATCGCCTCGATTTCCACGCCTTCGACATCGAGCTTGATCAGATACTTCCCGCCGGGCGAAACCTTGCCGTCGTCGAGCAAATTGTCGAGCGCCAGCACCGGCACCTCCTCGCCGCCGCTGGCGGGATCGCCGGCGATGCTGAAAGCCTCATGCTTGGTGCCGGAGAGTCGCGCCGTTCCCCGCGCCGCGCCGATCGCGCACTTCATCAGCTCAAAGCGGTTGCCATTAATCGCGGCATTGTTCTTCAGCTTGGCGAAATTCTGCGACGACGGTTCGATCGCGATCGCCTTGTGCGAGCCGAGCGGCGCGCTCGAGACCAGCACCGACCAATAGCCGTAATTCGCTCCACAATCGATCAGCGTATAGTCGACATCAGCGGAATCCCGGAACAACAGCTCGAGCTCGTCCTCATAGTGGTATGAGCGATTGAGCAGCTTGCTCCAATAGCCGTCGCCATAGGGAAACTCGAACGTCGCATCGGCGTTGAGCTTGATCGCGATGTTGCGCTCGGGCAGCGTCTTGCGCAGCAGATTGGCGCAGCCGATATAGCCCCGGTGCGAGAAGTGTGACGAAATCTTCGAGCCCGTCGCCAGCGCCAGCGCAGCCGTCCGCTCCCACAGGTTGGCTCCCACGAGAGCCCCTGAAGTGCGGTCAAACTGGATAGGCGCTTGCGCCATCAACGATCGACCTCTCCGAACACGATGTCGAGCGAGCCGAGGATGGCCGAGACGTCAGCCAGCAGATGCCCCTTGCAGATGAAGTCCATCGCCTGCAGATGCGCAAAGCCCGGCGCGCGGATCTTGCACTTGTAGGGCTTGTTGCTGCCGTCGGCGACGAGATAGACGCCGAACTCGCCTTTCGGGGCCTCGACCGCGGCATAGACCTCGCCGGCCGGCACGTGGAAGCCCTCGGTATAGAGCTTGAAATGATGGATCAGCGCTTCCATCGAGCGCTTCATCTCGCCTCGGCGCGGCGGGAATATCTTGTGGTCCTGCACTGCCACCGGCCCCTGCCCGTCCGCCGCGCGCAGCTTGGCGATGCACTGCTTCATGATGCGCACGGACTGGCGCATCTCCTCCATCCGGATGCAGTAGCGGTCGTAGCAATCGCCGTTCTTGCCGATCGGAATGTCGAAATCCATCTCGGCATAGCACTCGTAGGGCTGCGCCTTGCGCAAATCCCAGGCTGCGCCTGAGCCGCGCACCATCACGCCGGAAAAGCCCCACTCCCACGCCTGCTTCAGCGTCACCACGCCGATGTCGACGTTGCGCTGCTTGAAAATGCGGTTGCCGGTCAGAAGCGTCTCGAGGTCGGCGACGACCTGCAGGAACGGATCGCACCAGGCATCGATATCGTCGATCAGTTTCGGCGGCAGGTCCTGATGCACGCCGCCGATCCGGAAAAACGCCGCGTGCATCCGCGAGCCGGAAGCCCGCTCGTAGAACACCATCAGCTTTTCGCGCTCTTCGAAACCCCACAGCGGCGGGGTGAGCGCGCCGACGTCCATCGCCTGCGTGGTGACGTTGAGCAGATGCGACAGGATGCGGCCGATCTCGCAATAAAGCACGCGGATCAACTGGCCACGGCGCGGCACGGTAATGCCGAGCAGCTTCTCCGCCGCCAGGCAGAACGCATGCTCCTGATTCATCGGCGCGACGTAGTCGAGGCGGTCGAAATACGGGATCGCCTGCAGATAGGTCTTCTGCTCGATCAGCTTCTCGGTGCCGCGATGGAGCAGGCCGATATGGGGATCGACACGCGCAACCACCTCGCCATCGAGCTCCAGTACCAAGCGCAACACGCCGTGTGCGGCCGGGTGCTGCGGCCCGAAGTTAATTGTAAAATTGCGGAGGTTTTGCTCGTTCATGGTCAGACCTTCGGCCCCGCCTTCTCATCACCGGGCAGCGGCGGATAGTCCGCGCCTTCCCATGGCGAGAGGAAATCGAACTTGCGGAATTCCTGGTTGAGCCGCACCGGCTCATACACCACCCGCTTCTCCTGGTCGTCGTAACGCACCTCGACGAAGCCGGTGAGCGGGAAATCCTTGCGCAGCGGATGCCCGTCGAAGCCGTAATCGGTCAGCAGCCGCCGCATGTCGGGGTGACCGACGAAGATCACGCCGTAAAGATCGTAGCATTCGCGCTCGAACCAGTCGGCGCCGGGAAACACCTCGATGATCGAAGGCACTTGGGTGGTTTCGCCGGCTTCGGCGCGAATGCGGATGCGTTCGTTCAAGATCGGCGACAGCAAGTGATAGACCACATCGAAGCGCTTTTCGCGGCCGGGATAATCGACCGCAGTGACGTCGATCAAGCTGACAAAGCGGCAGCCGGGATCGTCACGGAGAAATGTCACGACATCGACGATCTTTTCGGCCTGCACCATAATCGTGAGCTGACCGAACGCGACCGAATGGCCGGTCGCGGCCCCGGCCAAACCGGCGACGATCTTCTCTCCGAGACTGCTTAATGCTTCGCTCATCGCCATCCATCAATCCACAATAAACAGCTGCGCACCCTTCGCGATGTGCGAGCGATGCGGCTCAGCGCCGTCGGCGACCTGATAGCTCATGCCCGGCGTCAGCGTGAACGAGCGGCCATCCGAAAGATCGGTCCCGAGTTCGCCATTGACGCAGAACAGGATGTGCCGCTTCTGGCACCAGTGGTCAGCCAGCATCGCCCTCACCGTTCGATGGTTCCGGTGCGCCGAATCTTCTTCTGCAGCAGCAGCACGCCATAAAGCAGCGCCTCAGCGGTCGGCGGGCAGCCGGGCACATAGATGTCAATCGGCACGATGCGGTCGCAGCCACGCACCACCGAATACGAGTAATGGTAGTAGCCGCCGCCATTGGCGCACGACCCCATCGAGATCACGTAGCGCGGCTCCGGCATCTGATCGTAGACCTTGCGCAGCGCCGGCGCCATCTTGTTGGTCAGCGTGCCCGCCACGATCATCACGTCGGACTGCCGCGGCGAGGCGCGCGGCGCAAAACCGAAGCGCTCGACGTCATAGCGCGGCATCGACACCTGCATCATCTCGACCGCGCAGCAGGCCAGACCGAACGTCATCCACATCAGCGATCCCGTCCGCGCCCAGGTGATCAGGTCGTCGGCCGCGGCAACGAAAAAGCCCTTGTCGGACAGCTCGTGGTTAACTTCGAGGAAGTAAGGATCGTTAGCGCCGACCGGACGGCCGGTCGAGGGGTCGAGAATGCCGGTTGCGGCCGGGGCGACCGCGGGCGTGGCTCTTGCGGTTGGGGTCGCCGGGCTCAGTCCCATTCGAGCGCGCCTTTCTTCCATTCGTATGCAAAACCGACCGTCAGGACGGCAAGGAAAACCAGCATCGACCAGAAGCCGGTCGCCCCGAGCTTTCCGAAGGCCACGGCCCAGGGAAACAGGAACGCCACTTCGAGGTCGAAGATGATGAAAAGGATCGCAACGAGATAGAAGCGGACGTCGAACTTCATACGGGCGTCGTCAAAAGCGTTGAATCCGCATTCATACGCCGAGAGCTTCTCCGGATCCGGCTGCTGAAAAGCGACCAAGAAGGGAGCGATCAGCAGAACCAAGCCGATCAGGCTTGCAACTCCGACAAAAACCACAAGCGGTAGGTAGTTTTGTAAGATGCCGTTCATCGGCTGCCTTTTCCTGCGGTTTCCATATCCCGCAGATTCGTTGATTAGAATTATTCCGAGGCTTAGCGCAGCGCACCAAAGGGCGCAAGACAAGCAATTTTGACGCTCCCAGATGCGCGGGGAATATTCGGCCGGGCCAGCAAGGGCCCCAATGCATGCTGGCGCGGATGACCGGCTCCGCATCCTGCGCAGGGCTGTTCATTACTACCCCGCCCAGCATGGATTGGACCCGCCCGGTCGATCGGCTGCGCTCCGCGCAAGCTGATCGCGGCCGGCTGCCCGGCACCCGTCCTCCAATCCCGGCCGCCGGCTTAGACTTTCGGCCCACCAGACGCTGGAACGCCCGGTGGCGGTGCCTGACGGACCGTCGCGCTATCGACGGCTCTCTCCTTGCCGGTTAGCTCAGCGGACCGGTGTAGCGCTCGAGCGTCTTCCAGGCCTCGCTACCGTAGGTCTTTTGCCACTGTCCGTAGAAGCCCGCTTTCGCCAATGCCGCCCTGAACTGCACCGGATCCGGCCTGCTGAAGGTCATGCCCTTGCCGGTGAGGTCGGCCTGCAACGAGCGATCCAGTTCCAGCAGATCGGCGCGCTCATCGATCGCAGCGGCATCAAAACTGCGATTGACGATCTCGAGCAGATCGGCGGGCAGGCCGGAAAGCGCGCGCCGATTGGCAACGATCCAGTATCCGCTCCAGCAATGGTTAGACAGCGCGCAATATTTTTGCACCTCATACAACTTGCCGGTCGAGACCTGCGCCAGCGGGTTTTCCTGCCCTTCGACGATGTGGGTCTGCAAGGCCGAATAAAGCTCGCTGTAGCTGATGCTCGACGGCAGCGCGCCCAGCCCGGAGAACAACGAGGTCAGCAACGCCGTCACGGGAACACGAACCTTGAATCCCCTGAGATCGTCTACGTGGTTGAGTTGCCGGCTCGACGACGAGGTAATCTGCCGAAAGCCGTTGTCCCAGACTTTCTTCATCGGCACGATTCCGGTCTTGCGGATGGCGTCGCGAACGAGATCACCGAGGTCCCCATCCATCGCCGCCCAAACCTGATCGTAGGACGGAAAGGCAAAACCGACGCTGGGCAAGCCCGAGAGCGGCACCAGCGTCGATAGCGTGAGGCTCGGCGCCGCCAATAAGTCGATGCCGCCGGCGCGAAGCTGCGACAGCATCTCAGGATCGCCGCCAAGCTGGCTGTTCGGGAAAACGGTGACGTTCAGCCGCCCGGCGGACTGCGTCCCGATCGCCCGCGCCGCCTCAATCAATCGAACCGTCAGGGGGTGGCTGTCGGGCGTATTAACGCCAAGCTTGAATTCGAATTCGGCGGCGGCGCTAGCTTGGTTGCCGAGGGTGGTTACGATGCCAGCAGCGGCGGCAGACCCAAGCAGTTTCCTGCGGGTTATTTTCATTGTTTCTCTCCCGGGCGCATTCGCGCGCGGGTTCAGTCTCCGCCGAGCCGCTTTGGTTCGCAAGCGCACCGGTTGCTGAGGGCGTTTTCCCCGGGCGAGTACCTTACAAATATGGGGAGGATTTCAATGAAACCATTTTCACCCCCCGGCGAAACCGTTCTGAAACAAGGGCCCGGTAAGTCTGCAGCCAACAAACTGGCGCTAAGACGCCTGGAGGCTCAGATGAACCACTCAATTCACTCGGCAGACCGCGCGACGCACCGGAAGATCGTGGTGATAGCCCTCGTGGCCGGCACTGTGGTTGCAGGGATAGGCATCTTTGCCCGGGCCCAGTCGGATTACGCTCAGACGGCACACGTGACCAAGGCCGGAAAGCCGGTCGCGGTGACCAGTTCGGACGCCATGGTGGTCCGGTAATCATCCGGTCCGGAAAGCTAGCAACACGAACACAGCAAGACCGCCTAGGGACGGCCTTGGAATTTCCTGCGCAGTTGAAGCGATATATCGCCAACGCGTGCGGACATCAAAAACGCGGTGGTACTTGCTTGCACTGCGTCCCTTGCATGGCTCTTCCCTTGCACGGGCCCTCCGAAACCTAGCAAGAGCTTGCTCGTATTTTTTTGCAGTGCAGCATTATGAGGTTTATTGGAATGATTTTTTTTCTGACACTTTTAGCGGTCGTGGCAGTCGGATGCTCGCTGCTGGCACGCGTCGAGCCGCGCCCTGTGGTGCGGCAACGCGCCCGCCAACGGGAAGTCCGAAAGTCGGGAACCTGAAAACCTAAACATTTAGTGCCCGCACCGATCGTGGGTTGGGATGATTTAACGACGGCCGACTCGGCCGATAAAATGGATTTGAGAATGCCCAGCACGAAGCATGACACTGATTATATTGCATACGTTTCGCAGGACCTCAGCGCGCAGCTGTCTGATTTGCGGAAGCTGCGTGAGGCTGTTCGAACCGCGGAAGCGGCCGCGCGCTGCCGGAGCACCAATCGGGGCGACCGGCTGTCAGTGATCCGCTTCCCCGAGGCAGCCGCTCGAGCTCAGGCCCCGGTCAAGGTTCGCAGATGGCATTAGGCGCGTCACTGAAGCGAGATGGCAACGCGACTGACTGGATCAGTCCGAAGCTAATCCGCCTCTTCCAACTCGGGCACGTTGCGCAGGAGCAAAGCGAGCATAACCACCGATGGAGTCCAGGCGAGCATCGCGCCAAATAACATTGCCTGTAGCGTCGTCATGATTGCTCCTGGGTGTCCCGACCTGGAATCATCCGAACTGTCGCGCTATCAAGGTATCAATATCGAAGTTGCGATCCGACTAAGAAAGTAGTGTCGGGCAACATCGAGATCAACCACGTTGATCTCCTTGATAGAGCCACGTTGCGCTCGCCATGGAAAGCAGCCGTGCTCCGGCTGCACACACCGCATCGCAGCAAGCAGAACTGACTTTTTCATGTCGTCGCCTGCCCTGCCGTTGACATGTTCTTCCCAACGGCCGCACTTCCAAAATTTTGTTCAGCAAGAGATCGCGCATGCGCCCGCTGCAGCGCACGCGATTTCAGCGGCATAATCAATTCCATCACCAATTTGAGCAAATTAATGGCGAGCATTTGAACCACGCCGTTTGCTGGCCCGTCCCGAGTTTCAAGCGGGGCTGATCAACAAATGAGAACGAACGCTATCAAACGTTACAAACGCGGCCCTAAGGTGTGAATTGGATTACATGCAATTCCAGGCGTCGATTGTAACCCGCAGGTGTCGCCAAATTGCGCGGGAGTACAAAGATGCCTGAGTGGAAGCCAATCGACAGCGCTCCGAGGGACCGCACATGGATCACGGTACGCGGATGGGATTTCGGTGTAGAAGGATCGCGTCGACACTACGCCGTTGCGCGTTTTGAAAACGGTAAGTGGATCGAAGGCGACGGCAATCAGCTTCGGTACCTGACGGACTGGCAAGAGCTTTCGCATCGCCCCTACGTCATCGACCATTGGCTATGACATGCGGCCCGGCACATACAGCGTCGCGGCGCACGGTTGTTTCGCTGCAAATCGAAAGGTGCAGAACGGATCGTTAGAACCGCAGGAGTTCGTTCGACTAAGCCTGAGTACTTTGAGAAGGGTCAACGTTGGCAACGAGCCAGGACAATATTGAGCGCTCGATCCAAAAGGTACCGTGGCGACCACAGAAGATCGAACCATGCCGACCTGGGTTCTGCCTCTATTCGCCTTCTGCGCGATTGCTGGATTTATTGCCTTTGCATTTTTGGCAAGGTGCGAACGTAAAGCCTGACAGAGATAATCCTGATCGACGAGTCGTGAATGTCGTCACTCCTTGCCGCATCCTTGGTCCTGCCTTGTCGAAGACAAAGACCTCGAACCAGAATTGCATTGCGCCCGCGCACAAATTGCCGGGTTCACGCTCGCGCTTGCGCCGTTGGCATTGTTCGGACCCGCACGCGTCGCGCATGACTGAGACGGAATATCTCAAGAACGTTTCCGCGTTATCCTGAGCCGCACCCCCGCCGCGCCGTTTCCGCCCATCGCCTCTTCTCCTGAACGGACGCGCAAAGACATGACGCGATAATTCACGCCGCCGTGATTTGTGACGTGGGTCACACACAATTAGCAAGGTTGATTGTAACCCGAAGTTGGCGACGGCAATCAGGTGAGAACGCATCAAGATGCGCGAATGGAAACCAATTGAAAGCGCTCCAACCGACGGAACTCGTATCAAGGTGCGCGGGTGGGATTTCGGGATCCAAGGATCGCGGCGGCACTACGCCATTGCGTGCTTCGAAAACGGTAAATGGATCGAAGTCGACAGCAATGGCAATGAGCTTCGGTACCTGACGGACTGGCAAGACGCTCCGTACCGCCCCGCCTGCATCATTGACGATTTGCTGTGACGTCCAGCCCAGCACACAAGTCGCGGAGCTAATCCGGCGCGGATCGCGCGTGGGACGCCGATGACAGAGCGGCGTCGCGTCGTGAAGTTTTGACGCGCGCTCCTCTGGCGGAAGATGGCCGCGGCATAGGATTTGATGCTTCGCCGGTCGGCGCGCGCAAGCTAACGCCTTCCAAGGCCCACAGCGACGGCGCGGGGCGTGGTTCAAGGTCGATCCGCCGCCGCCGCGAGGCTCACGCACTGGTCTATGACGCTCCTCAAGACCTACATTCAGAGGACGTAGAACTTTCGGCACGTGCGCAGTTTTTTCGCGCGCCCTATTCCAGGGGCACCCTCAGACGACTTCCGGGACCGCCATGCCGCAGTCGATCCGCCGATTCGGCTCCACGCCGGCAGTGGATTGGAGGCCGATCAATCGAACAAGGCGGCGAACAGCATCGCCGCCCCGCGGAAAATTTATAGCCCGTTGAACGTGGCGTCCGTCCGCCGCTTCGACGATGTGCGCGCTGTCGGCGCCAGGGCTTTAGAACAAAAACCGGACGAAAGTGTCACGGCGCCGGCCTTCCTGACACTGTTTAGACAGAGCCAGAAAAAGGAGACTGATACGTGATTGTGATGATTGGGAAATTTGGCGCGAGAGACGGGGCTCGAACCCGCGACCTCCGGCGTGACAGGCCGGCGCTCTAACCAACTGAGCTACTCCCGCGAGCTTGCGAAACCCGCAGGTGGTGGGACTTAAAGGGGCGGCCATGCCAAGTCAAGGACGTTGCAATTCGATCTGTCAGGCGGGGCTTTTTGGCGTGACGATGCGATTAACGGCCTATTTACAGGCGAACAACGTGGTCATTCGCCGCCCGAATCATTTAAGGCCTAATACGTCTCAATTTCCTGAGCTATCAACAACGAGGAGGGCCAAATATGGCGAAGAAAGCAGCGGCTCCGGCCACGATCACGCTGAAACATCTCGCGGCGGCGCTGTCGGAAGAGCACGAATTGTCGAAGAAGAGTGCTGAGGCCATCCTGAGCGATCTCGTCAACCGGATCACCAAGCACCTGAAAAAGGGCGAGCGTATCCGAATCGTCGGCCTTGGCATCCTCCAGGTTCGCAAGCGCGCCGCCCGCATGGGCCGCAACCCCGCCACCGGCGAGGCGATCCAGATCAAGGCCAGCAAGAAGGTTGCCTTCCGTGCGGCCAAGGAACTCAAGGAAGCCGTCTAAAAGCGCTTTCCAGGTCGTTTGACGCCATTCCGTCTCGGCAACGCGGCCCTCGGAATGGCGTTTTTGTGTTTTACCAGCCGCGGACTCCTGGCTTTTATCTCTCTTGTATCTCTCTTGCCGCGGCTTTGATCGTGCCCTTACCTTTCAACTTTACGCATACCGTCACCGAGCGTTTTCTACGCTACGTAGTCATCGACACTCAGTCTGACCCGACCTCGCCGACCTGTCCCTCCACCGAAAAGCAGAAGGACCTCGGCCGCCTGCTCGCCGGCGAACTCCGGGCGATGGGGATCGCCGACGCTCATCTCGACGAGCATGGCTATGTCTATGCAACTATCCCGGCAACGACCGACAAGAATGTCCCGGTGATCTGCTTCTGCTCGCATATGGACACCTCGCCCGATTGCACCGGCAAGGACGTTAAACCGCAGATCGTCCGAAATTATCGCGGCGGCGATATCGTGCTGCCCGGCGATGCCGCGCAGGTCATCCGCGCCGTCGAACATCCCGCTTTGGCCGCTCAAATCGGCAATGACATCGTCACCTCCAATGGCACCACACTGCTCGGCGCCGACGACAAAGCGGGCATTGCCGAGATCATGGATGCCGCGCAATTCCTGATCGACCATCCACAGATCAAGCACGGCGCCATCAAGATCCTGTTCACGCCGGACGAAGAGATCGGCCGCGGCGTCGACAGGGTCGACCTGAAAAAGCTCGGCGCCGCCTTCGCCTACACGATGGACGGCGAAAGTGCGGGGAATATTGAGGACGAGACCTTCTCGGCCGACGTCGCCACCATCGCCATCGAGGGCGTCAGCGCCCATCCCGGCTTTGCCAAGGGCAAGATGGAACACGCCATCAAGATCGCCGCGGCGATCGTCGACCGCCTGCCGAAAACCACCTGCACGCCGGAAACCACCGAGGGCAAGCAGGGCTTTCTGCATCCCATCGCAATCTCGGGCGCTCTGGAGCACGCCACGCTCGGCATCATCGTGCGCGATTTCGTCGACGACGGCCTAAAGGAAAAGGAAATCCTGCTGGAGAACATCGTCAAATCGGTGATGACGGATTTTCCGCGCTCGACGTACCGCCTGGAGATCAAGCCGCAATACCGCAACATGAAGCAGGTGATCGACCGCCACCCCGAAATCGTCGACTACGCGATGGAGGCGATTCGCCGCGCCGGCCTCAAGCCCGTGAAGACGTCGATACGCGGCGGCACCGACGGCTCTCGGCTATCCTTCATGGGGCTGCCCTGCCCCAACATTTTCGCCGGCGAACATGCCTTCCATTCCCGGCTGGAATGGGTGAGCGTGCAGGACATGGAAAAAGCGGTGCAGACCATCGTCCATCTCGCGATGATCTGGGAAGAGCGGGCTTAGAGCATGATCCGGACCCGTAGGGCCGCGTTAGCGCAAAGTGGAAACCGGTTTTCCCTCGCGACAAACGCGAAGCGTTTGTGCAGAGATCATGCTCAAACAAAGAGATGAGATCATGATCCGATTCCGTCTAATCGGATCATGATCTAGCAAGCGAAAGTCCGCGCGGGGCGATCCTGTTGATCAAGAAACACCCTTACGAGGCGCGTGCCGTAACGATCCAGATCGATCCGGCAAGCGGCACTGCCTGCCCCCGCACGAATGGCGCGAGCACCTCGCGGACTGAGTCGGCGGCGGCGGCACGGACCTCGACCGGTACGCCTTCCAGCGCACGACTCGACGGGCCGATTTCAAGCGCGCCCTGAACCGCGGCATCGAGGCCGCCTCCAATGGCGATATCGAGCGAAAGAGCACAAGCCTCCATCGCAACCTTGGTGAAGCCGGCCTCACCCAGGATTCGATTCACCCGCGCTTCGGACGCAAACGCGAACGGGCCCGGATCTTCCGGCCGCTGCTCCGGCAATTTGGGCACGTGTCTGTAGACCGCCTGCAGCGGCGCCATCATCCACGGGTTGTCGCGTGGCTCGCGCCAACAGGCGAATGCCAGCCGGCCCGACGGCCGTAGCGCTTTGCGCATGTTGGCAAAGGAGACCGCCGGCTCGGCGAAGAACATCACTCCGAATCGCGAAGCCAGCAGGTCGGTGCTTGCAGGGTCAAAGGGATGGATCGTGGCATCCGCGAGCACGAAATCGACCGGCAAGCTGGCCGGCGCGCTCTGTCGCGCCCGAGCCAGCATCGGCTCCGACACGTCGATACCGAGCGCGTGTCCCGAGGGTCCGACCTTTTGCGCGAAAGCGATGGTGGTGGCGCCGCTACCGCAGCCGACATCGATGATCCGCTCGCCGATCGCCGGGCTGGCGCGATCAATCAGGATGTCGGCGACCGGTCGCAAGAGAATATCCTGCACCTGCTGCCGGGCGGCCCAGCGCTGACCCGCCGGCCCGTTCCAATAGGCAATCTGGTCGGTGTTTTGATCGTGGCCAACAGGGGCGTCCATGGTGATATTCAAACCCCTAGCGCGAAGCGCGTGAATGCTTCGGTCCAGTTATTTCGCGTTTTTATCAGCGCCGTCGTCGTCCATGTTGCCATCCTTGGCAACGCATTTCTTGAAATAGTCTCTTTGCTGCTGCCCGGACCCTTTGGCGCTGCCGGCGGCCGGATTGCCGACCTCGCGCGGAGGAAATGCTTTCGCGAGAAGCGCATTGCACTTCTTCGCCACTTCCACGGTGATGGCCGATGCGCCGGTCGGCGCTAATCCTGCCGCGACCAACAAGAACGCGAACCCGGTCGTTCTCGATTTCGACGTGACGGACATGACTAACTCGCTTTGCTGAAGACGAGCCGGCAAAACAGCGCGCAAACCTATGATACCAGCAGGGAGCGCATTTGCGATTGAAAAGCGATGGATCGACAAATGAGCTGCAGCGCATTGGCGCCGAAGCAGCAGGAAAGGTCTCTAGCTACAAGTCGCTAAATGGTAGGCGGCGAGAGATTCGAACTCCCGACCCTCTCGGTGTAAACGAGCGAATGATATTCCGCTTTGTTGTTTTTACTAGCTTTTTGTGCCGTCCCGTTCCCATTTGTGACCCCTTATTCCGGGGGGTTCGGTGGCATATCGGTGGCGCGTTCTCCTGCTGTTCGGCTGCCCCTGCCCTATTGCCGGGACCACATGCTCAATCCTCGTCATTCGTCAGCAGCATCTCTTCTTTTTGGAAGGTGCGGTCGGTGCGGTTACCACAACGAGCTAACCAAACGCATCCAGCACCCGGCTGAACGCAGGATGCTGCCGGTTCTTCACCTTGACCCAGTTCGGCGATGTGCCGGGCCGGTAGGCTCGCTCGCGATGCTTTGAAACAATGCCCTCAAGCCCGAACTCGCAAGCCTTGCGGAATAGGTCCGGGCCGATCTCGCCCTGTTCAAATGGGGCGGTGAAGATGCCATCGGGACGTTCGCGCCAGCAGCCGGGCAAGGTTCGGCGAATGACCGCAGCGTTGTCGACTTGCGCTTTGGGTCAAAGCGCCGTTTGACCGCGCGTCGGCTGCTTCCAGCCTTACCCAACAACCGGACATTCTCAGTGTCCCTCGGCATGTCTCAAAAGTGCCGACATCCACCGCGCAAACGCTTGATGAACGACGCATTTTTAATGGCACCGCATTACCACCACTCAAAGCAGACTGATTTTGTAGATCGCGGCTGCGTCGTTGCCTGCAGCGTTCAAACCACACTCAATGTCCGCTTAGCACCAGCGTCTTGATCGGCAGCACCAGGGCCTGAATCCGCAACAGCAACGCGTGCACAACTCCGGTCGCATCGACGACATGCAACCCGAAGCTCTTGAACGAACCGAGTGTCCCTGACGAGATCAGTTCGTGATTGCTGGTGTATGCGTTAGCGACACAACTGCTGCCGGGCGTCACGCCCTCCAGCCCGCCCTTGTAGATCGGCTCCATGGTAACGAGAATGGTGCCCGGCTGCGCGACCTGCTGCGCCTCGATCAGTTGTTCGCCGCCCCTGAACTGGCCTGCCGCGATGTAGTCCTGCACATCGGTAACCACCATCGGAATGATCGTCCACGGCTTGGAAATGCAGGTGGCCTCGGCCACCATTCCGACCCTCATGACCTGAGCCTCGATCTGCCCAAACCCCGCAAGGAGGGCACGCCGTCCCGCACCCTCCGGAATCAGAACGCCGGCCGTCCGTATCATTGGATTGACGATATCACCCGGCCTCAGTCCGAACTGCTCGACCCGCCCGTCGACACCGGCGCGAATAAAGGTCTTGTCCAGATCGACCTGCGCTTCGGCCAGTGCCGCCTCCGCGCTTGCCTTCTCCGCCGGCAGCAGAGCGCTCAGTCGCGTCATCAGGGATTGTTTGGAAGCGGTCGCGGCGTCGAGGGAGCCCTGGCGACCCGCAACGGCCACTTGCAGCTTTTCGATGTCGCGTTGCGGAACGATGCCGGGATTGCGCCTCTGCAATTCGCTTTTGGTGTCGAGTTCGTCCTGCGCCTGCTGCAGCGAGCCTTTTGCCTCCTGAAGCTGGCCTTCCGCCTTCATGACATCGGCCTCCGCCGCCAGCATGGCGGCATCGACTTCGGCGATCCTGCGCTTGGCTGTCAGGAGCGACGCTTCCTGCTTGGCGCTGTCGAGTCTGAAAATCACGTCACCTTGCTTGACGGACGCGCTGACATCGACGTTAACTTCCGCGACCCGGCCGATTCTTTCTGCCATAATCGGGACGGTCCGATAGTACAACGTCGCCGAATTGGTCGACGGATGAAAGTAGAAGATCATCGTGATCAGCGCGACCGTGAGCATCAGGCAGCTGATGATGCCAAATCGCAGCTCGAACCAAACCGAATAGAGCGTGATTTCGTGGCCGAAGCGCTTTCCCTGCCGATAGCGGCGATAGAGATAGTCCGGAAGGATCGTGAAGGTGGCGCAGAGGAGAAGTTCAAGCATTGCCCGGCCCCCCCCGCTTGAGATCGCGCAGGATCTTGCTCTTGATCTCGTCGACGGCAGCGCTGGTCTTCACCACGTCTGAGATTTTTGGCGCGCGAGGGGCGGCATGGTCCGGCACTTCGGCAGCATCCAGCTCCGGCGCTTCGGTAGGATCCGGCTCCGGTGGAACGCCGGCCATTTTTTCGACTGACCCAGCGATCCTCCGCAGCGGCGTGCTGAAGTCCGGCAGGTCGATCATGGCGAGGAACAGGCCGATCACCCAAAACAGGTGGTTGTGCGTAAAGAGCGCCAGCAAGCCCAGCACAGCCACGATTTCGAATTGCAGCTTTTGCGACTTGTGGGCCATCCGCTCCGGCATCGTGTGCAGGTGCAAATAGAAGATACCGACCATGAGAACGGCGCCGATTAGAAAAATGCCGACAACCACCATAAGGGTATCGGTGTCGCCCGGAGCAGTGATGAAGCCGGGTAGGTGATGGGGGGTACTTGGATGCAGTGCCTCGCTCACGTACTACTCCTCCGAATACCCGGGGCCAAAACCCAAGACCGGGCTTAGCTCACTGCATCCTTGCACAATGATGGAACTTGGCAAGCTCGGCTTGCAGCGAGCGCCAACGACGGCCTGTGCCCCATCTCGGGTTCCTCCATGGTTTAAGTGCTTAAGCGTTCTGACCTGGAAGCCGGCCGTCCGGCGTGTATTTGTCGACGGCCGCCGGCAATTCGCGCGAAAGCCTGGCGAGAAGCTCGTCCTGCGAAAGGCCGGTTTGCTTCTCCAGGGCTGCCAGGGCATCCGCCCCAATCGCCTGTTTGAGTTGAGGTGGAGCAATCTCCTTGTTGGGGCCGTTATTGACCCACGACTGAGCAACCTCTTCCTGACCGCTCTGCTTGAGTCGCTCGAGCAATTCACCAAGACCGCCGCCTAGAAGACCTCTGACGCCGCCCGTGGCGCTCTCTCCACCCAAGTTAGCGAACACGCCGCCCAAACCCGGTTGCGTGCCGCCGCCGGGCTTGTCTCCGGTTGCTCCTGCGCCCTTCAGCATCTCGGCGATTTTGTCGCGGTTTTGGTAGCCCTTAATCGCGAGCAATCCCAAAAGTGCTGTCATCGATGGCTTGGCCATATTAACTCTCCTCGACTGGTTGCTTACGGTTTGTCATCCTCACTTCAATTGCACGCTGACGGCCGATACTTTGCCTTCGACCGCGTAAGGCCGGCGGTCGAAATAATCCAGCGATTACGAGCCAAAGCTAGGTGCGCGCATTCCTTCGGCTTGATCCAATCAAAAAATAATTCCACAGGCTCGGCGAAGTCACTAATCAAACCGTTCTGCCAATGCACCCAATTCCAGCGTGCCTACGTTGATCCAAATCAACAGGGGCGGTCCCCACAAGCTGTGCTGAAGGCATTAGATGTTCCAGCCCTGCCCGGCAGCGTGGAGCACCCCCTCCTTCCATGCGTCCAGGTCTCATTTGAAAACCGGAAGTGACCGCACTTAAATGAGAAGTCCGTCCTACTCCTCCCAGAAGCGGACGCAGGCGCTAACCCAGCCGTCACCAGCCGTCGAGCCAACCGGGCCAGACTTCTTTAGTAGACGTGCCAGCAGTCCTGGCGTTCTGGATATCGGCGGCGGGTGAGAGTAGCAGGCATGCGCCATTGAAGCGCGGTTCGGCTTGCTAGGCAATTGGGCTGGAACGGCGGCGCGATCGGACATCAGCCACATCAGTGACGCCCCCCTCGGCCGTCACCAAACCGCTCCTACTGCAAATTGTTGTAGAGCATGATCCCGATCATGATCATCGAGCCGGCAGCGACCACCACCGAGCAGATCAAGTGCCAATCTTCGAGCACTGCTACAATCGTTGCCCGCCCGACAACGATTCTCTTCGTATGCGCTAAGCGCCACCCCGCCACACCCATCCGGAAACTCCGTTTGGCCCCCAGCGCGGTGGTTTGACTCTATCAACGCGAAGCTCGCTGGCTACAGCCAATTCGGGTGGGATCGCTGGATACTGGCGGCGTGTAGCAAAAAAGCCGCAGGCGGTTCCCCCTAGTAGGGGGCACTTGGCCGTCCCCACCGGCTCGACACTGGGCATGAGAGCCGGTGGGGGGTGCGTCGGCAAAGGGCTGAAGGTCTTTGCCGGACCTTGACCACATCGAGAGACGGCGTTCCTAGCCTCCCCACTGGTCGGCGGCGACCACCAGCGCAGGTATGGCGGCGTCACTCTTTTTGAGCCGCTTTTTTAGTTTCGCTTCCGCAAGGACCGACAAATCATCATCCTCGACAAAAAAGCCCCGGCGAACGCCGGGGCCAAGTTGCTGGAGACCAGGAAATCAGTAGGCGCCTGTGTAACCACCGTTGCCGCCATAGCCGCCGAAGCGGTAATTGAAGCGCAGGGTGACCATATCGATGTCCTGACTGATACGATTGGCCGCACCCGCAATGATCGGATTTGCCACCGAAAATGAATTGTTCGAATTGCCCATGAACAGGTGGTCGTATTCAACACCGACCGACCAATTCGATGCGAAGCCATATTCCCAGCCGACACCGACGGCGCCACCCCAGCGCGTCGCACTCGCTCCGGCCAGATTTAACCCGTCAAAGGTCCTAAGGATATCGAGCTGAGTGCTCGTCACCGCCGCGCCGCCCTTGAAATAGAGCAGCGACGCATTCCAGGCCCAACCGACCTGGCCAGTGAGCAGGCCGATCGCGTCAGTTTTTACCCTGGTCGAGAAGAACGGATTGATTACGCTGGCACGCGTGTTGCTGAAATCGGCCCAATCGCCTTGCCCCTCCAAACCAAAAACGAACTGGCTGGTTTGCCATCGATAGCCGAGTTGGCCGCCGAACACGCCGCCGGAGCGATCGCGGCACCCGTCACCAATCGCAGCACCCACAGCGGTGATGAAATCCCAGCAATTGTGGCTCTGACCCCACCCACCGTTGGCGCCAATGTAGAAGCCGCTCCAGTTGTAAACCACTGGGAGCGGAGCCGGTGGCGGCGACCTGACGGGCATATCGGCCGCTGATGCCGGAGCGGACATGCCGAGTGCAACCAAACCAATAGTGCCAAGCAAAAACTTCTTCATATTGTTTCCCCTTTACGGCGTCGCTCGGGATCGGACGGCCGATGAACTTATTTGCTGCGGTTGTTCTTATTAATTTAGTTCCACTTTTTCAGCATAGGCGATTTGGCGCCGTAGACGTGTACCCGAACAGCAACAGTCGAATTTTAGTTTGCGGGAAAAAATGGCAGACGTGCTGTCCTAATTGTGCGGCAGATGCTCTGTCTTTGGGACAGCCTAATTTCGATTGATTGATGCTGCGGTCAGGCGGTCACGTTCCTAAGCTCGTCAAGTGGTGGAGCATGAACTCAACACCGCGGCGGGGTTGTGCGGCGCAACGTTATCGCCGGATCGACCGCTATTGCGCACTAGGCGGGGACGACCGTTGAGATGTTGACTTTGGACGTTTCCCGCAGCGGTTCGTAGCTACAAGATTCTCCCGGATGGTCGCTGCCAGATCGGCGCGTTTCATTTGAGCGGAGATATTCTTGGGCTGGAATGGCAGCCTGCCTCGATTTGCCGCAGATTGTCGTCGGCGCGCAGAGGTTGATTCAGATTAAGCTTACCTGTTGGTAAACGCTCTCTCTCTCTCTCTCTCTCTCTCTCTCTCTCTCTCTCTCTCTCTCGCGCTGATCGTGAAACGCTTCCCGCGCAAGCCCGCAAATCGCGTGCTTGAGAACGGCTTTAGGTTGAGGGGCGATTCTCAAAACCCCCGTCAAATTGTCCGTTATTGCTGTACCGGGCCAACTCGGCACTCTCGCAGTCAGCCGATGCTCAGGCCTATTTCGTTCAGCTTGTTGGCGGCTAAGGCCGGCCTTGGAAGTGTCCTTTACCCATCGCCTGAGGAGCGTGGCTTCTAATGGGCAAGTAAACAGTGGAGAAAGGCGATGAAGCAGGTGACTCTGAGAACAGTTGCAATCGCAGCTTCGACCTTCGCGGGTACGGCACTACTCTCCTTCGGCTGGTCGGAACAAAGCGGAGTTTCGCTATCGGTCGAGAGCGCCCAAGCGAGGGTCGGTCGCCCACTCACTCCCGTGAGCGTTGCGGGAGTTGCGCGCCGGCAGGATCGGCGCGCCTATCGCGCCGGTGTCGTCGGTGCCGGTGTTGCAGGTGCCGCGGCGGTCGGCACGGCTGCCGCAGTGGCTGCCACCTCGCCCAACTTGGGCTGGGGAAGTGGCCCTTACTACGGAGGTGGAGTGAGGGCAGGTTACTATGGCGATAGTTACGCTGCTGCTCAGTCCGACCCACACTATGGCAAGCCGCACTACGTGGTCAGGGCTTACACTGGAGCGTCCCCCTACTACGGCCATTCAGGCTGGGCTCATTACAAGTCCCGCAACGGCATCGGTTGCGACCCCGGCGGTACCGTCAAACTTGGCGACGGTCTCACGCACATTTGCCAGTAGCGTAAAAGAGCGAGAGGCCGTCGCCAAGAGCGGCCTCTCGCTCCCAGCTCCAGCGACCGAACGGATCATGAGAGCCGGACGAAGGCGCGTGTCTTGCCGCTCAGATAGCGGCGCGACCGAGAGCACGGCGGCGCCGGTCAGGATGTTGTCGCGGCCTAGGTCCACGACTCGATCGCGTAGGCGGCCAAAGGCGCAACCCCCCACTCCCCGCCAGCTCCATTGATTCAGATCAAGACCGCCTCTGCCAACGGCCATTACACTTCAGGTTCCAAAACGGTCGTTTACTCCCACGCGACGCATAGTGATTCATCGGGTATGCGGAGATAGTAAGATGAGCATTATCTGGACCATCATCATCGGCTTTCTGGCCGGCGTCGTTGCGAAGTTCATCATGCCTGGAGACAACGAGCCGTCGGGCTTCATCATGACGACCATCCTCGGCATCGTGGGCGCGTTCGTGGCTTCCTATCTCGGGCAAGCGCTCAATTGGTACAAGGCAGGCGAGAGCGCCGGCTTCATCGGCGCCGTAGTGGGGGCGATCATCGTTCTCGTGATTTACGGCTTTATTGCCGGGCGGCGACGAACGGCTTGACCTCTCGACCTGAGTCGATGCGTGGAGTTTTGGTCACAGCGCGTCCTTTTTGATTTCCGGGCGTTCAGCGCGCCCAGCCGGGTCGCGTCGGCGGTCCGGCCTGCGGCGAAGGCGGCAATCCCGTGATGCCGCTGGTGCCTCTCGTGTGAGGGCCGGCCGGCGGTGGGTGGTAGGACGGATGTTTCGCCGGATCGTAAGGCGGCGGCTTGATGCCCATCGGTCGCGCGGGCAATGACGGCGTTTGTAGTAGATTGTGATCCGGATCAAATTCCGCGCCCGGATACAGAACCTTAGTTAGCGCCTTGAGGATTTCGACGCTGAGATCGGCCTTGCCGGCGGCGAAATCTTCCAACGCGCTGGCGCTGACACCATCGACTTCGCGGGCGATCAAGCTCAGCGCGTGTGGGCTTCGATTGCGCGCTTTCACGGTCTGGCGCAGTACATCTATCCCGGTGACGGTTGGCTCGGTCATGACGGAATCCCTTTTGCTGAACAGGCTCATCGCAGCCCCATCCGTTGCGCCAGATCGCGCAGTTGCTTTTCATCCGGCGTGAAGCTACCGGCGACAAATCCTTGTAGCTCACCAAACGTCATGCCGGCCGCGCGGGCGATCTCCGGCGAAAGAACGCGAATGCTCATACGCTGGCCTCCCCTCGGTTATTGAGTTGCTGCACCAGCCTGCTGAATTCGGTCCTGGGCCGGCGCTGAAACGCGGGTTGTGAATTAACCCGCGTTTTGGTGCGCGGCGTGTCGTCGCTGGCGCACTGGCGGGTTGGTTCCGGGGTTGGTTCGCGGCGCTGGCAGGTTTGCTGAAGCAGCTGCGCCATCTGCTGGACGATGCCGATGCGCCGGATCATCAGCGAATGGTGCTCATCGACCGCGGCGAGATACCCCGCGACCGGTGCCGAACGATAACGACTTTGCACCAGCGCCCGCGGATTGCAGGGGATATCGGTCAGAGAGACTTCGACGACCTCGGCGTCGCTGACGACGGCATGAAAGTTTCGGGACTCGGTCTCGCGAAGCTCATAGGCGAGGATCTTAGCGCGGATCGAAAACGCGCCGCAGCGTTTGGCTTCTTGATGGGTGACGACGGCCCTGATCTTGAGGTTGCCGTGTTCGTCGTAAGTCAGGCTGTCGATCTCGCCAGCGATCTGGGTTTCGTCGTGCTTGTAGAGCAGCGGCGGCCGGGCGTAATTCTTAATTAACAGACAAGGGTTGCAAAACGCGTATCGCCTGAACGCGACGCGATCGAGATCGATATCGCTGGTGGAAGCGAGACCTTGGACATCGACCGGACCGTCGATCGGATCAAGCAACGGGATGCTGCAAGGCCGGGCCGCGACGCCGTGGCGAACCCCGAGTTTTGCGAGTTCAATCCTCATGCGCATCGCTTCGCCGCTCATTTTCGCCTCGCGGCTGCGCGCAGTTGATCAAGCATGTTTTGCGCTTTCGCCAGGCGCTGTCGGATTTCATCGAGGCCAGAAGCCGCCAGTCGATCGGCCTCGGCCGCGGCGGATTCGAATTCCGCAAGATCCGCCGGCAGCGACGGGCGCTTAATGGCCGCCGGCTGTGGATCGCCGGTCAGAAACGCGCCTTTCCTGATCGCGGCCTTGCGCGGGTCGGTGGCCGGAAAGGTGGCGCCCGTCAGGGGCATGCCTCGGACGTAATCTTCTCGACGCGGCATTTTTTCGTCCGCCTTTTCTGGGCGCGAACCACTGCGGGCAAGATATCCGATTTGCCGCGGGCAAGCGATGATTGCCACGCGGGACGGGTGCGGACCCGCGTGGCGACATGGTTGTTAGGCGGGTTGGGAGCGAACCCGCCTAACAGAAAACGTCGGGTTTGCCAGCAACCCGACGTTTTTTGGCGCGCGGCTGGTATACGGCTCGGATTCGGCGGCGCGCTTTCTGGTGCGCTTTTCGGAAAAAACTCGGCGACGATTCGGGCTTTGGTGGTGGCGGCGCGCTGGCGTTTAAAAAGGATCGGGTCCGCTGGCGACCCGATCTACTGGGTTGCCGCGCAACCCGGTAGGCCGCCGCGGTGCCAGCGGGCTTTAAAGAAAGCCGCCGGCCGATTATTGTGCACTGCACCATTTAGATTTGGGCGGCGGTCCGAGAGAGCGGGCCACCTCTATGCCGCGCTCGCCGAGAAGGAGCGCCGGATGATCTCCCAGCGCACGCGCGATGCCCTAGCGGAGAAGAAGGCGCAAGGCGTCAAGCTCGGCGGCCTCAATGCCAAGGGCATCCAGAACCGCGATGAAGCCAAGGCCCGCGCTGAAGCGCTGCGCCCGGTGTTGGCAGAGCTTGCCGGCATGTCCTCCAGCGCCATCGCCGCTGAGTTGAACGCGCGCAAGATCCCGACGCCGAACGGCGGCATTTGGCATGCCGGCAGCGTGATCCGGGTTCAGAACAGGCTGAAATAGCGCCGGCCTATCGGTGCCGGGCGGCTTTAACGATCTGCCGGCCGGTCTCGACCGAGGTATCCTCGACCTCGATCGGCTCGACGACCTCGGGCACCTCGTCGGATTCCGCATCCTCGACGAACTCCGGCGCGGCTTCGCGATCGATCGGCTCGTGTTCGAGCAGCTGCGGCTGCTGTATTTTTCGGATATCCTCTGAGCTAAGAAAACTCCCGCTCGGGATGCTTTGCACGTTGATCGTGCCGATCACGGCGTTGCCCAGGCCGCTGCCGTTGACTTGAAGTGGCAATAGTTTTTCGATCACGCGGCAAGCCGCTTTCGGATGTCGCTTAGCTAAGAAAAAGATGTAGCCAGCGAAACCGCCCTCGCCGCGGCCGTTGCTGCCGTGGCGAGCAAAACCGTCAATGCAACCTTGGCGAATGTCGCGGGTGATTTTATTACGCACGCCATTCTTACGATGGGCCTCCACAGGCGGCGGTTGCCCCTTCTGAAAAGTGCCGTTGGCGTTCCTCTTTCGGCTATCCATGCGGCACCACTGTTCTGTAGGCCCGAATACCGCCCAAACTACCCTTTTCCCGACCTTCTCGATAGTCGCGGCCACAGCCGCCTGTAATGTGCTCCTGGAGCTGTTTGAGACTTGTGAAGGAGGCGCCGCTGAGCGACTGCCCCTGCAAGATCGAGAACCAGACCTCGACCTGATTGAGCCAGGACGCGCTTGTCGGCGTGAAATGAAATTGCACATTGGGATGAGCCTTGAGCCAATGTTCGTTTTTCTTGTGGGTGTTGAGGTTGTCGAGGATGACGTGAAGCTGACGGTCCGGAAAAGCCGCGGTGATGCTGTTCATGAAGTCGAGAAATTCGACGCGGCGACGCCGTCTTGAATGAGCCGCGATGATCTTTCCGGTGGCGACTTCGAGTGCCGCAAACAGTGTTGTCGTGCCATGCCGCTTGTAGTCGTGGCTCTGGCCGGTCAAGGCGCGGCCATTGGGCAACTTCAGATAGCCCTGCGCTCGCTCCAAAGCCTGGATCGAGGGCTTTTCGTCCACGCATAGCACAATGGCCTTCTCGGGCGGGGCGACATAGAGGCCAACAACATCGGCGGCTTTGGTCGTAAAGTTCGGGTCGTTACTCTCACACCAGGACTTCCGAACCACGAGGTCAATCTTGTGGCTACGCAGGAACCGCCAGACATACTGGACGTCGACGTTGCCCAGCGCCGCGGCCAGCAGGGGGCCGGTCCAGCGCGCAAACCCTTCCGGTGGCGGTTTGTCCAGCAGCCTCAGAATCCGCTTGTCGGTGGCCTTCGTATAGATCGGCTGCTTGCCGGGCCGCGGCTTGTCTTTCAGACCTTCAAGGCCATGGTCGGCATAGCGATGCCGCCAAAGGCTGACAATCCGCGGTTGGACCCCGACTTCCTTGGCGATCGACCGGGTGCTGCGCCCGGCCGCCGCCAACAGAATGATCCGGGCCCGCTTCAAATCGCGCTGCAATGTCATCGGCGAGCGACAACACGCCTCAAGCACCTTGCGATCTTTCCTCGAAAGGTGGACTTCTCTTGCTTCGGGAATCATCCCGATCTTGAATCACGACTCACGTTCTAAAAAAAGTGGGTACTAGGCCGACACCTGTGGCAATTAGACCCCAACACGCCCGAACGGGATTCCCCATTGCTTCCACCTCACCCCATCAACTCACCCACCATCCAACCTATCCAATGACCGATTCCCCAATGGATATTTAACGGCCGCGACATCGCGGTCTGTTACTGCATGGATCGGGTGCGTGCCCGGTATCCCACGATTCCGCTCTATGCACACACAGGGGTAGTTGCGGGAACTGATGGGCGTCCATAGCCGCCGCGATGAAGCGACGCAGCGCCCGGTCGGCGGCCGGATGGCCGAGTTTGGCCACACGGACGACAATGGTGGCGACTTCCGCGTCTTCGGGATGCGTCAACATGTTTGAAGCTCGCCGAGTTCTTTGCCTGGCCTGTCGGATTGGTGACAAACGAGAACGCGTCGTTTGTACCCTGACATAAGAAAAATCATGCCTACGATCGGTGTCCGGTAAAAGCAACCGGAGACCATCCCATCGTGTCCCAGACCAAAAATCACAGCTAGACCCGGCCGGACTGCGCAAAAGGCAGCCCGGCTGGAATTCGTTTTTGGGGCGTGTGAGAAGCCTCCCCAATTACGTTCCGCGGACAGCTTTAGCAAGCCGGCCTCCAACCCTGGAGGTCCTTCATGGCCCACGCCGCCACCCGTCTCGCCTCACGTCACACGGCCCGCGCGACGCAGCTGCGGAGCTCCGCCCGCCTCGTGGCGCGCTTTGATTCCGCGCTCGCGGCCATGCGCGAAGGCCAAACCCTGCACCTGCAATTTTCCCGCGGCGGCCCGCTCTGGTCGCTGAGCGGCGGCGCGGCCGTCACCGCGGAAGTCGCGGCCCTGCTTTTCAACAGCGCCAGCATCGAGCCGGTGGGCTGCGCGCTGTTTCCCGGCATGCCGGCGCAGACCTGGAGATTCACGAATGACTAAGAATGGCGAATTCAAAATAGTCGACGCCGCCGTCTCGGACGATCCCTACGATCTGGTGCGGCTGCGCATCGATCCCGAAAAGCTTGAGACTGCCGGCGCCCGCAAACTGCTGACCTCGGTGCCGGTCCGGAAACCTGGCAAGCAGGATTTCATCCGGGTGCGCCCCGAGCTCGACTATCGCGAGACCTTGGCCCTGGTCGAGCTGAGCGACGATCGCGAGACCTTCATTGTTGATCTCGGCGCGGTGCCTGAACTGCAAGGCGAATGTTTCTTCGCTACGCTGTTCACCGCGGTCAGCCGAACCGGCGTGGTGTTTCTCTGGCCGGTCAAGGTGCCCTCGACCGACGGCCGGGCCAGCGAATGGCACACCTCGGCAGCGACCGCGGCCCAGCTCGCCATGCGCGCCTGGGTGCGGATCAAGGCCAATATGAGCCTCGGCGCTTATGAGCTCTCCGAGGCTACCGGCAACATTCCCGATCCGGTGTGGCCCGAGCATTCGTTCGACGCGCTGATCCGGATTGCCTTCAAGGATCGGATCATTCGCGATCTCAGCGATCCCGTCGTCAAGCGGTTGCGGGGCGAATAGCGCCATGTCCGACATCCGCGCCCTGTCCGACATTGCTGCCATCCGGCGCGCCCTGCCGTTCAAATACGCCGTGACCTGCGATTCCGAATTTCACTTCGGCGGCCACGCCACGCCGGCCGAGGCCAGCCGATCGGGCGAACGGCCACGCCCGGTGTGCCTGGTGGCGCGGGAATTGTTCAGTGGTCAAGTCTGGCGGCTGTGGCACGATGAATTCGGATCGCAGCCGCCCTTCCCGCATGGCGATGACACGCTGGTCGTCGCGCACTATGCGTCGGCCGAACTGGGCGTCTTTCGCGCGCTGGGCTGGCCGCAGCCCAAATACATCCTCGACACCTTCACCGAATTCCGCGCCCGCACCAACGGCCGGCACCACGCCGCTGGCCTGATCGCGGCCGCCACCTACTTCGGCCTCGATGCCATCGGCAGCGCCGCCAAGAAAAGCATGGTGGCGGTCATCTTACGCGGGCCGCCCTGGTCGGCCGAGGAACAGGCCGCGATCCTGCGCTATTGCGAGGGCGACGTTCTGTTGCTGGAACGCCTGCTGATGGCGATGTTGCCACGCCTCGACCTACCGCGCGCGCTGTTGCGCGGCCGGTTCATGAAGGCCGCGGCCGCGATCGAGTGGAACGGAATCCCGATCGACACGGTCACGCTGACGCTGCTGCGCAAGCATTGGACCGGCATTCAGGATGAACTAATCGCCGAGATCGATCGTGGCTACGGCGTATTCGAGGGCCGCTCGTTTCGCCGGGACCGCTGGCAGCAGTGGCTGATCGCGAACGGCATCCCCTGGCTAACCACTGAGACCGGCCAGATCAAACTCGATGACGGCACCTTCCGCGCGATGGCCAAGAGCCATCCCGAGGTCTCGCCGATGCGTGAGTTGCGCAACGCGCTCTCGGAGATGCGGCTCAACGACCTTGCGGTCGGCGCCGATGGTCGCGGCCGCACCATCCTGTCGGCTTTTCAATCGCGCACCGGCCGCTGCCAGCCCTCGAATACCAAATACATCTTCGGCCCCAGCGTCTGGCTGCGCGGCCTGATCAAGCCGGCGGAAGGCTGGGGCGTTGCCTATATCGACTGGTCGCAGCAGGAATTCGGTATCGCCGCGGTCTTGTCGGGCGACGAGGTGATGCAGGCGGCCTACCGCTCGGGCGATCCCTATCTCGCCTTCGCCAAGCAGGCGGGCCTGGTGCCGGCCGACGCCACCAAGCAGTCGCACGCCGCCATGCGCGAACTTTGCAAGCAGTGCGTCCTGGGCGTGGCCTATGGCATGGAAGCCACGAGCCTGGCCCAGCGCATCGGCCAGCTAGAGATCGTCGCCCGCGATCTGTTGCGCGCCCATCGTGAAACTTATCGCAAATTCTGGGCCTGGTCCGATGCGATGGTCGATCGCGCCATATTGGGGTTTCCGCTGGTGACGGCGTTCGGCTGGCCGATTCGAACCGGCAGCGACCCCAACCCGCGTTCGCTGCGCAACTTTCCCTGCCAAGCCAATGGCAGCGAATTGCTGCGCCTGGCTGCCTGCCTGGCCACTGAGCAGGGCATCAAGGTCGGCGCGCTGGTCCATGACGCCGTGCTGATCGCGGCGCCGCTTGAGCGGCTCGACCACGACATCGAGCGCATGCGGGCCGCCATGGCGACGGCATCGCGCATCGTGCTCGACGGCTTTGAGTTGCGCACCGACGTCAACGTCATCCGCTATCCCGATCGCTACATGGACCCGCGCGGGGCTGAAATGTGGGATCGCGTGATGGCGCTGGTGGCCCGGCGTGAAGCCGACGAACAGGCGGCGGTCGCATGATGGACGGGAACGACGATTTCGACATTCAGAAACTGCGCGTCGATCCCGAATTCGTGCAGCAGGCCCTCAAGGCGAAGCGCAAGGAATGGCGGCGGGTCTTCACTGTGCTGCCGAGGTCCTGGGAAATTCGCCTGCTCGGGGCGACGCGCATCTGCACTTACAAGCTGGCAACCGAGCTTCTGTACCTGCACTGGCTTAACAAGGGCAAGACGATCGCCGTCACCAGCAAGGTGGCGGCCGCGGCCAAGCTTTCCACGCGATCGAAATCCCGCGCCCTCGCCGAGCTCGAACAACTGGGCCTGATCACAGTCGATCGCGGGGTGCGGCGAGCGCCGCGCGTAACGCTCTTACGCCTATCGGGCCGCTCGTCATGACCTCCGCGCGAAAGTTTCAACGCCAGCAACGCCGCATGTTCAAGCGGATGGCTCCGCGCATAGCGGGCCATCCCGTCATGGTGACGATCAATTCCGTCTTCGCCATGCTGGGCGATTCTCGGTTCGCAGAGGCGACCGCGCAATTCCTTAAAGTGATCTACGCCGCCGCCATGGGGCGCGCCGACCGGCAGGAATGTTTTTGTTGCCTGGAGCCCTGGGCGCCTGCCCGCGCCGCGGTGCTGATCGGCTGCGCGGAGGTCCTCGGGCCGCCCGGCCCGCCCCTTGGCCACGTCATGATGTTCGCGATTTGCGATCAGTGCACCGGCGACCAGGCCGCGCTGGCGGCCGCGCTTGAGCGCGATTTCGGCAAGTACAAGCTAATTAGTTCGGAAACCGGAACGGCGTGAAATCCCGACCGCGCCGGCCGGCTGCCGGCAAACATCTAGGAGCGCAACGAACATGACCGACAGCAGCGAGCCCATCGAGATCACGCGGGACGACATTCGGCAGGCCATGCACGAGCTCGAAGCGCTCGGGCTGATCCGCAAGACCGGCGAGCTCCGCCGCGGCCGGCCGGTGTACGTGGTAACCGAGCGCGGCCGCACCGCGGCGCAGTTCGACGTGCCGGACCCGGCGCAACAATTCCGTTTAACCGCGCCGGCGCGGAAGTGATCACCAAAAACAAGGCGGCGCTGCGCCATGGCTAAGCGAAACCGCCCTTCCCTCGGCCGCACAAAAGCCCAGCGTGGCCTCGACCAGTTCGACACCCCGCCGGCCGCGCTCGATCCGCTGTTCGCACATGAGCCGCTGCTGGTCGGCGTGGCCGCCGTGGTCGAACCGTTCTGCGGCCTGGGCAATCCCACGATCGCCATGCGCGCCCGCGGCATCGCCGTGTACGCCAGCGACATTCAATATCGCGGCTGCCCGGATTCGATCGAGCTCGACTTCCTCCAGATGACCGAGCGGCCGCTCGGCTGCGATGTGCTGCTATCGAATCCGCCTTACGGCATCGCGATGAAAGTCATCGAGCACGCCTTCGCGCTCGGCTTTCGTTTGGTGATCCTGCTGCTCAAGATCCAGTTTCTAAACGGCGAAAGACGCTACAAGCGCCTGTACTCGCGCGGCCATCTGCGCCGGGTGTATCCCTTCGCCGAGCGCGTTCAGAACATGCAAGACGCCAAGCATGTCGCGTCCGGCGGCAAGCTAACGAGCCAGCCCAATGACCATGGTTGGTTTGTGTTCGACCGCAACTACTGCGGCGGCGCCGAGATCATCCCGGTATCGATCGACAATCCGGCGGCGCGGATGCCGTGGCAGTCCGCTCCGCGGTGCGAGCAATGCGCCAAGCCCTACCGGCCGCAGCGTGCGACCTCGCGGTTCTGCTCGGATGCCTGCCGGCAGCGCGCCCATCGGGCCGCCCGGCTCGGCGGGTTAGCGTGACATAGCGTGACAACATGCGGATCGTCAGTGACTGGCTCGGCGCAGAGGTCCCCCACAAATGAGGCTGTGACATCAACCTAAAGTCTCTTCCCAGCGGGACATTATGTCCCTATAAGACATAGGCGTAACGCGCGTGAAATTGCCATCGCCCGAGATCATCACCCCCAACACACCGTTGCGTCTGGAAGCGGCGGCGGCTCTAGCTTTTCCGGATGGCTCGATGTCGGTGAAGGCGCTTCGCGAACTGGGCCATGAGGGCAAGCTCACGATCGAAATCATCCGAGGCAAGCACTTCACGACGCTCCACGATATTGAGGAAATGAGAAAGCGATGCCGCGTCCAAGCAAAGGTGCAAGGCTCTACCTGCCGCCGGAGCGCAAAGGGCGCGAACGCCGCTACGTCATCCGCGACACCATCGGAGGAAAGCGGGTCGAAGTCGCCTGCGAAGGAAAAGGCGCGACAAATCTTGAGGAGGCGGAAAAGCAACTCGTCGTCTACGTCACCGGAAAGCACGATCCCGAAGCCGGGCGGAAAGGTGATCCTAATAAAGTAAGACTGGCTGACGCGATCACGGTGTACACGCTCAAGCATGTCGAGCCGAAACTGGCGCGGCCTGATGCGATCAAAAAGCGGCTCGACAACGTCAACGAAAAAATGGGCGACCTTCTGATCGGCGAAATCGATGGTGAGGTGCAAGAGACCTATGCTGAGGTGCGCGCCGAAGAAGTAGCACAAGCATGGGCCGTGAAGGGCAAGGACAAAGATCCAAGCGATTGCTATTCAGCTCCCCGGCGCGAACTGGAGGACATGGCGGCGGCGATCAACTACTACGGAAGAAAGAAATCCGGCGGCGTCCACATGAGCTTCAAGCCGGTGCTGCCTAATGCCAACCCGGCACACGCCCGGTTCTTGTCCCGGTCAGAAGCTGCAAAGCTGCTCTGGACAGCTTGGCGCATGCGCGAGGACAGGAGCGGCCATGGCCGGATCGGTCACAATTCTGGTGCACGCCGCACCGGCATGCACATCGCCCGGCTGATCCTAATCGGTCTCTACACCGGCACCCGCAAATCGCCAATGATTGAGGCAACACTGATACCGACTATTGGACGGCCCCATGTTGATCTGGACCGGGGCGTCTTCAGGCGTCTGGCAATCGGCAAGGCCGAAAACAACAAGCGGCAACCGACCGTGCCGATTCCGCCCCAACTATTGATGCACATGCGCCGATGGAAGAGGCTGGGCATCGCCAACCAGTCGATGATCGAGTTCAATGGGGAGCCGATCAAGGCCATCGCTCATCGAACATGGAAGGCTATCCGCGAGGCGACCGGGCCAGAATTTGCCGATGTCAGAATGCACACGCTCCGACACACCGCGATCTCTTGGTATCTGCGGGACGGCGTCCCGATCGAGACCGTAAGCGACTACTGCGGTGTGTCGGTCAACATCATCCGCACGGTTTACAAGCACCACCTGCCGGGTAACTTCAATACGCTGCTGGCGTCGTCCAGACGCTTTGGCAAGATGTGACAGGTCATGACGCCGCGTGAATTCCGCGAACATCTTGACCGCCTCAACCTGACCCAGGCTGCCTTTGCGCGACTGGTCAACGTCGATGTCAGGACAGTGAAGCGGTGGGCATCACTGAGTGATCCGTTCGAGATTCCGCGCACAGTCGAAATCCTGTTGCCGCTGCTGTCACCGACGAAGCTGAAGGCACTACTGGCGGCGGCGGACGGCGCCTAGCTTAAGGCGCGCCTTTATCCACTGCTACAAAGGTTAACAGGGTGGTGGTAGGCGATGACGGGATCGAACCGCCGACATCTTCGGTGTAAACGAAGCGCTCTACCGCTGAGCTAATCGCCCCCGAGGGGTAAGTTGCCGCCGCCGATTGGATCGTTTCGGTGGCGGTTTCGGTGGCGGAGCAAGCTGGAAATCGAAAAAGCCCAATGATCATAAGGCCGTTTCAGTACGCGCATTCTCGGTGTAAACGAGATGCTCTAACCAGCTGAGCTAGCCGCCCTCACCCTCTGTTTAGCCTTGCGGCGCCCTCTGGCGCAAGGTCGGAAGCGTCAGTCGGTCGGCCGACCCGGCAATTCCCTGAGATCATCGATCCATGGCACCGCAGATCGGCACCATATCTGGCGCGTGGGTTTCAAAAGGTCGCGCTGGCGGATGCTTCCCCAGCGAATTCCCCAATCGTCTGGTCCACCTTTACCACTGGTGAACATCGGGGAACCGCAATCCGGGCAAAAATGCTGAAAGCGGGTCCGTCCGTTATCGCCTGTCTTGGCGTAAACCTTCGGTGCCATCCCCGTCATCCGGATCTGTTCGCCCGGACAAATCACCGTTACCCGGTAGGGCGAGCCGGTAAGACGCTGGCAATCCGTGCAGTGACAGATGGATACCCGTTCCGGATCGACATCGGCCTGGTAGCTCACCAGGCCGCAATGGCATTGCCCATCGATGTTCATGGCTTCCCCACATGACCGGAGCCGCATCACATCCATAAAAAACGGCGCCCGAAGGCGCCGCTTTATCATTTTCGATCGGCTTTGGTCAGTGCGCCGTCAGGCCGCCGGCCGCCTCGTCACCGGCATCATCCGGGCTGACCGGCACCTTGGTGTCCTCTTCCCAGACGATCGGCACCGGCGGCCGCACCAAGGCCTTGGAAACCACATCGTCTAGGCGGGCGACCGGAATGATCTCCATCCCGCCCTTGATCGCATCGGAGATTTCCGTGAGATCCTTGGCGTTGTCCTCGGGGATCAGCACCATCTTGATGCCGCCGCGCGCAGCGGCCAGGAGCTTCTCCTTCAAACCGCCGATCGGCAGGACCCGTCCGCGCAAGGTGATCTCGCCGGTCATCGCGACATCGTGCCGGATCGGAATCCCGGTCATGACCGAGATGATCGCGGTTGCCATCGCGACGCCCGCCGACGGCCCGTCCTTCGGGGTTGCCCCCTCCGGCACGTGAACGTGGATGTCCCGCCGGTCGAACAGCGGCGGCTCGATGCCATAGGTGATCGCGCGCGAGCGAACGTAGGACGCCGCCGCCGAAATCGACTCCTTCATCACGTCGCGCAGGTTGCCCGTGACCGTCATCTTGCCCTTGCCGGGCATCATGACGCCCTCGATGGTGAGCAACTCACCGCCGACATCGGTCCACGCGAGACCAGTGACGATGCCGACCTGGTCGTCGCTCTCGATCTCGCCGTAGCGGAACTTCGGCACGCCGAGAAACTCCTCAAGCGACCTCTCGGTGACCTTTACCGACTTCTTCTTGGAGATCATCAGCTCCTTCACCGCCTTGCGGGCGAGTGTCGACAGCTCACGCTCAAGATTACGCACGCCCGCTTCGCGGGTGTAACGGCGGATCATCAGCAACAACGCATCGTCGTCGATCGACCATTCCTTGGAATCGAGGCCATGCTTGGAGATCGCGGTCGGGATCAGATGCTTGCGCGCGATCTCAACCTTCTCGTTCTCGGTATAGCCGGCGATCCGAATGATCTCCATGCGGTCCATCAGCGGGCCCGGAATGTTCAGCGTATTCGCGGTGGTGATGAACATCACGTTGGACAGGTCATAATCGACTTCGAGGTAGTGGTCGTTGAAGGTCGAGTTCTGCTCAGGGTCGAGGACCTCAAGCAGTGCCGATGACGGATCGCCGCGGAAGTCGGCGCCCATCTTGTCGATCTCGTCCAGCAAGAACAACGGATTCGAAGTCTTCGCCTTGCGCATCGACTGGATGATCTTGCCGGGCATCGAGCCGATATAGGTGCGGCGATGACCGCGGATTTCGGCTTCATCGCGCACGCCACCGAGCGACACGCGAACGAATTCGCGTCCCGTCGCCTTCGCGATCGATTTGCCGAGCGAAGTCTTGCCGACGCCGGGAGGGCCGACCAGGCACAGGATCGGACCGGTCAGCTTGTTGGCGCGTGACTGCACCGCCAAATATTCGACGATGCGGTCTTTGACCTTCTCGAGCCCGTAGTGATCGTCGTCGAGCGTGGCTTGCGCCGCTACAAGGTCCTTCTTGACCTTGGACTTCTTGCTCCACGGAATCGACAACAGCCAATCGAGATAGTTGCGCACGACCGTCGCCTCAGCCGACATCGGCGACATCTGGCGCAGCTTCTTCAGCTCATGCTGCGCCTTGTCGCGCGCTTCCTTCGACAACTTGGTCTTGGCGATTTTCTCTTCGAGATCGGCGAGCTCATCCCGGCCCTCGTCGTCGCCGAGTTCCTTCTGAATCGCCTTCATCTGCTCGTTGAGGTAATATTCGCGCTGGGTCTTCTCCATCTGGCGCTTGACGCGCGAGCGGATGCGCTTCTCGACCTGCAAGACCGAGATTTCGCTCTCCATCAGCCCGAGCACCTTCTCAAGGCGCGCGGTGACCGACAGGGTCTCCAGGATCGCTTGACGGTCGGCGATCTTGACGGCCAGATGCGAGGCGACCTGATCGCCGAGCTTGGCGAAATCGGTGATCGCCTGCACCACGCCGACGACTTCGGCGGAGATCTTCTTGTTGAGCTTCACATAGCTCTCGAAATCGGACACGACCGAGCGCGCCAAGGCTTCGGCCTCGACGGAATTCGCATCGGTGTCGGCGAGCGCCACCGCGGTGGCCTCGTAATACTCGGTCCGATCGGAATATTTTTGCACGCGGGCGCGCTCAAGCCCCTCGACCAGAACCTTTACGGTGCCATCGGGTAATTTGAGCAATTGCAGAACGCTCGCAAGCGTGCCGGTTTCGTAGATCGAATCCGGAGTCGGATCATCGTCCGACGCGTTCTTTTGCGTCGCGAGCATGATCAGCGCGTCGTTCTTCATGACCTCTTCGAGCGCGCGGATCGATTTCTCGCGGCCTACGAACAACGGCACGATGATGTTTGGGAAAACGACGATATCGCGGAGCGGCAGCACGGGATAAGAACGGCTTTCGCCGTGAACAATGGTTGGCCGGGGTTTTGCAGTCGTCATGGCCTATTCCTTTTGTTGTGCCCCCTTGCACGCAGTCCGCCGTTTTGCGCAACTGCCACAAGGTGCGGGGATGGGTCGTTTGGCTTTGTTACAGCCTGCTCCCCTGGATCGTTGAGGGACGAATCTCAAAAAACGATTTCCGCCACTGATGAGATAAAGTGGCGATCGACTATTGGGGTGTCAAGTCTCGGAAATGCCCGCCAATTGGGGCTAAATGCGCAGAACAACGACGCAACAAAAGGCTGCGGGATCAAGCCCCGCAGCCGTCTTTCTGAACTATTCAGAGCGAACATTACCAGCGCGATCACGCGCTGGCGCTGGTCTCCACCGCGCGGTCGGAACGATCGGCGTAGATGTAGAGCGGCCGAGCGGTTCCGTCGACCACTTCGCGCGAGATCACGACCTCTTCGACGCCTTCGAGGCCCGGAAGATCGAACATGGTTTCGAGCAGGATGCCTTCGAGAATTGAACGCAGGCCGCGTGCACCGGTCTTGCGCTCGATCGCCCTGCGGGAAACCGCGCCAAGGGCTTCGTCGGCGAACGTCAGTTCGATGTTCTCCATCTCGAACAGCCGCTGATACTGCTTGACGAGCGCGTTCTTCGGATCGGTCAAGATCTTCTTCAGCGAAACCTCGTCGAGATCCTCCAGGGTAGCTACGACCGGCAACCGGCCGACGAACTCCGGAATCAGCCCGTATTTCAACAGGTCCTCGGGTTCGACATGGCGGAAGATTTCGCCGGTGCGACGATCTTCCGGTGCCAGCACCTGCGCTCCGAAGCCGATCGAGGTCGAGCGCCCGCGCGCGGAGATGATCTTTTCCAGGCCGGAGAACGCGCCACCGCACACGAACAGTATATTGGTGGTGTCGACTTGCAGGAATTCCTGCTGCGGATGCTTGCGGCCGCCCTGCGGGGGAACCGACGCGACGGTTCCTTCCATGATCTTCAGCAGTGCCTGCTGCACGCCCTCGCCCGAGACGTCCCGGGTGATCGACGGATTGTCGGACTTACGGCTGATCTTGTCGATCTCGTCGATATAGACGATGCCGCGCTGCGCCCGCTCGACGTTGTAGTCGGCCGCCTGCAGCAGCTTCAGGATGATATTTTCAACGTCCTCGCCGACATAGCCGGCTTCCGTCAGCGTCGTCGCGTCCGCCATCGTGAACGGCACGTCGAGAATCCGCGCCAGCGTCTGCGCCAGCAGCGTCTTGCCCGAACCGGTGGGACCGATCAGCAGGATGTTGGACTTCGCCAGCTCGACGTCGTTGTGCTTGGTCTGATGGTTCAGCCGCTTGTAGTGGTTGTGGACGGCGACTGACAGCACCTTCTTGGCATGGCTCTGGCCGATGACGTAGTCATCGAGAACCTTGCAGATTTCCTTTGGGGTCGGGATTCCGTCCCGCGACTTCACCAACGAGGATTTGTTCTCCTCGCGGATGATGTCCATGCACAACTCGACACATTCGTCGCAGATGAACACGGTGGGGCCCGCGATCAGCTTGCGGACTTCGTGCTGGCTCTTGCCACAGAACGAGCAATATAGCGTGTTCTTGGAGTCGCTCGTGCCGACCTTACTCATTCTTTTCTCCGTCCGCCGTTCGATCCCGTGCGCTCGATCGTCCCATTCCGGCACTAACCGCCATAGAATAATAGATAGAGCAAAATCCGTACCAAAAAAGACCCTATACCTCTGACACCGCAGGCCGCGGCTAGCTCGAATCCCCCAAGATCATAGTCCAGCTAGCCTAGCCAATCATGCTGACAGCCGACTATCAAGAATTCCCTAACCAGCCGGCTGCCGGACGCTTGTGACAATACCGTGATTTGCGGCGGTCACGCGAGCATTAGATGTGGAAACCAGGCCGCATTGCGTGATTGCCACATTGCCAACCGGCACGAAAGTGGAACTTCGTGCCGATTCGAGGGCACCGCAGTACCTGTCGCCGCGGTTTTACAGCGAAAGCCACCGTCATTCGGGGCATGCGCAGCGGTCAGGCCCGTAGCCCTACGGGGTTTTCGGGGTCAGGTCTTCCGAGCGCTTGTCGATAACCTTATCGACAATCCCGAAGTCGCGAGCCATTTCGGCGGTAAGGAACTTGTCACGTTCCAGCGCATCCTCGATCGCCTTGTAGGTCTGGCCGGTGTGCTTGACGTAAATCTCGTTAAGCCGCTTCTTGAGGTTCAGGATCTCTTGCGCATGCAGCATGATGTCGGTGGCCTGGCCCTGGAAGCCGCCAGACGGCTGATGCACCATGATGCGCGAATTCGGCAGCGAGAAGCGCATGTCCTTATGCCCCGCCGCCAGCAGCAGCGACCCCATCGACGCCGCCTGACCCGTGCACAGGGTCGATACCGGCGGACGGATGAACTGCATGGTGTCGTAGATCGCCAGCCCCGATGTCACCACCCCGCCCGGCGAGTTGATGTACATCGAGATTTCCTTCTTCGGATTTTCCGCCTCGAGGAACAGCAACTGGGCGACCGTCAGCGTCGACATCCCATCTTCGACCGGTCCGGTCACGAAAATGATGCGCTCTTTCAAGAGACGGGAGAAAATGTCGTAGGCGCGCTCGCCGCGATTGGTCTGTTCGACCACCATCGGGACGAGGTTCATGTAAGTTTCCACCGGATCGCGCATTAATCACCCAAGGGTTGGCGGAGGCGACACCCAATGGCAAGACGTTATGAATTCGGCTTGCCGGGCGCGGATGAACGCCTCGTGATGCAGGACTTCAAAGACAACGCACAGATATGGGTCAATTTAGCTGGGACAAGCCCAGGCCGATATCCTGTGGAAGCAATCCAGTTGAAACTGATTCGGCTGGCGCGGCATAGCGACGGTTTTCGTCGCCATGCCGCTTTCGCCGCACATGCTTAACGGGGCGCTGCCGTCAGGCCGTCGCCTTCTCTGCTTCATCGTCCTTGAGCAACTCCTCGCGCGTGACCTTCTTTTCAGTCACCGTGGCAAGCTCAAGGATGAAGTCGACGACCTTGTCCTCATAGATCGGCGCACGAAGCTGGGCCAGCGCATTGGCGTTGCTGCGATAGTAGTCCCAGACTTCCTTCTCGCGGCCCGGCATCTGGCGCGCGCGCTCGATCACAGCCCGGCCGACTTCGTCGTCGGTCACCGTGATCTTGTTCTTTTCGCCGATCTCGGACAGCACGAGGCCGAGCCGCACGCGGCGGTCGGCAATCTTGCGATACTCTTCTTCGGCGGCCTGCTCGGTCGTGTCCTCGTCGGCAAACGTCTTGCCGCTGGATTGCATCTCCGCCTTGATCGAATTCCACATCAGGCGGAATTCTTCCTCGACCAGCGACGGCGGCGCCTCGAAGCGATGGCTTTCATCCAGACGGTCGAGCAGCGTGCGCTTGACCTTCTGGCGGGTGGCGCCGGCGAATTCGGCCGTCAGCCGCTCGCGGGCGGCTTCCTTCAGCTTGTCGAGCAATTCGAGGCCGAGCGATTTGGCGAACTCGTCATCGATCACGGTGTCCTGCGGCGCCTCGACCTGCGTTGCCGTGGTTTCGAATTCCGCCGGCTGGCCGGCGAGCTTCTCGCTCGCGTAGTTCTGCGGGAAAGACACCTTCAAGGTGCGGGTCTCGCCGGCGGCGATGCCGATCAGCTGGTCCTCGAAGCCGGGGATGAACTGCCCGGTGCCGATCACGACCTGGATGTTCTCGCCGGTACCGCCATCGAACGGCGTGCCGTTGATCGAGCCCTTGAAGTTGACCGTGACCCGGTCGCCGGTTTCGGCCTTGGCGCCTTCGGCCTTGGCGGCATAGCTGCGGTTCTGCTCGGCGATACGCTTGATCGCCTCATCGACATCGCTGTCGGCCACGTCCACGACCGGCTTCTCGACCGAGAAGCTCTTGAAATCAGCCAGCTGAATCGCGGGCACCACCTCGATCGACACCGTATAGGTCAGATCGGATTTGCCATTGAGGATGTCGTCGACGGCTTTCTCCTCGGTCGGCATCGTGACTTTGGGTTCGGTTGCCAAACGGAAGCCGCGCTCGGTGAAGATCTGCGAGTTGGTGTCGCGGATCGTCTGTTCGACGGTCTCGGCCATCACCGAACGGCCGTAGACCTTCTTCAGATGGCTGACAGGCACCTTGCCCGGGCGGAAGCCGTTAAGGCGAACCTTGTCCTTCAGATCGACCAGACGGGCGCCCGCCTTGGCATCGAGATCCGAGGCGGGAACGCTGATCTGAAATTCGTGCTTCAATCCCTCAGACAGGGTTTCTGTGACCTGCATGGTGTCATTCTTCTTCCGCTTGGTCCGGCCTGACGGCGAGGACATTGTAAATCTGGTCGACGCCTGACTTTAGAAGTCTGCGCCGGTGGTTCGGATAACCCGTCCCGGCGAGGACTGGTTCTCCAGTAATCGTCATGCAAACGCTGAAAGCGCTTGGTGCGGGCGGAGGGACTCGAACCCCCACAACTTTCGTCACTGGAACCTAAATCCAGCGCGTCTACCAGTTCCGCCACGCCCGCTGATAGCATCATGTCCGGCCGCGATGCCGCGAGCGGCGGGCTTATAGCATGGACCCGCCGTTTCGCAGCAAAAAAATGGCCGTTAGGCCTCCCGGCTGTAGCCGCAGCAACTGGACATATCCAGCGGAAAATGGTCCGCATCTTCCATGGCAGATCGCATGCGACCGCTTGACCGACGCGAACTGATGGCCGGACTGGGGGCGGGACTTGGGGCCGCCTTTCTGGCTCAGGTCGTGCCCGCCGCCGCCCAGACGCGGCCCTCGCTTGGACTGGCGGCCAAAGCCGATGCCCTCAGCTTACGTCCCGGAGAACAGGGCACGCCGATCTGGTCGCTCAGCGCCCCCTCGCCGACTTCGGATTTCCGTTTCAAACGCGGCGACACGCTCGAGATGAGCCTCGGCAATGAAACGACGTCCCAGGTGGCGCTGAACTGGCATGGGATCGACGGGATTGCCGCAACCGAACCGCTGACGGCGCGGGCGCCGCTGGCGCCCCAGGCGAAGGAAAACTTCGTGATTCCCTTGCGCCACGCCGGGACGTTCATGTGCGACGTCAGGCTGCTTGGCGATGGCCAAGCGCGCCCGTCGGCGGCGCGCGCGCTGATCGTCGCCGAAAGTGAAGCCATCCCGGTCGACCGCGACCAGGTCCTGCTGTTCGAGGACTGGCGCGTGCGCCCCGATGGCACCGCGATTGCCCCCGGCATCGATCCCAACGGCACCGTGGCGTTTTATACCGTCAACGGGGTGCGGACGCTCGACATCCCTGCCCGCGCCCATGAACGTCTGAGGCTTCGCTTCATCAACGGGTTTCAGCGCAATGTTATTGCTCTAAAAATCGAAAACCGGGACGTTTGGGTAATGGCGCTGGACGGGCAACCGGCGGAGCCGTTTCTGGCGCGCAATGGTGCCGTGGTGCTCGCGCCCGGCGCCCGGCTCGACGCCTTCATCGACGCGGACGCGGTCCCGGGTTCAACGTCGTCCATTCTCTTGCACGATGGAACCGAAGCGCGCCCGATGGCCAGACTGGTGACATCGGCCGAGCCGCCGATCCGGGCCGCCCCGCTCGGCGCCGCCCCGCCGCTGCCGTCCAACGGCCTGCCGACCCGGCTCGACCTGAAGAGCGCCCTCCGCGTCGATCTGCCGCTTGGAGCGTCCTCGGCCGATTGGGTCCGGCCCGCGGATTTCACGGCGTCAGCGGTGCCTTCCTTCGTGGCGAAAGCGGGCCGCACCGTCGTGCTGGCGCTGACCAATCGCGCCGATAGCGCCGCCGTCTTCCACCTCCACGGGCATCATTTCAGGCTGCTGGATCGGCTCGATGACGGCTGGAAGCCGTTTTGGTTGGACACGCTGGCGGTCGAGCCCGGTCAAGCCCAACGCATTGCTTTCGTCGCCGAACATGCGGGGCGCTGGCTCTTGGAGGCGATGGGGACCGATTGGGCCGCGCCCCGGCTGGTGCGGTGGTATAGTGTCGCATGAGGAAATCGGCATGACCGCTTCCGTTCCGGCCATTCGCAGCGTTAAGGCGGTGACGAATATTTGGTGTGAGCGGGTTGCTGTGACCGGCAGAGAAGTGTCAGGCGCTCAATACTCGATGTCGAACGCGTCATAGAGGCGGCGGAACACGGCCGGGAGCACTTCCGGCAAATCTTCCGCGATCAGGCCGGGCCCGGCCTCCTGCGCCGCCTCGCCATGCATCCAAACCCCGATGCAGGCAGCCTCGAAGGCCGGCACGCCCTGCGCCAGGAATGCACCGATCATTCCCGCCAGCACGTCGCCGGCGCCGGCGGTCGCAAGCCAGGGCGGTGCGTTGGCCGCGATGGTGGCGCGACCGTCCGGGGAAGCCACCACGGTATCCGGCCCTTTGAGCAGGACAACGGCGCCGGAACGCTCGGCTGCGGCCCGCACTCGTTCAAGTTTCGAACGAAGTGGATGCTTGTTGCTGAGGTCGCTGAACAGACGCGGAAATTCGCCTTCATGCGGGGTCAGCACGACGTTCGGATCGGACGACGCCTTGATCGCCTCGAACAGCCGATCGGGCGCATCCGCAAAAGTTGTCAACGCATCCGCGTCGAGCACCAGCCCTCGCCTTGCGGATAGCGCGGTCAGGACGAGATCATGCGTGCGCTCGCCAACGCCGGCGCCCGGCCCGATCACGCAGGCGTTAAGGCGTTTATCGGCCAGCATCTCCCCGAACTCGATCGCGGTGTCGACCGCCCGAACCATCACGGCGGTCAGCGCGGAAGCATTGACGGCAATCGCATCCCGGGGCGAGGCCACGGTGACGAGCCCAGCGCCGCCCCGTAATGCACCGCGCGCCGACATCCGCGCCGCGCCGGTCGTAGTGACATCGCCGGAAACGACGATCGCATGGCCTCGGACATATTTATGGCTGTCGATCTGCGGCACGGGAAAGGCTTCGCGCCAAACCTGCGGGACGTTTTCAAACGTCTGCGGCGCGATCTCGCCGAGCACCTGAGCGTCTATCCCGATATCGGCCAGCCGAACCCGGCCGCAATGCAGCCGGCCCGGCATCAACAAGTGCGCGGGCTTGCGCCGGAAGAACGTGATCGTTTCGGCGGCGCGGATCGCTACGCCCATCACCGCCCCGGTGGTGCCGTTGATGCCGCTCGGCAGATCGACGCTGAGAACCGGCGCGCCATTGGCGTTGATCGCCTCGATCATTTCGTGCGGCTCGCCCTTCACGGGCCGATTGAGGCCCGCGCCGAACAGAGCATCGATGATCAACGCCGGCCGGCCGATCGCCTGGGGATTGAAGGGCAGCACCGGATGTTTCCAACCGCGCGCGGCGGAGGCCGCATCGCCCTGCAGGCTATCGCGCTCACACAGCAGGATAACCGAGACCTCGCGGCCGCGCGCTGCAAGCTCCGCCGCCGCCACGAAACCATCGCCGCCATTGTTGCCGCGGCCGGCGACCACCAGGATCGGCCCCTCTTCCATGAGGTCCATCGCGGCCTGCGCGACGGCTTGGCCGGCACTCATCATCAGCGCGAAGCCGGGGGTGCCTGCCGCAATAGTGAGCCGATCGGCACGCTCCATTTCGGCCGTGGTGAGAACTTCCATGGCAGATTCCCGATCCAAGCGCCTCATTCAAAGGCATTTTCCGAACGGCACAGGCCAGCGGCTCGACGCCTGCACACGTTTTGATCTTTTTGCCCAATTTATGAGCTGGCAGTATTGTAGCAGCTCAACACCGACTCCAACATGTCCGCGTTAAAAGCCTGATAACGTTTCGAAATCAGGTTGCTCGCCAACTTGGCATAGACCCTGCTTTTGAGAAAGCCAACTCTGGCCAACAGCCAGCCCTGGCCCGCGCTGGATCGTCCGATATCCGCTCGTAAATGCACGCCGGCTGCTTGCCAGGACAAACCCATCGGCCAACCTGCGCGTCAGGCGCACTTGGACATCTGCACTCTGGACTATCGAATGCCCGGGAGACTTCAGTGAAAAAAATAGAAGCCATAATTAAACCGTTCAAGCTCGACGAGGTGAAAGAGGCACTTCAGGAAGTCGGATTGCAGGGCATCACCGTTACCGAAGCGAAGGGGTTTGGACGGCAGAAAGGGCATGCCGAACTCTATCGGGGCGCAGAGTACATTGTGGACTTCCTGCCCAAGGTCAAAATCGAGATCGTGATTTCCGATGACCTGGTCGAGAAGGCGATCGAGGCCATCCGGCGCGCGGCCCAGACCGGCCGCATCGGCGACGGCAAGATTTTCGTGTCCAACATCGAGGAAGCCATTCGCATCCGAACCGGAGAATCCGGGCTCGACGCCATCTGAGACCTGCCAATATCCCCGTACCTTACGGGGATATTGTGTTGGCCATCACCCAATTGTATTGAGCATGACCGAAGGTCGCCGCCCGCGGCCAGATCACGCTTCCCAGCAAGCCATAAGGGGTGTTCATGAAGACCGCCAAAGACGTCCTTAAATCAATCAAGGACAACGACGTTAAATACGTCGACCTGCGTTTCACTGATCCGCGCGGCAAGTGGCAGCACGTGACTTTCGACGTCAGCATGGTCGATGAAGAGATTTTCGCCGAGGGCACCATGTTCGACGGCTCGTCGATCGCCGGCTGGAAGGCGATCAACGAATCCGACATGTGCCTGATGCCCGACCCCGTCACCGCGACGATCGACCCGTTCTTCGCGGAAACCACCATGGTCATCACCTGCGACGTGCTGGAGCCGACCACCGGCGAGCCCTACAACCGCGACCCCCGCGGCATGGCCAAGAAGGCCGAAGCCATGGTCAAGTCGATGGGCATCGGCGACACGGTTTTCTTCGGGCCGGAAGCCGAATTCTTCGTGTTCGACGACGTCCGCTTCCAAACCACCCCCTATAACACCGGCTTCAAGCTGGACTCGTCGGAATTGCCGATCAATTCGGACACCGAATATGAAGGCGGCAACCTCGGTCACCGCATCCGCACCAAGGCCGGCTACTTCCCCGTTCCGCCGCAGGATTCGGTGCAGGACATGCGCTCCGAAATGCTCGGCGCGATGGCCAAGATGGGCGTCAAGGTCGAGAAGCATCACCACGAAGTGGCGTCGGCACAGCACGAACTCGGCATGAAGTTCGACACGATGACGCTGATGGCCGACCAGATGCAGATCTACAAGTATTGCATCCATCAGGTCGCGCACATCTACGGCAAGACCGCCACCTTCATGCCGAAGCCGGTCTATGGCGACAATGGCTCGGGCATGCACTGCCACCAGTCGATCTGGAAGGACGGCAAGCCGGTATTCGCGGGCAACAAATATTCCGACCTCTCGGAAACCTGCCTGTCCTATATCGCCGGCGTGATCAAGCATGCCAAGGCGATCAATGCCTTCACCAACCCGTCGACCAACTCCTACAAGCGCCTGGTGCCGGGTTACGAAGCGCCGGTGCTGCTGGCCTATTCCGCCCGCAACCGCTCGGCCTCCTGCCGCATCCCCTACACGTCCAACCCGAAGGCCAAGCGCGTCGAGGTGCGTTTCCCCGACCCGATGGCCAACCCGTATCTCGGCTTCGCCGCGATGCTGATGGCCGGCCTCGATGGCGTCAAGAACAAGCTCGATCCGGGCCCCGCGATGGACAAGGATCTTTACGACCTGCCGAAGGAAGAGCTGAAGCAGATCCCGACGGTGTGCGGCTCGCTCCGCGAGGCGCTGGAGAATCTCGACAAGGATCGCGCGTTCCTCAAGAACGGCGGCGTGTTCGATGACGACTTCATCGACAGCTACATCGAGCTGAAGATGATGGAAGTCGAGCGCTTCGAAATGACCCCGCATCCGGTCGAATTCGAAATGTACTATTCGCTGTAACCGTGATCGCGGGCTTGGCCCCGCGACCTCCGGTTTCCAAAGAATGCAAAAGGCGCTCCGAACGGGGCGCCTTTTGTCTTGGTCGGCGCGACGACGCCGAGCTTGGACGCCAAGCGCCGGCTGATCTCGACAAACGGCGCCGGCAAGCAACCACCGCGAGCTACACATTTGACGCGCAGTCCGTGGGGCGGATTAGCGAAGCGTAATCCGCCCTCTTTTGCAGTGGCGCGTTACATCTCGAATGCACGACGAGATTTTTATCCAGACGACGTGTGAAGCAATACAACCGAACGCAAATGGCGGATTACGCTTCGCTAATCCGCCTACGGGCCGTACTCGCCCTCTCGTTCACACTTGCCGTAACGCTTAATTTCATGCCGATCGATCCGATCAAAGCTTTGTACTCGAGCGCCGTCATCAATGGGGTGCTGGCAGCGCCCATGATGGGCATGCTGATGGTGCTGGCGCGCAAACGAGCGGTGGTGGGCGCATTGTACAGGGCTGGCTCTATGGGCTTGGCTGGCTCGCGACCGGTGCTATGGCGCTGTGCATCGTCGGACTGCTTGGGACCATCGTCGTCTCATCCTGAGGATCGCAAAACGGACCCGGCGCAGGGGAGCACAGGGACCGTCTTGGATCGTGCCAAGAGAGAGGATCTAGCCTGGCACCGGAACCGAACCCAGTCTAGCCATCGATCGTTCCGCCCTGCGAATAACTGTCGACGCAAACCACCGACCGCTTAGAGCCTAGGCTGCCTTACGCTGCTCCATGGAGAGATATTGTTGCGTTACCTTCTCGACATTGGCGTCGATCCAGGCGGCCATCCTCTCTTCCTCTTGCAAATTGGCTTCGAGCAGCGAGCGTGCGTTGTCCTGCCCTGCGGTGCCGCATAGCGCGAGCAAAGACTTATAGGCCGCGATCTCGAAATGCTCAAAAGCATTATTTGCAAACGTGTTCTTCAGGATTTCATCGCCGGCCATTGCATGCGCCATGGCCATAGTATTAGCCATGACCGATTGAGCGGTGTCCTTCAGGGTTGAAGAGGTCTCCCCGCATCCTTCAAGGCATTTTTCCAGCCGCTGAAGCTGCTGATTGGTCTCTCTGTAAGATGCTGTTTCACTTTGGTTTGCACTTCAGGGTAATCGTCCAAGCGTTCTGATTGTCGCTCCATTAGTTCACGGGCTTGAATTTCCATCGCATGCGCATTAGGCCAACCACGTAAATATCACGTGCCGTCGGTCTCTCCTATTCAACTATATGAAACGGTCAACGGCAGTGCTGATCGGTTGTTCCTAACTTCTGGAGCGTCGCCGAGTCTCGCTAGGAACGTGCCGCGGGCGTACCGGTTGGTCAGCGCGCGCAGCAAAGACGTCGTCCTTCTGTCATGGCCCCATCGGCTCATCCCCCGGTGCGGAGGCGGTGGGGCCCTTTTTGAACATAGGAACCCCTCCTGCCGTTCCAGCCACTTTAAAATGACTCGCTTCTCGATGAATTCAGGTCCACGCTACCGCGACCACAGCACCGTCCTCGGCTTCCATCTGTGATGAGAAGCCAATTGCGCTCCCGCCTTCCTCTAACGGAAAGCAGCGCGCCATGCAGGAACGGCGACGTTTCCAACAGAACCAGTCCCTCGAACAGCGTCTAGAAGATGAAGCGATGCGTCTTCGGAAAGAGGCGCGGGGCACTCCGCCAGGCATCGAGCGTGACCGGTTGATACGTCGCGCCCGCCAGGCCGAAACCGGCTCGCACATTAGCGAGTGGCTGCGCTCGCCCGGTTTGCAGCCCCCGCATTCATGAGCAATGCGCACTGCACCGCTTGCTTCGACCTAGGCTGAGTATGCGGGCACCGTCCCGATACGCCTTGGAGCGGCGAACACACCGCCACCTGTGGCGGTGCCGGAATGCCCTGCCCCAAGTGCAATTCGAGCGATCTGGACAGCCCGCCTCGCCCGCCGGCCGGTATGTGAATTCATTTTGACAAAAGGGATGGCGGCACTTGAGGGAAAAATTCGCGCCATGAAAGATCTTCAAGCGACGTTGGAAAGAATGCTTACGGAAGCCGAGGATTGCGATCTCATCGGCAAGCTGGCGACTGACGCCAACAAACGTGTACTCTTCGAAAAGATGGCCCTCGGTCTTCGCTCGATGGCCAAAGACATCCAAGACATGATCGTCGATCGTACACCGGCAACTGATTGATAGCCCGCCGAGCTGTGACCGCTGAACGCCGCGCCGTCTGACAGCTCAGCGGATGACAGCGAACCCCGGCAGGGTTTGCCGCGAGGTCCCTGCCGGCTGATCGCCTATCACTTCTTCATAGCGCCTCCCGGCGTTGTAGCATCGCCCTTCTTTTCCGCCGGACCGGCGGTGCTCCCGCCCTGGGTGCTAGCGTCTTTTGCAGAAGGCATCGAGCTGCCGGTCGTGGTCCCCGGCGCATCCTTCATGGTGGCGCTCCCGCCAGAGGTCGTAGCCCCATCCTTCGAATCGCCGGTAGTGGTCTTGCTCGCAGCGGGACTACCAGCAGCAGAACTTCCGCCGGCCGTGTTTCCGCCCGCTTGTGCAAAGGCGAGAGCGCTGGAAAGTGCGAATGCAGTGGCAAGTGCAATAGTCTTAATCCTCATGGCCGTCTCCTCTGATGTTTTGTGCGGAGGTTCGCCGATCAGACCTTCTCGCAGTCGCCGCCTCCAGCTCGACATCAACCCGCGAGATCATCACAAAGCACAGAGTGCGCGTTTTTACCGCAGTCTCGATCCATCGTTCGCCGAATGGGGGTCCGTCTGGCGAGTAGGGCTCACTTGCGCCTTCCAGCTCGCTCTTCGCCGGCCGGCATGCATATCTAGGGCTGTCGGCACGAACGCTATCGAGCGCTCGCCGGCCTTAATCCAGTTACGTGCCGTTGGTGTTCCAGTAACCGCGCGGCGGGCCATGAAACCGTATTATCCGACCTGACGGTCAGACAATATGGTAACTTCGATTGCGCGCCCGCCCCAGTTAACCCGTAGAGCCCGTAGGGCGGATTAGCGAAGCGTCGCCATCTTTCGAGGTCGCGCGTGACATCTCTTAGATGCACGATTCCTCTCATGAGATATTGTACATGACGACGGCAACGGCGGATTACGCTTCGCTAATCCGCCCTACAAGCTGAAGGTGTTTACACGTCTCAGCCCAGCACGATCCCCACCGAACGCTCCGCTCATGCGGCCGGTGACAACTTGCGGCAGATCGTCGTCTTGTTTGGCGAATGGCAGAAGCAATGATCGCGGCAACCGAAAACAGGGCTCGCGAGGCCAGCCGGTAATTATTGCCGTGCTCGATACCGGCAGCCACCTGAAGACGTTCAAGCGCATGGATGGCGCAGTATTGGCGGCCATCCTGCTAATGAAAATGAGCGACGTAGGGTGAACAAAATGCTCAACAGAAATCAACTACTCAAGATCTCGAAGCGATGTCTCGCCGAGTTGCTTTTGGCCGCCGGTTTGATGCTTTTGCTTCCAATGGAGATAAGGATGGCAAACGCAACAAACGACATTGAAGCCCGAAACAAAGCGACGGTCCAAGCAGGTTTCGATGCCTGGAAGAACGGGACAGGCAGCCCGCACAACGCCTTGGCCGACAACGCTACCTGGGAGATCGTGGGCAACTCCGCGGCCTCGCGGACCTATACCAGCAAAGAGGATTTTCTGAACGCCGTGATCCGTCCGTTCAATGCGCGGATGTCGGGTCGGCTTGTCCCCTCCATCCGCAACATGTACGCCGATGGCGACACCGTTGTCATTTTCTTCGACGCCGAGGGTACCGCCCGAGATGGCAAGCCCTATCGCAACACATATGCGTGGTTCCTGCAATTACGCGACGACAAAATCGTCAAGGCGTCGGCATTCTTCGACAGCGTCACCTTCAATGATTTCTGGCAACGCGTGACGGCCTCGCCCTGATTGTCCTCTGCGGTATTTTCCGCGCTCGATACCGTTCGTCAGGCCAGCCGATGAAATGCTGGCCTTGCCGGGGGCGAACTAAGGCCCAACACCACGACCTGCCTCGTTCCCTGCGCAAGCGAGATCGTCACGCACAACTGCGACAAATCAACCCGACAGGCAAATCACCCAAAAGTCCGTCCAGACATTCGCGCAAAAATATTCCCCCTTTTCTTCTGACCCAAATCACCGGCTTATCTCCCGCCGTCCCGTCCCAAGAGAGGGGCGTTGGCCATCGTCACGAACGTTGGGTGCGGGATGCGGTGGACGCGGCAGCGTCGTGCGCGCGGAAAATGCAGGGCGGGCTTTCCATTGAGGGAGTGTCCGTGAGCATTCAACCGGCGTGTGGACGAACGGCGTTGTTTCCCGCCTTTGCTTAAGTCGCGGTGGACGTGCACATACCACCGAGGCCTCTTGGCGAAAGCGGCTGCGGACGGCAAAGCCGTGTGGTTCTGACGCCCGTTGCTGGCGTCAAGCCGGCGGAGGTGATGTCGACTCAACCGGGTCCGGCAAAACCTTAATCCGCCGGCGACGGTGACAAGACGAATTCGTCGCCGGGAAGAGCGCGGAATAAGCCGTTAAAACCATTGCGCAGGGAATGCCGGGTGTCCGGAGTACCTGTGGTGACTACCGTGTGCTTACTACCTTTTGCACACGGGCCGCGGGTGCAGCGGGCACCCGGCATTTCCCGCGCCCTCTCTTGAGGGTCGCGCCTGCGCCCTCTCACTTCGAGGGTGGTTGTACCTGCAAACCTCGGGCGCATCGTGTCGCGAGAACGCGAAATTATGTCTCAGTGCTCGCCACGACGCCGTCGTTGCGAGACGCATCTTTGCTCCGCCCCGCGCTGATGATGCACTGCATGATTGCGAGGATCGGCTTCACGGCTACAATAAACAAAGGCCGTGCGATCAACGACGCGGCCTTCACAGCCGGGAGAGCGCAGATGGCCCAATGGATCCGTTTCGAGCAGGGTGGAAAGAGTGGCTTCGGTACCTTGGCGGGCGACCGCATTGCCGTGCATACCGGCGACCTGTTCGCCGGCGCGCAACCGAACGGCGAGACGCTAAAGCTCTCCGAAGTTCAGATTTTGACGCCGTGCGAACCCTCGAAGATGATCTGCCTGTGGAATAACTTCCACCAGCTCGCTGCCAAGAACGATTTCAAGGAGCCGAAAGAACCGCTCTGGTTTCTGAAGGCGCCGAACGCCTATTGGCCCGCGAACCGGCCGATCGAGCGCCCCGCCACCTATGCCGGGAAGATCATCTATGAGGGCGAACTCGGCGTCGTCATTGGCAAGAAGTGCTTCAACATCAGCGAGGCCGACGCGGGCGATTATATCTTCGGCTATACCTGCGTGAACGACGTCACCGCCGTCGATCTCCTGCGCAAGGACAAAACCTTCGAGCAGTGGGCCCGCGCCAAGAGCTTTGACACCTTCGGCGTGTTCGGCCCGGTCATCACGACCGATGTCGACCCGATGAAGCTGTCGATCAGGACGATCCTGAACGGCAAGGAACGGCAGAACTATCCCGTCGCCGACATGTTCTTTCCCCCGCACAAGCTCGTGGCCGCCATCTCAAAGGACGTCACGCTGATGCCGGGCGATATCATCGCCTGCGGCACCTCGCTCGGTGCCGGCACCATGGCGGACGCCCATAACGTCGTCGAGATCGCGATCGACGGCGTCGGCAGCCTGAGCAATGTTTTCGACCAGGTGCTGCCGAGCCCCTATTTGCTCGGTGCGCCGCCCGAACAGAAAAAGATCTGCGTGGTCGGCGCCGGCGCCATCGGCGGCCTGCTGGCGGCGAAGTTTGCGCTGGCGGGCGAGGATGTCACCGTGATCGATCAGGGCGCGCACCTCGCCGCGATCCAGAAGAACGGGTTGAAGCTGGAGTGGCACGACGGCAAGGTCCAGACCGCCCGAGTGAAGGCCGTCAACAAGGCAGCCGAAGCCGGCAAGCAGGACATCGTTGTCCTGGCGGTGAAGGCCCACTTCCTCGATCAGGTGGTGCGCGACATCGATTCGATGCTCGGCCCCGACACCGTGATCCTGACCGTGCAGAACGGCCTGCCCTGGTGGTACTTCCAGCGGCTCGGCGGCCAGTACGACAATCACCGGCTGGAAAGCCTCGATCCCTCGGGCGTCCTGACCGCAAACATCGACCCCAAGCGCATCATCGGTTGCGTGGTCTATCCGGCGGCGGCCGCGACAGCCCCGGGCGTGATCCACCACGTCGAGGGTGACCGCTTCCCGATCGGCGAACTCGACGGCAAGGAGACCCCACGCGTGCGCGAATTGCACGACGTCTTCATCAAGGCCGGACTGAAATCGCTGGTGCTGCCGGACATCCGGTCGGAGATCTGGCTGAAGGCATGGGGCAATCTGTCGTTCAACCCGATCTCGGCATTGACTCATGCGACGCTGGTGGACATTTGCCAGTTCGCCGAAACGCGCGAGCTGGCGGCGACCATGATGAAAGAAGCGCAGGATATCGCGCAGAAGCTCGGTGTCACCTTCCGCGTCACCATCGAAAAGCGCATCGCCGGCGCGGAGGCCGTCGGCGCCCACAAAACCTCGATGTTGCAGGACGTGGAGGCCGGCCGTTCGCTGGAAACCGAGGCGCTGATCGGTTCGATTCTGGAAATGGCCAGACTGACCAAGACCGCCGCGCCGGCCATCGAATCCGTCTATGCGCTGGTAAAGCTTCTCAACAAGGTGATGCTGCTGGAAGGCGGCGGCGTAAAGGTGGAGAAGATGAAAGCTGCCTGATATATCCAGCGCTCTAACGGCGCTGGCTGGCCAGCAGCGCATCGCCGAAAGCCCGGAACAGCGCGCGGTTGATCGGATTGCGCTGCGGATCGTACTCCGCGTGCCATTGCACCCCGAGCGCAAAGCCCGGGGCGTCGGCGATCCGGATCGCCTCGACGGTCCCGTCCTCGGCGATGCCCTCGACCACGACCCGTGCGCCCGGCTCGAGAATGCCCTGGCCGTGAAGCGAGTTGACGCGGATCGTCTCGCAGCCGAGCAACCGCGCAAAGACGCCGCCGGCGACAAGACTGACATCGTGCCGGTCGGCGAAGATCACTGTGGGGTCGGGATGGATTTCACCATTCTCGAGCCGGGGCATCCGGTGGTTGATGCGGCCCGGCAATTCACGGATCTCGGGGTGCAGCGAGCCGCCGAACGCGACGTTCATCTCCTGCAGGCCACGGCAGATCCCGAACAACGGAATCCCACGGGCGACGCAAGCTTCCGACACCGCCAGCGCCACCTCGTCGCGATGGATATCATAGGGCTCGTGCCGGACATGCGGTTCGGTCCGGAAACGCGTCGGATGAACGTTGGCGCGGCCGCCGGTCAGGACCACGCCGTCGACGGCATCCAGCAACGCGCCGACATCAGTGATATCGGGCGATCCGGCAAACATCAGCGGCAGCGCGCCCGCGACGTCGGCCACGGCGCGGAGACTCCGTTCAGTCGCCATCTGGGCCGCGTATCTATCTTCGATGCGATGGGCGTTTCCGATCACACCGACCACCGGCCTCCTCATTGCCTGCTTCCACCCTTATGCCGCGTTTATTTATTAAGATCATATGACCAGGATCATGCCCGGCAGCCGAGGCCGGATCAATACGCCGTCTGGCACAGCGGCGATGCTAAATCGCGTACAGGCCCCTGTCGGTTGCTTCCGCCGCCCTGCACCGCCCCGGCAGTATTTGAAAGGATCGCCGAAAGCTCCCTTTCGCGGCCCTCTCGAACCACGGGCACCTTCTCCGCTTGATCCGCCGACCTTTTGAAGAAAGAGTGCGGCTCGAATCGACATTAAAGGGAAGCAACGTGGCAGTCTCGGTTGATCATCGCCTTCAGGCCCGCGGCGATTTGGCATGGGCGATATCGGTCGGTGGTATCGGCGTCGTCGGATTCGCGGCCGCGTTGCTGTTCGCTTGGTCTTTTGCGGCAACGCTGTTTCTGGTCTTCGCCGGCATGCTGCTCGGCGTCGCGCTCAACGCCATGACCAATATGCTGGGCCGAGTCGTCAAGTTGCCGCATGCGCTGCGGCTGACCATCGTCTGTCTGGTGCTCGCGGGCCTGCTGTCGGGCGTGGTCTTTCTCGGCGGTGCCACCATCGCCCGGCAAGCCACGGCGCTCAGCGACACGATCAAGTCGCAGTTGATCAACGTCAAGGCGTTCCTTGAGCGGAATGGGATCGACACCAGCTATTTCGACTTGGCCAATCCGCCGCCGGCATCAGGGGTTACGCCTGCCCCGGTGACGCCCAGCCCGACCCCGACGCACAACCTTCCGAGCGCAGGCGCGCTTGCCTCCAGCGGCGGCGCGATCGTGAGCCAGACGCTGAAACTTCTTCTCGGCACGGTGAGCGCGGTCGGAAATTTCTTTATCGTGTTGTTTCTCGGACTGACCTTCGCCGCGCAGCCGAGCGTCTATCGTAGCGGCCTTTTGTTCATGACTCCGGCGCGGCATCGCGAACGTGCCACCGTCATCGTCGACCGCATCGGCGACACACTGGAGCGCTGGCTGATTGCGCAGATCATCACCATGGCCGCGGTTTTCCTGGTGACCTGGATCGGCCTCGCCGCCATCGGCATCCAGAGCTCGTTCATTCTGGGCATCCAGGCCGGACTGCTCGCCTTCATCCCCACGGTCGGCGCGCTGGTCGCCGGGTTGATCGTGGTGCTGGCGAGCCTCGCCTCGGGATGGGTTGCCGCGCTCAGCGCCTTCATCCTTTTCCTCGGCGTGCACGCGCTGGAAAGCTACGTACTCACGCCGATCATCCAGCGCCAGGCGCTCGACATTCCTCCCGCCACGCTGTTCGGGTTTCAGATCCTGCTCGGCGTGGTGTTCGGGATTTGGGGACTGGCGCTGGCGCTGCCGCTGATGGCGATCACGAAAGTCATGATCGACTATTTCAAGGCCGAGGAAACTCCGCCGGATGCCGCGATCATTGCAGCATCAGCCTGAGGTTACGACCGTCTCGGTGTGCTCGACCTCGGGAGGCGCCGCAAAATATGGCCCGACCAGCCCGCGCCACGCCGCGAAATCCTCGGAGCCGCGAAAATCCACCGTGTGATTTTCCAGCGTCTCCCATTTTACCATCAGCCGGTAGCGTGACGGCTTCTCGATCGACCGGTGCAGTTCAAAACCCTTGCCGCCCTTGGCGCGCTGGAACAACGGCCGCGCCTTGGCAATGGCCGCCTCAAAGTCTTTCTCGGTGCCGGGCTTGACGTCGATTTGTGCAATTTCAGTAATCATCGGGACTGCAGCCTTCTCATTGACAATTCAGGTCGTGTTTCCGAGCGAAGCGAATAAAGGTTCGAGCCGAAAACACACTCGAGCTAAATGGAGATTTTCGGCTTTAAGAAGGCGCCCCCTGGCGCGTCATACCGATGTAATAATCGGATCAATTCAACAGGGGCACCGACCCGGCGACGACCAGTGAACAGCCGACAAACATGACGATCAGCCAAGGGTTGCGCGGCGGATCGTATCGGCCCTGCGCGCGCCGTTCGGATATCAGCGCGGTCTCGTACTCATCGGAGGTCGAGAACATGCAGGCAAACCCGCCGCGCGCCGAGGTCGCCGCGTTTTCCAGCGAAACCAAAGCGGCGGGGACGTTCGGGCTGCGGGATGTATCCATGCCTCCCAGAATAAGATGTCTCGGTAAACGGCGGGTTACGGCCTGCGCTTAGGACTTACGCAATGCTGACCATGCCTGCGCGCCGCGGATGACCCGAAAGGCCCGCAGTCTTTCGCCGCCACTTCTCCAGCGACAGCGGCAGTTCTTCGGCGGCCTCGACGCGATTGCGGCCGCCGCGCTTGGCCTGATAAAGCGCGGTGTCGGCGGCCGCCAACAAGACTTCAAGTTCGGTGCCAGCCGGCCCGCCGGCCACGCCGATACTGACGGTGGTCTCGACCGGTCCGTCGTCGACCACGATTCCTGAATCGGCAAACGCTTCGCGCACGCGCTCGGCCGCGAGCACCCCTTCTTCCAGCGAACAGGGCAGCAGGGCCGCGAATTCCTCGCCGCCGATCCGCCCGGACAGGTCTGATATCCGTAACGCGTTGACCACGATGGTGGCGAACAGCTTGAGAATTTCATCGCCTGCGGGATGGCCGAAGCGGTCATTGATCGACTTGAAATGATCGATGTCGAAGATCAGCGCCGTCACGGGACGGCCGGCAATCGCTTCGCGCTCGATCACCCGGGACGTCGCCTCCGCAAAGCCGCGGCGATTGAACATGCCCGTCAACGGGTCCATCGAAGCCGCCGTCTTGTGCGCGGTGACCGTGCGCTCAGATACCAGCATGAAGATGACGAACACGGTGCCTACTGCATAGAGCACGAGTTCGATTGAGAACAAAGTCGCCCAGATGCTCCCGGCAAACGCATCGCCATGCGGTAGCAGGAGGTCACCGAGCAGAATCGGCAGCATCAGCACGAAGCCGTGCAGTATCGGCACCAAGATCGTCGGCCAACGCCTTTGCACCTTCCTGCGACGCTCGGTCCACAATTCGGCAGCCGTCAGTGCCGCATAGATGGCAACAATGCCTGCGCCGATCGTCGAACGCAGGGCGGAGGCTTCGGGCGCCAGCATTATGACGGTGGCAACCCAAGCTATCGCCCCCAGAACGAGGCCGGGCAGGAAAGGCTTGCGGCCGTGAAACACCCGCGCTGCGTTCCAGACCATGCCGCAAGCCAGGAAGCCGATGGCTGTCAGCGCTAGCGAGAATATTCCGTCGAGCGCGGTCCCACCCAGCGTCCAGAGCGCGACCGAAGCGGCGCCGATCAGGTAGGCGGCTCCCCACCATTTCAGCGCCGCGATGCCCTCCTGCCTGCCGAAAAACAGCAGCATAGCGCCGAGCATTGCGGCAATCATAGTGGCGACGAGATGAAGGGTCGAGGTGTCAAGCAACATGGATGTGCCACCGCCAAAGGTTCTACGAAAATCACCGACTTGAAAACGCAAATGCTAACGCAGCGGTATTGGCATTCCGTTTGTGACACTCCGCAAGTTTTCAAGAAAAACTGCGTCAACTCATCGGGAAATGCGCCGCTGGCGCCGGCAAGATCGGCCGCTCAAACGCAAAAAGGGCGCCCGAAGGCGCCCTTTCCGAACTTCACCATCGCAAACTTTAGCGAAGCAATTAGCGCTTCGAGAACTGGAACGACCTGCGCGCCTTGGCACGGCCGTACTTCTTGCGCTCGACCACACGCGAGTCGCGGGTGAGAAAGCCGCCCTTTTTCAGAACGCTGCGCAGCTCCGGCTCGAAATAGGTCAGCGCCTTCGAGAGCCCGTGACGCACGGCGCCCGCCTGGCCCGACAAGCCACCGCCGGTCACGGTGCAGATCACGTCGTACTGGCCGGCGCGAGCTGCGGCGACCAACGGCTGCTGAATCATCATGCGCAACACCGGACGTGCGAAATAAACCTCAATGTCACGGGCATTGACGACGACCTTGCCGGCGCCCGGCTTGATCCAGACGCGAGCGACCGCATCCTTTCGCTTACCGGTGGCGTAGGCGCGCCCGAACTTGTCGACCTTCTTGACGTATTTCGGCGATTCCGGCGCGGCCGGCTTCAGCGACGACAACTGGTCGAGAGACTGCATGGTATCGGACATAATTATGCGGCCCTCATGTTCTTGCGGTTCATCGAAGCGACGTCGACGGTCTCGGGTTGCTGGGCTTCGTGCGGATGCTCGGGCCCGGGATAAACGCGCAGATTTCCGAGTTGCACGCGGCCCAAGGGCCCGCGCGGGATCATCCGCTCGATGGCCTTTTCGACCACGCGCTCGGGGAACCGGCCCTCGAGGATCGACTTCGCCGTACGTTCCTTGATGCCGCCGATATAGCCGGTGTGGTTGTAATAGACCTTGTTCTCGCGCTTGCGACCGGTAAGCACAATGTGCGCCGCGTTGATGATGATGACATGGTCACCGCAATCGACGTGTGGCGTATAAGTCGGAAGGTGTTTGCCGCGGAGGCGCATGGCGACCAGAGTGGCGAGCCGGCCGACCACCAGACCTTTGGCGTCGATCAACACCCACTTCTTCGTCACCTCGGCGGGCTTTGCCGAAAACGTTTTCATGAGAGGAATTCCGTGAAAGGGGACATTGGACGCAATCGCGCCGAACTGCGCGGTTTCTAGATAGCTCCTGCTCATACGTCAATGCCACCAGGCAATAATTACCCTCATTAAAACAATAGCTTATAAATATGGTGCTATTTTACCGGCAAAAACTCTAAGTATTTGGAATGGAGTAGGTCGCTGTCACATGCGCAATCGGATCAGGCGACGCCCCGGACAGCAGGTTGACCTCCCCCACCGCAAGCCTCTTGCCGAGCTTTAAAAGGCGGGCTGCCGCAAGCACATCCTGCCCCGGCTGCCCCTTGCGCAGGAAATTGATGTTGAGATTTGTGGTCACCGCGAGGCTGACCGGCCCGATCGCCGACAAAAGCATCACGTACATGGCTGAATCCGCTAGTGCCATCAGTGTCGGTCCCGAGACCGTCCCGCCCGGCCGCAGCATCCGATCGCTGTAGCGCTGCCGTAGCAGGCACGAAGAGCCGTCCGCGCTTTCGATTGCGATATCGCCGCCGCTGAAAACCTGGGGAAATTCGCGATGGAGAAATGTCTCCAGCTCCACCACGCTCATTTTTGCAGTTGCCATGTCGCTCCGCCTGCCCTCGCCTGTTACCGTCTGTTACAATAGTGTTACGGGTTCACCCAACCGGATATTTCGATGACTGGTCAGACCGTTCGCGCCGCCCTGCCGCAATCGCCGAACCTGATACGCGAAAGCTTGGGCGGCATCTCCGTGCTCACGCTCAACCGGCCCGGCGCCCGAAATAGCCTGTCGGAGGGTTTGATTGCCGAATTGCACGCGGCGTTCGATGCCATTCGCGACGACGCGACCGTGCGGGCGCTGGTGATTGCCGCCAACGGCCCGGCTTTTTCCGCCGGTCACGACATGAAAGAATTAACCGCTCACCGCGCCGATGCCGATCACGGCCGCGCCTATTTTGCGGAGATCATGACCGCCTGTAGCGCGATGATGCAGGCCATCGTGCAATTGCCGAAGCCGGTCGTCGCAGCGGTCCAGGGCATCGCCACCGCCGCAGGCTGCCAATTGGTCGCAAGCTGCGACCTTGCGGTGGCGTCGGAAGCCGCGACCTTCGCAACGCCTGGGGTCGATATCGGGCTGTTCTGTTCGACCCCGATGGTGGCGCTGTCACGCAATGTTCCGCGCAAGCAGGCGATGGAAATGCTGCTCACCGGCGAACCCATTTCGGCGACGACGGCGCGCGATATCGGGCTGGTCAACCGCGTCGTCGCCGCCGGTACCGAGCGCGATGCGGCGATCATGCTTGCACGTAAGGTGGCGCTGAAATCCGCTCTCACGGTGAAGCTCGGCAAGGCCGCGTTCTATCGGCAGGCTGAAATGAGCCTTGCCGACGCCTATCGCTATGCGGCAGAGGTAATGACCGAGAACATGATGGCGTGGGATGCCGAGGAAGGCATCGGCGCCTTCATCGAAAAGCGAAAACCGAAATGGCAGGACCGATAGCTGTCATTGCAAACGTAACAATCGTGTCTCCGTCATTTCCGGTCGGGTGCACCAGACCCGGAACCTCGCGATTTCCGGATTCGATGCGTTGCATCGCCCCGGAATGACTGTTTTGAATGGTTTCGCTGCCCGCAATAGCGACGTCTTTGTGCTGGACATTCCTAAATGAACCACGACGCCTATCCCGACGCTTACATCCGCCAAATCCTCAACGGCGTGAAATCCATCGCGATGGTCGGCGCGTCGCCGGTCAATGTACGGCCGAGCTATTTCGCCTTCAAATATCTGGCGCAGCGCGGCTACGACATGATTCCGGTCAATCCCGGTCACGTCGGCAAGAGCCTGCTCGGCAAGCCCTTTGTCGCCTCGCTCGCCGACATCGGCCGCCCGCTCGACATGATCGACATCTTCAGGAATTCAAGCCACATCATGCCGGTGGTCGATGAAGCGCTGAAGCTTATGCCTTTGCCCAAGGTGATCTGGATGCAGCTCGGTGCGCGCGATGACGCCGCCGCCGCGAAGGCGGAGGCTGCCGGTATCGCTGTCGTCATGAATCGCTGTCCCAAGATCGAATATGGAAGGCTGTCCTCCGAGATTTCATGGATGGGTGTCAATTCGCGAACGCTTAGTTCGAAACGTGCGCCGGTGCCGACTCAGGGCATGCGCCTTTCGTTGAACCGAATGAGCGTCGGCGGCGGCGAGACAACCGCGTCCGATCGCGCCGCGAAAAACAGGAACGAGCCTACATGACGCGAATCCCGGAAAATTATTCCGGAAACGCTGCCAAACAAAACACAACCGATCACAACGATGAGTGACACATTGCGCCGCCTTGACTGCGGCGGCCTCTGCCGCGATTGTCTGCCGCGGCGCAGACGCTGGTTTGCGCCGTCTTGAACCGTCGGGTCACATCAGCTCACATCGTGTTGCTCATCCTTCAAGCCGCATCCGGACGCGCGGCTCCCTGAAGATGAGTTTGTCGGAAAGGAAAAAGAATGACTGATCGTCTTCCGGGATTTTCGACTCTCGCCGTGCATGCGGGCGCGCAACCTGACCCCACCACCGGCGCGCGGGTGACCCCGATCTACCAAACCACCTCGTTCGTGTTCAATGACGCCGATCACGCCGCCTCGCTGTTCGGACTGCAGGCGTTCGGCAATATCTATACCCGCATCGGCAACCCGACCAACGCGGTGCTGGAAGAGCGCGTAGCCGCGCTCGAAGGCGGCACCGCCGCGCTGGCGGTAGCATCCGGACATGCCGCGCAGCTCGTGGTGCTGCAGCAATTGCTGAGGCCCGGCGACGAGTTCATCGCCGCACGCAAACTCTACGGCGGCTCGATCAATCAGTTTACCCATGCCTTCAAGAGCTTCGGCTGGAACGTCGTGTGGGCCGATCCCGACGACATCGGCAGCTTCGAGCGCGCGGTCACACCGCACACCAAGGCGATTTTCATCGAATCGATCGCCAATCCCGCGGGCAGCATCACCGATATCGAGGCGATCTCGGCAATCGCCCGCAAGGCCGAAGTGCCGCTGATCGTCGACAACACGTTGGCGACACCGTATCTGATCCGGCCGATCGACCACGGCGCCGACATCGTCGTGCATTCGCTGACCAAGTTCCTCGCCGGGCATGGCAATTCGCTCGGCGGCATCATCATCGACGCCGGCACCTTCGACTGGTCGAAGGACAATAAATATCCGATGCTGAGTGAGCCGCGCCCGGAATATCACGGCATCAAGATTTAAGAGACCTTCGGCAATTTCGCATTTGCGATTGCCTGCCGCGTCCTCGGCCTGCGTGACCTCGGTCCTGCGCTCTCGCCGTTCAACGCATTCCTGATTCTGACCGGCATCGAAACATTGCCGCTGCGCATGCAAAAGCATTGCGAGAACGCCAAGGCGATCGCGGAATTCCTCTCCGGCCACCGCGCGGTGGCGTCGGTCAATTACGCCGGCCTGCCCTCGGATAAATACAACAACCTGGCCCGCAAATACGCGCCGAAGGGCGCCGGGGCGGTGTTCACTTTCAGCCTCAAGGGCGGGTATGATGCCGGCGTCAACCTGGTCTCGAACCTCAAACTGTTCTCGCACCTCGCCAATGTCGGCGACACCCGCTCACTGGTGATTCACCCGGCGTCTACCACGCACAGCCAGCTCGACGACGCTGCCAAGGTGAAGTCGGGCGCGGCGCCCGACGTGGTGCGGCTGTCGATCGGCATCGAGGACAAGGAAGACCTGATCGCGGACCTGGAGCAGGCGCTGAGCGCCTGAGGGCCCGTCATTCGGGCAGCGTCCGGGTATCGGGAAGCTCTCATTAACGATCTTTCCGGCATAAAGTGGCATTGAATCGCGTCAGATGATTCGGAGCCGAGCCATGCTGCGCTGGATGACGCCCCTCCTCGTCACACTTTTTGCGGCCGGATCTGCTCTGGCCGCTGACCTGCCAGGCTCCCGGCCGGACATCGTTTATCGCAAGGCTCCGCCGCCCCCCTATGGCGGGCCGGTCTATGTCGAAGTCGAACCGGACGTGCTGTTCACGCCGTCGGACGGGGCCGTGCCCTACATTCCGCCGCTGATCACGACGCCGCTGCTTCCCGGATCCCAGATCCTGCCGGGCTATTACGGATCGACGCATTCCTACGACTATCAAGGGCCGTATTACGGTGGGCCCAATCTCAGCTATTGGTATCGCCTGCCTTACGCCTGCGGCGTTTACGGCTATTGCTAGGGCTTCGCCGCGCGCATCGCCGCCTTGTCCTGGCGGACCAGGCGGCTGTTACGCTGCACCACCGAATAGGTCGCAAGCGCAAATACGATCACCAGCAACTGTGCCGACACCGCCTCAAGCGTCGGATTGAAACCGATGGCGTCGAGCCATCGCAGGCTCTTCAGTTCCGTAAACGGCAGGATCGACTGTTCCTGAAATTCCTGAATGGCTTCGCCGATGAACTTGATCGCCATCGCGAACAGGAATGCCGACGTGATGATGAACAGCGGTCGTAATGGAATTTTCTGTGCGATCAGGTTGATGAAATAGAACAGGATCGCGAGGCCGATGGTGGCGGCGCCGAGCCCCGCAAACAGGCCGGCACTCCATCCGCCTTCCGTGGTCGCAAGCGCGTTGATGAACAGCACGGTTTCGGCGCCTTCGCGGAAGACCGCGAGAAAGGCAAGCGTACCGACCGCCCAGACGGTGTCCCTGGCCAGCGCGCTTTCCACCTTCTGCGCCAGGTAGTCCTGCCAGCCGCGCGGGTCCTGTTTCACCATCAGCCAGCCGCTGACATAGAGCATCAGGCTCGCGGCGAACAGAATGATGATGCCCTCGAGCACATCACTGGTGTCGCCCGAATTGAGCACGGCAAACAGCCAGGCGGCGACAAAGCTGCCGACTATCGCGACGAGCGCACCGCCGTAGAGCGCCTGGACGCGGTGGCCGGCACCGACCTTGCTCAGATAACCGGCGAGCGCGGCGATCACGAGCATGGCCTCGAGACCCTCGCGAAGCAGGATGACGGCGGCCTGAATGAATGCGGAAGACATGAAAGAACCCTTTGTTGGCTCATTTTATTTATCGGCCAAGTTATTTATCTGCCAAGGCTCTCAAGTAAAGCTGCCGTACCCCACACGACTTCGTCAACGCCACCGCAGCCGAGAATCTTTCTGAATCGGACCCCGTGCGGTTATCCAATGCAGAAGCGCTCAAATCAGCCGGGCTGCCCGACCGGAACAGCCAATTCCCGGGGAGCTCCTTGCGGCTGCCGCGCGGCCAAACGTTCGACTTGGCAGACCGCAAGCGTCAAAACCGCGATCGCAACAGCCTGATGCGTCAATGCGAGATCGATCGGAACCTGATGAAGCAGCGTCAGGATACCGAGCGTCGCCTGCAGTGCGATGGCCGCGACGAGCCAGAACGCGCCACGGATCACCGCGACACCGGCGCGCGCGCAAACGGCATCGACCGCGTGCAGCAGCGCCAGCAGGAACAGTGCATAGGCAGTCATGCGGTGCTCGAACTGCACTGTGAGGGTGTTCTCGAATAGATTGCGCCACCACGGCTGTTCAAAGAACAATCGCGCCGCGGATGGAATGAGCCCGCCGTCGATATCGGGCCAGGTATTGTAGACCTTGCCCGCGCGCAGACCGGCGACCAGCCCGCCCAGATAAAGCTGCACGAATGTCAGCACCAGCAATGCCACGCTCGTGAGCTTCAGCCGCCCGGTCCCAGCCTCGCTCGTGGCCGAGCGCGGGCGGTTCGACAGCCGACGCAAGGTCCAGACGATCGCCGCGAAGATCAAAAGCGCCAGCACCAGATGGGTGGCGAGGCGATATTGGGATACCTCGACGCGCTCTGAAAGACCTGAGGCCACCATCCACCAGCCGACTGCCCCCTGCAACGCACCGAGGCCGAAGATCAGCCAGAGCCGCCGGCCGACATCGGCGCGCACCGCGCCGCGCCACAGAAACCAGAGGAACGGCAGCAGATAGGCGATGCCGATCACCCGTCCCAGCAGCCGGTGGCTCCATTCCCACCAGAAGATCGACTTGAACTGCGCGAGGTCCATGCCGGCATTGAGCTCGCGATATTGCGGAATGGTCTTGTAGGCTTCGAACGCCTGCGTCCACTCCGCCTCGTTGAGCGGCGGCATAGCCCCGGTGACCGGCTTCCATTCGACGATAGAAAGCCCGGACTCGGTGAGACGCGTCGCGCCGCCGACCAGCACCATGACTGCAATCAACGCGGCGACCGTAAACAGCCACCACCGGATAGCGCGATTGTGCTTGGCTTGCTGTGCAGGACTACCGGTCATTAGGGCTGTACTTGCGCGGCTGCTGTATTTAAATCGGTTCCCGAGCCCCTTATAGTCCGCCCCTCCCCGCGCGCAAGCCGGGCATCCGCAGCGAATTGCACATTTCTGTCATGACGATACGCACCCGCAAATTGTTCGGAACCATCGCCCTGTTGGTGCTTGTGGTCGTGTGGTCGCTGATGGGAATGGCCGCCGCGCAGATGCCGTGGCTGGCGAATTCGGGGCTGCTGCAAGCCATTTTCTATGTCGTCGCCGGGATTGGTTGGGTGCTGCCGGCGATGCCGATTATCAGCTGGATGTCACGCCCCGACGGTTAGGACCATCTCGCAAGCGCGGCGTTCGGTTGTAATTCCCGCTCGATCTCATCGCTTCCGCTCGAAGACGCCATGCGCTGGCGCGGAAGCACACTACCCGAGAGCATGACGCGCATGGCGCGCAGCGAGCGCAGCCGGCCATCCCAACTGATGCGCGGCAGCGCATGCAGGTTGGTTCGCCCCGCGGTTTCGACCACACCCGCTACCGCTGACGCAGCGCTGGCAAAACCCGCTTCCGCGGCCATCGCGACATGTTGCCGGTGCCAGGATCCGGCCTCACCGAACGGATAGGCGACATGCCTGACCTCGCGGCGGAATGCGGCCTGCCCCACCGCGGACCCCATCGTCATTTCGCGCAGCGCCGCGGCATCTTTCAGATTCGACAGGATCGGATAGTTCACCGTCGCACTTCCGATCGTGACCCGCGGATCGGCCGCAAGCTTCGCAAGCTCGCCCCAAGCCATCGAGGCGTCGCGCGAGATCGCCGCGAGGTCGACCGAATAACGCTTGCAGAGATCGTTGATCGCCGCCGAAAGCTCCGCCGGCGGCAATGTGCGCAGCCAGCGCTCGAGAAAATCGTAAAGCTGATATTTTCTGGAATCGTCCGCGATGCTGAAGCGCAATTCCTTGCGATCGATCACGAGACTTAGCCGATCCTCGCGTGCGATGACGGCCTCAAGCGCGAGCCACCATGCCTCGCCCAGCCCGTCGGGAAAGGCCGTCGGCACGTACACGGCGAACGGCACGTCATGTCGCGTCAACACCGGATAGGCCGACGTCATCAGGTCCCTGTAGGCACCATCGAACGTCAGGCAGACAAACCGCCGGGGCGAGGCCAGCGTAACAGCCCGCCTGCACGCCTCATCCAAAGTCACGATGTCGAACTTCCAGCGCTTTAACGCGCTGATCGTTCGATCGAGAAACTCAGGTGTAATTTCCATGGCTTTGATCGGCTGAAAACGCGCCCGGCGCGGCGGTCGTACGCGCTGAAACCGCAAGATCACACCGGCGCCGCCGGTATATCGCTGCACCATCAGGGCGTAGCCGCTGAAATAGGCGAGTTCCAACCGGACGCGCGTCAAAAATCCGATATCGGACAGCAACGATCGCCTCCCCATGCGGTCGAATTGAGCTTCGCCGCTGCAGCATTGTCCTTACTGTTTGTTGACATTTCTTTGCAAAGCTCGCCCGACGCTGAAAAATGTAAACATTTTCCTTTGAGCGGGTTTTTCAATGACCATCGCGGCCGCGATTTAAAGCCGAACGGCGCAGGCGCCGGCATGGTCGAAAGCGAGCCGCATCGCCACCGTCGATGTCATCGGCGATCTCGGCCAGGCGGAGGCGACCTGGCGTAGCCTCGAAGACCCACAGCATCTGTCGACGCCGTATCAACGGTTCGAGTTTCTCGCCGCCTGGCAACGGCAGGCCGGGCACCGCGAGCATCTTCAGCCCTATATCGTAATCGCGAGTGACGCGGAACGCCGCCCGCTGTTGTTGCTTCCCTTTACGCTCCGGCACGAACATGGCGTGCGTAGCGCGAGCTTCATGGGCGGCAAGCACACGACTTTCAACATGGGGTTATGGGATCGCGAGTTCGCCACTGGTGCGACCACGGGCGACCTCGACGCGCTGCTGTCGGCCCTGCGCGCCCGCGCCGAGGTCGACGTCCTGACGCTCCATCGCCAACCTGAACGCTGGCGCGATTTGCCGAACCCGATGGCGATGCTCCCGGGCCAAGCCTCGGTCAATGGCTGCCCGTTGATGACGATGGCGCCCGGTGCAACGCCCGACACGTGGATCAGCAATTCGTTCCGTCGCCGCCTCAAAGGGAAAGAGCGCAAGCTTCAAGCCCTCCCCGGCTATCGCTATTACGTGGCTTCCACTGAGGCCGACATCAAGCGGCTGCTCGATGCCTTCTTCCGCATCAAGCCGCTACGGATGGCGGAGCAGAAACTACCCGACGTGTTCGCCGAACCCGGCGTCGAGGAGTTTATCCGCAGCGCCTGCATGGCGCCAGTTAGCGGCGACGGTCACGCGATCGATATCCACGCGCTCGAATGCGACGACGAGGTCATCGCGATCTTCGCCGGTGTCGCCGACGGCTATCGCTTTTCGATGATGTTCAATACCTACACGACGTCCGAGAACTCGCGGCACAGCCCCGGGCTGATCCTGCTACGCAGCATCGCTGACTACTATGCCGGCCGGGGCTACCTGTCGCTCGATCTCGGGATCGGATCGGACGACTACAAGCGGCTGTTCTGCAAGGACGATGAGTTGATCTTCGACAGCTTCCTTCCCCTCAGCTCGCGCGGCAAGATCGTCGCCGCCGCGATGTCAGGCCTTAACCGCGCCAAACATCTGGTGAAGCACAATCCGGCGCTACTTCAAATGGCGCAACGGCTGCGAAGCGCGCTTCGCTAGAGCATGATCCGGAAAAGTGGACACCGGTTTTCCCTCGCGACAAACGCGAAGCGTTTGCGCGGAGATCATGCTGAAATAATCAGTTAGAGCGGGACGGCTTTTCGAAGGAAAGCCATCCCGCTCTACCCCACTCCGAACGACGCAATCGATAGCGTCTCAGGCCGCCGCTACCCGCTGACCGGCATCCACGGCATCCGACGGCCGTGACGGCGCGCTCAGCATCCTCACATCGGAAAAGCCGACCGCTTTCAACTGCTCACGCATCAGGCTGCGCGCATCGGCGCTGATCGATGCATCCGGCACCACCACGGCACGTGCCTGTGCTGTCAGCAGCTCCGCGGGCAAATCGGTGGCGGTACCTGCGTCGAGCAGCACGTGATCGTAGACCCGCAGCAAGGCATCGATGGCAAGCGCTAGCCGTGGCGACTGCAGCAATGCGCGATCCGCGCCCGGGCGTCCGGCGCTCACCAGATGGACCCCTGACAGGCGGTCCTTGGTGATGATCTGCGAAAACGAAGCTTCGCCCAGCATCAATTCCGCCAGTCCAGGCGCCATCGGGTCGGCCGAGGCTGCCGCGATGGTCGGCAGCGCCGCCGACAGGTCGACCACGACGACTTTTGCATCGGCCGCCATCAGGCGGGCCAGTTCCAACGCCGTCCACGTGATGCTTTCGCTCGAGGCGCTTCCGAGCACCGTGACCTTGCGGGCCGCATCGCCGGCATCGCGCAAATCCCGGGCAAGTTGCTCGATTTCGGTGATTTGGACCGGGGCATCCAGCTCGGTTTCGCTGACCTGCGGATCCGGATCGGGCGCAGTTGCGGACGCGATTGGAGACGCAGGTGCCATTGTAAATGCGGCTACATCTGCGGCAGGAGCCACGGCCTCCGGAACTTGGGCAGCCGCCGGCACATCAACCGCAGCAGGCGAAGCCGCAACTACGACCTCCGAGGGCGGTGACGCCATCAGCCGGGGCGCGGTCATGCGCAGCAACTCGCCGGTAGCAATCGTGCCGGCGGTCAGCATTAGAGTCGCCAGCGTCGCAATCAGCACGATCGGCAATTTCTTGGGATATGCTGGGGTATTCGAGACGCTGGCGCGGGAGATAATCCGGCCATCCGCCGGAGCGGCGTCGATATTTTCGCGGGTATTCGCTTCGCGATACTTGGCGAGATAGGATTCCAGGAGATCGCGCTGCGCCTTGGCTTCCCGCTCGAGCGCCCGGAGCTGGACGTCCTGGCCGTTGGTCGAGGTCGCCTGTTTCTTCAATTGCTCGAGGCTCGCGCTCAACCCCTCGACCCGGCCGCCGGCGATGCGTGCATCATTGTCGAGCGAACGCGAGACCTTGCTCGCCTCCTCCCGGATCTGATTGTCGACGGCCGCCAGCTGGGCCTTCAATTCCTTGATGCGCGGATGGCCATCGAGCAGCGTCGACGACTGCTCAGCCAGCTGCCCGCGCAAGGTGACGCGCTGTTCTGTCAGCCTGCGGATCAGTTCGGAATTGAGAACTTCGGAAGCCTCGATCGGTTTGCCGCTCTGGAGCATCTCGCGGATCAGCCGCGCCTTTGTCTCCGCGTCGGACTTCAGCGCCCGTGCGTTGTTCAACTGCGTGTTCAGTTCACCCATCTGCTGATTGGACAGCGTGGTGTTGTTGGTGCCGACAAAGAGACTCGATTTGGAACGGAAATCCTCAACACGGGATTCCGCATCCGCAACCTTCTTGCGCAGACTGTCGATTTCGCCTGAAAGCCATTGGCTGGCGGATTTGGCCTGTTGCTGCCGCGCGTTCTGCTGCATCACCAGATAGCCGTCGGCGATCGAGTTGGCGACGCGCGCCGCCAGTTCCGGATCCTGCGACTGGAATTCGATAACGATGACCCGGGATTTATCCACCGCGTAGGCGGTAAACCGCTCGAAATAGGCATCGAGCACCCGCTCCTCGGGCGTCAGCGAGAAGGGATCACGACCGATCCCGAACAGCGCCAAAATCGACTTGAGCGGCGAAATGCCACGCAGGACCGGATCGAATTCCGGCAGCTCCGCAAGCTTGTTCTTCTTGATAATTTCGCGGGCGAGATCGCGGGACAGCAGCAACTGGACTTGGCTCGTCACGGCTTCGGGATCAAGCGCGTTGCGCTCCTCGGTACGCTCGCCGTTCGGCCGCAGGAAGATGTTCTCGCGCCCGTCGATCAGGATGCGTGCCTCCGACTTGTATCGGGGCGTAATCAAATTGACCGCGACGATCGAGAGGACGGCGACCAGCACCGTTGGGCCGATGATCCAAATCTTCTTGCGCATCAGCGCCTGGCCCAGCGCGCGCAAATCCAGATCGCCGGCCATTGCCGCTGCAGCGGCTTTATAGTTTGGCAATGCGGATTTTAGGGAGACCGCTCGGACCACCGATGTTTGTTCGGCCGTCTTGTCCGTACCGGCACGCCAGAACGCTAAACGCATCGCTCACTCCCGCAGACGCTACGACTCCACTCAACGCAGGCGATTACACTCCATTAAGGTTGCTGCTCGGTTAATCCGACACAATTTCGCCTTCGGATTTTATGGGCGCGGCCGGGGCGGTCATGCTTTCTTAACCATGAAAGCCCTTAATCGGAATCAACATTTTCCGCTGGGTTGTCCGATGCGAGCCGTGCACGCCACTCTTCTCTGTTCGCTCGTGACGCTGGCATTGTCGGGCTGTATGAAGACGGCCGCGCCCACTGCATCAGTTCAACCTCGGAGCGATCTCGACGCGATGGCCTACGCTTCCGTGGCGGCGCCTACCGGACACGATGCCGCCTACCGGCTCGACGCTGGCGACAAGCTGCGGGTCGTGGTCTATGGACAGGATGGTCTCACCAACAGCTACGCCGTCGGCGCCGGCGGCTTCATCACCATGCCTTTGATCGGGGCGGTCCCGGCACGCGGCCGAACCACAGCCGGCCTCGCATCCGAGATCGCGGCCAGGTTGCGCAAAGGCTACATCCGCGAGCCCTCGATAGCAGTGGAGATCGAATTCCTACCGGTCCTTCTTCATCCTCACCCACCCCGACACTGCCGGTTCATCCCGCACCTTGGCGCCGCTCGGGACCGCGCTTGGCCCCGGCGATACCGTCCTTGTCGGAGAACGCTGGTTCTGACCATGCCCGAGAATTCAGATCAGCCACTTCGTATCCTGCATGCGGTGCGCGCGCCGGTCGGCGGAATTTTCCGCCATATCCTGGATCTCGCCAACGGCCAGGCCAGACAAGGCCATCATGTCGGTCTGATCGCGGACAGCCTGACCGGTGGCGAGCGGGCTGAAGCCGCACTGGCCGAGATCGCCCCGCGCCTCAAGCTCGGCGTCTATCGGCTGGCCATACGCCGCGAACCCTCGCCCACCGATGCGATCGTGTGGACGCATTTCATGCGCCTGATCCGGCGGCTGAAGCCGGATGTCCTGCACGGCCACGGCGCCAAGGCCGGCGCCTTCATCCGCCTGAAAGGCGCGTCAAAGACCACCATCCGTGTCTACACCCCGCACGGCGGCTCGCTGCATTACCCGCTGAACACCCGGAAAGGCGCGTTCTACAGCCGTCTCGAACGCGCGCTGATGAACCGGACCGACCTGTTCCTGTTCGAAAGCGCCTTCGCGCGCGACACTTATCAGCGCACCATCGGCAAGCCTACCGGGCTGGTGCGTTGCGTGTTCAACGGCGTCACGGCCGACGAGTTCGATCCGATCGTGAAGGCAGCCGATGCCACCGACATCGTCTATGTCGGTGAGTTCAGGCTGATCAAGGGTGCGGACCTGCTGGTTGATGCGGTGGCGCAGCTTCGCGCCGACGGCAAGCCCGTCACCCTGACCCTTGCTGGCGACGGCGAGGAGACCGGCGCGATCAAGGCGCAAATCCAGCGGCTCGGTCTCGGCGAGGCCGTGCGCTTCATCGGCCACGTCAAGGCGCGCTATGGATTTTCCAAGGGATCGCTGCTTGTTGTCCCCTCTCGCGGCGACTCGATGCCCTACGTGGTGATCGAGGCGGCCGCGGCGGGGGTTCCCATGGTGGCCGCCAATGTCGGCGGCATCCCGGAAATATTCGGATCGCATACCGACGCGCTGTTTACACCGAACATGCCGGCCGCGATGGCGGACGCCATCAAGACCGCGCTGGAAGATCCCGCCGCTGCGCTGGCGCGTGCAAACTCGCTCCGCGAGAGAATTTTCGAGCATTTTTCACAAAAGGCGATGGTCGAAGGGGTCTTGGCAGGCTACCGCGACGCGTTTCGGGCGCGCCGGACCTAGGCTTGCTGCTGCTAAGGCCGAGCCGAAGGAACGCCGGCACGCGAGGGTCCATGCACCGCAACAGACCGTTAACTGTTCTTTACTCCGTAACGGTTTCTTCTGATTTTTCCTCTAAGCGGGGAAGTGGACATTACACATTCTTGCACGCACACCGGGATGTGCCGCAAGGACCGACTTGAGCGGCTGTACCATGGAACCGATCAACGACCGCGCGATGCTGGCTGCCGCAGCGGCGGCGCCAGCATCGGATCGCCCCCGTGTCGAGCGTCGCCGCCGGCTATCGCCGGCCGCGCTGGCCGTCACCAACCAGAAGGTCCGTCGAGCCTACTCGCCGATCGTGATCGCAGGCGTAGTGCGGCTCGCCGATTTCCTGCTGTTGAGCGTCGTCGGCATCGCGCTCTATTTCAGTTATGTCGTGCGTCTCAACGGCTTTCATTGGGAATATGTCACGGCCATTCTCGCCATGAGCGCCACGGCCGTGCTCTGCTTTCAGGCTTCCGATATCTACGAGGTGCAGGTGTTTCGCGGCCAGCTCCGGCAGCTGACGCGCATGATCGCATCCTGGACGTTCGTATTCCTGCTGTTCATCGGCGCATCTTTCCTTGCAAAACTCGGTAGCGAGGTATCACGGCTCTGGCTTTCAGCATTCTTCTTCGTGGGACTGACATCGCTCATCGCCCAACGGCTGCTGTTGCGCGGGCTGGTGCGCCGCTGGGCGCGCGAGGGCCGGCTCGATCGCCGCACCATCATCGTCGGCTCCGATCAAAATGGCGAAAAGCTGATCCAGGCGCTGAAGGTCCAGGATGATTCCGACATCGATATCCTGGGCGTGTTCGATGACCGTAACGATAGCCGCGCGCTCGAGACCTGCGCCGGCGCCCCGAAACTCGGCAAGGTCGACGACATCATCGAATTTGCCCGCCGTACCCGCGTCGATCTGGTGCTGTTCGCGCTGCCTATTTCGGCGGAGACGCGTATTCTCGAAATGCTGAAGAAGCTATGGGTGTTGCCGGTCGACATCCGGCTTTCCGCCCATAACAACAAATTGCGCTTCCGGCCCCGTGCCTATTCTTACCTCGGCAAGGTTCCGACCCTCGATGTTTTCGAGGCCCCGATCACCGATTGGGATCTGGTGATGAAGTGGCTGTTCGACCATGTCGTCGGCGCCATTGTCTTGCTGCTGATGGCGCCGCTGATGGGGCTGGTGGCGCTCGCGGTTAAGCTCGACAGTCCGGGGCCGGTGCTGTTTCGCCAGAAACGCTTTGGGTTCAACAACGAACGCATCGAAGTCTTCAAGTTTCGCTCGCTCTATCACGATCAGGCCGACCCGCTGGCCTCCAAGGTCGTGACCAAGAACGACAGCCGCGTCACCCGCGTCGGGCGCTTTATCCGCAAGACCAGCCTCGACGAACTGCCGCAACTGTTCAACGTCGTGTTCAAGAGCAATCTCTCGCTGGTCGGGCCGCGTCCCCACGCGGTGCAGGGCAAGTTGCAAAGCCAATTGTTCGATGAAGCGGTGGACGGCTATTTCGCCCGCCACCGCGTCAAGCCGGGCATCACCGGCTGGGCCCAGATCAACGGCTGGCGCGGCGAAGTCGACAGCGAGGAGAAGATACAGAAGCGCGTGGAATTCGATCTCTATTACATCGAGAACTGGTCGGTGCTGTTCGATCTCTACATCCTTCTCAAGACGCCACTGGCGCTGCTGACGAAGAACGAGAACGCGTATTAGAGCATGATCCGGAAAAGCGGACGCCGGTTTTCCCTCGCGACAAACGCGAAGCGTTTGCGCGGAGATCATGCTTCAATAATAGGCTAGAGCGGGATGCGATTCGAAGAAGAGCTATCCCGCTCTAGCCGGACACAAGTGCCCGAAGGGCCGGGGTTGCATTAGCTAGGTTGCGTTGAGTTGCGTAGAGTTGCGGGTGTGTAATGGCGTATGCGGCGACAGCCGGGAATTCACTTCCATTGGTGACGCCGGCACCGGGCGTGCTCGCGCTGCAGCGCGCCTTGATGTGGCTGATCGGCGCGTCCGGCGCGATCGTCTTCATTGAGCCCAGCCCCTACGAACTCGCGACCATCGCCGGCATTGTTATTTTCATTGCGACCGGCCTGCGGCTGCGGCTGGTGTTCATGCCACTGTTGCTGCTGCTGTTCCTGATCAATGTCGGTTACTCGATCTGCGCCATCCCGTTTCTGGACAAGCCCGATATCATCAACTGGATCGCGACTTCCTGGTACATGGCGGTTACGGTGATGTTCCTGGCCATGGTGATCTCCGAAGACACCGAGGCCCGGCTCGACATGCTGCGTCGCGGGTTGATCGTGGGCGCCATGATCGCATCGCTGGCGGCGATCGGCGGCTATTTCCATCTCGTACCCGGTGGGCGTGATCTGCTGACATTGTATGATCGCGGGCGCGGCACGTTCAAGGACCCGAACGTATTGGGCGCGTTCCTGCTCCTGCCGGCTTTGTTCCTCTTGCAGAGCGTGGTCTCCGACCCCGCGCGGAAATCGTTCCGCAGCGCGATGGCGCTCGGCATCGTGGCGCTGGCGATCCTGCTTGCATTTTCACGCGCGGCATGGGGCGGATTGATCCTCACCTCGGCCTTTATGTTGGCGATGATGGTCCTCACCAGTAATTCGCCGACGCAGCGTTCGCGTATCGTGGTGATGGCGGCCGCCGCGGTCATCGTCGTAGCGGTGCTGCTGGCGGTGTTGCTGTCGTTCGATTCCATCAGCGATATGTTCAAGCAGCGCGCAAGCCTCGATCAGAGCTACGACGAGGGCCGGTTCGGCCGGTTCGGACGGCACGTCCTCGGCGCCCAGATGGCGCTTGACCTGCCGTTCGGCATCGGGCCGCTGCAGTTCCACAACTATTTCCCCGAAGACACCCACAACTCCTACCTGAACGCCTTCATGTCCGGCGGCTGGATCTCCGGCATCTCTTATCCGACGCTGGTATTCATCACCGTCATCATGGGCTTTCGGCACCTGTTCGTGCGCGTGCCCTGGCAGCGAGTTCTATCTGGCGATCTTTGCAGCCTTCCTGGGGACGGTGGGCGAGGCGTTCATCATCGACACCGACCACTGGCGGCACTTCTGGCTGATGCTGGGCGCGATGTGGGGCATGTTCGCCGCTGCGCAACGCTACAAGACAGTTCCAGAACAGGCGCTCACGGCGCCCGCGCAGCCTTCCTAGTCCCGGTTCGCTTGCCCGGGGCCGCTCGACGACCGTCGCTTCCAACTCGCAGGTCGTCACCACCGCGATGGGTGCTGCTACGCCTCGACCTCAAAAGTGAGGCCGGCGTGGTCTACGAGCCGTTTGATCAGCCGCTGCCCCATTGCGGCGCCGGGGGTCCAGATCCCGCCCGCAACATCCGGCGTGTCGCGCAGCAGGCAGACCGCGCATTCCGTGATCATCTTCGAGGTCGAGCCGTAACCGGGATCGCGATCGCCCTTCACCGCGGCGCGTACCTGGCGGCCGTCGGGAGCGATCGCGACATAGAGGAGATCATAGAGCCCGTTCTCACGCTCTTCCTTCGACGGCCCCTCGCCCGGTTTGGGACCGGCCGAGGCCGCCATCCTGTTGTTGGCCGCCACGATGCGCTTGGCCTCCACTTCGCCTTCTTCGCCCGGCCCGGCGATCTGCATCTCGTCATAGACAAAGTCACGCCCGTACGGGAAGCCCATCAGCATATTGGACCGATGCACATTGCGCGTGTTGATGTTTGACATGAAAAACGGTGTCAACCACGTCTTCAGGTCCTCGTCGAACACAGGTTTGTTGCCCCGCGGCTGCTTCGGTCCTTCGAACCCCGGCGTCAGCGCGAACGGATCGCGCACCAGTTCCAGAAGGCTTGGATCTTTTGCCGCCGCCTCGAAGATGGCCCTGCCGCTCGCGGCCGTGCCGCCGGAAAACGTGCCCCGCATCTCCCGTACTCGGCCCTTGACGCGGGCCGTCGGCGCGCCGAACACCCGCTTCGCTTCCTCCTGCACGAAGAAAGCACCGAGCTCGAACGGCACCGAGTCGTAGCCGCAGGAGAACATGATCCGCGCGCCCGAACGCCTCGCAGTGTCGAGATGCGCGTCGATCATCCGGCGCATCCAGGGTACCTCCCCGCACAGGTCGAAATAATCGGTGCCCGAGGCCGCGCACGCCGCCAGCAGTTCGTTGCCGTAGAGCAGATAGGGCCCGACGGTGGTGACCACCGAGCGGGTCTGGTCGAGCATGGCCTTCAGCGAGACGGGATCGTTGGCATCGGCGACGATCAAGGGAGTATCCGCCGGCGCGCCGATCGCGTCGCGCACCGAGGCGAGCTTGTCCAGATTGCGTCCGGCCATCGCCCATTTCAGATCGCCGTCGCTGCGGTAATGCTCGGCGAGATACTCGGCCACGAGCTGGCCGGTGAAGCCGGTGGCGCCATAAACAACGATGTCGAACTTCGGCGAAGGCTTCATCATCAAATCCCTGAGGTCAGTTGTCGGTTCGGCCCGATGCTTGGGCCCATTATTACTTCCTGGCGTACGAGACGCCCATGCCAGCGCGCACGTCGCTCTGGATACCATAAGGCGCGATCGGATAGCGCCGCCCGTTCTTGCGCCTTGCTATTGACCCCAAATCGGCCCGATTCGGCGCGATCCTATCCCGGTTGCCCGGCTGTTACGACCTGCGCTTCCAATCAAGCGCGCGGCGACTTCGCTGCCGGACCTGGGAACAAATCATCGATCTTGCCGGTGAACCAATAGGCCACGAGCCCGATCCATTCGCGCAAGGCGGTGTCCACGCGTCCGAGCCCGTCGCCCGCAACCGGCGAAAATGCGAGGAGATCGGCAGGGCCGCCGACTCGCCAGTCCACCGGATACGGCTCAACCGGAAATCCCGCCTTTCGAAACAGACCGACCGATCGCGGCATATGGTAGGCCGATGTCACCAGAAGCCAGCGCTCGCCGGGCTTCGGCGCCACGATCGCTTTCGAAAACTCGGCGTTCTCCTGGGTATTGCGCGACTGCCGCTCGATCGTCAGCTGCGCTTTGGGAACACCGATGCTGTTGAGAACGGCGTCGGCATAGTCGCCTTCCCGCGCTTCATTCGAGATCAAATTTCCGCTGCCTCCGGAAAAGATGATACGGGCATTCGGATATTGACGCGCAAGCATTGCTACCGCGGTAATGCGATCGGCCGCATTTCGGATCACCGGCACCCCATGCGCCGCCGATAGCTCCGAATCGATCGATCCGCCGAGCACGACAATGCCGTCCGGTGCACCATGCGTCGGATCCCATGGCGGAAACCGGGATTCCAGCGGATAGAGCAACCATTTCCCAAGGGGCGAAAAGCCTGCGATCGCGAGCACCACGAGGGAGCCGATCATCAGCTTGCGACCGAGAGAGGCAAACCGCGTCGCCAGCAAGATCGCGCCGAGCAGGCCGAGGCCAATCAGAAAGTTCGTCGGCAACAGCATGATGCCGATGGTCTTGGACAGCACAAAGAACAAGAGAAGCCCCTTCAAATGTCTGGTACAGCGTCATACGCTGTCCCTGCCCGCAAGCCAAAGCATCCTCATGACGCATCATCATCTGCATTCCAGCCACGAGACCTGCCATTGGGGGTTCTTCGAGGCCAAGCTGAAACCGGCCCTGACCATCGCCAGTGGCGATGAAGTGACCGTCGATACCATCAGCGGCGGTCCGGACGTGATGCCCGATCGCAACCAGTTTCACATACCGCCCGAACTCGATGAAGTTCATGCCAAGAACGAGCGGATGGTGCCTGGTCATATCCTGACGGGCCCGATCGCGGTCGATGGGGCTGAGCCCGGCGACGTGCTCGAGGTCGATATTCTCGACGTCCAGCTCCGGCAGGACTGGGGCTACAATTTCATCAAGCCGCTGTCCGGGACCCTGCCCGACGATTTTCACGAAATGCGCATCCTGAACATTCCGCTCGACCGGAAGCGGATGGTCGGCCGGCTGCCCTGGGGGCTCGATCTGCCGCTCAAGCCATTCTTCGGCGTGATGGGCGTAGCGCCGCCACCGGCCTGGGGCCGCATCTCGTCGCTGATCCCGCGCGCGATGGGCGGCAACCTCGACAACAAGGAACTGACGCCGGGCGCCAAACTATATCTGCCGGTGTTCGTGCCGGGCGCGCTGTTTTCCTGCGGCGACGGTCACGGCGTCCAGGGCGACGGCGAGGTTTGCGTCACCGCGATCGAAACCGCCCTGCAGGGCCGCTTCAAGCTGACGGTACGAAAAGATCTGCGGCTCGCCTATCCCCGCGCCGAGACGCCGACGCATTACATGACCATGGCGATGGATCCCGACCTCGACCAATGCGCGGTGCGGGCGCTGCGCGACATGATCGTGCTGCTCGGCGAGAAGCGCAATCTGTCGCGCGAGGACGCCTACACCCTTTGCAGCCTGGCCGCGGACCTACGCGTGACGCAGACGGTCAACGGCTCCAAGGGCATTCACTGCATGATTGCAAAGACGGTCGTGCACGGCTGACCTGACAGCCTCATTTCGGATGAGGCGCACGGATCGGCCATAGTGCGATCCGGCGCTAGGCTCCGCATTACCCCGAAATTACCGACCTAGCGGCCTGAACCTTGTGGGTTTTCAGGGGGCTGCCGCGTGACCTCGAGGCAGAGGTATCTAGGCACGGTCAACGTGCGCCCGGCTTCGGCGTTTTTACCAATCATTTCAATGGTCGAGGCAAGAGAGCCGAATCATATTGACTCAGCGCAATGTCTAAATAGACTCTAAATCGTTACTTTTAAGTACACCCATTAAAGGCTAGCTTTTAGGCATGGCCACCGAAAAAGCCGAAACCGACCGCGTTCCGATTACGTTGGCACTTTCGACCATCGCGTACCTGGAAAAGCTGGTGAGACAGGGCACTCACGGCACCAGCGTTCCCGGCGTCGCGAGAACACTGGTCGAGGAAGGCATTCGGCTCGCGATCAAGGACGGGCTGCTAGCGATCCGCGACAACGGCAAGACGCCGTAAGGGGAAGCGCTCGCGACGCAAGCCAGTTTCGGTCGACAAGGTGGTCAACCGAACCCGAAATCACCCACAGCCTGGGAGCGCCCGCATGCGCGCCAACGAACCTACTTGGACCGACGAACGCATCGCGTTGCTGAAAAGCCGCTTCGAAGCCGGCCTATCCTGCCGCGAAATTGCCGCGGACATCGGGGTGAGCCGCAATGCCGTGATCGGCAAACTTTCGCGTCTCAACCTGACGCGGGAAAAGATCAGCGATGAGCGACGTCTTCCGCGAAAAAATGGTCCGAAAGGACCGCGCGTGAAATCGGCACCGCGACTGCAACACCAGATGCTCCGCGCGCTGTATGCCCGGCCGCAACACATCGCCGACGAGCCGATCCACGACGGACGGCAGTGCTCGTTGTTCGACTTGAGCGAGCAGCGCTGCCGCTGGCCGATCAACACGCCGGGCGATGAGGATTTCTGTTTCTGCGGCAACAGTCCGGTCGAAGGCCTGCCCTATTGCGCGGGTCACAGTCGGCTTGCCTACCGGCTCAACTCCTATCCTCGCGTCGCGCGGAAATAAAGCGGCGCTCTCACCCCAGCCGCCAGCCGACTTCGGCGGCGAAGCTCCGGTAAAACTCGACGTCGTACGCCCGCTCGGGCGTTTGCCGCACGCGCGCATCAAGCATGTGCGCGTCATCGCCGACGAGGATGCGCCAGCGCTCTGCCTTGACGCCGTCGAGGATGACCTTGGCTGCGGCCGCAGCAGTCATCGGCGCTTCATCGCGAAATGTCCGCGCACGATCGAGCGCAATGGCTTGAATGTCCTCATCCGACATTGCCGATGTATCGGTGCCCATGCCGTTCAGCCGCTGCCGCGCCTGCAATATCTCGTTCGGATTGAGCCTGTCGGACTCGGTGCCGCTCTGCACTTTCCTGGTATTGGAGACGATCGAGGTGCCGATATGACCGGGCATCACAACCGAGCATTTGATGTGCGGCGCATTCAGCCTGAGATCGTTGATCAGCGCCTCGGTAAACCCCTTTACGGCGAACTTGGCGGCGCTGTAGGCCGTGTGCGCAACGCCGAGCCCGACCGAGGCCCAGAACCCGTTGACGCTGGAAGTGTTGACGATGTGAGCTTGATCGGCCTTCAATAGCATCGGCAGAAAGGTGCGGACGCCAAGATACACCCCGCCCCAGCAGATGTTGAACGTCCGCTCCCACTGTTCGCGGGTGTTGGTGAACAAGCTGCCGCCACCGCCGATGCCGGCGTTGTTGAACAAAAGATGGATCCTGTCGGTGGCCTGTTGTTCTGCAAGTTCGTCGCGGAAGCGCTTGAGTTCGTCTTCGATGGAAACGTCGGCAACGTGCGTAGTGACGCGAAGTCCTTGCGGCAGCTTTTCGACTTCGCAAAGCCGTTTGGTCTCCGCCATCGCATCAGCCGAGACGTCACACATAGCGACGTTGCAACCTTCGGCGACAAGTTGACGTGCCAGCTCGCGCCCCATGCCCGTGCCGCCTCCGGTGATAACCGCAATCTTTCCGGCAAAATCCTTCATGGAAACCACTGACCTTTTCTGTTGCAGGCATGTGAGATTCCGGATGGCGCGGGCGACAAATCTCTCCCCCTCCCCGAAGCTGACTGCACGTTACAGGCAATGCCGCCACAAACAAAAGGTCGTCCAGCAATCCTCAGTTGCGACCTGGCAGCTTGACAACATCCGAGCCGGTTGAAAGCTTACCGCAACGGCCGGTCCGAGCCGCGGGAGGAATGCAATGGCCCATGTTGTGGTGATGTATAAAACGCCGAAGGATACCGCCGCTTTCGACGAGCATTATTTCAAGACCCACGTCCCGCTGGCGAAGAAAATGCCGGGCCTGAGAAAATTTGAAGTCAGCCAGGGATCGGTTGCGACCCCGGTCGGACCCTCCGCCTTCCATTTGATCGCAACGCTTTATTTCGACGACCTCGCCGCAGTGAAGGCCAGCTTCGCCAGCGCCGAGGGCAAGGCCGCGGCGGCAGACGTACAGAAGTTCGCGACCGGGGGCGCGGATATGATCTTGTTCGACGCGCGCGAAGTGTAAGCCGAGCTACGCGTCTCAGACCGGCCGTGAGCGACCGGCGTATCGCTGCCGGCCTGCTTCCGGATCATGTGCTAGTTTGCGGTGCTGCCGGTCTTGGTCCGCTTGACCGGAGCGTCCTTCGCGGCCGGCTTCGCAGCGGCCTTGGGCGGCTCCGCGGCGCGTGTGCTGCCCCAGGGGTCGACCGGTCCCTTGTCGGGAATGTTGCCAAGAGATCCGCGGTAAGCCTTTTCGGCGTCTTTTTCGCTTCTCTTCTGTTGATCCGTCTTTTCCTTGTCCTCTTCGCCGTATCTTGGGATGTGGCCGTCTTCCTGGGCGTGAAGCGGACCCGCCAGCAACGCGATGATCGCCACGGCGCAGAAAACCCTCATGCGTATCCTCCCCTGCGATTTTGGCTTTACATACCATCGGCCTCGCGGTGACGCCAATAGACGTAAGGCGGAACGCTCGCTCGTTCGTCTGCGGTTCAAGTCATGCCTCGCAACGCTACCCGCTCAGCCCGTGGAACCCACGCCATCCGGCCCGGAAAGCCCGATCACTTTCTTGCGCCCGACTCTCGAACCAAGTTCTTGCGGCAAGTTCTTGCGCCGAGCCCCGATCGAAGCTAAGGGAACAGCATCGGAGCGTGGCGCAGCCCGGTTAGCGCACTAGTCTGGGAGACTAGGGGTCGGAGGTTCAAATCCTCTCGCTCCGACCAATTTTCAGAATTATTTCAAGCCCTTGAAAATTTGGCGTTCTTTACACCCACCGCCCCTTTAGAGATACTTTACAGTTTTGTTCTCGTTAGGTTGCATGAGGGTCTCACCAATCGGCTCGTGGCATGCCAGAACTTGCCCGCCGCCAGTACCCCAGCGCACCGACTGTTGGCACATCCATCACACTGATGTCCATATTGGCACGATCGCGCGTCGCACCGGTGCGCCGTTCAGCGGAGATCAATGGGAATGGATTTGCGGCTTCTCCCCAGGAAGCCATCTCCGCGAATACCTGAACGGTACAGCGACTACGTTCGAAGAGGCGCGCGAGAAGTTCGAGAGAACTTGGCGGACATTCTCTGCCAAACGCACCGAAGCGGACTACCAAGAATGGCGGAATGCCATAGACTCGCAGGCAGCGAAACTAGCCATGTGGGCGCGCGTCGAACTGCTGCCGTCCAAAAGCCGAACGGCGTGATGCGGTGTGCCTGCGGCGAGAGATTCGATAGCCACGATCCGGCCAGCAATCAAACCCACAGCCCGTATATCTACGCCGCCCAAGCTGCCGACGGGATACGGCGCTAAGACCAGACATACTGTTTGGAATTTGCAGGGGCCTACCGGCCGGGCCCGCCGACAAATTGGGTGAAGATCAAAACCCAAAGCACCCGGCCAATGAAGCGGGTGAAGGAAGCCCACCGGAAGTAAATGTCCGGCGATCACGATAAGGTCAGAGCGCCAGCTAAGATTCCTATACAAAACAGCATTGCCCGAAGGTAACCCCAAGGTTACGGCTCGACCCAACCGGCCGGCACGCGCCCCGGTTGAATAAGAGCAATCATGACAGTTGTATTTTCGGTGATGACGGCACTAGCCGTGACCTACCTGCTTATCCGCGTTTCGATGGCATGGCTTGGTCGAAAGCCTAGAGCATAAAACCATTTCACCGCGAGACTGGAAGAGATCTTGAGCCGCGCTGCTATGTGTCTAGTTTGCTATATTTTCGTGGCTGTTGCGGGTGTGGTGGCGGTGCTCTCGTTAAGTAGAAATTCGCCATCCTTGAAGTGCGTAGAGTGGTTCGACGGCGGATGCCCGAAGGCCATAGTAGTGCAGCCGGCAGCGACGCGGGAGATCGCGCGAGATACGCCGCGATGAGACGAGATGTTGTGTTTTTAATCGCCTATGCTTGCGTAGTTTGTTTGGTCTTAGGGGCGGTTCTGGTGATAACTCGAGACGGGCAGCCTCTGCACGAAGCGACGATAGCCCAGAAGTGGGACCGCGCGTTGCAGCGCCTAGGATTGGACTTTTGATCGCAACTCAGACTTCGAGCGCAGAGGAACTCAATCTACAGTCCAGTTATGGGTCCCGAGAACTGCCTGCAAAAAGGCGAGATAGTTTCGTTGGGAAATTGAAAAACCAAGGTGAATTAGTTCAAGCGAGGCTTCCCATGAGTTCTCTCTTGGGACCGGTTTCGCCCGCGCGCCGCCATGAATAATCAAAGGTCGGAAGCTGTGGCGGTGCTGCCGGTGCCTTGGTCCGGGAGATAAGCCGTTCGAGCAATGAATCAATTCTAGGCGTGGCTTTGACATATCAACCCGGATTTGTGATTAACACGACGATTCATTAGCAAACGCGACGGCTTGGGCCGCAACTGAGACAAGCCTCGTCGACAATTGGCCTCGATCAGCATTCGGCGTTTCGACCAAGGGTCAATGGGCGATATTTGTTTTGGCAGCACATGTGACCTTATGTCCTGCTGCGAGAAAAACGTCAGCTCAACTGCCGTATCCAAACTACACGTGAAGTGTATCCTAGTGTGATGGACCGAACCATTGAACGGTGGTTTATCCGCGCCCTGCATTGGTCGAGAAGAATATACCTAGGTTTAGGATCGACCACATGGAGTTGCGATTGACGGGAACGTCGCGCTCGCCGGCGGCTTATGACGAATGGTGCGCGAAGTTCATTTTTCGATCCGGAACAATCACGTATCGTCGCGATTTGACGCAGGCATGCTAGATTAGGATTTGTGCTAGCCTGTGATCGTTGCGTGTGTGGGCGACGACGCCTCTCATGTTTGCTAACTCACCACCCCCATCAGCTTACGGCCGCCGTGACAAAGCGGCTGTTTCAAATCACGAACGGCAATTTTATTAGTCACTTTGAAAGTGATGAGGCAGGTCGATTCAAACGGAGAATGACCATGAGCGAAAGCGGGACATTATTTCCAAACATGTTGCAGTCAGCGGCCACCTTGAAGGCCTATGCGCCGATGAGCGTCAAGTTCTGGGAGAACCAGGAGACTGCGCTCAAGGACCTGAAGGAATTTTCGGACGGTTGGTTTGCCCGACGTCAAAGGGGCATGCACGCGGCGCTTGAAGCGGCCCAACATATCAGTAATGCCGAGACGCCCTCCGATATGCTTCGGGAATACCAGAACTGGCTCACGCGAGAGATGGAATTGCTGACCGAGGATGGGAAAGCCTGTCAGCAACAGGTCCTGAAGGCCGGCAGCCACCTGAGGGCGCAGCAGGAAGAGCAACAACAAGTGCTAAGGGCCGCAGCTCAGCCAAGCACACGGCCGGAAGAGACCGGCAAGCGTCGGACCGGCTGACCCCGCGGGTCGTGCGTTCGGGCGGCTCCGAGCTTCGTCGTTTCCCCGCGTCCGCATGCCACGCGTGAAGCGGGGTAACGGCAAGTCTCGCTCCGACCAAATTACCTGATCAAACTTCCTTCAGCGCCTTATCGAGCAGTTTCCGGCAAGCGATCAGGTCCTGCAGCACGGCTTCGAGGCGTTCGATGTCGAGCGGGCGCGCTGATGCGGCGACGCCGGCGATCGGGCCGTCGTCTTCTTCCAGCGCGTCACCTAATAAGTCGTCGTCATCATTTTCGGCGCGCCGCGAATCCCGGCGCTCGCCTACGGCTTCATAGTCATCGTCATCATCATCGACGCCCAGCGCATTATCGTGATCGTCTTCCGACAGGCTGCGGCCGATCGCCTCTTCGACCGCTCCGAACGACGGCGTGGCCGACCCATCCGCCAGCGCCTGAACCGACTTGATGCCGTGCTCCTTGAGGATGCGCTGCACGCCGCGGATGGTATAGCCCTCGCCGTAAAGCAGACGGCGGATACCTTTGAGCAAGTCGACATCGTCAGGCCGGTAATAGCGCCGGCCACCGCTTCGCTTCATCGGCTTGATTTGAGTGAACCGCGTCTCCCAGAATCTCAGCACGTGCTGCGGGATGTCGAGATCGCCCGCAACTTCACTGATGGTTCGGAACGCATCCGGCGCTTTGTCCAAATGCCCGCTCCTGTTCGATCGCCCCATTGGATAGATAACACAGTGGGCGAAGGTTTAGTCGGCCTGGCGTCCGCCGGCCTTGTCTCTGGCCGATTTTGGTCGGCCTTGCTCTCAGTCAGCCTTGCGCTCAGTCAGCCTTGCTTTCAGTCAGCCTTGGCGTCGCCGTTACCGGTACCATTGCTGTGACCGTTGATGCGCTGCTTCAGAATCGCCGACGGCTTAAATACCATGACACGTCGCGGCGAAATCGGAACTTCGGTGCCGGTCTTCGGATTGCGGCCGATGCGCTGGCCTTTTTTGCGCACCATGAATGATCCAAACGACGACAGCTTCACCGTCTCGCCCTTTTCAAGGCAGTCGGTGATCTCTTTCAAGACCAGTTCCACGAAGGCAGACGACTCCGTGCGCGATAGGCCCACCTTTTGATAGACGGCCTCGCACAGATCGACGCGTGTGACTGTTTTTCCGGTTCCGGTCATCGCCTGCCCCAACTCACGGCGAACAATTCATAACTGAAATTATGAGCTTAACGCTCGATGGTCAACAGCGCTCATTGATGCGACAGCATGGAACAAGCCTGTGAATTATATGGACATATTAAGGCAGCAGTTACCAGCGCAACAGAACAGAGCCCCAGGTGAACCCGCCACCCATGGCCTCCAGCAGCACCAGATCGCCTTTCTTGACGCGTCCGTCCGCAACCGCCACCGACAGCGCCAGCGGGATCGAAGCCGCCGAGGTGTTGCCGTGCAAGTCGACGGTCAGCACGACCTTCTGCGGCGCAATATGCAGTTTATGCGCTGACGCGTCGATGATTCGTTTATTGGCTTGATGCGGAATGAACCAGTCGATGTCCTCGGCGGTCGTGCCGGTGGCCTTGAACGCATCCACGATCACGTCGGTGATCATCCCGACCGCGTGCTTGAATACTTCACGCCCCTCCATCCTGAGGTGGCCCACCGTCTGTGTCGAGGATGGACCACCGTCCACGTAAAGTTTCGACTTGTGGCGACCATCGGAGCGCAGGTGCGAGGTCAATATGCCGCGGTCGGACAGCTTGCCGGGTTGTTCCTGAGCCTCAAGCACGACGGCGCCCGCGCCGTCGCCGAACAAAACGCAGGTACCCCGGTCGTTCCAGTCCAGAATTCGCGAGAACGTTTCCGCCCCGATCACCAGGGCGCGCTTGAACGCCCCGCTGCGCAGAAAATTGTCGGCGGTGGCAAGCGCAAAGACAAACCCCGTACACACCGCTTGCAGATCAAACGCCGCGCCGTGATGGATACCGAGTTCGCTCTGCACCGCGACGGCGGTTGCAGGAAAGGTGTTGTCGGGCGTCGAGGTCGCCAGCACGATCAGATCGATCGACTGCGCGTCGATCCCGGCATTGGCGAGAGCCGCACGCGCCGCGTTGATCGCCAGATGCGAGGTGAACTCACCTTCGGCGGCGATGTGGCGCCGGCGAATGCCGGTCCGCTGCACGATCCACTCATCCGAGGTATCTATTCGCGCCGCCAGTTCGGCGTTAGTCAGAACCTGCAGCGGCAGGTAGGAGCCGCAGCCGAGCACAACCGAACGTATTGCAGTCACGAGACAGCCTCCTGAGCGGTCGGCGCCAGCGCGCTGCCATCGCGATTGAGCATCTGATTGATCTTAGTGAGGAGATCGTTACGGACTGTCTCATAGCCAACATCGACGGCATAGGCAAAGCCTTCGGCGTCGGCTCCGCCATGGCTCTTGACCACCATGCCGGTCAATCCGAGGAGCACACCGCCATTGAGCCGATTGGGGTCCAGCTTGTCGCGGAGCGCTCTGAAGGCGCCGCGGGCAAACCAATAGCCGATTTTGGCCATCCAGGACTTCGATATTTCGGTGCGGAGGAAATCGCCGATCTGACGCGCAGTCCCCTCAGCAACCTTGAGGGCGATGTTGCCGCTGAATCCTTCGGAGACGATCACGTCGGCTGCGCCTTTGCTGATGCCGTCACCCTCGACAAAGCCGACATATTCGAGCTGGGGCAGGTTCATTGTGCGCAGCAATTCGGCCGCCTCACGAATTTCCTCGTGGCCCTTGATCTCTTCGACCCCGATATTGAGGAGGCCAACCGTGGGTCGCTGGAGGTCAAACAACACGCTCGCCATCGCGCCGCCCATGACAGCCATTTCTACCAAATGCTGCGCATCGCCCCCGATTGTCGCACCGAGATCCAGCACGATGGAATCGCCCCGCTTGGTCGGCAATACCGCGGCAATCGCCGGACGGTCGATTCCAGGCACCGTTCGCAGGCAAAAACGCGCCATCGCCATCAATGCGCCGGTGTTGCCGGCCGAGACCGCAACGTCCGCCTCTCCCCTCTTGACGGCATCGATCGCCAGCCACATCGACGATGTCTTGCGGCCACGGCGCAACGCTTGGCTCGGCTTGTCGTTCATGCTGACAGCAACGTCGGTATGAATGACCCGTGACACCGCCTTCATCGCCGGATGCTTGGCGAGTTGGGCTTCGATCAGCGCGCGGTCGCCGAACAACAAAAACTCTGTGTCAGGATGCCGGGACAATGAAACGGCGGCGCCGGGAATGACGACCGATGCGCCGACATCGCCACCCATGGCGTCAAGCGCGATTCGAACCTTCTGAGGCATGAACGTCCCGGAAACCTGATCTTGTGCGGAGTTGAAAACGCTCGGCCGCAGACTGGAAATCGCCGCGGATGACGGCGATCGGCGAAACGCAGTGCTGCGCCCCAACCGGGCCGCGACAATAGCGGGTCTTCGTTCCGACACAACCTCTTGACCAAGCCCTTTTAATGATCACGGTACCGTGAGACAGAATCGACACAGGCAAACAATACTAGGCGATTCAAGGCGTTAAGTCGAATTCTGGTTTCAGCCCAGGTCGACCTTGGTTGGCGCGGGCCCAACGGCACGTCAGTGGCTTTTGGGCTTCTTCCCCTCAGGCGGATTTGTGCCGGGCTGCAACGCCTTGAGCGCGGCGAACGGATGGTCCTCCGGGTCGGGGGCTGTGACCACGGGCTCGAAAAGCGCCTCGGGCTTGCGTGGATAGGGATCGATCGCCAAAAACAGCACGTCAGTCGCCAGCCGGCCAAGGTCGATCACGCCATTCTCGATCGGCTCCGGCGGGTCCGGAATCTCGCTTTCGCCGTCGTCGTCCACGAGGTCGGCCAGTTCGGGAATTTGCTCCGGAGGCGCGAAAATCAGATCGATCGGCTCGTCGATGTCGTTTTCGATCGGGTCCAGCGTCACGACACAGGTTTGCCCAATCCGCGCCTGGACGCGTCCCGCCACATGGATGCGGCCGCCGCTCAACGGCGTCACATCGAACGATGCGCTTGCCGACAGAACATCGCGCAGGCCTGCAACCTCAGCCATGGCCTCACGCGAGGCCAGATCGGCCTGAGCGTCGCGATGCAATCCGGTGTCGGGTATTTGCTCGATCGCGATGGGGATGCTCCAAGGGTCGGCCTTATCAGTCATAGCGTGCATTCTGTTCATGGCTGCGCCTCCAAGGGAACCAAAGGAGGCAAGGGAACCTTCCACGACGCGTTCTGCAACGTCGCCGCGTCTTGCGTTGCCAAGGTGGCGATCGCCGCCTCGGCGTACAGGGCCAGCCGACGGGCGTCCTGTAGCCCCTCGCCGTTCAATATATTCTTGCACAGCGCCTGCGCCAGCGCTTCCCTGCCTGCGTTCAGCGCGAGATCATAGGCCGCCGCCCGCCCATAAAAGGCCTCTCCGAAGGCCTGCATGCGTTTCGGCACGGTGAGGTCGCCGACCCCCATTTCGCGCAGATTGGCGTCCATATCGTCGCAGAAATGATCGAACAGCGCCTGCGCCAGCCCGGATTCACCCTCGATCGCCTTCAACCGCCGCAGCACCATCCACAGGTGCAATATCAGCAGATCGTAACGGCCGTTAACCGTATCCGGCACGCCCAAGTCCCGGTAAAACAACGGTTCTCGCGCCTGCGTCACGATCATGCCATAGATGGCTTCGATGGTGCTGCGCGGGGGCACCCGGGATCTTTTGAAGTGATCGAACGGCCATATCATTTTGGGTTCCGCAAGCGAGCCCTTCGCGCTCGCGCTTGTTGCAATCCGATGTGCTGCCGGGTACGTCAACCCCTCACGAGACGCAAGGGGACGGGGCCAACTCCGGAATGACTGACACGAGCCCGACACGCTCACACATGCGCCCGCCGCACGGCTTGGCCGCGCGCTGGGGCCGCCTGCGCGCCACCGCGACCGTGGTCCTGATGTGCGCGGCGCTGGGCGGCTGCCTCACCAGCGAGCAGTTCCAGAAGGGCTACATCCTGCCCCCAGGCGCACTCGAGCAGATCCCGATCGGCGCCAGCCAGGATCAGGTGCTGATCGTGATGGGAACGCCCTCGACGGTCGCGACCCTGAACGGCGAAGTGTTCTACTATATTTCGCAGCGGGCCGAACGGCCGGTCGCGTTCATGAACCAGAGGGTCGTCGACCAGCGCGTGATCGCGATCTATTTCGACAAGAACCGCCAAGTGCAGCGGCTCGCCAATTACGGGCTGCAGGACGGCAAGATATTCGACTTCATCAGCCGCACCACCCCGACCTCGGGCCAGGAGATGAGCTACCTCACGCCGCTGTTCAAGCTGATGAGCTTCCACTAGGACGCGGCCGAGACAACGGTTGGGAGCAGGCCTGAGCCTGCGGATGTCAGGCCAGGCTCAACTACCTGACACCCCCGCGGCCGCGGGCATTCCATCATGTCCGTACGCAAATCGGATCGCCGACCGCTCGTGCATGCCATGAGTTCTGTGACCCACCCGTTTCAATCGCAATCCCCAGCACTCGCGCGTCCTGCGCTACGACGACTTGTTGATCTTCTTGATCTTGGCATCGGTGGCCTCGATTGACATTGCCAGTTCCAGGATCGCCTTCGACAGAAGTTCGATCGCCTCCTTTTGGTCCTGCGATTTGGAGGCCCGGAGTGCATAGTTCCGTGCGGATGAAAGCGACATCGATTGATCTCCGTGTTGCCCGTGTCTGATTCTCGGGGGTAGCGTTGACGAAAGCCGATCGGTTCGGCAAGCGCTGGCAGATCGGCGCGGCCTTCACGCACACATGCCGTCATCCCCGCGCAAACGAAAAACCCCGCGGCTCGCACCGCGGGGTTCTGTTAGACGCTCGGGGGTGCGACTCAGTGCGCCAGGATCGCCAGCAGCAGCAAGGCCACGATGTTGGTGATCTTGATCATCGGATTGACGGCCGGGCCCGCCGTATCCTTGTAGGGATCGCCGACGGTGTCGCCGGTCACCGCGGCCTTGTGGGCGTCGGAGCCCTTGCCGCCGTAATGGCCGTCCTCGATGTACTTCTTGGCGTTGTCCCAGGCGCCGCCGCCCGAGGTCATCGAGATCGCCACAAACAGGCCGGTCACGATCACGCCGAGCAGCATGGCGCCGACGGCCGAGAACGCCGCCGACTTGCCGGCCGCGCCGCCGCCGGCAATCGCGTAGATCAGGAAATACACCACGATCGGCGACAGCACCGGCAGCAGCGACGGGATGATCATTTCCTTGATCGCCGCCTTGGTCAGCAGATCGACCGCCTTGCCGTAGTCAGGCTTGTCGGTGCCCTGCATGATGCCGGGCTTCTCGCGGAACTGGCGACGTACTTCCTCGACGATTGCGCCGGCGGCACGGCCGACCGCGGTCATGCCCATCGCGCCGAACAGGTACGGCAACAGGCCGCCGAACAGCAGGCCCACGACCACATAGGGATTGTTCAGCGAGAAATCAGGATTGACGCCCAGGAAGTACGGGTGGTTCGCGGCGTCCCCAATGAAGAATTTGAGGTCCTGATTGTAGGCTGCAAACAGCACCAGCGCGCCGAGACCGGCCGAACCGATCGCGTAGCCCTTGGTGACCGCCTTGGTGGTATTGCCGACCGCGTCCAGCGCGTCGGTGGCCTTGCGTACTTCCTTCGGCAGTCCGGCCATTTCGGCAATGCCGCCGGCATTGTCCGTCACCGGACCGAACGCGTCGAGCGCGACGATCATGCCGGCCAGCGCCAGCATGGTGGTGGTCGCAATCGCGATGCCGAACAGGCCGGCAAGGCTGTAAGTCACGAGAATGCCGGCGATGATCACCAGCGCCGGGCCAGCGGTCGCCTCCATCGAGATGGCGAGGCCCTGGATCACGTTGGTGCCGTGACCCGTGACCGATGACGCTGCAATCGACTTGACCGGGCGATAGTCAGTGCCGGTGTAGTATTCGGTGATCCAGATGATCAATCCGGTCACAACGAGGCCGGCGACGCCGCATTCGAACAGCGCCATGCCGGTGTAGTCGACGCCGGCGATCTTGTCGAAGCCGACCAGCCAGTAGATCGCAGCCGCAACGCCGACCAGCGACAGGATACCGGTCGCAATGAGGCCTTTGTAGAGCGCGCCCATGATCGATTGGCTGGCGCCGAGCTTGACGAAGAAGGTGCCGATGATCGAGGTGATGATGCAGATACCGCCGATCGCGAGCGGCAGCGTCATCATGTTGGCGAGCAGCGGCGACTTGGCGAAGAAGATCGCGGCGAGAACCATGGTGGCGACCGCGGTCACCGCATAGGTCTCGAACAGGTCGGCCGCCATGCCGGCGCAGTCGCCGACATTGTCGCCAACGTTGTCGGCGATGGTGGCCGGGTTGCGCGGATCGTCTTCGGGAATGCCGGCTTCGACCTTGCCGACGAGATCGCCGCCGACGTCGGCGCCCTTGGTGAAGATGCCGCCGCCGAGACGCGCGAAGATCGAGATCAGCGAGGCGCCGAAGCCGAGCGCGACCATGGCATCGACCACGGTGCGGCTGTTGACGGCGAGACCCAGGAATTGCGTGAGATAGGCGAAATAGATGGTGACGCCGAGCAGCGCGAGGCCCGCGACCAGCATGCCGGTGATGGCGCCGGCCTTGAAGGCGAGTTCAAGCCCGCCCGCCAGCGATACCGTGGCAGCCTGCGCGGTGCGCACATTGGCGCGAACCGAAACGTTCATGCCGATGAAGCCGGCCGCTCCCGACAGCACCGCGCCGATCAGGAAGCCGACCGCAACCAATGTGCCGAGGAAGTAGACGAGCAGCGCGAAGATCACGATGCCGACCAAGCCGATGGTGGTGTACTGACGCTTGAGGTAAGCCTGCGCGCCTTCGCGCACGGCCGCCGCAATTTCCTGCATCCGCGGGTTGCCGGCGTCCGCCTTCAGAACCGATGCCGTGGCCCATATCGCGTAGACAATCGAAAGCGCTCCGCAGAGCACAATCACCCATAATGCTGTCATTGAATTTGCCTCAGTCCTTTTGGTCACCCCCGCGCCATTCCGCGATCGCGGCAGCGCATTAGAATGAGGTCAGCCCTGCCAGGCAGCGCAGCCTCAATTGGCCGCGACCTTGCCAAAATCACACCCCCCGCGCAACGCTGCGAATGGCCTAAATGATCGATTTCACATGGTATTCCGGACCAGCGGTCGGCCTGGCCGGTTTAGCTAATAAATCTCAGAAATGGCTGTAGGACAGGCGTTTCAGGGCTATCTCCCCGCCCTGCGCGTCTAAAAACCTCGGAACCGACGCCCCGGCAGTGACGGTGCCGATGCAACTCACGGCCACGCCGGCAACCGCCGCCGCCTGGATAAAGGCATCGAGCCGATTCTCCGGGATAGTGCTCAATACCTCGTAGTCGTCACCGCCGGAGACGATAGCCTCGATGCCGACCGTGCCGCGCGCGAGCAAGGCCGCCGCAGCGGCGGACAAGGGAATGCGGGTGCTGTCGATGTCAGCCGAGACGCCGGATACGGCGCACAGCTTGGCGAGGTCGCCGGCAAGCCCGTCGGATACGTCCATCGCGGCGCTGGCATGCTCGGCAACCGCGCGAGCCAGCGCATTGCGCGGCTGTGGCACGCGATAGCGTCCAACCAGCATTTCGCTGGCCGCGGCATCGGTGGCGAGCGCCGCGGCGACCGCACCGCCTTTGAGGATATCGAGACCCAGCGCGGAATCTCCGATGGTTCCCGTGATCACCACGCGGTCTCCGGCTTTCGCCCCGCTGCGATGGACCATCGTGCCCGCGGGCATACGCCCAAACGCCGTAATGGAGATCATCAGCGGCCCCGGCGTCGAAACCGTGTCGCCGCCAAGCAGCGGACAGCCGAATTGCGCCGCGTCCTCGCCGAGCGCCGAGGCAAACGGCTTGAGCCAGGCTTCGTCGGGCGCGCGCAATGCCAAGGTCAGCACGAAGCCGGCAGGCACAGCCCCCTTCGCGGCGAGATCGCTGAGGTTTACCCGCAGCGCCTTGCGGGCCACCGTGTCGGGTGGATCATTGGGCAGGAAGTGCACGCCCTCGACGATGGCGTCGGTCGTCACGACAATGTCTTCGCCGGCCGCCCTCAGGCTCGCCGCATCGTCGCTGAGATCGAACGCGCCGGGATCGGTCGCCAGCGGCTTGAAATAGCTTGCGATCAGCGAGTCCTCGGCCGAAGGATTGTACTGCTGACCCGCCATCTTGATCCCTTCAGCGCGTAAACTCATCGGCGCGAAATTGGCGGGCGATCTGGTCGAGAACGGCATTCACCATGCCGGTTTCGTCAGAACTCCACAAAGGCATGCGCCACGTCGACATATTCCGAGACGACCACCCGTCCCGGCACATCCTTGCGGTGCTCAAGCTCGTAGGAACCAGCGCGCAACACCGCGCGCAGGATGGCGTCGATCCGTTTCAGCGGCCAGCCTCTCGACAGCGCCTCGTCGATCAACGGATCGAGCTTGGCCTGATCGCGCACCACGCCGGCAACGACATCGCGAAAGAACGCCGCCTCTGCAGGCAGATAGGTGTCGCCCTCGACTTCGTTGCCGAGCCAGTGACTCTCAAACTCGGCGAAGATGTCGTTGAGCCCGGCGCCGCCGATATCCATCTGGTACAGCGCCTGCACCGCGGCAAGCCGCGCGGCACCGCGCCGGTTGGCTTTCTTATCCAGAGCTTTGTTGTCCGCGCTTTTCGTTTTGTTCACTGCCATGATCAGCCCCGGGTCAGCCGGCGCTGAATTCGCAGCATCGCCAGTGCGGCGCGCGCAGCATCGCCGCCCTTGTTGAGTTCGCTGGCGCGCGCCCGTGCCCAGGCCTGCGCGTCGGTATTGACGGTAATGATACCGTTGCCGAGCGGCATTCGCCTGCTAACCGCAAGATCCATCAGCGCGCGCGAGGATTCCATCGAAACGATCTCGAAATGGATGGTGTCACCCCTGATAACGCAGCCCAGCGCGATCACGGCGTCGTAGGGTTTGCCGTGGCGCTCGGCCGCGTCGAGCGCGATCGCGATCGCTGCCGGTATTTCCAATGCCCCCGGCACGGTGATGACCTCGTGGCCAACGCCGGCGGTCTTCAGTTCCGCCACCGCGCCTTCCAGCAAAGCGTCCTGGATGTCATCGTAGAAGCGCGCCTCCACGATCAGCGCCCGCGCGCCGGTTATATCGGTCTGGTCCTTCAAAGCTGCGCGCCGCGCGTCTGCCATCACTTGTCATCCAAAGAAACGTCATTGCCGGGCTCGACCCGGCAATCCATCTTGTTAAGAGGATGGATACGCGGGTCAAGCCCGCGTATGACACATTAACGTTGCAGTTTACTTCATTTCCGCTAGCCGCGCGGCGTAGCGCGCCATCAGATCGACCTCGATATTGACCTCATCGCCGACGCGCCAGCTACCCAGCGTCGTGACGTTGAGCGTGTGCGGGATGATCAGCACCGAAAACGCCACGTCCCGCGCCGTATTCACCGTCAGCGACACCCCGTCCAGCGTCACCGAACCCTTGGCGGCGATGAAGCGCGCCAGTTCGCGCGTGGTTTTGAGTTCGAACCGCGCCATGTCGGGCAGATCGTCGCGCTGGACGATGGTGGCCACGCCATCGGCGTGCCCGGCCACGATGTGGCCACCGAGTTCATCGCCTATCTTCAGCGCGCGCTCGAGGTTGAGCCGGGTGCCGATCTGCCAGCGTTTGGCCGTGGTCATGCCGAGCGTCTCAGCCGCGGCGTCGACATCGAACCAGGTCTGGCCTTGCGCAACGCCCGAGGCGACCACGGTCAGGCAAACGCCATTGCAGGCGATCGACGCGCCATCCGCAATGGTTGCCTGATCGTAACTGCACGCGATGCGCAGCCGGTGCAATTGGCCCTGCGCGGTTGGCGTCAAGGCGATGATCTTGCCAAGGTCGGTAACTATTCCCGTAAACATTCAAAACTCTGCGTTGTCTCACCAACGTCATGGCCGGGCTCGTCCCGGCCATCCACGTCTTCCTTTATCCTATGGCGCCAAGACGTGGATGCCCGGGACAAGCCCGGGCATGACGAATTTAAGCAACACGCTCATAAATCGTCAGTGTGTCCTTATCGAGGTTCTCGCTGGTCCGGACGCGAAATCCCGGCGACTGCGTGATTGTCGTCAGCGGCAATGCGTCAAGCGCCGCGACGCCATCGGCGCCGATCGCATCGGGGCCGCGCAGCAGCCAGATTTCATCGACGAGGTCGGCCGCGACAAAGGACGACGCCACCCGTGCGCCGCCCTCCACCATCAGCCGCGTGACGCCCTTTTCCGAAAGCGCATGCAGCACAGCCAACAGGTCGAGTCCGGGCGGCGGGCCGCTGGTGGCGGCGACGCGCATGATCTGCGCACCGGCCGCGCCGAGCTTCGTGGCCGCGGCCGCCTCTGCTAATTCCGACGTCATCACCCACAGCGGCGTCTCGCGCGCGGAATGAATCAGCCGGCTGGTGCCCGGCAGCCGCAGCGCGCGATCCAGCACCACCCGCACCGGCGAACGCGCCGCCAAGCCGGGCAGACGGCAGGTCAGGAGCGGATCGTCGGCCAGGACGGTGCCGATCCCAACCAGGATGGCGTCGCTCTGCGCGCGCAACAGATGCACCCGCGCCCGCGCCGCTTCGCCCGTGATGGCGACCGGTCGACAACCTGCCGCGCCGATCTTGTCGTCCGCCGATACCGCAAGCTTGAGGATCACACGCGGACGTTTGTCGCGGATGCGCCTGAAGTGTCCGGCATGATCGTGTGCGGCCTCAGTCGCGCCGAGCCCGACATCGACCGCGATGCCGGCGGCGCGGAGCCGGGCATGGCCTTGCCCGGCCACCAACGGATTTGGGTCCTCGATGGCTGCCACCACGCGCGCAATCCCGGCCGCGATGACGGCATCGGCGCAGGGCGGCGACCTGCCGAAATGCGAGCACGGCTCCAGCGTCACATAGAGCGTGGCGCCCCGCGCAGCCTCGCCAGCACGCCGCAGCGCCTCCGGCTCGGCGTGGGGCCGGCCGCCCGGCTGCGTCCAGCCGCGGCCGACGATGACGCCGTCCTTGACCACGACCGCGCCGACGGCAGGATTGGGCCAGGTCCGCCCCTGCCCGCGCCGCCCGAGGGTCAAGGCCAATTGCATGAAGCGCTGGTCGGTTGCTTTCGACAGTCTGGACTTCTCCGCCAACTGATCTTCCAGAATCCGAAAGATCATTTGCGCAACAGGGCCGGCCGTGGATCCTCTTCGCCGGAGAGTTCGCCGAGCACAGCTTCGAAATCTTTCGCCTCGCGAAAGTTACGATAGACCGAAGCGAAGCGCACATAGGCGACGTCGTCGAGCTGGCGCAGATGCTCCATCACGATCTCGCCGATCGCCTCCGACGAAATCTCCGCCTCGCCGCCGCTTTCGAGCTCGCGCACGATCGCCGAAACCATCTTCTCGACCCGCTCCGCATCGACCGGCCGCTTGCGCAGGGATATCTGCAACGAACGCACCAACTTGTCGCGGTCGAATGGCACACGGCGGCCGTTGCGCTTGATGACGGTGAGTTCGCGCAGCTGCACCCGCTCGAAGGTGGTGAAGCGGAAGTTGCAGGCGATGCAGACGCGCCGCCGCCGGATCACGGCGGAATCCTCGGTCGGACGCGAGTCCTTCACCTGCGTATCGAGACTGTTGCAGCTGGGACATCGCATCCGGCAGAATCCTTACTGATAGATCGGGAAGCGGTCGGTGAGCGCTTTCACCTGTTCCTTGATCGCAGATTCCACCAGCGGCGCCTGGCCGTCCTTCGACTGCGCGATGGCGTTGAGCACCTCGGCTATCAGCCCGCCGACCTGCTTGAATTCGCCGACGCCGAAGCCCCGCGTGGTCGCCGCCGGCGTTCCCAGACGCAGGCCGGAGGTGACGAACGGCTTTTCCGGATCGAAAGGGATACCATTCTTGTTGCAGGTGATCGCCGCGCGCACCAATGCCTTTTCCGAAACGTTGCCTTTGAGGCCCTTCGGCCGCAGGTCAACCAGCATCAGATGATTGTCGGTGCCGCCTGAAACGATATCAAAGCCATGGGCGCGCAGGCTCTCGGCCAGCGCCTTGGCATTCTCGACCACGTTCCTGGCATAGACCTTGAAGTTCGGATGCAGCGCTTCGGCGAAGGCCACCGCCTTGGCCGCGATCACATGCATCAGAGGTCCACCCTGCAGGCCCGGGAAGATCGCCGAGTTCAGCTTTTTGGCCAAGGCCTCGTCGTTGCAAAGGATCAAACCGCCGCGCGGGCCGCGCAGCGACTTGTGCGTCGTGGTGGTGGTCACGTGGGCGTACGGCACCGGTGAGGCATGAACGCCGCCGGCCACGAGGCCCGCGAAATGCGCCATGTCGACCAACAGATAGGCGCCGATGCTGTCGGCGATCTCACGAAAACGCTTGAAATCCCACGGACGCGAATAGGCCGATCCGCCGGCGATGATCAGCTTCGGCTTGACCTGTTCGGCCTGCTTGGCGACCGCATCCATGTCGATGATCTGGTCCTCGCGCCGCACCGTGTAGTGCGAGGCCTTGAACCACCTGCCGGACATGTTGACCGGGGAGCCGTGCGTGAGATGTCCGCCGGCGGCGAGGTCGAGACCCATGAAGGTATCGCCGGGCTGGAGCAATGCCAAGAACACCGCCTGGTTCATCTGGCTGCCGGAATTCGGCTGCACGTTGGCGAACTGGGCGCCGAACAATTTCTTGGCGCGATCGATCGCCAGCGTCTCCACCACGTCGACCCATTCGCAGCCGCCATAATAACGATTGCCCGGATAGCCTTCGGCATATTTGTTGGTCAGCACCGAACCCTGCGCTTCCAGCACCGCACGGCTGACAATGTTTTCCGATGCTATCAGCTCAATCTCGTGGCGCTGCCGGCCAAGCTCGCCGCGGATGGCGGCCGCGATATCGGGATCGGCTTCGGTAAGCGGTGCGGTGAAAAACGAGTCGGCGCCGGAGGCCGGCTTGGCGCTGGCAGAAGAGCTCATGGACGAAATATCTCCACCGCCACAGCCGGTTACCGGCATCGCGGGCGGTCACATGTGGCGGTTATAAGCGGCGCTGGCGGGATATCACATTGACCGGAAATGGCCAAGCACTTGCGGTATCACGCTGATATTAATGCAAGATATGGTGGGAGAACGGAATTTTGCGAGGCGCCTCCGTGCAGCCCCAAGGCTCCCCTCCCCCTTGCGGGGTCCGAGGCGAGCGAAGCTCGCTCTCGAGGTTGGGGGTGGAGGTCTCCAAGCACTGAGCCTGCGGCTTACCCCCTCCCCCCCAGGGGGAGGGAGAAGCATCTACTTCGCAAACCGATACGCCCCGCCCTTTTCGATCGAACGCTGGAACGCCGGCCGGGCGTGCATGCGCGCCAGCCACGCCTTCAGATTCGGATACGGCGAGAGCCGGTCGAACGCCTTGGCCATGTCACCGACAAAACTCATCTGGATATCGGCGCCGGTGAGCGCGTTGCCGATGAAGAATTCGCGGCCCTTCAGCGCGCCATCGACATAGCCGAGGTGGTTGGCGATTTCGCTGTCGATGCGTTGAAACAGCGGGGCGCCCGCCTCCTTCAATCTCGAGACATAGAGGTTCAGCATCAGCGGCAGCATCGCCGAGCCTTCCGAATAATGCAGCCACTCGTTGTAGGCCTCGTATTCGACGCCGCCTGATGCAGGCATCATCCCGCCCTTCCCGTAGCGACGGATCAGGTAATCGACGACCGCGCCCGATTCCGCGATCTTGATATCGCCGTCGGTAATCACGGGCGACTTGCCGAGCGGATGCACCGCCCCCAACTCCGGCGGCGCCAACCGCGTCCTGGCGTTGCGCTGGTAGCACTCGATCTCATACGGCGTACCGAGTTCTTCCAGCAGCCACAGGATCCGTTGCGAACGCGAGTCGTTGAGGTGATGAAGCGTGAGCATGCGGGGGTTTCCTCGGGACTTTTTCTATAGCGTAGATTTAACAGAAGTTATTGATTGCCGCACGTCATTCGAGCGAAGCGAAGATTCCATGGGGGGTGGATAGCGACCAAGTCTGAAGCCAGACTGAGGTTGCAAAACCACTCAACCTGGAGACGACAATGTTGTTGGATCATCTTTGCGACGGACCGGCCGCTATCCGCACCCATATTGGCGCAATTTTTGTGTCGCTGGAACTGAGCCGATCGACGTGGCTGGTGACGTCGCTGTCGCCCGGCAAGGGCGAGAAGATGTCTAGGCACAGCGTCCCGGCCGGCGATACCGCTGAGCTGATGAAGCTGTTTGCGGAACGCAAGCGCAAGGCGGCGGTCCAGATCGGCCAGAGCTGTCCGGTCATCACGATCCAGGAGGCGGGGCTGGACGGGTTCTGGCTGCATCGCGTCCTGCAGCAGGAAGGCATCGAGAGCCATGTGGTCGATCCTGCCTCGATTGCGACGCCGCGACGGCGACGGCGGGCCAAGACGGACAAGCTCGATGGCGAGACGTTGTTGCGGGCGCTTCTCGCCTACAAGCGCGGCGAGCCACGGGTCTGCGCGATGCCGATGGATTGCATGGCTTCAAACGCCGCAACGAAGAATGGCCTCGTCCTCTCGAGCCTGCCCGCCGCAAGCGGAATTGTGGTGCAGTCGCCTCGCGCGACGACCGAATGTGAGTTTGATCTGGCAAGCAAACCAGATTGCCAAACCGGCTCGAACCTGGGATCGCAAATACGAGGAGTACGGATGCCCTGACAGAACCGCCAAAAGCAAATCGCTGACAGCTTATCCTTGACACACACATTCCCCATGTGAGCAATCCAGGGCAACAAGCAAGAACTGGATTGCGTCGTCGCAAGGGCTCCTCGCAATGACGGCTGAAACGTAGCGCGCTCCACCCTCAGCCGTCATGCCCGCCGCCGGGTCTCGCCTTCGGCGAGCCCGATGACAGGCTCCAGCGGGTATCCGGTACGCCGCAGCTCTTCGATTTTATCACCAGCGCTCTGGAATACTGGATCGGCCGGTCGAGCCGGGCGATGACGATGGAATGTGCGTCTTTGTTCTCGCGACATGATGCGCCCGAGTTATGCAAATCATCCGCCCAAGAAAACAGAGGACGCGGCGCGACCCTCAAGTGAGGGCGCGGGGAATGCCGGGTGCCCGTAGCACCCGCGGCCCGTGTGCAAAAGGTAGTAAGCACACGGTAGTCACCACGGTCGCGCCGGAACACCCGGCATTCCCGCACGCAATGGTTTTAACGGCTTATGGCGCGCTCTCCTCGGCGACGAATTCGTCTTGTCACCGTCATCGGCGAATTGGCGGTTTTGCGAAGACCCGGTTGGGCTCGCAACACCTCCGCCGATTTAGCACCAGCAACGGGTGCCAGGACCACACGGTTTTGCCGTACGCAACAGCGTCGTTCGTCCACGCGCCGGGTATCGCTCACAGGCCTTCGCTCAATCGAACGCCTGCCCTGCAATTGCCCTGGCGCGACGACGCCTTCGCGTCCACCGCATCCCATCCCAACGTTCGTGACGATCGCGATACGCCCCTCCAAGGGGATGAGACGGCGGGAATAAGCCGGTGATTTGGGTCAGAAGGAAAGAGGGAATATTTTTGCGGCGGCGGCTAGACAGGCAAATCACTCGCCAATGCGGTCGCTATTTCGCCCTCGGTTGCCGGAACAGCCATCCAAATCCGATCCGGACAATCAAATAACCAACCGCAAGCAAGGCCAATACCCAAACCGCCATGGCCATTCGACCACCCCCAAATTTTCAAAAACCTCCCTGTATCATGACAACCCGGAGGCGAACAACCTACGATCGCGCTGGCCGCGTGTAGCGTGCACGGGAATAGCGATATCCGGAATTGGAAACAACAAGAATCCGAATAGTGTGGAGCGTGCTATCGCTCGGGGCCCACGCAGATACGTTGGCTCGCCCGGGCTACACTTGTTCACCTGTTTCCGTGGAAAAGTCAGCCTTCCTATAGCCCGGTAAACCCCGCCTTCACCGGATCGCTGCTGCCGTCGAGCTCGCGCAAGTAAGCGAGACCGCACACGGCCAAACGGTGCGGGTCTTTCTCGCCGGCCTCGAACAACGTCGAAACATATTCCGTCACCTTGATCCGCGCGGTCTCGGTGGCGGCGACAGAACTGTTCATCAGCAGCGCGTAGGTCTGCATGATGCGGTCGATAGCGGCTTCCATGGTATCCTCTCGTCGATGTTCAAGCGGCTTGATTTCAGGCGGCTTGGCCAGCCTCGAATTTGGATATCGCCTTGTTGGCAAGACGAAGTTTGTTGTATTCGCCGCGGTGAAACATCTCGACGATCAGCCCCAGCAAATGGTCATTGGTGGCGACGGTGTTTGATATGGCGCCGGTTTTTCGCAGGTAATTGGCGGCAATAGCATAGGCATCGCCCACCGCCTCGACACTCGCTACTTGCAATCTGCACTCGGCTACCATGTTTCCAGTCCTTCGCTATGGACGGATAAAGCGCGAGCCGCGAACAAGTTCCATTTTCCGGCCGAAGCATTTCGGTATCGCAAAAACAGAAACGCACCGGACCGGAGAACCGGACCGATGCGTTTGGGGAAGGGTTTTGTGCCGGATGACCGCCGGTCTTTTGAGACGCCGGCTTGGTCTGTCCCTCGAAGTATTCGTTAAAATCGAAAAATCTCAGAGCCGATACAGGATCTGGTCGGTCCAGAAGCGCTCGAGCCGGTGCAGCGACTTGTTCAGCGTTGCGAACTCCTCGTTGGAGATACCGCCGACCTGCTCCACGGTCTTGACGTGCTTCTGATAGAGCGCTTCGACGATGCGACGGATTTCCTGACCCTGCGGGGTGAGGCGAATACGGACCGAGCGGCGATCGACGCGCGAGCGCTGATGATCAAGGAAGCCAAGCTCGACCAGCTTCTTCAGATTGTAGGAGACGTTGGAGCCGAGATAGTAGCCGCGCGTGCGCAGTTCGCCCGCAGTCAGCTCCTTGTCACCGATATTGTAAAGCAGCAACGCCTGCACCGAATTGATGTCGGCGCGTCCCCGCCGATCGAATTCATCCTTGATGACGTCGAGCAGGCGGCGATGCAGCCGTTCGACCAAAGTCAATGCTTCGAGATAGAGCGGCTGCACCGGAGCCTGACCCGGAGCGCGTTCAGCGGTATCCACCGCCGTTGCAACGGCTTTCATCATGACACTTCCCCTGCTGTCGTTTTATCGACTTATTCGACGAAACTTGTGTCCCGTCTGATAGCTCGACCTTAAGGGGGCGGTTTGAAGATCAGCTTAAATAAGACAATAAAGAGATCATGAATTTAAGACAGTGAATCGTGCATTAAGCCCATGGATAAAGGACTTTTCGCAACCTTTCATTGACAGTGCAGCCACCTTGTTCACGCTTCGTCTGCCGGATCTGTCGCATATGGAAACAGCATCGTTCAATTTGGAAATACCTGCGTAACAGGTGTGACCGCGGCGTTAGGGTGACTCAAAAGTTACTCGGAAAAATTTGCGATAATTCTTACGCGGCGATCCCGGATCGCCCGGGTTCCCGCGGCAGCGCGGCATTGTCCAAGGTCGGCACACATCGCCATTGCTCGATCCGGATTGCACAAAGTTCGTTGCGCGCTATGGCGGCCGTTCGCGTGCCGCCATCCATGCGAGCGCGAGGTAGGCTGCGAGCATCATGGCTTCGAGGGCTACGATCGCCAGGCTGCCGCCATAGATTCCCGGAAACATCAGTTCGATCACCGCCATCGACACCACGGTGGTGAGCCACACCACCGCGCCCCAGGGCGTGGCGAGCCACAATCCGACGGCGGCGACGAGTTCGATCACCGCGAAATACACCGTCGCCGTTTGCCATGCCATCGGCTGGTTTTCGAAGGCCTCCTCCTCACCGCCGATAAAGCCGGTGACCTGCGCCCAGTGATAGAGACCCTTGGCGACCGAGATGACCGCCATGATGCGCAGGAACAGCACCAGCCGCCGGGTCCATATATTTTCGTCGGTCTCGACCCGCCCGGACGAGATCGCCGCCACCGACATGGCGCTATCCCGCGACGGGTCGCGCGATGGGGTTTCAGACATGCGAATCCATGCCTATTTGCCGAAACAGCCTGTTCATCACCGGACTCATGGCCCGCTTGGGCGTCAAAATCAATCGGCGTTGCCGCAGAGCACGGCCGCGGTGACGGAAGCAACGCCAGATGCTAGGCTTGAAGCCCAGGCTTGGAAGCATTCACGTCCAGATGGGCGCCTTCACAATAGCGCCGCAGGAGAGACAATCATATGGCGATCAAATTCGGACGACCGATCGAAATGCGTGGTGCGCCTCAGCAGAAGACCGCTCCCGCGGCCCCTGCCCTCGATCTGGTGGTCCGCCCGCGCCGCAACCGGAAGGCCGAATGGGCCCGCCGGCTGGTGCGGGAAAACGTCCTCACCACCGACGATTTGATCTGGCCGCTGTTCGTGGTCGAAGGCCACAAGCAGCGCACCGCCATCGCCTCGATGCCGGGTGTGGAGCGGCTCACCGTCGACCAAGTGGTGCGCGACGCCGAGCGCGCGGTGAAACTCAACATCCCCTGCCTGGCGCTGTTTCCGTTTACCGAGCCGTCGCTGCGCGACGAGCAGGGTTCGGAAGCGGTGAATGCCGACAATCTGGTGTGCCAATCGGTGCGCGCGATCAAGAAGGAGTTTCCCGGCCTCGGAATCCTCTGTGACGTGGCGCTCGATCCCTTCACCAGCCACGGCCATGACGGACTGATCGAGGACGGCCGGATCCTCAACGATGAGACGGTGGCGGTGCTGGTGCGCCAGGCGCTGGTGCAGGCCGAGGCCGGCTGCGACATCATCGCGCCGTCCGACATGATGGACGGCCGCGTCGGCGCCATCCGCGAGGCGCTGGATGCGGCCGGGTTCCTCGACGTGCAGATCATGGCCTATGCCGCGAAATACGCCTCCGCCTTCTATGGCCCGTTCCGCGACGCCATCGGCTCGGCGAAGACGCTGACCGGCGACAAGCGCACCTATCAGATGGACAGCGCCAATTCCGACGAAGCGCTGCGCGAGGTCGAACTCGATATCGCCGAGGGCGCCGACATGGTGATGATCAAGCCCGGCATGCCCTATCTCGACATCGTGCGCCGGGTCAAAGATACCTTCGCGATGCCGACCTTCGTGTACCAGGTGTCCGGCGAATACGCGATGATCGCAGGCGCCGCCGGCAACGGCTGGATCGATGGCGAGCGCGCGATGATGGAAAGCCTGGTGGCCTTCAAGCGCGCCGGGGCCGACGGCATCCTGACGTATTTCGCACCTCAGGTGGCGGAGAAGCTGAAGGCGGAAAGCTAAACGGCGTTACGCGACCAGTTCCGGGGCGATGCCACCGGGTCCGCGCCAAGCGCGGCCCGATGAGGGCTGCGCATCGAACCCGCCGGAAAAATAGCCCCCCTCGCCGAACTAAGGGCTTGCAAGCGTTCGGGCCGCTCCCATGTCCTAGCGGGGCGGAAATGCACAGTCGGGAGGACTGATCGTGTCTTACAGCGGTTCGGGTGACACGGGGCATGGCGCTTGGCGTAACCAGACTTGGCGTAACCAGACTTGGCGCAACGAGACTTCGCGCAACGAGACCTGGCGCAGCGACGGCGGGATAGCGCCGCACGCTTTTGATCCCGAGACGGAGCCGGAATTATTTCGCGGCGTGCTGGCGCGGCGGATGGTCGCGTTTCTGATCGACCTGCTGATCCTTGCCATTCCGATCATCGTCGCCTGCCTGTTCATCGCCGTGTTCGGTGTGGTCACGCTGGGGCTCGGCTGGATGCTGTTCTGGCTGGTGTCGCCGGCCTCAGTGATCTGGGCGCTCGTCTATTACGGCGCCACCCTCGGAAGTGCCCACTCGGCCACCCTCGGCATGCGCGTGATGAATCTGGAGATGCGCACCTGGTACGGCGCGCCGGCCTATTTTGTGCTGGGCGCGATGCACGCGTTCCTGTTCTGGGTATCGGTGTCGTGCCTGTCGCCGTTCGTTCTGCTGGTCGGGCTCTTCAACGGCCGCCGGCGCCTGCTGCACGACATGGTGTTGGGAACGGTGGTCATCAACAACGCGGTGCAGATCCCGGCGCCGCACCCGGCGCGCACATTCTGACCGTGTGCGCGCGGGCCACGACAACTAATACTATCCTAACGGCAAACCGATTGACCACGGGCCCCCGCGGCGCGATGCTGCATGTCCCTGCTTCGGAGGCAGACAGCACCCCGTGACTCAACATTCGCGCGACACCCCGCAATTCTATCTGACAGCTCCCTCGCCCTGCCCTTATCTGCCGGGGCGGCACGAGCGCAAGGTGTTCACGCATCTGGTCGGCGACAAGGCCGGCGACCTCAATGACCTCCTGACCCATGGCGGCTTCCGGCGCAGCCAGTCAATCGCCTACCGCCCGGCCTGCGATCAGTGCCGCGCCTGCGTTTCGGTCCGCGTGGTTGCCAACGAGTTCCGGCCGTCGCGCAATTTCAGGAAGATCCTGGCCCGCAACGCCGACATCATCGGCGAGCAGCGCAGTGCGGTGCCGACCTCGGAGCAATATTCGGTGTTCCGTGCCTATCTCGACCGGCGCCATCGCCATGGCGGCATGGCCGACATGACGGTGCTCGACTATGCCATGATGGTCGAGGACAGCCACGTCGAGACCCGCATCATCGAATACCGCCGCCGCGACGTCGACAGCGGCATCACCGGCCGCGGCGCCGAGCTGATCGCGGTCGCGCTCACCGACGTGCTCAGCGACGGGCTGTCGATGGTGTATTCGTTCTTCGAGCCGTCCGAGGAAAGCCGCTCGCTCGGTACCTACATGATCCTCGACCACATCAACCGGGCACGACGGCAGGGATTGCCGTACGTCTATCTCGGCTACTGGATCGAGGGCTCCAAGAAGATGGACTACAAGGGCCGCTTCCTGCCGCAACAGCGCCTCGCCCCCTCCGGCTGGCTGCGCATCGATGCCGCAGGCGATGTGCCGTCGGAGCCGCAAGACTAGGGCGAATGGCGAGTAGCGAATGGCGAATGAAATTATCCGCTACTTCCTATTCGCCACTCGCTATTCGCCTTTTCACCCGCTGACGTAATCCCACACCAGCTTCGCGTTCAGGCAGATGATGATCGCGGCCGTCAGCGCCGCCAGCGCCGTCAGCCAGCGTGGCGCAACGAACGGCCCCATCTTGCGCCGGCTGGCGGTGAACATCACCAGCGGCACCACGGCGAACGGCAATTGCAGGCTGAGCACCACCTGGCTCAGGATCAGCAACTGCCCGGTGCCCTTCTCGCCGGCCCAGATCGTGACCCCCACCGCCGGCACGATCGCGATCATTCGCGTCACCATCCGCCGCAGCCACGGCGCGATGCGCAGGTTGAGGAATCCCTCCATCACGATCTGACCCGACAAGGTCGCGGTGATGGTCGAGTTCAGCCCGCAGCACAATAGCGCGATCGCAAACAGGGTCGGCGCCAGGGTCGAGCCGAGCAGCGGCGCCAGGAACGAATGCGCCTGGTCGAGCTCAGCGACATCCACCTGCCCGGTGCGGTGGAACGTCGCCGCCGCCAAAATCAGGATCGAGGCGTTGATGGTCAGCGCCAGGCACAGCGCGATCGAGGAATCGATGGTCGCAAGCTTGATCGCCTCGCGCTTTTCCGGAACGCTGGTGCCGTAGCGGCGGGTCTGCACCAGACCGGAATGCAGATACAGATTATGCGGCATCACGGTTGCGCCGAGGATGCCGAGCGCCAGATACAGCATCTGCGGATTGGCGAGGATCTCCGTGGTCGGCGCAAAGCCGCGCAGCACCGCGCCCCAGTCCGGATCGGCCATCGCGATCTGCACCGCGAAGCAGGCCGCGATAACGCCCAGCATCGCGACGACAAAAGCCTCGATCCAGCGGAAACCGAACGCCTGCAGCGCCAGGATCAGAAACACGTCGGCCGCGGTGATGATGACGCCGATCTCGAGCGGGATATGAAACAGCAGGTTGAGGCCGATCGCGGTGCCGATCACCTCGGCGAGATCGGTGGCGGTGATGGCGATCTCCGCCGACAGCCAGAGCGGAAACGACACCCAGCGCGGATAGGAATCCCGGCAGGCCTGCGCGAGGTCGCGGCCGGCGCCGACGCCGAGCCGGGTGCACAGCGACTGCAGCACGATCGCCATCAGGTTGGACAACAGCGCGACCGTCAGCAGCGTATAGCCGAAGCGGGAACCGCCGGCGAGCGAGGTTGCCCAGTTGCCGGGGTCCATATAGCCGACCGCAACCAGATAACCCGGCCCCAGAAACGCCAGCAGCTTGCGCCAGAGCGACCCGTGCTTACGCGTCCGCACCGAGGCGAACATGCCCGCCAGCGACGGTTCGCCACGCTTGCCGCGCCAGCCCGGCCCGTCGAGCCATGGGCCTGCCCCCGCGTCCGGCGGGGCATCAGCAGGCAAGACCGGAGTGCGAGCGTCCATGTTCCCTAAAATGGAGTATCTCGCGATTAAATGCAACTCATTTGCAACTGCATCTGAGGAGCTGGTTGGGACGCCGGCCTGTCACCGCCGGAGGTCGCGGGTCGGAAACCGGGTGGGTTTGGCGTTCGCAGCGCGGGACAATGGCTGTCAGATCGACACTACCAGGAGTTCCGCCATGTCCGCAGCCGATAAAACCTCCGCCCTGCCCGCGACCTTCAACCGGCTGGCCTGGTCCAACCTCGCCGCGCAGTCCGCCGAGCAGGTTGCGCTGGCCGCCGCGCCCATCGTCGCGGTGCTGTGGCTCGGCGTTGGCGAGGGCCAGACCGGCCTGTTGCAGACCGCGCTGACGCTGCCGTTTATCCTGTTCGCGATTCCGGCGGGCCTCCTCGCCGACCGGATCTCGCGGCGCTGGCTGATGACGTCAGCGGAAGCGCTGCGGGCTGCCGCGCTGACCGCCATTCTGCTGCTGATCGCGTTCAACCTGCTGACGCTTCCCTTGCTCGCACTGGCCGGCTTCATCGCGGTGTGCGGAACCGTGGCCTACAGCGTCGCCGCGCCGGCGCTGGTGCCGTCTCTGGTGTCGCCGCCATTGCTGCCCGCAGCCAATGCGCGGATCGAACTGGCGCGCACGGTCGCTTTCGCCAGCGGACCGGCGCTGGGCGGCGTGCTGGTGGGATGGATGGGCGCGGCGCCCGCCTTCGGATTTGCCGCAGCGCTTTCGATCATCGCGGTCGCACTGCTGGCGGGAATTTACGAGCCCGCCCGCGCGGCGGCGCCGCGACGCTATCCGGTACGGGAAAACAAAGAAGGCGCCGACTTTGTGCTGCATCATCCGCTGCTGCGGCCGGTATTCGTCACCCAATTCATTTTCAACACGGGGTCATTCCTCGTGCTGGCGGTGTTCGTACCCTATGCGGTGCATCGTCTCGGATTGTCGGCCACCGGCGTCGGTACCACACTCGCAATGTACGGCGTCGGCATGGTGGTCGGTGCGCTGGCGGCCACGCGCGTGATGCGGCTGTTGTCGTTCGGCACCGTGGTCGCGCTCGGACCCGTGACCGGTTTCGTTGCATCGGCAGTTCTGGCGCTGACCAGTTTGATCCCAAGCCCGCCGCTCGCGGGCCTCGGCTTCTTCCTGCTCGGTGCCGGGCCGATCCTGTGGGTGATCTCGACCACGACGCTGCGGCAATCGGTGACGCCGCCGAGCCTGCTCGGCCGTGTCTCGGCGATCAACATCATGAGCTATGGCGCGCGGCCGGTGGGTTCCGCGCTCGGCGCCGTCATCGGTGGGTTGTACGGCGCCGAAGCCTGTCTCTATCTGGCGGTCGCGATCTTTGGCGCCCAGGCGCTGGTGATCCTGATGTCGCCTGCGGTCGCGCTGGCGCGGCAGCCGGAGATGGTCGGCGAGCCCGCACGCACCTAGCGGGCTCGCCGAGGGCAGTTAGGTCTGCGTGGCGCTTTCCTTCCCTCTTTTATATGATATACATCATTTAAAATTGAGGGAGCACGCCATGGCCGACCAGACCGTTTCGACGATGTCGGCCGCGCCGCGGCCGGAGGCTGTCTCGACCTCTGCCGAGATCGCAGTGCTCGCAGCACTCGCCGCGACCGGAACCCTTGCCACCAATATTCTGCTTCCCTCGCTGCCGCAGATGGCGGCGTCGCTCAAGGTATCGAGCGCGGCGGTGACCTCGGCGATCACGGTGTTTCTTGCCGTCTTCGCGCTCGGCCAGCTCGTGGTCGGGCCGATTTCCGACCGCTACGGCCGGCGCTGGCCGGTGCTGGCAGGCTTCGTGGTGTTCCTCGCCGGCAGCGCATGGTGCGCCCTCGCCGACGATTTGCCGAGCCTGTTAGCCGGCCGTGTCATTCAAGCCGCCGGCGCCTGCGCAACCTCCGTGCTGTCGCGCGCCATCGCCCGCGATCTCTTCAGCGGCGCAGCCCTCGCCCGGGCGATGGCACTGATCATGATCGCGATGGCGGCAGCGCCCGGATTCTCGCCGCTGCTCGGCGGCGCGCTTGATCACTATTTCGGCTGGCGGGCCGAGTTTGTTTTTGTCGGCGTCTTCGCAGCCGTCGCTGCGATCGCCTACGACGTGGTGTTTGGCGAGACTCATCACGCAACGCGAACACCGCTCAATCCGATTGCGGTCGTCAAAACTTATTCCGGTCTGATCGGCGACCGGCGCTTCCTGGTGCCGGCTGTGACCGTCAGCCTGATTATGGGCGGGTTGTTCGCGATGTTTTCGGCGGCGCCGCGCATTCTGATCGAAGGGTTGCAGTTCACCCCGATCCAGCTCGGGCTGTTCTTCGCCGGCACCGTCATGGTGGTGTTCGCCGCCGGCGTGCTGGCCACGAAGCTGGGGCCGCGCTTCGGGCTCGACCGTTCGGTCCGGGGCGGCCTGCTGGCTGCCGCAGCCGGCAGCATCGCGATCCTGCTGGTGTCGCTATTTAGTCCGACCTTCCTGCCGTTCCTCGCCGCGATGTGCGTCTTCCTGCTCGGCATGGGCATCGTCAATCCGCTGGGCTCCGCGCAGGCACTCTCACCATTCGGTGAGAAAGCCGGCGCGGCTTCGGCGCTTCTGGGCTTTTGGCAGATGATGGCCGCGGCAATCGGCGTCTGGCTGGCCGCGACCGTCTCGCGCGAGGCGATGTTCGCGCTCGGAACCGTGCTGACGATGGCCTCGCTGCTGGCCGCCGGGCTCTACGCGCAGCGAATCAAAACACGCTAAGACTTTCGTATCCCGGTAAATCGATTCTGACAGATGCTCTGTGGAACTGCCCGCAAATCGGGCAACACCTGTTCAATTGTATACGCGTCAGCGGGTCCCGCGCCTCAAACGCAACCAACACGCTAGAGTGAATCGGGGCGGAGAAGACCTGTCGCAAGTGTGAACAGAGTCCCGTTGCGCATGTTTCGCCTTTCTCGATAAGCACAACACCCGCTCGGACAGAGCTCGACATTCACCGGCAGAAGCCGCGACGAGCGGTCTAAACAAGTACTCACGCGAACAAGAATTCTTCAGAATGAATGAACTTGATCCCCAGGTGACCGCGCTGTTGCATCAGCTCAAGGCGAGCGGTGCGCTAAAGCCGCTTCGCGATCGCACCCTGCCGGTTGAAGAGAAGGTCGCGCAGGCGCGTGAGAGGATGCGATATTTTCAATCGCTGGGGTTACCGTTCGAGCCGGTCTTTCGAGTCGAAAACCTCGACTTGCCAGGCCCTGGCGGAAAGATTCCGATTCGACTTTATGTCCCGCAAACAGAGCCGCCTGCGCCGGAATTAATGCCAGCGCTTGTCTACTATCATGGTGGAGATTTCATCGCGGGGGATTTGGACAGTCACGACACCCTGCTTCGGGCGCTGGCAAATCGCGCAGGCTGCATCGTCGTTTCCGTCGCCTACCGTCTCGCTCCGGAGAACCCATACCCCGCCGCAAACGACGATGCATGGGCTACCCTTAACTGGATGGCAGACCATGGGTGCGCGATCGGCGTGGACTCCTCGCGGTTGGCCGTTGGTGGGGATAGCGCCGGCGGACTTCTGGCCGCCCTCGTCGCCCAAAAGGCGAATGAAAGCGGCTTGAGGTTACGGCTGCAAATCTTGCTCTACCCTAATCTTGACGCGACAACATCGAGCGCTTCGTGGACCGAACTCGGAACCGGCGAATACATGTGTCTTGCCCGGATGCTCGAATGGTACGACGCCTATTTGCCGAGGGGCGTGAACCGGGCAGATCCCAAGGTGTCGCCGCTGTTCCAGACAGATCTCGCCGGTATTGCACCAGCTTTCATCGTGACGGCGGATCATGATCCTCTGAGCGATGAAGGAAATGAATATGCCGCCAAATTGAAGGCGGCAAATGTGCCCGTGGATCACACCTGTTGGCCAGGCATGATTCACGGTCTGGCGTCGTTCGCGGGTGTACTCGATGCCGGAAAAATTCTGATCGATCAGGCCGCATCAGCGCTCCGCAACGCATTCCTGCCGACGTCCGGGACCGCAAGATAAATCCCGTCGAATTGGGTCGAGCGACGCGCCATGTCGTCGCCGCCGTGCCCGTCCACGCGTCGCCTTCGTCACAATGGCGCAATCAGCGACCGCTTCGGCGAGGACCTGCCGACCACCGCGCGGCCGGCCAAATGTCAGAACATGTCACGGCTGGTTGCGAAATCGAGCGCAAAGCTCCACTTCTACTGCTCGACACGCGGGCGAATGCCGCAGGACCGACCATCCTGATTGCAATAAATATCTGCCGACACGATAACGGGCCTTTTGGATACAGTTTGTCCTCTGCTACCGCTTGGCGAACGTGGAAACTGCGATACGTTCCAGAACCTGTCGTGGCGGGAGAGACGAAATGCCGACCAGAGATCCGCTCAACTGGATGCTGTCCGACGCAATCCAGACGCTTGCCCGCGCCGAGCGATTGCACTCACAGTTCCTGAAACTGCGCCCGGGCGCCGGCGCGGATGAGCCGAGTTGGGAACCGCCAATCGACGTGCTGGAGACCGACCGCGAGGTGCTGATCCTGATCGCGCTGCCCGGGGTCGATCCCGAGGAAGTCGAGGCCGTGATCGACCAAGGCGTACTTATCGTCAGCGGACGCCGCGTGCTGCCCGCGGAACTTCGCAATGCCCGGATCCATCGCCTTGAACTGCCGCAGGGACGCTTCGAGCGCCGCATTGCGCTGCCGCTGGGCCGCTACGTCATCACCCGCTTCGCCACGTACGGCTGCGTCGGCTTGCGTCTCACCAAATCCGCGTAAGGAGAAGCCACGTGTCATCAGACGCAACGACATCCGGCCAACCCGCCGCCTCATCCCCGGATCAATCGGTTTCGATTCCTGCGGACGCCCTCATCATTGTCCCCGTGCGCAACACCGTGCTGTTTCCGGGCATGGTGGCGCCGATTACGCTGGGACGGTCGAAAGCGATCGCCGCCGCGCAACAGGCGGTGCGCGAACAGCGTCAGATCGGCATTCTGCTCCAGCGCGACGCGGAGTCGACCGAACCGGGGCCGGACGATCTCTACCGCGTTGGCACTGTCGCCAATGTCATCCGCTACATCACCGGTCCCGATGACAGTCATCACCTCATCTGCCAGGGCGTGCAGCGCATCCGGGTGCTCGATTTCCTTCCGGGCACGCCGTTTCTGGCAGCGCGCGTCCTCAATATCCCCGAACCCACGACGACCTCGCCGGAGATCGAAGCCCGTTTCCTGAATTTGCAGCGGCAAGCCATCGAAGCCGCGGAATTACTTCCGCAAGCGCCGCAGGAACTGATCGCCGTCCTGCAAGGCACCACCTCGCCATCGATGCTCGCCGATCTCGCCACCTCGTACATGGACGTGAAGCCGCAGGAAAAGCAGGAAATCCTCGAGACCATCGACCTTGCGCTGCGCATGGACAAGGTTTCACGGCATCTCGCCGAACGCATCGAAGTGCTTCGGCTCAGCAACGAGATCGGGCAGCAGACCAAGGCGACCTTCGACGAGCGTCAGCGCGAGGCGATTCTGCGCGAACAAATGGCCACCATTCAGCGCCAGCTTGGCGAAGGCGACGGCAAGGCGCAGGAGATCACCGAGCTGAACGCGGCTATTGCCAAGGCCCAGATGCCGGCGGAAGCCGAGAGCCAGGTGCGCAAGGAGGTCCGCCGTTACGAGCGGATGCCTGAGGGCGCGGCCGAAGCCGGCATGGTTCGCAACTATCTCGACTGGCTGATCGATCTGCCCTGGAGTTTGCCGGAGGAGAAGCCGATCGATATCGCCGAGGCGAGGCGCATTCTCGATCAGGATCACTACGGTCTGGAGAAGATCAAAACCCGGATCATCGAATATCTGGCGGTTCGCAAGCTGGCACCGGAAGGCAAGGCGCCGATTCTTTGCTTCGTCGGCCCGCCCGGCGTCGGCAAGACCTCGCTCGGGCAATCGATCGCCCGCGCGATGGAGCGGCCGTTCGTGCGCGTCAGCCTCGGCGGCGTGCACGACGAAGCGGAAATCCGCGGCCACCGGCGCACCTATATCGGCGCGCTGCCGGGCAACATCATCCAGGCGATCAAGAAAGCCGGCGCGCGCAATTGCGTCATGATGCTCGACGAGATCGACAAGCTCGGACGCGGGATTCAGGGAGACCCTTCCGCCGCGATGCTTGAAGTGCTCGATCCCGAACAGAACGCGACCTTTCGCGACAACTATCTCGGCGTGCCGTTCGATCTCTCGCGGGTCGTGTTCGTTGCCACCGCCAATATGCTCGACAGCGTTCCGGGCCCGCTGCTGGACCGCATGGAGATTATCAGCCTCGCCGGCTACACCGAGGAAGAGAAGCTGGAGATCGCGCGGCGCTATCTGGTTCGGCGCCAGCTGGAGGCCAACGGCCTGAAACCGGAGCAGGCCGAAATCGACGCCGACGCGCTGAAGCTCATCATCAAGGGATATACCAGGGAGGCCGGCGTTCGCAGTCTGGAACGTGAGATCGGCAAGGTCTTCCGTAACGTCGCGGTGCAGATCGCGGACGGCAGCGCCAACCGGGTCGTGCTCACCGCCAAGGAGATCACGACCATCCTTGGCCAGCCTCGATTTGAAAACGAGGTCGCTATGCGAACCAGCGTCCCCGGCGTGGCCACAGGTCTTGCCTGGACGCCTGTCGGTGGCGACATCCTCTTCATCGAAGCCTCACGCACACCTGGAAGAGGCGCACTGATCCTGACCGGCCAACTCGGCGAAGTGATGCGTGAAAGCGTGCAGGCGGCGCTCACGCTGGTGAAAGGCCACGCCACGCAGCTCGGCATCGATCCTACGGTATTCGAAAAGAACGATATCCACGTCCACGTGCCCGCGGGCGCTACGCCCAAGGACGGCCCAAGCGCAGGCGTGGCGATGTTCACCGCCCTCACCTCGCTGCTCACCAATCGCACCGTCAGAAGCGACACCGCGATGACCGGCGAGATTTCGTTGCGAGGGCTGGTGCTGCCGGTCGGTGGCATCAAGGAAAAGGTGGTGGCCGCTGCCGCGGCAGGCTTGACCCGCGTGATGCTGCCGGCACGCAACCGTCGCGACTACGACGACATTCCCCAAGGCGCCCGGGACAGACTGGAGTTCATCTGGCTGGAGCGGGTTGACGACGCGATCGCCGCGGTGCTGGAGAAACCGGCCGAACCGGCAGCCGCCGAAGCTGCTGCGGAATAGCGGTTCCGGATTGCTGTTCGAACAGCCGGCAGCGCAACGCTGACTGATGCCCGTGACGCTTAGCCGTCTTCTGCCATGTTGCGCCGAGAGCTCCCGGCGCGTGCTACGCTGCGCGGTCAAACTCTCCCTGGCTCATTTCAGCACGGGTTCTCATCGCCTCCACGGCGGCATACGACGCATCCCATAATCCGACGACCAACTTACCGACATCGGCGCGGGCAACGGCAAGCGGCTGTGGGGACCAACCGATCCGGCGATAAATCCGAGCCATGTGGGCTTCGTAGAGGCCGACGATTTGCTCGATACCGGTTGATATCGCGAATTGGCACAGGCCAATTAAGAGTTCCGAAGAGATCGACTGAGCCAAACCTCGCTCGGCAACCCCGGTTGAGTGCACGCAGAATCGCGTACACTCCCAAATCGTCGGGCTGGTCACGTCGATCGGCGGCGAAAAGAATCCGAAAAATTCACTACGCAGCATCGTCTCGCCGATTGTCGGCAGAAGACGAAGCGAGCCGACCACGCAGCCATCGCGATTGGTAGCAAGGATATACGTGGGATTTTCAGTATCGTCGTAGCGGTCTTGCTCCATTCCGTCGCGCACGACGACATCCCAGCCCAGCCGCTCATGAAACGCCAATGCCCGGCCTCGGAACATTTGCCGAAAGAGTTCACTGTGTTGCGGTCGATCCGCACTAGTAAGAATTTTGATCAACGTCGCGCCTCCGCCGGAGCGAAATACGCCCTGGGGAGACCGCTTGACAATTTTTCCAAATACAAGATTGACAACGCTGGACTAGTGGCCCTACGCCGCCTCCGGCGAAGCGGTGACCCGTCGATCTGTTAAGGGGCCACTGACGGGCTTATCGAAGCGGAACGCTCCTCCATGCAGGCCAAGGATTAGCGTCGTCAGGCTTCAATGATGTCGAGGCTGACTGCCTTGGCGATACCCTGAATCAATGTCGCGCACTCAAGCTTTGAGCGCGCGCCTTGCAAGTAAAGCCGGACCGCGGTCGCTGACAAACGCAAATCGGCGGCAATTTGCTTCGGCGCGAAACCCCGCGCGGCGAGCTGAAGGGTTTCCCGCTCGCGCGCCGAGAGCTGCCGTTTGATGGCGGGTGTCCGCAACCCGGCGAGCCGAACGGCTTGATCATGTATGAAATGCGCGATCAGCAAAAATTCGCGCATATATACCAAGCGCGTTTCTTTCCACGCTGCGCTTGACGTATTCGATGTGATTGAAAGAAGAGCGCGCTCGCCGCCCGGCCCGCGTATTGGAATCGTCATTCCGTGCCGGCCAACCCCGAACGCGTCAGCCTCCATGAAGAAGTCTCGTGCCTCAGGGGAGTCATGATCCACGTCAGCCCAATCCAAAGGCAAAAAGCCGTTCCTGCTGCCGGCTATGACGGGATCAACTCGGAAATAGTCTCGCTCTATATAACGTTGAACCCATTCCGGCCTGTAGGTAAGCAGCAATATCGGGTTTGGATCGGAAGTTAGTGGCAGGTGAACCGCGTGATAGACGATATGCGCCAGGCCATACGCATCGCGCACCTCTCCCAACAAATCGCCCAGTTGTCCAAGGGTAGATGTCTGAGCGAGCTTCTCGTAAGTGACTTCGAACTGCGAAAGCACCGCGAGCCCGCCCGGGTTTATCAAAGGTTGTTTCAACCAGGAGTTACCTTACGGTCTTACTCGATGCAATGACCTAACTATCATCACGAAAAAATTGATCCGCGCCGACGCACGAAATATCCGTGCGAATTTCATCTAAATGTTTCTACCGGAGGATTGCTTCTGCGGTACCTGAACGCCTTTCGACGAAAACACTAACTCGCCAGGTAGCGCTCATAGCGCCCCGCCGCCGCTTCGTCGGCCGCGATGACGGGATCGAGGGTGTAGAGATCCTGCGCGCGACCGATGCCACGCAAGGCGAAGCGACCGGTAGAGACGAGATAGCCGCGTCCCGTCGCTTTGAGACCCGCCTGAAAATCGGCCGACATCAGCAATTCGCGATCGACCGAACGGCACATCGAGGCGATGCGGCTGACCTCGTTCACCGCCGGCCCGACCACCGTGAAGTCGAGCCGGTCATCGCTGCCGATATTGCCGTAGAACACTTCGCCGACATGCAGCCCGACATAGGCCGACGTGGTCAGTCGGCCCTCGGCCGATCGGCGAGTGTTGAGCTTGCTCATGCTCTGCCGGAAACGATGCTCGGCACGCAGCGCGGCACGCCTGGCCGCCTCCATGTCTTCACCGATGAACATCGCCAGCACGCCGTCTCCGATCAATTTGAGCACGTCGCCGCCGGTTTCATGGATGGTGTCGATGGCGGCCTGCGCATAATCGTTGAGAAACGGAATGATCTCATCAGGCTCAATGGTCTCGCTGATCGTGGTTGAGCCGCGAAGATCGGAAAACCACAGCACGGCGTTGATGCGCTCGGTCACACCGCGCGCGATGCGGCCGCGCAGAACCTGCTCGGAGGCATCGCGGCCGAGATAGACCCTGCCTAACGTGCGCGCGATCTCGACCTGGGCAGCGGATTTAATCGCCAGTCCCAGCACCGGCACCAGATCACGAAGCGCCGACAGGCATTGCGGGCTGAAACCATCGGCCTGTCGGGTCAGCCAATAGGAATAGACGCAATCCATCTGGCCGATGCTGCCGGCGCCGCCGAACCGGTTCACGAAGGCGAGAAAATGCCGATGCCCTTTCGCGGCAAGGTCGGCGATCATCGAGAAGTCGAGTGAGTCGCAGTCGGCGAGATCGATCGGCAGTTCGTCGTGGCCGTGTTCGAGCATGTGATAGAACGGGGTGCGGCGCCAGTTTGCCGCGGCATCACCCTCGCTGGTTGATCCGTACTCGAACGCGTCGCTCTCGTTGGTTTCGGTGTCGGTCCAGCGAACCCCGCGCCCTTCGAAAACCGGGTGCAGCGTATCGATGAAGACGAGCACACGCGACAGTTCAAGGCCCTGCGCCCGGCAACGCTCGCAGAAGCCACGCAGCAGATCCTTTTCAGGCAGGCCTGTCAGGCCCTGGCCGACCAGCCATTTGATCAAATTCAGTCGCGAGGTCGCATCCATACGCCATTATGCCGCGCAATCCTGCAGGATGAAAAGGCCTCGGTAAAGCCGCCGTTGCCGACTTGACGGTGGTCGCGATGCGAAAGCAAATGCCTTGCATAACAATAGAATAACAGGGCCGATGACGATGATACGGAAAGATAGCGCCTAAGCGATGAGCAGACGCCAGCTTCCCGTCATTCTGGCGCTCGGCACTACACAAACGCTGGCCTGGGCTTCCAGCTACTATCTGCCGGCGATCCTGGCCGACCCGATCGCGCGCGATCTCGGCGTCTCCAGCAACTGGATCTTTGCAGCGTTCTCGGCATCGCTGGTGATATCGGCCCTGCTCGGCCCGCGCGTCGGCCGGCAGATCGATCTCGTCGGCGGAAGATCGGTGCTGTCGACCTCCAACCTGACGCTGGCCGCAGGGCTGACGCTGCTCGGCAGCACCACCTCGATCCCGGTGCTGGTGTTGGCCTGGCTTCTGCTCGGCGTCGGGATGGGGTTTGGCCTCTACGACGCCGCTTTCGGCGCGCTGGGACGCATCTACGGCGACAGCGCGCGCCGCGCGATCACCGGGATCACCTTGATCGCGGGCTTTGCCAGCACCGTCGGCTGGCCGCTGACCGCCTGGGGACTGCAAACCATCGGCTGGCGCGAAACCTGTTTTGCCTGGGCCGCCGCGCATATCCTGATCGGCCTGCCGATCAACCTCTTGATGCTGCCGCGCGTAGCGGGCGCGAAGGCGATCGCCGCAACTTCGATCAAGCCGCACATCCCGATCGACCGCCCCATGGTGCTGCTGGCGTTCGCCTTTGCGGCGGCCTGGACCGTCACCGGCGCGATGGCCGCGCACCTTCCCCGCATCCTCGAGGCCGCCGGTGCGACGGCCGTACAGGCGGTCGCGGCCGGCGCGCTGATCGGTCCGGCGCAGGTGTTCGCCCGCATCGTCGAGGCAAGCCTGCTCAGCCGCTATCATCCGGTGGTGTCGACGCGGCTGGCCTGCCTGATGCACCCGATCGGCGCCGCCATCCTCGCGGTCGCGGGCGGCGGCGCGGCGAGCGTGTTCGCGCTCTTTCACGGCGCCGGCAACGGCATCCTGACGATCGCGCGCGGCACGCTGCCGCTCGCGATCTTCGGCCCGGAGAATTACGGCTACCGTCTGGGCATCATCGGCGCGCCGGCGCGGATGGCGCAGGCGGTGGCGCCGCTGGCGTTCGGTTTATTGATCGAGCATATGGGCAGCCGCATCCTGATCGTGTCGTCGGCGCTGAGCCTCGCGGCGCTGCTGGCGCTGTGCCTGTTGCAACAGAAGCCGAAGGTGAAAGAAGATTAGGGCGCGGCCTCATAGGCGCGTAACCAAATCCGAATGGACGCGAGCTTTTCGGAAGGAACGCGGAATTGGTCATGTGCACGGACGTAAATCACCTGATGAGAGATCCGCAAGACAGACAGATTCCGCATGGCGGGATCGGTCAGGGCGGCTGACGATACGCATCGCGCTTTCCAGACTTGATGGCTGACGTCGACCACACCTTGTGCTATCGTGCCTTCCGCTCGGATCGTGCGGTTATGCCTCTTGCGGGTGTCTAGACCGTTCTCGTCCCCCCACCTGAGCCCGGTTCTATCAGCGATCATGAACCGGCGATCGGAGCCACAGCCCACTACATACTTCGCCGTTTGAGGTGGAGCGTCGTTAGAGCATGATCGCGCAGGCGTTCAACGCCGACGCGAAATTCGGCATCAGCAAGTACAGCCACAGGCGTCCTACGCACAAGCAGCACGCCTGCTGAGTCCGCGGCGATTCGCAGCATAGGCTCTCGAAGCCGCCGCTCGATCCGAGGAGGAACCAATGAAGCGCATAAAGCTGAGCGTATTCGCGGCACCTACCGCAGCGACGACACTTGCCAAAGCAGTGCTTCTCGCCGGGGTGGTCATGGCCTTTGCCCCTGGGGTCGTCCTGGGAGATCCGATTGAAAAGAAGGGAACCACGCCCTACGTGACGCACTTCATTTTTCGGCCATTGAACAGCATTGACATTGCCGGCCTCGGCACGGCCACCAACCTGGAGGCGGTCGGGACCACCGAAAACATGAAAGGAGAGAAGATGCTCGACAAGATGTCGGCACACTGCGCAGCACTGAGCGTTGCGTCAGGCGAGAAGAAATACATCGACGGCGCCTGCGTGTTGGCCGATAGCGACGGTGACAAGATTTTCTCAACCTTCGATACACGCGATCTCGATAAGTCGCAGCCGACAATGGATTGTGGCACCCATATCATTACGGGTGGCACCGGCAAGTATAAGGGAATCACCGGGAGTGAGCCATTTGCCTGCATAAAAATGCCTGCGCTGGCTGGTCCCGGCGGCTATTTTGCGATGGACATCCCGCATAACACAACGTGGGAGATCAAATGACCGAAACCTCAATGGTCCCATCGCAAGCGATCCGCTAGCTCCCGCAATCGCTCGGCGCGGGCGCACCGGCAAAGCGCGCCATCATCCATTCGACCGCAGCGTCGGCGCTGTCACGGGCCGCAAGACCGTGACCGACCCCGGGCAGCCACAGCATCCGCACCGGATTGCCAGCCTTGCACTGCCGTTTGAAGTAAGCACGCGTCACCTCCGGCCGGACCAGATCGTCGGTGGTGCCCTGCGCCAGAAACAGCGGAATGCCCCGCGGCAGCACGCCGGGCGTATTGCGCAAGGCCAGGCTCTTCCAGGGCTCGACCACGGCGATGTTCTGTACCGACAGGAAATGCTGCTCAAGCGGCCGCTCAGTGCGGCGCCGCTCCCAGATGTCGAAGATCGATTCGATGCATTCGTCGGCGAGCCGATCGACGGTGGGAATGGCCTCCGGGAGCACGACGCGGTTGATCGGCGCGCCGAACACCCGCGACCACGACCACAGCGTCATCGCCGTCAGGTTCTTGCCGCCGGTGGTCTTGAAGTCATCGCCCATCAGCGTGACCAGTTCGGTTGCGGGCGCCGCCGCAGCGACGCCGACCAGGGCGAGATCGGGCGCATAGCTTTTGGCGAGCGCACCGGCATAGAGCACCGCCTGCCCGCCCTGCGAATGTCCCCACACCGCGAAACGGTTGCCCTCGCCTACCCCGGCATCAGGCGCGCGACGCGCACGGAATCCAGCACCGCCCGGCCCTCGCTGACGCCGACCAGATAGGGATGCGGACCGGCGGTGCCGAGCCCTGGATAGTCGGTGGCAACCACGACGGCGCCGAATTCGACCATCGGCCGCAGGCCCATGATCTGCTGGAAACCGAAAATCGCCAGCGATGGCGCGCACCGCGGCACCACGCCGGTGGTCGGATGCGCCCACGCCACGATTGGGCGGCCGCCCGGCGGCGGCGGTCCCGGCGGGATCACCACCACGCCGGAGATCGCGATCGGCTCGCCATTAAGACCGGTCGATCGATAAAGAATCCGATAGGCCTGCGCATATCCGGGCGCGAACAGCATCGGCTCCGAACTGATCAGCGTGCCGGGCGGGCCCGCGATATCGCGCTCGCTCGCCTGGTAGAACGGCGTTTGCGCCGATACGCGCTGGGCGGGAAGCGCAAATCCGATGATGCAGAGCGCCAGCGCCAGCCGCGTGGCGCGGCGCGCCGCTTTATAGACCAAGCCCAGCGACAGGAAACTCATGACGCCCTCGCCTGCGGCAGAAATCATCCGGCCGCACGGCCTGCAATTTGATCTTTCAATCCTAACCCTATTAAAGCACACTTTTTGCATGGAAAATAATATCCGCCCGGCGGTGAGATTACAGGCGCTGCTGCGATGGGCGATGACTCCACCGCAAGCCTATGCGGTCTATTTCATCTGCTTGATCCTGATCGGCGGACTTTCATTCTATGCGGGCACGCTCAATCCGAAGAAGGCGCCAAGTCCGCCGCCGCCAACGATATCCGCGCCTCGCAACTAAACACACTCCATACTGGCCGCCGACTTCATGGGTGGAATTTATGCGGCGATGTGAGCTTCAGGAAGTCTCCTGCGCTCGTGCGCGGGCCTCTGTTGTGGCGATCCATATCCCCGCAAACACCGCGCCTAGCCCGATCACGAGATTGGGCGTGATCGGCTCGCCGACGAGCTGGGCCGCGAGCAGCGCCGCCGCGATCGGGTTGACCGTCATGGTGTTGGCGACGCGGGTCGGGGTCGCGCGTTGAAGCGCCAGCACCCACAGGATGAACGCCAGCGCGCCGCCGGCTATTCCGAGATAGACGCCGGCCACCCATTGCGCCGCGCCGAAGCTGCTTAAGACCGCGATGCTGCCAGTCAGCGATCCGACAATGACAAGCGCCGACGCGCCGGCGCCCATCCCGACGGTGAGGAAGCCGAGTGCGCTTGATCGTTGAACCAACGGGCGAGACAAAACGTTGTAAAATGCCATGCACAGCACGGCGCCGGTCATGATGAGTTCGCCTCGCCATGCGCCGGTCGGCGCGGCCGAAAGGCCGGAGGCCAGCGCGGCGATAACGCCGAGGAAAGCAACGCAGACGCCGGCCGATTTCCGCATCGTGAGCGGCTCAACACCGAGCAGCGCCCCGACCACCATGGTCTGCAGCGGCAAGGTCGCCAAGGCAAGGCTTGCGCGGGCCGCGGTCGTATAGCCGATGGCGATGTTGTAGAGGACGAAAAACAGCCCGAAGAAACAAAGCCCCAACAGAGCAACGGCAGGCCAGTCGCCGCGCGACGGCCATCGCACCTTCAGGAAAAGCGCCGTCGGCAGCAGACACGCAAAGCCTATTCCCCAGCGCAAAATGGCCAGCGTCACCGGATCGGCATTGCCGACAAGATAGCGGGTGATAGCCGCTGCGGTGCCCCCGAGGCAGCTCGATACCAATGCGATCGCGACCCCGGTTGCCTCGCCCACCCTTATCTCCTGTCGCGCCAATGCCTCCTGTGGCATCCTGCCGAATGGCACCGTTTCGGCAACTACCTGGCAGGTATTCATGTCGCGGAAGCAGAGCTTCGCGGAGAGCTTGCGATGGTGGCGCCGGCGCACGGGCCTGTCGCAGCTCGAGCTTGCCGGACGGACTGAAATCTCGCAACGCCATTTGAGTTTCCTGGAATTGGGCCGCGCCTCGCCAAGCCGCGAGATGGTGCTGCGGTTAGCGGCGGCCCTCGACGTGCCGCTGCGCCAGCAGAATGCGCTCATGATCGCCGCAGGCTTCGCGCCCGTGTGGCGGCAGACCAACCTTGCGGCACCCGAACTCAGCCAAGTCAGCGCCGCACTCCACTACATGCTGGCGCAGCAAGAACCCTTCCCCGCCGTTGCGGTCGATCGACACTGGAATCTGCTCAGAAGCAATGCGGGGGCTGTCCGGCTGGTTGAATTCCTGGTCGGACCATTGGCGCCGGATACGCCGGTCAATCTGGCCGATGCGCTGGTCGCCCCCGATGTGCTACGCCCGCATCTTCTGAACTGGCCAGACGTGGTTCGCTACTTCGTCCGCAGCGTAGAAGCCGACGCCGCGGCCGACGGCACGCCTGAGACGGCGGCGCTTCACGAACGGCTACTCGCCTATCAGGGCGTCCGCGAGGCATGCACCGCGGCGCCAGCCGAATGGGCGGTGACGCCGGTGCTTCCGATGCACTTTCGGAAGGGCAAGATCGAGTTGCGGCTATTTACCACCATCGCGACGCTCGGCATTCCCCAGGACATCACGCTGCAGGAGCTTCGGGTCGAAAGTTTCTTTCCGATGGATGAGGAGACCGCAGACATCCTTCGCGGCTGGTCTGAACCGAAACCTGCCGCGCGATCAATCGCAGGTTAATCCTATTGCGCGATAAGCTCGGCGACGCGCGGTCAGTGCTGTCCCGCCGCCGCGGCGTGGTGCGGACAAAGCTCGACCTCGACGGTGACGTGACATAGCCCCTTCAGCCCGCCAAGGCGGCGCTTGTAAGTCGCGGGCGACAGCGGATGGTCTGAGATCACGGAGATCACCGCGGCGCGATGGCCGGGACCGACCTGCCACAGATGCAGGTCGGTGACGCGGTCGCCCTTGGTTTCCAGCCGCTCGCGGATCACGGCTTCGAGGTCCTTGTCGGCGCAGACGTCGAGCAGCACCGCGCCGGAATCGCGGATCAGCCCGAACGCCCAGCTACCGATAACGAGACTGCCGATGATCCCGACCGCCGGGTCGATCCAGGTCCAGCCAGCATACATCGCTGTCACCAGCGCCGCAATCGCGAGAACCGAGGTCGCGGCGTCCGCCAGCACGTGGACATAGGCCGCACGAAGGTTGTTGTCGTGATGGTGATGGTCGCCGTGGGAGTGGCCATGACCGTGATGGTGACCATGATGGTCACCGTGCGTGTCGCGCAGCAGCCACGCGCTGGCGAGGTTGACGCCAAGTCCGAGCGCCGCGACCGCGATCGCTTCGCCGTACGCGATCGCAACCGGATGAACCAGCCGCACCGCGCTTTCGTAGGCGATCTGCACCGCGATCAGCCCGAGAATGATCGCGCTGGAAAACGCGGCGAGATCACCGAACTTGCCGGTGCCGAAAGCAAAGCGGGAATTGCGCGCGTGCTGGCGCGCGAACAGATAGGCCAGCGCCGCGATGCCGAGCGCGGCGGCATGGGTCGCCATGTGCCAGCCGTCGGCCAACAGCGCCATCGAGCCGAAGAACGATCCGGCCGCGATCTCGCCCACCATCATCACGATCGTCAACGCGACCACGAACCAGGTGCGCCGCTCGTTCTCGGTATGGCGCGCGCCCAGAAATACGTGATCGTGGGTCCATTGATCGAGTGAGTGCGAATGCATTTTTCAATCTCCGAAACTACCGCGCATTGAAGCGTTCAAGCCAACTGGCGGTTAAACTACCTCCGCCGGCGCGAGCTTGCAGACTTCGCTGCTGGCCTCGATCTGCAGCGTGGCATGGTGGATGTTGAAGCGGCGTGACAGTTCTTCGCACACCTGATGGAGGAACAAGTCATTGTAGCCGCCGGGGCAGACCAGATGCGCCGTCAGCGCCGTCTCATTGGTGCTCATCGCCCAGATGTGCAGGTCGTGCAGCTCGGTCACGCCTTCCAGGCGGTTCAGATATGCCTCCACTTGGGCAAGCTCAATCCCTTTCGGCACGCCGTCGAGCGCAAGATTGACGCTGTCTTTCGCCAGGCCCCATCCGCTCGCCAGCACAACCGCCGCAATACACAGGCTGATCGCAGGATCGAGCCAGAGCCAGCCCGTCGCCATGATCAGGAGTGCGGCCACAACCACACCGAAGGACACGCCGGCGTCGGCCGCCATATGCAGATAGGCGCCGCGGATGTTCAAATCGTTGTGGCGGCCACGCATGAACAACAAGGCGGTCGCGCCATTGATGATGATGCCGAACGCCGCGACCACGACAACGGTCCAGCCCGCCACTACCGCCGGCTCCTGAATCCGGTTGATCGCCTCGACCGCGATGCCACCGACGGCGACGAACAGAAGGCCCGCGTTGAACAGCGCCGCCAGGATCGAAGCGCGCCGATAGCCGTAAGTATGCCGCTGCGTCGGCTGCCTGCCCGCCAGCCACGCCGCGCCCCAGGCCAGCAGCAGCGCGATCACATCGGAGAAATTGTGGATGGCGTCGGAAATCAAGGCCAGCGAATTGGCGACATAGCCGAACGCCAGTTCGACGATGACGAACACGGTGTTGAGCGTGACGCCCGCCGCAAACGCAAATCCGAAACGATCGGGCGCGTGGCTATGGCCGACATGGCCATGCACATGGCCGTCGTCATGCCCATGATGATGATGCTGATGGGCCATCGGGTTTCGCGACAACAATACGGCTCGTTTCGACACCGTGACTATAGCGCGGACGAATGGCCGAATACTATTACGTCGCGACCGCCTAACCGCAGTGAGGGTGAACTGCGGCGGACAGGCCGCCCAGCTCACCCTGCAGTTTCCGCCTTACTCCACGCCGCGTCCGAACTTGTTCGACTTCGGCAGGCCGTGGGCGAGACGACCGGCATCGGCGCGATTGCCGCGCCAATCCGACAGTTCCTTCCAGGTCAGGCTCTGGTCGCGTCCCGCCGAATCCTTCCAGCTCAGGCCGACCTTGGAGTCGAACACCGCCACATCCGACAGCCCGCTGCTGGTATATTTCTGCAGGCGTACGCCGCGGCCGCGCGCCATTTCCGGGACCTGGTCGATCGGGAAGATCACCATCTTGTGGTTGGTGCCGATCACGGCGACGGTATCGCCGGTGACGGTTGCGAGCGTCCGCGCCTCGTTCGGCATTTCGACGTTGAGCACCTGCTTGCCCTTGCGGGTGTTGCCGACGCAGTCGTCTTCGTTGACGATGAAGCCTTGCCCCTCATGGCTCGCCACCAGGAACTTGCGGCCGCCCTTGTTGACGAACAGCGACACGATCGCGGCGTCCTGGTCCATGTCGATGAACATCCGGATCGGCTCGCCATGGCCGCGGCCGCCCGGCAGCTTCGCGACATCGAGCGAATAGAACCGGCCGTTGGTGGCGAACAGCAGCAGCTTCGAGGTGGTCTCGGCAAAGAAGGCCTTGTCGAGCTTGTCGTCGGTCTTGAAAGTGAGCCCCGAGATATCCTCGACATGCCCCTTCAGCGTCCGCACCCAACCCTTGTCGGACACCACCACCGTAACAGGCTCGCGCTCGACAAAAGCCTCCTCGATCGCGGCGAGGTCATGCTCGGGCGCGTCGGCGAATTGCGTGCGGCGTTTGCCGAGCGGCGTCTTCGGCCCGAAAATGTCGCGCACCTTGCGGACCTGCTCGCCGACCTTGGACCACTGCTCGACCTCGGAGCCGAGTAGGCTCTTGATCCCCTTCAACTCATTGCGAAGGTTTTTGTCCTCGGTGCGGATCTCGAATTCCTCGAGCTTGCGCAAACTGCGCAGCCGCATGTTGAGGATGGCCTCGGCCTGAACCTCCGTCAGCTTGAACGCCTTCATCAACTCCGGCTTCGGCTCATCCTCGGTGCGGATGATCTTGATCACCTTGTCGATATTCAGATAGGCGATCAGGTAGCCGCCGAGCACTTCCAGCCGGTGCTCGATCTGCTCCTTGCGGTAATTGGAGCGGCGCAGCAGCACGTCGCGCAGATGGTCGAGCCATTCGCGCAGGCATTCGGCCAAGCCGAGCACCTTGGGGATGCGGCCCTTCACCAGCACGTTGAGGTTCAGCGGAATCCGGCTTTCCAGCTCGGTCAACCGGAACAGTGATTCCATCAGCAGTTCGGGATCGACCGCGCGGGATTTCGGCTCGATAACGAGGCGGATGTCTTCCGCCGATTCGTCCCGGACGTCGCCGACCAGCGGCAGTTTCTTGTCGTTGAGCAGCTCGGCGATCTTCTCGACCAGCCGGGATTTCTGCACCAGCCACGGAATCTCGGTGATGACGACGATCCAGGTGCCGCGTGCGCCCTCTTCCTGGCTCCATTTGGCGCGGGTGCGGAACGAGCCGCGCCCGGTCATGTAGGCCTCGGTGATGCTTTCCTTGGAATCGATGACGATGCCGCCGGTCGGAAAATCCGGACCCTTGACCCAGCGCAGCAGCGTCTTTGACTTGGCGTCGGGTTTTTCGATCAGATGCAGCGCGGCGTCGCAAAGTTCGGCGACGTTGTGCGGCGGGATCGAGGTCGCCATGCCGACCGCAATGCCCTGTGCGCCGTTGGCGAGCAGGTTCGGAAACCCGCCGGGCATGACCACCGGCTCCTTCGACTGGCCGTCGTAATTGGGACGGAATTCGACGCCGTCCTCATCGATGCCATCGAGCAGAAGCCGCGCGACCTCGGTCATGCGCGCTTCGGTGTAGCGGTAGGCGGCAGGGTTATCGCCGTCGATATTGCCGAAATTGCCCTGACCGTCGACCAGCGGATAGCGCGACGAAAAATCCTGCGCCAGCCGCACCATGGCGTCGTAGATCGCCTGGTCGCCATGCGGATGGAACGAGCCCATCACGTCGCCGACGATCTTGGCGGATTTCTTGAACGGCGTGCCCGGATCGAGCCGCAGCAGCCGCATGCCGTACAGGATGCGCCGGTGCACCGGCTTCAAGCCGTCGCGGGCATCCGGCAAGGCGCGATGCATAATGGTGGAGAGTGCGTAAGCGAGATAGCGCTCCTCGAGCGCATCGCGCAGCATCACCTCGTGAACTTCGGCCGGTTCCGGCGGAATCAATCTTTTACCCATGGCGACGGGTTAAACTTTTGGGATGAATCGGGCAAGGCTTGCGAATCAGCAGCGCTACCGTGGCTCGCCCCGTTCGGGACGCGGTACCCACTGCCGACCGGAACCATTGACCTGTATCCAGGCGGACTCACCCCCCGTCAGCCGGGAGAATTGCCTTCGAATGTCGGGAGAATTGCTTCAGACGCCTTCGCTTTAATCCCGTTGCCCGCACGGGCCGCCGCGTTAAGTTTCGATGAGGCTACTTCCTACCGCCCTTGGTACCTATCCATCGAGGGCGGAATTCTAGCCTCAATCCTAACCCCGCTTCTCGAGAGGCGGGGGCTTTTCTGTCCGCGCTATGGCCCGCTTCGTCACGGAATCACCGCCCCTGCGCGATGCCGCACCACCGCGTTGATGAAGCCGTCGCGGGCGTCGGAATGGCCCTGCCCGCGCGGTTCCAGCACGTGGCGCAGCAGGAACAAGCCGGTCAGCCGAAACCCGTCCTGCAGGTCCTGATCCGACCAGCCGTTCCGGCCGCTGCCGTCCTGGCGCAGGAACGGCGGCAGCCGCAGCAGCCGGTCGCGCCAGGGATCGCCGGCCTGCCGTGACACCGCGCCGCCCGATTTCGGCGAAACGTAAATCAGTTCGGAGGTCTGGCCGGTTGCGGCGCAATTTTCCAGGTCGAGCCCAAAACCGAGTTCCGAGAGCATCGCCAGTTCGAAGCGCACCAGATGAACCGCCGCCTCGCCGGCATCGTCGAAATCATCGAGGATGTGCTCGACCCTGTCGTAGATGTCCCGATGCGGATCGCGTTCGGGCAACAGCCGCGCCAGCGAGGCGAGATGCGTCACGCCATACACCGCATAGGACGACGCCAGAACGGTCGCGGCCCGCAACCTGGTTCCCTCGATCGCGTAATAGCCGAGGTGCTCGTCGAGCCGCGCCCGCCACACCGCGGTCACGCTGTTGCCGGGCTGCAGCAGTGGACGCATCCGTGAACCGGCGCCGCCGCGCACCAGGCCGAGATGGCGGCCATGATCGCGCGTCAGCAGTTCGACGATGGCTGAGGATTTGCCATGCCGCCGCACCCCCAGCACGATGCCTTCGTCGGTCCATTCCATGGTCGAAGTTTACAGGATTTCGCCGGCCTGCGCAGCGGCCTCACACTCGTCATCCCAGACGCGCTTCTTCAGCGCGGACCCGCAATCTCGGGATTTGACGGCGTAGAATTCACCCGTTGAACCAGCCCTTCGCGTCGCCGGTGTAGGAGAAATACAGCCCGGCCGCGGTCAGCGCGCACGAAATGATCTCGATGCCGCTGTCGAACGCCAGGCCGCTATCGCCGAGGATCTGCATCAGCGAAATGACCGATAGCACCAGTGAGCCGATCAGCACCCAGCGCGGCCAGTTCTTGCGCCGCTGAGCGGCGAGCCAGACCAGGAAAACCAGCAACAGGATCAGGCCGGCCGCCATCATCGTCGCGGTGGTGACCATCGATTCCGTCATGTCCGGAGCCGGCGTGCGGTCCTGAAATGCGACCGACAGCGCGTCGAGCGTCAGCGACAAATACATTAGCGCTTCAAACCACACCACGTTTCTGGGTACGCTCATGGGACGCCCGTTATTCCTTTGGGAATTCTAGTCCCATCTCGCGATAACGGTTGGGATCATCGCCCCAGTTTTCGCGCACCTTCACGAACAAGAACAGGTGCACCGGATGGCCGACGATCTCGGTCAGTTCCTTGCGCGACTCTGCGCCGATCGACTTGATCGTGGCGCCACCCTTGCCGAGCACGATCTTGCGCTGGCTTTCGCGCTCGACAAAAATCGTCTGCTCGATGCGAACCGAATGGTCCCTGCGCTCGGTCCAGCTATCGGTTTCGACCGTCGATTGATACGGCAATTCCTGATGCAGTTGGCGGAAGATCTTCTCCCGGGTGATTTCCGCTGCCAGATGCCGCATCGGCGCATCCGACATCTGGTCCTCGGGATAGTGGAACGGCCCCGGCGGCACCATCGCGGCCAGCTTGCGGCGCAGGTCATCGACGCCGTCGCCCGACAGCGCCGAGATCATGAAGGTCTCCTCGAAACGCAGCCGATCATTGGCCGCCTGGGCCAGCGCCAGCAGTTTCTCGCGCGGGACGAGATCGATCTTGTTCAGCACCAGGATCTTCTTGTGCGCAACCGAGGCAACCTTGGTCAGGATCGCTTCGGCTTCCTCGTCGATTCCGGACTTGGCGTCGAGCAGCACGCAGACCAGATCGGCGTCATGCGCTCCGCTCCAGGCGGTCGACACCATGGCGCGGTCGAGCCGCCGCTTCGGCAGGAAGATGCCGGGCGTATCGACCAGAATGATCTGGGCACCGCTTTCGATCACGATGCCGCGGATCAGCGCGCGCGTGGTCTGCACCTTGCGCGACACGATCGTGACCTTGGAGCCGACCAGGGCGTTGACCAAAGTCGATTTGCCGACATTGGGGGCGCCGATCAGCGCGACGAAGCCGCAGCGCGTCGCGGCCGGGGCGGCTTCACCGAGAGATTCATCCGTCATTGCTGCCGCCACCAACGCCTTCACGCTCGATCATCACCGACGCCGCGACCTTTTCGGCAGCGCGCTTGCTGCCGCCGACGCCTTCAGCCGGCTCAAGCCCCGGCAAATCCACCGCCACGCGGAACTGCGGGTCGTGATGCGGCCCGGTGCGTTCGACCTCGCGATAGACCGGCGTCGGCAGGCCTTTGCCCTGAGCCCATTCCTGTAGCACCGTCTTGGGATCGCGCAACGGCCGCCGCGGCTTGCGCATCCGCTCGGTCCAATTGCGTTCGACGAATTGTACCGCGGCACCGTGGCCGCCATCGAGGTAAATCGCGCCGATCACCGCCTCGCAGATGTCGCCGAGCACGGATTTGCGCAAGCGGGCGCTCGCACCCGCCCCGACCGCGCCGAGCTTGATGTCGTCGAGCAGCGCAAGCGACTTCGCCACATCGGCGCAGCTCTCCTTGCGGACGAGATCGGCGAGCCGTTTCGACAACTCACCCTCGTCGGCGTTCGGGAAGGCCCGGTAGAGCATGTCGGAGACGATCAGCCCGAGCACGTGATCACCGAGAAATTCGAGGCGCTGGTAACTGTCGCCGCGCTTGCGCGCGGGCTTCAATGCAGAGACATGGGTCAAGGCGGTGGCCAGCAGCGCTGGATCGGCAAACTTGTGCCCGATGCGCGCCTCGATGGCCGCCGTCGCCGCCTTGGCGCTGACCTTATTGCGTTTTTTCTTCGCCGCCGGTTCAGTGTCAGGCGGAAGGCTGGCTTCGCCTGGTAACGATGGAGGCTTGATGTCTTGCGCTTCTTCGTTCATCGCACGATTGAAAATATGCGATTCCAGCGTACCGCGGTCGGCCAGCGCCAGAACATCCAGGCGTGTTCGCCCTCAGCGATGGAAAAGAAAATCATCTGGGCACGGCCGATGAGATTCTCGAACGGCACGTACCCCACGGCTGATAGCACGCGGCTATCGGTCGAATTGTCCCGGTTGTCGCCCATCATGAAAAGATGGCCGGCCGGCACCGTGTAGACATTGGTGTCGTCGTAAAAGCCGTTGTCGACGCAATCCAGCGTCTGATAGCTGACGCCGTTCGGCAGCGTCTCCTTCCAGCGCTTCACCCGCGCGGTGGCGTCGGAGCCGCAGGGGTCTTCGCCGACGAAATCGCTCAGCCGCTCGCGTACCACCGGCTTGTCGTTGATGTAGAGCAGGCCTTCCTTCATCTGAATGCGGTCGCCCGGCAACCCGATCACGCGCTTGATGTAGTCGGTGCTATCGTCCTTCGGCAGCCGGAACACCACGACATCGCCGCGCGCCGGCTCGGAGCCGAATATGCGCCCCGAAAACAGAGGCGGCGATAATGGAATCGAATAATGGCTGTATCCGTAGGAATATTTGGAAACGAACAGATAGTCGCCGACCAGGAGCGTCGCCTTCATCGATCCCGAGGGAATGTTGAAGGGCTGGAACAGGAATGTGCGGATCACCAGCGCGATCAGAAGCGCATGAACGACGACGCGGATGGTTTCACCCAAGCCGCTCTCAGATTTTGTGCCGGATGTCACGCTCATCGCTTTCCCAATTCCCGTCCCGACTGCCATACGGCGGCAGAACATTTTCCTTACGCGAATCGCCTCCGTTTCGCGTCGAAGAAAATGGTCAATTCTGATGTGAAAGCGAATCCCGGTGCAAACCCGAATTCGCCCTGTTTTCCTGCGGCGTTTTAGACGGTTGTTTGCAGCGGCGCAATCAACGGCCTCCTTAAAACTTGCTAATCCTTTGATCGGCCGATGATTTTTTGTTTACTATCCTTGCAACGGGCACGACACGCCGGTGACTCAGGGATTGCCCGGCCCGGCCGCCGAAATTATGACGAAAGCCTGCGCCAACGGCCAATCGTCGGTAATACTGAGGTCGATTCGTGCCTCAAGGCCTCTTGGCGTCAGGGCCTTAAGCCGGGCCAGCGCCCCGCCGGTCAATTGCATGGTCGGCCGGCCGCCCGGCAGGTTTACCACCCCCATATCGCGCCACCAGACGCCTTGCCGGATTCCGGTGCCGAGCGCCTTGGAACAGGCCTCCTTGGCGGCAAACCGCTTGGCGTAGGTCGCCACCACCATCTTCTCGTTCTTGGCGCGTCGACCGGCACGGGCACGCTCGGTTTCGGTGAAAATACGGTCGAGAAAGCGATCGCCGTGACGCTCGATCACGGCCGCCACGCGGCGAATATCGATCAGGTCCGAACCGATGCCAATGATCATAGTTTACCCGCGGGTTTCCCCGGTTGCCGGCGCTCAAGGTTGTTGCGTCCGCGATCCATCGCGGCCCGCATGGTGCGAACGGTCTGGCCGAGCCCGACGAACAGCGCCTCCCCGATCAGGTAATAGCCGATATTCAGTTCGACGATTTCCGGCAGCGCGGCGATCTTCTCCGCGGTACCGTAATCGAGCCCGTGCCCGGCATGCACTTCCAGACCGGCGGCGCGTGCCAGCGCGGCCCCGCTGACGATGCGCTGCCACTCCGCCTCCGCCTTCGCTGCATGGCCGTCGACCACGGCATCACACCAGGCGCCAGTGTGAATTTCGATGACCGGCGCGCGCAATTCCGCGGCCATTTCGATCTGCCGCGGCTCGGCCGCGATGAACAGCGAGACCCGGATGCCGGCGTCGTTCAATTGGGCGATGAACGGCTTGAGCGCTTTGTGCTGTCCGACCACATCAAGGCCCCCCTCGGTGGTGAGTTCTTCCCGTCGCTCCGGCACCAGACACACCGCATGAGGCTTGGTCGAAAGCGCAATACCCAGCATGTCCGGGGTTGCCGCCATCTCGAAATTCAGCGGTTTGGATATCTCCGCCTTCAAGCGCGCCATGTCGTCGTCCCGGATATGACGACGGTCCTCGCGCAGATGCGCGGTGATGCCGTCGGCGCCGGCCTCGATCGCGGCAAGCGCTGCGCGCACCGGATCGGGATTGAACCCCGCCCTGGCGTTGCGCAGGGTGGCGATGTGATCGACGTTGACGCCGAGACGCAGCGGAGGATTGGCCATGGGGACTCTAAAGTTTTAAAACACAGAGAAATCCGCTTTCTCTCCACACGCAGAGAGGGTTGCGGTGAGGTTATCAGGTATCGATAGGACGAAACCCCTCGCCCCTCGCCCGGCGCTATGCGCCGACTTTGGAGCTACGGTTCGATTCGATATCCATAAAGTAAAGCTCTATCCATTAACGCGTTCAACCCGCGCGACGACAGCCTTGGCCCGCAACTGCGCGATGATGGCGCTGAGATGCTTCAGGTCATAAACCTCAAGGTCGATGGTGAGCTCGGTAAAATCCGGCGAGCGCCTCGACATGCTGATGTTGTCGATGTTGCCGTCATGTTCGGCGATCACGGTGGCGACCTGGGCCAGGCTGCCCGGCTCGTTGACGTTCTGGACCATGATCCGCGCCGGAAAACGCTGCGGCGTCGAGTCGTCGACATCCCAGCGTACGTCGAGCCAGCGCTCCGGCTCCTCCTCGAAATCCCGCAGCGCCGGCGATTGGATCGGGTAGATCGTGATGCCCTCGCCCGGCGAAACGATCCCGACGATTCGGTCGCCCGGGACGGCGCCGCCGTTCGGGGCGAACTTGACCGGCAAATCGGAATTGATGCCCCGGATCGGAATAGCGATCGGGCTGCGGGCTGAATCCGCCGACGACTTCTTGTCCGCCATGGCCTTTTTGCCGCCAAACCGCCCGATCCGCTCTTCCTTGTAGTCCGGATACATGGCGCGCGCGACGTCGGAGGCCTTCAACTCGCCGCGCCCGACCGATGCCATCACGTCGTCGATCGAGGCCCGGGCCAGTCGCGGCAACGCGCCCTTCAGCTTGTCGTCGGCGTATTCAATCTTGGCGCGCACAAACAAGCGCTCGACGATGCGGCGGCCGAGGCCGGCATATTGATCGCGCACCGCGGTCCGGGTCGCCCGCCGGATTGCCGCCCGCGCCTTGCCGGTGATCGCGAGCGATTCCCAGGCCGACGGCGGCGCCGCCTGCGCTTTCGAGGTCAGCACCTCCACCTCGTCGCCGTTTTGAAGTTCGGACGACAGCGGTGCGAACTTGCCGTTGATCTTGCAACCGACTGCGCTGTTGCCGACATCGGTATGCACGGCGTAGGCGAAGTCGATCACGTTGGCATGGCGCGGCAGCGCGATCAGTTTTCCTTTCGGGGTGAAGCAGAATACCTGATCGTGGAAGAGCTCGAGTTTGGTGTGCTCAAGGAACTCCTCCGGGTTGGCGCTTTCCGACAATATCCCGATGGTATGACGCAGCCAGGCGAAGGCGTTGGATTCGCGCTTGAGCAGCTCGGTCGGTGAGCCCACGCCGTCCTTGTAGAAGGCGTGCGCGGCGATGCCGAGTTCCGCGATCTGGTCCATCTCCTCGGTGCGAATCTGAAGTTCGACGCGCTGGTTGCCGGGGCCGATCACGGTGGTGTGAATCGAACGATAATCGTTCTGCTTCGGCGTCGAGATGTAGTCCTTGAACCGGCCGGGCACGACCGGCCAGGTGGTGTGCACGACGCCGAGCGCGCGATAACAGGCCTCGACGTTATCCATCACGACGCGAAATCCGAAGATGTCGGACAATTGCTCGAAGCCGACCGACTTGCGTTCCATCTTGGTCCAGATCGAAAATGGCTGTTTGCGCCGGCCATAGACGTGCGCCACCATGCCGTTGTTCTGGAGATTTTTGGAAAGCTGGGTTTCGATTTCGCCGATCAGGTTGCGGTTGCGGTCCGCAAGCCCATCCAGCCGCTGCATCACCACCGCGTGGGCTTCCGGATCGAGGGTGCGGAACGAAAGGTCTTCCAGTTCCTCCCGCATCTCCTGCATACCCATGCGGCCGGCGAGCGGCCCATAGATGTCGAGGGTCTCTTCGGCGATCCGGCGCCGGGACGCCGGGGGCACGAACTCCAGCGTGCGCATGTTGTGGAGACGATCGGCAAGCTTGATCAGGAGAACGCGGACGTCGTCGGCGATCGCCAGCAGCAATTTGCGCAAGTTCTCGGCCTGTTTGGCTTCGCGCGAAACCAGTTCCAGCCGTTTCAGCTTGGTGAGCCCCTCAACCAGCGCGCCGATCTCGTGGCCGAACACGTGGTCGATTTCGGCGCGGGTGGCCTCGGTATCTTCGATGGTGTCGTGCAGCAGCGCCGCAACGATGGTGGCGTCGTCGAGCTTGAGATCGGTGAGGATCGCCGCGACTTCCAGCGGATGCGAGAAATAGGGATCGCCGGACGCGCGGGTCTGTGTGCCGTGCGCCTTCATGGCATAGACATAGGCGCGATTCAGCAGGTCTTCGTTGGTGTCCGGGTTATAGGATCGGACCCGTTCCACCAGGTCATACTGTCGCATCATCCGCGTGCGCGTCCGCCTGGCCGGCCTGGACGTGGCGTGCAGGGTCGGTGCCACCGCGACCGTTTCGTTCGCAGCCTGCATCTGCCGTGAGCTGCGGCGCCAATTCGCCATCGACTCGTTACCTTCCAGCGGGCTTCGGAAGCGGCCCACTTCACCATAATCATACTAGTGCATTTTTTGAACGAAACTCGTCCCGGTAGCGAGTGAAGCTCGTTGCGAGCGACACTCGGTATTCAGCACGGAACACAGTGTATCGCGAAATGGGCCCCCCGCCGATCAAATCGAGGGCAGCTTTGCGGAATTCGACGTGCCTGTGCGACAGCCATCGTAACCACGGAAATGCCGGCAAAAGCAAAGGCCCGGACCAATGTCCGGGCCTTTGGTGAATCAATTGGTTTGGGGATGTCCCGTTCCGCAATGACGACGGTTTATTCGTCCTCTTCCGGCTGCTCTTCCGGCGGCGCCAAGCCTTCGAGGCCCTTCAGGAGTTCCTCTTCGGTCATGCGCTCCACAGCGACCTCGGTATCGTCGGCGTCGACGCTGGCGCCGGCCGAGCCGATCAAGGGCACGGTATCCGGCTCGGGTTCATCGACCTCAACGAACTTCTGCAGCGAATGCACCAGCTCTTCGCGCAGATCCTCCGGGGAAATCGTCGATTCCGCGATTTCGCGCAGCGACACAACCGGGTTCTTGTCGTTGTCGCGATCGATCGTGAGCTGTGAGCCGGACGAGATCATGCGGGCGCGGTGAGCCGCCAACAAGACCAGATCGAATCGGTTATCGACCTTATCAATGCAATCTTCCACGGTGACGCGCGCCATCGACTGTCGCTCCGTTAGTTAGGACCGAATATGTTGGTTATATCCGCTAGTTATAGCGCGCGGTAGCTTTCCGCAAGACCAATTTGTGATTTGGCCCCGGCAATCGGCTCTGCTACCCCCCCGCCGCAGGGCCAGAAGGCCGGAACGTCCAGACATATCCAGACACTTAGGGTATTGCCGAGGACAACGAAGATAGCTTCACTAGCTTCATTACAAGTCAAAAACTATGGGTCTTTCGCCCTCGCCGCACCACATTTGCGGTGGTGTTTGTCAGCCTGGATTCACCGAACTTTAGGCAAGCTACCCTGAAATGCGCGGCCCGTTACCGCCGCGCCAAAAACGTTAACAACGCGAGAAAACTTGATGTCATCAGCTTCCAATAAAATCGCGCTTTTTATCGATGGCGCCAACCTTTATGCAACCGCCAAGACGCTCGGCTTCGACATCGATTACAAGCGCCTTTTGAAGGAGTTCCAGAGCCGGGGGACCCTGCTGCGCGCGTTCTATTACACCGCGATCATCGAGGATCAGGAGTATTCGTCGATCCGCCCGTTGATCGACTGGCTCGATTACAATGGCTATACTGTCGTCACCAAGGCGACCAAGGAATTCATCGACGCCAGCGGCCGCCGCAAGGTCAAGGGGAACATGGATATCGAGCTTGCGGTCGATGCGATGGAGCTTGCCGAGCATGTCGATCAGATGGTGCTGTTTTCCGGCGACGGCGATTTCCGGTCGCTGGTCGAGGCGGTGCAGCGCCGCGGTGTCCGCGTTACCGTCGTCTCGACGATCTCCAGCCAGCCGCCGATGATTGCCGACGAGTTGCGGCGCCAGGCCGACGTCTTCACCGACCTGATGGAATTGCAATCCAAGCTCGGCCGTGACCCGTCCGAGCGTCCCGCCCCGCGCGAGCCGCGCCATCACGCCCCGCAATTCCTGCAGCGCGCAACCACCACGGCGCCGAGGGGCGATGACGACGATTTCGACGATTGAAAAACGCCGCGCGGGCGGCAAGCTGCCGCCTGTCGATGCCCTCCACGACTTCGAGCCCGGCCGCGATTGCCCGCTTTGCCCTAGGCTGGTCGCTTTCCGAGAGGCGGCGCGCGCCCGCGAACCGGAATGGTTCAACGCGCCGGTTCGCTCGTTCGGCGCTCCCGACGCGCAGCTATTGATCGTCGGCCTTGCGCCCGGCATGCAGGGCGCCAACCGCACCGGCCGGCCGTTCACCGGCGACTACGCCGGCGACCTGCTCTATGCGACCCTGCTCGAATACGGTTTCGCCAGCGGCGTTTATCAGGCGCGGCCGGACGACGGAATGACACTGGTCGATTGCCGGATCAGCAACGCGGTGCGCTGCGTGCCGCCGCAAAACAAGCCGCTACCGGTCGAAATCAACACCTGCCGGCAATTCCTTGCCGCAACCATCGCGACCATGCCACGACTGCGCGCGATCGTCGCACTCGGCCGGATCGCGCATGACTCGACGGTGAAGGCGCTGGGCCTGCGCAGCACCGCCGCGCCATTTGCGCACGGCGCGATGCATACGGCCGGCGCCGTGACGCTGTACGACAGCTACCATTGCTCGCGCTACAACACCAACACGCGGGTACTGACGCCGGAGATGTTCCGCAGCGTGTTCGCGAAGGTGCGCGCGGATCTCGCGAAATAAGCGCGCGGCCGCTCCCGGCCTATTGTCTCTAGCACGGCGCGACCGGGTTCTCCTTCAGCCATTTCAACACGTCGGCGGCGTTTCGATCCGGCGGAAACACCGGATAGAACACCTGCGTGATACGGGCGTTGTCGATGATCAGCGCGAGGCGTCGGATCAAGGTCAGGCCCGCTACCTTCATCACCGGGAGATCGAGCGCCCGCGTGAACTCGAGCTTTTCATCCGACAACACCGGGAACGGCAGATGCAGCCGTGAAGCCATCTCGGCCTGATACGCGTTGCTCTGCGTCGACAGGCCGAACACATGGTTCGCCCCCGCCGCCTTCAATTCCGCGAACAAATCGCGGAACGAGCAGGTCTGCGGCGTGCAGCCGCGCGCCCCCGGGATCATGTCCCAGTCATCGACCAGGCCAATCTTGCCGGGCTCCCCGGTCCGGGGATAGGCGAACACCACAGTGCGTCCCAGCAGCGTCGACAGCGTCACCGAGGAATCGTCGGTGGCAACCAGGTTCACCGGCGGAATGGTCATGCCGACGAGATGCGCGGCTGCACCGTCATCGGCCGGCGCCGGAATTTTGCTCCAGTCAACTTCCGACAAATTGGGTTGAGTCATTTTACGTCCTCAAGTTGGCGAATAGCGAATAGCCAGTAGCGAATAGAGAAAGGTAGCTAATTCGCCATTCGCTATTCGTCACTCCTCTTTTTATCCCCGCGCCCGCAGCAAGCGGCCCTTCTCCCTATTCCAGTCGCGCTTTTTCTCGCTTTCACGCTTGTCGTGCAGTTTCTTGCCCTTTGCTACCGCCAGCAACAGCTTGGCGCGGCCGCGCTCGTTGAAGTAAAGCTTGAGCGGAACCAGCGTCATACCCTCGCGATCGACCGCGCCCATCAGCTTATTGATCTGCTTTTTGTGCAGCAGCAGCTTGCGCGGCCGTTTGGGCTCGTGGTTGAAGCGGTTGGCTTGCAAATATTCCGGAATGTTGGCGTTGATCAGCCAGATCTCGCCGTCCTTGGGATCAGCGTAGGACTCGGCGATCGTAGTCTTGCCGTTGCGGATCGATTTCACTTCGGTGCCGGTCAACGCGATTCCCGCTTCCAGCGTATCCTCGATCGCATAGTGGAAGCGAGCCTGGCGATTTTCGGCGACGATCTTGATCGCGCGCTCGTTTTTCTCGGCCATCATTAAATTCCCAAGCCAGCGATGGCATTGCGCCGCGGCGTTTGCAGCTCAAGATTTCTTGAGCAGGTCGCGGATCTCGGTGAGCAGTTCTTCCTGCCGGGTCGGCTTCGGCTGCGCCGGCGCCGCCTCGTCCTTCCGCTTCAGCGTGTTTATGGCACGAATGACGATGAACAGCACGAAGGCCACGATCATGAAATTCAGCGTCAGCGTGAGGAAGTTACCCCAGGCCAGCACGGCGCCCTGCTTCTTGGCGTCGGCCAGGTTGGTCGCGGTGACGGCCTTTGAAAGTCCCGTGTAATAATTGGAGAAGTCGAGGCCGCCGGTGATTGATCCGATGATCGGCATGATGATGTCGCCGACCAGCGAGGACACGATGGCGCCGAACGCCGCACCGATGATGACACCGACCGCGAGGTCGACGACGTTGCCCTTCATTGCGAATTCGCGGAATTCCTTCAGCATCTGCAGGCCCCTCTCCTCAGCATCCCGAACCGCAAAACTCACCGCGACAACGCGAGGGCTTAGTTGATCAGGCCTGCATGCACCATCGCGCTACGCACGGCCGCACGCGTCGGCTCCGACACCGGCACCATCGGCAAGCGCAGCTTCTCGTCCATCTTGCCGAGCAGCGACATCGCGTACTTTACCGGACTTGGGTTGGACTCCATGAACAGGTTGGTGTGCAGCGGCATCAGCTTGTCGTGCAGCTTGAGCGCGGTGGCGACATCGCCCTTCTGCCAGGCGACGTGAAACTCCGAGCACAGCCGCGGCGCGACGTTGGCGGTCACGGAAATGCAGCCATGGCCGCCATGGGCCATGTAACCGAGCACGGTTGCGTCCTCGCCCGACAGCTGATTGAAATCCTCGCCCATCGCCGCGCGCTGCTGCGAGACCCGCACCATGCTGGCGGTGGCATCCTTGACCCCGGCGATGTTCTTCAGCTCGAACAGCCGCGCCATGGTGTCCACGCTCATGTCGATCACCGAGCGCGGCGGAATGTTGTAGATGATGATCGGAATCCCGATCGCATCGTTGATCGCCTTGAAGTGCTGGTACATGCCCTCCTGGGTGGGCTTGTTGTAGTACGGCGTCACCACCAGCACGGCATTCGCGCCCGCGGTCTCGGCATGCTGGGCGAGTTCAACGGCTTCCTTGGTCGAATTGGAACCGGCCCCGGCAATCACCGGCACGCGCCCCTTGGCCTCCGCGATGCACCATTCGACGACGTTCTTGTGCTCGTCGTGGCTCAGGGTCGGGCTTTCGCCGGTGGTGCCGACCGGCACCAGTCCATGGGTGCCCTCGGCGATCTGCCAGTTGACCAGGTCGCGGAAAGCGGCCTCGTCGAGCCCGCCGTTTTTAAAGGGGGTGACCAAGGCGGTGAATGAACCCCGAAAATTCGTCTTCATTGCCATGGACTTCCTCCAAATGCGCGCGAGCTGCCGCCTAAGCTGATCAAGGGATGCAGTCATACCGGGTCTCGCGTTTCTGTGAAAGGCCCGCGCGAGCCCGGTCCCGGCCGTGATTTTGCCGTGGTGAAGGCGCAGACAACCCAAATCTCCGGCGTATTTGGTGTTTTGTCCCCAAATTAATCAAATAGACCTTTAGCTACAGCGACCGATGATTCGCCGCGAAGGAACGCCGTGACTCACTCCGCCCGCGCAGCCGCTTTGCGATCGACGGCCCTGTCGACCTCCCTATCGATTGCCCTGATGACCGGGCTGGTCATCGGGTGGTCGGCGCTGGCGAGCGCCAACCCCGCCAAGCCGAAAGTTCCGCTGCCGCAGCCGCGGCCGATCGCGCGCAACATCGCGGCCAAGATGTTGCCGGCGGCAAAGACCGAAGCAGCGGCCAAGACCGCCACCAATCATCTACCGCTTCCCCCGACCCACGCGCCGCCTGCGATCGAACCGGCCACCCGGAAGCATGCCGCGCTTCCGCCAGTGCGCAAACCCACGATTCCAGCCGCGGTGGCCGCGACCTCCTCGACCTCGCAGGCCGATGCCGACACTCTGGAGAACGTGATCGAACTCGTGCGCAAGCGCAGGCCCGCGGAGGCGACTGAAGCCGAAGCGGCGATTTCTGATCCCGTGGCGCGGAAGCTTGCGGAATGGATCATCCTGCGCAGCGACGACAACGGTGCTTCGGTCGAGCGCTATCGCGCCTTCATCACGGCCAATCCGAGTTGGCCTTCGCAAACCTTCCTGCGCCGGCGCCTGGAAGCAGCGCTGTGGGACGACCATCGCGACGATGCGACCGTGTGGTCGTGGTTCGAAAACGAATCGCCGGTTTCAGCCAAGGGCAAATTCGCGCTGGCGCGAACGATGTTGGCGCGCGGCGATCGGGCCAATGCAGAGCGGCTGGTGCGCGAGGCCTGGCGAAACGATGGGATGACCGAGGACACCGAGAACACCGCGCTCGATCTGTTCGGTGCATTGTTGTCGCCGGGCGATAGCAAGGCGCGGATGGACCTGTTCCTCTACGGCACCGAGCAGGAGGCTGGCGCGCTGCGCGCCGCCAGGCGGCTCGGCAGCGGCGAAGTCGCGTTGGCGCGGGCGCGCATCGCATCCAATCGCAAGGCGTCCAACTCCAGAGCGTTGCTCGAAGCGGTCCCGCGCGAGCTGCGTGGCGATCCCGGCTACCTCTTCAGCAAGATCCAGTTGCTGCGCCGCGAAGAGAAATTCACCGAAGCCGCGCAGCTGATGCTGAGCGCGCCAAAGGATCCGGGCCGGCTGTACAATCTCGACGAATGGTGGATCGAGCGGCGGCTGCTGTCGCGCAAGATGCTGGACATCGGCGAGAATCGCACCGCCTATCTGATCGCGCGCGACGCGGCGCTGCCGGTGCGCGATATCTACAAGACCGAACAGGAATTCACCGCCGGCTGGATCGCGCTGCGCTTTCTCAACGATCCGGCGACGGCTGCGCAACATTTTGCCCGCATCGGCGTCGGCAGCGTCAACCCGACGGCGCTCGCGCGCGCCGGCTATTGGCAAGGCCGGGCTGCTGAGGCTGCCGGCCGCAGCCACGATGCCCGCGCCGCCTACGCGGCGGCGGCGGAGCAATCAACCAGTTACTACGGGCAATTGGCACGCGCCAAACTAGGCCTGCCTCAAATCGTATTGAACGGAGTGCCGGCCGCGCGCGGACGCGGCGTCGAGCGGCTGGAAATCGTCCGCGCGGTGCAGTTGCTCTATGCGCTCGACGAGCGCGAGATCGCGATCCCGATCCTGAGCGACATGGGTGAAAACGGCGACCCCGAAGCCTTGGTGGGCCTCGGCGAACTGGCCTCGCGCAACCGTGACGCACGCGGCATGTTGCTGCTCGGCAAGGCCGCGCTCAACCGTGGGCTACCGTTCGATTTCTACGCTTATCCGGTCAACGGGATTCCGTCCTTCAGGTCGATCGGTCCCGAGGTCGAGCAAAGCATCATTTTTGCGATCGCCCGACAGGAAAGCGCTTTCAACCCCGCCGTGGTCTCGCCGGCACAGGCCTACGGGCTAATGCAGGTGACACCCGACGCCGGTCGCTACGTGTGCAAGAAATATGGCGTGAATTTCGACCTCGCCCGCATGAAGACCGATCCGGTCTACAACGCAGCCCTCGGTGCCGCCGAACTCGGCGGCCTGCTCGATGACTACCGCGGCTCCTACATCATGACCTTCGCGGCCTATAATGCCGGGCGCGGCAGCGTCAAGAAATGGGTCGACCGTTACGGCGATCCACGCGATCCCAAGATCGACGCGGTCGACTGGGTCGAACTGATCCCGTTCTCGGAGACCCGCAATTACGTGCAGCGGATCATGGAAAATCTGCAGGTCTATCGCGCGCGATTTGGCGGCGGCACGCGGCTTCAGATCGAGGCCGACCTACGCCGCGGCACCAATATCGAATAGCGCCGGCGCGTCCTCGTCCGCCGAAGGCCCCTGCTCGTCTGTTCCGAACCGGTCCAAGAACGGAGCAAGACCGGTCCAAAAGAAAAACCCCCGGCAGTTGCCTGCCGGAGGTTCATTAGATCGTGGTCAGATGTTCAAGATCAGAAGTTGCGCTGTGCGCGGAACTCGAGCGAAACGGTGCCCATGTTCTTGAACTGATAGACGCCGGTCGAGGTCGGGAACGAAGAAGTCTGCGTACCCGAAACCGATCCCTGCATCTTGGTGTTGAGGTAGGCGTACAGCACTTCGCTGCTGAACGTCAGGTTCTTGACCGGGGTCCACCGGGTGGTCAGGCCGATTTCAGACATCGTGAAACCGGGGTCGCACTTGGTGATGCCGCCGCCGTTGTTGTTCGTGGCAGCGATGTAGGTACCGCACCACAAGGTCTTGGCGGTGTTGTTGTAGTCCAGGCTAACGACGCCGCCGAAGAGGCTGCTCGACCAGTAGGGATTCCAGTTGTGGTTGAACGCGCCGCGGAGACCCCAGGACTGCGTCATCTGCAGGCCGGTATTGGTCGGACCGCCGTAGACGCCATCGGTGATGGCACCGATAGCGATTCTGCCGCCCGTGCCGTTTGTGGCGTTCCTGATCATGTAGAACGAACCGCCGAGAGCGGACGAAGTACCGATGGTGTACTTCGATGCACCTTCAGCCCAGGTACCTTCGAACTTGACGTCGTCGCCGGCGCCGGTCGGAAGGTTCTTGATCTGCAGAGCCGCGCTGATGGCACCACCGACCTTGCCGCTCGGATGGCCCGAGTCCATCGCGTTGGTCTGGACGGCGAACGAGTTGAACTGGTTACCCAGGGTGTTGCCGGTCAAGTTGTAGCTGCCGTTGACGTAGTGCAGCGCGCCCGACACCTGGAAGAGACCCCAAGCCTGGTCGACACGAATGTTACCGACGATGTCAGGAACATAGGTGCCGGTATAGGCCGAGCCGAGCGGCGTAATGTTGGAGCTCGGCGAACCGTACAGACCGAAGTTGCCGGCGGAGACACCGGCGCCGCCGCCGAGGCCGTTGGTCGCGTGTATCACCTGCGTACGGTTGAAGTCGTTAGCGCTGCTGTCGTCGATGCCGATCGTAGCCGACACACCGTTGCCGAGTTGGGCGGTGTACTGCACGTTGTTGATGCCGGTGACGGTGTCATAACCACCGACCAGGAAGGCGGTGATGTTGCCCGGATAGCCCTGCCATGGGGTGGTGAAGGCTGAAGCCGACTTACCCAAGGTAAAGCCCGCGAACTGGATGAAAGCGAATTCCACACCCAGACCGCCGTTGCCGGCAAAGTTGTTGACGGCTGCGCCGTTCAGCGCAGCAGTATTGACCGACGACTGCAGGTTGATGCCGTTACCGACGCCTTCGGTGCCGAAGGTGAAGTCGGCCTGACCGAAGGTACGGACCACGCCGTATTCCGTCGCCGTACGGGTATCCAAGGTCAGCGCAAAACGCGAATAGTCGTTATACATGTTCGCGTAGCGTTCCTGGATCGCGCCGCCGCCGGAATAGAACGGCTGGCCGCCGTTGCCGCCGTTGACGGTCAGGTCGGTACGGATATAACCGCCGATCTTGACGCAAGTGTCGGTGCCCGGAATGTAATAGAAACCAGCACCATACAGAGAGCAGACCCTCACATATTCGACCGCTTTGGCCTTCAAGGGAAGATCAGCCGCCTGAGCTCCGCACGCAGCAACAAGCGCTGCGGCCGAGCCTAAAACTAGGCTCTTAACCACCTTCATAATAACCTCCAAGTTGCTCCACAGGGAAGGTTCCGGATCCGCTGGGTAAGCACCCTGGGGTTGGTTCCCTTGTCCCTTTAACCTCGCTCGTTGATCGGCCCTTCAGACATGCCCGCACGAATGCGGGGCGGCTGAAGCGCACCACCAGAGAACGAGACGACTTCGGGATGCCCCCCTCCGTCGCACCATCACAATTACCGATGGCCTCTGCGCACGCAACAAAGGAACCGCCTTGCGAGCGCCGCAGCTCCCCGTTTTTGGATGGGTGTTGCACAAATAACACGCGGTTGTGATTGAGCCATCTCTGCAAGCCATTGTTTTACAACGATGTTTAAGTGTGGATTTTTAGCTACAGATCCTTGCGCGGCAAACTCGGTCACCAAGGTCGGATGCTTCACCCGCCCGGGCGAGCCGAATCAGGCGCAGGAAGCGATCGCTCCGGGACGGTAAATGCGCCTGACTTCAAGCTCGCGACCCCGTTGCCGAAACCGATATCTACAACCCTTCTGCGCGCTCGCTGAAATGTTCCGGGGACGATCAGCCCGGCTGAAGTTCGCGTCCGGCTTTTCAATCGGCGACGGGTTCCGCGGCGTAGGCGGAACTCTCGCTAGTTGGACTTCAGGCGAATCGAAATTTTGCGCGGTACTGCGGATCGCATGGCCTCATCGAAGGCCTGCCCGGCAGCTCGCTATGGTGCTGATTTACAGATGGCTTGGCGCGGAAATTGGCGGAGACGGAGGGATTCGAACCCTCGATAGGGCTTTACAACCCTATAACGGTTTAGCAAACCGCCGCCTTCAGCCACTCGGCCACGTCTCCAGCAACGTCGATATGCCCGACCCCGGGGCCTGCCGCAAGCGTCAGATTTGAGGCTGCTGGTTTCCCGGCCAATTAACGGCGCCCAGCCTCGAGCGATGCCGTCTGGTCAGGAGTAAGACCAGCCGGGGCCGCGTCCTCGCTCGCCGCGCGATCCGCGCCCCGCACCGACCGCCTTTACTTGTCGACACGGATTTGATCCAGCCTGACCGCCGCTCGCGCCATCGCTGCAGGTGGTGTCAGAATTGCCTGCGCCCGAAGTCGCCTTAGTGGTGTCAAACAGTCAAACGCCCGAGGGAGACCTGCATGAAGAAAGAGGAACTGGAGCGGCTTCTTGGGGGCGGTGAAAACGCTTCTGATCTTGGTCCGATCGAATACTACCTCGATGCGATTGCGACCGAACCGGCGATACCGGATTTCGCCATGGGAATCTGCACCATCAGAATCGAGGAATCGGCGCCATACCTGCGCGCAGTCCTGGTCCTAGCGGCCGATGGCGAGACCCTGACGGAAGAGGCTAACACGCTGCTGTTTCGGGGCCTGCACATCCTCGGCGGCGCGCGCGATACCAAAGCCTGCCAGCCTCTGCTGCACCTGTTGCGTCGACCCTTTGATGAGGTCGACTATCTGCTCGGTGATGCCATCACCGAGAATCTGGGGAAGATCGTCGTCGGCGTGTTCGATGGGGATGTCGACACCCTGTATGCCTTGATCGTCGACCGCGCCATCGATGAATATATCCGCGAGGCGCTACTGGGCGCCGTCACCTTCCTGGCATGGGAGGGCCGGATCGACCGGGATCGACTGCTGCAGTTTCTCAAGCGCTTTTACGATGAGCGGTTGGCTGACGACGGCGATCATGCCTGGTACGGCTGGATGCGGGCAATCGCGCTGCTTGGTCTGCGAGATATGGTGCCGCTGGTCGACACCGCCTGGCGCGACGGACGCATCGACACGGAACTGCTCGATCGCCGGGATTTCGACCAGGACCTCGCCGACGCCGAACGCGCGCCCGACGACATCGATCGCTTGACGCGCGTCAACCTCGGTTACATCGAGGACGTCCTCGCATCACTGGATTGGTCCCGGCACGGCGAAGATAGCGCCGAAGTGGATGGTGGCCCGTCGTCCTGGGCCGATATTGCAGGGGGACCGATCGAGCCGATCCGCAATCCCTGGCGCCATGTCGGTCGTAACGACCCCTGCCCCTGCGGGAGCGGCAAGAAGGCAAAGAAATGCTGCCTATCCGGTGGAGCGCCGCCTGCGTGACGACGGCTGATCGCGTCAGTGCGTCGTCATCCAGGTCCGGGCTTCACGCTGCGCCGTGGCGATCTCGGCCTCGGACATCATCTCCGCGACCTCGCGGCGCAACGGGATGGCGTCGGCGCGGCCCTTGAGGGCGGCAAGGTTGAACCACTTATGCGCGGCGACGAGATTGACTACGCCGGAGCGACCACTGGCCCAATACAGACCACGCTCGAACAGCACGTCGGGGATCGCGCTTGCTTTCACCGGCGTTGCCGTATCCAGATCGATGTGCCCCTGAAACATCCGTCATCTCCTTTTTGATTTTTACGCCGCCCCGTCCGAGCGCGGCCCCTATCCACGATTTGAAACGTCCCGTTATTCCGCAACGCCGTTTGCCGGCTTGTTGGGATCATCATGACCGATCAAATTTGAAGGGCAGTTTAAATATCGCGATGAATCGAAGATGAATGCGGCTGCGGCCCTACCTCCGCGAAATCGCAGAAGTGCCGGTTTCACGGGGGTTATTCGCCGATCGTGAAGTTCGGTTTACCCTGCCGTTTGGTCAAACGATAACCATCTGCGGTGATCGGGCTGCGCCGAGGCTATTCGCCCGGACTTCCCACGACCGAGGTCCAAGGATCGATACGACCACGCACCACAAGCGGCATTGTGCGCCCCTCGCGGGTTGGACACCGCCAATGGTCAGCGCGCGTTTTTAGATTTTGGAGAATGGAGTGCCGGGCTCAGCCCCGGCGGGCGAACGAGGGCGTCGGCGAACACGTCAGGACCAGATTTCATTGAGACCTTGTGTCCCGATGAAATTGCGGACCACAGATCCGCACCGAACGAAGAAAACTCGTTTCTTCTGCCGGACCGGTTTTCAGAAGAGCGAACTCCTCGAAAGGACGGTCCAGCCGTTTGACCTGATGTCTCGCCGACACCCTCTTTCGTCAACTGAGCCACCGACTTGATATCCGCTTCGCAAAGCAGACCGTCCTGAAGGCTCATGTGACGTGCCGGCATCAAGTCGCCGGCAATGTCTTAAGCGAAAGTTACTTCTTCTTGGCGACCTTGCGGGTCTTCTTCGCAGTCTTCTTCACTGCGCTCTTCGCTTTCTTCGCCTTCTTCGCCTTCTTAGCTTTCTTGGCCATGTTGCCCTCCAAATCTAGTGAGATGGCTTTATCGCTGTGTGCACTCGGGAATCGAAATGCACTACATTCCGAATACACCAACACATTAAAAAAAACAGCGTCCCGCTTAAGGAAGTGTTGACGCAGCAGCGTCACCGCGCGCGACGCGCGCGCTGCTGCAGCACCGCAACGCATCCGCGCAACGATGCAGGTAATGCCTGAAAACACGACGTCGGCGTTTGTCAATATTGATGAAAACCCCTGCGCTGCAGGGGTTTTTGCGATTCACACAGCTGGCGAGTTGCGCGTTGTCGACGCCGTTGCGAGTCGCCGACGCCGGTCGAAAATGCGTCGCGCGGACTCTGAGTCGCCATTTTTGGCAATGAAAAAATTTTCGTGCATAGCCGCTTCGCGTCGCTTCTGCGCTCGCCAAAGGCGGTTTTTTGCGCGAATCGTCGCAGGCGATTCGCATCTGCGACCGGTCGTCGAGGCGATGGGTTACCACCCATTCGGGTGTGCGCGAGACGCGGCACATGCTCTTGATCGACGTAGCGACGATGTCGATGGAGCGATTAGCGCCAACCTCAGATGCCGAGTTTCGACTTGAGCAAATCGTTCACGGACTGCGGATTGGCCTTGCCACCGGACAACTTCATCACCTGCCCGACGAACCAACCGATCAGTTGCGGCTTGGCGCGAGCTTGCGCGACCTTGTCGGGATTGGCGGCGATGATGTCGTCGACCACCTTCTCGATCGCGCCGAGGTCGGTGACCTGTTTCATGCCGCGCGCTTCGACCAGCGCGCGCGGGTCGCCGCCCTCCTGCCAGACGATCTCGAACAGATCCTTGGCGATCTTGCCGGAGATGGTGCCCTCGCCGATCAAATCGACAACGGCGGCAAGCTGCGCTGCCGAGACCGGCGACCCCGAGATGTCGCGGCCTTCCTTGTTGAGGCGTCCGAACAGTTCGTTGATCACCCAGTTGGCCGCAAGCTTGCCGTCGCGAGCCCGGCTTGCGAGCGTCGCCAGCACGGTTTCGTAGAATTCCGCGCTCTCGCGCTCGGCCACCAGCACGCTGGCGTCGTAGGCTGACAGGCCCAACTCGGCCACAAAGCGCGCCCTCTTCTGGTCCGGCAATTCCGGCAGGTCGGCCTTGAGATCGGCGACGTAGCTTTCGCTGAATTCCAGCGGCAGCAAATCGGGATCCGGGAAATAGCGGTAGTCGTGCGCCTCTTCCTTGGAGCGCATCGAACGGGTCTCGCCTTTGCCTGGATCGAACAGCCGTGTTTCCTGATCGATGGCGCCGCCATCCTCGAGGATTTCGATCTGGCGCCGCGCCTCGTACTCGATCGCCTGGCCGATGAAGCTGATCGAGTTCATGTTCTTGATCTCGCAGCGGGTGCCGAGCGGTCCTCCCGGCTTGCGCACGGAGACGTTGACGTCGGCGCGCAAGGAGCCCTTCTCCATGTCGCCGTCGCAGGTACCGAGATAGCGCAGGATCGAGCGCAGCTTGGTCACATAGGCCTTGGCCTGCTCAGAGGAGCGGATGTCCGGCTTGGAGACGATCTCCATCAAAGCGACGCCGGACCGGTTCAGGTCCACGAACGACAGCGTCGGGCTCTGGTCGTGCAGCGACTTGCCGGCGTCCTGTTCCAGATGCAGCCGCTCGATGCCGACGGTGGCGGTCTCGCCGCCGGCCAATTCGATCGTCACCTCGCCCTCGCCCACGATCGGCGACTTGTACTGGCTGATCTGATAGCCCTGCGGCAAATCCGGATAGAAATAGTTCTTGCGATCGAACACCGACCGCAAATTGATCTTGGCGTTGAGGCCAAGCCCGGTGCGGACCGCCTGCCTGACGCACTCTTCGTTGATCACGGGCAACATGCCCGGCATGGCCGCATCGACCAGCGAGACGTGCGCGTTCGGCTCACCGCCGAACTCCGTCGAGGCGCCGGAGAACAGTTTCGAGTTCGAGGTCACCTGGGCGTGAACTTCCAGCCCGATCACCATTTCCCAGTCGCCGGTGGCGCCCTTGATCAGATTGGCGTTGCTCACACTCATGCCGTTCCACCTTCGATCAGCGCGGAAACGATCCGCTGCCATTCGCTTTCGAGAGAATCCGTTGCAACCGGCTTGCCCGCTTGCCGATACCAATAGCCGGCATTGCCGAGATCGCCCTCGACCCGGTGCAGATAGGCATGGACCCAGGCTGCATCGCGGCCTGCATCGTCCTGGACGAGGCGGTGCGCCTGTTCCCAGTTGCCCTTCGCGGCCCACCAAAGCCCAGCGAGCGGCGCAGCAAGATCGGGCGCTGGCGCCGCGCCCGAGAGGCTGGCTTTAAAATCCGCCGGGCTCACCACCACCTCGGCGGCGTAAATCTTCCCGCCGCCTGCTCGATTGTCTCACCAAGCGAGAACAGCGTCTCCTCATCGAACGGACGGCCGATCAGTTGCAGGCCAAGCGGCAAGCCTTGCGAATCCTTGCCGGCGGGAACCGCAATGCCCGGCAACCCCGCCATGTTCACCGTCACCGTGAAGATGTCGTTGAGATACATCTCGACGGGGTCGGCGCCCTTCTCGCCAATGCCGAACGCGGCCGACGGCGTCGCCGGCGTCAGGATCGCGTGCACGCCCTTGGCAAAGCAGTCCTCGAAATCTCTTTTGATCAGGGTGCGCACTTTCTGCGCCCGCAGGTAATAGGCGTCGTAGTAGCCGGCCGAGAGCACGTAGGTCCCGATCATGACGCGGCGGCGGACCTCGGCGCCAAAACCCTCGGCGCGGGTGTTCTCGTACATCTCGCCGACCGAGCGGCCGCGCACGCGCAAGCCGTAGCGCACGCCGTCGTAGCGGGCGAGATTTGACGAAGCTTCCGCCGGCGCGACGATGTAATAGGCCGGCAAGGCATATTTGGTGTGCGGCAGCGACACCTCGACCAGCTCGGCACCCGCTGCCTTGAGCCAGGCTGCACCCTCACTCCAGAGCTTTTCGATTTCCGCCGGCATGCCGTCGAGACGATATTCCCCGGGGATGCCGATCTTCATGCCCTTGACCGACTTGCCGATCGCCGCCTCGTAATCCGGCACCCCACGGTCGACCGACGTAGTGTCCTTGGGATCGTGACCGGCCATCGAGCGCAGCAGGATCGCGGCATCGCGCACGCTACGCGCGATCGGACCCGCCTGGTCAAGCGAGGACGCAAAGGCAACAGTACCCCAGCGCGAGCAGCGCCCATAGGTTGGCTTCATCCCGACGGTCGCCGTGAACGCCGCCGGTTGGCGGATCGAGCCGCCGGTGTCGGTCGCGGTTGCGCCCATGCACAATAATGCCGCAACGGCCGATGCCGAACCGCCGGAAGAACCGCCCGGCACGAGCGCCGCGTCATATCCTTCGCGCCGCCACGGATTGACCACCGCGCCGAAACACGAGGTTTCGTTCGACGAGCCCATCGCGAACTCGTCATTGTTAAGCTTGCCGAGCATCACGGCGCCGTCGCGCCACAGCTGCGCGGTCACCGTGGATTCATAAGGCGGCACGAAATTGCCAAGGATCTTGGAGCATGCGGTGGTGCGCACGTCTTTGGTCGCGAACAGGTCCTTGATGCCAAGCGGAATGCCGCCGAGCGGGCCACCCTCGCCCTTGGCGATCTTTGCATCGGCATCGCGGGCCATGGCGCGGGCCTGATCCGGCGTTTCCATCACGAAGGCGTTAAGCGCACGCGCGGCCTCGATCGCTTTCAGGTGAGCGTCGGTGAGCTCCAGTGCAGTGAAGGATTTGCGCGCGAGGCCATCCCTGGCTTCGGCGATCGTCAGCGATATCAAATCGGTCATTTATTAACCGGGCTGCAGAAGAACGGGGACAGTGTCTTGTCGTTGGCCGGGTCGTCCCGCCTGACGCTTGCTTTGTCGGCCGCCTCGAGCTGGTCAAGCACGGCACCCATCGCCTTGTCGGGATCGGCGCTCTTGCCTTGCCGCTCCATGGCGTCGAGGTAATTCATATAGGCCTGATAGGCCTTTTCATCGTCGCAGAGCAGACACATCGGAATTCCCGTTTCAAAAGACTCTTTGGTTCGATGCGCGTTCCGCCCCACATCAGTCCACGCCAAAACGCTATGCTCTATTCAACAACCTTCGGCACCAGAAAGAAATGGTCCTGAGTCTCCGGCGCATTGGCGACCACCTCATCCGCGATTTCGCCGTCATTGACCACGTCGGGACGCTTCTTCATTTCCATCGGCGTGACCGAGGTCATCGGCTCGACACCGTCGACATTGACCTCGCTGAGCTGCTCGACAAAGGCCAGTATCGCATTCAGTTCACCCTGCAGGTGGGGAACCTCGGCGTCAGTAACCGCGATCCGCGCGAGATGCGCGATACGGCGGACAGTGGCGGCATCGACCGACATCAAATAAGGCCTCTAACTGCGGAACTCAGCCCGCCCTATAGCAGAGGGCCCTTTTGCGCTGCAACCGCGGATGCCGAATCTAGCCCGCAAGACGGCTCAGTCGCGCCAGCGCCGCGCCGGCCAGCGCCCGTGTCAGTTCCGCAGCCGGCAGTTCGCGACCGAGCCGGACCGCCTGCCCGGCCCAAAGGTTGGTGAAATCGACCTTGCCGAGCTTTTCGGCGGCCGCCTTCAGTGGGCCCAGCGCAGTCGCGGCGTGAGGAAAGGCCGGCGCGTCGATCGAGATCGGTCCAACTTCGCGCATCGCCCGATTGGGGACGCCACGGGCCGGGCGTCCGGTCATGACATTGGTGATCACGGTGGAATCATCGCGTGCCTGAGCCAACGCCGACCGGGCCGGCGCAATCACCGTGGATTCCGGGCAGCGCAGATAGGCGGTGCCGACCTGCACGCCGGCCGCACCCAACGCAAACGCCGCGGCGATGCCCCGCCCATCGGCGATGCCGCCGGCGGCGATCACCGGGACCTTCACCGCATCGACCACCTGCGGCACCAGCGCGAAGGTGCCGGGCTGCTCGGCGACCGCGTCGGTCAGGAACATGCCGCGATGGCCGCCGGCTTCCGCGCCCTGGGCGATGATGGCGTCGGCGCCGTTTTCCTCGAGCCAGATCGCTTCCCGCACAATGGTCGCGCATGCGATCACAATGCAGCCCGCCGCCTTGATGCGCTTGAGCAGCGCAGGATCCGGCAGGCCGAATTGGAAGCTGACGACCTCGGGCTTGAGTTCCTCGACCACCTCGCACGCGGCGGCGTCGAACGGGGCGCGGTTGGCGGCCTTCACCGGCGCCGCCGGGTCGAGACCATGCTCGTCATAATAAGCCGCAAGCCGCTTCTTCCATCGCGCCTCGTGCTGCGGATCGGCATCGACCGGCGTATGGACGAAGAAATTCATGTTGATCGGCGCCGATACGCGCTGACGGATGATATTGACCTGTTCGCGCGCCTTGTCCGCCGACAACATCGCGCATGGCAGCGAGCCCAGCGCCCCGCCCTGCGCCGCCGCAATCACAAGCTCCGCGTCCATAGCGCCCGCCATCGGCGCCAGCACGATCGGAAACTCGGTCTTGAACAAGTCGAGAAGTCGGCGGTCCGGCCACATGATCTGCTCACTCCGGATTGGCGGGATGGGATGGATGCCGGCATCATTGCCGCGCGCACCGACCGTAGCACCCGGTGCCGCCGCCGCGCTATGCCGCGAGCCGCTGCCTGACGATCCAGCGACGCAGCGCCACCACGGCCCAGACCGCCTCGACCAGCCCGAACGGCCAGGCGCCCTGCAGAAACCCGTAGGCTGACCCCAGCGCACAGGCGCAGGCGAAGCCGAAGATGAACCAGTGACTGCGTTCCTCCAGTGCATAGAACACGAGCATCGCGCTGACTGCGAACAACCCGAATAACGTCAACCCGTCCATCGTCATTCCTTCGCTTTGCAGACGCCACCGGCCGCGTGGTATGCGGAGCGATGCCTGCACTCATTTTACCGTTGATCGATGCTGTCGCGCACTGGCCCGCGCGGGGTGCGCTGGTCGGGCTTGATTTGGGCACCAAGACCATCGGGGTCGCGGTATCTGATCCCGATCGAAAGCTCGCGACCGGGGTGGTAACGATCCAGCGCAAGGCTTTCAAGGCGGACGCGGCACACCTTGTCGCGATTGCCGGCGAGCGCCGCGCAGTGGGCTTCGTGCTCGGTCTGCCCATCAATATGGACGGCAGTGAGGGTCCCCGCGCCCAATCGACCCGCGCTTTCGCCCGGAATTTTTCCAAAGCGACCGATCTGACCATCGCGCTGTGGGACGAGCGGCTATCCACGGCTGCTGTCGAGCGCGAATTGATCGGCATGGATATGAGCCGCGCCCGGCGCGCCGAGGTGATCGACGAGCACGCCGCGATCTTCATCCTGCAAGGCGCACTGGACCGGCTGGCGACGCTGCGCGGGAATCGCTGAGGGTGGGAATTGTTTTCGCGGCGCTGCTGCCGGTGTTCCTGCTGATCGTTCTCGGCGCCATCCCGAAACGGACCTTGATGCGGCTGGACACGCAGTGGCACGGCCTCGAGCGCTTGATCGGCGGTCCTGCCTCATCCAGCGCCTATGTGCTGGCCCGCCAGATGGGTGGCGACACACCGCTGCTGGCGCAGATCCTCACCCTGCAACCATCCTGGCCGCGATAACGATGCCGATCGCGATTGCGCTCGTGGCGTGAGCGCGACATCCGCCGGTCAATTCGGTGCCGTGAGCACCATGGTCTGCACCACGGCGGCCAGGTTGTTGAGACCGTGCAGGACGACGGTCAGCCAGAGCGAATGGCTGCGATAGCGAAGATAGCCAAGCAACAGGCCGATCGAAAACACCTCGCTGAGGAAGAACCAGTCGTACTGCAAATGCAGCGCCGTCCATACCAGCGAGGACAGCACGACGGCGCCGGCGGGCCGCAGCACCGATTCCGACCAGCCGCGATAGAGGAAGCCGCGTGCGAACAACTCTTCGGTGATGGGCGCGGCCACGCAGAAGGCCAGCACCAGAAGCCATAGCGCGCCATCGGCGCTAGCCGATCGCAGCACCTCGCCCATGAACCCCGGGGTCACCTCGCGCCCCATCAGGCGCGAGACCATATCCCAGCCCATCACCAGGACAATCATGGAGGCGATGCCGATCACGACGTTGCCCCAGGAGGTCCACCGCAGCGCCAGATATTCCTTATATGAGGTTCGCGACAGTCGGATCGGGAGCCACAACGCGGCCAGCACAAACGGCAGAGCCGTGATCACGGAGAGTGAGATCGTCAGGCCCCCGCCGAGCACGTGAACCGCCGCCGCCACGTCAATCGGCCCCTGCTGGCGCAGAACGAACCAGGCCACCACCGCGAGCTGACCGACAAACATCGCGGCAAAGATGAACAAGCCCCATAGCGCCGTGCCCCAGAATTTCCAGATCCGCGGTGCCCGCTGGATCGCGGCAGCCGGAGCGGCCAAGGCAGGGGCGATCACGGGGTGTCCGGCGGGATCCATGGCCGGCTCTGCGGAATTTTCGAGGGAATCCATCAACTAACTTTCGACGCGTATGGGCGATTGGGGCTTTTGTCACGGCCGGCTGATCCGGCGATCCACGTCTTTAACCCGGCAAAACACAACAAGTAGTGGATACCCGGGCGAAAAGCCGGGTCACGAGCGCGGGCGATCACGGCAACGCCCGCGCCAGCAATCCCCTGACCTCGTCATGGCCGAGTTCGATGGCGCCATACATGCCGGCGTGGTTTCCGAGCAGCCGGGTTGTCGCGAACAGTTCCGCATGACGGGGCGACACCGGATTGAGCGCGGCCGCCGCCGCAAGCAGCGCCAGTTTTTCCACCGCCAGCCGCGCGACGCGCTCACTGTCCGGCCGGCGGAACGCCTTCCCGATGAATGCGACCGCGTCCGAGGCGCCCGCCAGGGCGCTGCTTTCGGCGGCGAGATGCTGCAACACCGCCATCGCCGCATCAGGCTCGCGCGACAACGCCCGCAGCACATCGAGGCACATCACATTGCCCGAGCCCTCCCAGATCGCATTGACCGGAGATTCCCGGTAGTGCCGCGCCAGAATGCCCTCCTCCACATAACCGTTGCCGCCGAGGCACTCCATCGCCTCGTAGAGAAAGCCCGGCGCGCTCTTGCAGGTCCAGTATTTGATCGCCGGCGTCAAAAGCCGCATATACGCCGCCTCGCCTGCATCCTCGGGCGCGCGGTCGAACGCCCGGCACAGCCGCATCACCAGCGCGACCGACGCCTCGACATGCAGCGCCATGTCGGACTGCACCGCCTGCATCAGCGGTTGATCGGCGAGATGCTTCTGGAACACGCTGCGGTGACGGGCGTGGTGCAGCGCATGCGCGAGCCCGGACCGCATCAGGCCGGCCGAGGCGATCGCGCAATCCTGCCGCGTCAGTTGCACCATCTGGATGATGGTGCGGATGCCCTTGCCCTCGTCGCCGACGCGCACCGCATAGGCGTCCTCGAACTCGACCTCGGAGGATGCATTGGAGCGGTTGCCGAGCTTGTCCTTCAGCCGCTGGAAATGCAGTCCATTGACGGAACCGTCCGGCTTGAACCGCGGCATGAAAAAACAGCTGAGCCCGTCGTCGGCCTGCGCCAGCACCAGGAACGCGTCGCACATCGGCGCCGACATGAACCACTTATGGCCGGTGATGCGATAGGCGTCGCCGTCTCGCGTCGCACGAGTAATGTTGCTGCGGACATCAGTGCCGCCCTGCTTTTCCGTCATGCCCATGCCGAGCGTCATGCCGCGCTTGGTCCACCATGGCGCGAAGGTAGGGTCGTAGGCGCGGGCCGCGATAACGGGCATCGTCTTCGCCAGCAGTTCCGGTTGCGCCGCCAGTGCCGCAACCGAGGCCCGCGTCATCGTGATCGGACAGAGATGACCGGTTTCGACTTGTGCCGCCATGTAGAATTTGGCGGCGCGCACGACCTCCGCGGCCCCGCCGGTCGGCTTGCCGAGTTCGCTCCAGGTCGAGTTGTGAATGCCCGCATGCGCGCTGCGCGCCATCAGCTCGTGATAGGCGGGATGAAACTCGACCTCGTCGCGCCTGAACCCCCGCGCATCGAACGTCCGCAGCTTGGGTGTGTTCTCATTGGCAAGCCGCCCCCGCTCGGCCATATCAGCCGAACCCCAGTGCCGCCCGTACTCGGTGAGTTCCTTTGCCGCCGCCGCGCCGCCATTGGCCGCGACCGCGTCCGCCAACGGCCGGTCGAGCGCAAACAGGTCGACATCTTCGAACGGCGGCGTCTGGTTGAACACCTCTGATGTCGCAGATGAAACCTGGGCCATGGGCTGTTTCTCACGATCGAATGTTTCGGGGTCAGTCTACGCTGGAACCCGGGCGATTTCACGCAACGCGCGATTTCGCCGCGGCCGGCCCCCTCCGTCACTCGACTTTGAATTGAGAGCCTCCCTTTAACCCTGACGGCCGACAGACCGGGGGATAACTCGGCAGCGACCTATTGGCCCTTGCCCCCCGCGCCAACCCTCCCTATAGCTCTGGTTTTAATGACCCCTGCATCGAAATCGACCTTCGTCCTTGGTCACCGGCACCTGCTGGGAATCGAGGGCCTTTCCGCTGCCGACATCGCCGGCCTGCTCGACCTTTCCGAGGAATATGTCGAGCTTAACCGCCAGGTCGACAAGAAGCGCACGAGCCTGCGCGGCCGCACCCAGATCAACCTGTTCTTCGAAGCTTCGACCCGCACCCAATCCTCATTCGAACTGGCCGGCAAGCGCCTCGGCGCTGACGTGATGAACATGTCGGTGTCCTCCTCCTCGATCCGCAAGGGCGAGACCTTGATGGACACCGCGGTGACGCTGAATGCGATGCACCCGGACATCCTAGTGGTGCGCCATCACGCCTCCGGTGCGGTCGAACTTCTGGCGCGCAAGGTCGACGGCTCCGTGATCAACGCCGGCGATGGCGCCCACGAACATCCGACCCAGGCGCTGCTCGATGCCCTGACCATCCGCCGCAACAAGGGCCGACTCGAGGGCCTGGTGATCGCGATCTGCGGTGATGTCATGCATTCGCGGGTAGCGCGCTCCAACATCATCCTGCTCAACACCATGGGCGCCCGCGTCCGCGTGGTCGCACCTTCCACGCTGTTGCCGCGCGGCATCGAGCGGATGGGCGTCGAGGTCGCGCGCGACATGCGCGAGGGTCTCAACGGCGCAGACATCGTCATGATGCTGCGGCTGCAGCGCGAGCGCATGAACGGCTCGTTCGTGCCGTCGAGCCAGGAATACTTCCACTACTTCGGCCTCGACCAGAAGAAACTCGCCTATGCCAAGCCGGACGCGCTGGTGATGCATCCGGGCCCGATGAACCGCGGCGTCGAGATCGACTCGATCGTGGCGGACGGCGCGCAATCGCTGATCCGCGAGCAGGTAGAAATGGGAGTGGCGGTGCGGATGGCGGTGCTCGAAGCACTCGCCCGCAACCTGCCGAACGCGTGACATCATGCTGACCGAACGCCGCCCCATCCTGCTCGCCAACGCCCGCGTCGTCGATCCCTCGCGGGATTTCGACGGCATCGGCGATGTCCTGATCGCCGACGGCGTGATCCGTGACGCCAAGCGCGGCATCGGCGCTGCCGGCGTGCCCGAGGGCACCGACATCGTCAATTGCGCCGGCAAGATCGTTGCCCCCGGGCTGATCGACATGCGCGCCTTCGTCGGCGAGCCCGGTGCCAGCCATCGCGAAACCTTTGCCTCTGCGAGCCAGGCCGCGGCGACCGGCGGCATCACCTCCATCATCTGCCAGCCCGACACCTCGCCCGCGATCGACAATTCGGCGACGGTGGACTTCGTGCTGCGCCGCGCCCGCGACACCGCCATCGTCAACATCCATCCGATGGCGGCGCTGACCAAAGGTCTGCGCGGCGAAGAGATGACCGAGATCGGCCTGCTCAAGGCTGCCGGCGCGGTGGCGTTCACCGACGGCGACCGGAGCATCACCAATGCGCAGGTGATGCGGCGGGCGCTGAGCTATGCCCGCGACTTCGACGCGCTGATCGTGCATCACACCGAGGACCCCGATCTGGTCGGCGAAGGCGTCATGAACGAAGGCGAGTTCGCCGCGCGGCTCGGGCTGTTCGGCATTCCCAACGCCGCCGAGGCCGTGATGCTGGAGCGCGATATGCGCCTCGTCGCGCTGACCGGCGGGCGCTATCACGCAGCGTCGCTGACCTCGATCGAACTCGCTGGAAGTCCTGCAGCGCGCCCGCGATGCCGGGCTTGCGGTCAGCGCCTCGGCCTCGATCAACCATGTGACCTTGAACGAGAACGACATCGGCCCGTACCGCACCTTCCTGAAACTGTCGCCGCCGCTGCGCACCGAGGACGACCGCCGGGCGCTGGTCGCGGCCGTCGCCTCCGGCCTGATCGACGTCATCATGTCCGATCACAATCCGCAGGACGTCGAGGTCAAGCGGCTGCCGTTTGCCGAAGCCGCCTCAGGCGCGATCGGCCTCGAGACCATGCTGCCGGCGGCGCTGCGGCTGATCCACAATGGCGAGATGGATTTCAAGACGCTGATCCGCGCAATGTCGACGCGTCCGGCCGAACTGCTCGGTCTGCCGGGCGGAACGCTGCGCGCCGGCTCCCCCGCCGACGTGATCGTGATCGACGCCGACACGCCCTGGGTGCTCGATCCCGCCGATCTCAAATCGCAATGCAAGAACACGCCGTTCGATGAATCGCGGTTTTCGGGCCGCGTGTTGCGTACCATCGTCGGCGGCCGGACCGTCTTTGAGCATGTGTGACGCGTAGAACATATAAAAATAGAACATAAGGGGGGACGGCGATGTCACCTGATGCACTACTGCCGACAGCCTTCATCATGGGCTATCTGCTCGGCTCGATTCCGTTTGGCCTGGTCCTGACCAAATTCGCCGGCACGCAAGACCTGCGCTCGATCGGCTCCGGCAATATCGGTGCCACCAACGTGCTGCGCACCGGGCGCAAGGGCCTCGCTGCCGCAACGCTGATCGGCGACATGCTCAAGGGCACGGTCGCGGTGATCATCGCCGGCTACTACGGCGGACCTACGGCCGCGATGTTGGCCGCGCTCGGCGCCTTTCTCGGCCATCTGTTTCCGGTGTGGCTCAACTTCAAAGGCGGCAAAGGCGTCGCCACCTATATCGGCGTGCTGCTCGGCCTGCTGTGGCCGGCCGCCTTGGTGTTTTGCGTGATTTGGCTCGCGGTCGCCGCGATCTCGCGCTACTCCTCGCTGTCGTCTTTAACCGCGAGTTTCCTCACGCCGTTCCTACTGTGGGGGTTCGGCCAACTCGCCCTCGCCGCGCTGTTCACCGTGCTGACACTGTTGTTGTTCTATATGCACCGCGAGAACATCAAGCGGCTGCTGGCGAGGACCGAAGGCAAGATCGGGCAGAAGTAGGCCCTTGCCGAATACTGCCAGCGCAAGGGATCGCTCGCAGTGCTACACCTCCGCCGCTCTAAGCTGCCGGGCCGACCTCGCATCGTTTTTCTGCACGCGATCGGAACCAGCGGCTGGATGTGGCAGCAGCAATTTCAGCAACTGACGGACTTCACCTGTCTCGCCCCCGATCTGCCCGGCCATGGGCACAGCCGGGGGGTGCCGTGGCGCTCGTTCGAGCAGACCGCGGATCTAGTCGCCGAGATCATCCGGGGCGAAAGCCCAACCGGCCGTTCGCATCTCGTCGGCCTCTCGCTCGGTTCTTATGTCGGGCTATCGCTTCTGTCGCGGCATCCCGATGTCGTCGAGCATGCCGTTTTGAGCGGCCTCAACGTCCTGCCGCTTCCGCAGAGATGGTTGATCGACGGAGCGGCCTACGCGATCGCACCGCTGCTCAAGACCGGATGGGGCGCACGGCTCAACGCCCGCGTTCTGAAAATTCCGCCAGACCAGTTCGAAGGCTATCGTCAATCGCTCCGCGAACTGTCGCTCCGCAGTTTCATTGCCGCGAGCCACAATGCCAGTGGCTTCGCCATTCCTGCCAACGCTACGACCATCCGCGCTCCGACGCTGCTGGTCGCCGGTGAACGCGAGCATCCCCTGATCCTCGCGTCGATGGCGCACCTTCGAAAGGTGCTGCCGGTGTCGCAGACACGCCTCGCCACAGGTGCGGGGCATGCCTGGAACGGCGAACGACCACAGCTATTTTCCGCCACGGTCAGAGCGTGGTGCAAAGATGGCGAAGTTCCAGACCAGTTGACGGATTTGACGGTCCCGTAACGTGGCCACTGTCTCTATCATTTCCACGCCAGCGCGCCCTCCACGAAGCGAGCGGCCGCCAGCGCGCCTGCGTCGTCGCCAAATCTGCCGATCACCTGCACGCCGACCGGCAATCCGCCCTCGGCGACGTAGCCAGGGATATTGACGCAGGGCACGCCCATCAAGGTCCATAGCCGGTTGAAGCGGGCATCGCCGGTCGAATCCAGTCCCTTTGGCGCGGCGCCCGGCGCCGAGAACGTCAGCAGCACGTCGACCTCGACAAAGGCGTTTGCCAACGCTTTTCGAGCACGGGCCGAGATCGTGCGTGCCTCGTCATAGGCCGACGGCAACAGCCCGACGGTCTCATCGAGTTTTTCGCGCGTGAGCGGCGGGATGGCGTCGTGGTGTACCCGGTATTCCCAGGCCAACGCCCGATGCGCCTCGAATTCCTGTACGACCGGATGGATCCCCCACGCCTCCGATACGATATCCTGCAGGAGAAACGTGCGAACCGATGCCCCGGCGCGTTCCGCCGCCGCGGCCGCGATCTGCAGCGCCTCCGCGCTTTCGGCGGCGGGTGCACCGGCGAAATCCTGCGTCACCAGACCAATGCGCGGCGCCTTGCTGACGGCCTCGCCCGATAGCTCGGGCCGGTTGGTGATGGCGGAAAGCCCGCGTGCCAGATCTTCGACGCCGGCCGCGAACAGCCCGACCGTATCCAGCGTCCACGAATAGCATTTCACGCCGACCGTCGGCAGCATCCCGTAGGATGGCTTGATCCCGGCCACGCCGCAAAATGACGCCGGCCGGATCACCGAACCGCCGGTCTGGGTGCCCAATGCGAGCGGAATCATGCCCGCAGCGACCGCTGCCGCAGAGCCCGACGACGAACCACCGGGCGTGTGACCATGATTGCGCGGATTGAGCGTTGGCGTCGGATCGCGCGAGGCGAACGCGGTCGTCGTCGTCTTGCCAATGATGGTCGCGCCGGCCGCCCTCACCAGTTCGACGATTGACGCATCCGCGCGCGGCCGCCAGCCCCGGTAGATCGACGAGCCCATCTCGGTCGGAAAGTCCGAGGTGTCCATGATGTCCTTGACGCCCACGGCGATGCCGCGCAGCGGCCCCGAGCCGCCTGCGCGGGCGGCGGCGTCATGGCAAACGAAGGCGCCGATGGTTTTGTCTTGCGCGCCAATCGCTTCAAGCGATTGCGCAATCGCGGCATCGGGCGAAAGCTCGTTTCGATCGATCCGGCGTTGAATTTCGGCGAGCGACAGCATTGGTGGTGTTCCTTGCGATAAGCCGGTCAGCTTTTACGGATCGGGTCCGGATCGGGCAAGCCGGTGCCGGGACAAGGCGGGCATGACGAGAGGTCGTGAGCGTCCAACCCCGTTGCCCACACCGTCAGGTTGAGCCATTGTGCGGCGGCAGGGTGACATCGTGGACGCAAGTACTATCCATCACACGCCCCATCTGACCGACGCGCAGCGGATCGACTGGCTGCGGCTGATCCGCTCCGACAATGTCGGACCGCGCACGTTCCGCTCGCTCGTCAATCATTTTGGCAGCGCGCAGGCGGCGCTGGCGCGGCTGCCCGATCTGGCGCGGCGCGGTGGCGCCGCGCGCGCCGGCCGCATCTGCAGCGAGGAGGACGCGCGCGCCGAGTTGGCCGCAAGCGAAAGGCTCGGCGTCAGTCTGGTTGCGCCCGAGGAGGCCGGCTATCCGCCTAGGCTTGCGGTGCTGGAAGACGCGCCTCCCCTGCTCGGCGTGCGCGGGGCGATCGAAGTGTTGATGCGGCCGACGATCGCGATCGTTGGCTCGCGCAATGCTTCCGGCGCCGGCCTGAAATTCGCAGGCCAACTGGCGCACGATCTAAGCCGGGCCGGTTTTGTCATCGCCTCGGGCCTGGCGCGTGGCGTCGATCAGGCCGCGCACCGCTTGAGCCTCGATGGCGGCACCGTGGCGGTGTTGGCCGGCGGCCATGACCGCATCTATCCGCCCGAGCACGAGGATCTGCTCGCCGCGTTGCTTGGCACCGGCGCTGCGATCTCCGAGATGCCGCTCGGCCATGCCCCGCGCGCCCGCGACTTCCCACGGCGTAACCGGCTGATTTCAGGCGTTGCGCTCGGCGTCGTCGTGGTCGAGGCCGCGCATCGCTCGGGATCGCTGATCACCGCACGGATCGCCGCCGAACAGGGCCGCGAGGTCTTCGCCGTGCCGGGCTCGCCGCTCGATCCGCGCGCCGCCGGCACCAACGATCTGATCAAGCAAGGCGCCACGCTGATTACGGAAGCCGCCGACGTCATCACCGCCGTCGAGCCGATCATGGAACGGCCGATCGTGTTGCGCGAGCCCGACGGCAACGAGCCGCTCGATCTTGAACCCGACGCCGGCGATCGCGCGCGCGTTGTGAATTTGCTCGGACCGACCCCGATCAGTCTCGACGATCTGATCCGGATGGCAGACGCCTCGCCGGCCCTTGTGCGCCTCGTGCTGCTGGAGCTCGAACTGGCCGGTCGGCTCGAGCGTCACGGCGGGATGGTGTCGCTGCTCTGAACAGGAGCCCTCTGACCTCAAGCGGGTTCGTTGCGCCCGTCGAACCGCGCGCGGGCGCTTTCGATTTCCGGCTGATGTGCATGCGCCCAGCTGCCCAGCTCTTGCACCGGCTTCCACAATCCTCGCCCGAGATCGGTCAACTCGTAATCGACCCGCGGCGGAATGGTCGGAAATACGGTTCGGGTCACCAGGCCGTCCCGCTCGAGCCCACGCAGCGTCAGGGTCAGCATCCGCTGCGAGATGCCGCCGACCATGCGCTTGAGCTCATTGAAGCGCCGCGGACCGTTGCCCAGCAGTGTGACCACGAGCATGCTCCATTTGTCACCGACGCGGGCGAACACCGAGGCTACCGCCTGGCACTCACTGCCTTCATGCGCGTGGGGCGGCAGGACGGGTACGCGGCTGTGCTCTGGTTTCATCGATGTGCTCGGGTTTCAAAAATGTGCGTTCTTGCGGGCTTTTCAGACAGTCACTCATATAGCGCCAGTTACAAATCTATACCAAGGGTGACCCCAATGAAACTCCTTCACATCGACTCCAGCGTCCTCGGCCCCCACTCCGTCAGCCGCCAGGTTTCCGCCGCGATCGTGGATCGCCTGCGCCAGGCAACCCCTGGCCTCGAGCTTGTCTACCGCGATCTCACCTCGACTCCGCTGGCGCATTTGTCCGGCTCCCATCTTGCCGCCGCACAAGGCGCCGCGCCGGACGTCGCCTTGCAGCCCGACCTCGCGGCCGGTCAGGCCGTACTGGAAGAGTTCCTTGCCGCCGACATCGTTGTGCTCGGCGCCCCCATGTACAATTTCACGATCCCGAGCCAGCTCAAGGCCTGGATCGACCGCATCCTGGTGGCGGGCAAGACCTTCAAATATGGCCCGCAAGGCGCAGAAGGATTGGCCGGCAACAAGCGCGTCATAGTCGCCATCTCCCGCGGCGGTTTCTACGGCGCCGGCACGCCGGCCGCGGTCGGCGAGCACCTCGAAACCTATCTGCGCTGGGTGCTCGGCTTCATCGGGATCACCAACCCTGAATTCATCTCAGCCGACGGCGTCCAGACCGGACCGGAACATCGCGAGAAGGCAGTGGCAGGCGCATTGCGCGCCGCAACCGATCTCCACGCGGCATAATTAAGCGACGAAAGTATCGCCCGCCGCCGTCAAGCCACGGCGGCGGGCTGGTATCACCAATTCTCTTTATGAGGGCGAACCTCGACGTTGAACGACCATGCGCTTCTCGGCTGATGCGCAACGTGCCAGATCTCCTCGGCAATATCCGCTGGCTGTATGAAAAAGTCGTCGGGTTCATTCGGACGCAGGGCTCTTGTCCACTCCACGTCGATGACGGCGTCGATCAGGACATAGGCGACGTGGATTCCCTTGGGACCAAGTTCACGGGCGACCGATTCCGCAAGGATCCGCTGCGCCGCCTTGGTTGGGGCAAAGCCAGCAAAGCTGCTCTTTCCCCTGAGCGCGGATGTGTTGCCTGAGGCGATGATAGCGCCCCGACCAGCCTCAATCATGGCCGGCGCAACGCCGCGAGCAAGATGCAGCAGCGCCATGACATTGGTCTGGAAATTGTGTTCGAGAACAGCCGGATCAATCTCCAGGAAATTGCCCCATACGCCGCCGACCGCGTTGTGGACCGCAATTTCAGGGGGCCCGAATTCGGTATTGATCCGCTCCAAAGTGGCGGAGAACTCCGCGCCATTTGCAACGTCGCAAACAAACGTTCGCGTTCCCGGAATTTGCTTCTCGAAGCCGCGCAAACGCTCTTCGTTCCGCGCGATCATCGCGACGTCGTAACCACCGGCAATGAAGCGTTTGACCACAGAGAGCCCGGTTCCCGGACCCACACCCGTTACCAATGCAAGTTTCCGGCTCATGCGACCACTCCCGGCTGCGAACGACCATTAAGGCGTGCCTCGACGAACGACAGACGATCGTTACCGAAGAACATTTCGTCGCCCACGAAGATAGTCGGGGCACCAAATACCCCGCGATCAGCCGCCTCCTTCGCCTGATCCACTTGAAGCTCGGCGATCTCCGGTTCTGCGGCGAGATTCCAAAGATCGTCGGCTGCAATTTTTCTGTTCTTTAGAAAATTGTTGCGGCCCTCTTCGCTGGCGAGATCGTCTTCGCCGGCCCACATCGCCTCGAAGAGCGCGTCGTTGACCTGATCGAAAATGCCAAGCCGCTGCGCCACCAACGCGGCCCGCGAAAGCGATGCTCCGTCGAACGCGCCCGCACCCATCGCCTTCAGCACAGGCCAATTGGGTGAGAATTTGACTTGATACAGTTCAGCCCATCGCTGCGCATCCATCCCGGCATACCGGGCCTTGGCTGGACACTCCGGTGAGGGCCGGTTGTTGACCAGCCTCATCACGGCGACGATGTCCAGCGGCGTGTGATCAACGCCGATCCCCAGGGTCTTAAGCTTCGCATTCGCCAAATAAGAATACGGACTTCGGTAGTCAGACATGAACTCGATGCGCACGGTGAATTCCCCTCGCTTGTGCCTTTGATTGATCTCACCAAACCGCGGCTTGCCCACCGTCGGACAGTCCCCGGTATGTAGTTTCATTATTAAACCATGTTGCCATTTAGAGGATTTGGTTTAATAACGCAACCACACAACGGCGTGATGAGGGAAAGCAGCCGTTCGACCGAGAGGGTATGATGGTGAAACGAACCAGCTTCGAGAACGCGGAATGTCCGATTGCGCGATCGCTGGATGTGATCGGCGACTGGTGGTCGCTGCTGATCATCCGCGATGCCATAATGGGACTTCGTCGTTTCGGCGAATTTCAGAAGAGCATGGGGCTGGCCAAGAACATCCTGACCGTGCGGCTACGCGCGTTAGTCGACAACGGCATCCTGAAGACGGCGCCTGCTTCCGACGGCAGCGCCTACCAGGAATATGTGCTGACGCCGAAAGGACGCGGTATCTTTCCGGTGCTGGTGGCGCTGCGGCAGTGGAGCGAGGAGTTTGCCTTTTCCTCCGACGGGTGCACCACCCTGCTGGTCGATCGCGACAAGGGCCGGCCGGTGCGCAAGCTCGAACTGCGCTCCGAGGACGGCCGCCTGCTCGGCGATAGCGATATTCAGGTGAAGCCGAATTCCAAACCGAGGAGGCAGGCGGCGCGCAGCCGATGATGTCCGCGCAAACGCTTGGCATTTGTCCCGACGGAAAACCGGCGTGCACTTTGCGCGCGGTTCTGCCAAGTCGGATCAACCTCTAGCGCGACCGCGTAGCCTGGAAGTGGTTGATGAAGGCCCTGAGTCCCGCCGAGGGAAGCCGCTGACGCGGATAATAAAGACAGACGCCGGGGAAAAGCGGGCTCCATCCCGCCAGCACCTGGACCAGCCGCCCCGAGGTGAGATCATCGGCCGCCGATCGCTGGCTGACGTAAGCCACGCCAGCCCCTGCCCTGGCTGCTTGCAGCGTGAGGTCGGGACTTCCCAGCATCAGCCTGCCCGGCGGATCGATCCGGATCTCCTCGCCATCACGCTCGAACTCCCAATGCCGGATGGCGCCACTTGGCATCCGCGCGTTGAGGCATTCGTGGCCGAACAGATCGGCCGGTGCATGCGGCACTCCCCGCGCGGCGAAGTAATCCGGCGTTCCGACCACGATGCGCGCCTCCTCGATGCCGAGCGAGAGCGAGACCATGTCCAGCGGCACCGCTTCGGCGTGGCGCAGCCCGGCATCAAAACCGTCGGCGACGATATCGATCATGCGGCCCTCGCTGACGAGATCGATCCGCATATCCGGATAGGCCGCCATGAAACTGACAACGATCGGAAGCGCGCGCTCGGCGGCGGCTTCCGAGGCGTTGAGCCGCAACAGCCCCGCCGGGGTGTCGCGAAACCGATTAACCGTCTCGACCGCGTCCGCAATCTCGCGCAGCGCCGGCTGAACCCGTGCCAAAAACCCCTCACCGGCTTCAGTCAGCGCAACGCTGCGCGTAGTGCGGTTGAAAAGCCGCACGCCAAGACGCCGCTCCATGCTTGCCACCGCGTGGCTCAAGGATGATGGCGAAACCCCGAGCTCGGCCGCCGCGGCGCGAAAGCTGCGATGCGCCGCCACCGCCATCAGACCTTTCAGTTCATGCAGAGCCAAGTCCATTCAGGGCCAAATCCTGAGGGCAAAGTCCATTGTGCAATTTCCTGCATCATATCATGCGTATTTGAACACATTATCACATCAATCGCGGGGGCCCACATGGGACTCTCAACAAGGAGTTTTCCAATGTCCCATACAACCCGCACTGTCCTAATCACCGGCTGCTCGACCGGTTTCGGCGAGGCGACCGCCCGCCTGTTCGCATCCCGCGGCTGGAACGTCATCGCTACGATGCGCCGGCCGGAGGCCGGCCGGGCCCTCGCCGCGCTCGACAAGGTCTTGGTCATCCGGCTCGACGTGCAGGATCGGGCCAGCATCGAGGCCGCCATCGACGCCGGCATCGCGCGGTTCGGCCGCATCGACGCCCTAGTGAACAATGCCGGGTTCGGCCTGTTCGGGGTGTTCGAGGCGACATCGCGTCAACGAATGCTGGAACAGTTCGAGGTTAATGTGTTCGGATTGATGGACGTGACACGCGCGATCCTGCCGCATTTCCGTACCAACCGCTCGGGCGTCATCGTCAACATCAGTTCTGGCGGTGGCGTGTTCGCGCTGCCGATGACCTCGCTGTACAACGCCTCGAAGTTCGCGCTGGAAGGTTTCTCGGAGTCGCTGGCCTATGAGCTCGAGGGGCTGGGAATTAGCGTGAAGATCGTCGAGCCCGGCGGCGTTTTGAGCACCGATTTCGTTCGCCGCAGTTCCCAGGAAGCCCGCAAGGCCGAGGCTTTGCCCGATTACGATCCGTTCGTCACCGCCATCGAGGCCGCCTTTGTCGGTTTGCGCGCCTCACGCGCCGGCGCGACCCGCGAAGAGGTCGCCGAAGTCATCTTCACCGCCGCGACCGACCAGACCGACCGCCTCAGATATGTGGCGACCGACAACATAAAGCCGTGGGTCGCTGCCCGGCGTGAAACCTCGGAGGCCGAGTACATGGCCTTCATGCGCGCGCGGGTCGTTCCCCGGCGGCTGGACTAGGCGATTGGGGCACTGGCCTAACGGCGCCCCGTTCCGCCCCCTGCGGCATATCCGCTGGGTGGCAATGCTGGCAAAAACGCTTATTAAGAGCGCAACCAAGGAGAGTATTTTACAACTTTTTGGATAGGTAATCCGATCCATCCGGCCGAGCCTCAACATCTGGCGATTTGACAGCGACCTCCGCTGCACCCATGTTCGGGACGAAACGGCCGACGCGAATCTCGCGAGACCGGCCCATATTTTCCCCGCAAGCCATTGGAATGACATGAATATCGTCATTGTCGAGTCGCCGGCAAAAGCCAAGACGATCAACAAATATTTGGGTTCGTCCTATGAGGTTTTGGCCTCTTTCGGCCATGTCCGTGACTTGCCGGCGAAGAACGGGTCGGTCGATCCGGAGGCCAATTTCCAGATGATCTGGGAGGTCGACCCCAAGGCGGCTGGTCGGCTCAATGACATCGCCAAGGCGCTGAAGGGCGCGGACAAGCTGATCCTCGCTACCGACCCTGATCGTGAGGGCGAAGCGATCTCCTGGCATGTGCTTGAAGTTCTCAAAGAAAAGCGCGCGCTGAAAGACCAAAAGATCGAGCGCGTGGTGTTCAACGCCATCACCAAGCAGTCGGTCACGGACGCGATGAAGCATCCGCGCCAGATCGACGGCGCACTGGTTGACGCCTATATGGCGCGCCGCGCGCTGGATTATCTGGTCGGCTTCACGCTCTCGCCGGTGCTGTGGCGCAAATTGCCGGGCGCGCGCTCGGCCGGCCGGGTGCAGTCGGTGGCTTTGCGGCTGGTTTGCGACCGCGAGCTCGAAATCGAGCAGTTCGTTCCGCGCGAATACTGGTCGCTGGTTGCGACCCTGACCACGCCGCGCGGCGACGCCTTTGAGGCGCGCCTGATCGGCGCCGACGGCAAGAAGATTGCGCGGCTCGACATCGGCACCGGCGCCGAAGCCGAGGACTTCAAGAAGGCGATCGAGGCCGCCAACTTCACCGTCTCCACGGTCGAGGCAAAGCCGGCGCGCCGCAATCCGCAGGCGCCCTTCACCACCTCCACCCTGCAGCAGGAAGCCAGCCGCAAACTGGGCTTTGCGCCCGCGCACACCATGCGGATCGCGCAGCGGCTCTATGAAGGCATCGACATCGGCGGCGAGACCACCGGTCTCATTACTTATATGCGAACCGACGGCGTGCAGATCGATCCCTCGGCCATTACCCAGGCGCGCAAGGTGATCGGCGAAGACTACGGCAACGCCTATGTGCCGGACGCGCCGCGCCAGTACCAGGCCAAGGCCAAGAACGCCCAGGAAGCGCACGAAGCCATTCGTCCGACCGACATGTCGCGCCGCCCGGCCGAGATGCGCGGCCGCCTCGATGTCGATCAGGCCAAGCTCTATGAGCTGATCTGGATCCGCACCGTGGCGAGCCAGATGGAATCGGCCGAACTGGAGCGCACCACCGTTGATATCGCCGCCAAGGCGGGTGCCCGCGTGCTGGAACTGCGCGCCACCGGCCAGGTGATCAAATTCGACGGCTTCCTGGCGCTCTACCAGGAAGGCCGCGACGACGATGCCGACGACGAGGACAGCCGCCGCCTGCCCGCCATGACCGAGGGCGAAGCGCTCAAGCGCAAGGATCTCGCCGTCACCCAGCACTTCACCGAGCCGCCGCCGCGCTTCTCCGAGGCGTCGCTGGTTAAGCGCATGGAGGAACTCGGCATCGGCCGGCCCTCGACCTACGCCTCGATCCTGCAGGTGCTGAAGGACCGCGGCTACGTCCGGCTCGACAAGAAGCGCCTGCATGGCGAGGACAAGGGCCGCGTCGTGGTCGCGTTCCTGGAAAATTTCTTCGCCCGTTATGTCGAATATGATTTCACCGCGGCGCTGGAGGAACAGCTCGACCGCATCTCCAACAACGAGATTTCCTGGCAGCAGGTGCTGAAGGATTTCTGGGGCGACTTCATCGGCGCCGTCAACGAGATCAAGGATCTGCGGGTGACGCAGGTGCTGGACGCGCTCGACGACATGCTGGGGCCGCACATCTACGCGCCGCGCGAGGATGGCGGCGATCCCCGGCAGTGTCCGACCTGCGGCACCGGCAGGCTCAACCTGAAGGCCGGAAAGTTCGGCGCCTTCGTTGGCTGCACCAACTATCCCGAGTGCCGTTACACCCGCCCGCTCGCCGCCGACAGCGAGGCCAGCGCCGACCGCATCCTCGGCAAGGATCCGGTGTCGGGCCTTGACGTCGTGGTCAAGGCCGGACGGTTCGGTCCCTATATCCAGCTCGGCGAGCAGAAGGACTATGCGGAAGGCGAAAAGCCGAAGCGCGCCGGCATTCCGAAGAACATGTCGCCCGGCGACATGGAGCTCGAACTCGCGCTGAAACTGTTGTCGCTGCCGCGCGAAATCGGCAAGCATCCCGAGACCGGCGAGCCGATCACGGCGGGCCTTGGCCGTTTCGGGCCCTTCGTCCGTCACGAGAAGACCTATGCCAGCCTCGAGGCCGGCGACGAGGTGTTCGACATCGGGCTCAACCGCGCGGTGACGCTGATCGCGGAAAAGATCGCCAAGGGCCCGAGCGGCCGCCGTTTCGGCGCCGATCCGGGCAAGCCGCTGGGCGATCATCCGACCCTTGGCGGCGTCGCGGTCAAGAGCGGACGCTACGGCGCCTATGTCACGGCGGGCGGCGTCAATGCCACGATCCCGAGCGACAAGACGCAGGACACCATCACCTTGCCGGAGGCCATTGCGCTGATCGACGAGCGCGTGGCGAAAGGCGGCGGCAAGCCGAAGCGTGGCGCCAAGAAGGCAACTGTCAAGAAAGCTGCGGCCAAGAAAGCTGCGGCGAAGCCGGAAGAAGCGGATGCAACAGCCGCCAAGCCTGCCAAAAAGGCCGCGGTGAAAAAAGCCGCGGCCAAGCCTAAATCCGGCGCCGCCAGCAAGGCGCGCGCGCCGGTGACGGCAACGGCCAAGACCTCGGCCGCCAAAACTTCGGCCACCAAAGCCACCAAGCCCGCCGCTAAAAAGAGCGCCGGCAATGCAAGCGGATAAGGCGAACGGATAAGGTGTCAAAACAACGCGACAAGGTCTTTCCGAGCCGGGACGCCATCGTCGCCTTCATCCGCGCGCACCCCGGAAATATCGGCACCCGCGAAATCGCGCGCGAATTCGGCCTCAAGAACGCCGACCGTGTCGAGCTGAAACGTATCCTGCGCGAGCTGGTCGACCAGGGCACCATCGCCAAGCGCGGCAAGAAGATCCAGGAACCGGCCGCGCTGCCGCCGACCGTGATGGCCGACATCACCGGCCGCGACACCGACGGCGAGTTGATGGCAACGCCGACCGAATGGGATGAGGTCGAACACGGCGAAGCGCCGAAGATCCGCATCCACGTCCCGCGTCGGCCGCAACCCGGCACAGCGGCCGGGGTCGGCGACCGCGCTCTGTTGCGCGTCGAGAAATCGGAAGACACCGACGGCGCGGCCTATCGCGGGCGCGTCATCAAGGTCATCGATCACGCTAAAACTCGTGTGCTCGGAATATTCCGCGCCTTGCCCGCCGGCGGCGGACGGCTCGTTCCGGTCGACAAGAAGCAGGCCGGCCGCGAGTTGAACATCGCCAAGGCCGACAGCGCCGGCGCCGAGGACGGCGATCTCGTCAGCGTCGAACTGGTGCGCTCACGCGGCTTCGGTCTTGCCTCGGGCAAGGTCAGGGAACGATTGGGATCGCTGGCAACCGAGAAGGCCGTCAGCTTAATTGCGATCCACGCCCACGATATTCCGCAGGCGTTCTCGCCGGCCGCGTTGCACGATGCCGAAGAAGCACAACCGGCAACGCTCAAGGGCCGCGAGGACTGGCGCGAACTGCCGCTGGTTACCATCGATCCGCCCGACGCCAAGGACCATGACGATGCGGTGCATGCCGAGGCGGATTCCGATCCCAACAATAAAGGCGGCTACCTCGTCACCGTCGCGATCGCCGACGTTGCATTCTATGTGCGGCCGGGATCAGCGCTCGACCGCGACGCGCTGACGCGCGGCAACTCGGTCTATTTCCCCGACCGCGTGGTGCCGATGCTGCCGGAGCGCATCTCCAACAATCTGTGCTCGCTGGTGCCGGGCGAGCCGCGCGGCGCGCTCGCGGTGCGGATGGTGATCGGCAATGACGGTCGCAAGCGCTCGCACAGCTTTCATCGCATCCTGATGCGCTCGGCTGCCAAGCTGAATTACGCGCAGGCGCAGGCGGCGATCGATGGGCGGCCCGACGATACCACGGGTCCTCTGCTCGATCCGATCCTGAAGCCCCTGTACGACGCCTACGCCACCGTGAAACGCGCACGCGACGATCGCGATCCGCTCGATCTCGACCTCCCCGAACGCAAGATCCTGCTCAAGCCGGACGGCACGGTCGACCGCGTCATCGTGCCGGAGCGGCTCGACGCTCATAAACTGATCGAAGAGTTCATGATCCTGGCCAACGTCGCGGCGGCCGAGATGCTTGAAAAAAAGGCATTGCCGCTTATCTACCGGGTGCATGACGAGCCTACTCTTGAGAAGGTTCACAACTTGCAAGAGTTCCTGAAAACACTGGATTTGCCCTTCGCGAAAAGCGGCGCGCTGCGCCCGGCACTGTTCAACCGCGTGCTGGCTCAGGTCCGGGGTCACGACGCCGAACCGCTGGTCAACGAGGTGGTTTTGCGCTCGCAGGCCCAGGCCGAATACTCGGCCGAGAATTATGGCCACTTCGGCCTGAACCTGCGGCGTTACGCGCATTTCACTTCGCCTATCAGGCGATACGCAGACCTGATCGTGCACCGTGCGTTGATCCGCGGCCTCGGGCTTGGCGAAGGCGCGTTGCCGGAAACTGAAACGATGGAGAGCCTGAGCGAGATCGCAGCCCAGATTTCCGTCACCGAGCGGCGTGCGATGAAGGCCGAGCGCGAAACCGCCGATCGTCTGATTGCGCATTTCCTTGCCGACCGCATCGGGGCCAGCTTTCAGGGACGGATTTCCGGCGTCACCCGCGCCGGTCTGTTCGTCAAGCTCAGCGACACCGGCGCGGACGGCCTGATCCCGATCCGTACGCTCGGGACCGAATATTTCAACTACGACGAGACGCGCCACGCGCTGGTCGGCTCGCGCAGCGGTGCCATGCACCGGCTGGGGGACGTCGTCGATGTGCGTCTGGTAGAAGCAGCCCCAGTAGCGGGCGCGCTGCGTTTTGAATTGTTGTCGGAAGGCCACGTTGTGCCTCGCGGACGAAAGCGTGATCGCGCGCATGGCAATGGCTCAACTATCCAGGCGAAGGCTGAGGGCAAGAAGCTCGCGGGACGAAATCCGCGCAGGAAAGATCGCAAGCCGGCCAAGAGCAAATCCGGCAAGTCGAGGAAAGGCAGGTCATGGTAAGCTTGAGCACGGCCCCCAAAATCTGGACGCGAGATTCTGCTGCAGGAGAAAAGCGCGACGTATGGACCGCGCTTAAGCGCGGCTTTCGCGGGCGCTGCCCGCGCTGCGGCGAAGGCAAGTTGTTTCGCGCCTTCCTGAAAGTGGACAATAATTGTTCGGTGTGCGGCCTCGACTTCACGCCGCATCGCGCTGACGACCTGCCCGCCTATCTCGTGATCATCATCGTCGGCCACATCGTGGTGCCGTTTGCGCTGATGATCGAAACCAACTATTCGCCGCCGGTGGCGTTGCAGCTTGCGGCCTATCTTCCGTTCACGCTGATCGCTTCCCTGCTGTTGCTGCAACCGGTCAAGGGCGCTGTAGTCGGGATGCAATGGGCGCTGCGCATGCACGGATTCGACGAGAATGCGCCAAAGGACACACCGCTTTAACCCGATCCAAAATCAATAAAATAATCTCCGGGGGTGGAATGACTGAAGCTGCGACAGCCGAGAAAGAAGAAAAAGAAGCCGACCACCATCCCTACTTCCGCCCGAAGGACGCCGCCACGCTGATCCTGGTCGATCGCAGCGCCGTTACCCCGAAGGTTCTGGTCGGCAAACGCCACGACAAGGTGGTGTTCATGCCCGGCAAATTCGTGTTTCCCGGCGGCCGCGTCGACAAGGCCGACAACCGCATTCGCGTCGCTGCGCCGATCCCTGCAGCACTCGAGGCCAATCTGCTCAAGGGCAGCCCCCGGATCACCGCCTCGCGCGCACGCGCGTTGACGGTCGCCGCGATCCGCGAGGCCTGCGAGGAAACCGGCCTCTGCCTCGGCCGCCGAAGCGATGGCGCGTTGAAGCTGGACGGTCCCTGGAAGCCATTCAACGACGCTGGTCTTTTGCCCGACCCGTCCGGCCTATTCCTGATCGCACGCGCGATCACCCCGCCCGGTCGTGTGCGGCGCTTCGATACGCGGTTTTTCACTGCGGATGCGTCCGCGATTGCGCACAGGGTCGAGGGCGTCATTCATGCCGAAGCCGAATTGGTGGAGCTGGTGTGGGTCGAGCTCGGATCGAAGCCGCTCGCCGACCTGCATCCCATGACCAGGAATGTCCTCAACGAGCTCGAAAAGCGCCTGGCCAGCGGACCGCTGAGCCATGATGCACCGGTGCCGTTCTTCCATTTTTATAGCGGCAAGATGCAGAAGGATGTCTTGGGGGCTTGACGCAGAAGCAAAATATTCTTCTTCGCTGAGCGCAATAGCGCGGCGTCGCTTTGTCCCTATCTGTCGAAGAGCAGCAACTGATACGGAATCCCGGCGATGGCGAAACGTCAGCTCAAACTCGGCGCATTCATGCGGCCGGTCAGCATTCACACCGGCGCGTGGCGCTATCCGGGGGCATGGCCGGATGCCAATTTCAATTTCGGCCACATCAAGCAACTGATCCAGAAGCTCGAGGCCGGCAAGTTCGACGCGTTCTTCATGGCCGACCACCTGGCTGTGCTGAACATGCCGATCGATGCGCTCAAGCGCAGCCACACCGTCACCTCGTTCGAACCATTTACGCTGCTGTCGGCGCTCGCCGCCTCCACCGAGCGGATCGGCCTGATAGCGACTGGTTCAACCACGTTCGACGCGCCTTATCACGTCGCCCGCCGCTTTGCCTCGCTCGATCATATCAGCGGCGGCCGTGCGGGCTGGAATATCGTCACCACGTCGAACCCGGATGCCGCGCTGAATTTCGGGCTTGATGACCACATGGAGCACGCCGAGCGCTACAAGCGGGCGCGCGAATTCTACGACGTGGTGACGGGGCTGTGGGATTCCTTCGCCGACGACGCCTTCGTGCGCGACGTCGAAGCGGGCCTGTATTTCGATCCGGCCCGGATGCATGTGCTGGACCACAAGGGCAAATATCTGAAGGTGCGCGGCCCGCTGAACATCGCCCGCCCCGTACAAGGCTGGCCGGTGATCGTGCAGGCCGGCGCCTCTGACGACGGCAGGCAGCTCGCGGCGGAGACCGCCGAGGCTGTTTTCACCGGCGGCGGCAGCCTCGCCGACGGGCAGAAACTTTATGCCGACATCAAGGGTCGCATGGAGAAGATCGGCCGTAATCCCGAGCACCTGAAGATCCTGCCCGGCGCCTTCGTCGTGGTCGGCGACAGCGTCGAAGAGGCCAAGGAAAAGCGTGCCCTGCTCGATAGCCGCGTGCACTACGATAGTGCCATCGCCTCGCTTTCCGTGATCCTCGGGACCGACGCCTCGGGCTTCGACCCTGACGGGCAGCTTCCACCGATCCCGGAGACCAACGCCAGCAAGAGCGGCCGCCAGCGGCTGGTCGATGTTGCCGCGCGCGACAAGCTCACCGTGCGCCAGCTCGCCCAGCGCGTCGGCGGCTATGGCGGGCTCGCCTTTGTCGGTACGCCGGCGACAATCGCCGACCAGATGGAGGAGTGGCTGACGGGCCGCGGCAGCGACGGTTTCAACATCATGTTCCCGTTCCTGCCTGCCGGCCTCGACGATTTCGTCGACAAGGTGGTGCCGGAACTGCAGAAGCGCGAAATCTTCCGGCGCGAATATGAGGGCAAGACGCTGCGAGAAAATTTAGGGTTGCCGAGGCCCAAAAACCGCTTCTTTGAGGGTTAACCGTCTCTGGAGCCCCGTTCCGATGGAATCGGAGCGGAGCTCCAGATTCTTGATTTGACGCGTTTTCTTTACGCGAAACGGTACCCACTTCGCTTGAAAACGCTGTAATTGAGCCGGTTTCTGCTTGCGGAACCTTGACTTTGGCCGATCTGAAGCTAGGTTGCGCGGCAATGCGGGCCTGATGGGCCGGCGTCCGATTCCCTTATATTTGAGGTTTGAACATGGCCAAAGCGGTCACCATCAAGGTCAAGCTCGTCTCCTCGGCGGATACCGGCTTCTATTATGTCGCCAAGAAGAATTCGCGCACCATGACCGACAAGCTGGTCAAGAAGAAGTATGACCCGGTCGCGCGCAAGCACGTCGAATTCCGCGAGTTCAAGATCAAGTAAGCTTTCGCCCTGTTGGGACGAATTGAACGGGGCCTTTGGGGCCCCGTTTTGATTCTGGCATTAGCCCGCGAACTAGGTTTCCAGATTGAGCAGCTTTGCCGCGGTGTTGCCGAGGATATCGGCTTTCTCGTTCTCGCTGAGCGAGGTGCAGGCGAAAATATGATCGACCGGCTGCAGCTGCCACGGAAACGGATAGTCACTGCCCAGCACGAGCTGACTGGCACCGACCTGCGCCGCCAGATGTCGGATCGCCTCGGGCGTGAACACCAGTGAATCGAAGTAGATCTGCTTGAGATATTCCGTCGGCTGTTTCTTAAGCTTGATCTCCGGGTTGCATCCCTTGGGATTGACCAGGCAGGCATGATCCGACCGATCGGCGTAGGACGGCAGGAAGCCGCCGCCATGGGCGGCGATCACCTTCAGCTTCGGAAAGCGATCAAATGTGCCCTCGAAGATGAGGTGCGAGAGCGCGATCGTCGTTTCCACCGGAAACGCGATCGCGTTGGCGAGCCAGCCGTTACCCGCCACCTGCTTGTTGAGCTCGGGGACGCCCTGGGGATGGATGAACACGGGCACGCCGAGTTCTTCCGCCTTGGCCCACACCGGATGAAATTTGGGATCGGCAAAGGCCACACCGTCAACGTTACCGCCGATGGCAGCCCCTTTCATGCCCTGCTTCCTCACCGCAGTCTCCAGTTCCTGCACCGCAAGATCCGGCGCCTGCAAGGTGAGCGAAGCAAAGCCCGCGAACCGGTCAGGCTTTGAGGCGCACAACTGCGCCAGCTTCTCGTTCTGGATCTTGACGACCTGGGCGGCCAGATCGCGGTCGCGGTCGTACCAGTTGGGATTGACCGACAGCACTTCGACGTCGACGGCCTGGGCGTCCATGGCGGCGAGCCGCTTGTCGATCTCGATGACCGTCTCTTCCGAACCCCTGACCACATTAGGCGGTATGGGTCCAAGCAGCGCGGTGGCCTCAGGGATCACGCAATGCGCATGCACGTCGATGGTTCTGACCGGCTTGCCGCCGACCATGACCGGTAGTTTTTGGCGCGCTGGCTGCTGCGCGTGCGCACTTTGCAGCAGGCCGCAACTACAAAACACGATGCCCGTGGCGGCTGCGGCGGCGCCTCGTCTCAAAAAATCACGACGGGTAGTCATGACGGTTTTCTCCCTGGTGCTGGCTGGTCTGTCCCGCCAAGCCATGCTGATTTTTGTTTGGATTCCGCCGACATCGGCGGATGGACAGATTCAACGGCAGCGTAGGACGTTCGAGCGGCCGGCCGCAAGGCGCGTGCCGCCCTTCGTTGCGATTGTGCGTTGCTCGATTGAAAGGCAGCACGCGTCGACGTCGCTAGCACTAAGACGTGGCTGACTAGTGCCGCGCCATACCCTGAATGTTTTCCCACTATACTTCAGGCGCGAGGAAAGCTTGCATGCCATCCATCCCACCGCTGTAGCCGCTGTGGCTTTTTGGTCGCAGTGTTCGTCTTTCTTTTAGCAAATCAATTCTGGTTGAAGTTTATATGCCCAGCCCCGCTTTTTCCGGGGTTACGATGTCGCCGAATCTTATTTGGAGGCAACGCACTTACGGGGCGCAATATGACAGCGAGTGTTGCACTGGCCACGGCGAAAAGTGGGCGGCGGACTTTGGCACGTCGACTTAAACTTAGCGTTGCTGCAAGCCTCCTGACGTCAACGATCATGTTTTCTCCCCATCGTGCATTGGCCGACGAAAACGGAATCAGCATGTGGGTCCCCGGCTTCTTTGGAAGCCTCGCGGCCACGCCGCAGCAGCCGGGTTGGTCGCTAGCAAATATCTACTACCATACCTCCGTCTCCGCCGGCGCCGACGTCGCGCGTTCGCGTGAATTCACGCTCAACAGGGTTCCGGCTAACGTTACTGTCAACGCAAATCTGAATTTGAGTGTCAACGCCACCGGCGATCTTGGCTTTGTGATCCCGACCTATGTGTTCGCGACGCCAGTGCTCGGCGGCCAAGCGTCGGTGTCCCTCCTAGCAGCCTATGGCGTCGTTGGTACCAGCCTGGCAGGGACCTTGTCCGGCGTGGTCACTGGCCCCTTAGGCAACACCACCCCCTTCGCGCGGTCCGACAGCATCAGCGACACGACATGGGGCTTTGGGGATGTGGCGCCGATATTCCAATTGAAGTGGAACGCTGGCGTCAACAACTACATGACCTACATTATGGGTGATATACCGGTTGGCGCTTACCAATCCACGCGCCTGTCGAATATCGGCATCGGACACGGCGGGATCGACGCCGGCGGCGGCTACACCTATTTCAATCCACAGACCGGCCACGAGCTTTCCGGCGTGCTCGGCTTCACCTACAATTTTGTCAATGATTCAACTCAATATCAAAGTGGCGTCGACATGCACTTCGACTGGGGTGCATCGCAGTTCCTCTCGAAGCAGTTCATGGTTGGCCTCGTGGGCTATGTCTACAAGCAGCTCGGATGCGACAGCGGCTCAGGTGACCGTGTCGGCTGCTTCCAGTCCCAGGTGGTTGGCATCGGCCCGCAAATCGGATTCCTTTTTCCGGTCGGCGACATGCAGGGCTATGTCAATCTGAAGGCTTACGGCGAGTTCGCTGCGGAAAACCGGCCATCGGGCTGGAATACCTGGGTCACCTTCTCTATCTCGCCGCCCGCGCCCGGAGCGCCTCCGACAACAAAACCCGTCGTTAGAAAATATTAGGATCAACCAAGCTGCGAGTTGTCTTGGCAGCCCGATCGAGGCTCGCTGGCCGGATTAACTTTCTCTTTGCTAGCAACTACGACCCTTGTGCCATTACTTAGCGGAAAATTCTTAAGATTCGTAGAAACGTTGAGTCGGCGCTTGCCGCCTTTGGCGAATAAAAGGCGATGCATGTAGCTGGGTTGCTGTTTGCCGTGCAGGCGTACGGCTGATGGGGCATGTCCTATCGGGCGGCCACCAATGGTGGCTGGCTCGGCCGCACCAAAGCGAACGCGATCTGGATGATCCCCGCCGCAAGCCCGATCGCGACGCCGATCCGCCACGCCATGGTGTAGGAGCCGAGCGCATCGTAAATCAGCCCTCCCCCATAAGCGCCGACGAAGCTGCCGATTTGATGGCTCATGAACGCGATCCCCTGGATCATCGCCTGCCATCGCAACCCGAACATTTCGGCGACCGCGCCCGCCACCAGCGGCACGACGCCCAGCCAAAGAAAACCCATCATCGCGCCGAACAGCAGCGTCGTCGCCGGCGACGCGGGCAGGATGAAATACCAGGCTAGGACCATCGAGCGACAAATGTAGATCGCGCCCAACAGCGCCAACTTGTTCCAGCGCTGGCCGGCCCAGCCGAAGAACAGGCTGCCGAGGATATTGAAGCCGCCGATGACGCCGAGCGTCTGCGCGCTCAGCATCGGGTCCATGCCGCAGATCGCGAGATACGACGGCAGGTGCGTGCTGACAAAGACCAGCTGCATGCCGCAAACGAAATAAGAGCAGGTCATCACCACAAAGGAGGCGTTGCCGAATGCGGTCTTTGCCGCGGCGCCGGCCGAGGCGTTGCCGATCTCGTCCGACGAGGGTTTGGGCAGCGGTATCTTGTCGACACCGCCCGCAAACCATGCCGCCGGAATGAGCCCCAACGACAGGACTACAAAACTGACGAGCCCGATCCGCCAGCCATAGCCTTCGCTGAGCACCTCCCCGATTGGCGCAGAGAACAGCGCACCGAGTGATCCCGCCGCCGAGACCATGCCGAGCACGGTGCTCCGCACCGTCGCGGGCACCGCACGCGCCGACACCGACGTGGCAATCGACGCCGCCGTGCACGCCAGCGATGTTCCGATCAAGACGCCGGCGCCGATCATGATGCTGAGAAAGCCATGGGCGGTTGCCATCAGCGTGAGCCCGCCGATGTAGAGCAGCGCGCCGACCACCATGATGGTGCGAAAGCCGTAGCGGACCGTCATCGCGCCGGCGAGCGGCTGCAGGAATCCCCAGGCGAGGTTTTGCACCGCAATCGCCAGCGTGAAATCGGACACCGAGATCCCGACGTCGCGGGTCAACGGTTGCAGGAAAATCCCAAGACTTCTGGCGCAAGCCCATGCTCAGCGAGAGCATCACGGAGGCACCGATCAGAATGGGAAGCGAGGGACGCAGGAGTTGCAGCAAGGGCATTGTTGTTCTTCTCCCTCTCGGCTCCCGGCGGAAACACCGGGACCTCGCGTCGCGCCAGCTTGATGACGCTGGCTTGATTACACCGACCTGTGTAATTAGAATGGGACGTAGTTCCGGTGTCAAGGCCGAACAACACAGGTCTGTGTAAAATGTCCCCGCCAGCAAAGCCCGATATGAAGGTGCGGATTCTCGAAACCGCCGACCGGCTGTTCTATCTACAGGGCATCCGCGCCGTCGGGGTTGACACGATCGCGGCCGAGATCGGCATCAGCAAACGCACGCTCTACAACCATTTCCCATCGAAAGACCAGTTGATCGCGGCCTATCTGGCAGGCCGGTTCCAGCCGCCGCCACCTTCGGACAAGCCGCCGGCCGAACAGATCCTTGCGTATTTCGATTCACTGGAACGGCGCTTTGCCAGCAAGGATTTTCGAGGCTGTCCGTTCGTCAACGCGGTTGCTGAACTCGGCGCGGAGGATCGCGCGGTGAAGGACATCGCGATCGCATTCAAGGAAAGCCGGCGCGTCTGGTTTCGTGACCTGTTGGTGCAATCGGGGGCCGCCGACGCCAATGGCCTCGCAACGCAGATCGTTCTGCTGGTCGACGGCTCGATCGCGCAGGACCTGGTGCGGGACGATCCCTCGATGGCGCGGGCCGCCAGGGAAGCCGCGCGCGTGCTGCTCGCGAATGCAGGAATCAAGGCTGGCGAAGCCGCGGCTGCGAAAAAGCCGCGGCATGTTATGAAGAAACGCAAAGCAACGCCGGCTTTAAAGGCGACTTGAAACAATTGCATGGCTCCCGCGAAAGCGGGCGCTTGGCATTGCGAAAGCATGTGGGATATGACGCGACGAACTCACGCCGCGGCGGACACGACGCGGTTTCGGCCGTCATGCTTGGCGCGGTAGAGCGCGGTATCGGCGCGCTTGAGCACGTCGGCGACGGCCTCACCCTTGACCTCCAGCGTCGCCAACCCGATCGAGATCGTGACCGCGATGCGCTTGGCGCCCTTGTTGATCGCAAAGGGCTCGGCAGCGATCGAGCGTCGTAACCGTTCAGCGACCATGCCCGCGACGTGCAGGTCGGTCTCCGGCATCACGATGACGAATTCCTCGCCGCCATAGCGGCAGGCGAGATCGATGCCGCGGATCGACTTGCGTATCCGGACCGCAAATTCGCGCAACACGTCGTCTCCGGCATCGTGACCGTGACTGTCGTTGATCGATTTGAAGAAATCGATGTCGAGAATCATCAAGGCCAGCGGCTTGCCCCGGATTGCGGCCTGCTCGGCCAGCGTCGCCAGATGGCTCTCCATGTAGCGGCGATTGTGCAGGCCGGTCAGCGCGTCGGTGATCGCCATCTCGATCGAGTTCTGCACATTGTCGCGCAGATGGTCGGTATAGCGGCGCTTGCGGATCTGGGTGCGCGCCCGCGCCAGCAGTTCGTTCTTGTCGACCGGGCGCAGCAGATAATCGTTGACGCCGATCTCGAGGCCGCGAAGCAGCCGCGCGTTGTTGTCGGCGTCGGCAATGGCAAGGATGGGGACCTGGCGGGTCCGCTCCAGCGAGCGCGCCTGGCTGCACAGCCGCAGCCCGTCGAAATTCTCAAGGCCGAGCGAGACGATCAGAAGATCATAATTGCCCTCGGCGGCATGAAACAGTGCTTCCGTCGGGTTGGTTTCGACATCGACGGTGTGTTCGGCACTCAGGACCGGCGCCAACCGCTCGTAGGACGACGCCCGGTCGTCGACCAGCAGGATGCGGCCGCCCTTCCCGGTGTCGGCCACCGCGCTGCGCTCCGGCGCCTGCACGCCGATCTCGAGCGAGGTGATGGCGCGCATGCGCAACTCGTCGGTCATCATCTTCAGCCGCGTCAGCGACCGCACCCGCGCGATCAGCACCACGTCGGACACCGGCTTGGTCAGGAAATCGTCGGCACCGGCCTCAAGACCGCGCACGCGGTCGGCCGGGCTGTCCAATGCCGTGACGATGACAACCGGGATGAAATGCGTGGCCGGATTGGATTTCAGGCGCCGGCAGACCTCGAAGCCGTCGATATCCGGCATCATGACGTCGAGCAGGATGATATCGCATTCGGCACGCGCGCAGATCGCAAGCGCCTCGGCGCCGTTGGACGCGGTCAGAACGTCGAAATACTCGGCCGACAGCCGCGCCTCCAACAGCTTGACGTTAGCCGGAATGTCATCGACGACCAGAATACGCGCGGACATCGAAAACTCCCCCTACCCCACAAACCGTCGAACGGTCTCAATAAACTTTCCGACTGAAATCGGCTTCGACAGATATGCCTCGCAACCGCCCTCGCGAATGCGCTCTTCGTCGCCCTTCATCGCAAATGCGGTGACTGCAACCACCGGGATGGCGCGCAGTTCCGGGTCGTCCTTGATCCATTTGGTGACTTCGAGACCGGAGACCTGCGGCAGCTGAATATCCATGAGAATAAGATCGGGGCGAAGCGTGCGAACAAGATCGAGCGCTTCGAAACCGTTGCTGGTTCCGGAGGTCTGGTAGCCATGCGCTTCCAACAGATCGCGAAAGAGCTTCATATTAAGCTCGTTGTCCTCCACGATCAGGACGGTTTTTGCCATCCGTCCCTCCAATCCCCAATAAGCAGGCCCGGCATGCGCAGCGCCAAGCTGTGTCAAAAAGTGAAATTAAACTAGCGCCAGATTCGTTCTAACCCGTTAAATCCAAGTGATTTGTTTGTGCGAAGCAATTTGCACCGCCTTGTCGGCGTTCGACAGACTCGGGCATGATGGTTTGAAAATAGAGACCATAAGTTACGGAAAGGCAAATAGGTCCGTTGAAGAAGCCCGCTCATAACCCCAGGGAAGTAGCTGAAATCGTTGCGATTCAGGCGCTTTCCTTTGTCGCCGGCGATCCCGAGCGCCTCGGCCTGTTTCTGGCTGAGAGTGGGATCGGTCCGGAAACGTTGCGCACGGCCGCCTCGGACCCGCGGTTCCTCGCCCATGTGCTCGATTTCGTCATGCGTGATGACGCAACCGTGAAAGCCTTCGCGGCAGCCTCCCAACTCCACCCGACCAACATTGCCGCCGCCCATCAGGCGCTGAACGATCCGCAATGGGAGCGTGACGTGCCGTGAGCGCCGCCGCGCCAGTGCCCGGCGGCCCGAGCGCGACCTGTTTTTGTCGGGATTGCCTCGTCGATCTCGATCTGAACGCCCGACGGTGCAGCGAATGCGGCTCGCCCCGCCTGGTTCGTCACCGCGCGCTGTCCTCACTGACGCTCGCCCATATCGACTGCGACGCGTTCTACGCGACCGTCGAGAAACGCGATAACCCCGAACTTGCCGACAAGCCGGTCATCATCGGCGGCGGCAAGCGCGGCGTGGTTTCGGCGGCGTGCTATATCTCCCGAACCTTCGGCGTGCGCTCGGCCATGCCGATGTTCAAAGCGCTTGCGCTGTGTCCGGGCGCGGTCGTGATCCGGCCCGACATGGCCAAATACGTCAGGGTCGGACGCGAGGTGCGTCAGGCCATGACGGCGCTGACGCCGCTGGTCGAGCCGCTCTCGATCGACGAGGCGTTTCTGGACCTTGCCGGCACCCAGCGCGTTCACGGCATGATCCCCGCCAAGGTTCTGGCGCGCTTTGCCCGCGAGGTCGAGCGCGACATCGGCATCACGGTTTCGGTCGGCCTGTCCTGCAACAAGTTCCTGGCCAAGATCGCCTCCGACCTCGACAAGCCGCGCGGCTTTGCCGCGCTCGACCAGGAGGAAGCGCGGACTATGCTGGCCGACCGACCGGTCGGCTTCATCTTCGGCGTCGGGCCGGCGACCCAAGAGCGGCTTTCGCAGCGCGGTTTCCGCACCATCGCCGACCTGCAGCGCGCCGATGAAATCGAGATGATGAGGCAATTTCCCACCGAAGGCCGGCGGCTGTGGCGGCTGGCGCGCGGCATCGACGATCGCCGCGTGGTGCCCGATCGCGGCGCCAAGACCATATCCAGCGAGACCACGTTCGAGACCGACATCCGCGATTTCGCAACCCTTGAAAAAACCCTGTGGCGGCTGTCGGAAAAGGTATCGTCGCGCCTCAAGAGCAGCGAACTGGCAGGCTTGACCATCACGCTGAAACTAAAGACCGCCGACTTCAGGCAGCGCACCCGCTCGCAATCGATTCACGCCCCCACCCAACTGGCGACGAAAATCTTCGCGGTATCGCGGGAAATGCTGGCAAAGGAAATCGACGGCACCGCGTTCCGGCTGATGGGAGCCGGCGTCAGCGCGCTGCGGGCGGGCTCGGCCGCCGACGACACCGACATGCTCGACCGCCGCTCGGCCCACGCCGAACGCGCGATCGACGACCTGCGCAAAAAGTTCGGCAGCGCGGCGGTGATCCGGGGCATAGCCTATGAGGGGCCGGAGAAGGCGCAAGAATGAGCTGTTGCTATCCTGGCAGGCAAGGGCAATTCGGACACCGTCATTCCGGGATGGTCCGAAGGACCAGACCCGGAATCTCGAGATTCTCCGATGTGCAATTGCACATCGTAGTTCGGTGCTTCGCACCGCCCCGGAATGACGGCAGAGCCGTCACTTACACGGCTTGGAATCCTTGACGTCGAATTTGCCCATCGCGCCGGAAATCACGAAATCATTGTAGTCGAGCACCAGCGCGCGCGAGACGCCGTTCTCGTACAGTTCGAACGACATCGCATAGACCGGCGTCTGCTCGCCGTCGGTGGGCTTGGCACCGTGATCGAAATAGCTGACCGTGACCGGCCACCGCGTCAGTGATTTCATGGCATCGCTCGCGGTGGACGGATCTGGCGTGGCGACGCTGCCCTCGCCGCGGATCGGCTGCCCGATCACCGTAAGGGTGTTGTAGAGCTTCTCGCCATTGTCGGACCCGTCATACACCGTGAGTTCGAGCAAGGATTTGCCGGCGCGCGCTGCCTCGACAATGCGCTGGATCTGCTGGGTCGGAAATACCGTGCTGCCGTCGAGCGTGAACGTCTTGGCCTCGGGCTGCTTCAATTTAACCGTAACGTGGTCACCGATCCGCTCGGCGACCCCGTCGACCGGGTTGGAGTCGGAATCGTTCATGCGCGAGTCGATCTTGAACCGGTAGCTCTTGCCCGCGCCGTCCTCCCAGGATGTGGAGCGCAGATCGCTGAGCGTCACCTTGTCCTCACTGCTCTCCAGCTCCGAGACCTGCCTGAACTCGGACGTGTAACCCTCGCAGGCATTGCCGGAGAAATTGTAGAGAATGCGCCCGCGCGCGCTGTTGATCGAACTGGAGCCGCGCGACTTGACCAGGCTGAGGTCATAAAGGGCCTGGTGGGCCAGGAATGGCGGGCCCGCGGCATCGGCCCGGCCGCTGGAAAAACCCGAGCCAAGCGCGACGGCGGCAAGCATAAGCGTCAACGATCGGGCATTACGGGGCAGATGGAGCGGGCTGGCCATGGCTCTTTCTCGGTTGGGATTTGTCAGATTAGTGACCGTCCCATTGCGCCGCAACTAGGGCCGCCTCACGAAAAAGTACGCGTGGCCACCGCCCCGCGCGGTTTTTCGACATTGTTTTGTGCGGATTCCGTTGGGGAACGGGCGCGCGCGCTATAGGGCGCTCGCTTGCATGTCGTTGCGCGATAGGCGAAACAAGCGCACCCGATTGGTAGATCGGGTGCCAACCACATCAAACGGGGACGAAAAATGGCGGGTACGGTCGAACAGAAGCTTGCGGCACAGGGCGTGGTTTTGCATCAGCCCGCAAGTCCGATTGCCAATTACGTTGGTTTTGTACGCACCGGAAATCTTCTGATCGTATCCGGCCAGGTCTGCATCGACCCCCAGGGCAAGCTGATCGCCAAGGGCAAGCTCGGCGCGGGCGTTACCGTGGAACAAGGCAACGCGGCGGCCCGCGGCTGCGCGATCAACCTGCTGGCGCAGGTCAAGGCTGCGCTCGGCGACCTCGACAAGGTGGTTCGCGTAGTTCGGCTGGGCGGCTTCGTCAATTCCGCGCCCGACTTTCTCGACGGGCCGAAGGTGCTGAACGGGGCTTCCGACCTGATGGTCGCGGCCTTCGGCGACAAGGGCCGTCACGCCCGCACCACCGTCGGCGTCGCCTCGCTCCCCGCGGACGCGGCGGTCGAGGTCGAGGGAATCTTCGAGGTCTCATAAGGACGCAGCGGTGCGCGCGCCCAATTGGCTGACGGCGCGGCCGGTGGCCCATCGCGGCCTGCACGACCGCGCGCGCGGCATCGTTGAGAACATGCCCGGCGCGGTCAGGGCGGCGATCGCCGGAAATTTCGGCATCGAAGTCGACCTGCAGCTCAGCGCCGACGGCGAAGCCATGGTGCACCATGACGACGCCGTCGGCCGCCTCACCGAAGGCTCCGGCGCTCTGCGCAGCCTGACCGCCGCCGCGCTCAAGGCGGTCCCTTTCAAGGATACCGCCGAGCGGATGATGTCGCTCGGTGATCTCTGCGCGCTGGTCGCCGGCCGCACGCCGCTGGTTCTCGAAGTTAAAAGCCATTTCGACGGCGACCGCACGCTGGTGCGGCGGATGGCGGAGGTTCTCAGCGCCTATCAAGGCCCTGTTGCGGGCATGTCATTCGATCCGGATCAGGTGCTGGCGTTGCGCGAGCTGATGCCGGCGCTTCCCCGCGGAATCACGGCCGAACGCCGCTATACGGAAGCCGAATGGCCGCAGGCGTCACTGGCCCAGCGCCGCAACATGACGCATCTACGCCACGCCTTCGCGACGCGGCCGCAGTTCGTGGCCTATTGGGTCAATGACCTGCCGGCAGCGGCGCCCTGGATTGCGCGCAACGTTTTCGGTCTTCCGCTCCTGACCTGGACCGTGCGCACATCCGAACAGCGCGAACGCGCGGCCCGGTATGCGGATCAGATGATTTTCGAAGGCTTTACGCCGGGAACCTGATCCAACTCCCCGACCCTTGAACTCATGCACGGGATGCACGATCTTGGGTAGGTTGGTCACGACGCGAGATGGCCTATCGTGACGAGAGACCGGTCCAAGTCGTCGATGGCGTCATCCAAACTATCCCTCGAAGCCGTATCGTCGGTCAGCCAGATTCCGGCTGCGGACTGGGATGCCTGCGCCAATCCGGGCGCGAGCCAGCTTGGCCTTGATGGTTTCGACACGCTGGCGGCAGCCGGCTCCTGTGCCAGCGTAAAACCCGGCTATAACCCGTTTGTTTCACATGCCTTTTTCGCGGCCGTGGAAGAATCAGGATCGGCCTGCGCCCGAACCGGCTGGGGGCCGCGACACCTCATTGCCCGGCTCGACGGCACCATCGCGGGCATCGTGCCGTGTTACCTGAAATCGCACTCGCAGGGCGAATACGTCTTCGATCGCGGCTGGGCCGATGCCTATGAGCGCGCCGGCGGGCGCTATTATCCCAAGCTGCAGGCGTCGGTTCCCTTCACCCCGGCAACCGGCCCGCGACTCTTGATCCGAAACGGTGTCGACAGCGACGCCATCGCTAACGCGCTTGCAAGCGGTTTGGTGGCGTTGTGCGAAGCCACCAACGCCTCATCGGTCCATGTCACGTTTGCACGCGAGACCGAACAGAAGTTTCTGGCCGAGCATGAATTCCTGCGGCGTACCGACCAGCAGTTTCATTGGCAGAACCAGGGCTATGGCAGCTTCGAGGATTTTCTCGGCACGCTGAATTCGCGCCACCGCAAGGCGATCAAGCGCGAACGGCGCGAGGCGCTCGCCGCCGGCATCACGATACACGCGCTCACCGGCAGCGATATCACCGAGGATGCGTGGGACGCGTTCTTCGAATTTTACATGGAGACCGGTTCGCGGAAATGGGGCCGTCCCTATCTCACCCGCGCGTTCTTCTCACTGATCGGCGCCAGCATGAGCAAGGACGTGCTGCTGGTGATGGCCCGGCGCAACAACCGCTGGATCGCGGGCGCGATCAATTTCATCGGATCCGACACCCTGTTCGGCCGCAACTGGGGCGCGATCGAACACCATCCGTTCCTGCATTTCGAGGTCTGCTATTATCAGGCGATCGATTTCGCGATTCAACGCGGCCTGAAGACTGTCGAGGCGGGTGCGCAAGGCGAGCACAAGATCGCGCGCGGATACCTGCCACAAACGACCTATTCCGCGCATTATATCGCCGACCCCGGCCTACGCCACGCCATTGCCGACTATCTCAAACGTGAACGCGCCTATGTGGCCGACGTCGGCCGCGAACTCACCGAGGCCGGGCCGTTCCGCAAAACCGCCGAGGACCTGTCTTGACCGTTTGGTACGGGACGGTGACAGTGCGCCCGGATTCGGAGAGACGTCATGACTGCGTATGATACTAACAACATTTTCGCCAAGATCCTGCGTGGCGAATTCCCCTGCTACAAGGTTTACGAGAACGACCATGTGCTGGCCTTTCTCGACATCATGCCGCGGTCTGCAGGACATACGCTCGTGATACCGAAAGCGCCTGCCCGCAACATCCTCGACATCACGCCGGAGGACTTTGCCCACGTCGCGCGCGGCACCCGCACGATCGCCCGCGCGGCGATGAAAGCCTTCAAAGCCGATGGCATTACTATCCAACAATTCAGCGAGCCCGCCGCCGGACAGGTGGTCTATCACCTGCACATGCATGTCATGCCGCGCCATGAAGGGGTTGCGCTATTACCACCGGCGAGCCGCAAGGAAGACGCGAAAGTGCTGGAAGACCACGCTGCCAGGCTGGTCGCGGCGCTGAAGGACGGGTAAGCTCCTTCGCATCGCGAACCAAAACCGGTGCTGAACATGCGTTGGTTTAATACGGCCGTGATTATCGTCCTCGCCGCGGTGACCCTGATCTTTGCGTGGCAAAATCTCGGTCCCGTCACGGTGTCCTTCCTGGGCTTCCGGATCACCGCACCGCTCGCGGTGCTTGTCGTGATCGTCTATGTGCTGGGAATGGCAACCGGGAGCAGCGCATGGGCCCTGGTGCGCTGGGCCTTGCGAGGATCGAAATAGCCGAGACCTAGGCCACGCTCGTGTGGCAATCGTCCTTGCGAGCGACGAAGCAATCCAGTTGTTACTCTGGCTCGCTTCGCCAGCGCTCGCACGACGGCCTAAAACGGATTCCGAACCGCCATTCTTATTATTTTGGCATGATCTCCGCGCAAACGCTTTGCGTTTGTCGCGGGGGAAACCGGTGTCCAGTTTTCCGGATCATGCTTTAGGACCGATCGCGCTTTTCTTGCGTTGCGCCATGAAGCCCAGCCTGAAGAAGCCAAGTTAAGGCGCGAGAATCTCTGCATCAACAGATGTTGATCCGGGCGGGTGTGGAGGCAACTAGGAATCTCCGAGGAACCCGTGCACTAAAACGCGAATAAGTTTGGGATGAGCGTCATGTCGTTGCGGGTTATTGATTCCCTGGTTCTACGCAGCGAGCCGCTTATCCTGTTGCTGGGCCGAGTCTGTATCGGATCCCTTTATCTGGCGTCGGGCGTCAATCACTGGCGAGACCTGACACTGCTTACTCATTTCATGGCAAGCCTCCCTGGTTCGGTGGATGTTTGGGCGATGCTTGCGGCGACCATCGAGGTCGCGAGCGGAGTTGCGCTGGTTCTCGGCTTCCGCACCCGCGAGTTCGCCCTGCTCCTGGTGCTCTTTAATCTCTGTGCCGCGGCGATCGGTCACCCCTACTGGTCGATCACCGACGACGCCACCGCACGCTGGGCTCAATTCATCCATTTCTGGAAGGACATCGGGCTCGTTGGCGGTGTCCTCTTCGTCCTCGCGCGAGGCGCAGGACCCTTGAGCATCGACCGAGGGTGAGGGGCGGCCCGCGCCGCGAGCATGTCATGGCCCGCGTCGTAATGGCTGTTCTTCGATTCGCAATTCCGCTCTACCTTATTATTGAGGCACGATCGCAAAACGTGTCGCGTTGAGGGAAGACCGGTGTTCACTTATCCGGATCATGACCTGCCCCCTTCACTCCATCTCGAAATCACCGGCCTGCGGCGGTGCCAGCGGGGTGAATTCGCAGCGGTCGGGCTTGAGGTCGAGCAGCGGCGTCTCATCGAGGCAATCGAGCCCGCGCACCAGGACCGTGCTACCTTCGATGCCGACCAGCTTGACGATCGAGGTCGCGATCGGATTGGGCCGCACCGGCGAGCGCAGCGAGAATGTGCCGCGGGTCTTTTTGTTGTTTTTCGGGCTTTGCAGCACCAGATCGCGGCGCGACAGATGCAGCCAATAGATCACTTCGAGGTTCGAGTAGAAATCGACGCCCTTCAAAGCCGGCACCCATGGCTCGAAGATCTCGAGCCGGCACACCGGGCCGTCATGCCGCCCCTGCCGCGGCGTCTCCAGCCGCGAGGTCCATGGCGTGCGAATGCGACCGATGAAGACGAGACCGCAATCCCGCGCCGCCGGCGTCTCGACGGCAACCTCACCGTCGCGAAGTTCACTCTCTCGAACCATTTTTCAATCCAATGAGATGTTCTGCGTCTTGACCACGTTCGACCATCGCGCGCGGTCGGCGTCAATGAACTCCTTGATCGCTGCCGCACTGCGCGGACGGAACACCGGAAAGCCGAGGTCGGTGGGCGACAGCTTTCAGCTTCGGTGTCCGTTGGGTCCGTCATCGGCGCGACTCTCCAGCAAACTCATCTTTTCGTAGCAACTCACCTCCAGATCGTCAGGCTTTGGCTGCGCCCGGTACGAGGCTGGAGAAAGAGAAAGCATCCTGCTCGTCGCTCGGACTTCCTTGCTCGCATGCTGCAGGATCACAAACCACGGGCTGACCTTGCCATCGCTGACATAGCCGGCCGCACGCATCTCACCGAAAGCGGTCCGCGCCAAAACGATGTCCCTTGCGAGGTGAGCGATCAACGCGGTGTCGCCGGGCAGGAAATAGTCCGCCTCGACGCCGCAAACGATGTCGGCGAAAAACCTCGCGCTCCAAGGCGTCGAGATCGACCGGCGGCTTCAGGACCGCGCGCATCGTCCCGGTTGGTGAAAAGGCTTGAGCGGCGGCTGCGGCTTGCCTTAGCGCGGATGAGGCTCCGGTGATCGGCGGAGCATAGGATGACCGGCTGGGTTGTAAATGGCGGAACCGGACAAAGGAGAAAAATATTCTCCTAGCTCCATGATCTCTACTCTGAGCTGTTTGGAACTTTCGTACGCCGCTGCGCGGAACTCATGGAACCCGATTAATTTGGAACCTCCCCCCACCCCTGAAATGGCCTTACAAGGGCCGACGGAGGCCCTGCGCCCCCTCCGCACCCTTCGGATGATGTGTGGGAAGATCCCCCGGTTACGACGGTCTCATGGGGATGACAGTGGAGGCGGCGGCGCGCGCCTAAAACGCCGCCTCAAGTAGAGGCAGCGACCGGCCCGACGTTCCGACCCGTGAAAAAAGCCCAGAGATGCGATCTCCGGGCTTTTCGGTTTGGCAGGCTGCTTACGTAAAAGCCATATCAGTCGCCATTGTGCTCGCCGGTGTCATGAGCGCCGTCATGGTTCTTGTCGCCATTATGATGGCCGTTATCGCCTCGCTTGCCGAAGTCGAACATATCGAACAGATCGCCGATCGCGGGCATGTTTGTCGGCACCAATAAGTTCTTTTTCTCCATGATCGGGTTGGGCAGGTTATCCCGGCTGCGGTTGGATATCTTGCCCAGATGCCAGTTCCGCTCAATGAACTTCAAGACCGAGGCTTGGTCGTTGTAGGTATGCGAGACCTTGCCGCCGGTCGAATAGGGCGAGACCAGAATCATCAACATGCGCGGGCCGTCGCCGAAGAAGTCGATTGGCTGAATGAAACCACTGTCGTACAAGCCGCCGCTCTCGTCCTCGGAGATGACGATTGCCGTCTCAGCAAATAGCTTCGGGTTGGCTTTAACGCGAGCGATCAGATTAAAGACGAAAGCCTCAAAGAGGCTCACCTTGCCTGTACCCGGATGTCCATCCACCGCTCCATCCGGCTTCACGAACGCAACCGATGGCAGTGTATCGTTTGCGATATCGTCAAACAGGTTATCTGTTACGTCCTTGATGTGCGCTGCACGCTGCGCCGGATCGGACATAATGGACTTCGAGAAGTTGAATGGATTCGTCTGACCCGAATAGCCAGCAGCCGATATCTCGTTGAAGATATCGCTCGCGCCATTGGCCACCAATACAGATGAATCCCACCCACCAGCGTACCAAGCCCAAGATACGTTAGCTTGGGACAGCAGATCGCCAATATGGCGCTGCGTCAAGGGCGGCATCACCGATGCGGACGGTTTAGCTAAATGTCCTGCGGAATCATACGCCGGATCGACGTTGCGCGTCATATAATACTTATTGAGTTCGCAGCCCGAACTAGCGAAGTAGGGCAGCGACGCTAGATAAGACTGGATTTCAGCAACTCCCGGCTGGGTCAGATCACCGCATTTCACCCAATTTCCGACCGTCTTATAGGTGTTGATCGTGCCGGGCATTGGATCAGGATTCATGATCGCATCGGGCGGCACAACTGGGTTACCGTTACCGTCGCTGTAGAAAGCGTTATCCCCATAAGCGATTGCGATCGCTCCCGGTACCGATCCTCCATTGATCGACTGATGAAAGTTGTCTGAAATCTCGTATTCGTCGGCTAGCGCCTTGAAGTACGGCGCATCCCCGATGTTCACATTGTTAAACGCCATGTCTTGACTGCCATCCCCCGCAACTTGACTAGGAGACGTTGCGTACGTCGTTGCAACGGCGGGATAGAGATCATGCAGACAGCCGGTCGGATTCTGCTGAGTAGCATGTTGCATGCTACAGTCGTTCTGCTGCCACATCTGAAACATCTGATGGATCGTATCGCCCTCATACGAGTCGAAGGGCAAGTTCGGCCCAGTCTGTTGGAACGGTCCCGGCGGCAAGTGCGCCGCGCCAACGACACGGGTATCTGTACCACTCGACGCAGGGGCTCCACCAGTCGCAAGCAAAATTTGGGCGCGAGGCGAAAGGGTCGGATCGCCTTTCGGGAACAGCGCGGTTGGTGTGCCGTCTGCGTTCACAATTCCAAATGCGAGCCCAACAGCCGGAGAATCGGCGTTATTCAGCGTTGGGACGGGCAGCTCCTTGTATGGCTTCTTGTTTCGCGGAGCCATCTCATAGCGGCCAGTGCTCGCAGTAATTTCGTTCTGCAAATGCTTCGCAAAGTTCGGCCCCGCCGTCCCATCTTCATTCACGATGCCCTGCGACAGCAGATTCCATATCTGCTGTCCATGCTTCGGCTTGTATGTCGCAAAGACGTTATCGAAACTGCGGTTTTCGCCGACAATGAAGATCAAGTGCTTGATCGGCGTTTCTGTCGGAATAGCTTTTGCATTTTGAGATTGTGCCTGCGCTAGCGCGGGTTGCGCGAACATCAGCGCGATCATCGATACAGTTGCTGCCGATCGCAGCCCCTGCCTTACAGTCGTTTTCATTGCATGTTACCTTTTTTGGCCGGAAAGAGCGGCACACGCCACTAACCAGCGCTAGGCAACATCACGTCTTCAGTTTTGTGTAGGATCGGCGAACGATTTGTTACAAAGGATCTGACCTTCCGCCGTCCCGATGATCAGCAATTCCGGCATCGGCTCCGCTCCGATCAAATGGCGGATGTTGCCAATGGTGTAGGTGAACGATGGCCCACCCTCATCGTCGAGTACGCAGATGACGAACCGCCCGGTCAGCCTGATTTTCAGCTCGACGCGATCACGAAACGACAACTCGGCCATCGTGCTGCTCCGCTTGGCAGACGCTTTTGTCGTAGGCGACCGGCACCTTGACGTCGTCGCGCTTGACGATCCAGGCGTTGCTTGTCCTGCTTTCGCCGATGATTTCGCCGTGCATGATCGCTAGTCGCGCTGCCGTCTCGGCGCGATCACGACAGTGACGCGGTCGCCCTTCTTCAGCTCATTCAACTCATCGTCGATCACGTCCGCCTCTTGTGTTAGGTGAGCCCGGCAATTCCAGTTGGGCTTCACGGCGGTCGTGGCCGGGCTCCGGTCGCACGGATGTAACGGGCTCCAGCTCTGACAAGGCGACCGATTGGCGGAATTGCGACACTGCTGATCCTTTCGGGCGAGGCGTGTTGAGCGCCTCCAACCTCTTGCTGGAAATGCCGAGCGCTGCCGATATCCTCGCAAAATTCTGCGGCAAAATGTATTTGGCACGCTCCCAGGCAAACACGCGCTCACGCCGGATGTTGCAAGCCGCTGCAAGCTCTCTCGCGGGCATGTTTTTGCGGAGACGTGTATCAACACTAGATCATGATCCGATTAGACGGAGTCGGATCATGATCTCATCTCTTTGTTTGAGCATGATCTTTTCGGAAAACCGGATCATGCTCTAGCCGACCCTCGATCACCCGCAAGCCGACGGGCAAGCTGGGCTAAATTGCGCCCAGCCACCATTGGCCGGCCAGCATCACGATCTCGCCACAAATAACACCGGCGAAGGTCGAGCGGCGCGACAGCCAAAAAGCGGCAAAGCCGAGTGCGACTGCTGTGTAGCGCAACCATCCCGGCACGCTGGCCAAGGCGCCGGGAGGCTGGAACAGGATCTCCGCGATGACGCCGGCCAGGATCGCGGTTGCCACCGCCCTCACCCAGACCAACAACTCCGATCCTTCGTCGATACCGCCGCCGAGCCAAAGCCCGAGCATGCGCCAGATCTGGTTGGGGATGACACCCGCGACCAGCAGGATCAGCAAGGCGTGCCAGTCGCCGATGAAGCTGCTCATGCGCGCGCCCGCCAGCAGTGAACGCCGTAAGCGATGGTGCCCGCCGATACGCCGCTGATCAGGATATCGATGCCGCTGTTCAGCCACGCCGCCAGCGGAAACAGCAACAGCCCCAGCACCAGCGCGACGGCGTCGGCGACCTCACGGCAATTGCGGGCGGTGGAGAACAGGAATGCCAGCGGCGTTAGCATCAGGATTGCCGCCGCGAAGGTTGGCGATAGGCTGGCGGCCAGGAAATACCCGATCGTGGTCGCGACCAGGCATACGCAGACCAAGCCGATGCCAAGCCCCTGGATGAAGGCAATCCGCCGTTCGCGCGGCACCTGCGGCAGGAAGCAAAAACATTCGACCCAAAGGGTAACCGCGGTGAGATGGGCCACCAGTATCAAATGGCGCCGCTTGGTTTGCGGCGTGCGCATCAGCGGCATCACCGATACCACCATCGGAAACAGCCGGATGGCGCTGACGGTGACAGCAATTGCCGCCTGCACGACCGTCGCCCCGGAGCCGAGCGTCGAAATCAGGATGATCTGCGCCGGCCCGGCCCAGACAAAGGCTGTCGACGCCAGCGCCCAGGCCAGACTGAAATGCGTGTCATGCGCGAGCGCGCCGATGCCGAGATAGGTCGCAAACAACACGAGCGTCAGCACGGTCGCGGCAATCGAGCGCATTCCCCACAGGAATGCGCGCAAGGAGCTGTGCCATTGAGATGAATCGAGCGGAGGTAACGACACGAGCGTCCAGATCGGTTGATAACAGCGATTGCCGCGCCGCATAACGCGGACGAAACCACGGCGCGTCAAGCGAAGCGCCGTTCAGGGCCGCTATGCGGATATCGTGGTCAGCCCCGGAGATACATGTTCCGCAGCACGAAGCAGGCGCCCCCGGCCCGGCGGATACGATTGCAAAGATCGTCCGCCGCCACGCGCGTGTCGGCGCCGATCCGAACCTGGTAAAACGGGCGAGTGCCGCGGTTGCGCATCATCGAGCTCAACAGGCTGGGGTCCTGATCGCCGATCACGGGGCTCAGCCGTTTGATCGCGCGGGCATACATCGCCAGCGCCTTGTCCCGATTGAAGCCTGCCGCGAGCTGCACGCCCCACGGCTTCTCAGCCCCGAGCTTCACATGCACTTCCAACTGGGTGACAAAGGGGTTAGGCGCGCGTCGCAACAGCGCCATCAATTCGCGACAGCCCAGGCTCGGCGTGACCTTTCCGTCGTCCGGCGTCTTGCCGCTCCTGGCAGCCGCAGCCCAGTCATCGACCGTCGAGCCGGTGATGGCGACGACGTAGTTGCGCGTCTCCTGCGGCATCGGGCCCGTTCCGGCCAGCCATTCCTGCACCCGGCGCGGTCCGGCATTGTATGCGGCGGCGGCAAGTCCGAGATTGCCGAATTGCCCGCGCAATTCGTTCAGGAATTCGGCGGATTTCGGCAGCGCCTGCACCGGATCGAAGGGATCGAGGAGCCGGCGTTCGCTTGCGGTCCCCGGCATGAATTGCGCGATGCCCTGGGCGCGCTGGCCGTTGCGCGTGACCGGGCCGACGGCATCGGACTGAAAACGGCTCTCCTGCCAGATGACGCGTGCGAAAAACTCGACCGGCAGGTTCTGTGACTTGGCCGCCAATTCGATCATCAGGCACATGGCCTCGCGGGTGTCGCTGTCCCCGGCGGTTTCCGTAGGCTTTTGCGGCGTGCCCTGGGTCGCCAGTTCCTCGACGCTAGGGCGGGCCACATTGGTCATCGCAGGCGGGGGATCGTCTGCGGCGGGTGCACTTGCCAGCGGCAGCGCCAGCGTCATGACCGTAGCGCCAAGCACCGTTCGCAGTCGCATCGCCGTTGGCAGCGCCATGTTGGATCGGACCTGCTTATTCCCGCGAAAACCGCAACTAGCTAATTCGCAATGATGGCGCCCATATGGGAGTTCAGGACATGGCGGCATCCGCAATATGAGCCTATCCGAACCTCCGGAGCCCCCAAATGCGTCCGATTAGCGCCGTGAACGGTTTACGTTAACGCCGTATTTTGCCGACCGCTCCCTTTCGCCGGAATTGAAGCTGCGTAAGTTCGTGCGCAGTAACGGAGTATGATCGATGGAACGACGCCAGACTGCGCGTGACAAGGTGACCTATGGCGGCATTGCCGAGATCGGCGACACCGGCGCGGCCAAGGATTGCGTGGTGCGCAATATCTCCAAAAAGGGCGCCAGGATCGAGTTCAGGGATGCCGTCAGGCTTTCCAAGGAACAGATATCGCTGACCATCGCGCAGAAAGGCCGTTCCTTCCTCGCCAAGGTTATCTGGTGGCGTGACAATTTCGTCGGCGTGGCCTTTTCGGACACGCCCTCCGCCCTGCCGGTCTCCGATCTGGACGAGCGGCTGCGACAAAGCGAAGTGAAAAAGCAGCAGCTACAGCGCCGCATCAATGAGCTGTTGGATAAACGCTGAAACCATGCGCTGAAAGCGCGCTGCGTTCCCGACACCTGCCGGCGCGATACGCCGAGGGTTGCAAAATGCCGGCCAATCTAGGATGCCATTCGGTGTCGGAACGCAAGGCATTCGCTTTACATGTCGTCCACCATGATCGAGCACGCCGACGGCCTGCCGCTGCCGCAGCGCAATTGGGCGATCCTCACGATCGCGCTGGGTCTCGTGATGGCCGTTGTGGACGGTGCCATCGCCAACGTTGCTCTGCCCACCATTGCCAAGGCGCTTGACGCAAGCCCTGCGTTTTCGGTCTGGATCGTCAACGGCTATCAGCTCGCGATCACGATTTCGCTGCTCCCGCTGGCATCGCTGGGCGAAATCATCGGCTATCGCCGCGTCTATCTGGCGGGACTGCTGCTCTTCACGCTGGCCTCGCTGTTTTGCACGCTGGCGAACACGCTGCCCCTGCTAACCGCAGCACGGATCGCGCAAGGATTTGGCGCCGCGGGCATCATGAGCGTGAACGCGGCGCTGGTCCGCTATACCTATCCGCGCGCCCTGCTTGGCCGCGGCATCGGCTTCAACGCCTTGGTCGTAGCGATCTCGGCGGCGCTCGGTCCCACGATCGCCGCGGTCATTCTGGCGGTTGGAACATGGCCGTATCTGTTCGCCATCAACATTCCGCTCGGAATAGTGACGTTGGCCGTGGGCTGGCGTTTCCTGCCCCATATCGGGCCGGCCAGTCACGCGTTTGACTGGCAAAGCGCAGGCCTGAGCGCCCTCACCTTCGGCCTCGGCATCGCCGCGATCGATAGCGCCGGCCATGGCGAGGCGCTGTATCTCTGGCTGTCGGAATTCGCCGTCGCCGCGATCGCCTGCGTTCTACTGGTCAACCGGCAGACGCACCTTGCCTCGCCGCTGTTGCCGGTCGATCTGTTGCGGATTCCGATCTTCGCGCTGTCGATCGGCACCTCGATCGCCTCGTTTTGCGGTCAGATGCTGGCGTTCGTCGCGATGCCTTTTTACCTTGAGAGCCATTTCGGATATTCGGCGGTGCAGATCGGCCTCCTGATCACGCCGTGGCCGATCGCGGTTGCATGTACGGCGGTGGTGGCCGGTCGACTGGTCGAACGCTACCCGGCCGGCCTGCTGGGCGGCGCCGGGCTGCTGCTGTTCGCGGCGGGACTTGCGTCTCTGGCGCTGTTGCCGGCCGACCCCACCATTTTCGATGTGATATGGCGGATGGCGCTAGCGGGCGCGGGCTTTGGCTTGTTTCAAACCCCCAACAACCGCACCATGATCGCCGCCGCGCCGCGCGAGCGCTCGGGTGGCGCAAGCGGCATGCTGGGGACGGCACGGCTTCTCGGACAGACGATCGGCGCTGCGCTGGTGGCGCTGCTGCTGGCACGTTATCCGGTGCAGGGCACGCGGATCTCGCTATTGACCGGTGTCGGCTTTGCCCTGCTCGGGGCCGCGCTCAGCATGTTGAGATTATCTTCCCGAGGCGGCAGAGGCGCCGAGCGCGTGCAGGTCCAGGAGAACCAGCGCCTCAAAGGCGAGTGAGACGCGATCGTCGGCTGCTGCCCGTGGCGCGTTGAAAAGCCGGCGGTCTTGCGACCCGCCGGCTTTGCTATTCTCGATATCTTCCCTTTAAGAGGCCTTGCGCTTAGGAGGCCTTGACCAGCGGGCCGCGGGGAGCCGGGCCCTTAGGTCCGCCGCCACCGGGACCGTTGGGCTTCGGCTTGCGCGGCGTCGTCCGTTTGCGGGCGCCGGGCAGCTTTTCCGGCTTCGGTGTCACCGGCCCTTCGACGAATTCGAAGCCGATCTTCTCCTTGTCGAGCTCCGTGCTGGCCTCGTCGTTGACCAGGACCACGCGGACATGGCCGCCGCCCTTCAGCTTGCCGAACAGCACCTCGTCCGCCAACGGCTTCTTGATGTGCTCCTGGATCACGCGCGCCATTGGCCGCGCGCCCATCTGCTCATCGTAGCCATGCTTAACCAACCAGGCCTTGGCAGGCTCCGACAGCTCGATCGTGACATCGCGGTCGGCGAGTTGTGCTTCGAGCTGCAGCACGAACTTCTCGACCACCATGCCGATCACGTCCGCACTGAGGTGGGCGAACGAGACGATGGCGTCCAGCCGATTGCGGAACTCCGGCGCGAACTGGCGGCTGATCGCCTCGTGATCGTCGCCTTCCCGCTTGTTGCGCGTGAAGCCGAACGCCTGCCGCGCCAGGTCTGCCGCTCCCGCATTGGTGGTCATGATCAGGATCACATTGCGGAAATTGACCTGCTTGCCGTTATGGTCGGTGAGCCGGCCGTGATCCATGATCTGCAGCAGCACGTTGTACAGGTCCGGATGCGCCTTCTCGATTTCGTCGAGCAACACCACGCAGTGCGGATGCTGGTCGACGCCGTCGGTAAGCAAGCCGCCCTGGTCGAAGCCGACATATCCTGGAGGCGCACCGATCAGGCGCGACACGGTGTGCCGCTCCATATATTCCGACATGTCGAAGCGGATCAGTTCGACGCCGAGCGAGGCCGCGAGCTGCTTTGCCACCTCGGTCTTGCCGACGCCGGTCGGGCCCGAGAACAAATAGCTGCCGATCGGCTTCTCCGGTTCGCGCAGGCCGGCACGCGCCAGCTTGATCGAAGCCGACAGCGCGTCGATCGCCTTGTCCTGGCCGAACACCACGCGCTTGAGCGTCTGTTCGAGGTGCTTGAGAACTTCGGCGTCATCCTTCGACACGCTCTTGGGCGGAATCCGCGCCATGGTCGCGATCGTGGTCTCGATTTCCTTGATGCCGATGGTTTTCTTGCGCTTGTTCTCCGCGACCAGCATTTGCGCCGCGCCGGATTCATCGATCACGTCGATCGCCTTGTCCGGCAGCTTGCGGTCATGGATGTAGCGCGACGACAGTTGCACCGCCGCCTCGATCGCGTCGTTGGTATATTTCAGGTGGTGGTAGTCCTCGAAATAGGGCTTCAGGCCCTTGAGGATCGCGATCGCGTCCTCAACCGTGGGTTCATTGACGTCGATCTTCTGGAACCGGCGCACCAGCGCGCGATCCTTTTCAAAGTGCTGACGATACTCCTTATAGGTCGTCGAGCCCATGCAGCGGATCGTGCCCGATGCCAGTGCCGGCTTCAGCAGATTGGAAGCATCCATGGCGCCGCCCGACGTCGCGCCGGCGCCGATCACGGTATGAATTTCGTCGATGAACAGGATGGCGTTGGGGTGCGCCTCGAGTTCCTTGAGCACCTGCTTCAGCCGCTCCTCGAAGTCGCCGCGATAGCGCGTACCCGCCAGCAGCGTGCCCATGTCGAGCGAGAACACGGTGGCGGCCGCCAGGACTTCCGGAACTTCACTATCGACGATGCGTTTGGCCAGGCCTTCGGCAATCGCCGTCTTGCCGACGCCGGCTTCGCCGACGAACAGCGGATTGTTCTTCTGGCGGCGGCACAGCACCTGGATCGCGCGATTGATTTCGGCATTCCGCCCGATCACCGGATCGATCTTGCCATCGCGCGCCTTCTTGTTGAGGTTGACGCAGTAAGTCTCCAGCGCCTCGCCCTTTTTCTTGGAATCCTCGTTGCCCTTGGTCTCGGTCTCTTCGTCGACACCACGCACCGGGCGGGCTTCCGACACGCCGGGGCGCTTGGCAATGCCGTGGCTGATGTAATTGACCGCATCGTAGCGGGTCATGTCCTGCTCCTGCAGGAAATACGCAGCATGACTCTCGCGCTCGGCGAAGATCGCGATCAGCACGTTGGCTCCCGTGACTTCCTCGCGGCCGGATGACTGCACATGGATCACGGCGCGCTGGATCACACGCTGGAAACCTGCGGTCGGCTTGGCGTCGTCGGCCCCGTCCGTCACCAGGTTTTCAAACTCGGTCTCGAGATAATTGACGAGACTGGTGCGCAGCTTGTCGAGATCGACACTGCAGGCACGCATTACCGCCGCTGCATCGGAATCGTCGATCAGCGACAGCAATAGATGTTCGAGCGTCGCGTATTGATGATGACGCTCATTTGCGATCGCAAGCGCGCGATGCAGTGATTGTTCGAGACTCTGGGAAAAAGTCGGCATTCGCGTCCTCTACGGCCCTTTGCCATCATGATCGTCGTTGGCCGATCAGGCAACAACAACCTTGGTCATATAGTTACACCCGATCATGGCGAAAGACCGGTTCCGCGATTCGTTTTCTGCCGGCGACGCCGCGCGCTATCCCCATGCAAAACGCGCACGCTGTCCGGGAAAAGTGCTCAACGGTCCGGGCCGCGCCGTATCTCAACCTGATCTAGTGCAATTCTAACGCAAAACCCGTTCCGGGTTTGGCAATTTCGCGACGGTGCGGCAATCGGTGCAGGCAATCGGTGCGGGAACGTCAAATCGGCCGCATCGGGCCTACTTCTTTTCCATCACGCACTGCAGGGGATGCTGATGCTTGCGGGCAAAATCCATCACCTGGGTCACCTTGGTCTCGGCGATCTCGTAGGTGAACACCCCGCACTCCCCGATACCATGATGATGCACATGGAGCATAATCTTGGTCGCAGCCTCGATGTCCTTCTGGAAGAATTTCTCCAGGACGTGAACGACAAACTCCATCGGTGTGTAATCGTCGTTCAATATCAGCACCCGATACAGGCTCGGGCGTTTGGTCTTCGGCTTGACCTTGGCGATGACGGATGTGGCCGGACCGGTCCCACCCGAAGGGTTCTCGTCGTTGCCCATTCGGGGAGCGGATGCGGCGCTCGAAGGCCGCGGGGACGAACTATATCTGGACGTTAAGTGAAGCATGGCACCGGCGTTCGAGATCTCCGCGGAAAACCGGGTGGCGGCCGGGTGATGCGCAGAGTTCCCAGACACGCTGCCGGATCGCCGCTCCCTCCCGGACCGACGCGTCCGCTGAATTGATAGCAGGGAATATGGGCCGGGCTTCGGCCCGCCGCAAGCAGGCAAATACACGTCGGATGCAACTTGCCGGAGGGCTAGGACCCGGCTGCGGCGCCCGTCAGGGTTAATCAATCCGGTTGAGTTTGACAGAAAAGGCCGTCGGCCGTTTAGCGGCTATTGACGATGATGGCGAGTTGTCGGGTCGATACCACCGCCCGAGCGGCCATCGCCGCTTTTCGGCGAGCCAGATTTACCGCCTGTTTAGTCGCGACACCCGAAAAGGGCGGCGGGAACTTAACCTCGGTGAGAGCCATGTTCTGCGCATCCATGACCCGTCATATTCGTGAAGCGGCCAGCCGTTTCGTTACCGCGAACGACGGCAATATCGCGGTGATCTTTACCATCGCGCTCGTGCCCATCATCAGCCTCGTCGGGGCCGCCATCGACTACAGCCGCGCCAATAGCGCCCGCTCCTCCATGCAGGCGGCCATGGACTCGACGGCATTGATGCTGTCGAAAGATCTGACCAGCGGCAAGATCTCGGCGGCCGACGTCAACACCACGGCCCAGAAGTATTTCGACGCGCTATACACCAACCCCGACGGCAAGGTGGTTCCGATCCCGATCACCGCGACCTACACGGCAGATAACGGCAATCTGGGCTCGACCATTCAGATCAGCGGATCCGGATCGATCGCTACCGACTTCTTGAAAGTGGCCGGTTTCCCAACCCTCGGTTTCAGCAGTACCTCGACCACTGCCTGGGGCAACGTGAAGATGCGGGTTGCGCTGGCGCTCGACAACACGGGATCGATGTCCGACAACGGTAAAATAGGCGCGCTGCGAACCGCGGCGGGTAACCTCGTCACCCAGCTCAGCGCGCTCGCCAAGAAAGACGGTGATGTTCTAATTTCCGTCATTCCGTTCGCAAAGACCGTCAATGCGGGCGCCAGCAATTACGGTGCAAACTGGATTGATTGGACCGACTGGCTGAACCCGCCGACCGCGCAGCCGAACAATGGCAGCACGCAAGCCAAGCTTCCTATCAATTGGCACGGGATCGGGCCGGGCATGAAGTGTCCATTCACGAACAGCAGTGGCGGTTTCACCTGCACCAGCGGTCCCACCAGCACTTCAAGCGCTTCGACGATTCCGTCGAGCGGCACATATGCGGGCTATATTTGCCCAAGCGTCGACGCCAATTCCCATACGCGTTACAATGGCTGCTGGGACAGTGAACTAGTCAACGACGCCACCCCGCAAGTATTTTGCACGGGATCGCAATGCACTTGCCCGAGCGGTGCCCCCACGACTGGCTCCAACAAGTGTTCCTGCGGTACCAACGGCGGCATCAAGACATGCACAGGGCCTCGTTACATCCATAACTGGACTCAGCCTGCTCCCAGTGACACGGTGGACAATACAAATCAGCCCCATCTTAATGTTCAGGTTGGTTTCAACACCCAGGACACCACCTCGCACATCCCCACTGCTGCCAACCCCAACCCCAACCCCGCTTGGATTGGAGTCGGTTCGACTGCGACCATCTGTTCTTCGCCGACCGCTCTCAATTGTATGACCGCAGTCGCCAACAACTGGAAGCGACCTTCCACCAATCCCATCAGCACCTGGACCGGTTGCATTACCGACCGCACACAGGATTACGACACGACCAGCGATGCACCGGACCAAAATCTTGTGGCGACGCTATTCCCGGCCAACCAGTACTACGAGAACTCCGAAGCTTATTGCGCGTCCAATAACTCGCCGCTGCTCGAGCAGGTGATGCCGATGACTTCCGCCTGGGATACGCTCAAAGACAGCATCAAGGTCATGCAGCCGACCGGCGGCACCAACCAGGCCGTCGGGTTGGCCTGGGCATGGCAGTCGCTGTTGCAAACAGGCCCGATCCCTGCCCCCGCCGAAGATCCGAACTATACCTACAACAGGGTCATCATCTTGTTGTCCGACGGTCTGAACACTGAAGATCGATGGCCGGACTACGGCGACGGCAGCACCCAGAACGGCGGCAAGATCGATGCACGGCAGGCTCTGCTGTGCCAAAACCTGAAAAAGCTCGATCCCAAGACCAACCAGCCGATGTACACGATCTATACGATCCAGGTGAATACGAACAGGCCGGCCGACCCCACATCGAGTGTGCTGAAGAACTGCGCGACCGATCCAGATAAGTTCTTCTTCATGCTCACCAGCGCCGATCAGATCGTCACCACCTTCAACACGATCGGGACCTCGCTTAGCCAGTTGCGCGTCGCGCGATAATCGCGGCAGCACCTAAGCAGCACCTAATAAGAAAAGCCCGGCCGCGACGGCCGGGCTTTCGTATTTAGAGCAGCAAGAATGTTAGCGGGCGGCCGGGGTGAACTTGGCAGCCATGGTTTCGAGCGGCTTGAAAGTCTGCTTGGCAAGATCGGTATAGAGGCCCGCGATCTTCTGCGACTCCGCCATGAAGGTCTCGTAAGAAGATTTGACGTACTCGGTCTGAGCTTCGACCGCCTTATCCAGCGACTTTACGCCGGATAGTTTTTCGACGAATGATTTGCCGTCTTCAACAGACTTCTTGGTGTAGCTGCCGTAAGCGATTGCGATCGCCTGAAGGCCGGTTTGCAGCGAAGCTGCCGAGGCGGCGACGTTGTCGAGATGTTCTTTTCCGTACTGCTGAATGTCTTCGATTTTGACCATGACCGGTCCTTCCTCAGACTTGTTTCGCGGATCAGCCGAGGAGTCCCGGCTCCCGAACACCTCCAGATACTGTGCAACGCACAATACAGCAAGAACCCTTGTGCGACGCACAAATCGTTAAGCTTATCCTCAAACCCAACCACCCCACGCAAGGGTTGCTTAACCTTTTGGCAACCCCGGCAACCTAACCTGATTCCGCCGCTGTGCGCGTTCCCGATAAACGTCAAAAAAACTGTTTGCGTGCAGCTGGTTAGCTATGCGGCAACCCGATGGGCCTTCTAGCGGCGCTGTCTGGTCCAGATCGGGCGCCTCAGGAAGCAATTGGCCAGGAACATGTTACCGGCTGTTGGGCATAATTTGGCCCCACGAACCGGTGAAGCAATACAGGAAATGGGACGGGGAAGTTTATGCTTCGTATAACCTTGGCTTCCTCGCGTGTTCTGCGGGTTTGTGCTTTCGGGCTGACCGCCACGGCAGCCGCGATCATCCTCACAACCAGCACCGCCGAGGCGCGTCACCGACGCCATCACGCCGCCCACCACCGTGCGGAGCGCGTGAGCTACAGCCCAGCATTCTCGTCCATCATCGTGGATGCGAACTCCGGCGCGACGCTGGCTGCGAACAGCCCCGACGGCCTTCGCCACCCCGCCTCGCTCACCAAGGTCATGACGCTCTATTTGTTGTTCGAGCGTCTCGAGTCCGGAAAGATGACCCTCGACACCGAGATGCCGGTCTCCCAGCATGCCGCCGACCAGGAGCCTACCAAGCTCGGGCTGCGCCCCGGTCAAATGCTGCGCGTGGAGGACGCCATCAAGGGTATCGTGACGCGCTCGGCCAACGACGCGGCCGTCGTGGTCGCCGAGGCCATCGGTGGCAGCGAGGATGATTTCTGCAAAATGATGACCCGCAAGGCGCGGGCCCTTGGCATGAGCCGGACGGTCTATGTCGACGCCTCCGGGCTGCCCAACGACGACCAGATCACGACAGCGCGCGATCAGGCGACCCTCGGCCGCGCCATCCAGGAGCGCTTTCCGCGGTATTACCGCTATTTCTCGACCGTGTCGTTCAACTACCGCGGCCAGGTCATCCGCAACCACAATCACCTGCTCGGCAATGTCGAGGGCGTCGACGGCATCAAGACCGGTTACACCCGCGCCTCGGGCTTCAACCTCATCACCAATTTGAAGCGCGGCAACCGTCACATCGTCGGCGTGGTGATGGGCGGCCGCAGCGGCGGCTCGCGCGACGCCATCATGCGCAACCTGCTTGCCGAGAATCTCGATAAGGCGGCAACCACGCTGACCGTTGCTGCGGTCTCCGAGCGCAGCCCTGCCGAAACCAACGCCGACGTCGCACAGACCGAGCCGGCGCCATCACGGTCGGCGCAAGCAGCTCTTGTCCAGACCGCGTCGGCATCGTCCGAACCGGCCGCAGCCCCGCCGTCGCGCTCGAATCCGCCAGCTTCCCGGTCGATCCTAGCTGCCGCCGCCGCTGCCTTACCTCCTCCGCAGCCCAAGCCCGAGCCTGCGCCGTTTACGAACGGGGTCATTCAGACGCAGCCGATTTCGGTGATCCCCGGCTCATCCGAGCCGATGAAGCCGGTCAAGGTGAAGACCGTCCAGATCAAAGCTGCACCGATCAAGGTCGCCTCAGCCGCGCCATCGCAGACGGCCTCGCCCGTCCCCAACGCGCCGGTACGGACGGAAGTGCCGGAGACCTCTGGCGCAGTCGTCGCCAAAGCGGAATCCAACAAGTCAGACGCTGGCAGGATGGAAATGCCGCCGCAGCCGGCGAATTTCGGCACCGGTAACGGCGTGCTCGGCGTATTGCCGGCATCCAGCCTATCGGGCACCGCTTCCCCGGCGATGGCCTACGCCGATCCGAACCCGCGCCCGCAGACTTAAGCCGTACAGCAGAACGCCGCCGCAAAGCCGGCCGTCACCCGCACCGGATGGATCATCCAGGTCGGCGCTTTGGAAAGTGAAAGCGAAGCGCGAGACCGTATTGCGGCAGCGCGCAACCAGGCGCACGGCCTGCTCAGCAAAGCCGACCCCTTTACCGAAACAGTAGTCGCCAAAGGCGACAAGAAGCTGTACCGCGCGCGCTTCGCCGGCCTCGATCGCGATCAGGCCGAAGCGGTTTGCCGGGCTTTGAAGCGCTCGGACATCTCCTGCATCACGGTCCGGAACTGAGGGCTCTGTCGCGTCGCGGCAGAACCCAACGCCGCTCGAGCGTTTTCCAGCGAAGTGGATACCGGTTCGCGGAAAGAAAACGCGCTCCATCGGAACGGAAAAGGCTCTTAGAGCGCCTGTTTCAATATCTGGATCAGACGCCATCCGTATCTTGCTGTGTTGATGGGCCTTTCGAAGAGCCGACGGCTATTGCGGGCCGCCAACCGATCGCCATATGCGCAGCCGTTAACTGATCAAATTTACGTTCCGCAAACCTCTCGTCAACGTTTGGCGGTTAGAAAGAGAGTGGTCAAAGATCGACTACGCCGAACAACAATGGCGGGCGATGACGGGGCGTCGACCGGAGCGGAAGTCAGAAGCAACTCGCTGTTTGTAGCGTTTAGTAGCGTTGCCGGAGTTAGCTGTGATGCGTGCGAAGCAAAGTATCCTTGGCCTCGTTTACACGGGCGGCGAGGTACGTCGACCCCCCTTGGTCGGGATGCAATTTCTTCATGAGGCCGCGGTGCGCCCGGCTAATCTCGCTGCGCCCCGCGCCCGGCTGCAGGCCAAGGATCTGATAGGCCTCCTCGTCCGTCATTTTGCCGCTCGCCGCCGCGCGGCTCTGCCCCCCTGCCGCATCTCGCTGCGCGTTCTGACGCCAAGCGGGAAACCTGCGGTCCAGATAGCTTTCAAGTAACGCCACACTTTCGGCGTCGAAACTGGAAGACATCGCCGTCAGTTGCGACAGGTCGAATTCGTTCAGCGAGCGGCCGGCGTAGGGGCCGGCTACGATCTCGCCATTGAGGTCGCCGCTGTCGTGATCAAGGCTCATGTTGAGAAACCGCGACCGGACCCGCGACGTCTGTCCGGGGGAACGTCGCGCCCCCGCCCCGCCGAACATCCCGCCGATAGGACCGAACCCCGATGTCCCGAAGGGCGACCAGCCGAGCAATCCGGCGCCGAATATCCCGAGCGGGATCGCCACCGCCAATTCGCCCCTGAGACCGGTAAACGCGGCAACTGCCAGCGCGATCACGCCGCCGCCAATCTTGATAGCACGTGCAAGCACAACGGGGTTGGCCGCTCGAAGCATCTGCAGCAGCGAATAGAGAAGAACAACAGCAACGGCGCCGGCGATCAGTGTAGGCATGATCTCAATATAGTGCGGCTGGCGATAAAAAGCATGCCGACGCGATGCCGCGTTTCCTCAGCCGCCGCAAGTGAAAAGCGCGGTCACTTCATTTGCCCCAGCAGTTTGGCGGCACCGCTTCCGGTTTTGGACAGCCGCAGCAGCGCCTCGCGCCCGCCGGCGGCATAGGCAGCCGCCGCACGCAGCAACTCGCGCAGTTGCGCTGCGGCGCCCGGATCGAACCGGCACCATGCCCCTCCGGTCAAACGCGCGATCTCCCGGAACGCCTGCTCCGCCACCGCATCATGGCCCTCCTGGAACATGAACACCGGCACTTTGAGCAGGCCAAGTTCACCCGCTTTAACGCAGAGCTGATCGACGGCCTCTTCCATGGCGTCGCCGACAAAGACCACCGCGCGCACGGCCGATGCCGCCGCTTCTCGTCGGGCTTCCGATAACACCTTGCCGATCTGGGTATTGCCGCCCCGGCAATCGATCTTGCCCATCAACTTCGCCAGCTGAGCGCTGTCGGAAATCCACCCGGTGGCGCGGCACTCGTTGAAGCCGCGGTAATAGACCAGGCGGATATCAAGACTGCCAACGGCGGCCGCCTCGCGAAACATGTCGGCCTGGAGCGCGCAGGCCATATCCCAGGTCGGCTGCCGGCTCATGGTCGCGTCAAGCGCAAACATCAGCCTGCCCTTCGCGCCCACAGCATGGGGCGACATCGCGCGGGCCTTGGCGACAAAGGCGGCGATGTCTTCCGAGGCGGAGGGCAGCACGTCCGCGTCGCCGGAGGATGTGCCTTTTGCCGCCGACACGTCGCCTGCGAATTTCGGTTTTACGGGTTCGCCGGACATGTTCGCTCGCTGATTGCTGCAAGCTTATGTGAGACGATATCGCATAGCGGTCAATGCGCCGCGAATGCGCCGTTCACAACGGCCGTGCCATGCGCAATTGAAGCGCCGCCGACGTCAGTTCTTCGCCGGCGAATAAAGCGCAACCGGACCGGGCTCGAGAATCTGCGGGCGCGTGGTATCGACGGGCGCTACGTCGCTATCGGCTTTGTCCAGAAACTTGTCGAGCATCTGCTCGATCGAGGACTTGGCCTGATCCGGACCGGTATCGCGCATGTCGTTGTGCTGGAAGCCCGTGTTCACGACCTCAATCCCGAGCTTCTCGCACATTTCGGGATCGGGAATGACGCCAGGATCGGTCTTGAACTGCGGATCCTTGGAGCGGAACGACAGGATCTTGAAACGGCCATCGGTGACAAACGGCACGCGCAGGTTATCAAGCGCGACGACCTTCTTGGTTTCATAGGGGTACATCTTCGCAAACAGCATCGAGATGTCGGCCCCTGCGGAATGCCCGACCAGGGTCAGATGATCATAGTTCGCGTGAGGCATGATCTTCTTCATTTCCTCCATCGCGAAGCGGATGTTGGCCACACCGCGCTGATACTGCGGTAGCCGCCCGACGTACATTTCGCCGACTTTCGTCACCATCGGTGGATCGGTCGGCAGGTCGTGCTGCACGCTGACGGCAATATAGCCACGGGCGGCAAATACGTTGGCAAGGAACGAGTATTCGGTGAACTTGACGGTGTTGCCGTGGCTGAGAACCGCCACCGGCAGCGTGATCATGCCGGCGTCAGCCTGCATTTCCTTGTCGCGCCGAACCGCGATATCGACCTCGACGGGACGATTGTCCCGGGTCGTATCATAGAAGGTGATGGTCTGGTGCCGGATCGCCCATTTGCTGGCGGTGAAATAGGCCACCGCAAACAGCGCGCTCAGCGATACCAGAACGGCAATTCCACGCTTCATGTTGGTCCTCGGCGCATTACCTCAAACAACGATGGATTTTGGTTCCTCGGACTCTGCGGCCCGTTGTTGCTAATATACGTCACGGCGACGTGACGAAAAGATCAAATGTTGTGAATTGACCGCCCGATCATTGTGCGCCGCACCTGAAAACTGTGCAGAAAGCACCCTGAGCAGTGAACAGCGGTTCCCTCAACCGTTAGACGCCGCGAATACAGCCCGGGTTCAGGCCTTACGTAAAATTCACGTAAATCGGCGCCAAACGCTGACTTTCACGGGGAACGCGGGCGGCCGGCGCCTCGTAAGACAAGCGTTTTCCCTCAAGAAAGTTGCCTTGATCCGTTAGAAAGGAACCTTGCGGGATGGTATTATTTCACCATCTTGAACGACGCAGTGACAATCAGGCACTGATGATGTCGTGGACCTCGAGCGGCTTGTCGACCTGATCGAACCACTCGGCGCGGTTGGCCGCGCGGCGTCGGCCACGCTCATCGAGCGGCAGCTTCAACTGACGCAGCAGGCTCGTAACCTCCTCCCGCGCCGTGACATGGCCCATGCTCGGACGGGTCCCCAGCGTCGTCTCGTCGAGTTCATCCAGCGCAGTCAGACCCCGCGGAAAGAATTCGCGGTAAACCACCCGCTCCGCAAAGCCATCAATGGAGCGGAAGCCGAGCCGGAACGAGAGGTCCTTGAGGCTCTCGGCGACGAGCTGCTTGTTGCGCGATCCCAGCATCGACAGGCGGTTGCGGACCACGATCCAGTCGCAGTTGGCGCCGTCGAGCTGGCGGCGCTTGCGTCGGCTGTCGCGCACCATCGCCGCGTAGTGGCTCTCTCCGGTCACTGAATAGGTGGCGGGGTCGACGGTACCGAGCACGTCGAAATCGAGGAAGCTGTCGTTGATCGGGGTCACCAGCGTGTCGGCCATCGAGTGCGCCAGGCGCATCAGGTAGCTGTCGGAGCCCGGCGTATCGATGACCAGAAAATCGAAGCTTCGCTCGACCGCGCTCACAGCGTCCATGAACTGCTGAAACTCGGCCGATTCGTTGTCGGCGATCTGCATGGTTTCGCCGAGCTTGATGCAGCAATGCACGGGGGTCTCGAGATCGAGGCCGGTGCGGCGCGCCCAAGCGCGCCGGTTGTCGATATAGCGGGTAAAGCTCTGCTGCCGGCAATCCAGGTCGATGGTGGCGACGCGCTGGCCCGCCTTCATCAAGGCAACGGCGATGTGCAAAGCGGTGGTGGATTTACCCGAACCGCCCTTCTCGTTGCCCAGTACAACGACGTGAGCCGAACCCGATCGCCCTTGGGTAGTTTGCAGCAGCATTTTGCAACCCTTGTGAGTATCTTCAATTTACGCGCGGCGGCGGTCAAGTGAAATGCGCGGCGATCACTTCAAATCGTTTCTCAACTGTCTTAACCATGAATCGCGCGTCCGGAATCGGCCGCGGCCGAATCACCGACGGCGCTAGTTGGCGAGGAGGCTTACCGCTTGATAGGGTTGCGATCTCCGCAAGGCCAGGTCCGGCCATCCCTAACCTCACTGAACGAGCCCTGATGTCGCGAAGCCCCATGATCGCCCGCACGATCCCTGCGCTGCACCGCGCCCTCGACCGGCTTCGGACACGGAAGGCCACAATCGCGCTGGTGCCAACCATGGGAGCGCTCCATGACGGCCATGTGTCGCTGGTTCGGCTGGCCAAGCGGCGCGCCACTAAAGTGGTGGTGTCGATCTTCGTTAACCCTACCCAGTTCGCGCCATCGGAGGATTTCAGCTCCTATCCGCGCACCTGGAAATCAGATGTCGCCAAACTCGCTGCCGCGGAGGTCGACCTGATCTGGAATCCGGACGTCAAGGTGATGTACCCGGACGGCTTTGCCACGCGCATCGTCCCGGAAGGTCCGGCCACGGTCGGTCTCGAGGATCGCTTTCGGCCACATTTCTTCGGTGGCGTCGCCACCGTGGTCGGCAAGCTGTTCACGCAAGTCCAGCCGGACTTCGCGATGTTCGGCGAAAAAGATTACCAGCAGTTACGGGTCGTCACGCGGATGGCCAGGGATCTCGACCTCGGCGTCAAGGTGGTGGGGTCGCAAACCGTCCGCGAACGCGACGGCCTCGCGATGTCGTCGCGGAACGTCTATCTGTCGCCGGACGAGCGGATGGCAGCGCCGGTGCTGTACCGTGCCATGAAGGAAAGCGTCCGGCGCTTGCGGGCCGGCGACGACGTCGCGGTCACGATGGCCGACGGCGCCAAAACGATCGCCGCCGCGGGCTTTACGCTGGATTATTTCGAGGTCCGCCACGCCGAAACCCTGGCGCCGGTCGCCTCGGTAGGCGATGGGCCGCTGCGGATATTGGTTGCGGCGAAACTCGGCAAGACCCGGCTGATCGACAACGTCGCGGTCTAGAGCCTTTTCCGTTCCGATGAAATCGGAACGGAGCTCTAGATTCTTGGTTTGACGCGTTTTCTGTACGCGAACCGGTATCCACTTCGCTGGAAAACGCTCTAGGCGCGGATCACAGCAGCCCGAGATCGCGCAGTTCGCGGCGCAACGGCTCCGGCATCGCCGCGACGCCGGCGCCAGCAGATCCGAGATCGGGAGGCACGTCGGCGTCGGCAAAATAGCGCCAGCCCTGGAAAGCCCGCATTGGCCGCGGCAGCACCGCGATCACCTTGGGCTGCATCACCAGCCGACATCGTCCAATGCCGTCGCCGTCACGAAACGGCTCGATCGCGATGATCTTCTCCCGCGCAGCGATTTCACCGCGGATCACCCAGTAGAGCGAGCCGCCCGCAAGCACCTCTTCGTCGCGCTTCGGGGTCATGCGGGTGATGTGGATGTGGTGACGCGGCAAGCCGTTTTGCTTCGCCGTTCGCATGCGCTCGGCAACCCAGCCTTTCAGTTCTTTGACGGACTCACAGCCCACGGCAAGCTTGATCAGATGGAGCGGCATCGTTTTTTATCTTGGCACTCGAAATCAGCGATCGGCGATCGCGTCAGGAAAGGTCATTCATTTGTCGCTGCGGGAGCGGGTGCAGGCGCTGGCGCAGGCGTTGCGGGCGCAAGCTGGACGGGGGCCGCCGCACGGGGCTTCGGCGCCGGCTTTTTGGCCGCCGCCAGCGTCGGAGCAGTCGCCGTGGGAGCCGATGTCGCGGCTGGACGCGCTGGCGCCGCGTTTGCCGCGGCCGCCGGCGCGCGCGTCGACGGCGTCGCAACAGGCTCTGGGGTCATGATGCTGACCGGCGGGGTCGAGGCTGCGCTCGGAAATTCAGCATTTGTCGGCCGGCCCGTGGGCACCGACGGCGGAAGCGCCGCGAGCGGCCCGACAGCAGCGGGGGCGTTCCACGTCGGCGCATAACGCGAAACAAGACCCTCATAGACCCGCTGATCCATGTTCGCCACGATCTTGGTATGGTCAATCAGCGAATTGAAGGCGCCGCACTCCGTCGGAGTACAATGGTCGCGCACGAGCAGCACGTAGGCCGCCAGCCCATAGCGGTCGCGCTCGATCGCGCCGCGCAACGCCTGCAATTCCAGGGTCATGTTCCTGTTCGCCGCGGCGACGTCCCCGAATGCCGTCAGTTGCGTGATCCGGGACGCCGCATAGGATACTGCCGCGGCGGTCGACTCGGCCGAACCGAACAATGTCTTTTCGCACGCCGTCAAAACCGCCTCGCCCGCCAGATCGTCGATACACGACAGCGCCGGCAGCGTAGCACTAACTATTGGGTGCGATTGAGCCTCGGCGGAACCGCCCGCGGCCGCGGCACCAAACCCGCGTATGCTGGCAGCGCCGGCGGTGCCGATCGCCAGCAGCGTGATGACGACCAACGCACCGTTGGCGACCGATTTCTCGGCGCGCAACAGCGCCACCAGTACAATGATCGCAAAGCACGACGCGACGGCCAACGTCAGCCACATCGGCAGAGTCGGCGAACGCCAGATTTGATCGAGCGACGTAGCCCAGGCCCAGTTCATGCGCGATGTCCCTCAGCGCAGCTTAAATCGCTTTCACCAAAAGTGAATGCCGATCTTGATAGCTTGTGCAGAATGGTGCTGTGAACCGAGCCCTTTGACGGCGGGCGAAACGGGAACCGCCTCGCCTCGTCAGGTGCGCGAGATCAGTCAGGAGCAACTATTCAGGAAATGGCGAGCTGACTTTCCTTAGCCACCCGCTCGAAGGCTTCGGTCGAGCTTTTAATGCGATACTGACAGTCATCGCCCTCGGTTGGGAGCAGCCGGATCACCTCATAGGTGCCGCTGGCGGCCGGCCGCGCGACATTGCTGGCAGTAAAATAGACGGTCTCTCCAACGGTGAACTTGTGCTTCAACGCCCTTCTCCATCACGCAAAGAACGCCGGTCATGCTCACGGTCCCGCAGCAATGGCCGACTGAAAACCCCACCCGACCCTAGCACGCGGCGAGTTCGTTTGGCCAGTTACATCGGGGCATAGCAAGTACGCGAATTTGCAGTTTTTTCAGTGCGATAATCCGTTTTCGTAAGTTCCCGCGGGATCCGCCTGCCGCCTCCGGGAGCTGTCCGTTAGGCGACTTAGGACGATGGCGGGAGGCTGCCATTGGGGCTCGCGCCGTCCACCGCCTTGGGCAGTTGATGCGCCAGAATCTGGGCGAGCTGATCCACGGGGATGTTGAAGCGGGCAGCCAATTGCTTGACGACATCGCTGCCCAAAACCTGTTGTAGTTGCTCGGCGGTGATCGGCAGGTTCGCACCGTTTCCAATCCAGGATTTGACCTGATCGCCGAAGCCGGACTGCTGCAGCTTGGCGACGATTGCGGAAAGCCCGCCCTGGCCACCGCTGCCGAGAACTTCGCTTAGCACCACCGGAAGAACCGCGCCCTCGAGCTGGCTGAGCGCGCTCTTGAACGCAGGCGAGTTTTCCAATGACTCGAGAAATCCCATCGTCGAAGCCTTTCGCGTGAAGTCGTTTTGAATTCAGACTGCCTTAGCGGCGGCCCGTCAAGGCAACATGACGGTTGGCGCGCGGCATGGCCAGCTCACACCGTTTCAAACCTTTCGATTACAAGGGTCTCAGCGAGCGCATCGCGGGTCCACTCCTGGAAGGCCGGCAACGCCATCATCGCCGCCATGTAATCCCGCGCCACGGGCGCTACCTCGATCGCATAGGTGCGAAAGCGATGCACCACCGGCGCGAACATGGCATCGGCGCCGCTAAAGCGGCCAAACAGGAACGGCCCGGATTTTCCGTAGCGTTCGCGGCACCCGATCCAGATCTGCTCAATGCGCGCGATGTTGGCGCGGGCATCGGCCGACAGCGCGATGGCGCCGACAGGACGGTGCAGGTTCATCCCGCATTCGTTGCGCAATGCCATGAATCCCGAATGCATCTCCGCCGAGATCGAACGCGCGTGAGCCCGGGCGGCGCGGTCCTCGGGCCACAGCCGAGCCTGCGGAAACCGCTCCGCGGCGTACTCGATAATGGCCAAGGAATCCCAGATCGTAACGTCGCCGTCGACCAGCGCCGGCACCTTACCCGAGGGCGTGACAGCCAGAATACGCTGCTTGTCGGCCTCGCCGGTGTAGAGCGGGATGAAAATCTCATCGAAAGCGATGTCGCTGGCCCTCAGCGCCAGCCATGGCCGCATCGACCACGACGAATAGTTCTTGTTGCCGATGACAAGCTTCAGGCTCATGCGAGGAAATCCTTGTTTCGATCCGTCATCATGCCATGCCGGCGAGCGAGCGCTCAAGTTGCCCGCGGACGGCGTGCGGGCTCAGGATGCCTCGGTGAAATCCCGCGGGGTAAAGCTCAGGTCAAGCTTATTCCATTCGCCATACCTGTCCGCCGGCAACATCACGTAGGGCTGGCACGCCTGCAACGCCTGGATCGCACTCTGCATCAGTATTGGCCCCTTCGCCGACGCGCTGGCCTCGATCAGGATCGGCTCCGTGGCGAGCCTGCCGTCAGGCGTCATCAGTACGCGCAGCTTGATCGCGACCTTGTCGGATGGCGCGATCGATTTCGGCAACGTTGCGCAGGTCTTGAGATGATTGCGAAACTGCGTGACCAGATCAGAGGTAATGTTGGCCGTCCGGGTAGCCATCGCGTCGAAACCGCCACCGGGCGGGCCCTGCGGCAGCCCGAGCATCACTTGATACTTGACCGAAATATCGGGCTGCGCCGGAACGTAGGCCGTCGAGGACGATGTCGCCGTCGGCGGCGGAGCCCAAGGTAGCTGCAGCGGCGGCTGTGGTGGCGGTTGCATAACAGGCGGTGCTGGAGACGGTGACGTCAGCGCCGCGCGTGTTTCGGGCTGCGCGACTGCCGGCTGAGAAGCGGCCGGCTGGGCTGGCTGGGAGGCGGCTGGCTGGGGAGAGGCTGGCTGAGGGCTGGCCGGCTCAGCGGCGGCCGAATCCGGGGCATCGGGAGCGTTCGAAGACGAGGAAATGTCGAAGGAATTGGAAGATTTTGTCTCTGGCGCAGGATCCGGCTGCGGCTTCTGCTCCGCGACCTCCTGGGGCGGGACAAGGTCAACCGCGATCGGCTCGACCTTTATCGCGCCGAAGGGATGAACTTCGCTGAAGAAGATCAGCAGCATCAGAAACGAGAGATGAACGATCGCCGATGCCGTGATGCCTGAGCGTATGAATTGACGCGGTTCCACCGTACTCGACCGACGTTTGATTGCCGTCCCTGTTTATTGCCGTCCCTGCCCGCACCTAGCATAGCGGCCAACGCCGCCGCCTCAATCCCATTTCGGCCCCAAACCGAAATCCGTCAACCGGGCCTTTGCGCTTGCCAGCCCTGAAATCCGCTCCATTTCCTGATCCGAGAGCGCGAAGTCGAAGATGTCGATATTTTCGGACAGCCGTTCGATCCGCGATGTCCGCGGGATCGCAGAAACGTTCTGCTGCACCAGCCAACGCAGGCAAATCTGGGCAGCGGTCTTGCCGTGGGCCTGCCCGATCGCGACCAGCGTCCGGTCGTTCTTGATCCGGCCTTTCGCGATCGGGCTATAGGCGACCACGGCGAGCCCGTTTCGACCGCATGCTTCCCGCACCTTGGTCTGGTCAAGATACGGATGAAATTCAACTTGATCGCATACCAGCGGCTCCGGGCAGGCCGCGATCGCCTGCTCGATCAGGGCCACCGTGAAATTCGAGACGCCGATGTGCCGGGTCAGACCGAGCTGTTTGACATGGGCCAGCGCGCCCAAGGTCTCCTGCAAGGGTACCCGCGAATTTGGCCAATGCAGCAGCAACAGGTCGACTTCCGACAGATGCAGCTTGATCAGGCTCTCCTTGGTGGAGCGCTCGAGGTCGTGCGGGGCGAAATGGGTGGTCCAGACCTTGGTCGTGACAAATACATCGTCGCGCCGGATCCCCGACGCACGCAGGCCCTCGCCCACCTCGCGTTCGTTGTCATAGGCCTGTGCGGTATCGATGTGGCGATACCCGAGCCTCACGGCCTGCTCGACCAGACGCGCGCAGGCGCGCCCGCGCAACTCCCAGGTGCCCAGCCCTATCGCGGGGATCTTTGCGCCGTTGGCCTCGACGGTCCACATCGACGAATGCTCGCACGATCTCGTGGCATTATGTCCGGCTGCGACCGCGCTGCCAACATCGCGAACTAAGATTTCACCCGGAGATTGGCGATGGATCGGAAGCCAGCGCCGCGAACACCGTCTCCGGGTCGTGCGCGATCACGGCGAGCAGCGCCCGCGCCGGCCCGCGCGGCAGGCGTTTGCCCTGCTCCCAATTGCGGATGGTCTCTACGGGCACGCCAAGCCGGGCGGCGAATTCAAGCTGGGTCAGCCGCGAGCGGCGACGGAGGTCGCGGACCGCCGGCGATGGCGTGCGCGTAGATGGAGCATCGGCGATGGAGGGTAGCTGCGGCGCGAGCGGGAACTCGCACCCGTCGCGCAGTTCGACGATCCGCCCGTCCGCTTTCAGCCGCAACCGTTGCATGCTCTCCCCCAAGCTAGCTTGGGGAATAGTGGCCGACGCCCATTGAGACTCCGTTAACGATACAAGTGCCTGGGGAAATAGGTTTATCTGAGCCCGAACCAGAGCGTCGCGATCCCAAGGAACGAAAAGAAGCCGACCACGTCGGTGATCGTCGTTACGAAGGTGCCCGACGCCACCGCCGGATCGGCCCGTACCCGATCGAGCACCATCGGGATCAGGATGCCGCCGAGCGCGCCGGCCACGAGGTTGCAGATGATCGCCAGACCGATCACGACGCCGAGGCCTGGAATCTTGAACCAGGCCACCGCGGCGATACCGGTAATGATCGCAAACGCCAGGCCGTTGACAAGGCCGACCAGGCCCTCGCGCATCACGACGCGGAATGCATTGTTGGAGCGGAGTTCGCGGGTGGCCAACGCCCGTACCGCCACCGTCATGGTCTGGGTCGCGGCATTACCGCCCTGGCTGGCGACGATCGGCGCCAGCACCGCGAGCGCCACCATTTTTTCGAGTTCACCTTCGAACAGGCCCAGCACCGATGAGGCCAGAAAAGCGGTGGCGAGGTTGACCAGCAGCCAGTTGAAGCGGCCCCTGGCGATGGTCCAGACGCTGTCGGACAGCTCTTCGTCGCTGGTCACGCCGCCCAGCGCCTTCAGGTCCTCGTCAGCTTCCTCCTCGATCACGTCGACCACGTCGTCGATCGTGATCACCCCGACCAGCCGGTCGGTGGTGTCGACCACGGGGGCTGCGACCAGATTGTATTTGCCGAACAGCCGCGCCACCTCCTCCTGGTCGTCCAGGACCGACACGCGGCGGCGGTCCGGATCGATCAGATCGGCCAGCGGCACCGGACGGCGCGAGCGCAACAGGGTATCGAGCGATATCGCGCCCTGCCAGTGCCGCGCGTCGTCGACCGCATAGATTTCGTAAAACCGGTCCGGCAGGTCCGGCGTCTGGCGCATGTAGTCGATCGCCTGCCCTACGTTCCAGTCCGGCGGCACTGCAATGAACTCGCTCTGCATCCGCCGCCCGGCGGAGTTCTCGGGATAAAGCAGGTTACGCTCGACCGCATCGCGCGTCGCGGGAGGCAGCTTCTCGAGGATTTCCTCCTGGTCCTCCTCGTCGAGCCCTTCAAGCAATTCGACGGCGTCGTCGGATTCCAGTTCGCGAACACCCTCCGCGACCGTCTCCGGCTCAAGTTCCTCGAGAATTTCCTCGCGGACGGTATCGTCGACCTCGTTGAGTGCTGAGAAGTCGAAATACGCGCCGGTCAGTTCGACAAGACTGACCCGGTCGTCGGGTTCAAGGGCCGCAATCAAGTCGCCGAGATCGGCCTCGTGAAGCTCCGCGACGATGGTGCGCAGCAACGGCGCGTTGGCGTCATGAATCGCCCGCGCGATGCCCTCGACGAATTCGGGGCGAATTTCGCCATTTTCGGCGCGCATGCGGAGCAGGTCAGGCGCCGGGGTATCGGCCGGCTGGGCAACGTCGATTTCTTCGGCCATGCCGCGCCTCACCGTTTGACAAGCTTGCTAAACTCGTTTGAGCTGTTGCCTCAGCCATTACCCAAAGGGCGACACCCAGCGCAATGATAAATGTGGACCGGTCAAGGCGATCCGCGACACTGATGCGTATGCTCGCGACACTGATGCGTACGCTATTGGCCGGCGTTGCCGCCTCGTTGGTGTGGACCGCCGCTGCTGAAGCGGCGAACTGTCCGCGCAAGGACGCGCTTGGCACCTCGCGCGTGCTTGCCGTTGACGCCGCTGCGACACCGCGGGTGGGATTGAAGAGTTTTCCCCAGACGCTGCCGCTTGAAGACCATGAGGTGGTGCTGACGTTTGACGACGGCCCCTGGCCTCCCACGACGCCGCAAGTACTGGCGGCGCTCGCCCGTGAATGCGTGCAGGCGACGTTTTTCCTGATCGGCAAGCCCGCGTCCGAGCACCCTGAACTGGTGCGCAAGATCGCCGCCGCGGGCCACACCGTCGGGCATCACAGCTGGACCCACCCAAGCCTTGCCCAGATCGCACCGGAGGCGGCGGTCGAACAAATCGATCGCGGCATATCGGCGGTGGAAATGGCCCTGCATGGCGTCGCCACCAGCAAGCCCAGCACGCCGTTCTTCCGCTTTCCCGGCTTCGAAAGCACGCCTGCGACGCTCGATCTGCTGCAATCGCGCGGCATCGTGGTATTTGGCGCCGACCTGTGGGCCGGCGACTGGAATCCGATGACGCCGGCGGAGGAATTAAAAATACTCACCGACCGGCTTAAAGTCGCAGGCAGGGGGATCATCCTGCTGCACGACCCAAAGCGCCACACTGCGGCCATGCTGCCGGCGTTCCTGCGCTACCTCAAGGAAAATCACTATCGCGTGGTTCATGTGGTACCCGCGGCGCGCAGCACCGGCGTTGCCGGCATTCCTTGAACCAAAGCCACCGGCGGAAGCTCAAACCATTAAGGCGTCGTTCACGGCGCGGTGCAAAACTATGCGTGTAGAAATGCAAATGACGGTGGTTCATGATCGGTAAGGGATCGGCGGGGGTTCAAACACGGCCGTGGGCCGTTCTCGGCGCTGTGCTTTCTTTCGGATTTCTGACCTGCGCCGCCACTCGGCCGGCATCCGCCGCCAACTGCCCCGGCCACCCCGACGCGCTCGGCACGTCGCGGACTTTGGTGGTCGATCCTCGGGAACATCCCCGGATCGGAACCATGCAGTATGCCGAAACCCTGCCGCTGCGGGACCACGAGGTGGTGCTGTCGTTCGATGACGGTCCCCTTCCGCATAACAGCGATCAGGTTCTGGCGATTCTCGCGTCGCAATGCATCAAGGCAAACTTCTTCATCATTGGCCAGATGGCCCGGACCTTTCCGGAAGGCGTGCGCAAACTCCGCGACGCCGGCCATACCATCGGGACACATACCCAGACGCATCCGCTCAGCATGAACCGGATGCCGATCGAGCGCGCGAAGACCGAAATCGACGACGGGATCGCTTCGGTCAAGGCCGCCCTCGGGGTTGACGCCGACAAATCACTGGCGCCGTTCTTCCGGATTCCGGGACTGCTGCGGGCGGAAGTCGTCGAGGACTATCTTGCCTCGAAGGGCATCCAGACCTGGAGCGCCGATTTCCCGGCCGACGACTGGCGGCACATCTCCTCGCAGCGGGTTTACGATCTCGCCATCCAACGGATCGAGGCCAAGGGAAAAGGCATTCTGCTGCTTCACGACATCCAGGCCCGGACGGTGGCGGCGCTGCCGCGCATCCTGCAAACGCTGAAAGCGCGCGGCTACAGCATCGTCCACGTGGTACCGGCGACGGCGGAGCGGCCCGCGACGCCGACCGAACCGCAGCAATGGCAATTGCATCCGCCGCTGGAAACCGTGGCGATCTCGCACTGGCCCAAAATACCCAATTTCGTTTTTGCCGATGCCGACACGTTGGCCATCCCCTCGCTGTCGGAGTTCGACGGGCTGAATGGCGCGCTGGTGCCGTTTGCAGAGCCCTTCGATCGTGCCGGCCGGCGTGGGCATGGCGTTCCGCTGCCGCAGCAAGCGCCGTGGCCAAGGCAACTACTGGCTCCCGCGACCAGCACCGCCGCGGCGCTACCCATTCCGGCACGGGCCGTATTCGAGATACCGGAATTGCCTCACCCAACCGCACAGGCGGTCGCCCTACTCGCACCTGTCACGCCGCGAACCGCGGTCACTGACCGCGACGCTGCTCGCGCGAGCCCCGCCGTCAACGCCGGCAAATCCTTCCGCACCACCCGTGGCAAACGCAGCTCGGCACACGGCGGACGGCTGAATGCATCGCGCTCAAATCACCACGGCGCAACTCCCACCGTGGCACATGCCAAACGAAATCCGCTCAGGCATGTGGTTCAGGTCAAGAAAAGAAACGTCTGACGCTCAATCCGTCGCCGGCGGCGCTAACCCGACGAACCGATCGACTACATCTCCTTGGAGAATCGACAGTCCTCTACAGCCTGGGCGCGCAAGCTGATCCAATGAACCAGGATGATTAGCCCTGATCGAGTGGCGTAGGTCGATCTCCCGTGCGGGCGACATCGGCCCGATTCGGCTGGCGGGCGGAGCGTAAATCCGGCACAATATCGACATCGACGTGCCGGCGTGGCCGGCGATGGCTTGCTGCAAGTCTAAACCCGTGACGATATAGGCTTCGCCCTTCCTGGCGATCGGGTTGATGCCAGCGCGGTAAGGCGGCTGCCGAAGCGAAGGGTGCTGGGATGAATTTCTCGGCCTGCGTTTTCGATGCCATCCATGACGCGACGCTGGTCCCTTGTCGGGGACGCGACAGGACGCGTGCGGACTCGCGCTTACGTCTCACACATATACGTCTCACATATCGCAACGAGCGGGGTCACGGGTACGTTCTCACACCGGTCGGCAGCCGGGTTGCGCGCGCTTCCATTAGAGCGGTCGGAACAGAAGTGTCATGATCATCCACCTTGCGGAAAAGCCCACGCGGGTGGGCGTGGGGCAAAGCGTGGCACACGGGAGCCTGGAACTGCAAAACCCGGCGATCCGCTATGGCTTTGCAGTCGTCTGCGTTGCTGTTGCCTTCGCGGGGACGCTGGCATGCGAGTACTACGGCTTTCGCTCCTCGGTTTCGCCGCTTTTCGACATGGCTATAGTCCTCACCGCTTGGTACGCCGGCGTTGGGCCGTCCGTGCTGGCGGTGCTACTATCCACGGTCAGCGCGAGTTACTTCGTCGAGCCGAGACACTCCTTCGCAGTTTCCCGCGAAGACCTACCGTACTTTTTGCTTTTCACGGCCTGGGCCGCGATCATTGCCTGGTTTGTAAGTGTTCGACGCCGCATCGAATGGGAGCTCCGTCAAGCGCACGACATGCACCAGATCGAAGCAGAGGAACAAATCCAGCGAACCGAACTGCTAAATCTCACACTCAATCTCACACACGACGCCATTCTCGTCCGCGATATGAACGCCGTAATTACTTACTGGAATCGCGGGGCGGAGGAGTTGTACGGGTGGTCGCGAGAACAAGCGTTAGGGCAGCGCTCTCACGACCTCTTTCAAACAGTTTTTCCGGCACCGTTCCCTAACATCGAAGCCGAGTTGCTGCAGACGGGGCGTTGGGAAGGTGAGCTCAAACACACGAAACCCGACGGAAGCCGTGTCATCATGTACAGCCGATGGTCCTTGCGGCGCGACAACCAAGGAGAGCCCGTCGCGATCCTCGAGACGAACAACGACATCACCGACCGCAAGCGCCGGGAGGAGCAGATCGAGCGTCTCAATCAGCAACTGACGCGGCGGTCCGCCGAGCTCGCGAGCGCCAACACGGAGTTGGAGGCCTTCGCCTATTCCGTGTCGCATGACTTGCGTGCACCGCTCCGCCATGCAGTCGGATACTCGGAGTTGCTACAGCGACATGCAGCTTCCGTGCTCGACGAGAAAAGTCGCCGGTACATACAAACGATTCTCGAGGCATCAAAAAGAATGGGCCAATTGATCGACGATCTGCTGGCATTCTCGAGGATCGGACGTACTGAGACCAGAAAGACGCAGGTCAACCTGGACCAACTCGTGCAGGAGCTCGTCGCCGAGACCAGGCAGGACACCACGGGGCGAGACATCGTGTGGAAGATCAATCCCCTTCCCGTCTGTTACGGCGACCGCCCCATGCTGAAGCTGGTGGTCGACAACCTTCTCTCCAATGCGGTCAAATTCACACGCATGCGAGCCCGGGCCGAAATCGAGGTCGGCTGTGTGGATGGAAAAAATGACGCAGAGGTGTTCGTCAGAGATAACGGCGCCGGTTTCGACATGCAGTATGCTAATAAACTGTTCGGTGTGTTTCAGCGTCTGCACCACCCGGATGAATTTGAAGGCACCGGAATAGGACTCGCCACCGTCCAGCGGATTGTGCACAGCCATGGAGGCACGGTCCGGGCCGAGGGAGCAGTCGATCAGGGCGCGACGTTCTACTTCTCACTCCCTAAGGCACAAGATGCAGCGGAGAGGAGCGCTAACACGTCATGAGCGAAATAGGACGCATTTTGATCGTCGAAGACGACCCGCGAGACGTGGAGCTTACTCTGACGGCGCTGGGCGAATATAACCTGGCAAACGAGGTCGTGATTACCCGCGACGGAGAAGAGGCTCTGGATTACCTCTATTGCCGGGGCAAGTTCAGCGCCCGCTCCAACGAAAACCCCGCGGTCATGCTTCTCGACCTAAAACTGCCCAAGGTGGATGGATTGGAAGTCCTGCAGCAGATCAGGTCCGACGAGCGCCTGAAGTTGATACCGGTGGTGGTACTAACGTCCTCGAACGAGGAAAAAGACATGATGAGAAGCTACAAACTCGGAGTGAACGCATATGTCGTGAAGCCGGTCGACTTCCACGAATTCGTCAATGCGGTCAAGGAACTCGGCGTCTTCTGGGCGGTCGTCAATCAGCCGCCGCCGGGCAGCATCAAGAAGGGACCGTGATGTCCCCGCTTCGCCTTCTGTTGCTGGAGGATAGCATCCCGGACGCGGAGCTCATTCAAGAGCTGCTTAACGCGGATCATTCCGCCTGCGAAGTAACCCGCGTCCAAACGCGGGCCGAGTTCACGGCTGCTCTAGAAGACGGCGGATTTGATCTAATTCTCGCCGATTACACCCTTCCCTCTTTCGACGGCCTCTCCGCGTTGAAGCTTACGCAGAACGCGCGCCCCGATATGCCGTTCATCTTTGTCTCGGGCTCACTCGGCGAAGAGATCGCGATCGAAGCGCTCAAGATCGGGGCCACGGATTATGTTCTGAAGACGCGATTATCACGGCTCGTGCCATCGGTGCAGCGCGCGCTGCGCGAAGCCCAAGACAGAGCCGAACGCAAGAAGGCCGAAGAGGCGCTGCGCCGGAGCGGGATTTATTTGGCAGCGGCGGAGCAACTGAGCCAGACGGGGAATTTCGGCTGGAACGTTTCGACCGGAGAAATCTACTGGTCGGATGGCACTTATCGAATATTTGAATGCGAACCCACCACAAAGCCAACGATCCAGTTGGTGATCGACCGTACGCATCCGGACGACCGGACGCGCCTGCATCAGATCATTGACCGCGCCGTGAACGAGGGACGCGAATTCATCGCCGAGCATCGCCTCTTGCTGACCAACGGCTCCGTCAAACATGTTCAAGCCGTGGCCCATCGCTTGACCGGCGAAGACCCGGAGCGTCTGGTCTTGGTCGGTGCGGTAACGGATATTACCGAGCGCAAACGCGCCGAAGAAGAGCGCGAGAGATTGCGCCAGCTCGAGGCAGATCTCGCCTACACGAACCGTGTCAGCATGATGGGAGAAATGGCCGCCTCGCTGGCTCACGAGCTCAAGCAGCCGATCACCGCCGCCATTGTGAGTGCCAAGGCCTGCGACCGATGGCTACGTCGTGATGCGCCTGAGATAGCAGAGGCGTGCGAGGCAGCTGCGGATATGGTGACGAGTACGACCCAAGCTTCCCATATCATCGACAGCATTCGCGCACTTTACCGGCGAAGCGCGCCAGAACTGAATCGGATTGATCTAAACGAAATCATTCGAGAGATCGCGGCCTTGCTGCGCGACACAGCGAGGCGGAACGCGATCTCCATCCGTACCGAACTCGACCTGGGGCTTCCGACGGCCACAGCGGATCGTGTCCAGTTGCAACAGGTGGTGATGAACCTGATGTTGAACGGCATCGAGGCGATGAAAGAAACCGGCGGTGAACTGACCGTGAGGTCGAGCAGGAACGAGGATGGTCAATTACTGATTTCGGTGAGTGACATGGGCATCGGGCTTCCTGCAGACCAAATCGAGCGCATATTCGAAGCGTTCTTCACCACGAAAGCGCAAGGCACCGGGATGGGACTGTCGATCAGTCAACGGATCATCGAGTCACATGGCGGCCGCTTGTGGGCGACCGCCAACGCCAACGCAGGTCGGGGCGCCATCTTTCAGTTCAAACTGCCTGGCGAAGTGGCGGCCGCCCGGTCCCGGGCCGTCTAACGCGCTGGCCAGAAAGCCCCCCGCACAAGACGCCGACCATCGGCCACGAAAATCGGCAATCGATCGCCTGGCGGGATTTGTCGATGGCGACGGGTAAGCAGCGCGAACCGCGGTAGCGCGCGACGCAGATTGTTGGGTATGGGATCCAGGATTTGTGGATCAGCTATTCCAGGCGTGTGAACGCGACGAGGTCTTGCGTTCCTTCTATGGCCTGCGGCTTGACGCTCAGCACAGTCAGTATCTTATCGAATACCCGCGTTATCCAGCTTCGGTCGTGAGCTGTTAATCCGTATGAGCCCGTAATCCCTGCGAGGTCGGAGTTGGGATATGGCCGGTAGATTATGCCTTGCTCTTTCACGTCGTCCGGGGATATCCCGCGCCAAGCTTCATGGTTTTGACGAAGCTTGGTAACGTGTGGTCCTGAAAAAGAAATCAGAGCCAACCCATGCGGCTTCAATATTCGCTTGATTTCTTGAAGCCATCGCAGCTGCATGCTGATCGGCAAATGTGTCCAGATGGATATCGAGTAGATGCAATCGAACGATGCATCTTCATAGGGGAGTGGCGGTTCAAAACCCGTCACATCGGCTTTGGCATCAGGTAGTATGCGTTGGATGTACTTGATCGCCTCCGAATTAACGTCGCAAGCGTGGAACCTTGGAGAGGGCAAGCGACTAACCAGTGGGATTGCGACACGGCCCACGCCGCAGCCGAAATCGAGGAAGCGCATTCCAGGGCTCACATGTCCAAAGTATTCGACGATCGCGTCGTAAATTACGCCGGACATGCGTGTCCCCTGCAGAATAAATATGTCTTTTGTCGAACTCCCGATCTGCGCCATCTCCTTGGGATCCGGTAACTCTAGGTCCTTGGCCCATGCTATTTCGCCAGGTTTTGGCTTCTTTAGATTTGCCAACAAATTGAATGGCGATCCGGGCAACTCGTCGCCGCCTACAAGGCGCAGAGTCGCTTCGAATGCGGGAAGGCGCTCCGGAAATTTGTAATGAAAACCACAGGCTTTTCCGATATCGGCCTTTGGCGGATTTACTGCGAACCTCGCGAGTTCGCGGCCTTCTACCTCGACGGCTAGTTCTGTCAGCCCCTTTTCGGAAATCAGCCAGCCAGAGACTTCGGTGCTCGAGAAAGTATCAACATGAAACTTCATTTGCTGTACGTCCCTATTTATCGGTCGCTACCGCATACAGCCGCGGAAAACATTGCGATCTGATGGACCGGTCAGATGCACTTTGCGTCGCTCTTTAAGTGAATTTAGTCGCAATGAATTTGCGATTGGCCGGCAAGCGGTTCGAAACGGCGCGGCGTTGAACTAATCGAGCGTTCAAATCTACCGCATGCCGAGGGTCAAAGCGGCGGGCCGCAACATCCGGATGTCGTCTCGGGCTCGATCCGGTACGCTTATTTCTTTGGCAACAGAAAAGAGCCAACGGCAAACACCTTTCACTGCTCGACGTCCTCAAGCGCACGCGTGATGCCGGGCCGACCGGCGATCTTGCCTTCATCTGCACCGAGAGGGGCCCGCCCTACGTCAAGGAGAGCCTGGGTAACGCTTCAAGGACGCATACGTGGAGGCTGGCATTCTCGACAAAGCCGAGCGCAGGCGCCGCTAGGTGGCGACGACGGACGCCGCCTACCGTAAGCGGCCGGCGTCGAAGGCAATGCCCATGCTTGGCGCGAGGACGCCGACAGGATGAAAAGTGAACGAGCACCCTGTCAAAGGTGGTACTTAAGGCAAAAAAGTGAGTGAAATCAAAAGGGGTTTGTTCGAGGTGGGGCAGCTCGGAGGGCGCGGGATTCTTGTTAAATCGCAACGACTTGCTGAAGGACGATGAGAAATAGGTTCTATTCAGGGCCAACAGTGCCTTTCGGACGACGCGAGGTCCGCGCCGACTTTAAGCAAAGTGTGGTGACGCTTCGACCTCATCCTTCGAGGCGCGCGAAAGTGAACGCCTCGGGATGACGGATCACCGCTTGCTGGCGGCGATGCGCCGGGGGTTATCGTCCGTTCGCAAACTGGCTTTGTAATCGGCGACGACCTGATCGATGATTGAGAGGATCCTGGATCGTGTATCGATCCCAGCGAACTCCTCGGCCATGAGCGACGCGCGCGCACGGTAATTCGGTTTGTCGAGCACTGTCCGGATCGCTTCGCGCAGCGTCTCCGGCGACGGCCGGTTTGTCGCAAGATCGATCCCGACGCCAGACCATGCGACGCGCGCGTTCACGGCGGCTTTGTCCTCCGTCTGGCCTGCGGTAACGAGAGGAATTCTGAAGCTCATAGCCTGATTGACGCTGCCATAGCCGCCATTCGTGACGAACACATCGGTCTTCGGCAGTATCCATTCAAATGGCAGATAGCTCGCGAGGCGCGCATTGCCAGGAATTGGGCCGGGTATCGCGTCAATTGGCCGGCCGCCTGCTGTGACTACCACAAGCACATCGCGCTCGTTGGCGAGTGCCGCCAGCGTCGGCGCAACCAAGAGATTAAAATCGTGGTTGGCTACGGTGCCCTGCGTAACCAAAACGACCTTGCGCGAGCCGTCCAATTCTTGGGCCCAGGATGGGAGTGGGGCTTGATTTGGAATGATGGGCAGGGCGCCGACGAAGTTCACCGTAGCCGGCATGGCACGCGGAAACTCGAAACCCGGAACAGAAAGCTGCATATCGACGTCTGCAAGCTCCACCACGGACTCCAAAAGGGGCACTTGCACGGACTCAATGCCCAAGCCGGCGAGCACCTGATTTAACCGGAGGGCCAACGGCTGATTGACAATGCGGTCATAATCCCGCGCGATGGTCGCGTATTCGTCCAACTGGGCCTTGGTGGTAGCAGGCGGAAGGCCAGAAAAAACCGGCGCTCCGTCTTCACGGCGCCAGTGCAGAACCGATGTCCCGCAGACAACAATAGGAGGCCGTTTTGAACGCGGCCCAAGAAGCATCGGCAGCACGCCAAAAAACATGTCGTCCGCAACGATAGCGTCCGCTGGAAAGTCTCGAAGAACCTCGCGTATTCCCTCGTGCTGAGGGCGGACACTATCGACAAACACGCGCTCTAAAGAGATGCGCAGCCATTCCGGCCCTGGGGGTGTGTTTTTCAACTCGGGAGCTACCGCGTGGATGTCGCCGGGATCAAAATCTACCTGCGCAGGCAGGGAATGGAACTCCGCACCAATGTCTTCGATGCGCTGGCGGAACGCGCTGCCCGTCAAGCCGGCGACCTCATGACCTGCGGCTATCAAGATGCGCCCGATGGCAAGCAGCGGGTTGAAAAGGCCCGTTGCTGGCGTCGAAGTAATGAGAATTTTCATGGGAGGACCTTCTGTCGTGGACGTGATAGCCCCCAAGCCGGGCTGTCCCCACCGCTCGACACAGTGTCAGATCGGAGAGGCCGCGCCAGCAAAGGGGGATCGTCGGCAACGCATTCCTGTCTGCGCGTCCCGCGGCATCACATATGGTCCACCGAGCGGGCGGCGTCGTGGGTCTACCGCGCCCTTTCGTGCCTTGCGTCACGCACCGGTTTGACGTCGTCGCCCTGCCCATGAACACCCGGTGTGTGACCAAACCGTTGGCGGAACGCTTGGGCAAAATTAGAGTAATCGCGATACCCGCAAGTGTAGGCTATCTCGCTCAGAGGCTGACCCGACTTCATCGACGCCCGGCGCTGGATGCTACGCGCAGCGTGATCCAGGCGCAGTGATTGAATGAAACCGCTGCAGGTAAAACCGCGCTTCGTGAACAGTTTTTGAAGGTAGCGTAGCGAAATACCAAGCTCGGCAGCAATCTCACACGGACCGAAATCTGGGTCGGCAAAGCGATCCCTGATGACGTCGCAGATGCGCTTAAACAGCCGATCCGAATGAAGGGAGCTCGGTCCTGGGTCCAGCGGCGCGAATAGTGCTCCGAGCAGATCATAAACCGCCCATTGCATATAGTCGTCAGCCGACGTTGGCATAGCTTTCTCGTCGTCGACGGCGCCCACAACGAGTTGAAACAGCAGGCGCGATACGCGCGTTCCAGAGTGACTATCAAGGCCGCTGCGCGGCTCGAATCCAAGGGCAGAGATCAGACGCTGACGAGGCAACTGCAGAACTAGCCACTGTTCGTGACCATCATTAGCATACGTCACTGGGCGGGCGGACTCTATGAATGCGACATCTCCCACCCCCAGCGTTACAGCCTGGTCATTTTGAATGATCGTTGATCGTCCATCGACCTGAAATACGGCATAGCAGTGATCAACGCCGTCAAGGCGAATATCCCTCTGTGTCCGTTCGCAAAGGCATTTATTGTTCCTCAATTCCGCCGCTTGAAATCCGAAGATGCTCCGGGAGCGCACCCTGCCGGCAAAGGCCTTAGGGTCGCCTACCCTGTGCAGCCCGAGGTTCGGAGACACCAGATCCCTCCATTGTTCGTAGTTCAACTCAGGTGTCTTGAGCAGGTCAGCACTCTGCATCGTCACTTAGATCCTCTGAGACTTTGATTTGAGGCTTCCAGAAAAGACGCAAATGCGACTCTTCCAACGGCCCGCGCAATTCAAATCTTGGAGACACGCACGATTGTGACGTTCGGAATTCGTCAACACGACTGTGGCAAGTCTTAAAGAGCGTTCGGCTGACCGACGTAACTTAAAGGGCGGCCTGACAGGTGAAAGTGGCGAAGAATGGCAGCGCTCTAACCGCGCTGATAAACGCACGGGTCTCGTTCAGTTCAAGGCTGCCTACAGCCTACATGGGTTCGATTACCAAGACTTACTTGGCATTCATACAGTCGGTGGCGCAAAATTCACAATGGCGCGCGCATAATCCTGAGTGCTTTACCCGCATCTGTTTGTGCTGTTCTGGCCGCTACTCGGTGCGTGATGTAAGGCACGAAAGGGCGCGGTCGACCCACGACACACCGCTCGCTCAGTGGCTTATACAAGCCGACTGAGACTTTGCTTGAGCGTCTGATGAAGACGCGCGGACGGCCGAGTAGGTCGGCTACCGGACGACATGCGAAGAACAGTCTGGATCCCGCTACAACAAGAGTACACACTTACAATGAAGCTTCGTAATCTCGCCCTGGCCGCGGCCCTCACCGCCCTCACTTCATTTCCAGCGATCGCGCAAGACGTTCAACACTCGCCGCCTGGCGGAGACTTCAAGGCTGTCAGTAGCCTGGTAAAGCTGCCTGATTTCGTGCCTGGGATCGGCCAGCTCTTCGTAAATCCGGCTACGTTGCCCGCTGGTCCTTTCCTGGCGTACGATCATAAAGGCAGATTGGTCAGCACGATCTACATGCTGCCTATCAAAAGCATGAATGCCAAATTGAACTTGAGCCTGGCCGCACCAGGTGGCCCTGTCGATCATGTCACCGTCAACTTCAACGCGGGTCATCCCGGCATCGAGGAACCGCATATTCACGTCTTTCTCTGGCATGTACCAGCTGCCGACGAGGCGACGGTTGCGAAGTGATCCAGCGTCGACGCTTTATGGAACAGGGCGGCGTTCTTCTCGCCGCCCTGGCGTTACCGATAGTTTTGCCGCGTACGGTTCGTGCGGCGGATTCTGTCGGGATTGAGATGACCGGAAAGCCGGATGGCTCGGAAGTCTGGTTCGAGCCGATTGGTTTGTTAATCGATCCGGGGCGGACGGTGACGTGGACCAATCGAGACGGAGGCAACTCTCACACCGCGACGGCCTATCACCCCTCGATCTCTGGTCGATCCCAACGCATCCCGCTGAACGCAAAGCCCTGGGACAGTGGCTATCTGCTGCCTGACGGAGCATTTTCGGTGACGTTCACCGAGCCGGGAGTATATGACTACTATTGTGTGCCCCATGAGCAAGCGGGGATGGTCGGCCGGATCGTAGTCGGTGAACCGCCGAAAGACGGTTGGTGGCGAACACCTCTGCTCCCCAAGGATCCAAACTTACCGGAAGTCGCATTACGGACCTTCCCGGCGATTGACGACATCATAAGGAAAAAAATTGTCCGGCGGGACTGACGTGATGATCAGGCTGTAGCGCAACGGAACTCGCTCGGAATGATGGAGTGGCGTGTCAACCGCATCGCAACCAGGTGGTTATCAGGAGAGCAAGCAATGTCCGCGGATGGATTGATTACGATACGCAGTAGCTTTGGTCCCGAGGAAACGATGAGCCGATTGGAAGCCGAGGTTAGCGCCAGGGGCATGACAGTATTTAGCCATATCGACCACGCCGCTGGCGCTGCTGCGGTCGGCCTGCCCCTGCGGCCAACGAATCTTCTGGTTTTCGGAGGAGCGAAAGGCGGCACCCCGCTGATGCAAGGGGTGCAAACGGTTAGTATCGACCTGCCATTGAAGGCGCTGGTCTGGCAGGATGAGGCCGGCGCCACTTTCCTTTCCTATAATATGATCCTGCCTACATCACACGTCGGCATGGCACCGATGAAGCCGCCAAGCCTGTCATCGAAGCCATGTCGGGCGTGCTGAAGGCTGTGGCAGCGAAGGCGACCACTCACTGAGATCGGAAGCGGTCAGCGATGTTCATGCATGGCCCTGAGCTCTGCCGCTCCAGCCGACCAGCGTGTGTCTCAAGCCCAGCCATTGGGGGTCTCGCCGGTCGTCATCAGACCCTGAATCCAGCTCGCCCAATGGACCGGGCGGACGGAGAATGCGTGGGGACGGCCGGCCAGCCCGCCCGGTGCTGCAACGGATCGGCTCCGGCACCGGGCAGCACTGGCTCTATTCGAGAGCGATGAATTGATCACCTTTGGCTCCGCCCGGTCGGCCAGTGTCTAATCAGGGGGCCGGCATCACGTTGTGGTTGAGCCGGAACATGTTGGCCGGGTCGTAGGTCTTCTTGATGGACGCCAAGCGCTCGTAGCGCTCCAAGCCGTAAATCGCCGCGGCGTCGGCCGCCTCATCCGGCGCGAGGTTGTTCACGTTCCGTCGGTGGCCCCGCCAGGGCTCCAGGCCGTCGAGCAGTTCGGCGACCGACCTCTTGAGTTGCTGCTCCTGCGACAGGGGACCGGCCGAGACACCGAGCAGACTGTACGACAGGCCCCTTGTCGCTACGGCGTTGGGCACCGCCGGCTCGCGGTCCCACGCTCCGCCCAGGGCACGCAGCTCGGCGATTACCAGCGTGGTTTCGGAATCCGGGCCGACGAGTTCGATTAGCTTATCCTGCGCCTGCGCGGGGAACTCTCGCAGCATGATGCCCCGTTCGTAGTAGGGCAAAGGTTCGGTCGGCTCGCTGTGGATCGACGCGACCTCCGCGTACGGCATGTCCCGCACCGTGTCCCAGACTGCCGGTGCTACCGCGCGAAGCGGCGCTACCATCCGTTCGCCGTCCGCGGTCGTGCCGTTGTAGGCGATCCGCACCGACACCAGAAACTTCCCGCGTACAGGCTCGGGCAGTTCGGGGATCGATGGCATCCGCATCACGGCGATCGACGTGACCATGGTTTCCGGGGTACCAAGGTGCCAGTCGGTCCAGGCTCGCAGCACGTCGGCCATCCGCTCACCGGGGAAGTAGATGCCGCCGCCGTAGAGGCGGGACACCGGGAACAGGTCGAATTCAAGGGCGGTGACCACTCCGAAGTTGCCTTTGCCGCCGCGTAGTGCCCAGAACAGTTCGGGTTCGGACTCCGCGTCGGCATGCCGGAGTTTGCCGTCCGCGGTCACCAGGTCGAGCGAGCGCACATGGTCGGCCGCGTAGCCGTGGGAGCGGCCGAGGGTCGGGCTGAGCCCGCCGCCCAGCGTGTAACCGGCGACCCCCACGGTAGGGTTCGAGCCGTTCAGCGGGGCCAGCCCGGCTTTAGCCGCCTTCGCGATGACTTCCGACCACAGCACTCCGGCGCCGACCCGGGCCGTGCGGCCGGCCGCGTCGATCGTTATGTCGTTCATTCGATGGGTTGCGATCAAGACGGCGCCGTGCGCCTGGCCGACCATCTGGTGGCCGGTGGTCTTCACCAGGACCGGTCGGTGCTGCCCTGCCGCGAAAGTAACTGCGGCCTGGACATCGGCCGCGCTCTCCGGCACCACGATCACCGCGGGCACCAACTCGTGATTCAGGTTCCAGACGGCGCGTTCGTCGTCGTATCCCGCGTCGCCCGGCAACAGAACCGAACCCGCGACCGTGGCCAAGAGGGGCGCGGCATCCTCCGGCAATACCGGCGGCAGCGACAAATCGTTGATAGCCATTACAAACATCCTATTGCTAGTGCGAAGCCAAGCCATCTCGGACGGGCAAACCGCTGTCTGTTCTCCTCCGCCGTTCGTGATTGCGGCTGTGGCTGGTGGGAACAGGGCGACCACCTGGGAAGCGCTTCCCACGTGGCGATGGCCGGCGGATGCGGCGGGCTTGGTCGTCGATTGCTTAGTGGTCATGATGGCTACCTCTGCAGTGGTATAACGACATACCGAGGTGGCGACGTCGTGGGTCCAACGCGCCCTTTCGTGGCTTGCGTCGCGCACCAGGTTGGCGTCGTCGCCCAGCACATGAGCGCCGGGTGCGTGACCGAACCGTTGGCGGAACTCACGGGCGAAATAATCGCGATACCCGCAAGCGTTGGCTATCTAGCGCAGAGGCTGGCCCAACTTTATCGACGCTCGACGCTTGAAATGCGCGCAGCTCGGTCCACGCGTAGTGATTGAATCAAATCACTGCAGGTACAGCCGCGGTTTGTGAATGGCGCGCTTCAGCCTTTAATCCGGGTTCTGTGGCGTGGAGTTCTGACTGGACACCGTCGCTTGTGCCGAGCCCAGGATCAAGACGTCCTGATGCGAACAAAGCCGCAACCACCGGCGAGAACAGAGTGGTAACTTTGCCTAATGATTTGCGAAAAAAGCCTAGCGATTTCCAGGCTGATCGTGGGTGTGTGGTGCGCTCGGAGGGACTCGAACCCCCACGATTTTACTCACTGCCACCTCAAGGCAGCGCGTCTACCAATTCCGCCACGAGCGCTTGTTGGGGTTCGGGAATGACGCCGGACCAAATCAACGGCGCGGGATGTAACAAATCAAAGATGGGGCGACAAGGCCTACCCGGTCGGATATCCAAGGCGCCGAAAACTCCCCGTGAGCCGGTCTAGCGGACGCCAGGCAGCCGCGGCAACATTTGCTTGACTTCGACCGCGATCCGGTTGCGATCGACAAGCACCACGCCGCTGGCGATCGGCAGGTTGTTGGCGAGGATTTTCACCTCATCGGCTTCGGTCGCGTCCAGTTCGATGATGGCACCCCGGCTCAGGCGCATTACCTGATGAATGGGCATCGACGTGGTGCCGAGGACCACCATGAGATCGACCGTGACTTTATCGAGCGTTGGCACTGGAACCCGGACTGACAGGCGCAAAATTGCGTAATTCCACCTCACCACGTTATGGTTAGCCAATGGTTAATGACCGCCAAAGCCTCGATTTGACGACCTTTTCGCACCCTTCTGCCGCCGCGGAGGTCGAATGGCGGATTTCCGACGCACCGGTGCCATACCTTGAGGCCGTTGCGGCCATGGAATCACGGGTGGCGGCGATTGCGGCCGGCAACGCACCTGAATTGGTCTGGCTGCTCGAACACCCCCCGCTCTACACCTCGGGCACCAGCGGCAATGCCGGCGACCTGCTCGAGGCCCGCTTTCCGCTATTTGCGACCGGGCGCGGCGGGCAGCTCACCTATCACGGCCCCGGCCAGCGGGTGGCCTACGTGATGCTCGACCTGAAGCGCCGCCGCCCGGACGTGCGGGCTTACGTTGCCGGGCTCGAGGCCTGGATCATCCGCACGCTGGCGGCCTTCAAGGTGCGCGGCGAGCGCCGCGAAGATCGCGTCGGCGTCTGGGTGAACCGCCCGGACAAGGGCGAAGGCTTTGAAGACAAGATCGCGGCCATCGGTGTGCGACTGCGGCGCTGGGTCTCATTCCACGGCATCTCCATCAATGTGGCGCCGGATCTCGGGCATTTCGACGCGATCGTGCCCTGCGGCGTCGTCGACCCGCGCTACGGCGTCACCAGCCTCGCCGATCTCGGCCCTGCCGTGACCATGACGGATGTCGATATCGCGCTCCGGCAGGCCTTCGCCGAGGTGTTTGGAAAGGCCGAGGCTCGCCTGCCGCAAGGGACGATTTGATCGGGGCTGCTGGCCACCGGCCCCGCCGCTGCTCGCATCTCGACGCCAACAGCCGCAGACAGTATCGTCCCTGTCCAAGCAGCGGCAGCCTATCGATGAAGAATGGACTTTACTCTGTTCACATCCACATGCTCGACGGCGTCAGAGGCCGCGACAGTGGCGTGACTATCCTGCGAGACGGCGTGCTGTTTAGCGGGGGCCCCTATTTCTGGTCGGCCGGCGCCTACACCTTCGCCGAGGGGACCTGGAAGGGTTACTTCCGGACCAACCAGCACACGCCCTTCCCCGATCCGTCGGCGCGTCCCCTGTTCGCCGGGCGGGAAGTCACCAGCGGGTTTTCGGGCACATTTTCCGGCGACCAGGCGGAGGTGTTCGGCACGACCCTGGCAGGCACCCGAAGCCTGAGTTTCCGTGCGACGCTGAAGAAACTCAGGGATCTGTGACGCGCTCGCCCTAGATCGTGGGCAATACCGAGAAGCGTTCACCGGCGCGCCGTAGCCGAAGGCCGTCCGTATTGCCGGCCTCGTCCTCGAGGGTATCGACCCGGGCCAGTGACGGCCCTCGCCGGCACAGCGCAATCACATCGGATACAACATCGGCCGGTCCCGCAAACAGCGCTTCGACGCTGCCGTCCCGGCGATTGCGCACCCACCCCTCGAGATCGCGCGCCATCGCCTGCTGCTCGACCCAGGCGCGGTAACCGACGCCCTGCACCCGGCCGCGGACCGTCACCTGTCGGATTGCGCCCATCATCTACCGTTTCATTTCGAGAAACTCGGCGCTGCGCTTCCTCACATCCGCCTCGCGTGTGACACGGCTTGTCAGCTCTGACGATGCAAGGCCTTTCAGGCCCTTTGGAGACCCGCCGTCCCGCAGCGCCTTGAGCGTCTCGTAGACGGCCTGTGTGGCAGCGGCGAAGGGGGCATGCCCCTGCAACGCGATCCGGACCCGCTGGCCCGCCAGATAGTCCAGTGCGTTCATCTCCTCGGGCGCGCCGCCGAGCACGATCGGTAGCCGCGTCGCGGCGGCGATGGCCTGCAATTCGGCGCGGGTTTTAATCCCCGTGAAAAACAACGCATCGACGCCTGCGGCCTCATAGGCCTTGGCCCGCGTGATCGTATCCTCAAGCGAGGTGATCGAGGCGGCGCCGGTACGTCCTATAATCACCAGCGATGGATCCCCTCGCCCGTCCAGCGCGGCCTTCACCTTGCCGACGCCTTCCTCGAGCGAAATCAGTTGCGCCTTCGCCTCGCCAAAGGCTTGCGGCAGCAAGGTATCCTCAATGGTAAGTCCGGCAGCCCCGGCGGCTTCCAGCTCCTGCACGGTGCGGCGGACGTTCAACGCATTGCCGTAGCCGTGGTCGGCATCGACCAGCACCGGCAATGCAGCCGCGCGTGACATCCGGCGCATCTGCTCGGCGAGCTCGGTCAGCGTGATCAACGCAATGTCGGGGTCGCCGAGCACCGCAAGCGACGCCACCGATCCGCCGAACATGCCGACCTCGAAACCCAGATCCTCGGCGATCCGGATCGAGGTCGCGTCATAGACCGACCCCGGATGAATGCAGGATGATCCCGACAGGATCGAGCGCAGAACCTCGCGGCGCTTGCGGAAGGCCATCGACTAACTCCTCAGGTATTTTCTCCGTCATCGCGAGCGTCAGCGAAGCGCTCCTCGCAATGACGATTTGACAGCTAAACAAACTCGAGAATGAGCGCGTCGACCGCCAGCGTGGCACCGGCGGTGGCGTGAATCTTCTTGACCGTGCCGTCGCGCTCGGCGCGCAGCACGTTCTGCATCTTCATCGCCTCGACCACCGCCAGCGTTTCGCCGGCCTTGACTTCCTGGCCTTCGGTCACCGCGATCGACACCACGAGGCCGGGCATCGGGCACAGCAATTTCTTGCCGGAATCGGCCGCGGTCGCCACCGGCATCAGCCGGGCCGATGTCGCCTCGGCTTCGGTAAATACGTAGACCGCGACTTCAAAACCCTGATGCGCAAGGCGAATGCCATTGGCGATCGGGCGCACCTGCATCGCCACCGAATGGCCGTCGACGGTGCCCTGCCAGACCGGCTCGCCCGGCCTCCACGTCGAAACGAGTTGATGCGGGTTGCCAGGGATGCCGTCGGCGCCGACAAACCGCACCGCGATCCCATCGGCTTCGCGCGCGATATCCAGGATGATTTCGTTGCGCTCCAGCCACACCGCGCGACGGCGCTCGCGCTGCACCAGTCGGCCGTTCAACTGCCCGGAAATCTGCCGCTTGCGCTCGCCGAGCACGTGATCAATCGCCGCCCCGACCGCCGCCAGCCGCCGCGCGACCTCGCCTTCCGGCGCCCGCGCCGTAAACCCCTTCGGGAACTCCTCGGCGATGAAGCCGGTGGACAGATTGCCCTCACGCCAGCGCGGATGGTTCATCAGCGCGGACAGGAACGGGATGTTGTGACGGATGCCATCGACATAGAACGCATCAAGCGCATGCGACTGCGCCTCGATGGCGGCGGCGCGCGAAGGCGCATGGGTCACAAGCTTGGCGATCATCGGATCGTAGTAGATCGAGATCTCGCCACCCTCCTGCACACCGGTGTCGTTGCGAATGGTGATGCCTTCGGAACGTGCTTCGGCCGGCGGGCGATATTTCACCAGCCGCCCGATCGAAGGCAGGAAGTTGCGGAAGGGATCCTCGGCATAGACCCGCGACTCCACCGCCCATCCGGTTAGCGTGACGTCCTTCTGCGCCAGCGAAAGCTTTTCGCCGGCCGCGACGCGGATCATCTGCTCGACCAGATCGATGCCGGTAATTAATTCGGTGACGGGATGCTCGACCTGCAGCCGCGTGTTCATCTCCAGGAAGAAGAAACTCTTGTCCTGCCCGGCAACGAATTCGACGGTTCCGGCGGAATCGTAGTTGACGGCCTTGGCAAGCGCGACCGCCTGTTCGCCCATCTTACGGCGGGTGCTCTCGTCGAGCAGCGGCGACGGCGCTTCCTCGATCACTTTCTGATTGCGGCGCTGGATCGAGCATTCGCGTTCGCCGAGATAAATTACGTTACCGTGCTTGTCGCCGAGCACCTGAATCTCGACGTGGCGGGGATCGACGATGAATTTCTCGATGAAGACGCGGTCGTCGCCGAACGAGGATTTGGCTTCGGCCTTGGCGAGGTTGAAGCCCTCGGCGACCTCCGATTTCGAATGTGCGATCCGCATGCCCTTGCCGCCGCCGCCGGCGGAAGCCTTGATCATCACGGGATAGCCGATCTCGTCGGCGATCTTGACCGCGTGTTTCTCGTCCTCGATCACGCCGAGATGGCCCGGCACCGTCGAGACTTTAGCTTTCGCCGCGGCCTTCTTGGATTCGATCTTGTCGCCCATCGCCGCGATCGCGCCGGCATTGGGCCCGATGAAAACGATGCCGGCTTCGGCGAGCGCGCGCGGAAACGCCTCGCGCTCGGACAGGAATCCATAACCGGGATGCACGGCCTCCGCGCCGGTCTTGCGGCAGGCTTCGACGATTTTGTCGATCAGGAGGTAGCTCTCGGCGGCGGCCGGCGGCCCGATCAGGACCGCCTCGTCGGCCATTTCGACGTGCAGCGCGTCGCGGTCAGCCTCGGAATAGACGGCTACCGTCTCTATCCCCATTCGGCGAGCAGTCTTGATGACCCGACAGGCGATTTCGCCGCGATTTGCGATCAGAATTCGTTTGAACATGTTCTCGCTTACTTGCAACCTTCGGGCAGGATTCCAGGCCCCCGCGCGGACCAGGCCCGCAATCTGGCACGCGGTAGCCGCTGTAACAATTCTGTCGTACAGCAAAACTAAACAGAGGCAATGGTCTAGCCTGATTTCGCCTCTAATGGGGAGACTTTGATGCGTCGCGCAATTGCATTGCTGTCCGCCGGTTTAATCACAGTTCTCACCCACGCCGCATCGGCGCAGAATGCGCCCCGCAATCTCATCCTGTTCGTGCCGGACGGCCTGCGTGGCCGGATGGTGACACCGCAGACGGCGCCGGCGATGGCCGAGGTCCGCGACAAGGGCATCAACTTCAAAAATTCACATTCGCTGTTTCCAACGTTCACCACCGCCAACGCTTCCGCGATGGCGACTGGCCACCACCTCGGTGATACCGGCGATTTCAGCAATACAATTTATACCGGCTATCCGGTCGCAGCAGCGGATGGCACCGTGACGCCGTTCCTCGAGACCAATCCGGTGCTGCGCGACGTCGACGAGCATTTCGGAGGCGACTACCTCAACGAGGACACCATTCTGAAAATGGCGCGGGCCAAGGGCTACAGCACCGCGGCGATCGGCAAGGTCGGCCCTACCCTGATCTTCGACCATACCGACAAGATCGGCACCGATGGGCTGCACTCGGTTGTGATCGACGACTCGACCGGCAGCAAAAACGGCGTTCCGCTTTCGGAAGAAATCAAGGGCGCCTTGACCAAGGCCGATCTGCCGCTCGCAACCCCCTCGCGCGGCGACAACGGCAAGGCCGGCGATTCCAAGACGCCGGGCACCGTGGTGCCGAACACCGCACAGCAGGCCTATTTCGCCGACGTCGCCGCCAAAGTCGTGCTGCCGATGTTCAAGGCACGCAACCAGCCTTTCGTGCTGGTGTTCTGGTCGCGCGATCCCGACGGCAGCCAGCACAATAACGGCGACAGCCTCAACACGCTGACCCCCGGCATCAACGGGCCTACCTCGCTCGCCGGCATCAAGAACGCCGACAACAATCTGGCGCAACTGCGCAAAGCGCTCGACGACCTCGGCCTCGCCGGCAGCACCAATATCATCATCACCTCCGATCACGGTTTCTCGACGATCTCCAAGGAGAGCAAAACCAGCCCGTCGGTGAAAAACACTTATCCCGATACCCCGGCGGGTTTCCTGCCGATGGGCTTTCTGGCGATCGATCTCGCCAAGGCACTCGACCTGCCGCTGTTCGATCCGAACGACAAGAACGCGCGCGTGGCCGACAACGCCTATCCCAAGGCCGGTAACGGCCTGCTCGGCAAGGACCCCGCCAAACCCGAACTCGTCGTCGCCACCAATGGCGGCTCGGACCTGATCTACCTGCCGACTCGCGACAAGAAGCTGGCGGCGCGCACGATCAAGGCGCTGCTCGAACAGGACTATGTCAGCGGGCTATTCGTCGACGACAAACTCGGCCGCTTCCCCGGTACGCTGGCAATGTCCCAGCTCGGCCTCAAGGGCAAGGCTGTCACGCCGAATCCTTCGATCGTTGTCAACTTCCGCTCCTACACGACCGGATGTGACGAGCCGACCAACTGTTCCGTCGAAGTTGCCGACACCGTGCTCCGCCAGGGACAGGGCATGCATGGCAGTTTCGGGCGCGGCGACACCATGAATTTCATGGCGGCAATCGGGCCGGACTTCAAAGCCGGATATGTCGACCCGCTGCCGGTCAGCAATGCCGATGTCGGCATGACGATAGCGCAACTCATGAACCTGCGTTCGGCCAGAAATGGTGGATTGACGGGCCGCGTCATGTCGGAGGCCTTGCCGAATGGAATCATACCGAAGTCGGCCAACGGATCGCTGGTCTCCAAGCCTGCACCGAACGGGCTGAAGACCGTCGTGAAATACCAGCGGGTGCTGTCGCAGCGCTATTTCGATGCCGCTGGATTTCCAGGCCGAACGGTCGGGCTCGAAGAGGAAAGCGGCAAACAAAAAACGGCGGGGAAGTAGTCCCCGCCGCTACTAACAACGCCGCTGCCGGCCTATTCACATGCCGATGTCGAACACATTCGGCAGCTGCACCAGCGGCAGCGCCGCCGCGCCGACGATGGTGGCGACCAGCCTCATCAGGGTACGGTTGCTGCAACGCTTGCGGCGCATCTGGCTTGCGATCCATTGCAGCACTTCGGTATCGACGCTGACCGATCGGGTGGGAGCCCAGCTTTCGATCGCGGTGTCCGGCGACAGCGCAACGGTGCGCGGCGGCACCGGCAGTCCGGACGCGGAGGCCGCGTGATGCACGACCGCCTTGGCCAAGAGGTCGTCGAAGCGGCCATCGTCGCTGCGCTCGGCGGCGGCGTCGTCGATCTCGAACAGGGCTTCGGCTTCGGCCCGGCTGACCGGCTGGTGCTCAACGGCGGTCGCGGTCAGGATGCGCGCGCACCAGGCGGCGTCGGCAGCATCCAGTGCACGGGAAAAATGAACGCGGCCCTTGGCGGTGGGGCCCTCGCCGGTGATAACGCCGTCGCGCACGACGGCCAGTGCTTGCGCAGCAGTTTTCCGGCAGGAAATCTTCGATGGTTCCAGCGCGCCGGTCAATTCGGCGAAGTTAGCGAGCGGGGCGGACATTAGTCGTCACTCTTTTCAGTCTTTTGTTCTCGGCCAGCATTTCCATGCGGGCGTAAACGTGTAGTTAATGATTCGAAATACGAGTCGCGAGTTTTTTAAACGTTGCCTTTTTGTCGCGATGACATTTGCCACGGTTCAATCGGATTGGCGCGTCCTGATTGCAAATATAAGCGGCAGAACAGCGGCAGTTGCTGGCTTTTCACGCCATTGTGGTGTTTTCGCCGCAGGCCCTCGATCAAAAAAAGGTGCTAGGAACCTGCCATCCGAGGAGAATTTTATCATTTTCGCGGGCTGTCATCTGCCCTACCCTCGTCAGTTGGTATAAAATACAAATTTCCCTGAAACTTGAGTGAGATGAGGACATACCATGGCTCTTCAGATTGGCGCAGTCGCCCCGGACTTCGAGGCGGAAACCACCGAGGGCAAGATCAAGTTCCACGACTGGATCGGCAACAGCTGGGCGCTCTTGTTCTCGCACCCCAAGGATTTCACTCCGGTTTGTACAACCGAGCTCGGCGCGCTGGCCAAGCTTAAGCCGGAGTTCGATAAGCGTGGTGTCAAGTTGATGGGGCTCAGCGTCGACCCCGTCGACAAGCATTCGAAATGGTCCGAAGACATCCGCGAGACCCAAGGCGCGGCACCGAACTATCCGATGATCGCCGACACCGATTTCAAGGTGTCGAAGCTATACGACATGCTGCCGGCCTCCACCTCGGGCGACGTCGCGACACGTACCGCCGCCGACAACCAGACCGTTCGTAACGTTTTCATCATCGGGCCCGACAAGAAGATCAAGCTGGTGCTTGTCTACCCGATGACGACCGGACGCAATTTCCAGGAGATCCTGCGCGTCATCGACTCGATGCAGATGACCGCGAAGCATCGCGTGGCGACCCCGGCCGACTGGAAGCAAGGCGAAGACGTCATCATCGCCGGCTCCGTCAGCGACGACGAGGCCAAGACGATCTACCCGCAGGGCTGGAAAGCACCGAAGCCTTATATCCGGATCGTGCCGCAGCCGAAGTAGTGGCGTCATAGCCAGCCGCATCACGGCGAAGCAATCGAAAGCCCTTAGACGGACTCGATTGCTTCGTGGGGCTTTGTCGCCCTCAAGGACGCATCGACCGCCCCAACGACGGGTCCAAAGCCTGAGCGGCGACCTAAATTCAAACGTCGCGAAGCAGAAGCCGCACAGGGCGCCACACAACAGCGCCGATTGCCAAGGTCGCGGTCGACGCGCCGCTGAGTACAGCGGGTACAGCAAGATCACAGGCGCAAGCATCTACGAATGGCCTGGGACATGCAGCGGCTGGATGCTGAGCACGCGCAAGGGGAACCAACGGAAGACCTCCGTGGTTAGGTTCGTGAATGGCCAACCAGTCTGCATCCCCCTGCATCGTCTGGTTTCGCGACGACCTCCGGCTTGCCGATCACCCTGCCCTGTACGCCGCTTCCCAGGCCGGCGCGGGGGTAGTTTGCCTCTATGTGTTCGACGAAGCGGGCATTGCCGGCACCCGTGCGCTCGGCGGCGCGGCGCGCTGGTGGCTGGTGCAATCGCTGCGTGCCTTGCAGAAAAGCCTGCATGCGATCGGCGCAACGCTGGTGCTGCGCCGCGGACCCACTGCCACGACCATCCTTGACCTGGCGCACGCAATCGATGCCAGCGCCGTGTTCTGGAATGAGATCGCGCAAGCGCCGCATCAGACCGTGGCCGACGAGGTCACCGCCCGCCTCAAAGCTATCGGCGTCGCCCCGCACAGCCTGCCGGGCGACCTCCTGGTGTCGCCGGTCCGCATCCGCAACAAGGATGGCCGAGGCCTGCGGGTGTTCACGCCGTTCTGGAAGCGCGTGCAGGCGCTGGGCGAGCCGCCCAAGCCGCTGCCGGCGCCGAAATCGCTGAGTCCGGCGCCGGACATTGCAAGCGAGCCGCTCGAAAGCTGGGGTCTGGAGCCGACAAGTCCGGATTGGGCCGGGGGATTTCGCGACAGCTGGAGCGCGGGCGAGAGATCGGCGCAGGCCCGGCTCAGCGCTTTCCTGAAAGACACCCTGGCCGGATATTCGACCAACCGCGACCGGCCGGATTGCGCCGGGACATCGCGGCTGTCGCCGCACCTGCGTTTCGGCGAGATCAGTCCGCGGCAGCTCTGGCACGCCACGCGCTTTGCCGCCGATGCGCGCGCCTCGCTGGCCGCTGACGCCGACAAATTCCTGAGCGAACTGGGCTGGCGCGAGTTCTGCCGCCATCTGCTGTTCGACGTGCCCGACCTGGCAACGCGCAATCTGCAGCCCGACTTTGATCGCTTTCCCTGGCGGCACGACGAGCGCGCGCTGCGGGCCTGGCAACGCGGCCGGACCGGCTATCCCCTCGTCGATGCCGGGATGCGCGAACTCTGGCACACCGGCACCATGCACAACCGGGTGCGGATGGTCGCGGCATCGTTCCTGGTCAAGCATCTCCTGATCGACTGGCGCGCGGGCGAACAATGGTTCTGGGACACGCTGGTCGATGCCGACCCCGGCAGCAATCCGGCCAACTGGCAATGGGTCGCCGGCTCCGGCGCCGATGCCGCGCCGTACTTCCGCGTCTTCAATCCCGTTCTGCAGGGCGAGAAGTTCGACCCCGGTGGTGCGTATGTACGACGCTGGGTGCCGGAGCTCGCGCGATTGCCCGATAGCCTGATCCATCGGCCGTGGAGCGCGACACCGCTTGAGTGCCAAGCCGCGGACGTACGCCTCGGCAACACGTATCGGCAACCGATCGTCGATCACAAGGCCGGCCGCGAACGCGCGCTCGCCGCCTACGCCGAGGTGCGCAGCGCCTAAATCCAAGGCATCTGTTTGACGCGCGAAAAAATCTCGCTATCGTCATTGCTTCGTAAAACCTCGGGGGATGATATGGACGACAACAAACCGATTATCGAACAAATGACCGACGCGATGAGCGGCGCGGCAACGGCAACGACGGAAGTTGCCAAGGCGGCGGCGAAGAAGGTCAGGAAAGCAGCCAAGAAGGTCGCGAAGAAAGTGACCGCGAAGAAGGCCAAGAAAGTGAAAAAAGCAACCAAGGCCAAAAAGGCGACCAAGGCCAAGAAAGCCAAGAAGGCCGGCAAGAAATCCGCCAAGAAGACCAAGAAGGCCGCTGGCAAGAAAACCGTAAAAAAGGCGCCGAAGGCCAAGAAGAAGAAAGCCAAGAAGTCGAAGCGCTGAGACGATCGGTGCGCGGCAAAACCTCCGGGCCAAAAGCCCGGAGGTTTTTGCTTTTCGGGGATCGTTACCGGAAGGCGTCAGGCCCGCGCGCGGCGGTTGACCAGCAACACCGCGGCGGCACATGCGACCATGCCCGCGATCGCAACATGGTCGAGCCGCTCGCCGAACAGCACAAAGGCCATGATCGCGGTTACCGCCGGCACCAGGTAGAACAGGCTCGCCACCAACGTCGCCGCCGAGCGCCGGATCAGCCAGTACAACAGCCCGATCGACCCGATCGACAGCACAACGGCGAGCCACAGCAGGGACAGCACAAATTCGGTGGTCCAGTGCACGACGCGGCTTTCGAACAGCCATGCCCCGGCCGCGAACAGGATCGCCACCGCGACGTACTGGATGAGATTGCCGGCGCGCCAGTCGATCCGCCCGCAATATCGCCGCTGGTAGAGGGTACCCAGGGTGATGCTGACCAGTGACACGGCGGAGGCGAACCAGCCCCAACCCGCCTCCCCGCTCATCGGACGCTCGTGCAGGATCAGCACCACGCCCCCGAGCCCGAGCAACAGTCCTGCCCATTGCAGCGGCGTGACGCGTTCACCCAACCAGCGGTTCGCCAGGGTCGAGGTGAGAATCGGCTGCAGACCCGGGATCAAGGCCGAGAGCCCGGCGGGGATTGAGTGGGCGATCGCGACCGCGGTCCCGCCCAGATAAAATCCGTGCACCAGGATGCCGGCGACAATGCTGTGGGCGATGCCGGCGCTATCAGGCCATCGCGGTCGCGCGATCCAGGCGATGATCGCCATCAGACCGACCACCAGCACCATGCGGATGGCGAGATAGGTCAGCGGCTCTGCGCCGCCCAACACGTATTTGGTGCCGATAAAGCCGGTGCTCCAGAGCACGACAAAGATCGCGGGGGCCGCGCGGGCGGCGAGGTTTTCAGAATGAACGTTCATTGCCGGTCTGATGCCTGAAGGGATCTCGCCCGGCAATCACGAAAGGCGCGCCACCCGACATCCAAGACTGGGAGTCGCTCAAGCTATCAACTTCGCTGGAAGACGCGCTAGAAGAACTCCTCAGGACAGGGATTGACGATCTTCCAGAGATCCATTCCGTTCCTGATCCTCTTCATTTCGTGGGTCAGGCCGCCGTTGCGGCGGAGCCAGTCTTTCACCGGCTCGGGATAATACGCCATCAGGTCCGACGTGCCCTCGGCGCTGGTGACCTTGATCCCGAAGGTGAAGGCCCTGTCGTAATAGGCCTGGTGGAAACCCACACTCGCCCGCGGCGTGACGCAAATCCTGTTCAACGGCACGATGCCGAACACCAGAGTGCAGGCGGAATTGCAGATGCCGTCGATGATGACGCGCTCGCGGCGATCACGGACCTGCTGATACTTCGCCTTGTACTCGCTGACATAGCCGCCGTGATCGCCGGTGATGCGCAAATAGGCCCGCGCCGGCGTGATGGCCAAGAGCGCGAATGACAGCGAGACCAGCGGCAAAGCGAGCGGCTTGATGCGCATGTTCAATCGGAACCGGCTAGACCCTGTCGGGACACGGAGCCATCATTGGCCTTAGAAAACACTGGCGGCGGCCTCTTGATGATCCCTTGCCTCCAAATCGAGGCAAAAATCCGCCTTCTGACCGGTTTCCACCCCTTCCCGGCTCGAACCGGTCCAGCCCGGGAGCGCCAGCGATCGCCGGCCAAGCCGGTCCATCGGCCCCATTTGCAACACGTTGATTGGGCCAAGGCCCCTTCAGGCCTGTCACAAGCGGCACTTTCTGCGTTTCACCGCTGGATTGGCGATGCCCAATCGGTGTAGCACAATCGATCATCGCCAAATTTGTGAAGGTGGGGAATGGCTGAAGCAGACCTCGATGTCCTGATCCGATCGATCGCCAGGAAGAAGAACAAGGACCTCATGGACGCCGCGAAGAAGCGGCACAGCCGATATATGGCGATGGCGGCCAAGGCTACGAGCAAGGAGACCAAGCAACGCTACAAGCTGATCGCGAAGAACACCGTTCTATACGCGACCGCCGCGGCCAAGCGCCTGCTGATCTCCGCCGACAATGCCGCAGATAGCTACGCACGATCCATGAAGAAGGCCGCAGAAGAAGCTGCGGAGATGTCCGCCAATTCGCAAAAGCCTGCCAAAAAGAAGGCCTGAGGAGATCCTGCGCCAGCCTTCATCGGGGCTGGCGTTGCGGGCGCCGCAGCCCCCGGGATGGCCCACCTTCCCACACGGTTGCCGTTCGGGTATTGAAAAATTCGTGGGCAAATGCGAACAAGCTTGCGCGACACGCCGGAACACGACAGCTCCAGGGCGTTTGGGGTGATCCCATAAGTCGTTGAAAAGACTGATGCGCTCGTAGCTCAGCTGGATAGAGCATCGGATTTCGATTCCGAGGGCCGGGAGTTCGAATCTCTCCGAGCGCGCCATTAGAAGTCATTGCTGCTAAAGTGTTTTTCGCTCTTTTCGCTTTGTTCTTTAGCGCGTTTTCGTGTTGCGGCCTGTATCTTCTAAAACCCTTTAAAACCAGGCTTTCCCGTTTGGTCCCGCCTAGTCCATGCAACACGGACGCAACACGGCGGTTCGTTTTTCGTTCGCGAACTGGCTCTCCATTTCTCCTCCTCACTTGTACGGCGTCGCTCATCTCTTGAATGCAGTCTGCGCAAGGCATGGCGCGACGGAAATATACGAAAGGCGGCTACCTTTGGCTGCCTCTCTCCTGTCTTGTAGCCTGAGAGAGTATGCGGATTTGCAGGGGGTCGGTGTCGATGGTTCGGCACCGAGGTAGGACCAATGCACATAAGCCGACTGTTTGTTGAGAATTTCCGATGCATTCGCTCTTTGGAGGTTGAACTTGGTCCTACCTCCGTAATCATCGGCGAAAACAATGCGGGCAAGACGACCATCCTCGACGCCGTCAAGATAGCCCTCGGCCGCAGATGGGGCAGATCGGGACAAACCGGCTTTACGGAGTATGATTTCTCAATCGGCGAGGCAGGTCAGTCACGACCTCCCATCAAGATCGGCCTCTTGTTCTCCGAGACTAAGAGCGGCGAATGGCCTCAAGAAATGGTGGATGATCTGAACGACATCGTGCGAACAGATCCGAATACCGGAACCAACTCGATCCACATGCAAGTGCGCTGCACCTTCGAGGACATCACCGGCTCAGTTGAGCCGGTATGGGAATTCCTGAACGAAGATGGGGACCCATTCTCAGGCGCTGGCGCCAGGAATCAGAACCTCTCCAAGTTCTTTGACTACGTCCCCTGCTTCTCCATGGCGGCTATGAGAGATGCTGGAGTCGAGTTTGGCAGCCGTTCTCGTTTTTGGGGCGCTCTGCTCAAGACCATCAAGATCGATCGGGAGAAGGCAGGAAAATTGGAGGCTCGCTTTGCAGCTCTCAACGACGAACTCCTTTCGGCTGACCCCAAGCTAGAAAAGATCAAAACGGCGCTGAAACACATAAGCACCGTCATAGCGAACGGAGCTGCTGGAGACGTCGATGTGCGTGCTGTGCCCATCAATCTCTGGGAGGTAATCAGCAAGGCTGAAGTGGTAATAAAGGGCCAGTCTGAAGACCCGTGGCTTCCAATTGGAAAGCATGGTCAGGGTGTTCAGAGCCTTGCTATCATCTTTTTGTTCCGGGCTTTCGTTGAGAACGCCCTCGGAGAGCCACTCCCTGAGGAGGCAGAGCCTATCCTAGCCCTCGAAGAACCAGAGGCTCACCTTCACCCACAAGCGTGCCGCTCGCTTTGGCAGTCGATTAGTGAGTTGCCAGGGCAGAAGATCGTGACGACCCATTCGCCCTACTTCGTACAGAATGTCCCGTTCAAGGACATAATCATTCTTCGGCGCGGTCCGGACGGCCCAAAGGTGGCCACGCTCCCGCGTCTCTGTGCTGCAACTATTCCCCACAATCTTGAACTCGATGCTTCTGTTACAAAGATTGGGGCAGGGTTATCTTGGAATACCACGAAAAAGCGGTTGGAATGCACCAAGACGATATCTGACGACGAATATAAAGCCTTGCTGAGATGCTACACTGATGGAAATCGGCACGGTCCCCATGCTGAGTTGAAAAGGATGAGGGACCAGAGCAGGCGCTTCGTTGGAGACAGCGAAATTGGGAAACTTGAAAGCTGGGCAAAACGCATCCGAGGCGAGATATTTTTTGGAACCAAATGGCTGCTGTGCGAGGGGCAATCAGACTATGCCATTCTCGCCGCAATAGCGGAAAAGCTGGGCTGCCCACTCGATGCTCACGGTATCTCTGTTATCGACTATCAAAATAACGGAAATCCTGGTGCATTCGCGGCACTAGCGAGAGGTTTGGAATTCACATGGGCGATGGTTTGCGATGGCGACAAAGGCGGTGACGACCATATCGCCCAACTCAAGGCTCATCATTTTTCCGCCGAAGAGATCAAGGACCGAGTGACGCAACTGAACAAAGACGTCGACTTAGAATGCCTGCTTGTTTCGAGCGTGCTTAGGTCATGTATCGTCGCCGCGATCCAGGAGCTGGATCCAGGAATTCAAGACGAAGACGAGGCCTTGCTAACCTTCGCTGCAGCAAACAAGGAGGAGGTTGCTGTCCGCGCTGCCGTCCATATCAGGCGCACGCCTAAGGATGTGGAAATTCCTGACTTCTTGCGTCGACCGTTCGAGAAGATTGGAGCTTGCTAGTGCGGCCAGCAGAGGACGTTTTGAGACATCTCACCCCCGCACAGTTTCAAGCCGCGAGTTGGGCTGAAGGAGCGCTGATGCTTCTTGCTGGACCTGGATCTGGCAAGACACGTGTGCTGACCGCCCGAATTGCAAATTTGTTCGCAAGTGATCCGAAAGGCAAATGGCGCATCCTCGCGTTGACCTTCACAACGCGCGCCGCAGACGAAATGCGGCACCGAATTGAAGCGTTGATCCCAGACTGTGCGAATCGAGTATTTACGGGGACGTTTCATTCCTTTGCCGTAGAGATACTACGCCAGAGTGGCTCTCACGTCGGGGTAAAGACAAACTTTCAGATCTACACTGTCCTCCGCGACCGGATCCGCCTGCTTTCTGGTGCCTTATCGGAAGCAAAAATAGATTTCCCAGAACCCATAGACCGAGTACTGCCCATAATTGACGGGCTACGAGATCGCTTGTCGACACCAGACACTTGCTTGCGGTTTTTTTCGGATCCACAGCGGGGCGAGAGATTTGCGACGGCTTTTCGTGCGTACGAAGATTACTTACAGCAGGAGAACGCTCTCGACTTCCCTGCAATAATTGCTCGGGCGCACGACCTGTTCATTAAGTACCCAGCTATCACAGAACGCTACAGACGTACCTATCGTTACACGACGATTGACGAGTTCCAGGACACGAACGCGGCCCAGTATGCTTTTGTGAGAGCTTTCACCGGTGGACTGTATAAGAATGTATTTATCGTCGCTGACGACGATCAGATTATTTACCAGTGGAACGGGGCAAGCCCCAAGAGACTTCAACAGTTCGCTGAGGACTATGATCCAGCAATCGTCCAGATGCCCACCAATTTCCGTTGCCCAAGCGAGGTCGTTGCCATGGCAAACAGCTTGGTGGCGTACAACCTATTCCGCACACCAGGTAAGACTCCACTTAACTCCATGAAGGAGTTGCCTCCGCATGAAGAGCGCGTACGGTTACTTAAGTTCAGCACCGACTTGGACGAGGCCGCGGGCGTGGCGACAGATTTGGCCGAGCGTCATAGAAATGAGTTGAGCGACGTGGCTGTCATAGCGCGAACTAAAAAGATTCTAACGATGGTGTCGGAACGCCTATCGGAATTGGGTATCCCCGCGCAGATTGCACAACGTCGCGATACGTTCGCCAGCGTCCCTTTCCAGTGGTTGCATTGCAGCCTGAAGATCGCCAATCGACGCTCAGATCCAAAGGAGTTCTCCGACTTCGTGGAGGCGGGGAATGCCCTGCTCGGTACCAAAGTCGATGCCAGCGGGCTAGTTGAGATCGCCGCGGCGGGCCACGGAGATCTGCTGCGCACGTGGGTTTCGGAAGTGCGGGGCCCCGGTCCTTTTGCCGAAGCAGTCATAGCCGCTGTAAACACAGACCTCGTGATCCGGAACGACTATTCAAGGTACGTTCGTACGGTAACCAAATTGTTCGCTGATACGACCTGGGATTTGGCTGCGTTTCACGCTTCTCTGGAAGAGGATGCGCGAGCTTGGCGCGAACTGTTTCAAGATATTCAGGTCACTATCGGACGACAGGCGCTACTGGATCAATTCCTCCAAGAACTGGAATTACGGTCCAAGGAGCCTCCGCTCAAGCCGGGCGTTGTTCCTCTTTTGACAATCCATGGGGCCAAGGGTAACGAGTTCCCGCACGTCTACGTCATGGGATTAGCGGAGGACATACTCCCTTCATTTCAAAGCAAGCGACTGGGCGACAACAGCCCCCAAATGGAGGAAGAGCGACGCAATTGCTTTGTGGCTATCACCCGTTGTGGCGAGACACTGACGCTATCTCGGGCGGATAGTTACAACGGTTGGAGCAAGCCCCCATCCCGCTTCCTCTCGGAAATGAGAGTGGTCTGATCAGCTTCAGGCTGGGGTGAGTTCGCTCACTCCGGTCTCTAGATAATCGTTCGCGACGATCAAACTACGAATGGTCGATCTCAGGTCACTACCGCTGCCGCGCCTGATCTACCGGAGCCTCAAGCTCGTCGGCATCCATCGGGTGGCTGTGGCGGCAGAGGTATGACGGGCATCGACCAGTTCTCATCAGGGAATATCGCTCTGCGACCTAGGGCCGCCCCCGATGCTGTGGGGCTTATTCCAGAAATACTCGCGGTTGCCCGTCGCCGCCTCGGCATATTGGTCGATTGACAGCATGATCGCCTGAACGTGGTGATAGCACCAACCTTCATGCACCCCGATTTTCCGGACTTCGGCCAGAGCCTTCAAGAACGGCGGGTGATCGTACCATTTGAGAGGTTCGCGCATCACCAACTCCGCCCACCCAAAACGTTTCCTTTGGTCGGGCCGGGCTGCTCTTTCTTGATCCGGTCGCGGTCAGCACATAGCCGGTCGATAGTGTCGAGCATCCGATCTAGCTGGGCTTCGGCAGATGCTGTAGCTATCCCGGCCCTTTGGAGTTGCCTGAGGCGACGACCCTGACCGGAAGTCATCCCCAAGCGGGCCAAGCAGCGCTTTTTTAGATTGCTCTCTTCCGGAATTGGACTAGCCTACAGAGCGTAGTTTTTGGGAGGGCGCTCCGCGTGAACTCCACCCTTAAAATTCAGACCCCATCAGCAATGACCCTGATCGAAAAAATCAAGGCCGAACTCAAAAAGCGTGCGGAGTTAAAGGCCAAACGAATGTTGCTGAAAGTGCCCAAACGGCAGGCGAAACGTTGAGGGCTAGTTGATCAGCTCATCGGTATCGCCGGTCTCTTTGAAAAGCGTCCTTAGCAACCGCCATAGCTCGCGGTGCCCAGCAGTTTGGCCGCCTTGCTTGAGGTAATCCGCAATATCCATGGTGACGGTTTGGGTCTCCATCGTGCCGTTAACGCTCACGTCTAAATGCACCACTTCGCGCTCGACGAATAGATTTTTTGCGTCGGTATCAAAAACGAGTGTGCATCGATCCGCGTGAGTGACATCAGGGCCTTTCACCTGACGGTATAATTCGCGTTTTAGGAGGGCCATTTTTCTGATCCTCGTCGGCGTGCTGATCCAACAAGGTTAGCATTACTCGAGATCAATTTGTTCCGCGATCCAACAAGGGGTTATCGGTGGCGTTCGCGTCGTACCACTTGAGAGCCGCTACCATTGGCCGCCTCCCAGCACCTTCCCTTTGGTCGGACCTAGCTAGTCCCCTTTCAACCTGCGAGCGGGCTCTGATCCGGCGTAGCTACTCTTGGTAAACCGGCCGTTAACTCCCGATGGCTATCGTTGCCGCCGGGGGTGACCACCTGGTGACCAGGAGTGACCATCATGCCAGTTGAGATGCTGACCTACGCGGAATTAGGCGAAAGGCTCAAAATCTCCGCGGAAGCAGCGCGAGCCCTTGTGAAGAGGCAGCGATTGCCCCGTTCTCGATCCAATGATGGCAAAACACTAGTACAAGTCGATTTTGCAGAGATCAGCCACTCCCCGGTGTCTCGCGTGCCGCAAAAACAGGCCGGTCACCAGGCGGTCACCACCCTAAACCAGAGGATCGAGGCGTTGCAGGCCGATCTAGTTGCGATGGACGCCGTTGCGGCTGGGCATCGAGCGGACTTTGAAAAAGAATACGAGCGTACCAGTAAACTTTTGTCGGAACTGCTGAAGGCCGGCGTTGAGATTGCTGCCGCTCGGGAAAGAGCGGCCCTACTCGAGGGAAAGCTATCGATATTGGCGCAGCCGTGGTGGCGGCGGTTGGTCAGTTCGTTCTTCCATATACCAGAAAGTGGCTTACCGGTGCGCAGTTGATGCAAGGAAGCGTGCTGAGTGGCGTGCCGACTTGAACCCGTTCGGTGTGGTTCAACGGGTCGAAGGACGGGGCCGTGACAGAATACAAAGGATATCGAATTGTACCCTACGAGCCCGAGCCCGGCCGTTGGCGCGCACGGATCAGCCGTCTTGACGGAAAGGAATTGAAGACAACCGTTCCGCCGACAGTGCAGGCGTTCCTCGATACCAATGAGACAGTATCTTACGGACATGCTGTGGATCTCGCCAAGCAAACGATCGACGGCGGTGGAATTGACTGAAACTTAAGGCGCGGAACCGATGCCCCGCGCGCAGTCAGGGCTTGACGGACTGTCCAGCGCCCGCACCGGGTTTGCCCTTGGGCGTCTGACGGTCGCGCTTGGCGGACAGCTCTTTCTTTAGCTTCACCTGTTCATCGGCCGTCATGGCAGGTTTCTTGGGCCTCGGCGGCACGTCTTCCACGGCCGGATAACCCGTCGTTTTTGGACGCCCCGGCTCCTCAGCGAGTGCGCCCAATGATCCAAGTGAGACGACGGACAGCAGTATCGCTGACGCAGCCAATGCTATGAATCTTCCGCCGTTCGACATGTACCATCCTACGCACGCGGGCAGCCCGGAGGGCCGCCGGTGAGGGGTTGGTTTCCGCCGGCCGTTGCCGGTTACGCTTCTGGAGTGATCGGCGCCGGCGTTTCATGGTGTTCGCGGAATGGCCCCTCTAGCGTCATCCGTCCCGGATATCTCGCGCTCCACGAGCGGCTAAGCCACGTTGGCTTGAAGTGAGGGAGATCCTTCCTCGACAACGGTCAGTTGGAGTTCTTCCTCAACAACGGTCGGTTCCGCATCCAACCTCTGTTCTTTGATCCATTCCATTACTTGAGGAAGACCCGCTTGCTTCTTGGCCGACGGAACATATTCAAACCCAAAAATTGCTTTGAAGGTTTCTTTGAAACGGGTGTCATCGCGAACCGTGTAGAAGACGGGCCACTCCTGATACTCCTGAGCGCCCACCTCACCTCGGTCGCCGATCTTGGTCATCAGATCGACGACATCCCCAATGCTTCCCTTTACGGCAGCCACCGAGATTTTGAACTCAACGCCGGTTGCGCTCCAATCCTCAGAAGAAAGCACTTTCAATGCCGCTGCATCATCCTTGGATAGCCTGTAGGCGTTGGCGAGATTTATAATATTCATCCGTCTTCGTAGGTCGCTTGATACGTTACGCAAGCGCTTCGCAAACTCCAAAATCCGTATTGCGATGACATATTGACCACGCGCGATTAGCTCATAGCCGAGGTCGCCAATAGCCTTGTCTGCCAACTCAGCTTCTTCACTTGTCTTTCGCCAAACGACTTGAAGTAACATCGCTCCGAAATGAATGACGTGATGAACCGAGCTGTTGAAATATTTAGGCTCCGCATGAAGTTCGTCACCGAGGGCTCTTTTTTTGGCATTCGGAAATCTATATTTTTCGCTGGCTTTCAGATAGGTATCGTTGACGACGCCGTTGGCGTGAACGAAGAGGTTCCGTCTCTCGAACAATTCAACGAGGACTGGCCAGTCGGGATAGTTTGACCTGAAGTCATCCATACCTGCTTTCGAGACAATCCACGTTAGCTGATGATCAATGTTTTCTCGCTGTGCCTTATCGATCTCATCGTTGATAAGGTGTTCCTTTAGCTCTTCAATCGGGCCAAATTTGACGATTTCGTAGACCGGTAAGGCCCTCTCTCGGCCGAAAATCGCCTCGGGGTTTCTGGCAGCGATTTCCCTCATGATCAAATTGAGGTGGTATTCAAGCGAAGCGACGAGGCCAACCGTGAGCAGCCGAGGCAAAGAGCGGCTTGTCGAGCTTGCAGCCCGCAGAATTCTCTTGAAATCGGCTAATGCTTCCAATCTTATCGGTCGGAAACTCGTAGATAACGCGACTTGTCGAGCGGTCACACGACGAGCAGTTGGCCTCAAGAAATTGTCGCAGCGCTTGCGCGACCATCTGCTCCGATATCATCGGAGCCAACGACAATATGAGAGGGACATACTCCAGGTAGCCCATCATTGTGCTGATGAACTCCCGAGAAATGTCTCCGAAGCCGGACCTCTTTATTTTCGGATTCTGCTCCTCGGCATCTTCCGACTTTCCGTGAAGGGTATCTGGAAAACTTTTATCAAACCCACCGCGGTGGCCTATTAATTCGCCATTCTTTAGATAAACGCAAACGTAGAAGCACGTTGGAGCCGCCCCCCGCATCGATCACTCCCAATTCACCTTTTCCGGGTGTACCATTTCCCCCGTTTGCATCAAAGCCCTAAGGGGACACAGCGCTCCTGCTAAGGCTTAGTCTCAGGCACGTCGATGCGACAGGGAGACCACGGCCCTGTGAACTTCCAGCGCATCACCACCGCACGCCGCGATGGCCTTGATCGACCGCCGCCTCAAGCTCGTCGGCCAGTGCTGCGGCGTGACGACCGACATCGACGAGTTCTTGCTATGGGATGTCGCTCTGCGATCTAGGCCCGATGCCGTGTGGCCTATTCAGGAAGTACTCGCGATTGCCGAGCGCCGCTTCGGCATACTGGTCGATAGCAACAATGATTGCCTGGACGTGATGGTAGCGCCAGGCGTCATTGCTGACATCGCTCCGGATTGGCGGCGGCATTCCGAGACGGCCGCATATTTCACGTGCTCTTTTTGGACCATACGATGGATTGCTATCCGCACAGCTGACGGAAGAAACCGATCCTCTGCTTCCCCATATCTGAGATGGGTCCATCGTGTCGCTCTGACAGAGCGCGTTACGTGCCACCGGTGCTGCCGACTTCCGCGACGGCACGCTTACCAAGGACTGCGCTCCTTCGCGGGGTCGAACTCTCGCTTCGCGAACGCACAGCCGGTAAGCGCCGCCCGCGCCCTGAGAACTCGCGCATCGGAACAGCCCGCCGTCGGGCAGCGCGTCGGCCCGGTCGGACGAGCGGGTCTCCCGTCCTGGAAGTAGCCCCCTCCACGGGGAACTTACATGCGGAGCGGGAAGGACCACAGAATTGTCGGTAGCACGCGATAATTGTGGTACCGTCCTTACTCGACCGTCCGTGGATATGCCAAGTTTTTCGGCAGGATTCCATAAGACAGGTCTTGCGCCACTTGTCGTGCGATGGACCAGATCAACGGTCCTCTCGTCGGAGGTAAAGGCCAATGAGTCCAGTCGTCATCACGCTGCTCGTACTCGTAGGCGTTTTGCTGCTGCTCGCGATCTGGCTCATGGGCATCTACAACGGACTGGTGATCGCCAGGAACCGCTTCAAGAACGCCTTCGCCCAGATCGACGTGCAGCTCAAACGCCGCTACGAGCTGATTCCGAGCCTGGTCGAAACCGTCAAGGGCTACATGCGCCACGAGAGGGAGACGCTCGACGCCGTCATCAAAGCCCGCAGCAGTTCGATGGCGGCCGAGCAGAAAGTCGCGGCCAACCCCAGCGATCCGGCCGCCATGAAAGAGCTTAACCAGGCCGAGGCTCAACTTGGCGGCACACTGGGCCGGCTCTTTGCCCTGTCCGAGGCGTACCCGGACCTTAAGGCCAACCAGAACATGCTCGCCCTTCAGGAGGAGCTGGCCTCGACCGAGAACAAGATCGGCTTCGCCCGGCAAGCGTTCAACGACGCCGCCACGAACTACAACATCCGACGCGATGTCTTTCCGGCCGTCATGGTGGCAGGCTTGTTCGGCTTCAAAGAGGCGGCGCTGCTTGAAACTGCAGAGCCCGAGCGCGCAGCTACCAAGGTGTCGTTCCAGTAACCCGGAGCCGCCATGGCCGCCAATTTCTTTCAGCAGCAGGATTCGGCCCGACGCAAGACCTTCCAGCTGGTGGTCTATTTCGTCCTGGCGATCCTAATTCTGATCGCCCTGGTGTACGGGCTATTGCTGGCGCTCAGCATGCATAGCGCCGGCGAGCCGGTGTCCTGGTGGCAGCCGGAGCTGCTCCTGCTCGCGGCACCGGGGGTGGGCCTTGTAGTCGGCGGTGCCAGCGCGTTCAAGGTGGCCCAGCTCCGTTCCGGTGGCCAGGCCGTCGCCCTGATGATGGGCGGTGAGGAGGTCCCCGGCACGACCACCGACGCGCAGCAGAAGCAGCTTCTCAACGTCGTCGAGGAAATGGCCCTCGCCGCCGGCGTGCCGGTGCCCCCCGTCTATGTTCTGGAGGAGCCCGGCATCAATGCCTTCGCAGCCGGCTACGCCCCGGGCGATGCCGTGGTCGCCGTCTCCCAGGGCTGCCTTAACTACTTGACCCGCGACGAGCTGCAGGGCGTGGTGGCCCACGAGTTCAGCCATATCCTCAACGGCGACATGCGGCTCAACATCCGGCTGATCGGCCTAATCTTCGGGATCATGGGGTTGTCCATCATCGGTCGCATCCTCATGCTCACGTCCGGCGGACGCTCGTCGGGAAGAGACAATTCCCGTGGCGGCTTGGTGCTGGTGGGCCTGGGCGTATTTGTGCTGGGCCTGGTGGGAGCGTTCTTCGGCCGGCTGATCATGGCGGCGGTGTCTCGGCAGCGCGAGTACCTGGCCGACGCCAGCGCCATCCAGTTCACGCGCAATCCCGACGGCATTGGCGGGGCGCTCAAGAAGATCGGCGGGCTGGCGGAGGGGTCGCGCATCGACAACCCGCAGGCCGCCGAGGCCGGCCACATGTTTTTCGCCAACGCCTTCGCCGGCGAGGGGTTCGCCGGACTGCTGGCCACCCACCCGCGCCTTATCGAGCGCATCCGCCGGCTCGATCCCCAGTTCGATGGCCAATTCCCGGACGTGCGGCCAGTCAGCGTCGACCGGGAAGAACTCGAAAGCCCTCGCCCCGGCCGCGTCCCGCCGTTCGCCGGTATCCCAGGGGTACCGGGGCTGCCGCAGGTGCCGGTGCCGGTCTTGGGGTTCGCCGAATCGGCGTCTCGGGTCGGACACGTCGATCCGGAAGTAATTAGCTACGCCCACGCGCTGCACGAGGGCATGCCCGACGTGCTCCGGGTCGCCGCCCAGGAGCCGTTCAGTGCTCACGCCCTAGTCTACGCCCTTCTTCTGGACCCGCAGGCGGACCTCCGGGACCTCCAGCTGACCCGGCTAAAGGCCGCCGCGGAGCCGCAGGACTTCGCCGAAACCTTGCGGTTGTTCGCCCCTGTCCAGGCCCTGCCGGACACGCACCGGCTGCCCCTCCTGGACCTCGCCATACCAGCCCTGCGGCAAATGTCGCCCCGCCAGCACCGGGCTTTCCGCGCCCAGGTCGAGGTTCTCATGATCGCTGACCAGCGGCTGAGCCTGTTCGAGTACACCCTCCGCTGTGTGCTGCATCGCCATCTCGACGCCCAGTTCCTGCCGCAGCGTCAGATGCATCCAGTGCACAGCTCCCCGCAAAAAATGGCGCACCCGGTGGCGACGGTGTTGGCGCTATTGGCCTGGAAAGGGCAGCCGGACCCCGACCAGGCCGCCCGGGCTTTCGATATAGGCATGCGCGGCTACGTCGGCGGCGACCACACCCACCGCTTGCCGCCCCGCGAGGAATGCTCCCTCGCCGGGTTCGACGCGGCGCTGCAAACGGTCAATCAATCCGTCCCCGCCATCAAGCGCCGGATCGTCGTTGCCTGCACGGCCTGCATCCTGGCGAACCAGCAGGTCACCGTCCGCGAAGCGGAGCTGCTCCGCGCCATTTGCGATACGCTCGACTGCCCGCTACCGCCGCTCGTCGTGGGGGATGTGGAAGAACGATGAACGACAAGGCGCATTCTTGCCGTAGCCGAAGGGAGCGATTGCACCGCCGTGTGCCGTTAGCATTTCCGGCGCCTATAAACGTGTGCGAGAACTATATCGAAGGCAAAATGTAATCAATTCAGAGAATTATGTGAGTGAATGTCGCTTCAATTGGGTACTGTGAGCGGACGGCTTTGATCGACTTCGCTGTTTACTTATTGGCGCGTCGTCGCTTTAAAGCGTAAACTGTCGCAAACGGTCTTACCACAGTTGCCTCACGGTAAATCGGACGGTCTGCGAATAGGGCTCGCTCGTTGGTTTGGCGACCACGCGTTCGTAGTTTAGCGCGAGATCGGCGCCGCGCCACAGGCGCAGTCCCATTCCACCCCCGATTCTCAGCGTGTTCGCCATATTGTCCTGCTCAACGCCGTCAATGCTCGTTTCTCCGCCGAGATTGTAGTAGGCATCCAACGAAAGCCAAAAACCGTCGGTGACATTGCGGCTCAAGTGCTCCTCGAGCCGCAGGATCGGCTTCTGCGAAAGTGTTTGCGCTCCGTTCACGAGGTAATTGCCGTTGTCGCTGAAGATTTGCCCCGAGACGTAGGTCTCGATCCAGGTCCAGCCTTGATCGGGCGTGTAACTGAAATTGACGGTGGGAGAAATCATCCAGCGGTTGGCGCTAGGATTGATCGGAGAGGTCGGATTGTATGTCCCGAGCGGCGTCGTCACCAAAAGATGAAAGCTTGAGAAGGTCTGCGGAATAAAGAATTGAAACTGCTCGCGCGTCAGTGCCGGTCCACCAAAAATGTTCATTTGCCAAAGGAAACCGATATCGGAAAAGCCATTCGTGCTTGCGCGGAATGGGCCAGCGCTTGTGTCTATGAGCGCGTAAGGCAGAACAAGCGAGAAGCCTCCGGTGCGACCCCAGTAGTCCATGATCCGAGTGAGAACGATCGACTGTGCGAGCACGTTCGAGCGAACGCCAGGGACCGTATCCGTGCCATCCTCGGGTGTCACGGACGTCGTATGGCCCGCGTTATAGTTGACCAGCCAAGTATCGACCGGCGCATTGAGGTAATCACGCGCGGAGCCGGCCCGGGCGGTCGCACCCGGACACGCGGCCGCAGCGACTCCCACGCATACCAGCATCCACCATCGTTTCGCCGTACACATGCTTCCCCGCCTGCATTTCCCTTGCTACAATCGCGCCGACGCATGGCCGGCGCGGGTTTCGAAGAGATGCGCTACGCAGATCTTGAGAAGCCGATGTCGTCGTCAATCACCGCGCCCGGCCCGACAGGAACCCTTCCGGGTCGTGGCTGATTGAGATTGTGGAAGACGATCTTGTCGCGCCACACCTTGCGGAGAAAATCCGCGAACACATCGATCGTCAGTTGCTCGCCGGGACAGCGCCGATAGCCGAAGCCGAACGGTGCGAACCCGGCATAATCGCAGACCGGTGCCGGCTTTCCTTCCGAGACGGCGAACACTGTGCCGAAGCCGCTGTTGGTGATGTCGGTTTTCCGCCCGTCACTGACCGGAAGCGTCGTTATGTCAAACGGGCAACGCGGCAGACCTATCTGCTTGCATTTTGCCTCATCGATCTGGGCGCTGGTCGGTACGCTCAGGTACCGCTGGGGATCAAACCGCTCAGGCTCCTTCCACAGCCGCGAGTTGAAGCTCGTGTCGGTATGGGGCGTATTCATGTAGGAGTGCCGCTCGTAGGGCACGCCGAATTGGGCGAATGGAGAGCCGCCATAGAAAGACGAGGCGCGCGTGTCCGTGATAGCTGAAATGCTGCCGCCGTTCGGCGAGATGGTGCGGAAGAGTTCCATCACCAGAAGCTCAAGGGGCGTGTAGGGCGCTCCGCTCGCATTGTCGAAGTCCCCGCTCATCGTTTTTTGGAAGGCCGCTCGCACTGCTTGGTCTCCTCCATTCTGGTTCAGGCGCGTCATGATGCCGAAGATGGAATTGCCCCATTGGCTCAGCGCTACAAAATTGTGGAAGCATTCAAAGACAACGTCCTTCTTGGCGAAATACTTTCCGTCTCCCGCATTCTTGAGCCAGTAATAGGCGATGGTCTTGTCGGGATCGGAAACCCTTCCGTTCGCGATGTCGTCCAGCCTCCCATCAATCCATTTCGCAAGGAACGGCCGAAGCGCCCTCACGGTCATATAGTTTTCATATACGATCTCCTGCAATGGATTGCGAAAGGCGAGCACCGTGTTGAAGGCCTCTCCGATCGCGCGGACTTGAGGCGGCACGGCGTCGCCCTTCACGCCGAGGTGCAATTCCCAATAGATATCCCAAAAATAGTCGAGGTAGTGGCGCATGAAAGGCTTGTCGGCGTGCTTAGGGTCGAGAAGCATGTCGAAAAATGCGACGACCTTAGCCTTATACTTCGGGGCATAGAGGTCGGGAGTAACGCCGGTGAAATAGATGCGCTTGCGCAGGTTATTGGCGCCGCGATTCTCCAGCCCCTCGAGGAAAACTGTCACGCCATCCGAAGGGGTCGGCTTCCACTCTTCGTAAAGCATCCCCCAAAAGTCCCAAGGGATTGCGTCCTGTTTGGTGAGAGGCAGGTCGATCATGGGGAGGATCGGCCGCTCGCCGGCGAAGATGCTGCCGAGAAAGAACGGGACCACTGCGTTGTCGACGTAGTCGCGGTTGAAGTGGCTTGGGATCGTTGCGCGGAACTTCGCCAAGGCCGCGGAGAGGTCAGGAGCCTGAGGCGCAGCAGATGCTGGAGTGGAGAACCCACTTGCCGCAAGAGCGGCCGCGCCCAAGAGAAGCGTTCGTCTTTCTACGGAGAGCGGAGTAAGGTTGTCAGTTGAGCTTTCTAGGGGCTTTGAATCTGCAGAGGCACTCTCTTCGAGCGGCTGAAGCTGGGGCATACGCGTTATCTCCCTGGTGGTAACTCCCTGTGCTGGTATGGCGCATATTATAAATCCTATCTGAATTCGCTATTAGGGATATCCCTTGGCGAGCGGATGAATCCGGAAGCGGAAGACGAACTTTGGACCTGATTTGCGCTGCAGCGCAATCACTTAGACCGAAGAGCATTTTACCAAGAACATCGCCAATTGCTGTTTCCCGCCGCTATGAGTTGAACCACGTTCCGTTCGCGGGATGTCGACCGGGTCGCGGTGCTTATTTTGCTTGTTAGCACGTTAGTCGTCGATCAGTTTCTGCAGCAACGCTAGTGAAGTTAGGCCCCTACAGCAAAAGGTCCTCCTTTTTCTCCAGGGTTTCGACCGATAGGAAGGCGGTGGGGAGATAATCTGCGCATGGAACAGTTACGGTGCGTGCTCTTCGGTATCAGTGACAGATGGGGTTATCGACCAGCGATCGCCGCGTGTTTGGCGCGGGAAATTAGCCGCAACGCAGTTTTGGACGTTTTTGACAGCATCGGTCAAAATGCGAAATGCTCAGAGAAGCAACAATTTCCGCCGCGCCCCTGTGAACGGACGTAGCACGAACGCCATGTTGGAAATCCCACAGACAGCGCCATTTGCCGGGCGGGGCAGCCATTCGTCAAACCTGTTCTAACAAGACATCAAGATCCAAGCTGGAACGACGTCCAAGATCCGATGCATGACTCTCCAAAAAGACTTGCGCTGACCTTCGGCCCTCATCGCGCAGCAACGAGAAGAACTCCCATTCGGCGTTGAGCTTGGAGGAAGCGCCGAGGTCAGTCAGGATCTCGCTCGCAATGCGGTGGATGCGCATGCCGGCCCATTGCCCACCCTCGCTGTTGCCTGGATCGGCGACCTGCCGAAGCAAGGCGATCATGCGCAACTCCTTCAGCAAAACCGCGTTAAAGGACACTTCATTCAGTCGATTGAGAATCTCTGAGGCGGAGCGGGGCGAACTCTCGCGTTCCACCGGGTTGATCTGAACAAGTATAGTATCCTGTGACTTGCACTCTCGAATGAGGGGCGTGATAGTGGGATTGCCAGAATAACCTCCGTCCCAGTAGGGCTCGCCGTTAATCTCTACAGCCTGAAACATGGTGGGCAGACAGGCGGACGCGAGCAAAACGTCCGGCGTAATGGTGTTGTTCTTGAACACGTGACCGCGGCCGGTCCGGACATTGGTAGCCGTGATGAAAAGTTTCATCGGTGCTCGTGCCAACCGCTCGAAATCGACTGTTTCAGCCAGAATTGCTCGCAAAGGATTTTTGCCCATTGGGTTCAAGTCATAGGGCGAAATCAGGCGAGACATGAGATCCATGGCGACATAGATAGGCGAAGAGTCCAGCGTCCAGCGGCCAAGAATCACATCGAGGGGGCCGCGCCGCAACGGACTGAAGCGAGCTGCCTCAGAGACGCGACGCCAGAAATGTTCCAGAGCTGCCCGGGCACCCGCGGCCCCGTCTTTGGCATGACCATCGACAAGCACCGCGGCATTCATAGCCCCAGCCGATGTGCCGGAAATACCATCGATTCCAAGCCACGGCTCCTCGAGCAGACGATCGAGCACGCCCCAAGTAAACGCCCCATGCGAGCCACCGCCCTGCAACGCAAGGTCGACAAGAATGGGATCGTGAGTGATAGCTGTTTTAGCTGCGGCGTTGATCATTAGATCTCTCTTTGCAAAACAGCACTCGTGCCGGCAATCGACTGGCGAATACGGTTGATGGAACCGCGACTGCGGGCAGCCCCAACGAAGTCAGCGTTGTTTCTACTAAAGGACATTTTCGGTTCGAAAACTGAGCAATATTGCTCTTCAGGGCCTGCTACGGAGTTGTCTACGACAATGGCAACTTCTTTTGCAGTGACCTCTAACCTACACCGTCACCGCGTTAGCCTGTTTGGTTAGCGTAGATCATGGCCCGCGCAGTCTTTTAGAGAAGAACTCAATCGCCACGAGCGCAGCGATAACAACTGCGACGATGATTGCGCCAAATAGCGCCGGGGTGCGGATTTGCTGCCGGGACAGTCCAAAATCGTAATGAGCGATATACCCGAGCATCGCAGCCGCCATGGGTGCTGTAAGACAGGTGACTGCGATCATGGCAGCGGAGATGTCCGTCTTCTGGCGTTGATCCATCCTTTGCCTCCTGTTCAACCCACCGCGCAGTCCGATGACCACACTCCTGGGGTCAACTCCCTGGGGTCAGTTCGGCGCAGTGCAAATTCTCGAAGATCATGCGTGAGATCGCTGTGCACCATACCGGGTGCCATAAGCCGGCCAATTAGCTGGCGTTACGACGGATGATCTTCAGCGCGAGGAGCCCCAGGCCCAAGGCAAGCGCCACAATCCCCGCTGCAGTTACTGCGGCCGAGAGTCCGGTGGTACGGTATTCCAGACCGACAGCGATACCGATGATGCCGAAAAGGATGAGCACGACGCCCCCGAGCTTCTTCACCAAGAGCAGCGCGCCGTCGGTAATGCTCGCAGCCATGATAACCTCCTGCGAATGTGGGTGTTTAGGTTAGCCCCGCCGTGACCGCCAGGAAGTCGGTATTTACCCTCATCCTCCTGTTGATTTGCCGCTGTAGACCCGGCCTGGAACCGCGCGGCGCATGCCGGAAATTCTGGCGACTCGCACGCAAGAAAATTAAAATGCTTACGCAGCCCACCTCAAGCGCGGTCTGGCCCGAGCGGCGACCTTAAGGTGCGATCGGTCGGCGGGTTTGTAAAAGTCTCAGAATCGCAAGGCTGGCGGCGGCCGCGGCGAGGTGCTTGAGCGTATGCCCGCTCACAATTGAGCCGAGCGAATAAGATTCTTTCATCAAGGAATTCCAGCCACTTGGCCAGCGCATACAGTGCCGCGGCGATCACCCAGTAACGGGTGCCGCTAAATTTCGGGGGAAACAGCGAGAGGATCAGGACCAAGGCGAGAAACGGAAAGAACTGCGCCCAAGCATAAAGCCGCAAATCGTCGGTCCAACGCCATAGCAAAAGGCTGAAAATGCCGATGGCCAGCAAAGGTCGTAACAGCATCGCGCCCGCCTTTGCATCGACGCGCTCCTCGACGACGGCGGAAAGGATGGCGGCGAAGCAGATGGTCATGGGCAGTCGATCCCAAAACAGGGTGCTGTCGTTCGGATCCAGATGATAATAGGACGAGCCGAAGCCGGTCAGAAAGATTCCCGCAAAAAGCACGATAGCGATCACGTCGCGATGAAATCGCAGCAAACCGACTGCGCCTACAGCGACAAATGGCAGATTTGAAACGACATTCCAGAAGTTCGGGATACCAAACAATTCGCGCTGGTCGGAAAACTGATGGTAAGCCTGATCCTGCAGAAGCGGCGGGAGCGGCAGCAATGCCACGAGCGACGCAATCATCAATCCGTACAGAACCGGGACAGGACGGGTTCGGACGATGCTTCCGATAGTCATTTGATAAGTTGCCTTCTAAGATCTTGCCTCCAACACTAACCCCAGCAAACTAACTCCAGCGCTCTTAACAGGAGAAGCCTGGTCGGTATACGCTTCCCACAGTTCTGTCGCCGTCACATGGCACACGCCTTGGCACCCCGTCGATTGGACACCCGCCAGTGCGCTGATCCAAAGTTCCGGAGAAGCAATGAGTTCGTTCCGCAGAGTCTTCTCCGGACCTTTCAGGTGGCTGATCGCAGTCGGCGCCTTTTTGTGCCTGGCCGTGCCTCTCTCCTGGGCCACGCTGGTAATCTACTATTCGAATTTGCCGTGGGCTGCCGTGCGCATTGCGCTGGCAGCCGTCTTCGCGGCGTTCGCAATCTGGGCACTCTGGTTCTCAGGTCAACGCCGCATGTTCGTGCTGGCCGTCGTACTATTTTTCGGTGTCGTGGTCTGGTGGATCTCCATCCGTCCCTCGCACGACCGCAATTGGCGACCGGAAGTCGCGGTTATGCCGCGCGCCACGATCGATGGTGATCATGTGCATCTGACCGGTGTCCGCAACTTTCAGTATCGTTCACGGAACGACTTCACGGTGCGCTACCAGGAGCGCGACGTACTGCTCTCGCACCTGGTCGCGCTCGATTTCTACGTGTCTTACTTTACCGAGGGGCCGGTCGGACATACTTTCTTGAGCTTCATATTCGACAACGCGCCGCCCCTGAGTATTTCCATCGAGACCCGGCCCGAGGTCGGCGAGGGCTTCGCACCCGTCGCCTCCCTCTTCAAGCAGTTTGAATTGATCTACTTGGTAGGCGACGAGCGCGACCTCGTGGGCGTTCGCTCCAATCACCGAGGCGAGCCAGTGTATCTCTACCGCCTCAATACCTCGGCTGACGATGCACGTCGGCTGCTTCTCGTCTACCTCGCGCGAATAAATGAACTCGCCGATCACCCCGAATTTTATAATTTGCTGACCAACAGCTGTACGATCAACATCGTGCGTTACGCGAACGCCGCCGGCCGCGGAGGTAGGCTCGAGTTGCGCCATCTGCTCAACGGTCTGGTCGACGGCTACCTTTATGACTCGGGCCGTATCGACACTACTTTGCCGTTTGACGAACTTCGGCGACGCTCCCTGATCAATGAGGCGGCGCGGGCAGCCGACGGGGCGCCCGATTTCTCCCAGAGAATACGGGAGTCCCTGCCGACCATGCCGCACTGAAGAATACGCAGAGACCGGTTGGAACTTCCAGCTGCATCCAACGGCTGAGGCCGGGTGGTCAATCTCCGTGCGCACCAAGGTGACTTGGCCGATGAGACCGTCGCGTAGATCAGCATATCCCGCCGCAAGCATACAAGAAATCTTGCGCACGATTCCACCAAGCGAACATCTGAGACAGTCAAGTACGCGACTTCACCGACGGGTTGGAGCCGGTCCGGTCACTATCCTTCGGGCTCGATCGCCGCGAAAACGTCCGCCGAAGCAACCGCTAGAAGATTAGCATCCTTCTCAAAAGCCGAATATGGCGTCAGTCTTTGCTCATGAAAATTGCGCGGTAGTGGCGCCGGGCCTCCAGTTCTCTCGCAAACTGGATTTGGCCCCTACGCCACCCCCGCCGGGGGTGCCCTCACCCGCTCGGCCGGCGCGTCGAGGGCGCGGCTTCAAACGCTGTCGGATCAGTCCTTCGCTCGCTTGAGCACGTTGCCAACGCTTGACGAATGCCACTCTCCACCGCGCGCGGTCTTGATCCCATCGTTATTGAGGGTCTTGCCATCGGTGCGGTCGGCGATCTCCCCGATTGCCTGGAGCGCGACCACGCCGGTGCTCTGTTAGAGCGCGCCAAAACTTCGAAAGGGCTTCCGCTGTCATCGAAGTGTCAAGCAGGAAAGCTAGCGTCGACGGTTCGGGTTGCAGTTTCGGTAGGGTTGCCATGCGGCTAACCGCGCCGATGTTTATCTCGCAATCCGCTATCTTAAAAAGCCTACGCTACAAAAAGCACAAAGGGGAAACACCTATGCGAAGATTGCTCTACGGTATGGCTGCTGCGGGCCTGCTGCTCTGTTCGCTAAGCGAGCCGGGATTCGCGGGATCTCATCCTTCCGCCGCGACCACCGCCGCGAGGCAGAAGATATTCGGCCTCGAAAACGTCGATCCCAAAAGCGGTGAGGTCCGCGACGACCGAGTAATCTTTTCCTGGCTGACGAACGCCACTTTTGCAGCGGCAGTGAAGGGCCACGTGCTGTTGCTCGACACCTACGTCACTCGCCTGGAGGTTCAGCCTGGCCGCACGCCCTTCGTGATTCAGGACCTCGTCGACCTAGATCCGGACTACATCTTCATCGGTCACGGACATTTCGACCACGCCGACAACGCGGCCTATATCGCCCAGCAGACCGGCGCAGTCATCTTCGCCACCCCGGAAACCTGCGACAACATGGCGATCGACGCGCAGAACAACTTCAACAATCACTTTACGAACGTGATGAAAGTGACCTGCAAGCCGCTCACCGGGCGCGGCTCGCTGCCGGGTTCACAGATCGTGTCGATCCACGACCTTGACCCGCAAGTAAGCATCAAGGTCTTCAAGCATCTGCACTCGACCAATACGGGCGTCACCGATCAGAACGCGGTGCCGATCGCGGATAGCTCCAACGGTACATGTCTGCCGACGCCATTCAAAGGCAACACGTTCCCCTGCAACCTGCAGGACCCGCGCGATCCGCAGCTATTCCCGGCCGGCACGCCGCTGTCAAGCGTGATGAACATCGCCACCAGCCACGCCGGCGCCGGCGGCCCCATCTCGCTATTCTACGTGTTCACGGTCAAGGGCACTGAGAACGGCCACGATCCGTTCACCTTCGTCTGGCACAACACGGTCGGCGACATCGTGGACAGTTGCTCGCTGCCCAACAACAATCCTGCGACCGGTCTGCCTTTTGAACCGGGTCAGGCCGCTAACGGCTGCTTCCCCGGAGTGAAGGTGAACGGCAAGTCGGTCGGCGGCAATCTCGCCTCGATTATGGACAACCTCGGCCCGGTGAACGTTGAGCTCGGCTCGGTGATCAGCCTCGGCTTCACCCAGAACGGCGAGCGGGATATCGTAAGCTATCTCCAGCACGTGCGTCCGCGCTACTTCATTCCCAACCACATGAACGGGGGGGGGGCTAACGAAGGCTCCTCACTGGAATGGAAGGTCGGCTTCGCCGATGCCATGAACGCGGCGGGTGTGCCCCAGGCGTCAAGGCCTCAGGTTCTCTGGATCGTTGACCCCAACGATTACTTGCGGCCGATCGTTTTCGATCTCGATCACCCCGATAAAACTCACTTCTAGCCTCGTGAACCTGGACAGGCTAGCACTACTTTGGCACTTTAGGCTTGGCGACATCTGCAAGGAACATGTCACAGTGAGGACATTGTCGGGGTGGAGGTCGTGCGAAGAGGTCGAGGATCGCTTGCCTGATGGCCGGCATGCTTGGTTGTGGTGGCGGTCCTGAGATTCTTTTTTTTCCGTCCCGCTGCTTTGAGGCGGCGGGATTGGAGGAAGGCGTAGGCGATCATCGTCATCAACGCGTGTCGATGTAATCCCGTCCAGGATCTACCTTCGAAGTGGTCGAGCCCAAGCTCCTCCTTGAGCTGCTGGTGGGCCTGTTCACAGACCCACCTGGCCTTGATCGTGGCAGCGAGCGTCTTGATGGTGGCATCGGTTGGCAGGTTCGACACATAGTATTTTTGCTCCCCGGTAGACCGCCGCTCGCCGACGAGCCAGACCTCGTCACCAGGCATGCACTGCATACGGTTATTAAGCATCCGGTGCTTATGGCCATCCGCAACGCGGACACGGCAGGCAGTGAAGAGACATGTCAGCCGACCTTTGGTGCCCCGCCGCCAGCTGACCCTTTGCCATTTGCCTTCGGCCAATAACGCTTCAGCAGAGACCGGCGGCTGATCAGGGATGTGGTATTTGCGGGGCTTGCCGGTCTTCGCGATGGGGAAGATCAGGGCAATGTCGGCGGGATAGACGTTCTGGCGCCGGGACAGACCTACCGCCCACAGCAGACCGCGCTCGCTCAAAGCCTGACGGAAAGGCCCGCTGGAGCCGTACCCTGAATCGGCAAGCACACAGCCGAAACGCACGCCGGAGGCGATGACGCGGTCGATCTCCGCCAAGGCGATCTCTGGCTTGGTCCGCGCTGCGCGGTGCTCGACTGGAACGCCCGCACGCTTCAAACGCACCGGATTATTCGTCCAACTCTCGGGAACGAAGAGACGTAATGCCGCCATGACCGGCACTTCACCCCGCGCAAGCGTCAGCGACACCAATGTTTGGCAATTGGCCGTCTTGCCGAGAGACGAGGCATATTGTGGAGCGACACCAACCGAACGATCGCCCTTCTTCGGCATCGCCGTGTCGTCGATGACCAGCACCGCATCCTTGCCGCCGACCAGGCGATCGGCCTGAACCAGCAATTCCGCCTCCAATGGCGCTGCATCCCAAACGCCATCAGCAATGAAATGGTGCAACTGGTCATACTCGCCCGGTGCCAGCCGCGCCGCCATCGGCTGGACGCTCTTGCGATCACCCGGTCCAATCAATCCCGAGATATAAAGCGGACACATCCGCCGCCGCGCCTTGTGACCTAAACGATCCAGAAATGGCTTGAGCCAGCGTCCAAGCTCGTCTTCCCACTTCGACGTCGTGCCCACCATGGTCGGCCCTCCAAAAGCCGACCATCCATAAATCATTGAAAATCTAATTCGGGAATCCAGTTTCGCCAATCAATCGCAAAATTCTGCCAAAGTAGTGCTAGTGGTCCGATTCAAACGTTCGCATACCGTTGCAGCAAATACCTTTGCGAACTTTGCAATCAATGGACCACTAGAAGTCTTTACTTGCTAGTGTCCCTTTGGTTCTGACATTCGTAAAAGTGCCCTGCCACGAAATGATACGAATGTCAGAACCGAACGCCGCTAGTGCCTACAGTCGCTACTGCTGTCCACTCTATAGTCCTTGCGAAACCCCCGCGCTCCCCACCAGGCAAAGCCGGCCGACAATCCTTTAGATAAATCGCACCTAATTTCGAGGGGACGTCTGCCATGGATCTAACCAGAAGAACGTTAAATAACGGACATTGAACAGCGCTATCAAATGCCCTCGCCCTTCCGATCTGGTCGCTGACATCGAGAAGGCCTTGAACGCGGCATCGCTTCAGCCTTCGCGTGAGAGATGCGTATCAGATTTAAAGAGTGAGCGTTTTCGCGCGGCAAAATGAATTTCAGCATCAATTTTGAGCTGGGGAATTGCGCGGTTATGCCAGTGGCCTTCCAGTTCTCTAGCAATTGGAATTTAGCCCCTTACCCCCACCCTGCCACCCCCTAAATTTCAACGCCAACCTCGAACCGCGGACACCCTCGCCCCTCAACCTCGCGCCAAGACGTTGCGCACGTTGCTCGGATACCAGCTGCCACCGCGCGCTGTCGCGACGCCTCGGTCGTTCAGTGCGTCAGCGATCTGCTGCAGCGTCGAGGCGCCGGCCTTCCGAACCTGAGCGATGATAGGCAATACGTTGGCTGCAAAGCGCTCGGCCTCCGCTTTACCAGCCTCGCCACCGCTGCCACGGATCGCAGCGAGATTGGGGTTACCCAGCTTCACACCGCGCGCCTTGGCAGCTCACTGGCCGAGCAAGAGCGCACGCTGATCTCGCAGCGCACCAAGGCGGCACTTGCACGATGAACGGCACCTTGCTAGTCATCAAGCCTGCGCGCTGGGCCGCAACGCGGATCCTTTCATGCTGCACATTTACGCAGCATCCGCCGTCCACACATACGTGAAGTCGGCGATCCATTTGCGGTTGGGAGCGGACGCTTCGAAGCTGCGGTCGAGCACGTTGGGAGAGACGGCGGCGATCTGCCGCTCACCCGGATCGGGCGGCAGTCGCCGCCGTCGTGGACGGGCTTTGAGAGCCTGTAGCCGCATCAAGCACTCGATCCGATGCCCGTTGAAGGCCTGGAGGTTACCCGTGAGTTCGTCGAGGTCGAGACCGGCAAGGGCAGTGACGCGCTGGAACGCCGCCCACAGCTTCGCCAAGCCCTTGCAGTAACTAAGAAGCTGAAGTGCGCCGTCGTTGTTGCAAAGTTGGATCGGTTGTCACGCGACGTCAGCTTCATCGTCGCCGCCCGCAGCCTCAAACTTTGTTGCGATGTCGGTCAACGCCCCGCGCAGACTACCGGCAGCGTGAAGCAGCACGATATCCTCTGCGATAGCTGGCGCTGACATGAGAGCCATAAGCGCGATGCTTACCAAGATGCTGAGGCGCATCATGCGTTCGGGTCGCCGGCATTAGGATAGAACAACTGCTCGCCACCAACCTCGTAGTTGGCGATCGCTTTCTGACCTTCGGGCGACACCAGCCAGTCGATGAATTGCCGGCCAAGTTCCTTTTTCACACTTGGATGCTTCTCCGGGTTCACCAGCATGACGCCGTACTGGTTGAACAACCGCTTGTCGCCTTCGACCGCGATCTGGAGGTCGCCGCGGTTCTTGAACGACAGCCACGTGCCGCGATCGGCAAGCACATAGGCGTTGGAGGCCGACGCGGTATTGAGCGCGGCGCCCATGCCCTGCCCGATCTCCTTGTACCAGCTCCCCTTGTCCTTGCCGATGTCGATGCCGGCGACTTTCCAAAGGTTGAGTTCGGCCTGATGCGTGCCGGACTTGTCGCCGCGCGAAATGAAGTCGGCGCCCTTTGCCTTGATCGCCGCGAGCGCGGCGGTGATATCCTTCGATCCCCTGACGCCGGCCGGATCGCTCTTTGGACCGATCAGGATGAAGTCGTTGTACATCACTGGATAGCGCCTGACGCCGAAACCTTCGGCGAGAAACTTTTCCTCTGCCGGCTTGGCGTGGACGAACACCACATCGGCATCGCCGCGCCGCCCGGTGTCGAGCGCCTGGCCGGTGCCTTGCGCCACCACCTTCACATCGATGCCGGTCTTCGCCTTGAAGATCGGCAGGATGTGACCGAATAGGCCGGAATCTTGCGTCGAGGTGGTCGAGGCCACCACGATCGATTTTTCCTGCGCGAAGGCGCTGCCGGCTAATGCGAGGCTGGCGGCCGCTGCGATCAATAAGCGGCGAGTGAACATCCTCATTTATTTTCTCCCATCAAAGAAGTAATTCACCTGCAAGAAATGCTTTGGCCTCGCCGGTTTGCGGCGCGTCGAAGAACGACGCGGCAGCGCCGGTTTCCACGACACGGCCGCGCTGGAGCATGACGATGTTGCCCGCCAGCCGCCGTGCCTCGCCGAGATCGTGGGTCGCCATCACGACTTTGATGTTGCGCTCGCTGACTGTGCGGATGATGTCCTCGACCGCCTTGGTGGCCGTGGGATCGAGGCTCGCAGTCGGCTCGTCGAGAAACAGCACCGCGGGTTCGCGCGCGAGCGCACGTGCCAGCGCCAGCCGCTGCTGCTCGCCGCCAGACAGGCGGCGAGCGGCGCGATCGGCCAGCGTTTCGAGACCGACCAGTTGGAGAAGTTCGCTGATCCGGCTGAGGTGTTCGGCGTGCGGCATTCCGGCCGCACGCAGCGCGAAGCGGATATTGGCCCCGGCACTTCGCCTTAGCATCGCCGGCCGCTGAAACACGATCGCGCGCTTGAGCGGCGGAACATTTGCCAGACCGCCCCAGGTAATACGCCCCCGCGAAGGCGCGACTAATCCCATCGCCAGGCGCAGCAGTGTAGTCTTCCCCGAGCCATTGGGTCCGATCAGCACCGTCGGCGCCCCCGGCATCAAGGTGAGCGCGATGTTGTCGAGGATCTTGACCGCGCCGGCCGTCACCGTGACGGCATCGAAAACAATCGGCAGTTCTTCGGAAGGAGCGCGCATGGTCACCCCGCCAGTCGCTCGCCGGCGCGGCGTGCGGTCCAGGCGAGTGCGTTGACGGCGGTCACGATTGCGATCAGCACCAGACCGAGACCGACCGCGAGCGACAGGTCGCCCTTGGAGGTTTCCAGCGCGATCGCCGTGGTCATCGTGCGGGTGAATCCGTCGATATTTCCACCGACGATGATGATGGCGCCGACCTCTGCGGCCGCGCGGCCGAATCCGGCCAGCAGCGCGGTGAGCAGACTGAAGCGCGCATCCCAGATCAGCGTGGTTACGCGGCCAACGGGGCCGATATTCATCGCGGTGAGTTCGTCGCGATATTCGATCCAGAGATCTTCGATGGTCTGCCGTGTCAGCGCGGCGATGATCGGCGCAACCAGCACAGTCTGCGCGACAATCATGGCACGCGGCGTGAACAGCAAGCCAAACGATCCCAGCGGTCCCGAGCGCGAGAGCGCCAGATAGACCGCGAGACCGACGACGACCGGCGGCAGGCCCATCAAGGCGTTGAGCATGACAATTACGGCCTGGCGGCCGGGAAATTTTGTGAGGGCAATCCACGCGCCAAACGGAATGCCGATCAAGGCGGCGAGCGCCACCGCGGACAGACTTACGATCAGCGACAGCCGCACAATGTTGAACAGCGCAGCATCACCGCTGAAGACGAGATGGAGGGCCGATACGTCGTCTGGCATTGGAAATTCCGTTTCATGGCATCTTGCGCAGACCGTGCCAAAATGGTCAATTTCCGTAATATCTGCAACCAGGTGCATATTGGTGCTTATGCCGGATTTCCTCACCACCGACGAGGCGGCCGACTATCTTAGGCTCTCAGAGCGCAAGCTGTATGAGCTGGTGGCGAGAGGTGCGATACCCTGCACCAAAGTGACAGGGCGCTGGCTGTTTCCGCGCGCCGCGCTCAATCAATGGATCGCGGCGGGTCTGAACTTGCCCGCAGTACTCGTGCCAGTTGCCGCGCCGCCCATCGTCGGCGGCAGTCACGATCCCTTGTTGGAATGGGCGCTGCGCGAGAGCGGCTGCGGACTGGCGAGCCTGCCGGAAGGCACCAAAGAAGGCTTGAGGCGACTGACGCGCGGCGAAGTCATGGTTGCAGCTATCCACTTGCACACCATCGATGGCGACAAGCAAGCCAACATTGCGGCTATCGCCGACGCGCCGGGACTGCACGATGCCGTCGTGATTTCATTCGCGCGCCGCGAACAGGGCATTCTGGTCGCGCCGGGAAATCCGCTCAAACTGAGCGATATCGCCTCGATCGCCAAATGTCGCGCGCGCATGGCGCAGCGACCAGCGGGCGCCGGCGCGCAACTGCTCCTGCTCGCGCTCCTGCCGCGCGCGGGCATCGTGGCCGACGATCTTGCTCTGGTGAAGCCCGTTTGTCCAAGTGGGCCTGATATCGCACAGGCGGTGCGTTCGGGCCGCGCCGATTGCGGCATCGCAACGCGCTCAGTCGCACTCGCTGCCGCGCTCGATTTTCTCCCGCTGACATGGGAGCACTTCGACCTTGTGCTGCGGCAACGCCACTATTTCATGCCTGGGCCACAAGCGATGTTTCGCTTCGTGCGCTCGCTGATGTTTCGCGAGCGCGCGGCTGAACTTGGCGGCTACGATATCGATGCTATCGGTGATGTGCGTCTGGTGAATTGAGGCGGAGCGCTACGTTTCCGACTCTGCACAATTGTCATAGCGCCGGCCGGCGCGAGTCGTAAGCTCAGAAATCCAGCTGCAGACTGGCCATGTAGGTTCGCGGTGTGCCGAGATAGGCGGTGTTGGCGCCGGGGCTTCCGACGATGTTGCCGTCGGCGATCGACGAATAATAAAACACGTTGCCGACGTTGAGCACCTGAAAGCGGGCCGTCACGGTTTGCTTGTAGATCGTCGCTGTCGCGCGAACGCCGAGATCGAACGTCACATATGACGGAGCATATGAATTGTTGATGTTGGTCGCCGCGCGTTGGCCTTCGGCATGAACGGCGCCGGTCAGCGCAAAGCCATGGAAGAAAGCCGGGTGGTAGTCGAGGGCGGCGTCGCTTTTGAATTGGGGAACGCCGACCACCAGCTTGTTGTTGGTCGAGGCGAGGCCGGTGTTCTGCAGCCGTGCATCGATGTAGGTGACGCCGCCGAAGATCGACAACTCAGGCAGGATATCGCCCTGCAGGAAAAACTCGGCGCCGTTGTTGCGCTGGGTTCCGACCACGGCGAAAATGTTCGTGTTCGGATCGGTCGAGGCGAACGGCCGCGTCATGTGAAACACGTCGAAGGTGGCAAGAAATTTCGGCGTCACCGCGTATTTGACGCCGACCTCGTACTCCTCGTCCCGATACGGCGTCAGAAACTGGTTGGCATTGGCGGTTCCGGTCGGCGCCTGGTCGCTCTGCTCGACGCTCCGGGCGAAGGTCGCGTAGGCCGTCAGTTGCGACGTCGGCTTGTAGATCAGGCTGACGGTGGGGCTGAAGACGCCGTCGGCGTCGTTCTGGCTTGTCAAAGCGCCGGTCTTTGAGAAGCTTTCCGAGTGCAGGAAGGACGTGCTGACGACGCCCTGCACCGCCCACTGGTCGTTGAAGTGGAAGGTGTCGGCGGTGACGATCGTCTGGTTGGACAGCTGGGCGGATTTGAATTGGCCGCCGTTGGGCGGGATGGGTTGATTGGGCAAAACTTGGGGATTGGCCAGGTTGGAGCTGCCGAGCGGTGTGGCGATGGAATTCCGGTAAGAATACTGGCCGTTGACAAAGCCGTTGGTGCCGAGCGTGACCTCGTTCCTGAACCCGAACAGGTCGAAGCGGCCGTTCAGCGAACCGGTGAAGCTGCCGATGGTGAAGTGCGGAACGGCGTCGAAGTTCTTGGTGACGGTGTAGTTCCCGAGATTGTCGGTCAGCGTATTCGTGATGCCGAACAGGTTGCGAACGGAATCCTGATAAAGGCCGCCGACCTCGATATTCCAGTCGTTGTTGATCTCGTGCTTGACCTTGACGACGCCGGTGTTGGTGACGAGGTCGGTGCCGGCGCCGGGCTGCCCCAAGCCGAGCTTGGTCGGATCAACGGCTGCAGGCAGCACCGTCTTGCCGCCCGTGAAATAAACGATGCTGCCCGGCAGCCCCGTGGTGTTGGTCTCATAGTGGCTGAAATTGGTTTCAACCACGGTGTGATCGTCAACGTGGAAATCGAGCGCGCCGCTCGCCAGGTTGCGGTTGCTGCCGCTTTGCGGTGCCCAGCTTTCGCCCTCGCCGTGGACCACGTTGAACCGGTAGCCGACGACGCCGTCGGGCGTACGACCGCCCACATCGATGTGTTCGGTGAAGACGGAATTCGTATCGAAGCCCTGGGTGTATTCCGCAAACGGCGTGTCCGTGGGTCGCTTCAGGACGTAATTGAACACGCCGGCCGGCGTGGCGGGTCCGTAAAGTGAGCCGGCCAAGCCGTTCAACACCTGAATTTGGGAAAGATCCTCGGTTGCAATCGCCGTGGTGCCGACGGTGTTGAGCCCGTCGAGCCGCGTGTTCTGCACGATGGTGCCCTGGAAGCCACGCGATTGCGGCCGCGACACTTCATAACCCTGCTGGTTTCGGATCTCGACCGAGGGAAGATACCGAAGCGTATCGTTGACGGTCTTGGTTTGCAGGTTCTGGATCAGATCCTGCGGGATCACGCTCACCGAGAGCGGCGTGTCCAGCTGGCTGCGGTTGCCAAGCGGGCCGAGACTGACGGTATCAGTCCTGTATTGCGGGTTGGTCGCGGCGTTGTGCACGCCGGAAGTCGCACCGGCACCCGCTTGCGTCGGTGCAGCGGCGGGCGGAACCGGCGGATGCGCCGCTTGCCGCCGTTTCTTCTGCGCGGTGGATTTCGGGGTCTGGGCCGACTGTTCGTGCCGGCTTTCGGCCGGAGGTTTCGGTTTTTGGACCGTGACCGGCGGCAGCACATCCGCCTGCTGTGCGTAAGCAACGTCAGCCGTCGTATAAACCAAACTCGCCAGCACAAATCCCGCCGTCGGCGCGTATCGCATTTCTTGATTTCCCGCTGAATTTTTCTTGATGGACGCACTCGCCGCGGCAATGCTGCCGCAGTCGAGTTCGTAGGTCAGGCATCCATCGCTGCGGCGAGGTGCTGACAGCTCAGCAGGCCTCGAACATGGAACGTTTGCGAACTGAGTACGCAGCTCGCCGTGATCCCACGCAAATTTCAGGCATCGCCATGCCTGAACGCCAACGTGCGACTGATTCGACGCTTTGCGTCGAATTTGGCGCAGCGTATTCGAGCCCGGGATTTATGGCCATAACCGATAATCTGGATTGCGTGCCCGCTCGTCCCGAAGCCGTTTGCCGGCCTTGAACCGTGATATTGGGGAGACACCCAAAGTCGGGTGAGGATCTTCGATGTCTAGTTGCATCGGGAAATGATAACAACGGATATTGTCCATGCGAGCTTGGCTGGTAGTGTTGATGATGGCATTGGCTTCGTCCAGCGCATCTGCAAACGAAATAAAGCTGGTGTCGGCCGGGAGCCTGAAGGACGCCTTCACGGCGATGTTCGCCGACTTCACCAAGCAATACGGCAGCACCTTCGCGCCAGTCTGGGGTGCGTCCGGGCTATTGCGGGACCGGCTGGAAAAGGGCGAGGCGTTCGACATCTACACCTCCGCCGCGTTGCCGCATGCGCAAGCGCTGACCGACGCCGGCATTTCCGGTCCCAGCGTGCTGATCACACGCAACGCCCTGTGTGTCGTGACCACGGCCACCAGCGCGCTTGATACCGGCAATATGATCGAGACCCTGCTCAAGCCGGACACAAAAATTGGCACTTCGACGCCCGGCGCCGATCCGGCGGGCGATTACACCTGGGCGATCTTTCATCGGGTCGAGGCCGAGCGGCCTGGCGCATTCAAGACGCTGTCCGAGAAAGCGCAGAAGTTGGTCGGCGGTCCAGCAACGAAGCCGGCCGTCAACGGACGCTCCCCGCTGCTCGTTGCGCTTGATGAGCATCAGATTGATCTATTCATCTTTTATTGTTCCGGCACCCGCGAGATCGTCAAGGCGTCGCCGCAATACAAATCGGTCGAGCTGCCGCCGGAACTCTCGGTCGGTCCCGAGTATGGATTGACGGTCTCGCGTAAAGCCCAGCCCGCTGCTGCCGATTTCGCTATGTATCTGCTATCGCCGAAGGGACAGGCGACCTTGAAGGCTTACGGCTTCCTTCCGGTGGCGCTGCCGGCTTCGCCGTAGTCGCTCTGCGGCAGAACCCGTTCGGCTAATAGGCTTGGCCTAATGCCAGGGGCGGCGCTGCCGTTGAACGCCCCTTGATCGACGTCCGCCTTGCCGATTCGCAGCGCACTGAAGTCCTGGCCCAAGATCGTCATGCGCGGCGCCGACAAGGAAGATGCCGCGCAATTCGGCGGAAACCGGGGTTGGGCTTTCAGAAAAAAACCAACTGAATTCCACCGACGAGAAGAATGCCCGCGAGAATTAATCTCGTTGAGGTCTGGCGCAGCCATCTAAGACCGATCGCCGTCCCTATGACGGCGCCGCCCAGCGATGCCATCGCGTAGAGGCCGACGTGAGGGGACGGAAGCTGCCCGGCGAAAAGGACACCGACCAAGCCGACGGCGGAGTTCGCCAGGATGAACGGGGCCGACAGCGCAGCAGTTTGCTTCGGAGACGCCCAGCGGAACGCGATGAGTATCGGTGCCAGAAAAACACCGCCCCCTACTCCGGTGAGGCGCGAGACCAGTCCGACGACTGCCCCGATGCTGATGGCCCCCCAGAGGGGGGTCTCGCGATCCGGATCGGCTGGATGTTCGCGCCGTAGAATCATCGCGGCGCCGCCGAGAAGCAGCACCACTCCAGTCGTGGTTGTACAATCCTTCATCCAGCACGATGAAACCGCCGGTGAGTGCCGTCGGTAGCGACGAAACCAGGAGCGGCCGCAGCTTTCTCCAATCGACGGCTTTTTCGCGGTTGAAGACCCAGGTCGAGTATGTCGCGGCCACAATGTTGAGCACAAGCGCCGTCGGACGCATTTCCGTCGATGGAAAAGCAGCGAACGCCATCAACGCCAGAAACGCTGTCCCGCTCGCCTGACCAACGGTCGCATAGAGTAGCGAGATGAAGCCGAAGAAAACCGCGAGCACTTAGGGATGCCTTAGGGACGAGTGCGGAAAGTGACGATGACGCATCCCGCCTCCAGAATCTAGGCCAGCCGTGGCCAAAGCCAGCGCCGTCCCGACAAGGTGCGCGGCGATGAAGGCCGAGACCCCGCGCGGAGCGATGTCGGCGATCGTGTCCGAAAGCGATCGGGCAATGGTACATCGGCCGTCCACGCTGGCCGCCGCTTGAGTTAAATTTCGGGTTCGATGAAACTGAACTGGAGTTGCCGCGGTTGCGGCCTGCCGACCGGCGCCGGCGTTCTGACGGGCGTCGCGGCGATCCTGGCGTGGACCCGACCGGACCGCAACTCACCAGGCGTAGCGCACGACGCCCTTGCCGGCGCAGGAACTCGGTGACGTCGGAAAACTCGCCCTCGAAGGTGGCCGCTGCCGATCAGCCGTTCATCCACCACCCCGACATAATACAAGCCTATAGCGGTCGTCCCCACATACGCTGCGGTGCTAAGTGCATTGCTCGGCACGACAGACCGATCGGATGTTTAGTTAGGACTTGATGACCGCAACAAATCGGCGCAGGCTGACCTCCGGTGGTGCGTGGCGACGCAACGATCTGGTTGAGGATCGAGTGTTATGACTGTCACATCGATACGCCAATTAGTAGTACCCTGTCTGGCGCTGGTTACGGCGTGTGGTGCGGCAGTTGCCTTTGGCACCACGCACGTGTGGCGCGCGCCGCCGGCGGCAACCAAAGCCGCAACTGCGGTGCCGTCGGTTTCGCCGCCCGCATTGGGCGCGCGAGATGAGCCTGCCCTCGCAGCTGGTCGTGGGGTATGTCTTTGCGATTCGCTCCGAGCGGCTGATCTGTCGTGAAGTACAGGTGAACCTCGCCTATCGCTGGTTCTGCAAACTCGGCATCGAAGATGCCATCCCGGGCCATTCAGCGTTCTCGCGTGCCCGTAACGAGCGCTTCCGGGAGGGAGATGTTTTCCGTCGTGTGTTCGAACGGGTCGTCGAAGCGTGCATTGCGGCCGGTCTGGTTGGGGGTGAAGGTTTTGCCGTTGATGCCAGCCTGATCCAGGCCGATGCCAACAAGCAGCGCTCGATCGCGGGTGAGGACTGGCGCAAAGATCGCGATCCTGCAAGATCAAGTCGCGCGGTGAAGGAGTACTTGGCGACTTTCGATGATACGGCGTGGGGCGCCGCAAGCGACGTCGTCCCAAAGTTTGTCTCGCCATCCGATCCGGCGGCCCAGTGGACCGGAGCTCACAAGGGGCCGGCATTCTTCGCTTACGCCAACAACTACCTTATCGACGTGAAGTACGGCGTTATCGTTGACGTCGAGGCCTCTCGCGCCATTCGCCAAGCCGAGGTTGGTGCGGCGAAGACCATGATCGACCGAACGGAAGAGCGCCTGGGTCTCAAGCCGGAGCGGCTCGCCGCGGATACCGCCTACGGAGCGGCTCCAATGCTGAACTGGCTGGTCGAGAAGGCCATCGCGCCACATATCCCCGTGTTCGACAAGTCGAAGCGAGATGACGGCACCTTCTCGCGCAGCGACTTTCGATATGATCCAACAAGCGACATCTATCACTGTCCCGCCGGTAAGACCCTGACGACGACCGGGACACTTGTGAATGGTGGAACCACACTTCTCTATCTAGCTAGGAAGCACGACTGCGACGGTTGCAAACTCAGAGCGCAGTGCTGTCCGAAGGTCCCGTTTCGCAAGATTCCACGCGATCAGCACGAAGCCGCTCGTGATATTGCGCGTTCCTTCGTTGGGACCAAGGCCTTCGAGCAATCAAGACGCGAGCGCAAAAAGATCGAGATGCGGTTCGCACACTTAAAGCGCATCCTGAGAACTCGGTCGACTGCGATTGCGCGGCCCGAGAGGCGCCCAGGACGAGTTCTGGCCGCCATCGCTCAGAATTTGCGGCGGCTCGCAGCACTGGTAGCCCGACCGCCACCTAGCGAGGTTCTGTGCATTGCGTAGCGTTGGAGTTGCGTAGAGAGCGTCAGGGCCGGCGGATCAAGGCCGGCTGCTCCAAACGAAACGGTCGACCTTCATCGTAGCCAACCGACTTTTGCAACAAAATCTGCCAATAACGGAAGTTGTATTGGCTGCCTAGGCTTCCCTCAACGCCTCAACGGCACTTCGGACATCTGAATCAAGCCCGGCACCACCGGCGTCAAGGTGCGCGAGGATCGCGGAGCGCATGCGGGGATCCCAGAATTTCCTGATGTGTTCGGCGATGCCAGGCACCGCTTTATCGTCACCTTGGCTCTGAAAGAACTTGCCGATTTGATTGGCCATATAAATCAGCCGGTCAGGCGACATGAGCGACTCCATTGGCAGCTGCTATTTGCACCACTTGACCAAATGCGAACCGTTCCCGATGCGTGAACACCTCGAAGCCGTCGCCGCGGGCGATGGCGGCGAGCGTGATGCCGGCAGCGTCGGCCATCCGCACCGCCAGCGCGGTTGGCGCCGATACCGCCACCATTAAGGGTGCGCCGATGGTCGCGGTCTTCTGCACCATTTCGACCGAGACACGGCTGGTCAAAAGCACCATGCCTTCGCCCGTGTCGACCTTCCCCAGCGCCAGGGAGCCTGCGAGCTTGTCGAGACCGTTGTGACGGCCGACATCCTCGCGCAGCGCCACGATGCCACGCGCCGGCGTCCAGAACGCCGCGGCGTGAACCGTACGGGTTTCGATATTAATCTTCTGCAGCGCAGGGATCGCCTGCATCGCCGTCATGACCTGTTGCGGTGAAAACGTCCGTCCGTGTCGGACGATGGCCGCTGGACGCACGGCCGCGGCGATGGAATCGATGCCGCATAATCCGCAACCGGTGGGACCTGCGATGTAGCGCCGCCGTGCGCTCAGCCGATTTGCTTTTGTCGCGGCGAGCCACATCCGCAACTCGATGCCGTTATCGAGATCGACAACCTCAAGTGATTCAATTTCATCGGCCGACTGCACGATGCCTTCGCTGAGGCTGAATCCGACCGCGAAATCCGCCAAATCTTGCGGCGTGCCCATCATCACGGCATAGGTGCCGCCATTATAGGTCAGCGCGATTGCGGTTTCCTCGGGGATCGCGCGCGAGCCCTCGGTAACGCGGCCGTCGCGCCAGATCTGTCGATGCACGGTGAGGACAGGATCATGCATCAGGCTACTCCGCGGCTTCCGCGGCGTGGACGATGCGGCGCGAATGACGGGCCTGCTCGTCATATTCCTTCTGCCATTCGGACGGACCGTTGGACGGCGAGATCTGTACCGCCGTCACCTTATATTCCGGGCAATTGGTTGCCCAGTCGGAATAGTCAGTGGTGATGACGTTGGCCTGTGTGGTCGGGTGGTGGAAGGTGGTGTAGACCACGCCCGGCGCGACCCGCTCGGTGATCAGCGCGCGCAGGGTGGTTTCCCCGGCGCGGCTTTGCAGCCGGCACCAGTCGCCATCGCGCACGCCGCGCTGCTCGGCATCGTGCGGATGCATCTCGAGCCGATCTTCCTCGTGCCAGACGATGTTGTCGGTGCGCCGGGTCTGGGCGCCGACATTGTACTGGCTCAGGATGCGTCCCGTGGTCAGCAGCAGGGGATAGCGCGAGCCAGTGCGCTCGTCGGTGGCGATATATTCGGTGATGACGAACTTGCCCTTGCCGCGCACGAAGCCGTCGATGTGCATGACCGGCGTGCCGAGCGGCGCGTTCTCGTTGCAGGGCCATTGCACCGAGCCGAGTTCGTCAAGCTTGGCGTAGGATACGCCGGCAAAGGTCGGCGTCAGGGCGGCAATCTCGTCCATGATTTCCGAGGGATGAGTGTATTTCATCTCATAGCCCATCGCCCTCGCAAGGCGGATGGTGACTTCCCAGTCGGCCAACCCGTTGCGCGGCGTGGTCATCTTGCGCACGCGCTGAATCCGGCGTTCGGCATTGGTGAAGGTGCCGTCCTTTTCCAGGAAGGTCGATCCCGGCAGGAAAACATGGGCGTAGTTTGCGGTCTCGTTGAGGAAGAGATCGTGGACGATGACGCATTCCATCGCCGATAGCGCCGCAACCACGTGCTTGGTGTTGGGGTCGGATTGCAGGATATCCTCGCCCTGCACGTAGATGCCCATGAAGGTGCCTTCGATCGCGGCGTCGAACATGTTGGGAATCCGCAAGCCTGGCTCCTTGTTGAGCTTGACGTTCCACATCGCCTCAAAGGACGCGCGCACAGCGTCGCCGGAGATGTGACGATAGCCGGGCAGTTCGTGCGGGAACGATCCCATGTCGCAGGCGCCCTGGACGTTGTTCTGGCCGCGCAGCGGGTTCACGCCGACGCCGGGCTTGCCGATATTGCCGGTGGCCATCGCGAGATTGGCGATCGCAATGACCGTCGTGGAGCCCTGGCTGTGTTCGGTGACGCCGAGCCCGTAATATATCGCGCCATTGCCTCCGGTGGCGAACAGCCGTGCCGCGGCGCGCAATTCCTTTGAGTTGACGCCGGTCGCAATCGCGGTCGCTTCCGGGCTGTTGTTCGGCAATGCGACGAACCCCGCCCAATCCTGGAACTCGCTCCAGTCACAACGTTCGCGCACAAAGGCCTCATCGACCAGACCTTCGGTGACGATCACATGGGCCATCGCGGTCAGCACGGCGACATTGGTGCCGGGCATCAGCGGCAGATGATGCTGCGCCTCGATATGGGTGGAGCGAACGATATCGGTGCGGCGGGGGTCGATCACGATCAGCTTGGCGCCGGCGCGCAAGCGTTTCTTCATGCGCGAGGCAAACACCGGATGTGCGTCGGTCGGGTTGGCGCCGATGATCAGGACGACGTCGGTGTGCTCGACAGAATCGAAATCCTGGGTGCCGGCCGAGGTGCCGAAGGTGGTGGCCAGCCCGTAGCCGGTCGGCGAATGACAGACGCGGGCGCAGGTATCGACGTTATTGTTGCCGAATCCGGCGCGTATCAGCTGCTGCACCAGATAGGTTTCTTCGTTGGTGCAGCGTGACGAGGTGATGCCGCCGACGGAGTTGCGGCCATATTTGGCCTGAATGCGCTTGAATTCGGAAGCGGCATAGTCGAACGCCTCATCCCATGACACCTCGCGCCAGGGATCGGTGATCTTGCTACGGATCATTGGGTTGAGTATGCGTTCCTTGTGGTTGGTGTAACCCCAGGCGAAGCGGCCCTTGACGCAGGAATGGCCGCGATTGGCCTTGCCGTCCTTGAAAGGAACCATGCGGACGACTTCCTCGCCGCGCATTTCCGCCTTGAAGGTGCAGCCGACGCCGCAATAGGCGCAGGTGGTCACGGCCGAATGCTCGGGCTGGCCGATTTCGATCACGGATTTTTCGGTCAGCGTCGCGGTCGGACAGGCCTGCACGCAGGCGCCGCAGGACACGCATTCGGAGCCGAGGAAGCTTTCGCTCATGCCGGGCGAGACCCGGCTGTCGAAGCCGCGTCCCGAAATCGTCAGGGCAAAGGTTCCCTGGACTTCCTCACAGGCGCGCACGCAGCGCGAACAGACGATGCACTTCGACGGATCATAGGTGAAGTAGGGATTGGATTCATCCTTCGGCATCCAGGCCGCGTTATCAGCGCCGTTCGACTTGGCGAACACATGGTTCTCGGCCTGATAGCCGTAGCGCACGTCGCGCAGGCCGACCGCGCCGGCCATGTCCTGCAATTCGCAATCGCCATTGGCCGCGCAAGTGAGGCAGTCCAGCGGATGGTCGGAGATATAGAGCTCCATGACGCCCTTGCGCAGCTTCTTCAGCCGTTCGGTCTGGGTGTGCACGACAAGACCCTGCATGACAGGTGTGGTGCAGGAAGCGGGCGTGCCGTTGCGGCCCTCGATCTCGATCAGGCACATCCGGCAGGAGCCGAACGCATCCACCATGTCGGTGGCGCAGAGTTTCGGGATTGCGGTGCCGGCCTCCATCGCCGCGCGCATGATCGAGGTGCCCTCGGGCACCGTGATACTTTGCCCGTCGATGGTGAGCGTCACCATCGTCTCGGATCTGGAGCGCGGCGTGCCGAAATCGGTCTCCTGGATCAGCGACATGGCGGTCTCCTTATTCGGCGGCTTGCAGGCGCGTCGGCGCCGGGCCGAAATCTTTCGGGAAATGCTTCAGCGCGCTCATCACGGGGTATGGCGTGAAGCCGCCGAGTGCGCAGAGTGAGCCGAATTTCATGGTGTTGCAGAGGTCTTCCAGCACGGCGGTATTTTCCGGCACGCGATCGCCGGCGCGGATCCTGTCGATGGTCTCGACGCCGCGGGTCGAGCCGATCCGGCAGGGCGTGCACTTGCCGCAGGATTCGATGGCGCAGAATTCCATCGCAAAGCGCGCCTGCCGGGACATGTCGACGCTGTCGTCGAAGATCACGATGCCGCCATGGCCGATCAGGCCATCGCGCGCCGCAAAGGCTTCATAGTCGAACGGCGTGTCGAACAGCACGCGCGGAAAATACGCTCCGAGCGGACCGCCGACCTGCACCGCCCGAATCGGACGTCCGGTAAAGGTGCCACCGCCGATGTCGTCGACGAGTTCGCCGAGCGTGATACCGAAGGCGGTCTCGAACAGCCCGCCATGCCGCACATTGCCGGCAAGCTGGATCGGCATCGTGCCGCGCGAACGGCCCATGCCGAAGTCCGCATAGGCTTTGGCGCCGCCGGCCAGGATGAACGGGATTGCCGCGAATGACAGCACGTTGTTGATGACGGTGGGCTTGCCGAACAAGCCCTTATGCGCGGGTAGAGGCGGCTTGGCGCGCACGATGCCGCGGCGACCTTCCAAGCTTTCCAGCAGCGAGGTTTCCTCGCCGCAGACATAAGCGCCGGCGCCGATGCGGACTTCGAGATCAAAGTTGTGAGCGGAATCGCCGATGCGGTTGCCGAGATAGCCGCCGCGCTTCGCAGCTTCGATCGCTGCGTTCATCGCTTCGACGGCATGCGGATATTCCGAGCGGATATAGATGTAGCCTTTGCTGGCGCCCACCGTGATGCCGGCAATGGTCATGCCCTCGATCACCACGAAGGGGTCGCCTTCCATGATCATACGGTCGGCGAACGTGCCGCTGTCGCCTTCGTCGGCGTTGCAGACGATGTATTTCCGATCGGCGCTGGTCTGCGCCACGGTCTTCCACTTGATGCCGGTCGGAAAGCCCGCGCCGCCGCGGCCTCGTAGGCCCGATGACGTGACGTCGGCGAGGATTGCGTCCGAGCCCAGCGTCAGGGCACGCTCGAGGCCCTTGTAACCTTCATAGGCGCGGTAATCCTCCAGCGAGCGCGGATCGATCACGCCGCAGCGTGCGAAGGTAAGGCGGGTCTGCCGCTTCAGCCAAGGAATTTCGTCGGCGAGTCCCAGCCGCAGCGGGTGCGCGCCGCCCGAGATCATCGCGTCAAGCACGGAGCTTGCATCGAACTCGGTCACCGGGCCGAACGCGATCCGCCCTTGCGGGGTCGCGACTTCGATCATCGGCTCCAGCCAGTACAGCCCGCGCGAGCCGGTCCTGACGATCTCGATCTCCGTGCCGCGCTCGCTGGCGGCGAGCCCGAGCACGAGGGCGACTTCATCTGCGCCAATCGCGATTGCACCGGCGTCCCTTGAGACGAAAATACGAAGCGTCATCGTTGCGCCTCCGCCACCAGCGCATCGAGCCGGGTCTCGTCGAGGCGGCCGACGACGCGGCCGTCGAGCATTGCCGACGGCGCGGTCGCGCAAAGACCGAGGCAATAAATCGGCTCCAGCGTCACACGGTTGTCGGCCGTGGTGTTTCCGATGGCGACGCCGAGTTTGGCTTCGGCGCGCGCGGCCAGCACATCGCCGCCGGCGGCCTGACAGGCTTCGGCGCGGCACAGCTTCAGCACATGCCGGCCCGCCGGCGCATGGCGGAAGTCATGGTAGAAGGTGAACACGCCATGCACTTCGGCGCGCGACAGGTTCAGCGTGGAGGCGATCATCGGGATCGCGGGCTCCGGTACGTAACCGAACGCTTCCTGCATCGCATGCAGGATCACCAGTGTCGAACCCTCAAGCCCGTTGTGCTCGGCGATGATTTCGGCGCCACGCGCCGCATCCCATCGTTCGTAAATCGGCATCATCCGTATTCTCTATCAGGGAGCTGTTAGCAACCGATGAGAGTTGGAATCGCACCAAATATCAATAAAGCTGTCTCATGCTGCGATACGGAAACGCGATCAATGCGGATTTGAAATCGAGCGATATGAAAATAGAATGAGCGCGACAGCAGCGATCGTTGGGTGCAGCTTTTTGCATCGTTGTGCGGGAGGATCGTGATATTCGTTGCCGTGGGAATCGTGAGGCTTTCTTTTGATCGACAAGCTGGAACTTCTGCTGGCGCTGGCCAAGGAACGTCACTTCGGACGGGCCGCCGAAGCCTGTGGGGTGACGCAGCCGACGATGTCGACCAGCCTCAAGCAATTGGAGGAAATCCTCGGCGTCATGCTGGTGCAGCGCGGCTCCCGGTTCCAGGGCTTTACACCCGAAGGCGAGCGCACGCTGGACTGGGCGCGGCGCATTGTCGGCGACACCCGCGCGATGAGGCAGGAGATCAACGGGCTGAAGGACAAGCTGTCCGGCGAAATCGGGATCGCGGCGATCCCCACCGTGCTCGGCATGGTCGCCTCATTGACGACGCCGTTTCGGGCCCGTCATCCGGATGTGCGATTCCGCGTAGTGTCCTGCACATCGGCCGACGTATTGGGGCTGTTAGAAAACCTCGAGGTCGACGCCGGGCTGACCTACATCGAGAACGAGCCGCTCGGCAAGGTTCGCACTATTCCGCTGTACAACGAGACTTACCGATTGTTGACGTCGCCGGACGGTATGTTCGGTGATCGCGACCATGTGACCTGGAAAGAAGTCGGCCAAGTGCCCTTATGCCTGCTGACGCCGGACATGCAGAACCGACGGATCATCGACCGCGCACTCAAATCCGTTGGTGCCGAAGCTACACCGACGCTGACGTCGAACTCGCTGCTGGTACTCTATACCCACGTCAAGACCGGACGCTGGGCCAGCGTGATGCCGGCAAAGCTCGCGGAGACGCTGGGGCTAGCCGATACCGTGCGGAGCATTCCGATTATCGATCCGGTCGTCACCTACAGCATCGGGCTCGTGGTTCCGCAGCGTGACCCGATGACACCGCTGATTGCAGCACTGGTCCACACGGCGCGCGAAGTCGCCCCGACGCTGGAATCGTGAAACTTTGCCCGGTGTCGCCGTCTGGCCGATGTCTGCTTCGGGTCCAGTCGCGTCGATTTTGGTATGTCCGCCGCATGTCCGGTTAGGAAGTAATCTCGGAAATCGGGTATTGCGGTTTGCGGGCGTCCCACGTGACCAAGGCTCCACCGCCGTTCTGGGCGGTTGACGGCCGTTGGCTTCTCCCCGACTCTGCACAATGGCCATCGCGCCGGCCGATCGATAACCGCACAGCGTTTCACAAGAAAGGCGCGCCCCGGCATCAAAGGGATCAAAATGAGCGTGTATGAACTGATGACGCTGGCCCGCAAGCACTGGCAGGCACACCTGCCGGACAAAGTGAAAGAGCTGCGCGCGGAGGGAATGCTGGAGGCGGCGACCAACGCAGCGGCGAACATGGCCCAGGATGAGATCGAGCGCCTGATGAAGCTGGGATACACGGCACACGAAGCGAGGGAAGTCGCCCTGCCCGCGTTCGTGCTGCTGCCGCCAGAGTATCATGAGGACGAGCAGGATGGCGAACTGGCCGCGATGGAAGCTGCGTACCAAAGAAACCCGCCGCCTATGTCGATGGCGGGAACGGGCGACCCGAACGAGGATTTCCTGCCGAAGACGCGCCGAAGTCACCAGCCGTAACGCACGATGCCCTTGCCGGCGTAGGATTCGGTGACGTCGGAGAATTCGCCCTCGAAGGTGGCGGCAGTTGACCAGCCGTTCATCCACTTCATCTCGGCCGACGCCGTGACGAGCGCGGAGTTGGATGCCTGTGCCGCGCCATTGACGACAAAGGAGGCGCCCGGCAGCGTCTGGAAGGTGGCGCCGATCGCGCGGCTCGGATCATAGTCATGCGCCCAGGCGGCGCGGCCGCGCAGCGTCAGGATCGCATCCGGCAACGCAAAGGATCGATCGCTGCGCAGACCGAGTTCACTGCGCGGATCGGTGACGCTCTTGGCACCATACGCGAGTCCAAATGTGCTGGCACCCGACAGCGCGCGTTCCGCATAGGCCGGCAGATCGAAAGTCGTGAACTGTCCAGCGGCGTAAGGCGTGATGCCCATCCACGGCGTGACGAAACGGTAGCCGCCTTCGATGCGGCCCGAATAGGCGTTGGCATTGAACTCGGCGCGCAGCAGGTCGCTTCCCGCGACGTTGATGCTGCGGTTGGTGGTGACGTCCTGCCAGCCATAGGCCAGTGCAGCACTGATGTAGGCCGCGCCCACATTGTGCCGCACGAAGGCGCCGGCCTGGAACAGGTCGGAGCGGCCGCTGCCCTGCCCGTTGACGCTGAAATTGGTGCCGCCGCCGGCGAGCGCAAAGCCCGCCAGCGTATCCGGCGAAAAGAGGTAGTCGGCGCCGACCGCGGTGCCGTAGATGCTGCTGGAGGTGTTGTTCGATCCGGCCGTGAAGTTGCCGTCGGTAGTCTGCGAACCGCCGAAGCCCGCGGCCCACACGCTCCAGCTCGGCGTGAACGGCACGAACTGCGGCGCCTTGGTGTAGATCGCCGCGAGCGCATCATTCGGCTGGCGCGCTTGCGCATAGCCAAGCGCCTGCGCGTCGGCATAGCCCGTCGCGCCGCCGGTCACCGAACCGCCCGCGCCGCGCCCGGCCACGAATGGATCGGTCATCACCCCCATGAACTGGTTCATCGCGTTGAACGTGGTCTGCTGCGATCCGGTCGCGGTCTCGCCGGAGACCTGCGTAAGGCCCGCGGGCGACAGCGAGCCGAACACCATGGGAATGCCGCCGGCGCTGTTGAAGAAATTGACCAGCGCCGTGCCGACCGCGGCCTGGTTGCCGTTAAGGCCGCCACCGAAGTTAGGCGACGAAGGCGGGATGAAGCTCAAGGCGAGGTTCAGGTAAGCGTCGTTGCCGTCGTAGCTCAGGCTCGATTTGAAGCCGGCCGGCAGGTTGGTGTTCACCTGCGAACCAAACGCGCCAGTCACGCCGCCGGTCGCATGGACGATGGTGTATTGCTTGGCGACAAATGTGCCCGCGGCGAATGAGGCGTTCACGGTGGCACCGCCCAGCGTCGCCACGCCCGTCACGTTGGTGCGATCGGCATTCGATGGCGACACCTCGACCATGTAGCTCGCTGCCGCCGTGAACGTCAGGCTGCCCTGCACGGTCAAGAGGCCGATCGAATTGCCCGGCGCCAGCGTGCCGCCGTTGATGGTGGTGGTGCCGACGGTGCCGTTGCCACCGAGGGTGCCGCCGGCGTTGACCGTCAGCGGCGCTGGACGACGCGATCGAGCCGTTCACCGCGAGTGTGCCGGCATCGACCGTGGTGGCGCCGGTGTAGGTATTGACGCCCGACAGGATCAGTTTGCCGGTGCCGGTCTTGGTGAAGCCCCCGGTGCCGGACATGATCCCCGAATAAATGGTGGACGTGTTGTCGCCGCCGGCCGTCAGCGACGCCGAGCCGAACGTCACCCCGCCGGTGCCGGCGAGCGAGCCGATGATCTGATTGAAATTGTTCAGATCGAGCGTCGCGCCGCCGGCCACCGCGAAGGCGCTGGACGGCGCGAAGGTGTTCGCTGCACCAGCCTGCAGACGCCTGCCGTCCACCGTTCGTCGCGCCGGTATAGGTGTTGGCGCCGGACAGCGTCAGCGTGCCGCTGCCGGTCTTGGTCAGCGAGCCGCCGGTGCCGGCGATCGCCTGGGAGAGCGTCGTGTTGAACCCGTTGGTGCCGAACGTGCCGCCGCCCGCGTTTAGCGCGATGGCGCGGGTGTTACGCCAGATCGAAACTCGCGCCGAACTGTCAGCGTACCGCCGTTGAACGATTAAGGCCGCCGGTATTGGCGCCAAGGGTGTTGTCGGCCGAGATCGCCAGCGTGCCGCCGCGATCGTGGTGCCGCCGGTATAGGTGTTGGCGCCGGACAGCGTCAGCGTGCCGCTGCCGGTCTTGGTCAGCGAGCCGCTGGTGCCGGTGATCGCCTGGGAGAGCGTCGTGTTGAACCCGTTGGTGTCGAACGTGCCGCCGCCCGCGTTCAGTGTGATGGCGCGGGTGTTCGCCAGATCGAAACTCGCGCCGAACTGAAGCGTACCGCCGTTGAACGTAAGGCCGCCGGTATTGGCGCCAAGGTTGTTGTCGGCCGAAATCGCCAGCGTGCCGCCGCTGATCGTGGTGCCGCCGGTGTAGGTGTTGACGCCGGACAGCGTCAGCGTGTTGGCGCTGTTCTGGATCAATCCGCCGCCGCCCGTGATGGTATTCGCGACCGTCGTGCCGCCGGACGTCGCGTTCAACTGAACGGTCCCAGCCGTGACCTCAACGTTGCCGGTGAGGCCGGAAGTGGCCGCTCCGAAATTGATGACGTTGGTCCCGCCCGTGAACACGATGGCGTCGGCTCGCGTCGCGCCGTCTCCACTCGAGCCCGCCCGGATCGTGCCGCTGTTGTTGACGGTGAGACCGGAGCCAACAACGCCCGCACCGCCGAGCCCAGCGGCGCCGGCAATACCGTTGATGCCGTCGCTGCCGGAATTGCTCCCGGCCGCGCCGCCCGCCCCTCCATTGCCGCCCTGAATGATTCCGCTGTTGGTCAATGTGGTGGCCCCCGGCAGGGTAAGGACTCCGATGCCGCCGCCGCCGCCGTTGCCGCCATTGCCGCTGAAGCTAGCGTTGCCGGACACTGTGCCGCCGGCTCCGCCGTTGCCGCCGTTGCCGCCGGTGATGGTCGACGTGTTCGAGTTGATCGTAGCTCCGGTGATGATGAGGCCGTGACCGCCTGCACCACCTCCGCCGCCGCCGCCGCCATCAGCAACGTCTCCTGAAGCGCTTCCGCCCGCACCACCGGCGCCACCGGCACTCCCGGCAAGGGGTGCAGCGTTGGTGATCTGGCTGGCCGACTGCCCGTTGGCACCACCGTTGCCGCCGCCGCCGCCGCCAGCGCCCGCGTCGCCGGCAGTGGTCCCCGTTCCAGGGTTGCCGGCGGTACCCCCGGCAGTGAGGCCGCCGAGAGTGGCACCAGTTCCCCCCGTGCCGCCGAGGCCGCCGCCGGCACCACCACCGCCGCCGCCGCCGCCGGCAAATTCGTTAGGGAATGTCGCGTCGCCACCGGTGTGGCCCGGCTGACCGTCAGCGCCGCCGACGCCGCCGACGCCGCCTTCGGGTGGTAGACCGGCGCTGCCGGCGCTGCCGGCGCCGCCCGCACCGCCATCCGCTTGGGCTGGGGTCGATAATAGCACAGTCGACGTCGCCAGCACGGCGACCGCGACGAGCGCCGTCGAGCCAAGCAAAACGGCCCGCAACCGGCGAGCCGCACGTATCCGAAACTTCAAGTCCTGCATTTCAATTCCCAGCCCAGCGCCGGCAGCGCATCCCCACGCGCCACCGAACATTTCAACCTTTACGATAGTGGGGGCGCCCCGATTTGGCGAGGCGATAAATCTGCCCCGACCGGATATTTTAGCGGAATAATTTGCGGTGACGGCTAAAGCCGGTGATTGACCACCGAGCGGCGACAACGGGACACCATCGATCGCGACCGCCCCGCGCAAACAGCCTGATCGGAAGGTCTCGCACCCCCGGCACCTTCAACGTCACAATCAGCACGAGCCGCCGGGACTTCCAAAAACCTGCACCATATTCGGCAGGATTTTCGGAGTAGCGCAATCTAATAGTCGGCACCTAAAAACCGGCCGCTGCGCCGGCACCATCGCCCCTTGTCTGTTGCAAAGCGCAAACATGGCTTGCAACGAGCGGGCGAGGTTTTTTGCCTGGAATTTAGCGAGCGCTGTTTCATAGTGACACGATACATCTGCCAACTCGCGTCAAGCATCTCCTCGATTGCGGCAGGCTTGCCATGCACTGCGAGCGATCATGACGGCGACGTGACATATCCGGAGAGAGCGTGAAACATAAATTCAGAGTAGTCAGCGAACGTCCACCATGGCGCGCATTCGGGACTCAAGTCGGACATTACGGCACTTCCGAAAAGTGCCAACAACGGAAGTGGGAGCCATCCGCCTGTTCCGACCCAATCGCGCACGAGTGGGCTGAACTCCCGATCGACAAGCCCGATCCAGGAGAAGCGAGCCCGCTCATTCTACTCTCGACGTAACCATTGCGCCGGTCAGTTCGAACTCGACCCCGTCTTCTCCAGCTTCGCGATCACGGAGTCGAGGTTGAAACTCGCGGGCTTCTGCCGCACCGGATACTCCTTGAAGCTCTGCAGCCATTGTGTGGCGAGCGCCTGCATCGGTACCTGGACGAAGGCGCGTTCGGCCATCCACTTGTTATAGAGGATGGACTTGTCGCCGCGTTCAAACGGATCGGAGCGCAGGTTGAACAGCTTCGGTATTCGCAACTCGGTGAATTGCCCAGACCATACGCCGATGCCCTTGTTGTTTTGCTCCAGGAAGACGGACTTCCAGTCGAAAACACGGATCGCGACGAGCTGGCCGTCATCATTCCAGTAGACGAACTCCTTGCGCGGCGCCTCCTTTGCTTCGCCCTTGAAGAAGGGAATGAGGTTGAAGCCGTCGAGATGGACCTTGAATTTCTTATTGCCGATCTGCGCGCCCCGCATGCATTTCCCGACGATGTCAGGGTCGCCGCCGGCTGCGGCAAAGGTCGGGATCAAATCGTAATGCGAGAACATCTCGTTGTACACGGTGCCGGGCCTGATCGTGCCGGGCCAGCGGATGACCATCGGCACGCGATAGCCGCCTTCCCAGTTGGTCGCCTTCTCGCCGCGGAATGGCGTGGCGCCGCCGTCCGGCCAGGACATCACCTCGGCGCCGTTGTCGCTGGTGAACAAGACGATGGTGTTGTCGGCGATATCAAGGTCGTCGAGCTTCTTCAGCAACTGGCCGACCAGCCCGTCCAGCTCCACCATGCCGTCTGGATAGACCCCGAGCTTCGTCTGTCCGTCGGAGGCAGGCTTTAGGTGCGTCCACACATGCATGCGCGTCGGGTTGAAGTAGCAGAACCACGGCGTGTTGGCTTTATGCTTGCGGTCAATGAAATCGATCGCCGCGCCGATGAATTCCTCGTCCACCGTCTGCATCCGCTTGGTGTCGAGCGGGCCAGTGTTTTCGATCACCTGCTTGCCGACAGGGCCGTAGGCCGGATCGACTGTCGCATCGTCGGTGTCGCTGGCCCTGCATTTAAGCACGCCTCGCGGCCCGAACCTGGCCCGGAACTTCGGGTCGCTGGGGTAATCGGAGTTCTGCGGTTCTTCCTCGGCGTTCAAATGATAAAGATTGCCGAAGAATTCGTCGAAGCCATGTACGGTCGGCAGGTATTCGTTGCGGTCGCCGAGATGGTTCTTGCCGAATTGCCCGGTGGCGTAGCCGACTGGTTTCAAGGCTTCCGCGACACTCATGTCTTCGGCATGAAGTCCGATGTCCGCGCCGGGCAGGCCGACTTTGGTCAGGCCGGTCCTGATCGGCGATTGTCCCGTGATGAACGCCGCGCGCCCCGCGGTGCAACTTTGCTCGCCGTACCAGTCGGTAAACAGCGCGCCTTCTTTGGCGATGCGGTCGATGTTGGGCGTGCGGTAGCCCATCACTCCTAGATTGTAGGCGCTCACATTGAACCAGCCGATGTCGTCGGCCATGATCATGAGGATGTTCGGCTTGCGGCCTAACGTGGCCTGCTGCGCGCTCGCCTGTGGGCTCAATGCGCTCACCGCAGAGGCCGCCACGAGTGCAGTCCCGCCAAGCAGGATATTTCGACGGTCGAGGGAAACCGTCTTCTCCGTGTCTTCCATGACTACGCTCCCGGTTGAAGGTCGTTGGGTCGACTCCTGGGAGCTTTATTCTGCATTGATTATTGATTTATGCATAGACGAATGACAATCGCGAAGTGAGCAAATGTCTTCCCGTCAATGATTATTAACGCTCTCAGTGTCATTGCTGCGCCGTGCGCGCGAAGCTAGTGGGAATTAGGACGGCGGGGGAGCAGGCGGCGGCCGGGATCAATCCCCCGGACCGCTGTCAGTTGGCGAAAGGCGTCTGCGGCGCGATCTTGTTCTGCGCGATGATAGCTTCGGCCCGCGCGAGATTTTCCAGCAGGCGCTGACTGGTCAAGACCAGGAAGTAATAGCCGAACTGCGGGTTTTGGAAGTAGATCTCGAGCAGCTTTTCATAGCTGATAGTCAGGACGCGGCCATCCTCGATACATTCGATCGTCGCGGTCCGGCGGTTGTCGAGCGTGAGGAAACCAAGCTCGCCCATCAAACGCCCCGGCGGAAGTTCGACATTGATTTCGATGACCCGGAATTTGCCGGTAACGGTCAGCAGCATTTCGTTGGCTGCGTCACCCTTCTTCATCAAGATATCGCCCTTGCGATACTTGCGGTCGGTCATGAACGGCTTGAGCCACTCCATCGACATGTCGCCCTGTGTTGCGGTGCGCGCCTTCTTCACGAGAGCGAGCATTTGACGGAGACGGTAGGCATTAATGGGAATCATCAGGAAATAAAGAAAAAAGACCGTGACGGCTCCGGTGAGCGCACCGAAGATGGCGAAGAATACGCAACCGATCATGTTCGCGACCCGCAGCGGCACCATCGTGTGCGTCAGCAATGTGGCGACAAAGAAGATCGCGCCGACCAGGGCGAACATATTGGCAAGCGTGATATTGTGCAGAAAGATTTCCAGCAGGCGGTTGAAGATGGCGTCCCAGGTCACGTTGTTCGGATCGAGACCCATTTGGACCAAAATCTTCGCGAACCTGAGGTTGTCGGTTGCTGCATCGAGAATGCGGTCCAGCATGATGGACATATCTCCTTTGGAGCCGGTGAAGCCAGTTTACCGGAAGTGGCTTTATCGCGGCGCAACAAACTTGGCCGCCCGTCAAAGCCGGAAGAACTCGAATTAAATCTCGTCCGCTGTCCACCCCAATGACGACGTTCCTGTTAAATGCCCTCACCCCACGGCTTCCAGTAGTTGAATGCGGCGTCAGTCTTTGATCATGAAAATTGTCCGCTAGTGGCGGGGGGCTTCCTGTTCTCCCGGTTCGCTGAAATTGGCCCCTTACCCCCTCTCGTCCGGGACCAAAAGGATGCGCTCCGCTGGCACGGCCAGCCAGCCGGACTATCATAACGACTGGGGCTCCGTTTGCGTCTCAATCGAAGGAAGAGGTTCGCCACCGATCTTGGCCTCAAAGCCACGAAGCCGTTGGTAGATCGAAATTAGTTCAACGATGGTACTCCACGAATTGACGAGATACTGAAACGAAGTTCTGACCTGTGTAAACGCATTCAGGATCTGGTTCATCGCACCGAGCGTAATCTTGCCGGCGATGATTGTCGGGGCAAGCAGGAGATAGGGAACGACGACGTCGGTCTGCAAATAGACGATACGGCCGATATTGAAATACATGAAGTTCAGATAAAGCCGGAAGTAATTTCTTCTGATATCACCAAACAGCACGCTCAATGACGGTGGATCCGCACGCGCCGCATCATCCTCGCCGATCACAAGTTCCTTACGATAAGCCGCTTCAACCCGCTGGTTGAAGAACTCGAATTCCAGGTAGGCGGATTCCGATCAGCGCGAGCAGTCCCGTGCCGAACACGGACCAGATCACTGCGGCGAACACCAGCGGATAAGGGATTGAACCGATCAGAGGCAGCTCGGTGACGTTGCTGGACAGCCTCACCAGAACCGGCAGGAAGGCCAGGAGGGTCAGCAACGCACTAATGAGGTTGACACCGAGCCCCTCCACCGTGGTCGCAAATCGCATGGTGTCTTCCTGTACCCGCTGCGAGGCGCCTTCGATCGTGCGCAGCCGCGGCCAGTTTGCGACATAGAAATCGTTCATCGCCGTCCGCCAGCGGAAGATGTAATGGCTGACGAAGAACCGGGTCAGCACGCCGACCACAACCGCGACCAGAGCTATGCCGGCGAAAGTCGACAGCTCAGTGTAGAACTGTTCGACCGTAACTGGCGCCGATTTCGAGAGCGCGGCCTGGATGAGGTCGTAAAATGGCCCATACCAGCTGTTGATCGCGACGCTGACCTGGACCTGAAAGTAGGACGTGAACAGGATCAGCGCGGATCCGAGAATAGACCACGGCGACCAGCGATGAGGCGCCAGCAATATCCAGGCGGCCGCAAAGACTGCGGCGCACAGGGCAAAATAGAGGTCAAACCAAAGGGCCGGCGCCGACCAGAACGTCGCCAGGCCGACCGGCTTTCCTGAAGCATCGAAGAGATTGCTGGCAAAGCCATACCAGATTGCCATCGCTAGTGCTGCCCAAACAATTGCCGATAAAAAGAACAGCTTGGGTCGCGGGAAAAATGAAACGAACATGTTTGGGAATCCACGCTGGGTCAGACAGGGAAAGGCAGATCCGGGGTTAAGGTGGTTCAGGCGTTTAATCAATTTCGGTGGCGGCGTTTTGGGGGCTTTTGGTTTTCATCCATTCCCTGGAACCCGTACCCCACCCTGCCACCCCCAGATCAACAATTCGCCGGACCGGGACCTAATCCGCCAGAGCGGCTTTTTTAAATCTGGAAACCTTGGCGCCTACTACTTGCCTTCGGCCTCGAGGGCAGTCAGCAGATCGATGATCTCCTGCTCCTCGTTATCGATCTCTGGCGGCAATTCGCCCCACCAGTTCACGTCGATATAGTCCTTAGCGGTAGGTAGAGCCTCGCGACGGAGCAACAGTTCTAGCACCGGATCGTGCCCAGCCCGGCTCTCCAATTCCGCCAGCAGCATCGAGGACTGCTTGCCTTGCTTGGTGGATGTCAAGTTGTCCGTCATCATGAGCCCCAATATGCTCAAATCAATTGAGTGTTCTTTACAAGATGGTCGATCAGATTTTCCACACTGTCAGCTATGACCTGGCTCCCGGCTCAAGGACCCTGGATCGATGATGACTGGCGAACGGCCCCGACGAATTGAGGGGATGAACGTGGTATCAGTTTTTGATCGAGAAAAATTGCCGGCATGGGGTACCCGACTTCCAATTCTCTCGATAACTCAAATTAGCCCCTTACCCCCACCCCGCCGGGGGTGCCCTCACCCGCCTGGCCGGCGCGGCGCAGCTACGGCCAGGCCATGCCACGCCGCCACCGGGCGCGCCGAGGCGCGCTCAGGTCCGAGCGAGCAAACGCCGCACCTGCGTCTGATCCCAGTCACCACCACGCGCCGTGGTAAGGCCCATCGCGTTGAGGCCTGCTGCAAGGGCCCGCAGCGTCGTTGCGCCGCCCGCCTGCAGCGCTCTGATCGTTGGCGCGAGATCCGCAGCGCGCGCATTGACACGCGCCTGGATGGCCTCGGCAGCGGCTTTGTGGGCACGTTTCGACGGCACCTGACCGCGGTCACCGCCGAACACAACGCCGCGCTTCCTTGCTGCTGCGAGCGCCGCTTTCGTGCGCGCACTGATCATGCCGGCTTCCAGCTCGGCAACAGCAACCATCTGCTGCAGCAGGAAGCGGCCAGTAGCACCTTCAATCTGCGGCAGATCCGCGAAGCGAACGTCAACGCCTGCCTCGAGCAAACGGCTTAAGAAGGCCACTGATCGTGTGAGCCGATCGACCTTGCTCACCACTAAAGGACAGCGGTGCAAACGAGCTGCAGCCAGCGCATCGTCGAGCTGCGGTCGATCGGAGCGTTTGCCACTCTCGACCTCAGTGAATTCCTGGACGATCTTCCAATCGCCGCCGTTCAGATAGGTGCCAACAGACTGGCGTTGTGCCTCGAGGCCGAGGCCGCTCTTGCCCTGGCGATCGGTTGAGACGCGATAGTACGCGACGAATTTTCCGTTGGAGACCATTTTCGTGCCCTTGTGTCAAACCGGACAACGAGCGTTGACCGATTTGTCACAAATTTGGACGATCTCGTCAAGAGTGAATAATAGCTCTTTACTCCCGTCAGTTGAGTTCCAATTTGACCGGAGGCGGACCATCCTCGTCCGGCTCTTCCATCTCGCGACGAGCGTGCTGGGCGCCGGTTGCGATCTGCGCCAAATCATCATCCGTCAGCTCGCGAGCCGCAGCCGCTGCGCACCGTGACCTCGCTCTCCTGGCGCGCCTTGCCGTCCAGGCGATCGGCCAGCTCGCGGATCGCCGCCAGGCCGACCGCATCCGGCTGCTTCGCCAGCGTCAGCAGGTTGCGAGCGATCGAGCGCAGCTCCTTGTGGTCATCGCCGGCAGCGGCGATTTCCATCCTCAGCGCGGTGCCGAAAGGTTTTTCGTTTCGAACGTTCGGAGAACCTAATGGGCGACCTCGGTCAGCCATTTTTTAATAATCCCAAGCTATTGATTTTGCGACGTTTATTCAGCGAGGTGTTTGCGTAAAATGTCAAGCGCCCATCTTTCCGCAACAGGCAGGCGGCACGCTTCAGCTCCATCGGTCGATGGTCGCATTTCATCGAGCGGGGCTTGTATCGCGCTGACCACGCCTGCCATCCATACGCACCGAGGATTACTGAAGGAAGCTGAGGCGTACGTATGAAGAAGTTCTGCAAAGCGTTGTGGCTGAGTTCCCCGAGATGGCCGGTATCGATCGGTATCTCATGCTCGACAAACGCCTATCCCAACTGGCGGTGAGATGGGATACGACTACATGGCTACGAGCCATCGCGTTGGTGGTGGCCCACGCAGCCATCCGAAGCCCGTCGGCTGACACCTTACACCCGCCCCCGCATTGACTGTACACTTTCCCCCCGACCACCACAGCAGCCACAGCGACCCCTAACCCCCCGTCTAGGGGTCTCTTTCTTAGTCTTCTCGAATTCTCATTTTCTGGGTGTCAGGGTGTCAGGAGCCTCAGTTAAGCCGATAATCGTAGGCTTCTGCTGCTGACACCCTTGTGGGGAGGCAACGGTGTCAGCAGGTGTCAGGGTGACAGGAGATTTGCGCGGTAGTGGCTGACACCCCGCGCCGGCGGTGAACCTCACCCGGTAAATCCCCTGGCCCTGGAGGGCGTCACTCGCTCTAAAACCGAGCCTTCTCTTTCTCATCCGGGGTCGCTCGATCTTTTTTTGCCGCTTCAGCCTGCTTCTTGAAACGTTCGGCATTTGTCACGATGCGGCGATATTCCTCGGTTTCCTTCCAACTGTCCGGCGAGATCGGCTTAATGGTTTGTTTCACCTCTTGGGACATGTGAGCAACTCGGTCACCCGTTATCGACGCCTTGTTCGATGCAATCTGCCAAAGCGCCTTGCCAGCTTCACTGAGCATGCAGCCGAGGTAAAAGCGCTCACCGGTATCTCGCCGGAATTTGCCTTTGTCCTGCGCTATCCGCGAATTAGGGGTCGACGCCAAGTCCTGGCCAACGGTCGTGCGGTTCGGAACGAGGCTTCGGTCGCCGTGCTGTTCACGCCACCAAACCTCATACGTTACATAAAAATCTGCAGTCGACGTCATCACCGTCAGGTCGTGCGTGATGCATTCTGCGAGGAAACCCGCGACGGAATTGCTGTCTCTCCGCGATTGCTCCAGAAGATCTTCGCCGATCTTGGTGTTGTGGAAATAGCCGCGCTCCAGCGCACGCTTCAATCCGACCAGGGCCCAATTCAAAACACCTGGCAACTCGGTATTGATAATCAGGTCGGACGGCTCCCATGCCGGATTGTGCCGCCGCGCCTCGGCAGCGACCCCGATCGGGTTGGTTTTGTCGTATGTCCTCGTCATGGGGATGATGATCATCCGCGTCGCCATCGTCCCGCTCGCCTCCTTGAACTTCGGCGGATGATTGGTGCCCCAAAATGCCGGTGAGTTGACCTTCAGCGTGATCGCTCTGGCGTGCTTCGGGTTGATCTCGACCGGATCGCCGGTAAGAACCGACTTTACGAGATCTGAAAAATACCAGCCCGATTGATTGAAAGCCTCATGCAGCACCCAAGGTAGCCGCTGCGCAAACGATTGTAGCCCGTGGCTACCATCGAGCTTTGCGAAGGTCGTGGTGATCGCGCCCCCGAACATGGCTGTTATGATTTTCAGCAGGACGCTCTTGCCGGTGTCGCCGCCGCCGAATAGCACCGCAGCACGGCTCAGTGACTTCGGCTTGTTGTCGATCAGCGCCACACCGAGGAGTTCTTGCAGCAGCTGAATAGTAATCAGCCGGTCCCCGTCAGTCATCTCAGCAAAATTGTCCATGAGCATCTGCTCAAAATGCGGACACGTTGCAGCCGGATCGTGGCGCACCGGCAATCGCCACGTTGCATAATGTTCGGGCTTGAATGGTTCGAGCCTGTTCGTGATCGGATCAATCAATCCGTCGAGGGTCGGCACTTTGCCGTGCGCATCCCACGCGACCTCCCCGCCTTTGCAAACGTCGGCGCTGCGCAGAATGTGCCGCGCGGCTTCATTGAACAGCTTGACTGATGATTTTTTCTCCTGGTTCGCTGCAATTACAATTTCTTGCAGGACCGGAGCGAGAAGACGAATTGCCTCCTGGTCCGACGACAGCAACCACAGACCTCCGCAATATTTCCAAAGATTACCGCTCCCTTTTAGGTCCGGGACCTGTTGCAGCAATTCGCCGCTTCCCATCGCCATTCTCAAAAGAAACGTCTTGGCGATTTCGATGTAGAGCGGAAGTTTTTGACTGCTATTGCTTCCCATGCCGGGTGGAGCGCCATTCGCCGAGGCGGACGAACCGGCACCCGTTCCGAACGAGCTGGAGCTGGTCGAGGATGTATTGCCTGCCGACGATTGTGCATCGCGCTCGTCGTCGTTGGGACTAGCCCGACGCGGATGTTTCTTCAGCCAGTCACGGCACATGCGGCGAATGCGGTTTTCCTCGCGCATCCAATCCCACTTCTGACCATAATCGCCGCTTGCGATGCGCGTGGCTCTCATCAGAAGATCGACGATCTCATCTTCCGTTTTGCCTGCTTCCAGCAGCGATGCGCTGACCGAAAGTTGGGTCGCGTGGATGCCGTTGTCACCGTCGAGCATGTAACCCATGTCTTTCAGGCGTTGCTCGACATCAATCGGCGGCTTGTAACCGAGTGACTCGTAGAACGATCTCCAATTGTTCTCGCTCGCGCTGTCATGGGGCTGTTGCGGTGGTGGCCTCTTCTTGCGGAGCAGGATCGGCGAAACCTCGGCCAGCATTTCTTCGAGGTCGGACAGTTCATAACGACGATCGTTCTGTTCGACCGCTACGACCTCGACGTATTGTCCTTCATGCTTGGAATTGTGCGAACCCGGCGTCCGCATCAGGGACGCCGGATGAGTGACTTTCATGTCACCACCGACGAGATCAGCGAGCAGCTTGAGCGCGGCCTCGACGCGCTCGATCATAGCACGCCGGCGCTCGCCGATTTCCTCAAGCGCGATCGGCTCTTTAAAAATCCAGTAACAATGCAATCCGTTCCCGCTGAAGATGATCCATGACGGAGGCAATGGCAGCGACATGATCCGGCGAACGACGTCGGCCCTGGCCGTCTCAGTCCCGGTAAAATCCTCAAGGTCCTTAAAGTCGATATCGGCGTGCAAACTCGGAATTTCCGAGATGTTTTCTTTGGAATGATTGAGCTTCTCGCTCTTGAGCGCGCTGACGCAGAAATATACGCCATGTCCGCATCGATCATGTTTTGCAGTAAACCGACCCAGTGCCTCGTGATCGGTTGAGGTCAGGTGCCGGCCGGCGCCACCGCCGGCGTTCGATAGAGTGCAAACGTTTGTCGGACCGACGGTCGTTCCAAAGAGAGCCTTAAAAAATCCAGTTGCGGCAGAAGCGTTCGGCGGGGTGTCCGTCGGTCGATGCAACATCGGTCATGGTCCTGTTACGGCCTGGTGCGACGGATCTCGCGCGACGAATTCAGGAGCGGCGCAGCTGGCCGCGAGGCTTCGATTCGACCGGCGTCGACGGCCGCCCCTCCCGCAAGATCTGATCCCACGCGGCTGCAGGCACTCGTAAGAGGCGCCCGAAGCGGATCGCCGGAATTTCCCCCCTCTCGACGGCCAAATAGCTGCCGTTCCTGCTCAACCCCGCCAATTGGCCCGCCTGCGGTACGGTGTAGGTCAGCGGCGCGTCCTTTTCCTTGCTCATCCGATTTCTCTCTTTTTGTAGTACATGCACGGTGGGAATGTTCTGGCCATTTCCATGGGTTAGAGTGTATTACGTCGCGGGGATAACGGCCGGACACAAACCATTACGGCTCGTGTAAACCGGTGTTATTCGCAGGGATTGCGTACTTTGTTGTGGAACACGATAACGCCGCGTGCTATTCAGCCGCAATTGATAGTCGTCGATCGCGTAACTATTTGTAGTACAAGCTAGGGAGTGATGATGGCGCTGCGACGCAAGCGAAAGCGATCCGCCCCCATTTCAGCGGATGAAGGCAGTGGCGTGACTTCTATTCGGTTCCAGCCCGACCTCAGGAAACGTCTTGAGCAAGAAGCCAAGCGCCGCGACCGGAGTTTCTCCAGCGAGGTCCAGGCCCGGCTACGTCGAAGTTTCGATGACGAAAAACTCCTGGATTCTGAATTTGGGAGTGAGCGCAACGCACGGATCATGCAAATTGCAGCTTCCATAATGCAGATGCAGAAAAATCCTTTGAATCCCGACGCTGATTGGCTCGACGACCCAATTACCTTTTTGCTGGCGAGAAATGCGCTCCTGGGCGTGCTTGACGAGGTTCGACCTAGAGTACCCCTCGAAACATTGCATGGAGTTCTCGCACCCATGATTGCCTCGATCTTCCTCTCCGCTTCAGCAAGGTGGGAGGAAATCGCGAAATCGGATCCCACGCTCGCGCGATCCACGGCGACCCCAAGGCAGCAGTATCTCGATAGTGTTGTGAAGAACAGATATCCGGAGATTGTGAGCCGAATCGGAACCGATGAGCATGGTCGTAAACCTGACGAAGCCGCACTCAAAGCTCTTGAGTACATCGACCGCGACCAGGTCGGCCCGCAGGAGCAGATAAAAGAAGCGGGAGCAAAGCCCTCAACGGTTAGCGCCGGAAAGCAGAGGACAGGCACATGAAGGGCAGCATCAAGCAGCGTTCGTCGGACGGCTGTGCCGAACGCAGCGATCGGCGCCGAAGGGGAGGCTGAAATGGCGACGGTCCGTAAGCGCAAACTGCCCTCTGGCCTCGTCCGATGGCAGGCGTCCTACGTCGACGGCGCCGGAAAGCGCCGTGCCAAATTATTCGATCGCAAAAGCGCCGGCGAGGCCTGGCTAGTTGAAACTCGCCACGATCTGGCGCGAGGCGTTCACACCCCAGGAAGTGTTTCACCGACAGTCAAAGAAGCGGCCGCGCTGTGGATCAAACGGTGCAACGAAAAGAAGCTCGAGCAGTCAACGATCTGCGCGTATGAGGAGCATGTCGACCTTCACATTCTACCGTTTATTGGTGCGAAAAAGCTCGCGGACCTTACTGTGCCAGCTGTGAACGCCTTTGCCGACCAGCTTCGCGATGCCGGGCGTTCCGCGGATATGATAAAAAGGGTTGTCCGGTCCCTGGGCGCCGTTTTCAAGGAAGCGCGGCGGCGAGGTCTGTCAGCATTAGCGCCGACGGTAGGACTTGAGCTGGATCTTCCCGAGCGCGATGATCCCCGCCCCGTCATTCCGACAAAAGCCGAGCTGCAGGCAATCATTGGGGGCGCCACCGCGCGAAAGAGCCAACTTTGGCGCGCGCTAGTACTGGTGGCCATCTTCTGCGGGCTGCGCGCGAGCGAACTCCGCGGTCTGCGCTGGTGCGATGTGGATTTCGACTTTCGCCAAATTAACGTCAACCAGCGGGCAGACATCTATCACAAGATTGGGAAACTAAAATCGAAATCGGCCTACCGATCGATCCCCTGTCCCTCGCTGGTGGTGAACGCGCTTCGAGAATGGAAGCTCCAGTGCCCCAAGGGCGATTTGGACCTGGTGTTCCCGAACGGAGCCGGCAAGGTAGACGCCTTATCGAATATCAGGGAACGCGGCTTCGATCCCATCCAGATCGCGGCGGGCGTCACGTCGCGCGCGCCGGTTCTGGACGCCGCCGGCAAGCCCGTTATCAACAATGCTGGCGAGCCGGTTATGCGGGAGGTCGGCCGGTACGGCCTGCACGCCCTGCGCCACGCATGCGCGTCGCTATGGATTGAGGGAGGAAAAAACCCGAAGGCCATTCAAACCCTAATGGGGCACAGCACGATCCAGATGACCTATGACGTCTACGGCCATCTTTTCGCTGACGCAGAGGCGGACCACCGCGCCGCCGAAGATATTCAGAGCAAGCTGCTCGGGGCCTAGTCGCAACACCATTGCAACACGGCGGCGCTAACCCATTGTAATTGTTAGTAGCGTCACGGATTTCGATTCCGAGGGCCGGGAGTTCGAATCTCTCCGAGCGCGCCAGATCGTCATCATTCACAATATTGCGGACCGCCGCCTAGAGCCTTTTCCGTTCCGATGGAATTGGAACGGGGCTCTAGATTCTTGGTTTTGACGCGTTTTCTTTACGCGAACCGGTATCCACTTCGCTGGAAAGCGCTCTAGCGGTCAGTGAAAACCGCCTCTGTCGATTTGGCTCACCCCTGTCCACAAACCGACCGTCGCTTTCTCATGAAGCAGCCATGGCTCGGCGCAGACGCGCAATCGCGCTCGGCAGGCCGCGCAGCTTGATGATCCGGCCGACGGTGTTGTAGTCCTCGGAGAGCACGCGCACGTTCTCGTAGACATCGCTGAGCAGCCCCTGCTTGGCATACGGCAACACCAGCTGATCGTCGACCATCGCCGCCTCGAAGAACGCGATGATGGTCTCGCGCAGCGCCGCCACGTCGTCGGGCGATTCCGCGGAGAGCAGGATCGCATCGGGGTGCTTCTCACGGAGGGCCGCGCGATCTGTTTCGCTCACGCGATCGATCTTGTTGAGGAGCAGATACGACGGCACGCCTTCAGCACCGATCTCGCGCAGCACGTCGCGGCTGACCTCAAGCTGAGACTCGTAGGTCGGATCGGAGGCATCGACGACGAACAGCAACAGCGAAGCTTCGAGCGCCTCGGCGAGCGTCGAGCGGAATGACGCGACGAGGTCGTGCGGCAGCTTCTTGATGAACCCAACCGTATCCGAGACCAGCACACGCGGCTTGGTTTCGGGCTGCAGCGCCCGAACCGTGGTGTCGAGCGTCGCGAACAGCTTATCCGCGACCAGCACCCCGCTCCCCGTGAGCGCGCGCATCATTGAAGACTTGCCGGCGTTGGTGTAGCCGACCAGGGCCACCCTGAGCTGATCGCGACGCGCCGACCGGCGCTGCTCATTGTCGCGCTGAATCTCCTCGATCTGGGCTTTCAGCTCAGAGAGGCGATCGCGGATCTTGCGGCGATCGAGTTCGAGGTCTGTCTCACCGGAGCCGGGTCCCTGCTGTCGTCCGCCACCGCCGGAGGATTCCTGCAACCGTGGCGCGACATATTTCAATCGCGCCATCTCAACCTGCAGCTTCGCCTCGCGGCTGTGCGCATGGCGATGAAAGATCTCGACGATGACGCCGGTCCGATCGAGCACCTGCGCGCCGGTTGCACGCTCGAGGTTGCGGGCCTGGTTCGGCGAGAGATCGTTATCGACGATCACAAATTCCGGCCCCGGCATCGCCTCCGGGTCAGGCTCGGCCCGCGGGGCAGACGGCTTCTGATCGTTGGGTTGTTCGAACCGCTCGCGCGCCTTTGACTTCCGCGCAATCACCACCGAGCGGATGTCGCCGGTCCCGCCGGTAATCGCCGCGAGTTCCTCCAGCCGCCCTTTTCCGAGCACCATTGCGCCGCCGATCTCGTCGCGCTTTTGCGACAGCGTGCCGACGACCTCGTAGCCCAGCGTCTTCACCAGGCGGCCCAGCTCCTCCATGCTAGCGGCATGCGTGGTGTCGTCGACGCCCGGGAGTTGGACGCCGACCAGGATCGCGCGCGGAACTGGCGGTCTGGTTTCCATAATGCAATGCTGGTTTGCTTCAATGCCATGAGCAGCGATGACCGCCGCTTGTCATATCCGGCGAGCCTGGCTCGTCTGCTCAATGGCAGGGTATATAAGCCCCTCGGAGGACTGTCGCTGTCAACAAGAGGTTCGGCAGCGAAGTCGCCCGCTATCACGCGGCCAGGCGGAGCGGAGGCATATCGGCGCGCCGGCCCGAGAACGCACAGCCGCACTCATGGACGGCTCCCGCCTCGATGATAAAGCCGCGCCGCTCCAGCGCGGCACGAAGGATGTCATTGGCCGCAGCCTTTTGCGGATCAACCCAGACCACCAACTGGCCGGTTGGACCGAGAAATTTCACCAGCCGATCGAGCGCGGTCTCAAGGGCCAGGAATGTGCGCCGACGCCAATCGACCAGCGCCACATCATATTGGCCTGCCGGAAGGCCGCAATTCGCCATGCCCGCCACATGCAGGAATCCGCGATTATTCAACTCCAGCATCAACTCGACGCTTTTGGCACCGGCGATGACAATGCGCTGCTGCTTCGAGCAGCGCGCAAGCTCAATCATTGGTTCGATGATCCTATCGCCTGATGTTATCGTCCGGGATTGCATGCTGTCACCATTTTTCCTGTGTCTGGAGCTGACGCGGGGATAGGCGGACACGCCGTCGATCAGGCCTCGCGCAACTGAACTGGGTGTTGTTGTGGAGGGCCGCTGGTGCGGGGTGAGCCCGCTTAGGCCGACCTCAAAAAAGTAAAGCGGGACGCAATCGAAGCCCTGGCGCGATCGGCGCCGCCCGCCGCATTTTCCTCCACGGAATCGACGCGCCGTCGAATTGACCCCGTCTCGCCTGAGAAACGCATGTCAAACAACAGCGTAGATACAGTAGATAAAACGGCATAAGGAAACGAGATGGAGGAAGCGATCGCGGCATAATGGCGGCATTAATGCCCGCCAGGATTGCAGTGTTGCTGCCGCGGTACGGGCGATGGCTTGCACTCACCCGCAGCGCATTCCCGTGTCAGTACGATTTCAGCTGAAATGGAATGCGGCGCGGCGCAACTCTTGATGGCGGATCAGCCATATTGCGCGCGCTACTACCTTGAATGACACGTGACGCGCTCCGTTGAACGTTATCCCCAGCGAGTCCGATTTCCCCAACAGAAAACGAAAGCCGGTGCTGTAATGTTGCTGTTACAATGCTCAGACAAGACGGCGGCTGATGAAAGCAGTCTGTCAATCAGATTGCGTAGACCCGGCGGCTCTTGCGAATGAATCGGTACGGATATTCGATCTTCTGCGACGACATCCGAAACGAGCCGGGCGGCAAGCTCAGCTTCATCGGTTGCTACAACGGCGTGATTTTCATTTCAGGCAAGTTCCCGCTGGTCCTTCCGAAATTATGCGTACACACGCATATCCTTTCACCCGCGTCGCAGCCGTTCAGTTCGATCGTTGTGCAATGCTATTTGCCCAGCGACGAGAAACCATTTTTCGAAGAACCCATTGAAACTCCAGAGCATCACGACCAGACCGAGTTGGTCGCAAACTTGAAGACCGACACCGGCGCGCCGCTGTTTATTGTTGCGGCGACGAGCCTGATTTTCACGCCGCTCGAGCTGCCTAGCGCGGGGCTGATGCGAGTTCGAGCGATTGTCAATGCGGATCAAGAAATCCGGCTCGGCTCGCTGCGCATCGAACACGCTTCCTGATTCACCATTCAATAGTTGTCCCCGGTAGTGCACGCCTATCTGTGCGTGTGTCATCTGTGCGTGTGTCTCCGCCGCTCGCCCACGCGTGTGTTCTCGCGTGCATTCGCGCGTGTGTTCGCCGGCATGCTCGCCTGCGCATCAACCTTAACAAGTAGTGAATCAAAACTGTCATTCGGCTGTTAGGTTAAGAATGTTTTAACGCGCGCCGAGGGCAGCGATCCCCGCTGACCCCGCTTTGGAAAACGTAGGACTACCCTTCCCATGAAAATGATGACTGCTTTGGCGCTCGTCCTCGCGAGCGCGCCGGCTGCCTATGCCGCATCCGCTGTGCCGTCCAACGAATCCTTCATCGAGCAGATCGGCGTGCACAACAACGCAACGGTTTCGCAGAAGCGCGGCAACAACAACCAGGCCACGGTCCAGACCGGAAAATTCAACTCGGTGTTGAGCACGCAAAAAGGCGGTACGGCAGCCGCCGCGAACAATTCGGCCAACTACCAGGTCGGCGACGACAACACCGCCAACATCTCCCAGAAGAACGGCAACAACAACCAGGGCACGTTCCAGACTGGCCGCGCCAACAACGTGACAACGACGCAGGTCAGCAAGCTCGCGAACGGCCTGAATAGCTCGGGTAACGTTCAGGTCGGCGAATTCAACAACGCCGCCACCAGCCAGACCAACTCCGCTCCGAACCCGCAGGCGACTGGCGTCAGCTACGCCAACAACTCGTTCAGCAGCCAGTTCGGCAGCGGCAACAGCGTCAACACCAAGCAGACCGGCGGCCAGAACAACCAGGGCACGGTGCAGGTCGGATCGGACAACCTGTCGATGGTCCACCAGGCGGACAAGGCGATCACCCCCACGCCGGGTGCAGTGGTCAGCGGCGCCAATACGTCGTTCACGGGCCAATTCGGTGACAACAACACTGTCGTTACGTCGCAAAAGACCGCAGACGCCAGCGGCGACTTCAGCAATGCAAACGGCTACGGCAACGCGTCGGCATCGCTCCAGTATGGCACCGGCAACCAGGCCAGCATCAACCAGAACGGATCGGGCGCTGGAAAAGGCTTCTCGGTACAACCGGGCACCTATAACTCGTCCGCGACGGTTCAGGCCGGCTACCAAAACACCGTCGCTGTGAACCAGGGCGGCAACACCGCGGGTAATTTCGGCACGACGACTGCCGAGCAGGCCGCGAACGATACCAACGCCTCGTTGGTCAATCAGGCCGGTGCCAAGAACGGCGCCGATATCACCCAGACCAACGGCGCCAACACCCAGGCCACGTTCCAGACCGGTTACAAGAACAGCGCCACCGTCAACCAGAGCACGCAGGCTTTCGGCACTGGCAACGGCACGAACGCTGCCGTGACCTCGCAGGTCGGCGCCTTGAACAAGGCCACGGTTAACCAGGCAATGGCCGTGCCGCTTGCGGTCGGTGACAACAGCTCGTTCATCAGCCAGGTTGGCGGCTCCAACACCGTCAACGCCACCCAATCCACCGGTCTGCAGGCGAGCGCCGGCAACAATACCCAGGTCGCAATACAGGTCGGTTACGGCAATATCGCCACGGTCTCTCAAGCGACCGGTGCGAACGTAGCAAACGCTTCGGTCACCGCGCAGTACGGCTCGCACAACGTCGCGGTCGTTTCGCAAAAGTAACAACTACGGCGGCGGGCAATGCCCGCCGCCTACTTCTCTCGTTGGTTTGCGAAAACGTCTTGTCCGGTACTCTGAAAACTGACCGGCCGAGGTGAAGTTCGTATCAGGTTCGGGAAGGTCGCCGCGCAACGCCGCCCTACCCGTTCGAGCTCTTCGGCGCTATGATCCTGATTGGCTTGTGACCGATCGTCGACGTCATCGGCGCAATATTCTGCCCCTCAGCTTCGTCAGGCCGACGCAATTCAAACGTGATCTCGCGATCCAGCGCCCACGCAAAATCGGCCAAGGACCGCAAGGTTATTTCAGCTTCGCCCGACAACTGACGATTGATGTTCGAACGGCGGCTTTCAAGCCGCCGCGCCAATTCTTGCTGGGTCAAGCCAGCTTGCTTTGCCTCCGTGACAGCTCTGAGCAGTTCTCTGCGAACCCGCCCAATGAACCTGCCGGCCGTTCGAGATCGTTCGCCGATATCAAAGCGAAAGAACGTCATCAGGCGAAACCCCCTTTACACATAACGTCGCATCAACACCCAGCTCGCGGCGTAGCCTGCGGATAGCGATGCGATAACCCCGGTAGAGATCATGGTCCTTAATTGTGTCAGCCCAATTGCCGAACACGGCGACAAAGCAATCTTTGGCAACAAACCATCCGAAGATTCGAATATCCGGCGTCTTCAATTCCCAGACTGCGTTCTCCTCCGACCGGACGACCCGAAACTGCCTTGTAAAGATGAGCTGCTCGCCGCTCAAGAACGAATGGAAAAGATCGTCAATTTGCTCGGCCGGCGACGTGTGACCGAGTAGCTGCGAGGGCGGACTGCTTTGCAGAATCCCCCGCAGCCATTCGACAAACTGTGGTGTGCCAAAGAGAAGCCGCAACGGCTGAGCGGGCGGCGCAAGATCGACGTCAATTCTAACAATCGCTCCGCTATTCATGAGGTCGGCGATGTTCGGCATGAGTGGGAACGATCGAGGTTTGGAGCGGAAACTATTTCCGTAGAAGCCTTTTTGTTAGGCGATTCTTTGTTGCGCCGATCACTGTTACATGACTGTCACGAACCCACTTTACAGGTTTCGATTAAAATCAGAACAGGGCACCGCTGCTGTCAAAAAAGAGCAACCATACGCCTTTACCCATGACTACAATGCCCCCGAGCAGTCCTTCGACCTAGACAACGGACTAGAACTAGAGCAATGCCGGTATCTCCGATCGCTGGAATAGAGTGTGTGATTCGAGCTCAGGCAGACAAGGACTTCCTCAAGCTCGAGGCCGTCGTACGATCTACCGAGCCCATTGCAGGACAATACAGCTTTGTCGTCGCCAAGCGCAGCTCAACGGGCGACAGCAACAACACGCAAAGCGGAGCGTTCGCTTTGCAAGGCAAGCCGGAACAGGTCCTGACAAGCCTCATTCTTGATCGCTCGGCCATCGGACACTATCGCGCCGAGCTCTCGCTTCAATCAGACCATGGGAGATTCACGTGCACTTCACCTTGACAGGCATCCGGTCGCTGCGAGCAGCACTGGTCGCGACTTCGATGCTGGCCGCGTGCCCGGCGGCATTCGGGCAGGCGGCCTATATCACGCAGGTCAATCCCCGCTCGCCCGGATTCACATCGACGAATGCCGGCTTGCCGGCGCAAACAATACCGGTCTTCCAGTACACGCCAAGCCAAACCGCCTTCATTCCTACGCCGGAAACGGCGCAGGCACGCAACGGAAACTTCGCTCAAACGCTTCAAATCGGAAGCTTCAACCGTGTTCTCCAGTCGCAATCCGGCGGAAATAATTTTTCCAATGTCGGCGTAATCGGTGGCAAGAAGAACAATGTCGGCGTATGGCAGGGCGGCGGCGACCTGTCGAACCTCAACCTGATCAACACCCAGGGCATGACCGTTGGCGTGTTTCAGCCTCGGGGCGCCGCACCGGTCAACATGCTGATCGCGCGACTGCCCAATGGCAGCCTGCTGATCAAGCGATAATGTCAAATTTTTTTATCGGGGTTTGCCAATGAGCAGAAGGTATTGGGTCGTTGCGGCGATCGTCGCGATCGTTGCGGAAGCATCTACTCCCACCCTGGCGTCCGAATTGGTCTATCACCCGGTTAGTCCGACATTCGGCGGCAATCCACTCAACGGCAGTTTTCTGCTCTCCACCGCACAGGCGCAGGGAGAAGGCGTCAAATCCGGCCCGCAAGGTCCCGACCTGTCAGGTCTCAACAATGCCTTGAGCAATCTCGGCAACAACGTTGGTACGGGTGGCGGCAACAACGGAGGCAACGGCTCGCCGGTCATCGTCATCCCCTCGACCCCCTGAGACGCAAGACCTCGTAGGATCTCGAAGCCCGTTGGATTTTCAAATTATGAACAGACATCTACGGAGTATCGCGTCTTTGGCGATGCTCTCACTAAGCTTGGGCGGCTGCATGGCCGGCTCGGCTAAGGACCCGATTGCGCAACCGGCCATGCTCGTTCCGGACACCAAGACCGGCATCGTCCTTGAAAGCCTGCCTGCCCCACGGCGGAAGCTTGACGTTTCGGTCTACAATTTCCCTGACCTGACCGGGCAAAACAAACCGAACGACAATTTCGCAGAATTCTCCCGCGCACTGACGCAGGGAGCTAGCGCCGTCCTGATCGACGTGATGACCAAAGCCGGCGGAGGCGCCTGGTTCGACGTCGTCGAGCGCAATGATCTGCAACCGCTGCTTCAGGAACGCCAGATTATTCAGAACACCCGCACTGCCGCCGAGGGCGATAAGGCGCCGAGCCTTCCCCCGCTCCGCTTCGCCGGCATATTGATGGAAGGCGGCGTGATCGGTTACGACAGCGACGAAACCACCGGCGGCATTGGCGCCAACTATTTGGGAATAGGCGCCAACACCCAATATCGCCAGGACATCATCACGGTCGCGCTGCGCGCCGTGAGCGTGCAAAGCGGCCGCGTTCTGGCATCGGTCACGACCACCAAGACCATCTATTCGATCCAGGTCAACGGCACGGCGTTTCAGTTCGCGGCTGTCGATCAGCTTCTGCAGGCTGAACTCGGCTTCACCAAGAACTCCCCGGCCACCCTGGGGGTTCGCGAAGGCATTCAGCTCGCGGTCTACGCACTGATCTTCGAAGGCGTGAAGAACAATCTTTGGCAGTTCAAGGATCGCGCCGCCGGCGCGGCGTTCATGCACGAGCTCGAAAAACAGCGCAAAGCCAGCTTCATTCAAGCCAACGCGCAGGTAACGCCGAAAACTTAAGGTGCCATCACGAGACTATCGCGTGGTGGGGCGAGCCTGCTGCGTGGCCGTATAGCAGGCCTGCGACGATGCGTTCTGGGCATCGCAGGTTATCGGTGCGGTCGGGCCTGTATTCGGGCTCACCGTGTTCGCCGCCGCTTCCGGCGGCGGCTTCTGAATCTTCTTGCTCGGGGCAACGAGGCCATGCGATTGGCGAATGTAGACATCGGAAGAAAGGTCGGTGGATTGCGCGGATTGCGAAAGCGCCTTATCCGAAAACACGGCCGGTAGCATCGCAACGGCGATCCACATCCATGATCGTGTTTTCATCGCTCAATTCTCCGTTCGAAACGTGCATCGAGGCCAAATGCGTCGACCGCGCCGGATTCGTGCAAGATCATCGTAAGGATAGCGCAATTTGGTTCGTCCGCCAACGCAATGGCGCGCCACGGAATTATCAGCTTGCGATGCGCTCCTTATTTACAGGCTTCTGTCTCACCTTTGCTGCGTCCGCATTCACGGACGCGGCCTCCTCCAATCCATTGCCGACCGGGTCGAAGCGCGTTGTCAGTGAGGTTTCGGTGGCTCAGATACGTGCGGGATTGACCCTGCGCATTAAGCGACACCCGATGCTCGCCCCGGCGCATCCGCATATCGAGACGGATTCCGAGCTGAAGAAGATGGCCGAACAGGCCGCAGCCACCCATACGTTGCCGACAGACTATTTCATGCGATTGATCCGGCAAGAGAGTGGATTCAATCCAAACTCCGTAAGCTATGCAGGCGCGCAAGGCATCGCCCAGTTTATGCCTGCCACCGCGTTCGAGAGAGGCCTGAAGGATCCATTCGACCCTGCCGAGGCGTTGCCAAAATCCGCCGAACTTTTGCATGAGCTGAGAGATCAATTCGGCAATCTCGGTCTGGCAGCCGCCGCCTATAATGCCGGTCCGGAGCGGGTCCGCCGCTGGCTCGCCGGCAAAAGCCAGTTGCCGCAGGAGACGGTAGACTACGTCCGCGTGATCACCGGACATGATGCGGCGGATTGGGCGAAATCAAGTGACATGGCAATCAAGCCAAGTCCCGACCCATTCGGTGTTCCGAGGCGCACTCGCTTCAATCATCCTTCCTGGGAAGCGCAACTTCTGGCAACGCTTCAAGCCGGCTCGGCCGCTGGGTCCACGCGATCGACGGTACCGACTGCGTCTCCAAACCTCGGGGAATTATCATTGTGTTCGCACTGTATCGTGAAATCCGTTTACTGATGTGATCCGCTTCATTGTGATCCGCTTCATATCGACGTCTCGTCAACGAGACTACACCCGCCAAATCGGTCCCTTCCTGGGGTTGTTGGATTTGGAGGCTTCTATGACCGCCCTCGCCATCGTCATCGCACGTACGCTCTTCAAAGAGTCGTTCCAAACCATCAATTTCAAGCAGGTTGCGCTGTTTTGCGGCATTGGGCTGTTGGTGTCGTTGTTCTTGATTGTCTACGGCTTGGCTTTCGACTCCGATTTTTTCTAGCCGCGTAAGTCGTTCGACGCCGCTACGGCCTCTCAAGCGAGCCCCGGGGCCAACGCGTCATCTGCCGCACATCTGGATCTCAGCCGCATATGATGACGGCACTACGGCTGTCGGCCACACAAGTGCCGGCTCTGGCTTCGTATAGATGGAACGAAGGCGCCGCCACGGCAGCGACATCAGAACTACGCCAACTCGCCGCGACAAGATACTGAAGATCTAGCTGAAGGGCGCGGACGCTGCGGCTGGTCTAAGGCGGATGGTGGTTCGTTCGAACCCGTTCAATCCCCGACGCCGATCTGGCTCAGCACATATCGCTTACCAGATATTCTTGCCGAAAAACCCGAACGTCGGTTGTTGTGCAATCATCATTGTCGGCGGGGCCGTATGATGCCTTCTCGCAACCTTTCGCTTCACCGGTCGCTTCGCTTCAGGCCTCTTGGCATCGACAGGCTGAACCTTCTTTGGCTCGGGGGGGTGCAACTGCGCGAAAGCCTCTCGCACACGCGCCTTCGCCTGGAGGTCGGGTGGCCTGCTATCCGAAACCTTGACCTGCGCTGACGTATTGGTTGCCGCCTTCGCGAGGATGGCGACCGGCTCCGTTGCCGCGGGAATACTCGTGTCGAAAACCACCCGCTCCGGCCATTTCCGGTCCGTGTGGATCCGTATCATCGGCAGTTCCGCCACCGTGTTCGTCGCCTGCGTAGCAGGCACCTTCGGCAGCTCCGCGCTGACCATAAACAGCAGTGCGAGCAGCACACCTCCGACACACAAGAAATACCGCGCCAAGGGCATTGGACTCACTCCACCACGCTACAGCGCGGATCACTCGCACAACCTATTGACGATTAGTTAGTTCCCGACCAGCCCGCTTGGTTCAATGGAATCGGACCTAATCGCTTGTTCGTGAACGGAAACGCCGCCGCGATGGCTCGGGCGCCGCTCTTGGTTACGGATTAAATCAAATGGGACTGGCATTCACCAGCGAGCACCTGGCGCGATCGGCGTTAACATTAACGAAGCCGATGTGCATGCTGTTGAAGGTTTTTCGGCTCCGCATTTTGATGGTGTCATGGATGATACGCGTCCGACTGGTCAGGTGGCTGCCGTCCCTGCGGCTGAACGCGCAGGAAATCTCGATGTCCTTGACCGCATAGTCGTTGCGGTTGCGGAGCGTGAAGGTGACCAGCGCCTTCGACCCCAGGCCCCCTCGTCGCCAGCGCTGCGATGAGATCGTCAATCCATTGATGGCCGCTGCTTCTTCAGGCGCAGCCTCCGTGGGCAGGACCTCGTCCTGGGGTGCAGGTTCGGCAGCGGTCGCCAGGCGCACCGGCTCGTTTGCCGCCGTGGGACTGCCAGGAGCGGACCGCAACATCCATCCTCCCAGCCCCGTGAGGACGAGCGCCAGCGCCACCAATGCCAATCCATAGTGCTGGGAACGAAGCCTGCCCGAAAACAGGCCACCGGCGGCGGCCAACCTGGCAAATTCCACCCGATACAGCCCGGTGCTCATGGTTACCCCATCGCGGTGCGACGCACCGTGCCAAAAACGGCTGCGGCAACGGGGCCTCCCCGCAACTTTATCAATCCATAGAACCCGGAAAAGTTGCACCCGAAGGAACGTCCAAGGCGCAGAAGTATGGCTATCCGGGAATGAGGCCGCTAAAATTGACGTAGCGACACCTGCGTGCCACAGCCGTCAGAGGCGTTGCGGTAAGCGGCGCACCAACCGCCAAGGGGAAACCGACAATGCCGATAGTTACCTGGGACCATGTCCATTTGCGCAGCCCCGACCCGGAGGCGACTGCCGCATGGCTGGAAAATATCCTGGGCGGCGTCATCCTGCGCGGCCCTGGACGAATTGATGTCAAGCTTGGCGGTGCTAACATTTTTATCGCGCCGGTCACCACGGGTGACGGCGTCAACGCTCCGCCGGTCACGCCCTATCAGGGCCTCGATCATTTCGGTCTGGCGGTGAAGGACATCGACGCGGTGGCAGCCGAGATCAAGGCGAAAGGCGTAGAGTTCACGAAGGAGCCGACCACCATTCGGCCGGGCGTTCGTATTTGTTTCATTCGCGGGCCGCAGGGCATCTCGATCGAGCTGCTCGAGCGCGATAAAAAATATGCGTGAGAAGGCGCGGCGCAAACCCAGGATTTGACGACGATCCCGGCGAATCTCGAGGCGCGCGTCCGTTTCACCTCACGAGTTTTCATTTTGGGCGCGACTGCACGGTCGGAGCGCGAAACCTTTTTCTGGCCGTGCCGTATCTATCGGGCGCTAGGTCTTTATAGGGCGCAAAGTCGCGTCGGCGCTCGAGTTTAGCATAAAGGTACTATTTTCCGCCGCTGCGGACGCGGCAACCGTGACAATGTTCGGGGCATTATGAAGAACGGCCTCTATTCAATCCACGTGACCTTGCAGGACGGCCGTTCTGGCAAGGGTAGTGGCGTAGTGCTGTTCCAGGACGGCCAGATCCTCGGCGGCGATGCGTACCTGTATTATGTCGGCAGCTACGTCGTGAAGGGCAACACGTTCAAAGGCGAGGTTCTGGTCCAGAGCCATACCCGAAGCCCCGATGCTAACCCGCTGTTTGGCGGGCCAAGTCCGGTCGGTATCGGCGTCTCCGGCACGTTCACCGACACCGCGGCCGTCATGGATGGAACCGCCCTCGTCGGCAAGGCCAGCCAGATCTTCAAGGCGACCCTGCGCTTTCTGGCCGAATCTGACTAACGGCCATCGCGGAATCATAGCGCGCGCGCCGGCTATTCCGCCGCCTGCTCCAGCGGCGCCACCTTCGGCAGGATAATATGGATTCGGGTGCCTTTGCCCGGCTCGGACTCGAGTTCGAGCCGGCCGCCCAGACGATTGGTCACGATGCTGTAGACAATATGCAGACCGAGCCCGGTGCCACCTTGGTCGCGGCGGGTCGTGAAGAACGGGTCGAACGCCCGGCGCCGGACGTCGAGACTCATGCCGCAACCATCGTCTGAAAAAATGATCTCGACATTGTCCTTGCCGCATTCGCGCACCTGAATGTCGACCGCCCCAGGCCGGCCGTCTGGAAAGGCGTGTGCCACCGCATTGAGGAATAGATTGGTGAGCACCTGTCCGTACGGGCCCGGATAGCTGTTCATGGTGAGGTTGGGCTGACAGTCGACGGTGAGTGTCAGATGGTGCTTTCGTAGTCCCGGCCGCAGGCTCAGCACGACCTGCTCGGTCAGGTCGCCGAGATCGAAGCTGCGCTGATCCGAGTAGTTCCGATCGGCCGCCACCTGCTTGAAGGACTGGATCAATTCAGCCGCGCGATTGAGGTTGGCCACCAGTTGCGCTGACGCATCGCGGCTGGTCTCGAGAAACTCATTGAGGCGAGAGCGCCTAAGATCGCCGCGCTTGACTTCCGCGGTAAAAAGCGCCGCCTTGCGCTCCAGCGACGAGGCAACCGTCAGGCTGATGCCGACGGGATTGTTGACCTCATGGGCAACGCCGGCGACCAACCGTCCGAGTGCCGCGAGCTTTTCCGCCTCGATCAGCGAGTTCTGGGTCTCCCTGAGATTGCGCAATGCGGCCTCGGCGGCATCCTTCGCCTTGCGCATCTCCAGTTCGCCGCGTTTGCGCTCACCGATATCGAGCGCGACGGTGACGATGTTTTTGATTTCGCCGTCGGCATCGAGCAGCGGCAGCTTGTTCACCAGCCATTGCCGCAAATTACCGGTCGAATCCGGGTATTCCTCTTCGTAAAATCCAAGTCCCTTTGCGGTCGCCAGCACCCGCCTGTCGTTGTCGTCGGCCTTCTGGGAGCCGTAGCGCGACATCAGATCCGTGGTGGTATGACCGATCGCATCCGCCGGCTCGACGCCGAAAATGCCGGCCATATAGCGGTTCATCAGGACATAGCGCAGTTGGGTGTCCTTGACGTTGATCACGGCGGGCACGGTGTCGATCACCTGTTGCAGCAGCCGCCTGCCCTCGGCGATCGCATCCTCTGCGCGTTTTTGGTCGGTGATATCGCGCACCGTCCCTTCATAGCGGATGACCTCGCCGGAGTCGTCCCGCACCACGGTAGCACTGTCGGAGAGCCAGAGGATCGCTCCGCCGCGCTGGCGCACCTGATATTCGAACTCGCGCACCATGCCGTCGCGCTGCATCAGCGCGAGATATTCGGCGCGCGCCGCTGGATCGACATACACCATGTGCGCGATATCGCTGATGCCGCGGATCAAAGCCTGCGGCGTTTCGTAGCCCATGATCCGCGCCAGCGCCGGATTGGCGTTGAGAAGCGAGCCGCCGGGCGTCGTCACATAAATTCCGTCGACCGAGCCTTCGAACAGCTTGCGATAACTTTCCTCGGCAAGTCGTTGTTCGGCCAATGCATGGATGGCCGCTTCGCGCGCGGCGTCGACATCGGCCAGCGAGCGGCGAAATACCTCGGCAGCGCGCGCGATGTCGCCGATCTCGTTGCGCACATGCATCGCAGGAATCGATGCGTGCTTTTCGCCACCGGCAAGTGCGCGAATCGCCCTGGCGATGGCCCCAAGCGGACGAACGGTCCGGCGCACCACAAACAGCGCTGCGGCCAACCCGACCAGCACTCCGGCGATGCCCAAGATGATACTCTGCCACTTATCGTCCCGCAGCGTTCTGCCGAAATCGTTGGCCAGCACGCGACCCCGGCTTGCGCTCACGTCGCGCAAAAGATCGGTCACCCGTCCGATCTGTCGCCCTTCGGTGCCGAGCACGTCCTTGTCGAGCTTGGCGATTTCCGCTTCGGTTGCCGAGATTGAAATGATCGCGTCGGCGTAGGCATCGGCAGCGGAGCGAAGTGGCAGATCATCGATCGGTAGCGACCGCATGCGTTGCGCGGCCTGCTCGGCAGACAGCGGATCGTGCGCCAGCAGCGCCGCGTTGATCTGATTCTGCGCCTTGAACAGGTTCCTCGCGGTCTGCCGATCGGCCACCTCCGCGATCGCCGCTTCAAACTGCTCGCGCACCGGCGCCAACGCCGCGATCAGGTCGGCGCGCCGGCCAATCAACGCCGTGACACGCTCGATGCCTTCGCGATAATTCGCAAAGCGCTGCGTGACGCCGTCAATCATGGCCTGCTGCTCAGGCGCGAGTTCCAACCGCGTGGTTTTCAGCAACGCGCTCAAAGCCGCGGCCGCCTCGCCGACCCGGTTGGACTGCGTATTCGGGTCGGTGACGAAATCGCGGGCGGCGAAGCGCAACTCGTTCACGCGGCCATCGATCTCCTCGGCCAGGTCGCCGACGTCCTGCAGCCGCTGGAGCTCGGCAAAGGTCGCATCGATGTGGCGGATGGCAATGACGCTGGCCATGCTCGTCGCGGTGATGACCGCCAACACCAGCAGGAAGCCGCCAAAGGTCAATTGACCGATCGATAGCGAGAATGACCGTATCCGTTGGACGATGGCGGCAAAGGGCATGGGTCGGGAACCGGCTCCTATACGGTAGTACTTATACGATAGAACCCGCCCCCAGGGGAACCTGCCCAGAATCCGGCCCGGCTTAGTCCGGCGGAATCCCGGCCTCTTTAACGACCTTCGCCCATAGCGCGATGTCGGCCTTGATGATGTCGCCGAACTCCGCGCGCGACGCCGCCTGCGGCGGGCAGCCCGCCAGATCCAGCTTCTGCTGCACGTCCGGCGTCGCCAGCGCCTTGTCGAGCGCCTTGCTGATCCGCTCGACGATCGGCTCGGGCGTTCCCTTGGGAACAACGATGCCGAACCACGGCGTCACCTGGGCCTCGGCGTAGCCCTGCTCGGCCAAGGTCGGCACGTCAGGGAAATATTTGGAACGGCCGTCGTTGATGGCGCCGATGATCCGGATGGTACCTGTCTGCACCTGCGCCAGCGCCTGATTGGCCGACAGGAACGTCGACGTGATCAGGCCGCTGGAGATGTCCGCCACCATCTGCGGATAGCCGCGATAGCCGATGCCGGGAACATCGATCCCGGCCAGCCGCTTGAACAGCTCGAAGCCGAGATGGCCGGTCGATCCCTTGCCCGGATGGCTGTAATTCAGCTTTCCCGGCTTTTCCTTGGCGAGCGCGACGAATTCGGCCACGCTCTTCACCGGCAGCGTCGTCGGGACGATGAAGAAATTCGGCGCCCGGCATATTTGCCCGATCGGGACGAAATCACGCACCGGATCCCAGCGCAGCGAGACATTCAGCGACGGGCTCGCGGTGAAGAACGTCGTCACCATCAGCCATGTGTAACCGTCGGGCGCGGCGCGGGCGACCTCCTCCGCGGCGATCGTGCCGTTGCCGCCGGATTTCGATTCACTGATGATCGGGGCTTTCCACTGCTCGGCCATGTTCTGGGCCACGATGCGCCCGAACACGTCGACCACGCTGCCGACCGAATAGGGAATGATCATGCGTATCGGATGATCCGGAAAGCTGCCTTGCGCGTGGGCCACGCCGGCCGCGGCGAGCAATGTCAGCCACGCCGCGATCACTACGCCGATGCGCCCTGTCCTCATGATGCGCTCCCTGCCCCGGTTCCGTGACACCTCGTGGGTGTCCGGATTTTTCGGGCAGGATGCCGATAATCCCCGATGTCGGCAAGACGCGTTGGCTGGCCGATGCGGGGTCCTGCCTCACATCAGTTTGCGCCGACTTCAAACAACTCGCCGTCGTAGCCGGCCTCCGCGGGGATGCGCAGCTGGCGGCCACCGTTGAGCCTGGTCATGACCGGCGTCACCGTGACGATCGGCCTGCCCTTGCTGTCATCGAGCGCGGCGCGCGCGCTGGGTTGCTTGCCGAGCTTGATCAGGTTGCGCGTGGTCGGGAACGGCAGCTTGAACCGCCCGCTCTCGCCGCCCGCCAGCGCCTCGCGCGGCGACACCCAGATCGAATCCGTGGATTCCTCGCCGTCGTGAGCGCCGGCCTGCGCCGGCGGCGCCAGCGCCAGGAAGAACCAGGTATCGAAGCGCTTCGGCATCCCCTCCGGCGTGATCCAGTGCGCGTAGGGAACCAGTTCGTCGAGCGCCAGCGCGATGCCGCTTTCGGCAACGACCTTTGAGAAGCTGGTCTTGCCCTCGCACAGGGCTGCGCGATGCGCGGCCTCGATCTCGGCCGCGCGCCCGGCATCGACGAGATTGGCAGAGCCCAACGGCCGGGCCAGCAGGATTCCGCTTTCCTCAAAGGTCTCGCGGATCGCGGCGATCCGGAAGCTCAATGCCGCGGCATCGAGGCCCTCGCCGCCTGAATACAGGTTCGGCTGTTCGATGATCTCCTTGTCGCTGGCGTCGATGCTGCCGCCGGGAAACACCAGCGCTCCGGCGTTGAAATCGATCTCATAATGGCGAACCAACATGAAGACCTCGATTTCGTTGCGGCCCTTGCCGTCGACGCCGCGGCCCTTGCCGTCGGCATCGCGGCTCTTGCCGTCGACCGCCGCCGCCCCGTCCCGCAATAGAAGGATGGTGGATGCCGGACGCGGTGCGACAGCTTCGGCCATCAACCTCTACTCCGCCGCGCTGGCCTGCGGCTGCAGGTTCGCACGCTTGTCGACGCGGGCGACCCGCGACAGCAGATAATCGACTTCCGCTTTCGCGGTCGCGGTGATGGTCGCGCCGGGCTTGCGCTGCGCGCTGGAGGAGATGATGCCGCGCTTCTGCAGCACATATTTGCGCACCGACAATCCGGCGCCGGGCTGCTGCTCGTAGCGGATCAGCGGCAGATGGGCGTCGAACAGGTCGTGCGCGGCGTCGCGCTTGCCAGCCTTCGACAATTTTACGACGTCGATCAGCAATTCCGGGAAGGCGTAGCCGGTCATCGCACCGTCGGCGCCACGCTCCATCTCGAAATCGAGGAACAGCCCGCCATTGCCGACCAGGATCGACATCGGCTTCAGCGAACCGTCCTTCTGGTAGCCGCGCAGCGTCGAAATCTTTTCCAGTCCCGGCCAATCCTCGTGCTTGAGCATCACGCAGGACGGGCTGTCCATCACGATCTTGCGGATCACTGCGGGCGTGAACACCACGGTCAGGGTCAGCGGGTAATCCTGCAGCACCCAGGGAATATCGTCGCCGATCGCTTCCTGGGCCTGCTTGAAGTAGCTGACGATCTGATCATCGGTGCGCAGATGCGGCGGCGGCGCGATCATCACGCCGGCCGCGCCCGCATCCATCGACGCCTTGGCCAGCGAGCGCATGGTGGCAAATCCGGGCGCCGAGACACCGACGATGATCTGCATGTTCTTGGCGCGTTTCACAAAGCGGATCGCCACCGCTTCCGCCTCCGCGGCATCAAGCTTCGGCGCTTCGCCGAGAATGCCGAGCACGGTGACGCCATTGCATCCGACTTCGGCGTAGAAGTCGGTCAGCCGGTCGATGGATTTCTCGTCGATGCGGCCGTCATCGTGGAACGGCGTTGGGGCAATCGCGAAGGTTCCTGCGGCCTGGGCGGTGAGTTTTGTCATTCGTCCCTCTGTCCTCTTTGGTCATTCTGGGGCGCGCGTAGCGCGAACTGCGATGTGCAATTGCACATCGGGAGAATCTCGAGATTCCGGGTTCGAGGCTTCGCCTCGCCCCGGAATGACGGTGTTGGTGTATCACAATACATTCTTCAAAACCGCCGTGCGCCCATCTTGATCTGCTCCTCGGAGAAGAAAATCTCCTTGGCGTGCTCGACCACGTCCTGCGCCTTCCAGCCGGTATGCGGCGGCTTCCAGCCGTCCATTTCCATCATCCGCATTTCCCGCACGCCGCGCGGGCCGGACACGCCGAGCACCTTGCCGGTCTGGTCTCCCGACAATTCGCTGACCATGTATAGCACGGCCGGCGCAATGCCGTCCGGTCCGAGCGCCGCGCCCGGATTTTCAATGTAGCGCGGCAAATCGGCGGTCATGCGGGTCAGCGCGCCCGGGGCCAATGTCCAGATGCGGATGTTGTATTTGCGGCCTTCGATCGCGAGCACATTCGACAGCCCCCAAATGCCGCCTTTCGCAGCACCGTAATTGCTCTGGCCGAAATTGCCGATCAGGCCCGACGTCGATGAGGTGTTGACGATGACGCCGCCGCCATTCTCGCGCATCCAGCGGAATACCGGCTGGGTGACGCAGAACGTGCCCTTCAGATGCACCTTCAAAACCTTATCCCACGCCGCCTCGGTGGCCTTGGCGAAGGTCTGGTCAAGCAGGATGCCGGCGTTGTTGACGAGAATGTCGGCACGGCCGAAATGCTTGATGGCGTCGTCAAACACCGATTGGCCGCCGGCCATGGTGGAAATATCGGCGCCGTTGGCAACCGCCCGTCCGCCCTCCGCCTTGATCGCCTCGACCACCCTCTCGGCCATCGATGCGTCACCGCCTGAGCCGTCACGGGGCCCGCCGAGGTCGTTGACCACGACGGCAGCGCCCTCGCGCGCGAACAACTTGGCATAGGCTTCACCAAGCCCACCGCCCGCGCCGGTGATCAGCGCAACCTTGCCGTCGAGTAGTCCCATGTCTCTCTCCCATCCAGTTTTTTTCACGTATGTCCCTCGTCATGCCCGGCCATAGCTGTCTGCTTTGCGCAGACTGCGTAAACTTGTCTGCGCTGCCGGGCATCCACGTCTTCTTCGCTGACTCGAGAAAGACGTGGATGGCCGGGACATAGGCGAGCGGAAGCGACGCCGTCCTTCGGACGGCTATGCCCGGCCATGACGATCACATTCAAAGCGCGTCCCGTCGCCTCGTCACCCCAACACCGTCTTGCCGCTCTTGATGACAGTGACGCTGCGCGCCTTCACCCGCGCTTCGAATGAAATCACGTTGCCGTCCTTCCACAGATCCATGGTCACGGTCTCGCCGGGATAGACCGGCGACGAAAACCGCGCGGCGTGCTGCTTGAAGGCCGAGGCGTCGTAGTCGGCATAGGTCTGCAGAACACCGCGGCACGTGATGCCATAGGTGCACATGCCGTGCAGGATCGGCCGGGGAAAGCCGGCGCGCTTGGCGAATTCGGGATCGGAGTGCAGCGGATTGCGGTCGCCGCAGAGCCGGTAGACCAGCGCCTGGTCCGGCCGCGTGGTGATATCGATGGTCTTGTCGGGGCTGCGGGTCGGTACCTTGTGCGGTTCGGGCTGGCCTTCCGACGGACCGCCGAAACCGCCATCGCCGCGCGCGAACCGCGACGCCACCAGCGTGGCCAGCGGCTGCCCCTGCTCGTCTTTCAGCACCGTCATATGCCGGATCACGGCACCCTTGTCCTTGCCCTTGTCGAAAACGTCGAGCACGCTGGAATCGGCGGTGATGTGCGCGGCGGTCGCGAACGGCTTGTGGAAGGTGATGTCACGCTCGCCATCGACCACCATCACGCGGTTGAGATTCATCTCGCCGGGACCGGAACCCCAGGCCGCCACCGAGGCGAAGGTCGGTACCACCTTCAGCGGCCGCGGCGTCGCCACGCCCTCGTTGACGAAAGCGAGTTCTTTCTCGTCCATCGGGTCCGCGCCCATTCCGATGCCACAGGCGTAGAGCATCACCTCGCGGTCGGTATAGGCGTATTTCTGACCGAGGTTCTTCAGCGCCATCAACTCATCGTACTTGATCGGCATCTTGCGGATTTCCTTCCCCGATATTTCTGGCTTCGCCGGCGCCCGTTGCTGCGCCCTCTCCCCTTGTGGGAGAGGGCAAGAATGACCTCGCCGCGATCTCGCTTGGGTGAGGGGTTGCCTCTACAAACACCGCGCTCGCGAATAGAGACCCCTCATCCGGCAGCCTTCGGCTGCCACCTTCTCCCACAAGGGGAGAAGGAAAGAACTTAAGCCGGCGTGAAGAAGGGCAGCGGCGCGCCTTCGGTCGGCTTGAACACCACCTTGACCTTCTGGCCGATCTTGAGCTTGTCCATGTCGCAGTCGACGATATTGGTCTGCAGCGACGGACCTTCCTTCAGGGTGACATAGGCGATCGCGTAAGGCCCGGTGGCGGATTTGCGCATCAGGCTGAAGGTGTAGATTTCTGCCTCGCCCGAGCTTTGTTCCCACACCGTCTTGTCCGAGAAGCAGAACGGACAAATCGAGCGCGGGAAATAATGCGCCTCGCCGCACGCGGTGCAGCGCTTGATCATGAACTTGCCCTGCTTGGCCGCTTCCCAGAACGGCGCCGTTTCAGGATTGCCTTGCGGCGTCGGATATTTCTTGGCTTCGGTCATCACGCACGCTCCAGAATGCAGGTTGAGGCGGCGTGGCGTACGCCGAGCAGGCCGCCGGTGCCATGGGCGATCACGAGATCGCAATTCGGTACCTGGACCTTAGGATGCGCTTCGCCGCGCAGCTGGCGCACCGCCTCGATGATCTTGGTCATGCCGCCGCGGTTGACCGGGTGGTTGCTGCAAAGACCGCCGCCATCGGTGTTGAACGGCAGCTTGCCGACGCCGGAAATCAGATTGCCGTCGGCAACGAACTTGCCGCCCTCGCCCTTCTTGCAGAAGCCGAGGTCCTCGAGCTGCATCAGCACCGTGATGGTGAAGCTGTCATAGATCGAGGCGTATTTGATATCCTTCGGCGTGATGCCGGCTTCCTCGAATGCGCGCGGGCCCGACCACACGCCGGCCGAATAAGTCAGGTCGAGATCCTTGCCGCCACGCGGCCCCTTCATCGCCTCGCCGTGACCGATCAGGCGCACCTGCGGCTTCTTCAAGCTCTTGGCGATTTCCGGCGTGGTCACGATCAGCGCGCCGCCGCCGTCGGTGACGACGCAGCAATCCATCCGATGCAGCGGATCGGAAATCATCGGCGAGTTCAGCACGTCCTCGACGGTGACGACGTCCTTGAGCATCGCATGCGGATTGTATTGCGCATGATGCGACGCCGCGACCTTGATCCAGGCCAGCTGCTCACTGGTGGTGCCGTAGTCGTGCATGTGGCGCATGGCACACATGCCGTAGGCATTGTGCGTGGTGGCGCCATAGGCCGCTTCAAAATCGGCTTCGGCACCTGCGGCCCGCGGCGGCATCGGACCGGTGCGCGGCTTGCCGGCGAGCGTGATCAGCGCGATCGAGCATTTGCCGGCCGCGATCGCTTCCGCGGCGTGGCCGAGATGGATCAGATAGGAACAACCGCCGGTCTCGGTGGAATCGACGTGACGCACCTTGAGACCGAGGTAATCGACCATCGGCCAGGCCCCGCCGGGCGCATCGCCGCCGCAGAAATAGCCATCGACATCGGCCTTCGTCAGTCCGGCATCTTCGAGCGCGCCCTTGGCGACCTCGGCATGCAACTGTGCGGTGGATTTATCGGGTGCGTGCCGGGTCGGGTGTTCGTAGATTCCGGCAATGTAGGCCTTGCCCTTGATGGTCAAATCGCTCTCCGCTGGCGTTTCTTCTTCCCGCGTTTTCTCGCCTGTCGGGACTGCCTTGGCAAGCGCCGAAATATTCCGTCATGCGAGACGAGCATGAGGCCACGTTCTCGCGGCGCGACGCGTCCGAGCTGATCGATAGCTTGGTCCCTCTCGATCGCGAGAGGGCGCAGGGAAGACCGGGTGCCGGCCGGCACCCATGGCCCCCTGTGCGCCGAAGTGGAGAACAAATGCACAGGAGGAATGACCACAGGTGAAGCCGAGACATCCCGGCCTTCCCTGCGCAATGGTTTGACGGCTTATGCCGCGCTCTCCTCGGAGACGAATTCGTCTTGCCTCCGTCACTTCGCGAATTGGCAGCGAAAGCCGAACCCGGTCGGGCGCCTTCCGCCTCCGCAAAGCTTGACACCAGCAACGGGTGCCAGGACCACACGGTTTTGCCGTACGCCACGACGCCGCTCGTCTTGCGCGACAACCTATGCTCACAGCCCAAGCAAAAGCTCGAGACCGCCCTGCAATCACCTCGCGCGCGACGCCGTCGCGCCCACCGCACCCGCACTCCACGTATCGTGACGACGCGTACGCCCCTCTTCATGAGGCGGGCGATGTGAAAGAGACAGCAATTCCGAGAAATGAAAAGCGGATTATTTTCAGCCACCGAACTGGACGATGCAAATCGCCTTGAACGGGCTGATGAAATTCGTTTCTACGCGCAATGCATTTCGCGGCCTGTTTGACAAGCGGCGCGCGGTCGAAGGCGCGAAAACGGTTACTGATTTGCCCGACGAGACCGGATGCATCAGCACGCCTCGACGAATTAGAGCGATGCACTCAGGAGCTAACGGGCTGCGCTTTCCGATCGCGCGTTGAAAATGTTGGCGCACGACGCTTCGAGATGATTTTCGCTCACGGAACCTACCGGCTAGACCTAAGTCGAGGATGCCCCATTGCCGAGCGGAGGCCTGAAACCGCCGGCGCTATACCATCGTATCGTCTTGTACCTCCATGGGATGTCCGTGACTTACCTATGTTCAATTGAGTTGCTGACCGCGGCTGGGGTAACGTCATCCCATTGGAAAAGAAACGCACAAACTTATGTCGTGCGGCGGTGAAAAAGGATGATCGGCGAACAGGGGCGATAACACGACAGGAGACACCAATGCCTAACAGCTCCGGAAGTCTCAAATCAGGTACAGGCGAGCGATGCGCAGTTTGCAACGGCAAGTTCGGTCTCGTGAGGCACTATTCGTGGCGCACCTCTCTGTGTTCTAAAAGATGCGTCGAACGCCTCAGAGCCCGCCGGGCGAACGACCACGATTGGCTGCGCTGGTCCCCATTCGCTTTGTTCCAGGCGCCAGAGAACCGCGCGAGGGCTCTGTGACATCTCAGATCCCGCAACGAGCCAACGAATATCTAAGAACGGCTCACACCTTGCTGTGCGCGGCTCAAACCATAACCGACCAAGCGATTGCAGGCCTGCTCAGGGCCCTTGCCGACGATTGCCAGAGAAGAGCGGTGAAACCTTCGCATTTTGATGCGGCCAAAGTATCCGCTCGATCGGTTGCCGGCGCTGAACGCAAGTGGCGTAGATGACCTGCTTCTGCAACCCGCGCGGCGGAAGAAATATCGGGATGCCGGCGCGCAAGCCAGTCACGCGCTTTTTATCCTTCGTTACCGCGACCGAACTTCAAGGTCAGAGCTGAGGTCTTACATCGAGTGTAATTACGGTCGTCATCTTCTCGACGACTTGTTCCAGGGCTGGGTGGTCGTTTTCTAACCAATGTTTGGAGCGAATATGGGCGAAGTCATTCAGTTTGTCTCACGATCTGATCGCGAGCGGGCCCGCATGGTCCGACAGGCCCGGGCCATTTACGATAGCATCTTCCCGCCGGCCCATCGCCTTGTCGAGCCAGCCGGCCAAGCGACGGCCGGTCATGCGGTCAGCGACACCCTTGCGCATCGCGACGAGGTCCTCTCCTCATGATCAAGGTCGTTGCCGTGCTCTGCAGTCTCGCCTCTCCGGGTGACTGCCACGAGCAAACCGTCACCACGTCGGATTTCGCTGACATCTCGATACAATCCTGCCTGATGGGCGCGCCACAGCTCGCCGATTGGATGAAGCAGCACCCGGCTGAGCGCCTGGCGGGATGGCGCTGCGAGATCGGCAAACGGGAGAGCAAGGGCGCTTAAGAGCGCACATTAGATCGCTCGCGAAGATGCAGCATCTGCGGCTACATGGTTCGAGACGGCGCTGAAGAAGCGCCTCCTCACCATGAGGGTCTATGTCTACTCTGCCGCGGCGCAGGCGCCGGATCGACCGCATCGGCAGACAGCTTGGCGCGCCGCGCCATCGCCTCCTCCTTCACCGAGCGCCGCAACAGCTCATTTCACTTGTGTCTCGGCCGCGATCAGTTCCTTGCCTGCCGCGGTCGTGATCGTCAGCTGTATTCGCTCGCCGCGGCCGTCGGCGGGGATCGTCGACAAAATGCGATTGCCGTTTTTCGGGTCGGCTGTCACGGCATCGTCGAACAAAGTCGCCTCGCCGCGTTTCAATGTTACGCGCAGCGGCGTGGTCGGCTCCAGGCTGACAAACTCAAGATTGACGCCCGACGCCCCGACCGCCAGATTGATCAGGATGTTCTCGTTCGCATGCGTCACGTTGCGCAAGCCGACGGTCGGACTGTAGGTTTCCGGAACTGACACTTCGCCCAGCGCAGGAAAGTTAGCGCTGTGAAAAAACTGGTCCGAGACCCCCGCCCACAATTCGACGTAAGGCCGCTGCGGATTGGGTTCTTTGCGCGCGTCGGTTTCGTTCGTAAACGACGAAAATCCCCACGTCCACATTTTGAGGCCGGGCGTGACCGCGTTGTCCGCGATGCGCATGATCCCCTCTTCGTTATCGTGGTTGATCACGCCCCAGAAATTGCCGCCTTGCATGTCGGGCGCCGCGTAGGCGATGCCCATTGTCGGCCAGTTCCTGAAATAGCGCAGCTTTTCGAAACGGCTCCTGCCCTGACCTAAGCTCCTGTCACCTTGCGCGAGGTTGGCCGACCAGTGCGGCGTACTGTAGGCCCGGATGGGCGCGATGATTTCGGCACCGCCGGTAGCCTTGGGCTTGTTCGGGTCCGATCCGGGCGCGAACGTCGCACACGTCCAGTACTCGTAGTCGACCGCCTCGGCTTTTCGATTTTTCAGAACCATACGCGCATCGATCGCGGCGCGACCGGCTTTCAGCGTGACATAATAAGTCGCTTCGATTCCCGTCGAGCCCGACCTGAATCCCCCAGGCGTCGCCGAGTAACTGAAATCGTCTTTCAGCGACATCGACACGGTTACTTCGTCGGCGCTTTCTTTCTCCACCCTGAAATTCCACGGCTTGAGCCAGGTCTTGCCGTGCTCGGGATCAGGGAATGTGGGGAATATCCCGCCATACACCATCATCCAGTCGTAATAAAAGGTGCCGCCGTTGATCCCGTAGGGTACGCCGACTTCGCTGCGATAAAGTTGCTCGTGGCCAGTCGGCTTGTAAATGATGGACAGAATGCGCCCGCCGAACTCGGGCAGCAGCGTTACCTTCAGATAACGGTTCTCGACCACCCGGGTACCGAACGTGCGCTCGACGATGGTCGTCTTGTCGAGTGACCCGTCGACAAATCCGTTCTCCGCATTGGTCGCGTATTTGACCGTGCTCCACGTAACCGTCGACGCGCTCAGAGAAACCCTGTCGGGCATCGGTGATGCCCCTTGCGCGACGGCATGAAACGCGCAGACCGCCGCAACTCCGAGGCCCCCGAAACGGGCTAAGACGCGCGACTGAGCATGAATGGCCATCTGCGTCGGCTCGAATTGGCGGGAGCTCCTGCCCCAAAGATCAAATTGCTTCCGGCGAAGAATCCAGTCGTCATTAAAACTCGGCGCGCGTTTCATCAGTCCGCGCCGCAATCCACGACCTCATCCTGGGGAGACCGCGAAGCGGTCGTCTCGAAGGATGGCCGCTGGAAGGCCGGGCCTCATGGTTCGAGACGGCGCCTGCGCGCCTCCTCACCATGAGGGATCGAGGCGGTACGGAGTTTAGCGGACCCGTCGGCGCCTCCTCGCCTTGGGGGTCTACCCTACTCCGCCGCGATCTGCCGTGGCACGGGCGGCGGGTTGACCAGATCGGCGGACAACTGCGCGTGCCGCACCTTCGCCGCCTGCATCGATTTCTCCTTCACCGGGCCGTAGCCCCTGATGCGGTCGGGCAGCGACAACAGTTCGATCGCGGTATCCAATGTCGGCGGCGAGAGCGCGCCCAGCACGGATGCGACGTCCTTTTCGTAGGCCACGATCAGCTCGCGTTCGAGCTTACGGTCGGGGCTGTTGCCGAAGATATCGAGGGGTGTCCCGCGCAGGCCGCGAAGGCCGGCAAGAATTTTGAACACCGGCATCATCCAGGCGCCGAACGCCCGCTTCTTCGGCCGCCCCAGCGCGTCCGTGCCGCCGCCCAGGATCGGCGGCGCGAGATTGAAGCTGATCTTGAAGTCGCCGTCGAACTGGTCGCGGAGCTGCTTTTCAAAGCGGCCGTCGGTGAAGAGCCGCGCCACCTCGTACTCGTCCTTGTAGGCGAGCAGCTTGGCGTAATTGATCGCAACCGCGCGCGGCAGCTCCTCGCCAAAGCCGCGATCGATGGCGGCGTTGCGGACCTTGGCCACCAGGTCGCGATAGCGCGCGGCAAGACGCTTGTTCTGATAGCCGGTCAGCAGCGCGCTGCGATGGGCGATGATCTCGTCGAGCGACATCTCGTCGAGCGTCTTCGGCGCCACCGTCTCGTCCTGGCCTTTCATCATCGCAGCCAACCGTGCCGGATCGATCGCCGCCAGACGCCCGAGCTGGAACGCCTGGGTGTTCATCTTGACGGCAACGCCGTTGACCTCGATCGCCTGCTCGATGGCCTTGGCCGAAAGCGGCAGCAGGCCCCTCTGATAGGCATAGCCCATCATCATCATGTTGGTGGCGATGGAATCCCCGAGCAGGATTTCGGCCGGCTTGGTGAAATCGAAGAACGCGGAATCCTTGCGCAGCGCGGTTTCCAGCACGCTGTTGACCTTGCGGCTCTGGAAATTGAAATCGCGGTTCAGGATGAAATCCGCAATCGGGATCAGATGCGTGTTGATCACGCCGGTGGTGCGGCTGGAGTCGCAAAGCGTGATGGTTTCCTTGGCGCCCGCCACCACCTCGTCGGCAGCCAGCACCAGGTCGGCCGTGCCGGTGACGATACGCGAACAGGTGACGTCGGCGGTGTGCTCCGAGAGCCGAACATGGCTCAGCACCGCGCCGCCCTTCTGCGCGAGGCCCGACATGTCCAGGATCATGCTCGCCTTGCCCTCGATGTGGGCGGCCATGCCGAGCAGCGCCCCGATGGTCAGCACGCCGGTGCCGCCGACGCCACCGACCGCGACGTTGTAGGGCCGATCGAGCGACGGCCGCGATGCCGGCTCCGGCAACTCGCCGATGCTGCCGAGGTCCGGCGGCGCGCGGCGTCGCAGCTTGCCGCCGTCGACGGTCACAAAGGACGGGCAGAAACCCTTGAGGCAGGAATAATCCTTGTTGCAGGTCGATTGGTTGATGGCGCGCTTGCGCCCCAACTCGGTTTCCAACGGCTCCACCGAGATGCAATTCGACTGCACCGAACAATCGCCGCAGCCTTCGCACACGGCAGGATTGATCAGCACCCGGCGCGGCGGATCCTCCATGGTGCCGCGTTTGCGGCGGCGGCGCTTTTCGGCGGCGCAGGTCTGCACGAACACGATGGCCGAGGCGCCCTTGACCTGGCGCAGCGTCTTCATGACGTCATCGAGCTGGTCGCGATGCGCGGTCTTGGTGCCGGGCGCAATTTCGGCGGCCGGATAGGCGGCAGGATTTTCCGAAACCAGGTAGATGTCGCGGATGCCTTCGCTGTGCAGCTGGAAGGTGACCTGCTGCGGCGACAATTCGCCGTCGACATGCTGGCCGCCGGTCATCGCGGTCGCGTCGTTGTAGAGGATCTTGTAGGTGATGTTGGCCTTGGACGCGACTGCCTGACGGATCGCGAGGCTGCCGGAATGGAAATAGGTGCCGTCGCCGAGATTGGCGAACACATGCTCTTCGTTGGTGAAGGGCGCGACGCCGACCCAGGGCACGCCCTCGCCGCCCATATGGGTGAAGGTCTCGGTGTTGCGGTCCATCCACAGCGCCATGAAATGGCAGCCGATGCCCGCAAAGGCGCGGCTGCCCTCCGGCACCTTGGTCGAGGTGTTGTGCGGGCAGCCCGAGCAGAAATATGGGGTGCGGGTGATCGGGGCCACCGCCTGCATCTGGCTGGCCTGGCGGCCGTTGAACCAGTCGGCCTTGGCGCGCAGCATCGCGGCGATTTCGGGATTGAGGTTGAGGCGCAGCAGCCGCTCGGTGAGCGAACTGGCCAGCGACGCCACGCTGAGCTCTTCGGCGAAGGGAAGGAAGCGCTTGTCGTGCTCGTCCATCTTGCCGACGATGCGCGGACGAACGTCGTCGCGCCAGTTGAACAGCTCCTGCTTGACCTGATTCTCGACGATCTCGCGGCGTTCCTCGATGATCATGATCTCTTCGAGGCCGACCGCGAATTCGCGCACGCCCTGCGGCTCCAGCGGCCAGGGCATGCCGATCTTGTAAAGCCGCAGTCCGATCTTGGCGGCAACTTCGGGTGTGACGCCGAGTTCGCGCAGCGCCTGCCGGATATCCTCGTAGCTCTTGCCCGAGGCCATGATCCCGAAGCGGGCGTTCGGCGAATCCATCGTGATGCGGTTGACTTTGTTGGCGCGCGCAAACGCGATCGCCGCAAAGCCCTTGTAGTCCTGCAGACGCCGGTCCTGGTCGAACCGATCATCGGGCCAGCGCAGATTGAGGCCGCCCGGCGGCATCTCGAAATCGGTCGGAATGATAAACGGCGTCATCTCGTCGGTGAGGTCGATCTCCGCCGTGGTCTCCACGGTCTCGGTGATCACCTTCATGCCGACCCAGCAGCCGGAATAGCGCGACATCGCGATGCCGAGCAGGCCCATCTCGATCATCTCGTGGATGCTCGAGGGGTACAGATAGGGCATCAGCGCGGAGATGAAGGCGTGGTCCGACTGATGCGGCACGGTGGAGGATTTGGCGCCGTGATCATCGCCGGCCAGGCACAGCACGCCACCGTTCTTGGCCGACCCTGCCGCGTTGCCGTGGCGGAACACGTCGCCGCAACGGTCAACGCCCGGGCCCTTGCCGTACCAGATGCCAACCACGCCGTCATGTTTGGCGCCGGGCGACAGGTTGAGCTGCTGCGAACCCCAGATCGCGGTGGCCGCCAGGTCTTCGTTCACGCCGGGCTGGAACTTGATGTTGTACTGCTCGAGGTGCTTTCGCGCCGCATACAGCTGCTGGTCATAACCGCCGAGCGGCGATCCGCGGTAACCCGAGATGAACCCCGCGGTGTTGAGCCCTGCAGCACGGTCACGGCGGATCTGCGCCATGGGCAGACGAACCAACGCCTGGATTCCAGTCAGAAAGATGTGACCGGAGCCCTGGGTGTACTTCTGATCAAGACTGATCGGGCCTTGGTTGATTCCCATTCCAACCTCTTAAGTCTGTGCGGGGGCTGATTGTTTTTCGCTTTTTTGCCAGCCATTCAGTTCGTTAGAAACAGTCTATGTCGGTTTTTGTGCCAGACGCATCACAAATCTGGACAATGGGCGCTCCCATCCATAGATCGCAATTTCATGCCGAAGCGGCCTGCCTTTGTTTTCAGGTATGTCGCTGCGGCATGTTGCCGCGAAACGACGTGACGCTCTCGTCATTGTGTTTTCGTGGCATAAGAAGCTGGGGGCAGATCAATTGGTGCAGAGTTACGGCGGCGCCGCGCGGGCGATTCTTGCGGCGGTTCTCGCGTTCATGTTTTTGTGCACTGCATTGGTCTGCAGCCGCGCGCAAGCTCAATCCCCAGCCGAACTGATCGCGCGTGGCAAAGTGCTCACCGATGCCGGTGACTGCGCGAGCTGCCATACCGCCGATCCGGCAAAACCGTTCGCCGGAGGCAAGCGGATCGACACGCCCTTCGGCGCTATCTATTCGCCGAACCTGACGCCGGATCGCGACACCGGAATCGGCGCCTGGAGCGATGACGACTTTCGTCGCGCGCTCCACGAGGGCATCGCGCCCGATGGCTCGCTCTATTACCCGGCATTTCCTTATCCCAATTTTACCAAGCTCACCCGCGACGACGTGCTGGCGATCCGCGCCTACCTTGCGACGCAGCCGCCGTCGCGCAATTCCGCTCCATCGCCCGATTTGCGATGGCCGCTGAATTACCGGGCGGTGATGCGGGTCTGGAATAATCTGTTCTTCCGGCCCGGCATATTTCAGCCCAACAAGCAAAAGAGCGCGAGCTGGAATCGCGGCGCCTATCTGGTCGAGGGCGTGGCGCATTGCGGTGTGTGCCACACGCCCAAGAACCTGTTCGGCGCCGACAAGCGCGGCCAATTGTTCGGCGGCGGCTTGGTGCAAGGCTGGTTTGCACCCAGGCTCGATGGCGCCGCACGGAGCGGGCTGAAATCGTGGAGCGTCGACGACATCGTCGAATATCTGCAGAGCGGCCGCAACGGCCGCAGCCATGCCGGCGGGTTGATGGCCGAAGTGGTGGTCAACTCGACATCCAAGATGAGCGACGCCGACGTTCGCGCCATCGCCGCCTACCTCAAGGATCTGCCGGTCGGCGCCACCGAGGCGCTGGTCGCGCTGCCCCCGCAGGCACAAATGACCGACGGCGAGAGGATCTATAAAGGCGCCTGCATCGCCTGCCACGAAGCCGACGGAAGCGGCGCCCCGCGGATCTATCCCCCGCTCCCCGGCAACGCCGGTCTGCAGTCGGCCGATCCCACCAGCACGCTGCGCATCATCCTCGACGGCGCGCAGACGGTGACGACGCCGCGCGCGCCCAACACCGGCTCGATGCCGGCCTACCGCGAAAAATTGTCAGACCAGGAAATCGCCGACGTCGCCAACTACATTCGCAATTCATGGGGCAATGCCGCCCCTACCGTGACAGCGGCGCAGGCGGCGGAGGTGCGCAAAGCGCCATGAAACCACGCGCCTCTAGCGCCGATCGTCGTTGAAGACGAATTTCGGCATCTCCCACTTGTAGCGGATCGCCAGCAGGCGAAACGACAGGCCGAACACGAATGTCAGCGCCGTCCAGGTTTCGTGATTTAGCTTCAGGCCGAAGGAGATGGCGTAAAACAGACCGGTGAGCACGGAGACGCTGGCATAGAGCTCGGAGCGAAACAGCAGCGGCACGTCGTTGCAGAGGATGTCGCGCAGCACGCCGCCGGCGCATCCGGTGATCATGCCCGCCACGATCACGATCGGCAGGGATTCGTTGAGTTGCCAGGCGATGTCGCAGCCGGCCATGGTGAACACCACGAGGCCGATCGCGTCGAGCACGAGGAACGCCAGGTTCAGGCGGTAGACGGTGCGCGCGAGCAGGATGGTCGCAAACGCCGCCCCGCCCGTCAGCGCGAGATAGGACGGATGTTCCACCCACAGCAACGGATAGTGACCGAACAGAACGTCGCGAAGGGTTCCACCGCCGAGCGCGGTGATGCAACCGAGCAGGCAGACGCCGACCCAATCCATGCTGCGCCGCCCTGCCGCCAGCGCCGCCGTCATCGCCTGCGCCGCGAGCGCTACCAAAGATAGAAAATACAACACGATATCGCTCGGAGGCAGGCTCCGCATGGCAAACCCCACGGCACGGATTCGGGCGGAGCCTATGCCGCGAACCGCGTCCTGAACAGTTCGAAAACGGCCGCGCCGATCCGTCGCGACCCGGAAAAGGCCCCGGGTCTGGGAACATCAGCGCTCACCGGCTATTATTATAGCGGTGCAACGGAGGGCTTCTTTGATGGCCGACGAACGCAACCCGGACGATCGCTTTCGGTTCAACCTGACCGATGAAGGTATTCGCCGCCAGACCCGCGTCGAAGACGAGTTACAGGCCGATCCTGAACTCGCGGAAGGCCCGGCCAGCGGCAGCAGGATCGCAATCTATGCGATCGCCATCGCGGCCATCGTTGGAACGTTGTTTTACGCGATGAACAACACGCCGATCGAACAGGCTGGCACATCCTCGACCGCCCAAAACGCCGCGCCGGCTCAGAATACCGCGCAGCCACCCGCGGCGGCGCCCGACGCCGCGCGCAGCAATACTACTGCACCCAACAGCGCTCCCGGCGTGACCACCGGCGCGGCCCCCGCGCAACCGCAGAAGCCGCCGCCTTCGACGCAGAGCAAATAACCGCTACCGCCGGCGTGTCCGGCCAAGCAAAGCCCCGGATCTCTTCCGGGGCTTTGTGTATATGTGTACGCCTGGATTACACGCCTCAGCCCATCATCTTGTTCAGATCGCCGTGAGGATATCCGTTGGCGAGCTCGGTGAACGTCCCCTTCTCTGCCATCTCCCGCGCTGAACGCATGAAGCCGGCCCACGCCGCGCGCGCCAGCGAACCGCCGACGCTGATGCGGCGAACGCCGAGGTCCTCGGCTTCCTTCACCGACAGGCCCGAGGCGCCGATTAGAAGATTGACCGGCTTGGGATGCACGGCTTTGACGACCGCCGTAATCTCGTCCTTGGTCTTGATGCCCGGTGCATACAAGCAATCCGCGCCCGCTTCAGCGTAAGCCGTCAATCGGTCGATCACCAGCTTCAGATCGGGCTGTCCCCACAAGAAGGCTTCGCAGCGACCGGTCAGCAGCACGTCGCTGTTGTCGGCATCGATTGCGGCACGCGCGGCCTTGATGCGCTCGATGGCGAGCCCGCGCTCATAAAGCGGCTTCGCCTTGTCGCCGGTGGAATCTTCGATCGACAGGCCGGCAACGCCGGTTTTGACCGCACGGGCGACGTTGACGCCGACCTTCTCCGCCTCATGCGCAAACCCGCCTTCGAAATCGGCATTGATGGGCAGATCGACGGCGCCGCACAGCGCGGTGAGATGCGCCAGCGCGTCCTCGACCGTAATCTGATTGTCAGCCTTGCCGATCGCCCACGCGAATCCGGCGCTGGTGGATGCGATCGCCTTGAAGCCCAGATGCTGGAGCGCGCGCGCGGTGCCGACATCCCAGGGGTTGGGCAGCACGAAGCATCCGGCCTCGTGCATTTTCCGGAATGTATTCCGTTTGTCTGCGCTCGTGACTGGCATGATCTCTCTCCTTCGTTTTTGGCCCGGTGTTTTGTCGCAAGGATAGCGGCGCACGACATTCGCGGCCAGTACGTGCCGCCTACAGCATGATCCGGAAAAGTGGGCACCGGTTTTCCGAAAAGATCATGCTCAAATGACAAGTTAGAGTAGGATGGCGTTTCGAAGAAAAGCTATCCTACTCTAGCCTGTCACCTTTCGCAGGAAGGTCCGCTCTTCCGCAAGGATGAATTTGTGCTCTTCCGAAAAGGCAAAATTCGCCGCACCATCGCTGTCGGTCCGCAGCCGCGCGCGATAATTTTCATAGGCTGCGAGACTCTCGAAAGAGATCAGCGCAAAGGCAATGTTGTTGGTGCCCTCATGCGGCATCCAATAGCCGATCAGATCACCCCCCGCCCGCGGGATGATGGTGAGCCAGCGCTGGGCATATTGCTCGAACTGCGCGCGCTTGAACGGATCGATCTGGTAACGGATAAAAACGGTGACGGCCATGGGAACCTCCGGTGCGTCAAGGCAATGCCGAAGCTAGCCGCTTGATCCACGTCAACGCTTCGGTTAACATCGAACTATGAAAGCAGGCCCCGATATCGCCATGGTCGCGGCACTGGTCGGCGATCCCGCCCGCGCCAACATCCTGACGGCGCTGATGACCGGACGCGCGCTGACCGCGAGCGAGCTGGCGCACCAGGCCGGCGTCATGCCGCAAACCGCAAGTTCACATCTGGCCAAGCTCGAGGCCGGCGGGCTGATCGCGCAGGAAAAGCAGGGCCGCCACCGCTATTACCGTCTTAGCGACCCCGATGTGGCCTCCGTGCTTGAGGGCCTCGAGGGTCTTGCAGCGCGCGCCGGCCATATGCGCGTGCGAACCGGGCCAAAGGACCCGGCGCTGCGGCGTGCGCGCGTCTGCTACGATCATCTCGCCGGCGACCTCGGCGTGCAGATGCTCGACAGCATGAAACGGCAACGGCTGGTCCGGCAGCGCAAGCTGGACATCGAGTTGACCGCCGAGGGCGAACAGTTCCTGACCAGGACCTTGCAGATCTCGGCCGATGCGCTGGCGCATCCGCGCCGGCCGCTATGCCGGGCCTGTCTCGACTGGAGCGAGCGGCGGCATCATCTGGCGGGCACGCTCGGCGCCGCGATGCTGACCCGGTTCACCGAATTGAAATGGGCTGCGCGCAATGCCGCCCCGGGCAGCCGCGTCGTCAACTTCACCCGCAACGGCGAAAAGCGCTTCGCGGCGCTGTTTGGTGCAGACCAATAGCGCGCGTCCGCGCCGACGCGCGGCATCATCGAAATACAATCAGCGTGGCCAAGGCAGGGACCGACATCGCGGCCCCTGCCCCGCCGACTAGATCGTTTTCCAGCGAAGTGGATACCGGTTCGCGTAAAGAAAACGCGTCAAACCAAGAATCTAGAGCCCCGTTCCGATTCCATCGGAACGGAAAAGGCTCTAGCGTCAGTTCCTAAAGCACTGCTTGCCATACGGGCCGGGATGCCAGCCCCGCGGGCAGTTGAAGAGCGGGCGGCAGGCGCCACGGGGGCCGCGGTGGAAACCGGGACCGCAACCCTGCGCAACGCGGGTGATCTCGTTCGAAATGGGCTTCTCGACCGGATAGACCGGCATCGCCTGGGCCGACACCGTCATCAAGCCGAGGCCGATAGCAAATGCAGATGCAGCAAACAATTTCATTGATATTTCCTCTCTTATATTATTGTCGCCGCGATACGACGACGATGCGAGTTTAACGCAACCAGAGCGGGATAGTTTTCCTCGAATCACCATCCGCGCTCTATCTTACTATTCGTGCATGACCCCCGCGCAAACGCTTCGCGTGTGTCGCGAGGGAAAACCGGGCCCCATTTTGGACTAACGCAACCCTCCGGGTCCGGATCATGCTCTGACATGGCGGACCGGTAACGGAGACGCCGTTATCGAAAACGCTGACCGCCTACCACCAGCGGCGACGGTGCCAATGACGATGCCGCCAACCCCAATGGCGCCGATGCCAATGGTGCCGGTGCCAACCCCAATGACGCCGGTGCCAGCGATGGCGCCAGTGAACTTCCTCGGGTTTCAGATGATCGACATCGGCCTGCGTGACGACCGCGGGCTCCGCCTGTTCGCCGCTGCGTGAAGGCGCCAGGTCCGGTTGCGGAGACATCGGCGACAACGGCGCAGCCTGCGCACTCACCGCCAGCGCGGTAGCGCCCGCGGCCGCACCAAAGGCAAGTTTAAGAAAATCGCGGCGTTCCATGACATTTCCTCCTTCGCGCCAACTGAATTTGCGGAAGGAGTTTCGCTGCGTCGACATGAACGGTGGCTGAAAAAGACGGCGGCCGCGATCATACTATTTCAAGTTTTCATCGCCCCATCGTCCGTCATTCCGGGGCAGCCCGCAGGGCTGAACCCGGAATCCAGAGATGTTGAGAAAAGATTCCGGGTTCGCGCAAACGCGCGCCCCGGAATGACGTCCTCTCACACCGCCCCAGACTCTTCCGCGAGCACGAACGTCTCCCGCGTGCGCGTAACATCCGGCCAGTCGCGATTGAAATCCGCCACCAGCCGTTTCAGGTCCGCACCGTTCATCGCCCGATCGAGCGACGCCTCGTCAGCGAACTGATATGTCGCCTCATGCACGCTCGGATCGATCAGACTCCAGCACCGCCATGCCTTCGTCACGCCGAACGACTTTATCGCGTCGGGCAGATGCTCGTTGCTGTACCAGGCATCGAACGCTTGGCGTTTGGCGGGGTCAGAGACGGTAGCACGCACGACGAAAAAAGCTGACGGCATTGGCTTCCTCCTCCACTATACATCGATCTTCGTAGGGTGGGTTAGGCGAAGCCGTAACCCAGCAGAAGCACCGTACATAGAGCTTTGGTGGGTTACGCTGCGCTAACCCACCCTACGAAGATCGTGTCTGAGAGGCAATGGTTGGGGTTCGCGGTGATCCGTTCTCCGTTTGACTCTATTTCGTTCGCAAAGAACGAATCGGAATCGTGCAAATCAGCGCCGAGAAATTCCTAACGATCGGTTAGCTGCAGAGCGCACTGTCGTTCATGAGTTCTTCCGCCAATCACGTTTGCGAAAAGCCCGAAGAGTTGCCGCGCGTCGCGGTGATCATAGCGTTCATCGTTGGGACGGGCAGTTGATTGGCTACAAGCGACGTCGTCCTTGATGACGTGCGCAATTCGGCTCTTCGTAGGGTGGGTTAGACGAAGCCCGTAACCCACCAGCGGAAGCACCGTATGGTTTGGCTCGGTGGTGGGTTACGCTGCGCTAACCCACCCTACGCAGCGTTCCTACAACGGCAGATTGTCGTGCTTCTTCGCCGGCATTTCGACCTTCTTGTCTTTCAGCATCGCCAGCGCGCGGGCGATCCGCCGCCGTGTCGAATGCGGCATGATGACGTCGTCGATATAGCCGCGCTCGGCGGCGATGAAGGGCGACAGGAAGCGGTCTTCGTATTCCTTGGTGCGCGCGGCGATCTTGTCGGCGTCGCCGATGTCGCTGCGGAAGATGATCTCCACCGCGCCCTTGGCGCCCATCACCGCGATCTGCGCGGTCGGCCAGGCGTAGTTCATGTCGGCGCCGATCTCCTTTGACGCCATCACGTCGAACGCGCCGCCATAGGCCTTGCGCGTGATCACCGTGACCAGCGGCACCGTGCATTGCGAATAGGCGAACAGCAATTTCGCGCCGTGCTTGATCAGGCCGCCATACTCCTGGGCGGTGCCCGGCAGGAAGCCCGGCACGTCGACGAAGGTGACGATCGGAATGTTGAAGGAGTCGCAGAAGCGGACAAAGCGCGCCGCCTTGCGCGAGGCGTCGCTGTCGAGCACGCCGGCCAGCACCATCGGCTGGTTGGCGACGAAGCCGACGGTGCGGCCGGCGATGCGGCCAAAGCCGGTGACGATGTTCTTGGCGAATGTCTCGGAGATTTCGAAGAAGTCCCCCTCGTCCACGACCTTGAGGATCAATTCCTTCATGTCGTAGGGCTTGTTGGGATGATCGGGGATCAAGGTGTCGAGCGACATGTCGACCCGGCCGATGTCATCGAAGCTCGGCCATTCCGGCACGCCGTCGGTGTTGTTCGAGGGCAGGAAATCGATCAGCCGACGCATCTGCAGCAGCGTCTCGACGTCGTTCTCAAAGGCGCCGTCGGCGATCGAGGAGCGCGTGGCGTGCACCGACGCACCGCCGAGCTCTTCGGCGGTGACGACTTCGTTGGTGACGGTCTTCACCACGTCGGGCCCGGTGACGAACATGTAGCTGGTGTTCTTCACCATGAAGATGAAGTCGGTCATCGCCGGGGAATAGACGTCGCCGCCGGCGCATGGCCCCATGATGACGGAGATTTGCGGGATCACGCCGGAGGCGATCACATTGCGGCGAAACACATAGGAATAGCCCGCGAGCGCCGCGACGCCTTCCTGGATGCGCGCGCCGCCGGCATCGTACAGCCCGATGATCGGCGCCCTCGCCTTCATCGCCATATCTTGTATTTTCACGATCTTCTGGGCATGAGTTTCGGACAGCGATCCCCCGAACACCGTGAAATCCTTGGCGAAGACGAAGGTCTTGCGGCCGTTGACGGTGCCCCAGCCGGTGACCACGCCGTCGCCCGGCACCTTGGACCTGTCCATGCCGAACTCGGTCGAACGATGTTCGACGAACATGTCGAATTCCTCGAAGGAGCCCTTGTCGAGCAACAGCTCGATCCGCTCCCGCGCGGTCAGCTTGCCGCGGGCGTGCTGCGCTTCGATGCGCTTTTCGCCGCCGCCGAGCTTTGCGCCGGCGCGCCGTTCCTCAAGGGTGTCCAGAATGTCTTTCATGTCTGCAGTTCCCGCCAAATTTGTCCGGGTTCTAGAGCCTTTTCCGTTCCGATGGAATCGGAACGGAGCTCTAAATTCTTGATTTGACGCGTTTTCTTTACGCGAACCGGTATCCACTTCGCTTGAAAACGCTTTAACACGGCCTTTTCCCAACCGGAAACCGGCTTTCGCGACACAAACTTCCGACGCCGGGCAACGCCGGAAAGGATAAGATCGGCTAAGGATTCGAGGAGTACAAGCGATGAACGGGACGACCGAAACTGAGGCAACAGGCGCCGTAACCGGCGGATTGCGCACACTGCTGCGCCTCGAGGGGTTGACGCTGTTTATCGGAATGACCCTGCTTTACGCCATCTGGGGCGGGTCGTGGTGGATCTACGTTTTGGTATTTCTGGCGCCGGATTTGAGCTTCATCGCCTATCTCGCCGACGCCCGGACCGGTGCCATCGTCTATAACGCCGCACATAGCTACATGGCGCCGATGTCGCTGATGATCACGGGGTTCGCGACCGGCTCGCCGCTCGTGCTTTCGATTGCGATGATCTGGCTCGCCCATATCGGCATCGACCGCGCCATCGGCTACGGCCTGAAATACCGCGCGGGTTTCGGCTACACCCATCTCGGCCGCATTGGCCCCGCGGCCCGCTCGCCATAGGCTTCAAGGCCCAATGCATGTTTCAACCGTCATTGCCGGGCAAAGCAGTCTGCTCTGCGCAGACTGCGTAAACTTGTCTGCGACCCCGGCAATCCATCTTGCTTCGCGTGATTTCTTTGAGATGGATACGCGGGTCAAGCCCGCGTATGACGGCTGTTGCTGTTGCGGGTTAAACCCGGTCACAGCGCACGCTGGGCAGCGAGCGCCGGCTACTTCTCACCGACCTTGAACGGCGGCTCCTTGCCGGGCGGCGTGGTTTCCTCCGCCATCGCAAGAAGCATGGCCACCATGACGTAGTTGCCGGCCACCGCCGTCAGGTCCACGATCTGCTGATCGTTGAATATCTTCTTGGCGCGCGCATAGGTCTCGTCGGAAACCTTCTGCGTGGTGGTGAGTTCGGTGACGAAATCATACACCAGCGCCTCATCCTCGACCATGCTGGACGGCCGCTTGTTGGCCTTCAGTTCGGCGATGATGTCAGCCGACAGCCCGGCCTTCGCCGCCAGCGGCGCGTGCGCATACCACTCGACCTGCGAGCGCCATTGCCGCCCGATGATCAGGATCGCGAATTCGTTGAGCTTGGTCGGGACCGTGGTTTCCCAGCGCAGATAGTGGAACAGATCGAACAGCCGTTGACCGAGCACCGGGCTGCGCATGATCGGATTGTACGGTCCCGCGATCCCGACGCTTGAGACCTTCATGATCTGCTCGCCGAGCGGCTTCTGGACTTCGCTGAGCTGGTCCATCGTGAGTTGCGGAAAGCGCGGCTCCTTGCTGGTGGCGGGTGCGGCGAACATCGTCGCCGCGAGCCAGCCGCCGGCCGCGGCGATGGTCAGCGATGAGAGCCAGACTGAAGCTGAGTGCATGATTTCCTCCGGACGTTTTTTGTTGGTCCGGAGATGCTAGAGCATGAGTTCAAAAAGTGGAAACCGAATTCATCTGGCGACAAACGCGAAGCTGCCGAGAAGGCCAAGCCCGGGAAGGACAAAGCGGAACGTATGACAATTGCTACAATTGTTCCCTGTTGTCATGCGATGCGCGGGCCGAACCACACCATCTGTGACAGCTTCACGATTCCGGCATTCATGCTCGCCTCGCTTGAGGGGACATCGTCGGCGGGTTATTCCCGCATTACTGCGGACCAAAGGAGAAGTACTGTGGTGAAGGTTGTCATGATTGCAGGGGCAACGATTGCCTTGGTGACTGCCGCCGGCACCGCCGGCCTGCCGCATCCGCAGCCCGTCTATCCGGAGGCCCCCATCGGCAAGGCTCCTGCGCTCGTGCCGGGCTGCTGATTAGATCGCGTGGAATCCGACTTTGATCATCGACAGTTGAGAGGCGAAACGTGAAGAGACTAGGACCCTGCCTGTTTACGGGAATCGCTCTCGCTTTTATGCTGCCGTGCGAAACTCAATCAGCTTTCGCGCACGAGACCAGCGCTAAGCAAATCGCCAGCGCAAATGTGGTCGCTTCCAGCGACGCACCCGGCAAATCGGCCAGGGGACCTTACTACGTTGATTTCAGGGCCCGGACCGCAGCGAGTTGGGGGCACGCTTTTGTCTGGTATGGCAAGACCGGCGAGCAGATGGTCGATGTCGCCGGCCTCACCCCGGCTGGAGACACAACGCAGTATATGCTTGGCTACGTGATGGGGGTGCCATCCGAGACCGGGGCAAGTTACGGCGATCTTGATCCGCAATATTTGACCGCCAGCTACAAGGTCTATCTGAACGAAGCCGATGCCCGGAAGGTCTTCGCCTACGTCAAGAAACTGCAGGCGAATTCACCGGTCTGGAGCGCCGAGGTTTTCAATTGCACGAATTTCATCGGCGAGATCGCCAGTTTCATGGGCCTGAAGACGCCTTCGCGTTTGGAACCTCCAGAACAGTACGTCAACGACCTCAAGCAGATGAATGGTCGGGTCGAGATGGTGCGCCTGTCACCGGAGCAGTAGCGCGAGCGCGCTTTCGTTTGTCAGCTCTCCGAAACATGCCGGGTAATGGCCGATCAAAGCGAGCCGATATCGCGTAGGCAGGCTTGCGACAGCGTCATGCGGTCGGCGATATGACGGGGTTCAAGGCAGTCCATGTTCAGCGCAAACACCGTCGGCGTGTCGCCCTTCTCGACCCACCCGACCATCCAGCCGAGCGAAGGCTTGCCGGTTTCCGCGCCCAGCAAACCGCTCTTGGCGCGGATGGTGGCATCTCCAACCTTGGTGACCGGGAGGATGTCGCGCACCAGATCCTGGCTCCGCTTCGAAACCGGCAAAACACCGCGCCGCAGCCGATCGAGAAAATCGATCTGCTGCACCGGGTCGATGCGCATATCTCCGGTCAGCCAGAACTGATCGATGCCGCCGCCGATGTTGCGGTTGCCGTACTCCAGGAGGTCGACATATTTCTGCATCCGCTCCGGGCCGATCCGCCGCGCGATCTCCTGATAGACCGGCACGGCAGAGGCCGCGATCGCCGAGCGCATGGTGTGGTCCTGATTCCAGGCCTCGATGTCGCGCTTGACGCCGTCCCACTTGAAGATGTCCTTGTCCGGATCCTCGACGACCCCGGTCTCCAGCGCGATCAGCGAGTTCGGAACCTTGAAGGTCGACGCCGGCAACTTGGCCTCGCCCGACCGGTCCTTGTCGCTGGCGATGATCAGGTAGTCCTCGACCTTGTAGCCGACGAATGTCCCGGCGGTACCCTCGGCGATGAACCGCTTGGCCAGGCCGTCACGTATCTCGCTGCGCTGCTGCGCCACATTGGCAAAAGCTCGCGACGGCAAAACACCTGCGGCGGCAATGAGACCGAGCGCATGACGACGATTGATCACAGCAATGTCCGATTCGGTGGAGATTGGCGCGAACGATGCTGACGGCATCGTGGTGAAAAAATGACAGGCGGCATGATACTAGATCATGATCCGATTAAACGGAATCGGATCATGATCTCATCTCTTTGTTTGAGCATGATCTTTTCGGAAAACCGGTTTCCACTTTTCCGGATCATGCTCTAGCGAACGTGTCCCGACAGCCTCAACACGAAAATCAGCACCTCCGCCACCGCCTTGTACAGTTCGGCGGGAATTTCATCACCGAGCTCGACGTTCGACAACGCACCGGCCAGAACTTCGTTCTCCTCGATCGGGATGTCGTGAGCCTTGGCGACTTCGATGATCTTCTCACCGATCGTTCCCCTGCCCTTGGCGACGACGCGTGGCGCGCCCGATCGGTCGTAATGCAATGCGACCGCGAGCTGGCTTTTGACTGGTCCGCTCATAGCGCGCGATCCAGAAAATGCCCGGCGCGCGCGGTTGCGGAAGGCGCCGGCGCGCCGTCGCGTACCACGATATCGCCGGGCTGCAATTCGGCGCGGCTCAGCGCCTGACTGAGCTGCGACAGGCCGGCGCGTAACTGGTCCGCCGTGCCGGGCCGTTCCGCCCACATCCGCACCGAGGTCCGCTCCCCGCTAAGGGATATCTGCGCGTGAATCGGCCCTGCCGGTTCGACGTCGAGCGAGAACCGCGCCCGCCAGCTCCGCTTCGCAGCCTCGACTTCGGCGTCGCCGGCGTCGCGCGATATTTCGAACTGCGCCATGGCCGTTCCCTGCGGAGTCGCGAACGGAATTTCAAAATTCCATCGCGCCACCGGATCGACCCGGCCGGTCGAAGCGTCGACTTGTTGCGGCAGCGAGGCCACCTGCAACAGCGTCTGCCGCGCGATCGCACCATCGGTATCGGCGAGCAAATGATGCATGACCGCTTCCGGCGTCGAACTGGCGGCCAGCGTTGCCGGCATCATCGGCTGCGCCGTTGGCAATGCGCCAGCGAGCGGCGGAGGCGGCAGGTTGGTGCGGGCGTCGAGATTTGGAAGGCGCGCACCGGCCACCGCGGGCAGCAGCGAAAGCATCAGGGCATCGTCGGAGGTAAGCCTCGACAGATTGGCCGCGGTCAGCGGACTCATCAGCGGGCTGGCCAGCGCGGTTGCCTGAACGGCCTCCTGCAGCAGGCTGAGGGCCGCACTGCCTGCGGCGGCGCGCGCCGCGGCATCCGCCGGTGTCGCGGCAGGTGTCGCGACAGGGTTCGCGGCACTGGGCTCGCCGCCGCTTTGCGCGGCCTCCGCTGCAACGGCTTGAAGCGCAACGCCGGGCGCCAATGTCTCGGGCGTGAGCAGCGGCACCAGCGCGGGCGATGTCGTCAAGACCTGGGACGTCAAGACCTGGGACGTCAAGACCTGTGTCGTCAAGACTTGTGACGCCAAGACTTGGGTCGTCGCGGCGACAACCGTGGCTGCCGGCGTTGGCGAGAGCTGCGATAATACTTCTTGGAGCAGATCGGCACCCACCTCCATCGGCACCGTGGCCGGCGTCGACCCCGGCAGCGCTGCGGTAGCGGCTGCGCCTGTCGTTGTTGCTGTTGTCGCCGGTGTCGTGGCCGCCGCGGTCGTCGTGCCGTTCAGCGCGGTCGTCAGCACCTGACGCAGCACGATCAATGCCGCCTTGAGATCCGGCGTGGTCGCCGATGAAAACGATCCGGACGCCAGCGACGCTTCGAGGAACAGGCCGGAGTTCTGGAACGCCTGCCTGATGTCGTCGCCGGTCAGCCCCTGATCGAGGCTGGTGCGCTGCGCCAGCAATTGGACCGCCAGCTGCTGGACCTGCGGTGGCAGATTGGTTGCGCCCGCGGCGACGCTCAGATTGGCGAACAGCGGCGCGAGACTGGCCTGCTCGGTCGCCGCGACCTGCGCCGCCACCGATACAGCGAGGGCCTGCACCGCGAGCGCCTGTGGCGTCAGCTGACTCTGCGGCGCCACCAGCGAGACTTGCGCCGGGACGCCGGCTTCCGCCGTTGGCGCCAAGGTGATGCCATTGGAGGCGGCATTCACTGCGGCCGGATTGGCCGGCCCCTGGCTCGCCTGCGCGGCATTAGGCGAACTGACCACCGCGAGGTTGATGTTGCCCTCGGCGGTTTGCGATACCGTCAATTGCAGCGTCTGGCCGGCCTGCAGCGGCACCTGCGAAACCACGTCGAGGGATTGGCCGCCGATCGCGATCCGCACCTGATCGTTACCGAGCAGTTGCAGTACCTGCGCATTGACCATCGTCCCCGGCTGCAGGACGATATCCGCCGTCACGCCCTGGACTGCGACCAATGGTCTGGCCGGATTGATGACGATCGACATCGAGGCGGCTTTCACGGGGTGATCTTACAATTTGAGCATGATCTTTTCGGAAAACCGGCTTCCACTTTTCCGGATCATGCTCTAGTCCGAAGCTAGCCCGCTGTCCCTAAACCCCGCGTTAACCGGTCAGCCTGAACCCGTTCAGGGCTTGGCCGCGCCGGTATCCAGCGACTTCAGCACGCGGGTGGCGGCCTTGAAATCGACCAGCCGCGCGGCACGGCGCGCCGCGACCTCCTCGTCCACACCCCATTTTTCGCTGTTCCAGTCCTCATCGACATGGGCGGCGGCCCAGACCTGATCGGGGTCGAGCACGCCATGCTTCAGCGCCAATGCCAGCAGCGCCGAACCGGTCAAGGTCGTGACCACATGGAGCGCTGCGATCGACCAAGGATCGGCCGGCAGCGCCGCGCGCGCGGCCGCGATCGCGGCGTCGGGCTGGCGGACATGAACGATCCCTTCGGCCAGAATGAAATGAGCGCCCAGCGTATCGGCGGCCCAGAACAGCACGGGATCCCACAGCGCGGCCTCCCGCGCCACCAGCGCTTCGGGATGGCCGGCCCGGTAGAACAGCAAGTCCGAGCCGAGATATTTCGCCATGTCGTCCGCGACGGCGTCGACCCGATCGACCACCGCTTCGCCGACGCTGTTGGCAAAGCGCGTCAACGGCATCGTCAAGGGGTCAATGACCTCCGCTTGCGCGTTCCATTCCGCCGCAATGCCGTTGGCGATGTCAGGGGTCGGCGCCAGCAGCGGGCGGCCGGATGGTGTGCGAATCGGCTTGCCGTCGAGGGCAATGGAAAATCCATCGGGCGTCTCGAAAACCCCGGCCTGCGCATAAAAGCGCTTGCGCTGCGGCGTGCGCGTGGAGCGCCGGACCGCCTCCTCCGGATCGAGAGGTGATTTTCCGGCGACCTCATCGAACAATTCACGCATGCGGGCTACATCGATCCATCGGTGAGAAATGTGGTTCGGCGCATGATACGGCCGGATGCGAATAAAGCGAACCGGGATCGTGCAGGTTTCCGCTCACCGGTTGGCGCAGGCGCGCGAATAGGCCTCGCGCCGGCTCGGGCCAAGTCCGGCGGCGGCGCCTTCTTCCAGACAGCGGGTGATGCGGTCGCCGTAGGATTCGCGGCGCACGGCCGGGGCCGGCGGTTGCGACGGCACACCCAGCCTGGGTACTTCCGGCACGTCCATCCTGGGCGGTGGCGGCGCCGCAGGGGGTGGCGGATTGAACGGCGACCATCCCGGCGGAATCATTTGCTGGCCCGCAGCCGCCGTGGCCGCGAGCACGGCCCACATCACCGCAGCGGTCCAAATCGATAGTCGTTTCATAGAACCCATGTCGTGACGGCCTGCGGGACGTGCAAGGCGGGTGCGGCCGCCAGCACATCACTCCTCCGGCGCGTTCTCGATCGGGTCGAAGCGGTCGGCTTCGAGACCCAGCAGGTTCCAGGATTGCAGCATATGCGGCGGCAGCGGCGCGGTGGCGTCGATCACCCCGCCGCGCGGATGCGGGATCACGATCCGGCGCGCCAACAGATGCAACCGCTTCTGCAAGCCGCCCGGCAATTCCCAGTTCTCCTTATTGAAATATTTGGGGTCGCCGATGATGGCGTGATCGATATGGGCCATATGCGCGCGCAGTTGGTGGGTACGGCCCGTAATCGGTTTCAGCGAAACCCAGGCGAGCTTCTGCGCCGAGGTTTCGACGACAGCATAATACGTCACGGCGTGGCTTGCGCCCTCGTCGCCATGGGCCGCGATCCGCATGACGGTGTCGTCCTCGCTCTCCTCCTTGGCGAGATAGGTCGAGATACGGCCCTGCTTCGGCTTCGGCACGCCGGCGACCAGCGCCCAATAGATCTTGCGCGCCGAACGGTGGCGGAACGATTCCGACAGCGCCGTCGCGGCAAAACGCGTTTTCGCGACCAGAAGACAGCCCGCGGTGTCCTTGTCGAGGCGGTGCACCAGCCGGGGTCTTTGTCCCCTGGCGTCGCGCATCACCTCCAGCATCTGGTCGACGTGCCGTGTGGTGCCGGAGCCGCCCTGCACCGAAAGCCCGGCCGGCTTGTTCAGCACCATGACATCGGCGTCCTCGAACAGGATCATGTCCTTCAGCGTCTGAAGCGTTTTTGCCTCGGCTTCCGAGAGATTGCCCCCGACCTTGGGCGCATCCAGTTTCAGCGGCGGAATCCGAATGCTCTGGCCCGCTTCGATGCGATCCTTGCTATCGGCGCGCTTGCCGTTGACGCGCAACTCGCCTTTGCGGACGATGCGCTGGATGTGCGAAAACGACAGGCCGGGAAAGCGCGCCTCGAGAAAGCGATCGACGCGCATGTTGTTCTCGTCCGCGGTCACGACCACGGTCTGCACCTTGGTCGGCAACGGCTCTGGCTCGGGGACGATCTTCTCCGGCTCGGGGATGAAAGGCGCGGGCTTTGGCGCACGCCGTTCGGAAAACCGTGCCGGCGGCTTGCCGGCGCCGGGACGAAAGCCGGGCTTGCGATCGCCTTTATTTCGGTCGCCCTGAGGCCGATCGCCTTGCGTGCGCTTTTCCTGCGAAGCGCCGCGAAAGGAACGCGCGCTCTTGGGGCCGTCGCCCTTGGTACGGTCGCTGTTGGGACGGTCGTTCGATGTGCGTTTCGCCAGAGGTCTCTTGACGCGGCGGCTCATGGTGTTTTTCCAGTTCTCAGCTTCGCCCAATAGTCGAGCCGCTTGCGAATCTCGCGCTCGAAGCCGCGATCGGGCGGATCATAGAAGGTCTGGCGTCCCAACGCTTCCGGAAAGTAGTCCTGCCCGGAAAAGGCTTCCGGCGTGTCGTGGTCGTAGACGTAGCCGCCGCCATAGCCTTCGGACTTCATCAGCTTGGTCGGCGAGTTCAGGATGTGTTTCGGCGGCAGCAGCGAACCGCCCTCCTTGGCCACTTGCATCGCCGCACCGAACGCCTTGTAGGCGGCGTTCGATTTCGGCGCGGTGGCGAGGTAGATCACGGCCTGCGCGATCGCGAGTTCGCCTTCGGGATGGCCGAGGAAGTCATAGGCATCCTTGGCGGCGTTGCAGATCACCAGCGCCTGCGGATCGGCCAGCCCGATATCCTCGACCGCCATGCGGACCACGCGCCGCGCCAGGAACAGCGGATCCTCGCCGGCGTCCATCATGCGCGCCAGATAATACAAGGCGGCGTCGGGATCGGAGCCGCGCACCGACTTATGCAGCGCCGAGATCAGGTTGTAATGCCCGTCGGCCGACTTGTCGTAGATCGGCGCACGGCGCTGCAGGATGTCCTGCAACTGCTCGGCATTGAAGATTTCGTTCTCGCGCGCCGCGCGCCAGACCTCTTCGGCGAGTGTCAGCGCGGCGCGGCCGTCGCCGTCGGCCATGCGCACCAGCACCGCGCGCGCCTCGGCATCGAGCGGCAGCTTCTTGCCCTCGATCGCCTCGGCATGGGCGAACAGCTTTTCGACCGCCTCCGGCGCGAGCGAATGAAACACCAAAACCCGCGCCCGCGACAGAAGCGCGGCGTTGAGTTCGAACGAGGGGTTTTCGGTGGTTGCCCCGACCAGCACCACGGTGCCGTCTTCCATGACCGGCAGAAACGAATCCTGCTGCGCCCGGTTGAACCGATGCACCTCGTCGACGAACAGCAGCGTTCCCTTGCCGGTCTCCCGCCGCGCCCGCGCGGCGTCAAACGCCTTCTTGAGGTCGGCGACGCCGGAGAACACCGCGGAGAGCTGCTCGAAATGCAATTCGGTCGCATCCGCCAGCAGCCGCGCCACCGTGGTCTTGCCGGTGCCCGGCGGTCCCCAGAACACCAGCGAACCCAGCGTGCGCGTCGCCAGCATCCGCGTCAGCGCGCCGTCGGGCCCCAGGATATGATCCTGGCCGACGACATCGGAGAGCGCCCGCGGGCGCAAGCGGTCCGGCAGCGGATGCGGCGCGTCCCGCTCCATCCCCGCCGCTGCGAACAGCGTTGCACCTCCGTGTGGGCGCTTCGGGCTCATCCGCCCAGCGTGACGTTGATCTGCTGACCGCCGCGCACCAGCGTAATGCGCCAGAGCCGGGAAGCGTCCCGTGTCACCCGCTCGAGATCGACGGTTTTGGATATCTTCTGGTTGTTCACCGCCACGATGATGTCGCCCTTCTGAAATCCGACATTGGCGGCGGTGCCGTCGTCGGTCAGGCCGGTCACCACCACACCTTGGATGTCGGCGTCCAGGTGCAGCTCATCGGCCACCGCCGGCGAGATGTTGGCGACCTTCGCCCCCTGGAACGGAGAGCGCCCGGTCAGGACGATCTCGTTGCGGCCGGTGTCCGGCGCGGTTTCCAGCGGCACGTTCAGCTTCAGCGTTTTTCCGCCACGCTGCACATCGACCTCCGCCGTTCCGCCGATCGGACGGGTCGCGAAGCGATAATCGAACGCGTTGGGATCCTCGATGGTTTGCCCGTCGATCGAAACGATCAGGTCGGACAGCTTCAGCCCTGCCCGCGCCGCCGGACTGTTCGGAACCACGCTCGCTACCAGCGCGCCGTTCGGCAGCTTGACCCCCAATGTCTCGGCGATCTCGGGGGTCACCGCCTGCAGGCGTGCGCCGAGCCACGGCCGCTTGACCGCCGTGCCGCCGCTCTTGGCGGAGGCGACGACGACGCGCACCATGTTGGCCGGAATCGCGAAGCCGATGCCCTGCGAGCCGCCCGAGCGCGAGAAAATCGCGGTGTTGATGCCGGCGAGCTTGCCGGTCATGTCAACCAGCGCACCGCCGGAGTTGCCGGGATTGATCGGCGCATCGGTCTGGATGAAGAACTGGTAGTCGGTGATGCCGACTTGCGTGCGCGCCAGCGCTGAAATGATTCCGTGCGTGACGGTCTGGCCGACGCCGAACGGATTTCCGATCGCCAGCACGACATCGCCCACCATCAGCTCGTCGGAATTGGCGAAATCGAGCGTCGGGAATTTCTCGCGGACGTCCTTGAGGCGCAGTACCGCGAGATCGCTGCGGCTGTCCTTGAGCACGATCTCGGCCTCGAATTCCCGCTTGTCCGCCAGCGATACCTTGACCTGGTCGGCGCCCTCGATGACGTGGACGTTGGTGACGACCAGGCCTGATGAATCCACCATCACGCCCGAGCCAAGCGAACGCTGCATCTGTTCCGGCTGGTCGCCCGGGACCCCGAAAAACCGCCGGAAGATTGGATCGTCCAGTAACGGGTTGCGGTTCTGCACGACCTTGGCAGCATAGACGTTGACAACTGCAGGCTGCACGCGCTGCACGATCGGCGCGTAGGAAAGCCGCAGCTCGGCCGGTGACGTCGGCGGGCGGCGATCCGGTACCTGCGCCCTTCCCGAACCAACGCTCAGGGTCACGGCAAGAATGGCGAGTGCTGCGGTAACACGAAATTGACGGAACATTGAACCCTCTCGAGATACCGCCTGATTATAAGCTGTTCGGTTAACCAATAGAAGGGCGCCTTGCCCCTTCCCTGGAATCATTTCCACGTCGATCAGGCGGTCGCGTTCGTCGACGATTCGACGATCAGGCGGTCACGTCGAATCAGGCGCTCATGTTCGTCCGGCACCCGCTGACGTCCGCTTTCGCGGTGGCGACTCCTACTATCGCGATGGCGACGCCGCGCGTCATCACGTGACACTCATTGCAACATGTTACGCACGTAACTTTTCTCAATCGATGGCGACAGGCCTCACTCACGATGTGTTGTGGAGCTGTTTGCAATTTAATTCTCTCGATCAGGCGATCATGTTCGCCTCTGCGTTCGCCAACCTTTACTTTCGCGATGAATATGCTGCGCGTCATATGATGCTCATTGCGAGTGTGTTACCCGCGTAACTTTTTTCAATCGGTAACAACACGCTTCGCTCACGATGTGTTGTGAAGCCGTTGCGGAATATTTCTGGATTCGCCGCGATGAAAATGTAGATGGTCGCGAAACAACGTGTTCTGCGGCGCGCCAGAACTCACGACCAAAAGATATGCGCGCTAGGGAGTCTAAGGATGGGTAAACTAAAGCCGGTAACGGCTGTGGCCGTCAGCTTGATGAGCGTGCTGATAACATCGCGCGCAGAAGCGCAATCCGCCGGAGCAGATACTGAAGTCGCGGCGTTGAAGGCTCAGTTGCGGCTAATGGAGCAAAAGCTCGACAAGCTGCAAAAACAGACCACAGCGAACACCACTGCCGCAGCAAAGGCCAATGCGAAAGTTGACGCCAACGTACTAAAGGCCGCCAACACCGCCGCCATTCCACCGGCCAAGGCGTTTGGGCCGTTTGATGCAGTCGTCACCATGCCGAACAATCGGCCGACGATCTGCACCGCCGACGAACAAAACTGCATCGCAATCACCAGCCGTGTTCACTTCGATGCCGGTGATTATAGCTACCACCCTAATAGCAGGGCGACCAACCCGCAGAGGCTTGATAACGGCGTCAATGCCCGTCGCGCGCGCATCGGTGTCATCGGGAAATTTTTCGGCGACTGGAATTACGCACTGATCTACGACTTCGGCAGCTCGTCGGATGGTTTTGGCGGCACCGGTAGTGTCGGGGGCGCCTCTGTTGGATTTCTTCCGGGCGGCGCAACTTCCGGATTCGAGAATGCTTATCTAAGTTATACCGGCTTCAAACCCTTCGGCGGCAAGCTCGCGATCGAAGGCGGTTATATGGACACGCCGTATACGCTCGACGAAGCGACGAGCTCAAACGACATCCTGTTCATGGAGCGCGCTTCCTCAGGAATCATTGCACAGAACATTGCAGCCGGCGACTTCCGTTCGACGCTCGGCGCGCGCTGGTACACAGACAGATTCTGGATCGGGGCTTATGCAACCGGGCCGACCTCGGGCGCGATTCACTCCGCCTCGAGCGTGAACCCAAACGGCGCGTCTGAACAGCTTGGCACGTTTGTCCGCGTTGCAGGCCAGGTGATCAGCGGCGAGAATTACTCCTTCCACCTCGGCGCCGACGCCGAGTTTCTGACCGACCCGGCGCACAACCAGGTGACAGGAGCACAGACGCTGGCGCTGAGTGATCGCCCGGAATTGCGAATCGACCCCACATCGATTGTTTCAACCGGCGCGCTCGCAGGTGTCTCCGGTGCGCAGGTCTACAGCGCTGAAGCGGCAGGAACCTACGGGTCTCTTTACCTCCAAGGCGAGTATTTCTGGTTCAACGTCGACCGTGGCGCAATTCCTGGCCTGTCCAATGTGAAGTTTGACGGCGGCTACGCGCAGGTCGGCTATGTATTGACCGGCGAAAGCCGCAAGTACAATCCGGCGACTGCGTCGTACGGCGGCGTTGTGCCGGCACACCCCTTCTCGGTGACAGAGGGCGGCTGGGGCGCGTGGGAGCTTGGCGCCCGGGTCAGCACGATTGATCTGAACGATCAACTCGCCACAGCGAACGGCGTCGCCGGTGGCCGGCAGACCGTCTATACGGTCGGCCTGAACTGGTACATCAATCGCAATGTCAGGTGCATGTTCAACTACCTGCATGGCGATATCGACAAGCAGGTGAGCGCCACCAACTTCGGCGATGCCGGTGCTTCTTTCGATGCGTTTGCGATGCGCACCCAGGTTGCGTTCTAAGCGATCGACTGAAACTGGCGGGAGAAGCTACGGCTGCTCCCGCGGCCTCTGCATTCGCGATCGCCGCGCAACTTGACCCGGGCTGATCGCGGGTAGCGCGCCATAGACGTGGAATGAACACGGAGCCGGAATGAGATAGTTGGCTGCAGGAAGTCGCTTCCAATCGATGCGCCAGAGGCGATTTTCCGATAGTATCCAGACAGAGACTATTTCGCTCTATTCACGGTACTTGCCAAAATGCCGCCGGCCCGACAGGTAGGCGTCCTGCAGCCATTTTATGGAGACCACGGATATGAAAGCTGTCGGGTACAAAAAATCGCTTCCGATCGACGATCCCCAGGCCTTGATCGATTTCGAAGCCACAAAACCGGCGCCGAGCGGCCGTGACATTTGCGTCGCCGTGAAGGCGGTTTCGGCCAACCCGGTCGATTACAAGGTGCGCAAGCGCGCCGCGCCGCCCGAGGGCAACACCAAGATCCTCGGCTATGACGCCGCCGGTGTCGTCGACGCGGTCGGTCCTGACGTCACCCTGTTCAAGTCCGGCGACGAGGTGTTCTATGCCGGCTCGATCCTGCGCCAGGGAACCAACTCGGAATTTCACCTGGTCGACGAGCGTATCGTCGGACGCAAGCCCAAAACCCTATCGTTCGCGCAAGCCGCGGCGCTGCCGCTGACTTCGATCACCGCCTGGGAATTGCTGTTCGATCGCCTTGGCGCGGTCCCCGGCAAGAGCGTCGATCCGCGCACGCTTCTGATCACAGGCGGCGCCGGCGGTGTCGGATCGATCCTGATCCAGCTCGCCCGCCGCCTCACCGGGCTGACCGTCGTCGCCACCGCGACCCGGCCGGAATCGCAAAAGTGGTGCCTCGATCTCGGCGCGCATGCCGTGATCGATCACGGCAAACCGATGAAGGCGCAGATCGAGAGCCTGAAGGTGCCGCCGGTAGCCCTGGTCGCGAGCCTGACCTTCACCGAGCAGCATTACAAGGCGATCGCGGAATTCATGGCGCCGCAGGGCAAGTTCGGATTGATCGACGATCCCGCCGAGTTCAACGTCAGCACCTTCAAGGGTAAAGCCGTCTCGATTCACTGGGAGTCGATGTTCACACGCTCCTCGTTCCAGACCGCCGACATGATCGGCCAGCACAATCTTCTGAACGACGTCGCCGATCTCATCGACAAGGGCGTGTTGCGCACGACGCTTGACCAGACCTTCGGCACCATCAACGCCGCCAACCTGAAGCGCGCCCATGCGCTGCTGGAATCCGGCCAGTCGCGCGGTAAGATCGTGCTGGAGGGCTGGTAACGCGAAGCGGGATGGAGGCGGCAGAGCCAAGCATCGCCACCTGCCTCAGATTTCGCTGCGCTCAATATGAGCCGACCCTCCCCTTCGGGGAGGGTTATCGCATATGATGGACGGCTTTGTTTCACCCTCCCCTTGAGGGGGAGGGTCGACCGCGTAGCGGTCGGGGTGGGGTGATTGTTCATCCGCAGCATCTCCACCGGTCTTGGCGCCGTGCACCCCACCCCGTCTCGCATCGTGCTTCGCACGAGTTCGAGCCGACCCTCCCCCTCAAGGGGAGGGTAAGCAAGAGAACCGCAGCAACCGCTCGTTTCATATGCGATTGCCCGGCCCTTCAGAGGAGAGTCACAACGAGCATGCTCATCACATGCCGCGTTCGCTTACGCGATGGTTTGGACGATGCCACCATCGACGCGAAGCGCCGCACCGGTGGTCGCCGAGGCCTGTTTCGAGCTGATATAGACCACCATGTTGGCGACTTCGTCCACGGATGCGAAACGCTGCAGCAACGAGCTCGAACGGAACCGCTTGACGAATTCCGCCACCGCGTCCTCGACCGGCAGGCCGTTCTGCCTGAAGACCTCCTTGACGAAGGTCTCCACCCCTTCCGACTGCGTTGGTCCTGGCAATACCGAATTGACGGTCACGCCTGTCCCGAGGGCAACCTGAGCAAGGCCGCGTGATATCGCAAGCTGCGCGGTTTTGGTCATGCCGTAATGAATCATGTCCGTCGGAATGTTCAACGCGGACTCCGACGAAACGAAAACGATGCGGCCCCAGTTGCGTTTCAGCATGCCCGGCAAGTAGGCGCGCGACAGCCGCACGCCCGACATGACGTTGATCTCGAAGAAGCGGCTCCATTCCTCATCGGGAATATCAACGAACGCTTTGATCTCGAAGATTCCCGTATTGTTGATCAGGATGTCGACTTCCGGCAGCGCCGCGATCAGCGCTTTGCACCCGGCCGCCGTCGACACGTCGGCAGCGATGCCGCGAACCTTGCTGCCGGGCACCGCCTTGGCGATCGCGGCGGCTGCGGCCTCGGTCTTGGCCTGAGCCCGGCCATTGACCACGACATCGGCGCCCACGGCCGCAAGCCCCTTTGCAACCGCATAGCCGATACCGGCCGTCGAACCCGTCACCAGTGCCGTTTTACCCGAAAGATCGATATCCATTATAATACCTCCAGCGTTGATGCGCTGGATATCGCTAGCGATGCATCAATCCGCAAGTCAGGCCTGAGTGATCACGATTGGCCATAAAAAAAGCGGCGCAACGAGGCGCCGCTTTCTCAAAAAATTGGGTGGGAAGGCTTACGCGGGTTCCGCGGCCTTGTCCTGCACTGGACCGGAATCGAGGCCCTTGGCGTCGACGTCGCGGTCGACGAACTCGATCACCGCCATCGGCGCGTTGTCGCCGTAGCGGAAGCCGGCCTTGATGATGCGGGTATAGCCGCCCTGGCGATCCTTGTAGCGGGTCGCGAGCACGTCGAACAACTTCCGGGTCTGATCGAGATCGCGCATTTCGCTGATCGCCTGCCGACGCATCGACAGCCCGCCCTTCTTGCCGAGCGTAACCAGTTTCTCTACGATCGGGCGGAGCTCCTTGGCCTTCGGCAGCGTGGTGACGATCTGCTCGTGCTTGATCAGCGACGCGCACATGTTGGCGAACATCGCACGCCGATGCTCGGCGGTGCGGTTGAGTTTACGATGAACCTTGCCGTGACGCATGATCTATTCCTTTAGCTTCTGTTCGTCGCGACGGTTCGTCGGACTGTTTCTCAGGTGGGCCGCCTGCGTTCGCCCCGGTCAGTCATTCCGGACGTCGCGAAGCGGCGATCCGGAATCTCGAGATTCCGGGTCTGGTGCTTACGCACCATCCCGGAATGACAGAAATCAGTAATGATCCTCGAAGCGCTTGGCCAGCTCGTCGATGTTCTCCGGCGGCCAACCCGGCACTTCCATGCCGAGATGCAGACCCATCTGGGCCAGCACTTCCTTGATCTCGTTCAGCGACTTGCGGCCGAAGTTCGGGGTACGGAGCATCTCCGCTTCCGACTTCTGCACGAGATCGCCGATATAGACGATGTTGTCGTTCTTCAGGCAGTTTGCCGAACGCACCGACAATTCGAGCTCGTCGACCTTCTTGAGGAAGGCCGGATTGAAGGCGAGATCCGGAATGATCTCCTGCGCAACTTCCTTGCGCGGCTCCTCGAAGTTGACGAACACGTTGAGCTGATCCTGCAGGATGCGCGCGGCGAAGGCCACTGCGTCATCCGGGCTGATCGCGCCATTGGTCTCGATGGTCATGGTCAGCTTGTCGTAGTCGAGGATCTGGCCCTCGCGGGTATTCTCGACCTTGTACGACACCTTGCGCACCGGGGAGAACAGGCTGTCGACCGGGATCAGGCCGATCGGCGCATCCTCGGGACGGTTGCGCTCGGCGGCGACATAACCCTTACCGGCGGCGACCGTGAACTCCATGCGAATCTCCGCGCCCTCGTCGAGGGTGCAGATCTGCAGCTCCGGATTGAGAACCACGACATCGCCGACCGTCTGGATGTCGCCGGCGGTGACGACGCCCGGGCCCTGCTTCTTCACGACCATGCGCTTGGGGCCTTCGCCCTGCATCTTGATCGAGATGTCCTTGATATTGAGCACGATATCGGTGACGTCCTCGCGAACGCCCGCGATCGAGGAGAACTCGTGCAGCACGCCGTCGATGTGCACGGACTGCACCGCCGCGCCTTGCAGCGAGGACAGCAGGATGCGGCGCAGCGCGTTGCCGAGGGTTTGACCGAAACCACGCTCAAGAGGCTCCGCGACCAGCGTCGCAAAACGGGTCGCATCGGTGCCCGGGGTAACCTGGAGCTTGTTCGGCCGAATAAGTTCTTGCCAATTTTTCTGGATTGTCACTGTTTCACCCATACAGGCCAGCTAATCTGCCATCGAAATTGCTGGCGTTGGAGATCGCGGATCAGTCCGCGGCTAGCAAACATACCGAAGTCATCGCAGGCGAAGCCATCGCCCGCGGTCGAGCATCAAACACGCCGGCGCTTGCGCGGACGGCAACCATTGTGCGGGATCGTAGTCACGTCGCGGATCGATGTGACGGTGAAGCCCGCCGCCTGCAGCGCACGAAGCGCCGATTCACGGCCCGAACCCGGACCTGCAACTTCTACTTCCAGCGTGCGCATGCCGTGCTCTTGCGCCTTCTTGGAAACGTCTTCCGCAGCGACCTGCGCGGCATAGGGGGTCGACTTGCGCGAACCCTTGAAACCCATCGTGCCTGCCGACGACCATGCAATGGTGTTACCCTGCGCGTCGGTGATGGTGATGGTCGTGTTGTTAAACGACGAATTCACATGCGCGATGCCGGATGCGATGTTCTTGCGTTCACGACGACGTACGCGGGTGGCTTCCTTGCCCATTCCAAAACCTTTCCTGTGATCTCAAACGCCGCCGTAATGCCAGCGGCTACACCTAAAAAATGCGAGTAGCGAATAGGGAGTAGCGAATGAGTCCCACTCGCCACTCCCTATTCGCCATTCGCCTTCTTACTTCTTCTTGCCAGCGATCGACTTGGCCGGCCCCTTGCGGGTACGCGCGTTGGTATGGGTGCGCTGACCGCGCACCGGCAATCCGCGGCGATGGCGCAACCCGCGATAGCAACCGAGGTCCATCAAACGCTTGATGTTCATGCCGGTCTCGCGACGCAGATCGCCCTCAACCAAATAATCGCGGTCGATCACTTCACGAATCTGCAGAACTTCCTGATCGCTGAGCTGCGATACGCGACGCTCATTGGGAATCTTGACCTTTTCCATGATCTCGGCGGCGTTCACCGGGCCGATGCCATGGATATATTGGAGCGCAATGAGGACGCGCTTGTTGGTCGGAATATTCACGCCGGCAATACGGGCCACGGACTTCTCTCCTGTCGCCGGTCCCTCGCGGAGCGGCTGTTTATCTACTTATCTGAGGCAAGCGTCCGCAAACGCGAACACGACGCCCACCCCCTCGGGTTGCTTGGGGCCCGGCATCGTCTGGAAATCATCCGACTTGGATACGGGGCTTATTAAAGGATTCAACTTGGTTTCGTCAACCGTCTCTATGCTTTAGCTCGCCTTTTCGTGACCTTTTTGGCCGCTTTTCGGGCGCCGGCCGCGTTGCGGCTTTTGGAACTTTTAGTCGCTCGCTTGGCCGTCCCCTTGACCGCCCTGCCCGCAGGCCTTTTCGGGCCCTTGGAACCTTGTTTGACGATCTTCCGGGCTCCCTCGGCCGTCTTGCGGCCAGCTCGAGCGCCCGCCTTTGCAGCGGTCTTTGCACCCGTCTTCGCACCCGTCTTGGCGCCGGCGGCTTTGGACGCCCTTCTGGCGGCCGTTTTAGTGCGTTTGACGGCCGGTTTTACAACCGATTCGGCCGTGGCTTTCTTCGGGGTCTTGCCAGAGGGCTTGGCCTCAACGGCACCGATTGCGGCAAGGATCCGGTTGATCTCCCGCGTGACGTGCTCGATCGTCATCATGCCATCGACCGTCAGCAGTTTGCGCCGCTCCGAATAGTAATGAATCAACGGCTCGGTCAGCGACCGGTAGCTCGCCAACCGCTTCGACAGCACTTCCGGCGTGTCGTCGATTCGCACTTCCTCGCCGCGCGTCCGCATCTCAGCGACCCGGCTTTCGACGCGCTGCAACAACGCACTTTCATTGACGCGTAGCTCGACAACCGCGTCGAGCCGGATGTGCTTCTTCTTCAGGAGATCGTCCAGCGCCTCCGCCTGCGGCACCGTGCGCGGGAAGCCGTCAAGGATGAAGCCCTTCGCCATATCGGGCTGATCCAGCCGATCGGAAATGATGCTGATCACCACGTCATCCGGGACCAGCCCGCCACCGGCCATGATGTCCTTGGCCTTAAGACCAATTGGCGTCTGCGCCGCCACTGCGGCACGCAACATCTCACCGGTTGAGAGCTGAATGATGCCGTAGCGGTGGACCAGCCGCTGCGCCTGCGTTCCCTTGCCCGCCCCCGGCGGGCCAAGAAGAATCAGTCTCATCAGTACTCGCCCCCCGGATCGGTGAGCGATCGACCGCGCACCTTCGTTTCAAACCTTCAGACCAACGCCAACCACGACCAGCGCCTAGCGCGGAAAGCGATGTAACGCAGTCAGTTCAGGCGTCAGCGGCGACGCCCCCGCAACTTCGACTTCCTGATCAACCCCTCATACTGATGGGCGAGCAGATAGCCTTGAACCTGAGCCACCGTATCCATCGTCACGCTGACGACAATCAGCAACGACGTGCCGCCAAAGTAGAACGGAACAGAGGCGTAGGAAATCAAGATCTCTGGAATCAGGCAGACGATCGCGAGATAGACGGCCCCCAGTACCGTGATTCGCGAAAGTACGTAATCGATGTACTCGGCGGTGCGTTCCCCTGGCCGGATGCCCGGGATGAAGCCGCCATGCTTCTTGAGGTTGTCGGCGGTCTCGGTCGGGTTGAACACGATCGCGGTATAGAAGAACGCGAAGAACACGATCAGCGCCAGATACAGCACCAGGAACAGCGGGCGACCATGGCCCAGCTGGGTGGTAATCCACTGGAACCACTCCGGACCGGTGCCGGCATTGAAGTTCGCAACCGTGGTCGGCAGCAGCAGCAGCGACGACGCGAAAATCGGCGGAATCACGCCCGAGGTGTTCAGCTTCAGCGGCAGATGCGAGGACTGGCCCTCGAACATCTTGTTGCCGACCTGGCGCTTCGGATACTGGATCAGGAGCCGGCGCTGCGCGCGCTCCATGAACACGATGAAGGCGATCACGGCGACCGCCATCACGATCACCACCAGGATGAGACCAGTAGACAGCGCGCCCTGGCGGCCGAGTTCCAGCATGTTGGCGAGCGCCGTCGGCAGTTCGGCGACGATGCCGGCGAGAATGATCAGCGAGATGCCGTTGCCGATGCCGCGCGAGGTGATCTGCTCGCCCAGCCACATCAGGAACATGGTGCCGCCGGTCAGCGTGATCGCGGTCGACAGCAGGAAGAACATGCCGGGTTCGCTGACGACATTGCCGGCGCCCTGAAGCCCGACCGCAATGCCGTAAGATTGGAACGCGGCGAGGATCACCGTCAGGTAGCGGGTGTACTGGTTCAGCGTCTTGCGGCCGGCCTCGCCTTCCTTCTTCAGCGCCTCCAGCTGCGGCGACACCGTGGTCAAAAGCTGAATGATAATCGAGGCCGAAATATACGGCATGATGTTCAGCGCAAAGATCGCCATGCGGTGGATGCCGCCGCCGGCGAACATGTTGAACATGCCGAGAATACCGCCGGCCTGGGAACGAAACACCTGTTCCCAGATATTCGGATCGATCCCCGGCAGAGGAATATAGGTACCAAGCCGATAAACAAGCAGCGCACCCAGTGTGAACCAGATGCGCTTCTTCAGTTCGTCGGCCTTGCCGAGCGCCGAGAAATTGAGGTTTGCCGCCAGTTGTTCCGCTGCTGAGACCATGTTTTGGCTTTCTCCCGCGCCGCTTGCGCTGTCATGCCCCGCGGGGGCGGGCCACTCGGCAGACGCCGGTCATTATTTGGTGCTCGGCCGCGATAAGTCCATCGTCCCGTCGGGCAGACCGCCCTTGCGGGCGGTCGATGACGCAGATGTTACGCCGCCTCGCCTTCGTTCTTTTTTTCCGCCAGCGCCAAGATCTTCACGGTGCCGCCGGCTTTCTCGACCGCCGCGATCGCGGACTTCGAGGCCCCGTGAACCTCGATATTGAGCTTGGCCTTGATTTCACCGCGACCGAGCAGCCGCACACCATCCTTCGCACGTCGAATAACGCCGGATTTCAGCAGCGTTTCGGCGTTAATGGTGTCCTTGGCGTCGAGCACCTTGGCGTCGATCGCCTCCTGGAGGCGGTCCAGGTTGACCTCGGCGAACTCGAGCCGGAAGATGTTGTTGAAGCCGCGCTTCGGCAGACGCCGATGCAACGGCATCTGGCCACCTTCGAAGCCCTTGATACGCACGCCCGAGCGCGCGGTCTGGCCTTTGCCGCCACGGCCACCGGTCTTGCCCTTGCCTGAGCCGATGCCACGGCCGACGCGGATGCGTTTCTTGCGCGAGCCGGCATTGTCGGCGATATCGCTGAGCTTCATCGTTGGCTTCCTTTATCCTGGGAGCATGATCGTGACCGAACGCCGCCTCGCGATGCTCGGGATCATGCCTCCATCTTATTTCACGTCGACGACGCGGACGAGATGTTGAACCTTTGCGATCATGCCGCGAACTGCTGGCGTGTCCTGCAGCTCGGTGACCCGGCCGATCTTGTTGAGCTTGAGGCCGACCAGCGTCTCACGCTGCGAGTGGTGGCGGCGAATCGGGCTGCCAGTCTGCTCGACCTTGATCATCTTTGCGGCCTTGGCCATCGTCATAACTCCGAAAAGCGCGAAAAAACGCCTGTTATCTACTCAGCGACCGCTTCGGCATCGCCGCCGACACGGCGCGACTGCAGCGTCGACACCTTGATGTTGCGACGCGCTGCAACCGAACGCGGCGAATCCAGATGCTTCAGCGCATTGAACGTCGCGCGAACCATGTTGTAGGGGTTCGACGAACCGATCGACTTCGCCACCACGTCCTGGATGCCGAGCGTTTCGAACACCGCACGCATCGGGCCGCCCGCGATGATGCCGGTACCCGGCACCGCCGCACGCAAATAGACCCTGCCCGCGCCGTGACGGCCGGCAATATCGTGATGCAGCGTGCGGCCTTCGCGCAACGACACCCGCGTCAGGTTGCGCTTGGCCGATTCCGTTGCCTTGCGGATCGCCTCGGGAACTTCGCGCGCCTTGCCGTGGCCGAAACCGACCCGGCCCTTCTGATCGCCGATCACGACCAGGGCCGCAAAACCGAAGCGCTTACCGCCCTTCACGACCTTCGCCACACGGTTGATGTGGACGAGCTTGTCGACGAACTCGCTGTCGCGTTCTTCCCGGCCGCCCCTCTGGCCGCCACCGCGTTCGCGTTCACCTGCCATGGTGTTTTCCGATCCTTAAAAATCTCGCCTCGAAAGGCTGTGTCCGTTCAATCCAGTTAGAAGCTCAATCCGCCTTCACGCGCCGCATCCGCGAGCGCCTTGACTCGGCCGTGGTAGAGATAGCCGCCGCGATCGAACACCACTTCGGTGACGCCGTTTTTGACCGCGCGCTCGGCGACCAGCTTGCCGACCGCCTTGGCCGCATCGATGTTCGCACCGGTGTTGCCGGTATCGCGCATCGCCTTTTCGAGCGAAGACGCCGACGCCAGCGTCTCGCCCTTCAGGTCGTCGATGACCTGCGCATAGATATGCTTCGACGAGCGGAACACCGACAACCGCGGCCGGCCGCTGGCGGTCCGGCGCAACGACAGCCTTACCCTCTGCTTGCGCCGGGCATTCGTAATCTTGAGTCTCGACATGACCGGCTCCGTTACTTCTTCTTGCCTTCCTTGCGGAAGATGAATTCGTCCGAATACTTCACGCCTTTGCCCTTATAGGGCTCCGGCGGGCGGTAGCTGCGGATCTCGGCGGCAACCTGGCCGACGCGCTGCGGATCGTTGCCGTTGACGACGATCTCGGTCGGCTTCGGCACCGTGATCGCAATGCCTTCCGGGATCGGAAAGACGACGTCGTGGCTGTAGCCCAGCGCGAGCTGCAGGTTCTTGCCCTGCAACGCGGCGCGGTAGCCGACGCCGGTGATCTCGAGCTTCTTCTCGAAACCCTTGGTGACGCCCGCAACCAGGTTGGCAACCTGGGCGCGTGCGGTGCCGTACATCGCCTGCGCACGGTGCGTCTTGACCCGCGGGGCGACCTTGACCGCCCCGTTTTCAAACTTCACTTCGACGTCGTCATGGACGATGAACTGAAGCTGGCCTTTCGGCCCCTTCACCTTGACAGTCTGCCCTTCAACGGTCGCGGTAACGCCCGACGGGACCACCACAGGCCGCTTGCCGATACGTGACATGGTTGAACCCTTCCTCAGAACACCGTGAAGAGAATTTCGCCGCCCACATTCGCGTCGCGCGCGTCGTGGTCAGCCATAATCCCCTTCGGCGTCGATAACACCGAAATGCCGAGACCGTTGTTGACGCGCGGCAGGTTCTTCACCGAGGCGTAAACCCGCCGCCCCGGCTTGGATACCCGCTCGATCTCGCGAATAACCGGCTCGCCGTCGAAATACTTCAACTCGATTTCCAGCTCGCTGCGGCCCGAGGAATGCTCGACGCTGGCGTAGCCGCGGATGTAGCCCTCGGCCTTGAGCACTTCGAGCACGTTGACGCGCATCTTCGAGCCGGGGGTCGAGACCTTCGGCTTGGCGCGCATCTGCGCGTTGCGGATACGGGTGATGAGATCGCTGATCGGATCGTGCGTTGACATTGTGACGACCCTCCTTACCAGCTCGACTTCACGAGCCCGGGAACCAGGCCCCTGGAGCCGAGGTCACGCAGCGCGATGCGGCTGAGCTTGTTCTTGCGATAGACCGAGCGCGGACGCCCCGTCATTTCGCAGCGGTTGCGAATCCGAGTCGCCGACGAGTTGCGCGGCATCTCGGCTAGCTTCAGCGTTGCCGCGAAGCGCTCTTCCATCGGCTTCTTCTTGTCGGCGATAATCGCCTTCAGCCTGGCGCGCGCCGGCGCGGCATTCTTGGTCATCCGCTTGCGACGGTTATTCTTCTCGATCGAACTCTTCTTTGCCATGTTCGGCTCCTGGGTTTCCGCGTTTGAGATGCTGTTCAGCGTCTCACTGCCGGAACGGGAAATTGAATGCGGTCAACAAGGCTCGTGCTTCGTCGTCGCTGCGCGCCGTGGTGCAAACCGTGATGTCCATGCCCCACGTCTCCCCCATCTTGTCGAAGTCGATTTCGGGGAAAATGATGTGCTCTTTGATACCGAGCGAGTAGTTGCCGCGGCCGTCAAAGCTCTTCGGGTTGAGGCCCCGGAAGTCGCGCACGCGTGGCAATGCGATGTTCACCAAGCGATCGATGAACTCATACGCCTTGGTCTTGCGCAGCGTGACCTTGCAGCCGATCGGCTGGTTTTCACGCAGCTTGAAGGTCGCGATCGCAACGCGCGAATAGGTCACAACAGCCTTTTGGCCGGCAATCAGCGCCAGATCGGCAGCCGCCAATTCCGCCTTCTTGCGGTCGTTCACGGCCTCGCCGACGCCCATGTTCAGCACGACCTTGTCCAGACGCGGCACCTGCATGACGTTGGCGTAGCCGAACTGTTCGGTCAGCTTGCCGCGGATGCTTCTATCATACTCCGCGCGCAGGCGCGGAATGTAAGCGGTCTCAGCCATCGATCTCTGCTCCCGAGCGCTTGGCGATGCGTACCTTGGTGCCATCCGCCTGAATCTTGAACCCCACACGGGTCGGCTTGCCGTCCTTGCCGACGAACGCGATTTTAGACAGGTCGATCGGCGCCTCTTTCGAGATAATGCCGCCTTCCTGCGTCTGGGTCTGCTTCTGGTGACGCTTCACGAGATTGACGCCGCGAACCAACGCCTTGTGCTGGGTCGGACGCACCTCGAAAACCTCACCGGTACGGCCCTTGTCGCGGCCGCTCAGCACGATAACCTTGTCACCCTTCCGGATCTTGGCAGCCATCACAGCACCTCCGGCGCGAGCGAAATGATCTTCATGTGGTTCTTGGCGCGCAGCTCGCGGGGCACCGGCCCGAAGATGCGGGTGCCAACCGGCTCGGACTGATTGTTGATCAGCACGGCAGCGTTACGGTCGAAGCGGATGACGGATCCGTCGGGGCGGCGGATGTCCTTGGAGACCCGCACCACGACCGCCTTCATGACGTCGCCCTTCTTCACCTTACCGCGCGGAATCGCGTCCTTAATCGATACGACGATAACGTCGCCCACGGTTGCATAGCGACGCTTGGAGCCCCCAAGCACCTTGATGCACATGACACGGCGTGCGCCTGAATTATCGGCCACGTCGAGGTTGGTCTGCATCTGAATCATTGATGCACCTCGTCCTCTTTCTGATGCGCTTAGTTGCGCTTAAAATTTCCTGGAGCGACGTTCGGGACTACCGAACAAGCCTCAGGCCGTTTTCCTTTGCTCGCCCCGGACCACCGTCCAGCGCTTCAACTTCGAGATCGGCTTGCTTTCCTCGATCCACACCATGTCGCCCGGCTTGAACTCGTTGTTCTCGTCGTGCGCGTGGTAGTTCTTCGAACGGCGGATCGTCTTCTTGTAGATCGGATGGGTGAAGCGGCGATCGACGCGCACCACAACCGTTTTGGCCTGCTTGTCGCTAACGACTACGCCTTGAAGCGTACGTTTCGGCATTTTAAGCCCCTTACTTCTTCTTCGCGCGCTGCTGCGCGGCGATGGTCTTGATACGAGCGATGTCGCGGCGGGCTTCACGCAGCCGCGAGGTGTTTTCCAGCTGCCCGGTAGCGCGCTGGAAGCGCAGGTTGAAGCGCTCCTTTTTCAGATTGAGGATAGCATCATCCATCTGATCGGAGCTCATTGCGCGAATATCGGCAGTCTTCATCTCGGCCATGGGTTTAAGTCCTTACTCCGCGACGCGCGCCACGAAGCGCGTCTTGATCGGCAGCTTGGCCGCGGCGAGTTCCAAGGCTTCCTTCGCGGTCTGCACGGTCACGCCGTCGATCTCGAAAAGCACCCGGCCCGGTTTGATCCGCACCACCCACAATTCCGGCGAACCCTTGCCGGATCCCATGCGGACTTCGGCGGGCTTTTTCGACACCGGTACGTCCGGAAACACCCGGATCCAGACGCGGCCGGCGCGCTTCATGTGACGGGTCAGCGCGCGGCGTGCGGCTTCGATCTGGCGGGCGGTGACGCGCTCCGGCTCCATCGCCTTCAGGCCGAACTGACCGAACGACAACGTCGCGCCCGAAGTCGCAACGCCGTGAATACGGCCCTTATGCGCCTTCCGGAACTTCGTTTTCTTTGGTTGCATCATGGCTTACGCCCTCAAACCTTCTCTATTGCGCTCACGCAGCGTCGCGACGCGGCCGGGAACCCTCGCCCTCGGCCATCTTCTTGTCCTGGGCCATCGGATCGTGCTCGAGGATCTCACCCTTGAAGATCCAGACCTTGACGCCGCAGGTGCCGAACGTGGTGAATGCCGTCCCCACGCCGTAATCGATATCCGCGCGCAACGTGTGCAACGGCACCCGCCCCTCGCGATACCACTCCATCCGGGCGATTTCGGCACCGCCGAGACGGCCCGAGCAGTTGATACGAATACCCTCGGCGCCAAGACGCATCGCCGATTGCACCGCGCGCTTCATGGCCCGGCGGAACGCAACGCGGCGCTCGAGCTGCTGCGCGATCGATTCGGCAACCAGGGTCGCATCGAGCTCCGGCTTGCGGATTTCGACGATGTTGATCACGACATCGGACGCCGTGATGTCGGCGACGCGCTTGCGCAGCTTGTCGATGTCGGCGCCCTTCTTGCCGATCACGACACCCGGACGCGCCGAGTGGATCGTCACGCGGCACTTCTTGTGCGGACGCTCGATCACGATCCTGGCGACCGCCGCCTGCTTGAGCTCCTTGTGCAGGATCTCGCGGATCTTCACATCCTCATGCAGCAGCTTGCCGTACTCGTTCTTGCCGGCGAACCAACGGGAGTCCCACGTTCGGTTGATGCCGACACGCAGCCCGATTGGATTGATCTTCTGACCCATCGTTTTCTCCCGCGCTCTTTAAGCGCTCGCCTCGGCCTCGACCTGACGAACAACGATCGTCAGCTGCGAGAACGGTTTAAAGACACGGCCCGAACGGCCACGGCCGCGCGGTGCGAAACGCTTCATGACGATGCCGTTGCCGACATGCGCCTCCGACACGATCAGATCGTCGACGTCGAGATCATGATTGTTCTCGGCGTTAGCGATCGCCGATTCCAGGCACTTCTTCACGTCAACCGCGATCCGCTTGCGCGAAAACTGCAGGTCGGCGAGCGCAGCCGAAGCCTTCCTGCCGCGGATCAATTGCGCAACCAGGTTGAGCTTCTGCGGGCTCACCCGCAGCATCCGGGCGATCGCCTTGGCCTCGTTATCCGGGAGGCTCCGTTCGCGCTTAGGTTTGCTCATCGCTTATTCCTCAAGCCTTCTTGGCTTTCTTGTCGCCAGAGTGGCCGTGGAAGGTCCGGGTCGGAGAGAACTCACCGAACTTGTGACCTACCATTTCCTCGTTGACCGACACCGGCACATGCTTGTGGCCGTTGTAGACGCCGAAAACCAAGCCGACGAATTGCGGCAGGATCGTCGAGCGACGGCTCCAGATCTTGATCACGTCATGACGGCCGGACGCGCGGGCTGCATCTGCCTTCTTGAGCAGCGAGCCTTCAACGAACGGGCCTTTCCAGACTGAACGAACCATGTCCGGCGTTCCTTACTTCTTCCGCTTGTGGCGGCTGATGAGAATGAATTTGTTGGTCGACTTATTCGAGCGCGTCTTCCGGCCCTTGGTATGCTTACCCCACGGCGTCACCGGGTGACGACCGGCCGCAGTCTTGCCTTCACCACCACCATGCGGGTGGTCGATCGGGTTCATGGAGACACCGCGGTTATGCGGCATGCGACCCAGCCAACGGTTGCGGCCGGCCTTACCGATCGCAATATTCATGTGATCGGGATTGGAGACGGCGCCAATAGTGCCGCGGCAACGGCCGTGCACCAAACGCTGCTCGCCCGACTTGAGCCGCACAATGACGTAGTCATGATCACGGCCGACGATCTGCGCGTAGGTACCCGCCGAACGTGCGAGCTGACCGCCCTTGCCGATCTTCATCTCGACATTGTGGACGATGGTGCCGATCGGCATGTTGCCAAGCGGCATGACGTTGCCCGGCTTCACGTCGACGTGGTCGCCCGAGACAACCGTATCGCCGACGGCCAACCGCTGCGGCGCCAGAATATACGCCTGTTCGCCATCCTGATACTTGATCAGCGCGATGAACGCGGTGCGGTTCGGATCGTATTCCAGCCGCTCGACCAGCGCCGGCACATCGACCTTGGAACGCTTGAAGTCGACGTTGCGGTAGGCCCTCTTATGCCCGCCGCCCCGAAAGCGCACCGTGACGCGCCCGGTATTGTTTCGCCCGCCCTGACCGCGCTTGCCTTCGGTCAACGCCTTGAGCGGCTTGCCCTTGTAGAGGGCCGACCGATCGACGAGAATCATCCCGCGCTGACCCGGCGTCGTCGGTTTGACTTTTTTCAATGCCATCGTCGTATCGCCTTATAATCCGGTGGTGACGTCGATGCGGTGGCCCTCTTCGAGGGTCACGATCGCACGCTTCACATCCGACTGGGAGCCGAACTGACCGCGGAACACCTTGGTCTTGCCCTTGCGTACCAGCGTATTCACACTCTTGACCTTGACGTCGAACAGCTTTTCAACGGCTTCCTTGATTTGCGGCTTGGTAGCTTTGTTTGCCACCTTGAACACCACCTTGTTGTGCTCGGAGGCAACGGTCGCCTTTTCTGTCACAACCGGAGCGACAATGATGTCGTAATAGCGCGGATCGATATTCTTCATTTGAAGCGCGCCTCCAACGCATCGAGTGCCGCCTTGGTCAGCACCAGCTTCTGACGGCGCAGAATGTCATAGACGTTGATGCCCTGGATCGGCAGCACGTCGATGTTCGGGATGTTGCGGGCCGCCATCGCGAAACCGTTATGCAACTCGGCACCGTCGATGATCAGTGCATTGGTCAGGCCGAGGCCTGAAAAATGTCCGACCAGAGCCTTGGTCTTGGCATCCTTGACCTGGGCACTGTCAATCACGATCAAGCCGCCGTCCTTGGCCTTGGCCGACAACGCATGCTTGAGCGCCAGCGCACGCACCTTCTTCGGCAGGTCGGTCGCATGCGAGCGAACTACCGGACCGAAAGCACGGCCGCCGCCGCGGAACTGCGGCACGCGGGCCGAGCCGTGACGGGCACCGCCGGTGCCTTTCTGCTTGTACATCTTCTTGCCGGTGCGCCAGACATCCGCGCGACCTTGCGTCTTGTGGGTGCCGGCCTGCCGCTTGTTGAGCTGCCACTGCACGCAACGCTGGAGGATGTCCTTGCGCGGCTCGAGACCGAAAATCTCGTCCGACAGCTGGACCGAACCGGCGTCCTTGCCTTCAAGGGTGGTGACTTTCAATTCCATCTCACACGCCCTCCTGCTGGGCGGGCGCATCCGCAGCCTGCTCGCCGCCGGCGACCTTGAACTTGCCGGGCTTGGGAGCCTCCTTCGGCAATGGCTTCTTGACGGCGTCACGCACCGAGATCCATCCGCCCTTGGAGCCAGGAACGGCGCCTTCGACGAGGATCAGGCCGCGCGCGACGTCGGTCTGCACTACACGCAGATTGAGCGTGGTGATACGATCGACACCCATGTGGCCAGGCATCTTCTTGTTCTTGAAGGTCTTGCCCGGGTCCTGCCGGCCGCCGGTCGAACCGATCGAACGGTGCGAAACGGAAACACCGTGCGTGGCGCGCAGACCGCCGAAATTCCAGCGCTTCATGCCGCCGGCAAATCCCTTACCTACGGAGGTGCCGGTGACATCGACGAATTGCCCGACCACGAAATGGTCGGCCTGAATCTCGGCGCCAACCGGGATCAGCGCGTCTTCCGACACGCGAAACTCGGTGACTTTGCGCTTGGGCTCAACCTTGGCGACCGCGAACTGGCCGCGTTCCGCCTTAGGCAAATAGACCGTCTTGCGGATGCCCGAGCCGAGCTGCAACGCAACATAACCGTTCTTCTCGGTCGTTCGGTGACCCAGCACCTGGCAATTGCCCAGCTTCAGCACGGTCACAGGGATATGTTCACCGGCCTCTGTAAAGACCCGTGTCATCCCGACCTTTTGTGCGATCACTCCGGAGCGCATCGGCGTGCTTCCTGTTCTTTCTGTCCGCTAACTTCGGACGGGACCTAAAAACTTAGAGCTTGATTTCGACGTCGACACCGGCAGCCAAGTCGAGCTTCATAAGGGCATCGACGGTCTGCGGGGTCGGATCGACAATGTCGAGAAGACGCTTGTGGGTGCGCATCTCGAATTGTTCGCGGCTCTTCTTGTCGACATGCGGCGAACGGTTGACGGTGAACTTCTCGATGCGCGTCGGCAGCGGAATGGGTCCGCGGACCTGAGCACCGGTTCGTTTCGCCGTGTTCACGATCTCACGCGTCGACGTATCGAGGATACGATGGTCGAACGCCTTGAGACGGATGCGAATATTCTGGCCGTTCATTTGCCGTTGTCTTTCTTCGGTGAGTGTTGAACAGCGAATAGCGAATGGACCAGGTCCCTCTCGCTACTCGCTACTCGCTATTCGCTTGCTTACTCGATGATCGCGGCAACCACGCCGGCGCCGACGGTGCGGCCACCTTCGCGGATCGCGAAACGAAGCTTTTCTTCCATCGCGATCGGAACGATCAGGTGCACTTCCATCGCGATGTTGTCGCCCGGCATCACCATCTCGGTGCCTTCGGGCAGATGCACGACACCAGTCACGTCCGTGGTGCGGAAGTAGAACTGCGGCCGATAATTGGTGAAGAACGGAGTGTGACGACCGCCCTCTTCCTTGGTCAGGATGTAAGCCTCTGCCTTGAACTTGGTGTGCGGCTTAACCGAACCGGGTTTGCACAGCACTTGACCGCGCTCGACTTCCTCGCGCTTGGTGCCGCGCAGCAGCGCGCCGATGTTGTCGCCAGCCTGGCCCTGATCGAGCAGCTTGCGGAACATTTCAACGCCGGTGACGATGGTCTTCTGCGTCGCGCGCAAGCCGACGATTTCGATTTCCTCGCCAACCTTGACGACGCCGCGCTCGACGCGCCCGGTCACCACGGTGCCGCGGCCCGAGATCGAGAACACGTCTTCCACCGGCATCAGGAACGGCTGGTCAATCGGACGCTCCGGCTGCGGAATGTATTCGTCGACACTCTTCATCAGTTCGAGAATGGCGTCGTGGCCGAGCTTCTTGTCCGTGTCTTCAAGAGTGGCAAGCGCCGAACCCTTGACGATCGGAATCTTGTCGCCCGGGAAATCGTACTTCGACAAAAGTTCGCGAACCTCGAGCTCGACGAGCTCGAGCAATTCCGGATCGTCGACCATGTCGCACTTGTTCAGGAACACGACCAGCGCGGGGACGCCGACTTGACGGGCGAGCAGGATGTGCTCGCGGGTCTGCGGCATCGGACCGTCAGCGGCAGACACAACCAGAATCGCGCCGTCCATCTGCGCAGCGCCCGTGATCATGTTTTTCACATAGTCGGCGTGGCCGGGGCAGTCGACGTGAGCGTAATGGCGGTTGGTCGTTTCATATTCGACGTGAGCGGTCGAAATCGTGATGCCGCGCGCCTTTTCTTCCGGCGCCTTGTCGATCTGGTCGTAGGCAGTGAACGTCGCACCGCCGGTTTCCGCCAACACCTTGGTGATCGCCGCCGTCAGCGACGTCTTGCCATGGTCGACGTGACCGATCGTCCCGATGTTACAATGCGGCTTATTACGTTCAAACTTTGCTTTGGCCATTTGACTCTCCGTTCAGTCGTTAGTTGTCGCTAACGACAATCAGGCAAACTTCTTCTGGACTTCTGCCGACACGTTAGCCGGCGCTTCGGCGTAGTGATCGAATTGCATCGTGAAGGTTGCGCGGCCCTGGCTCATCGAGCGCAGGTTATTCACGTAACCGAACATGTTCATGAGCGGCACCATCGCATTGATGACGTTGGCATTGCCGCGCATGTCTTGACCCTGGATCTGCCCGCGCCGCGAGTTCAAGTCGCCGATGACCGAGCCGGTGTAGTCTTCCGGGGTCACCACTTCGACCTTCATGATCGGCTCGAGCAAGACCGACTTGCCCTTTTGCAGCGCTTCGCGGAACGCCGCGCGCGATGCGATTTCGAACGCCAGCGCCGACGAGTTGACGTCATGGAACTTACCGTCCACCAGCTGAACCTTGACGTCCACCACCGGGAAGCCGGCGACCACGCCCGAGCCCATCACGCTGTTGAGGCCCTTTTCAACGCCGGGGATGTATTCCTTCGGCACCGCACCGCCGACGATCTTGGATTCGAATTCATAGCCCTTGCCGGGCTCGTTCGGCTCGACCACGATCGATACTTCGGCGAACTGACCGGTACCACCGGTCTGCTTCTTGTGCGTGTACTTGACCTCGGCGCGCTTGGTGACGCGTTCACGGAACGCCACCTGCGGCGCGCCGATGTTGGCATCGACCTTGTACGTGCGGCGCAGAATGTCGACCTTGATGTCGAGATGCAGTTCGCCCATCCCCTTGAGGATGGTCTGGCCGGACTCGATGTCGGTCGAAACCCGGAACGACGGATCTTCCGCCGCGAGCTTCGCCAGGGCGATGCCGAGCTTTTCCTGGTCGGCTTTCGACTTCGGCTCGATCGCGATTTCGATGACCGGCTCCGGGAATTCCATCTTTTCCAGAATCACCTGGTTGTTCGGATCGCACAGCGTATCGCCCGTGCGAGCTTCCTTCAGGCCGGCCAGCGCGACGATGTCGCCTGCAAAGGCTTCCTTGATGTCTTCGCGGTTGTTCGCATGCATCAGTAGCATGCGGCCGATACGCTCTTTCTTCTCGCGGGTCGAATTGACCACACCGGTGCCGCTGGTCAGAACGCCGGAATAGATGCGGCAGAATGTGATGGTACCGACGAACGGGTCGTCCATGATCTTGAACGCGAGCAGCGACAGCGGCTCCTTGTCGTCGGCGTGGCGGATGACTTCATTGCCCCTATCGTCGACACCCTTGATGGCGGGCACGTCGAGCGGAGACGGCAGATAGTCGACCACTGCGTCAAGCAGCGGCTGTACACCCTTGTTCTTGAAGGCCGATCCGCACAGCACCGGATAAAACGCACCCGTCAGCACCGCCTTGCGGATCAGCCGCTTCAACGTCGCTATCTCCGGCTCCTTGCCATCGAGATAGGCAGCCATGGCCTCGTCATCGAGCTCGACGGCCGCTTCGACCATCTTTTCGCGATATTCCTTGGCCTTCTCGACGAGATCCTCGGGAATCTCGATATCCTTGTAGCTCGCACCGAGCGTCTCGTCGTCCCAGACGACGCCCTTCATGCGAACGAGATCGATCAAGCCCTTGAAGTTGTTCTCGGAGCCGATCGGGAGCTGAATGGCAATCGGCTTCGCACCGAGGCGTTCAACGATATCGTCCATGCATTTATAGAAATCGGCGCCGGTCTTATCCATCTTGTTGGCGAACACGATGCGCGGAACATGGTACTTATCGCCCTGGCGCCAGACGGTTTCCGTCTGCGGCTCAACGCCCTGGTTGGAATCAAGCACGCACACTGCACCGTCGAGCACACGCAGCGAACGCTCGACTTCGATGGTGAAGTCGACGTGGCCGGGAGTGTCGATGATGTTGAGCCGCTTGCCGCTCCAGAACGCCGTGGTCGCAGCCGACGTGATCGTGATGCCGCGCTCCTGCTCCTGCTCCATCCAGTCCATCGTCGCGGCACCTTCGTGCACTTCGCCGATCTTGTGGCTCTTGCCGGTATAAAAAAGGATGCGCTCGGTAGTCGTGGTCTTGCCGGCATCGATATGCGCCATGATACCGAAGTTGCGGTAGTCCTCTATGGCATGAACGCGGGGCATGGTTTTTCCTCAGAATTCCAATGATTCGCCGTTACCAGCGATAGTGCGAGAAGGCGCGGTTGGCTTCCGCCATACGGTGCACGTCTTCACGCTTCTTGACGGCGTTCCCACGCCCGTTCGACGCATCGAGGAGCTCGGCCGAAAGCCGCTCCGTCATCGTCTTTTCATTGCGCTCGCGCGCCGCTGAAATCAGCCAGCGAATCCCGAGAGCCTGCCGGCGCACCGAACGCACCTCGACCGGCACCTGGTAGGTGGCACCGCCGACGCGACGCGAACGCACTTCGATCGTCGGCATCACGTTTTCCAGCGCCTGCTCGAAAATCGGCAGCGGACCCTGCTTGGTCTTGGCTTCGATCATCTCAAGCGCGCCGTAGACGATACCTTCGGCGACCGACTTCTTCCCGGCGTACATCACCGAGTTCATGAACTTTGTAATGACGATGTTTCCGAACTTCGGATCCGGAAGCACTTCACGCTTTTCAGCAGAATGGCGGCGAGACATCTGGTCTGTTCCCGATTATTTCGGACGCTTCGCGCCGTACTTCGAACGGCGCTGCTTACGGTTCTTGACGCCCTGGGTATCGAGGACGCCGCGGAGAATGTGGTAGCGCACGCCGGGCAAGTCCTTGACGCGGCCGCCGCGGATCATGACCACCGAGTGCTCCTGAAGGTTGTGACCCTCACCCGGAATGTAACCAATCACCTCGAAGCCATTGGTCAGGCGCACCTTGGCAACCTTACGAAGCGCCGAGTTCGGCTTCTTCGGGGTCGTGGTGTAAACGCGCGTGCAAACACCGCGCTTCTGCGGCGACTGCTGCAGCGCCGGCACCTTCTTGCGCGACTTCTGCACCGTCCGCGGAGCTGCGATCAGCTGGTTGATCGTCGGCATGTCAGCCTTCACCCTCTACTGCACGCGAAACCGAACATCGGCTCCGCAAATTCCTGTCGGGACCAATCGTCCCACTCGATCGCCCAACGCGGCGATTAACCGCGCAAAGCGAAATCGCGCCAACCTCTCATTGCTGAGCGGAAAGCGCTTCGACGCCACAGAGGACCGCGATCTCGACCAACCGGCTTACGCCGCTCCGTCTGACACCGAGGTCATGCACCCGAAATCAATCTCAAGAGAACTTGCTCGAGAGAACGAAGATCGTCCTGGCATTGCCTAGCTATAATCGACAGCGTTTGAGCGGCATTCGTCGAGGTTGGTGCCCGCTTCGCCTCCCCTGGGTTTTGGCCCGATGAGACTTGAAGGGGTGATCCGTTCCGACTCTGGCGTCACTCACCGCCTGTCGTTAAGTGGGCGGGTTGTATCTACGCCCGATAGGCAAGTCAAGATGAAACGACAACCGAGAAGCGCCTCTGGCTCTTGCAAAATCGAGCCCTTTGCCGCGTCCCGAACGAGGGATCGGAAGCGCATTTCGCATCGCAGCATCACCGCCGATTTTCGATTTTACCCGGATATTATGCCCTCGGGGACCAATAATGGAGCATCGGCGCTGAAGCTAAAGGTTTATTTGCCTTTCGTGGCGCAATCATAGGTGCTCGCACGCGGGAATTCGCCATGAAATACACCGACATTGCGATCATCGGGGGCGGCCTCGCCGGCTCAACCGCGGCCGCGATGCTCGGACGCGCCGGCATCGCCGCTATCGTGATCGATCCACATCCAGTCTATCCGCCCGACTTTCGAGTCGAAAAAATCAGCGGCGAGGAGCAAATCGAACGCTTCCGTAGGACCGGAATCGCCGAATCGGTGCTCGAATCGGCGACTCATGACGGTGAGAACTGGATCGCCCGATTCGGCTACCTGCTCGACAAACGGCCGAGCCAGCAATTTGGCCTGATGTACGATTCGCTCGTCAACGCGATCCGCGCCGAGATTCCGCCTGGCGTTGAACGCCTGTATGCGAAAGTTACCGCCGTTGCGACCAGCGCCGAACGGCAGAAATTGACGCTGGCCGACGGCGAAACGATCTCCGCCCGGCTGGTGGTGATGGCCAACGGGTTGAACGTCGGCCTGCGCCGCAGCCTTGGGATCGAGCGGCAGATCGTCAGCGCCTGTCACTCCATCTCACTCGGATTCGACGTCGCCCCGGTCGGTCGCCCCGCCTTCGACTTTCCCGCGCTCACCTATTTCTCCGAGCGGCCGAGCGACCTCATTCCGTATCTGACGCTATTCCCGATCGAAAACCGGATGCGCGCCAACCTGTTCAGCTATCGCGAGCCGGACGACCTCTGGATCCGGCAGTTTCGCAGGGCGCCGGTCGAGACGTTGAATGCGTCGCTGCCGCGGCTGCGCCGAATCGTCGGCGAATTCGAAATTCGCGGGGACATCAAGGTGCGGCCCGCCGACCTTGCAGTCAGCACCAATTATCTCCAGCCCGGCGTCGTGTTGGCCGGCGATGCCTTCGAGACCACCTGCCCGGTCACGGGCACCGGAACCGACAAGGTGTTCACCGATGTCGAGCGCCTGTGCAACGTCCATATCCCGGCGTGGCTTGCGACCGACGGCATGGATGCTGACAAGATCGCAGCGTACTACCAAGATCCGGTCAAACGTGACTGCGACGCCTGGTCGGCGGCGAAAGCCGTGAACTTCCGCGCGCTATCGATCGAACGCGAATTCTATTGGAGCGCGCAGCGCTGGGCGCGTTTCCTGGCCTGGTTCGGCGAAGGCCTGCTGCGGCGGATACGAAACCGGCTCGCGGCCGCGCCGGAACTGCGCGCTCACTCGTCGTTGTCGTCGTCGGCTTGATCGGACTTCAAGTGCGGCGTGCGGCTCTGGTCGTCCCAGAGCTTTCGATAGACGCCGTTGGCGGCGAGCAGCTCGGCGTGCGAGCCGCGCTCGATCGCTCGGCCGCCCGATATCACGATGATTTCGTCCATCTCCACCACCGAGGTCAGGCGATGGGTTGAGAAGATCATGGTGCGATTCTTCGCGACTTTGAGCAGCGTGCGGTTGATCGCGGCTTCGGTAGTCTGGTCGAGCGCCGACGTCGCCTCGTCCAGCAGCAGGATCGATGGATTGCGGACGATCGCGCGCGCGATCGCGATGCGCTGGCGCTGGCCGCCCGACAGCGTATCGCCGCGTTCACCGACCGGAGTGTCGTACTTCTGCGGAAGGCTCATAATGTAGCGGTGGATTTCCGCCTTGCGCGCCGCCTGCTCGACCTCCTGGTCGGTCGCGCCCTCCTTGCCGAGCCGGATATTCTCGCGGATCGACATGTTGAACAGCATATTTTCCTGGAACACCACCGCCATGCTCCTGAGCAGCGACTCGCGGGTGACCTTTCGGATATCCACGCCGTCGATGGTTACGCGCCCTTCATCCGGCACGTAGAGGCGAAGAATCAAATTGAGCAGCGTGCTCTTGCCCGAACCGCTCGGGCCGACGACGGCGATGGTCTTGCCGACATTGAGCTTGAGGCTGAAATTGTCGAGCACCGGGGTCTGGCTGCCTTCATATTGGAAGGTGACACGATCAAAGGTGATGTCGTTGGTGATGCGCGGCAGATCGGGCGCCCCCGGGCGATCGGCGCCACGGGTCGGTTCGTTCAGCAGGTCCTCGATGTGGCGCACGGCCGCCGCCGACTGAATCGACACCGGAATGAAATGCATGATGTGGGCGATGTTGTAGGACACCTCCCAGAAGGCACTTTCGAACGTCACGAACGTTCCGATGGTGATCTGGCCTTTGGTGGCGAGATAGGCACCCAGCGCAAGCACCACGAGGTGCAGCAACAATACCGAGATCGTTACCGTGCGCTCGACCATGGTCGACAGGAAGGTCGCGGAGGCGATTTTCCGGCGCGCATCGTCATTGCGCATCGTGAACCAGCCGAGCGTGCGCCGTTGCAGGTTGAAGGCCTTAATTACGGCCTGCGCCGCGATGTTCTCCTGCACCGTGCCGAGCAGCGACGACTCGTTGAGCTTCTGCTCGTAATTGGCCTGCACCGCCTTCGGCGTCAGGATCCGCGGCCCGATCAGCGTGATCGGGAACACCAGCAGCGCCACCGCGGCAAGTTGCCAGTTCAGGAACAACATCAGGATAATACCGGCGATCAATTCCAGCACCGGCAATGCTGCGCTGTTCGCGAAGGTCTTGATCGCGCCTTCAAAGGCCGAGAGATCGATGGAAAAACGCGACAGAATCTCGCCGCGCCGGGTGCGCCCGAAATAGGCGGCGGGCAAACTCTGGACATGCTCGAACAGCCGCAGCCGGACATCCGAGATCACCGATGCCGCGAGCCTGGCATCCCATCGTTCGTACCAGACCGCGACGATCGAGGTGAAGATTCCCGCGACCGCCAGCACCGACAGGATCCGCATCAGCGCTTCGAAATCCTCTTCGCCGAGCGCCTCGTCGATCAGGAATTTCAGGCTCAACGGCATGAAGACGTTGAACAGCGTCTCGACCAGCACGCCGAAGCTGACGCATGCCAGGGCTTTCTTGTAGTTCCCCAGGAACGGCTTGACGAAGCGATAAACGGTCGCAAGCGCGCCGGCGGCTTCCTTTGCCGTGAATACGACGAGGTCCTCATCGTCCTCGTCATCATCAAGCTCGAGTTCGTCCTGATCGCCGTCATCCTCGTCCTCATCGTCGGACGGAGATGACGGGGGCGCCTTGCCGGCGGCGGTGCGATCGGCGCCGCCGACGCCCGCGGCCGGTTTCTTGCCGAGCGCCAACGGATCATCCGCGGCAGCGTCGGTCGCGTCATCTGGCGATGGAGGCTTGGGCGCCATGGATCCAACCGATACTGCACGGCCGGCGTGACCGTAAAATCAAGGGAGGTGGACGAGACGCCACCGCATCAATCCTATGCGATCGACGTCCATTCAGCAAAATAATTGGCGGAACACGATGTCCCTAATCGTCGGCTTCGACCTTGTCGAAGAACGAATAGCGCAGGCTGTCGGAGTCCGCATACCACTGGCCCGGCCCCTTGTTGGCAGCCAGCGTCGCCGCCCAGAGCGCATCCGTGCAATCGCGCCGGTGCATCGACAGGTCGAAGCCGTTGCCGAAGAACAACTCGGACCATTCCCACCAGGTGCCGAGTTTCCTGACCCCGCGCAGCAGGTCGTAGCGGTCGATCAGCGCCGGCGCCATATCCGACGTCACCGACCCGAATACGACGCCCGACTTCACGACACGATTCAACTCGCGGACCGCACGGGCGACCTGCTTTTCCGAGACATGGCACAGGCTGGTTTCGAACACGAAGTCGAATTCATCGTCCTTGAACGGCATGTCCACGATCGAACCGAGCTTGTTGAACTTCTTCAGCGCCTTCGGCGTCCGGGCGTGAATCGCGCGGTTGTTCTCGATGCCCCAGGCATCGATTCCGCGCGCGCGCAATGCTCCCACCAGTTCGCCGCTCGCCGACCCAGCGACCAGCAACTTGTATCCGTTGGCCCTGTTCCAGACGATCCTGATCATGTCGGTCAGGTAGGCCGGGTCGGTAAACCGGCTCCAGGCCTCACCGTAGGGACCGAGGCCGCGGTAATTGTCGAAGTAGTCGCGATCGATCTTGTCGGATGCGGGCGCGGCCCCCTCACCTCGCGCCCGGCGCAGCCGCATCATTTCGGTGAGGATAATGTCGGTGGCGGCATCCGAGGAATCCAGCAACCCATTCAGGGTCGAATCGAACAGATAATCCCCGACCACGACAATGCCGGGATGTTCCTTGGGCTCCGGCCGGTGATTGGTCATGACATCGCGTGTCGGCATGCCGCCCGGAAGCGCGTTCACCGAGGACAGCCAGCGGTGCGTCTTGCCCTCCACGAAATGCGCGCGTGCGTCGCCAAACGAAGCCGGCAGCGATTTCAACGCGGCGTCGATCAATTCCTGATCGCTAAGGTTGGCGAAGGCCAGCGCGTCAGAACCGGGGATCAGCCAGTTCAACACGCCGTGCTTGCCGATGTCGTGACGCGCACCCTCGTTGTAAACGCAGCAACCGCCGAACGCTTCCGACATGAACCACGCGCCCGGGATTTTCTCGCCCCAGAACGGAGTGTCGAACAGGATCGAGACCCGCAGATAATGCGCGGGCCGATCGAAATAAGCGACGTGCTTGACCATCGACTTGCGCAATTGCTCGCCGTCCCAGCCCATGGTCGCGAGCCAGGAGTGCGGCAGGCACATCAGCACGAGATCGAAATCCCGAGTCTCCGGCCCCTTGCCGTTCATCATGTTGAGCTGATAGCGGCCAGCTTCGGTCTTGCCGACCTTAAGAACCCGGTGATTGAGATGAATGTCGGCGTCGACCTCGGACTGCAGGCACTCGATCAACTGCTCATTGCCGTTCTGAATCGAATACAGGCCGATATAGCCGTCGACATCCATCACGAAGTTCTTCAGCGCATTCAGCCCATTGGTGTTGTAGAGTCTCGGTGGCGAGATCGGACCGCGCCATCACCCTGAAGAAGCGCTTGGCGGTCGGGTCCTCGACTTCACGGTCGAGCAGTTCTTCCGCGGTGATGTAGGCCCAGGGATGCTCGTTGTCGTGAGCGCCGACGCCTTCGTAATATTCGATCGGCGAGACCATTTCCGTGCAGCGCTTGCGAAACGCCTCGATGGCGTCGGCGGTCTTCGCACCGTATTTGCGGCGCATGCCCGCGACGTCGTGCAGGAGTTCGCCGTCGAGCTGAACCTGTTCGGCGTCCATCGGAATGGTTTGCAAACCGAAATGCTGGATCAGTTCGCGCAGCGGATCGGGACCCGTCATCGAGTAATCGTAGATCTCGGCGACGCCGGCCTCGTACATCGCGGGCGCCGAATCGAACTTGCGCGTCATGATCTTGCCGCCGAGGCGGTCCGAGGCTTCGAAAATCGTGACGCGGCAAAGCGCGCCCAGCTTCTTTTTCAGATACCAGGCACTCATCAGGCCGCCGGGGCCACCGCCAACGATTGCAAGATCCAGCATGTGTGTTCCGTGATTTCCGGCCGCGTCACTCCTGCGCATCCGGACTAAGTCCCCTTAGCAAAAGCGCTTTTTACTCTGAAGGAAAGATGAACAAACCAGGGAAAGCCTGCCAAAAACTTAGGCAGATGGCAAAAAGGCCGACTTTCGCCGGCCTTTTTTCTTAACATCGTAAATCCCGCGTCGCTTTATTCCGCCGGCGGGAGCGCCAAAGGTTCGACTTCCGGCGCCGCAGGAACGATCGTGGCCTGCTTCTCGCGCTCGTCGAGAATCAGCTTGTCGCGCTTGACCGCGACTTCGCGGATCTTGGCCATCGACGCACCGGTACCCGCCGGGATCAGCCGGCCGACGATGACGTTCTCCTTGAGGCCTTCCAGCGGGTCCACCTTGCCGTTGACGGCGGCCTCGGTGAGCACACGGGTGGTCTCCTGGAACGAGGCCGCCGAGAAGAACGAGCGGGTTTGCAGGCTCGCCTTGGTGATGCCGAGCAGCACCGGCGTTCCCGTCGCGACCTTCTTGCCCTCTTCCTTGGCCTTGGCGTTGAGCACGTCGAACTCGATCTTGTCGACCTGCTCGCCCGAGATCATGTCGGTCTCGCCCTGGTCGGTGACCTCCACCTTCTGCAGCATCTGACGGACAATCACCTCGATGTGCTTGTCGTTGATGAGCACGCCCTGCAGCCGGTAGACCTCCTGGATTTCGTTGACCAGATAGGCGGCGAGTTCCTCGATGCCCTTGATCGCCAGGATGTCGTGCGGTGCCGGATTGCCTTCGACGATGAAGTCGCCCTTTTCGACGACGTCGCCGTCCTGCAGATGGATGTGCTTGCCCTTCGGAATGAGGTATTCGCGGGTCTCCTCATTCTTGTCGACCGGCTCGATCGAGATGCGGCGCTTGTTCTTGTAGTCGCGGCCGAAGCGGATCGTGCCCGCGATTTCCGCGATGATCGCCGCATCCTTCGGCTTGCGAGCCTCGAACAATTCCGCAACACGCGGCAGACCGCCGGTGATGTCGCGGGTCTTGGCGCTCTCGGTCGAGATACGCGCCAGGATGTCGCCGGGCTTGACCTTCGCGCCGACGTCGACCGAAAGGATGGCGTCTACCGACAGCATGTAGCGGGCGTCGCCGCCGCGCGCGAGCTTGAGGACCTTGCCATCCTTGCCCTTGACGACGATGGCCGGACGCAGATCAGCGCCGCCCCGCGTCGAACGCCAGTCGATGACGACACGCTTGGCGATACCGGTCAATTCGTCGAGCGTTTCCGAGATCGACTGCCCCTCGACCAGATCCTCGAACCCGATCGTGCCCTCGACCTCGGTCAGAATGGGCCGTGAATACGGATCCCATTCCGCAATGCGCTGGCCGCGCTTGATCATATCGCCGTCGTCGACGTGCATGCGCGCGCCGTACTGAATGCGATGCGTCGCACGCTCGGTGCCGTCGGCATCGGTGATCGCAACGACCATGTTGCGAACCATCGCGGCCAGATGACCATCGCTGTTCTTGGCGATCGCCTTGTTCCTGATCGTCACCTTGCCTTCGAAGTTCGACTCGACGAACGACTGCTCGTTGATCTGCGCCGCACCGCCGATGTGGAAGGTACGCATCGTCAACTGCGTGCCGGGCTCACCGATCGACTGCGCGGCGATGACGCCGACAGCCTCGCCGTGATTGACCGGGGTACCGCGGGCAAGATCGCGGCCGTAGCACTTGCCGCAGATGCCGTTGACGAGCTCGCAGGTCAGTGCCGAGCGGATCTTCACTTCCTGGATGCCGGCCTGCTGGATGGCGTCGACATGCGACTCCTCCATCAGCGTGCCGCGCTTGACCACGACCTTGTTGGACGCGGGATCGCGCAGATCCTCGCCCGCGACGCGGCCGAGAATGCGGGAAGCCAGCGACGCCACGACCGTACCGGCATCGATGATGGCGCGCATCTTGATGCCGAGCTTGGTACCGCAATCGTCCTGCGTGATGATGCAGTCCTGCGCCACGTCAACCAGACGACGCGTCAGGTAACCCGAGTTTGCGGTCTTCAACGCGGTGTCGGCCAGACCCTTGCGGGCGCCGTGGGTCGAGTTGAAGTACTCGAGAACCGACAGACCTTCCTTGAAGTTGGAAATGATCGGCGTCTCGATGATCTCGCCCGACGGCTTGGCCATCAGGCCGCGCATGCCGGCAAGCTGACGCATCTGCGCCGGCGAACCGCGCGCACCCGAATGCGCCATCATGTAGATCGAGTTGATCTCGGCCTCGACGCCCTTGGCGGACTTCTTGGTCGAGGAGATTTCCTTCATCATCTCCTTGGCGATTTCTTCTGTCGCCTTCGACCAGGCATCGACCACCTTGTTGTACTTCTCGCCGTGGGTAATCAGACCGTCATTGTACTGCTGCTCGAAATCCTTCGCGAGCGTACGGGTCGTATCGACGATCTTCCACTTGCCGTGCGGCACCACCATGTCGTCCTTGCCGAACGAGATGCCGGCCTTGAACGCATTGTAGAAGCCGAGCGCCATGATCCGGTCGCAGAAGATCACCGTCTCCTTCTGACCGCAGTGACGATAGACCTGATCGATCACGCCGGAGATTTCGCGCTTGGTCATCAGCTTGTTGATGATGTCGAACGAGATCTTCGGCGACTTCGGCAGAACGTTGCCGAGCATCACCCGGCCGGCGGTGGTTTCGATCCAGCGCTTGGTCGTCTTGCCCTCGTCGTCCACACCCTCCCAGCGATACTTGATCTTGGTGTGGAGGTGGATGACCTTCGAATGCAGCGCATGCTCGAGCTCGGCCATGTCGCCGAAGATCTTGCCTTCGCCCGGCAGGCCTTCGCGGATGATCGAGAGATAATAAAGACCGAGCACGATGTCCTGCGACGGCACAATGATCGGCTGACCGTTGGCCGGATGCAGGATGTTGTTGGTCGACATCATCAGCACGCGCGCTTCGAGCTGCGCTTCCAGCGACAGCGGAACGTGCACGGCCATCTGGTCGCCGTCGAAGTCGGCGTTGAACGCCGCGCAGACCAGCGGATGCAGCTGGATCGCCTTGCCTTCGATCAGCACCGGCTCGAACGCCTGAATGCCCAGGCGGTGCAGCGTCGGCGCGCGGTTCAGCAACACGGGATGCTCGCGGATCACCTCGTCAAGAATATCCCAGACCTCGGGACGCTCCTTCTCGACCAGCTTCTTCGCCTGCTTCACCGTGGTGGACAGACCCTTGGCGTCGAGCCGCGAATAGATGAACGGCTTGAACAGTTCGAGCGCCATCTTCTTCGGCAGCCCGCACTGATGCAGCCGCAGCTCGGGACCGACCACGATCACCGAACGGCCGGAATAGTCGACGCGCTTGCCGAGCAGGTTCTGCCGGAAGCGGCCCTGCTTGCCCTTCAGCATGTCGGCCAGCGACTTCAGCGGGCGCTTGTTGGCGCCGGTGATGACGCGGCCGCGGCGGCCGTTGTCGAACAATGCGTCGACGGCCTCCTGCAGCATGCGCTTTTCGTTGCGGATGATGATGTCGGGCGCACGCAGCTCCATCAACCGCTTCAAACGATTGTTGCGGTTGATGACACGGCGGTAGAGATCGTTGAGATCCGAGGTCGCGAAGCGGCCGCCGTCGAGCGGCACCAGCGGACGCAGGTCCGGCGGAATCACCGGCACCACGGTGAGGATCATCCATTCCGGCTTGTTGCCGGAATAGCGGAAGGCCTCGACGATCTTCAGACGCTTGGCGAGCTTCTTGTGCTTGATGTCGGATTCGGTCTCCTGCATCTCCGCACGCAGGGACGCCTCGAGCTTTTCGAGCTCAAGTCCCTTCAGCAATTCGCGGATCGCCTCGGCGCCGATCATGGCGGTGAAGCTGTCCTGGCCATATTCGTCCTGCGCCTTCAGGTACTCGTCTTCCGACAGCAGCTGACGGTCCTTGAGCGCGGTCAGGCCGGGCTCGAGCACGACGTAATATTCGAAATACAGAATCCGCTCGAGATCCTTCAGCGTCATGTCGAGCAGAAGGCCGATGCGCGACGGCAGCGACTTCAGGAACCAGATGTGAGCGACGGGCGCAGCCAGTTCGATATGGCCCATGCGCTCGCGCCGGACCCTCGACAGCGTCACTTCGACCGAGCACTTCTCGCAGATGATGCCCTTGTACTTCATGCGCTTGTACTTGCCGCACAAGCACTCGTAATCCTTGATCGGCCCGAAGATGCGCGCGCAGAACAAGCCGTCGCGCTCGGGCTTGAAGGTACGGTAGTTGATGGTCTCCGGCTTCTTGATTTCGCCGTAGGACCACGACAAAATCTTCTCCGGGGACGCGATTGAAATCCGGATCTGGTCGAAGACCTGGGCCGGCGTCGTCGGATTGAAAAGATTCATTACTTCTTGGTTCATGGTCTTCTCCTCGCGTGCCGGTCGCCGCCGGCAGCAAATTCGAAAATTTTGCAGCTACGCGCTTTGCCCAACGCCCGAGCAAAGCGCGGATACCCGGCACGAGGCCGGGTAGTCGCCTTGAGTTACTCTGCCGCCTCGGATGTCGTCGTCGTCGGCGCCGGCCCGGTGATCTTGGAATTGTGCAGATCGACATTGAGGCCGAGCGAACGCATTTCCTTGACCAGCACGTTGAACGATTCCGGAATACCCGCTTCGAACGTGTCGTCGCCACGCACGATCGCCTCGTACACCTTGGTACGGCCAGCGACGTCGTCCGACTTCACAGTCAGCATCTCCTGGAGCGTGTACGCTGCGCCGTAAGCTTCGAGCGCCCACACTTCCATTTCGCCGAAACGCTGGCCACCGAACTGCGCCTTGCCGCCCAGCGGTTGCTGGGTAACGAGCGAATACGGTCCGATCGAACGCGCGTGGATCTTGTCGTCCACGAGGTGGTGCAGCTTGAGCATATAGATATACCCGACCGTCACCTTGCGATCGAAGGCATCGCCGGTCCGGCCGTCGTAAACGGTCGATTGACCGGATGCGTCGAGACCTGCAAGCTTCAGCATCTCCTCGATGTCGGCTTCCTTGGCACCGTCGAACACCGGCGTCGCGATCGGCACACCGTGGCTCAGGTTGCGGCCAAGCTCCATCAACTCGCTGTCGTTCAGCGACTTGATGGTTTCGTCGTCGCCGTAGATCTTCTTCAAGGTCTCCTTCAGCGGCTTGGTGTCCTGCTTGGCGGAGGCAAGGTAGGCATCGACGGTCTGGCCGATGCGCTTGCCGAGGCCGGCGCAGGCCCAGCCGAGATGGGTTTCAAGGATCTGACCGACGTTCATACGGCTCGGCACGCCGAGCGGATTGAGCACGATGTCGGCATGCGTCCCGTCTTCAAGGAACGGCATGTCCTCGATCGGAACGATCTTCGACACCACGCCCTTGTTGCCGTGACGGCCCGCCATCTTGTCGCCGGGCTGAATCTTGCGCTTCACCGCGACGAAGACCTTGACCATCTTCATCACGCCGGGCGGCAATTCGTCGCCGCGTTGCAGCTTCTCGACCTTGTCGAGGAAGCGCTGTTCAAGGCCCTTCTTCAATTCGTCGTACTGCTTCCGCATCGCCTCGATTTCGGCCATCAGCTTGTCGTTGGGGGATGCGAACATCCACCACTGCGACCGCGGATGCTCGTCGAGCACGGCGCGCGTGATCTTGGTGTCCTTCTTGAAGCCCTTCGGGCCGGCGATGCCCTGGCGGTTCTCCAGGAGCTCCGCCAGACGGCTATAGACGTTGCGGTCCAGAATGGCCTGCTCGTCGTCGCGGTCCTTGGCCAGGCGTTCGATCTCTTCCCGCTCGATCGCCAGGGCGCGCTCGTCCTTGTCGACGCCGTGCCGGTTGAACACGCGCACTTCGACGATCGTGCCCTGCACGCCCGGGGGCACGCGGAGCGAGGTATCGCGAACGTCGGAAGCCTTTTCGCCGAAGATGGCGCGCAGCAACTTTTCTTCCGGCGTCATCGGGCTTTCGCCCTTTGGCGTGATCTTGCCGACCAGGATGTCGCCGGCACGGACTTCCGCGCCGATATAGACGATGCCCGCTTCGTCGAGGTTCTTCAGCGCTTCTTCCGAAACGTTCGGAATGTCGCGGGTGATTTCCTCAGGACCAAGCTTGGTATCGCGGGCCATCACCTCGAATTCCTCGATGTGGATCGAGGTGAAGACGTCGTCCTTCACGATCCGCTCGGAGAGCAGGATCGAGTCTTCGAAGTTGTAGCCGTTCCACGGCATGAACGCGACCAGCACGTTGCGGCCGAGCGCGAGTTCGCCGAGGTCGGTCGAGGGACCGTCGGCGATGATGTCGCCCTTGCTCACGAGGTCGCCGACCTTCACCAGCGGACGCTGGTTGATGCAGGTCGACTGGTTGGAGCGCTGGTACTTCATCAACCGGTAGATATCGACGCCCGACTTGGTGGGGTCGAGATCGTCGGTGGCGCGGATCACGATACGCGTGGCGTCGATCTGGTCGATCACGCCGGTGCGGCGGGCCGCGATCGCAGCTCCCGAGTCGCGTGCGACCACGCCTTCCATGCCGGTGCCGACGAACGGCGCCTCAGCCCGCACCAGCGGCACGGCCTGACGCTGCATGTTCGAGCCCATCAGCGCGCGGTTGGCGTCGTCGTTCTCCAGGAACGGAATCAAGGCCGCAGCAACCGAAACCAGCTGCTTCGGCGACACGTCCATGTAGTCGACCTTGTCCGGCGTGATCGGCAGCACTTCGCCGGCGTGACGGCAGACGATCAGGTCTTCAGTGAAGCGACCGCGGCTGTCGAGCGGCACGTTGGCCTGCGCGACGCGGTAGCGCCCCTCCTCCATCGCCGACAGATACACCACCTCGTCGGTGACGCGACCGTCCTTGACCTTGCGATAGGGTGTTTCGACGAAGCCGTACTTGTTCACGCGCGCAAAGGTCGCGAGCGAGTTGATCAGTCCGATGTTCGGGCCTTCCGGCGTCTCGATCGGGCAGATGCGGCCGTAATGCGTCGGATGCACGTCGCGCACCTCGAAGCCGGCGCGCTCGCGGGTCAGACCGCCGGGTCCAAGCGCCGACAGACGGCGCTTGTGGGTGATCTCCGACAGCGGGTTGGTCTGGTCCATGAACTGCGACAACTGCGACGAGCCGAAGAACTCGCGCACCGCGGCAGCCGCCGGCTTGGCGTTGATCAGGTCCTGCGGCATCACCGTGTCGATATCGACGCTGGACATGCGCTCCTTGATCGCGCGCTCCATGCGGAGCAGGCCGATGCGGTACTGGTTCTCCATCAGCTCGCCGACCGAACGCACGCGCCGGTTGCCGAGGTGATCGATGTCGTCGATCTCGCCCTTGCCGTCGCGCAAATCGACCAGCGTCTTGATGACCGCCAGGATGTCTTCCTTGCGCAGCGTGCGATGGGTATCGGGGGCGTCGAGCTCGAGGCGCATGTTCATCTTGACGCGGCCGACCGCGGACAGGTCATAGCGCTCGCTGTCGAAGAACAGCGACTGGAACATGGTCTGGGCCGAATCGAGGGTCGGCGGCTCGCCGGGACGCATCACGCGATAGATGTCGAACAGCGCGTCTTCGCGCGTCATGTTCTTATCGGCATGCAGCGTGTTGCGGATATAGGCGCCGACATTGACGTGGTCGATGTCGAGCAGCGGCAGTTCCTTGTAGCCCTGCTCGTTGAGGGCCTTCAGCGACTTCTCGGTGATCTCTTCACCGGCCTCGGCATAGATCTCACCGGTCTTCGGGTTGACGAGATCCTCGGCCAGATAGTTGCCGACCAATTCCTCATCCGACAGGCGAAGCGCCTTCAGGCCCTTCTCCTGGAGTTGACGCGCGCCGCGCACCGTCAGCTTCTTGCCGGCCTCGAGCACGACCTTGCCGGTGTCGGCGTCGACCAGGTCGTTGATCGTGCTGTAGCCGCGGAAACGGGTGGCGTCGAACGGCACGCGCCAGCCGTCCTTGGTCCGCTTGTAGCTGATCTTCTTGTAGAACGTGCTGAGGATGGCTTCGCCGTCGAGCCCGAGCGCGAACATCAGCGAGGTCACGGGGATCTTGCGGCGGCGGTCGATACGCGCGAATACGATATCCTTGGCGTCGAACTCGATATCGAGCCAGGAACCGCGATAGGGGATCACACGTGCGGCAAACAGCAGCTTGCCCGACGAGTGGGTCTTACCCTTGTCATGATCAAAGAATACGCCGGGCGAACGGTGCATCTGCGAGACGATGACGCGCTCGGTGCCGTTGACGACGAAGGTGCCATTCATGGTCATGAGCGGGATATCGCCCATGTAGACGTCCTGCTCCTTGATGTCCTTGACCGACTTGGCGCCGGTTTCTTCGTCGATATCGAACACGATCAGGCGCAGCGTCACCTTCAGCGGCGCAGCATAGGTCATGCCGCGCTGGCGACACTCGTCGACGTCGTATTTCGGCGGCTCGAACTCGTAGCGGACGAATTCGAGCATGGAGGTGCCGGAAAAATCCGAGATCGGAAACACCGACCGGAATACCGCCTGCAGGCCCTCGTCCAGCCGGCCTCCGACAGGTTCATCGACCATCAGAAACTGGTCGTAGGACGCCTTCTGAACCTCAATGAGGTTCGGCATCTCCGCGACTTCCTTGATGTGTCCGAAGAACTTGCGAACGCGTTTCCGACCGGTGAATGTCTGCTGCGCCATCGTGGCCTCTCATTTCGTCGCCCGTGAGGGGCGAACCTTCCAAAGAGCGATTGCCATCGCCCCCGGGGTGAATTTCGACTCGCTCCGAAACCTGGAAAGCCCATGCCAGGATTTAAATCCTGAATCGACGCACCAGACCTTCAAAACGCAAAACGACGCGCGGGGCGCTCGACGCACCCGCCCGTCCAAACTGTCTCGTCACGGACTGAAAAAGCCCGAAATTGTCTGTCTCCTAACGGCCTGCGCAGAAACGCCGCCGATCCCGCCGCCAACCGTGCTTTCATGCTGTCGTCCCGATATGGGATGACGATCGTGAAGATTCGAGGGTTAACCTCACCAATCCGCACACTTTCCTGTGTACAACGCGGTTCGGGTGGAACCGAACCGCGTTTTGGTCAACGAGACCCCCGGATCGCACTCGGCTTCGCCTCGCTTGTCCGGGGATTTTGCTCAAGTAACAGATTACTTGAGCTCAACCTTCGCACCAGCCTTCTCGAGCTGGGCCTTGATCTTCTCGGCTTCGTCCTTGTTGACGCCTTCCTTGACGGGCTTCGGCGCGCCTTCGACGAGGTCCTTGGCTTCCTTGAGGCCGAGGCCGGTGATGGCGCGGACTTCCTTGATGACCTCGATCTTCTTCTCGCCGGCAGCGGCGAGAACGACCGTGAATTCGGTCTTTTCTTCAGCAGGAGCAGCGGCAGCGCCGCCACCAGCCGGACCGGCAACCGCAACGGCAGCAGCGGCGGACACGCCCCACTTCTCTTCAAGGAGCTTCGCGAGTTCGGCAGCTTCGAGCACAGTGAGGCTCGAGAGGTCGTCAACAATCTTCTGTAGGTCAGCCATTGATCTGTTTCCTTAGCGTATCAGTTCGAACCAGGTTTAAGTTTGTGCGAAGGGCGTCAGGCCGCTTCGCTCTTTGAGGCATAGGCCTGAACCACGCGCGCGAGCTTCGCCGCGGGCGCCGTGGAGAGCTGAGCGATCTTGGTCGCCGGCGCCACCAGGAGGCCGAGGATCTTCGCGCGCAACTCATCAAGCGACGGCAGTGAGGCGAGTGCCTTCACGCCATCGACATTCAGGACGGTTTTACCCATCGATCCGCCGAGAATGACGAACTGCTCGTTCGCCTTGGCAAATTCGATGGCAACCTTCGGCGCCGCTACCGGATCGTTTGAAGTCGCGATCACGGTCGGCCCCTTCAACAGGGAACCGATGGCAACGACGTCCGTGCCTTCAAGAGCAATTTTGGCGAGACGGTTCTTCGAGACCTTCACCGACGCACCCGCCTGCTTCATCTGCGTACGCAGCTTCTGCATCTGGGCCACGGTGAGGCCGGAATAATGGGCGACGACTGCAACGCTGGTGGTCTTGAAAAGACCGTTCAGCGCCTCAACCGCGTCCTTTTTAGCCGCTCTTTCCACAGCAAGCTCTCTCCGGTTGGCGGTCTGTGCCTCAAGGCAGGACCGCCGGGTTACACCCATCGTCCCGCCTCAACCTGACCTCGAGACACTTCAGTCTCGGGACACGTCGGGGCAGCACGACATATGAAAAGCCTGCCCTCCCGAACCAGATGGCGCGGGCTGTCGAGGTTCGAACCAAATCCGCCGCCCGTCGCGCTGCGCGCGGCGTAAAGCGAAATCCGGTCTTCACCCGTCTATGCAGGCCGTGAGATTAAGCCGTTGAAGAAGTTTGCACTTCGTCGCTGGCGCCTGCAGTCTTGGACAGGATCGAGGCCATCCGGCATGCCGGAAGACCCCTGCTCGCTCCCTCGAAGTGACGGGCTCCCTTTCCTTTCCGAGCAATCCAAGCGGATGTCCTGAAAGGAATGGTCTCCTGTCGTATTGGGTTTTCGGGGTGCGTGCACAAACGCGCCAGCAAGCCAGCACGTCCGGAGCGCGATATGTAACGAGTTTTTTCCGGCTTGACAAGCGCAAAATCACCAGCTGGCCGGTTTAGGCTCCGCCTCAAGTTCCGAGCCTAAGTTCCCACAGCTTCAGATGTCCGAACCGCATAGGGCAACTTCTGGCCAGCGAAATACGCCTCAAGGTTGGCAATCACGCAGTCCTGCATCGCGGTGTGCGATTCGAGGGTGTGGCCGCCGATATGCGGGGTCAGCACGACATTCGGCAACGCGGTCAGCGCATCCGGCGCGTGCGGCTCCTTGGCGTATACGTCGAGACCGGCGCCGGCGATGGTCTTGGCTTCCAACGCCGCGATCAGGGCCGCCTGGTCGATGACCGAACCGCGGGCGATATTAACCACATAGCCGTCTGCGCCGAGCTTTCGAAGAATATTGGCGTCGACGGCGTGATGGGTAACGGCGCTGGCGCGAACTGCGATCATCAGTACGCTGCTCCACTCCGCCAGCGCCTCCAGGCTCGGCAGGTAATGGTAAGGCACGTCGTCATGCCGGGTGCGGCTGAAATAGCCGACTTCGGTCTCGAAGCTCGCGACCCGCGCGGCGATCTTGCGGCCGATCTCGCCCATCCCGAAGACCCCGACGCGGCGGCCCCGCATGCCCGGTTGCGGGCGCATCGTCGGGGACGGCTTCGCGGCGGCCCAACTGCCGCTTCGCACGTAATCGTCGGCCACCGGCAGACGCCGCGTCGCAGCCAGCATCAGCGTAACCGCAATATCGGCGACCGACGAGGCATTGGCCCCCGGACTGTGCCCGACCGTGATCTTGCGCGCGGCCGCGGCGGCAAGATCGACGCCGTCATAACCGGTGCCGTAACACACGATCGCACGCAGTTTCGGCATCGCATCCATCATCTCGCCGCCAAGCGGCGTTCCCCCTGCCGTAATCATCGCCCTGACGCCCGCGAGTTGATCGGCCGCGAACACTTCCCCAGGCGGCTTACCGCCGGCGTCCATCAGCTCGAACCGCTCGCCAATGCGCAGCATCAGTGCCTTGGGGAACCGCGAATAGATCAGGACCTTTTCGGGCATATTTGCTCTCGTTTTTCTTCTTTGCCGGTATTCGCTGCCGCACCCGGCCGGCGGGTCGGCGGGGCTCGATCAAGATGAACGATCACCGGGAGTTACGTCCAACCGTTTATCTTCAGCAAAAAGGGCGGAACAGGTTGCCCCGTTCCGCCCTCGAACTCATTCTTGAGCCTGATCCTCAGCTCTGCTGCAGCGTGCCCGGCTCAACCTTAACGCCTGGCCCCATGGTGGAGGAGACCGCCACGCGCTGGATGTAGGTGCCCTTGGCGCCGGCAGGCTTCGCCTTGATGACCGCATCCGCGAGCGCCATGACGTTCTGCACGAGCTTCTCTTCGGAAAACGACGCCTTGCCGATGCCCGCCTGCAGGATGCCAGCCTTCTCGACGCGGAACTCGACCGAACCACCCTTGGCGCCCTTGACCGCCGTGGTGACATCCATCGTCACCGTGCCGATCTTCGGGTTCGGCATCATGCCGCGCGGGCCGAGCACCTTACCGAGGCGGCCGACCAGCGGCATCATGTCCGGGGTGGCGATACAGCGGTCGAAGTCAATCGTGCCGCCCTGCACCTTTTCGACCAGGTCTTCGGCACCGACGACGTCGGCTCCCGCCGCCTTGGCTTCGTCAGCCTTGGCGCCACGCGCGAACACGCCGACGCGCAGCGTGCGGCCGGTGCCGTTCGGCAGGGTGACAACGCCACGCACCATCTGGTCGGCGTGACGCGGATCGACGCCGAGGTTGATCGCGATCCCGATGGTCTCGTCGAATTTCGCCGTGGCGCGTTCCTTGACCATCTTGATGGCATCCGCGAGCGGATAGAGCTTCTCGCGATCGACGCCCTCACGGGCCTTCTTCAAACGTTTTCCGATTGCCATGACCCGTTACCCCGCAACTTCAAGACCCATCGAACGGGCGGAGCCCTCGACCATCTTCATGGCCGCTTCGACGGTATCGCAATTCATGTCCTTCATCTTCTTCTCGGCGATCTCGCGCACCTGCGCTTTGGTCACCTGGCCGGCCTTGTCGCGGCCCGGAGCTTTCGATCCGGACTGGATTTTGGCGGCCTGCTTGAGGAAGAAGGACATCGGAGGGGTCTTCATCTCGAAGGTGAAGGAACGATCGGCATAGATCGTGATCACCACCGGAATCGGCGTGTTCTTTTCTTCTTTCTGCGTCTGGGCGTTGAACGCCTTGCAGAATTCCATGATGTTGAGACCGCGCTGACCAAGCGCGGGACCGATCGGGGGCGAAGGGTTCGCCGCTCCGGCCGGCACCTGCAATTTCAGGTATCCGGTCACTTTCTTTGCCATACGTCACTCCTCATGTTGCTCCGGACCAGCCCGGAAGCTTCACACAGGACCGTGGTGCGGTTCGCATAACGGCTGGCAACCGTCAGTCCCCTTCCACGGCATTACGGAAGCGTCGCCGCCTCCTCTTCTCGTCATGCCCGGGCCTGACCCGGGCATCCATCCCTCTTCGAAGAGAGTGCTCTTGCGAAGCAGATGGATTGCCGGGTCAAGCCCGGCAATGACGAGGTCGGATCAGACCTTCTCGACCTGACCGAATTCCAGTTCGACCGGCGTGGCGCGTCCGAAGATCGACACCGCGACCTTGACGCGCGAACGCGCCTCGTCGATTTCCTCGACCACACCCGAGAACGAGGCGAACGGCCCGTCGGCCACCCGGACATTCTCGCCGATCTCGAAGGATACCGACGCCTTCGGGCGCTCGACGCCTTCCTGCACCTGATGCAGGATCCGCATCGCTTCGGCTTCCGAGATCGGCATCGGCTTGTTTTCCGCGCCGAGGAAGCCCGTGACCTTCGGGGTATTCTTGATCAGATGGAACGCCTCGTCGGTCAGCTTCATCTTGACCAGGACATAGCCCGGGAAAAACTTGCGCTCGGCGTCGATCTTGCGGCCGCGGCGCACCTCGGTGACCTTTTCGGTCGGCACCAGCACTTGATCGAACAATTCATCGAGGCCGCGCTGCTTGGATTGCTCGCGGATCGATTCCGCAACCTTCTTTTCGAAATTCGAATAGGCGTGAACAATATACCAGCGCTTGTCCATCATTTGCGTTCCGGCGCTTGCCATCAGTGGATACCGAGCAAAAAGGTGACGAGATAACGGATAATCTGATCCGCGACGAAGAAGAAAACCGAAGCCAGCGCGACCATCACGAACACCATGATCGTGGTGATCGTCGTCTCGCGGCGCGTAGGCCAGGTGACCTTGGCAGTTTCCGAGCGCACTTCCTGCAGGAATTTGAACGGGCTGAAAGCCATCGTTAGGGTCCGCGTCTGTCGTCAGACGATTGTCGAGTTCAGGGAATCCGAACAGCCCTCCAGCGCCCAGCCCTCTTTTGAAGGATGAGCCGCGAAGCGAGCTCGATTGTTCGGGGAATTTAAAGCCGCGCCGGATATCCGTCAAAGCGGGCCGACAGCAGGTAAGCGGTATGTACTGTGGGTACGGTCAAAGGTCAAGGTAGCAGGAACTACCGGGGAGAAGCGGCCTCAGCGCGGGAGCGCCGAGGCCGGTAACCTGCTTATTCGATCGATACCTTTAGTGACGGCCGCCGTGGCCGCCACCGTGGCCGCCGCCATGACCTCCGCCGTGGCCGCCGCCCGGGCGTCCGCCACCGTGTCCAGGACGTCCGATCACGACCCGGCCGCCGCGGCCGCCATGCCAGCCATGCCAGCCGGAACCGCCACCCCAGCCCAAGCCGCGGCGCCAGGCGTAACCGCACCAGTAGAAGCCAGGACCGCGCCAGCCACCGTCGTACCAGCAGTAGTTTCGGCCGCCGAAGGCGAATTGCGCCTGCTCAACGTCGCTCGGGATTGCCGCCGGCGTGAAGCGGTCGACCGGCATGGCGTTGGCCTGGCCAGCCACCCCGAGCACGGCGAGAGAAACCGCCGTCGCGGTGGCATAAATCCATTGTCGCATGAAGCACTTCCTTTTGAGTCTTTTTGGTGAGTCGTTTGGGGCTGGGTGACGTCGGCGGGCAGGCTCGCGATTTGATTCTGAAATCGGATCAGCCAAGACCCAAGATCATTGGCTTAACTGGCAGGGGCGGCAGGGCTCGAACCTGCGACACCCGGTTTTGGAGACCGCATGCGCCCGATTGCCCCTGTATCATCTCGTACCGCCCCATCCATCATTTCAGCAGCTTACCCGACCGTCGCGGGAGGGTGATACCATCCTGTATCGGCTTGTCACCTCACGTTTGGGTCCAAACTTGGGTCCAAATGAAAACCCGCCGGCGTGAACCGGCGGGCTCCCAAATGCCTGCACCTGCGGCGGGCGTGCCCGCCCCAAGTGCAATCCTAGCGATCTGGAACAGCGCAAGTTACCGATCCTGTTCAGGTGCATAAGCAATCGTTTCCAGCGCCTTGGTTGCCTCGCGACGCCCCTGGTATGCGCCGAGCACCTGACCCTGGTCACTGACGTCTTCGACGCGGTGCAGTATCCAACGCTTGTCCCTACCCTGCACGATGCGAAAAGCACGACCGTTGCGGCGGCAGTAAAGCGCTTCGGATTTCTCGATCGCCGTCCACACACAATCGGCGCCGGATAAAAATCGCCGCTCCAATTTGATGCGCTCTTCTGCTTTCAACCGGCGCCAATTCTCTTCCCGCTCACGCCTGAGTTGATCTTCCTCGCGCTCAATGTGCTCCTGAAGCGCTCCGATGATCGCACGCATCTCGGTGCCTCGTATTATCTCTGACTGATACAATAAAAGACAACCGTCCTTGAGTTCATCACTCGGAAAAGTCGTGTATGGCTCCTCCCAGATAGCACGAAGTCGTTGCTCAACGTCCGTTTTCGTTAAAGACGGACCAGGCAAGGTGTTCAGAAACGTTTGGAGATCCTCGATCGGGATCAAGCAAGGAGCCGCAGCCTTTTGCAAATCCGTACGTATAGCAATGTGCGATCGGTGCTTTCTCATCACTGGGTTCGACGCGCCGCAGAATGCTTTGCTCGCCAAATGGTGCAATGAAATGATTGCTCCAGAAGCCGCATTTCATTGATTGCGCACACCATGAAATACGGAGCTGCTGAATTGCGGGCGAATGCGAGCCACCTAATTGAAACAGCGAACTGCATTGCGCATCCGCCAATTCAATTCCTGCTCGCTCGGGATGCCAATGGCTTATGACCTAGCTTTTTTCATGGGGGCAGCGACCATCATTAGCGCCGCCGGGCGATCGAGGCCGAGTTTGCCGCCCAGTTCATTGCCGCGATTACCGCAATGACCTCTCACCCATCCTAATCGGACTAAGCGCGAAGAATTGAGCCAATTCAATTCCCACCAGAGAGCGTCATTCGGGATTGGTCCGCTACGACGCTCGCGGCACTTTTTGCTACCAGATGCGCATTGACAGTCAAGAAACCCGCCGCGGATGAATTGGCCGACGAGCTTAAAAAATGCATCGAGAACTATCCCGGCGTTGGCGAACCCACAGGGCCCAGACCATGCGGCCCTTTAACCGAAGATCCACCGAGCCTCCGCAGACTAGCAACCGGGAGGCAATCGCGCTGATTGCCGACGCTCAACGCCATTGCGCCGGCTGCCGCTCATGGTGTCGCCTGAAAGGCTGGAGGCACGACTGCAACCCGACAATGTACCCGCCCGACACCCTCTACGTATTCTTCGACGGATACGCTTCGCGAAAAATGATTGATACGCCGCCCGTTGCGCAGCCGCGTCTTAGTCGGAGTTTAGCACATTTGCGACATGCCGACCGGCTCCGAAGATGTCTGCTTTCCGGGGTATTTCGGAAGCCCCGTCTCAGGGTTGTCAGGACCGAGTTTGACCCCAAACGGTCATCGCGTTCTTCACGCCGCGAACCTTGTCCCCCGAAACGCGACTCCGACAGCAATCAGTCAAGCCTATCGTCCCATTTCGGTCCTTAACTTGTGATTAGAAGCCGCTGCCGCATCCATTGCCCTGCTTCGTCAATGGCTGAAGGGCCTGCACGAATAAATGGATGGAACAGCGGCCAAGCGTGGGGCATCTCGGGCCACACATGCAACCTTACCTCCAGTCCTGCGAGTGACGCGCGGTTGGCGAAACTGAGTGAATCCGAAAACAGAACCTCCTCGGCGCCGACCTGGATCAGCATTGGTGGAAGACCATCTAGATCGGCGCGCACCGGCGAAGCAAAGGGATCATCAGGCTGACCATTCAGAAACGTCGCGGCATAGGCATCCATGACCTCCCGCGATACGATCACATCGCGGGAGCCGACCGTGTCGTAGGATACCCCGGTCGTGCTCATGTCGAGCCAAGGGCTTAGGAGGTAAAGACCAGCTGGCTGCGGCAGCCCCTCCGCCCTCGCCTTTAAGAGAAGAGCTGACGCGAGGTTGCCACCGGCGGAATTGCCGCCGACGATAAGGTTTTCCGGCGTGACGCCGGATGCGAGAAGCTGCCTGTAGGCCTTCTCCGCGTCCTCAAGCGCAGCGGGGTAGGGATGTTCGGGCGACAGCCGATAGTCCAATTGATAGCCCGTCACGTGCGCCGCGACTGCAAAGCGCGAGACTAGATGACGATAGCTTTTCAGGCTGCCAACAACATAGCCGCCACCATGCAGATAAAGCAGCACTTTGCCCGGGATCGCACCCGGATGAACGATTTTCTCCGCGGGGACACCCGAGAAATCGAGGCTTTCGGCTGTGCAGTCTTCCGCGAGCGGGACTGGCTCCATATGGGCGTCGAACCTCGTGCGCTGTTCCACAACCGACTTCTGTCGAAGTTCAGCCAGCAAAGGTCCGAACATTTCACGAAACTTCGGGATGTCGAGATTTTTAGATGTCATCCATCAATCTCTCTACGGCGGCGTAGGTTAGTAGGTAGGCGACACTTCTGCTCATGGTCGAATCACGTTTGGATCTGAGCCGTGTCGCAGGATGCCAGGATGGCCGCCTGCTCTGGCGTGCGTTGCGGGTTGAACATCTGCATTTTGCCTTCAGACCACTGCTTGAAGTCATGGCGGCGGGCGGTGTCGACGCCCAACATCAGCGCGATGGCCCGCCAGCGTGCTGCCTCGAGAGGACGGGTCGACGGCAGGCGCCGACCCGGAACGCTCCATCACGCGAGTTCTTCGAGATGCCCGAGGCCCAGACCGCCGACGACGGCCTTCTGGACGGACGCGACGTCGGCATTGATCTTGTCAGCACCGAACGACGTGCCCACCACCGTCCGAGTGGCGCGACTGCCCTTCGCCTGGCCGACGAGCTTGGCGACGGCCTCGGCAATGTCGTGAGGCTTCGGAGCGTCCTTACCCTGCAACATTGACGTGAAGGTCTTGTAAATGGCGTCGGGAATCTGGCCGACCTCGCCGTAGGACTTCGTGATGTCGTCGTCGGCAGGCCTCTGGATGCTTGAGTACAGGCTTGTCGGGTAAGCGCCAGGCTGAACTTCCACCACGTCTACGCCGAGTTGGGAGACCTCCAGCCGAATGCTGTCGGTCAAAGCTTCGATCGCCATCTTGCTCGCGCCGTAGATGCCGACGAAGGGGAACGTCACCCGGCCGAGGACCGAGCCCATGTTGATAATGAGGCCTTCGCGCTCCCGACGCATCGAAGGCAGCACTGCCCGCGTAACGCGCAGGAGCCCGATGACGTTGGTGTCGAAGATCGCCTTCGCCTGATCGGCCGTGAAGGCTTCGGTCACGCCGACCGACGCAATGCCGGCGTTGTTGACCAGCACGTTGATCTTGCCGGTCTCGGCGAGGATAGAAGCAATGGCGCGATCGACCGAGCCGTCATCGGTAACGTCGAGTTCCACGACGCCTATTTTCTGGCTTCGCAGCGCGTCGGCGTGGCTGCGATTGCGGCCGGCGATGTCGCGCATCGCGGCGAACACGCGATAGCCGTCGCGCGCCAGCCTTTCCGCGGTTTCGCGGCCGAAGCCGCTCGATGTGCCGGTGATGAGAATAGTCCTGGTCATCGTTTGCCTCCGGTGATGAGGGTTGCGGGTCAATGCGAGATGATCAGCCGGTATGGCTGGTCAGGAACTGGCGGGTACCGCGACCGGGATGTCCGAGAGCGAGCTTGAACAGACGTCGGGAGCGGCGGGTTGGGGTGATGAAGCCTTGGACGCGAGTCAGAAGGCGAATTCCAGGCTGGCGTGTGCAACCAACTTTCCCGTAGACGCAAACGAAACGCGGGTTTCCGTGAAGGCCGACGCTTTGCCAAAGCGCAATACTTCTGCCCTTAGATGATAGTCATCGTTGACGGCTGGACGCAGGAAGTGAGTGTGCTGATACACGGTGCCTTTAGTGATGCGCCCCGTCGTGCCCACGGACAGTGATGCAACGGAGTCAATGGCTGCCATAATTGCCTGACCACATACCGCACCGCTTGACAATTTGAGCGCATCATTTTGCGGAAACATCGCGGACACGATGCCCGGGCAGACCTTGAACTCACGAAGGCCGAGCATTTTCACCCAAGGCGCGAAAACATATTCGTACAACTCAAGAACTGTGACATCTGTCACTGGCAAACAATGAAGCGGAACAGTCATTTCAGGCCGCCTAACTCCCAAGGCAGGATCGGACTCGTTTTGCGTTGCCTGCTCGGTCACAAGAGCCTGGTTTCCCGTTAGCGTCATTGTATTCTCAACTTCTGTAATCATTGTTCTCTCCGATTCTCGTCAACGCGTGACTACCAGGATCGGAATCTAGGCGGCTGGACCTCAGGAGTTGTGGGGCGAGCGCGCTCAATCGTCCGTACTAGCGCGCGCCGCCTGGCGCACCGCACGGCGGCGCTGACAAGTGACGCAGAGCTCAGCGGGACCGGCTATGTCGCTTGAATTGGAAGCGAACTCAAGGAAGCGCTCACGGATGGCTTGATGGTTCGGACCGCCGGCGGTCGCATAGGGAAATATGTAGGGGCGGCAGCCGTCGGCGGCGCGCTAATGTGAGGCGCAACGTCTTCCTCGGGTCAAGTACCGGTCAGATGGAAGTCGACTTCTAGAACGGCTCGACCTTCGACGCGAAAAGATAGCCGCCGCCACGTTCGGTTTGGATCACACTTCGGATCGTTGGATCGACTGCCAACTTGCGCCGCAATCGAAATACCAGGGTGTCAATGCTACGATCAAAGAGGTTATTCTGAAAATCTGTTGCCTGTAGCAGATAGTCCCGCGTTAGCAGCCGCTGCGGGGCCTGAAGAAAGACCAATAAGAGGGCATACTCTTTGTTGCCCAGGCGTACCTGTGTTTCGTTGATATCGACGAGACGTCGTGCGCCAAGGTCAAGCCTCCAGCCACTGAATTGATAGCCGCCTCGATGATTGCTTTTGGCGCGAACCGCTAGTCTCACTTCTTGTCGTCGCAGCACCGCGCGGATACGTGCAAGCAGCTCTCTGAGGCTGAATGGTTTGACTATGTAGTCGTCCGCTCCGAGTTCGAGGCCGATGACGCGGTCATGTTCATCTGGACGATCACTTGTAGTGACGATAACCGGCACATCTGAATGCGAGCAGATATCCCGGAGCAGACCGAACCCATCCGCTCGGTGGATAAGCGGATCCAAGATGATCAGACTAGGGTTCATCGTGAGCATGCGATAAATCTCATGTCGGTTGCATGCACAACGAACCGACATACCGTGCTCCTCCAGGTATTTTGCGAGCACCCGCTGTAGGATGGGATCGTTGTCAGCGATCACGACATCGCGGACTACTGACTGGCCTTTCAATTGTTTCGTCACGTGATGAACTTCCATGCTCAGATGCTGCTTCCGGTGTCTGGCCGCCCAGTCAAGCAAGTAATTAGACGGCGGATGGACGCGTGGACTCACGGCACACTGCCACCATGGCGCGCGTCCTTTCTTTCACCTGGACGGAGTGCCCCCTACCGCCTCTCCACGAAAACTCGCCTCGGGCGGACCCGAGGTTTGTTCCCGCTGTGTTGAGAGACGGCCGGTGCAGTCGGCAGTCGCGATGAGCTAGAGAACGTATCGGCCGAACTGTTAAAACCCTTTTCCCGATGAAGGCCGTCAGGTCGCTCGGCGTCTCGGCTTCGCACTCATATGCTGGATCGTGTTCGGCGAAGCCCAACGGCCAGGAACCGTTCGATCATCGCATTGACCTGATCGGCCACTTCGATCGTGTTGTAATGGCCCGAGAGCAGCGTCTTTGCGGTGACCAATTGAGGGCAAACTTCCTGTAAACGGTCCAAGAATTGCCCTACGGTCACCGACGGAACATCGGTGGAAATATAGGCCATCGGGATCTTGCAAGCGTTGGCTGCGGGATCTTGATCATAGTTCATTATGAAGTTTCTGACGGTCGAGAACGCCACGTGTTGCGGGGTTTTCTCACAGGGAGGCAGAATATACTCATCGTATATGGCCTTGCGTCGGGCCGGATCGTCGAAGTCGCAGGCCACGTCCCAAGCGCCGCTTCGAGAAACCGTCGGGTAGTCCGGTCCGCCGATGCTGTCGAGCCACTGGTGAATCTCCAGGCTATTTCGCAAGGCGGGTGGCACGGTGACGGGCGAGTTGATCATCAACAGACCCAAGGCCAAATCCGGATAGCGCGCACAAAGCTCAAGCGCGATCGCACCGCCCATACTGTGGCCGATGACTACCGGCTTTTGCAGTCCAAGCTGGCCGCATTGCCAGGCAATGTCATCGGCGAACCCCGGTGGGGTGTATTCCTGCTGAGGCGCGTCACTTGCGCCGTGACCGCGGAGGTTAGTGGCGACGACCCGACGTCTCTCCGCAAAGTGGGCGATCTGGGGCGTGAAGATGCGGTGGTCGCCGGTCCAGCCGTTGATAAGAAGTAGCGGAGGACTTTTTCGGAGCGCTCGGTCCGGCCTCGAAATGTGCAAGCCGTACTCCGTCGCGCGTCAGCAGAATCGGCTTTAGTCGAAGATTGTTAGTCATGGTCGGATCCTGAGTTTCACCGTTGTTTTGGATTAGAATCGCCTACTCACCTGTTTGCAGCAGGCACCGTGCTCAGACTTCGATTTGTTGGAGGCGGGACCTTCGAGACCGAGGCTATTCGAACGAAAAGATCCTCTTCCAGTCGTTCTTCATGCTGATAACGGTCCAGTTTTTCTTCTTTGCCTCGGCATAGAGCTCGGGGGTGAATGTGCCAATCTTGGTATCGGGCAGCCCCTGCGCCGGACCATAAGCGTACTCACGTATTGCATCGTCGTGCAGCACCAGCATCGATAGACGCGCGCCGTTCCCAGCACCCGTATATTCCAGCATCTGTTGGTCTCCAGTTGAGTTACCAAATGATGCGTTCGGCCGCCGACCAATCATCAAGTGAATGCCCTCCGGTTTCCCGGCCGCGGTGTCATTCAGCCTGACTTTGGGCTCTGGGATGAGGATCGGCTTGCCATCCTTGCCATAATCATATTTGACGGCAAGCGCCGACCCGATCACCTGCTCCGGCGGGATGCCATAGACCTGCTGCGAGTAGAGGCGCACAAAATCCTGACCGAAGCCCGTAACAATGTAAGTCTTAAAGCCACTCGCCCGCAGGTAGGTCATCACCTCCAGCATCGGTTGGTAGACGAGTTCGGTATAAGGTCGATTCCAGCGTGGATCCTTCGCCGAGGCGAGCCAATTCTTTCCGTCGGCCTCGAACTCGTCAGTTGTCATGCCGGTGAGCGTGGCAACGACGATTTTTTCGAGGTCTTGCATCGAGAGCTTGGCTATCGCTTCCCGGTTTCCCGAGAGCACCGTCTTGAATGGCTCATCCTTCTCTAACGTCGGCTCTAGCGCGGCCAACGCCCGGACCCGGTCGAGGCAATACATCATTTGGCTATAGATCGGGTGCTCCACCCAAAGCGTGCCATCCTGATCAAAAGTGGCAATGCGTTCCTCGGGAGGCACGAACTTCGGATTTGCAGGCTCTGTAGTGTCTCGCACGAAATCGAGGATCGCTTGTTTGGCGGATCCCTCATTCCACGAGGGCAATGCGCCGCTCGAAACAGTCTGAGCCGACGCAGAGAGGGACACGGGCAGCGCCGATAAGGCTGGAAGTAACGCTAACTTCGAGAGCAAGGTCCGACGGTCGATGCCGGTGCCCAGAATGGTTCTTTTCACGTTCGGCTACTCCTGATTCATTCGGCGCGACCGCTTTGTGCCGATATTGTTGGAAACTCTTTCTGGCGTGGGGAACGGAAATGCACCGATGAGGTTGCAGCCCGTGCGCCTTCCAGATGCGATGGACCGCACTGCTGCTGATGCCCCTCGCCCACGCCAACCACGGGACAAAGAGTCATAATCACTGGGAAGCGGTGCTAGTCCGCACGCACCCAAAGTGCTTCTAGTCCATTGAAGTTCAGCATCGTCCGGCGCTCCAAGGGGCGGTCGATTCTCAGGCGCAACTTCGGGAACTGCTCGAAAAGCATCGAAAGCGCGATCTGTGCCTCGGCCCGGGCCAATGAGGCGCCGAGGCAGAAATGAGCGCCGCCGCCGAATGAGACGTGACGCTTGTCTGGCCGTTCGATGTCAAACCGCTTTGGATCGGGATGCGCCTCTGGGTCATGATTTGCTGCATAGAGCATGGCATTGATCGTCTGCCCCGCGGCGACGGGGCACCCACCGATCTGCATCGGCTCGGTTGCGATCCGAGTGCCCTGCATAATCGGCGCATCATAGCGCAACACCTCTTCGACCGTACTACGGACCAGATTCGGCTCAGCGAGCAGTTTGCTGAGTTCATTTGGATGTTGTAGCAGCGCTAGCACGGCGTTACCGATAAGATCGGTTGTCGTCACGTTGCCCGCAATGAGCAAAGCATTGCAAACGTCAATGATCTCCGCTTCGTCGAGTTGCCGGCCAGCCTCTTTGGCGTCGAGCAGGCTGCTGATCAGATCGGCCCCACGTTTTTTACGGCGCTTTTGGATCGCCTCGGCGAAGTAGCCCGAGAGAGCGGCATCGCAGGATGCCAGAATGGTCTCCTGTTCCGGTGTGCGCCGCGGATTGAACATCAGCATCTTGCCGTCAGACCACCGCTTGAAGTCGCGGCTGCGGGCGGTATCGACGCCCAACATCAGCGCGATGGCTATCGTCGGCAACGGTCGGGCATAAGCGTCCATAATATCGAAGCAGGATGAATCGTCGATATCGTCCAGCAAGCCGCATGCGACCTCAGTGATACGCGGGCGCATGGCATCGACCGCGGACTGGTTGAACGCCTTGACGACCAAGTCGCGCAGGCGCTTATGGTCCGGGTCGTCCATGTGCAGTATGAGCGGCCGAAACGTCTCATCCACCTTCAGTTGCACACGCGAGAACGAACCGGGGCGGGATTTTCGTGGGTCGGAGGACAGCTTGCGATTGTTCATAACGGCTTCGACATCGACCGAACGGGTCAGAACAAGCCGATCAAACACCCGATCCTGGTGCACCGGCTCCCGCGACCTCAGCATATCGAGATATTGGTTCGGCCGCTCCCGAAAGACCGGATCCAAGTGGGTCAGGGCCAACCCCGTTGGCACCGCAGTCTCGTCCTTACTCATGGGTCTCGTCCTTTCGCTAGGGTCTGGTTCCGATCAGGTCGGAACGAACGAAGCCTCCGCGCATGGAGTCATGCGTCGTCTAAGCTGATCGAGATCGTTTGGTTTTTCTGTCAGAAAACCGCTATTCGTGCTGGCGCGCAGTGCGCGGCAGCGGTGCGGCGATCGCGAAGTCGTTCAGTATCGTTTTGATCGCGACCCGTTCGGCCAATTCGAGCGCCCCAGCCAATCCACACATCCGTCATCGCCGGTGTTGGGAATGCCGGCGATCATCGCTTCATCCACGGCATTCCTCCTGGTGGGGCGAGACAGATACAACAAGGTCACCGGACCGCGCTGGCCGACCCGACTGTTCGGGAGTGCACTCTCCGTCGAGGGCACCGACACCCAACTTTTGAGCTTTGAAACTTCCATTCGTTGTCTCCGATCTTTGCAACGCGTGACTGTCAAGATCGGAAGCTAGAAGGCAGGACCTCAGGTGTCGCGAGGCGATCGCGCTCAATCGAACGTACTAGCGCGCAACGCCCGGTGCGCCGCGCGGCGGGATTGACACGATCTCGGAGGTGTGACTGGGCGTGACGCGGAGTTGAGCGGCACCTGTCTGGGGGCCATGCCAAGCTAACGAACGTTTGCCCGTGGCTTCGGCACAGGCAGTAATAAAACCTAACGTTAGGTTTGATAAATTATTTCCTTGGGGAGTCGATGGTGCAGCCAAACGATGATTTTCTCAGCGCTCCAAAATTGGATTATGACGGTTTCATAGCTGCACTGCGCGAGAATTTTGGATGTTTTAGTCCTGCTCGCGGAACCAACATCTTCGCAGGCAGGGTGCGCCCGCGGCGCGTCTTCGGGTTCGCTGCGGTGGATCTCGCCTGCGACACTGTCCGCGTTGACCGGACGGAGCTGGACATTCGCCGTGATGACATGGAGTATTACTTCGTCGTAGCTCAGCTGACGGGCGGATCGACAATCATTCAGAACGACCGAGTTGTAAATGCCGCTGCTGGCGAACTCGTCCTGCTCGATTCCACGAGACCCGTGACATTAGTTGGGGTCCGGCAAGCGCAATGGCTTGGCCTGCAATTGCCGCGCCAGAACCTGGTGTCGCATCTCGGCTTCGAGCCGCAAGGTGGCACGTGCGGTCGCGGGCAGAGGCAGGCGGCACGCATACTCAGTCAACTCGCTCTTGACCCCATCGGCAATGTAGAACCGGCGGTCGCGTCGGCTGACGACTATATGCGTCTGGTGGTCTATGATCTCCTTGGCGCACTGTTTGCACCGCCCGCCCCGCTATGCTCACGCCACACCGACAAACTGTTCGCGCGCGTCTGCGGCATCATCAAGGACCGCTTTGCCGATCCGGACATCTCTCCGCGTGAGGTGGCTGCCGAGATGGGAATTTCGCTGCGCTATTTGCAGAGCCTGTTCACGGACCGCGGGTCGACATGCAGTCACTACATATCTTCGCTCCGTCTGGATCATGCGGCGCATCTGATCGAACGCCGCGCGTCGATGAAAACAGGTCAGCCTCTCAGCGATATTGCCTACGCCTGCGGCTTTCGCGATTACACGCATTTTGCGCGCGGATTTCCGCCGGCGTTTCGGCACCACGCCGGGCGGAGCAGGCGCCAACGGCAACGACAACGCACGAGTCCGCGCCGACATTGGGCAAAGTCAAAGCGCCCTTTACAACGCGACGTGACCAGCAGGACCGCGACTGATGTCAGATTCTGTCGACATAGAAAACGCAACCGTTGCGCCGCTGCAGCGCGAAGGAGTGGATTATGAACAAGCGTTTGGAAGCCGTTGTGTCCGATATCGTCGAGGGCGTTCTCGGCGCTTTGACGAAGCATGACGTGACGTTCGACGGATATCGCCAGGGACTCGCCTATATCATAAAAACCGTTGACCAACCCGAGCTGCCGCTGCTGATTGACGTGTTTCTAAACACGACGATCTGTCAGATCGAGAACCGCAACCCCGGCGGTAGCATGAGCACGCTTGAGGGGCCTTATTTCCTTGACGACGCTCCTTTCGTCAACGGCGCGCTGAAGACCTATCACGATGACCGCCACGAGCCGCTGCTAATGCGCGGTAAGGTGATCGACGAGTTCGGCGCGCCGATTGCGGGAGCTGTGATCGACCTATGGCATTCAACGCCGGACGGGCATTATGGTGGTTCCACAACAACATCCCGCGCGACTTCGATCGCGGAAAGCTGCGCACCGATGACGCTCGACGCTATCAAGTGCGTACCACGGTGCCCGTCGCCTACCAGATCCCGCACAAGGGACCCGTCGGCGCGATGCTTGTGGCGATGGACCGGCACAGCTGGCGGCCGGCGCACGTCCATTTCAAAGTGCGGGCTGATGGATTTCATACACTCAACTTGGTCGCACCGCTCTTCTACTTCAGCGTTTAAGAGACGAGATGATGTCGTTACGCATTGGGGATTGCTTCTTTCATGGCTCGCGCCTTGGCAAGCGGGATTGCGGCATCACTATCTCCATGGACAATCAGTGTAGGCACATCGATTGACGATATCTTGTCGCTGATATCGTCTCGGTGAGCGAGGGCGTTGTGCTCGCCCAAAAGATTTGGGGCTGTCATGGTGCGCCACTTTTCCTTCCAGGCGGTTGCGCCGGCCAGTCTAGAACGAAACGGATATGCTCGATCGTGGTGCCGACCTGTTCTGGCAGTTTGCCTGCAATCCATGTGTCAAGCAGCGCTCGATAGCCCGCGATCGTTGCCGAATCATCTATGCCTGCCTGCGTCGAGATTAAGACCAAGGCACGGACGCGCTCGGGATGCGTTAAAGCGCATCTCATACCCTGGAAACCGCCTTGAGACATGCCGACGAGAATGGCGCTGTCAATGTCGAGAAACGAAAGGAGAGCGGAGAGATCGTTTGCAGAGTCTAGTAACAAAAGCACGGCAGCGTTTCTGCGGCAGTCATCACATGCTCACGCTGGTCCCACACTATGCAACGGCATCTGTCACGCAACGCCGTCAATTGCGGAGAGAACATTGTGCCGTCGAGCAACAATCCGTGTGAGAAGACCATTGGCGAACCGGAGCCGCCGGACCTTATAGTAGAGCCGCTGACCGTTAATATTCGCATAGGGCACTTTCTTGCCCCTGCCTGCTGTTGCCGTTCCTCGAAGTATCCGACCTCCGTCTGGCGAGTGCGATAGAATTCGAGTTGGAGCAGTAATAGAGCGGCTTACGCGGTGCGCACATGCCGGCCGCCAGCTTGGATAGCAGAGCGGACCTTTATTTCGGTGCCGGCGGCTTATCACTGTATGGTAACGCACCTTGAATAAAGAGGCAGCCGGGAGGTTGCGAGAGGTCTGTGTGAGCGTCGGCTGATCTACGCAGCAGGTATTCGATCACAAGGTTGCGCCCACACTCAGGTATATGCCGACGGGCGGTCCTCTTTGACCCAGTGCTTTTCAGCCTCAGAATCGGGGTCCGGCGGCTTCATCCCTTGGATGGTCCAGAAATCGATTGGCGTTTGGTCAATGTGGACCTCCCAGCGATAACCCCGCTCGCGTACGAAGGGATTGAGCGTAGTGTTGACGCGTTCCAGCCACCACGCTCGCCGCTCGGGAGCAGTTGCGCGAGCAATCTGATCAATCCAAATCCTGACAAAATCGTGCGTTGCCTCTCCGCCGACAAAGAACGAGTTCTTCGGCAACTCGTGAAAGACAACGCTTGCATAGAACCGGGGCAAGCCGACATCCGCGTAGAGGTCGGTGATACGCGTCGCAAGCGCGCACTTGTCCTCGGCTGAGTACGCATTTTCCGGACAGTAAATATGCCACAGAGGCATTTGAGTTCTCCTTGTTAAGCTTTGGCGATATTCGCCATTCCCAAGATCGGAATCTAGAGCAGATTCCTCTTATTCCAATCTGTATCCGGCGTGAGCGAAGAAGTTTGCGCATTGGTCAGGTTTGAACAGAGGCAAGGCATTGGCGGCGGCCCGTTCGAGTGCCTCAAGGGTTCGCGCGGCAGACTTGCGCACATGAGCCTTGAGCTTGGCGAAGGCATTTTCGATCGGATTGAGGTCGGGGCTGTAGGGCGGCAGATAGTGGAGTTCGGCGCCACAGGCCTCAATAGCTTGCCTGACGCCTGCGACCTTGTGGGCGGCCAGATTGTCCATGACGACGATGTCGCCTGGGCGCAGGGTTGGCGCCAACATCTGTTCGACCCAGGCGAGGAAGCACTCTCCGTCCATCGGCCCGTCCAGAAGCATCGGTGCAACGAAGCCTGCAAGCGTGAGGCCGCCGACAAAAGTGATGGTCTTCCAATGACCGTGCGGAATTGCGGCGCGGCAACGCTCGCCTTTGGGCGCCCAGCCACGAAGCCGCGCCATCTTCGTCGAAAGGCCGCTTTCATCGATAAAAATCAGGTGTTCGGGGTCAAGACCGTGTTGGCCGTCGACCCAATTCTTCCGCGCGGCCTTCACATCAGCGCGTTCTTGCTCGCTGGCATGGGCAGTCTTTTTTTGTGCGTCTGGCCGTGCCGGTCGAGAAACTTCCACACGGCGGTCCTCACAACCGTGACGCCGCATTCCTCCCGCAACCGTTCGACCATCTCGTCGAGCGTCGTGTCAGGTGCCTCTGCGAGCGCGCCCAGAATGAAATCGGCATGGGCATCCAGCACGGCTCCCCTTGGCTTGCCCTGTTTGGCGGGACGAACGTCCCCGGTGGCGCGCTTCAGCCGCGCCCATGCTCCGGCCGTTGCAATCCCGATCGAAAACCGAGCTGCCGCCTGATGCGTCGATTCCCCGCCTTCGATCGCCGCTACCACCCGCTCGCGTAAATCCATGCTGTACGGTCTGCCCATCCCACCCTCTCGACTCAGTCACGAAGATGGAATCAGCATTCGGCGTTCAGAGAATCCCCTCCGACTCGCTTTTTGAGGAATTGGCTCTAGGCGGGTGGACCTTAGGTGTCGTGAGGCGATCGCGCCCAATCGTCCGTACTGGCGTGCACGCCTGTCGCGCACCGCGCCAATGTGAGGCGCAAGGTTCTGCCTTGGGTCATTAGTTGCGGTCAGCGGCCGCGCTAGACGAGTCAGGTCTACCCGTCACAGGGAAGTGCGGGAGACTTCGAGCTTCTTCAACTCAGAGGACCTTCCGCCATCTGGCTGCGCCCAGCCTACACCTGATGATATATTCTCGCCCAGCGCGGGCATGACGCTAACTTGCTAAACGCGACGCTCGGCGGGACGGGCAATCAGCAGATATGATGCCAGCGCCAGAAGCGAACACAGTGTCATGACCGCGGCCATCGATAGCGCTGATCGTCCGTCGTAGAGACACGCAACGAGCCCGCTTGAGACGGCGCCTGTCATCATCTGAATGCTTCCGGACACAGCGCCTACCGCGCCGGCGATCTGCGGCAACGGATGCATCGTCGCGCGGATGGCGCTCGGTATGCTCAATCCGAAGGCAAGACCAACAGCGACCAGAAGTGAAACAACAAGGGGCAGCGGTACCCAGCCGACCAGTGTCGTGGCAAGCAATAGCCCTGAAGCCGCCGCCGAGACTGTCAAACCCCTCATCAGCATATAAGCCGGTGAGACGTTCCAAGCGGCGAGCCGGCGATCGAGGAAAGCCCCGGCCATGACCGATCCGGAACACGCACTGAAAATCAGGCCATACTGGTCAGGCCGCAGTCCCATGCCGTTGATGAAGAAGAGGGACGACCCGGTGACATAAGCCATAACGGTCCCGCCGGCGGCTGCACCGACCAGAATGTATGCGGAAGAGATTGGATTCGTCAGGATTTGAAGATAGCTGCGGCCAACGATTGATGGTGCAAGGCGATTGGTCTGATCGATCTTTGCACTTTCGGCAAAGCCCGTGACCAATGCGATCAACAAAGCCAGACCCATTCCAAACTGAGTCGTGTAAATCAGGCGCCAGCTGCCCAGCGCCAGCAGAGCCGCGCCTGCGGTCGGTGCGATCACCGTGACTACATTTACGGCAGTGACGAGATTGGCCATCTTCGCACGCGCATTATCCCCCTCGAACAGGTCGCGGATGATCGCAAACGTCAACGTTGTACTGGCTGCGCCGCAGCCTTGGCTGAAGCGGCACACCAGCAGCACCGGCAATGATTGGGCGAGCGCGCAAGCGAGACTGCCGACGACGAAGAGCGTGACGCCGAATACCACGACGGGCCGGCGACCGTACCGATCGGATACCGGCCCATAGACGAGCGGCGCCGTCGCCAGGCTGAGCATAAAAACACTCATCGTAAAGCCAACATCCGCGGGCCGCGCGCCGAGAGCGGCGCCAGTGGCCGCCAGTGCCGGTAGGCTCATGTCAATGCCCGAATACGGAACTGAGGCAAGAAGGCCCAGCAACAGCGTGAAGGCAAACGATGCAGGTTGAATACGCATGGGTTTAATATCCGATAAGTATTTGGTCCCGCACATCGTCAGATGCGGCGCGTGTCCGCGTAGAACGGCCTCGCAGACGAAGGACGGAAGGATCAGCGTTCCCACCCTTCCCTGGTTGTGGAAGCAAATCATCAATTGGGGGCGACACGTCGACCTTGCTTGGCGACTGTGGTGCCGCCCCGGTCGCTAATCTCATTCGACCGTTGTGAGACTTGGTTGATGATCCGCAGGATTTCGGAGCGAGTGTCGATGCTCTTGAACTCGTCGGCCATAGCCGAGGCGCCCGAACGATAGTCCGGTTTGTCGAGCACGGTCCGCACGGCCTCGCGCAACGCTTGCGGTGTCGGATTGTTGGTCGCAAGGTTGATTCCGACCCCGGACCATGCCACACGCGCGTTCACGTCCGCCTTGTCTTCCGTCAACCCTGCGGCCACAAGCGGAATTCCAAAGCTCATCGCCTGGTTGACACTCCCATATCCACCGTTCGTGACGAGCACGTCGACCTTAGGCAGAAGCCACTCGAACGGCAGATAGCTGGCGAGACGCGCATTGCCGGGAATTGGGCCGGGAATGTCGCCGACCGCGCGACCGCCTGCTGTGACGACCACAAGCAAGTCAGGTTCGTTCGCGAGTCCCGCGAGCGCCGGCGCGATCAACAGGTCGAAATCGTGGTTTGCCAACGTACCCTGCGTCACCAGCACAACCTTGCGCGAGCCGTCCAGTTCGTGCGCCCACGACGGAAGCGGGACCTGGTTGGGTATAATCGGAGGGGGGCCAACAAAAGTCACCGAGGAAGGAATATCGCGTGGAAACTCAAAACGCGGCACCGTCAGCTGCATATAGGCATCTGCAAGCTCTACGACGGATTCAAAGAGAGGCTTGGTCACCGGTCCAACGCCCAGCTCCCTCAGGTATCGATTGACGCAAAGGCCGAGAGGCCCGTCGACGATCTTGTCCTGTTCTCGCGCGAAGGCGGCATATTCGTCGAGTTGCGCTCGGGTGGCTGCGGGCGGCAAACCCGCAAAAACTGGCGCTCTGTCGTTGCGTTGCCAGTGCAAGATGGATGTGCCGCAAAGAACGATGGGCGGGCGTTTCGAGCGCGGTCCGAGCAGCATCGGCAGGACGCCAAAAAACATGTCGTCGCCGATGATGACGTCGGCGGGGAATTCCCGCAGGACCTTGTGCATGCCGCTGTACTGACCGGGAATGGTATCGACGAAGAGGCGTTCGATTACTACGCGCCGCCATTGTGGCCCGAGTGGCGTGGCCTTTACTTCGTCGGACATGACGATATCGTTCGCATTAATATCCGCCTCTTTGGGGAGCGGATAGAATTTTGCTTTGAACGGCGCGACACGGCTACGCAGGGGGCTCCCGGTCAAAAAGGCAAGTTCGTGGCCTTCCGCGATCAAGATGTGGCCGATCGCAAGCAGCGGATTGAGATGGCCGGTCATGGGGGTCGAAACGACGAGAATCTTCATATGATCGTGTCCTCTGATTGTCGACATAGCGATCTTCTTTTGGTCGAGATAAAACCTGTAAAGCGTAGAGGCTGAAGAGCACTGCGACGGGCCGGACGGGCGATGTCGTCCGGCGCGCCATACCGACCTGATGCGAAGAACTGTTTGGCTCTCTGTGATTCTCTGCAATGCGTGACCGCCAAGATCGCAATGCGTGACTGCCAAGATCGGAATTTAGGCGGCTGAGCCTCAGGTGTCGTGAGGCGATCGCGCTCAATCGTCCGTACCAGCGCGCACCGCGCCAATGTGAGGCGCAAGGTCCGCCTTGGGTCACAAGGCACCAATCCGGAGTCGAGGCCGCGTGTCCGCTTTGCCTTCGATACTGTTGCAAAACTCCGAAAATGCCGGGCTAATTTTCCGCGAAAGGACAAAACAAGCGACATTCGCCGATCAATGCAGCTTCAAACCCGTTACCGGAATCGCCTGTGCGTTTGGCGCGTGGCGGCGTGGTCCCTCACATAATTCTTCGATCGTCGTCCTACGGCTCGGAGAATTTGAGGCCCATGCCGCAGAAAGTCTTTTGCAACAGTATCCCTTGGGTTCACGGCAGGAAGCGGCCGCTGAAATCTTCTATTCAAAGCGGGGCGAGCCACTAACTGTATTTAGCTTGAACAATCCCGAACAAAGTTATTTTGGCCGAATGTCGAATCCGGGTCAGATGTCCGTACAAGCCATCCTTGAGAACATCGTCGTCGCTGAAATCAAATCTGCATTGCGAAGCGCAACAATAGGGACGGCATCATGACTGCCAGGCGACGATCACACGGCGACGGCGGCATCGATGAGCGCGGCGAGAACGTGTTTCGGTTGCGGTACCGAATTGACGGTAAGCGGCACGCGAAGACATTTCACGGGCACGTTGACTGAGGCGCGCAAGGAATTGCGTAGGCTGATTCGGTCCGGCGATACCGGCGAACACGTGGCGCCCAATAAAATCACCGTAACCGCATGGATTGATCAATGGATCAAAGCCGGCGCACCCGGCCGCAGAAAGAAGCAAGTCAGTCAGCGAACGCTGGAACGATACGCGCAACGTACGCATCCGACCAAGACCCCGGCTGTAGCGCTAACCGCATGAGCGCGTTTTACGCTGCGGCGGCGGTCGTGGGTTGTTGAGTGGCTTTCCAGGTCCACGGAAGCAGCTCGGCGACTCGGCTGGCGGGATGATCAGGAAGCCGCGCCAGCCCGTCGCAAGCCAAACCCGCACGTTGCCGGGGATCGCGATCATCGGCGTTCCAGAACGTCGAGCACCCGCGCCAACGCATCCGCGTCGACCTGCGCATCCACCCGAATGCGTCGCCGGTTGCCGAGATCAATCTCGATCAGCCCAACGCGGGCAACGGCCACCGACCGCGCCCGACTGCCGTCCTCAGGCACAACCTTCACGGCTGGCTCGCTTGTTTCTGCCGCAGCAATCTGCACCGGAGCAAAACAAGGTCCGACCTTCTCGACCGTTCGCGCTTGCCGACGCCAGGTGAATACCACGCTTGCTGCAATCCCATTCCGGCGCGCGACCTCGATCACCTTTGCGCCCGGCACCAGCGTCTCTTCGACGATCCGAACCTTGTCGTCCTGCGACCACCGTCGTCGTCGCTCAACCTCGCCCAGAACCTCGACCCGCATCGCCTGATGACCTTAAAGCTAGATTTAAGGTCACATGCTTCGCCAGATATTCCCCCGCGAACAAGACGGTCCTCATCGGACGAGTACCGCGCAACTGCTCAACACACATATCAAGCCTAAGCTCGGCGCCCGGCCGTTGCAGCAATTGCAGGCGACGGAAATTGACAAGCTCTACTCAGACATGGCAACCGCCGCAGCCATATCAAACCGGACGCAGCATCACGTTCACGTCGTTTTCGGCGCCTGCTTGGGGACTGCCACCCGTAAGGGCTTGCTGGTCGTCAATCCCATGATTCGGGTCGAACAGATCCCTGCCCCAGACAATTTTGATGCTGACCATGACGAGGCTGATGACGTTGGCGAGGGCTTGACCGACGCCGAATTGGCGAACCTTGTAGCCGGCTTCAAGTCATCCGCCATCTATCCCATTGTCGTGTTGGCGGCCTCCACCGGGGCACGGCGCAATGAACTGCTGGCCCTGCGCTGGACTGATCTTGATACCGAGAAAAAGACCCTGCGAATCGAACGGGCGTGGGAGCCAACCAAGAAGTTCGGTCTGCGGCTCAAGCCGCCCAAAACGGCGCGGGGGCGGCGCACCGTTGACCTGGATGACGCCACGGTCTCGTTACTGCTCAAGGTCCGGGAAACGCATCAGCGGCTTTCTGCGGGCATTCCGGACGGCGCTGACGTCGACCTATCGCTGATCCGGTTGCCGTCTGATGCCTTGATATTCCCCAACCCGGCAGCGCCCGGCGAGGACTTCTCTTTCACCACACCCCGCATCCCGCGCAGTGTCTCGCAGGCATTCGCCCGAAAGGCTGGCAGGCTTGGGTTCGGCTCTACAAGATTTCACGATCTACGGGGCATCCATTCGACGGCATTACTGGACGCCGGCATCCCCGTACACACGGTCGCACAACGTATTGGCGATGACCCTGCCACCCTTCTGCGCAGTTACGCCAAACGGAAAAGGACCAAGGCGGCAGACGCTAACCTGTCCGATGCAATTGCCGGATTGGCGGCTGGATTTTTGGGATCCTAGGTCCTGCTGGGTCCAAGTTGGGTCCAATGGCGGTCCCGTTCTCAGGCTGTTCTTGATCGTAGTCGGCTAACGCATTGATTTAACTGGCAGGGGCGGCAGGGCTCGAACCTGCGACACCCGGTTTTGGAGACCGGTACTCTACCAACTGAGCTACACCCCTAGCGCCTTAGAAACGTTGGCTGATTTGACGGGTACACCGGAACAAACCGAGTCCGCTACTACCGTTCTACTACCCAACGTCATCCCGCTTCTTTATCGCCGCACGCATCACGCCGTCAACCGTTGCGGCCGCGGCGCCCTGCATATTGGGCATCAGGTGGCTGTAGATATCCAGCGTGATCCCGATCGACGAATGCCCCAACCTTTCCTGGACGATTTTCGGATGAATGTTCGCCGCAAGCATGTGGGAAGCGTGGCTGTGCCGCAACTTGTGCAGCGTCACGCCCCATTCCTTGAGGAACTTGGACACGGCGGAAGTAACGCTCCGCGGGTGCGGCGATGAACCGTCCTCGTTGGTGACAACGTGCCAACTGTCATCGGGGCGGATGCCTAGCCGCAAAAGTTCCTCCGCCTGCGCGGCGCGCCATCGGCGCAACTCTTCCACCGCGAGCGACGGCAGCGCGACGGTGCGCGACCGACCGCTCTTCGCCTCTTTCTCGCGAATCCGCTTGTCTTTGTCGCCGGTATCCCAATTGCTCCGTGCTGGCCACTACCGCAAGCTGGCCATTGTCCAGGTCGATTGAACGCCACCGGAGCGCGGTAATCTCGCCTCGCCGCAGGCCGCACAAGGCACCCAAGACCAACGGGATGAAAAGCCGGCGATCGCGGGCCGCGTCCAGAACGGCGGCGGTGGTCGGCGCGTCGATCGTGGTGACGGGCTTGTGTTCAATTTTGGGGCGGTCGCGCTTTTCGAGCAACGCGGCTGGATTGCGGACGATCAATTTCCAGCGCTCTGCCTGGTCAAGTGCCGAAAACAAGACACGGTGCATATGGTGAACCGTGCGGGGCGACAAACCGCCCTTCCCGTCACGACGGCCGCTTTCCAGTGCCTTCGCGTAGGCTTCGCTGATTTCGATCGGCTGTAGCTTTGAGAGTAGCTTCCCGCCGAGCACCGGTCCGATATTCTTGGTGGCGATCTGCTCATATCGTTCATGCGTGCGCGGCGAGACGTTCGGTTTAATGTGGCGCAACCATCGCTCGAAAAATTGCGAGAGCGTCAGTTTGGAAGGCTCTACATAGGCGCCGCTGTTCATTTCGGCAATCAGCTTGCCGCAGGCGGTTTCGGCGTCGCGCTTCCCTTTGCAGTCGGGAAGCTTGTGCCACTTGCGTTTGCGCTCGCCGGCCGCGTCGCGAACGTCAATGACGGCGTACCAAACCTTACCCTGTTGGGTGACGTGGCCTTTCATGACTTGTCCCCTTTGAGCGGTAGGCCATATTTGGTGATTGCGTCCCCGATTTTGACCGTAACGACGGACCCCAGTTTTTCTGCCATCCGTTCAGCAAGTCCCTCTAAATCTTCGCGTTGAAACGAATTTTCGAGCCGGCGAACAATCTCTTCGTTCATCGAACGGTTGTTTTTCACCGCCTGCTTTTCCAAGCGCGCGCGCAACGCTTCATTGAAGCGCAAATTCAATTTCACCGGATCACTTGGTTTCTTGGCCATTCACCCATCTCCAAACCTTGGAGATCATAGCGCCATATTTGGCCCCATGCAATATGTTCAGGGACGGTTAAGTATTTTGGGGCCAAATATGGCCCCACGCTCCAACGAAAGGAAATTCCAGTGAACGAAGAGCTCAAGAGCCTGTTAGCGAAGCCTACGGCTTCGATCCAGGAAGCCGGACGTGTCTGTTTTGGCCTATGCCGCAACGCTAGTTACGCTGCGGCCAAGAAGGGCGATATCCCAACAATAAAAGTCGGCGGCGGGTACTTTGTCCCCACGGCGGCGCTGCGCAAAATTCTCGGCATTGAAGCCGCTTAACGCAAAAACCCCGTCCGCGTTGGCGCGCGACCGGGGGCTGATTTATTCAAAGCTGGATGGAATAAACAGTTTTATAATGCAACCGGTCCTAAAAATCAAGCGCTTTCGCAGTCGGGGGGATCATACGGCCGCACGGCGGCACTGGCTCTCACAAAATGTCTGACGACAATGATGACTGGTTACAGAACGCACTTCCTTTTGAAATGTTCGACGATAGCGCCAAGAACGTAGAAAAGACATGGCTACTGAAAGGACTTATTGCACTCGGCGAAGATTCAAGCTGGTTCGGACTGCCGGGTTCAATGAAGAGCTCCCTGTTGCTGGACATGGCTTTCCACATCGCTTGGCGTCGTCACTGGTTTTGGCACGAGTACGTCTGTGTCAAAGAGGAAGAAGAGCTCGTCCGAACTGAGCCAAGAGGAAGCATCTATTTCGCGCTAGAGCGTGCCGATTTGGTGCGAGGCCGCATGGGTGCCTATAAGGCGAGAGACAAACCGGAAGTGCCCCTTCCAATCGGTATTGTTTCGAGGTCGATCAACCTTCTCGATCCGGCCTGCGTAGATCAGATAACGGAAACGGTCTGGAAAATGGAAGCCGTCACTAAAGTCCCCGTCGGACTCATAATCATCGATACGTTTTCGAAGGCGATAACCGGGGGCGATGAGGATAAAGCTCAAACTCAAAATATCGCTGCCGCCAATCTATCGCGAATTCATGAATATCTGGACGTCCATATCGCGATGATTGGGCATACAGGAAAAAATCCCAACGCTGGCGAACGCGGCAGCAATGCCAGAGAAGGGCATGTTGACCTACAGGTTCAAATATCGGGTGACGACAAGGTCCGGACTGCCACGGTGGTCAAGGCCAACGACCAGGTGAAGAGGCTTGTTGCGTCTTTTCAAATGGAAGAAGTTACCGTCGTTCGTCCTGATCTAGAACCGTACACCACTGCCATCCTAAAGCCCGCTACGCCAGCCACGGAAGCCCGTCCAGCCCCTTCGCAGCGAACCAGGGGTAAACAGGCAATGGCGCTAGACGCGCTCAAGCGGGTGGTCGCTACGCATGGTCAGGACGGCGCCGTTCACGTCGACTACTGGAAAGAGGAATTGACCAGGGTGGGCCTGATAAAACCAGACGACGCTAATGCTCGCACCACGTTCTCAAGAATCCGGAAAAGCGTGGCTCAACATTTAGTTGATGAATCGAACGACGGACACGTTCGGCTCAAACCTCAACCTGGAAACTTGCCCTCATGTCCCGTGCCACCGTAGCATCGTGTAGCAGCAAACCCTTATAGGGTTTTGCTACGCTACGCTACAGGTCGAGCATGTAGCATTGCTACACAATTGCTACGTTTTGCTACACGCTACACAGCAATCTCGTAGACTTAGCTAAATCGGACGATGAAAGAGCATCAACCACGGAAAATGTACGTATCGACGAGCGTCACGGCGCTTCGAATGGATCGAGTCAACAGATGATTGAGTTCAAATAGGAGTTGAATAGGAAATAATGACCACCGGGCGCTCCACGGTAAAGCGCTGGCCACGCTCCGCAATCGGCTGGAAACAGGCGCAGTTCTGGCGGGCAGCCTTGATAACCCGCCGCGCAACGCGCGCGGGACGCCCGCTCGGCTCGACACGGCAACTGCTATGATGAAGACTTATTCGTTGAACCGACATGTCTGAGATCAGCCCGTTAACGGACATCTACGAACCCATGAAAATCGACGTGAATGACCCACAACAGACGTCGGAGAGGTAGTGGCTAAATAAAGCCCCGGACGATGCCGGGGCCTGAGTTCTGCCGGAGATTAGAGGGAAATCAGTAATGGGCGATGAGCGGGCCGCCAAAAGGGAGTTCACCCGTAAGTTGACTTTTGGCTTCCGTTTCAGTCTCGAACATTTTGGTTGATCGAGGGCTTCGGCTTCTGATGCACCGGATACGTCATCTGTCAGCGTCTGAACGAAGCGGACATCGCTGTCGCGGCTGCAAATAACTGACTTTAAGCCCAGGAATCCAACTACTTTGCTTCAGTCCTCGTCCTCAGCAGACTGCGCCCTGCGCCGTTCTACGGCATCACTCATATCGTGGAGTACAAGGATCGCGAGGCCCCCCATGCGCTGCCTCTGTTCGGTACTCAACGTTTTATAGAGTGGCTGCCACGCCTCGGCGAGTTTATCCAAATCGGCTGATCGTTGAGCCAATGCTTGCGAGCGTCGTTGCAAAAAGGCGATGGGGTCACGATTGCGCATGACTTCGACAGAGTTTTGGTCGACCCGCATACCCACTGTTTCTCCAATTTTTGCAAGACGGGCTTTCCGATCCTCCGCCCTGGCACGAATAGCGCCCTCTACAGGCGGCCAAAGTTTTTGCTGCTCAGGTGTCAGCTGCAACGCAGCCTTTACCAGATCAATCCGCAAATCCGTCACCGTGTTCCGGTCCGCTGCATTTAACCGTTCCGGAGTCGCAGGAGAAGGAGCTTGAGCGTGGGCAATCGAGGATGCAGTAAGGAAGAGTGCAGTTGTTCCGGCCGCTAGTATTTTCAACATCGGTGATCTCCTAGGTAAGGAGCCCCACGCAAAGATGGTAACACACACTGCGAGGTCGTGTTGCACTAAATCCAAGGAACCAGGTAGTGCGACCAAAAGCGCCGCCCCGTATAGGCGTCGAATTACTCTATGTGACTCGGCGGCAAGTGTGTTGCGCCCTTGGCTCGTCTGATGTTGGCATGAAACGGCCGTGCCGGAGCTGTCACCGCAAGTCCGTTACGAAGAGGTAAACGGACCTAGCTTTGTTACGGTCCGAGGACCGAGTCTGTGAAGGTTTGCGGATGCCGGCCCATGAAGGTGGAGCGGCGCGCACCGGGGCCGGCGTACGCAAACCTCCAATGGAGGAAACCGCGGGAGGTGTGGCGAGGTGGCGCGTCAGACGCTGTGGGGATTTCGCGGCTGTGAGTGCGAGTACAACTTTTGCGATATGGCACGAACTTTGCGAATGGGTAAAAACGCCTTTCGCCGCTCCTGTAATTTCAAAGAGTTAGGCGTTGTAAAAAGGGCACATATTACAACTTTTGCGTTATGTGCCTGATGGCAGCCTTTGTACCGCATCGGTCGAACAAATATTTCCACGTGATTGCGTCCAACGGAATTGTTTCGAGTTCGCCTTGTATATCATGACTGCATCTCCAATCGCATCGGTTCGGGTATTCGAAACTGTCCGTGTGACGCAGATGTCGTCGCGCTACGTTCGGTACGCTCGCAACGCTGTCGGTGCGAGATCGCGCGATCATCGTGCTGAACGATCATCAGTTCTGGGGATATGCTTCAGGCCCTTCGTCGTCAGGCAACACGCTCCCATCGTCCATCCATTGCTGGCACGGCCATGCCGCTCGCCGCAGCGCCCTACCGCGCGAGCGGTTTAGTCCAATGACCCAACCCAGACATCAGGCCTATACGGGCGCTCGCCCTAGGTTGCCTGTGCACTCTCACGCAGCGGAGCGCACCGGCTGCGCTAACGTGTCCGCCCTGTGCGACACCTCTATTATCGTCGTGGCGATCGTTCCGCCGAGACCGACAGCCCCGCGGCGCCTAATCGCCGAGGTTATTAGCAGCCGGAAACGGGCGGGCCACAACCATCTTCCATTGGAACTTTATGCAGCGCGGTGGGTTTTTGGTATTCAGGCGCGGTCGATGCGCGGCGCGTGGCCCTCTGCAAAGTATCCGGGCGCGAGGGAAGGAGTTCCCCCGTGATAGAGCCCAGTATCACGGCAGGTAATGGACTTTTAGCTGCGTTGCCGGCAGTAGATCTTGATTTGCTCGCTCCCCACCTGCGGCAAGTATCGCTTGAACGCGGCGCAGTGCTGGTTCGATCCGGAGACCGGATTGAACAGATCTATTTCCCCCTCAGCGGGATGATCGCGTTCATAATGGAGCTGCCGAACGGACAAACGGTCGCAACCGCGGTCATCGGGAATGAGGGAGCCTTGGGCGTCTTCACCGCGCTGAGACCCTATGGTTCTCCCATAACGGCGGTCGTGCTCGTGGGCGGAACCTCATTGCAAATTTCCCCAACACGATTTCAGGCGGCCCTCAGCCGCAGTAGCGCTACCAGACACGCGGTCCACATCTACACCAGGACGCTATTGTCGCAATTCCAGCATGTGTCCGCCTGCAATGCGCTGCACTCGGTCGAGGCCCGCTTGGCCCGGTGGTTGCTCCAAATCCACGATCGAGTTGACAGTGACTTCCTGTCGCTGACGCAAGAGGCGCTTTCGGAGTTGCTTGGAGTACGTCGGCCGACCGTGACACATGTCGTGCGCAAGCTCAGGACGTCCCGTGCTATCCGATCTAATCGGCGCGGCTTAATCGAGATTGACAGACCGCGGCTCGAAGCAGCGACGTGCGAGTGCTACGAGGTCATGCGCCGCAGAATCGATAGTATCGTTTCGCTTGAAGGAATGAAGCCTCGCATTCACGCCGCGCCGATGAACAATTAGCGCCGAAGGATAGGTCGCCACGTCGTAACCGGCGTGTTTCAAACGGCGTTCCATCGCCGTCAGGAAGGACGCATCGTCGTCAACAACGTGGATAAGCCGGCACCGATTTGATTTCTCCCCGGCGAAGGGGGTCAGGTTTTCAAGTAATTGCAACCTTAGCAAGTTACCTTTTTGGCTCAATCAGGCATGGCCAAACGCTGGCTAAGACCGCGGTGATGGTGCGACGGTGACCGTCGAGGGATGGTGCCGCCCCGCAACGATGGTCGTCCGGGTCCTTCTGAGGGTGCGGTTCGCGCGGGGACCGCCAACCGCGCCCGCTCCCCGGCCTAGTTCGCTTTTGAGCCAGCCCGCTTAGTTCTTTCACTTCTCTGCCAGCGCCTTGTAGGCCAGTTCGCACTTAGGACATTCAAGCGTGCCCAAATCGGGACCAGCAAAGCTGCGCTCAACACCGACCAGCACCATGCGAATGTCGCACTTGGGGCACCGAGATCGCTCGATTATGCGCGGGGAATGACATTCCGGCACTATGATGCACTCCGATGGGTCAGGCGGGATCGCAGGGTCAAAGTGTAGCCCCTCATCTCCGCTATCTAGCTCGGCTCGTAAACCCAAGCTTCCTTGGCGAACCATTCGTGATTGGCTTGGCAGATCGAGCAGTAGGTACGCGCGAAGAACACCGCACTGCACCGAAACCTCTCCCGATCCGTTTTGATGCCCGTCGGAATCTCGCGTCCCGTTTGGGGGCATTTGATCATAACGGTTCCCATGTTGATCATCCCTGTTTCGCTTTTGTGTCGCAGCAACATGTCGGTTTGGCATCGGCCGGACTGCACCTCTTCTCACGGTAGGTGCTTATTCCAGCCGATTCCGGCAGCCTGCAAAAGTTCGATTCAGGAGGCTTTCTGCGGGACTCTAGTGAAGCTCTTCTAGACCGGCTCGGCCGTCTCGGTCGCGACTTTCAGAGCGAGTTCCCAAAGTTCCCTGTTTTGCTCGGACGTGGCTTCGAAGTTCTTTCGGCTCTGCGTGGCCGACAGCTGTATGATTTCGGATAACCGCCTCGTGCCTGCTTGAGCCAGATATATCTGACTAACGTCGGATCTTCCGTTCGCTTTCTGACTCCCACATCGGATTTTTCGATAATCGGATGTCTTGCGTGGCCAGGAGTTCGTTACAGCCGGCGCTAGTGCTAGGCGTCGGCTGACATCGAGGTGGTGCGGCGCGAGTGCAACCGGTCGACGCCTGTACACTCGAATGAACCCTTCGGCCCCAACTTCATTCGCGATCCAGCGGACGAAATCGAACTCGCCGTTCGCGGCTAACTCCGCGACTTCGAGATGAAAATCGGGCAAGCCGGTCAAAATGCGCCTGATCACTTCAAGATGAGGCACAGCCCCGTCCGCCACGCCGAAGGGACTCGTCCAATAAGGACACCCAGACGGCAGTCTTCGCGCTCATCAAGCAAGCGAAGAACCTACCAAAGGTACAAGTCCCTGACCTGGGACCGGGGCAAGGTAGCTAGGATCATCGACGATTTACGTTGGCGACAAAGATCGAGCTGTATTTTTGCGAACCGCAAAAGTCCTTGGCAGCGCGGCTCTAATGAGAACACCAATGGCCTGCTGAGACAGTGCTTTCCTAAAGGCTCCGACCGAAGGCGGCGCGGTGTTGATGTTCAATACCGGACCCGGACATGGCGAGGATGTCGGCTGCCGTGGGGGACAACCCGCTGTATCAAGTAATCTTGGTGTCTGCTGCATACGCAGCGCCGACTCGTCGAATAAGCTCGAACAAAATCGGCGAGGCAGCGATCATCGCAGCGAGACCGAGCGTGGCAAGCAAGGCGAGCAGAGATATCCGGTGCACATGTCGATCGTCGCCAGAAGCGCCCTTGGAACGCGCAGCTAGTTCCTGGCTCGACACGAACAGGATGGATCTCTGGCCCTGGGCGTACAGACAAGAGGCAGCGTCGTTGCAAGGAACAGCGTTGGCATCTTCCCAGGTGATCACAAAAGACGACCCGGCGATCACGAAGCTGTTATCCCCAACGCGGTTGTTACATTCAAAGAGTACCACCGCGATCGTTGTATCAAAATTCCGAAAATCTTGAGTGAACAGGAGGAACTGATGATGAGAGACATGGCATTGACCGTGGCCGGATTGCTGCTGCTCGGCACGACTGGTGTCCTCGCCGACGACAAAGGAACTTACGTCCAAACCAATCTCGTCTCGAATGTCCTTGGCCAAGCTAGGACGACGGATTCCAATCTGAAGAACGCTTGGGGCGTCGCCAATGCGCCCAACAGCCCGCTTTGGGTTTCCGACAACAACGCCGGCTTATCGACGCTCTACGACGGCAATGGAACCACCCAGCAGCTGGTGGTGAAGATTCCCGTGCCGCCCGCCACGACCCCGCCCGCGACACCCACCGGCATGGTGTGGAATCCAAATTCGGGGAACCAGTTCCTGATCCCCAACACCAAATCCGGAGCCATCTTCATCTGGGATACCGAGAACGGCACCATTGCCGGCTGGAACCCGGCGGTCAACCCGACCAATGCCGTCATCATTGTCGACAACTCCAATGGCGGCAAGAACGGCGCGGTCTATAAGGGGCTTGCATTCGGCACCAACGTCAACGGCAACTTCCTGTTTGCCACCAACTTCCGTGCCGGCACCGTCGAAGCCTATGACGTGAATTTCAAGCTGACGACGCTCGACGGCGCCTTTACCGATCCACAGATACCTGCGGGCTTCGCGCCGTTCGGCATCACCAATGTCGATGGCGATTTGTTCGTGACCTACGCACGGCAGAACGCCAAGAAGGACGACATCGTCGCCGGCGCGGGTGAGGGCTTCGTCGACGTATTCAGCACCGACGGCAAGCTGCTGCGGCGCTTCGCTTCCCGCGGCGTCCTCAACGCGCCTTGGGGCATCACCCGCGCACCCCTCGGCTTCGGCCGGTTCGGCGGCGACATCCTGATCGGCAATTTCGGCAATGCCGGCGAATTTGCGGGGTGGATCAACGCGTTCGACAACCGCGGCGGCTTCGAGCGCGAATTGCGCAACCAGCAACGCCAACCGATCTCGATCGACGGCCTATGGGCGCTGATGTTCGGAACCTTCCTGCACTCCGACGGTGACACACTCTATTTCACCGCTGGCCCGAACAATCAGACCAACGGCCTGTTCGGCAAGATCGCGCCTGCGGCTGATCGGGACGGCGTGGCCAACGCCAACTAGCCGGGGCTTCAATACGCGAGCGGCAGAGCGCTGCGGATCGATCATCGTCTGATCGCCCGCGCGCTCCTGTCATCCGTTGGCTGCTGGTTGAAGGTCAGCTTCAACGCGCGCTACCTTGAGGGGCAGCACTTGGCGTACGAGATTATTATTCGCGACATGATAACCGACCGCTCAAAGCGGATTTGTGCGATAGGCGATCCACCTCAAAAGCATCGTTGGCGAAAATAAGCCCGCGAACAATAATGATGAGATTTGGCCGTTTTTTCCGTTCCCAGATGGTTGGCACGCTACTTGATAGAGCCTGTGCTATCCGGCTTAACACCAACCGCCGTGCGGCAACGGCCGTCAACCGCAGCTCAGATCAAAAGCGAAGTTCCGCCGACGCTGCTTGCAACCGCCGACGAAGTGATCGAGTAAGCTGGCCAAGGGCCGCTTGTGGCACCTTTGGGACATGCCGATGGACTACGAGAATGTCTGTTCAGGGTGGACCGGAAGCGGCCGGCGAGTAGCGAAAACGACGCTTTTGGACCCATCTGCGACATCGCGCTTAATCTGCATCTGAGGCGGGTCGGGTGCAATTTCTCACTCGCCGCGCGGCCGGCGTACCAGCGGGGCGTCAAAAGACGACCTCGGTGCGGAATACACCGAGACCGCGTCCGGGGCGACCCGGTCCTCAACTTTATTCACCAGGACCAGATCATCTTCTTCCAAGCGTTGAAGACTGGGATCAGCCGCACACCTGGACAGGTCGGATACGCCAGCCATGCCGGGTATGCACGCGCCGCCGCACCACGTAGCAGCCGCCATCGCCATAGTAGGAATCGTCGTAGGCGTAGGGATAGTATCCGTCGTAGTAGGACCCAAAGCCAAACCCTACAAACGCACGTCTGTGAAATCTGCCGTGAAATCCTCCACCGTGAAATCTTCCACCGTGGAAGCCACCGCCAGCGAAGCCTCCATGGAATCCACCGCCGCGAAAGCCGCCTCCGCCAAAGCCACCACCGTGGAAGCCACCTCCGCCACCACCGTGGAAGCCACCTCCGCCACCGCCGTGGAAACCGCCGCCGCCAAAGCCGCCTCCGTGACCACCGCCGCCGCCTCCGTGGCCGCCGCCACCACCGCCGCGAGCGGACGCCACGGTTGGCTGAACCAGGCCGACAGCCGCTAGTGCGAACAAGGCTATAATCGTTTTCCGCATCATGCTTCCTTCCTTCGGACGATCTCGCTCCCAAGGATGGAACACTTTTGCACTAGGGTTATTTCGGCAATCGAAGAGCATTCGCGGTAAAATGAGCGTGAGCCGAGGCTGATCGATCATCGTCCGGATGCACCCAAACGTAAGGGCCGATTTCCCGCATCTCCGTCAGCCTAATCATGTGCTCCGGCGGCAAGTACCGTGGCGTCCGGCAAGATCGGCACTTCAGGGCCGCCCGACGCGGCGTGAGCGGTGAGAGAAACCCTCTCAGCGGATCATGGCTTTACCATATGCCATGCGCCATTGAGGAAACCGTCGCCGTTGGCCTCGCCTGGCGCAGTATCCTTTTTGAAAGTGTAGAGTGGCTTACCCTTATAGGCCCACATCTTCTTGCCGTCGTCACGGACGACGATTGTCATGTCGGCGGTCGGCTTGGCACCGTCAGCTGCCATCAGCGGCGGCCAGTTCTCCGCACAGGGGCCGTTACACATCGACTTGCCGCCGGCATCCTTGTCGAACGTATAAAGCGTCATACCCTTTGTATCGACAAACGTTTTGCCCTTTGGTGTATCGGCCGTCTTCAGCATCTGTGCCGATGCGGCCGATGAGGCGAGAATAAAAGTCAAAGCCGCTACTGCGGCAAATGTCTTGGACATTGCAGCTCTACTCCTGATGATTCCTTTTGAGGACGCGGGTGCGTCGATAAGACAAACGCCGGCGCCGGAGAATCATTCCACGTCGAGCTAGAGATTTTGCTAAACTCGCCGCCCCGCAGGTGATCGAATGAAGCGGCGACTACCGGTTTTGGCAAGACATGCGGCCGCCTCGGAAATTGTCTGCTTAAGGGGAGTAGACCAGAAGCGCTCAGAACGACGGAAATGGACCCGAAGCCGACCTCTCGTTGTTTCCAGTCGCGCTCGACACCTACTACCCGTTTTACTACCCAACGATCAGGGACGACGGCAAATCAGCCGGTACGCTTAGGTACGGCCAATCGCATTCCGATCAATGTTTTCAGGCTTATCCGGGATTATCCGGCAAAGGTTGGGACGGCCCTTCCAGAATTTGGAGACCGGTACTCTACCAACTGAGCTACACCCCTACAGGAACCTGCGTCGCCGCCGATCCGTGCCGTTTCAAGCATAGAGCGCGCCCTGTTTGCAAGGGTGAAGCCGTTAACGGCGGGGCGCGACAACGGCGAGATTTGGCCGATGGGTCCGTTGCGGCAAACGACCTATTCAAGATGGGGCTTCTGCGCCAGACTTCCCACAGCCCATCCGGCTCATGACAAAAGCAAAACGGGAGAGACCATGACCGTGCAAACCGCCGCCAAAGCCGCCACCGCCCCGAAAACGCCGTCCCTCCCCCATGCCAAACCCGAATCGGTCGGGCTTTCGTCAGCGCGGCTGCAGCGCATGTCGGACGCCTTCAGGCGCGAGATCGACAAGGGCAGCATCCCCGGCGTCACCGTAATGGTCGCGCGCCGCGGCCAGATCGGCTGGTTCGACGCGCTCGGCCGGCAAAGCCCGGCGGCCGACGCGCCGATGACCCACGACACCCTGTTCCGCATCTTCTCGATGACCAAGCCGATCGTCTCGATCGGCATCATGATGCTGCTGGAAGAAGGCCGCTTCTTGCTCGGCGATCCCGTCGCCAAATTCATCCCGGAGTTTTCCAGCCAGATGGTCGGCGTCGAGAACAACGGCAAGCTCGACCTGGTGCCGCCGCAGCGGCCGATGACGGTCCAGGATCTTTTGCGGCACACCTCGGGCATCACCTACGATCACACCGGCAACAGCTTGGTCCAACAAATGTACCAGCAGTCGCGACTGCGCAGCCGCAAGATCACCAATGCCGAGCATGCGGCGCTGGTCGCGAGCCTGCCTTTGGTGTGCCAGCCCGGCGCCGAATGGAACTACAGCCGCTCCACCGACATCCTCGGCCGGATCATCGAGGTCGTCTCTGGCAAGACGCTGGGCGCGTTCCTGACCGAACGCATCCTGGCCCCGCTGCAGATGGCCGAGACCGCCTTCCATACCGGTGAGGAGAACGCGCACCGGCTCGCCGAAGCGTTTCCGACCGATCCGTGGAGCGGCGAGAAGGTGCAGCTCTTCAACATGCTGGAGCAGCCCGTGATGGAATCCGGCGGCGGCGGGCTGGTATCGACCACGATGGACTATGCCCGGTTCTGCCAGATGCTGCTCAACGGCGGCGCGCTCGATGGCGTCAGGCTGGTCGGCCGCAAGACGCTGGAATTGATGGCCTCGAACCATCTCGGTCCCGACGTGAAGATTCAGGGCGCGCTGGTGCCGCCCGGCCATGGCTTCGGCCTCGGCTTTGCGGTGCGCACCGAGCCCGGCATCGCGCCGTTCCCGGGTTCGGTCGGCCAGTTCTTCTGGAGCGGCATGGCCGGCACCTTCTTCTGGATCGATCCGAAGGAAGAGCTGTTTGCGGTCTTCATGATGCAGGGCCCCGGCCAACGCATGTATTTCCGCACCCTGACGCGCGACCTCGTCTACGCGGCGGTGGAGTGAATGTCGTCTCGTCATGCCCGGCCTTGTGCCGGGCATCCACGTCTTTGAGCCGCGACAACAGCAAGACGTGGATGGCCGGGACGAGCCCGGCCATGACGGCGATGGGTGGGTTCTCAACTGATCGTCGCGCCGCCGTCGATGACGATGGTCTGCCCGGTCGTGAACGTGCCGGCGCGTGAGGCCAGGAACACCGCGGCGCCGGCGATCTCGTCGGGCTCGCCGATCCGCAACAGCGGCGAGCGCGCGGTGGAAGCCTTCAACGTTTCCGGATTCTCCCACAACGCCCTGGCGAAATCGGTCTTGATCAGGCCCGGCGCGATGCAATTGACCCGGATGTTGTGCTTGCCGTATTCGCACGCCAGATTGCGCGCGAGCTGCATGTCGGCGGCTTTCGAGATCGAATAGGCGCCCAGCACCGTCGAGCCCTTGAGGCCGCCGATCGAAGAGACGATGGTGATCGAGCCGTCCTTGCGCTCGATCATCTGCGGCACCACCAGCGAGATCAGCCAGTGATTGGCGACGATATTGTTGTCCAGGATCTTGCGGAACTGGTCGTCGGAAATCCCCGCCTGCGGTCCGTAATAGGGATTGGACGCGGCGTTGCAGACCAGCGTGTCGATCTTGCCGAAGGCGCGGTTGGTTTCCTCGACCAGGTTTTTCAGATCGTCCTTGGTCGAGATGTTGGCAGCCACCGCCAGCGCGACCTGCTTGCCGGCCTTGTCGTTGATCGCCTTGGCGACCTCGTCGCAGACCTGCTTCTTGCGCGAGGAGATCACGACCTTGGCGCCCTGCTCGGCCATCCGCTCGGCAATGGCGCGGCCGATACCGCGCGAGGAGCCGGTGATGACGGCGACTTTTCCCGACATGTCAAACAAGCTCATGCGTCTCTCCCGATTGATCCGGCGGCGGATGCGCCGGTTTTGATTATCGACTTAGCCTATGCGAGTTTGCTGGCGGTAGCGATTTCCGGGCCAGCCGGCTGATGCATGGCGTTGTGCCTGGCGTCCGCGATCCATGGCTGCTGATTGACCATCGGAATCCGCCAGCCGCTATGGCCGTCGCTTGAGAGATGATCGAGCCGAGTCACCGAGCAATTGTCGATGGTGAAGGCAAGCCCTCGCTCCGGCTGATTGCCGAGCGCAAGACCGACCGCCGCCTTGATGGTGCCGCCATGCGCCACCGCGATAATATCCTTGCCGGCATGCTCCCGATTGATCCGTTCGATCGCGCCGCGAACGCGGTTGTAGAGATCCATGAAGCTTTCGCCGCCCGGCGCCGGATCATCGATCGGCGCGAACCAGTAGCTGCCGACCTCGATCGGCCGGCTGGCGAAGAACGCCGCGCGGTTCAACCCCTGCCACTCGCCGAGATGTTGCTCGGCAAGCGCCACCTCCTGCTGCATCGTGGCGGGCTTCGGAAATCCCGCCGACCAGATCGCGTCGGCGGTCTGATGGGTGCGCTTCAGGTTGCTGGAAAACCAGACGGCATTTCGCGGCAGGATTTTTGCGACCGCCTCGAACACTTCGCGATCCCCGGTGTCGCAGCCGAGGTCCTTCTGCCCGTAAATGCAGCCGCCATCCTCGCGCACCGGTGCGTGACGCACCCACCACCACCGCGTCGCGACCACGCCCTTGGGAACGGCGTGTTGCAGAACGAATGGCTTGTCTGGATTGGACATCTCGAAAACCCTTCAATACTGTTTGATGAGGCTGTACGTCAGACTTTGCTTTGCCTCAAGTGACGTTGCTAATTCCGCAAGGCGGCAAGTGTTGAGTTCAAGTGCTGGATTAAAGACAACAGGGAGAAACGCATGGGCCGCCTCGAAGGCAAATCCGTCATCATCACCGGCGCGGGAAGCGGCATCGGACGCGCGGCATCGCTGCTGTTCACCAAGGAAGGCGCCAGGCTGATCGCGGTGGACCGCTCCGAGGCTGTCAAGGAAACCGTCGAACAGGTGCGCAAGGCCGGCGGCACGGCGGAGGCCGTGATGGCGGATGCCGGTTCGGAAAAAGACGTGATCGGCTTCATCGACAAGGCGGTCTCCAGCTATGGGCGATTGGACGCCATCTGGGCCAATGCCGGCATCAGCGGCGGACTGGTGCCACTCGCCGAACAAACCGTCGAACATTGGCAGGAAATTTTGCGCATCAACCTGATCGGACCGTTTCTGGCGATCAAATATGCCATGCCGCATATGATCAAGCAGAAATACGGATCGATCGTCTGCACTGCATCGGTTGCAGGCCTGAAGTCCGGCGCCAGCGGCCATCCCTATGCATCGAGCAAGGCCGGCGTCATCAGCCTGGTGCAGACCACCGCCTATTCGTTGTCCGGCACCGGCGTGCGCATCAATGCGGTGTGCCCCGGCCTGATCGAGACCGGCATGACCAAGCCAGTGTTCGATCGCGCCAAGGAACGCGGCACGATCGACAAGATCGGCCAGCTCAATCCCCTGAAGCGCGCCGGGCAGCCGCATGAACTCGCGGCGATGGGACTGTTCCTCGCCAGCGACGAGGCATCCTACGTCAACGGACAAGCGATCCCGGTCGACGGCGGCCTCACCGCCTCGATGCCGTATACGGGAAAGCCGATTTAGCGGCACCGGACCACCGTTAGACCTTGGTTGTGAATTAGATCGTTGGAGTTTCGTCATTGCGAGCGCAAGCGAAGCAATCCGGGGCGACAAGCAAGGACTGGATTGCTTCGTCGCTTCGCTCCTCGCAATGACGTTGAGAAGTGTGGGTGCTCGACCCACGCCGTCATTCCGGGATGGTCCGAAGGACCAGACCCGGAATCTCGAGATTCCGGGTTCGATGCTTCGCATCGCCCCGAAATGACGTTGAGATGTGTCTTCGCATTCTCGCGACACGATGCGCCCGAGGTTTGCATCAACATTCGCCCATAAAACAAAGAGGGCGCAGGCGACCCTCAAGAGAGGGCGCGGGAAATGCCGGATGCGCGGTGCACCCGCAGTCCGTGTGCAAAAGGTAGTGTGCACACGGGGTAGTCACTACAGGCTCACCGGAACACCCGGCATTTCCTGCGCAATGGCTTTACGGCTTATAACGCGCTCTCCCTGGTGACCGGGCTTTCTTGCCACCATCACCGGTGGTGATGCGAAGCATCATCACCGATTTGAACGCCAGCGTCGGGGCGTCAGGACCACACGGCTTTGCCGTACGCGATAACATCATTCGTCCGCACGCTCGTGCGTGCGCTGATGCCACCGCGTCCATCGCATCCCGTACCCAACGTCCGTGACGATCGCGATACGCCCCTCTTGCGGGAACGGGACAGCGCGGAATAGGCCGGTGATTTGGGTCAAAAAGGAAGCAAAAAGTTTTTCGCAGCGGGGCTGGACACGGACTCTCGCGAGGGCAAATCAGCTTCGCCCGTTTCAAGATGCAGTGCGGACGCCGTGCATTGATGCGTAGCAACCATTAAAGGGCGAGGATGATCGTCCGAACTGATGTAGGGTGACACCGGGCTCGCAGCCGTCAAGGATGGCCTGGCCACTGCGGAGAACGGGGCAACAAAGACCCGACGCCCATCCTTGACGGCCGCTGCGCGCGATGTCGTCAGGAGCGGCAGGTCGGGACGGAGAAACCTCGCTTTGGGTCGAACAAAGAAACGAGTGGGCTATTCGGTTATTGAAACAATTCTCTCTGGCGGACGGTCCTGCCACGGCGTAGCTCGGGCGACGATCGTGTTGGCGAAGACAAGCAGCTTCCGGGCGCAGGCCACGAGCGCGCGCTTATGGCCTTTTCCGGCCGCGATGAGGCGCTGGTAAAGCGAGATGAGTTGCCTGTTCCAGCGGAATGATGCCGCCAGCGCAGCGGTGTACAAAGCGCGACGCAGCCTTTGACGTCCGCCCTCGATGTGTCGGGTGCCGGCCTGCTCGCCACTGTCATCGTCATAAGGTGCAAGCCCTGCGAGCGCGGCAGCTTGCTCCCGGGTAATCTGGCCGATCTCGGGCATGCGCACCAGGATGGCGACCGCAGTCGGCAATCCAAGGCCGTCGATGCTGTTTATCAGATCGAGCCTCTTGGCAAGATCGGGATGCTTGCGGATCGACGCGATCAGAGCCTTGAGTTCGACCTTCTCTCGGTTCTCGAGGCGGGCAATATCCTGCTTCCAAAACTCCTTGATCCGCGCATTGCGGCAGCTCTCGATCCGGTTCTTGAGGCGTGCAACATCCTCACCGATCTGATCGATCATGGTCAGTTGCTCGGCAAACGGCAGCAGACGGACATCAGGTGCGGCATGGATCTTCCGCACAGCCGCGGTGCAGGCTGCGATGAGAGCGGCATCAATCTTGTCGTTCTTGGCGCGTTGCGAGTGGAATTTGGCATAAGCCCGAACCCGGGCCGGCTGGAACACCACGACCACGAACCGCTTGCGCCGCAGTTCGGCGACGACCGGCTGTTCGTATCCGCCACTCGCTTCGATTCCGACGCGTTTGACCCGATGCCGCCGCAGCCATGCCAGCAACATCGCGTGGCCATCCGATATGTTCGCCACCTGTAACTGCCCGCGGCAGCCCTCAAGCGCCGCATCGAGCTTCCGTTTGCCGGTATCGATCCCGGCACAGATCATGTTATGCTTGGTCATCTTCGTCGATCCCTCCCTTGTGAATGCGAACCTTAAGTTCGTTCAACCATTCGGGTCCCGATGAAGTACCGACCGCGATCTTGCTACGACATCGAGCCCCTCAGGCTTCGATGGGTTACGATCCGATCGATCGGCAGCTCAGCCCGGGCGGCCACCCGGGCTGAGCCGTTCCTCACAGAACGACACCAGTATAAGGGATCGCGCTAATACAAGGATGGGTTGAGCCCTTCGCGAAACCCATCGACGTCGCAATAGGATATTGATGGGTATCGCTGGCGCTCCACCCATCCTACGAGCTCGTCTTCATCCGGTAGATAGCATAACGGGCCGCGGCCTGTCCTCCCTCGTTGAAAATTTTGAGAGACGCGGGAAAGTCGTGCCCTCAGTCGGCAATCGAACGAATGACCCTCGCCGGATTTCCTCCGACAAGAGCATCGCGGGGAGCATTCTTGGTGACAACGGAGCCCGCAGCGACAACAGAGTTTTCGCCCACCGTCACTCCGCCGATGATCGTTGCGCCGGCTGCGATCCAGACGTTTCTTTCAATCACGATGGGCTTTGCGATTGTGAAGGCGCGCCGCCGGGACGGTTCGACGGGATGGCCAGACGTGATGATGCTGACGTTCGGCCCAATCATCACATCGTCGGCAATGTCGAGCCCGCCAAGATCATAAAAAGTGCAGTTCTGATTTATGAAGACATTACGCCCGATACGGATGTCGGCTCCACCGGTTGTGTAGAATGGTGGGATCAATAAAAAGCTGTCGTCCACCTCCTTGCCGATGAGATCGCTGAACAAGGCCCGGATTTCGTCCGCATCGTTGAACGTCAAACGGTTGAGATTGGCGGTGATTGCCATCGCTCGTTTGACGCTTGCCAACATGGCTGCTGATTCCGGCGTTCTCCTCGGAATGATTTTGGTGCCTTCATCATTCGCCATTCGCTATTTTCCTCCGGGCGCGGTCGAACGAACGATCGGCGAATGACGGTAACACGGCGCAATTTTGCACGCGAGGCGCGGCTAGCCTGAAAGGCGGCCGGCGCCCGTTACGCGATCTGCCGGTCAAACCGGACAAGCCGCAATAGCCACCTCCATGCGACACTTGAACTATGCAACTGTTCCGTGGCCGAATATCATGCGGACCCAAGGTTTGGGAATGTCGCGTTTGGTCTGGCATCCTGGCCACGGTGAAGAACACGAGGAGACAAGCTAACCAATTATAAACGGAGGACACAATGACGGATGGAGCATCTGATAAAGACCCCCGCAAAGCTGTCGTTCCCAAACCCAACACCGATCCACCAAGCCGTCGAAGCGTGCTGCTCGCGGGGACGGCCCTCGCAGCGACGGCACTTTCCTCCTCATCCATTGTTGATGACGCGCAAGCCCAACAAACCCGCCCCACAGCCGCCGCTGGAAGTAAGCCCAACATCCTCGTCATCATGGGCGACGACATCGGCCAGACCAATGTCAGCGCCTATTCCTTCGGCGTGATGGGCTATCGCACGCCGAACATCGACCGCCTCGCCCGCGAAGGCATGATGTTCACCGACTACTACGCCGAGCAAAGTTGCACAGCGGGCCGCTCGTCGTTCATTACCGGACAGGCTACGCTACGTACCGGCCTCTCCAAGGTCGGCCTTCCCGGCGCCGACCTCGGGCTACGCGCCGAGGACATGACCATTGCAGAGGCTCTCAAGCCGCTCGGCTACGCGACCGGCCAATTCGGCAAGAACCACCTCGGCGACAAGAACGAATTTTTGCCGACGGTTCATGGCTTCGACGAATTCTTCGGCAACCTATATCACCTCAACGCTGAAGAGGAGCCGGAAAACCCCGCCTATCCGAAGGATCCCCGCTTCAAGGAGCGCTTCGGACCGCGAGGCGTGCTCCGGTGCCGTGCCACTGACCGCGATGACCCCACGATCGATACGCGCTTCGGCCGCGTCGGCAAACAGACCATCGAAGACACCGGCGCACTGACCAAAAAACGCATGGAAACGATCGACGACGAAACGTCGACCGCGGCCATCGATTTCATCAAGCGTCAGGCGCAGGCCAAGCGTCCGTTCTTCTGCTGGTTTAATTCGACCCGCATGCACGCGATCACGCATGTGAGGCCGTCGATGCAGGGCCAAAGCGGCATTAGCGAATATTTCGACGGCATGATCGAGCACGACGGCCATCTCGGGCAAATTCTAAAAGCGCTCGACGATCTGGGCATAACCAACGACACCATCGTGGTCTACAGCACCGACAATGGCCCGCACATGAACACGTGGCCCGACGGCGGCTACACGCCATTCCGCAACGAGAAGAACTCGAACTGGGAAGGTGCCTTCCGCGTCCCGGCTTTCGTGCGTTGGCCGGGTCGCATTCAGGCGGGGAGCGTTTCCAATGAAGTTTTTTCGGGCCTCGACTGGTTCCCCACCCTGGTTGCGGCGGCCGGCGACACCGGGCGTGAAAGAGCGCCTGCTCGCGGGCTGGCAACCGCAGGCCGGAGGGCGGACCTACAAGCTGCACCTCGACGGATACGATCAGCTCCCGTACCTGACCGGGCAGCAACCAAACTCGGCGCGCAAGGAATTCTTCTACTTCAACGACGACGGCCAGCTCGTCGCGATGCGCTATGAGACTACAAAACTAGTGTTCTGCGAGCAGCGCGAGGCGGGAACGCTCCAAATCTGGCGCGAACCGTTCACCTGCATGCGGGCTCCGAAAATGTACAATCTGCGCATGGACCCGTACGAGCGGGCCGACATTACATCGAACACCTATAACGACTGGACCTTCAAACTGTCGTTCTTGGTGGTGCCGGCGCAAGCCATCGTCGGCCAATTCATCGAAACATTCAGAGAGTTCCCGCCGAGGCAGACACCGTCGAGCTTCAGCGTCGATCAGATCATGGAGACGCTGAAGAGGCCGACGGGTGGTTGAACAGCTCGGCGTTTCGGGCCCACGCCAACGCGTTTCCCGAATGACGGAGAATAAAAACGGGCGCGACCTCCATGAGATCGCGCCCGTTGCGTTTATTTCGCGCCCGCCTGCTGCGCGTAGGCCCAGGAGGCCTTCGACAGCGGCACGGTGCGCTTGGCGGACTCCATCGCCTTGGCACTGGCCGCGGTGCCGTCGCGGATCCGGCCGGCAATACCCTGGGTAATGCCCGCGAGGCGGAACAGGTTGTAGGAGAAGTACCAGTTCAGGTCGGGCACGGCGCTACCGGTGACGCCGCAATAAATCTGCGCCGCCTCCTCCATGCTCGGAATGTTCAACGCCTTGAGATCGGCATCGGCGAGGCCGGGCATGGTCCACTGCATCAGCAGATAGGTGAAATCCGCCATGGGGTCACCGAGCGTCGACAGCTCCCAATCCAACACCGCCAGCACCCGCGGCTCGGTAGCGTGGAAGATCATGTTGTCGAGGCGGTAGTCGCCGTGCACGATCGAGACGCGTTCCTGCTGCGGCACCGTGCGCGGCAGCCATTCGATCAGCTTCTCAACTTCGGGAATGTGCTGGGTTTCGGAGGCACGATACTGCTTGGTCCAGCGATCGACTTGGCGCGCGAAATAATTTCCCGGCTTGCCGAAATCGGCGAGCCCAATCGCCTGCGGATCGTAGGTATGCAATTTTGCCAGCGTCTCGATCTTGCTGGTGAAGATCGCCCGCCGCGCCTCCGGCGTCTGGGTCGGCAACGTCGGATCCCAGAACACGCGGCCCTCTTCCATCGACATGATGTAGAAGGCTGAACCGATCACGGCATCGTCGGTGCACAAGGCGTAGGCCCTGGCGACCGGGAAACCCTGCTTGCTGAGCGCGGAGATGACGCGGAACTCGCGATCGACCGCGTGCGCCGACGGCAATAACTTACCGAACGGCTTGCGCCGCATCACATAGGAGCGTGCGGGCGTGTCGAGCCGGTAGGTCGGGTTCGATTGACCGCCCTTGAACTGCAGGACGGTCAGCGGCCCCTGATAGCCTTCGACGTTTTCACGCATCCAGCCGTCGAGGCGCAACTCATCGATTCGATGCCGCTCCTCGACCGGTTTGGTGCCTGAGAATTCTTCGTCTTTCCTGACGCCTTGGTCTTTGCCGACGTCTTGGGCCACGATGACGCTCCCTCGGTTTCTTGGGGGAGCGTCAACGTGAAGCTCCCTGAGCGTGATAACCTTTCTTCGAAACGTCATCACGCTCTACATTAATGTTTGAGCATGATCTCCGCGCAAACGCTTCGCGTTTGTCGCGAGGGAAAACCGCTGTCCACTTTTCCGGATCATGCTCTAGTGATTGGTGGGAGCGTTTGCATACTTCCGAAGTTCAAGTCTGGCAATGGCGCGATTGTGGACCTCATCCGGGCCATCCGCCAGTCGCATGGTTCGCATCGAGGCGTAGTCGCGCGCGAGGCCCGCATCGTCGGAAACACCGGCAGCGCCGAACGCCTGGATCGCCTGATCGATGATCTTCAGTGCCATGTTGGGCGCCGCCACCTTGATCATGGCGATTTCGAGTTGCGCCGCCTTGTTGCCGACCTTGTCCATCATGTCGGCGGCCTTGAGGCACAGCAGCCGGTTCATCTCGATGTCGGTGCGGGCTTCGGCGATCCGCTGCTCCCAGATCGAATATTCAATGATCTTCCGGCCGAATGCGGTGCGCGACGACAGCCGCTTCACCATTTTCTCGAGCGCTTCCTCGGCCTTGCCGATGGTGCGCATGCAGTGATGGATACGGCCCGGCCCGAGGCGGCCCTGCGCGATTTCAAAGCCCCTGCCCTCGCCGAGCAGGATATTGCTGGCGGGGACACGGACGTTCTCCAGCAGCACCTGGGCGTGGCCATGCGGCGCGTCGTCGAAGCCGAACACCGGCAATAGTTTTTCAATCGTGATGCCCTTGCTGTCGAGCGGGACCAGGATCTGCGATTGCTGCTGATGGCGCGCCGCGTTCGGATCGGTCTTGCCCATCAGGATCGCGATCTTGCAGCGGGGATCGCCGACGCCCGACGACCACCATTTGCGGCCGTTGATGACGTAATGATCGCCGTCGCGCTCGATGCGGGTCTCGATATTGGTCGCATCCGAAGACGCCACCGCGGGCTCGGTCATCAGGAAGGCGGAGCGGATTTCACCGTCCATCAGCGGGCGCAGCCATTGGCGCTTCTGTTCCTTGGTGCCGTACCGCATGAAGACTTCCATGTTGCCGGTATCGGGTGCCGAGCAGTTGAACACTTCCGATGCCCAGCCGATATGGCCCATCTGCTCGGCGAGCAGCGCGTATTCCAGGTTGGTCAATCCCGCGCCGCGGAATTCATCGTCTTCATGCGCGTTCGGCGGCATGAACAGGTTCCAGAGGCCTTCGGCCTTGGCCTTCTTCTTCAGGTCCTCGACGATCGGGATCACCTTCCAGCGCTCGCCCGCGGCATCCTGCTGCTTATAGACCGGCACGGCGGGGCGGACATGCTTCTGCATGAACGACTGCACACGATCGAGCCATTCGCGCTGACGGTCAGACATGTTGAAGTCCATTGGGCGTTCCTCACATTCTTGGCTTGAAAATGGTTGGCGGCACTGTCTCCCCGCCGCGCGTTCACCGCAAGACGAATTTATCGCGCGCCGCAAGCGGGATGCGGGCCGGCGTGGTTATCGCGGGAATGCCGAGGCGCTTTCGCGCATTGACATCCCAGCCTTCAAACCATAGTTTCATACAAGCGTTTGAAACGCAATGCCCGCGTTGCATAGGGTCATGACATGCCGACGGATCATACCCGCACCGCCATTCTCGGCGCCGCCGAGCGGCTCTACGCCGATCGCGGCTTCGCCGACGTCACGCTGCGCGATATCGTCGCCGCGGCCGACGTCAACCTCGCCGCCGTCAACTATCATTTCGGTTCCAAGGATGAGCTGATCGCCGAACTGTTCGTGACCCGCAGCATCGCCACCAACCGCGAGCGGCTCAACGAATTGAAGGCCGCGGAAGAAGCCGGCGGCGGCCGCGCCGGCGTCGATGCGATCCTGCGCGCGCTGGTCGGGCCGACGCTGCGCGGTTGCCTCGGCCCGGACCGCGAACGCTCGACGGCGGCGCGCTTTATGATCCGCGCCTCGATCGAATCCGTGCCGCCGATCCGCCGCATCAAGAACCGCGAAATCGATCACCTGCGAAAATTTGCCGCGGCGATGCGGCGCTCGCTACCGGACCGCAGCGAGGTCGATCTTTATTGGGGCCTGCACTTCGCGCTGGCGATGGCGCACCAAACCATCCGCGACAGCGAGCGGCTGACTAAGCTGTCGGAGGGATCCTGTGACCTCAACGACGTCGCAGGGATTATCGAGCGCATCGTTGCGGTGTCGGTGCTGGCGCTGGCAGGAAATGAAGCGAAAGCTTCGGCGAAAATGCTGGCGCGGGGCGCGCGTTAGTCAGCCTGGCGGTATGTTCCGCCGGTATCTCGACCCGCTCCGGCGGCGTCGTATGCAACAGCCGAGAACTGTTTCACGCCGATCTCGCCTGTTGGTCTTGGCGTTGTCATCTGACGCCGCTATTCGAGTTGGACAGATGAACAAAAATTAAATCGTCAGGCCGACCGTGATGCTCTAATAGCAAACGCGATTAGAGCGGCGACATTCGTTAGAGCAATTTGTTCCCTGTCATTGTGGGGATTTCAAATGAGTTCTCTTCAGCAGCGCCTTTTAGTTCTATCTGATAATCTTGCAGTCATTGCCGACACGGGAACCAACCTCAAAGCCCAGTTGTTTGAGTTGTACAGCCTGCGTGAGCAGGTCGCCGAAGCGCGATTATCAACCGAGGAACCAAGAGGTCTCTATGCCGATAGAGCAGCGATGCAGCCGTTGCGGTAGGACCGATACCGTTCACGCGGTTAGCGATCCTGATTTTGATCGGGATATTTTCGTCTGCATGGAATGTGCGTGGTGGGGAACGGAGCCGAACAATATGGCCCACCCGATTTCGGAATGGACCGGGGTCACGATAGTGGGGCCCGAGCCGACAAATGTGATGCCGTTCCGAAGGACAACGCATTAGACGCCATCAGCGGCACCGGTCGATCGATCATTCCACCAACGCGATGAAAAAAGCCCTGGACGATGCCGGGGCCTAGCATTACAGTTGCTTTTTTTGCGGGCTTCTGAATCGATGGGCAACGCATGAGTCGACATGTCGTGGGCGCGAGCTCGCGTCGATTGAGGAGACGCTTGCGATGATGTGGGCGGGTCGTCGCTTTCGAGCAGAGTCTGAAGCAATCGGCATACGTCCGTTGATTCACGCAACGAGCGTGTTGCGACGAATGCAGGTCTGCTTCCTGGCAGGTCTGCTCGGAGATGAGCAGCGCAGTACCGGTTGGATGCGCGCGGAGGCGGCTTGCGCGATCTCGGCCCATCGCGGCCAGCAGGCGAATTCTGAGCGTCGCCAGGACACTGGGACGCTGCCATGCCCTGCGCGATATCGTGCTATCGACTATGATCGAGCTCGAGCTCGTTTTGCGCGGATGACGATGCGGTCCTGGTGATCGACGATGACCGGTTTTCTCAAACAGCGGCAAGCGTTTCATGCGGAGTGCGCGCTGGCAATACAGCTGGTTCGGCAGGCGAAGATCATCGAACTGCCAGATCGACGTCTGTCGCCGACCTACGTTTCGCGTCATGGCCATGCGTTTCATCGATCGAACGCGTTGTATCTTCCGAGATCGGCCAATCGAGACCGACGATCCAGATCGTCTGGAAGCCACGATCATTTGTGCCTGCCGCACGTCGGCTTTGCGACCAAACCAAAGCTTGCGACGAGAATGATCGCATCCGCGCGATAGCCGCGTCTGTACCATTCAAGTGGCGTTGCCGGTGATGCCGTCTACGGTGTCGGCAACATCGAACAGCAACTACGTCGGGCAGGCAAAGGCTTCGCCTGCTTGGCGATCAGCAGCGCTCATGTGTTTCGATACCTGGACGGCAAGCGACCGCCGGTCGCCTGGTACGGCTGCAGACGCTCGCTCCGGACGCGGCACTCATTCCGACTGGAAGCGCCTGTCGGCGTGAGTCGGAACCAAAGCGACCGTCGGCTGCACGATATGTGTGTTATCTCGACGATCTGGCCGATCTCGGTCCGAGCCGTTCGGACAGATGCAAATGACGCGATCGATGGACACGCATGGCCATACGCGATTCGTAGGCGTCGCAGTCGCCGATCATGGCCGTTCGCGTTCTTCCCTGCCTGGAGCCCAGTGGGTTGCCGCAGCCACTCCGCATGACGCTTTGTCGCGGTCGAGAAGACCGGTCGATCGTCGATCGCCAGCACCGCTTCGACATCCGCCAAAAACGAGTTCGGCTCGATCACAATCGTGCAGCGATATCTGCGCATGGCATCAGCGTCACCGTCATCCGCGACCCTGGTGATGCCTCGCCTGTCGCCATGATGGCCGCGATCCGAGCCGCCTCCGCGCTGCATCCGCCGGTCTTGCGCTGCTAACATCGCAACGAGCGACCTTCCGGCAACAGACCTAGCATTACCGTCGCAACACTGCTCCGTTGCGTCAATCAACGGAAATCCGCCGCATTGCTTCGACTTGCTCGAAGCGGATTAACCCGCCCACATCACGCATGGTCTTTCTCGACGCAGCCCGCGCCCAGGCTTCCGAATCATCGTCGCCCATTTCAAACCTCAAAAAAAGCAACTGTAATGCTAGTTCGCTGGAGAAAGACTAAATCAGTATCTCGCGACGCCCGAACCACCCCAATTGAAGTGGTAGTTGATGCGCGCGGTGACCATGTCCACGTCTTGACGGACGCTGTCGGTGCGGAAGACGCTGCCGGCCGGGATACCAGCCAAAACGCCTTGCGACGTGGTGGTGATGCTCTCGTTACCCATGAACAGGTGATCGTACTCAAGCGCAACCGACCAACCCGGTGCGAAGCCGACTTCGACGCCCGTTCCGACCACGCCGCCCCAGCGGGTATTATTCGCCGTATCGAACAGCCTACCGGTGGTCGTCGCCGTGCCCTGGAATTGATTGTCGGTCACAGCCGCGCCGCCTTTCACGTACCACAGCACGTTATTCCAGGCGTAGCCGACCTGGCCTGTGAACAGGCCGAGCGCTTCGATCTTGGTATTGTTGGTCCAGGCGGGAACGAAGAAGCTGACATTGGATGATGTCAGGTCTGCCCAGTCGCCCTGCGCTTCCAGACCGAACACCCAGCCGGAATTCTGCCAACGGTAGCCAATTTGACCGCCGGCCACCGCGCCGGTCGCATCGTGGCAACCTTCACGGAAGGAATTGACCGGCGTGCGGAAACTCGTGACGTCCCAGCAATTATGAGCCCAGCCGCCACCGCCGTTGCCGCCGATGTAGAATCCGCTCCAGTCATAGGCCGGCTGAACATAGGGCACCGGTGCGGTATAAGGACGCCGCATATCCGCCGCCGAGGCAGGTGCCATACCCAATGCAACCAGGCCGGCCGTGCCCAACAAAAACTTCTTCATCGCAGTTCTCCAATTTCCGTCGCCTGTTGTGATCCATCTGAAACGACAGATGCACTTGCGACCGCCGATAACTTCGCTGAACAAATTGCGCATGATTGCTAATTTCGCCCGACTGTAGACGATTAGGCGCGGAAATCCTGTACCTCAGATGCAACAAACGTCTTTTTAAATTAAACTAAGAAATCGTGAGTTATATCTAATTAAGTATGAAACAGGCATCGCCGCCGATTTAAGTTCGCGCACGCCTGCTGTGGCGCATGCAAAAGATAACCGATCGTAAACTGCGGCTTGTTGCGTGCTTAAGTTTGGAGGGTATCGCCCTTCTTCAAAGCACCATGCCCTCGTTGACGCTGCGAGGCGCCGCTATTTAACCGGCGTCCGACACCCTCGCAGAAAGAGCCTGGCACAGATGCGCGCCCGCGCCTGGATTTGCGCGCGCGACGGTAGCGGCAGCCCGCCGAAGATCACCGCGCGGCGCGGCGCGGAGGCGACCATGCCGAGCAGCATGCCCGCGGCCTCATCGAAGTCGTCGAGTTGGATCAAGCCCCGGTCCTGCTGGGTGCGCAGCCAGTCCGCCAGCGTCGCGACGGTCCGCTGAATGCCGTTGGTGTAGAACGTTCCAGCCAGGCCGGAAAACTTGCCGGCCTCCTGCAGGACGATGCGCTGGAGCGCGACCACCTCCGGGTCGAGCGCGAGTTCAGCGCAGGCCACCAGCGCCAGATACAGTCTCTCTTCGATCTCGCCATCATCGACGGCGCGCAGGTCAACCTCGGACAGAAATCGATCCATCCGGTCCGACACCATGCCCTCGAACAAGGCCTCCTTGTTGGGGATCAGGCGGTACAGCGTTTTGGTCGAGACCCCGGCGCGGCGAGCCACGGCCTCCATGCTGGTGGCCGCAAAACCACCACCGGCAAACGCGTGCCGCGCCGCTTCATAGATCATCTGGCGCGTCTCGGCGTCGGGCCGGACCTGCGGCCGCCCGCGGAAGCGTCGGTCTTGTTCCTGCCGGCCCTGTTCGCGCCGGTCCTGGTCGTTCTCGGTCTCAGCCATGCTCTGACATGATGCCTGTCATTCCATTGACACTTCCCAAGCTAGCCCTATTTTGGAAAATATCAAGTTTCCTAATTGAGCCTTCCGTTAGATGAAGGCCGGGAGCATGCGAGATGACCCAGCATTCAACGTCATTCGAGATCGAACGTCCGCTCCTCTCCTCCGACGGCGCCAAGGACATCCTTCCCGACACATATGACAAGACCGGTGACAAGGCGGCGAGTTCCTACGTTGCCGATCAGGTCGTGCCCGCCCCGCGGCGATTCAACCTGCGCAAGGCTCTGATGACGGGCGCCGCGGTTGCCGCGCTCGCCGCTGCGGCCTGGTATGGCTGGGACTACTGGACTGTCGGCCGGTTCCAGATCTCGACCGACGACGCCTATGTGAAGGCCGACAACACAACGATCGCGCCGAAGGTTTCAGGCTACCTTGATGAAGTGCTGGTCGGCGACAATGAGCGTGTCAAGGCCGGCCAGGTGTTGGCGCGGATCGATGACCGCGATTATCGGGTCGCGCTCGATCAGGCCAAATCCGATGTCGCCGCGGCCGATGCCGCGATCGCCAGCAAGCAGGCGATGCTCGAGGTGCAGGACGCAGTGATCGGCGCCGCCAAGGCGACCGTGGACGTCGACACCGCAACCGTGATGTTCGCGGCCCAGGAGAACAAGCGCTACACCGACCTCGCCTCCACCGGATACGGCAGCCTGCAGAACGCCCAGCAGGCGCAGTCGCGGATCGCCGCCGCGCAGGCGAGCGTGCAACGCGATACCGCCAACCTCGCCTCCGCGATCAAGCAAGTCGACCTGCTCAAGGCCGAGATCGCCCAGGCCACCGCGGCGCGCGCCCGCGCCGCCGCCGTTCAACATCAGGCCGAGCTGAACCTCGGCTACACCAGCATCGTCGCGCCGATCGACGGCGTCGTGGGCAACCGCACGCTGCGCACCGGCCAATTCGTGCAGGCCGGCACGCAACTGATGTCGGTGGTGCCGGTAGCCAGCGCCTACGTGGTCGCGAACTTCAAGGAGACGCAGCTCACCGATGTCCGCGCCGGCCAGGCGGTCGAGATCGCCGTCGACACCTTCCCAGGTAAGGTGGTGCGCGGCCATGTCGACAGCATCGCGCCCGCCAGCGGCCAGGAATTTGCGCTGCTGCCGCCCGACAATGCCACCGGCAACTTCACCAAGGTGGTGCAGCGGATTCCGGTCAAGATCACGCTCGAGCGCGGCGACGGTTCTTCGCCGATTGATCTGCGCCCGGGCATGTCGGTCGTGCCGACCATCGAGACCCGCGCGTCCGCCAAAGGTCACTAATCGCCGGCCGTCACATCGATCACCTCGAACATTGGGGATCGCGCCATGTCAAATCTCACCCTTGTCGTCTCGAACCCTTCTCCGGCCGCCAGCGGCAAACCCGCGCACACCGCCGCCGATCCGAACCGCGCCAGCCTCACCACCTGGATCGCCGTCCTCGCCGCCATGATCGGTTCGTTCATGGCGATCCTCAACATCCAGATCACCAACGCTTCGCTGCTCAATATCGAAGGCGGCATCGGCACCGGCGTCGACAATGGCTCATGGATCTCGACCTCGTATTTGATCGGCGAGATCGTGGTGATCCCGCTCACCGACTATCTCAGCCGGGTATTCTCGTTCCGCCTCTATATGCTCGCCAGCGCCACGCTGTTTGCGGTGTTTTCGGTGGCCTGTGCGTTCGTGCACGACCTGCCGTCGATGATCGCGATGCGCGGCCTGCAGGGCTTTGCCGGCGGCGTGCTGATTCCGATGGCGTTCACGCTGGTGCTGACCAAGCTGCCGAAGGTGCAGCAACCGATCGGACTTGCGGTGTTCGCGCTGTCCGTCACCTTCGCGCCGGCGATCGGCCCCACCATCGGCGGTTACCTCACCGAGAATTATGGCTGGCAGACCATCTTCTTCGTCAATGTGCTGCCGACGGCGGCGATGGTCGCCGCGCTCTATGCCACGCTGGAGCGGCAGCCGATGCAGCTCGAGCTGTTGAAGGAAGGCGACTGGCTCGGCATCGCCACCATGGCGATCGGCCTGTCGGCGCTGCAGGCGGTGCTCGAGGAAGGCAACAAGGACGACTGGTTTTCGTCGCCCTTCATCGTCCGGCTGGCCGTGGTCGCAGCCGTCAGCCTCGCCGCCTTCATCTGGATCGAACTCTCCATCGAAAAGCCGCTGATCCGGCTTCGGCTCCTGACCCAGCGCAATTTCGGCTTTGGCGTCGTCTCGATGACGCTGGTCGGCTTCGCCTTGTTCGGATCGATCTACATCCTGCCCGCCTATCTCGGACAGGCGCAGGGCTACAATGCCGAGCAGATCGGCAACGTGCTGGCCTGGACTGGCCTGCCGCAACTGATCCTGATTCCGCTGATCCCGAAGCTGATGAAGCGGTTCGATACGCGCTACATCGCGATCACGGGGCTGCTGATCTTCGCCTATAGCTGCTTCATGAACACGGCGATGTCGGCCGATTACGCCGGCGACCAGCTTTTCATTCCGAACATCGTCCGCGCCCTCGGCCAGGCCATGGTGCTGACACCGCTGACGTCAGTGATGACCGGCGAGCTGGCGCCGCAGGATGCGGCGGCGGCATCGGGAATCAGCAACATGATGCGCAACCTCGGCGGCGCGATCGGCACCGCGGTGCTCGCCACCGTGATCACCAAGCGCGAGCAGTTTCATTCCAACATTATCGGCCAGTCGGTCACGCTCGGCCGCGAGGAAGTGCGCGACCGGATTGCGCAGATGACGAGACTACTTCATGGCGCATGGCGTATCCGACCCGGTGGCCGCCCACGCGCAGGCGATCGTGGCGCTCGGCAAACTGGTCAAGCGGCAGGCGCTGGTGATGGGCTTCAGCGACACCTTTGCCGTGATCGGCGTGGCGCTGGTGTTCGCCGCCGCCGCGGTGGCGCTGACGCGCAAGGTCAGAGGCAGCGGAGCCGGAGCCCATTGAGGCCCAGGCTCCAGCTTGCGAAGCGTGTCAATGCGACGCGGGCACCACGAGGTCGTCGATCCCGATCGGGAACCGGCGCACCCGGACCCCGGTCGCGTGCCACACCGCATTGGCAACGGCGCCGGCCGAACCGGTGATTCCGATTTCACCGACACCCTTGATCCCGAGCGCGTTCACATGCGGATCGACTTCGTCGACCGTCAGCGCCTCGAGGCTGGGGACGTCGGCGTTCACCGGGATATGGTACTCGGCGAGGTTGGGATTGAGGATCCGGCCGGAGCGCCGGTCCATCACGGCATGCTCGTGCAGCGCAAAGGCGACGCCCCAGATCATGCCGCCGACCAGCTGGCTGCGGACCATCCGCGGGTTGATGACCCGCCCCGCTGCAAAGGCGCCGACAACGCGGGTGACGCGGATCTGCCCGAGGTCAGGGTCGACCTTGACCTCGGCAAACACCGCGCCGTGCGCATGCATGGCGTAGGTCGATTGCGCCGCCGGGTCAGCGGCGCCGTTGCCGCGGGCTTCGATCTCCGCCAGTCCGGCGCGTTTGAGGATATCGCTGTAGCTCTCGCTGCGGGTTTCGTCATCGCGACGAAACAGCCGGCCGTCACGCGCGACGACGCCGGCATTGCCCGCCCCGAACAAGGGTGAGCGCTCATTGTTGGTGGCGAGATCCGCAAGCTTGGCAATCACCGCGGCGCCCGCATTGTGGATCGCCGTGCCCGCGGTGGCGGTGTGGGAGGAGCCGCCGGCAATGCCCGCGTCCGGCAGGTCCGACGTGCCCGACCTGAACTCGACCTGTTCGATGTCAAGCCCGAGCCCGTCGGCGGCGATCTGGGCGAATGCGGTCCAGGCGCCCTGCCCCATGTCGTGCGCGCCGGTCTCCATCAGACCGGAGCCGTCGCTACGCAGAACCGCACGCGCCTCGGCCGCGAACATCAACGCCGGGAAAGTGGCGGTGCCCATTCCCCAGCCAACCAGAAACCCGTTCTCGTCGCGCATCTGTCGCGGCGCCAGCGGACGGCTCGCCCAGCCGAAGCGCTCGGCGCCTTGCGCGTAGCATTGACGCAAGGCTTTCGAGGAAAACGGCTTGCCGCTTATCGGTTCGACCTCGGCATAATTCTTGAGACGGAATGCCAGCGGATCGATTCCGCAGGCATGCGCGGCCTCGTCGATCGCGCTTTCGAGTGCAATCGAACCGGTGGCCTCGCCCGGCGCGCGCATGAACGACGGCGTGCCGATGTCGACGCGGACTCCCTCGTGCGAAGTCGCAATGGCAGGACTCGCATAGAGGGTGTGGGAGACGTCGGCGGCCGGCTCAAAGAAATCGTCGAACGTGCTCGTCACCACCTTGGCGTGGTGATCGAGCGCGGTCAGCCGCCCCTCGCCGTCGACGCCGATCCGAACGGTCTGCCGCGTGGGCGACCGATGGCCGACCGGTCCGTACATGTGCTCGCGGCGCAGCACCAGCTTGACCGGACGCTTGACCATTCGCGCCGCCAGGATGCCGAGGACTTGCGGCCCATTGATCAGGCCCTTGGAGCCGAAACCGCCGCCGAGAAACGGGCTGCGGATATGGATGTTCTCCGGCGCGATGCCGAACAGTCCGGCGATCCGTCCCTGCGTCATCACAAGGCCCTGGCTCGGCGTATCGATCGACAGCTTATCGCCGTCCCAGCTCGCCACGATCGCATGCGGCTCCATCGGGTTATGGTACTGCGCGGACGTCTCATAGGTCGCCTCGATCCGCTTTGATGCGGCCGCGAGGCCCGCCTCGATGTCGCCGTGGCGCACCTCGGCAGGGTTGCCGATGCCGATCGCGGCGGGCACAAAACTTTCGTCAGCATCGAGACCGATGCGCGCCGCCAGCGTTTCGTATTTCGGCGCCAGCAGCGCTGCGGCTTCGGTCGCGGCTTCCAGTGTCGCGGCGATCACCACCGCGATCGGCTGGTTCGCGTAGCGGACCTTGTCGTTCTGCAACACATCAAGCCGAAACATGAAGGGGTGCAGTTTCGCGTCCGGATCCTCCGCGAGCGGCGGCCGGTTGGCGGGCGTCATCACTTCGACGACGCCCGGATGGCGCTTGGCGGCGTCCACGTCGAGAAAGGCAACGCGACCGCGCGCGATGCTGCTCACCGCCAGCACGGCATAGAGCATTCCGGCCGGGTGGTTGTCGGCGGCGTAGCGGGCTGCGCCGGTGACCTTGAGCACGCCGTCGCGGCGGGTGAGCGGCTGGCCGATGTTGGAGCCGTGCCGGGCATGGGCAGCGTTTTGGGTAAGGCTGATCTCAGGCGTCATGACGCGCTCCAGGAGCGGATGAAAACGGGGAAGCCGGCAGCGCCGGCATGCGGTCGGGCGTGCCTGCCGCGGCAAGCTTGAGGGCGCGCACCACAATTCGTTGCGCGAGTTCGATCTTGAAGGCGTTGTCGCCGGAGGGTTTGGCATCGACGAGCGCGGCCTCGGCCGCGCGGCGGAAGCCGGCAGCGTCGGGACGCGAGCCCACCAGCATCTGTTCGGCCGCACGTGCCCGCCACGGTTTGGCCGCAACGCCGCCGAGCGCCAGTCGCGCATCGCGCACGGTGCCGCCCTCGATCCGCAGCAAGGCTGCGGCCGACACCACCGCGAAGGCGAACGACGTGCGTTCGCGGACTTTCAGATAGCGCGCATGCGCCGCGAAGCCGCGCGCCTCGGCCGGCAGCCGCAGCGCGACGATCAAATCTCCCGGCTCAAGCGCGCTTTCGCGTTCGGGGGTGTCGCCCGGCAGGCGGTGTAGCGCCTCGAGCGCGAGCTCGCGCCGGCCGGTTTTGCCCTCGATCTCGACGACGGCGTCGAGTGCGACCAGCGGCACGCTGAAGTCCGAAGGATGGGTGGCGATGCAGGCATCGCTCCAACCGAGCACGGCGTGCAGCCGGTTCTCGCCCTCGCGGGCATCACATCCCGCGCCGGGTTCACGGCGATTGCACGCACTGGCGACGTCGTAGAAATATCCGCAGCGCGTGCGTTGAAGCAGATTGCCTCCGACGGTCGCGGCATTGCGAAGCTGCGCCGACGCGCCCGACAGCAGCGCCTCGGCGACCGCAGGATAGGACTTGGCGAAATCGCGGTCGTATGCGAGATCGGCATTGCGAACCAACGCGCCGATGCGCGTTCCACCATCGGGCAGACGCTCGATGCGATCGAGCCCGGGCAGCCGCGAGACGTCGACCACACGGTTTGGGTTGGCAACCCCGCCCTTCATGAGGTCGAGCAGGTTGGTGCCGGCTGCAAGATAGGCAGCACCCGGCTCGGCCGCGGCGGCCACCGCAGCGGAGATTGTCGCGGGCCTGACATAATCGAAGTTCTTCATGCTGCGCGCCCCTGCTTGGCCTGTTCGAGGCTTTTCTGCGCGTCCAGCACCGCCTCGGTAATCCCGACATAGGCGGCGCAACGGCAGAGATTGCCGCTCATGCCTTCGCGCACGCGCTCGGGGTCGTCACCGGCATGGCCTTCGTTGATCAGGCCGATCGCACTCATGATCTGGCCCGGCGTGCAAAACCCGCACTGCAAGCCGTCATGCGCGATGAAAGCCGACTGCACCGGATGCAAATCGTTCTCGCGCCCGACACCCTCGATGGTGACGATGTCGGCGCCGTCATGGCTGATCGCCAATGCAAGACAGGAATTGATGCGCCGGCCATCGACCAGGACCGTGCAGGCACCGCATTGGCCGCGGTCGCAGCCCTTTTTCGTTCCCGTCAGGTCGAGTCGCTCGCGCAACAGGTCGAGCAGCGTCACGCGCGGATCGCCGAGCTCGACGTCCCGCCGCGCACCGTTGACAGTGAGGCTGATGGAGAGGTTCATGCAGTGCTCCAATGATGTATGGTCAAAATTGGGCAACGGCCGCCGACCGATCGGCGGACACGTGGCGCGCTTGACGCTCACTGGAGATACGGAGGCCCCCTCCGTTTCGCAAGAGGGCCGGCACAACTAGATACGAGAGATGATGGCAGGCCAATCCGCAACAGCGGTTCGGAGACCCCGCGCCGACGCGATACGAAATCGCGAGCGGGTGCTGGAGGCCGCCAAGGCCGTTTTCAGCACTGATGGTGCGTATGGCAGTCTCGAAACGGTGGCAAGACGGGCGGGCGTCGGCATCGGGACACTTTATCGTCATTTCCCAACGCGCGAGGCGCTGTTCGAGGCAGTCTATCGCCGCGAGGTGGAACAGCTCGGCGAGTTGGCAGAACAATTGATGAAGAGCGAGGCAGCGCCGGTCGATGCCTTGCGCCGCTGGCTGCGATCCAATGTCGAATTCGTGGCGACCAAAAAAGGCATGTCGGCCGCGCTGGCGCTTGCCGCGTATCGCCCATCGGAACTTGCCGCCTATTCGTTGGATAGTCTGACCAAAGCCGTGGGCGGCCTGCTGGCGCGCGCCGTCGCAGCCGGCGAAATCCGCAACGATATCAGTCCGGAAGATCTTCTCCGGGCGCTGGTCGGCATGTGCTATTTCCACGATCAGCCCGGCTGGCAGGCGAGCGTCCTGCGGCTGATGGACGTCTTCGTCGACGGCCTCTGCACACGACCCACGCAAGCGACGCCCGCGCCGTCACCACGCGATGCCGTTGCAAAGCGCGCCAGCCCGAAGGCCGCACGGCGTGCCCCCCGGAAAAACGGCAAACCGCAGGCAGCAACCGCCCCGCGTCGGTGATCTCTCGGCTGGCGCCTCACCAAGGTGAGTACCGGAGCCGGATCGCCGACCGCGGCAGGGCTGCGCTTATGCCAGCCCAATCATTGTCCGGGCTTCTGCGGCGGAGGCGATATCGGCGCCGAGACTGCGCAAAATGCCGGCGGCATGCGACACCAATTCGGCGTTGGTCTTCGCCAGCACGCCTTTCGACACATAGAGGTTATCCTCCATGCCCACCCGGACGTGGCCGCCGAGCAGCCAGGCCTGCGCCACCATCGGAAACTCCGAGCGGCCGATGCCGAAGCCGGACCAGATCGCGCCCGGCGGCAGCAGATCACGCGCGTAAAGCATGGTCTCAGGCGAAGCGTTGAAGCCGTATTTGATTCCGAGCACGAGCGAGAACAGCCCCGGTCCCTGCAACGCCCCTTCCGCGATCAGATCGCGGGCCAGATGGCAATCGCCGGTGTCGAACAACTCCAATTCCGGCATGACGCCGACCGCACGGATGCGCTCCGCCATCTTGCGAACATTGCGCGGTGTATTGATCACGACCTGGCCGCCCGAATTCATGGTGTTGAGATCGAGCGTACAGATATCGGGACGCAATATTTCGACATGTTCGACCCGGCGCTCCGGCGCCATCAAGGTCGTGCCAGGGCCGGCCACCCTGGGATCGTCCTCGGACGGAACGAACCGCCCGCCGGGACCTGTGGTCAGGTTGATGATCAGCTCACGGTTGCGGGCGCGTATGCGATCCATCACCTCTCGATAGAGGTCGATCGACATTGACGGCGTGCCGGTGTTCGGATCGCGCACGTGAATATGCGCGATCGCAGCGCCCGCCTCGGCCGCCTCGAGCGCGCTGTCGGCGATCTGTTGCGGGGTAATCGGCAGATAGGGCGATTGATCCGGCCGGGTCAGGTTTCCGGTAATCGCGCAGGTGATGAAAACTTTCTTTGAGGGATTCTCTGAGGGATTCTTGGGGGGATTGGATGCCATGAGGGGTGCCTTCCGCCTTCTCGTTGATTGATCGGGCTAGGCCATAGCGTAACCGAATCGAAGATGCGAGGACCGTTTCCGACACCTTTCCCCGCGCAACGAACGCCGATGCCGCCGCGTGGTGGCATCGCTCTTGCCGTGCAGCCTTGTCATGACCCGCGAAAATCTGGGGATGCGCGAATAGCGTGCTCAAGAACGCGCTTCAGCGTCGTCCCATCTGGTGGCAATCGACGAAAGATTGACAGCCCCCCTTAGCGCGAGGCGTGGCGGCAAGGAGGTGGCGTCTCGCCCGCGAAAGCCGCTCGCATACGATCGGATGCCGCGTCATCGAATGCATCGACCGCGGCGTGGGCGATAAAGCTCGGCGCGTCGGCCAGAACGTTCATGAAGCCGGCCTGAACGCAACCGCCCACCGCCGGCACGGGCAACCGGCCCGCTCGCATCAACCTATCCGCGGGTCTGTCGCGAGTGGAACTTTTGGACGCGGGCGCCGGAATTATAATCGCCGGACGGGTGCCGGGGCGCCTGCACGAATACCGCAGCAGAACAGCTGCGGACGTGGTAATTTTCCTTGAGCCGGCGTGACCATGGCAGGGCGCCAAGATCGCGACGGAATCGGGCCAAGACGTTACATCCTGCTTAGAATATTTTCCCGAGCAGCCTCTCGAGCCAATTCAAGAAATCTTCGCCACCGGGAGTAGCTCCGTGATCACGACCGCGACCACCACCGTTTCCGTTCCGTACCTTACCGTTACCGTTACCGCCTCCGCCATTCTGCCCTCCGCCATTCGAGCTTCCGCCGGAGGAATGCGCGATCGCGTTTGAAGTCAGCGACGTCGAAAGCAGTACCGTTAGCGCCGGAGGCGTCACAACCGCGAACTTACCGCAAGCCGCGAGAAATTTGCGTCGGTCGTCGTCAACAGTGTTTTCGGTATCAATCGGTGGTTCGTCGTAGGGCTGGGCCATTTTTGAACCTTTATGGTAGTATTTAAATCATGCACTACTTAATAGTTACTATTTAATTCCCGTTAAGGCAAACTGTCAAGAAACTTGCACCCGACGCAAAGTCGCAGACGAAGCGGCAAATATGATTTTTAATGCAGGATATTAATTCGACGTGTGACTTCGTGCATTTCCCATTTCCGAACGGCGGACCAACATGATGCGAACCCGAGAAGACGCCCATCCAACTGATACTTCTCACGTTTTACGCCCGGTTGCGGGGGCGGCGTTCGCCCTGCTCGACGACCGGCCGGTGGTGTTCAGCGAGGGCATTCAAAAGATTTACGAGCTGAATCAAATGGCCGCCTATATCTGGTGCAGCCTGTCGGACCGAAAGCCGGCCGAGACCATCTGCCACGACCTGACCCAATTCGGGATGGACCGCACCGCAGCCCAAAGTTGCGTGCGCCAGGCGCTGCGCAACTGGCTCAAGCTGGGGCTGATCGAAGTCGATTGGGCGCTGAGCGAAACGCATGCCTTCGCGGCAAGGGTCGGCAAGCTTAAGGTCAACATCCGGACTTCGAGCGAGCGGCTCACCCAGCTTCTGATGCCGCTGTTTGGCCAAAGTGGCGAGGTCAGCGACTCCGTCGAAGACACCTTCGAGATTGTGGAGATCGACCGCCAGATCCACATCTTTCACAACCGAAACCGTGTCGCGCGGTGCTCATTCAATGAGCTGGTACCGACGCTGAAAGCGCTTGTCACCGAGCAGGTCGCGCTCAAAAGCTCGCCCGATATCGCGCTGCATTCGGCCTGCCTGCTGACAGGCGGCAGAGGCCTCTTGGTCAGCGGCCGCCCCGGCGCGGGCAAGACCACGCTGGCGGTTCATCTGATGGAAGCAGGCTTTGCGTATGCCGCCGACGACATCGTCCTGATCGGGCCGGACGGACGCGCGACCGGCGTTCTGTTTGCGCCGGCGGTCAAACAGGGCGCCTGGAGCATGATCAAGAAATTCCGTCCTGACCTTGCCGAATCTGCCGTGCACAGCCGGCCCGATGGCAAACGCGTGCGATATCTGAATGCGCCGCAAGGCGCCGATCATGTCAATGGCAGCGTGCCGGTGGGCTGGATTATCTTCATCAAGCGCGCGCCGAACCTCCGCGCCGCACTTACCCCGCTCGGACAATTGGAAACCATTCGAAGGCTGATCGTCGGCTCCCACGCGCCGGATGGCAAAATGAGCCATCAGGCATTTCACGCGATGAAGCGCACAGTGGCCGACGCCAAATCGTTCGAACTGCGCTATTCGAACGCCGCTGAAGCCCGCGACCTCATTGTCGAGCTTTGCAATGGCTAATCACAGCCACGCCCTCACCCAGCTATGCGCCTGTTTCAGGGGCTGCGTTCCCCCGCGCGTCGATTGGATGTCCGTGCTAGGTCTCGCCAACCAGACGCTAACGACGCCAGCTTTGATGGAATTTGCCACCCGCTTCAAAGACCGGATTCCCGCGGACGTACACGACTACATTCGGGAGATGTTCGAGCGCAATGTGGTGCGTAACGACCGCCTTGCCGCACAACTGACCGAAACCGTGGCGGCCATCAACGATAAAGGCGTGATCCCCGTACTACTGAAGGGCGCCGCGATGCTTGCAACGGTCGACCGCCCACATTGGGGCTCGAGACTTATGTCGGACCTCGACATCCTGGTGTCGCACGATGAGATCGACGCAACCTTAGATGCTTTTTCCGCTGTGGGTTATAGCACGCACTTCCTAACACCACCGAGTGCCCGAAAGTGGTTCACGGAGCTGAAACGGCCAAGCGACGTCGGCATGGTTGACCTGCATCGAGAGCTTCCCGGTCCGGCGTTTTTCTATCGCTCGTCGGGCGGCGTGCGGGACCACTGCAGGAAAGTGCAAGTCGGGCGAGGGTCGGCGCATATCCCGTCCGCGACTTATCAGGCGTTGATTTTGACCATCCACGATCAATTCCAGGACTCTGATTATTGGACCGGCAACATCGATATGCGCCATCTGATCGAGCTACGAGATTTGGCTGCTTCACCCGAAGGAATCGACTGGGAAACGTTGGCTGCTTTCACGCCCAGCAAACTCGCGCGGAATGCACTCGAAACTCAGCTCGTCGCGTTATTCCGGCTACTTGGAGTCGATGTTCCCGCCGGCATGCGCAACCGATTTGTCCCTCGCCTGCAGCATCAGCGGCGGTTGGCCCAGGCAAGACATCCGCTGTTGCGTCAGGCACTGTTGCCAATCGCCTTCCTGGATTTGCGGAATTATCGCCTTGAGTTAGGCCCATCGATCAAGGCCGGAGCGATCGACAGTAATCAAAAATGGGCTCTTCCCAAAAGCGATACATTGCGCTTTCTGCTTGCGCTGTCGCGCGACCAACGCGCGGGCAAGCTCTAATCCGGCCGCCAGCCGGCGGATCAAACGAATTACCTTCCAGCTCACCTGACCTGACCATGTTCCCTGCACGGAACATGGTCACGGATCGCATTTTATTTTATTTAATTCTGGGTTAATTAATTCAATACTGCTAATACTCCAAGAAATCGCTTGGGAGCCACGCGAGAGTTTCCATGGAGCTTGCGAAACACATCGAACTGGCGCCCCGAAACGGGGACTTCGTGGTGCTGCTCGACGGCTGCTCCGACGCCTGGGAAGTCGGCCGCTGGTCGCAGGAAAGCAATCACTGGGTCCAAATCGATGGCAAACCCTTGCGAATTTTTCCAACCCATTGGGTGGCCGTCTCCGGCGATGCCGCGGGCTCGGAGAATAGCGAAGGTCTGTCATTCCTCGTTCCGCTCCCCGCCCCGCTCCAGACCGCGCCGAAACACCACCGCACGACCGTTATGTTGGCGATCGCGGCGACGGCCGTTTTCCTTGGCGGCTGTGCTGCGTTCGGTTTCGGCTTGATCGGAAGCCGAGGTCCGAACGCCGGTGAAATCATCGGGTCGGCAACCGCGATGAGCCGGGTGGTTTCCGGCGCGCGCGATGGCGCAAACATGATGGCGGTGCACCGAGCGATTGCCGTTCAAATCAAACAAGACGAGACCGTGCAGGCCGACGCCACGGAAAGCAAGCGAGCCGCGGATGCCCGGCAAAGTGAACTGAAGCAGGCACTTGACGAAAAGGAAGCGCTGGCGCGCGAGCTCGCGTCCGTCCGCGGGACAGCTCGCGGCCGCGCGTGATGAGATCGCGCTCCATATCCGGCGCGAGACGGCGGTGCAGTCCGAGGCGCGGGGATCCAGGCGAATGGCGGATGCCAGGCGGAAGGAATTGAAGCTGGCGCTCGCCGAAACAAAGGCAAGGGTTGAAGCGCTTGCCCACGAACGTCATGCGGCGGTCGTATCACGCGGCGCGTTACAGGCGGAGCCCCACAGCCAAGCCGTCTCCGAGATCGAACGCGCCGGGCTGGCGCGGTGACGGCGCTGCCGCTCCGCATCCACTCCCGTCAGCGGCGGAGCCCGCGCAGTCCTCGCCGGTCAATACCAATTCGTCCGCCGAGGAGGCAAGGCTTGTCGCGCGAGCGGATTGGCTGATCAAGCAATCCGATTTCACCGGAGCACGCCTGTTGCTCGAGCACGCATTGGAAAGAGGCAGCGCGCGGGCAGCCTTCATGATGGCCGAAACCTATGACTGGCGAACGCTTCGCGCCATGCAGGCCTATGGCGTCCGCGGCGATGCCGAGAAGGCACGCGAGCTTTACGAATTGGCCGCGGTCGCCGGCATCGAGCAGGCCCGGGAGCGGCTCGAAGCGCTGAAGCCGGGCTCGCCTCGCTGAGCCGCGCCGGCTGCGGAAAGCAGGCCCGCGCCTCCAACAGCGATCGCGGCGCCCACTTGCGTCGCGGCGAAGCGAGAGCGCCGACAATTGGGACGGATCGACAATCTGACCATGGGGTATCCACCGGCAAACGGCCCGGCACCGCCACAAGCTGATTTAAATGAAATGGATATTGCGATGACTTTGACGACAAGACTTACAGCGCTTGCGATCATCGGTTTGATGCTTTGCGGATCGGGCCATGCTCAATCCCGTCGAACGCCGGTCTCGAACGCTGCAACCGAGGCGCAGATCAAGCAGCGGCTCAATGCCTGGGCGATCGGTCTGGCCGGCGGCCTGCTCGAAGGCGCCCCGATCCGCCTGGCGACGGATATCGCCCGCGTCGTGAATGACGGCGGCGAGATGCATGTGCTGCCGATCGTGACCCGCGGCCCCACCGAAAACGTCAATGACCTGCTGTATCTCAAGGGAGTGGATGCAGCCATCATCAACACCGACGCGCTCGAGGAATATAAATCCCAGGTACCGCAAATTCGCCAGCGTATTAGCTACGTGCTCAGCCTGTTTCCTTCCGAGTTGCACATCTTCGTTCGCCCGGAAATCCGATCGCTTGCGGACCTCTCCGGCAAGAAGGTCAACTTCAACACGCAGGGTACCGCGGCGGCCTATTCCGGTCCCCTGATCTTCAGCCGGCTTGGGCTGGACGTGGACAAGACGTTCATCCCGCATCCGCTCGCGCTGGAGCAGATGCGGCGCGGCGAAATCGCCGGCGTGGTTTTTGTGACCTCGAAGCCGGTCGATGCCTTTGTGAAGGGCCGCTGGGATCCGGGGTTCAAGTTTCTGCCCGTCGACTATAGCGCGAAGTTCGAGGATTATTATCTGCCCTCCTATCTCGACGCCTCGGACTACCCAAACCTCGTCACCAAGGGCGAGCGCGTTGCCACGATCGCCGTTCCGACCATCCTCGCCGCGTATAATTGGCGTCCCGGCTCAGACCGTTACCGGCGCATCGCGCGCTTTAGCGACGATCTCTTCAGTCGCGTCGATAAATTACAGTCGCCGGGATTCGATCCCAAGTGGAAAGACATCAATCTCAGTGCAACCGTTCCAGGCCTGCCGCGGTTTCAGGCGGCGCAGCAATGGATCGACCGGTCGAAGACTGCGAAACGAAGTGAGCCGCAGTAATGCGGGCGCCGGCCCTTGTCCTGGCGATCACGATTTTGGGCCACGGCGCCGCCGCCGAGCCGGAGAGCGATGCGATCACGCGGTTGAAGGCCTGCTTCCAATTGGATCGCACGGCGCGGGCGGATTGCCTGGAGAAACTCTCGAAGGAATTGCCCGACGCAAACCCCGTAGGCTCTTTGCCGCCCGCAGCAAGCAATTGGGTCGTCAGTGAAACCACATCGCCCGTGGATTACAGCCCGATCGTGACAGCGACGACGCTGTCGCGGTCGAGCGCGACGGATGCGCCCACCACCCTGGCCATTCGCTGTCGCAGACAACGTACCGACCTCGTAGTCACGACGGAAGGATCCTGGCGCGCCTCCCGCGCCAACGCATTACAGGTCGAAACCAGGATCAACGACCAACCGGCGACCAGGACGCGGTGGACGGCATCCGCCGACGGACGCACAGCGGTGTTCGGCGATGATGCCGTTCGATTTTTGCGATCCTTACCGGATGGCGGCAGGATTACCCTCACCGTATCGAACCCGCCGGGTGCGACGAATGAAGCCACGTTCCAACTGAACGGGCTCGAGGCGATCCGGCAGAAAATCGCCACCGCCTGTAAATGGGCACCGGCCGCAAGCGGCGCGGTGCCGACGGGAAGATAAAGCATGATCCGGACCCGTAGGGCCGCGTTAGCGCAAAGTGGATACCGGTTTTCCCGCGCGATAAACGCGAAGCGTTTGCGCGGAGATCATGCTTAAATAAAAGAAAGAGCGAGTTGGCGATTCGAAGAAAAGCCATCACGCTCTAAAATCCGATTCAGGTTTCGCGAAGATCAATCCTCGACATCGCCCGGCAGCAACTCGATGACCTGTCCGGCCTCGGCGAACAACAATTTCGCCCGCAGGAAAGGAGCCAGCTTCTGAACGATCCGATGCCGCTCCAGGAAAATCTCGCGACCGATCGCATCGCTGTACAGCCGAATGACATGGACGGTGTCACGCGGCACCTTACAGACGACCCGGCCGATATCGGTCGCCGCCTCGATATAGAGGGCGTGGCCATCCCAATCGATCTGGTTTGAAAATTCCGCTGCCATCACAACCCCCGATGCAACAAAATAGGTGAGGTGCAGTAAAGTTTTCGCAGTCCAGCACATTTAAATAAATTAATCAATTAAATATTTAATACCGACATTTAATATAGTCGTCATGCACCGCCTGGCAATCGCCTTCCGAAACCCGACTGACCCGCATCGTAAATATCTGATTTTGTTAGGTAAAATTGAGACGCGATGAGCGCACCCGAAGCCAAAATCCGCTTGTCGATCATTTAATCCATAAGTACCTTAAATGCCATGACGGAGCTTATTGTCATACTCGGCGTGCTGGTGATCCTGACGCTCTGGATTGTCGGTCACAACATCTACCTGTGGCGAACCGACGTCCTGAGCGGAAGCTATATTTCAAGCAGCGATTCCGAGCCTGCGCCTGCCGGTGAGGACACCGAAGCCGCAAGCAAGGCGGCTGCCGCGGAGAGGCGCACGACGCGTGCTTTCTTGTTCGGCTGGAATTCGAATCGACGCGAGCCGGAGCCGCAGGGCGCCATTGAGACGAGCCCGATTGATTCAGGAGATAGCGCTGCGACCTCCGCGGCAGCCCACCAAGACCGATACGCCGACAAAGTGAAACCCCCCGTCTTTTCACCAGTTGTCGGCGGTCTTGCGCGTCCCCAAAGCCTCGGCGATGCCGTCCAGCACGTCCTCCTCGAGCACGTGCTGCCGCACGCCGCCATCGCGCGGAAGCGCTTCTCTCGCCACGGAAACCACCGCATGCGACACCGGGGCTCCGGCGCTTCCCTCAAGCGATCCAACGCGCGCGGGCGATACGTCCGCAAACCGGGCCGTCACGCGATGATGCCGGCTCACCTCGGCGGCCCTTCGGTCAAAATCGCAAAACGCGCTCGCCAGATGCTCGATACGCCCTCTCACCTCCTGGCTCTGGTCCGAAGTGGCGGACCCGTCACCAATGGGCCGAATGATCTCGCCTGCACCGGGCTGGGCTTGCTCGCCAGGCCCGATCATCGGCGCCGGATCGCGGGGTAGCATCGGGGCAAATCCGGCCTGCCCCTCGGGCGGGCGCCCTCCGGACGCCTGATCGCGCCGCTCCAACTCCGCCAGGCGCGCCGCCTGGTCCGCGCACCAGCGCTCCAGCCGCGCGATCGTGGCCAGCATGGTCAGCGTGTCGGATTGACGCACCTTCCGGGCGTAATCGGCCAGAAAGGCCCGCCCGCGCGCCGTTTCCCGGATCGCCGCCTCGATCGCACCGAAATGATGGTCGTGCTCCCCCGTCGAATTCGGCATCGTCCACCGGAATTTAGAGCAATCACTTATAACCTGAGGCTTCGGAATAACCTGAAGCTTCAGAGGTAATTCTGGCCAACAATGCTTAAGCGATATCTAATGAATTAATCTTAACCCAGCAAAGCCTCAGCGAGACCGCCCACAACTGGTAATAGCAAGAAAAACGCGATAATTTAAATCCGACGCTTCCGCCGCCCATTCGTTGTTAAACGGGGTTGGACACAGTGTGGAATTCACGGCCATTCTCCAAACGCGCGGCAGCGCGACTGCCCGATGGACTCCGCGTCTATGCGGTCGGGGATATTCATGGCCGCGCCGACCTGCTGGAAGCCCTGTTGCCGCAGATCGACGCTGACTGCGCGCTTTATCCGTGCCGCCGTCCGATCCTGGTCTTTGTCGGCGACTATATCGACCGCGGACCACGCTCACGCGAGGTGCTCAATCTGCTGCTGGATTGCAGGCGCACCAGAGAGACGGTCTTTCTGCGGGGCAATCATGAGACCTTCGTTCATCGTTTTCTGGCCGAGCCGGCCATCCTGGACGAATGGCGGCAGTGCGGCGGTCTCGAAACCCTGATGTCCTACGGGCTCACGCCGTCGATCAATCCGGACGCAGACGAGCAACACCAATTGGCCGACGAGCTGGCTCGATCGATCCCGCAACGGCACCTGCAATTTCTCGACGCCCTCGATCTATCGTTCAGCTGCGGGGACTTCCTGTTTGTCCACGCCGGCATTCGCCCCGGCGTTGCCATCCGCAGGCAGCGGGAAGAAGACCTGTTGTGGATACGCGACGAGTTTCTGTTCTGCGAGCGGCCGTTCGAGAAGTTTGTCGTGCATGGGCATACCCCGGTGCCGGCGCCCGATATCCGATCGAACCGGGTCAACATCGACACCGGCGCGTTTGCGACCGGACGCCTGACCTGCATCGCGATCGAAGGCACCTCGATCGTACCGCTGATCGATGTCCGCGACTGGATACGAGGCGACGACGGCAATCGCCCGGCGCAGCCGACGCGGACCGAGCCAGCGGCGCTGACCCCGGCGATCTAGCGGATAGCTCGTGGAGCTGCCCGCGCACCGCGACCGGGGAGCCGCGCTACGCGGCGCGGCTGGCCAGGTCCGACAGGCGATGGTCTCCGGTCCCGCAGAGATCGTACCGATCCCTCAGAGACCACCGCCCCCGTTCATCGTTCCTTGAAAGCCCGCTCCGCCTGATCCTTCAACGGCTTGATCAGATAGGCGAACGCCGTCCGTCCGGGGGTCTTGATGAAGACGTCGACCGGCATGCCGGGCAGCAGCTTGACCTCGCCCATCTTGGCGACCTGCTCGGGTGCGAGCTGTACGCGCGCGGTATAGTAGCTGGTGCCGGTGCGCTGATCCTGGGTGGTTTCAGCCGAAACCATGCTCACCTCGCCGTCGATACCAGGCGTGGTTTTTTGATCGAAAGCGGCGAACCGCATCGAGGCGTTTTGGCCGACATAGACCTGCTCGATATCGCGCGGCGCGATCTTGACCTCCACGGCCAGAGCGTCGGCGTCCGGAACGATCATCATGATCGGCTCGCCGGGCGTAATAACCCCGCCGACGGTATGCACCGACAGTTGATGGACGCGACCGTTTTGCGGGGCGCGGATGTCGATCCGGTTGAGCTGATCCACCGCAGCGGTCTTGCGTTCCGTGAGTTCGGCGATCTTCGATTGGGCTTCGATCAAGTCCTTGCCGACCTCGGTCCGCAGATCCTGATCGATCTGGATGATCTGAAGCGCGATCTCGGCCATCTTGCCCTTGGACTGCGCGATCGCTCCGGAGAGCTGGCTACGTTCGCCGTCAATGCGCGCGGAATCACGCTCGAGCGCGGTCAGCCGGTTCATCGGCACCAGGTTCTTCTGGAACAGCGTCCGGACGCCCTCGAGCTCCTGGCGAATGAATTCGACTTCCTTTTGCTTGGCATCGACCTGCCCGAGATATCCCTTGATCTCCTCTTGAAGCTGCGCGCTGCGCTCCATCAGCTGTGCTTTCTGTCCGGCTCGGGCCTGCCGGCGCAGATCGAACAGGCTCTTCTCGGCGGCAATGGCACGCGTGGCCTCCGAGCTCGGGTCGCGGGCACGGTCGAGCAGAACCTTGGGGAAGGTTATTCGATCGATGTTGTCGCGTTCGCTTTCCAGGCGCGCCTGACGCGCCAGCAGGTCATCGTAGTTCTTCGAAATGATCGTGGCATTGGCAAGGGTCTGGGTCTCGTCGAGGCGTACCAGAATGTCGCCGGCCTTGACCTTGTCGCCCTCGCGCACGCGCAGCTCCGCCACCACGCCGCCGGTCGGATGCTGCACCTTCTTGACGCTGGAATCCACCACCAGCACGCCCTGCCCGATCACCGCGCCCGTCAATTCGGACGTCGCGGCCCAGCCGCCGATGCCGAAGGTGACAAAGGCGACGATGATCATGCCGACGATCATATAGCGCTGGATCGAATGCAGCGCCGGTGTCACCTCGCCGTCCATCGCATGACTCCCTGGCTTTCGGCGACAACCTTGAGCGGCGGCGGTGACCGCAGCACCTTGTTGAGGACATCTTCCTTCCGGCCGAACGACTGAACCCTGCCGTCGGCGATCACCAGGACATGGTCGAGGCTATCGAGCGCTTTCGGGCGGTGCGCGATGACGACGACGATGCCGCCGCGTCGGCGCACATTCAAGATGGCCTCGGTCAGCGCCTCCTCACCCTCGGAATCCAGATTCGACGATGGCTCGTCGAGCACCACGAGAAATGGATTGCCGAAAAACGCCCGCGCCAGTCCGATGCGCTGACGCTGGCCGGCCGAGAGCGCCATTCCGCCCTCACCCACCTTGGTCCCGTATCCATCGGGGAAGGACACAATGAGATCGTGCGCGCCGGCGGCGCGAGCCGCCTCCAACACCGCCGCGGGCGTCGCCTTCGGATCGAAGCGCGCGATATTGACGGCAATGCTGCCGTCGAACAGCTCGACATCCTGCGGCAGGTAGCCGATGTGACGGCCGAGCGCTTCCGAGGACCACTGCTCAAGCGACGCATTGTCGATTCTTATTCTTCCCCGCAGCTGCGGCCAGACGCCGACCAGCGCCCGCGCCAGCGACGACTTGCCGGAGCCGCTCGGACCGATGATCCCGAGCCCTTCTCCCCGGCGCAGCGAGAACGAAACGTCGTTGAGGATCAATTTATCGGTGCCGGGCGCCGTGACGTTGATCTTTTCGACCGCGACCGTTTCGGTCGGCGGAGGCAGCGCCAAAGGCTCCTCTTCCTTGGGCAACAGCTTCAAGAGCTGGTCCAGCCGGTGACCCGACTGGCGGGCTCCGACGAAGCCCTTCCAGTTCGCGATCGCCAATTCGACAGGTGCGAGCGCGCGCGCGGTCAGGATCGAACCGGCGATGATGATGCCGGCTGTCAATTCCTGATTGATCACGAGATAGGCGCCGACCGCGAGAACGAGCGACTGCAGAAACGAGCGGAATACCTTTGAGGTTCCGCCGAGACCGCTGGCGACATCGCTGGCGGCCTCGTGGGCGGCGAGGTACTTCTGGTTCGACTCCCGCCAGCGCAGTGCCGCCTGTCGGCGCATGCCCATGGCCTGCAACACCTCGGCGTTCCGCCTGCCTTCGAGGGCGAGCGAGCTTCGCGCCACGGCAAAGCGGGCATAAGCCTTGGTCGGCCCGCGCGTCCGGGTCTCCGTCAACAACGTGATCGCAATCAGCACCAGCGCGCCGACCAGCGCGGTGACGCCGATCCAGAAGTGAAACAGGAAGCAGATGCCGAGATAAATCGGCATCCACGGCAGGTCGAACAGCGCCCCCGGACCGCCGCTGGAAAGAAAGCTGCGTACCTGGTCCAGATCGCGTAGCGGCTGCAGCCCGTCGCCGTCGCCGCGCGTTCTCAGCGGCAGGCGTACCATCGCGTCGAATACCCGAAGCCCCAGAGTCTCGTCGAGATGACGTCCGACGCGGACACTGATCCGGTTTCGGATCAGATCGAGCGCGCCCTGAAACACGTAAAGCATCATCGCCAATGCCATCAGGGCAATCAGCGTCGGTATGCTGCGGCCTGGTAACACGCGATCGTAAACCTGCAGCATGAAAAAAGAACCGGTGAGCATCAGGATGTTGCTCAAACCGCTGAAGGCCGCCAGCCCCCAGAAAATCCGCCGGCACGAGGCCAGGAACGCCGCGATTTCAGACCCCGGCGCGTCATAATTCGCTTTCGACCGCGCGCGGTCGGCGAACAATTTCCGGCGCGACGTTTCCAGCAGCACGCGCGCTGTTTTCGGCAGCTGCCGCAGCCGCGGCATTGGTTGCACCTGCTCAAGCAATAGTTGCGCCCTCTCAATCAAAATCCGGACGGCAGCCACAAAGACCGCCATACGGGATACTTCGATTTCTTTGCTAAATCCCGGCGGGGGGAATTCCCCCCGCCTGCCAAAGTCGGTCATTGCTGTTGTCCCCCCAAGTCACCCCCGGGACGGGGATGACACCTGTTCAGAACGACGAGACGCAAACACTACGCGAAGTGAAAGTCGTGCTTGTCGAGCGAAGCCAGCTTGACGTTATTCAACGTCAGGGAGTCGGCCCCATGGGTGATAACGACATTTTGGCCGCTCTGCGTCGCGTGAGACAGAACGTCTGCGAAACTGTCGAACACGCTCTTGCTGAACTGGATCACGTCGTGGCCGGGGCTCGATGCATTCGGGTTGAAGTCCTTGATGACATCCTTCCCGAAGTTGGACGCAAACACGAACGTATCCGGGTGCCCATTGCCAACGAACAGGTTGTTGCCGCTGGTGCTGGTCAGAGTATTGGCGCCGGAAGACCCCAAGATGGCGCTGCCCGAAGTCGCGGCGACATGGCCGTTGCTGTCGAGCTCCTGAGCAGTGTAGGTGTGCATCTTGTTGGATACAGCCGACGAGGACGTATAGCTCCAGGTGCCGTCAGCCGCGGCCTTCACGGTTCCCACTGCCGTCGTGCCATCGAACAGCTTGATCTGGCTGAACGCATCGGCCGTGCCTTTGATCGTGACATGGCCCTGGGAACTGTCGGTGAGGTTCGTGATGCTAATCGCGGCGGCGGAGCCGGGGTGCTGGCTGCTGGACTGCTAGCGCTGCCGGGAACGCCGATGGTGTGATCGCCGTTGAGATCCTGATGGAAAATATTCTCGTACAATTCAACCGTTGCGCTGTTTCCAGCAAGAGCGACGCCGTTGGTTGGGTAGCCTGTGAAGTTGCCGTGACTATCCGTGGACCAGAAAGTGAACTGGCCGCTTGAGTTTTTCCACGCAACATCGTAGCCGCCGCCAGCTACCTGGACTGAGCTGATTGGAATCCAGTCCTGGAACTGGCCGGTAGCCACGACGGCGCCGCCATATTTCAGCTCGGGGCCGGCGGCGTCGCCGAGGAAATAATGGTTGCCGACCTGGACAATGCCAGTCAATCCAGACGGTGTCGTCGTTGGTGGGGTGGTCGTTGGTGGGGTGGTCGATCCACCGCCGATCACCGGATCGAGCGCCTGCGAATGGCCGCTGATGTTGCCGGCGGCATCGGTGGCGGTCGCCGTCAGAACGTGAGAACCGGTGTTCAAGGCGCCTGTGGTGAAGGTCCAGGCTCCATTGCTACCGGCCGTGGCCGTGCCGACCGCAGTGGTTCCGTCATAGACCGTGATCGAGCTGTTCGCCTCGGCCGTTCCGGACACCTTCACGTGGTTGGTATTGACCACGGTGTCGCTGGCCAGGACGGGAGCGCCCGGAGCATGCGTGTCGACGGTGATCGTCGCCGCAGACGATGCCACGCTGGTCTTTCCCGAAACCGTGTCGGTCGCGGTCAGGCTGTGCTTTCCATCATTCAGCGCCGCGGTGGTGTAGCTCCACGAACCGTTGCTGCCGACCGTGGTCGTGCCAAGCTTGGTGGTGCCGTCGAGCACCGTGACGGTGCTGCCGGCCGCCGCGGTCCCGGTCACGGTCACGGTGTTGTCGTTGGTGGTGTGATTGCCCGAGGTGATGACCGGTGCATTCGGCGTCGGCTGGGTCGGAGGCGGAGTTGCGTGGTGCCGCCGCCGGTATTCGCAGACGTGTTGAGCGTCGCGGCAAGCGCTCTGCCATCGTCGACATTTCCACTCATGGTTGGACTATGGCCAAGCTCCGATCTTACATCGAGATCGCCATAGGTACCGGCACCGAGTGATTATTCGTAAACGACACGTTCGTAACGGGGCCGCCGCCCGGTTGGCCCTGAGCCACCTCGTCGAGGTAAACGGTGTACCCGCCGCCAACCAGCAAGTTGTTATCAATCTTAACCTGGTCGATCGGTCCCCAGTAGTTGTCCAGCATGATCGCGGACGTCTGACCCTGCTCGTTGATAACGGAATTATGCTGAATGGTCAGGTTCGAGAAGGCGCCGTCCGCCTGGATACTGTCGAAATGCGCGTTGGACGGACCTGATTCGCCATGAATATAGTTGCCCTGGATGACTGTGTTGTCGCCACGGACATCGATGCCGTCGACGGCAGCCGTGAATGTTGTTTGCAGTGAAGGTACCCTGCCCTGCGATACCCACGCCCGCCGCCGCCCTGATTGTCTATTTCGCAGTTTTGGACGACCGCACCGGTGATCCCTTTGTTGATCATAACCACCTGGAAGCCGCCGGAGGTGATTTTACAGTTCAGAAGGGTCACGTTCGGCGCGTTAATGATCACACCGCCCGAAATATCCAGACCTTCGATAACGGCCCCAGGAGTATTAATGACGAGCGGACCGGACGACTTAAGCGTCACGCCCGCAGGAACACCCGTATTCGTCGCATCCGGCCATCCACCGGTAGAAGTTGTTGTAGCCAAAGTAGTATCTCCTTATGAGTTCTGCAGTGATTGGCCATTCGACCCACGCTCAAATTTTAATTGTCCCCGAGCGACGGAATTGGCAGCACCAACTGTCCTGCATTAGGGTTAGGAAATGGTCGATTGCGGACGGCTTTTTTGAGACGACACCGGGGCTCGGCTAAGGTCATTTTCTCACGCTGCTCGCCAAACTCGGTGAATTGGGGCCAGAAATCCCATGTCCCCGATTGGTTAACGGCTCAGATAACTCGTCGGTTTTTCAATATGGCTATCGCAGACGGATTAAATCGAGCACTGTTGCTCTTGAGCGACAGTCGTTAACATTTACGTGGCCCGGCTAACGATTTCTTGCCAGTTACCTTTCGACACCAAAATTCCCAAGAGAACAAAAGCAGGAATTAAATCTTCATTCTGACGGCCCATCCCCCAAATAAGAGTGGGGCAAACCATTTCGCGGTCGTTCACAGGGATAATGTGCTCACCTTAAATATTACCTTTCGATATCTCTCCTATTTTATCTATGAAAGGTAACTGCTTCGAAAATTCAAATACAGACATCAAAAGCCAATATATGCAATGCAAGCAGTACGTTAACCGGCCTGCCGAATACGGCTATGTCGACAGCCATGAAGCGAATACGGATGCTCTACAATTTAATCGCGCGTCCTAAGTCATCTGACGGGAGGTGGATGGATGTGAGCCCGTGACGGCCAATGCCACCCGAATTGGGCACATGAGGCGCGGACCCAACCTTCAGGTGTTACGGAGTTGAACGTCAACAATGATGAGACGTAATCGCTCAGACATAATTCGATCAAAAATTCCAACAAGACACGGGTTAATGCTTCTCTTGGTAACTTGATCGAATCAAGAGAACTTAACGACTTGCTTGGAGAGACTGGCAAACATGAAAATCCATCCTCTCAGCGTCGGAGAACCGGCGCCGTGGTTCAACGCAGCAACGGGAGGCAATCATCGCAATACAATTGCCTTCGATGAATTCGCGGGCCGCTATATCGTGCTATTTTTCTTCAACTCTGCCGCTCGGCCCGATGTGGCAGAGGTGCTCGCCGAATTCGAACACCACAACAACCTGTTTGACTACAAGCGAACTCTTTTTTTAGGTATCAGCAATGATCTGAGCGACTTCAGTCAAGGACGCGTGCACCCGCATCACCCTGGAACGATCTATCTCTGGGACATAGATGGTGCCGCGACGAAGCAATACGCGGCGGCAAGTGCGGATACGGCGGGAGATCCTTCGAAAGTCCGTCCGATTGCCTTTATACTAAGTCCCGCGCTCCAGATCCTGGAGATCGTTCAGTTGACCGAGCCGGCGACCTTTGTTGGACGACTCCTATCGTCGCTGCGCGATGCTTTAGCAAGTTTGTCTAGCACCCAACCCGCACCGGTGCTCGTAGTACCCCACGTGTTTGATGGCGCCTTCTGCCGCCAACTAGTCGATCTCTATGACTCCGTGGGAGGACGTGAGCTTGGCGCAATTGAGAATAAAGGTGAGGTCCTCGAGCGATTTGACCCTAAATTCAGAAGACGTCTTGACTACTACATCTCGGACGAACAAGCGCTCGAACGGACCAAAGAGCTCCTTGAACGCCGATTATTGCCGCTGGTCTATCGCGCCTTTCAATTTCCCACGACCCGCATCGAGCGATATTTGGTGGGCTGCTATGACGCAGAAACTGGCGGTTATTTTCGGCCGCATCGCGACAACACAGCTCCTATCGTGGCCCATCGCCGCTTCGCCGTAACAATAAATCTAAACGATGACTACGAGGGCGGCAGTCTTTGCTTCCCCGAATTCGGTTACCAAAGTTATAGCACTCCGCCAGGCGATGCGATCGTATTCTCATGCTCGCTTTTACACGAGGTGATGCCAGTGACGCGTGATCGTCGTTATGCGTTTTTATCCTTTTTCTATGATGAGCGCTCTCAGCATATCCGCGACGCGTACAGCAAAAATTTGAAGGAATCTGAAAGGGCTACTGACGGTTAGCCATCGGGGGCGCAATCGTTTTCACCGCACTCCTCTGTAATGGCCATTGTGAAGGCCGTAAGCGTCGAGCTGAGGCCGTTCAGGGATAGCGATCGTTTGCCCCAGGGCGAGTGAATGGCGTGGATATCGACACCCGAGCGATTGACGTCGATGTGGCTGAGTGGTGGTTTTTCAAACTCAACCGCGAGCCTACCAATGTCTATCGAATCCCAGTTGCGAGAGAAGTTGCGGAAGATCGAGGCTCTTTTCGCGGGTGCCGGAACGGCCGGCGAGCGGCTCGCGGCGGAAGCGGCGCTGGAACGTGTGCGGGAGCGTTTGACGGAACTTGGTCGACAAGATCCGTCAATTGAGATGCAGTTCTCGATGCCGGATCAATGGTCGCGCCATCTGTTCCTCGCCTTGTGCCGGCGTTATGGCATGAAGCCCTATCGCTATTATCGGCAGCGGCGCAACACGATCATGGTTCGCGCACCCAAACGATTCCTCGATCAAGTTCTGTGGCCGGAGTTCTCCGAGCTCGACCAGGCCCTGCAAGTCTATCTTCATCAAGTGACACTGCGCGTGATCCGCGATGAGGTCTTTGCCGACGCGAGTGAGGCGCAGGAGATTCCGGAGGCGTTACCACCGAACTGATGGATACGGTTAGGCCGGAAGGCTGACTTTGCTTTTGTCCTAGGGCAACGATTCGTCGATCCTCGCCATCGGCCATCGATTGGTAAGGCCGAGCTGAGGTTGCTCAGGCCTTGAAGTTCCACGGCATGAGCTGGTCGATGTTAGAGATCGGCCAGCCTCGAGCGATGCGCTCAAGGGTCTGCGTGAGCCAGGCGTGTGGATCGACATCGTTCATTTTTGCGGTCTGCAAAAGCGTGGCGACAGTTGCCCAGGTCCGACCGCCGCCAGCGGATCCTGCGAACAATGCATTCTTCCGAGTAATTGTTTGCGGTCGGATGGCGCGCTCGACAATGTTGGAATCGATTTCGACCCGCCCATCGCTCAGGAAGCGTTCGAGAGCGGCCCGCCGGGAGATGGCATAGCGGATCGCCTCGGCAAGTTTGGATTTCCCGGACAGGCGCGGCAGTTCCGTTTCCCACAGCTCGAAGAGCCTCGCCACAATGGCGGCGGACTTTTCCTGGCGGGCTTTCACCCGCGCTGCAGGATCCTTGCCGCGGATGTCCTCCTCGACCTTCCAGAGTGCTGCCATTGTCGTGATCGTCTGCGTCGCCAGCTGCGAGCTTTCGTTCACATGCAGCTCGTAGAATCGCCTTCTGACATGGGCAAAACAGGCGGCCAGGGTCACGCCGTCATTGGCGCCACCGCCTCTGGCGAGCCGATTGTAGGCCGCATAACCGTCCACCTGCAGCAGGCCGCTAAAGCCTGCCAGATGACGCGCGACACAATCACCGCTCCGGCTGTCTTCGAAGCGATAGGCAACCATTGGCGGACCAGCGCCGCCGAAGGGTCTGTCGTCCCGGGCATAGGCCCATAACCAGGCCTTTTGGGTCTTGCCGGAACCGGGAGCCAACGTTGGCAACGTGGTCTCATCGGCAAATACCCGTTCGCCCTGCTTGATCCGTTCCAGAACATAGTCGGCCAGAGGCTGCAGTTCGAAGCCAACCTTGCCCATCCACTGCGCCATCAGCGAACGGTCCAGCTCGACCTGGTCCCGCGCATAGATGGCTTCCTGCCGATAGAGCGGCAGACCATCGGCATATTTGGAGACGGCAATCTGGGCCAGAAGCGCCTCGGTGGGGATGCCGCTCTCGATGATATGGGGTGGCGCCGGCGCCTGGATCACGCCGTCACGATTCCTGTAGGCGTATTTCGGGCGGCGCGTGACGATCACCCGGAACTTCGCCGGCATCACGTCCAGACGCTCCGACACGTCCTCGCCGATCAGAACCTTCTCCAGCCCCTCGCAGCCTGCGGGAACCTCAGGCTCGATGACAATCTCAACCCGCTCCAGATGAGCCGCGAAGCCTTTCCGCGGACGCGGCGCACGTTTCGGCTTGTCCTGAACCGCGCTGTCGAGCTCGGCTTCGATCGCCGCCATGCCGGTCTCGATTTCGTCGAACACGAAGGCATGCTGCTCCTCGCTCAATGTCTCGCCGCGTAGGCGCTCCGAGCGAGTGCCGTAGCGCGACCGCTCCAGCATCCTCACGATCGCCGTCAGCGTCGCGATCCGCTCGTCGGCCGTCTTGGTCGCCACTTCGAGATGGTCGTTGCGGGCCTCGAGCAGCGCCCTCTGGTCGGCCATGGCGACGATCATCGCCTTGAGCGCATCAACGTCGTCGGGAAGCTCTGCAACGGCCTTCGTCATCGCCGCCATCACAGCATGTTTGCGGCCGGTTTCCCAAACTTTCCAAAGGCCTGATTCAAAATGCCACAGCTTTTTCAGCCCATCGATTGCGGCCGCTTCACCGCCACCGGTCGGATCTTCTTCCAGTCCAGCCCATCGACCAGCGCAAGCAACTGCGTATGGTTCAACCGCACCGTGGCCGGCCCAATCCGCGGCCAGCAGAACTGCGCTTCCTCAAGCGTCTTGGCGAACAGACATACCCCTGTGCCATCAAACCAAACCGCCTTGATCCGGTCCGCTCTTTTCGAACGGAATACGTAGAGCGCGCCATTGAATGGATCAGCGCCGCCGTCCCGTACCAGAGCCATCAAACCGGTCGCACCCTTGCGGAAGTCAACCGGTGTGCTCGCTACATAAACCTGCACGCCGGCCGGGATCATGCCTTGCGTACCGCCCGGATCACATCGGCAAGCCGGTCAGGCTCGACGTCAGAGCCGGCGCGCACCACCACATCGCCGATAACAATCTCTACCATGTCGCTCCGCATCGCATCAAAGCGCGCAAATTTGACCGGCTTGCTCGCCGCTGCTGCCAATGGCGCAACCACCCCAGAGGCCTTCGCCTTGCGACGCCACGCGAAAAGTTGCGACGGATCGAGCCCATTTGACCGCGCAATCGCCGATACATTCGCTCCGACAACCAACGTCTCTCCGACGATCCTGGCCTTCTCCTCCTCCGACCATGACCGGTAACTGCGCGCCGGACTACTCGACAGCCGCACAGGGCTCGCCGTGAGAACCTCGAAGCTTCTGCTATCAGACATACGTTCGCTCACAGGAGTCTCCTTACAAATCACAAGGAGATTCTCCGCTATTCGAACACGCCGCGCTATGTGGGGTCTCCTACGCGCTTACTGAAGGCCTCTTACGCCGCCTCGTAAGCTATTTACTCGATAGGTTTTAGCTAAACAATCCTGACCGTCCCGAGCCTGCCGAGAGGGCAGCCTCCAAGGCTTGATCGGGACGAGCTCTTCCCTCCGCCGCAGCATCATTTAATTATAATTATGATTGCCATTTAAATTTAATATTGTAGATTAAAATGAAGTGTATTGATCTGCATGCGGTTGTGACCGTGGCAGCTGCCAGTGGACTCGAGCCTCGCTTTGGCGTTCGCAAGGGGATCGGCGGATGCATCGAACCTCCGGCTCAGTCATCGCCGTGGCGATCGCTGTCATGATCGGAGGAATTCAATGGGCGAGCGCAGGACGCGTGGGCGCGCCGACCTCACTCCAGGCGGCGCGTCGAGCGGGGAAACGAGTGTTTTGCCTGCGCAACGAGGACGGGTAACTTCGGCGCTCAACTCACCTGCAAGGATTTTTCTAGTATGATACCCAAGAAAATTCATTACTGCTGGCTTAGCAAAGATCCCTTTCCTCAACAGATTGAAGATTGCATGTCATCTTGGCGATCCATTCTTCCTGAATACGAAATAATAAGATGGGATCTAGAAAAATTCGAACTCAAATTCAGTCGAGTTCGTTAGGCAGGCGGTCGAGAAGAAAAAGTGGGCATTCGCAAGCGACTACATAAGATTGAACGCGATTTTTTCGGAAGGTGGCTTCTACTTCGATACTGACGTGAAAGTGGTCAGGCCGCTAGATAGTTTCCTTTCGAATTCACTAATGTTTCCGATGGAATACCATCCGTTCATAGCGCAGGATTTGTCAGTAAGAAAACTTTTAGACCGGCAATATCGCCCACTCAGCAGTGAAACATATGTTCCTGGGATCGGTCTTCAGGCAGCTATCTTTGGAGGCGAGCCAGGCCATCCTTTTCTCAAGGCGTGTATGGAATACTATGAACAGCGGAATTTCATTCAACCCAACGGCACAATGCTGACGGATCCTATCGCGCCAGGAATTTATGCGAAGATCGCAGAACGTTTCGGCTTCCGCTACGAAGACACAGAGCAATTGTTGGATCACGGCGTAAGAATTGTATCATCTCGATACTTCGCTTCCACCATGAAAAACATCTCGAATGACGCTTTTGCGATACACTGCTGCGCCGGTTCCTGGCGCGAAGAGCGTCGCTTTGGCATCGCCCGGATATCGCGCGCTTTGAGGAAAAGGCTTCGAATGGCTGCGGCACCACGGGACCGTCGTCCGGCGCGTGCTCCTTGAGCCATTCCCCGCCCAATAAGAGTGAAAAGACGAGTTTTCGGCGTCGGTCTAGCGATTTAGCGATCATTGCGACCCTGCCGCACTGGCCGTTCGGAAAAATTTCGGAATCGCGCCTAGGCGTGAGTCTGGCCCATTTGCATGGCAGTCGTGCGGGTACCTCGCGTTCGTTCCGTCTGCGCAATCTCGCGCCGACGAGACGACCGCTGTTACCAGCTGCTGAAGCGCGATTGACATTCCGATCAGCGGGGACTGGAAGACGGTCCGTTTCCAGTTTCCGGCCAGCCATGCCACCATTCGGGCCGTCGTCGCCAGATCTCGCCCCAAGTTTGGGCAGCCATACGCCGCCCTAGCGCGCGCGTTGCCCAGTATCGGCTGAGCGGCCAAAGCCGGAAGAGCATCAGGCCGGCCGGCCGCTGCCAACGAGGAAAATGCCGCCGGATCAGCAGCACCTTGGCACGCAGTAGCCGCACCATTTTGTCGGACCGCACTGTTTCGGAAGCACCGGCATAATGGGCGATTTGAGCTTCCGGCGTGATCATCGGCCGCGCCCCCTTCGCCGGGCGCGCAGACAGAGATCGGCTTCTTCCCCATACATCCATACTCACGTAGCCCAGGTCAAAACCTCCGAGTTCCTTCCAGAATTCTCGTCGGATCAGTAGGAAACACCCGGTGACGATATCGACCCCGCGCTCGCTATCGCGAGGCCAACCGCCGTAACCTTCGGGATTGAAGAACGTGCTGCGGCGGAACAGGCTCGATAGCCCCACGACCTGGGTCGCCACGCTCCAGAGCGTCATGCGCCGCCAGCAGTTGGTTGGGTTGAGGCTGCGGTCACCGTGGAGCGTCCGGCCGCCCCAGATTCCAGCTTCGGGCCTGCTGCGCGCGAAATCAAGAAGCCGGTCGATGGCACCCTCAAGCACGACGGTATCAAAGCTTGGTCTGATCAGCCAGAAGAGCAAGAGGCCATCCGCTACACCCTGTCACGCTGGGAAGGGCTGACGCGCTTCATCGATGACGGCCGCATCGAGCTCGACAACAACACCGTCGAGCGATCCATTCGCCCGATCGCGCTCAACCGAAAGAACGCGTTGTTCGCGGGTTCGGACGGAGGCGCCGAACATTGGGCCACTGTCGCCTCGCTGATCGAAACCTGCAAGTTGAACGACGTGGATCCGCTCGGGTATCTGACAGACGTCCTCGCCAGGATCGTCAACGGTCATTCCAACCGCGACATCGACCAACTGCTGCCGTGGGCCTATCGAAAGCAAGACCTCAAGGCCGTGGCCTAAGGACAGCGCTTACAGCCTGCCGTCCGCCCCCGAACTTCGTTTGGAGGTCGAGTGAACAGTACGGTCTGGCAAACATTGCAAGGCTTCGGCAATAGTTGGCCCAAAGCCGCTCTTGCCAAAATGTATTTCCACGCAATGTCCCTCCAAGGAGGTTCCTGCGCGCGGCATGGTCTATGCGCACCATAGAGTTCCGCCAAGCACTGCGAGCACCCTCCCTATTTAACTGCGAGCACCCTCCCTATTTAATTGCGATTGGCAGCCCGACGCTTGCTCGGATCTCCCGTCACTTTGTGCGAACCGAACCGTCTTGACCCGGTAGTTTCGCGCCGGTCGTCTTGTCCTTGTTTCCTGAGACAACGGGCGTGTTACCAAGCTCGGTCCTTATATCCCAGTAACCGTAGTGTCCCCTTCCGAGAACATTATTCGTAAACGACACGTTCGTAACGGTGCCGCCGCCCGGTTGCCCCTTAGCCACCTCGTTGATGTAAACGGTGTATCCGCCGCCAACCAGCAAGTTGTCATCAATCTTAACCTGGTCGATTGGTCCCCAGTAGTTGTCCAGCATGATCGCGGACGTCTGGCCCTGCTCGTTGATAATGGAATTATGCTGGATGGTCAGGTTCGAGAACGCGCCGTCCGCCTGGATACTGTCGAAATGTGCACCGGCCGGGCCTGTCTCGCCGTGGATGTAGTTACCCTGGATCACGGTGTTGTCGCCACGGACATCGATGCCATCGACGCAGCCGTGAATGTTGTTTGCCGTGAAGGTACCCTGCCCCGCGATACCCACCCCGCCGCCGCCCTGGTTGTCTATTTCGCAGTTTTGGACAACCGCACCGGTGATCCCTTTGTTGATCAACACGACCTGATAGCCGCCGGAGGTGACTTTACAGTTCAGAAGCGTCACGTTCGGCGCATTAATGATCACACCGCCCGAAATATCCAGACCTTGGATAACGGCTCCAGGACTATTGATGACGAGAGGACCTGACGCCTTAAGCGTTACGCCCGCGGGGATGCCCGTATTCGTCGCATCGGGAAACCCCGTCGCATCGGCAGCAAATTTCTGGTCTTCCGTTTGACCCGGCACGCTTCCACCCACGTATAGCAACACCGAACCTAGAAGATATTTCAAAAGCTTTCCGCGCTTAAAAACAATCATCTCCGCTCCACGAGATTGGGCTGCACATGGCTTCATCACCCGACAATCGCCGCATCACCTGTTTCTTTCGACGCTCCGCCACAGCCTCCCAGCGAAACAACTGCGCACGTTGCGCAGCCGCTCCGCTCATGCCCGCGCGAAGATCCTTATCCCCGGCCAGGGCTCGAATCGCCGCGACCCAGCCGGGTCCGTCATATGGATCGAGAACGAATCCTTCCCGGTTATGACGCACGATCCTGCCGGCTCCCATCGGGGTTGTGACGACCGGCAATCCGCATCCGCATGCCTCATAGGTCACCTGCGGACCTCCCTCTTCAAGGGAGGGGAAAACGAGAATATCCGCAGATCGGTAAAGCGCACCGACATCCTGAACAAAATCGAGGACCACCACATCGTCTCTCGCAAGCAGAGCTGCGCATTGATCCTTAATAATGGGCTCCATCGCACCGGCCAGAACCAGGCGGCCGCGCACCTTGCTTTTTGCCCAGTACTCCAACAACAGATGGCAGCCTTTGCGGACGCATATCGTTCCTGCAAATACAGCGGTGAGGCCTTCACATGGTTGAAGGACTTTGGTCGACCCATGAAGACGCATGGGTCCCGGCCATAACTTGCAGGAACTATTTTTGAAGCCGGCAGCCCATTTTCGAATAGCGAGGCCTCGACCATTGAATTCGGACAAAATATATAGTCTGCCGCATCGAGCGCTTCTTGCTCTGCAATTACCGAGGCGTCGGTGATCGTATGGTTGGGGACTGCCCCAATGCGGGCATACGCATCGTCAAGAATTCTCTTGGCAGTTCCTCGATGACAATTGATCATTTCCCGGAACATTTTGACTTCGGCTTCCTTGAGTTCCTTGATCGTACCTATTGACGCATCCGGCCAAATGTACGCGGCGTGCATCTGTGACGGATTGACGTTTACCTGAGAACGAAATGTGGATTCAATCTTGCTCGCCGCGATAGATCGCACCCAGCTATAAGGCACATACCTTGCCCAATGCGGCAGCACCTGAATAATACGAGCGGGGGCTATGGGATGGGCCCGACCTCGTGGAGTAGTCACCGTAACATCCAATTCATCGCCAGCCATCCCCCTGGCGATCATCCCACAGGTATAGGCAGGCCCACGATCGGTGAGAGGTAGCGGCAAAAATACGTCAAGCCTTGCAGACATCATAATTTCTCGGCCGTCGAAATAAATCCGGACGCGAATCCAAAATCATTCACCGATCTTCGGCGATTGATTTACCTGGTGCCGGAATTGATGATTGGTCTCTATGCCACACGGGCTGACCCCTTTCTCCAGCTAATCCGGCAAACACCCCTTCGAGCGTCGCGACAGAATTGTTAGGCGCCCGTAGCAACAAGAACCGAAACGCGTAAAGCAGGGAAACGCAAACGCGCAAGGGCAGCGTCCACGGGAAATGCTTGCGCACGAAATGAATGGCATTGCGGTGCTGCAAATAAACCGACAATCGCGAGAGGGCTCCTGGTTCTAACGCCGATCCAGTTGTCGTTCCGCGCTTGTGAGCGACGATGGAATCGCTCGCGTATCCAAGTCCCAATGACTTTCCCCTCACTCCCCACTCCAGATCTTCAAAAAAGAGGAAATAACTTTCATCCGGTAAACCAATCTTCTCTATGCATGGTCTGGTCACATACATCGACGCTCCCGAAGGGCTATCCATCGAGGCTTCTATAGCTGATAGATCATGCGATGCACGCAGCGAATCCCCTAACCCAATCGCCACGCTTCTCGCTGCAAATCGATCCCAGCGAAGTCCCCCTCGAAGTCGGATGAGATCAGTTCGATGAGGATCGAGAATGGTGCTGCCGACCATTCCCTTGTCGCCCGCAACCGCGCGCCCAACAAGCTCCTTTAACGCGTCTGGGTACGGTTGTGTGTCCGGGTTTAGAACCCAGACGCCCTTCCACCCCGGGGAAAGCAAAAGCGGCCGAAGCCAAGCATTTATCCCTCCTGCATACCCCAAGTTTTCTGAAGCGCATCCGACTTGCACGGTCGACTGCCTTTCTCGAAAACGAAGCCGCTTCAGTTTGACGAACCCGAGCCAATCCACGCCCTCATCGTTTTGGCCATCAGAACTCACAGGGCCCATCTGGGCACGTCAATCCTTGGATAAGATTCCGGTAAGCAGTTACACCACCATTTTCGCAAATGAAGACGTCAAACTGCGGTTCAACCGCCATCTGCGAAAGGGCGGTCAAACACTCGCAAATATCTTCTGAATTACGAAACCCTACAATTACAACGGCGACTTCCGGAACGTAACCTAGGATCACACCAATCGCTCCTATCCACTGCCAACCAGTTAGTTCGCCCAACGACGCTGCGGATCATTCCGTCCGATGCGCATCGCTTATCATAGCGATATTATTCATTTTTCCGAAAGACTTTAAAAGTACCTCGAAATTCGTCAATTCATTCGCGGGATTAATCTGCCCCCGAGTAGGCACCGGCGCCGTTGGCCAATATGGAGCATGTGTTAATCAGGGCGGAGCTTGAGCGGCTCGATGACCATATCCTGGACTCGCAGCAGATGCACTTCATCCACCGAGGCATACCACCTCGCGGGCCGACTTCAGAGGTTCCGGCCTGTCGCCGGCGGGCGGGCTCCTGAGATCATTTTGCAGTCTCGTGTTAACTACTACCCGTTAAATCATTCAATGACCACCGATTTTAGAGTATTTTGATTGTCATCCATTTGGTTAAGGTCATATAATTCAATAGTTAATGGCGCCAACGGCGGACGCGCTTTGGTAGGAGCAATCCTTGAATTCCCTTCTTAATTTGGATGCGCATTCCCGCTCGACGCAAACTGATCGGGCGATCCAACGCGCAGTCGACCACCCTCGGTTTGTTATGGATCCGGACGTCGCATCGTCCGAAGCTCGGTTGGCATCACAATTACCCGTAGCGGCACGTACCCCGCTCCGTAATGGAGCCACGTAAATGCCGACGCGCTCGACAGACGGTCGACGTCCTTTTTCCCTTTGTGAGACACGCATGGTAACGCTGGCTGCGGCAATCGATCGTGCCGGATTCGCAAAACTCCTGTTGAGTTTCACATGACCAACCAGTCTCTCGTAGAAATCAGACGACGCTATAACCAATTTCGCAACATCTGGCGCGAAGGAGGCGGTCTCGAACTTTTGAACAGGACCCGACGCAAGGTTGCGGCTCGCATCGCTCCCCCTGCGCCTCAACTAGTTGTTCGGCCAGTCGATATTCTAGCCGCAGATATACAGAATGCGAAAGTGCGAACATGGCCAACGCTCGCCCCAAATGAGCCGATGATCGTCAATTGGGTGACAACGCCGCCGGCACCGGGATCAGGCGGTCATACGACGATGTTCCGTTTGATCGAACATCTGGAAAAGTCCGGTCATCATTGCCGCGTCTACATTTATGATGCGTATGGAGGAGACGCCACATATTTCCGGTCGTTCGTGAAAGGGCTGTTTCCAAATTTCAGGGGTAGCGTGGACGATGCCACCAAGGGCATGGCCGATGCCCACGCCGTCGTGGCAACCTCGTGGCCGACAGCGTACCCAGTCTACAACGACCCTGGCCAAGGTAGACGCTTCTATCTCGTTCAAGATTTCGAGCCTTGGTTTTATCCGGTCGGCGGCCAAAGCGCATTGGCCGAAAATACCTATCGAATGGGCTTCCACGCCATTACGGCGGGGCAATTCCTTGCGGATAAGTTGAAAGCTGACTACGGCATGATCGCCGATCCATTCGCATTTGGCTGCGATACGGAACGCTACCATCTGCTTGACGTGACAACGAAGCGCGACGGAATTGTCTTTTACGCGAAGCCCGATTCACCCCGCCGAGCCTTCGAACTTGGGGTTATGGCGTTACAGCTTTTTGCGGAACGCCGTCCCGATCTAACGATCCACCTTTATGGCAGTCTTGGCTCCCGTCCCCCATTTCGCCACCTAGACCACGGCGTCCTGCGTCCTGACGAGCTCAACCAAATATACAACCGCTGCTTGGCAGGCCTGAGCTTATCGATGACCAATGTATCCCTCGTTCCGCATGAGATGCTGTCAGCCGGGTGCATTCCAGTCGTCAATGATGCAATTCATAATAAGGTGGTCCTGGACAATTCGTTTGTGCGATATGCGGATCCAACACCTCATTCGCTCGCCGCAGCTCTGGTCGCGATTTCAGATACCAACAATTTCGCGGCACTCGCGGCGTCCGCATCCTCTAGCGTATCTGCAATGTCTTGGCTCAAAGCCGGTGCCGTCGCAGAAAGGGTTATTCGGGCCGGTTTGAAAGATCGGCGCCAAGGATACAATGAGGTGAGGCCCGATAGTCCAATCGGTGACAGCGTAACGCCGTTGATCTGTTAGACGCTTCCGCAGAAGCTACCTTTCTCCGACGCGATCTGGCACATAAATTAACGGCGGCGTTAAGAAGCCGGCACTTTTTCGCATTTGAACATCGGCAGGTGTTTCGGTTTAAGATACCAAGCCAAAGCGTCGCCTGCGGCGTTCTCGAACAGCTTGTCATCGCGGAAAGCGTAAAGCTGATAGCCGAGCCTCCGCAAGCATTTGTCAATGTCGGGCTGTCGGGCGGGAACGATGACCGCGGGCTCATATTCAGCTACAGTTTTTCTCGCGCCTGCGATAACTGATGGCTCGTGGCCCTGGGTATAAATCTTGATGATGTCGGGAACGGTTTCGAATTTATCAAGGATAGATACCTCGACATTAACCTCTTCAACGCGAAGCTTGCTTTTGTCGAAGAAATAAAACCTTTCCTCGTTGACCCAATTTGCCGCGTCCTCGTACCGGAGAGAAGATAGAGCGTCGAACACGAAACCGCGGTAAATGGGCGTGAATATCGTTAGCCTTCCCTCTTCACTGCTTAGCCCACAACCGTGGACTATCACATTTTTTCGGCCAGCAAACCGCTTGCGCAATCCTTCCGATTGTCTCGGAAGCGGTTCAAATGCGATTACCGTGGCGTTTGGCTTTAATGTGAGGAAGCCTGAAACGGAAAACCCGCGGTTGGCTCCGACATCGACGATCGTGGGACGATCCTTCTGGAAGCATCGAATCACCCCGATCTCTCTACGCCATGTGGCTCCCAGCAAGTCGAGCATACGGAGATGCGCCGAATACCTGGCTTCCTGCAACGCTGGAAGCATGACTTGCAAGGTTCGGACGGCTTTCTTTAATGGCATCTAACTCACCAATCCAAGTCACGTGAATTGAAGATACTGCTAAACGATCAATACGGTTTGAAAACGCAATTCATTGGAATCCAGTGCACGTTTAAATCTTCGTTCGCGTTAATCAACTTGCCACCATCTTTGAATGAGGGCCAAACCGCTGAGCGGCTGTAGCCGTGTACTCGTTGAGTGAGACTCTTATTCCGATGCAAATTCCCCAAAATATCCAGAGGTAATTCCAATAGTGAACGGTTAGGCCGACGAACAAAAACATGGCCAGTGTAACTGTGAACCCGGTACGCAATGCGCTTATGTAGGGTTCGTCGGGCCAACCCGTCGAAGCCTGCCGGACCGGAAGCATCGCCGTCAGATTTGTCAGGATTAACAAAATGACCATCGGAAGGCCGAATCGCAGCGCCAGCACCAGCCATACAGAGTCAACGGTGACATCAAGTATCGGCTGGTCAAACAACTGAAAGCCATACCCGATAAACGGGGCTTCGGTTATTTTGGCCGTCGCGGCATCCCATATCATAAAGCGAAAGTAGCCGGACGACGGATCGAGCGTCAAATGAGAAACGATCCATCCTAGGGGATCATTCGCCGCAGCACAAAAGATCGCGGCAATCAGAAGACCGGCCGCACCGAACGCACGCCATCGCCAGGAATGACGCTTCATCATGCAATCATAGCTGTAAATGCTCAAACCGAAGAAAAACGCCATCAATCCGGAGGATGACCATGCTAACACGCAACCAAAGAAGCAAAAGCCGACACACAATACGCGACGCATGACCGTGCGTTCGGCAAACAACAAAATGATAGCCACCAGGCTGCAGAACGCTCCAAACAGAATCGCGTGGTCAAACGTTGAAGCTGCCCTGACCGCTCCTCCCCTGTATTGAGAGGCAATCGGAGTAACCTGCAGAAGTGATCCGAACGTATCATGGACAATCAAGCGTCCCGACAGGCTATCTGCCAATCCCAAGACTATTGACGCGAGTGCCAATATTTTGAGGACTTTCAGGAAGGTTCTCAGGGCCGCAGGGCCGAAAAAGAACGCCCGCGCAACCAAATAGCCACCGCACAATTCGATGGCCTCCGCAACCGAAGAAGAGACCGAATTCGGGCCCGCTGCGTTGGTGCCGGCGACAACAATCCAAATCGCAGTAACACATGCGAAGAGGTCCGGAATTTGAAAACGGCGACCTTTGTTAAATAGTGTAAAAAGCGCCGGCAGCAGCAGCAGCATGATACCGAGACGACCAACCGTGAACTTCGCGCTACCGACGTAAATTTGCACCTCCGCCGCGGGTATGATCAACCCAATCAAGGCAAACCATGCCGCAGCAGCATTCGCACGCCCTCTGCTGGGGGAATTCGACGTTACAGCCGCCGTGTCGGTGCTACGGCGAAGCATCGACGGGCGCGATGGAAATCCAGAGATGCTGGCTCTCACCACTAGCTCCTCGGCCTAAGCCACTAATTCAGTCGGTCTGTTCGGGGTTCTTCACTCAGCGGCCGGAGATTGAACCGGGCCAGGGTTCTAACGGGACGCCTGACCGACTCAATCCGGCTATTGACCCAATTCAACACCATCTTTTTCCTCTTCAAGGCGGGGCCTTCGACAAAGGTCCACGACAGGTAAGCAAGCACCAACGTGACAACAAAGACGATCGAAGCGCCAATCCACCATATGTGCATATTTGGAAAAGTGAGAGTGAACGCGACCAGCATCGGCGCATGAATCAAATACACGCCGTAGGAGAGATCATGCCTTAGCAGTCCCTTCCCCGGAAGGGAGGAAAGCCCGCAAAATATCATGATATACGGCAGGCAGATGGGCAAGACGATAGGGCCGGCCCCCAAAGGCAATGCCGCGATGATCACTGCCGACGCTGCGCATGACAAAGTAAACGAAAAGGGAATGCGTTCGCGGTAAAGATAAAGCAGAACTCCGCACCCGAAATAGACAAAGAAACTTTCGAAGACCGAAAAACGCTCGAATAGAACGTTCTCAATGGCTGGGTTTAAGCCGATCGCGACATAGATCGCGTAGAACGCGCACCACAGGGCCAGGAAAAGGCGGCGGTGGCTTAGCAGACAGAGGACGCTGGCCAGGGCCAAGGCGATGTAGCACAGCACTTCGAAGTGAAGAGTCCACAGCGCGCCGTTGATTATCACAGAACTTCCATCAGCCGATAAGACGCCTGGCAAATATCTGACGGTCAGGGTCAATATATTTTTGGCGTAAAGATATAGGTGCGGATCCATGAAATATGCCGTCAGTGGTATGGTCGTTAGAATTGGGCCCAACACCAGCATCGAGAGCAAGGCATTGACGATCAGACCCGGAAATATCCTGAGAACGCGGCCTATAGCGTAATCGACGACGCTTCCAGTCCGCAACAGGCCGGGCGTTACTAAAAATCCACTGATGACGAAGAAGACGACCACGGCGAAACGACCGAAGTCCATGTATCCGCTGCTATATTGTAGAAGAGGATCGCTTCGGATGTCCGGATATTGAATTCCACGGCAATGGTGCAGCAACACGATTATTGCTGCAGCAAGCCTGATGTGATCAAAGCCAGGCCCCCTGAAGGAGGTCAAAACCAACCTCTGTTGGAAAGTCACCTGCAACTCACTTTCTGGGTCGATCACGGATCGTCGCAATGATAAAATAAATATTCAAATCAACAAACATAATAGTTAATGAATATAACATTAACAACCAATTAAATAAATAATACGCACTTACCACCGCCCAAGCGATAGCTCTTCACGCGACTCGGCGAAGTCACCCTCGGTTTTCGCTCCATTGCGCAGCGCTTAAGGCCACCGGCGGTTAAAGACGCCGCCTTGATGCCATCGCCGCCACGCCATCGCCGACCGTATTCTACGATGCGCGCGCTGCAGAAAAAACATAGGATTGTTCACCACCTGCCTCGGGCTAATCGCCGTCCACCTCTGAAGCGCAAGCCACCCGGGCAGCGTTTCGACATCTTCGACGGCCGATCGCGCGAGTTCCTTGTACCTTTCTACCTGCCTGCGGTCCGCAGTTCCCTTGCTGTACGCGTAAACCGCCTCTTCCAACGCATGAGCCGCGATCGCGCGCATGGAACAGCGACGTAGTTCGTCCGCCTCTGCCAGCTCCCCGGCCTTTCCGCTGAAAAGGGTTCTAAACGCATCCCAACGTTCGGTCAGGTCTCGGAGACAGTCGACGTCGCGTGCCGAGAGGCTTTCGGCGTGATCCCGATGCCACGCCTGATCGACTCCCTGAATGTAGGCGACATCGGAAAACGCCGATATGCGGAGCCACATTTCCATATCGTGGGTATGGGCGAGAGGTCGTTGGCCGCCGACTAAATCGACTACTGACCTGCGCATCAGGACTTCAGGTGAAGTAATTACATTAAACCCATCAAGACAACGATCCGCCAGCCATTTTCTGCCGGGCCAGATCGTCCACGTTGTCGGCTTGACACGCGCAGGTTGGCGCCTGGCGCCAGAGAAGTGCAGCGGATGGCCATAGACAAGACCTACCGACGGAAAATGTTGCGCTACCGCAACGGATCGCTCCAACGAACCCGGCGTCAAGAGATCATCAGCATCGAGGCGGACGAGGAATTCACCCCGCGCCTCAGCGAGGCCATCGTTGAACGTCGTTACGGGTCCAGTGTTTGTATTGTGAACGAGAACGCTAATTCTTTTATCGTCGGCCGCCAGTTTACGCGCCACTTCGACGCTGTTGTCAGTTGATGCGTCATCCACTATTACCACATCAACGGTCACTCCGCGTTGCGACAGGACGCTGTTAACGGCATCCGGCAAATAACGCGCATAGTTGTAATTTGGAACGACAGCTGTGACGGTTGCACCGGGCCTCCTTTGCGGCAGCGCACCGACAACTCGGACGCGACGTAGGTTGCTGCTCGATAAAATCGCGATATCAGAAGGATCGACGGTGCTGTCCTTGGAGCCATACCCTAGCATGTCGACCATCTTAATTTGCTATTGGCGTTACGTAATCCCCTACCTGCATTTGTCTCACTGAATGGATTGGTGAACTCCCGATCGCCGCCACCGGCGCCAGATAACACGACCTCTGACATCGGCGATCTGCCGGGCAATCAAAGTTCGTAGCCGCCCCTGGGTTCTTTGCCGAACACGTTCAAAGGCTCGCCATTCTCTTGTGGTTGCCACGTCCGGGTCGAGCGCGACAGCAAACTTCACATACGCATCAAGAGGCTGGTCCAATTTCTCGTCACATTTGATCGATTGCAGCACGTGCCGGATCGCCGTTCGGGAGAGAGCGCATTTGGCCTCGATGAACAGCCGTCCAGCATCCGGTAGTTGTCCGGCTTCTTTGTTGAAAGCTGTCCGAAAGGCTTCAAACCTGCCTTTCAAGTCAAAAAGCAATCCAGCATGGATGGTCCGCTGCATGCTGAGGGGGTGAGTTCGGTAACACGCCTGGTCAACTCCTCTTAAGCGGCCGACATCGCTCACCGCGGCGGCACGCAACCACATTTCCATGTCGCCGGAATGGGGTAGCTCGGGCGTATATCCACCGATGCGATGTTGGATACTCGTTCGCATCACGACTTCCGGGCACATGATGAAATTGCGGCCGGTCCGGCACATCATTTCGATCCATTCGGCGCCATTCCAGATAGTCCAGCTCAGCACCTTTGTTCTGATGTCGCACGGCACGTCGTTTTGGAATGTGAGGGCGTGTCCGTACACCAGGCCTACCGAGGGATGCCGATCCATGAGGTCGGCCGCCCTGCAAAGAGCCCCCGGCGTCAGCAGGTCATCGGCCGAAAGCAGGACGAGATAGTCGGAGGATGCCAGCGCCAGGCCCTCATTATACGTCGCGATGTGCCCCTTGTTCACGGGGTGAAGGATAAAGGAAACGCGTCGATCCGCAGCCGCAAGCTCGCGACAAATGTCGACCGAATTATCCGAAGAACAGTCGTCGATGATCAGGACACTAACGTCGACACCTTCCTGCGACAGCGCGCTGGCGACGCAGGAACGCAGGTAGCGCCCATAATTATAGCAGGGAATGATGACCTGGACTGTGCTCACGTTGGACCTCGGCTCTCAATAGGGACGTCGACCTGTCGGCGACGGCATGGACGTGCGCGGCGGCGATCACGCGCGCAGCTCTGCCTTCAATTCATCCGCAACGCGGATCTGATCCTCTTCATTCATCTGCGCGTAGATCGGAAGCAGGATCGCATGGTCCTGCGCCAGTTCCGATTGCCGGAGATCATGAAGCGATTTCTCGCCCGCATAAGGCTTCTCGCGGTGAGAGCACATGATGCCACGGCGCGTCGCGATTCCCCGGTCGAGAAGGTTCTGCATGACGGTGCGCTGATCGACCCTGTCGGGCAGACGCACGCAGTAGCTCTGCCAGTTGGACCGCGCCCAATCGGGCTCGAACGGCAACCGAAGTCCCTCGATATTTCCGAGCAGCTCGGCATAACGCGATGCGATCGTGCGGCGGCGCGCGACGATATCGGGCAGCTTCATCAGCTGTTGACGCCCGACCGCGGCCTGCATGTCGGTCATCCGATAGTTGTAGCCGACAACGACATAATCCTCGAAGATCACTTTTGCCGAGCCGTGCCGGACGGTATCGGGCACGCTCATGCCGTGCTGCCGCAACAGTTTGAACTTGCCGTCGAATGCCGCATGCGAGGTGGTCAGCATGCCTCCCTCGCCGGTCGTGATCACCTTGCGGGGGTGGAATGAGAAGCAGGCGATGTCGCCGTGCGGCTTGCCGATCCGGTCCCACTGGCCGTCGATGCGGATCTGGCTGCCGGCGGCGCAGGCGGCATCTTCGATCAGAATGAGGTCGTGGCGCTTGGCCAGGGCGACCAATGCACTGAGGTCGCACGGCATGCCCATCTGGTGCACGGCGATGATGGCGCGCGTCCGTGGCGTGATAGCCTCGGCCACCCGAGCCGGATCGATATTGTAGGTTTCCGGATCGATATCGACGAAAACCGGCGTCGCACCGCAATATCTGATGCAGTTCGCCGTCGCGATGAACGAATGGCTGGCGGTGATCACCTCATCGCCCGGAGCGATGTTCGACCGCCGACAAAGCCAGGTGCAGCGCGGTGGTGCAATTGGACACCGCACATGCGAAGGGCGCTTCGACCAGCGCCGCAAATTCGCGCTCGAAGGCCGCGACCTGCGGTCCCTGCGAGACCCAGCCGGACAGCACCGCGCCGCGGGCGGCATCGGCCTCGTCCTCATCCAGAAGCGGCAATGCAATCGGGATCACGAAGCCACCGCCTCTTGCTGGGCCGCCGCAGCGGCCGACGCGCGGCGTTCGCTGCGCCACCATTCCACGAGTTCACGTAATCCCTGTTCCAGCGAGACGGTGGAGCGGAAACCGAGCAGGCGTTCGGCCTTCTCCGTCGCCGCCAGGCGGCGCGGCACCGGGTTGACGGAGCGCTCCGCCTGAAACTCCGGCGTCAGATGGCCTTGCCCCATCACCGAAGCCAGCGCCTCCGCAAGCTGCGCAAGGCTGGTTTCCGTGCCGCTCGCGACATTGAACACCTCGTCGCTGGCCTTTGCCCGGGCTCCGAGAATATTGCAGCGGGCAATGTCCCGAACATGGACGAAATCCATGGTCTGCTTGCCGTCGCCGAAGATGATCGGCGGCAGCCCCGCATCCAGGCGCTCCATCCAGCGGATCAGCACCTCGGTGTAGCGGCCATGGATATCCATGCGGTCGCCGTAGACGTTGAAATAGCGGAAAGCGACGTAATCGAGCCCGTACATGTCGTTGAAACTGCGAAACAGGCCCTCGTTGAACGCCTTTGCCGCGCCATAGATGGTGCGGTTGTCATAGGGATTCTGCCGCTCCGTGGTCGGAAACTCCTCGGCCAACCCGTAGACCGATGCCGAAGATGCCGCGATGACCTTCTCGACGTCGTGCTGCACGCAAAGGTCCAGCAAATCGTATGTCGCCTGCACCATGACTTCCATCGCCAGGCGCGGCTCGGCCGCACAATGCGTGATCCGCAACGCGGCCTGGTGAAAGACGATGTCGGCCGCCTTCACGAGCGGCGTCATCAACTTGTTGTCGCGGATATCGCCGTGCACCAGCCGGACCGGGCCACGCGTCGATGCTTGCTTGAGGTTTTCGGGCCGGCCGCGGACCATGTTGTCAAGCGCGACGATTTCAACACAACCCTCGTCACACAACAGGTCCACGATGTGAGAGCCGATAAATCCGGCCCCGCCCGTCACGAGCACACGCTTGCCTTTTAAATGCGCCAAAACGCTCTCCTATTCGGCTGTTTCATCGGCAATACTTCGTCGAAGCAAAATCGCGTCTTCGCTACGCGGCTTCCGCAAGAACGACCTTTTCCAATTCCTTGACCACTTGAGAAACCTGCTCCGGCTCGAGCTCTGCGTAGATCGGAAGCGAGAGGAACTGCTTGGCCAGGAGTTCGGTGACGGGGAAATCCCCTGCGCCGTATCCAAGGCCCGCATAAGCTTTTTGAAGATGAACCGGCACGGGATAATGAATCCCGGTACCGAAGCCGGCGGCCTGCAGGGCTTGCTGCGCTTGATCGCGCTGCTCAAGCCTGATGGCATAGACGTGATAGACGTGCCGGCTATGCGCCGGCGGGGTCGGCCGGCCGCAGCGATGCTTTTCCAGCAGTTGATCGTAGCAAGCGGCGATCGATCTGCGGGCTTCGGTCCACGCTTCGATGTAATTCATCTTCACGTTCAGCACGGCGCCCTGGATTCCGTCCATGCGATAGTTGTAGCCGTGCACGACGTGATTGTACTTGGACTCCTGGCCCCAGTCCCGCAGCAGCGAAACACGCTTGGCCAATTCGGGATTGTTGCTCACAACCGCCCCGCCCTCGCCATAGGCACCAAGGTTCTTGCCGGGATAAAAACTGAAACAGCCGAGATCACCGATCGATCCGGCACGGCGCCCCTTGTATTCGGCGCCGTGCGCCTGCGCCGCGTCCTCGATGACGACAAGGTTGTGACGGCGGGCGATCTCCATGATCGGGTCCATGTCGGTCATCAGGCCGTGCAGATGAACCGGCAGGATCGCCTTGGTCCGCGGCGTGATCGCCGCCTCGATCAGCGCGGGATCCATCGTCCAGGTAACCGGATCGACGTCGACATAAACGGGCTTGGCGCCGCTGTAGAGAATGGCTGCGGTGGTCGCCACGAAGGTCATCGAGACCGTGATCACCTCGTCGCCGGGCCCAATATCGGCCGCCAGCAGCGCCAGATGCAGCGCCGATGTCCCGCTACTGACCGCCAGGCAGTGCTTCACGTCACAATAAGAGGCAAAACGCGCCTCGAACGCGGCCACTTCCGGCCCCAGCACGAATTGCGCCCCGTCGATGACGCGCATGACTGCGGCATCGATTTCGGGCTTCATCTGCTTGTATTGCGCTTTCAAATCAAGGAAAGGAATCAAAACACCAACCCCGTCAAAAGGCCCGCGGCAGCGCGGGGAGTTAATTTATTTAATTCAATATCAAATTAAATCACAAAATCAAGAATAAATAAATAAAATAAATCGAATTATCTACCTGAACTTCCTTTTCGGGCGGATCGGTTAACGGCGGGCGCCCTGTTTCCCGGCCCCAGCGTTTCGAACGCCGCCGTGACCGTACGGGAGCCGATTGCGCGAGCCGGAACGCCCGCTACCACCGCGCGGGCCGGAACGTCGCGGGTGACGACCGAACCAGCCCCGATTGTTGCCCCCTCGCCGATGGTGATCCCACACAGGATGGTAGCGTTGGACCCGATCGACGCGCGACGCCCCACCCGCGTGGTTTCCACCTTCCAGTCGGCAGGGCCCTGTGGGCGCCCATCCTCGGTGGTGGCGCGCGGAAACCGGTCGTTCGTGAACATGACACCATGTCCGATGAAGACTTCATCCTCGATGGTCACCCCTTCGCAAATGAAGCTGTGCGACGATATCTTGCAGCGCGACCCGATCGTCGCGCCGGCCTGAATCTCGACAAACGTACCGATCTTGGTTTCGTCTCCGACTACACATCCGTAGAGATTGACGAGTTCCGGATGGAAGATTTTGACGTCGCGGCCAAGCTCAACATCTTTTGCGATAGCCATGTAACTGCTCCTTACGTCTGCCTTTGACCAAAACTCGAACGCATCCTATCCAAGTCAATTGCGCTTCGCGTAGCCGGCCAATCTGAGGAACGGCATTTCGAAAACCCCCGCGGCCGCCAGCTGCAGCCGGGGCAACAGCGGATGCTCCATGACCATCATGCTCAACAGCCAGCAGATACCAGCCGAAAGACAGGCCAAACCCAGTCCGATGACCGGGCCGAGCACACCATATCCCACCATTACGGCACAAACCGCGACGCCAACCGAGCAGATCAGCGTCACGATGGCGCTCTTGAATGCCGCCCGGAACAGATCGGACCATCCGATGTCGAGATGCCGGCTGATGAAATATATCGCCACCGCGGCTTGAAACGGCAGGGTCAGCATGGCGGATGCCGCCACCGCCTGCACACCAAAAAACGACGCGCCAAAAATAACCAGCAGCGATGGAGGAAGCGAAATCAGCGACGACATCAGCGCATCACGCACGCTGCCCGCCGCCACCAGCACCGGGTAGGTCAGACAGGCCACGAACAGCGAAAGGTAAGCAATACACATCATTCGCACGAGAGGAACGATTTCGAGCCAGGTTGGGCCGAGCCAGATCAAGATGATCGGCTGCGCCATGATCGCCACGAAGGTCAGGAACGGCCAATGCACCGCCGTCAGAAGCGTGACTGCATCGAGATAGATATGTTTCAGATTTCCGCCGGCTTTGATCTGAGCGAAGATCGCCGGCATGATCACCGGACTTAAGACCTGGCCGACCAGCCGGTCGAACACCTGCGTGATGCCGACGGCACGGCTGTAAAGGCCGACCGCGGCGAAATCCAATATGCGCGCGAGAAATATCTGCGGCGCCAAATTGTAGAACACGTTGATAATGCTGACGCCGGCCGAATAGAGGCCGAAACCTATCACGTCGCGATATTCCGACAGCGATGGGCGGAACACCCGCCTGTTTTGCCAACACGCGATCAGCAGGACCGTGAGAACCACGTTCCCGGCGACGGCGCCCCAGATCGGCGCCATGTAGCTGTAGTGCAGCACGGCCAGCGCGATCGAGATCGCAATCGAGATTGCATTCGCCGCGAGCGTGCAGATCGCCAGTTTGCCGAACTCCATATCGCGGCGGAATAAGGCCGATATCACCACCGAAAACGGCGTCAGCGCGAAATTCAGGGTGGATACGGCGATGCCGGCCTTCAGAGCATCCTGCTTGAAGAACCACACAAAGCCATCTCGACAGAGGAAAAGTGCAAGTCCGATCACGATCGAAATGCACAACGTGATCGTGAATGCCGTCCGGATGCTTTGCTCCGAAAGCACCTTCTTTTGGATCAGATAATTGGCGCCGCCAAACTCCTGGAACGAGGCCGCGATGACGGCGACCACCGCGTTGATCACGGCATAGATCCCGAATTCGGCCGGCGTCAGCAGCCGTGACAGCGCCGCGGTTGAAAGAAGAAAAAGCAGCAAGCTTCCATAGCGTTCGACCGCAGAGAAGAATATGGAGCGGTGAATGGCTGTCATGTCAGTCTGCTACCACGGATGGCGGCCGGCGAGCGAAGAGCGAACGCCGAACCTGCCGCAAGCATTGCACAGTGCCCTAGAGGCCAACCGCACGTCAGGACTTCCGCCGCGTGTGATGGACCTTGATCTCCGCCGCGCGCATCAAGCCCGCTCCGCGATCCTAAGGGTTTGCTGGCCCAACCGGACCGGCCTTCCCTGATCCTTGATGGAACGCGACGCCGCCTCGAGAATCTCGACCACCTGCAGACCGGACGCCGCGCTGGAAATGGGCGTCTTGCCGGTACGCAGGCAATCGACGAAGTGCTGCACCTCCGTCTGTAGGGCCTCCTTCGCCGCCAGATGGGGCGCCCACATATCTCCGGCCCGATACCCGATCCTGAGCTGGTGCGCCTTCTCCGGCGAACCGTTCAGCGTGATTCCCTTGTCGTAAATCTTGATCTTCTCGGTCGGCTCGACGTCATCATACACGATCATCTTCCGGCTGCCGCCGATAAACGTCTGCCGCACCTTGATCGGTGACAGCCAATTGACGCTGACATGGGCCACGCAGCTGCTCTGGAAGAACAGCGTGATGTGGGCCATGTTCTCGGGGGCGCCATCGACATGGCAGGAGCCCGTCGCCGACACGGCAACCGGCGTCTCATTCAAGATGTACTGAATGATCGACATATCGTGAACCGCGAGGTCCCAGATCACGTTGACGTCGCTCTGAAAAAGCCCAAGGCTCGAACGAATGCTGTCGTAATAATAGATGTCGCCCAGCGCCCCCTCGTGCACCAGTTCACGTATTTTCTGGACCGCCGGCGTGTACAGGAAGGTGTGGTCGACCATCAGGACCAGATTGCGCCTGTCCGCCTCATCCATGAGGCGGCGCACCTGATCGGCGGTGGGAGCCAGCGGCTTTTCCACGAAGACATGCTTCCCTGCCCGGAGCGCCGCAAGCGCCAGGTCGTAATGCGAGTTGTACCGGCGTTGCCACGGCTATCGCGTCAATCCTGGGATCCTGAAGCAGGTCGCGAAAATCGGTTGTCGTTCCGACTTCCGGATGCAGCCGTCTGCTGACGGCAAGCTTCGCCGGGTCCAGATCGCTGACGGTGACAACCCGCGAACATTCGCTGTTCGCAAAGTTACGAACGAGGTTCGGCCCCCAGTAGCCGTATCCGATCACACCAATTCCGACGAAACTATTCGGCATTCGACACCCGTTCTAAATATCGATTAAAAATGGCCCGTTCGGGCGGCGTAAGTCTGTATTGCGCTGGTCAATTCCCGATCGCTGTCTTACTTTAGTTGCCGGTCACGTTCGCGCCGGCATGTCCTGCCAGATCCCGCGCGTATCGATCACGTCGAGGTGCCGGCGCTCCGCCAAGGACACCATCTTGAATTCGTCGTGGTCGACCAGCAGGACGGCAATCTCGCAGCTCCGCAGCGCCTCATCGATATTGAGGAACTCCGATCCGAACCTTTCAAACTCCACCGGAAGTTTGCGCAGGTTCGGCTCCACGATCTTGATGCGCGAGCCGTATTTCGCTGCGAGATGCAGCGCGATATCCATCGCCGGGCTCTCCCGGAGATCGTCGATGTTCGCCTTGAAGGTCAGGCCGCAGCAGGCGATGTTGGCATAGGGATGATCGTCGATCAGCGCTTGGGCGCGCTCTATGACCTGCAATGGTCTTAGAATTATTGACCTCACGGCTGGTGCGCATGACGCGCGCGAGATCGGGCGCCGAGTCGATGATGAACCAGGGATCGATCGCGATACAATGACCGCCGACGCCGGGCCCGGGCCGAAGCACGTTCACCCGCGGATGACGGTTGGCGAGGTCGATGACCTCCCACACATTGATGTCGAACCGATCGCAGATCAGCGACAACTCATTGGCGAAGGCGATGTTGGTGTCGCGGAAGGCATTCTCCGTCAGCTTCACCAATTCCGCCGCCCGCGCCGTGGTGGGCACGCAGGCGCCGCGAACGAACATCTTGTAGAAGCGCTGCGCCCTTCGCGTGCACCACGGCGTAATACCGCCGATGCAGCGATCGTTATTGATGAGTTCGGTCAGGATTCGGCCCGGCAGCACCCGTTCGGGGCAGTAGGCCACCGACACGCAGGCCTGGTCCTTGCCGTTGGTGTCGATATGCAGGTCGGGGCGGGCTTCCGTGATCCGCTTGGCGATCGTCTCGGTGGTGCCGATCGGCGATGTCAATTCCAGAATGACCAGGTTGCCCGGCGCGAGCACGTCCAGGATGCTTTCGACGGCGGCGTTGACGCTGGTCAGGTCGGGCCGATTCTGATTCATCGATCGGCGTCGGCACCGCGATAATGAACACGTCCGCCGGCTCAGGCTTGGTCGACGTCGCCAGCGTTCCGCTGGAGACGACCTTCTGCACGAGACCGTCCAGATCGGGTTCGGCGATATGGATGGCGCCGGACGCGACGGTGCGAACCACGCTTTCCTTATTGTCGATCCCGAGGACCTGGATGCCGCGGCTGGCGATCAACGCCGCGGTGGGCAAGCCGATATATCCGAGTCCGATGACTGCAACTTTCTGAAATTCAGGCATTGAGGAGCACCTTCGCAATACGTTCGCTGGCCCGGCCATCCCCGAAGGGATTGTGGGATCGCGACATGGTCGAATAACACTCGTCATCGTCGAGCAAACGGAACGTCTCTCCGACGATCTTGGCGCGATCGGCTCCGACCAGGCGCGCCGTACCGGCCTCGACGCCCTCCGGGCGCTCGGTGGTATCGCGCAGCACCAGTACCGGCTTGCCGAAGGTCGGGGCCTCTTCCTGGACGCCGCCGGAGTCGGTCAGCACCAGGTAGGCCAGCGAAAGCAACCCGACGAAATCGGTGTATTCCTGCGGCTTGATCAGGACGACGCGTGGATGGTTGGCCAGCCGCGCGGCGAATACGTCGTGCACGTTCGGATTCGGATGGACGGGCAGGACGATCGCGACGTCCTCGCGATTGAGGATCTCCAGCAACGCCTCGACAATATTGAGAACGCCGTCGCCGAAGTTCTCGCGACGATGGCAGGTCACAAGAAGAATGCGGCGGTTGCCGTGATGCCGCCGGATCTCATCCCAACGTGAGGCAAGGCGCGGATCGGCATCGACGATAGCCTTGGCGGCGATCAGCGCATCGATCACGGTATTGCCGGTGACATGGATGCGGTCCTCCGGCACGTTCTCCAGTCGCAGCGCCCTCGCCGCCCGGTCGGTCGGCGCAAAGTGCTGGTCGGCGATCGAGCCGACGATCTTGCGGTTCACCTCTTCCGGCCAAGGTGCATAGATGTCGCCGCTCCTGAGCCCGGCCTCGACATGCGACACCGGGATGCGCCGATAGTATGAAGCCAGCGCGCCGGTCATCGCCGTGGCGGTATCGCCCTGAACCACGACCCGGGTCGGCTTAACGCGATCCAGCACATCGCTGATGTCACTGAGCAGGCGGGCGCTCAAATGATCGAGCGTCTGGTTCGCCGTCATGATGTCGAGATCGAAGTCGGGAACGATGTTTGCGAGCTTGAGCACCTGGTCGAGCAGTTCGCGATGCTGCGCCGTCGCGCAGACCGTAACGGCTGAATCCTTCTCGGCCTTGAGCCGATTGATGAGAGGGAAAAGCTTGATCGCTTCCGGACGCGTTCCCAGCAGAATCAAAAAATGCTTTTGCACGCGCTAGCTCCCACCACGGGTGGAATTGGGGGGCGCCATGCCGCCGGTCCTGGGAGCGGCCTGAAGGCTCTGCTGAACCACGGCCTGCGCCAGAATTCCGGCGAACAGCGTGTTGGTCTTGGCGTAGCGCCACCACATCCGTCCCGGCTCCTGGTAGACCCGGTAGAGCCACTCGAGTCCCAGCTGCTGCATGCGGACGGGCGCCCGCTGGACGTGGCCCGCCAGAACATCTAGCGCGCCACCGACGCCCATGATGAAGGGCACGTTGAGTTCGTCGCGGTAGGTTGCAAGGAACCGTTCCTTGCGCGGCGTTGGCATGCCGATGAACAGGCAATCCGCACCGCTGTTTCGGATGCCGTCGACGACCCGCCGCTCCTGGTCCGCGGAGAAATAGCCGTCCCTGACGCCGGCGAACTGAATTGATGGATGCTTTTCGCGAACCTGCCTGGCCGCCCGCGCCGCCACTTCCGTGGTCGCGCCCAGAAAATACGGCTTGAAGCCCTCCTCGGCGCAGACCGCGAGCAACTCGGTGAGCAGATCGACACCGGTCACCCGGACCTTGGCGGGAAGACCGACTGCCCGCGCGCCCCAGACGATTCCCATGCCGTCGATGCTGACAACGTCGCTATTGGCGACATCGGCCGCGAGCACGGGATCGCGCCGCATATTGACGAATTTCGCGACATTGAGCGCCACGTGCTGCAGCCGCTGGCGGCTGCGCATCGCGCTGCGTGCGAGGTCTACGGTTTCGCTCATCGTCAGGATATCGATCGGGCAACCCAGAAAACTCTTGCGCATGCGCACTCCCGAAAAAGATAAATTAAATCTTGCGACCGGGCTGAGGATGGGGCGATCTGACCGCCCATTCCGCTTGCTCGTATTTAAATTCAACATTATATTATGCTATAAATTATTTAATAACAAGACGTGTTTGATTAATTTGAACACGTTATAGAATAAATTCTCGAACCGCGCACGTCACCGCTGCAAGGTCTTGATTTTCTTGAATTTCACGCAACTACAGGCTTTAATTTCGACGACCAACGACATGTCCGATACCGTTTTTGACACCATGAAAGCCAGCGCCGGGATATAATATGACCTCGACACAATTAAATGGCGACGTGATTTCCGTTATTATTCCACACCTGAATCAACCCGACGGCCTAGGAGCCTGCCTCCGCAGCCTCGATGCTCAGACCCTTGACCGGTCGCAGTTTGAGATCATTGTCGTCGACAATGGCAGCGCGTCGTCCCCCAAGGAGGTCGTCGCCGGCCACACCGGCGCGCGCTTGCTGCATGAGCCCAGACCGGGCCCCGGCCCCGCCCGCAATACCGGCGCCGCATCGGCAAGCGGAAATGTCTTCGCATTTATCGATGCCGACTGCCTGGCGGATCCAAATTGGCTCAGCACCATCCTGCGGACACTGCATTCATCGCCGCCGCGAACGATCCTCGGCGGCGACGTCCGGATCTGGCGCGACAAGGACCAGGACTTGACCGCGATCGAGGCATACGAGAGCGTTTTCGCCTATCGCTTCAAATAATACATCGAGCAGCACGGCTTTTCCGGCACCGGAAACCTGGCGATGTTTCGCGCGGATTTCGAGACCATCGGCCCGTTCGCGGGAATCGATGTCGCGGAAGATATGGAATGGGGACAGCGCGCCTGCTCCGCCGGGTTCCAGTTTGCCTATGTGCCAGACATGATCGTGTTTCATCCCGCCCGCCGCTCGCTGGATGAGCTCTATGCGAAATGGGATCGGCAAATTCAGCATTACCTCAACATGGCCCAGGACAAACCCGCCTGGCGATTCCGCTGGATCGCGCGGGCCCTGATGATCCTGGGATCGCCGATCATCGATAGCGCGACGGTCTTCAACAGCGACCGGATCGAGGGCCTGTCCGCCAGGCTCAAGGCGATCACGGTGCTTTGCCAGATCCGCGCGCATCGCGCCTTCAAAATGCTGGACTTGCTGTACGCGGGAAAAACGATCGTCTGGAACCGCGACACCGGCGTCTAAAGCATGATCCGGACCCGCAGGGCGCGTTAGCGCAAGGTGGACACCGGTTTCCGAAACGACCATGCTCAAATAAAAAGATAAAGCAGGATGGCGATTCGGCGAACAGCCATCCCCGCTCTAGAACGACGTCGATGTCCGCACGTCGGCTATTTATTGAGGGCGCGACAAAAGACCTCATGATGGCTCAACTGGCTGAGGTCGGTCCGTTTTCCAAACGACCACAAAATCCATCCGAGCTCGTAGCTGCGGCACTCCAGACGAAGGCCGACCTTGTCCGGATCGATCAGGCCCGACGAATGTCGCAGAGATGCATTACCAACGGCGCGCAGCACGCGCCGGCCCTTGCTGCGCAACTCACCCTTTCTTACCTGGGAGCGAATGCTCAGCTGCAACTCGGGTATCAGCATCGACTTGCCGAGTTGATTCTCGCCAAACATCCACTTGAACCCTTTGATCAGCGCTGCGCGGGCTTCGCGGACACCGTTGCGCTCGGCGCATTCAAGCCACGCTGGCGCCATGCCATATTGGTGGACCGAATAGACCTCGTAGAAATCGAGAACCCGGCCGTGTTGGGCATCGAAGAACCAGGGCCACTCGCCCTGAGGACCTTGCAAGGCAATCAATTTCCGGGCGCAGGCATTGGCCATGGCGATGGCCGCCCGATCCCCTGCGAATTCGCCGTAGTGATAGCAGGCGATCGTCAGGTAAGTCTGGGTTGCAAAGGAGGCAAACCGGCGGCGAACGCCCGATGCGGTATCGAAGAACAGGCCGGACTCGCTGTGGTAGCGTTGGCTGAGAAAGGAAAACAGGGGTTTGGCCAGATGAACCCATTGCTTTCGGCCCGCCCGCGTCTGCGCGACGATTCCTGTGAGCAGCATCCCGAGATCCTGCGCACGGAATGCCTTCCAGTTTTTCTCGGCCAGCACACCGTTTAGGTCGTGCACGACGTCCTCGGGGACGTCCAGGTCGAGCTCCGCGGACGCCCATAGCGCCATGCCGAACGCATATTTTGCAACCGGCATCTGCGTCAGCTGACGAACGTTGCGCCGGAAGATTTCCGACACATTGATGCTATCCGGAATTTCATTCAGCCGCGACATTCCGAGCAGCACATTGAGCGTGTAGAACACATCGCTCGGCGGCAATGATTCATTCGAGTGATCGCGCCCATCCAGATGATAGATGTGCGACCAGCGGCCATGCTCCGGCATCCAGCAGCGCCGCAGGCCGCTCAAGGCGTAATTCACCAGCGGCGAATTCTTCGATAACAGCCGGTCTGACCCCGGTCGGCGCAAGATGGTTAGATTGCTGATATCAGGATTGATGTTCATAACGACACCGCCGCCTGTTGAAAATAAGGAGTGATCAATATTCACGAATGCTTTCGTCGAGCCCGCGGATCAGCGGATAGAGGAAATAGGAAATCACGCTGCGACGGCCGACCTTCAATTCCGCGGTCACGGCCATGCCCGGAATCATCTGAATGCGCTCGGGCTGCAGGCGCAGCTTGGTATCGGTTACGTCGACCAATACGCGATAATAAGGCGCCGGCATCCGATGGGTTCCTTCCGTCTTCGGATCGGGCGTGAACGTATCCTGGCTGACGACGCGCACTACGCCGGTTCCAGTACCGTACTTCTGGAACGGAAAGGCGTCGAATTTGATCCGCACCGGCTGCCCAACCGCAACCTGGCCAATGTCCTTGCCCTCCACATTGACTTCGGCCTGCAACGGCACATCGCGGGGAACCAGGACAAACAGCGTCTCGGCCTCGCGAACCACCGAACCGACCGTGCGGGCGGCGACCTCAAGCACGATCGCGTCCGCCGGCGCCTTCAGCATGATCAGTTGCCGGCGTAGTTCGACCTTCTTGAGGTCCTCCGCCGCGCTGTTGCGCTTGGCCAGCGTCTCGACCAGATCCTGATAGGCGGTCTTGCGAAACTCCTCAGCGAACACCTGTTGATCCGCGCGGGCTTTCTCCACCTTATGCTGGTAGTCCACCATGTTTCCGCGCAAACGCGACAGGTTGCTTTCAATCTCAAGCCGCGCGTCGCGCGACAGCAGCAAATTCAGCTTGGAGCCGACTTCCTTCGCCATCAGCGTCCCGCGCATGGTCTCGATCGACGTCATGGTCTCGAGCCGTCTGGACCAGTACAGCCTCCTCATCCTGTGCGGTCTTGAGGTTGGCGCGGGCGCTGGCGATCTGCGCATCGAAGTTGCGCAGCTGGGTGTCATGGAACGTCCGGCGCTGAAGAAACATCTTGCCTTGCAGGACGTCATCGGAATTGGCGGTGTCGGTCACCACAAAGTCGTACCCGCCCAATTCGGCCTTGAGGCGATTGATCGTGGCGTCCAATGCCGCGACCCGCGTGCGCAACTGATCCAGATCCGCTTGTGAGAAGGTCGGATCGAGCGTCGCCAGCGCGTCGCCCCGGTTGACCACGTCGCCGGCCCGGACGTGGATTTCCCTGATGACCGAGGTCTCGAGCGGCTGGACCACCAGATTGGGGCGGGTCGTGATCAGCTTTCCCTGCGCGCTCACGATCATGTCGACGTGCGAGACCGATGCCCAGGTCACTGCGGCCAGGATCAGTCCGACAACGCTGTAGAGCGTCAGACGCGCGATCCGCGGCGGCGTCCGCTCCTCGACCTCAATCGCGTCGGACTGGAATTGCGCGACCACCGCCGGCCTCTGCCGCGTGGACGGCCGGAACAGCGATCGCCGACGCCGCTCGACGCTCTTTAGCGCGGGCGGCTTAGCGGCTTTCGGGTCGTCCGGTTGTTTATCAACTGGTGTCATGCGATCTGCTTTGTCTGCTGGTTCCAGAGATGCCGATAGATGGTGCACTTCGACAGCAGCTTGTCGTGGCGATCGACGTCAACGATCCGGCCGCGGTCAATCACCAGGATGGCGTTGGCTTCCGCCAGCATCGACAGGCGGTGCGAGACGATAATGACGGTGCGGCCTTCCGCGAGCCGGCGCAGATTGCGGCGAATGATCATTTCGCTTTCGGAATCCAGCGCGCTGGTGGCTTCGTCGAAGATCAGCACCCGCGGATTGACAATCAATGCCCGTGCGATCGCAAGACGCTGCTTCTGACCGCCGGACAGGTTGGAAGCGTCTTCCTCGAGCATGGTGTCGAAGCCGCGCGGCAAGCGTTCGATGAACTCGTCCGCGCCCGCCAATTGCGCCGCCTGCATTACCTCGGCGAAGGTCGCATCGCGCTTCACGCAGGCGATGTTCTCGCGAACCGTGCCGCGAAACAGGAAATTATCCTGCAGCACGAGACCCAAATTCTTGCGCAGATGGACCAGATCGATTTCGCGGGAGTCATATCCGTCTATCCGCAGCAGCCCCTGCTGGACCGGATAGAGGCCCGCGATGAGACGCGTCAGGGTGGTCTTGCCCGATCCACTCCGACCAACGATGCCAAACACCTTGCCCGGCTCGATCGTGAACGAGACGTCGTCGAGCGCCGGCGCACCCTCTGCGCCATATCGGAACGATACATTCTCGAATTCGATCTTGCCGTTGAGCTCCGGTCGCAATCCGTCGCGATTGCCTTTGCGTTCCGGCTCCTGATTCATCACTTCGCCGAGCATTTTCACGGCCAGCGCGACTTCCTGGTATTCATGAACCATGGTGACCATCTGCACCAAGGGCCCCGAGACCCGCCCGGCGAGCATGTTGAAGGCGACCAGCGCGCCGATCGTCATCTCGCCATTGAATACATCGAGCGCGCCGAGCGCGATGATGCCGAGCGTCATCATCTTTTCGAGGAAGGCGGTGATGGACTGCGCACCGGCCGATATCTTCTCGACGCCGAAGCGCATCGAAACCGATTGCGCGCAGCGGTCGTCCCAGACCCTGCCCTGCAGCGGCTCCATCGCCAGCGACTTGACCGTCCGCATGCCGTGAACCGTTTCGACCAGCAGCGCCTGTCGTGCGCCTTCGGCCTGGTAGAGCTCATAGAGGCGACGCCGAAACGGCCCCATCAAACTGACCACCACGATGCCGCTGAGCGCCGTAAATGCCAGCACCACACAAGTGAGCTTGAGGCTGTAGAGCGCGAGCACCGGAAGAAAGACGAACAGCGACAGCGCATCCAGCATTGTCAAAAACAGGCGGCCGGTCAGGAACTCGCGGATACGGGCGGCCTGCTGCATGTGCTTGACGAGTATGCCGGCCGACATCTTCTCGAAGAAGGTGATGGGCAGGCCCAGCAGATGGCCGAAGGTCTTGGTCGCAACACGAATATCGACCTTGTTGGTGGCGTAAATCAGCAAATAGCGGCGCAGGAAGTTGAATAGAGCGTCGAACGTCAGGGCGGCGGCAGCGCCCGCGGCCAGCACATAGAGCGTGGTGAAGCTTTCGTGGACCAGCACCTTGTCGATCACGAGCTGGAAAAAGATCGGCAGCGCCAGGCCGAGGCCATAGAGCAGGATGGCGGCCACGGCGACATCGATGAACAGCCGCCATTCGCGCCGCAGTTCCGGAATGAACCAGCGGAAACCGAATGTTGGTCGCGAGCCGGACTGGTTCCGGTCTCGCTTGATCAGGACGGCCTCGCCGAGCCAGTTGGTGCAAAACCGTTCCTTGCCGACAATCAGCGGCTCGTTGCGTCTTTCGGCCAACGGGTCGATGACGCTGAGCATCTCCTCGCCATCGGGTCCCTCGCCGGCCCCGGTGACGATGATCCAGTTGCCGTTAGCCAAGCGCACGATGGCGGGATAGGCCTCGCCGAGCCTGAACAGGGTGTTCCAATCGAGCCGGCTGCTGCTTGCGCGCAACCCCGCTTCCTTCGCCATCCGGAGCAGCAGTGTCTCCGAGATCGGGGCGCCGTCGACCGCATAAGCATGCCGCAGACGTTCCACCGGCAGGTCAACGCCGTGATGCGTGGCCACCCGGGCCAGACATTCGAGCGCTGTCTGCGATTCCGTACGGACCTCCGGCGCATCTTCGACCGATGCAACCACAGTATCGCGGTCCCGCTCCGCGTCAGCGGAAATTTGTTGAGGCATTCGGAGCCCTTGGCATATTCGGGTTTGTGGTGGAGCTGGGCCCGCCGACCGAACTCATCGAGGCGGGATCGGATGGCGCTCTTGGCTGGTTGCGCTTGATCACCCCGGCGTCGACCAGGCCCTGTAGCGCGTTTTGCATGACCTCGACCGAGTTCGCGAATCCCTCGACCGAAAAGATCAGTCTTTGGCGAAAGACCTTTTTCGGCGCATTGTTGGCGTCGCGTTCGGTCGGCGAAAGGCTGACCAGGTCAACGCGCACAATGGCGCCGCCGACCGTGATCTCGTCGATTCCATCGGTATAAATTTCAGCGTGCATCGTGTCACTCCTATGCTGCCAGCTGCGCTTTAAAGAGCACGTCAACGCCGTAGCTCGTTGAATTGAAGCTGTTGGTTGGGAAAAGACTGGAGCTGCCGTAGGCATAGACTCCGTTGCCACCGCTGCTCGAACTCGCCGGCGCGGTCAGCGGACCATTGGTTTGCGCCGTAGCGAACAGGTTGGGATCCGCCGAGTAATAGCCGCTGGTATGGTAGGACGCGACATAGGTCGTCCCAACGGTGACCGCGATCGGGTTTGAAAAGTTCACCTGCTGCCAGCCGGTCGCCGTCTCATTGGTAAAGGTCGCGCTGTCCAGCAGCGTGCCGCTCGAACTCCAGAGATGCGCGATATGGGTGCCGGTATTCTCCGCCCCCTTGTAAAATCGAAGGCCGATGATTTCTCCAGCGGTCGTGGTCTGGAACTTGAAGCCGAGCTCCACCGAATTGGGATCATTGACGGTGGTGATGGCGGGCGTCGATGTTGGGCTGAACAGGCTTACGATGGTGCCCGTGTCATTGACGTTGAGCGCCACGGTCGCCGCTGCGGTCTCGCCGCTGCTGTCGGCGACGGTATAACTAAAGCTCGCCGCCCCGGCATGTCCCGCGTTGGGGGTGAAGGTTACGGTTTTCGCATTCGCATCAAATGACACGACACCATTGGTCGGGTTGCTGACACCCGTGACCGTCAACGGCAAGCCGCTCGGATCAGTATCGTTGGCAAGCAGCGTGGCGGCGGAAATCGTAATCGAGCCGTTTTCGTCGACCGTGAAACCACTGTCATTGTTCGCGACCGGCGACAGGGCCGATTTGGTATAGACGACGTCCACCCAATAATTGCTGGCGTTGAACGTATTCGTCGGGAAGCTGCCGGCGGCGCCATAGGCATAAACACCGTTGCCGCCGCTCGGGGCGGTCAGGTTGCCGCTTACAAGCGACGTGGTGAAATAGCCGTTGTCGGCCGAATAACCGCCATTGGTGTGATAGGACGCGATATAAGTCGTTCCGGCGGTGATCGATATTGGACTTGCGAAATTGACGAGCTGCCAGCCACTGGCGGTTTCATTGCTAAAGGTTGCGGTAGCGAGCAGTGTTCCGGTCGAACTCCAGAGATCCGCGACGTGTGGCCCGGTGTTTTCCGGCCCCTTGTAGAAGCGAAGGCCCGAGATCACGCCGCCCGCCGAAGCAGTAAACCGGACGCCCAATTCGACCGCATTGTGATCGTTGACCGTGACGATGCTCGGCACCGAATTGGCGTTGAACAAACTCTCGGGCGGATTTGCCGTTGGGTTCGGAGTGACCCCGCCGCTCGGCGGACTGCTTGGTAAACCCGTGGAAGCCGTGCCGCCGGAAGAAACCAACGCCGGCGCAGCCTCAAGGCTAGCGACTTGCGACGCAGGCAACGTGCCGCCTACGCTGAGCGGCACCGTTATCACTGGCGCAAATATCACCGGCGCAAATCCAATACCATTTGCGGATAGCGCATCTGGCTTCGCCGCGGGCGACGAGGTCGAGATAACGCCGGGGATGGCCGGAACGGCCACCTCCACTTGGTCCTGCAACACGGTGGTCGATGACGGCGTGGTGGCCAATGGCGGCGTGCTCGAGCCGATCCGACGAGGCGTCGGGTCGTCGGTAGCAGCGGCGTTGGCGCCCGAGCTCGCGGCGTCACCATTGCCCGCATTAAGCTTCTGCACCTGCATCGAGCCAGGGGCCGGCGGTACGGAGCCTTGACCAGCGGCCGGAATGTCCGTGAGGGTTGCCTGAATGCTGTGCCGAGCCGCGGCATCAGGCGGCGTCGCCTCGTTCAGGCCGGTCGGCGATGCCATCGCCGTTGAATTCGACGCTGAAAGAACGGCGTCGAGCAACAGCGCGGTTGCCAACGGCAGAACGATGTTATTGTCGGCCGCAGCGGTCTCGCTCGCCATATCCAATGGCGGAGCATCCGGTCCCACGACGACCAGCACGCCGCCCGTGACGGCCGTCTCCGCGGGCCCGCCCGTGCGATATTGCAGAATTGAAATCTTCCCACAGGCATCGGCGGCGGGCGCAAACGTCAAACCGCTCAACTCCGCAAAGCTGAGCATCTGCCCCCGTACGACCGTGCTGGTCCCATCGGCCAGCAGCACAGTCCCGTTTGAGGGCAACTCGGTGATCTCGACGTATGGCTGGACCGACTGTCCAGGCGCCGGAATATCGATCGACCGTGGCCCGCCATTCTGCGGCACGCTCAACACAAACCAGATCTCAAGCTTCGGCTTGAGCGTGGCTTCGACGGCGGATTGAGCTGCGGCGACGGTAGGCCTGAACTTCAGCGCCGCAAGCTCGGCGTCCCGAATCGTCTGCCCCAGTACCACTTGCGTAATGCCATCGGCCTTCAGCACCACGCCTTGCGACGGCAGGGCTGTCACCTTCACCGCCAAATCGCACGGGGTGTAATTGGCGTCGGCGATCGTCACGATACGGAAGGGAGCCATGCGCCCCATGGCGCCCGAAATCAGAGATGTCGGAGTTCAAATTCAACATCGCGAATACTTCCCGACGCAATCGCCTGCAAAAACAGTGCTGTCCATTTAATTTAACTACGAATTAATACCGACGTCAATTCAATTTCATTTAATTTAAATGATTTTGGTGAATATTAAACCGAAAATAAATCCCTTCGCCTCTCCGGGGCAGGCGCCAAAAGACAGGATTTCGGCGTGGGAAACGCCGAAAATGCGAGGATATTCAATCCATTCGGGCCGGCGCGAGCCGGCGGCGCCTCTGGATCAGGCCGACCGGATGACCTCGGCGAGATAATTGCCGTAGCCGCTCTTCTCCAACGATTTGGCCAAAACCATCACCTGGTCGCGATCGATGAAGCCGAGCCGGAACGCGATTTCCTCCAGGCATGCGACCTTCATGCCCTGCCGCATTTCGAGTGTCTGGACGAAACTGGCGGCATCGATCAGCGACTCGAAAGTGCCGGTGTCGAGCCAGGCAAACCCCCGCCCCATCCGCTCGACGCGTAACGTGCCGGCATTCAAATAGCAGGTCTGCAGATCGGTTATCTCCAGCTCTCCCCGGGCCGACGGCTTGACCTCGCGGGCATGGCGCACGACGTCATTGTCGAAGAAGTAGAGACCTGTGATGGCCCAGTTCGAGGTCGGGTGCTTTGGCTTCTCTTCGATGCGCACGGCGCGATCTTTGGAGTCGAACGTCACGACTCCATACCGCTCGGGATCGCGAACATGATAGGCGAAGACGGTTGCGCCCTGCTGGCGTATCGCGGCCTTGTTAAGCAGTTCAGGCAGGCCGTGACCGAAGAAAATATTGTCGCCCAATACCATGGCCACGCGATCGTTCCCGATAAAGTCGGCGCCGATAATAAAGGCTTCGGCCAATCCCGCCGGCTTGGGCTGCTCCGCATAAGTTAGCCGAATGCCCCATTGGCTGCCGTCGCCGAGCAACCGTTCGAACTGACAACGGTCGGTCGGCGTCGTGATGATCAGAATGTCGCGGATACCCGCCAGCATCAACGTCGACAGCGGGTAGTAGATCATCGGCTTGTCGTAGATCGGCAACAATTGTTTGCTGATGCCACGGGTGATCGGGTAAAGCCTCGTTCCGCTGCCGCCAGCCAGTACAATCCCTTTCAGCATGCGCGTAATTCCTTCGGCGTTTCCAACTGGTCGAGGCACGCCTCAAGCGACAATCGCCAGGGCGGAAGCCGAACGCCAAACGTGCGTTCAGCTTTGGATGAATCGAGGCAAGAATTGCGGGGGCGGCGCGCCGCGGTCGGGTACTCTGCAGTGGTGATGGCCTGCAGTTTCGGCACCCGCCGGCCACGGCGTGCAAGGCTCGCGAAGATGGCCGCGGCAAATCCGTACCAACTCGTTTCACCTTCGCCCGCGAGATGATAAATCCCGCCATCGCCGCGGCCGTTGGCCGACCGAAGCCGCTCGGCGATCACCAATATCGCGTCAGCCAAATCGGCAGCGGACGTCGGCGTCCCGCGCTGATCGTTCACAACCCTTACGACCGGTTGCGTCTCGGACAGCCGCAGCATGGTGCGGACGAAATTCTGACCATAGGGGCTGTAGACCCAGGACGTGCGTATCACGGCAGTCCACGGACAGGCCTTGAGCACGGTCGCCTCGCCCGCCAGCTTCGAAGAGCCGTACACATTCAGCGGCGCCGGAACGTCGTCTTCGCGATATGGCTGCCTTTTGCGCCCGTCGAAGACATAGTCGGTCGAGACCTGGATGAACGGGATGCCGTGCCGCGTCGCCGCGTCGGCGAGCAGCGCCGCGCCACCGCAATTGGCGAGAAACGCCCGCCCCTGTTCCGTCTCCGCCAAATCCACCGCGGTATAGGCAGCCGCATTGACGATCGCCGACGGCTCGAACTCGGCGATCACGCGATCGATCCCCTCGCCGCTCTCAATATCCAGTTCGGGGCGGCCGACCGCCACCAAAGGCATGTCGCGCAACGCCGCGGAGTCACGCAGACACCGCGCCAATTGGCCGCTTTTACCCGCAACAAGGATCGGTTTGTCCGCCATGGTCGATCTCAATGCTGCATTTCCGGGAGCCCGAGGCGCGCTCCGCTATAGACTGTTGAGGCGTGGCGCTTCCCACCAGGCGCGGCTTTTGAGATACCATTGCACCGTGTGCGCAATCCCCTCTTCGAAGGTCTTGCTGGGCCTCCATCCGAGTTCGCGGTGCGCCTTCGTGGCATCGATCGCGTAACGCAGATCGTGCCCGGGCCGGTCTTTCACGAACTTGATGAGCGACCGCGCCTTGACCTGCCCCGGGGCGATCCGGTCGATGACGTCGCAAATGAGTTCAACGACATCCAGGTTGCTGCGTTCACTGTTGCCGCCGAAATTATACTTCTCTCCCGGTCGCCCTCGTGTCAGCAGGCTGATGAGCCCTTCAGCATGGTCGTCGACATACAGCCAGTCACGCACGTTGGCGCCGCTGCCATATACCGGCAGCGGTTTGCCTTCGATCGCGTTGAGAATCATCAACGGAATGAGTTTTTCCGGAAATTGGTACGGGCCGTAGTTGTTCGAGCAATTCGAGACGATAACCGGTAGGCCGTAGGTCTTGAACCAGGCGAGCGCGAGATGATCTGAAGCCGCCTTGCTGGCCGAATAGGGCGAGCTCGGCTGATAGGACGTCTCTTCGCAAAACAACCCGGTCGCGCCAAGCGAGCCATAGACCTCATCGGTCGAGACATGGACGAAGCGAAAGCGGTCGCGCCGTTGGGAGGGCAGCCGGTCGTAATAGTTTCGCGCCGCCTCGAGCAAATTATAAGTCCCGACGACATTGGTGTTGACGAAAGCCGACGGCCCGGTGATCGAACGATCGACGACGCCGTGGAGACGATCCCTTCGCCGTCGAATTAAATCAATAATTAAATGTTCAGGATCGCGCGGCGTTTACCGAGGCCTCTGTCCAGCCATTTACCCAGCGCCCGCGGTTCCCCCAGACCTCATACCATTGACGTGCACTCTCGCGGGAACCCCCGTTCCGCAATAGCGCCGCGGCCGCCGCATACCCCAACCATCGTGTTAAGCACATCAGCAAATACAATCTCCTCCCGATCGTGCGGGAAAGGGGCGACCAGTGCCGATCCATCAGGGTCACGCGACCGGCCAGCAGGTGAATTCGGAACTCGCTTTTCTGAGGATATGAAGCCCCACCATAATGTATGATGGTTGCTGTTGGAGTTATTTTCGGCTGCGCACCAAGTTTTCGCGCCCGAATGCATAAATCGGCCTCTTCCGCATACATGAAGAACACCGGATCGAACCCGCCGAGCTCCTGCCACAGAGGTCGGTCAATCAGAAAGAAACAGCCTGATACGATGTCGACCGACTTGACCGAATCCCGCTTCCAATCTGGATAGGCTTCCGAATTGAACACCACGCTGCGCTTGAACAGGTTCAATCCGGCAGCCCAGCAGAACACGCTCCATAACGTCGCAAACCTCCAACATGATGCCGGGTTCAGAGATCCGTCGGCAAAGACAGTGCGCCCTCCCCATATCCGACATTCGGGAGTCGTATCGGCAAATTCGTTAAGACGATCGATCGCCTGGTCCAGGACGACGGTATCCGGATTAATGAGCAGCAGCCGACGCCCCTGTGCACCTTTCGCTGCGAGATTGTTGGCCTTGCCGAAACCAACATCCCGTCCGGATGTGATCAGCTTGACGGTCGGGAAACGTTCCCTGATCGCTTCAGAAGTGCCATCAGTGGATCCGCTATCAAACACGGTCAGCTCATATCGAACCCTGGTCGTTTGCTCCAAAATCGAACGGATACATTCAATCGTCATCTCGCGCGTGTTGTGTGTTACGACGATGATACTAAGGTTCATTGCAAGCCTCCGAAGAAGACATAAAGCCTCTCAAACCAAGGTGAGCATCTACTCGCTTCGCGGTCCGTTGTTGTCGCGAGGAGCTAGTTCCGTTGTTGTCCACCTTCGGGACAGGCACGAAGAGTGAACATTCAAAATCGCGCATTTAATTTTTCTTATTAAATGTCGGACTATTTAAAATCAAGACATTTCTCTACCGTTGCTCCGGCCGATTCGTCAGGCCACATTTTCTTAACTAGTGCCCTTCGTGGGCCTGTTCATCCTCAGTGGCTCTCGCTATGGCAGCACACGATGCCCATCGGGGCTTTTACTGTGGCGATTGAGACAAGACATGCCGAGCGGCGACGAAGGTCGAAAATCACATCGGATGCGAAGACCGAATTGCACCCTCATTTGAGTGAATCGGCAGAGAGCGCCGCACGAGACGTCTCGTCGCGTTGCGTTGCCAGGGATAAACTCTGCTTCGGGACCATATGGTCGCCCTGCACCGAGCGGGAAAAGACGTCCCTGCCGGGACGAGGGCGATGGTGAGTTCGTCCGATTTTTTGCGAGCGCCCGAAAGGCCGACCGCGATTGCAACATTGAACCGCCAGCGTCACCTTACGCCATCATGCGGAGGGAAGGCGTTCCTCGCCCGCCATGTGGTAAGTGCGTCCTCGAATGAGTTACATCTGCGCGAAACGAACCCAATTCTGACTAGGCTCTCGGGCAGGTGGTGGTGTTATTGGCGCGGCAAGAAATTAAATCTTGATCTCATTTAATTATTGGAGCTAAATGTTGGGCGCGATTATCGCCGCGGCGCAACACGCGTCCGGCGGCTTGCGCGGAAATAAATTTTCAAGGCGGTGAGATGAAGGCAGTGTTATTGGCCGGTGGTTTGGGAACGCGCTTTGCGGAAGAGACGGATATCCGCCCCAAGCCGATGATCGAGATCGGCGGCAAGCCGATCCTTTGGCACATCATGAAGATCTACAGTAGCCACGGCATCAATGATTTCATTGTTTGTCTTGGCTATAAGGGATACGTAATCAAGGAATATTTCTCCAACTACTTCCTGCACCAGTCGAACGTCACCTTCGACATGCGGGCAAACAAGATGGAAGTTTTGGAAAACCACTCCGAGCCCTGGAAGGTCACCCTGATCGACACCGGTGATGAGACGATGATCGGGGGCCGCATCAAGAGGGTTCTGCCCTATATCGGACAAGACGAGGATTTTTGCCTCACCTATGGCGATGGTGTGTCGGACATCAACATCACCGACAGTATAGCATTCCATCGTCGCGAAGGACGCCTTGCAACCGTGACAGCAACCCAGCCTCCCGGACGCTATGGTGCAATCAATTCACGATGGGACCCGAGTAACCGGCTTTCAGGAAAAGCCGCGCGGCGACGGCGGCTGGATCAATGGCGGTTTTTTTGTTCTATCGCCCAAGATCGGAAATTACGTCGAGGGAGATGCAACGATCTGGGAAAGAGAGCCGATGATGAATTTGGCAAAGGATGGCCAAATGAGCGTCTTCTTTCACGACGGGTTCTGGCATCCGATGGATACGTTGCGCGACAAGCGATACTTGGAAGACCTCTGGTCGAGCAACAGAGCCCCCTGGAAAAAATGGTAAACGGCCGTCCAAAGCGGATCTCATCACCGGTGTGGCGGGCTACGTCGCCAACGCTCATTCGCCACCTTGACAAGTTCCCATTCCGAACTGGTTGGCTTATCCGACTTCGCGCACAATCTCACTGGAGCTAAGATCACCGAGTCGTGCTCGATAGCGTGCATTCGAGACATCTGCAACTCCGCGGTAAGGGATTCTCCGATAGAGGGTTCCGGAATTCGTCTTGACGCGGCTCAAAACGCTCAACCAGCATATTGCCGAAGGCCGACTTTCGACCGACCCGCATTGGCCGTGACCCAAGGATTTGCCGATGAAATTCCATCAGACGCCGCTCCTTGGCGCATATACGATCGAACTGGAAAAGCGAGGCGATGATAGGGGCTTTTTCGCCCGCTTGTACTGCCAACGGGAATTCGAAACAGCCGGGATCCCCACTCCGGTCGTCCAAATCAACAACTCGCTTACTGCCAAGGCCGGGACGTTGCGCGGTATGCACTACCAATTGCCGCCCGCGGCCGAAATCAAAGTTGTGCGTTGCATCCGTGGCGCGCTGTACGACGTTATCATTGACCTCCGCCCGGATTCCCCAACCTGTGCTCAGTGGTTTGGGGCGGAATTATCAGCCGAGAACCGGTTGATGATGTATGTTCCGCAAGGCTTTGCGCATGGGTTCCTTACGTTGACCGACGACACGGAAGCGTTCTATCTCGTCAATGCCCTCTACACTCCCGAAGCAGAGCGCGGGATACGTTTCAATGACTCGCGCTTCGACGTGAGCTGGCCTCGCGCCCCCCTGGAAGTCTCCGAAAAGGATCGTAACTGGCCCGACTTCAATCCCGCTTTTCACGGAATTGAACTCCTCCGAGGCCTAAGGTGAAGAATTCTCGTTACTGGAGGGAGCTCTTTCACTGGCCTGTGGTTTGCCCGCAGTCTCGCCGCCTCCGTTTCCATCGGCAGCAGCGCGGGAGTAAAGTCGAGCCATTTCGTGTCTTTCGCAGACATCTGCTGACTGAGGGATCGTTGTGAAAATTCTTCTGACCGCAGCCACATCGTTTGCTGGTTTATGGTTTGCGCGAGAGCTTGCTGGAGCGGGTCACCAAGTAGTGGCGACCGTACGGAGTGAATTTTACGAAGGCGTTCGTGGCGAACGTTTTGAGGAACTCAAAAAAGTTTGTTCGATTGAGCCGAATGTCTCATTTGGTTCGAAACGTTTCTTGGAAGTGCTAGAATCGGGCAAGTTTGAGCTTATTTGCCATCATGCTGCGGAAATGAACGATTATCGCAGTCCCGATTTCGATCACATGGCGGCAACCGCTAGCAACACCAATAACCTAAGACGTGTATTGGAGATTTTCCAAGGAGGCGACGGTCAGGGCGTTGTTCTGACCGGCTCTGTCTTCGAGTCCAATGAAGGTTTGGGAGATTCCGGAGCTGTCAATCCTTACGGACTCTCGAAGACGATGACCTACGAGATCTTTCGATATTTTTGCGAGCAAAAGAAGTTGAAGCTCGGCAAATTCGTGATTGCCAATCCTTTCGGTCCTTACGAAGAAGAACGCTTTACGCACTATCTCGTTAAAACATGGGCGAATGGCCAAACTCCGCACGTAAAAGTGCCGGAATATTTGCGCGACAACGTGCACGTTTCGCTGCTTTCCCGTTGTTATCGCAAATTCATCGAGTCAGTTCCTTCGCAAAGTCAATTTCTCACGAAATTGAATCCCAGCGGCTACGTATGCAAGCAGGGCGAGTTCGCGCAAAAGTACGCGAAGGAGTTTTCAAAGCGTGCGGGAAGAGACCTTCAAGTCATTCTCGATCACCAAACGGACTTTAGCGAACCTATGCGTAGGTACAACGTAGATTCCGCGGTCGAGTATGTCGGCAAGTGGGAGGAATCGAAAGCCTGGGACGAATGTTTTGAGTATTACCGGGAGAAACTGAAGTGAAGTCAGCGTCGTGATCCCCGACGTACAATCGCTCGGACACTAAGAAAGACTTCGAAGTTTCCTTCGTACGTTTCTTGAATTTCGGAACGCGGCATTTCGCCACCGCCATGAAACAGGCGAACGAACTGCTGCAATTCTAAGAGTCTAAACTCTTCGGCCAATCGAAAAGTAGGTGGAGCTTGGGAAATCTTTTGGGGAAAGAAGCCGTCGCGTATCGAACACGACTTTGCCGGCAACCTTAAGGCCCGCTAGAGCTTTGTATTCCTCCCACCGGGTAGCCACGACAATTGCGTCCGCGTTCGCAACTTCCGCCTTCCAATCCTTGATGAATCGGATTGGCGAGGTTTGAACGCCTGAGAACTTGATGAAGTTGTCCGTTGCAATTGGATCGTGCGCGACAAGATTGGTCTTTTGCGCGAGCAGTTCTTCCGAAATCCGAATGGAGGCCGATTTACGAACGTCGTCGGTCCCTGGCTTGAACGCAAGTCCCAGCAGCAAGATGTTTTTGCCCTTTAGATTTCCAAAGTGAGCGTCAAGGATTTTTGTCACTTGTTCGGGCTGTTTCGCATTCACACTCAAGACACCTTCCAATATTTCCATCGGAAGACCATTGTCTTGTCCCTGTGTGCGGATCGCCTGAACGTCCTTCGGGAAACAACTGCCGCCAAAGCCAGGCCCAGGCACCAAATAGGTCAAAATTTCAGGTTCTGTACGAGATCCATCGGTTCGAATCGGATTCCATCGTTTGTCGAGAGTGACGCCTCTAAGAACGTCCATAAAATCGATGCCACCGAGTTTGGCCGCAAGATTCGCCAGTTCATTCGCGGCTGAAATTTGGAGCGCGATTAAACAGTTATTCGCGTACTTAATCATCTCCGCCGTCCGGGTGTTGACATACACCTTGTCGACGTTCCAAGGCTCGTAAATCTTCGAGAGAACCTCGCGAGTTTTGGTGTCTTCGAACCCAAGAACAATGCGATCAGGGAAATTGAAGTCGGAGATAGCTTTTCCCTCACGCAAAAATTCAGGATTCATTCCAAGTCCAAATTGCGAAATCTTTCTGCCGGACGCTTCCGTAATCGCTTGGCGAATGACAACATCGGTTGTGGTCGGAAGTACTGTGCTTTTGACGACCACGCTTAAAAACTTGTTCGTCGACTTCAAATACGCGCCGATTTGATGGGCTGCTTGAACGAGATAGGTGAGGTCGATTTTTCCGTCGGTCGTCGGAGTTCCGACGGCGATGATCACGGCCTCGCAAAAATCCAAGGCCTCATTCAAATTGGAGGTCGCGCGGAATTTTCCTTCGTCGACGACGGTGCGAAGAAGTTCTGGAAGGCCTTCCTCGTGAATGGGCGGCATCTTGCTATTGATCAAACGGATTTTTTCTTCGTTCACATCAACGCAAACGACGTCGTGTCCTTTGGACGCAAGACAAACGCCGCTCACAAGCCCGACATAGCCGGTTCCGATGACAGACAACTTCACGCTAGGACTCCTTCTCCTTCTCATGCAGGAGAAACTGAACGAATCTCTCAACTCCGGTTTTTACGTCGATCTCGGGATCGTATCCAAGTTTCGTTCTTGCCTTTTTGATGGTGGGGCAGCGTCTATTCGGATTATTGGTCAAATATTCTTTGTCGGAGGATTGACCAAAAACGACCTTTCCCTTGTAGCCGCGAAAGCGGGAGCCGGCCTCTTGATAAAGGCATGCAAGTTCTTGAACAGAAATCTCCGGCTTTTCAATCCCGATATTGAAGTAGTCGAACTCGCCGTAGGTGAGACACTTTAAATAGCCCGCGATCGCATCAGCCACATAGCAGAAAGTGCGCGTTGGTGAACCAGAGGACAGAATTTCGATGTCTTTGTTTTCGATGACGCACTTTGCGAAATCAGCGGGAACGCGCCGATCATCGAGTTCTCATTCCCGGTCCGTAATTGTTGAATGGTCTTGCGACCGTGATCGGAATTCCATGCTCCTTGGAAAACAGATAGCACATGGTTTCGCCAAACCGCTTCGATTCGTCATAGCAGGCGCGCGGGCCAATGCAGGAAACGTTGCCACGGTATTCTTCGTCCGTCGGAATGTTGGCCGCATCGGGATCGCCGTAGATTTCGCTACTCGAGAAAAACAAAAAGCCCTTGAGTTTTTTTGAAGTGTGAAAATCCAGTAGCCGTCTTAGGCCCCAAATATTCGCATCTAAAGTTACGATCGGGAATTTTCGATAAAAAATCGGGGAAGCAATGGATGCGCCATGAATCACATGGGTCGCCTGAGCGCTTCCATCGATGCTTAAAATGTCGTCTGTTGAAATGTCGAATTGGTGAACGTCGACCAAGCCCGGATGCCGGCTGGCAATTTCCGAAATCCATTTCGGCTTTGTAAGAAGAAATGTATCAAGCCCGATGATTTTACGAATTCCCAATGCTGTGGCGTGCTCAGAAAAAAACTGCATGAAACTGAAACCCAAGAAGCCCGCGCAGCCGGTGAAGAGTATCGTGCTATCCTGGAAGGAATTTTTGTTCGACGGTGAAAGCTTGCTCAGTATGTAGTGCAGATCTTCTTCTAAAATTGGATTCATAACGATCTCTTATGCAGCCAGTGGGCTTCGCCGGTCGCCTGAATCCGGCGCAAATGACAAACTGCTGTGCGCAACGGCTTTGGCCGCATCCGTTTCTTCCTTGATCCGGGCGCCAAGACCGCCAGCAATAATAAAGACGGGCACCTCACTGTTATTCCTTGTTGGTTATAGCTCACAACTAGATCAATGTTCAAGGTTGTTTTGTCCTGAGCTACTCGTCTGAGACGCCCCGGTTCTGAGTACTCTTTTCTCCAGTCAAAACACAGACAATGGGTAAAGGCAGGTTCACGGAAGAGCTGATCAAAGATGCTGAAGGCGCACGCTGATGCCGTGTTTGCACCCTGGTTCGAAGGCTTGAACGTGGGCTTCTGACCTAACCGAGCCACGGCGAGAGAGTGGTTGGGGCGATCCTGGCGATACCGCCGCATGTCGTTGTCCATGTCCTTGCCCATCTCCTCGCCAACCGCAGCAAATCCCCTGCGTATGCGGGAACCGATCGCCGCTGACGCCTGTTGCCGGCTGCCGAAACTGCTGGCCGCTCGACGCGGCGGCCGCTCAATCCATTCGCTAGACGTGTAGAATCATCGCCGCGACGAAGACAAGCAGGGCGGCTTCAGTCCCCAGAATGACGAGTAACTCTTCAGGCATGTGCAATCTCGGTCCTGTTGCGGGAGACGTGGCTTTCCGCCGCGAGATGAATTGTCGCGTCCGGCTGATATTTCGCGAAAACACCGTCCACATCCGTCCGGTCGCAGATGTCCACCTGCTCGAACGCATAAGCCGGCTCTTCGGCCACCGCATCCAGCGAGCGAAGGTTGGCCGCATAGGTGAGCTTGTCGATGTTGATGACGGCCATGCCATGTTCGAGGACGAGCCGGCGGCAGACCGCCGAGCCGATGAAACCCGCCCCGCCCGTTACCAACACGCGCATCGGTTATTCTCCGTGGCTATTCGAAAATGGATGTGAGATCGGCGAGCATCGGCAGCGCGTGATCCTTGTCAGACAAAGTCGCCGCAGCGGACGCAACCGGCCATTGGATCCCCAATTCGGGATCAGCCCAGTTAACCCCGCCGTCATGCGCAGCCGAATAGACCTGATCGACCTTGTAAAAAACCACCGTATCGGGCTCGAGCGTGCAAAACCCATGCGCGAAACCGGCTGGAACCAGCAGTTGCTCGTTGCCTTCACCGCTCAGCTCGACGGCGACGTGCCACCCGAAGGTCGGCGAGGAGCGGCGAAGATCGACGGCCACGTCGAGAATGCTCCCGCGGAGCACGCGGATCAGCTTGGCCTGCGCAAAAGGCGGCCGCTGAAAGTGCAGGCCGCGCACGGTTCCCGGCCGCGCAGAGCTCGACTGATTATCCTGGACGAAATCGTAAGCGAGCCCTTGTGCCGCGAAATCCGCGCGTCGATATGTTTCGCAGAAATATCCGCGCGCATCGCTAAATCGCGGCGTGCGGATCAGCTTGACGTCGGGAATATCCAACGCGTGCACATCCAGTCGCATCCGAGCTCCTGAGCCGTCGATCGGCGCCAGGCGCCGGCCATCTGCAGGAAGCGGGTTCGAAATCTCAGGCCATAAATTCATGGTCAAGCCTCGATCTGACACAACATATAAATGACGGGGCAATTTCCATCGGTCCTAAAAATGTCGATTTAAACAAATAAATTAAATTTGCAATGCGCGAAAATAACCCACCCGATTCGGCAAAAACGACCCCAGCGCGCACCCTTTTGCCTCGTTATTATAGAAAATCATCAGCAATTTCCGCGGCTTAACCAAAAAATACCGATCAACGAACAGAATTCTAAACTTCCAGTTTAAATTTAAATCATTATCATTTAATTTGAGCAACCACTTTCTTTATTCGGTGTATTGGTATTAAATACAAATTATTCGAAGCCAGCTACGGACGTCAAAACCGGTGGTTTTCGGCGTTGCAATATTAGGTGTCATATATTGGTGAGCCACCGGAGCGGCTCGCACATTGCAGGTGAGCCCTCGATGCTTCAGAGCAATATGTTGCAGAATGACAGAACGCGCGCGTTGCTGGACAGCGTGCTGCCGCGTGATCAATCCGATGAAGGTGGCCTCGGTCACCTCGTCGACTTCGCGTTCGGATTTCTCCGACGACAATATGTGGTGATCATTTTCACGGCCGCTGCTCGTCCTGGCGACGAGCATCATCTATTTGCGGGTCACGCCGCCGACCTACACCGGACAGGTCAAGGTCCTGTTCGGAAATCCGAAGGCTCAATTCGTCCAGCAACAATCCGTGCTGGCTGACATGCCGATCGACAACGCGCAGCTCGAAACGCAAATTCAGATATTGAAGTCGAAGGCGATTGCGACGACAGTCATCAATCAGCTCAAGCTCGCCGATGATCCGGATTTCAAGGTACCCGACAGCGCGTTGCACCCGGCCTTCCAGGCGATCCGGAGGTGGTTCGGCCTTCCGCTCCACGACAGCGAGGTCAATCAGAAAGAGGTGATGGACGGGCTCGTTGCGGCCTTCGGCAATCGGCTGACGGCCACCCGGCTCGGCTACAGCACCGTAATCGAGATCGGCTTCAGCGCCAGCAACGCCGAACGCGCCGCGGAGATCGCCAATGCGGTTGCCAATGCCTATGTCACCGACCAGCTCAACGCGAAATTCGACGCCAATCGCACCGCAACGGGCTGGCTCCAGGAGCGCCTGAAGGAGTTGGGTCAGCAGGCCCTGACCGCCGAGCGCGCGGTCAACGCGTTCAAGTCGCAGAACAACATCGTCGCCGCCGGCGGCAAGTCGATGGACGAGCAGCAGGTCTCCGAACTGAACAGCCGCCTGGTCGCGGCCCGCGCCCAGACCTCGGACGCGTTGACACGGCTGAACCGGTTCGAGACCATTCTCAAGTCGAATGCAGCGACCCCGGAAGTGATCGGTAACCTCGATGCTTCGGGCACGGACGCGCTGGCCAACCCGATCATTAACACCCTTCGTCAGCAATACCTCGAATATGCGCGGCGGGAAGCCGAATGGTCCGCCAGGCTCGGCAAGGACCATTTGGCCGTCGTCAATCTGCGTACCCGGATGGTGGGCATCCGGTCATCGATATTGGATGAGGTGCGCCGGCTCGCCGAAACCAGCCGAAGCGATTACGAGGTAGCCAAGCAGCGGCAACAGGAAATCGAAAAGCAGTTGGCGTCGGCCGTATCGCAGTCACGCTCGACCAGTTCGGCCGAGGCGACCATGCGCGAGCTGGAGACCAGCGCGAAGGGCTACCGCAGCCTCTACGAGAGCTTTCTGCAGCGGTACATGGGATCGGTGCAGCAGGAGTCGTTTCCGATATCCGACGCGCGGATAATCTCGCCCGCCTCGCCTCCGCAAACCAAGAGCAAGCCGAAGTCCGCATTGATCCTGGCGCTGGGCCTGCTGGGCGGAATTGCGCTGGGCACCGCGCTCGGATTTCTCCGAGACATCATGGACCGCGTATTTCGAACCTCCGCGCAGATCGAAAGCACTCTGCATCTACCCTGTCTGTCGCTGGTGCCGTTGCTGAGAAACCTTGGGCCGAAAAAGCCGGTCGCGCGCTCCATCGCACCGCCGGATAGCGAATTCGGTCAACGGACGCTCTGCAGAAACTCGGGCCTGTACTGGGCCGCCACCTCCATGCCCTTGTCCCGGTTTGCGGAGTCGATCCGCGCGATAAAGCTCGCGATCGATTTAAATCCGACAAAAACCTCCAACAAGATCGTCGGCCTCACGTCGGCGCTCCCCAACGAGGGAAAATCCACCGTCGCGGCCTCGCTGGCGCAATTGATCGCGCATGCCGGCAAGCGGGTCATCATCGTCGACTGCGATCTCAGGAACCCGTCGCTGTCGGCCAACCTTGCTCCGAACGCAACTGCGGGCATCATCGACGTTTTATCCGGCGCCCGGTCGCTGGAGGAAACCATCTGGCGCGACCCCAAGACCAACCTGGCTGTGCTACCGGCGGCCAAGCGCGCCCCGCTGTTCCATACCAGCGAAATCCTGTCCGCCGAGCAAACCCGCAAATTGTTCGACCGGTTGCGGGCGAGCTACGACTACGTCATCGTCGATCTTCCCCCGCTTGCCCCGATCGTCGACGTCCGCGCCACGACGCCGCTGGTCGACTGCTTCATTCTGGTCGTCGAGTGGGGTCGGACCAAGATCGATGTGGTCCAGCATGCGCTCCACACCGCGCCGAATGTGTACGAGAGCTTGATCGGTACCGTGCTGAACAAGACCGATATGAGCGCGATGAAGCGTTACGACAGCTATCGTAACGATTATTACAACAATGAGCATTATACACGTTACGGCCAGACGACGGCTGAATGACGCGGAAAGTACTTTTCCAAAATTAGTTGCGTCGCAGCGCGTCGGCCTGTCCGGCCGTGCGCTGCCGGCACTGCGTCGGTGTGGCGTTTAGGTGACAGTAAGCATTGCTAATTAATCTGGAGAGCATGATTCGCTGGTTTGAATCGACCAACGGTGCCAACGTATAGGTTGTGGGCGGGGATCGACGGGGGGACTCTTCTGTTCAGCTTGGGAATTAGTAGGGTGAATGCCGCGATAGCACTCCTGGCGCTTTGCTGCGCCGGGTGCTCGATCATTCCTGCCGACGGTCCGCAAAGCATGGACATTCGCACCTCGGAAGCCGGGGCGCCGGAAAGCCTGCCCTACGCGCTGGTCAAGTTGACCCCCGACGTCGTTCACGTACTGGGGCGATATACCCCAAGGCTTTCAACGGCTTTCGCCGACAGAAGTCCCCCGAAGGCGTTCCGCTTCGGCATCGGCGACACCGTCAGCGTGACGATATTCGAGGCCGCGGCGGGCGGCCTGTTCATTCCAGCCGAAGCCGGCGTTCGCCCCGGCAATTTCGTCACCATCCCCAATCAGGCCGTCGACGACCGCGGCAATATTTCGGTGCCCTATGCGGGCGCCATCCTGGCGAAGGGCCGGACTCCCGCCGAAATCCAGCGCGCCATTGTCGAAGCGCTCAAGAGCCGCGCGATCGAGCCCCAGGTGGTCGTGTCCCTGGTCGACCAGCGCACCTCGCTGATCAGCGTGCTCGGCGACGTCAATACTGCCGGCCGTTTCCCGGCGAGCCCCTCCGGCGAACGCATTCTCGATCTGGTTGCGCGCGCCGGCGGCCCGAGGACCCAGGGCTATGACGGGTGGGTGACGCTGGAGCGGCAAGGACATCGGGCCAGCGTCCCGTTCGGAGCGCTTCTCTACGAGCCGACCAACAACATCTATACGCTGCCGAACGATGTCATTTACCTCTATGCCCAGCCTCAGACCTATGTGGTGTTCGGCGCCGCTGGAGGGGGAGCCCGGTGGGCGGGCAAGGTCAGTACAAATTTGACGCTTGGCGTCTTTCACTTGCGGAGGCCGTCGGCAAACATGGCGGTCTCGCCGACGACCGGGCGGATCCCGCCTCGGTGTACCTCTATCGCGGCGAAACCCGCGAGGTCGCCCAACAGCTCGGCATCGACTGCAGGCGGTTCGAAGGCCCCATCATTCCCGTCATCTATCTCGTCAATTTCCGCGACCCGTCCGGGTACTTCATGGCGCAAAGCTTCGAGATGCGGAACAAGGACGTCATTTACACGTCGAACGCCGCCTCGGTTGAGACCACGAAGTTCCTGAGTTTCCTGCGCACCATCATGGCCACCGCGAACGACCCGATCATCTACGCTACAAACGGCTATGCCTTGAAGGCGGCAATCAGCGGCACCTCGACATCGACGATCATCACGACGCCAACCCCGATTACGACCGTTGGACAATAGGCTAGCGGTCTCCCGTTATCGGCGGCTGCCGGAGGCTACCTGATGATATGTCGCGGCGGGGCGACGCAGCGGCGACGGCTACCCGCCGCTCGCGGGCACACCGGATTGAAACTTCGGTCGCCGCGGCGCTATTGCGAGCATGCCTGAGCGGGGCCCCTGAACGTCGAACCGAATAGCATTGGCAGCAAGCCAATAAGTTATACCCTGCACTTCCTTTGAGTGATTAAATGAGACACGCGCAGGCCGCTTGAAACGGCTCCCGATTTCCAAATCTGCTCTCGAGGCCACTCGCTTGATCAGGTTCATCGATGCTTCGCGCCGCACCTGCAACGGTCCTGTCATGACCGCGATTCAAGTTGCAGCGGGTATCGGCACCGCGCGGCGTTGCCGGGCCGCGGCAACCGGTCTTGGCGCCTGATGATTGCAACGTTCCTCCTGCTGAGTGCGTTACTCGCCCTGCTGCCGACGCTGATGATGGCCGGCGGCACGCTTGCCTTGGGACTGGTTTTGGCAATCGTTGCGATCGCGACCATGACGATGGCGCTCACCCTGCAAGGCGATGAGCTCACGCGCTTTTCGCGGCTGCTGAGACCGACCGCGGTCATTGCACTGTTTATTCCCGGCCTCTGGATGCTGTTGCAGGTTCTGCCGATGCCGGCCCGCTCGCTGGCCAACCCGATCTGGGCGAGTGCATCCGCGGCGCTGGACAGGCCATTGGCGGGTACTATCAGCCTCGACATCGGCGCCACGCTGCTCGCCCTCGCCCGCTATTGCGCCTGCCTGGCTGCCGCCTTCGTCGCCGCCGCCGTCACGCTCAGCAAGCCGCGCGCAGAGAGCATTCTATCCTTGCTGACGGCCATCGCAGCACTGATCGCGGCCGAATTGATCGGGTTCGATCTGGGTTATCTGCGTTTTCCCGGCTTCGATCGTGCAGACGCGACAACCATCGCCGTGATCGGATTCGTCCTGGCCTGTGCGATGATGATTCGGGCCTACGAGCAACTGGACACGTCGACGGCGAGACGGCGGAATTCACCGGTGGCCGCGAAGGTCGAGGCTTCGGCGTCCGCTGTGGCGCTCATCATCTGCCTTTCCGCGATCCTGATCAGCCGGGAAGCTGTTTTGCTTTTTGCCGGCTTATTCGGCAGCGGGGTGCTGATCAGTGCGTGGGTCATCCGCCGCTGGCGGCTTGGCCTGTGGGGACAGATCGGAATTGGCGCACTCGCGGCGATCGTCGTGGTTGGCTTCTTTGCAACGGCGCCCGCGAGGAAAGGCGCGGATGCGACCCTCGCGCTGCCGACGCAAAGCCGGCTTTCCTCGATCGAGCGAATGTTGTCCGACACCAAATGGAGTGGATCCGGCGCCGGATCCCTCGAAGCGCTCTCGACAATCTATCGCGATATCGATGAGCAGCAGTCGCCCGAAACACCGACGGCTGCGGCTGCGATTACCATTGAAATGGGACAGCCTTTCTTATGGGCAAGTGCCATCGTTGTCCTTTTGGGAGCATTGACACTTTTTCGGCGAGCGCTGCTGCGGGGGCGCGATTATGTGTATCCGAGTGCTGGAGCCGGTTGCATAGCAGCGCTTCTCATCATGCTGTTCGCGAGCAACGGGATTTTGGGGCTAATTGCATCGCTGACCACCGCCGTCTTGTGCGGATTGGCCTTTGCGCAAAGCAAAAGCACCAGCAACCGGAATCTACGGCCCGATGAACTGCACGGCATCCCGGGCCGCGCCGGCGACCGCGCCGCGGTAGAGGTTTTGCAATGAATTCTACCAGGACTTGGCTCCCCGTCGCGTTGGCCCTGTTCGGCATCTTCCTGTCTGCGCAGGCGGCCTGGATCCTGCTCGCCGAACGATACCCGTCGAGTCACATCGGTCTTCCCGTCGACGCAAAAGCCGCCGCGACTGCCTTCGCCGAGCGCGACAGGATCAGACAAGCCGCATCCCTCGCCGTGGTGCGGGGCGATCTATGGGCCGAAAGCGCATTCACCTATGCCGGACGTCTCTGGAGCGATCAGACGACAGACTCGAACGCTGCCGATAAATCCAATGCCGAAGTCCTGAACGCCCTGAACCAGGCTCTGCGATACGCGCCACATCGCGGCGACGTCTGGCTGATGTTCGCGGCCCTGGCGGATCAATACAAATGGGCCGGATATCAGCCCGGCGCATTGCTTAAGATGTCGTATTACACGGCGCCGAACGAACTGGCCTTGTTTCCGCTGCGCCTGAATGTCTCGCTTCGCGCCAAGGGCGCTATCGACGACGCCGAACTCCAGGACCTGGTCCGGCGCGACATCGGCGTCATTCTCACCCGGGTCCCCGCCCTGAAACCGGCGCTTGTTGCCGCCTACAGATCAGCTTTGCCGCAAGGCAAAACATTTGTCGAACGCGTTATTTCCGAGATCGACCCGGGTTATCTCAGCGTGGTGCGCGCCGGCTAGCCCGCTGCGTCCTCATCTCAGGCGCAGGTTTCCCCCACGTACCCGACCGATATTTGATTGAGTGTCAGGGGGTGTGGCGCGGTTGAACGCCCGATACGACGATACCGGCGTGCTCAAGTACGCTGCGTAGATAGATGCCTCCGAGGTAGCCGATCTGCACCGCAACGAGGCTCGCCAGCAACCAGCCTCCCACCGCGACGCCCTCGGCGAGGATCGTTCCGGCGCACTCAACCAGAACCAGCGCCACCAGCGTCAAGAGCGTCCGCACGGCGAAGATCGAGCCCGCGACCGCCCCGGCCAGAAAGTGAAATGCCACCACGGATATCAAGCTAGCCCTCCTTGGGCGCGTTCCCAAGGCTACGGGCAACACCGTTTACAGACGATTAATCCCCAAAAAATTAAATCAGAAATTTAATAATATCGCTTGCAATATTAAATGATAATCATATAATTAAATAAATATTAACCACATATTTTCCTTGGAATCGCAGCATATCCAATCATCCGATGAATTTTGTGAAGCAACCCATAAGCGCGGATTTATCGGTCGACGTTTCCGTTGACGGCTTGGACGACGAGCCGCAACGAGGACGCAAGTGGCCGATTTATTACGATTTAGTCGAGCTGCTCGCGATTGTAGCCGACTTCGCGACGATCATTCTGGCCAGCGTTTTCGCTGGGCTTTCATATCATCTTCAGGACTCGGGAGCATCGGGCGAAATCGGCAAGTCGCTTGGCTCGGCTGTCCTTGTCTCGGCGCTGTTCATTTCGTTGATGAAGATTTGCGGAATGTACCGGCCGACCGAATTGCTGGTTCTGCGCAACCAGGTGCGCATGGTTTGTCTGGCCTGGACCAGTGTATTCCTGCTGCTGGCGGGCACGGTGTTCGCGCTCAAGATCGGAAGCGAAATCTCGCGCGGCACCAGCATGCTGTTCGCGATGTTCGGACTGGTCGCGCTGATCGTGCATCGGTGCATCCTGAGGGATTTGCTCGTCAGAGGACTTGCGGGACGGAAGTTTTCCGGCCGCAACATCGTCCTGATTACCGACCATTCGCAGATCGGCGATGCCAGCCTCATCCAGACGCTGACCGGCCTCGGCTTTTGCGTGGAGGAACAGTTTATTTTCCCGCCTCCGGGGGCGAACGCCCGTCACCGGGAACGAATTGTCGCAGGCGTGATCGACTACATTCGCGGTTCCGACATTCAGGAGATCGTGGTCGGCGCAGATCCGAACCGTTGGCCCGAACTGAGCGCCCTTGCCGCTGACTTGAGGGTGCTGCCCTTCCCGGTCAGCTTCGTTCCCCTCGGAACCGCTTCCGAGATATTCAAGCGGCCTTCCCGCGAACTCGGCGGCGCCGTTTGCGTCGAGCTGCAGCGCGGCCCGCTCACGCCATTTGAGCACGCGGCCAAACGCTGCGTCGACTTCCTGTTTGCCGGGGCAGCCCTGGCGGCGCTGCTGCCGCTGCTGGCGGTGGTAGCGGTTGCGATCAAACTCGACTCACCAGGTCCCGTCCTGTTCAGGCAAAAACGCTGCGGCTTCAACGGCAAGAGCTTCTCAATCCGCAAGTTCCGCACGATGTCGGTCCTGGAGGACGGGCCTTCGATCGTCCAAGCTCAGTTCGCCGATAAGCGCGTAACGCGACTGGGGACGTGGCTGCGCAGAACAAGCATCGACGAGCTGCCGCAACTGCTCAACGTGCTGGACGGCAGCATGTCGCTGGTCGGGCCGCGCCCCCATGCGATGGCCCATGACAACGAGTTCGACAAACTAGTCGAGAATTACGCGTTCCGGCGCCGGGTTAAGCCGGGATTGACAGGGTGGGCCCAAGTGAACGGATGCAGGGGCCCCACTCCCACCGCGGCGTCGGTCGAACACCGCGTCAAATACGATCTTTGGTATATCGACAATTGGAGTATCGGACTCGATTTTGTCATCCTGCTCCAGACCCCTCTCGAGATCTTGCGCGGTCGGAATGCGTATTAGAGCACATTCGGCCGAGCCCAAAATAGCCCGGCGGGTGAGCCGGCGTCGCCAGGTCATTGGCTAATTGTCCCGGCCGGCGCTCATGTGGGGTGCGTCAAAATGCACAAGCCGGGAACCGCCGCGCTGCCCCTGAAAGGCTTTCGCAGCGGGCTGTAAACTGTGACCATTCGAGGAGGGAGCCGCCTTAGGCAGTCTGACGCCGGCCTTTTGACCTGCTCGCGTCGGTAATCTTGAAATCCTCGATCTTGCGACCGGCTTTTATGGCTGCCGCCAGCCAGCGCGGTTGCTTCCCGCGACCCGACCATGTTTCGGACGGCATCTGAGGATTGCGGTATTTCGGAAACACTGTCGGGTATTGGCGCCGAGCCTGACCGTTGGCGTTGTATGACTGGGCTACCCTGCCCTCGATCACATCCCGGCCGCGATTGAGGACGGCCAAACGCTTCTCAAGCTCGCGCTTTTCCGAGGTGATCCTTGCGGAAAGAATAGCGCTGATCTTCTCATGAAGCGACCAGAGGTCGTCGACAGTCATTGCTTCCAGATCGATCTTCTTCATCGACATAGCTCGGCCTTGCATTTCCAGTTTTCGACGCTTTGACGGCTAAATGTCATATTCCCCGGTCTTTTGTTCCGCAAGTGGCCCGCGGCGTCTTTCTGCCTTTGAAGGACTTTCGAGCAGGTGCGCGAAGAAAGTGGATTGTGCCTACCATCGACGATCGATTCGATCCAGCGACTGCTGGTGAGGTTATAATCTGAGAATATGCTACGACTAGTTGCATATCAGATAATCCACGCAGTTGTCCACAAAATAAACACGAACATTATTCTGACGTTTTGAATCAGCGCCACAATGCATTGATTTACCTCACCTTTCCTTCCCTAATATAAAACAAAGGAATTGTACCTCCCGGTACGTCACTACTACCAATTGCGGATCATATAATATGAACGGCTATCCATTAAATAATGTAGCCCAGCCAAGTAAGTAAAAATAGTGCGATGGCCGATTTGAACCTTGGCCGGGCCACGGTGACTTATGTCTGGGGCGATATATCCCTGCAATGCACCATTGAGTAAGTGGTCTGAGGTCTCAAATGACTTTTCTCCAGCAGCGTCTCGCCGCCGTTACCGATGCGACCGCCAGTCTCATTGCTCAGTTAGATGAATTGAATGAGCTGCGCGAAAGGGTCCGAAAGGCGCAGCTTTCCGTCCGCCGAACACGTCGGACGAGCAGCCGCAAAAGGCGCGAATTCAGGGTCTTGGCGGCTGCTTGACGGTCGGATGGCTCCCCCATATTACGGAACCAGACATCGCCCCTGTACCGATGCGTTCGCCGCTTCAGTGCGATTGAAAAATAGGGAGTCGATAAGTTCCGCCGCCTGAGGCCTTGCTAGCTCGCGAGCGCAATTCGTGAGCTCCCCTTTTTCGCGCTTGCCCGATCGGCACGTCGAAACCGCTTCAGCCTCCGGCAACAACCCGGCCCGCCCGGCCAACTCGGTCGCCTCAGCCTCGGTGTCCGCTGGGGTTCAAGCATCGCTTCGGCTTGCCGCGGATCGACGCATCGAGGCCTACAGCATCCAGGCGAAGGTGCCTGAACCCGGCGCAAAGCAACCTTTCAGAGGATGACTTACCGCCTGGACTTGCCAGCAAGTGCCGAGCGCTCGGCAGCTTGGCTGGCGGACTCCGCGCGCTCCCCAACCTCCATGTTCCGACCAAGCGCAATCTCGGCTAGATCGAAATCCCGTGGCCTTTGCCTCCCTGGGGCCCTTTGTCGCCTCTGCGCCCGCAAGCCTGCGCCGGGAGCGAGATAATCAGTTAATATGACCGCGACACCCCGCCATTCAATCACTACCACGCCACACAAACACCTGAATCTACAGCGATATGCCGAACATTAAATAAATCACAGCGCCTGAACATTAAATTTTATAATCTGTGAATAAAATGTGATATTTTATATTAAATCATTTGATTTAAAAAATAATCTATATACATTAATCATGTGCTTGAAAGACGTAAATGATTCCCGGATGTGAAGGATTTGAAGACGTGATCCTGCCCCCGACACGATATCGCCCTCAACTACGAAGAGATGATCGGCGGGCGCACCAGCATGGAACTGACAATCCAGAGGCACCGAAATCGGATGGTCGCGGATAGACACATATCTCCATCGTTTTCAGACGGCAGTCACGAGAGCGCGATGCGCATACCAGATTTAGAATCAATGCCATTTGAGGAGCTCTGGCTACTCCACGAAGAGCTCACCAAAATTCTGTCCGACAGAATCATCGCGGAAAAGCGCGAGCTGGAAGAGCGCTTGGCGAAATTGAACAGAGTGGAGATCATTCGAGAATCTGAAAGCGCCACCCCGCTAACCGTAGGTGGCCACGCCCCGCGTCGCAAATATCCGAAGGTCTTGCCCAAATATGCCAATCCGCAATCGCCGATGGAAACATGGTCCGGCCGGGGAAAACAACCGCGGTGGCTAGTCGCTGCACTCAAAACAGGCCATAAGCTGGACGAATTCAAAATCAGCAATGTCGGAAAAGGCGTGCGCAAAGGTCGGGCCGGTCGCGGCGATCGCACCTGACGCTCGATAACTCGAATTATGGCTACTGGACGGGTGTCACGGACCAGATGGGCGTTATGGACTCCCAATATCGCTCTATCGAACCGCTTTCCCGGAAGCGTTGACCAATCCGGAATCTTCGCAGGCCGCGTCGGCTATCTTTCCTAGCCCGAGCGATTTGCCGGACAGCCTGGCTGGGCTGGCCTCCCCGGAGCTACCGTTAAGCTTAGCTGCAACGGCGCCCTGGCCGTCCGACACCTGGTGCCGCAAGCGCCCCTCCAGGCTCGAGCGAATGGCGCGAATCTCGCCCAGCAACACGTCGCAAAGATTGATCTGCGAGACCAATACGGTCGGCGCCGAACTGCTCGTGGTCAACAACCGAAGGTGAGTCTTTGCTGCTTGAATGGTGCTAAGGGAGTGAAGTAGTTTATTATTAAATATTCCGGCTCGATGGATTTCCATATAAATCCCTCCAACTAACCAAATCCCCGCCTTGGAAGGGTAAGCAATGTTATTCCAAGCAAGCATTCCAGTTAGACATCAGTGAATCGGTTTGGTTCAAACTCCCCGTATTCTTTTGTTTAATTCGTCGTTTAACTGCATTAACAGTCGGTAATATAATACTTGGACGCCATCACGCCGGCGATACCCCTACCGCGCAGCCGGTTTAGATCAATGCGACTGATCGCCCCCTCGCCCGACGTATGCAAGGCTCTGGGATGCAAGCGCTCGATCGGACTGACAACCTCGACCAGCGATCTTTGCATCCCAAGATCATTGAAAATGCCGCTGGGTTTTCAGTCGTAATCGTACGGCCGCCGGCGCCGGAGGCCTACATACACTTGCGACGAGAGTGCCACGCGACAATTGCAGCCACGCGACAATTACAAAAGGCCCTTGGGAACTGCGACAAGTCGCAGTTCACGCGGCGAAGCCATACAGAGTGGCGGGATTGTCGACAAGGATGCGCCGACGCTGCCGCTCGTCTGGCACCCAGGTCTCCAGCAGATTTAAGAGCGGAGTGGTCGCCGGCATCACATTCATTTGGCCAACATGGGGCCAGTCGCTGCCCCAGACAATCCGATCAAGATAGTTTTCGGCAAGATCGCGTGCAAAGGGCAACACGGCCTCATAATGGTCAGCCTTGCCTGAAATCCGATAGGCTCCGGAGAATTTCACCCAACCATTACCCTGTGCGATCAGGTTTTTCAAAGCCTCGAAAGCGGGCTGGATGACTCCGAGATCGGATTTGACGAGTGCAATGTGATCGCAAGAGACCGGACAGGACAGCTTCATCAACCGTGGAGCAAGCTCAACCAGTTGATCCGGCTTCAGCAGAAATTCCAGGTGCCACCCGAACGCGCGTGCGCGGTCCGCCGAACGCTCCAGGTTAGAGACGTCTAGCCCGCCAGGATGCGCCAGAATGTAACGCAAACCCCGTACGCCGCGATCATGAAGCCGGGTTATCTCCTGGTCTGATACATCTGGTGGCAACACTACGACCGCACGAAAGGGCAAGCCGACCGCCGCAGCGAATTCGAGTTGGCAAGAATTGTCCAATCCATAGACGCTCGGCTGAATAGCCACAAAGCGCTTGATGCCGAACTTGTCAAAAAGCGCCCGCGCCGACGCCGCATTCGCTTCTGCCGGCGTGTAATCGCGATTATCGACACAAGGAAATTGCGTCACGGGTCCAAACAAGTGCATGTGGCAGTCGGTAGCGCCATCAGGCAAGGCAAAGGACGGGCACGACGGATTCGGATCCGGCGCAAGGCAACGCTTCGTCATCAGACAAATCTCTCCATTGGCGATGCTCACGTCGCGCTGAACAGGTCAGGAAAACGGGGCTGCATCTTGTTTCGGGGCACTTACACAGCAAAGAAGTGCGACGTCAGGCGCCTGTTTTTCATTCGGCGACCACTCTTGCATTGAAATCTGGTCGGCGTCGAGTTGGTCCTGGCGCAGTTCGCACAACTCTACTCCGGATCAGCGCATGGACCTGCCAGCGTCATTGCTGGCGAGAAGCAGAACATCGACCGAACGGAGCGTGTGTCGCGTTTGGCAAACACCGGCACCCGAAGATAGAATGGCATTCAGCCGTGATACGCAAACAGCTCGATTGGGTCGTTGAAGCCGCGGACGGGATATTCGCCTACTCGTTCAAGATTGAAATCGCCTTCGACGAAGTCGGCAAACGCGCGGGACAGTAGCACCGTTCTCCCCAGTTGCTTGGTGAGGGTTTCGAGACGCGAAGCCATGTTGACCGCAGGACCGATGACGGTGAAGTCGAGCCGGCTGCGCGACCCGATATTGCCGTACATGACATCTCCGACGTGGACACCAATGCCGTAATTCAAGGGCTCACGACCTGTTTCGCCGTTCTTTTCGTTCAGCGCAACCATGGCCTGACGGGCTTCGGTCACGGCATGCAGCAGATTTGCGCAAGCCGAGGGCTGGCTGAGCGGAAAGATGGCGAGCAGACCGTCGCCGATGAATTTCAGTATTTCACCGCCATGTCGCGCAATCGGCTCCGACATCGCGTCGAAATAGCCGTTCAGAAGGTCAATCACGTCATCGCGCGGCCAGTTATCGGATATCCGGGTAAAATCCCGCAAATCGCAGATCATGATGGCGGCGCGAACCGTCGTCCCGCTTCCGCGCCTGGTGGCACCGGCCAGAATGAGCTCACCGGCATGCGTCCCGACATAGGTTTCGAGCAGCGTTCGGGCCAGCCGGTTCTTGACCCGGATTTCACTGACCAACGCCAGAACCGGCAACAGCTCCAGCAAGCGGGCGATATGCGCATCGTCGAAACCTCCGGGCCGGTCGGTTGCAAAGGTCACGATATGCCGCTTGCCGAGCGTATAGTAGAGCGGCCACGCCACATAGTCAGTCAGGCCTTTCGCCCGCATTTCGTCGTAGACGGCGTGTTTGCGGCCCAGCGCGGGATCGCTTTCAAGATTCTCGCGCACCTCAGCGGCGCCGTCGCGGATTTCGTTGGCAGGACTGCCGATATATTCGGATCGCTCCTGGACATCGTAGTCGACTCTGGAAATCTCGGCCTCGCGCATCCCCTCGGCCCATATGATCCGGGCTCCGAGCCATTGCGGATGGTGGATCAGGATATGAAGCGACGCCCGCCTGACGGGAATGCCCGCTCGCTGCAGGCGGACGCACAGCTCGGCGAATATATTGTCAATAAACCGCTCCTCGCGCGTATTGTTTGTCAGCCAGTGAACAACGTCGTCAGAATGCGTGGCGGCGGAACCAATATTCGGCGGTGCGTTCATACTTGCTCCTGAGCGGTGATCGGATCCAAGGTACACGATATGTCGTAACTCCGCTCGATGGCGTCAACGGAGTCCGCCGCGATCTAAGCTTTGATCCGTCGGCCGCTCCCAATTCACGGTCCTGGATCTGGTGGGTTCCGGTCCGTCCCCAGGGACGCCATGGCCCGCCGGCTCGACGAACGACCTATCTTTCAAGCCGCTCGCGGTCCTGGCAAGCGGCTGTTGCTGTGTTTTCCACGGCTACTCAAAAGTGATTTCGTAATTGCCGGGGCGAACGCGGTAGGGTTTGCATTGGTTGGCTCGCATCGCTTTTAAAATCCGAGATGCCGATTAGATTCTTCGTCACATAACGTCACTTGCGGGGCTCATTGACGTGCCTGCTTGAGCGTTGCTGCTTTCGTCCGCCGTTGTTGGAGACGGCTGCTCTTTATGCGGCGTCCGCTACGTAGCGCCCTGATCAATTGCAGTTTGCTCCGCTGGGAATCCGGATTGCCACGGGTGAAGGGAATCCCCTCGTATTCAGCTTGGAAGTCTGACGGTATCCGAGAGTTTTCCAAGCGCATCCCGACAAAGCGCTGTCAAATCCTCATTTGTTTCTAAGCGACAACTCGCCGTCGTCGGAATGCCTTTTCTTCGGTGGCAAGACTTGCCCGCTATCAGCGGCGGTCAAAGCGAGCACCGCGCAATGTGCACCGCATTGCCGCCCGCGCGGCTCACCGAGTTGGCCATCGAGCACCATTGACCACCGCCATCGGGACGCCGCCGGTCACGTTGTTGGTCTGCTGGTCATAGTAATGCTTGACACCACGCCGGCCGGGTACCCTGCATCGTGGCAGGATCATGTTGCGGAAGGAGCAATGGGCGATACCCGCCCGGCAACGACGAGGGCAGGCTTAGCGGATTTGAGCTCGGCTTCTTGCCGTTTGGCCTTCGAGAAGGGGCGACAGCGAACGCCGTTCGGAGCTATCCCGCGGCCGACAGCCGTTTACGTTGTTCAGTGTCCCGTAATTGGTCTTCACTATGCGCTATATAATCGCGCTTGAGGGGCACTGTATCGACGCGTTTGGCAAGTTGAATCTGAAATACGACCAGGCTGCCGAACCGAAATCCCGCTTCACACATCGCCAGATAGCATTCCCACATCCTGACGAAACGCTCGTCGTAGAGCCTAGCGGCCTCGACGCGCCGAGCCATAAATCGTGCGCGCCACGCTTTAAGCGTCTCTGCATAGTGCAGACGGAGCACCTCGATATCGGTGACGATAAGCCCTGCGCGCTCAACCGATTGCGTGACTTCCGACAAGGATGGAAGATAACAATCCGGGAAGATGTATTTCGCAACCCAAGGATTAGTGTACTCTGGAAGACGCGTCGAGCCTATCGTGTGTAGCAGCATCACTCCGGTATCGGAGAGGAGACGGGCACATGTCTGGAAGTAGGTGTCGTAGGATGCGCGACCGACATGCTCGAACATGCCGACCGATACGATTCTGTCAAACGTGCCTGTTGTGTTGCGGTAATCCTCAAGCTCGAATTCTACCCGGTCGGCCACACCGAATTGGGCAGCAGAGCGCCGTGCCGCCACAAGCTGCTCTTCGGAAAGGGTGATCCCCTTGACTTTGCCGGCGCCTGCGGTGCTGGCAAGATAGAGCGCGAGGCCTCCCCAGCCGCTTCCTATATCGAGCAACTTCTGACCGGGTTCGATCATAAGCTTCGCCGCAATGTGACGCTGCTTCGCTCGCTGGGCATCATCCAACGACTGGCCCGGATATTCAAAATAGGCACAGGAATATTGCCATTCCGAATCGAGAAAAAGCTCGTACAGCCGCCGGTCGAGGTCATAATGATGGCTAACGTTACGCTTGGCGCGCCTTCGGCCAATTTTGCCGCGGAAACGATCTGCCACCTCGCGCAGACTGGAGAACGTCGGCATCGGCAGTGCGCCTCGATTGCCGTGCCTTTTCTCGAGCAAGAGTTGGAAGAGATCGAAGATAGTGCCCTGTTCGATCACGAGCCGGCCGTCGGTATAGAGTTCGCCGAGCGTTAGCTCCGGATCAATTAGCAAAATCCAGGTCGTAGCCTTACCGATCAGGCGTACGCTGACTTTGGGATCGCCGCCATCGCCCGCCTCGAGGCAGGCGCCAGATCCTGTCATGATCTTGAGCGTACCTCGTCCGACGAGACGCGAGATCGCGCGTTGCAGGATATTGTCGGCAATCATCTCATACTCGCATCACTAAGCAATTCGGATAGAATATCGTTCGTCATGAAACGTGCGCGGCGGCCTGCCTCGCCGGCAGGCGTCGGGCGCAAACTGAGTTCGGCCATCGCCGCATGATGGTGCGTTCGGTTACGCGCCGAGCTTGGACGCAAGATCGTTCAAATCGCTGCCCATGACATCGATGTAAAACTCCTGCCGGGTGTCTGGTTTGCCTGCCGGTCCAAGCTCCCTTGGACGCGGGATGTAGCCGGTACGAAAGCCGAACTCATGGGCTCCCTTCAGATCGTACTTATGGCAGGCGATCATCATGACGTTTTCGACGGGAACGCCAAGGTTTTGTGTGACCAGGCGATAGACTCCACCATCTGGTTTAAAGCTGTGTGCCAGTTCCGCAGTCAGGATGTAGTCGAAGCGGAGATCCAGTCGCTTGAGCATCTTGCCGACGGTTTGCATGCCGGAGTTCGACAGCGTCGTCAGCACGAACTTCTTGCGAAGTCGTTCAAGCCCGGACGCCGTATCCGGCCAAGGAATCATTTGTGCCCAGACCTCGGTCATCCGAGCGCGCTCCGGTACTGAAAACTTCTCGCCGACATTGTGCCGATCGAGAACACGATCGAGCGCATCCGCGTAAACTTGTTCGGTTGGAATCCAGGCGCGTTTTCCGGCGAGGATTTCACCAATGACTTCGCTATAACCGTGGCGCCATTCCGTGATCACGACATCCACATCAAGCGCCAGGCCCTTCTGCTGAATGACCCCCTTCATCATGTCGGCCAGAGGCGTATAGTAATCCAACGTCGTGCCTTGTATGTCGAAGGCGAGCGCCCGGATTTTACTGGCGTCGAACGGTCCATCGGTCGCCGGCGCGGCGATCGCGTACTTGCTCAACATCGTCGTTCCCACGAGGGCCGCAACGCCGCCAAAAAGATCGCGGCGGCGAAATTCGATTGAGGGAGTGGGACAGTTAGCCTTCATGGATTCCTCGTTCACAGGTCGAGCAAATGGTCGATTTGGCGCTGAGGTGAAGGCCAAGTTTGGTCTGACCAAGGCAAGCGAACGAGTTCGTGGCGCGAACGTGACCCGAAGTCCTGCTTTGTGATCGCCGGTCAGCAGGAAGCGCCGCGCGTCACGAACAAAAGACGGACATTATCCGAATGAGCAGCAGCACCCTTGTCCGAACGGAAAACTGAGAATGCCGGAAGTCATTAAAAACATTGGAGCGGGTGAAGGGAATCGAACCCTCGTATTCAGCTTGGAAGGCTGCTGCTCTACCATTGAGCTACACCCGCGAACCGGGATCAACTAGCACGCCAGGAAAGAGGCCTCAACCGTTATAGGTGGGTCTTCCGGTCGCCGGCAAAGGCGCCTCGCCATTTCCCTCGCGACCGAGCCCTTAACACGCGACAATTCGCTACCTATACTATTGGCTTCCATCAACAACGAAAGGAGGTGATCCAGTGTCTTATCTCAAGCGCTGTCACCTCGCTGGGATCGCCCGCTAAGCCTGCACAGGCATAGCAACTGCGGCGCTCTCAGCGCCTGGGCCAGCGAGTGTAAGAATTGGGGCGCGACGGGAAACCCGCCGCGCCCTTTATTTTTCTAGCCCTTTGACTAGTCCTCTCGAGAGAGCAAGGCTCCGCTATCAGGCCTCAACATTCATCCTGCGACCTAGAAATTTAAGCCCGGCTTCTTTTACAATCTCGCGAATATCGAAGGCTTTCAGCACGTTTCCCTGGTCGGAAATGACATGGATTTCGTAACGCGAACCGAGGATGTCATCCTCCCGCGGCCACAAATGGGTTTCGTTCCGCTCGAAATGGTCGAACATCAGGTCAATCGAAAGCCGGCGGATCTCCAAAGGTGATAACGTCGCTCCAAACTCGATCTCCTTTACGGTTTTCGAGGCTCGCAGGAGCTGGATCTTCATGTTCAATTCCTTTGCATTCATACTCCCGGCCTAGTCTAACCCGCCGGGCGACGGTCGTCGTCGACAACGATGCTTTTCAACCCTTCAGCCATTGAAGGGGTTCTCCCGGATCTTGTGTTGGTGGGTTGTGCCAAATATTTCGTGCGCCACCGGCGGGCGGCTCTTGGTTCCTCGGCTGTCACGAAACGAACGCGTTGCAGACCGCCCTCCACACCGACACCGGACTTGCCGCACCAACGCCAGCCAGCAACCGAAAGCCTGGGCCTCGTGCTGGCGTCTTCTCCCGCAGTGCCTATCGCCGGCCCACGCCAAGATGACGATGAAGCGCCTACACCAACGTCCTGATCTGGAATGTGAACAGGGAGCGAGCCAAATTCCTGTTTGAAATCAATTTGGTGGGGGAAGAAGGACTCGAACCTTCGAAGTCATAAGACGGCTGATTTACAGTCAGCTCCCTTTGCCACTCGGGACACTCCCCCGTTCAACAACACCCGGCAATCCGCAGAATAGTACGCGGAAAGGACCGGATGACGTTAAGACCGGGTTCCGATGGCGCGCTCCCGGTCGCGCGCGTTTATGACGGATCGGCCATGGCAAAGTCAACTGACGGAAGCCGGTAGTGCAAACCTCTTTCTGTCCAAATTGCCATTGTGCGGAACCCGTGAGACAAGCTCCGCCCATGGGCGATCGTGATCGAAAGCAACAATTCCGGAGCGGCGGCCGGACTCCCCCGGCCAAACGCCGCGAATCCGGCCGTCCGGCCTGGCGCGACCGCGGCGAGGCCTCCGACGGGCCGGCCATTCTGTATGGCTGGCACACCGTGGCGGCAGCGCTTGCCAATCCGAAGCGAACGATTCGCAAGCTGTGGCTGTCGGAAAACGCCGCGCGGCGCCTCGCCGACGATCATATCGACACCCGAGTGACGCCGGAGATCGTGCGGCCGGCGCTGATCGACCAACGGCTTGGCCCGGATGCCGTGCATCAGGGCCTGCTGGCCGAGGCCGATCCCCTGCCCTCGCCGGATATCGATTCGCTGGCGCAGGAGGGTATCGTGCTGGTGCTCGACCAGATCACCGATCCGCACAATGTCGGCGCAATCCTGCGTTCGGCGGCGGCGTTCGCGGTCAAGGCCATCGTCACCACCGCGCGTCACAGCCCCGAGGCGACCGGCGTGCTGGCGAAATCGGCTTCGGGCGCACTGGAGCTGGTGCCGCTGGTGACGGTGCAAAATCTGGCGCGCGCGCTGACGGAAATGAACGACCAGGGCTTCATGACGGTCGGCCTCGACAGCCAAGGCAGCGAGAACCTCGCCGCCGTGACCTTGCGGCAGCCCTTGGCGCTGGTGCTGGGCGCGGAGGGCAAGGGCCTGCGGCAATTGACGCGCGAGACGTGCAGCGTCGTGGCGCGGCTCGATATGCCCGGCGAAATCAAGAGCCTGAACGTCTCGAACGCCGCGGCGCTGGCGCTCTATATCGGCGCCAGCCGGCTCGGCCTGATGAGCTAGAAAACAACGCCCGCTCGCAACGGAATGCGAACGGGCGCCGACGTCTTCAGTGGTGAAGCCGATCAGTAATAGCGCCGCGGGTGCGCGCGATAGCCGTAACGCGGGCTCGGATGATAGGCGCGTCCATAGCCGTAGCCGCCCCAACCGGACACCGAGCCTTCCCGGTAAACCCGATAGGGCGCGAAGTTACCGGGACCCGTATAGGTCGGGCCCTGCTCGGCGTAGTAATATTGCTGTATCGGATCGGGCAGCCTCTCATAGGCCCAGCCGCCGCAGCCCCGGCTGCAGCCCGAGTAAATGGGTGCCGCGACGTAGCCACCACACGGCGCGAACCAGCCGCCTCCGCACGCCATCGCCGGCGCAGCGCTTGCGGCCAGGACGGCAACTGCCGCAATCAATCCTGAAATCGTCTGACGCATTACTCTCTCCTGTGAATTATGATTTTGTTGATGAATTCTCAACGACGTGGATTCCACGGCGTTTGGAGCCGCGGGTCCCAGCGCGGGTCCTGGGGACGACCGGGGGTAAGTCCTCCGCCGCCCTCTGGCGGCGCCATCATCACTGGCGGCGGATAAAGCGGCACCTGCGGCTGCTGCTGTGGCGCCGGCGGGGCGGACTGCGCGGACCAAGACTGATGATAGCTCTCTGCCGGTTTCGGCAGGACACGATTGGCTGGCGGCTCTATTTCCAGACGGCCGTAGCCCGGCCGCCGACCGAGGGTCGGATAGTAGTGACCGACATTCGGCTCCCAATCGATGTAGCGGCCGCCATAGACGGTCGGCTGCACATGAATATTCTTGCCGAGCCCCCATTCGCCTTCGACCACGGCATAGGAAGCATCGATGCCGTTGATGATGACGGGCACACCGGGGCGCCCGGGAATTACGATATCGAAGCCCTCGCTGGCCAGCGCCGTCAGCGCGGTTGCAATCAAGATGGCCACTGCCAGTCCAGCGCGCATGACTCTTAAACCCCGGTTTCCCGGGCACGCTAAACGACGGCGCGCGCTGAAGGGTTAAAGCGGCCCCCCAAACTCCAAGTAAGCCTAACGGGCAATCATTCACGCTCACTCAATTACCGAGGATCGCGATATCGAAACATTAACGTCGCTAGACCGTTTTCCAGCGAAGCGGATACCGGTTCGCGTAAAGAAAACGCGTCAAACCAAGAATCTAGAGCTCCGTTCCGATTCCATCGGAACGGAAAAGGCTCTGGTCAGCTGGCGCGGGACACGGGAAACCGAAATGGCGACGGGACCATAGGGCGGCTTCGGCCGCTCTTTTCGTACCTGTCGCGATTACAAATGCCCCAAATAGCGGCTTTATGTGGTGCCGGTTGAGAGGATTGAACTCCCGACCTTCGGTTTACAAAACCGCTGCTCTACCGCTGAGCTAAACCGGCAAACTCTGCGCGACCATTGTTAAAGGGCCTTGGCGCCAAGGGGCACCGTCGCTCCGCCACGTGGCGCGCCGTCAAATACCAGACTTGATTACGAAGGGCTACAGCCAGAAGGCCGTCTGACCGCATCAATCATGTCGCGGGGCACAGCGGAAAATCAACACCGTCTGTTCACGACTCGTTCCGGAGATGCGGAAGCCGGCAAGCGTTGAAAGCGTTCCCCACTCTGACGACATCTGTGACCATTTCGGCAAGAAGGCGGACGGGCAAAACCGCTCTTGAGGGATCATTGGCGGGCGGCACGAGGAACTAAGCGTGACGACGCTGGCGTGACGGTGCTGACAATTTATCGAGAGCTGTTCCGTGGCGGAAACAAAACCGTCGCCCGAAAAACCGTCGCTGTAAAAAAGAGCCTGCTTCGATTCCGCCGGAACCGAACAGGCTCTAAGCTTTAAGCGAGTTTATTCGCGGGCAATCGCCCCCGGCCCTGCTGGTCAAACCCGTTGGGCAGTTCGATATCCACTTCAAGCGTCGACACGCTTTTGCCGCGGTCCATTTTCACCAGAACCTTGTCCGGATCCAGCGCCACATGCCGCGAGATCACGGCAAGAATCTCTTCCCTCAAAATCCCCACAAGATCCGGCTGGCTGAGCAGGCCTCGTTCGTGTGCCAGCAGGATCTGCAATCGCTCCCGGGCCACCGGCGCTGAGCCGGTGCGGCGACCGAGTAGCCGCAACAGGCTCATGCTCATGCCGCCCTCCGTCCAAGCAGCCGGGCCATGAAGCGCCTACGCTCCACTGGTACCGTCATTGTAATCGACTCGCCCTCCAAGCGCCGGGCAGCGTCGATGTAGGCCCGCGCCGGCGCGCTGGAGGCGTTGTTGACGGTGACGGGCGAACCGACGTTCGATGCCCGCAGCACATCCTGGCTTTCCGGGATGATGCCGAGAAGCGGGGTCGCAAGGATTTCAAGGATGTCGTCGATGCCGAGCATCTCGCCGCGCGCGGCGCGGCCGGCATCGTAGCGGGTGATCAGGACGTGCTTCTTCACCTGCTCGCCGCGCTCGGCCCTTGCGGTTTTGGAGTTGAGCATTCCGATGATGCGATCGGAATCTCTTACCGACGACACTTCGGGATTGGTCACGATAACGGCTTCGTCCGCATAGCGCATCGCGAGCGTCGCGCCCCGTTCGATGCCCGCCGGGCTATCACAGATCACCCAATCGAATCGGGTTCGCAGATCGTCAATGACGCGCCGGACACCTTCATCGGTTAGAGCATCCTTGTCCCGGGTCTGGGACGCGGGCAGCAGCCACAGATTCTCAAGACGCTTGTCGCGAATGAGAGCCTGCGAGAGCTTGGCGACCCCCTGCACCACGTTGATGAGATCGAACACCACCCGGCGTTCGGCTCCCATAACGAGGTCGAGGTTGCGCAGCCCGACGTCAAAATCCACAACGACGACGCGTGCACCGTTTTGTGCAAGCGCAGCTCCGAGTGCGGCTGTCGAAGTCGTTTTTCCGACGCCACCTTTACCTGACGTCACGACCAATACTTTGGCCATTCCCATCCTCCTTCGATCAGTTCAGCGGTGTAATTTTCATGGTTTCGCCGTCAAGCCACGCTTGAGCAGGCCGATTTCGCAGTGTGGCGTCGATTTCTTCCGCGGTCTGGTAGTAGCCGTCGATCGCCAGAAGCTCGGCCTCGATCTTCTGGCAATAGATTCGCGCCGCCGAATTGCCGTTGACGCCGGCCATCGCACGGCCGCGAAGCGTCCCGTAAACATGGATGGAGCCGCCAGCGACGATCTCGGCACCCGATCCGACCGAGCCCAACACGGTCACGTCGCCTTCGGTAAACACGATTGATTGCCCCGACCGCACCGGGCTCTCAAGCAGCAGCGATGAAGGCTGTGGCTTGGGTTTCGGCTTGCTCTCCTCGATCACACATTGACGCCCGCCCGTAAGCACCGGCGGCAGACCGGAGCCGAGCTTGGCGGCGTCTACCCCTTCGACCCCGAGAACCCGGATATTCCGCTCCTGAAGGCTCGCGACAAGGTGCGCAATGGCAGACTGGCTGAGATCGACCGCCGAGAGGTCCAGCACCACCGGCCGGCCCGTGAAGAACCCCGGCGAGCGCGTCACGGTCGCGTCCAGCTCCTCGAGCCAGCCCATGATCGGCACGACCGGAGAAAACACGAACGCCACATAAGACCGCCCTCGCAGGCGTACTAACTGACGTTGTGGCTCCGCCTCTGCGCTCATGACCGCCGACTCGCTTCCCTAAGTGGTTAATTCGTTAAGGAATGGGCGATCTTGGTTAACGGACCGTTAACGTGACGCCCGCGGCGTCGGATTCACCAAGAGCGGGTAAACAGCGGTTTTGTAAACCGAAGATCGAAGTTTGAGCCTCCGCGCTGCGCACCACGTTGCCGGTGAACGCATCGCGATCTGCTTCCAATGGGATCGGCGGAAAGCTATTTGCCTTTCGCGATCTGTGCGAACGCGCCCATCATCCCGACGCCCGCAGATGCCAGGAAGGCGTAATTCATCATCAACAGCGCTTTGCTCATGGCCTCGCCCGGCGAGACCAGATTGTAGATGCACCACGACGCCGTCAGAATGGACAACATCGGTGAAGTCTTGGTGTTCACGCTGTCCTCCGTTTACCGATTAGACGGATGCTGGGGATTTGGGTTCATGACCGAGCGCATCGACGCCCACGGTCTTTCGAATCGATCAGCATCAACGCGTTTGTGGTTCGAACAAGACGCCGTGCGTTAAGAGGCGGGGCGCAGCGTACCGCTTCCCGGCCCCGATCAAGTTGTTTAGGCTTGCCGGATGACCAGGAATTGGGACAAGTCGACTCTGGCTGTTTTGTCGGCCGCGGCGGTGATTTACGCGGCCTACATGCCCGTGGCGCTGTGGCTGAAGCACAGCTACGTGCCGATGCCGGCGCCCCCCGGCCAGACAATGCCGCTATTTCGCATTGATCACGCCGCCGGCTTCGCCTTCAGCAGCCCGCTCGAATATTTATTCGCCCCGTTCGCGGACGATAAGCCCGACGCCCAGCACTCACCGGTGCTGCTCTACGAGAACGACAAGCTGCTTGGGCCGCCGCATAGCTTAATCGCGGATATCGAGCGTCTTGGCGGCGGTCGATATTCGCACATGAAGGACAAAGGCCTGGTTTTCTCGACCAGCGACAATTCAGATCCCAACAACAACGGACGGCATTACTGGGGCGTGTTGCCGAAGCCGTAGCTCGTCAATCGAGGTTCAGTATCGCGGGTCATCTCCTGCTCTCCCCCGCATCAACCCTTGGTCACACGACCGTGTCTGCACCGGTCATTCGCAGCCACAATCATGCCGCCATGGCCCCCGCAAGTAACGATGCGGATCGAACTGTGACAGCGGCGTCGGTTGGGACTGCGGGCGAAGACGTCGGCAAACCGACGCGGCTCACCTGCAGTAGCGACTTGGATCGCTTCGTGGTTCGCTTCCGTCGTCGGATCAGTTGACGCGATTTTCAGCTTGGTCGGTCGAGGCCATCATGCCGACGACGCGAGCGGCCCCTTCCCTGTTCCACATTAACTTCGACCTTCATCACCGATCCGATGAAATCCTGCTCCTCGGCGATAAACATTAGAGTCTCATGAATATCCTCATCGCATCCACTCCATTGATCGGCCATCTCAATCCACTTGGCGCGATCGCCAGGATACTGATCGCGGAGGGCCACCAAGTGATGGGGCTTTCTTCAACCATCATGCGTGACCGCATCGAGAAGTTCGGAGCAACATTCCGCGCGTTTCCACCCGCTGCGGATCTTGACCTGCACGATCGGGATAAACTGTTTCCCGAGTGGAAGAAAATACCGCCCGGACCCGAGAGGCAACGGTTTACATTAGAGCGCGTTTACATCGATTCGATTCCTGCGCAGCATGAAGGCTTACAGCAGGCTATAGGCGACTTCCCGGCTGATCTCGTTATCGCAGATAGCATGCTTTTCGGCGTATTACCGATGCTGCTTGGCCCGCGCTCCCGGCGCCCGCCAGTAATTGTTTGCAGCCCGAGTTTCTTGTCGTCGCACCGTGATGACGGAGCCCCGCATTCTGGCGGTTTGCCGCCTGCTCGGAACGACGCCGAGCGCGCGCGATATGCTGACCTGCTCAAAAAATATAAGGCGACGATCTCTGAACCTGTGAGCCGTTATCTCAATCAGTGTCTGAGAGGAATCGGAGCCAATCCAACCTCAATGGATTTGTTTGAGGCGGGAATTTATCTCGCAGATGCTTATCTGCAGATGACGGTTCCGGCGTTTGAGTATCCGAGACGGGATTTGCCGCCATCGGTGCAATTTGTTGGCACAATGCCCATCATACCCGCGCAAGCGCCTCTGCCGTCATGGGCGACAGACCTGGATGGCTCCCGCAAGGTGGTCTTAGTGACTCAAGGTACACTTGCGAATTTCAATTTAGATCTCCTCGTCACCCCGACCGTGGCGGCCCTTGCCGCGGATCCAAACCTCCTCGTCGTGGCTACCACCGGCGGCCGCCCCACCGACGGGCTTGCTCGTCAAATTCCGGCAAATGCAAGGCTGGCCTCATATCTTCCCTTCGAGTGGCTCTTGCCAAAAGTTGACTTGCTGGTCACGAATGGTGGCTATGGCACCGTCAACCAGGCACTTAGCTACGGCGTTCCGCTCGTGACCGCTGGCCTGACCGAGGACAAGGGTGAAGTTAACGCGCGCGTTGCATGGTCCGGAGCCGGCATCAATCTAAAAACCAATGAGCCCACACCGCAGGCGCTGTATGATGCAATTCAGTCCGTGCTGACAACGCCAACTTATCGCGATCACGCATCGCGCCTGGGCACAGAGTTTCGGAAAATCGATACACCCCGGACAATCCTCAATATCGTCTCGCAGGTTACAGGTCGGTGAAGGCCCTTTTTGCCTCCCGAACCGGCGCGTGGTGACTACCGCGCGCCTTTCAACGTGCAAGAAGTCGAACAAGTGGTCGCGGTCCCGCGGTCGCACTTGATGCAGACATCCACACACTGTTTGAGGTCTTTTGGATTATACGGTCCGTAGATCTCAGCCGCGCACATTTTTGTTGCCTCGCTCACATCAGGCTCACCCGAACATGATGCTGCCGAGAGTGCCGCGACGAACGCAAGTGCGTTTGATATTCGCATGATGCAGTCAGGACCTGAATCAGAGCCGCTTCCGATGGGAGTTCCAGAATTAACCCGCAGCGCGACCATCAAGCTTAATTGGCAAGCTTAACGCGCGCATTTCGTTGTGAAGTTTAGCGAACGCGATAGCGTGGCTGCACCGGATATTGCCCTCATCCGGGTCCACCCTGGCAACGCCGTCGGTCGAACATATTCCGGCCGGCGGCCTTGTTCGAACAGCGCAGACCGCTCGGCCCATGCGTCACAGATTCTTTCGTCGTGAAGCCAAGGGGACAAGTGCACCTGTTTCGACGGAGGCAGGCACGCCGTCTCGGCCCGCCGATTCCGAAACGGGCATGAGGCACAAACTTTTCATGGCGGCATTCGTCGTCATCCTGGCCGTCGCCATGCTCGGCTGGTTTTTCGCGCTGATCTGGGGGATTACCAAGCTAATCAGTTTCTTCTAGCTCTGGAACGTCTCGCAGGAAGTAGGCCAAAACAAGCAGCGAAAGTATCCAAGCAACCGCGCCCCCAACTAAGATAGCCTGCAACGTCGTCATGATGGCTCCTAGGTGTCCCGGCCAGGAATCATACGAACGGATAAGCGGCACTATGACGGTTTTGTTACAATGAAATAAGGCGATGATGCGGTGAAGATCGCAGATTTGACATCTGAATGATGAGACGCCGACTTGTCCCCAGAATCCACCCCAGGCTCGTAACTAATTAGCGCGGCAAGCGCGTCCCTTACTGGGCGACTAATTTTAGCGTACGACGATCAAATCCGCCCGATCTTCTCCATCACCGGCAGCAGATGTTTTGAGAATTCGGCGGGGTTCTCGCTCATCGGGAAATGGCCGAGGCCTTTCATGATCGTCGCCTCGCTGCCGGGAATGCTTTTTGCGACGGCGAGCGTTTCCTCCGGCGTGCAAGAATAGTCGTATTCGCCGGACAGCAGAAATAGCGGACAGCGGCTGGTATCGATCTCCGCGACGCGAGATCGAATGTCGCCGTCGAGCTTGTAGAAATAGAGATCGCCTTTGAAGACGCCCGGGCCGCCCTGCATGTAATGCCACAGCGTTTCCCAGCGGGCCTCGTCGGGCGCATCGGATCCGACCAGTCCGGACACGATGGCGGCGCAAACTTCGCCGCCATGGACGTCGGGGCGGTGCAGGAAGTTCAGGTCATAATAGGGATCGACATGCGCGCCGGCCTGCAGCCCGATGATGGCGCGGAAGTGCTCGGGATATTCGAGCGCCAAGTGAAGCGCGATGCGGCCGCCGATCGAGCATCCGATCAGGATCGGCCGATCGAGTTCGAGCGCCGTCATGAGGGCAAGGACCATGGCCGTGTAGTTCGCCGAAGTGAGCTGATAGTCCTCGGTGTGCCAGCCTGCGGGCGGCGATGACTTGCCGTGCCAAGGCATGTCAAAAGCGATGACGCGATGCTTCGAGGTGATGCGCGCATCGTTCATCAGCGCGCGGTACTGCCGCCCGTCCGCGCCGGCGGTGTGCAGGCAAAGCAAGGGCGTGCCTTCCCCGGCCTGCTCGACATAGATGCGATGGGCGCGTCCAAACAGATCAAGATGCATGTAGCGGCCGACGATCGGCTCGAAATAAGCGCTCATGCCGCCGCTCCCGCCGGGCGCAGCTTGGCCAGCGCTTCCTTGAAGTAGCGAAGATTGGCCATGAATACGTGAAGGTCGCCCTCGGCCCTGAGCTCACGCCGCTTGATCAGCGCCATCAGGTCGTTGGAGCCGGGCGGCGGCCGGTCTAGCCAGAATTTCGTCCATTCCTCTTCGCTGGCACGCAGCGCGAACGACGACGACGGCATGACGAACGGTCCCGCGATCACCGACACGACACGGCCTTCAAAGATTGTGATCAACCAGGCCGTCCGGCCGACTTCCAGCAGGAACGTCGTCGAGAGATACCGGCCGCGCCTGACCAGCGCCTCATCGGCATTGACCCGTGGCTTGAGCGCCTCGATCACCCCGCCTCCCATCCCTCATTCGGCCCGGCGCGCGGCGTGCGCCCTGTCGCTTGATAGCGATCATCGGGGGAAAGTGCGCCGCGTCAATCGCGGGTACTGCGGGGCGCCCCTAGAGCCAGGCGCATACCAGCGCCAGGTTGGCCGCGCAGGCCCCCACCAGCGCCACGCACAGCGCGATGGGCAGGTATTCGCAGGACGTTTGCAGGATCGCTCGGGTCATGGCCAAAACATCCGGCGATTCTAGACTGGGAGTCTCGGGGATTATTTCCGGGGGGATTCAGGACTTGTTAAGGACTCAGGCCACCCCGCCAAATCGCCCCAATCAGACCCGGCCGGCATCAAGTTGGCGCCGTTCGGCCGGGATCCAGCGACCTGCATTTTGCCGGCGACGAGGCCGCCCGGGCGACGGTGGACAGATTATGAGGGGGCCCCTCGGCCGCGGGGCCTACGGCGTTGCGGCCACCAGCGAGGCCTGCTCGGCGGCGAGCGTGACGCAGGTTTTCCGGCGGTGCAGCCCGCGGATCGCGCCGGTGACCTTGAGAACCTGCCCAAATGGGCAGGAGGCATCGCGCACGAAGACAATCTCGTACGGCGCAAGAACCAGAGGCTCGGATTTCAGTACCGTTTGGGCCACGCACGGCAGAGCCACCGCGGAAACCACCACCCCTAATACCAAGGCACGCATAGCTACTGTCCACCCACCCCTTTAGCCGCACCTATAGCAAATTCTATGCGGAAGGTCCGCCGGCGGCTAAAATTATTTTTAATTAAGCGCATCTAAACGCGAACCGCGTCGGCCCCCTTACGCAGAACCGCTTTGGCCCCTTTTCGGTACGCAAACAAAAAGGCCGGCGGAAAGCCGGCCTTTCATCGTCGCGAGGCGAACCTCGTCAGTATTGCGTGGCGACCGGGCCACCCCAGCCGAAGCGATAGTTTATACCGGCTTTGACGGTATGCTCGTCGTCCCGAAACCGGCTCCCCACGATTTCGGGCGGTCCGGCGGTGAAGTTGGTGCTGCCGAAATTGTAGTACTGATACTCGACCTTGGCCGACCAGTTCGGTGCGAACATATATTCCAGGCCGCCGCCTACAGTGTAGCCGTCCTTGTGCCTGCCGTCGGTGCCAAACGCGGTCGGCACGCCGTTCAAGCTCACGCCGATATCGTTGTTGTCGCGCCAGGCATAACCGCCCTTGGCGTAAAGCAGCGCCGGGCCCCAAGTATAGCCGATCCGACCGGTGGCGGAGCCGAGCTGATCGGAGTTGCTGGTCACGAGCGTGCCGCCGGGGAATTGCACACCGCCGTTGTTACCGTTGGTAAGCCAGCTGTACTGCGCTTCGGCGCCGATCACCCAATTGGGGGCGAACTGATAGTCATAGCCACCCTGCACGCCGCCGAGGAACCGGCCGTCGCTGCCCTGCAGGCTGCTGTCGCCACCGAAGGCGCCGCCGATGTGGCCGCCGATATAAAACCCGGTCCAGTTGTAAACCACCGCCGGCGCGGTATAGGCCGGCGCCTTGGTATAGGGTCGCGCCGGCAAATCGGCTGCGAGCGCCGGAGCCGCGAAGGCGATCATGGCGGCTGTGCCGAGCAAGAGCTTTCTCATGATTGGGTTCCCCATTACGGTCGGTTGTGACCCTCATCAAACAACGTGGCTTCAATTTGGTTGCTTCACGGCCAGGGCCGCCCGCGCGAACGTTCGCAACGTGACGGCGATGCAACAACGCCGTTTGGTTCCAAAATTGCAGCGTGTACCGACGAAAATGTCGCCTGACGGTATAATATGCGTCGGTTGATGCGACTTCCCGGTTCAATTCTCGCTGAAAAGTGATTGAACCTCACACAGATCCGGCTGAAGTCAGGGGATCCGGCTCGGCTTCGCGCGCCGGGACCGAGAAAACTCTAGCGCGCGAGCTTTTCCAGCTCCGGGAACGGGGCATAGGCCGCACCGGCGCAGATCTCTCCGGCCTTCTCAGCCACATGGTCGAGCCGGCCGTCGACAAAGACCACGGCCCGCTCACGCACGCCGCCATAATTGCCGTCCGAATCGCGCGAGGAAAACCGCAGGCAGCTGACATAGCGCGACCGCCCACCGAAGGTTCGCTGCACCGGCTCGGCCACGACGGCATCCCGCACACCCACGGGATTGTTGAGGTAGGTTCTCATGAACGCCAGCAATTCAGGACGGTAATTGTTGGGGTATGGCTGGTCGGCGCCCCCGCGATCACTGATATAGCTTTCGTTGCGGCCTTCATCGCTGCTCGCGCAAGCAACCAGACCAATCGGCAACAGCACGATCGCCGCGCGTTTTGCGAATGTCCCCAGGTTCAATTTTCAACTTCCGGCGCAACTTGTTTCCGGTGATTCACCGTGCCGCAAACCCTAGAGCATGATCTGGAAAAGTGGAAACCGGGTTTCCTTGACCGACATCAAACCTTGCTGGCCAACCTACTGGCAACATGGAATTCGCCGGGCGCTCACAAACGGCGCCGGCCCGCAGCCATTGGGGACGCAATGGCGCGGGCCGTGCCTGAATCCGCAGGAAGCGGCGGGGCAATGTGGAAACGACCGCGCCCCGCGGATCAAAATCAGCCCCTGTGGATGAGGTGGCGCAAAATCCTCTTGATCTTGTGGTGGTGGGGATGATGACGATCGCCGTGGTAGCCCATTTCGGCATGGGCATTACGCACATTGCCCTTGATATGCAGGGCCTTAATGTCGCGCGCATGCACATGCTTTGCGGTGCCGGCTGCCATCGCGGGCGCGGCGAGAACAGAAGCGGCAAGCAGCGCGGCGGAAATGGTCTTGAACATAGTTGTCTCCCTCTGGAGATCGCGAGGTGGCCGGTCGGATGGCCGGGCTCGTCGATCATGCGGACGACCCTAGGCGCCGCGGGCTGAACCCATTCTGAAGCGAAGTCGCGGACTCCGTTCATCAAGATGACAAGTTGGTGATGTTCACGCGCGCCTCCGCGGCAGCCCTAAATCCAGCGAATTCGTGACGATGTTGTGGGAATGCTGCAATAGATCCGGGGTTCAAATCAGTAACGGCCGGTGTAGAATTGCTCGACGCCAATCAGGAGAAACCCATGAGTAAATTAACTATCAGGTTGTTGACGCTGGCTGTGTACGCGATGGCGCTGATCGCGGTCCCGCTGCTTCCGTCAGCCCATGCTGCGGGCGGCGACACCCCCTCACCGCCGCCGTCAAGCTCGACCAAGGACGGCAAGAAAAAGAACGACAAGAGTTCGAGTATCGACGATCCCAAATTTCTCGCGGGCTATCACACGGCCTACACCACGATCTATGATCGTCACGACTACGCCGCCGCGATCGACCAGTTGAAGGCACTCGGCCACGACGACCGCGCCGACGTCGCCAATCTGATTGGCTACTCCTATCGCAAGCTCGGCAACTACCAGGTCTCGCAGATCTGGTACGAGCGCGCGCTGAAAGCCGACCCGAACCATGTCCGGACCTGGCAGTATTACGGGCTGTGGCAGCTCGAACAGGGCAACCGCGAGCAGGCCGAGTACCACCTGAACCGGATCGCCGCTTTGGCCGGCACCAACAGCTCGGAATATCGCTCCCTGTCCGCGGCTCTCGAGCAGGCGCCCGGCACCGGCCTCGTCTACTGATCACGATTGCCGCGCGCTAAGCGTTCATCAACAGGCGCAATCTCCAGGGTTGCGCCTGTTTTGTATCCGCCGACATCACTTCATCAGCGCCTGCACTTCGGTCCGGAAAGCCTGGCGCGAGGCGTCCCGCGAATAGAACATGTGCCCGCCCGGATAGACGACGAGTTTCACCCGCTCCGGCGAAGCAAAGGCAGGGAGCTGATCGAGCAGGATTTGCGAACCCAAATACGGCGTGGCGAGATCAAACAATCCGTGCGCTATCACCAGTTTCAGCTTGGGATCGAGCGCGAGTATCTGCCGCAGTTGTGTGATCGACTCCGGCGGATTGATGCCGTGACCAAAATTCCAGGCCTTCCCGACCGCGTCGTTGAGAAGCTGGTAGGAGCCGTCCGGCCGCCAGTTCAGCTTGCGCGTGGTGAGGTCGACAACAGCGCTGGTCAACGGCGCGATCAAAGGGTCGCCGGAGGGATCGTCGAAACGATAGGAGCTCGATTCCGGAAACGGATCCAGACCTAGCACTGACGCATCGTATCGTCCTGTCACCTTGCCATCGCGGCGATCGAATTCGCGCCGGAATTCAGCAACGGCGAAACGCCCGGCCAGCCTGCGGCTCACTGCCTGATCGATGCCGGTCAGCGCCGCCACCTTGTCGGAAAGCCTCGTCGTGGCCTCGACATCGGCACGGCCCTTGATGAGGTCGGTCAGGAATTCACCCCGCGCGTAGCGTTCGACATCGGCGATGTCGGCACGCGTGACGGGGCCTTTCGCCTCGCGCGCAACCGCCGCCATGGTAGGAAGGCGCGCGACATATTGCAGGAGGCTCGAGCCGGTAAAGTCGCGGAAGTCGAGTACGGGAGAGATCAGGATCAACCCGTTCACGCCGACGCCCTGGTCGGTCTGCAACTCGCGAACGATTTTGGGCCCGCGAATGCCGCCATAGCTTTCACCGGTAACGAATTTGGGTGACAGCAGACGGCCGGACTTTTCCAGCCAGCGGCGGATCGTCAGGGCTATCGAATTGACGTCGCCGTCGATCGAGAAAAAGCGCTTGCGCACGTCCTCGTCGGTCGCGACGAAGCGACTGTAGCCGGTGCCGACAGGGTCGATGAAAACGAGGTCGGTAAAATCGAGCCAGGTATCCGCGTTAGGCTGAAGATCGGGCGACGCGGAGGACACCGCCGCGTCGCCGCTGATCGCCAGCCGCCAGGGTCCGGCATTACCGAGTTGCTGATAGGCCGAGGCCGCCCCCGGGCCGCCGTTGAAGATAAAGGTCACCGGCCGCGTGGCCGGATCGGCGCCGTCAAGCTGGTAGGCGGTATAGGCGATGTCGGCCTGCGGTGCGCCCTTGCCGTCGAACAGGCGGATTGAACCCGCGGTGGCGGCGAAGGCGAGCGTGCGGCCGGGAAGAACCAGGGTGTGCTGCGTCGTCGAATCCGGCGGCAGGCGGTGCTGCTCGGCAATGTCAGGCGAACCGGGAGTAGCGGCACGTCCGCCTTTCACGGCGGATTTCTGCGCTGACGGCGCGGCGGTAGGCTGCTGCTGCGTCGTATCCTGGGCGCGAGCGGCTATCGCCGACAGCGAAATCAGCGCGAGAACAAGCCAGACGTGACGCCGCACGACGAAGAGCTTGGCCATGTCCTATTCTCCTGATCGTGCAATTGATTAAGCCTGCTGTCTCTAATCCAGGTTCGGCTCGAAATTGCGACGGCCTAGGGTTTTCCGTAAGCTGACCGACAACGTTAACATTGACATCAAAGACGCTGTACGAACTGTGATATTCTGCGGACCAGATGGCTATCTCGACAAGGACGACCGAAGTCGTATAGACGACCCGCGCACCCGCACCCAGCAGCGCCCATGTGAGCCCGCGATCCCATGACCACGCCCAAGCGATATGACCGCATCGCCTTCGTCGCGAGCGCGGGTGCGGAAGCCCAGCAGGCGCTCGCGCAATTGACCGAAGAGTACGGCAACCACGATCCGGACAATTCCGATGTCGTGGTGGCGCTCGGCGGCGACGGATTGATGCTGCAAACGCTGCATCGGCACATGCATTCAGGCAAGCCGATCTACGGCATGCACCGCGGCACCGTCGGCTTCCTAATGAACGAGTACAGTGTCCACGACCTGCAGGCCCGCCTGGCGGCGGCGCGAGAATCCCGCATCCATCCGCTGCTGATGCGCGCCACCGACGTTCACGGCAGGGTGCATCTGCACCACGCCATCAACGAAGTCGCGCTGTTCCGCCAGACCCATCAGGCGGCGCGCTTGCGAATCCTGATCGATGAGCGCGAGCGCATGGCAGAGCTGATCGCCGACGGCATCCTGGTGGCGACACCTGCAGGATCGACCGCTTACAATCTCTCGGCACAGGGACCGATCCTGCCGATCAACGCCGCGCTGCTGGCGCTGACGCCGATCAGCGCGTTCCGTCCCCGCCGCTGGCGCGGCGCCCTGCTCCCGAACACCGCCTTTGTCGTCATCGAGGTGCTTGAAGGCGAAAAGCGTCCCGTCGCGGCCGTCGCCGATCACGACGAGGCGCGCGACGTTCGCCGGGTCGAGGTGCTGTCGGACAAGACCATTTCGATGCGAATGCTGTTCGATCCCGGCCACAGCCTGGAAGAGCGCATTTTGAGCGAACAATTCGGCTATTGATCGCGCAACTCGTGACCGCTTATCGTGTCATGCGGGCCTGCCGGAGCGCGGCGAACGCAACCATTCATTAACGCGCACGGCATATGGTTAACGCGAAGTATACCGAGGTGTTCGGTATGTGTGCTTAGAGCCGTACCATGTTCCGGATCGACTTCAACAAGTTGCGATTCCTGGTGTGCGACGACAATCCGCATATGCGTCGCATCTTGCGCACGCTGCTGCACTCATTTGGCGCGCGCGAGGTTTACGAGTCCGAGGACGGCGCCACTGCCCTTGAAATGTACAGCCACTACGTCCCGGACATCGTCATCACCGATTGGTCGATGCCGATCTTCGACGGTCTCGAGCTTGCGCAGATGATCCGGCAGCCGGAATCAAAGGGCAACCCTTACGCGCCTATCATCATGCTGACCGCCCATTCCGAGAAGCGCCGCGTAACGGTGGCGCGGGACGCCGGCGTAACAGAGTTTCTGGCCAAGCCGATCTCGGCCAAGGCACTCTATCAGCGCATTCTCAATGTCGTCGCCAATCCGCGTCCATTCATCAAGACCAAGACCTATTTCGGTCCCGACCGACGGCGTAATACCGGCAACGCCTATATCGGCCCCGAGCGCCGCGTCGGCGGCGAAATGGAAGTGATGCAGCAGCCTTCCCTGCTCGACAAGGCCCGGTCCTCGATCTAGCGGAAACATTCATGGCCAAAGACCCGCCCCGCGCGCTCCAGGTCGAGACCTTCTCCGACCATCACGTGATTACGCAGCCTAATCCGCTGCGCAAGGTATTGCGGCGTGTCGCCGAAAAGGATCGCGACGATCCGGTCGCGCGCGCGGAAAAAGCACTGGCCGACCTGTCAGGCGAATTCAAGAACTGGATGACGGTCGAAGCCGACCGTCTCGCAGCAGCCTACGCCGCTATTCTCAAACACGGCTTTATCGACGCCACTCGCGAAGAGCTTTTTCGTGCCGCACACGATATCAAGGGCGACGGCGCTACGTTCGGTTTTCCGTCCGCGGCGGTTGCCGCCGAAAGCCTGTGCCGAATCATCGAGCACGCCGCGGATCTCGACCGGGTCCCGGCTAAGCTCATCGCACATCACATCAACGCCATCGAGGCGATCGTGCGTGAGCGGACCAAGTTCGACACCGTCAGCACAGCCGCGGAGTTGAGCCGGCAATTGCGTGGCGTTACCGATGAGTATCTCATTCACGCCAATCGCGATCGTCCCGACCACCTCGAAGCGATCCTCTCCCCGAGCATCGTCCCGGCGGAGTAGCGGAAGGTTACTTACGTCGTCTCGGTGAACTTAGGCGACCATGACCCTGGGGTATTGGTGGCAAAGCAAGCTTTCACACCTTCCCACATCATCGGCAACACGGCGTATGGGTCCGAGCCTGCGAGAACGACGAAAGGTCCGTGAGCTTACTATGCCGCGATCGCGACGTGCTCAATCCGCGCGACGAATCGGTCGGCCAATAGCTCATCGCAATACATCCGGGCTTCTTCGCGCGCCGACTCCGTTGCAAAGCGTCGCAGCAAGATCAATAGCGGCTCCGCGGCCTGCCGGTCGGTCTCACAATGCGTCAGGACGCGTTCGACCATCTGGCGCCGGAGCCTAGTAGCGCCGTCGACGGTGTCGACAAATCCGATTTCATGGCTGATTTCGAGCGCGACGCGAAACGCAGCAAAGGTCGATTCCGGCATCCCTGCCCGTAACAGCAGCGCCTGCACGCTGGCGCCGCCGCGGTCGTGCAGAAGCGCGGATACCCGCGCCTGCGGCATGTCGGACAGTTCCGCCAGCGCATGGTCGAAAAGCTCGAGATTGCCCGACAGCAGCGCGCGCAGGATCAATCCCGCGGTGAGCTGGCCAGTGGCACGTAGATGCCGCACCAGGCCGCGCATGTCCTCGCCGCGCGATTGCGCCGCAATGTTCACCGTCGAGCGATCGCGCGCCTCACCTGCAATCCGTCCGGCGCGATCGGCGCTCAGCCAATTCCGCGCGACGACAAATTGCGCCAGGGTGTCGGAGAGTTTGGCGACCAGCGCAGCCCGCGTTGCCGCGGGCAGATCGTCCACCTCAAGCATCGATTCCCGGATGGCGGCGAGATGGCCGTGGCGTTCGACGATACGGTCCCATGAGAACGGCGCCAGTTCGGCGTACGGGTTCTCGATCAGTTCAAGCGCGGCCGACGCCGAACCCACTTCGGCGATTGCAGCAGCGACCGAGGCCGGAAGGTTGACCCGACGCGCGATGGCGCATTGCATTTCACCATTGCCGGTGGCGACAATGTCGACCAGGTCGGCGTCGATCAAAAGCGGCGAATGTTCGAGCACCGGCAGCGACACCGATGGCTGGTCCAGCGACAGCGCCTGAACGATGGCGCCGGGTGCCTCGGTGCTGCGCGCGAACACCTCAGCCATCGCCCGGCGAACCAGCGGAGAGCCGTCGTCGAGCGACATCAGGAGCGCGCCTTCGGCGGCGGCGCGGTCCTCCTCGGTCAAATCTGAAATCAGCCAAGCCCGCGCCAATGCTCGCGTGGCCTCTGCCCGCTCGCCTGCCGGAGCGGTCCTTACCCAACTAATAAACTGCCGAACGATCATGGTCCTGACGGCTTACGCAACTTGAGACGACACCGTAATGCGATGCCACGGTCATAGAAAATAAACCACGACGCTTAATAAAGCGTTCATCATAACCGGCTGGTTTGATTGACGTTTTGTTAAGGATGCCGGCCGTGGCAAAAATATGAGAGCCGAGCGCGCAGCGTTAGCTACTGAACGCGCCGCTGCGATCGCTGAACAGATCGAGCCCTTGCGATGCGCGGTTGGCGGGCTGTGCCGGCGTCGGCGAATTTGCCGATGCAACCGAGGTCAACGACGAAGGAGGCGTGCCCCACAATTTGTGGACGGTGGACGATACCGGTTGGGTTCGTTCGCCGCCCTGAAACAGCGAACGGAAACTCGACTCGGCAGGTGGTGAGGCATCGGCGCCCCCTGAGGTCGATGGCGTCGCGGCTGACGCGGCGGCCCCGGCGTTTGGAAAGCTGGAGAGATAGGCGGCGTTGTCGATCGATGCCGCATTCGCAACTGCGGTGTTTGCTTTGATGTCGCCGACCGCGGCCATCGCGGAGCGCGTCGCCGATGAATTAGCGGCGCTGGCATAGCGTGATGTCAGCACCGAATAGACTTCGGAGACGCTGCGCGCACGCCCCGTGGGGTCGTAGAAGATCGAGTGGTTGGCCGCCGCAGCATTCGGAAATAGCCGTGCGCCCGAGGCCTGCGGATTATCCTCGGCATTCGAGATCAGCTTGGCCGCGCCGCCGACCCCCATGAAATGGGCCATGTAGAGTTCGCTATCGTTCGGGCGGCGGCCAATCATGCCGGTGAGCTTGAAACTGTTGGATTGGGTCAGGACACCGGCCATCGCCGAACTGGCGTCGGGATCGTCCCGCAATTTCATGATCGCAGTTCGCGCGGTGGGATCGCTGACCGAATAGCTGCCTGACGACGACTTGGTGATGGCGTCGGAATATTGGCCATAGCCAAGCTGCGTCCCCGCTTCCTTCACGGTGCCGAGCCAGGTCTGCCCGATGAATTGAAACAGCCCGCTCGCCGATGAAGTGGTCGCCACCGCCTTCGGATTGAAGTCGGATTCCATCTTCGCGGTGGTCAGCAGATATTGGAAGCTGGTGCCGGTGGTGACCGCGGCCTGCTTGATCGCGCTGGCGATGCGCATGCGCGAGGGGTCGACACCTGCCGTTGCCGTGGTGTTTGGAGGGTCGACAGACATGCTTTGGTGCCCCGCTCCCCGCGAACGCCGTCCGGCCAATACGACCGCCCTTCTCCCAAAGAGCGCCCATGCCAGGGTCACCCTGCGATGGGTATGGTTAATGGCGGGTTAAGAGCGTTTGACGGCCATTTCCGGCGCTGCGGGCTGCGCCGACGCCAGGTGCAGCGTCAGGTTTTCTGCCGATAGACGGCCTTCGGATCGAACATCCGGTCCGCGTCTATGAAGGAGAGTCGTGCTTCGCCCTCGCCGGCGTCAACCTTGCGGTAGAAGCATGAGCGACGGCCGGTGTGGCAGGCGGCGCCTGACTGTTCGACCCGGATCCAGACGGCGTCCTGATCGCAATCCATCCGCAACTCGACCACGCGCTGGGTGTGGCCGGAGGTTTCCCCCTTGCGCCACAGCGCCTTGCGTGAGCGGCTGAAGTACCAAGCTTCTCCGCTCGCGATGGTTTTGCGCAAGGCCTCGTCGTTCATGTGGGCGACCATCAGCACCTCGCCGGAGCCGGCGTCGGTGGCAACACAGGTCACAAGACCGTACGCGTCGAACTTGGGCCGGAACGCCAGCCCTTCCTCGATGTCATGGGTGTCGGCAGGTGTGGACACGGGAAAAGCCCCTCGTCACTTCAAGCGAGGGGCGATCAGCTGTGCGACCCTCGGATCATCGATAGGAAACGGGCCTGCTCCGCCGGATTGTCGCGGAACATGCCGGTAAAGCGGCTGGTGAAGGTGGTCGCGCCATGCTTGGCGACGCCGCGCACCGACATGCACGTATGCTCTGCCTCGATCATCACGGCAACGCCCCGCGGCTTGAGAATCTCGTCGACCGCTGCCGCGATCTGTGCGGTGAGATGCTCCTGAGTCTGCAGGCGTCGCGCGAAGATATCGGTCAGGCGCGCCAGCTTCGACAGGCCCACCACCCGTTCGACCGGCGTATAGGCGATATGCGCCTTGCCGTAGAACGGCATCATGTGATGCTCGCATTGCGAGGTGAACTCGATGTTGCGGATCAGCACGAAGTCGTCATAGCCCGCGGTCTCGCCGAAGGTCCGGTTAAGAACCTCGGCCGGACATTGATGATAGCCCTGATAAAGTTCGTCATAGGCTTCGACCACCCGGCGGGGCGTATCGAGCAGGCCCTCGCGGCGCGGGTTTTCGCCGATATAGCTCAGCAACGTCTGTACCGCGTGCTCCGCTTCGGCGCGCGACGGCCGCGGTTGGTCGGCGCGTACCGCGGCGGCAAGAAACTCGGAGGGGTCCAGTTCAGCCGGACGGATATCCGGGATCTTGTGGTCGGCCGCCTTGGCGTCAGAGGGCTTGTTTGGGCGTAAGGGTTTAATCAACGCGTCCATGTCGACTCCGTTCGACCGGTCATGAGACCGGAGTGTCACCGGCAGACGGGGCGGCTTGCCGCCGGACGCCTGAGTAGCACGATGTTGACAGCACGGCGGCCCATTGCTTTCTATTTCGTACCGTCGGGCATCTTGAGGCGGCCTGTATTTCCGCCAGTTCCAAACCTATATAGGGGTATCGGGCGCGCCCGCCAAGGGCGGTGTGCCACAGGCTCCGAGACCCTGATCCTATGCTGAATGACATTTACAACAAGCGCATCATCGAACTGGCTGGCAACATTCCGCGGATCGGCCGGCTGCCTTCCCCCGACGCCAGCGCCACCGCACATTCCAAACTCTGCGGCTCGACCGTCAAGGTTGACCTGAAAATGGACGGGCCTGTCGTCACTGACTTCGCTCATGACGTGAAGGCCTGCGCACTCGGCCAGGCTTCATCCTCGATCATGGCGAGCCACGTCGTCGGCTCGACCGCCAGCGAGTTGCGCGAGTTACGCGAGACCGTTCGCAAAATGCTGAAAGAGCATGGCAGCCCCCCGCAGGGCAAATGGGCCGACATCGCGCTGCTTGAGCCGGTGCGCGATTACAAGGCGCGGCATGCCTCGACGATGCTGACCTTCGATGCCGTGGTCGATGCGATCGGCCAAATCGAAGCCAAGGCGAAGCAACCGGCTTCGGCGCAAGGCTGACCGCGAAAACCCAGCCGTCATGCCCGCGAAGCCTGCATCCAGTATGCGGCCAATTTGAAACTGATCAAAAACGTGGCGGAAGACTTGATCATCCGCTGGAGCCTGTCATCGGGCGGCGCCTCGCGCCGACCCGTTGGCGGATGATGACGTCGTTGCCTGGGTTATCCCGGCTACTTGCCGGGTACCGCCGGGGCTACGCTACCGATCGGACCCGTCGCCTCCGCCGTCTTGGTCGACTTTGCCGGTCCCGCCTCGGCCTGCGCCGGGCTACCGAGGAAGCGATCCTGCACCGGCTTGGTCGCCAGTTCGGCCACCGGTACCGTGGCGCCGTCAGTCTTCGGCAAAGCCGAGGGCAGCACTTCGGCAACCGCGTCGGTCGTGATCAGATTGGTCAGCCGCAATTCCGCCGGCGACAGCTCGTGCAGATCTTCCCACGGCGGCACGCTCAGCGACAGCGCCAGCAGGTCACCCGCGCCGCCCATGTCGAAAGTGTATTTGGCGAGCCGGCCGATATCGCGCTCGACAATCGTCAGATCCTGCGCGCTGTAGCTCGCGGCCTTGGCGTCGTCGGTGCGATCGCCCATCCAGATCTGATGAACCCTGACGTGCGCCGCTTCGGGCACATAGCGCGTCTTGCCTGACAGCAGCAGGAACACGCACATCGACTCGCAATAGGCATCGGGCACGACGCTGGCACTATTGCCCTGAGCGGTACGGCTCTCGACGCTCAAGCCAACGGTCGTCAGCATACCGAGGCCGCGCCAGCGGCGCCCCAGCGCAATCGCGTCGTTGACCGAGCCGCCGCTGGAATCCAGCACAATGGTCGCACCGGCAAGCTGGCGTCCGCGGGCGAATTCGTCGAACTCGCCAGGCGTATCCGCGGTCACGATGCCGACCGCCCTCACCCAGCCCCGGCAATTCGGCCGGCACGCCACCCAGCTGAACCGCATTGGCAATTTTCGCTCTTCGAGCGCCGCACCGGCGCGCGCCGAACTGCCGTGTCCAGCCGCAACGCTGACCAAGGAAATAACGATGGCGGCGACGCCGATCAGCGTCCAGCCGCGAAGATCAAGTGACCTCACAAGTCTCAAGTTGGTTCCTTCCCCCAAGCCCCCAAGACAGGCAGTGGTAATGGCCCCAGTTCAACGCCAAATGATTCCTTCATGCCAGCGTCGTTGAAAAGTTAACCGCGCTCGTCGCCATCGTCCACCGTACCTTTGGTAGCGTAGAGCAAGACCATGCGTTATTTCTCCAAATGTGGCGCAAATGCCAGCCAGCTACGGTTCCGTGCCTGGGAACCGCGCCTGCACTCGCATATGTGATCGCAGACCGCCCATGAAGCACTCATCGCACCCATCTTCGCCTTGTCCCGACTGCGCCGGCGCGCTGGGACGGCTGCCGCGCAATGCGGGCCGCGGCATGATCTGGATCTACCGGCACACCCTGTCTCCGCTGGTCGGTTACAACTGCCGGCATCTGCCGACCTGCTCGGTCTATGCTGACGAGGCCATCGGGCGCTTCGGACTATGGGGCGGCGGATGGATGACGCTGGCGCGGTTGCTGCGATGCCAGCCCTGGGGCACGTCGGGGATCGACATCGTACCACTGACAAGGCCGCCGGGCGCGCGGTGGTATGTGCCCTGGCGGTTCGGGCGTTGGCGCGGCGTCAACGGGCCTCCGAACTAAGTCCAGCCGCCAGCCGAAGCTAATTTTCAGGTTGCGGGAACCACACCACCTCTGCACGCATTAGTATTAGTCTTCCCTTCGCGAGGGCAAAACAATGCGCTGGAAAATCAGCCATCGCGGTCATGATCCCCGGCAGATTGATCTGATCGCCATACTGGCCTTGCTCATCATCATCATCGCCGCCTTCGAACTTTACAGCGTCAGCACGGAGCCGCCGCCGAACAAGGCAGCGTTCATCGTGCCTAGCCAAAGCGTCCGCTGGTGACGCACATCGCGGCTGGCGCCGGAGGTGGCTGACCTCAAACACTCGATCCTACCGCTCAAAAGGCCAGAAGCGTCCGGGCCAATCGAACTCTTGCGGACGAACCCGCCTGGGACGTTGCGGCGTCTGCTGGACAGGCTCACCCGGCGGCATCGCCTCAACCACACCGGGGCTGCCGGGCGCCACCTTGACCGAAAGCAGCAGGTTCGTTTCATAGGAGCGCCAGCGGTAGCCGATGCCGAAATCGATCGGCTGACTGCGCCGAAAAAGTTCGGCGTATTTCGGCTGGTATTTTCCCGGAAATTTCGCGATCGGCCCGGCGTAGCGTCCGAACGGAAAAAACCGCCATGCGCCCGGATCGTAATTGGCCAGCGGAATTCCGGAATCGTCCTGAATGATGGTGGCGCTGTTGGCGAGCAGAAAATCCCGCACCATCGTGAAATTGCGGGAAGACAATAGATAAGACGCGCTTTTGATCAGGCTGTTGCCGGGCGCGAGCGTCGCGCAGAACTTCAGGAAGCCGGTGCGCCTGACACTGTTGTTCGAAAGATCGGTGCTGAAATAATACAGCGTCCTTTCACCGCCATCGCTGCCCACGAAGGTGATCCGGACGCCGCGCGTTACATTCCGTCCGCCATCCTCGTTTGCGACCTGCACCGATCCGCTATCGTCAAGCGTGACCGGGCTGGCATCCCGGATGGTCTTTCCGGAGCGCGCCAGAAAGACGTAGAGGAGCGGCAAGGAGCCGCTGAGTTCACTGGCGCGCAGATCGCTCTTCATGTCCTTGGTGATGAAAAAGCTGAAGTTCAGGATCGAACTCATCGAGCGTTCGACGCCATAGAGCGCGTCGTAGACCTCGTCAGCTGACAGCCGCATCAGGTCGGGCACCACGCCGACCGGCTCCAGTGCGCTCAGCACATAGGTCGTTGCCTTGGAGTAGAAGGCGTCCGCATAAAGAAAATCCGGGCCGCTGAACATGTAAAACATCGTCGGTCGCGGCGCGGCCAGATTGGCGCCGGCCCAGACGCGAATTTTCGAAAGCTGCCGTTCCTCGAGCTGTCCGAATGCCGCATCGAAGAAGCGCGCGTGTTGCCGCCACGCCCGGTTCTGGGTCAGCGGCATCAGCGGCGATTGAGCCGACGGCGCCATGCCTGCGAGGAAACGCGCGGTGTCGTCGGCGGTGACCGGGTCGGCGGCGCGCACGGGCATGGCGGCTGCAAGCAACAGCATGGTCAGCGCGGCTATTGTTTTGAGCTGAAACATTGCTACTCGCGCGCTGGAGATACGACCGCGACGCGCCGGCCGGACCGGTGACGGAAAGCGGCGTAAATCGCGAGGCCCGAAACCATGATCAACACGCCGAGCAAGGATTGCAACGGCCGTTCCCTCAAGAGGTAGTACATCATGAAGCCGGTCACGAGCAGGAAAACCAAAGGCGTTACCGGATAGCCCCAGGCGCGGTAGGGCCGCGGCAAGTCAGGGTGGGTGATGCGCAATTTGATCACTCCTAGCACAGTGAAGAACGAGCAAAACAGCAGGTCGAACTGGATGAATTCGAGCACGGCCTCGAAACTGCGGGTAAACAGCAATAGGCTGGCGACCGCGAGTTGGAATAGGATGGCGTAGATCGGCGCGCCATTGGCCGACTTGCGGGCGAACAAGCGCAGCGCCGGGATATCCTCGCCCATCGTCATCGCGACGCGCGGGCCGATCCACATCATCGCGCCGATCGAAGAGATCAGGCCGACGCAGATCATGGCCCCGACGATGCGGCCGCCGACCTCGCCGAAAATCTGGGTGCCCGCGATACGGGCGACATCGAGCTGGCCGGACAGCTTGTCGATCGGTGTCGTGTAGAGGAACACCGCATTGAGCGCGACATACAACATCACGACAATCAGCGTTCCCGCCAGCAAGGCGCGCGGCAGGTTCTGCTGCGGCAGATGCATCTCGCCGATGATGTAGGTTGCCGCGTTCCACCCCGAAAACGCGTACATCACGAAGACAAGGCCGATCGCGAAAGGCGCGCTGACGACATAGCCAAAATCGGCCGCGGTCGGCGCGAAGGTGACCTGCTGCGGCGTACCGATAGCGAATCCCGCGATCAGGAACGCAACGATCAGCGCGACTTTCAATATCGTCGAGATCAATTGAAAGGCGCTCGAATGCCTGACGCCGCACAATTGCACGATCGAGACCAGCCAGACGACGCCCATCGCAAGCACGAGCGGCGGTGCGCCTGGAAGGACCGACCTGCCATATTCGCCGAAGGCCATCGCGGCCAGCGCGACCGGCGCCGCGAAGCCAACCGTTGCCGACACCCAGCCCGCCAGAAAGCCGAAGGCCGGATGGAAGGCGCGGGTCAGGAAATTGTATTCGCCGCTCGAGCGCGGGAACATGGCGCCAAGTTCGCTGTAGGAAAACACTCCGCACAGCGCCACCAGACCGCCGACAGCCCACAGTAGCAGCACGGCAAAACCCGAGGGGATGTCCTTAACCTGAAAGCCGAGGCTGGTGAACACGCCGACGCCGATCATGTCGGCCACGACGACGGCGGTCGCCGCAATGACGGAGACGGTGGCACCTGCTCCCGGGAGGCGACCCGGCGATCCCGCGCTTTCCGTCCCTGATACCATGATGCCCGGTCCCGCTTGCCGCCGAATCCAGTCGGTTTCATCGTGCGGGCTGACTGCGATCAATTCAAGCCGCGTCCGCATCGCAGCTTGGAACGGTGTCTTGATACCTCGAAACATTCCCTTTCCGACCGGCCCGGACCCTCGGTGGTGCCAATGAAAGCTGTCGTCCCACAATCGCGACACGATTTCGTGTTCTCTCGGGCTCTCCTGGGGTTTTCCGCGCGGCGGGAAGTTTTTACCAACAGCTAACGTCACCTAAACGCCAGCGCGCTTGAATTAGACGCCGTGGGACATTGGGGCAGCAGGTGGATGGTCGGAGCGGATCCGGAATTCCCGACGCATGAATGCGTGAGCCGGTTGACGACGCTTGGCACGGCGCGGCAGATCCGCCGCGGCACGCGCGAGCGGCGCCGTTTCCCGCGTGGTTGGCGCTGGATGACGCTTATTTCGGCAGTTGTCCCGCTATCATTCGCACTTCTTCAGTATCGACAAGCGCCGGGCGCAGACACCCTCGCCGCCAAGGCACAGCCCTCCGCCCGCGATTCCTTGGAGCGGTTCTCGAATCTCCAGTTCAATGATCGCTTCCCGACCGCGAACGAAAGCTTCGAGCAACGCCGCGCTGGCGACCTGCTGCCGAAAGCCCAATCCGCGCCCGCGACGTATCGGGTGGCATCGCTGACGCCGCAACTGCCCCATGAACGCCCAATGAGAGGCGATCAGACCACGCTGGTCAGCCTGAAGTCCTCCGCCTTTCCCTATCTCGGCAATAATCCGCGCACCGACGAGCCGTTTCTGAATGTGTCCAAGGGTGAACGCCGCGGCCATCGCGGCATGGGCGGCAAGGTGTTCTGGCAAGATCAGACCTTCAGCGACAGCCGCGTGCTGATGCATGTCCCCGAGAATTTCGACATCCGCAAGCCCGGCGTCATCGTCGTGTTCTTCCACGGCAACGGCGCCACCCTGGAACGCGACGTGCGCGACCGCCAGAAGGTGCCGCAGCAGATTTCCGATTCCGGTGCCAATGCAGTGCTGCTGGCGCCTCAGCTCGCGGTCGATGCCGCCGATTCCAGCGCCGGCAAGTTCTGGCAACCAGGCGGGCTCAAGCGCTTCATTGCGGAATCGGCCGATCACCTCGCGACGCTCTACGGCGACCCGCGGGCAGCCAAGGCTTTCGGCAACATGCCGATTGTCATCGTGGGATACAGCGGCGGCTTTTTACCGACGGCATGGAGCCTCGATGTCGGCGGCCTGAACGGTCGCGTGCGCGGCGTGTTCCTGCTCGACGCGGTATATGGCGAGTTAGACAAGTTCGCATCCTGGATCGAAAATAACCGGTCCGGCTTTTTCGTAAGCTCCTACACTCACTATACGGCGCGCCGCGACCGCGAACTGATGCAGATGCTAAGAAACAAGGACATCGCGGTATCCGACAATATGAACGGACCGTTGAAACCGGGCAGCGTGGTTTTCGTCGCGACGCCCGAAGGCGTGACACATCGCGATTATGTCACGCGCGCATGGACCAAAAATCCTCTTGAGGACGTGCTCGTCAAGATGGCGGCAACGCCCGCCCTGACACGCATGGCGGCCGGCACAGCGTCGCCTGCGAGCCGCTAGCCGCGCGCTGCAATCCCTTCCATCGCTTGCGCATTTGGCGCAAGTGAATCGTAATGTTGACGGCGCGCAATTTCGCGCACGCGGGATTGTTCAGCAGCGGCCCGGGCCATACAGTCGCATCGATATAAAACGACCGCGGGAGATAGAAGTTGCGAGATGGTCTCTACAAGGTTGAATTTCATACTGTTCATGGTGCGGGAAATGGCGTGGTCTACGTCACCTCGGGCAAGCTGCGCGGCGGCAATTCGATTTTTGCCTATATCGGCAGCTATAGCGTCACGCCGGAGGGGATCGTCGCCAAAATTTCAACCGAACGTCACAATCACGATCCGGCACTCAAATCGATATTCGGAATCGACATGGTGACGCTCACCCTCAAGGGAAAGGAGAATGGCGACATGCTGGATTTCGAGGGCGCCGCGCTGCAATTGCCCGGCGTGGTCTTCAAGGCGGTGCTAATGCGTATCAGCGACTAGCCGCGATCACTCACTGCGGCGGTTTTGGCATCGCCTCCACGAACGCGTTGAAGCAAGTCAACCGTTCGTCTTGTTCCTTGGTGAAACGACAATCCGCGACCGCCTTTGCAGCCGGTGCTTTCGGATTTGGTTTCGGCGGGAACACCGCATCGTAACAATCGAGCCGGCCCTTGGTCTCATCGTCGATCTCGAGGCAGGCCTGCAATTTCGTCGCGATGGATTGCTGTTTCGCAGGCGCGCGCTTGGCGTGCGGCTTGACCTGCACAAGCGGTTTTCCTCCGACCGATGGCGAACTGTCTTGAGCCATGGCGGTAACTGAATAAAGCACAGCGACCAGCGCCAGCAATGTTCTCATCTATCCTCACCCCGTTTTTGCCTGACGGCGCGCGGTCCCGTCAGTATCACCGTCAGAAGCGCCAGCCCAACAAACCCGATCGACACATAACCGGCACTATGCAGCAGATTCCGCGCATATAACACACCGCCGATCGCCGAACCAATGGCCTGCCCGATATAGAGTACCGACGTATTGAGCGATACTGAGGCAGATGCAAGCGCGGGCGCAGCGGCGACCAGCCGGACCTGCTGCATCGAATTGGTGGATGCAAAACCCAATCCCCAGACGGCGACCGAAGCCGCCATCACCGGATAGTAGCCCGCGCCCAACGCCCATCCGGTCAGGCCCGTCAGCATCAGGACGGTGAACAGTAACGAGGTTTTGTAGGCTCCCCAGCGATCGACAATACGGGTCGCGATCGCGATCCCAATGAAGCCGAACACACCATAAAGTCCGAACACCAAACCGATCGCATCCGGACCCGCGCCCGTCAATTTCGCCAGCAGCGGCCCCATGAACGTAAACACCACGAATTGGCCGGACATCTGCAGCGTCGTGACCAGCAGCAGCAAGGCGATCGTGCGGTTACGTCCGACCGCGGTCCATGTCTTCAGGTCGACCGGTGCGCCGATCAACCCGCCCGGCAGCCGCCAGGCCAACAACAGAAAACTAAAACAGCTTAGCACGCCGATGCCGCCATAAGCCGCGCGCCAGCCGTAGCGGCTGGCGATCAAGGTGATCAGCGGCAAACCGACCGCCGCTGCGAGCGACCATCCGAGAAAGATATAAGCGATGGTGCTGCCGCGCCTTTCCACGGGCACGATCAGCGCACCCGTGCCCGCCGCCTGCGGCGTATAGAGCGCGCCAATCGCCAGCATGACCAGGCGGATGACGAGCAGGGTCGCATAGTCAGGCGCGAATGCCGATGCGAGGTTGGTGAGAGCAAACACCGCGAGCGTCGTGGCGAGCAAGGTGCGGCGATCAATCCGGCTGGTCAGCCACGCCGTCAGCGGCGAACCGATACAAAGAACCATCGCGCCGAAGGTGACCAGCAATGCTGCGCCGCGGACACTGGCATCGAGCCCCGATGACAGTTCGCTCAGCATCCCCGCCGGTGCCAGCACGGATACGCCGGTGACGATATTTCCGACCATCAATGCGGTGGGAGCGAAGCGGTGCTGGCCAAGCGGTACTTTCATGCAAGTGCATGTAGAGCAAAGCAGCGGGGAATGAAAGGTACCGAAAGACTTCCGCGCCGGCTTGCTTAGGCCGCTCGGGAACGCCAATTTTGTCAGGATTGTTTTATTGCGTCGGCCCAATCCCCTGCTATACCGCTGTTTCCCGCTTACCTGCGCTCGTTCGCAGGAGTGAGCACCAGGAGATGACCATGTCTGATTTCAAATACAGCCTCACGAATTTGAAGCCCGTCGACTCCGGCAAGATTGCCCTCACCTTTCCCGACGGCGCCAAGCGCGAATTCCCCAAGAACACCACCGGACTCGATATCGCCAAGGGCATCTCGCCCTCGCTCGCGAAACGCACAGTGGCGATGGCGCTCGACGGCGTGGTCACCGACCTCAACGATCCGATCGGGCAGGACGCGAAAATCGAATTCATCGCCCGCGACGATGCCCGCGCACTGGAATTGATCCGGCACGACGCCGCCCATGTGCTGGCCGAGGCGGTGCAGTCGCTGTGGCCGGGCACCCAGGTCACGATCGGTCCCGTGATCGAGAACGGCTTCTATTACGACTTCTTCCGCAACGAGCCGTTCACCCCGGAGGACTTCGCCGCGATCGAAAAGCGGATGCGCGAGATCATCGGGCGCGACCAGCCATTCACCAAGCAGGTGTGGGATCGCGAAAAGACCAAGCAGGTGTTCCGCGACAAGGGAGAGAACTTCAAGGTCGAACTGGTCGACGCCATTCCGGGCGACGAGCCGATCAAGATTTACTTTCAGGGCGACTGGTTCGATCTCTGTCGCGGGCCTCACATGACGTCCACCGGCAAGATCGGCAACGCATTCAAGCTGATGAAAGTAGCGGGCGCCTATTGGCGCGGCGACAGCAACAATCCGATGCTGACGCGGATCTACGGCACGGCATTCGCCAAGCAGGAAGAGCTCGATACTTATCTGAAGCAGATCGAGGAAGCCGAGAAGCGCGACCATCGCAAGCTCGGCCGCGAACTCGACCTGTTCCACTTCCAGGAGGAAGGCCCCGGCGTGGTGTTCTGGCACCCCAAAGGCTGGACCATCTTCCAGGCCTTGATCGCCTATATGCGACGGCGGCTGTTGGGCGATTACAGCGAGGTCAACGCGCCGCAGATTCTCGACAAGGTGTTGTGGGAGACTTCGGGCCATTGGGATTGGTATCGCGAAAACATGTTCGCCGCGCAGTCCGCCGGCGACGAAGCCGAGGACAAGCGCTGGTTTGCGTTGAAGCCCATGAACTGTCCGGGCCACGTCCAGATCTTCAAGCACGGACTGAAGAGCTACCGCGACCTGCCGCTGCGTTTGGCCGAATTCGGCGTCGTGCATCGTTACGAGCCTTCGGGCGCGATGCACGGCCTGATGCGTGTGCGCGGGTTCACCCAGGATGACGCCCATGTGTTCTGCACCGAGGCGCAGCTCGCCGACGAGTGCCTGAAGATCAACGAGCTGATCCTCTCGACCTATGCCGATTTCGGCTTCACGGGCGAACTCACGGTGAAACTCTCGACCCGGCCGGAGAAGCGCGTCGGCACGGACGAGATGTGGGATCACGCCGAGCGCGTGATGGCGACGGTGCTGTCGCAGATCGAGGCACAGGGCCACAACCACCGCATCAAGACCGCGATCAATCCCGGTGAAGGCGCGTTCTACGGCCCCAAATTCGAATACGTGCTGCGCGACGCCATCGGGCGGGACTGGCAATGCGGTACCACGCAGGTCGACTTCAACCTGCCGGAACGATTTGGTGCGTTTTACATCGACGCCGATGGTTCGAAGAAAGCCCCGGTCATGGTGCACCGGGCGATCTGCGGCTCGATGGAGCGCTTCATCGGCATTCTGATCGAGCATTTTGCCGGTAACTTCCCGCTGTGGCTGGCGCCGACACAAGCGGTCGTCACGACGATCACGTCGGAGGGCGACGAATACGCCCAGGTGGTCGCTGCCGCCGCGCGGCGGGCCGGATTGCGCGTTGAGATCGATCTGCGCAACGAGAAGATCAACTACAAGGTCCGCGAACATTCGCTGGCAAAGATCCCGGCGCTGCTTGTGGTTGGCAAGAAGGAAGCCGAGACCCATTCGGTCTCGGTCCGCCGGCTCGGCAGCGAAGGCCAGAAGGTGATGTCGACCGAGGAAGCACTGGCCGCGCTGGTCGAGGAAGCTACCCCGCCGGATGTTCGGCGGGCGAAGGCGGCGGGGTGATTGTTCACAATCGATCTAAATCTGCTTTCCGTCGCGCGGCAGCGTTCCTATCTGCGGAGCAGACTATAAATAATTGAGGACATACGAGTGCCCGACGCCCTTGAACTTCTGAAAATCCGCCGCTCGGTGAAGCCGCGCGAGATGAGTGGTCCTGGGCCCTCGCCCGCCGAACTTGATACCATTCTCACCATCGGCGCGCGGGTGCCTGATCACGGCAAGCTGGCGCCGTGGCGCTTTATCGTGTTCGAGGGCGACGCCCGTGCCCGCGCCGGCGAAGTCATCGCGAAAGTCTTTGCCAAGAAGAATCCGGATGCCGCGGCGGCGGACCTCGATACCGAGAAGCGCCGGCTGATGGATGCGCCGCTGGTGATCGCGGTGGTCAGTTTCACCAAGCCGCATCCCAAGGTGCCACCGTGGGAGCAGGAACTATCCGCGGGCGCAAGCGCGATGAACATCGTCACCGCCGCGACCGCGCTCGGCTATGGCGCGGCCTGGCTGACCGGATGGTTCGCGTTTGATCGCGACGTGCTCGACGGACTGGGGTTGAAGGCCGACGAAAAGCTCGCGGGCTTCATCCATATCGGCACGCCGTCGAAGCCGAGCGAAGACCGCCCGCGCCCGGCGCTCGCCGATATCGTGACGCGGTTCTAAGGCCGCCCGCGGGCCTCACGCCGCCTGCGACGCGCGGCGACCGAACTTGGACAGCAACTGCTCGATTTCGGCCGCCGGCCGTGCCGCGCTGAACAAGAAGCCCTGCACCTGGTTGCAGCCTTCGGCGCGCAGCCAATCGAGCTGGTCGATGGTCTCCACGCCCTCCGCTGTGGTCGTGATGTTGAGGCTGCGGCCGAGGCCGGAAATGGCCCTCACAATCGCCCCGCAGTCGGAGCGCTCCGACAGATCCTTCACGAACGAGCGGTCGATCTTGATCTTGTCGAATGGAAAGCTTCGGAGATAGCTCAGGCTTGAATAGCCGGTACCGAAATCGTCCATCGAAATGCTGACACCGAGTCCTCGCAATTGGTGCAGGACGGCGAGATTGGCCTCGGTCTCCGCCAGGAACACCGACTCGGTGATTTCGAGCTCGAGCCGCAACGGCGACAACCCCGAATGGGCCAACGCCGAGATCACGGCCTGGACCAGGTTGCGGCTGCGGAACTGAACCGGTGACAGATTGATGGCGACCTTGACATCGGCCGGCCACTTCGCCGCCTCCGCGCACGCCTCGCGCAGCACCCACTCGCCCAGCGCGACGATCAGGCCGATATCTTCCGCGACCGGAACGAATTCAGCCGGCGAGATCATGCCCTTCGCCGGATGTCGCCAGCGCAACAGCGATTCAAAACCGCTGATCCGATCGGCGGCGAGATCCACCAGCGGCTGGTAGTGAAGCTCGAACTCTCCGTTGGCGAAGGCCCGCCGCAGGTCGAGCTCCATGTCGCGGCGTTTTTGCGCCTGCCGGTCCATCTCGCGCTCGAAGAATCGGTGAACCCCGCCACCATCGGACTTCGCCCGATAGAGCGCCATGTCGGCGTTGCGCGTCAGTTCCTCACCGGTCTCGCCATCGCCGGGCGATAAGGCGATGCCGATGCTGGCGCCTACGACGAGTTCGATACCGTCGATCTCGTAACGCGCGCTCAATATCTTGATCAGCCGGTCTGCAAAATCGCTCGCCTCGTTTGGCGACACGTCGGCGGCGAGCACGATAGCAAATTCGTCACCGCCAACCCGGGCCACGAGATTGTCGCCGCGCACCTCCGCCTTGAGCCGCTCGGCCACCGCCTTCAACAGACGATCACCCATCGGATGGCCGAACGCATCGTTGACGTTCTTGAACAGGTCGAGATCGACACACAGCACCGCCACACGCTTGTTGCCGGGCCGGCTGCGGTCCAGTGCCTGACGCAGCCGATCCTGGTAGAAGTCGCGGTTCGCCAAATTGGTCAGGCCGTCGTGGTGGGCCATGTGGGCGATCCGCGCTTCAGCCTTGCGCCGCTCGGTGATGTCGACGGCGGCCACCAGATAGCCGTCGCGGCCGTCGAATGCGACACGCCGTCCGAACGTCAACACCTGCACCTCGCTGCCATCGGCCTTGAGATGGCGCCAGTCGCGGCCGGAATGGTAGGTGTCGCCGAGCTGCTGCAGCGACTGGCTGTGGCTGACCCATTCATCCTCGGGCCAGATTTCCCGGAGCTTCATGCGCAGAAATGTCGCGCGGCTGTATCCGTAATGCTGGATGGCGGCATCATTGACGCTGAGGAATTCGGTGGTCTCGGCATCGAATACCCACATCGGCATCGGGTTGTTGTCGAACAGCAACCGAAACGAGGCTTCGCGCCGCTTGAGAAGCGTGACATCCGAAACCGTGAGCGAGAGCATGTCGCCGAACGCCGTCACGCCCAGCTTCAGGTTGCGATCCTCGCTGTCGATCTCGAACTGGCTGCCGGTGCCGCTGCCGATGATCCCGAACAGCCGTTCGATGACCTCGGGCGAGCCCAACAGGTTGCCCCCGGCGCTAAGCCGGCGCCACATTAGTTCGGCCGACGGCAATTTAAGCAGCCGCGACGCGCCCTGATTGAGGTGAACGACCTGGAAATCACATGGCCGGCCGCCGGCATCGCGAATGACCGCCAGCGATAACACGCCGTCGTCGGTGGTGGAGAAAATCATATCCAGCAGATTATATTCGGCGCCCTGCTCGTTGACGTAGACCCCGATCAACGTACCGCCCCAGCGCGAGGTCGTCGGCAGCGCGAGCACATCGTAGGTTCGGACTATGCCGTTGCGAACGCAATGTGCGACGGCGAGATGAGGCCGGCCGTACGCCAGCGCGTTGGCCGCGGCTTCACCCAGCGCGGTCGCACAATCCGGCGAGAACGCTGTCAAGGGAACGTCCCAACGCTCGTCTTCCAGCCATTTCTGAACAAAGCGGCCGCTGTGCGACACCACCCTCGTCCCACTGCCGTCTTTCAAGACGACGATGTGGTCTGCCAGCCTGCCGAGGCTTCCCAGCATCACATCTTCATAATGGGGGAGTTTTTCGTCCGGCCGCAGCGCGGCTTGCCACTTGCGCTGCAGGACCGGGACGTCATCGAACGTTTTCGCGTCGAGTTTCCCGGCTGCTGTATTGACGACACTCATAAAGATAACTTCCCCGCACGCCCCGAGCATTCTGCCCCGCGGCATCCAATGCAGGCGGGCTTAATGCGTCGTAAAAATTGCGGGGTGGTATGGACAAACCACCTATTATGACAGTTTTAAGTCATCTGATGGTTAGTGCGCATTAGCGATTATGACAGCCATGGCGAGTATCAGCGCGCGATGACTTCGACTTCGCCGTCGACTCCGTTGACGACGTTGAAGGGACGCTCGAACACTTTGCCTTCGTTCTTGGCAATGGCGCGGTATTCACCTTCGGACAGAACGACACGGGGGAAAGCCCCGATCAATTCCTTGATGACGTCGCCGCCCGGCGTGATCACCGACCATGCGGTGTTCGCCAGCGCCTCGCCACCCTTGTCGCTGACCAGCTTCAGCGTGATCACCGCCGCACGATGGGTGATGCTGACGTCGGTCAGCTTGCCGGCCTGTACGCGGATATCCGAGCGCACCACGGAATTGGCATCGCCGTAGTTGGAAACGATGTAGTAGGTCCCTTCCGGCAACAGCGCGACATCGCCCGCAGAGACGTTGGGCAGCAACGGAGCGCGCTCGCCGCCCTCGAACTGGCTTCCCTTGTAGATCGAAAACGCAACCTGGTTCGGCGGAATCTTACTGGTGCCGACGCGACCTTCGAGGCGCAGGCCGCCCGCTGGCAGCAGGAAGGACTCGCGGTCGGTCTCGGATTTCAAGGTCACCGGCCGCACCGCGCTGACCAGACCGAACGCGACATGCACGACGTAATTGCCGGGCGGCAGCACGATGTTCGGCGTCGCGCCACGATCCTCGCGGATCAGTTTGAAGGTGCCGGTCTCGTCCGGCCGATCTGAAAACACCCGCCAGACCAGCCCGCTGTTGATGACCGGCATGTCCTTGCCGTACCGGGCCGTCAGCGACAGGACCGCCTGGCCCGCGGTCGGAGCGCCGGAGGGCGCCGGCGCCGGGGGGATCGCGGTAAGCGACGGCTGGGTTAGTGGCGCCGGCAGATTGGTCGGGACCGAGGTCGAACCGGGCGGCGGGGCCAGGCTCATCGCGCCGCCGCCGGCGTCCGGCACCGACGCCGGAGGTACTGGCGGCGGATGATCGGTAAACATTTGGGCCGACACCGAGGCGGGAACAATCGCCGCAAGCACCGCCGCAAGCGCAAATGCCCTCGCGAGGCACCTGCGCCGCCCCGGTCCACCGATGCCAATGCCCCAGAGAATCATGGGAGCATGCTTTTCACTGAAAACGCGGCAAATTCAAGCCTGCGCCCGCCTTCGCCGGCCCCGGAAGGAACCGCCGGAATCACCGTCTTGTTGTCCGAGGGGCGCGGTCTCGTCACATTCCCCGTCTACCGGGATCCGGCACCGCGGCATAAACCATGCCTTGCGGTAGGTTCTGGCCGGCTCAAGGCTTTGCGAATAGGCTTGCCTTCCAAGGAGAAGCGCGGTGCTGGAGAATTTGATCGGACGCGGCCAAGCCGCTGGCAATGGTCGCGACAAGGTGGGGCTTGGCAGCGTCCGGCGGCCTGTGATCGGGCTTGCGCTCGGCGGCGGCGCGGCGCGCGGTTTTGCCCATATCGGCATCGTCCGGACCCTGATCGCCCACGGCATCGTGCCCAACGTCGTGGTTGGCACCTCGATCGGCGCCGTCGTCGGCGGCGCCTATGCGGCCGGGCATCTCGACACGCTGGAAGAATGGGCGCGCAGCCTGCAGCCGCGGAACATCCTGGGCTATCTCGACATCCGCTTGAACGGCTCGGGCCTGATCGGCGGCGCCAAGCTGGCCGCCCAACTCGAAGCCGCCATGGGCCAGACCTTGATCGAGGATCTGCCGATCAAGTTCGCGACCGTCGCAACCGAAGTCCGCACCGGCCACGAGATCTGGCTGACCCACGGCCGCATGGTCGAGGCGATGCGCGCCTCCTACGCGCTGCCCGGGATATTTTCGCCGGTCATGGTGGGCGACCGCTGGCTGGTCGACGGCGCGCTGGTCAATCCGGTGCCGGTGTCGACGGCACGCGCGTTCGGCGCCGAGATCGTCATCGCGGCCAACCTTTCGAGCGATGTATTCGCCCATTCGACGACGGTCTACTCCCATGGGCCGTCGGCCGAGGTGACGGTGGCGGTCACGCCGGAGGTACCGATCGAACCCGCGCCGCCGCCGAAGCGCCGCTTCGGCAAGTTCTTCTCGCCCGAACGCACCATGAAGCGCGAGTTTTTCGGCAGTAGCGGACGGCCGGGCATCTCGACGGTCATGGTCGACGCCTTCAACATCATGCAGGACCGCATCACCCGGGCACGGCTGGCCGGCGATCCGCCGGATCTTTTGATCTCGCCCCGGGTCGGGCAGATCGGCTGGTTCGATTTCCACCGCGCCGACGACCTGATCGCGCACGGCACCCGCGCCGCCGAGCGCGCCATCGAGTCGATCCAGGAAGCGATTCACGTTCTCGCGCCGGGTTCGGGCAAGGGCAACCCGCCCGTCAGCAAGGAGCCTTGATCAAGAACGCTTTTTTGATGAGGGCTCCCTGATCGATGTCGCTCAGGCCGTCTTGATATATTCGCGCAGCGCTTCCTGCTCGCTCTCGTATTCCTGGACCCGCCACTTGACGACGTCGCCGATGGAAATCAGGCCGACCACCCGGCCGTCCTCCATCACCGGCAGATGCCTGAACTTACCGAGCGTCATCATTTCCATGATCGCGCTCACGGTGTCCGACTGCTTGCAACTGAACACCTTGCGCGTCATCACGGCGCTGACGGGCTCATCGAGCGCCGCAGCGCCGCGTTCGCCGAGCACGCGCACGATGTCGCGCTCCGACAGAATGCCTTCGACGCGGCCCTTGTTCATCACCAGCACGGCACCGATCTTTTTTTCTGTCAAAATCTGGATTGCGACCGAGAGCTTGGTATCGGGGTCAACGCTCTGGATCTGATGGCCTTTGGAATCGAGAACTGCACGTACCGTCATTGTCATCTCCCTGAAGCCGATCGCGCCCTTGAACGAGCGCGGTCTTTGTTTCCTTGGGTCTGCAATCAACAGTTGGGCGCCGGTTCCGTTGCAGGCGCATGTGGCGATGCGGCTTCAAGCGCGCTCACGGGCTCAATGCCCTGCCTCGTAACTTCCCCGATGATGAATCAAATCGCGCCGCCCCGCAAGCGACGATCAGCCCCGATTTGATACATCGCCCGACGACGCATCTGCAGCATTGGGCACAGCGCGCGGAACCGGGTCGAACAGCGAAAACAATACCAGGCCGGCGAAAAATCCGCCGATATGGGCCTGCCAGGCGACGGTCGCGCCATCGGCACCGATCGCGATCGATCCGAGGCCGAACAGAATGTTGACGCCGAACCATACCGCGAGGAAGCCCAGGACCCTGCCGTTACGCAAGGCGTGCAGCAGCGACAGCGCCGGCACCTTGGCCGCGGCATCGGCATCGCCGCGGCTGAACGAGAGGAAACTGCCGCGCACGAAGGCAAACCGGATCGCCGCCGCCATGGTGCCGGACACCGATGCCGACGCGCCGATCATCGGCGCCACCGCGTGCTCGTGGGTGATGAGATGTGCCAGCGCACCGGCCGCAGCCGTCACCGCCATGAACATATAAAACCTGACCGCGCCAAAGCGTCGCGCCAGCGCGCTGCCGAACGGCAACAGCCACAGCACGTTGAACCCGATATGGCTGAGGTTGGCGTGCAGCAGCGAATAGCTGACAAAGGTCCAGACCTTGGCGCCGGCGCCACCGGGAAAAGTGACGTTCAACAGCGTCGAGTCATAGCGCTTCGGAATGAAGCCGAAGGTCTCGATAACGAGATCGTCCACGTCGAATGGCAACAGCATCCGCACGGCGTGAATACCCGCCAGCAACAGGACATAGGCGGTCAGCGCGCCGGGCAGCGTCAAAATCGGCTCGCGCGGAACATCCGGCGGCAGTTCTGGCGGGGACTGGGGTGGAAAATCCAAGGTGTCGAGGACCTCGTGCAAGCGATGGGCCCAGATAGGCGGCTTGGCGCCGTGGCGCAAGCCCGCAAACAAGGCATCGGGCTCCGAGCACGCGCTCGGTGTGAAGAAGGCACGGAAGCCCGCCGGCGCACGCAACGCGCAGAAACCGAATGCCGTCAGCGGCCGGCGGTCGCGGTAACAAAAAAGGGCGAGCCTGAGAAGCTCGCCCTCCTTCGCGTTGACCTTGCACGCGTGGGAGCCCCGGATGAAATCCCCACCCTTCCCCGCGCGACGACCAAACTGTTTGAGCCACCCTGTGTAAACAACCGCGCCGGTCCTGGAGAAAACCGCCGCGGGATCAGTAAGTATCATCCTACTCACGCCGAACCGCGGCGCCAACCACATCGTTAATTTAACGTTAATGACCAAGAAACCCCTGCAAAACGGGCAAAACTCCATCCCTGGCATGGACGCTGCACCTTCCCTCTTGCAAGACAGACATCGCAACGGGCGTGCGCGAAAGTGAGACAGATGTGTCTCGCTGAGCCAGGCCAGAGGCAAGGTTGAGGCATGAAACATCCTTCGAGCCGCGCGTTCTTCGCGTATTGGGACGCCAAGCGCGGCGGCGCGCGCGCACCGGACCGAAGCGAGATCGAGCCCGGCGCGGTGCGCGAGCTGCTCGGCGATATCTTCGTGCTGTCCTATGACGGCACCGTCGGCTATCCGTTCCGGGTGGCGGGCACGCGGGTCTGCGCGCTGCTCGGCCGCGACCTCAAGGACAAAAGCTTCTCTGCACTGTTCGCGCCGGAAAGCCGCCGCGAGATCGAAGAGATCGTTGCCGTCGTCGTCGAGGAAATGCTTGCCGCGGTGGCCGGCATCACGGCGAAATCGTACGATGGCAGCGCGGCGCATCTCGAATTGCTGCTGTTGCCGTTCAGCCCGCGCGCCCACACTCCGATGAGCCTGACCGGATCGCTGGCGCCGTTCGGCGACAGCCACGACGTGCTGAGCCAATTCAAGCTGACGTCCTGGCGTTATCTCGCCCACCCGCCGCAACGCTTCGCCCCGCGCGCCTTGCGCAAGCTCGCGATTGCCCGCGGGCTGATGGTGTACGAGGGATTGCGGTAGGCGCGAGCGGGTTTGCATCGTTTGCATTCAATCACCGTCATTGCGAGCGTCAGCGAAGCAAGCCAAGGCAACAAGCAAGGACTGGATTGCTTCCGCCTTCGCTAGGAAGCTACGGCGGACTGGTTGTCGCAAGTGCTCCTCGCAATGACGAGAGAAGTGCGAGCGCTTGACGCGAGCCGTCATTCCGGGGCGCACGAAGTGCGAACTACGATGTGCAATTGCACATCGGAGAACCTCGAGATTCCGGGTCTGGTCCTTCGGACCATCCCGGAATGACGCAGGCTATGATTTTACGTTCTCGCGACACGATGCGCCCGAGTTTTGCATCAACATCCGCCCATAAAAACAGGAGGGCGTAGGCGCGCCCCTCAAGAGAGGGCGCGGGAAATGCCGGGTGCGCGGTGCACCCGCAGTTCGTGTGCAAAGGTAGTGTGCACACGGTAGTCACTACAGGCTCACCGGAACACCCGGCATTTCCTGTGCGACGGGTTTACGGCTTATAACGCGCTCTCCCTGGTGATCGGGCTTTCTTGCCACCATCGCCCCTGAGAAGCTTGCTTCTCAAGGACTTGAACGCCAGCGTCGGGGCGTCAGGACCACACGGCTTTGCCGTACGCGATAACATCATTCGTCCGCACGCTCATGCGTGCGCTGATGCCACCGCGTCCATCGCATCCCGTACCCAACGTCCGTGACGATCGCGATACGCCCCTCTTGCGAGAACGGGACGGCGCGGAATAGGCCGGTGATTTGGGTCAAAAAGGAAGCAAAAAGTTTTTCGCAGCGGGGCTGGACAGGTGACGCCCGCCGGGCAAATCAGTTCAACCAGCGGCGCGTAAGGCGCGGCGCCTGATATCGATTGGTTCATTCCAGGTCATCAAAACCGTCATACCCGCGCAGGCGGTATCCAGTAGTCACTGCCGTGTATGAAATACGCAGCGCTTCGGAATACTGGATCATCCGCATTCGCGGATGATGACGAACACATTCACCGGGGCGTAGACTACCATTCTCATCATCACGCATTAGATGAAGCTGTGAACACGCCGGCCAAGCGCGGCGCCCGCCACGATCAACGCCTCCCCTTGCCTCGCTTCGGAGACCAAGATGATTCCGTTTTCTGTTCTGGACCTCTCCCCGATCCGGCAAGACGGCGACGCCGCGCAGGCGTTTCGCAACACGCTCGATTTGGCGCGACATGCCGAGCGATGGAACTACAAGCGATACTGGCTTGCCGAGCATCACAACATGACCGGCATCGCCAGCGCCGCCACGGCGGTGGTGATCGGCCATGTCGCCGGCGGCACCACCAGCATCCGCGTCGGTTCGGGCGGCATCATGCTGCCGAACCATTCGCCGCTCGTGATCGCCGAACAGTTCGGCACGCTGGAGTCGCTCTATCCCGGGCGCATCGATCTCGGGCTTGGCCGCGCCCCCGGCACCGACCAGCGAACCGCGCGCGCCTTGCGGCGGAATTTGGCGGAGACCGCCGAGCATTTCCCGCAGGACGTGCTAGAGTTGCAGGCCCTGCTCGGCCCGGTGCAGCCGAACCAGGTGGTGCGTGCGGTGCCAGGCGCAGGATTGAAGGTGCCGATCTGGCTGCTGGGCTCCAGCACCTTCGGCGCGCAGCTCGCCGCCATGCTCGGACTGCCATTTGCGTTCGCGTCGCACTTCGCGCCGGCGTCGCTGATGGATGCGCTCCACATCTACCGCAGCCGGTTCGAGCCATCGGCACAGCTCGACCGCCCCTATGCAATGGTCGGCGTCAACGTATTTGCCGCGGACAGCGATGGCGAAGCCCGGCGCCTGATGACGTCGCTGCAACAGCAATTCGTCAACCTGCGCCGCGGCACGCCGGGACAGCTGCAGCCGCCGGTCGACAGCATGGACGATGTCTGGTCGCCTTCGGAGCGCGCCGGCGTCGAACAGTCGCTGGCGGTCTCAGCGGTGGGCACGCCCGACATGGTCGAGCGCGCGTTAAAGACCCTGATCGCCCAGACCGGGGCCGACGAATTGATGGTGACCGGACAGATCTATGATCATACCGCGCGGCTGCGTTCGTTCGAAATCGCGGCCAATGTTCGCGACCGCCTCGGGGCCGAAGACGCAGCTTCGGTCGCGTAAGCCGATCGGCGGCAGTCGCAACTGGAGGTCCGGCTTTCTTTTCGACGATTGCAGCTGTAACGCGATTCACGTTGACTGACATCGTAGGCCAACAATTTTTGGGAGACCTATGCCTTCGAACGTGCTGCACCGGAAGAAGCCGAATAAGCCCTGATTTCAGGTGCCAAGCACCTGCAGACGTTTAATCTTGGAACTTGAGTAGTGAACCTACTGTTGCGTCTATTCATATTGGTGGCGGTCGCGCTTCTACCCGCAATCGCTATTGAATCTTACAATCAATTTGACCTTCACCGCTTGCGGCAAAGCGAAGTACAGGAACAAGCACTCAGTCTTGCCAAGCTTGCCGCCGCTCAGCAGCTACAGATCATTGACGGAATTCACCAGGTTCTGATTGCACTCTCGGAGCTGCCGGCGATCAAGGCAAAGGATTCCCAAGCATGCAGCAAATATCTTCTTGCCACCAAGCAGCGCTATCCTGCGTTCCACGTCCTCGTCGTGGACATGAATGGCCAATCCGTTTGTACCGCCAATGGCGGAAGCGGGACCGTGGCGGGCCGAGCCGACTTCGTTAACGCCACGACCAGCGGTCAATTCGCCGTCGGGCAGTTCTCGATCGGCGCATTAACCGGCAGGAAACTCATTTCATTTGCCTTGCCATTTTATGATGATGAAGGCCGTATGGCTGGCGCCGTTATAACCGCACTTAACTTGGATTGGCTTGCCAAGTTCGTGGTTCAACTGGGTGTTCCGTCAGGCGCGGCAATCGCGATTAGAGACCGCAACGGCACTTATCTCGTACGCTACCCTGATAACGACCGGTTCTTCGGCCGGAAGATGCCCGGTGACCATTACTTCGGCCCTGATCATTCCGGCACAATCGACGAGCTCGACGTCGATGGCGTGGAGCGGATTGTAGGCTACTCTGTGCTGAAAGCTGATGCCGGAGGGCTCCTTGTTACCATCGGTCTCGATAAGTCGCAGGCTTTCGGTCAGATCCAACGTCGTACGCGGTTGGGCATTCTCCTGATTGTCCTAAGCATGTCGGTGGTGTTGGTGCTAACGTGGCTTGGTGCCGGTCGGTTTATCCAGCATCCGCTGAGGCAATTGGTCGAAGCCGCCAACCAATGGCGGCTCGGTGACTACACGCGCCGAGTGGATATCCGGGACAAACGCTCGGAGATTGCCGGGGTCGGCGAAGCATTCAACTCGATGGCCGATTCGCTCAAAGAGCGCGCGCGCGAACTCAGCGACGCCAAGGAGAACGCCGAGGAGGCCAAAGAAAAAGCCGAGCAAGCGGCTGCTCGAATCACCACGATATTCGAGAGCATGACCGACTGCGTCGTCATCGTTGATCCAGGCTGGAATATCACTTATCTCAACGAGAAGGCTAAGGCGAGGCTGTCTGGAGAACGCGACCTCATCGGAAGAAACCTCTGTGAGACCTTTCCGGACGCGATCACTCCGGCAATCGGGGCCCGATTCCACGAGGCGATATCTGAACAACGTTTGGCTTCCTTCGAGACGTTCTACCGGGATGTCTGGTACGACGTCCATGCATTCACATCCGGCGAAGGCATCGCTGTCCTGTTCCGAGACATCACCGAGCAGAAGCGTGCCGTCGAGGCGCGCCACTTGGTTGAGGAGCAACTTCATCAGAGCCAAAAGATGGAGGCGGTCGGTCAGCTTACGGGGGGCGTCGCCCACGACTTCAACAATTTGCTGATGGTGATTTCCGGAAACCTCGAACTTATCGAGAGCCGCGCTGCGAATAAGGACAGCGTCGGGGAGCTTGCGGCAGTGGCGCGGAAGGCTGCCGACCGGGGTGCAAGCCTGATCGCGCAGCTTCTCGCCTTTTCGCGCCGGCAGAAGCTGAACCCGAAACCGGTCCAGGCAGAGACTCTCATTCGAGACTTTCTAAAGCTCATCCATCGCGCAGCCGGAGAAGGGTGCGAGGTAAAACTTATCGCCGATGAACAATTATGGACATGCCACGTTGACCCGGCGCAGCTGCAGACTGCGATTCTCAATCTGACGTTAAATGCGCGCGACGCCATGCCGAACGGCGGTACGCTGACGATCGAGGTGCGAAACATCACACTGCGCGACGATGCTAGCGTCGGTGTCGCATCCGGATCTTACATCCGGCTCTCCGTAGAAGACACGGGCTGTGGGATGACCCGCGAAGCGCTGGATCGGGCGTTTGAGCCGTTCTTCACCACAAAGGAGGTCGGCAAAGGGACCGGGCTCGGCCTGAGTATGGTCTACGGATTTGTCCGTCAATCTGGCGGCGACGTCACGATCGACAGCGCGATCGGAGTGGGGACTACGGTCAATCTCTACCTGCCCCGCGTCACCGGCGCATTGGATATCGAGACGGACGCGATGCCAATCGAGGATGTTCCAGCAGGTTCCGGACGGATCCTGGTGGTCGAGGACGATGAAGACGTCCTGAGTGTCACGTCGGCAATGCTGACCCAGCTTGGTTATCAAGTCGTGTCCGCTCGCAATGCTAGAGATGCTATCGCCCTGCTCAAGGGCGGGGATCGCTTTGATCTTTTGTTCAGCGATGTCGTGATGCCACAGGGAATTACCGGCGTTGAACTTGCCCGCCAAGCGAGAAGACATTGCGACAGCATCAGAATTCTACTTACTTCGGGCTATGCGGAAGATGTGTTGAGGCAGCACGGGGCGACGGAGAAATTCTCAATTATCGGTAAACCGTTCAGCCGAGTAAAGCTGGCGCAACATGTGCAACTGGCGATGCGCAGCGTCTGACCGCCTTACCTTTCGTGTACTTGGGCTGCTGTAACAATCACTGTGCCGGCGGCCTCGGTCATGTGGAATAACAGCCAGGCGGTGAACCCATAACTCGGCAGCCGATGGCCCGCGAACTGCGATGCTTGTTTGGGAGCCGCCGAGCTTAATTGTTGGCGAGAGAGATGTTCGCCGGTCATCAGTGAGCTACCTGTAAAGCGACAAATCAACTGCGCTTACAAGCTCGCTGCGATTCAAAATAAAACTAAGCGCAGGCAAATAGCTGATTTGCCTCCCGGCGCTTGTCGTTGGTGGCGAATCGAAAACCCGTCCTAACCGGCGGGTTTTCTGTTGCTGCTATATGCCGCCAACCGGCTCTTTGATCATGTATCCGGGGGGAAGTAGCGCCGCATCGTCAAACGGATTGCGACATATAACCCAGCGCAGATCGCGGCGCCTACAGCTAGCACGTGCATCGTAGCCTCCTGCCAGCCGCCCTTGCTGGGGGTATGCCACCACTGCCAGAGTCACTCAAATCACGCGTTGCTGAACGTAGGAAAAGGTTTGAGGAAAAGGCACTAGCCTCGCCATTGGACAGGCTTCGATAATGCCCCATCGATGGCTACCAATCGTAATCGTCGTAGATCCACTCCCTGGAGTAGGTTCGAGGTGGCCGGGGTCTCGGGCGCGGCGCCTGAACCGTCCGCCCGAGCCTGCGCAAGGTCGCGCTCGGCTGCGTCGGAGGCGGTGACGCCTTGGGTACGTCCTTGGGGACATTCTGCTCAGAAACCTTCGCCAGCGCCCGCTTTAGTTCTTCCTGGCTCGCCTTGAGTTGCTCAATGGCTTTTGCATTGTCGCCGGCCATTTGTTGCTGGCTCGCCTTGAGCTGTTCAACAGTTCGCGCCAGTTCCGCCAGGTCGCGCGCCATCGTTTGCAGCAACTGGGTCTGATCGGACGCCGGTGCGGCGGCTGCCGGCGGCGCGTTTTGTGGTGCGGCCTGCCCCCCGGGCGCGGCTTGCGGTACGGCTGCATCGGCAGCAGCCATTTGAACGGCGGATGCAGTGGGCTGTGCGGAAGCCGGCGAATTTTCCGGGGGCAATGGAGTTGAAACGAGCTGCGGCGCCCAACGGGCGACAACCACCTTGGCCTTTCCGCCATAGGACGACTGTAAAACCAGCAAGGCGACGATAATACACGCCGCCAGCGTGAGGCCGACGAGCGCTCGGAGCGCCGGCCTTCGAGGCGGTGACGGCGATCCAAATCCTGCCGAAGGCGGGCGTTCGGCTGAAGGTGGGCGCTTGTCCGAAGAAGGTGGGCGCGGCGCCGCATCGCGCTCCATTTTTTCAACCTGTTCACTCAGCTGCGCGAGCTTTTCATCCGCACGGGTGATTTGTTCATAGGCGTGCGCGAGACGTTCATCAGGGCGCGTTGTCAGGGCATCGTCAGGGTCGGTTGCTTTCGGAGGAGTGGGTGTGGAGTCCATTGGCGCTCCCCTTTTCCGTCCAATGCCGTCCGGAGGTAGCGGTCACGATCCGTCAGGTCGACCAGCCCCCCACGCTCGGTTCATTCTTGTCCAAAGAATGGCCATATCATGGAAAACTCTAGGGCCAAATGGCGATAACGTCGCAATCCGCCGGGGCATGGCCTGCCAGTCCAAGCGCTAATACCCCGTACTGCACGACATATCGCGCCCGATATATCGTAAACCGTCAAAGAGCTTACCGCGGTTATGTTCGTCGTCCCAAAGATAGCGACATGAAATCGCGATCAGGAAAGCCACAAAGAAGCGCACCGCAGCTCCTCCCGCCCGACCCATTTTGTTAGGAACGTTCGGTACCGCTACTTCCGCTTCCTAAACTTGCTGCCAAAAAATTCGATCGCCAGCAGCGCTCCAACCAGCGTTGCCGTAAATAACGCGCCGTTTCGAATCTCGGCGCGCGACAGCCCCCATTCATGGTGGGCCGAGTAAGCCAGGAGAAACGCAACCACGAGCGCTGAGACGCCGGAGCGAACAACAAAACCGATCTGCCAGATATTCACGCCTTCCTCCCTGGGCGGTCAGGCTAGCAGCGATTTTCAGAACCTCGAACAATCGCTGGCTTACTCAATGAGCGCCGCGCCCGCCTTGGTTGAGCGCGAGTTGAAGGATTGCGGACGCTCGCGACACGTCGAGGTCCTACGCTAGACAATAAGATTGAGGTTGCAATGATGAGCTGACAGGTTTCGCAAAGGGCGAAACCCATCCTGCCTACGCTTCACCTTTTCATACACGTCAGCGCGACAATGCATCCCTTCCCAAGGGCAGGCTCGGGTGTAAACTAGGCGCGGGGATGGCCACGGAAATCGCGCGCACCCGTTGAGGCGCGCATGTATTTGTTCTCACGCCTATTCGAATCCCAGGATCTCCAGTCAACGACAAGGGAGGTCAACCATGAAAATCGTTGTGATCGGCGGCACCGGCCTGATCGTCTCGAAGACCGTCGCCATTCTGCGCCAGGGCGGCCACGAGGTCCTCGCCGCCTTGCCCACCGGCGAGGGGCTCAAAGAGGCCCTGGCTGGCGCGGAGGTAGTGATCAATCTCGCCAATTCGCCCCTATGCGAAGACACAAGGCAGCCGGCAACGAACGAAAGGGGCGACTATGACGACCAAACTCGTTGCGTTGGTTCTTCTCTGCCTCATGACCGACACGGCGGTGGCTCAGGAGCCTAAGGTCACGCCACTCATGTCTAAGGATATTCCGGAGAGTCCCGGCAGGGAAGCTCTGATGATCACGGTCGAGCATGCGCCCGGCGGGTCGAGCGCGATCCACCGACACAATGCACATGCGTTTGTTTACGTGCTGGAGGGCTCGGTCGTGATGCAGCTGAAGGGGGGACAACAGGTGACACTGACACCAGGACAGTCCTTCTATGAAGGCCCTGATGACGTCCATGTCGTCGACCGGAACGCAAGCGCCACCCAGCCGGCGAAATTCATGGTGCTCTTGATCAAGGACAAGGGCGCCCCCGCGCTCGTGCCCGCACAGTGACTGCTACGGCAACCCAAGTACACGAAAGGTAAGCCGGTCAACAGGAGACAAACATGAGCTTGACCAACACCTCACAGCCTTCGGTCAAATACTGCTCCGACAAGGTCAACGCGAAATACATGCACGGTAGACCGGAGCCCGAGTTGGTTCCGTCGCGCTACGCGCTGAAGGTCGGCAAAATTGACGTCATGGTGGTCAGCGATGGGGTGCTATCGCTGCCAGGCGCGATGTTGGGCCACAACGTTGACCCGGCCGTCCGGAGGGCGTGGCTGGAGGATATGTTCCTGCCGCCGGAGTGCTCGAGTGGGCGCTGAACGTGGTCGTGGTGCGTAGCGGCGACCGGACCATCCTCATCGACGCTGGGATGGGGGCGGAGTTCCCGGACTTGCCGCGCGCCGGACACACGGTCCAGCGACTGGAGGCCGCCGGCATCGATCTCGCATCCGTGACCGACGTGGTGCTCACCCACATGCACATGGACCACGTTGGCGGGCTGCTCGTCGATGGAGTGAGGGACCGGCTGCGTCCGGACCTGCGCATCCACGTGGCGGCCGCCGAAACCAAGTTCTGGGAGGCGCCCGATTTCTCCCACGTCTCCATGCCGCCGGGGTTTCCGGACGCGCTGCGGCGGACGGCCAAGCGGTTCTTGCACGAGTACCAGAGCCAGTTGCGGACGTTCAAGGAGAAGCATGAGGTGGCGCCGGGAGTGCTCGTCACACGCACTGGCGGCCACACCCCCGGGCACAGCGTGGTCCGCCTGGCATCCGGCAGCGACCGGCTGACGTTCGCTGGCGACGCCGTGTTCCAGGTCGGGTTCGAGCACCCCGACTGGTACAACGGCTTCGAACACGACCCCGAGGAGGCGGCTCGCGTCCGGGTCCGTCTTTTGCGGGAGCTGGCGGCGAACCGCGAGTCGCTGGTGGCCACTCACCTGTCGTTCCCGTCCGTCTGCCATGTGGCGGTCGATGGCGACGTCTTTCGTTGGGTACCGGGCCCCTGGGAGTACTGACCGCTTGTTGGGTCAGGCCGAACTAGACGACCGCATGGCGTTTGAACGAAATGGATGGCCCGCGCTAGGGAGGCGATCATCATGGACGTATATGAGGCAGTCACAAGCCGACGGGCGGTGCGCGGATTCAAAGACGAGCCAGTGTCGAGGGAGGTGCTTGAGCGCGTGCTGTCCGCCGCAGCTTGGTCGCCGTCCGGATCGAACATCCAGCCGTGGAACATCTACGTGCTGACCGGCGCGCCGCTGGCCGAACTCAAGACGTGCGCCGTCGAGCGCGTGGCCCACGGCGACCCCTAGGACGAGCGGCAGTACGAAATGTACCCGCACGCGCTGAAGTCCCCGTACGGGGAGCGCCGATCCGCCTTCGGCAAGGAGCGCTACAGCGCGCTCGGCATTGTGCGCGAGGACTGGGAGGCGCGCCAGCGAGCGGCCATCGCCAACTGGAACTGTTTCGGCGCGCCCGCCGCCCTATTCTGCTACATCGACCGCGACCTGGGCCGGCCCCAATGGGCCGACGTCGGCATGTATCTGCAGACCGTCATGCTGCTGTTCCGCGCCGAAGGGCTGCACAGTTGCCCGCAGATGGCGTGGTCGCAGGTTCGCGAGACGGTGGCGGAGGTCCTGTCACCCTCGGACGGGCTCATCCTCTTCTGCGGCATGTCGATCGGGTACGAGGACCCCACGGTGAGTTACGCCCGTACGGGCCGCGCCCCGCTCGACGAGACGGTCACGTTCGTCGGCGGTTAGTTACTTGCGCTCAGTACACGACCTAGCAGGCTGTTGAAGAACTCAGCCGCGTTCGCAAACGAAGCCTGAATCGTCGCCATTGTGTATGTAGAAGTGGCCAACGAGCCTGCCCGCAGTGCCGATCATAACCCAACCGCGACCGCAGGCGGGGTCATTCTCGTCGTGTCCTTCCCATGAAAATTCCGCGCAAGCCGAACCTTCTCGCGCGCCGTAGCGGACGTCGAGAAAGCCCTTCAGTGCACCGAAGGCAATTTCACCGTCGGACTTAAAACGCCTGCAACAGCATCGCCCGCAGCAGCTTCTCCGGCGGGATCGACGGCCGCCCAATCGGCGAATAGAGCTCGGCAAATTCGCGCTCCAGCGCCGACAGCGCCTCGTTCACAATCGTCCGGATCGCTCGCAGCGGATGATCCCGCCGGACCCGAGCCTCCAGGTCAACGTAGCTGAACAGCTCGCCCGTTCTATTGTCGCCGCCGCGCACGCACCATCTCCGAATCTCGTCGGAGCCAATGAATCACGGTCGCCGGTCTGCGGCGAGCGCCTTTTTCAACAGCCTGCTAGGCCCGGTCCAAATTGATTGGTGAATTGGAGATTTCCATCGCTGCCACATCTTCGCGCCCTGCAATCTCGCGCGTGTACCGCCAGCGTTCCATCGCGCACGAAGTTTTCTCATCAGCGCGTTAGGCGTCCGCCCTTCGCCGGGCCCGATGATAAACTCGGCAATTACTCTTCAATTGCAATGATGAGCTGAGAGGTTTCGCAGATGGCGCAACCCATCCTGCCTCCGCTTTTGGATAAACGTCAGCGCGACATGCACCCTTCCCAAGGACAGGCCCGGGTGTAGACTAGCCGCGGGAGTGACCAAGCAAATCGGGCACGCGCGTTAAGGCGCGCATGTATTTGTTCTCACGCGCAATCCCAGAAGGATCTCCAGTCATCGACAAGGGAGAATCAGCCATGAAGATCGTCGTGATCGGCGGCACCGGCCTGATCGGCTCGAAGACCGTCGCCATTCTGCGCCAGGGCGGCCACGAAGTGATCGCCGCCTCGCCCCAAAACGGCGTCAATAGCTTCACCGGCGAGGGCCTCAAGGAGGCGTTGGCCGGTGCACAGGTGGTGATCGACCTCGCCAACTCGCCCTCATTCGAAGACCGAGCGGTGCTGGATTTCTTTCAGACCGCCGGCAGCAACATTCATATGGCGGAGAAAGCAGCGGGCGTCCGCCACCATGTTGCGCTATCCATCGTCGGAACCGACCGCACGCCGGAGAACGGCTACTTCTGCGCCAAAGTGGCGCAAGAAAAACTGATCGAGGCCTCCGGCATACCCTACACCATCATCCGCTCCACCCAGTTCATGGAATTCCTCCGCAACATCGCTGCTGAAGCTACAGATGGAAACGTAGTCAGGATTTCGCCCGGCCTGTTCCAGCCCATCGCGTCAGACGATGTTGCTGCCAATGTTGCAGATGTGGCGGTTGCGGCTCCGCGAAACGGCATCGTCGAGATTGCCGGCCCCGAACGAGCGCCCTTCTACGCAATCGTCGCCCGCTATCTGAAAGCGATCGGCGACCCGCGTGACGTCGTAAGCGACCCCGAGGCACGATACTTCGGCGGCCGTGTCGGAGAGCGTTCGCTGGTGCCCTTGGGCGAGGCGCGCCTCGGCCACATCGGTCTCGACGAATGGCTCCGCCGCTCGCGAACCGCAGCTTGATCGAACCATACGGCCGGAGGACACGCCCCGATGAAACGCATGCTCTGCTCGCTGCTCCTCGCTACCCTACCGTTCGGCAGCGCGCTTGCCGAGACGAAGGACAAGAACGCCGAGGTGAGCCTGGTCTACCAGCACGAACTGCCGAACGTCCCGGGCAAGAGCATCAAGGGCGTGCTCGTCGAATATGGCCCGGGCGGTTTTTCGGCCGGGCATACGCATCCGAAATCCGCCTTTATCTACGCGACCGTTCTGGAGGGAGCGATCCGCAGTCAGGTCAACGACGGACCCGTGACCACCTACAAGGCTGGCGAGAGCTTCTCCGAAATGCCCGGCGACCGCCACGGCGTCAGCGCCAATGCCAGCAAGATGAAGCCGGCCAAGCTGCTCGCGGTGTTCGTCGTGGACACGAGCGAGAAGGAACTGACGTTTCCATTGGAGAAATGAGGCACTATAACGCCGAATTCGAAACCGTAGCAGTCAAATGGCGAAACGAGATGGATGCGGCGGATGCGGCGTATATTTCGGCCCTGGCGGCGCTCACCGGAACGGCGATCGGCGGCCTGACACCGTTTGCGACCTCTTGGACGACGCAGCACGCGCAGTTCAAGGCGCAGGCGTATCGCAGCCGAACGTGACAAACGCGAAGCCCTGTTCGGCCGCTTTCTCGATGAGGCGGCGAAGCTCTATACCGATGCGCTGCAGAACAAGCGCGACGACGCGACGGCGATGATTGGCATCTACGCACTCGCCAATCGCATCTGCCTGGTATCCTCGGCGCGGGTGGTCGAGAGCGCCGATGCCGTCAACCGCATCATCATGGAAACCTATCTCACGCCGGGCGTCACCCTGGAAGAGGTGCGGGCGCGATGGATCGATGGCCATGTCGATCCGCTGCGCGACTTCGGCGAAGCATGCCGCAAAGAACTGCAGACCTTCCGCAAGGTCTGACGCGGGGCCCGCGGGCGCTCGCGGATTAATGCGCCCTGCGTCGACGCTCAGGATGGGTGGAGAGATTGCGCCGTCCGGTATGAGGTCGAACGGCCTTTCCCTGATGGTGGTGCGAGCTGTGCCCCCACCAGGCTCCCGGTTTATGGATCGCAGGTACTGCGGCCGTAGCAGCAGGCGGGACCGCGGCCAGCACGAACAGAAAAACCAACAACGAGACGATTTTCATTTTCTCTCCCAGCAAGCGCGCACGAATGGGCGGAGCCAACGAGTCTAGCCTCTGGCCGGCCCGATGATAAACTTCGCCATACCCATCAACTGCAATCACGATGCTGATGGGTTTCGCAAAGCGATCAACCCATCCTCCGCCCTCATCGCTTCACCGCCTCCACCGCCATGATCTGCAGCAACGGCCCCGGGTCGATGGAAATCTGGCCGGTGAAAGGACGGTCGTGGGCGGCGATCAGCAGCACCGAGGCGGCGACGCCGGACGCGAACAAACCCAATGCGATGCCGGAGGTCAGCCGGTTGTCGCAATGAACAAGGGCGATCACTAGCATTTCGCAGATCGCCTGCAGGTACAGGCTCCACCATTTGACCGGGTTGACTTCCGCCTGGCTGGTGATGATGCGCTGCCGGCGCGCATCGAGCGCGATCTGCAAGGCGTCGACGATTTCACGCTGCGCGGTTTCCTGGCCCGCGCCCTGCGGCGCGATCGAGACGACTAGTTTCAGCGCATCGGCAAGCGGCGCCGGCGCGGCCCGCAGCGACGCCTCCTGACGCGCCATCATCGGCCATTCCACCTTTGCCGCCTGGTCGATATAGCTGCGGATCAGTTCGTTCAGCCGCGCCTCCTGCTCGGCCGGCAGGCCGGCCGCGAGCAGCGTCACGGCACGCAAGGCGCTGGCCTCGCGACTCACCGAAGCCGCCGCCCGGTCGCTATCGGCCCAGACCTGCGCGGCGGTGAACGCCACGAACAGGCCGAAGATGATGCCGAGCACCGGCAGCATGCCTGGCGAGATCGCCTTAAAGGCTTTGGCCCGCGTTTCGGTCGCAAGCGCCGAAATCGTCACCAGGATGATGATCGCCAGCAGGTAGGTGAAGCCGAAGATGACGAGCGCCATCATCGGCACCGGCAGATTGTGGACCCAATCGCTCATCGCGCTTCCCCCGCCCCGCTGTTGATCGACTACCCCGTGGATTACCAGCCTTGTCTTAAACGGCTGTTGCGATATGGCTGCTGGTTCATTGGCCTACTCGACCAATTCCGGCCACGGTACGATGGTCGACTTCACTGTCTTCATCGCCATCGCATCCGCCACCGCCTGACCGATGCCCTGTTCGCTGAACGGATAGATCGTCTGCATCTCCAGCCAGGGATATTTGTTGCGGGTGCGGTAGAGCATGTCGACGCCGAGCGGCAGGTCGTTGCCGGTGAAGCCCCAGGAGCCGAGCACGTTGAGGTCCTTGGTGCAGATGCGATGCCATGACGTCTGAATCGAACCGGCGTCGGTGAACTGGCCCATCTCGACATAGGTGCCGCCGTCGCGCAGCATCTCGATGCCTTCGGGGCCGGCGCTCGGATGACCCGAGCAATCCATCACGAGGTCGGCACCGAAGCCGCCGACGATGTCGCGCACGCGCTTGATGCGCGCTTCCGGGCTTGTGATTTCCTCAATGTCGACCGTAGCTTCGGCGCCGAACTTGCGCGCTAAAGTGAGCCGTGGACTCTCCGGCGCGCCGACGCAGATCACGCGCCCTGCCCCCATCTCCTGCGCGGCGGCGACCGCGAGAATACCGATCGGGCCCGAGCCTTGGATCACCACCGTGTCGCCCCAGGTGAAGCCGCCGGCACGGGTGGCGCGGTTGAAAGCGCGGATGCAGGAGGTCAAAGGCTCCGACAGCGCGCCGAGCCGCAGCGACATGTCGTCGGGCAATTTGTAGATCTTGGTGCCCGGCAATTCCTCGAGATCGACATAGACATATTCGGCCCAACCGCCCCACAGATGCGGCGCCTTGTCGAAGCCGAGATAGCGGCCATAATACACCGGCGTCAGGCACTTGTTGGCGCTCAGGGGATAATGGATGCAATAATAGCACTGGCCGCACGGCATCAGCGGCGGGATCATCACCTTCGATCCGACCTTGAGCGGCTTGCTCATGAAGTCTTCCTTGAAATCCGAGCCGACCTCGACCAGCACGCCGCCGATCTCGTGGCCGAGCGTGAACGGCCACGGCAACGGCTTCGGCCAATGGCCTTTCAGGATATGCAGATCGGTGCCGCAGACGCCGCAGGCGCCGACCTTGATCAGCGCGGCCTTCTTGGGAATTTTCGGCCATGGAACGTTGCGGATGACCGGCTGCGCGCCGGGGCCGTCATAGGTGCATACGCGGATCTGTTCCAAGACGTTTTCCTCATCCTTTGTTGATTTGGGCCGGTAGCGCGGCGGCGATAGCGTAAGTGAACTCGTTCGGTATGCCAATGTCGCATCGGCGGGCCCCGGCGATTGACACGGAGATGATGCTGTCTGAGGCTGTGGCGGCAAGTATCGAGAGGGGCAGGCAATTGCGTAATCGCTGGGGCATTCTTGCCGTCCTCTTCACCGTCCGCCTCAGCATGGCCTTTCAGTTTCAAAGCGTCGCCGCGGTCGCGCCGCTGCTCGGCCGTGAATTCGGCGTCGGGCTCGCCGACATCGGGCTTTTGATCGGCCTCTATTTCACACCGGGCATCGCGCTGGCGCTACCGGGCGGCGCGATCGGGCAACGGTTCGGCGACAAGGCGACTGTGCTCGCAGCTTTGGTGTTGATGCTTGTCGGCAGCCTTGCGATGGCGCTCCCGGACTGGTTTTCACATTCATGGAACGTGCAGGTCGCAGGAAGGCTGATCGCCGGTGCCGGCGGCGTGCTGCTCAATGTGCAGATGACTAAGATGGTGGCCGACTGGTTCGCGGGCAAAGAGATCGCAACCGCGATGGCGGTCTTCGTCAATTCATGGCCGGCCGGCATCGCGCTCTCGCTGCTGACGTTGCCGCTGATCGGCGTCAGCGCAGGCGTCAGCGCGGTCCATCTCGCGGTCGCCGCACTGATCGCACTCGGCTTCCTGCTGCTTGCGGCGGGCTACCGGCCGGCACCGAATGTCATGAGCGCCGCCGCGGCTTCGGCACGGCCGGATCGCCGTGCCAGCATTGCAGTGATCGCAGCGGGCCTGATCTGGGGACTCTACAATGTCGGCTTCGCAACCATCTTCAGTTTCGGCCCGTCGCTGTTGATCGAACGCGGCTGGTCGATGGCAACGGCGGGATCGACCATCAGCATCGTGCTGTGGCTCGCGGTGCTCTCGGTCCCGCTTGGCGGGTTCTTGGCGGATCGCACCAAGCGGCCGCAAACCATTATCGTTGTGGGCAGCATCGTCTACGCGCTGCTGATGCTGGCGCTGCCGCACAGCAATGCGGTGATCTTAGCCGTCATTGCGCTCGGCGTGGTCGGCGGCCTGCCCGCGGGTTCGATCATGGCGCTGCCGCCGCGCGTGCTGGCGCCTTCGACCCGCGCGATCGGCATGGGCATCTTCTACACCGTCTATTATGCCGCGATGATGCTGGGGCCGGTGCTCGGCGGCGCCTGCGCCAAATGGACCGGCAGCGCCGCGGCTGCGTTCGATTTCGGTGCCGCCGTGCTTGTAGCCTGCCCGCTGGTGCTGTGGGGCTTCGACCGGATTGTGCGGACGCGCGCTGACGTGGCGCACCCGCGCATGGGTGACTGATCACTGTTCGCGCAACCGCGCTAACGGCTCATTAACCCTGACACCCTTAGGGTCGGGCGACACCGGTGAGCCGGTTGTCGGATGGCGAAAATGGCCTTGGTGCACAAAAAATCAGTATTGCCGGTCGCCGAAGAGCGGCGGCGCTTTCAACGCGTAAAAGTCCACCTGCTCGGGCGTTACATGCTGCCGGACCGGCGCGAGTTTCCGTGCCAGATCATCAATATGTCGCCGGGCGGCCTGGCGCTGCTGGCGCCCGGCATCGGCAATGTCGGCGACCGCGTGATCGCCTATCTCGACCACATCGGCCGGGTCGAAGGCAAGATCACCCGCATCATCGACAACGGCTTTGCCATGACTATCGGCGCCACCGCGCGCAAGCGCGACAAGCTCGCCGCCCAGCTCACCTGGCTCGCCAACCGCGACATCCTCAATTTGCCGGAAGATCGCCGCCACGACCGCATCGTGCCGCGCAACCCGATCGCGCTGCTCACGCTCGAAGACGGCAGCAAGATGACCTGTCGGATCATCGACATGTCGCTGTCGGGCGCGGCCATCGCCGCGGAAAACCGGCCGCCGATGCGATCGCTGGTGCTGCTCGGCCGGGTCCAGGCCCGCGTGGTGCGCAATCTCGAAGAGGGCTTCGCGCTCGAGTTCATCCACGAGCAGAATCTCGAAACGCTCGAGAACAACGTCACCTCGCGATAGCGCTGGGCTAGAGCACGCTTCAACTACGTTGAAGCACGCTCGTCGCCAGTTTTCCTTATTAAGCATGATCCCCGCGCAAACGCTTCGCGTTTGTCGCGAGGGAACGCCGGTCTCCACTTTGCGCTGACGCGGCCCAGCGGGGCCGCGTCATGCTCCGTTCACTCGCCGCGCGGGGCCGGCTTCGACAGGTAATCCTGCGACTGCGCCTCGCTCTTGAGCGGCGAGACCTTGTCGGGATCAATCCGCACCATCAGGTAATCGAGGTGGTCATCGATCTTGGTGAACCAGTGCCCGGTGCCGGCGGGGATCACGACAACGTCACCGGCCTTGAGCTGATAGGTGACGCCGTTGCGCACCTCGGAGCCGTTATTGCCGGGACCATTGAACTCGATCACCGTGCGCATGGTCGCCGGGCGCCGCTGCCGGTTGACGATGTCGGGTCCCAAGACCAGCGTTCCTGTGCCCGACACGATATGATAGACCTCGCTGATCTGGTCGTGCTCGGCGACGGAGTCCGGGGCCGGCTTGTCCAGCTTACCGCGGTGCACCATGCCGATGCCGATATGGGCCTTGCCGATATCGACGTCGCGCACCTGCTGATCCAGCAGCTTTTCCGCCACCGCCTTCTTGGTATAGGCCTCGAGTTCGGCTGAGGGGACGTAGGTCCCGGGACACATCGGACAGGTCGGCTGCGGATCGGTGGGATTGATCTTGGCAATCTTGGCGTTGTCTGGCGTTTGCGCCTGCGCCGCCGCGCCGATCGCGATGCAAAGCAGCGCCAGCGAACCCCGAACCAATCGTTTCATGACCATCTCCCTTTTGACCGCATGCAGGCCCGGCCTGGCGGCTTTGCCAAGCGCGCCGTAAAGCGCACGAATTCGTGTGAACGCGGACAGCGTTAGCGCCGCGTAAAGCGCCGCGCGCCGCACCGTTGGTTTTCACGAGCATCAAGGCTGCAATTGGGCGTCGCCATTTACCGCTGCGACCCGACAAGTGCGCGCCGCCGCAGGTTAACGCGCCGCACTTTTGCCGGTGCAAGCGCAGCATCGACGGGCGATAGCGCGTTAATGCGTAAAATTTGAATCAATGGCGGTTGTTTAAAATTTTAAGCGAATTCGATTCAAGTAAAGCTCGAATGAACGGCGCATTTTACTTGCATTCGCCTAAATTGTACTTGGCTGACTTAGCCGCACCGCAAAACCTTTATGCGACAGGTGGTCCCAACAAGAAACGGGGGCCACAATGTTTGGTATCACGGGACAGGGGAAGGGATTGGCACTCGCCGCCATCCTGTTGGTTACAAGTATGTCGGCGCATGCCGACGAACGGGTTCTGTATGCGAGCCTCGGTGAGAGCACACGCGCGCCGATCGGTTGGGTCGAATTCTGCGCGGACACTCCCGGCGAGTGTTCCGGCGCGGCGTCGCAGCCGCGCGATATCGTGATGTCGCAGACCGCCTGGCGCGATCTGCTGAAGGTCAACCAGTGGGTCAATGAGAACGTCAAGCCGATGACCGACATGGATCATTGGGGCGTAGTCGAAAAGTGGTCATTACCATCGGACGGCTACGGCGATTGCGAAGACTACGTGCTGATGAAGCGCAAGATGCTGATCGACGCTGGCTGGCCGCGCGAAGCGCTGCTGATCACGGTGGTGCGCGACAAGAAGAACGAAGGCCACGCGGTGCTGACGGTGAAGACCGATCGGGGTGAGTTCATCCTCGATAACCAGAATGAGAACGTCGTGGCCTGGACCGAAACCGGCTACCGCTTCGTCAAACGCCAGTCGCAGAGCGATCCGAACCAGTGGGTCTCGCTCGGCGATACCCGCCCCGCGGTCGCCACCGCGAGCGCACGCTGACAACGACAGGAAACGAACAGGACACGCGGCCCGGTCACATCCCCACCCCTCCCCGTCCCAGACCGGTTCGCGCGCGGCCAGCTTTCCCCCAAAAGCTGGCCGCAACTTTTTGCATAGGCCGGAAAACGCCGAGATCAGCTGCCCGAGGTTAAAGAAACGGGCTAAGGTTGCAGCCCCATCAAGGACTAGAAGGCAAGTTCGATGACTACAATCAAGCTCGGCGAAATTCTCGCGAGCCGCAGCGGACGTTGGGGCACTCCCGTGATGAATCTTATCAATCGAACACATGAACAGTTAATGCTGCACTCGAAATTGAATAGGCTACAGAACCTAAAGGGAATCTAGTATCACGATCACCGCGCCGCCTTTCGGCTGCTATCGGTGACTGAGAGTTCGGTAAAGCTCCCGCCCAAGCGAGAGAGCCGCCATGCGCCAGCACTCACATTTTTTCGATATCATCGATAATTTGGCACTAGCCCGGGTAGAGTTTGTCCGAGAAGCCCGTGCGCTGCCGCCCGGAGCCGAGCGCAATCAAAAACGGCAGATCGCGCGCTCCCTGAAAAGACTGATCGAAGGTGAGCCTGCCCCAACGCGTCCTATTTTGAAGAGGCTGGTCATTTTTTGGCGCGGCTGTCGTGGACGACGTCAGCCGCGTCCGTATTCGCCGAGAGATGCTGTTCGGGAGAGTCGCATTCGCCGCGGGTCGACAGCCATCTGAATGAGCGGCAATTACGCTTCGGTGCCGACGGCCATGTGCCTTGCGGGACCGAGAGGACAGGCAGCGTGCCGCGTGCAGATCGCGGCTCTGGCCGGAACGAAGGCGCGGCCGACTGAGCGGATTGCGACGGACGCCTGCGACACGCCGCCAAAGCCTGGATCGGATGGCTTCGTCCGCGCGTGCACCAATGGCCGTCTGCGGGCCGAGACGACATGGGCGAGCGCCGATCGCTCCCAGGACTTGCCTTGTGGCGCGCTCGGTATAGCCGCGCAGAATCTCGATGCGCGTCGCGTGCGGATGTCTCTGGCGAGAGGCTTGGTACCGGACCTCGCACCACGTCATCGCCTCCGGCCGAGCATAGTGCCCGTCGCCACGGAACGTAATTCGCGTCTTGTGCCATCGCGTGCGGATGTGCCGTACCAGGCGTCGAAGATGGGCACGCACCTCGACGCCGCCCGGCGTCTTGCCGGGCCGCAGGACGACCGCCACGGGCCGGCTCGTCTCCGTGTCATAGACGTGGATCGGCAGGAAGCAGCGTTCGTCATAATGAGCGTTGAACAGCGAGAGCTGCTGATGGCCGTGGACGACATCGCAGGTGTCGTCGATGTCCAGGGTGATGGATGCGGGCTCGCACGGATAGCTATCCATCCATGCGTCGACCAAGGTGTAGGTCAGGCGGATCACGTCGCGCAGTCGCGGCGAATTCTCCAGCCGCGACAGCGTCGGTTGGGAACACAAATCCCGGCCCGTGTCCGGCAGGCGACCGCAGGCGAGCTTGAACGCCGGATCGGACCGCAGATGATCGAGGTCGTCGGCGTCCTCGTAGCCGCAGCAGATCGCGAACATGCGAGCGCGGAACATATCGACAAGGCTGTGCACGACCCGCGTCGGATCGCGCCGATCCGGGAACACCCGGGCCAAATTGTCGGCCAAACCGAGACGCCGCTCGGCCATCGCCAGAAGCATCACGCCCCCATTCGAGGTTAGGCGCCCACCATCAAAGGCAGCTGTGACTTTCTTGGCGTGAACGGCTGGAAACGAGAATGGCAGAATCGTATCATCGGTCATGGCGGGCGTGGCGTTCGCGGCTGAAGGTGATGGGGTTGGCTTCGCAACCGAATCCTACGCCGCATCAGCGCTTTACACCACGCTCGCCAGCCTCTCAGGTGCCCTCTGGCGAATAAGACGGGCTAGCAACTAAGCGCGACCTTCTGGCCTGATTTATTCCCAGCATTCTTGTCTATAAATGACTCGCGCCGCGGTATGTTTGGGCGCAAGCTTCGACCATCACCGCACCGTCCTGTGGCAGTCATCGGTGACGAGAACGCCAGTTGCGCTCCCGCCCTCTTCTAACGGCATGGAGTGCGCCATGCAGCAGCGTCACCGTTTCCAACAGGTTCAACCTCTTGAACAGCGTCTATCCGAACAAGCCCAGCGCCTTCGGAAGGAAGCGCGAGGCACCCCGCCAGGAGTTGAGCGAGACCGGTTGATCAGAAGAGCCCGCCAGGCTGAAACCGGCTCTCACATCAGCGAGTGGCTACGATCGCCCGGCTTGAACCCACCCAGATAGGCGCAGAATTACTTGTACTTTCCGGCTCGCCGCTCAGCATACTCAGCGAGCTTATGCCATTCGGCAGCGGCCCGCAGCCATGCCTCCTTGTCGAGTGGGCCGACCGCCCGCTCCCTCTTCGGCGGCATTCCTTTGCCATCTCAAAAAACTTGCCTATCCTGTCTGTGCTCATGCAAATGCAATATGAACCTTCCGCGGACACTCTAGAAACTCTCGCACGCTGAAGTTGAGGGAGGATCTGGCGGTGCGGCTTGGAACCACCTCAAGGAGATCGGCAGTCGCAAGGGCCTTTTTCGCTGGCGTGACGGCGGGCACTTCAAACCTATGCTCGTGCGCGCCACGATGGCTGTTTGTGAGCTTGAGTGTCCCAAGCGCCGGCCGACAAGATGGAAGAAGCCGGAAGACTATCGGCTCGGATTTGTTTCCGTCACACTTGGGCAACGTGGATGCGTCGTTACGGCAGCGCCGACGACCGCCTCTTGAGGGTGCATCGCGCAGAAGTGACGCGCAGCGCGTGAGGACCGTAAATTGGTCATCACACACCACACCGGAGCACGGCAAGATGCGGTCGCACCATTCGACCTATAGAGCCGAGGTGGAGTTGCAGCTTCCCCTCGGCCCGATATTTTCGTAAACCATATTTTATGGCAAGGTTAATTAAGGTAAGCCAAAAAAAGCGAGGCCGGCCCGCTACCGGGCGCGATCCAGTCAGCGCTGTGCGATTGCCCGCAGTGCTCACTGCCGCTGTCGACAAGTGGGCCGAGAAACACGACGCCAACCGCTCCGAGGCAATCCGTCGCTTGATCGAGTTGGGCCTGACGATCAAGAGCTCTGGGAGACCAGGGAGCAATCCCGGCCGGAAGTTGCGCGCCCAGGAACTCGCCACAAACGCGATTGAAAAGATCGCCGACGCATCGGCACCGCCAGAAGAACGAGCGCAGCGACAGCGCCGCCTTCTTAAAGGCCCAGAGGAATTTCGCGAGGCGCGGGTTGATCGGCCGAAGGCAAAGGGCAAATGATCGCAATCATGCTGCCTTCAATTTTCACGATAGAAATCGGCGACACACCGACGCTCGTGTTCGAGGCACAGAGTCTTCGCGAGGCGCGTGAGCTATGCCACGAACAATGGCTGATGGGTGACCTGGCAGAGGCGAAGTCAGATGGCGTTCCGGTGTGGGATGGAAAGGCCAAGCTCCGAGCGCGAGTGGCAGTGCCCGGCGAGATCGCCCTGTTTGCTGAGGCCAAGGATAACGGTGGGCCGTCGGACGGGCTGATGCTGGTCTACCTTGTCGAACTGGACGGCGAAGCCACTGATGATGAGTTCGTCGATCCGGGCGAATTTCCTCCTTCTCGGAGCTGATTTGCTCAATGGCCGTCCATCTTCGCGCTATGGCGAAAGACATCGAAGCCATGATCGCCGCTCGCACACCGAAAGCTGAACAAGGCCAAACCTTCCCTTGAAATTAAAGCAACCCAGCGCTTTTTCGCAAAAATCGTTCCTCCTGTGCGATTTGCCGCGCTCGCGCTGACAGACCATCACAGGAGATTGCGCGGTCCGGACCCAAACCAACGCCCCTGAGCATTATTCGCTTGGTGGCGTTATGCATTTCAGCGCCCGTCTTGAATCTACGAATGATCTAATTCGGCCAGTATCCTGTTGGCGGGCGTCGTCGGACGGGATCGCGATCCGCTTCTCTCACCGTCGCAATGTCGATCATCGATTTGGCGAGACGGTTGGCCCTCTCGGGCGTTGGGGGGTCACTTTGGCGCATCCGGCTTGCCGGGCCAGTATTTCGATTTGGTCAAAATCCACTGCTGCGCCTCTTCCTCAGTAGGAAAATCGCCAATGTGGGATTCCGGGCCGAAGCCGGTCGTTACCGCGACGAACCAGCTGCCGCTCTTATTCAATTTGGGATGAAACGTAGGCGTTTCAGTCATGCACAAAATATGCGCCCAGAATCACCAGTTTTCCAACCCCGCACGCTGCCTCAATCGAACTGAATTCACCGGCCCCTAGGGCGTTTGGGCTGAGTTGTCATTGGTATTTCCCTGCCACGCCCTGGAGTGCTCATCAATCCACTTGGTCGCGTCATGCTCGGTGATGAAGCCCTTGATCACTTCCGTTTCTCCGTCGGGCCAAAGAATATCGACACCCCAGCCCGATCCGGGATTTTTCCGCGCCACGAAAGTTGGTCGCTGCTCGGACATCCATCAAGTATGCGCCCCGGACAGTCCGTTTTCCAGTGAGCAATCCTGTCATAATTCAACTTGACCCAACCCCGGTCAGTCGTTCGGATCTCTGGCTGGACAGGCAATGAACCGATATCGAGGAACCCAAGCAGAGTTCCAATTCTCGATGGTCGCGCCGCACACGGCGCATTCAAAGCTACTGATCTCGCGCGCCTCGACGATGTGCTCGCTGCGATCATAGACCGCGCCGCACTTACAGGATCGATGAACAGAAGGTTCTGACATGCCCCTATATGCGCTTCGGAATGCCCGTTTTCCAGTTAACAATCCTGCCACAATCAAACTGACCTACTGGCGTTCGTCCCTTTAGATCAGACAGAAACGGCCCATTGATCAGCTCAATCAGGATCAGGCCGTCCTGGCCGGCTTCGACGGTGCTGGCGATTTCGAGAAGCTTGCGTGCTGCGGCCTCCGGGTCAGCGTCCGGGTCCTGTTACGGGTCGCGAAGGTGCGCTGGTTATGATCGAAACAGGGCGTAGTAAATCACATATAGCCAGCCCAAAATGCCGTGGATGATTGCCCAGAGTATCGAATGGTTGGTTGTGTAGGATATCGCGATAGCGAGGGCAGAGCCAAAGCCCACACCGTATTTTGCTCCCTCGACGCGAACCCCGTAGTAGCGATTTCCGTTCATGTCCACGATCTCCGGTTGCTTCAGCTTCTCCTGTTGGCGAGCGGCTTCGCTAGTTCATGACGCGGCGCACATGCGCGGTCCCTTTCGTCAGCACACACATGAACGAGTAGGTCTCCTGCTCCCCCTCGACGACGGTATCCACATCCACGATGATCGGTCTGCTTTGGCCCTGCCACGTTGCCAAGATCGCCGCTGGAACAGGACGGGTCCGTGATTTTCTGATCACAAGCCCAACGATGTGAGGCAACGTTGCGGTTGCTTTCGCTGTGCAAGCATTATTGTTTTCTGCTCGGCTGGTTGCGGTAGCAAGGAGCGCGACCGAAATTGCAATGGCTATCTTGACTCGCATTGAGCCTCCGAGATCTCGCGAAAAGCAAGCGCAGATAGTCGCATCGGCCTATAGAGCTCCGAACAATCACGCGACGCTCTCCAACAGCGCCGTTCTACCTTTGATGAAGCGCATTATCCAGCGTTTGCTGCCAATCACCCGTCGACTTTTCTTTGGCAATCCAATTGTTAACGACCTTCACGAATTCGGCATCTTTGGGCAACAAATAAGCTTTAGCTACGTTCGAAAACGGTGCCTTGACATTCGCGGAACAGAGCTCCGGGTGAAGGTAGACTTGGTGATCCACTTCAATACCGTCCGTCACCATAACATCAGCCCTTCCAGCGATGATCTCTTCAAAAATTGTGGTGTTGTCATTATGGATAGTCAGCTGCGCATGGGACAGACTGCTCCGAGCAAACGCTTCGTTCGATGCCCCAGGAGGTTCAACCACGCGAACGTTTGGCTGATCAATTGCCGCAACGTCGGTGAAGCGCTCCTTGTCAGAACAACGGACGATCGGACGCTTGCCATCCATGTTGACAGCTGAGGAAAATTCCCCCTGGGCAGCACGCTCTGGCAGAATCGACACTCCACCCATTGCGACATCAAATCTGCCTGCGACGAAGTCCGGCAAGAGCGTGCTCCAAGTGGTCGGCACGAATTCGACCTTTACCTTCAATTCATCAGCGAGATGTCGTGCCATGACAATATCTGCGCCTACGTAACTGCCATCCGAATTGCGAAAACTGAACGGCTTGTAATCACCTGTCGTGCCGACAAGCAACACCCCTCGCGTTCGGACCGCATCAAGCGCGGCGCCACCAAGCGCCGGCGACGCGAATTGAAGCACCAGAAGCAGCGGAGCAAGTCGAACATATCTCATATCTTGGCCTCTTCTCTCGGTCACCCACTCAAGGGATCTTTTAGTTTCCACGTCCTGCGTCACCGCTCGACCTAAGACGTGTTATGGCACCAGTGACTGCTTGTAGCGCCGGTGATTGCCAGCCGTCTCAAATGATCGCGCGCAGATTTCACCATCTCGATAGCTACGCCGAGGATGCGCGGCGCCTTTCATAAACGGCATAATGACAAGCGAACGCCGATGGAGTCGCATCTATCCTAATTACCGACGAACTGCCCGTTTTCCCTTTGCCTCCCTCGGTTCTAGAACGGTTCGACCGGCACCGCGAAAACGTAACCGACGCCCCGCTCGGTCAGGATGACGCGCGGTTCCCTCGCGTCAATTTCCAGTTTGCGTCGCAGCCGTAGGATTTGACAATCAATGCTCCGATCGTACACGTCTTCATGAATCCGCGTTGCCTGCAACAAATGCTCCCGCGTGAGAGGCCGTTGGGGCGCTTCGAGAAAGGCTAGGAGCAAGGCATACTCGCGCTTGCTCAGCGAGACCAGTGCCTCATTGGGGGCCACGAGTTTTCGGTCACGACGCTCAAGTCGCCAACCATGGAATTTGTACCCGCCTCGCTCCGGATCACGGCCTCGCGCGGCTCGTCCAATCTCGCGTCGCCGCAACACGGCCCGGATGCGCGCAAGCAATTCTCTGACGCTGAAGGGCTTAACGATGTAATCGTCCGCACCAAGTTCGAGGCCTACGATGCGATCAATTTCGTTCCGGCGATGACCAGTCGTGATGATTATCGCAACGTCCGAATCAGTGCGAATTTCTCTCAAGAGATCCAGGCCATCATCCTGACCGAGCTGCAGATCCAGAATGATCAGGCTAGGATGAGTTCCTTTAATCTGGCGGATCAACTCGGCTCTGTTAGATGCGGACTTGGTCGATACATTATGATCTTCCAAGTACCTGGTCAGCATCTGTCGCAACGCGATGTCATCATCAGCAACGATGATATGGCCGTTATTCAAGATCATCGTTTGACCTTTTAGGACGCAACTTCGAAGGAATACGCGTCAATGCATCAGGAACTTTCGGCGGTTCAAACCGATCGCAAACGTCGCTAACAGGTCGGGAGGTTAGATCCAGCCGGTAGGCGATGATGTCAAAATCTCCCGGGCTCACCTGGATATCCCAAGCCTTCGATGCGGGCAGATCATATTCGTAACATCGGCGAAAACCCCTCCGACCGTAGATGCGGCATGCGGCTTGGAGAAATGAGCAAGTGTGTATGCCAATCGTTGATGCGCCTTGCGCGCAGGCGTCCTTGCGGATCGAATCCCGGGCGTTGAGCGCTGCTGCTTCACATATTTCATCGGCGGGTTCGCGTGGCCATGGCCACTGCCTCCAACAAACTCTTAGAGGAGACAGCTAGTCACAGCTGCATCGCCTTCCCACTGGTGTTGCGCGAAAGGCTGTCTTACGAAAAGAGTAACGAGTTCGAGCCTCAATTACGCAGTCGGTCATGCTATTAAGGGAGAACGTTCGTTTGCAATCACCCGTCCTACGGACGAAATTAATTCGTTTGCCTGCGACTTGAGCACGATCCGGAAACGTGGGCACCGGTATCCTCCGTCTGCAGAGGCTCGATACCTCGACGACCGCAGGCAGGGCGTTGTTTCAGATGCTGAGTGTGTTTGCTGAGTTCGCCCGCGGGATTATTCGCTAGCGTTCTGATCAAACCGGAGTGCAAAGTTCTTCCATCTTGCGCAAAAATCTGGAAACTGGTCTGTTCCATGCAATGAGGCTGTTCGTTCGCGTCGCCGGTGCGCGAAGCATGACCGCGGCGGCGGTCCAATCGAACCTGACAACAGCACAAATTTCGAGAATGATGACCGGATTGGAACGGCGTCTCCAAACGAAGCTCATACAACGCAATTCGCGTAATCTAATGTTGACGGCAGCCGGCGAAAATTACTTGCTCAAATGTCGTAAAGTCCTTGACCTTGTTGCCGAAGCCGAAGGAGAGGCCGCAGGAAGCGCCGCCCAGCCGGTCGGAAATCTACGGGTGATGTGCATAGCCGGTTTCGGCAGGCGCTACGTGGTGCCACTGATATCCGACTATCTCCAGCGACATCCTAAGGCGCAGGTTGAATATTTCACCCGACAAGATACCCCTGACCTCTTGGGTGAGGGCATCGATGTCGGGATATTCGTTGCCCGGAAGCTAAGTTCCTCTTCGCTCATTGCGAAGCGGGTCGGCGCACTCTGTCTGCATATGTGCGCAAGTCCGGACTATTTGGAACGACAGGGCGAACCAATCCAACCGGCGGACCTGGTTAGTCACCGTTGCCTCGCCGTCGTAAACGCATCGATCTCTCAACGGTGGGAGCTCACCGACGGTCGATCCAGTTACGCACTGCGGGCGGAAGGCCGGCTCATCGCCGATTCGCCCGAGCCCCTGGTGTATGCGGCTACGCAGGGACAGGGAATTGCGCTGGTTCCCTCGTACGCAATCATCGACGCACTAAAGGAAGGGTCCCTCGTCAAAGTGCTCCCGAACTGGCACGCAGAGCATTTCGGCGTTTTTGCATTGATGCCATCCCGGCAATTCGTCGCAGCCACGACCAGAGCCTGGCTCGACCTGATCGAGGAAAAACTGCCAGTTGCGCTCGAAAGCGACGAGCATCTGTTCAATTTGCTGAAGAACCACTGATCATCCATTGTTCAGCCAGCTCGCAAGCAAATTGAGCTACGGATGAAATGTTGCCCCTGGCGGTGGCTGAGATACCGGCGACGGATAAGTTCGGGCATGCGCCATTGAAGCGCGGTCCGGGCGCGCCGGCAATCGCGCAAGATATTGAGGTCCGGAATTAGGGAGTGCTACCCGGCTATGACGCGGTGCGCGCTGTTGGCGCATTTGCCGGCCACGCCTAGAGTGCTCATCAATCCACTTGGTCGCATCATGCTCGGTAATGAAGCCCTTGATTGCTTCAGTTTCCCCGTCGGGCCACAGAATATCGACACCCCAGCCCGATCCGGGGTTTTTCCGCGCCACGAAAGTTGGTCGCTGATCGGACATCCATCAAATATGCGCCCTGGACAGTCCGTTTTCCAGGGAACAATCCTGACATAACAAACTGACCCAGTACCGAAAATGGCCGTACCGATCCGGTGCCTGCTCGGAAGTGAGACGGGCGCCGGACTTGGCGACCATCCCCCGCCGCTAATGGCGCCAGCCCTTCGTCCGTGTTCTGGCATTACAGAACAAAGTCGCTATGCGTCAGGCTTGCGACGTTGACATGAATGCGAAAGTCGGCGGTTCCGTCGCCATTGACGTCCCCTTCGAGAAAATGGTCGGCGAAGCGCAATTGGCCGGCGACGTCGCTGAATGCAGCGCTGCCGATATAACCAAAGGCTTGGTCGCCGGCGACTTTCGTGTTGGCATCGATGCCTGAGAGATCGATGTGGTCGCCTTGAGCGCTCGTGAAGTCGACGATCTGGTCTTCGTGTCCGGGCGCGCTGTCCTGAAGCGACTTGAAGACAAATGTGTCGGCGCCGTCGCCGCCCATGAAAATATCTTTCCCCAGCCCTCCCATCAGGACATCGTTTCCGGCACCGCCCGAGAGCTGGTTGTCCCCATTGCTGCCGGTCAGTTGATCGTTGAAAGCGCTCCCGGTCAGGTTCTCGATCGAGGAGAGCTTATCGCCGGAAGCGTCGCCACCGCTTCCGGTGCCAAGCGCCAGATTGACGGTCACCGCGCTTTGCGACGTGGCGTAGTCGGCCGTGTCAATTCCGGCACCGCCGGAGAGGATGTCGGCGCCGGATCCCCCGGCAAGCGTGTCATTGCCACGGTTGCCCCAGATCTCGTCGTTACCGGAGCCGCCCTGAAGCAGATCGTCGCCATCGTTCCCGGTCAGGGCATCATTGCCTGCTCCGCCGATGAGGTGGTTTGCGGCGGCGTCCCCGGTCAGGGTGTCCTTATGTGCGCTGCCGGTGATGTTTTCGATCGAATTGAATGAATCTCCGGCGGCATCACCGCCGCTTGCCGTGTTGGTCGCTAGATCAACCTTCACACCGGTGTGGGACAGTTCATAACTGACCGTATCTTTCCCGGCGCCGCCGGCGAAGGTGTCGGCTCCCGAGCCGCCAAGGAACGTGTCGTTGCCCGCGTTACCCCAGAGGAAATTGTGGCCCGAACCGCCGGACAAGATATCGTCTCCGGCGCCGCCGGTCAGAGCATCGTTTCCCGCGGCCCCATAGATTTCATCACTTCCGGCGCTGCCGTGGAGCGCATCGTTACCAGGCGTTCCGCTGACGGTGTGGTCGAGCGTCAGCAGCCGGCCATGGATGTCCTCGTCGAGGTTTGCGCCAGTCGAGGTCCACGTCACAAAGATTTCGCCATTGGGAAGCTCCGTCACGTGCGGGCTGATTTCGCTGCGGTCGGTCGCCGAATTGACGACAAACTCCGGATTGCTCATGGTGCCGTCAGCATTGATGACGCGCGCATAGATGCCGTCGCCGTGCGAACCATCGGACGCCTCCCACCAGACGGCCACGGCCCGTCCGTCGGCAAGCGCAGTCACGGATTCAAGCGCGCCCTCGCCGCTGATCAGGAAGTTCGATCCGACCGCCGCGCCGTCGGAACCGACTATCTGTCCATGAATTCCGTCATTCTCGTCCCACGTCACGAGCACATTGTCGTTGCTGAGCGCCGTGGGGTCCGCGTTGAAGCCGCCGGCCGGCGGGCTGATCTGGAAATGCGGCGCGTCCGCGCTGCCGTCCGGATTCACAATCTGGCCATACATCGTGCCGCTGCCGTGATTCTGCACGACCCAGGTCACGAAGGCGCGGCCGTCGGGCATCGCGGTGACCGCCGGGTCAAATTGGTCGTCCGAAAACGTGGAGTCGATGATGAATCCGGATCCGACCGGGCTTCCGTCGGCGCCGAGAAGATGGCCGGCAATTTCCCGCCCACCCTCGGCGTCGGCACTGACGGTGGACGACAGAACCATGACATCGCCGTCGGCCAAGGTGGCGGCGGATACTCCGCTCTGGGACTGCTCGCTATTGATGACGGACGAATTGACGACGAACTGAGGCCCGAGATGTCCCTCCGCATCGACGACACGCGCGAAAACATCGTTTTCTCCCGTGGTCAGATTGGTCGACGACCATGTCACCAGCGCATCGCCGTTCGGCAACGTCGTTGCCGTCACCGCATTCTGGGATTCCGCCGTCGTATTGACGATGAAATCGGGCGAACTGACGTTGCCATCGGGATTCAGGATTTGCACGCGAACCTCAGTGGGATGGTCGGAGTTCTCTTGCGATTGCCACGCAACCAGAATGTCGCCGTTCCCGAGAACGGTCTGTGTCGGGTGGCTTTGATTACCGGCCGTGGTGGAATTGATGAGATATTCTTCGCCTTGGAAGAGCATTGGCGCATTTCCCCGTTTGTCCCGAAGTCATTGATTCGACTTTCGAGAATTGATGCGACCGCTCATCGATGGAGACACAGCACCGGGCTTGTGCCGCGGCCGCCGGAATTGGAGCCATCCCGAACAGAGGCTTCGGAATGCGCGCCTACATTTGGTGAATTGTCGCCCTGACGGTGACGATCACGTGTGATTCCGACAAATGTTTGTCTGGGGTTGTCAGCGCGCACAAGTCTGACGCCAAGTGTTTCGAAAGTTTCTGTCAATGTTGACGTAGGACCGACTCGGATCGGCAATCGCCTTGCGTTCATCAACGAGCATGCCCCGCCAAAGCGGGGCATGCAGTATCGACCAGCCTTGTGAAGGATGCCGTCAGGACTGTTGGCGCATTATCTTCATCTTCGCGCTCGCTTCAGACGAAGTGGAAGTCGCTGGAATTAAGATGGGCCAAAGTCGTATTCTGAAGTTGGACCACATCGTGCGCATCCGCTGTGATGAACACGCTGCTGCCGACCTGGGCCATATGCTGCGCCAACGCGTTGAAGTTGGCAAACACGCTGTGATCGAATTGGATGGTGTCGTGGCTCGTGCCTGGGCCTTGAAAATCGGCAATGACGTCCTTTCCGAAGTTCGGTGCAAACACAAAGGTGTCGCTGCCGGCGCCGCCTCTCATGAAATCATTGCCGGCGCCGCCGACGATGGTGTCGTTGTCGGCGGTCGAGCCGGAAAACAGATCCTGACGGCCGCTCATGTCATAGTGAATGGACCCGTTGCTATCGAGCTGCCATGTGCCCGGCGCGCTGTGATTGGTCGCGTCCGCCGGAGAAAGCTGCTTGCCGTTGACGGTGATGCCTTCGATGGAGAGATTGCGGTCGCCCTGCGCATTGGCGAAGTCGTTGACGAACGAAAGATCCAGGCTCGATACCTTGTCCGGATTGTGAAACTGAAACGTGAAGCTCTGGTAGCCCGTCGAATCGTCTGCGCTGTGGAATTCAACGGTATTGCCGACCTGCTTACCGTTCACCAGGAGGTTCATCTTCGGTCCTTCGCCGTTGACGACGGAGCCGAAGCCCGTCACCGTGACGGTCGTATCCGCAAGTTTGGTGATGGCATCGGGACCTCCCTGGATGACGTCGTTTCCGGCGCCCCCTTTGATGATGTCATTGCCGAGGCCGCCCGTAATCGAATCATTTCCGTTGCCGCTGTCGATCAAGTCAGCGGTCGGTGACCCGTGGATGGTCGCGGCCGGCGCCTGAGCGTGGCCCGAGAACCAGTCGGCGATGAGCGACTGGGCCGGCTTGCCCATCGGCGAATAGCTGGTGGGCGAAACGACGTTCTGCCCATCCCATTGCCAGATTTCGGCGCCCTTGAACCAACTTCCGCCTTCCGAACTCATCACATGAAAGAAGGCATTGAACGCGTTGGCCTGCGCTTGCGCGTCCGGGGTGTGACTGCTCGGGTTACCGGGATCAGTATTGGTTCCGGTGACGCTGGCGTAGCCGACCTCGGTGAAAAGCACCTGCTTTCCGAACTCGGTCGAAAGCGAATGGAAAAAGTCAACCGGCGACTTATGATTCATCGCGTTTGACCAAAAAGGATCAGCCGATACGCTGTTCCACGCATGTTCCATCTGAGCGACCGTCGGATCCGACTTGGTGGTCAACGGCGGATAGGCATTGACACCGATTTCGTCGACCTGATTCCAGAAGCTCACATGATTGGCTTCATCGGTCGCCGCCGCATACGTAATGGGACCGTGATAAACTTCGCGGACCGCATGAATAATGTCGGTCCAATCGTTGAGATATTGCGGGCCCGTCAGTCCGCTCAGTTCGTTCCCGATCGAGAGTAAATCGGCATGCGACTCCTGCGCGACGCGGGCGAAATCGACGATTTGCGTTTTGTAGGAGGCAAAAAACGCGCCGACATCGGACGGTGCGAGATTCGACGCCACGGTTCCGTCCAGCCCCGACAGCATCGGCTTGAGCAAGACCGAGAGCCCGTGCGCGTGAGCATCGGCGACGGCCTTGGTGATGTTCGCATCGCTCTCCGTCTTTTCAGGGACGTTGAGGACGTTGTTTGACGTTCGGGTTGACGTAAAAATGCGCGGCGCCAACTCCAGCGAATTGGAACCGGTGTCTGCAACTTCTTGCATGACCGAATCCGCGGTTTTGCTGACAAGCTCGCCGTTGAAGTTCGAGAGGACGCCAAATCCCTGGACGTCGAAAACTCCTGCCATTCATCACTCCTGTGCAGATTGCGCTACGGATAACTCCGCGCAAACACATCGAGCCGCGGTTTGTTCCTGAGCGATGCCGCACAACGCACATTTCAGCGCGACCTGTTGATGAAATGCAACATCGCGACGTCAGCAATGGTCCGACATCGAATCAATTGTGGCGATTCACAATGTGACAGTGAGATGCACCACGAGTGTCGCGGGATTTTTTTTAGCATGAACTCGAACATGACATTGAACGTCACATCCGACTTCGAGCTGGCGAGCAACGGCTGAAGTTTCGCAAGCGGAATGCGCCAACCCTTGGGAGCGATGAAGCAAGCGAAGGCGTCGTTCGGGATATCCTTCACGATCGAGATAGTCGCGCGCTTCGCCTGCGCGCGGTATCCGTCGGACGCGTGGCGATGCGCGAGTGCGGCGCTCCTGTCGCATTTGTAATCCGGCGCGTCTGAACCCGCTCCCTGATCGGCGGCCACCAATGGCCAGCAGGAGGCTGAACCATGAAACGCATGATCATGATCGCGATGTTGTTCGCCAGCACGGCGGCGCACGCGCAAACCTACCGCGATGTCTGGCAGGACGTGCAAAAGCCATGGCGGCCAAATTCCGAAATCGATGCCGCAATCCAGCTCGACGGCGCGGCCTGCGACCGCGAGGTCGGCGACCAGCACGGCGTGCCTTCCGCGAGATACCGGCGATGCATGGCCGCGCGGCGCTGGAAGCTGCAGCGCGTCGAGCGGCTGCCTGACTATATCGAGCCGGACCACGACGATCCGATGACCGACACGTTCCCGACGCCTTCCGATCCGCCGCCGCGGACATCAGTTCACCACCGCCGCCCGTGGAAGCCTCGCCGGCGCCGGACATTCATCCGTTCTGTCCGAACCCGATTTGCTGAGCCTTCAAGGCTTGCAACGGCGCTCACGGGTGCACGGAACCGCCGATATCGGCGGGCGTTGGAAGCGCGCCGGATCAGTAGCGGTTTGATTGCCGGACCGCTGGCGATCCCTATCCGCCGTCAATCCACGATGAAGGAGTTCATATGGCCAAGGTCGCGCTGTACGTTCCGCTTGAAGCCAAGCCCGGTAAGGAAAACGAAGTCGCCGACTTCCTGAAATCGGCGCTGCCGCTGGTGGACGCCGAGCCTGCCACCGCAACCTGGTTTGCGATCCAGGAAGGCCCAACCTCGTTCGCCATCTTCGATACGTTCGATGACGAGGCCGGCCGCGAGGCGCATCTCAACGGCAAGATCGCGGCGGCGCTGATGGCCAAAGCCGACGCGCTGCTCGCCAAGCCACCGCAGATTTTCAAGATCGACATCCTGGCGCAAAAGCTTCCAAAATAGGCTGATCGCCGCAATCTCCCAGACGCCGCTTCCCGAGAGGAGAGAGCCGGATGCGCCCGCCCATCTTTCAGCGGGGATAAACGCCTGCAGGGATTGAACTTTTTCCTTAAATCGGCTTTGATGTGGTCATGATCGAAGCCACGTCCGAGGATGCAAGGACGAACGGCATCGCGCGCATCGGCTCGCAACCGATTGCGCTCGCGGCGGTGGCGCTTGCGATCATGCTGCTCGGCGCTGGATCGATTGCGCTCTGGCGCGCCTACACCGGCAGTTCTCCCGAACAAGATCGCGTCGTCGCCGCTCGCCTGGTCCAGGCCCGGGTGGCCCAGACCACGGAGCAGCTTGTCGAGCGCACCAAGGCGCTGGAGGTGTCGCAGCAGGAGGCCGTCGATCAGTTGCAGATTGCGCAGGATCAGCTGCTGACCATCAAGCGCCTGCTGGCCGCGCAGCAAACTGACGCCAAACGCCTGTCCGATCAAATGGCGGCATTGACGAGCGCAATCGAAAGCGTCCGGCAGTCGTTTGCGAGCTCCCAGTCCACCGAATCGTCCAGTCCTTCCGCGACAAGGCGCACGGCGGAGCGGCCGAGATCCGGGCGCCGCAGGCATGCCAGACGCTGACCGGGTTTCGGCGCGCCTCGATTTCGCCCTATCGGGACGCCCTTTGCGACATTTTTTAGCCCAATTGTGAAATGGATCACATTCTCCGGTTCCGACCTGGGCCATGGTGAGGGTCACCGGGTGGCGCAAGCCAATTTCAATATCCGGGCAGGGCAAGGCCGCGACGGCGTCATACTCCGCCGGCGGCCTTGTTTTTTTGTGAGCGGGGCTCAGCGCCCCTTCCCCCACGCGCCGGCAGGTATCGGATGTGGCTTCAGGCCCTTCGCGATCCAGCATAAACGGGGGATAGCGGATCGTCGCTAGCGAAGGCCCCTGTCCTTCTTATCAGGCGCCAGCGCCGTCGCTCCCGACAAGTTCGCTCGTGTCGCCGCCTTGAATGTCATCGGCACGTACCAGACCGGCGAACCAGTTGTAGCCGGCGGCGGCGCAGGAAGCAGCCATGAAACCGCAACGCGAGGATTTGCAGGAAAGCAAATCAAATTTGGAAAAGGCGCCTGCGTAAAACCGACGTGCACGCACCGCGCGGGCGCAATGTCCTCGAATCAAGCTTCGCTCGAATTTTGATTTCGCCGGAAGCTGACGGTTGCAATGCTCACCGGCAGATGAACGGCCGACCGCGCCTTGGCGCGGTCGGGATCGCTTCACGTGTTACTGGCAAACCTCGACGCGTCGGACGCGCCAATGCTTTCCGATACGGACGCGGCGAGCCTCGATGTAGCAGCCGCCATCGTCGGCATAGCCTTCGTAGCCGTAATACGGATAGTCATAGCCATAATAGCCGTACGGGTAGCCAAACCCAAACCCAAAGCCCCGGCCGCGGAAGCCGTGATGGAAACCTCCGCCATGGAAACCTCCACCATGGAAGCCGCCGCCACCGTGGAAGCCGCCACCGCCACCGTGGAAACCGCCGCCGCCGAAGCCGTGCCCGCCGCCGCCCATACCGCCACCACCGTGCCCGCCACCGCCGCGCGCCAACGCGATGTTCGGTGCCAGCAAGCCAACCGCGGCTACGGCCGCCAATGCGAGTAATTTCTTACGCAACATGAACGTATCTCCGTGATCCGATTAACACTGTCAAAGGCATGACGCTTCGACGCGATTAAGTACGCTTTGACTCGAAGAGCGTTGCAAATTTCAAAGCTTCCGCGAAACGAATCTCGAGAAATTTCGCTCACTTCTTTGCGACCGCGCCGTATGCATCTGGCATCAACGGCGACATCGTGGCTAGCCGCAGCAGGGAACTATTTCGCTTGTAGTTTATTGAATCGCATGCGCTTTGCGGTGCCGCGGAGAGGCCTATCATGCGCAAGCTGATCGCCTTCGATGACGACACGTTCGACAAGCTCAAGCAGCTTGGGCGCGATCGCATGGCCACGATTCAGGAATTGGCTGACGAAGCCTTTGCCGACGTGCTCAAGAAACACGGTATCCCGGTCGATCTGAAAGACGCGCTCCGCAAAAGTGCATCGCTGTCGAAGTCATCCCACCGCACAAGGAATCCGAAACCATGACCACCGATCCGGATCCGTTCGAGGAAGGACAGCGTGCCGCGCGTGAGAATATCCCGGCCGAGGCCAATCCGTATCAAGATGGCAGCGACGAGCATTCGCTCTGGGCCGCGGGTCACGAGACTATCGCCGGCGAGGCCGAAGCCAACGAGTCCGAGGACACCTGAAGCGGCCTTGCTCAGCCGATTTTCTTCAAGCCTTTGCTGAAGCGCGGACCATTGCGTTGATAGGATTTCGCAGCACCGCCCATCTTGGCGGCCTGTTCGGAATCAAGCGTGCGGATCACCCGCGCCGGCGCGCCGATGATCAGCGAATACTCCGGAAATTGCTTGCCCTCGGTGATGACCGAGCCTGCACCGACCACGCTGCCGCGGCCGATCCTCGCACCGTTCATGACGATCGAGCCCATTCCGACCAGCGCACCGTCCTCGATAGTGCAGCCGTGCAGAATGACGTTGTGACCGACCGTGCAATTCTTCCCGATCGTCAGCGGAAAGCCCGGGTCAGTGTGGCAGGTCGAGTTGTCCTGCACATTGGAGCCTTCACCGATTTCGATCCACTCGTTGTCGCCGCGCAGCACGGCGCCGAACCACACGCTGGCCTGAGCGTGCAACCGCACCTTGCCGATCACCGTGGCGGTATCGGCGATGAAGTAATTGCCGTCGGCGGGAAATTCGGGCCCCTGCCCGTCCAGTTCGTAGATCGCCATTCTTGTTCAATCTCCTGTGCGTGCGGAGACCTTGGCATGGCGATGAGAACGTTTTCAAGTCAACCATGCCTGCGGGCGTGATCCGGCGTCGCGGCCGGTTCGCCGCAGGAACCGACCTATGCCAGCAGACCGGCGGCGCGTAGCGTCATCACGAAAAACGTTCCGGACATCAAGCTCCAGAATCCCGCCAGCACCGTCGCCATCATTACGAATTCGACGCGGCGCCGTTCGATCCGCGCGCCGCGCAGGGTGTTGCGCATGATGATAAAGGGCGCCGCAAAGACCAGGAACGGCACCGCCGCGAAGGTCTTCGGCGCCACCCCTTGCTGCAGCAGCCCAAATCCCGGCGGACGCCGCACCAATGCCTGATACCCACTGGCCAGGGCGCCCGCCAGCGCGAAGCCGATGCACAAGGTAAACAGGGAATTCAACGCATCAGGCGACATCGGGCGCTCTTTCGCTGCAGCAATGACCCGCCCTGCTTCGCAAAATTACCCGCCGCCCGCCACACTATCCTTAAGGAAAGGTTAACGCGCGCCGCCGGAAACGCGCCTGCCCATGGCCGCGCGCGACGTGGACGACGGCGTTACGGCGCGCGGACATTCGGCTCCCGCGTGGCATATTCGCGGGTGATTCGACCGACCCTTTCGGATGCTCCCGACGATGCCTGGTTCATGACCTATTCCTCCTCGCAGATCGCGCGCGGTTTGCGCCGCCGTCACCGCAGTCACATCGTTCCGATCGCTGTCGCGGGCGGACTTGCCGTCGGCGCCATCGCGCTGATCGGCTATCTGTTGTGGCCGACCTGGGGAACGGACACGACGAGCGATCCGGCACGGCTGCCGGTGAGCATCGGGGCCACCCTGTTCAATATCCCGCCGATGGCAATGCGCATGAAGATTCAGCGCCATTCCGGGCCGCAGGAGCGCGTCGATCTCAGCTTCGACTATCCCTCGCTTAAGCCTCCCGAGGGGATCAAGCGCGTCAGCGCCGACGCAGCGGAAGAAGCGATGCATCCGATCGACCGGATCTTTTTGTCAATCGCCGCGCACCACGATTCAATGGCGCCAGAGGTGCGCGTCAACAGCATCTATCCGCGCTATCTCGAAGCTGCGTCGAGATCCGGTCAGGATGGGTTGACGATGCGCGCCTTTCGCGACGGCACGCCTTACAGCGGCGAAGATCTGTTTTTTGCAGACAGCCCTGCTCTCACTGCGCGCTGTACCCGCGACAGTGAGACCCCAGGGATGTGCCTGAGTGAGCGTCGTATCGAGAGCGCCGATCTGACATTCCGCTTTCCACGGAGCTGGCTTGCGCGATGGCGCGACGTCGCCACTGCGATCGACCGGCTCACGGTCCAGCTGCATGGCGCCCGCTAGTGAATCCGTCAATTTGGTTCACGTCGCTGCAAGCTCCAGCAAAATCATCCGGACCCCAGCAAGCGAAAGGGCGTCAATAGCTCACAGCCGTTTGACCGGATCGGATGTCCATTTGTTTTGCAAAGAGAGATGTTTGAGACGAGCCTATCGGAACCGACACGATAGCCGCTCGCGACGTTGAACTGTCCGGCAACCGAGCTCACTCGAGATGGTTCAATCACAACATCACGCCGTCATGAGCACCGAAAACCATGGTTACGAGGAAGTGGAAATCCGCACCGTGGATTACGGCTCGGTCGATGCCGCTTCGTTGATCGAAGCCGCCAACATTGACCTTGCTACCCGCTACCGTGCCCAACTGGCCGACCTCGGCGGACCGAACACGCTCCATGTCATCCCCGAGGCCAGAAAACGCGGCATCGCACAGCGCCTCCTCGCCGCAAGCGAAAGCTCGGCACGGGAGCACGGACGACTGCGTATGATTCTGGAGGTCGGTACTTCCTAGCCCGAAGCGCTCGCACTCTACGAAAGCTGCGGATACAAGATCATTGAAAACTATGGCTACATCCGCGACATCCCCGAATGTCGCTGCTACGCGCGAACGTTATGATCGAGCGCTGAGGCCTCCGGGGCGCTGCATCAGCTGCAAGTTGCCGATGCACACGAATAGCGTTCGGGGGCCATCACCTTTGGCACTTTGACGGCTTTCCGCAGCCGAAAGGCGGAAGTCGGCCGTTAGTCCTGCTCGACCAGATCGTCCTCGAGGATCGCCATCTGGAACTGAAACGAGCGATCGTCATCTTCGTCGTCGACGAACAGCACGCCGATGAACTCCTCGCCGATATAGACCTCGGCCGAATCATCCTTTTTCGGCCGCGGCACCACGCGAATTTTGGGATTGCCGAACAGGCGCTTGAGATAAGCGTCGAGTTTCCTAACTTCCTGAACGTCCACGGCAGTCTCCAATGTGATGATAGGTTTCCAGGGTTTTAGGATGAGACGAAGCGAACCGCCAGCCGTATCCTTGGAAATCGTACGCGGTTGAAGCGGCTTGAAATCAAAGTGTGGAAATTCAAACCGCCCCGAGACTACAGTCCGATCGCGTTGATCATCTGATCCATGGTGCGTGACGGCTCAGCACAGCCGGCTTCGCCGACGATCTTGGCGGGAACGCCGGCCACCGTCACATTGTGAGGCACAGGCTTGACCACCACCGAGCCCGCCGCGATGCGGGCGCAATGGCCGACCTCGATATTGCCGAGAATTTTCGCGCCGGCACCGATCAATACGCCATGGCGAATCTTGGGATGGCGGTCCTCGTTCTCCTTGCCGGTGCCGCCGAGCGTCACATCGTGCAGGATCGAGACGTCGTCCTCGATCACCGCGGTCTCGCCGACGACAAAGCCGGTGGCGTGATCGAGGAAGATGCCCCGACCGATTCTGGCTGCGGGATTGATGTCGGTCTGGAATACCGCGGAGGAGCGGCTTTGCAGATAATAGGCAAAATCCTTGCGGCCCTTTTTGTAGAGCCAGTGCGCCAGGCGGTGGGCCTGGATCGCATGAAAGCCCTTGAAGTAGAGCAGCGGATCGATGAAGCGCGAGATCGCGGGGTCGCGATCGTACACCGCGACCAGATCGGCGCGGAAGGCGTTGCCGATATCGGGGTCGTCGCGCAGCGCCTCGTCGAAAGCCTGACGGATCAAATCGCCCGACAGCGCCGAATGGTCGAGCCGCGCAGCGATACGATGCACCACCGCTTCTTCCAGACGGTCGTGGTGCAGCACGCTCGAATAGATAAAGGAGGCGAGTTCAGGCTCGCGTCGAACGATGTCTTCCGCCTCCTCGCGCACCCGAGCCCAAATCGGATCGAGCGACGCGAGCTTGGCCCCCTGCGGATTGATCTGATGCATTGCCATGAGCAGCTCTCGCAAATTCGACTTCTCTGTGACACATCATAACACAACCATCGAACGGCTGTCTCAGGCCGCGCGACCTGCCGTAAATGACCGTCACCGCACCGTTAAACGTGCCTAAAACCTTGACGCGGCGTGCTTTCTTCACCCGGCCCGCCGAGCCCCTGCCGTCGCATTCCAGCCTGCCTGTTCTGCAAAAGTCGCCTCAAAATGGTCGGCAATTCCGGGAAATCAAGCCGTCGCCTTTGATGTCAACGCTGCCGCGGACGCGTTTTGCGGCAGTTAGGAACGGGTCCCCGGTTTCAACGCCCAGACGCTCCCGTGGTTCACGGCGATTTCATCGCGGAGATCAGTTCCGCCGGCCGGCACGCTTTGAAATCTCAGGTTTGATTCCTTACGGTACCGGCAGCACCGGACCGCGGACTGCTTTCGGGGGGCTCACCGGCATTGAGGAAAGGGTAAGGCTTGATTGTTCGGGACCGTCCGTCCGGCTGGCTGCTCTTCTTCGTGGTGCGCGGCTCCATTGTCCCGAAGGTCGGACCGCAAATCCTTGCCGTCATGTTCATCGCGGCCGTGGTCAGCTACTTCCACGGCGTCGTCTTTCATCACAACCTGACCTTCACGGCCGTTCCCTTCACGATTGTCGGCCTAGCGCTGTCGATCTTCCTGGGGTTTCGGAACAGTGCGGCCTATGACCGTTACTGGGAAGGCCGGCGGCTTTGGGGAGAATTGCTCGTCACCGGCCGCATTCTGGCCCGGCAGGTCAACAGCCTGATAACCGCCGGTCCGACCGCTACCGAGGATGACGTGGTCCGGCTGCGCCGCCGGATGGTCTACAAAACTATCGCCTTCGCGCATGCGCTGCGTCACGCCTGCGGGACACCGACGCCAAGGAGGATCTGGCTCCTCTGCTCGACGAAGGGGATCTCCGCAGTATTCTCGCATCAGCCAATCCGCCGGCCGCGCTGCTGCGCAGCCTGGGCGGCGATCTGCGCCACTGCCTGGAGCACAAGCTGATCGCCGAGCCCTTGGCGGTGAACCTCGACGCCAGTGTCAACACGCTCGAGCGCATTCTCGGAAGTTGCGAGCGCATCAAGTCCACGCCGATCCCCTTTTCCTACACCCTGCTGCTTCACCGAACGGCCTATCTCTACTGCTTCCTGCTGCCGTTCGGCCTTGTCGACACGGTCGGGATGGTGACGCCCATCGTCGCCGGCCTGGTCTCCTACACGTTCTTCGGCCTGGATGCGCTCGGCGACGAAATCGAGGAGCCGTTCGGCACCTCGCCGAACGATCTGCCGCTGGCCGCGATCAGCCGAAGCATCGAGATCGATCTGCGCGAAGCTCTCGGCGAGACGGATTTGCCGAAGCCGCTGCTACCCAAGAACTACTGCCTGAACTGAATCAGGATTGACTGTGGGGACAAGCGTGGCGGCACGCGAAGCATCATTTCCGCTGTGAGAGAAATTCCAGCACGCCGGTCTTGTAGATCTTGTCCCCGACCGCGCGCATGTGGTCGCGGTTGGGAATGTCGAGCACCTCGGCGTTTGGAATGATCTTGCCGAGCGCTGCGGCCGAGCCCGCGATCTCGTCGGTCGTGCCGACCGCGATCAGCACCGGCACGCGGATGTCGGCGGCTTCGTCTCGGGTCATCAGGCGGCGCGAGCCGCGCAGGCAGGCCGCCAGCGCGCGGCGGTCGGAACGCGTCTGATCCGCGAATGCCCGAAACGTCCGCCCCACCGGATCGGTCACCGCCTCCAGCGAATCCGCCTCCAGCGCCTTGGCCACGTTTTCGCCGGGACCGCCGCCCTCGATCAATCCCATCCCGATGCCGCCGAGAATGGCCGAGCGCAGCCGCTGCGGTTCGCGCTGCGCCAGCAGGGCCGTCATCCTAGCGCCGAGCGAATAGCCCATGATATCGGCGCGCTCGATCTTCAGATGATCCATCAGCGCCCGGACGTCGCCGGCCATGATGCCCAAATGGTACTGCTCGGTGTCGTAGAGTTTGGCGGAATCGCCGTGGCCGCGATTGTCGAGCGCGATGACGCGGCGGCCGTTTTTCTTCAATTCCGAGACCCAGGTCGGATAGACCCAGTTCACGTTCTTGCTCGAGGCGAAGCCGTGCACGAGCAGGATCGGATCGCCCTCGCCTTCGTCGAGGTAGGCGATTTCAACAGCGCCGTTGTGAAAGCTCGGCATGGGTCATTCCGTAGTTGTTGGTGAATGGAAGTTCGGCAGAACGCACCGCTTCGGGAGAAAGAGCGGCTGAGAAACTACATCCTGGCGGATGATGTCTTACCGGAACTCGCGAACAGTTCAAAATTCATCGGTCAAGCTCAACCATGCATAACGGCCGGCGCGAGCATTGGTTGCGTGGCCGCCGCCGTCAGCTTGCGCAGCCGGCGCGCCTTCCTGCGGTGTAGCCACGCCAGCGTCAGCCGCTCGGTGGTGGCCTTAATCGAGGATACTAGGCCGAACAGCGCCAGCAGCGCGCCGAATACCCAGAGCGTGAGGTCGAACGCGCCGGCGACCAATAGCAACGCGCCGCGCCCCAGCATTTTCAGGATCGCGCGGGTCTGGCCGCCCTTGGCTTCCGCAAGCCGCGCGGCGCGCGTGAGGTCCTTCGGGCCGTCGGCGATCCGCAGCGTATCGAGCGCGCCGCGCATGCCGGCTTTCTCGCTGACGCGTCCAACATCCTTGGCGAGCCGGACCAGCGCGCCGGCCTGCGCGGGACGAAACGCCGCCTTGATGGCGCTAAGGGTCTGTGCCGGCCGCAACACCGAGCCGGTAGCGACCGCATTCTGCAGCATCGGCGCATCGACCACGTCGCGCGCGGAGCGGCCCGCCCAACGCGTCAGCCCCTCGCCCAGCCGCCCGACCTTGCGGGCATCCTTGACCAACGTGAGACCGGCGCGCACCGGCGCCGCGCCGCCGACCGAGACATAGGTTGCCGCGGTCACCGCGAGCCCCACCGCGGCGAGCCCGAGCACCAGACGATCGCTCTCCTCGCCCATCGCCAGATGCTTGCCTTCGCGCACCACATCCCTGATATCGCCGAACACGAAGAGATCGCCGGCAACAGTGCCTGACAGGCTCGCGACATCATCGGCGTTGCCGGTCACCAACCCGTTGGCGAAACGCTTCGCCATTTGCGCGCTCGAATTCGCTTCCGTCACGGCATCGCGCACCCGATCCGACAACTCATCCGCGAGTGGGATGTTTTTCTCGCGCGCCAGTTCAACAAAGCTGTTGGCGAGATCGGCGTCGTTGGCGGCGAGCGCGGCCTCGATGTTGTCGGCGATAACTGAATCGTTATTCCGCATAGCAGAATTGATCTGGAGATCGGCGAGCTTGGCCGGATCGTCCTGCCCGACCAGCACGTCAGCGGCGTGGCGCGCATGCGACCACAACAGCACGCACGCCAACGCGCATACCGCCGTACCACCCACCGCTAGACCGAGCCGCACCCCCCGCATCCGGAAATCCCTGATGTTTTCGCTACCCTTAAGGTGGTATGCCGTTTTTAAGACACAACGGCCTCGACGAAAGAAGGGCTTCTCTGGGACGACAAGATTGTGTCGAATTTGCATGAGCGAATGAACGGTCGGGGCCTAGGAATCAACTGAACCCGTCAGTATGGTCGCGCGGCATCTCGATGCTGTTGCGCGCCATCGATCGGGATCTGCGCCTCCATTGCCATCCAAGGTGAGTACTATGTCCGACCATGTCGTGCCGCACTTTCACAATGACGCCGGCGTCCCGGTGATTGAGATCGGATCGCGGGAGTTCATGTGCGTCGGCGCCAATCCGCCGTTCGATCATCCCCATGTCTTTCTCGATCTCGGCAACGACGACGAGATCATCTGCCCGTATTGCTCGACGCTATATCGCTATGCCGCCGACCTCGCCCCCGGCGCATCGCGGCCGCCCGAATGCGTCGTGAAAGACAAGGTCGCCTGAGCGGTCAGTGGCCGCATCACGCACGGTTTTCGTCGCCGGTGCCGGGATCGGAGGATTGACGGCAGCGCTGACGTTGGCGCAGCAAGGTTTTCGCGTCGTCGTGCTGGAGAAAGCCGAACGCCTCGAAGAGGCCGGCGCCGGCCTGCAGCTTTCGCCCAATGCCAGCCGCGTTCTGATCGATTTGGGCTTGCAGCCGCGGATTGCGCCCCGCGCCGTCACCCCTGAGGCCATCAGCATCATGAGTGCGCGCGCCGGCAGCGAGATCGCCCGCCTGCCGCTCGGCGACGCCGCCACCGCGCGCGCCGGCGCGCCCTATTGGGTGATGCACCGCGCCGATCTGCAGGCGGCGCTGCAGGCCCATGTCAACGACAACCCCGACATCGAGCTGCGGCTCGGATGCCAGTTCGAGGATGCCGTCGCCCATGCCAGGGGACTGACGGTGGTGCAGCGTGCCGGGGTGACGCGCCATCAGGAAGTGGCGCTGGCGCTGATCGGTGCCGACGGGATTTGGTCCACGGTCCGCAGTCAGCTGTTTCCGCAGGCGCAGCCGCAATTCTCCGGGATGATCGCCTGGCGCGGCACGCTCGAGGCCAACCGCTTGCCGCGCGAATATGCCGCACGCCGGGTTCAGCTCTGGATGGGACCGAACGCGCATCTGGTCGCCTACCCGATCTCGGGCGCGCGCCAGATCAACGTCGTCGCCATCGTGCCGGGAACGTGGAACAGGCCGGGCTGGAGCGCGCCGGGTGACATCACCGACATCAAGAACCGCTTCGCCTCCAAGCAATGGCCCGCCTCCGCGCGGATGATGGTCGGCGCCGTCGACGAATGGCGGAAATGGGCGTTGTTCACCATCCCCGGCGACGGCGAATGGAGCAACGGCGCGATCGCATTGTTGGGCGACGCCGTCCACGCCATGCTGCCGTTCGCGGCCCAGGGCGCCGGCATGGCGATCGAGGACGCAGCAGTATTGGCGAAGTGCCTCGGCGAGGCCCGCAACGATGGCGGCCCGGCAATTCCCGCAGCGTTGCAGCGCTACGCGCGGTTGCGCCGGCCACGCGTGATGCGGGTCCAGCGTGCCGCGCGGCAGGCGGCGCGGATCTATCACCTCACCGGCCCCGTCGCCTATGCGCGCGACCTCGCGATCAGGATGATGGGCGCGGAGCGCGTGCTGGCGCGGCAGAACTGGATCTACGACTGGCGCGTGTGAGCGGTGACGCTGTGCAACCCGGCAGCGCAATAAGCCGCGCGACAAATGATCCAAGATTCAAAGACAGACGATCTCATTGATGCGCGCCGCAGCGCGGCAGCACACGTTGTAAACGCCAGACCGTGACCGAGACCAACAGCCAAACGACGGCAGCGACCGCCAAGGTCAAAAGGCCGAAGCGCGGCGCCAGCCACCAGACAACTAGAGCAAACGACATCAGGCCGACACTGCCGAGCGCGGCGCCCCGGGCATCAAGTGCCGCAGCGTCCGTTCCCCGTCGCTCGCCGTTGAGGTTATGCCGGTGCTTGCGCTGGCGCTCATGCTTCTCGATCATTGTGGAGCTGGCGTAAAAAATTGCTGGAAACGCGAGAAAGAGACCGCCAATTGCAGGCCCCCATATGTCGGCAATGATGCCGGCCAGCAGCGTCACGAGACCGCCGAGCCCAAATCGAAGCACGTGTTCGTACCAACGACTTTGGCGCAAAGCAGACACTTTCATGCTGACGATCATCGCTCAACCCGTGACCAGTTGTTGAGACCCCAGTGCCACGGCCATCCACAACAGCAGCGTCAGGGTGGACGCGCCGGCGGCGGACCAGCGAAATTTCTTGAGCAGGTAACAAACGCAGAGGCTGTACAGGAAGAAGGCGGCCGCCCCCAAGAGCATCGATCGCCCTTCGATCGCCATGTCGGCGCCGCCGTCCTTGAAAAAGCCAAGCGCCAGAGTCGCCAGCGCCACAGAGGGGGCCGCTGCAAACAGCCCGGCAAAGCTTTTGGGGCGCAGCATGTCTCCCAAAATCGCGAACATCGAGACGATCAGGCCGCCGGCTATGAATCGAAAGGTGTAATCCATCTGGCATCCCGCGCTTCCAGATGAAACTTTTGTGACGCCATGAGGTTCATTAAATAACGCGGTCTGGATGGATTATGGCGCTTTTCACGGTTCGCCCGACAAGATTCGATGAGGAAGTCGCGGGCGCTGTGGCGGCGCACGCAGATCGTCGCGTCGAGCGCGCTGCGCAGGTCGCAACCTGGGGTGCCGACGAGCATGTGCTGATCGCGGCCGCCGCTGCGGGATGGCTTTTGACGCGTGGCTCGGGTGAACAGGCGCGGCGGCTGGGCACGCATGTTCTTGCCTGCACGTTGGCTGCCGCGTTGGTGCCGCACATCTTGAAGTCGTTCGTCGATCAGGAGCGACCCGACCGGCTCACGGTTCAAGGTCATTTGCGCGGCATTCCGTTTTCCGGCAAGCAAAACGATGCGTTCCCCTCAGGTCACGCGCTGCATGTCGGCGCGCTGGCATCGGCGGCGACGCTGTTGCCTCCCGGGATACGCAACCTGATTTGGGCCGCCGGCACGGTGCTGGTGGCGACGCGTGTCGCGCTATTGGCCCACTGGGTGACTGATGTGCTTGCCGGGCTCGGCCTTGGCGCTCTTCTTGAGCGCGGCCTCCGGCTGTTGACGAAGCCGATGCCTTACAGCCGCGCCAAGTCGCGGTGAATTGGCGACTTTTTCACTCCGTATGGTGGCCTTGCTCACCCTCAACTAGGTCCTCGATGATAGCGGCCAGCGGCACCTCATCGCCGTTGAAGCCCGTAATCATTGCGTCGAGAAAAGCAGCCGGGTCGAACTTTTCAAAGTCAATCGAATGGCCCGCCTGCTCAGCCAATAGCAGGAAGAATGACATCTGCGTGCGGCCGTTACCCTCTCGGAAAGCATGTATGGCATTAAGCTCGGAGAGGAAATGTGCAGATTCGCTGGCGAATTGCTGAGACGACAGGCCCTTGAGGAAATTGTCCTGCTCAAGCTGAGTGAACAGCTTCTTTGCTTCGCTTTCGATATTCTCGGGGTAGCAGAACATGCTGCCATCCTTCGATATGCGGACCGTGCGAATAGCTCCGGCCCAGTCGTAGACGTCCTGGAACAGGTGGCCGTGGACCGCCTTGAAGTGTTCGAAATCCAAATCCCCGGCTGGCAGCTGCTCGTCGGACCTCGTGTCGCTCACTTCCGCTTCGAAGTCGGCAAGTTCACCGGCATCCCGTAGATCGAGCTTGTTCTTCAGCACAGTCGTGCCCGGATAGCAGTAATCGTCGGCTTACTGCGTCGTACATGCCAGGCTAGGCTTTGCTATACGCCTTGATGATAGCCTTGCGGCGCTCTTCCGGGGTGAGGGCCTTGGTCTTCGAGATCGAGGCACTGCCCTTCATCTTGGGGGAATACTGGATCCCCTCGACGGCGCTGATTTTCCTGAAGCGCGCGCTGCCGATCACAAAGCCGACCGCTTTGCCCTTATTGGAAGATGTTTTCTTTGCAGCCATGGTCTGATGCTAACATAGATCGCGTTGACTCGCACGGATGGCACCACGCGAGAGCGACTTGTTGGCAGTAAGTGGTGCGGGCGGCCGGAATCGAACCGGCACAGGCCTTGCGGCCCTACGGATTTTCATACCACTTCGGTTTTCACCGCCGCCGTGAGGCGTTTGTGGTCTGGACTATCCCTTCACCGTGGCGCGTGAGCGCGGTAGGTGCTGCCCGTCTAGTCTCTACACCTTCCCTCGGGAGAGGGCTTGGCTCGGGATTGCCATTTGACAGGTTTCCCCGACTTTGAGCAGTTCTGCATCCACGGTTTCCCGGAGAGCACTCAATCGTTTAAGTCCGTTGCGTCTACCAGTTTCGCCACGCCCGCTTTGGTCACAAGATCAGATACTTAGCGCGTTTTCCGGCGAAGGCAAACGAGCCTTGAGCCGCCGGACTGGCACTTCCCCTTCCTTTAGCGATAACGTAAGGCCCAGGCAAAGCCTCATTGCCGACATCAGCGGCTGCTTTACGCAACCGCAACGTTGTCCTCCTACGAAAGCCATATGATCAATTCCATTTCCCGCCATTCGTCGTCGCCGCGCGCCGCCGCTGTGTTGGCGCTGCTGGTGCTCGGCGCCGGGCTCGCCGGCTGCGCCGAAATCAGCGATAAGGTGTCGCCGGCCTTCGCCGATCCCGCCAAATACGACTATTATGACTGCAAGCTGTTGGAGGCCGAACGCAAGGCGCTCGCCACCCGCGAGACGGAGCTGAAGGGCCTGATGGCAAAGGCGGATACGGGCGCCGCCGGCCCCCTGGTCGCCGAACTCGCCTATCGCAACGACTACATCGCGATGCGCGGCCAAAGCAGGCTGGCCGAAGCAGCCTGGCAGCGCAACAAATGCCATGACTCCCCGCCGGGCGCGCCTCCAGCGGCCGCTGCCGTGCCGCCCGCCAACCCAAAGGGCGCACGTACGCCGATGCGCTCGGGTAACGCGGTCTACTGATCAAGCCCAGGAACCAACATCTACCGCCACCGTTGAAATTGGCTTTCAGGTGTAGGGCCATGTCGAAGAACGATGCGCTGCGCTACGGCGCGCCGGGCGAGAGTGCGGTTCATCTCTGCGTCGACATGCAGCGGATGTTTGCCGAGCGCACCGAATGGAAAATGCCGTGGCTTGAGCGCGTTCTTCCGAACATTGTCGCCGTAGCCGCAGCCCACCCCGAAAAGACTATCTTCACCCGCTTCATCCCCGCGCGGAAACCTGGCGAGGGCGCGGGGATGTGGCGACACTATTACGAGCGTTGGGGATCGATGACCATCGATCAGCTCGGCCCCGAGATGATCGGCCTTGTCCTGGACCTCGCCCGGTTCGTTCCTCCGGCCCGTACATTCGACAAGCACGTCTATTCACCGTGGACCGGCAGCGACCTGCACCTGCAGCTGCGCAATGCCGGAATCGACACCGTGATCATCACCGGCGGTGAAACCGATGTGTGCGTGCTCAGCACCATGCTAGGCGCAATCGACTGGGGCTTCCGCGTCATCCTCGTGACCGATGCGCTGTGCAGTTCGGCGGATGAAACCCACGACGCGATGATGAATGTCTACATGAACCGGTTCGGCGAGCAGGTCGAGACCGTCGCCACCGCAACCCTGCTCGACAGTTGGTCCGGAAGCACGCCCGCGCCGGGTGTCATGAGCGGCGCGACGTCGCGTTAGCTTGCACCAATGCAATTGTTGCAATGACGTTTTTCACGCGCCTCCCGCTGTCAAGACCGCTTGTTCGAATGGGCGGACTTCGAGAGAGCCCATAGACGCAAGCGCATTAACATCGCCCAATGCAGCACCGGGCGGTGCCGCCCGCCGACCAGCCTGCATCGGAAATCACACCCGTGCCCCAGCTCGAAAAGATCACGATCAGCCCGCAGCTCACCTTCGATGCGCTGGTGGACGGCGATCCCGGTGCGCCGCTGGTTTTGTTGCTGCACGGCTTTGCCGAATCCATGCAGTGCTGGCGCGCGCAGCTCGCGGCGCTGGCGGAAGCCGGTTATCGCGCGGTGGCGCCGAGCCAGCGCGGCTATTCACCGGGTGCGCGGCCGGATATCGCCGACACCGCGAATTATCACATCGACCGGCTGGTGGACGATGCGATGACGATCGCCGATGCGTGCGGCGATGGCATAGCGCGCTTTCATCTGGTCGGGCATGACTGGGGCGGCAGCATCGCCTGGGCGCTCGCCGACCGTTTTGCGCCAAGGCTGGCTTCGCTTGCGGTGTTGTCGCGGCCGCACCCCAATGCTTTTAACCGCGCGCTGCAAATGCCAGACGTCGATCAGGCGCACCGATCGCGCCACCACAAGGCGTTTCTCGAGCCTGACGCCGCCGATACTGTGCTCGCCGACAATGCGAGGTGGTTGCGCGAGCGATGGGCCGCGGCCGGCGTGCCGGATGCGGCGATGGCGGCGCATCTTGGCGTGATCGGCGACAAGCCCACGATGCAGGCCGCGCTGACCTGGTACCGCGGCCGCGGCGCGATCCGGTCTCCACTCGGCCCCATACAAGTGCCGACGCTTTATGTCTGGGGTGATGCCGACGACACCGTCGGGCGGGCGGCAGCGGAGGGAACCAAGGATTTCGTCGCGGCGCCCTTTCGCTTCGAAATACTTCCCGGCGTCGGCCATTTTGCCGCCGATCAGGTGCCCCACCGCATCAACGAATTGTTACTCCAACATATTGTGACTTACCCGGCTTAGGAGGGGCAGACGTAGAGGCGTCGGAACTTCGCGGTCTCGAAAATGTTGTGACGCAGCAAATATGATGCTGTGATGCATCAAATGGAGCCAGGCATGACCCGCGAAAATAGTTCCACACCGCACGCCCTACCCGAACGCGAACCCGTCAAGGAAGCTCGTCCCTCCGGACCCTCGTCGCCGCAAAGCGGCCCGCCGCCGCGCGGTGACGGGCTTGAAGTGCTTCGCAGCAGCGATTGCTGATCACGCTGCACTACTCAGACTTGTCGATGTTCCAGAATACCGGGGTGGCCGGGCCGCCGACTACGCCGGTGAGCGATTTACGCCATACGCTCGGCGCCTGATACTGCCCGAGCGGAATATAGATCACCTGGTCATAGACCTCCTTCTGGATTTCGGCCGCGATCTTCTTCTGCTCTTCCAGCGAAGTCGCGCGCGCAAAGGCATCGCGCATCGCTTCCAGCTTGGGATCATCCGCCCAGCCGAACCAGCCGCCGTTCTTGCCCCTGCCGTTGGTCGATGCGTTGGCAATCGGATTCAGGATATCCGGGCCGGCCCAGTTGGTGAAAAACATATTCCAACCACCCTCGCTGAGAGGCTTCTGGCTGGCGCGGCGCGAGACCACGGTCTGCCAGTCGGTGGCCTGCAGATCGACCTTGAAGCCGGCATCGCGCAGTGCCTGCGCCGCCACGATCGGCTGCGCCTTCAGCGTCGTCACATCGCCGGGCGCCATCACCACGACCGGCGTGCCGTCATAGCCGGACTCCGCCAAAAGCTTCTTCGCCTCGGCCATGCCGTTGCCCTTGACCAGCGATTCCGATCCGACATCGGTCGCCAGCGGCGTGCCGCAGCCGAACACCGCACCGCAGACCTTGTAGTATTCGGGATTGCCGACCAGCGCATCGAGCACGTTCTTCTGGCTCATCGCCATGAACGCGGCACGGCGTACCTTGACGTTGTCGAACGGCGGATGGAGGAAGTTCATACGCCCGAGCGTCTGGAAGCCGAGTTTGCTCAGCACCTCGACGTGCAGATCGTTGTCGGCAGTTAGCACCGGGAGCAGATCGAACGACGGCGCCTCCAGGAAATCGATATCACCGGATTGCAGCGCGTTGACCGCCGTCTGCGCATCCGCCATCGTTACCCATTCGACGCGATCGACCTTCACCACCTTGCCGCCGGAGGTCCAGTTCGCCGGCTCCTTGCGCGGCACATAATCGGTGTTCTTCTCGAACACCGCCTTCACGCCGGGCTGGAATTCCGACTTCACGAACTTGAACGGACCCGATCCGATCGTCTCGGTGATCGCCTTGTCCGGCGGGGTCTCCGCGACGCGCTTCGGCATCATGAACGGCACCACCGACGACGGCTTGCCGATCGACTCCAGCACCAGCCCGTACGGCTCCTTCAATGTCAGCGTGATGGTCTTGGCGTCGGTCGCCACCAGGCTCGCGGTGAAGTCCATCAGCTTCTGGCCCATGCCGTCGCGATGGCCCCAGCGCTTCAACGACGCCACGCAGTCCTCCGCCGTAACCGGCGTACCGTCATGCCACTTCAGGCCGTCGCGCAGCGTAAAGGTGTAGGTGAGCTTGTCGTCGGAAACCTTCCAGTCCGCCATCTGCGGCTGGATCTTGAAGTCGGAATCCATCGCCAGCAATGTGTCATAAACCATGTAGCCGTAATCGCGCTGGATGTAGGCGGTGGTGATGATCGGATCGAGGATGCGCAGATCGGAATGCATCACCGCGGTAAGGGTTTTGGCCTCAGCCAGTGCGGGGATCGCCAGCGCCGCCGCGATAGCCACGGCCGACGCGATCGTGGAACGCTTCCAACGCGAGATGCGGGACATTCAAACTCTCCTGACGTGAAACTGGTCAAACACCGATCATTGTCTATGCAGGCGATCCGTTATTTAGGCGTATGGAGGCGCCTACTAACGCGCTGTAAAAACAGGACATTCAAGACTTGCATCAAGCATGACGCGCGTCAATCCGGTTTTGGTTCATTGCTGTGCGGCAGATAATTCCGGCGACAGATTTTCGATTCACGCTACAACTTCGTCCGCGATCACTGATCGTCTGACGCCGTCGATGATTCCTGTCGTCCAGACCTTTGTTCCAAACGTTCAATCACAACCACAAAGAGATCGTCATGAACCCTGCCAACCTTCCGTTCGATACCGAAGCCATGCTGCAGGGCTTGCGCGCCTGGGTGGAATGCGAAAGCCCGACCTGGGATGCCGATGCGGTCAACCGCATGCTCGACATCGCCGCCCGCGACATGGCGATCATGGGCGCGTCGATCGAACGCATCGCCGGGCGGCAGGGGTTTGGCGGCTGCGTCCGCGCGCGCTTTCCGCATCCGAAGCAGGGCGAACCGGGAATTCTGATCGCGGGGCATCTCGACACTGTGCATCCCGTCGGCACGCTGGCGAAACTGCCGTGGCGGCGCGAAGGCAATAAATGCTTCGGCCCCGGCATCTTCGACATGAAGGGCGGCAATTACCTGACGCTGGAAGCGATCCGGCAGTTGGCGCGCGCTGCCTTCACGACGCCGTTGCCGATCACCGTGTTGTTCACACCGGATGAGGAGGTCGGCACCCCCTCCACCCGCGACCTGATCGAGGCGGAGGCTGCGCGCAACAAATACGTGCTGGTGCCGGAACCCGGCCGGCCCAACAACGGCGTCGTCACCGGCCGCTACGCGATCGCGCGGTTCAATCTCGAAGCGATCGGCAAGCCGAGCCATGCTGGCGCCACGCTGTCCTCGGGCCGCTCCGCCATTCGTGAGATGGCGCGCCAGATCGTCGCCATCGACGCCATGACCTCGGACGATTGCACCTTCAGCGTCGGCATCGTGCATGGCGGCCAGTGGGTCAATTGCGTCGCCACCACCTGCACCGGCGAGGCGCTGAGCATGGCGAAACGCCAGGCCGATCTCGATCGCGGCGTCGAGCGGATGCTGGCGCTGTCGGGCACCACCAATGACGTCACCTTCAATGTCACGCGCGGCGTCACCCGGCCGGTGTGGGAACCGGACGCCGGAACCATGGCGCTGTATGAAAAAGCCCGCGGCGTGGCCAGGCAATTGGGCGTCGAGCTGCCGCACGGCAGCGCCGGCGGCGGCTCCGACGGCAACTTCACCGGGGCGATGGGAATCCCAACACTCGACGGCCTCGGCGTGCGCGGCGCCGACGCCCACACACTCAACGAGCACATCGAGGTCGACAGTCTCGCCGAACGTGGCCGCCTGATGGCCGGATTGCTGGCGACGCTGGCGTAATGCTGCGCTTTTTGAGGTGGATAGCGTTGTACGTCGCTCCAGGCACGCCGGACTCCCTCTCCCATAGGGAGAGGGTCGGGGTAAGGGGTTACGACCTATCGATAGGCTTCACCCCCTCACCCGTCACGCTTCGCGTGCCGACCTCTCCCAATGGGAGAGGTGAAGTAGAGAGACTGCACCCCGCAACCCGTGTGTCATGGCACGGGAATTGCTGACCTGATACGCTGTCGGATGGAAACGTAACGTCTGCGCAACCAGTTCGGCCGGTTGGCGCATTGTGTTGGGATAACAATGCTGGGATACCTGATCCGCCGGATTCTTGCCGCCATTCCCGTCATGGGCGTGGTGGCGCTGTTTGTGTTTCTGCTGCTGCGGCTGACGCCGGGCGATCCCGCCGCCATCCTTGCCGGAGACAACGCCACGCCCGAGCAGCTCGAGCGCATCCGCACCTCGCTCGGGCTGAACGAGCCGCTTTACACGCAGTTCTTCACCTGGATCGGCAAGCTGTTGCACGGCGACCTCGGCGTCTCGTTGATCTCGAATGTGCCGGTGCTGAAAATGATCAGCCAGCGGCTGGAGCCTTCGATCAGCATCGCGCTGTCGACCATCATCCTTTCGATCCTGATCGCGGTGCCGCTCGGCGTGATCGCGGCTTGGAAGCACGGCACCTGGATCGATCGCTTCGTGATGGGATTGTCGGTGATCGGCTTCTCGGTCCCCGTGTTCGTGATCGGCTACGTGCTGATCCAGATTTTCGCCATCGACCTGCGCTGGCTGCCGGTGCAGGGCTTTCGCAGCATCAGCTCGGGCTTCGGGCCGTTCCTCGAGCGGCTCATCCTGCCCACCATCACGCTGTCTTTCATCTATATCGCGCTGATCGCGCGCATGACCCGCGCCGCGATGCTGGATGTACTCGGCGAGGATTACGTGCGCACGGCGCGCGCCAAAGGCATCGGCGAAACCGGCGTGCTGTTGCGGCATGCGCTGCGCAATGCCGCCGTGCCTGTCATCACCGTGATCGGCAGCGGCTTTGCCCTGTTGATCTCCGGTGTCGTCGTCACCGAGAGCGTATTCAACCTGCCGGGCATCGGCCGCCTCACCGTCGATGCCGTGCTGGCGCGCGACTATCCGGTCATCCAGGCGATGATCCTTCTGACCTCCGGCATCTATGTCGCGGTCAATCTCCTGATCGACCTCGCCTACAGCCTGCTCGATCCCCGAATCCGTTACTGAGGTACGCTCTCGATGGCGATCGAAACCCTGCCCGAACCGTCGATCCCGATTACCACGCCGCTGCGGCCGGGACTCGGGTTTCTCACCTCCACCCCGATCATTGCCGTTGCCACCATCTGCCTCGCACTGATAGTCGCGTCAGCCGTGCTGGCGCCCTGGCTTGCGCCGCACGATCCAATGCTGCTGGCGCCGGCGCAGCGGCTCAAGCCGGCAAGCGCGCAGTTCCTGCTCGGCACCGACGCCTATGGCCGTGACGTGCTGTCGCGGATTCTCTACGGCGGACGGATCTCGCTGTTGATCGGGCTCGGCGCCGCCGTCTTCAGTATCGCCATCGGACTGGTGATCGGCCTCGTCTCCGGCTTCTTCAAATGGGTCGACGCCGTCATGATGCGTATCATGGACGGACTGATGGCGATCCCGAGCATCCTGCTTGCCATCGCCGTGGTCTCGCTGTCGGGGGCGACGCTGACCACCGTGCTGATCGCGATTACCATCCCCGAAATTCCGCGCGTGGCGCGGCTGGTGCGCTCGGTGGTGCTGTCGGCGCGCGAGGAGCCCTATGTGGAAGCCGCGCTCTCGGTCGGCTCCGGCCTGCCCAAGATCATGTGGCGGCATCTGATGCCGAACACGATTGCGCCGCTGATCGTGCAAGGCACCTATGTTTGCGCCTCCGCGATCCTCACCGAGGCGATCCTGTCGTTCCTCGGCGCCGGCATCAGCCCGGAGACCCCGACCTGGGGCAACATCATGGCCGAGGGTCGCGCTTTTTTCCAAATCAAGCCGTCGCTGATCTTCTGGCCGGGGCTGCTGCTCTCGGTCGCGATCCTCAGCGTCAACCTGATCGGCGATGCCGCGCGCGATGCACTCGATCCCCGTATGAAACAGCGCGAGGGCAGTAAGTGACGGTGTTCCTGCGTCAATATTGCGAACACAGTTTTTCCGTCATTCCGGGATGTCCGAAGGACCAGACCGGAATATCGGAGATTCTCCGATGTGCAAGTGCACACGCATTCGATGCTTCGCATCGCTCGGAATGACGAAGGAGGGTTGAAGACATGACCAACCACATTCTCGACATCAACAATCTCGTCGTCGGCCTCGGCAAGAATCCGAAGGCGCCGCGGATCATTGACGACCTTTCGCTGTGCGTCAGCAAAGGCGAGACGCTGTGCCTGGTCGGCGAGAGCGGATCGGGCAAATCGGTCACCTCGCTTACCGTGATGGGCCTGCAGCAGAAGGGCTCGCTGGTGCCGTCCGGCGGCAGCATCAAGCTGGTCGGCGAAGAACTTCTGACCGCGACCGACCGCCGGCTGCGTCAGCTACGCGCCACCACGATGGCGATGATCTTCCAGGAGCCGATGACGGCGCTCAATCCGGTGGTCCCGGTCGGACGCCAGATCGACGAAGTGCTGCGGGTCCATACTTCGCTCGATGCCCGCGCCCGGCGCCAGCGCATTCTGGCGATGATGGAACAGGTCCGCCTGCCCGATGTCGAACGCATCTTCTCCTCCTACCCGCACCGCCTCTCCGGTGGCCAGCGTCAGCGCATCATGATCGCGATGGCGCTCGTGCTCGAGCCGAAACTTCTGATCGCGGACGAGCCGACCACCGCGCTCGATGTCACCACCCAGAAACAGATCCTGACGCTGATCCGCGACCTGCAGCGGGATCACGGCACCGCCGTGCTCTTCATCACCCACGACATGGGCGTGGTCGCCGAAATCGCCGACCGCGTCGCGGTGATGCGGAGCGGCCGGCTGGTCGAGGCCGGTACGCTCGACAACATCCTGCGGACGCCGACCATGGAATATACCCGCAAGCTGCTCGCGGCGGTGCCGAGCCTGGTGCCGCGGGCGCCGCGCGCGGAATCGAGAGAACCGGTGGTGCTGGAAGCCAACGAACTCGGCAAGGTCTATCGCGAACGGTCGCTGTTCGGCGGGGTCCGCGAAGTGGCGGCTGCGCAGGACGTCACGCTCACCTTGCGCAAGGGCCGCACGCTCGGCATCGTCGGCGAAAGCGGTTCGGGCAAATCGACGGTGGCCCGCTGCATCGTGCGGCTGATTGATCCGACCTCCGGCGGCATCCGCCTCGTCGGCCGTGAAATCTCCGAGCTGTCGCGCCGGCTGTTGCAACCGCATCGCAAGCGCATTCAGATCATTTTCCAGGATCCCTATCGTTCGCTTAACCCGCGCGTCACCATTGGCGAAACCATCGCCGAGGGGCCAGTCAATTACGGCATGCCGCGCCGCGAAGCGCTGGCGAAAGCGCGCGAACTGCTGGAATTGGTCGACCTGCCCGTCGATGCCGTGTCGCGCTATCCGCACCAGTTCTCCGGCGGCCAGCGCCAGCGCATCGCGATCGCCCGCGCGCTGGCGCTCGACCCCGACGTGCTGGTGGCCGACGAAGCGGTATCGGCGCTGGACGTCTCGGTGCAGGCGCAGGTGCTGGAATTGCTCGATGAAATCCAGACCCGGCTCGGCATTGCCTTGCTGTTCATCACCCACGACCTGCGCGTTGCAGCGCAGATTTGCGATGACGTCGCGGTGATGCAGCATGGCCGCGTTGTCGAACAGGGGCCGGCGGCGCAAGTCCTGACGAATCCGCAGATGGCCTATACCCGCGCGCTGCTTGACGCCGCGCCCGGACGGGGCTGGGATTTCGCCAACTTCCGGCCGGTTGCCGATGGAGCGGTGGCGACAGCGTAAACTTGCCTCTCCGTCATTCCGGGGCGATGCGAAGCATCGAACTGCGATGTGCACTTGCACATCGGAAAATCTCGAGATTCCGGGTCTGGTCCGGAGCCTGTCATCGGGCGGCGCATCGCGCCGACCCGGTGGGACCATCCCGGAATGACGGTGCGTCTCGCAGCGATGTGATCTTTGCATGGCACGCGAGCGCCAAGGCGCCTCCTCACCATGAGGCGTCCGCACCGCATTGCAATGCGACGAATGTAGCAATCCGGAAATGGCGCGAAGCCATGCGGGAGTGGATTGCCTCGCAGCTTGCGCTTCGCGTGACGACGAGTCTAACGTCGGTTGTGTGAGCCCTAGAGCGGGATAGCTTTTCTTTGAATCGCCATCTCGCTCTATTTTGTTATTTGAGCATGATCTCCGCGCAAACGCTTCGCGTTTGCGCGAGGAAAAACCGGGCACTCGCTTTTCCGGATGATGCTCTAACCAGAGTTCGAATTGATGACCCGCATCGCCGTCGGCGGCTTCCTGCACGAGACCAACACCTTCGCGCCGACGAAGGCGACTTACGACGACTTCGTGCATGGCGGCGGCTGGCCGGCGATGGCGCAAGGCGCCGACGTGCCCAAGGTGATGCGGCACATCAATGTCGGGCTGGCGGGTTTTGTCGAGGACGCCGAAGCCAATGGCTGGGAGATGGTGCCGACGATCTCATGCGGCGCGAGCCCTTCAGCCCATGTGACCCGCGACGCCTTCGAGCGCATCGTGAAGGTGATGATCGACGGCATCAAGGCAGCGGGGCCGCTCGACGCCGTCTATCTCGATCTGCACGGCGCGATGGTGACGGAGCATTTCGACGACGGCGAAGGCGAGATTCTCGCGCGCGTGCGCCAGGTGATCGGCAACGACCTGCCGCTGGTGGTCAGCCTCGACCTGCATGCCAATGTCACGCCCGCCATGGTGGCGCACGCCGATGCGCTAATCGCCTATCGCACCTATCCGCATGTCGACATGGCCGACACCGGCCGCGCCGCCGCGCGCCACCTCGCCTTGCTGCTGCGCTCCAAACAGAAGTTCGCGAAGGCGTTCCGGCAATTGCCGTTCCTGATCCCGATCAGCTGGCAATGCACCAATGACGAGCCGACTAAAGGCATCTACCAGAAGCTCGCGGCGCTGCAGAGCGACGCGGTGCCGACATTGTCGTTCGCGCCGGGCTTCCCGGCGGCGGACTTTCCCGATTGCGGGCCGAGCGTATTCGCCTATGGCAGAACCCAGGCCGATGCCGACGCCGCGGCGGATGCGATGGCCAAGCTTATCATCAGCCACGAAAACGATTTCGACGGCCGCATCTATTCGCCCGACGACGGCGTGCGACATGCCATGGCGCTGGCGAAGACCGCGCGCAAGCCGATCGTGATCGCCGACACCCAGGACAATCCCGGCGCCGGCGGCGATTCCGACACCACGGGCATGCTGCGCGCGCTGGTGCGCAACAAGGCTACCCGGGCGGCGATCGGCGTGATCTACGATCCGCAATCGGCCAAGGCCGCACATGCCGCGGGCGTCGGGGCCACCGTGACGCTGGCGCTCGGCGGCAAGTCGGGCATTCGAGGCGACGCGCCATATCAGGAGAGCTTTCTGGTCGAGCAACTGTCCGACGGGCAGTTCGTGGCGCCCGGTCCCTACTTCGGCGGCCGCGACATGGACATGGGTCCGTCGGCGGCGTTGCGGATCGGCGACGTTAGGGTGGTCGTGAGTTCGCACAAGGCGCAACTCGCGGATCAGGCGATGTACCGCTATGTCGGCATCGAGCCAACCGAACAATCCATCCTCGTCAACAAGAGTTCGGTGCATTTCCGCGCCGATTTCGAGCCGATCGCCGAATGCCTCTTGATCTGCGCCGCGCCGGGCGCGATGCCCGCCGACACCGCGACGTTGCCGTGGACCCGGCTGCGTCCGGGCATTCGAATCAAGCCGAACGGTCCTGCGTTTGCCTCTACCAACGAATCGCGTTCACCCTCCTCTGTCATCGGATAACAACCATGCCCAATATTGACCGCATCGAAGGCTTTGCCGACGAACTCACCGCCATCCGCCGTGACCTGCACGCGCATCCCGAGATCGGATTCGAGGAAGTCCGCACCTCGGGGATCGTCGCCGACAAGCTGACGCAATGGGGCATCGAAGTGCATCGCGGCCTCGGCGGCACCGGTGTGGTCGGCGTGCTCAAGGGCAAAGGCAGCGGCGGCAAGCGCATCGGCTTGCGCGCCGACATGGACGCGCTGCCGATGGAAGAGAACACCAATCTGAAATGGCGCTCGACCATTCCCGGCCGCTTCCACGGCTGCGGCCATGACGGCCACACCACCATGCTGCTCGGCACCGCGCGCTACCTCGCCGAGACCCGGAATTTCGACGGCACCGTACATTTCATCTTCCAGCCGGCCGAAGAAGGCCTCGGCGGCGCGCGCGCCATGATCAAGGACGGACTATTCGAGAAGTTCCCCTGCGACGAGCTCTATGGGCTGCACAACGCCCCCGACCTCAACCACGGCGAGATCGCGATCCTGCCGGGCCCTGCGATGGCCGGCGCCGATTTCTTTGACATCACCATCCAGGGTTACGGCGCGCATGGCGCGATGCCCGAGCGCTCCAAGGACGCGGTGGTGATCGCGATGACGCTCGGACAGGCGTTGCAGACCATCGTCAGCCGCAACGTCGATCCGCTGCAATCTGCGGTGCTGTCGATCACGCAGATCCATTCGGGCTCAGCCTATAACGTGATTCCCGGCGATGCAAAGCTGTGCGGCACCGTTCGCGTCTTCTCCGACGAGACGCGCAAGCTGATCCGCGAACGGATGCGGGCGATCAGCGCCGGCATCGCCGCCGCATTCCAGGTCGAGATCACGGTCGACATCCGCGACACCTTCAGCGTACTGGTCAACGAGGAAGAACAGTCCAAGGTGGTCGCCGAAGTCGCGCGCACCGTGGTGGATCCCGCCAAGGTCTTCACGCGGTCGCAGCCGAAGATGGGCAGCGAGGACTTCGCCGACATGCTGCACGCCGTGCCCGGCGCCTATTTCTGGCTCGGCCATGAAGGCTCGGTGCCGGTGCACAACCCCGGCTATGTGCTCGACGACAAGATTCTGCCGGTCGGCGCCAGCATGTTCGCACGCATCGTCGAGACCCGTCTGCCGGTGGCCGGCCATGCATAAACCGGAATCTCAGGAGGCGGTGACGCCGCTGCACGACCTCAGCGCCGTCGACCTGATCGCGGGCTTTCGGGCCAAGCAATTCTCGCCTTCCGAGGTGCTGGAGGACGTGCTGACGCATGTCGCGGCGTGGGAGCCGCACATCAAAGCGTTGTATGCGTTCGATCCCGACGCCGCCCGCGCGGTGGCGAAGGCCTCGACCGAGCGCTGGAACAACGGTGAGCCGATCGGCGCGCTCGACGGCGTGCCGGTCACGATCAAGGACAACATCGCAACCAAGGGCGTGCCGATTCCGCTCGGCACCGCCACCACCGAACTCACGCCGGCGGCGACCGATGCGCCCCCGGCAGCGCGGCTGCGCGAAGCCGGCGCGGTGATTTTCTCGAAGACCACCATGCCGGATTACGGCATGCTGTCATCGGGACTGTCGAGCTTTCATGCGCTCACCCGCAATCCCTGGGACCTCAGCAAGAACCCCGGCGGGTCGAGTTCCGGCGCGGGTGCTGCGGGTGCAGCCGGCTACGGCCCACTGCATCTCGGTACCGATATCGGCGGCTCCGTGCGATTGCCGGCGTGCTGGTGCGGCCTGGTCGCCCTGAAGCCCAGCCTGGGGCGGGTTCCGATCGATCCTCCCTATGTCGGCCGCGTGGCCGGACCGATGACCCGCACCGTCGACGACGCCGCGCTGATGATGAGCGTGCTGTCGCGGCCCGACCGCCGCGACGGCATGAGCCTGCCGGCGCATGACATCAACTGGAAGGGCCTCGACAAAGCGCCGCGCAAGCTGCGCATCGGCCTGATGCTCGATCTCGGCGTCGGCCAGGCGCTGGAGAAGCCGGTCCGCGAGGTCGTGGTGAATGCCGCCAAGGCCTTCGAATCCGCGGGCGCCGTGGTCACCGAAGTCGACAGCGTGCTGACGCGCGAGATGCTCGACGGGCTCGATAATTTCTGGCGGGCGCGGTTGTGGGACGATCTGTCGAGGCTCGAGCCCGGACAGCGCGGCAAGGCGCTGCCCTACATCGCCAACTGGGCGGAGCGCGGCGCGAAGCTTTCCGGGCTCGATGTGATCAGGGGCTTCAATGCCACCATGGCAATCCGGGCCGCGGCGGCGAAACTGTTCGCCGACCACGACTACGTGATTTCGCCGGTGTCGCCGGTGGTGAACTTTGCCGCCGAACTCGCCTCGCCGCTCAACGATTCCGACAAGCCGTTCGAGCACATCTGCTACACTGTGACTTGGAACATGTCGGAAAATCCTGCGGTCTCGCTCAATGGCGGCTATGACGCAAACGGTTTCCCGATCGGCGTGCAGATCATCGGCCGCCGCTTCGACGATCTCGGTGTGCTCGGCATGGCGAAGACCTTCGAAGGCTTACGCGGTCCGCAACGTCCGTGGCCGATGCCGCCGGCGAAGTAACGAGGCGTCATTCCGGGATGGTCCGAAGGACCAGACCCGGAAATCGAGATTCCGGGTCCACGCGAAGACGCGTGTCCCGGAATGACGGCTGAAAATGCAAAAACAAAAACCAGCGAGGAAACCGGATGGCCTATGAGACGATCATCTACGAGGTCGCCGAACAGATCCTGACCATCACGCTGAACCGGCCCGACAAGCTCAACGCCTTCAACGCCACCATGCAGAGGGAATTGATCGACGCCTTCGATCAGGCCGACCGGGACGATAACGTCCGCGCCATCATCGTCACCGGCGCGGGACGCGGGTTCTGCGCGGGCGCGGACCTTTCCTCCGGTGCCGACACCTTTGATCGCGACGCCAAACGGGGTCCGGTGAAGCGCCTGCCCGACGGCAAGGTCGATTACAGCGATCCCAACGTACGCGACGGCGGCGGACAGGTGACGCTGCGCATCTTCAAGTGCCTCAAACCGGTGATCGCGGCGGTCAACGGCCCGGCAGTGGGCATCGGCGTCACGATGTTGCTGCCGATGGATATCCGCATCGCTTCGGCGGACGCACGGTTCGGCTTCGTGTTCTCCCAGCGCGGCATCGTGCCGGAAGCCGCCTCGAGCTGGTTTTTGCCGCGCATCGCCGGCATCGCGCAGGCGCTAGAGTGGTGCTACACGGGGCGGGTATTCCCGGCGCAGGAAGCGCTCGCCGGCCGCCTCGTCAGCAAGGTGGTGCCACCAGATCAATTGCTGACGACCGCGCGCACGCTGGCGCGCGAAATCGCTGCCAAGACCGCGCCGGTATCGGTGGCGCTGATCCGGCAGATGATGTGGCGTATGCTGGGCGCCGACGATCCGATGGAGGCCCACAAGGTCGACAGCCGCGGCATCTACACCCGCGGCCGCTCCGACGACGTGAAAGAAGGCGTGGTGTCGTTTCTGGAAAAGCGCCCGGCGCACTTCAAGAACAAGGTGTCGTCCGATATGCCGGACTATTTCCCGTGGTGGGACGAGCGGGAGTATCGGTGAATTTACGGCGATCGGCATTTTCCGGACCGTCATCACCCGCGGAGGCGGGTGATCCAGTGAACCCCGAGGGTTTGTGATTACTGGATGCCCCGCCTTCGCGGGGCATGACGATCATCTCGCATGCGGCCTTTACGTTTTAGCGACGGCAAGTTGAAGATCGCTTCGCAAACGTCGGGGGCGATAACGTGCGACTGCGTCTTTTGATCCATGCCGGCCGTGCATGGAGACGAGTTGCCGTTCCACTGCAAGGCAAGCTCGCAACGCGATATCGTCGCCGCAAATCCAATCAGTCAGTGGATACCGATGCGACTTCGCCTGCGGATGCTTGTTCTGGCACCCCTCGTCCTCTCCGGTTGTGCCGAACGCGAAGCGGAATGGGCGCGGCGTGGCAGGGATAGCCTGATCGGACTCACCCAATCGAACATCCGGATGTGCGCCGGGCTGCCCACCGGCACCGCCAAGGATGGCGCCGCTGAAATCTGGATGTATGAGCACGCCGCGAGCGCTCCCGGCGGCATTACGCCGCCCACCTTCACGGTACCGCCCGGGCTCAACATCGGCGGCCAGCCGCCGACCGGCTATTGCCGCGTCCAGCTCCGCTTCGTCAACGGCAAGGTCGCGCAGGTGCAATATGCTGGAGCCACCGATATCGGAGATGCGCAGGATGCCGTTTGCGGCGAAATCGTGCGGACCTGCGTGCGGTATGCGCAGGCCGGCCAATGAGGGCGTGAACTAACGCATCATCAGCACGACGCGGCCGATCGCCTTGCGGTCGATCAACAACCGCATCGCCGGGGCGTAATCTTCCAGCGGCAGGCGGTGAGAGATGTTCGGCCGAACCTTTCCCGCCTCCGCCCATTCCGTCAGCGCCTTAATCCGCGCTTCGCCAAGCGCCGGATTTTTCCGCACCGCTTCGCCGGCGCGGACGCCGAGCACGCTGGCGCCCTTGATCAGCAACAGGTTGGTGCGCGCCAACCCAATGCCGCCGGTGAAGCCGACCACGAGAAGCCGCGCGCCCCAGGCAATGCAGCGCACGCTGTTCTCGAAGACCTCGCCACCGACGGGATCGTACACCACGTCCGCACCGCGGCCATCTGTGATGCGCTTGACGGCGTCGCGGAACGGTTCGCGCTGGTAAAGCACGAGATGATCGGCGCCCTTGGCTTGCGCGATCGCGAGCTTCTCCTCCGATGACGCCGCCGCGATCACGGTGGCGCCCAATAGCTTGCCGATCTCGACCGCGGCCAGGCCGACGCCGCCGCCGGCGCCATGCACCAGCAGCACCTCGCCTGGAAGAAGCTGCCCCCGATCGACCAGGGCGTGATGGGCCGTGCCATGCGCAGAGAGGAAGGTCGCCCCCTCGGCGTAGTCGAAGGTCGATGGCAGCCGCATCAGTTGCGACGGCGCGACCACCACCTCATCGGTATAGGCACCGTGCCGCAGCTTGATAATGACCTTGTCGCCGACCGCGATGTCATCGACGCCGCTGATCTCGGTCACGTCGCCCGCGGCTTCCACCCCTGGCGTGAACGGCAAAGGCGGCTTGAGCTGATACTCGCCCGCCGCCATCAGGATGTCAGGAAAATTGATGCCCGCGGCACGAATGGCGACGCGTACCTGCCCCGCCGCCAGCGGCACGGATGCAAACGTTTCGAGGCGCAGCCGCTCGGGCGGCCCGAGTTCTCGACAGATGACGGCTTTGGGCATCAGGCCGCGCTCGCTTTTCGCCGCTGCAGCGCCTCGCGGATCAGCGGCAGGCGGTCGTTGCCGAAATACATGTCGGTCTTGTCGACGAAGATGGTCGGCGAACCGAACCCGCCCCGCGCCATCACTTCGTCGGTGTTGGCCTTGAGCTGGTCCTTGATCGGCTGGGTGCCGATACCGGCGAAGAATTTTTGCGGATCAAAGCCGACGCGGTTGCAGACTTCGGTCAAGACGGCGTCCTGCGAGATGTCCTTGTCCTCGCCCCAATAGATCTCGAATGCCGCGCGCGCGAACGGCACCAACTTGCCTTCCGGCGCAAGCAGGATGCAGCCGCGCATCGCCTTGACGCTGTTCACCGGAAACACCGTCGGCCGCATCTTGATCGCAAGCCCCGCCGATCGGGCCCAGTCCGCGATGTCCTTTTTCTGATAGTCGACCTTCGCCTGCACCGGATGTTCGCGCGAGGCGTAAACGCTGGGATTGATGCTGTTGAAAATGCCGCCGACCAGAATCGGCCGCCATGAAATCTCGACCCCGAACTCTTTCGCCAGCGGCTGGATGTTGTGGAAGGCGAGATAGGTCCAGGGACTGGAACAGTCGAAGAAGAATTCGATCATGGCGGCGTGTTTCCTTCTTTAGCGCTTCGGATGTTTGTTAGCGTCATTGCGAGCGAAGCGAAGCAATCCAGGGCTACGAAACGGAACACTGGATTGCTTCGTCGCTTCGCTCCTCGCAATGACGGTCTCAATCGATTTCATTTCCTCCCCGCCATCTCCTTTGCAGCCTGGCCGAACATGTTCCGTCGCGCTTCCTCGTCGAACGGTTCCTTGACGAACTTGCCGATCGCAAGCCCGGCCTGCAGCTTTGGCCGCGCGCGCAGCACGGCGTACCAGCGCTTGAGGTTCGGGTAATCGTCGAGCGTGAAGCCCTGCGCCTTGTGGGTCATGGTCCAGGGGAAACAAGCGATGTCGGCGATCGAATAGTCGGCGCTGGCGACATAGGCCCCGGTCTTGCCCAATTGGGTATCGAGCACGCGATAGAGCCGCGCCGCCTCGTCGCGATAGCGTTCGATGGCGTAGGGAATCTTTTCCGGCGCGTAGAGCGCGAAATGGCCGTGCTGGCCGAGCATCGGTCCGAGCCCGCTCATCTGCCACATCAGCCATTGGAGGACGGTAGAGCGTGCGCGCATCTCCTGGGGCAGAAATCGGCCGGCCTTGTCGGCGAGGTAGATCAGGATCGCGCCGGTCTCGAACAGCGAAAACGGGCCGCCGCCGTCAGCCGGCGCATGGTCAACGATCGCGGGAATCCGGTTGTTGGGGCTGATCGCGAGATACTCCGGCTTGAACTGATCCCCGTCCCGGATGTTGACGGGAATGACCTTGTAGGAAAGCCCGAGTTCCTCCAGCATGATTGAGATCTTCCAGCCGTTCGGCGTCGGCGCGTAATGCAGGTCGATCATGGTTTCCCGCCATTCGCCGCCGCCCGGCGCACCGGCGAAGACGACTTTTGTTGTTCTGTACGGCGATCATAAGACAGGGCATACAGGCGCTCAATCGAAACCAACCGGGAGGCCCTCATGTTGTTTCCAACCACGATCGCAGGTTCGCTGCCGAAGCCGGAATGGCTGGCCGAGCCCAACACGCTGTGGGCGCCCTGGAAGGCCAAGGGCGACGAGCTGGCGCGCGCCAAGCGCGACGCCACGGTGCTGGCGGTGAAGCTGCAGGAAGACGCCGGCATCGACATCGTCACCGAGGGCGAGCAGTCGCGCCAGCACTTCGTCCACGGTTTCCTGGAGAAGATCGAGGGCATCGACTTCGCCCACAAGGTCGAGATGGGAATCCGCAAGGACCGCTACAAGGCGATGGTGCCGCAGGTGGTGGCGCCGCTGCGGCTGAAGAGCCGCGTCCATGCCGAAGAGGCGCGCGTCGCCCGCACCCACACCACGCACAAGCTGAAGTTCACCCTGCCCGGCCCGATGACCATCATCGATACCATTGCCGACCAATACTACGGCGATCGCGTCAAGATGGCGTTCGCCTTTGCCGAATTGCTCAACGAGGAAGCCAAGGCGTTGCAGGCCGACGGAGTCGATCTCGTCCAGTTCGACGAGCCGGCCTTCAACGTCTACATGAGCGAAGTCTCTGACTGGGGCATCAAGGCGCTGGAGCGCGCCGCGCAGGGCCTGACCTGCGCCACCGCCGTGCATATCTGCTACGGCTACGGCATCAAGGCCAATACCGACTGGAAGGAGACGCTGGGCAATGAATGGCGGCAGTATGAGGACATCTTCCCGGCGATCGCCGCCAGCCCGATCCAGCAGGTCGCGATCGAGTGCCGCAATTCGCGGGTACCGCTCGAATTGCTCGCTCTCCTCAAGGGCAAGATCGTCCAGGCCGGGGTCATCGACGTTGCCAGCGACACCATCGAGACCGCGGAGGATGTCGCCAAGGTGATCGACGACGTCTCCAAATTCGTGCCGAAGAGCAACATCATCGCCACCACCAATTGCGGCATGGCGCCGATGCATCGCGACATCGCCGAAGCGAAGCTGGTGGCGCTCGGCGCCGGAGCGAAACTGGCGCGGCAAAGGTTGGGGTGAGTCGTGTTCCGTCATGGCCGGGCTTGTCCCGGCCATCCACGTCTTCACTACTGTCATGGCAGAAAGACGTGGATGCCCGGGACAAGCCCGGGCATGACGACTGATAGGTTACGTCGTAGCTTACAACATCAACTACACCGCACTCCGATGCAGCACCGGTGTGTAGCCCGCGGCCAGCGCCCGGACCGTCGAGGGCGGCGTCAGCAGCGTGGCGTCCTCGATCGGACTTGATGCGTCGCGATATCCGGCCGGCGACCAAAGCAGCGCCCGGCCCTGGACGATCAGGTAGCTTTCCGTTCCGCTTCGCACCATTGCGCCGTCGGGCAGCTTCGTTAGCGGCATCGGCAGCGCGTGCAACCGCTTCTTGCCGTCGGCGAGCCGCTCACGATGCAGCACGGTGTCGATTTCGCGTGCCAGCACCGACGCGGCGCCGTTGCCTTCCGCCCACGCCGCCCGAAACTTCAACGCATCATCGCGGCGGCAGAAAAAGCACGGGCGATGTCCGGCCGCGAATGAAGTGGCCTCGTCGAGGAAGAACAGCTCGGTCCAGCTGCGGCCGCCCATCACTTCGCGGCGCCGCCCCCTGAATTCGCAGACGCAGGTGATCCAGGCCGGGCTCGACCAGCGGCGCTTCAGCAGGGTTTTGGTGGCGGGATCATGAATGATGCCGCGATTGCCGGTGAACAATCCGCGATGCGGATCGGCGATGATGTCGCCTGATGGGGTCACGCGGTTCTGCAGCGGCATCGACTATAGGGGCTCCCCCATCCGCGGAACGCCATGCGAGAGTTCTCCCCTCGCCCCGTAGGTCACTTCTCAAGCGTCGGCATGACCCGCACCTTCCACAGGTTCCAGATACGGTCGACGAGCAGGAGGTTAACCGACTCGGCCTTGGCGCCTTCTGTCTGCGTCAGATAGTTCACATCACCGCCAAGCGCGAGAGCTTGCGACTGCAGCTTCGCATTGGCGTCGGTGTAATAGGCCCGGAACGCCGCCACTTTCACCGACGGTCCGACGGCTACGTCGCCATGGCCGCGCATCAAGACCACAGACTTGTCTCCCAGCGCCAGCGCCAGCGTCTTGCCGATCGCCGGATCGCGAACCAGCATGTCGGTCTCGCCAAAATCCTTTCGGATGTCCCATACCGGCACGCCGGCGGCGAGGAAGGCGGCGTTGCGGAACAGCGGCCGCAGTTGCACCTGGCTTACCGTGAACGGAATGACGCCGTCAGAATGGGTGTGAATCACCGCCATGACATCGGGACGCGCCTTATAGATTTCGCTGTGGATGAAGCGTTCCAGAAACAAGGCGCGTCCGCGTGCATCCACGGCATTGCCGTCAAGATCGAATTCCATGATGTCGTCGGCGGTGACCAGCGCCGGCGCAAGCGAGCGCGCCATCAGGAAGTGGTCGGGATTGCCGGGATCACGCGCGCTGACATGTCCGAAGCCATCGAGCACGCCGAAATCAGCGAGCACACGGCTGCCGATCACGATGTCGGAGACCACGGCAGTCCTGGGGTCCGGGCTGACAGCGGTCTGGGCCCGGACCTCGGCCGAACCGAACAGAATTGCCAACGCTGCAACGAGGCCAAACCACGTCAGCCTTCCTGCTCCCACGCGAATGGAAGCCGGCCACGGTAATTGCTCAATCATCCTTATCAGTCCTTTTTGATCACGCCCCGCCGTCACGGACGGATCGGCGGCTGGAACGACAGCGCGGTGTCCCAAGGGAAGTGGATCCAGGTATCCTGCGATACTTCGGTGATGTAGGTATCGACCAGCGGTCGTCCCTTCGGCTTGGCGTAGACGGTTGCGAAATGGGCTTCCGGCAGCATCGGGCGCACCAGGCGCCCGGTTTTTCCGGTATCGACGAGATCGTCGACGATCAACAGCCCCTTGCCGGTGCCGCCGCCTAGTTTCGCGACATCGGGCGAAATACCCTTGAGAATGTTCAACTCACCTTGCTTGTCGTGATCGTAGCTCGCAATGCAGATGGTATCGATTACGCGAATCCCGAGCTCGCGCGCCACGATCGCCGCCGGCACCAGGCCGCCGCGGGTGATCGCGATCACCGCATGAAACGGGCCGACCTCGTTGAGCCGCCAGGTCAGCGCCCGGCAATCGCGGTGAAACTGGTCCCACGAGACCGGAAAGGCTTTGCCCGCGCGCTCTTGCGCGCTCAGTTCCGGTTCTTCCATCGTCTTCTCCTACGCCTTCGAATTTACGCCGCTGCTTTTTCCCGCGATCTGCGCGAGCCCGATCGAGCTAGCGGACCACGTTCAATCCCGCCAGCATTTCCTTGACGGCAGTCATCGCGGCGCTGAGCTTTTCGGGATCGCGCGAGCGAACCACGAGATTGGTGTTCGGTTTCTTGTCTTCGTCCTGGAACGGATAGCTGCCGATCATGGTGTCGGGATGGGCATTGGCGATGGCGCGCAGCGGACCGCCGATGTCGCCCTCGCGCGCATTGGCGCGGACCGTCTCCGATAGCATCCGGACCCCCGACTTCAGCTTCGGCGCGACGATGTCCATCATCGCCTGCATGATCGAGGGCACGCCGGCCATGACGATAACGTTGCCGAGCTTGAAGCCTGGCGCCAGGATGGTTGCGCTCTGGATCAGTTCGGCACCGTCGGGAATCCGCGCCATGCGCAGCCGCGCCTCGTTCAACTCACCGGGGTTCTGGAAACGCTCCTTGAAGCGCGCCACGACTTCGGGATGATGATCGATGCCGACGCCGAACGCCTTGGCGACGCTGTCGGCGGTGATGTCGTCATGGGTCGGCCCGATCCCGCCGGTGGTAAAAACGTAAGTGTAGCGATGGCGCAGCGCGTCCAGCGCCGCGATGATCTCGGGCTCGTCGTCGGCGACGACGCGCACCTCCTTGAGGTCGATCCCGATATTGGTGAGGTATTCGGCGATAAAGCCGATGTTCTTGTCCTTGGTCCGTCCGGACAGGATCTCATCGCCGATCACCAGAATTCCCGCCGTCACAATATCGCTCATTGCTTCTCCTTGCCGTCTCGCACCCTCCGGCAAACTAGCCGGAAAACCTGCCGGCGCCACCCTCGCCCCGAATACACATTGCCGTCACCGGATTATGCCGCCGAAATAAGCATCCAGCAGCCATTTTTCCGGGCAGCGTACTCGGCCATCCCACAACAAATGCTTCCCATGATTGCATATCGCGGTGGCCCGAGCCTTGCTACCATCCCTTGCAGCCATGCACTGTCCGGCATGGCTTGGGAGGGCGATCGGTGTAAATGGCAGCCGCGTTCGATGAAATGAATGGACCCGGCGGCGACCTCCGCCCGGCCTATCAGGAGCTCTCCCGCTGGCTCAAGGAAACGCCGCCGGACGCGCTGGAATATCGCCGCCAGGAGGCCGAGCTGCTGTTTCGCCGGATCGGCATCACCTTTGCCGTCTATGGCGACGCCGAAGCCCAGGAAAGGCTGATTCCGTTCGACGTGATCCCGCGGATCATGTCGGCCAAGGAGTGGACGCTGCTCGAAAAAGGCCTGAAGCAGCGGGTGGGCGCGCTGAACATGTTCCTGCGCGACATCTACCACGGCCGAGACATCCTGCGCGCCGAGATCATTCCCGACGACCTCATCTTCCAGAATCCGGTGTTCCGGCCAGAGATGAACGGCCAGGACGTGCCACACGACGTTTACGTCCACATTGCCGGCATCGACATCGTGCGAGTCAACCCGGACGATTTTTTCGTGCTGGAGGACAATGCGCGGACGCCCTCGGGCGTGTCCTACATGCTGGAAAACCGCGAAATCATGATGCGGCTGTTTCCGGATCTGTTTGCCCGCCACCGCGTCGCCCCCGTGGAAAAATACCCGGATGAACTGCTGTCGGCGCTGCGGTCGGTCGCGCCGCGCAGCACCTCGGCAGAGCCGACGGTGGCGCTGATGACGCCTGGCGTCTACAATTCCGCCTATTACGAGCATTCGTTTCTGGCTGACAAGCTCGGCATCGAACTGGTCGAGGGCCGAGACCTCATCGTCAAGAATGACGAAGTCTTCATGCGCACCACCGAGGGCCTGAAGCGCGTTGACGTGATCTACCGCCGGGTGGATGACGATTTCCTCGATCCCCTCACCTTCCGTCCGGATTCGGCGCTCGGCGTTCCCGGTCTGATGTCGGCCTATGCGGCCGGCAACATCACGTTGGCCAATGCGGTCGGGACCGGCATCGCCGACGACAAGGCGGTCTACTCCTACATGCCGGAGATCGTGAAATTCTATCTCGGCGAAGAGCCGATCCTGAAGAACGTGCCGACCTGGCGCTGCCGCGACCCCAAGGCTCTTGCTTACGTTCTCGATAATCTGGGCGAACTCGTGGTGAAAGAGGTCCACGGCTCCGGCGGCTACGGCATGCTGATCGGACCGGCCGCAACCAAAGCCACGATCGAGGCGTTCCGCGACAAGCTCAAGCGCGAGCCCGAGGGCTTCATCGCCCAGCCGACGCTGGCGCTGTCGACCTGCCCGACCTGCACCGAATCCGGGCTCGCCCCGCGCCATGTCGACCTGCGGCCTTTCGTGCTCACCGGCAGCAGGCACGTCACCGTCGTGCCGGGCGGCTTGACGCGGGTGGCGCTGAAGGAAGGATCATTGGTGGTGAATTCCAGCCAGGGCGGCGGCACGAAAGATACTTGGATACTGGATGAGTGAGATGTTTCATGTGATGCCGATTATATTTTCAGCCATTTGCGCATCGCCTCACTCATTCCCCTCCCCCTTGCGGGCAGGGCAATCGCATATGAAACGAGCGATTGCTGCGGTTCTCTTGCTTACCCTCCCCTTGAGGGGGAGGGTCGGCTCAACTCGTGCGAAGCACGATGCGAGACGGGGTGGGGTGCACGGCGCCAAAGACCGGTGGAGATGCTGCGGATGAACAATCACCCCACCCCGACCGCTACGCGGTCGACCCTCCCCCTCAAGGGGAGGGTGAAACAAAGCCGTCCATCATATGCGATAGCCCCGCCCTTGCGGGGAGGTGGGGGTCTCCAAACGACGAAACTCTCTTTGTGGCTTACCCCCCTCCCTAACCCTCCCCCGCAAGGGGGGAGGGAAAACAACTGATCGCCCTACATGCTGTCACGCACCGCCGAAAATCTGTACTGGCTGACCCGCTACGTCGAGCGCGCAGAGTATCTGGCGCGCACCATCGATGCGACCTTGCGCGTCACCGCGCTGCCGGCCGCCTATATCGGCCAGACCAATGAATGGGATTCAGCGCTGCTCACCGCCGGGGTCAGCGCGAGCTTCTATCAAGTGTACCAGGAGGCCAACGAACAGAACGTGGTCGAATATCTGTCGTTCGCGCCGAGCAATCCGTCCTCGATCCGTAACTGCATCGAAAACGCAAGGCTCAATTCGCGCTCGGTGCGCACGGCGCTGACGGGCGAAATGTGGGACACCATCAACAGCGCCTGGATCGAACTCGGGCAGCTCTGGGGCAAGGGCACCAGCAGCCGGGAGGAATTGGCGAAATTCCTGCGGTTCGTGCAGGAAACCTCGCTGCGGTTCGACGGCTCGGCGTACCGGACCATGCTGCGCAACGACGCCTACTGGTTCTCGCGGCTCGGGCTGCACCTGGAACGAGCCGACAACACCGCGCGGATCCTCGACGTGAAGTATCACATGCTGCTGCCCGAGGAGGAGCATGTCGGCGGCCCGCTCGACTATTATCAATGGACCTCGATCCTGCGCTCGGTCTCGGCGCTGACCGCCTATCACTGGGTCTATCGGGAGACCCTGAAGCCGTGGCTGATCGCGGACCTCTTGATCCTCAACGACTCGCTGCCGCGCTCGCTCGCCAGTTGTTACGGCAACCTCGTGCGCAACCTCGACCAGATCGGCGTCGCCTATGGCCGCCAGGGCGCCGCACAGCGCCACGCCCGCGGCGTCCGCAACCGGCTCGAGCACAGCCATATGGACGACATTTTCCAGCATGGCGTGCACGAATTCATCCAGGGGTTCATCGCGGATAACGCGCGGCTCGGCGAAATCATCACCAGGCAGTACTTGATCTGATGGCTTGCGGACCCGACATCCGCAGATGAAGAAAGACGTGGATGCCCGGCCTCAAGCCGGGCACGACGATCCCTTCGTTGTAATCTGGCCCGGTCCCCACATTCGCCCCGGTACCCCATGCGTCTGCGCATCGCCCACTCCACCACTTACCGATACGAACCGCCGGCCTCAGGCGTCATCCAGATCTTGCGCATGACGCCGGGCAGCCACGACGGCCAATACGTCGCGGACTGGCAGATCGACGTCTCCACCGATTCGCGGCTCGACATGCATGAGGACGCCTTCGGCAATGTCACCCATGTGCTGACGCACGGGCCGATTGCCGAACTCACCATCCATGTCGAGGGCCTAATCGAGACCCACGATACGGGTGGCGTGCTCCGCGGCACCGATGAGCGGTTCCCGCCGAGCCTGTTCCTGCGCTCGACGCCGCTGACCGACGTCAATCCGGCGATGACGGGCGTTTTCGCGTGAGCTGCGCGCCGAGGCGGAAGGCGACGTGCTCGGATTTTTGCACGCGCTGATGGTTCAGATCAACGAACACATGACCTTCGATGAAAATCCCACCAACAGCGCCACCTCCGCGGCGGAAGCCTTCGCGCTCAAGCGCGGCGTGTGCCAGGATTACGCGCATATCTTCATCGCCTGCGCGCGCAGCGCCGGCGTTCCCGCGCGCTTTGTGGCGGGGCATTTCCTGCGCTCCGACGGCATGATCCAGCAGCAGGCCGGTCACGCCTGGGCAGAGGCATTCGTGCCGGATCTCGGCTGGGTCGGGTTCGATCCCGCCAACGGCATCTGCACCACCGACGCCCATGCCCGTGTCGCCATCGGACTGGATTATCTCGGTGCGGCACCGGTGCGCGGTACCCGCTATGGCGGCGGCACCGAAACCCTGTCGGTGGCGGTCAAGGTCGATCAGGCCGGACGACAAGGCCAATGGCAGTCACAGTGAGGCGCAAGACAGTTTGAGGTCCGGCGCGCTTCCAGCTTGCTTGAAAACCGGTTGGCGCGCAGTCTCGCTTCCAGTGCGCTTGTTTTCCGTGGCGACTGACTCCGCTTGCAACGCAGGAGAGAGGGAGTGTCAGAAACCGACAGGGTCTTTGCTGGCTCGATTCCGGAAACCTACGATCGCCACCTGGTTCCGCTGATCTTCGACGGCTTTGCGCAGGACATTTCACAAGCGGTAGCGGCGCTTTCGCCGAGCATGGTTCTGGAAACCGCCGCCGGCAGCGGGGTGGTTACACGCGCGGTGGCGGCGCGACTTTCGCCCGATGCCCGCTATGTCGTGACCGACCTCAATCAGCCCATGCTCGACTATGCCGCGGCACGACAAGCCGCCGACAGCCGCATTAGCTGGCGCAAGGCGGATGCACAGGCATTGCCGTTCGAAGATGCTACCTTCGATCTCGTCTGTTGCCAGTTCGGCGTGATGTTCTTTCCCGATCGCCAGGCCGGCTACCGGGAAGCGAGACGGGTTCTCAAGCCCGGCGGATGTTTCCTGTTCAACGTCTGGGATCGCATCGAGGAGAATGTGTTCGCCGACGACGTGACGAATGCGCTTGCGGAAATCTTTCCGGATGATCCGCCGCGCTTTCTGGCGCGCACGCCTCATGGCTATCACGACACCGCGCTGATCCGCAGCGATCTGGAGAAGGCAGGCTTCTCCAGCGTGGCGATCGAAACCAAAGCCAAGTTAAGCCGCGCCGCCTCTCCCCACCATCCGGCCATTGCCTATTGTCAGGGAACTCCACTGCGCAATGAGATCGAGGCCAGGGGCGCGGATAAGCTGGAGGCCGCAACCGGGCACGCCGCGTCGTTCATCGCAAGCCGGCACGGCAGCGGCGCTGTGGCTGCCAAAATCCAGGCCCATGTGGTCATGGCCAGAACCTAGCGTTGCGTTTGCCCCGCCGGTCCGCCGCCCTCACGTCCGGGCCAAGACGACCGGCGGCAATTCAAATTGTCCATACTAGCCACCCCGCAGCTGCGCGGCCGCGGGAATGGGGGTTGGTTGACACCCCGAAATTGGCTACTAGTTTCGCGCCGATAAAACGGAAGTTCAGGGACCGGGAATGACATATTGCTGCGGGGTGCTGGTGCGGGACGGGTTGGTCATGATTGCCGACACCCGGACCAATGCCGGCCTCGACAATGTCTCGACCTTCCGCAAACTCCATATCTTCAGCAAGCGGGGCGAACGCATCATGGCGGTTGCGAGCGCCGGCAATCTCGCCATCAGCCAGTCGGTGCTGTCGACCCTGACCGAAGGGGTCGAAGACCCCCACACCGGTGAGCTCGAGACCCTGATGAACGCGCCGACCATGTTCCAGGCCGCCCAGCGCATCGGCCGGGCGATCCGCAGCGTCCACGCCACCGAAGGCCCCGCGCTGCAGTCGGAGGATGTCAGCTTCGATGTCTCGTTCCTGTTCGGCGGCCAGATCAGGGGATCGCGCATGCGATTGTTCATGGTCTATACCGCCGGCAACTTCATCGAATGCACCACCGACACGCCGTATTTGCAGATCGGCGAGCACAAATACGGCAAGCCGGTGCTCGACCGCGCGATGCATTACGACGTCGAATTGTATGAAGCGCTCAAGACCAGCCTGATCTCGATGGATTCAACGATGCGCTCCAATCTTGGCGTCGGACTTCCGATCGACGTGCTGGTGGTACGCAATGATGTCTGCGACGCCGATCTCAACCATCGCATCGAGGCCGGCGAGCCCTATTTCCACGATCTGCGCTCGCGATGGTCGGCGGCGTTGCGCGCGGCGCACCAGAATATTCCAAGACCACCTTACAAAACCGATCCACAAGCAAAAACCTAAAAGGCAGGAACAAAATGGCTGAAGCAAAGAACAAGATCGCGGTCGTGACCGGTGCCGGCACCGGGGTCGGACGCGCGGCATCGCTAGCGCTGATGGGCGCAGGCTTCACGGTCGTGCTGGCCGGACGGCGCCTCGACAAGCTGGAAGAAACCCAAAAGCTCGGCGAGAAGCTCGGCAACAGCCTTCCGGTTTCGGCCGACATGACCGATCCCGCATCGATCGCCGCGCTGTTCGCCAAGGTGACGGACACCTACGGGCGGCTCGACGTGCTCTTCAACAATGCCGGCATGGGCGCGCCGGCGATGCCGTTCGAGGATCTGAGCCTCGCGCAGTGGCAGGCCGTGGTGTCGACCAACCTCACCGCGCCATTCCTGTGCACCCAGCACGCGTTCCGGATCATGAAGGACCAGACCCCGCGCGGCGGCCGCATCATCAACAACGGCTCGATCTCCGCGCATGCGCCGCGGCCATTCTCCTCGGCCTATACCTCGACCAAGCATGCCATCACCGGCTTGACCAAGGCGACCAACCTCGACGGCCGCGCTTACGACATCGCGGTCGGCCAGATCGACATCGGCAACGCCGCAACCCCGATGACCGACCGCATGGTCGACGGCGTGCTGCAGCCCGACGGCCGCAAGATGCCGGAGCCGCGCATGGACTCCAAGGCGGTCGGCGACGCCGTCGCCTACATGGCGAACTTGCCGCTCGATGCCAACGTGCTGTTCATGACGGTGATGGCCAGCAAGATGCCGTTCGTCGGGCGGGGATAGACTTCACGCACCAAGCTGCTTCGATTATTTTCGTCATGGCCGGGCTTTGTCCCGGCCATCCACGCCTTTCTTCCTTAAGCTCAGCCAAGACGTGGATGCCCGGCACAAGGCCGGGCATGACGAACTTTACGGCACGCCCTTACGGGAGCGCCGCTACTCCAGCCGCTCCACATCGCGCAGCGTCGGAAACAGTTTGATCCACCACAGCGCGACTACGATGGTGCCGATGCCGCACAGCGCCGCCGGCATCGCGCCGATCGTCGGCGCAGCGCGTAGGATGCCGAGCCCCAGCGCTGGCTTCATGAAGGACACCGTTCCCGCGTTCCGACCGTGGAGCGAATTGCCCATTCAACTTCTTTTGTTGTTGTTCAGGCCGCGACTGACCCTCGGCCGCTTGTCAATGGCCAGGATTGATCGTCATTGCCCCTTGCCGGGTGCCGCTGCCATATTTGCCCGGGCCTTTGGGGGAACGATGCTTCAACTACAGTCGGCGTTCGGGGTCGTCGCATTGCTCGCGATCGCCTGGGCATTCGGCGAGAACCGCCGCGACGTTTCGCTGCGGCAGGCCATCAAGGGCCTGGTCGCAACGGTCGTGACCGCTGTCGTGCTGATCAAGCTGCCGATCGTGACCCACGCCTTCGGCGCGATCAACGAAGCTGTCGGCGCCATCGCCAGCGCCTCGCGCGCCGGCACCTCCTTTGTATTCGGCTATCTCGGCGGCGGCGTGCTGCCGTTCGACCCAAAGATGCCCGGCGCGGATTTCATCCTCGCGTTCCAGGCGCTGCCCATCGTTCTCGTGATGAGCGTGCTGACCACGCTGTTGTTCTACTGGCGGCTGTTGCCGCCCGTCGTGCGCGGCATGGCGTGGCTGTTGGAGCGCACGCTCGGTGTCGGCGGTGCGGTGGGGCTCTCGACCGCCGCCAACATCTTCCTCGGCATGGTGGAGGCGCCCTTGTTCATCCGCCCCTATCTGGCGCAATTGACCCGCAGCGAATTGTTTCTGGTGATGACCGGCGGCATGGCCGGGATCGCCGGCACCGTGCTCGTGCTCTACGCCACGCTGCTGGCGCCGCTGATTCCGGACTCCGCGGCGCATTTCGTCATCGCCTCCGTGCTCGGCGCGCCGGCGGCGATCCTGGTCAGCCTGATCATGGTGCCGGAGACATCTCCAAAACGCACCGGCGGCGCGCTGTCGGATCCCGACATGCATGCCACCAGCACCATGGACGCCATCGTCAAGGGCACCGCGGCCGGGCTCGAACTGCTGCTCAACATCGTCGCAATGCTGATCGTGCTGGTGGCGCTGGTGTATCTCGCCAACGCGATCCTCGGACTTCTGCCCAACGTCGGCGGCGCGGCGATCTCGTTGCAGCGGCTGCTCGGCGTCATCATGGCGCCGATATGCTGGCTGATGGGCCTACCCTGGCCGCAGGCGGTCACCGCGGGAAGTCTGATGGGCACCAAGACCGTGCTGAACGAGTTGATTGCCTATGTCGATCTGTCGAAGCTTAGTCCCGACGCACTCGATTCCCGTTCGCGCCTGATCATGCTCTATGCGATGTGCGGCTTTGCCAATTTCGGCAGCCTCGGCATCATGATCGCCGGCCTCGGCACCATGGCACCGGAACGCCGCGAGGAGATCAATTCACTCGGGCTGAAATCGATCGTGTCGGGCACGCTGACGACCTGTTTGATGGGGGCCATCGTCGGGGTGTTGAGCTGACAGGGTCAGCGCCAGTCAAAAAACGAAGCGTCATTCCGGGATGGTCCGAAGGACCAGACCTCAGATGCGCAATTGCGCATCGGGGAATCTCGAGATTCTCCGATGTGCAAGTTGCACATCGTAGTTCGACGCTAGCGCGTCGCCCCGGAATGACCACTTTAAAATTCGCGCAACGCCCATCACGTCGCCAGCTCCACCGTCTTGAACTCCGCCGGCAGGATCACCTCCAGCAATTCGACGTCGTCGGAGTAATCCAGAATCAAATGCCTGATGCGCGGCGGCTGGGTCCAGGCGCTGCCCTCGCGCATCAGCGTTTCGCCCTGCCCTTCCATGTAGGTCTTCACCCAGCCTTTCAGCACGTAGACCATCTGAAACTCGACGTCATGGTAATGCAGCTTTGACACTTCCTCCGGGTTGCACGGCCCGATCAGCCGGATCACATGCGCCTGCGCCAGACCGCGGCTGGCCGCGGCGACGCCGAGGTCGCGGTAATGCGCGTAGTTGCGCAGGCCGTCGGCCTTGAAGTCCTCGTCGCGATAATGGCTAATGGCGATGCGCTGCTTTGGACGCGGCGGCCTGACCGGCGTTTGCGTGCCGCCCCGCGTCTTGAGCGGTTTGCGCGAAGAGGGCTTAGTCAGAGTGGATTTGGCGGCAACCTCGCGCGCCGGAGATTTCTTCTGGGCTTTGGTGCGGGCCGCAGCACGCGCAGCCGGCTTCCTGGTAGATTTCTTCTTAGTAGCTTTCTTCCTGGCGGATTTCTTTTTGGCCATCGGCGTTCTCCCTTTCCCTATCGGGAAAGGTTAGCACAAAACCGGCGGGCCAAGGCGCCCACTGGAATTGCCGCGTTCGATCAGTGCAGCCTGAACACGCCGTCGACGGTGCGAAGCTCAGCCGGCTTGATCAATTTGGAATGCGCCACGGTGACTGCGAACAGCGGGCCGTCGAGCTTACGCTCCCAGAAAGCGAGAAAATCCTTCAGCGCCGGGAAGTTCGGAAACAGATCGTAATTTTGCCAGACGTAGGTTTGTAGCAGCGAGGGGTGATCGGGCATTCGATAAAGAATGTGTGCTGTCGTCAGCCCGTAGCCCAGCACTTGTTTCCGGAAGTCCTCGGAAACCCCAACCCGCGACACCATGCCAACCTCCATTGCTGGAGCGCATATTCCGGCGTGGCCGCCAACCGGAGCCATCCGGTTGAGATGCGCTCACATGAGAGAAATGTGACGCACGATACCAACCCATCACAAGCCTAAATGTTTAATGAATTGTTCAATTTTGTCGCGTTAGCAGCAACTTACCGCATCTGCTAATACGACCTTCCCGTTCCGTTCGAAAAATTAATGATAAGTGGGCGAAACTGGCAGGCGCGTTGGGCGAGTGCCAATTTTTCTGGTAGTAGCCCTTGTCGCCCCGACAAGTCTGGACTATGTCCACCTCGGTCCTACTGGCACTCGCTGGTGGCGACTGCCAACACCCCAAACTCGACAACATCTTCAAATGTTTAGGAGGACTGCATGAAATTCCGTCCGCTTCACGACCGCGTCGTGGTCAAGCGCATCGACGCCGAAGAGAAGACCGCTGGCGGCATCATCATTCCAGACAGTGCCAAGGAAAAGCCCTCCCAGGGCGAAGTTATCGCCGTTGGCCCGGGCGGCCGCGACGAAGCCGGCAAACTGATCCCGATCGACCTCAAGGTTGGCGACCGCGTCCTGTTCGGCAAGTGGTCGGGCACCGAGGTCAAGATCGACGGCCAGGAGCTGTTGATCATGAAGGAAAGCGACATCATGGGTGTGCTCGACGAGCCCGCCAGCAAGAAGAAGGCCGCTTAATCTGCGCGCCCGTTGCCTCATCCTGAGGAGCCGGCGCCGCCGGCGTCTCGCAGGATGGGTCACAAGCTAAATCATCTCATCCTTCGAGACGCCCGCTTAAGAGCGCGCTGCTGAGGATGACGACCCAGTTTTCAAACGGAGACCCATAATGTCAGCCAAAGAAGTCAAATTCGGCGTCGATGCCCGCGACCGCATGCTGCGCGGCGTCGATATCCTTGCCAACGCGGTCAAGGTGACGCTCGGCCCCAAGGGCCGCAACGTCGTGCTCGACAAGTCGTTCGGCGCTCCCCGCATTACCAAGGACGGCGTCACCGTCGCCAAGGAAATCGAGCTCGACGACAAGTTCGAGAACATGGGCGCCCAGATGGTGCGCGAAGTCGCCTCCAAGTCCGCTGATGCGGCCGGCGACGGCACCACCACCGCGACCGTTCTGGCCGCGGCGATTGTCCGGGAAGGCGCCAAGTCGGTTGCCGCCGGCATGAACCCGATGGACCTGAAGCGCGGTATCGACCTGGCGGTGGAAGCCGTCGTCGCCGACCTCGTCAAGAACTCCAAGAAGGTCACCTCGAACGAGGAAATCGCCCAGGTCGGCACCATCTCCGCCAACGGCGATGCCGAGATCGGCAAGTTCCTCTCCGACGCCATGAAGAAGGTCGGCAACGAGGGCGTCATCACGGTTGAAGAAGCCAAGTCGCTCGAGACCGAACTCGACGTCGTCGAAGGCATGCAGTTCGACCGCGGTTACATCTCGCCGTATTTCGTCACCAACGCCGACAAGATGCGCGTTGAGATGGACGACGCCTACATCCTGATCAACGAGAAGAAGCTCTCCTCGCTGAACGAACTGCTGCCGCTGCTCGAAGCCGTGGTGCAGACCGGCAAGCCGCTGGTCATCGTCGCGGAAGACGTCGAAGGCGAAGCCCTCGCCACCCTCGTCGTCAACCGTCTGCGTGGCGGTCTCAAGGTTGCCGCCGTCAAGGCACCGGGCTTCGGCGATCGCCGCAAGGCCATGCTGCAGGACATCGCGGTGCTGACCGGTGGTCAGGCGATCTCGGAAGACCTCGGCATCAAGCTCGAGAACGTGACGCTCGCCATGCTCGGTCGCGCCAAGAAGGTGATGATCGACAAGGAAAACACCACGATCGTCAACGGCGCCGGCAAGAAGGCCGACATCGAAGCCCGCGTGGCGCAGATCAAGGCGCAGATCGAGGAAACCACCTCGGACTACGACCGTGAGAAGCTGCAGGAGCGTCTGGCCAAGCTCGCCGGCGGCGTCGCGGTGATCCGCGTCGGCGGCGCGACCGAGGTCGAAGTGAAGGAGCGCAAGGATCGCGTTGATGACGCGATGCATGCAACCCGTGCGGCGGTTGAGGAAGGCATCGTTCCGGGCGGCGGCGTCGCCCTGCTCCGTGCTTCCGAGCAGCTCAAGGGTCTGCGCACCAAGAACGACGACCAGAAGACCGGCGTCGAGATCGTGCGCAAGGCGCTGTCTGCGCCGGCCCGCCAGATCGCGATCAACGCGGGCGAGGACGGCTCCGTCATCGTCGGCAAGATCCTCGAAAGCAAGTCGTATGCTTACGGCTTCGACTCGCAGACCGGCGAATACGGCGATCTCGTCAAGAAGGGCATCATCGACCCGACCAAGGTGGTCCGTGCGGCGATCCAGAACGCAGCCTCGGTTGCGGCGCTGCTGATCACCACCGAAGCCATGGTGGCCGAACTGCCGAAGAAGAACGCTCCGGCCGGCGGCGGCATGCCCCCGGGCGGCGGCATGGGCGGCATGGACTTCTAAGAAGTCCAATTCGCTCAGTCGAGTTCAACAATGCAAAACCCCGGCAGCGATGCCGGGGTTTTTGTTTTGCTCTTCATCGACTCGGCGATCTCATCCAATTCGAGGCGCGGCACTATAGCCATCTGGCCGATCGGGGATCGGCGCCCAGCCGCTGGCGGCGCCGTTGCAGGATCGCCGGCCATCAATGCCGCTGCCGTTGCGCGCCTCTAGGTAGAGGCTGCTCGTCAACGTAATCCGCGGTATTGACGACCGGAGTGGTGCCGATCGAGTTGGGGACGACCGGCGTCACGATCGGACCGCGCACCGCAGGCGCCCCCGGCGGCGGTCGCAAGCACCAAGGTCTGCTCGACGCCCTTCACCAGGGTCACTTCGCCCGCCTTGACCAGACGCAGCACCCAGCCCTGATGTTCCTCACCGAGGCGCAGGCGGATGACATTCTGCGTTGCTTGCTCAAGAAAAATTCCGATCTGGACGTCGGTGCCGATAACCGTTCCGATCAACGACACCGCGGGATGCTCCGGCTCCGGCGGCTTAACCGGCTGCCGAACCGCCACTGGCGCGACATAGGTCGGCGGGGGCGGTGGCGGACGGCGGGATGGCGAAAAGATTGGCCGCTCCCGCGTGATCGACAATTGCGTGAGCGGCAGCGCCCACAACGGATTTCCCACAGGCGCGGGAGGCTCCGCATTCGACCGCGCGCCCACCCACTGAGAAGACGCCCCTCCTCCCTCGCGCCGCTCCGCCTGAGGCGAAGCCAGAACACGCGCGGGCCGCTGTTGTGAGGTTTCGTCCGCGAGCTTGTCCGTCGCGGCCTGATAGGTCGCGACGGCGCTCTGTTGTGGCGACTGCGAAGTGTCCTGCGCCGTTTCGCCGGTGGCGTCGAGGACTGACGCCTGATCCGCCATCACCTCATTGAAGCTCGCGATGGCGCCGAGCAGCGCGAAGCCTGCCAGCAATAACAAGGAGCGACTTGAATTCATTTCAATCCGTACATGCGACCGCAACGACGGCCACTTGCGAGAACCAAACGTAGTCGATTTCCAAGATTGCTGTCGACTGTCCTCTAATGTTGATGCACTTTTTCGGTAACGTATGCCAGGGCGATGGGTTTACCGCCCTGCGGAATTTTGGCCACCATGTTCACTTTGCCGTCCTTGTTGAACGCCACGTGAATGCGGGAAAATTTGCCGTTTTCTTCTTCGAGCGAATACTCCCAAGCCTCGCCGTATTGGTCAGCGTCGCAATCGGCGTCGTTGGTGGTGCGCCAGGGCTTGCCCAACAATTGCTCGACGTCCTCGCGGGTGGCACTGCCGACCTGGATCTTTAATGCCTGCTTCGTTTGCGCATCCTGCGCCACCGTGCTCGTGCATATCACCAGGCCGGCAACCTCCGTGTCCTGTGCCACGGAGGTGCCCTGCGCCACGGTGAACGCCGCCAGCCCGACCCCGCCGAGAACGATCAATGGGATCCTTGCTTTCATTTGCGGCGATCTTTCGTGCTAGCGATCGTTGTGATCATTGTGATCATGGTCATGGTCATGATCGTTGTGATCGTTGCCGTCGCCGTCCACCGCTGCCGCCGCTTCGCCGGTCAGCTTTATGATGTGCATCCCGGTGCCAGCGCGATCGGCAATGTAGATCAGGCCGCGATCGTCCACCTCAACGTTGTTGGTGTGGATGGCGTTGACGGTGTGGCCGTTGCGCCCCGTGTTGGCCATCGTGCAGCCCGGACCGGGCGAAGGCCCGCCCTTCGGGCCGCAGCCCGTGTCGTTGGGCGCAGGGATGAAATAGGCGATCGGGCGCGGATCGTCAGGATTGCGAATGTCAAACACACGCAGCCCGCCGGTAAACCACGACATAATCGCCAACTTGCCATAGTAGGGCGGATAGAACAGCTCCGTGGAGGAGTGGTCGCCGAAACGGGCTCCCTGGTTGCAGAAGTTGTTCGGATTTGTGCCCACCGGCGCATCCTGCGGTGTGACGCTTGCACCGTAGATGCCCGACTGGGCGCAATTCGAGGTGCCGCAGTGGTTGTCTGGCACGCCGTTCCCGGGGACGATCCCTACCCACTTATAATCGAAACCGTTTGGCACATCGATCTTGCTGCGCGCCGGATCGTTGGGATCTTCTCCGATAAACTTCGGATGCGCCTCGTCCGTGATGTCATAGAGCCAAGCCGCGTGTGGGGCACTGCCGGCCGTGCATTCGTTACCGCCTTCTTCGGTCGTGACCAGAAGCAGGTTGCGGGGCTTGCCACCTTCTTCGCCGAGGATCGGGAATGCGGTGTGTCCGCCCTGCAGGCTGGTGCCGGGCAAGGTGAACCATCCGAGTTGCGGGGCCAACATCTCCTTTTCGGTGGGACTCTTGGCGCAGTTGGCTGACGCGCCGTGTGACGCACAGCCGTCTAGAACCTTGCTGCGGTCGAGTATCTGCACCACGCCGTTAGCGCCCACTCCATAGGCAGCGTAAATGCGATCGCCTGCAGAAACTGGTCCGTGAATGCCGGTCGGTGGCGTAACCAGCCCTTCGATGGCTGGGGGCGTCGCCGTCGGCTGCTGGCCGACAAAGCCAAAGTCGCGAACATACTCGGGATGCGCCGGATCGTGCATGTTGTAGATTTTCATGTGCTGGGTGGAGCCGGTCTGCTGCCAGCCCTGCGCTGAGTTGGGTTTGGCGGCCGAGGCTGTGCCGTCATTGGCCACCAGGTAAGCAACGCCCGAATAGCATTCCCACCAATCCTTGTGAGTGTTGGTCGCGCCCGAATCGATTGTCGTCAGCAAGCTCGGGCTTTTGGGATCGGTAACGTCCCACACTTCGTGCGATGCCGTGCCCGGCTGGCCGGATGCGTTGCCGTTGGTTCGGAGCATATAATAGTGGCCGCGCTTGCGGTCAGCTTCGGCTCGCGAGTTGGACGGTAAATCATCGCCGCCGCATACGTGGACCATCTGGTTGCCGGCGGCGTCGAGAGAGCCGGTGCAAGTCGCGCCATCCGACGGCGAGTTGGCGATGTGCGACAGGTAAATTGGGTGCTGCGGATCGGTCACGTCGAGAAGCGATGTCCCGTTCACCTCGTTCTTGAGGTTCAGCCGGTTGATCGCGCAGCCCGCATGATGGGCCATGTAGGCAATGTACCGGTGACCCTGGTGCACGACGAGCGGTTGGTAGGTCGAGCGTCCATCCAGAGTGTCGTAGCCGACCAGTCGGGTGTTCCATTCGGATTGCGCGGTTCTCGTGTCCTGACAAGTCGACGACAGAACAGAACACATGAGGTTGGGCGGCGGCGGCGTCAAATGCGGCCGTCTGGCATGATCGAAATGCGCTAGCGGAATATGAGGACCGTACGGCGGATAGTTCTGCGCAAGGGCATACGCCCCGGACAGGAACACAGTGGCGCCGACTGAAACTGTTGTGATCGTTCGGTGAATTGGCAGAGTCGCGAACGCCCTGACTATGGCGCTCAATTTCGCATTGAACATATTTCCACCCTTTTTCTTTTTCTTTTCGCCGCTTTTTTCTTTTCGCTGCGAGCAACAACGCTAGCGCAGAATTGGTGACAACTGGGTGACGTTTCTGAGTCGCTCATGGCGTCTGAATTGCCGGCGGGGTGACACATGAAATCAGCACCGCCGCACCGCACACACGCCGCTCAACTTAAAACCCGCGAGATGTAACGGTTGGCGAGATCATTTCAGGATGCGCGGATGTTTGGATGGGCGGATTGCGTCATTTCGCTGCGCTGCGGGACTTGGTTGCTATTCGGCGCATAGCGGACATGCGTAGAACGCGCCGTAATTTCGATTTGCGAGAACGCGTCCCAGGCAGACGTGTTGCCTCTGCCTCCACTGTAGCCGCGACCACGGATTTTCTCGCACCTGGAATCCTCAATAAGTGCGGTCGCGCGTTTCCCGCAGCTTCTCACGCCCTCAGAAGGACCCGAACGACCGACCATTATTCTCGATGCCGTTGCTCGATGTAATGTTCGACTCGCGGCGCCACGTTGATCGAGCCAAGGCTCTGTCATTGGTCAACGTGGCGATCGAGTGGATGACCACATCGTTTCACACAAAAACGCCTATGTAGCTTTGTATCGGTGCTACGGAGTATTGCCGTAGCGAGCCGGCTAAAATCGACTTTTGCGAGATGTTCGGCGCCGTTCGGTTTTTCGACTTTTGCAGCACTAGCCGCCAGAAGCGGCGCCGGCTGGCTCAGCGCCCCCCAGGCGCATCGAGAGCGGCAAGCAATGACGACCGCAATCGGTCATCAGGCCCGAAATTCCCGGCAAGGGTCCGTATGACGTCCTCGAAGCGAGTTCTGTACCTAGCCGCCTCGGCCGGCTCGCCGAGGCTCTCGCAGACCTCCATCCCCGCCCGATAGACTCGCCAGGCGGCGAGCGGCATGTCGCCATCTTCGAGAGTTGCGAGGGCACGCGAGAGCTCCGCCCTTGCCTCGTCCAAATCGCCTGCAGCGAGCGCAACCCGGGTGAGCAGCCCGTGCGCCTGCGCCAGATGATTGCGATCGGGTGCCGGAGCGACGTACTCGTACAGCTTTGTCGCCGATGTCCGCGCCTGTCCGATATCGCCGACCTGAAGGCTGTATTCGCAGAGACAATGATGGAGCTGCGCGTAGATCGTGTAATCCATCATGATGCCGTCGGAATTCAGCCGTTGCATGACGTCATCGAACTGCTGGCGCGCACGCAGCGGCTCGTTCAGGCCGACGAAGGCCTTCGCAAGAACGGCTCGCTGAAAGAAGAACGCGAAGGGGTTTTCGTTAAGCACCGCTTGGTCGACGCTCTCGCAGAGGTCGCGGGCACCATGAAAATCCATCGCCTCAACGTGGAGCCACGCCAACGGGAGGCGGCACAGGGCGATCGCCGGCCGGTTAGCGTTTCTTTCCGCCAGCGCCAGCGCGGCGATGGTCTCTCGCTGCAGTCGCCGCCATTGACCGAGATGGATCAGCGCGGTCGACTCCATCACGTTGAACAGCACAAAGATGTAGACGTCGCCGACCTCCTGGGCGAGCTTCTTGCCATCGGTTCCCGAACGACGGCATTCCTCGTAGCGCGACCGTAAGCATTCGAGGATTCCCTCGATCCCGTATCGCCGGATCAGCGTACCGTGATCCCGCGCGTCAGCCGTTACGTGCAACGCTTTCTCGCAAAGTGCCGCATCTTGCTCCTGCCAGCCTTTTAGCCAGAGATTGATACTGGCGCTGCTGCCCTGCACCAGAGCTTTGAAGGCGTCATCCTCAAGCGCTTCACTCTTGGCAAGCGCTTCGCTGGAAGCGCGAAGGCACATGCGGCGGTCGGCATGAAGGCAGAACCGGCTCACCGCCAGGAGCCCGTTGACCTCATGGCGAAGCTGCCCCGCGTCCGCGGCGCAAGCGATCATCTCCTCGAGATCGCGAACCGAGCCGGCGAGATCCCCCGCCGAGCGGCGGGCCCAGCTCCGCTGTCGCAGCAGGCTGGTGCGCGGTCCATACTGATCGGTCGTTCCCAGACGATCGAGAATGCCGAGCGCGCGGGACAGATAATTGGTTTCCTCCTCGTGACCGAGGCGTTTCGCGGAATTTTCTGCGGCCTGGCTGAGGTAGCGCAGCGCACGCGGCAAATCACGGCTTTGCTCGAAATGCAGCGCGAGCGTAGCTGCAATGTTTTCCGTCCGGCCCGCATATCCCTGCTCGAGGCGCTCGCCCATGCGGCGATGGATCTGGAGGCGGCGTGCCGGGGTGAGCCGTTGATAGAGCACGTTCTGATAGAGAATGTGTTGGAAAGCGTAGGACCCGGAATAGGTCCCGTCGGGCCATTCAGCAACGCCGGACGACACCAGCGTTTGATCCTTGCGTGCAAGGCCGTCCAGGACTTCCTCGGTCTCCACGGTGTCGCGCGACAGTCCGGCGGCCACGAGGGCTGCAGCACATTCGCTCCCCGCTACGCTGGCCGCCTCAAGCAGCCGCTGTTCGTCCTCACTCAGGCGATCGATCCGATGAGTGATCATATTGATCAGATCTTTTGGCACAACATCCTCGGATAGGGCGGTCCCCGATCCGAGGCGCCAGGCGCCGTCGATCTCGACAATCGACTCGTGGTTGACCAGGTAGTCCACAAGCGAGGCGATGAACAACGGCTGCCCCTGGGTGCGCCCGAACATCGGTCCGGAGAGCGCCGAAGCGAGCTTCTCGTCCTGGAAACGCAAGGCAAGGTGGTGCTCCACCTCGATTTTGGACAACCGATCGAGTTGCAGCTCGCTGCACCTCGCGTGGATCTCCAAATCCTGATGCAGACGGCGAACCGGATGTCCGCCCATGATGCTGTCGCCAACACGATAGGTGGCAAGAACGAGCACTTGAGCCTTGCGGTCTCCGCGTACGAGGCGCGACAGGACGTCCACCGTCTGGAAGTCGCTCCAATGCATATCCTCGATAACGAGGACCCACGGGCGGTCCACACTCAACGCTTCGACCAGATCGCAGAACTCACGCAACATCCGTTCTCGTGTCGCCCCGAATACCTCATTCCGGAACGCGGCGCGGTCCGCCACATCGAGAAAGCCGGGCATCTGGAGCAACCAGGTCGGCGCGTGGGCGCGCATGACCTCCAGGACAGCCGAACCGTCCGGGCCGCGACAACGCGTCGCCAGCGAATCGATCAGTGGGAGAAATGCCTCGTTGGTGCCGAAACGCTCGGTGCAGAACCCGCACAAGGTCTCGACGCGATATCGGGAAAGCTGATCCATCGCCATCTCGATGAACGAGGTCTTGCCGATACCGGCCTCGCCGGTGATGAAGACGACCTGTCTGTCGCCGGCGAGCATTCGCTGCGTGATCTTGTCCAGTGTCGCCAGCGGACCGTTTCGCCCGACGAGCCAGCGGGACCTGCGGGCGGGGGAAGGGATAGTGAGCCTGACCTCCTCGGCAGGTGGCACCTTCTCTTCATCGATCGCACTGTGGTGCGAACTCGTCGCGGTCGGGCCGACGAACCGATATCCTCGGCGCGGCAGGGTTTCGATCCAACCCTCCCCGCCCGGCTCGGCTGCTAGCGCTTTGCGCAGCGCCGCAATCTGAACCGACAGATTGCTTTCTTCGACGACCAACCCTGACCAAGCGGCCTGGATCAATTCGTCTTTGGAAACCACCAAGCCTTGACGTTTCGCCAGCGCGCTGAGCAATGCGACGGCGCGGCGGCCGACGGGTAGCGGATCGTTGCCACGATAGAGAGTTGCGGTATCGACATCCAATCGGAACGGTCCGATTGCAAGCGTCGCGCGCTCGCCGCGATCGTCAAGGACGGACCGGGAGTCGTTTAACATGGCGAGCCTCCCGCGATGCCATTTTTGCATCGGCTGAAGGGAATCCCCGTACCGTGCCTGTCCTTATAGCACAGAATTCCATTCCGCTATGAAGGAGGTCACAGGAGTTGCGCGCAATGCCCTCGCCTAAGGACCCTGGCAAGCCGCGGTGTGATCGAGTTGATCGGTGCGGACGCGGGAATATTCCCGCGCGGGCCAAACTTTTTTGCCTGGGAGCCGAGCCGTCTCTGGCTCAACGGCGGCGCTTGTCCCAGCACCCGGTCGCTAGAACGATTGATGGGGACTGCTCTTCCAATTCGCGAAGCCGGTTGATTTTGTTGGAGAGCTTCCTTCTTCGTTCCGGCTCTTACTTGAGGAGCGCGTGGAGTCTCTCCCAATTAGACCCCTAAGTTCGAAAGCCCTTGTCTCCGCCGGGGCTAGGGCGCAACAGCGCTCTGGAACCATTTCTGAGAGTACATGGCTAGTTTATGGGGCCGATGGAGGACAATCGCCATGAGGCTCGAATATCTTACTGCAATTGCGCTAGCAGCCTTTACCGCAGGTGCTGGACTGGCGGTCCATTCTGTCGGTTCGCTGCCGCTCGAAAAGCAGTCCATGCCTGCTGCCGCCCAATTGGCGAACCGGCTAGCCGGGGCGGTTGATCCGCTTTTGCTTCCGTTCGATGGCTAACGGCCGGCGCAAGTCGAAAGCGCATTGGCGGAACTAGCTAAGTCTGGGGTATTGCGCCCGTTCAGGAAAGCGATGGGCTCGTCGAATTTACGGCCACCGTGGAGCCGCCAAGCCCCCGCTGGGGCGTTTGGCAGTGCCCCTTACGCTACTTTTCTCTTCGGAAAGTGTTGACGCCAACTCAGCAAGGCCGCTGATTACTGCGCCATTTTGGGCGACGCAGAGCTATAAAGGCTAGCCGCCGTTTCGCCTTCGTCAGCTTGTGCCGTCCCAAACGCGGCTATTCTTGCCTCCACCCTAACGCGGCTCATCCGAGCGCGTTGCCGGCTGTCCGCCAAGTCTCGGCCGATGGAGTGAGATATCATAGTTCGCGGTTTTTCATTTGGGAGCGTGCTGTCTATTGCTGATTGCTGCCTGGACTTGATACGGATCAAGTTCAGCAGCGTTGCGGTCGCGATCATCGCCGCGATGCCAACGACACTCACCGCTATCTGCATCGCAAGCCCGTCCGAGATGTCGAACAGCACCATGTGGCCGACGAACGCCAGCAGAACGCCGAGGCAAAAGATTGGCAGCGAGTTCTGGCCACAGCGGATTGCGCCGCGCATTACCGGCGTCATCAGCCCTCGCCAATTGGGAGGCACGAACCATGCCGCCAAAACCGCTATGGCCAGAAAATGCAGCAATCGCAATGGATCGAGATTCGATTTATCCAATTGGTGCAGCTTCGCCAGCATCTGCGGGATCAGTGCTTCCAGCGGTTTGATGCGCCAGCTCAATGCGACGACCAGGCTGAAGAGCAGATACAGGACGGCAAGTCCAAGCACCGCGCGTGACATGACCCACGGCCGGACTCTCTTTTCCTCGAGCATCCACCACGCGCCAAGCACAACCAACAGCTGCCAGGCCAGCGGATTGAAAGCCCAGTGGCCGTTCGGCCACGCCGGGACGCTCCAGCCGAAGATCTGCATCAGCGCATAAAGCGCCAGCGACGCGCAAAGCGTCACGTTCGGCAGTCGGAACAGCAGCCACAGCAACGGCGCGAACAAGAGATGAAGAAGCACGAAGATCGGCAACACGTCGGTATTGACCGGACGGTATTGTAGTATCGCCGCGTGCGCGAGCGTCGCGCCCAGATCGTCCAGTAAAATGCGCGTATTGCTTTCGTCAGCGAGACGGCCGCCGCCTGCGAGGTGAACCAAGGTGGCGCAGGCGAGCGTAAGCAGCAGAAATGCGACATAAATGTTCCAGCTTCGCCGCAGTGTCCGCCGGATCACTGCGGTCCAGCCCTCGCTGCGCCATACCTTGCTGTAGGCCAGCGCGCAGGTTACGCCCGAGACGAACATGAATACTTCCGCTGCATCGCTGAAACCGTAGTTCCGCAGCGTCAGCCAACTTCCGACGTTGTTAGGAATATGGTCGAGAAAGATGCACCACAACGCGATGCCTCGGCAGGCATCTATTCGCAGGTCGCGGCTCGCGCCTTTGAGCTCCGGCAGCTCGCCGACCAATGCCTTAGAGGTGGTTTTTCGGTCCCGCACCTCGTTCCTCCAGACTGGAAGATGGTCCGATGTTGCAGCTTTTTGGTGTGAGGGTTCACACTCCGAGACTTATGATTTCGCTGAAAACTATGGGTCAGCATGAAAGAGTTATCGTTCGAAGTCCTAAAGCGCTGCCGAAAAAGTTACGAAATCAGCCACCGTTGCTGAGGCTCCGGAGATTGTGAATTTGATGTTTGACGCGCCAGAGTTCGTGTCGCCTCGGCAGCCATGCCAAGCTTTTTCGACAGCGCGATGCAGCTCGCAAAAATCTAATTTCCCATGCCGTTTCAAGGTGATTTGGGCGCGCCAGCCCCTTTCGTCAAAATATTCGGCTTCCCGATTCCCCCAAATCAGTGATTATTCTGCGCCGTCCCGTTCCCATACGAGGGGCGCTCGCGATCGTCACGAACGTTGGGAGCGGGATGCGATGGACGCGGCGGCGCACAGCACGAACGCGCCGACGCGTACGACCAAGTCGTGTGGTTGTGACGCTTCTCAATGAAAACAAAGCGATACGTTGTCTAACCGGCATTCTCCGGCCCTTGACACATTTAGGCTTTTTGCCGGTTTGTCTAACCTCTCGCGATGCTCAAGGCCTTCGGAATGTGAGGGAGACAGAGCCTCGGGCTAGGCCGTTCCTGGCCTAACTGACGACGTACAGAGCGCCGCACAGAGTGGTAGAGTGCAGTTGCCCGCCGCTGGCCGTTCGTCCGCGACGTCGGCCCGGCAAACCCCCCCAGCCCCGCTGGGTCGGTGTTGTTGGTCGGTGGCGGGCGCGCAGCCACAGGATGACGAACAATGCCCAAGATGATCCCGCTGGCCCTGTTGACGCTCGCGATGATGTCCGGCGCAGCCTCGGCGCAGTCGCGGACGTTCTATGACTCTCGCGGCAATGTCGTCGGCCGGTCGTCGACCGACCGCCAAGGCGCGACGACTTTTTACGACAGTCGCGGCCGAGTCACTGGCCGCGAGTCCATCAGCGGCAACACCACGACGATCTATGATGCGAGTGGCCGCAGTGACGGCAAGGTCACCACCGCGAACCGATGAGCGCCGCTCGTTGAGACAGGGCGGGTGATGCGCGAGATCACCGCTACGTTGATGTGGTCAAACTTCTCGGCGTTAGGTAGCGTCGCGATTGGACCCGGGAGCATACCCGGGCCTTTTGGGAGAGAAACCGATGACTATCGAAGCCACCACGACCACGGAAGCGCTGCTTGACCAGATCGAGGGCCAAACCCACACGATGCTTTCGCTGATCGAGAGTCAGACGATGCCAGTCGATAAATTCGCCGCGCTCAACGCGCTGTGCAAGCGGTTCGAGTGGCGGCAGGCGCGGCGCAACAAGACCGACTTGTTCGAGGCGCACCGGCCGCAGCTTGCGCGGATCGCTGCGATGATGTGGCAGATTGATTGCCATCTGGCGCGGATCGAACAGCGGTAAATTGGCATCATCCAGCACGCTCCCGGTCGTGTTGTGCGGCTTTGGCTCGGGCTGCGGTGGTGGCGCGTGATCTAAACTGGCCGGATTTGACTTTCCGGCCAGGCGACCAGCGCCAGCCATCTTGGATCGCAAAGGCGGTGATGAGCGCCAGCGTGCGCTTCACTGCCCGTATTTGCCGTGGTGACCGCTACGCGGCGCGAGGTACTGGTGCTGAATCTGGGCGACGATCCTGCTGACGATGCCGGGACCAAGCTGGGGATGCTTCGACAACTGGTTGGCGACGTCGATCAGGAAGGCGTCGCGCAGGCGCGGATCAATCGGCGCCGCGGCTTGCGTCACCGCGGCCATTTCGTCATCGGAAAGCGACAGGGGCATGGTTGATGCTCCGCCGGGGGAATGTTCGGGCTACCTTAATACACTGGAGTTAATATCCTTTTTACTTCGCCGCCGTATTGCGCTCGGCCTGCTCAAGCGCGCACCGCGCGGCATCTTGCAAGGTGATCAGCTTGCGGTTGCTGACGCGCACCTCGCGCGGACCTAAGCCGGTTCGCTTGGTCTATTCAAACGAAAGGCCCGGGCGAGCGGCCCGGGCCTCGCAACAACGGGGCGGCCGGTCGATCAGGCGGCGGGCTTCGACGCGCTGGTCTTGAGCGGCTCGACGGTCCCGGTCACGACTTTCTGGCCGAATTCGGCGAGGCTCGTTGGTCTGGGCAGACGCGCTGGTCTTGAGCGGCTCAACGGTCTCGGTCGCGACCTTCTGGCCGAGCTCGGCAAGCTTGTTGGCCTGGGCAGATGCGCTGGTCTTGATGGGTTCGACGGTCTCGGTCACGACCTTCTGGCCGAGCTGGGCGAGCTCCTTGGCCTGCGCGCTGAACGTCTCGAAGCTCTTGCGGCTATGCGAGGTCCACAACTCCGTCGCCTCGGCGGGGGTTTTCACTCCGAGCAGCTCCTGGGTGAAGTCGAGCGTCGAGGCGGTGTTCGCCTTGAGGAACTCCATTAGCTTGACGGTATATTCGTTAGCGCCCTTGCTCGCGGTCGTGAACACCACTTCCACGGTGCCGCTATGGGTTTCGGCAGCGTCCTTGAACTTGGCGTAGTTGTCACGGACCTGCAAAACGCCCTTTTCCACAAAGGCGCGCATTTGTTCGGGAACTTCAAACGGGGTAATGGAAGCAGAGAACTGATCGGTCGAACTGGTCTTCATTACGTGCATCCTTGTCACGGGTGAAACGATGCGACCCCATTGCGAACGTCGCCAGGCGGCAAAGACCAGCAAACGCCGAATTGGATCACGCTGACTAAAGGTTCACGGAAATGCCCTTGTCCCTGGGCGACACAAGCAGATACCAATGTCATGTCAATTTTGTGTTGTCGTTCCATGTCATTGCAATTTCACATTGTGTTACCCGAACTGGCTACATTGTTGCAGCCTGTTTTCTCCTATGTTGAGCGCCGATACGCAGCCGATCAAGATCAAGCGCAGCTGGGGTCTCACCGGGTGCAGATCAACTGTTCGGCGGGCGCGAGAACCTGCTTCACCTCAGCAGCCCGTCGAACTCGATGGCGGCGACGGTCCAAAGCGTGAAGCGAGCCGAACGCGGGCGCTCGGTATCATGCCGAACTGGCTTCCAAAGGCCAGCATGTCGGCAGCAGCATCGGCAGCGATCTTGACCAGCGGATTCCGCTTCGCATTGCCGTCAGCGGTCCTGACCAGCAGCGCGCCTGTGTGTTCGTCGCGATCCGCCATCCGCGTCAGCGCCTCTTCGGCGGTGCGCCAGCGCGCGTAATTCTGGCAATAGGCGGCCAAACAAGCCACGTCGATCCTGGTAAGCAGACCGAGGCGGTGCAGCTCGGGTGCCACCTGCGACCACTGATCCTGCGCGTATCGATGCGAGGCGCGCTGATCGAGGTCGCGAGCGCGGAAGGCACGACGCCGATCACGCTGCCTGGCGACAGCGCCGCCGACATCAGCACCGACCAAAGATTGCGTACGCTCATGCTGAGCGGAACGAACTGCGCTGGTGCGGCGATCAACATGGGTTCGCCGCCACCGCTGGCCGGTGCGAGCGCCGTCGCAATGGCCGCAATGTCGGCGACCATGGCGTCGAACCGCGCGGCGGCGCTCGAAGGCGGCAGCGGCGCAACGCCGTGGAGGATGCCCGCTGGCTTCACCCCAGGCACCGCTGCGGCTGCCGAGAGCATCGCGGCGTCGAACACCGGGGCCGCGCTTTCGATCAACATCTGACGCATGACCTGCTCGGCGTTGCTGCCTCGGATCAGCTCGCCGGTCAACGAGAGCAGCGCCGCGATCTTGTACGGCTCGATCATCGTTCCCGATGAGGACCTGTGAGGGTGAAATTGCCGCCGGGATGCAAGCGCTACGTCGATCACACTGGCGTGGTGCGGACCTACTACCGTCATACAAAGCCGCCGACACCGCTGCCGGGCTTGCCGTATAGCAGCGAATTCATGCGCGCCTATGACGACGCCAAGGCCTGCGCGGGTCGCGACAAGCCGATCATGATCGGCTCCGGGCGCACCAAGCCGGGAAGCCTCAACGCGGCGCTGATGCGCTACTACGGCAGCGACGAATTCGGAGGAATGACGAAAGACGTGCGGCAACAGAACCGTGGCGTGCTGGAGAAATGGCGTGCTGATCGCGGTGATCGCTCGCTGCGCGAGCTTCAGCACCGGCACCTCCAGGGCTACATCAGCAAGCTGGCGACGCCGCACGTTCAACGCAACGCGCTGCGCGCGATCCGGCATTTTCTGAAGTTCTGTTTGAGCAAGAACCTGATCGACAGCGATCCGTCAGGCGGCGTGCAGAAGCGTAAGCTGCCGAAGGGCGGCGGTTTCCGTCCTTGGGAAGAAAGCCATGTTGCCGCCTACGCCGAAAAGCATCCGCTCGGCACCACGGCGCACCTCGCGATGCAGATCATGCTCTGCACGTCGCTGCGCCGCTCCGACGCGGTCGAGATCGGGCCGCGCTATGTGAACAAGACCGCCGCGTATCCACTCGGCATCCTTGCCGACTACTTGCCGAAGAAGGGCCGCCGCACAGGCGGCAATCGCGTGACGATCCCGATCCATCCCGATCTGGCGGCAGCCATCGCGGCGATGCCGATGATCGGCACGGACACTTATCTGCTGTCGGACACCGGCAAGCCGTTCACGGTGAAGTGGTTCGGCAAGAAGATGCGCGAATGGTGCGACGCCGCTGGCGTGCCGCCGCTGATCGATGAGGAGACCGGTCGCGGCCGCAACATCGCCAGCCATGGCTTGCGCAAGCTCTCCCTGACGCGGTTGGCCGAAACCGGCTGCAACGTGTTTCAGATCGCAGCGATCTCGGGTCACAAGGACCTCCGCGAGGTGCAGCTCTATGTCGATGCCTACAACCGCAAGAAGGCCGCCGCCGAAGCGATGACGATGCTGATCGAGGCACAAAGCCGCAACGCGGTTTGTCTAAATGGCAAGGACGATTAGCCAATCGGGGCAAAACCATCGTGAAAACAACGGGGGACTGCGGAGGCGCCAAGCCGTGTGGTCCTGGCGCCCCGACGCTGGCGCTAAGTTGGTGATGATGCTTCGCATCACACCGGCGACGGTGGCAAGAAAGCCCGGTCACCGAGGAGAGTACGAAGTACGTCGTAAAGCCATTCGCGCAGGGAGAGCCGGAGTGAATCCGGTTGAACCTGTGGTCCTACCTCCCGTGCTTTTTTTGCACGGGACCCACGGGTGCGATCGGCACCCGGCTTTCCCTGCGCCCTCTCATGAGGGTCGCCTGCGCCCTCCTCTGATCGGAGGGTCAGATGTGACGCAAAGCTCGGGCTTGTCATGTCGCGAGAGCGCGGACGCACGTCCGCCCGTTGTTTGACGGTTTGAATCGGAAACTGGTTACGCTTGGACGATCCGGCGGGTACATGCCCCATCGACACTACGTCGTCGCTCTTGAAGTTATCTCAGCACCACACGCACCTCTAACTGAGGTGGGGAGCCTGCTCAGAGCCGCGCGACGACGGCGAGCCTTCTAACACCCTGGTTGCGGTAGGCGTTCAGGAACGCGTTGTAATCCCGGAACGAAACGCAGCCGTTGGAATCGCCGTTGGGGCCGAGCATGAAGGTGTGGGCGAGCAGGCCCGACCGGCCGTAGATCGCGCTCTCGCCGCCGACGGGCGTCAGCCGCAAGGCGGGGACGCCGTGAAACAAGGCCTCGCGTGGTTTCAGGTCATAAAGATGCGGCGGCGTGACGCCGCGCATCCGCATGTTGGCGGACCGGGGATCGTCGAGATTTGTACCGAGACCCGAATGTGCTTCCAGTTTGGTGCCATCCGGCAGGTAAACCGTGTGGGCGGAGATATCGTAGACCGCGGTCTGGCGATCGTAGAGCGGCGTGGTGCCGACTGAGGCGATGTTCGTGTTCGGGCCGAGCGAGGACGTGGCGTCAGCATCAGCCGACGCATAGGCGAGCGCTGACGTCGAGGACCCCAATTTGCCGAACAGCCGTTCAAAGATCGACGGCCTTTCCGGCGGCGCGGCCGCCGCCAGAACTGCCGCCTTGGCGCGTTGCGCCATCTCGCGAGCCGAACCCCTCTTCGCCGTTCGCGCCTCGGCGGGCCGTGTCGCGGGCATCGGCACGGCGTCTGCAACCTGACTATCCCGCGCCGGCGCGAGAGCTGCGACCTGGCGTGAAGGCGCGACCTGGCTCGGTGCCACCGATTGCGGGGCAGACGCGGCAAAGCGATCGTCAAACGAAAGCATCGGCCCTTGCGGGACGGCCTCACGCGCCGCGACAAGCGGCGCGGTCTCGACCAGGATCGAGCTGCCTGCGTCAGTGAACTGGGTGCGAGCAGCGCGCGCCGGCTGCCTGACCAGCGTGATGTCGATCTTGCCGCTACCTATCGTCGGATAAATGCTGGCGCCGAGAACATTGGAATAGATGGTCCAGCCGCAGGCCATCACCAGGCAGGCGACGGCAGCGCTACCGAGCAAATTGTGCGAGACGACTTTCCGGGATGAATTTCTGGAGATACGGACCGGGAAGTCATGGCACGCACGCGTCCTGGTGTTCATTCGCCTTGCATCCAGACTGGTTCCACCTTTTCCTCTGCCCCGGCCTCCCGTTCATACCCAGCGTCGAACGGAAACCCGGGCGCGGTACGCCCACCGTCAAAAAGTTCCGGCAGTGCATCTCGCAGAGGCGCGGAGCGTCATTAAGGCGACTTTTAGTTAAATGCTGATTAAGTCAGGGCGGATCTTGGGCAGGATAAATGTCTCAATTTGAGACAAATTGGCGACATCGGTAATATTAGTTAGGATTTCAGTAACTTAGCTTTGGGTACCAATCCCGGCCCCGCCCCTCCGGCGTGACGTCGAGGATGGTCCAGATCGGCATTAAATCGGGCGCACCGCGCGGGTCCTGTCCGGGATCGGATGAGGCCCCGTTCATCTCGCCACCCCAGAAGTGTCTAATTAGCTGACCGGCACCGTCCGCACGCCGGGTGAACACGTTGAACGCCGCGTCGTCGCCGCCGTCCTTGGTCAGCGCGTGATAGTCGCGGCTAAACTCGCCCGAGATATCGGAATAAAGCGGCAGGTGTTGCCAGCCGCGCTCGCGCTTGAACGCGATCAACCGCGCGATCGGCGACCGCGCCACCACCGCCAACGCGACCCGTTGCTGGATGTCCGGCACCTCGCCGTCCCAGGCCGACAATAACGACGTGCACATCGGGCATGGCCGCTCGCGCTGCGGACCGAACATGAAATTGTAGACGACGAGCGTGGTCTTGCCGCCGAACAGATCCGCAAACGACACCTGTCCCTGCGCGCCTTCGAAGAGATAGTTCTTCTTGACCTCGCCACCGGGCGGCAGCGCGCGGCGTTGCTCCGCAACCCGCTCGATGTGGCGACGTAGTTCGATCTCCTCGACCAACAACGCCTCGCGGGCGCGACGATACTCGGCACTCTCATTGGGAAAGCGAAAGCCACTGGCACGTGCAAGTTCTGCGGCCGGCTTCAGGGTGGGGTGGTTCATGGCATGACCTCGCTTGGAAATTGGACCTAAGCGTAGGACGTTCGGGCGAAGACTGATCCGACAGGCGGGCGGATTATTTTTGAGACCGTCACACGCGGGCTTGACCCGCGTATCCATCACTCTTCCGAAGAGTCTTTTCTAAGTGCAGATGGATTGCCGGGTCGAGCCCGGCAATGACGAGATTTAATCCCCCTGCTCCAGTTCCGGCGGCGGCGACGGGTCGAGCACGTCGCCTTGGGGGCCTTCGAGCACATCGAGCCCATAGGTTTCGATCGTGAGCGGACCGCGTTTGCGCGGCAATTCCGCAACCCGCTCGACGTGTGCGAAGAACACTTCATCCAGATATTTCTGGCCGCTGGCGCGCAGCTCGTCGATATACAACAGCTTGCCGCCGAGTTGCGCCGGATCCGGCTCGGGCATGTTGACCCAGCGGAAGCGTTGCGTCGGCTGCACTACGCAGGTGCCTTTCGGCAGATAGAAGGCTAGCCAGCCGGTGGTGCCGTAATCCGGCGCCAGCACGCAGGTGGCACCGACGCGCCGGCGAACGGCCTCGATCCCCTTTGCAAGCTCGGGCCAGCCGACCCCAACGCTGCGGACGGTGGCCTCGCGGCGATAGCCCGAAAACACGCCGGTGTTGGCCTGCACGATCAACGCAGCAAACAGCACGACGCCGGACGGCAACGCCCAGCGCCGGCAAAAATCGGCGACGCGCTGCGGTCGTTCTTGCCATCGCGTCAAATCGGCGGCGACGGCGGCGGCGACCACGAAGGCGGGATAAATCGGCGCGAACCAGTTAGCCTCAACGCGCGCATGCAGCGAATGCCAGGTGAAGTAGAGCACGATGGTCCAGAACATCGTGTTGACCAGCGTGCGTGCGGCGAGCGCTCCGTCTTTACGGCAGAGCAGCGCGTAAAGCCCCATCGCCCCGAGGATCCATACCAGCGGCGTCGCGAACGCAATCTGGGTCGGGATCAGTTCGGCGATGAAGCGAGGCTTGAAATCCTCGATCCGTGCGCGGCCGAACTGCTTGATGAAGGAGACCCATTGGTGATCGGCATTCCAGAGGATCACGGGTGAAAAGATCGCGAATGTGACGAGGCCACCGAAATAGGGCCAGGGCGACACCAGCCAGTGCCGAAGTTTCGGCACCCGCACCAGCCAGATCAGGACCGCGGGACCGAAAAACAGCGCGGTGTATTTCGATAGTAAGGCGGCGCCGACCGCGGTGCCGACCGCCAACCACCACGCCCCGCGCTCGGTTTCCAATACCTTGGCGAGAGAAAACAGCACGAAACTCGAGGCAACCAACAGCGGCGCGTCCGGCGTGACGATCATGGTGCCGACCGCCGCCATCATGGTGACGTTGAGCAGAATGGCCGCGGTCGCCGCGACCCGCGCGCTGCCGAACAGGATCGCGGCGGCGCGGTACACCGCCCAGCTCATCGGCAGCCCCAGCAGGATCGATACCAGCCGCACCCCGAATTCGGTGTCGCCGGCGATCATGGTACCAAGCCGGATCACCACCGCAACCATCGGTGGGTGGTCGTAGTAGCCGCCCGCCAGATGTTTCGACCACAGCCAGTAATAGGCTTCGTCGAAGGTCAACGGCGTCCAGGCCGCGGCGGCCAACCGCATGGCCACCAGCACCAGGATGATCAGCGCCGTATTGCGCGCCAGCCGCGTTTCCGGCGGGCTCATGTCGGGTTCATCGCAGACTCATGCGCATCATCGCTTGCGCCAGACGAACAGCCCGGACATCGCGTAATTCCACACCACGCCCATCAGCGCACCGGCCGCTCCCGCCAGCCACCAGATCGGCTCCTGAGCATAGACCGAGAATGCCACGCCAACATTGGCAGCCAGCCCGACGCTACACACGAGGTAGAACAACACCAGGCCGCGCAGGATCGCAAAGCCCTTCAGCCGCTGGTCACGATAGGTGAGAAAGTTGTTCAAGAGGAAATTGCTGGTCATCGCGATCAGCGCCGCACCCGCCTGAGCCTCCGCAAACTCCACATCAAAGACGTCGAAGGCAATGAACAGCGCGGCGAAATGCACGAGCACGCCGAGCGAGCCGACCATCGCGAACAGCAGGAAGCGCAGCGACACGGCGTCATTGGTCAATTTCGCCAGCACGAGCCCCAGGAAGTCCAGCGCCACCATCGAGTCCAGCTTGCTCTCGCCGTGCAGCCGTGAACCGAAGGTATAGGGGATTTCCGTGATGCGCAGGTCACCGCGCGCGGTAACGACGACATCCAGCAGGATCTTGAAGCCGTGCGTCGAGAGCTGAGGTGCCAGCTGCTCGAAACGGGCACGGCGGATCATGAAAAAGCCGCTCATGGGATCGGCGATCTTGACCCGCAGCACGCGCTGGGCGACCTCGGTCGCAAGCGCGCTGGCGCCGGCACGGTGTTTGTTGAAGCTGTCGGCGCTGCCGCCTTCGATGTAGCGGCTGCCGATCACGAGATCGGCGGCGTCGCTTTGCAGGAGCGCCAGCATCTTCGGCAACTGGGTCTCGTCGTGCTGCAGGTCGGCATCGATTACCGCCGCGCAGGGCGCGCTCGAGGCCAGAATGCCTTCGATGCAGGCGCCGGACAAGCCGCGCCGGCCGATCCGCCGAATGCAGCGAACCCGCCGGTCCTGACGCGCCAGACCCCGCACCACATCCCAGGTGCTATCGGGGGAATTGTCGTCGACAAAGATCACTTCCCAGGCCACGCCGGCCAGCGCCGTCTCCAGCCGACGAAACAGCGTGGTGACGTTGTCGCGCTCATTGAACGTGGGGACAATGACCGAAAGCTCGGGCGCAACAGCGGCCTGCGGCAGGCTTTCGGGGCCTGGTCTGATGGCTTCATTCATGCCGCAGCGTATAGCCGCAGCCCCCCGGTATGCCAAGGCACAGCCGGTCTAAAACGGGGGTAAAACAGGCTGGAGACGAACCAAAAGAGGCCTCAAAATACCAACGACCACGAATAACAGGTGCGCGTACATCCGGCGCAGCCTAGCTATTCCGTGGTCGTCCAACGCCGGAGCTATGAAGCATCAACGTCGCTGTTGGAGTATAATTGGTAACAACCGGGGTGTTTGACAAGTGGCAACGGCAATCCCCGCCCGCGTCAAACTCGCGCAGCCTTCCTGCCTTGAACCGGCAAGCTCGCTATCTCGAGACGTGCGCGTGCTTGACGAAGGCCGCAACGATGTCCTTTTGCGCCATCGCGATGGCATCATTGGCCGTCGTCAAATGAGCGCCCGCTTCGGCATCCGGGAATTGCAACGCGAGATAGCCCATCAGCGTCACCCGAAAATTCTGTCGTTCGGAGGGGCAGACACTCACGATCCGCCGCGTGAAATCCTGGCCCGACAGGTTCTTGCCGCTGTCCTGCGCATACTCGCGGGCGAGGCAATTCCAATAGCTGTTGCGCCCCACCAGCGCCTGCCGGTGCGCATCCCCGATCTCATCCGCCACGACGCGCGAAGTCATCATTACCAGCGCTACCGCCACCAACGTCCGCATTTTCGCTCTCCTTTTGTCCAATCCTAGCTTGAACCTATGGTGAGTCGGTACCGCCCCGATGGGAACCTTAACGTGCGACGTTACGAACATTTCATCCGCCGATCCGTTGGTTATGTTCATTTGCGGCCTACTTCAGGAGCTAGGAGGAGCTGATGAAACAGTCCGATCATTTCCGCGAAAATGCTGACAACTGCCAGCAGCTGGCGGAACGAGCACCCGATCACGCAACCTATCTTCGCTACAAGCGCATGGAAGACGCCTGGCGATCGCTGGCCGATGAACAGGATTGGCTCGATGGCGAAACGTCGCCGGTAAGCATCGCGATAACCTGATCCCGTCCCCCTCCGATCAGGTTTCCCCAGCAAATTGACGCTGACCTCAGAAGTCGCCGTGCGCCATCCAGGTCGCGAAAAACGGCGCCAGCAGTAACAGTATCATTTCCACACGCACGATCATTTGCATCTTCTTGAACTGCGCGGGCGCCAATTGCTGCCCGCGGCCGGCGCCGGTATCGGACCGCCAGCGCAGATAAAACCGCGTCGGATAAATCGACAGCACCGCCGCGATGATGAAAATCCCGAACAGGAATGTGGTGGTTGTAATAGCCACGCCTTTTTCCAAAAACATCCGCATGATCCCGGTGATCAGCACGAGCGCAGCCGAGCTTCCGTACACGACATCGAGCCGCTGGATGGTTCTCGCCTCAGGCGCCGTCAATTCCGGCTTCAGCAGCAGGTGCTCGCCGAGCAGGCTCGCGATCAACAGCATGATCGCAACGTAGTGTATCCAGGCAACAATGATAGGCCACGCCATGAGCCGTCCTCTTCAACCGAGTTTCGGCCTTGTAACGCGCAACACCGATCGCGCACAGCGACCGACGCGGTTTTGATCCGCACGCGGCCGATGAAATGGCGCGGTTGGAAGGCCGGGACAACTGGCCAAGGCCAATCGATTTGATTAGGCTCGATCCCACGACGATCACTTCCTCTCAAGAAAACGAGACCCGCCCGTGAGCAAGAGCGCGCAGTCAAAGACCGGCCACATCTATATCGGCGTCGGCGGCTGGACTTTCGCACCGTGGCGCGGGGTGTTCTATCCGGAGAAGCTGACGCAGGCGAAAGAACTGGAATACGCCGCCTCCAAGCTGACCTCGATCGAGATCAATGGCACTTATTATGGTTCGCAGAAGCCGGAGAGCTTTCGCAAATGGGCGCGCGAGGTGCCTGACGGCTTCGTGTTCTCACTGAAGGGGCCGCGCTTCGCGACCAACCGGCGGATGCTGGCCGAAGCCGGCGATTCCGTGAAGCGATTCTACGATTCCGGCGTGCTGGAATTGGGCGACCGGCTCGGTCCGGTGCTGTGGCAATTCGCGCCGACCAAGAAATTCGACGCCGCCGATTTCGGCAAATTCCTCGAATTACTGCCGCGGCAGCTCGACGGCCGCACGCTGCGGCATGTGGTAGAGGTCCGCCACGACAGTTTTTGCGTGCCCGAATTCGTCGCGCTGTTGCGCCAATTCGCAACGCCGGTCGTGTTCGCCGAACACGGCAAGTATCCGGCGATCGCCGACGTCGCCGGCGACTTCGTCTATGCGCGGCTGCAGAAGGGCAATGACGAGATCAAGACCTGCTACCCGCCGAAGGCGCTGGACGCCTGGGCCAAGCGCTTCCAACTTTGGGCGGATGGCGGCGAGCCCGACGACCTGCCGCGGGTCGACCCGTCGAAGGCAAAGAAGGCGCCGCGCGACGTCTTTGCCTACGTAATCCACGAGGGCAAGGTACGTGCGCCGGCCGGCGCGATGGAATTGATCGAACGCCTGAAATAACGGAGCAAGCTGTGGCCAAGGCCAGGAAGCTCTTCACCATCGGCTACGAGCAAACGCCACCCAAATCCGTGCTCGACGAGCTCGAAGCCGCCGGCGTGAAGCTTCTGGTCGATGTGCGCGCGGTCGCCTCGTCGCGCCGCCCCGGCTTTTCAAAGAGCCAACTCGCCGCCGGGCTCGACGAACGCGGCATTTCATACCTGCATCTGCGCGGGCTCGGGACGCCGAAAGAAGGCCGCGAGGCCGCCCGCAGCGGCAAGTTCGAGGCGTTGCACCGCATCTACGCCGCGCATCTCAAGACGCCGCAGGCCAAGGAAGAGCTCGACGAATTGTCGTCGCTGGTCAAAAAATCCGGCCCGGTCTGCATTCTCTGTTACGAACGCGATCACCTGCACTGCCACCGCCAGTGGATCGCGGAGATCATCGAAGACCGCGAGGGGGTTAAGGTCGAGAACCTGATCGCGTCGCAAGTGTGAGAGGGCGCGAACAATTCAACAATAGCGTCATTCCGGGGCGCGAGTGAAACGAGCGAGCCCGGAATCCATAACCACCGCCGGGCGTATGGATTCCGGGCCTGCGCCAAGCGGCGCATCCCGGAATGACGAGTTGTTGTGTTACGCCGCGTCCCCTCTCAGCCCTCCCCCACCAACCGAAACGTGCCCGTCATCATCTGCACGCAGCGACCGCCGACATGCGCGGACGCCACTGCGCCGCCCTGCTTGCGGACGCGAGTCAACAACAGGCTTGGCCTGCCCATGTCGACGCCCTGCCCGATCCGCAATGACAACTCGCCATCGGCGACGTCAGACAGATCAGCCAAGAGCGCTGCGGCCGCGACGGTGGCGCTGCCGGTGGCGGCATCTTCCGTGAGGCCACTCGATCCCGGATGAAACATTCGCGCCTGCAGGTCGCATGGTGCCTCGTCCGACGGCACGTCGCGCGTATAGAGGTAGACCGCATCAGAGCGGTCGCGGGGAAAGCTGCGGGTGAACGCTGCGGCATCAGGCCGGGCCCGCCGCAATGCCTCGCGCGAGGCCAATTCCGCGACTAGAAAAGGCAGCCCGACCGAAACGATCTGCGGCGGATGCCGGTCGATCCTGATGTCAGCCGAAGATAACGAAACGCACGCTGCCACCTGCTCGGCACTGAATTGTGTCAGCCGCGACAGCGGTTGCGGCGCGGTGAGTTCGGCGCCCACCACCGCACCGTCGTCCGTCAAGATTTCAACCGGCACCAGACCGGCTTTTTCCTCGAACAGCAGCCGCGCCGGCGGCTTGGCCGCCTGCGTCGCGAGCACAAAGGCCGTGCCGACATTAGGGTGGCCGGCGAAGGGAATTTCGCTGCGCACGGTGAAAATGCGAACTTGCGCGTCGTGAGCGGGGTCCTGCGGCGGCAAGACGAAGGTCGTCTCCGTGTAATTGAACTCGGCGGCGATGGCCTACATCTGTGCGGTGGACAGACCGGCCGCGTCGAGCACGACCGCCAGCGGGTTGCCGCCGAAGGCATGATCGGTGAAGACATCCACGGTAACATAGCGCCGTTGCATCTTTCTTCCTTCGTTCGCTATCCCGCCTGCCACAATGCCATCGGCCGGTCAGGATGGATGGGAGAACCGCTAACTGTGAAACTTCAGTCCATCGACGATCTTGTCGATTATTTTGCGATCGCCGCGCACGGCGATGCCAACCAGGTTGAGCTCAGCGCGGATCACGGCCTTGACCACGTCGCGGTTGGCCGCGTCATGCGCGGTCTTGAACATATCTTCAGTGTAGACGGCGGGCTTTACATTTCTCGCGAGCGCCCGTTCGAGCGCGCGGGACAGTGCCGGCCGGTCAGCGCCAAAGATCAGGATCGGCTGGCCGATCAGCGACAGATATCGCGTACCCGAACCGTCCTCATACGGTTCGCCGACGCATTCCGGAAACGCCGAGGTAATACCGCTGGTCAGGAACGCCGCGACGTTCAGCTTCTGCCATGCTTCCAGATCGGTGCGGATCACAACCGCGATCTTGGTGTCGAATTGCATGATCCGCCCCGCGAAGACATTTCCCGATCGCGCCTGCGCGCGGTCCGGAAAGGACGATCATAAAATCAGCCTTTGTGGCGAAAACCTAGCCCTTGGCGTCGCAAGCCCAAGCGCGGATTACGCATTCCTTGCCGCCGAATTCGTAGCACTTGCGCGTCGCCGTATTGAGCGTGCTCGAAATTCGCGGCGTGACCGCGTAACCGTGGGCGCCGCAGGGATTGGTCAGATCGATCGACAGCGCGGCGCAAGCGCGCCTCATGGTCACGGTGGTGCACTCACCCTTGCATTGCTTGCGCGCCGCCGCCAGCGCTGCAGCTTCGCCGGCATAATCATAGGCCTCGCCATAAGCACCACATTTGCCGATGGCGAACGCGCCTGCCGCCCGAGCGTCGGTTACGAGCAGCGATCCCGCCAGCGCTACGGTCAAGGCAAGAGCAACCATTGCGCAGCGCTGCAGTGTGGTCAAAGACGTCAAAATCCCCTCCCCCGAGGTCATCCCGGCGCAAAGCTAGCGCACGGGCGTTTCCACTTGGTGAATGAAAGATTGAAAACGAATTCGTGAGATGAGCGCCAGACTATCTCTGCTCGGAGTTTGACTGCGATGCGGTCAACATGTCGTCATGGCCGCGCTTGGTCGCGGCCATCCACGTCTATCCTGCTAAGATTCACTTAAGACTTGGCTTCTGGGGTCAAGTCCGGGCAGGACGAGATTTGCCGAAAAGCCTCATCTCCCAGGCGACTTCCTATGACAAGCGCTCCGGCTGACGCTTGCCCTGCCGCGCGGCTGCGAGCGCCTCCGGGGTATCGATATCGAGGAACGCGCCGTGGCCCTCGACCGCGACTTCCGCCACCGCCTCATTATGCTTGGCGATCAGATGCCGGGCACCAATGTCGCCGTCGAGCGTCATCAACTCGTCGAAGAACCGGCGCGACCACAGCACCGGATTGCCACGCCGGTTATCGCTGACCGGCACCGCAATCAAATTGCCCCGATCCGGCGCGAACGCCTCGATCAGGCGATCGATCAGATGCGCGTCAATCAGCGGCATGTCGCCGAGGCATACCACCGCGGCGTCGGCAGTGGTGGGCACCGCCGCAATGCCGGCCTTGACTGAGCTTGCCAGCCCCTCGGCGAAATCCGGATTGCGCACGAATTTCACCTTAAGCCCGGCCAAGGCCTTCTCGACCTCGGTGGCCTGATGTCCGGTGACCACGACCACCTCGGATGCCTTGGACGCAAGCACCTGCTCGGTCACGATCCGAACCAGCGGCTTGCCGTCGAGTTCGGCCAGCAACTTATTGGGACCGCCCATCCGGGTGGAGCGTCCGGCCGCCAAAATCACCGCGGTGACATTGCGATTGCCTTCAGCGTCTGAAGACTTGCGCGGCTGCGGCCGGGTGACGATCTCCATCAGCAGCCCGCCGACACCCATGCCGGTAAGATCCGAGCGCGTCACTTTGAGACCCGCCAACAGGCGCATCAGCACCCAGTCGAATCCGTTCTCGACCGGGGAGCGCGCGCAACCGGGCGCACCCAGCACTGGAGCGCCACCGGCATTGCCGATCAGCAGCAGATTGCCGGGATCGACCGGCATGCCGAAATGCTCAATCGTGCCGCCGACGCTTTCGAGTGCCGCGGGAATCACGTCGCGCCGGTCGGCTATCGCCGAGGCGCCGAACACGATCACCAATTCGGCGCCGAGCCCTAGCAGTTCCTTGATCGCCGCCGCCAGCGCCGCCTCCTCATGCGGCACACGGCGCTCGGCGATAATCGCTGCCCCCGCAGGCGCCAGCCGGTCGGCGGTGACCCGCAGCGTCTTCTCAATCACCTTCTGGGCCAACCCAGGGAGCAGCGTCGAGACGATCCCGATGCGCTTGATCTTGTACGGCGCGACGCGCATGCGGCCGGTTTTCGCTGCCGCCACCGCCCAATCGCACAGATCGGCGGCAATCCCGAACGGCACGATCTTGACGGTTGCGATCATCTCGCCGGCGACGACGGCCTTGAAGGCCGGCAGCGTCGCAAACGTAATCGCTTCATCGACGCGGTTGATGTTGTCCACCGCCTCGCGGTCGACAACCAGCACGCCGGCCTGCGCCGCGAACAGGTTCGACCGTCCGGTGAAGGCGCGCTCGACATCCACGCCATCGCCGGCAATGGCGCGCGCGATGTCGCCGGCGGCGACGTCTTCGGAGACGTCGCCTTCCTCAAGCCGGATCACGACGATTTCCTTGACGCCGGCTTTGTTCAGCGCCTCGACCTCGGCCGGACCGATCGTGGTGCCCTTTTTCAGCACCAATGATCCCTGGCGCAGGGTATGAACCGTGACGCCGCCGAGCGCGTCCGCCGGACTGGCGGGGCCGAATTTCATGTTGCGTTCTCTTTCGGCAGCCGTAGCTGCGCGGTGATCTCGGCCATGATCGCAACCGCGATTTCGGACGGCGACACCGCGCCGATGTTGAGACCGATCGGCGCATGGATGCGCGCGATGTCACTATCGCTGGCGCCTTGCACCTTGAGGCGATCGGCGCGCTTGGCGTGGGTTTTTCGCGAGCCGAGCGCGCCGATGTAGAAACAGTCGCGTTCAAACGCGTGCAGCAGCGCCGGGTCGTCGATCTTCGGATCGTGCGTCACCGCAACGAACGCGGTGTAGTGATCGACATTGAGCGGCGGCAGCGCCACGTCGGGCCATTCCGCGATCAGCGGCACGTCCGGAAACCGCTCGGGACTGGCGAACGCCGTGCGCGGGTCCACCACGGTCACATCGTAGTCGAGCGATCGCGCCAACGGCGCTAAGGCCTGGCTGATGTGAACCGCGCCGATGATCACGAGCCGCGCGGTCGGTGCATAGACGTTGATGAACAGCTTCTTGCCGTCAACCTCGATCATGCCGCTGGTGCCCATCCGCAACTGCTTTGACAGTTCGGCGCGCAAGGGATCGGCGGGAATATCCTGGGCCTTGACGAGGCGCTGGTCGCCATTGGCGGTATCGAGCACCACAATGACCGGCCGCCGCGCGGCGCGCTCGGCATTCAATGTTGCAAGCGTCTCGCTCTTCACGATTAACCGACTTTCTCGACAAATACGCGAATGGTGCCGCCGCAGGACAGGCCGACGTTCCACGCGGTCTCATCGGCCACGCCGAACTCGAGCATCTTGGGTTGGCCGCTGGCGATGACGTCAAGCGCCTCGGTGACGACCGCGCCCTCGACACAGCCGCCCGACACCGATCCCAGGAACGTGCCGTCATCGTTGATCACGAGGCTGGAGCCAGCCGGGCGCGGCGCCGAGCCCCAGGTCTGAACCACCGTCGCGAGTGCAACGCCATGGCCGGCCTTTTGCCAGTCCTCAGCCGCCCGGAGAATGTCTTCGTCGCGATTGAGCATGGGCGCCTCTTTCAAGCTGCGGGACGGATATGGCTAAAATGATGCGGTGGCATCGCCGACGACAGAGCGGCAATCAGTCCCTCGATTGAGCTCAAATTATGCACCGGGCGGAATTCGTCAACGTGCGGGAGCATCATTTTGATGCCCTGCGCCTTGGGCTCGAAACCGCCATAGCGCAACAGCGGATTGAGCCAGATCAGGCGGCGGCAGGACCGGTGCAGCCGGTCCATCTCGAACGCCAGCTTGGCGTCGGCCTCGCGCTCCAGCCCGTCGGAGATCAGCAATACGATCGCGCCCTGCCCGAGCACGCGGCGGCCCCACAGCTTGTTGAAGCTGTGCAGCGAGGTCGCGATACGGGTACCGCCGGCCCAGTCCTCCACGCTCGACGAACAGCTCGCCAGCGCCTCGTCGGGATCGCGCGCGCGCAGTGCCCGGGTGACATTGGTGAGCCTTGTCCCGAACAGAAATACCGAAACGCGCTTACGGGCGTCGGTGACGGCATGCAGGAAATGCAGGAACAGCCTGGTATATTCGCTCATCGAGCCCGAGATATCGAGCAGCGCTACGATCGGTGCCGGCTTGTCGATCAATCCCAACCGATGGATGTCGATGATTTCGCCGCCGGTACGCAGCGATCCGCGCAGGGTGCGGCGCATGTCCAGTCGCAGGCCCCGCGAGTCCGGCTGATAGCGGCGGGTGCGCAATTCGGCCTGCGGCAATTTCATCTGCGCGATCGCACGCGTCACCTGCGCGATTTCGGCCGCGCTCATCTGCGCAAAATCCTTTTTCTGCAGCACTTCCTTGTCGGACACCGAGAGCCTGAGTTCCTGCGTCTCGGTCTGCGTTGTCTCGCTCATGGACGGCTGCGACAGCGCCTCCTGGACCCGGCGTGAGGCCGGCGGCGGCTTTTTCCGCGCCTGATCCGGCAGCGGCACCGAATCCAGCATCTGCTTCCAGTCCTCGGCTGCGCGGAAGAACAGATCGAAGGCCTGCGCGAAAATCAACGCGTGCTCATGGCGTTTGACGAAGATGGCTTCGAGCGTGGTGAACACATCGGCACGGTTGCCGATCTCGATCACCTGCAGCGCGTTCAGCGCATCGATCACCGCCCCGGGTCCGACCGGAATCCCGGCCGCCCGCAACGCACGGGCGAAGCCGACGACGTTGTCGGCCATTTGGCCGGTGGGAGGCGAAAGGTGATCGATGGCCATCGAATGATCCTACCTTCGTCATTCCGGGATGGTCCGAAAGACCAGACCCGGAATCTCGAGATTCTCCGATGTGCAATTGCACATCGTAGTTCGCGCGGAGCCTGTCATCGGGCCGCGCTTTGCGCGGACCCGTTGGCGCGCCCCGGAATGACGACCAGCTAATTCTCGCTCGTCGCGTCCTTGAGCACCTTCTGCAACGTGTCGCCCTGCATTCGCGCGATGTCGTCCTGGTATTTCAACAGCGCGCCCAGCGTATCGCCGACCATTTGCGGCGTTAGCGAGCGGGCGTCGAGTTCGGTCAGCGCGGTGGCCCAGTCGATGGTCTCGGCCACGCCCGGCGACTTGTAGAAATCCTGCTCGCGCAGCGCCTGGACGAATCCGACCACTTGCTGCGACAGTTTCGCGGAAATCCCGGGGACACGCGACTTGACGATCGCCAGTTCGCGCTCGGCCGAGGGATAATCCACCCAGTGATAAAGGCAGCGGCGCTTCAGCGCGTCGTGGATTTCGCGCGTTCGGTTCGATGTGACGATGACGATCGGCGGCTGCGGCGCCTTGACGGTGCCGAATTCCGGGATCGTCACCTGGAAGTCGCTGAGGATCTCCAAAAGATAGGCCTCGAACGCCTCATCGGCGCGATCGAGTTCATCGATCAAAAGCACCGGCGCCCCCGCTACATCAGGCTCCAGCGCCTGCAGCAGCGGCCGCTTGATCAGATAACGGTCAGCGAAAATGTCGGAAGACAACTGGTCGCGATCGGTATCGCCGGCCGCTTCCGCAAGCCGGATCGCGATCATCTGCGCCGCGCTGTTCCACTCATAGACCGCCGAGGCGACGTCGAGGCCTTCGTAGCATTGCAGCCGGATCAGCTTGCGACCGAGTGCCGCCGACAACACCTTGGCGATTTCGGTTTTGCCGACACCGGCCTCGCCTTCCAGAAACAGCGGCCGGCCCATGCGCAGCGACAGATAGGCCACCGTCGCCATCGAACGCTCCGCGAGATAGCCGCGCGACGTCAGGAGTTCGAGCATCGCGTCGACGGAGGTAGGCAACGCCGATGCACTCATGGGAACGCCCGTCTTGCTGAACCGAAAATCGGCAACGTCACGCTTTGGCGGTGGCGGCTTCGACAGCGCGGCGCGCCAAAACGCCGATCAAATGCGCACGATACTCGGCGCTGCCATGCAAGTCGCTGTTCAACCCCTCGGCGGGCACCGACAGCCCTTCGAGCGCCTTGGGCGAGAAGCGCTTTTTCAGCGCCTCTTCAAAGGCCGTGACGCGAAACACACCGTCGGCACCGGCGCCGGTGACCGCGACGCGGACATCCGACGGCCGCTTGGCGACGAATACGCCGACCAGCGCATAGCGCGAAGCCTGGTTGCGAAACTTGATGTAGGCGGCCTTCTTCGGCACCGGGAACATCACCTTGGTGATGATCTCGTCGCTCTCGAGCGAGGTCGAGAACAGCCCCTGGAAGAACTCCTCGGGCTTCAGCCGGCGCTTGTTGGTGACGATGGTGGCGCCGAGCGCGAGGCAAGCGGCCGGATAATCCGCGGTCGGATCGTTATTGGCGAGCGAGCCACCGATGGTGCCCTTGTGGCGCACCGCCGGATCGCCGATCAGGCCGGCGAGTTCGGCCAGCGCCGGGATCGCCTCGCCGACGATGGGAGAAGTCGCGACATCAGCGTGCTTCGCGGTGGCACCGATGACCAGGGCGCGGCCCTTCATTTCGATGCCGTCGAGCCCCTCGATGTGCGAGAGATCGACCAGATGCGGCGGGCTGGCCAGCCGCTGTTTCATGACCGGCACCAGCGTGTGGCCGCCGGCGATCAGCTTGGCGTCTTCGTTCTTGATCAGCAGATTGGCGGCCTGCCGCACAGTCGCCGGACGATGATATTTGAATTCGTACATGAGAGTATTCCTGGTCGCCGTGCGGGGACTGAACTAAGCGAGATCGGAGTTGGCCATCGCCTTGGCGCCCGCAGCGATCGATTGGACGATATTCTGGTAGCCGGTGCAGCGGCACAGATTGCCTTCGAGTTCCTCGCGGATGGTGTGGTCGCTGAGATCATGTCCCTTGCGATGAACGATATCGACCGCGGTCATGATCATGCCGGGCGTGCAGAAACCGCATTGCAAACCGTGATGCTCGCGGAAGGCTTCCTGCATCGGGTGCAGAGGCGCGCCGTCGGCGGCAAGACCCTCGATGGTCCTGACCTCATGGCCGTCGGCCATCACCGCCAGCGTCGTGCAGGATTTTACCGCCTTGCCGTCGAGATGGACGACGCAGGCGCCGCACTGCGAGGTGTCGCAGCCGACATGGGTGCCGGTCAGCCGCAGATTCTCGCGCAAAAACTGGACCAACAGGGTACGGGGATCGACGTTGGCGTTGACGGGATTTCCGTTAACAATCAGAGAAATCTTGGCCATTCAGCACTCTCTTCATCTGCATCGCCGCATATCGGCGGAGCAGTCGATTAAAATCATTCCAAGGCCATAATATGGGCCATCCCGGCAATGAGCAACCTCGGCTGCGGCATGGCTCGATATGGCTTGTGGGAGCAACTGAGGCCAGCTAGCCGGCCTTCAGGGACTGCCCCTTCAAGACTAGCCCTGCACCGCCTTGGCGAAGTTTGCAAAAAATTCATCGGCCAGTTTTTTGGCCGAGCCGTTGATCAGGCGCTGGCCGAGCTGGGCGAGCTTGCCGCCGATCTGCGCCTCGACATTGTAAGTCAATAAGGTGCCGCCATCCTTCTCGGTCAGCGCGACCGTGGCGCCCCCCTTGGCAAAACCTGCGACGCCGCCCTCACCCTCGCCTGAAATCTTGTAGCCGTTCGGCGGATCCAGGTCGCTCAGCATGACCCGGCCCTTGAAGCGCGCCGACACCGGTCCGACCTTCATTTTGGCGACCGCGCGGAAGCCGTTGTCCTCGGTCTTTTCCAGCTCCTCGCAGCCAGGAATGCAGACCTTGAGCACTTCCGGATCGTTCAGTTTGGCCCACACGGCCTCGCGCGGCGCCGCAAGCTGGACTTCGCCGTTCATCGTCATGGCCATGTGATTCGCCTCCTGCAATGCTCGGGCGCCGCTACGCGCCTGTACTCGTCCTCAAGTAAAGCACGGCAGGGCCAAATGAAAGGGGATCACGGAGCGGGGTGCGATGCATAATCGCACTGCACCAGGCGAAAGCCTTTGGCTTCTACCGGCTGGAATGGTTAGGTCCTGCGTACCATGAGTAGTACCGCCCTCTCGCCCCTGCTCGCGCCGATGCTGTCGAGCGCCGCCATGCGCGCCGTCTGCGACGACGTGGCCTATCTGCAGCGCATGCTCGATTTCGAAGCAGCCCTCGCGCGCGCGGAAGCCGCAACCGGCGTCATCCCCAAAAGCGCCGCTGGCCCGATCGCGGCCGCCTGCAAAGCGCAGGTGTTTGACCTGGCCGCACTGGCGGAGGCGGCTACGAAATCCGGCAATCTCGCAATCCCCCTCGTCAAGGCACTCACCGCTGACGTTGCCGAATCCGATGCGGACGCCGCCCGCTACGTGCATTGGGGCGCCACCAGCCAGGATGTGATCGACACCGCGGCCATGCTGACGCTGCGCGCGGCGATCGATGCGCTGCTGGCCGATATCGAGCGCGCGATCGCGGGCTTTGCCAACTTGGCGCGTCGACATCGCGATACCCCGATGGTGGCACGGACCTGGCTGCAGCATGCGCTGCCGATGCCGTTCGGGCTCAAGCTTGCGGAATATGCCGCGGCGCTCAACCGCTCGCGCACGCGATTGCAACGATTGCGCAGCGAGGCGCTGGCCTTGCAGTTCGGCGGCGCCGCGGGGACGCTGGCGGCACTCGGCGATAACGGATGGCGGGTCGCCGAGAAGCTCGCGCAGGAGCTCGAACTGCCGCTGCCCGATGCGCCCTGGCACACCCATCGCGACCGTATCGCGGAGGCGGCCTCGGTACTCGCCATCATCACCGGAACGTGCGGCAAGATCGCCCGCGACGTGTCGCTGATGATGCAGACCGATGTCGCCGAGGCCTTCGAACCGTCAGGCGAAGGCCGTGGCGGATCTTCGACCATGCCGCACAAGCGCAATCCCGTCGCGGCCGCGACCGCGCTCGCCGCAGCCAGCATGGCGCCCAATCTGGCGGCGACGATTTTGGCCGCACAAGTACAGGATCACGAACGCAGCGCGGGGCCGTGGCACGCCGAGTGGCCGACCTTGCCGAGCCTGCTGCTTGTGACATCGGGCGCGCTCGCAGCGGTGGTCGATATCGCCGAAGGCCTGGAAGTCGACGTCGCCCGCATGCGCGCCAATCTCGACATGACCCGCGGGCTCATCATGGCCGAGTCGGTGACGATGGCGCTGGCGGAAAAGATCGGTAAGCGCGAGGCCCATCACCTCGTGGAGGCGGCCAGCAAGAAAGCCGTCGCCGACAAGAAAGACCTGCGCGATGTGCTGGCCGAAAACCACGAGGTCACGGCCCATCTTGATGCCGGAAAACTTGCCGCCCTGTTCGAGCCTATGGCCTACCAGGGCGTTTCGCAGGCGCTGATCGACCGCCTGCTCGCCTCGCTCGACAAGAAGTGAATCGGTGGGAACGCAACGGGCTGTCTCAAAATGTCATGGCCCCCAATGGCACCACCGGGCTTGACCCGGCGACCGATCCTCTTGAATAAATTCCTCCTTCCGGACGAATGCGCGGACGTTCCGCGCATGACAGCAGAGGTCTCAATGCCATGCCGATGATCGACGCCGACGGTTGCCTGCTCAACGTATCGGTCGAAGGCCGTGACGGCGGACCTACCCTGATGCTGTCGAATTCGCTGGGCTGCACATTGCAGATGTGGGAGCCGCAGATGAAGGCGCTCACGCCGCTATTTCGCGTGATCCGCTACGACCGCCGCGGCCACGGCAAGTCCGGCGTCCCGCCCGGCCCCTATTCGATGGAGCGTTTCGGCCGCGACGTGCTCGCGATCCTCGACGACCTCAATATCGAGAAAGTGCATTGGTGCGGACTGTCGATGGGCGGCATGGTGGGACAATGGCTCGGCGCCAACGCGCCGGAGCGCTTCGACCGTATGATTCTGGCCAACACCAGCTGTTATTATCCCGATCCGACCAACTGGCTGAACCGCATCAAGGCGGTCAAGGAAGGCGGCCTCGCAGCAGTCGCTGACGCCGTGATCGCGGGCTGGTTAACAGCGGATTTTCGCGAGCGCGAACCGCAGACCACTTCAAACATGAACGCGATGCTGCTCGCCACGCCGGTCGCCGGCTATCTGGCCTGCTGCGAGGTGCTCAGCAAGCTCGACCAGCGCGACCTGCTGCCGCGAATTAAAAGCCCGACGCTGGTGATCGCCGGACGCCAGGATATGGCAACGCCGCTGGCGGCCGGCGAATTCATCCGCAGTCATATCCCGGGCGCCAGCCTGACCATTCTCGACGCGGCGCACATTTCAAACGTCGAGCAATCGCACGCTTTCACCGATGCGATCGTCGGATTTCTAACGCAACGGTAGCGGTGACCGTGTCATCGCAAGCGCTCGCGAAAGAACCAACGGAGAAAATCTGATGGACGACCAGAAACGGCGCGACGACGGCATGATGCAGCGTCGCAAGGTGCTCGGCGATGCCTGGGTCGACAAGTCGCTTCAGAACCGGAATTCGTTCAATACCGATTTCCAGGACCTGATCACCCGCTATGCATGGGGCGAGATCTGGACCCGGCCGCATTTCGATCAGCGCACCCGGCGCGTGCTGGTGATCGGCACCATGGTCGCACTCGGCCAGTGGGATGAGTTTCGCCTTCACGTCCGTGCCGCGCTGGCCGAAGGCGGCTTCACGCCCGACGACATCAAGGAAATCCTGCTGCAGCAGGCGATCTATTGCGGCGTGCCCGCGGTCAACCACGCCGTCAAAGAAGCCTCAGCGGTTGTCCAAGAGCTAGGTATCTGAGAGTTGGGGCTGCTCAAGGGATAGTTCGACCTGCGGCGCTGGCTGAACCGGTTGTTCGACCAGCAACACGATCGCGGTGCCGAGCAGCATCAACAGTTCGGTGGCGTGCAGCCGAAGCGCCGCGGTCTCACCGACCTGCGAGGCCATCACCATGCTCGCAAAGCTGATCACGCTCCCGATTGCCAACGCCAGCGCCAGCGCCTCGTAGCAGCCGCCGGCCTTGCGGGCCGAAGCGCGGGCGATGAGGACGAGAAAGACGGCGAAGAACGCCACGACTGTGAGCTTGCCCAGTGCCAATAGCCACGCCACGCGGACCGTGCTGATCGCGGCGAGTTGCAGATGATCGCTGATGAACAGCGCGACCGAGATATTAGGCTGCTGATAGAGTCCATGGATCGGCGACACCATGATCTTGAATGCGACCATGGTCCAGGTCGGGATAAAATAGGCCGCGATCAGCGCGCCATTGAATGAGCTGATCCGCCAATTTGTGGACATGCCGCTACCCGCTGTTGCCGCTCCGAATGGGACGACGGCTTGGTACGCCGAGGTAACGCGCCTAAACAGCGCGGGGCAATTTAAACCCTTTGTTTACCTTAATGGGCCGGCAGACGGGGTCCCCTTGGGGAAGCCGCATTTTTCAAAGCCCTCGTCAGGCCCTCAACCCAAGAAAATCCCGCCTTTCGGCGGGACTTTCCTGCTTTCACTTGGCTAGCGATCCTGACGATTGGGATTCTGACGATTCGGATCCTGGCGGTTGGGATCCTGGCGGTTGGGATCCTGTTGCTGCTGGCCCGGCTTTTGGCCGCCACCCTGCTGCTGGCCGGGCTTCTGACCCGGGTTCTGGTTCTGCTGTCCCGGGTTCTGGTTCGGATTGGCCATGTATAGACTCCCTTGTTGAAGGCAGTTCAGTCCAAACGCCTGGCGTCTGCTATGGTTTCCGCCGCAACCGAGTTCCATCGAGATTATTGCGTGGCGGTTCCTTGTTGCGACCAAGGCGAAGGAACCACTTCACAAACTACTTATGCACAACGCCTTTCAGTCCGCCTCGTGCTGTTGCCGCCCTCGGTTCCCACTGTTACAAAATGAAGGGACGCGTCGTTCGGGCTGCCGGGGGCCATCGCCGCGAAGTGTTAAAGCGCGCATTTTCTTATCGGCAAACCGGGACCACTTTGCCAGAAAATGCTTCAACCAGCGGCAGCGCATGGATTATTTCGCCCAGCAAGTCATCAACGGCCTCGTACTCGGCTCGATCTACGGCCTGATCGCCATCGGTTACACCATGGTCTATGGCATCGTCGGCATGATCAATTTCGCCCACGGCGACATCTTCATGATCGGCGGCTTCATCGCCCTGATTTCCTTCCTGATCCTGGTCTCGATCGGCCTCACAGCGGTTCCAGTCATCCTGCTGATCGTGCTCCTGGTATCAATGGCGATCACTGCGCTCTACGGCTGGACCGTGGAACGCATCGCCTACCGGCCGCTGCGGCACTCGTTTCGCCTCGCACCGATGCTGTCGGCGATCGGCATGTCGTTCGTGCTGACGAACTATGCGCAGGTGGCGCAGGGCGCGCGGGTCAAGCCGGTACCGCCGATCATCACCGGCGGCTACACGCTGCACGAGGGCAGCGGCGGCTTCAATGTGCAGCTCTCCAATGTACAGATCGTGGTAGTCGTCGCCACCATCGTGCTGCTGGCGATTTTCACCTGGCTGGTGGCGCGAACCCGGCTCGGCCGTGACATGCGCGCCTGCGCGCAGGACCAGACCATGGCGGCGCTTCTGGGCGTCGACGTCGATCGCACCGTCTCGATGACCTTCGTGATCGGCGCCGCGCTGGCTGCGGTCGCCGGCATGATGTACCTGCTGTATTACGGGCTGGTCGATTTCTTCATGGGTTTTGTGGCCGGCATCAAAGCGTTTACCGCCGCCGTGCTCGGCGGCATCGGCTCGCTGCCCGGCGCGATGCTGGGCGGGCTTTTGATCGGCCTGATCGAGACGCTGTGGTCGGCCTATTTCTCGGTCGAGTACAAGGACGTCGCGGCGTTCTCGATTCTGATCATCGTGCTGATCTTCCTTCCGACCGGCCTGCTCGGCCGGCCTGAAGTCGAAAAAGTCTGACGGGCGACGGCGTGACAACATCCGCGCCCCGATCGACGCAGGTATCGCGCATGCCGGGCGTCGCGTTCATCCTCAAGAAAGCGCTGATCAGCGCGCTCGTCGCGCTGGTGCTGTTTTCGCTGATGATCGGCATCCGCACCGAAGCCGGCCCCACCGGACAATTGACCTACTGGACGCGGTTCGGCGATCTCGCCGCCCTGGTCGCCACCGTATTCGGCGGCAGCATTGTGGTGGAGTTGCTGCGGCAATGGTGGGGACCAATCGGCCCCGCCAAAACAGTTCCACCCTCATTGCAGACCGCGCTGTCGATCGCAGGACGGCTGGTCGCGCCGGCGCTCTTGATCTTTGCGTTTCTGGTGCCGGTGATCTTCTACAATCATCGCTACATTCTCGATCTCGGCATCCTGGTGCTGACTTATGTGATGCTGGGATGGGGGCTGAACGTCGTGGTCGGCCTCGCCGGCTTGCTCGATCTCGGTTACGTCGCATTCTACGCGGTGGGCGCCTATTCCTACGCGCTGCTGGCGACCCATTTCGGGCTGTCGTTCTGGGTCTGCTTGCCGCTCGCCGGCATCCTCGCCGCGTTCTGGGGCGTGCTGCTGGGATTCCCCGTGCTGCGGCTACGCGGCGACTACCTCGCCATCGTCACTTTGGCATTCGGCGAGATCATCCGTCTCGTCATCATCAATTGGCAAAGCCTGACCGGCGGACCCAACGGCGTCAGCGGCATTCCGCGGCCGACCCTGTTCGGCATTCCGCTCACACCGGGTGACGACGGGCTTGCCGCCAGGCTCGGTATTGAATTCTCGCCGACCCACCGCATCGTGTTCCTGTTCTATCTGATCCTGGCGCTGGCGTTGCTGACCAACTGGGTGACGATCCGGCTGCGGCGTTTGCCGATCGGGCGCGCCTGGGAGGCGCTGCGCGAGGACGAAGTCGCCTGCCGTGCGCTCGGCATCAACACCACCACGACTAAGCTGACGGCATTCGCCACCGGCGCCCTGTTCGGCGGCTTGGCCGGTGCCTTCTTCGCCACCCGGCAAGGGTTCATCAGCCCGGAATCCTTCACCTTCCAGGAATCGGCACTGGTGCTGGCGATCGTCGTGCTCGGCGGCATGGGCTCGCAGCTAGGCGTCGCGCTCGCCGCGCTGACCATGATCGGCGGCTTCGAGCTGTTTCGCGGCCTCGAGCAATACCGTATGCTGGTGTTCGGCGCGGCGATGGTGCTGTTGATGATCTGGCGGCCGCGCGGGCTGGTTGGCCACCGCGCGCCGACGGTGTTTCTGCAACACGGCCGCGCCATCTCGTCCGACCTTGTGAAGGAAGGCCGGGGATGAACGATTGTATTCTCGTCGTCGACAGTCTGTCGATGCGCTTCGGCGGCATCGTCGCCGTCAACGATCTGTCGTTCGGTGCCGAACGGCGCCAGATCACGGCGTTGATCGGACCGAACGGCGCCGGCAAAACCACCGTATTCAACTGCATCACCGGGTTCTACAAGCCGACATCGGGCATGATGCGCCTGACGCATGACAACGGCGCGCAGGTCAAACTCGAACGTCTGAACGATTTCCGGATTTCCAAGCAGGCCAAGGTCGCCCGCACCTTCCAAAACATCCGGTTGTTTCCCGGCATGACCGCGCTGGAAAACCTGATGGTCGCGCAGCACAACGCGCTGATGCGCGCCTCGGGTCTGACCTTTCTGGGCCTGATCGGCGCGCCATCGTGGCGCGCCGCAGAGAAGAGCGCGATCGATCTCGCCAAACTCTGGCTCGATCGCATCGGGCTGATCGCGCGCGCCGACGACGCCGCCGGCAATCTGCCCTATGGCGATCAGCGCCGCCTGGAGATCGCGCGCGCGATGTGCACAGAGCCCGCCCTGCTCTGCCTTGACGAGCCGGCCGCCGGACTGAATGGACGTGAAAGCGCAGCCTTGAGCGAACTGCTGCTGTCGATCCGCGCCGACTACGGCACCTCGATCCTCTTGATCGAGCACGACATGTCGGTGGTGATGGAAATATCCGACCGGGTCGTGGTGATGGACCACGGCGTCAAGATTGCCGAAGGCACGCCAAAGGAAATCCGTGACGATCCCAAGGTGATCGCCGCCTATCTCGGCGTGGAAGACGAAGAGGTCGCCACCGTCGAGTCGGAGTTGGGATTATGACGGTGCCCCTGCTCACGATCCGCGGCCTGCACGCCGCCTACGGCAAGATCGAGGCGCTGAAGGGCGTCGATATCGACATCAACCGTGGCGAGATCGTTGCGCTGATCGGCGCCAACGGCGCCGGCAAGTCGACGCTGATGATGACGATCTTCGGCAAGCCGCGCGCGCGCGCCGGGCAAATCGAGTTCGACGGCCACGATATCACCGGGGCTGCAGCGCATCAGATCGCCCGGATGCGCATTGCCCAATCGCCCGAGGGCCGTCGGATTTTCCCGCGCATGAGCGTGGCGGAAAACCTGCAGATGGGTGCGGATGCGACCAACTCCAGCGAGGCCGACCGCACCGCCGGGCTGGAGCGGGTGTTCACGCTGTTTCCGCGGCTGAAAGAACGCATGACCCAGCGCGGCGGCACCTTGTCGGGCGGCGAGCAGCAGATGCTGGCGATCGGCCGCGCCTTGATGAGCCGCCCTCGCCTGTTGATGCTGGACGAGCCTTCGCTCGGCCTTGCGCCCCTGATCGCGCGGCAGATTTTCGATGCGATCCGGACCTTGAACCGGCAGGACGGCCTCACGGTTCTGATCGTCGAGCAGAATGCCAATCACGCGCTGCGGCTGGCCCACCGCGGCTACGTCCTGGTCAACGGCCTGATTACGCTGGCCGGGACCGGGGCAGATTTGTTGCAGCGGCCGGAGGTCCGATCGGCCTATCTGGAAGGCGGCCGGCGGGGGTAAACCCGTCCTTGGGACGAGCACTGCGGCAAGATGCGGCGAAGGCTGCTCGGGTTTGCCCAAAAATTGCCGATGACTTGGCGGTCAAATCAGCCGACAATACCAATGATTTTCGAGCCCGGCTCACAGCTGGGAGCCGTTCCCCGTAGCGATCACCGCGAGGACTCTCATGAAATCACTTAAACTTATTAGCCTGGCATTCGGCGCATCGCTGGCGCTGTCGACGACAGCGCTCGCGCAGGACGTCACCATCGCGGTGGCGGGCCCGATGACGGGCGGCGAATCCGCCTTCGGCCGGCAGATGAAGAACGGTGCCGAACAGGCGGTCGCGGACTTCAACGCCGCGGGCGGAATACTCGGCAAGAAGCTGACCCTCACTGTGCAGGACGACGCCTGCGATCCCAAGCAGGCGAGGTCGATCGCCGAAAAGATCGCCGGTGCAAAGATCCCGTTCGTCGTCGGCCATTATTGCTCGTCGTCGTCAATCCCGGCATCGGAAGCATATGCCGAGGGCAACGTGCTGCAGATCACGCCGGCGTCCACCAATCCGCTCTTCACCGAGCGCAAGCTCTGGAACGTGGCGCGCGTCTGCGGCCGTGACGACCAGCAGGGCCTGGTCGCCGGCGACTACATCGCGAAATATTACAAGGGCAAGAACGTCGCCATCCTCAACGACAAGACCACCTATGGCAAAGGCCTCGCCGATGAGACCAAGAAGGCGCTCAACAAGGCTGGCGTTACCGAAAAAATGTTCGAATCCTACAACAAGGGCGACAAGGATTTTAATGCGATCGTGTCACGCCTGAAGCGCGACAACATCGATCTGGTCTATGTCGGCGGCTACCATCAGGAGGCAGGCCTGATCCTGCGCCAGATGCGCGATCAGGGCCTGCAGACGGTTTTGATGGCCGGCGATGCGCTGGCCGACAAGGAATTCTCGTCAATCACGGGGCCCGCGGGCGAAGGCACGCTGTTTACCTTCGGTCCCGACCCTCGCAACAAGCCGACCGCCAAGGCCATCGTCGAAAATTTCAAGTCCAAGAACATCGATCCCGAAGGCTATACGCTTTACACCTATGCCGCGATGCAAGTCTGGTCGCAGGCCGTGAAGAAAGCCGGAACGACCGATCCAAAGAAAGTCATGGACACGATCAAGGGCAGTGCCTGGGATACGGTGATCGGCACCATGGAGTTCGATGCCAAGGGCGACATCAAGCAGCTCGACTATGTCGTTTACAAGTGGGACGCCAAGGGTAACTACAGCGAAGTCAATCCGAAGGGCTCCTGAGATCCCGAATTTGACCGCACAATCAAACGCCCCGGCCAGCCCGGGGCGTTTTCGTTGGTCGCACACCACTTCCTAGAGCCTGGGGGCAAGCGACTTTCGAACAGACCGGTTGGCGGATTCGATTGCGCTAACCAATTGGTTGGGGCGAAAGGGCTTCGACAGGCATATCACGTCGGCGAATTCGGGCGACGCCGAGACGAAGTCGAGTGCCGTCACTCCCGATATCGCGACCACCGGCAGGGTCGGAACGCGCTCACGCATCGTGCGGATGATGTCGAAGCCATTCGTCTCCTCCAAGAAGATATCGACGATAACCAGGTCGAAGCTCAATTCCTCGAACGCCTTCACTCCTTCCGCGCCGGTCGCGGCTTCAACAATCTCGAAATGGTGCACCCGCAACACCATGGCAATCATCGCGCGCACATCGGGTTGATCGTCAACAACAAGAATGCGAAACATAGGCGCTCCCCAAACGGCTGTATGAGGCCTATATCGCAACTTCCAATCCTGGATAGAATACCCGGGACTCTATTCCAACTGGAAGTAAAAATGCGGTTACGCCTGTCCCTCCAATTTCAATCCGATTAAGAACTGTGTAACCTTGGGTTGAAACGACCTAAGCGAAGGCGGTATGGGGGCATTCAGTGTGAGCCGAGGCTCCGAGCGTTGCTCGCCTGATGATTTCGACACACCGAATGGACATGCGCGGCCGGCAAAGCGCGCCGATAACACGGCAGGCGACTCCGGTTTGCATGAGGCGCCAGTGCGGGCGGACGACGACCAGAGCATTTTCCTCTCCACCAAGCCGGCGACGCACCGCGACCGCACGCTGGCGCTCGCCGTCGTCGTCATCTCGTCGATCCTGTTCGCCTGCATAGTGCCTTTCGTCGGCATGCCGCTGACGCCTGTGCCGGCCTTCGTTGCAAGCTATCAATCCGCGCTCGCCATCAACGACCTGATCACCGCCATCCTGCTGTTTTCGCAATTCGCGATCCTGCGAACCTGGGCGCTGTTGTTGCTGGCGAGCGGCTACCTGTTCACCGCTGCCGCGGCGCTCGCTCACGCTCTGACCTTTCCCGGAACGTTTGCACCGACCGGTCTGTTCAACGCCGGTTCGCAGACCACCGTCTGGCTATACATGGCTTGGCACGGCGTATTTCCGCTGCTGGTGCTCGGCTATGCGTGGCTGAAAGACCGGGACGGCGGCGTCCGGATACAGGGATCGGCCGGCAGAGCAATCCTGGCGAGCGCCGTCGCGGTCGTCGGGACGATAGTGACGTTGGTCTGGGTCGTCACCGGCAAGCATGACATTCTGCCGACACTGCTGAGCAAGGGACACTACACACCCACCATGATCGGCGTGGTGTCGGCGGTATGGTCTTTGAGCCTCACAGCGTTGCTGGTGCTGTGGTTTCGGCCGCGGCATTCCCTGCTCGATGTCTGGCTCATGGTTGTCATGTGCGCGTGGCTGTTCGATATCGCGGCGTCGGCGATCATCAACGTGGCCAGGTTCGACCTCGGATTTTACGTCGGCCGGCTCTACGGGCTCTGCGCGGCAAGTTTCGTGCTCGCGGTGCTGCTGGTCGACAACGTCGCCATGCAAGCAAGGTTATCGCGCCTGCTTGCCATGCTGCGCCACGAGTCCGCCTCGGAAAGGGATCGTCACACCGATCGCGAGCGCCTGTTCAGCGCGGTGGTGGAATCGTCGCAGGACGCCATCATCACAAAGGCGCTGGACGGGACCATCACCGCATGGAACCGGGCGGCCGAACGCCTGTTCGGATTTACCGCGGCGGAGGCGGTCGGCAGCCGCATCGATATCATCTATCCGTCTGAACGGCGCGCCGAGCGCAACGAAATGCTCGATCGAATTGCCAGGGGCGAAGCCGTCGAACGCTATGAGACGGTCCGGCAGCGCAAGGACGGCAGCCTCGTCGATGTATCGCTGGTACTCTCTCCGATCCGATCGGCGGCGGGTGAAATTGTCGGCGCCTCCGAGACCGCACAGGACATCGGCGAGCGCAAGCGGGCGCAGGAAGCCCTCACCCAGGAGATCGAAGAACGGAAACGCATTTTCGAGACGTCGCAGGACCTCATCCTGGTGACGGATCGCGCGGGGAATTTCGTTCAGGTCAGCCCCAGCTCCTTGAGCATCCTGGGTTATGAACCCGCGGAACTGATCGGGCATAGCGCAGTCGATTTCATCCATCCCGACGATCTCGATCGCACGCGCGCGGAGATGCGATCCGCGCGGCGCGGACGGCAAATTCGCGACTTCGAGGCGCGCTATTTCCACAAAGACGGACGCGCCGTGACGCTAACCTGGATGGGAACGTGGTCGGAGCCGGTGCGGCGGCACTTCTTCGTCGGCCGCGATCTCACGGAAAAACACGCCGCGGAAGCGCAGCTGCGCCAGATTCAGAAAATGGAAGCCGTCGGCCAATTGACCGGCGGCGTCGCCCACGACTTCAACAATATCCTGACGGTCATTACCGGGACCATCGGGATCTTGACCGACGCGCTCGGCGACCGCCCTGAACTGGAAGCCATCGCCCGGATGATCGACGAGGCTGCGGAACGCGGCGGACAGTTGACCAAGCACCTGCTGGCATTTGCGCGCAAGCAGCCGCTGCAGCCGCGTGAGGTCGACATCAATACGCTGGTCCTCGAAACCGTGAAGCTGCTGCGTCCGACGCTGGGCCAGCAAATCCAGATCGATCCGCTGCTCGCCGACAATGCCTGGCCGGCGCTGGTCGATCCGAACCAGCTTACGACCGCCATTCTGAATCTCGCGCTGAACGCGCGTGACGCGATGCCCGACGGCGGCAGCCTCGCCATCGAAACCAAGAACATCTATCTCGACGAGGCCTATGTCGACCTGCATGCCGAGGTCACCGCAGGCCACTACATCATGATCGCAGTAAGCGACACCGGCTCCGGCATTGCCGCGCAGGATCTGGAAAAAGTCTTCGATCCCTTTTTCACGACCAAGGAAGTCGGCAAGGGCACCGGTCTTGGTCTCAGCATGGTTTACGGCCTCGTCAAGCAGTCCAACGGGCACATCAAGATCTACAGCGAGAAAGGTCACGGGACCAGCGTCAAGCTCTACTTGCCGCGGGCAACCGACCTAGGCCAGGGCACGGCGGAGATGCCGGACGCCCTTCCGGCTCAAGGCGGACATGAGGCTGTCCTCGTCGTTGAGGACGACGAGCTGGTGCGCAACTACGTGGTCACCCAGATCCGCAGCCTCGGCTACACCACCCTGGAAGCCGGCAATGCGGCGGAAGCCTTGGCAGTGATCGGCAACGGTGCTGCAATCGACCTGTTGTTTACCGACGTGATCATGCCCGGGCCCATGAACGGCCGGCAGCTGGTCGACGAGGCGCTGAAACGGCGACCCTCGCTCAAAACGCTGTTCACCTCGGGCTATACCGGTCGCCTCGACTCCGGAGTGCTGCTGCTCGCCAAACCGTATCGCAAGCCGGAGCTCGCCAGAATGATCCGAATGGCCCTCGACAATTGAAGCGGTTTTCGAGACTGTTAAATCCTGATGCCGAACCATCGGGATTACGATGGGATCAAGCCCTCATGAGATGAAGATCTCGCGGAAACGCATCATGCAAAACCTCCTCACCGATATCGCGGGCGTCCGGGTCGGTCATGCCGATGATGCCGAACTGGCCTCCGGTGTTACCGCGGTGCTGTTCGAAAAGCCTGCGGTCGCCGCTATCGATGTGCGCGGCGGCGGTCCCGGTATCCGCGACGGCGCGCTGCTCGATCCCGTCAATGTGGTGGAGCAGATCGACGGCATCGCCTTTGCCGGCGGTTCTGCGTTCGGCCTTGATGCCGGCGGCGGGGTGCAGGCATGGCTTGCCGAACAGGGCCGCGGTTTGCGGATCCGGGAGGCCGTTATTCCGATCGTGCCGGGCGCGATCTGTTTCGACCTGCTCAACGGCGGCAACAAGAAATGGGGACAGTTCGCGCCCTACCGCGATCTCGGCTATGCGGCGGCGGCAGCTGCCGCGCCCGGACCTTTCGCGATCGGCAGCGTCGGCGCCGGCCTCGGCGCCACCGTGGCCAACCTGAAAGGTGGTCTCGGCTCGGCATCGGCTACGACGCCGGGCGGCGTTCGCGTGGCCGCGCTCGCGGTGGTCAATGCCGTCGGCACCGTCACGGTCGGCGACGGTCCATGGTTCTGGGCCGCGCCGTTGGAGATCGGCGGCGAATATGGCGGGCGCGGATCGCCGCCATCGTTCACGCCGGATATGCTGGCGATGCGTCTCAAGGGCGCCGCCGCCGCGACCTCAGCGGAAAACACCACGCTGGCGGTGGTCGTGACCGACGCGGTGCTGACCAAACCGCAGGCTGGGCGGCTCGCCATGATCGCGCAGACCGGATTTGCCCGTGCGATCTATCCGGTGCACGCCCCGCTCGACGGCGACGTGGTATTCGCCGCCGCTACCGGCGAAAAACCGGTCGACCCGCTGGTCGGTCTCACCGAACTCGGCATGGTCGCGGCCAATGTCACGGCACGCGCGATCGCGCGCGGCGTCTATGCGGCGACCGCACTGCCCTTCCCCGGTGCATTACCGTCCTGGAAAGATCGCTTCGAGCAACGATGATACGCGAGACGCCGCTAGGCCGTGAGCACCATCGCCTGCGGCTGTTGCTGAATCATTTGTTCGGCGGCGTTGTAGGTCTGCGTTGCGGTGCCGGAGGCGCCGAGCATGGTCAGTGACGCCGGGTTTAGGCCGTTGGACGTTGGCCGCGATCCGGTGGCAGGCGACTGCGCCGCCAGCAGCGCATTCATGGTGGCCGGCGATATCTGCGGATTTGCGCTGAGGCCGGTCGTGATCTGGGTCGAACGCGCAGAAGCCGGCGCGGGGCTGGAAACCTTGAACGGGTCCGCCGAGCCCTGGCCACCTGCGTTGGATTGCATCAGCGACTTCGCCGACGAGGTCAGCGTATTCAGGACCTCTACCGCGGTCGATGCGACGCCAAGAGCGAACAGCATGATCAAATCCCGAGATGCCACCCGAGGCGGCCCACACTCCCACCCGATCATTCAGCAAACCGCGTGCCAGACCGAAAGCCCAGTAAATATGCGGCTTTTTAGAATCTAATCGTGCGCGATCCCGGCAATTGATGCCGCCAACGGCAGAATTTTCCGCCCCTGATGTGAGGTTCCCGTCGCATTGCCCCCCGGCGCCGCCCATGTTACGCGAGGGTCGTTCCACACGCTTTTGAGTGCCCGGGAAAACGCACATGTCTCAACAATTTGCGTCGCGCCCCCTCGTCATCGCGCCGTCGGTCTTGGCGGCGGATTTCGCCCGGCTGGGCGAAGAGGTGCGCGCGGTCGATTCGGCCGGTGCCGACTGGATCCATCTCGACGTGATGGACGGGCACTTCGTTCCCAACATTTCCTACGGCCCCGACGTCATCAAGGCGATGCGCCCGCACACCCGGAAGATCTTCGACGCGCACTTGATGATCTCGCCTGCAGATCCCTATCTCGAGGCGTTCGCCAAGGCCGGCTGCGATCACATCACGGTCCATGCCGAAGCCGGACCGCACCTGCACCGCTCGCTGCAGGCGATCCGCGCGCTCGGCAAGAAGGCCGGCGTCTCGCTCAACCCGGGCACGCCGATTTCGGCGATCGAATATGTGATCGATATGATCGATCTGGTGCTGGTGATGTCGGTCAATCCGGGGTTCGGCGGACAGGCCTTTATCCGCTCGGCACTCGGCAAGGTCGGTGACCTCAGGGCGATGACGGCGGGACGGCCGATCGATATCGAGGTCGATGGCGGCGTCGGCCCGGATGTCGCCGGCGCGCTCGCCGCCGCCGGAGCCAACGCCTTCGTCGCGGGCTCCGCCGTATTCAAGGGCGGCACCGTGGACACTTACCGGAGCAATATTTCAGCGATTCGCGATGCTGCGGCCGCGGCGCGTGGCGAGATGATTTAACGCTTGCAGGCTTCGAGGCCCTTCAGCAGCAGCGCCAGCATCGCATCGATGCGCGCGCCCAGATCAGGATCTTTCCATTCATCGGCATGCGCGGGATGATGGTAGCGGCTGGTGGCGTCGAATACCGCACGGGCCGAAGCCTTGACGTCGGCGACGTCGAAGACGCCCTGCTTGACGCCATCGGACAAAATCGCCGCGATCTGATCGACTAGGTCCTGCTTGTGCCCATTGACGGCCACGCAGGCTTCGCGTGCCAGCGTCAGGTAGGTGGCGAACATCTCGGGATCTTCGAAAACCTTCTTCTGCTTGGCTTCGCATAACGCCCGCAGCCAGCGGTCGAGCCGCGCGGGCGCGGGATCCGAGCTTTCCGCGATTTTCGCCAACGGGCCACTGACGCGATCGAGCCATCGCTTGGCTACCGCCTGGCGCAACGAAGCCTTGCTCGGAAAGTGCCGGTAGACGCTGCCGTGGCTGACATCGAGCGCGCGCGCAACGTCAACGACCGTCGCCTTGGCGAGACCGTAACGGCGCAGCACGTCCTCGGTAACCTCGAGGATGCGCTCGGGGGTCAGAACAACGACTTCGTTCATAGGCGCCCCATTAATTTTCCGCGGCCCGGCATTATTTAGCGGCTAAGCTTCGCCGCCTGCGCGGCAATGTGACGGGCCACGCGCTCATTGAGCCATTGATGGAGTCTTGAGGTCAAATAAAGGATTTCAATAGTCATCGGAGTTTCTCGGCGAAATTTCTTGGATAGTCCCGCGTCTTCGCGGTGGCTGTGCTGGTTATAGCGATCCCGATGACAGATTTCAATATCTGTCAGTCAATATTCCGTGATTGGGCCCGCGGCAGGCCGTGCCGCGGCCGCCCGGCAGCACCGGAACTGGCGTTTGTCTCACCGGGGCTGCTCTGCTAAAGCGCGGTGTAACCCCTAAAACCATCAGAGTCCGCAATGATTCCCCGCTACACCCGTCCGGAAATGGCTTCGATCTGGGATGCACAAACTCGCTTCAAGATCTGGTTCGAGATCGAAGCGCACGCCGCGGATGCGCTGGCGGAATTGGGCGTAATCCCGAAAGAAGCCGCCAAAACCATCTGGGCCAAGGCCAAGGACGCGACCTTCGACGTGGCGCGGATCGACGAGATCGAGCGCGAGACCAAGCACGACGTCATCGCCTTCCTGACCCATCTGGCGGAGATCGTCGGCCCTGAGGCCCGCTTCGTGCATCAGGGCATGACCTCCTCAGATGTGCTCGACACCTGCCTCAATGTCCAACTCACCCGCGCCGCCGACCTGTTGATCGCGGACATAGACAAGGTGCTGGCGGCGCTGAAGAAGCGCGCCTTCGAGCACAAGATGACGCCGACCATCGGCCGTTCGCATGGCATTCACGCCGAGCCGGTCACGTTCGGATTGAAGCTCGCCTTTGCCTATGCCGAATTCAGCCGCGCCCGCGAGCGTCTGGTCAATGCCCGCAAGGAAGTCGCGACCTGCGCGATCTCGGGCGCGGTCGGCACCTTCGCCCAGATCGATCCGCGCGTGGAGGCCCATGTCGCCAAAGCCATGGGGCTGGTGCCGGAGCCGATCTCGACCCAGGTCATCCCGCGCGACCGTCACGCGATGTACTTTGCCACGCTTGGCGTGATCGCATCCTCGGTCGAACGGCTGGCTACCGAAATCCGCCATATGCAGCGCACCGAAGTGCTGGAAGCCGAGGAATTCTTCTCGGAGGGGCAGAAAGGCTCCTCGGCGATGCCGCACAAGCGCAACCCGGTATTGTCGGAGAACCTCACCGGCCTCTCCCGCATGGTGCGCGCCTATGTGACGCCGGCGATGGAGAATGTCGTGCTTTGGCACGAGCGCGATATTTCGCATTCCTCGGCCGAGCGCATGATCGCCCCCGACGCCACCGTGACGCTGGACTTTGCGCTCAATCGCCTTGCGGGGCTGATCGACAAGCTTCTGGTCTATCCTGCCAATATGCAGAAGAATCTCGACCGGCTCGGCGGCCTCGTTCATTCGCAGCGGCTCTTGATCGCGCTGACGCAGAAAGGCGCCAGCCGCGAGGACGCCTACAAATTCGTGCAGCGCAACGCGATGCCGGTGTGGCGCGGCGAAGGCGACTTCGAGACGCTGCTGAAGAAAGACGCGGACGTGAAGAAGTACCTCACGGATGCCGAGATCTCCGAACAGTTCGATCTCGCCTATCACTTCAAGCACGTCGATACGATCTTCAAGCGCGTATTCGGCGCGAGCTGACCGGAGCGAACCCGATGGCCAGTGTCGTAGCGGTCAGCCTCCGCGCCGGCCATCACTTCAGCAAGACACTCAGTCCCGCGATCCGCCTGTTGACCGGGCTCGGGGTCGACGGCGACGCACATATGGGCGAAACGGTCAAACACCGTTCCCGCGTCCGCAAGGACCCGACGCAACCCAACCTGCGTCAGGTACATCTGATCCATGTCGAGCTGTTCGACGAACTGCAGGCCAAGGGCTTTACGGTGGGCTCGGGCGAGCTCGGCGAGAACGTTACTACGTCCGGTATCGATCTGCTGGCGCTGCCCACCGGCACCCGCCTGCATCTCGGGGCAACCGCCATTGTCGAAATCACCGGCCTGCGCAACCCCTGCATTCAGATCGACCAGTTCCAAAAGGGCCTGATGGCCGCCACGCTGGATAAGGACGCCGCCGGTAACCTGATCCGCAAAGCCGGCGTCATGAGCATCGTCGTCAGCGGTGGCGAGGTACAGCCGGGCGACGCGATCGATGTCGAGTTGCCGACAGAGCCGCACCGGGCGTTGCAACCGGTCTGACCGGTCCGCAAGCTCGTTTCGGCCGGGCAAGATTAGCAACTGAATGATAACCCGGTATCGGTTAGGATTTCCGCGTGTCAGTAGTTCCGACAATTCTTGTGTTCGACTCCGGCCTCGGCGGCCTCACCGTCCTGCGTGAGATCGTGAAGGCCAGCCCGGGCGCACACTATGTCTATGTCGCCGATGACGCGTTCTTCCCGTATGGCCAACATAGCGAAGACGAGATCGTCGCCCGGGTGGTGCCGTTGATCGGCGAATTGATCGCGGCGCATGCCCCCGACCTGGTGGTAATCGCCTGCAACACCGCCTCGACGCTGGTGATGTCGCACCTTCGCGCCGCATACGAAGTGGCCTTTGTCGGGACGGTCCCGGCGATCAAGCCAGCCTGCGCCAGTTCGAAAACCAAACGCGTGTCGGTGCTGGGCACCAAGGGCACGGTCAAGCGGGAATACACCAGGGCGCTGATCCGCGATTTCGCCGGGGGCTGCGAGGTGACGCTGGTCGGTTCGGCAGAGCTCGCCGCCTTGGCCGAGGCGGCGCTGAGCGGCGTCGAGGTCAGCGATTCCGAGATATCGGCCGAACTCGCGCCGTGTTTTGTCGGCGAAGCGCCATCGACCCGCACCGACACTGTGGTGCTGGCCTGCACCCACTATCCGCTACTGATAGACCGGCTGGTCAAATTGGCGCCATGGCCGGTCGACTGGATCGACCCGGCGCCGGCGATTGCACGACGGGTGGTGGATTTGCTGGGAGCTGTCGGCGGGGTGGTTGATCAGGCCGGCGCGGAAATGATTTTCACGTCGGGGCGGCCGCACAAGTTGAGCCGGGCGCTGATGCCCTTTTTCGGCGGCCGCGTGCCCGCATAACACTGCCCGACTTTTCGGCGGCCTGCCCTGCTGCCAACCTTCGCACGACCAGCGGACGTCGGCGATGAATCTCGCGGGCTTCTCGCGCCATTCCGGTGCTGCTAGAGCGTTTTCCAGCGAAGTGCATACCGGTTCGTGTAAAGAAAACGCGTCAAACCAAGAATCTAGAGCCCCGTTCCGATTCCATCGGAACGGAAAAGGCTCTAGGTTGCTTGGACAGGAGAGAACAACAAATCATGATCAAGAAAATTCTGCTCGGACTTGCCGTTGCCGCCTTTGCTGTGACGGGAGGCGCCGTCGCCCAGCAAAGCGGGATCAAGCGCACCCCTCTGCAAAAGATCGAATTTCCGGAAGGTTATGTCACCATGACCGTAAATATCGAAGTCCAGCCCGGCGGCAGCGCCGGACGGCATACCCATCCGGGCATCGAAACTGGCTACGTGCTGGAGGGCGAAGCTGACCTCATCATCGAAGGCAAGACCCAGCACCTTAAGGCCGGCGACTCCTATTTGATTCCCGCCGGCGCCGTGCACGACGTCAAGGATTCGGGTGACAAACCCGCCAAATTGTTCGGCGTTTACGTCGTGGACAAGACCAAGCCGCTGGCCTCACCGGCCTCCTGACCAGCCGGCGCCGGGGTTTGGGCCTTCCGACGCGAGATCCAGGCCCTAGATCATGATCCTATTAGACGGAACGGATCATGATCCCATCTCCTTGTTTGAGCATGATCTTTTCGGAAAACCGGTTTCCACTTTTCCGGATCATGCTCTAATTGGGTGAATTGCAGGCCGACCGGCCCCCGCCAACGCAAGCCGGCCCGGCCTGACGGCTTCTTAGCCGTCTCCCCGGGCGCCGCGGCCGGCAGCTCTTTGATTGACAGAACGGGGCCTTTTCCCTAGAAACCCCCTGCTCGCGGGCCGATTTCGGCCCGCGTTGCGTTTCGCGACCCGTGGCCTCGTCCTTCAAGCTTGGGGGATAGGCCTGTCGGCTCCGGGAACTCCCGGTGCACAGGAGGGCGCGTTTCCTCAAAACTCAAACCTGTAAAGAGGACGCGATGACAAAGCGTAGTGAGGCGAAATACAAGATCGATCGCCGCCTGGGTCAGAATATCTGGGGCCGCCCGAAGAGCCCTGTAAACCGTCGTGAATACGGCCCCGGCCAGCACGGCCAGCGCCGCAAGGGCAAGCTTTCCGACTTCGGCGTGCAGTTGCGCGCCAAGCAGAAGCTAAAGGGCTACTACGCCAACATTTCCGAACGTCATTTCCATTCGCTCTATGTCGAAGCCCGTCGCTTGAAGGGCGACAGCGGTGAACACCTGATCGGATTGCTCGAACGCCGTCTCGACGCCGTCGTGTATCGCGCCAAGTTCGTCGCCACGATGTTCGCCGCGCGCCAGTTCATCAATCACGGCCACATCAAGGTGAACGGCCGCCGCGTCAACATCCCGAGCTTCAGATTGAAGATCGGCGACGTGATCGAGGTCAAGGAATTGTCCAAGCAGCTCGCCATGGTCCTGGAAGCCACTCAGCTCGGCGAGCGCGACGTGCCCGATTTCATCGAAGTCGATCACACCAAGATGACGGCGAAGTTCAACCGCGTTCCGCATCTGTCCGACGTGCCGTTCCCGGTGCAGATGGAGCCGCATCTGATCGTCGAATTCTATTCGCGCTGACTTCTGTCAACGCTTGCTGATGACAAAGGGCCCCGGTTTTGCCGGGGCCTTTTTTGTTTGAAGAGAATGCGAATGATCGACGCGACAGCGTTGCGAGTATAGCATCGCTCGTCAACACGAGGCCGCGGCAACATGCGTTTGAACGACTGCCACAACTTCCATGATTTTCGCCGACTGGCCCAGCGGCGCCTGCCCCGCCCGATCTTCGATTACATCGACGGCGCGGCCGACGACGAGGCGACGCTTCGTCAGAATACCGCAAGCTTCGAACGTTGCGATCTCGTGCCCAACGTGCTGCGCGGCGTGGAAACCGTCGATTTGTCGGTGACCGTCATGGGCCAGAAGCTGGCAATGCCGATCTATTGTTCGCCGACCGCGCTGCAACGGCTGTTCCACCATACCGGCGAACGCGCCGTTGCTGCAGCCGCAGCGAAACACGGCACCATGTTCGGCGTATCCTCGCTCGGGACGGTCAGCCTGGAAGAACTGCGCAAGGCCCACAAAACACCGCAGGTCTATCAGTTCTATTTTCACAGGGATCGTGGACTCAACCGCGCCATGATGCAACGCGCCAAGGAAGCCGGCGTCGACGTCATGATGCTGACGGTGGACAGCATCACCGGCGGCAACCGAGAGCGCGACAAGCGCACCGGCTTTTCGATCCCCTTCAAACTGACGCTGGCCGGGATGCTGCAATTCGCGCTCAAGCCGGCCTGGGGCATCAACTACGCCACGCATGAGGGCTTCAAACTGCCTCAGCTGGATCAGCACGTCGACATGAGTGACGGGGTCATGTCGATCAGCAGGTATTTCACCGAAATGCTCGACCCTTCCATGACCTGGGACGACGTCGCCGAAATGGTGCAGCTCTGGAACGGACAATTCTGCCTGAAGGGCGTCATGTCGGTAGCGGACGCCCGGCGTGCGGTTGAAATAGGCTGCACCGGGATCCAGTTGTCTAACCATGGCGGCCGCCAACTCGACGGTTCGCGCGCCGCATTCGATCAGCTGGCTGAAATTGTAGATGCCGTGGGCGACCGGATCGACGTGATGATGGACGGCGGAATTCAACGTGGAACCCACGTACTGAAAGCGCTGTCTCTGGGCGCCAAAGCCGTCGGCGTTGGACGGTACTATCTTTTTCCTCTCGCGGCCGCCGGCCAGGCCGGCGTAGAACGGGCGCTGGATCTGATGCGAGCCGAACTCGAGCGCGGAATGAAACTGATGGGGTGTACCGCGATCGATCAGCTATCGCGCGAAAATCTAAGGTTCAGATAATCACGTTAACTCCGCCGTCCCGTTGCAAGTGAAGAGACCTCGCCATGCACTACACCCCTTCCCCTCGCGATCCGAAAGCGCCGCCCGTCCGCATCAACCTGTTGTCGGATACGCAGACCCGGCCGACACCGGCGATGCGGGAGGCGATGGCGCGCGCCGAGGTCGGCGACGAACAGATCGGCGACGATCCGACCGTGAACCTGTTGTGCGAGCGCGTGGCCGATCTGCTCGGCAAGGAAGCTGCCGTATTCATGCCGTCGGGCACCATGTGCAACGTCGCAGCGACGCTGGTGCATTGCCGCCCCGGCGACGAGATCCTGGCGCATGAGAGCGCCCATATCATCGCGCGCGAAGGCGGCGCCCATGCCGCGCTCGGCGGCTTTCAGGTCACGGCGTTGCCGGGTGCCGACGGACAGTTCACGCCCGCCACCTTTCGCAAGGCGCTGCACCCGCGCACGCGCTACCAGCCCCCGCAGACCGTCGTCAGCGTCGAACAGACCGCCAATATCGGTGGCGGCACGATCTGGAAGAAAGCTGACCTTGATGAGATCGTAGCGATCGCCAAGTCGAACGGCCTTGCCACCCATATGGACGGCGCGCGGCTGTTGAATGCCTGCGTCGCAACAGGCATCAGCGCCCGCGACATGACCGCCGGATGGGATTCGGCCTGGATCGATTTCTCCAAGGGATTGGGCGCGCCGATCGGCGGCGCTATCGCCGGCTCTCGCGCTTTCATCGATGAGGTCTGGCGCTGGAAACAGCGCCTGGGCGGCTCCATGCGACAGGCCGGCATCTGCGCCGCGGCCTGCGTCTATTCCCTCGACCATCACGTCGACCGCCTCGCAGACGATCACGCCAATGCGCGCGCGCTGGCGCGCGGCCTATCGCAAATCGCCGGCATGCAGGTGCAGCAACCCGAGACCAACCTGGTGTTCTTCACGCCCGACGGCGCCGGCGTCAGCGGCGACGCCATGGTCGAGGCGTTGCGAAAGCGCGGCGTGCTGCTGGCGATGATGGACGGGCGGATTCGGGCCTGCACCCACCTCGACGTTACCGCTGCGATGATCGAGGAGACGGTCGGCCTGGTGCGCGAGATCGTGCGCGGGGCTTAGAGCCTTTTCGGTTCTGATGGAATCAGAACCGAGGCTCTATTTTATTGTTTGACGCGTTTTCTTCACGCGAACCGAAGCCACTTCGCTCGAAAACGCTATGGATCATTTCTCCAGCGCCTCATAGATCAGCGTCTTCAACTCCGTTTGAATCCGTCCGCGCTGGGACGGCGCCTGCATCATGCAAATCGCGAACATGTCGTCCTTGGGATCGATGAAGAAGAAGGTGCCGCCGACACCGTCCCAGCGGTATTCGCCAATCGCCAACGGCGTATCGGGCGGCTGTGCGGTCCGCACGGCGAAGCCAAGGCCGAAGCCGCTGTAGCGGCCGGGAAAATAGAATTGGTCGCGCCCGATTTTTGTTTCCGGCCCGATATGATCCGACGTCATCAACGCGACGGTTTCGGGCTTGAGATAGCGCCTGCCGTCGAGGGTGCCGCTGTTCAACAGCATCTGCGCAAATCGCGCGTAATCCCCTATCGTGCCGACCATGCCCGCCCCGCCGGATTCCCAGCGCCGCGGCAGCGTCGGATCGCGGATGCCGGCAACCGGACCGGTGAAACGATCGTCCGGCATCGGTTCGGCGATCAGCGGTCGCTTGGCCGCGTCCGCAACGTAGAAAGCGGTCTCGCTCATCCCGAGAGGGTCAAGCAGGCGCTCCTTTTCGAACTGGAACAGGGATTTTCCGGAAATCACCTCGATGACGCGGCCGAGCACATCGGTCGAATGACCGTAATCCCACAGCGTGCCCGGCTGTTCGGCAAGCGGCAGCTTGGCGAGACGATCGGCAAACGCGGCATTGTCGAAATCGCCGCGAAACAGATTGGCACTCGCATAGAGCTTGCGCACCGTGCTGTCGCCATAGAAGCCGTAGGTCAAGCCCGAGGTGTGACGCAGCAAATCCTCGATCGTGATCGGACGTTGGAGCGGCTCGAGCGCAAGCTTTCCATTCTCGTCCGGCTTTTCGACTCCCACCTTCACGTCCGCGAAGGCCGGAAGATATTTCGACACGGGATCGTCAAGTGCGAGCTTGCCGTCCTCCACCAGCATCATTGCCGCGACGGAGGTGATCGGCTTCGACATCGAATACAGCCGGAAGATCGTGTCGGCCGTCATCGGACGCCGGCTCTCGACGTCGCGCACGCCAAATGTTTCGAGGTAGACGGGACGGCCATGCTGCCGGATCAGAAGAACCGCCCCGGGGATCTTGCCAGTTGCGATCTCGTTGCGGACGTAGTCACCGACCCGTTCAAGCTTTGCGCGTGAGAGACCCGATGGCGCGGTCGACAACGATTCAACGCGGCCTGCGGTCGGCGAAACCAGCGTGATCGCGCCGATCAGCAGCGCAAGCGCTCCCGCGGCAACACGCCAGCCTGCCAACCGGTCAGTTCTCCATCGCTTCATAGATCAGTTGCTTCACGACCTTTTGGATGCGCTGTCGTTCGGACGGCGTCTCTTGCAGCAGCACGAAAAACATGTCCTGCTTGCGGTCGACCACCATATAGCAGCCGCTGGCGCCGTCCCATTTCAGTTCGCCCAACGATCCCGGCGGCGGCGGCTTGGCGTTGCCGGGATCGGTGCGTACACCGAAGCCGAGGCCGAAACCGAAGCCGTCGCCGGGGAAATAGAAGTAATCCCGCGCCACGCCAGAGCCCGGCCCGACAAAATCGGAGGCCATCAACGTGAACGCCTCAGGGCTGAGATATTGCTTACCCTCAAACTTGCCGCCATCGAGTACCATCTGGGAAAATTTCGCAAAATCCGCGATCGTCGTGACCATGCCGCCGCCGCCGGATTCCCATTTCTTGAGCACGTCGACGTTGCGGTCGAACCCGACCCGGAAGTTACTGTCGTTCGGTACCGGCTTGGCGATCAGCCTCTGCTTGGCGGGATCGGTGACGTAAAATGCGGTGTCGACCATGCCGAGCGGATCGAGCAGGCTTTCCTTTTCATATTGCAGCAGCGATTTTCCCGTTACCACCTCAATCACACGGCCGAGGATGTCGGTCGAGTGCCCGTAATCCCAGAGCGTGCCGGGCTGCTCGGCTAACGGAAGCTGTGCGATGCGTTCGACGAATTCGGCGTTGGTGAAATCACCATCGTAAATATCGGCGCTCTTGTAGGCCTTGCGAACCATGCTGCCGCCGTAGAAGCCATAGGTGATTCCAGACGTGTGCGTCATCAGGTCCTGGATCGTCAGCTTGCGCTTGAGCGGCACCAGTTCGAGAACTTTTTCACCGTTCTCGGCCTGCTTCTCGACGCCGACCTTGGCGTCGGCGAAAGATGGGATGTAGGTCGCGACCGCATCGTCGAGCTTCAGCCTGTGCTGGTCGATCAGCATCATGGCCGCAAACGAAGTGACCGGCTTGGTCAACGAGAAAATCGGGAAGATGGTATCGTCCGTCATCGGCGCCTGGGTCGCGGTGTCGCGCACGCCGAAGAACTCGCGATAGACCGGCTTGCCGTGCTGCTGGATCAAAACGATCGCGCCGGCAATCTTGCCGGTCGTAACTTCATTGCGAAAGAACTCGCCGATTTTTTCTAGCTTTTGCGGATTGAAATGGGCGCCCGCGGGAATATCAAAAGTGCCTTCCGCACGTGCCTGCGGCACAGCCAACACCAGCGCGCCGCCAAGCAGCGCGCGCCATGCGTGATGAAAATTCATCAGCCCCTCCCCGGATTTATTGTGGGGAGTGTACCGGGCGGCTCATCCAGCACAAGGGTTACCGGACTCGGACAACGCCTGCGTGTGCAGCGAGGCACTTTCTCGCGAAAAGCAACAGAACATGATGTGGGTCAGCTTCGGCGCTGCAGGCAAAGCAAGCAAGGTCGCGTCAACCGCGATCCGCGCCGCACGGTCGGCGGGGAAGCGATAGACCCCGGTCGAGATAGCGGGAAAGGCGAGCGAGCTAAGTCCATGGATCTGGCAGATTTCGATCGCGCGCCGGTAGCACGACGCCAGGTCATTATCCTCGCCCCGGCTGCCACCGTGCCAAACCGGTCCGACGGCATGAATCACGTGCTGGGCCGGCAGCCGATAACCTCGGGTGATCCTGGCGTCGCCGGTCGCGCAGCCCTGGAGCGTGCGGCACTCGGCTAACAATTCGGGCCCGGCCGCGCGATGGATGGCACCATCGACCCCACCCCCGCCGAGCAGCGACGTATTGGCGGCGTTGACGATAGCGTCAACGCCAAGCGTGGTGATATCGGCGACAATGACCTCGAGCCGCGCATTGCCTATCTGGCGCGCGGTCAAGGTCGGGCCGAGATCAGGCAGAGGCCGCCGCGCCGACCACGACGCCCTTGTCGGCCAAGAGTTGCTGCAACTCGCCGGCCTGGAACATCTCGCGGATAATGTCGCAACCGCCGACGAACTCGCCCTTGACGTAGAGCTGCGGAATGGTCGGCCAGTTGGAGTAGGTCTTGATGCCGTTGCGCAGGTCCGCGGACTCGAGAACGTTCAAGCCCTTGTAGCCGACCCCGACGTGATCGAGGATCTGGACCACCTGACCGGAAAAACCGCACTGCGGAAATTGCGGGGTCCCCTTCATGAACAGCACGACGTCGTTTGACTTCACTTCGTTCTCAATGAATTGCTCGATGCTCATATTGGCGTCCTTTTGCAGCACAGCATTGCGGGCCGGCAGCCCTTTAACCTGACCTGACCATATATGTATCCCAAACCATTGTGCATCCAAAGTAAATTGGCGGGGAGCTGTTATGCGCGGGTTTGACACAGGTCATTTGGCAGGACGCCCGGACACCGTCCCTGTCATCCCGGATGCGCGGTAAGATGCTTTTATCCTGCCTGAAACCCCCTATCTAGAATAGGTAAGTTCCTGGGAACCGGTGCGCCGGAGCAACGTTCTCTTTCGAACCGGAGACCATCGTGACGAAACCAGCATCCGCTGCGGCCTCGTGCGCCGCCCCTTGCCAGTCGTTGTTCTCCGATTCCGGCGATTTAGCCCAGAATTTGGTGGAAGCGTTCCGCGACGTCCGCGATGAAACCGAGCGCCGCGCCGCCCCCCTAACGCCGGAGGATCAACTGATCCAATCGATGCCGGACGCCAGCCCGGCAAAATGGCACCGCGCCCATACCACGTGGTTCTTCGAACAATTCCTGCTGGGCGAGCATCGCAAGGGATACACGCCCTTCCACCCCGACTACGCCTTCTTGTTCAATTCCTATTATGTCAGCGCCGGGCCGCGGCACGCCCGCCACCAGCGCGGCCATCTGACCCGTCCCGGTGCCGACGAGATCACCGCCTATCGCCGGCACGTCGATGCCGAAGTCGTTAAATTTTTTGACGAAGCCGGTGACATCGCCCTAGCGGCGCTGGCGCCGCTAATGGAAGTCGGTCTCAACCACGAGCAACAGCATCAGGAATTGATGCTGACCGACATCCTGCACGCCTTCGCGCAAAACCCGATACCGCCCGCCTACGATCCAGCCTGGCGCTTTCCGGCCTCGAGCCGCGGCGGCGACGATTGGGTCACCCTCAACGAGGGCATCCACAGCATCGGGCATACCGGCGAAACCTTCCATTTCGACAACGAAAAACCTGCCCACCGCGCCCTGATTGGTCCAGTCAAGTTGGCGCGCAACCTTGTCACCAATGCCGAATGGCTCGCCTTCATGGCGGACGGCGGCTATCGCACGCCGACGCTGTGGCTGATGGATGGCTTTGCCACCGTCGGCAACGAGCAATGGCAGGCGCCCGGCCACTGGCGCCAGATCGACGGCGAATGGCATGTCATGACGCTTGGCGGGCTGAGGCCGGTCGATCCGGACGCTCCCGTCTGTCATGTCAGCTATTACGAGGCCGACGCCTTCGCGCGCTGGAGCGGCAAGCATTTGCCGACCGAAATGGAATGGGAAGTGGCCGCCCGTGCCGGCCACCTCAACGACGCCTTCGGGATCGTCTGGCAATGGACGCGTAGCGCCTACGCGCCCTTATCCCGGCTACCGCGCGATCGAGGGCGCGCTCGGAGAGTACAATGGAAAGTTCATGGTCAACCAATTGGTGTTGCGCGGCTCGTCGCTTGCGACCCCTCGCGGGCATAGCCGCATGACTTATCGCAACTTCTTCTATCCCCACCATCGCTGGCAGTTCACCGGGCTCCGTCTCGCCGACTACGCTGTCTGATTTGTTTCGAGTTCAACCGCGCCGGACGCGCGTTTCAGGAGAACGATATGAATGTGCACAATGCCGCCTTGGCAAAAGCGCATCCCTTTGACGAGCAGAACAACGAGCAGAACTCGGCGTTTGCCGACGACGTGATCGAAGGCTTGTCGCAACAACCCAAGCGCCTGTCGCCGAAGTATTTCTACGACGCGACGGGTTCGGAATTGTTCGAACAGATCACGCTCCTACCGGAATACTATCCGACCCGCACCGAGCTCGCGATCCTGCGCAATCGCGGACAGGAGATATCGGCGACTATCCCCAAAGGCGCGGCGCTCGTGGAATTCGGCGCCGGCGCGACCACGAAGGTACGGTTGTTGCTGGAAGAGTGCGCGTTCGACGCCTACGTCCCTGTCGATATTTCCGGCGACTTCCTGAAAGCGCAGGCCGACACTCTGCGCAAGGATTTTCCTTCGCTCGACGTCCATCCGGTCGCAGCCGACTTCACCACACCGTTCGCACTGCCCGAGGAAATCGCGGCCATGCCAAAGGTCGGATTCTTCCCCGGCTCGACGCTTGGAAATTTCGAGCCGCATGAAGCCTGCGCCTTTCTCCGCAGCGCGCGCGACATCCTCGGGAAACACGCGCAGATGGTGATCGGCGTCGACCTCGAAAAGGATGAGCGTGTGCTGTACGACGCCTATAATGATGCTGCCGGCGTCACCGCGCGCTTCAATCTCAACGTGCTCGATCGGATCAATCGCGAGCTGGGCGGCACTTTCGATCTCGCCGCCTTTACCCATCGCGCGATCTACAACCGCGAGCGTCACCGAATCGAAATGCACCTGATCAGCAAGAAGGCGCAGAGCGTACGCGTGCAGGGCCGGACGTTTTCATTCCGCGCCGGCGAAAGCATCCACACCGAGAGCAGCTATAAGTACAGCCTCGGGCGCTTCGCCGCGCTGGCGCGCGGCTCGGGCTGGACGCCGCGCGCGACCTGGACCGACAGCGCCGGCATGTTCTCGGTTCATGAACTGGTGACGTCGGATTGAGATCCGGCCGCGCCTCCGCGACGCGTCTGATCCGCAAAGATGGATCGGACGCTAGCCCTCGGGTACCCCGGTCTGCAGCGCCAGCGCATGCAGCACGCCGCCCATCTGGCCTTTCAGCGATTGATAGACGATCTGGTGCTGCTGAACCCGGGATTTGCCGCGGAACGAGGCCGAAATCACCGTCGCGGCGTAGTGGTCGCCGTCGCCAGCCAGATCGCGGATCGTTACCTGGGCATCGGGAATCGCTGCCTTGATCATCGATTCGATATCGCGGGCATCCATCGGCATCCAGTTTTTCTCCAGTCCGACTTAAATTGTCCACGGCGCTCTGACCGAGGCCCCGAAACCTAGCGCGAACACCCTTCTAGGTCACGCCCCGTCATACTATATTCCTGATCCTGCCGCTTTTAAATCCGCTGGATTTGATCACAACGGGCTGACTGAAAAAGGCTCACGAGCATGAAACTTCCCGGTCCCGACCACCCCATGACCATTACGGCAAATCCGAAGCGCGTCCGCGTCACCGCGGGCGGCGTCGTGATCGCCGACACTACCCATGCAATGACGCTGAAGGAAGCGAACTATCCGCCGGTTCAGTACGTGCCGCGCAACGATGCCAACATGGCGCTGCTCAAGCGCACCGACCGAACCACGCATTGTCCCTATAAGGGCGACGCGAATTATTTCAGCGTCGTGGCCGACGGCAAGACCATCGAAAACTCGATCTGGACCTACGAGACGCCGTTCCCGGCGATGGCGGAGATCTCCGGCCATCTGGCGTTCTATCCGGACAAGGTCACGATTGAGGAAGTCGCCTGAGCACTGCGTCAACTTGTCCGCGGCCCGTATGATGGACGGGCCGCGAGGCCTCATAAAGCCTGTCATGAGGCCTTGGTGCTGCTATGCCCTGAAGATGGTGAGGCCCAGGATCAGCAGCACCAGGAAGATCACGACGAAGACATAGAACAGGAAACGGGCGACATCGGCCGAAGCCGCGGAAACGCCGGTAAATCCAAAGATACCTGCGACGATCGACACCACGAAGAAAATCAGCGCCCATTTCAGAATTGTCATCACCCATTTCTCCAACCTTCGCACCGCGACCGCCGCGGTTCCCGCAGGATGCCTAACCCTGGGCGATTGAGCTGGTTCCATCCTCCTCGCCCAGAGGGTGCAGTTTCGGCAACGTTACTTTAACCTTGTGGAATCGGGTTCCCGGCGGCAACATCGGGGCTGACAACCCTGTCGGGGCTGCCCCATGACCTTCATTTCCGAACCGGTCGCACCTGCGCAAACGCAGGCGGCGCCAAAAGCAGCGACGCGTAACGCGTCGTTCGATCATGCGCGCAGCTTCCTGACGCTGGTCGTGGTGCTGCATCATTCCGTGATCCCCTACACCCATTTCGGTCATACCGATCCCAAATCGTGGATCGGTTTCGACATGGTCGTCCTCGCCACCGACAGCTTCTTCATGGCGATGTTCTTTTTTCTGTCCGGGCTGTTCGTGTGGCCGAGCCTGTCGCACAAAACGACGGCCGTCCATCTTCGCGATCGGATGCTCCGGCTCGGCCTGCCGTTCGTGATCGCCGCGCTTACCGTGATCCCGCTCGCCTATTACGCGATCGCGCTGCGACAAAATCCCGATCTGACCTTTGCCGCCTTCTGGTGGAAAACGGTGACGGTCGGGCCGTGGGAAAGCGGTCCGGTCTGGTTCGTCTGGGTGTTGCTGGCGTTTGATCTCGTGGCGACCGTGTTGCACCGGCTCTCGCCAAACCTGCTCGACCCCATTCACCGCCTGTCGGAGCAATGCTTTGACCAGCCGGCCAAATTCTTCGTGTTTATGCTGGTTGTCACCGCGCTGGCCTATATTCCCGCGCTGCTCTATTTCGGTCCCAACCGCTGGTTCGAGTTCGGGCCGTTCTCGGTTCAGGCCAGCCGCATCCTGTTATATGCGTCCTATTTCTTTATCGGCGCCGGCATCGGAGTCGCGCATCTCAATGAGGGCGTCCTGAGCGCGGACGGCAGGTTGGCGAAAAGCCGTTCGGGTTGGTTGATCGCAACCCTCATTCCCTACTGCCTGATGTGGGTGCTGATCTACATCAAGCGCGAAATACTGGGCAATCCCGATCCGCAGCCGGATTGGTATCTCGCAAGCTACGGGCTTTTCTTCGTCGCCTTCAGCGCGGCCATCCTGTTCGCCATCCTGGGCTTCTTCCTGGGCTCAAAGCGGCACTGGACCATGCTCGATCGCATGCAGGGTGACGCCTACGGCATCTTCCTCGTGCACTATCCGATTGTGCTTTGGCTGCAATACTGGCTGTTCGATTACGATCTGCCGGCAATCGTCAAGGCGGCTATCGCGTTCGTGCTGACGGTTGCATTGAGCTGGGCGGTCACCGCTGCCTTAAGAAAGATCCCCGGCGCCACACATGTGCTGTAATTATTGGCATTAAACCTGCATCTGAATGCTCAGGATCTGGATGCGCAGGGAGGTGTGTCCAAGGCCAACCTTAGAAGGACACCCCGATGGGATTATCAGCTCTTTTGATCGCCACCGCGCTCAGTCTGACCATGCTCGTCGCCGTCTCGGAGCTCCCGTAGCGGCAATCACTCAGGTGGCGCCGCTCATATAGGCCGGGAACCAGCGCTCGAAGGCGGCCTTGAGTGAGGCAACCGGAACCGCCGCCTCATCTGCGATGGCGATGGCATCGCCGCCTGTTGTGCCGATCCGCGCGCACGGCACGCCGGCGCCTCGCATCTTCGCCAGCACCAGCCCGGCCTGCTCCGCTGGCACGGTAACGATGTAACGCGCCTGGTCTTCGCCGAACCAATAGGCATGCGGCACGATCGATTCCGACGCCGCCAGCAGCCGTGCGCCGATCCCGCTCGCGATGGCCATCTCCGCCAGCGCAATCAAAAGGCCGCCATCGGAAACGTCATGCGCCGCCGTCGCGGTGCCGGCATGGATCATGCCCCGCACCACGTCGCCGTTGCGCTTTTCAGCTGCCAGATCCACCGGCGGCGGTGCGCCCTCTTCGCGGCCGCAGACGTCGCGCAAGTACACCGACTGGCCGAGCCAACCCTGGGTGTCGCCGATCAAGAGGATGGCTTCGCCCTCGGCCTTGAACGCGAGCGTTGCGGATTTGGTGAAGTCGTCGAGCAGTCCGACGCCGCCGATCGAGGGCGTCGGCAGGATGCCGCGGCCGTTTGTTTCGTTGTAGAGCGAGACGTTGCCGGACACGACCGGGAAGTCGAGCGCACGGCAGGCTTCTGCGATGCCCTTCAGGCAGCCGACGAACTGGCCCATGATTTCCGGCCGCTCGGGATTGCCGAAATTGAGGTTGTCGGTGATCGCCAGCGGCCTGCCGCCGACGGCCGTGATATTGCGCCAGGCTTCGGCGACCGCCTGCATGCCGCCCCGATAGGGATCGGCCTCGCAGTAACGCGGCGTAACGTCCACCGTCAGCGCCAGTCCCTTCGGCCCGTCCTGCACCCGCACCACCGCGGCATCGCCGCCGGGACGCTGCACGGTATTGCCCAGAATGACGTGGTCGTATTGTTCCCAGACCCAGCGCTTCGAGCAGAGCTCCGGCGTCGCGATCAGTTTTTCCAGCGCCGGCATGATGGCGATCGGCGGATTGACCTCGCGCGCGTGGATCACCGGCAATAGCGGCGTCGCCACGTGCGGACGATCGTACAGCGGAGCCTCGTCGCCCAATTCCTTGATCGGCAAGTCCGCCATGACGTCGCCGCCATGCTTGACGACGAAGCGCTTGCTCGGCGTGGTGTAACCGACCACGGCGAAGTCCAGTCCCCACTTGCGGAAGATCGCCTCGGCTTCCTGTTCCTTCTCCGGCTTGAGCACCATCAGCATGCGCTCCTGGCTTTCGGAGAGCATCATCTCGTAGGCGCTCATGCCGGTCTCACGCGTCGGCACTGCGTCGAGATCAAGGTCGACGCCGAGATCGCCCTTGGCGCCCATCTCCACCGCCGAACAGGTCAGGCCGGCCGCGCCCATGTCCTGAATCGCGATCACGCAATCGGCTTCCATGATCTCGAGGCAGGCCTCCAGCAGCAGCTTTTCCGCGAAGGGATCGCCGACCTGCACGGTCGGACGCTTCTCGGCCGAGTCGTCGTCGAATTCGGCCGACGCCATCGATGCGCCGTGGATGCCGTCGCGGCCTGTCTTGGAGCCGAGATAGACGATCGGCATGTTCACGCCAGAGGCCGCCGCGTAGAAAATCTTGCTGGTTTCAGCGAGGCCGACCGCCATCGCGTTGACCAGGATGTTGCCGTCATAGCGGGTGTGGAAACGCACCTGTCCGCCGACGGTCGGCACGCCGAACGAATTGCCGTAGCCGCCGACGCCGGCAACGACGCCGGAGACCAGATGGCGGGTCTTGGGATGTTCCGGTGCGCCGAAGCTCAGCGCGTTGAGGCAGGCGATCGGGCGTGCGCCCATGGTGAAGACGTCGCGCAGGATACCGCCGACGCCGGTGGTTGCGCCCTGATATGGCTCGATGTAGCTCGGATGGTTGTGGCTCTCCATCTTGAACACCACCGCCTGCCCGTCGCCGATGTCGATGACGCCGGCGTTCTCGCCGGGGCCCTGGATCACCCACGGCGCCTTGGTCGGCAGACCCCGCAAATGCAGCCGCGACGATTTGTACGAGCAATGCTCGTTCCACATCGCCGAGAAGATCCCGAGCTCGGTGAAAGTCGGCACCCGGCCGATCAGCTTGAGAATGCGCTCATACTCGTCGGGCTTCAGGCCATGGCTGGCGACGAGTTCGGGGGTGATTTGCGGCTGGTTCATGGGGTTTCTTAAAGCGATTGAGGTCTCTTATTAGAGAGATCGGACAGGCACGAAAAGGCCCTTGACGGCGCATTTTCCTGATGTCCAGAGCTTTGCGGATAGCTGGCGTGCCCCGAGGATTTGCACATCGCCCGTGATTCGGATTTAAGGGCTGAATCTCCCAATAGAAGGGGCCGGATCGCGTGGACGACCTCAGCAAAACCGCATTCCTCGATCGACCCGACCTGCACGAAGGCCTGGAAGGCGAATTCAAGGGCTGGCGCACCTGGAGCCGCGACAATTTCGAAACCCATAGCGGACCGTTCTGGCACCGGATGGACGACAACGGCGCCATCCGCTGCGCCTTCCGGGTCGCGAGCAAACACCTCAATGGCCAGGGCAACGTCCATGGCGGCGCCTTCATGGCATTCGCCGACTATTGCCTGTTTGCGATCGCCTCGCCGGTGCTGCAGGGCCCGGGCGTGACGGTATCGTTCGCCTGCGAATTTCTCGACGCCGCCCGGGAAGGCGAGCTCGTCCAAGGGACTGGTGAGATCACCCGCGCCGGCGGCTCGCTGATCTTCCTGCGCGGCATCCTGAAATCCGCCGAGCGCTCGCTGTTCACGTTTTCCGGCACCATCAAGCGGGTGAAAAACCGCCCGCAGACTATTGCAGGCTGACCAGGGTCAGATCAGCAAACCACGACTGCGGTGAGACGAAGCCCTTCACCTTCGGGCTCATCGCGCGCGGGTTGAGGTCGTGGACGATATAAAGCCACGGCGGGTTGTCGACGAGACGCTCATGCGCCTTGCGATAGGCCGCGGAGATCACGTTCGGATCCGAAGCCTCCGCGAGCGTCTTGAGCGCGGCGTCGAATTCGTCATCCTTCCACTGCTCGAAGTTGAAGCCGTTCGGTGAAAAATTGGCGGAGGAGAAATACCGCGCCATGATGCTGACATCGGACGACGGCGAGCTGATATTGAGCGCCATCGCCCCTTGCAGGCTGGGGCTGTCAGGCGTGGCGCGGGCTGCATTCAACAGCACCTGCCATTCAACCACGTCGAAGTCGACGTTCACGCCGCAAGCTTCTTTCAGATTCTGCTGCAGGAATTCGTTCATCGGCAAAGGCGTCATCTGGCCTGAACCGGAATTCGAGATCATCACCTTGAAGGACAGCGGCTTGGCCGAGGTGTAGCCGGCCTCGGCGAGCAATGCCTTGCCTTTGGCGGCATCAAATTTGTAGCGGTTGGCCGGCGTGCCGAAATCGGGATCGCTGGTCTTGAGCCAGCCGGCCGAAGGCTCCGCGGTCCCGTTCAGCAATGACACCAGCCCTTCCCGGTCGATGCAATAGTTCAGCGCCTGGCGCACGCGCACGTCTTTGAAAGGGCTGTCGGGCGCACCGATGTTAAAGAACCAGGGCCATACATGCGGATATGAGCCGGTGGTAATGGTGAAGCCGGCCGATTTCAAGGAATCGATACCGTCGGGCGGCGGCACCTCGATCCAGTCGACCTGGCCGGAGCGCAAGGCGGCCAATCGCGAATTCGCCTCGGGGATCGGCAGCAGGACGACCTTGTCGACCTTTGCCATTTTCGCGGCGTCCCAATAGCCGTCCCACCGCGCCAGATCCGCCTCCTGCCGAGGCACGATCCTGGTGATGCGGAACGGCCCGGTGCCGGCGGCCGGCAAGGTTGCGACCTTGGCCCAGTCCCGTCCGGCCTTTTCAAATGACGCCGGCGACGTGAACAGCACATAGACCGCCATATAGGGGAAATAGGACGCGGTCTTCGTCAGCGTGATCGCGACCGTGTCGTTGTCGATCTTCCTGTAACTGCTCATCAGCGGAATGCGCGCCCGCGACATCGCCGAACTCGCCGGCTCGAATTGCGGGCTTTCGCTGTTAAAACAACGATCGAGATTCCAGATTACAGCGTCGGCGTTGAAATCCGTGCCGTCATGGAATTTCACGCCGTGACGCAGATGGAAGATCCAGGTCTTGCTGTCGGCCGGATCCTGCTCCCATTTCTCGGCGAGTCCCGGCCGCAACGTCGCCAACCGATCGGTCCGGGACAGATCCCACAGCACCAGGCCCTCAAAGATCGGATAGCCAAGGAAGCGCAATCCCTCAAAGCCGTTGTTCGGCAGGCCGGTCGCCGTCGGGATATCGGACGCCGTCATCGCGATGCGCAACGTGGTCTCGGCCATTGCGAACCCGGAGAACAGCAACGCGGCTAAGAATGCGAGCGTGCAGGATGCCTTGCGAATAAGCATGATATCTCTCCCACCGAAAATCCGTACCTGGGAGAGAGCACGAGCAAGTTTCAGGCCAGCCGGAAGCGTGGGCGAGCGCGTCTGTTTGCGCGAACAGGCTTATTGCAACAGCTTGCGATATTTTTCGACGTCGCGCGTCACCAGCTGCTGAAGCACTTCCGGCGCGTGTTCGTTGGCGTCAGGCGCCACCGTCGACAAACCGGCGAACCGCGCCTTCACGGCCTCGCTTTCCACTGCCGTGCGGGCAGCGGCGTTGAGCTTCGCGATAATCGCGGGCGGCGTTCCCTTCGGCGCGAACAATCCGTTCCAGCCCTGCGCCTCGAATTCAGGCAGGCCTGCTTCCGCCGAGGTCGGAAGATCAGGCAACGTCGCCAGCCGCACGGTCGAGCCGACCACCAGCCCCTTCACCAGCTTGCCTTCGATCGATTGCGACACCGATGCCGCGGCATCGCAGACACCGTCGGTCTGGCCGCCGATCGCGTCGGTCAAGGCCGGCGCGGCGCCGCGATATCCGACCAGCGCGACATCGATGCCCGCCGCCTGCACGAAACTCTTGCAGATCAGAAAATTCGATGAGCCGACGCCGGCGTGACCAAGGTTGATCTTGCCGGGATTGCTTTTGGCGTAGGCGATGAACTCCTGCACCGTCTTGGCGGGAAAGTCCTTGCGCAGGGCGATGACGCCGAAGGTCTTCGCCACCATCGCGACCGGAACGAACGCGTCAGGCGTGAACGGCAGATTCGGATAGATGGTGTAGGATGCGGCATTGGTGCCGGCATTGCCGATCGCAATGGTGTAACCGTCGGGCTCGGCGCGCGCCGCGCGGGCCAGCGCAGTCGAGCCGCCGGCGCCGCCGATATTCTCGATCACGAGGGTCTGCCCGAGCGCGGCGCCCATCTGCTCGGCAACGGCACGCGCGATCACGTCCGAGGTGCCGCCGGCCGCAAACGGCACGATCAGGGTGATGGAATGCGTCGGAAAATCCTGCGCGTCGGCGGATGCGACAGCAAGGGAAAAGGCGGCCACCGCAAGCAACGCCCGCAATGCCCCTTTATTCTGACGCGTTTTCTTCACGCGAACCGATTCCCACTTCGCTTGAAGACGCTAGGCCAACCTCAAGCGGCACGCTCCAGATGCGCCACCAGCCCCGCGAACAGGCCGCGGCCGTCGGTGCAGCCCATGATATCTTCGACGTGGTTTTCCGGATGCGGCATCATGCCCAGCACATTGCCGCGCTCATTGATGATGCCGGCAATCGATTCCGCCGCGCCATTGATGTTGGAATTCTCGTCGACCACGCCATCGGCGGAGCAATAGCGATAGAGCACCCGCCCCTCGCCCTCGAGCCGCTTCAACGTCTCTTCGTCCGCCTCGTAGTTGCCCTCGCCATGCGCGATCGGCACGCGGATGACCTGGCCGGCGTTGTAGCCGCGCGTGAACGGCGTGTCGGAACGCTCGACCCGCAGATGCACGTCATGGCAGATGAATTTCAGCCGCGAATTGCGCATCAGCACGCCGGGCAGCAGGCCGGACTCGCACAGGATCTGAAATCCGTTACAGACGCCGAGCACGAGGCCGCCTCGGGCCGCGAACGCGCGTACCGCGTCCATGACCGGCGCGCGCGCCGCGATGGCGCCGCAGCGCAGGTAATCGCCGTAGGAGAACCCGCCGGGCACCACCACGAGGTCGGTGCCCTCAGGCAGCGCGGTCTCGGCGTGCCAGACCATCTGGGGTTCATGACCTGACGCGAGCCGCAACGCCCGCGCCATGTCGCGTTCACGGTTGATGCCGGGAAAGACGAGAATGGCGGATTTCATAAGGTCGGTGCATCATTTAGTTCGAGGCGGCTCTCAATCCGGTCCAACCGGCCTTCATGGCGAACCAGTGTCGCGTGAACTCCCGAGATCTCCTGGAAGACGCTCGTGATTTCCTGACGAATGCCATTCTGGGAGGTGCGAGATGCCTGCATCTCCTGCTTGAGCTCATCGACCTTGCCATCGACTTGGGCAAGCCGCGCTTGGATCGACTTCAATAGTTCAAACATGAGTTCCGGCGTCACATCAGCCATCTTCTCTATCCCACAACCTCGATAGCATAATTCTCGATCACAGTATTCGCCAGCAGCTTGTCGGCGGCGTCCTTGAGCGCCGCCTCGGCCTTGGCCTTGTCGGCGACCGCAAGCTCGATGTCGAACACCTTGCCCTGGCGGACGCTGGCGACGCCATCGACACCGAGCGATTTCAGCGCCCCTTCAATGGCCTTGCCCTGCGGATCGAGGATGCCGGTTTTAAGAGTAACGGTAACACGCGCTTTCACGACCAACCTCAGCTCTTCACCAGCACCGGGCCCGAGCCTATCGGACGCTCGTTCTCCATCAGGATACCGAGCCGCTTGGCGACTTCGGTATAGGCTTCCAACAGGCCACCGAGATCCCTGCGGAAACGGTCCTTGTCGAGTTTCTCGTTTGACTTGATGTCCCACAGCCGGCAGGAATCGGGGGAGATCTCGTCGGCGACGATGATCCGCATCATTTCGTTCTCGAACAGGCGGCCGCATTCCATCTTGAAGTCGACCAGACGGATGCCGATGCCCAGGAACAGGCCGGTCAGGAAGTCGTTGACGCGGATCGCCAGCGCCATGATGTCGTCGATCTCCTGCGGCGTCGCCCAACCGAACGCCGTGATGTGCTCCTCGGAGACCATCGGGTCGTTGAGCTGGTCGTTCTTGTAGTAGAATTCGATGATCGAGCGCGGCAGCTGGGTACCTTCCTCGATACCGAGTCGCTGCGACAGCGAACCCGCCGCAACGTTCCGCACCACGACCTCGAGCGGCACGATCTCGACTTCGCGGATCAGTTGCTCGCGCATGTTGAGACGGCGGATGAAATGGGTCGGCACCCCGATATCGTTGAGGTGCTGGAACAGATACTCCGAAATCCGGTTGTTGAGGACGCCCTTGCCCTCGATTACCTGGTGTTTCTTGGCATTGAACGCGGTCGCGTCGTCCTTGAAGTGCTGGATCAGGGTTCCCGGCTCCGGTCCTTCGTAAAGCACCTTTGCCTTGCCTTCATAAATACGGCGTCGACGGCTCATAGGGATGTACCGTGTGTTGTTGAAATCCATGAAGTTGGTTTGCTCCGGATGACAAGGGATTGCGACCCACGACGGAGCTGCCGTGAAGACCAGGAACGGGAAACAGAACGAGAACCGGGCCTAGCGACAACCTATCCGATTGGACCATCAAGCACAATCGATCCGGTCCCCCGCGGACCGAGTTTTACCGCGCTCTCTGCGGCTTCGTGGCCGTTGTTTTGGCGATTCTCAGCGGTTATCTAGTTATCAAGGGGGGCCGCCGCAACGCGGAATGACGTCCCGCCTCGACAAGGGTTGGAACCAGATCATGACCACATTCGACAGGCGCGAAGAGGGTTTTGAGCGGAAATTCGTGATCGACGAAGAACTGAGGTTCAAGGCGGACGCCCGGCGCAACAAGCTTTTGGGCTTGTGGGTCGCGGAACGACTGGGCCTGTCTGGCGAGGCCGCCACGTCTTATGCCAGAGAGGTCGTGGCAGCCGATTTCGAGGAGGCGGGCGACCGCGACGTTATCCACAAGGTGACATCTGATCTCGCCGCCAAGGGCATCGCAATCTCCGAGGCCGAGCTTGGTGCCAAGATGACCGAATTGATGGCGCAGGCCATCGCACAGGTGAAGTCAGGCACGTAGAGAGGCAAGAACGCGCTTCTGACCGTAAGGCAGCGGAGCTTGCAGCCTATGGTTTGAGGGCCGCGTGTAAACGCGCTCCTCACCACGAGGCTCCTCATGAGAGTGCCGACGCCTTCCAGCTCGCGAAATAGATTCATGCTTCATGTCGTAAGGCCGCCCTCATCCTGAGAGGAGCGGCGTCTTCGCCGCGTCTCGAAGATACACGCAAGAGCGCGCTCCCGTCGCGTCTTCGCTTACTCCTCCCTGTATCCGTATTCCGACACCTTGCCGCTGGCGCCGTAATACTTAGAGCAGGAATTTCCCCGACATCGTGATCTTGACCTAGTCGCGCTCGGGATTGGCACCGAGAAATGGCAGGCTTCAGCTAGGCTCTGACGTTGCTTGCCACAGGTACGATCCAAGTCGCACACATTTACATGCTGTCATTTGCCATTCACACAACCTTCAGTTGTCGATTGCTATGATCCTTGAGGCGGCACCTGGAGCCACTACAATCTTAGAGTGAGGGAACGATATGAATAAGACAATCGAGAAGAGCATCACAGACGTAGCGTCGGCCGCCCAAACCGTCTCGGCAAACTACACGTGGTACCTGAACGCGTACCAACTGCACGGCAATCTGTGGCTGTCCTGGTCGACAACCGCGCCCTTCAGGGCTCAGCAGGGGCAAATCATGGTCTATTCAAACCCGAGCTTTCCTTCCAACCCGCAAGACAACGTCAAGAAGTGGCAGTGGGATAGCAACGATTCTGGCGGATGGGATACGGGTTTGCCGTGGGGGAGCGACTGGTATTGTGCGTGGAACGCACAAAAAAGCCCGAACGGGCCTTATGCCTACGTCGTGCAGTTGATCACAAAATAGAGCCGCTAAACGTTGGCCTGTTGACCGTCTCGTTTGGATCGACCGGCCGCTTCGGAACCGCGTATCGAGAATTCGCTGCCGACAGGCAAAAGCCTGCGGCAGCGAATTATCAGATGGAAGCCGTTCCGGCGGCATCCGGAGTTTGGTCGTCCGATGTGGAGCGCCCGCCAGAGCTCGAACTCGTGGCACGTCGGGAACGACGGAAGATGTCAGCCCTCCTTGAATCCATATTCCGGCACGTTGCCGCTGGCGCCGTAATACTTGTAGGGCAGGAATTTCCCCGACATCGTGATCTTGACCCGGTCGCCCTTGGGGTTGGGCAGGCGCTCAATCGCCATGTCGAAATCGATCGCCGACATGATGCCGTCGCCATACTCCTCCTCGATCAGCGCCTTCCAGGCCGGGCCGTTGACCATCACCAGTTCGTAGAAGCGGTAGATCAGCGGATCAGTCGGCGGCATCGGCGTGCCGCGCATCGGCACCTCGTTGAGCATCGCGATCTCGGATTTGGAGAGTCCGAACAGCTCACCGGCATTCGCCGCCTGCGGCTTGGTCAGCTTCATCTGGCCGAGGATGGCGCCCGTGATCAGGACGTCGGAATAGCCGCCAATTTTTTCGCAGATGTATTTCCAGCTCCAGCCTTTCTCGCGCTTGATGTCGAGCAGCTTTTCGGTGAGATCGGATCGCTTCATGTGCCTTCTCCGTGATGCTTGATGCGAATTGTTCGCTCGCAAGGAGCATGCCAGATGCAGGCGAAATCGGCGCTAGCCGAACAATGTGATGGCCCGGGCCGAGAACACGAAGGCGCCTCCTGGTTCGATTGCGAAACAGTCTCCAGCAATCGGGAAAGTTCGAAGCAGGGTTTAAAGCTACAAGCGCAATCCGCGCTTCGAAACTGACATTATAAAGCTACAGGTGTAACCGCGTTTCGAAACTGACATCATTGCGTAACATGAGCGGTACTATACGACCTGCTGTTGGACTTCGCATCGTGGCCACCGTCTATGAGGCCAGATCCGACGCGTGTCGATTGCGTCGAGACGCCATCAATCAATCTCCGCAGCCTACACAACCTACGGGTATTCCTGGGGATCTCTAGTCATGAACGCAATCAACAAAATCTCGGCAGATCCGTATGACGTCATCACGGAAATACTAAGGGGCTATGGGATTTCAATCTGCGCAGGCGTGACGGGCGGCGGCATTATTCACTTCACGAAAAAAATGGAGCCTTATCGCAAGCTTCGCAACAGAGAGACTCTCTCTTTCTTCAATGTCGGAGAATATGCGGCCGCTTTTTTGCCGCTCGGCTATTACCTGGCCACCGGCACAGTCGCCGCTGCTACAGCCACAACGGGAGCTGCAACCAAGCTTCTGGGATGCGGAATTACAGACGCCAAACTACACAATATTCCCGCGCTATACATTGTCCCGCTTTCTCCCAGATCCACCGCCGGATTTGCTCCGCTTCAGGATAGCACCGCTCATGGGATGAATACGCTTGCACAACTCGAGGCCGAGTTGCCGGGCGGCGTGTTCGTGCTGGATGAGTTCGATACCATGGTGCCACAGATAGAGCGGGCTCTCGCCAAGCTTGCGCAGGGCCGCCCGGCAGTCCTGGTCCTGGACCCGTCGTCTCTCGCCCGCATTCCATCAGAGGCACGCTGGACAGTCCCAGCATCTCGCTCCTTTCCTCGTCCTGAGATCGATATCCCGTGGCCGCTGGATCAGTTGTCCGGTCGGAAAGTGGTCATGCTGGTTGGTTCTGCGATGCCAACAACCGCGACAAGCAGGAAATTGGTTACAGAACTGGCCACTACGCTTGGTGCTGCTGTCGTCTACAGTATCAACGGCGCCAACGCCGTCGAACGTGAGAACCCCTACCTCTACGGTTATCTTGGATTTGGCGGCAACGGCGCTGCGGGTGCTGTGTGGAGTGCGCTAGACGAACAGACCGTCCTGATCGGATTGGGCGCAGATTTTGACGAGTACACGACGGGCCTCTCTCCGATTTCCTGCGGGGAAGCATGGCTTCTGAACAATGACGACAGCCATTACGGCGTTGTGGAAGGATCGTGCCGGCATCTGATCGACGGCGCCTGTTTTGAAGTGAACGGTCCGCTTGAAGCCATGCTGAGCAAGCTAACCTTGGCGATCTCACGCCATCCTCCGGCAACTCGGCGATTTTCCCCCGCTCCTGCTGATCTGAATACGCGGCCGATTGAAGCCGCCCGTCCCGGCTTTGTAGATATGGCAACCTTTTACCGACGTATCGACACGCTCTGGCGCAAAAACAGTATCGGTTTTGACGACGTCTGTATGTCTTACAAGGACCGTCAATACATCACGCAGCGCCCCAATCCGGACTGCCCCTTTTTCAGTCTCTACCGTGGCTCCGCCATGGGTGGTGCCTTCGGTCTTGGCGTAGGAGCCAGGCTCGGAGCACCCGACAAGTCCGTCTTCATCTTTTCCGGAGACGGATGTTTCCGCCTTTTTGCCGGCTATCTGGCGGAAACCAAGAATTTGCGTTTGAATCTGTTCGTCCTGAATAACCGCATGTACGGAATCGTTCGAAACGGACTTACCAAGATCCTGAAGCACGATCCGGTCGAGCGGTATCATGACGGCCTGGAGGGCCTCAATTATGAGGCTATTGCGACTGGCTTCGGATGGGATTATGCGCAGGTCCGGCCTGATCTCACCAATCTCGATGACATCATGACGCGATGCTATCAACCGGACACGCCTTCTCTGTTGATCGAATTGCCGCTCGATCCGGAGCAGGACCTCGGCCCCAATCCTCGCTTGGAAAACCTTTGATGGCCAATCAGGCTTTCGATCGCAGCGCAGCGATCCCAGTTCCTCATCCTCGACGAGCTGCGAGCATTTATCTCTGAGTTTTGATCAACGACACGCGAAGACGGACGATACGGTAGCTGGAGCGAACCGCGTCCGCGGACGCAAATGAACTCCGGGGCGTGCTTCGCGACCAAAGGTGTAACAATGGCCTCTTCCTTCGATTCCCGCGATCTGCGCACGGATTCTGCTTTCTTCGATCTGCTCACCGGCAGCTATGCCCGCCTCGTCGGACAGCCGCTGGTCTCGGACGGACAGGGAGCCGCGTGGCTTTACAAGGAAGCGCCATTCGTGGTCTTGGCCCATAACACGGACCCAGATCCGCACTTCATCTATGCGAACAACGCTGCGCAGTCCTGTTTCGAGTACACTTGGGATGAATTCACCTGTCTGCCCTCCCGTCTCTCTGCGGAGGCTCCGGACCGGACAGAGCGTCAGCGCTTGCTGGATGAGGTTACGCGCAACGGCTTCACGAAAGGCTATCGCGGCCAGAGGATCGCAAAATCAGGACGCCGCTTCTGGATAGAAGACGGCATCGTCTGGCAGCTCAAAGACGCGAGCGGAATCGTGCGCGGCCAGGCCGCAACGTTCTCTTCGTGGAAGGATATGTAAAAGGCCGCCTGCCTTCGCCACGAAATCTCAAGTTCTCGGCGTGCGGCGACAAGGCCGGCGCAGCGCCAGTTTGCTTCAGCGCGGGCGCGAGGACTCGGACTCCGCGAGCGCCCTCTCAAGCCGATCCAGTTGCGTCGGCGCGTCACCCTCAATGCCGGCGGACGGCATGTCGATCACACGATAGCCGCGCTGCTCGAGCCAGCTCCGGCGCGTGGCGCGGTCTTTGACGATGACCTCGGTTTCCCCGGGATTGATCAGTTCAATCGCGAGCCGATGCACGAACGAGACGAAATCCGGGATGTGCCGCCCGACCGGGGTCTGGCGCTTGAACTGCCCGGCAAAGCGGCGGTCGGTGGTCAGGGCCTGCCACAGGATGCGCTCGGCATCGGTCGGATTTCGCCGCAGCAGCCGCGCCAACCCGCGCACGGTGCCGCTTTCCGAAGGCAAGGTGCCCTGCCCGTGCTCGGCCAGCAGCGCGCGCAGCCGCGTGGCCTGCTCGCCGTCGAGCACGCCGCCCTTGGCCGGCCCCTTGCGCCCCTCGGCGATCGCCATCACCACGCCGTGCAGGGTATGCATGTCCTGCTTGGTCGGATCCATCCGGGTGAAGATGTTGCGCAGATTGACCAGCATGGTCTCGCGCTTCTCCGGCGGGCGCAGGAATTCGACCTTGTCGAGTTCGCGCACCAGATTGTCGAAGAAGGCCTGCATCTGATGCTGGGAGGCCGGCTCCGAGCGCTCGGGCATGGCGAACGGCAAAGCCCCCGCGGTCGAGAGCTTGAACCACTCATAACCCATGAGAAGCACCGCCTGGGCCAGATTGAGCGAGGCGAAGCCGGGGTTGACCGGAAAGGTGACGATGCGGTTGGCGAGCGCGACTTCCTCGTTCTGCAGGCCGTATCGCTCACGGCCGAACAGGATGCCGACAGTGCCGCCGTCCTCGATCCGCGCCGCGGTCTCGCGGGCGGCCGCATCCGGCGCGACCACCGGCTTGGCCTGATCGTGGGCGCGGGCGGTGGTGGCAAACAGCAGCGTGCAGTCAGCTACCGCCTGCTCGACGGTGTCATACAGTTCGGCCTTATCCAGGATATGGTCGGCGCCGGCGGCGGCACGGACGGCGTGGACGTTCGGCCAGCCGTCGCGCGGATTGACGATGCGAAGCCGCGTCAACCCGAAATTGCCCATGGCGCGCGCGGCCATGCCGATGTTCTCGCCGAGCTGCGGCTCGACCAGGATGACGACGGGTCCGGCCAGTTCGCGGCCCACTTTGGTCTTGTCGGTGCCCGAACCGGACATCTCACTTCACTTTCTGATTCAACGTCTGAAGGTCTTGAATCAAGTTCCGAAGAACCTGATTCAAGACCTGATCATGCGGTCCCATTCGATGGCCCGGCCGACGGGATTTCTCAAGTACATTAATGCGGTTAGTGCCGCTTTCGGAGCTTCGATCGAAACTTGAGCCGGCGTAACGCGGCAGGCTCGAATACGCCCGATTGGCCTGTCCGGCTACCCTCCCCTGGTGTCCAACCGGGCGAAATGAATATCAGCCTTGGGCGAGCCGGCAATGCGTTCGCAGGGTGCTCGATGAACACTGCGCCCCTGTCGGCGTGATCAAGGCTCTTAATCTGACAACGACCTCGGCAGGGTCTAGGCGAGGCGGAAGGACCACCGTGCATCCGCAGAAGCGGTCGGCCGGAGACCCAGTTCGACAGGCATGGACTCAGGGCCGCCGGCGGCCGTTTCGCGACCTGGTGAGGGTGACGGGAACGGCCACGCGGACCGCGTTCCGGGCTAAAAGATCGGCGGAAAGTGCATAGCGCCTCGGCTTTCGCCAGCGCGCTTGCGGTGCTATAGCGCGGATGTAAATCACATATTCCCCCCGAAACGCCCTATTCCAAAAAGGCCCGATCTCCATGGCAAAAATAAAGGTGACCAACCCTGTCGTCGAACTCGATGGCGACGAGATGACCCGGATCATCTGGCAGTACATCAAGGACAAGCTGGTCAACCCGTTCCTCGACATCAACCTGATGTATTTCGACCTCGGGATGGAATACCGCGACAAGACCAACGATCAGGTCACGGTCGATGCCGCCAATGCCATCAAGAAGGTCGGGGTCGGGGTCAAGTGCGCCACCATCACCCCGGACGAAGCCCGGGTGAAGGAATTCGGTCTCAAGGAAATGTGGAAGTCGCCGAACGGCACCATCCGCAACATCCTCGGCGGCGTGGTGTTCCGCGAGCCGATCATCTGCAAGAACGTACCGCGGCTGGTGCCGGGCTGGACCAAGCCGATCATCATCGGCCGCCACGCCTTCGGCGACCAGTATCGCGCCACTGATATCAAGTTCCCGGGCAAGGGCACGCTGTCGATGAAATTCGTCGGCGAGGACGGCACCGTGATCGAGCGGGAGGTCTTCAAGGCCCCGGGCGCCGGCATCGCGATGTCCATGTACAACCTCGACGATTCCATCGCTGATTTCGCCCGTGCTTCCTTCAACATGGGCCTGTCGAAGAATTATTCGGTCTACCTCTCGACCAAGAACACCATTCTCAAGGTCTACGACGGCCGCTTCAAGGACATCTTCCAGGACATCTTCGACAAGGAATTCAAGTCGAAGTTCGATGAGAAGAAGATCACCTACGAACACCGCCTGATCGACGACATGGTCGCCGCGGCAATGAAGTGGTCGGGCGGTTACGTCTGGGCCTGCAAGAACTATGACGGCGACGTGCAGTCCGACACCGTGGCGCAGGGCTATGGTTCGCTCGGCCTGATGACCTCGGTGCTGATGACGCCGGACGGCAAAACCGTCGAGGCCGAAGCGGCCCATGGCACCGTGACCCGGCATTACCGTGAGCACCAGAAGGGCAAGGAGACCTCGACCAACTCGATCGCCTCGATCTTCGCCTGGACCCGCGGGCTGTCGCATCGCGCCAAGCTCGACAACAACGAAGCGCTGGCGAAGTTCGCGGCCACGCTGGAGAAGGTTTGTGTCGAGACCGTCGAAGCCGGCTACATGACCAAGGACCTCGCGCTCCTGGTCGGCGCCGACCAGCGCTGGCTGTCGACCACCGGCTTCCTCGACAAGGTCGCGGAAAACCTCACCAAGGCGATGCCAGCGTAAGCGCCAAGCCAACGAACAAACGATCGCCGCGGGGACGATTTGCGAACCCCTCCTCGCGGCGATCGAACTAAGAGAATGCGCAGACGAAGTAATTATGCTCCCGTCGTCGCCGCTTGCTAATTAGAAACTCTAGTTTTTCTAAGTTCCCGTGAAAAGGCCACCGCCGTCGATGGTGAGGGCCGTCACTGGCCGATCGCTATCCCGATGGCGGCCAATATGACACCTGCAATATAACAATCGCGCGATCAAGAACTGTAAGTTCGACTGTATGTCTTTCGTGGACCTAAGAAAATCGCCCGCGGGGCGATCTTAGATTCGGGCACGATTTAGATCGCTGGCGTCCTTATTGGGCCGTCCGCGGTGTTTTGGATAACGGCGCCAACTATCTAACCTGGATTTCAGGACAACAAGGAAACAGCAAGGAAGATGAATATGCCCCCTAACAGAATCCTAGCACTCGCGCTGCTGCCGCTCTCGGGTTCGCTCGTGAGCGTAGCCGCCGCCGACACGCCGCTGCCGGCCGCGGTTACGGCGCCGGGAGAAACCGTCGTGCTAGCCACCCACGCCGAAGGTGCGCAGGTCTACGAATGCAAGGCCGGCACCGACGGCAAGCTGAGCTGGACGTTTCGTGAGCCGATCGCGACGCTGATGGCTAACGGGAAGACCGTCGGCCGCCATTTCGCCGGACCGAACTGGGAAAACGCCGACGGCAGCGCCGTGACGGCCAAAGCTATCGGCAATGCTCCCGGCGCGACGCCGAACGACATCCCCTGGCTGAAACTCGAGGTGATTTCGCAACGAGGCACCGGCGCCTTCTCCGGAGTGACCACCGTGCAGCGGATCAACACCCAGGGCGGCCAACTCGCCGGCCCCTGCGACAAGGCCGGCACCACCAAGAGCGAGCCCTACTCCGCGGAATATGTGTTTTTGCGCAAGGGCTGAGCGGTCGATCCAAGGCCAGCAATCAAGGCATTCGGTCCGATCAGGCTTTCAGCAAAAACTCATCGTGCCCGGGCTTGTCCCGGGCATGCACGTTTTAACAGCATATTAGCAAGAAAGACGTAGATGGCCGGAACAAGTCCGGCCATGACGAACCCAGGTTTTTACTCGGCATCCAACCGACCGAGCCCCCGCCGCTCAAGCGCCCGCCATCGCCTTTTCGATCGCGGAGAGCGCCGCATCGGCCTTGGCGCCGTCGGGGCCGCCGGCCTGCGCCATGTCAGGCCGTCCACCGCCGCCTTTGCCGCCGAGCGCTTCGGAGGCCACCCGAACGAGGTCGACCGCGTTGTAGCGTGAGGTGAGATCGCTGGTGACGCCGACGACGACGCCGGCCTTGCCGTCGCCGGTCACGCCGACGATCGCGACCACGCCGGAACCGAGTTGTTTCTTGCCGTCATCGACCAGGCTCTTGAGGTCCTTGGTCTCGACGCCCTCGACCGCACGCGCCATCAGCTTGACGTTGCCGATTTCGCGCACGCCATTGCCGCCGGCCGCCGCGCCGCTCGGGGCCGCGCCGCCGCCCATCGCAAGCTTCTTGCGCGCCTCCGACAGGTCGCGCTCCAGTTTCTTGCGCTCTTCCAACAGCGTCGCGATGCGCGCCGGCATGTCATCGAGCGTGGTGCGCAACTCGTTAGCCGCGGTCTTGGCCAGCGCCATGGTCTCGTTGGCGTGACGCCGCGCCTGATTGCCGGTCAACGCCTCGATGCGGCGAACGCCGGAAGCGACCGCACTTTCGCTGGTCACTGAAATCAGGCCGATATCGCCGGTGCGACGCACATGGGTGCCGCCGCACAATTCCACCGACCAGCCGAGTGCGTTATTGCCGTGTTCGCGCGCGGTTTTGCCCATCGACACCACGCGGACTTCATCGCCGTACTTCTCGCCGAACAAGGCGCGAGCGCCGGCATCACGGGCATCATCCACGCCCATCAAGCGCGTGGTGACTTCATCGTTCTCCAACACGACGTCGTTGGCGATATCCTCTACGCGGGCGAGCTCTTCCGCCGTGATCGGCTTCGGGTGCACGAAGTCGAAACGCAGACGATCCGGCGCCACCAGCGAGCCGCGCTGCGCGATGTGATCGCCGAGCACCTGCCGCAACGCCTCGTGCAGCAGATGCGTCGCGGAGTGATTGGCGCGGATTGAACTGCGCCGCGCATGATCGACTTCGAGCGACAGCGCAGTACCCGGCTTCAGCGTGCCCTGCTCGACCTGGCCGAGATGCACAAACAGATCGCCCGCCTTCTTCTGCGTCTCGGTGACGCGGAACCGCACGCCTTCGCCGGTCATGATGCCGGTGTCGCCGACCTGGCCGCCTGACTCCGCATAGAACGGTGTCTGGTTCAGAACGATCGTGCCGCTCTCGCCGGCCTTGAGACTGTCGACTTCCTGACCGTCCTTGACCAATGCGGCGACCGCCCCTTCGGCGCGTTCGGTCTCATAGCCCAGGAATTCAGTAGCGCCGAGTTTCTCACGCAGCGGGAACCAGACATTCTCGGCTGCGGTGTCGCCGGAGCCCGCCCAGGCGGCGCGCGCCTTTGCCCGCTGCCGCTCCATCGCGTCGGTGAAGGACGCGACGTCAACGCCGATGCCGCGGTTGCGCAGCGCGTCCTGCGTGAGATCGAGCGGAAAACCGTAAGTGTCGTACAGCGTGAACGCGGTGTCGCCGTCGAACATATCGCCCTTCTTGAGCGAGCTGCTTTTCTCATCGAGGATCGACAGGCCGCGCTCCAGCGTCTTACGAAAGCGGGTCTCTTCCAGGCGCAGCGTTTCCTCGATCAGGCTCTCGGCGCGCACCAGTTCCGGATAGGCCTGACCCATCTCGCGGACCAGCGCCCAGACCAGGCGATGCATCAACGGCTCGTGCGCGCCGAGCAACTGCGCATGGCGCATCGCGCGGCGCATGATCCGGCGCAGCACATAGCCGCGGCCCTCGTTCGAGGGCAGCACGCCATCGGAGATCAGGAAGGAGGACGCGCGCAGATGGTCGGCGATGACACGCAGCGAGGCCTTCTGCTCGCCGTGCGGATCGGCGCCGGTCAATTCGGATATGGCGCGGATCAGCGCGACGAACAGGTCGATGTCGTAATTGTCGTGCTTGCCCTGCAGCACCGCGGCGATGCGCTCGAGGCCCGCGCCGGTATCGATCGACGGCTTCGGCAGCGGATTGCGAACCCCCGGCTGCAACTGCTCGAACTGCATGAACACGAGATTCCATATCTCGATGTAGCGGTCGCCGTCGGCTTCCAGCGAGCCCGGCGGCCCGCCCCAGATCTTGTCGCCGTGATCGTAGAAAATCTCCGAGCACGGACCGCACGGCCCGGTGTCGCCCATCTGCCAGAAATTGTCGGCGCCATCGATGCGGATGATGCGCGATTCCGGCAGCCCGGCGATTTTCTTCCAGAGATTGTAGGCCTCGTCGTCGTCAATGTAGACGGTAGCGGTGAGCTTCTCCTTGGGCAGGCCGAACTCTTTGGTGACCAGATTCCAGGCCAGCTCGATCGCACGCTCCTTGAAATAATCGCCGAACGAGAAGTTCCCGAGCATCTCAAAAAACGTGTGGTGCCGCGCGGTATAACCGACATTGTCGAGGTCGTTGTGCTTGCCGCCCGCGCGCACGCATTTCTGCGAGGTGGTGGCGCGCTGATAGGGCCGCTTCTCGACGCCGGTGAAGACGTTTTTAAACTGCACCATGCCGGCATTGGTGAACATCAAGGTCGGGTCGTTGCGCGGCACCAGCGGCGACGACGGCACAATTTCGTGACCGTTGGCCGCGAAATAATTCAAAAATGTCGACCTGATCTCGTTAACGCCGCTCATGTTCATCCCATCGCAAAACCGTCGGGCTTAGCCGCAAACGGGTCGTTTCAGCGCCAAATACCGGCCGCACGCCACCGCACCGCTTTTAGACAACGCCAATGACGGTGTCCAGAAAGTGCGCAGCTAATCAGGGGCTTGCCGCATCAGCACAAGAGCCGTTGCAAGAGCCGTTGATAGTGTCGCACGCTGCGTTGACAGCCTTGGGCCAGCCGTGTTTTCCTCTTACATATTCGACAGTCACGTCGGGAGAGATCGGCAGCGATGCCGGCGCCGAAGGAGCAACCGCCCCGGAAACTCTCAGGCAAACGGACCGCGTGACTTGCTAGCATCTGGAAAGAGACGCCGAAGGGCTTACCCCCGGACGTGTCCGCCGACGGGATAATACTCTCAGGCACAGCGACAGATGGGGCTTTCTGTGGGTTTTTGCGAGGGATTCTCCTCGGAAAACCGCGAGGGCTCCTTAGATGCTTGCGCATGACGACCAGACTTCCCTGAAACGTACCCCGCTGCACGCGCTGCATGTGGCGTCGGGCGGCAAGATGGTGCCGTTCGCCGGCTATGACATGCCGGTACAGTACGGGCCCGGCGTGCTTAGGGAACATTTGCATACGCGCAGCCAGGCCGGACTGTTCGATGTCTCGCATATGGGCCAGATCGCGCTGCACCCGAAGTCCGGCAAGGTCGAGGATGCCGCGCGGGCGCTGGAACGGCTGGTGCCGCAGGACATTGCCGCGGTCGCACCCGGCCGGCAGCGCTATGCGTTATTCACCGGCGAAAACGGCGGCATTCTCGACGATCTGATGGTGGCCAATTTCGGCAGCCACCTGTTTGTGGTGGTCAACGCCGCCTGCAAGACCGCCGACGAGGCGCACCTGCGCGCCCACCTGTCGGATACCTGCGTGATCGAACCGCTGACGGATCGGGCGTTGATCGCGCTGCAGGGGCCGAAAGCGGAATCGGTGCTGGCGGAGCTATCCGGCGATGTCGCCGCGATGCGGTTCATGGACGCCGGACCGCGCCGCGTCGGCGGCATCGACTGCTTCGTGTCGCGTTCCGGCTATACCGGCGAGGACGGCTTTGAGATCTCGGTTCCGGCGGAACACGCCGAAACGCTCGTCAAGAAGTTGCTCGCCAATAGCGCCGTGCTGCCGATCGGATTGGGCGCGCGCGACAGCTTGCGGCTCGAGGCCGGGCTTTGCCTTTACGGCCACGACATCGACACCACCACGACGCCGGTCGAGGGCGCGCTGGAATGGTCGATCCAGAAGAGCCGCCGCAGCGGCGGGGCGCGCGCCGGCGGCTTCCCTGGCGCAGACCGGATCCTTGCCCAGTTCGAACAAGGCGCTTCCCGGCGCCGCATCGGGTTGAAGCCCGAGGGCCGCGCCCCGGTGCGCGAGGGCGCCGTCCTGTTCGCCGACAGCGCATCGTCCGAGCCGATCGGCGCCGTCACTTCCGGCGGCTTCGGCCCGACACGCAACGCGCCGGTCGCCATGGGCTACGTGCCGTCGCCGCACGCCACCGCTGAAACAATCGTGTTTGCCGAAGTCCGCGGCCAGCGACTGCCGATGCGGGTCTCGGCGATGCCGTTCGTTCCCAACACCTACAAACGCTAAAACTTGCAAACGCTAGAGGATTATTCATGACGACGCTGTTCACGACCGACCACGAATGGCTCCGCATCGAAGGCGACGTCGCCACCATCGGCATCACCGACTACGCGCAGTCGCAGCTCGGTGACGTCGTGTTCATCGAACTGCCGAAAGTCGGCCGCAGCCTGAAGAAGGCGGAGGCGGCAGCCGTCGTCGAATCCGTCAAGGCGGCATCGGACGTCTATGCGCCCATCACAGGCGAGGTGCTGGAGGTCAACGACGCCCTCGTCGCCGAGCCGGCGCTGGTCAATTCCGACGCCGACGGCAAGGCGTGGTTTTTCAAACTGAAGATCGCCAACAAGAGCGAGCTCGGCGGCCTGATGGATGAGGCCGCCTACAAGGCGCACACGGCGTGAGCGCGAGAAGGAAGAATATTGAGACTGACGTTTCAATTTCGTCATGCCCGGCCTTGTGCCGGGCATCCACGTCTTCCTTCAAAGCCGAAAGACGTGGATGGCCGGGACGAGCCCGGCCATGACGAATTGATGCAATTCCGAAGCGACGAGGAACAACCATGAACGCGCCATTCAAGTCGACCAACGACGCCGCCGTCAGCTTTGCGCGACGCCATATCGGCCCCTCGCCGCGCAACATCGCCGCGATGCTGGAGACGGTCAGGGCCAGCAGCCTGGATGCGCTGATGGCCGAGACCTTGCCGTCGTCGATCCGGCCAAAGGCGCCGCTCGACCTCGGCCGGGCGTTGAGCGAAACCGAGTCGCTGCAGCATATGCGCGCGTTGGCGTCGCAGAACCACATCTTCACTTCGCTGATCGGCCAAGGCTATTCCGGCACGATCTTGCCGGCCGTGATCCAGCGCAACATCCTGGAGAACCCGGCCTGGTACACCGCCTATACGCCGTACCAGCCGGAGATCAGCCAGGGCCGGCTGGAGGCGCTGTTCAATTTCCAGACCATGATCTGCGACCTGACCGGGCTTGATGTCGCCAACGCCTCGCTGCTCGACGAGGCGACCGCCGCCGCCGAAGCGATGGCGCTGGCCGAGCGCGCGGCCCAAACCCAGGCCAAAGCCAAGACCAAAACTTTTTTCGTCGACAAGGAAGCCCACCCGCAGACGCTGGCGGTGCTGCGCACCCGCGCCGAGCCGCTCGGGTGGAATGTGATTGTCGGCGATCCGCTCGCCGATCTCGAGCGCGCGGACGTATTCGGCGCGCTGCTGCAATATCCGGACACCTCGGGCGCGGTGCGCGATCTGCGGCCGGCGATCGCTGCGCTGCATGCCAAAGGCGCGCTCGCGGTTATCGCGGCCGATCTGTTGGCGCTGACGCTGCTGGCCTCGCCGGGCGAGCTTGGCGCAGATATCGCAATCGGATCGGCGCAGCGGTTCGGCGTACCGATGGGCTATGGCGGCCCGCACGCGGCCTATATGGCGGTGCGCGATGCGCTGAAGCGATCGCTGCCCGGCCGCCTCGTCGGATTGTCGGTGGATTCGCGCGGCGAGCCGGCCTACCGGCTGGCGCTGCAGACCCGCGAGCAGCATATCCGCCGCGAGAAGGCGACCTCCAACATCTGCACCGCGCAGGTGCTGCTGGCGGTGATCGCTGCGATGTATGCGGTCTATCACGGGCCGGAGGGGCTGACCGAGATCGCGCGCACCGTGCACCACCGCGCCTGTGTGCTGGCCGCGGGCTTGCGCAAGCTTGGCTTTGGGCTGAGATCCGAGGCCTTCTTCGACACGGTAACGGCAAATGCCGGCGGCCGCCGCGACGAGATCGTGGCCCGCGCCTGGGCTGAGAAAATCAACCTGCGTATCGGCGAGTCGACGCTCGGCATCGCGCTCGATGAAACCACGACGCCCGCCACGGTCGAGGCGGTGTGGCGAGCGTTCGGGGGCGAGTTGGTCTACGCCGAGATTGAAGCCGGCGTGCGCGACACGCTTCCCACCGACTTGAAACGGGAAAGCGCCTTCCTCACCCATCCGGTGTTTCACACCCATCGCTCGGAGACTGAGTTGTTGCGCTACATGCGCAAGCTCAGCGACCGCGACCTCGCGCTTGATCGCGCCATGATCCCGCTGGGCTCCTGCACCATGAAGCTCAACGCGACATCGGAAATGATTCCGCTGACCTGGCCGGAATTCGGTAATCTGCATCCGTTTGTGCCGCGCGAGCAGGCCGCGGGCTATCACGCGCTGTTTGCGCGGCTGGAACAATGGCTGTGCGACATCACCGGCTATGACGCGATTTCGCTGCAGCCGAACTCCGGCGCGCAGGGCGAATATGCCGGGCTGCTCGCGATTCGCGGCTATCACGCCGCCCGCGGCGAGCCGCATCGCCGGGTGTGCCTGATCCCCTCCTCGGCGCACGGCACCAACCCGGCTTCCGCCAGCATGGCGGGGATGGATGTCGTGGTGGTCGCCTGCGACGCGCGCGGCGATGTCGACGTGGCCGATCTGCGCGCCAAGGCGGCGCAGCATGCGAAAAACCTCGCCGCTGTCATGATCACCTATCCCTCCACCCACGGCGTGTTCGAGGAGCACATTCGCGAGATTTGCGACGTCGTGCATGAGCATGGCGGTCAGGTCTATCTCGACGGCGCCAACATGAACGCGCAGGTCGGGCTATCGCGACCCGGCGACTACGGCGCGGACGTCAGCCATCTCAATCTGCACAAGACGTTCTGCATTCCGCATGGCGGCGGCGGCCCTGGGATGGGGCCGATCGGGGTCAAGGCGCATTTGGCGCCGTTCCTGCCGGGACATCCCGCAACCGACGGCGCGAAGCGCAGCGCAGTCGGGCCGGTTTCGGCGGCGCCGTTCGGCTCGGCGTCGATCCTGACGATCTCCTACATCTACATCCTGATGATGGCGGGCGACGGCCTGACCCGCGCCACCGAGGTTGCGATCCTCAACGCCAACTACATCGCGACCCGGCTGCAGCCGCATTTTCCGGTGCTGTACCGCAACGCCAAGGGCCGCGTCGCACACGAATGCATCATCGACCCCCGGCCGTTGAAAGTGTCGAGCGGCGTCGCCGTCGACGACATCGCCAAGCGGCTGATCGATTATGGCTTCCATGCACCGACCATGAGTTTCCCGGTGCCGGGCACGCTGATGATCGAGCCGACCGAATCCGAATCGAAAGCCGAACTGGACCGGTTTTGCGATGCCATGATTGCGATCCGGCAGGAGATCGCCGAGATCGAGGCCGGGCGCTGGAAAGTCGAGGCCTCGCCGCTGCGCCACGCGCCGCATACCGTGCACGACATCGCCGACGACAGTTGGGCGCGGGCTTACAGCCGCGCCGAGGGCTGTTTCCCGGCGGGCACTTCGCGCACCGATAAATACTGGTGTCCGGTGGGGCGCGTCGACAACGTCTATGGCGATCGCAATCTGGTGTGCTCCTGCCCGCCGATCAGCGATTACGCGCAGGCGGCGGAGTAAGGACGCATGTGTCATGCCCGGGCTGAGCCCGGGCATCGATCCGAAAAGACTTTACGACGACTCAGCGGCCCGAACGCGCGAGCCCCAATCCGGACGAACTGGTCAGGATCAGGCGCGTCATCGGCCTTGCTCGCGATGTGCATAAAACAAAACGGGCGCCAAAGACGTCGGCAACTCAACGTCCTCGGCGCCCGTTCGCTCGCTAAAGCTTAGTCCTCGACCGGCTCTTCACCGTCGGCGTCGCGCTCAGCAGGACCCGCAAGGATCTGCTCGGCGATCAGGCCGGAGTTCTGTCGGATCGCCGCTTCGATCTTCGCGGTCATGTCGGGATTGGCCCTGAGGAACGCCTTCGAATTCTCGCGGCCCTGCCCGAGCCTCTGGCTGTCATAGGAGAACCAGGCGCCGGACTTCTCGACGATGCCGGCCTTGACGCCGAGATCGAGAATTTCGCCCATCTTGGAGACGCCCTCGCCATACATGATGTCGAATTCGACCTGCTTGAACGGCGGGGCCAGCTTGTTCTTCACGACCTTGACGCGGGTCTGGTTGCCGACCACCTCATCGCGCTCCTTGATCGCGCCGATGCGGCGGATGTCGAGGCGGACCGAGGCGTAGAATTTCAGCGCGTTGCCGCCGGTGGTGGTTTCCGGCGAGCCATACATCACGCCGATCTTCATCCGAATCTGGTTGATGAAGATCACCATGGTATTGGACTTGTTGATCGAGGCGGTGAGCTTGCGCAACGCCTGGCTCATCAGGCGCGCCTGCAGGCCGGGCAGCGCATCACCCATCTCGCCCTCGAGTTCGGCCTTCGGCACCAGCGCCGCCACCGAATCCACCACCAGCACGTCAACCGCGCCGGACCGCACCAGCGTGTCGCAGATTTCCAGCGCCTGCTCGCCGGTGTCGGGCTGCGAGATCAGAAGCTCATCGATATTGACGCCGAGCTTGCGGGCATAGACCGGATCGAGCGCGTGCTCGGCATCGATGAAGGCGCAGATGCCGCCCTTCTTCTGACCTTCGGCCACCGTGTGCAGCGCCAGCGTGGTCTTGCCCGAGGATTCCGGCCCGTAAATTTCAACCACCCGCCCCTTCGGCAGACCGCCGACGCCGAGCGCGATGTCGAGCCCGAGCGAACCTGACGAGACGGTCTCCACATCCATCGAACGGTCGTTCTTGCCGAGCTTCATCACCGAACCCTTGCCGAACTGACGCTCGATCTGGGAAAGCGCGGCGGACAGGGCCTTGGTCTTGTCCATGGAAGATCCTTCGACGATACGCAGGGAGGTGGCGGACATGGTGATGCTCCTTATGGCTGGGATTCGCTAGCGGGACAAACGGGCGGCGAGAATTGGACGGCTGGCCAATTTGTACCACGTTTGTTCCATGTTCGCAATCTGTTCTTTCGAGATTACTACATCTGACGAGCTCGCTTCCGGAAAGGCGTTTCCGGAAAGGATCGCTTTTGAACGGAAGCTTACCTGCAGACGCTGCCAGCCCGTATTCGGGCTGTCCTAATTTGGATCAGCGACCTAATCTGGATCAGAGACGTGTATCCACAAAGGGAACACCGCTGGATTGAGTTGTCTGTCTGCTCAAATATTTCCAACTTGTATCTCTATAAATTAATTTGAATAGCTAATTTCAAATGACTAGAAAGCTCTCACTACTTTTATATTTAGCATTATTTGAATTAGGGAATTAAAAAATGAATTTCCATCAGCAGCGCCTCGCTGCCATTGCCACAACGAAAGCCAGCATCGCTGCTCAATACACCGAATTAACCCGCATGCGCGACCAATACAGGAAGGCGCAGCTACTGGCGCGAAGATCGCGGCGGATCCGCCGAAATAGAAAAAGGGTGCGAACCTAGCACTACTTTGGCAGAATTTTGCGATTGATTGGCGAAACTGGATTCCCGAATCAGATTTTCAATGATTCATGGATGGTCGGCTTTTGGAGGGCCGACCATGGTGGGCACGACGTCGAAGTGGGAAGACGAGCTTGGACGCTGGCTCAAGCCATTTCTGGATCGTTTAGGTCACAAGGCGCGGCGGCGGATGTGTCCGCTTTATATCTCGGGATTGATTGGACCGGGTGATCGCAAGAGCGTCCAGCCGATGGCGGCGCGGCTGGCACCGGGCGAGTATGACCAGTTGCACCATTTCATTGCTGATGGCGTTTGGGATGCAGCGCCATTGGAGGCGGAATTGCTGGTTCAGGCCGATCGCCTGGTCGGCGGCAAGGATGCGGTGCTGGTCATCGACGACACGGCGATGCCGAAGAAGGGCGATCGTTCGGTTGGTGTCGCTCCACAATATGCCTCGTCTCTCGGCAAGACGGCCAATTGCCAAACATTGGTGTCGCTGACGCTTGCGCGGGGTGAAGTGCCGGTCATGGTGGCATTACGTCTCTTCGTTCCCGAGAGTTGGACGAATAATCCGGTGCGTTTGAAGCGTGCGGGCGTTCCAGTCGAGCACCGCGCAGCGCGGACCAAGCCAGAGATCGCCTTGGCGGAGATCGACCGCGTCATCGCCTCCGGCGTGCGTTTCGGCTGTGTGCTTGCCGATTCAGGGTACGGCTCCAGCGGGCCTTTCCGTCAGGCTTTGAGCGAGCGCGGTCTGCTGTGGGCGGTAGGTCTGTCGCGGCGCCAGAACGTCTATCCCGCCGACATTGCCCTGATCTTCCCCATCGCGAAGACCGGCAAGCCCCGCAAATACCACATCCCTGATCAGCCGCCGGTCTCTGCTGAAGCGTTATTGGCCGAAGGCAAATGGCAAAGGGTCAGCTGGCGGCGGGGCACCAAAGGTCGGCTGACATGTCTCTTCACTGCCTGCCGTGTCCGCGTTGCGGATGGCCATAAGCACCGGATGCTTAATAACCGTATGCAGTGCATGCCTGGTGACGAGGTCTGGCTCGTCGGCGAGCGGCGGTCTACCGGGGAGCAAAAATACTATGTGTCGAACCTGCCAACCGATGCCACCATCAAGACGCTCGCTGCCACGATCAAGGCCAGGTGGGTCTGTGAACAGGCCCACCAGCAGCTCAAGGAGGAGCTTGGGCTCGACCACTTCGAAGGTAGATCCTGGACGGGATTACATCGACACGCGTTGATGACGATGATCGCCTACGCCTTCCTCCAATCCCGCCGCCTCAAAGCAGCGGGACGGAAAAAAAAGAATCTCAGGACCGCCACCACAACCAAGCATGCCGGCCATCAGGCAAGCGATCCTCGACCTCTTCGCACGACCTCCACCCCGACAATGTCCTCACTGTGACATGTTCCTTGCAGATGTCGCCAAGCCTAAAGTGCCAAAGTAGTGCTAGTGGATGGAATCTAACACTTGGTGCCCTCTCTTGACGGCGGCGATGATTTTGTCTGGGTTGGCCGTCCACGTGAATGGCTTGGGGTCGGCGTTGGTCGCATCGACGAAGCGGTTGATGGCCGCCTGGAGATCGACGACGGAGCGGAAGACACCACGTTTCAATCGCCGTCGGCTGAGCTTGGCGAAAAACCCCTCGACAGCGTTGAGCCAGGAGCACGAGGTTGGTGTGAAGTGGAAAACGAAACGCGGGTGACGATCGAGCCAGGCACGAACGTTGGGGTGTTTGTGAGCAGCATAGTTGTCGAGAATGACGTGGATGATCTTGCCGGTCGGAACCTCCGCCTCGATGGCGTTCAGAAATCGAATGAGTTCCTGATGGCGATGACGCTGCATGTTGCGGCCGATGACCGTGCCGTCGAGGACATTGAGGGCGGCGAACAGCGTCGTGGTGCCGTGCCGCTTGTAATCGTGTGTCATGGTTCCGAGCCGGCCCTTCTTCAGCGGCAGGCCGGGCTGGGTGCGGTCGAGGGCCTGAATCTGGCTCTTCTCGTCGACCGATAGCACGATGGCATGGGCCGGCGGATCGACATAGAGCCCGATAACGTCGCGCAACTTGGCAACGAAGTTTGGATCGTTCGAGAGCTTGAACTGTCGGCACCGGTGAGGTTGGAGCCCGTGCGCTTTCCAGATGCGACGGACCGCGCTGGCACTGATGCCGCTCGCCCGCGCCATCAGATCGGCCGTCCAATGGGTCGTCTCGGTCGGCGGGTCGGCCAAGGTGAGGGCGACCACACGCTCGGCCACCTCCGGGCCGTGCCCGGGAACCCGCGAAGGGCGCGTCTTGTCTCGCAGGAGGCCGTCGACGCCCTCTTCCATGAACCGCTGTTGCCAGCGCCAGACGCAGGTCTTCGACGTCCCGGTCTGGCGCATGATCCCGTTGGTCCCGACGCCGTCGGCGCTCAGAAGCACAATGTTTGCTCGCCAAACGTGCTTCTGCGAGGCGTTACGGTCCCTGGTGATCGCTTCAAGCCGATGGCGATCTGGTCGTGTGATCTTGATGGAAACCCCGGTGCGCATGCGCAAGACCCGCACGCGCGCCGACCAAATGGAATCCCTAACGGGACTCTTATGTTAGGCAGAGACCACTAGATCAGCAAGAGGCTGCCCGATTTGGCGGTCCCTGTTGCTGAAAGAGTGGCCTGAAGAAATCTGCGCGCTTTGCGGCAGCAAAGCGTCGAACGGCAAAAGCCTCCGTCACCGTAAACGAAATCCCGTGCGCGTTATTGCGTCCATCACTTAATTTTTTTCAAGGACCTCGATAGCCCGTTCACTGATCGCAAGCCTCCACCTCCTCGCCCGCAATCATGGGCGTCACCGCCCTTGTTTAATCGGCAAATTATCTTATGGGGCAAGGCCGGCAAAGGTTGGTTCATTTGATTTTGGGTAGCGGTTCGTTTTCAGGAGAGCTGATTTGCAACCCCTGATGTGAGCGTCGCGAGAACGGCGAAGCGGCGCCATCGAACGGCGCGCTCGCACCTTGCCAAATTTATCAAGCAGGCGCGCAGACGCGGCATGTTAGCGCTTGGCGGGTGTTGACCGACAACAGTCGCCCTCCCGTTAGTGGCCTGTCTCGACCGTGATGGCCTAAACTCAATCCGCACCGCTTCAGATCCGCAACATCCCGGTCATGAACCTTGGCCAGCGCCAGCGATTGACTAGGTCAGCCAGCGCCAATGGAGACGGTAATGGAATATACGCGAATAGATGCAACGCCACGGGAACGCTTCATGCAGGCCGTCTCCGACGAGCTAACCAAGTTTGAGCGCCACGAAGCTGAACTCCGCAAGAGGGATCGCCAGGAACGGGCCGCCGAACTGCATCTGCCGCTAGATCGAGCACTGTTGCGCCACTAGCCGCGCTTGTAGATTCATCCCCAAGGGATGAACATCGACATAGCTTGGCCACTCCCGTTGCTTGGCCACTCCCGTTCTCGGCATGTTCGTTCGTGGCGGTTTTTCCCCCTGCATGGGTACGTCCGGCGCTCGAACAAACGGCGCGCCCGGAGGCCGCGGGTACGAAATTTGTTGGCACACCGTTCCCAACACCGCGATGCCGCCCCTCCAAGTTCAGTATCGCATTACCTCAGCCGGTCGTGGTCAGCATAATGTGACTTTCGGTCCGACCCGACTCGATCTAGCGCATTTCGGTTTCGACGAGCTGATCGGGATATCTGGGTGCGAGTTCTAATAGCGGCGGTTCTGGGAGTGGGTTTGGCGGGATGTTCGATTGATCTCGATAACCTTCCGATTGCAGGCGTTCCGCCAACGCTTTCCGCCGTATCGGCCGACATCAAGAAGATCGCCGACGACGCCAAGCTGATTCCCCCGCTGCAAGTCGCGGGCCCGATTCCGGCAAATTCCATCTCCTCCGTGCCATGGATTATTTGCCTGCGAAGCGAAGCGCCCAACCAATCCCCGCCCCCGACCTATTCGCTGTTCTTCAAGGAAAACAAACTGGTTTCCTCGCGGCTGTCCGTCATTGTCGATCGCTGCGAGGGACAAGTTTTTTCGCGCCTGTAAATCATTGCCCCGGTTGCCGGCCAGGTCCCTACCGACGCAACGCGATCGCCGCCGCGGGACGCATGGTATCCGCTGCTCCACCGATGGCGCCAACAGAGCAGCCGGCGTTAACCAACACGGCACTGCCGGTACGTCCAAAATGCCAAAGAACCATCCGGCGGATTTCGACCGAGGCGCTTAGCCTAGGTTGTGTTTTTCAGCAACTTATCCCGCAAATGGAACAACCGGTTCTCGCCGGTGTTTCCCTTCCAAGGAGGGCGGCACCAGTATTGATACGGTATATAAAATTACCTCAACCCTAGATACTTATGACGCAATTCCCGTGGCAACTCGACGACACGTATGGAGGGGACATGTCCTGCCAACGTCCGCCCTGCCCCGAATGCGGCATGGCGATGATTATGATCCAAAAATCGATCGACGCCGAAGGCAACGAACATGGTTCGTTCGAATGCCTTCGATGTGGTCATCTTGAGAAGCCGCAGACTGGCGCGGACAGAAATGCAAACCGCAAAGGTCGTACTTAACCGGCTATCCAGTTTTTGGAACAACCCCAGGCGGCGTGTTCCAACAATGGAACCCGTAGTTTCACGGCGTATGCCCCATCCTGCAGCCGTGGCATGTACGGCGGGTATGGAGCGCCTCGCAAACGCCGGACCGCCGGCCTGCAAAAAATGCGGCCGCGATATGGCCAAGGTCGGCAAGCTGCCTCCTATCGGGACGCGCCCCTTGCTCCATGTCTATAAATGCGCCGAGTGCCGCGAGGTCGCCACCGTCAGGCCCGAATAGCCGGTTCGGCAACCTGCGCATCATTCCATGCCAAGTCATGGCCAGCGCGGCTGGCAAACGCCATGGTTTTTGGCAGCCCACGCCCTGATTTAATTTCAACCTTCGAATGTATTAAATTGTAAGCTCTAATATGACGCGAGCAGGGCGTTGCATTTAATGACGCGGCGTTGACGCCGGGGTCCGCTCCACGTGACTGCCCGCCCGGGGAGCGACGGCACACCCCTGCGAGGAACCAAATACCGCTCGGATATCACCGGCTTTGTCCGAAATTGTTCGGAACCGTACAGACAGCGGAAGGCAGCCGCGGTAGAATTTCTTCCATAGTATTCGCTTGGGAGAACCGGTTCCGACCGGCTGGAAGGTTACGCACGTACGCACCCACCTGAGGTGACCATGTCCGCGCCGCCATCGCCCGATGTATTGTTCGATGCCACCGAGCGTCTGCGCTGTCCACGATGCCCGCGATGTCATTTGCGAATGGTGCCAGTTGGCATCACCGGCCACGGCCCGCACCATTTCGAATGTCCGACATGCGACCATGCGGCCGACGACCCGATGAAGTCAGGCGCCGTGGGCTGGCTCAAGAGCGATCTGAAACCCCCGGAATAGCGGCGATGAAACGGCCAAAGCCCGCAGCGATCGATCTGCACGATTGGGATGCGCGCGCCGAGCAGGCGCTGGCGGAAGCGCGGAAGCTGCCCAGCGGGCCCGAGCGCAGCGAAGCGCTGAAGAAGGCGAGCGCATTGCGGATCGCCGCCGACCTGAAAGGCGTTTCGTTCGCCAAGCGCGGACGGCCGGCGAAGCGTTGAGGCCGCGCCTCGGGCGTTCGGCAGCCATGGCATGGGGTTTCGCGCTTCCTCCTCCGTTTCACGGCGATAGCGCGGACGGACGCTAATCAGCGCTCCGAAGTCGCCGCATGGTGAATTCGATCTCGCCGCCCGGCAATTCGCGCCAGCTCTCGACGCCGCTCATGTAAGCGGCCTTGGGATAGCGGGTGAGAAAATCGCGCGCTTTGCTCCGCGCCATGTCGCGCGGCAGGGTGAACGTCTCCCGGAGAAAACCGTCGTCAGGCTTGCGGCGGCCGGCCATACGGTCGGCCAGATCGCGCGGGCGCGAGGCCATGTCGCAAACTCCAGCACACGGAACGACGGTCTCATTATAGCGCTCGGAGCGCCCTGATCCGAGTCCCCCGCACCAGGTGCAGCCGGCGACGCCCCATCGTGCTCGCGCGCGCTTGTGCCGCGGCAGGATGTGGAATATTTGCTGGATCAATCGGCGGCCTGCGCGGCCTGCAAACCAGTACCGAGTGACACCGGGATTGCCGATTTAAACGCTTCAGTTTGCGGTGCTGCCGGTTTTTGTCCGCGCCTTCGCTGACGCCTTGGGTGCGTCCGGGGCGCGCACCGTGCCCCACGGATCGGAAGAGACCTTGGCGTCCGGAATTTTCCTCAGTGAGTCCCGATAGGCCTTGTCCCTGGCTTGATCCGCTTCTCTTTCCTCCGGCGACTTGGAGGCAATTTCCGGGATCAGGTTGATGTTGGGCATTTGCGCGTACGCCGGCCCTGTCAGCAGCGCGATGGCGGCAGCTGCGCGTAAAACTTTCATGGGATGCTCCCCGTATTCTTCCGACAATGTTCCACCGCGCCCACTCCAACGCCAGCGCGCCTGACCGGGCGTTAAAGACGATCCGACTTGCAGGATTTCGGCAGCCAGTCGTCCCAGACCGGACCGCATCTGGTGCAACCATTCAGCAGAAGACCCATGGCGATCAGGCTCAAAACAGGTGCCAATCGCCGGTACATCGTCCACCACCCTATTCGCCGGATTATACGGTGCCAGGTCTGGTATTTTCAAGCCGCACCGCGCGCGCGTAGGATGTATGTAATCACGATCTCGGGCGGGGAACCAACCTTCATGCAAAGCGAGCGAGACACGGTCGAATTCGATATCGCAGAAGCCCAGCGCATTCTCGGCGATGTGTTCGCACCGTGGGTTCAGGATCTCGGGCTGTCGGTCGAACGCATCGAATGCATCCCGCCCGCGGGTGCTGCGAGCGACTGGCAGCCCAATGCTACGCTCCGCATGGCGTTCTCCGAGCGGCTGTGCCGGCATGGCGGCATCGTCTGCGGCCAGGCGCTGATGGCGCTCGCCGATACGTCGATGGTGATCGCCATCCTGGCGGCCAACCGCGGATACCGGCCGATGACCACGGTGGACCAAACCACTCACTTCATGCGTGCCGTCACCGCGTCGGACGTGTTGGCCGATGCTCGGGTGGTTCGTACCGGACGCACCATGAGCTTTGGCCGCGTCACGCTATTGAGCGCCGCCGACAACAAACCGGTCGCGATGGTTGCCAGCGCTTTCGCGATGCTGTGAGCGTGCCGCGACGTAATCGCGCATCCATCGCGCGGCATCGTAAACCGGCCACAAATTCCTATATGCTCGAGCCATTGCCGAATTCTATCAGCCAGCATTTCAGCGGCACCGGATTTTGGTTCGCGGAACACAAACGGACCAACGCGATGATCGAGAAGCGAAATGAAAGGCGGGCAACGCCGCGGCATCGGGTGCTGAAAGGCGCAACAATCGCCTTTGGCGGCAACGGCCTCGCCTGCACCGTACACAACCTTTCTGCGGGCGGCGCGGCGCTGGACTTCGCGAACTCGATCAGCCTGCCGCCATCGTTCATGCTGGTCATCAAAGCCGATCAATTCATCCGCCGCTGCCGTCCGGTCTGGAGTCACGACAAGCGGATCGGCGTCGCGTTCGATTAAAGACGCTCCCTCGAAAATGAAAACCGCAGTTGCATCGCGCGGGTTCAATTTCGGGTTCGAGCGTCACTGACGATCGCGCTGACAATCGGACCTTTCGTCATGCCGATCGCGAAACGCGCGATCTCCCTCGTCTGGTCCGCCTCGCCAGCTTCAAGCGACACCTTCCAATCGGAAAAAACCCGCCAACCGATGGTGAAGTGCCCGACGGAGGCAAGGAAGACGCGATCGTTGACCACGATCGGCAGCCGAAGTGGTCTTTGATCGGTCAGGTCGGCAGCGGTTTTCGGGTTTTGTGCATCGTCGCCGCCCGCCTGCTCGTCCGGTCCGCCGGCGAGACGCTTCAATCGCTGGTACTCGTCGCGCTGCGCGGCGGTCATCATCGCAAGCAAATGATTTTCTACCCCCGCGCGATCCTGCTGCGCCTGCTTGACCACGCTCAAGGCCGCGCGTTGAAACTCTTCGCAACCGCCTGCACCGCAATCGTTGCGGTCCCAATGATTGAGACTTGCCCAGTCGTTCAGCGTCTTCTTCGGATCGAAATGGGGAGCAAAGACGAAGTCAGCCTTGCACGCATCCAGCCACCTGCCGTCTCCCCGCGGTGTCAGCGTCAATGACGAGGTCAGGCTGGGCCCCTGGTCCAGGTTGTCGTCGATGATGACCGGAACGCGGTCAACCGAAGCGAAAGAACGCGTGAGGCCGCACGACCCGCCGACATCGTTCTCCCAATCCTTCGGCCCCGACACGACGCGCGCACGTCCTCCGCTCACCGAAAAAAATACGGTCGCATTGCAGTTCGCGGTCCCGCCGATGCTGTTGGCCGCCAAGAGGTTGGTACCCGGCAGATCGGACACCGTCAGTTCGCGCTCGGTGTCATCGAGAGCATTCCATAATACGCGCGAGGGCGTAAACGGATGTTGCTGGCGCAGCGCTTGCCTGGCGAAGGCCTGTCGTGAATAGCTTGCGAGCTTGAACCGTGTTGCGCCAGGTACGAAGCCTGCGGAAGACTTGTTCAACAGGCCGCCGGTGGTGCCGGGCGTGTTTTCGTCCGATGACGGCCAGTTGCTTTTGACCAGATCGACCAGATGCTGGGCGGCGCCTTTGCATGATATCGCCGCATGTCCGGCGTCCGCCGAGGCGATTGCAAGCGTGAAGGCAATGGCAGCAGGAAATCGTCTGCGAAGAAAAGACATAAAAACTGTCGCCCCGGTGTGACTCAATCGCATTGATGATGCGGTGCGTCGCTAATGCGGGCTGTCTGGATCCAACTTTCGCCAGGCGGAAAAGAAGATAGGACAGAACTTGCCGCATAGAATTGGCGGCGCGTCGGCGAGCCGCTATTACTGAGGCATCTATTTCGGCTTCTTCGGAGCATCGGCTGGCCGCGCCACGCCCCACGGATCATATTTTTCCTTCGGCTCAGGAATTCTGTCGAGCGCAGCCTTGTAGGCCTTTTCATCGACCTTCTTGGCTGGCGCGTCGGTCTTTTTATCGTCGGCCTGATGCCGTTTGCCGCCGCCCATCTGCGCATAGGCGGGCGCCGCAATGAATGCCACCATCGCCACGGCAACCATAAAGGCTTTCATAGCTCCAGTCTCCCTCCGTCCCATTGGACAACCTTACCTCGCGATCGAATGAAGGCCAACGCGCCATCGGCATGTCGCGCACCATACCCCAATTGCCGCCCTGCTTGCCTGCCCGTCTCAGCAATTATTGATCGCCGTGAACAAAAATTAATCCGCGGGTCAGAGGCAATTTCTCGCGGTGCGGGATAGAACCTGCCGCATGAGGCAGATTGTTATTTGTGTCGCATTATTGCTAGTCGGAATGCCGGTGCTGAGTGGGTGCGGCCTTGCCGATAGCCATGCGGCGTGGCCGGAATTCCTGCGCGTCAAAGCCAATGAGCCGGTGCCGGCGCCGCCGCCCGATGTCAAGCAACTCGTTCACGACCATTTGGATTCGGTGTTTCTCGCCGCGTCCGCCCCGCGCGATGTTCAGGTCTCGCCAGTACGCCGCGATACCCATGGATCGGGCTGGACGGCCTGCGTCAAGGCCGACCTGACCTCGGCCACCGGCAAACCGCTGGGCGTCCAGACCTATCGTATCATTATCGACAACGGGGTGATCCTCGATCGGCAGCGTATCAACGCCGACGACAGTTGCATGTCGGAGAATTATTCACCGATCTAGCGGCGCGCCGGACCGCCACCCGCGCCGGATCGAGTCTTCTGCGTTTGATCGCACCTGCAACGCTGTGTATCGAGCGGAATCGGCAGGCCATTTCCGGCATTGTCACATCGGCTGACCGGAAGCTCTGGACAAGGCGTCCACATCAGGCTCAAATTTGATTTGAGCAAAGCAGCTTTCGGCCATAAGCCGGGAAATGACTGCGACGAGCGCCTGCGGGAACGATAGGCGCCGAAAAGTATAAATTTGGGAGGAAATTGATGGTCGTTTCACGACGTGACGTTCTGCTGGGGACTGCCGGCGCACTCGGTGCCGCGACGTTTTCATTCGCAAGACCTGCCATCGCCCAGTCGGAACCGATCAAGATCGGCTTCCTCGCCGCGATGACGGGTCCGAGTTCGGCGCCGACCGTCGGCTTCAATCGCGGGGTGATCTTCGCCGTGGATGCCATCAACGGCGCTGGCGGCATCAAGGGCCGCAAGGTCGAGGTCATTACCCGCGACACCCAGGGCGATCCCACCAAGGCCGTGAACGCCACCCAGGAAATGATCAGCCAGCTCAAGGTTCACGCCATCTGGGGACCGCTCAATTCGGGCGAGGCGCTTGCCACCACACCGATCATGGCGCGGGCCAAGATGCCGGACATCCACCCTTGCGTGGTGGAAAGCCTGATCGACACCACCAAATTCCCGAATGCGTTCCGTTTGGCGCCGTCCAACAGCCAGTGGGACGACGCGGCCCGCAATTACTGCCTCAACATCCTCAAGGTGAAAAAGATCGCGGTGTTCGGCGATACCACCGGCTACGGCGTTACCGCGGTCGGAGCGTCGGTGGCCGCGTTCAAGAAGGACGGCGCCGACGTCGTCTATCAGGCCAATATCGATGCCACCCAGCCGGACATGACCCCCGACATGCTGCGCGCCAAGAACGCCGGCGCCGAGGTCATCGTGGTGTGGAGCGTCGCCACCGGCATGGAAGCGCGGATGTTCAACACCCGCGCGGCCATGAACTGGGACGTCCCGTTCGTCGGCCATCCATCACTGGCATCGGGCGACATCGCCGGCCTGATCGAGAAGCCCGCCAATTGGGAGAAGGTCTATGCCGTCGGCTATAAGAGCTGTAGCTACGACGCCTCGGGCAAGCTGCCGGCAAAAAGCCAGGACCTGGTGGACCGGCTGAACAAGGCCAAGGTAGGGCTCAACGACACCCTGCTCTGGTGGATCGCGGGCGGGATCGATGCCATCGAACTGTTTGCCAAGGGTGTCGAAGCCAGCGGATCGACCGACAGCGCCGGCATCATCGCCTATCTCAACTCGCTGACGAAGTATCCGGGCTATTTCGGCAATTATACGTTTTCGCCGACCCAGCATAACGGCTATCCGACCGATGAGATCGTGATGTCAGCGGCGAACTCCGCCAAGCACGGCACCTTTGCATTGGCGCCGGGCTACGCCTAGCGCAGGATCCGGACCAGCAGGTCGCGTCGCGGAGATCATGCGCAAATAAAATAGAGCGGGATGACGAGTCATCCCGATGCGGCGGAGAGCTACCAATCATGCTTGCTTCGATACTCGCATCCGGTCTGGCGGCGGGCGCCATCTATGCGCTCGTCGGCGTCACCTACAACACGATGTTCTCAACCTCACGGGTGATGAGCTTCACCGCCGGTCAACTCGCCATGCTCGGCGGGGTGTTCGGATCGATGTTCATCCTGAAACTCGGCCTGCCGCTCATTGTGGGATTCATCCTCACTTTGCTCGCCTGTGCGCTGATCGGCGTCATCACCGAATTCGTCGCGGTGCGGCCGGTGCTGAAAAGCCTCGACCAGCATCTTTACGTGCTCTCCACGCTGGCGCTGGCGCTGATGATCCAGCAGGTCGCCGCCATTAAATGGGGCACCGAGCCGCAGCCGTTTCCGCGGCTGATCGGATGGGGCAGCGGCGTCCTCGATGAAAAGTTCTGGCTGCCGGTGGTCGCCTGCGCGCTGACCATCATTAGCCTCGAGTATCTCTACCGTCGCACGCTGGTGGGCCGCGCCTTCCTGGCGATCGCGGAGGATAATTTTGCGGCGCGCGCGCTCGGCTTGCCCGAGCGCAACCTGCGGATCGCCAGCTACGCGCTGGCCGGCGTGGTCGGCGGCATTGCCGGTTTTTCCGGCGGCGAATTGCTGCTGGCGTTCTTCGCCAACGGCGCGCTGTTGAATTTCTACGGTTTCGTGCCGGTCGCGCTCGGCGGCCTCGGCAATAACCGCGGCGCCGTCATCGGCGGCCTCGCGCTCGGCCTGTTCCAGCAGGCCGCGAATTTCCTGGTCGGCGGCATCTTCTCCTCGGTGGCTGTATTCACGCTGTTCATCATCGTACTGCTGGCGGCGCCGCAAGGCCTGTTCGGCGCGGCCACCGCACGGAGGGTATGATGACGGCCGTCACCACTGCTCCCGCCCACAGCGAGACGCGCGCGTTTCGCGCCCTGTTGCCGCAGCTTGCGCCGTTCATCGGCGTGCTTGCGGTCGCGATGATCCTGCCCTTCGTCAGCAACGACTATTGGGCGCTGATCGGCACCCGCGCGGCGATCTATTGGGTGCTGGTGTCCGGCCTCAATCTCGTGGTCGGTTTCGCCGGGCATCTCGCGATCGGCTATGTCGCGCTGCTGACGCTCGGCGCCTACACCACGAGCGTGCTGGTCGCGGGCAATGTGTTGCCACCGGTGCCGGTATTCGCGGCGCTCGCGATCGCAGGCGGCGTCGGCGCTATCTTCGGCGTGATCGTCGGCCTGCCCGCGCTGCGGCTCCGCACGTTCTATTTCGCGATGTCGACGCTCGGCTTCGCCACCATCGTCACGCAGATCGCGCTGGCCTGGCAGAGCGTCACCGGCGGCGGCATCGGAATCGCTGGCCCGGAATTTTCGGCGCCCTTCAATACCCCGTGGGGCTTTTACTATCTCTGCATCGGCTTTGCCGCGGTATCGACCTGGATGAGCGCCAACCTCGCGCATTCGCGGTTCGGCCGCGCCCTGATCGCGGTGCGCGACGCCGAGGTCGCGGCCGAGGCCACCGGCATCTCCAAGCCGCGCATGCTGATTGCGATCTTCCTGTTCGCCGGCGCGCTCGCCGCCATCGCCGGCGGATTGTTCGCAAGCCTGCAGACCTACATCACGCCGGACGCCTTTACCTTCGACCTCTCGGTGCTGTTCTTCATCGCGATCCTGATCGGCGGCCGCGGTTCGATCTTGGGCCCGATGCTGGGGACGATCATCCTCACCATCCTGCCGGAGATCGCCGCGCCGCTGGCGGCATGGTCGACGTTCCTCTACGCCGTGCTGCTGCTGGTGATCGTGCTGGTGATTCCCGGCGGCATCGCATCGCTTTTGGATTTTCGCAACCGCCGTCCGCTCGCCAGCAATCGCGCCATCGTGCCGCGGCCCACCGCGCTCGGTGAAGTCATGCGCAGGAGCAGCGGCGGCCGGCCCCTGAGCCTGCGCGATATCGCGCTGAGCTTCGGCAATGTCCGCGCCATCGACGGCCTCCACCTCGACGTCGCGCCGGGAAAAATCCACGGCCTGATCGGCCCCAACGGCAGCGGCAAGACCACGACGCTCAACGTGATTTCGGGCTACTACGCCGCCAAAGGCGGCACGATGAAATTGGGCGACGACATCCTGCCGCCGGGCATGCCGGCGTTGCGCGCCGGCAAGGGCATTGCGCGCACGTTCCAGACGCCGCGCGTGATCGGCGAGGCCTCGGTGCTGCAGAACGTGATGATCGGCGGCACCACCGAGGGTCAGGCCACATTCATCGAGGCGATGCTGGCGCTGCCGCGAAACCAGCGCGACGAGCGCATGCTGGCGGCGAAAGCCCGCGGCATGCTCGGCGTGGTCGGGCTGGAAGCGCTGGCCGATGTCCGCGCCGACCGGCTGCAGCACAGCGAATTGCGCTTCATCGAAATCGCGCGCGCGCTGATGCTCGATCCCGATTTCCTGCTGCTCGACGAGCCCGCCGCGGGCCTCTCGGGCGACGAGATCGAGCGCCTGGCCGGGTTGATCAAGGCGATCGCCCGGCGCGGCACCGGCGTATTGTTGGTGGAGCATCATGCCGATCTGATCTTTGCGATCTGTGACGAGATCACGGTGCTTAATCTCGGCCGCATCCTCGCCGCCGGAACTCCGGCGGAGATCCGCACACACAAGGAGGTGGTCAGTGCTTATCTCGGCGCCTGAACCCCTGCTCTCCGTCGGCGCGCTCGAGTCCGGCTACGGCAAGATCCGCGTGCTGCACGGCATCGACTTCCAGATCGCTGCGGGCGAGGTCGTGGCGCTGCTCGGCCCCAACGGCGCCGGCAAGAGCACCATGCTGCGTGCGATGTCGGGACTGCTCCCGGTCACGGCCGGATATGTTCGTTTCGGCGGCCATGACATCACCAACGCCAGCCCGCGCGAGACCGCGCGCGCCGGCCTCGTCCATGTGATCGAAGGTCACCGCGTGTTCACGCAGATTTCCGTCACCGACAATTTGTTGCTGGCGGGCTACGATCTGCCGCGCAGCGAGCGGATGACGCGGGTCGAGGAAGCCTTGTCGTTCTTCCCCGAGATCGCCGCCAAGCGCCATGAGCGCGGCGGCGCGCTCAGCGGCGGCCAGCAGCAGATGCTGACCGTGGCGCAGGGACTGGTGCGCCGCCCGCGCCTCTTGATGCTGGACGAGCCATCGGCCGGATTGTCGCCGGTGCTGGTCGACCGCGTGCTCGACGTGATCGGCCGCCTGCGCGACCAAGGCACCGCGGTGTTGCTGGTCGAGCAGCTCCTGGAAAAGGCGCTCAGGACCGCCGACCGGGTCTATGCGCTGGTGCAGGGACAGATCGTCCTGGAAGCGCCGACCAGCGAGAGCGACCTGCCGCACCGGCTCGAGCGCGCCTATTTCGGCCATCTGGCGCCGAGCACAGCATAAACACCGCGTTAACATTACCGCTCAAATTGAATCCCGGCGCCAACGGGATTTTCCAACCTTTCCGCTAGCCTGTCCCGGTAATGCCGTGGCGGAAGCCGCGCATGAGTGCGCCGCTTCTTGCTCCAGCGCGAAGGGGATCAAGGGGACGTGGCCGAGATCGTGGATATAGCGAACGTCCGGCGCGCATCGGTCAAGGATGTCGCGGATGTGCGCGCGCGAACGGGTACCGCATCCCCTTCGGGCGAGCCGCTGATCCGGCTGAGCACTGTTGCCGTGCGCCCGTGGCGCGACCTCAGCGAACGCGCGATCGAGCCGAACGGCTATTACCTTCCCGGATGGGAATTGGCCGTCAACGCCTCAGCGCAGGGCCGTACCGCCGCCTCGGCGCTGAGCGCGTGGGACGACGCATCATCGCCTGGGAGGAATGCCACGCGACTGATCGGCCTGATCCCGGTCGTCTCGCTGTGGCGCGCCTACCGGATCCCGCTGCCCGCGCTGGTGAGTGCCCATCCTTACGGCACGCTTTGCACGCCGCCGCTCGACCGTGACATGGCCGATGCGGCCGTCGCACAGTTGATGCAGGAGGCTCAACAGGCCGGGGCCCATGCGCTGGTGCTGCGCGACATGTCGCTTGACGGCGCGGCCATGAAGGCCTTCGCCAACGCCTTGCGGCAAGGCGGCATGCGTCCGCACGTGCTGCAATCCTATCAACGCGCCGAGCTTGACGCGACGCGCGACGCCGATGACGTGCTGCGCGATGGGCTCGGCGCCAAGAAGCTGAAGGAATTGCGCCGCCAGCGTCATCGCCTGGCCGAGCACGGCGCCGTTCGGTTCGAGGTAGCGCGCGCGCCCAATGCCGTCGCCGCCGCGCTCGAAATCTTCCTGGCGCTGGAGGCCGGCGGCTGGAAAGGCGGGCGCGGCACCGCGTTGGTGCAGAATGAAGGCGATGCCGCCTTCATCCGGCGCGCGACGGTTGCGCTCGCGGCTACCGGCCAGTGCGAGGTCGTCACGCTGCGCGCAGGCGAGGCGCCAGTCGCCGCCGGGATCGTGCTGCGGCATCAGGACCGCGCATTCTACTTCAAGATCGGCGTCGACGAACGCTTTTCCAAGTTTTCGCCGGGGGTGCAGCTAACGCTGGACCTGACCCGGCACCTGTGCGCCGACCCTACAATCGCAAGCGCCGATTCCACCGCAAGCCCGGACCATCCCATGATCAACCCGATCTGGCGCGGGCGCCTCTCGATCGGCGACGTGCTGATCCCGCTGCGGCGGCACGATCCGGTCGCCGCGATAATCCGCGGCGCCCTGGCCTTGCGCAACCTGGCGCGCGAACCGGCGCGCCGCGCGGTTCAGTTGATCAGGCGACGCCAGCACTGACCGGCGCGAATGCCGTCCCGCGCCGGCTTCACCTAAGCCTTCACTCTCCTTGGGCGTTATTTTAAGGGCGAGTGCGGCGCCGGCAGCATGATGGTCGAGTGCATCTCGTCGAGCAGCGGGGTGCCCTTGCCGAGGAACTCCTGCCACGCGGGATCCTTGAGCGCGTTGCCGCGGGCCTCGGCGCGCGCGTTCAGGCTGGGATAGGCCCAGAGGTGGCACACTTCATTGGGTTGGCCCGCTTCGGTCTGCCACAGCCCGACGATCTTGGAATATTTCTCGCGCGCCGGCAGCGCCACGGTGAACGCATCAAGCCACTGCTTGACCGCACCACCCGGCTTGGCCCGATAGTTGCGGAATTCGTAGACGTTGCCAGTCGATGCCGGGGCAACGGGCTCCCGCAGTGCGTTGAGCAGGCGGATGTCCTGACGCACCAACAAGGGACGGATCAGCGGGATGTACTCGCCGGTCCAGCGCGAATTTTTCGCGAGTTCGGCGCGCAACCGCGCGCGCTCGGTGAAGTCGCTGTAGCTCCACATATGCATGACCTGATTGAGCGGACCGATCTCGGTCGACCAATAACCCACCAGCTTGCCGTACTCATCCCCGCGGATCTCGCGCGACACGGTGCTCGCCGCTTTCACCATGTCGCCAAGGCTGCCGGGCTTCACGGTGTAGGTTCGCAATTCATAGAGCATCAGGATTTCCCAGATTTGTTGTTGAGGTTTTTTGTTGATGTTTGAGCTCAGGACAGTTCAAGGCTTGAAAGCAAGCCGCAGGAAAGCGCCGGATTTGCGATTACCCGGCGGCTGGCGCGTTCACTTCCTCCGATACCTGCCGAATGGCGCGGGCGAGTTGCTCGGCCGGCTGCGCGCCGGACACCGCGTATTTCTGCGCGAACACGAAGGTCGGCACGCCGGAGATGCCCTTGTCGGAAGCCTCCTGGGCCTGGCCCGAAATCAGCGCCACGTCCTGGTCGGTTGCCAGCCGCCGCCGCACATCGTCGGCATCGAGCCCGCAATCGGCGGCCGCCTGCACCAGCACATCGGTGTCGGTGAGATCGCCGCCGTCGCGGAAGTACAATTCCATCAGCCGTTGCTTCATCTCGGCGGACTTGCCGACCGCCTCGGCCCAATGGATCAGGCGGTGGCAGTCAATCGTGTTGGGCTGGCGTTTCACCACCTCCGGCCGGTACAGCAGACCCTCGCCGGCGGCGGCCTCGACCACGCGGCCGGACATGCCCTTATAGGCCTCGGGCGAGCCGAATTTCGCGGTCAAATATTCGTCGCGGCTGATGCCCTCGCGCGGCACCCATGAATTGAGAAAGAAAGGCCGCCAGCGAACTTCCACGGGGACGTCGGGCACCAGTGCCAGCGCGTTTTCGATCCGGCGCTTGCCGATGTAGCACCAGGGGCAGACTACATCGGAAACGATGTCGATCTTCAGCGGCTTTAGGGTGCTCATGGCGACGTCCTCCCGTGAGACGCCCCAGAGATAAACGGCAAAGCCAACCCGGGCAAGGGACCTAACTCAGCGTCTCCGCCATGTCGCGCATGCGTGCAGCGGTCAGCTCGTCCGCCGGGAAGAAGGTCTCCAGCGCCAGCTCCGACAGCGTGATATCGACCGGCGTCCCGAACACCATGGTGGTGGAGAAAAAGCTCAGCACCTCGCCTGCGAGCCGCAGCTTGAACGGTATCGCGACGTTGTCGGCCGCAAGCGGCATCGACCGCGCCGGCATCGGATAGGCTTTGAGCTCGTGATAGAGTTTTATCAGTTCGGGATCGGCTGACGTCTCGCACTGGCGATGCAATCGTTCCAGCAGATGCCCGCACCATTCAGCGAGATTGACGGTGCGCGCGGCCAGCGCCTCCGGGTGAAAGCTCAAGCGCAGCACATTGACGGGCGGCTCGAGCAGGCGCGACGGCACGCCTGCAAGCAACGGTGTCACCATGCGGTTGGCCGCCACCAGATTCCAGTGCCGGTCGACCGCCAGCGCCGGATTGGGTTCATGCGCTCGTAATACGAGATCGATCGCCTGCCGCGCCGATTTCAGCGCGGGGTCGTCGAGCGAGCGCTGCGGAAACGCCGGCGCGAACCCGGCCGCGACCAGCAGCACGTTGCGCTCGCGCAGGGGTACCTCGAGCCGCTCGGCGAGCTTCAGCACCATATCGCGCGACGGCGCGGCGCGGCCGGTTTCCACAAAGCTTAAATGGCGCGCGGATATCTCGGCGTCACCGGCGAGATCAAGCTGGCTGAGATGGCGACGCTGCCGCCATTCGCGTAAGTGATCGCCGATATGGACGGGCTGGGTTCGGTCGGCTCGCGCCGTGGCGGACTGAGCGTTCATGGCAGAAAAGCTACCATGCAGATTTCGCCCATTCCATTACGTCGGAGGTAAAATTTGTAGGTGTTCGAACCCGTTCTAAAACGTCCGCGAGCGTTCGCGAACTATGCAGAACCCCTAGCACCGCAGGCACTTCTCGTACAATGACTGTTCGACCCTGTTTGTTCTCGTTCGCATCCAGTCGCCCGGTTTGTTGGTATCGGTGTTGGTATCGAGAGAGCAGTTCATTTCATTACGAAGGGAGTAACAGAACCAGGATGGCACGCAAAAAATATGACGAGGACGGCGTCACCGAGATCAGAAACGATGTCGATTGTCGCGCCGCCAAACCGAAATTTAAGAACGGCACTTGGACACCAGCCAAAATTTCCGACACCACAGGCGGGGGTCTCTACCTGCTCGTCAAGCCGGACCTGGACAATGCTGGCAAGGCTGCCGCCAAGCTCTGGCAGATGGCCTACCGCTTTCACGGCCGGCAGAAGACCTATTCGATCGGAGCCTACGGCAACGACAACGATGGCGGCGTCTCACTCGCCACTGCGCGCCAGAAGCGCGATGTTGCGAAGGCCAAGCTCGCCCAAAATCCACCAGTCGATCCCTCGATCGAAAAGCAATTCGCACGACATCGTCAGGCCGCTGAACGCCCCTTCGGTGAGGACATCGATGGTTGGCTCGCAGAAAAAAAATCCGAAAAAATCAGGCGCGGCAGGCTTGTCACATTGCGCAGCGCCAATACCAACACGCTGCACGCACTATGGGCCGATTATTTGAAGGATCGTTTCGGCAAGCTTTATCGGAAAGACATCAAGCGGCCCGATGTGCTGGCCTTCTTTCGATCGATGCAAGCCGAGGGTAAACTGGAAACCCGCGACCGGGTCCGCAGCATTGGCGAGCAGGTCTGCGATTGGGCAGACGTTGAAGGCGACGGTTACAATCCGTTCCGCGCCATCAAGAAGTAACTCACCGTCAAAGTCTCGACACCGCGGCCCGGCGTCACCGAAGCAGAGGACGTGGTTCGACTTTTCAAGCTGATCCATCAGCAACGCGAAAGAGTACCATTCGGCGACGTGGTTGGTCATGCGCTTCGGCTCGACGCCTTAACCATCCCCCGCCCCGGCATGATCCATAGCATGGAGTGGCGTGAGGTCGATTGGGATGCCGAGCGCTGGACCATTCCGGCCGCCAAGATGAAAACCGGCTGGGACCACGTCGTGCCGCTGTCACGACAAGCGATCGCCATCCTCAAACGCGTGCAGAAAATCACCGGCAATCGGCGCTATGTGTTCGCATGCGCCAACGATGAACCGCTCTCGAACAAGACACTCAACGCCCGTCTACGTGCGCTCGGCATCGACACCAAGGGTGAACATTGCGCTCATGGTTTTCGCACCACGTTCTCGACCCTCTGCCATCACGAGGAGAACAAAGAAACCAAATCGTGGGATAGCGATGTGATCGAGTTGCAATTAGCGCATCTCGAAAGTTCGACGGTGAAGGCAATCTACAAGCGGCACGGGCCACTGGCCCTGATCGGTCCGCGCACAAAGTTGATGCAGCATTGGGCGGACCGGATCGATGGATGGCTTGATCCCAAGAAGGTGGTTCAGTTGAAAAAACCCGGCCTGACTGCTTCGTTATAACACCGCGAATCAGCGCTATGCAGCGGACGAAAAATCGTCCGCCATTTCTGTACTCGATCTCGATGCCGGCGCATCGTTCGACCTAGGATCAAAGCCCCCAAACACATTTAACGAACGCCCTGAAGCCGCGTCCACAACGCGTTACAGGGAATAGAGTTTGGCAGAGGCTGCCTAGTGGAGCCTACGGGGCGGCCCTTCTGGTGACAGGCTCTGTCCGCGCTTGATCAGCACCTGGACGACCGCCTGACTGATCGGCGTCCGGAGCAATTCGGAAATGGCGTTGGCGTCGTCTTGCGTTAATCCCGCGATGCGGAAAGTGACCGTGTAGCTGCCGTCGAATTGCGCCATTACGGTGCCGCTCAGCTCGACTTCTTCGATGATTGGCTTTGTCATCCTGCCCGCTCTCTTTTTATTGTTCTAGCGGATAGGTATGCCAATCGCGTTTGATCTTGCCAAGCCGCGCGACCGCACTCTACACGTGTCGTTGGCTGTCTTGCCTCTATGAGGGTTTGAGCGTGGCAAAAGCGAATCGGAAACAACCTAGTCTGCATTTTCTTGTTGGAATCAGTGTGATCGCGGCCTCCCTGGGCCTCGGAATTGGGAGTGGCAGCGCTCAGCAACTTGCGGCGCGAGCCGATCAGCAGTCCTCGCAACAGGACATTTCGCACAAACCGTCGGTGAAGCCTGCCATGACAACGGCGGCCGTTACGCCGAGTGCCGCGGCAACCGTGAAACCGGTTCGACGATCTCAATCCGGCACGGCAGCCCAGGGACCCTACTACGTGGATTTTCGTGCCCGCACGGCGGCGACTTACGGCCATGCGTTCGTCTGGTTCGGTAAGACGAGCGAAAAGCAGGTTGAAGTTGCCGGCCTGTGGCCAGAAGGCGACGAGCTGCCCTACATGTTGGGGCATCTCACGTATGTGCCCTCTGGGACAGGGGCAAGCTACGGTGACCTGGACGAACAATATTTAACGGCCAGCTATCGCGTTTACCTGAATGAGGAAGACGCCAAGAAGGTGTTCGCGTACATCAAGCATCTTCAGGCGACCTCGCCGCTCTGGAACGCCGAAACAACGAACTGCACTTTTTTCATAGGCGAAATTGCCAGTTTCATGGGCCTGAAGGCTCCGTTCCACTTGTTGCTGCCTGAAGAATACGTAAATCAACTCAAAGCGATAAACGGTGGACGCCAAACGGCGCAATTAACCGCGGATCGTTGATTGGCGATTGTGCAGCCGAGATTCGAAGGGCCCTTGCCGTCAGCGCCGGTGACGCGGTCAGGTGTTACAATTCCGCCACGGCCGTGAAATCCGACATTCGCGCGGCGTGAATGCCGCCGGCGGCTGGCTGGGTATCGAGCACTCAAGCGAATTGATCCAGCCACACGACTGAAGGCCGGATATTTCGGATTCTTCACCTTGACCCAGTTGGGCGATGTGCCGGGCCGGTAGGCACGCTCGCGATGCTTTGAAACAATCCCCTCAAGCCCGAACTCGCACGCCTTGCGGAATAGGTCTGGGCCGATCTCGCCCTGCTCAAACGGGGCAGTAAAGATGCCATCGGGCCGTCGCGCCAGCAGCCGGGCAAGGTTGGTCTTCCGCATGCTCAGCGGCAGCCGGCGGATGTCCTCGCCATCGAGCGTCAGGATATCGAAGGCGTAAAGCTGGACTTCGTCATCGTGCTGGCGGGAATGCAGGCCGTCGAAGTCGGAAACGCCATCGACGCCGAGCAACACGGCCTCGCCGTCGCGCGATCGAGGCCGGGATGCGGATCGACGTCACCGTGGTGGAGACGTTGCCACGCGGCGTCGACACCCGGCCGACCTTGAAACCGCCCGTAGGCGACTGATACAAGACGCCACATGACAAACCCCATGACAAAAAGCCTGAAAATCGCATTCCAGGGCGAGCCGGGCGCCCATTCCCATATCGCCATCGCCGAGGCCTATCCGGATGCCGAGTCGTTGCCGTGCGCGACCTTCGAGGACGCGCTGGCCGCGATCTCCTCGGGCGAAGCGGATCTCGGTATGATCCCGATCGAGAATTCGGTCGCCGGCCGCGTCGCCGACATTCATCATCTGTTGCCAGCTTCCGGCCTGTTCATCGTCGGCGAATGGTTCTTGCCGGTCCGGCATCAATTGATGGCGGTGCGCGGAGCAAAACTCACCGACATCAAGACCGTCGAGAGCCATATCCACGCGCTGGGCCAGTGCCGGCGCATCATCCGCAAGCTCGGCGTCAAGCCGATCGTCGCGGCCGACACCGCAGGCAGCGCGCGCGATGTCGCCGAGCGCGGCGACAAGGCCGTCGCCGCGATCGCCTCGAAGCTGGCGGCGGAAATCTACGGCCTCGATATCCTGGTCGAGGACGTCGAGGACGAGACCCACAACACCACCCGCTTTGTGGTGCTGGCGCGGGAAGCCAAATGGGCTGCCCAAGGATCGGGACCGCTGGTCACCACTTTTGTGTTCCGGGTCCGCAACCTGCCCGCCGCTCTCTACAAGGCGATAGGCGGCTTCGCCACCAATGGCGTCAACATGACCAAGCTCGAAAGCTACATGGTCGACGGCAATTTCTTCGCCACGCAATTCTATGCCGATGTCGACGGCCACCCCGACGACAGGAACCTCGCCTTCGCGCTGGAGGAACTGAAATTCTTCTCGCGCGAGCTTCGCATCGTCGGGGTCTATCCCGGTCATCCGTTCCGAGCCACGTTCAGCGAAAAGGCGGAGTGAGTTTAATTAGCTAGGCGCGGCGGGCTGTTTTGCACCACGTCACCGTCTTAAAATCCCTAGCTCGGGAAATTCGTCTGCGCTGTGCCGACAAAGATTCCAAACCGCCTTATCTCTGCGATGACGGCCCAGCGTAAGATAGTAGTTTCGGCCCTCGTGCTTCGCAAACACAATCCATTCGCCTGTTGCTTCGGGCTCTTGCTTCTCTTCGGGCGGCGCATTTCCAGTGCGTCGCGAGTACCCTTCGATCATCATATGATGTCTCACTTGTTCGGGAGGTAGGTTCTGTTGCCGAAGTTCCTCAAGCCGCTCCTTCCAGTACAACTCAAGGTTCTTCCAAATAAAGGAGGGCTGCATGAAGTGCTTATGCCACAGCCCGTGCAGTGGAGGCCTTAAGAACTCGGTTTCGCGCTGCATGATCGAACGCCTGATGCCTTCCGTTTCTTCTAGCAGGGCTACCTCGTCCAAAATCATGGGGACGTGCAGCCGCCTGGTGATCCAACCAAGATACAGCTGCCTGAGGAATAGGTTTGAGTATCTGCCCGGCCCCATGCGAACCTTGATCATCTCCTCGATGTCCCCGAGGCCGTCGGATTGATCCTCGTCCATGCTATGCCATGCACATATGAGCGCGACGCACGTGATTGGGCGCGTCTTTGATCGTGATCTCAGTACCGCAGAAGCATTTCGACAGGCCGCTCGCCATCTCAGTCGGAAGCTTGGCTCCCGCTTCATCCATGGCATATTTCCAGGCCGTCCTAGCGCGCTGGCGCCGGTGCTCTTGGTAGTCGGCCTCGTTGATCTTGGGCTGTATCGCCCGCCACGCGGTCTCGAATTCTGCGCGGGCCTGGTCGAAGTCAACCGCGGTGCCGTCCATCGCTACCCCGCGGTGTGAAGCCGGATAGAAGCCGCAGCTCCACTGCCACTGATCGACATCGAACGGCACGCCAGAGCGAATTGCGATCGTGCCAGCGCGCACGTCGCCGTAATAGACGTGCCAGCAGTCCGGACGTTCGGGATATCGGCGGCGGGTGAGAGTAGCAAGCAGCAATTGGGCTGAAACGGTGCGAACTTCACGGGTCACACCACCGAGCAATAATTCGCGCCGTCGCGCTTTGCTTGGCAATGGCCGGCGAGTGCTACGGCGTTTATTCTTTATTAACCCAGTCAGAAACGGCATTCGAACCTTGATCCGGATCACAAGTACCCACCCTCTTGCAGCTTAGCTTGCGATGATTGTTGGCGACATCGTTTGTGACCGGAGAACCTCCATGCTTGCAGAGAAGTTTTTCCTTTTGCTCGAAACCATCCGAAGCCACACTTTCGACGACGGCGCCCCCCGCGTCACAAGCGCCTCCCAACACGTCCCGATTAATCTGATCTGCGCGAAGGGCACCTCTCCCCAGACTCCGACCGCGCTTTAGGTCCGCCCAAACTCTCCGTTCGCGCGAACCTAGAAATATCGCCACGGACAACCGCGCGCAATCTGTGCGTTTGGAACTTTGTTCAATCTCATCATCGTTCTAAAATTTGTACTGCCGCAGGCAGGACAGAAGTACCAAGACTTGCTTGCGATTACCCTCGGACCCGGACTGGGATTGCTACCGCACATCGTTCGATGACATCGAAAACCGTCACAAGCATCATAACCCATGAATGCAATTTCAGGGGTGGGGTAGCCTGAACAATACACTTTCGTTCCAGTCCAGCATTTACCACCGTCCCCATTTGAATCACTCTTCACGTACGTCATCCCCAGATCAGTGCAGTCTGCTGGCGACGCGGAGCAAAATGGGGCTGTCCCGATCCACATCCCTGGCTCCGCGAACGCATCCGTGGCTAGCAAGATTGCGGTTACTGCGAAGACTATCCTGAATAGGATCATAGGAAGCCTCCCCTCCGCCGCGTCGGCTCGGACCTCATCCAGCAGCCGTGCGGCCGGACCTCTGACATGATCTGCTTGCCGATTTCCGCTCTCGCCTTCGACAGATCATGGCCGGCCTGCATGGTGATCCAAAGCTCCGGTGATGTTCCGAAATAGCGCGCCAGCCGCAGCGCGGTGTCGGCGGAAACCGCGCGCTGGCCGTTGATGATTCCCGTGATGCGGTTGGCCGGCACGCGTAGCGCCAGCGCCAGCGCATTGGCGGACAGGCCGAGCGGCTTGAGGAATTCCTCGGCCAAGATTTTGCCGGGATGGCTGAGGATGCGGTTCTTCGGCGGCATCGCTGCGACACTCCGTCAATGATTGAGGCCGACGATCATATGCTATGTGTAATATGCAGCGCATAGTGCGCCAACGGAGGTATTGAACTCAAGCTCTATTCGAAGGGATTTCAATCATGAAACATATTCTCAACGTCATCGCTTTTGCCCTTGTCCTCGCCATGCTGGCACCCACGATCGCCGACGCCTGCTCCGGTCACCGGAGCAAGACCAAGGTGACCAAGTGCTCGTCGTATACGAACATCACGGGCACCACTCACAGTACCTGCCGCAGCCGATGACTCGCGACTGATTATCGGAGGATGACATGTTTAAACGCATTACCCCAACCGGTAGGGAGCTGATCCCGGTCGACGATGTCGTCGACAACTTGCCGTTCATCGTGCGGCGCGATCACCGCATCGTCGCCGCCTTCGCCCGCAAGCAGGCGGCGGTCGAATGGGCCGAGTTGCGCTCGGTCTGCGACGAAAGCCGCTTTTCAGTACACACGGCACAAGAGCTGATCGATGTCTATCAAGACGGAGAAAGCCAGAATGGCGCGTAATCGCCGCTTGGTGCCGATGCCAACCCGAGAGAAGCCACGCGCCATCGGCGCGCCAAAGGTCAGCTATGCCGGCCCGTCGGGGCCGCCGATCGCCGTCGCTGTCACAGCTCATTTGCGACGCGGATATAATTGCTCGTAATGTCGCGGGTTTGGTTTGCAGATGATCTGCTGAAAACCAGTACACGAGGGTCCCTCGCAAACCCGGCCCGAGCTGATCACTTGGGTCTTGCCACCAGGTTGCGCGTCTATTGCGAACGCAAAGGAGCCTTTACTGAAATGCTTCTTTTTGCAATAAGCATCAGCAGCAGGCTTGCCGCAGTCCGCGGCCCAATTTAGGCACCAATCCAGGCGATTGCCTCCCACATCGGGGTTAGCAAAAACCCTATCGTGGGGGATTGGGGCGGTGCACTTGATGTATTGGAAGCCATCGCAACCAGGATTGTTGCACGTTTTGTTCGTGCTCATAATTCGCGTCCGGCTGATGTTCTCGGCAATTCTAAAGTCTATTGCGCCGGTAAAGCGTCGCCGATTGCAGAAGGCGTCAGCAGCCGGCTTTCCGCAATTCGTTCCTGGATCTAGGCACCAATCCAGGCGATCATCAAACCATCTCGGCTCGTTATAGATTCGATCTTGTGCCACTACCGGCTCTACCGCCCATGCTGACGCGAGCGCTGCAATCAAGGCAAAGTATGATCGTTTCATCATTCTACCCTTCCTCGCTTGCTGGTTGTCCATCTACTGTCTAGCAGCTCCAGGAAGTGTCGTCGAGAAGGTGCCGGTGCGAAGGCCTTCATCGTTACGCACTCATGACAATGATCGCCTACGCGTTCCTCCAGCGTCGCCGACTTGCCAGCGAATTCAACGGGGCGGAGCATGACGAAAAAGGGAAATGGCGCGCCGACCTTTCGAAACAGTTGGCCGTTGTTTGCGTGGCTGATCGCGACCGCTGTCGTGATGTACTTCGCCAAATGGCCGATCTTGCTGATTGCAGCAATCGTCGGGATCATCCGGGTCTACGCACTGTTGGCGCGGCGTTATCCGAAAACGATGTGGTTTTTACTCGGCGTGATTCGTGGCTTGATGCGGCGATAGGGCGTAGCTGCTGCACGCGCCGTGCCAAGCGCGATCAGGCGCGCCTGGCTGTGCTGTTCTTTCGTTCTGTCGCGCATTAGTCTTCGTTCGTCAGGTATTTCAACATGGTATTGCAGGCGTCCTCGGTCTCTGCGAAGGTTTTGAACGGCGAGCCGGCTATCCTGATCGCGCCACGGCTCGGGTAAAGCGAACGCCAGGACGCCACAAAGCCGGTACTTCCGTGAAAGCCGGGTCCGGTGGGACTTGCGAAGCTGATCACGAACGAATAGCCGTCGCCGCTTGCGCTCCATATTTCCATGTCCTCGACGGCCCGATGGAATTGTAGGGACATTGCCACTCGCTTCCCTGGTGGCTGCCAAACATTACCTTCCCAACATCCGATGCGAATTGGCTGACTTCGTACTCGACTTGGATTTTATCGAAGGGTCGCCGTCTTTTACCTTTGGCGGGTATTTTTCTCGATGTTCCTCCGGCGCATCAATCTTGGCAAGGTTATGGCGCGGAAACACGGTGATCTTTGCACCGGAAATCGATGGGGTGCCGCACACAAAGAAAGGCCGCCTGCGGCGAAGCTCGCAAAGGTCGACGATCGGATCGTCGCGCCGTCGATTAATTTGTCCCCGAGCTGATCGGGATCTTGCTGGGTTTGGTGGTCTCGGCAACTGCCGTTTCTGCCAGGGGGTTAAGTCCTTTGTTAATTAGTTATGCCTCACCAGCCGTTGGCCCAGCCGGGCCGAACCGGCGGGCTTAGCTGGCGGCGCTGGCTTAACGGGTTGCGATGGGAGCGAGAGGCCGCTCTTTCCGACGGCCTCTCGCTCTTTTACGCTACTGGCAAACGTGCGTGAGACCGTCGCCGAATTTGACGGTACCGCCGGGGTCGCAACCGATGCCGTTGCGGGACTTGTAATGAGCCCAGCCTGAATGGCCGTAGTAGGGGGACGCTCCAGTGTAAGCCCTGACCACGTAGTGCGGCTTGCCATAGTGTGGGTCGGACTGAGCAGCAGCGTAACTATCGCCATAGTAACCTGCCCTCACTCCACCTCCGTAGTAAGGGCCACTTCCCCAGCCCAAGTTGGGCGAGGTGGCAGCCACTGCGGCAGCCGTGCCGACCGCCGCGGCACCTGCAACACCGGCACCGACGACACCGGCGCGGTAGGCGCGCCGATCCTGCCGGCGCGCAACTCCCGCAACACTCACGGGAGTGAGTGGGCGACCGACCCTCGCTTGGGCGCTCTCGACCGATAGCGAAACTCCGCTTTGTTCCGACCAGCCGAAGGAGAGTAGTGCCGTACCCGCGAAGGTCGAAGCTGCGATTGCAACTGTTCTCAGAGTCACCTGCTTCATCGCCTTTCTCCACTGTTTACTTGCCCATTTAGAAGCCACGCTCCTCACTCCGATGGGTAGAGGACACTTCCAAGGCCGGCCTTAGTCCGCCAACCGGCTGAACAAAATAGGCCTGAGCATCGGCTGATTGCGAGAGTGCCGAGCTGGCCCGGTACAGCAACAACGGACAATTTGACGGGGTTCTTGAGAGTTCGACCTAAAGTCGTATCAAGCACGCGATTTGCGTGCTTTTCTCGAGAAGTCTTTCACGGTAAGCGCAGAAGGAGCGCTTACCAATAGGTTAACCTGAATCGAACCTCTGCCCATCGACGACAATCTGCGGCAAATGGATGCAGGCTCTCGTTGCAGCCCAAAAATATCTTCACTCACATGCAACGCGCCGACGGCATAAAAAGCCCCTATTTGTGCTTCACCACCCCTTGGCCCAGCCCGGTCTTCCGGTAGGCTTGGCCGGTGGCGCTGGCTTGACGGATGCGATGGTGGCGGCGCCTCTCGTCCGTGGGGCCGCCGGTGGGTGGTGCGGCGAATGCCGCTCGGGGTTGTAGGCCGGCGGCTTAATGCCTATCGGCTTCGCTTCCTTCGCGAGCGATCGCAGCAAATTCAACTCCTCATCATATTCCGCGTTCGGATAGAAAAGTTTCGTGAGGGCCTTCAGCGTCGCAACGCTGAGATCGGCCTTGCCGGCGGCAAAATCTTCCAAGGTGCTGGCGCTGACGCCGTCAATTTCGCGGGCGATTAAGCTCATCGCGTGCGGGCTTCGATTACGCGCCTTCACGGTCGCGCGTAGCACATCGACCCCGGTGACGGTCGGCTCGGCCATAGCGGGTTTTGAAAATAGATTCATCATCGGTTGATCCCCATGCGGTTGGCGAGCCGTGCGATCTGTTCGGCGGTCGGGTGAAAGCTGCCGGCGGCGAAACCTTGAAGCTCGCCGAGTGTCAGGCCGACCGCGCTGGCAACTTCCGGCGTGAGGTAGTGCCAGGCCGCCTTGCGGATTTCCGCCACGCGAATGCTCATGTTTGGGCCTCCTTGTGAATTGCATGTTGCAGGTGGCCGGCGAGTTGGCGAACAAGCTCGACGCGCTTAATCATGAGGTCGTGCCAATGGGCTTTTTCAGCGCGAAACGCCGATGCCGGCGACGGGCGCGAGCGATGCAAGACGGTCGCGTGCCGGTTCACCGGGCGGCTCGTCAGACTCACATCGGTCAGCACTGCTTTGAGAATCAGCGCGTAGAAATCCGGACTCTCGACATCGCATAGCTCAAAGCGAACCACCTTGGCCCCGACCGAAAATCCGCCACACCGTCTGGCCTGGTCCAGAGTGACATAGGCGGCGATCAGCAACTCGCCCTCGGCATTGTATTCAAGCCGTTCGATGTGACCGGCAATCAGCGAATGATCATGCTCGTGCAGCAAGGGCGGATAGCCAGAGGAAAGCGCGCCAAAGGCGAACGGTGCGAACTTGATTTTCTCGCAATCGAGATCGAGCGTGCTGGCGCGGCCTTCGAGAATTTGAGGATGATCAACCGCCGGTGCCAGCGGTACGAGTTCGGGCGTTACCAGCGTCTGATCGTGCTGCCGCATCAGGCGACTCATCTGGGCATTTAAGACGAGCGCGCTCATCGCCGCCTCGCCGCCGCGCGGAGTTCATTGAGCATTTGTTCCGCTCGCGCCAAGCGTCGCTTGATCTCATCCACGCCGGAAGTCGCCAACCTGTCGGCCTCATCGCAAGCACTTCGAAAACTTTCGAATTCAGGCGGCAGCGGCGCGCGCTTGATGGCTCCCGGCCGCGGATCGCCGACCAGGTACGAACCTTTTTTGATCGCGGCCTTGCGCGGGTCAGCGGCGGCCGGATGGCCAGCGCCGGTCATGGGCATGCCTCGGACTATGTCCTCTCGACGCGGCATTTTCAGTGCGCCTTTCTGGCGAACCAGTTGGCGCGACGTTAGCACAGACCTCGCGATAGGTCTTCACTTTCAGCGCGCGGACGGCGCGATGGACTGCACACAGATCGGCATTTGGTCGGCAACTCGGGTTGCCGGCAGCGATCGCGGACTCTAATCAGCCGTTGATGAATTTCTTGATCGGCAACTTCGCAAGTTGATAACCCCCAGACAGAGCAGCAGGTTGTGGTCCCCACCACGACGATACGATCAACTGGGGATCGCCCGGAACACCATTGAATCCTGCCGGAAAGAACTTCGCGTGATTCATGTTTGTACATGGGATCGGTAACCTGCTTCGCCGGGCCGCCGGTGTGGTCGGCCTTGTATTCGAATTCGCGCCTCCAGCTTCTTGATATTGAAAGTGCCGGCAATGAAGTGCACGTCGATGGCGTCGGCGTCGAAGTTGAGATGTTCGGCCATCGCGATCCAGCGCATCCGGATATCGTCGGGATTTTCGCCGGCAAAATACAACACCCGGCCCGACTCAACATAGCGGCCAGAAAAGTCCGCCTTGCCCCGCATGATGTCATGGCTGGTGAATAACTTGACGCGGGCGATCGCCGCGGTCAGTGCCAGCATGATCGCGGTCTTGCCGTCACCGGTCCGCGCGGTCAGTGAATAGACAAAGCCGCGCAGCAGAATGCCGTCCCACAGGTAATCCGGCGGCACGAAATCCCGTGTGAACTCCTCGCTCGACAGAATCAGCTTCGGTACGGCCTTGGCCTGCTGGGTCGAGGCATCGTCCGGCTTGGCCTGGTGTGTGGTGTTGTCGGGCTTTGGCCTGTTTGGCTTGCCGAAAGCGCGAAGCGCTTCGGCCGCGACCCGATTGTCGGCGGCGTATTTGCTCGCGATGCCGTCAGGATATGTGTTCAACAGCGCGACGATATCGGCGAGCGACCAGTCGCAGTCCTTCAGCCATTGCACCACATGAAAGAACTGATCCGAGCGGTCGCCTACCGGAACGCCATCGTGAACCAGCTCCAGCAGCTCGGTCGGCAGCGAGGCTTCCAAAAAAGGATTGATCTTGCCGTCGTCATCGACATGGGCTTCGTCATCGAGGCGATCGCCGGTCGGCGGTAGCCCGTTTGTGGTGTTGGAGTTCGCTGCGGCACCGTTACTTAAATCCAGCTCGGCGACGACCTCGGTGATCACGGCATCGATGTTGCCGAGATCAGGTAGGTTCGGCCTGACGCCGCCGAGCGTCATTCCGGAGATCGTGATGTATCTCGGACAATACCGATAACTCTCGATCGAGACCGCGCTGCCGCCGATCTTCTGTTTGCGGTTGACGTATTTGGTGCCGCCGCGGCCGATGATGCGCAGCCCGGTGCCCGAAACGGTTTCCTCGGCATAGGTGACGCCGCAGCGCTTGATCAGCTCGACGGCGATCGGATCGATCGCGCCGGTGATCAGATCGCGACAATCATCGATGTCGAACGCACAGATGTTGGTTTCGAATAAAACGAAGCCGATGCCGTCCGCCTTGCCGGCCTCGACATTGGCGACGGCATCGGCATAGCTGCCCCAAGTTAGTTTGTTATCAGTCGCGGCCTTCCATACCAGGTTGCCCGGCTGATAGGGTACTTTCGTCCAGGCAGTGCCCTGTTCGTTCAATTCCCATTTCCAGTTGACCCAGTTCGGCAACGGCACCAGCCGCTTGACGATCGCCGGATACAGCTGTCGCAAGTCGCTTTGATAAGTGTGCGGCTTTGCGCCGGTGAAATATTTCGGGTTGGTGCCGTTAGCAGCCGGCTCGGGTTGGGCGCGCGTCACTCGGACCCCCCTTGCTCACGCTCCACCTGCGCGATGATTCCGTTGTCAGGCACGAAGCGAAAGCCGTTTTCCTCTGCGATGCGCTCCGCTAGTCGTTCGGCCTGCTCCAGGGTCGTGATCGGTCCGAGGACATCGATGCTGCCGTTGTCGCAGCCGATCATCACATAAAACCCGCCCTCGATCAGGGTATTGCCATCGAGATCAATCGTGTCGCCACGATGCAATGTGAACGTGCAGCACGGCGGCGGTGCTGGTTGTTCGTCTTTGCGTTTCTCGGGTAGATCGATACGACCGCGCCGCGATCCAGTCTTCTTTGCTTGTGCGGCGGCCTGGCATGGTGAGCACTTCGGCGTCGGCCGCTTAAACGGCAAGACCACGCCTTTGCGCCTGTGATTATGATGTTTGTTCATTACGCAACTCTCCTCGTTCGCGCCAGGCGGGGGCGCGTGGTCGGTTTCTCATTGACTGGTTGCGATCCGCGGGTTGCGGTCAGGCGCGGAATTCGGGCGCGGCTTCGCATTCGCCGCCACGGTGGCGCTGACAGGATGTTGGGTTTAGGTCGTCTTGGGCCGTCGCCGTCCGCTTCAGTCGATCGCCCCCGGTTGACGCGGGCGCGGCGCCGGCGGGGCCGTCTGGCACGTGGGCGACGGTGCGCGGCGCAGGCGTTGGAGGCGATGATGGCCGGTGTCGTGAAGGCAGGGCACGTCAACGTGTTCGGGTCCGGATTGGCGCACGGACAGTCGGTGTAAAATTCGATCAGGCGTTGGCAGTAATCGCGATGCTCAGTCAGGAATTCGGGCATTACGCAGCACTCACCTTGTTCGTGAGGTCACCGCGCGGGGGATTGAAGGCCACAGGATTTCGGAATAAGTTCCGGGCGCTTGACGAGAGCAGCCCCATTATTTTGCAAAACCCTTCGGCCTGCCGCCCCGGCGGCAGGTCCTCTACTAGGCTACGGCCTCCTCGGCCTTGGTCTTGGTCGATTTTGCGGGCTTTGACTTGGGCTCGGCTGTGGCGCGCTGAGCGGCGGGTGTGGGCTTCGCCGTCTTGGGGGCGGCAACATTGGCGGTGCCGCCGATTTCACGCTGTAGCATTCGGCGAATGGCGTCGCTCATCAAGGTGCCTTCGGCGACACACTTAAGCTTAAACCCCCGATGTAAATCTTCCGGGACGGAAACGAGAAACCTCTTAAGTTTTGGCATCTGGTGCATTTTTGTTTTTCTCCCGCACGGAAGCGATTCAGCGATTCAGCGCGCCAATACTGTCGGCGTCGCGACGACGCAGCAAACAAAAACCACCGTGGTTTTCTGCTCGCTGTAACTCCCACTCGCCATTTGGCCGGCATCTGGAACGATAGACTGGAGAAACGCGGAACAGATCGGGAAAACTACGTGACAATATGCGCATCGCTTTGAAAACATTGAAGTCGACTGAATCCAGGAATGATAGGTGGACTTAGGAGAGTATTTTTGGGTGAGCGGCGCGTGGTGGCGTAAAAATCCGTCGCTGCCATCGCTGGACTAATTGGCGAGCACGAACGAATATTTGTGATCAGAAACGATCGCTACCGGGCGCTCGCTGCGCCAATGAATAGGTGCCAAGATGGATGAGCATCAGAAACGAAATCTGATTCCGCTGAAGAAAGCTTTGGTGAAGGGCGGCTTCGGCAAGACAAGACCATGGTCGATGCCGATAGCATCGAGGCGTACCACCTGACCCTGCCTCGTATTCAACCCGGTGGCGGCAAGCAGACGCCGCGTCGCCGTACCGAACCGCGCCGCTAAATTTTCCTCACACGCGTCCTGATCTGACCGAAGGCGAGCCCTCATCCGGCTCGCCAAAATTATTTTACCCGGCAGGTATTTGATTTCGAAGTGTTGGTATCGGTGTTGGTATTGGCGAACTCACCTACAAAAATCTTATGCAAGATCAAATGGTTAAGTGCCAATTTCCATTACGTCGGAGGTAATGGAATTGCGTAGCCACCCTGCCCGCCGCTGGCGCCGGAGCCGCGGCGCGGACTAAGCCGAAGCCCGGTTCTCGCGACCGCGCGCCGCCGATGTTTTGGCTGCTGCTGAAGCTTTAGGCTTGACCGAAGTTCTAGATTTCGCAGCGGCTGCAGCCTTACCGATACCCTTGCCGTCCCCGTTGGACCGGCCGTGCCCGTTCAGGAGCTTGCCGGCCACCTTGGCGCCGTTCGCTTTGCCGTTCGGCTTTGCTGGACTCTTGTCTTTCGGGCCGGCCTTTACGTGCTTCTTGGCGCGCTTCTCTGCTTCCTTCAAAGCCTTCCGCTCCGCCTTCTTCTGTTCTTTCGCCTTCAGGCGCGCCCGCTCCGCCCTCGCCTCGGCGCGCTGCTTCTTGCGCTTCTTTTCGCAGGCATCGCATTTACAGCCGATCGGCTTCAGGAAGGCCTTGAAGTAATCGGTGCCGTAATCGTAGTTGATCTCTTCGCCAGGCTCGATGTTCTTGATCGCGCGGATCACCACCTTGCGCTTGCGGGCGCTGACGTCGGATTCCGCGTTCGGCTTGCAGGCGTGATTGATATAACGCGCGATGTTCTTGCGGACCGAGCCGTCGATGGTCCAGCGGTTGTTGAGCTCGAACAGGTATTTGTTCTCGACCGTGTCGTCCTTCTTCTTCCGGCAATCCAACAGTGGCCCGAAGTAGCGGATAATTTTGGCGCCCTTCTTGATCGGCTTGGTAGCGAAGAGGCCAAGCCCGGTGCGGGAACGGCCGACGCGATAAGGCTTGTGCGATGGAATGACCGGCATATCGACAGGAACTGACACCTAGGGGAAGCGACGGGTCGCGGAGGGTGTGTTCTTAAGACAATTCCGCACCGCTGTCAGGCTTTTTGCACGTTTGCTGCGAGCCTTCCCCAGATTGTAGCGGCTGAACAGAGCTGCGGTTCCCGCGCTATCAACGCTGGTTTTACGAACCGGCGGGCTTGCCGACCGTGACTTTGAGCATGGCATCCAGCAAGGTTTCGGCGCTGGTGCCTTCCGGAAGCCGCCGCTGGATGTCGGATAGCCGGCCGTCGAGCAGCAGCATGGTAAAGCCATGAACCAGCGACCATGCCCGCACAATCGCCGCGGCCTGATCGAGCGACAGCGCCTCTTCCTCGATATGCTCCTGACGGCTGGCGCCGATCACGCCTGCCAATCCGGCGAACGCGGCGCTGGCGGCGTCATGCAGCGACGGCCGCGACATATCGAGACGCTCGGTGCGGAACATCAACCCGTACATGCCGGGATGGGCCTGCGCATAACCGACATAGGCCTTGGCGCGGGCCATCGCGTTTTCCAGCAGCGGCCTGCCCGCGGCGGATGCCGCCGTCATCGCGGCGTTGAATTGCCGGAAGCCGATCGCGGCGAGATCGCTGACAAGCCCGGCGAGGTCGCCGAAATGATGCGTCGGCGCGGCATGCGATACCCCCGCCTCGCGCGCCACCGCGCGCAGCGTCAATCCCGGCAGCCCGTCGCGTTCAAGCACGCGCTCGGCGGCATCCAGCAGCGCCTCGCGCAACGCGCCGTGATGGTAGGACGATGCCGCTTTAGACCCGGCTGTTTTCGATGTGGCTTTCTTTCGCCCGGCGCGGGCCGGCGCGGCCTTTTTCGAGGCGCCGCGGGCCCGAGTCGCCATATCGTTGGATTTTCTTGTCATTTTCGCCTTATAGGCTCCCATTTTGACACCGTAAAGATTTCACTTGACCCATTCCGCCTTCCGGCCTAGTTTTATCTTTACGATGTAAAGATTAGTCCATGAGGCTGTCCATGACAATCTTTCTGTTCCTGATCCTCGCCCCTTACGCTGCCTTCGCGTTGCTGATGCTGGTCGCTTCAGCCGCGGTGAGCCTGTGGGCTGCGGCGGCGATCTGCCTCGCCGTGATCGGGCTCGATGTGGCGCGCGGCCGGTCGATCAAGATCCTCGGGGTTGGTTCTGTCGTCACATTCGCCGCGGTCGGCGGCTATGTCAGCTTGATCGATCCCGGCATGAGCAGCTCGGCCGTCAAGTTCGCGGTCGACACCGGCATCTTCCTGGTCTCGTTGCTGTCGATTGTGATCCGTCACCCCTTCACGCTGCAATATGCGCGCGAGGTGGTCGATGCGGAAACCGCTGCGATGCCCGCTTTCATTGGCGCCAACACCATCATCACCTGGGCCTGGACCGCTGCGATGCTGTTGATGATGGCAGGCAACATCACGATGATTTACCTGCCGAACCTGCCGCTCTGGTCGGGACTTCTGATCGCGTTCGCTGTGCGCAACAGCGCGATCTGTTTCACTAAATGGTATCCGCAATATCGAAAGGCCAAATACGCATGACATGGAGCCCGCTGAACTAGGCTTGAAATCAATCTCGGGCGTGCTTTCCAACGAACGTCTTGTGACGACCCACAGGGAACATGACGATGAAAGACGTATTCGCCAGGCTTGCGACCGACTTTTTCTCGACCATCGTTTTCCTCGCGCTGTACCTGATCACCGGCAACGTGCTGCTGGCAACCGGCGTCGCGATCGCAGGTGCTGTGGCGCAGGTGATCTATGCCCGCATCAAGGGCGAGCCGCTCAGCTTCATGACCTATGCCAGCCTGGCGCTGGTGATCGTGCTGGGCGGCGCAACCCTCCTCACCGGAGATCCCCGCTTCGTGTTGGCAAAACCTGCGATCGCCCACTTCGCGATCGGCCTCATCATGCTCAAGCGCGGCTGGACGCTGCGCTATGTGCCGCCGATCGTGAGCGAGACCATCCCGGGATACGTCATTATCGCGGGCTATGCCTGGGCGGCGCTGATGTTTGCGCTCGCCGCCGGCACCATCGCGGTGGCCGCGACCGGCGACATCAAGCTGTGGGCGTTCTACGTCTCGGTGGTCGCGATCGGCGCCAAGGTCGTGGCGCTCGCCGTGCAATATGTCGCGTTCCGTATTTTGGTGGCCAACCGGCTTCGTGCCGCGCGGGCGTGAAATTTCCTTCACCCTCCCCTTGAGGGGTCCGAGACGAGCGAAGCTCGCTCGTGGGTCGACGCGTGTTGAGCGAAGCGCGACATGCGTCGGGGTGGGGTGCGCGGCGCTAAAGACGGGTGGACAGGCCACGGATGAACAATCACCCCACCCCGACTACTTCGAACGAAGCTTCGCTTCATCCGAAGTAGCCGACCCTCCCCTCAAGGGGAGGGTAAGCAAGAGCTGCGGCAGGCGCTCGTTTCATATGTTTCGCGCGACATTTAAGCCTCAGGCACGATCCCGATTGGGCATGCCCGCCAAGATGCGCTATACCCAAGCCACACGAAGACCCCAAAATCATTTCCGGTTTTGCGAAACAATATTGAGGAGAGACCCCAAGATGGCTGTGGACGGAAACTGGAACATCACCATGAGCACGCCGATGGGCGAGCGCCAGGCGACGCTGGAGCTGAAGGCCGCCAATGGCACGCTGACGGGCACGCAGGGGGCCGAAGGCAACACCGCGGAGATCTTCGACGGCACCGCCAATGGTGACGACGTCGCCTGGAAAGTTTCCATCACTAACCCGATGCCGCTGACGCTGGAATTTACCGGCAAGGTCTCGGGCGACAGCATCTCCGGTGAAATGGGCATCGGCCCGATGGGCAGCTTTCCGTTCTCGGGCACCCGGGCGTAGGCAAGCCGCGCGTTCGGGTAACGCGCATCGACCTTCCCGGCCGTCATACGCGGGCTTGACCCGCGTATCCTCTTTCCTCGGGAATGATGGATGCCGGAGACAGCCTCGCTACACCCAAGGATTCCTCCGTCGATGGACCCGTCCGACAACGCCCGCCTCAACGCCATCGCGGCCGAAGCCTTCGATGCGTTGACCAACACACGGCAGATCCCGCCCTTCTCCGCGCGACCCGATGCGCTCACGATCGAAGATGCCTACCGCGTCACACCGCTCGTCAGGCAACGATACGAAGCGCGCGACTCAAGAGTGATCGGCCGCAAGATCGGCTTCACCAACCGCACCATCTGGGCGCAGTACGGCGTTTACGCCCCGATCTGGGGCAATGTCTTCGACAGCACCGTGCACGATCTCGCCGGTCTCGACACGTTGTCGTTGGCTGCGTTTTCCGAACCGCGCATCGAGCCCGAGATTATCTTCGGCCTGGCCAGGGCGCCTTCCGCCGAGATGGACGAGAAGGCCTTGTCGTCCTGCATTGCCTGGGTTGCGCTCGGCTACGAGATCGTTCAGTCGATTTACCCGGGCTGGAAATTTTCTGCGGCAGATACGGTTGCGGCAAACGGCGTCCACGGCGCACTCCTGATCGGGCCGCGCCACCCATTCGCGCCACGCACGGCAGAATGGCAGCGCACGCTTTCGGCTTTCACGATCGATCTGAACTGTAACGACCAGCTCATCGATCGCGGCCATGCCGGAAACGTGCTCGACGGCCCCCTCTCCGCACTGCGTCACCTCGTCGGCTTACTGGCGAACGATCCGGTCAATCCGCCGCTCGCGGCCGGCGACATCATCAGCACGGGCACCCTAACCAAGGCTATGCCGATCGTATCAGGCGAAGTCTGGACCGCGACGCCGACCGGCATCGCGCTTGACGGTGTCAGGCTGCGGTTTAGCTAATAGCCACGTTTTTTCGTCATGGCCGGGCGTAGCCGTCCGAAGGACACGTCGCTTCCGCTCGCCTATGTCCCGGCCATCCACGTCTTTCTGGTCCGTGACAGCCTGCTGGATATCAAAACGAAGTCCCGCCGCCGAATTTGAACTCCTGCACGACGTCGTACTTACCCTTGGTAACCGGGATCGCGTAATCAAAGCGCAGCGGACCGAACGGCGACGCCCAGATCAAGCCGACACCGACCGAGCTGCGGATGACGTTGCTGTCGTCAAACATCAAGCCGCATTGGCAGGGCTTGCCGTTGACCACACCATTGATCTCACCCGTGAGGGGGTTGGATGTCGGCCCCTGATAGTCCCACAGCGATCCGGCGTCAGCATAGACGGCGCCTTTGAGGCCCACTTCCTTCGGCAGGAACCAGAACGGCATCTGCAATTCCAGTGACGCTCCCCAGTACTTGGTGCCGCCCAACGCATCACCCGTCCCCGTGAAGGGGAGGAAGGTGAGATCGCGCGGCCCGATGCCGTTCGGCGCAAAGCCTCGGACCAGATTGGGTCCCATCTGAAAGTCGTCGAGCATACGGAGCGGGCTGTTGCCCACCTGGTTCAGAATACCGCCCTGCAAGTGGACCAGCCCGACGATATCCGACACCAGCGGCGTGTAGTATTTCGCGTCGATCGCGGACTTCAGATAGCTGACGTCACCGCCAACGCCGGCGAAATCCTGCTTGAAGTCGATGAGCAGACCGTCCGTCGGGTTCTTGTTGTTGTCGAGGGTGTTGTAGGTCAGCGTATAGCCAACCGACGAAACCCATTCCGCCCCCTGGGCCAGCTCCACTCGAACCGGCAGCGACGACTGGCCGCCAACCAAACAGCCCGGGAGCAGGCCCGCCTGCGCGTTGCCGGTCGGATCAACACCGCCCAAAACCTGATTGATGTAGGCCGGCGTCGGCAGGAAGCTCGGTCCGGCACGATTGTTACAGTCGTCGAGCGTCGACGGCAGTGTGATCGACTGCTGATAGAGTGAATACCGCAGTTGCAACGACAAATCCTCGCGCAGGGCAAATCCCAGTCGCGGCGAGAAGCCGGCGGTCGAGGTGCCGTAGGAGATGAAATCGTTGGCGAGCTGCTCGCGGTAGAACACGTCAAGACCAAGCGCGACGCGATAATCGAGCAGATAAGGCTCGACAAACGACAGCGATACGCCGCGCGCGAACTCGCCGTAGGTCACTGACGCTTTCGCGAACAGGCCGCGGCCCAGGAAGTTGCGCTCGGAAATACTGACTTCGGCCAGCGGTCCGTCGGTGGTCGAGTAACCGCCCGACACCGAGAAGTCGCCGGTGGATTTCTCCTCGAGGTCGACATTGAGAATCACGCGGTCGCTGGAGGAGCCCGGCTCGGTGGTGATTTTCACGGTCTTGAAGAAATCGAGGTTCTTCAGGCGGCGCTCGGCGCGATCAACCAGCGCACGGTTATAGGCATCGCCTTCGGAAATATCGAATTCGCGACGGATCACGTAGTCGCGGGTGCGGGTATTGCCGCGTATGTTGATGCGCTCGATGTAGGTCCGTGGACCCTCGTCGATGGCGAAGGTGATAGAAACGGTATGGGCGTCGAAATTGCGGTCGCCGCGCGGACGCACGATCGCAAAGGCATAGCCGCGTCGCGAGGCCTCGATCTGCATTTCCTCGACGGATTTCTCGAGCGCTTCGGCGTTGTACAGCGAGCCGACGACGACATGGGAGAACCCGCTGAGTGTGTTGCCGTCGAGCGTCGCGATGCTGGACTGGAAATTGACCGATGCGACCCGGTACTGCTGGCCCTCATCGATCTTGAAGGTAACCAGGAAGCCCTTCTTGTCCGGATCGTATTCGGTCAACGCGGCCACCACCTGCACGTCGGCAAAGCCGTGCTTGAGGTAATAGCGGCGGATCAGGTCGCGGTCGCCCTCGACCTGGTCCGGATCGTAGGTGTCACCGCCGGTGAGGAAGCTCAGGAAATTCGATTCATGCGTCTTGATGACGTCCTTCAGGCGATACGACGAGTAAGCGTTATTGCCGATAAACTCGATGTGCTTGACGCCGGTTTTCTCGCCTTCGTTAATCGTAAAGACGAGATCGACGCGGTTGTTCGGCTGTTCGATGATCTGAGGATTGACGTGAACGTCGTAGCGGCCGGAATGGCGATAGATCTCGACGATGCGCTGAACATCGGACTGAACCATCGGGCGCGACAGTGTTCCGCGCGGCTTGGACTGAATTTCAGACGACAGCTGCTCGTCCTTGATCTTCTTGTTGCCCTCGAAGGCGACGCGCCCGATCACCGGGTTTTCGATCACGGTCGCGACCAGATGACCGGCGACCTGATTGATTTTCACGTCCTGGAACAGGCCGGTTCCGATCAAGGCCTTCAGGCCATCGTCCATAGCGCCCTGGTCGAGGCGCCCGTCGGGTCCCGGCTTGAAATACGAGCGGATGGTCTCGAGTTCGACGCGCCGGTTACCTTCGACTTGGATCGTATCGACGGTCTGGGCGACAGCAGACGATGACACAAGCATGGCCGCCAGCGTGGCAGCGAGCGGCACAGCGCACAGAAGCAGGGCAGCCAGCAGCCCCCTGCGCACTCGCATTCCAACATTCATCCGCAACGCGCCGTTGATTGTTCTCAACGGCAGGTACTGTGCGGATGTGGCAAAACAATCCTTGAATGGTTTCCGATCGTTTCCGATCGCCAGATGTAATGATCGTAACCCCGGGCAAAACAACAGTTCGACGAGATGGGAAACGAGCGGAAAATTACAAAGAGGACACTTATTACAAAGAGGACACCTACAAAGTTGTGACAAGACACGGTCTGCGCTGGTCAGCATTATTTCCGGTGCCCTGGCATGGCGGGTGTGCCAGGCGTTTCGCACCCTGGATGGCGGATGGATGGTTTGTGAAAATCAACCCATTTCCGCTGCTCTCGATCATCCTGCATGCACAGTCGGCATATGCAGAAGAACCGGATAGAGCTCCTTCAAAAGGAGCGAAGCGCTGACGCGGAACGCGCCATGAGTGTCGCGATGGCCGATGTTAAGCTGAACGCGCGCGCCGCCCGCATCAGGGTCGCCACGGCCGCGCTCTATGGCGAATGGGGTGGCCAGACCAAGATGGCGGCGCGCATCGGCATCTCGAAGCAGATGCTTTCGTTCATCATCCACGGCGACCGTCCGGTGACCGACAAGGTCGAGAAGGCTGTCGCCGATGCGGTCGCCCGGGAGGCCGACAGGCTGCGCACGACGGTGAAGCAGTTGGACGCCATTGCAGAAAAGGTCCTGCCCCCCGATTATTGGACCGGCACCGTGAAGCGCAGTGCCGCCGCTTGCGGCTTGACTGATAGGCCACCGCATCTGTCTTAGTAGGATGGGTTGAGCCCGTCGCGAAACCCATCGCCGTCATAAACTGCAATCAATGGGTCTCGCGGATAGATCGACCCATCCTACAGGCTGACCCTTATTCCGACGGGCCGGATTAAAGGCGCGACCTACGCGGTATCGGCCGCCCCAATGATGCGGCCTAACGTCTCGATGGCCGCCTGTGTAAGACACCTCACGGTTGTTTCTCCAGATCAATGCAACGATCGCCATATCCGGTTCGATGATCGACCGGGCGATCAACCAAGGGAGAGGACATCATGGCGCCCCGCGCATCGCTTCAAATTTATCCGAACCCCGCCAAGAGCAAGGAATACTATGTGAAAGTGAAGCTCGAAGGCTTCATCAATCCACCCGCAAGTGCGACCGTATCCGTCCGAGTGCGCGGCGATGACGAGTGGTTCGACGACAATCTTTTTAGCTTTCCCGCGTGGCCACACAACCGGCTCAGCGGCTACATCGACCTGGGCTTGGCTTCTTACTCAATCGTCAGCGAAAGTGTACGCGGCAGCACACTGAACGAGGACTGGGGCAACGATGAGGTTTATTGCCAGGTTAAGGTATCAGGGTTTGGCGAGGTAAAAACCAACACGATCACAGGTAATTGGTCCTAAACGCGTTGGTGATGATTTGTTCGAGCGCGGCCGGGCGTATCCCCGGCCTTGACGAACGATATCGAACGCATTTCAGATCGTGCCCTCAAGCCGGACGGCGCGGCACGATGCCGATCGGCGTAAACGTATAGACCCCCTCGCCATGCTGATTGTAGGCGATCCATTTGATCTTCGCGATGCCCTGCGGCTTGGTCCGTGACGGGATCAACTCGACCACCTCACCCTCCAGGTGCAGGATGTCGCCGGGCCGCACCGGCTGCATCCAGCGCAACTCATCGACACCCATGCCGAGCAGCGGATGCGGCCCGAACGGCCGCGTCTGCAGCGCCAGGTTCATCGAGATCGCGGCAGTGTGCCATCCCGACGCGGCGAGCCCCTTGAAGGCGCTTTGCTCGGCAGCGGCCTCATCCATATGGAACGGCTGCGGATCGAATTCCGCGGCGAAGCGTTTGATATCTTCGCGGCTAACCGTCACTTCGCCGCTCTTGAAACGCATCCCGAGCTTCAGGTCGTCGAACCATTCGATCATGGTGCCTCCTGCCCTAGAACCCTCACTCCGGATTCAACTCCTAGAAGAAATCATTGCCCTGGTCGACGAAGAGGTATTCGCCAACGTCACGGTAATCATGCGGCGCACGCCGGGGCACACCCGCGGGCCATTCCAACCGGCTCGTCAAGCCGGCACTGATAGGCCTCGTCATATTACCGGAGATGCGGTCCACGTCCACGAGAACTGTCATTCGCACGGTGTGCCCTCGCTCAACGATGGCGCCCAAACCGTGGCTTCGATCTAGGGCCTCCAGAAAATCGCATCTAGGCTGAAGCTGAAACCGCAATCGTGATGCAGCGCGACGCGCGCAACATCGAAAAACTGCCGGTGTTTCCTGGGTTCGCGAAGTAGGTGCCGGCTCAAACGTTGAATACGAGGCGCAACCGAGATGACGCTGCCTTGACTTTGGGGGCAACGCACGTGCCTGAGGCAAAGTTCAACGGCTAGCGACTCCTGAATGGTGAAGTTCTTCTAAAGACGCTTCCCGCGAAAATCTCGAGCGATGGAGCGGCGTTCCTGCGCGCGGCGAGAAAGCCCGGGCAAGTTCCTCGAAATCTTTCGGCGGCAGGGGATAGCCGAACAAATAGCCTTGGTAATGGAGCTGTCCATGGCTCGCCAGGAAGGCATATTGCTCCTCCGTTTCGACGCCTTCGGCGATGACGGAAAGGCCGAGGCTCTTGCTAAGCGCGATGATCATTTGGGCTATGGCGGCGTCGTTGGGATCGACAAGAACATCTTTGACGAAGTTGCGATCAATCTTGAGTTGATCGAGCGGCAGCCGCTTGAGGTACGAGAGGGATGAATAGCCGGTTCCGAAATCGTCGAGGCTGAAGCCGATGCCGATTGCTTTCAATTTTTTCATCTTTGCGATCACGTCGTCGACGTTGCTGACCAACGTACTTTCCGTGAGTTCGATTTTGAGGCGATGGGGATCGGCGCCCGTTTGCTCGATGATCGCGCGGACCTGTTCGACAAAATTCTTCTGACGCATCTGCAGGGCGCTGACATTGATCGCGACAGTCAGATGCTCGGTCGCCGGATCGGTCGACCACTGGGCCAGTTGCTGGCAGGCAATTTTCAGCACCAAGGCGCCGAGCGGGAGAATCAGACCCGCGCTTTCCGCCACCGGGATAAATTCGCCCGGAGGAACCAGGCCTCGCTGCGCATGCGGCCAGCGCGCCAGCGCCTCCGCACCCACAAGCCTTCCCTCATGATCGACCTGCGGCTGATAATGTAGCAGCAGCCTTTCCTTCTTGAGATCTTCCCGCAGATCGGTCTCAAGCGCAGCGCGCGCCGAAATCATGGTCTGCATGACAGGGTCGAAGAACCGGAGGCCATTCCGTCCCGCGGTTTTTGCGTCATACATCGCCAGATCGGCCCTTTTCAGCAATTCGTCGACATTGCGGTCCTCGGGCGAAAACAAAGTCACGCCGACGCTGGGCGTACAGGGATACTCGTACGGATCGAGCTGAAACGTCTCAACGAAGGCGGCGAGAATTTTTTCTCCTATCGCCTCGGCTTGCAAAGCAGCGGCTCTTGCTTCTTGCGTGCCGAGATTGGCGAGAAGAACGACGAATTCATCGCCACCGAAGCGGGCGACCGTGTCATCCGTCCTGACACAACGCGAAATGCGCTGAGCCGCTTTTTTCAGCAACTGATCGCCGACGTCGTGACCGAGCGAGTTGTTCAGCGTCTTGAAATTGTCGAGGTCGATGAAGAGCAGAGCGCCGAAGGATTTGTTGCGGGTATTGGCGTTGAGCGCCTGACGCACGCGGTCGATCAGCAGGACGCGGTTCGGCAGGCCTGTGAGCTGGTCGAAAAAAGCCAGCTCCTGGATCTTTTCCTCGGCGTGTTTGAGTTTGGAAATGTCGTAATAAGAGCCGATGTAATTGGTAACTTCGCCCGCCTCGTTCTTTACAGCGGATATAGTCAGCCAGCGCGCGCAATGTTCTCCGCTCTTGGTCCGGAGGCTCATATCGCCTTGCCAGCCGCCGGTACTCTGAACGGAATGCCACATGCTCTGGTAGAACTCGGCATCTCGGCGATGAGCCCGGAACAGGCGCGGCGTTCGTCCGACCAGTTCTTCCATCGTATAACGGGTCAGGCTGACGAAGGCGCGGTTGGCACTCAATATCACGCCTTTGGTATCGGTGACGATCATGCCTTCCTGGGCATTGAAGGCGGCGGCGGCAATGCGCAGTTCGGCATTGGTCTTGTCCAGTGCCTCGCTCTGCCGCTGCAAGTCGATCTCGATAGCTTCGCGACGCTCGATCTCCTGCGAGAGTGCGAGGTTATGTTCGGCCAACTCCGCCCCATGGCGATTGGATTCGATGAACGCGATTTGCAGCCGAGCGGCGTTCTGACGCATTCGTTCGAAGCCGATGGCGAACGCGAATAGGATGATGGCGAAGAGGCCGATATAAAACACCGAGGTGGGCGAAAGCGTGTTGCCGTAAAGCTCATCCTCGTTCGCCAACCGCAGGATGGAAAGCTGGGAGCCTGCGATCGGCGAGCGCAGCGCGAGATATCCCTTCAGTCCCTCGAGATTTGACAGGGCCTGGACGCGGCCGGGCTGAATGGCAGCCAGCGCGCGGCCATGGGCGACAATGGGTGAATGCTCCCGTTCGATCGGAAGCAGCACCTCGCCGTCATCTCCCAGCAGCAATTCGTGCGGCTGTCCGAGATCGTTGGTGGACACGAGCGATGCAAGCAGATTGAGGCTGCTCACGGTCTCCACCGCGCCCCTCACCCTGCCCTTCTGCAACACCGGCGCGCTCGCCACGATCAGGCGGCGCTTCTCATCGATCTGAATGCTCGGCTCGGTCAGGTCATCGGTCGGTGAAGCTGCAGGCGCGCCGGACGCGCCGACGTCAACCTGGGCCTTGCCGTTGCGGTCGAAGAATGCCAACCGCAGATAGGCGAGATGGCCCTGATATTGCTCCTCTTCCATGGTCGCCTGAAAGCGGCGCTCGATCGCAGCCAGATTGGCGAACAGTCCGTATTTAACGGACATTCCGAGGTCGAGATTGCTGAAGTAATTGGCGATATCTTCGCTGCCGGCGAGCCGCGCGGCGGCTTGCCGGCGCGCGATCAGAAAGTCGCTGATCTCGGTGGCACGGGCTTCACCGATCGACACCAGACGTGCATCGGCATTTTGCCGTAATTCCACCTGCGACGAATAGAGATTGCCGATCAGGAAGAACATCGATAGCAGAAAGGCCCCGGCTGCAATCGGCAGCCAATGGGAGGCCAAGGATCGACTAAATCTGATCAGCGAGGATTGCATCAACCTGTCTTCGCGAAAAATTCCGGGAAGAATCGGCGGATGCCGGGATAGTATTTGTCCACGAGCCGGTCATAGACGCCGGAGGCCTTGATGTCGCGCAGGTAGGCGTTGAACTCATCGCGCAAAGCCGGCGCGTCCTTGGGAAACGCGGTTGCCAACGTCTGCTGTGCGGAGATCGGTCCCAGGATCTTGATCCTGCCGGCCCACTTGCGCAGATCGAGAATGGCGTCCGGCACGTCGAGCAGCGTCAATTCGGCTTCCTTGTTGAGCATGGCCGGAACCATCTCATTCAGGTTGGCGCTCTTGTTATAGGTCCTTAAGTCAAGACCGACATTGACCAGGCCGTAATTGGCTGGATCGAGGCACGTGCGCTCCATCACGAGCACGCTTCGGGATCCGATGGCCTTCCGGGTCTTGGCGATATCCGCCGCGAGATCGGCGCCGTCCTCGATCGGCTGGAGTTCGGACTCGGCCGGCGCCACCAACAGCACCTGGGACGGAAGAACCGGATCGGAATAGAGCAGGATCGCCTCGCGCCACGGCAGCATCGTGAAACCGGTCGATATCACGTCACCCTTGACCGGATAGTCGCCGGTCAGCGTGACCTGGCCGTCCTTGCGCACGACATCCTTGCCGAGCAGGTCGCGGGTCACGGAATAAAAATCGGAGTAGACAAGCTTGTAGGACACGCCAATTCGTTTGGCGAAACCCTGCATCAGTTCGACGTCCAGACCGTCGCCGGCGCCGGTGACGAAATTGGCGTAGCGGATGCCGATATGGCGGATTTCGCCGCGCTGCTTGATCTCTGCCAGATCAGCTGCCCAGCTTGAGGCCATCAACATACAAGCCATGGCGCCGCTGAGCGACCCAAGAACAAAACGTTTCCAGACCATGAAGGCGCACTTTGCTCTATTTCAGGAGGTAGCGCCGTGCACCCTAGAAGCCTGAACTTAAGAAAAGATACTTGACTACGATAAAGTCGAATCCAATTTTCGGTAAAGCCGCGCGTGATGGTTAATAATTACGGTCTCGACGCCGGCTGTAGCGGAAGCGTCCCTGATCCGGACGAACCTTTGAGCTGCCTGAGCTCGTTCAGCACCGATCTCCAGGGACCCATCGCGCTCAACAGCGTGCTTAAGACTAAAATGACCAGGTATCCTGACAATTGCTGCCAACGGAGGCTTTCGCCGGACAGCAGGTGGTGTCCTTGCTGTCCGATTTGTAAATAAAACAGCACAAGCGGCGCACTGCCCAGCAACGTCGTCGTCAGGTACTGAAACGGCGAGACGTGAAAGATCGCGGCAAAGAAATTCACCAGCGGCGCGGGCACGAGCGGCGACAGGCGCAATCCGATCAAGGTCAGCCAAATTTTCCTGGCAGACTGTTGATTTAAGGAAGCGCCGCGACGTCGAAAGTGCTTCCGGTAAAATAAAAATGCGCCCAAGCCGCCGAAGGCGCTGCCCAGCAATACGGTTGCTCCTGCTGCGAATCCATCCATGTAAAAACCTGCCGCCACGTAAATGATCGGCATGGAGGGAAAGGCCAGAAACGCGAGGATGGCGGATGCGACCAGGAACATCAGCGCCGTGACAAGCGGATTGGCTTGCGCCATGGCCACGGTACCCGGAAACATTTGCCAAACGGTCTCTCGCGGCATCGGCGATACGAAATACGCCAACGACAGCGCGACGACGACCGCCGTATAGACAATCAGCAATCTGTAGCTTTGCATTAACTTATCCCAAACTGGATAGAAGCGGCGGCATGTAGTCGAAGCTGTTATAGGTGTTCCAGAACAGCACCTTTTTATTTTTCAGCGCGCCCGTTTGAGACATGGTGAGCAACGACCGCCAGGCTTTCAGGGTAAACACCGGATCGAGGCTGAGCCCCGCCTCCTTCAACTCAATCGCCCGTTCGCTGTCGGCGGGTTCGATCAGGCCGTAGCCGGGCTTCCAGCTGGTGGAGTCCGGCACGAAAATCTCGTTTTGCATCACACTGACGGCATCCGGCGAAATACCCGGGAAGCGGATCTGGTGCAGCCATTCCACCGTGCTGTGCGCGAGCCGGGCAACATTGCCTTCCACAAAGGGCAAGGAGGGCTGCCGGTTGGCCACCCATCGCGTCAGATAGGATTTGTCCTGATCGGCCACGCCCACCACCTTGGTATTCCATCGCATCAGATGGACGCCGAGCAGCAGGCCCAAAACCGTCGAACCGCTCCCCATCGCGACGAAAATGTAATCTGGCGGGGCATTCCACGCCTGGGCGGCATCGAGAAACTGCGCCAGCTCGGCGATCGCATTCATGTGGCCCAGCACGCTCACTTCGTTCGAGCCGCCCGGCGGGACGAGCGAATCCGTGGTCGGATGCAGCCAGTGCCGAGCGTATTCGTAGCCGGCCTCGCCCGCCAATTCGACGTCGTTGCTGGCGAGAGAGATGTGCTGGACCAGGCTGCGCAAGATCGACAGGCGCGCCATGTCGGTGGGGGCTCCCGGCACCTCAAAAAGCACCATGTCCAGGGCGGCGTTCAGTGGCTGTCCATCGCCGGTCAAATCGGCCATGCGGTTAGCCAGCGCAAACTGCATCGCATGGTTGCTGGACACCGCGCCCAATGTCCCCAGGCGCTCGGAGCCGGACCACTTCAGGTTGGGAAGCAGGAATTCGTATTTGCGCGCCTTGTTGCCGAACACGGGATAGCGCGTGCTGCTCTCGTTCATCACCAGAAGGTCAGCGCAGTCGATTTGGCGGGTCACCGAGGCTGGCAGCTGCAAAAGCTGGTTTTCCCGCACGAATACGGGAGCCCAGGGAATGGTGGCGCGGGCATCGGCATGCCGGAGGAAGGTCGAATTCCCGGGTTCGCCCCGGCGAATGAAGTCAGCAACCGCAGCCTTGCTGGACAGCGTATTGACGATGAAAGGCCCCTCCGCGGCATCCGGATCCAGCAGGGTGGGAACGAATTTGCCGAGCGCCAGGGATTGCGCGTTCAGGGATGCCGAGGGCGGCGCCAGGCCGGAAATGTCGGCGATCTGCGGCAGCGGCGGCTGGGGACGCAGGCTTTGAGCCATGCCGGCCGCGCTCATCGCGGCGCCTCCCAGCAGGGCTCCTTGTAGAAAATAGCGTCGAGAGATCTTCATTATACAACATCCGATTGCACTCGGTATGATTGCATATTAACTCTTTTTTTACCTCAATCCACTGCAAACGGGTGCCCTGCAAAAATCCCTTAAGTTTTACTTAATTCAGACTCATCCGAAGGCCGGCCAAGATCGGGGCTGGCCCGACCTGACCTGTTTCGAGACAGTTTTGTGAAAAATCGGGTTTGGAAAAGAGCTTCGGATAACGCCTGGGTCAAATCCGAGACCCCGGCGCTCCCTCAAATTTATCCAGCCAGTTCAACGTGATGCTGCGCGCCCACCGCTGGCTCGAAAACCATTCCTGGCGCGCGATCCGGTCAATTCGCCACTCGCCCGGCGACATCATCGGCATCGGTACCTTGACCAAGGGCATGCCGATTGTATCAGGCGAGGTTTGGACCGCGACGCTTGGCCGGAATCGCGCGTGACGGAATCTGCCTGCGTTGGAAAGCCCGACCGGGCGCCGGCGTCAGGATTTTCAGGCTCTATCCATCGACCTGAATGTCATTCGTTTTTCGTCATGGCCGGGCTTCGTCCCGGCCATCCACGTCTTTCCGGCGCGGGGTTCAATCGCTCGTTTCGGCCGGGGCGATCTATGATGCTATGCGATTGCGTCTGATGGGTAACGATCTGTTGCGCTGGTGATCCTGCGCCTCTCGTGCGAGGGTGCGCGAGCGCGTTTCGATCGCAAACAAGTCGTACGAGCGCGTCGCCGCCGACTCTGCGCGGCATACAAGGCTCAATCCAAAAAGCCAATTCGGGAGGCCGGAAGATAGCGCGGACACGCGCCTTCGGTAACCGAACGCGCGTGCGTGGGCTTTGCAACAACTTGGCCGCCAAGGGCGAAAAGTGAGGCTCGATGCGGTCAGAAATTCGGACCGCAAGCACTCCCCATCGGTCGCAGCAATGGAATTCGTTTGATGTCGCAGTCGGCAAACCAGCAACGGCAAGAACCGCAATACAGTCCGGCGTTCCAGCCGACCACCCCACCGTCGGTTTCCCCTTCGCCGGCTGTCTTCCATCCGAACATCGTTCATCTGGCGCTGGCCGTGGGCGGGTTCGCCATCGGCATCACTGAATTTGCGACGATGAGCCTATTGCCTTTCTTCGCGCGCGATCTCCACGTCAGCGATCCCGTGGCGGGCCGCGCCATCAGCGCCTATGCCCTTGGCGTTGTCGTTGGCGCGCCGCTCATCGCCGTGCTGTCGGCGCGTATAGCACGGCGGACGATTCTGATCGGGTTGATGGCCTTCTTCGCACTGATGAATGGCCTCTCGGGCCTCGCTCCCGATTTTCACTCGATGCTGGTGCTGCGCTTTCTCGCCGGGCTCCCCCACGGAGCTTACTTCGGAATCGCCATGCTGGTTGCCGCCTCGCTGGTGCCGGCGGACAAGCGCACCGCGGCTGTGGGTCGCGTGATTTTGGGCCTGACGGTGGCAACGACGGTTGGCGTGCCGATGGCCAACTGGGTTGGCCAGGCGCTCGGCTGGCGTTGGGCGTTCGCGATCGTCGCGGGCCTCGGGCTCCTGACCGCGATTCTGGTCATGGTTTTCGCCCCGCGCGACGTCGTCGACCCGGACGCGAGCCGATTGCGTGAACTCTCCGCTCTGACCCGCAAGCATGTGTGGCTGACGCTGGCGATCGGCGCGGTCGGCTTTGGCGGCCTGTTCTCCGTCTACACTTATCTTGCTTCCACCATGCTGGCGGTGACGCACGTGTCCCCCGCATTGGTTCCTGTGGCGCTGTGCGTGTTCGGCGTCGGCCTCACGGCCGGCAACGTGATCGTGCCGTGGTTTGCCGATCGTGGCCTGATGGCCACCGCGGGCGGGCTGCTGCTGTGGTCGGCAGCGACGCTGGCGCTGTACCCGCTCGCGGCGACCCATTTCTGGACGCTGATCGTCGACGCTCTGCTGATCGGATTGAGCGGGGCGCTTGCCACCGTACTGCAGACCCGTTTGATGGATGTGGCGGGCGAGGCGCAGAGTCTCGCCGCCGCTCTTAATCATTCCGCCTTCAACATCGCCAACGCGACAGGCCCATGGTTGGGCGGGATGGCCGTCGCCGCCGGCTTTGGTTGGACCTCCACCGGTCTCGTCGGCACCGGATTAGCCCTGGCAGGCTTTGCCATCTGGGCGATCGCTGCGGCGCTCGGAGCGCGTGAGGGCGTCTAGGCGCCGAACTGCTTGCGTGGCTGCGCAGAAATAGATGTCGCCTTGCGTCTCAATTACGCGTTCCAACAGCGTTTCCTGTGAACAGACTCAGCTAAAATCGGTCAGTCATTCTACTGAACGACTTCTAGACCGTTCAAGCACTTAGCTAAGGGCTGTAATGAAACGGACGTGCGGGGGTAGCCTGTCGATGTCCGTTCATCAAAGCGGAAATAACGTGAACATCGCCAATCCGTCGCTTTTGAGCTTTTGACCCGCAGCAGCCATCTCATGGGCTGACGAAGTCCCCGGGTTAACTCAATGTCGGTCCGCACCCCATCGCGCGTGCGCGACGGGGTGAAGCGCAGCAAGACTAGTCGCCTTCAGTGATTGTCGGCACGTTGGTCGTGACCACCGACAGGCGGCAGGGTGCGGCCCGTCAATGTGTCCCAGAAATCGCACTGGTGGGCCGTCGCAAAGTTCGTCTCCGTGGCTGGAGTCCGCGGGACCAGCGACAGGAACAACTGATGGTCACGCCGGAAGCGGGGCCAGGACGGCTGCCCGGACCCGTTCGGATCGCCGTTCTTGGCGAACTCTGTCCAATAGCCGACCATGCGGTCGGACAGCTTCTGCTGATTGGTGTCGAGCGGCGTCTGGGCCAGATTCAAACCAAATCCCGAAGGGTTCGCGGTCGGGAAGATGTATTGAATCTCCGAGGCATGTGACGCGCCGTATGGGAAACTCACGGGAGGCAGGAAGTTCTGCGGTGCTTTCTCGTCGTTGAACTCGTACGCGAAGGTCGGAACGAACTGAGACGCGAGTTCGTCCGCGAACCGCGCCGGGCAGGCAAAGGTGGCGTCCGTTCCCACTCCCCCGAGCGCCTGGTCGAAGTTCGGGAATTGAGCAGGGACCTGATAGTGGGTGGCCACCTGCGCCGCGGCCGCGTTGCCGATCGTCGCTCCGATCGCCGTGACATAAGTGGCGGCGGTGACTGGGCCGCCGGCAAGGTCGAAGTCCTGGCCCACGAACAGGTTCCACTCGTCATGGTTCGTGCCGTTCATCAGCGGTACGCGGTTGAACTGCCCCGAAGCGAGCGCCGCCCCGACGGACTGGGTCAGAACCCTGCCGTCCACGCTCGGTGCCGGTCCGAGGCCCACAAATGTAAGAGCCTGGTTGGTGAGAATCGTGGAAACCGAGAGGCCGCGCAGGCACGCAAGCACATCCACGGGCTTCGGCTGATTGCAACCAACGGCGCTCGCGAACTTGGCTCCGGCCGCCTCGGTCTGCGCCAGCGTCGGCTGCGTCTGCATGTAGGCGCCGCTTTCAACGATCGCGCGATGGAACAGCCCATGGGCCGTGGGCGACACCAGATTGACGATCGTGCTCAGCCCGCCCGCCGATTCGCCGAACAACGTCACCTTGTCCGGGTCGCCGCCGAACGCCCTGATGTTCCGGCGTACCCACCTTAGGGCGGCCTGCTGGTCCTGGATGCCGTAGTTACCGGATACGTGATCGGGGGACTCGCCGGTCAGGGCCGGATGGGCGAGGAATCCGAGTGCTCCAACCCGATAGTTGACGGTTACCACGACCACGCCGCGCTGCACGAGCTTAGTAGCGTCGTATTCGTTGCTTTCGCCGGTCACGAGCGCGCCGCCGTGGATCCACACCATCACCGGGTGCGCCTCGTTGTCATCGTGGTCGCCCTTGCCGTTATGGTCATCCCTTCCCTCGTGGTCACCCTTGCCCTTGTGGTCGTCGTGTTGGTTTGGGGTGAAGACGTTGAGAAACAAGCAGTCTTCGGTCGACGTCGCATTGCCGAACGGCGTCGGCGTCTGCGGGCAGTGGTTGCCGAATTGAGTTCGCATCCTGCGTGGCAACCGAAGGCGTCACCGGTTGCGGCGCCTTCCAGCGCAAGTTTCCGGTCACCGGCTCGGCATACCGGATGCCGAGGAATTCCCGCATCGTACCCGTCATGTCGGGCTTCCCCTGAAACGTGCCGTCCGGCGCGGCCACCCGAGTTGGTGCGGCGAACGCCGGCGCGACCCATGCAGCGGCGATGCCGAGCACCAGCGCCGAGCACAGCGCACTCCGCAGTGGCAGTCGCGGCCGCGCCAATTCTTGCAGCCGTTGAATGGAAACGAGTTTCTCTTTGAGCATTATCTTCCTCCCACTGCATGCGCATTCTTCTTGCCCGAGCCTCGCGGAACGGACATGTCGTGGCATGGGTTCTTGATAGATGTTTCTTTTCGGAGTGTTTCAACTCCAGATAGATCGTAAGACGGAGCGACGACCAAGATGTGACAGTTTAACGAAGGCGCTGATGCGCATCGGAAGAAACACGCTGTCGACTTGGTGATCAAGAGAAGATGCAGACGTAGAGAGCCGCCTCCGCAAGGGGAGGATTCGCGAAGCAGCGTGCGCGGCTCACCCGCGCGACCAGTCAAACCCGCCAGCCCTTCTTGTCGAATTCAGTATGCGTGCCGGCCGGTACTGGCCGAATTAGGGCACTTGTAGATTCAAAACAGGCCACTGAAATGCACAACGCCACCAAGCTGAATAATGCTCAGTGGCGTTGGTTTGGGTCCGGACCGCGCAATCCCCCGGTAATGGTCTGTCACGGCGAGTGCCGTAAAGGTTCACACGGGAGGAACGATTTAAAGGTGGGCTGGTTTCGAATCGGTGCCGACTCCAGTCCGGCACAACCCAAAAGGCGGCCTCCGTGCTCCCCTGCGCTGGGGTCGTCGCCCCGCCCGCTATTCGTAAGCAACGGAAATAAGCAGTGGTCATGTCAGACACGTTGATCCAAATGACGGGTGTTCTTCGACAGCACCGAGATGTCCTGAAGAAACAGCTCGATATGTTGGAAAGTGGCGAGTTTAGCGTCGGCGATCAGTTACCCGATGCCGCCGCCATCGAAGATACCAAGTGTCGGCTCAAGAGCATCGTGGAAGAGCTGGATCGCCTTATTGTCGATTATGGGTGTTAAGCTTAATGCCCCCGAGACGAGAAACGCCAGCCGACGACCGGTTGAGCCGGCAAGGAATTTGCGGACGAAGTCGTTTCTGTCATCCGACAGTTTCTTTTCGAGGAAACAGGCCCCTTTCTGCCCGGTTGTGTCCCTTGGCTGAAGCAGCCATCTGGCCGCTCTCCGATCGCATCAGTCGGCGGGAATATACTGTCGTATATCGCGCGAGCCTCTCGAATTAAACGAATTCGCTCAAGCTCAGATTTTGGAATAAGTCGAATGACGTCGTTCATAGCGTTCCCACCAGTTTCTGAAAGCGTAGACGCAGGCCGAGAGGGCGCCCATTTACTTCAGAGCCCTGTGCCGTCCGCCTTACCGCCAGCGATACTCCGCCTCGGGTTTTCCTGACCACCCACGTCATGGCGGAAGCCTCGGGCTCGGCAATTCCCTGGTTAGGCGCGGCAGGCCTCAAATCCTTGCTTCAGCAGGTCCACTGGCGATGAAGACAAGCCGGGATTGGGGCGCCTGACCTCGCTAGCCACATGTTATGTTATAACATAACACACTTGATGTGGAAAGCGCAATATCGTGTGGCGCGCAATGCAAAGCTTCGGTTCCGTCAACTCCTATCACCAACGCGGATCATGAGGCTGGCACCTTTTGTGTCTCGATCGACGGCAGTGGCTCACCGTGGATCTTTGCCTCAAAACCGCGCAGCCGCTGATAGATCGAGATCAGTTCGACGATCGTGCTCCACGAATTGACGAGATACTGAAACGAGGTTCGCACTTGTGTGAACGCGTTGAGGATCTGGTTCATCGCGCCGAGGGTGATCTTGCCCGCGATGATCGTGGGCGCGAGCAGGACGTAAGGAAAGATGGTGTCAGTCTGCAAATAGACGATCCGGCCGACATTGAAGTACATGAAGTTCAGATAGAGCCGGAAGTAATTCCTGCGAATGTCGCTAAAGAGTACGCCTAATGTCTGCGGATTGGCACGCGCCGTATTATCCTCGCCGAGCACGAGCTCCTTGCGATAGGCCGCTTCGACCCGCTGGTTGAGAGATTCTGGGCAAGCGGATGCCGATAAGCGCGAGAACGCCGGTGCCCAGTATCGACCAGATGACTGCAGCGAACACCAGCGGATGGGGAATCGAGCCGAGCAGAGGCAGCTCCGTGACGTTACTGGACAGCCTCACGAGAACCGGCAGGAAGGCCAAGAGCGTCAGCACTGCGCTAATGAGATTGACCCCTAGACCTTCCATGGTGCTGGCAAAGCGCATGGCGTCTTCCTGGACCCGCTGGGAGGCGCCTTCGATTGTACGCAGCCGTGGCCAGTTGGCGACATAGAAATTGTTCATCGCCGTCCGCCAGCGGAAAATGTAGTGGCTGACGAAGAATCGCGTCATCACGCCGACTACGACGGCCACGAGCGCGATGCCGGCAAAGGTCAACAATTCGCTGTAGAACTGCTCGACCGTGACCGGCGCCGACTTCGAAAGCGCGGCCTGGACCAGGTCGTAGAACGGTCCATACCAGCTGTTGATCGCGACTGAGACCTGAACCTGAAAGTAAGAGGTGAACAGGATCAGCGCGGAGCCAAGAACGGACCATGTCGCCCAGGGATGCGGGGCAAATAACATCCATGCAGCCGCGAAGACCGCAACGGTCAGCGCAAAATAGAGATCGAACCACAGGGCCGGCGCCGACCAGAACGTCGCAAGCCCAACGGGCTTTTCCGGCCCTTGAAAGAGATTGCTGGCAAACCCATACCAAACCGCCATCGCCAACGCGGTCCAAAGAATTGACGACGGAAAGAACAACTTTGGTCGGGGGAAGAATGAAACGAACATGCTCGCTGTCCTGATCGACTTAGAACTTCAGCTCAGAAGATGAACACACCGCGGTCGTTGGCCAACTCTTGCCCCTACATGAGGCTCACTCCTTCTTGCGCGTTTACGCAAGCGCTCTCGCAAAGGTCACGGAGCAATCAGTATCTGGCGGCAAGCGCAGGAAGGTCAGCAAGCGTTATCGGCGGCCTTGGCTTTGGCGGTGTGGTGGGAAGCCTTGGGTGGAGAACGGGTTCGCTGAACCAATAAGCAAAATCCTTTGCACTGCATCCCTCATCCGCCGAGGGCGAAGGTTGCGATTCGCATTCTCTATCGCCCGCGGGACATTTAATGCGGATATGGAAGTGATAATCATGCCCATACATCGGACGAACCTTGGAAAGCCAGGTTCGGTCTCCTTTGGCTTCACGACAAAGTGCTTTTTTGATCGCTGCGTTGACGAAAATCCGCTCGACCTGTGGCTCCTGTGCCGCCGCTCGAATGACGAGCAGATGACGTGGCGTCCAGACCTTTGGATCGACATCGAGGCGGTCGGGCCGCACCATCATGTCGCTGACATTTCTTCGCGCTCGACGCGCGACAATTCTCGATCTGGCATCGGCGTGAGCCAGATATCTGCATCGAGCCCCACTTGATGACTGGCGTGCCCGGTCAGCATGGGGCCACCCCGCGGCTGCGACAGGTCGCCCACAAGCAATCCGGGCCAACCCGCGACCTCGTGCACCTTGTCAGAAGGGCGCTCGAGCAGCTTGATCATGTCAGGATGGGCCCAATTGCGGTTGCGGGCCAACCGCATCACCTGCCAGGTCTTTCCATTAACGGGCAATGCTTGAGCACCTGCGAGACAACCTTTTGCATAAAACCCGATGGAATGCACGGCCAGCGAAGCAGGCAGGATTTTGCGGGCAAAGAGTTCTTTTGTGCCAAGGTGCGGATCATTGGGATTGGCCAATGGTGGGAGCGGTTTGGGATCGACGCTACCTTTGTCCTGTGCCGAAGCGGGGCCAGTCATGATGACTAGGACAATCGAGGAAATCAGGATCTTCAGCAACTGATTGCCCATCACCTCGATCCCGTGAACATCCAGAGTTGTTCGCTCGCCATATAACCTGCCAACAACAGTGTGCCGAACGCGACGATGAGCGCCGCGGCGCCGACCTCGATAGCTTTCATCGTGAGCATGCCGAATCCGGCCCGGGTCTTGGCGACGCGGCTTGCGATCTGTCGCGCGCTCATTGCGAGCGTGGCGATCGCTGCAACCGTCACCGCTGTGCCAAGCCCCATGATCAAGGTGGCGCCGACGCCGGTCCAGAACAGGTCCTGGGCCAGCGCGAAGATGAGGACGATGATCGCGCCGGAACATGGCCGCAATCCAACCGCGACCACCGCCGAGAGGCCCCGGCGCCAGCCGCCCGCGCCGGCGAGTTCAGCGGGCTCTGGCCCGTGGGCGTGGCCCCAGGCCGACTCGTGATGGTCGTCGTGACAGTGAAAGCCGTGCTCATGACCGGCGCATCCACCATCGACCATGCATTGCCCGCCACGCACGGTCATCGCGCCGAGACGCGGCGCGGGAAGCGGAAACGTGTTGCCGCTGTGCCCTGACGCGAGGGTGAGGACGGGCCCCTGGGTCCACGTCAGTTCACGGCAGCCGAGGAGAAAGCCTCGGCCTTTGACGTACAAAAGCCGTAGGCCGATCAGGATGACCAGGCCGTAGCTAACGATCTCGACGAGATGAACGGTCAGCCCGATCGCCTTCGCCGTCGCGCCGAGAAGAACCGCAGCGATGGCCACCACGACAATGGCAACGACGGATTGGATGCCCGCTGACGCAAATGACATGACAACACCGCGACGCCAGGTCTCTTCGTTGGCGACGAGGTAGGAGGAGATCACGGCCTTGCCATGTCCTGGGCCTACGGCATGAAAGACGCCGTAAAGAAACGAGATGCCGAAGAGGCCCCACATCGCCGCACCGTCCTCCTTGCTCGCCCGGATGAAGCCCGACAGCGAACGGTAGAAGGCCGCTTGCTGTGCAAAGATCCAGCCCGTGAGGCCCGATGCCGAGATGGCTCCGGCAGGATGAGGGGCTCCGAATGGCGCGGCCTGCGCCGATACGACATCGATTGCACAGGCGACGAGGACCGCCACCAGCACGGTCAAGATAACACCGCGCGATCTGGTCATGGGCAGTTCACCAGGATCTTGTTGGCGAAGGTCTCTCCATAGGAACTGGATGCGCCGAGCGGGTCACTATCGAGCTGACTGAGCCGCAACTGTTCTGCCGGTGTCGGCTGGTGTGGCAAATCATAGGTCAGCAGGCATTGTGGCGCGCCGCTCAAGGAGACCGGCTTGTCCTTGGCAAATTCGAAATCAACGAACATCGTGGGATCGTAGACCTCGATCTGTATCGCCTTTGCCGTGGCAGCCGCCTTCAACGGTAGGCTGAAATGCAGGATGAGGGTGGCGTTCTTGTATTCGAGCCAATAGTCGACGGGATCCGAAAACTTCAGCTTCTTGCCGTCCGCGCGCGCGAAGGTGAAATAGCCATACTCCTTCAGCGAATCCATGTTGACCTGGGCGAGCGAGGCCAGCTCTTCCCGTGTGTATTGCCCCTTCTTTGCATGCGGGGTGCCCTGGAGCGCGTAGGCGGAAAACATGTCATCGAAAGTCCAGGCGTGGCGGACGCCTGTCATGCTGCCGTCGGTCGCGTATAGAACCTCGCTGTGGAAAGTAACCCAGACATGGGGATGGGCCTTCGCGCTATCGAAGGATAGAAAGAGCAGGAGCACTGCGCAGGTGCAGGAACATGCGTGTTTTATCATTGACCTATCCACCGACTGGAGGTTCGATGTGAACGCCGCAAGAGGAGCGGCAAAACAGGTTTTGGAGCATTCCGCGTCAATTGCGGGTAAGGCCCGGCGCTGCGGCATCTCGAGACGTGAGCCGACTGCGTTGCTTCCGCCCCGAACCTTATGCGGATCAATGCAGCGCAGCCTCCGGCTGTCGTTCCGTAACGGGGAAATGCCGACCCCAAGCTCAGCGCGGCCAGAGGCGCATGCAGCGCCCGCCAATTGGCTGTCAGCCGAGCGGTGGTGCGCGCGATTGAAATGGCGCGCGGTGAGTTTTCAGGACGCCATCGAAAGTAAGTGCGAACGGGTGTTCGGCGACCGTGAGGTCAAGTGATGGCGACGCCTGCGCCGCATCCGGGATGAAGGAAGTCGCGAGTAGAAAGCCCGAGAAGCAGATCGGACAGTCCTCGTCATCATCCGCCAGCTTCGCCGGAAGGCGTGCCACAGATGGTTGCTTCATCGGCCCGCGCCACGCACGGGCAACATCTGCTGTCGAGCGGTGGATGCCCCGGCCGGTGAAGTCTCGGGCATGGATATGCCCGTACGACATCCCAAATTGCAGCGTCAAGGCAAGCAGCGCAAGACAGGCACCGCATCGCCGCGTGAAGATACGCCACAACGTTAAGTGGGTCGGCCGCAAGCTGCACACCCCTCGTCACATCACTTGAGTTCTCGACGCACCGCGGCGCGAGCATCCCTACGTGCCTGTCCAAAGGCAAGTATGGAATGCATTCTTTCTTTCTTCTAGCCGTGCTTTGTCCCAGCCGTGTCCCGAAATCCCGATTGAGCGCCGACGCTTGACCAAAAGCGAACGCGAGCCCTATCAACGTGACTTTTGTTGGGCTTAGCGTTATAACATAACATGCACTGTTTCCAAAACGACCGCAACGGAGCTGGGCAAGGTTACAAGTGTCTGGCAATTTCGCAAGCGCAGGCCCGTTTCCTTTCGATTTGGTCCCGCATTCGCCCAACGACATCTCCGAGCTCCCGTGGAAGACCTGTTTTCGACGGTTTCAGCTGCTGATCTTGCTTGGCCTTGCGTCGACCTCAGCGATCTCGCCCGCTTCAGCGCAGGAAAAAGCAGCGAAACTAGAGGTGGTCGCGACCTTCTCGATCCTGGGCGACTTCGCCAGGAATGTCGGCGGGAACCAGGTCGACGTTGCGGCGCTGGTTGGTCCCGACGGTGACGTCCACGTCTACCCGCCACGGACCGAAGCGGACTTGGCCAAGTTCGAGACTTGCTGGCCGCGCGGCACCCGCGAGCGGGTGATCTTCGATATCCTCGACTACACGGACTTGTGGATGGGCGACGTTGCGATCCTTGGCCGCCAAGATTTGAAGCCGAGCACGATTGGATTGTGATGGCAACCGGTGCGCCGGACCGTGATCTCGATTGACCGCGAGAAAGGCATGCGGGTTGAGCTGCCGCTGCTGCCCCAGCTGGAGGCAACGCTCGACGCCGGGCCCACCGGCGACCTCGCCTTCGTCGTCACCCGGCCTGGCACGCCGTGGAATAAGGGCGCGCGGGACCGAATTCGTGGGCCGGGAAATCAGCCCACGGGATGCGCAAGGCGGCCGCGACCAGGGATGCCGAGAACGGCGCGACCGAGCGCGAGCTGGAGGCGTGCCGAGACCGGAAATAGAACATCCATTCCCGCACCTACGGCTGAGGTGCGGGCCGGAAGCCAGCAAACAAATAAGATGAGCCTCTTAATTTTAGATAGAAGACGGATACAAAGTCCGCGATTGTAATGATCGCAACGGCTTAAGTCGGAAGTGCGGGAATATCAGTCCTTTGAAGCGTAACGGTTATTTGAGCGCTTCCCGCACCGACGGTGACGCGCGTCCAAGGCCATAAGCGCCGGTGGTGCATTCGACTGTTAATCGAATGGTTGCTGGTTCGAATCCAGCCCGGGGAGCCAACCAAATCAATCACTTAGTGCAAAACCTAAATTTCCCGCCAAGTGACCCTGTCTGCAATGTGCCTGCAAATCAGTTGCGGAACTTGAGGCTCGACCGACGACCGACAACTCTTGGCAAGGTGCTTCATGTCAGACAATTTCGATTGGGATTTTGCGAACCGAGACGACGCTAAGGCAGTAATCCGCGCGGCGGCCGGCTATCTGCTCAAAGATGTCTCCGGTGGCGACCGCGGTGATATCATGGGGGAGATCGTCGAGATCGTGCACGAGGTAGCGCAAGGCCTGCCGCCTGGTCAGCAGGGTCCCTTGGACGATGGCATGCCCGGCGGCTAACTAACGCCTCGTGCTGACTCTAGGAAGGCCGCCGGCGAGTCCTGGATTGCGGGCTCCCGAGGCCGGTTGGTCGCGGCTATCGCAGGGATTGCCAGCGCTGCCTGCCCGGTGCGGGCTTCATTCCTCGTTTAGAAACGCTGTACCGGTACGCCGGCCGCTTCAGCTCTCCGCACCATATCGGCTGTGCCGACGCCGCCGGGGAACGCAACAACAAGGTCAGGCTTCCAAGTCAACATCTTCTCGTTTCTGATCGGTCCTGCCGCGCGCCCGTGAGTTTCCCAATCAGCATGGCAGACGTACCGCTTAATCTCCGGCTTGGTCGCTGCCCATTCCATTGCGAATTGATCGGCCCCCGTCGCTCCACCCTGCATCAATTCCGTTATGGGCTTCTCTTGGCGCAGCCGGTCAAGCGCCCGAAAGACTTGCGCCGGAGTTCTGAAATTTCTTCCTCCGCAAACCAAGACCTTCATGGATTTCCCTGTTTAGTGCCCCCCGGGGCCCGGGCCGCCTCGCTCCAATGCCAGGCGGCCCGGTGTTGGTTGTTACCGCCTCAGCTCTCGCGAGCGCTGCCCGTCCGACGCCGTTGTGGCGCGGTGCTTGCCTATTTCTATCCGCGGTGGGAGCCCGGTTTGCGGGGTGATATACGTCTGGGGCAATTTCAGCCCTGTATTCGCCAAGGCCATTTTAATTGTCGCGTCCATTTTAGCTATTTGGGGTTTGAAATGAGTTCTCTTGAGCAGCGTTGCGCCTGTCACCGAAAAGCGGCTTGAGCTTGAGTAGCCAAGCCCTCACGGGGCGGCTTTCGCGCGGGGCGAACTCTTCCTCTCAATCATCGTCATAATCTGGAGGATAAGGCCGTCAATGAGATCGTCGACGCGGATCCTCGACGTGGGGCGCGAAAAGCACATCATGGCAAGGCCGGCTCAGCCGCGGTCCGTTGCCTCGCAGGCAGGCAGTGATCCGATCGACGTCCGGAATGTAGGCCCCGCAGAGGCGAAAAGCGTCCGGTGTGCAGGCCTCTCGCTGTTGGTCCGTCCCTTGAGCGATCGCAGACGTGTCAGTGTAGAGCAAGAGCGCAAGCGCTGTGACCCAGCCGGCGATTGGATGTTGTGGCAGCATACCGGCTTCCCTCGGCGAAAATCGTTTCCATCGATCGTCGAGATCCTTCTTACCGGCGAAGATGTCGAATTCCAGGCTGCTCTCCCCCTTAGTCGCCGCGGCCCGAGCGCGTTGAGGCCTTGTGATATGGAACCGGCTACAACTCGACGCGGCGTTCACGGATCTGCCGGAAACAAAGAGAATCAATCCGCTGGACAGCATTTCTAAAGCGCAAGCTGGATAAGCTTGGGCGGCCCGACCCAAGGTCGGGGCAGCGAATAGGGCCGCACCGACTAAAATTCAATTTAAGGCCGAACCTGCATCCCATGCGTGCGTTGTTGCCTGTTCGATGGAGTCTCAGCAGGAAAAAGCTTTCCATTCTCCGAGTCGCCCTTTTCGTTTACCTTTCGACCGGTGCCGCGTTTGCCCGGGGCGGCGGAATGGGATCGCACCACATGTCCGTAACTGGCGGCGCCCCGCAAAGACCACCATTGGGGTGAGCCGGAAGCTGGCGCGGGATCGGTGATCGCGATTGCGCTGACCGCAAGTTGTTTTGGCGAACCGCCATGACTCAGAGTAGCCTGCGTCGGTTTGACGAATCCGGGGCGGCCCAGCTTCTTGACAGCCGGCCTATGGGAGCCATCCTCCCAACAGGATATTTTCTTTTTTAACTCAAAGCAATTTTGAACGAGTGTTAGGAGTACCAGCCGATGATTGAGCAGGGTTTTGCTCGGTTACGCGCGCATCGCAATAACGTTCAGCGCTACCGCCACTTGTTGGAAACCAAGCTCACGGACCAAGAGCGAAAGTTTTATTGAACAGCGTCTTTTGGAGGAACAGTCGACTATTGAATCCCTGTCGGCGACGATCTTTCCCCTTATCTTCAAGGACCCAACGGTCCTTACATCTCCTCGTCCGGATGCACACAGACATAAGGCGTGGTCTGCCTCTGTTCCGTCAGCCTGATCATGTGAACCGGCGGCGCGTAGCGACCTTTCCGGCACGACCGGCATTTCAGCGAGGCCTCGAGCTTCCAGATCGGCGTGTCCTTGTCGACGGATGCAGTCGAGTGGGATGCTCGCTTCCGTTTTGCAGCGATGGTAGCTCACCTGAAGCCAGCCCAGGCCGCCGTTGAGGCATTGGCCGATCGTTTTGGGGACGACCGCTCGATCGGCCTTCCGTATGGCCTCCCTGGCGTATTCTCGGGCACCCTCAGCGCGGATCTGGGCGCCCATCAACTGCCACCGAAGATCGTCTCGCGGGATTTGGTACTCATGGCTGGGCATTACAGCGGGGCTTGCGACCGCACGCAATGCCAACAGGATTTGAGCCTAGGAACAACCCGGCCACACCACCGCTTTGTCAACGCGATTTATCCACTGCACTCCACAGGCGCGAACCGTAATCCGATGGTCAGCGATAGGTTGCCGCCTTCATGCTCGTTACGCCGGCCTGCGATGCCGCCACGGACGATATGACCGGACAGGCCAGCTCATCGACGGTGATACGCTGGAAATTCGTGGGTCGCGAATCCGGCTCTGGGGAATCGATGCGCCGGAAAGCAGCCAGCTTTGCCGTGGCGACGACAGCCTGCCGTATCGCTGCGGAGCCAAGGCCGCGAACGACCTCGATGCGTTCATCGCGAGCCGGCCGGTCAGCTGCCTCAGCCTGGACCGTTACGGCCGTACCGTGGCGACGTGCGCCGTCGGCGGTGCCGACCTGGGCGATTGGCTTGTACGGAATGGCCTCGCCCTGGACTGGCCGGAATATTCAAAGCGGAAGTACGACGTGGCGCAGCGCGACGCCAAACAGGCCGGTCGAGGAATCTGGAAAGGCAGCTACGTCGAACCGTGGTTGTATCGGGTCTGCGTCCGGGCGAATGGTACACCTGCCGGCTGCTCCGACGACGCGAGCGCTCACCCTTAAGAACGTGCAGGCACGGGCGTTACCACTAACATTGGGGCGTTTGCTCCAAGGCGCGCCCCAGCCGAAAGGCACGCTGTTGATCTCGCGCGATGCACGGTCGCCGCGCATCGCCGTTTCTTGCATGATCGGCTATTCACCCGTTTGCCGCGCACCGGTCACGACTTGCACACCTTTCAAATGCAAATACCCACCCGATTAAACCATGACTTCGGAGACAACTATGCCCGCCGTGATGCTCCGCGCCTCAACGATCCTCGGCGAGTTCGAGGAAGCGCAGTCTGAGCTTGTCGAAGGCCGTTGTCCTAATCGACGGAAAGGCCGGGACGGTGGAGAACGTTTTGCTTGACGAAGTGCATGGCCTGCGAAATCTCGATCAGGGGCCACGACGGGAAGTGGCCTATCTCAACCATCAAATTCGCGCAGACGGGCTGAATCGATTTAGGCCGCAATACTCTGCATAGATACGACAGAGACGATCCAACGCATCGGAATGCTGGACTTAACTTCCTTAACTGATCGGACCATGCCCGTGACCGGTAATCCAACGGCCTCAAGTTTCCAGATCGGCGTATCGCGTGGACTGCGGATCGCATCGAGCGGGTTGCTGGCCTCGGTTTCGCAACGATGGCATTTGAAACCGGCCGTAACCGCCGTTGAGACATTGCGCGATGGTAGGCAACGGCCGCGCCGGTCCGCCATAGGACTTCCATCTGGATCGACCATGCTTCAGCCTCGGCACGGTCGGCCTCACGGGCGGCCTAGACATCACGCTGCCGCGCGCCCTGGGCGCGTATTTTATCTTCCCGCCTCGGGCCATCTCCTTTGTTGGCAGCCGCAGAACGGCCACACGAAAATCAAACGTTGACCGGAGTTCGCGGATAGAGGTTTTCGGTTTCAAACAAAAAAAAGGAATGACCATGCGCGTCTCTACAGCATCCGTCATTATTGCGGCACTCTCCCTCGGAACGCCTGCTTTCGCGCAAGCGCAAGGAGCGCAACCCAAGGCGCCTGCGCAGACCCCGTCTGAGCAGACCCCGTCTGATCAGTCTGCGGTCATCCGGAGCATACAGGTCGTCAACATCAAAGACCTCAAGCCCGATGTGCGGTCGAAGGTTGAGAATATAGCCGCACAGACAAGCGAGGCCGATCTGCGATCACTTCGGAGTTCTATCGACGCGGCACCGGAGGTGGCAGCCGCCCTCAAGGCAAAAGGTCTGAATTCGTCGCAAGTTGTCGCTATCAACATAGTCGATGGCGTTCTGACGATATTCGCCAAGACAGCTTGAAACGGATCACGTCGCGGGCCGGATGTACGCCAGTGACAGCTAGGGGCCCCGGAGCAATCCGGGGCCCTTTCCTTTTTGAACCGGAACGATACGGTCGAACGTGTCGTGGGATCGCCCATTTGCCGAGCCAATCGAATTGCGAATGGGCGAGAAGCTCGTCACGTTGCGCGACGCCGCGCTCTACATAACCAAGCTGTCGAAAGCCGAGCACGACGCCGCAGAGTGGCAAGCTGCGATGGAAGCGTTGATGTTGGTCGTCGTTCGCGCGGATAGGCGTGACGCGAGCGTTAAACCGGCGAGCGATGTACGACCCGTCACGCAAGGATTACCATTGGGGACGCTGCAAACTGGCGGGATCGATGACTCGGATGACGCGAGCGCACATTTTTGACGAACAGCATGCTGGAAAAAGCAGGACAGGCGAGGCGCAGGACGTTGGCGATCCTCTTTCGTCCCCTGCGTTTGCCGTTGGGGCACCTGTCAAATTACGCTCCGAAAGGCGCGCGCCCATCTCACGGGAAGCCCGCCGCAGCTTGTAGCGGACCGCGAAGACAAATTCACCCGTTTGCGGCTGACAGTCTTCAAGTCGCCCAAATTGTAAGGAATTATTTTGGCAACAGTGGATTGAATCGCAGCGAACACGCGGAGGGTTGCCATGCACCTTCATACCTATCGGGACGAGAACCGCTCCAGACACTTCGACGATCAGCGGAGGCCAGCGCCTTAGATCACTTGACCTGGTCGTGGCGATAACTTCGGGCATTTTGGTGGTGGGTTTAGCCTGTGCTCTCGTCGTCTCCTTGACATCGACGGTGTCTAGTTTGAGCGCTTGGGTCCACTAAAAGACTGCTCCCTACCGCGCCGCCGCCAAATGACGAGGACCGCAATGCCCCGAGGCCCTAAAGGCGAGAAGCGCGCTGCCAGTTATTTTGCACCGCAAAATCACCGGGAAGCGTTTTTTCAACGTCGCGAAGCCGCGCTACGCCTGTACACGGCGCTGTTCGTCCCGCCCCACTGGCCAACCCCCGATCACCCGCCGTTTGAGCGGAGGTTTTTCGTCAGCGGTTCGCCTCAGCCCCGAAACGAATCTAATAGGGATGCTTGCCGAAATCCCCGGCGCACGAACCGATGACGCAATCCGTTTACAACATCGTCAAGGAACCATTAGGCTGGTCGATATTTTGCGACGGCCTGAAGAGCGGCGGAACCTACGGATCAAAAGAAGCAGCTCTAGAAGCCGCTGCTGTTGCGGCTGCGCTCGCTGTTCGCGACGGCGCAGGAATTCAGATCAACGTCCCGAGCGCGCTCCTCATACCAGCCGCTGTTGAAAAGTACATCGGCCGCCAACGTGCCAGCAACCCACTTCAACCAGCGGGAGGTCTCAAACCATCCCAGGCCAAAAAATAAGGCCACCCGCCAACTGTGCGAGCCCTTCCCGGCGCTCTGATAAGGCCATTATGCCGGTCATTTCTCGGATTATCCAGCACCGGTTATCCGCAACGCCGACGGACCGCGAGTTCCTGATGATGCGTTGGGGCATGCCGCCGCCGCCAAGTTAGGCGGGACTCCGATCACCGATAACTGCAACACGTCGTCGCCGCGCTGGCTGAAGCCGGAAAAACCGCTGCCTAATGCCGGCCGCACCTAGTACCCTGGGTTTCAGGGCTGAGTCGACACGGCGACCTTTGAATGGCGATGACGGACCTTTTTCTTGGTCCAGACGAAGGGCTGAGCTTTGTCGTTATAAGCGTTAATGTAAGCATCGATGGGCTCCTGGAGCTGTTTAAGACTTGCTGAAGGCGGCGCCGCCCGAGCGACTGCCCCTGCAAGATCGAGAACCAGACCTCGACCTGATTGAGCAGACGTGCTTGGCGGCGTGAAATAAATTGCACTGGGATGAACCTTGAGCCAATGTTCGTTTTTCTTGTGGGTGTTGAGGTTGTCGAGGATGACGTGAAGCTGACGGTCCGGAAAACGCCGCGGTGATGCTGTTCATGAAGTCGAGAAATTCGACGCGGCGACGCCGTCTTGAATGAGCCGCGATGATCTTTCCGGTGGCGACTTCGAGTGCCGCAAACAGTGTTGTCGTGCATGCCGCTTGTAGTCGTGGCTCTGGCCGGTCATGGCGCGGCCATTGGGCAACTTCAGATAGCCCTGCGCTCGCTCCAAAGCCTGGATCGAGGGCTTTTCGTCCACGGATAGCACGATGGCCTTCTCGGGCGGGGCGACATAGAGGCCAACAACATCGGCGGCTTTGGTCGTAAAGTTCGGGTCGTTACTCTCACCCGGACTTCCGAACCACGAGGTCAATCTTGGGCGACGCAGGAACCGCCCTTGGACGTCGACGTTGCCCAGCGCCGCGGCCAGCAGGGGGCCGGTCCAGCGCGCAAACCCTTCCGGTGGCGGTTTGTCCAGCAGCCTCAGAATCCGCTTGTCGGTGGCCTTCGTATAGATCGGCTGCTTGCCGGGCCGCGGCTTGTCTTTCAGACCTTCAAGGCCATGGTCGGCATAGCGATGCCGCCAAAGGCTGACAATCCGCGGTTGGACCCCGACTTCCTTGGCGATCGACCGGGTGCTGCGCCCGGCCGCCGCCAACAGAATGATCCGGGCCCGCTTCAAATCGCGCTGCAATGTCATCGGCGAGCGACAACACGCCTCAAGCACCTTGCGATCTTTCCTCGAAAGGTGGACTTCTCTTGCTTCGGGAATTATCCGATCTGCAAATCACGACGAACATTCTAAAAAAAGTGGGTACTAGTCTATGGGTTTCTCTGAAGTCGCCGCGATCCATCCGAAGGCCGATGCCCGTGATTTTGCACCACCGATGAGGAACGGGACGTTTGGATGCGCGCGCCTTGGGATGAAGCGAAGACGCTACAGCGGCCATTGCCCAACGATGCCCTCAAGATCGACAGTCAGCATCAGTCTGGCGGGACCCCCGCTACCAGCGAATCCTCACGAACGCTATCCTCTGGTCTATGCGGAGGTCAGCCTAGGAGTTGAAAGACCTCGTCCTGCGACGCCCCTCGCCAGACGAGGTGGTCGAATAAACAAGGCCATGTCCCAGTTTTGGCACCGTGCGACGTGTCTTTAATGATGTCCCTTCGACCGCACGCAAGGCCCTAAGATTCGGACGCTGGGACCATCCGCCCAAACCAGGGGGTCACTCTCTATTCGATCGCGACTTAGTTTTCTTTGAACCTCATTTCGTACTGTGCAGACCGATAGCTACCGGGTGTAGATCGTGCTGCCCCGACATAAGCCAACTTTCCCACCAAGCCGTGTATCAGGTTTGTGCAATCCGACGTTTCCTCATCTGGAGTGTCGCGGCATGTCGAACGTACCGGTCGAAAAGCGTGAAGAGTATGTTGACTATGCTACTCATTGTTTGGCGTTGGCCAAGTCTGCCGACGACAAAGACCGAGAGTTGTTAAAAGCGATGGCCGCCGAATGGCTAAGACTTGCGGAGGCGGCAAGATAAAGAGAAAACCCAGCCAGCATGACCCAATTCTGATGAAGTGTGCCCTTTGCGAGGACTGCGGCTGGCTATGCGGGAACTACCCGGAAACGCCTTGGGACGGCGAGCATGCCTGCGGCTGCGGCGGCGCCGGGATGCCCTGCCCTAAGTGCAATCCTTGCGATCTGGAGAATCCGCCACGGCCGCCGACTGGCACGCGGATCGAGTTCGATAAGGGGTGGCGGCATTAGCACCGGGATTGGCGAGCGAGTTGCCGATGCTCCTCACCCAAGATACATCACGAGACCAAAGCCGAACATGACATGCCGGAATAGCCGCGCGCACTTTTTGCCTTCGAATTTCCTGTTGCTGTGGAATTTGGCAGGGACAACTAAAGCACCTCGGCACGGACCTCGACTACGCCCTGATCCGTAATCCCTAACGTTCGCGCAGCGTCCAGCGAAAGATCGAGCATGCGGTCGGGAGCCTTCGGTCCACGGTCGGTTATAGTAACCACTACCGATTTATCGTTCGCAAGGTTGGTGACGCGAATGCTCGTGCCGAACGGCAGCGTGCGGTGGGCTGCGGTCGGCAAATTCCGGTCGAAAGTGGAACCGCTTGCTGTCTTTCCTGTTTGATATGAACAGAACGAGGCCTTTCCAAACAAGGGGCAAACTCCTGAACGATTTTCCGATTCCGGTATCGGTTCTGCTGCGATCGGAGATTGCGGCTGATCGGAGGTGGTTTGTGTACCGAAAACCTTGTTCGAGTTGATGCCGTGATGGAATCGCCTAAGCTGGCGGAATGATCGGGCTGCTCTGTTTCGTTCTGGCCGTCCTGGGCTCGCCGTTCAAGTCGAAGGTGCGGCTTGAAGCTGAGAACACGGTGCTTCGACAACAGTTGATTGTCTTGAGGCGCAGGCGGCATGGTCGCGTCCGGCTCACGAACCATGATCGCTGGTTCTGGTTCTTGATCCAGCTGTATCGCTGGTTTCCGTCAATCCTCCAGGTTCTCACCATCATCCGGCCCGAGACGCTCCTGCGTTGGCACCGGGCCGGCTGTCGCTGCTACTGGCGGTGGAAGTCGCGCCCATTGGGAGGGCGACCGCAGATCGACACGGAGCTGCGCGCGTTGATCCGGCGGATGAGCATGGAGAATCCGCTTTGGGGCGCGCCACGCATTCACGGCGAACTGCTCAAGCTCGGGTTTGAGGTCGCGCAGTCGAGCGTCGCCAAGTACATGGTCAAACGGCGGGGGCGGCCCAGCCAGGGATGGCGGACCTTCTTGCATAACCACGCGCCGGACATTGCTGCCATGGACCTGTTCGTTGTTCCAACGATCGGTTTCGACCTGCTCTATGGCCTTCGTCATCGTCCGGCTCGACCGCAGAGACCTGGTCTGGTTCAGCGTTACAACACATCCGACCGCGGAATGGGTTGCGCGCCAGATCACAGAAGCATTCCCGTGGAATGAAGCTCCGCGCTATATGATCCGCGACCGGGATCGCATCTATGGTGCGATCGTCACGCGCCGATTGCGCGCCATGGGCATTCGGGACAAGCCTACCGCACCAGCCTCGCCTTGGCAGAATGAATTTGCCGAACGGCTGATCGGATCGATCCGGCGTGAATGCGTGGACCACGTCATTGTCTTGGGCGAGGCGCATCTGCGCCGAATTCTGAAATCCTATGCTGATTATTACAACGGCGTCAGAACTCATCGATCCCTTAACAAGGATGCGCCGGTTTCTCGCCCGGTTCAGCGAGCCGGTGTGATCAGTTCACGCGCCATCCTGGGCGGACTTCATCACCACTACGCCCGAGCTTAAGTTTTCGGTACACACAGCTCTCAATCCGCAGCTCGAAACCAGGACAAAAAGACTCAAAAACCCTCATCCGCCGAACAGCCTCGCATGGGCGGCCTGGATTATCGGCCGCCTCGGCGGCTGGGATGGCTATCCATCCTCAAAGCCGCCCGGCCCAATCACCTTCAAAAACGGCCTCGAATACTTCCAGGCCATCGCGACCGGATGGAGTCTCCGTGATCTGTGCATGCCCTAGGGCGTTCGCAGGGACGACGAAAAGCTCACCCCAGGTTCAATTCCTTGAAGAAATCATTGCCCTTGTCGTCGATGATGATGAAGGCGGGAAAGTCGACGACCTCGATGCGCCAGATCGCTTCCATGCCGAGCTCGGGATATTCCACCACCTCGACCTTCTTGATGCAGTGCTCGGCGAGGTTGGCGGCGGCGCCGCCGATCGAACCGAGATAGAAGCCGCCATGCTTCTTGCAGGCTTCGCGCACCGCTGCGGCGCGGTTACCCTTGGCGACCATCACCATCGATCCGCCGGCGGCCTGGAACTGGTCGACAAAGGAATCCATCCGTCCCGCCGTGGTCGGGCCGAACGCGCCGGAGGCATAACCGTCCGGGGTCTTGGCGGGACCGGCGTAGTACACCGGATGGTTCTTGAAATAGTCCGGCAGCGGTTCGCCCTTCTCCAGCCGCTCGCGCAGCTTGGCATGCGCGGAATCGCGCGCGACGATCATGGTGCCGGTCAGCGACAGCCGGGTCTTGGTCGGATATTTCGAGAGCGTCGCCAGAATTTCTTTCATCGGCTGGTTGAGGTCGATCTTGACGACCTCGCCACCGAGCGCCTGCTCGACCGCCGGCAGGTATTGCGCCGGATTGTGCTCGAGCTCTTCGAGATAGACGCCGTCTCTGGTGATCTTGCCGAGCACCTGGCGATCCGCCGAACAGGAGACGCCGAGCCCGATCGGGAGCGAGGCGCCGTGGCGCGGCAGCCGGATCACGCGCACGTCGTGGCAGAAATACTTGCCGCCGAACTGCGCGCCGACGCCGAGCGACTGCGTCATCTTGAGGATTTCCTGCTCCATCTCGAGATCGCGGAAAGCGTTGCCGTCCGCCGAACCGTGGGTCGGCAGCGCGTCGAGATAACGCGCCGACGCCAGCTTCACGGTCTTCATGCAGAGTTCGGCCGACGTGCCGCCGATCACGATCGCCAGATGATAGGGCGGGCACGCCGCGGTGCCCAAGGTGAGCACCTTCTCCTTCAGGAACGCCAGCAGGCGATCCTTGGTCAGCACCGAGGGCGTGGCCTGGAACAGGAAGCTCTTGTTGGCGCTGCCGCCGCCCTTGGCCATGAACATGAACTTGTAGGCGTCATCACCTTCGGCATAGATCTCGCACTGCGCCGGCATGTTGTTGGCGGTGTTCTTCTCCTCATACATCGACAGTGGCGCGACCTGCGAATAGCGGAGGTTACGGCGCAGATAAGCATCGCGCGCGCCCTCGCTCAGCGCGGCCTCGTCATCGCCGTCGGTGATGACGTTGCAGCCCTTCTTGCCCATGATGATCGCGGTGCCGGTATCCTGGCACATCGGCAGCACTCCACCGGCGGCGATGTTGGCGTTCTTGAGGAAATCGAACGCCACGAACTTGTCGTTGTCGCTGGCTTCCTTGTCATCAAGGATGCTGCGCAACTGCTTCAGGTGTCCCGGCCGCAGATAGTGATTGATGTCGCCGAACGCGGCCTCGGACAGCGCCCGCAACGCCTCGCGCGAGACCACCAGCATGTCCTTGCCGAGCACCTTCTCGACCCGCAGGCCGTCGGCCGTGATCTTCTTGTACGGCGTGGTGTCGGCGCCGAGCGGGAACAGCGGCGTGTGCTTGTAGGGCGGAACGGGCTTTGGGTCGGGAAAGGCGGTCGGGGCGTTCATGGCTTGCTCGCGGTTTCAAGGCCGGGAACGTCCGCTTTGAGACGCCGGCGATTGAACCGTTCTAAGCCCTTTTGCCGAAAAAGGAAGGTTCTGAAATGGCGGGGCGCGCCTTGCGAAAACGCAACGTGGCCCCGGCAAAAGCGGAGGTCGGACCAATTTTCGCCCGGGTCTTGTAATTCGCGCGTCTTGCAATTCGCCGGGTCTTGCAAGAAATCGGCGCGCGCGCTTCAATGGCGCTGGGGGTATCAATGATACGAAATAGTCGTTCAACTTCGCTTGCAACGTCGATGGCGCTGGCGCTGCTGGCTGCCGGCGGTTTCACAGTGTCGAGCGTGTCATCGGCCCGCGCCGACCGCTGCGATGACATCGCGGCCCAGCTCAAGAACCAGATTGACGGCCTCACGGTCGGCAAGACCGCGGCCAATGTGATTTCGATGTCGCATCCGCAGGCCAAGCAGGTGTCGCTCGGCTGTTCCGGCCGCAGCTATTCCAACCAGTGGTTCGCCAAGGCCAGCAGCCGCAAGCCGAGCCCGGCGTTTGTCGATCTCGTCGCCAGCGGCGGCGCCATCGTCTTTACCCTGCCGAAGGGCGACCTGGTGAAAGGCGCGACCCGCTGCATCAAGCGGATGGGCCTGATCCACGGCGACGACGTCTCGATCCGCTACCGCCGTCTCGACCTGCATTGCACCAGGACCAAGACCGAAGCCTCGATCGCGATCTCGCGCGGCACGGACGAGTAGGCGCGCGTTTTGATGGAGGCAGATCGATTTTCCAATGGATTCCGGAGCGTCCTGTTCACCATGCGGTGTGGATCGATTCCATTTCCGCGCATTTTAACGATTGGATTCAGGAGGCGTTGGGCGTGCCCGTGACAGTGGAGGCATCGTGGCCCAAGGGCTTTCAAGGATCATGGTCGCATGAGTGTTTCGAGCGTCTCGACGTCCGTTCCGGTGCAGCCGGTTGTCAGCCAACCCAAGCCGCCCGAGGCCAACGACAACAACCGCAACGACGATGCCAGCAACGCCCAGCCGGTGAAGGCACCGTTGCCGCCGGGACAGGGCACGCGGATCGATCAGCTGGTCTAAGCTCGACCGCACAGCCGCCGCAAGTTCGCCGGAATGGCGCGATCATGTCGTTCCAAAGGGACGGCGCATGATCGCGAAACTGCTGCTGCAAAACCTGGTCTGGGTCGTGGTGCTGGGTGCGCTGCTGTTCGTCCCCGCAGGCACGCTGCATTGGCCCGCGGCCTGGGTCTTCCTTGCGACCCTTGCTGTGTTAGGCGTTGGCGGCGGGTTGTGGCTGGCCAAAACCAATCCGGCGCTGCTCGCCGAGCGCATGCATGTCACCATGCAGGACGCCCAGCCAGCCGCCGACAAGGCGTTCATGCTGGCGTTCGGCTTGGCGGCGCTGATCTGGTTCGTCGCGATGGGGCTCGATCAGCGCTGGCATGGCCCCGACCTCCCCGCGGTGCTGCAGCCGCTCGGGCTGGCGATGATGTTGCTTTCCACCGGCTTCGCCATGTGGGTGATGCGTGAAAATTCGTTCGCCGCCCCCGTCATCAAGGTGCAGCGCGAACGCGGGCACCACGTCGTCAGCAGCGGTCCCTACGCCTGGGTACGGCATCCCATGTACAGCGGCGCCATATTGTTTTTCATCGGCGTGCCGCTATTGCTAAGCTCACTCTGGGGGCTCGTGATATCGCCGCTATTGGTGGTGCTGTTCGCCATCCGGGCCAAGATCGAGGAACGCGCGTTGATTGCGGGCCTGCCGGGCTATGGCGACTACATCGCGCGGGTGCGCTATCGCCTGTTTCCCGGGGTTTGGTAACGACGGAGCCGACGATGCCTGACACCAAGACCTACACCGGCGGCTGCCATTGCGGCCAGGTGCGCTTCGAATGCACCACCGACCTAGCGATGGTGACCGCGTGCAACTGCTCGATCTGCACCAAGAAGGGATTGCATTTCGCGTTCCTTCCACCGACGAGTTTCCAGTTGCGCGCCGGCGAGGACAATCTGAAGGAATACCTGTTCAACAAGCACGCGATCCGGCACCAGCTCTGCCTCGACTGCGGCGTCGACGTGTTCGCGCGCGGCAGCAAACCCGACGGCACCGGGGTCGTGGCACTGAACGTCAGCTGCATCGATGGTATCGATCTTGCGACGCTGACGATGACGCCAATCGACGGACGGAACAGGTGAACTAAGTATCCAATTCCTTGTAGCGCCGGAAGATATCGTCCTCGTTGAAGTCAACGCGGCGATCGCTTTCGAGATAGGCCTTGATGTTGGTTCGCGCGGCGACGCGATCGTGCAGATCGACCAGGCCGGGGATCCTGCGCTCAAAGGCCTTCATGTTCTTCGGAAAGGCGTAGCGCAGTCCTTCCAAGATCTGGAACAGCGACAGGTCGATGTAGGTCAGCCGGCGGCCGGTGAGATAGGCGCCGCCGCTGCCCTCCAGCAACCGTTCGAAGTATCCCAGATATTTCGGTACCCGCTCGCTCCAGAATTCGCCCGAGCGCTTTTTCGCCGGGCCGCGCTGGTCCTCGTAATACAGCGAGGGACCGAGCGGATGATGAGTATCGTGAGCTTCGAGCACCAGATCCGCCACGGTGAGCTGCAGCTGATGCACCCACAGCCGGCCCGCTTCGGCCTTGGGCGCAAGACCATGGCGCGATCCCAGGAAAAGCAGGATGTTGGCGGTCTGCCCGATCACGCGTTGGCCCACTTTAAGAAACGGCGGCGCGAACGGCGGCGTGCCGGTTCGCGCTTCCATCATCCTGGTCATCGCGGCCATGCCGCGCGTGCCGCGAGCGACATCGGCATAATCGGCACCGGCCTCCTCCAGCGCGAGGCGGACAAATTCGCCGCGGCCCTGAATGCTTGGCCAGTAATAGAGTTCGTAACGCATCGGACCGCTCCTTCGCATTCCGGCGAGGCAACGGTCCAGTTTTGCCGGCGACGCGCGATGGTCGATGCCGGAAACAAAACCCGCCATCGACGCCGCGTCATCCGCGTGTGCCCTGTCAGGACGACTTCAATTTACCGCGAAACAGTATAACAGGCCATCGCCGCCGGTGCTCTTGAGATCGGCCTGTGAACAACCGCCCTCCGTGCCGCGCGAAGGATGCGAGCTGTTCCAGGATTTCGATGCATCATCATCGCGCAGGCCGATGCGATCGGAATGACCGAGCATCGCCGCACCCTGCGTGCTGCTCGTCCAGTTCTTGCAGGTGCGGTCGTCACCCGCCGCGAACGCGGTGCCGTCACGTTGCGATCCCGTCAGTATGTCGTGACGGTTCGGCGTGTCGCCGCTACCGTTGATCACGTCGCCCTTTTCGCTCAAGGCTGTCTGCTTGGTGAGATTATTGGCGCCGTGAAGTTCAGCGGCGTCCTTGGCGATCACGACGCCCTTCGCATTCTGCCAGGGCCCCTTGCCGATGCGGTCGCGTGCATTGATCGCGGGCTTGCCCTCGGCAGCCTGCGTCGAGAGATAGGCATGCCAGGTCTTGACGCCGGATGCATTGAAACCTGCGGCCTGCGCCAGCGTCTGACAGTGATTGTCGGCACCGGCGAGACCGCCGAGGTTGGCGCCGTTGCCGATGCCGGTGCTGGTGATGAAGAACGTGGTGGTGGCCGCCTGCGCGCTTGCCGGCTGCGTGGCGCCCAGAACCAAACAAGCGGCGGTGCCGATCCCCAGGCACGCACGAGCAATGACCGCAGTCGCAATTGGCATCGAAGCCTCCCTGATGATTTTGTTGGGCCGGCGCGATCACGCCAGCGCGTGGTCTGACATTAACCCGTTGGGGCAGATATTATTCCGGCGAACCCAACACGGATGTGAACACCGGACTCCATAAAAAAAGCGCGGAGAAACAAATCTCCGCGCCTTTTCATCTTGTTATTGCACCGCAGGCGATCAGGCCTGCTGGATCGCCGACAGTTCCCAATTGGCGCCGCGCGGCCGCAGGAAGGTCCACACTTCCGTCGCCTCGGTCGGCTGCTCGCTGCCCGCGACCAACCGGCCGCTGGTGCGATCGACGGTCTTGTCGATCATCGAGAACCGCATCGCCACGCTGGCGAAATCGGTATCGCCTTCGCGCCAGGCCTCCGCAAGGTCGCCCTGCAATAGCTTGGTGCCGGAGACCTTGTTGACCTGGTTGCGCGCGCGGTTTTCCTCGAGGTCCTTGCTGAAATACGAGACCATCTCGGGCGTCGCCAGCGTATGCAGCCGCGCCACGTCCTCGTTCGACCACGCAGCCTGGATCTCGCTGAGCAGACGCTCGAAGGCTTCGTAGTCCGCGGGAGCGATCTCAAGCGGCGCGCTGCCCGATCCGAACCCGAAACCGCTGCCCACGCTGTTATAGGTCGATGGGCCCACGCCCGCGCCTGCACTCGTGCCTGCACCTGCGCCTGCGCGCTGCGTCTCGGCATAGGCCGGCGTGGTGCGGCGCTGCCACCAGGACATCGCCAACCGAACCACGATGACGACCAGGCCGATCTGCAGCAGCAGGCCGAACAGCGACGACAGCCCGCCGAGCCCGCCGAACAGCCCGCCGCCGAACAGCATGCCCAAAAGGCCCGCACCGAGGAAGCCGGCCGCGAGGCCGCGCAGCATGCCGCCGCCCTGGCGGTTGAAGAAGCCGCCATTGGCTGCGGTTCCGTTCAGCCCCGGGCTAGCCGGCTGGCTGAAAGTACGGTTGAACGGCTGCGCCGCACTCGGTGCCGTCGAGGTGCTCGGCGGCGCTGAAAAGGTCCGCGACCCCCGCGAACCCGAACTGAAGCCGCCGCCGACCCGGGCGTCGGCAGCCGAGACCGCCATCATCAGGGGCAGCGCCAGTGACATCGCAACGGCTAAGGCTTTAACGGCAGCGCGGATGCGCGGCGTGAATCTCATGGTTTTTTCCCTCCATCCCCGGCAAGGGGAAAGCGCCTCTAACATGGGCAGCGCCGTAAAAAAGTGAAGCGGTAACGGGCAACAAACGCTGCGGCCCTCGGTCGCGGGCGCTCACGATGATGTCATGGTTTCCTTCACCGCAGCCACCAACTGGCTCAGCGTGAACGGCTTCGGCAGGAACGCGAATTGCTGATTCTCCGGCAGGCTCTTCTCGAAGGCGTCTTCGGCGTATCCCGACACAAAGATGATCTTGAGGTTAGGATTGCGCTCCCGCATCGACTTCAGCAGCGTCGGACCATCCATTTCCGGCATTACTACATCTGAAACAACGAGATCGATGGCGCCGTCCTTTTCTTCCAGCGCTTCCAGCGCCTCGATGCCGTTCGACGCCTCGATCACGCTGTAGCCGCGCGAACGCAGGCCGCGCGCATTCAGCGAACGCAGGCCCTCCTCGTCCTCGACCAGCAGAATCGTGCCCTGCCCGGTCAGATCGACCCGCGGCTTCGACCCGGCCGCCGGTTCCTTAGCCTGGGCCGCTGCAGCCGCAGGTTCCGGCAGCGTATCCTGCTCGGGACGATGCCGCGGCAAGAAGATATGAAACGAGGTGCCCTTGCCGGGCTCGGAATCGACGTAGACGAAACCGCCGGTCTGCTTGACGATACCGTAGACCGTCGACAGGCCGAGCCCGGTGCCCTTGCCGACCTCTTTGGTCGAGAAGAACGGCTCGAAGATCTTGTCGACGATCTCGGCGGGAATGCCGGTGCCGGTATCGGCGACCTCGATCCGCACATAGTCCGCCGCCGGCATGCCCTTGTAGGAGAGCCGCGCGGCATCCTCCGAAGTCACGTTAAGGGTTCGCACCGTGAGCTTGCCGCCGTCGGGCATCGCATCGCGGGCATTGACCGCAAGGTTGACGATCACCTGCTCGAACTGCGAGACGTCGACCTTGACCGGCCAGAGGTCGCGGCCATGCACGAGGTCGAGCTTGACCTTCTCACCGATCAGCCGGCGCAGCAGCATCGTCAGATCCGACAGCGCGTCGCCGAGATCAAGCACCTGCGGCCGCAAGGTCTGGCGGCGCGAGAAGGCCAGCAGTTGCCGCACCAGCGTTGCCGCACGGGTCGCGTTCTGCTTGATCTGCATGATGTCCTGGAACGACGGATCGGTCGGCTTGTGGGCGTTCAGCAGGAAGTCGTTCGCCATCATGATGGCGGAGAGGACGTTGTTGAAATCATGCGCGATGCCGCCGGCGAGCTGGCCGACCATGTCCATCTTCTGCGACTGGTTGATCTGGTTCTCGAGCGTTCGCCGCTCGGTGGTTTCCAGCATGTAGACAATGGCGGCCTCGGTCTCGCGCTCGTCGGCCTCGACCGCGGTGACGAAGAATTGACCCCACCGCTCCCTGGCACCATCGAGCATCGCCTCGACCGGGGCGATATCGCCCTGCCCTTCCGCCGCCTGATTGATCGCCGCGATCAACGTGCTGCGGTCGCGGGCATTGACGACCCGGAAGATCGATTTGTCGGCGGTCGCTTCGAGACCGAGACCCTGCGCCAGCTTGGCAAAGCGGGCATTGGCACGAACCACCGCGCCGGCGCGATCCACCGTCGCAATCGCCATCGGGGTATGATCGAAAAAGCGCATGAAACGCACTTCGGCGGCGCGCTGTGGATCGGAGCGTTCGTCGCGCGCGCGGCTGATCACCAGCGTGCGTGACGCGCCGGGCACGCCGTTCCCTCCGAAGGCCAGCTTGTGATAGAGCCGTGCCGGAATGGTCTTGCCGCCGCGCATGCGCAGGTCGATATCGAACACCTCGGTTTTGACTTCGCCGGGAGCCGCCACGATCGACGTCAGCAGCGAAGCGCCGTCGCCCGACACGATGTCGGTCAGCTTCAGCCCGCCCGAGCCGATCTCCGCGAGATCATGATCCAGCCAGTTCGCGAGCGTCGCGTTGACGTAGACGATCTCGCCGAAAGGATTGACCGAGAAGAACCCGCACGGCGCATGATCGAGATACTCGATCGCGTGCTGCAATTCCTGAAAGACGTCTTCCTGGCGCTGGCGGTCGCGCGTGATATCCGCGATCGACCATACCGCGTATTTGGCGTCCCGCTTGCTGTGGCCGAGCGGCCGAACCCGCAGTCTCAGCCAGCGGCCATGGACGCCGTCGCTGCCGGCGATGCGGACTTCCTCCTGCTGGCGCTTGCCTTCACGCGCCGCCTTGAGCAATCGGAACACCACCTCCGACACATCGGGATTGCCGATGAAGACCCGCTCCACCGGGCGCACGTCCTGCGCGGTCGCAGCGCCGGTGAGCGCGAGGTAATTGGCGTTGGAATAAACCACGTGGCCGCGCGAGTTGGTCACCGCCAACCCGTCATAGGCGTGGTCGGCAATACGGCCCATCACCGGATCGTCGGCGGCGCGATCGGCGAAACGAACAATGCCGGCTGCGAACGCGAACAGGCTAAATAGCCCGACCATCGCCAGCATCGCGAGCAATCCCAGGATATAGGGCTGCGCCTGGGCCCGGCCGATGGTCATCAGCGCGACCGCGGCCGCGACGATCCCGCCGGCAACCAGCAGGACCAGCAAGATGCTGCCGCTCCGTCGCGCCGGTTCGTGAGCGGCCATCGGCTGATGCAGCGTATCGTGGTCGGGTTCGGCGGTCATACCAGGGGGACGCGGCCTGTCGGTAGAGAGATGGCGCGCACATGCGCGCCCGCTCTTGAGTGCCTGAATCGGACCGGCAAACGCAAGTCCATCAGGCGGCTATTTCGCTCGCAGCGGGCCTTTTCCGGCCAATTCCGGCGCCAACTCACGCCTGCCGGCCCGAAAGCCCGCGCTTGAGACCCATGACATAGCCGATGATTTCGGCGACTGCATGATAATGTTCCACCGGGATTTCGTCGTCGATCTCAACCGTCGCGTGCAGGGCTCTCGCCAGCGGGACATTTTCCACGATCGGGATGTCATGCGCCGTGGCGATTTCCCTGATCTTGAGCGCGATCAGGTCGACGCCCTTGGCGACGCAGACCGGCGCCGCCATGCCGCGTTCGTATGACAGCGCGACCGCGTAGTGGGTCGGGTTGGTGATGATCACGGAGGCCTTGGGCACCGCGGTCATCATGCGCTTTCGCATGCGCGCCTGCCGCAATTGCCTGATTCGTCCCTTGACGTGCGGGTCGCCTTCGGACTGTTTGAATTCCTGCTTGATTTCCTGCAGCGACATCTTTTGCCGCTCGTACCATTGCCGGTACTGAAAGAAATAGTCGGCAATAGCCACCGCCGCGAGGATCGCTACCACGGCGCCGAGCAGATGCAGCGTCAAGCCGCTGATCACGCCCAGTATCAACGACGGCTCCAGGTGCACCATCGATTCCAGGCGGTGGTGCTCCGGCCACAGGACCACCGCCATCACGGTACCCAGCGCGACCAATTTGAAAACGCCCTTGCCGAAGTTCGCGGCGGCCTGCTTGCCGAAGATCCGCTTGAAACCGGAAGCGGGAGAAATCTTGTTGAAACTCGGCTTCAGCGATTTGCCCGACCACACCAGCCGATGCTGCAGCAGGTTGCTGGCGATCGCGGCGATCATCAGCATCAGCAACGGCACGCCGAGCGCGGCAAGCACCACATATTCGAGGCTCCGCGCCAGCGTCAGCAAATTGGGCCCGTCGACACGGACCATCCATGAATTGGCGATCAGATTACGCAGCGGCATCTGAATGCTGCCGATTGATCCAGAAAACGACGACAGCACCAGGGTTACGCCCGATATCACGAACCAGGTGTTGACCTCCTGGCTTTTCGCGACGTCGCCGCGTTCAAGCGCATCGTCCAGACGTTTTTGCGTAGGGTCTTCTGTTTTGTCGGACGAGTTCGTCTTCGTCGGCCATGTTCAGGCTTTCATTTCAGCGGCGTCAGTTCGTGCATCACGCCGTTGAAGTAAGAGAGAAACACTCCCATCATCGCCACCAGAACAAACGAAAATACCAGGAAACCGGCCAGAATCGACAGCGGCACACCGACGAAATAGACCTGCATCTGCGGCATCAGCCGTGCCAGCACGCCAAGGCCGACATTGAACACCAGGCCGAACACCAGAAACGGCGTCGCCAGTTGCATGCCGATCTTGAAGGCGGCGGCGAAGGCGCGGGTGGCGAGCGCAGCGATGTCTCCGCTCGGCATCAGCTGGCCGGGCGAAAAGATCGCGTAGCTGTCGTTGAGCGCGGCAATGACGAGATAGTGGCTGTCGGTCGCAAACAGCAGCGTGACGCCGAGCATGGTGAGGAAGTTTCCGATCAACACGCCTTGCTGGCCCTGGTTGGTCGGATCGACCGAGGTCACAAAGCCCAACCCCATTTGCTGGGCGATGACCGCGCCGCCAACCTGCAGCGCCGACAGCGTCACCCGCGCCGTGGCGCCGAGCACCACGCCGACGACGATCTCGTGAATCATCAGGACCACGAGCGCCGGCATCGATTGCATGTCGATATGATAATCCGCGCGGTGCAGCGGCAGAATGATCAGGGTCAGCAACACCGCGATGGCGAGCTTGATGCGAACCGGGATATTCGACTCGCCCAAACCCGGCAACAACATCACCATGGCGCCGACGCGGGCGAACACCAGCATGAAGGTGGCCGCAAGCACGGGCAGCAGTGAAATATCGACGCGCATGATTCATGGATAGTGCATCAACCGCCTACGATTCGCGACGATATCCGCATCATTTCGGTGTGCAGGGCATCCGCCATGAACGGCAACGCCAACAACAGTGTGACGAAGATCGCCAGTATCTTGGGCACGAACACCAGTGTCTGTTCCTGGATCTGGGTCAGCGCCTGAAACAGCGACACCGTAACGCCGACCACCAGGCCCACCACCATCAGCGGCGACGATACGATGACGATGGTCCAGATGGCCTCGCGCGCGACGTCGAGGGTTTCGGCACCGGTCATTGGGATATCCTTTTTCCTCATGGTGAGGAGCGCGCTCCTTGCGCGCGTCTCGAACCATGGAGACCAAAACCTCTCTCATCCTTCGAGACGCGGCCAAAAAGGCCGCTCCTCAGGATGAGGATCAAATCGGCATCTTCATGATGTCTTCGTAGGACTGGATGACCTTGTCGCGCACCGACACCAGCGTCGACACCTTGACGTCGGTCTCGGCCACAGCGGTCACGACGTCCATGACGTTGGCCTTGCCCGAGGCCATGGCGACCGTCTGCGCGTCGGCTTTTCGGCCGCCATCCATGATGTTTCCGATGGCTTCCTTGACCAGATCGCCGAACGACGGACCGCCGCCGACGGCGGCGGACGCTTTGCCGGCGGCGCCGGAATCAACCAGACGGGCGAGGCTTGCATAGGCATTTGCGGCGGCTGTAGGTGAAGCCATATTTCAGGTTTCCTGTTCAGGACTTGAGGATATCGAGCGTGCGCTGGATCATCGAGCGGGTGGCGTGGATGATGTTGAGGTTCGCCTCGTAGGACCGCTGCGCATCGCGCATGTCGGTCATTTCGACCAGCGGATTGACGTTGGGATATTTGACATTGCCCTGGGCGTCAGCGGCCGGATTGCTCGGGTCGTGCTTGACTCGAAACGCGGTGGCGTCAGGCACGATCCGGCCGAGCGCAACGACGTTGGCATCCAGCGAGCGATCGAGCTCGGATGAGAAGGTCGGTACCTTGCGACGGTAAGGATCACCGCCGGCGGTCGGCGCGGTGGAATCCGCGTTGGCGATGTTTTCCGAGATCACGCGCATGCGGCCGGCCTGCGCGCGCAGGCCCGATGTCGCGATCCCCATGGACCGCGCGAAATCCGCGATAACTTGACGGTCTGCCATAATGTGCCTTCCCTATTCCTAATCCGGCCCACGCCTTGATCGGCTTCAGGCCTTTATCCGGTTCAAGCCTCGATTTGGTTCAAGCCTTGCCGATCGCCGTCTTCAGAAGATGCAGGCTGCGGCTGTAGAGCGAGGTCACGGCCGCATAATCCATCTGGTTGGTGGAGACCTTGAGCATCTCGTCTTCGAGATTGACGGCGTTGCCGGCCGGCCGTGTCTCAAAGCCGGTCTTGCGATTGACGTCGAAGGTTTCCGGCGCGCCTGACGGCGCCATGTGGTCGGCGCTGGTGCGCGCCATCGCCAGCTGTCCCATCGCGCCACCGATGGCGCTGGCGCCGCTCGGATCGAATTTCGGTTCGACGAGATCGCGTGGCCTGAAGTTCGGCGTATCGGAGTTGGCGACATTTTCGGCCAGCACACGCTGGCGTTCCTGATGCCACTGCATCCGCGTACGCAGCGCCGCCAGACCAGGAAGATCGTTGATGGACATCGCGACCGCGCTCCCCTCGCTTTGCGGGCACGACGCCCCTGAGGTAGGCAGAATTTGCCGCCTGTATGGTTAACGGTAGGTTAAGATTCTCGGCACTGGCCAGGACGGCACCACAAGACTAATCTCGCTTCTGATGATCGAGCGCATTTTCGCCACGAAATCCCCGTTAACCAGCCAAGTTATTGAAGTTGGGGCGTGAGAAGTCGTTTTGGTCCAGCCGATTCCTGGGTTATTAAGAAGTTGGGGCGGCAGTTCTTGCCCTGGGGAATTAAGAGATTCGGCTAATCGCTGACTTCATTCGCCGTTTTTCGGGGACCAAAACATGCCTGCACTCACATTTATTTTAGCGTTCGTGGCGGTTTTGGCGCTGATCGGCCTTGCCGCCTGGCTGGTCCGCCGATTCGCGACCAACCGCTTGGGTGCCAATCCCAATCGCAGCCGGATGCCGCGGCTGGCAGTGATCGATGCCGCCGCTGTCGACGGCCGCAGGCGGCTCGTGCTGGTGCGCCGAGACAACGTCGAACATCTTCTGATGATCGGCGGCCCGACCGACATCGTCGTCGAACCCAATATCGTCCGCGCCATGCCGGCGCGGGATCAGGTGCCGCAGCGACCTGCCGCGCTCGGTACCGAATTGCCACCGCGAATCTCGCCGCTGCCCGATGCCGGCAATTGGAGCGACGGCGACGGATCAAGAGAGGTGGCCCGAGACCTGCCGAGGCCAGACTCCTTCGACCATCCCGAGCCGCAGATGCCCGAGCCGCCGCCGCGGCCGGCACGGCCGTCTTTTGCCGAGGAATTGCGCCGTCCGCTGCCCGCAGCACCGGAGCGACGCCCCGATCCGTTGGCCGGCTTCACGCCGGAGCCGCTCGGCGGCCGTCCGGAACCGCGCCCGGAATTGCGCGGCGAACCGATGCCATCCAGGGTGACGTCGCGCAACGAACCGGTGATGCCGCGTTCGCCGCGGCTCGGCGAAGCTCCGAAAGTACCGCCAATTCGCACTTCAGAACGCCCGGTTGCGGCACCGCCACCGCTGACACCGTCACCGCTAACATCGCCGCTCACGCCGGCCGCGCCGCCACCGTCGCCGCCGCCCTCACCGTCTTCCGCGATGTCGAGCGCAGACCAAAACCTCGCCGAGATGGCACAGCGGCTGGAAGCCGCGCTGCGCCGGCCTGCCGGCGAATCGAGCGAGCCGCGTGTCGGTGCGCCGTCGGTCGCACCTGAGCCGCCGGCGAGCCGACCGGTGCCCCGCAGCGAACAACCCGTCATACCGCCGGTTGCCCCGCCTGCGCCCGCTCCCGCCCCCACTCCTGCAGCGAAGAGCGGCTTTGAGAATCTGGAAGACGAGATGGCGTCATTGCTGGGCCGTCCGAAGACCCCTTCGTGAGCCTGGCGTCGTTCCCGCGTAGAGTTTTATTTTTTGTCACCCTGATAGCCGCCGGATCGCTGGTCGATCCGGCGCTCGCGCAAGATATCAGCATCAATCTCGGCCAGGGCAACGGCGGGGTCACCGAGCGCTCGCTGCAGCTGATCGCGCTGCTGACCGTGCTGTCGATCGCGCCGTCGATCCTGATCATGATGACGTCGTTCACCCGGATCGTCGTCGTGCTGTCGCTGCTGCGTACCGCCATGGGCACCGCGACCGCGCCGCCGAATTCGGTGATGATTGCGCTGGCGATGTTCCTGACCGCATTCGTGATGGGTCCGGTGCTGCAAAAATCCTACGACGAAGGCGTCAAGCCGCTGATCGCCAACCAGATCGGCGTCGAGGAAGCGTTGCAGCGCGCATCGGTGCCGCTGCGCGGCTTCATGATGAAGAACGTGCGCGAAAAGGATCTCAAGCTGTTCATGGACCTGTCGGGCGAGCCGCCACCCGCGACACCCGAAGACATGTCGCTGCGGATTCTGATGCCGGCGTTCATGATCTCCGAATTGAAGCGCGCCTTCGAGATCGGCTTCCTGTTGTTCCTGCCGTTCCTGATCATCGACCTCGTGGTCGCGTCGGTCCTGATGTCGATGGGCATGATGATGTTGCCGCCGGCGGTAGTGTCGCTGCCGTTCAAGCTGATTTTCTTCGTGCTGGTCGACGGCTGGTCGCTGGTGGCGGGAAGCCTGGTGCAGAGTTACGGCGGCTGATCGCGAGCTGCTTGAGAGCCGGATGGCTCACTTCGGAGAATCGTCCCGCTTCATTTCCGGATCACGCTTCAACTGCGCAGATTATACTGCTTGCCGAGGTGATCGCCGATCTGGACTAGCATTGCGACGCATTCGGGATAGCCGGGTTTCGCAACCGTCGCCGCATCGGCCTCGGCGCGGAATTCCCAGGATTCACCGTCGCGGATGACTGAAATTACGATTCCATCCGGACAGTCGGCATGGACCTTCAATTCCGCCCTTGCCATCGCGATCAGTTCGGCTGCGGTCTTGGTCGGCCTGCTCATGATGGCGCCCCCCTGCACAATTACCGGCTGCAGGTTGCCGCTTCGACGCGCCGCTGTCGAGAGGATCACTGCGACAGGGTGACGCTGGACCAGAAGTTCGTCATGGATGAGCGGTGCCCAGAGCGGGATAGCTTTTCTTCGAATTGCCATCCCGCTCTATCTGATTAATTGAGCATGATTTTTTCGGAGAACCGGCGTTCACTTTGCGCTAGCGCGGCCCTGCGGGTCCGGATCATGCTCTAACCGCTCCGACGACGCCACGATGCGGCCGCCGATGAGCACCGTGCGCGCTAGCGTTCCCGCCGCGACAAGGTCCTCGATGCCGGGCGCGCGCGCGATCAGCAGATCGGCCCGCGCCCCTTCGCGGATCCCGAGATCATCCAGCCCCATCATGGCCGCCGGCACGCTGCTGACCATGTCAAATGCGGTACGCAGGTCGTTGAGGCCGAGATGGCCGGCAAGCACAGTCCACCGGGCGATTTCGAGCAGGTCGCCCGAGCCGGTCGGCACGAACGCATCCTCGATATTGTCGGAGGCCGCGGCAACCGGCACGCCTGCGTCGAGGAGCTCGCGCACCCGCGTCAGGCCGCGCGGCGACAGGCGATCCGCCGCACGTCCCTGCAGAAAGAGATTAGCGGCCGGCAACGTGACAATGCGGATGCCGGCGTCGCGCAGCCGCTCGATACAGCGCTGCGCCTCTGCGCTCGGCATGGCCCCGAGCGCCGAGCAGTGCCCGGCGACGACGCGGCCCGCCATGCCGCGGGCCCGCGTCATGTCGGCCAGCGCGTCGAACAACACCCGGCCGGCGTCCAGATGCTCGTCAATGTGCAGATCGACCGGCAGACCGCTGCGTTCGGCCGTGTCGAACACCAGTTTCAGGAAAGCGAGCGGCTCAGTGGAATAAGCGGGCACGCCGCCGACGGCGTCGATGCCGAGCGCGATCGCCCTGCTCAGCCATTGCTCGCTTTCGGCCAACCTGGAGGTGGCGTCCGAAGTCAGATGGCCAACCACCTGAATTCGCATCCGGTCCGCGCAACTCTCGCGCAGTGCGATCATCGCCTCGACCCCGCGCAGTTCGCTGACCCCGCCGAGATTGGTATGGCTGCGGATGGCGACGGTGCCGTATGCACTGCACGCATCGATCGTTCCGCGCGCGCGGGCGATCATCGCCTCGCGGGTAATGTCGGGCGCAGCGGCGCGATAGGCCGCGATCGCGCCGTCCAGCGTGCCCTCGGGATTGGAGAGCAGCGTCCGCGTGCGCGACTTGTCCAGATGCTGGTGGACGTCGACGAGGCCCGGCAGGACCAGTCGGCCGTCGAGTTCGAGCACTTCGGCTTCCGCATCGGGCAGTTGCGAGGCGATGGCAGCGATGCGGCCGTCGCCACCGATGCGAACGTCAAGCAGTTCAGGATGAATAGCGGCGGCGCGCAGCACGCGCCCGCCACGCAGGATCAGGTCACGACGCATGCGCAAACCCTCGCCTGCGAGGCATCAGAGTGTAAGTCATCGGGGAATTCTCAGGGGTGAGGTGGGTCCGGCCCGCGCATGGATACAGGAGATCAGAGATGCAGTCACTAAGCTTGAGGTAAAGCTCAGGCCGCCCCCCTCGCCTGACCGCGCCGCCGTGGAAGAAACGCTAGTCAGGCGATCTTTCAGATTCACCACTGTGCCGGGATTCAACGTTGACCTTCGTGATGCCGCTGATCGTTTTGATCTTGGCGATAATCGACGCAATATCGTTGGAGGACACCCGGGCCAATATCACGGTGATGTCGTCGACATCGGTATCGCGCGCCGTAGCCAGAAATCGCTTGATCTGACCGTTCCGCACCTTGAGTGCATCTTTGAGAAGCTCGGGAGTTAACGCGCCACGTGCGGTTTCGATGACCAGCCGACAGGTTTGATTGCGGTCCCGATACGCTTCTTCAAGCGGCTTCACGCCGGCAAGGATCGCAAGAATGATCGTGGTCGAAAGAGCCGCCGCAACGTAAAGGCCGCCGCCCACGGCGAGACCGATGGCAGCCACCGTCCAGATGCTTGCCGCCGTCGTGAGCCCTCGCACGATTTCGCCGCGCGCCAGAATTGCGCCAGCGCCGAGAAATCCAATCCCCGACACGACCTGCGCAGCAACCCGTGAGGGATCGAGCACGACGTGTTGACCTGACAGGCTGTCCGCAAAGCCGAAAGCGGACACGATCATGAACAGGCACGCCCCGACGCAAACCAGCATATGCTCCGGATGCCCGCGGCCCACAATAGACGTTCGCGCTCGAAGCCGATCAAGCTTCCAAACGCGGCCGCTACCAGCAACCGCGCCAGCGTCTCCCAGTTCGATAGAACCGTCATTCTGCCCCCTCCCGCGATGGCACCCGCCGATCCTGCGCCAGAACTCGTGTCGTTGTCTATTTGGCGCGGCACAATCACGTGGGAAAAGCGCGACGACTGCGAATGTCGGGTGCGCCTCAGGTGACCGAGTTTTTCTATCTGAGCATCGGTCTGGCACTTTTCTGACAGGGCGCTCTGCTTGATGATGTCCGCTTACAGGAACGAAGCGGAAATTATTTGCTCTTGCTGAGTTATTCGCATTTTGACCCGAAGAAGACACGGGCAAAGCTGCCACATGCGGCACGCAGTATCTAGTCGGACTGTCCAAGCCGTCCGATCTGGCTGTAGTAACGAATGGCGCCAGGGTGAAGCGGAAGGAACGTGTTGCGCTCGATATTGGCTGGAACGGTCGCTGCCGCCGCTGCATGCACCTCCATCATCTCTTCATGCTTCTCGAAGACGACTCGGACGATGTTATAGACGAGATCGTCGGGCAGTTCGGCGTGCGCGACAGCAAAATTGTAAAGACCGACCGTCTGATAGTGGCGAAGCAGGGAGGGATATGTGCCGGCGGACACTCGTGAGCCGGTTAGCTCCGGCATGGCAAGCCGTAGTGCTGCGATTTGCTCTGGGGAGAGCGCGATGTAGCGAACCCTGTGTTTGGATTCGAGTTCAATGAACGATGGAAACGGCGCGCCGGCCGCGACCGCTAGAACGTCGATCGAGCGCATCTGAAGTTGGGAAGCCAAGTCGGCCCAGTCGCCATAGACGAAGCTCGCCGGGACTTTCAGAGTATTGAAAATTTCCGGAAAGTAGATGGCCGAGGTGCCGCCTCGTGGGCCGGCACCGATGCGCTTGCCGGCCATGTCAGCTACGGACTGAATGTTGGTGTCCTCCAGCGCGAGGAATTGGAACGGCGTATCGTACATCGGAAAGATGGCGCGCATCTTGCGCGCGGGTAACTTGCCGGTCCAAACGCCTGTTGAATTCCAGGCCTGCAGCGCAACGCCGATAGTGACAAAGCCGAGCTTCGCCTCACCCGCTTCCAGCAGCGCGACATTTTCAGCCGGCCCTTCCGTCGGTTGGGTGACGACGGGAAGATCAAGGGCGCGCGTCAGGATCTGGGCGAGGCCCTCGCCATAGACGAAGTAGGTGCCGCCGGGCGAGGCGGTACCGATTGTGAGGTGATCCGGCCAAGAAGGTTCGGCGGCCCGGCCAAGGGACGAGAAGGTGAGCGTGGCGGCGATTGCCGCAATCCGGGCCAACAGTGGTATCCGCATGGCTTCCCCCTCAATCCTGCTCTCAGGTTGATGGCTGCGGCAGCAGCGGGTCGGGTGGGCCCATTGCGGCCTCCGGGTCCGAGGCTTCAAGCTCCGTCTCGTGATCGAGCGTCCGGCGCATGCGATCCACGTCGAGCGCGTCTTCCCATTTGGCAACAACGACCGTCGCGACGCCGTTGCCGACCAAATTGGTCAGCGCGCGAGCCTCCGACATGAAACGATCGACACCGAGGATCAGCGCAATGCTCGCCACCGGGACCGTCCCAACCGATGCGAGCGTTGCTGCCAGCACGATGAAACCCGACCCCGTAACGCCGGCAGCGCCCTTCGAGGTCAGCAGAAGCACACCGATGATGCCGAGCTGCTGCCATATGGTCAGCTCGGTATTGGTCGCCTGCGCCAGGAAGATTGCGGCCATGGTCAGGTAGATGCAGGTACCATCCAGATTGAAGGAGTAACCGGTTGGGATCACCAGGCCAACGACCGACTGCTTGCAGCCCAGGTTCTCGAGCTTCGCCATCATGCGCGGCAGCACCGATTCGGATGAAGAGGTGCCGAGAACGATCAGCAACTCTTCCTTGATGTACCTGATGAACTTGAGGATGTTGAACCCTGCAAGCCACGCAACCGCGCCCAGCACGAAGAGCACGAAGATCAGGCAGGTCAGATAGAAGGCGATCATCAAGTGCGCGAGCGAGAGCAGCGTGCCCACGCCGTATTTGCCGATCGTGAAAGCCATCGCGCCGAAGGCGCCGATCGGCGCCGCTTTCATGACGATGCTGACGATCCCGAAGAAAGCATGCGAGGCGATGTCGATGAAGTTGAGGACGGGGCGCCCGCGCTCACCCAGCATGAACAATCCGAAAGCGAACAGGATCGCGAAGAACAGAACCTGTAGGATCTCGCCTTCCGCGAAGGCCCCGACCACAGTGTTGGGGATGATGTGCATAAGGAATTCGACCGTGCCCTGCTGCCCGGCCTTGGTCGTATAGACCTGGATCGACTTGGTATCGATCGTTCTGGCGTCCACGTTCATGCCGGCGCCGGGCTGAAGGATATTGACCACGATCAGGCCAACGATCAGCGCAACCGTGGTGAGGACCTCGAAATAGATGAGCGCCTTCAATCCGACGCGGCCGACCTTCTTCATATCCTCCATGCTGGCGATGCCGTGCACGACGGTGCAGAAGATGATCGGCGCGATGAGCATCTTGATCACCTTGATAAAGCCGTCGCCTAGCGGCTTCATGGCCTCGCCAAGGTGCGGGTAGAAATGGCCCAGCAGGACACCGAGCACGATGGCGGTAAGCACCTGCACATAGAGATGCGTGTAAAACGGTTTGTGCGGAACATCGGCAGCCGTCGAAAGTGCCGTAACCATGGCCTCCCTCCCTGCTCATCGACGCCGGTTGGCGCCCTGATGTTACGTAATGTTACGCGATTTACGGATGGCTGTCTCCAACGCGTGTGACTCCCTGCGTCATTCTGGTCCGATGCTTGCTCCGTTCGGCAGCGCAGGTGATGGAGTATCCATGGCCTTCCGCAGCCCCTCGCACCAAATTGGAAGGGGATTTCGTCGTAACACCAACGATCGGCCGATAGATGGCATGGGACGAGAGCTTCGACATCGGCTCCGATACACTCACCGGCGTGAACGACGCGGACTACAAGCTACCGTTCCCGCTGTCCCCCGCGGACGTTAACCCTCGGGCACACCGGCCAAACGCAAGCCTTCATAAAGCCGCTCCCGTCCAGCAAGGTAAGTCGGATTGTCGCTGAATCCGCTGGCACGCAAGCGGCGGATGGTAAAGCCCGGGTTGAGCATAAGCGCCGCTTTTGCAGCAGTTCGCGCCTCATCTACAGCACCGAGCAACCCCAAGGCAGCGGCCAACGCAAAATGGGAGTTGGGGAAATTGCGGTTGGCCTCAATGCTTCGTCGCAGCCATGCGACGGCCTCGTCATACGCGCCGAGCTGCATTTTGGCTAGGCCTACAGTTTTCATCCACTGGTAGGCCGTCATATCGCGAGGCGAAAGACGGAAAGCCTCGAGTATATGGCCTTCGGTCTCGGCAGATTGACCCATAATATATTTGGCCAAACCAATAGCGGCATGAGCATCAGCCAAATTGCGATCAAGCAGCAATGCGTGCTCGCATTCAGCAATCCCTTGGACGGCCCGATTTGCAAAAATGTAGACGCCCCCCAAGGTTAAATGAGCCATAGCATGGTCAGGCGCCAATTCGAGCGCCTTGATCACTTCTGTTTCAGCCGCTGAAAAGCACGCGGTTCGGTCGTCAGTCAGTAGGGAGGCCCCCAGCCATAGATCGACGGTTGCCACCCCGACCAGCGCTCCGACACTTCGGTGATCGATGGCCAAGGCACGTTCGAAAAAGCCACGTGCCTGAGTCAAGTGCTCGGGGTTGCTCCCCTTGTATAAGCAAGCCTGACCTTGAAAGGTCAGGTCCATTGCATCGGGATGCAGCGAGCGCTCCGCTCGTCGTGCCTCTTCTACAATGACTTTCTTACCCAACGTATGGACGAGCCTTGATACAATTGCATCCTGCATGTCGAAGAGGTCGGCGACCGGATTTTCGAAACGATCGGCCCAAAAGTGTTTGCCACTTTCGGCATCGACCAGCTGCACATTCACCCGAAGTCGGTTGCCGCTGCGTTGAACTGAGCCTTCAACCACATGGCGAACGTTCAGTTCACGGCCGACTTGCCGAACGTCGATCGCTTTGCCCTTATACGAGAACGCACTATTCCGGGCGATTACGTGCGTGCCGCTCGTGCGCGACAAGTCCGTGGTCAGGTTTTCAGTTATGCCGTCCACGAAATAGTCCTGCTCGGGATCGCCGCCGATGTTGGCAAACGGGAGCACCACCATGGACCGACGTGGCGCTGAGGCGGGATTGAACGTAACGCCGGGGCCTTGTATCGCCTCACCTGGTCCATGCCAGACCACGGCATAAGCCCTTACCCGCCGGGCAATATTTTTGAGGTGTTGCTCGCCCAAGTCGACGAACTCAACCGTGATCTTTCCCAGAACCTGATCGTAGGCTGAGGACGAGATGCAGATACTGCCGGGCTCTGCGATGCTCTCAAGCTGTGCCGCAATGTTTACGCCGTCGCCAAAAATGTCGTGCGGCTCAACAATCACGTCACCGATATTGATGCCGACACGGAAGCGAAGGCGCCCGTCTTCAGACTCTTTGATTGTAAGTTCACGAATGCGGGTCTGGAAGAGCATCGCAGCCCGAACCGCTTCGACCGCACTCGGAAATTCCGCTAAGAACCCGTCGCCGGTGTTCTTCACGATGCGGCCACCATGTTTGGCGATTGCCGGGTTGACGGCGTCCATTAAGAGCGCGGTCAGCTTGGCATGCGTAGACTCTTCATCGCTATGCATAAGCCGCGAGTAACCAGCCACGTCGGCGGCCAATATCGCCGACAACCTGCGCTCGACCCGGATTGGCCGCTGTTGCACCATGGCCGCAATCCAACCTAGCGGTCACTGTACGACGGATCAGGAAGCGACGCCAACGCGTTTTGACGGCTGCTAGTTGCGGCGAAGGTTTCTAAGATAGAAATCGGGAAGCGCCAGGGGGGCGGTCTCCTGTCCATCATGCCGGCATTCTCGCGCGGTCTTCACGCAGCGTCTTCCATCAAATTGCCAAGCCGATCATCGTGGGCGATCGTCAGAACAATAGCCCGGAGGTTCTCCGACCATTTGGCGCCATACAGCGAGACAACGGCGTCTTGCGCCGTCTGCCAAAGCCTCAGGCCTTCGCGGAACTTATGGCGGCCGCGGTTTGTCAGGACGACCCGTTGTGTGCGCCGATCCGCCTCTCCGCGACGCAGAGCCACATAGCCGTCCCGAACCAGCGGCCGAAGTGTATGACCAAGTGAAGATCTGTCTGACACCATCGCTTCGGCGAGTTCCGACAGTGTCGGCGACTCCGATCGCGAGGCAAGCTCCGCCAGAATGGAGCATTGCGTCGAGCGCAAGCCGCTCGGCGCGAGCGCGTCGTCATAAAGCTGCGTGAGGCGCCTCGACGCCTTGCGCACTGAGGTCGCGAAACATGTTCCCTTTGTCGCTTTCGTCTTTCCGGAAATCGGCATCGTCACCTACCCTCGCACGTCATTTTGACGAATTATGGGCATATGCCCTCATTTCAAGCTCTCCAAAGATAAAAAATGCGGAAGCGGTAAAACCGCCATCACGTTTGCGCGGATTGTTATTTGTAACTTTGCAGCATTAGATTTTATCCATAAGACCACGCCCAGCTCTTGAGGTGAACCTTGCGCCGAGACGTTGTGTTTTTGGTTGTCTATGCTTGCGCAGTTGCCTTGGTTGTTTGGGCGGCATTCGAAATAAGTAGAAACGCGACACCACGAAAGTGCATAGAGTGGGTTGGCGGCAAATGCCTAAAGGAAATGCCGCCGATCCTGGACGAGGACGCGATACAGAAGAAGTGGGACCGCGCGTTGCAGCGCTTAGGAATGTGACGACGAGCGCGGAGGTTGGCCACGCGCCAAGGGTGGGCCATCACCACGTCCAGGCAACGGTGTGGTGGGAGCGGCTTCCGTCGGCGGCACCGCTGATACGGGCCGGTCGGCTCCGAGAATGTCTGCCTCCATGAGAAATCCGGAAGGCATTTGCTCGCATTGAATTCTTCCCAGTTTGACCCAAGGCGGACGTGTCCACGAATGCGAATGTTGTCCCGCGATGGATCAACTCCTGAATGTTTTCTCCACTGTTATCTACCTCACGGATGGAACCCGATCACCGACCTATACTGGCGACGGTGGGCGGATCCACCGTCCATTCGACAGGTCCAACCTCACACCCCGTGTGATGCATGGAGGCAGACAGATGTCCAACCAGGATCTCCTTACTCTCGATCAGGCCACGGCCATTCGGAAGGATGGCCAGTTGGAGTTTGTGGCGCATAACGCCTCGATCCAGCCCGATCGGCACACCTTTGCCAACTATGACGAATTCACCCGCTATCTCCGTGAGGCTCTTGGCGGTCGCCCCGAGGGTCGAGGCATTCGCGGGTCCATGTCCCGAAAGGGCGTGTACACACGGCGTGCCGGAAACGGCGTCGAGCCGGTTACCTTTGGCGACCCCGTGCTCGACGCCATCTCCTCGGCGACCGGAGTGCTCGTGATCGGGGACCAGACGATCGATCTTCGCGAGGGCCGCAAGTTATCAAATGCGCCGAGTGGCGCAGGTAGCGGTGTGATCCTCTACGACGCGCCCTACCTGAAGCTTACCGGCATCGTGAACGGCGCGGAGCGGTGGGCCTCGGACGACGGCGCGATGGTGGAGTACCGTCTGGGTACCGGCCGCCTGACATTCCACGCGTGGAAGAAGCACACCATTTATCAATACTGGTCGATGGGCGGGGAGATCAGTGTGACCAACACCACCGCCAAATTTCAGGCCGCCGACATCACGTCCCATTACTACATGTCGGTCAACGCGCCCTGCCAGGTCGTCAAGGTCGACTCCGATTCCGACCGCCACGACACTTACGTCGACGAGTACGAGTGGGGCTGGAACTCGCAGCAGCCGGAACGGGTCGCCTCGCTGTGCCGCGCGGTATGGCATGGCATGCGGTTTGCCGACCTCGTGACTGCGGGCAATGGCTGCGACATCTATAAGAACGACAACTGGCCGGTCGGCTTCCCCGCGGACTGGAACACGATCGGCACCGTGGTGAACCTGAACGGCAACTGGACCGATGGCAGTTCGCATAGTGCTGTCATCACCGTGGACTTCAAGGCGCTCGCGGTCGATATGTCGGCGTTCGGCCGCCCGACTGCCCACGGCACCATCGTCAACGGTTCATCGATCACCGTGACGTTCCCCGACGACAAGGCCTATACGGGCCAACTTCAGTCGCCGAACAAGATCAGGTGGTCCAACGGTTCGGTCTGGACGAAGATCATCAACACCGTGTTCGATCTGAACGGCAACTGGACCGATGGGAGCGCGCGCAGGGCGACGATCTACGAGGGCCCCTCATCCATCAAGGTTGATATGTCCGACTACGATCGTCCCGACGCCCACGGGTCTATCGTGAATGCCTCGACGATTTCGATCACCTTCCCGGACGACAAGACGTATAGCGGCGAGCTTCAGTCGCCGAACAGGATCAGGTGGTCCAACGGTTCGGTCTGGACGAAGCAAGCTTGATTTGTCGGGCCCGTGGTATCGACATCGTCATTGCGAGCAAAATGAAGCAATCCATAGAGCATGATCCGGAAAAGTGGAAACCGGTTTTCCGAGAAGATCATGCTCAAACAAAGAGATGAGATCATGATCCGATTCCGTCTAATCGGATCATGATCTAGCGCCGCAAGCGGCGAGATGGATTGCTTCCGCTTTCGCTCACCGAGTTGTCTTGGTGCTTGTTGTCCGCGATGCAGGCTCCGAGAGTCCGCGGTTCAGGAGCTGAATCACGGCCGAATGCCTTTGCGGGTTCACCGCTTAACTTAATGCGCCGCGTCGGCCGGCTTCGAGCCTATGATCTGCGGCAAGGCGCTGGTCGGGGACGGATCGGCCTTGGAGGCGTCCAGTGCCTGCGCCGCTTTCGTAATCGCGTCCGGGAAACGCGCTTTCATTTCGCGCAGGAAGCCGTCGAGGGTGTCGACGCTTGCGGCCATCTTCGCGATCTCGGCAAACTGGGCGCTGTTGGTGACGGTCGGCTTGCTCGCGGTCTCGAAGGCAGCGCGGTCGGCGTCGCCGCTCATGAAGGGCGCATATTTTTCACGAAACCGGGCCAGGCCGATCCCATCCTCCGCCAGCGCGTAGCCGACCACGGCGCGGATCACGTCGCCCTTTTCCAGCGGATTCAGCGGTTTGAAGTCGCGCCAGCGATCGCCATAATACAGCTCGATCTGCTCCGATGCCTCGCGCCACCGCCGCGACGCCCAGTAGATGTCGGAGCGTAACCGGATCGCCTCGCGGCCTGCGATATTCGAGATGATGTCGAGCGCCAAATCGTGGCGGCCGACGTCGCTCTGCGCGCGCGCCTCCAGCAGCAACCGCTGCTGGCGCAATTCGCCCGACAGATCGGCAATGCGCGTGGTGCGGAGCGCGGCGATGGCGCGGTCCGGCTTGCGGCTGGTCAGGTAGACCATCGCCAGCCGCGCTGCCACCTGGGCGCGCGCCGCGCCCTCGAGCCGGCGGTCGATCTGGTATTGCAAGAGTTCGCTGGCCTGATCGAGCAGATCGACGGCAACCAGCCGATCGGCGAGACGGCGGATCATTTCGTCGCCTTGCCGCCCGATCGGCGTCAGCTCGCGAAATTCGTAAAACAGCCCGAGCGCGTCGACCGGCGGCAGGCTGTCGCCTTTCGAACCTAAGAAGATTTGCGCAAACAGCGCCGACGCCGCGTCCTGCCCCTGTCGCGCTATTTCGGAATTGGGTTCGAGCTTGGTCGCGGTCCGGTTCGCCGCGAGCGCTTCACCGTAGCGTCCGGTATCGGAATAGATCCGCGCCATCGATTCCAGCGCCCGCACTTCGAGCCCGTCGCCACGCCATGTCACCGATACCGTCTCGAGTTCGCGCAGCGCGTCGGCCTGGCTGATTTCGTTCCGCTTCTGAAGCAACGCGATCTGGTCCAGCTTGGCTTCGGCTGCCGCGGGCCGGTCCGAAGAGTTGATCGCAACTTTGTATTCGCCCAGCGCGTCCTTGTCGTGGTCGAGCGCCTGCGCAAGCCGGCCGCGCAGCACCGAGACCGCAGGCTTCAGCGCCGGCGGAACACCGACGGCTTCGAGATCGCTGCTGCGCTTGGCGGCGTCCGAATAGTCGTTGACCTCAAGCGCCGCGCGCATCGCATCGGTCAGCACGATCCGCTGCAGATCGGCCGGCAGCGCGGTGATGGCGAATTCGGCGTTCTTGAACTTCTCGCGCGCCTCCGCCCATCTGCCCTGCCGGGCAAAGGCCAGTGCCTTCCATAGCTGCGGATCGTAATTGTTTCCGAGCGCCGGATTGGCAAGGTCCTTGAGCCCGAGCCCGGGACGGCCCATCAGCGTGCTCGCGACCGAATGCAGGATCAGCACCACCGGCGTTTCCGCCCTCGGCTTGGGATCCGCCAATGCAAGATCGAGAATGGCCTTGGCTTCCGAATAGAGCGCCCGCGCCAGATAGAACCGGGCAAGGTTGATCCGTGCCGGCGTACGCTGGTCGGCCTCGACGGCTGCTGCCGCCTTGATCAGCGCGTCTTCCCGCTCGATGAAGCTCCCGTTCCGATTCCTGCGCCAGTCGTCGATGTCGAACATGGCTCTGGCCGCGGTCGGCGCGCGCTCGCTGTCGGTTTCGGCCGATGACAGCGTCAGCCCGCCGGGCCTGCTCAGCGTGAGCTGGTCGGGCGAGATCTCGGCGGTGACATCATCGGCGTTGAGGCGGATCGCAACGCCATGAATGGATTCGAGCAGCGACATCTCGACGAAGTCCTGCCGCTTGATGAAGCCGCGAACCGGCGGCGGCGCCGTCACCACCAGCAGCGTGTCGCCGGCGTCCGGATCGACCAGCCGGTGCAGATGTCCGGGCCGCGCCAACGCCACGGTGACATTGGCGTGGCTGGGGTCGGTGATGTTTCGCGTCGCCGTCAGCGGTTGCGTCGGCGCTTTCAGCGCGTCGGCGAAAGTGAGGGTCCAGTTCGCGTTGCCATCGGCATCGACGCCGGTCAGCGAGGGCAGTTGCGGACGGCTGAGCCGGATGCGCAGCGCCTGCCCTTCATATAGCGGTACCAGATTCGCCTCGGCGATAACCGCGGCGCCGTTGCTTCGGATCGGCGCGATATCGAACGGCGTGGTCGAATCGAACAGCAGCCACAGCGTATCGGCCCGACGAAAAAGCGCCGCCGGCGTCGCGGCGGAAAACGGGAACGTCAGGTGCAGCCCGTCGCTGTCCCGCATGGCGCGGACCGCATCGACGCCGCCGGCCGGTTTGGCCTCGACGAGAGGCTTGATCTCGGTTGGCGACTTGGTCTCGCCTGAAGACTTCGTCTCGGTTGAAGACTTGATGTCGGTTGAAGATTTGGCCTCAACCATGGGCGCGGCCTCACCCGCCGACCTGACCTCGACCGGCGGCGCAGGCGCGGCCGGGCCGGCCTTCGGCATCTCCGTCACCGGGACCGGTGTTTCAGCGGGCGGCGTCACAGCCGCGCGCATCTCGGGGGCCTGCGACGGCTTCGGCGCGGCCTCGGGCTTGATTTCGATCTGGGCCTGTTTGGCAAATGTCTCCGAGGTCAGCGGCGCCGCCTCGGCGGCTGGCTTTGGTGCCGGCGTCGGTTCAGCGGGCTTCGCGGGCGCGGCCGGCGCAACTGTCACGGGCGCGGGTGCGCTCGTCGCGGGCGCGGCGGCTGCCGCGGCGGTTGCAGGGGCGGCTGCGGCCGGCGGCGCCGACGCGGCCGGCAACAGCGCGGCCGGCTTCTCGGACGGCTGGAACGCCACGTCGACGTTGTATTTCTTGTCCTCGCGGAACGAATGGATATCGACATCGCCGATCAGGTTGAGCTCCACCGCGGAGGTGTCACCTTCGATCTTCTGCGTGATCGATGCGATATTGGCCGGCAGCGACAGCTTGGCATCGGCCAGATCGAAATTGAGGGCGGCGTTGAATGATAGCGTGAGCTTCTGCTCGTTCAGCACGGACGATACGTTGACGCCATCGGGCATTTCAAACACGAAGCGGACGAAGGTCGGCTGCACCGACACCCGAACGCGGATCGGAGGCCGCTTCTGTGCGGCAGCCGCCGCGCGCTGCAGACGCAAAGCGCGCTCGGCGACGCGCGCCCGCTCCGACAGTTCGCGGATCACCTCGGGCGGAAGGTTGGGAGGCGGACCGGCCCAGTTGCTCGGCAACAGGTCGATGAATATCCTCTCCCCGGCCGACATCGTGTTGATGGTGACCTGGCGCGCCAGCGACAGCCGGATCGCCGAGCCATCGGGATCGCGCCGCGCCGAGGACACATAGTCGGGCACCGCGCTGCCGATCACCTCGACCGGAATGTCGACCGGCTGCTTGAAGCGGATCACCAGAATGGTGCCGGCTGTGCTCACTTCGGAATCGACATCTTCGGCGAGTTTGAGAACCAGCCGGGCGTAGCCGCCGCTCGCCGCGAAGGTGGCCTCGCCCTTGATCGGATCGGCCCGGCAGACGCCGCCAGCCAGCGATCCGATCAAGACCAGGATTGCCGCCCGCGATGACGGCCCGCCGAGCCAGCGTCGGACGCTCCGCGCCGACGCGCGGAGGTGCGACCAAAGTCCAGCGGCAGCGATTCGCGCCATCTCCTGGGAGTCTCTCGGTTCACCGGTCTGATCGGCAGCGGAACGCTCTCGCCCGCACATTTGAATCTAGAATTGCCGATTTAAGGACTTATTAAGAGTCCCGCCTAATTAGGTCTCTGCGACAGCACCTTGCCTTCGATCTTGGGAAGCTCGGCGACGGCGGCGGCTTGGTTGGCCCCGGCCCGGCGGGCCATCTCGGTGGTCAGCCGCTCCGCCGCCTCCGGCGACATCAGGCCAAGAATATCGGACATCTTGCGCGGCGCGATCTGCGAGGCGATCTCAAACAGCACGGACATTTCGAGCCGGTCGAACACTCTGGCGGCGTCCTTCGGCTTCATGTTCTCATACATGGTGATGATGCCCTTGAAGCGCGCAGCATCGGCGTCGGTCTTCTGCTGGGTCGCAACGCCGATCCGCGATTCGACGCCCTTCAGCTCCTCGACCTTGGTCTCGACTTTTTTCTCGGCGGCCTTGAGCAGGCTTTCACGAATATCGATTTCGCGCGCGCGCGCCTCCAGCTCCTGCCGCCGCGCCTGCAGCCGCTCCAGCACCGCGCGCTCCGCGTCCGATACCGGCTGCCCAGGCTGCGGGTACAGCACGGTCCCGTCGGGCTTGGCCGGTTCAACCTCGGGCGCCGCCGGCTTCGGCGGCTCCTCCTTCGGCTTGTCGACCGATCCCGTGATGTCGGCGGGATCGCCCTTGCCGGTCGGGAAATTGAAGGTCTCCTGCGCCCAGGATCGCTTGCCCGACTGGGGTTCGTAGTCGAACACGTATCCACCATCGAGCACGATGCCGGCGATCTTCAGCACGGCGAAGCCGAAGATCGCAACCAGCACCACTGGCATGACGCGAATGTCACGGATGGCTTTCATGCGGCGAGGCCGTCGGCCCTTCTGCGGTCGGAGAACGCCTGGGCGGCCGCGGCAATCGCCTTGGCGGTTGGAGCCGCGGGCGCCGACGGCGCATCCGCCAAGGGGCGCGCGGCGCTGGCGATCCTGGCCAGCCTGCGCACGACGTTGTCACCTTCGGCGAGTTGCTTCTTCAATTGCAGCGAGACCTGGCCCGCGGAGGCTAGTTGATTGCCAAGATGCTCGTTGACGTCGCGCACCGTGAGCTTGAGGCCGCCGATCGCACGTTCGGCGATTTCGGTCGCCGTAACCAGCTCCGCGATGGTCGCCTTGAGCGAGCTCTCGTCCGCCTTCAAGCGCTTCAAACGCGTGTTCAACAGCATGCAGTAACCGATTGTGAGCATGAGCAATACCGCCACCAGGCTCTCAATCGCGATTCCTAGAGAGTGATTCATTGGGCCTCCATCATCTTGGTTTGCTCGTCGGCCTTCTCGAACATCGCGAAGGTGGTGTTCGGCTTGCGCAATTGCTTGGTGACGCGAATGGCGACGCGGTCGCCGACCCGGCCCATCCGTCCCTCGGTCAGGGTGACGTTGCCGCAACGCACCGCCACCAACGCGTCGGCGCGCATTTCAAGCGGCAAGGTGTCGCCGACCTTGAGCTTCATCAACTGCTTGAGCGGGATGTCGGCTTCATAGAGCACGGCATCGACCGAAATTTCCGCCTGCGCCACTTCGGTCGCGAAGTGGCCTTCCCAGATCGGATCGCGGCCGAACTTCTCGCCCATGAACATCTGCAGCAGCACGCTGCGGATCGGCTCGATGGTCGCATAGGGCAGCAACAGCTCGATATTGCCGCCGCGATCCTCCATGTCGATGCGCAACCGCACCAGAATGGCGGCGTTGGCGGGCCGGCTGATCGCGGCGAAGCGCGGATTGGTTTCCAGCCGGTCGATGCTGAAGGTCACCGGCGATAGCGGCCGGAACGCCTGCTCGGCGTCGGACAGCACCACTTCGACCAGCCGCTTGACGAGGTTGGTCTCGATGGTGGTGTACGGCCGGCCTTCGATGCGCATCGAGGTCTGGCCGCGGCGGCCACCGAGCAAAACGTCGATCATCGAGTAAATCAGGCTCGAATCCACCGTCGCCAGGCCGAAATTGTCCCATTCCTCGGCCTTGAACACCGACAGCACGGCCGGCAGCGGGATCGAATTCATGTAGTCGCCGAACCGCACCGAGGTGATGCGGTCGAGCGAGACTTCGACGTTATCGGATGTGAAGTTGCGCAAGGACGTGGTCATCAGCCGCACCAGCCGGTCGAACACGATCTCGAGCATCGGCAGGCGCTCGTAGGAGACCATCGCCGAATCGATGATCGCCCGAATGCCGGAATTGTCGTCGACGTTGACGTCGCCGACGTTGAAACCGAGCAGGTTGTCGATCTCCTCCTGCGACAGCACCCGCTCGCCGCCATTCTTGCCGCCGCCGCTGAAGTCGCGGCCGCCGTCTTCCACCATGGCGGCCCATTGCAGCGCCATCGTGCCGGAAAGCTCGTTGGCCGCGGCCGCTTCCGCGGCCTCGGTCGGATCCTCGGAGTCCAGCGACGCTTCCCATTGCGCCGCGATGGCATCCTGGTCGACTTGATCGTTGCCCGCCATGATTTAAATCCGTCTCGTCACTGAACGACAACTTCCTTGAACAGCACGGCGTTGACTTCGCTCGGCGAGACGGCCGCGTTGACGCGCCGGGTGAGTTCTTCCTTCAGGCGAAACAGGCCCGCGGAGCCGTTGAGATCGGCCGGCCGCAACTCGCGCAGATAGGTTTGGAAAATATCGGTGACGCGCGGCAAATTCGGTTTGATTGCCTCGACTTGCTTCTCTTCCTTAACTTCAAGCGCGACCTTCACCTTGAGGTATTGCACGCGTTCGCCGGGGTTGCCGGCAAGATTGACCAGCATGTCCGGCACCTCGATGAACGACGGCGGCTTGGCCGGCGGGGCCTCCGCGTGCATCTCATCGCCGTGGGCACGGAGGAAAAAGAACCAGCCGGCGCCGCCGCCGGCAATGGCGAGCAGGCCGACGGCCGCGATGATCAGCTTGAGCTTACGCTTGGGCGCTGCGGCCGCGCCTTCCGCCGCGCCGCCCTCTGCCTGTTCGCTGTCCGCCATCGCCCGCCCATCCGGTTTCGCCGTGAGTTCGATGCCGCCCGACAGGCCTTAAGACGCGATACAATGCCGCCAGCGCACTCGCGCTCTCTGGTGGCGACGCTAAGGTAATAATGGTTAACGGAACCTTTCTTTTGGGTGGCAACTAGGAAAAAGTTGCCGGGCAAACATGGTCAACAAGACCTTATTGCCGCCCCGCGGCAACCGCCGCCGAACCTCTAAGTCATTCTGAAATCGACATTTTCGCGATTGGCACGGCTTTCGCTTTGTCATAGGCGAACCGCGGTTTGGGAGAGCTTGCGGTTCGCACCGATCCGCAACCGGCCTGGGAGGGCTTTGGCTTGCGGATCATCCAGGGGAGAACCATCGATGCAGAACGCGCTTCTCATCGGACTTTCGCGGCAAGCGTTGCTGGAGCGACAGCTTGATGTCGTCGCCAACAACATCGCGAACGTCAACACCAACGGTTTCAAGGCCGATCAGTCCTTGTTCGAGGAATTTCTGACGTCGGGCGCGCACGAAGACAATTTCGTCGGCCGCGACCGCCGCGTCAGCTACGTGCAGGATCGTGGCACCTACCGCGATATGAGCCAGGGCCCGGTTGAGCAAACCAAAAACCCGCTCGACGTCTCCATCAACGGCAACGGCTACCTGGTGGTCCAGACGCCGGCCGGCGAACGCTACACCCGCGACGGCAACCTGCATCTCAGCAGTACCGGCCAACTGGTGACGTCCCAGGGTGACGCGGTGCTCGGCAACGCCGGGCCCATCCAGTTTCAGCAGACCGACCATGACATCAATATTGCACCCGACGGCACTATCACGGTGCTGGAAGGCGTCGCCCCGCTGGACGCGCTGCGCGGGAAGCTGCGCGTCGTCAGCTTCGCTGATGCACAGCGCCTCGTGAAGCAGGGCTCGAACCTCTATTCGGCCGGGGAAGGCGCGGCCCAGGCCGACACCCGATCCCAGGTGCAGCAGGGTTATCTCGAAAAATCCAACGTCAACGCGGTGGTCGAGATGAGCCGCATGATCGAGGTGTCGCGGGCCTACTCGCACATTTCGAACATGCTGCAGCAGGAGAGCGACCTGCACAAGAGCGCCATCGAGAAACTCGCCGAGGTTCCGGCTTAAGCACCAATCGGGAAAACGCACATGCAAGCGCTTCATACTGCTGCGACCGGAATGGCGGCCCAGGAACTGAACGTTCAGGTCATTTCCAACAACATCGCCAACCTGCGCACCACCGGCTACAAGAAACAGACCGCCGCGTTTCAGGATCTGATCTACCAGCACATCAGCCGCGTCGGCGCGCAGGCCTCCGACCAGAACACCATCCTGCCGATCGGTATCGACATCGGCGGCGGTGTGAAGACCGTCGGCACCCCGCGCTCGATGACGCAGGGCACGCTCTCGACCACCGGCAACGATCTCGATCTCGCGATCACCGGCGAAGGCTTCTTCAAGATCCAGATGCCGGACAACACCTTTCAATATACCCGCGACGGCACGTTCCAGATGGATAACCAGGGCCGCATCGTCAACGCCCAGGGCAATCTGGTACAACCTACCATCACGATACCGCAGAACTCTTCCGGATTGGTCGTCAATGCCCAAGGCCAGGTGTCGGTGACGCTGCCGGGCTCGACAACGTCGACGATCATCGGCCAGATCGGCCTGACGCGGTTCATCAACAAGGCCGGGCTGTTGCCGGTCGGCAATAACCTCTTCCAGGAGACGCCTTCGTCGGGACCGCCGCAAGACGGTCTCGCCAACGCCGAAGGCTACGGCAGCATGACGCAAGGTAGCCTCGAACAATCCAACGTCGATGTCGTCTCCGAGATGTCCGACATGATCGCCGCGCAACGCGCCTACGAAATGAACGCCAAGGTGATCAGCGCCGCCGACCAGATGCTGCAAACCACTTCCGCGCTGTTCCGCTAAGGAGCTTGTCATGATCGTTCGCCCGATTTTGCTCGCAGCCGCCCTGCTCGCGGTCACCGCGGCGCCGGCCTTTGCCCAAAGCAGCGAGGACGTGATCGCCGCTCCGGTGCTTCGCGCCAATGTTACCGTCGCTAGCGACATCGTGCGGATCGGCGACGTCATCGACAACGCAGGCTCTGCGGCGAAAATCGCGATCTATCGCGCGCCTGACCTCGGCACCACGGGCTCGCTGCCGACCGCGCAGGTGCTCGCCGCGTTGCAGGCGCATCAGGTGATCGGCGTCGACACCAAGGACATCAAAACGATCGCAGTGACGCGGCTGTCGCGCACGATCCTTGCCAAGGACGTCCAGTTGCAACTCGCCCGCGCGCTGGAACATCGCGGCGGCCTCGGCGATGCCGTCAACCTTGCGCTGACATTCGATCGCGACGTGCAGGATATCCAGCTCGACGCATCGAACGACGGCGCCATACAGCCGGTCTCGGTCAGGTACGAACCGCGCAGCGGCCGCTTCGACGTCAGCTTCGAGGTCGGCAACGACGTCAACGCCGCACCGGTGAAGCTGCGCTTTACCGGAACTGCAATCGAAACAGTCGAAGCTGCCGTGCTGACCCGTACTGTCGAGCGCAACGAAATCCTCAAATCCGGCGACGTGATCACGGAACGGCGTCCGAAAGCCGAGATCGGCGGCGATGCCGCGGTGCGCGCTTCGGCGGTCGGAATGCAGACGCGAAAACAGCTTCGCGCCGGCCAGGCCGTACGGGTCGCCGATCTCGTCAAGCCGGACCTGGTTCAGCGCGACGACAACGTCACCCTGATCTACGAAACCCCCGGTCTCTACCTCACCATTCGTGGCAAGGCGATGGATGGCGGCGCCGAAGGCGATGTCGTCAACGTGATCAACCTGCAATCAAAACGCACCGTTTCCGGCGTCGTGGTCGGCCGTGGGCAGGTCGCGATCTCGGTCGCCAGCCCTCGCCTTCCCGAGTCAGCCGATATCAACGCCAGCACCGGTCAACCAGTCGCTCCGAAAGCCGAGTAAGGTTCATGTACACCTCCAGTATCAATCGTCTTGCGCTCACCGGTACACTGCTCACCATCGTCAGCGTTGCAGGCGGCTGTTCGTCAATCGATCGACTATCGCAAATCGGCGAGCAGCCGAAACTCTCGTCGATTGACAATCCGACGACGCAGCCCGGCTACAAGCCGGTGCAGATGCCGATGCCGAAGCCGGAGGCGGCTTCCTACAACGCTAATTCACTCTGGCGGAACGGCTCGCGATCGTTCTTCAAGGATCAGCGCGCTCACCAGATCGGCGACCTGCTGACCGTCACGGTCAACATCACCGATCAGGCCAATTTCGCCAACGAGACGCAACGCAGCCGGACCACCACCGAAGATTCCGGCATCACCAATTTTCTGGGCGCCAACTTGCTGACCGGCAAAACCACGGCTCTGCCCGGGCGCATACTCACTGCCGATTCCGATTCGTCATATGACGGCAAGGGTTCGACGCAGCGACAGGAAAGCCTGACGACCAACGTCGCCGCCGTCGTTACGCAGTTGCTGCCGAACGGCAACATGGTGGTCGAAGGCAAGCAGGAAATTCGCGTCAATTACGAAATGCGCGAGTTGATCGTGGCCGGCATCGTGCGTCCGGAGGATATCCAGAGCGACAACACCATCGATTCCAGCAAGATCGCGCAGGCCCGCATCGCCTATGGCGGCCGCGGCCAGATCACCGACGTGCAGCAGCCGCGCTACGGCTCACAGGTAATGGACATATTGTTGCCGTTCTGACGGCAGGACCCGATGCACCGGGCCGCGTTTCCGCAAAAAGCTCATGCCGGAAATGCGCGGACATAAAGAGCTCCCACATCTCGCGACGAACCTAGGCGTTACGAGATGTACTACGCGGCCTCCGTTAGCTCCCCTGACGGAGGCCGCGACTATTCGTGCGAGGCTGAACACACCAGTGATCATAGCGCCCCGGGCTTGTTGGTTCGGCCGTCGATGTCTCCGGATTGAGAAAAAGATTCAACGGTTGCAGCACAAAGATTATTCACCCCGCCCTTGTTTTTAGCATTTGATAGGGCACAATCAAAACGGCCGGGTATCTTGATAAATGCCCTGCCCTTCAACGGCGGCTTGGGCCACACCTGCACTGTCGGTGTCCCGCGAATAACAGCCCCGATCAAAAGCTCGGAGGTCGCGTCTCCCAGTCGGTCATTGATGACCGGGCTAATACCGGGGTCGGCAACCCAAGCTGCTGATGTCAAACACCCGGCGCCGCCGGGGCAGCGGAGTTTGGCAGACATGAGTTTGGCAGATATGGGCAGAGTCTTGCTGCTAAAGAAAATCTGGCGCCGGTATCAAGCGTACCAGCGAACCTTCCGGGCAATGCGCGGGCTGCTACGGCAGCACGCGGCTGAGAGCTTCCGGAAGCGCTCCGCTCACGCGACGTCGTGAGACTTCCTGCGTGCCGCCAAAACAGGTGGGGCCGCGCGATGCCATCTAAATGGCATCATTATTCCGTTGGGGCATCTTCCACATAGACTTCGCGCCTGGCGCGATCGAAATCCTATGGGGCGCCGACCTCGCCGGATTCGTCATCGTCGGCGCTCTGCCGACGCACGCGAGTGCGTCAGAAAGGAAAGAGCAATGCTCCCTAAGGGAAAATCTTACGACCAGAAAACCCACGGCAAGCGTGGACGCTCCAAAGCTGAGCGTAGCCACCGCCGCCATACCCAGGCGAGCTGAAACACAAAGCCCGCTCTGCGCGGGTGGTTGGTAAGTGGGGAGTGTGATCCTCGTTCGCGCGCCGCACTTCGCCGCTGGCTTCGAGCCCGATGGCGTCGTGCGGCGCGCGGCACCGATCATCGCGTGAGATGAGCTTGCCCCGCGTGAACCGCCGTTGCGGCCCACACATGCGCAACCAAAACGAGAAACCCGCCGCAGAGATCGCGTCGTTCTGACCCGGCAAGCGCCTCGCATCAAGCACCGTCACAGCCGTTTAAGTGGCGGCTCAAACGCATAGATCGGCGACACCAAGCTCCATCTGCATCGATCGGATCAACGCTCCGCCTCCTCCAAGAGGCGGCGCGCTTGTTCCGATCTGATTTCAAAGTATTTGCAAATTCGCTTGTTCTCATGGCCTATCGCAGGAACTATATGGTTGAGCGGCCGAAGGGTTTGCGTTCGACCGCGTGAGGAGCCATGACGGTATCGGTTCGGAATAATGTGCACATCAGGGGGACAGGCGAGCGGGCGATGGTATTCGCGCACGGCTTCGGCTGCGACCAGAACATGTGGCGCTTTGTGGCGCCCGCCTTCGAAAGCGACTTCAAGACAGTCTTGTTCGATCACGTCGGCGCCGGCGGCTCCGATCTCTCTGCCTATGATCCGGCGAAATATTCGTCGCTGTCCGGATATGCCGATGACGTCGTCGAGATCGGCCGTGAACTCGGCCTTAAGGACGCGGTCTTCGTCGGGCATTCAGTGAGCGCCATGATCGGCGTGCTGGCTTCGATGAAAGCGCCCGGAATGTTCTCAAGGCTCGTTCTTGTCGGACCATCAGCGCGCTACATCGATGACGGCGACTACAAAGGCGGCTTCAGCGAAACGCAGATCGACGAATTGCTGGCGTTCCTCGAGGAAAACCACATGGGCTGGTCGGCCGCGATGGCCCCTGCCATCATGGGCAATCCCGACCGGCCGGAGCTCGGGGCGGAATTGACCAACAGCTTCTGCCGCACCGACCCGGAGATCGCAAAAGCATTCGCCCGCGTTACCTTCACTTCCGACAATCGGGCAGACCTGTCCAAGGTCACGGCGCCCACGCTGATCCTGCAATGCAGCGAAGACATCATCGCCCCGACTGCAGTCGGGACCTTCGTTCACAGCAGCATTTCCGGAAGCAAGCTCGTCATGCTCAAGGCCACCGGGCATTGTCCGAATTTGAGCGCGCCTGATGAAGTTGTCTCGGCGGTGCGCGCCTTTGTCTGAGATACACCCATCGGGACCGAGTGCCTCCGTCATCGAGGAGTACGAGGACCTGTATGAGAATGCGCCCTGCGGCTATCTCTCGCTGGACCCCGGAGGCCGCATTTGCAAGGTCAACAGGACGCTCGCAACCTGGACCGGCTACGCCTCAGAACAGTTGATCGGCAAACGCCTTCACGACCTCCTCAATATTGCTGGCCGGGTATTTTATGAAACCCACATTGCGCCGCTGCTCAGGATGCAGGGCTTTTTCAACGAGGTCGCCCTCGATCTGATCACGGAGAAAGGCGAAAGGCTGCCGGTGATCGCCAACGCCGTCGAGCGGCGCGCTGCCGACGGCACCGTCATTTGCATCCGGATTGCTTTCCTCAAGGCGATCGACCGCCGTCGTTACGAACAGGAATTGCTGGCGGCACGCGATCAGAGCCGAACGTCGGAGGCCGCCGCGCGCGCCAGTCTGCGAAACGAACGCGAGACATCGGAATTGCGCGAGCAATTCATCGCAGTGCTCGGCCATGACTTGAGGAATCCGCTGGCTTCGATCAACGCCGGTACCCGCATCCTGCTGCGCCAACCGAGAAACGAGCAGGAAGTCGGTATACTGCGGATGATGGAAAAAACGGTCACGCGGATGTCCGCCCTGATCGACAATGTGCTGGATTTTGCCCGTGGCCGATTAGGCGGCGGAATTGCCCTGAACCGGAGGGTCGAATACGCGTTGGAGCCGGTGCTGCAGCAGGTCGTGGATGAATTGCGCGCGGCCATGCCGGATCGCATCGTCGAAACCGATTTCCGTATCGCCGATCCCGTCAACTGCGATCGATCCCGGATCGGTCAACTGGCGTCAAATCTCATCGGCAACGCGCTGACTCACGGCGCGCCGGAAGAGCCGGTACGGGTGTTCGCTTCGAGCGGCAATGGCGTATTCGAGCTTTGGGTCACCAACGCCGGCGAACCAATCCCGGAGGCGACGATGAAGCATCTGTTTCAGCCATTCTTCCGTGGACAGGTTGGGGCGAACCTGCAGGGCCTCGGTCTCGGCCTGCATATTGCCTCGGAGATAGCGAAGGCGCACGATGGCACGCTGAGCGTAAAATCGACGGCCGATGAGACCCGCTTTACTTTCGTGATGCCGCTGCGGAGCTGACGGCTGCCAACGAAATAGCACCTCCGGACGCGCGCTGCGACGGGCTGACGCACCCTTCAACGAAACCTCAGGCGGCGCTGATAGGTTGCGCGTCCGCTGACTTTTTGTGAAATCCGAGGTTTTTGTCGCCTTTCGGACATTATGGGTGTAGCGTTGTTGGACGCTGTCAAGTTGTCTCGGACGCTGCGACCAAGAGTGAACGTCCTCTCATTGTTTGGGACGTAGAGCTGCCCGGAGCTGCGAGACTTAGATAACAGGCCGAAAAAACGCTGCGTCTTGCGCGCCCGGCATCCGGTAATCCGACTTCGGCGCGCCTGACCGAACTGGCCACGGACCTAATTTCGCAAGCTCGAGCTCGCGAAAAAACCAAAAGCGATGAACCGACCAATGTCGGAAAGCGTGCCGACAAGAGGTCTCCGGCTCTAATAGAACGGGAAGCCGCGGGGGCGTTAACTCGGAACGCCATCCTCATCCCTGCGGGAAAAGGCCCAGACCGACCTGGCAGGACAATAATTTGATGACCCCCGGCGTTGATGCGCTGCGTAACAAATTACTTGCGAAACTATCGCGCGACGATTTCGAGCTGCTGGCACCTTATTTTGCCTTGGACCAATTGGCCCAGGGCACCATTCTGGCGGAACCCAACGACGAGATCGATCAGGTTTATTTTCCACTCTCCGGAATGGTCTCCTTTGTGATCGTGATGAACGATGGAAAGGCCATCGAGACCGCGACCGTCGGACGCGACGGCGTGCTGGGAGCGGCCGCCGGGTTCGGACTTTATAAGTCGCGGGTGCGGTGCGTCGTGCAGCTGCCGACTTCGGCGTTGCGGATCTCGGCACCGCAATTCCGCAAAGCGGTCGCTGCCAGCAAAGGGCTGACCGCGCTTTGCATCCGCGAAAACGAAATGCTGCTGGCCCAGGCCCGCATCACCGCGGCATGCAATGCGCTTCATAAGGTCGAGGCGCGTTTTGCGCGCTGGCTGCTTCAGACCAGCGTGATCACCGACAGCGATACCATCGCGCTGACGCAGGAATTTCTTTCGGAAATGCTGGGCGTACGCCGGACCTCCGTAACCGAGGTGGCGAGCAAGCTGCAGGCCGCGGGCATCATCAGCTACTCGAGAGGCGTCATCCGGATCATCGATCGGCATTCGCTGGAAGCCGCTTCATGCGAGTGCTTCGAAACGCTGCAGGCCCAGAAGATCATTTGAGCCGTCGCGCCGCGGCGCAAACTTGCAAGTTGGCAACAGCCGGTCCCGTTGTCGCCCATCATGTGAGACTTTAGATCATGCGTTGCATCGACCACACCGCAATGCTCTGAAACATTAAGAACGAGCGGGCAACCCACTGAAACTACAGGTTGCAGCCGGCCAAGCGCGAGTTGGTATCTCACATGAGGTCTCTCGGCGCCCTGCTCTGCTAGGTCTACGGCAATAGGTGTCATTCGGCCTGCAATATTGACCCCAGTGGCACAACTCGGCGATGGCGCTCAACATGGCGCTGCCGAACGACCTCTTCAAACGACTGGGAGTCCCCAAACTTGCCAGTTGACCTCAACCCATCGAACCGCCCGGTGCGGACCCGCATGCCGGGTGGTGTGGCAGGGGACGCGGAGAGACAAACTCCGCGCCCCTATGCCGATTCAGGCTAGCGGACCAACTTTGCCCACGGGCAGGGCTGGCAGCAGGTGTGCTGCTGCGACGCCGGGCAAAAGTACGACCCCTGACTCCTCCGCAAGTCATTCGAGTCCTTGCTAGAAATGACCCGCGCCTGTACGGTGCATCGCATAAGAGCTAATTTTCCATGAATGGATTAGCTAAAATGACCGCAATTCAGGGCGTGGTATCGGAGAAAGGTGCGAACCAGAAAATTCCACCAGGAGTGCTTGTTGAAGGCCCGTTGGTAGACGCCAAGCTTCGCGAAATCTATGTCATGTTCGGCATTCTTTACGCCGGTTCGATCGCCGGGCTGGCCTGGACGATCATGCAAGGCATCGGCTGGGTGGAGATTGCGGTCTTCGTCGGCATGTTCTGGCTGACCATGTTCGGGATGGGCGCGGGCATACATCGCCTGCTGGTGCACCGGAGCTTTCGCTGCGGTCCGGTCATGAGGGCGTTCTTCTGTGCGATCGGCACGATGGCGGTGCAGGGTTCAGTGCTCAGATGGGTCGCCAATCATCGCCGGCACCACCTTCACGCCGACAAACCCGGCGATGTCCACAGCCCTCACTATGACGGCGTCGGCAACCGCTATGTCAGCTTTTTCAAGGGGATGATGCATGCGCAAGGCGGCTGGGTGTTCGACCATGCCACTACCGCCGGCGAATACTACGCCAAGGATATTGTGGCCGACCCGATCGCCATGTTCTTCGTAAGAACGCGCTGGTTCTGGTACGGGATGTCGGCTGTTTTCATTCCGGGCGCCATTGGCTACGCAGTTGGAGGTATCCACACTATGATCGGCTGCGTGCTTTTCTCCGGCCTGTTGCGCAGCTACGTCATGACCACGGCCACCTCGCTGGTCAACTCGGTCTGCCATAGCGACGGTCGCTACGGTTATCGTCGCTTCGATCTCAATGATGGCACGACGAACGAGTTGGCGATCTCGATCCTCACCCTCGGTGAAGGTCTGCACAACAACCATCATCGGTTTCCAAGGGACGCCTATATTTCACACGCCTGGTACGAAATCGACATCAATGGCCTGATTATTCGGGGACTTGGGAGACTCGGGCTCGTGCACGACATTTTCGCGGCCGGAAGCCAGACCCCTCGCTCCCGAGGTTCGGACGCGAGCGCCAGACCCGCGGCAGGGTCTGGTCTCGTGATGCCAAAGGACTGACAATGAAGAATCAAAAGGCTGGGTACCAGATGTTCACGACAAAGAGCGGGGTTGAAGTCCCTCTCTACGTGCCCAACGACGTGATCGATGGCGATGGCTTCTATGTCAGCTACAACGCCAAGGACATCTCCATTTATGGCACTGACACGACGGCCCTGGTCATCGGGCAGATGCAGGCATTCTACATCTTGGACGGCAATCATATGGCTGCATACGCCCCGTTGATTGTCGAATGGTCTTGACGCCTGCCTGGATTACTTCCAGTCGCAGCCAGAGATGATGAACAAGTTAAGCGAAAAGCCGCCGTCCCGTCCGGCACCAGTCAAGCCATGAACTGCCAGGTAGGCTGAAGATCCTTTCGTGCATTGGCGCATGCGCCAGCAACCGCAGAAATGATGTAAAAACGGGCCTTTCCCGACTGATGGGAGATGACGAATCAATGAGCCGAGCTTGGATCCTCGATCCGCTGGGGCTTCCGTCAAGGTTTCAGACCCGGCGTCGCATCAAGATTTGCTTCCGGCAGCACTTCGCCCGGCCGGCTACGCCGCGGAGGCGTCATGCTTCGCGCAATCCGCCACCAGGGCGGCAAACTTCTTAATGTCTCCAGCGACGCTCGCGCTATCGAGAGCCCGCACGTACTCGTCCCGTCGATCAACCGGAATGATCGTCCAAGGAATTCTCGCTGACGCCAGCATCACGTTCATGATGAACCTGCCCGAGCGACCGTTTCCATCCGGCAGCGGGTGGATGAACGTGAAATGAAATGCCCGAGCACGGCGCGTACCTGGTCAAAGGTCCAGATCTTCGATGTTGACGCCATGCTTCTCGAGGAAGCTCAGCAAGTCGGTTATGGCGTCGAGATCACCAGCCATTGCCATCAAATGGTCCTCGCGCACCATCCGTGAGAGGCCGTCGACAAGCTCGTATGACGCATGGCGGATGAGCCCTTTGGCTTTCGCGAAATTCAGTATTACCTGTATCATGCCTCGCCGCCTCTCTTCGGCCAGCTTCCCACCGGCAAGGAGAGCGATGCGCCGCGCGCACTCGTCGTCGCCGGCAATGCCTAGCGATTGGTTAACGACCGCTGTCGACTTCTCGCCGGTGCGCGCGACACCCGGCCTCGTCCAAGTCCAGGACGTGATCCTCACGGTCGAAACGCCGAACGAGATCCTCACCGACAAGGCCGTCGCCCTTACCGCCCGGGAGGTGCTCAAATTCCGCGATGTCTGGGACGTCTGGTTTTTACAGAACAAGCTCGATGCGAAGGTTGATCGCGAGGTCGTCCAGAAAAAGTTCGCCGATTACGGTACCTCGGACATGGAGGCGAAGGCCGAGAAGCGTTTGGCGGAGCTCTCCAGCGAGGCGACCCCGAACGCCTTCCTGAGCGAGATGAAGCGGTTTCTGCCGGCAAAGCGAGTGGCTCAACTCTCGGAAACAGGCCTACAACATTCCATCCTGACGGAAAGCGGAGAACTGCTTCGACGCGCCGTGTTGCCGGTGTCTTCGTACGAATTCAGGTAGCACCTCGTCAGGGCGGGCTGAAACCGCGCGGTACAAAACCCCCCGTTTCCAGCGGGGGCACGCCGCCCTTCGAAGAGTGGAAGCGGCGTTTAGCGTGTTCGTCGAGATGGCGCGCTGTATCGACGTCGAACGGCGCGAGCTTCGCGATCCGCTGGTTCAGGAAATCCTCGTCCGGAACACGGAGGTCATTCTGCCGCCGCTGCGGCGCCGGGCAAAGTTCGTCCCCAATCCCGGCAATTCCTTAAACGGCTCTCCCGCGATACTGCGCCGAGTAAAGCACGTCCCTTACCGCGCTAGACCGGCGGACCTCCTGACGAGCCGCCCCCCAGAACCGTCACCACCATCGTTGTCGTCAGAAGTATCTGGATCGACCTGCTTCTTAAACTGCACAACGACATCCTTGATGCGAGAAACGACACGGCGCGCTGCGTCGATCGGCGGCTCGGCCTTGTTGGGGTTAAACTCGTCGTATTCGCTGTGCCAGACGCGATGCCGCATTCTCATGCACTCGAGAAGATCGCGACGCATTTCGGCGTCGAAGAAAGCGGGTCTGGCGTTGTCGCCCGACATCGGTCTCGAGACGCGGTCGATGAGATCCTTGTGCCATGCGTCACCCGATGGAGGTGTTTCGCCGAGGATGTCGAGAATACGCCGAAGCGCGTTTTCGATCGGTGTGTAGCCCGCCCCCATTGCGTGCATGAAGGCACTCGAATTCCTGTAACCTTCCAGATCAGGCGCGTCGAAGCCGGCCGCCTCGAAGATCCGGACCGCCATTCCGAGATGCATCAATGCGTTCTCGATGTCTTTGTCGACATCCGTCCACCTGGCGTCGCTCATGGTATCTGCACCATGTTCCTCGAATTCGATTCAGAAACCGGCCGCTTGCCTCGGATTTCAGATGGACATCGGACGGCAATCCATGCTTGCGGCAAATGTCCTCGACGAATTCGAACGCCTCAGCTTCGCAATTGGCGGGAAAGTCGACGACGACGTCGAGGTCGCTGTCAAACTTCATCCGGTTTTCAGCGACGGAGCCGAAGACCAGAAATCGCCCGCCGCGCGCGGCACCGAAGGCTTTCATTTCGGATATAACGAGATCGGCCGCGGCCCGCCGTCTGGCGGTCTCACGGGATTTCCTCTCGGCTACGGTCACGACGCTGGACATCGGTCGTTCTCAACGGGATGAGTTACGCCTAAATATAAACGACCGGTAGGCAATATAAAGGAGCTGCTTGTCCGAGCCCGTCGCAGACGGTTACAGCTTCTGCTTGAGCTAGTAGCGGTCGAAAATCGCTTGATTAAGCCTCAGACGGGGTCACACAGACATGTGCGGTAACTGGAGGAGAGCCCGCGGCAGCATCGATATGGATCGCCTTGCCGGCTTGTCGAGGTAAAGCGGACGTAGGTCCGATCGATCGACGTTCGTCCTGGACCCGGCGACATCCGAAATAAAATCCCCGCCATCGCTGGCGGGGATTTTTGTGTTTCAGGTTAGGGGGCTGCGGCACCGGACATAATACGTGCCCTATGCCACTCGTAACCCGTTGAGATACTTCCCGTGGAATTTAGCTTGCTGTCGCCCAGATCGGGATTGCTGAGCAAAGTAGCTCCCCTAAGCCACTTCACGAGGGTTTTCGAAAGCATCAATGAGATTGGAATCGTAAAAGCCAGCCATGGACCGGGGTCGTTCTGAAAATGCAGTACCGATTTCAATTTACTTGTGAGGAAGATAAGTGAAAACCCGAACGGGGCCGTGAGGAGCCACACTCGCTGTTTTAGCTCTCGGATTTCCCGGATGGCGACGCGCCTTCAGGCGGTAGTCATCCGTTCTCGAGCTTCTTCGCGTCGATGTCATGTTCGCTCAGCAGATCGTCGAGCGCGTGGGCCTGCCACACCTTCTCCAGCATCGCGGCAAGCGCGCTTTCGTCTGCGTAGATCGCCAGCGTCTCGGAAAAGTTCTCCGGGATCGGCCATCCCCGACGCGCCACGCGCGCGATAAGCTCCTCGATCATCGCGGTCTTGTCGCCTACGACCGCCGACGGAGCCGTCGATGGCTTGTTCATTTCGGCGGCGGCAGGCTTCGGTCGGTAGAGTCCGGGAAACCACCGCTCGATGACGGCGGAGGGGAAGCCGAGACGCACGTGAGATTTCGACGTGTCGGAAACAAGAAGTCCCTTTTCTGTCAACGCGCTGAGGACGGTCCGCGCCTGCCTATCCTGGTATCCGGTCAGTTCCGGCGCGCGCACGCGCGCGAACTCGCCGACAAGGATGGCCTCGCGGAGGAGACGCCATGCTCCCTTCGGCAAGCGCTTCGCCTGCACTTCCTCGTTGGTCCAGATCTCGACGCGATTCAGGAGTTCCGGCGGATCGAGGAGCGACTTCATGAACTCGACCTGATCGACGCAGACCCCGAGGAAGAACCGGCAGAATCTCGCCAGTCCGGCCTCGGTGAGGACGCCGCGACCGTCCCGGTCCCCTTGTCTGGGCTCGTCGGCGGCCTGCAGAAGCTCCTTGTAGCGGGCCACGTCGCGCGCCAAGCCGCGCGACACCGACCACAACTCCGATCCGATCCCGAGCTGCCGGAGAAGCGCGTGCGACAGCAGTCGGGTGACGCGGCCGTTGCCGTCCATGAACGGGTGTATCCAGGCCAGGCGGTGATGGCTGGCGCCGACGGCCAAGATGCGCTGCGTCTTGCTCAGCATCGGCGTCGAATACGCCTGGACGAAGCGGTCGAGTAGGGCGGGCACGTCGTCGGGCTCGGGCGCGACGTGTCGACCTACCTTCACGTGATGCGTCCGGAGCTCTCCCGGCGCCATTCGGATCGTGGTCCCGCTCACGGGATCCTCGACGAGCAGCAGACTGTCCGGAAGACGTGCGCAGAACTCGCGATGGATCCAGCGGATGCCCTCGACCGATAGGGCCGGAAACGGCATCTCGCCGCGGTCGATCATCCCTTGGACATCGATGTGGGCTTTCGCCTCAAGCTGGAGATCGCGCTTTTTGGGCTCGTTGGAGTAGTCGTTCTTCAGCGCACGTTCGATGTCGACGAGATGGGTATCGTGTCCCTCGATGAGATTCGAGTAGTAGCAGTTCATCGACCTAACGATGTCTCCGACGGACGCTTTAAGGGGCGCGTTCAGGCTTCCGGAGAAGGAACTGGATTTCTCCACCAATACGAGTATCTGATCACCAAGGCCCGGGTCGAGGTCCGGAAGCATCGGTTCCATTGGGCCTATGCCGGTCATTTTGCCGCACTTTCTGCCTGTCAAATATTGATTTAACCCCCAGAAATTACACCACTTTCCGGAATGGCGTAAGCGCCTTTGCCGAACTTTTTGCCGACTTTTTTGCCAAGCGATCGGCACCGCGTGGCCGCCCCACTCTTCGCGACGCCTCTTTCTTTATCGGACCGCGCGCCGAGTTACTCGGCGTCACCCCAAGTACGTCGCTAACCGGCGAAGGCATTGGGCCGCCTCAGGTCCCCCAGCACACGACGCGGCGTGCGCACGTTCCCGGTCGATGCCACCATGACGGGGAGCAGATCGACGAGGGGCTGGAAGGCCGATGATGCCGAGCGACTTCAGCCGAGCTTCCTCTTCGGCAATCCGGGACCGGTCCTCCCATGGCGCGGTGGCGTCATCCCAAAACCACTCCTCGCTCTCGAACTTGATCCACTCGATCGGCGAGACCTGCTGAGGAGGCAGCCCATCGCACAAGCGCCACATCGGCGCGTAGTCGCGAGAGAACAGAACCCTGGCCCCGCCGAGTTCGGTCCAGGCTCCGTAAGCCAGACGGAGGCGGTATGGTACGAAGGGAGGCAGGGACGTCTGCGGGATAGCAATCTCGCTGCGCGCGCAGATGCCGCAGCGGTTATCGGTGATGATCTGCACGGGATGCCCCCGCGACGAGGTATCGAAATCGGCCGTGAGCATGCCGAATTGCCGCGGTTGAAAAGTCGACCATATAGAGCAAACTAGTGCGACCTCCACTCTGTCAAAGAGGCACCCAAAGCCCCTGCAGCGCGCGTTAACGGTGTCTCGGCAGCAAATGTTGAGGGTCGCTGGAAAAGGCCCCATATTGGCTCTTGAGCATTCAAGCCGGGTTTGCCGGGGCAGCCGGCTACGCGGCGAGGAGTACGGAGATCGATGGCGGACGCGGCGAAAATATGGACATGACGATCGCCGAATTCGACAGGTTCGTCGAAGGCGTTGCCGAGGGCGGGAAATACGAGCTTTTCGACGGCGCCCCCGTGCTGATGAGCAATCCCAATGAGACGCACGAACAGATCGTCGGCAACATCGGGGCACCTCTCAAGCTCGCCATGGATCGACGGGGCTGCCGGACCTACATCGGCGGCATGATGGTGCAGGCTTCCGCGAGCTCTACCGGCCGCGACAAGTTCAGACCCGACATCGTCGTTCGCTGCGGCCCACCAGGCAACAACACCTTCATCACCGATCCCGTCGTAGTGGTCGAGGTGCTTTCGCCGTCCACAATGGACCGCGACCGCGGCCGGAAGCTACAATTCTATAAGGAGCTTCCGACGATGCAGCACATCGTGCTGGCCTATGCCGACCAGATGCGGGTCGAGCACTATTTCCGGTCCGAGAACGGATGGGAGCTCAAGGTCCTGCCGACGCCGGAACACGTGCTCGACCTGGAGGCTGTCGATTTCAGCATGGACCTGGACACAGTCTATTTCGACATCCCTTTTGACAAAGCCCCTCGGCCTCGGGTGAGGACGGGGGGCTCGGGTCCCAAAATCTGAAGGCGCTACGCGCGGGACGACAGTCAAATTACTCCTCTCCCTGGGGAGCACGACGGTCCACGAGCGTTCCAACCCCTGACAGCGCGATCTCAAGCAAGGTCCCGCCGTTGCCGGCGGGGTTTTTTCGCTTCAAGTCGGAATACGAAATCCTGGGGGTCTACAATCGACGTTTTATGTTGGTGCAGCGCAGGGCATAGTTCGTCCCTTAGCCCGTCCGCAAGTCCTTGGAATCACACATCTGGATTCCAAGTCTCTACCAGGCAAGCTTGCTGTCTTCGGTCCGTAGAACGCGCCTTCTCGGGAATTGATTTGAGGCGCGAGTCCGCAAGGCCGCGCGGCATCGCCGAGCTTCGCCTCCGATCAGTCCAAGGTCGCGTCGTCGCCGGCGTCACCTCGTAGTCAAGAAAACCGAGATCTCGGTGGACCTCACCCAGCATGGCGATGAAGCGCGCGACTTCGTCCTCCACGTCATGCTCGCAGCAAAACACATGGGCGTCGTTTGACAGGCGCCGAACTCGGCATAAGGGATCAGAAGCTCCTACCACGAGCGCAGCCCACTGTTGAAGATCTGCACGTGGCACGGGGACGACATCGGTCTCAGCGCCATCGCCAGATCGCCGTCGTCGACCCCGAATATGTGTTTGCCGACCTTGTCCCAGTGGCCGTGGCGGCCCCAGATCTCCTGGGGCTTCAGATCTGGCGTCCGAACCTCGGCATAGCCGGCTCTGCGCATCTTGCGCCGGACATGGGACTGGCCGGCGGCGATAGTCTAGCTAGATGCCCTTTCTTGTTGCCGATCGACTGTTTATACTTCTAAGCACCAGTAGGCCATTCAACCGGTCAAGACCATGAGGCTCACCGACGTGGAACATGCAGAGATCGTACTCTGGCGAAGCGCCGCTTCGGCCAGAGTACGATCGTTCGCCTCTTTGGGTCCAGGATTCACGACCACGGAATCGGTGGCGACATCGACCTCCACATCCAGGCGGAGAGCTCCGATCGCGCCACCTTGGCCAATGAATTGGAGTTCGTGGTGGAGCTCAAAGATCGGATCGGCGACGAGAAGATTGACGTGATCGTGCGCGGCCCCGGCCATAGTCTTCGAGGCATCGACGACGTAGCCATCCGGATCCGGACAGGAATAGTTCTGTGACCGAAAGTCAGGACGAAAGGTCCGCGTTTACTTCAAGGCGAACGCCCATCGGGTAAAGGCGGGAACGTCGGTAGCCTGGGTGCCGTGTGGAGTTGTCGTTGGCGGTCGCAGGTGTTAAATTATCGGCCATGCAGCCCTCGTCGGTCATCAAGCTCTCCCCGGAAGAGTTCTTCGCCTGGCTTCCCGGACAGGAGGGACGGTACGAACTCGTCGACGGCGAAGTCGTGATGATGGCCGGTGCTGGCCGCAGACACGATCATATCGTTGTGAACCTGATCTCTACCATCGATGGCCATGTGCGTGGGGGCCCATGTCAGACGTTCACAGGCGACACTTTCGTCTCAACGTCGTCAACGACGCGGCGGATGCCAGACGTCGGAGTCGATTGCGGCAAGCCGGACGACGATTCACTGGCGGCAGATAAACCTTCGTTGGTGGTCGAAGTTCTGTCTCCGACAACTCGTGCAATGGACGTCACGATCAAGCTGCAGGAATATCAATCGCTCGATTCTTTGGACTATGTCCTTCTTGTCGATACCGAGATTCCCAAGGTGCATTTTCATTCTCGTAGAGAAGATCGGAGTTGGACGGCCGTTGTAGTCGAGGGGCTCGATTCTTCGCTTGCACTTGAAAAACTCAACATCGAACTGAAGTTGAGCGAGATCTATCGCGGATTGGAGTTTCGCCAGAAGCCAAAGCTGGTCCAAGTCAAGCCCGACGAGCCCGGATCGGCTTTCGGGCCAAAATGAAAGACTGTTCACTCCTGCCACATTAGCAGTGGGACCGGATTGCTCTTAGCGCTGGAATCATCAAAAACGTTTATCCCGTTTGAGAGACGAAAAACCCCGCCGTCGACGGCGGGGTCTCCATTTCTTAGCTCAAGCCTATTTCGTCCAATGCCGCACTCTACGAAAGTCGGGGACGTACTATTAGGGGACGTACTATGCCCGTGCGGCGCCGGTCGAAGCGCGTCCCCTAATCCCCCTGCAAGTCGTTGGAATCGCATGGGCTGACTTTCTCGCGTCGATGCGAATGTTGACGGCTGCGGAGCAAAGTACGCCCCGAAAGTCAAGGTCCCGATGACCTAAGCCGCAACACTTCCACTCGCGGAAATCAGCAAATCCGCCGGAATATGGAAACGTTCGCGCAGACGCTTCACCATCGTCAT
>CAWCXD010000001.1:0-238588 GCA_963799475.1 uncultured Alphaproteobacteria bacterium | reverse complement strand
CGGTAAATTCATCGCTGACCTTTCGACCAGGAGCTCGGATCTCGGCAAACTTGACGTGATGGGCATCACTTGGCGACCGCTGGCAAACAAGGCAAGGCTGAGAAGAGACGAAAGCCAAGTGAGCCTTGCTTCGTTGTCGGATTGGTCTAGGCAAGGGCGTAACCATGCGCGCCTGTGTCGATTTGAAATCGTCGGGTTGGGGCTCAGGTCCGATTACGGAAGTTTCAGAGTTGCTTGACTTTGAGGTGATATCCGCAAGTTGGTCAACACTGGCTCGATGCGCGGTCTCAAGTATTGCTTTATAGGCATCCTCAACGACAAGTGCGTCATCGTTGGTGAGCATGTTTTTGCAACTCGGCGGCGATGTGCCCACAAAGCGAGATCCTCTCCATCTGTCAGCGCCGCGTTTTCGCCTGGGCAGTGTCGGGCCGCGAGAGCGTTGCTGCGGAATGACTCAGCCAGAGCTTGCAGAAATGGCAGGTTTAGGGCTTTCAACTGTGGTTGATTATGAAAAAACGCGACGTAAAATTTCTGCGGAAGCCACGGCTGCCATAAAAAGGGCGCTAGAAAAGTCCGGAATTTTGTTTATTGCAAAAAACGGTGGCCGGGGCTGCGCCTTCGTAAATAGCAAATGTTAATCAGATACCGCGAGGCGGACGTTTCAGTACGAATTCCTCGAGAAGCACGTTTGAAAACTGCGGGCGTCATCGGCTCGTCAGCTTACCCGATATGGGAGATGCCCGAGAGCAGCTTCAATGTTCCTGCTGATGGCCGAAGCTACCGGCCCGGTTGTTTGTAGCTACCTCCGCCCGCCTTGACTCGATCGGCCGGCGATCCATGTCTCGATGATTTCAAACTTGCTGCTGAACGCGACGAGGTCGGCGCGATAGCCCGGCGCGATCGATCCAAGTTGGGACTCTAGGCCCAGAAACGTTGCCGGCGTGCGAGAGGCCATTGTCAGCGCCTCAGCAATCCCAAGGCCGATCAGCGCGACCGCGTTACGCACCGCCTCTATCATGGTTAGGTGGGCGCCGGCGAGTGTGCCATCAAAATCAGTCAAGCGATCTCGCTGAAGCGCAATCCGTCGCCCCTGCAGCTGGAAAAGCCGCTGATCTGTGCCAACGAGGGGCATGGCGTCGGTGACCAGCATCAAGCGATCGCGCCCCTTGCAACGCATGGCGATGCGCAAACTGATGGGGTCGACGTGAAGGCCGTCGCAAATGATCCCGGCAAATAACCGCTCATCATCAAGCGCGGCGCCAACTACGCCTGGCTCGCGGGCCGTCAGTTGCGACATGGCGTTGAACAGGTGAGTGACACCGGTCACGCCGCGATCCGCCGCCAGCCTGATTTGGCATGCGGTCGCGTCGCTATGGCCGACCGAGACGCGCAATCCTGCACCGGTGAGATCGTCGATCAGCGACGGCGGTACGCATTCCGGAGCTAAGGTCACAATGGAGCGACCGCAGCTGCCGAAGCTCTTCATCGCGACAAGATCGCGCGCGTTCGGCACGCGAATCTCGGCTTCAAGATGAATGCCCTTACGAGCTTTGTTGAGCGCAGGTCCTTCCAGGTGAAAGCCGAGCACGCCAGGAATTTGCAACGCGGCTGGCGCGACCGCAGCGAGGCGTTCGATCACATCGGCGCGATCGCTGATCAGCGTCGGCAGACAGCTTGTGGTCCCCGCCCTGCGGTGAGTTTCGACGATGCGGCGCACGCCGGCCTCGGTCGGCTGATCGTTGAGGAGGACGCCGCCACCACCATTGACCTGGATGTCGATGAAGCCGGGCGCGAGGATCGCGTCGGCGGGAAGCTGGGTTCCTCCGAACGGCGCGTCTCGCAAGCTGACACTTTCGATCAGGCCACCCGCAACCGTGACCAGCGCCGGTCCTCGCATGGCCGTTCCGTCGAATAGTTGCGGCGCGGCAATCGTGAAAGGTGCGGGGGAAGAGGGGGGAGGCATGACAGTCATCCACGAATCGTCCGCTCGTGATAGCCTAACATCGGTCAAACGCTGCCGCACGAATCCGAGGCGCGGGCGGATTGTTCCCCAAAAAGGTGAACAGTGGTATGCTAGCGACCTTAGATGGAACCTAGTTTTCCGCGTTGGAACAACATGGTGACGACACGAGCACTGTATCTCGGGGTTGACGGCGGCGGTAGCCGTTGCCGCGCTCGCATCGAGGATGAATATGGTGCGGTGCTTGGCGAGGGCGGCTCGGGACCGGCAACGACGCGGCTGGGCATCGACAAGGCGTGGCACTCGGTCATGAGCGCCTGCGCGATTGCAGCCGAGCAAGCAGGATTGAAGCCCGAGGATTTTGCGCTGATGCACGCAGGAATCGGTCTTGCTGGTCTCGGGCGCGCTGGCGCCGAAGCGATCCTCAAAGAGATTGTGCATCCGTTTGCCTCCGTTCGCTTCATTAGCGACGGCTTGGCTGCCTGTCTCGGCGCTCATGGTGGTGCCGACGGCGCCGTCGTTGTCGCCGGCACCGGCTCGGTCGGCGTCGGCCTGATCGGCGGCCGCGAACTCCGTTTCGGCGGATATGGCTTTCCGATCTCGGACGAAGGCAGCGGCGCAGACATCGGATTGCAGGCAATCAGAACTCGCGCTCCGTCGAGCGGATGAGCGGGGCGAGACATCGCCGCTGCTTGAGGAAGTGCTGGGCGCCTTCGGCCATGACCCCTGTCAGGCTGTGGCCTGGTCCGAACAGGCGACTGCGACCGACTATGCGACCTTCGCGCCGTTAGTATTGCGGCATGCGACTTCGGGCGATCCGATCGGCCGGCGTATCGTCGAACGCGCAGCTGATGAGATCGGCGATCTACTCAATATGTTCCTGTGGCAGGGAGTCGACAAGCTGTCGCTGGTCGGCGGGTTGTCCGGAGCAATTGCGGCGTGGTTGGCGCCCGATCTGCGCGACCGCCTCAAAGTTCCCGATGGTGATGGGGTCGCCGGCGCGTTACTGGTGGCGCGGCGCCGCTTTTGCGTAAGCGAGGCAGCGGCTGAACGCAAACCGCTTTCCGAGCCCCGCGTTTCAAATCCGTGAAAGGAGCGGATCGCGCGTATGGCCACTGAAGATGTAGACCCTCGCGTTGCCGATCTCGATGCTTGGTCACTGACCTCAGCGATGGAAGCGATGTGGGAGGGCCAGCTCGCTGCAGTCGCGGCTGTAGGGCGCGCGCTTCCTGCGATCACCGCTGCGACCAATGCCGCAAGCCAAGCGCTCGGCGATCGCGGACGCCTGATCTATGTTGGCGCCGGCACCTCGGGCCGGGTCGCCGTGCAGGACGGAGCGGAGCTGACGCCGACTTTCGCCTGGCCCCAAGAGCGGCTCCGTTTCATCATCGCCGGCGGGGAAAGCGCATTTGCCGCAAGCGCCGAAGGCGCGGAAGACGATGTCGCCGATGCAATCAAACAGGCCAATGCTGCAAGGCTCTCGCCGTGCGACGTGGTGATCGCGGTCTCGGCCAGCGGTACGACCCCGTTTGCCGTGGCGGCGCTGCAGCAGGCGGGCACATGCCGAGCCATCACCATTGGCGTTGCCAACAATCCCGGCACTGCGTTGCTCACATCAGCGACATATCCCGTGCTGGTCGAGACGGGGCGAGAATTGATCGCCGGCTCCACGCGGATGAAAGCGGGCACCGCGCAGAAGGTCGTGCTCAACTTGATCTCGACCGGCATTATGCTGGGCCACGGCCGCGTCTATCGCGGCATGATGGTAAACATGCAGATGACGAGCGCGAAGCTAAAGCGCCGCGCAGAGGCCATGGTTGCTCGGATTGCCGGCTGCAGCGAAGCGCAGGCTGCTTGTGCCCTCGGGCAGACCGACGGGGATATCAAGACGGCCGTACTTGTGGTGTTGGGCCACGACAGGGCGGAAGCCGAGAGCATTCTTGCGAGCCATAAGGGTAATCTCCGTCGCGTGTTCGCTGATCTCTTTGGCGGCAGTAGCGAGTGAGGTTGAACACTGGCTATGCAGCAAAGATGGAGCATGAGCTATGGCCGACTCCGATTCTTCGGCGATGGCGCGAGAGATTTGCGAAAGTGCCGACGTCGTCTCGCGCATCGTCCGCAACCGCCATGCTATCGCTGACGTTGCAAAACGCCTGGATATTGCCGCAGCACCGCTTGGCGTCCTATGCGGTCGTGGAAGCTCCGGCCACGCCGGGGTGTTCTTGCGCTACCTCATCGAAACGCGGCTTCACCTGCCAGTGTCCGCCAGCGCGCCGTCGGTGATCACGGCGTTTCGCAAGCCACTGACGTTGCGCAATGCCTTGTTTATCGTGATCTCGCAATCTGGGCGCAGCCCCGATTTAGTCGCTGCAACGCAGTCTGCGCGAGCGTCTGGTGCTCGCACCGTCGCAATCGTTAATACGGTGCCGTCGCCGGTTGCCGACGCCGCCGAATTCGTCGTTCCGATCGAAGCCGGGCCCGAACATTCTGTCGCCGCGACCAAGACGGTGGTCGGCTCGATGACGGCAGGAGCTGAACTGATCGCGGAATTGGCCGGTGACACGGCTCTTGGGTCGGCCCTCGACCGACTGCCGGAGCGCGTTCACCGCGCGCTGACACTCGATTGGTCCAAAGTATCCGACGATCTCGCCAGCGCATCCGCCGTGTTTGTTGCTTCCCGCGGTCTTGGCCTGAGCTCAGCTCGCGAGATTGCGCTGAAGCTTGCCGAAATCCTGCGGCTGCCCGCCCTTGGTTTCAGCGCCGCCGAACTCCAGCACGGCCCGCGCGCTGCGTTGTCATCAAAGACGCCGGTTATCATGATGCGTTTAATGGACGAAACAGCTGCAACAGTCGATGCGCTGGCGAGCGAGCTGCGCGAGCGCAGAATTGCCCTGCATCTGTGTGGCGGCCCGCACAGCACGCTACCGTGGCTTGGCGACGATGATCCCGCGACCGACGCGATCACCATGCTCGTTCCGGCCTATCGCATGATCGAACGTACTGCGCGGGCGTGGGGATTTGATCCGGATCGTCCGCCGCAACTGACCAAAGTTACCGAGACATTCTGAGCTTGTGCGGGGAGCGGGGAGTTTTGTCCAAGCGCCGCAAGCCTTTACAAGCCCCCATGACGGCCGCTTTACCCAATCTGAGGAGCCGCGAAAATGCGAGGTACAGAGGCCGGTTGCCACTGGCTATCTTTCGCCCGTCAGCAAAGTGACGATGGGGGGCTTTTCCTTGGGGCTCTCCTGATAGAACAGGACGCCGATCCCGAACCAGGCAACGAAGATGCCGATTCCCACTGCGATCGACCGAAGCCAGGAACTTCGCTTGTGAGGCATGACAAAATGCACTCCTCCCGGTTTACCAACGTCCCACTTGCCTAGAGGTTCAGCGAGACTAGGAGCGTGCTTTAGGTAAACGCGAGTATAAATTTCTGCTTGCATTTCTGGAATCACCTCAGCAGCCGCTCACAAGGGAGCATTTGATCCACGTCGCTCAACGGCATGAAGATATTTTCGAACGAAGCATTGATATGCAGATCTTAAGATTGCGGCGTAAACTGGAGGTCGATTCAAGCGCGCCAAAATTCATCCGGACCGAGCGTGGCATCGGCTATGTCTTCATGCCATCGGTAGAAGCTTTCTGAAGTACACGGCCGTCAAGGATGCCGCTCCAGCGCGCAAAGCCGATACGCGATCGGGTGCACGATCAGATGCCGCATCGTGCGTGACGCCGGGGTGACGTCAGATGTCGGAGGCACTTTTCGGCTTCTCAAAATAACAGGTGTACCCATGCGCGCTTGCTACCGAGCCTGACATGCCGTCCGTGCTTGATGATCTCCGTTCACCGCGGCGGCGCGGAAATTAGCTGCTCAGTCCGGTAGCTGACCCGCAGCTAATTTCATCGGTGGTCGCCCACGGCAACTTCGGAACCCATCGGCCTGTTGAAAGGACTGTGGCACGGCTGCCACGCGGATCGAAATTTTTCCGGTATGACTGCTAAGGCGCTGGGATTTTCTTGCCCCCCAACTTAGCAACTGCTTCACTCCTGCGTGATGAGTTCAGGGACGCTCACCATGCAACGCTCGGCATTTCTTGCTGTAGTGATTACCGCAGTCGGCAGCGCCTTCTGCGGCGGGGCGAGTTGGGCCGCCGACGCCGTTCCGTCCATGGCGCCTTCGGCCATCGCGGCTTCCGCGCCCATGCCTTCCACGACCAAGCCTTCCACTCCCAAGGCATGCACCGACGCCTGGGACTTTGGCTCCACGAACTGCCAACTGTCCTGGTACGGCATCACGGTCTACGGCACGATTGATACGGGGTTCGGCTGGCAGAGCCACGGCACGCAGTGGGACACGCAATCCGCCGTCGGAGCCTCCTACTTAATCCAGAAACAGAATAATAATGCGGTGTTTGGCCTTGCCCCCAACGCGCTGACCAATTCATTCATTGGAATCAAGGGAACGGAGCCGATCGGCGGGGACGTCTCTGTTGTCTTTGCCCTGGACGCCGGCTTCGACCCTTATTCCCTGCGCTTCTCCGATGGACCGGGATCGGTTGCCGCGAACGCCGGCATCCCGCAAAACTTCGCTACCGCTTACTCCGATTCAAGCCGGGCGGGCCAGTGGTACAACGGCCAAGGCTATGTCGGCTTCAGTTCTCCGACCTATGGCACCCTGACCGTATTCCGGCAGAACTCGCTGACCCTGGACGCTGTCTTTGACTACGATCCGTTCAGCGCCTCTTACGGTTTTTCCCCGATCGGCTTCCAGGGCATCACCTGCGGCGGCGGCAATACCGAGAACTGCAGGAACTCGACGTCATTGAAATATCGGGTCAACGTCGACCACTTCCGGGCGGCGGCGTTGTGGCAGTTCGGCGGCTACGCCCAGAACAACGCCTCCAATGGCGCCTACCAGTTCCAGCTCGGCGGCGACATCTCGACGTGGGGCAAAGGCGTGCTCTCGCTCGACGCGATTTACAGCCATGTCACCGATTCCGTCGCGCTTTCCCTGGGGCCGGGAAGCAATAACGCCAGTGGCGTGCCGATCCCCCCGTTCCTGCCGCAGGCGCTCACGGCGACGATCTCCGACAATGAAGCCGTGATGTTTGTCGCCAAATACACCAACGGGCCGCTGAAGGTGTTTGCCGGTTACGAACATATTCGATACATGGCCCCGAGCCATCCACAGACCGCTTTTAACAGCATCTCTGGAGACTTTCTGTGCGCGGGCTGCACCGCGTTCAACAACACGACAATCAACAATGCCGCCTTCGGCGTGAACGGTCTTGATAACAAGACTTTCCAGGTGATGTGGGTCGGCGCGAAATACGCCGTTAGCGAGGATATGGATGTGATCGGCGGCTACTACCATTACATCCAGGATTCCTTCTTCGGCACCGCCGCCTTGGGCCCCACCCCCTGCTTCGGTACCGAGCACACCCAATGCGCCGGGACATTCGACGGCATCTCTGCCGCGGTCGATTGGCGGTTCGCACCAAAGTGGGATGTCTATTCCGGCATCATGTTCACCCAAGTGAGTGGCGGTTTGGCCTCCGGCTTCCTCCAGCACAACAACATCGCCCCCACGGTCGGATTGCGCTTCCGCTTCTGAAAGCCGGCCACACCGATCTGTGGGTTGTGCTTCGGACGGCGCGTGCCGACGCCCCGTCAGCGGCTAAGGTGTATGAGTGTGCTAGCTAGGTGAAGGCGTCGACCGGGCAGTGACTCGTTCTCGCGAGCTCCTCCGCGGCAGCCAAATAACCAGGCGTCCCGCCCAGCTCTTGGCACCTGCCGGGGCCCGTGAAAGTGGTCGGAGGTATTTGACCTGACACTACGTTTACGAGTTTGCATTTTCTGGATGGGAACAGCTTATACAAGGCGTCTGCATGTTTCTGCTCCACTAGCGGGATTGCGCCGGGGGATGCAAAACTTGAGTCGCGGTGGTCAGGTGTCGACGAGCGACATCACGATTTCACAGTCGGCGAGATCAGGACTGAGTTCGGACCCACGCCGCTTTCCCGCTGGTCGCTGCCGTGGATGCAGCGCTGCAAGCGTCTGCCCTTGCCTTCGATCTTCGGCTGCGCTTGGATGGCTGCTCGTCCGGGGCGAGCCACAATCCGCTGGGTATAAATTCAAGATGAATCGCACCACCGCGATCAAATCGGCTTTCCTCTGCCTTGCATGCCTGTCGCTGTCTGCTTGCGCGGGCGGTCGAACGGCGGGCGAACATATCGCGGACATGCCGCACTGGCTGGGGGGCCTGCCGGACGATGCACCGCCGCGGTCCGGGACGCCGGAATACGACGCATGGATGGCTAAGCGAGCCCAGGAAATGGCGAGGCCGAAGACTCAGCAGCAACCTCAGTAGCCGCTACCGCTCCTCGTCAGGATGCACCCTGAGCCTGGTGCGGTTCCCAACCTATCAGCCACCCGCTAAATATTGCGGAACGACCTACAAGGCGCATTTATTTCCCGCGCTGCGATTATCGAAGCGATAGGCCCGTCGCCGCTTCGAGTTCCGTACTCGCTTGCGGCGCGTTGACCACCTTGATGGTCCTCATGCCCATCTCGCGCGCCGGCTTCAGGTTGACGCCAAGATCATCGAGATAAACGCAACACTTGGGATCGACGCCAAGCGCGTCGGTCATCATCCGGTAGATGCGGGGGACCGGCTTGCGAACACCGATTTTGGCGGACTCGATGACGTGATCGAACAGCGCCATCACCTCAGCCACGTAGAGCGAACGGCCGCCCTGGGCTGCCGATACTGTTGGCCGGAAGGTTGTTGGTGATGCAGCCGGTTTTGAACTTTGCCGCCACACGCCGGAGGGCTTGGACCATCTCCGGGCGCAGATCACCCGATAGCAGCGGCAATACATCCTTGCCGCGCACCTCTGTGACCGGCCCCTCGAAGTGGTCCGTTTGGAATGTTAGTTTTCGGTTTTGTGGCCGGCCAGACGAGTGCTTCGGGTGCTGGCGGTCGATATCCCAGCGATGTGCGGATGCCCGTTCTACGTGCCATTTTTGCAACGTTCGCGAGAAAAGAGAGCGTTCGATCGTAGCTTTGAGTCACTGTTAATTGCGCAGTAGCCGCTGTCAGGTTAATTCCGAACCTCGTTCCCTCTTCCTTTGTAGGAGCATGAGACCGCGATGTTGAAATTCCTGATTGTTGGGACTGCCTCTTTTGCCTTGGTGGGAGCCGCCGCTGCCGCGGACCTGCCTCGTGCACAGCCGGTTTATCAACCGGCGCAAGTGGGCAAGATGCCCATTGGAAAATATCCGGTCGGCAAGTATCCCGTGGGCAAAGCCCCAGCGGCTCCGCTCGTAACCAAGGGTTAACCCGAAGATTATTCCAAAACGCCAAGGGTCTTCGACCGTTTCGCGGTCGAAGGCGTCAGACTGGGAACTCGGACTAACTATGACATCGGCCGTCGTGGTCTGTGAGGGTTGAACGTGGCAAAAGCAAATCGGAAGCCGCCGGGTCTGCAGTTTTTGGTTGGAATCAGCGTCCTTGCGGCTTCCGTCGGTCTGGGAATTGGAAGCGGCAGCGCACAACAACGCGCGGCGCGAACTGACCGTCAGCAGTCCTCGCAACAGGACACTTCGCGCAAACCGTCGATGAAGCCTGCCGTGGCGGTGGCTGCCGCTGCGCCGAACGTCACGCTCTCCGCGGCAGACATGAAACCCGCTCGAAGGTCTCAATCTGGCACTGCGAAGGGACCTTATTACGTGGATTTTCGTGCCCGCACGGCGGCGTCCTACGGTCATGCGTTTGTTTGGTTCGGTAAGACGAGCGAAAAGCAGGTTGAAGTTGCCGGCCTGTGGCCAACTGGCGACGAGCTGCCCTATATGTTGGGACATCTCACGTTTGTGCCCGCTGGGACAGGGGCGAGCTACGGTGACCTGGACGAACAATATTTAACGGCCAGCTATCGCGTTTACCTGAATGAGGAAGACGCGAAGAAGGTGTTCGCGTACATCAAGCATCTTCAGGCGACCTCGCCGCTCTGGAACGCCGCAACTACGAACTGCACTTTTTTCATAGGTCGAAATTGCCAGTTTCATGGGTTTGAAGGCCCCGTTCCATTTGTTGAAGCCTGAAGAATACGTAAATCAACTCAAAGCGATAAACGGTGGACGCCAAACGGCGCAATTAGCCACCGATCGTTAATTACGATTGTGCAGCCGTCGCGGATTGAAAACCGAATCACCTGCTGTTTCTGGGGTGCATGACGCTCCAGTCACCTGAGAGAACGATGTGTGATTGAGTGAGACGCGGAAGGCGGCGGTGCTGCCAGGGTGCGTGCCCTCAGCGCGAGTTTACGCATCTCTCCAGGCGCCCAAGCCAAGCGGATCTTGCCAGTGGCTTTGCAACGGTTGGGGCGCGGGCGTGTAGCCCGGACGAAGATCGCCAGGTGTCCGACATACGGCGTTCCAGGCCCCGTTGAACCGCTTCACCTGATCGCCCTTCAGACCGCCATACTCACTCCGCCACCGATAATATGTAACTTGCGGTACGCCTATCGAGCGGACCGCGTCGGCAACCTGCCGCCCCTGCGCAATCAACACATCGACCTGCCGCAGCTTCGCAACGATCTCTTCCGCTGTATGCCTCTTCCTCGCCATTAATCCTATCCTCCATGGTCAAAACCATACTTCAGGGAGGACCACTTCAAAGGGGGCAGATCACTCCGCCCCCAGGCTTCGATGCCTGAGTGAATCTGCACGCGTGACCGTTCACAACTCCGACTTTTTCAACACAATCCGCCGGAAGCAGTCTTCGGCAACCCCCATCCATGAGTAATTCGGGTGGCGAGCCAGCGCTCGCCACCCGCAATCATTTGGGTTTGAATAAACAGTTACGGCCTAGTCTCGATCATGATCATGATCATGATCGCGTAGACATAATGATAATGATAGTGAGGCGGCATGCGCCCGTGGCATGCAGGCACCGGATCAGGAGAGGACGCGTTTTCTTTTCCGTTGGGTGCAGGGACGCCAGCGCTGAGTCCGGCCTGCAGTAACCGGGTCACCATGTCCTGGGTATCGTCGCAAATCAGGAAGCGGTTTCTTACCAGATCGTCTACCGCCGATATGACTTGGGTCCGATACTGCCCGTACGAAGGATAACGCTCCTGGACTGAGAGACGCGGATCGCCCGCAGCCAAACGGGCCGCCGTCGTTGCCGCGAGCGGGATGTATTGGCCGGACGCCTCGCATCCATCGTTCGCCCAGACGCCCGATCGCAGTCCCCAACCCGTGTAAGTCGCCAGCGGCACCGCCAATTCCGGCAGCCGAATGCCGGCAATGTCGTTGCCGTCGTCGTCGGTCTTCGGCACGTAGCTTGGATAGATCCGACCGTTAGCCGCATTATCCTCGTAGGGCGGTCTGATGACCGGCGGGTTTATCGTCGGCACAAAGGTTTGATAAAAGTCCGGTCCATAGTTGAACCGATAGCGGGTCGTTTTCAAACCTGTGTAGGTGACACCAGGAATGTGCGGGAATCCGACGCCGTCCTGAGGCAATGGCGGCACAAGGGTGCCGTCCCCAAGTTTCGGCACCTGCGAGTTCGGGGGTTGGATGCCGCGCGTCGACCACTCGTCCAGATCGGTCCACAGCGCTCGTTGCACCGGCGCGGAGTCGAGCGGATTGAGAAACTGCTGGCACAGGCCCTTCGATGTTGGATCGCCGGCGCCGCCATGCTGCTTGCTCGACAGCAGGTAGAGTCGGGTGAGCGGATGATCCGGCAGGTCAAATTTTCCTGTCGGATCAGTACTCATCAGCGAACCTGCCTTCACCCAGTACTCATTGGCCGAATAAAACTCCATAGCGAGCGGACAGGTCTTCGTCTCTTCGCATTTCTTGTAGCGCCAGTCCCTTGTCCCGGAAATCGGATCCTGGGTCGGCACATTCGCAAACGGGTAGAGGCCCTCAAGGTAGAGCTCTTCCTGACGGTTGCGCTCGGTGCGCTTGGTCTGTGACCATCGATAGTTCATGTTGAGACCATCACCGGCCCCAATCCATTGCATCATTCCGTCGAAAACTTTCCTGTGGTTTTCGTCCTCATTGAACCCGAGATGAGTGAAGTCATTGAGGGTCCGGGCTGGCTGCGAGGACGTCTCCGTGTAGATGCGGTCGATTTGACCCCTGATCGGGTTAGGCGTGCCGGCGTCGTCGTTGGACGCGAACCGCAGGAACGAATTGAAGTCGCGAATAGCCGCGAGTCCCAACCCGTTCACCGTCGGGTCCTTGGCGGTGTAGGAGAATTCGTAGATGTCGTTGTTGACGAAATTCCCGTTGGTCAATTTGATCGCGGTGTGAGTGGCGTCGGTATAGGCCCAGCCGCTGGACGGGACCGGCACGGCCGTGTCGTCGAGATGGACGCGATGGGTCAGGACGGCGTCCGGTGCATTTTGGTTGCCCGAGGCGGCAGGGTAAGCCAGCGTGAACGAAGCGGCGCCCGTGACGATGTACTCATATCCTGGCCCGGTGAGAGTCGCATTGTTCGGACCGTGCGCAATCGGGAAGGAGGCCGTCGCCACGGGGCCGGTCGGCGGTACGGGACCGGTCAGCGGTGCGAGATTGTTTTCCCAGCCGCTCCATACCGTGGTGTAGCCGCGGGTCCACAGGAAGGAATCGTCGAGCGCTGCGGGGTCGGTGAGCGCCGCCGGATCGTTGGTGCCGGTCGGCGTGTTGTTCAGCGTCTGGTACGTCTTGCCGCCACGGTTCGGCGGCTCATACATCATTTTGCGATTGCCTTTGCTGAAGTCCAAAGGCTGCAGAATGTAGAAATTGTGCTGATAGACGACCTTACCCTGCGCGTTTTTCGCGAGCTGGATGTCGGTGATAACAGCATTCTGTGGATTTGTCGGGTCGACCTCGCCCGTTGCGATGCCGGTAATGAACTCATACTGGCCTACGCCGGCAAACGAATGTCCCCCGAAGGCAATGCCTCTGCTCAGGATCTGGATTTGCGTGGTACGCGCGTGCGCAACGGGCGCTGCGGCCAGGACACTGGTCGCCAGAAGGCTTGCAACGCCAAGCCGAGATAGTTTGTGTTTCCTGGAATAAGGTACGCGGACAGATGGCGCACCGCTTGCGGTGTGAACCATGGAACCTCCCTTTTTGTTGTCCGTCCTTTACGGCTTTGCCCGGGCGGCAATGTCGCGAACGGTTAAGCTAACGGCACCCTAAGGTGGACGCACGGCAACAAGAGTTAACAGACAACCAGAGAATGCGTCACCCCCCTACTGATTTTTAAGTCAGAGGCAGAACGGTGGGATCGCGTTCGTCATGGTGGCAATGTCATGTCGGTCGCCAGCAGCCTGCCGGCGCGGTGTCCGACATTCCCCGGCAACACCTATTTCGAGGGTGGGGTCTGGAACATCATCAAGGACAACAACCCCGAACTGTACAACACCGCGCTGGCGCTGAATCCGACTGGCCGCATGGGCACGCCGCAGGAGATGGCGAATGGCGTCGTGTTTCTTGCGAGCCGGGCCGCGAATTTCATCACGGGCACGAACCTTGTCGTGGACGGCGCCTTGACCCGCGGTGTCCAGTTCTAGCGTGGCAGCAGGCGACATAGCCCAGCAAACAATGTCATTTCCCGGATGAGCGATACAACCCCACCTGGAACAGCCCCAAACCCGGAGAACTTCCCATGAACCCGCAGCTTTTGCGGGTGCTTTGACGCGCCTGATGTCTCAAAGCAATCGAGATCGCGGACAACCTACAAGGCGCATTTGTTTCCCGCGCTGCGATTATCGAAGCGATAGGCTTGTCGCCGCTTCGAGTTCCGTAATGGCTTGCGGCGCGCTGACCACCTTGATGGTCCTCATGCCCATCTCGCGAGCCGGCTTCAGGTTGACGCCGAGATCATCGAGATAAACGCAACTCTTGGGATCGACGCCAAGCGCGTCGGTCATCATCCGGTAGATGCGGGGGTCCGGCTTGCGAAGACCGATTTTGGCGGACTCGATGACGTTATCGAACAGCGCCATCACCTCGGCAATGTAGAGCGACCGGCCGCCCAGGCTGCCGATGCTGTTGGCCGGAAGGTTGTTGGTGATGCAGCCGGTCTTGAACTTTGCCGCCACACGCCGCAGCGCTTCGACCATCTCGGGGCGCAAATCTCCCGATAGCAGCGGCAATACATCCTTGCCGCGCACCTCTGCGCCAAGTGCCAGCGATTCAGCCGCGAACAGTTGATCGAAGGTTTCGATGTCTACCTCGGCGCGTTCAAATTTCGCCCAGGCGTTCTCCCAATGATTGTTGGCGTTGGTGCGCCGGATGATGTCGGTGGGGAGACCACGCTCCGTCTCAAACCGTGCAAAGGCCTCGAACGGTGAGGTCGTGAGTACGCCGCCAAAATCCCAGATCACTGCCTCGATCATTGTTTCCCTGCCAATCAATTCCGCCTATTGGGATCCCCGCTAACACGACGAGGCGTCTGCTGCCAATTCGTTGGTGACCGGCCCTAGGCCAATCCGGCATATTGCTCCAATGAGCAGAGTGACTGGTTTAGCGGTTGAGGGATGGGTCGTGCTGGTCGAGGGCAGCGGCGGACGTGAGAGGACAACCTATTTGGTCGGCCTTATCGACCGCGCCAGAATGCGAGAAAGCGGTTAGGGAACTAAACCGATCTGAGCCGGGCGCGGCAATACGCGCCGTAGCCCCACTGAGTCCGGCGGCCTTAAAGATCCAAAAACTCAAAAAGGGTGAGGTGCGATCGTGGTAGCCCACCCCAGCAGGTGGATCACCGTAGCATGCGCAACCGGTCAGATGCTGCGCTCGTCCGCGATGATCTTGCCGTCGTTCGGCAGGCTTTCCGGCGCTACGAGTTCGACGGTGCCTTGAAGTTTCGTCACGGCGCGCAATGTCGAGGCGATTTCGCTTTGCAGCGTTTTGCTGGGCGAACCGCATTCTGCCTTCAAAGTCATCGCGTCGATCTCGCCTTCGCGCGTGACGACGAGGCGCAGCCGTTCGAGTTCGGGGTGGCGCGCGGCGATTTGCGCGATCTGCTCGGGCCTCACGAACATGCCCTTGACCTTGGTGGTCTGGTCGGCGCGGCCCATCCAGCCCCTGATGCGCATGTTGCTCCGTCCGCAAGGGCTCGGCCCGGGCATCGCAGCCGTGAGATCACCGAGCGCCAGCCGGATCCAGGGGTGATGGAGATCGAGTGACGTGACGACGATCTCGCCGACCTCGCCCTCGGGCACGGGATCGCCGGTGCCCGGCCGCACGATTTCCATGATCAGGTCTTCGTTGACCACCATGCCGTCACGGGCGGAGGTCTCAAAGGCAATCACGCCGAGATCGGCGGTCCCGAAGGCCTGGTAGGCATCGATGCCGCGCGAGCTGATCTCATCCTGCAGCGACTTCGGAAACGCCGCCCCCGACACCAGCGCGCGCCTGATCGAGGAGACATCCCGCCCGGCGTTATCCGCGGCGTCGAGCAGGATTTTGAGGAAATCCGGTGTGCCGATATAGCCGACCGGGCGATAGGCCTCGATCAGCTCGAATTGCGCGTCGGTGTTGCCGGGACCGGCCGGTATGACCGCGCAGCCGAGCGCGCGGGCGGAGGTGTCGAAGATGAAGCCGCCCGGCGTCAGATGGTAGCTGAAGGTATTCAGCACCACGTCGCCCGGGCGGAAGCCGGCCGCGAACAAGGCCCGCGCTCCGCGCCAGGGATCGGCATGGGCCGGCTTCGGCCTCGAAAATCGGGCCGGGCGAGGTGAACAACCGTCCGAACGATCCCGGATGCCCCGCAACCAGCCCACCGAAGGGCGGGGCGGCCTTGTGAAGGGCAGGGAGGTCGGATTTGCGGAGCAGCGGCAGGCGGGCCAGCGCAACCCGGCTGGTGACCTCTGAGGGGTCGAGGCCTCTGAGCCGCTCCGCATAAAGCGGCGCCGCCATGGCCTTACGGAGCACCTCCGGCAGCCGCGAAAACAGCTCCGCCTCGCGTTCCCCGGGCTTGCGCGCCTCGAGGGCGTCAAAGTGCTCGGTCATCGCTGTTCCCCCCGATGGCATTACCCCAAGGCTCGGCGCGATTGCGCTTCGGCCTTTACATGATATCAGACGACGACCTTCGGTTTGGAGGTCCGCAGGAAACGCAATGGTTGAAATATCTACCGCCACACCGGCAAACCGATCCGGTTCCGACGATATCGTGGGAACCCTGAAGACCCGTATGATCGAGCACACATTTCCCCTGTGGTCGACCGAAGGTTGGGATCGCGCGAGCGGGGGGTTTGTCGACCGGCTCACCCCGGAGGGCCGTGGCGACACCCTGGCGCCGCGACGGGTTTTCGTCCAGGCCCGCCAGATCTATTGCTTCGCCAAGGCGGCGCAGATCGGCTGGTACCCGCAAGGCCGCGAGATCGCGCTGAAGGCCTTGGATCACCTGTTGGCGAAAGCGAAAAGCCCCGACGGCCGGCCGGGCTTTGTCCACACCCTGGCGCATGACGGCAGCGTCTTGGATCCCCTGCGCGATACCTACGATCACGCGTTCGTCCTGCTTGCCCTTTCAAGCGTGTATGCGCTCGATCGCGATGCACAGGTCCGTGCCGAGATCGATGCGCTGGTTTCTTTTCTCGATACCCGGCTGCGCTCGCCTCATGGCGGCTTTTTGGAAGGGTGGCCGGCCTCGATGCCGCGGCGGCAAAACCCGCAGATGCATCTGTTTGAATCGATGATCGCAGCGTTCGATGCGACCCATGACCCGGCGTTCCAGAACCGCGCCGGCGAGTTCTTTGCGCTGTTTCTTGCAAATCTTTACGACAAGCAGAAACAAGCGCTTGGGGAATATTTCGAGGACGACTGGTCGAGGATCGAGCCGGTTAGTGTCGAACCCGGCCACCAGGCGGAATGGGTATGGCTGCTGAAAGGCTTTGAACGGATCACCGGCTGTCCGACCGGACGCTACCGCGCCGAGCTGCTTGCGTCCGCGCTGCGCTATCGCGACGAGGCGACAGGCTGCCTGGCCGATGAGGGTGACGCCACGGGTAAGATCAAACGGCATAGCCGGCGCCTCTGGCCGCAGGCCGAAATGGCCAAGGCCTGGATCGCCCAGGCCGAGGCGGGCGAGCCGGGCGCCGCCGACGAAGCTCGCGCGGCCTTGGCGCGTCTCGAACGGCACTATCTCAACCATCCCGTCGCGGGCGGCTGGTACGATCAATTCGATCGTGAGGGCCGGTCGCTGGTCGCGACCATCCCGGCGTCTTCATTTTATCATCTAATCTGTGCCAGCGTTGAAGCCGAGCAAGTGCTCGGCTGAGAAGGTCGGCGCTTACCTCTCCCTGCTCAGCGCTCGTTGTTAGGATATGAACGTTTCCGCTCTCCGTCGCGACGATGACCGACGGCGGCGTCATTCTGTTTGGCCTTTGGTCGATCACACCGAGAGGATCGAAGCGCGATAACCTCTCCGTTATTGTCCCCTTGGTGGGCGTTGCGGCGGCCAGTTGCTGCGCGCGACCGTGCCGATCGGCGCGACCGCATGGAGTTCGGCATCTCATCCAATTCGTGATCCATAGATCAATTTCTCGATGCGCTGATATCGCGGGTGCGCAAGACGGCCTCGACGATGCGGCGAAGGCGGCGCAGGGAGCCGCCACGCCAGTGCTGAGCGACGGCCGCGCGTTCGAAGCCGTCCAGCGGCGGCACCCAGTCTTTGTCGAGACCGCGTTCCTTGGCGAGGTCGGCAACCACCGCCGGCAAAAGCGCATCGAGATCGTGGGCGTTTGGCTTCGGAAAGGAAACGATTCGAAAGCGATCGCGGATCGGCGAGGGCAACGGGTCGAGGCTGTTGGCGGTGGCGACATAAGAGATATGAGACAGATCGAGTGTCGTCTGCAGCGCCGGGTCCGGGTATCTGGCGTTGGTCTCCGGTTCGAGGAATCCGAGCAGGCAATCCCAGAACCGACCATAGTCCGAGCGGGTGCCGGCCTTCTCGATCTCGTCGATCAACACCAACGGATTGGCCTGTTTCGCTTGTGCGACGGCCAGGAAAGGATGGCACGGCTCGGCGGAATGCCAACGTTTGTCGGTCCCGGCGAACACCGCGCCGTCGCTTCGGCTTGCATCCGTGCGCCACACGGTGAGGCCCAGCGCTTCGCCGAGACGCCTGGCAAAACGGGACTTGCCACCGCCAGGATCGCCTACCAGCAACAGCGGTCGCAGTTTGACGGTAGTGCGGCCGACGACATCGGCGAGCGCGAAGTCGATCACTTCGAGCGCATAAGGAAACTCGAACATCAGCAACTCGCGCACCTGATGCAGCGGCCGCACCAACATCAGCGGCAGCGCGGTGTTGATGACGTGCTTCGTCGGGCCGATCAGCTCCTTGAGCTTGCTGTTCTGCAGCTGAGCTTCGTCGATACGGGCGACCACGACATGGTTGTCAGGAACGGTGGCGATCGATGCCGGATCGTCTTTGTCCGGTTGATCGGCCTTTGCCTGGTCGGTGGACCGTTGGCGTTTGTCGGCTTCGTCAACCTGCTGCCAGGCGGCTTCTTCGGCCACCGCGATACGGCGCTTGGCCATCTTGCGCCCGATCTGCATTGCACTGGCCGCAGCCGACGATTCCCACCGATACAGCAGGTCCGTGCAGGCCGGCAAAGCCGCCCAACCGAAGCAAAAGGCCTCGAGATCGGCGAGAAGCGCGGTGTCGGCGCCGGCGGGGGGCTTGTCCAGGGCCTGCAGCAACGCCTTCGCCACCCGCCGATGATCCTCGATGTAGGTGTCGTCGCGCGGGGTCGGCAGCGACAGCAACCGCACGCAGTCGGCCAGGCTGCGCAGGTTTGGGATATCCTCCACGACCGCGCGGTGATCGAGCTCATAGGCAAGTGCGACGCCGATGCCGACGTCGTGTTGCCTGGCCCATTCGGCGTTGAGCGGTAGCCGGGGACAAAGCTCGTCGATCTCCGCCACCAGCCGCTGCCTGATCAAGCCGCGCTCCTCGCCGGCCAGCACGGCGTAGCGCAGCACACGCGGCAGCACCTTCAGCCGCTCGTCGCTCTCGGCGGAATCCGCCGCGGCTCCTGTCGAGGTGATGTCCGCGATAGCGGGCATCGCCGGATCGTCGAAATCAGTATCGTCGGGATCGGTACTCATGCCTCGCCCTCCGAAGCGGTCGTCATGGGTGCCAGCGCGCGACCCGGCAACCGAGGTCCGGGTGCGGCGGCCGTTGCCAGGGCCGGCGGGCACCCCAAGCCTGTAAAAGCGCGATAGCGTACGAACCCAGTTGCCATCTGGATCGGCGAACCACACGGGCGAACTAATCACTGAGCGATCGCCGTGGATGGGATGTTCCGTTGGCAAGGCCGACCAGCACCACACCTCGCGGCGTCATTGCCGGCGTCCATTGTTCCAGGAGCGGGACTGACTGTAGCTCGGTCGGCGAGACCGGATATCCTAGTCTGAGGCGAGCGCAGTCGTCGGCGAGCGTGCGCAATCGTCGGGTCAGATCAGGTGTGATGTGCGCAGGATCGAGAAACGGAAACATTTTCGTCAGCATGGAAAAATCCAAGTGTTTGAGAGGTCGACAAAAGACGTGCGGAAGGGGAAGACCGGAAACGAGGGGCCGGTCATTCACCGACTTCCACCACCAGCGCCCCATCGAAGTTCGGGTTCCCACCCCCGTAGCCGTGCGGATTGCAGAGGATCCGGGTCTCTCCGACACGGTAGTCGAAGGACTGATGCACGTGGCCGTGCACCCACAGCGTCGGCCTATGCGCCTCGATCAGCGTCGATAAATCGGATGCGAAAGCGCCGGTGAGGCTATCGCTCATGAACGCCGGATGGATCGATCGCGGATGGCAAGCATGGTGGCTGATTACGGCCGTGGGTCCACGGAAGGGTGTTGTCAGGACTTCTGCGAGATAGGTTTTCGACCGATGATGCAGCAGCGCCGCTTCCTGCGGTCGGAACCTCAGCCACGGCTGCTTCTGCCAGCCGATCCGGCGATGATCGTTCATGCCGGTTGCGCAGGCGTTCATCACGGCCGCCTGATTGGATTCACCAAAGATCCGATAGTCCGTCCAAAGCGTGGCGCCGACAAAGCGAACGCCGCCAAGCACGATCGTGTCGTTCTCCAGCAGGTGAATATTGAACTCGGCGGCGTGAGACCGTGCCAGCGCCAGCTCGTGTGGGATGAAGCGGCGATAGTATTCGTGATTGCCCAACACCATCAGGATCGGGATCTGCACCGCCACGATCTGGCGCAGATAATCGAATGCATGCAAAACACCTTCGCAGGTGTCGCCGGCGACGATCACAAGATCGACGCCGGGCATGATTTGAATCGGCTTGACCGGAGCCACGTCGACGTGGAGGTCCGAGAAGATCTGGATCTTCATGCGAGGTCCCCCGTGGGCGCTGCCGACATTGTCTCGCGCAGGAGAGACGCCAGCCCAGGCGCCGACCGGCAATCCAGCAGGCCCGGATCGGCACCAAGGTTGGCGACACCATCGTGCGGTCCGCGGCGGACGATGGCATCATCCGATCCCGCGCGAGGGGCGTTTGCCCGTTGCCGGCGCATCTTCTCAAGCACCTTTGTTGGTTTTGACATGGTTTGCTTCCTTAGGCCGCAACCAGGACCCCGCGCGGGTGGCGCGGCTGGATCCACTTGCTGCTGTTCACGTGCGCTCCCGTCACAACCTTCGCCGCGATGGCGGCCGAGGGAAGCCAGACCGCGACGAGGAGGCGTTGCCGGTTCTGAACGCCGGGGATCGCGCCCAAGGCTCCGGCGGCCACAAGTTCGGCGCGGCGCGTGTGCAGGATCGGGTTGACGCTCGAGTTCACCTGCGTGCGCAGCTCGGAGCCCGCCATCACCACGAAGCCGCCCTGGGCCGGATAGCCGCGCGCCCAGAGATCGCAGTAGTCGAGTTCGAGCTCGCTGCCGAGCGGGGGCGTCGCGATCACCCCGATTCGGATCGGTCCGGCCTCGTCCGGATCGATCCGGATCGCGGCCTCGATCGTCTTGCGGCGCTGGTTGGGAAAATTGGAGCGGAACACGCGGCAGCCGGCATCGAACAGGAGGCGCTCGCCCAATTCGACATATTGGTCAAGCGGCGCGCGCTCGCAGTCGGACAACTCCAACACCTGCGGGCTGACGCCCTTGACGATCTCGACCAGACCGGCCTGCTCCGCTATCTCTGTCAGGCGATACTGCAAATAAATCGCCGCCGTCTTGTCGAACCAGGGCCTCTCGTAGCCCGAGATGACGTAGACCTCACGGGCAAAGGCCTTTGAGGGATCGGCGGCATGTTGGTTCAGCCTACGACGAACGTCGCGGCTCTCTCCGAGATAGGCCGCCTCATGATCGGCAAGGACGTAGCAGCCAGGCACGGCGAGGTGCGTCAGCGCAATGTCATTCACCATCGCGATTGGAAAGGCGGAGACGGTAAGGCGGCTGACATTGTCGTGAACTTCGCGCAGGCCGGCGATGTCGCCGATCGGGCGGAAGATTGTGTTGGTGCAGGCGGGCTGCACGGAGCCATTTGTGTTTAAAAAAGGCATGATCTCTCTCTTTGCTTGAAGAGATCGCAAGGCCAACGTCATCGGACCTAAACTGCGCAGCCACCATGCTCGCGGATCGCTGGCGAGCATTAGCGGGCGTGAGCTTCGCGTTTCGCCTATCTTCCGACCACAAGGTCACCCTACGCGCGATCGCGCCTGGACCAGTGGCTTGAAGACAGGCACGACGCGGACCGATCCATGCGACGCTTTTGCGTCACATGACGTCGAGCCTCGCGATCGCGCTTAGCCGATGGACGAAGGGATGGTGGGGAAGGCCTTGCCGGCCGTAGCGGTCCCGCACTCGCCGATGGGCGTGCGGAAGGTTCCGATCACGTCGGACCGGACGAGGTACTGTAAACGGGGTAGAAGCAACGGCGCCGAATCGGCGCTATAACGGCTGCTTAGCCATGACTGACTCCTCGAAAGTCGGTTGTGGTCAGGCTGTCGTCTGGTGTTGGCGCACCGGCGGCAGCCGCCTCGCGTGAACCGCGATGGCAAACGGATATATGAGCTGGATCCCGGCAAAACGCCAGCTCTCGCGCGGAATTACGGTTAACGGGCGATCGGTTTGTATTCGTTTCGTGGTGCGACTTGGTGCCAGAGCGCCGCTTCACGCGGAGCAGGCGAACCAGATCAGCCTGGGATTGGGCCAGACCGGCAAGTGTTCGGGAGAGAGTGGCAAACCAGTGAACGGGGCGCGATTACAGTCGTGGCATGCGACCTCATCTTGAGGCAATCGGGTTCGGAGTAGGGCGTTTTGGTCCAATTGCGCCGGAGGCCGTTTGTTTAAGGCTAACAGGGCCGTGCCCGACCGCGACGCGAACTGATTCCGACGGTCTCCGGCCACAAAGCCTTCTTTGATGCGAGATCCGACGCCTATTTTCAGCAACCGTCGGGCCATGGAGGTGTCGATGATCAGAGCTTGGTCCGCTCGGCGCTTTTTTGGAGCGTCGTGCGCTTGACGAACTCTCTATGCCGCGAGGACGTTGGGCGTGCGCGCCCCGTTATCGCTGGCGACTTCGGTAGCCCGCGTGCACGCCGCGCGCAGCGGAACGAGGGGCAAAATTGGCTTCATAGCCAGCGTTTTCGGCGCTTGAAGCTTTTCAGATTCTTGAAACTCTTGCGTTGGTCGCCGGCGCCGCCAAGGTAGAATTCCTTGACGTCCTCGTTGTCGCGCAATTCGTCGGCGGTGCCGTCGAGCACCACCTTGCCTTGCTCCATGATGTAGCCGTGGCGCGCCACCGACAGCGCGGCGCGCGCGTTCTGCTCCACCAGCAGGATCGTGACCCCGAGATCCCGGTTGATCTTCCGGATGATCGCGAACACTTCCTTGACCAGGAGCGGCGACAAACCCATCGACGGCTCGTCCATCAGGATCATCTTCGGGCGTGCCATCAAGGCGCGGCCGATCGCCAGCATCTGCTGCTCGCCGCCCGAGAGATATCCGGCGAGCCCCGTGCGTTCCTTCAGGCGCGGGAAATAATCGAACACCATGTCGATGTCGGCATCGACTTCGTTGTCGCTGCGGGTGAAGGCGCCGAGCCTTAAGTTTTCCAGCGACGTCATGTCGGAGATGATGCGGCGGCCTTCCATCACCTGAAAGATGCCGCGCCGAACGATTTTCTCGGGATCGATGCCGTTGATGCGCTCGCCGTTGAAGACGATTTCGCCCCGGGTGACCTCGCCGTCCTCGGTCTTCAGCAGCCCGGAGATCGCTTTCAGGGTGGTCGATTTGCCTGCGCCGTTCGCGCCGAGCAACGCCACGATCGCGCCCTGCGGCACCTCGAGGCTCAGGCCCCGCAGCACCAGGATGACGTCGTCATACACCACCTCGATGTTGCGCACGCTGAGCAGCGGGGCGACGGTGTCGCTTGGTTTGGCTTCCACTCGATGTTCGACGGCAATGGCCACAACGAGCCCTGTCTTGCTGGATGTCATTGCCGGGCTTGATCCGGCAATCCATCGTCTGCGCAAAAGCCTCTTGAGATGGATGCGCGGGTCAAGCCCGCGCATACCGGTTCGTAATAGGTTGGCCTAACAGCTCACCACCCAAGCCATTCCGGCTTGCGCGGCAGTTCGACGGTCTTGACCTTCTCGAGCTTGATGGTGCCCTTGGCCATGACGATCGTTGAGGTCGCCGTCGGTCGGGCCCGAGACTTTCGAACGATAGAGATCGACCTTGAGCGTGCCGCGATGGTCCTTCTCGGTCCATGTCGAGGGATTGCAGACGCCTTCCGTGCCGGCGGGCACCCAGTCCTTCTTCTGATAGAAGCCCTTGGCGACGTTCTCGCCGGTTGCGCCGCCGTTCTTGACGGCCCAGTCGAGCGCTTCTTTCAGATAGAGCGCGCTGCATACGGCCGCGATGTAATGCACGGGACGATAGACCTTGCCTGATGGATCCGACATCTTGGAGATTTCCATTACGGTCTTCATGCCCGGCGCGTCGCCGCCCCAGCTCGACTGCCGTGCGCAGCGGGAAGATCACGCCGTCGGCGGCATCGCCAGCGGTCTTGGCAGCGTTCTCGTCCATGCCCCAGACGTTCCCCAGGAACTGCACGTCGACGCCTGCGGTCTTGCACGCCTTCAACACGGAGATGTTGGAAGCCGCGGTGTTGCCGAGATAGGCGTAGTTGGCGCCAGAGTTCTTCAGGCTCAGGCACTGCGCGCTGTAATCGCCAGGCGTCAGCGCGAACACCAGTGGCGGCAGCACCTCGAAGCCGAGCTCCGTCGCGAGCGCTTCACCGGCCGCCTTCGGGGCGTTCGGGTAGGGATGGTTGGCGCCCATGTGGACGAATTTTGGTTTTCCCGGCTTGCCTTTGGCCTTCCAGTCTTCGGCCGCCCAGGTCAGCATCGCCCGCATCGCGTCTGAGTAGCTCGGGCCATAGAAGAAGTTATAGGGCGCGGGCTTTGCCTTGCCGCTGGTGCCTTCCGGATCGGTCAGCGCCGCGGCGTAGGAGCCGGAGATATCCGGGATCTTGTCCTGCGCCAGGAAACCGGTCAGGGCTTCGGTATCGGCCGTGCCCCAGCCCATGATCGCCGCAACCTTGTCGGTGCCCGACCATTTCTTGTAGAGCGCGATCGCGCGCGGCACCTGGTAGCCATAGTCATTGGTATCGACGTGGAGCTGCTTGCCGCCGACTCCGCCGTTCTTGTTGACCCAGGCGAAGGTGTCGGCGACAGCCTGTCCATAGGGCGTTCCGACGTCCGAGGTACCGCCCGAATAGTCCGCGAGATGGCCGATCGCGATCTGGGCCTGCGCCGACGCCGCGGTGCCGCCGAGCAGCAGCGCGAGTGAGACGGTACTGAGCAGTGATTTCATGGTCATGTAAATTTCCTCCGGTTATTTTGTTAATAGGTTGTTTTGTTATCAGTCATTGTAGCCGCTCCCGTTCCAACCTCAATGCGAAAACGGGTAGAGTTTCCAATAGGTTTTGATCTGCCGCCAACGATGCGCGAGCCCGTCCGGCTCGAACATCAGGAAGGCGATGATGATCAGGCCGATTGCGATCTCGCGCAGGAAAGTGATGTTGTTGTTAAGCGACAGCGCCTTGTCGATCGCGCTTCCCTTCAGGCTGGCGCTGATCCACTCCATCGATTCCGGAAGTAGCACCACAAAGGCCGTACCCATCAGCGTGCCCATGATCGAGCCGGTGCCGCCTATGATGACCATCGCCAGGAAAAGGATCGAGCGCTCGATCCCGAAGCCCTCGTTCGAGACCACGAGCTGGTAATGCGCATAGACCGCGCCGGCGATTCCGGCAAAGAACGCCGCAAGCCCGAACGACAACGTGCGGTATTTCGTCAGGTTGATGCCCATGATTTCCGCGGAGAGATAGTGGTCGCGGATCGCGACCAGCGCGCGGCCGTCGCGGGTGCGCATCAGGTTAGTGACAAGGAGGTAGCTAACCACGAGATAGGCCAGCACCACGTAGAAATATTGCCGGTCGCCGCGCAACGTGTAGCCAAAGATCGAGAATGGCTTCGCGCTCGCCGGCACCGAGCCGCCGCTGAACCAATCGGCGCGCGAGAAGAAGTCGAGCAGGATGTACTGCGCGGCCAGCGTTGCGATGACGAGGTATAGGCCCTTGAGCCGGGCCGCCGGCATGCCGAAGATCAGGCCGACCAGCGCGGTCACGACACCCGCCAGCGGAATGGCAAAGAACACCGGGATCGGCAGGGTGTTCGAAATATAGGCGGAGGTGAAAGCGCCAAGCAGAAAGAACGCGGCGTGGCCGATCGAGATCTGCCCGGTGAAACCGACCAGGATATTCAGGCCGAGTGCTGCGATCGCAAAGATGCCGATCTGGATCAGGATGCTCAGGGAGTATGCGCTGAGCAGTTGGGGCGCGAAGCAAATCAGAGCGATGCCGACAATGGCCGCGTTGCGGCTGGTCCTGGTCGGAAAGATCGTGGTGTCAGCCGCGTAGGAGGTGCGGTAGTCGCCTGAGGGAATGAGAGAGGGGCCTGCCATGTCAATCAGATCCGCTCGATGTCTTTGGTGCCGAACAGGCCGTACGGCTTGATCATCAGCACAATGATCAGGACGTAGAACGGAGCGATCTCATACAAATTGCCCCAGTGCAGATATTCGCTGTCGATATATTGCGCGATGTTTTCCAGTAGCCCGATGATGATGCCGCCGAGCACCGCGCCGCCGATCGAGTCGAGCCCGCCGAGGATCGCGGCCGGAAACACCTTGATGCCATAGGCCGACAGGCCCGACGACACCCCGTTGACGACGGCCACCACGACGCCCGCCACCGCCGAGACGGTGGCCGAGATCGCCCAGGCCATCGCGAATACGCTCTTGACGGAAATGCCGAGCGACTGCGCCACCTGCTGGCTGAAGGCGGTGGCGCGCATCGCCAGGCCGTATTTCGAGGCGCGGAAGAACCAGGCCATGCCGATCATCATCGCCACCGAGACAACGAGGCTCATGACATAGACGGTCTGGATCTGCAGGCCCAAAAAGCTCAGGGATTGGCTGGTGAACACGCGCGGGAACGGTTGTGGGTTGACGCCGAAAATCCATTTCAGCGCGGCCTGAAACACCGTCGACAGTCCGATCGTGACCATGATCACCGAGATGATCGGCTCGCCGATCATCGGCCGCAGGATCACGACCTGGATCGCGATGCCGAACACGAACATGAAGACCAGCGTCAGCGGCATGCCGATCCAGAACGGCACCTGGTATTTGGTGAGCAGCGCCCAGCACACCCAAGCCCCGACCAGCAGCAACTCGCCTTGCGCGAAATTCACCACCTGGGTCGCCTTGTAGATCAGCACGAACGACATCGCGACCACGCCGTAGAGCGTGCCGACCACGAGGCCGTTGACCAGAAGCTGGATCAGGAAATGGGTGTTCATAACCTCTCCCCGTGTGCGGGGAGAGGTCGGATTGCGAGGCAATCCCGGTGAGGGGGCGTTTCCACGTGCGGGAAGCTGACGAAGTCAGGACCAGGCGCGCCACGCGAGAGGTGAAGATACCCGCTGCTCAGGCTGGGAACCCTCATTCCGCGGCCTCCGCGGTGGGGCGCGTTGCGCGAAAGTTCGACCACCGCCAATGTGGTGCGGATGCGCTGGGTGGTGCCGTCCTGGAAGCGGATGACGGTGTCGACGGGAATATCCCGCGCGCCGCCATAGATCGCGTCGATGATGTCGGCGTATTTTTCATTGATGACGCTGCGGCGGACTTTGCGAGTGCGCGTCAGTTCGCCGTCGTCGGCGTCGAGCTCCTTGTAGAGCAGCAGGAAGCGGGAAATTCGCTGCGCGGGGGGCAGCGTGGCATTGACGCTTTCGACTTCCTTGTGCAGCAGCGCATAGACTTCTGGGCGCGAGGCGAGATCGGTATAGGTGGTGAAGGATATCCGGTTCTTCTCCGCCCATTTCGAGATAATCGAGTAGCGGATGCAGATCATCGCCGCGAGCGCGTCGCGACCGGCGCCCAGCACCACGGTCTCGGCGATGTAGGGCGAGAATTTCAGCTTGTTTTCGATGTATTGCGGCGAGAATCGTTCGCCGCGCGCGGTTTCCGCCAGATCCTTGATGCGGTCGATCACCACGAGCTGCCGGTCACCGTTGAAATAACCGGCATCGCCGGACTTCATCCAGCCGTCGCACATGTCGGCAGCGGAGGCCTCGGCGTTCTTGTAGTAGCCGAGGAACATGTTGGGGTGACGGACCACGATTTCGCCGACACCATGGATATCCGGGTTGTCGATACGGATTTCGATGCTATCGCCCATGGCGACGCCCGTGGTATCGGGATCGACCTTATCAATCGGGTGCAGTGTGTAGGCGCCGAGCAATTCGGTCTGGCCGTAGAGTGTGCGCAGCGGCACGCCCATGGCCTGGAAGAACTTGAAGGTGTCCGGGCCGAGCGCGGCGCCGCCGGTCGCTGCCGAGCGCAGCCGCGTAAAACCGAGGCGGTCGCGCAACGCGCGAAACAATAGCGTATCGGCGATCACGGAATGCTTGCCTTGCGCCAGCGCCGCCAAACCGGTCTTCATGCCGAGCGCATAGAGACCCTGCTTGAGTGGGGAGGAATCCATGACGCTGGCGCGCACATCGGCGGCGATCGACTCCCAGACCCGTGGTGCGAACAGCACGAAGGTGGGCGCGATCTCGCGGAAATCGTTCATCATGGTGTCGGGCTGCTCGACGAAGTTGACCTTCATCCGGCAGAGCAGGCCTTTGCCGAGCACGTAGACCTGTTCCATGATCCACGGGAGCGGCAGCACCGAGACGTATTCGTCATCCGGCCCCTTCGGATCGAAGGAGAGGTAGGTGGCGCAATGCCGCAACACGCGGCCCGCCGCCAGCATCGCCAGTTTCGGGTTGGCGGTGGTGCCGGAGGTGGTGCAGAGGATTGCGACGTCCTCGCCTTTGGTCTGGTCCACCAGCCTGTCGTAAAGGTCAGGCTCGCGTGCGGCGCGGTCGCGTCCCAATGCGGCGAGCTTGTCGGCTGCGATCAGGCGTGGGTCATCATATTTCCGCATCCCGCGCGGGTCGGAATAGACGATGTGCTTGAGATGCGGCACTCGGTCGGCGAGCGTCAGCAGCTTGTCGACCTGCTCCTCGTCCTCGGCGAACACGAGTTCTGGCTTCGCCGTAGCTCAGGAGATACGCGGCTTCCTCGTCGAGCACGTCGCGATAGAGGCCAAGGCTCATGGCGCCGATCGCATGGGTCGCGATTTCGGCAGACACCCAGTCCGGCCGGTTGTCGCCGATGATTCCGATGACGTCGCCGCGGCCGAGACCGAGCTCGACCATGCCGAGCGCGAAGTCGTGCACCCGCGCCTGGTAGTCGTTCCAGGTGAAGACGCGCCACAGGCCCAAATCCTTCTCGCGCAGCGCGATCTCGCTGCCGTGCTCAGCGGCGTTGAGACGCAGCAGCTTGGGATAGGTGTCAGCCAGGGCAGCGCGACCGGCATAATCCATCATGCCGCGCTCTCCGCTGGCGAGGCCGTATCGTCGGGATCGACCAGGACTTCGTCCTCTTCGCCGAGATAGGCGCGCTTCACATGGGGATCGGCCAGCACCGCCGCCGGCTCGCCTTCCGCGATTTTGCGGCCGAAATCCAGCACCATGATCCGGTGGGAGATATCCATCACCACGCCCATGTCGTGCTCGATCATGACGACGGTCATGCCGAACTCTTCATTCAGATCGACGATGTAGCGCGCCATGTCCTCCTTTTCCTCGAAGTTCATGCCTGCCATCGGCTCGTCGAGCAAAATCAGACGCGGTTCGAGCGCCATCGCGCGCGCCAGTTCGACCCGTTTGCGCAAGCCGTAGGGAAGCGTTCCGGCGGTGGCCTTGCGTACCGATTGCAGATCGAGAAAGTCGATGATCTCCTCGACCTTGCGGCGATGCTCGAGTTCTTCGCGCCGTGCGCCGGTCAACCAGTACAGCGATCCCGTAATGAAATTGTTTTTCAGCAGATGATGGCGCCCGACCATGATGTTGTCGAGCACGCTCATATGATGAAACAGCGCGAGGTTCTGGAAGGTGCGGCCGATCCCGAGCCGGGGCCGCGCATTGGGATTGAGCGCGGTGATATCGCGGCCACGATAGTACAACTGGCCTTCGGTCGGCCGGTAGCGTCCCGAGATGCAATTTACGATGGAGGTCTTGCCGGCGCCGTTGGGACCGATGATCGAGAACAGCTCGCCGTCATTGACGCGGAAGCTGACGTCGGTGAGCGCCCGGACGCCACCAAAACGCAACGATACTGCGCGAACTTCCAAAGCGTCTTCCACGCATTCCCTCCGTCCGGGCGCTTTGGCGCTCTTGTTCGGTAGTGACGAGATCACCCCACTTCATGGTGAAAGGTCAACCTGTTTCACCCGGGTTGGCGCGTCAACGGCCGTCCTGTCGCAGGGCGTCTAAAGACCTGATCCTATTCGACTTTGGCATTAGACTTGGTCAGGGTCGAATGCTATGGCCTGCACCGCGGAGCGGTCCAGCGAGGCAGGGCTTGATTGGGCGTCGCGATCGGGCGTCGTTTGGCCGGCTCGGGATGGGCGCTTTCGGGGCGGGAGCCTTCGAGACGGGCTGGGTGCGCTGTTGGAGAGGTTATGACAGATCAGGTTTCGAAAAGGCGCGTCGCACTGATCACTGGCGTCACCGGCCAGGATGGTGCCTATCTTGCCGAATATCTGCTCGACCTCGGTTACACGGTGCACGGCGTCAAGCGGCGGTCGTCTTCCTTCAACACCGCGCGGGTTGACCATCTCTATGAGGACCGCCACGCCGGCAACGTGCCGTTCCTGCTGCATTATGGCGACATGACCGACTCGACCAACCTGATCCGGCTGATGCAGCAGATCCGGCCGACCGAGATCTACAATTTGGCCGCCCAAAGCCATGTCGGCGTCAGCTTCGAGAGCCCGGAATACACTGCCAATGCCGACGCCATCGGCGTGCTGCGGCTGTTGGAGGCGATCCGTATCCTTGGGATGGAAAACGAGACGCGCTTCTACCAGGCCTCGACGTCGGAACTCTATGGCTTGGTCCAGGAGACTCCGCAAAAGGAGACCACGCCGTTTTATCCACGCTCGCCCTATGGCGTCGCCAAGCTCTACGGCTACTGGATCACGGTGAACTACCGTGAGGCTTACGGGATGTACGCCTCGAACGGGATCCTGTTCAATCATGAAAGCCCGATCCGCGGCGAAACCTTCGTGACGCGCAAGATCACCCGAAGCGTGGCCCGCATCGAGACCGGTCTTGAAGACACGCTGTATCTCGGAAACCTCGAGGCGAAACGCGATTGGGGCCACGCCCGGGATTATGTCGAGGGTATGCACCGCATCCTGCAGGCGGAAGCGCCCGACGACTTCGTGCTGGCCACCGGCGAAACCCGCTCGGTGCGCGAATTCGTCGAACTCGCCTTTGCCGAGGTTGGCCGCACCATCGAGTGGCGTGGCGCGGGCGTCGACGAAACCGGTGTCGACAAGAAATCCGGCAAGATCATCGTTCGCATCGATCCGACCTATTTTCGTCCAACAGAGGTTGATGAACTGATCGGCGATGCCTCCAAGGCGCGCGAGAAGCTCGGCTGGAAGCCGAAAACCACGTTCGCGCAACTCGTCAAGGAGATGGTCGCAAGCGATCTCGATATCGCCAGGCGGGAGGCCGCCGATGGCAAAAACGCCGTTTGAGCTGAAAGGCAAAACGGTCTTTGTTGCCGGGCATCGCGGGATGGTCGGGGCGGCGCTAGTGCGCAAGCTCGCGCAGGAGGACGTCGAACTGCTAACGGTCGAGCGCAGCGAACTCGACCTACGCGACCAGGCTGCCGTAACCCGCTGGTTTGCCGGCAATCGCCCGCAGGCGGTTTTTATGGCGGCGGCCAAGGTCGGCGGCATTGTTGCCAACGACACCCTGCGCGGCGAATTTCTCTACGACAACCTGCTGATCGCGGCCAATGTGATTCATGCCGCCCACACGCAGGACGCCGAGAAGCTCATGTTTCTCGGCTCGTCCTGCATCTATCCCCGGCTTGCCCCGCAGCCGCTGCGCGAGGATGCCATGCTGACGGGGCCGCTGGAGCCGACCAACGAACCCTACGCGATCGCCAAGATCGCCGGGATCAAGATGGTCGAGGCCTATCGCAGCCAGTACGGCGCCGACTTCATCAGTGTGATGCCGACCAACCTGTACGGGCCCGGCGACAATTATCATCCCGAATACAGCCATGTCGTCGCCGCGCTGATCCGAAGGTTTCACGAGGCCAGGGCTTCCGGCGCTGCCGACGTCGTGGTGTGGGGTACCGGCACGCCGCGGCGGGAATTCTTGTACGTCGACGATCTCGCGGATGCCTGCATTCACTTGATGAGAAATTATTCAAGCGGCGAGCTGGTCAACATCGGCACCGGCGAGGACATCACGATTGCCGAATTCGCCCGCGTTGTGGCCGCGACCATCGGCTATACCGGCGCGATCAGCTTCGATCCCTCGCGGCCCGACGGCACGCCGCGCAAATTGCTCGATGTCAGTCGGTTGGCCCAACTGGGCTGGCGTGCGCGCACCTCACTGGAGGACGGGATCAGGCTGGCATATGCTGCGTATTTGAAAGAACGTCAGGGCGTAACCACCCAAGTTTAAGATCGTCATCCCGCAATACGCCACTTGGCGCAGGGCCCGGAGACCGGAAGCTGCGCTGATGCAACGCTTTCAAAAAGCGGCTGCTCGTAGCCGCCGCTCGGTTCAACCACAATGCGGGTTACTTCGGGCTGAGCCCGCAGCCGCTCATCCATAGCAGCGACAGCATCGGGCCGATTGCGCAATGGGATGCGCCGGAAAACCTACGAGCGCCTGAAAGCTCGAGCATTGGAGTGGGAGATCCAATTACCAGCCAACACAGGAAGAAGTCGGTCGACTACCCCAATTTGGTCTGCTACTTGCCGTGAAGCACTCTGCCAATCCTGACGAGGGTATGAAACGCGTCCGCGCCGTCGTCGCGGCGCTGAAATGACGGCGATTCCCCAAAGTCATCGATCATCGGTCAGTAGGCGTTTTGATTAGCGTTGATAATTGGTGTCGTCTTTCATTATCCCTAGCGTAGTTAATCAACCTATGGTAGAGGTCGGGCAAATCAGTGCACGGGGGGATATATGGCTCGGAAGGTGTTCTTTAGTTTTCATTTCGCGAACGACTTCTGGCGAACGCAGCAGGTACGCAACATGAATGCCCTTGAGGGGCATTCGCTCTGTTCGGCTAATGATTGGGAAGAGGGCCGCAATTGCCCGCCGCAACACAGGGTGTGACGTCAACGTTGCCGTTAAGCGCCGCGCAACATCCGGAAAAATTTCTATATCTTGTCCGCAACAGTTTCTGAGTTTCTCAACTAAAAACCGCGAGCTTCCCATCTGTTCGACTACATGGGGCTGCTGAGTTCATTTCCGTTCAATGTTTACCCGCAGGCCGCAGGACGAAGTGTTCTGCGGCAATTCTAATTTGTTGGATGCCGGTGGTGATAAATGGCGAATAATTATAGATCATGTCATTTCCGATTTTCTTTGAAACGGGCGGGCTCATTCCACGCGACGCAGGCGTTAATACAGCGCAGAGGCGGCACCGCCTCATCAGCGTAGCCGCGATTGCGATCATCATAGATTTGATGACGCAGATAAAGCGCCGGCCGGCCCAACCGTTTCCTTGCCTGTGTTGCGTTCAGGGTCTGTGTTCGTCCGGTGTTGGATGTCCTTTGCGGCGGGGCTTTTGGTCACGCTCATCTTGCTACCTTTTGTTGTTGGATCCATCGCACTGCTTGATTCAACGCCTGCGGCTGCGCAGTGCGCCCAGAGCGGAAATATCGAGAATTGCACGGGAAACGTCTCTGGAGACGTGATTGTCACCGCGCCGCCAATCAATACGCTCAACGTCAATTCACTGAATGGCAATCTGGGAGCGATCAGCCTTACGGGAACCGGGTCTGCGCCGGGCAGCGGAACCGATTCGCATGTGAGTTGCAGCTCCGGGTCGGCTAACTGCGATATTACACTGGGTTCAGGATCTACGCCTGACACTTGTACAGTCAATGCGGGGGCGCCGGCAGGTACGACTTGCGTGGCGGCAGCGGCCAGCGGCGGCGGTCCCTCGGGCAATTCCGGCCCTCAGGTAACTGTCAATGGCATCATTGGCTCCTTTCAGGCGAGTTCTGTACTCGGCGCCTCCAATGGTTCAAATGGTGGCAATGGCGGCAATGCCTATGTATTCGGGAACGCTGGCGATGGTGGCACTGGCGCCAATGGCGGTCTCGTTTCCGTGACCTACAGCGGTAACGTCAATGGGAATGCCGGCATTCTGGCGTCCAGCATTGCAGGCAACGGTGGCGACGGTGGCAACGCCTATGTGGTCGGCGGAAGCTCCGGCAGCGGTGGTAAAGGCGGCTTCGGCGGCGACGCGACGGCAATTTTCAATTCCGGTACAGTAGCCTCGGGGACCAGCATCGGCGTTGCCGCCTTCAGCCGGGGCGGCAACGGCGGTAACGCTGGCGGTGGTGGTGGGCTTGTCTTTGTGACCGGCGACGGCAACGCGGCGGGCCAGGCGGGCACAGCCCAGGTTCAGACCGGCGCAAGCACGTCCGTCGTGACAACAGGGGACTATGCGTTCGGCATCGCCTCGCGCAGCTTTGGCGGCGGCGGCGGCAGCGGCACCGGCGGTTTCGGCCTGTTCTATTCCGGCGGCAGCAACGGCAACACCGGTGGCGCCGGCGGCTCGGCCACAGTTATTGCCCACGGCTCCATCGAGACTTCCGGCAATTATGCTTACGGCATTGTGGCCCAGTCGATCGGCGGCGGCGGCGGCGAAGGCGGCAGCGGAAACGGGGCGATTGCGCTCGGCGGCTCGGGCGCAGGCGGCGGCGCCGGTGGAGCGGCTTCCGTCACGAACTCTGGCGCGATCACGACCCACGGTCTCGGCGCGATCGCGATCGAAGCGCAGTCGATCGGCGGCGGCGGCGGCAACGGTGGCAGCACCGGCGGGCTGGTTTCGTTTGGCGGCAATGGTTCGGGGACGACCACCGGCGGTACCGTCGAAGTTGCTAATAGCGGGACGCTGAAGACCTATTCGGCGCAGTCCATCGGCATTCTCGCGCAATCGATCGGCGGCGGCGGCGGCAATGGCGGCTCATCCGGTGGTTTGTTTGCGTTTGGCGGATCGGCTGGCGCCGGCGCCAATGCGAGTACCGTGACCGTAACAAATTCGGGCAATATCGAGACGGGTATAAACGGGGCGGGCTCGATCAATTCAGCGGGTATTCTCGCGCAATCCATCGGTGGCGGCGGCGGCAATGGCGGCAATGCCGTTGCTATAAGTTCCGGCATCACGGTTGCGCTCGGCGGCAATGGCGCCATGGCTGGCAATGGCGCCAGCGTCCAAGTGTTACGCGACAATGTCAACGGCGCGCTGGCGACCGCGTATACGATTACGACGCATGGTGACGAATCTTCTGCGGTGGTTGCGCAATCCATCGGCGGCGGCGGCGGCAACGGCGGCTACGCTGTCGCGGCCGGGGTCAATCCCGTGTTCAACGTTTCGGTGGGGGTCGGCGGCGGCGGCGCCGCTGGCGGTAGCGCAGGCACGGTTGAGGCAGACACTAAAGGCGCGCTGAATACGTTTGGCGCGAACTCCAACGGCGTTCTCGCGCAATCGATCGGCGGCGGCGGCGGCAATGGCGGCTTTGCCGTTGCAGCGGGCGCCAGCTTCGGCACCACCGTGTCGGTTGGTGTCGGCGGCGCCAGCGGCGCTGGTGGCGCTGCATCGAGCGTCATTGTTAGTAGCCTCAGCGATATTTCAACGCAGGGCGCCAGTTCCTACGGCATATCCGCCCAATCCATTGGCGGCGGCGGCGGCAATGGCGGTTTTGCGGCGGCCGGGTCAATCGGTGCGCTTGGCATAAACGCCGGCGTCGGCGGCAAGGGTGGTTCTGGCGGCGTAGCCGGTACGGTCAATGTGACGAATGACGGCAACGTTTCAACGTTGGGACCCAATTCGGTTGGCATTGCGGCGCAATCCATCGGCGGCGGCGGCGGCAATGGAGGCTTCTCGGTGGCTGGATCCATCGGGGCCGGAGGCGTCAACGTCGGCGTTGGCGGCGTAGGCGCAAACGGTAACGTTTCATCTTCGGCAACCGTCGACAATTCTGGCAGCGTGTCGACTGCCGGTGATAACTCGATGGGCATCCTTGCCCAGTCACTGGGTGGCGGCGGCGGTAATGGCGGCTTCTCTGCGGCTGGATCTCTGGCCATGGCCGGGGCGGTTTCGGTTGGCGTGGGCGGCCGCGGTGGTGGCGGCGAGAACGCGGCCGGCGCCTTCATCTACGCCGACGGCGGCGGGCAGTCGCTCCATGTCGTTTATAACAATTTGGATTACGGCGCTGGCTGGACGCTGGCGACCACCGGCATGAACTCCGCGGGCATTGTGGCCCAATCGATTGGCGGCGGCGGCGGCAATGGCGGCTTTGCCGGCACATTGGCCCTCTCCGGCGCTATGAGCGCGAGCGTTTCGCTGGGCGGCACCGGTGGCGGCGGCGGCAATGCCGGTCAGGCTCTCGTGCAAAGCGGTTATCAACGGCCGAATGCAAACAACATCCTGACCGTGGGAGACAACTCTGCGGGCATCGTGGTCCAGTCGATTGGTGGCGGCGGCGGCAATGGCGGCTTTGCAGGAGCGTTGAGCGGGTCGATTGGCCCGGGGGGTGGCTCTGCGGCTGTCACTCTCGGCGGCACCGGCGGTTCCGGTGGCACCGGCGCAGCCGCGGAAGGCGATAGCGTTGGCAACATCACAACTTTTGGCAATTTATCGAATGGCATGACCGTTCAGTCGATCGGCGGCGGCGGCGGCAGCGGCGGATTCAGCGTTGGCCTGGCGCTGACAACCGGCAGTTTTGGCGGCGCGGTGGCCGTCGGCGGCAATGGCGGCTCGGGCAACAACAGCGGCGCCGTTGTCCTTCGCAGCCAGGGCAACATATTCACTGAAGGCCAGCAGTCGAACGGTTTGTTCGCGCAGTCGGTTGGCGGCGGCGGCGGCGACGGCGGTTTTGCCGGAACCGGTTCGCTTGCATTGGGCGGGATCGGGGTTGCGGTTGGGCTTGGCGGCAGCGGCGCTGGCGGCGGCAATGCCTCCACCGTCGACCTGACCAACATCGGCGACATCACAACATTCGGCAATCAATCCAGCACCATCATTGGACAATCGATTGGCGGCGGTGGCGGCAACGGCGGGTCCACTGTTGGCTTGTCCCTGAGTGCGGCCGGCGGCGCATCGGTTGCCATAGGCGGCGGTGCGGCCGATGGCGGCTCTGCCAGCACGGTGACCATCAATTCGACCGGCAATCTGACGACGGGGACCGGCTACACGTCGGGTGTGCGCGGCAATAACGCCTTTGGCATCCTGGCGCAGTCGATTGGCGGCGGCGGCGGCAACGGTGGGTTTGCAGGGTCGCTCGCGGCCGCGGGCGCGGTTGGCGTTGGCGTTTCGGTCGGAGGTAGCGGCGGCGGCGGCGGCAATGCAGGCGCAGTCAGTGTGACCAGCGCCGGCAATATCGCCACCGCATTCGACAATTCCAGCGGCATCCTGGCTCAATCTGTGGGGGGCGGCGGCGGCAACGGCGGCTTTGCGGTGTCCGTGGCAGCCTCGGCCTCGATTGAGGATATCGGTGCGGCAGCAGCTGTCTCGGTGGGCGGCTTTGGCGGCACGGCGGGTAATGCTTCAACTGTTTTTGCCACGAACGTCGGAAAGATTTTAACGACAGGCTTCAATTCCAACGGCATCGCCGCGCAATCCATCGGCGGCGGTGGTGGCAATGGCGGCTTCTCGGTGGCGGGCGCGTTTAATCTTGGCCCCGCGGGGATTGGCGTTTCCGTCGGCGGCTTCGGTGCGGGCGGCGGCTCCGCGGGCGCTGTGACGGTTGAGGCTTATGCCCCTGGCATCAGTACGCCCAATTTTGGCGTGATCTCGCTCGAAACGGACGGCAACAATTCGAACGGCATTCTCGCCCAGTCGATTGGCGGCGGTGGCGGCAATGGCGGATTTTCTGGCGCCATCGGCGCAAGCGCGACTGGCGCCGGCATTGGTGTTTCAGTGGGCGGGTTTGCACTTGGGGGCGGCGGCGCCGCAAGCACCGTTGCGGTTACGACTACAGACAACATTCTCACTAAAGGCAACAACGCGAACGCCATCCTCGCGCAATCCATCGGCGGCGGCGGCGGCAATGGTGGCTTCTCGGTTGGGCTCAGTGGGGGTTCCGAATTTGCTGGCTCCGTTTCGGTTGGGGGCAAAGGCTCGACGGGCGGCAGCGGCGCTGGCGTAACAGTCAAGGCCTACGGCGAAGCCTTCACGCAGGGCAATGATTCCAATGGCATCGCGGCGCAGTCGCTTGGCGGCGGCGGTGGCAATGGCGGCTTCTCGGCTTCGGGCGCCTTCTCGCTGGGTGCAGCGGGCGTTGGCCTGAGTGTCGGCGGCTTTGGCGCGGGTGGCGGGAATGCGGGCGCAGTGGTCGTCAACAGCTATGCGATCTATAGCAATGGCGCACCCCAGACCACGACCGAAAATACGCCGGGATTCTTCACTTCTGACACGGTCGGCGACCGTTCCAACGGCATTCTCGCACAGTCGCTGGGCGGGGGCGGAGGCAATGGCGGCTTCTCGGTCGCCGGCGGCGTTGGCCTTTCGGGCGCTGGTGTTGGCGTTTCGGTTGGCGGCTTTGCACTTGGCGGCGGCGGCTCTGGCTCGACAGTTGATGTGACGGCCTATCAGAACATCCACACCGCCGGAACATTCTCCAACGGCATTCTCGCGCAATCCATCGGCGGCGGCGGCGGCAACGGCGGCTTCTCCGCCGCGATTGGCGCAGGTTCGGAATTCGCTGGTGGCGCATCAGTTGGTGGCTTTGGCTCGCAAGGCGGCGATGCGGCGGCGGTAACCGTAAACCAGAATGGCTTCATCTGGACCCAAGGCGGCGACTTCCAACGGCATTGCCGCCCAATCCATCGGCGGCGGCGGTGGCAATGGCGGCTTCTCGGTAGCCGGCGGCTTTCACGGTCGGCAGCGCAGGTTTGGGCCTGTCTGTGGGCGGCTTTGGTGGTGCGGGCGCGAATGCTGGCGACGTAACGATCACCAGCTCTTATTTCACTGTCGCTGGCATCCCGTGCTGCGCTTCTCAGGGTGGAGTTATTCTGCCTCCTGCCAGCCAGACGACGCTGGAGACGGATGGAGATCGGTCCAACGGCATTCTCGCGCAATCACTTGGCGGCGGCGGCGGCAATGGTGGCTTCTCGGCTGCCGGCGCTTTGTCGACCGGCGGCGCTGCGATCGCGGCCTCGGTTGGCGGCTTTGGGCTGGGCGGCGGCAATGCTGGCATCGTGTCGGTGACGTCGTTGCAGAACATCCTCACGAAAGGCAATTTCTCCAACGGCATTGCCGCGCAATCGATTGGCGGCGGCGGCGGCAATGGCGGCTTCTCGCTAGGCTTGGCAGCCGGTTCTGAATTCGCAGGCAATTTCAGCGTGGGCGGCTTCGCGCTGAGCGGCGGCGGCAATGGCGCCGCGGTGACCGTGGACAGCAAGGGCCGGGTCACCACCCAGGGCGTCTCATCCAATGGCATTCTCGCGCAATCCATCGGCGGCGGCGGCGGTGACGGCGGCTCATCGTTGTCCGGCTCTTTCTCGCTTGGCAATGCAGGCATATCCGCCTCGGTGGGCGGCAAGGGCAGCAACGGCGGCCTGGCCGGCGCGGTCGTGGTAACCAGCAACATCGGCATGGCCTCGCAGTTCGGCGCCAGCACGACCATTGAAACCTTCGGCGAAAGCGCAAATGGCATAGAGGCCCAGTCCATCGGCGGCGGGGGCGGCAACGGCGGCTTCTCCGGCAGCTTTACCGCGACGGCGAACGCCAATGCGTCCCTGGCGCTCAGTGTCGGTGGCTTCGGCGCCGCTGGCAACAAGGCCAGCACGTCGCCGTGACGAGTTTCGACAACATCCTGACCCATGCCAATGGCTCGGACGGCATTCTGGCCCAATCGATCGGCGGCGGCGGCGGTAACGGCGGGTTCAGCTTTGCCGGCACGGTCTCTGTTCCGACGGGCAACAGCTTCAGCATGTCGGCCTCGCTCGGCGGTTTCGGCGGCTCGGCGGGCGATGCGGCGGCTGTCACCGTCAACTCCACCGGAACGATCGCGACCATGGGCGATCACGCAGATGGCGTGATTGCGCAATCGCTCGGCGGTGGCGGCGGCAACGGCGGACTCAGCGTCGCCGGGACGTTCAATTTCGCCAGCAACAACAATGTGCCGTCATTCACGGCTTCAGTTGGTGGCTTCGGCGGCTCGGGCGGGGCGGGCAAGGCCGTTACTGTTACGCGCGTTGGTGCGACACAGACATTCGGCGATGATTCCGTTGGCATTCTGGCCCAATCGATCGGTGGCGGCGGCGGTAATGGCGGTCTCAGCGTAGCAGGCTCCATTGGCGGGCCCGATGCGAAACAGATTTCTGCTTCGGTTGGCGGCTTCGGCGGCGCGGGCAGCGGCGCGGGCGACGTGTCCGTGACCAACACGGGCGCAATCATCACCGGCTCCTTAACGCAACAGCAGATGCAGATCGCGGCGGTCGGCAATCCAACTTTCATCACCGTGCCGGTCGTAACAGGCAATGGTTCCGACGCCATTCTCGCGCAATCGATTGGCGGCGGCGGTGGTAATGGCGGCTTCGCGTTCAGTGGCTCAATCGGCCCCGTCGGTGAAAATACGAGCGTCAATGTTGGCCTCACTGTCGGCGGCTCCGGCGGCAGCGGCGGCTCTGCCGGCAATGTCAATGTCACCAATATTGGCCAACTCACCACCTATGGCGCGAACGCCGCCGGCATTTCCGCGCAGTCGATCGGCGGCGGCGGCGGCAATGGCGGCGCGGCGCTGACCGGTCAGATAGCAGCCGGCGATCCGCAGGCCGGCGGCAAGTCGGTCAATGTCGCCGTGTCAGTCGGCGGCATCGGCGGCAATGGCAATCTCGCTGGTACGGTACTCGTCGAGCAGTCCGGCAGCATCGTGACGAATGGACCCGGATCAGACGGCATTCTCGCGCAATCCATCGGTGGCGGCGGCGGCACGGGCGGCGGCGCAAACTCCGTATCGCTGCAACTGGCGACGTCCTGCACATTCACCATTCCGGGCGCTCCCCAGATTGGCAGTTGTGCGGCGCCGAAAAATCCGAGCGTCAACGTACAGGTCGATGTCGGCGGTTTCGGCGGCACGGGCAATAATGGCAATGCCGTTACGGTCCTCAATCACAACGCCATTACGACTCTGGGCAACGCGTCATCCGGCATTTACGCGGAATCGATTGGCGGCGGCGGCGGCAAGGGCGGCCAGGCCATCATCGGGCTCACCGGCCTGTTCCCAGGCGCGAACTACGTCGATATCGGCCTGACCGTGGTGACTCTTCCAATCGGCGCGGGCGGGCTCGTGCAAGGTCTCGGCAAGGTCACGGTCGGTGGCTTCGGCGGCGCGGCTGGCGATGGTGCGGCCGTCCAAGTCACCAATGAGGGCGTGATCCAGACAAGCGGCTCAACCTCCTATGGCATCTATGCCCATTCGATTGGCGGCGGCGGCGGCAGCGGCGGCGATGCGGCCTCGGGGGTTACGGGCGCGGTCAGCGTCGGCGGCTTTGGCGCCGCGAGCGGCAAGGGCGGCGACGTTACGGTCAGCAACCAGGCGGGCGCCAACATCACTACGACTGGCTTAGCTTCCGATGCGATTTTCGCACAATCGGTTGGCGGTGGCGGAGGCAATGGTGGGGCCGCAGGCGCTCTGGTTGCGGTCGGCGGCTTCGGCGGAGCATCCGGCAGCGGCGGCATTGTGCTTGTCGATAATAATGCGGTCCTGCAGACGACTGGCGATAACGCATTGGGAATTCTCGCCCAATCGATTGGCGGTGGCGGCGGCAATGGCGGGGGCACGGGACTTTCGGCTATCGCCATCGGTGGTCTTGCGGGGGTTTTGGGCTCCACCGGCGACGGCGGTGCGGTCACTGTGAACAATGCGGCTCCAGCCAGTATTCTCACGCAGGGACAAGCGTCCTATGGCATTGAAGCGCAATCTGTCGGCGGTGGCGGCGGCAACGGCGGTGGCAGCACCCTTGCGGCGGCGGTTACGGTCGGCGGGCACGGCGGCAGCTCCGGCAATGGCGGCTATGTTCAGATTTTCAACGATGGCAAGATCGAAACCCACGGCGCAGACTCTTACGGTGTGTTTGGGCAGAGCGTCGGCGGCAGCGGTGGCGCGGGCGGCGGATCAATCGTTTCGGCGGTGACCGTTGGTGGTTTCGGCGGCTCAAGCGGCACTGGCGGGCAGGTCGATATTACGAATACGGCAACGATCCTGACTCTGGGGTCCGGCTCGGATGCGATCCGAGGCCAATCCATCGGTGGCGGCGGTGGTAATGGCGGCGGCACCGGTGCGTTCCCGAACATTGGGCTCGGACTACTCGTGTCGGTTGGCGGCGGTGGCGGCAGCGCGGGCGACGGTGGTGTGGTTAACATCATCAATTCCAACATCCTCAATACCAAGGGCGACAAGTCCAACGGCATGTTCGCTCAATCAATCGGCGGTGGCGGCGGCGAAGGCGGCGGCGCTATTGGCATGGTCGCAGTGGGCGGCGGCGGCGGCGCGACGGGCAATGGCGGCGCGGTCACAGTGTCCAATATGGCGGCAGGCTCGATCTGGACTACCGGCATCGAATCTGAACGGCATTTTCGCCCAGTCGGTCGGCGGCGGCGGCGGCAATGGCGGCGGCGCCTATTCAGGATCGCCGATTGGCATTTCCACCAGCGTTGGCGGCAGCGGCAGTGGCGGTGGCTTCGGCGGAACCGTGCTGGTCGACAATTTCGGCCAAATACAGACAGATGGCGCGGCGTCTCAGGCGATCTTCGCGCAATCCGTGGGCGGCGGCGGCGGTAACGGCGCAATCGCAGGCAGCTTTAACGCGCAGGTCTTGCCGGTTCCGGCCGGAGCGGCTGTCAGCGTCGGCGGCACGGGCGGCGGCGGCGGCAACGGCGGTTCTGTGACCGTCAACAACACGATCGGCGGCTCGATCTTCACGAACGGAACCAACTCGACTGCAATCTTTGCTCAGTCAGTCGGCGGCGGCGGCGGCAACGGCGGCTATGCGATCTCGGTCTCGGCGGTTGTTGGCGGCGCGACGGCGGTTTCGGTTGGCGGCAACGGCGGCGCAGGCGGCAGCGGCGGCGCTGTCAATGTCAACAATGATGGCGTGATCCAGATCAATGGCAAAAACTCTATTGGCATCATGGCGCAATCAGTCGGCGGCGGCGGCGGTACAGCGTCCTCTGCCCTGGGTGTCGCGATCATCCCGGTTTCGATTGGCGGCCAGAACGGGGCTATCGGCAACGGCGGCAACGTCACGGTCGTCAACACGGGTTCGATCAACATCGCAGGCAACAACTCCATCGGTATCTTTGCGCAGTCGGTCGGCGGCGGCGGCGGCATGATCAAGCCGGGCGGCGGAGCGACAAGCATCACGCTCAACAATGGCGGAAGCGGCAATGGCGGCGTCGTCTCGGTCACTAATACTGCCGGTACAATCACCGTCACCGGCGACAACAGCATTGCGCTCTATTCGCAGAGTGTCGGCGGCGGCGGTGGCGCGGTCGGTCTGGCGGTCGATCCGCCGGGACAGATTGGGGCTTTCCTCTTTTCGGGCACTTCGGGCGGGACAGGCGCGGCGCAGGCGACCGTCATCAATCAAACGGGCAATCTGATTGCCACCGGGGTTAATTCGATCGCGCTTGTTGCGCAAAGCAATGCGCAGGGTGGAACTGGCGATATTACGCTCAATATTCTGAATGCAGCGCCAAACCAGCCGAGCGTAATCGAGGGCGGCAGCGCGCAGGGCGCGGGCGTGTTCATCCTCGACGGCGCCAACAACATCGTCAACAATGGGGGCATTGTCACGAACGTGCTTGGGGTCGACGGCTTTGCTATCCGTGGAACGACCGGTGATGACCACATCATCAACACGGGTATCGTTGCTGGTTCTGTCGATCTTGGTGGCGGCGCGAACGCGTTCAATAACGCGGCCAATGCTCTGTTTGCGCCTGGCGTCACGGTGGACCTTGGCGCGGGCAATCTGCTCACCAATGGCGGGTTGCTATCGCCGGGTGACTGGCAGCGTGTTCTCACGACCAATCTGACCGGTAATATGTTGCAGACGGCTGGCGGCTTCTACGGTGTCGATCTCGATCTCAAACAGGTCACCGCCGATCGCATCAATGTCACGCAGACGGCTATCGTGTCCGGTATTATCGCGGTCAACCTGGTCGATCCCTTGACCGCAGCCGCGGCCGCCAAGCCGGGGACGCATGATACCGTGATCGTTTCGGCCGCTGGCGGCGAAACGCATCCCGGCATCGAACTGCAGGCGACACAAACTGCAGTGCTGACGCAATCGCTCACCTATCCCAATTCCACCGATATCGTGCTGCGCCATGTGATCGATTATGCGCCGGCTGACCTGACCAGCAGAAACCAGCGCTCTGTCGGCAATGCGATCAATGCGATCCAGAAAGCACAGATGTCGCCTGCTTTTGCTCCGCTCGCCACGGCGCTTTTCTTCCTGCCCAATGCGAAGGCGCTCGGCTCCGCCTTTGACTCGCTGTCGGGCTCGGCGACATCTGGAACCCAGCAACTTTCATTCACCGCCAACGACTTGTTCATGTCATCCATCGAACGACAGATGGGTTTCTGGATCGCGGATGATAACGGCGATCCCAACGGTGTGACGTTGTATGGGGACCAGGCGCTGGGCTATGCGGATCCGAAATCCGGGCAAAATGCCTATGCATCGCTCGGAGCCAACTCCGCCCACGGGGCAGTTGCGGCGGTGCCGCGGGCTCTGCCGCCGCGTACATGGCGGCTATGGTTCAACGGCTATCGCGGCGCTGCATTTGCGCAAGGCAATCCGACCATCGGCTCGGTCAACTCGAAGTCCAGCGGTGGTGGTTTCGCCGGTGGCATTGATTATCAGGTAGCACCGAACGCCATCGTCGGTATTTCTGCGGGTTGGGGCGACTATGGCTTCAACGCGAGCGATTTACAAACCAATGGTTCGACGCAGGCTGCCCATGTCGGAGCTTATAGCGCGCTAAAATCTGGCAGCTTCTATACGACCAGCGTTCTCGCTGTCAGTTTCTTCGGCAATGACACCAACCGCTTTGCGACGGTGCCAGGAACCTTGCTGCCATTGCCGGGCGGAAATGTCGCCATTTCGGGATTTAACGAAACCCTGACAGGACATTTTGACAGCCGGGCGTTTAGCGGCAGTTTTGAAGCTGGCTACAAGGCGCGTTATGGCGTACTGGAAGTCACGCCGTTCGCGGGATTGCAATTCGGCGTGCTGGAAAATGATGCTTACACAGAGACATCCCGTTTCGGTCAGAGCCAGCTAGGACTGAACTATGCCGCGCGCAGGATTGCATCATTGCCGACATTCCTGGGTCTTCAATTGAAGACGCAGACTGACCTTGGTAACAACATGGGACTTTCGAGTTGGGTACGCGCTGCCTGGAAGAGGGAGTGGCTTTCGGATCTTTCGACGGAGAGCTCGTTCATCACCGCGCCGGGATTTTTCTTCACTGTTCAGGGCACCCAGCCGGCGCGTGACGCGCTGCGGATCAGCGTTGCGGAGCAGTTGAAGCTCGATCGAAACGTTTCGATATTTGCGGCCTTCAACGGCGATTTGGCACCTACCGCGCAGAGCTACTTTGGCACGCTCGGAATGAAAGTTGCGTGGTGAGAGTCAACGTTGCGACACCTCAGCTTCCCTCGGTCTCGATGTGGCATACGATGCCGCGTTCATCCGCCAAGTCCGTATCAATGCCGCTGGCAGCGAAGGTATGGCGTAATTGTGGAGTCTTCAATTGAGTAAACTGTGTGTACTGTCTATCGGCATTCTGCTTGCACAGACGTCAGCTCTTTTTGCGCAGGCGCCCGCTCCCGCGCCGCGGCCTGCCAATCAGACCCAACACAAATCCCAGGCCGTACAGGTGAAATCCGCCGCAACGCCGGACAAGCCCGGTGCCGAGCCGACGGGAGCCGAGGTGACGACGGCGAGCTTTGGCGACTGGCAGTTGAGCTGCCGGCTTACGCCGGTCGCTGACGGGCAACCAGGCCGGCGCTTGTGCGAAGTTTTGCAGAGGGTGATTCTGCAAGGTCAGACGGCGCCTTTCGCCCAGTTGGGTTTTGGCAAGATGACGGCTGCGGATCCGGTCTTCTTCACCGCTGTCGTTCCTCCGAACGTTACGCTTCCGAGCAGCGTCAAACTCGCCATTGACGAAAACGACAAGCAGCCGGTCGAGGTTGCCTGGACTCGTTGTTTGCCAGGCGGTTGTTTCGCGAGTGTTCCAGTGAACGACGATGTAATGAAACGCTGGCGAGCGCAGAACGAGGGCGGTCGCCTGATGTTCAAGAATGGCGCCGGACAGGATCTGGTTGTGCCGATCTCGTTCAAGGGCCTTGCACGGGCACTCGACGCACTTGCTAAAGAAAATTGATGGCCTTCCGTGCAGCCTCCCTCGCACACTCCGCCCCATCCAGTCGAAGAGGTACATTGGTTCGCTAACTTGCGGCTTTTCGTAGCTGCGCAGCCGCCGTCAATGGAGCCGTGAACCGATGCCATCTCGGCGGCTGGCGTCCCTGGATGCACTGTCCGTGGGGAAGAGGGTGGCATTCAACGGGTTGGACGGCTATCCGTGGATCGTCGAAGAGGCGCTCAAGCTCCGCAGAAGCAATTCATCATCGACGGCGAAGCCGTTCGTGCTGGGCGTGGATAACAACTCAGATTTCGACGCGTTCCACTCCCGCAAGTACAACGACGAGGTGCAGCTCTACGACCTTCGACATGTTGGCCGGGGGGTGACGAGGACATGCGCAGGTTGCCGCTGTCTATGCGAAAGACCAACCTCGCCCGGCTGCTGGCGCGACGGCCCGATGGCATCTTCAGCGCCCCGTTTGAGCAGGGCGAGATCGGCCCGGACCTATTCCGTAAGGCGTGCGAGTTCGGACTTGAGGGAATTGTTTCAAACCATCGCGAGCGAGCCTACCGGCCCGGCACATCGCCCAACCGGGTTAAGGTGAAGAATCCGAAACATCCGGCCTTCAGTCGTACAATTCGGTTGAGGGCCGCGGCGATGGCCGTTGGAACATGCTACAACGCGAGTCGCCGATCGCGTCTCCTCAAGACAGCATGAGGCTTTCCTGTCCGTGAAGGGCAGGGCGTTGATGAGGACGATAGCGGAAGAAGCTGGGCGCGTGACGGGCGTGCATAGATCGGGCGAGCGGCGTCGACAAGGAAGATCGGGACCGAGGCATGAACAAATTCGCCGCCGAACGACCCTACGCCGATCCGGGGGCCGCAGCCCGCAAGCTGGTCGAGATCGCGAATTCCGTCGAAGCCGTGCAGGATGGCCGGATCTACATCGAGTTGATCAACGGACCTTTCCTGTTCCGCGAGAAAGGCACGCCGGACGAATACAAGGCCGGCTTGGACCTGGCGATCGAGCGCGGCTGGCTCCAGATGCACGAGTCCGGAACCTACGTGAAGCTTACCCAGGCCGCAGCGGAGTTATCGGAGTTTCAGGCGATAGCCTCTGAAAATCATCTTACGCATTAACGACAACTCAGTCGGCGAGCAACAGAGACGGCAGGAAGACCGCGCTGGTTAATAGTACCGAAATCAGCAATGAGAAGGCACCCAGCTTAAGCCAATTGAACATGGCAGCTCACGCACTCTACAGGAAGTTTGAGTGTTGAGCGCCTGCAATCTTAAAGCAAGGGATGAGACCAGTCGTACCGACGAAGCGGACGTGGTGTAGCCATTTGGCGTGCGCCGTTCCGAGTTGCTGTGTTGCGTGGGAACGCTTGCGACTTGTTTCCGCCGCGAAGAGTGCAAATGTTTTGCGCCCATGACATCGAATCGAGAAGCACTGGCGCTGTGGCGGCTGGCGCTGCAACTGGTGCAGGCGAAAGGCGTCCGTAGCGAAGACCGCGACGGTGTCGCGACGCTGATCTGTCGGACAGACGCGTTGACCATCGCCTTTACGCCGTCCAAAGACGAAAGGCCGAATGGTCTGGATGTGTGGAGGCGTCATGGGGACGGCAGCGGACGCAAAGTACTCGACGTGATTTGGACCGATGGCACGACACCGGTCGTCGCCAGCTACCATGGCGGCGCATGGCAGTGGATGCTAAAGCGAGCACGGATTTGATCGCGACAGACTAGGGCAAACGTGTCGCCGATGGATGTCGCCAGCCGCCCCCCCACAGCCCCCCAGCATGGCCGCAGCGCATACCGGTAGCAATACGCATCGAGAAGTTTCCGGACAACGTCAAACTGCGCGCCGGCACCACGGCCTCGGTGGTGGTCATCACCGGAACGATCACGGTTGGTGACCGGGTGCCACGGGTTCCCCGCGTGTTGCAATGAATGAGATCATCAATAAACTGACAAGCCGCAGCTTGGTTGATCCTAATATTTTCTGACGATGGGTTTTGTCGAAGGCGGTCCGGGCATGGGCGGCGAGATAGAGAAGGTGACCCGGGTATTCCAGCCTGATGGCCGGTTTTCCGCAGCGGGCTCTTCGTAGGCCTTTAAATTGAGACAGCTCTGCATGTCGTACCAATGGTCCTTCGCGAGCTTAAAGAGGGGACCGCCAAGCCGTTCGCGTTCAGCTGCATGCAACGCATCGTTCAGCGCATGCATAAAGGCACCAGCAAGGTAGACAATGCTAAAGCACTGGCTCATTGACCTCATTGGTCACGCTTCCGGTCTCAGCGATGCACAACTTAGGCAAATTGAGAAATCGCTCCCGGCGAGCAAGGCGCTGATTGATCTTCTCATTAGAGCGCAGCCGATCATCGAACAGGCCCAAAAGCTGTACGCAGAGGCTGAGCCGTTAATCGACGAAGCAATGAAAGAGTGGCAGACTGTCGGCCCCGCGGCGCAAATTTTGATCGATGTTATCGGGCATCATGTCAACAAAGGTAGTTCGCCAGCTGAGGCCGCTGAGGCAGTTCGCACGGCGCTCAACGGCTCAATCAAGAGCGTCGCCCAGGATCATTGGATCGATCGGGGAATGAGCTGCGTAACCGTGTTTGGGGGAACTGGCTTTGTTGGCCGTCGCGTCGCGCGCCATTTGCGCGAGTCCGGCGCCACGGTGCGCATCATCTCACGGCATCCTAGGCAGGCTGAGGGCAACGACGTCAAACAGATCGCTGCCGACGCACATGACGAGCGCTCCGTAGAGGCCGCCGTTGCGGGCGCCGATGGAGTGGTCAACGCGATTAGCCTGTACGCCGAGCATGGAAGCGATACATTCCATTCGGTGCACGTCGAAACGGCCGCTAGGATCGCGAGTGTAGCGCGGCGGGTGGGGCCAAACGGCTAATTCACCTATCCGGAATCGGCGCCGACGCGGCCTCGCCTTCGCCTTATATTCGCAGTCGCGGCGAAGGCGAGGCGGCCGTGCAGGCCGCATTCCCCGGCGTGGTCATCATCCGCCCAGCGGTCATGTTTGCGTCGGACGACGGCTTTCTCACGACAATTCTCAGGCTGCTACGGGTCCTGCCGGCTTATCCGATATTCGGCGACGGCAGGACGAGACTCCAGCCGGCATACGCGGATGACGTTGCTGCGGCGATTACACAAGTTTTGCGGCAGAGCAAGAAGCCGTATCCTATCTACGAACTGGCCGGGCCGCGCGTCTATTCATACGAGGAGCTATTGCGGACCATTGCCCGTACCACAGGTTTGCGTCCGGTGCTGATGCGGACGCCGTTTGCCTTGTGGGATTTAATTGCCAGCGCCACTGAAATCTTGCCGCACCCGCCGCTCACCCGCAATCAGGTCGAGCTTATGCAGATCGACACCACAGCCTCGGACAACTTGCCGGGGTTTCGCGCGCTCAGCATTTCGCCACGATCGCTCGAAGAAGAACTCGAAGCGATGCTCAAGCAACGCAAATGAGGAAACTCAGCAAACTGCACAAGACCAACTAGACGCCGGGGGCTCGCCAAGTCTTGATAGGGCAAAGCGAAAAGGTAGCTACGCGGGGATGTCTCTTCAGGGTCGAACTCGGAGGAGGTGAGCCGTTCGAAAAGAGTCCGCTCTACTCGCACAACGGACATTGATCGTGTGTGCAAATGATTTATGCACAAAGCACTTGCCCCACATTTTGCCGCTGCTATTGCTGTGCATAATAGCTTGGCGCGGCGGCAGTCCGACCGCCCTGGCACCGTTTGGCAGCCGCGATTGCGGTGCGTCGGGGTGGTCCTCGCATACCCAGGCGTCCTCACAGAGGGTGCATTTCATGGTCAGCATAAAGGCCACTGACTAACCTGACTATCTTGTATGTTCATCGCGTCAAACGCGGATGATTGAACCGCAAACGAGCTTCGATTTTCAATCAGCCGCGCTGCGAAGATGGGGCCTTATCGCATCTTCTGCAGTGTGACGGTCAGAAACGCGGACGTAGAAGGTGCGACGTTTCGCCGGCGCCCGGGACATTCATTGTGACGTTCACTGCCCAGCCGCTCGAGATGTCTACAAATGTAGGCGCAATTGGCATTTGTGGTCCCGATTAGATTACCGGAGACGTTGGCCCGCGGCGCGATTTAGCGGGAAAAGCCGATCGGTAATACGGTCAAGCCGCTTGTCTGAAACGCTCGCGTCGCTCAGATGTCCAACCAACTCGCCGGAAAGCCGGTAGACATTGGCGCCCTTGAGGCCATAAAGTTTCTGACCATCAAGGTTGAAAATTGCCGGACCGATCACAACAGAGACGTGGGTGTCGTTGGTGTTGAATATGTTGCCACTCACGATTGGCCTCCTTGTTGAGGGGGGCTGCATTACAACGTTGCGCTTTTTCGTGGCCGATAGCGAGAAAAGAATCGAAGGAGAGGCCTTGCCGCGCTCCGTTCATGTGCGATGCGAGCTTGCATCCTTAAAAAGTAAGGCCCCGGAGTAATCCGGGGCCCTTGTTATCGAGGGTACATCGATCCCTCGAATGAATGTCAATATTTGCTACCGCTTTTCGGAGCGGCCATGGTATCGGCACCGGTTGGATTCGCCGCGCCGCCGTTCTTAACACCGCTGCGCGTGCTCGACCCTGTAGTCATGCCTTTTTCGTGTTTCGTTTTCTTGGCAGAGGTAGCGCCAGGACCGACGTTCCCTTCACTCGACGGGCCGGGCGCGGGTTGGGTTTGAGCAGACGCAATAAGCGTCGAGCCGAAGAGTGACGTAACGACAAGAGCAGAGATTGCAAGTTTGGATCGCATGAGAAGACTCCCAGGTTAAGTTGAGCCCAAACCCTTGGCAACCGATTGAGTTCCAGCGCGAGGCAGACATTGCGCAAATTTCACATTCGATTCGATCGTGATGGGCAGACGTCCATCACTTTTCCAAACAACCGTCACCTTCGGAACATAGGATTCACGCAAAGCGCGTCTAATGGTGCATTTGCCTGTTGAGGGATACGCAGTGTTCGTGGACCTTATCAAGAATCCTCGTTGCTCAAAATGCGGGGAGATGATGGCGTTGCGAATCATCGAGCCGGAACGATCGGGTTTCGATTTGCGGACCTTCGAATGCCAGAAATGCTTTGGCACCGAGACCTTGGTGGTGTCGATTTCCTACGAAGAAGACGTCTCTGTCGCGCAAGCACGCAGGCGCTCAGGCAGCTAACGCTTTAGGGGTCGGTATTAACGGCAACACCGCCGCCTCGATTGCCATGACGGCTTCGCGCTTCCCTTCGAATATGTGCCAGCGGATCCTACCATCGGCTGGTATGAGGAAGCGAAAATTCTCGAACGTTCTTATCAATCTACAGCGAAACCGCGGGCGTGCTCGCCGTCCCAGGGCGTGTCGGGATGGTTCTCGCATAGCCAGCCGGTGTCCAGACACAAGGTCTATCCGAGTGGTTGTGGACCGGGCGAGCGCAGCCATTCGCTCATGGGCAAGGCCTCGGGCACTTGGCCGTCCCCACCGGCTCGACACTGGGGATGAGAGCCGGTGGGGTGCGCCGGCAAAGGGCTGAAGGTCTTTGCCGCACCTCTCCTAGCCTTTGCGCCCCGACTGATGCAGCCTCCTGTCTCGAATCCTCAGTCTTTTTTTGCGTCCGATTCGCTGTGGCTGCCCAACGCCCGGCGGTCGCAAGGCGCGCCGGGCTTGAGGTGTCATAGCGCCATCGCCACCATCAGCGTCACGATGGCGATGAACGTCACGGTCGCGCGATCGGTCATCATCCACATCAGTGAAGCACCCCCCGCGTATATTCGACGAAGCTGTTGGTCGGGACGAGGCAGCGGTTTTCAGGTTGAGCCAGGCCCGCCAATACTGGAACGAGGTGTTGCGGATGTTGGCGACGGGTGGGCCTCCGCTTCGCGGCCGCGGCGGCATTACCTGGTCACAGTCTGGGCGGCCACTTAAAGAAAACCGTGCCTATGGCACGGATTTGTCGTGTCTGCGCATTGACGACCAGCACGCTCCACGTGCCATCCAGTTCGGCGGCATCGGCTATCTGCGGCCATCCAACCGTCGCAAGACCGCTCGACAGGACAGCGAAGAATGGCGTCGCAGTGACGCGCCACATAGCACCAGCCCCCCGAGTGACGCGGACGCTTTCGGGCATTGCACAGCGTGCAATGCGAACGCGCGATCGCGGCACTCCCATCGAGGTTAGCGATGAAACCGCCGACCCGCCACGCCGGCGCCAGTCCTGAGCGTCAGGACAAGCGTTAGCCGATCGCTCGGCGCGCGCGATCGCGGACCGCCGGCCCGAAACTGCTGAGGACGTTGGCGCTTACATTCCACAGCTTGTTTGCACCGCTGACCACGGTGATCAGCTTTTGGATCGGCTGTCTCTCGACGTCGGCCGGTGGACGCGAGATGAACAGGTTGGCGTGGTAGAAGCCATCGGTTTCGCGGCCGTAGGAATCGAGACCACGCGCTTCCACCGCCCGGATGGTCGCTTCCATTTCTTCGGGATCGGCAAAGCGGCGCTGCACGAATGTGGCGCCTTCGTAGAGCTCGGTCACGACGCCCCGGTCGGCCAGCGTGGCGGCGATCTCGTCATAGGGAAACATGCGCAGCACGAACGACGCGACCCAGGGCGCGCGGCGGCCGCGCACCACCTTGGCCAGGCGCTGAAACGTCTTGTTGGTGACGTAGCCGACGCAGCCAGTCGAGACGATGATGTCAACACCGGAAAGCAGCTCGGCTTCTTCAGGCGTGGGGTCGCGGTTTTCCAAATCGATGGCGAGCCCAGCATCGAGAATGCCGCAGCCTTCGGCGTAGCGGATCGCATTCTCGGAAATGTCGAGGCCGATGACGCGGACGTTCCGGGTTTTGGGCCAGGCCCGATAGTAGGCGCGGTCGAGCTCAAGCATGTCCACGCTGCTGAGCGACTGCAAGGCCGGCTCGATGTAGCGCTGCCGGAGCGGCTCGTAGCCGAGACCGTATTTCATGAGCGCTCCGTTAATGGCGTAGGAGCACCCGAGGTCAAGCACTGTGACCGGCCCGTCCTGCAGCTTCTGGCGGGCGCGGATCAATTGGCGGAAGACAGGTTGAGCAAGGTGCGGTATAATATAGTCCAGTTGTCCTAAGTATTTGAAATATTCTCTTGGATCGTTTGATGTATACAGATTGGAAAAATCTGTTTTCGCCTCGTTTAACTCAGAGAAGCTGATCGGTTTATTCATAGAGATAGTTTTCCTTCCGCGCGTAGTGCCGGCACCCCTTGATGCAAATTGTGGCTGTTAAGGACACCGAACTCAAAGTGGCCGTTGCCGCAATTCGCCAAGACTTTCCACCTTGTGCATCTGCACATCGTCCTTTTCGAGGCTTGCTCAGCGTTCACTCGCGTTGCGGACTGCACACTCGCGCTGTCACCAATTCGTGACACGCTAATCGAAGGCCTGCCGAAATAGCGCAGGCGGGATCGGCCAGCGCCGCGCGCACGGCATCCTGCGCGCTCAGGCGCCTTCGAAGCGCGTATCGCCTTGGCGAAACACGATGCCCTGCATCGTGCCGCCAGCCCGGCACCAGTTCAAGCCCATCGGCAAGGAACGGCGCGACGGAAGGCGATGCCGCGACGAGCATTCAAGCGACGCTGTCGGGCAGTACGCCATGACTCGGAATAGCGCGATTATCGCGGCTTGGTTCGTGGTGATGCTGTAAAGACTGCACATGCGGCTTCCTTTAAGGGTTGCCTGAGAGCCTCGGCCGCGCTCAATAATGAGGGTAAAGAGTGCTCAGATAGTCCGATCGCGTAGTGGGATCGCCGCGCGTGCTCTGTCGCAACGGCTGGCCGCTCAACAACACGCCGGCCTGGGTCTTGTAATCAGGAGCGACGTCGTCGGTCGGCTTTAGCGGATGGCTGAGGATCTCGAGATATCTGTTATACGCCTGTGCCGACAAAGATGCAGACGCAACGCTGAGGTTCGGCATAAGAATAACGCTCGGCTTCGCCAACCCCGCTTACCACGAAGCGGTGCGCCGGCAGCGCGCGCAGCGCTTTTTGACCCGCCGGATCGTTCGCAAATTGGACACGAAAACCGGCAGACGACAGATAAAAGCTGTTCTAACCGGTGTTCGCGGGGCCGGCCCATCACGCTTCAAGATGATGCTACCGGCTGCGCTAGAGGCGGAGTGGGTGCTAACTGTGCGAAAGCAATTCCTGGAAGGAAGATTGCGACGAGAATGACCACCGGTTTCGTTGTCATTTCGCCTTCAGCAAGTCGAGACGAGCCGCGATCCGGCGGACCTTGCTCTGGATCGCAGGATCAAAGAGGTTTGCCGCGGGTGTTGACGACGGTTGAACAGGTGTCACCGCCGAGCTGCCCGGACAAGACCTGTCATCGCCAGTAGGATCGCTACGGTCACAATCCCGCCTGTCACGATGCCGGCGGGTGTAAGGCGCGCGCTACCCTTCAGTTTGATGTTCTTGCCTATGAGCAGATCGAAACCCGCTTGCATCTCTTCGGGGTGCGTGATCGGGGTTTCGTGCGCTGCATTTGTCATTGGGCTTCATCTCCATCGTTTGGGTTCGATTGACGCTCCGTCATTTTTTGAAGTGACCGCGAAGCGAGGCCGCATAGCACAGCCAGCCTTCGTCCTTGCAGAGCATACATTCAAGGCCCCGCTGTCCAGCGATCGGTCATCCCAACACCCTCTCCAGGGCGACGAGAGACACGAACACGAGGCAGACGAATCCGATGAAGGCGATGGCATCGTAAATGCAAAAAAATCTCCGTGCTGCCGGGAAGGTTGCCGCAAGGGCCATTGGAACCGTGGCGTGGCCCGGATGGTTCTCTTTCGATGGGCGTCGCACCATGAGTGCCGGACCGCCGTTAATCACCTTTCGGCTTGGCTCGTTCGGTTAACAAATTGGTCATATCTTCGCGGGCATTTTCGCGTTTCCATTGATTAGGGAGGCACCATGTCTGACGTCACCATTCCCGGCGGCAAAATTCGCGCGTTCGTCGAGCGGATTGAAAATCTAGACACCGAAATGCTCGAGTTAAGCGAGCAAAAAAAAGAAGTGTTTGCGGAGGCCAAAGGCGAAGGGTTCGACGTCAAGATCCTGAAAGAGATTATCAAACTCCGGAAGCAGGATCAGGAAGAGCGCGACGAGCGCGAGAGCATGCTCGATCTCTACATGCGTGCCATGGAGCAGGCAGGACCGGAGAAGACAGCCAAGGCCGCGTGATGAAATAGGACGGGTCGACGATGTGTTCTGACATCGGGGGTCGACATAGATCGCGAGGTCTCGCGGTCTATGCTCTGATGGAAAATCGGCTAAGTGCCGTCAAGGTCTGCAACCGCGGCTCCACTTCGGAGAGATAGATCTCAGTCTTGAGGAACGCGATTTCGTCTTCCAGGCGGTCTTCGCTCACGTCGATGTACCATGATCGTGGCCGGCCATCGCTTCCGTCGCACCATCGGTAACCGCGCCGCTTGAGAACGTCCTTGAGGTCGAACGGCGACTGCTCTGCCCAGACCCTCGTCGTCTTCTTGCGGGCTTGCTCGAGCAGGGCGGCAAGCGCCGGGGCGCCTATCGTCGGCAATTCGAGCGCGAGGATTTCAAGCAACGCGTGACAATCGTCGACCGCCCTATGAGCCTGGTGGAAGAAGCCTGCGCCGTTCAGGAGATAGCCCAAGCGCGACCCTTCGAAGCCGTGCTTTCGCCATTCGATCTCGGTTGCCGAGCAGCTCCAGGCCTTGCGCTCGAAGACCGGCCAATAGCGCTCGGCAAATTTTCGGTCGAAGCCTGCATTGTGCGCGATGACGATGACCGCGTCCGCCACGAATGCCGAGACCGCCGTCTTGTCGATGCGCCGTCCTGCAACCATCTCGTCCGTGATGCCGGTGAGGGCGGTGACCTCCGGCGGAACGGGAATAGTCGGCTCGTTGAACGACGTGAAGACGTCCCTCAGGCCTGTGATGCTGCCGTCGGGCAGATAGTCGAACTTGACCATCCCGAGCTCGATAATCTCGTCCTTTTGCTGGTCGAGGCCGGTGGTCTCCACATCGAGGATGACGCCCGTTCGGCAGACCTGATCGGTGGATGGGATCGACATCGCCCGGGGCACGAGGCGCCGAAGAACGCGGTAGTTGCCGGATCGAACCAGTGCTTCGGCTAGGGAGGCCAAGTCGCCGTCATCTTCGAACATGGGGAACTTTTGGAGACTCTGGTGGGTGATCCGCGAAGATAGCTGCATTCGGTATTGCTCTAGAGTTTTATCTGAGCTTCTAAACTTGGGAGTCTGTCGTTTAACCGTCCGCTAATCTTCCACGCAGCCGTCGCTGCATCGTAATAGCGACGTTTTTTGGCCACCGAGTTGCCACAATGTGTCAGACAAATCACGTTTGCTTGATCAGTTTTCTGAAGGAGATACCCAAGTGGCGACAGGTACTGTGAAGTGGTTCAACGCGACTAAAGGATACGGATTTATTCAACCTGACAAGGGCGGCAAAGATGTCTTCGTCCACATCTCGGCCGTGGAAAGAGCTGGTCTGAGCAGCCTCAACGAGGGTGCTAAGGTGAGCTTCGAAGAGATGGAGAACCGCGGAAAAACATCCGCGGAAAATCTAAGGGTTGGTTGAGAGCAGTAATTCTGCGTTGGCCCGCCGGTCCAAGCCGGCGGGCTTTTCAGATATCGAAACTATCAACGCTTCATTTTCCCGGTCGAATCCTGAACTATGTACTTAGGGATGCGTGGCTTCGTGATCGTCATTATTGTTGTCGTGGCGCTCTCGCTGATGGGAAGGCAACCTCATTTCATGCAACGACCCAGTGGTCCGTTGCCGGCGGTGAATGTGCCATGACTACTTTTTTCTGAGATCACCGCTTTTACGTTTGGGTGGGCGTCAAACCGATTAGTGGCGCAACTTAGAAGGAGCAGCCGACCACAGCAGCCTGAAAACCAAACCCTCACCAACGGACTCCTTAGAGTCAGGGGAGGGATTATCCGCGGGATCACAGCATACCGATGACGGCGCGGACGACGCTGGCACAAGTCCGAGCATATAAACTACGACACGTAAAGCTGCCGCGAATCGATTACCTTGCCGGCGCTCCCTATGACTGGGACCCGTCGCCAATGGCGCGTTCTTTTTGAGAAGCGCGTCCGCGCCGTCATCGATATGCTGCGCTCGGACTTGTGCCAGCGCCAAGTCGTGCGCAGCCGCCAATGCGGTGATGTGGGATTGACCAGCCTGAAGCGACCAAACCCTCACCCTTCCTAGAGTCGGGATGGGCCAATTCTGGCAGGGCTTCGGCCCCGCCTTAAGCGGCCCTAAATGGTCATATTTGACGGATTATCCTTACTGGGGCTGCGCCGAGTGTTTGGATCGTAGATGTCAAACGGCGAAAGATTCATTGCGTTGGCTGCGTCAGCGATACTGGTGTCAGTCGTCTCACTTGGATCACTGGGTGCACTCGCTGAGGAGCCGGTTCGTCCGAAGGCGGGTTATCTGTCCTTGGGAGATACGCCGCGGAGGCCCGAGAAACCTGCCATGACGGCCGAGGATCAGGTGAAGCTAAAGGAGGCGCTATCCGCCACGCGCGACCGCCAAGCGCCCAAGGGCAAATCTGGTGCTGGACAGCCCGTCAAGCCCTGAATGCAATGGCGCCGATGGGCAGGCAAAACAAGGCCCGAGACGTCCGGAGAACTTCCCGTCGCGCCGGCAACTTTGTTGCCTTGCGCCGCAGCCCGGCTAGGGCTTTACTGGTCGCTCAGCATCACAGCCGGACGAGGCTCGTCGATGCTTGAAAACCTCTCCAACCTGAAATTGGCCGCGATAGTGACCGCGTTGGTGCTGGTCGCGTGTTTGATGACCTGGGGCGTCCTTACGGTGTCGAAACGCATGCAAGTTGCATTTATCGCCACACAGGGGAGCGTCGTCACTCTGCCGAGGTGAGGGGGCGGATGGGGGCGCTGCGAGGCGCAGCGATCCCTATCGTCGGAAATCGACCTGGGCAGAGAGACATCCGAAACGACCGAAGCGTCCTAGCCGATCCCAGGTACGCAGCAAAGCGAGTAGGCGCGATTTGCTGTTAATTGCGGCGTTCTAATTCTTCCTGCGGCCGTCGTCCCGCCGCCTTACTCCAAAGTCCAGCCCACCCCAACGGAGAAAACCTCATGAACACCGCAGCTTCTGCGGGCGCTTTGACGCGTCTGGAGGTCTGAAATGACGACGTGGCCAAAAGACAATCAGACCGCTCGGAATGCCTTCTATGGCGACCCGGGGAGGGGCGAGATTGCCGCTCAGATGGTGCCGATAACCCCGCCGTTCGCGATGTACTACGAGGGGAAACGGGTCAAGGCGATCCAGTTTCACCGCAAGGCGGCGCCGGCGATGCTCGCCGCGCTGAACGAGATCTGGGACTGACGAGCTCGAGGACGTTGACAGCCACGACGCGCCGCTGAACGTACAGCCGACAGTGGCTGCCTACAGCCTGGACGTGGAGGTCTTGCAGCGGAAGCTCGACGGGCTCGGCTATCACGAGCTCGGCGATATCGACGGCTATTGGGGCGGCAAGACCCGCGGCGCCATCACCGCCTTCATGAACGATCGCGGGCAGCCGACGGCACGGTCACGCCGGCTGTCGTCACGGAAATCAGCCGGGCGGTTTCCGAGGGCTGGACCCGGCCGATCGCCAACTCGCGGGCCAACGCGACGGCAAAGGACATTGCCCCGAAGGTTGAGTCCGTCCGGCTCAATCTCTGGCAACGGTTCTGCGCGAAGGTCGCAACCGGGTTCGCTGCCCTCGGCTTCACCGGCTCGAGCCTGAGCGGCTACTTCCAGACTGCCCAAGAAAAGCTGGCGGTTGTCCATTCGGCATTCTCGAAAATCCCGCCTGAAGTCTGGTTCTTGATTGTCGGGCTCGTGGCCGCGGTCGTCTGGTACTTCTCGACCCGCGCCGCACAGGCTTCAGCCAAAGACTACAACGTCGGGAGGCTGAACTGATGGCCGTGCTTTCGTTCCTCTCGAACAACTGGCTTGCGGTCGTTGCGATCGTTCTTGTGGTCGTGGTGCTCGGCGCGGTCGCGTGGCTCCTGAAAAATTGGAAGGTGGCCGCCGCTGCCGTGGCGGTGCTGGCGGTCTACTTCGGCGGGCAGGCGCTCTGGACTGCCGGCTACAACGCAAAAGTGGCCGAAGTCGTGGCCGCTCAAACCAAGCAGCTGCAAGACCAACTCGACCGAATGAACCGAGCCTCCGAGGCTGACGCCAAGCGTGCTCAGGAAGACGCCGACAAAATCGCACAACTGGAAAGCAAAGCCAATGAAACGCCTGCCAATACTGGCGCTTGCCTTGACATCGATAGCGCTCGCCGGGTGCGAGACATCCGGTAGCACCGGGCCAAGCGACCTGCCTCCCGCACCAGCGGATATTCAGACGTGCTTTCGCAAGAGCACGGTTGTCATCCCTGATCGCGCCCTGACCATTGCCGACGTTGAATCGCTTTGGAAGCAGGACCGGGTCCGCAACGTCGTCATGGCGAAGTGCGGCAAGAGATTGATCGCCTGGTACGACGATCTTCGACACGGCAAGTAACGGGACGGCCCGCCGCAGCGGTTGCAACGCAACGGCAGGCCTAACCTCCTCAACGCGTGCGGCGCGTCAAGAAGGCTGGGAATGTTCCTAGCGGGAAAATAGTTAACAGGCTGGGAATACTGAGAATGGACCATTCGACATTGGCTGTGATCTTCGCGGGCGTCGCGCTGGCCTTGAATTTGGGGCAACGCATGTTCGGCGGAGGTTGGAATCTATCGAAAAACCTCCAAGCCGTTGAGACGAGGCTGATGGCCGAGATCAAGGAATCCAGAGCAGAGGTCGAAGAGCGACAGGCGACAGCCGCTCACGATTTCGGCGAAACGATCGCAGCGGCCGCTGCGTGGATCTGGGCCGGGCAGGGGCCGTCGCCTTGGGCATGGGCGGCACAGCGCGGGTGTCGGTCGAGTGATTAAGTTCCTCATCTGCGGCGTGCCGTCATCGCGATCATGTTTGGGGCGCCCAAGAGTGGTGGGACCGCCGTGCATAACGCCGCGTTCCGAAAGTTTGCCGCGCAGGTCTGCAAGATCCACGGGTTCGACCCGAAGGCGTTTTATTGAGAAGGAAAACCCTAAAACGGGTTGGGCTGAACTTCCCGAATTTTTGCTACCTCAATTGACCGACTTACTGGATTAAACAGTTCGCCCTCTGATCGCCCGCGATATGGCAATGATGATGCAGGCGCCGATAAAGCCAGCGACCAAATAGCCGATCCAGCCGCCAAAGCCGATGCCTAAAAGGCCAAATAGCCAACTGGCCAGTGCCGCACCGACGATTCCAAGGACAATATTCATCAGAATGCCGGTGCCGGACTTCATGAACATTTCCGCCAGCCATCCTGCCAGCCCACCCACAATAATTGCTGCGATCCAACCGATTTCTGTCTCTTGCATAACGCTCTCCATCCTGTGTGGCCCTAGGATCAATCTTAGGTGGTAATTTGCTTTAAGCCACAAGAATCTAACGCGTTCGCGGGACATTATTTACGTTATGTGCCACGCAGCATTTCTCAACTGCATGGGCGCACTAAAGAAATGGCCCCACTAGGGGGCCATTCGATCAGTGCAGAATCTTTCGGAGCAGCGATGGCTTCTTGTGGTGGTGGTCGTCGTGGTGACGTCTTTCGACGTGTTTGTCCCGACGAATGTCGCGGGCTTCAGCGATAGTTGGGGCGACAGACGAAATCGCGATTAGCGACGCCAGGACGATACCGAGATTCTTCATGCTTGTGATTCTCACGTTGTTTTTCGCCCAGGACTTATAGGCGGGCGGTCGCCGAACACCAACAGCGCATCGCAGGTTTCTTTCATGAACTGTGCCGTCGCAAAGGGCGGCGCTTCAACAATTACGTACTTGGATCGCTGCGCGAACGGGAAACCGCAGCTTCCCGCCGGAAGCTCAAATTCAGCAAAGACGATTGAATGAGCAGCCTAATTTGGCTGTCGGCGGGATTGTCACCGGCAAATATCGCATAAAGGTTACAGTCGTAGTTCGACTCCGGCAACGTGAAACCGAGTTGTGATTTAAGGAACGTTACTGACGTAACAAACGCAATTTCGGAAGTCGATTGTAACCCGCGGGCATCGGCAATGGGTGCGCAAAGATGCCTGAATGGAACCCAATAGACAGCGCTCCAACGGACCGTACATGGATCAAGGTGCGCGGATGGGATTTTGGAATAGAAGGATGGCGGCGGCACTACGCCATTGCGCGTTTTGAAAACGGTAAGTGGATCGAAGCCGACGGCAATCAGCTTCGGTACCTGACGGACTGGCAAGAGCTTTCGTATCGCCCCTACATGATCGACCATTGGCTATAACATCCAGCCCAGCCCATGGCGCGGCATATGCGCACGGCGGTCGCCGCGGTCACTCCGACAGCATCGGTTCGGCGTACCCAAGCGCGACGATCTGCACTTCGTCGTGCTTCGTAAGCGCCTCGCCTCCAGACTGGCTTTAATGGCCGGTCCCGAACCGCTATCACGAAGTCATTTACTCTCGTGCTGGCCAGTCGTGCATTAGCGTAATCTCAAACCTCGGCGCGGCTGCTTTGAGTCGCTCGATATCTGCAGGTGTCGGCGGCCCGGCCACCTCTCCCTTCTGGAGTTCACGGCCACCTTCGGCGAGAAACTGCTCGAACACACTCGGCGTGCCTATCAGGATGTAGCGAGCGGGCTGATTGCCAGGGTTCATGAGCTGGTGCGGGATGCCGCGCTTTAAAAAGATGCTCTCGCCTGGCGAGAGCGTTCGGGCCTCGCCATCCACAACTGCGGTCAACTGTCCTTCGACGACATAGACCGTCTCGTCGTCATCCGCATGAACATGGATTGGCGTCTTCGTCCGCCCGTCACTTCTATTTTCGAAAAGACAAAATAGGCCTTCCGTCTGTTCGCCGGAAACGTCGCTTCATGACGACGCCTACGAGTACAAATTCCTTTGGTTCAAAATCTGTCATTGGTCCAATCCCGCCTAGCATAGCCGGGCTAAATCAGCCGTCGATAATGCTCGATGTTTGCGTTGTGGACAAAGCGCTCCATCGTACATGCTTTAGTCTTCGTCCGGCTCGCGCACGACCGGCGGTTCGTCGGCGCGGTCCTCTTCCTCTTCCTCTTCGTCCGCTTCGTCTTCATCAGGATCTCGGGGCGGCATTGTGTTGCCCATGATCACGAAGGAACTCCAGTCGATCAACCTGGTGGAAAATTCCTCGGGGACGTGTGGGGTCATGTTTGCGCTCCTCCCGGATGCGTAGTGCCTTGAGCCTGCCTGCGTAACTGCGTCGCTTCCTTTGCAAGGCTTTCTTCAAGGGAGGTAGTTTGTGTGAAACGGCGACGCTCTGGCATACGCTGCTCCATCCATTTGAGGATTGGCGGGAGCGCGACCGGCGTTCTCATCACCGATGACTGCCACGAGACCGAGCGGCGATGACAAAGTGTGCGCCCTGATCCTGAGAAGTGCCAGAACTTTCAATATTAACTTTCTGCCGGAACCAAATTAGGCCCACTGGGCTAACGTCATTCCGCCTTTCTCTCTGGACGTTCAATAAGTTCGTATCTGGGAACGTGGGTGCTTTGCTGCCACGATTCTAGAGCAGCTCCGCAGACCGTGCAGACCGCGTCACCCGTATGCGGTACCAAGAACTTCTCTTCCGTGCGTCTGTACTCGGCGCCGCAATTGCATTGCACAATTGTCGCCATCCCCGGAATATGCGCTTCGGATCGTCGATTTTCCAGCCCGAACTCTGCCACAATCGAGTTGACCCACTACCTACACGGCAGCGGTTCCAGACGAAGGATCACCTTCGCAAACTCCCCAGAGAACTCAGTCTGAGCAAGTATCTTCAGGGTTACCCGTCGTCGCCCACGCCTTGCTAATATCGAGCACGTCGCGAGTCCGAACTCCTTGGCGCGAGCCAAGGCCGCGTCAACACCTTGTCAACACCTTCGCTCGCAGTTCAAAGAAAAACAGGTAAGCGCATTGATTGCGTTCGCCTGTTGCGAAGAAATTAAAAGCAGTCGTCTTTTCCGCGGCCAAGGGACTTCACCGATTGCGCAATCCTCCCTGCGTCCGGGTTTGGACGCAGGGATACGGGATGCTGACGCAAAGATTGGCGCCTCGCGACGCTATCTTACGCAGCGCATAGCGGTAGAGGCTTTAGTCTACGGTCTCCAAGACGATGACGCGGCCTGTCGGTTCCGGATCGTGGGGCCTCAGTGTCTGCGAATCACTCCAACTGGCAAGGCTTACCACTTCCCCGGTTCGAACTTCCGTTTCCAGCTTTTCGGCAGGCTCCAGGACGTTAAGGCCCCTGTCATCGATAAAGAACGTATGATCCCCAAACATGCTATGCAGTTTAGGAACCGCCGGATGATCGTCGGGAAGAACCTTAGCCTCGAATTGGCTCAAGGTCTTTTTCACCTGTGTCGAATTCAGCTTCATGATTACTCCTGTTGCGCGCTATATCTAGCGATGAAGCCGCCGATACCGGGCGACGACCCGCCGAACTGGGAAGAGCCTGTTCCGCTCAACGAGGTCGCCCCATAAGAAATGCACTATTGGACGCGCTTTGCGCAAATCCTATGTTCTGACGGCGACGGATGTTTGGAAAAGTGATGGACGCCTGCGCAGCAATCACGAACGAGTTTTTCGCGGTGCCAAGAAAGGCGACGCGGCAAATCCATCGGGTCAAGGCAACGTTGATCCCGACAACGATAACATTGCTGCTCCAAAAAGCCGCGAAAAGTATTGACGCCACCTGAAGTACCCCAGTTGGCGCATGTCATCACGGACCAAGCGGCCCGGGTGCTTCGGGTTTCATCCGCTTTCGGCCGAGCATCACGTTTAGGTCTTTACAGTCCTAAGCGCTGCAGCGCCTGTGCAATGTGGAGTTCTATATAACTTTCGCACGGTCGCGTGATTGGCGGAATTCTACTTCCGGATCGCGCCTTCGGGACGATGGAGTGTCTGACGGCCTCCAGAAGCGAGCATTACATCAATCGGTTCATCTGACGATGAAAGCCAATGCACAGCGCGGCCGCGCAAAGTAGCATTGAGAGAAACGACAGAAAGATATTCTGTTGAGTCACAAACCAATAGAGACCTGCGGCGGCGACGCCGAGGCAACAGAGAGTCCGTAGGTATCGCATTTCATTCCCAGCCCGCGGCGGCCGATACCTGACCCCTTACGAGCTATCAAATCACAACTTCGGCGATCCGCTTTTGGCGCTCTCGCGAGTGCGCGACCGCGTGCCTGCATCACTCAGGCTACGTGCAAGAGAGCCGCGCTCCACTCTGGACGCGCCCAGGCGTCCTGGGGACACCCATCACCGGAGTGTCCGGGATCGCGGCATTAAATAGCAAACTCACCCAATCAACTATCGATTGTAGCTGCCTGCCATGTTACCTTTCCGGCATGAGGGGCCGTCGGATCTTGCTTTATTGGGATGTAATCGCTGCCGTCGCTTTGGCGGCGCTTGTCCTTTTTCTGTTTAGAACCGTCTCGCCATGAGCGAATTGGTGATTAGTGGTCTAGTAAAGCGTCCGGCGGCGCCGATCGACGCTGGCGAGGGTGCTTGGGATGCTGCGCGCCGGCGTCGTCCCCGTTATCATAGAAGAATGATTCGGGCGCAGGTAGGCGTCCTAGGCGATCCGCCAAGCTCCCGCTTTTCTTGGCGGTGCAAGGCCGGAATGACCCCCCGGCCTGGTTCGTCCCAACTAAATGGCCGCGTCGCCAATGGCGCGGTCTTTTTCGTTTTCTGCACAAAAATGACGGTCCCGGCTCGGGGGCCTAGAGCCGCCTAAGCAAGCACGGCCTGGGGACAGGCCTTAGCGGGCCATGCATGCCCCTAACCGGCAGTTCTGACGTGGTTGTTTTGGGATCATTTTTGAAGGCGCTTCTGGCTGAGCTGCAGGCGACCCACCTAGATGGTGAGCCGCCTGCATCCCGCCTCTCGCGCCACCCCACCGCTCGAACTGCCGCGCTGAAGAATCAGCATCAGCAACGGCTTGATTGGACACACTAGACGGCCGCCACGTCCATGCCTAACGTGTGCAGCGATTGAGCATTAGATGAGCAATTGCACGTTTGTTCCGTGATGATGCCGCTTCATCGCCGGGTGCTTCGGGTTCTTGATCTTGACCACAAGGCGAGTGGAAAGCAGGGGTGGGGCGGGGAAGGCGTCGAGGGATGAAATTCGGGCTGGACGAAGCTTGCTGGGCTATCGCGTCAATTTTCGCTCATCAGGTGTTTTAGCATCGCATTGCAGGTGGCTTCGGCCTCGTCGAACGTTTTAAATGGCGAACCTGCGATCCTTATTGCGCCACCGCCTCCAAAAACCGGACGCCATGACGCCATATAACCGGCGCGTCCGTGAAAGCCGGGACCGGCGGGGCTTTCGTGGGTGATCACGAAAGAATAGCTATCGCTGTTTGCGCTCCATATTTCCAGATTCTCGACGACACGGTGGAATTGCAGGGGCATTGCCGGTAGCCCACGGCTGGGCGGCAACCGCTCGCTGGCGTGGGGCGCTGCAGAACGGGGGTCGCGTGTCGACATGCCCTAAGAAGTCGTGCCGCGGGAAGCGGAGATCGCGCCGCCCACAGCGAGCGCATGCATCGTGGTTCCGTGCCAGTTCATGCTGAACCGTATGTCACCGCTGCCTGTGACACTCAAATCACCCACAATCACAAAAGGTCAAAGGACCGCTCGCGCTAGAATTGAACGGCCACGGGCCACTACCCAGAATTAGGGTTCATGGCTGGGTGCTTCGGGTTCTTGACCTTCACCCAATTTGACGACGGGCCGCGGCGAAGGTAACGGCTTGTTGCCTTGAAAATAGGTCGCAGACCAGCGTAACGACCAAGTCGGCTGGGCTTATAATGTATGGTGAGTGTGTGTGTGAAGCCAAGTTCGATCAAGTGCATACCGTCGGGATGACCGTTGTATCTAGGCTAGTAGTTTTGGGAAAGGACGCGCTTTCCTTCGTTCCGTCGAAGGCAGCAAACGACAATCAAATAGCTTGGCCGTTTATTCCGTTTCCAAAAGGGTGGAACGCCGTCTGACGGGTTTCGCCTGTGGCCCGATCGCGGTGGCCGGCTTCTTACTTCCGGAAGGTTTCCTTCACCCGCTTCATCGCCGGGTGCTTCGGCCCCCGGGGCTAGCCTTTTCGATCTCAACGTGAACTTGACCTGTAACACCGGGCCATCGGCGGGCTAAGGCTGACTGTACGCACGTCGGCGACATGTGCGCCGTCGTCGCCGCCCTGCATTAAAATCTGCTGTCCATCCGTGAGTCGGCCTGGGATCTTGACGTGCCGAAGCGAGCGGTGCCGGTAGACGCAGGAGCCTTCCGTATTGGAAGCGGCGCGCGGACGATGAAGAAGTTTTTGGCACCATTAGAGCGGTTTGCTCCGGCGGCGCCGGCCACACCTTGGTTGCCACGACTACCGCCCCCGGCGAGTGCGGCAGAGCCGCAAGCGAGGGTCGCAACAATAATCAAGAACGCTATTTTGCGAAATCTCATGGCGAAGGCCTCGACGCCCCACTGAGCCCCTAACGTGCGCGCTTCAAGAAAACGCTTCTTTGACCCGCTTCATGGCCGGGTGCTTCGGGTTCTTGACCACCCAGTTCTTCGACGAGCCTGCAGGGAGCGGCTCAGTTTGTTTGCCGTTCTCCTAGGGGCGGGGCGCTTTTTCGGGCCGATCCGCGTTGGTCTCAAAGTCAAAAGCTGCGCTTTTCTGAGCCGGTCTCGCAGGTGAATTACCTCAGCCAGCCGACTGGCGAGGTCGCAACTTATTGTTCTGACGGCCGCAAGCAGCTGCTCGTGCGTAATCATAAAGCCCCAATCGTGCCCACATTCCTATGGGTGGGTCATTCGAAGACGATTGCGGTTCACGCACTGTCGGGTGCTTTCGCTGCACCGTTCGCGTCCCGTTCCTTATACTTTGGCCTCGTTCATTCCACGCAACCTGCTGGGCGTTGGCCGGGGCTGCGGTCGATACGGGGGCCTTACTTCCGGCGCCCGGGCTCAAACGTGAATTTGAGCTGTAGCACCGGCCCCTCGTCGTCGCGGACTTCAATCGCCATCGGGTAGCCCACATCCTCTTCTTGGTGGATGGCATCCCGCATCAAGTCAGCCATAGTGCGAGCCGCTTCCCCTTGCACCTCCTCGATGATCGACAGTTCCAGACCTTCCTCATCGGGAAAGATCTCGTCTCCCTCTCGCCAGTCGAAATAGTAACGCCTCATCACGTTAGAACGAAGCAGAGGACGAATCGTTCTCTTCGCAGAATTACGCTTACCGCGCAGACGCGCCGTTTCGCTCGCTCCCGATGCTTAAACCCTCAAGCGCGTCACCGGTCACGCTCCTCCCGAACGTCGCAATAATCAAGAACGCAATATTCCGAAATCCCATGGCGCAGGCCTCCTAATTTCGACCTCGACGCCCCACCGGAGCTACTAACCTAATGGCGTCGGGGTGTTCATTGCATTTAATCCTAGCGCCTTAAAAGACCGTGCCGACTGTCGGCCCTTGCGGGTGGCGCGGCTTTCGGTCTCTCGGATGTTCCACTCCTATCTTTGGAACGCTGGGTCGAAAAGCATGTTGTCTTTCAGAAATGAAAGTTGTGGTCGACCCACCTAATTTCCTTGGAGCGTAAGATGAGTAAACATAAACCGACAAAAGCGTCAAAGCGTGCCCGCAGCCCGAAAATAACCGCGCGGGCTCAGCGGAACAAGCAGGATGTTGTTAGAAGCTTGGAAGAAAACGTTCTGCGATCTGCTGCGACAGGGGCGACTGCACTGCCTCGTAAGTTTCAAGACGATTCAAAACAAATGGCCTCCCTCGTAGAGAATCGGGTGGGTGCCTTACAAGATGACCTCAGTCAGAAAATGAGAATCAGCGATTCAACGAAAGGGATTAGTTTTTCTTTAGCGACGGCGAATATGCAGGCTTATCAGGCGAAGCTTCTAGAAATCGCACAAGCCAACATGCAATTTAGTCTTGAATTCGGCCAAAGGCTTGCGACGATCAGGTCACCGATAGAATTTTTCTCCGTCATTGCCGAGTTTACAAGCAGACGGATCGACATGGTCGCGAAGCACTCATTGGCTGCACATCCGTTCTGGGGCACCGAGGTGTCCCGAGTGCTCACGGCTCGGCCGGGACGATGACAGCAAGCCACTGGTTCCAGGTGATTGGCCGGCACCGATTGAACCGTGGGCGATGTACGGCTTTCTGACGCGGCTGTTCTGGGGTCATTTTTGAGGGGCGGGGCCGCTCAGGTCGGTATATCCGCGCCGTGCTGGTTAAGCCGCGCAACTAACTCGCTTCGCTCCTGCGGGCTAGAATATCGATGCTCCTCCTCCCAGTTCCGGATGACTGACTGAACTGTGCGAAATGGTGTGCCGTCCTGGTTAGCTGAGATTGTCGAATCCGGAACGGACTCCGCCCATTCAACAATGAAAGTCCCGGAGCCCGATCCTTCAGGCCATTCCTGGTAAGACAAAACCGCTTTCATTTGCTATCTCCTCGAAGGAGCGGAGCTAACGAGCTTCATAAGCTGCACAAATCAGAGTTGATTGTAAATTAATAACATCCGGCCTGCCTCTCGACGATGCGCATATGGCTGGGTTTTCATTTCACCACCACATCACAAGCATAACCAGCGCCAGCACAGCCATGTAGGCCACTGTGAATCCGCCGCGCTGGTGGAGGGTCATGGCTGCACCTTGGTTCGTTTACCCCGGCCATTCCACTCCTCGCCCCGCTTCATCGCCGGATGCTTCGGATTCTTGATCTTCAGCCAGTTCGGAGAGGGGCCAGGTCGGTAGGCTCGCTCACCGTGCTTTGACACCAATCCCTCAAGCCGCTTTCCGGAATAGGTCGGGGCCGATCTCGCCTTGCTCAAGCGGGGCCTGGAAGATGCCGTCCGGCCGGCCTCGCAGCAGCCGGGCAAGGTTGGCCTTGCGCATCGACAAGGGCAGGGCGCGGAGGTCGTCGCCGCCGAGCGCCAGGATGTCGAAGGCGTAAAGCTGCGCCTCGTCATCGTATTTTCGGGAGTGCAGTCCGTCGAAATCGGACACGCCGTCGACGCCAAGCAGCACGGCTTCGCCGTCAATGACAAAAGAGCTCGATTTATTCCGGAGTGCGGTATCCACGATCAGCGGGTATCTCTTTGTCCAATCATGGCCGCCGCGGGTGAATAGCCGAACCTGCTTGCCGTCCCTTTGGACAATGAGCCGGTAGCCGTCATATTTAATTTCGTGGAGCCAGTCTGGCCCGGCCGGAACCCTAGTTGCTCGCGTCGGGATGCAGGGCTCGAATGGCTTTTTCAGCATCCTAATTAGATAGGCATGCGAGGCCGAAAGGGGAGTCCGTCAGGTCGCCCGTGTCTTCCGCTCTACGAACTCCTCAAGCCAAGACGGAATTGGGTCGCCCTGCAGATCGCAGCGTCGCCGTATCTCGATCGCGACGTCTTCGGAGACGTCCCTCGACCAGCCTTCCGAAACATTGAAAGCGACCACTCGAACGGGGTTGCTATACTGTCTGGACAGCATATCCGATAGTATGGTCTCAAGATCGGTAGCGTTGGAATTGGCCTCGATCCAGACCATGCCATGTCGGCCTAGATCGTCTTCGACCAGGTAGACGTCTTCATCTCTCGGCACAATCGAGGGGGATGTACGCATTACAAAAGCCCATTCTGGGCCCCGGCGATTCAAGCCAGTTTGGCGGGAATTCGTTCCGCGGTGCCGGGAACTCCGTTTCACTCCGGTGCGTTGCTTCAGGTCCAACCTAATCCCGAGGGTGCAATGGCGAAGGCAAAGCAGCGGACCAGCCGCGGCCGCAAGCAGGACCGCGCGCGCGTAGCTGGCGGGCAGGATCACGAAGTCAGGTACACGGCGAAAAAGACGGGCCGATCAAAAGCCGCGGTCAAAAAAGCCGTGAAGAAGGTCGGTTCGAGCCGCAAGCGCGTGGTGCGGCGGCTGGGGCGTTAGTTTCCCGTGGCGGCGCCAGCTCTGGAGACTCGGCGGTTTGCGGGGGCAGTGCGGCTGGTGGATGTTCTGTCCGGCCGCGGCTCATATTGCATTTGCATGAGCACAGACGGGGCAGGCAAGTTTCTTGAGATGGCAGAGGAATGCCGCCGAAGAGCGGAGCAGGCGATCAGCCCACTCGGCAGGGAGGCATCGCTGCGGGCCGCTGCCGAATGGTGCAAGCTGGCCGACGAAGCAGAACGGCGAACGAGAAAGCACAAGTGATTCCACGCATGCCCGACGAAGCCTATCGAAGCGGCTGCAGGCCGGGCGATCGAAGCACTACGACGGCTGTTTTGCCCTCCCTGTCTATCGGACAATCGTAAGGTAAGCGCTCCGTTGATGCGAGGTAACGGCCCGCAGCTGCGGGCCGTTTTTAATGAGTTAACGCATCATCGCGCTGTGGCCATAGAGCTCCCGCTCTTTACGAACCTCATCCGGCCCGTAAGGCTGGTTCGCGGGATCAAACGTCTTCCAGCCTGTCTTCCGCCACGCCGCGCTGCGGTCCCGTAGGTCGACGGAAGACGCATTCAGGAGCGCATCAAGCCCGCTACGATCCGCATCCGGCACCCGGGCCGAAACGAGCGTTCCGCCCCGGCGAACACCTTCCGCATAAAGTGAAGCTTCTTCCTTTGATACGCCAGCTTCCGTTAAGGCACCGACGATGCCGCCTGTCGCTGCACCAGCGGCTGCGCCGACTGCCGTCGCCGCAAGCCAACCGGCGGCGACCACGGGGCCAAGACCTGGGATCGCAAGCAGCCCAAGGCCAGCCATCAAACCGGCAGCGCCGCCGATCCCTGCACCAATGCCAGCGCCCTTGCCGGCACCTTCAGCGCGATCATCAACGCCGTCGTGATCACGATCTACCTTTTTATCGGTGCTGTACCAATTGTCAGAATTGTTGGCGACGATGCTGATATCTGAATGCGGAACGCCAGCGGCCTCTAGGCCCTGAACGGCCTTTTGAGCGTCGCTGTAAGTGTCATAAAGACGAGAGATAGTGACCGTCATGTGAAATCCCTTCGTTACTTCGCGCTGTTTACGTTGCCTTGAAAATCGACGCTCACTTTGGTGGAAGACCCGCCCTTGCTGGCCATTCCGCGCCACACACCGTTATCGTCTTTTTTCAGATCTTTGATGCCGGTGTAACCGGCGTCTTCGATCCTCGATTTGGCTTGGCCTTCAGTGAAGCTGTTGCGGCCTGCCACAGGCTTGTCCGAGTTGTTTTGGCCCGAACTGTTGACTGCGTTGTTGTTGGGTCCGGACTGCGCGGGCGGGTTTTGTGCAGATGCAGCTCCCGTCAACATCAGTCCGGCGCATAGAATGAGAAGCGAACGTTTCATCTCGTATCCTCCAGTTTCAGAGTGCTCGTAACCGTCTGGATATAATTAAGTTCCTAAAACGTAACGGTACTCAGCATGATGAGTGACAAGGTTCATTGGTCGGGTCACGAGACGCGATTTAACATGAGCGGGATACTGACGAGGCAGGGATGGCCAACGAAGCTGCTGGCTGGATCAGGCAGCATATCTACGATCGTCGCGGTCGGCTCACGCTGGACCAGACACAACGAACCTATTTGGGTGTTAGCAGGCCCGGTGAGCGCAGCCATTCGCTTATGTTCGAGCCAGTTTCCGCCTGCCGGGCTCTTCGGACCAGGCGGTCTCGCTCGATTCCTGCCGGCGTTCCTCTCGCTTCTTTCCGAAGACGGTGGGCTTCGTCGGCTAGACGCTGCTCAAGGGATTCAATCTGTTTGAAGCGGCGGCGCTGCTGCATGGCGCGCTCCCTTCCGTTAGAGAAAGGCGGGAGCGCGTGATGGCGTTCTCATCACAGATAAAAGCCGAGACGGTGCTGTGATGATTCAGGTTATACCACTGATTAACGGGCGCGTATGTCCACAAGTGCACACAAGCCAAAATTACCAAGTGTGCCTCGGTCCGCTCAGGGGCGTTCTTCACCCTCAGTGCCGCCAACCCTCTTTATCGACTTCAATCCGCATTCGTGCCGGCGGCCGGGGCGGGTGGTCAGCATCGCTCGGATTACACTCAGGGGCAGGGCATCCCGGCGCCGCCGCAGCTACGGGCATGCGGGCCTTCCCAAGGCGTGTCGGGATGGTTCTCGCATACCCAGCCGGTGTCCTCACAGGGCGCAGTTCATTATGCGAATAGCTCCGCGCCTGCCTGGGTGAACTTCACATCATCAGCCGAGGCGCTTCAGCAGCGTTCGGAGGTCGGAGATAAGAGTGTCGAGGTGATCCTTAATAATCTGACGCTTATCTGCTGAGAGCGGTCTCCCCTGGAGCTCACTGATGTCGAATTTGATCGTTGCCCTCAGTGTATTGATATCTCTAAAAAGTTGTTCCTGCTCGTTCATGGCCGGTGTCCACTATTCGCCAATGCCCCATTTGGGTTGGCAGCCGAGGGCGCAGCTTGACCGTCAAGGATAGTCGTTTGACAGTACCAGGATTGGTGAATCCGACTGGCCCATTCGCGGATCGGGAGCCAATTGGCTAACTATTAGGCGAATAGCTCCGCGCCGGCTTGGGTGAACTTCACATAGGTGCCGGACTCGTACTTCCAGAGCCAGCCGCGCTCGATCGCAAAGTCGAGCCCGGCGCCGTACTCCGCGGGCGTGCCCTTCAGGTCATGCAGAAACGGCCAATTGATTAGTTCGATGAAGATCCGGCCGTCCTGCACGGCTTCAACCGAATTGGCGATCTCGAGCAGTTTGCGGGCTGCGGCTTCCGGATCGGAATATGGTCCAACGAATTTCATCGCATGTCCATATGAGCGGCCAGGACGTGATCGGATATGCTCTCAGCGGTTAATTCGGCCCCGCAAAAGCATTTGGACCGGCCGCTGGCCAGTTGAGTCGGAAGCTTGGCGCCGGCATCGTGCATGGCGTATTTCCAGGCCGTCCTAGCGCGCTGGAGTCGGTGCTCTTGGTAATCTGACTCGCCGATCTCAGGCTGCATCTCGCGCCACGCCTGTTCAAAGTCGGCGCGGGCCTGGTCGAAAGTGGCGGCGATGCCTTCAGCCGAAACGCCGCGGTGTGAGGCCGGATAGAACCCGCATTTCCATTCCCACTGAGGCGCATCAAACGGGACGCCGGATCGCTTGGTCGTAGTGGATGTGCCAGCAGTCTGAGCGATGCGGGGAGGGGCGGCGTGTGAGTTCCATAACCCAAACACACAAAAACTCGGCGCAAGATTTCTCCTCGAAAGTTGCGCCGGGTATATGGCTAAAATCTAATGATGCAATGTGGGTTTGGTATAGGAATTCAACAACCCTTTGGCTTTTTACCGACTACGGGCCTAACCGTGACAAAAGTCACAGCGGTATCTGTCGGCTGATGTTCGATCGAACTGCCGGCGATATAGTCTCCTATCTCCAACGGCGCGTAGACGATTGAGGTTCACGCACCATCGGGTGCTTTCGCTGCAGCGTTCGTGACCCGTTCCTTATACTTTGGCCGCGTTCATTCTTTCGGAGATGGCTCACCCTTTGCTCAGCACGCTTCATCGCCGGGTGCTTCGGCCCCGGGGGCTAGCCTTTTCGATCTCAACGTGAACTTGACCTGTAACACCGGGCCATCGGCGGGCTAAGGCTGACTGTACGCACGTCGGCGACATGTGCGCCGTCGTCGCCGTCCTGCATTAAAATCTGCTGTCCAGCCGTGAGTTGGCCTGGGATCTTGACGTGCCGAAGCGAGCGGTGCCGGTAGACGCAGGAGCCTTCCGTATTGGGAGCGGCGCGCGGACGATGAAGAAGTGTTTGGCACCATTAGAGCGGTTTGCTCCGGCGCCGGCCACACTTTGGTTGCCACGATTACCGCCCCCGGCGAGCGCGGCAGAGCCGCAAGCGAGGGTCGCAACAATAATCAAGAACGCTATTTTCCGAAATTTCATGGCGAGGGCTTCCTACTTTCGACCTCGACGCCCCACTGAGCTCCTGACGTGCGAGCTCTCAAGAAAACGAATCGTTCACCCCGTGCATGGCCGGATGCTTAATTCTTGACCTTGACCAAATTCGGCGACAGTTCAGCGCCTACTTGGCCCGGTCACGCTCCTCTCTAGCGTAGAGGGTCTTCGTGGCTTCGTCGGTGGTCTGTTTCTCGGCGCGGGTGCGGCTTCTGTTTCGCATGATGCCGTAGGCTATCACCAGTCCAAGAACGACTACACCGATGAACCAAAGTGCGACTGGTATTTGAGAGGCGGTTTGAACCGGCAGACCCTGCGCCGCGAGATTGCTGGACGATGCGGTCAGGGCAAATAACGTCAGAATAATCGTCGCGCGCAGGTCTCCTATAGGACGGGAAATCGGAGGCATCTCCTGTGTTCCTTCCACTAAAGGAAGACCAACTGCGCCGCAGCGGTAACGTTCCTAAGTGACGGGAGTCGCTGGAATCACCGTTTTTAAGCAAAGGCCTCTTTGACCCGCTTCGTGGCCGGGTGCTTCGGATTTTATCCGCTTTCGGCCGAGCATCACGTTTAGGTCTTTACAGTCCTAAGCGCTGCAACTCGTAGTCCCATTTCTTCTTTATCGCGTCCTCGTCGATAGACGGTACCTTATTTTGCCATTCGCGGCGAAACTGCTCTCTGCTCTTCCGTGGCGGCGGGTTTTTAGTGACTGCGAACACCGCCCAAATAACCAGACCAATTACGCAAGCATAACCGATCGAAAACAAAACATCTCGGCGCAAGGGGCGTCGTCCTCGTAGTGCAATGTTCATGCTCTGCCGGCGGGGCCGGTTGGTTGAATCGAGCCGCAACCTTAGTATGACTTTCGGGCAATGTTTTTTGGTAGCTCGCTAGCAGCGTATCCCGAGCCCTCTGTGGCCATCGGAGTAGCACCGATATCGAATGCGCGGATGTCGCCCGGGGTATGGATCGTGTCCATCGTCGTAGTCGCCCTCACTGTGGTTCAACACAGTTAAATTGACGGGCCGGACTACTCGATGATGTCAAACTAAAACTCTTGCGTTACGGACGTAAACGTGTCCGGTAACCGACACATCGGTGCCACATCAGCTTCCGCTGCACGCGACCTGGCTCCTCTCAAGAAAACGACTCCTTCACCCGGTGCATGGCCGGATGCTTAGGATTCTTTACCTTGACCCAATTTGGCGACGGACCCGGCCGGTAGGCTCGCTCGCGATGCTTCGACACCAATCCCTCAAGCCCGAACTCGCAGGCTTTCCGGAATAGCTTGGGGCCGATCTCGCCTTGCTCGAATGGGGCCTGGAAGATGCCGTCGGGTCGACCTCTTAGCAGCCGGGAGAGATTGGACTTACGCATGCTGAGGGGTAGGGCGCGCAGGTCGTCTCCATCGAGCGCCAGGATATCGAAGGTGCTGGACCTCGTCATCATACTTGCGGGAGTGCAGCCCGTCGAAATCGGACACTCCGTCGACGCCGAGCAGCACGGCCTCACCGTCGATTACGAACCTGCTCGATTTATTCCGGAGCGCGGATTCCACGATCAGCGGATACCGCTTTGTCCAGTCATGGCCGCCCTTGGTGAATAGCCGAACCTGCTTGCCGTCCCTCTGGACGATCAACCGGTAGCCGTCATATTTGATTTCGTGGAGCCAGTCTTGCCCGGTCGGAACCTTAGTTGCTCGCGTCGGGATGCATGGCTCAAAAGTCCTTTTAAGCATCCTAATTAGATAGGAACGGGCGCTGAAAAGGGGAGTCCGTCAGGTTGCCCAAACCACCAGCGGGAGGCTCAGTTGGTCGCGGTCGTAGTACTGATCGACGAAATCCTCAAGGGAGGCCGGGAGCCTCTTTCCCCGGTGGTCGCAGCGCCGCCGGAGCTCGATTGCTACGTCTCCCGAGGCATCCCGAACCCACCCCTCGGAGACGTTGAAAACGATGACCCGGACGGGGTTGCGGTACTGTCCAGAGAGCAGATCGGACAGGACCGTCTCAAGGTCTGTCGATCCGGAATCGGCCTCCGTCCAGACGCGGCCCCAGTGGCCGAGATCGTCCTCAACCAAGTAAACGTCCCGGTCGTCGTCCTGGGGCGCGATCGACGGCGTCCAATCGGAAGTACGCATTACACATCTCCGCGAACCGGCGACTTAAGCTCTCCGCGGATGTTTTAGTTCCAAGGCGGTTCGGGCACAAAAAAAGCCCGGCGCGTGTAGGGCCGGGCGGGGCGTGAGTGAAGCATCAAGGACAAGAATGTTAGCACCGTTCATATACGGCGTCGGTTCACTTTTGAACGTCGGCCGCAAGAAGCGTCGCGCCGGCTCTGGCCGGCAGCGGCGCACCCCACCGCCTCCACAGGGAGAAATGCGAGCCGGTGGGGCCGCGCCAGCAAGGGCTGGACCTCCTTACCGCACCTTGGCTAACCCAGCAGGGCCGCGACCAGTTCCGCTAGACGGCCGGTCCGCGGTTGGCTCGCCCTTAGCCGCAATGCGCCATGGAAAAACTACCCTTGCGGGTACCGGGCATCAGCCGGTGCGCCGTGATCGTTGGATTCCGCTTGCACGCCAGCCGCCTCGGCCTCCTCGACCTGCTGTCTGAGGCGCTGCAACTGCGCGTAGTCGCGGTAAATGTCATTCTCGTCGTTGGCTTCGTCGACTGCCATCAGCGCGGCCATCTTCAACTGTATCGGGTCGCGGACCCCACGAGCCGCCGCGGTGAGGATTTGCGATGCGAGCGCTACTTTCACCGTGGAAGTTTGCTTCGCTGCCGGCAGAATGCTTGCCGCCTCATCAAGTGCAGTTTTCATCACTTCGATTAATTCGGGTTGGTAGGCTGCTCCCGGCTTGACCATGATCGTCTCCACGCGACGGCACACGTCCCCCAACGATAAATTAGCCAAGGGTCAATTTATTGTCTGCCTGATACCGGACATGTTGCGCGATTTTTTTGGGTATCGGTCGGATGCCGCCTGTCGCCAAGCCGCAGTGATGCGTCAAGTATCGCTCAACAGATGTTCTAGCATCGCGTTGCAGGCGGCTTCGGCCTCGTTGAAAGTCTTGAAGGGCGAGCCGAGGATCCGGATTGCGCCGCGGCCTTTATACATCGGGCGCCATGACGCTAAATAACCGCCACGTCCGTGAAAGCCAGGGCCGGCTGGGCTTTCATAACTGATCACGAAAGAATAGCCGTCGCTGATTGCGCTCCATAGTTCCATCTTCTCGACGGCACGGTGGAATTGGAGGGGCATTGCCGGTGGACCGTGGTTGGGCGGTCGTGCAACACACGGTACCAGATTTTTTCTGAGCGGCTAATGCGCCGGCGGTGGGCTGAAGTGAGGCTGTCGATGCAGTCGCGTCGCCGCCACGGACAAATCTAAAACTGATTTAGGAACCCTTTGTGCGACCCAGGCTTTGGCTCACGGAGGTACGAACCGATGAGCAAAGAGACGCCGAAAGACGACCCCCGCCAGCGGACCGACTGGGGCTCAAACAAGCAGACGGATAAGCCCTGGAAGGGTAATCCCGAGAAAGAACAGAGGAACAAGGACGAAAAGATCGACCTTGAGAAGTGGCACGAATCCGACACGCATTAGCCGAGGCCGGCGGCTAATCAAGCCGACCGCGTTGGTTGGCCTGCCACCACTGCGGTGCGGCAAATATTCACGGCGGTAGAACGATTGATCATTCCGCGAATTGGACTGTGGTGCCGACCCCAACCGGCACGAACCCCAGACGGCCTCAGTGCTCACCCGCTGGGGCCGTTTTGTTGGCTTCTATTACTCAGCTCTCGGTGTACGGGCGGCGATCATGGCTTCGATGTCCTTCGCCATAGCGCGCAGGCCGGCGGCCATCTTTTCAAAGAGTTCGCGCTTCTTCGCATCCGTTGCCAGCTTGCCGATGAGTTCGCAATCCTCGGCTTCCGTAAGCAGCCGTTCCAGCGTGGCTCGAAGGTCTTTCATTGGTCAATCGTTCGCTCTGAATTGAAGCTTCAGACTACCAATCTGCGTTTCGCCACGTCCAGTCTAAATCAAAACCATTTGCCTCAGTGCCGCCAGCCCTTCTTATCGAACTCGACCCGCGTGCCCGCCGGCGGCCGGGGCGGGTGCTCAAGGTCGCTCGGATTGCACTTAGGGCAGGGCATCCCGGCGGCGCCGCAGATGCAGGCATGAACGCCATCCCAAGGCGCGTCGGGGTGATCTTCGCATACCCAGCCGCAGTCCTCGCAAAGGGCACATTTCATTAGGTGGGCTTTACAGGATAAACGACGTGTCCGCACCGAAGGCATTCAGATTTGTCGCTCAATTCAATCATGGCCATTTGGCATTTCGGGCATCGCGGACGAACGACCCTCGAAAGTTTCGGTGGCGGCGGCGACATATTCCCATCTCCCGTGAACACGTTGGGCGGGAGCGCTACCAAACTCTCAGTCGCCGGGTAACTGCCAGGTGAGGCCGGCGATAAGTACAGCTTAGAGGAGGCTTGCGATAACGCAACTCTATTCCATCGGGCCGCCTTACTCAGCCCCGTCAGGCTGCAGGGCAAGTCGGTCAGTTTGATTTTCGCCGGTCAGACGCCTAGCAATCGAGCCGGTTCGGGGGCATATTGCGGGATGAGCAAATCTCCTCGCGTCGTATTCCAGCCAAAGCGGATCACTGAAACCGACTGGCAAATTGAGGCATCTATCCCGGGTGCCGAACTCAGGATCATCAGCGGCCTTACCAGTAAAGCTGATGTTGATGACTGGATGAGCGGCAACCGAAAGGTGGCTTGGCTCAGATCACAGGGCTACGCAAAATAACCCCCAAACGCTCCAGGGATCGGGCCAAGATGGGATCTCGCCTAGTCGTTAAAGGACCGGGATTGGTAAATCCGACTGCACCATTTCGCGGATCGTGAGTCGACTTGGTCGGCCATCAAGCGAATAGCTCCGCGCCGGCTTGGGTGAATTTCACGTAGGTCCCGGACTCGTGCATCTGCAGCCAACCGCGTTCGATTGCCAGATTAAGCCCAGCGCTGTATTCGGCCGGCGAGCCCTTCAGATCATGCAGAAACGGCCAGTTGATGAGCTCGATGTAGATCCGGCCGTCCTGCACAGCTTCGACGGAATTGCGATCTCGAGCAACTTGCGAGCTGCGGCTTCCGGATCGGCGTAGGGGCGGTCAGAAACGAATTTCATCGCATGTCCATGTGAGTTGCCAAGACGTGGTCGGATATGGTCTCAGCGGTCAATTCGGCCCCGCAAAAGCATTTCGACCGGCCGCTAGCCATCTCCGTCGGGAGCTTGGCGCCGGCATCGTGCATGGCGTATTTCCAGGCCGTCCTAGCATGCTGGAGCCGGTGTTCTTGGTAGTCGGACTCGTCGATTTGAATCTGCATCGCGTGCCATGCAGATTCGAAGTCGGCGCGGGCTTGTTCGAAGTCAGACGCTATGCCTCCTTTGCTACCCCGCGGTGCGAAGCCGGATAGAACCCGCATTTCCATTCCCATTGAGGCGCATCGAAAGGCGACCCGGATCGTTTTGCGATTGTGCTCACCTGCACGTCGGCATGTTGGATGTGCCAACAGTCTGAGCGATGCGGGGAGAGGCGGCAGGTTAGCTCCATCCCGCAATTTTAGCAGCCGGCGAGGGTATCAGCTACCCTTGGCCAAGAGCGCTGGACCCCGCCAGACGAAAATGGACCCGCTCTTGTTCGTGTCTGCTTACGATTTCCAGCCGAACAGCGAGCCCCTCACGTTCCAGCGCTTCATACCCCGCAATAGGCGGAGCCTCGAAGTCATCATAAAGGTCGTAGCCTCGCCTTTTCGTGTTGAATTCCTCTTGCCTCCAGCTTCTGGGATAGCCGTCAACATTATTGCGCAGCCAATGGGCCGCGTCGTCCTTGGCTCTTTCCACCGCGGGTTCTGGGTATTTCATGTTATCCTCGATGTTCGCTTATGACGGTTCAGTAGGGACTGTAATAAAACACGTCATCTACCCGCCGCCGCCAGGCGGGCGTCGTCACAAAATGGGCGCCCAGCCTCTCCGCTCACGCGTTCTTTGACGACACGTCGGCGTGCAACTGGTGGAAAGAGACCTGTGTCGCGTTCAGCAGGCGCTCGACCTGGGCAAGACGGTTGTTGTCCCAGCAGACGGGATCGGGACCGGCCTTGCGCGGCTGCACTCCTGCGCTCCGCACCTCAACAATTTCCTCACCAACTGGTTCAAGGGGCGTCAATGAACAGAACCGAAGCAAACGAAATGGCTGCGGCGCTCACCCGCGCGGCATCGACTTCAAGGAGGAATTGCTGGAGCGCATCAGGAAGCAGATCACCCAGGATGACCTAAAGTTTGAGACATACCCAGGCCTACCGGACACCATCATGACCGCCAAGCTGAGGTTGTTTTGATTGTGGAAGAAAAGCTTGACGGGTGGACGCCGTGAGGCCGATTCGATAGAAATCTGACGCCTCTCGATGTCGGCCCTATCGAGGCGGCGAGCAAGAAAACGATTAAGGATGTCGTCATGCGCGCTGTTTTGTGTGCCGTCTTGAGCTTGATCGCGATTCAAAACGAGCGCCTTTGCGGCGCCGTGGCAATGTCAGCCCACTCGCACGAAACCTCTCAACACCATACCGGTTCATGAGATTTTGCGTGGGGATGGGATAGTGGGCTCACGTCTCACGAACATCAACTTCAGCCTGCAAGAGCGTTGGGTGCCGGGCTGGAACGTCGGCAGCTGTTACAGGCAGACTTTTGTGCTCGCTGACTTCAACATCTACAACTATTGGCAAGCTGGCGGCCCGCAGGGTAATGGGCACGCTACCGTAAATATGCGTTTGTTCGATGCGCAAGGTAATCCTATCGCACCTCGGGGGAACATCGATACATCCTTCGAATGGCCAAATCGGTTTTGCGGTCCCTACGACCACCCGGAAGGTGCCCGCCTCCAAAGCGGAGGTATACTCAGTGGCGCGGATGACACGTATTTTGACCGAGTAGCTTCTGTCACTATTGGATCAGACGTGGCTACATCCACGCTGCACGGGCGCGGCTTTATCTTAGGTGCGGTCGTACTACGAGATCGCAGTGATCTCAAGCTCTTGACCGGGTGTGCCAACTACATCTCCAACAGCTTTGCCCATCAGGAGCATTGCCACTGGGGACACGAAGGAAATAGAACCGGTCTTCGGGTCCGCTTCGTCCTCTCCCACGATACGATATTTCTGCACGCGCCCATCGTCACGCCTGAAAGTCACCGTGCTCCCAAAGGCGACAGTGTCAGTTGACGTTGGATTGGTGATGACCTGAGCCGTCCGAACTCTCGCCGCCAAGTAGCGCACATCACGCAAGGGGATTGCTGCTTGCCGCCGCCGTTCATTCACGTCTTCAATCTTCTGCGCGGTCTCGTATGCCTCGCGAGCCTGATGGAGTTGAAATTCCAGAGCCTTTAATCCCGCTTCCGTAACAAAGTTCGGATGAGATGAAACCGGCCGGTCGGGTAGCAGGGTCTCCGACGCCGTTTCGGCACTGTCTTCCTTTGTGAAGGCAACGCTCAAGCTCAGAATCCTTATAAGTGAGATGCGCTATCGAGCGCGGAAATTCCCCTTTGGGAAATGCAATGGGCGAGGAAATCCGACAGTCGACGTCACAACGGGTCAGATCCCGCCAGCCTCGATCCTCTCGTTGAGTTTCTGATCTACGACTTGGACCGTACGGTCGATATGAGCATTGGACATGTCCAAGTGATGCGAAATCAGTTTCACCAGTAGGTCGACCCGCTCAATAAATGGCGCGCCATTGGCCACCGCACGGGCCGCCGACGAGGGCTTGAGAAGGCTCTCCGCCGCCTTGGCGTATTTTTCGAAAGGCACCTGATCCTTCGGGTCAGCCCCCAAACGCCGGGCGATGGCATCGACATGGTCGTAGATTGACTGTGATACCTTCAGATCATTGTGAACCGCGTCTCGAATTGACTGCGGCTCCTCGGGAGTGATGCAGCGGTAGTTTCCCGTCAACAGCATCGACCATTTCGCCAACGGGACGAACAGCGAATCAAACACTTTGAGCTTCACCGGTACGTCTTGGCCGTCCAGCTTCACCGCGTCGATGTCCGCTTCCAACTCCCGAAGCAGCTGGTTGTGGGCCACATCGGTAAACGTCGCCGCTTTAAAATTTGTCGGCAGACCCACATGGAGGACATTGGCTGCCTCCTCTGGCGGGCGGAAGGCCTGTGGATCAGGCGAACATAGGGTTACCAATCCGGGCTTGAAGCGTTCCCATACTTGGGCATTGGTGTAGGCCTCTTCGAGGTTCACGCTGTCCAACCCCGGAATCCGTTTGAGATAAGGCAGTGGCGGCATGTTCATGATCGAAAGACACGGCAGGTTTGCCGCGGCGATCTTGATCATGAGAACCCGGATCGTGTGGTTGGTGTATTGCGGCTCCTGCATGGCAAGACCAACCAGATCATAACGGGACAGGTCGACGTTATCCGGCGAGGTCGCATCCAGTTTTCCAGGTAGGTTGCTCGAGAAGATAGCTCTGTGCGTCGGCTCGTCACGCAGTTTGATGCGGACTTCGGTGCCATCGCGGTTGATGAGCTCTGCGGTCTTCTTTCGGCAAACGAGAGTCACGTTGTGACCAGCCATCAGCAACTTCGTTGCCAGCAATGAGCCATACGAGGCTCCGAGAATGAGAATGTTACGCGCCATGATGTCTCGCCCTTAACGTTATGATTTCACGTCAAGTCCGAAGGGCTCGACGAATATTCTGAAGTGGTTAGTAGGGAGACTACTGCATCGCTGCGCTCCGATCTAGATGGCGGATGTCGCGTGCATCACTCGGATCGTTGGTCGGATTGGGAGGTGCTGACATGCATCTTGCACTGATGTGCGCCGTGGTCGATGCCAAGGACGACATCGAGGTCATAAACCTAATCAAGACGCGCTTTCCGGACTACGAGCTTAGATTTGTTGATGAAAAGCCGGATGGATGGACACCTGGGAGTCGATTCCGATAAGAGTCGCCCTCCGAATCGGGTTGGCTTTACGTTGTAGGGTTGTGTGGCGTAGGTGCGGCGGAATATACCTTGGGTCGTAGCCGTGGTCGCGGTTATCGCGTGCGGCGCGTCCTTTTCAGAATTTCAAAGGATCCGCTGGCGCTTCAGCGATGTGACCCGTCATCAGGTCAGTCACCGCGTCTATTATCGCCAATTTATCATCCGAAAAGACCCGATCCTCTTCATCGGCGACAGCATCACTGAGATGTGGCAGCGCTCCCTGAAACGATCGATGGGCATTCCGCTCGTATTCCTCCACTCCGATGCCGCGGATGCCGCCGTTGATTACTTGGCTGCGGCGTAACGCGTGCGTATGTGCCGCCGGTTGTTGGACGCGACCGCGCCAGAGTGTGTGGGGCCGGCCGAATGCCTTTTTTCTTATGGTTTAGCGTTGCTCGTGGATGCCGCCGGTCGTTGGTGGCGGTCGGGTTAGAGTTCGGAACGGCCCCGCCCGGTGGTCGGTTGGGCGCGTGTGCCCTACGAAGGTAAATACCGTCGAAGTTGGAAAAACGCAGAAAATATTTTCGGGGCGGCCCGCGGTGTCCCCGGAACCAAATCCGGCCGATTGAATATTTATGGTCGGAACTGCTGAACCCTACGGTTAGGACCCGTAAGCACGAGGTGATGTGTCATGCAGCGACGCCGATCTGCACCCCATTCATTCGAAGGCCAAATAGCCGCCGAGAAGTCCCGCCTAGAAGCGCAAGCTGCCATGCTCCCACCAGGTCCACAAAAGGACGCCCTACTCAAAAAAATCAGGCAGCTGGAAACGGCCTCTCACATGAACGAGTGGCTGGCATCTCCCGGCTTGCAACCTCCGACCTAGAGGTGGGGCCGCCTCATGTTGGCGGCCTTACTCCGTAGGGTCGGCCTTGACGCGGGTCGCGGAGGTTCTGAAGGCAGAAACGTTTATGATGAAAAGGATCAGCCCCCTTTCGTCGGTAACGTCCATCTGCCAGTCTTCATCCTCCCACAGCCTTCCGGCATGGGCATGAAGAAGCAGTCCCACACGCTTGGCCGCCTCGACACGAGCCTCGTCCGAGTTTGACAGGTCCGCAAACTCCGCCACCATGACGTGAGTTACGGTTCGGACCTGAAAATGAAAGCGCACTGGCGTTCACCCGGCAAAGCTAAGTCTCCTTGCGAGGAACGATTCTGGCGTTTTCTAGTTCCGGCAAATACCACCTTCAGGTCGGAGCCTTCAGACCGCGGGAGGAAAGCCACTCGCTCATGCGGGCGGCGCTTTCCGCTATCCGCGCCATGCGAATAAGTTTGTCGCGCTCCACTCCAGGCGGTGTGCCTTGGGCTTCCTTGCGCAGACGCTCAGCCGCTTCCGAAAGGCGCTTGTCGATAGGGTCCCGTTGTTTGAGACGACTCCGGCCCTGCATGGCGCGCTCCTTTCCCTTCGAGGAAGGCGGTGATGATCCCTAACGTCTTGGGGGGGTGTTTGGTTGCTATTGGGCGCGCCATCGTTCCCGCCCGTAACAATGCCGACCAACGTTTCAAAGCAAAACAATGCCCGCGCCGGGCTAGGACGCGGGCTTTGCAGAACGTGTTCGGTATTTCAAGTTTACAGAGCTGGCGTGCAGCCCATGAGCGTACCGAATCCCTTTTGCTTGGGCCTTTCGGTCGCCTCCCGACAACGGACCGTCGCGGGCGAGGGTGCAGACGCGGTTGTAGATCTCCGTCCTCCGATTCCGGGAGGAAGTTCCAATTCCATCTCATATCGTGCTCCCAAAAAGCACTGTATCAGGCAAACAACTCCGCGCCGGCCTGGGTGAATTTCACGTAGGTGCCAAACTCGTGCATGTGGAGCCAGCCGCGCTCGATCGCCAGATTGAGCTCCGCGCCATATTCGGCAGGCGAGCCCCCTTGGGGTAATCTCAACCCAATCAGTGGTCTTGGCGGCTGCCAGCGACTAGGACTCCCCGGACTTTACGCTAGAAGGCAACACACCGAAGTCTTCCGTGCGGTCCAACTTCATCATTACGTCAAGCATCTCTTGCGGCGGAATAACAAGCTTGCGGATAGCCAGATTCAGCCAGCCGCCACGGCTTTGGACACGAGCGCAGAGCTTGCCATCAGGGCGCAGCAATTCGTTCCGCATCAGCCATCGGCTACCATCCGTCGACAACCCCGCTAAAGCCATGGTGACGGTAATTTCCTGAAGCAGGCTGACTTCCTTGAAGTAATCGAGTTCATCCCTCATCGTCACGGGACCGATCTTCAGTCGCATAAACTCTTCGATTGGGAAGCCATTTTCGGCGTAGAATCCCAAGCGGACATCGCCGCACTTGTTGATGTAGGCCGTGTTGGCCATATGCGAGTTAAAGTCCATGTCGCCCCAACCGGCGTAAAGAGTCTTCGAATACATCAAATCGCTTTCACTGGTGCGCAAGTAAGTTACGAAAACGCTAGAATAGATTGACGGAAACCTTCGGTGATCCGCCGATCGCCCCGAAGCACAGTGCCGACTTGCCGACCTAAGCCAAGGTCGATGGCAGGACAAGTTTGTTCAGGTTACGACGGTAATGTAGAGCAGGAGTTCGATCGTTCTCTGCGGTGCTGCCCGGTGATGTACGCATACGCACCCCCGCGCTAGGACCGGCGACTCAAGCCCGTTTGGCGGAGATTCCTTCCCGTCAGTGCAGCCAACCCTTCTTGTCGACATCGATACGCGTGCCCGCCGGCGGCCGGGGTCGGTGGTCCAGATCGCTTGGATTGCACATCGGACAGGGCATCCCGGCGGCGCCGCAGATGCAGGCATGAGTGCCATCCCACGGCGCGTCGGGGTGGTCCTCGCAGACCCATCCGGTATCCTCGCAGCGGGCACATTTCATCAGGCAAACAACTCCGCTCCTGCCTGGGTGAACTTCACGTAGGTTCCGGACTCGTGCATATGCAGCCAACCGCGATCGATCGCCAGATCAAGCCCCGCGCTATATTCGGCCGGCGTGCCTTTCAGGTCATGCAGAAACGGCCAGTTGATTAGCTCAATAAAGATCCGGCCGTCCTGCACGGCTTCGACGGAATTGGCGATCTCGATCAGCTTGCGGGCTGCGGCTTCTGGGTCTGCGTAAGGGCGTTCAGCTACAAATTTCATCGCATATCCATGTGAGCGGCCAAGACGTGGTCGGATGTGCTCTCAGCGGTTATTTCGGCTCCGCAAAAGCATTTCGACTGGCCGCTGGACACTGCCGTCGGGAGTTTCGCGCCGGCATCATGCATAGCGTAATTTCCACGCCGTGTGCGCGCGTTGGAGTCGGTGCTCGTGGTAGTCGGCCTCGGTAATCTTTGGATGCATCGCGCTCCACGCCTGTTCAAAGGCGGCGCGGGCCTGGTCGAAGGTGACTGCAGTGCCCTCAGCCGATATCCACGATGTGAAGCCGGATAGAACCCGCATTTCCATTCCCATTGAGGCGCATCAAACGGGACGCCGGATCGCTTGGCAATCGTGCCCACTTGAATGTCGGCATGGTGTATATGCCAACAGTCTGAGCGATGCGGGGAGGGGCGGCGGGTGAGTTCCATTCGGCCAGTTTAACAGCGGGGCAGGGGTGTGGGCTACCCTTTCACCGCGGACTCATCGCTGTATCGTGCCGTCCGGCAGGATCAAAAACACAGGCTTGCCGATCTTCCGCGCAAATCGAACCGTGGACCACGTACCGGATCGTTGCTGTTCTATCGGATCGAGTGGCGCGGCAATAAGGGAGGTGGACTCCATCACGATATCCTTGTTGCGCTCCAGGTACGGCTTTTCCGTCCGCATCATGTGCTTGGGCACTTCTCGCCACGCGCGCTTTGAATGGTTCGTCGGTGGGTGCAGGATGATGCCATAGCCGCATTCGTCCGCGATATCGTGGGCCTCGGAATCCGCACCGACGCAATCCCCGTGATGAAACTCGCCGGCGCCGCCGTCGAGCAGCTTACGCAACGCGGCCTTTTGCGCGTCCGTCATGCCTTCTTGCGTTCCGGAAAAGCCGATGGTCGTCATCCAGCAATCCTAATTCGATTCATCCGATGAACTTTACCAGCCCGGGAAGGGTATGGGCTAGCTCTTAGCTTAAGACGGTAAGCCTATGCCGATCCCGCCGGCCGGTCGGCGTGAGCGCGCGCGGCGCTCTATTGCGACTTTTGCCGTGGGTCGTCCTTCGGGTCCACGTAGTTGATGCCCCACCGTGTCCTCGTCGGCGACGAAATGGTGCACCATGCCGGGCGGCGTGGCGTAGAAGCTGCCGACCGGGAAGACGTGGTCTTTATCCCCCATTCCCGCCGCGCCGGTCGCCAGCCCTTGGAGACGAGGAGATGAGTCCTGGCAACGCGACGCGGGGAGGGTTGCCACCCAGAGGGGGCATGAGGGTGGCCGCCCCTGAACACGTCCTCGATCCGCGACGACGTGCTCTCCCCCGGAATGCTCACCGGCCACAAACGTTCCGCAAATTCCCGTCCAGCCCCTAGATTTGGAAAGCTGCCTGTTTATCGATTAGCTGAAGACCACAACGTCGTCGGGTTCGTAGGCGAGTTGGCCTTCGTTACCGCGAGACCCAGCGATGTGACCAGCAACAGGACTGAGGCCGTGATTACGGCGAGGCAGAATCTTCCCATGGGGAGCAACGACTACTGGCGTGAACTGTTCCGAAAATGCGGCGAGCACTTCGCGCTGAGAAATACGGGGTTCCACGGCGCAAGCAGTGAACTTGAACAGGTCGCAGGACGTCCCGTGAACGGAAGAGACCGACGAGCGCTTCGCGCTCAACCATTATCGATCGCGGCGGCTGCTGAACTCGATCACATCGCCGTCCGCTGCCTTGATGACCGCTTCGGCCAAAGGGATCGGGTCGAAGCCAAGGTCGGCTAGTGTATCGGCGACGCCTTGGCGGTCCAGCTCGGCGACCACCGCCTCGACAACGTTTATGAAGCGAGCAGCCTTGGCTGTTTCATCGGTCATGTTGTGCCTCGGCGTCGGATCGTAGACCCAATGGCCGGCGAGCGCTACGCGCTCAGAAGAAACCAATGCGGGCCGCGCGTGCCGCGCCCGCCCGACGACCAAAGGCGTCGTTGCAGGCGCGGCCTGACTGCGGTCATTGCCTTGACGGCGTTGATCAGTGCGTCGCTACCAGTTCGACGATGTCGCCAGTAGCTATAGGTTCGTGAGGAGTGAGACGGGTGAGGGTCTCGTCGCTCCAGTTCGCGAGATTGATGACGACCGCCTGAACGGCGCCCTCAGGCGCCGCATCGGCCGGCTCCAGAATGTTGAGCCCCTTGTTGTCGACCAGGAAGGTGTGATCCCCGAACCTCGCCTTGAGTTCCGGGACGGAAGGGTGGCTGTCGGGAAGCGCCTGGATTTCGAATTGATTGGTGGTTCGCGTGACTTGTTCGGAAGTCAGTTTCATTGCTCAATCCTTTCGGTTGGATCGTTGCTATCCGCCACCCCGCAGGTGGTGGAGAAATGGACCCAGCCTGGTTGCTGGACCGGCCCATCCCCGGTGTGCCACGGAAGTCTCTTTGCGCAGCACAGCCCGTCAATGCGAACACCCCGCAAGTGTTTCGTGCAGATGCGCATGGCAGAATCCCGACCAGGGGGCTAGACAGGCGCGAGCGCTGCGCGCCAGAGCAAACCAGAAACGTCGCAGCGGCCTCTCGAAGGGAATGTAGTCGTCATCGTTCGATGGTCATGGCCAGCGGCGCTTCGCGCTCAAGAGTCCCAGGTACACGGCGCCGCGGGAAGACTGCGGATCGGCTGATGCGAGCTGCGGCTTCCTGACCAGCAAGGGGTGTAATCCACGATTACCGGGGGGTCTAACGCAGGATTTACAGGGGGTGGAATCCTGGATGACACCTTTAACCGTTTTCTTAGAACCACCACTAAGAACCACCCCCTATATTCCCCCAGGAGGGACGGGACCGGCTGATGATGTCGGTACTGCCGATGTCATCTCACGGCGAGCATTTGTAGCGACCGCTTCGCGCTAGAGGATCTGAACCATACCCGCCGATTATCGGGTTTGGTCCATAGCCGCCTTCACCTGCATCACCGCCGTCTCCATCAGCTCGTCCTTCTTGGCGCGAAGCTGCTGTTCGGTCATTGCGATGCCCTTGGCGGTGAGGTCACCCAGCACCTTGCGGACCACGTCGCCGTCGCCGGCTTCCTCGAAGTCGGAAGCGACGACTTCCTTGGCGTAGGCAGTGGCGGCGTCGCCGGTCATTCCGAGCTTTTCGGCCACCCACATCCCGAGCATCCGGTTGTGGCGTGCTTCGGCCTTGAACTTCTGCTCCTCGTCGAGCGCGTATTTATCACGCTTGTCGAATGTGCTCATTGCAAGTTCCGATCCTGCCAAAATGGTGAAAACGGCCTCGTTGCGGCCGAACTGTCGCGCGCCTAGATAAAGCGAGCCCCTCGTTAAATACAACCGGCTTTAAGCCGCAGGCGCGAATGGTGATTGTTTGGTTCAGAAGATGACCCCAGTCAGCGGGGGCAGGGTAGGTTGGCTGGGGCCGCCCTCGGATCGCATACAGGCAAAGGGGTGAAGCCGGCATGCAAACGGTAAATTCGCTCCCGCCTGCAAGCGTTCCGCAAACGCGTGTCGTGCAAATTGTCCCATTGACTGCCACGGATTCGACGCGAGCCGCTTCGCGCTCAGAAGATCACGCGGCGCTGGGCCGCAGTAGATCCGGCTTGACCGTTTGCGGCGTTGCTGGCATTTGCAGTGGGTGCCCGGGGAGGAGGGATCTACCGCAAATCTTCCGGACGCAACCCGCCTCAGGCCGCACCTGGGGCGGGCGTTTTCGTGGTCAGAACTAATGACCCGGCTGAACGCGGGATGCTTCGGGTTCTTGATCTTGACCCAGTTCGGCGACGTGCCAGCCCGATAGGCTCGCTCCCTGTGCTTCGACACCAATCCCTCAAGCGCGCCGCACCGAACTGACAGATGTGCCATTAACATATCATCGGCTGGATCGTTCAGGCAGAAAACGCCGATGCTCCGAATGCTACCGTCAGGGCGATAGCTAGAACGCCGAGGCGGAACAACTCCCGCGAGCCAGTGTGCGCAATGGTTATCCAAGGAATAATACGGCGGCCTACCACCAGTATGATGCCGACAAAGACGCCAACCTTCGCAAAGGTGAGCAGCAGCACGCCGCCGAGGCTCAACCCGAGACGCGACGCCAGCGGGTCTGCGGCGAGCGCGGCGCTGTTCCCGCCCAGGACGCCAGCCAAGGCCGGTAGCAAGACGAGTGCAAGCACCATTGCGAGATCTTCCACGATCAACCAGCCGACCGCGATGCGCCCCCGCTCCGTCTCCATCAAGCGGCGCTCTTGAATGGCCCGGAGCAAAACCACGGTGCTTGCGACCGACAACGCCAGTCCGAAGACGAGACCGGCGCCAATTGTCCATCCCATGAACAGCGCAAGGCCCAGCCCCATCAGGGTAGCGACCATGATCTGGACAACAGCGCCAGGCAGCGCGATCGCGCGCACGGACAGAAGGTCCTTGAGCGAAAAGTGAAGCCCAACGCCAAACATCAGTAGAATGACGCCCAGCTCTGCCAGTTCGGTCGCCAATGCTGATCTGCGACGTAACCCGGCGTAAAGGGCCCAGCTGCGACGCCAGCCAAGAGGTAGCCACCAACGGTGGAAGTCGAAAGCGTTGAGCAACCGCGCCGAACACAAAGGCCAGTCCCAAACCGGCAACAATGGTGGCGATAAGAGGCGTATCGTGCTGCATTCCGTTATCCCGCGCGGTTCGAGCTCAATTTGCCATGGCGGTGCTTCCACTCCCTGCGACCAAGTGAGGCGGGACGCGCAACGAAAAAAGGGCACCACTTGATGAGACCATCCTCGGGCACATGGCACGGAGCCTGGCGTATGCAGCTTTAGCCCGTCCGGCAGCGCGATCGGATCCTCGAATTCGCGCGCCCATCCCCTGCTAATGCCGCCAGCCCTTTTGTCGAACTCGGGCGGCCGTGTTGGGTGGTCCAGATCGATCGGATTGCACTTAGGGCAGCGAGCCGTTTGCGGCTCACGGAGGCCAACTTATAGCGAGCGCCGCAGGCTGAAGATTTACAGAACGACCCGCGAGCCAGGAAACGGGACCACGTCCCCGTCCGCTGCCCTGATAACGGCCTTCGCCATCTCGGTCGGATTGAAACCAAGTGCCGAAACAGCCTCGACGAGCCCTTGTCGATCCAGCTCTAGTATAACGGCGTCTGTCACCTTCATCAGGCGGGCCGCCTTGGCAGTCTCGTTGGTCATCGCTCGAATCCCTGCTGTGCCTGGAGTGAGACTACAACCGGGTCGGCCGGCGGCTAACTAACTTCGCGAGAATAGTATAGCCGGCGAGCGCTACGCGCTGAAGTGTCGCAGCGGCGCGTCGTTAATTGGTCAAATTTAAAGAAAGCCAGTTGAAATAGGCTACTGAGTGGCAAAACAGGCGAGTACCAACAAGTGAACATCAATTGGTCACGAGACGCCCGGTGAACGGACTGACCTTTCCGTAATATGATCATTTAACCGCCGCCATCGGATTCCCGAAACTTGGCCAGCGCCTCACGGAGTCGGGCGTTTTTCTGTTAGGGCAGCTTCGACCATCAAGCGGTAATCGCGGACCATGAACGCGGCTTGCTTGACTGCTTCACCCTTCAACAAGCCGAGATGCGCACCGCCGCCCAACCTCAGGCATACCGCAGCGCCATGCTGCTTGTCCTCGTGGCTGAATTGTTCGTTGACATCACACGGGAAGGCTGCAGCGGTCATCTCCACTGTCGGCTCCCGCATCGCTCCGATGGCGGCGCGGGCGCACTTCACGTAGCATTCGTGCGGTCGCACGTCGAAATCGGCTATCGGGCCCTCACAAGCTTCCTGAATGGCCTTCGCCACGCGTTCAAGCATCTCGCTCATTGCTGCCCCCAGATCATCTGAACAGATTATAGCAAGTCCGCCATCACATGTCGTTCTGGTTTTGAAACGCCTTCACCCGCTTCATCTCCGGGTGCTCGGGTCAGGCGAGGGGCCCGCCTGATAAGCTGCTCGCGTTGCTTTCGAAAGCAAAGCCCTCAAGACCGAACCGGTCGCACGCTTCGGGATGCACGGATCAAAAGGTCTTTAAGCATGGTAATTAGATAGGATCGGAGTCCCGGGGTGGAAATGGACCGATTCCGGTGCATACTCGTCGTGGTAGAGAATTCGTGGAGGCCAGAAATCATTCACGTTCGAAGTGACGGTAAGCAAGAGAGGCGACAGCTGGCCATTGAGTATCTCGTGAAACATTTAAATCAGGCGGCGGGCGGCCAGCGCGCAGCCAAGACGAGGCACTAAGGGCGTCAAAAAGTAACACCGCGACGGACCATTAAGATCATCGCGTCTATTGGCTGAAGCGTCGCTCAGCATTCTCCTGGGACTAAAGGTCTCGTTAGTCCGCGCGTGCTTTAACCGTCGGCAAAGGCGGCTTGCGCTCAAAAAGTTTCTTTTTCGGCGGCGCCGGAAGCAATCCTTCCCTGATCGCTTGCTTCCGAGCGAGCTTGCGAGCCCGGCGAACAGCCTCAGATTTCTCGCGTGTCTTTCTTTCCGATGGCTTTTCATAGGAGCGCCGCCGTTTCATTTCTCGGAAGACGCCCTCGCGCTGCATCTTCTTCTTCAGTATACGAAGCGCCTGCTCGATATTGTTGTCGCGGACAAATACCTGCAATTGATCCTCCTCAATCGGGCTGCGAATGCGACGTCCTGGATGGCAGCCAATTGCGCAGGAGCTTCATTATGATTTTGAGGATAGTGAGGGCGACATCTTCGCCGACTTCGACAAGCTGATCTATTTGTTACAGAGACGCAGCTTGGTGACATCTACGTCACCACCCTCGCGTAGCCCTGTCAATCGATAAAGCCTTGCTTGCACGTCGACAAACCCACTCAATCCCAAGGCGCGTCGGGGTGGTCCTCGCATACCCAGGCGGTGTCCTCGCAGAGAGCGCATTTCGAACCAGACACAACGGGCCTATCTGAATGTTTGCAGGCAGGGCACTTGGCCGGTCCCACCGGCTCGACACTGGGGTGAGAGCCGGTGGGGTGCGCCGGCAAAGGGTTGAAGGTCTTTGCCAACCTGTACACTAGCGTCCGTGCCCCGAGTGAGGCGGTTTCGCCGTTCGAATCCTCAGTCTTATTTTTGCGTCCGATTCGCCGCGGCTGCCAGGTCGATAGCTGCGCTTTCCTGACTCGATCCCGAAGTTGGTTTAGTTCGATCAGCCGAATGACAAGACTTGACGTTCTCGCTGCAACAACAGCGAGCCGCTGGTCATGACTATACATTTTACCCCTGCCCAATAGTAGCCGCCCTGGGGTAGGTCATCTCGCCCACGGTAAAATCGAAGGGCTGTCTCGATTCAATTCTAATTGGTTTATCGGAATCTGTGCGTCTTTCTGGTGGAACGCGCGAGTGCCAAAACGTTCTCGTTTTTTAGGCCACGTCGATTTTCAAAACAGGCCAGTACCCACTTCACGCGCGGGCGGGTTTAGAGTAGGCGTTCCGGAGGATACTGCCGACACTCACCGAGGTGAACTTTCGGGCATGGCGCGACGCCCGCCACTGACGCGCAGAAATACGATATGTGGGCTCGCGGCGAGCTGCTTCCGTCGCAAAAGCCAAACTCGATGATGCGCTGCCCCTGCGGCGAGACGTTCGACAGTCACGCACCCGCCGGTAGCCTCGCTCATCGCCGCCGCATCTATGAGCGTCAGGCGGTCGACGGGATACGGCACTGAAGATGGGACATACTCTCTGGAATGAGCGAGCGTTGTTCACCCCTACGCGAAACGTGTCGTCTGGCTCGCCAGCGCGGTCGCCAACGCACCGCGCGACGCGGCCATCGCGGCGAACGCTTCCATCAATAGCCAGATTACTCTCACTCAGGGCCGCATCGACCAACTCACTCAAAAGACCGACAAGGACTATGTCGGCACTTTTGTGAAGACGGGCGCAGGCACGCTGACGCTGACTGGAACGAATACTTATTCCGGCCTCACCGGTGTGACTGCAGGCGTGCTGGAAATCGGCGGCAGCATTAAAGGCTCAGCCGATGTGAGCGGCGGCGTGCTGACCGGCGGCGGCACGATCGGCGGCTCCGTCACGGTCGGCAATGGTGCGGCGTTTGCCTCCGGCAACGGGACCGCGGGGTCGATGATGAATGTGGGCGGCAATCTGGCGCTGCAGTCGGGCGCCATTTACGCGGTCTTTATTAACACCGGCACCTCCTCGTTCGCCAGCGTGAAGGGCACTATCCTGGGCGGGAGCACCGTGAGCGCGATCTATGCGCCAGGCAGCTATGTCGAGAAACGCTACGATCTCCTGAACGCAGCCGGCGGTATCAGCGGCACGTTCTCAAGCTCCGTCATCAACACCAACCTGCCATCGGGCTTCTCGCCCACACTCAGCTACGACGCCAACAACGCATACCTGAACCTGATGCTCAGCTATAGCGGGCTGAATGCAAACCAGACCGCGGTGGCGAATGCGTTGACCCGTTCGTTCAACACCGCGGGCGGAATCCCGATGGCATTCGGCGGACTCTCGCCGGCGGGCTTGACGGCCGCCTCCGGCGAGACCGCGACCGGCACGCAGCAGACCACGTTCGACGCGATGACGCAGTTCATGGGGGTGATGACCGATCCGTTCGTCGCCGGGCGCGGCGTGGGCGACTCTCGGACCGGCGGCGCGACGGGCTACGCCAACGCGCCGGCGCTCGGCTATGCGCAGCCGCGCCAGCCGAACGATGCGCTGGCGGCGATCTACACCAAGGCGCCGCGGCGGTGCTGTTCGAGCCGCGCTGGAGCGTGTGGGCGGCGGGCTTCGGCGGTTCGCAGACCACCGACGGCAGCACGACGCTGGGCTCGAACAATACCACCAGCAGCATCTATGGCACGGCGGTCGGCGCGGACTACCGCTTCTCGCCGGATACGCTGGCGGGCTTTGCGCTCGCCGGCGGCGGCACCAATTTCAGCGTCGCCAATGGCGGCGGCCGTTCCGACCTGTTCCAGGCCGGCGCCTTCGTGCGGCACAATGCGGGGGCGGCCTATATCAGCGCGGCGCTGGCTTACGGCTGGCAGGATGTCACCACCGACCGTACCGTCACCGCCGCCGGTGCCGATCACTTGCGCGCCGAGTTCAACGCCAACGCATTCTCCGGGCGCGTCGAGGGCGGCTATCGCTTCGTGGCGCCGGTCATAGGCGGCGTCGGCCTCACGCCCTACGCCGCGGCGCAGGCCACCACCTTCGATCTGCCGGCCTATGCGGAAGGCGCGCTGTCCGGCGCCAACACGTTTGCGCTTGCCTATGGTGCAAGAGCGTCACCGATCCCCGCAGCGAACTCGGCATCCGCACCGACAAATCGTTCGCGATGCAGGATGCGATCCTGACCTTGCGCGGCCGCGCCGCCTGGGCGCATGACTATGATCCGAACCGCGCGATCGGCGCCACTTTCCAAACCTTGCCGGGCGCCTCCTTGTCGTCAACGGCGCGGCACAGGCGTCCGACTCCGCGCTCGTCACCGCGTCGGCCGAAATGAAGTGGATGAATGGCTGGTCGACTGCCGCCACCTTCGAGGGCGAGTTCTCCGACGTCACCGAATCCTATGCCGGCAAGGGCGTCGTGCGCTACGACTGGTGACTTCCGGTGTGGGCAACACTTTTCGGACGGAAGCATTCAACGCGGGATGGGCGCCCGAGGCAGCTTTAGCTTTTTCGTTTTCTGTCACCGAACCTTGGCATGTCGCTTGCTGACTTGAAGCCGCTGCGGATTGGAGCGCCCGGCCACGGGAATACCAACGCCGCCAAGCGATCATACGCCGCTTGAGCGGCGTTGTGCGTTGCTGAGGTGTCCTAATTTTCTGTCCGAGGTGTCCCAAATTGGTCAGCGCGCGCGCCGCGGCTCGGGAAGGCGACAAGCCGCACGCCGAGCGCGTGCGTAGATGAGGCCATAATACTTACGAAGCGATCGAACAAGGGGAAGCAACTTCCGGCGGAAGTCGTGGAGGGAAGGGCCTCACCCAAGGGGAACAGCCGTTAGGCGGCCGCGCGGGTTCGGACACTGAGCCGAAATGCCGCGTCGATCGTATGGGGGCTCCGTGAGATAATTTGTCCGCACCGCACTTTCACAACGGAGCGGGCTTCATATGTCCAAACATCGAGTAATAGCGGCTCTGGTTGGTGCGGTTCTCGGTTCTCTTTCAACGACGGCTTACGCCGGTCCTTGTACCGCTCAAATTGTAGAGTTCGAGGCGGCCATTCGCCAATCGTCAGGAAACCCACTGGCGGGACTGACGGCCCGTCAGTCGGTCGACGCGCAACTTGATCGGCAGCCAACACCAGAAACTGTAAAGCAGGCCAACGAGCGCCTTAAATCGCAATTCGACGCAACTATGGCCGAAGCTAAACGGCTTGATGCACAAGATGATCACTCGGGCTGCACTCGCGCCCTCAACGCCGCTAAACCGATGTATAAGTTCTGATGCGATGATGAAGGTAAGGCCGCCTCAGTTCGCGGCTGTTCGTCAGGGTGGAGCGGACATCATTCAGGACCACGACCAGGTCCGTAAATGACCCTTGGTCTCTCCGTATATGCTGCTGGAGCGTCGCGGCGGCGCTATAGAAACGTTTCGCCGGCCTTACGATCGTTTCGGACGATCCCGCAGGGGTTTTTGGTATGGGCAGGAAGCGGCCGCCTGCGCTCGCGGTGGCGTCTAGCGCGCACGGGTACGATGCGCGCTTTACCCCGATGATCCGACATCTTCTTGAATGCTCCGAAGGAATTTCGATTGCGCCGGCCCTCGACACCACCGCGGCCGTAATCATCCTCGCGTCGCCGCTACCCTGCGAGTTGATGGCTGTGATCGATATACCGATGGTTAACAGTGCGGCTCGGCTCATTGATTATTCGGCGGCTCTTGGTCTGCTCATTCCGTTCGCGCGCGAAAGCGAGAAGGCGAGGCTATCCACGAAAATATCGCCATCCAGCCAAAATTTTGATCGGCATCCGCCCATGGGCTGCCATTGTGTTTCGAGAGAGTTCGCCAACGTAACATTGGGGACGATGATCATGCCAAAAACGCTGCTCTCTCTTGAAGAGTTGAGAGGCCGCGCGTTCGAAGCAATCCAGCAGCACGATGGATGCGAGGGTGTCTCTGACGTAACGATCTGTGAAATTGCCGATGATTCGGCGACAAGTAACTGGCGTATCGGCGCTGTCGGCGTTAGCGCGGGTTGGGCCAGCGCAGCGACGAGAGCTGCGGTTTGCGTGCAGGACGAGCTGCAACACGATTTCGACCTGTTGATTGCACTTTAATAACAATCTCGGTCGGACAGGACCTGTCGGCTCACGCCGGCGGGCTTCTACCCGGCATTCGACGGTCCGGATGTCACGTACGATCTCCTCTAGGGCCTCGGCCGTCTCGGTTGGCAGTTCACCTCGTTCACGGATCAGAGACCAAGCACCAGTCGTCGCCGTTGCGCGCGTTCATGCCGATTCAATGGGCTCAAAGTCGCCCGGTTCCGATATTTTATAGTATCTGTGTCGGCCGCCAAGGATTGCGGCATAGAAGATAAGTCGGATCCCCGGTAGGTCGGACGGCTTTGAGGCTTGCGCGATTGCCGAGCGATGAAATTCGTTTCGACCGAGATGGAAAGGACGCCTGCGGCGGTCCGAATTAGGGTTGAGCCCGATAGCGCCAGCAGCAACGATCCAGAGGCCCTGCCGATGCACATGAGGCTACCGCGCGCGCCTTCGCTTCACTGTTCCCGTCACCATATCAACGCCGTGCAAGGAAACCAGAACCGCGATTCCATCGCAAACATGGCGGAGTGTTGACGTTTGGTTGATTGGAACCGCGGAGTTCAGCGGAGTTCGACAATGTCGACTACACAGCAACACAAATCGAGCGGCAAGGCCCGCCCAGCGCAGCCGGAAGGCAGACCAGCGAGGCCAGAAACCAAATAAACAGCAAAGCCCGAACCTCGATCAGCAGAATGAAGATGAGTTCGGTGCAGTGGCCGCGTCACTTGGCGTCTCCACGAACGGGCCAGCAGCGGTGGCGGAGGTCCACTCACCGGCGGATATGCCCTTAATCGCCGAAGTCGCACCGGTGGATGTTCCCTCGATCGGTGTCGTTGCTTTGGCGGACAACGGTCCAATCAGCATTCGGTCCAATCAGCATTCAAACTATTGCGAATGCTTACGGGAACTACACCAAGAAGTCGTTCCAGGAGACCAGCTCGCTCATGGGCGCACGCTCGTTCGACAAGGCGATTGAGGTTCAGACCGAATTCGCAGGTCAGACTTATGCGAACTTTGTCGCTGAGTCGCAGAAGATTCGTGAACTGTACAGCGAACTTGCGAAGCAGATCTTCAGGTCTTGGGAAGGTTTCGTCCCCAAGGTGACGCAAGCCGGGCGCTAAGGAAGCCAAATGATAAAAGGCCCTTGGACTTCATAGGATCTTCATACGCGGCAAACGCCGTAAGTTCGTGCTTGCAGACGGCACGCTCGAACCTATGCAAGTCGACGCCTGGGTGTGCTGGCTCGATGCTGGTGAGCATCATCTGGGCCTTGCACTTCGGACAGGCGGGGCGCTCAAATGCAACCGGTGGAATGGCGGACCACTGGCGCTGAGATGGGGGCAAGACGCTTTCCCTCGAATAGGCAGGAGCGCAACACTCTCTGTCACCGGTAATGCCTGGGAGGCGGAGCGGTGATGACCCAAGTATGCGCAGCGGGAGTCTCAAAGGCGAGTTAATTCGCGCGGCACGTCACCTGAGAATGCAAGCCGACGCGGTGGCGGTTGATCGGGACTAGCGCCTGCCATTGCCGGCAGATTGCAGGACTCACAATAAAAGGTATCGCCTTAGGTGCCCTTACTGTTGAATCTTGGTGGTTTTCAAGTCCGGCCTCCTTGTCCAAGGGACCCCGCCGCAAAGGCTGCGCTTTCTGGTCGGCGAAGCGAGAAGAAAAGTCGAACGTCGAGTGTAGGACCCCGTTCTCCACCCAGGAATAAGGTTTTTACTGGCGACACTTTCGCACTTTGGCGCAGATGGAACGAACTTTGTGTGGACAGGTTAGTTAGTTATCCAGATGATGCAGGAAGCAGAGGTACTTGCTTCTGCGGTATCAGATGCTGGATACCGATCCAAAACATCGAAAATAATACCAGATGAAAAAGCCAACGCCTCACATCGAGGGCCAAAGCCCGAGAAATATTCGGCGAGCCGATGTCGCGCCGACTGACGGGTACGCATTAATCGTCGATGGCCATTTCAAAACGTCATTCGATGACGAGGCCGCCGTAACCGAAGCAGCAACGAGCCTACTCGCCAGCTACCCGATGTTGCAGATCAAGATTTATAATGCGGCCACAAAGGTTCATACGTTGGTGAGCCATACGGCGCATCCCTTAACAAGCGTTTGACGAACACCTGACTGCCACCCGGAACCGAGGTGTTTGTCGCTGTTGGTTGCACGGCGACGGAATCCGGCGATGAGCTGGACAGTCCACTAAAAGTCACACGGTGTAATGCCCGCGGGGCCGTGCTAGCGATCGGCGAACCGTTGTCGAAATTCATTTCGCCTGCCTTCAGTGGAGACGCTTCATGAACAACATCCCAGAAGATCAGATTCGCGCGCGCGCTCATCGCTTATGGGAATTGGCAGGTATGCCCGAAGGAAAGGAAGACCAATTTTGGCTGGAGGCGGAGCGAGAGCTCAAAGAAAAGCAGATCCGCCACGAGTTAAAAACTCCCGATAATCTTTGAAATAGGGGCGCTGGGAGCCGCCGGAAATTTGCTGGTAGTCGATAATAGCAGCCACATCGCGGGGCAGCGTTAAATATTGCGGCAATTTGCATGCTGTCGAATGAAGTGCCGATCGCGAACGATGAAAGCCCGGTTTTCAGTCATCTGGCGTTCAATCGACCGGCCGTCTTGAAAAATCTTCAATTGCGAAAATAGTGAAATCACTTGTGACGCGAAATCAACACCCAAGTCAGCAATCTGCGAGCGGCAGGGGAGAAAAATCACCTTATTCGCTGTCATGGCATGGTCGATTCATTGGTGAGTTTTGGCTATCATCTTCGAACATCCAAAGGGAGGTTCAGATGGCAATAAGCGTGAAGCAAATGTTGGAAGCTGCAAATGCCGTTGTTCCGAAAATCACGCCGGACCAAGCCAGCGAAATGATCAAAAAGGGAAATACACTCGTCGTCGATGTTCGCGACGCGGCGGAGGTTGCCGCCGGTGGCAAGATCTCCGGTGCCGTAAATGTGTCGCGCGGCATGTTGGATTTTCGCGCCGATCCGGAATCTCCATATCATGATAAGAATTTCGAGAAGAACAAAACCGTGATCTTGTATTGCGCGTCTGGCGGGCGGTCAGCCCTTGCTGGCAAGTTGCTCAAAGACATGGGGTACAACGAGGTCTATAACGTCGGCGGTTTCAAGGACTGGACCGGGCCGGTTGACAAGGCTTAATCGGCGGGGCGGTAACCAGCGCGCATGCGAGGTGCGCTGGATGTCATTTGGTGAGACACGATCCAGTCCGGGCCGACTCGGCGCTTAATCAAGCGCTTTCTTCACGCGCGCCTGGCTAGCTCGCTGTGACCGGCCAGATTATCGACGCTGGCATTGCAAATTCACCAATAAGGACGACATCGATCGTCTAGTTGCGATCGCCATCGGGGAGAGGCGATACTGGACCGCCCTAGTGTCATTTGATGGTAGAATACAAAGGCATCTCGAAGACCGCCTCGACCTTAGTGGCTGGGGCGAGCTTTCAGGAGTGCCTTGGTACATGGCAAATCAACTGGGAAAAGCGCCATCGAGCTTGCATTCTCGAACTCCAAGGCCGCCGTCGACGACTCCTCACCGGCAAATTTGCATAGTCTCGACGAGCGAATCAGAGTGACGACCCCGATCTGAGCGCTAGAGCGCAATTTTCGTTGCGGGGTCAAAAGGCGAAATACACAGCGAGCACATGTTGTCCGCTTTCCGTTCATAGCGACCGTCCGTCTCAGAGGTCAGAAGCGATGGAGCCAGCGTTCGATTAGTAGAGCGTGGCATCTTCCGCACAATGCAGCATGTGCCTATTGGCGCGGCGGAAAGAGCTGCACGAGCATCGGCACCTCCGGTTCAGATAAAGCGGTTTGCGGCAATAAGGCAAAGTAACACTGACCCGAATGTCGCGGTCGTCGCGGCCATGTTGAACATGGTACCGATCAGGGCCGATCGCAGTGGCGACGACGTCTGCGCAACCGGCTGGGCTTTCCGTTTACTGCTGCTCGCTTTTTGCTTTTTAGCCGCCATCGTAGATCCTGTTGGGTCAGGTCGTTTTTGTCGACCTGACCCGGACGCTCCCATCGGTTTGTTTCCCGATCGTTGGACGCACGATGCCACAGGCGCGAGCCAAACAGCTTAACGCTTAGAGTAAATCAAAGCTGACTAATGGCTATGGTTTACGAATTGGTCGCTGCAGCGTGCTTGCCTCAACTTCGAGGCACTCGACTTGGCGGGAACATTATTGGGCCGCTCTCGGTTGGGAAAGCAACGGCATTGAGATGGACGTTCCGATGACAAAAGTTTTAAAGATGCAGCATGAGATCACCGAGGAGCTCGAGAGGCGCTCAGGCGTAAAAGGTTTGAAGCTGATACGACTGAAGGGCTATACGCCGAGCTGGGAATTGGGCGGGACGCGGGAAAAGCCGTTGGACCAGGCTGCCGAAACCGAATTACAAAAATGCGTCGCCGATCTCCAAGGCGAAGTGGACATGGCCTAGTCGATCCCGAAGGTGGAGTCGCTCTCTTCGGGTATGCGCGGCATGGGATCGCTTGACGGTACCGAATTGCTTTCGCGTGGGGCGATGCGACCCAACGCGGTTCACACGCTATCGCAATACGTAATAGCCATCTCGACGTTCATAGCGCAGGCGGCCTTGCCGAAACCGCCGCGGCACCGTGCCCGTCGGATAACAGAGCCCATCGCAAATATCGATGCCTGCTCCATGGCCGCATGGTACAGCCCGGTCACCGCCGTACTCCAAAAGGTAAAACCGGCCCGGCTGAAACTGAGGCGGAACGGTGCCGGTCGGATAGCACATGCCTTCGCGCTCATCGAGATCGTAGTGGTGACCGCATGGCGGCGGGTGGCCGTGACGCCGGTATCGGCTTTGATGGACAAGGGGTTGCCTGCCAACGCCGTTGCGAATTGAGGACGGCTCAAAACGCCGTCACCCCAGAGCCCGCCGGTAGCCGGCGGGCTTTTGTGGCTGACCCACGGCCACAAAAACTGGAATTTCGGACGCATATTTGGACGTCCCTGCCACCTTGCTAACCAATTGTCACCCGATTTTCCGGCCACTTACTGCGGTCGAAGCAGCACCTCGGGAAGATGATCCCATTGGAGACCGCATACCTCCAGGATGAAGCGAAGAGGCTAGGAGTTTCTCGCACCAAACTAGTGCGGGTCGTGATGGAGAAAATCGTCCGGGACGAACTCGTTCCCGAGATTTTAGATGGCGAGACACAGGCTCTTAACGAACCACTGACGCCAAAGTATCGACGATTTCGGAGGCGGTCGAGCGCCACCGTGCAGGTGCGAGTCTCATTGGCGCTGGTGAGCGGGTCGGCGTAGACATAAACGGCATCGGAATCGCTGTTCGTCTGGGGCGCAAAATCTCCAGGATCCTCACGCCCGGCGCGTGACCGACGGGGGTGCCGGGTTATCCTCAGCGCCTTTTGCGGGTTAATTGGGAAGGCCGCGGGCAAATAGACTGACCGCGAACAGACTCCTGCGGGCCGTAGCGACCGACGGGACTAAGAAGCTGCGATTGCAAAGTCTGGCTTACGCGTTCCAGATCAGGGCAAAGCAATTGGAAAAGAAGGCTGATGAAGCGGTCTACCAGGAGGCTGTAATCTACTTTAAGGCTGGCATCGCGACTTTCAGCGGCGGCAGCACCGATCCAAGGGGATTGGTCGGAGCGCTGATCAGTTGCTTGGCAAACGACGGCTTGGATGCGGATGAAATCCGGGCCTCGAAGCGGTATATCCGACGGTTCGTCGAGGACGTCGCCACCGGCCCGCAGATTATCGGTACATCAAAGCTGTCGTCAGACCGCTTGAGCCGTGAGCGGGACGAATCCTATGGTCGCAGCAGGAAAGCATAGCGAGTCCGATTGGAGGAGCGGATAGTGGCTGGACGCCGGTCAATGGATCGGCGGTTCTCTATTGTCGTCGCAACGTTCGAATTTACCGAATTGCTCGCGGGACAGACAAGCGTTGGAAGCTTTACCGAATTAAAAGCTTAGATGACGCCGGTGACCTCTTGGGGACGTACCAAGGCCGAGGCGACGCAAACAAAGCACTGCAGCAGTAGCAATCAATGGGCTAGCAGCAGGTTGCTTCACCTGCTCTCGATCGCCCACCTCAAGAAACTCTCGCAAACATAGTGGGCCGAAGCCCTTGCACCTCAGTGTCGCAAGCTTATGTGAGAAGCGGTTAGCACTCGCTCATGGCAACTGCCAATCCAGAAATAATCACAAAAGCCAAGGAGGATCGCATGAAATTCCGCCCGCTCCACGACCGCGTCGTGGTCAAGCGCATCGACGCCGAAGACAAAACCGCTGGCGGCATCATCATTCCGGACAGTGCCAAGGAAAAGCCCTCGCAGGGCGAAATCACCGCTGTCGGTCCGGGCGGCCGTGACGAAGCCGGCAAGCTGATCCCGATCGACCTCAGGGTCGGCGACCGCGTTTTGTTCGGCAAATGGTCGGGCACCGAGGTCAAGCTCGATGGCCAGGAACTGCTGATCATGCAAGAGAGCGACATCATGGGCGTTCTCACCGACGCCCCCGCCGCCAAGAAGAAGGCCGCTTAAGCGCTTTAGCCCGTTGCCTTGTCCTGAGGAGCCGGCGCAGCCGGCGTCTCGAAGGAAGAGGCCTGCAATCCAAATCTCATCCCTCAGGAATCCGCCCGGTCGCGCGGCCTTTGGGATCTGAGAATACGGAGATCGTTATGTCAGCCAAGGAAGTTAAATTCGGCGTCGATGCCCGCGACCGGATGCTGCGCGGCGTCGATATCCTCAACAACGCCGTCAAGGTGACGCTCGGCCCCAAGGGCCGCAACGTCGTGCTCGACAAGTCGTTCGGCGCCCCCCGCATCACCAAGGACGGCGTCACCGTCGCCAAGGAAATCGAGCTTGATGACAAGTTCGAGAACATGGGCGCCCAGATGGTGCGCGAAGTCGCCTCCAAGGCGGCCGACGCGGCCGGCGACGGCACCACCACCGCGACCGTGCTGGCCGCGGCGATCGTCCGTGAAGGCGCCAAGTCGGTTGCCGCCGGCATGAACCCGATGGATCTCAAGCGCGGGATCGATCTGGCGGTGGAAGCCGTCGTCGCCGACCTCGTCAAGAACTCCAAGAAGGTCACCTCGAACGAGGAAATCGCCCAGGTCGGTACCATTTCCTCCAATGGCGACGTGGAAATTGGCAAGTTCCTGGCCGACGCCATGAAGAAGGTCGGCAACGAGGGCGTCATCACGGTTGAGGAAGCCAAGTCGCTCGAGACCGAACTCGAAGTCGTCGAAGGCATGCAGTTCGACCGCGGTTACATCTCGCCCTACTTCGTCACCAACGCCGACAAGATGCGCGTTGAGATGGACGATGCCTACGTCCTTATCAACGAAAAGAAGCTGTCTCAGTTGAACGAATTGCTTCCCTTGCTGGAAGCAGTGGTGCAGAGCGGCAAGCCGCTTGTGATTATCGCGGAAGACGTCGAAGGCGAGGCTTTGGCCACGCTGGTCGTGAACCGGCTGCGCGGTGGACTGAAGGTCGCAGCCGTCAAGGCTCCGGGCTTCGGCGATCGCCGCAAGGCGATGCTGCAAGATATCGCCGTTCTAACCGGTGGTCAGGCGATCTCGGAAGATCTCGGCATCAAGATGGAGAATGTCACGCTTGCCATGCTCGGCCGCGCCAAGAAGGTGATGATCGACAAGGAGAACACCACCATCGTCAGCGGCGCCGGCAAGAAGGCCGACATCGAGGCACGCGTTCAGCAGATCAAGGCGCAGATCGAGGAAACCACCTCGGACTACGACCGCGAGAAGCTGCAGGAGCGTCTGGCCAAGCTCGCCGGCGGCGTCGCGGTGATCCGCGTCGGCGGCGCGACCGAGGTCGAGGTGAAGGAACGCAAGGATCGCGTTGATGACGCGATGCATGCGACCCGTGCGGCGGTTGAGGAAGGCATCGTTCCGGGCGGCGGCGTCGCCCTGTTGCGTGCCTCCCAGCACCTCAAGGGGCTTCGCACCAAAAACGATGACCAGAAGACCGGCGTCGAGATCGTGCGCAAAGCGCTGTCCTATCCGGCCCGCCAGATCGCGATCAACGCAGGCGAAGACGGTTCCGTCATCGTCGGCAAGATCCTGGAGAAGGATCAGTACTCCTACGGCTTCGACTCGCAGACCGGCGAATACGTGAACCTGATCTCGAAGGGCATCATCGACCCGACCAAGGTGGTTCGTGTTGCGATCCAGAACGCGGCCTCGGTCGCGGCGCTGCTGATCACCACCGAAGCCATGGTGGCCGAAGTGCCGAAGAAGAACGCCGGCGGCGGCGGCATGCCCCAAGGCGGCGGCATGGGCGGCATGGATTTCTAAGTCCAACCGTTCAGCGCTTAAATGAAAGCGAAAGGCCCGGCATCGCTGCCGGGGCTTCCGCATTAGCTACGCGTCCGTTTCGACGACGCGGGCGCAACTGGTCGCCCGGCGATTGTTGCAAGATCGCGAGCAGAGATGCACCCAAAGATGCGTCGTGACGCCGAATTTTCTCGCAATCGACGCGGTGGCGGTTACGAGGTCTCGCCTGCCGTCGACATCGGGTCGCCTGCGAGAGGCGAGCGTGCTCGCCGACGTCCGCTTTGCGCCATGTCCCAAAAGTGCCCAATTTCGGAAGTGGACAGCTCACTCAATCACTCCGTCGGCGCGACCGAGCAGCGGGTGGAATGGTGAGACCAATCGACTTCGTCGTTTAAGGTTGATCACCAGTTTGAATGTGGTGGGCTGACCAAAGCCGAAAGGCCCACGATCCATGGAAGTTGCGTGATCGAGTAATTCGACCAGGTCTGCGAAAGCTCTGAAGAGTTTTTCGCCTGCAGTCGAGGGATTGGAACCCCACGCCATGACCAAAGCACATTCGTGAAAGATACCGCTTCCTGGGTCGCCATCGGGGCCGCGCTGACATCAGCATTTGTTGGACTATACGTAGCCGTTGGTAACGACCTTCGCGATAAGGTCGAGAAGTCTTCCGCAAGTACGCGGACAGTCGTCCTGAGCGGCGTGGGCCACGATCGCAGCTGCCGTGTCAGTTGTAGCCCGGGCCATGGAAAATCTGCCGGTTTGATGAGCTTGATGCTGTTCCCGGTGCAGATCTCAGGGCAGCCTATGAAATGCCGGCGGCAGAGGCTCGCGCATGAGCTCGCTTAGATTTAGACCTTCGCCACTTTCCATGATGTCCGAGCCGAGAACCTCGACAAAGGGATGCTGGCGGTTGAACGTGGCGCCTCGCTGGTATTTCGCGCTCACAATCCGCTCAATCGCAGCAAGGTTCAGCTTGCCAAGCGCAGATCGCGGAACAGACTTTGTTGTCCTCCACGGTGCTCGACAAATTCGGCCCAGACGTCCATTACTTTGCGACCTATGAACGCCTCGACCCGTTCAGTTCCATCCTTGGCGAAAAGTCGTAGCCCATCCATGTTATGGAGGCTGCCATTGACGCTGAATTGTGTAAGTGACATCGGGAGTCCTCCTACTGTTGGCGTTTATTCATATCGGCAGTCCGTCGCGGACTGCGCCTCCCTCGTTTTCCCATCGCGACAGAGCCGCAGCGCCCAATCTCGCATCGCAAGGCGTGCCTTCTGTCATAGGCAGTTGGCCGCTACCCGCATCATTCTTATGCTTGTGCAGAAATCGGGCGATCTGCCCGCGGAGTGCCTCTGTCTCCAACAACTTGCCCACGGACCCGGCGCTGTCGAAGATCTCCCGTTGCAGCAACGTCGGCAAGGTGTTCCATTGCAAGATAACCGCCGCCCCAAGACACCGCAAAACGTGCTCTTCTTCGGCAGCAAGGGCCGCGCCGCGAGACCGGTTCTCCTCCGCTATATGCACAGCATTGTTATAAGTATCCGCGAGGCCTCGCTCGTTATCCGCCAACAAGACGAAGCGGTCCTCCAATTCTTGAAATTTACGGCTTTCGTTAGCGCTGGTCGAACTCCTAACGAGTTCGCTGCACTCGGTTGCTTTCGCGCGATATTGCTGAGATTTAAACATGCAGAGCCCTTTAGTTGGAAGTCTCTGCCCATTCCGACCAATCTCGATGGTTGATCAGGATAGACACGAATATAGGGATCAAAGGTTCGAATAACGAGCCCTAAAGCACAAATAAGATGGCACCAAATGAGCTTGCGAATGGATATTGTGCAGCACGATAAGGGCGAGGCGACATCAGAGGCACCATCGAAGGCATCGCCCGGTCGTACCAGCCGCCGCCGGCGCCATCGGCTATTCAGGTCATGATCGTGTCCGGGATCGAGAGGTCACCATCTGCAACAATTATTCCGCTGCTGCTAGTTTCGACGGGCTGCTACTTCCCTTGTCTGCTGGATCATGTGGCCGTTTCCAGAAATCCGATAAGACTTGCTTTGGGAACGTCCGAATGTAGCCCGGCCGACTGCGCGTCGATGTCAACGCAATGATGACAACCGGCACGTTCAAATCCACGAAGGCGGTGAACGACCTCGGCGGCCTTCAATGAACAACGCCACCAAGCTGAATAATGCTTCTAATGGCGTTGGTTTAGATCCGGACAGCGCAATCCTCCGGGATGTCAGCTCGAGCGCGGCAAAGGTTCACACGGAGGAACAATATAGGGATAGGCGGGTTCCGACCCGGTGCTGCCAGCAGGAGTCGAACCTGCAACCCGCGGAGTAGAAATCCGTCGGTTAACCAAGCATCGCGGCCGTTCGCGGCGGCCTCTTTCCGAGCGCTGCGGCCATCGCCGAAATTAGCGGCTTCATGAAGAAGGCGCCGTCGGCGGGCGAGATGTCGGTACGGAGGCCGTGAGATTTGAGTTCATCGGAGACCACTGGGCCGACCGAGGCGATCGGCGTGCGTTCGAGCCCGTCGCGTAACCTTTCCTCACAACCGCGCGCCCGCGCGACCTCGATAAGACGACGAATCTGACCCAAATTGGTCAGTGCAATTGCATCGATGCGGCCCTCAACCATCTCGTCGATCGCGGTGATGATATTGCTTTCGGCGGCCTGCGCGTCGTAGGCATAGGGGCATACCGGATCGACCTCGGCGCCCTGCGCCGCGATGGAGCCAATTAGCTTGCCATGATCTTTGTCCGGATAAAGCTGCAAGCCGACGCGATGTCCGCGCAGATCGACGCGCGACAACATCTCGGCGATGCCTTCGGAGGTCGGCTTCTCGGTCGTGACCTGCGGTTCCAGCCCGATCTCGCGCAGCGCGCGGCCGGGCTTGGGCCCGCGGGCGAACTTTCGCGCATCGCCAAGTGCGGCGATGAAGCCGGTCTCGGCGTCGATCCGGCGCGCGACCTTCATCAGCCGCCGCAGACCTTCGCCGGTCATCAGCACCAGATCGTCGCACGGCTGTTTGACAAAGCGCGCGATCCAGGCCTCGATCGGCGCGGCGTCGGGCGCGTCCTGGATGGTGAACATCGGGCATTGCAGGACTTCCGCGCCCTGCTCGGCGAGCAGGCGGGAAAATTGCGCTTCCTCGCGCGTTTCCATAATAAGGATGCGATAGCCGTTCAGTCTGTCCGCCATGATGTCCTAACGCTGATCGCTTCCGTTTTGTTCATCTTGAGCCCCGAACCGGGATTGGCGCAAGAGCAGCGCCGATGATACAGCATGGCTCGTAATCCGCTCCATCGTCATCTCTGAAGTTAAGTCACCATCTATGCCCGATCATCAATTCGTCTTGACCCTATCTTGTGCGGATCGTCCCGGCATTGTGTCCGCCGTGTCGACGTTCCTTGCCCATAATGGGCAGAACATCCTCGATGCCCAGCAGTACAATGACGTCGAGACCGGGCACTTTTTCATGCGGGTGGTGTTCAACGCTGCTGATCTCGCGGTGACGCTGGGCGCCTTGCAAACCGGGTTCGCCGCGATCGCGGAACGTTTCGGCATGGAATGGCAGATGCGCGATCGCGCCACCCGTCGGCGGGTTATGCTGTTGGTCTCGAAATCCGATCACTGCCTCGCCGATATCCTTTACCGTTGGCGCACCGGTGAGCTTGAAATGATCCCGACAGCCATCGTCTCCAACCATCAGCGGGAAACCTACGGCAGTCTCGATTTCGGCGAGATACCGTTTTATTTCCTGCCGGTGACGAAGGAGACCCGGCGCGAACAGGAAAACGCGATCCTGGATCTGGTCAGCCGAACCCAGACCGATCTCGTGGTGCTGGCCCGCTACATGCAGATTCTGTCGGACGAGATGTCGTCGAAACTGGCCGGGCGTTGCATCAACATCCACCACTCGTTCCTGCCGGGGTTTAAGGGCGCGCGGCCATACCATCAAGCGCACGAGCGCGGCGTTAAATTGATCGGCGCCACCGCGCATTATGTCACCCGCGACCTCGACGAGGGTCCGATCATCGAGCAGGACGTCGAGCGCATCAGCCATCGTGACACCCCGGACGATCTCGTGCGCAAGGGACGCGACATCGAGCGGCGGGTGCTGGCCCGCGCCGTGCGTCACCATCTCGAGGATCGCGTGTTCCTGAGCGGCCGCAAGACCGTGGTGTTCACAGGCTAAGGCGCGCCTGCGGACCGGCGGCGCGGTCAGTGGACGGCGCCAAGCCCGGAGGTTGTCGTCGGCGCGCTGGCCGCGTCATTCTTGGAGGGCGCGGGCTCAAGGCGTTTCCGTTCCCGTTCCTTGATGTATTCATCGTATTTGGCGGTGCCGGGCCGCGGCGGGGCGTCCGCCGGCAGGCCGCCAGCCCATTCTGGGATATAATCACTCATTCCGTCGGCGAGTTTTTCGTTGATGGTCCCGCAGCCACTCAGGCCGCCTGCGACTAGCGCAAGGGTCATGACGGCTGCTGCACGATGGCGGAAACGGATGGCCAATTGCGGAACGTCTAAGCCTTTGGTCGGTGAGAGACATCGGTCGTCGCGGCAGAGCACCGCGGCTGAGGCTTGGTCGAACCGGAATACGGTAAAATTGCAAATTCGTCAGAAAACCACGATCAATTCGAAGTCAAGGTAATTAGATACCCTATCCGCGCGCGGCTGTACGGGAGAAGCCCGATGCCGAGTGCGGGCTGCTGTCGGCTCGTGGGTCTCTGAAGCAAGAGCGCGCACGGTGGCGTTGCGCCCATCGTCGTAATTGACAAAGCGGCGCGCGACTGGGACGGCATGCCGCAGTGATACGCAGCTGAATGATCTAGGTTATGATGAGTTAAGGGCCGGGGACTCGGCTCAAACTTAAAGCCGGCAGGGGAGGGGTGTTCATGTTTATCGGCACTAAAATGTTGTCGCGAGTTGTGGTCGGCGCTGCAATGGCCGCGTCACTCGCAGCCCTGCCTGCGCGCGCGCAGGAGACGGTTAAGATTGGCCTGATCCTGCCGATGACTGGCGGCCAGGCTTCGACCGGCAAGCAGATCGACAATGCGATCAAGCTTTACATGCAGCAGAACGGCGACACCGTCGCCGGCAAGAAGATCGAAATCATCCTCAGGGATGACGCGGCCGTTCCTGACAATACCAAGCGTCTCGCGCAGGAGTTGATCGTCAACGACAAGGTCAATTTCATTGCCGGTTTCGGCGTCACGCCGGCGGCGCTCGCGGCCGCGCCGCTGGCCACGCAGGCGAAGATCCCGGAAATTGTGATGGCGGCGGGCACCTCGATCATCACCGAGCGTTCGCCCTATATCGTGCGCACCAGCTTCACGCTGGCGCAGTCGTCCTCCATCATCGGCGACTGGGCTGCCAGGAACGGGATCAAGAAAGTCGCCACGCTCACCTCCGACTACGCGCCCGGCAACGATGCGCTGGCGTCGTTCAAAGAGCATTTCACCGCCGATGGCGGTGAGGTCGTCGAAGAGGTCAAGGTGCCACTGGCCAATCCCGATTTCGCGCCGTTCCTGCAGCGCATGAAGGACGCCAAGCCCGACGCCATGTTCGTATTCGTGCCGGCCGGGCAGGGCGGCAACTTCATGAAGCAATATGCGGAGCGCGGGCTCGACAAATCGGGCATCAGGGTGATTGGGCCCGGAGACGTCATGGACGACGATCTCCTGAACGGCATGGGCGATGCGGCGCTCGGCGCCGTCACCGCGCATCTTTATTCCGCCGCGCACCCGTCTGCGATGAACAAGGATTTTGTCGCCGCCTATAAGAAGGCGTTCGGTTCGCGGCCGGGCTTCATGGCGGTGAGCGGCTATGACGGTATCGCCCTGATCTACGCCGCGCTCAAGAAGACCGGCGGCAAGACAGATGGCGACGCGCTGATCGAAGCCATGAAGGGGATGAAGTGGGAAAGCCCGCGCGGACCGATCTCGATCGATCCGGAAACCCGCGACATTGTGCAGAACATCTACATCCGCAAGGTCGAGAAGGTCGACGGTGAACTCTATAACGTCGAATTCCAGACCTTCGAAGCCGTGAAGGATCCGGGCAAGACAAAGAAGTGACGCTCGGCACGGAAGCAGGCCACATCCTGGAGCCCGCCTTTTGGGCGTCTCGAAGGATGGGGCCGCCCCGAAAGGAAGCCGACATGCTTCGAGACGTCCCGGAGTTTATCATCGGGCCGTGCGCTGCGCGCACCCGTTGAGGCTTCCTCCGCATGAGGGTTCATTCGCATGACCACACTGTTCACCATCGTGTTCGACGGCGTCGCCTATGGCATGCTGCTGTTCGTGCTGGCCTGCGGTTTGGCGGTGACGCTCGGACTGATGAACTTTGTCAACCTCGCCCATGGCGCCTTCGCGATGGCGGGTGGCTACGTCTGCGCGGTGCTCGTCAACCAATCCGGCTGGCCGTTCTTTGCGGCATTGCCGCTGGCGTTTGTTGCCAGCGCGCTGATCGGCGCGGTGCTGGAACGCTCACTGTATCGCCACCTCTACAACCGCAGCCATCTCGACCAGGTGTTGTTCAGCATCGGCCTCGTGTTCATGGCGGTGACGGCCGTCGATTACATCATGGGATCGTCGCGGGTCTTCATCAAGCTTCCGGCGGCGCTGGAGGGACAGATCGATTTCTTCGGCGTTGGCATCGGCCGCTACCGGCTGATGATTGTCGTGATCTGCGGCCTGCTGACGGCCGCCCTGCAACTGGTTCTGGCGCGCACCCGGTTCGGCAGCAGGCTTCGCGCGGCGGTGGATGATCCCCGCGCCGCCAGCGGGCTCGGCATCAACGTGCCGCAGGTGTTCGCATTGACGTTCGCGTTCGGATGCGGCCTCGCTGGACTCGGCGGCGCGCTCAGCGCCGAGATCCTCGGGCTCGATCCGTATTTTCCGCTGAAATTCATGATCTATTTTTTGATCGTGGTCACGGTCGGCGGCTCCTCCAGCATCACCGGACCGTTTCTTGCGGCGCTGTTGCTCGGCGTCTGCGACGTCGCAGGCAAATACTACGTGCCGAAGATGGGGCCGTTCGTGATCTACACTGTCATGATCGTGATCCTGATCTGGCGCCCCAACGGCCTGTTCGGCCGCACCGCTTCGCGTTGACGCCGTCATGACCGCGCAATCCGACGTCGGGTATCATGCAAGGCAACAGGCGCGATGGCACTGGAGCGAGATCACGTTCTGGCTGTTGGCGCTGGCGTGTGCGTTTCTGTTTCCCTCGCGCTACCTGATCATGACGGACATCGTGCGGCTGGGACTGTTCGCGCTGTCGCTTGACCTGATTCTCGGTTACGCCGGCATCGTCTCGCTCGGCCATGCGGCATTCTTCGGGGTCGGCGCTTATTCCGCTGGCCTGTTGGCGCTGCACGGAATCATCAACGAGCCGGTGATCGCGTTGATCGCCGCCGGCGTTGTCGCCACTATCCTCGGCTTTCTCACCAGTTTCCTGGTGATCCGTGGCGTCGATCTCACCCGTCTGATGGTGACGCTCGGAATTGCGCTGCTGCTGGAAGCGCTGGCGGAGCGGTTTTCCAACATTACCGGTGGCACTGACGGACTGCAGGGAATCGAGATGCAGCCGATCCTGGGCCTGTTCGCGTTCGACATGTTCGGAAAGGTGGGATTCTTTTACTCAGTTGCCGTGCTGTTTCTGTTGTTCCTGCTGGCGCGGCGGATCGTGCATTCGCCGTTCGGGCTGTCGCTGCGCGCAATCCGCAACAATCCGCTCCGCGCCTCCGCGATCGGCATCCCCGTCAACCGCCGGCTGATCGCGGTTTATACCCTCGCGGCGTTTTATGCGGGCGTTGCCGGCGCGCTGTTCACCCAGACCACGGCGCTGGCCTCGCTCGACGGGTTTTCGTTCGAGCGCTCTGCCGACCTGATGCTGGTGCTGGTGATCGGCGGCACCGGCTATCTCTATGGCGGGCTGATCGGCGCGGTCGTTTTCAAGTTGCTGCAGGAAGTGTTTTCTTCGATCACGCCGCAATATTGGCAGTTCTGGATTGGGCTGGTGCTGGTGGTGATCGTGCTGATCGGCCGCCACCGCCTGCATCGCTGGGCCTTGTGGGGGCCGAACCTGGTCATTCGGCAGTTCGGTGGCCGCAAGCCCATCGTCGTCACTCCGCGGAGCGACGTGCCATGACCTTCGCGTTGGAAACAAGAGTGCTGCAAAAGCAGTTCGGCGGCCTCAAGGTCACGCGCGATCTTTCGCTTGGCGTCGCGGAGGGCGCGCGCCATGCCCTGATCGGTCCGAACGGCGCCGGCAAAACTACGGTAATCAACCTGTTGACCGGCGTGCTGAAGCCCAATGCAGGGCGTATCTTGCTGGAAGGTAACGACATCACGGACCTGCCGGTTCACACGCGGGTGCGGCGCGGCCTGTCGCGCACGTTCCAGATCAACCAGCTTTATGCCGATCTGACACCGCGTGAGACCATCGGCCTCGTGGTGTCGGAGCGGCTTGGCCATGGCGGCGACTGGTGGCGCCGGCTGGGCACGCGCGACGACGTCAACGCCGAGATCGCGGAGAACCTGGCGCGCTTCCATCTGCTCGACGTGATGAACGAGACGACCTCAACGCTGCCCTACGGCAAGCAGCGCCTGCTCGAGATCGCGGCGGCGATCGCCACCAAGCCGCGCGTGTTGCTGCTCGATGAGCCCGCCGCCGGCGTTCCCGAAGGCGAACGCCACGACATCCTGGCAGCGGTTGCGGGTCTGCCGCGCGACGTGACCGTGCTGCTGATCGAGCACGATATGGACCTGGTGTTCTCCTTTGCGGATCGCATTTCGGTATTGGTCAACGGCGCGCTGTTGGTCGAGGGGGCGCCCGACGAAGTCGCGCGCGATGCCAGGGTCAAGGCGGTCTATCTCGGCGAGGCAGCCGATGCCTGATCTGCTCGCCATCGAGGGTCTGCGCGCCGGATACGGCGAGGCCGTGGTTCTGCCTGGAATGTCGCTGCGGCTGGCCGAGGGCCAGGTCTTGGCGCTGCTCGGTCGCAACGGCACCGGCAAGACCACCCTGATCAATTCGATTGTCGGCATCACCCGGCGATTTGGCGGCAGCATCGCAGTTGGTGGGCGCGATATCACGCCGATGCGCCCGGACCAGCGGGCGCGGGCCGGCATCGGCTGGGTCCCGCAGGAGCGCAATATCTTTCGCTCGCTGACGGTGGAAGAGAACATGACCGCGGTGGCGCAGCCGGGACCGTGGACCGTCGCCAAAGTCTACGCGATGTTTCCGCGGCTGCAGGAGCGGCGCAATAATTTCGGCAACCAGCTTTCCGGTGGCGAGCAGCAGATGCTCGCGATCGGCCGCGCGCTCACGCTCAATCCGAAGGTGCTGCTGCTGGACGAGCCGACCGAGGGGCTTGCTCCGATTATCGTTGACGAACTCCTAAAGGCGCTCGACACCATCACCCGGTCGGGCGGCACTTGCTCGATCATTGTCGAGCAGAACGCGCAAAAGATTCTGGGGCTCGCCGATCGCGTTGTGATATTGGAACGAGGCGCGATCGTGCATGACGCAGCGAGTACGGCCCTGAAGGCCGATCCTGCGGCTCTCGAGCGCTATCTCGGCGTGACGGGGAAATCCTGAGGATGCCGCGACGCTCGCCGTTACGAGCAACGCAAGCGAGCGACGGACCAGGCCAGCTTCAACGGCAGTTCAGGATTGCTCCGCTTGCGCTCGCAACCAAGAGTTTCGCGTGCTCTATTCTATTCGTAAGGACTAACTTTCCGGGGTGAGGACCATGCAGCGAACAAGACCACCGTTCCGCGCCGACGAGGTCGGCAGCTTGTTGCGGCCGCCGCGTATCAAGGAAGCCCGCGCCAGGCGGGAGAGCGGCAAGATTTCGGCCGACGATTTGCGCAAGGTCGAGGACATGGAGATCGAAAAGGTCGTGCATAAGCAGGCATCGACCGGTTTGAAGCTCGCTACCGACGGCGAATTCCGCCGCTCGTGGTGGCATTTCGACTTTCTTAGCCATCTCACCGGCTGCGAACTGTTTCACCCCAGCGAGGGTATCCAGTTCGCCGGCGTCCAGACCCGGCATGATGCCATCCGCGTGGTCGGCAAGCTCGATTTTCCCGCCGATCATCCGATGCTGGCGCATTTCAAGTTTCTGAAGCGGCAATGCGACATCGCACATGTGACGGCGAAGATGACGATTCCCTCGCCCGCCGTGCTGCATTTCCGCGGAGGCCGCAACTCGATCTCGAAGGATGTGTATCCCACCCTCGAAGGCTTCTTCGAGGACCTCGGCAAGACCTACCGCAAGGCCGTCAAAGCCTTTTACGATGCCGGCTGCCGCTATCTGCAGTTCGATGACACCGTGTGGGCCTATCTTTGCTCGCAGGACGAGTTGAGGAAGGCGCGCGAGCGCGGTGATGACCCCGATGGTCTGCAGGAGATCTATGCGCGCGTCATCAACTATGCGATCGCCGAGCGGCCGGCTGACATGGTGATCACCACGCATGTCTGTCGCGGCAATTTTCGTTCCACCTGGATTTCGTCCGGCGGCTATGAGCCGGTCGCCGAAACCATGCTGGCCGGTACCAACTACGACGGCTATTTCCTGGAATACGATTCCGACCGCGCCGGCGGCTTCGAGCCGCTGCGCTATCTGCCGAAGGGCAACAAGATCGTGGTGGTGGGCCTCATCACCTCGAAGACCGGCGCGCTGGAGAAAAAGGACGACATCAAGCGCCGGCTCGAGGAGGCCTCCAGGTTCGCGCCTTTGGACCAGCTCGCGCTTTCCCCGCAGTGCGGCTTTGCCTCTACCGAGGAGGGCAACATCCTCACCGAGGACGAGCAGTGGGCCAAATTGAAGCTGGCGGTCGATATCGCGAACGATGTGTGGGCAACGTAATCCCATACTGTTCCGGGGGGGGGCGCGACCTTCGGTAGGGCGCCGGGCCCCGGTTAGATCACTCGTCGAGAGAGCGTCTACGGCCGAACAGCAGGGAAACTCGAAGAATCGCCGCTATGCGGGGCGATATGTCGCGACGCCGGGGAAGGATCCCTGCCATTGGGGGTAGCCATGGTGGGCAAAGGCTGGTAGGGCTTGTGGGTCAATCGCTGCTGCCCACCGGTATTTCCCAACCATCTGGCCCAATGAAGAACGATCGGATCCTCAGCAAGATCTCCGAATTCTGCCGCCAGGCGGACATGGCGGAATCGACCTTTGGTCGCCGGGCGGTCAATGACGGCAAGCTGGTGCACCGGCTGCGCGAGGGCAAACGCATCACCATCGATACGCTTGACCGCATTCAGGCCTATATCGCCGCGTCCACGCCGGGCGGCGTGCCGCCGCCGCGAGGGCTCGAAGTCCCGCCGGAAAGGCGTGATCCCCGAAGTAATTTCCGGTTTTTCGAGAATCGGCAGAAGTACTTGCTGTTCGTCCACACCTGCAGCGAGAAGCGGGTGATCGCGGAGCGGGTGTCGCTGGAGCTCTCCAGCATCCATCCCCGTCCGCCGGCGCTGCGGGTATTCGATGCCGGCTGCGGCGACGGTACCGTGCTGGCGCGGGTGATGCGCTCGATGCACGGTCGCTTTCCGCATATGCCGTTTTATATCGCCGGCAAGGAGCTCAGCCTTGAAGATGTCCGATTGACGCTGGACAAGGTGCCCGACCGGCTGTTCGAACATCCCGCGACCGTCTTTGTGCTCACCAACATGTATTACGCCGAAGCGCCCTGGCTGACGCCGACCTCACCGGCGGCGGCCGCGGGAATGATTTGGCACGAAGTGCCGCTGCGTGGTGCCTCCTCGGGCGAGTTCGAGACTCAGATCGCCGAACTCGGGGTGTTTCTTGAGCAGAACTGGCGGGCCAATGTCAGCTCGCGCTCGGGCATGCCGGTCTATGAGCGGCCGGTCGCGATCGTGCTGTACCGGGAAGATCACCGTTTCCTGCTCGATTCAATCATTCCTCGCGCCGGGCGTACCGAGGCCAATTTCGACCTGATCATCGCCTCGCAGCCGTATCGGGCTAAATCCTCGGTCAACTTCCGCGCCAAGCGCATTATCGCGCCGTTGGCGCGGGCGCTGCGGGGCGGCGGTCGCTTGATCGGAATTCACTCCCATGGGCATGATCCTGGCCTTGAAATGATCCAGGCGGTCTGGCCGGGAGAAAATCCTTTTGCCGTGAGCCGTCACGAAATATTGCGCACGGTGAAGTACGAGCTCGGTTCCGCCGGGCGCGACCTTAACTTTAACGCCTACGCGGATAATCGCTCGATCTTCCGTTATGATATGGAAGCTCTACCCAATGAGGTCACCGGGTCGATCGGGACCTCAACGGCCTTTGCAGCCTGGAATGCGGCGGTATACGTCGCCCAGATTGAAGACGACCGGCTGACGGAGATGGCTCAAAGCAGCCTTCCTCTCGATGCCGCCAGAGAGGTTTTGCGCAAGCATAACGGGCTCTGGTTCTACGACGAATCCTACGTCATCTCGCGTCGTCGGGACTGACATCTCAGGACACACACACCAAAGGGGCCGCGAGGTCCTGCGAAAAAAGAGGTTGCTTGATGCGCGCGTCATATCTGTTCACCAGCGAGTCGGTTTCAGAGGGTCATCCGGATAAGGTTTGCGACCGGATCTCGGACGAGATCGTCGACCTGTTTTTCCGCGAAGGCCCAAAGGCTGGAATCGACCCCTGGGCGATTCGCGCGGCCTGCGAGACGCTTGCGACCACCAACAAGGTGGTGATCGCCGGCGAGACCCGTGGTCCTAAATCGGTCACCAATGACCAGATCGAGAGCGTGGTTCGCGCCGCGATCAAGGACATCGGTTACGAGCAGGACGGTTTTCACTGGAAGAACTGCGACATCGAGATCCTGTTGCATCCGCAGTCGGCCGACATCGCGCAGGGCGTCGACGCCTTGCAGCCCGGCACCAACAAGGAAGAGGGCGCGGGCGATCAAGGCATCATGTTCGGCTACGCCACCAATGAGACCCCGGATATGATGCCGGCGCCGATCTTCTACGCTCACAAGATTCTGCGGCTGATTTCCGAAGCCCGCCACTCCGGCAAGGAGAAGGTGCTCGGTCCGGACTCCAAGAGCCAGGTCACCGTGCAATATGAAAACGGCAAGCCGGTCGGCGTGCGCGAGATCGTGGTCTCGCATCAGCATCTGGTCGAGGACATGAGCTCGAACCAGGTCCGCGATCGCGTCGAGCCCTATATCCGCGAGGCGTTGCCGAAGGACTGGATCAACGGCAAGACCATCTGGCACATCAACCCGACCGGAAAGTTCTTCATCGGCGGACCCGATGGCGATTCCGGCCTGACGGGCCGCAAGATCATCGTCGACACCTATGGTGGCGCGGCCCCGCACGGCGGTGGCGCTTTCTCCGGCAAGGACCCGACCAAGGTCGATCGTTCGGCCGCGTATGCCGCGCGTTATGTCGCCAAGAACATCGTGGCTGCCGGTCTCGCCGATCGCTGCACGCTGCAGCTGGCTTACGCCATTGGCGTGGCGCGCCCGCTGTCGATCTACATCGATACACACGGCACCGGAAAGGTACCGGAAGACAAGCTCGAGAAGGCGGTGGCCGAGGCGATGGATCTGACGCCGCGCGGCATCCGCAAGCACCTCGACCTCAACAAGCCGATTTACGCACGCACGTCATCCTACGGTCATTTCGGCCGGACGCCGGACAACGAGGGCGGGTTCTCCTGGGAGAAAACCGATCTCGTCGAGGCGCTCAAGCGCGCGCTGTAAGTCATTTCGAGTAATCCGCTGCGACACGTTTAGCGGTCGTGGCCGGGGCAAAAGCGCGAAGCGCGTCTTCGTTTTACAAAGGCGAAGCCGTCTTCGTTTTAGATGTCCCGGCCATCTCAGTCTTTGGTGTCGCGGCCCAAACGTGATGTCCGGCAGAAAGCCGGGCACGACGAGAAAATCAGGAACAATCACATGACCGCTACCGCCCAAAAACCTGCCTTCACCGACTATATCGTCAAGGACATGTCGCTCGCCGAGTTCGGCCGCAAGGAAATCTCGCTCGCCGAGACCGAAATGCCCGGCCTGATGGCGACACGCGAGGAATACGGCCCCAAGCAGCCCTTGAAGGGCGCCCGTATCGCCGGATCGCTGCACATGACGATCCAGACCGCTGTCCTGATCGAAACACTCAAGGCACTCGGCGCCGACATTCGCTGGGTCTCCTGCAACATCTATTCGACGCAGGACCACGCCGCGGCTGCGATTGCCGCAGCCGGCATTCCGGTGTTCGCGATCAAGGGTGAGACCCTCACTGAATATTGGGATTACACCGCCAAGCTGTTCGACTGGCACGGCGGCGGCACGCCCAACATGATCCTCGACGACGGCGGCGACGCCACCATGCTGGTGCATCACGGCCTGCGCGCGGAGAACGGCGACGTGGCGTTCCTCGACAAGCCGGGCTCCGAGGAGGAGCAGGTGTTCTTCGCCCTGATCAAGCGGCTCTTGAAGGAGAAGCCGAAGGGCTGGTTCGCCGAGATCGCGAAAAACATCAAGGGCGTCTCGGAGGAGACCACCACGGGCGTGCACCGCCTCTATGAGATGGAGAAGAAGGGCACGCTGCTGTTCCCGGCCATCAACGTCAACGACAGCGTCACCAAGTCGAAGTTCGACAACCTCTATGGTTGCCGCGAGTCGCTGGTCGATGGTATCCGCCGCGGCACCGACGTCATGATGTCGGGCAAAGTGGCGATGGTCGCGGGTTTCGGCGACGTCGGCAAGGGGTCGGCCGCATCGCTGCGCCAGGCCGGCTGCCGCGTCTTGGTGTCCGAAGTCGATCCGATCTGCGCATTGCAGGCGGCGATGGAGGGCTACGAAGTCGTCACCATGGAAGACGCCGCGCCTCGCGCCGACATCTTCGTGACCGCCACTGGCAACAAGGACATCATCACCATCGAGCACATGCGCGTGATGAAGGACCGCGCCATCGTCTGCAACATCGGTCACTTCGACAACGAGATCCAGATCGCAGGCTTGCGCAATATGAAATGGACCAATGTCAAGCCGCAGGTCGACGAGATCGAATTCCCCGATAAGCATCGCATCATCCTGCTGTCGGAAGGCCGCCTTGTGAACCTCGGCAATGCCATGGGTCATCCGTCCTTCGTGATGTCGGCCTCGTTCACCAACCAGACGCTGGCTCAGATCGAACTGTTCGCCAACAACAAGGGCGGCAAGTACGAGAAGAAAGTCTACGTGCTGCCGAAGTCGCTCGACGAGAAGGTCGCGCGGCTGCATCTCGCCAAGATCGGCGTGAAACTTACCAAACTGCGGCCCGACCAGGCCGACTATATCGGCGTCAAGCCGGAAGGCCCGTTCAAGGCGGACCATTACCGGTACTGAGCCTCAACGAGCATCGAGATGCACGAAGCCCCGGAGCGATCCGGGGCTTTTTGCTTGGAGTGTGTGATTACACCGCCTCGACAGCGTCCGCGTTAATGAGACGCTAACGCCCTGACCGCATCTTCGCTCTAAGCAACCGGTTGGGCAGGCCATGATATCGATGGATCATTCCGCAAAGGCTCCCGCGCTGCCGTCGGAGACTTCCGCCGGAGTGCTGATGAACCCCGCGCGACTTGTGATGATCGCCCGTTGCTGGGTCGTCGTTGCGTTCGCCGCCTATGTCATCGATCTCCTGCGTCAGACCCACGACGGCCTGAGCAACGGCCTGGGGCGTCCGTTCGGCGACGACTTCGTCAATTACTGGTCCGCCCCTTTTCTTGCGCTGCATGGCCGCGTCGCCGAGGTCTACGACTTCGACGCGTTCCATGCCTTCGAGCAGTCGGTCACCGCGCAGACGATACAATATTATCATTATTCCTATCCGCCGGTGATGCTGCTCCTGACTCTGCCACTGGCGCTCATTCCCTATGTGCCCGCGCTGTTCGTCTGGCTTTCCGTGACCTGGTATGGGTTTTACCGTGCGCTGAAGCTCACCGGCGGCGAAGGTGTTTTGTTGCTGTCGCTTGCGACACCCGCACTTTTCGTCAGCGCGGTAGGCGGACAGAACGGCGCGATGACGGCGGCGCTGCTGGGCGGCGGGCTGATGCTGGTCGACCGCCGTCCGATCGTCGCCGGTATCCTGTTGGGCCTGATGGTCTACAAGCCGCAACTGGCCCTGATGCTGCCGTTTGCGCTGTTCGCGGGCCGGCGCTGGCTCGTGATCGCCGTGACGGCTGTGACCGCCGTGCTGCTGGTAGCAATAAGCGTCGCCGCCTACGGCGTGGATGCGTGGCTGGACTACCAGCACAACCTCGCACTGCTGCGGACGGTGATCCTGGAAGATGGCGCCGGCGTATCGCATCGCATGGTGTCGGTGTTTGTGTTCGCCCGGCACCTCGGCGCAAGCGTGAGTGTGTCCTACGCGCTGCAGGCGGCGAGCGGCCTTGCCGCGGCGTTTTTCGTCGCGCGGTCGTGGCTGCGCAATGACCCGGCTCACATCCGCAACGCCCTGGTGATTGTCGGCACCTGCCTCGCCACGCCCTATCTGCAGGACTACGACCTGGTGATGGGCGCGTTCGTCGTGGTGTGGCTGCAGATGGCGGAGAGGTCTTCGCAGCTTCCGGCGCAATGGATCCGGGCTGCGATGGCCTTGATCCTGCTCGTGCCGCTTGTGACCGCGCCGGTCGGCAAATTCATAGGCATAGCCGTCGGGCCGATATTTATCGTGCCGGTGTTCGTGCTCCTGGTGCATCTGGCGGCGGAGCGTCACCACGCCGGTGGCGGCCAGCTCCAGCCAAGTTCGTAATCCTTTTTTCGCCAACGACGCTTTTTCTCCGGCGTGCCGATTGACGGACTGCATCAGCGGTTGGACAATCGAGCGGCTGGGGAGCGCTCTATGCAGGATGAACATTTCGACGTGTTGATTGTCGGCGCCGGACTGTCCGGCATCGGCGCGGGCTATCATTTGCAAAACAAATGTCCCTCCAAGCGCTACGTCATTCTCGAGAGCCGCGATTGCATCGGCGGAACCTGGGACCTGTTCCGCTATCCCGGCATCCGCTCCGACAGCGACATGTTCACGCTGGGCTATTCGTTCAGGCCGTGGACCGAACGCAAGGCGATCGCGGACGGGCCGCGTATCCTCAACTACGTCCGCGAGACTGCCGCCGAGAACGGCATCGACAAAAAAATCCGCTTCCACCATCGGGTCAAGCGCGCGGCCTGGTCGTCGCCGCAGGCGCGCTGGACCGTGGAAGCCGAACGCACGACCGGCGAGGGCGCAAGGGAGACGGTCCGCTTCACCTGCCATTTCCTGCTGATGTGTTCGGGCTACTACAATTACGAGAACGGCTATTTGCCGGAATTTCCGGGCGCGAAGGATTTTGCCGGCCGCATCGTGCATCCGCAGAAATGGACCGACGACATCGACTATGCCGGCAAGCGCGTGGTGGTGATCGGCTCGGGCGCGACCGCGGTGACGCTGGTGCCGGAGATGGCGAAGCAAGCCGCGCATGTCACCATGCTGCAGCGCTCGCCGACCTATGTGGTGTCGCGGCCGGCGCAGGACCCGGTGGCCAACAAGCTGCGGGCGCGGCTGCCCGCGAAACTGGCGTACCATTTGATCCGCTGGCGTAACGTGATGTGGGGGATGTTTTTCTTCCAACTCGCGCGGCGCAAGCCGGAGCGGGTCAAGCAGTTGATCCTCGGCGGGGTCAGGATGGCGCTGGGGCCGGACTATGACGTCGATACTCATTTCACACCGCGCTACAATCCCTGGGACCAGCGGCTGTGCCTGGTGCCCGATGGGGATCTGTTCAGGGCGGTCCGGGAGAACCGTGCCTCGGTGGTCACAAAAGAGATCGAGACGTTCACGGAAAAAGGCATCCGCCTGAAGGACGGCTCCGAGCTCGAGGTTGACATCATCGTCGCCGCCACCGGGCTTAATCTGCAGGTGCTGGGCGCCGTCGACGTCACTGTCGACGGCCGCACAGTCGATTTCTCCCGCACGCTGAACTACAAGGGCATGATGTATTCCGACGTGCCCAACCTCGCGGCCACGTTGGGCTACACCAACGCGTCGTGGACGCTGAAATGCGACCTGACCTGCGAATATGTCTGCCGTCTACTCCACTACATGGATCGCCGCGGCTACCGGCAATGCATGCCGCATAACGTCGATCCCACCGTCACCGAACTGCCCTCGCTGAGTTTCTCGTCCGGCTATGTCCAGCGCTCGCTTGCGAAGCTGCCGAAGCAGGGATCGAAACGCCCGTGGCGGCTCTATCAAAACTACGCGCTCGACATCGTCAGCCTGCGGTTCGGTAAGGTCGACGACGGCGTGATGCAATATTCGTGACGCGGGATTCGGCGTCACGTTCAGGCGCCGGCGTGGCATATTCTTCCCGGCAAAATTTTCTGCTCGCTGGGTGAGCGGCAATTTCCGTCCCGTTCGTCGCGGGTGTAATGCGATGGAGAAACACAGCTTTTCAGATCCAGCCTGCTGGCATGACCGTTGCTTGTTCCGAAAATGGTTCGGAGTTGGTCATGTCAGCGATTGCCAGCCTTTCCTCATCGCTCTCGTTAGGCACGTTGCCGTCAACGGCCCGGCTGGCCCCGTCTGCTCAGGCCAAAACGCCGGCGCAGCAATTTATGGAATACGCCAACATGACGCCCGCGCAGCGCATGTTCGCGTCCATGCTCGGCAAGCTCGGCATCACCCAGGACCAGTTCAATTCGATGAGCCCGGCCGAGCAGCAGAAGATCGAAGACAAGATCCGGGACATGATCAAAAAGCAGCTCGACAACACGGCCAATAAACCGACCGGACTGATCACCGACAAGTCGGTCTGATCATCGCGAGCACCATGGTCGGCTGCGCAGCTCAACCGACCGGTGCGCTGTTTTGCGCATAGGATTTGCCGGGGGAATCGGCGATTGTCGCAAAACGGTTAACGGCGGATTAACCGCCGATCCATAGGCTGAGCGGCCTCAAGGCTGCTTTCAGGAGGACTCCATGGAGGCCCAGCGAATTGCCGTCGAGGCCGTGGTTGCGCTGACCGATTGCGACCGCGCCGCAGCCGCCGCCTTCATCCGCGGGCTTTATCTGTCCGGCGTCAAGGACCCCAAGCGCCTGACCTTCAAGGGCCTGCAGGCACTGGCGCGGAGCTAAAGCGGCCGGCCCTGCCGCGGGGCAGCGGATTTCAGATTCGATTTTCAAACAGCCCATCTGCGTCGCGACGCTGAGGAATAACGACGCTTAATCTAAATCGTCATTCCGGGATGCGCCTCTTGGCACAGGCCCGGAATCTATACTCCCTGTCGTGGTTATGGATTCTACGATGTGCAATCGCACATCGTAGCTCGCGCAAGAGCGCGCCCCGGAATGACACGTTGTGGTGATGCGCCAAGACATAACTCTGCGACCTCGGGACACGATGCGCCCGAGTTCTGCGTAAAACATTCGCCCCAAAAAAATTGAGGGCGCAGGGAAATGCCGGGTGCCCGCTGCACCCGCGGCCCGTGTGCAAAAGGTAGGTAGCACACGGTAGTCACCACAGGTCACCGGGACACCCGGCATTCCCTGCGCAATGGAGACTGTTGTTACAAAAAATATAGATAAATCAATGCGGTGCGGCGGATGTGTCCTTGTTTGTGTCCCGATCCGCTGGAGCTATAATTTGCTGTGAAAAATTCGGCGATGCGAAGAGAGCGTCATGACCAAGATCCTGCTTGCGCTAACGCTTGTGCTGCTGACTGGCGCAGCGTCGGCAGCAACGTACATTCCATGACTCGTCAGGACGAAGCGTCGGCCGCTCCGCGACCGACAGCCAAGGCACGACGACGTTTTACGACAGTCGCGGCCAGGTCATCGGACGCGAGTCGACCAGCGGCGGCAGCACCACGACGATTTACGATGCGGGCGGTCGGATTTTGGGCCGGCGACAGTAACGCAGAAAAGCACCTTCGGGCGAATGCGCGCCTCCGGTGACTACTTATTTCTGTCCTGCGCATGGGTAGGCGACACGCGACACCCTAGCAATAATCGCGGATGCCGGGCGGTGAAGGTCTTCCGGATGCTCACGCGGCTCTAGCGAAGGTCGCCGAGGTCCAACGTGACCTCACTCGCGTCGGGTCGGTCCTTCAATCTGACATTTGCGCGTTCTTCAATCAGCGGGCGATGCTTCACTAGTGCGGCCGTGATCTTGTCGCTGTCGATTGCGAACAATTCGCCGGAGACGCGGGAAAGCTCCTCCGTGCTGATCCGTACCTGCACAAACCGCTCGCCGACGTGGGACGGCCAAATGACGAAATAGCGACTGCGCTCGCCGGGCCTTGCCTCGCTGCGTGTCGAGGCATCGGCAGCGTTCGGCGCGCCGCCGAGATCATTCGTCTTATCAACGGTCGAAAGCAGCGTGTCCGGCACGTTGTCGAGTTTGAGCATGTCGTCCTTCCCTGGTTGCTCCGCATGCTGCCATACCACCCATCGTGTCGCCCTTTAGCGACAGCCGTGTTTCGCTTTTGCGGCCGTCTTCCACACAAAAATGTCCGGCCGGGTTAGCCCACGCCCAGCGAATCGGCTCTGATTTCAGTCCATGCGAGAGAAATCCGACCAATACCGCTCGCCTCTCGAACGACGTCCCAAGTTCGTGAAGGCAATCGGTATGATCAGCATCGAAAATTCCAGCCTTGAAGTGCTGCCCGCGGAGCTGCTGGCGGCGCTGCTCGGTATCCATGGAGAGTCTCCATTGACCAGGAAGCCCACCCTTCAGGGCGGGGAGGCTTCACGGCTGGGGGAGCATCATTGCCTGGAAGCTACCCAGCTGCCGCTGCACGGCACGCCGGACGACGACGCGCTCCACTTGCCGGAGCCGGCGTTGCCATCGAGGTGTCCTTGGGCGTAGACCTGCCCCAAGGAGGCGCGGACCAGGCCGTCCTTGTTCACCTTGCCGCTGATGTCGCCGTCGCCTTGGATCACGCCGTCAGTTACGGTCACGGATGCGGTCTTGGAGGCGTCGCAGCTTCCCGTTTTGGTCACGACCGTCACCCGCCAAAGTCCATCGTAGCGCGACTGGGCCACTGCCGGACCAGCTAGGGTAGCACCGACGAGGACGGTCAGCAGGGTGAGGTTAGTGCGACCGAGGCGCATGGAAGCGGTCTCCGTTCTGGTCCAGGTAAGCGCTCGCAACCATGGTCACTGCTGCCAATTGTTGTAGAGCGTGATCCCGATCATGATCATCGAGCCGGCAGCGACCCACCACTGAGCAGATCAAGTGCCAATCTTCGAGCACAGCTACAACGGTTGCCCGCCCGGGGCTTGAGTTGCCGGGATTTCGAGAAAATCAGTACTGCCCGACGACTGGACCACCCCAGTTGAAGCGGTAGTTGATGCGAGCGGTGATGAGGTCCACATCTTGGCGGATAGAGTCAGTGCGGAATACGCCGCCGACCGGTATGACAGCGGCACCCAAAACACCTGTCGACGTGAAGTTGGGACTATGGTTACCCATGAACAGGTGATCGTACTCAACCGCAACCGACCAATTCGGTGCGAATCCGAATTCGAGGCCCGTTCCGACGACACCACCCCAGCGTGTTTCACTCGCCGAATCGAACAGCGTGCCTGTGCCGGTCACCGTACCTCGGTATTTGTCGTCGGTCACGGCGGCGCCGCCCTTCACATACCAAAGGACGTTGTTCCAGGCATACCCGACCTGGCCGGTGAAAAGGCCGAACGCTTCGATCTTGGAATTGTTGGTCCAGGCGGGAACGAAAACGCTGACATTAGATCCCGTCAAATCAGCCCAGTCGCCCTGCGCTTCGAGACCGAACACCCAACCGGCGCGCTGCCAACGGTAGCCGATCTGACCGCCAACCACTCCGCCGGTCGCATCGTGACAACCTTCACTACGGAAGGTGGACACGACAGTTGCACCGGGGAAGTTCGTAACATCCCAGCACTTGTGGCTCGATCCCCAACCGCCGTTGGCGCCGATGTAGAAGCCGCTCCAGTCGTAGAGCGGAGCCACCATCGGAGGTGGCGCCTTGGTGTAGGGAGCCAGATCAGCGGCCGACGCGGGAGCAGCCACGCCTAATGCTATTAGACCAGCCGTACCCACCAGAAACTTCTTCATGGTATTTCCTCCACTCCGTCGCTTTCTGATTTATCTGAAACGATAAATGCACTCGCGACCGTTTATAAGTTTGTTCCGCCCAACTGCGCTTGGTTCCAAACTCTGCTCTGAATGGTAGACGATCAGGCCCTGAGATTCTGTGCCTTGAATGCAACTACCGGTTTTTTTTCAATGCGGCGAAAAAACGATCAGTTGCCTATTAGAGCAAGCCCGCTGATCTTTCTAAAGCAGGTCTCAACTTCGGCCGTGAGCAGCCTTTGGCGGTAGTTCTATTGATCTCGACCGATGGTTGCGCTTGGGTGTGAAAAAGCTCGATGTCGAACGCTTGGCAAATGAAGAGGTCTCACCCATGCACCGATTTCCGCAGCTGGAGCATCGTCTTGCCGAGGCCAAGCATCGTCTTGCCGTGGAAGAGGACCGCGACCATCGCGGCAATAATCCGAAAATAATCCGAATAAGGGCCGTGCTTATCTAAAGGGGCTGGGTCTCGAAGTCAGCAGCCTCGAATCCAATTTGAAATGGCGGCAAACAGCCACGCCGGAACAGATCGCACAAGCCGATCTCGATGACGCGCTTAACAGGCGGCCCGCACGGTGGTCGAGCACGATGGCCACCACTATCAGCTCAAGGTCAAGCCGATCTCGTTCAGCTACGGGACTCCCGATGACTGGACACGCAACTGGTCAGCGACCGACCCGACCTTCCTGTCGGAGAGCCGCCGCCGCCGAAGACCAAGAAGCCCTTCCGCTCAGCTGCCGACGCCGTCAGGCGCGCCTCACGTAAACCGCGCAGCTAACCCCACGCAACTTTGAGAGGAAACGCAATGACCAAGGTTGTCGTAGACAACACGTCGCCCGACGCACGCCAGCGCCAGCTGGAGGCGCAGGTGCAGGTGGCTTTCGAAGGCAGCCAGCAGCGTGTTAACATTTTTGGCCGGAAAGGCCGAAGGGAATATGACTGAGGCGATGCAGGAATTTATTGCCGTTCATGAGGCCGCCGCACAGGAGAGCAGCGATCCCAAGGGCATTGCGATCCGTATACCGAGCTGCCGAATTTACGAAAACCGGGAACATTCACGCCGGAGCAACATCCGCGCTGGCCTGTATCCGCTCGAATGCGGATCAGCTCTGGGGCCCTGCGCCTTCGTACATCCGAAAGACGCAGGCCACGCGGACTGCCGCAAGGGGTCATGACGCGACGGGCGCGGCGGCGCTGGCGAGCCTGTGGAGAGGCGTTGGTTCGCTCGGGTATCTGGACGGCGCACTCGGCGTTTTCGGAGCAACACGCATGCGCGCGCGAGGGGCCATGAGATATTCCATGCCAACGGCAAATTGGCTAAGGCGGGCGCGCTGTTCTAGGGAGGACCGATTGACGATCGCGAAACTAGCCATCCGCGCCGCTTTGCTGCGCCTCGCCGAATGTTTCCCGCAAACATTCGTGCTCGAAAAACATTTGCAGCCCCGGCCGCTGAAGGTCGAGATCGCCGCCGACATCCTGGCGCGCTGCCCGGATCTCGACCGGCGCGTGCTGGGCGCGGCCCTGCGCCGATACACATCGCGCCTCGTGTATCTGGGAAGCCTGGTAGCCGGCGCGGCCCGCGTCGATCTTGCTGGCAACCCAGCCGGCGAAGTAAGCGCCGCGACCGCCGAGCGCGCTGCGGCGAGGCTGGCCGAGATCCTGGCCTCGCGCGAGGCCGGGCAAACCCTCGTGGCGGCAAGCCGTGCGGCGCGGACAGGACCGGCCGAGCCTACCGAAATCGTCTAGCGCCAAGTGGACGGTCCTGATTTTCTTCGCCGGGCGCGGTGCCCGCGTTACCACGATACGCGTCGCATATACCACAAGAGATGAAACCGAGGTTCAATGCTGGCCCAACGTCCACCCTGTCCGAAATGCGGCATGGCGATGATCTTGACCCACAAAACGACTGATGCCGGCGGCAATGAACACGGCACGTTTGAATGCCTTCGGTGTGGTCATGTCGTGAAATCCGGCACCAAGCCGGAGAGCGAGCCCGAGCCTCGCACATAGCCCGGTCGCCGGTCTCGGTTTGTGCTCCATCGAAAATAATTGCCCTATTATAAAGAACTCCGTTCACGGGATGTCCCGCAACTTATTTAATTTCGATTCATCCCTTGCTTCGGTACTGACCAGCGCGATCTTCCTGCCGTTTCTGTTGCTCGCCGACTGAGTTGCCGTTAAGACGCAAGACGATTTTCAGAGGCTATCGCCTGAAGGCTCCGATAAATCCGCTTCGGCGGCGGGTCAGCTCGGGCATGCGCCCATTGAAGCGCCATTCGGCTTGCTAAAGCAAATTGCCCTAGGGATTGGGCTAGAGCGGCGGCGAACTACAGCAGATTGTTGCCCTCGTGGGGCCGCCGGGCCAACGTTCGCAAGTATTGCGTCTTTTCCCGATTTCGATATGGGAATTAACTTGCCACTTGCAGTTGGGGCTGCCGCTTGCCCAACGTTTTTCCCAGATTAATGGCGGGCGTCTCGATGAACCGCCAACTCAACCAGGCGGCGGGCGTCGTGAGCAAGATCGCTGCAAGCGTGGTGAACATGATTGTCACGGATAGCGGCATTCCCCATGCGTGAAGTGCCGGCGGATTGATCTCGCGAAAGGCAAATAGCATGCCCAGAGGGTGCAGCAGATAAAAACTGTAGGAGATGCGGCCGTAAAATCGGACCAGCTTGAAATCTAGCGGCTTGAACAGGGCTGAGTCTCGACGCCAAGCTACCATCATGATCAATGTCGCTGCGCTGAGACATTCTAGCATCAAAACCAGCGCGCTTTGCGTCCTCGTTCCACAGAAACAAAAGAGAACAATAGCGGCAATGGCAGCGACGTTCGCCAGTCGTGGACCAATAAGCGACGCAACTGTTGCGCCCCGAAAATGAATCAGCACACCGACGATGAAGGCATACAGCGGAGCAAGATTGGTAAAGCCGCCAAGCATATGAACGTAAGGTCCCCAGGAAGACAGAACGACAAGGACCGCGATCAGGCCCCAAAGCGGTCGCTGTCCATACTTACGAAACGACCAGAAACTCAGCAAAATCAGCGGCGTTGCAGCGCACTCAACGGTCATCGACCACATAACGCCATTGATGTCGCTTCGGATCAACAGCAGGTTCAGGATGACGTCGGCTAGGTCAAACGATGCTTCATACCCCACGAACAGCCCGAACTGCCAGTGCAGCACTGTCAGTAACGTAACGACGGCAATGGCGGCCGGAAATAGCCGAAACAGGCGGTTGCGAATGAACCTGACCGAATCGGAATTGCTGTCGAGGGACCGCGCTAAAACAAAACCGCTGAGGACAAAAAAGGTAACGACGGCTCCAGTACCATTTGATGACGCGGCAATTAGCCGGGTAATGAAACTGTCGAACCAATTATGCGCGGGTAGTCCCGACCACTGCCCGTTGACGTGATAGCTGACCACCGCAAGGGCAGCGATCCCACGTAAAGATTTAATGCGCGGCAGGAATTTCAGTTGCTTCACTAAAGAGGACCCCTGTTTAGGGGCCGTTCTAACTGGAATTGGCAGATTGGGGCAATGTTCGCGTTGGGTCCAAAAACTGCGGCCAAGACGGCGAAACCGATGTAGGGAAACCCTAATCGCCGAAGGGCTCGCCTTGCCGTATGTTAATAGCCCACAGCTAAAGCCTGGCGCCTCAGCCAATGGTGCAAGCCATGACCAAGCGCAATCTCGTCCCGTTGCCGCCAAAGGGATCGATTGCCTACGACAGGTTGATTCAAGCTGCCAACCCGCCGGCGATAGCGCGAGCGGCCGATGCACAATTCAAGTGGAACGCCGGCTGGATCGTTATCGGCGCCATCGCCGTCGGCGGCCTGTTTTTCTGGCCGCTGCTGGTGATCGCCGGATGCGCCGCCTTATCGCGCTATCGAGGCCCCGATCACTACTCAAAGTTCATGGTGCCTTACGCGTACCGGTTCAAATGGGACGCCGGCTGGATCTTCGTGACCGTGCTGGCGGTGCTCGCCGGACTGCCCGTCGCTCTCGAACTGGCGGCGGGCCGACTACCAGAGGGCGTCGCAGTCGCTTGGCTGCTGCTCGCCTGCTTCATCGCCTTCCTGCGCTGCGTGGTCTGGCTGTGCTTCCGCTTCCCGCTGACGTCATGGTTCTTCGTGATGTTCATCGTCATGCTGTTCGGAATTGGCATACGCTTTGGGCTACGCTGGTAGGTAAAAGCGCGCCAGGCTTCTCCAGGGTCATCCGGGAAGGCCTGGCGCAGGTTTTGCTGCCGAATGGGAGCAAACGGCAGCACGATGCGAGCTTATCAGTGCAACGTCCTCGGCGCCACGGCGACGGTCGTCACCAGCGCCTCGACATCATCACCGCAGCCGGGGGCCAGCAACGCCACGGTCAACGGCACCGATCCGGCGCGGCGGATCGCGGCAGCGTCGCGCCGCTCCTGCGCCCGGCCTTTCGGCCCAAGCAACAGCGACAGGCCGGCGGCAATGACGTCGGTCGCATTCAGCAGAGCCTTGCTCTCTATCGCCATCAGCACGGCGTACCGGGCCAGCTCGGGCTGGCACCGTCCATCGGCATCCGGCCAGCCCTCGGCGTGGAAGCTCACCGCCGTGCGCGGGCTGGCCGCCCAGTCGGCAAAGGCCTGTTCGAGCATCAGGACGAAATCCACAAGCCGGTCGAGGCTGGCGCGGGTGTCGATCTCATCCAAGACAAGCTCGGCAATCGGAACGCAACCTGTCACAGCCAGCCGCCCGCCCAGCCCGGCCGCGACGTCTTTGGCTTCGCCGGCTCTGGCCTTACCGGTTGCGGCGCGTGTGACCGGGTTGGATCATGCGGAAAATAATATGGCGAACTCCGGGGATCGAACCTCTCGGGCTGCACGTATGATGTCGCCGGCTGCTTGTTCGCAGAGCGCAACAGGTTCGTCGCTTCATCGTATTCGGAATGTGGGTATACGACCCTGGTCAACGCCTTCAATTGCGCGACACTGAGATCGCCCCTGCGCCGCACTCCGCCGGACCTCTACTGGAAAGGCAAGCCACCGCAATTGGAATACAACTACGTCTTGGTCGATGTCGCTCCGGGCGAGAAGACGAAATTCACCCTGTCGCGTTACCGGCCCGGCTCGGCTGAGCCGTTCGCAACCGAGGCACTGTTCTCATAGAGCGCAGGTCGGCAACCAGTGGCGACAATACTTCTCATTCTGCACGGCTTGGTCGCTGTGGCGTTGCTTGGCGCGATTACCCATCAGACATTGGCAGCGTGCGTACCTCCGAGGACCAAGCGGCTTTCATTCTTCGGTCGGTTTCGCGCGGTACCGGGCGCGGCCTTTACTAATGCCGTGGTCGTTTTGTATTTGGTCTCCTGGCTGCTCGGTGGGATCGTCTACCTGTATTTCAAGATCGATGTTCAACCAAACTTGGAACGCGATCGCCATTGGCATGCGATGGGTTACCTTGACCTCAAGGAAGATTTTGTCGTCATAGGCTTGGGTTTGCTTCCCGCATACTGGTTCTGCTGGCGTAGGCCAGTTGATGGTCAAAACGCTCTGATACGGATTGCAGTGACCATACTCCTGGCGTTCATTGTCTGGTGGTCCTTTCTCGTTGGTCACGTCGTAAATAATATCGGAGGATTCGGATGGTAATCTCCGCTTCGCCGTATCGCCGGTTTGCCTTTGCCTTTGGAGCAGCTTTCGCGCTCTTCTATGTTGTTGCACGGGCTCGCGGGTTCGCGCTGTTTACCGTTTATCCAGCGCAAGGCATTGTCCTTCTCGGCAGGCATCGTTCGCGGGATGTTTCCGATCCGGTCTTGGATTTCCTCGCACCCGAAATGTATTGGTACGGATGGACTGCTTTTGCTGCGGTCTGCGCTCTCGCAATCGGCCTTGTTGCCGCGCTTTTGCCAGATCGCTTGTGCCGGTTTTGGGCATGGTGTGCTTGCGTCGTTCCCCTAATCGCGATGATCGCTAGCGTTTATCTCACAATACCCTGGTTTCGGCTTTAGAAGTGAGCCTCCGCTTCGGCACGTGGACACACGGTTGCCTTTCGCCGATGTCCGGTTGTGGGCACGTTTGAGGCTTGCCGACCGACGCCGGAAATGTCCGTTATACGGAGCGCACCGAAGGCGTCCGGCGAGTAGCCAAAACAACGCGATCGATGCTTCTCGGAGATCGGCCGCAGACCTAGTGTCCGGGCGATGTCAGTCTGAGTTCATAAATTGCCGTACCGAACATTGAAGGAACTTGGGGCAGCTCGTCAGGCCCGACAATTCTCGCAACCGGTGCATATACTGAAAACGAGTTCAGCCGGCATTCTGCCTTCCAGTACTCGGACAACACCATGCATTCGTTCGCTGCCATGGTGTAGAGTGTCCGACGGGCGGTGATCTGGGCCGGAGCGCTGGGCACGTCGCGTGGGTCCGTCAGTCCCTCAATTCGTGTTCGGAATGTCGTTGTGATCCGGATAATCGGGTCAGGATCAAATGCTGAACCGGCCGGCTCTGGGTTTGGAATGGGTACCGGTTGTGCGGACGCGGCTGCGATCGACGTTAACGCCGCAAATGTAACAGCAAGAAGACTTCTCAAGACCAACCCCCATTCGGCGCTCTCGCCGAGTATATCAAGATTGCACCTCACGAATTATGACGGCAAGAGCCTCATCTCGTGCTGATTTGGCTGTGTCCGACCATGGGCACATTTGCGACATGCCGACCGAGAACTCAGCGTCCGCTGACGCAGTAATACCGCAAGTGGCTCGGCCGTGCTTGGAACGGCGCCGTTGAAGCCGCGGCTGCGCATGCCCGGTTGCGACCGCGCCATCACCACCTTCATCCGCGGTTTAGTTTGCGTGCAGTGTCCCCGAGCGACGTCGCGTCTCTGCTCATGTTCGCTCGCGCTGCGCGGCCTTGATGAGATTGTTGCGAAGCGTGACGACCGCTTTTTGCATTTTGGCGAATTCTTCGGGCGCGAGCCCGGAAGCCTCGACCAGGTTCATCCCCAATCCTTTCTCGCGCAGACGACGGCCGGCGTCCGTCAGGCTGATCAGAACCTGGCGCTCGTCCGCAGGATCGCGCTGCCGGCGGAGATAACCCATGCCTTCAAGCTTCTTCAGCATCGGCGTGAGCGTGTTCAACTCCAGAAACAGCTTCTCGCCGAGGCGGCCGACGGTCTGATTGTCTTCCTCCGCTAGCGCAATGATCGCGATGTACTGCGGGTAGGTGAGACCGAGCTCCTCCAAAATGGGTTTGTAGGCCCGACCATAGGCAAGATTGGTCGAATAGACCGCAAAACAGAGGAAGTCGGCGAGCCTCGGATCCGGGGGCTTTGGGGCGGCGGATTTCGGGTCGGCATCCTTCAGGACAGCAGACTGTGGGTCGGCGGCTTTTGGGGCGGCGGATTTCATTGCTGGCTCGCAATCTCACGGCGATGTGACGTATCGCATGCATTTATATCGGGTGCGATCAAATCGGAAGATTGACGATGTATCGTATACGATATAATCGTACGTGAAGTTACTGAAAGGAGCTGTCCATGATTTCTCTCGAAAACGTGCTCTACACCGGCAAAACGCACACCTCGGGTGGACGCGATGGCGCGGCGCGCAGCGAAGATGGCCGCCTGCAGGTCGCGCTTTCGCCTCCGGGCGGCCGGGGCACGGGCACCAATCCGGAACAGCTCTTCGCCGCCGGCTGGTCCGCCTGTTTCCTCGGGGCGATGGCACTCGCAGCCGGCAAATTGAAAGTTGCTATGCCGGCCGATGCCAGCATTGATGCCGAAATCGACCTGGGCAAAACGGGCGATGAATTTCTGCTGCAGGCCCGCCTCAACATCTGCCTGCCGGGTCTGGAGCAGTCCGTTGCGCGGTCTCTGGTGGACGCTGCCCACCAAACCTGCCCGTATTCCAAGGCCACGCGGGGTAACATCAACGTCGCGATCAACCTGATCTGAGCCGACGCACTACCGCTCGATATCGATCCGTCAACCAGCGTCCGCAGGCGCGCCATTTCATTGGCGCCCGAGCAACCCCACTTCCCAATTCACCATCGCACCAGGGAGATTAACCGATGGAGCCGATCAACATGTCCGATAGGATCAACCACGATCGCCGCCGCTTCTTTGGCATGGCGGCCATGAGCCTCGCGGCCGCGCAGACCCTCTTGAGCGGTGCTGCAAACGCCCAATCCGGCAATACAAAGCCGGCAAGTTTGCCCGAGGTGAAGCCGGGGACGAACACCTCGTTCGCTCCCCTCAAGCAGATCGATGCCGGCCTGCTGAATGTCGGATATGCCGAAGCCGGTCCCGCCGACGGACCGGTCGTTATCCTTCTCCACGGCTGGCCTTACGACATCTACAGCTTTGTCGATGTCGCGCCCTTGTTGGCGTCCGCGGGCTACCGGGTGATCGTGCCGTATCTGCGCGGTTACGGCGCGACGCGTTTTCTCTCAGCCGAAACGATGCGGAACGGCGAGCCGGCGGCGCTCGCCGTAGATATCATCGACTTGATGAATGCCCTGAAGATCGAAAAGGCGACCATCGCCGGTTATGATTGGGGAGCACGGACAGCCAACATCATTGCCGCGCTCTGGCCCGAGCGCTGCAAGGCCATGGTCTCGGTCAGCGGCTATCTGATCGGCAGCCAGGCATCCGGCGAGGTGCCGTTGCCGCCGAAAGCCGAACTGCAATGGTGGTACCAGTATTATTTTGCCACCGAGCGCGGCCGGGCCGGCTACGACAAATACCGGCGCGATTTTGCAGAGACTCATTTGGCAGCTTGCTTCGCCGAAGTGGCACTTCGACGATGCCACGTTCGATCGCTCCGCAGCCGCGTTCGACAATCCGGATCATGTCGCCGTGGCCATCCACAATTATCGCTGGCGGCTAAGCCTTGCCAAAGGTGAGGCGAGATATGACGACCTGGAAAAGCGACTTGCCGCATTTCCCGACATCACCGTACCCACCATCACGATGGAAGGCGATGCCAACGGTGCGCCGCATCCAGAGCCCAGCGCCTATGCCAAAAAATTCTCCGGCAAATATTCGCACCGGCTCATCACCGGCGGAATAGGGCACAACCTGCCGCAGGAAGCGCCGCAGGCCTTTGCGCAAGCGGTCATCGACGTGGACCGTTCCTGATGAAACGTAAAAGCCCCGGACACCGTCCGGGGCTTTGCTTTTGCGGATGACGTGAGCGAAGCGATCACGCTGCGACCTCGCCGATCGGCCGCTCCAGCGTGCCGATGGCATTGACGTCGCATTCGATTTTGTCGCCGGGTCAACGCGTCCGTGAAATCGAACCGACATTATTCGCTCAACCTTTGCTCGCAACGGTGTGATTCGGAACCCGCATTCGGCGTCTTGCCAATCGCGTCGGGTCGAGGGTAGAGAGCGTCCCCGGCTGGGTCACCAGGGACCGGGGAGATGTTGAAACAGCTTTTTGCGCCACAGCTTGTGGTTCTTTACATCATCGCGATATCAACTATTTACGTTCACTTCCGAGGCCGGCAGCGGCTACGCTTTGCCCGCCAGCTCGGCGATCACTCGACCTATCTCGCGCCCTACAATGTGCTGATGTATGCGGGCTCGGCCGTGCCGAATAAGCCGGTTATCCCGGTCGAGAAGTTTCCCGAGTTGAAGCCGCTGCGCGACAATTGGGAGACGATCCGCGACGAGGCCGTGCGGATGTTCGACGAGGGCTTCATCCGTGCAGCAGCCAATAACAACGACTGGGGTTTCTATTCGTTCTTCAAGAGCGGCTGGAAGCGCTTTTACCTGAAATGGTACGATGACTTCCTGCCGTCGGCGCGCACGCTGTGCCCGAAGACGGTGGCGCTTCTGAATTCGATCCCCAGTGTCCACGGCGCGATGTTCGCGATGCTGCCGCCGGGCGGCAAGCTCGGGGCGCATCGCGATCCCTTTGCAGGTTCGCTGCGCTACCATCTTGGGCTGGTCACGCCCAACTCGAACAAGTGCCGGATCGTGGTCGACGGCGTCGAATGTGTCTGGCGCGACGGCGAAGCCTTCATATTCGACGAGACCTTCATCCACAGCGCCGAGAACGCGACCGACGTCAACCGCATCATCCTGTTCTGCGACGTCGAACGCCTGATGAGGTACGGCTTCATGACCGCGATCAACCGCTGGGTCAGCCATCACATCGTGAAGGCGTCCGCGACCCAGAACGTCGAGGGCGAGCATGTCGGCGTGCTCAACGAGGTATTCGGCAAGCTCTACGAAATCCATCTTCAGAGCCGCAAGGTCAAGGAGTGGAATCGCAACGTCTACTACACGCTGAAATATTCGATGACGGCGCTGATCCTCGGCCTGATTGTGCTATCGGCGTTGAGGTGATCGCGTATCGGGCTGCGTGAATCAGAAAGCCCCGGAGCAAGCTCCGGGGCTTTTGTTTTGCAGAGTGTGACGATCGTTGTTCCGGCTTGGGCTATTCCGGCTTGCCGATCGCGACCTTCAGGGTGCCGACGCCATCGACGCCGCATTCGATCTTGTCGCCGGGCGAGAGCGCCGCGACTCCGGCCGGCGTGCCGGTCAGGATGATGTCGCCGGCGCCGAGCGAGACCTGCTGCGACAGCTGCCAGATGATCTCCGGCACGCTCCAGATCAGCTCGGTGAGGTCGCCCTTCTGCCGTTCGGTGCCGTTGACTGAGAGCCAGATCTTGCCCTTCGAGGGGTGGCCGATCTTGGAGGCCGGCTGGATCGCCGAGCAGGGCGCGGAATGGTCGAAGGATTTGCCGATCTCCCACGGACGCTCTTTCTTGCGCGCGGCCTGCTGCAGGTCACGGCGCGTGAGGTCGATGCCGACGGCATAACCATAGACGTGGTCGAGCGCCTTCTCGGTGGGAATGTTGAGGCCGCCGCTCTTCATTGCGACGATCAGTTCGACCTCGTGATGCATGTCCTTGGTCAGCGGCGGATAGGGGATGGTGGCGCCGTCCGGCTCGATCATGTCGGCATGCTTGGCGAAGAAGAACGGCGGCGCACGCTCGTCATTTCCCATCTCGCGGATGTGCTCGAGATAGTTGCGCCCGACGCACCAGATGCGGCGGACCGGAAACGACTTGGATTCGCCTGCGACGGGGATCGAGGCTTGCGGCGGGACAGGCAGCACAAAGGATGTGGCGTTCATGAATGGGTCTCGACGGGTTGCGGACACAAAAGCGGATCGTATTTACGCGGTTGCGATGATCGGCGCCAGTGTGAGCGGGCCGGTTTCGCGATGCTGCAGGCGGAAGAACGAGGCGTAACGTCCGCCGCGCCGCAACAGATCATCATGGCGCCCGCGCTCGACGATCTCGCCGCCCTCGACCACCAGGATCGCGTCAGCATGCATGATGGTGTGCAGGCGATGCGCGATGACGATGGTGGTGCGGTTCTGGCAGAGGTGCTCGATCGCTTCCTGTACCTGCTGTTCGGATTCCGAATCGAGGGCCGCGGTGGCCTCATCGAGCAGGATGATCGGCGCATTCTTGACCAAGGCCCGGGCCACCGCGACCCGCTGGCGCTGCCCCCCCGACAATTGGGTGCCGTGCTCGCCGACCGGCGTATCGTAGCCCAGCGGAAAGCCCATGATGAAATCATGCGCGCAGGCGGCCTTGGCGGCTGCGATGATCTCGGCCTCGCTGGCGCCGACCTTGCCGAAGGCGATGTTCTCGCGGATGGTGTCGCGGAACAGATAGACGTCCTGGCCGACATAGGCGGTCTGGGCCCGCAGTGATTTGCGCGACACCGACGAGATCGACTGGCCGTCGATCAGGATTTCGCCTTGCGTCACCTCATAAAAGCGCAGGAGCAGCGAGAGCACCGTCGACTTGCCGCCGCCGGATGGGCCGACCAGCGCGGTGACCTTGCCGGGCTCGGCAACGAAGCTCATGCGGTTGAGCACGTTTTCTCCGGCACGATAGGCGAAGCTGACGTCGCGCAGCTCGATCCGCGCGTCGGTAAGCTTCAACGCCGGCTTGTCGTCGTCGGAATGCTCGCTCGCCGGGCTGTCCACGACTTCGAGCAGCATCCGTGCGCCGACGAGCTGGCTGTTGAGGTCGATGTTGAGCCGGGCCAGCCGCTTGGCCGGTTCGGTCGCCATCAGGAAGGCGGTCAGGAACGTGAAGAACTGGCCGGGTGTGGCGCCGAGCGCGACCACGCGATAGCCGCCGTAGAGCAGGCAGCCGGCGACCGCGAAGCCGCCGAGCGTCTCCATCAGCGGGTTCGAGCGATTGGCGACGCGGGCCATCTTGTTGGCGTTGCGCTCGACGATCGCGATATCCTCGTCGATGCGCTTCTGCATGGTCTCTTCGAGCGTGAACGCTTTCACCGTACGAATACCTTGCAGCGATTCCTGCATCGTCTCCATGATGTCGGCGGTGCCGGTGAATTGGTTGTAAGCGAGGCCCTTGATCCGCTTCACCAGCTTGCGCAGAACCAGCATGGCGGGTGGCACCACGACGAGGCCGATGAAGGAGAGCATCGGATCCTGAAATACCATCATGCCGATCATGGCGATCAACATCAACAGATCGCGCCCGATCGCATTGACCAGCATGTTGAGCACGTCGGTGATCGATTTTGCCCCGGCGGTCAGCCGCGCCAGAAATTCCGACGAATGCCGTTCGGAGAAGAAGCCGATGCTCTCGCGCATCAGCTTGGCAAACAGCCGCCGCTGGTTGTGGGCGAGGATGGTGTTGCTGATCTTGGACAGGATCACGGTGTGGCCGTAGGTCGCCGCGCCCTTGATGAACAGCAGAAGAGCCGTAGCGCCGGACAATAACGCGATGGCGTGGATGTCCTTGTTCACGTAGGCTTGGTTGATGGCCTGACCGAGTACATAGGTGGCGGCGGCCGTAACGCCGGCGGAGACCGCCATCAGCGCGAACGCCGTGAGGTAACGCCGCCAATGGCCGATCCCCTGTTCCATCACCAGGCGGCGAATCAGCACCGCCGCGCCGTAGGGATCGTCCGTGATTTTCTTGGGAAGTTCGGTCATCCGCGTTCCATCGACAGCGCTTTTGGTCAGGCATTCGCCCGCGCGTCAGGGTTAATGCGAAACGTCCGTCTCCCTTGCCTGCTATAATGGGGCTTTTCAAGCCGAATCAGGGGCTTCGACGGAACTTGACGGGTCCCGTTGGGCAGCGGCGTGGGGTCCGCCGGCCGCGGCCAGAAACCTCTCAAAAGCGAGGCCGGTTCCGATCCGGTCAGAGCCGGAAGGCCCTCAAGCCGAGGCCGCCTGCTGCAGGTAGCCGGTGCGCTCCTGGAACAGTTTGTCTTCCCAGGCCAACGCATGCGTGGCGATGGTTTCGAGATCGTCGTATTGCGGCGTCCAATCCAGCGTCGAGCGGATACGGGTGGTATCCGCCACCATGGTCATGATGTCGCCCGGCCGGCGCGGCGCAAATTGAACCGCGAAGTTGCGCCCGGAGACCCGGCGCACCGCCTCGATGGTTTCCAGCACCGAATAGCCGCGGCCGTAACCGCAGTTCAGCGTTGCCGACGGGCCGCCCTGGCGCAGGTAGGACAATGCCGCGCGATGCGCCTGCGCGAGATCGCTGACATGGATGAAGTCGCGGATGCAACTTCCGTCCGGGGTCGGATAGTCGGTGCCGAACACGTCGATCTTGGCGCGCTGGCCTGTGGCCGCTTCGACGGCGATCTTCAGCAAATGTGTGGCGCCGACGGTCGCAAGCCCGATCCGCGCCAGCGGATCGGCGCCAGCCACATTGAAGTAGCGCAGCGCCACGTAATTCAAACCGTGCGCGGTCGCGACGTCGTGCAGCATGATTTCGGTCATCAGCTTCGAGGAGCCGTAGGGCGATAGCGGGCGCGTCGGCGCGCTCTCGGGCACCGGCACCTGCTCCGGATTGCCGTACACCGCCGCGGTCGACGAAAAGATGAAACGTTTGACGTCGCACTTCACCGCAACGTTGAGCAGGCTGCGCGTCGTCATGGTGTTGTTGCGGTAATAGGCCAGCGGATCGCGCATCGATTCCGGCACCACCACGGAGCCCGCGAAATGGATGATGCTCTCGACGTCATGGGCGGCGATGACGCCCTCGACCAGGTTCTCGTCCTCGGCATCGCCGATGAACAGCGGGATGCGTTCAGGTAGGAATGTGGAAAAGCCGGTGGACAGGTTGTCGATCACGACGACGGCTTCGCCGGCGTCGGTCAGCGCGCGAACCATGTGACTTCCGATATAGCCGGCGCCGCCGGTGACAAGCACAGTCATGAGCTCACCCGTTCTTAGTTATGGGGCGATGCTATCTGTTGGGCGGTGAAGAGTGGGTTTCGGCCGAAGTGAACTGGCCACTATGCTTAATGTTGCGTATAGGGAGTGCGCCGAAACGGAGCCTGATGTGCCGATCGAGAACAGTTCCGCCGATACTCTGCAGTTGATCGTGCCCAATCTGCACCGGCGCTATTCGGGCGTTACCGCCACCAACCGGATGGTGGCGCCGAAGCTTGCCAAAATGCTGCACGCGGCGTGGCTCGGTCCCGACGCGCCTGACGGCATCGCGCGGATGCGAATTTCCGATCTCGCAAGGCTATGGCTGCGCCGCAGGCCGCTGATCTGGCATGCGCGGCGCAACAACGAGATGATCGCAGGCGTACTGCTGCGAACGCTCGGCTGGCCGTTGAAGCTGGTGTTCACCTCGGCGGCGCAGCGCCACCACACCTGGATCACGCGATGGCTGATCCGCCGGATGGATGCGATCATCGCGACCTCCGAGCTCTCGGCGTCGTTTCTCAAGCGCGACGCGACAGTGATTCCGCACGGCGTCGATACCGATCGCTATGCGCCGCCGCCCGATCGCGCGGCGGCGTTCGCCGAGGCCGGACTGCCGGGCCGCTACGCCATCGGCTGCTTCGGCCGGGTGCGCGCGCAGAAGGGCACCGACGTGTTCGTGGAGGCGATGTGCCGGCTGCTGCCGCGCTTTCCCGACTTCACCGCGGTCATCGTCGGCGCGGTGGCGGTGGAGCAGAGCGCGTTTGCCAACGATCTCAAAAAACGGATCGAGGCGGCCGGATTGCAATCGCGCATCGTTATCACAGGCGAACTGCCGATCGCGGACGTGCAGCGCTGGTATCAGCGGCTGACGATCTATGCCTTCACCTCGCGCAATGAAGGGTTCGGCTTGACGTTGATCGAGGCGATGGCGGTGGAAGCCGCGCTGGTGGCGTCGCGCGCGGGCGCGGCGGAGCTCGTGGTCGAGAATGGCGTCAATGGCGTTCTGACGCCGCCCGGCGATGTCGATGCGCTGGTCGCAGCGATTGAGCCGTTGATGCGCGACCCGGCCAAGGCGGCGGCGATGGGTGCGCGCGGGCGAGCCCGCGTGGTGGAGAAATTCAGTCTCGATGCCGAGGCAAACCGGATCGCGGAAGTTTACCGCGGGCTTGCTCTCCAGCGTTAATGGCGAGGGCAATCTCATATCAAGCGAGTAGCAGATGCGGCTTTCCCCTAACCATCCCCTCAAGGGCTATCGCATATGGTGATTCAACGGGTCGTCCCTGCGAACGCAGGAACCCATACGGCGCGGACTTTCGTTTTGGCAATGAAGAAGTAGACTTCTTCTCCTACTGTCTAACGCAGGGGCTATGGGTCGCTGCGTTCGCAGGGACGACGTGTTGAGAGGTTACACAAGACAACAATCGCATCAACACGCGGCTCAACTCAGCCATATGCGATAGCCCTGCCCTCAAGAGGAGGGTAAAGAAGGCTCTTCGCCATCGTTCATTCCATCATAAGCGATAGCGCTGCCTTGGGCTGCTACGCACTGCGCGTTTGCTCCAGGATATCGACGACAAAAGCATCGAGGTCGCCGCCCGCAAACAAAAAGCCCGGCAGGCCCGCGGCTTGCGCGGCCTCGATATCGGTCGTGCGGTCACCGATGACGAAACTGCCTTGGTGCCGCACCGGCCAATGATTCATCAGGTCGTGGATCATGCCGGGGCTCGGCTTGCGCCACGGATGGTCTTCGAGATAGCCGGCCACCGATCCCTGCGGATGGTGCGGGCAATACCTGATGTCGTCGATGCGGGCGCCCTGGCTTGCAAGTTCGGTGCGCATTCTCTCAAGCAGGATGCGCAGGGCGTCTTCGGTGAAGTGGCCATGCGCCACGCCGGATTGATTGGTGAAGAAGAACACCAGATATCCGGCGTCGTTCAGGCGGCGCACTGCCTTGGCGGCATTCGGCATCCACCGGATGCGATCGTAGGTCCCGATATGGCCGTCGTCGTGATTGACGACGCCGTCGCGGTCGAGGAAAGCGGCGGGCCTGAGTTCGGGATTGAGTGCGGCGTGGGCCGGTGCGAGGGCGGTCATATGGCGTGTTAGTCCTTGGGGTGGCGTCAATGCGAATGGGTCTCGGCCAGGACGCGCGTGGTGACGGCGACCACCTCGGATGCCGGGATGTCGCGCATGCAGCGGTGCTCGTTCATGGTGCAGACCGGGCGGTGACAGGGCTGGCAGGGCACCACGGTGTCGGTCTGGATGGTCGCCGCGAGGCCGTTGAGCGGCGCCCAATGATAGGGGCTGGTGGGGCCGAAGATGCCGATGGTCGGCGTCCCGATCGCCGCCGCGATATGCATCAGGCCCGAATCGTTTGAGATCGCGACGTCGGCCGCCGCAACCGCCAGGATGCCGTTGCGCAAATCGTTGCCGGTGAGGTCGCGGACGCGCGGGCCGCCGGCGGCAACGATCTCCGCCGCCAGCGCCTTTTCGTCGGGGCCGCCGACCACCCAGACATTCAACCCCTGCTCGGCGAGGCGCCGCGCGGCTTGCGCGTAATAAGTCCAGCGCTTGGACGCGCCGACCGAACCGGGGGCCAGTGCCACCGCGCGGCTTGCGCCCAGCCCGTTGGCTTGCCTCCAGCGGGCGGTTTCCTCGGCGGGTACGACGAGTTGCGGCACGGGCCAATCCGGCGGCAAGGCCGCCCCGTCCGGCAGCGCCAGCGCGGCGTTCTTGTCGATGAAGCGGGGCAGGGCCCTCTCGCCCCAGCGCCATCGGTTGAGCAGGCCGAACCGGGCTTCGCCGACAAAGCCGACCCGTTCCGGAATTCCGGCCAGCGCTGGCGCGATCGCCGACTTATACGTGCGCGGCAGCACCAGCGCGGTGCCGTACCCGTTGGCCTTGAGTTGCCGCGCCAAGCCCCATTGCCTGCCGACGGCCAGCCGGCTTCGCGGCAGGTTCCACACCACACCTGCGCGGACGCCGGGCATATAATCCACCAGCGGCGCGCGTTGCGGGGTGACGAGCACATCGATCGGCCGATTCGGCCAGCGCGCCTTCAGGACCCGGACCACGGTGTGGCCGCGCACAAAATCTCCGATCCACATATAGGGGACGATCAGGATCGGCCGGGTATCGTCCGGATCCGCCGCCACTGCGAATTTTTGTGAATCAAAATTCATTTTTAAATGAGGGCTCTGTAGGTTAACTCTATCCTGTCGGTAACCGCTCGTCGCCGGCAGGTAAAGCCGGGGGTCCGATCTTCGCCACATAAGGGGATACATTGCCTGCCCGCCCGGACTGGGGCAAAGCTGGCCTCCACAAATCAGGGCAGGGGACTTCCATGTTACTCGTGACCGGGGGAGCCGGTTTTATCGGATCGAACGTCGTGGCCGCGTTGAATGACGCGGGCCGCACCGACGTGGCGGTTTGCGATTGGCTCGGCCACGAGGGCAAGTGGCGCAACGTCGCCAAGCGCCAGCTCGCCGATATCGTGCCGCCGGCGGAATTGCCAGCCTGGCTCGATGGCCGGCGGCTCGACGCCGTGATCCATCTCGGCGCTATTTCGGAGACTACGGCGACGGACGGCGATCTGGTGATCGAGACCAATTTCCGGCTGTCGATGCGACTTCTCGACTGGTGCACGAGCAACGCCACGCCGCTGATCTATGCCTCGTCGGCGGCAACCTACGGCGACGGCGCGCAGGGCTTTGGTGACGACCCGTCGCTGCCGGCCCTGAAGACGCTGCGGCCGATGAATCTGTACGGCTGGAGCAAGCACCTGTTCGACATGGCGGTTGCCGAGCGCGCGGCGCGCGGCGACAAGCTACCGCCGCAATGGGTGGGCCTTAAATTCTTCAACGTGTTCGGCCCCAATGAATACCATAAGGGCGCGATGATGAGCGTGCTGACCCGGCGCTTCGACGACATCAAGGCCGGCCGCGTGGTGCAGCTGTTCAAGTCGCATCGCGACGGCATCGCTGACGGCGACCAGCGGCGCGATTTCATATATGTCGACGACGTCGTGCGGGTGATGATGTGGCTGCTCGCGACGCCGTCGGTCAGCGGCCTGTTCAACGTCGGCACCGGCAAAGCGCGCAGCTTTAGGGATCTGATGCTCGCCGCCTATGCCGCGCTCGGCGCGCGCCCCAATATCGAATATATTGACATGCCCGAACAGATCCGCGGCAGCTATCAGTACTTCACCCAAAGCGACGTCGATCGGCTGCAGCGCGCCGGCTATAATGGCGGCTTCACGCCGCTCGAAGCTGCGGTCGAAAATTACGTCAAAGGCTTCCTTGATTCCGCCGATCGTTTTCGCTGACCGCGCAACAGATACGAGTCCCGATGTTCGATTTTGACGCCCTGTCGCATGCGATCACCCGCCAGACCGTGCTCTGCGTCGGCGACCTCATGCTGGACGAATTTGTCTATGGCGAGGTGTCGCGGATTTCGCCGGAGGCTCCCGCGCCGGTGCTGGCTGTGCAGCGGAGCGAGACCGATATCGGCGGCGCCGGCAACGTCGCGCGCAACATCGCTTCGCTCGGCGCACGCTGCATCTTTGTCGGATTGATCGGCGCGGACGAGGCGGGCTCTAGCCTGAAGGCCGCGCTGGCGCGGGAAGCTCTGGTCGAAAGCGTGCTGGTCTGTGATCCGAGCCGGCCCACGACGCGCAAGGTGCGCTTCGTGTCCGAGCATTTCTCCACGCATATGCTGCGCGCTGACTGGGAGCTGGCGACGCCGGCTTCGGCCGATACCGAGCAGAAACTGATCGACGCCGTGCTGCCGCTGCTGCCGCGCGCCGACGTCGTGTTGCTGTCCGATTACGCCAAGGGCGTCCTCACCGCACGGGTGATTCGCAACGTCATCGACGCCGCGCGCAAGCTTGGCAAGCCCGTGATCGTCGATCCTAAGAGCCCCAATCTCGCGATCTATCGCGGCGCCACGGTACTCAAACCCAATCGCCGGGAATTCGCTGAGGCGACCCGCAGCCGCGCCGATACCGAACAGGACATCGCCGAGGCGGCGCAGGAGATCATGCAGCTCGCGGACTGCGAGGCCGTGCTGGTCACCCAAAGCGAACACGGCATGACCCTGGTGCCCCGTAAGGGCGAGGCCGTTCACGTGGCGGGCCTGCCGGTCAGGGTGCGCGACGTCTCCGGCGCCGGCGACACCGTCGCCGCGGTGCTGGCGGTGACGCTTGCGGCGGGGGCCGACTGGGAGAGCGCGCTGCGCATGGCGAATGCCGCCGCCGCGGTCGCCGTCAGCAAAAAGGGCGCGGCCGTGGTGACGCCGGCGGAATTGCGCCGCAAGATCCTGCCGCACGCGTTTCTCGCAGCCGAGGTGAAGATCGTCGCCGACAGTCGCGAACTCGACGCGCAGTTGCAGGACTGGCGCAAGCAGAACCTGCGCATCGGCTTCACCAATGGCTGCTTCGATATCCTGCATCCTGGCCACGTCAAGCTGCTGACGGCGGCACGCGGCGCCTGCGACCGGTTGATCGTCGGCCTCAACAGCGACGCCTCGGTGAAGCGGCTCAAGGGCGAAACGCGCCCGGTCCAGAACGAGCGCGCGCGCGCCGAGGTGCTGGCGGCGCTGGAGGCGGTCGATCTCGTCGTGCTGTTTGAAGAGGACACGCCGATCAATCTGATCACGCATATCAAGCCGAGCGTTCTGGTGAAGGGCGCGGACTACAGTCTTGAACAGGTGGTCGGCCGCGAGATCGTCGAGGCCCATGGCGGCGAAGTGCGGCTGGTCGACATCCTGCCCGGCTTCAGCACGACCTCGCTGGTCGATCGTGCCCGCGGAGGCCGCGCGTGAACAGCAGCGCGGTATCATCCTCGCTCAACCCGACGGCGCCGGTCTGGCGCGACCCGCAGGCCTGGACCAAGGCGGCGGACATCTCGGCGGTTTTGATCGCGCTGGCCCTGCCATGGTCGACGTCGCTGGTCGGAATATTCTCGGTGGTGTGGGTGATCTGCGTGCTCCCGACGATTGATGTCAGGGCTTTCGCGGCACTGCTGAGGCGTCCGGTATGCGCGCTGCCGGTCGCGCTTTTTGCGCTGGCGGTGGTCGGTACCTTGTGGTCCGACGCGGCGTGGGGCGCGCGACTTTATGCCATCAGTCCGACCGCCAAACTGCTGGTGCTGCCGATCTTGTTCTATCACTACCAGCGTTCGTCCTGCGGCATGTGGGTGTTCACGGCGTTCCTGATCTCCTGCAGCCTCCTGATGTTGATGTCCTGGATGGTCGCGTTCTATCCAGGCCTTTCGCTCAAGCCGCCGCTGGAAGCCAAGCTGGAGCCGGGGATTTTCGTCAAGAACTACATCGATCAAAGTCAGGAATTTGTGCTGTGCGCGGTGGTGTTGGCGTTTCCGGTCATCATGCTGCTACGTGCCGGAAGGGTCTGGCCGGCCTTGTTGCTGGGGACCTTGGCGTTGGGCTTTGCCGTCAACATGGCGTTCGTCATCGTATCGCGGACCGCGCTGGTCACCATGCCGATCATGTTGGCGGTGTTTGCGCTGCTACACCTGAAATGGCGAAGCATCCTGATCATCCTGTGTGCGATGATGGTGCTGGCGGGATCGGCTTGGGTGGCATCGCCCCAATTGCGTCAGACCATTGGATCGTTCTCGAGGGATTATCGCTTGTATAAGGAGCAGAACGTTCCGACCTCGATGGGTCTGCGGCTCGAATACTGGCGGAAATCGCTGCAGTTCTTCGCTGAGGCGCCGGTGATCGGGCACGGTACCGGCTCGACCCGTGGGCTTTTTGAGCAGGCCGCGGTCGGGCAGACCGGCGCCGCCGCGGGCGTCATCGGCAACCCGCACAATCAGACGCTCAACGTTGCGGTGCAGTGGGGCGCAGTCGGGATCGTCGTGCTATACGCGATGTGGCTGGTCCACTTGCTGCTGTTCCGTGGCGAGGGGCTGGTGGCCTGGATTGGACTGATGGTCGTGGTGCAAAACATATTCACGTCTCTGTTCAATTCGCACATTTTCGATTTTCACGAGGGCTGGATGTATGTGCTCGGCGTCGGCGTCGCGGGGGGGATGCTGTTGAAGGCGGGGGCGCGCGATGCTGCGCCGGAACAGGCGGATTGCGGCAGGTCATGACGGCTGGCATGCCTGCGGCAGATGAGCTATCAGCAGCCTGTAGCCCCGATCTCGTTTATCCCCGGCCCGCGGAATGATGCGCCTTTCAAATCTGACCTCGCGCAACGCGTTGATTGCAGTGCATGACGCCCTGGCGACGACGATCGCGCTGTTCGCGAGCTTCTATTTGCGTTTCGACGGGGGCGAGCTTTTCTTTGCCCGCGTGCCATTGCTGCTGCGTATTCTGCCCTATTTCGTCGTCCTCAGCGTGGTGGTTTGCTACGTCTTTAACCTGACCACCACGAAATGGCGCTTCATTTCGCTGCCGGACGCCTTGAATATCCTGCGCGCCGCCACGGTGCTGGCGCTGGCGCTGCTGGTGCTTGACTACATTTTAGTCGCGCCCAACGTTCGCGGCGAGTTTTTCGTCGGTAAGGTTACCATCGTTCTCTTTTGGTTTCTCGAGGTGTTCTTTCTCAGCGCGTTGCGCTTTGCCTACCGTTATTTTCGCTACACCCGCGTCCGCCGTCATGCCCGCACCGACGGCGCCTCGCCGACGCTCCTGATCGGCCGCGCTGCCGATGCCGAGATCCTATTGCGTGGAATCGAGAGCGGCGCCGTCACCCGGCTGTGGCCGGTCGGCGTGCTGTCGCCGTCGATGGCCGACCGCGGCCAGTCGATCCGCAGCATTCCGGTATTGGGCGGGATTGACGACCTTGACGACGTGATTCGCGATTACGCGCGGCGCGAAAAGCCGATCGCCCGGGTGGTGATGACGCCGTCGGCATTCGAGCCGGAGGCGCGTCCAGAAGCCGTGCTGATGCGGGCGCGCCGCCTCGGACTGATCGTGAGCCGGTTGCCGTCGCTGGAGAGCGGAGATACGCCGCGGTTGACGACGGTCGCAGTCGAAGACCTGTTGCTGCGTTCCAGCGTCGAGATCGACTACGCGCGCCTCGAGGCGCTGGTCAGCGGAAAGGCGGTTATCGTCACCGGCGGTGGTGGTTCGATCGGGTCGGAGATCTGCCATCGCGTCGCGACCTTCGGCGCCGCGCGATTACTCGTGATCGAAAATTCCGAGCCAGCACTTTATGCCGTGATGGAAGCTCTGGTGGAGCGCGAGACCAGCGCGGTGATCGATGGGCGGATCGCCGATATCCGCGACCGCGAGAGGATCTTGCGGCTGATGGGCGAGTTCAAGCCCGACATCGTCTTCCACGCCGCCGCGCTCAAGCACGTGCCAATCCTGGAGCGCGACTGGAGCGAAGGCGTCAAGACCAACATCTTCGGATCGGTGAACGTCGCCGATGCGGCCCTTGCCGCTGGTGCCAAGGCGATGGTGATGATATCGACCGACAAGGCGATCGAGCCGGTCTCGATGCTTGGTCTGACCAAGCGATTTGCCGAAATGTATTGCCAAGCGCTCGACCACGATCTGGCGGTTCAGTCGCCTGACGGTGCGAGGATGCGGATCATCTCCGTGAGATTTGGCAACGTGTTGGCGTCGAACGGCTCGGTCGTGCCGAAGTTCAAGGCGCAGATCGAAGCGGGCGGACCGGTGACGGTGACGCATCCCGATATGGTCAGGTACTTCATGACGATTAGGGAGGCTTGCGATCTCGTGCTCACGGCTGCGACTCACGCCGTGACGCCGCAGCGCGCCGACGTGTCAGTCTACGTGCTCAATATGGGACATCCGGTCAAGATCGTCGATCTGGCGGAGCGAATGATCCGCCTGTCGGGCCTTGAGCCGGGCCACGATATCGAGGTCGTATTCACCGGCATGCGGCCGGGCGAGCGACTCAACGAGATACTGTTTGCTAGTGAGGAGCCGGCGGTCGAGATCGGTGTCGCGGGCATCATGGCAGCCAAGCCCAACGAGCCGCCGATGCAGGCTCTACGCAAGTGGATAGCAACCCTCGAGCAGGCGATTGCGAACGACGATCGGGTGACCATCAGGGCCATTCTCAAGGACGCGGTTCCCGAATTTGATTCGACGGCCGCGTGATCCACGCTGACACGCCGACAGTATCGATGCAGCAGACCGCCAAAATCGTCGTCGTCAGCCAGCACTACCCGCCGGATCACAGCACCACCGCGGCCATCATGGCGGCGATCGCCGGCCATCTTGCATCGGAAGCACCGGTCACGGTGGTTTCAGGCATGCCGGGTTCGGCCTCACCCGAGTCGATCAAGTCAGGGCCGGTGGTCGTCGAAGTCAAAAACCGGTTGCCAGCTAAGGCCGCGCTGATCAGGCGTGCGATTGCGGAAGTATCTTTTACGATCCGCGTGTTTGCGACGCTGCTGTTTCGATTGCGCAAGGGCGATGCGGTGCTAACCGTAACGGCGCCTTTCATGTTGCCCTATGCGGTCGCCGCCGCCGCAAGGCTGAAGCGTGCCCGCTCGGCGCTGATCATGCATGATCTTTTTCCGGACGTCCTGGTGATGGCCGGGCTGCTGCAGCCGTCATCGCTGGTTGCGAAAGCGATCCGTGGCGCCAACGCATTGATGTTCCGCGCACTCAACGCCGTCGTCATCATCGGGCGCGACACCGAACCGCTGCTGCTGCGCTACAAGGGGCTGACGCGCGACAAGATTTGCTTCATCCCGAATTGGGCGACGCTGGCGCCCGGGTTGCGGCCGATCACGTCAGATAATCCCTATCGCCGTTCGCAGACGGCGCGCTTCCTGGTGGGTCTTTCCGGCAATCTCGGATTTACTCACGATCCGATTGTCGTGTTTGAAGCGGCGCGATTGCTACGCGACGATCCCAATATTCACTTTCTGCTCTCGGGCTGGGGCATTGGCTTCGAGCGCCTCAAGGAAATGCAATCGGAGGCAACTCTTCCAAACGTGACGCTGGTTGCGCGCGTTCCAGAGCAAGATCTCGAAGCGTTCCTTTCCGCAGCAGATGTTTGGCTCATTCCTTATCGGAAGGATTTGGCCGGCGTGTCCGTTCCCAGCCGCTTCTACAATTTGCTCGCCATTGGCCGGCCGGTCATTCTGCTCTCGGAAGCCAACGCCGAGGCGGCGCTGACCGTGACCGAGCACGGGCTTGGCCAGGTGGTGGAGCCGGGCAATGCCACAGAACTCGCACGCGCGATCCGTCTGGCGTCTTCATCCGACAGCGCGGCGATCGGTGAGCGCGCGGTGATTGCCGCCCGGCGTTTCAATTTTGCCGATGCAATGGCAGGATATGCCGACCTGATGCGTAAATTGTTGCGGGGTGACTAGCACAGGCCTTACAGCGCGCGCGGCTGCGAGAACCTGTACATCACGAACACCGTCGCGAGGCAGCCGACGCCGAGCAGCAGACTTCCGATCGCGGTCGACCGCGTTACGATCGATCCAATCGCCAGCGCTGCCAGAACCACATTGAGCGTGAACACTTCGCCCACCACGCGCCATACCGTAAAGCCGTTGTCGGTGGCGCGCTGATAAAAATGCGAGCGATGCGCCGCCCAGAACGGCTCGCGCCTGACCAGGCGGCGCAACAGGGTCGCGGTGGCGTCGAACAGGTAATAGAGCGGCAACAGCAGCGCAGCGGCGAATTGCTGTTGATAGGCAAGCTGCAGCAGGCACCAGCCCAACAGCAAACCGATCGGCAGGCTTCCGACGTCGCCGAGAAAAACTTTCGCGACGGGACGGTTGAACGGCGCAAACCCGAGCATGGCGCCGCACAGCGCCGCCGCAACGATGGTTTCCGGTGCGGGGAGATCGCTAAGCCAGCCGAGTATCACCATGGCGCCGGTGATGGGAACCACCTCGGCGACGGTCATCCAGTCGAGGCCGTCCATGAAGTTGACCAGATTCACGAACCACAGGCCCGCAATCAGCAGCATGCTGCGCTCAATCCAGAGCGGGCAGGCCGGAACGATGCGAAGATTATCGGATGACGTGAAGATGATGACGGCGACGGCTACCGCCTGCAAGAACAGCCGCGGCAGCACTTCGATGGATTTGACGTCGTCGGCGAAGCCCACGAAGGCAATGAAAAGCGTTGCCGCGAATGCCGCGACTGGGATTGTAGCGCCCGTTGCGCCGCTGCTGACCGTAATCGCTCCGGCGACCGCAAGCGTTGCGGCGATCACGGCGATCCCGGCGCCTTGCGGCGTCGGAATGCGATGCGACGACCGCACGTTCGGTTTTGCAAGCGCGTGGCGCAACAGCAAAGGCCGGATCGCCCAGGTCACGGCGGCCGAAAGGCCCGCAGCGACGGCGAGCGCAAGAAGCAATTCGGGGATGGTCATTCTGTGCAATGTAGCCGTTATTCGGGAACCTGGATCGGCGTCGCGCCCTGTGCCGCTTTCTCGGCGCTGAAAACCCACACCAGTCCGCCGACGGCGCCGACGATGAAGGATACCGCGCCAAACAGCAACGAAACGTTGACGCCCTCATTGGCCATCAATCCGGCATAGCCGAACGCCAGCCCCATCGTAGCCTCACGCACACCCCATCCCGCAATCGAGATCGGCAGCATGGTGATCAGCATGACCGGCGGGATCAGCTGGAAGGTCTGGCTGAACGTCACCGGCGCGGCGATCGATTGTACGACGCACCAGGCGATGACAACGGCGAGAACATGGACAAGCAGCGACAGGACCGCAATGGTCGGGCCACGCTTGCGGCTGAAAAGCACCCGGTTGGCGATCGCCGAGCAGGCATAGAGGTGATGCGTGCCCCACCAGCGCTTCAACCAGGGCCACGGCAGCCGGCCAAGAACGAGGAATCCCAACCCGGCCGCGAGCGCGGCGAAATCGACCAACAGCAGCGCCGAGCGGCCGGCGGGATCGCGGATCAAATGATAGCTCCACGGCAGGCTCGCAACGATGACGATCGCCAACGCGATCAGCCCAATAGCGCGATCGACGAAAATGGAATAGGTCGCCGCGCGCCATCCCGCGCCACCGCGTGCGACCAGCCAAAGCCGCACGGCATCGCCGCCGATCGAAGACGGTAGCGTCTGGTTGAAGAAGGTTCCGATCACGTTGAAGCGCGTCGCCTGCTGGATCGTCAGCGGCGCGCCGCATTCGGCGCTGATCTCGTGCCATCGCCAGGCGCCGACAAATATCTGCAGGAAGGTTACGGCAATCGCGAGACCGATCCAGCCCAGACTCGCGACATCGATGCGCGACGCGAGTTCGGCCAAGTTGACCTTGCGCAGCGCCAGGTAAAGCAGCGCCGCCGAGATCACGATCTTCAGGGTCGAAAGCAGGATCCGGCGCATCTCACCCGGCTTCGTGTGACTGGGAGCAGGTCAAAAACAAGGCGACCCGACCCCGGGCGCCGAACTTGGCCGCCTTGGTATGGTTTTAGGGCCGGTCTGGCAATAGCCGGATCCAAACGGGTATTGCGGCATCCGCGATCCGGCGGGTAAACAGATCGGGGCTGGCATGGCGAAGCTGGACCAGCGCCGCTGGGGATACGATGTCCGATCAAACCATAATGGTTACGGGGACGGCGGCCGGTTTTATCGGCTTTCACGTTACCCGGGCGCTGCTGGCCGAGGGCCGCGATGTTTTTGGCCTCGACAGTCTCACCGCTTACGACGATCCGGTGCCAAAGCGCGCGCGGCTAAACCTCCTGCGCGAGTATCCGCAGTTCAGTTTCCTGCAGACCAATCCGGCGGATTGCGCGGCCGTGGCTTCGCTGTTTGCGCGCCGTCATCTAAGGTTTGCGGCGCGAACACAAAAGGGCCGTTTTCAATTGATGATAAGACGGACCTTCCCGTGAGTTTCGACGCGGCGACCAAAAGGGCCAACGAGATGATGGCTTACTCGCATAGCCGTCTTTATCCTTCCGGTCACCGGCTTGCGACTTTTCACCATCTACGGGCCGTGGGGACGGCTCGATATGGCAATTCTCCTGTTCACCAAGGCAATCCTTCAAGGCGCGCCGATCAAGTTTTTCAATCATGGCAGGATGCGGCGTGACTTCACCTACATCGACGACGTCAGTCTCGTCGATCACATTCCCGCTATCGATCGCGCCGCGCGCACAGCGGCGCAGTTATGCAACGTGCGCAATTGGCGTTCGGAAGAACTTCCGCATGTGGTCGCGCTTTAGGAGTGGCAGTTGGGGCGCGAGGCAATGAAGGATATGTTGCCCACGCAGCCCGGTGATGATGTCACGGAAACGTTCGCTGACGTCGGAACTCCGATGCGCGACACAGGCTTCCGGCCTGGGACCTCGATCGAGGATGGCATTCGCGAATTTGTCGTGTGGTATCGCGACCACTACAAACTTTGAGGCTTCGATGGACAGACGAATTGTTCCACTGATCATGTGCGGCGGAGCCGGGACGCGGCTGTGGCCCGCTTCACGCGAGGTCCGTCCGAAGCAGTTTTTGGCGCTGTTCGGCGAGCGTTCGACATTTCAGGACACCATCCTACGGGTGTCGGATGCGACGCTGTTCGAACGGCCGATCATCATCACCAATGCGGCGTATCGCTTCATGGTGCTGGAGCAACTGGCCGAAATCGGGCGTGAAGCCGATGTCCTGCTCGAGCCGGTGCGGCGGGATTCCGGCCCGGCGATTGCCGCCGGCGCGCTGTTCGCAGAAATGCGCGACAGCGAGGCGATCGTGCTGGCGCTTGCCGCTGATCACGTGGTCGGCGATACGCCCGCTTTTATCGCCGCCTGCCGGCAGGGGCTGGTCGCGGCAGCCGGCGGACGCATCGTGACTTTCGGCGTTCAGCCGGAGCGGGCGGCCACCGAATATGGTTACATCAGCCCCGGCGAAACCATCTCGGGCGAGGTTCGCTCGGTGGTGAAGTTCGTCGAAAAGCCGGATCCGGTCACCGCCGCCGGCTATATCGAGTCAGGCTATCTGTGGAACAGCGGCAACTTCATGTTCCGCGCCTCCGTGCTGCTCGATGAGTATCGCAATGTCGATCCCGAAAGCGTGCAAGTCATCAGCGACGCCGTGAGCAAGGCTGGGCGGGACCTCGGTTTTGTGACGCTTGATCCGGAATCCTTTGCAAAGGCCAAGGCGATCTCGATCGACTACGCGGTGATGGAAAAGACCTCGCGCGCTTCGGTGGTGCCGGTGTCCTGCGGCTGGTCCGACGTCGGGTCCTGGCATGCGGTGTGGGAACTGTCGGACAAGGACGGCGAGGGCAACGCCGCACAGGGCATCGCCGTGTTCGAGGATTCGCGCAACTGCAACGTTTCGACTGATAAAGCGCTGGTTGCGCTGGAAGGGGTTGACGACCTCGTGGTCGTCGCCACCCAGGATGCGGTGCTGGTGTCGCGGCAGAAAGACGCCAACGGACTGAAGCGGCTGGTCGCCAAGCTGAAGACCGTTGCACCGCAAGTGACGGAGAATCATCTTCGGGTGCATCGCCCGTGGGGGTCCTACCAGTCGGTCGACAATGGCGAACGCCACCAGGTCAAGCGCATCACGGTGAAGTCGGGCGAGCGGCTGTCGCTGCAAAAGCACCATCACCGTTCCGAGCACTGGATTGTGGTGCGCGGCACGGCGCGGGTGACGGTCAACGATCTGGTCAAGGTCGTGCACGAGAACGAATCGATCTACATCCCGATCGGCGCCGTCCATCGGCTGGAAAATCCCGGCAAGATCCTTTTGGAACTGATCGAAGTTCAGACGGGGAGCTATCTGGGCGAGGACGACATCATCCGCATTGAGGACGATTACCGTCGCTCATGAGGTGCGCGGGGGGGCGCCGGAACCGCGTTCCGCGCCCCTCTATCCACTGAAAATGATGTAATTCTTTGAATCAAAACGTGTTCGGGTTTGTCTTTCCGCATTCGCCACATTTGTGGCGGCGTGCTAGGAGAGGCGCGTGGGTGCGTGGGTGTTCGTGACAGATATTACCGAGGTCAACGGAATGAGTTCTAAAGGGGCCGCGTCGGGCGTGGGCGCCGATGCGAAGCGTTCGATTCGGATCGGGGTGGTCGGCGCAGGCGTCATGGGCAGCAACCACGCCCGGGTGCTGGCCGGCTTGCCCCGCACAACGCTGGTCGGGGTCGTCGATCCGTTGCCGGCTCATCGCGCGCGCGCCACCGAATTAGCGGGCTGCCGCACCTTTGAGCAACTGGATGAGTTGATCGCCGAAGGCGTGGACGCCCTGACCATCGCTGCGCCGACCCATCTGCACCATGAAATCGCGCTTGCGGCGATCTCCCGCAAGATTCACGTGCTCGTCGAAAAGCCGATCGCGTCCACGGTCGAGGAGGGGCAGGACATTGTCACCGCCGCCCGCCATGCCGGCGTGACGCTGATGGTGGGCCATGTCGAGCGATTCAACCCGGCGGTCGCCGCCATCAAGCAGGCGATATCGGGTGAAGATATTCTCTCGATCGCGATCACCCGCGTTGGTCCCTTTCCGCCACGGATGTCGAATGTTGGCGTGGTGATCGACCTTGCCGTGCACGACATCGACTTGATCCGGTGGTTTACTGAGTCGGATATCGCCGAGGTGCAGCCGCAGCTTTCCTGCGCCGTCGCCGAACGGGAAGACATCGCGTTGCTGCAGTTTCGCACCACCTCGGGCGTGCTCGCGCATATCAACACCAACTGGCTGACGCCGTTCAAGGCACGAAGCGTCACCGTCGCCACCCGTGGCAAATACGTCATGGGTGATCTTTTGACCCGTCAGGTCACCGAGTGCTTCGGCTTCAAGCCGGACGGCAGCTATTCGATGCGTCATCTGCCCGTCGGCCATGATGAGCCGTTGCGCGCCGAGTTGATCGCATTCCTCGATGCTGTCCAGTCCGGCGGCGTGCCCGCGGTAACCGGCGATGAGGGCGTGGCCAGCCTCGAAATCGCGACCCGGTGTCTGGAAAACCCTGCAAAGCCCGCAGCCGCCCGCAAGGGGCCGCGCCGCGTTGCCGGCTGACCCGTTCTCAATGGCTCCAAAGGCGTCATGAACCAGCACATGTCCATAGAACCCGTGCCCTTTATCGATATCGGCGCGCAACGCCGCCGGCTCGGCAACTCCATCGATGAGGCGGTGTCCCGCGTCCTGACCCATTGCCAGTTCATCAACGGGCCGGAGGTAACGCAGCTTGAGCAACTGCTGGCCGATTTCAGCGGCGCCAAGCATGTCGTGAGCTGCGCCAGCGGCACCGATGCGCTGTCTGATGGTGCTGATGGCCAAGGGCATCGCCCGGGGCGATGCGGTGCTGTGCCCGTCCTTTACGTTCTGTGCGACCGGCGAGGCAGTGGCGCTGACCGGCGCGACGCCGGTATTCGTCGATGTCGATGAGGCGACCTTCAACATGTCAGCCGCCTCGCTCAAGCGCGGGATTGCGACTGCGCGCAAGCTTGGCCTCAAGCCGAGAGCAGTGATTCCGGTGGATCTGTTCGGCCAGAGCGCCGACCATGATGCGATCATTGCGGTTGCCGAGGCCGAGGGGCTGTTCGTGCTCGACGACGCCGCCCAAGGCTTTGGCGCCAGCTACAAGGGCCGTCGTCTCGGCACCTTCGGCCTCGCCACCGCGACCAGCTTTTTCCCCGCCAAGCCGCTTGGGTGCTTTGGCGATGGCGGGGCGATCTTCACCGACGATGCCGAACTGGCACAGACGTTGCGGAGCGTTCGCGTCCACGGCCAGGGATCCGACAAGTATGACAATGTCCGTCTCGGGCTCACCGGGCGGCTCGATACCATGCAGGCGGCCATCCTGATCGAGAAGTTGAAGATCTTTGAGGACGAGATCGCGGCGCGTAACGTGGTCGCGGAGCGCTATGCGCGGGGGCTCGGCAACCTCGTGACTGTTCCGCATCTGGCGGCTGGATGCACCTCGGTCTGGGCGCAATATACCATCCGGCTGCCGAACGGGGTCGATCGCGACGGCTTCGCGGCGGCGCTGAAGGCGCAGGGCGTTCCGACCGCGATCTATTATCCCAAGTCGATGCATCAGCAGACGGCGTACCGGGATTTCCCGGTCGCCGAGGGCGGCCTGCCGGTCAGTGAAAAGCTGTCCGAGGACGTCATCAGCCTGCCGATGCATGCCTACCTGGATGCGCCGACGCAGGAGCGGGTCATCGGGGCCGTGCGGGGTGCGCTGGCGGCGTGATGTCGCCGCAGCACCGCGTCGGCGACCCCGACGGTCGGGCTCCAGCGCGGGACCTGCACGCGCGCTTCCCCAAAGGTCACGCCAAAACGGTGAACCGTCCGATTTCGCCATTTTGAAGCACCGGCTGTTGCTGTAGAAGCGGCGGATGCTCGGTCGTATTTTCACCGTCGGCGGCTATACGCTCCTTTCGCGGCTGACGGGCTTTGCGCGCGACATCATGCTCGCGGCGATCCTCGGCGCGACGCCGATGGCGGACGCGTTTTTCGTGGCGCTGCGGCTGCCGAATAATTTTCGCGCGATCTTTGCCGAGGGCGCGTTCAACACCGCCTTCATTCCGGCCTACGCCCACGTTCATGGCAAGGGCGGCGAGACCTCGGCGCGGCTGTTCGCCGACCGCATTTTTACCCTGCTGTTTCTGTCGCAAGTGGTTCTGCTCGTTGTCGCCTGGCTGTTCATGCCGCAGGCCATGAGCATCCTGGCGCCGGGGTTCAGCGACGATCCCGAGCAGCGCCGACTGGCGATCGAGCTCACCCGGATCACCTTCCCCTACCTTCTGCTGATCACGATGGTGACGCTCTACGGCGGCATGCTCAACGTGATGCATCGGTTCGCCAGCGCTGCAGCGGCATCGATCTTCCTCAACATCTCGATGATGGCGACGCTGGCGCTCGCCGCATGGTTTCCTAGCCCCGGCCACGCTGCGGCCTGGGGGGTGCTGATCTCCGGCTTCCTGCAATATTTTCTGCTTGCCGGTGATCTTTCCCGCCATGGCGGCCTGCCGCGCTTCGCGCCGTTGCGGCTCGACGAGGACGTCCGCGCGTTTTTCCGTGCCATCGGGCCGGCGACGCTGGGCTCGATGGGGACGCAGGTGGCGATCTTCGCCGATACGATTATTGCGACCTTCCTGGCCGCGGGTGCGCTATCGGCGCTGTATTACGCCGAACGGCTTTATCAATTGCCGATCGGCGTGATCGGCATTGCCATCGGCACGGTGTTGCTGCCCGAAATGTCGCGGCGGATCACCGCGGGAGATGACGCCGGCGCGATGGCATCGCAGCGCCGCGCTTTCGAATTTACTCTCTTGGCAACGGTGCCGTTCGTCGCCGCCTTCCTGACGGTGTCGGATGTCCTGATGCGCGCGGTGTTTGCCCGCGGTGCGTTCACCACGGCCGATGCCGCGGCTGCCGGCGCGACGCTTGCGGCCTATGCGATCGGCCTTATTCCGTTCGTCACAATCCGCAGTGCGGTCTCGGCGTTCTACGCCCGCAAAAACACCGCGACGCCAGTGAAAGCATCGCTCACCGGCCTCGCGGTCAACCTGCTGCTGAAAGTCGTGCTGATGGGATCGCTGGCGCAGGTCGGCCTCGCGCTCGCGACCGCGGTGGGGGCCTGGATCAATCTTTTGTTAGTGATTGGGCTTTCGGTGCGCGCGGGATATCTCGAATTCGACAAGGCGTTCGTGCGCTCGCTGGCGAAGTTTGCGATCTCCGGCGTCGCGGTAGCGGCGGCGCTTTGGCTTACCGCCCGGTTTGCGGCAGTGCACATTGCGCAGCTGGGCATGCTCCGCGATGAGGCGATGTTGTTGTTGCTGATCGCCGTCGGCATAGTGGTCTATGGCGGATCAATTCTGCTGCTGTTCGGCAAGGGCTGGTTAAGGTCTCTGATTCGGAGTTGAAGCCGTTTGCGCTTCGTCGCGATCCGCGGCAATATGCTACCAAATCCAGATGCAATTGGAGAAATGATGGCTCCCATCAAGTTCGGCGTCGGTCAGAGCGTGCTTCGCAAGGAAGACGATGCGCTTATTCGCGGCAAGGGTCGCTACACCGATGACCACGCGCCGCAGGCTTCGATGCACGCGCTGGTGCTCCGCTCGCCGCATGCGCACGCAAAATTCACCATCGACGTGACCCGCGCCCGTGGCTTGCCGGGTGTCGGGGCGATCCTGATCGCCGAAGACGTCAAGGATCTCGGCGGCTTGCCGTGCCTGTTCAATCTGGAAGTCAATCCGTTCACCGGACCGCGCTATCCGATTCTTGCCGAGGGCGAGGTCCGCCACGTTGGCGACGCGGTCGCGTTCGTCGTCGCTGATTCCATCGATCAGGCCCGCGATGCGATCGAGGCGATCGAGGTCAACTGGTCCCCGCTGCCGGCCGTGGTCGGCTCCGCCAATGCGGTGAAGAAGGGTGCGCCGCAGGTCTGGCCGGATCACGCCGGCAACGTGCTGTTCGACGTATCGCTCGGCGACAAGCAAGCGACCGAGGCGGCCTTCGCCAAGGCGCATGCGGTCGCCGAAATATCGATCGTCAATCCCCGCGTCGTGACCAATTTCATGGAAACGCGCGCGGTGGTTTGCGAGTACGACGCCAAGCGGGATCATCTGACGCTGACCATCGGCAGCCAGGGCAGCCATCGGCTGCGCGATATCCTGTGCCAGAATATCCTCAATATCCCGGTCGAGAAGATGCGGGTGATCTGTCCGGACGTCGGCGGCGGCTTCGGTACCAAGCTGTTTCCCTATCGCGAATATGCGCTGGCCGCGGTGGCCGCGCGCAAGCTGCGCAAGACCGTGAAGTGGGCCGCCGACCGCGCCGATCACTTCATGGGTGACGCGCAGGGCCGCGACAACGTCACCACCGCACGGATGGCGCTCGCCGAGGACGGCAAGTTCTTGGGCATGGATGTCGATCTGATGGGCGACATGGGCGCGTATCTGTCGACCTTCGGCCCCTATATCCCGCACGGCGGCGCCGGCATGTTGCCCGGCCTTTACGACATCCAGGCGTTTCACTGCCGCGTGCGCACCGTGTTCACCAACACTGTGCCGGTCGATGCCTATCGCGGCGCGGGCCGGCCGGAAGCCGCCTATGTGGTCGAGCGGCTGGTCGATGCGGCCGCGCGCAAGCTCGACATGACGCCGGATGCGATCCGGCGCAAGAACTTCATTGCGCCGCGCGCGATGCCCTACAAGACCGCGACCGGGAAGGTCTACGACTCCGGCGACTTCACCGCGCACATGAAGCGGGCGATGGAAATCGCGGATTGGAAGGAATTCCCCAAGCGTGCCAAGGCAGCGAAGAAGCAGGGGCTGGTGCGCGGCATCGGCCTTGCGACCTATGTCGAAGTCTGCGGCACCATGGGTGATGAGACCGCCAATGTTCGGCTCGACCCCAATGGCGATGTGTCGGTGTTGATCGGCACGCAGTCGAGCGGGCAGGGCCACCAGACGGCCTATGCGCAACTCGTTGCCGAGCAGTTCGGTCTCGCACCCGAGCGCGTCCACATCTTCCAGGGCGACACCGACCAGGTCGCCACCGGCCTCGGCACCGGAGGTTCGGCGTCGATTCCGACCGGCGGCGTCAGCGTCGAGCGCGCGACCCGCACACTCGGGGCGAATTTGCGCGAGATCGCTGCCGAAGCGCTGGAGACCAGCGTCGGCGACCTCGAGATCAATGAGGGCACGGTGCGGATCGCCGGCACCGACCGATCGGTCAGCTTTGCCGACCTTGCCCGGCGCCCCGGCGTCGATCCGTCAAAGCTGAGTGCGAGCGCCACGTTCAACAGCGCCGACGGCACGTTCCCCAACGGCACGCACGTTGCCGAGGTCGAGATCGATCCCGCCACCGGCATCGTGACCATTGCAAATTACGTCATCGTCGACGATTTCGGGGTGACGCTCAATCCGCTGCTGCTCGCCGGCCAGGTTCACGGTGGCGCCATGCAGGGCATTGGCCAGGCCTTGATGGAGCAGGCGGTCTACGATCCGAAAGACGGCCAGCTTGTCACCGGGACGTTCATGGACTATGCGCTGCCGCGCGCGGCCGACGGCCCGTCCTTCGTGTTCGAGACCCATAACGTGCCCTGCAAGACCAATCCGCTGGGGGTCAAGGGCGCGGGCGAGGCCGGCGCGATCGGCTCCTGTCCGGCGGTGGTCAATGCGATCATCGATGGGCTGTGGCGCGAATACAAAATCGACCATATCGATATGCCGGCAACCTCGGAACGGGTCTGGATCGCGATCCGCGAACATCAGCGCCGCCATAGCCTGTAATTTACTGCCGGGAATGGAACGCCGGCGGCGGGGTTGGATTACTATAGCCACACCGCGCGGTCCGCAATGCGACCGCGCGCCCAAAAACGAGGGGATCTGAATGATAATGCGAACTGTCGTGGTTGTTGGAACGTTGTTGCTGGGCGTCGGCGCGGTGGTGGCGCAACAGGATGCGGTCAAGGTCGCGCAGGACCAGATGAAGGGTAACGGAAAGAACGCGGGCGCGCTGGCCGCGATGGTCAAGGGCGAAAAGCCTTATGATCAGGCTACCGTCAACGCCGCACTGGCCCAGTTTGAGGAAACCGTCAAGAAATTGCCGACGTTGTTTCCCGAAAGCATGAAGGGCCTCAAGGCGGAAGGTGACTACAGCGCCTCACCGAAAATCTGGGAAGACAAGGCCGGTTTCAGCGAGCACATCGCGAGCTTCGGCAAGGCCGTGACCGACGCCAAAGCCTCGGTCAAGGATCTCGACGCGTTGAAGGTGGCGCTTCCTGCCATCGGCAAGCAATGCGGCGGCTGCCACGAAACCTTCCGCATCAAGAACGGTTGATTTTGGGCGAACTTATGATTTGAGCATGATCTGCGGGCAAATGCTTAGCGTTTGTCCCGAGTGAAAATCGGCGTCCACTCATGCAGCCGTGCGGGCCGATCGTGCACTAATATAAGAATTCGTCGCCGAGGCGTTAGCTGTGGTCAGCTGCGGTTACCTTCGCCGCTTACGCAATTTCCATAATTCATTCCGATCATCATATATTTTCAGGATTCGGCCAAACCGGCGAACCGCTGAGGGGGCAGGCCTGGGATGTCCCGGAATGCAAGAGGCGGTCCACGACCTATCTCGGTGAGCATAGTTAGGTGTCTGGACGCCGATGAAAAGATCGCCAAGCAGCGCAGATATCTCCTCGCGCTTATGGTTATAGAGTGTCTGAAAATTCGCGATCGCCTGGTATTGGAAGCTGTCGAGAGTGTAATTTAGATGCTTTTCGGGAAACAACGGTCCAGCAGTTTCGCTGAGAAGCGTCGAAATGGCATGTTTGCGACTAGCGAATTGTCCCGAGGCCGCCCAGTCCCGTCCCTGATCAGATAGTCGTCTGATGGCCTCGCGGACCTCCACTGAAAACGTGGATACGTCGAGCGTTCTATAGCTCCCAGGAACGCCTGGTCGGCTGCACCGTAAGTCGAAGACGTACAACTGCACCCGTTCGCCACCGGACCGGTTTGCGGTTTGTGCCAGCTTTGTGAGTCTCCATTCGTCTGGCCCAAGGCCGGTTGCAACTCCGGCAAGCATGAAATCAGCGAGCCATGAGGCGTTCTCACTGCGCGTATTTTGCCTGGCGCGGTCTCGAATTTTCTCGAAATCGTCATATCGAACGAGGCAGGCCACGGTCCGGTCGGGGTTGCTCTCCCGCAAGAGTGGTTGCCCGGCTGCCTCGATAAGCGCGCTGGCTTCCTCGGCATCATTGTCCGGAACTCTGCTGATAAAGAAGGTGGCGGCCGCTCGCACGGATCGCCAGGTGCCATCAGCCCAGAATGGCCGCTTCCCCAGAAGCCATTCCGCAAATGCTTGAAGACAATACTCTTCGTTTCCGGCCCGAATGTTTTCCTCTCGACAAAAATCCCCAAACAGTCGGCTCCCCCTAAGGGCGTAGTGGGCATATGTTTCTGGCGAGGCCTCGTTCATCTTTCCACAGTGCTGAACTGAGTTGGCGTCCGCTCGAAGTTGACCGGCCTTGCAGCGGCTCTCCCGCTGAGCCACTCGCTGTTTCTGGCTTTCTCGGTCGATCTTGTCACGTTTCTGGCAGATTTCCGCCAGGTCGCAATCTAAACCCGTTGGTTCTTCGAGCAATTGTGTCATTGAAAACTCCTGGAACGATCATGATGAAAGGGGAGTGGCACGGCACGAAGGCTCGGATCGGGACCGGGATACGCTGATGGGCTCGAAGATTTCCACGCGTGCGTTTGCTGGCATCGTTGAGATAAATAATTTGTTTTGTCCCACTTTGTGGGAGGGGTTCGGGGGAGCGATTGAGCGACACCCCCCGTTACCCCCTGAAATTTGTGCGAATTATTATGCCGCAGAAACAAATTATTTTGGTTCTTCCGAGGCTCAGCTTCGACGAACGATGTGCGCATTTGGACAAGATCTGACGGCCGCAGTGACCTCAAGGCTCCTCCAGAACGCCGGGGGTCGGACGCGCAATGTTCAGCGCCGCGAGGTAGGCCACACGAAAGATCGATGCCCGAGTGGGCGCGGAGCAGAATCAGTCGCTCGAGGCGGACAACGCCACATGCGCTGTCGCTCCTGTATGCCGAGTTGCCATCATTTCGCGAATATGAGGAGGGCGGTGCGTTTGGCTGGAGCTTTTCCAGCCCTGAGGTCACGGGCGTCCACTTACCTGTAAGTTGGTCGATACCATGCACGGAGCCCTATTGATTAAGCGTCGATATACTAACTTACCGAGCCCTAAGGGCAAGCGCGCGGCGAGAGATTGTTAGAAAAATCGCTCAAGGGTGGGAAGCTAATTCGTGCAGCAGCGAACCTCACGCTATCTCAGGGTAACATAGCGTGAGATTCGCCGAACTCTCCGACCTTGCTAGAGCCCATGAACTCAGCTTCGCCGAGTTGGCGCGTCGGGATACCGCCACTCCCCTTTCAACGGCGTTGGCGAATTGGGCTACGGGCAATGCAAAGGACGCCCAAAAAGTGACCGCGGGAGTAAATTTCTCTGGGCGTAGCCGAACCAGAAAAATGTATCGCCGCGCTGTGTCGCCGAGATCGGCGGCGCATGATAATTCTTATGCGTTTTCAATTGATTAGAAGGTCTCAACCGAAGCCGCCGTTGTGTGGTTCGCTATATGTTGGTTCGCCGTGCCCGCCAACGGTCGGAGCTGAAGGACTTTTCAAGCCTTTCCACCGAGCGCCTCATCGTGCCCCAGCGGAGTATTTGACATTCCGGGAAGAGGATTGCTCGAATCCGTCCTTCATATAGCCGTGACGCGATGGGCCACGTGAAGCAGCATTCACTTTCACGACTTCAAGAGAAAGGGGCGGGCGCTGATGCGTCCGCCCCTTCTTTATTGGTGGAGCGAAGCGCTTACTTCGTTACTTGGCCACGGATCTCGCCGCCGGGATTGGCCGCGGTGTGGATGTTGACATAATACTTGCCGGCCATCAGATCGGCGGCCTGGGCGTCCGTCAGCGTGGCGCTGCCCTCGGCAGGACTTGAGGCGATGTTCGAAATCGGAACGGCGACGCCAGCGTTCTTGCCGGCTTCAGCCGGCCCGTGAAAATGCCCGGCGGTCGCGGGACCCGTAAGACCGGAATAGGTCACCTTCCAAGTCAGTTTCTTGGTGGCGGCGTCGTAGTCGATGTCGGCAGTGCCCTTGCCGGCGCTGGTGGTGGCCGGCACTTCTGCCTTGCCGTCGAGGGTTGCTTTCATTTTCTCGGCGAAAGCCGGGCCGGCGAGGGCGACGGTGATACCCAGCGCAAGCGTAGCAAGCATGGTGTTGGTGTTCGGCATAGTATTCTCCCGGTTGACGTCGAGTGACGGTGCGAACTGAAAGCGGCACGGTGTCTTCAAAACAATGCGATTCAGGCTTTATTCCAGTTCAGCGTTCAAGCTGTTTATAAATTTTCTGCCAGTCTATGGATGAAAGTCTGCCTGCCAGCAGCTAAGTTGAAGCCCCTTGCAACGGATTGATGAATGCTCCGACGAATTGTCATTGCCGCTGTTTTAGTTACCGTTGTAGCCATTGGCGTCTACTGGTGGCTTACCGCGCCGGCAGCCACGATCAACCTGACCGGAGCGGCCTACACGCCCGACCTCGCGAACGGGCAGACAGCATTCAACGCCGGAGGATGTGCTTCCTGTCATGCCGTGCCCGGCCAGCCCGATCGCTTGAAGCTTGGCGGCGGCCTTGCGCTCGCCTCGCCGTTCGGCACGTTCTACGTCCCGAACATTTCGCCTGATCCGACCGACGGCATTGGACGATGGACCGAGGCGCAATTCGTCAACGCCGTAATGCGTGGAGTCTCTCCCACCGGCGTGCATTATTTTCCGGCCTTTCCCTACACCACCTACGCGCATGCGAAGGTTGCGGACATCCGCGACCTCTTTGCCTATCTGAAAACGCTCGCTCCGGTCTCAGGCAAGGTGCGCGATCATGACGTGCCGTTTCCGTTCGACATCCGCCGCAATCTCGGGATTTGGAAATTGCTGTTCATGGACGACAAGCCATTTGCGCCGGATGCGGCGCGCTCGGCGCAGTGGAATCGCGGCGCCTATCTCGTCAACAGCCTTGGTCATTGCGCCGAGTGTCATAGCCCACGGAATTTCCTCGGCGGCATTGTTTCCGCGCAGCGCTTCGCCGGCGGCCCGGATCCGGACGGCAAGGGCTGGGTGCCGAACATCACGCAAAAAGGACTGGCGGAATGGAGCGACAAGGACATCGCCTATTTCCTCCAGACCGGACAAAAACCGGATGGCGACACCATCGGCGGTTCGATGGCAAGCGTGATCAGGAATATTTCACAGTTGAGCGACAGCGATCGCGCGGCGATTGCCGAATACCTGAAGTCGCTGCCGCCGGTGGAGGGGCCGCCGCGGCCCAAAAAGACCTCGTAGGGCCGTCGCAACAACGCGGACGCAAAGCTTAGCGCGACGCTACAAATTCGCGGAAGCGCTCCGCCGCCTGATTTACGATGTATTTCGATCCGGCGACCGAAAAATGCAATATGGTCGGAACAGCGCCGGACGTACGACATGGTCAGGTGTCGTCGCAAAAGTAATCCGCCGGGAATCAATGCCGTTTGATTGCAGCAGGCCCAGCTGCACACTGGCGCTACAGCTGTGTCTTGGCGCCATCTTTACGGCGGGATTTGTCTCAGATTGGCGAGAGGGAAAGATGGCGGGTGCTGTGTCAAGCCGCCCTCTGGCCGGTGCTTGATCACGAAAGAATTCCTGAGCTTCAGGACGGGATACTCAAACAAGTGCCACGAAATCACGGCTGCAGTCAGCGCGAGCGGAAAACCGGCGAAAAATAATGTCCACCACCAGTCGCCGATCCAGGCCTTGGGAAAATAGTGAATCAACAATTGGAGGAAGGGGACATGGTAGAGATACAACCCGTATGAATAGTCACCGGTTCCGAACCCCGGAAGACGTGGCATCGGCGACAGTCCAATCATCACAGTCAGATATCCAAGGAGCGGAAGTATGATGGCGTGGACGCCGGGATTGCCGAGCAGGACCTCAGTATCTCCAAAGGCACTCGCAAGGACCGCCGCGCACACCAACCCAATCGCTGCCGTTTTGGAGAAAGGCACATAGTATCGCAGCTGATAAAGGACGATTCCGATCAGAAAAGAGGGCCAAAGTAACGATCCACGGTGAAGAAAGAGGTCCATCGCCAGCTTTTCAAGAAACGATGGATGATCGCTTACCAAGTGCGACGCCACGAGTTTGAGGGGAATCCCGACGATCAGAATGGCGTAAGTGAACAACGATACTAGTCTGGGCCGTCTGATCGCTCCGGAAATCATCAGTCCGGTGAGGATGACATAACAGCCAATTTCAAAGGGGACCGTCCAAAGCGCCCCGTTTACCTCCGACGATGGATTGTTTTCGAATACGCCCGGGAGGGAGAAATGGATCCAGCCGGCAATGTTTAGGAAGTAGCTAAAGAAAGTTGCGTCGGTAAAATAAACCTTCGCAGGCAGCGACGTTACTAGCGGGCCGATCAGAAGCGCAGCGAAAAAGATGTCAGCAACGAGCGCCGGTACGATGCGCGCGGCGCGGTTCAGCAAGAAGTTCTTCGCAGAGAGGCGCGTGCCGCTTCCTGCTACGAGAAACCCGCTCAAAGCGAAAAACATGGGCACGAGCATGTATTCGGAAAACCAAAAGGCGGAGGCCCTTGCCATCTCCACGTGCCCGCTCAGCGACGCCGTGTGCCAAGCGATAATCCCGGTTGCCAAAAATATCCGCAGAAAATCAAAGCCTTGGCCGAAACCTTTTTGCTCATCCAGGGCAGAACCTAGGGTTTGCATCCAGTACCTTCGAGGGATCTAAAGGGCCGCCTTGAGGGGCTTCAAAAGCAATCCAAACGGGAAGGTAGGTGGTAAGGGCTAATCCCTCCTTAAGTCCTCTACCGAATTATTCTGAAAGCTACGGTTTTCTGTCGACCGCCTACTCCTGGTGTCGTCGGGTTAGCGCCTTGTTATTCTTCGGAAAATTAGTTCGGCGATCTAACCGGGCCCGAATGCCTTGAAGGTAATGATGGTATGGGTGTCCTGGATGCCGGGGATGACCTGCACCTTTTCGTTGACGAAGTGGCCGATGTCGGTGTCGTTGTCGACGTAGAACTTGACCAGCAAGTCGTAATCGCCGGCGGTGGAATAGATCTCTGAGGCGATCTCGGCCTCGGCCAGGGCGTTGGCGACGGCATAGGACTGGCCAAGCTTGCACTTGAACTGGACGAAAAATGGAACCATCGCTGTCGTCTCCGAAGGGCGTCGCGTGAGAGCAATAGACCCGAATCCAGCGGGTTATGGCAAGCGAACTTGCTGGCATTAGATCATGATCAGATGGAATCGGATCATGATCTCATCTCTTTGTTTGAGCATGATTTTTTCGGGAAACCGGTTTCCACTTTTCCGAATCATGCTCTAGCATGCCGTGCTAGGACAGAACATGACCACTAGCGGAGCGCCCAAATTCCTGCGCGCACAGCCATGACCATACCGGTCGCGCTCACCATCGCCGGCTCGGATTCGTCAGGCGGCGCCGGCGTGCAGGCAGACCTGAAGACGTTTGCCGCGCTCGGCGTCTACGGCGCTTCCGTGATCACCGCGTTGACCGCGCAGAATACCACCGGTGTTAGCGGCATTCATCCGGTGCCTGCCGAGTTTGTGACCGCGCAGATCGACGCGGTGTTCGGCGATCTCGCCGTCAAGGCCGTCAAGATCGGCATGGTGGCGGAGCGGCCGGTGATCGATGCTATCGTCGCCGGGCTGGCGCGGTGGTCGCCCGGACATATCGTGCTCGATCCGGTGATGGTGGCGACGTCGGGCGATCACCTGCTGGCGCGCGACGCGGTGGAGACGTTGCGAACCAAGCTCATTCCGCAGGCGTCACTGGTCACGCCTAATCTGCCGGAGGCGGCTGCGCTGTTGGAAGAAGCCGTGGCGGCGAGCGAGGCCGCGATCGAGCGCCAGGGGCAACGGCTGCTCGCGATGGGATGTCGCGCGGTGCTGATCAAGGGCGGTCATGGAGAGGGCACCGAGAGCATCGACTATCTGTTCGACAGCAGCGGCAGTATCGCGCTGGCCGCGCCGCGTGTCGTCACCAAGAACACCCACGGCACCGGTTGCTCACTGTCCTCCGCCATCGCGGCCGGCCTCGCGAAAGGCGACGATCTTAAAACCGCCGTGCATCACGCCAAGATTTGGATCAGTGCCGCGATATCGGCGGCCGATCGCCTTGCCGTCGGTCATGGCCACGGCCCGGTCCATCATTTTCACGGGTATTATTAGGCCATACGGCGTTCGCCGGGGCGGTGAGATGGCACCTGTCGCCTCCCTGTCGCACAGCGCTGCTATCTGCCGCTTCGTAAGACGAATGTCCGATTCGTCGGGGCCGCCAGTAGCCGGAAGTCGCGTATTTGGAATGTTTACGTTGGTTAGTTTCAAACGCCTGGTGTCAGCGGCGGCGTGAGTCGTCATCCCGCTGTCACGGGATCGTGTTAGGTGCACGCGCATGGGAAGTGACGCTATGAGTGAAGAAAGTCCCGAAAGGCGCTTTCGCACTTTGTTTATCTCCGACGTCCATCTCGGCGCACGCGGCTCGCAAGCCGAACGGTTGCTGGACTTCCTCCGCGTCCATGACGCCGACACCATCTATCTGGTCGGCGATATCGTCGACGGCTGGGCGCTCCGATCCAACTGGTACTGGCCGCAATCGCACAACGACTTCGTGCAAAAGATGCTGCGCAAGGCGCGCAAGGGCGCCAAGGTCGTCTACGTGCCGGGCAATCACGACGAGTTTCTCAGGAATTATTACGGTACGCATTTTGGCGGCATCGATGTCGTCGAAAATACCGTCCATGTCGGTGTCGACGGCCGCCGCTACCTCGTGATTCACGGCGATATCTTCGACCTCGTGGTGCAGAACGCACGCTGGCTCGCCCATCTTGGCGACAAGGCTTACGATTTCGCGATCCAGATGAATCGCCTGGTCAACTTTTTCCGTCGCGCGTTTGGCGTGCCGTACTGGTCGCTGTCGCAATGGGCGAAGCTGAAGGTCAAGAACGCCGTCAACTACATCGGCGCCTTCGAGCAGACGCTGGCCGGCGAGGCACGCCGTCACGGTGCCGATGGCGTGATCTGCGGCCACATCCACTACGCCACGATCCGCGACGAACACGGCATCCGCTACATGAATTGCGGCGACTGGGTGGAAAGTTGCACCGCGCTGGTCGAGCATGAAGACGGCCAGTTTGAAATCATCACCTGGACCGACCCAGTGCGCCGGATCGCGCCGGTGCCTTCGGTGGCGGCCCGCGCCGCCTGACACGCATTCTGGCCGCGACCGCCGGCGATGCCGCGCGCGTTCCCGAGGTCTGCGTTTGTCGCTTGAGCAGCCCCGGATACCTTGCCGGTGCACGCGTCTCCGCGATAGAAGTCGGACATGACCGACCAATCTCCTGTGCTACCCGTCAATCCTTCTGACATCGACGCCGCTGCGCGGGTGATCGCGCCGTTCGCGGTGCGCACGCCTTTGCTGTCGTCGCCGGCACTCAATGAGCGGGTCGGCACCAACGTGTTCCTGAAGCCGGAACTGCTGCAACGCACCGGCTCTTTCAAGTTTCGCGGCGCCTTCAACAAGCTGTCGTCGATTCCGCAGGCCGCCCGCGGCGGCGGCGTGGTGGCGTTCTCGTCCGGCAACCACGCCCAGGGCGTGGCGTCGGCGGCCCAGATCCTGAAAATGCAGGCGACGATCGTCATGCCGGCAGACGCTCCGCTCGCCAAGCGCGAGCGCACCAAGGCCTATGGCGCCGAAGTCGTATTGTACGATCGCGACCGCGAGGACCGGGAAGCCATCGCGGGTGACCTCGCCCGCAAACGCGGCGCGACGCTGGTGCGGCCTTACGACGATCCCTTTGTGATCGCAGGCCAGGGCACGGTCGGACGCGAGATCGCCGAGGACATCGCGGCGCTCGGCCTGACGCCCGATATCGTGGTTGCCCCGGCGTCGGGCGGCGGCCTCATCGCGGGGATCGCGACGGCGGTCAAGGCGCGTTATCCGACGGCGATGCTGATGTCCGCGGAGCCTGAAGGTTTCGACGACCACGCGCGTTCGCTGCGCGCCGGCAAGCGCGAGCCACATCAAGCCAAAGGCCATACCATTTGCGACGCGCTGATGGCGTTGATCCCCGGCGAACTCACCTTTGCCATCAATTCCAGGCTGCTCAGCGCGGGCATCACGGCGTCCGATGCGGAAGTGGGCGAGGCCGTCGGGTTTGCATTCCGCGAACTCAAGCTCGTGGTCGAGCCGGGCGGGGCGGTCGGCCTCGCGGCGCTGCTGTCCGGTCGCATCGATGCGAAGGGCAAGAACGTCGTGATCGTGCTGTCCGGCGGCAATGTCGATGCGGATATGTTTGCAAAACTGATCGGCTGATCGCGCGATCAGGAGAACAGCGCGATCTTCTCGGCCTGGCTCAAGCGCCGGATTGCCGCCAGCGCGTCGGAGGCCGATACCGGAGGCTTACGTACGATTCCGCTCGCGACCAGCGCCGAGCCAAGAGAGACTTGGCTAGAGACTTTGCTTGAATCTGCATTAGAAACTTGAGCGGAAATTTCGGGTACGATTCCGGGCGACGGCGCGGAAGCCTCCTCCATCGCGGGTGCGGGCTCGGGTGACGGCCGAGGCGATGATGGAAGCGGCGGCTGAATGGCTAACGTGATCGCCGGGGCAGCCGGCGCTTCCGGGCTCATCGCGATCGGCTCGGGCGCGACAGGCGGCGCATCAACGAAATTGGCGTCAAGCGTTGCGTCATCGTCGTCGGACGGATCCGGCGCCGCCATCTCGGCCGCGATCAGATCGAGCACCGCATCGTCATGGGCGGCAGCTTCCGCCGTCATGGCCGCGACGCCAGATGTCACGTCTGCTTCGGTATTAGCTGTCGCGTCGGCCGCTGCGGCGGTCGCACCGATGGCCTCCGCAGTTTGCTGTTCGCTTTTCGCCGCTTCAACGATGGTCCCGGCCGCGGCTTCGACCGTGGCAACTGGCGGTTCGACCGGCGCCACCGCCGCGGTAACTTCCGTTTCGGCATCGCCTGCTGCCGCGAGGCCCAGCTGCGTGGTGGCGGTGGCGGCTGGCATAGGGCCGGGAGGAGGCGCCCAAGGGTTCGACGAAGGCGACGACACGGCATCCCCAGTAGCCTCGGAGGCCGCGGTGTCAGTCTGGTCGAACGCGGCGAGGCCTTCGTCAACCAGGTCGAAGGCGGCAGTCAACGCGCTGCGCGGGTTCACCGACGAGATTCGATCGCAGCTTGCTTCGATGGCGCTGAGTTGCGAGTCGATCAGATCGCAAATCCGGCCGTCGGCGCCGATCTCCCGCCACCGCCACGAGATTTCCTTGATGATCCGGGTGCCCTTGCGGACAGGCGCCAGATTGTCGTCCAACGCCAGGCTGTCCAGCGCCACGGAGGCGGCGGCGCGTGCTTCATCCAGCGCGACCTTGATCGCGGCTAACGCCTCCGCGCGTCCGCTGTCGAGGTCCGGTTCGTTCTGGGTGACGAGGGTCTGTTCGATCCGCGCTACCGCGTCGAGCACGAGGCGAGTGTCGGCATTGCGATTGCGCTTGGCGAATTCACTGAGAAACCAGCGGCCGCGCGACGTCTCCATGAACGCCGCGCTGATCGCCTCGTAATCTTCTTCGCTCGGCTGGGTTGCGCGAGCGGAGATCGGCGACAAGGCGAATGCTTCGTGGGCCATTGCTTTTGGGGCCATGCTAAACTCATCGCGCAAATCACGGCGCACTACGCTAACGATCATCACGATATCGAGCGAATCGCAATTGAATTAATGACCACCGAATCACAAATACCCATCGCAACTCAAGGTGTGCCCAGGCGATTTGCGACCTGGCTGAGCTTATTTTATGGCACGACGTTCGGCCTCGGCGGTACCTACTTGCCGTTCTTCCCGGTGTGGCTGAAGGCGGTTGGGATTGATCCGTCGTGGATCGGGATGATCGCCGCGGCGCCGTCGGTCACGCGGTTCACCGTGCTGCCTTTCGTAACGGGCCTGGCGGAACGCCGACAGGCGGTGCGTGGCGCGATGATCGTCACCGCATTTGCAACCGCGCTGGGATTTAGCATCATCGGAACGCAGCATCAGGCGATTCCGGTATTTCCTTTTGTTTGTGATCACCGCATGCATATGGACGCCGATGGTCCCGCTGACGGACGCCTATGCGCTGCGCGGCGTGGCCCGCTACGGCCTAAGTTATGGGCCGTTGCGGTTGTGGGGCTCGGTGGCCTTTATCGCGGGCGCGCTGGCCTGCGGGCTGTTGGTCGACATCATCGCGGCGCGGCATCTGATCTGGATCATTGCCGTGATGGCGGGCCTCGGGGCGGTCATCGGCCTTGGCCTTCAGCCGCTCGATCAACCGACCGCCGTGCCGACTGCGTTTCACCACGCGCGTGCGCTGCTCCGCGACCGCGGCTTCTCTGGCCATCATCGTTGCTTCGGCGCTGATTCAAGGTAGCCACGCCGCTTACTACGCGTTCGGCTCGATCACGTGGCAGGCTTCCGGGTTCGGCGGATTGACCATCGCGGGGCTGTGGTCGCTCGGCGTGATAGCCGAGATCGTAATTTTCGCGCTGTCGCCGCGCTTTACGTGGTCGCCGGCGACAATGGTATTGATCGGTGCGCTCAGCGCCGTCGGCCGCTGGACGTTGACCGCGCAAGATCCGCCGCTTGCGCTGCTCGCGCTGATCCAATTGGTGCACGGGCTGACGTTCGGACTAACCCAGGTTGGCATCATGAGCCTGCTGATCTATCGCGTTCCCGGTCATGCGATGGCGCGCGGCCAGGGCTACCTCGCGGCTTGCAGTGGCATCGTCAGCGGCAGCGCAGCGATCCTGTCCGGTGTGGTCTATGCGCGGCATGGGCAGGGCGTTTATTACCTGATGGCCGCGATGGCGTTGATCGGCGCGGTCGTCATTTGGCTGGCCCGGCACAGCTTGGAGCATGATCCGGAAAAGTGGACGCCGGTTTTCCCTGCGACAAACGCGAAGCGTTTGCGCGGAGATCATGCTCAAGAATAAGATGGAGCGGGATGACTATTTGGAGAAAAGTCATCGCGCGATAGCCGATCATCCCCAAAGTGCGGCGTCGGGCGGATAGACCAGGCTGCCGTCATAGCGCAAGCCGTCCTCGCGGTCGCGGGCCAGCAGCAGCGGGCCGTCGAGATCGACGAAGCGGGCCTCGGCCGCCAGCAGCATTGCCGGCGCCATCGCCAGCGAAGTCGCGACCATGCAGCCGACCATGATCTCGAAGCCGAGCGCGCGGGCGGCGTCGGCCATCGCCAGCGCTTCCGTCAGCCCGCCGGTCTTGTCGAGCTTGATGTTGACGGCGTCGTAACGCTCGCGCAGGCCCGCAAGCGTGGCGCGATCGTGCACGCTTTCGTCGGCGCAGACAGCGAGCGGCCGCTTGATTCGCGCGAGTGCCTCGTCACGGCCGGCAGGAAGCGGTTGCTCGACCAAGGTGACGCCGGCTTCGGCGCAGGCAGCGAGATTTCGCTCCAGATTGTCCGATGTCCAGGCCTCGTTGGCGTCGACGATGAGTTCGGATTCGGGAGCGGCGCTCCGCACGGCGGCGATCCGTTCGCCGTCGCCCTCGCCGCCGAGCTTGATCTTGAGCAGCGGCCGGTGTGCGGCCTTCGCGGTCGCCGCCGCCATCGTCTCCGGTGTTCCCAGCGAGATGGTGTAGGCGGTGGTGCAGGGCAATGGCGCCGGGCGTCCGAGCATGTCCCAGACGCGCAGACCCCTGGTTTTGGCCTCGAGGTCCAGCCATGCGCAATCCAGCGCGTTGCGGGCGGCGCCGGCGGGCATCGCGGTTTGCAGCGCGTTCCGGTCGAGCCCACGCCGCAACGGCTCCCGCATCGATTTGAGGGCGTCCAGGGCGGCTTCCGGCGTCTCGCCGTAGCGGGGATAGGGGACGCATTCGCCGCGCCCGGTAAGGCCGCCGCGGCTGACTTCCGCCACCACCGTCACCGCCTCGGTCTTGGCGCCGCGGCTGATGGTGAAGGCACCGGCGATCGGCCAGCGCTCGATTCGGGCCTTGAGTTTGGGAAATTGGCTGGAAGTCATTTCAAAATCTGGCAATTCCTGAATCGCATCCTTGCCCGGCGCAACCAAGTATGGCTGGTTAAAGCATGATCCGGAAAAGTGGACACCGGTTTTCCGAAAAGATCATGCTGAAAAAATAAGGCAGAGCGGAATGGCGATTCGGAGAAAAGCCATCTCGCTGTGCGACCGTTCCCACGAGGCGGCGATGGCGTGTCGGGACTTTCATCCCATGCATAGGGTGGAATCAGCACAGGAGTTGGCATTGTGAGCGGCGACCCGACCTTGGAGCGCATCGCGCAGGGCGATGGACTGGCGCTGCGTGCCGCGGGGTCGTGGACCGCCCCCTTCGCGCCGGCGCTTGAACGGATCGTCGCCGACGCCGAAAAGTTAAAGGGAAGCCGGCCCAACGTCTCCATCGATGTGTCGCGGGTCTCCAAGCTTGACACCTTCGGCGCCTGGCTGATCGAGCGGCTGCGCCGCAGCCTGACCCAGGGCGGCGCCGAGGCCAAGATCGCCGGGCTTTCGGCCGATTACTCCAGCCTGGTCGACGAGGTGCGTCAGGTGAAAGGCGCGCCCGCCGTCGATACGACAATCCCGACCATTACAGGGATGCTGGAGCAGATCGGCCGCAGCGTCGCCGGCGTCGGCACCATGATCGTGCAGTTGATCGACATGCTCGGCGCCGTGCTTGCCGCGACAGGCAGGGTCATGATTCGCCCGTCAACCCTCCGCCTGACCTCGACGGTGCATCATCTCGAACAGGTGTGCTGGCGCGCGGTTCCGATTGTCGCCCTCATCACCTTTCTGATCGGCTGCATCATCTCCCAGCAGGGCATCTTTCATTTCCGCAGATTTGGCGCCGACATCTTCGTGGTCGACATGCTGGGCGTGCTGGTGCTGCGCGAGATCGGCGTGCTGCTGGTGGCGATCATGGTGGCGGGGCGCTCGGGCAGCGCCTACACTGCCGAGCTCGGCTCGATGAAGATGCGCGAGGAAATCGACGCGCTGCGCACCATGGGGTTCGACCCGATCGAGGTGCTGGTGCTGCCGAGGATGCTGGCGCTGATCATCGCGCTACCGATCCTGGCGTTTATCGGTGCCATGGCGGCTCTATACGGCGGCGGGCTGGTGGCGTGGCTTTACGGCGGTGTCGATCCGGAAGCGTTCCTGCTTCGCCTGCGCGATGCCATCTCGATCAATCACTTTATCGTCGGCATGGTCAAAGCCCCGGTGATGGCGGCGGTGATCGGGATCGTCGCCTGCGTCGAGGGACTTGCGGTTCAGGGCAGTGCGGAATCGCTCGGACAGCACACCACGTCGTCGGTCGTGAAAGGCATCTTCTTCGTCATCGTCATGGATGGCGTATTCGCGATCTTCTTCGCATCGATCGGAATGTAACGATGGCACCTGAAATCTCCGATGCCATCATCCGGGTCCGTGATATCTCGGTGCAATTCGGGGCCACCAAGGTGCTCGACGGGCTCGATCTCGACGTGAAGCGCGGCGAAATACTCGGCTTCGTCGGACCTTCCGGCGCCGGCAAGTCAGTGCTGACGCGCACCATCATCGGCCTGGTGCCGAAAATCCGCGGGCGGATCGAGGTGTTCGGGATCGACCTCGACGCCGCCGACGCCAGGGCGTGGCGCGGTGTCGAGCGGCGCTGGGGCGTCCTGTTCCAGCAGGGCGCGCTGTTCTCCTCGCTGACCGTGCGGCAAAACATCCAGTTCCCGGTGCGCAATTATCTGAAAGTCTCGCAACGGTTGCTGGACGAGATCACGGAGGCCAAGCTCGGCATGGTGGGATTGCGCCCCGAAGTGGCTGATCGTTTTCCCTCGGAACTGTCGGGCGGCATGATCAAGCGGGTAGCGCTCGCCCGCGCCCTGGCGCTCGATCCGGAACTCGTATTCCTCGATGAGCCCACTTCCGGTCTCGATCCGATCGGCGCCGGCGAGTTCGACGAACTGGTCCGGACCCTGCAGCGTACTTTGGGACTGACCGTTTTCATGGTAACCCACGATCTGGACAGCCTTTATACCGCTTGCGACCGGATTGCCGTGTTAGGCAACGGCAAGGTCATTGCCGCGGGATCGATGACCGACATGCTGGCCTCGCAACATCCCTGGCTAAAAGCTTATTTCCACGGCAAGCGTGCCCGCGCCGTTATAGGCGAAGGATCATGGGCTAAGGGGCGCCCGGGCTAAGGGATCGTGAACTCGGGGGTCATAGGCTAAGCGATCGAGGGCTAATTGATCTTACGCTAATCGATATTGGGCGGGTCGGCATTGGCCCCGTTAGATGTGTACCGGAGTTGGTTTGATGGAAACGCGGGCGAATTTCGTCCTGATCGGCTCGTTCACGCTGGCAGTGATCGCCGCGGCGTTCGGCTTCGTGATGTGGTTTCAGAGCCTGCACACCGCTAAGGCGCGGACCCCGCTGCGCATCATTTTCGAAGGAACGGCGTCGGGGTTGCGCAACGGCGGAAGCGTGAACTTCAACGGTATTAGAGTAGGGGAGGTGACCTCCGTGAAGCTGGACAACCCGCGCCGGGTGGTCGCGCTCGCGATGATCGAGAATAATGCGCCGATCCGCAAGGACACCCTCGTGGGCCTCGAGTTTCAGGGCCTGACCGGGGTCGCCGCGATTTCGCTGAAGGGCGGCGCGGAGGCGGCGCCCAGCGTTCCCCTCGACGAGGATGGCGTACCGGTGCTGACGGCCGATCCGAAAGCCTTGCAGGACGTCACCGAGGCGATCCGCAGCACGCTGCAGAACATCAACCGGGTGGTCGCCGACAATCAGGAGGCGGTGAAGAACTCGCTACGTAACCTCGAGACGTTCTCGGCGTCGCTGGCGCGCAATTCAGAGAAGATCGACAACGTCATGCTGAAGGTCGACGGGGTGATGACAAAGGCCGACAGCCTCATGCTCGGTCTCGACACGCTGGCCGGCGGCAAGGACGGCGGCGAACTGTTCCTGGCGGTGAAATCGATCCGCGAACTCGCCGAGGATTTCGACAGGCGATCGGGGGCCCTGATGAGCGACGGCCGCCGGACGCTGGGCGATATCAGCCGCGCGGTGAACAACCTCGATCGCAACCCGACACGCCTGTTGTTCGGCGCAGGAAACAGCAGTCAGCCGGCGGCGCCGCCCGCGGCGAGCGAAAGGCGGCGGTAGGGTCGGGCCAAACAAATTTGGCTGTCGGTCGACGAAGTCCCGAGGCTCCGCCCGGACGAGTCGTAGTACGTGCGCTGTTGCGCCGACGCTGCGCCGGTCAGCATCGCGAACGCCAACAATGCTGTCAGGATCTTGGGCATTGACTCGTCATCCTGTTGCTGTGCGCCCGCCGCCAGCCTACAACGCCGACCCAGCCGTCGAGTTTACCGGGCCGACGTCGCGGACGCGGCCAGCGGCGGGCACTTGCTTTTAGCAAATCGATGTGGCGGCCGGTCATCATTTTTCTGCTCTGGCGCGGCCGACGACCTTGCCGGACGAGTCGTAGAACTGGCGCGACTGCGCCAGCAGGATCTTTTTTGTCATGCGGTGGTGAGCATGCGTGACCATCGCACCCGCCGCCAGCCTTTGTCCGACCCCAATGACAGTGTCATTGGATTTTCCGGCTAAGCCGTTGCTGGACCGAACCGACGTCGCGGACGCAAGGCCAGCGACGGGCCGCTTGCTTTTAGCAGCGAACATGACGGCCGGTGATCACGAAAAAGCTGGTCCCGACCCCCGGACCCGACCCCGATCCTTCAACGTGTTGAAAATGCTACGCTATTCACGCCGCCAAGCAGCCGCGATAGGGCATGTGGGCGGCCGAAAAGAAAAGGGCGGCTCAATGGCCGCCCTCTCGTCGTGCTGTTTCGGTGTGTCGGTCTATGCGGCGGCCTTGATCGCCATCGCCGGTTCGCCGCCCAATGTTTCGCGCAGCGACTGCTCGACGACCGTCGCCATCTCGCGCCGAAGATCGAACTTGTCCCATCGCGCATAGACCGCCGTCACGCCCTTGCGGGTATGCGCGAGCAGCGCGCCGATCTGTTCAAGCGAGTAGCCCGCCCGGTCTAGAATCGTCGCGGCGGTCCTCCTCAAATCGTGCGGCGTCCAGCGGATCATCTCAAGCCCGGCAACGATCTGCTGCGCCGCTTCGTGCAAATGATTCTCGTGGATGGTGGGGAAGAGCCGCGCGTCCGGATCGGCCTTGAGATGTGGCCGCAGCAGCTCCAGCGCCAAGCCCGAGAGTGGCGTGATGAAGGCGCTGCCAGCCTTCATGCGCTCGGCGGGAAGCGACCGGTGCGGACCGTGTTCGCTCGGCGCGCGCAAGTCACGCAGTTCTGAGCCGACCATGCCGCGCACCATGCCGGGCCGCGCCGCCGTGACGAGGATCAGGCGCAGCGCGGTCGCGATCTCGCGCGAGACGTCGAACTGTTCCGGCGCGTCGAGGGCGTTCCAGATCTGCCGAATTTCGGCGGCGCTCAGGAAGCGGTCGCGGGTGATCTTGGCACCGCCGGGCGCGGCAAGGTCAGCGAACGGATTGACGGTCACGAACTTGCGGCCGGGCTGCTTGGCCCATTTGAACATGGCGTGGACGATGTGCTTGGTCTGGTTCGCCATCGACTTCTTGCCGCGCTTGTCCGCGATGTCGTGCAGCATAGCCGCCGCATCGTCGTCGGTGATCGAGACCACCGGCTTGTCGTTCCAGCCGTAGACGCGCCCGATGCGTTGCAGCGTCAGGCGCGACTTGCGACCGCTGCGAAGCGTACTCAGCTTGCCGTCGAAGTAGAGCTGGACGACGTCGGCGTAGGTCTTAGTTTTTTTCCGCTTCGGCGCGCTCGACCTTGGGCGTCAGCGGCGTGCCGCCGTCCGCGACGGTCTTGCGGCTGGCGTTGGCGATCTCGCGCGCTCGGGCCAGCGGCACGTCCGGGTAGCGGCCCAGCGTCAGCCATTGGACCTTGCCGGTGCCCTTGTTGCGGTAGGCGAAGGCGAACGTCTTGACGCCCTTCGGCGTGATCCTGACGCACAGGAGGGACAGGAGGCGTCGCTGATAGAGTACTGGGCGGCGCGCGGCTGGTAGGCCCGCAGGCCGGTGTCGGTGAGTTTGGCTTTCATGATGTCGTCTCTCAGGGTTTGCTGTTAGCTTGCCTAACAAAAATGGCGATACAGTACGGTACGCTGAGAGACGGCAAGATGGAGGCGAGATACGTCAGAAAGCCTATAACTACAGGGGTTTACTAGTCCACACCGTATCAGGCCGTCACACCGCGTATCTCAAAAATATTTAGCTTCGCTAATCCGCCCTACGACTGAATTGAAGTTCGTCATTCCGGGATGGTCCAAAGGACCAAACCTCAGATGCGCAATTGCGCATCGGGGAATCTCGCGCTAGTCGATCGAGATTCCGGATCGCCGCTTCGCGTCGTCCGGAATGACGGTCACGTTTCGTGGTTGTGCGTTAATTCAAAAACAAAAACGGAGGCATCACTGCCTCCGTTTTTTATTCGCTACTCGCTATTCGCGTTTATCCGAGCCGTCCCGCCGCGTGCGCCAGCAGGGTGTAGACCATGCCGGTTTCGGAGACGAGATGGCCGCGCAGCATTTGCTGCCCACGCTCTTCGCGCGCAACCTCGTCGAGCAGGCGCTCGAACTCGGTAATGTAGCGGTCGACCGTCAGCTTGAAATTGCGATCGGCGCGATACTTGCGGGCGACTTCATCGAAAGCCTTCTGGCCGGCCGGCGTGTAGAGCCGCTTGGTGAAGGCCTTGCTCTCGCCACGCTGATAGCGATCCCACATTTCGGCGGCCAGGTTGCGATCCATCAGGCGTCCGATGTCGAGCGACAGCGATTCCAGCGGATTGCTGCTGGCGACCGGCTGCGGCGGGCGGCTGCGTGGAACGTCCTGGGTGTTGCCGGCGTCGGCGCGGTTCAATAGCCCGGAGAGCCATCCGTCACTTGCGGCGTCGGAAACCGCAGGGCTGACCGGCGGCGTTTCCGCGCGTCGCGACACAGGCACGCCGAGGTCCGGCGGTGGCAGGTTCGAGGCGCTGCTGGCCTCGCGCGTGCGCGGCGGCGGCGCCGAACGCGACGGTGCCTCGGCGCGCCCGCCGCCCATCGCAGCCGCCACTGCGGCCAGCATCGGCTCCTCCTCGCGCGGCGCGCTGGGGCGGCTGTTGCCGACCACATCAAGCCCGCGGCCGTGGCGTGCCACGATCCGGTTCAGTTCGGCCAGTGCCTCGATCTGGTCGACGATGACCTTGCGCATCTGCGAGGTGCTCTCGGCGGCTTCCTGCGGCATTTCCAGCACACCGCGGCGCAACTCGGTGCGCGTCGCTTCCAGTTCACGGTGCATTTCCGAAGCCATCTGCTTCATGCTGGTGACCATGGAGGCGAACTTGTCCGCGGACTGCTTGAACATCGCCTCCGTTTCCTGGGTGCTTTGCTGATAGATTTCGGTCATCGTGTCGGCCGTGAGCTGCCGTTCCGCTTCGGCCGCGGCACGGATCGCCTCGAATTGGCGGCCGATCGTGGTCGAGCCTGCACCGGCGGTTTCCGCCACCACCCTTGCGATATCGCGTGCGCGCTCTTCCGCAGCGGCGAGCGATTCGTCGAGCAGGTTGGTGAAGCGTGACAGCCGCTGATCGAGGTCGGTGGTGCGCAGATCAATCGTGGTCACCAGCGATTCCAGCGTCGATTTGCGCTCGGCGACGGAAGCGGTGGTGCTGCGATTGCTGTACTCAACCGCGGCGGCCGCCTCGACCAGCGTCTTGCCATGCAGCTCGAACTGGCTGGAAAGCGAGCCGAGATCTTCCAGCGCCTGCGCGGTCTTGCCGTTGAAGACGTTCAACTGGTCTTCCAACGCCTCGGTAGCGAGGCCGTTGCGCGAGGTCACGTCGTTCATGGCGGACACGAAGTCGGCCACCCGGGTAACCAGCGCCCGCTCAAGCGAATTGAGATTGTCATGCGCGCCGGTCAACACTTCCTGCAGCAGGATGTTGCCCTCGCGCAGCCGCTCGAATAGCGCGACCGTGTCGGTGCGTAGGATCTTGCTGGTTTCCTGCATCTCGGTCACCGCCGCGATCGAAACCTGACGCGACTGCTCGATTGCCGCGCGCGAAGACAGCTCGATCTCCTTCAGCGACTTGCTGGCCGCGCCGGTGGCCAGTTCGCCCGCGGCGGTGATCGTCCGCGCGACGTCGGTCCCGTTGGTCATCATCGTCTGGGTGAATGCCTGGCCTCTGGTTTCGATCGATTTCAGTGCGTCCGACGTGACACGATCGATATCGATCGTGAGTTGGCCGGCCTTCACGCCGATGGCCTCGATCAGCGTGCCACGCTTGCCGTCGATCATCTGCGAGAGGCGGTCCGTCTGCTGCTGCACATAGGTGACGATTTCGTCGGTCTTGCCGGTCATGGTCGACCCGAAAGTGCCGCTCGCGGCCAGGACCGAGCGCTCGACGTCTGCCGAGGTCGACTTGATCTTGGAGCTGACCTCGTTCGACGCGGCGACCAGCGCGCTTTGCGCACTGAGCGCCGTGTTCTGGATGGTATCGGTGGTGTTGGCGGTGACCATCCCGAGCGACCGCTCGATATCGACGGCGATCGCCTTGATCTGGGTGGCGGCCTCGGATGACGTCGCCGTCAGCGAGGTCTGCGCCTCACGCGCGCTGTTCAGGATCGAAGCGGCGGTGTCGGCCCCGACCGCCGTCAGAGTGCGTTCGACGTCGATCGCCAGCGACTTGACGTGATTGGCGGCCTCAGATGAGGCGTTGACGAGGGTGCTCTGCACCTCGCGCACGCCGGAGGTGATCGACTCGGCGGCCGAACTGCCGAACGTCATCAGGAAGCTTTGCGCCTCGCGTGCGCTGGCGGTGATCGACCCGGCAGTGTCAGCGCCGGCCGTCATCAGGAAGTTTTGCGCTTGGCGTGCGCTGGAGGTGATGGACTCGGCAGTTGAGGCGCCGGTCGTCACAAGGAGGTCCTGCGCCTCGCGTGCGCTGGAGGTGATCGACTCGGCGGTGGAAGCACCGACCGTCAACAGCAGGCTCTGCGCCTCGCGGGCGCTGGAAGTGATCGACTCCGCGGTAGAGGTGCCGGCCATCGACAGCGAGCGCTCGACGTCTGCGGTCAGCGATTTGACCTGGTTTGCCGCATCTGCAGAGGCCGTCATCAGGGTGGTTTGCGCCTCGCGGGCGCTGGAAGTGATCGACTCCGCGGTGGAGGTGCCGGCCATCGACAGCGAGCGCTCGACGTCTGCGGCCAGCGATTTGACCTGGTTTGCCGCATCTGCAGAGGCCGTCACCAGGGTGGTTTGCGCCTCGCGGGCGCCAGAGGTGATCGACTCGGCAGTTGCCATGCCGGCCACCGACAGCGAGCGCTGTACATCGGCCGACAGCGACTTGATCTGGCCAGTTGCATCCGAGGAAGCCGTGACCAGCGTGTTCTGGGCTTCCCGCGCGCTGGCGACGATAGCACCGGCTGTCGAAGTGCCCGCGGCGGAGAGGGTTCGCTCGACGTCGGCCGACAGCGACTTGACCTGGCTTGCCGCATCCATAGAAGCCGCGACCAGCGTGCTTTGGGCTTCTCGCGCGCCGGCGATGATCGCGCCGGCCGTGGAGGTGCCCGCGGCGGAGAGGGTTCGCTCGACGTCAGCGGACAGCGATTTGATCTGCGTGGCCGCTTCGGCCGACGACGCCACCAGGGTCGCCTGGGCGTCGCGGGCGCTGCTCAGGATTGAGTTGGCAGCGCCGGAGCCGACGGCGGTGAGGGCGCGTTCGACTTCCGTCGATGTCATCTGCAGCTGTGCGCCGACGTCGGAGGACACCGAAAGCAGCGACTGCTGCGCGGCGCGCGCGCCGGTCTGAATGGTCTCGCTGGTATTGACCACGAGATTGGTCAGCGAGCGCTCCGCGTCTTCGACATGCGATCTGATGCCGGTGGACAGTTCCTGGGCCCGGGCCATCAGGCCTTCGCTGGCCTGCCGCCCGCTGCTTTCGATCCGACCCGCCACGGCCTCGACGCGCGAGCCTAGCAGGTCTTCGAACTGGGACACCCGCGTGTCGATGTCGGCGGCGACTGCGCCGACCCTGGATTCGATGCCTTGATGGATTTCCAGGAACCGCGCCGTGATGGTGTCGGTCAGATGCGTGCTGCGACCGTCGATGGTTTCGGTCACGTTGTAAATGCGCTGATCCATGGCATTGATCGCCTGGGCGGTGCCGTCGGTCAGCGAGGAGGTGAGAGCGGTCAGACGGGAGTCGATGGCGTGGACGGCCTGCACCGCACCATCACTCAGGGAGGAGGTGAGCACGGTCAGGCGGGAATCGATCGCGTGGATCGCCTGGACGGCGCCCTCGGTCAGCGACGACGCCAACGTGCCGAGGCGGCCGTCGATGGTCTCGGTCACCGATCTGGCCCGGGTGTCGAACGCCACTTCGAGCGACCTGATGCGGCCGTTCACCGATTCGTCGAGCGACTTCAGGCTGCCGGTCATCGATTCATCAAACGACTTGATGCCGCCGTTCATCGATTCATCGAACGAGGTGAGGCGACCGTTGATCGATTCGTCGAACGAACTGATCTTGGTGTCGAGCGACGCGTCGAGATTGGCCACGCGGCTCCCGAACGTGGTTTCGAATTGCTCGAGACGCTGGTCGAGGGTCGTAGTGATCGCGCCGCTGTTCGAGGCGAGGCGGGCATCGAAAGTGTCGACATAGGTCTTGAGACTTTCGGCGATATCCTGGGTGCGCTGGCCCAAGCGCTCGACGACGTCGCCGCCGTAGGTCTTCACGGTGCGATCGAATTCCGAGATGTGGCGGGTGATCAGGGCGCCGAGCGTGCCGCTGTCGCGCGCGAATTTTTCCGCAAGTTCGCCGCCCTGGTTCTTCATCAATTCATCAAAGGCGTTCATCTGCAGCGAAAGCGCATCGTGCGCGGTTTCGGTCTGGCTGACGACCTTCGCCACCAGCGAATTCACGGTGACGTCGAGAGCGTCGCTGGCCTTGTCGCCGCTGGTCAGGATCTGGTTGGCGAGGCGATTGCCGGCGGCATCGATCTTGCCGACCAGATCGCCGCTGCGCAGTTCGAGCTCCAGCAGCAGCGAGTCGCCGGAATTCTTCAGCGAGTCGTGAACCTGTTCGGTGCGGTCGGAAATGCCGTCGACGATGGTGGAAGAGCGCTGCTCGAATTCGCTGGTGATGCGGTCGATCCGCTCGTTGAGTATTTCGTGGACGCGGTCGGCGAGATCGACGAACTCGTCATGCACATGCCCGGTCTTGAAATTGAGGCTAGTGGTGAGGCGCTCGCTGGCATCGAGCACCGCGCGGGTGGTTTCGGCACTGGCCTCCTCGAGGCGGTCGAGCAGGTCGCCGCCGCGCTCGCCGAGCGCGAGGATCATGTTGTCGCCGGCATTGCTCAGCGCGCTGGTGATGTGGGCGCCGCGCTCTTCCAGCGCACCGGTGATGCTCTTGGCGACCTCGTCGACCCGGGACGCGATGGCATCCGAGATCAGGGCGATGTCGTGGCGCAGGTCGATCTGGACGCCGGAAATGGCGCTGCGGACCTGTTCGGCCTGTCCGACCAGGTTGTCGCGCTGGTGCGCGATATCCTGCAGCAGGGCGCGGATTCGCACCTCGTTGTCGCTGTAGGCCCGTTCAAGCGCGGAGACTTCGTTGGCAACGAGGGTTTCAAGTTCGCCGGCGCGCGCGATCGCGCGTTCGACGCCGTCGCCCATCGCTGCAACCTCGCGGCGAATCGCCTGGCCGACGGTCACCATGGAATCACTGGCTGCGCCTTCCGGCTCCGAAAAACGAATGGCGACCTGCGCCATCGACTGCGCAATCATGCGCAACTCCTGGCCGCGCCAGGAAAGGCTCGCGAGGAAATAAAACAGGAATACCGGTGCGAAGAACAACGCGGCCAGTCCGGCCAGCGCGAGCGTTCCGCCGCTGCCTTGACCGACGACGGCCTGCAGCGAGGGCAGAAAACTAAAGGTCAGCAGAGCGCCGCCGGCAAGCCAAATGACCGCGAACGCGGTCGCGAGGGTGTAAACATAACGGGCGGGCCGGCCCTTCTGGATCGCTTGCAGAATTTGGCCGATGGTTTCACGGTCATCATTAGCGGCACGACGGGTCGCGCGCGGTTCCTCGATGGGCTCGAAGATCGGCCGATCGGCGCTCGGGCGGGTATCAAATGGATTTTCGGGGAAAGCCGGCAGGGCGGGATCCGTCGCCGCCATATTTGTGTCGCGGACTGCAGCGTGGCCGTTGTCGGGGCCCGGAGCGTCGGCGATGTTCAAGGCTTCTTGAATGGCAGAAAGTGCAACTTCGGTGGGGTCTTTGACCTTCTTGGGGTTGTTTGCCATGTTCAGTCTGAGCCCTCGTTTTACTTTTACGCGATCGGCTGTGTGTGCTGCGCGCCACCGCAAGCCGACCCTGGTCCCAATGCCGGCACGAAAGTGCGGCGGCTGGTCGGCTTGTCCACTACATCCGGAAACATCCTATGGGCTGAACGATGCGAATGAAATGGTCGCGATTAATACAATCTTAATCATCCTTAATCATCGTTAACAGCATCGCGCCGTAAGGCCCTCTAGGGCCTCAAAAATCTAGTTTTCCCCAGCCAATCGTGACAACTTTTCGCCAAAAAAGAGGCGAACTGGAGGCGAGTGCGCCAAACGTTCCGTTAACCATTTGCGTGTTTGGGTGTCGAAAACTGCACCGCCTAAGACGGCGGGCAGAGCACTGGTACTACCATGCCGCTTCATTTCGAACGGATTGACTGGATGCCATCGCCACCGCTCGCTCCCGATGACGGTCCGATCGACAACGGACATCTTGAGCGGATGACGCTCGGTGACGCGGCCCTCGAGCGCGAGGTGCTGGCGATGTTTTCGGCCCAGGCCGTCGGTCTGACCGGCGCACTCTTAAGCTTGCCGATCAATGCGATGGCGCTGGCGCATACGCTGAAGGGCTCGGCGCGCGCGATCGGCGCGTTTCGCGTTGCCGACGCCGCCGAAGGCCTGGAGACCGCGATACGGAACGGCGACGATTCCGCCGAGCTGCTTGCCGGGCTCCAGCACGCCGTTGCGGAAGCGCGGAACGCGATCGACGCACGCCTGCGCCGCTCCTGAGCCGGCCCGGCAAAACCACCCTCAAGTGCTGGCGCCGAGCGGATCGAGCCGTTATAGGACAGCTCGACCCTCCTCATCCCGTTAGCTACGAGCAATCATGGCCAAAATTACCTTTGTCGACCACACCGGCGAAACCCGTGTCATTGAAGTCGAAAACGGCGCGACCGTGATGGAAGCGGCGATCCGCAACGCCATCCCGGGAATCGAAGCGGAGTGCGGCGGGGCCTGTGCCTGCGCGACCTGCCACGTTTATATCGACGACGCCTGGCGCGAGAAGGTCGGCGCGCCGTCGCCGATGGAAGAGGACATGCTGGATTTCGGCTTCGATGTGCGGCCGAATTCGCGGCTATCGTGCCAGATCAAGGTCAGCGACGAGCTCGATGGTCTCGTGGTGACCACCCCGGAACGGCAGGCTTAGGCTTCGGTTCTGATTGAAGCAAAAACGAAGGTCTCGGTTCGACGCGTTTTCTTAATGCGAGCCGGTATCCACTTCGCTCGAAAACGCTCTGGCAACGCGCCTTACGCCGGTACCATGCCGCGCCGGAGCCAGGGCTGGAAGTTGGCGATGATCTCCGGTGTCAGCGGCGTCGGCTTGCGCGTCCGCTCATCGAGCAGCACGGTCACCGATCGCGCCGAGGCGACGCACTTGCCCTGGGAAAACACCACCTGGTCGAACGTCACCGAGGTTCGACCGAACTTCACGACGCCCAGTCCCATTTCAATCTGACCGGGCCAACGCAGCTCGGCGCGGAAATGGATGTCGAGCCGCACCATGATCCAGGCCAGACCCTCGGGCATCAGCCCGTAGCTGCGGTCCTTCATCAGCGTGACACGGCCGGTCTCGAAATAGGTTGCATACACCGCGTTGTTGACGTGCTGGTTGGGGTCGAGATCGGCAAAGCGTACATTGTCCGTCAGACGGTAGGGGAAATCCTCAAGCAGCGGCGTTGGGTCGAGACGGGCTTCGGCATTCACGGGACGATCTCCTAACGGTTTTCCAGTCCTTGAAGCCGAGTTCGCGAACGTGGGCAAGGGCTTGCGCTGATCGCCGATAACCGAATTATGGCTTTCCTCGAGCGGCGGCGTTGGCTAGACAGACGCAGCCGTTAAGGTGGCCGGTCCGGATGATTTAACCGAGAAGAAGCTGACATGAGCGAAGCGATCAAAACCGACGTGCTGATCATTGGCGCGGGCCCGTGCGGGCTGTTCGCCGTTTTCGAACTGGGCTTGCTCGACATGAAGGTGCATCTTGTCGACATTCTCGACAAGATCGGCGGCCAGTGCGCCGAGCTCTATCCGGAAAAGCCGATCTATGACATTCCCGGCATTCCCCTGGTCACCGGACAGGGCCTGACCGACGCGCTGATGGAGCAGATCAAGCCGTTCAAGCCGACCTTCCATCTCAACGAAATGGTCGAGAAGATCGAGAAGATCGGCGATCCCGCATTTCGCGTCACCACCGATGCCGGCAAGGTGTTCGAATGCAAGGTGGTGGTGATCTCCGCCGGCGGCGGCTCATTCCAGCCGAAACGTCCGCCGGTGCCGGGGATCGAGGCCTATGAAGGCACCTCGGTGTTCTATGCGGTGCGCAAGATGGAGCAGTTCCGCGACAAGGAACTGCTGATCGTCGGCGGCGGCGATTCCGCACTGGACTGGACCCTCAACCTGCACCCGATTGCGAAGCGCGTGACGCTGCTGCACCGGCGCGACGATTTCCGCGCGGCGCCGCACAGCGTCGAACAGATGCGCGCGCTGGTGGCTTCGGGGAAGCTCGATCTGAAAATCGGCCAGGTGACCGGGCTTGAAGGCGAGGGCGGCGTTCTGTCCGGCGCCACCGTCAAGGGCAATGACAACGAAGTTTCGCGGATTGCCTGCAATACGATGCTGCCGTTCTTCGGTCTGACCATGAAGTTGGGACCGGTGGCGAATTGGGGCATCGCGCTTGAGAACAATCTGGTGCCAGTTGAGACCGCGGCGTTCGAGACCAACGTCCCCGGCATTTTTGCGGTCGGCGACATCAACACCTATCCCGGCAAGCTGAAGCTCATCCTGTGCGGCTTCCATGAGGGTTCGCTGATGGCCCAGAAGGCGCACCGCTACGTTTATCCGGATAAACGGCTGGTGTTCCAGTACACGACGTCGTCGTCGAGCCTGCAGAAAAAACTCGGCGTCAATTAATAACACTGCGCTTAGCGCTTAACCGCGTCGCGCGGTTAAGCGCTGTAATCTTCTTTGTTTGCGCGAAGAACTAATTACCTGCCTTCGTTACGATTCCGTCGAAACGAAAGTGCTTCGGCATTTGCGACACATTTTGGGCAGCGTCTGACCACTTCTGAACACCATTAAGGCAAGACGCGGCACTGGCACGATCCGCGAAATGGCCTTAGTCTGCGATCATTCTTTTGTGAATTGATCAGGTGAGCGATGATGCGGACAGCGGTATCCCGGGTTCGACTGAATTTCCCGATCATCACCGGCCTCGCGATCGCGCTGGCCGGGGCGCTTCCGGCGAAGGCTGCCGGACCTGCACCCGCTTCCGCAACACCTTCGGCAGCTCCGGTCGCGACCAATCCCGCAATGGCCGGCCCCTCCGCTGCCGGACTCTGGCAAAAGATCGAAAACGGCAAACCGGTGATCTGGGTTCTCGTGGTCCCTCATGAGAACAGCATCTACGAAGGCGTGATCGCCAAGACGTTTAGCGAGTCTCGCCATGTTTGCTCGAAATGCACTGATGACCGCAAGGACGCACCGGTGCTCGGCATCTCTTTCATCAGGGACATGAAACGCGCCGGCCTGAAGTACGAGGACGGCAACGTGCTCGATCCGCGCGACGGCAAGATCTATCAAGCCAAGATGACTCTGAGTCCGGACGGTCAGACCTTGACCATGCGGGGCTATGTAGGAATTTCGCTGTTCGGCAGGGATGAGGTCTGGTACCGGCTGCCGGGTACGGCGATGGCCTCGGTCGATTCCGCCATCGTGGCGAAATACCTGCCCGCGCAAGCCGCCGCCTTGGTGAAGCCGCCGGTCGCTGCCAAGAAAACAGCGGCGCCGCCTGCGCGCTGAGGCCGTTCGCAGTCAGCGGCCGCCGGGCGCGCCGACCATCGGTGAACCCGGAAGCGATGGCGCCGGCTCGGAGGTTACCTCGGGGATGACCGCATCGAGATGGAGCACCGAGGCCGCCGCCGGCAGTGCCGCGTCCGCCATCACGGCGTGACCCTCGGCGCTGGGATGCACGGCGCCGCCGTAAACCGCCGAAAAGATCCCCCACGTCGCGTCATGGATGTCGGATGGCTGCATCGACGCCGGCAAGCCCTGCGGATAGGTCATCGCGGCGAAGTAGCTGTCATTGGCGTCGCGGATCCAACGTGCGCGCGGGAGGTAGGCGCGATAGTCCCCGGCGCTACGGTCGCAGAGCATCGGCTGGGCCGCTCCCGTGACGATGTCCGGGTTGAAGCTCTTGCCCTGGTCGGAAAAGCACATCCGGTCGAACTCCGGATCGCTCGGCGCGCGGGCGCAGAATCCGTGATTGGCGAATGGGGCCTGATGGGCATCGACGAAGGTCATGCGATCGCCGCGCGGGTCGCGGCATAGCACCCCCGATTGACACAAAGCGAGCGCCTTGAGTTGCGGCAGGAATTCGTTCTGCACGAAACCGGCCACGTTGGCGAGCCGTCGCGGCTCCGCATTGAATGAAGGATGTATATCGAAGCCGGCCGGGCCGCCGGGGCAGGGCGCGCCGCCCGCCAGGGCCGGATTGGCATAGGACACATAGACCACTCGCGACATGTCGCCGCCGACCAGCGGCTTCAGCGCCTGTCGTAGCTTGTTGAATCCCTGCGGCAGGTCGCGCGTCAGCGCCGCGCGTGAATCGTCGACCGATCCAATCACGCCGCTGCGCTGCAACAGTTCCCGCTCGGTCGGGGTATCGACAATCACGTCGGCAAGGAGGCCGGAAAAGTTGATGTCGTTGGCGCCGACCGACAGCAGAATCAGGTCGAGCTTGCGGTCGGGCTGACCTCGCTGGGCCGCCGAGAGCGCATCGCGCAACTCGGCCAGTTGCGCATTGACCCTGCCCTGGCAGGCGGCCCCGGATTTCGTCGGCGGACATTCGCGCGCGCGTTGCGAGCCGAACAGGCCGTCGGCAATGGTGGCGCCGGTGCATGCCAGCGGCAAGAATGTCACCGCGATGTGCTGATATTGCACCGCGAGCGCGAGCGCGGTCCGAGTCTGGTAGCTGTACAGCGAGCGATGGCAGGCCGAATTGAACCACAGCGCGCTCTGGCGTTGCCAGACCTGCAGAAAATCCGGCGCCTCGCAGGCGCGGCCGCCTTTATAGCCGGCGCGGCTCGGGCGATAGTATTGGGCGCTCGCGGTGCCGAGATAGGAACGGAAGCAAAAACCATCGTCCGCGAGCGCGATTGCGCGGTCCGGATTGCCTTCCCCGGATGCGATGCTGTCGCCGAGCCCGGCGATCAGGAGGTCGCGCACCGCGATCTCGGTGGTCACGCGCTGCGGTGGCTGGTCGCCGCTGGAGACATCCACGGTGGCAATGGTCGACCGGCCGTAGCGAACGCGCAGATTGATCGGCTCGGCGCAATCGAACGTCGATTGCTGCGCACCATCGCCATCGTCGAACGACCAGGCGCAAGTCGCGCCGACCGGTACCTGACCGGTGAGCCGAACCGTGATCGGGTGATCGGTCGGCGTCAGGTAACTTTCCTTGACGTTGTCGCGCGTGCAGGGCTCGCTGACCCGACCGGTCAGGTCGATACAGAGCCGGTTCACCGCGTTGCGCGCCCAACCGCGGCCGTCGCTCTGCAGCTCCAGCGCCTGTTCTGAGGCGAGGATGCTGCCGCCGGCGCTTTCGGTATGCAGCCGGAAATCGCGTTCTTCGCGGAACAGCCGGAAGCGGTTGCGGACTTCCCATGAAATCTGGATCGGCGCATCCGGCGCGCTTGATGCCGCCAGCGGCGCGCTTTGCGCGGCAGCCCACCGCACCTGCGGCCCGATTTGTACTGCCGCGAGCAGCGCGCATATAACTAGCGAGCGGAGTTGAGTTCGGGACATGGCGCGTTTGACGTCATCGGTGGGGCGGAAATAAGAGCAGTCAAACCTGCGTAAACCGGGCCCATATCGCAGCTAGCCTTGCGATTTCCGCTTCTTGACCGGCTCGGGCACCACGGTGGGACGCGGATATGTTTCGCTCGCCCGCCGGCGCTGGTGCCACGGCCGCACCACGTTGAGCCAAAGCTCGCGGACGCCCATGATGGAAATCGCAATGCCGAACGGGATCATGAAGTACAGGATACGGAATACCACCAAGGTCGCCAGCAATTGCTCGCGGCCGAATTCAGGCAGCGCAACCAGCATCGCCGCGTCGAACACGCCGAGGCTGCCCGGCGCGTGACTGGCGAACCCCAGCAGCGTAGCGAGAATGAACACCACCGCCAGCGAGATGAAATCGATGTACGGCTCTGACGGCATCAACAGGTACATCGCCAGCGCGCAGAACCCGAGATCGACCACGCCGATCAGCATTTGCAGCAGCGTCAGCCGCGCCGAGGGCAATACCACCTTCCAGCCGTTCTGCCCGAGCTCGCGGCGCTCCTTGCCCATCATGAGCCAGACGAAATAGGCCCCGATGCCGGCGAGGCAGCCGAGCGCGATCAGCCGATTGACCGCGGGCGGCAGCAGATCCATGGCGCTGGCGGCCGATGGATGCCACGCCAGGCCGAAGCCGAGCACGAACAGATTACCGAGCCAGAACGTCAGGCCCGAGAGAAAGCAGATTTTCGCAACGTCGATGGCATTCAGCCCGTAGTCCGAATAGATCCGGAAACGGATTGCGCCTCCGGTGAATACCGTGGCGCCGATGTTATGGCCGATCGTATAGCTGGCGAAGCTCGAAAGGGCGGCGATGCGGTAAGGCACGTGCTTCTTGCCAATGGTCCGCAACGCAAAAAAGTCGTAAAATGTCAGAGTGCAAAACGCGCCGATAACGCAGAGCGCGGCGAGCGCGATGTGGTGGGGTGGTATTTCGGTCAGCGCGGTCAGGATCACGCCGGTATCGACACCCTTGAGGGTGCGGATCAGGGTCGTGATCGCAAGGACGATGATGAAGAGGCTCGCGGCGATTCCGAGCCGTTTCCAGCCGATCCGTTCCTTGAAGCCACGCCTCAGCGTGGTCAGCAGTCGATGCATTCGTCCTCCCGACGGGGCGGCGACAAGTGGCCTTCTCGAAGCCATTGATGCCAGACGGCGGCCAACCGCTCCATAGATGAAAACCCATAAGACAAAAACGTCGCAGTGTGCAGCCCTTGACAACGTCGGCTTCGACTTTCGACAGGGCGCGCGCATACACACTAAGTATGTGCCGGCGATCGAGATTCGAAGTCTTAACGGTGTTCGAAAAGGCATGGGAAGGGCCTTTTGCGGTGACTTGGCGGCTATTCTGCGGACGTATTGAGTCATCAGTTCGTCGTAAACGGCACCCGTGGCTCGATCGGCAAAAGACGTACCCCACCATGCTCAGAACGAGCATCAAGGGGAACGGTTAACGAGGCCTGCCTGCTGCGCCTTCGCCTGGCTTTGAGATGGCGGAACCGTTCGCTTTCGCATCGCACACGGCGCGGACGACGACAGCCGCGGTTACCCTCGGTCGCCGCAATGAGTCGGTCGCGCTGCGCGGAATCCACAAGGGTACAAACTTCCGGCCATTTAGGCGCAACTGATCGTGATCGGCGCCGCACTCGACTTGCTGGTGCCGCCTCTGACATCAACTCTGCCTGAAAGCGTGGAGAGGTGATGCTCCGGAATCGCCGCCGGCGTGTCTACGCGATTGGCCGGCAGCGTTGCTAAGCGAACCTCCGCTACGCCCTGCGCAACGCGAAGTGGGCGCCGCAGAACGCCATTATCGCGCCGAGGCACAAGGCGGTAAGGCCCGCGAGCACGCCCGATATCGTCGGGACCGGGCTTGGCGCGGAAGCTGCCTGACCGACGGCTGCCAACACCAGCACGCCAACTGCGATCAGGAACTGCCGCATCCGTTGTGGAATCTGCCCCGACACGGCGCTGTGCATCAAGGTTGCGGTGAAATAGCCGCCGCAGAAGCCGACCGTGGCGATCAACCACCACGCAACGGCCGCGCCCGTGGGTATGAATTCCTGGCTGTCGGATCGCCAGAGGCCGCCGAGGTCCAGGCCGAACAGTGCGCCGAGTATGTGAACGGCAAGCGCGAGCAGCACGCCCGAAATCATGGCGCCGGCAAGGATCAGGCGGCGTGGAAAATAGGTCGTCTCGGCCATGACCCGTTGTAAGGTAAAGCCGACCAGCCGCGCAAGCCGACGCGATGATCTCAGTCAACCCGTTCAGAAGGACGCGCCATGACGTTCGGACTTCTCGCGTTGACTGCCGCCGCCATCTTTACCGGCGCGGCATTTTACGTGAACGTCGCCGAGCAACCGGCGCGGTTGCTGCTCGACGATCACGCGCTGCTTGCGGAATGGAAACCTTCCTACAAGCGCGGCGCCGCGATGCAGGCGCCGCTGGCGCTACTGGGTTTTCTGCTTGGAATGATCGCGTGGTGGCAGAGTGTGCATCCCGCCTTTTTGATCGGGGCGATCGCGATGATCGCGCCGTGGCCATGGACGCTGATCGCGATCAAGCCGGTCAACGATGCGCTGCTGGCGACCGAGCGCGATCGGGCTGGATCGCAATCGCGGGCGTTCGTCGTCAGATGGGGGGCGCTGCACGCCGTGCGTACGGGACTGGGTGCGCTCGCAACCGTTGCGTTTCTCTGGGCATGTCTGTCACGCTGAGCACGATTTCGGATTCGCGCGGACGTATACCGATCCCGCGAGAATGACAGGCCGCCCATGGCACTTGATTCGCCATCCGATGGAGCCGCTTCAAATGAGGCTGCCTCGGACATCCGCTACGCCTACAAGGCCTCGCTGGTCGGCAGGGCGCATCGCTTCGAACTGAACGATGAAGGCTTGTGCTGGCGCGTCCCCGGCAAATCCGCGGTGTGGCCCTACCGCGAGATTTCTGAGGTCCGGTTGTCATTCCGGCCGGTATCGATGCAATCGCGCCGCTTTCGCGCCGACATCGAAAGCGCGGGACGCGGCCGTATCGCGCTGTTGTCGACGAGCTGGCAGACCTCGGTCCTGATGGCGCCGCAGGACCGGGATTATCGCGCCTTCATTATCGCGCTGCATCGGCGGATGGCAGAAGCCGGAAGTAACGCGGTGCTGATCGGCGGCCTCAAGCCGCGCATCTATATCGCCGCGCTCGGTCTGCTGATGCTGGTCGCGATCGCCATGGCGGGCTTGCTCGTGCGTGCGGTCATGACCGGCGAGTTCGCCGGCATCTTGTTCCTTGCCGGTTTTGCCGCACTGTTTGGCTGGCAGGTCGGCGGCTTTGTGAAACGCAATCGGCCGCGGAAATACACCTTCGATCATTTGCCGGAGGCATTGCTGCCGTAGGCCGACGGCGACCGGAGCCTCGAAGGGATCAGTGTCGCACCACCAGAACCGAGCATTTGGCGTAGCGCACCACATGGCCGGCATTGGAGCCGAGAAAATAAGTTCGCATCGCCGGCCGGTGCGACGTCATGACGATCAGGTCGGCTTTGACCGCTGCGGCCTCTTCGAGGATCTCGTGATAGATGCCGCCCTGCCGCACCACGCTGGAAATGCGCGAGGCGTTGATGCCGGATTCGCGCGCCACGATGGTGAGGGCTTCCTCGGAGGTTTGGCGCTGCTGGCTGTCGAAATCGGCGGGCACATATTCCGCCAACATCACCGGCGTCATCGGCATCACGTTCAAAAGCCGCACTGTGCCGCTCCAGGTCTGCGACAGTGTCGCTGCCGTCGCGATCGCGGGCTTCGCCAGCTCGGTATCGGCGAGATCGATCGGCACGAGGATGGATTTGAACATCTGCGCCTCCCTGTCCGTTATCAACCTAGCATAGCATATCTTGAAAGCCGGCCGCGGCTAGTTCAATCGTCATCACCAATCCAGCAAGCTCAATCGTGCAAATCCTAATTATTAGGCCTAATCGCCGGCGGCGCGCTTCAACAGTTTAGGGCTGACAAACAGCACAAGTTTTCCGCGGCGGAATGACACATCGCTCCAGTCATCCACCGCGAAGTCGATTATCGCGAGGCCCGACGTCGGCAGATTGTCGACCAGCGCCTTGCGTCCAGCGGCATCGCCACTGCCGGCCAGCCCCAGCGACAATTCGTGCAATCCAGGGTTGTGCCCGATGATCATCAGCCGCTGCGGGTCGGTTCCGCAGGCGTCGCGGATAATTTGCAGCAGGTGCGAGGGGTCGGCGCCGTAGAGCTCCGGCAGCAGCTCCACCTGCGGTGGATGCACGGCATCTTTCATCGCTGCCCAGGCCATATCCCAGGTCTGGTGCGCTCGGACCGCAGGCGAAACCAGCACCGAATCGGGAAAGGGTGGGTGGGCAGCAATCCAGCCGCCGATCTCGGCCGCATCATTGCGGCCGCGGGAATCGAGGCGGCGGTCCCGATCGCGGCCGCTCGGCGCGTCGTTTTCGGTTTTGGCGTGACGCAGCAGCATCAAACGGCGCATGGCGCGATCTCTATTCGTTCAAGGTCTGCGGATTGGTGTACAGACTGACGCACGATGGTGGGGTTCGAAAGTTCTCTTCACCTCTGCCCGCCGGTCCGTCAAGACCGCTTCCGAACCAAAACCACACCGGAATCATCGCTTTGTCGGTATCCTTTTGAACCCGCGATTCGCGGAAGCAGGTGCAGCAACGCCCGGTGAACCCTGAGTTTAGGATAGCCGTACAAGGTGACAAGCGCCCGATCGGTCCGTAAGGAAATGATATGAGCGAGACGCCTACCACAGTGACCACCCAAGCTGACGTTACGGCTTCAACCGAGCGCGCGCGGCTTTCTTTCGACCTCGATGTCGATATTTGCGTGGTCGGTGCGGGGCTTGCCGGTCTCACCGTGGCGTTGGAGACCGCGCGCCTTGGCGCCAGTGTCGCCGTGCTTGAGGGCAGGCATGTCGGCTGGAACGCGTCCGGCCATCAGCTCGGCACGGTGATACCGGGATACGGGCTTCCGATCGGCGACCTGATCGCCCGCGTCGGATTGGAAGACGCCCGCGAATTGTGGGCGCTGTCGAAGCAGGGCGCCGACTATGTGCGGGCCATCGCCACCGAAGCCTCGATGCCCGGCATCGGATTGAGCGAAGGCGCGCTTGAGGTGTCCAACGTCGACGTTGGCGACCAGTTGATCAGCCGGCTGCAGATGCTGAGCGAAGACTTCGACACCGAGGTAGAGGGCTGGCAGGTCGATCGCGTGCGCGATCAGCTCAAGACCGGGCGCTATTTTCACGGCGTGTATTATCCCAAGGCGTTTCAGATCGACGGCCGCAACTACGTCCATGGCCTTGCTGCGCTGGCGAGGCGGGCAGGGGCGCGAATCTTCGAGGACACGCCCGTCGTCAGCATCGACCCGTCCGGCGTCCGCAAGCGCATCGTCACGCCGTCGGCGCGGTTGCGCGCCTCGCATATCGTACTCGCCGGCAACGTCCATCTGGGCGCCCCGATGCGGAAGTTATCGGAAACGCTGCTGCCGGTCTGGCGCTACGGCGCCGTAACCGCGCCGCTTGGGGAGCGCTTGGCCGAAGCCATCACGTTTCAGGGATCGGTCAACGACAGCGACGGTGTCGATCATTTCAGGATCGTGGACGGCGACCGCTTGATCTGGACTTCCCCGGAAACCACATGGGCGGCGCGGCCGCGGCGCTTTGCCGGCGCCATTGCGCGCAGGATCCGCACGATCTTCCCCCAGCTTGGAAAGGTCGAGATCGCGGATGTGTTCGGCGGGGCCGTGGGGCAGACCGTGCACGGCATGCCGCAGATCGGCCAGTTGCGCCGGGGTGTATGGGTTGCAAGCGGTTTCGGACGCCAGGGGATGAACACCTCGGCGCTGGCCGGGCGGCTGATTAGCCTCGGCATCCTGCAGGGCGACGAACGCTGGCGGCTGTTCTCGCCGTTCGAACTCGTATGGGCGGGCGGCGTGACCGGCCGGGTCGCGGGACATGTCGTCGGCCTATGGGGACGGAGAACGTCGGCGGCGGCCGGCGCCTTGGCCCGCTACCGGGAAAGAGCCCGGGCGCAGGAGCGTATTCGCGAGGCGCGTCTGATCGAGGCCAACCGCCAGGCCGGAACCCGGCCGCGGCCCGGACCGTCGCCGGCCGGCCTACGTCCCGAGGCGCCGATCGCCGTCGCGGCTGAGGCCCGCGAAGGCGAGGGCGCGCTTTCCTGAATTTGGCCGCGGGCACGGAACATGGAGCGGGTGAGAATCGTCTCGCGAGAAAGTGAGAAGATTTGCGCCAGCCGGTGTAACGTTCGCTGCCGAGGGCCGTATCTACGCAGCGAAGACATCTCATCGCTCAAGCCACGGAGACCGTCATGATTGATCGCCGTATCCTGCTCGCATCCGTCGCCAGTCTGTTCGGCCTCGCCGCGTTCCGTTGGCTGCGCGCGACGCCGGCAAATGCCGCAGAGAAATTCGAGGTCGAAAAGACCGACGCCGAGTGGCGCGCGCAGCTGACGCCGCAGCAATATGAAATCCTGCGCAAGCAAGGCACCGAGCGCCCGGGATCGAGCCCGCTATTGAAGGAACATCGCAAGGGTATCTTCGCCTGCGCCGGCTGTGATCTGCCGCTGTTCTCGTCGGAGACGAAATACGAAAGCGGCACCGGCTGGCCAAGTTTCTACCAGCCGCTTCCGAACGCTGTTGGTGAGACCGAAGACCGAACGTTCGGAGTACTAAGGACTGAAGTTCACTGCCGTCGCTGCGGTGGGCATCTCGGTCACGTCTTCGACGACGGGCCGAAGCCGACCGGCCTGCGCTACTGCATGGACGGCTTCGCATTGGTGTTTCATCCGGCGGCTCCGTCGGCGACTTGATCGCGCCTGGAGCTTTGCCCGAGGACGCCCGTTAAGCCCGGCAATTGTTGCCCGCCCGGCAATTGTGCCCCGGTCCTTGGACCGGGGCATTTCTATTTAAGCATCTGATCCCATACGTTTTTTGTTTTGGCATAGCACTTGCGACGTCTCCGTTCGATGACCCGCCACGCCAGGCATTGCCGGCTGGCCGTCCGGATCGAATGTGGAGAGAATGTTATGGGTATCTTCGATGCGCTTAATACTTCGGTTGGCGGTCTGCAGGCGCAATCATTCGCGTTGCAGAACATCTCCGGCAACATCGCGAACGCCTCAACCGTCGGTTACAAGGGCATCGGTACCAATTTCGAAGACCTCATTCCGGATGCGGTGACACCCAACCGGCAAGTCGCCGGCGGCGTAACTGCGTTCGCGCAGGCGACCATTACGACCCAGGGTACCGTTTCGGCCTCGACCGTCGCGACCAACATGGCGATCAACGGCGATGGTTTCTTCAACGTGCAGGCGGCGACCGGCTCGGTCGACAATCAGCCGGTTTTTAGCGGTGTGACCAATTATACGCGCCGCGGTGACTTCCAGGTCGATGCCAACGGCAACCTCGTCAACGGCGCCGGCTATTACCTGATGGGCGTCAACGTTGATCCGAAAACCGGAAACCCGACGGGGAATGTTGCGACGGTCCTCCAGTTCAAGAACAACTTCATCCCGGCCCAGCCCACCAGCACGATCCAGTACGCCCTCAACCTTCCGACCCAGCCTTCGACCGCCGCGAGCGCGACTGCAGGCGCCGGCACACTTGCCGCGGCTGGAGGGCTGAACACCGGTGACTTCAGCCAGAATCCGCTGGTGTTGGGAACGCCTCCGGCACCTTTCACGGATAGCACAGTGACCGGGGCGGCCGCGTTGAATCAGGCCTCACCGGCGGCGCCGATCAGCACCGCAACACTGCTCTCGGGAGCGGCTGGCACCAACTCGCTGCCGAAGGCTTTTGCGCCTGGTGACACCCTTACGGTCGACGGTACGGTGATCACTTTCGTGGCCGGAGCCACTACCAGTCCTAACCAGATCAGCCTTGATACGCCGGCCGGTACCGTCGGTGACCTGCTCAACAAGATCGGCAGTATCACCGGCGTTACGCCGACCATCGAGGCAGCTACCGGCAAGATCACGTTGCACACGGGCAGCGCGCAGGATCTCACGGTCTCGGCGGGATCGACGACGTCAGCGGCGGACGCCTTCGGCGCACTCGGCTTCTCAACCACGGCGACCGCATCGCGCGCAGGCGGCGGCACGCCGGGTACTGGCTTCGTCATCGGCAATGACGTCGATGCGTTCACCAACGAATCCATCAGCGGTGGCGCGGTCACAGGTTTCAACGCGGCCGGAACGCCGGTCAACGTGCAATTGCGCTGGGTCAAATCCGACAGCGCCTCGCTGGGCAGTCCGCATCAGGATACGTGGAATCTTTTCTACCAGACCGATCCGAACGCCACCGGTACGCAAGTCGGCTGGGTCAATGTCGGCACCAACTTCACCTTCAACTCCAACGGAACGTTGTCGAGCCCGGCAGGTTCGGGCATCACCATCCCGAATCTGAGTGTCAGCGGCCAATCGCTCGGCGACGTCACGCTCAATATCGGCTCCGGCGGTTTGACCCAGTTCGCCAGCACCGGGGGCAACGCAACCGTCAACACGCTTACGCAGAATGGTTTTGCTGCCGGCCAGCTTCAATCGGTCGCGATCAACAATAATGGCATCGTGGTCGGAACATTCTCCAACGGGCAGAACATCGATCTTGCTGCCGTCTCGCTGTCGCACTTCAACGGCACCAACTACCTGAAGGCGCTCAGTGGCGGCGCCTATGAAGTGACCGACGAGTCCGGCCCGGCGATCGACGGCGCATCGGGCACCATCAGCGGCTCATCGCTCGAGGGCTCCAATACCGATATCGCCGACGAGTTCACCAAGCTGATCGTGACCCAGCAGGCCTATTCGGCCAACACCAAGGTGATCACCACCGCCAACGACATGGTTCAGGATTTGCTGAACGTGCTGCGCTGATTGGTTTCGATAGTGTGATGTAATTCAAGGCGAGTCATAAACATGGGTTTGGGTTCAGCCCTCGCAACTGCGATGTCCGGTCTGCGTGCCAACCAGGCCGCACTCTCGATCCTGTCGGGCAACATCGCGAACGCGCAAACGCCTGGATATGTCAACCAGACAGTCAACCAGAGCGAACTGGCCAGTGGCGGCAATGGCACCGGTGTCCAGGTCACCGGCGTCAACCGTCAGCTCGATCTCTACGTTCAGAGCCAGTTGCGGACGGAAACCTCCGGCGGCGCCTTTGCCGACCAGATGGCCAATATCCTGAACCAGCTGCAAAGCGTCTATGGCCCTCCCGGGGGCGATGGCACCATCGAAACGTCGTTCAACAATTTCACCGCGGCGTTGCAGGGGCTATCCAACAGTCAAGGTGCGCAGTCGGCGCAGACGGCGGTGCTGGCGGCGGCGCAGTCGCTGGCGCAGAGCTTGAACCAAACCTCCAATGGTATCCAGTCGCTTCGCTCGAACGTGGAGCAGGATATCGGGAACTCGGTCCAGCGCGCCAACTCGGACATGTCGCAGATCGCGGCCCTCAACTCGCAGCTGCAGGGCATGAATCCGACCGATCCGGCGGCGGCGAATCTGATGGATCAGCGCGACAACGCGATCAACGACCTTTCGACATTGATGGATGTCCGCGTCACCACCGACGCTTCCGGTCAGGCCAACGTCTTTACGAATTCCGGGATTCAACTCGTCGGCGGCGGGCTGGCCTCCCAGATGACGTTCACCTCGCCGGGAACGTTGACTGCCAACTCGCTGTATAACAGCGACCCCAGCAAAAGCGGGGTCGGGCAGCTCTCGATCAAGCTGCCGAACGGTGCGGCCTTGGACGTCGTTGCGAACAATGTGATCAGTTCAGGCCAGATCGCGGCCGATCTGAAATTGCGCGATCAGACCTTAGTGCAGGCACAGACCCAAGTCGACCAGCTTGCAGCGGCGATGGCGAGCGCTTTGTCCAATCAAACGACGCCCGGCACCGCCGTCGCCGGCCCCCCGACAGGCTTCAGCGTCGATACCTCGAACGTATTGCCGGGCAACACCATCAACCTAACCTATACGGACAGCGCGAATACCCAGCACCAGATTTCCATCGTCAATGTGACCGATCCGTCGGCGCTGCCGTTACCGAATGCGCCAAATGCCAATCCGAAAGTGGTCGGCGTCAATCTGTCCGGCGGCATGGCGTCAGTCGTTTCGCAGCTCAATGCGGCGCTCGGCGGCAGCGGCCTGACGTTCTCAAACCCGTCGGCGCCGAGTTCTACATTAAGCGTGGTCGGATCGGCGGCGGCAACAGTCAGTGCGGCTTCGACCACCACAACGGCGACGTCGACGGCCAACGGCAGCCCGCAGCTTGCGCTGTTCACCGATGTCGGTTCGCCCTACACCGGCGCGATCACGGGCAGCGGCTCGGAGATGACTGGCCTTGCGGGACGCATCACGGTCAATCCGGCGGTGCTGAACAATCCGGCAAGCCTCAGCGTTTACAGTTCGTCGTCCGCGCCGGGCGATACCACCCGATCGGATTTTCTCTATTCGCAACTGACGTCGGCGAATTTCAGTTTTTCGCCGCAAACGGGATTGGGCTCGGCGGCGTCGCCGTTCACCGGCACGATCTCCAACTACATGCAGCAGTTCCTGAACCAGCAGGGCAACGCGGCCGCAACCGCAACGCAATTACAGCAAGGCCAGGATGTCGTTGTCAGCACCTTGCAGCAGAAATTCAATTCCGAGGCCAGCGTCAATATCGACACCGAAATGTCGAACCTGATCGCGCTGCAAAACACCTACGCCGCCAACGCTCACGTGATGTCGGTCGTTCAAAGCATGATGAATACCCTGCTGCAGGCTCAAGTGTAAGGCGGTCCAGATGTCGATCAACGGTATAGGCTATGCCAGTTCTCCGCTCGGACAGGCGATACGGAGTCTCAACAACCAGCTGGCGGACCTGTCGACCCAGCTCGCGAGCGGACAGAAATCCACCACCTATTCCGGCATGGGGCCCAACGAGGGCTTTGCGATAGCCGCGCGCGCGCAGCTTGCAAGCATCTCCGCCTTCACCGACACGATTACCAATGTCAATACGATCATCAACGCGACCAATAACGCGCTGCAGTCGTTGTCGAATATCGGAGACCAGGTGCAGAACGCCGCGGCCGGTACGCCGCAGACGCTGGACAGCACGGGACAAACCATTGCCCAGCAGAACGCCGCGGCCGAATTCGACTCGATGATCGGGATCCTCAACAGCCCGGCCGGCACCCGCTATCTGTTTTCCGGTACCGCCATCAATACGCCCTCGACGGCGCCTGCCGACCAGATCATGAATGGCACCTCGACCAGGGCAGGATTGAAACAGGTGATCGCCGAGCGTGCCCAGGCCGACGGTACCACCGGCACCGGCCGGCTGGTAATTTCGAATCCAGCCGCGATGCCGACTACGGTGTCGGTCGCGGAGGACGCAGCGGGTTCACCGTTCGGTTTGAAACTGAATGACGTCTCGTCGTCGTTGACCGGGGCGACGGTGACTGGTCCCGGCGGTTCGCCGGCGGGGGTTTCGATCGACCTCGGCACCACCAATCCCAATCCGGGTGACCAGGTGACCTTCACCTTCAATCTACCCGACGGAACCACGTCAACCGTTCAACTGACGGCCTCCAGCGCGACGCCGCCGCCGGCCGGAAGCTTCTCGATCGGGGCTACGCCGGCCGACACCACCGCCAACCTGAACACCGCGTTGAACACCTCAATCAAGACGCTCGCCAACACCACGTTGGTGGCTGCCTCAGCGGTGGCCGCCGGGGACAATTTCTTCAACACGGCCGGGACAGCCACCGGGAGCGTGGCCAACAACCAGGCCACGCCGCCGGCGCCGATCACCGGCGCGACGGCGTTGTCCGGCGCGGCGGGTTCGGACTCGATCAGCCCCAGTTTTGCTCCAGGCGACACCATCACCGTCAATGGCACGCCGATCACATTTGTCGCCTCCGGCGCCACCGGCAACGAGATCAATGTCACCGATAGTATCCAGACGCTGCTGACGAAGATCGACCAGATCACCGGCAGCTCGACGCCGTCGACCGTCAGCGGTGGCGTCGTCGAGGTGCACACCGACGATGCTGCGAGCCTTTCGATCACGAGTTCGAATCCCGCAGCGCTCGGCGCGCTCGGTTTCGGCAGCGGCACTGTGACGGCACCCCAGCCACCGCTGCGCGTCAGCGGCTCGCCTCCGAGCTCGCTGGTTAACGGTTCGGCGAACACCGTGTCCTGGTACACCGGCAATTCCGGGCCGGGACCCGCGATCGCGTCGGCGAGTTCGCGGGTCGATCAGTCGATCACGGTTCAATACGGAGCCCAGGCCAACGAAGACGCGATCCGCTCGCAGCTGCAATCGATCGCGGTGTACGCCGCCTTCACGACCTCGCCGACGGGCGCCAATTCGACCGCACAAATATCGGCGCTGAGCCAGCGCACCGCGACAAATCTGACGCCTCAACCCGGCCAGCAAACCATTGAGGACATTCAATCGCAATTTGCGGCCGCGCAAACCATCGTGAAGGACACCTCGGCCAGGCAAACGCAGACGCAAAATATGCTGCAGAACATGGTGGACAGCACCGAGACGGTTTCCACGGACCAGGTCGCCACCGAGATTTTGGCGGTGCAGAACGCTCTGCAGGCATCCTACCAGACCACCTCGATGCTCTCTCAACTGAGCCTCACCAAATTTCTCCCGGTCGGTTAATCCGCTGTCGAGTGCGCGAACGGGAGCTGCCTGAACGCAATGGAGGTTTCCAATATGGAGGGTTCCCCAGAGATTGAGCGCCGTGAGGGCATCGATCTCGTTCGCTATCCCAGCGCGGATCGAATTGGATTTGCGAGGCTGACGACGATGGCGTTTGACGGCATCGATCTTCGCCCTGTTCGGGATGCCATCCTGTCGAAGGTCGCCGAGGGGACGGCCGATGCGGGGGAGGCGCTCGATCTGTCGCTGATCGCGCAATTGCTGGGTGACAAGCAGATGGGGCTTGCGGTTCAAGCCGAAGTGCTGGCCTTTCATCAATTGTTCCGATCGCCTTGTTCGCTTGGGCAGCCGAAACTCCGCGTTCTGGCGCTGGCGGCCGCGATGGACATGGGCGGCAACACCCCGATCGAGTTTTTGCTGGAACAGTCGGGGATCGAGCTGCTGACGCTGTATGTCGTCGACGGGATAGAGTTGCCCTTGCCGCTTCCGGATCATGACGTCGCGATCGTCATCGCATCCGACTCGGAGGAATGCCGTCCTGCGTTGCTTAAGATCGAGCAGGCCGCACCGAATTGGCCAAGGCCGCTGCTCAATCCACCGCACCTCATCGGTAATCTCGATCGCGACAAGCTGCACCGCCTTCTTCAGGGGATCGAAGGCCTCGACATCCCCGCGACCGCGGCGCTGACGCGCGCGCAACTGTCTGCTTTGGCCGAGTCCGACGGTTCGGCGGCCGACGGCACAGCAAACCCCACGTTTCCGATCATCGTGCGGCCACGCGGATCGCATGCCGGCGTCGGCCTCGCCAAGGTCGCCGATCGCGCGGCGCTCGGCCGCTATCTCGCCGAGCGGCCGGAGTCGGAATTCTTTGCCTCGCGTTTCGTCGACTACGCCGACGATGACGGCTTGTTTCGCAAATACCGCATCGTCTTCGTCGACGGCCAGCCCTATGCCTGCCACATGGCGATCGCGAACCGCTGGGACATTTGGTATCTCAATGCCGGTATGGCTTTCAGCGAAAGCAAGCGCCTCGAAGAGGCGAATTTCATGCAAACCTTCGATGGTGGCTTCGCGCTCCGCCACCACGATGCCCTGGCCGCCCTGGTTGAGCGGGTCGGTCTCGACTATTTCACGATCGACTGCGCGGAAAACAAGAACGGTGAGCTTCTGATATTCGAGGCCGACAATACGGCGGTAGTCCACAACATGGATTCGCCGGATCTGTTTCCCTACAAGGCGCCGCAGATGCGCAAGATTTTTGAGGCATTCGCCGCGATGCTGTCCCGCCGCGCTGAGGCGAGACGAGCGCGCGCGGCGTAACGGGCCGACAACAGCAGAAAATGCTAGCGTTCCCAGCTGAGGGTTGATTCGAAGGCAATGGCCTTCGGATGAGCTCTGAACGGGATTGTTCTCCGGAAAGCCTGGCCGTTGTCGGCGAATTGGAAAAAGACATCTGGGCGGATGCCGAACCTGTCGCGCCTGCAGCGGCAGGCGGTGATTTCTTTCCAGCAGGGCGATCTCGCTCGCGCCGAAAAGTTGTGCGCCGGGATCCTCGAGTATCGGCCGGAAGATTTCGAAGCGCTTCACCTCTTGGGCATACTCAACTTCCAGCAACAGCGCATGGTGGAAGCGCTGCGCTTGCTTACGGCGGCGCTGCTGGTCAATGCCGGCTCGCCGGAGGCGATGTCTAATCTCGGTCTGGCGCTGCACGCGACCGGACGCTACGACGAGGCGATTTCGCATTTCCGCCACGCGTTGCAGCTGGCGCCGGATCACCCGGAGATTCTCTATAACCTCGCCAACGCCAAGCTTGAGCTGGGCCAAGCCGCCGATGCACTGACGAATTACGACGCCGCGTTGGCGGCCGCGCCCGGCCATGTGGGAGCGCAGGTCAACCGCGGCAACGCGCTGCTGCGGCTCAATGACCCCGTCAGGGCGATCGCGAGCTATGACGCCGCGCTGGCATCGATGCCGTCGCATCCGCAGATCCTGACCAATCGCGGCCACGCATTGCGCCGCCTCGACCGGCCCGCCGAGGCACTGGCGGACTTCACCGCCGCGATGACGTCCGCGCCCGAATTTGCGGAGGCGCGTTTCGAAGCCGCGATGACCTACCTGACGCTCGGCGATTTCGATGCGGGTTGGAATGAATATGAATGGCGCTGGAAGACCGGGGCGTTTGCCCGGCAGCGGCGATCGTTGCCGGCGCCGTTGTGGCTGGGCAACGAGCCGGTCGCAGGTAAGACCATTCTGCTGCACGCCGAGCAAGGGTTCGGCGACACCATCCAATTCATCCGCTATGCGCCGCTGTTGGCGGGCAGGGGCGCCACCGTCATCTGCGAGGTTCAGCCGGAATTGCGGCCGCTGCTGTCGGGGATCGCGGGCGCTGCCATCATCGCCGCGGGCGAGCCGCTTCCCGCATTCGACCTGCATTGTCCGTTGCTCAGCCTGCCGCTGGCATGTCGAACCCAGCTCGCAACCATTCCGGCTGACGTCCCGTACCTTGCTGCGCCCGCGGAACGCCTGGCCTATTGGCGCGAGCGGTTGCCGCCGGACGGCCCGCGCGTCGGCTTCGTCTGGTCCGGCTCGCCGTCGCACAAGAATGACGCCAACCGCTCGATCCCGCTCACGCGCCTGGCGTCGTTGTTCGACAATCCGCCGGTGCGCTGTTTCAGCCTCCAGACCGAACTGCGCGGCGCCGACCGCGAGGTCTTGCGCGGGCTGCCGAACCTAGTTCACCTTGGCGATGAGCTTCGCGATTTCGGCGACACCGCCGCCGCCACCGCCTTGCTCGATGTCGTGGTGACGGTCGACACCGCGGTGGCGCATCTGGCCGGCGCTCTCGGCAAGCCCACCGTCATTCTGCTCCCCTATGCGGCGGACTTTCGCTGGCTGCGAGATCGCAGCGACACGCCCTGGTATCCGACCGCGAATCTCATCAGGCAGCCGGCCTTCGGCGACTGGGACAGCGTCGTCGCTCGCTTGCGCAACGAGCTGCGGCAAGTGAGCGAGAGCAGGTAACGGCAGCTAGACCTCTACTGCGCCAGCGCCAACAACCCGCCCGCAAAGGCGTGCCAGGCCGGCGTCGCGCTGAGGGGCACGTTGAGGAACTTCAACAGCACCAGCACCACAGCACCGAGCACATAGACGGCGTGAGGACGGCCGCGCGTGCGCCAGTCAAAAATCATCGCCACGACTAGGAGCAGATAGGCAACCATCGCCGGCGCGATGGTCACCTCGACGGGCGGGAGGCCGGCATTGCCTTGAAGGCCCGGCGCGCTCGGCGGGGCGAGGAAGGTCAGAAACCATCGCGCGACGGCTGCGTCCAGCACCGACACGGCGGCGAGCAACATCAGCCTTTTATGAACCTCGGGCCGCCGTACGGCCACGATCGCCCAGATAAAGACGACTGCGAAAAACGCGATTCCGGTCAACGGGACGGCTGCAAACGCGATCCCTTGGTCTGCAAAGCCATGCGATGCTGCGGTTTTCATCAAGCTGATCGCGACCAGCGTCCCGAAAATCGTCATCGCAGTTGCGAAGGAGACACCGATCAAGCCGACGGCGCGGTGCCGTGCGATCTTTCCCGACGCGGCAAGCCAAGTTTGAAAAACGAAATACAAAGTCCACGCGAAGAACAGCAATCCGTGGATGTGCATGATCGGGTCGCCCTTGAATTTCCCCGATGCCAGCGGCACCCAGTAGGTCGGAGCGAAGCCGATGAAAGCGACCGCGGCACAAGCCAACGCCATATAAAAATAGAAATACCGCGCCCTCGAATGGACCCCCGAACGAACTCCCATCCGTGGCAAAGTTTCGGCCATTACGGTCATGAATTTTATTCTTTCATCGCAGTTCAAATGTTCGGGCTGAATGGGGGCGGCCGCATTCAAAAATCACGATCAATCACTTCTCCGCGAAGCCGTCGGCCAAAAGCGGTATTATTTGAGGTCACGTTGCGCTGTCCACTTCAAACCGCGATTGATGTTACAGTTGAAACGTAATTCCCTCGATCGGCGAGCGGTGCTATGAACAAATTACGCGGCGCGCTACCTAAGGAGATCGCACGATGTTCATTGCCATGAATCGTTTCCAGGTGACCAAGGGGTCCGAAGCCGACTTCGAGAAGGTCTGGCTGTCGCGCGACAGCCACCTCGACAAGGTACCGGGCTTTATGGAGTTTCACCTGCTCAGGGGCCCCGAAGCCGAGAATCACACGCTCTACGCATCGCACTCGATCTGGAAAGACCGCGCCGCCTTCGAGGCGTGGACCAAATCGGAGGCGTTCCGCGCCGCGCATGCGCGCGCCGGCGACAACAAGCCGCTCTACCTCGGCCATCCGCAATTCGAGGGGTTTGAGTCGATTCAAACGGTGAGCCGGGGGAAGGTCGCGTCGGCCTGATCGGCTCGGCGCCACGCGGAGCAAATAAGGTCATCGTTGCCAACATCCCGTCCCGTGCGAGTGCCGATCCGGACATCGCGTCTTCCATCCATGCTTGGTCATCAGCACGCCTGGCGCAGCATTGCAAAGATGGGCGGCACAGACGAATTCACCCGGATCGTGCCGGCGATCTCAAAGCCATGCCTTTTGTAGAGAGAAATATTCAGCGGGTTCGATGACCACAAGTATGCCGGGCGGTGCTCGCGGTCGCATTGGCGAAGGCCGTGCCGCAGCAGAACAGAGCCATGCCCCCTGCTCCGATACAAAGCCTCGATGCCGATCAGTGACAGGTACCAATGAGGCTCGGTCGGCCGATAGTGTTCGGTGTGCGCAAAGAGGGCGCCTACGTCGGCCTGTTTTTCTTTGACGATGGATTCGGCAATAATCGTCTCGACGGGCGCGTCGTCGCCGTGAACACCGGGAGGAAGCCACAGTGCGACCCCAAGGCCATCACTGGTGCGGTGCGCTGCTCCTGATTCAAACGAGCCTTTCCCGAGCGCCCGGAAGAGGGTGGGCATGTGCTGCAGATACTGATGCGGGTCATCATGCATCCAACGCGCGACTGGATCCGCGCTGAAGGCCAGAACCAGCGTGGCGATGGCATGGTCGATCTCAGTGTCGCCGGCAATGGTCGCGACGCTCAGGGGCCTGATATTCATGATTGCTGTCTCGCTAATAAGATTTAGTCACGCAAACAAATCTAGATAGCTCGCCCATCAGCGTCATGAGCCCTCGACGCCCTTTCTTCCATACGACGACGCACTCACGCTCGAAGATCTATCGGTTGCAGCGTTAGAAGACGGTATGATCGTATCTCTGCAATGAGCGCCCGGCGTATGGCCAAACCGGCGGCGAAATCTGCGGGCAAAATTTGTATAATCGGAAAAGCCGGAAGCGTAGGCGATCTCGCTTAGAGGCTGTTCCCTCACCAGCGATTTCTGTCGACGCAGAAGGCGCGAGGCATGGTCCAGACGCACCGATTGAATGAAATGACTGCAGGTGGAGTTTTGCGCCGTAAATAGCTTTTGGAGGTAGCGCAGCGAAATTCCCGCTTCGGCGGCCACCTCGCAGGGACCGTAACTCGGATCAGTGAACCGATCCATGATGATGTCGCATGTACGCTTGAACAGCTTGTTCGCGTGAACGGAGATCGGCGCCGGATCCGATGAGGCAAACAGTGCGCCGATAAGGTCGTAGATCGCCAGCTGCATATAGGACTGGCTCTGCGACAAAGTTGGTTCGTCTCTGCGCGCGTCCCGAACAAGCTCGAAGAGCAGGCGCCCGGCGACCGTGTTGCCTCGTCCGAGGAGACCGCCCGAGGGAGCAAATCCCAGGTGGGAAATCAGTGACCTGCGCGGCAATTGCAATGAAAACCACTGCGCCGACCCGTCTTTGGCAAAGTACGTTCCTGGCATTGTCGAATTGGCGAGGGCAGCATCGCCCACATCAAGCTGCACGGACTGGTCGTTCTGAATGATCGTCGCTCCGCCGGCGAGCTGAAATACAACAAAGTAATGATCTACACGATCGAGGCGAATATCCGCCTTTGTGCGCTGTATGCGCGGAGCATTACAGCCAATTTCCAGTGATGCGAACCCGCATAGATTTCGGCTGTGCACCCTGCCGATCTCGTTTCGGCAATGGAGCAGACGCCTTCTGTTAAAAGCAGCGCCAAGGGTTGCCGAGGCCCGCTCCTCGCAATGACGAGAGAAGTGCGAGCGCTCAATCCAAACGGTCATTCCGGGATGCGCCTCTTGGCGCAGGCCCGGAATCCATACTCCCTGTGGCAATGTTTGGTGTTGAACAAAGACACAGGGGTTATGGATTCTCCGATGTGCAATCGCACATCGGAGCTCGCGCTTCGCGCGCCCCGGAATGACGACGTTGAGATGTGTCTTCGATTCTCGCGACACGATGCGCCCGAGTTGTGTATGTAATCTGCCCCAAGAAATCACAAGGGCGCAGGAAACGCCGGGTGCGCAGTGCACCCGCAGTCCGTGTGCAAAAGGTAGTGTGCACACGGTAGTCACCACAGGTTCACCGGAACACCGGTGGATTCAATCGGTCGTCGCAACACTCCAGCTACGGAGGTTGCAATGGGCAGTCGAAGGAAGCGATCAACACGGGCGCCGCTAGGATCGCTGGGACGACCGCCTGTTGCGGGGCGTACTGAACAGGCACTGTTTTGGCGAGCGACTGCCGCGGGGTTGAGCAGCGAAGATGCTGCGCTCCAGGCTGGATTGTCCCAAGCTGTCGGACCCAGATTGTTCCGAAAGGCAGGCGGCATGCCACCGGCGATTTTCAGATCTTCCGCAAAACCGCTCTCTGGGCGGTACCTCTCGTTGACGGAGCGCGAGGAGATCGCGCTTCTCAATGCGCAGGGGCATTCTCTACGAGAGATGGGGCGACGCCTCGGACGGGTTGCCTCGACCATCTCCCGTGCGTTGGATCGCAATGCAGCCACCCACGGCGGCGGGATGGCCTATCGGGCGACGACGGCTCAGTGGCATGCCGATCGATCGGCCCGCCGCCCCAAGCCGACCAAGCTTGCGCTGAACGGCGCCCTGCGCACTTATGTGGAAGACCGGCTTGCCGGGGTCGTTGCGGACCCAAGCCGCGTTCGCGTTCGCCGGCCGGCCCCGGGCAAGGATCGGCGATGGACGAAAGCCTGGAGCCCCGAGCAGATTGCCCGACGCTTACCGATCGACTTCCCGGACGACGAGACGATGCGGATCAGCCACGAAGCCATTTATCAAGCCCTCTTCGTCCAGGGCCGTGGATCGCTGGGCCGTGAGCTGACGGCCTGCTTGCGCACCGGACGAGCGTTACGGATGCCCAGGGCGCGCGCGGGCAAGCGAGGCAAAGGATTTGTCTCGCCACAGATCATGATCAGTGAGCGCCCGGCCGAAGTCGCAGATCGAGCGGTGCCGGGGCATTGGGAGGGAGACCTGATTGTCGGTGCCGGCAGTTCGGCAATCGGCACGCTGGTCGAACGCGCCACGCGCTTCACGATGCTGCTGCATCTCCCCCGGCCTGCGCGCTGACGACGGGTCTGCGCGCTCGGGACACGGCGCCGAAGCCGTACGCGACGCGATCACGCGCACCATTGTCACCTTGCCCGAAGAATTGCGTCGTTCGCTGACCTGGGATCAGGGAGTCGAGATGGCTCAGCACCGTCGTCTCAAGATCGATGCGGGAATCCAGGTCTACTTTTGCGATCCACGAAGCCCTTGGCAGCGCGGCACAAACGAGAACACCAACGGGCTGCTGCGACAATACTTCCCGAAGGGCACAGATCTGAGCATCTACCGCGCGGATGAGATATCCGCAGTGGCCGCCGCTCTCAATGCCAGACCGAGGAAGACGCTGGGATGGAAAACCCCAGCGGAAGCGCTTGACGAGCTACTGTCACGGGTGAAAACAATCGGTGTTGCGACGACCGTTTGAGCTCACCCCCCGGCGTTTCCTGCGCAATGGTTTTACGGCTTATAACGCGCTCTCCCTGGTGACCGGGCTTTCTTGCCACCATCGCCCGTGAGAAGCTTGCTTCTCACGAACTTGAACGCCAGCGTCGGGGCGTCAGGACCACACGGCTTGATGTCTAGCCGCTTTTCCGGCCTGTTGAAAACGACGGAAGCGCCTGAAAATAAAGGCATTCCTAAACTTCTGCCGGACGAACCGAAGGCGCGCCCGAACGGCGCGGGCCCCAATAGGCCCTAGTTCAAGCGTGGTTCTAACTGCATTCCCAAATTGATTAACATCAACATCAAGCGCATTATTCGGGTTGCGGGCAGGAACAAACCCCAAGGGAGTTTTGGACATGGCTGCACAAATCCAATTGGGACAGATTTCGCGTCGAACAGCGCTTTCACTTATCGGCGTTGGCGGGGCATTAGCTATGGCGCTGCCAGCTACGATCTTGGCTGTTTCAGAGGCCGAGGCGCAAACCGCAGGGATGGACCGCCGCCAAGACCGGCGCGCATACCGCCGAGACCTCCGCGAGGACCGGCGTGCAAACCGCCAAACCCGGCGCGATGCGCGGCGGGGCGTACCCACGACTACGACCACGGGCAGCGCAAAATAGTCATCTAACCGCACCCGAGGATCGCATTCGGCTCACGTCGGCTTAAAAAGGCGTTTTGACGTCGGGGCGGTCAATGTTGATAACGATGACGCTGTCCACGATCCTAGAGACAGCGGCTCGCCATTCGGGCACCAGACTTATCTAGTTAGCACGTGCAGCATCTTTGAGTTTTGCACCGACGCAGCTGTCCAGGAGCGCTTCCGGACCGCGTGGGCAAGTTCTGTGACATTCTGACGCCGGGCCGATATCGAGCGCTGGCATAAGGTATAGGATGCGCAAAAAGGATACGAAGAATGGAATTCATTTCGTATTCCGAGGAAACAATTGAGGGATCGGGTTCCGGGTGCTTTACCGTAACGTGGACAGAGAGCACCGTTGAGCCAGAAATTGTAATCAATAAGGATGGGATCACGGCACGTGTCAACCGGCCAGTAGTCCGAGAGAGCCTGGAAGAGCTCCGATATTCTAACCCGCAGCAGCGAAGCGCCATCGAGGCGTTCATTGCGAAGAATAGGCGGTGAGCGACTCTGCGAAAGCTAACCGCTGAAATTGCCGCTATTTTATAGGTGATTTGCACGATGGGCCGGTCGCAGCTTCTTGCTTCAATGCACAATGGCATCGTCAAGGGCGTTTGCGTCGTGGTAGTTGATGGCGAGATTGTCTACGCTGGCCCGATCGAAGGAGCGCCGCTAACGCCGCCCACAGAGGGGAAGCTGGTCCTTCTGCACGCCGACGACTTTCAAAGCTTGAAATCCCACGTCGAGAAGGCTCCACGCTGAAATTGGCGTTTCACCTGCGCGGAGGCTTCACGGTAGCGTGCATGGTGCTGGTGCTGTCTCCGGCCGATGGCCCGGCGGCCCGGTAGTGCGCGCTGGATGCGGTGGCCCAACTTGCCGTGCTCCGGGCGCGCTGAGCCGCCTTTCCTGCGGGCCTCGCCGCTGCCGCCCACCCGTCGCGCTGTTCACCGTTGGCGTGATCCCAGTCGCGCGGGTGCGTCCCTGCGCTGGAAGTAGTTCCCCATCTCAATTCAAGGGAGATTTCTGATGTTCGCCCCTTAGGAGGCGCGGCAAAACGAACGCTTTGGAGAATACGATGGCAAGGAGTACGGCACTCGGTTTTACCGACCCGCTATCCTTTCAGGCGGCCATCAGCACCGCAGATTTGCAGCTGCTTCCGACTGCGAGGGGGCCGTTCCGGGCTGAATTGACCAAAGTCTGCTTCGATCAGCTTTGGATGAACCGTTTCTATCAAAACTTGCCGGTGATCAACGCGGGCGCAATGAAACCGGGACGCAGAGTATTTACTTTCTTCACGTCAGCGGAACCGGCAGCGATGCGACACTGCGGCATGCACGTTTTGTCGGGTGACATCATCGTCAACAACTTCGATGAGATACACCAACAGACCGAGGCTGAGTTCCGCTTGGGATCAATGTCGCTGACCACCCACCGCTTTGAGACTGTTTGCAAAGCGATAACCGGTCGGGAATTTTCAGGATCGCCGCTCAAGCATCTTGTTCGGCCAAATACTGCTCTGATGTCGCGGTTGCTAAAGCTGCATGAGAAGGCAGGGCAAATCGCCACGACTAATCCTGAAGTTCTTGAGGCACCCGAGGCTGCGCGGTCATTGGAACAGCAGCTAATCCATATATTGGTCAGGTGCTTGACCGAGAGCGTTTCAACGCAAATGACCCGCACCGGTCATCGACACGGTATGATTATCGCGAAGTTGGAAGAATATTTGGAAGCGAACCCCAACACGCCGCTGTATCTGGCAGAAATATGCGGAGCTATCGGCGCAGCGGAACGTACCCTCCGCATCGCCTGCGAAGAACACCTTGGTATGGGGCCAATCCGCTTTCTCGCGCTGCGAAGAATGCACCTTGTCCGCCAGGCGCTCACAGATGCAGACAGTTCGACCACCGTCACGCGAATTGCCACCGATCACGGCTTCTGGGAGTTGGGACGCTTCTCAGTCGTATATCGCACACTATTCGGTGAAACACCTTCGGAGACATTGCGGCGACCAGCGACGCAGATTGCAATCAAACTCCATCGCCGGTCGTTCCTTGAAGGGAGACAGCCATCTGTTCGCGCTGCGCGCGACCAAGATCACGGCGAGCGATCCGCCGTCGACATGGTGGCTGGGTGAGCGGTGAACGCGAAGGAGGCAGAATGAGATGCGCAAAGAAAACTCTTCCGCTCTTAGCTGCTCTTTTCCTCGCCATGCTGTGGAACGGCGAGCGTTTCGGACACGGTGCGAAAGCTCAAACTATTGCGAGCGTGCTCGCTGCTCAAATCCGTAGCCAAGGCATTGCTTGCGATAAACCCCAGAAGGCTACGCGCGATGCGAAGCTGTCAAAGCCGGACTACGATGTCTGGGTTCTGACGTGCAAGAATGCCACCTACAGAATTAGCCGATATCCCGATCTGGCGGCTAAGGTGGAAAAACTGAAATAGATCTGGATGCGCGCGGATGAAGGCGATGGTGGTTCATGGCCTCTGAATAAAGATCAGTGTCCCCGACCAAGTCCCTTGGCTTCCGCTACCAGTGCCTTGCCGATCTCGATCATCTGATCCACTTGCTTGGGCAGGTATCCGGTTCGCTTCTGTGCCTTCCAGTGTGCCCGCTGATGCTTGGTCGATCTCGATCCTCTGCCGTCATGCCTTGGTGGTGCGGTGCACACCGGGAGCGGACAGCCGTCGCAATCGCGGGCAGTGGAACGCACAGTGCGCTCCAACATCGCTCATCGAATTGATATGATGAGCAATCCCGATCTCAGTCATCACCGAAGTTATCAGCCTGATAACTTTGCCGTCGAACTTCTTGGCGACGTTGGTCGCGCTGCTGTCCCTGATCGTTGACCCACAGCGGCACTGGTGGAAGGCTCGCGGCTTCAATAACCGAGGGGACAGTGATGGCGGATCAAACACCTGAGAGGACACAGAGCCACGCCTTTGCCGTGCTGCGCCGATCTTCACGGCATCTGCTCTTGTTCATCGAAGGCGAGATCACGCGCCGTGGTGGCGGTCGTGTCACGTTTTTCATGGACGAGTTACAAGCCGTCGGATCGCGCAACGTGATATTGCCCTGCCTGTCCGAACTGCATGGGCTGGGCTTGGTCGATTGGCAACGATTTCCGAAACGCCACGTGGTCGCGTTGTCGGATCGCTGGCACGCGATCGAGACGCCGAAACAGGCGACGATCGTCAGCGCAATCGCGCGGACGCAGCGCATCCCGTTGCCGACGCCGTCGCAACCGGCTTGATCAGTGCGTGACGCGCATTACTCCTGGCTGCCATCGCCCCTAGAGCAGAAAGGGATCGCTGAGGGATGTCGCAGGCTGACGGCAGGCGCGAAAGCCAAGGGCGGGAGTGCACACGAAAAGAAAGGCCGCCCGCGTTGCCACGAGCGGCCCAAGTCTAAGGTGAGCATACCCCCAAGGGAGGGCAGCGATAGGCGCGGGGGGCGCTACCGCACATCCTAGCTAAGTTCATCGCGATCAGCGGCTCAACTGGACATAGGTAATCGTCGGGGCACCCAAAGGGGTCACGGAACTATACGAGGGTCTATGGCTCCGATATCTCGACAGAGACGCCGGGCACCACGCGTCGATAAAATCGCCTTCAAATCGGAGCGATGCGGTCCGAAGTATGTGAACTCGGTCATAACCACTTGCGCTCTTCCGGCACACAGTATGGGTCGCGGAGGGACAAGCCATGACCCAACAACCCGCCAAGCGCATACCCCAGTGGCTCGCGATCGACCTGCTGGTGATAATCGTGTCGCTATCGATTATTGGCATCTTTTTGGCCGTCGATTAAGCCGCCCATCAGGGCCGCCGATTGAGGAGCACGATCCAAACAGGCCACTATGAAACGCACAACACCACCACGCGGAATACGATCGCGTGGTGGCGTTGCTGTTTCCCTGGCCGGGCCATCAAATCCCCAGCAGGCTGATGACCCCGGATGACCGCGCCAGCGCTCAGTCGCGCTGCTAGCCTATGATGCAGGCCATATTGACCATATTCCTAATATTAGTTTCTGCCATTTTTGCAGGCTCACGGAGTGGGCACCACTGCATGCAATTAAGGCATAGGCAATGTTGACCGTATGCATCACTGGATGCTGTGCTTGCACAAACAAACCGATTGAGAGAACTCTCGGCATGCACACCAAAGATGTTCTGGCTGACGCATTGCTGGCCATCGGGTTAATGGACATGAGTGTGAAGGCGCGCGGCGGCTACTACCATGACTTCCTGTCACCGCTCGACGCACCAGAAATACAGCTCACCTACGATCTTGGCAGAGTGGGCACACCGGCAGCGATGGCGCTGCGCGCCCGCGTCATCAACGGCGAGTTCGATGCCAGCCCGGAGGAGAGCGACGAATGGGCCGCATCACCGGAAGGTCAGGAAGCGCTCCGCAGCCTGATGCGCAAATGAGCGAACCGACGAATGATGTAGTGCGCCGTAACGCAGCGCAGGCGCGCCAATAGCGCGCGATAGCGGCGTGCTCGGCACCATCGAGCGGCGGCACCCAGCGCGGGTCGAGACCGCGTTCCTTGGCGAGGTCCGCAATTACGGCGGGCAAGAGCGCATTGAGATCGTCAGCACTCGGCTTCGGAAACGGCAAGACGCGCATCCGGTCGCGGATCGGACTCGGCAGTTGATCCAGGCTGTTCGCCGTCGCCACATAGGAGACCTGAGACAGATCGAGGTTCGTCTGCAGCGCGGGATCTGAATAACGGGCACTGGTCTCGGGCTCAGAGGCTCTTGCTGCCGATGTCCATTATTACGCTGCACGGATTATCCTATTTCCTACGGCGTGGAAATTGACGCTCTTCGACGTGCCTGTTTAGCGGTCAAGGAAAGTCCTTTTGATCCGCAACGTGGTGCCGAATTGCTGCGATTGGCTGCTACGGTCATGACCTACCACGATGCGCTACCAGAAACGCCCGCACGGTTGGCGCGCGAAACTGAAATGAACACGCTAATAAGATTGTTGGAAGATGCCCTCGATGGCGACCAGGAGAACACATCGTCCCCGCCGTCGTGAAAAACGTGGTTGTCGAAACGAAATTCACGCCCCAAGCCTCAGAGCGCCTCAAAACCATGCTGCCCAAGCTGGGCAAGTCCGCCTATGAAGTCGCGATTAAAATCATCAGTGATATCGGATCAGCGACGGTAAAGAAAATGTTGGGCCTCTAGCAGAGCGGCCCCAGCGCGTTCTTGACTCGCTGGGGCCGATCCAAATTACCGCCGACCGCCCGCAGGTCGACCGCCGATCATGGTCGGAGATCCGGGCATAAGCTGGTTGCCGGAGGGATTTGAGACGCTGTTAGCGCCAGCGGCCGCACTACCAGCACTGTTACCCATTCCGGTATTCGTGCCAGTGCTCATGCCTGTCGTGCTCGTCGGCGAACCTGTCGTCAGCCCCCTCGATGGTGATGTCGATGTCGATCCTCTTCCCGCCGCATAGGAGCCACTTACCGAACCCGCGCCGATAGTAATTGCGACGATCGATGTGTAGATTATCCTTCGCATATTGATCTCCGTCATTTTGCCACAGCTCAATCGCCACCGAAACAAGAAGCGCCACCGAGAGAAGGCGTTCCGAATGGTCAGAGGGATGTGAATTTGCGTTATTTGTGATCGCGCACTTGCTATCGGACGGCGCGGAATAAAGGCCACAAGGCCACGGAGCCAGACGATGGGACAGCAGAATTTGCCGACGGACTTGCACCCTCTGCGAAGACGTAGGTTGGGTATGTGAGGACCATCCCGCCGCGCCTTGGAATGACCTGCATGCCCGCATCTGCGACAGCGCCGGGATGCTAAATCCGCAATGCAATCCGAGCGACCCTGAACATCCGCCCCGGCTGCCGACCGGCACGCGCGCATTGAGTTCGACAAGGATGGTTGGCGGCATTAGCAATCGCTAATGTTCGCCAGCCCAGATGCATACAAAACGACCCCAGCGCAGGGGTAGCATTGAGGCCGCCTTTGGATTTGTGCCGGACAGGCATTCGGCACCTAGTCCAAACCAGGCCATCCGTAGATCGTTCCTGCTGCGCCAACGGGCGACCTCACTAGTAACGTTCTGTTTTGAATGGTGAGTCCGCTACCGGACAGACGGATGAGTGAGGATGGCCGTAAGTTGGCAAAAGGCAATTTTGTCCGGCACGGTTTTCAGAGGAATACCGCCATGGCTCGGCAGCGGCAACCCAAGCATGGGGACACATTTGAAGAGCTGCTTGCAGAAGAGTCGCGGCGGTTTATGGAAGCAGCTGAAAAGCAACCACCAGGTAGCACGGCCCGCGAACTGCTTTTACGTCGGGCGCGGCAGGCCGAAATAGCTTCACACATAAACAACTGGCTTACGTCGCCCGGACTGCAACAGCCGAAATAGCTCTGCTGACACCCTCCGGGGACCAAACCATCTCGGAACTAATTGAGCTAATTTCGCTTGACGCCGAAGCGGCCTGTGAACGCGTATTCATAATTGCCCATCGCCTCCTTGATGATCTCTAGCGCCAGATCGGAAAGTGGCTGGTTGATCACGCGCCGCTTCTTGACCCGCCGCGCCGGAATATCGACGCTCGGGGCGTCATTGTCCGTGTTCAGCTCATTTCACCCGAACGCAGCATCGTGGTCAGCGCAAACTTGATCGCGAGCCTTGTCGTGGGGTCCCACGGCATGTCCTCGCGGTCGAGGCCGTGCCACAGCGTCCTGACCTCGTCCTCCGTCAGCACGCGGTCGCGCGGATGCTCCTCGTCCAACGGCGGCAGATCGATGCAGGGGGCTGGCGCTGACATAGTCGCGGCCCGCTTGCGCGGCCCATTTGAACAAGCCGGACGCGGCGCGGCGCATGTGACGGGCATTGCTGATCGACGGCTTGCCCAGCTAGCCCTTGACGATGGCGTCCGACAGCGTGGCAATGTCGTGCTTGGTGACTTCGCCCGCGAGTTTTTTGCCAAGCCGGGGGCTGACGAAGCGATCCAGATGGCTCGCCACATTTGCCCAGCTTTCGATCCGGGGCCGCATCTCGCCGTCTGCCTTGCGCACCGGCGTCTTCATCCACTCGATCCGCTCCTCGATGATGGCGTCAACTCTCTTGCCCCGCTTCGCCTGCTTCACTTTCCGGTCGCGGAACGTTTCGGCGAGCGCCGCAGCGCCTGTACCCTTCAGGACGTAGACCCTGCTGCGGGCATCCTCGACGGCGAAGGTCTCGGGGTTGTAGACGCCAAGCCAGCCGGTACGCTGCTTGCCGGTCGCAGGATCGGTGAACTTGAAGGAAAAGGTCGCCACTCCAGCCGTGGTGATGCTGACGTAGAGGCCGGGGCATTTGCGGTCGTAGATTTTGACCCGCTTGGCAACCCGCCTCTCACACATGCGGTTGGTCAGGATGACGCTGCTGTTGCGCGCGCGCTTGGCGGGTTGGGTAGTCGTGGTAGTATCGGTCATGGTTTCGGCTCCGTGAGGGTTGGGACCATGGGCTCGGCTTTAGGCCTCTCGAAGTCCGTGGAAGGGTCGAGAGAGGCTTAGGGCCGGGCCCTAGATTTGGCGAAACCCGCAGAATTGTCCTGCATCAGGTTAGTCGAAAAGTGCTTGTTAAAGGGTTTTCTTTGTTTCGGCCTGTTTCACCGAGACCAAAATATAGCCCACACGGCTTTGCCGTACGCGATAACACCATTCGTCCGCACGCTCCTGCGTGCGCTGATGCCACCGCGTCCATCGCATCCCGTAGCCTACGTCCGTGACGATCGCGATACGCCCCTCTTGTGGGAACGGGACGGCGCGGAATAGGCCGGTGATTTGGGTCAAAAGGGAAACAAAACATTTTTGCGAAGAAGGCTGGACACAACCGTTCGCGAGGGCAAATCACCGAAGGGCAGGGCGGCATATTCTGCCCGACGCATCGGCGATCGCGGCCACAACAAGCGCCGATTATTTATGATCGAAACGCCAAGAGCCGTCCCAGCCTTCGGCCGGAGGGGTAACCTCGAAGCCATCGATCCGCCGGATGAAGGCGATCGAGGGTTGGTCGTCCGGAACGGCTTCGAGCGCCGCATTGAAGGCGCGGCGGGCTTCGTCCCAGCGGCGTGCGCGATAGGCTGCGAGGCCCTCGGCGTAGCGGTCGCGCAACAATAGTTGCGCCGGCGCGAGTTCGCCCTCGCAGCCCATGATCTCGAACACCGCCTGGGCGCGGCTCTGCCCCATCGCCACCAGCCGGTCCAGTTCACGCGTTTCGATGGCGTCACCGGCGGCGGTCATCGCCGCCTCGGAAATCAGGCAGCGGCTGCCATACACCTTGTTCAAGTTCTCGAGGCGCGACGCCAGATTCACGGCGTCGCCCATCACGGTGTAGTTCATCATAAATTCCGAGCCGATGCTGCCGACCAATACCTCGCCGGTGGCGATGCCGATGCGAACGTCGCATTCAGAGGCGGCGGCGCGGACACCGAGCAGTTCGGGCAACTCCGTCCGCAGCGCCGCAATGCGGCCGAGCATTCCAATCGCGGCAAGACAGGCGAGCCGCGCGTCTTCGCCTCTCTCGGTAAAGGGCGGTCCCCAATAGGCCATGATCGCATCACCGATATATTTGTCGATCACGCCATGATGGTCTCGTATCTGTGCGGACATCGCCGACAGAAAGTGGTTCATCACCTTGACCAGCCCCTGCGGCGTCATGGCCTCGCTGAGGCTGGTGAATCCCTTCATGTCGCAGAACAGCACCGTCATCACCCGGCGTTGGCCGTCGGTGGCGGCGAGTGCGGGCCGGTCAACCAGCGCCTCCACGACGCGCGGGTCGATGTACCGGCCGAAGGTCTCGCGCATCTTTTCGCTTTTACGCAGTTGTTCGACCATGGCATTGAAGGCCTTGGTCAGTTCGCCGATCTCGTCGCGCGTGGTGACGTCGATCATTCCGTCAAGACGGCCCGCGCCGACGGCGCGGGTGCCGTCCAGCAGGCGACGCACCGGTCGCGTGATGCCGGAGCTGACGAACAACGAGAACGTCAACCCGAGGATCGCAGCCAGCGCGGTCAACAGCCCGGAAATCGCAATCGTCTGCTGCTGGTCGCGCATCGTAATCGCGGCATCCGCGCGGACCTGCGCCAGCATATCGAGCCGGATGCCGTCGAGGCGCTGATTCAGTTCGTCGCGCAGTTCGTCGATCCGGGTCAGCGTTTTTCTGTTTTCCGCGGAGTCCATCACTTTTGCTTGGAGCATTTGAAACAGACGTGCGTACTCCTGGTCCAGATAACGCAGGATATCCTTGTTGGCGTCCTCGAGCCGGCTGTCGATCCGTGCCAGCGCTGCATTGTCCGACTCCGTGGAGGTGTCAGCAATGATGGCGTTGATAAGCTTGTGAACGGCGTCGGCCTCCGCGCGGATTGCAACACCGGCCTCTTCGAAGCGCTGCTTTCGTTCGGCAAAAACCGCCTCGTCGGGGGGCATTTGCATCTTGGCGATGACCATTTGGCGGATCTCGAGCGAGCGTTCGAGCGAACGAATCTGCGTCCGCGCCAGATGCCCGTAAGCCTCGATGTATTTCGAGGTCAGCTCATCGAGCTGATGCGCCACCCTTTTCGTCATGAAGGTCGATAGCGCCGAGACAATCACCATCAGGACGATCAACCCGACGGCGATGCCAAGGATCTGTCTTCTAATCGTCGACCGCATCATTGGTCGGTTCCCTGCGGCCAGTAAAATGTGAGTGCAATGAGTCTCAAAGTAGATTCAATCCTGCAATGGGACGCCGCCGGTTGCAAGGTTGAGGCCTTAAATCAGAAGTCCTGCGCGATCGAATGACACTGTAGGACGCCGTGCTGCTGCCGGGCAGGGCTATCGCAGATGGCCTTGTTTCACCCTCCCCTTGAGGGGGAGGGGCGACGCGAAGCGGCGGGGTGGGGTGAGACCCCGGAACGAAGCGTCTCCACCCCACCCCGTCTCCCATTTCGCTGCGCTCAATGTGAGCCGACCCACGAGCGAGCTCCGCTCGTCTCGGACCCCCCTCCAGGGCCCTCAAGGGGAGGGTAAGCAAGAGCCGCACCTGCCGCCCGCCGTTAGGGTTTCATTAACGACGTCTGTTTACGGTTTGGTGAGGATTGCGGGCCGCGCCGGCCGCTTTCGGAGCCGTCGATGACCGATCGAATTCACCTGGTGGTGGCCACGCCGTGCTTCGGCGGTCAGGTTTCCAGCATCTACGCCAGCTCCATCTTCTGGTTGCAGAGCGCGCTGCGCGCCAAATCCAACGTCGAGCTCAAGGTGCTGCTGCGGGACGGCGATGCGCTGATCACACGGGCGCGCGCTAATCTGGTGACGCAATTCCTCGACGATCCCTCGACGACGCATTTCCTGTTCGTCGATGCGGATATCGGCTTTGCGCCGGAGCAGGTGTTCCGGCTGATCGAATCCGGCGCCGACGTGGTCGCTGGCGTCTATCCGATCAAGCGCGTCAACTGGGACAAGGCGAAGCGCACCATCGAGACCGGCCGGCCGAATGTCGCATCGGCGGCGCTCGACTATGTGCTGGAGATCAACGATCCCGATCACGTCGTCGTCGTCAAGGGCTTTACGCGCGTGCGCTATGCCGGGACAGGATTCCTGATGATCCGGCGTCATGTATTCGAGAAGATGTGCGCGGCCTATCCGTCGCTGCAGTTCTTTCGCGAGCATTCACACGACGCTCTGGCGGGAAGCCCCAATCGATTCGGGCTGTTCGAATGCATGATCGATCCCGACAGCAAGACCTATCTCAGCGAAGACTTTGCATTTTGCAAGCGCTGGACCGATCTCGGCGGCGAGATCTGGGCCGACCTCGAGAGCCGGCTCGATCATGTCGGTCCTTCGGTATTCCACGGCGATATCTCTTCGCAATTCGCCGCGCCCGCGCGTGCGACCGATGCGGCCTGAGATGGATCGACTTCCGGCGAGCAAGACCAGGAGTGCGGGGGCGTGACGACGGTGCGCGACAAGCAGCGGTTGTCCAACGCGAGCGAGACGCTCGATCCGCAGGACTGGAGCGAGGTCCGCGCGCTGGGTCATCGCATGCTCGACGACATGTTCGATTACATCGCCGATATCCGCGAGCGCCCGGTGTGGTCACCGATACCGGATGAGGCGCGCGAGCAATTTCGTACGGCGCTTCCAAACAAAGGCTCCGACCTCGGCGAGGTCTATCGCGAGTTCACTGACTTCGTTGTGCCCTATGCGATCGGCAATGTTCATCCGGGCTTCATGGGCTGGGTGCATGGCGGCGGCACGCCGGTCGGCATGCTCGCGGAAATGCTGGCGGCCGGACTCAACGCCAATCTCGGCGGGCGAGATCACATGCCGATCGAGGTCGAACGTCAGGTCGTGGCGTGGGTGCGCGCGATGTTCGGCTTTCCGGCGGAAGCCAGCGGCATCTTCGTCACGGGCACATCGATGGCCAATTTGATGGCGGTGCTGGTGGCACGAACCGCGGCGCTCGGCCACGCCGTCCGTCATCATGGCGTCAGCGGCGGAGGCGCAGCGCTGAAGGCTTATACTTCGACCGCGGCGCATGGCTGCATCACCAAGGCGATGGATATCGCGGGCTTCGGCAGCGATGCGTTGCGCAGCATTGAGGTCGATCGATTCCACCGCATCGACGTCGCCGTGCTGCGCGCCCAGATCGCGTTGGACCGTGCGGCCGGCTTGCGGCCGTTTCTGGTGGTTGGTTCGGCCGGAACGGTCGATATCGGCGCGATCGACGATCTCGCCGCGCTCGGCGATCTCTGCCGTGAAGAGGGACTCTGGTTTCACGTCGACGGCGCCTATGGCGCGCTCGGCATTCTGTCGCCGGAGCTGAAGCCGCGGCTGGCCGGAATCGATGCAGCGGATTCGATTGCGCTCGATTTCCACAAATGGGGGCAGGTGCCTTACGATGCCGGCTTCCTGATGGTTCGCGACGGCCGGCAGCATCGCGAAACATTCGCGGCGCCGGCGGCGTATCTGCGCAGGGAAACGCGCGGGCTTGCTGCGGGAGCATCCTGGCCGTGCGATCTCGGACCCGATCTGTCGCGCGGCTTCCGCGCACTCAAGACCTGGTTCACCCTGAAAACCTATGGCACCGAAAAGCTCGGCGCGATGATCGCGCGGACCTGTGCGCTTGCGAAATATCTGGAAGGGCGTGTACTGGCCGAGCCGCGGCTGGAGCTGATGGCGCCGGTTCAGCTCAACATCGTCTGCTTCCGCTATCGCGCCACCGAGGCCAATGCAGTGAACGGCGATATCGTCGCCGACATTCACGAGTCCGGTATAGCCGCGCCGTCGACGACGCTGCTCGATGGTCAACTGGCGATACGCGCGGCGATCGTCAACCATCGCACCGACATCTGCGATATCGACGCGCTGATTGCGGCGGTGCTTGAATTCGGCGCGCAGCGATCACGGGCCAGCGACGGGCGCGTGCCAACCATCGAGCAGTCTCCGCCGCTGGCGATGTGAGCGCGCTCTTTCAACTGTTGGAATATGGTTCATATGTCATGATCGGCCGTAGTAGTCTGCCTTGCGCAGACTACGTAAACTTGTCTGCGCTGCCGGGCATCCACGTCTTTCTTACTGAAGTTCAGTCAAAACGTGGATGGCCGGGACGAAGCCCGGCCATGACGAAAATGAGGCGCATTCAGTTGGTCGGAAACAGGCTCACGCCGCGTCGGACTTGCGGAGGTTGGCTGCGTTGTGGTCGAGCAGCTTCTTCTCATAGGCGACGAGTTTCCGAGCTTCCTTCAGCGCGTGATAGAGATCGCCGGTCATGATGCTGTTGTTGATGGCCTCGATGATCGGCCACGAGCTCGGCGCGGCGGTGACGATATCGCGCACCAGGCTGAAGTAGGTGCCGTGGTTGGCAACCGGGTCCGGCGAGATGTACATCAACTGTACCGCCAGATAGACCAGCTTCGCCGGCGTATCGGCGGTTGCCGGCGTCATGATGTCCTTCTCGCGCAGGATCGGCACGTTGTCGCCGTCGATCAACAGCCGGGCGCGCTGATCGGTATTGGTGACCACGCAGTTGCCGATGATGATGCGTTCGTTGGGCTTGAGTTCGACTTTTAGAGCCATGCCTGTTCTCCGTTCGCGCGCCAATGTGCGCGTTGTTATCACAATGTGCTTGAACGAACGTCGGCTCCCGTCGCGCCAGCCACGACGAGTCTCGATCTTTTGCCGATGTGGCCACAATCCTTTCCGATCACGGTTAACACTTCGTAAATAGCGCTGAACTGACGAAAAAGCGCAGCAATATCAGCATCGCTGCGAGGTGACGTGAGGCCGCAACGGCAAATCGGGCTGGCGCAGCCACCCGCCGGACAGTCGGTGGTGCGGAACCGATTCAGGTTTTGTTAGCGCGATGCCCGGAACGTGCGTCGTCTCGATCAAGAAGGTCGGGATTACGCACGCACACTCATTTCACACCAGAAGGGTATGAAACATGTCAGGTATCGTTCTTTCGGCTTCGGTTCGCCAGAACCTTCTCTCGCTGCAGTCGACAGCATCCCTCCTCGCCACCACGCAGAACAACCTCGCGACCGGCAACAAGGTCAACTCGGCGCTGGACAACCCGACCAACTTCTTCACCGCGCAGTCCCTCAACAACCGCGCCGGCGACATCGGCAACCTGCTCGACCAGATCGGCAACGGCGTGCAGGTGCTGCAGGCCGCCAACACCGGCATCACCTCGCTGCAGAGCCTGGTGTCGAGCGCCCAGTCGATCGCCAACCAGGTGCTGCAGGCGCCCACCGGCTATTCCGCGAAGTCCAGCGTCAGTGTCACGATTGATGGCGCGACCGCCGACAACCTGCTGGGGCCGGCAACCGCCGCTACCACGACCGCCGGAACGGCCGTGCTCAACAATGATCTGACCCCGTCCGCGAACGGGTGCTACTGCAACTTGGTCGGCACGCAGGCGCTACCTCCGACAACCTCGGTACCACGATCGCGAACGACTCGAAACTGACCGTCAACGGCAAGACCATCACCTTCGACGCGCAGCGACGACCGCGTCGACAACGGACGCCGGTGGCAACGTCACGATCGGTATCGAAGCCGGCAGCACCGCGACCATACAGACTGTGCTGGAGCACGATCGACAGCATCACCGGCGCGACGAGCATCGACGCTTCGTCGATCACCGGGGCAAGATCACGCTGGGTACGGGCACGAAGTCCGACCTCAGATCTCTGCGGCACTAACGCCAACGCGCTCGACGCTCTCGGTCTTACCGCCGCGGTCGCCACGCCACGCCCATTACGCCTCCGGCGCTCACGCGGCAAGACGCTGACGATCGATCCGACGATCACTGGTGGCACGCAGACAAACATCACCTTCGGCACCGGTGACGGCCAAATTCACTCGCTCAACGACCTCAATACGGCGCTGGCGGCGAACAACCTGCAGGCCAGCCTCAACTCGACCGGTAAGCTCACGATCACGACCACCAACAACGCGGCCTCGGCGACGATCGGTACGATCGGCGGCTCGGCGACCGATGCGGGTGGGGTTTTCGCAGACGTGACTGCCGGCGGCTTGGCGCCCGTCGTCGATCCGAACTCGCAGGCGACCCGCTCCAGCCTGGTCGCGCAGTACAACCAGGTTATCCGAACATCAACACCACGGCGCAGGATTCCTCGTTCAACGGCATCAACCTGTTGAACGGCGATACCCTGAACCTGACGTTCGACGAAACCGGCGCCTCGAAGCTGTCGATCACGGGTGTTGTGTTTAATAACGTCGGCCTCGGTCTGTCGAACCTGACCTCCGGCACCGACTTCCTGGACTACAACTCCGCCAACGGCGTGCTGGCGAAGCTGACCCAGGCCAGCACCGTGCTGCGCACCGAAGCCTCCGCGCTCGGTTCGAACCTGTCGGTCGTCCAGATCCGCCAGGACTTCAACAAGAACCTGATCAACGTGCTGCAGACCGGTGCGTCGAACCTGACGCTGGCCGATCCGAACCAGGAAGCCGCCAACAGCCAGGCGCTGTCGACCCGCCAGTCGATCGCGGTCTCGGCGCTGGCACTGGCCAACCAGTCGCAGCAGAGCGTGCTGCAGCTTCTGCGCTGATCTGATTTATCAAAGAAGGTGACGTCAAGCGGCGGGGGAAACCCTGCCGCTTTTTCGTTTTGCGGCCGGCTCCGCGCTTTTCCGGTTGGATCAGGAGCCGGCTCGATCGCCTTGTTTGCGCTTGGCTATTTGAGGTAGCAAAGCGTTAAGCAAGAACTTTAAGTCGCCGTTAACCCTAATTTAAAGGACCGCCGATAAAAATGCACCGACCAAACCCTAGGAAGGTGACACATGTCCGGTATCGTTCTTTCGGCGTCGGTTCGCCAGAACCTGCTCTCGCTGCAGTCTACGGCCTCCTTGCTCGCGACCACGCAAAACAACCTTTCGACCGGCAACAAGGTCAACACTGCACTCGACAACCCGACCGAATTCTTCACCGCGCAGGGCCTCAACAACCGCGCCAGCGACATCAGCAACCTGCTCGACGGCATCGGCAACGGCGTGCAAGTGCTGCAGGCCGCCAACACCGGTATCACCTCGCTGCAGAGTTTGGTCGCCAGCGCGCAATCGATTGCCAACCAGGTGCTGCAGGCGCCGACCGGCTATACCCCGAAATCCAACGTGACGTCGGCCGCCATTCCCGGCGCCAACGCCAACAATTTGCTGGGGCCGGGGACCAACGCGACCGCTACTGGAACGGCGGTACTAAATCAGGCGAGCACCCCGGGCGCTGCGATTTCCCCCAGCACCAAACTGGTGGGCCTGCCGAACACCGACAGCCTCGGTACCGCTATCACGGACGGTTCGGTCCTGAAGATCAACAACAACACCATCACCTTCAGCACGTCGCAGACCACCACGACCACAGACGGCAACGGCAACGTCACGATCGGCATCAAAGCCGGCAGCAACGAGAGCATCCAGAGTGTCCTGACCGCGATCGACAGCATCACCGGGGCTACCGGCACCAACGCTTCGAAGGTCAGCGCCGCCGGCGAACTGCAAATCAGCACGGGAATAACGACCGATCTGAAGATCTCAGGGAGCGGCGACGCGATTGCCGCGCTCGGTCTGACGGCCGTGGCCGCGGCTGGAACGCCGGCCGGGACCACGCCGGTGAAGGCTCCGGCGTTGAGCGGCCAAACGCTTTCGATCACGGCAACCGGAGGTGGCACGCCGACCAACATCGTATTCGGCACCGGCGCCGGCCAGATATCGACGCTCAACCAGCTCAACGCGGCGCTGGCGCCGAACAACCTGCAGGCCAGCATCGATACGACAGGTCATATCAACATCTCGACCACCAATAACGCGGCCTCGGCGACGATCGGCACCATCTCCGGCACGGCGGTAACGGATCCAAACGCTCCTTTTGCCGGGCTGATCGCGGGGGACCCGGTGGTCGATCCGAACTCGCAGACCACCCGCGCCAGCCTGGTCTCGCAGTACAATCAGGTGCTGGCCAACATCAACACCACGGCGCAGGATGCCTCGTTCAACGGCATCAACCTTTTGGCCGGCGACACCCTCAATTTGACGTTCGACGAAACCGGCGCATCGAAGTTGAACATCCAGGGTTACAATTTGAACGAAGCCGGCCTTTCGCTCTCGAACCTCAACGTCGGTGTCGACTTCCTCGACAGCAACTCCGCCAACAAGGTGCTGTCGCAGTTGACGCAGGCGAGCACGGTGCTGCGTACCGCGGCGTCCTCGCTCGGATCGAACCTGTCGGTCGTGGAAATCCGTCAGGACTTCAACAAGAACCTGATCAACGTGCTGCAGACCGGTGCGTCGAACCTCACCGTCGCCGACACCAACGAGGAGGCGGCCAACAGCCAGGCGCTGTCGACCCGCCAATCGATCGCGGTCTCGGCGCTCGCGCTCGCCAACCAGTCGCAGCAGAGCGTGCTGCAGCTGTTGCGGTAATCGCGGCTTTCCGAAGGACAACGCGAAACGGTGGAGGCAACTCCGCCATTTCGCCGGGGTACCTTAGGGTGATGTTCTTAGTGATCACGTACTAATATTGAGATGCGCGGCGCGCCGCATCGAGGCTGTTCTGCTGCACCGGGCTCGGCTCGGATTGGGAAACCGTCGCTAACCCTATTTTAAAAAGCCGCAACGTATAGAACGTAGGCAGTCCGAATGCGTGGCCTGCACAACTTCCCGCTGAGGTCATGAATGTCCAACGCCGCCAACGCCTACGCTCGCACTGCGCAGCAGTCTTCTTCTCCACGTGACATCGAAGCGCAGGCCCTGCTGATGGCGGCAAGGAAGCTGGTTGAAGTCCAGACCGACTGGAAGGGGTTAGACAAGCGGATGCAGGCGGCCTTGCTGTTCAATCGCCGGCTGTGGACGATCTTCATGAGCGCGGCCGAAAGCAACGACAATCCGCAGCCGCTCGAGATACGGCAGAACATCCTGAACATCGCGGTGTTCGTGATGCAGCGGACCATCGAGTTGCAGACCAGCCCGAGCCCGGATAAAATCCAGCCGCTGATCGACATCAATTCGAACATTGCTGCCGGGCTGGCGGGCAGGGCGTAACGCCACAATCGCGCAAGGCCCCGAGCTTGCGGCTCAGGGGGGCAGTGTCAGGCCTTGCGATCGGTGGCGAGCGGCCGGGTCGGTGCGCCCTTGGTCATATCCAGCGTGTGGAAATAGGCGCGGCGACGCAACGTCGCTTCGTCCGGATATTGCTTCACCACCTGGTTGGTCTTGCTATCGATGACCTGATAGACGATCGCATTCGCGGCACGATCGAGAAACGCCTGGTGCGAAACGAAATCGCTTGCGGGCGGCGAATCGTTGCGCACGCCTGCTCCGGCGTCGGCCGCGGTCACGCTTTGGCTGGCAGGCAGCTCGGTCGCGACTGCTTTATGGGTTGCTTCGCTGGCAGGCGGCGCAACCACGATTGCAGCCGGCGCCCCCACCGGCTTGATGCTGAAATCCGTACTCATGGCAGCCTCCTGGCCTCCCTCGAGTCAAATCCCAACCCCTCAAGCCAAAGTTATGATCGGCATCTCTCAATGTTGCGTTAGAGAATGCCCGGAAGATTGCGCCGATATCGCGCGCAAATTTGATGAAAGAGCGACGTATTTCCGCGGGCCGCAAGCATGGAGCCTCGTTCCGATTGAATTGGAACAAGGTTCCAGATTCTTCGTTCGACGCGTTTTCTTCACGCGAACCGGTATCCACTTCGCAGGAAAACGCTGTAGGCGCAAACGTTCAGAGCGAGCGGCTGACCGCGATCGGCGTGATGTGGCGCGGTCCCGGCGCGGCGCGCCGACCGGCCGCCGTGTAGGTGTTGGGAATGTTGCGCTGCTGCATCTCGGTGTTGACGCCGCGCACGATGCTTTCGGATACCGCGTGCGCCGTGGCCAGCACCGTGAGGTTGACCTTCAACATGGCGCGGAAGGTGTCATGATGCCGATGCAGCGTGGTCAAAAGCTCCGGCGTCGCCTGCGCCAGGTATTTCTGGCTGCTCTTTAGCTGCGAGACCACGCCGACATAGCGGCGGGACATGTCGGCCTTTTTGGGCTCGAAGGCCATCGCCTCGCGGAGCTTGCCGGCGCGAACCAGTTCGGTTTCGCGCTCGATCAGGCGGAGCAGCTCGCTCATGACGTCGATCAGGGTCTCGGCGAGCTTGCGCGCTTCGGCGGGGGTCGAAACCGTCGGGATCGGCGCGGCGGGCGGCTGCGGTTGCTGGCGTTGGAGCATGTGCGGTTTCCTTGGGTCTAATTCCTGGGTCTAGCTGGTGCGGTTGGCTTGCTGCAGAATCAGCGTGCGGTAGATGTCGTGCGAGATGCCGATGCCGCCGGCCTTGGCGAAGGATTTTGAGTATTCGTCCGTCATCATCGAGCGCCACACTCCGGTACCCGGCGTGTCGCCGAAGGGGCCGTCGCCCTTGAGGCCGCTGGTCATCTGCGAGAACATCTGACTGAGGAACATCGCTTCGAAGTCGGTCGCGGTCGATTTGGCCTTGGCCTGTGCCTGCGGCGACACCCGGGTCAGGGCCTTGGCGAGGTCATAGTCCGGATGGTTGTTGTAGGTCGGCATCGCCGTTGCCGGCCGGCTGTAGGTGTTGTGCAACGCGGCTTGCATCACATCACCTCGATGTCGGCTTCGATCGCGCCGGCCGACTTGATGGCCTGCAGGATGCCGATCAGGTCGCGCGGGCCGATGCCGAGCCCGTTGAGGCCGTCGACCAACTGCTGCAGTGAGACGCCGCTCCTGACCAGCGCGAATTTCTTGCCGTCCTCGCTGACGCCGACCCGCGTATTCGGGGTCACCACGGTTCGCCCGCGCGAGAAAGGTTGGGGCTGGCTGACTTGCGGGCTCTCGGAAATCGTCACGGTGAGATTGCCCTGCGCCACCGCGACGGTGGCGACGCGGACGTCGCGGCCCATCACAATGATACCGGAGCGTTCGTCGATCACGATCTTGGCCGCCAGATCAGGCTCGACCTGCAACTGCTCGATCTCGGTGAGGAAGGCGACGACATTGCCCTTGAATTCCGAGGGCACCGAGAGCTGCACCGTCGAGGGGTCGATCGGCTCGGCGCATTTGGCGCCGAGGTAATCGTTGATCGCGGCGGCGATGCGCTTGGCGGTGGTGAAATCGGCGTTGCGCAGCGCCAGCCGCACATTGGGCAGGCGGTTGAGCGCGAATTCGATCTCGCGTTCGATGATGGCGCCGTTGGCGATGCGGCCGACCGTCGGCACGCCGCGGGTGATGCTGGCGGCAGCGCCCTCGGCCTGGAAACCGCCGATCGCGACCGAACCTTGCGCCACCGCGTAGACATTGCCGTCGGCGCCGAGCAGGGGGGTGACGAGCAGGGTGCCGCCCTGCAGGTTCTTGGCGTCGCCCAATGAGGACACCGTGACGTCCATCCGGGTGCCCTGGGTGCCGAAGGCGGGCAGATTGCCGGTGACCATCACTGCGGCGACGTTGCCGGTCCGGATGGTGGCGCCGCGGATGTTGACGCCCATGCGCTCGAGCATCGCCTGCAGCGATTGCTTGGTGAAGGGGATGTTGTTGAGGGTGTCGCCGCTGCCGTTCAGGCCGACCACGAGGCCATAGCCGACCAGCTGGTTCTGGCGCACGCCTTCGATATTGGCGAGATCCTTGATCCGGGAGGTCGCGCGCGCGGGCAGCGCCGACAGGGCCAGCGCCAGCGCCATCAGCGCGGCACAAGCCACCCGAAACCCACTCGCCGAATAAACACTAGGCATCCTCTGCTCCCCGCTGAGGTCTTGGCACCGGACCCGCGCATCACTCCCATGACGGCGATCCGGCGTTTACCATGCCAGCTTTGTGCCACATTTGGTTGCGTAGTTAAGGTAATGATTTTGTTGTGTAATTTTATTTCAGGCGGATTGCGGCGCCAGGCCGCCGCCACGGCGAAACTGCCCCCGGCGGCAGATTTTGCCGGGTCGTTTACGGTCCATTAACCAGAACAGGGCGAAGGTTGCGGAACATAGCGAGGCACGACCATGCGCATCTACGGACCAAACGGCACCACGCTTGGGACGCCGGCGCCCAGCACGCGACGAACCAGTTCGAGCGGATTTGCGCTGCCGGAGGACACCGCATCGACCCCCGAAAGCCGCGCCCTCAGCTCGCCAAAGGCCGCGGCGAACATCGATGCGCTGCTGGCCCTGCAGGGGGTCGCGGAAGACCCGGTCGAGCGCCGCAAGCGCTCGGTGAAGCGGGGCCAGGGCGCCCTCGACGTGCTGGACGACCTCAAGATCGGGCTGTTGTCCGGCAATTTTAACGCCTCGACGGTCGGCCGGCTGAGGGATGCCGCCGCCAACCTCAAATCTACCTCCGGCGACCCCGGGCTGGACGCCGTCCTCGCCGAGATCGAATTGCGGGTCGAGGTAGAATTGGCCAAGGCGGGGCAATTTTAATGGCCCTCCGGCGCACCGGTTCCCGCGGGAAAACCGTGATGGTGCGTCGTCCTGTCCGGTGGCCGATATTGTCTGTCACAACCCTCCGCTATATAAGGCCCGCGCGGGCGGATGATCCTTCGGCCGCCTTGAAAGCATAGCGGGCAGGCCTTGGAAAAGTTGAAGACTTATCGACCCTCCGAAAAAGAGCCTTTCATGAACGACCGCCAGCGCGACTACTTTCGCGCCAAGCTGCTGGCGTGGAAGGATGAGATCCTACGGGAATCGCGGCTCACGCTGCAGACGCTCCAGGAGGAGAACGTCAACCATCCCGATCTCGCGGACCGCGCGTCGTCCGAAACCGACCGCGCCATCGAGCTTCGCGCCCGCGACCGCCAGCGCAAGCTGATCTCCAAGATCGATGCAGCATTGCAGCGGATCGAGGACAACACCTACGGCTATTGCGAGGAGACCGGCGAACCGATCTCGCTGAAGCGGCTCGAAGCCCGTCCGATCGCCACGCTGTCGGTGGAGGCGCAGGAGCGCCACGAGAAGCGCGAAAAGGTCTATCGCGACGAATAGGGCGCAAGCCGTCATTGGCGCGCGCGAAGGGCGGTCTATGCCGACACACTAACCGACCGAAGACCGTCGATAACGGTCTAAGTGTGAGTCGGTTGGTTACGGCGGGTTGCTCAACGGCGCGTTGCGACTTGCGCGCCAGTTGGCAAGCGGGACGTCTTCTAGTCGGCCGGCAGAAATCTGCTCTTTGCAGTCCGCATTGGGAGTACCTTGAACTGCACCCAACTTCAGCAGCTTCGTCTGCCTGATTATATCCCGCAACGTATCCATGATCTCCCGGACGATGGCGCTGACCTGGGCGCCGGCATGTTTACAGGACTTCGCTCTGCCCGCGGTTGGTAGGGGCCAGGCGAAAGCCCGGCCGCACTGGCTATTTAATGTGGAAGGCCTGGGCGATCTGGTCGAGAGGCCTGTCAGGTACGACCTAAGGCGCGCGTCGGTACCGCCAAGATCAGGTCACACCCTGTTCATCGACCAGGTGCACTGCGGGCAGGCGCTTGAGGACGGCGAGCCGGACAACGTAGTAGGAGAGCCTGTCCTCTGGTCCTGAGCGGCGCAGCGCACCATGCGCACGTCGGGTTCTGCCTTCGACTTACGGCCAGGCGGCAGCGGGCCATCGTACGTCTTGTTGAGCAGCTTCATAGCTGTTCCTCAGCGCGCCCGACCGATCATCAGCAAGATGCCGCCGATCTGCGGCAACAGTGCCAAGAGCACCAAGCGCAGCATGGCGAAGTCGTCAGCGGCTGGTTTGACGGTTCCGGCACTGAGCCAAGCCACGATCTTGATGGCCGCGTCGGTTTGCGGGGCAGCGGCGTGTTCGACCGAACTCAACGCGGCATCGAGCGCGCGGCGGCTGTCGGTCACGGCTTGCTCGCGCTCGCGACAGAACCGGCCGACCCCGCCCACGCATTCCCGGTCGCGTGACGCCATGGCGTCGCGCAACGCATCTTGCGCCGTCGTCACGGCGGGCGTGACGCGTGACGCGCGGGCGAGCGTCACGTCGGCTATGTTGAGGGAAGTAAACCCGATGCCGGCGGTGGCGGCAAACACGAAGGTCATCGACCATACCAGCCAAGCCGCCGCAGCCATGGCCCGCTGGCGTGCCTGCCAAAGCTGACCGGCCGTTGAGGGCACGGCGAGGGCAACGAGATCAGCGGCTACGCCAACGGCGAGAAACAGCCCTCCGGCGAGATCGGTCGAACCCAGCGACCGGGCAAACCAACCATTCATCGTGACGCCAACGCCACCGAGGGCGAGGGCGGCGGCGGTCAAGGCGTGCGAGCTGATCGGCCGCCGGTCCGTGACGTGACGGTGTGACCCCGTAACGGGCGTGACGTCAGCCGTAACGGGTAGCGCGGAGGCGGGAGTGACGTTCGTGACGTTGGCCGTGACTGGCAACTCGTGACGGGCAGGTCGTTGAGTAGGACTTCTGTTGGAACAAGGGGTGGGGCAGCAATCTGGCGTTGTTGTCGCTTGCGCTGCCGATAGGCGCGTGACCGTTCGGCCCCCGTTTTGGGCGGCTGCGGTTGATGCAGGGAAATAATTGATGCAGTGCTGTCGTCAACCATTGGAAACCGCTCCTATCGGTCTTGATGGTCAGGCAATGAAGTGTCGGGCTAGGTCATCCTTGAAGCTGCGCGGACCAGCATGCTTCGCGCCTTGCGCTTTGGCGCGGCTAGACCGGTTAGCTCGCATCCGATCCTCGCTTCGACCAGAACGCGAACCTGCTCCATGAATTATTCTCGTTGAGTTCGCAACGGGACCCGACCGCCGTCTTGTCCGGTCGGCTCTTCCGCAGGCTGACAGTTGAGTCCTTGAAATGTGTCGCGAAGTCTCGCACCGAGCACAGCGGGCGAACCCTTGTTTTCCAGCCTCTGCAAGTATTCACGATGCCAAATTCCGGCGAGTTTTTCGCGCACGGATCGGCGTCGATTTACCGTATTTTCTTACGGAGAAAGTCGGGCCACGACCCTGTGGACGAGTAGTGGAGAATTCCGTCAAATCCTAACTATCACCCGGACCCCTCC